>JBGLNR010000001.1:0-5973921 GCA_041320515.1 Planctomycetota bacterium | reverse complement strand
TTCATCAGCTTCACGTTGATGCCGTCCACCGCGCCTGCCAGGGGCGGGATGTCGGCGCTCGTCGCCACGCTCTCGTCCACGATGATAGGCGTCGAGACGGCCTCGCGGACGCGGCGGAGGCCGGCGATGTCGCCCGGCGGGATGGGCTGCTCGACGAACTCGATGCCGAAGGGCTCGAGGTCGCGGATGTGGCGGATGGCCTCGGCCACGGTCCAGCCCGCATTGGCGTCCACCCGCAGCGGCTTGTCGGTGACGGCGCGGATGCCTTCGAGAATCTCGCGGTCGCGGCCCGTGCCGACCTTGATCTTCAGGAGCGGGTAGCGCGCGGCCTCGCGCACCTTGGCCTGCATCTCGGGCACTGACGCGATGCCGATGGTGAACGACGTGACGGGCGCCTTCGCGGGGTCGGCCCCGAAGAGGCGCCAGAGCGGCTCGCCCAGCAGTTGCCCCACCAGGTCGTGGAACGCGATGTCGAGCGCCCCGGCCGCCCCGCGCACGGCCTGCACGGGCTCCGGCAACGCCGCCAACAGATCGGCAATTGCCTCCTCCCACCTACCGTCTGCCGTCTGCCGCCTGCCCTCTGCCGTCTGCCCTCTGCCGTAGCACGTTCTCCGCCACGTCGGTCGCCGACCGGCTGATGCGGAACGTGTGGCGAAGAGCCAAGCTATAGTCGCGGCAGGTGACTTTCATTGCGTGCGGCCTCGGCAAGCGCCCTCACCCCAACCCTCTCCCAGAGGGAGAGGGAGGAAGGGCCTTTCCTCGCCAAACACCCAAGAGTTTGGGCAGTTCTCCACCCGAAGCGCGGGGTGCCACGCCCAAGCTGTGCTCGGGCGCGTCCTCCGTAGCGGCGACTACTTGGCGGCCCCGCCCATGCGCGAGTCGTGGGCGGTCTCCATCAGCTTCAGGATGTCCTCGACCTTGGGGTACAGCTTCGTGCCGATCTTCGGGCGGACGAAGTTGACCGAGAAAATCCTGGCTGCGTCGAACTTCATCATCTCCTTCAGCTTGTCGGGCGGGGGGACCTCATCTTCCGACATATCCACCAGCCAGGCGTCGCCCTTCTTGACCAGGCCGGTCACGTTGCCGTTCGCGAGATGGGCGACGGCCTTGTCGCCCTCCACTTCGATCTTGGTGCTGGCTTCGAGCGCTTTCCTGTCGAATGGCTTCGTGTCCACACCCTTGAAGAGCCCCTCGAGAGCCTCCTCGCCGTAGGCGGCTGCCAGCTCCCGCCGCAGGATGTAGAGGGCCGCGAGGCTCACCGCGCCCTGCGCCAGGGCCTCCTTGCTCTCCTCGGGCGCAAGGGTGCTGCTCAGGGCGAGTGCCTTGTCGCCGGTGTGCAACGCCTCGTTGAAGTTCAGCCAGGCCTCCATCGGCGTCTTCGCGGCCACGGCGGTTCCCCCTTCGCCAATGGGCGCCACCGTCTTCTCCGGGGCGGTCGCCGCATCCTTTGCCTTGGCGCCGCCCTCCTCTCTTCCTCTCCTCTCTGGCTCCTCCCTGGGTGACTGGCAAATCCGCCGTGGCGGAGCGTGAGGCCGCCGTCGCGGCAGGTCGCCGCCATGCAGCCGAGCATCCCCTGCGCTCAATGGAACTCGCCAGCCCAGAGCCGGTCGAGGAAGTGCCCGAAGGGCAGCACGTCCACCCCCTCCACGCGGCGCGGGCGCGGCTCGAGGCTCACGCACACGAATCGCTTCAGCTTGCCCTCCTCGGCCAGGGCGCGCAGGGGCTTCAGGTCGTTGGCCGAGACGGTCTCTTTGGCTTTCACCTCGACCGCGGTGTGGTCGCCAAGGATGAAGTCTACCTCGAAGCCCGACGTGGAGCGCCAGTGGCTCAGGGACTCGCCCCCCGTGTAGTCGCGGTGAGCGGCCAACTCGTGCATCAGCCAGGTCTCGAAGGCGAGGCCGAACTCCGGCGTACCCGGCCGGAACGCGCGGCCTTGGAGGGCCGCGACGACCCCCACGTCGAAGAAGTAGTACTTCGAGGCCGAGATGGGCTTCCGCTTGCGCGAGGCGCGCCAGGCGGGAAGCTCCTCGACGATCAGCGTGTCCTTGAGGATCTCGAAGTACTCGTACACCGTCGTGCGGGGCACCTGGGCGTCGTTGGCGACGTTGGTGAAATTCACAATCGTGGCGTTGCACAGCGCGGCGATGCGCAGGAAGCGGCTGAAGGCAGGCACGTTGCGGGCCGCTCCCTCGGCGACGATCTCTTGCTGGAGATAGGCTCCCGCGTAGGCCTCGAGGTCGGCCTGCGGCTCGTCCGAGAAGTAGACCGCGGGCAGAAGCCCGCGCGCGATCGCTCGCCGCAGGTCGAAGTGGCCGCCGAGTTCCTTGCGGATGAGCGGGTGGAGGAACCGGGTGCGGGCGCGGCCCCCCAACAGGTTCACCCCGCCGCGCCGAAGGCTCCGGGCGCTCGAGCCGGTCAGGAGGAACCGCATCCGCCGCTTCTCGATCAGGCGGTGCACCTCGTTGAGGAGCAGGGGCAGGCGCTGGACCTCGTCAATGACCACCACAGAATCCTCGGGGCCAAGCTCCTGCTCGATCCTGCCCGGATTCTGGCTCAGCGCCAGGAACACGGCGGTGTCCAGGAGGTCGTAGAGCCGCACGCCCTTGAGGGAATGAGCGATGAGGAAGGTCTTGCCCGTCTGCCGCGGGCCGAAGAGGAAGTGCGACTTCTTCGCGACGAGCGCGGCGAGGTCGAGCACGCGCGGGATCACAGGAGCTTCATCGGCCGAGGCGCCCACTGTCGCTCTCCTCGTCATTTATCATGGCCAGGCGACGCCGTGGGAGGCCCATTACCGCTTCCTGGACCTCGCGCTGAGGCGGAGCGCCCAGGTGAAGATCGTCGTGGCCGCGGACACAACGGACGAGGAGCTGGGCCGCGTGGCCGAACTCGTCGGCACACAGAGGACCCAGGCCCCCGTCGTCCTCCAGCCCGTCACCCCCGTTCGGGGCATTCGGCCCCCGACGCCCTCGCAGCTTCTCCAGTTCCAGGCGCTCCTCAAACGCAGCCTGCGCGACGTGCGGGTCATCCCCCAGGTGCACAAGTTGATGGGACAGAAGTGAGAATGCGGATTGCGGAATGCGGAGTGCGGAATGGGGGAAGAGAGGGGCCGCTGCGCACGATGCGCCTGCCTTCGCCGGTTGGCGTGCTGCAAGCGACGTTCAGCGAGAGGGGATTGGTCCGGCTGGAGTTCTCGCACTGGATGCCGAAGGCGGCTCGCGTCGGGGACGAGATGGCGCGGCAGTTGGTGCGAGACCTGGCGGCGTACTTCGCCCCTGTTGTGGAAGACACGCCCAAGCAGAACTTCGGCGGAGATGCCAACGGGTCCACGACTCCGCTGGACCTCGATTCCGGCACCCCGTTCCAGCGAAGGGTCTGGGCGGAACTGCGGAGGGTTCCCTTTGGGCGCACGGTGAGCTACGCCGAGCTGGCCCGGCGCGTGGGCGCGCCGCGGGCCGCGCGGGCCGTGGGCCAGGCGGCGGGCGCCAACCCCATTCCCATCCTCATCCCGTGCCACCGCGTCGTCCGCTCGGACGGCAGCCTCGGCGGCTTCAGTGCGGGACTGGAGACCAAGCGATGGCTTCTTCGCCACGAGGGGTGCCTGTGAGGACCGTTGTCTGTTGTCTCGCCTTGCTCGGCGCCGCCCTTGCGGGAGAGGCCGAGCCGCCGAAGGCGTCAACCCAGTTCGGCGCCCAGCGGCTCGACTTCGCCCTGGGCGGCAACAGGGCGTTCCTCATCCAGCCCACGAAGGCGGCCCCCGACGGCTCGAAGCCGTGGCTCTGGTACGCCCCCACCTTCATCGGGCGGCACCCCGACCCGAGCCACGCCTGGATGTTCGAGCTGCTTCTCGCCCAGGGCTTCGCCATCTGCGGCATCGAGGTCGGGGAATCATACGGCAGCCCCAAGGGCCGCGCCGCCTACACCGCGCTCTACGAGCACGTGACCACGACCTATGGCCTGGCGCCCAAGGCCTGCCTCCTGCCCCAGAGCCGCGGAGGGCTGATGTGCGACCTGGCGAGCTACCCCGGCCTCGGTCGCGCCTGCGGCGCCTACGGCCTGACCGAGGCCGAGTTGAAGGGGCGCCTGAAGGAGCACAACCCCATCGAGCGCCTCGCCCCGCTGGCCAAGGCCAAGGTGCCCATCCTCCACCTCCACGGCGACAGCGACAAGGTCGTGCCCCTGGAGGCGAACGCGGGCGAGCTGGTCCGCCGCTACCGCGCCCTCGGCGGGTCTGCCGAGCTGATCGTCATCAAAGGCAAGGGCCACCAGGTTTGCGACGAGTTCTTCCGCTCCCCCCGTCTCGTCGCCTTCTTTCTCTCCCTCGGCCGTCTGCCTGGCAACGGGGCTAACGCGCTCTTGCATTCCACGCCCCCCTGATTATACTGCTTCCGGCAGAGGGAGTGCTACTGGCGCAAGGAGTGAAGGCGATGAGGACCCTGGTGCTCGCGTTGCTGGCGTGCGTGTGCTTCGCCGTGGGGGCAGAGGGTGAGAAGGAAAAGAAGCGCGTGGACCCCGCATTCGAGTCCGTGACCGACGACCCCAAGCTGCCCCGCGTTCTTCTCATCGGCGACTCGATCTCCATCGGCTACACCGTGCCCGTGCGCGTCCTGCTCAAGGACAAGGCGAACGTCCATCGCCCGCCCACCAACTGCGGGCCGACGACGACGGGGCTGAAGGAACTCGACAAGTGGCTCGGCGATGGGAAGTGGGATGTCATCCACTTCAACTGGGGCCTCCACGACCTCAAGTACATGGACGAACGGGGCAATCTCGTGGCCATCGAGCAGGGCACGCAGCAGGTGCCCATTGACCAGTACGAGAAGAACCTCGATGAGCTGGTGCAGCGCCTGAAGAAGACGGGCGCCAAGCTCATCTGGGCCGCCACCACGCCCGTCCCAAAGGGCGCCCAGGGGCGCGTGCCCGGCGACGAGGTGAAGTACAACGCCGCCGCCAAGCGGGTGATGGACAAGCAGGGCGTGGCCATCAACGACCTCCACGCCCTCGCCGCCCAGTTCACGGGCTACAAGGCGATTCAGATGGAGAAGAACGTGCATTTCATGAAAACCGGCTCCGTCGAGCTGGCCAAACAGGTCGTCGCACACGTCCTGAAGGCCCTGGGCAAGCCAGCCGCAGAGAAGTGATAAGGAAACCAGGAATGCAGGAACGGAAGCGTGCAGCAAGGGGTAGGGCGTGCAAACTTGCACGCGGAACCGCTGTCATCGCACTCGCCGCCATCGTGGCGGCCGCGTGGGCCGGCGAAGTCGCGCAGGCGGTGAAGATCGAGGTCGTGGACGCCGCGGGCGCCCATCTCGCAATGGTCGCACACGAGCACCTTCTCGCTGCCGGTGACGGTGTACTCGGTATAGCCCTCGGGGGCCTTCTTCTCGTCCTGCCAGGTCTTGTGCGCCTTGGAGTTGCCCGGCGCGACGAGGCGGAACTCCAGGCTGCCGAGGAGCGACATCGTCTCTCGGAGAACACCCATCGTCGCGGCGTCCAGCTCGGGGACTTGCACGAGGATGCGGTCCGGCTCGACCGACAGGACGCGGGCGTCGGGCGCGATGAGGGCGACCCGCCTCTCGACCACCGCGTGGGCTGCGAGGAGGGCCTCAGCCGGCTTCTCCGTGGGGCCGAGGCGGTACTCCAGTTGGAGCGTCAGCTCCCGCCTGTCCCCGGAGCAGCCCACGCCGGCGCAGGCGAGGAGCAGCAGCGCGCTGGCCCTCAGCACTGCCGCGCGGCGAGTTGTCGTGCGCTTGCGCATGTCCTCGACCCGTTCCGCGTGCAGGTTTGCACGCCCTACTTCTAACCTCCCGCAGGTTCCAAAACCTGCGGGAGGTTCGCTGCCTGGGATCTCTCAGCCCTTCTCGCCCTTCTCTTCCTTGCCGCCCTCGCCCTCGCCGGGCGAGACGATGCCGGAGATGGCGGAGCGGCTGAGGGTGAGCTTGCAGTTGTCGTCCACCTTCACGATGACCTCGCGGTCGCGGACGTGGGTGATGACGCCGTGGATGCCGCCGCGGGTGATGATCTTGTCGCCCTTCTTGAGGCTCGAGATCATGTCCACGTGCTCGCGCTGGCGCTTGCGCTGGGGGCGGATCATGAGGAAGTAGAGGATGGCGAACATCACGCCGATGAAGAGCAGGCTCTGCATCAGCGGGTTGCCGCCCGGCTGGGGGTCAGGGGCCGCCGCGGCCAACGGGGCAAGCCCCGTCCACACTGTGGCGAGTAGGGTCATCGTGTCTCGGTTCCCTCGGGCTGCGAGTAGGTTTCGACGAACGCCTGCTTGAAGGCGGCGAGCCGTCCGTCGAGGATCGCCTGGCGGCAGCCACGCACCAGGCGCTGGTAGAAGGCCACGTTGTGCAGCGACGTCAGGACTGCGGCGGCGATCTCGCGGGCGTGGAACAGGTGCCGCAGGTAGCCGCGGGAGAAGCCGCGGCAGGCCGGGCAGCCGCACGTCGGGTCGAGCGGGCGCGGGTCGTCGCGGTGCCGCAGGTTCCTCAGCCGCACCACGCCGCGGGCCGTGAAGGCGTGGCCGCTGCGGCCGTTCCGCGTCGGCAGCACGCAATCGAACATGTCCACGCCGCGCTCGATGCACTCGATCAGGTTGATCGGCGTGCCCACCCCCATCAGGGGCAGCGTGGCGTCGAGCACGCGGTACATCAGCTCGTCGCCCTCGCCCACGCTCACGCCGCCCACGGCGTAGCCGGGGAAATCCATGTCCACCAGGCGCTGCGCGCATTCGACGCGGAGCGGCTCGAAGACGCTGCCCTGGACGATGGCGAAGAGCGCCTGGCCGTCGGGGCGACCGTGTGCCTTCTGGCAGCGGGCGGCCCAGGCGATGCTGCGCCGCATCGCCACCTCGGCCGCGTCGCGCTCGCACGGATAGGGCACGCACTCGTCGAAGGCCATGATGACATCGGCCCCCAGGGCATTCTGAATCTCGGTCGCCTTCTCGGGGGTCAGCGTGAGCCGCGCGCCGTCGAGGTGCGACTGGAACTCGACCCCGCTGTCCGTCACTCGCCGCAGTTCGGCGAGCGAGAAGACCTGGAAGCCGCCGCTATCGGTGAGGATGGGGCGGCTCCAGCCCATGAAGCCGTGCAGGCCCCCGAGGCGGGCGACGACCTGCTCGCCGGGCCTCAGATGGAGGTGGTACGTATTGCCAAGGAGCATTTGGACGCCTGCCGCTTCGAGCTGGCTGGGCAGGAGGGCTTTCACTGCCCCCTGGGTGCCCACGGGCATGAAGGCGGGTGTCTCCACCCGCCCGTGCGGCGTGTCGAGCCAGCCGGCGCGTGCGGCGCCAAGACCAGTAAGGATACCGAAAAAGGGGCGATTCGTCAAATCACGGATCCCGTGACGGCCATGGCGTGGATGAATGGGGTGGTGGATGGATGGATGAATGGATGGGTGGATGAGTGGAAGAACCTGAGGGGTCCTCTCTTCTCTCTTGCATTCATCCATTCATCCATTCATCCACCCATCCCCTGCCGGGGAGGAGTCACTGCCCTTGCCGGTCGTACAGCCTCGTGAGCTGTGCCCCCGTGTAGTAGTGTCGGAGGATTTCGGGGGCGGAGAAGCGGGCCTCGGCCATGCCCCTGCTGCCCCACTGGCACATGCCTACGCCGTGGCCGAAGCCGCGGCCGCTGAACTCGTAGCCGCCCGCCACGGCCCGGACGTCGAAGAACGTGCTGGGCAGCTTGGCCGGGCCGACGGCGAGGCGGAACTCGCTGGCGAGCATGGGCACCCTGCGCCCGTCGCCGGCCACCACGGTGATCTCCTTCGCCCGGCCCGACGCCGTGCGGGCGCTGGCCTCGATGCCCGCCACCTTCTGGACGCTCTGGCCATTCTTCGCCAGGGCATCCGCGATCTCAACGGTCGGGATCACCTTCTTCCACGAGTAGTGCTTCGAGTCCTTGCAGGCCGCCGACCGTGCGGTCCACGATGATCAGGCCGGGCTGGTGCTTCCGCGCCATCGCCGCGATGCGGGCCATCTGGATGTCCTGCTTGGGCGGCCGCACCTGGCCGCCGTCGAGCCACAGGATGTCCACTTGTCCATAGTCCGTCATCAACTCCTCAATCTGACGAAACACGAACTGTTGGAACTTGCCCCAGATTTCGGGGTGCTGGGCCGTGTCGTAGTTGGGGTTGCGGTCGCGGATGGGGAAGCCGGGGCACCAGTACCAGGGGCAATGCCAGTCGCTCTTCGAGAAGTAGACGCCGATGCCGAAGCCCTGGGCGCGGAAGGCATCGAAGACCTGTTTCGCCACGTTGGCACGGGGATTCTTGCTGAATGGGCAGTCGGGATGGGTCACGCGGTAATCGGTCTGCTTTGTATCGAACATCGAAAACCCGTCGTGGTGCTTGGTCGTGAAGACGACGTACTTGCAGCCCGCGGCCTTGGCCGTGGCCGCCCACTTCGCGGGGTCGAACCTCTTTGGGTTGAACGTGCGGTTGAGGGCGAAGTAGTCGCGTTGGAAGCGAGCGATGTCCTTACCGCGTTCGGCCCAGGCGGGAAGGTCGTCGGGCCGCGCCCACGGGTCGGCGGGCACGAGGGGCCAGCTCTCGATGCAGCCCCACTGGCTGTAGGCGCCCCAGTGCATGAAGAAGCCGAACCGCAGGTCCTGGAACCATTCGAGCCGCTGCGCGAGCCATTCTGTGCCTGCCATGGCCTCTCCTTCGCAAAGGCATCAGGACATCATAGGGGCGGCGGGCGGCCTGTCAAGCGCGGATGTGCGGCGACTTGACGAAGGGGCGGCCGAGGGGAACGATGCCCTCGACCGCTGCCGAACCCGCTGAGCAAGGGGAGAGGAGAGCGCGCCGCCAGCGAGGAGGCCCCTCGACGCGGCCATCGGGAATCTCAGAGCATATCAAGCCTTGCGGCGACGACGCCGCAGGAGGCCCAGGCCGCCGAGGGCGAGGAGGGTGAGAGTGGCGGGCTCGGGGACCGGGTCGGCCGCGATGTCGAACTCGAAGATGGAGTGGCCCCACGGCGTGGCGCGCGTGGTTCCGTACATCATGACATACCGGGCGATCGGGTCGGCCTCCACAGCCGAGCCGCTCGCCGTGCCGTGCAAGGCCGTGAATCCTGCGGTCTCGAAGTCGAACATGTCATCGGCCGATCCGCTGCCGCCCGACACGCCGGCGCGGCCTGTGACCATAGCGATCAAGTGCCAATCCGCAGGATCGATCGGATCATCCAGGCCCTCGCTCGTCGTGCGCGTGCGAAGCGTGTAGTTGGCCGAGTGGGCCGTCTCCCAGTCAATCAGGATCGAGGCGGCCAAAGGACTTACGATCTGGCCCATGCTGCGCGAAGGGCGCGTTGTAACTCCTTTGCTGGCAGAGGCTTATGCAAAACGTGCCAAAGTCCACATAGTCACCCCCAAGGTCAATCAGGACCCACTGATTGTTGGCGTGTGCCGAAGACCATCGAGTCCCTGTGTTGTCGTCGAAGGCTCTCGCCGGCACGTAGGAGGCGTTCTCGATGCTCGAGGACATGGCCGTGCTCTCATCGAGGTCGAGGATCCCCCCCTGGGCGGCGCTCCCAAGCAGAACGAGGATGCCCGCGATGGCGCCCCGCACCCCAGTGGTCCTCGCTGCCCTCATGCTGTGTTCTCCGTCTCTCCCTCTCGGCCCCAGGCTCCCGCGCCGACGGCCCCGGCGGCCTGCTGCGGCAGATGGTGTGAACAGAACACCCAACCGAACGCCCCACATTCAAGCATGTCCAGACGAGCCGGTCAAGTACAAATCGGGGTCGCGCTTCCGGCATGCTTGGCGCTCCCAGCCTCTTCGTAGCTCGTCTACGGCCCCGCGACCGGCAAGTTCGCCTGCCCGCGCCACGGCACGGCGGCGGACTTCAGGCCGGCGCCGCCGGACGCGCCCCGCCGCCTCCGCCCCGAGGAAATGACCCTTTCGGCCTTCGGCGTCTCGGCCCTTCGCCTGCGCACCGAGGGCGCGCGCCTCGTCGGCGAAGGCCGCCTCGTCCCCGCGCCGCCGCAAGCTCCCAGGGCGGGGGAGTTCTGAGGCCGTTGTCCAGGAATGCGGCTTTCGGTCCCACGTGTTCCCTCAATCGTCCTCGTCCTCGGCTCGCCGCCCATGCCGCCAGGAGAATCGAGGACGACGGACGAGGGAGGGCATTGGAAGTCCAATATCCAATACTCAACACTCAATCCTCAATGACCAAGTGGAGAAGCAGCGGCGGCCCAGACTGCCTCACTTGGGCATTGAGTATTGAGTATTGGACTGCGCGGTTGCCCTGTGGTTGCGGCGACGCGCCGCGTTAGGAGACAGACTCCGTGCCGCCCTGGCGGCCCTCTTCCTCCTCCGGCCCGAGGAACTCGACCTCCACCGGCCCGGTGGGAGACGCATCCTCTTCCCGCCCCTCTTGCCGCGGCTCGGCGGCCGGCTCGGGCGGCGGCACCTCCGTCCGCCGCACCTCCTCCGCCACGCCGTCCGGGCCGATGAACCACGTCTCCACCTCCCGCGGCCCCCACGGCGGCAGCGGCTCCCGCGGGCGGTAGATGCGCCGATACACGACGCCTCATCCAGCACGATCGTCACGTCAACCAGGCTGGACAGGAAGTTGACCACGTCAGGGAGCGGGGTCTCGACGAAGTCGAACGTGACCTTCTTGTTCAGCGCGTCGCGGATTCTGACCACCCATTCTGGCGGGTCGGCGGGCGGCTTGGCGCGGTCGGGGCGGGCGGGCGTGAGCTTCGGCCCCCGCATCGTCCTGACCAGCCCTCCCGCTTCGGCCTCGGGCCCCGCCCTCACGATGGTGACGAGGCGCGTCCCGAGGCCAAGCGTCCACACGCGGGGATGATCGCTCAGCTCGTCCAGGCTTCGGACCATTTCGCCAAGCTGCCAGCCCTCATCGAGGATGTCCGAGACGTCGTGGACCACGATGGCCAAGGGCGTCGCCCGGTCCTTCATTCGAGCAATGCGGTCCGCCTTCGAGACCAGGATGGCGTCCGGCGTCACGGCGAACCCAAAGTCCACCAGCTTCAGCACCCAGTCGAGGGCTGAACTGAGCCGCATCTCGTTCACTCGCATTGTGACGTTCGGCGCACGCCCTGCGGCTTCCGAGTCGAGGGTGAACGGCGCCTCGACAAGGCTGGAGAGGAAGTTGACCACATCCTGGAGCGGGGTCTCGACGAAGTCGAATGTGACCTTCTTCTGCATCGCCCCCTTGATCGCGGGCGGCCATTTCTCTGGGTCCGTGACGACCTCGATGGGGGCAGGAACGTCGGGCCTGGGGAGTTCCCAGGCGAGCTTGCCGCCGCGTGGCACCCGGGGGAGCGCACCGAAGACCTTGTCGAAAGAGGCGAGCCAGGCCTCCGAGGCGCGCACCGCCAGCCGTGGGCCTGGCTCGAGGCCCACGCCCCCGGCGCCCGCGCAGCCCAGGAGGCTTTCGGCGAACTTCGTGACGGCCTCCGTCTCGCGGGCCTGGGGCGCGAGCTTGCTCAGGTCGTAGGTGCGTCGCTCCTTCCCGAGGAGGCGCGATGCCTCCTTCTCGGAGCACATCACAACCATCTCGTCCGCAAGGACCCACCTGCTGTCCGTGAAAAAGCACAGCCAGCCGAGGACTTTGCTGGCGGGCATGCCCGCGGTGCGGAATGTGATCGCCGCCCTGTCATCTACGGAGCCATCCCGCGCGATCCGGCAATCCGTCTCGTCCGCAAGATGCTGGAGAACGTCCTCCGCCGCCCAGAGGGGCGGGGCCAGAAGGAGCGCCGCGCAGGCGGCACGCCAACCCCAATGCCTTCGCTTCATCTCGGTTCCCCTCCAATCCCCTCCGCCGCCACGGCTTCGCCCGAGCTTACACCCCAAACATAGCATGTTCCACGCAAAAGGCAAGGATGTCCATGTGGGATTTCCGCAACATGGCGCCATACTTGATCAACCCAGAGAGGGAGGAGATGATCAAGTATGGCGGGAACGGGCACAGAAGCCGCCGGATGGCCAAAGCGCCGTACTTGATCACCCCGGGACGTGATCAAGTATGGCGGCCGGATGTCTGGTTTCTCGGACTCCTCCGCGGTAGCCGGGGGCTGGGGACGCGGTTCAGCGGCTTGGGGCGGCGGGCCACGGCACGTCGAAGGCGCGCTCGCCATCGAACTGAAGGCGTTGGCCGTTGACCGTGGCCTCCCCCTTGCCGTGCGCTACGAGGCGCCAGGGGCTGGGGGCGGGCCACTGGCCCTGGGGAGCGATGCGGTAGCGGCCCTCGGCCTCGCGGAGCAGCACGCCCTCGCTCAGGAGCCAGTAGTCCTTCGTCGCGGCGAGGGAGGTGAGGCCGCGATAGCGGTCGGCCTCGCGCTCCATCTCCTCGATGCTGTCGAAGTAGCCAATGAGGTAGGCGGCGGCGAAGCTGTCGCCCGCCTTCACCGGCAGGCGGCCGAACTCCTGGATGAAGCAGATGTAGCCGCGCTGGTGGCACCAGGCCTCGCTGACGATGGCCGGGTCGAGGGTGATGCCGGCGAGCCAGGGCTTGCCCTCGCCCTTGATCTTGCGGGCGCGAATCATGCGACTCGGCAACGGATGCGTGCCCCGCTGATACAGGTGCTTGCCGTCGGGCGGGAAATCCTCGAAGAAGTCGCTGGCCGGGATGCGGCCCTCGTAGCTGAGGTAGACCTCGTCGAAGCTGTCGCCCTTCTTGTGCTGGAGGTGGCCGGGCAGGTCGGTGCGGAGTAAGACGTCCTTGAAGTCGTTCGCGCTCTCCACGCGGTCGCAGGAGATGAAGTAGCGGCGGCCCATAGGGAAGACGAGCGTCTGCTCCCAGAGCGAGCCGGGCTTGTAGCCTGGGGCGGCCTGCGTCCAGCGCCACCACTGGCGGACGGCGATGAAGTCGGGGCCGGCGAGGAACTCGCTCTCGACGTGCTTGGCCTGGGTGCAGATTTGGGGGAGTTCGAGGTAGTGCTTGGCGATCTTGCCGTGGTAGGGGTTGTTGAACTCGTAGGCCACGCCGCCCTCCGCGCCCGGCCCCATCAGGAAGTCAATGATGTCGAGGCCGAAGCTGGCGTCGCGGGTGCCGGTCTTCTTGTCCACGAGGGTGTTGGCCTTGACGCCGCTGACGTAGCCGTTGGGCCACACCTCGGCGGCAAGGCAGTCGGTCTCGATGAGGATCCGCTCGTCCTGGCCGCGTTGGGCCGTGGGGAGTTCTTTGTCGGCCATGGCTCTCTCCTGTGTGATTTCGGCGGCCTGATTGTAGCAGCCGCGCCCTCGTCCGCTCGTTCGACCCGTGCCTGGCCTGCGCCGTGCACCTGGCGACGCCGAAGGGCGAGAAGCTGGGAGAGTTCCGCATTGCCTGACCGCGCGGCGACACGCCTGGTCGTCCTCGGCGTCGGCCACGAGATGATGAGCGACGACGGGGTGGGCGTGGAGGCCGTGCGGCGCCTCTCCCGCGAGGGCCTCGGCCCAGGCGTCGAGGCCATCGAGGCGGGAACGTCGGTGATGGACGCGCTCGACCTCGTGCCGTCGGCCGCCGACGTGCTGGTGATTGACGCGGCCGCGGGCGGCCATCCGCCGGGCAGCGTGTATCGCTTCGCGTTGGACGACCTTGCCTCGCAGCGGGGCATGAGCCTGCACGAGACCTCGCTGCCCGAGGCATTCACCCTGGCGCAGTTGGCCGGGGCGAAGTTTGGCAAAGTGATTGTCATCGGCGTGGAGCCGGCCCGGGTGGAGCCCGGCACGGAGCTTTCGCCGGTGCTACAAGAGAGGATGCCGGCGATCCTGGGCGTCGTCCGCGCCGAGGTCGCCAAGCTCTTGAAGGAGGCAGATGACCATGCTCGTCACTGAAGAGAAGCCGATCAAAGAAGTCCTCGGCGCGCTTGGGGCCGACAAGAAGGTCTTCATCGTCGGCTGCGCCGGCTGCCCCGAGGGCTGGGAGACCGGCGGTCCGGCCAAGGTCGCCGCCCTCGCCGACCAGCTTCGCGCCAAGGAGAAGGAAGTCGTCGGCACCACGATGGTTGACTTCCTGTGCAACAAGGCGCTGGTGGGCCTGCGGCTGGGCCGCTGCATCGAGGCGCTCAAGGCCGCCGACGCCGTGCTGGTCGTGTCCTGCGGCGTGGGCGTGCAGGCCACGGCCGCGATGGTGGACAAGCCGTGCCACCCCACCCTCAACACCATCTCGTCGGCGGGCTTCCAGGGCCTTTGGCCATCGGCTGAGCGCTGCGGCCAGTGCGGCGAGTGCGTGCTCAGCTTCACGGGGGGCATCTGCCCCATCACCACGTGCGCCAAGAGCCTGCTCAACGGCTCCTGCGGCGGCTCCCACGAGGGCACGTGCGAGGTCGAGAAGAACCGCCCCTGCGGCTGGTTCCTCATCTACGAGCGCCTCAAAGCCCTCGGCAGGCTGGACGACTACAAGAAGATTCAGGCCATCCGCGACTTCAAGAAGATGGACGTCCCCCTCAAGAGCCGCTCCACCATCCGGTGGGCGCTCGAGGCCAAGGAGTTCTGAGCAAAGGTGCACGACAGCTGCGATCCGTCGGATCCGTCGGATCAGTCGGATCAAAGCAATCATAGGCCCCAGTCAAGGAGAATCGCATGAGCCGCCTCCAGCAGGAACTCGAGGCCGGCAGGTTCGTCGTCACCGGCGAGGTCGGGCCGCCCAAGGGCATTGACACCAGCGCCGTGATGCGCCTCGGCTCGCTCGTCGTCTCCGAGTACATGGTCCGCAAGGGCTTCGAGCCGGTCTTCCAGCTCACCTGCCGCGACCGCAACCGCCTGGCCCTCCAGACCGAACTCATCTCCGCCGCCTGGGTCGGCATCGAGAACGTCCTCTGCCTCACGGGCGACCATCAGGTGCTCGGCGACCACAAGGGCGCCAAGGGCGTGTTCGACCTCGACTCCGTCTCCCTCCTCCAGACGGTGACCCTGCTGAACAGCGGGAAGGACCTGGCGGGGACCGACCTCGCGGGCGCGCCCAAGCTCTTCCCCGGCGCCGTCGTCGCCCCCGGCCTCGAGCCGATGGAGCCCCAGATCCTGAAGTTCGAGAAAAAGGTCGCCGCGGGCGCCAAGTTCTTCCAGACCCAGGCCCTCTACGACCCCCGCCAGCTCGAGACCTTCATGCGGCAGGTCGAGCAGTTCAAGGTCCCGGTCATGGCCGGCATCGTGCTCCTGAAGAACGTGGGCATGGCCAAGTTCATGAACGCCAACGTCGCCGGCGTCTTCGTGCCCGAGAACATCATGAAGGAAATCGCGGACTGCCCGAAGAAGAAGCTGAAGGCGAAGAGCGCCGAGATTGGCGGGCGGCTCGTCAAGGAGATGAAGGGCATGTGCCAGGGCATCCACCTGATGCCGCTGGGCTGGACCGACATCGTCCCCGACGTCCTCGGCCACGCCGGCCTCGCGTGAGCCGCCCGCAGCCCATTGCACACCCCCAGCGGCCGGGACCCCCAGTCCCGGCCGTTGCGTTTGGCACGTAACTGATTGGCTCACAAGCGCTTACACATGGAAGCCCTCGAATCGCCAATCCGGAGCGGAAATCAAGACTCCCGCGCCCCGCCCGGGGCCCGAGTCTTGAATCCCACCAAGGCAGCGGCGCCTGCCGCTTGAATTGACTCGCGCCCTTTTCCCCCCTAACAGGTGCGAGTGGCGCTGGCGGAGCCGACGAGATAATCGCCATTCGTAACTCAAGCTGCTGACACGACTTACACCCCCACCCACTCGCGCCATCAACCGCCGGGATTTGACTCGCGCCCTTTGCCGGGGCGCGAGTCAAAATCGCGCCTCCCACCTCCCCGCCAGGGGGTTACTTGGCGGTCGGCTTGGGGGCCTTGGGCATCTTGAAGGGCCTCTCGCCGGGGAGGCGGATGGCGGCGTCGTAGCCGGCGGTCAGCTCGTCCTCGGTGAGAGCTTTGCCCCCGAAGACCTTCGCCCGGTTGCCCGTGTAGGCGGTCTCCAGGCGGGAGAGGCGCTGGTCGGACTTCTCCTTGACCTTCTTCTCCTCGGCGTGGATGGTCGTCTTGAGCTTGCTGGCGGTGGACTTGGCGCGCTCGTAGTCGCGCTGGTCCTGGGCGGACCCCCTACGCCGCCTGGCCGATTCGCGGCATCCTGTTCGGGGATGTGGCTGGCCACACCACCTGGGACCGCACGGCCATCGTCGTGGGCGGCAAGGAACACGTTCTCATCGAGGACACGACGCCCGAGGCCTCAAGACGCGGCGAAGGGCAATGGGTCGAGACGCCCGTCAAGAGCGGCAAGCAAGCCCACACCCACGCGCCCGGGCAGGGCTACGAGGAGCACGGCATCCTCTACCTCCGCGAGCCCGTCACCGCCCACATCGCCTTCGACGCTGCCCGCATGCACCTCGCCCTCCAGGAGCAGATCCCCAGGCTCGGCCCCACCGAGGCCGCCTGGCAGTTCTTCGGCGTGCTGCGCGACGTGGCCTCCCTGGTCAGCCGCAGCGGCCCCGACCGCATCCGCTGGTTCTTCAGCGTCCTGCCCGACCACCCGCGCAACGTCTCGCTCCTGAAGAGCCTGTTCGACTACTTCGCGGACGGGCGGGACCCCGCGCCCCTGGCCGCCGTCGAGAAGGTGATGGAGGAGACGAAGCTGCCGGCCGCCATCCGCACCGCCTTCCGCCGCCAGCATGGCACCGCCGAGCCCTCGTTCGTCCGTGCCTGGCGGGTCCTCGGCCCCTTCCCCAACCCCAAAGGCGCCGGCTTCGCCAAAGCCTACCCGCCCGAGACCGACCCCGTGGCCCTCGACAAGGACTACGAGGTCATTGGCGGCACCGCCCGCTGGCGCTACCACAGCTCCGAGACCGATCTCGTGGACCTCGAGAGGCTCTTCAAGCCCAACGAATCTGTCGTCGCCTACGCCGTCTGCTGGGTGAGAAGCCCCGTGGCCCAGCAAGTCACCTTCGAGCTGGGCAGCGACGACTTCTCGAAGCTCTGGCTCAACCGCAAGCTCCTCGCCGAGTACAAGGGCTCGGGCACCTCCCAGCCCCGGCAGCTCAGCGCCCCCGGCGAGCTGCGTGCCGGATGGAACGAGATCCTCGTCAAGATAGACCAGTCAAAGGGCCAGTGGGGCTTCCACCTCGAACTCCTCGACTCCGAGGCCCGCGGCCTCCTCCCCCGCCTCACCCTCTCCACCACCCCGCCACCGGCCCGGCCGTGAGCGAGTTCCTCTCGCTCCGCGAGGAGACAAAGCGGTGACTTCGTCACCGCACTCCATAGCCCACCCCTCACGATGTGGGCTGGATATGGAGTGCGGCATCGCAGATGCCGCTTTCGGTCGCAGCGGAGCGGGGGAGGGCCGCAGCACGAGGGCCGGGATGCGCAATCCAAGCGTGCGCCAGGGCCGAGTCACCTTGACTCCCCCTCGCTTTGGGTGTATTCTCAAACCGGTGGCTGAGTCATCCTACCCTTGAGGAGTTGGACATGGGGCGCACGTTCGTCGGTGGACACGGGTTGTGCGCTCCTCTGCCTCCACACCAGCGCCATCAGGAATCTGGGCCTCACCCTCTCGCGGTCCGCGCCGGTTCGGACCGCCAACGGCCCCGTCGTCCGCGGCATCTATCGCGTGGCCCAGATCACCATCCTGGGACGCCAGTACATCGCCGAGGTCATGGAAATCCCCGACGACGTGCCCGACCTCGTCGGCTACATCCCCCTCGAGAACCTCGACCTGGTCGTGGACCCCAAGACCAACCAAGTCATCCCCAACCCCGAAAACGGCGGGAAATGCACCTTGGACCTCTTGTAGGGGCGCATCAGGCGGCTATCGCAGGGAAGCGAGATTCGTAACGCGTTGACGGAATTGCCCTGAGGCCATAGCGGATTGGAGACGAACTGTGAACTTCACATGCACGGGGTGCCGCGCGATTCTCAAGGCCGATGATTCGCTGGCTGGCAAGCGCGCAAGGTGCCCGAAGTGCGGAACGGTCATGAGCATTCCTCTGCCAATCTCCGAGCCAGCAACACCCAAAGGTTGTGTGTCCACTATGCCGCCCTCACGCATTGCGGACCCACTTCGGCAAGCTGCTGGTACTATTGGCTCAGGTGGCATAGCACTCTCCGATAGCTGGTGGCTTAACATCGATTCTCTGGGGTATCACGGCCAGTACGTGCAGTCGAAGAATGGTCGGTTCATCCTCTCCTGGGCAGACTGCGAGCTGGGCGGCGGGCGTGGGGGTGCTAGGGCCAGTGGCGAAGGCACCTTCATACTGCTGGACCAAGGGTCCCTGATTCTGCGTGGCAGGATGCCTCGTCCTAACGACGGCCTCGTTTCGGATGTGGGGGTCTTTGCCATCAGCGATTGGGGATTCAGCCCGAGTGAGGCAACCGTATTCCACGTGACCTCTCCGACTGGTGACAGCTTGATTCGCCAGAGGATACGCGCGGGCATAGCCAGTTCGGGCATCTCCGATGATGGTCTCTTCGCAGTGTGTCAGACCTACGACAGCGACTGTGAAGCCCATAGCGGCAAGCTCTGGTTCTTCGATGTGTCGAAACGAGTTCTGTCCTGGAGGAAGCCAGTCGTAGCAGGCTTGGCGGAGGGCTATGAGTTCGACACTGCGAACGGCGTCATGTACCTGTGCTACCCCGGCAGCAGGAAGTACCGCATCACGTTTGTCGGGCAGTTCCTCGACGGGGAGAAGGCTCGGGCCGACCTGGAGGAGGAGCGCCTACGGAATCCCAATGCATACGAGCTCTTTGCGCTTGCTGTCCGCAGACTGGCAGACTTGGGTCCTATGGCTGCGGAACAGGGGGCATACGTCGAGGTGGAGTCTCTGCTGCGAAGGGCATTGGAGGTACACACGGACGCCGACGCGCAGGCACGAGCGCTTGAGGCGCTGCCGGATTTGCGGGGACGGCGCGACGAGGTCGGCAGCTTTGTCACCACAGATGTCACCAAATCGCTGGCGGACGCTGGCATTGAGGGACACGCTTCGGCAAGCCTGGACTCCCAGCAGTGGCCTGCAAATCGCGTTGGCAATGGAGGTTATGACGGTACGCGGCACGAGGCGGCAGAGAGTGTCAAAGGGGAGCAGATGGTGCAGGGAGGGGGATTAGAACCCCCATAGCCTAATCGGCCACCAGGCCCTCAACCTGGCGCGTCTGCCAGTTCCGCCATCCCGGCGTCGGCAGTTCATATTATACCACCCCGCGACGCTTTTGCAAGTCCCTGAGAAACTATCTCAGAACACACGGGGTCACAGCGCTCGGCCGTAGACGCGGTAGCGCTTGTAGAGTTCGGGCTTGAGGGCCTGCTCGATGGTGAGGATGGGGCGCAGGTTGCCCTCGGAAACCCAGGACAACTCGGCGTGGGTGTAGCCGCGCTGGTGGCCGATGCGGATGACCTCGCCAAACAGGAGCGGGATGATGCCGATGTGGCGGTGCTCGGGGAGGGCCGCCGAGCCGAAGACGCGCAGCCAGTGGAGCGACCGCCGGCCGCGCAGGATGTGCCACCAGCCGAAGGGCAGCAGCCGCCCGTTGCACTTCTTCAGCAGCGGATTGATGTCAGGCACCGCGAGCAGGCAGCCCACGGGCTTGCCGTCCAGCTCCGCGATGAAGATCATCTGGGGGTCCACGACCGCCTTCATCTCGTGGGCCATGTCGCGGATTTCGGCCTCGGTGGAGGGGACGAAGCCCCAGTTGTCCTTCCGCACCGTGTTGAACAGGTGGCCGAGGGCCATCACGTCGGCCTCGTAGCGGGCCATGTCCAGGTTGCGGACGCGGAGGGTGGGGTGGCGGCGGTGGATGAGCTTGCCCAGGCGCTCGATGCGCTGGAGCTGCTCGCTGTCGTCCGTGACGTTCTTGGAGAGGAGGAGGTAGGCGTAGAGGTCCTGCACCTTTTCGAGGCCGGCCTGCTCGATGAGGGCGGCGTAGTGGGGCGGGTTGTAGGGCATGAGGATGACGGGGGGGCGGTCGAAGCCGTCCGTGAGGATGCCGCACTCGCCGTTGATCGAGGGGTTCATCGGCCCCATCATCTGGGTCATGCCGCGGGAGCGCAGGTCGTCGGCCGCGCGGTCGAGCAGGGCCTTGGCCGCCTCGGGGTCGTTCTCGCACTCGAAGAAGCCCCAGAAGCCCATCGTGTCCTTGTGATACTCGTTGTAGAGGCCGTCCACCGTGGCGATGACGCGGCCGACGAGGCGTTGGCCGCGCCAGGCCAAGGCGCGGCGCTCGCCCCGCGTGGCGGCCTCGCGCACCTGGACGGGGCTCGAAGGGTCTGCGTTCCCGGCGGCCGGCATGGTCCGCTCCTGGCAGTCTGAGGGGCTACGACGAACCGCCGCGAGTCTAGCGGGAGCGCGGCCACTTGTCAAACCCCCGCCCGTGCGCCACAATACGGGGAATGGAGCAAGAGAAGATGAGGAACGAGTCGGGGCTCGGGGACACGGCGTTCACGCGGAACCGCGCGGAGCCGTTGCACCGCTGGGTGCCGTGGATTGCGGGCTTCTCCTCCGCGTTCGTCGGCAGCGTGCTGGAGGCGGCGAGCGACAGGGACCCTGCCGACACCCTCGTCCTCGATCCCTTCGCGGGGGTGGGGACGACGCTGGTCGAGGCGATGGGGCGGGGGCACGATGCCGTGGGCTTCGAGATCAATCCCTACGCGGCGCTGGTCTGCCGCACGAAGACGAACTGCCTGACGTACGACCTGGCCCCGTTCGAGCGCGCGGTGCGGATGTTCCGCGAGCAGGAAGACAGCAGGGTTCCCTCTTCCCGCCCACCCCGCGAGTTCGTGAGCCGCGCGCCCTTCTTCAGCCCGGCGGTCGAGCGCAAGATGCTGCGCGTGCTCGACTTCATCGCGGGGCTGCGGGAGGACTGGCTCCGCGACGCGTTCCGCGTGGCGCTCGGCGCGGTGATGGTGGGCTTCTCCAACTACTCGTATGAGCCGAGCCTGGGACGCCGTGCGTCGGCGGGAAGGGACGACATTCTCGACGCGGACGTGGCGGGCATCGTGGCCAGCAAGCTCGACGAGATGCTGGCGGACATGGCTCAGGCGCAGCTTCGGGCCGCCGCGCTCGGCCGGAAGCCGAAGGCAACGGTGTTCGCCGATTCATTCCTCACTCACCACAACCAGGTGGGCGCGGGAACGGTGGACTTCCTTATCACGTCGCCGCCGTACCTGAACAACTACCACTACGTCCGCAACACGCGCCCCCACCTGTTCTGGCTGGGGCTGGTCGAGAAGCGGGCGCAGTTGGCGGAGATGGAGCGGGCGAACTTCGGCAAGTTCTGGCAGACCGTGCGGGCGGGGCCGCGGATCGAGTTGGAGGCGCAGTGCGAGGGCCTGGACGAGGCGCTCGAAGACCTGCGGGGGCGGAACCCCGAGAAGGGAATCTATGGGGGAAGCGGCTGGGCAAACTACGCCGCCGCCTACTTCAACGACTGCCTGGCCTTCTGCCGCTCGGCGCGGCGCGTGATGAGGGCGGGTGGCACCGCCGTCGTGGTCATCGGCAACAACATCCTACAGGGGATCGAGTTCCAGACCGACCGCCTTCTCGCCCAGATCGCCGAGGGCTGCGGCTTCGACACCGTGGCCCTTCACCGCGTCCGCACGAAGCGCACCGGCTCGAGCATCGTTCGCTCCTCCGTGCGCGTGGGCAAGGCGGCGGAGCGGGTGGAACTCTACGAAACCGCGGTCGAGCTGAGGGCGCGGTAAGACAAGACCGCCTTCAGGCGGTCTTCTGTTGTTCTGGATGGCCTAGCCACCTGGGAGTGGGGGAGGGGAGCGGCTTCCGGCGAACCGACGAGGAGATGCTCATACGCCATCGTGATCGCTTCAGCTGCGTCCGCCCCACGCCGCAACCGGTCGCCTAGCGTCACCACCGCGCCTGCTCGCTCGATCAGCGAGGGCACCCAGGGGCCAGCTCCCAGCAGATTCCGCGCAGGCGGGCGCAGGAGTTCTGTCGCATCTTCAAGCTGAAGCACAGAGATTGGGTAGAGTTCGCTTCCCACGCTGGTGACCAGGGCCTTGGCCAGGCCACCCACTTTCTCGCGAACACTCCTCAGCACGCCGGGCAGCGCGCGCCGTGCGGCGCGGATGTCACAGCTGTTCAGGGCGAACGCCACCACTGCCTCTCCGGGCCATAGGGTGGGCTGGACGCACACGTCGCGACAGCCCGCCATGTCGCCAAGTCCGATGCGGCCGGTGACGTCGGCAGCGCCGTTAAGAACAACGGCGAGAACGCCTGCGGTCGGTGTCCCCGGCACGACGCGACTGCCGGCCAACCGCCAGAGGATGGCATTCTCCGTCGCGTCAACAAAGCACCTGGCCCGCACGGGGAGTTCGCCCGACTTCGTTCCGACGACGACGCCTGTGACCTGCCCATCGGCGACCCCGACGGCGACGGGCTGGGCATAGAGCAGCAGGGCGATGCCAGCCGAGGCCGCTTCGCGGTCCAGCACCATTTCGGTGATCGGCGGGGCGAACAGCGGCTCACGGGTGCCCGTTGCCGCCGCCATCGCGTCGGGGAACCACCCCGTGTCGTTCGAGAAGGTTAGGAAGCCTTCGGAGCGGAAAGCCCAGGTAATCTCCCATCCGAGCACGGGCCGGCGCTCGATCAGCGCCACGCGAAGCTTCCTGATGGCCAGCTCGCGGGCCGCTGCGAAGCCGCACAGGCCGCCGCCGAAGACCGCCACGTCGTAGCAGGTGTTGGGGTCGAACACTGAGAACTTCTCCAGAGGACTGCGAAGGGTGCAAGGAATCGAGGCGTATTATAGGAGGGGAGGGCGACCGCCGCAAGGGAGGAGTCAGGCCCCACCTCTGGTGAGCTTGCTGCAAGTTCCTGAGCCCGACCCTCTCCCTACCCTCTCCCTGCAAGGGAGAGGGGTCCGAACCCCCCTCCCTGCCAGGGAGGGGGTAGGGGGAGGGTTGGAGCCTGCCGTTGTCCCGGAGCGCCAGGAACGGGGGCCATGCCCGGCGTTCAAATCTGCCAGGGCTGGCGCATGGGGCGGGAGCGGAGGCGGTTGGCCTCGGCGTCGCCGAGGAACTCCTCGCGGGCGGGGTCCCAGCGGAGCGGGCGGGCCAGCCAGTGGGCGATGCAGCCGAGGTGGGAGACGGTGGTGGAGCGCGCCCCGACCGCCACGTCGCACGCCGGGCGCCGCCGCGCGCGGATGCAGTTGAACCAGTCCTGATGGTGGTTGTTGGCTGCGGAGGTAGCCCTCGCGGCCGACGTGGAGCCAGCCGGCGTCGCCGACGAAGACGGCGCCGAAGTTCTGCACGGGCGTCGCCTCGTCCCAGCCCTCGAGCTTGAACTCGCGCTGCCGCGGGAGACGACCATGCACGACCTGGCAGAGGACGCCGCTTGCGTAGCGGTAGGTGAGGAGCGGCACCCGTCCCGTCTCGGGCGGGGTGATCTCGACGGGGCCGCTGGCGTCCATGCCCAGGCCCCACTGGACGACGTCGAAGGCGTGGACGGTGTTGCTCGTGAGGTTTCCGCCGCCGAAGTCGCGGCAGAAGTGCCAGGGGACCACGCCGTGCCACTGGCCGTAGGGGTGGAAGCGATGGTGGTAGGGCCGCCAGGGGGCGGGGCCGAGCCAGAGGTCCCAGTCCAGGCCCTCGGGCACGGGCTCGGCGGGCAGGCTCACGTCGTCGCTGGTGCCGGGCATGTTGACGTAGACGATGCGGACGGCGCCGAGGGCGCCGGCGCGGACGAGTTGGCAGGCGCGGATGAACTCGGGGGTCGAGCGCTGCTGGAGGCCAATCTGGCACACGCGGCCGTAGCGGCGGACGGCCGCGGCCATCGCCTGGGCCTCGGCGATGGTGAGGGAGATGGGCTTCTCGCAGTAGACGTCCTTGCCCGCCTGGGCGGCGAGCACGGTGGCGAGGCCGTGCCAGCGGTCACCCGTGGCGATGGCCACGGCGTCAATGTCGGGGCGGGCCAGCAGCTCGCGAAGGTCGTTGTGGGCATCGCAGCGGGCGGCGCGCCCTTGCGCGGTGTAGGCATCCTCGACGGTTGCCTTGGCGCGCTCGCGGCGCCAGCGGTCCACGTCGCACGCGGCGCGCACCTGCACGTCGGGATACGCCACGCAACAGCGCAGGTGGCCCGAGCCCATGGCGCCGACGCCGATGAAGCCGAGGCCGATGCGGCTGCTCGGCGGCGCGGCGCCCTCGGCCCCGATGGCCGAGGCAGGCACCACGAGCGGCGCGACGCCCAGGGCGGCGCACCGGGCGAGGAATTGGCGGCGGGTGGTTGGCATAGTCGAATCGCGGCGCGCCGGCCTTGCCGGGTGTCTGACGAGATGTCGTGACTGGAGTTCAGACGTGTGCTCTTCCGATCTGGGCGGCTGTGCCACACGGCTCACATCTCACTTCTCGGGCTGGTCGAGGCCAAGCTCCTTGTAGACGGGGTGGTCGCGGCAGCCGAGGCGCATGGCGTCGCGGGCCGCGGCCAGAGCGTCGTCGCGCTTGCCCTGGGCGAGGAGGGCGCTGGCCAGGTTGGCGTGGGACCAGCCGTCCCTCTTGTTCAGCTCGGCGGCCTGGCGGAACGCGCCGACGGCCTCACCGGGCTTGCCTTGCTGCAGGAGGGCCTTGCCCATGCCGTTCCAGTAGGCGGCGCTGTTCGGGTTCAACTCGATGGCGCGCATGTAGGCGGCGGCCACGCGAGCCCAGTCGCGCTTCGCCATCGCGTCCTGGGCCGCCACGTAGGCGCTCGCCTCATCCATCGCCGCGAGGGGTTCCTCCCCCTTGGGCTCGACCACCTTTGGCTCAACCGGCGGCTCGACGACCTTGGGCTCCACGGCCTTCGGCTCGACCACTTTTGGCTCGACGGGCGGCTCGACCACCTTTGGTTCAACTACCTTGGGCTCCACGACCTTGGGCTCGACCACCTTTGGCTCAACCGGCGGCTCGACGACCTTCGGCTCGACGACCTTGGGCTCGACAGGTGGCTCGACCACCTTGGGCTCAACAACTTTGGGCGCCACAACCTTGGGTTCGACGGCCTTCGGCTCCTCGGGTTCGACGGGCGGCTCGACGACTTTGGGTGCCACCACTTTGGGTTCGACGGGCGGCTCGACGGCCTTGGGCTCGACCACCTTCGGCTCAACAGGTGGCTCGACGGCCTTCGGCTCCTTGGGCACGACGCCGGGCGTGGCGGTGGCCACCTTGGGCGAGACAACGGCGCTGGTCCTCACCTTCGGCGGCTCCTGGCCGGCATCCTGGGGCTTCTTGTTCATGGCATTCAGGGCGAGGACGACGGCGACGACTGCGCCGGCGATGAGCATGACGAAGACGGCGATGAGGCCGCTGATTTTGGCCGTGTTGCTCATGCCGCCCTGGGGCTTGGGCGCCCAGACGTCGGAGGGTTCGGGCGTGCGTGGCTTCTCGGGCTGCCAGGGGGAGGGTTCTGGGCGTGTGGCTGGCTTGGGCGCCCAGGCGTCGGCCTCGTTGGACTTCACGTTGCCCTTCTCGTCGAGGGTGAGCTTGTGGACCGAGCCGTCGCCGAAGAGCGAGCAGTAGAGGTTGCCGTCGTTGCCGAAGGCCAGGCCGTCGGCGCCCGCGTTGTCCTTCCGGGCGTTGGGCACGGTGGTGAAGGTGGCGATGAGGTGGGGGTCCTTGCCGAAGGGCTGGAGCTTGATGCCGCCCTTCGTCAGCTCGTCGAGGGTGAAGCGGAAGACGCCGCTCTTGTTCGGGTCGTCGGGCAGATCGAAGAAGGTCTCGCTCACGTAGCAGTCGTTGCCCTTCCACACGACGGCGTTGGAGAGGAGGAAGCCCTCGACAATCACGTCCACGCCCGCGGGCTTGCCGTCCTTCACGTTCACGCGGAGCAGGCGGCTGGCGTACTTCTTGTCGAAGAAGTACTGGAGGTCGGCCACGTAGAGATGCCCGTCGGGGCCGAAGGCGATGCCCATCGGGCCGCAGCGCTTGCTGGTCGGGGCCACGGGCAGGGTGTCGCACCAGGTCGAGAGCTTGCCCGCCTTGTCAATCTTCACCAGGATGGCGGGGAACTTCGGGTCGTTGTAGTTCGGGCAGGCAAGGATGATATCCCCCTCCTTGTCCACCGCCATGCCGTCGGGCAGGTGCGCCTCCTCGGGCAGCAGTTGGAACAGTGCTGGCCTGTGCTTCGGGCCGCCCAGTGCCGCGCAGCCGGCCGCCGTGCCCGCGAGTGCCGCCACCACCAACGCCTTGACCAGTCGAGCGCTCATGTCCCACTCCTTCGTGTTCGTGATGCCCGGCAACCGCGCCGGGCGAAGCGGCACTAGCCTAGCCGAAATCCCCCCGCGATGCAAGCGGAGGAAGGGGGAGGGCACCTTTCTTGCAAGAAAGGTGCCCTCCCCAGCCCCCTCCCTCCCAAGAACTCTCACACCGGGCGTGGTCGGCGAAGCGGGGGAAGAAGCCCACGATCACGCCGTCAGCGCGCTTGATGTTGCGGAAGGCGAACTCGAAGGCGGCCTGGGTGCCCTCGGGGCGGTCGGCGAGGCGGCCACCGCCGAGGATCTTGAAGGCCAGGCAGGGGCGCTTCACGGCGCGAATCACCTCGCACATCCGCACGGGGTCGCTCGGCAGGAACTCGCCCCAGAGCGGCACCTCGCCGAGCATCGCGTGCAACTCGTCGGGCGTCCGCGTCAGGCGATGGAAGCAGGCCATGTACAGGTCGAGTTCCCAGCCCGCGTCCTCGACGTAGCAGAGGACGTCGGGGTTGTGGGCGGAGGTGCCGGCGAGGGTGCCGAGGTCCTTCACCCGTTTGGCGAAGTCGCGCACCTGGTTGATCTTGCCCTCGCGCCAGAGGCGGTCGGTGACGCCGCCGTGGTGGACCACGGCGATGGGCTTGTGGCGGCGCACGATGTCCTGGAGGGCCTTGGCGTCCTCGGTGTGCGGCGTGCTGGCGAGGAAGACCCACTGGAGGGCGCGGCCGCCCTCGCGCACGCGGGCGAGCGCCTTGTCCACCTTCTCGTGCCACGAGGACTGCCAGGTGTTGATCCCGAGGTCCCAGCAGTGGTTGAGCAGCTCCACCGTGCGATCGAGGGTGAAGTAGTCGTTCATGAACTTGCCGACCAGGCCGCCCATGTACGAGTAGCCGAGGATGGGGTTGGCCCCGGCCACGATGCGGCTGACGGAGTGTGGGCCGATATGGATGGCTGGAAGTGGGTCGGGCATGGGTGGTCCTTTCATTGGGAGGGAAGAGGGCGGCCACACAGGGCCGCCCCTACTGTTTGGTCCGACGGCAGGCGGGGGCCTCAGCGCGGGCGTGGCCGCGTCGTCTCGTAGAGGTCGCGGGTGTTGATCTCCTGCATGTGCCGGGTGATGCTCTCGCCGTAGGGCTCGCTGGTGATCTTGTGGCCGTCGGGGGTGTAGAGGCCCGACTGGTCGCCGCGGACGTAGCCGCACGAGCCGGCCAGGTAGTCGTACTCGCCCATGATCATCCGGGTGGTGAGGTAGGAGGTGTAGTCCTGCACGCGGCCGCGCTGCATGTGGAGTTCGAGGTTCTCGCGGCGCATCTGCTCTGAGTTGCGAGCGATGGTGGCGCTGAGCTGGCGGATGCCGGCGTAGTAGCGCTGGAGGCCGGCGACGATGTGCTCGGCCGCCTTCTGCTGGTTGACCTCGTAGGAGGCGAGCATGCGGGCGAGGGTGGGCACCCAGGCATCGAACTGGTCGGCGGGCGCCCAGATGGTGAAGTGCGTGAGGCCGAAGCCTGCGCGCATGTAGTCGCCCGTGCAGAGGAGCCGTGCCCCTGCTTCTCGCAGGCGAAGGCCAGCGCCCGGCTCGGGCTCATGAAGTCCGCGCACAGCACGTTCGGCATCCGCGCGTTGTAGTAGCGGGGGCTCACAAAGCCCACGTTCGCAACAATCATGAACACCTGCTGCGTGGGGTCGGTGGCGATCACCTGGGCGTTCCCGAGGTCCACCTGCTGCCAGTTGGCGGGGGCCGTGTAGGTGCCCCAGCCGTTGGCGAGGCGGCGCGGCACCAGTTGGACCTGTTGCTCGGCCGGGGCGCCCTGGGCCATGTTGCCCCCCTCGTCGAACGTGAACACGCCCTTGGCCACGCGCAGGTTGGCCAGGGTCTGGAGCAGCAGGGGCGCCGCCACGGTGAGCTGGCCCTCGGGCGCCTCGATGCGCTGGTTCAGCATCAGGCCGTCGCCGCCCGAGACGAGGGTGCGGAACTGCCGCCGCTGCCCCTGGGGATTCGCGTAGACGCCCTCGAAGAGGACGACCGTCTTCTGCCCCGCCGCGCGCGCACGGACTCCCCAGAGTCGGCAGGTCCAGAGGGCAGGCGGGGTCAGGTCTTCACTATTTCCTATTTCGCCAACCCCACCTCGGCCTCTGTCAGCCGTGGTGTCAGACAGCCATGGTGTCACGTGACACCCACCCCCACCGCCGCTGCCACGAGCAGGCAAACGCCCATCGCCCCATTCCGCCCCATGCGCCGCACGGCCATCTTCCACCTCACGCAAATCGTAGGCGGGGCGTCCCCACGGACGACTGCGCCATCGGCGTTGGCGTAGCAGGCCCGGGCTTACGGGCT
This sequence comes from Planctomycetota bacterium, assembly GCA_041320515.1. Taxonomy (GTDB): domain Bacteria; phylum Planctomycetota; class PUPC01; order DSUN01; family DSUN01; genus DSUN01. The sequence continues at coordinate 5,945,526 of JBGLNR010000001.1, read as the reverse complement.
TCGGCCTACGAGGGAACCAGTTCCCGGGCATTCTGCACGGTGATCGTCGGATCGGGGTTCTCCTCGGGCACGGGAAGCCCCTCTTCCTTCAGCAACGCCACGTGCTCCCTCATGCCCCACTTGGCCTTGTACAGACAGTCCTCAACGGACTGCCCGATGCCCGTGAACCCCTCGAGGTCGGGGGAGTAGAACCCGAAGAAATCAGGCTCCTCCGTGGCCTCGATCACCAGGGAATAGGGGAGTTCGATCATCGTCTTCGCTCCTGCTCACCTGAGCCCCGCGGCCTTGAGAATGCTCTGGCACGTTCCCGTCGGCACCTCCTTGGCGCCGTGGTAGTCAACGCGGATGAGCCGCGGCGACCCCGGCTTGGCGTAGTATCGGACGGACCCCTTCTCCTTGATGACTCGGAATCCTTCCTTCTCCAGCAGGCGGACCAGTTCGCTGAATCTCACCCCCGTCTCCTCGCTTACCTCATTGAGTATAGCACTGGCACGCGGGTGCGTCAATGTCGGATGCCGAACGAGCGTGGTCCCGTACCATGTCAGCCCGATATGTCCTCCGGCGGACACCGCGCCTGGGGGCCGACGGGGTCACATCTTCATTTGTCATTTGGGCCTCCCCTGCAATAGCGGTTGCGTGGCTCGGAAAAAGCTCAAATGACAAATGAAGATGTGACCCCAGGTTCACAGGCTCTCGGCTGAAACAATGGAGCACTACGACCTGACCCCAAGGCCGCTGCGAGCGTGATGTTCTCGCCGTCAATGATGGGTGCCCATGCTATGTTCGGCAGCAGGGCCAAGCACAGGAGGGCCCCAGCGACAGGCCATCTGTTGCGTCTCATTGCTTGCCTCCTCGTGCTCTCAGCGCCTCGCGCTCGCTAGAGCATCTGTCACAGCGCTCGAGTCCGCATGGCCCCGATCCGAGCGGAGACCGCTGAGAAGCGCGCGAAGGCCCTCTTCGCGGCCTCCACATCGCCCCATCGCTTAGAGTAGTGCTGGCCCGCGTAGTAGCGCCCTAAAGCACAATGCGCGTGGTCGGCATACAGGGAGCGCGGGAAGTCCGCCGCGAGCTTCTCCAGCATCGTGGCACCGGCCTCATTGAGGCCCCATCCCTGGAGCGCTCTGGCGGCCCCAAGCTCAGCGACGAGCTGAGAGGCCGGAATATGGTCTGGCGGCAGGGGCTTCACCAGGATGCTTGCCGCCTCCGATTCGATGACCTGGTGCCCCAGGGAGACCTGCGCCTTGAAGCGGTATCGCCCCGGCTCGCTGAAGAGGAACTTGCGCCCTCCGCTGAACAGCAAGAACGTCTCGTCGTGGGCCAGCGCTTCCCCAGGGGCGAGCTTCCGACGCCCGGCGATCTCCTTCCCCGCGTTCCAGCCAGGTCGGTAGGGAGCGAACGCCTCGTCGCCACGGGCGTAGAAAAGCTGAAGCGTGGAGGTTATCCAGACATTGATCTCGATGGGCTGTGGTGATGCGTTCTTGATGGCGACGACTGCTATCAGGGGTTCGTACAGTACCACCTCCGGCGCGTCAGGTGTCAGCGAGAGTCGCAGCGCCTTCGCGACCACTTCTTCCTCCGCGGCCCACAAGCCTGCCGCAGGGAGGAGCATGCCCGCCACGACCAACAACGCTTGCGGTCGGATCATCGTGGCCCTCCTTTCGCGCCCTTTCGCGTGTTTCGCGGGCAGGCCGTTCGTCTCTTCATCACGCGTCACAGATCACGCGTCACGCGGCCTCACCTCTTCGGCGGGGCGGCTTCGCGGACGACGGCGCCGTCGGTGTCGCTGAGGACGAGCAGGGAGAAGCGGTCCACGTTGTCTATCTCGTTGGTGCTCAGCGAGGCGTAGTCGAAGCGGCCTCGGAGGTCGGTGTAGCCGTCCTTGTAGAACTTCGTCTGCCCGTCCTTCATGCGGGCGTAGACTTTGACGTAGACTTTGGGCAAGGGCTTCGCGGTCTTCTCGTTGGTGATCTTGACCTGGCCATAGGTCTCGATGACCTGGAGTGCCAGGGCGTTGGCGTAATATGCCTGGGCCTTGGCCACGCCAGCCGCGATGATCTCGACCATGACGTTGCTGTTGTGGAACTTCTCGGGCAGGTCGAAGGCCAGGGCGGTCTTCGCCGGGTCGAGCTTGAGCACCGCCGTCTCGTTCGGGCGGATGTAGGCGAACTGCCCCGTCTGGGCCTGGACGAATGGGTTGCGGGAGAAGAGCAGCTCGACGTCCATCAGGTAGTAGTTGACCTGGGCCTCAGGGACGTTCTGGTAGTTGAGGGCGACCTTGCGGGCCTCGACCTTGAAATCGTGGCTGGCCTCGGTGGCGGCGAGGGCGGCCTGCTTCTGGGCCGCGTCGTCCTTGTCCACCACCTTCGCGCCCTTGCCCTCCAGCTCGTCGAGCTGGGCGGCGACGTTGGTGAACAGGTTGCGCCATCTGTCCACCGGGTAGTCGGCGTACTTGTGGCGGACCGACCGCGGCCGCACAAGCCCCTGGCTCGACCGCTTCATCACCTCGACCCTCGCCTTCGGCCACATCGGCTTCCTGGCGATGGAGTGGGGACTCGACGGCGGCCTCAAGAGCTACTACATGACCAACGCCGTCCAGCAACGCTATGCCCTCGTGCCCGTCGCCGACATTCGCTACTTTGATGGCTCAAAGCTCCTGCCCACGTCCGATGCCATCCGCTCGGGCGCCTACAAGCGCGGACAGGTCTACGTCCGCTACCAGAGCGGCCTGGAGTTCTGGTGCAACCTCAGCTTCGACCACGACTGGCGCGTGACCTGCGACCGCAAGACCTATCTCCTCCCGCCCACCGGCCACCTGGCCTTCAAGAAGGGCGACCTCCTTCAGTTCTCGGCCCTCGTGGAAGGCCAGCGGCTCGATCATGTCGAATCGCTCGATTACTGCTATCTCGACACCAGGAGTGGTGGGCCATACCCTGTGACAAGTGCGACGACCTAACCATTCGCCCCACACATCTCGGCCTCAAGGCCGACGCCGCCCTTGCCGCCGAAGCCTGTGGCCTCGAAGACAAGCCCCTCGGTCCCGCCGAGGTCCGCGTGGGCAACCTCGGCCACACCGTCATGCCCGTCAAGGGAGCCGCCCGCTACCGAGTCCGCGTCTCAGGCATCACCATCGCACCTCCCGTGGATGAGCACGTGCGCCGTCTCGTCATCGGCCAAGCATGTCTCTGGCGAGCCACCGCCGTCAACACTGGCCGCAGCGGCCTCCGCTCCGGCGTTCTCTCGCTCGAGCGCCTCAACAAGGACGGGAGCTTCGAACGACTGCCCGTGTGTCCGTATCGGCCGGACATGGTCATAGCGAGACCCGGCGTGCTGCCGATGATGATGGATCTCGAGCCCGTGGCTCGCGGAGGGACGCGCACCATCGGGCCACTGGCGCTGCCCGTGGCTCTGCAAACCCCGATCGGGGAACGGCTCTGGTATCGCATCCGCGTTGCCGGCAAGATGGGCGAGGGCGATGCCGAGGGCGTTGCCTGGTTCACCGGGATCGCCGTGAGGCCGGTGGAGTTGGCTGTGCATCCGGGCGATCCGTCGCCGCAACCGCCTGGCAGCCAACAGGAACTCGTCGTCAGCTTGCGCAGCAATCTCGCGGGGGACGCACCGGTTCTGCTACGGGTCACAAGCCCGACACTGGACTTCGGCTCGAAGTGGACAAGGGTCGAGTTGCGTGAGGGGATCGAGCACAAAGTGCCCGCGCGATACACCGTCCCAGCGAAACCCACCGTCGTCCCCCTCAACCTGGAGCTGGAACTGCGCCTCCCGTCCGGTCCCGATGTCAGCGATGCACAGCATCTCTGGCTTCGCTTCACGCCGGGCAAGGCCGTGGTCGTGGACCTGGCGAAGCTGGCGCCGGTCCGCATGGGCATCCAGTTCCGCGGCAAGGCGGAGGAGCCATTGACGGCCGACAGCGGGGCCAGCTTCCGGGCGGCGTCGAGCACGGTGGGCGGCGTCGAGAAGGCGGGCTTCTTCTGCCACCCGCCCTACCAGGGCGGCGTGGGCCTCGCCTTCGGCGAGTTCGAGGTCGCCCTGCCCGACGAGCCGTGCGCCTTCGAGACGCTCGTCGGCTTCACTGACGGCTCGTCCACCGAGGATGGCTGCGTGTTCTCGCTTCAGGCCAGAGAACCTCCCGCGGGTTCGCAACCCGCGGGAGGTTGGGAGACCGTGGGCAGCCTGCAATTCGCCGAACTCAAGCGCTGGATGCCCTTCCGCGCCGACCTGACGAAGTTCCGGGGGAAGAGAGTCGCGCTGCGTCTCGTGGCCGATGTGGGGCCGGCCGACAACTCGCACAGCGACTAATAGCCGGGCCGGCCCGCTGTGGAATCCGCGTCCCGCCTGCGCTATACTGTGGGTCCAAGGCAAAGGAGCGCGCTATGACACGCAAGGGACACGTGGAGAACGGCGTGGTGGTGCTCGAGCAGCCAGCCGAGTTCGAGGACGGCGACGAGGTTAGCGTGCGCAGAGCGCGCCGACGCCGCGGCGAGCGCCAACCGACGCTATACGATGAGTTGAGGCCTATTATTGGCAGGGCCAAGGGGCTGCCGGCAGATGCCGCGCGGAATCACGACCACTACCTCTATGGTCTGCCTCGGAAATGAGACTCGCCTTCGCGGACAGCGCCTTCTACCTCGCCGCCGCCAACCCACACGATGGGTTGCACGATGCGGCCACAACACTCGCGCGGGACTTCCGCGGCGGGCGTGTCACCACGGACTTCGTGCTCGTTGAGGTGGGGAACTTTCTGGCCAGATCGGAGGACAGGCCGGTGTTCCTCGAACTGGTTGACAGGCTGCGCGCGAGCCCCAGCACGGAGATCGTGCCTGCCGGTCGTGCGCTCCTTGATGCCGGCCTCGAGCTGTACCGCAAACGCTCCGACAAGGACTGGTCGCTGACCGATTGCATCTCGTTCGTGGTGATGCAGCAGCGGGGCATCCGGGAGGCGCTCACCGCGGACCACCACTTCGAGCAGGCGGGGTACGTTGCGTTGTTGAAGTGACAGCTTTGGCCCGCGGGCACCGCGCCCTCACTCGATCTCGATGGACTCGACGGCGAACTCGTGGCCGGCAACGACGGCGTTGCGGAGTTCGCCGCACTTGGGGCAGCCGGGGGTCTCGGTGTCGGCGCCGAAGCGCGCCCCGCACTTCGCGCACTCCAGCTCGACGGGCTTGTTCACGACCTCGTATTTCGCGCCCTCCAGCGGCGTGCCCTTCCCGTACTCCTCCAGGTGCTCGATGATGTGGTCCGCGTCGGCTCCGCTCAGCTCGCCGACCACCAGCGTCACCTTCACCACCCGCTTCACCTCGTGCTTCGCCAGCTCGTTCTGGATCGTGCGGAACACCGCTTCGGCCCGGGCGGATTCGTGCATCGCAGCGTCCTCTCGCGTTCAGGCAAGGATGGCCGTGCCTCGGCCCCAACCCGATGCTACGCGCTCCCTGGGCGCGTGTCAAGGCGGGAACAGGCTCCGGGTGCAGTAACGGATTTGCGGAAGCGCCGGGACAGAAGAATCTATTGTTTGAGAAGTTCGGAATCACCGTGGCAGGAGGGCAGGATCAAGCAAAAGGCAAGATTATTCGAATTGCCCATCAGGGATATTATGAACGATTGGATATGATCATGGTCATTTCAGCATTGGAGATGCTCTTAAAGGAGATGGGTTATCCATTTGAGCTGGGAACAGGTGTGAAGGCAGCGGAAGAGATCTTGATGAAATGAAAGGAGACCGGAGCGGTTTGAGGTGATGAGAAATGGAGGAGGGGCGGAACCGGAGGGCCGAAGGCGCGTCTAAGGACTAGAGGAAGGTGCGATCAGGCCATGTCCCAACCCTGGGTCAGAAAAGGAGTGAACTGACCATGTCGCCAACCAGGAAGCTGCTGTTCAAGGTGTCGGGGGCGCTCATCGTCACGGGGGCCGTGCTCGTGGCGTTCGGGCAGAAACTGGCCTCGGAGGAGGAGCTTTACTCCAAGGGGAAGCAGAGCTTCAGCGAAAAGTCGTTCAAGCCGGCCACCGAGGCGTTCGAGGAGCTGCTCAAGCGCTTCCCGAAGGCGGAGCGGGCGCGCGAGGTGCAGTTCCTGCTCGCCGAGTCGTTCCGCATCGCCCGCCAGTTCGGGCGGGAATCCACGTATCCGAAGGCCGAGCAGGCGTATCAGGTGCTCACGGAGGGGACGACGGAGGACATCTGGAAGGCTCGCGGCCAGGCCGGCCTGGGCCGCCTGCACATGAACTGGAATTATTGGGGGCAGCGGGAGAAGGTGAACTCGCTGCTCGAGGCGTCGCTGACTGGCTACGAGAAGCTGGTGAAGACCGATTCGCCAGTTGACCTAAAGCGCGAACTGGCTGAGACTTACATTGATCGCATCCAGGCGGGCATGAACGACATGGGCTACATGTCGCCCGACCAGGTGAAGGAGATGCTGAAGCAGCGGGAGGAGGCCAAGAAGGCAGCCGCCGAGCCGGCCACCAAGGCGGCCCCCGCGCCCGTTCCTGCGGGTCAGCCCGTGGCAGCTCCGGCGGTGCAGCGCGCGATGGAGCGTCGCAGCATGAGGGAGCCCATGCCCCCGCGGCCCGCGCCGCCTGTCGTGGACCAGGACGAGGCGTTCAAGAAGCGGGTCGAGTGGTATGCCCGCGTGGACGCGCTGATCGCCAAGATTGACGCGCTCGGGGCGGGGAAGGACCTCGAGGCAAAGGCGCGCTGGACAGTCGCCCAGCGAAGCAACACGGACGAGTATCTGACGCAACTCATTGATAAGTATGCAGATACGGAGTTGTGGGACGACGCGGTGTTCGCTCTCGCCCAGCGGCGCGAGGGGCAGGGCAAGTTCGTCGAGGCTCTCGCCATCTACAAGAAGCTCACCGACCGCTACAACGAGCAGCAGAGCCGCTTCGTGCGCAACGCCAGCACACCGGCCTGCACGAAATGGCACGGGCCGGCAAAGGCCAGGAGCTGAAGGCGTGGGACGTGGCGCTCGAGAACAAGAAGGAGCACGAGCACCATAACGCCCAGATGGAATTGGACTTGAGTGAAGAGGGCGCCTACCTGGTGACGGCGGACGGGGCGGGCATTCACGCCGACACCCTGGTGCTCGTGACCAAGCTGGCCATCGTGACCAAGGGCGCCCACGACAAGACCGTCACCTACGTGGCCGACGCCCTCTCGGGCGAGCCCGTGGCCACGGCGGACGTGCAGGTCGCCTGGTGCTGGTGGGAGAACAACGGCCAGCGTTGGGCCGACGCCAAGGGCGCGACCAACGACGGCGGGTTCTTCAGCCACCCCGTCGGCGACCAGCGGCACCACCAGTTCTACCTCCTGGCCCGCAAGGGCGCGTCCTACGCCTTCACCCAGGCCAATCGCGGCTGGTGGAGCCCCATGCAGCCCCACCTGTCGTTCTACGGCTACACCGACCGGCCCGCCTACCGGCCCGAGGAAGAGGTCAACTTCAAGTTCGTCGTCCGCAACTACGACGGCAATGACTTCCAGAACCCCGGCACGCAGGTCTACCGCGTGACCATCAACGACCCGCAGGGCGGGAAGCTCTACGAGAAGGACCTGACCACGGGCGACCACGGCACCCTCACCGACACGGTGAAGCTGCCCAAGGAGCCAAAGCTAGGCCAGTACAACATTTACGTCCGCCGACCTGACAACCAGCACGGCGGCGGCAACACCCACTTCCGCGTCGAGGAGTATAAGCTCCCCGAGTTCAAAGTGGACATCTCGACGTCCAAGGACACCTACCGCGTGGGCGAGAAACTGGAACTCAAGGTGGCCGCCAACTTCTATTTCGGCGGTCCCGTTCAGGAGGCCGACGTCGAGGTGGTCGTCCGCCAGAATGAGTACTGGCACTACTATCGCCCCTACCGCCCCTATTCGTGGTACTACGATGACTTCGAGGGCGGGCGCCGCGGCCGCTGGGGCCGGTGGGGCGGCGGCGGTGGCGGGGCGGTCGTGAAGACAGAGAAGCTCAAGACCGATGCTCACGGCGTCGCAACCGTGACCATTGACACCCCGCCCCTCCCCGAGCAGGAAGACCAGCGGCGGGACTACAACTACAGTGTCGAGGCCCGCGTGGTGGACAAGAGCCGCCGCGAGATCACTGGCTCCAAGAACATCCGCGTAACAGTCAAGCCCTTCTACGTTTACGTCACGCCAAAGAACCACGTCTACCTGCCCGGCGACCGCGTCGAGGTGGACGTTGTGGCCCGCAACGCCAACGAGAAGCCGGTGAAGACCGAGGGCATGTTCCGGGTCTTCCTGGCCACCTACAACGAGGAGAAGGAGAAGGCGCTCCGCAAGGAGGGCAAGCCCTACGGCACCCGCGACGTCTACGACCTGAAGGAGCTTGCCGCCGCGAAGCTCGCCACAAAGGACGATGGGACAGCCACTTACGCCTTCACGCCCGACCAGCCCGGCTACATGCTCCTCGAGATGACCGCCCTCACCGCGAAGGAGGAGAAGATCGTCGGCGAGAGCTGGACCTGGGTCGCCTCCAAGAAGGACAAGTACCTCGGCGTCCGCCTCTCCGGCGTCCAGAACGGCTCGCCCCCCTTCACGAAGTCGGCGGGCGACCCGACGACGCGCACCGCGACGACGTTTCGCTCGCCCAGCTTCGCGCCCAGCGTGGCGTCGAAGCGGCCCTGCACAAACGGCCCGGTCGAGCGGCCGACCCAGCGACCGTTCAGCCAGGCGTCGGCCTGGTAGGCCGCGCCGTCCAGTTCCAGCCAGATCGAGCGCCCCGCCCAGCGCCGCGGAATGTCGAACTCGCGCCAATACCACCACTCGGTGTCCGCCACGTCGCGCAGCATGGCCGGTGACACAGGCATCTTGCCTGTGGCTCCCACAGGCGGGACGCCTGTGCCACCAAGCGCGGTGTAGACGGAGCCAGGGACGGGCGCCGCGACGGCCCCGGCCAGCGCGGCGGCGTTGGCGCGGTGCGCCTCGCGGCCGATGCCCTCGCCCACCGGGAAGCCGGCCAGCCGCCACGGGCCATCGAGGGGGAGGGCCTCGGCCAGCCGCTCTGGCCTCTCGGCCTTGGCTCGGACGGCCACGCGGTTGTGGAGCGGCTCGCCGACCCGCGCGATTGCCCAGTCGGCCGGGCCGCTGAGCCAGCGCGGGCCGCTAAGGCGGTGCATCTTCAGCTCGAGGTGCCGCACGCCGGGGATGGGCACGTAGATGTGCCGCGGCTCGCTGTTCCACTTCATGCGCCCCGTCTGGAAGAGCGTGCGGCCGTCGCCGACGACCATGAACTCGAACGACTCGGCGTCGTCGCGGGCCTTCGACACGGCGGCCTCGCCCTCGAGGTCGGACCCCACGATGGCCTCGAAGACGGAGAACCGCCCCTCGATGTTGAAGCCGATCTCGCAGTTGGGATGGATGCCCAGCCCACGCGGGAAGGTGCGGCCGCCCAGGGTGAGCGGGTAGGCGTTGAAGCTGCGGTCGCGCGCCACGCAGCCCTTCTCGGGGCGCGTGTGGGCAGGCTCGAGGTCGCTGAGGAACATCTCGCCCACGCCCTCGGGCGGCGTGCGATACTCGGGGGTTCGGCGCGGCGGACGGGCCTGGCGCAGCTTCTCGTCGCCCGTCACGTGCCAGTCAGGGTTGAGCCGCCAGTCGTTGTCGAAGTAGCCGATGGCCAGCGCCGTCTCGGGGCTGTAGGTCAGGGTATCGAAGACCTCGAAGTCGGCCCAGTGGAAGCCGTCGAGAATCCCCCAGTCGAACCAATTGCCGAACCGCCCGATGATCTCGAACACCCCGCGCCAGGTGGTGCCGGTGAAGAGGGCGACGTAGCGCTTGGGATTCAGTGGGTTGGGGTAGACCAGCTTGAGGCCCAGGTCGTCGCCCTCGAAGCGCTTGTCGCCGAAGACAGGATGAGGCTGCACCGCGCGATGTCGTCGTCCGTCACCTCGCGGTCGGCCTTGATGCGGCACTTGCCGCGTGCCCAGCGGTTCCAGAAGTCGGCGAGCAGCCGGGCCTCGTCGGCGGCCACGCGCTTCGCCCGCTCGTCGTCACCTTGAGTGCCGAAGACGATGAGGAAGCTGCCCATGAAGGCGTGCTCGACCGGGCCTTCGAGCTGGGCCGTCTTGTGCAGCCCCTCCGGCTCCTTCGAGGGCGCCCACTTGCCGTCCCGCTTGCGCAGCCGGAGCCAGCCATCGTCGGCGACCTTCCCGCGGTACTGGTCCGCGCCGTCCACGCTCACGCGGATGGGCTTGCTGGGGTCGAAGAGCGGGGCGGCGATGCGGAGGGAGAACTCCTCGAGGTTCTCGGTCTTCACGCTGACGGATGTCCTGTCGGTCGCCTCGGCCTCGATGCGCGCGAAGGCGAAGGGCCGGTCGAAGCGGTGCAGGCGCACCCAGTAGGCGCCCGGGTGTCGCCGCCAGGCGGTCGTGAAGGCGACGCGCTTCGGCCAGGGGTCGCGCCGCTGCTCGCGGAGCCATTTGAGCATCTCGGCCACCTTGTCGCCGGGCACGCCGTGGCCCGCGCCGGGCACCTCGACGTAGAAGCAGGGGGCGCCCGCCTTCTTCAGCTCGGCGGCCATCGAGCGGCTGTGGTCGCAGGGCACCACGTTATCCCTGTCGCCGTGGATGGGCCACGAGGGCAGGTTGAGCAGGTTCTCGGCGAAGAAGGCGGGGCTTTCGGTCGCCTCGACCCAGGCCTTCTTCGGGCTCATCCAGGTGGGATTCGTCTCGCCCCAGTTCCACAGGCGCTCCCACACCCGGTGGTCGGCGTTGCCGCACACGGGGCCGAGACCGGCGAAGAGGTCGGGGAAGTGCACGCCCACCTGCCAGGAGCCCGAGCCGCCCATCGAGAAGCCGTAGAGCACCACGCGGTCGGCGTCAATGCTCAGCCGCGCCTGAATGTCCTCGACCACGCGCACCACGTCCAGTTCGCCCCAGAGCTTGTAATCGGTGTTCCCGCGTCCGTCGGGCGCGGCGACCACGAAGTCCTCCAGCTCCTTGGGCGGCCCGCCGATGCGGTAGTTGCCGCCGAGGCCGTGGAGCTGAAGCGCCAGGGGCCACTTCTTGTCGGGCGAGTAGTCCTTCGGCAGCCAGAGCGAATACGGCTGTTCCGTGTCGTCGAGGTCGCAGTGGTAGTACCACGTGGCGACCTTGCCGCGTTCGAGGGGCTGGGCGGCGAAGGAGGGGAAGGCTGCGAGCAGGGCGACTGCCAGAGCAATGGCACAACGCGTGACGCGTGACGCGTGACGCGTGATCGGTCGGAGCAATGGCAGATGCGGCTTTCCCATAATCTTCTCACGCGTCACGGGTCACGCGTCATGGCCTCGCTTGTTTCGTCCGTGCCAGCGTGGCCGCGAAAACGTGCATGTTCCGCTCGCGGGGGAGCGTGAGGGCCATGAGCTTGCGCTGGGGGTCGAGAGGGACACGCCAGGCGACGAGGCCGCACTCGCGGGCCTCCTCCTTGCCATCGGCGGTGTGGATGGCCGAGAGGCGAAGGACGTCCATCTCGCCCGCCGCGGGCTTCGAAAGCCAGTCGGCGAGGCGCAAGCGGCCAGGCGCTGGAGGGCGTAGTTCCCGCGCCCCGGCAAGCCGCAGGCATAGTAGTTCCCCGCCATCTCCTTCAACGCATCGAGCCGCTTCGCCCCCTCGCCCGGGTAGCGGGCGATCAGCGCCTCCAGCAGCGCCGCCACGCGCGTGCGGAGCAGCAGGCCCCGCTCCTCGTCGCTCGTGGCGAGCTTGCGCACCTCGGCGCTCCAGCGCTCGACGTTCGCCTTATACGTCGCCTCCCAGCTCTCCTTCCACTCGATGGCGCCGGCGGAGTCCTGGCCGTGGCCGTCGTAGGGCCTGGCCCCCGCCAGGCCGAGGGCATCGCCGGCGCATGCGCCGGCCCCCACGACGGCACACACAGCGAGGAACCGCCACACCAGCATCCAGCGCGACCTCTCGGCAACCGCACGTTCGGGGGGGAACGGCGAAGGCCTCCCAACAGGGCGATCATAGCAACAGCGCTGCGGGAAGGCAAACGCGGGGAGAGGGCAGGGGGCGGTCGCAATGGCCGCGAGCAGCTCGATGGCCCTGTCGTCCTCCGGGCCGTCGGGCACGGGCAGGCAGCCGTCCGCGTCGAGCGGCAGGGCGAGAAGCCGGTCGTGCGGCGGGGCGAGCAGGTTGCCGTGGAGGCCGATCTCGGTGAACTCGACGGCGTCGGTGACGAGCACGGTGGAGGCTGCGAGGTGGAGCTTGGCGGCGACGCCGATGCCGAGGCCGAACGCCGTGCCGAGCACGCACTTGAGGCCCGCGGCCTCGGCCAGGGCAGCGATCTTCTTCGCGGCATAGAGGCCACCCGCCTTGGCGATCTTGACGTTCAACACGTCGGCCGCCTCGTGGCGGATGAGCTGCATGGCGTCGTGGATCGAGTAGCAGCTCTCGTCGGCCTCGATCAGCGTGTCCACCGCCCGCCGCACTGCGGCCATGCCCTGGAGGTCCCAGGCGGGCACGGGCTGCTCGAGGAGTTCCAGCCCGACGTCGTGCTTCTCGGCCAGTCGGCAGAGGCGGATGGCCTCCTTGGGCGAGTAGCCCTGGTTGGCGTCGGCCCGCAGCGACACGTGCGGCCCCACCGCATCCCGGATCGCGCGCAGGCGGTCGGCGTCGGCGTCGGGGATGCCGCCGATCTTCGGCTTGAACGCCTGCACGCCCCTGGCCATGTAGGCCACGCACGCGGCCGCCATGTCGGCCGGCGCGCCGCCGGCGATCTCGATGGCCACGGGCACGCGATTCCGATGCGAGCCGCCGATGAGGTCGCTCACGGGCACGCCCAGCGCGCGGCCCATCAGGTCGTGCAGCGCCAGGTCAATGCCCGACTTGGCGCACGAGTTCCCCCTGTAGTCAATGCGGTGCATCGCGTGTTCGCGGTCGAAGGGGTCGAGCCCGACGATCTGCGGCCCGAGGTAGTCGTCAATCGCCGCCTGCACCTCCTCGAGCGTCTGGCCGAAGAACCCGATGTCCACGGGCGCCTCGCCGATGCCGACGGCGCCCTCATCGCTCTCGATGCGGACGATGAGGTATTCGAGGATGGGCCTCGGCCGCTTGGGCGACAGCCGCCCCAGCCGCCCCCACTCGCGCTTCGTCCCGGCATCGTCAGACGCATACGACCGCGGAGGGATGGCAAGGCGGATTGGCGTGGCCGCCACGCGCGTGATCTTCATGCGTGCGTCCTCATAACGACGACGGACCCACGAATTCGCGGGTCCGTCCGCCGTTCTGGCTGGTGGAGATAACGGGGTTCGAACCCGTAACCTCCGGCTTGCAAAGCCGGCGCTCTCCCAATTGAGCTATATCCCCTTTTCTGCTTCAATTGTAGCCGCCCCGCGCCGCGAAGTCAAGCGGGCGGCGGGGCAGGGAGGGAAGTCGGGCAGATCGGACCGATCGGGCAGATCGGTCCGATCCGTCCGATCCACCAGACGAGGAGACACCCACGTGTGGCGCATCTCGCACGTTCCCGCGTTCGCCTTGGTCTCCCTCGCTTCCCTGGCCCTCGGAGCCGAGGGCGTGGCCATCAAGCGTGCCGACCCCGCCGACACTGAGCTGGGCGAGCACGACGCTCCTGCCTACACCGCTCGGCTGAGGTCTTCCCCGACGGACGCGTGCGGCTGCTGGCCGGCAAGACCGTGCTCGTCAGCAACCTGGTCCTCGAACTCGGCCGCAAGGCGAAGACGCTAGGCAATATCGCCCTCGACGAGAAGGAGGCCCGCATCACCCTCCGCGAGGGCGAGCCCTGTAGGCGGGGCGTCCCTGCCCCGCGAGACGGCAAGGGCCAGCCCACCAAGGGCGGCACGCTCGACACGATGTCGAAGGCCCTCACCGAGGGCATGGACCTGCCCGACCTGCCCGGCTTCACGCTCCGCTTCCTGCCCGACAAGGTGGAGATCATCCCCGCGTCACTCCGCGCGCCGAAGGGCAAGGGCAAGGAGCAGCCGCCCGTGTTCGACATCTCGGGCGTGTTCGGCGGCGACGCGCTCGCGGTGAAGAACCTCCGCAGCGGCGACGAGGACGCACTCCCCGCGAACTACATTTGCTCGCGCCACATTTTCTCCTTCTACCAGATGTACGGCCGCTACTGGCCCGAGATCGAGGTCGCCTACGCCGACGGCACGCGGCTGGAGCTTCGCGGCATCACGGGCGTGTCGCACTACGCCATCGGCAAGGGCGACCCCTACACCAACGAGGCCCTCAAGTCGAGGCGCGGCTACTTCGGCCTCCGCGAGGCCAAGGGGGAGAACGTCATCACGCTCGCCATCACTCCCGGCAAGGGCGCCCTCTCCCCGGCGCCCTACTTCACCGTCCGCCCCGACAAGCCGCGCAGTCTCTTCTATGAGCACGAGCGGGTCATCTACCACCTCGACTTCGCCAAGGACTACCTGGTGCCCGGCAAGTGGCTGCTCCGCTGGCGCATCGAGGACCACGTGCAGCGCGAAGTAGCCACGGGCGAGCAGCCGGTGACCCTCGAGGCGGGCAAGATGCCCGAAGTCGCCGCGGACCTCACGCCGAAGGAGATGGGCTACTTCCGCGCTCGGCTCACATTCTCACGTCCTGACGGAAAGGCCGCGCAACGCATCCACGACGTGTCGTGACCGCAAGAGCGGCACCGTCTACTACATCCCGCGCCCCGGCGAGGACATGGCGAAGGCCGAGGTCGTTGCCCCGGCCATCGAGCGCCTCATCGTCCTGCGCGGCACCCTCGACAAGCCGGTTCGCAACATCCAGTTCGTCGGCCTCACCTTCGCCCACGCCACCTGGCTCCAGCCCAGCGAGATCGGCCACCCCGACGTCCAGGCCAACTTCCTGAACGACCCCAAGAACCTCATCAAGCGCAGCGGCACGGTGACAACCGTGCACAATGAGCAACTGAAGAGCCAGTCGAACATCGTCTGCCACGCGGCGAAGGCGGTTCGCTTCGAGGGCTGCACGTTTGAGAAGCTCGGCAGCGGGGCACTCGACATCGAGGCCGGCAGCCAGGACAACGCGGTCGTCGGCTGCCGCTTCCACGACCTCTCGGGCACCGCCATCCAGATTGGCGACGTGCTGAAGGACGACCACCACCCCGACGACCCGCGGAAGATCGTGAGAGGAAACAGCGTCACCAACTGCCTCATCCACCATTGCGGCGTGGACTCACAACGAAATCCGCGACCTCCCCTACACCGGCGTCTCGGTCGGCTGGGGCTGGGGCGAGGAGGACGCCGGCGGCGGGGCCTACGGCCAGAAGCCCGTCCACGACACGCCGACGGCCGCCAAGAACAACCGCGTCGAACTCAACTACATCCACCACGTGATGCGCGAGCTGCACGACGGCGGCGGCATCTACACCCTCTCGATTCAGCCGGGCACCGTCATCCGCGGCAACCACATCCACGACAACCGCGGCGGCCCCGGCGGCATCTACCTCGACGAAGGCAGCGGCCAGATCGAGATCGCGGGCAACCTCGTCTACGCCGTGCCCAAGGCGATGAACTACAACAATGCCGCCCAGAACCGCCGCGCGACGTGCAACGAGCACGATAACTTCTTCAACGCGAAGCCAGAGGAGCACAAACCTGTCGTCGAGGCCGCAGGCATCGAGCCTGCCTGGCGGGAGAAGTTGAAAACCGGAAGACCGCCTGAAGGCGGGACTACGAACGCGCTTGCTGTGGTCTCGGACTACGATGGCGGCGACTACTTCTGGGTGCGGGACGGCCAGAAGCAGCCGCAGCATGGAATCCGCGAGGCCTGGGTCTTCAACCGCGCCATGACCTGGCTCGACGACAAGGATGGCGTCGAAGGCGCCGTCATCTGCTACTCAAACCAGTCGCCCCTGCCGCTCACGGGCAAGAGACAGGTCTCCCGCTGGTTCACCGGCAAGGCCAACGAGCTGTCCGACATGGACGACGAGACGACCCGCTTCGTGAAGAAGGACGCGAAGGCCGAGTTCGACCACGCCTTGCTCCCCGCCCTTCAGTTCCGCATCGGGCAGCATCCGACCGCGGAGCTTGAGGTCACAGAGGCCACGCACCCGTGGCAATTCGTCGTCGCCGTCAAGGGCCGCAGCGGCCCGCCGCTCTACGCCAGTCCGTGGCAGGAGAAGCCCGGCAAGCTCACCGTCGAGCTCCTCAAGCTCTTCCGCGCCAAGGGCTACCAGCGCCACTTCGCCCAACTCACCTTCGCCCTCTTCATCCGCGCGAACGTTCCGGCCACGGCGGCGTTTCGCCTGCGGCTGACCGGCGGCTCCGCCGTCATTCCCTCGCTCCCCGTGATCTGCACGATGGAGCGCGCGAAGAAGGGCGGCGTCCCGATCTACGCCGTCTTCGTTGACGGGCAGGGGAGACGGCCTCCGAAGCGCGAGGTCGGAGTGTCGGGCGCTGTTGCTGGCCACACATTCGACCTCGTCGAGGATGGGAAGGGCATCTGGAAGGGGATTGCCACTGGACTGGGTGTTGGCGAACACGAGGTACAGCTTTCCGGAGTGTGGCAGGGCAAGTCAATGAAACCGCTCACGTCCACGCTCGACGTCCACATCACCGACGGGCGGTTCATCGGCTACGACGAGAAGCTGAAGCTGCTGACGGAGGGAAGGAAGCCGCTCGGGCCGTTCGCAGGGTCGTATCGAGGGGCGCCGATGTTCAAGGGGATTGGCACGCCGCAGGAGTCGCTCGTGCAGGGGCAGGAGCAATGGGCGGCGGTGCAGCACTTCAACCACGGCGGGCCGCTCTATGGCTTCAACTGGTGGGAGTCGCTGACCGAGAAGGAGCTTGACAGCGATTACGCCTACCTCGCCCGCTGCGGCTGGTCGGTGGTGCACCTGTGCCAGGGCTGGTGGCTCTGGGAGCGGCTCGACGCGGGCGGCCGCATCGCTCCGCACGGGGCCGAGCAGCTCGCCGCCGCGACCGCCGCGGCCCGCCGAAACGGCCTGCACCTGCACCTCGCCCTCAGCCACTACCCGCTCGGCAAGCAGAGCGCGCCCTACGCCCAGTACCTCGAGGCGGGCTACCAGCGCGGCGACTACGGCAAGCCCGACTCCAAGTTCCACGCGATGTTCAAGGACTACCTGGCCCAGTTCACCACCCTGTTCCGCGACGACACGGGGATCAGCGGCTTCACTGCCGCGGGCGAGGGCGACCCCGATTGCGGCCCGGCCTTCGTCAACGCCGTCCGCGACCTCGTCGCCAGCCGCGACCCGAACCACCTGTTCCTGTGCGAGCCGCACCACGGGATGCGCACCGACCCGAACTCCTATCGCAAGGCGGGCTGGAAGCCGCTGCTGGGCGGGATGCGAACCTATTTTATTGACAAGCAGCCCATCGAGTCCGTCGCCGCGCAGTTCCGCCTCGCCGCCCTCGGCCACGTGTTCATGGCCGAGGGCATCTTCTGGGGCTACTCCGGCGGCCCGACCCAAACCGACCGCTACCGCGAGCGGGTGCGGGAGACCTTCTACACCGGCCTCGCCCTCCGCAACGACGCGGCCGGGGAGGGCCGACGGGCTGGAGCACCCCCGCCCATCCCCAGCCGCGGTCGCCTGTCCGTTGTCGCGGGGCAGGGACGCCCCGCCTACAGGTTCGGCCATGTCAGAAGCCCTTCAGCTTGTCGCGCGTATAGACGCGGGTGTCGGCGCTGTAATCGCTGCCGCCTGGCTGCGTGGGATCGTCGGCGTCGCCGAGCGAGCCGTTGCCGGCCGCGTAGTCCTCGAGCCAGGTGCGGTCCTCCTCGTGCTGGGCCTTGAGGTCGTCGCCGACCGACCGGCGGCGGAGGTGGAGGAAGTAGACGCGGGCGCGGATGGCGAGCGCCCGGAGGAGTTCGGGCACGGGCGAGACGGGGGTCGTCCGGCGCTTGGCGAGGTAGCTGTCGAGCCAGCCGTCGGCCTCGGACCCCACGTCGGTCACCACGGCCGTGCCGACCTCGCCCGTGGCGTCGTAGTCCGTGAGCTGGATCAGCTCGTTCCGCGGGCAGGCCAGCCACAGGTCGGCCAGGGTCGCGTAGCTCATGTGGTGATCCTCACGCCAGTCGAGGACTGGAAGGTCTTGCCGTCGGGCCACTGGGCGTTGACGACGCGGAAGCGCAGGATATAGGTGCCAATGTCGGCCGCGACGAACGTGTCGTCCTCGGCCTCGAAGGTGAGGTAGCCTGTTGCCCCAGCCTCGGGGCAGAGGGCCGCGTGGGTGGTCTTGAGCAGGAAGGTCTTGGCGATGGCGCCGGCGGCGGTGATGAGGTAGAGGTAGACCTCCGTGGCTGCCGTGAGGTCCACGGTCGTCCAGGCCGTCGAGCCATCCGTCTTGTAGCGGAGCTGGCGGCGCAGGGCGTCGTTGGTGCCGATCACAATGTCGTCAAACTCGCTTGGCATTCGGGGCATTGCAGATACGGGCTGAAGCCCGCACTCCGAACTAGGGGCGCTGGAACTGAATCTTGTAAGTCACGGACAGCGTGTCGGCCGCGTTCTTGACCTTCGTGCCCGTGAGGGCGCGGGCGAACATGGTGCCGGCCGCGGCGGCGTCGAAGATGCCGCACTCCTCGATGGTCCCCGTGCCCTCGCCCGCCGCGAAGCTGGCCACGAGCTGGAACGTGTCGTTGGCAATCGTCGTCGTCACCACGCTCCGAGTGCCGCTGTTGCGGTCCAGCTCGGAGCCTTGCAGCGCCGTGTCCGTGGGGTCCACCGCGTCGCTCGCCGTGCCGATGGCGACGTAGAGGAGCGTGTCGCTCTCGGTGCCGGCCAGCAGGGCGGTGAGCCAGGCCAGGCCGGCGTTCGTCACCTGGTTCTTCGACCGCCAGAAGACGCTCCCGCCGTCTGGCATGCCCATCTCGAACTCGAACCACGAGACGATGCGGATGCGGCGGGCGATGCGCACGACGAGCAGGTAGCCGAGCCATTCGCGGACGCGGGCCAACAGGTTTCTCATGGGCGTGTGGCCTCGTAACAAGTGGTTGCGGGACGTGCCTCGAACTTGGTAGAGCAGGCGCGAGCCTGGTCGCCCGCGGCCACGCCGTCCACGAGGGTCATGGCGATGGCATACTCGGCCACGTCGACGATCCCGATGCGGTCGGTCAGGACGGCCGCGATGGCGAACTGCGCGGCGTCGGCCGCCGAGAGCTGGTCGAGCAGCACGGCGGCCATCTGCCCCGCCACGGCATCGCTCAGGCCGAGGGCGTCGGCGAGCACTGCCCCGATGGTCGAGGCCGCCTGGTCGGGCACGGCCACGGCGTCGAGCAGCGTGGCCGCCATCGCGGCTGCGTGGGCGTCGGCGGCGGCCAGGGCGTCGAGCAGCACGGCCCCCATCCCCACGCCCGCGGCATCGGCCGCCGCCAGGCCGTCGGCCTGCACGGCGCCCAGGCCGAGCGCCTGCGCGTCGCCGGCCTTGATGCCATCGGCCTGCACGGCGCCCAGGCCGAGCGCCTGCGCGTCGCCGGCCGCGAGGGTGTCCGCCACTATCACTTCGAGCGGCACAGCCGCGGGCGTGTAGGTGGCGTAGCCCGACAACCAGTTGTACACTGTACCGTCTGGCGTCCCAAAGGTCGCTGGCAAACTGCCAGTATAGAGATGCCCTTTATATGGGCGCTGCCCCCCGCCATCGTACCTACATAGGCACATGGCTGATTGCGTAAGAGCGATGTAATAGTTGGTGCCGGAGGTCAAATTGGGCGTGCCAGTGCTCGTTCCTGAGTACCATCCCCACGTCTCCGTCACCGTGACGGCGGAGCACTGATCAAGGAGATCACCGGGGGCAGAGGTCGCTTGCGCGTAGAGGCCGTGGACGCTGTTTACTGTGCCAGATAACGCCACCACGTACCAGACCACGGCACTCAGTGTGCCGTCGCCCGCAGGAGCCGTCGGAGGATTGGTGTTTAAGTAATTGGATCCGTCCACATAGCCTGTGCTGCCACCTACGCTTGTGTAGCCGAAGGTGTCGTTGATGAACACGGGGTATTGGGCGCGGTCGAGGAACGCGGCGGGCACGGTCGCCACGTACTGGTCGCCCTCGATGTGAAGGTCCACCAGGCACGTGCGGCCCGCGGCGTCGCGGGCCACGGGGCGGTAGATGTGGAGCACCTTGCCCGTGCGGTAGTTCGTGCGGCCCTGGCAGTGGCAGGTCCGCGAACAGCACCTCCACCCCGTCGTAGCCCATGTCCGCCACCTTCTTGACCAGGTGCACGTCGTCCTTCGTGAACGCGGCGTTGTAGACGAGCAGGTTCAGGCCGAACTTCACATTCATGGGTTTGGTCTCCTGTGTGGCGGGCCCGCAGCCGCTCAGGCCTGCGACGCCCATTGCCAATGCCGAGGTGCCGAGGAACTCACGCCGAGTGACGCCATCCTTCGCCATGCGCGTTTCCCCCGTTGCCCCGCCCAACTATCCTTTATACGACGGAGGGGCGCCGGTGTCAACTAGCGCGGGGCCGGTGGGACCTGTGGGACCGGTGAGACGTGTGGGACACGCCGCACACGCGCGTCCCACAGGTCCCACGGGTCCCACCTGTCCCACTCCCCTCGCCCGCATTGACACCCCGCCCCCCCTCGCCTACACTATGGCCGAAAGGACAGGCCCGTGGACACCAGCTTCCCCATCCTCGAGTTCGACCCCTCACGCGACGCCGTGATCGAGCCGGCCAGAGTCACCAAACGCCTCGACGTGCCCCAGCACTGCGTCCCTTGCTTCTTCCGCGACGTGGTGGCCAAGGTGGCGGAAAGCCAACGCGCCAAAGTGATCGCCGAGCACAAGTGGGAGCACGGCTCGCACCTGCTCTACGAGATCGCCGTCGGGGGCAAGCGGCTGGCCTTCTACCAGGCGGGCGTCGGCGCGCCGCTCTCCGCCGGCCTGCTCGAAGAGGTGATCGCCCGCGGCTGCCGCAAGTTCATCGCCTGCGGCGGGGCCGGCGTGCTCGACCGCACCATCGCCGCGGGCCACGTGGCCGTCCGCGACGAGGGCACGTCCTACCACTACCTGCCGCCGGGCCGCGAGGTCGCCGCCAGCCCGGAGGGCGTCGCCGCCATCGAGGCCACGCTCAGGAAGCACCGCGTGGACTACCTGGTCGGCAAGACCTGGACCACCGACGCCCCCTACCGCGAGACGCCCGAGATGGTGAAGCGTCGCCGTGCCGAGGGCTGCCTGACCGTCGAGATGGAGGCGGCCGCCTTCTTCGCCGTCGCCCAGTTCCGCGGCGTCACCTTCGCCCAGCTCCTCTACGGCGGCGACGACGTGAGCGGGGCCGACTGGGACCACCGCGACTGGTGGCACCGCGCCTCGACCCGCGAAAAGCTCTTCTGGCTCGCGGCCGAAGCCTGCCTGTCGCTCTAGGGCAGGAGGGAGCAGGAAGTGACAAGAACCGCCAGAATCACGGCGAAGACCTTGCTCGCGCTGACCGTGGGCATGGGGCTCTTCTTGGGCGCCCACGCACTGTTGGCGGGCATCACGGAGTCCTACCGGGTTTCCGGTAACGATATCCTGCCCTCACTGGGCACGCTCTGGGGGGGAATCCGCCGCTTCGAGGCGTACCTCCTGGGGATGTTCTACCTGCCGGCCATCCTGCTGGTTCCCTCCTTGCTGACCGGGCTCTTTCTCGCGTTCAAGCCCCGCTGGGCGCCCGTGCCGTTCGGCGCCCTCGCCATCTGTTTCCTCGTCAGCATTCCTATCGTCAAGCGCTCGCGGCTCGTTGACTGCATGATGTCCTGCTGTAACCATGAAGCTGGGCTGGATTGGCGGCGAGCAGTGGGAGCGCGATGCCATATCCTGCCCCGGGCGCAGACGGGCAGGCTCCGCGACGGGATACGTATTCGTCGGGGGTGGCCTGCCGATGCGGCTTGCCGAGGAGAAGAACGCCCTGCTCGCGTTCTGCGCGGCGGAATGCCACCCGCCCCCGCTCGATATCCAGCATGCCTTCTTCGCCCCTGGGACCCGCGAACGCTGCGCCACGGCGAGGATGATCGAGTTCATCTCCGAAGCACTGCGGCAGGCGCGCACGGGCGAGGTGCCGTACTCGGCCGAGGCCATCGAGCTGCTTCAGAGCGAGAAGCGGAAGCGTGAGGCCCGGGTGAAGCCTGCATCCAGTGTTTCGGACCAATGATCTGCGTAAGCAATCATAAGGCGGGTCATGCCGAGCGAAGTCGAGGCATCTCTCCTGGGGCGCTGAGACGCCTTGACTGTTAGTTGCCGGCCGTGTAGACTGCAATGGCAGGCCGAGTGGAGAAGACGACATGCCAGTCATCGCCCGCTTCTATGGCATCTTGATCAAGATGTACTTCAGGGAACACGGGGTTCCGCACTTCCATGCCATCTATGGCGAATTCAACGGCGTCTTCGACGCCTGTACGCTCGAGATGATCGAAGGCGACCTTCCGAGGCGAGCGGTTCGACTCGTCAAGGAGTGGGCAAGCAAGCACAAGACCGAACTCGTCGAGATGTGGAAGACTCAGGATTACAGGCAACTGCCGGGCCTCAAGTGAGCAAGCTATGACCTACCCGAAAGTCGAATCCGTCGCGCCGCTCCCAGGAAAGCGCCTTCGCGTGACCTTCGTGTCCGGCGTGAGCAAGGTCTACGACTGCGCGCCGCTCCTCTCGTCCGAGCCATTCGCCCCGCTGAAGAGCGACGCGTTCTTCGGCAGAGCCCGACCAGCCGATGGGGGCTATGGTGTCGTCTGGAGTGACGAGGTGGACCTCAGCGAGTCCGAACTCTGGCTCCACGGGAAGGCCGAACGCGATGCCTCGCCCAGCCCGCAGGAGGCAGCACGCAAGTCGCCCGGACGAAGTCGCAGCGCTTCGGTTTCGGCGTAAGCAGTTTGCTCCCCCATCAGCGCATCGAGGCCCGTGGCGGCGAGAGGAACAAACCGATGAGTCACCGCATCTTCATCGCCTGCTCGCTCCTCGCACTCGCCTGTGTGGCCGTGGCCGATCCGACCGTGAGCCTCCCCCTCGACCGCGCCGCCTACATCGTGGGCGAGAGGGTGCCGCTCGCCCTCGTCGGCGCCGACGGCGAAGTGAAGGTCGAGCTGGCGGGCGAGGCCGGCCCGCCGCTGCTGGTGTACCAGGGCAGGCCGAACCCGCTGGTGATGAGCACCGGCAGCCTGGCCGCAGGGAGCTACACTTTCCTCGTCAACGGGCAGCCGACGGGCGTCGAGCTGACCCTCGCCAGCCCCATCCGCAAGTCGCCCGGGGCAATCACGGATGAGAGCATGCCCAGCCCGCCGCAACTGCCCCCCGACATCTCCCGCGACCCCGCGAAGAAGGCGGCCGCTCTCGCCGCGTGGCGCAAGACCGTGCAACAGACGTTCCGCGAGACGGGCATTGACGTGGCCTTTTCGATGTGCGCCTCCGAGATTGACCGCGAGCCGCTCCTCGACCAGTTCACCGCCGCCTCCGCCATGCTCTACGCCAACCCCTACACGCGGCCCATGAGCTTCAACGTCGCCCGCATCTGGGAGATGCACTCGTCGAGGTCGAGGGCGATGAGACCGGTCCGCCGATAGGCGGCCCGCAACTCCTCGACCGGCCGCGCCACGACGATTCGGGGCCCTATGCGATGCCAGGCCAATGGCTGTCCTTCTCAGAGCGGCCGGCGGCCGCAACCAAAGGGGATGATTGGATGGGTGGATGAATGGATGATTGCTTGGCACCCATCCACCCATCCAGTCATCCAGTCATCCTCGCCGACACGCGCACAAGGAGTAGCCAATGGTCCTACTTCGCCTCGGGCTGGGTGGCGACCACTCGGACGCCGAGTGGGGCGCGGCGCGCGAACGGGTCGAGGAGTTCGCAGTAGAAGCCCCACTCGCCGGTGCCCTGGGTGACTTTGATGAGCAGCTCGTTCCAGCCCGCGGCGAGGGTGACTGGTGCGATGAACTCGCCGGCCGAGGCGTAGGTGGCGTTCTGCCCCGTGAGGAGGAGCTTGCGATTGAGCCAGACCTTGCAGCGGTCGTCGCTGCCGGCGGCGAGGACGGCGGGCCGCTCGCGGTCGGAGTGGACCCAGGCGGCGGCGTAGGCGACGGCGTTCTCGGCGGGGCCGAGGAGGGCCTTGAGGTTCACGTAGCTGCCCTCGGCGGTGAGGGGCCGCCAGCGGACCTCGCCTGCGAGGCCCGTGTAGGCCCGGTCCTGCCTCACGCCCTCCGACTCCGGCGCGTGCGGGGTGTCGAGGCCCCAGCCGTCGCCCTGGCCGGCGAACGGCCCGATGAGCTGCCAGGTGCGGAGGAACTCGCGGGGCGTCCGCGCATACCTGCGGTGATAGTGGTAGAGGACCTGGATGGGCAAGCGGAGGTCCCTGGTGAGGGCCAGGACGCGCTCCGTGGGGTCAGGATCGCCCGCCTCGGTGCAGGCGTCGAGCAGGTTGCCAAGGACATCCGCCGCCTTCGGGTGCCCAGGGAAGGCGGTGAGGAACCAGGCGTTCAGCTCGACGCGGCGCTGGGGGTTGGGCAGCTCGAGCTGGAGGAGATCGGTGAAGAGGCGCCAGGCCTCGTCACCCGGCCCCAGGCGCGGTATCTGGGCCTGGAGCGTGGCGACGGCCCGCGCGCGGTCGAATGGCAGGTGGGCGACGAGGGGGTCCTTGAGCAGGTAGGCGGCGTGGCCGGAGGCGGGGGAGCCGGGGCGATTGGTGTGCGCGCGCTTGCCGCTCTTGACGGGCTGCTCGACCCATTGCCACTCGGAGAGGGGGTCGGCGGGCGCGGCCTCGGCGTCGAAGCCCCAGTGGGCCGCCACGGCCTCGGCCACGGCGGGCTCAAGCGTCGCAGGGTTGCCGTGGCGGACGGCGATTTCGGCGGCGGTGAGGGCGCGGCGGTAGAGCCGCACCTCGTCGAGCAGGCCAGCGAAGTAGTTGCGGCCGAAGGCCCAGCGGGCGATGTAGAGGGGGCCGCGGTTGGGCTTGCGCTCCTTGTTCACGGGCGTCTCGGCCACAAGGGCGGCGTCGCGGTAGACCTTCAGGGCCGCCCCGTCGTAGGTCATGGCCAGGTGGTGCCAGGCCTTGAGCTTCAGCGTGCCTTCCTCTGCCCAGGCCTCGAAGCGGTTCTCCTTCTGCCCCAGGCGTGGCCGTTCTTGTTCACGAGCCACTGCTTGGTGTCGCTGCCGAGGGCGAAGGCGTCGAGATAGGCCCAGGCCTCGACGGTGAACTGCGGGGGATCGAGGTCGGGCGAGTGCGGCACGCGGACGTGGCCGGTGTGGCCGTCGCAGGCCATCGCGAGGCCCACCTTGCCGGGGACGGGGCGCGTGCCACCCTCGATGCCATCCACCCAGCTCTGCCAGCCTGGAGAAAGGGGGACAGATACCTTTTCCGCGGCGGAAAAGGTATCTGTCCCGCCTTTCTCCGCTCTCCGCAGCGGCGGCGGCTCGTCGTCAACGAGCATGTGCTCCTTGCCGCCGGCCACGAGCGCCGTGCGGTCCCACACCACGCGCCCGCCGACGTGGCTGAAGGCCACGCCAGCGATGGCGCGGGGCAGGAACGGCGTCCAGGCCAGGGGCAGACGCAGCTCGTGCCACTGGCCGGGCGGTGGCATCGGGCCCATCGCGCGCCCGCGAAGGACACGCCTGCCCCACACGGCGCGGAAGGCCCAACTGCGTCCGTCGTGCAGGCTCAGCGCCAGCGCGGTCGGCGGACCCGCGGGGTCGAGCCAGACCCATTGGGACAGATAGGGCCGGTCCAGCGGGGGCGCGAGGTGGGCCACGAGCGGCGCGTCGAGTTCCGACAGGGTGTGCGACCGCACGTCGTAGTGGGCGGGGAGGGGGCCGTGGGTGTGCGCCCTGGCGCCGCTGTGGCGCGGCTCGGCCACCCACTCCCACTCGCCGCGGGTCGTGCCCTTGGGCGTATCGTCCTCGACGAAGACGGTTTCCTTGCCTCCCGCGACGAGTGCCGTGCGGTCCCACACGATGCGGGTGGCGCCCTGCTGGCAGAAGTTGATGCCGCAGATGGGCTTGTCGTGGAGGTTCACACGGAAGAGGGGGACGCGCAGCTCGTGCCACTTGTCCTCGGGGATATCCGTGAGAGGCCCCATGCAGTCGCCATTCCACTTCCCGGTGTTGTCGTTCACAGGGCATTCGTCGTCCTTCCCCTCCCGCACGGGGGGTGATCATCGGCATCTTGAACGCCGGT
Source organism: Planctomycetota bacterium (assembly GCA_041320515.1). Lineage (GTDB taxonomy): Bacteria > Planctomycetota > PUPC01 > DSUN01 > DSUN01 > DSUN01. The sequence goes on along the minus strand of JBGLNR010000001.1, from coordinate 5,919,486 downwards.
GGAACCGGCGACCATCGTATCCTCCGCGACCCATCGGATCAACAGGCTGCGCCCTCACGAGGCACACCCTCTCCCTGCACTCCTACGCGCCATCACCCTTTCCGAGTATCCACTCCCTCCAGCCCCTACCGTGACTCCCTGACCTTCCTACGGCAGTAGATGCAATAGCCGTTCCGCCGCTCATCCTGCCACATTCCGAATCGTGTGAATCGCCCTATCGTGCCCACCATCTGAACCCGCCCCTGAGAGGCAAGCTCAGCTCGGAGATTGGTTGAGCTTGCCATCGTCACCCCGCCATCCGCCTGTCATCCTGCGCGTATGGTGTGGCACGCGAAACGTTGCCTCAACGGCAGAACCATGCCACCCGGCCTGGCGGTGCATATGGTCCAATTGGTGTACACGCTGCTGCATGACCGCCGGGAGAAGTCACACAGGCGAAGGAGACCACGATGAAGTGTCACGAATGGCAATTGAGGACAGGCATCACCCGCACGCCTGAGTTCGAGCGGAAGCACCTCGCCTCCTTCGCCGTGAACTGCGGCGTGAAGTGTGGTCACGACTGCCTCTACTGCAGCTCTGGGGCAGTCCTCCGAACTCATCCTGCCTTCCGGCGGCTCGGAGAGAACCCCTTCAGCCACGGCTACTGCATTGTGGATCCGACCACGCCAGAGAGAGTGGCCCGCGACGCAGCTCGCATCAAGGAACGCGGCCTCATCCAGCTCTGCACCCTCACCGATGCGTATGGACTTCGACCTCATCGAGCAGCATCGCGATCGAGTGCTTCTTGGCCTGAGCCTGACCGCCACGCCACAGAACTCAGCCGTCAACAGGGTCCTCGAACCAAGTGCCTCTGACATCAAGGACCGGATGCTCGCGATGGTCGAGGCAGCGGCCAGAGGGCTCCGCGTGTACGGAATGCTCTGCCCGCTGCTGCCGGGCGTTGCAGATGCCCCCCAGCAGATCGACCAGCTCGTCAAGTTCGTGGCCGAGTGCCGAGCCGAGGAGGTCTTCGTCGAGCCCGTCAACCCGCGCGGCCCGGGTCTGAAGCACTGCCAAGAGGCGCTGGAACTCTGGGGCTACACCCGTGAGGCAGAAGCCATCGGAGGGATTCGGTATCGGCAGGGCTGGTCGCAGTACTGCCTCGACCTCATCAGGAATGTGCAGGCGAGCGTTCGCCGGCATCTTGGCACCGAGAAGCTTCGGTTCCTCCTGTATCCCACCCATCTCCTCCCGGAGCACGAGGCAGAGATCCACAAGGACGATGAGGGGGTGGTGTGGTTGGGGAAGGGATAGCGGGCAGAGAGGAAACTCGCAGGCGGGAACAGGCATTCGGGGCACGGGCTGCGTGAAGGACAACTGAACGGGACGTGATCTCGGCCCGAGTGCCATAGGGCTGTCGGATGAAGAAACTGCTCACAGTAGACGAACTCAGCGATATGCTTGGGGTCTCGAGGTCAACTCTGTACCGGTGGGTTCACTACGAGTTCATCCCGCACATCAAGCTGGGCAACGCTGTCCGGTTTGATGAGGAGGCCGTCTGGAGGTGGCTGAAGAACAGGGAGAACCCTGGCCGCCTGACGCTCGCTCCGGACGTCGCTGCTATGATCCATCCCAGGTAGGCCACGCCGCTTGGTCAGTTCCTGGCCCTCTCTTCAGCGTGAATGGGCAACGACCTGTCAGGCTATGCGTCTCCCCTACCCAACTTGCCGCGGCTGGCTGATCGAGTGGCCGTCTCGGCGCGAACGACCGGCGGCCACATTCGCGCTGGCCCCCGTGTGCTGCGACCTCAACAGGATACGGCGGCAGAGACCAAAGAGGAGCAAGAACCGCTCTCAGTCCGCGGGACTAAAACGGGAGCATTCAGGAAGCAAACACTGACGAACGGTAGCAAACGGTGATGAACAGTGAGACTCCGCAAACCCTTGTGGCGGAAATTCTTGCACCATATCTCTGGGAGACGCAACGCCTTACAAGAGTGCCCTTGCGTGGGTTCGATTCCCCCCGCCTCCACTACTTCCTTGTCGCCGTAACCTGCTGTGTCGCAACTGGTTGCGGCGATTTTCATGAGGCTCCACTTTCGCCGATGGCACACATACGGCACACTCGCGCTTGGAAAATGCCCTCTCCGCCGCCTTCTCTGCTATCTCCGCTAGGCGACTCTCTGTCGCCCTCGCATACGTATTCAGCGTCAAGTCTGGCGTGCCGTGCCTCGCCAGGGCCTGCGCCTCCTTCACGCTCGCGCCCGCTTCAAGGACGAAGCCCACGACATAGTGGGACGTCGAGAATGTAAGGAGTACACGCGGTGAAAGCTGTCTGGGAGGCATGCGAACCTCGCAAGGAAGTGCTGTCGGGGCGCACCAAGGGTGACATCTTCGCAGCGAAGCTCGGCGATGTCATCGCGGGCAACGCACCGGACGTGTACCAGAAGCCGGGCTTTTCTTCGAGAACACCTTCCCGTGGACTTCGGCACTTTTCCCGCGGCTATGCAGCGGCGGCAAGGGCGTTGTGGAGGGCCTTGAGTATTTCGGACTTCTCTCGCCCTGGCAACGACAGGCAACGTAGAAGCAGAGGGCCGCGCCCCCGCTGGCCGTGAGGATGCTGCTGCCGAGCTTGCCTGTGGCCAGTGTCTCCGGCTCAGTCCACTTGCCGTCGCGGAGCTGAAGGGCGGCGAGGGTCTTCGCCTCCTTCTCGCCCTCCGTGCGGGCGAGGAAGAGGTGGCCGTCGCCGAGGACGGCCTCGGATGCCTGGCCGCCCCTGGCCGCCTTCCAGGGCACCTTCTCGGTCGGGCCCCAGGCCGCGCCGTCGTGGGCGGCCCAGCGGCCCCCGTCGTAGGCGATGGCCGCCACCTGGCCCTTGAACGGCACGAGGAGGGGGCCGGCGACCGGCTCGGCGGGCCACAGGAGGACCTCCCTCGGCGGGGGCGTGCCGGGCCGCGGCTCGTAGAACGGGCGCGGGAGCGCGGCCACCGAGGCGTCCTTGCAGGGCCTCCAGGTCAGCCCGTCGTCGTCCGACCGCTTGGCGTAGATGCCGCCGAAGCCGTCGCTCCAGGCGGCCCAGAGGCGTCCGCCCGCCAGCCGCAGCGCGCGGGCGGGGCCGGGGCACTTATAGCCGTTCTGGTCAATCAGGCTGAAGCGGTCAACGGTCCAGCCCGTGCCGTCGAAGGCGAGGCGGCGGAAGAAGACATCGTAGCCCTCGACGTAGGAGTCGCAGTTCTGCGTGCCGACGGAGTAGATGGCGCCGGTGGCGTCGGAGGCCATGGTGGCGCGCCAGTACCAGTCCTGGATGAGCAGCGGCCGCTCGTCGCCCGGCCGCGGGCCGCCCCAGGTGCGGCCGCCGTCGTGGCTGGCGAGGAGGACGCCGCCGCCCGCCTCGCCCACGCCGCCCCAGGTGAAGGGCCGAGCCTTGTCCTTCACGCTCGCGCCGACGACGATGGCGAGGCGCTTGTTGTCCCAGGCCACGACGCCGCGGCGGGCGGACTGGAAGTAGGTGGCGCCCGGCCCGCCGAGGTGGCCGTAGCCGCAGGCATACTGGCCGGGGGCCTCGAGGACTGTGATCGGCCCGAGCCGCTCGACGGGGCCGGGTTCGCGTGGAAGCTCGCGGCCCGCCGCGCAGGTTGTCGAGGAACACGCCGGTCCTGCCCTCGAAGGCGTTGAGGCGGATGTGCAGCCAGTGAACCTTCGAGAGGTCCACCTCGCCCACGCGGGCCATGTCGGCGAGGGGGAACTCGCAGGTGACGGCCTGCCCCTTCGGCACCTTGAAGGCCGCGAGCGCCGTGCGGATGCCGTGCGGGTGCGGGGCGGGCCGGCCCTCGGTCGCCGTGGCGTCGCGCACGCGCACGCCCAGGACGGCTGGGGCGTCGGACGAGAAAACGTCGAACCGCAGGCGGTCGAAGGCTGACCAGTCGAGGGGCTTCTTCGGATCGCCCTCGGACCAGATGAGGCAGTGACGCTGCCAGAGCCAATCGTGAACGTCGTGGTAGCCGCCGATGGGCGGGTGCCCCGTGATCGCCGTGTCGCGGCTGTGGCGCTCGTGCCACTCGCCAACGTCGTAGCGAAGCGCGTAGGCCCCCTCTGTGGCGTGGGCCTTGTGGAGCGTGAGCTTCGGCCAGTCCCTCGACCCTGCCGCGTCGTAAATCGTGTAGGCACCGGCGGCCGGATCGGGCGGCTCGGCCCGGAAGCCCACCTCCGGCGACTTCGTGCCGATGGGCTTCCCCGGCTTGCCGAAGGCCTTCATCTCCTCGGGCTCGAAGCCACGCAGCCGCACGACGCCCTGCTCTCCCGCCAGCGCCGCGCACGACAGGAAGAGGAGGATTCCGCGCACCTTGCTCACTCAGAGCCTCCAGCAAGTGGCTACAGATACGCGGCGAGCCACTGGAAGAGGCGCTCCTCGGCCTCGGGCGGCACGCTGTGGCCCTTGCCGTGGTTGAGCAGGCCCACCCGCGCCACGCCGCCGCAGAGGCGATAGACGGGCAGCGCCGCCTCGATGTAGGGCCAGCTCCGCGCTCCGTCGGCCGAATCCCCGCCCAGGAGCAGGAACGCCCGCGGCGCCACCAGGCCCAGCAACTCGTGGTGGCTGCGGGCGAACGCCTTGTCGTGCACGTCCTTGCCCAGATACCAGGGGGCATCCCAATTGGAGAACGCGATGCCGATGCCGCCCTCGCTCGACACCGTGGCCCGCACCCGCTCGTCGAAGGCCGCCAGGTAGAGCGCCTCCTTGCCCCCGAGCGAGTGGCCCACCGCGCCCAGCCGCCGCACGTCCACCTCGGGCAGCGACTCCAACACGTCCAGCGCGCGGACGGCGTCCCAGAGCATCTTCGCCATGCCCTTGGCGCCCGGATGGCGCTTCTGGAAGGCGGCCACGTGGGCCTCATAGCTCCCCTCCCCCACCCACAGGAAGCACGTGGGACAGAACGCGACGCAGCCGCGCTGGGCGAGCTTGAGGCCGAACGCCTTCTCGGGCTCGCCGGCCAGACCCGCGGGCTGGCGGATGGTGGTGTTCGTCGTCGAGTGGAGCGCCACCACGCCCGGCCGCGGGCCGTCGGCCTTCGCCGGCTTGAGGAGATAGCCCTCGACGGGAATGCCTGGTTCGCTCTCGTAGCGGACGCGTTGGCGGACGCACCCCTCGGGGCGGTCCTCCTCCAGCACCTCCAGCTTCGGGCGGGGGCGTTCGGCCTTGAGCGTGCCGAGGAAAGCGACCCAAGCCTTGAGCAATTCCGCCCGCCGCGCCTTCCAGCCGTCGAGCGACTCGATCTTCCGCCCCGCCTCGTCCGCCAGCAGCGGCGCCAGCTTCGGCGCGTCGGCCGGCAGCTTGGCGGGCGGAGTCTGCACCTCCGCGAGCCACGGCACCTCGTTCGCCTTCTCCATCGTCTCACTCCATGCCGGCAACGGCAATGCCGCCATCGCAGCAGCCGCTCCCAGAAACGCGGGCTCGCCCGCGTGCGCGGTGGCGAGCTGCGCGCCGCGGGCCACGAAGGCCGCCCAGACCGGCATGGCCGGGCAGGCCAGCTCCGAGACCGGCTTGCCCGTCGCCGCGTCCCACACCCGCACCGTGTGGTCCGGCGGCGCGGGCGGGGCCTCGGCGCCCCGCGCCGGGGAGCGGGCGGCGAGCCAGGCGTCCCAGGCCTGCGGCTGCCGTTCGCCGGGGGCGCTGGCCACCTGCTGCCCGTCCTGGCGGAACGCCACGCTGGCCACGGGCGCCCGATGGGCGGCCACCGACCAGAGGAGCTGGCCCGTCCCCACGTCCCACGCCTCCACCGTGCCGTCCTTGCCCCCCGTGGCCACCCGAGCGCCATCCGGGCTGAGGGCCGCCGCGGTCAGCCGCACGGTGTCCAGCCAACGGATCACGTCGTCCACCGTGGCGAAGCGGCGCGCCGCCCCCTCGCGCCGCGCGCGATTGAGGAGGGTGCGCACGGGGGCGCGATCATGTGGCACAGCCGCCCTCGGCTGTGGGAGCACAGGCGGGGGCGCCTGTGCCACATCCCAGAGCCGCACCGTGCCGTCCTCCCCCGCCGTGAGGACGCGTGCCCCGTCGGGGGTGAAGCGGGCCACGCCCACCTTGCGCGTGAAGCCCAGGGAGACGAAGATCGCGCCCTGCGCCTCGCGCTGCCCGGCGGCGAACTCGCTCACCGGCCCGCCCTCGGGGCGTAGGGCGAACGGCGCGTCCTTTATCGGGCGGAAGACCTCCATCTCGGTCTTCCCCTCCCAGGCCTCGGCGAGGGTGGCCTTCGACCCCTCGGCGAAGTGCGGGGAGTCGGGCGGGCCGACGATGAGGACCGGGTAGTGCCCGCGCAGGACGGCCAGCGGCGATGCGCTCGCCGTCGGGGCTGAACTCCGCCGTGGTGGCCCACTCCGTGTGGCCGGCCAGGGCCGCCACCGGGCGGCCGGTCCGCGCGTCCCACACGTAGGCCTTGCCGTCGTCGCACGCGGCGGCCAGGCGGCCGCCGTCGGGGCTGAACGCCACGCTCACCAGGGCCTGGCCGCTCCCGCGCAGGGTGCACAGGTCCGTCGAGCAGCGGGCCAGCAGGTGGCCCCACTCCCAGTTCCGCAGGTCCTCGGGCGAGGCCCAGAGGGCCTCGAGCGCCTGCTCGTAGCGGCGCTGCTCGATCTGGCGGGCGGCGAGGAGCACGTTGGAGAAGTACAGCTCGGCCTCGGTCCCGCGGCGGGCCTTCACCGCCTCGTCGCGTTCGCTCTTGGCCACCGCCTCGTGGTGGCGCGCGATGCGGCGCTGGACGAAGGCGTAGGCGCCCAGCCCGGCCAGGATGAGCGCCGCCGCCGCCGCGAGGCTCGATATGGTGCCGAGCCGCTTGATCCGGCGGCGCTGGGCCTCGCGCTCGCGCCGCAGCCGCCGTTCGGCCAGCCGCTCGTCGTGGCTGCGGAGCGCCCGCGACAACTCGCCGGCCGACGCCCAGCGCTCCGCGGGGTCCGTCGCGATGCACCGCTCGATGTCCTCGCGCAGCACCTCGCTCGCCACGTGCCGCTCCCAGTCCCCCAGCGTGCGCTCCAGGTCGCCGCAGACGATCTGGTAGAGGGTCACACCCAGGCTGTAGAGGTCGCTGCGGGCGCTCGCCCCCTCGCCCCGCCGCACCTCGGGGGCCATGTAGTCCCACGTCCCCGCCACCCCATCGGCGCGCGAGACGTAGATGCTCCGCAGCACGTCCTCGTCCTCGGCGGCCCCCAGCCCGAAGTCGCTCAGCTTCGCCACCAGCGCCCCGTCCTCGCGCCGCGCGAGCAGGATGTTCGACGGCTTGATGTCCCTGTGGTAGATGCCCGCCGCATGGACCGTGTCCAGCGCGTCGGCCACCTGGGCCACGACATCGAGGCGCTCCGACAGCGGCGGGTCGCCGGCCAGCCACTTGTCCAGCGACGGGCCGTCCACGTACTCCATTTCCAGGTAGTAGGGCGGCTTGTCCCCCTCCGTGACGTCGTAGACCTCGACGATGTTGGGATGGCGGTAGCGGTGCAGGCGTTTGAGGAGGCGGGCCTCCCGCTTGAGGGCGGCCAGCCGGTCGCGCTTGAAGCAGAACTTGAAGACCTCGCGGCTCTTGTCGCCCGGATTGAACGCCCGCCAGACCTCGCCGAACTCGCCCCGGTAGCGGTGGACGCCCGCGAGGCGGCTGCCCGACGATGCGGGCTCCTCGCGCCCGAGGCGTTCCTCCAGCACCCAGCTCGTGCCGGGCACGGTCACGCCGACGGCTGGCCGCCAGCCCAGCTCCTCGGCCGCCTCGTCGGCGGGCCAACCCTTCGCCGTCGCCGCCGGCGGCGCCAGCGGCGCGTGGCCGCGCTCGCCCGCCTCGCACACCTCGTAGGCGTCGGCCACCCCCTTGAAGCGGTACGGCCCGTGGTTGCACCAGGCCACGGGCGCCAGGCCGGCCAGGTCGTCGCCGCTCAGGATGGCCCGCGCGTCGTCGAACACGGCCCGCGAGCAAAGCACCTGCCCCCCGCGAGCCAGGTCCGTGATCCGCGCCGCGGCGGAAATCTGGAGCCCGTACACGTCCAGCCGCTTCGGCCCCTCCTCGTGCCGCTCGACCACCACCTGCCCCTGGTGAATGCCCACCCGCACTTGTGGCAGAGGTGTCGCATCTTCAATTCGCACATGGCCGCTATCAATTGAAGATGCGACACCGATCCCTCCCGCGCCGACCGCATCGCCGCCTGCATCCGCAGCGCGAACCGCACGGCCTCCGACGGCGTGGCGAACACCACCAGGAACGAATCGCCCGCCGTCTCCACCTCCTCCCCGTCCATCCCCGCGAGCGTGGCCCGGAACACGGCGCGGTGCGCCTGCACGAGTTCCGCCGCGCGCACGTTGCCCAGCGTCGTCTGCTGTTGGGTGGACCCCTCCAGGTCGCTCAGCAGGATCGTGAGCACCTGCGTGTGATGCGCGGCGCGGAAGCGCTCCATCTGCTCCCGCGAGGCATCCGTCAGCCCCAGGGGGTCAGAAGCGCCTGCGCTGCGCTCGGCATCGGCGGACTCGGCCATAGCGACCCGGGTCCGCCTTGTGCCCCAGGTCGGTCACCACCGCGCCGTCCACGGTGATGCGGCCCTGGGCGATCAGCTCGTCGCACGCTCGCCGGGAGCCGAGTCCCGCGTGGGCGAGAATCTTGTTGAGGCGTTCCTGTGCCATGGCCGCTCGGAGTCTCCCGTTGCCGCCATCTTACACCATTGCCGGGCGGTTTTCAAGACAACCGGCGGCCCCGAGCATGGCCCCCATCCCGCGCCATCTCGGCCACTTGCGCGATCGGCCATAGTCGCTCAACTGGACAAGCCAGCCGTGCCACACGTGCGGGCTGGGCCGCGTGAGGAGTGGAGAGTGAGGGGCGAAAGTGCCGAGGGAAGAATGGGGGGGAGCGAGGGGTGAGGCGCGGCAGGCCATCACATGCGCCCGCACGGGGCGCCCGCCACTCGACGGCTGCCCTTCTTCACTGCTCACTTGTCGCTTGTCGCTCTTCCCCTGTCACTTCTCTGTGGGTGCAGTAACGGATTTGCGCGGCTGGGCACACCCTATTGAACCGAGCGGCTCTGCGGTCGGTTCGATAGAGGCTCCGTCTGCCCGCGCCTGGGCCGGCAGCGGCGGGAGGAAACCAAACCCAGGCAGGCTGGGTTTGGTTTCCAGTGTGCCCAGCCGCGCAAATCCGTTACTGCACCCCTCCTCAGTCCTTCTGGATGATGCTCTTGGCGAAGTCGCTCTCGGCGAGGGCCTTGCCGGCGGCGTCGGTGATGCGGATGTGGCCGCCGACCTCGCCCGTCTTGTTGAAGGCGATGAGGTAGGTGCGGCCGGCGAGGACGACTTTGGCCTCGGCCACGGCGTCGGTCTCGCGCGCCAGGGTGACCTCGCCCTTCTCGTCCCCTTCGTCGCCCTGGACGCGGAGGACGTGGAGGAAGTAGTCGCGCGCGGCCGGCTTGGCGGGGTGGACCTCGATGCGCCAGGAGCCGGCGTCGTTGGCCCCGCCCATCAGCTCGGGGGCGTTCACCAGCGGGTTCTCCCAGGCCGGCTTGCCGTAGGCGGGGGCGTAGTTGGTGCCCTCGTTGTAGTACTCGTAGCCGGGCAGGTAGTGGAAGGCCGTGTGCCACTGGAGGCGCTGGCCCAGGTCGCACGCGAGCTGGAGGATGTTCTTGTAGCTGGCCAGCTTGAAGCGGAACTCGTCCTTCTTCTCCCGCTCGAAGGCGTGGAGCTTGAGGTAGAACTCGGAGTCCGTGACCTCGAACTCGGCCTCGGTGGGCGTGTCGCGTTCGAGGGAGAAGGCGGGCAGCTTCTTGCCGGTGAGCGGGTCGTTGTAGTGGAAGACCAGCGGGTCGGTCCACTCCCAGCGGCTGCCGGTGCCCATGCGCTGGGTGGTGCGGGGCACGCGGCACAGGGTGTTCACGGGACGAGCTTGCCGTCAATGGCCGGCTCGCCCACGAAGTGCATGAGCCAGCGCTTCTCGAGGTTGGCCCGCGGGCTCTCCACGCGGTCGAAGACCACGAACACGCCGTCGCGCAGGAGGACGGTCTGGCGGACGAACTCCTTGACCATTTCGGGGCGGTAGGCCTTGGCGGCCTCGCCGGCCGCGTAGTCGTAGAGGGGCTGGTGCTCGAAGGCCAGGAGGTTGGCGCGGTCGAACTCGTTCTGGTGGTAGAGCCAGGCGTCGGCGCCGATGGCGTAGGACCAGGTGCGCTTGTCGCGCTTGCGCTGGCAGCCGTCGTTCACGGCGAACGGGTTCTCCTCCGAGGAAGGCACCTTCGCCGCCGGGTCGCGCACGGTGATCGTGTTGTGCGCAATCGTGCGGGTGTAGTAGCTGCGGTCGTGGTAGATGCCGGGGCAGTAGAACCCCGTGTCGGGCACCAGCGGGCTCTGGCAGTAGAGGAGGAACGAGCCGGCGTCCGGGTGGCCGTGCATGTCGAACCAGTCGCAGAAGCGGACGGATGCCCAGACGTCGGTGCCCTTCCACCCCGTGCGCATCACGGCCAGGCCCGTGCCGGGGAAGGCCCGCGAGGGCGGCAGCACGCCCGGGCCAATCGAGGGCACGGTGACGTCGTGGCAGAAGAACTCGGTGAACCAGTCGGCCCCCTGGGGCGTGATCTGCTGCGCCAGCCACTCGACGTGGGGGTCCTTCGACAGGAGGGCCGAGGTGATGAGCGTGGGGTAGACGCGGGTGGTGTCGAAGTTCAGCATCTCGCCGTCGCCGTAGTTGTAGACCACGCGCCGGCGCTCGACGTCGGAGCAGTAGAGGAGCCAGCGGCCGAAGTTGGCCAGGTACGGGTGCTCCTTGGGATTCAGGTAGTCAATCCCGCAGGCGGTCTTCATGAGGGCGAGGACGCGGTAGATCTCGACGATTCGGCGGGTGACCGACCAGTAGTAGCCCTGCCAGTAGCTGCCGTCGCGGATGTGGTCGAGGAAGAGCACGGCGTCCTTCAGCGAGTACTCCCAGTAGTGCCGCACGCCCTCGGCGGCGCGGGGATGGTGCCCGGCGAGGGCTACCAGGCACTCGAGGGTCGGGGCATAGCGCCGCGCCCAGTCCTGGTCGTGAAACGTCCAGTTGTAGAAGCGCGGCCACTGGTCGGGCCGCGTCTCGCTCGGCAGCGGGTCCTCCGGGTAGCCGGTGTAGGCCGAGCAGCGCGCCCAGCCCGAGGCGGGGTCCACCGAGGCCATCGCCCACAACCGCTTCACCGCCTCCGTGCGCTCCCCCTCGGTCATCGCGTCATACGTCCAGTCGAACACGAACGTCGCCGGCTGGTACATCGTCCCCGGCGGGATGCGGCCGGCGAGCAGCTCCTTGATGGCCGCCTTGGCGTAGCTCTCGCGTCCCGTCAACTGGTACATCAGCGCGGAGGCCAACGGGTCCCCCTGCTCGACGGCTTTCACGAACTCCTCCCGCTTGCGGCTCTGGTCCACCCGGAGGGCCAGCTCCTTCCTCGTCTCCCGGGTGAACAGCATGCGCGGGTGGTCCGGGCGCACGGTCACCTTCTCCCACGCGATCGTCGGCACGGGGAACTGCCCGCCCGGCTTTGCGAGCGGGTTATCGGCCGGCCGCACGACGGCGTGGGTGCCCGGCGGCGGCGCCGGCTCCGCCGCGCCCGCGCGCAGGGGTGCGCCGCCGAGAATGGCCAGGGCCAAGATCGTCGCTGCTGCTCTGTGCAGTCGCATCCGCTCTGCTCCTTTCAACAGGCCCCCTGCCCACTGGGACAAGTATAGCGACCCGTCACGCCCCGCGCAAAACATGCAAGAGCAAATCAGCCATAAATCCATAGTTATTCAGCTCTTATGGAGACAAAACGGCCCGTCTGTCCCTGCCCGCGTTTCTGAGGAAGGCGTCAGGAAAGGATGGAAGCCACCCCGCCCCGACCCCCGGGCTTCGGCCCAGTGTCAGCTCTTTTCCTGCTTTCCTGCATTCCTTATGGCCCATCTTCCTGGCAGCGCCTCGTCGCCCAGCAACTCCGCCCCGAAGAACATGCTCCCTGACCCCAGTTCCCCGGCCCATCGCCGATTCGCCTGCCGCGCTTCGGATAAGTGAAAAAACAAGGGTTGACACCCTCACCCTGCCTGGCGCCGCGGCCGCTCCCCCGAAGCCAGCAGCCTACTCACCACATGGTCCGATCGCCCCTCGCCAGACCGAGAAGCCATTTCCTGAGGCGCGATCCGTTCTTGAGTTCCAGCCTATATGGGATGAACGGCTTGATGCTGTTGTCCTCGTTGATCCTGGGCGCGAAGTCTGCCGTTGTTGTCACAACCCCCTTAGACACATTGAGATCGCTGGCGAGGACACCGAGCAAGGCTCGAACGTCATTGGCCGTGACGCGATGGCCCGGCTTGTAGGCTTTGACTTGATCGATTATCCGAACGGCGCACACGCCTCTCCTCACCGCTATGATGTCCCTGCCTCCGTCGCCAGACCGGGGCGTGATTGTCACTTCGTCCCACCCTTCCCTTTCGTACGCGCCGGCCACCAGTTCCTCAACCCGCTCCCACGGAAGCTGATGTAGACAGTCAGGATTCTCCTCGATGAACGACACGATCTCTAGCCACGGCAGTGCGACCGCCTGGACCAGGGGGCCGTCGTCTGTCATCGCTCCCAGTTCCACGAGCGCTGTCTGCATGAGAAGCGGCGGTAGATTCACCACCGTCCGAGCGAAGAGGAGAGGCTGCTGACCAGAGCCTGTGTCGTCGAAGAGCCTGGGGCCTCCTTGCTGTTCCTGCCGGGAGAAGAAGGCTGGTGGGTACCCTGTATAGCACCGTGTACATACGCGCTTGACCGTCTGTCCACGATGGTACCGAGCCATGGGATGCGGCTCATCCCGGAAATAGGCTTCCCTTACGCCTATCCGCTCGCCGCACCCGTCGCAGATGTATGGGTACCTGGCCCTCGATAGCCTGACATACCCCACTGGATGGCTTCCTGGTGGTTCTCGACGTTGTCGAAGTCGTCAGGGTCAGGCCGCAACTCGGAACTTCTCCTCCGCACTCCGAACGCAGTGAACGCGAGAAGTCCCGCGTTACCGCCTGACCCCATCGCATACCCCCTCATTGTGCCATATTCGGACAGTCTGTCAAGGGCACTTGCTCTTGCGTCGCACCACGCTCTTGGGCGCTGGTGTCAGGCCGCCATTCTGCATCTTCCGCCGTTGGCAAGCTCGGGCTTGTCAACGCAGACGGTCCGGCTCCCGCCGCAAGCCCGTCGAACGCATCAGGTGTTTGACTGGCGTTGGCAGTCCATAGTAGACTCCACGATGATCGCAGTGGGGGCGACCCCATTGACACCACATTTGCAGGAGGAGATGCTCTTATGCCTGCCGAGAACCTCACGGACCGTCCCGCCGTGACCCGCCGCCGCTTCATCCAACACTCCGCCGCGGCCGTCGGCGCCCTTGCCCTGCCCACAATTGTCCCCTCTTCCACCCTGGCGAAGGACGGCGCCACTGCCCCCTCCGTCGGCTTGGGCATCCAGGGCATGGGCAACATGCGGACATTTCAGGGCAATAGGGAGGTGCGGGTCGTCGCCGTGTGCGACGTGCACGAGAACCAGCGCAACCAGGGCAAGCGCACGGTGGATGGGTTCTACGGCAACAAGGATTGCGCGGCCTACACGGCAGGGCAAGCACATGTACTGCGAGAAGCCGGTCGGCTGGAGCGCCCGCGCGGGACAGCTCGTGCGCAAGGCGGTGAAGGAGAGCAAGGTCGTCTTCCAGTTCGGCACGCAGCAGCGGTCAGGCGGCAACTTCCGCCGCGCCTGCGAACTCGTGCGCAACGGGAAGATCGGCCAGCTCAAGACCATCCTGGTCGGCGTGCCGGGCAGTTGGACGTGTCCCAAGCAGGCCACGGAGCCGGTGCCGAAGGAGCTGGACTACGAGATGTGGCTCGGCCCGGCCCCGATGGCGCCCTACTGCTTCGAGCGCTGCCGGCCGTACACCCAGGGCAAGGGCTGGAGCATCTGGTACTGCATCTCCGACTACTGCATGGGCATGATCGGAAACTGGGGCGTCCACCACCTCGACATCGCCCAGTGGGGAAACGGCACCGACCTGAGCGGGCCAGTCGAGGTCGAGGGCACGGGCACGTTCCCCAAGGACATGCTAACCGATTGTGCCACGCACTGGCAGGTCGAGAACCGCTACGCCAACGGCGTGACCCTGGTGCACATGGACGACGCGACCGCCAAGAAGCACCCCTTGCAGCAGGAAGGGCACGGCCACGGCGTGATGTTCATGGGCACCGAGGGGTGGGTGCACGTGGACCGCTCGCGCATGGACGCCAAGGACAAGTCGCTGCTGAAGGCCAAGCCCGGCCCCAATGAAATCCAGCTCTTCAGGAGCGACAACCACCACGGCAACTTCATCGAGGCGGTGAAGGGCCGCACCCAGCCAGCCGCACCGATTGACATCGCCGTCTGCACGGACCTTCTCTGCAACCTCCAGCAGATCGCGATCGTGCTGAAGCGGAAGCTGCGCTGGGACCCTGCGGGGGAGAAGTTCGTCGGTCGGCCACCGCCCTGTGGGTGCCTGCCGAGGTGTTGGCCTTCGGCGGCCGCTCCCCCTTGATCCGCACGCCGGTCTCAGCCATTCAGGCTCCCCTCAGAATTCGCTGAACACCCTCGCGGGCAGGCCGGTCTCCGCCGACTCCCAGGCGGCAGCGGCCACGGCGGCGGCACGGGCGCCGTCAATCACGCTGGGACTCGGCTCACGGTCGTTGTCCAGGCAATCCTGGAAGTGGCGCATGTAGCGGATGACGGTCGCCCCGTGGCCGTAAACGCTCGTGTCCCGCTCCGGCTCGAAGTGCGTGACCACAGGCTCCTTGGCGGGGGAGCCATCGAGGACGACGCGGAGCTGGCCGGGCCGGTTGTCGGTGAACTCGGCGACCGCGGTGCCCCTGGTGCCGTAGAGCGTGACCTGCATCATCGGCAGCGGCGGCTCGACGACATCATAGAGGCCCTTCACCTGGGCGATGGCGCCGCCCGCAAACCGCAGGTTGAGGAAGAAGAGGTTCTTCAGCGGGTATTCGGGCGTCAGGCGGCCTTTCGCGGCGTAGCAGTGGACCTCCTCGGCGTCGCCCAGGAAGCAGCGAAGAACGTCCACGGGATGCGTCACGCCGCCGTACATGAAATCCTGCGGCATCTCGAGGCGCCAGGGGGTCAGGGCGTAGACGGGTCGCAGGTCGTGAATGTAGAAGGCTTCCGCGGCCATCATCTCCCCCAGGTCGCCGTCGGCGGCCATGCGGCGAAGGGCGAGGAACTGGCGGTCGAACCGCATCGTCTGGCCTTGCCCGCCTCCAGCGCCGCGATGCAGTGCTCGGCGTGAAGCGCGTCGGGCGAGTAGACCGCCACCACGTCCACCTCGGGCCGCCGCACCAGCTCGCGGAAGTCGGTTGTGGCGAACGGGATGCCTTGTTGCTTGGCGAAAGGCTCCAGGATTTCGCGCCGCCTCGCGCCCGCGGCCACGAGGCGGAAGCGCAGGTCCGGCACGTTGGCCAGCAGCGTCATCGTGCTGCCCATGTTCTGCGGATTGATCCCGATCACCCCCAGCCCAATCGTCGCCATGCTCATTGCTCGCCTCCAGTCAACGCTCGCGCCCCTGGCTTATAGCACATCCCTTCTGCCGCCGCAAGCTGGTGGAAAACCGATCGCCATCCTGCTATACTGCGCCCGGCGTCAAGGGGCGTTCCAGGAGATGCTGTGAGAGAACGATGAAGCCCAAGGTCGTCGGCAGGTCGTCGGGGTGGGTGGGGCCGGTGGAGGAGTACCGCCGGAACAAGGGGTCCGTGGGCAAGCGGAAGATCGTCTTCGTCGGGGCCTCTTACAAGTTCGTGCACAAGGTGGTCCGCGACATGCTGCTCGTGGGGGGGTTCAATGAGTGCGAGGTGGTGGTGCACGACCTGGCCCCCGAGCCGCTGAAGCTGGTGGCCGACCTGGTGGAACGCATGGCCCGCCAGAAGCGGACAAAAGTGGTGGTGACGCGGACCCTGGACCGCGCGGCGGCGCTGAAGGACGCCGACGTAGTGCTCCTATCGATCACGACGGGCGGGCAGGAGAGCGATTTCCGTTCGTTCGAGGTCTGCGCGAAGTACGGCATCCCAGTCGGCGTGGGCGACACGCTGGGGCCGACCGCTCTCGCACGCAACCTGCGCGAAATCCCCGTCGTGGTCGAACTGGTGCGCGAGATGGAGCGCCTCTGCCCGAAGGCGGTGCTGCTGAACTTCACGAACCCGATGTCGTGCATCACGGGGGCGGCGGCACGCTACAGCGCGATCCCGACGTATGGCCTGTGCCACTCGGCCGACGCGCTGTTCCAGTACTTCGCCGAGGTCTTCGGCTGCAAGAAGCAGCAGGTCGAGATGGAACTGGGCGGCGTGAACCACCAGGCATTCGTCACGCGGCTCTGGATTCGGGGGAAGGAGCGGACGCGCGACATTCTGGCGGCGTCGCTCGCGTCGCAGGCCAAGGTTGCCGACGGCCTTATCGGCACGCACGAGGAGGTCAAGCTCCAGCAGGACATCTGCCGCGTCCTGGGCGCGTGGCCCTCGTGCGGGGGGACACACTTGGCGGAGTTCTACCACTTCTTCTACACGCCGCGGCGCATCGGCGGCTTCGACCACGGCATCAAGCAGCTCATTCCTGGCCGCGAGCGGTTCGGTCGCCGCGAGGCGCCGGCCATCCTCCGCGAGTGGGCCTACGGGCCGGAGCCGGTGGGCGACCTGCACCTCCTCACCTCCGAGCACGCCCACGAACTCATGTGGGCGCACATCACGGGTGAGCCGTTCACCCGCGCCCTGAACACGCTGAACACGGGCGAGTGGATCAAGGGCTTGCCCCGCGACGCCTGTGTCGAAGTCATGGCCACCGTGGCGGGCGCGGCAGTCACGGCCAAGCCCATCGAGCTGCCCTCCGCCGTCCACTCGCTCGTCCAGCGCTGGGTCACGATTCACGGCCTCTCGATCCAGGCGGCGATGGCGTGCGACCGCGAGGCGGCGCAGCAGGCGCTCTTCCTCGACCCCCACGTCCACGATCTTTACGACATCCAGCTCATCCTCGACGACTTCCTGAAGGCCCTCGAGCCCTGGCTGCCGCGGGGGTGGTTCGGGGACAAGTGAGGAGCGGATGGTGCGGGCCTGGTCGGCGATGGAGCGGGTGATGGCCTGGCGTATCCACCAGGTGGCGTAGGTGGAGAACTTGTAGCCGCGGCGGTACTCGTATTTTTCGACGGCCTTCATGAGGCCGGTGTTGCCCTCCTGGATGAGGTCGAGGAAGGACAGGCCGCGGTTGCGGTATTTCTTGGCGATGGAGACGACGAGGCGGAGGTTGCCGCCGGAGAGCTTGCGCTTGGCCTGCTCGTATTCCATGAACCGCTCGCCCACGGCGCCCACGCGGCGGCGGAGCTGCTCGGGGTCCTCCAGGCAGTCCTCCTGGAGGAGCGCCAGGTCCTCCTCGAGGGAGCGGATGCGCGCGCCGTCGCCCTCGTTGGCGTTCTGGCGCATCTGCTGCACCGTGGCGATCGTGCGGTCCACGCGCTCCTGGACCTCGCGCAGGTGGTTCATCATCGGCTGAATCTTGTCTATGTTGACGTTCAGCTCTTCGAGGAGTGCGACGGCCTTGCGGCGGCGCGAGCGGAGGCGGCGGAGGGGCTCGGCCTTCTCGTCCTCGCTGGCCGCCGGGCGGGCGGTGGCGCGGAAGTCGGCCCGGTTGCGCTCGTGGAGCTTTCGCAGCGTGGCCAGGTTCATGGGCAGCAGGCGCATGATCTCGTCGCGCCCCACCTCGATGGCCGTCGAGAGCCGCAGCGTGCGGTCGAACGGCAGCTTGCCGCTCTGCACCTCCTCGAGGATGCGGATGCCGGTGCGGAGCGAGAGGTCGGACTCGAGCACCTTGGTGCGGTAGCGCTTGCGCGTGACCTCGATCTTCTTGGCCAGGGCGATCTCCTCCTCGCGGCTCAGGAGCGGTATCTCGCCCATCTGCGTCAGATACATCCGCACCGGGTCGTCAATGCGGTCGGTGACCTCCTCCTCCTCGACCTCCTCGAGGAGATCGCCCTCCTCCTCCTTCGGCGCCCCGGACTCATCCGTCTCGTCGAGGATGTCGATCCCCATCTCGTCGAGGGTCATGAGGATTTTGTCAATCTTGTCCGGGGACACTGCGTCCTCGGGGAGGAGGTCGTTCAGCTCCTCATAGGTGACGAAGCCCTTCTCCTTGCCTCGTTCGACGAGGAGCTTGAGGCTGTCGTCGAGGGTGCCGGGCGTCGGACTCTGCTCTCCCTTTGCCATAGGCTACTCCGTGGCGATGCCGCTGGGCCGGCCGGCCCGGCGGCGGTGAAGCTCGCGGTAGTGTTCCATCAGCGCCGCTTGCGCCTCGGGGTCGGCGCTCGCGGCCCGGTCTTTGAGTCGTTCGTGCTCGCCCTTCTGCTTCCGGGCGTCGAGGCGCCCGAGGCAGTCTTGCAGCTCCTGCTCCCACTTCCCATCGCTGGCGCTCGACAGCGCGAGGTCGGCCACGATCCCCGCCAGCTCGCGGTCCTGGAGCGTCGCGCTCAGCAGCGCGGCGTCCACCTCCCCCTCCCGGTCGTGCAGGGCCACGCACTGGTCGAGGATGCGGCGGACGCGGCTGTCCTGGAAATCGTCGAGCGAGACGCGGGCGAGGACCGACGGCACCAGCTCGCCGGCGGCCAGGACGCACCGCAGGATGCTTCGCTCGACTGGGTCCAGCTCTGGGCCGGCGGCTGGGGCCTCCTCGGCCCCGCGGGCGGCGCGCCGCGCTGGCTTGCGCAGGGCGCCCAGGCGGCGCCGCACCGCCTCGGGGTCCGCCCCCGCCCACCACGGCCAGCATCTCGTCCACCGCGCGGGCGCGCCCGTCCGAGGTCGTCATGTCGTGCCGCCGGCACGCCAGGTCCAGCTTCACGTCGAACAGCCCCGTCGCCGCGTCGAGCCGCTCGACGAAGGCCGCCGCACCGTCCGACAGCAGGAAGTCGCACGGGTCCATCCCCGCCGTCAGCGTCGGCACCCGCACGTCGAGGTCGGCGTCGGCGAACACCTCGAGGCTGCGGTCCACCGCCGCCTCCCCAGCCGCGTCCGCGTCGAACAGCAGGACCACCCGCTCGGCGTAGCGGCGGATGAGCGTGATGTGGTCGCGCGTCAGCGCCGTGCCCAGCGTGGCCACAGCCCACGGCACGCCGCACTGGTGGCACATCAGCGTGTCCGCGGCTCTTCGAGAACAGCGGCGTCTCGGGCGAGTTGATGTACTTCACCTCGCCCTCGGCCAGGGCGCGGGCGCCGAAGGCGATGACCCGCCCCTGCACGTCCGCGATGGGGAACACCACGCGGTTGCGGAAGCGGTCGTAGTGCCCATCGCCGCTCTCCCGCGGCACCACGAGGCCCGAGGCCACCAGCTCCTTGTCCGTGTAGCCAGCGGCCCGCGCGGCCCGGCCAAGAGCGTCCCACGACTCCGGGGCGCAGCCGATGCTCCAGGCGTCGAGCGTCTCCTGCGTGAAGCCGCGCTTCGCCATGTACTCCCGCGCCTTCGCCCCCTCGGGCGCCTCCCGGAACTGCTTGGCGAAGAAGCGAGCCGCCCAGGCATGCACCTCGTAGAGGCGGCCCTTCACCTCCTGGCTCGCCCCGGCCACGCCACCGCGGCGCTCGAACCGCTCGGGCATCGCCACCCCCACCGCCCCCGCCACGATACGCACCGCCTCCAGGAAGTCCACCCGCTCGTGCTCGCCCACGAAGCTGAACACGTCCCCAGCCTTGCCGCACCCGAAGCACTTGAACATCTGCCGCTCGGGGTTGACGATGAACGAGGGGGTTTTTTCGGCGTGGAACGGGCAGCACGCCTTGAAGGTCTTCCCCGCCTTCTTCAGCGTGACGTAGCGGGACACAATATCCACAATGTCCGCGGCCCGCTTGACCTCGGCTACGATATCATCGGAGACACGTGCAGGCAATCTGCTCTCGCCCCTTGCCACCCGTCGGCGCTACGCGAGCGGCCGCACCGCCACCTCGCCCGCCCCAGTCGGGCACAATCCCCACGCGGCGATGCAACCTAACCGCGTAAGTCTACCACCGAAAGCCAGTAAAGTCAAACGGCGCGCCACGCCTTTGAGGCGGTTGCGTTGTGGGGATGTTGTGACGCGGCAAGGAGTTGCGGGGAGTGGCGAGAGGGCGTTCCCCCAGAGGAGGCATCCGAAGGGGCGATTCGGCACGATGCACACCCATCCCCTGGCCGACTACATGGCCCACATCCGCCCCGGCCACTGGCCGGGCGTGGCCGAGCTGATGCTCTCGTCGGCCCGCAAGCTCGCGTCCGTGGGCGCCGACTTCGCCGTCTGCCCCGACAACACGATTCACCAGGCATTCACCCTCGTCGAGCCCCAGTCGCCCATCCCCTGGCTCCACATCGCCCGCGTCGTCGCCGCCGAAGCGATGCGGCGGGGATACCGACACCTCGGCATCCTGGGCACCCGCTATCTCATGGAAGGCCCCGTCTACCCCGACGCCCTGGGTCCCGCCGGCATCGAGGCCCTCATCCCCGATCCAAACGACCGCGAGCGGATCAACGCCATCATCTTCGGCGAACTGGTCAACGCCGTCTTCACCGAGGAGTCTCGCCTCTATTTCAACCAGATCATGGCGAAGCTCAATGCCCGCGGCGCTGACGCCGCGGTCCTCGGCTGCACCGAGATCCCCCTCATCGTCCGCCCCGACGACGCGCCGTTGCCCACCCTCGACTCCACCCGCCTCCTCGCCCGTGCCGCCTTGCGTGAGGCGGTTGCGATGTCGTTCTGAATAGGACTGGCCGGGGGCCGGTGCCGGTGGGGCCGGAGCGCAAGAGAGGCCGGCGGGAGGTCAGCCGGGGTCGAGGAGGCGTCTGAGGGGGAGTTGTTCGGGCCGCGGAGGGCCCCAGGGGCGCTCCGCGGCAGAGTGTCCCTGTGGCCTGAGTTGGCGCGGCGGGCTCTGCGTGCGCAGGCGCCGAGGCTATCCTGACGCCAGGCCCGCCTTCTGGCGGAGGGCTCGGGCGACGGCAGTCAGGCGCGTCTGGCCCAGGACCCCGGTGTGCCGCGGGGCCATGGCCAGGAGGGTGGCCAGGCCGACGTGGGCGAGCATGAGCACGGCCACCTGGGCGTGGAACCGGGGCGCCCCCGTGACGTTGCCGTCGTCGGCGCCCCAGAAGATCTTGAGCCGGGCGTTGACGCGCTCGACGGCGGTGCGGCCCTTGTAGAGGCGCTCGAATTGCTTGGTGGCCCGGGGGATGGGCGGGAAGCGCCGCAGGTCGAGTTCGCACTTCACGCGCACGGTCTTGCCGTACTTCTTCCCCGCGTTGCAGCGCTCCTGGCTCGGGCAGGTCCACCCGCCGTGCATGGCAGGGCAGCGCCACTTCACGGTGCCGCGCGCCGGCTCGTAGCCGATGTAGGCCATCTTCTGGCGCACGGGCGGGTCGGAGACTTTGTCGTAGCAGGAGAGGGTGCCCGCCTCGTCGTAGACGACGTTCGAGGTCCCGGTGTGGCCGGGCAGCATCCGTTCGGGCTCGGTCTTCCAGAGGGCCCGGTTCTGGATCACTGGGCGGATTCCCCAGTGGTTCAGGAGGGCATGGACCTCCTCGTCGTCGGCTGCCTTGTCGTAGGCCAGCGTCTCGATCCGCGAGGGTGCCGGCTCCCCGGCCGGCGCCGCAGGCGGAGCGGCCGCCGTGTCCTCGGGGGGCGCTGGGAGGTTGGCGGTTGCCTCCGCCACGAGGGCGGGAAGCAGCTCGTTGTCCCCGTCCTTCGTCGAACTCACGCGGTAGGCCACGGCCACCTCGTGCACCACGTCCACCAGCAGGTGCAGCTTGTAGCCGAACCAGGTGACCACCTTCACCACCTTCCCCTCATCATCCGCGTACTCCTTGCGGCCGCCCGAGGGTTCGGGCAGCCCGTCGGGGTTCGGCTCCTCCTTCGTGGCCCGGCCCACGCGGGCCGACAGCCCCGTCGAATCCCCGGCCAGCCGGCGGCCCAGGTCGGGCACGGCCTCCGCCAACTGCCGCACCAGCCGGTCAAAGGCCTCCCGCACCATCGTCAGGAAGGGCTCGGTCCCCAGCACCTTGAGGAACCGCGTCACGTTCCATTCGTCCGGCACGTCCTCCACCTTCTCGATGCCCAAGAGCCGGCGCAGCGCGGGATTCCGCCGCAGTTCCGCCAGCGTCTGTGCGAACGACGTGTGCCGCAACAGCGGCGTGAGCACCACCACGCCCCAGAGCACATGCACGGGGTGATCGTTCCGCCCGCGGCCCCGCGCCCGGCGGAGCGCGTCGAGCAGCTTGCGGTCAGGCAGCAGGCGCAGGAACGCCTCGATGGTCTGAAGGTCCGGGTCGTCGTCGAGACAGTCCCACGGGAAGACCGGCTTCGTCCAGGCGATCTGCATCGCTTCTCCTTCGACGAATCATCCCTTCAGATGCCTCTCCTGGGGGAAGGCCGTTCTGCGCCACCTCGCAACTCCTTGACGCTCCACAACATCCCCACATCGCAACCGCCTCCAACGACCCGTGAAACCGTGGCCATGGGAACGCAAATCATGCTATGATCAAAGCGAGCGCCGAGCGATGACAGGAGGACATCGGATACCAGACAGGACAAGCGGCGAGTTATGAAGCAGGGGCGGCTGCCTCTGAGTTCACGCAGGGATTGACGGGGAGTGCGACCTGTGTAGAATGAATGGGGGGACTGGATCCGGCAAAGGAAAACAGCCATGAGCCTGGATGAGTACTTCGAAGGGAGCAAAGGCTTCGGGGTTCTTGCCACCGCAAGTTCGGACGGCAAGGTGGACGTGGCAGTCTACGCCCGGCCGCACGTGGTGGATGAGGAGACCGTGGCGTTCATTATGGCGGACCGCCTGAGCCACAAGAACCTCCAATCGAACTCTCACGCGGCCTATCTCTTCCGAGAGGGCGCGGCCGGCTACGCGGGGAAGCGTCTCCACCTGACAAAGGTGAAGGAGGAGACTGACACGGAAGAGATCCAGGCGCTCCGCCGCCGCAAGACATCCATCGACTGCGAACCAGAAGAAGGGGAAGCCCGATACCTCGTCACGTTCCATGTGGACCGGGTCCGGCCGCTCGTCGGTGACTGATTCCATCGAGGTGTGCTGCAATGACCTACTCACGGATGCGTTCCTCGGCCATCTTCTCCCTTGGATTGCTCCTTTGGGGGAGCATGGCTTGGGCACACAAGCCGATCTTCACCGACGGTTCCGCCCGGGACGCGGAACACGCGGCGCCTGTGAAGGACGTGGATGTCTCGATGGTGACCTACTATCTGGCCACACCTCAGTCGCCTCAGGTGTGGCTGACGTTCGATGCGAGGAAGGGGAAGGAAATCGAGTTCCAACTGGGCGTGCCTCGGATCGCCCGACTGAAAGAACTCAGACCCTCTGTGGCCCTTGTGGGGCCGGGCCTGCCGCGCTGGCAGGGGGCCTTCCGGATTCCACAGGAACTCGGTGGGGTGGTCTTCGACTCGGCAGGAGGCCCTGAGCCCAAGGCGTTCCACGAGCCCTTCACGGGGACGAACTCGTGGCTCTTCGAGAAGCAGAAGCTGACCGTGCCTGAATCGGGGCGGTATTACCTTGTGGGGTACCTTCCGAACCAGGCGCAGGGGAAGTTCTGGCTCGCGTTCGGCTACAAGGAGGCCTACGGGTTGGGGGACTGGCTGCGGCTGCCAGGCTGGATTTCCAGAGTCCGGCGATTCCACGAGGTGGGCGGCATGCCGCGATGGGTCTGGCTGCTCGGCGCACTGGCCACTGCCGCTGCCGTGTGGTGAGGCGGGTGCCTGCCGCGAGCGGCGGAAGAGGAACTGGGCGTGAAGGTTAGCACGAAGGACGTGGTGGCCCTGGCCGTGTGCCTGGCAGCGTGCTTCGGGGCCGCTGCCCTTGGCACGATGTTCACCGGGCCGGGCGTGAGCACCTGGTACCAGGAGATACGAAAGCCGTCGTTCTCGCCGCCGAACTGGGTGTTCGGGCCTGTGTGGACGGCTCTCTACACGGTGATGGCGGTCGCTGCATGGCTGGTCTGGCAGAAGAGCGATGCGGCAGCGCGGAGCGTGCCGCTCGTGCTGTTCGGGGTGCAACTCGCGCTTAATGCGGCCTGGTCGCCCATCTTCTTCGGCCTGAGGAGCTTCGGCTGGGCGTTTGCGGACATCGTGGCGCTGTGGCTGGCCATTGTGGCCACGCTCGTGGCATTCCTGCGGGTGTCGGCACCCGCGGGGCTTCTCTTGGTGCCCTACCTGGCTCGGCGCCCTGACGTGGCGGTTCCGCCGCCCCATACGGGGCTGGGGGATGGGTTTGGCGTCCGCCGTCAACCCACGGCTCTCAAGGCATCGCCGTGGGCTCTAGTCCGTCGCCCCGTGCGGGGCTAAGCCTGTCGTGCGGTCTGGCTGGCCCGCGCAAAGCTGTTACTGCACCCGACACGCTTGTCCGACTTGACTTTCTGCCCCCGACGGCATAGGGTATCGGCTCGCGGACAAGCGGCGCTCTGGCTCGGGATGCCAGGCGCGGCCGGGCATCCTCAGCACTTGGAGAAGACGAATGAGCGAGAAGGTGCGGGTCGGCTTCATCGGCTCGGGCGGCATCGCGGGCACGCACATCAAGTACCTCAAGCTAGTCAAGGACGTCGAGGTCATCGCCCTGAGCGACGTGTCGCAGGCGGCGATGGACGCGCGAATCAAGGAGCATCAGCTTCAGGACGTTAAGACCTTCACCGACTACAAGCCGATGCTGAAGATGAAGGAGATTGATGCCGTCAGCGTGTGCACGCCGAACTTCCTGCACTACAGGCCGACCATTGACGCCTTGCGTGCGGGCAAGCACGTGATCGTCGAGAAGCCTATGGCGATGAACGCGCGCGAGGCGAAGGCGATGTGCGACGCGGCGAAGAAGGCAAAGAAGGTGCTCACCATCGGCTTCCAGCAGCGCTTCAACCCCGGCACGGGCTTCCTCCGCCGCGCCGTCGAGGAGGGGAAGCTGGGCGACATCGTGTACGTCCGCGCCCAGGCCCTCCGCCGCCGCGGCATCCCGTCGTGGGGCGTGCCCAAGCCCGTCGCCGCCTCGGCCAACTGCTACACCTACCTCGGCAACAAGAAGCCCGAGGCCACGGCGCCCTGGGGCGATTGGGACTACAAGACCTACACGGTCGAGGACCTGGCCATCGGCCTCGTGCGCTTCGACAACGGCGCCACGCTCGTCATCGAGGCCAGCTTCGCCGCCCATATGGAAGACAACGACATCTTCAAGACCACCCTCATGGGCACCAAGGCTGGCGCCTCGTGGGGTGGCGGCCCTCCGCGCATCTTCACCGACTACTGCGGCAAGATGGTGAACATCGAGCCCAAGGCGTTGGAGAAGGAAGACGGCTTCGCCGTGAAGATGCGGAGCTGGATCGAGAGCATCCACGGCGCCCCGAACCCAGCCCCTGGCGAGGACGGCCTGGCCGTCCAGCAAATCCTCGACGCCCTCTACCTCAGCTCCGAAAAGGGCCACGAAGTCGCGATCAAGTAGCATCGGCGCTAGGGCGCACTACCCAGACTGCGGATCGCGCGCCCGGCGCGTTGTGGGCGAGAGTAGCTCTCCCAGGTTCCGAGAGAAGGAGTCCTGTCTATGCCCGCCCTTCGTGTGTGCATCATGGGCCATTCCGGCATTGGTAAGAGCATGGTCGGACGGTTATTCGACGTTCCGGGCTGGGACCCGCTACGGCTTCGCAAACCTCGCCCCGGAGACGCTGCTGATGCGAAGGTGTGTATCTCGGCCGTGGATTTCGCGGCAAAGAGAGCCGCCCACCCGTCGAGCAATTCGTTGTACGCGTCGGCGGCGAACAACCTGGAGGTCCATGGTGACTGCGCCTTCTTCACCGTGCGTGGAAAGCAACAATTCCTCCCTTACTTCAGCAATGAGTTCGATGCCAGAGATACGAATGCGGCGCTACGGGTGGAGATCTATCCACCCGTTCTGCTGGAGTTGTGCAACAGCTACAGGCTGCTATCGCAAGCGTCTGTCACTGTCGTGGACCCTAGCCAGATGGTCTTTCTACTCCTCAATCCGACGGCGCAGGATACTCTCCTCATGCCTGGCCCAGCCGGGAATGAGGAACTGCGTCTTGCCACCGCCTTGGCTGTGACGGAGCGCTACCGAGTCCAGGGCAAGGTACCGGATCTGGCTGATGTTTTGGGCCGTGTCCGGAGCCTTGATGAGGAATGGACTGCTTGGTGCGGATTCCTCAACAGTGCATTCGCTGGGAACTGCGTTGAGATCAAGGAGTGGCCGCACTTCGAGTTCCGCTACTATGGCAATGGTCAGGAACATGCGCGGAGCGAACTGCTGGACGCGCGGGATAGAATCCTGGCCGAGGTCGCAAAGAAGAGCCAGGCGCTGGCGGGTCGGCTCATGCGCCTAATGCTGAAACCGAGTGATATCATGCGATTGGACGACATCGTCTGAGTTCGAACTCCGGGCCGTTCGATGCCACTCCGGACTGTCACCTGTTTGCAGAGAGCGCGTGGCCTCCCCCCATGAGCCGGCAACTCTGGCAAGTCTGGCGACGGGATTGTCAGATTCGGGGTGGTTTGGAGTGAGTCAATTCGTAAGTTCAGAACTCCCGACATGGGGTTTGCCGCTGATGCTAGACTTCCGGTAGCCCGACCGTCGGGATCCCCCCTACAGCCGCGACATGAGCCCCGATGGGCACGATGCGTCCGGGGGTATGTATCATGAACTCGCGACCCCAGGATGCCCCGTTTTGGCCGTTCGTCGCAGTCTTGGCCTCCATGTCGGGAGTTCTGAACTTGGCACCCTAACGCGGGCCGTCAGGCGGCCGTAGGGGGCTGGTGGGCGTAAAGCAAGGGCACATATATGGTTACGCCAAGAATGCCAAACCCTGAGAGGGGGAGTTGGCATTCTTGGTGGCATGGCAAGCGGCACGACTTCAGCGTGATCCACGTCGTGGATTTCAGCGCGAACAGCAAGGCCACGGCGAAGCGCCGCGAGGAGTACCGCCTCCTGTTCAGGGTGCTTCCGGATTTTCTTCAGGCAGATGCTGGCGAGTTCGAATCGGAGGAGCGCGGGCGCGGCAAGTGAGGAATCGCCGAGTCGCTGTGTGACGGACTCACCTTTTGGCTCGTTGAAGACGACCGCGCCCAGGGCCGAGGCGTCAATCACGATGGCCGGCATCTCGGTCCTCCCGGATCATGGCCGCGGATTCGGAAGGGGTGCGAACGCCCAGAGCCCGGACCTCTGCCAGCAACTGAGCCGGAGTCAAGCGGCGCCCCGGCGTGACGGCAGTCTTGAGGACCTCAAGCGCCTCGGCCTCGGGCGAGCGATGATGCTCCCTTGCGCGGAGGCGTAGCTCCGCGACTACGCTCTCGGGAATCTCGCGGATGGTCATGTCCACAGCCACGCTTCGCTCCTCACCAGAAGCCAGTTCCCTCTACGCCTGTATTATACGGTCGCCCCGACGTTGAATCAAGATGCCGGCGGCCCGCGCGGTCAGCGGATCTGCCTGAAGACCCAAGCGGTGCTCCCAGGGTCCACGGTCACTTGTTGTTCAAGGAACATGCGGTCGGGAATGGGGCGGGTGGACTTCGATCTTCGCGGCGTCCTTGGTCCAGGGGGCGGCGAAGGCGAGGCAGAGATTCGGGTCGGTCGCGGTGATCAGGTTGCCGAAGTAGAAGTCGGCATCCTTGTCCACCAGCATCGTGCCGAGGGCGATGCCGTCGAGGAAGCCGAACTGCTCGATCGTGCCCGGCTTCCCCGTGTCCTGACCCGTTGAGGTCCAGAGGCCGGCGGCCCAACGCGGATTGGCGCCGTGGAGGCGCAGGGGCGCGCCGACGACTTGCGGGCTGAAGCCGGGCTTCTTCGGCCCCCAGGGCGGGATTTCGCCGCCCTTCACGCTCCCCGCCACCCCGCCGTCCGCCGCCTGGAAGTGGATGGCGACGACGATCTTCTGCACCTTGCCCTGCTTGAGCGCGAGCGTGTACGGCGTCGGGCCGTCGAGGCCCATGCTCCTGTGGATCGCCTCGGCGTTCGCGGCGTCAACGGGCATGAAGGCGGCGTGGAGCTTCGTGCCGGCCTTGGCCACCCCGCCCTCGGGCGGGGCGAAGCCGACCTGGCCCGCCGCGTTGACGCGCAGCGGCGTGAGGGCCACGATGTCGCCACACGTCCCGCCCTCGGGGAGGTCCACAAAGCCCTTCTCGAGCTTCCCCGTGACGCGCTGACCCGTCTTCGCGTCGGTGTAGGCATAGGCGGTCGCCACAGGCAATGGGGGCCGACGGCTCGCTTGTCGGTGCGGAGGCGATGGCAGACGTAGCGGACGCGGGCCGCGTATTCGGGGATGGGCAGGTCGTGGAAGAGGGGCGCGTTGTCGGCCCCGTAGCGGCGGCCGCCGGGCACAACCTGCTTCTTCGCGGGGTCCCAGTGGGTGCCGGTGGGCACGTGGGTGGCGTCGAGCACGAAGTCGAGGATGCTGTAGCGGTTGCCCGCGTAGGGCATCTGGGGCTTGGGGCAGATGTCGCTGGCGAGCTTCACGCCGGGCACCTCGACGAAGGCGAACCGCGGGCGCATGTAGCCCGTGTAGCTGAGCCACTCGAAGCGCTGGCCGAAGAAGTTCTGGCGGTCCATGCACCGCACGTAGTGGAAGGGCGGGAGGGTGCGGACGTGTGAGAGGATGGCGCGGCCGCCCGTGGCGTCGCGGAGTTCGGTGATGAACCAGTGCTGGCGACCGAGGTCGCCGTGCCAGGTGAGCTTCGCCTCCTTCGCGTTCGGCGTGAAGCGGCGGTAGGGGCCGAACTGGTCGCTGACGAGCACCTCGGTGATCGGTTGCTCGGCGTGGGCGCGCAGGGTCATCGTCCACGCGGGGCTTTGCCAGTCGTCTATGCCGTAGAAGTCGGGGTGGGGGCCGCTGGAGACGTAGTAGCGCTGGGGGTTGCCGCCGAAGGTGGTGAGTCCCTGGCGGAAGTAGAAGGCGGCGTTGGCCGCCGTGTCGCTCTGGACGTAGCACTGGAGACCCGTCGCCGCCGCGGCGGCGAGCTGGCGGGGCGATGTGACCTCGTGCACTGCGAGGGGCTGGGGGATGGTGCCGTTGTCCACGTGCCACTTGAGGGCGAAGAAGCCGTCGTCCACCTGCTCCTGCTTGTCGCCGGCGTAGGTGGCGATGGGGATGCCCGAGACGTGGCTATAGAGGTCGGG
Organism: Planctomycetota bacterium; assembly: GCA_041320515.1. Taxonomy (GTDB): domain Bacteria; phylum Planctomycetota; class PUPC01; order DSUN01; family DSUN01; genus DSUN01. The sequence goes on along the minus strand of JBGLNR010000001.1, from coordinate 5,890,350 downwards.
CGGCAGCCGGCCGGCCACAGGCAAGATGCCTGTGCCACCGGTGTTGAGCCAGCCGGGGCGCTTCGCGATGGGCAACACGTCGCCCATGCCGATCATCATGTGGCCCGTCCAGAAGAACTTGCCGTCGGGCGTGAGCAGATGCTTGCGGAAGGGCGGGAAGTGGCCGACGATGAGGAAGCGGTCGCCGAGGTCGGTCTCGATGTCGAAGCCGGGCAGGAGGGCAACCGCGTCGCCGCTCTCCTTCACGCACTCGGCGGCGAAGGCGGCCCACTGGTCGTGTTTCAGCCGCTCGAAGGTCTCGGTGAAGCAGACGACGTCGTAGCCGGCCTTCCTGGCCGCGGCGGCCCACTCGGCGGGCGTACCCTCGCCATCGCTCGCGGCGCTCCGCGCGCCGACGAGGACCCGCATCGGGCGCACGGGGCCTTTCACCATCGGGTCCTTGCCCGTGCTCGGCCAGACATCGGACAGGAAGGTGTCATCGAAGCTGTGGTCCTCCTTGGGGAGCTGGATGCCCTTCTGCGCGTCGTAGCCGCCCATTCCCGCCTTGAGGCCCGGCTCGGCAAGCCAGCGATAGGCGTTGTCGAGGAGGACGCCGAGGTCGCTCCTCGTCTGCCCGTCGCCCTCCGACATGGCGACGCCTTCGAACTTCCCGAAGTGGCTTTCAGTGACCTGAGCGTCCTTCGAGTAGGTCCTGTAGAAGAGATACCAGGCAGAAATGGCGGCGACGGCGACGCGGCCCTTGCCGAAGTCGCGAGCGGCGACGATGCCCGGCTCGCCCCAGTCGTCGAGCGGCGTCCAGTTCGCGTTCGGGTCGTAGATGCTGCTGCGGAACGCCTCGGTCGTGCTGCCCGGCATGCCGCGGACGACGAGGGTCCATGCGGGGTCAACGGCCTTCAGCGGAACCGTCGTGTAATTGTCGTCCCATCGCGTGCAGATCGAGGGATAGTAGATGCGCTTGACGCCCTCGGCGATGGGAGCGAGTAGCCGATGCCGCTCAGCTCCCCGCTCGCCAGCCGCTTCTCCCAGAAGTCGGCCTGCTGCGTCCAGGTGGGCAGGTTGTTCCACGCCAGCCCCTCGCCGAACATGGTTCTGAAGACCCAGGCGGGCGGCTCCTCGTAGTAGAAGGTCACGTACCAGCCGAGCCAGCGCATCATCTCCTCGCGGCTCTTGCCGTAGTAAAGCTTGATTTCGGGCATGTGGAGCGAGTCGCCGAGCCGCCACGGAGCGTGGAGCGTGAAGTCGTAGCCCACGCCTCGCCCCGCGTCCTCGATGTTGAGGATGTAGCCGACGTTCGGCCGCCGGCACGTGATGGCCAGCCAGTGCTCCGTCTTCGCGTTGTAGAACAGCCCGCCGTGAATAGCCAGGACGCCTGGATAGAGCCGCCGCCAGATGTTCTGCATGAAGCGCTTGCAGCGCTCGGGCGTGTCGTGCTCGTAGCCGCAGTGGCCGAACTCGTCGGTCGGGCCGGTCGAATGGGACGACGCGAAGACCATCCGCGTGTCGTCGCCCCAGAAGCGCCAGTTCCAGTTCATCAGCGAGAAGGTGTCCACGTGAAGCGGCGCCTCGACCACCGGCCCGCCCGGCCCTGGGCAGGGACACGTCTGGTCGGCCAGCTCCCTGCGGATGAGGCAGGCGATGCCGAAGCAATTGAACGGCGTGTTGTGGCGTCCGCCCATCGTGCGTGCGAGCACCAGCCCCCAGCCCGAGAGCTGGTCCACGAAGCGTTCGCCCTTCAGGTGGACGATCTCCCGCGTCGGGTCGTTGGGATCGGTGTGTGGCCGCAGCGGCAGGGGCGAGCCATTCACCCACAGCTCCGAGCGCAGCGGCTGCTCCTGGTCGAGCAACTCCTCGCCGTACAGCTTCACCGAGCATACTTGCCCGGTCGTCTCGTCGCAGGAGGCCACAAGCTGCTCGGCCATGTTCTGGGACCCCGTTGTGGTTAGTGCGATCACCATCGTACAGGCAGACGGCTGGCGAGGGTGAGGCGTTCCTTTTGCAACCGCGTGGGGTCCGCTCTCGCTCGGGCGCGCAGGGCTTCGACCGAGAGGGCGGCTACCCTGTGCTCTGTCTCTATGGCCTCGAGCCTATCCAGATGAACCTGTCGGTTCATGGGGTCCTCGTCAGCAGCCTGGCGAGTTCCACGAAGGTCGCCTTGCTCCACTTCTTCGGCCAGGGGAAGCCCAGGTCCGTTTCCACCACCCACCTGCTGCCGAGGCGCACCAACATGAACCGGTCCATGGTCGGGAATGCCACAAGGTCCACCCGGCCCTCTGCACCCGCGATCTCCCGCCCGATCACTGTGGCGTCCAGCACGCCGCCATTGGTTCGGACGCGCAGATCGGACACGGAGTACTCCCCGAGCCCGCTCTCAGTGAGCGTCTTTGGCTCCAGGCGGGCAACCAGCCAGTCCTTCTCCTTCGACCACCGTTCGATGTCGGACAGGAGCTTATCCACCACGGCGAGCCAATCCGCGAGACACGCCATGGCCTCGGTGCTCGTGGCTGCTGGGGCAACTGCTGTGGCCATCTTCCCGCTCCTTGCTTCCAATGCAGAACCGCCCGCACGGCTTCGTGCGCTGCCCCCCGGATGCCATCATACTCCCAGCTCCCGGCGGCTGCAAGCCCGCAGCGCCGAGGCAACGCCCGGCGCCCCGGCCTTCACTTCCTCCGCGCGAGCTTCTTCCGGCCGTCGGATGCCCAACTGAGGGTCTGAGTCGCCTCGTCCCACTGGCCGGTCCATTGGCTGTGGTTCCCCTGGTCGTCGGCGTGCCAGCCGCGGAACGCCTTGAGCTGCGGGTCATAGGTGCAGAGGAACATGTTGTCGGGGTTCGCCGGGCGATTGGTGTTCCTGGTCTGCTGGAACCGCCCGCCCAGAATCCATTCGGTGGTCTCGACGCCGTTGGCCTTGTGCCCCGTCGGGTTCCACGGACCGGGCTTGATCACGGTCTCGGTCGTCCACGTGCCGATCCGCTTCTCGAGGACCTTCAGCTCGGGCGGGTTCCCCGGGAGGGCCATGCCGGGCTCCCATTTCTTGAAGACGAAAACCGGGGTCTGGTCCGCGGCTTCGAACTTCTCCGGGCGAGCGGCCACGCCGGGTTCGTTCGCCGCCACGGTCAGGGTGCCATCCTCATCAATCCTGTAGATCGCCAGGGAGATCTTGCCGGCGTGCTTGTTCTCAGGATCGGGACCCTCCTTGATGAGGAAAGCCACTTGCTTGGGATTGGCCGCGGGATTGAGGGCCAGCGTGCCCTTGTACCCGAAGCCGGGCCTCGAGCTTGTGAGTTCGAACTGGGTCCCTCGGACAACCATTGTGATCGTCACGGGCGGACCCGCCACCGGCTCTCGGGCATCGCGGCCAAGCCAGGTGCCCTGCACCTTCGCCTCATCCGCCGTGGCGGCGTCGCCCTTCTTCTCCGGCTCTTGCGCCACGGCCCATCCAACGGACAGCAGGCACGCGACCATCCACGCTCTGCGCATTCCTTGCTCCTTTCCTTGCCAGCACGGGGTAGGCGGCCCTGTCGCAACAGTATAGCTTCCCGGCTCTGGATTGCAACACGTCGGGAGCTGCCCGCGAAGGGCCGCCCCTCTGCACCTGTTGATCCGCGGGCGGCGGGGTGGTAGGATGCCGGCACCCTTTTCGGAGGCCACACGATGCTCACGTCGGCAGAGGTGAAGGCGGCGGCCAGGGAGTGCGGCGCCGACCTGGTCGGGATCGGCTCGATGGACCGCTTCGAGGGCGCGCCCCAGCAGTTCGACCCTCGCTACATCTTCCCCGAGGCGAAGGCAATCATCGGCCTCGGGTTCCGCATCCACAGGGGGCTGCTCCGCGGGATCGAGGAGGGGACGCTCTTCTCGGCCTACCCGACCCTGGGCTATGCGTGCATCAACGACGTGCAGGCGCCTCTCGCGCTCCGCGAGCTGGGCAACTTCCTCGAGGACAGCGGCTACGAGGCCGTGCTCTACCAGAACACGATGGTGCGCCTCGGCTGCGGCGTGGGCAAGGCCGTGGCGCCCGACAAGCCGAAGCCCGACGTCTTCCTCCACTTCCGCATCGCGGCGTTCCTGTGCGGCATGGGCGAGATCGGCTACAGCAAGGTCTTCCTGACCCCCCAGTTCGGGCCGCGCCAGCGCCTCGCCTTCATCCTCACCGACGCCCAGTTGGGTCGCCTCATCGAACTCCAGAAATCGCTCGGCAAGGCCGCGCGCCCCGACGGCCCGTGGCTGGAAGTCCTTGCCATTTGCATAGATACGGCGGGCGAACGCCTCCGCCAATTCATCGAGGAGCGCGGCTACGCCTTCCCCGTGGGCGATGACCCCGACTGGACGGCCCGCCGCGCCTACCGCTTCCTGGGTCCCGTGCCCGACACCTACGTCGTCGGCCAGGACGGCACGGTGCGCTACCACCACCGTAGCGTGACGCCCAACCTCAACGACGTGCTGCACATGGAGATACGCTCGCTGCTCGGCCTCGAGCCGAAGCCCCTTCTGGCCGCCGCCGGCATCAGCGGCGACGAGGCCTGCCGCGTGTGCCATCTGCGCCAGCACGCCGACTGGCAGCTCACCCGCCACGCCTGCGCCTGGGAAACCCTCGTCCGCCTCGGCAAGCAGGCCGACCCCGAGTGCGTCCGCTGCCACGTCGTGGGCCACGGCCAGCCCGGCGGCTTTGCTTCGATGGAGTCCACGCCCCACTTGGCAAACGTCCAGTGCGAGAGCTGCCACGGCGGCAACGGCTGCAAGGCATTCACAGGGAAACCGGTCGAGCCCGTCAAGGCCGAGACCTGTCAGACCTGCCACGACGCCAAACACTCGCCCCGCTTCGACTTCGCCGCCGCCCGCCCCCGCGTGCTCCACGACCGCGCCGAGGCCCTGGCCAAGCTCGGCGCCGCCGAGCGCGAGGGTCAGATGCGAAAGCTCTGCTCCGGCGCTGACCGCGAGCTGTTCGCCAAGGACGTGCCCTACATCGGCTCCGCCGCCTGCGTCAAGTGCCACCCCACCGAGGGCGCCGCCATGAAGAGCGAGGTCCACGCCAATGCCGCCGCCCTCCTCGACCGCCCCGCGCCTGACGCCTGGGACACCCCCGCCCACAAGCGCGGCCTCACCGCCCTCGGCAAGCCCGAGTGCCTCCGCTGCCACACCACCGGCTACGCCCGCCCCGGCGGATATGTGGCGCAGCCGCCCGGTGGCACAGGCCTCCGGCCTGTGTCTTCCACAGGCGAGACGCCTGTGCCACCACATGCAATGCCACGCCGACGACCCTAAGAAGCCCCGCGCCATCGCCCGCCTGGGCGGCACGTGCAACGAGTGCAACGTCTTCCCCATCTGCCGCCAGTGCCACGACGACGCCAACGACCCCGCCTTCGACTACCGCACCGCCCTCCCCAAGACCCGCCACGCCGTGGGCAAGGCCGTCAGCCCGTGAGGCGCGCGGCACCGTGGCCGCGGGGCGGAGGCAGGGCTGCCCCGCCCCGTTCACTTCCTGCGCGGCAGGAAATCGGCCAGCGCCTTCCGCCACTCGGAAGTATCGGGCCCAAGCCGAATATCGAGCGCCTGAGAGACAGCGCCGGCTATCTGACCGATACAATGACCCTGCGCCATGAACTTGAATGCGCTCTCTGGACAAGCCTGCAAGTACTCGCCGAGCTTCACCATCTGCTCCACAAGGGCGGGGGCACCCTTGAGAGCCTTGCGCAACGACCATGCGGCCAATGCCCTCTCTTCGGGTGTCGCCTTGGAATCCTGCAAAGCCCGTTGCAGGATCAGCCTGGGTTCCGAGCCAGGAGCCATCGTGCCCTCCATTTCACCAAACAAGGAAAGGCTGAAGGCGCGCATCTCGGGTTCTTGGTCCTGCGTGAGCTTGATAAGCAGTGACAGAGCTTCCGCCCTGATTGGCGAACCTCTCTCGCGTTCCGCCATGTGAATGAGAGTCTTGTACCAGGCCCTCACGCGTAGTGGCACAGCAGAAGGGTCATCCTCGAAGATCTTCCTGAGACGCCGCCATGCCTTCTCGCGGCCGTCAAGGGGCAATTCACGGCTGGCGTAGAGGACCTGCCACCCCAGGAAGTGCTTCTGGTTCAGCGAAAGCCCCCTATCGCTATCAGCCCTCGCCAGCAGGTAGTTGGTCAGGTCAAAGCCCTTCCCCGCCTTCTCCGCCCACTCGGCCCAGAAAGCCTTGATGCGCGATACCTCGTCCGACTCGGGTCCTGTACCCAGGACCATCTCGAGGAGTCTGGCAATGGCCCGAGCGGTGGCGTCGTCAGCTTCCTGGAGAACGGCCACAAGTGGCAGGACCGCGCTGCCCGGCACATACTCCGCAGCGGCAGTGCCTGCCAGGTCACGGGCAGCTTCCTGGCGGACTTCATGATTGGGGTCGTTCAGGAGCGCGCAGAGCTGCCGAACGACGCGATCACGGCTGCCGAACCCCGTCCCCGGTTGCCAAATGAAGTCCCGTGATCGCAGGGTATTCAGCAGTTCCTCTTGGTCCTTGGGCTCACGGAGTCTGTCCACGAGAGCCTGGGCACCGCCATCCACGAATCGCTCCCAGGCTTTCCCTGAGATCTCAAGGGCGTTCTTGCCTACGAATGCCAGCGCGGGGGCGAACTGAGCTATGGGTCGGTCCCGTTCCTTGGCGATCGCTAGCATGCTCTCGAGTGCGACTCTTCCCGCCCCGCACCGAACCATGGCGTCTCCGATGGCGACCAGCACGTCGCCGCTGCTTGAGTAAAGCAATTGGCCCACCGCTACGGCATCATCTCCCGTGAGGGTGCCTTTCACAGTCGTGAGTTGAAGGACCTTTTGCTCCGGGGTGGCAACTGTGTCCCGGAGGATACTCACGATTCTCCGGCGGGCCTCTCCGTCGGGTGCGCTCTGCGAGGCCAGACAACAGATGCCCTGCGCAAGTACGCAAATCGCCATGGCCGCTCTGATACCATGGGAAGAGGGCAATAAGCGGGAACGGCTGCGCCTTCTTCTCGCACCAAAACCCGACACCTTCGCCCCGGCCTGGTCGAGCGTCAGCCCGGGGAAGCGCTTCGCGAATGCCTGCGACGCGATGGCGCCCCGGTTGAAGTGCACGTCGTGCGTGCCGCCCGACAGCGGCTCGGTGCCGATGGTGACGCGGGTCTCCGCCTTCTCCGTGAGCGCGCCCGGCTTGCCGTACCTCGGCTATGTCGGCGCCTGCGAGGGCGACATGGATTCCACGCTCACCATGCTCCTCTTCCGCTATGCCTTCGGCGTCCCGGGCTTCATCAGCGACCCGATCTTCGACTTCGCCAAGAACGGCCTCATCCACGCCCACTGCACGAGCACGACAAAGCTCGACGGCGTGGCGGGCGAGCGCGCCCCCTTCCTCATCCGCACCCAGTGCGACAGCGAGCAGGGGGTGTCGCTCGAGGTCGAGATGCGCGTCGGCCAGGAGATCACCTGCGCGAAGTTCGCAAACAACGACACGCTGCTCGTTTCGGCGGGCAAGATCACCGAGGTGCCCGACTACTCCGACCGCGGCTGCCGCACGCAGATCGTCACCGAGGTCCGCGACGCCCGGAAGATGTTCGCCAACTGGGGCGGGGGCGTGTTGCCCAACGACATGATGACCCTCCTCCACCGCGTCGTCTTCTACGGCAACCGCCTGCGCGACCTAGCCGACCTGGCCGCGCTCATGGGCCTCAAGGTGGTCGAAGAGGGTTGAGTGCGGTTGTCTCCACATTCCATTGTCCCCATTCCCTTGTGCCTCCTTGCGCCCGCTGGAGAGCGGGAGTCACAAGGGAATGGGGACAAAGGAATGGAGGCAGATAGCGAGGCCGGGGGAGCAAGCAGGGCGCCACCGGCCAGTTGGCGGCCTAGCGCGGGGCAGGAAGGCCTTTGCGAAGCCATAAGCTCAGCCATGATAAGCGCTTACGCATATGACGCCTTGGCCACTAGACCGCCAAACCCAGGGGCGTGGAGATTGGCGGCGTAGTAGTCACTTGACGCCCAGGGCGGGAGGGTGGCCTTGAGGAAGGCGGCCGCGGCATCGGCCTCCGCGGGCGCCTTGCCCGCGGCACGGGCCTTCGCAATCAGGCGCTCGCACGTGAGGAGGTAACGGTAGTCGTTCACGCCCTGGGCGGTTCGCTCCCAGCCGACGGTGTCGTTGAGGCCGCGCTTCGACGGATAGACGACGGACCAGCTCGCCTCGTCGTCGCTGTAGTCGAAGTAGGGCATGGAGCCGACGTACATGAAGCCGTTGCGCAGGAAGCCGCTCATGCCCGCGCGGGCGGCCACGAAGGCCCAGCGGCCAATGTCGTGGCGAACGCGGCTGCCGCTGTAGTCCCAGAGCCGCTTCCCCGCCCCCTTGACGAGTTCGAGGGCGCGGGCGTTCACGTGGGAGATGCTGACGGGCATGGTCTGGAAGTAAACGTCCCGCCCCTGGCCTGTCGAGTAGTAGCCGCTGAAGAGCGTCGCCGGGCAGGCGCGGGTGCGGATGCGGATGAGTTCGGCGCACGGCTCGACGTTGCGGTACTCGGGCCGCGGCTCGTCGAGGAAATAGTAGACCCGCGGGGGCCAGCCCTTCTCCTTCGCGTGGCGCTCGACGTCGGCGTAGACGATGCGGAGCAGTTCCTCGTAGGACACGCCGAACCGCTCCTTTGAGGCGGCCTCGTAGCGGGCGACGGCATCCTGTGAGTGGTCGTGTGGCACGCCCGCCACGTCGAGGCCCTGATAGCTGTCGCCGGGCATGGTCAGCCCGTGCTTCACGGCGAGCGCCATCCAGCGGTCCATCGCCCTGTAGTCAATCTCCGCCTTGCCATCCTTCACTCCCTTCAGGACGGCGCTCGGGCCGCCCGTGACGGCGTTCATCCCGTGCTCGGCCTGGTTCCTCATCACCTGCCCCGCCACTTCCCACCAGTGGTCATTGAGGTCGGTGTGCCGGGAGTTGAACGTCCCGGCCGTGGAGCCAGTGACCGACATCGTGATGTCAGTGACCCGCTCGAGCGCGAAGGGGTGAACGGTCAACTCGATGGGGATGGTGGCCGCGCCGACTTGGAGCGCGCCCGCGTACTTGCCCGGCGCCGCTGATTCGGGGACGCTGATGGTGAGCCAGAGGGCGCGGGTGATGCCGGGGCGCAGGTGGAGCATCCCGAAGTCCTGGAGGATGTAGGGCAGCAGGTCGCCCGCGGTGGAGTGGCCGGCGCGCTTGAGGAAGTTGCGGACCTTCCGGACCTGGATGGCCGAGGCGGGGATTTCGGCGCCGCCCGGCCCCCTCAGGCGCGTGGGCTCGGCGGTCACGTTCACCAACTCGGCCACTGGGTAGAGGCCCACCTGCGCCGCCTGACGTTCGCCCTGGGCTGCCTCGATGGAGATGGCCGTCGCGGCGTCCTTCGGCGGACGGGCTGTCACCGCCACGTCGTCATCCGTGTGCGCGGCGAAGGGGATGAAGCCGCGAGCCTTGTCGGCGGCGGTGGGCGTCGGCTCCTCGCCCGTGGGCTTGGGCACGCTGACGACCATGCCCGCGTTGAACTTCGCCTTCCGGAGCGCGCCCAGCGTGTCTATGAACTTGCGGCCGGCCTCGGCCGCGGCCTCGGGGTAGACGACGAGGAAGCAGAGGCCGCGGGCCGACTTCTGGTCGGATTGCGGCTCGATGCGGAGCAGGCCATCCGCCACCTCAACCTTGAAGCGGTGGATCGTCTGGTACGAGGCGATGTACTTCTCCCACAGGTCCTGGCCCGGCAGGTCCTCGTCGTTCTCGTGGCGATAGTAGAACTTCGCCAGGAAGTCGGCGCCCGTGCGGGTCTCGCTGATGGCCTCCTTGCCATTGAGGAGGAGCTTCCGCCACCCGAACGAGGGCAGCGTGTGCCAGAGGCCGAACATGTCCCAGCACAGGTTCACCTCGTAGGCGCCGTTGGGCAGCTTGAGGCGGAACTCGCGGCCGCCCACGCACCGCCAGAAGCGCGAGGAGGGGCGGGTGCTCGTCTATGCGGGCGACGACATCGGCTACTTCGACGAGCACGAGTTCTGCTTGCGCAGCGACCCCGGCGCCCTCAGTGCCTGGCAGGGCTGCCAGGCGGGCCTGCGAGCCGTGGGCATAGACAGCGTGGGCAACGTCAAGGGCTGCGAGTCGCTCTACGACGCCCGCTTCATCGAGGGGAACCTGCGGGAGACGCCGCTCAAGGACATCTGGTTCCGCGAGGGCGCCTTCGCCTACAACCGCCAGTTCGACCCCAGCATGCTCCAGGGCGCCTGCGCCGGCTGCGACAAGGGACCCATCTGCCGCGGCGGCTGCCGCGGCATGTGCTACTTCACCACAGGCTCCCTGTACCACAACACCTACTGCTGCTACCCGGGCAAACCGCAGCAGGGGGAACACGTCACTTCCCGTTCGGGTCGGCCACGAGGCCGACCAGGCGCTCGCCGTTCGGGCCGCGGAAGCGCAGGCACACGGACCACTCCCCGCCGCCCTGGGTGACTTTCACCAACAGGTCGTTCCAGCCCTCGTTGAGGCTCACCTTCGCCTTGTCGCTGCCGGGGGAGCAGGGGCGGGTGGCGTTGTTGGCGTGGACGACTTTGCCGTTGAGCCAGACCTTGAGGCCGTCGTCGCTGCCCGCCTCGATGCGGGCGTCCTGCTTCGTGGGGGACTGGATGCGCGTCTTGAGGTAGACGCAGGCGTCGTTGCCGGCGAAGCCTGGGGTCTTGTCGAACTCGATGAGCCAGGGGCGCCCCTTGTCGGTGCCGATGGGCATGGCGGCCCACTTGGCCGTGGTGTCGCCCGGCTTCTCGGGCGGGAGGGCGACGTCGAAGAGGCCGGGGCCGTCCTTGCCCGCCGCACGATGGGGGCCGGAGGCGAGCCAGGAGGTGATGTAGTCCTCGAAGCGGTCGAGGAGGGCGAGGGTCTCGTTGGCCTCCTTCTTCACCTGCTCGCTGTCGGACAGCTCGATGAGGTTCTTGAGGACCTCTTTGGCCTTGGCCTGGTATGAGCCGCTGATGGCGCGGGCGACTCGGACGGCCGTGATCTCGGCCTCGGCCTTGAGGGCCGGCTCGGTGATGTACTTGAGGGCGAGGTCGAGGACGCCCAGGTTGGGCACGTTGGCCATCGCGCCGAGCACCATCTTCTTGTCCTCGGGGCGGGGGGCGGCGGCCATGGCGGTCTCGAAGAGCTTCTGCATCTCGGCGGGGGCCAGGCCGCCGGTCTTCGCCGCAACGTCCACCGCCCCGCGGAGGGCCAGCACGCGGCGGGCGAGCGGGGCGTCGCTCTTGGCGATGTCGAGCAGGTCCCGCGCCACGGATGCCTCCGCCCAGTTGGGCAGGGCGCGGAAGGCGGCGTCCTGGACCTCGGGGGCGGGGTCCTTCATGGCGGCGCGAACGGCGGCGAGGGCGTTGGCCCCGCCGAGGGCCGCGGCGATGCGGAGGAGCGAGACGCGCGCGGGCACGCCGGCGCCCGGCAGCGCGGCGAGGACGGCCTGGGTGCGCTCGTCCTCGGACTCGACGCGGCGGGCGATGGCGATGATGGTGCGCTCGGCGGCGCCCCGCTCGCCGTCGTCCTTCGCGCCGACGAGGAGTTTCACCAGCTCGGGCAGGGCCTTGGCGTCCGCAACGTCGGCCAGGGCCTTCCAGGCCTCGGTGCGGACCGCGGCATCGGCGTCCGTGGCGGCCTTCGCGGGCGGCCTCGAGTTCGCGGTCGGCCTTCGAGACGAGCGCCGAGATGAGGGCTGGGGCGGCGGCCTCGTTGCGGAGGGCGGCCATGCCCTCGTAGGAGGCGATGCGGACCGATGCGTCGGCGTCGGCCGCCGCGGCCAGGAAGGCGGGCAGGGCCTCCTTGTCGCCGCCCATCGCCAGGGCCTGGAGGAGCACGACCTTGAGGGCCGGCTCAGCGGTCTTCATCTTGGCGACGATGGCCGTCGAGACCTCGCGGCCGGGGAGCTGGCCGAGGGCGTAGAGGGCGGCGCCGCGCACCTTCTCGTCCTTGTTGTCGGCCATCGCGGCGAAGATCGCGTCCAACTCCGCCGTGCCACCGGCGCGGCCGAGGCCGATGATGGCGGCGCAGCGGACGTGGGCCGGCTGTGCGTCGAGGAGCTTGCGGTAGATGGGAAGGGCCGACGCCTTGTCACCCTGGGCAACCAGCTTCTCGGCGAGAAGGACGTAGGAGTCGGTCGCCCTGGTCTTCGCCTCGTCGGAGCCTTTGCCCAATGCGGCGGCGATGGCCTCGGCGGCGCTCTTGTCGCCGATCTTGGCGAGGGCGAAGACGGCGGCGGAGCGGACCGCGTCGTCGGCATCGGCGGCGAACTTCAGCAGCGGCTTGATGGCCGCGGCATCGCAGCGGTCGCCCAGGGCGTTGATGAGGCCGACCCGCCACTTCGCGTGGGCGGCGCCATCGAGGGCGGCGACGAGCTTCGCCGTCGCCTCGGGGGTGGGATTGCGCTGAAGGGCGCGGCGGGCGCACTCGCGCACCAACTCGTCCTTGTCGGCGAGCAGCGTGCCGAGGCAATCCACGCACTCGGCGCGGCCCACGTGCTCGAGCTGCTTGACCAGCTCATCCACATTCGCCTCGCCGGCGAAGGCGGCCCCAGCCACGATGCACAGCCCCAACGCCCACAGAACCAAGAGTATTACCGCTAATGTCCATAACATATGATTCTCCTTCCGATGCTGCCGGCTGGTGCATTCCTGCACCAGTCAACAGCGTTCCGGTTTGTTTAGTTGTTCCTGGCTTCGTCAATGGTCATCGGCATGTGGGAGGAATTTCACTACTTCTTCATCACAGGGGATCTGCCACATGCAATGCTTACAGTGAGACGGTCACTCAATCCATGAAAAGTCTCCTCTTCTTCTGTACGCCGCTGCTTGGAGTACTTGCGGCGTGTTCTGGAAACGGCGGCAGGGACGCCAGCACGGAGGTAGTTGCTGCCGAGGATACAGAGCTTGACTTGGATGAAGAAGAAGAGGGAGACAGAACGACGCACTGTTCGGATTGGCAAGTACCTGACGAAACACTCACGTACGGAGCCCTAACGGAATACACTGGTCCTTCAAGTCAAACGACTAGTCTAAGAGTCGCTGTCCTTAGCGATGACTACTGGGTGTTGGCACAGAGTACCTCGACAAGGGAAAAGAGGTTGTTCAACATCACAACAGATGGAATGAGAGAAGTACCGGTCACCTACGAAGATCCTACTGGCGATCACTGCTCAGGACTAGTCAACGATATTCTAGCGACAGAGGCCCATTTCATTCTCCTGTACGATACTTGTGCATCATTACTGTCTACTGAAGGCGTAGAAAGTAACTGGGTGGATATATCTGGCGGAAGCGAAGGATGGACAAGAGGCCATGGCTGCCATTTCGTTGATAGCGAGATTGATATATCAGTCATTTCTAAGGTTGCCCCAGACATAGACACAGAGGGTTTCCTGACATTTCGCTTGGATACTGACGCGACAAGACTCAACGAGGGCGAATACATAGAAACACACTCAACAGATGCCCCCGGATGGCGATTGGACCAGTACCCAATCAACACCGCTATCAAGACCTCAGATAGGCTTTTCGCTGGCTTCTATGGATCCAACTCATCAACCCCAGAATCCGATCACGATGTTGTGTACTTCGCCATGAACCCCGACGGAACACTGTACAGCGAGCTTATCAAAGTTCCTTCCAGTGAGTACTACCAAAATGCAACACTACGTTTTGCAGTGAGAGCAGGCAACGGGACAGTGATGGGCTGGACATCATTCATGGGCCCCGAGACACCACCATTGCATCACCTAAACTACATCGAAGAAAATGTCCGCACAGCCAGCGACCTAAGCGAAGATGTCACAGTCATGACCAGCTCCGACACCATGGAAGGAATATCAACACATGATAAAAACTCCTTCATTCTACTCACAAAAAGCCAACTACCCTCGATAGACCACTGCATAGACTTCTACCTCACCACAGGCTGGAACCCAACGGATATCGAGTCAGGACCAGCAACGACCCATGAGGTGGGCGGGGGAATCGGCTTCATGGATAGCGTCCACACAGCAAGAATGGCGACCAAGTCAGACAGCATTCTAATCGTTTGGAACGACTACTGGAATTATGACGAATCAGCAGACTTCTACACGGCCATAAACTACCTGATACTACCTTCGGAATAATGGGGAGGGGCCCATTCCCGAATTGTGATCACCTGACGGCATGACCACTAGTGATAAGGACATTCGAACCGACTTTTTCGTCCTCCGCCCATGTATGCACCGGCCGATTGCCCGGCATCCAGCCCTCGCCCCCCTGTACCGAACCTTTCCCGACGCACATGATGATAGCACGGCCGTCATCGGGGACAATCGGACCGCACGCGGGCGCACCCGTGCCGTTCGCCCTGCGTTGCGAGCTCGCACCGGGGCGACGGGAGGGGGAGCTTGCGGCTCACGTGCCCGACTGAAGGTCCAGGGAGAGCTGGGCTCGGATCCGTGGAAGAGGTTCAGGGGGTGGCATGGGCGCGAGGCCGGCGCGGGTCATGACCCTTCGTATGGCGTCCGGCGTGGTGGCGATCTCGACGAGGCGCAGCGGTCCGGCGCAGCGGGGGCACACGGTCCGAAATGTGCGTTCGAGGAGGTAGGCCCACGGGTGTCGGCCCGCCGTCCTGGTCTTGCGAGGTGCGGTGGGCTCGGGCCTCGGGCGCCAGGGTTTATGGAGCTCTTCCGGGAGCTCGAGCGGGAGGGGGAGCTGCTCACCCGGTGGGGGCAAAGAGAGGACGAGGGAGCGGACGACCTCACGGCGAAGCTTCGAGTTGGAGGCGAGCACGCCGTTATACCTCGTGGTGTTGAAGTAGGGGGGAGGCACCAGGGCGCACAGGCGGGCGATGAAGTCCATCGGGTCGAGCAGCACGGCCGTCGTGCCGTCTCTCCAAGGCTTCTTGAGCGCGTACTGCACGTGCCCGGAGTCGAGGACCGAGAGCCGGTCGTTGCAGACGGGTGGACGGGCGACGTAGCGCACGAGCCTCTCGATGCCGGCGCGGTCGTGACCGTGCACCCAGGTCTGGGCGTGCACGTTGATGCCCATGACCTCGGCGACGAGGTGCTTTTGGGGGGAGGTGGGCAAGGTGGGCGGGGTGTCGAGGAGGCGCAGGGCTGGCTGGCCCGAGAGCAGGTCGAGGCCCTGAGCGGAGGCCGAGAGCATGGCCGAGAGCGCGGGGTCGAGGTCGGCGGCCCGCTCGGGCATGGCGACGAGGTCGGGGTCGAGGCCGAAGCGCGCGATGAGCTTCGAAGCGCGTAGCGCGGTGCGCAGGGCCACCTCGTGGACCTCTTCGACGGTGGGTGGGCCGAGGTGGTGAAAGACGAGCCGACCGCCGTCGCGCAGGAACACTCCGTCGATGGCCAGCGTGTGAGGGTGTGGGTCCAATTGCAGGGCCGCATCTGCCCTTTGTATGATGCTCAGGGCCCCTGTGTGGGCGAGCCTGGCGCTGCGCAGCCCAAGCAGGCGCTTTGCGCGCATGCGGTAGGAGTTCGCGACCTCGAGCACGAACGCCGAGACGAGGGCGCAAAGGGGTTGGGGCCTGGGACTGCACGGGCCCCAACCCTCCCCCTGCCCCCTCCCTGAGAGGGAGGGGGGTTGGTGGCACGGGCTTCCAGCCTGTGGCCCTTGGGGTCGAGGAGCGCGAGTTGCGGGCCGCAGGCCCAGCAGGCGTTAGGCTGGGCGTGGAAGCGGCGGTCGGCCGGGTCGTCGTACTCGCGCTGGCAGTCGGGGCACATCGTGAAGCGCTTCATCGAGGTGAACGGGCGGTCGTAGGGGAGCGATTCGGCGATGGTGAAGCGCGGGCCGCAGTTCGTGCAGTTGATGAAGGGATAGCGATAGCGGCGGTCGGCGGGGTCGAGCAGCTCGCCGCGGCAGTCGTCGCACAGGCCCATGTCGGGCGGGGTTTCCGCCAGCGCGTCGGCCAGCCGCTCGCTCTTGACAATCACGAACTCCGCCCCACCCACGGGGGGAATGGCCTCGTGCGCCACCTCGGCTATATCGCTCACGGGCGGGGCCTCGGGCACGAGGCGCGAGACGAAGCGGTCGCAGTGCGCCTGCGGCCCCTCGACCTCGATCACCACGCCCGACGAGTCGTTGCGCACCCAGCCCGCAAGGGCCAGGCCGCGCGCCAGGCGGTAGATGTAGGGGCGGAAGCCCACGCCCTGCACCGTGCCTTGGACGTGGACGCGGTAGCGTGTGGTATCATCTGGCATCGGGCCGACCTCTCTGACCTCGCGATGCTTCAGCAGACTGGAACACACGCCCCCACTGGGCTTGCCCCAGTGGAGCGAGGATTGGCAGCTACCGTGCAACGGACCTCCCCCTCTTCCACCCCCTCTCCCCCCGCCCGCTGTCGGGTGCCCGTTGCCGGCAACGGGCGCGGCGGGGGGAGAGGGGGGTGGGGGGTGAGGGTGGCCGCCTGTAGCCGCCAATCCTCCGCCCCACCGACGCGAGGTCGGTGGGGGCGGGAACTCCGGACCGCTCACGCTCACGTGTCGCCTTGCCTCAATTATAGCAGAAGCCCGGCGCGCAGGGGAATGAGCGGGACTGGCCGGCCCGCCGACGATCTGCTACACTGTCCACCAGCCCAGGCAACACAGGAAAGGGCCGTGCATTGACTTCTCGCGCCGTGCTGTTCGACCTCGACGGGACGCTGCTCGACACGCTGGAGGACCTGGCGGACTCGATGAATGCCGCCTTGCGGCAGCTCGGCTTCCCGCCCCATCCGGTGGCGCCCTACAGGTATTTCGTGGGCGACGGCGTGGTGAACCTGGTGGCGCGGGCGCTGCCCGAGGCCCACCGCGACGAAGCGACGGTGGCCAAGGCCGTGGCGCTGATGCGCCGCATCTACGGCGAGCACTGGGCCGACAAGACGCGGCCCTACCCCGGCGTGGCCGAGCTGCTCGACGCCCTCGTCGAGCGGGGCGTGAAGATGGCCGTCCTCTCGAACAAGCCGCACGACTCGACGCAGCTCTGCGTCGCCAAGCTGCTGCCGCGCTGGCGCTTCGACGCCGTCATCGGGCAGAGCAAGGCGGTTCCGCCCAAGCCCGATCCGACAGGCGTCCGCGAGATCGTCGCACGGCTCGGCGTGCCCGTCGAGCAGTTCCTCTATCTCGGCGACACGAACACGGACATGCAGACGGCGAACGCGGCGGGCATGTTCGCCGTGGGCGCGCTCTGGGGCTTCCGCCCAGCCGAGGAGCTGCGCGAGGCGGGGGCGAGGGTGCTGCTCGAGAGGCCGGCCGACCTGCTCAGGCTACTGTGAAGCCCATCCAAATGGCTCTCTGCGATTCGGCGGCGCCTTCAGTGGCGCCAGAACTGCCTAAAGGCTAGTCGCGGGGTTCGGCGAACTCGTGGACGAGGGCGGGGTCCACGAGGTGGGCGAGCTTGCGGAGGGCGATGGCCTCGATCTGGCGCACCCGCTCGCGAGTGACCTCGAAGCGGCGGCCGATCTGCTCGAGGGTCTCGGCGCGGCGGCCCAGGCCGAAGCGGGCCACCACCACGTCGCGCTCGCGCGGGCTGAGTTCGAGGAGGAGCGAGGCGACGGTGGAGCGGAGGACCTCGCGGAAGTCGCGCTCGGGCGGGGCGGCGGCGCGGGGGTCGCCGCGGGACTCGATGATCTCCTCGGTGCCGGTCATCTCGGTCTGGTGGCGCTGGGCCTCGCGGGGAAGGCTCTTGGCGAAGTTCTTGCGGATGGCCCAGCTCGCGTAGGTGGAGAAGCGCACGCCGCGGGCGACGTCGAACTTCTCGATGGCCTGCATCAGGCTCACCGTGCCGTCGCTCACCAGGTCGTCGAGGCGGCGGCCGAGGCCCAGGTGGCGGCTGGACAGGTGGACGACGAGGCGCAGGTTGGCCACGGTCAGGCAGTTGCGGGCCGCGAGCGCCAGGTCGTGCAGGCGCACGAGGCGGTGGAGCTGGCGGTCCGTGAGGTCGGACGGCCGCAGTTCCTCGCGGGCGCGGGCGAGGAGGCACTTGGCCAGGTTGTACTGGCGGAACAGCCGCTCCTCCTGCTCGGCGTCGAGGGGGCCTTCGATGTCCTCCTCGGCGGGCGCGCGGGCGGCCGGGTCGTCCAGCAGCGCCCGCTCGGCGCCGGGGTGGCCGAAGGCGAGCGAGGCCACGAACTGCCAGTCGTGGCCGAGGATGTCCTCGACGACGACCTCGCGGACGGCGTGGCCGAGGGTGGTGGCGCCGAGGTGGAAGGAGCGGGCCAGCTCGCGCGGCTGGTAGCCGTTGCGATAGAGGGCGAGGAGCTGGCGGCGCTCGTCCTCGCTCAGCGGGTTGGGGCAGGGGGCGAAGATGGCGGCGCCGGGGTGGGCCTCCTCGTAGTCGCGCAGCACGCGGCGGACCGCGTCGTGGGCGCAGCCGAACTCGCGCGCCAGGCGGCCCGCCGCCTCGGTGGCGGTCAGCTCCTCGGCCAGCGACAGCTCGAAGGCCCTGGCAAGGATGGCGCGGCGGGCCGGCCCGTCGAGATACGAGTAGGCGCGGGTGCGCCCGATGATGTCGGGGTGCGACTCGACGAAGGCCTCGAGGTCGGCCTGGCACACGCCCGACAGCCTCTTGCCGTCGGGGAACACGAATCGCAGGGTGACGAGGCCCTGCCCGCGCCAGCGGCGCAGGGTCTTCAGCGACACGTCGTAGGCGCGGCACACCTCCTGGAGGCGCAGCACCGGGCTGCCCGCCTCGGCGGCCGCGAGGCCGAGCGAGTCGCTCACCTCGTGCAGCAGCGTCATCAGGTCGGCCTTCAGCGACGCGCCGTCGAACACCGCGTGGGGCGCGTCGTCGGGCCGGAACCGCGTGATCTGGAAGACTACGAAGTCATAGGGGTAGGCCTGCTCGGGCTGGAGGCGAGGGGCGAATTGCCGCAGGCGGCCGAGTTGCTCGGCCTTGCGTTTCCGGGGGGTGTATGCGAACTGATGGGCCAGCTCGCCGATGAGGCCGTTGCGATAGCGCGCCAAGCCTGACCTCCGCTTCCCACCGCGCCTTTATTATACTCCACCCCGGCGGGCCTGTCAACCACGACGAATTTCCCGGGTATGGCCCCCGGTTCTGGTGAGCTTGTCGGAAGTTCCTGAGCCCGACCCTCTCCCTACCCTCTCCCTGCAAGGGAGAGGGGTCCGAACCCCCCTCCCTGCCAGGTGTAAAGTTCCGAACAAGGCACCTTCAACGCCAGCCCCGCCGTCGCCGGCGGGTGCCTGTTCCTCCGCGCCGACAAGGTGCTCTTCTGCATCGGAGCGGTCAAGTAGCCGCTACGCCGGAGACGTGAGATGCCGAGTACACTCAGCGGTTGGGAGACCCACGATGAGGAGCAGCTCGTGACGCACGGGCGAGTGTGGAGAGCAGTGTTGGCCGGCCTCTGGCTGACGGCCGCCGTCGCCTTCGGCGCGGCGCCCGCCAATCTGGTCCTGAGCAACCAAAGCGTGTGGCGGTGCAACTTCGTCACCCGCAAGCCGGCCGTGCGGGTGGGCGGGGACGTCAAGGAACTCCTGCTCCACGGCTATAGCGGCGTCTGGATGGTGGCGGAGGGCGGTAAGGACTTGATGCCGGCGATGGAGTCCGCCGCGCCGCCGGCGAACTGGACGGCCCCCGATTTCGACGACCAGGCCTGGACGCGCCTGCCCGGCCCCTTCTTCCCGAGCCATCACGGCCACGCCTACTGCAAGGAGGTGGAGGACGCGGGCTACCTGTTCTTCGAGGGCACCCATCCCACCCTGGCCGCGGTCTGCCTCCGCGGCAAGTTCCTGGTGGCGGACCCCGCGACGGCGGGGGACTTGACGCTTTCTCTTGCGTATCGCGGCGGCGTCGTGGCCTACCTGAACGGCCAGGAGATCGCGCGAGCCAACATCCCCGAGGCCGAAAGAGCCAGGGGCATCGAGGCGCTCGCGGAGGACTACCCGAAGGAGGCCTTCGTCAAGGAGGACGGCAAGCTCATCAGTTGGGGCTTCGGCGACCCCGTGAAGTGCCACGCTCAGCTCCAGAAGCGCATCCGCAGGCTGGCCGATGTGGCCGTCCCCGCCAGGCTCCTCCGCAAGGGCGTGAACGTCCTGGCCATCGAGGCCCACAGGGCGCCGTATCACGAGGCCATCCTCGGCCAGGGACGCAACGCGAGGGGCTATGACATCAACTGGGTGCCGGTGGGCGTCACGCGCATCGAGCTGGCCGGGGGTCCGGGCGTGACCCCGAACGTCGCGCGGCCCGCGGGCATCCAGGTGTGGAACCAGGACTTGGGCGCGCGGACGAAGGCGAGCGACTATGGCGACCCGTGCGAGCCGTTGAGGCCGATTCGGCTGGCCGGCGCACGAAACGGCTCCTTCTCCGGCGCCGTTACCGTCGGCTCGTCGGAGCCGTTGCGGGGCCTCAAAGTCGTCGCGGGCGACCTGACTGGGCCGGGCACGATCCCGGCCTCTGCCGTGCAGGTGCGCTACGCCGTGCCGGACAAGGAGGCGGGCCTGGCCTTTGAGGTCCTTGTGCCTGCGGAAGAGGGGACATTCTACTTTTCTGCGGCGGAAAAGTTGAATGTCCCCTTTTCCGTGGTGCCGGTCTGGGTCACTGTGCGGGCGCCTCGCGACGCGAAGCCGGGCGACTACAAGGGCGGCCTGACCATCTCGGTGGAGGGCGCCAAGCCTACCGAAGTGCCGATAGAGTTGCGGGTCGCTGACTGGACCTTACCGGAGCCGAAGGACTTCGGCAGCCACGTCGGCCTCACGCAGTCGCCCGAGTCCGTGGCCCTGCGCTACAAGGTGCCGCTCTGGTCGCCGGAGCATTGGAAGCTCCTCGAGAAATCGTTCGAGTTGTTGGGCCAGGCTGGCGCCGACGACGTGTTCATCACGGCCCTCCGCCGCACGCACTTCGGCAACGAGCACTCGATGGTCCGTTGGGTCAAGCAGCCGAACGGCGCGCCGAAGCCCGACCTGAGCATCGCGGAGAAGTACCTGGACCTCGCCGTCAAGCACCTGGGCAAGGTGCCGGTCGTCTGCCTCTACTGCTGGGAGCCATTGTGGACCCCGCCACGGGCCGTAGGGGCGGCCCTGAGTGGCCGCCCAGGGGCAGCCACATAGGGCTGCCCCTACAGGAGGCCGAGGGGCCGAAGTGGGGCACGCCCGCGGTCCGCGAGTTCTGGAGGCCGGTCTTCGACGGGATGCGGGCCATCCTGAAGAAGCACGGCCTGGAGGGCTCGCTGATGGTCGGTGTGGCCGGCGATTCGCAGCCGAACAAGGACGCCGTCGAGGACCTGCGGGCGGTGGCCCCCGAGGCCAGGTGGGTCGTCCACTCCCACGCCCGGGCCGACAAGCTGTTCGGGCAGCCCGTGGGCTACCTCGCCGACGTGTGGGGCGCGCCCATCGCGCCCGACCCCGCCCAGGCGCGGCTCTACGGCTGGAAGACCGAGTTCCTGCGGACCACCTTCCCGCGCGAGGGCAGCCAGACGGTCATGCCCCTCCGCACCTTCTCGCCGCTCGTGCAGTACCGCGTCGCCCTGGAGGGGATGAGCGCGGCCGGCCTCCACGGCTTCGGCCGCATGGGCGCCGACTTCTGGGACGTCCTGGAGCCGACGGACCCCCTGCGCAGCACCTACAGCCGCAGCCTGAATCTCCTCGGCCGCTACCCCGAGAGCAACTGGGCGCAGCTCTACCTGGGCAACTCGACGCCGCGCGTGCTCGCCCCCGGGCCGCAGGGCGCCCTGGCCACCGCCCGACGGTCGTGGTTGCCTGGCAGGTAGTGGACGGCCGTTGGCCGACCCAGGGCGCTGCCAAGCTGGGCGAAGAAGCCGAGGGCCTCGGCATTCGCCGCGAGCGTGGCGTCGAGGATAGCGCCCACGCGCGCCTCGAGCGCCGCGTCCGGCGTGTCCCAGGGCATCGGCCCCGGTGGTCGCCACGCCGCGGAGCAAACGAGGTCGAACACGTCGCCGACGAGCGCGACCTCCACCTCCTCCACCCGCGTCCCCGGCCGCTCCAGGATGGCCGCGAGATGGTCCTGGAGGATGCGAAACGCATAGGGCGGCACGTTCATCGTGTCCACCGTCCCATCGCTGAAATGCGTGTCGCTGAAGAGCACCAGCATTCTAGAGGTCTCCGAGCTGAGCGGCGGGCATAGGCAGCTCGCGGCGAATCTCGGCCAGGCGATAACCGAAGCCGGGGCCAGAGAGGGTGCTCAGGTCCACGCAGCCGTCGCGGCGACGGTAGAGGCCGGGGTGGACCGCCTCCTCGGGCTTCGAGGCATCGGGGTAGAACTGCATGGCGTTGGTCTCGACGCCCATGATCGTGCCCGCGTGCGCGGCGAGGAGGCAGTGGGGCACCTGGGCGAGCATCGGGTTCGTGAGGTCCTGGACCATGAGCGTCATGCCGTGGGCCTTCGCCCAGCAAAGGGTGAGGAGCGCGCCGGTCTGGGTCTTGCAGGTCTTGAGGGCGACGCCGGTCCAGCCCAACTCGCGGCCGAGGCGCACGAGCCGCCAGTCGTGCGCACTTTCGTCCATGAAGAGCGGCTTGCGGGCCGAGACGCTGTGGACGTCGATCGGGTGCTGCTCGATGTCGTAGGGGAAGGGCTGCTCGACGTAGAGGATCATTTGATAGATGCGTGGCTGTTCGAGCACCAGGCGGTCGAGGATGTCGGTGACGTAGGCGGGGTCGGTCACGGTGCAATTGAAGTCGGCGGTGAGCCAGAGCGCGCCGCCCTCGATGGCGAGGGTGCCGACGCGGACAAGGCGGTCGTAGTCCCACGCGGCGTCGTTGCCGCGGAGCTTGACCTTGAGGCATTTCAGCCCGTCGCGGCGAATCCAATCCGGCAGCAGCACGGGATAGCCGTCGTTCGGCTCGGAGCCGGTCAGCTCGTCGGGCGAGAGCAGGTCCTTGCCGCCGACGAGGTGCCAGGCGGGCATGCGGGTGGGGGGCTGGGGGATGAGGTAGGCAGCAGGATACTCCCCTCCGAACGTGAGGTTGGTATCTGCCGGCTCGAGGTACCAGCTTAGAGGCCAGTCCATGAACTCCACTGTGTAAGTGGCATATGTGCACTGACCGAGGAGAATGCCGTAGGCGTCGTGGAGGGCGATGTCGAAGGCTGAGGCGCAGATCAACGCCGCCAGCCATGGCATGGGCTCGGCGCGCCCCTGATTGGCGGCCTCTAGGAGCTTGGGCAGCTCGGCTTCGAGGAAGGCGTGGCCGATCTCCATCGGGTGGCCGCATTCGTCGAAGTTGGCCCAGGCTTTGGTGAGGGCGATGCAGAGGCCCTTCATCGCCTCGTGGCGTTCGTCGTAGGAGAGGCTGCTCGGCCAGGCCCATTGGACGCTGAGCGGCGTCTCGCCCCAGCCGTCGGCGGCGCGGCCGGTGGCATCGGCCACGCGCAGCCGCACGCGGGCGCAGGTCACGTGCGTGAGGGTCTCCGGCCCGAACTTCAGCGGGACGCGGGTCTCGACGGGGAGGAAGAAGAGCGAACAGCCGATGGGATGAATGTCGGTAGGCTTGGGCATTGGGGGCTCCATTCGTGATACGTGATACGTGATGCGTGAGAAGACAGAAGAAGTCCGATCCCTCTTCTCTTCTCACGCATCACGTCGGTGCCATCGTAGCGCTTCGGGTCGAAGCCCTTCTGGTCGCGCACCTGCTTGAGGACGGGCTCGCGGTCGGGCTGCTCGGGCGAGACCTCGACGGTGACGCTGTGCTCCTTGTCCTCCAGGCCCTCGGCGATGGGGAGCGTGGCGAGGCGGTGATAGGTGCAGTACATGTCGAAGCGTTGGACGGTGCGAGTCACCTTGCCGTCCACCGTGCAGATGGCCTTGCCGCCGTCGGGGCCGACGAGGTCGTAGAGGCGGGCGAGCGTGCCCTTGAAGCGGAAGCTGAGCTTCTCGCCCGGCTTCGCCGCCTCCCAGATGACGGGCAGGCGGTTGCCGAACGCCTTGCCGAGGCCCTGGTCGGCCGGGAGCTTCTTCCAGCCCTCCGTGAGCATCGAGGGCTCGATGGGGACGAGCTTCGCGTTCCCCCAGTTGTCGGCGCGAATCGGCTCGGGGAGCTTGTGGGGGCCGGGCCTCGATGCCTTCTGAATCTCCTTCAGGGCGTCGGTGATGACCTGGGTGAACAGCTCGTGCCCGGCGTCGTTGGGGTGGCACTCATCATGGGCGAAAACCACCTTGCCCTCGGGCGGCGTCTCCTTGGGCGGGAAGGGGAAGATGAGCTTGCCCGCCTTGTGCAGTTCGGCCACGCGCATGGCCATGTTGATCGAGGGGATGCCATAGTGGTCAGCCACCTTCTCGTGGGCCGTCGTCGAGCGGTTGCAGAAGCCCTTCTCGTAGTCGTCGACGATGCCCTCCTCGTCCTTCTGGGAGAGGGCGAGGATTTCGCGGAGGCCGATGCCGATGTGGGGGATGTATTTTTCGATGTAGGAGCGCTTGCGCTCGGCCTCGGCCTCGCGGCGGCGGCGCTTGATGTGCAGGCTCATCTTGCGCCCGCAGGCCTGGAGGGCCAGGCGGATCTCCTTGAGAATCTCCGGATACTGGGCGATCGCCTCCTTGCTCTCGGAGGTGAACGGCACCCAGACGCTGGCCATGTGGACGACGACGATGGCCGGCCCCATCGGCAGCGAGCCGCTGGGCTGCGAGAGGCCGTAGGGCCGCCACGAGATGGAGCTGATCGCGCGGGTGATGGCGCAGGCCGACTGCTGGTAGAGGAGCGGCACGCGGTTGGCGAAGCGGTAGACGCGGACCGGCCCCTCGTCGGGCACCTTGCCGCCGTAGGCCACGGCGGCCTCGATCATGAACGGGTTGCCGCGGTAGACCGACGGCGGCCGGCTCACCGCCGCGTAGAAGTCGGCCTCCAGCTCCTTCTTCACCCCCTTGAGCAGCAGCTCCTCGCCGATCGGCACCACGCAGTCGGTGGGCGGGGCCATGATCTTCGATGCCTGGATGGCGTTGAACAGCGTCTCGGCCTCTTGGCGGGCGATGCGGCTGGGGCGCGCGGTCGGCTCGATCTTCGCCGCGGCCAGGATGTTCTCGGCCACGCGCCCCGTCACGCGGGAGAACTCGTGGGTGAGGAAGGAGCGGACGTTTCGCCCCTTCGCGTCCTCGAGCATGCTCATGAGCATGCCCAGCTCGATGCCGTGGGGGTGGGGCTTGATCGTCTTCGGCTCGGGCGGCAGCTCGGTGGTCGCCCGCGGGAACTCGCGCGGGTCCCCGTCGGGCGAGGTGTAGAGCATGCGCACGTGGGGGTTCGTGATCGCCGTCTGCTCGAGATAGGCGTCCACGCTCTGGCGGCCCCGCTGGTAGCGGGCCTCCAGCTCGATCTCCACCCGCGTGCCGTGCGCGCCGTTCCACTCGCACTCGCCCTCGCTGATGACGCGGGGCTCGTTCTTCTTGGTGTCAATCATCAGCTCGTAGCGCATGGCGGGCTTGCCGTGGCCGATCTTGGAGATGATGACGGCGGGCTGGCCCGTGGTGAGCTGGCCGTACATGGCGGCGGCCGAGATGCCGATGCCCTGCTGGCCGCGCGACATCTTGAGTCGGTGGAACTTCGAGCCGTAGAGCAGCTTGCCGAAGACGCGCGGCACCTGCTTCGACACGATGCCGGGGCCGTTGTCCTCCACGATCACGCGGTAGCGCTCCTCCTTGCGCACCTCCTTCACGATGACCTTGATGTCGGGCAGGATGCCCGCCTCCTCGCAGGCGTCGAGCGAGTTGTCCACCGCCTCCTTGATCGCCGTGAGCAGGGCCTTGCGCGGGTTGTCGAAGCCCAGGAGGTGGCGGTTCTTCGTGAAGAACTCGGAGACCGAAATCTCGCGCTGCTGCTTGGCCAGCTCGACGGCGGTGGCGCGCCGCCGCGCCGGGGCGGCCGGCGGGGCGGCCTCCTCCGGCGGCGTGCCGGCGCCCGTCGGCAGCGCCGTGGCCGTGAACTCGAGGCTGCGTTGAGCCAGCTCTTCTGACATGGCTTCCCTCGCGGAGTTGTGTCCGGACCTGCTGTCGCTGGGTAGGGCCCTGGGCCGTGGGGCCGGAACGCGGGGATAGCGGCCCACTAGCCCTATGGTCTGGCCGCATTCTAGCACCAACATGTTGTGAAAGCAAGCGCTTTCTGCGCCGACCTGTGATGGGGCAGTTACGGGTGGCGTCAGGATGTGTCTGGGGAAAAGAGCAGGGCATATGGAATGAGCCGGGCTCCCATGCGGAATCGCTGCCTTGCAGAAATCGCGGCCTTCATGTAGCCTATAGCCCGACGCATCCCGGACCGCCAAGGAGGGAGAGACGCATGGACTTCGCTGGGAAGACCGCACTGGTGACTGGCGCCGCGGGCGCCATCGGCAAGGCAATCGCTTCCGCACTCGTTCAGGGCGGCGCCCGCGCGTTCATCACCGACCTGAAGCAGGAGGCGGTGGACGCCGCCGTGAGGGAGGTCGGGGCAGGCGCCCTGGGCCTGGCCGCCGACGTGACGGATGAGGAGCAGGTCAAGGCCGTCGTCGCCGCAGCCGCCAAGGCATTCGGCCATCAGGTGGACATCCTGGTCAACGTCGCCGGCATCGTCGGCCAGGGCAAGGTCGAGGAACTCACGGCCGAGCAGTGGGACGCCGTGTTCGCCGTCAACTGCAAGGGCACGTTCCTCTTCACGAAGCACGTTGTGCCGCTGATGAAGGCGCGGAGGTACGGGAAGATCGTCAACTTCTCATCGAAGTCGGGCAAGACCGGCTCGGCCCTGATGTGCCACTACTCGGCGGCCAAGGCGGCCATCATCGGCCTCACCCAGGCCCTCGCCTTCGAGCTGGCCGACTCGAACATCAACGTCAATTGCCTCTGCCCCGGCATCGTGCTCGAGACCGGCGTGTGGAGCCACGTGTCGGCCGGCTACGTCAAGAACCTCGGCCTGCCGAGGGACGAGATCATCAAGAAATTCACGTCCAAGGTCCCCCTCGGCCGCCTCGCCGCGATCAAGGAGCAAGGCCAAACGCGAACAGGCCCTCCGGCCTGTCGGGTCGCCTCCCGATCGGACCCGGAGTCTGTCCTTCCACGCTGTACTTCCTGGGAGTCGCCGATGCGTAGGATGCGCTCGCCAACGAACCCCCTCATTCTACCGAAGGCCCGCGGGGAATGCAAAGCGGCTTGGGCCGCAAGCCTGAACCTCCCGCGGGTTGGCAACCCGCGGGAGGCTGACGACCGCACCAGCCAAGGCGCTCAAGATGATCACGCGCGCAACAGGACTTGATCACCTTGGCGGCCCTCCTGGAGTGGGCGCAAGCTCGCCATAAGCCTCGAAACTGCACAGACATGTGGTGCCATCTCCCCGTGACCATGGCCACTGTCAAGATGATCAGGCCCTTGCGCCAGGAGAGGGGGTGATCATCTTGACTGGGTCGCTCAGAACTCGGCCTTGGGCCAGCGGACGCGGAAGCCGATGTCGAGGGGCTTGCCGTCGGGGGGCTGCTGGGTGAGGCCGCCATCGTCCTTGCCGTTCTCGCCGAGGGCGTAGACGGTGAGGCCGGCGGCGTCGGCCTTGTAGCGGAGGGGCTGGCCGTCGAAGGGGTCGAGGGGCACGGCCTTGAGGAAGTCGGGCACCAGGGCGGCAAGGTCGGCGGGCAGGCGGTCGTGCTTGGCCTTGTAGCGGCCCTCGGGGTGCGGCTTGCGGGCCGCGGCCACGTAGTCGTTCATGATGTCGAGGTAGTAGCACATGTCGGTCTTGAAATAGGCGTCGGGGATGAGGCGGACGACGAGGGGAAACGGCACGTCGCCGACGCCGAGCTGGCCAAGCAGCTCGCCGCGCTTCGGGGTGAGAACGTAGGTCTGGTAGATGTCAATCCCGAAGCAGCGTTCGCCCACCATCGCCCACTCGATGAGCTTGGGGTCGGCGGCGGCGGCGAGGGCGGCTTCGAGGCGTTCGAGGGCGGCGACCAAGGGCTTGGCGCGGCTGGCCCAGCGCTCCATCTGGGCGACGGCGAGGGAGTCGCAGGCGATGCGGACGAGGGTGCTGATGAGGATCGGCTCGCGGCGCACACACTCGCCCATGCGCAGGGCGGCGAGGAGGGAGTCGGCCGCGGCGTCGGCCTTGCCGCTCTCGATGCGCCCGATGGCCTCCAACGCGAGGAGGCGCGACGCGTGCCGCAACCTGGCGAGGTGCGGGAGCAGCATGCCCGGCCCCTTGGTGAAATCGAGGTCGAACTTGCATTCGTCGAGCGCCGCTGCCTTGTGCAACAGGTCGAGGATTTCCGCGTTGTCTTTCAGATATGCCTGGATCGCCGCGAGCATGGGGAGCGGCAGCGGCTCGTCGGGAGCGGGAAGCTGCCCGTCGGCGACCACCGGAAGATGGGCCTTCGGGGGCCCATCCCTCTCCTCGCGGGCCTCCATCAGCTTGAAGGCGGCGTTGAGGAGTTCGGCGGCGTTGCGGCCGGGGGGCGGGTCGGGGATGAGCTTCGCCAGGTCGGCCATGCTCGCCGGGTCGCCGGCGGCGGTCACCACCTTCATGCGGGCGGCGAGGCGGGCGGTCGCCACGGCGTTCCAGGCGTCGAGCAGGGACGGGGGTAGGCTGAGGAGAGAGGTCAGGAGCACCTGGAGGGCGACGGGCATTGGCGCGCCTCCTTTCCCCCGGATTCTACCGCGCCGCCCCTGCCGGCGCAAGGGGGACGAGGCCTCGGCCGGGCCTACCACCTCAGCCGATGCCTCGCCCGCCCTCGTGGTCGAGGACACACGGCTGGACAAGCCAGCCGTGCCACAGTGACAGGGCTACTTCTCTTCCTTCTTGAGCACCTTGAGCTTGATGTCCTTGAACTCGACCCACATGGGCGGGCCGGCGTGGATTTGGAGGGCGAGGATGCCCTTGAGACGGCCCTTCTTGAGGTCGGGCTTCTCGGCCTTCGGGTCGCCTAGCTGGTTGTCCACCAGGTCAATGGTCTGCACGCCGTTGAGGAAGTGCTGGATGTGGTTGCCCTGGGCGACGATGCGGTAGTGATTCCAGTCCTGCGCCTTGTAGTTCTTGTAGTTGGCCTTGGCGTCGGGCAGCTCGCCGACGACCTCCTTCTTGCCGTCCTCGGCGATGACGACTTTCTGGCCGACCTGGACGAGCGAGGCTCGGCCGCGTTCGTCGTAGAGGAAGCCGACGGCTGGGCTGTTGCACACCTCGGCCTGGTAGCCGCCGACCACCCAGTTGCCGCAGTCCACGCTGCGGTGCTGGATGCCCGAGTTGCCGCTGTTGACTCGGAAGCTGATCTTCAGCTCGTAGTCTTCGAGCACGCCGGCCTTCCAGATGCAGAAGGTGTTGCCCTTGGCGGGCTTCTCCTTCGTCGTCTCGCCGTGGATGGCGCCCTCCTTCACGGACCACAGGTCGGGATTGCCGTCCCAGCCCGTCAGGTCCTTGCCGTTGAAGATGGGCACGAAGCCCTCGTCGTCCGCCGCCTCGCCGCCGAGGAGCGGCAGGGCGAAGCCGAGGACGAACGCGACCACAAGCCCCAGAGCCAGTTTCCGCCGCATGTCCTGACCTCCTGACAACACGGGAATGGGACAACCACGTCCGCCCATCATACGCGCCGGGGCCGGCGCGTTCAACCGCGGGCGACGTCGCGGTAGACCTGGAGGGTTTCGCGCGCGGTGCGGCTCCAGGGGAAGAGCTTGGCCCGCTCGAGGCCCTTGGCCCGCAGGCTCGCGCGGAGCTGGCAGCCCGGAGGCGAATCGGAGGCGAAGGGTCGGCGCCCCTCCTCAGATGATGTGTGTGTGTGAGGCGCAAGTTCGGGCGAACGGCCCCGGAATGGGTAGGATCGGCGATCCGGCGAACTTGCGCCCAGGTTGGGGGGCGCGAGTTGGCATATGTTGGGGGGGCAGCACGGAAAACGCACTACCGGTTGTGGCACGATGCGCGGGTGGCAGCGAGAAGGTCGCCGGCCTCCGCAGGGCTGTCGCACCAGGTCTCAATGCACAGGAGCGCCGGGTCGAGAGCCTTGACCACCGTCTCGACATTCCCCCTTGGGATGGCGATGTGGACGATGCGGCCCGCGGCCTGGATGGCTCGATAGAGGTCGAGGTAGGCCGACCCGTTCGGCGGCCGGCCCGCGCCAGGCACCCACTGGACGACACGGATGGCGTCGAGCGAGAGGAGCCGCGGCAGGTGCCGCTCCGCGCCCGGGCCGTCGAGGTGGTACCAGACCCGCCCGAAGCGCTCGCCGACGAGTTGCAGCTCGGGGACCACGAACTCCTCGAACATGGCGGGGGAGATCATGCAGGAGACGTCGGACTGGGTTGAGACGAAGGGCTTCGGCCCCCAGAAGCGCGCCCAGCCGGCGATGCCATACCAGAAGTCGTTCGTCGCCGCGGTCAGGCGGTGGAAGCGCTCGACCACGCGGCACCAGTTCTCGGTGAGCTTGCGGAGAACGGCCCGCATCCAGTCGGGGTGTTCGGCGAGGCCGAGCATGAACGCCTCGGTGCCGATGACGCGGGCCAGGATGTCGCTGGCGGGGAGGAGGCAGACCTGGCCGACCAGGAAGTCGTCGCGCCCCGCCGCCGCAGTGACCGCCCGGTGCAGGGCCTCGTAGCGGCGGAACCAGGGGTTCTGGAAGTCCAGCTCGAAGCTCGGCGGCTTGTCCCAGTCAATCGCAATCGGCTCGAACCAGATGGTTTCGAGGCTCAGTCGCGGCGTCGCGCCGTAGGTGGTGGCGAGCCAGCCGCCGTTGAGGAGTTCGGAGGGAACGGCCTCGGCAGCGAAGCAAGTGCCTTCCAGCCTCGCCAGTGTGGCGGGCACGATGTAGGCGGGGTCGAGGTACTTCTCCTCCCCCGTGCGTGGCGTCGGTATGGAACGGCCCCGGCCGTTCGGCGCGGTGACGACCATGCAGGGGCGGTCAAGGCGCCGGCCCTCCCAGAGGGCGGCCCAGCGCTCGGCGGCCTCGGGCCAGTCGGGCTTGTACCTCATGGGGCTTTCTTCGGGAAGTCGTCGGGCATCCAGGGGGGCAGGTCGGCGATGGAAGCCCTTGCCTTCTCAGAGGTTGGGACGCCCCAGGCCTGAAAGAAGGGGCCGAGGTCGCGGCCCACGGCCCGGGAGAAGCGGACCATCCATTGATCCCGCTTCTCATCGTCGTTCCTGGGGCGCTGGCCGCCGGGGAGCGCGCGATACTCGGCGAAGACCTTCTTGAAGGCGTCCCACCCGAAGCCCTCCTGGAGCTGGATGTACATGAGGAGGGCCAGGAAGGGGTCGCTCTTCCATTTGGCGAAGTCGGGGCCTGTGGCGAGATAGGCATTCAGCGTCTTGGCTCGCGGTTCGGGGCCGAAGCTGCGGAGGGTCTTCGGGGCGCGCCCGAGCACCTTGTCGTAAACATAGAGCGTGAAAAGGTTTACAGTGACCTCGCCGGTGCCGTCAAAGGTCCAGTCGCCCGACTGGTGGTTGTGGCCCATCTCGTGGAAGAGCCCCCACACGCCGCCGTGGGCGTCGGCGAGGAGGCGTTTCTTGTCCGGGAACACCTCGGCCATGTCGAGATGGGTCATGAGCGGGTAGCCCGAGTGCATGTAGCCCGCGCTGATCTGGACATCAGTGACATAGCCAGAACTTCATCAGATCCTGGGGGTCGTCGAGGGTCTGCACGTTCTTGGAGGGGAGGGTGATGACGACCTTGCTCGTCGCCAGCTCGGCCCAGGGGGCGGGGCGGTGGCAGATCGTCTCGCGCCACGCTGCAAGTGCCGTCCTGCCAAGCACATAGAGCGGGGCCTCGACCGCCCCTGCGACCTCGATTGGGACTTTGCCTAGCTTGCCGGCGCCGGGCACCTCGATGTAAATCAAGCCTCCGAAAGCATTTGCGGCCTTGGTGGATGTAGCATTCAGCGGGAAGCGGCGGCAGATGTCGGGGACACGGTGCCAGGCGCCGTGGTGCCAAAGCGTATCGCTGTGGGCGCCGATGCGCACGTGGAGGCCCTTCCCCGCCGCCGACGCAGGGACCTCCACGGTGATGACTTCGCCCGGCGCGGCATAGAGGCCCGTGCTGTGCCAGGCGGGGACAGCGGTGTTGACCTCGATGCTTCGCGTCACGCGCTCCGCCTTCCCGGGCACGGCGCCCGGGAAGCCGGAGGCCGCGGGATGGGCCTTGACCTCATCGGGGGGGGCCGCCTGAATCTCATTCACTTGAAGGGTCAGGAGGACACGCGCCAGCGGCTCCTTCATCGTGAGGGGCTTCTGAGGCGTGGGCATGGCGCTCGCGCTGTGCGCCTGCTCCAAGCGGCGGAGCCGGGGCAGGAGCAATGTGTCCCTGGGGGGCAGCGAGCGGGCGGCATGAGTGAGGGTCCAGGACGCCTGGGCCACCTCTGCGGGCTTGAGCTGGGCATGGCTTGCCGCGAGGGCCTCGAGGGCTCGGCCGGCGTGGACGAAGGGGGGAATCGGCACGTTGGCAATGAAGCCGGCGGGGTCGGTGCGCTCCGCATGGCCGTCGGCCCACACGAGGCCGGCGGCGGCGAGGAAGCCGTTGCCGGGGTGGTGGGCGAGGAGGGTCTTGCCTGGGTGGAGTTGGAGCCAGCCCCAGGCGGTGTCGGCGGCGACGCGGCCCGCAGGTGAGCCGCTACTGGGGCAAGTACCGCTCCGTCCTCGTGACCAACTACCGCGACTTCGTGTTGCTCGGCCGCGACCCGGAGGGCGGGCCGGCCAAGCTCGAGCCGTATCGCCTCGCCGAAAGCGAATCAGCCTTCTGGGCCGCCGCGGCGCATCCGAGGAAGATGGCGGAGGCGCACGCCGAACGCTTCACCGAGTATTTGCGGCGCGTGATGCTGCACGAGGCACCGCTGGCCTCCCCTCAGGCCCTTGCCTGGTTTCTCGCGTCCTACGCGCGCGACGCCAAGGCGCGCATCGAGAGCGTGCCTGACCTGCCGGCACTCGCCACTGTGCGCCAGGCTCTCGAAGAGGCCCTCGGCCTGAAGTTCGAGGGCGACAAGGGCGAGCACTTCTTCCGCTCCAGCCTGGTCCAGACACTCTTCTACGGCGTCTTCTCCGCCTGGGTGCTCTGGGCGCGACGCAACCCTGTGGCACAGCCGCCCTCGGCTGTGCAGGCTGTAGGCGGGGCGTCTCTGCCCCGCGAGCCACAGCCGGGGGCGGCTGTGCCACATGACAGCCCAGACCCACAGCCGGGGGCGGCTGTGCCACACAGTCAAGCACACAGAAGGTTCGACTGGCGCATGGCCGTGTGGTCGCTACGCGTGCCGATGGTCCGCGCCCTCTTCGAACAGGTCGCCACCCCCGCCAAGCTCGGGCCGCTCGGACTCGTCGAGGTCCTCAACTGGGCCGAGGCCGCGCTCAACCGCGTTGACCGCACGGCCTTCTTCGCCCAGTTCCACGAGGGCCAGGCTGTCCAGTACTTCTACGAGCCTTTCCTCCAGGCATTCGACCCCGAGCTGCGCAAGGATCTCGGCGTCTGGTTCACCCCGCCCGAGATCGTCCAGTACATGGTCGCCCGCGTGGACACCGTTCTCCGCGAGGAACTCGACATCGAGGACGGCCTGGCCGACCCGCGCGTCTACGTCCTCGACCCCTGCTGCGGCACCGGCTCGTACCTGGTCGAGGTCCTTCACCGCATCGCGGACACCTTGAGGAAGAAGGAAAATGGCGATGCCCTCGTAGCCGCCGACCTCAAGCGCGCGGCCGTCGAGCGCATCTTCGGCTTTGAGATACTGCCCGCCCCCTTCGTCGTCGCCCACTCGTCTTCCCCGAGTTGGAGCAGGAGCGCGACGCGGCGGAGAAGGTCAAGCGCGACACCCCGATTCTCGTCATCCTCGGCAACCCGCCCTACAACGCCTTTGCCGGCGTGAGCCCGACCGAGGAGGAGGGCCTTGTCGAGCCGTACAAAGAGGGCCTCATCAGCGAGTGGGGCATCAAGAAGTTCAACCTCGACGATCTCTACGTCCGCTTCTTCCGCCTCGCCGAGCGCCGCATCGCCGAGATGACCGGCCAGGGCGTGATCTGCTACATCTCCAACTTCTCCTACCTCAGCGACCCCTCGTTCGTCGTCATGCGCAAACGCTTCCTCCAGGAGTTCGACAAGGTCTGGATTGACTGCCTGAACGGCGACAGCCGGGAGACCGGCAAGTTGACGCCCGAGGGGAGGCCGGATCCGAGCGTGTTCTCGACTGAGATGAACCCAGCTGGCATCAGAGTTGGCACCACCGTCGGGCTCCTCCTGAGGCGTCGTCCGAATCAGACCCCGACCGAGGTACGGTTCCGCGAGTTCTGGGGCGCCACCAAGCGCTCGGACCTGGTTCGGAGCCTCCAGGCGGCGGACATGAGTTCGGCCTACACCGCAGTCAGTCCCACGGTTGCAGACAGGTTCCGCTTCACTCCTTCGGCTGTGGCGGCGCACTACTGGGCGTGGCCCAAGGTGGCGGAACTTCCGGAATTGGGGCCCTACAACGGGCCGGTGGAGCGGCGTGGCAACTCACTTGTTGTGTTTGATGACCAGGCGCACGCTCTGTTACAGGCTCTTGCGGTGTACCTGGACCCGGAGAGATCAGACGAAGAAGTGGCCACGGTCTGTCCGTTGTTCATGAGGTCATCAGGTGAGTTCAACGCAACCAAGGCGCGGGCATCGCTCAAGGGTCGCGTCCAATGCCATCCCTCATCTCTGAGTCGCTACCCCTTCAAGCCCTTCGACACTCGATTGGCGTATCTGTACCATCGACTGCAGCCGTTGTTCTCGAGGCCCAGCCCTGAGCTCCTTTGGCAGCGCGCGGAAGGAAACGCTTTCCTGTTAACGAGGGATACGGCAGACAAAGCGCCGGAGGGGCCGCCCTTCTTCTACTCGCGACTGGTGTGCGACTACGACTGCATATCCGGCCATGCGAGGCACTTCCCCTTCCTCGTGCGGGACATCGAGATCAATAGGTCAAGACAAGGCACTCTCTACTCACTCGGCGAGGGCCCACGCGCTAACCTTTCGCAAAAGGCCCGCGTGTGGCTTACAGATATCGGCTTCCGGGCTAACAAGATCGACGCCGATTGCGCATGGGCCACATGGCTGCACGTGCTTGCGATGGGGTATTCACCGGCATACCTGACTGAGAACGCCGATGGTATCCAGCACGACTGGCCTAGAGTGCCACTGCCAAACAGCCGAGGGTTGCTGAACTCCTCGGCGGCCATCGGTCGGGAGCTGGCGGCGCTTCTGGATACCGAGAACAGCGTGAAGGGAGTCACGGTGGGGCACATCCGTGCCGAGTTGAGGGTGGTCGGCGTAGCGTCGCGTGTGGGTGGCGGACAGTTGAGTCTTCCGGCAGGCGAGTTGGCACTTACTGCCGGCTGGGGCCACAGGGGCAAGGGGGGCGTGACGATGCCAGGGAAGGGCAAGGCCGAGGAACGGGCCTACACGGCCGAGGAGCTGGCAGCAATCGAGTCAGGCGCGGCGGAGCTGGGGCTTTCGCCGGAGCGGGCCGTCGAGCACCTGGGGAAGAAGACGTTCGACGTGTTTCTCAACGGCGTGGCCTACTGGCGGAACGTGCCGGCACGGGTGTGGGGCTATACGATCGGGGGCTATCAGGTGATGAAGAAGTGGCTGAGCTATCGGGAGCGCGACCTCCTGGGCCGGCCGCTGTCGCTCGACGAGGCGCATTACGTGACGGAGATGGCGCGGCGGCTGGCCGCGCTGGCGCTGCTGGAGCCGGCGCTGGAGGCGAATTATGAGGGGGTGAAGGGGAATACGTATGCGTGGACGAGGGGCGAAGAGGGAGCCTGAATGGCTCGCCGCCACAATTCCCGGCTGTCGTAGCCATCGGGGGAATGATAGCGCCTGCGGCGGGGCCGATCAACCCGTACGGGGCAGGTTGGCAAGCTGTTGACCGGCCGCGCGCCATTTGATAGGATGCAAGGCGACCAGGAGGCCATTCCATGAGCGCCATCATCCCAGCCGAGCGGATTGAGGGGCACATCCTCGCCCTGCGCGGCCAGCGTGTGATGCTCAGCACCCACCTTGCCCAGCTCTACGAAGTCGAGCCCAAGGTGCTTACCCAGGCCGTCAAGCGGAACATCGAGCGCTTCCCCGACGACTTCATGTTCCAGTTGACGTGGGAGGAGGTCGAGTTTCTAAGGTCACAATTTGTGACCATAGAAACGGGTGGCCGGTACCGTTCAATGTCACAACCTGTGACCCTGGACGATGGGCGCGGGCGGCACTCGAAGTACCTGCCCTACGCCTTCACGGAGCAAGGCGTGGCCATGCTGTCGAGCGTCCTGCGCAGCCGGCGGGCCGTCCAGGTCAACATCGCCATCATGCGGGCATTCGTCAGGCTCCGCGAGCTGCTGGCGACCCACAAGGGACTTGCCCGCAAGCTGGAGGAGCTTGAGGAGAAGTACGACGCCCAGTTCGCCGTGGTCTTCCAGGCCATTCGCCAGCTCATGGCCCCGGCCCCGGAGGCCGACCCGTCCAAGCCCCCGATCGGCTTCACCGCCGGCGAGGTCGAGCCAGCCTACCGCCGCCGTCGGCGCCGCGCTCCAGGCTGACGCGCCCCAATTCGCCGCCCTCCCGTCACCGCCGCCGCTTCCCGGCCTCTGGCTCCTTGCGGAAGCTCCACTTGTCGAAGCCCTTCGCCTCGGCCAGGTCCTCGTCCGATGCCTTTGGGATTTCCGTCGGCGGCTGCGCCAATGCGCCCAGGAACATCTGGATTTCCTGAAAGGCCGTGTGTGGGTCCAGGACCCTGTAGAACTCCAGTTCCTTGAGCGAGGCGTTCCATGCGATCTCGCCTCTCTTGGCGGGGCCGGCCGCCGGGGTCGCCACGAAGATGGGGCACTTGTTCTCCAGGAACAGCCCCGCGTACGCGTCCCTCTTCTCCTCGCAATCGGTGAAGAAGCGCTGGAAGTTCAGGCGCCTTCCATAGGACGGCCAGTTCCAAGGCCACAACCAACGCTGTGATCTGTAGGCGCTCACTTCCTTCGCCTTGAAGTGAGCCGCGACGAACTCGTCCACCTGGCCCAGGTCGAAGCAAACCGCGCTTCCCTGCCGCCGCGCCATTGGCCGGAGAGCCGACAGTCGCAGCACGGGATAGATCCTGCCGCAGAAGCCAATGGTGTGCTCTGCGACCTCCAGGCACTTCCCTTCCCAGTAGATCCATGATCCGAGTTCAGGGAACGGCCAGCGATCCTTGACCTGGACCTCCCGCCGCTTCCTGAGGTAGACCACGCTGCGGTCCTGTGCCACCTTCTGAACCGCGTCGTAGTAGTCGTGGAAGTCGGAGATGATCCTCATGGGTCACTGGGCGAGGGTTGGTTGGACGGCGTAGCGCATTGCAGCGCGCAGGTCCTCGCGCCTCAGGCTCGGGTACGCCGCGAGGACTCCCTCCTCGGTGTCGCCGTTGGCGAGGTAGTCCACGAGCAGCGACACCATGATCCTGGTGCCTTGGATGCAGGCCTGTCCGCCACATACGCGCGGGTCGATGGAGATTCGGTTGCGCCAGCTCCGCGTCTTCATGCCGTATCAACCTCCTATTGAGCAGCGGGCGTTCCCGAACGGCTGCCTTTGTCCCTGCCAAACACCCTCTCGCTTCACCTTCCGTATCATACCCTCTTTGCGGTGGGGCTTCAAGGTCACAATCCGCGACCTTGACCGCAGGGGGCGTGCAAAGATCGCTCACGCTGCAAATGTCGAGCATGATGGGAGTTATGGCCGCGTTACAATCTTTTTACAATTCCGGGGTCCGTCGTTTCCGGGGGGGTCATCCGTTTTACATGTATGGGGGGAGAGGCGCGCCTAGACGGGGGGAGCGAAGTGGCAAGTGGCAAGAACCCAAGTGTCAAGCAAGTCTCAACTCCCAACTGCCAAGCGCAGGGTCGGCGCGCCTTCGGTTCGGGGCATTGGTGGCTGTAAGTTGGCTGCTGCTTGGTACTTGGGCTGTTGTCACCTGCAACTTCCTGGCCCCAGGCCAGGGGCGCCCCCCCCACCCCCCGGTGCCGCGCGTGGCGCATGCTTGAGCCACATTGAGCCACATTGGGCTGGACCGCTCCGGACGGGCGAGAATCGTCAAACGGCGATTGAGCCACTTTGCGCAACATTGAGCCACATTGAGCCACTTTGCGCGGGGAGGGCGTGCAGGTATGCACGCCCTACTGGGAGGTCGGACCAGGTCCAGGGGCGAATGGCCAAGGACTCGTCCTGGCGGAGGTCGCGCAGCTCGATCCAGTCGGGCGGGCGATGCTGGCGATAGAAGTCGCGTGCGAAGCGGCGCACGGGCGCGACGGCAGCCGCCTCCTTCTCCCAGGGGTTGGGCATGGGCAACCCGTTGTAGAGCTGGTAGACCCGGTGCACCTGCTCGGCGGTCTTCGGCGGGGCGCCCCAGATGCTCGAGAAGCTGAACATCCAGAGATAGTGCTCGTCGCCGCCGCCGACGAGGTTGGTGAAGCCGGCCTTCCAGCCGACGGTGCACTCGCCGAAGTTCTTGAGGCCGATGTGGTGCATGGTGCGGAACATGCGCCACCAGTAGGGCTGGCAGGGCACGGCGCAGTCGGCCTCGCCGTTGAGCATCGGCGCGTAGTCCACGCCCGACAGGCCGCCGAAGCCGCCGTCCATCAGGAGCCAGCCGAAGCCGAGGGAGCGGCTCATGGCGAGGGTCGGCCACATGAGGCGGTCCCACCAGCCCGTGGCCAGGCTCATCGGGACCCACTGGTACGGGGTGTTGACGGGCCAGGCGCCGTCGCGCTGGCGGCGGACCCATTGCGTGTTCTCGCGGAAGAGCGGGATGCCGCGCTCGGCGAGGAGGGCGGGCACGTCGGGATAGCGGCAGCAGTCGTAACCGTAGTAAGCGCGGGCGGTTGGGATGCGGTCGCTGAGGGCGGTGGGGACCGCGGTCTTGACGAACTCGGGCCGGAACCAGAAGCCAGGGTTCAGCCCCGCGGCGCGCAGCCGGTCGCACATGGCCTTCATCTGGGGATTGCAGTCGTGGGTCGCGTCGAGGCGATAGGCGTCGTCCACGGTGATGGGCACGGCGTGCCAGAACTCGTGGTAGTTGAAGAAGCCGTCGCAGGGGGAGCCTTGAAGTGCCTTGTCCGAATGCTCGACGAGCAGAGCGGGCACCTTAAGGGCATTGGCCTCACGGGCGAGAAGGGCGGCGGCAACCCCGCGCGCCTGCCCCACGTCTGTTTCGGCGACTATGGCTTGAAGTCGCGCTGGGATGGCATTGTGGATAACGCGGGCGGCCCCGCCTCCCGCTTCTACTACGTCGCCAAGGCATCGCGCACCGAACGCGAGGCAGGCCTCCTCGGCCACCTCCCCTGCGTCCGTTGCGGCGGCCTCCACAGCCGCCACCACATCGTCCACACAAGTGGGGCAGGCGTCCCGCCTGCCGAAGGTGGGGCAGGCATCCTGCCTGCCAAACGTGGGGCAGGCGTCCCGCCTGCCTACTTCCCCCTCACCGCCGCCGGCACGGGCGACGTGCCCACCCTCGACACCATCAAGGCCAACCGCCGCGTCATCGGCTACCCCTGGCACGTCGTCAAGTGCCTCCGCAACGCCAGGCGGAGCCATCCTCGACCCCTTCGGCGGCAGCGGCACAACCGCCGTCGCCGCCATTCTAGAGGGCTTCCTGCCCACCCTCATCGAGCGCGAAAAGGGCAGCGTAGCCATAGCCCGACACCGCGTTCAATGGGCATTGAAACAGGCTTCCAAGCCCCGTCAACTCGCCCTAAAGCAATCAAGCGACTCTACCCCTCGGTAGACTCGCCGACTCGACCGCCGTGCCTTGACAACCTGGTTACAGAGCGTGCCGCCCGCTCTCCCTCGGACGCAGGGCCGTCACAACCGCCTATCAGTCGCCTGAGCAGGGAGCGAACGCCCGTTCCCTAACCCCTTCAATTGCCTGGACATACAACATCCAGGCAAACTCCGTTTACGCTTTCACTGCCTGGCAGAAACGTGCCCATCGCCACAAGTCATTGAACCGCCTCCTCCATATTGCGCATTCTGCGCGCGCGCGACTGCGCATTCTGCGCGCGCCTGACTAGCCAGCATCCTATCGAACGCCTGCTGCGCGCTCTTCTGGTCGCCCCTCTGAAGGTGTGCCATGGCCAGGAGGCGGTAGACCTCGAAGTTCTTCGGATCGTGACGCAGGAAGTCTGTGAGTGTGGCGATGGCGCGGTCGGGGTCGCCGTTCTGGAGATGGGCGCTGACCAGGACGAGCCGCGCCGACGTGAAGCGGGGGTCGAGCTTGGCCACAACGTTGAGTTCCTCGATGGCCTCGGGCAATCGGTCCTTCATCAGCAGGCAGCGGGCGAGCCAGAAGTGGGCGGGGAGGTGCTTGGGCATGCCCGCGGCGGCGAGCTGCAACTCGGCGATGGCCTGGTCGAGCTTCTTGAGCTGCATGTAGACGGAGCCGCGGATGAAGTTGGCGTAGGGGTTCTTGTTGGTCAGGCGAATGGCCTCGTTGGCGTCGGCCAGGGCCTCCTCGTACTTCTGGAGGTCGAGGTAGATCTCGGCGCGGCGGAGCATGGCCTCGATCTGGGTGGGCTTCTGCGCGAGAACCTCGGTGAGCACCTTCAGGGCGCCCTCGGTGTCGCCGTCGGCCCGGCGGATCTGCGCGAGGATGAGCTTCGGCTCGTGGAGCTTGCCATTTATCTTCAAGACTTCGTTGCAGCGCTGCTCGGCGGTCTTCAGGCGCCGCAGGTCCACGAGGAGGCGGATGCGCTCGAGGTGGGTTGAGATGTCCTTGGGTTCGAGTTCGAGCACCTTCTCGTAGTAGCCGAGCGCCTCCTCGCACGCCTCGCCATCCTTGTCGGGCTCGCCGGCATCGCGGAAGAGCTGGGCCCTGTAGAGGGCGACCCGGGCGAGGACCTCGTAGCTCCCCTTCTGCCTGGGTGGGAGTTGGAGCAGGGCCTTGGCGGCGCTCTCGGCCTTCGCGAGGTGGCGTTCGCCCTCGCGGCCCTGGCGGACGCTGGCAAGCTCCAGATGGGCGCCGGCGAGTTCGGCCAGGGTGTCCTCGTGGCCGGGGCGAAGCTGTTGGGCCTCTTCCAGATGGGTGACGGCCTTGTCGAACTCGGATGTGCGCGCGTAGGCGCACCCCAAGCGGTAGTGGGCGTCCGGGTCTTGGGGATTGCGCTTGAGGGCGGCCAGGAGGCCATTGATGGTGTCCTCATGCTTGCCAGGGGTGCGAACGCCGAGCCCGTGAGCCAACGGGCAGGCGGCGAGGAGGCAGGCGGCCAGGATTCCGCGGCATCGAACGCGAGCCATGGCAGGCCCTCCGCGCGGGGAGGCTGGGCGGCGCGAATCTCCCCCAACACGTGGGTCGAGAACGGGGCCGAGGTTGCTGCAAGGAAATCCCTCATCGCCCCAAGGGCAGGATAGAGTATGGCCCCGATTCCTGGCGCTCTGGGGTAGCGGCAGGCTCCGACCCTCCCCCTACCCCCTCCCTGGCAGGGAGGGGGGTTCGGACCCCCTCTCCCTTGTAGGGAGAGGATAGGGAGAGGGTCGGGCTCAAGAGCTTCCAACAAGCTCACCAGAATTGGGGGCCATACTCGGCAGGATAGGGGCACTTGACACGCGCCTCGAAATGGGTATCCTACCCGTTCGGGCGGGGTGTGTTGGGGAGACGGCAATCATGGGCAAGCAGAAGTACGAGCGCACGAAGCCGCACATGAACGTGGGGACGATGGGGCACATTGACCACGGGAAGACGACGCTGACGGCGGCGATCACGAAGTACTGTGCGATGAGGGGGCAGGGGGAGTTCCGGTCGTTTGATTCGATCGACAATGCGCCGGAAGAGCGCGAGCGCGGGATCACGATCGCCATTGCCCATGTGGAGTACGAGACCGAGAAGCGGCATTATGCCCACGTGGACATGCCGGGACACCGGGACTACATCAAGAACATGATCACGGGTGCGGCGCAGGTGGACGGGGCGATTCTGGTGGTGGCGGCGCCGGACGGGCCGATGCCGCAGACGCGGGAGCATGTGCTGCTGGCGCGGCAGGTGGAAGTGCCGGCGATCGTGGTGTATCTGAACAAGGTAGACATGATGGACGATCCGGAGCTGCTGGAGCTGGTGGAGCTGGAGCTGCGGGAGCTGTTGACGGGGTACGGGTTCCCTGGGGACGAGACGCCGATCGTGCGCGGGAGTGCGTTGAAGGCGTTGGAGTCGAAGAGCACGGACGTCGAGGCCGAGGAGTACGCCAGCATCAAGGAACTGCTGCGGGTGGTGGACGAGTACATTCCGCAGCCGGTGCGGGAGACGGACAGGCCGTTCATGATGTCGGTGGAGGACGTATTCTCGATCAAGGGCCGGGGGACGGTGGTGACGGGGCGGATTGATCGGGGGAAGGTCAAGACGGGGGACAACGTTGAGATCGTGGGTCTGCGGGACGAGGTGATGACGTCGGTGGTGACCGGGGTGGAGATGTTCCACAAGACGCTGGACGACGGGCAGGCGGGGGACAATGTAGGACTGCTGCTGCGCGGGATCGAGCGGACGGATGTGGAGCGGGGGATGGTGGTTGCGGCGCCGAAGTCGATCACGCCGCACAAGAAGTTCTATGCGCAGGTATACGTGCTGACGAAGGACGAGGGTGGGCGGCACAAGGCATTCTTCACGGGGTACCGGCCGCAGTTCTTCATCCGGACGATGGATGTGACGGGGACGATTGCGCTGCCGGAGGCTGATCACGCCGGTGGCGCTGGAGAAGGGATCGCGCTTTGCGATCCGCGAAGGCGGCCTGACGGTCGGTGCCGGCGCCATTACCGAGATCCTGGAATAGTGGAGACGGTGTCGCCGCGACATCGTTTCTAGAAGGCACCCATGGCGAAGAAAGACACTCGACCTGTGACGACCCTGGCCTGCACGGAGTGCCAGGAGCGCAACTATACGACCGAGAAGAACCGGCGCAATGACCCGGGCCGCATTGAGTTCAAGAAGTACTGCCCGCGCTGCCGCAAACATACGCTGCATCGCGAGACCAAGTAGGGGCGAAGCCCGGCTTCGCCCACAGAGGCCAGTAGCTCAATTGGCAGAGCACCGCTCTCCAAAAGCGGGGGTTGTGGGTTCGATTCCTGCC
This sequence comes from Planctomycetota bacterium, assembly GCA_041320515.1. Classification (GTDB taxonomy): domain Bacteria; phylum Planctomycetota; class PUPC01; order DSUN01; family DSUN01; genus DSUN01. Next base: position 5,847,449 of record JBGLNR010000001.1, on the reverse strand, counting down.
TGGCCTGCCTGATCGGTGAGTGACGGGCAATTGCCCGAGCGGCAAAACGGAGAGCAGCCACGTGGCGAAGGCACAGGTCGTCAAGAAACAACCGAATCGGATCGTCCGCTACTTGCACGAGAGCAACGCCGAGCTGCGCAAGGTCAAGTGGCCGACGCGCCAGGAAGCGCGCCAACTGACGATTCTGGTGCTGGTGGTCGTGGCGATCTCGAGCGCAGTGCTTGGCGCGCTGGACTACGCTTTTTCCAAGCTGGTCGGCTGGATCCTGACGCTGGGAGCATGACAGACTCCATGGAAGAGCATGAGGGGCGGGAGCCCGAGGCGACCGAAGCGGTCGAAGCTGCCCAGCCGGAGATCGAGGCGGCCGAGTCGGCGCTGAGCGCGGAAGCAGCGGAGCCGGCCCAGGCCGAGGTGCAGGTTCCGGAGGCACAGCCTGAGAGCGAGCCGGTGACCGACGCCGCGCCTGTGGCGCCGATGGAGGCCGCCCGTAGCCTGGAGCTCTCGGACGACGAGGTCGGTCGGCTGGCCGAGGGGGTAGCGGCCGAGGTTGTCGCGCCCAGCGTAAGTCAGATGATCGCCTCACCGGCTGAACCGGTGGCCGAGAGCGAGCCCCCGCCGGCAGACGAGCCCGACGACGGCCGGCGCTGGTACGTGGTGCACTGCTACTCAGGCTACGAGAACAAGGTGCGCCACAACCTGGAGCAGCGCATCGAAAGCATGGGCATGAAGGGGAAGATCTTTGACGTGGTTGTACCCACGGAAGAGGAGCTCGAGGTGCGGGACGGCAAGCGCCGCACCGTGGAGCGCCGGGTGTTCCCGGGGTACATCCTGGTCCAGATGGTGATGAGCGAGGAGCCCTGGTACGTCGTGCGCAACACGCCAGGCGTGACCGGTTTCGTGGGCATGGGCAACGAGCCGACGCCGCTGCGGCCGGAGGAAGTGGCCCAGATCGTCAAGCGCATGGAGGCCGAGGCCCCGCGGGTGAAGGTCACGTTCAAGACGGGTCAGAAAGTGCGCATCATTGACGGTCCCTTCAATGACTTTATTGGGACGGTCGATGCCCTCGATATGGAGAAGGCCAAGGTGCGCGTGATGGTGTCGTTCTTCGGGCGCGAGACGCCCGTGGAGTTGGATTTCCTGCAGGTCGAGAAGGCCTGAAGCCGGGCGGTCGAGCCCGGGTGGCAGGGCAGTCTGAACTGCCCGTTAGGACCACACAAGGAGCATACCCGTGGCAAAGAAGATCAAAACTGTTGTGCGCCTGCAAATCGAGGCAGGCAAGGCGAACCCTGCGCCGCCCATCGGCCCGGCCCTGGCGCCGCACGGGATCAACCTGATGGTGTTCTGCAAGGAGTACAACGCACGGACTTCGTCCAAGCCGGGCGAGATCATCCCGGCCGAGATCACCATCTACACCGACGGGTCATTCACCTTCATCCTGAAGACGCCGCCGACGCCGGTGCTGCTGCGCAAGGCCGCCGGGCTGGACAAGGGCTCGGCCGAGCCGAACCGCATCAAAGTGGGCAAGGTCACGCGCCGGCAGATCCAGGAGATCGCCGAGGTCAAGATGCGCGACCTGAATGCCAACGACCTGGAGGGCGCTATGCGCCAGATCGAGGGCACGGCCCGCAACATGGGCATCCTGGTCGAAGGCTGAAATTGTGTGGGAGGGCCGCCGCGCGGGCCTTCGGCCCCTTTCGGAACGGCGTCAGCGCCTACTTCGCCAGCGTCAACCGCGGCAAGAAGGGCATCACCCTCGACCTCCAGACCCCCGCAGGCCGCGATGTCTTCCTCCGCCTGGCCGAGAAGGCTGACGTGGTGCTCGAGAACTTCCGCCCCGGCGTCATGGCCCGGCTCGGCCTGGGCTACGAACAACTCCGCGAGCGGAACCCGCGCCTCATCTACGCCGCGGTCTCTGGCTTCGGCCAGACCGGCCCCTACGCCCATCGCCCCGCCTACGACGCGGTGATTCAGGCCATGGGCGGCATCATGAGCCTCACGGGCGAGGAAGGCGGACGGCCGGTGCGGGTCGGCGTCTCCATCGGCGACATTGCGGCGGCCCTCTGCACCGTCATCGGCATCCTCGCCGCACTCCACACGCGCAGCACCTGTGTGGCACAGCCGCCCTCGGCTGTGGCCCCAGGGGGCCAGGGGCAAATGGTGGACGTGGCGATGCTCGACTGCCAGCTCGGCATCCTCGAGAACGCCATCGCCCGCTACTTCGTGAGCGGCCAGGTGCCCAGCCGCCTCGGCTCCCGCCACCCCAGCATCACGCCGTTCCAGGCGTTCGACACGGCCGACGGCTCGCTCGTGGTGGCTATCGGCAACGACAAGCTCTGGGCACAGTTCTGCCAAGCGGTCGGCCGCGACGATCTCCTGGCCGACGCACGCTTCGCCACGAACGACTGCGGGCATCCCCTGCGGCCCGATCAATAGCATTGACCGGCTCGCCGCCGACCCGCAAGTGGCCGCCCGCGAGATGATTCAGGAGGTGCTCGACCCCGTTGCCGGCCCCATGAAGATGGCCGGCGTGCCCATCAAGCTCTCCGCCACCCCCTGCGCCATCGCCGGCCCGGCCCCCGCCCTGGGCGAGCACACGGACGAGGTGCTGGCCCGGCTGCTTGGGCTGAGCCCGGAAGCCGTTGCTGCGCTACGCCGTGCGAGGGTGATATGAAGAAGATGGGACATATGGGACAGACGGGACCAATGAGGCGGTCACAGGCCCTCTCTCAGGTCCCACATGTCCCATAGGTCCCATTTGTCCCATCTCGCGCGCCGCTCCCGCCCGGCCCCCTTACCCCCCTCACGCTATCCTCGACCGTCCTCCGCGGCCAACGTTCCTGGCGGGTTGACATTCGAGGCGGCGCGCGTATACTCGGAGGGGTGAAATGCCACCCGGCCGCGCTCGACACGCGGCCATCGAGGACGAGTTGCTGGCCGATTGGGACCTTGCAGTAGCGGGCCAGAACCCCTACAAGATCGAGCCCCTGAGATAGGAGATGGCAGGGTGAACCCGCACGTCGAATCCGTCCGGCCTCTGGCCGGCTATAAGCTCAGGCTGCGGTTCACCAATGGACAGGTCGGGGTCTACGACTGCGCGCATCTTCTCGACTTCGGCGTCTTTCGCGAGCTGAGCGACCCACAGTACTTCCGCAGCGCGCGCGTCTTCCTCGGAACCGTTGCCTGGCCCCACGAGCAGGACATTTGTCCCGACACTCTTTACCTCGATAGCCGCAAGCTGCCCAGGACCCGGCCCATCGCCAAGCGTCCTCGTCGCCCTCAGCCCACCCGCCATACCTGAATCGCTTCCACCGCACTCCCTTCCCTCAGCCGCCGGCCTGCCGTGCCTCGGCCAGGTTGTGCGCGGCGCCGCACCGCGGGCAGCCAACCTGTTGGCGCGAGTAGCCGGGTGGGATCTTCAGCTTCGTGCCGCAGGCGCAGGCGAGGAAGAGGAAGCCGCCCAGACGGCGGAAGGTGTCGAGGGCGTCGTGGGCGCGGCGGAGGCGGTCCTCCTTCGTTTCCTGAGATGACGGCGTGCCGGCCGCGGCCCGCACGGGCAGCGGGGGCGGGGCGTCTGCCAGCCCCTTCGCAGAGGCAAGGCGCTGACCCTGATGGTAACGCTGCCACGCCGTCTGGTACTCGCTCATCGAGGCGCTCTGGCCCATGCCGCGGAGGATCGCGATCCGCTCCTGGATCGGCGGGTGGGTGCTCATCAGGGCCGAGGCCCGCTCCTCGAGCGAGCGGACGGGATGGACGATGTAGAGGTGGGCTGTGGCGCGGTTCGCGTGTTCCAGGATTTCGCGGTCGCCGCCGAGCTTCTCGAGGGCGGAGGCCAGGCCCTCGGGGTACCGGGTCAGGGTGGCCGCCGAAGCGTCGGCCAGGTACTCGCGCCGCCGCGAGCAGGCGAGATAAAGAAGCCGGGCGATGATGGGCGCCAGGATGGCCACGACGATCCCGATGATCAGGAGGACAATCTGGGCGCCGCCCTGGTCGCGCGAGGAGCGCCGCCGCCGCGTGGTCGCCCCTGAGTACCACATTCCACGCAGGAACAGGTCGGCCAGCAGCACGATGGCGCCGACCAGGATGGCCGCGAGGGTCATGTAGAGCATGTCGCGGTTCTTCACGTGCGACATCTCGTGCGCCATCACGCCCTGAAGCTCGTCGCGGTTGAGCTTCACCAGCAGGCCCTTCGTGATGGCCACGGACGCGTGCTGGGGGCTGCGGCCCGTCGCAAAGGCGTTCATCGCCATGTCGTCAATCAGGTAGACCTTCGGCATGGGGATGCCGGCGGCGATGGACATTTCTTCGACGACGTTGAAGAGCTGCGGGTGGTCCTTGTGCTCGATCTCTTTCGCGCCGCTCATCGCCAGGACCATCGAGCCGCCGCCGAAGTAGGCCAGCAGGTTCATGAACGCTGCGATGGCAACCGCGATGGCCACGCCAATGACGCCCCCGCCGCCGGGCGCTACCACCTCGCCAATGATCAGCCCCGCGAGAAGAAGTTGGCCAGGGACAAGGCGGCGGCCGGCTGCATCCGAGCCTCGCTCGGCATGGTCAACGCCATCCGCCTCAAGGCCGAGGGCAAGCCGCTCCTGTGGTCGCTCCTGCCCATCATTCTCCTCGCCGTCTGGGCCGTCGAGCGCCTCGACTACTTCCCGCCCCGCGTGGGCGAGGACCTCACCGTCAAGGCTTACTACGATGCCGCTTCGATAGACCAGTTGACCCACCTCGTGCCGCCCCCGGGCCTGGAGATGCGCAGCGACGCCATCCGCTTCATCGAGAGGGACCCCATCCCAGGCCCCGATGGCAAGCACAATGGCCTGGCTACGTGGGCCTTGAGGCCCACGGCCCCAATCGCCGCCGACCTGGCCATCCACCACCGAGGCGAGACGGCGGTTCATCCTGTCCGCGCTGGCGGCCGCACCTACGCTCCGCCCATCGGCGCCGGCAGCGGCAATCGAATCCTCGCCACGGAAACCGTCCTGCGTCAGGCCAGGTTCCTCCAGGGTCTACCTCATCATCGTCATCCCCTTTGTCCCCATCCTCCGCCGCGTCCTGCGCGTCTACTGAGCCCCCCCGCCCTCCCGCCACAATGTGGCTCAATGTTGCTCAAAGTGGCTCAATCGCCGTTTGGCGATTCTCGCCCATCCGGCTCAGTGTTGCCCAATGTGGCTCAATGTGGCTCACGTCTGCGCCACGCGCACTCGCACCGCAGGGGGGGCGGGGGGCGCCCCAGTCCTCTTCGTCCCTCGCCCTCTTCCCTTTCACTTTCCCCTCTCACTCTTCCTCTTCCCCTCCACCTATACATACGGGTCGCGTCCGAGGACTCGCCAGTGGTTCCGGAGCTTGTGGCGAGGCGGCGGGCTGGAAGGGCTTGTGAACAGGACACTTCGGGCGGGAGCGCTCGACACAAGATTTTTTCAGAAATCGGTCTGCTGTCGGTTTGTAGTCGGTCCGGCAGTCGTCGCCGCCGCGGGGCTTGACATGGCCGCATCGGCCCGCTACCCTGCCCGTGACGCTGTCTGCCCATCCCGCACCCGCTGGTGAAGAGGTCACACGATGAGGGCGATGCTCTTTGCGGTCATGGCCGTGGCCGTTCTGCCAGGGCAGGCCCTCGCGGCCGAGCCGGCCGCCCCGCTCTTCCACCGCGTCCCCGGCAACCTGGTGAAGAACGCGAGCTTCGAGCACAACTGGTTCAACCGCCGCTTCGCCGAGGCCCGCCGCTTCCTGCTCCTCTCGGCCTCGGACATGGGCGTCGGCGAGAGCGACGGCCACGTGGACCACTGGCGCGCGGAAAAGGGGACATTCTACTTTTCCGCCGCGGAAAAGTTGAATGTCCCCTTTTCCCCTGCGTGGGACACCACGGTCGCCCGCGCGGGCGGCCGCTCGCTCCGCTTCGACAAGGCGGGGCAGGCGACCCAACTCGTCCGCTTCGCCGGCGAGCAACACTGGCGGGCCGGGGGCGCCTACTACGCCATGTTCCTCCCGATGGAGGAGCGCCTGGCCGACCAACTGGCCAAGCGCCCCATCATTGTGGGCGTCTGGTGCCGCACGAAAGACGTTCCGAAGGGCGCCGAGCCGCAGCTCACCGCCTCCATCGAGTGCGCCGTCCGCCGCGGCCCCGACTCCACCCAGCCCGTCGCCCAGGGCCGCAACCAGCGCTCCGTTTCCTTCTCCGGCGGCACGCACGACTGGGAGTACAGGGAGGTGCGGTTCGACACGGGGCTGGACCCCGACCTCGACCCCGAGCGGCTGAAGGGCACGCCCCACTGGCTCACGGTCGCTCTCGTCGCCCGCGGCGGCACCGTGTGGTTCGACGACGCCTCGTGCGTCGAGGAGCCACTGCCCACACAGCCCAACCTTGTCGCAAACGCGAGCTTCGAGGCGTTTGTAGTTCCGCCTTCAGGCGGTCTTCCTCCTGAGCGCGCGAAGGGAGGAGAAGAGCCGCCTAAAGGCCGAACTACGAACGCGGCCGGCGATGGTGGGTGGCCGGTGGGCTGGTCGCGGCCCGCGCTCTGGACCTGGTTCCGCAACGACTACTACACCTGGACAGGCTGGTCGCACCACGACGCCAAGACGTTCCGCGGCGGGGCGGCGCCCGACCGCATGCTGGCCTTCCACGGCAACGCCTCGCTCCGCCTCACGGTGTTCCCCGGCGACAACTTCGCCGTCGAGAGTGCCCCGATTGCCCTGGACCAGGACAAGCCGCGGCCCCTCGAAGTCCGCGCAATGGTGAAAGCCGACAACCTGCGCACCCTCGAAATCATGGCGAAGGACGAGAGCGGCCAATGGCTGCCCCAAGGCGACTTCCTCGGCGACGACATGGAGGAGCCGGGCTCCTACAACTTCGGCAGCACGGGCGCCGGCACCTACGACTGGGTGTGCGTCCGCAAGTACTTCTCGCCCCGCAAGCCCGTGAAATCGCTCACCCTCTTCCTCTGCGCCCGCGGCTTCGACGGGAAGATTGTGGAGAGGAACCTCGTCGGCACCGCCTGGCTCGATGACATCGCCCTCTTCGAGCACGGCGGGCAGAAGAAGGCAGCCCACCACGGAGACACGGAGAGCACGGAGAAGAAGCCAGCCGAGCAACAGCGAACGGGAGGCCAGAAGTAGAGCGTGCCGGACCCGTCGCCGGCTCCGGGTGCCCCGGCGTCGAGATACCATTCGCCCGGGGCGTCCAGTTCCTCGAAGAGGCCGCGGACGTAGTAGCGGTCGGTGGGGCGGATGGGATAGGAGCAGTCGCCCGTGAGCTTGACGAGCCGTTTCTCGGGGTCCACCGAGGCAATGCGGACGATGTTGTTCCACCAATTGTAGCGGGGGAAGACGAAGACCTCGCCCTCCTCGGGGCGGGACCAGGTGCGGGCGTCGCTGGCCTTGTAGTGGAGCGTGCGGCGGTCCTCGCCGGGCACCTCGGCGTACATCGGCACGGGCTTGCCGTCAGCGTAGGCCCAGCCGCCGCCGTAGGGGTTCTTGGTGTCGAAGTTGGGGTAGCGGGCCAGGTGCTGGCGTTGGCCATCGTAGATGAGCTGGCGGAAGTTGATGCCCTTGAGGCCCTGGGCAGCCACGTCGGCCTTGAGTATCTCCCCTTTGTGGGGCGTGAAGCCCTTGATCTCCTGGCGCGTCCGCCGTGCCCGAATCCTCCTTGCCCAGCTTGAGTGTTTGGGGCAGGCAATGGAGCCCGCCGCGCACGAGCACCGTGGCCCCGCCCTTCAGCGCTTCGTCGGCCTTGAGCTTGCGAATCGCGTCCCGTGCCTGCTCCAGTGTGGCGAATGGCCCATCGCTCTTCGCCCGATTCGGCTCGCGGAGGGCGCCCGACCAGGCGTCGTTGCCGTTGGTTGACACGTGGAGCACGGTTCCCTTCGTGGGCATGGCCGCCTCCTTCACTATCGGCGCACAGGCCCCCACACACAGGACCAGCCCGATGGCGAACCGTCTCAACAGCGACTTCATGTGAGGGCAGTGCCCCGGGGGAAGCTCAGAACTCGACGAATGTCGTTGGGTAATGGGTGAGATCGAGGCGCTCTTCGTCGGGGACGGGGCGGATGCCCCAGTTCTGCATGGCGAGAGCGCCGAAGAGGATTTCGATGGGCTTCCCGTCCTCATCCTCCCCGATCTCGTCCACAACCATGGCGAGCGCGACTATCGAGTGGCCTTCCACCTCCGCCTCGAGGAGCGCGGAGGTCTGGGTCTCCTTCGTGCCGCCGCCGATGGCTGAGCGGAATGGGTGGGCCAGGCGGTGCGTGGTAAGCAGCCGGGCGACACCGGGGACGACATATGTGTTCAGGGCGCCCGTGTCGAAGAGAGTCCAGCACTCGCGCCCATCCACCTTGATCGCTTCGCGGACTCTGCCCATCGCGTACCCCTTCGCGGAGAGCTGCCCATGCCCACCGCGGGAGGGCGAGGCTCCTGCCGAGCCGCGCGCCGGGCGGCCGGCGGCTCCGCGGGAGCGTCGCCCTCCCGTCCCGCGACCTTTCGCAACAAGGGGCTACTTGGCCTCGACGTCGCAGGCGACGCGGAAGCCGATGAAGCCCATCTTGGGGAGCCACCACTTGCTCTTGGGCTCCTGGGGGTCCTCGTAGCGCCAGAAGGGCTCCTCGAAGATGCGCACGGCGCAGCGCAGGGCGGCCGGCGGGCTGTTGTAGGCGCCGCCGCGGGCCACGTGGGCGAAGCCGCCCGCCGTCTTCACCGTCCCCTCCTTCGGCCCCGTGGGACAGGGCGCGGGGTTGCTCTTCGCCGCCTCTTCATATGTCTTGGGCGAGTAGAAGTCCGACACCCACTCCATCACGTTGCCGTGCATGTCGTGGAGGCCGAAGGCGTTGGGCTTCTTCTGGGCGACCTCCTGCGTCTTCTCGTCCGAGTTGTCCTCGAACCAGGCGTTGTCCTCGAGCGCATCCTCGGCGCAGGCATAGGCGCCCGTGGAGCCGCCTCGGCAGGCGTACTCCCACTCGGCCTCGGTGGGCAGGCGGTACTTCTTGCCGGTCTTCTTCGAGAGCCACATGCAGAAGGTCTCGGCGTTGATGTGGCTGCACCCGATGGCCGGCCGCTTGCCGGCGCCCCAGCCGAGCGTGGGGTCGCCGTAGAGCGGGGTGGGGCCGCTGATGGCGTCCACGCCCTTCTTCTGGGCCTCCTCGGCCTTCTTCTTCGCGGCCTCGGCGGCCGCGTCGCCGCGCTTCTCTTGCACCGTCTCGTCGTAGTAGGCCATGAACATCAGCCACGTCGTCTCGTGGGCGCACAGATAGAAGGGCTTGATCTCGGCCTCGAATTGCGGGCCTTCGTGCGGCTTGCGGCCCTTCTCGGCCTCCGGGCTGCCCATCTTGAACTTGCCCCCGGGGACGAGCACCATGTCAAAGGCAACTTCCTTGCCTTCCTTGTTCTTGATCTTCTCGGTGAACTTCTTCACAGGCTCCTCGGCCCAGGACCAGGAGAGCACCAGCCCGAGTGCGAGAATGCCTGCTGACAGCGTGACGACCCGACCTCCGATTCCGCGCACGCCCAGTCCGTCCTTTGCACGATGAAGGGAGAAGTGGGTAACCGCCAAGCCACCGAGGACTCGACAACGGGGCCTGTCACCGCTATGATCTTCGCAGGTTTCTGCCCGGATGTCAAGCCGAAACCCCAGGCGTGAAGAGTCCAGAGGCCGGTGGGCAGGCTGGCCGGCGCGCGGGTAGAGCGTGGCGATGGCTGGGAAGCGCAGGACGGAGTGTGGCAGCGGTCTGCCCGTCCTTCATGCGGGCGTAGACTTTGACGTAGACCTTGGGGAGCGGCTTCGCGGTCTTCTCGTTGGTGATCTTGACCTGGCCGTAGGTCTCGATGACCTGGAGTGCCAGGGCGTTGGCGTAGTATGCCTGGGCTTTCGCCACGCCGCCGGCGATGATCTCGACCATGACGTTGCTGTTGTGGAACTTCTCGGGCAGGTCGAAGGCTAGGGCGGTCTTCGCGGGGTCGAGCTTGAGCATCGCCGTCTCGTTCGGGCGGATGTAGGCGAACTGCCCCGTCTGGGCCTGGACGAAGGGGTTGCGCGAGAAGAGCAGCTCGACGTCCATCAGGTAGTAGTTGACCTGGGCCTCGGGGACGTTCTGGTAGTTGAGGGCGACCTTGCGGGCTTCGACCTTGAAATCGAAGCTGGCCTCGGTGGCGGCGAGTGCGGCCTGCTTCTGGGCCGCGTCGTCCTTGTCCACCACCTTCGCGCCCTTGCCCTCCAGCTCGTCGAGCTGGGCGGCGACGTTGGCGAACAGGTTGCGCCATCTGTCCACCGGGTAGTCGGCGTACTTCGTGGCGATGGCGCGGGCGGCCTTGGGCGCGTCGCCGTAGAAGTCGAGGTAGGCCGCAAAGTAGTCGTGCTGGATACCCGTCGCCAGCTTCTTGGGGTCAACCTGGGCAAAGGTGGCCTGGCCGTCCTCGATGCGGTCCTGGAGCAGGAGGTAGTAGGTGGTGCTCATGCGGTCATCGTCGTCGAGCTTCGGGCGATAGCTGAGGACGGTGAGGAGGCGGATGTATTGCTCGAAGAAGCGGTTGTTGAGGATCTTCCGCTCCTTGCCCAGGCGGTGGGCGCGGGCGTTGACGAGCGGCCAGTATTCCATGTGCTGGTAGCTCTTGCGGACCACGGGGTCAATGGTGACGAGGCGGCAGTCAATGTAGGCGCCGCACTGTGCGAGGAAGCCGTCGCAATGCTGGAGGAACTCGCGGGCGGCGGCCGTGTCGTCGTGGCGGATGCTGTAGCTCCAGAGCGTGGGGTGATAGGTGTGGCGCTGGTCGAGGAGGGCGAGGGTGCGGCGGAAGAAGTCCGGCTGCTGCATGCGCCACGCGATGCGCTCGAGGTTGGTGCTGCCCAGGTTGTTGGCCTGGATGTAGGCGACCACCTGGTCCTCGGTGCCGTGCTGGGAAATGTAGTCCCACGACTGCGTGTCAATCTTGGTCGGCTTCTCGACGACCGTGAGGGTGACCGGCTCGGCGGAGGCGATGAGCCGCTCGTTGCGGGCGACGTGGACAGGGTAGTGGGCGAACTGGCCCGCGCCGGGGAAGTAGAAGAAGTAGTCGAGGGTCTGGGTGCGGTAGGGCTCGAGGTCCACGCGGACGCTGCGGGTGTACTGGCCGTTGAGGACGGGGATTGCGCCGCGTGGGACCTGGAGGAGGATTTCGAGCTTCTGGCGCGACGAGGTGGGGTTGGTGACGACCACGTGGCAGCCGTAGGGGACGTGGGTGAGGAACTCGTCGGAGACGTATTTGTCCACCTGCTCGTTGCCGACCTGGCGGTAGCGCTCGCCGTGGCGGTAGAAGTTCTGGCTGACGAGGATGGTGGTCTTGTCGGGGTCGGGCTGGGCCTCCTTGATTTCCTTGTGGAAGATGACCATCGGGCTGCCGGCGGTGAGGGCGAAGCGCGCCTTCTCGGCGGCGGTCTTGTGCTCGGCGGCGGCGAAGGGCAGGTCGAGGACGGCGAGGGCGAACATCATTTCGGTGAAGTTGCGGCTCGCCTCGGCCAGGTTGCGGGAGTAGAACTCGGTCTTGCCGTCGTGCTGCGCGTAGTCGTTCCAGAAGGCGTTGACGGTGACGAGGCCGGCGTTCTGGGCCTCGATGGGGAGGCGGTAGTAGTTGTTCTCGACCCATTCCTGCGTGGCGTCGAGCTTGCGGTAGAGCTGGCGGACGGCTTTGCGGCGCTGCTCGTCCCGGGCGAGGTAGCCGTTGGCGGGGGCGGGCCTCGCCCTTGGCGTCGGCGCGGGCCTTGTCGCGTGCGGCTTGCTTCGCGGGAGGCATGATGGCGGCGACAGTGGGCGCGGGGCCTGGGGGAGGCGGCGCGGCGGGCTCGGCAGCGGGGCGCTCGGCCGGGGCAGCGGCCTCCGCGCGACTCTCCAGGTCCTTGCCGGCCTGCTGGAGTTCGGCCAGCTTCTCGAGCTTCTCACCGGCCCGAAGCAACTTGGCCTGCTCCTTGAACTTCTCGACGCCGAGGTCGTCTTTGGTCTCCAGGGCTCGGCCGCGGAGGGCGGTCTTGAAGAGGTGGTTGAAGCGCTCGATGTCGGGCGGAATCAGGTCGAAGGCGTCCTTCACGTGGCGGCCGGTGTGGACCGCCTCGCCGGCCAGGCGCTGGGCGAGCAGGATGCGCTCGACCGTGTTGAGCTGGCCGAAGCGCCACGTCCTGAGGTAGGGCGCAAGGTCGCTGCCCAGGAGCCAGTGGTCCATGAACGTCTTGTCGCGTTTGTTCGCCAGGTAGGGCAGGATGACGGCCTTGAAGAAGGCGGGGTCCTTGCGGTAGAGGAAGAAGCTCAGCTCGTGGCAGGCGTACTTGGAGTAGAGTTCGCGCTGCTGCTCGGGCTTGAGCGTGGGCCAGGCGAGGATGAAGCCGAACTCGACCAGGGTGGCGTTGTTGCTGAGCGTGGCGTAGAGTGCGAAGACGCGGTCGAGGCTGTCGTAGCGCTCGAAGTCGCTCGTCGTGATGTCGGCGATGGCGAACTCGCCGCCCTTGGGGACCCCCGCCGCCGCGTGCGCCGCCCGGACCGCCGCGACCGCCGCGCCCCGCTCGCGCGCCCCTTCGTCCCCCAGCCGCCGGTCCGCCCGACGCGCGTCGTGGCCGACTTTCCCGTCACGGTCCGCTCCCTCTCCCAGAACACGGGCACCAAGCTCGACGAGCTGATGGCCACGCTGGTGAAGAACAACGTGATGGTGAGCCTGAACCAGCCCCTGGGCGACGACGTGGTGGCCATGCTCGGCACCTCGCTGGGCATGGAGATCGAAATCCGCCGCCAGAAGAACCTCGAGACCGAAATGGCCGAGGCACAGGCCGTCCCAGACCGCCCCGAGGAACTCGTGCTGCGGCCCCCAGTCGTCGCCTTCCTCGGCCACGTGGACCACGGCAAGACCTCGCTCCTCGACGCCATCCGCAAGACCCGCGTCGCCGCCGGCGAGGCCGGCGGCATCACACAGCACATCGGCGCCTACACGGTCGTCCAGGAGGGCAAGGTCGTCACCTTCCTCGACACCCCCGGCCACCAGGCATTCACCGCCATGCGCGCGCGCGGCGCCCAGGTCACGGACATCGTGGTCCTCGTCGTCGCGGCCGACGACGGGGTGATGCCCCAGACCGAGGAGGCCATCAACCACGCGCGCGCCGCAAACGTCCCCATCGTCGTCGCCGTCAACAAAATTGACCTTCCCGCCGCCAACCCCCAACGGGTCATGGAACAGCTCTCCAACCGCGGCCTCCTGCCCGTCCAGTGGGGCGGCGACACCGAAATGGTCCACGTCTCCGCCGTCACGGGGGCCGGCATCGGCGACCTGATCGTGACCCTGGCCCTCCAGGCGGAAATCCTCGAGCTGCGGGCCAACCCCAACAGGCCGGCCCGCGGCGTGGTCCTCGAGGCCAAACTGTCCGAAGGCCGCGGCCCAGTCGCCACCATCCTCGTCCGCGAGGGCACGCTGCGCCGGGGCGACGTGTTGCTGTGCGGCGGGGCCTATGGCCGCGCGCGCAGCCTCCACGACCACCGCGGCATCGCCCTCGCCGAGGCCGGGCCATCCATCCCAGTCGAAATCTCCGGCCTGTCCAGCGTCCCCGCCGCGGGCGACCCAGCCGTGGTCCTGGCCGACCACGAGAAGGCCCGCGACATCGCGCAGACGCGCGGGCGCCGCGCCCGCGAGGCCAGCTTCGCCGAACGCCAGCACGTCACCCTCGAGAACCTCTTCGCCACCCTCAAGGACACCGGGCAGAAAGAGGTCCGCGTCATCCTCAAGGCCGACGTCCACGGCACCCTCGAGGTCATCCGCAAGGCCATGGCCGACATCTCCACCTCCGAGGTCCGCGTCAACCTCCTCCACTCGGCCGTCGGCGGCATCAACGACAGCGACGTGTTGCTGGCCGACGCCTCGGACGCCGTGATCATCGGCTTCAGCGTGGTCCCCGAGCCCTCGGCCCGCGCGCTCGCGGAGAAGAAGGACATCGAGATCCGCCTCTACAACATCATCTACCACCTCACGGACGAGCTGAAGGCGGCCCTCGAGCGGCGCCTCGAGCCCGAACGCCGCCAGATCGTCCTCGGACACGCCGAGGTCCGCAAAGTCTTCAAGGTCTCCAAGGTCGGCACCGTCGCCGGCTCCTACGTCACCGACGGCCGCGTCACCCGCACGAGCCTCCTTCGCCTCACCCGCAACAGCATCGTCGTCTACGAGGGCAAAGTCGCCTCCCTCCGCCACGTCAAGGACGACATCCGCGAGGCCGCCAACGGCCAGGAGTGCGGCATCAAGATCGCCGGCTACGACGACGTGAAGGACGGCGACGTCATCGAGGCCTACGAAATCCAGGAAATCAAGCGGAAGCTGTAGCGCGCCCCGCACGTCACTTTTCCCGCAGTATCAGGGAATGGATGGAGGAATGGATGCTCCTCATCCGCGACGCCCTGACCCTCAAGGACAAGCGCCGCGTCCTCAAGAGCCTCAAGGACATCATCCGCAACCGCCACAACGTCTCCGTCGCCGAAGTCGCCGCCCAGGACAGCCGCCAGCAGGCCGTCCTCGGCATCGCCATGGTCGGCTCCGACGCCCAGTACGTGGACAGCGGCCTGGCCAAGATCGTGGACCTGGTCCGCCTGCACCCCGTGGCGCAGCTCGTGGACTACGAAGTGGAGATTTTCTGATGGCCAACCGCCGCGCCGCGCGCGTCGCCGAACGCATCCGCGAGGACGTGAGCCTCTTCCTGCTCCGCGACCTCCGAGACCCCAGGCTCGAACTCGTCACAAGCACGCGACCGTCTACTACTCCGTCCTCGGCGACGAGGCGAAGCGCCGCACCGCCGAGCGCGGCTTCGCCAGCGCCCGCGGCCTCATCCGCTCCCACGTCGCCCAGGGCCTCGGCCTCCGCGAGGCGCCCAACCTCACCTTCAAGTTCGACCCCTCCATCGAGAAGGCCATCGAGCTGTCCCGCCTCCTCGACCAGGTCGGCACCGAGCTGCGCGCCAAGAACCCCGATGCCGAGCCTTCCGAGGACGAGACCACCAATGCCGAGCCCCCTGAGGACGAGCCCCCCGAGGACGAGGGCGCGTAAAGCCTGGATCGGGTGTTCGGAGCGAATCGCCCATGCGCGAAAACGGGCGAGGGCCTCGCGTCGGAGGCCCTCGCCCGTTGCGTTTCGTCGCGCGCCGCGACAGGTCACTGGGGCGCGGTCGCCGCGGTAAATGCCTTGAGCACCCAGCCCGTCTTCCCGTCGGGGGCCGTGACAAGGTACCAGATGCCCTCCTGCTTCTCCACGCGGAGGGCCGTGCCCTTCGCCGCACTCGCCACCATCTGCGAGTTCGCGTCGGGCTTCTCGTACATGTTCACCGTCGGGAAGGCCACGTAGACCTGGGCCGGCGCCGCGGGCGGCGTCTCCGGCTGGGCCGGCGGCGGCTGCACGGGCGCCGGCTCCACGGGGACCGGCTGCACCGGCGCCGGCTGCACGGGATTCCAGCCCCTGCCGCCCGTCTGGTCGGTGCCAACTCCGGCGCCAGCCAAGCGCAAGAGAGTCCTCTCCCTCCTCTTCGGCTTCGGCAGATTCCGCCTCAACCTGGGCTGCTCCGTGATTGCGACGTGCATGGTGATCGGCATCGTCACCGCACTGGTGGCGACTCGGCGACAAGTCGCCGTCCGCGAGCGCGAGGCCTACGTCACCGAGCTGCGCCGCCTCGTGGAAGAGAGGCGAGTCACGGAAGGCAGGAGCTACTTGAAGGACTTGGAGGAGAAGCGCCCCGACGTCTTCAATGACGGCCGGGTCCAGGCCATGAGAGCGGAACTGGAGGAATTCGCTTGCACAGAGGGAGGCAGGGAGGAGCTGTTCAAGGAGCACATGGCCTCTGCAGAGGGCCTCCTGAAACGGTCCACCAACGCAGCGGTCAGGCCCACCCTGAGCCCGACCGATATATCCCACATCGAGCGGGACCTTGCGTCGGCGGAAGACAAACTAAAGAGGGCCGCCCCCCTGGCCAAGAGCGAGACCGAGAAGGGCAGAATCCTGGCCAGCGCCGAACGCATCAAGAGCACCCGGGATGCGCTCGCGCGCTGCATGGCCGAGTGTCTGGAGAAAACCATTGCGGAGCTTCGCGAGGCATTCAACCGCGCGGAGGAGGCGCTGACGAAAGAGCGGCAGGCCATCGCCGATGCCTACCAGAAGCTCGTCGAGCCGCCGCCCCCAGGCCCCTTCGAGGGCCTCGCGGACGCCTGCATCGCCAAGTCGGCCCAAGTGGCGAAGATGGACGGCCTGAACGTCTCCCAGCGCGCGGACGCCGAACGGTACGCGGCCGATGCGCGCAAGCTGCGGGACGAGTTGCGGGAGAAGAGGCGTAGTGCAGCGGCAGTGGCCCAGGCCCTCAAGGAGATCCCAGACCTCTACGGCAGGCCGGCTGACCTTGCCAAGCTGCTACAGGAGTTCCATGACCGGCATCAGGACCACCCCCTCGCCGCCGAATTTGGCCGCGCAGCAGCCTTCGCCGATGCCTGGCGCGCCCTTCAGGCCTGGTGCGACCTCTCCACCCCGTGGGTGAACGACCCACGGGTCGCCAAGACCAAGGTTGCCGGGCAGCGCATCACAGCGATCGAGGACCACCTGCGGCAGTATCCAGCCTCCCCGTTCAGGGACGCCGCCGAGACGTACCTGAAGTACCTGCAGGCCGCCAGAAAGGCCCTGGCCGACGATGGGTCGGTCGGCGGCATGACGGACGTGAACGAGGTGTTGCTCGGCAACCGGCTGCTGGCCAATACGTACGTTGTGAAGACGGTCGCGGACAAGACGTACTACACATTCGAGCCGAAACTCGAGGAGGCCAGGGGCGGGCAGCAAGTGGTCGGCTACTCCGTGAAGTGGATCAAGAACGGGGCCGGGGACGTCACCTCGATGCTGCTGACGCTGAAGAACCCGAAGCTCGTGGAAGGGGACCCGAACCCGCTGGCAGAGTCGGGGCAGGCGAGGTTCGTCAAGGCTGTGAAGGCGCGGCTCGCCAAGTACGAGGGGGCGGGCTGGGAGACCATCTACCTCGAGCTGGCCGAGGCGGTGAAGGGCTACGCGGACATGGACCCCATCGTGCGTGCCCAGCTTCTCAAGTTCTTCGTCGAACTCGCCAAGGAGTTCTGCTGGGTGCAATCGCCCGAACTCGATGACCTGGGGCGGCAACTGGCCCGGCTGAGGCTGGACGTGCGATGGATGGACCCTGCCGACCAGGATGCGAACCTGTCGCGGCCCGAGTGCGCGCGCTTCCTCGAGACGGCGAAGCCCCTCGCGCCGCTCATCGAGGCGACCGTGAAGCAGACCAGGGCCATCGGGGGCCTCTTCGTGGCCTGTCGGCCCGTCGGGGTTCTCCTCGGCATCGGCGCGCCGCCGGAGGTGCGCCTGGGGGAGGGAGAGAAGGCGGTGTCAGGCGACCTATACATCCTGGGCGTCCGAGGCGGGGTCGCCCCGGCGTTCCACAGGAGAGTTCCCGCGGGGCTCCATCGTCTACCTCGTCGCCCGGACGGCTGGTCCCGCCCCTGACGGGGCTCGTCCTTGATGGCGTGGCCGTCCACCGGCTTGCGTCCGCTGGGCGAGCATCCGCGCCCGTGGGCGGCTATCGCCTCGCGCCCGGCGTCAATGTCCGCAACGATTGACCAGACCGACTACAAACCGACTGACGACCGATTGTTGAAAAACTCTTGCGTCGAGCCCTCCCGCCCGAAGTGTCGTAATCGCCAAACCTTGCGTCTCGCTCCCTCGCCATAAGCCCGGCGGCTACTGGCGAGTCGTCGGACGCGACCCGTATATATGGGTGAGGGAGAGAGGGGAAGAAGAGGTGTTGGGTGACAGGTGTTGGGGGTTGGGGGAAGCGATGGGACGGATCGGACGGATCCGACGGATCGGCCAGCCCCCCGCCCCCCCAGCAGGCGCGCGTGGCGCAATGTTGAGCCACATTGAGCCACATTGGGCAACACTGAGCCGGACGGGCGAGAATCGCCAAACGGCGTTTGAGCCACTTTGAGCAACATTGAGCCACATTGGGCAACACTGAGCCGGAAGGACGAGGATAGCCAAACGGCCATTGGGCAGCATTGAGCAACATCGAGCAACATTAGTCTGCCCCGCCGCCAGGAGTCGCGCTTGACCGGGGCGGAGATAGTTCATATCATGCGGCGATGGTGAGTGAGCACGTCGGCTCTGTGCGAAATGCTTCAGGAGCAGGTGAATGAGATTCTCCTTTGCGTGGGTCGCCACGGCGTTACTCGCGGGCGCGCTGGCGCGGGCCGGCGGCTTGCCCGCCAACTACCTGGCGGCGGACGAGATCAAGCGGGGGATGACGGGCTACGGCCTGTCGGTGTTCCAGGGGAGCAAGGTCGAGCGCTTCGAGGTCGAGGTGCTCGGCGTGCTGCGCAACGCGATGCCGAAGCAGAACATCGTGATCTGCCGCATGAGCGGCGCGGGGCTGGAGAAGACGGGCGTGATCGCGGGGATGAGCGGCAGCCCCGTCTACCTGAAGGTGGGCGGCGGCCACAAGCTGGCGGGGGCCGTGGCCTACGGCTGGGGCTTCCCCAAGGAGCCCGTGTGCGGGCTGACGCCCATCGAGAACATGCACGCCGCCCTGCGCTCGCCCGTGCCCGAGAAGGCGGCCGGCGCGGGGGAAAAGGGGACAGTCTACTTTCCCGCGGCGGAAAAGTCGAATGTCCCCTTTTCCCCGCAACTGGACGCCCCGCTCGTCATCGGGCCGCGCACCGTGGCCGACGTGGCGGTCGCCGCCGCGCGGCCCGCGTGGGACAGGTTGGCGGCCGGCGCCGCGACGCTCTATCGCCTCCAGACGCCGCTGTACGTGAGCGGGCTGACGGAGCCGGCCTTCGAGCTGGCCCGCAGGGAGCTGGAGCCCCTCGGCCTGTTCCCAGTCCAGGGCGGGGGGGCTTCGGCTGAGGACCCCGACAAGGTGAAGCTGGAGCCTGGCGCGGCCCTGGCCGTGCGAATGGCCGAGGGCGACGTCGAGATGAGCGGGGTCGGCACGTGCACCGACGTGCTGGGCGACGACGTGTTGGCCTTCGGGCACCCGATGATGGGCGAGGGCCGCGTGTGCGTGCCCATGGCCACGGCCTCGGTGCAGTACTGCTTCCCCAGCCAGATGCGCTCGTTCAAGCTGGCGGGCGCCCTGAAGACGGTGGGCCGCCTGACCGCCGACATGCAGGCGGCGGTGGTCAATCCTTGCGACTGGCTGGCCGGTGGCCGTCACGGCGATGGTCCCCGCCGTGTCCTGCCAGAGCGTGGAGAGGTTGCTGGGGTCGAGCCAGTAGAGGAGATTGGCGGCCACGGGCGAGGTCGGGGCGGCGGGGGGCGGGTTGGTCAGGCGCAGCGTGCCGCCGTTGATCGTCGTCGCGCCCGTGTAGGTCTGCTGGCCGGAGAGGACGGTGACGCCGGTGCCCGTCGTAGTCAGGCTGACGACGCCTGTGCCGTTGTTGGCAATCGTGGAGCTGATGGTGAAGGGGTTGGCGGAGTACTGATTGACGACGAGTTCGCCGGCGGTGTTGGCGCCCGTGCCGGCAGTGAGGGTGCCGTTGGCGATGGAGCCGTTGTAGGCGCCTGAGACGAGGATGCCGCCGGTCTCGACGCGAAGGGTCTGTCCCGCGACAACGTTGAGGGTCGTGTCGGCGGCCTGGGCGAGGTTGAGGGAGTTGATGTTGCGGCTGGCCGAGAGCGTGGTCGTGCCAGTGGTGAGCTTCACGTTGCTGGCAGTCGTCCAGGCCGTCTCCAACCCGGTGTCGTACGTTCCCAATGGGGTTACGGAAATCACGCCGCCAGGATAGGTTGCGAAGTCGGCGCCGTTGACAGTTGCCCAGCCGGGGGCGGTGGCGAAGAGGATGCGGTTCTGTGTGCTCGCGCCCAGGCCGGTGCCGACGAAGTTGACGGTGCCGCCGGCCTGACGGGTGAGGCCGCCCGCCACGGCGGCAAAGGTGAGGGCGGAGGTGTTGCCCACGGGAGCCTGGTCTGCCCGGATGGTGGAGCCCCCGCTGGCGAGGGTCAGGGTGCCGACGAGCTCGGAGTAGTTGGCGGCCGAGGCATCGTTCCGCAATTCGAGCGTTGCGCCCGCCATCGTGATGGCGCCGGCCCCGAGGCGGTCGGTGTTGTTCGTCGACGACGTGTTGCTGAGCCGCAGGGTGGAGCCGATGCCGAGGGTGAGCGTCCCGGTCGGGGCGAAGCGACCGCTGAGGCCCGACAACTCGACCGTGCCGCCGCGGAGCTGGGTGCTGCCCACGGCGCCGAGGGCCGTCGTGCCCGTGTAGGTGTTGGCGCCCGTGAGCACCTGGGTGCCGGCGCCGATCTTGACGAGGTTGAGCGTGCCGCTGGTGTTGGCGAGGACGCCGGAGAAGGCGCCCGCGGCATCGCCGTTGCCAATGTAGAGCGTCGTAGCGCCCGTGTTGGCGTTGCGGACCGTGCCCGCGCCGCTCAGGCCGTTGATCGTCTCGGAGATGGCGCCGGTGCTGTTGAACTCCAGGACAGCGCCGGCGGCCACATTCACGTTCCCCTTCCCTGCCCCATCGGGGATGACGTTGCTCACCGTCGTTCGCAGTATCCCGGCGCTGACCGTCGTGTCGCCGGCGTAGCTGTTGGGGAGGTACGGGACGCCGGCGGGGTTGTTGCTGAGGACGAGGATGCCCGGCCCTGCCTTGGTCAGGCCGCCCGCGCCGGCGATGGGGGCGGAGATCGTCGCCGTCGTGCCGGTCGCCACGCCGGTCGGGTCGGTCACCGTGATGACGCTCGGGCTGCCGCCCAGGACCAGCGGGCCGTAACCGCTGATGGTGTAACCACTCACGTTGAAGGTGATGTTGCGGACATTCAGGGGCAGCTCAGTGGGAACGGTTCCTGCGGTGTACTGGAAGAGGGCGTCGTCCGGCGCCGCGTTATTCCACAGTTGATAGCCTGCCGTTCCGTACCATTGGCGGAGCTGGAGTGGCGTCACCCAGGCTCCGCTCCCTCCCGTGACCGGCTGGATGCCGTCGGCATCCCATTCGAGGAGACCGGCCGAAGCCGGCAGACTCACGACGAGCATCACGGCTGCCAACCGCCCGAAGCGTGCAATCAGATTCATTCAGAGATCCCTCAGTCCATAGGTTGCGAGAAGCACATGCTCAAACGAGCCAACAGACCGGTAGTACCCGCAGCAAATACTGTGCCTGTGATGAGGCGTGGAGCCTACTCTGTCGTATATCCACAACTACTTGACCTTACAAGACTTATGATTCGCCGTTCGATGGGCGCCGTGCCCTCTCGCCCATCTTGCTGGACGCGAGCTTTGCCCTCTACCAGCCCCAGGCGCCACCGCAAGCTCCAGCACATGATTCACCTAAGAGTAGAGCCCACAAGGTCTTGCAATGGCTCGTCTCTCCGGAAGGCGAACGGGCCGTTCCTGCCTACTCACTGGCATGTTGCCCGACGGCAACAGACCTAAACCATTCGCCGTATGTGACTTACGCATGGCGAGCCTATCCTGCGTTGACGGGGTGCAACATGGGCAGTCAGGCCGCATGTGCTTCCCATATATATACTTACAGCGCCTGATGCTCTGGCCATTCGCCATGATGTTGCCGTGCGGCAACATCCGGGCCCGTAGGCTCCGGAGATCTGTCCGACAAGATCGAGGGACCGGTCGCGTTGTCGGCGGGTAGCTGCATGCCTTCAGGGGCGGGCAGGGGACATCCCGTGGGGGTACGGAACAGATAGTCCCACTTCCTCCGGTCGAGCCGCCGCTGCCGGCGAGGCCGCTCCTCATCCGGCAAGCGGGGACGAGCATGGCCCCAGGTCCCGGTCCGTGCTCCCCTCTCGACCACACCCCGCCATCGCCACGACAGATGGGGGACCGAGGAGTCCGAGAAACCAGACGCCCGGCCGCCTATCCGTATCACCTCCCGCCCCACCGCGGCGTGATACAGATAGGCGCTTTGGCGATCCGGGCGGCCCTACGGCCTCCCCGCCTATCTGTATCACTTTCCCCCACCGGGCGAGGAGGCCGGGCGCGCCCGAGCAGCCGTGGCGCATCACCACCGCGTCAATGCCCATCGCCGCGATGTTGCGGGCCGTGTCGCGCAGCGTCTCGTCCTTCGTCACGCTCGACGTCGCCACGTCGAAGTTGACGACGGTCGCCCCGAGGCGTCGCTCGGCCAGCTCGAACGACGTGCGGGTGCGCGTGCTCGGCTCGAAGAAGAGGTTGACGATGGTCCTCCCGCGCAGGTCGGATGTGGCACAGCCGCCCTCGGCTGTGCTCTTGGCGCCTCCCGTCGTCACAGCCGAGGGCGGCTGTGCCGCGGAAGCCGTCGGCCACGTCGAGCACGCGGGTGATTTCCTCGGCCGAGTAGTCCTCCAGCCCGAGCAGATGCCTCTGTGTCCATTCCACGGCGGTGCCGCTCCCAAAGTATGGCGTGCATGCCTGCACGCGGGGTCATTGCGTGTGGCCGATTATACCACAGCCCGCTGCGGCGTCCAGTGGAGATTCGTCCCGCCCTCCGCTATAATCAAGGCGGCTGGCGCAGCATGGCCGATCCGCATCGCGTGACGGAGGCCACAGTGGCCCACGCCGGGAACAAGTCTGGGGCGGCTGGCTCGCCGCGGCGCACGCGCCGGCGGCGATGGCTCCGGCGCGCGCTGTGGGCCGCGGGGGCACTGCTCGCCCTTGCTGCGATTCTGGTCTTCGTGGTCCCGCCGCTGCTGCCGGAGGCCTTCGTGGGCCGCATCGTGGCCCGGCGGCTCGCGGCGGAGCTGGGGCGCGAGGTGACGGTCGAGGGCGCCCGCTTCAGCTTCCTGGCCGGGCTGCGGGCGCGCGGCATCTCGGTGCGCGAGCGGGCGGGGTTCGGCGATGGGGAGTTCCTGCGCATCGGTCGCCTCACGGCCACGCCAAGGGCGCTGTTCGCGGGGCTGCACGACCTCGCCCGTCGGACGCCGAGATGTGCCTGGCGCATGACGAGCAAGGCATCCTGAACACGACCGACCTGGCGGAGCGTCCGCCCTCGCCGCTGCGCTACCAGCGGCTGCGAATCGCCAACCTGCGCGTCGTCTACCGCGACCTCGAGGGCGGCGGCAGCCTGGCGCTGGTGGTGCTGAAAGCCGACGTCGGCCCCGTGGCGGACGGCCGCCGCCCCCTGCTGTTGGAGGCGCGCCTGCTCACGGGGGGCGCCATCGTGGGCTTCGGGGAAGCCGCCGTCGCGCCGGGCGACGGGGCCTTTCAGGGCGCGCAGGGCACACTCCGCCTGGGCTTGGTCGCCCTGGCGCCGCTCGCCGCGAAGCTCCGGCCTGGCCGGCCGCTGCCGGTGTCCCTGGCCGGGGCGAAGTTGGACGCGGACCTCACGCTGGACGTCCAGGCGTCGCGGCGGCTCTCGGGCAGCGGCACGCTGAGGCTCAGGGGCCTGCCCGAGGCGCCCCAACTCGGCTTCCTCGGCGAGAACCGCTTCGTCGCCGCCACGCTGCGCGGCGAGGTGTCGGCCATCAAGCCCCACTTCGACCTCCACGCCGTCACCCAACCGGGCGAGGCGGTGCGCCTCGACGCCTCGCTCCGACAGATCGTCGCCGACGGCTCCGTCCCCTCCTTCTCGATGGACAACTACAGGCTGACGGTGAAGGCGGCGGCGCGGGCCGACTTTGGTCAGGGCGGCCTGCCCGGCACACCACTCGTCGCGGGCCACGGCGCGCTCGACGCCTCGCTCGACGGCACGATGGCCAACGCCAGGCTGTCCGCGACGGCGTCCCTCGGCGGGGGCGAGGCGACCGATGGCGACGAACGGCAGCCCGTGCCCCGCATCACGCTCGACCTCGACAGCACGTTCTCCCTCACCGCCCTCACCGCCGAACTCTGGCGCCTCTCTGTACGCACTAGGGGCGCGAATGTACTCATTACCGGCGCGGCCCGCCCGCGGCCCGGCGCCGACCTGCGGATCGAGTCCGACGGCTCGCCCCCCCCGATGGCGGGCGGTGGGACGGTGGAGGCGACGCTCGACTTCGCGCGGTGGCCGGACGGCCTGCGCCTCCTGGCCGGCCTGCCCAGGGACCGCCCCGGGAGCGGCACCGTGGCGGCCACGGCCAAGGCCCTGCTGGACGGCGATTGCCGCTACAGCCTCGACCTGGCGATGGACCGTGTGCCCCTGGGCCACGACATCCCCCTGGCCACGCGGCTGCCCATCCTCGACCTCGTCGCCGTCGTCGCCGGCGGCCAGCCCGAGGCGATAGACTTCGTGGCCTCGCTGAAGGCGGGTTTCACGGCACAGGGCACGAGCGGCGAGGCCATTCGCTCCAGCCTCGCGGGCAAGGGCGAGCTGAATCTCGACCGCCTGCGCCTCGTCGGCGCCCCCCTCTTCTGCCTCCTGGCCGACTGGAGCGGCCGCGCCGAATGGCGCGACGTTGCCTTCGAGCGAATGGACGCCCCGTTCGCCCTCGGCCGCGGCCGGTGGGATGCCACGGCCGCGCTCCCGCTCGCCGGCGGCACCCTAACCTATGGCGGTTACTACACTTCGGCGGAGGGCCTTCAGTACACCTTGCGCGTCAAGGCCCCGCGCCGCATCCCCTTCCTTCCCGCCGACGCCGCGGCCTACCTGGAGGCCGGCCTCCCCGTTGCCCACATCACCGGCCCCCTCGCCGCCCCGACCCCCCGCATCCCCGCCGACGCGATCCGCCAGTCCAACCCGAGCGCTCCCCGGTGAGGCCACTCCGGGGTCCCGTTCAGGCGCGCCCTCCCTAGTGCGCGCGAGGGCGCGCCTGAACATCTGAAGGGCCACAGGGGACTCCCGCCGAGGCTCTAACAGATGGCCGTATAGACACTTGTGGCTCGTTGGTTGGGCGGTGTATCCGCCCTTCAGGCGCGCCCCCCATGCCACAGGTGCGCCTGGGGCGGCAGTGGGCGCGGGTCACTTGTCGCGGACCTTGATGCGGACGGAGGCGGCGTAGCAGAGGCGAGGGTCGCGGTGGGAGCGGGCGCTGTCGAAGAGCTGTTCGAGCGAACGCTCGACCTTGTCGTTGAAGACGACATCGCCGTTGGCGACGATGCGCACGGGCTTGTCGAGGTCAACCATCCGGTCGTCGAGGAAAATGGTCAGCTCCTCATGGCGACAAGGCGAAGTTCGCCGAATGCTTCGCCACGCGGGGCGAGCACCACGCGGACGCCATCGAGGCGCTCTTCGGCCGCGCGCAGGCCGCCGCCCGGCTCCGCGCCGTCCTGCTCCAGACCTATGGCAAGAGCGCCTGGGACACCTGAGTTGGCCTCCAGGCGACCCCTGCGGAGTTCGCGGCGTTCGTGTGGCCGCGCGACGAGGACTTCGCCGCCACGGCTCAGATCGCCATCAAGGAGAGCGAGGCCCAGGTGCAACTCCCGTCGGGCGGGGCCTCCCTGGCCCTCAAGCTGGAGGGCGTGTGGCGGGTCGAGATGTTCCCCCGCGGCAGCGGCGTGCGCGAGCGCCGCGACGCCCTCGCCCGTGCTGCCGCGGCCCTCGACCAGGCCCGTGCCCGCGTCGGCCAGGAGGGCGCCACGCCCGAATCTCTCGCGCAGGACGTGAAGAAGCGGCTCAGCGCCGAGCCGTGAGCCGGCGGCCAGAGAGCGTCTGAGTACCGCTCTTCCGGGCCATCGCGCCGCCTCCAGCACAGCCGAGGGCGGCTGTGCCACAGGGTTTGTCCTCTGGTCTTGGCTCACTTCATTCGGCTGAAGTGTTACCTTTATTCACTTTCCCCAGGTAGATGGGTTGAATTCGCAGGACACCATACTGGACTTCGGGGCCTCGCGGGTTGGCGAGGAGGCTCACAGAGGCGTCCTCAGAGCCTGAGTCTGCGTCTCGCCTCGGCGAGCGGGACGGTTGGCGCGGCGGCCTCCTGGGCCTTCGCGGCTCGCTCAAGGATGCTGGGGTGCAGGACGGATCCGCAATCTGCCTGGCTCGACGGTGACAATGGCTCCGCGCTGGAGCTGGGCGGCGTAGCGCAAGATGGCGTATAGGCATGCGTGCGCCTGTCGTCTCGCAGCGATGCCGGCAAGGCGCACTATCCCGCAGTGCGGGGCGCCACGCACGACGGCCAGCTCACCAAAGTCCTTGTCGAGCGTGACCAGGACCCGGCCCTCGCTGCGTGCGCGGGCAAGAATCTCTTCGTCGCCGGGGTCCTCGGGCCACTCGCCGGCCCACACCACGTCATGGCCGGCTTGCTCGAAATCCTGCCGCGCGCCGCCCCACACGCAGGTGTCGAGCAGGAGCTTCACGTCACGCTCTCAGCAAGGACGGGCTCGACGCGCTCGTGGCCGACGACGCGGTGAGCGTAGGCGAGGCAGGCGAGGACGTCCTCGCGCTCAAGCCACGGGTAGCCTTCGAGGAGCGTCTCCATGCTGTCGCCCGCGGCGAGCATGGCGAGGACGTGTTCGACGGCGAGGCGTCGTCCCTTGATGATCGGCTTGCCGCCGAAGATCTTCGGGTTCACCGTAATGCGCTCGAGTAGCCTATCTTCATCCATCGCCGTCTCCCGAGGGCCGTGGGTGTTCCACCTCACCTGCCAATGAGTATACCGTGCCGGGGCCGGAATGCAAGCGGAGTTCGGGGGACGCCATGGCTCCGGGGCCTCAGGGCGCAGGGAACAGGTCGGCAATGGGGCAGCGGAAGCCGGGGAGGAGGGCGCGTCCGAGGATTTCGGCGCCGGCGTCGAGCCAGGCAAGGGCCTTGTCGTGTCCCTCGCGGGGGGCCTGGCCGGGGGGGAGGACTTCGACCGCGAGGTCGGGCGCGCTTTCCCCAAAGCCTTCCCCAAGGGGCTCGGCGGCCAATCGCTCGCCGCGGATGAACGCGATGTCGGGGCCGAGCACGGTGTCGGGGTCCCGCGCGACGAGCAACACTTCAGCCGAATGAAGTGACAGTTCGTAGTGCGGCCTTCAGGCCGTATCCTGGGCTCCAGATACGGGCTAAAGCCCGCACTACGAACTTCCCCGCTGCCGGAGGGGCGCGTTTGAGACCCTACTTCATTCGGCTGAAGTGTCACCGCGACGAGACAAAGTACAAAGTTGCGGCCTGGCACCAGCCCCCCACAAGGTGGGACGCTGGGGACACTGGGGACGCTGGCAGGGATTGTGGGCGGCCCTTCCGAGCACCACAACCCGTAGGGGGCAGGCAGGGGGGGACTCGGCGGGGCATGCGTCGTGAAACGAGGGGGGCATGGGACGGATCGGACAGATCGGACGGATCGGACCGATAGGACCGATAGGACCAAGCCACGCGGCGGACATCGCGTGGGACTTCCGCTTGCCTGCGCGTGGCTCAACTGGTAAACTCGGCGGCGGGTGATGAAGGCAGGGTCGGCCTCTCTCTTCCAGGAGGAGCGCGCATGGCATCTCGACAGGCGTCGCGTCGGACCTTTCTGAGGGGCGCGCTGGCGGCATCCGCCGCACCATTCATCCTCAGGCCGTCAGCCTTCGGGGCCAACGACCGCATCGGGATGGGCTTCATCGGCCTGGGCGGACGCGGCAGCGGCATCCTGCGCTCGTTCGTAAGGCAGGGGGTCTCCGAGGCCATCGCCGTGTGCGACCCGTGGCGCGACCGCGCCGAGAGGATGAGCCAGTCGCTCCCCAGCAATCGCCGCCTTCAAGAACGGCAAGGACGTTTACTGCGAGAAGCCGCTCTCCGTGACCATTGCGGAGGGGCGGGCGCTGGCCGACACGGCCCGCCGCTACGCCCGCGTGTTCCAGCACGGCACCCACCAGCGCTCCTACCACGGCTTCCGCCACGTGTGCGAGCTGGCCCTCAACGGCTATATCGGCAAGGTCCACACCATCCGCGTCTGCGAGCGCGGCGGCCACCAGTGCGGCAACCGCGCGCCCGTGCCCGTCCCGCCGCAGCTCGACCACGAGCTGTGGCTCGGCCCCGCCCCCTGGTCGCCCTTCATGGGCCAGAGCGTCGGCGGCGGCGGCTGGCAGTTCCGCTCCGACTACACGGCGGGCTGGATTTCCGGCTGCGGGGTCCACCCCCTCGACATTGCCCAGTGGGGCAACGGCACCGACCGCACCGGCCCGCTCGAGGTCGCTGGCACCGGCACCTTCCCCACCGACGGCTATAACGACACGGCGATTGACTGGAACGTCGAGTTCCGCTACGCCAACGGCGTGAAGCTCATCTTCACGAGCGGCGGCGATGGGCCTGATGGCGCTGTGCGCCGGCTGCGGGGGCGGCAAGGGTGAGGGGGTGAGCGTGGTCGGCTCCACCTCGGTCGAGCCCTTCGCCGGGGAACTCGCGCAGGAGTTCAACCGCAACAATCCGGGCGTCCACGTGGAGGTGCAGGGCGGCGGGTCCACGGCCGGCATCCAGGCGGTGACGAACGGCATCGCCCAGATCGGCATGTGCTCGCGCGCCCTGAAGCCCGATGAGACGGGGTTCACCACCATCACCGTCGCGCGCGACGGGTTGGCCGTGGTGGTGAACCAGGCCAACAAGGTGAGCGGCCTCACCCGCGAGCAGGTCCGTGACATCTTCGAGGGCAAGGTGGCCAACTGGAAGGACGTGGGGGGCGACGACACGCGGATCACTCTGGTCACCCGCGAGGAGGGGTCGGGCACCCGCGAGGCCTTCGAGCACCTGGTGATGGGCGCGGCGCGCATCGCGCGCTCGGCGATGACCCAGAACTCGAACGGTGACGGTGGAGGGCGCGAAGCCGACGGCGGAGGAGGTGCTGGCCGGCAAGTACCCGCTCGTGCGGCCGTTCCTCTTCGTGGTGAAGGGCAAGCCGAGCGAGGCGGCAGAGAAGTTCATCAAGTTCGTCCTCTCTCCGCCCGCACAGTCGCTCCTGGAGAAAGAAGGGCTGGTCCGGGCGCAGTGAGGACCGAGTCGCTCATCCGCGTGGTGCTGGCCGTGATGGCCTTCGCGGCCATCGCGGGCCTGGCGCTCATCACCGCCTTCATCTTCAAGGAGGGCTTCCCCCTGATGGTGAAGGTGGGGCTGAGGGACTTCATCCTCTCGGACGAATGGCGCCCCCTCGACAAGCTGGCCCCGCGCTTCGGCATCTTCCCCATGATCGTCGGCTCCCTCGCAGTCACGGCCGGGGCCATGGTCATCGGCGTCGTCTTCGGCGTCGGCGTGGCCATCCTCCTCACGCAGTTCTGCCCGCCGCGTCTCGTCGGCTTCCTCAAGCCGGCCATTGAACTCCTCGCGGGCATCCCTTCGGTGGTCTACGGCTTCATCGGCCTCGTCGTCCTCGTGCCGTTCATCCGCGAGCACTTGGGCGGCTCGGGCCTCTCCGTGCTCGCCGCCTCGATTGTGCTGGGGATCATGGTGCTGCCCACCGTGATCAGCATCTCGGTGGACGCGCTTCAGGCGGTGCCGCGCCCCTACTATGAGGGCTCGCTCGCCCTGGGGGCCACCGAGTGGCAGACGACGCACATGGTGATGCTGCGCGCGGCCCGCTCGGGCATCGTGGCCGCGGTCATCCTGGGCATGGGCCGCGCCATCGGCGAGACCATGGCCGTCATCATGGTCGCCGGCAACACCATCGCCGTCCCGCACGGCCCCCTCGACTCCGTGCGCACGCTCACGAGCAACATCGCCATCGAGATGAACTACGCGGCGGGCGACCACCGCCAGGCGCTCTTCGCCACCGGCGTGGTGCTCTTCGCGATCATCATGGTCCTCAACACGGCCGCGCTCGTCCTCTCGCGGCGGCGCGCTGGAGGGGGCAGCCGATGAGGGTCTCCCCCGCGTCCACGCAGCGCGCGGCGGTGGGCCTGATGTGGGCGCTCGCGGGCGTCACCATCGCCGTGCTGCTCGCCATCATCGCCTTCATCCTCTGGAAGGGGCTGCCCCACGTCTCCTGGGAGTTCTTGACCCAGCCGCCGCGCTCGATGGGCCGCGAGGGCGGCATCTTCCCGATGCTCGTCGGCACCGCCTACATCACGGGCCTGGCCGTGCTCATCGCCGCGCCCATCGGCCTGGCCACGGCCGTCTACCTCACCGAGTACACGCGCGAGGGGCGCCTCACCGCCGTCATCCGCTTCGGGGCCGACTGCCTGGCCGGCATCCCCTCCATCATCTTCGGCCTCTTTGGCTTCGTGTTCTTCACCATCACCCTGGGCATGGGCTTCTCCATCCTCTCCGGCGCCCTCACCCTGGCCCTCATGGTGCTGCCCACGATCATCCGCACGAGCGAGGAGGCCATCCGCGCCGTGCCCCGCGCCTACCGCGAGGCCAGCTTCGGCCTCGGCAGCACGCGGTGGCAGATGGTCACCCGCGTCGTCCTGCGCTCCGCCCTGCCCGGCATCACCACCGGCGTCGTGCTGGCCGTGGGCCGCAGCATCAGCGAGACCGCCGCCGTCATGCTCACCGCCGGCTCCGCCCTGGGCATGCCCCAGGGCATCTTCGACTCCACCCGCACCCTCTCGCTCCACTTCTACATCCTCGCCACCGAGGGCATCTCGATGTCCAGGGCCTACGCCACCGCCTGCGTCCTCATCGTCCTCATCCTGGCCATCAACCTGTTCGCCTACTGGCTGATGCGCCGCTTCGCCGCAAAGGGACGCTGAGCCATGGCCACGGACCCCAAGCTGGCGGTCGAGGACCTCTGCGTGTCGTTCGGCCCCGCCGTGGCCCTCAAGCACATCTCCCTCCAGGTCTTCCCCCGCGAGCGCCTGGCCATCATCGGCCCGGCCGGCGGCGGCAAGACCACCTTCCTCCGCAGCCTCAACCGCCTCAACGACCTCGAACCCGCCTTCACACGAACCGGCCGCGTCCTGCTCGACGGGCAGGACATCTACGCCCCCTCCACCGACGTCGCCGCCCTCCGACGCCGCGTGGGCATGGTCTACGCCGTCCCAGTCCCACTCCCCTGGTCCATCTACGACAACGTCATCGCCCGCAAACTCTCCTGCGGCAACA
The DNA here is from genome assembly GCA_041320515.1 of Planctomycetota bacterium. Taxonomy (GTDB): domain Bacteria; phylum Planctomycetota; class PUPC01; order DSUN01; family DSUN01; genus DSUN01. The sequence continues at coordinate 5,816,640 of JBGLNR010000001.1, read as the reverse complement.
AGACCGAGGCCGGCCGCGACGCTTGGCAGGTCCTCGCCAGCCTCGCCACCACCTGTGCCCAGCGGGCCAAGGACTTCATCTCCTACCTCGCCTCCCGCCTCTCGCTCGCCACCCAACAAGGCTAAACACGTACAAGTTTGGGCGTGGCACCCGCGGTTCACAGAGGAGAAGCAAGGGGTGGCACGGACAAACTCGTTTGTCCGTGTCTTCCGCGGAAGAACCTGCCCGCAGTTCCGGGCCGAACCAGGCGACTGGGAGCGAAGGCGAACGCTTGCGGATCGAGGAATCTGTGATCTGGGATTTGGGATCTGGAATCCGCGTCAGCGGCGCGCCCGGCCGGAGGGCGCGGCCTTCGCTCGTAGGGGTGTCTGCCCGAGGCGGCCGGCCAACGCATAGCCAACGCAAGTAGCATCGGGCCGCCGCACGCGTTCTTTGACAACTTGGCTCTGGGCGATCGGTGGCACAGGCGTCCCCTCGGCATGGCTCGGGGCGGCCTCGCCTGCGACGGCGTGTGCGCGGATGCCTGTGCCACCGGCCGCCCGTCGGCCTCGATGGCCGCAGGACGGCCAACGCACAGTCGGAACGGACTGGAGCGACCGCGTGCCGGCCGCTCACGCGGGGAGCGCTACAGCGCTGGGGGGGTCATTACGGAGTTCTAGAAGTCCGTAATGACTGCCACAGGAGGCGCGACGCGCGGAAAGGGCTGGCTCGCGGGTGGGGAGGCAGGCGTGTGTGTGTGCGCGCGGGCCGCCTGTCAGCCCCTGGTACTGGGGGCACTGTGATGGTGGGAGTTCGATTACGGAGTTCTAGAAGTCCGTAATCCCTGGGACAGCAGGCACAAGGTGGGGGGGAGGCGGGCGGGCGGCGACAGAGGTGCGAAGGGGGGCGGGCCAGCCCTCCCGCGGGCGCGAGGCCCGCGGGAGAGGGGCCGCCGGTGGACTCAGCCGAGGATGGCCTTGAGGTCCCCGGCGGGTGTGGTGATGGGGGCGATGCCGAACTTCTCGACGAGGACGCCCAGGACGGGCGGGGTGACGAAGGCCGGGAGGCTCGGGCCGAGGCGGATGTTCTTGATGCCCAGGTGCAGCAGCGTGAGGAGGATGGCCACGGCCTTCTGCTCGTACCACGACAGGATGAGCGAGAGCGGCAGGCTGTTGACGTCGGTGTTGAAGGCGTTGGCCAACGCCACGGCGATCTGGATGGCCGAGTAGGCGTCGTTGCACTGGCCGATGTCGAGCAGGCGCGGGATGCCGCCGATGTCGCCGAAGTCGAGTTTGTTGAAGCGGTACTTGCCGCAGGCGAGGGTCAGGATCACGCAATCCTTGGGCACGGCCTGGGCGAAGTCGGTGTAGTAGTTGCGGCCTGGCTTGGCCCCGTCGCAGCCGCCGACGAGGAAGAAGTGCTTGATGGCGCCCTTCTTGACGGCGTCAATGACGGCGCCGGCGACGCTCATGACGGAGCTGCGGCCGAAGCCGATGGTGATCTTCTGCTCGACCGCGTCGGCTGCGAAGCCGGGGGCGGCCAGGGCGGCGATGATGGCGGGCGCGAAGTCGTGGCCCTGGATGCGGGCGATGCCGCTGAAGCCGACCGGGCCGCAGGTGAAGACGCGGGCCTTGTAGCTCTCCTTGGGCTTCATGAGGCAGTTGGTGGTCATGACGATGGCGCCGGGGAAGTCGTCGAACTCGCGCTGCTGGTTCTGCCAGGCGGAGCCGTAGTTGCCGACGAGGTGCTTGAATTTCTTGAGGGCGGGATAGGCGAGGCAGGGGAGCATTTCGCCGTGGGTGTAGACGTTGATGCCCGTGCCCTCGGTCTGCTTGAGGAGTTCCTCGAGGTCCTTGAGGTCGTGGCCGGAGACGAGGATGGCCTTGCCTTTGAGGGGGGTGACGCGCACCTGGGTGGGCTCGGGGTGGCCGTAGGTGTTGGTGTTGGCCGCGTCGAGGATTTCCATTGCTTTGAGGTTCAGCTCGCCCGCGGCGACGCCTTTGAGGCCGTAGACGATGAGTTCCTGGAGGCCGGTCACGGTGTCGCCGAGGGCGGCGATGCGCTTCTGGATGCTGGCGTCCTCGGGCGCGAGGACGGGGCAGCCGAGGTCGGCGCAGGCCTTGCCTGCCTTGGCGCAGGCGCCCTGGCACAGGGCTTTGGCCTTGTCGCGGATGACGGCGGCCTGGGTGGCGTACTCCTGGAAGCGGGCGGCATCGAAGTTCACGTTGGTGAGCGTGGCGAAGAGGGCTTCGAGCACGAAGCCGTCAATCGCGGGGTCCTTGGCCCCTTGCTGTCGGGCGCAGTGGGCGTAGCGGGCGATGCCCTTGACGGCCTCGACCAGGAGGTCCTGGAGCGCGGCCACCTCGGGGTCCTTGCCGCACACCCCCTGCACCGTGCAGCCGGTGCCTTTGGCCGTTTGCTCGCACTGGTAGCAGAACATACCCATTGCACAAGTCTCCTTTCCTGAAAGACACGTGCCGCCCTTGATAGCGGGCGAGCGCGGGCTGGTGGGCAGGTGCTCGGCGGCGAACTTCGCCCAGTCGCCCAGCGAGCAGTGCACCTTGCCGCCGGGGCCGAGGGGGTCGGGGTTGTCGCTCTTCGGCCCCGGCTCGATGGCCTGCTGCTCCCCCTTGGCGTTGACGCGGTGCTGCCACGGCTGGTCCACCTTGCCTGGCGTGCCCATCGCGCCGAAGCCTGCCGAGGCCATGCCCAGCGGCTCGAAGAGCATCGTCCGCATCAGCGTCTCGTAAGGCGTCTCGGTCACGCGCTCCACGACGGCGCCCACGATACCGTAGCCGGCGTTGGCGTATTGGAACTTCGTGCCCGGCTTGTAGGCCGGCGGCTGCGTGAGGTGGGCGCGCGCGAAGCGCGCGCGCTGCTCGCGGGGCGTGTCGCCCTGGACGGCGTCGGCCCACGACTTGCCCTCGGGCAGGTTGGGGTGGACCCCGCCGCGGTGGCAGAGGAGCTGGCGGAGCGTCACGGGCCGGAAGTCGGGGTGCATCGCGTCGGCCAGGTCGGGCAGCGCCTCGGCAAGCGTCGTCTCCCACTTCAGCTTCCCCTGCTCGACGAGGAGGCCCACGACGGTCGCCGTCATCGCCTTCGTGCACGAGCCGATGTGGAACTGGTCGTCCAGCGTCACGGCGGCGTCGCTGCCCGCCTTCCGCACGCCCACGGCGTCGAGAGCCACCACGCGCCCCTTGAGCACCACGGCCGCGGCCAGCGCCGGCAGCTTGTGCTTCGCCCGGATCGGCTCGAGCACGTCGCCCAGCCCGGCGGGGGGAGCCTCGCCCGCGCGCGACGCGCACGCGAGCCCGAGCGCGATCAGCGCGCCCAGCAGGGCTGTCCCGCCCCGCGCTTGCGGGGGCGAACTCTCCGCAACGTGGGCTGTTCCCGCCGTCTTCGCATACCAGGCCCCCCAGAATGCGGAAGCGAAGGCGGCTCCGAGAGCGTAGCACAAGACGTCCAGGTGGTCCGTGAACGCCACTCCTGCGAAGGGCCCCATGCTGGGCAGGAGGAGTTCGAATACGAGCGACCAGATGACCAATGGGATCAGAATCTCATAGGATTGAGGGACGCGATCGTCCCTCCTGAGCCGGAGTTTGCGCAAAGCGAAAAGCACGATCGGGACCCAGAAGGGGATGCAGATGAGATCGTTGAGGTAGCTGTGGAAGAAGGGATGCGGCGAGAGCGGCTTGAGCGCCCACCGGTTGACGAAGTACAGGGCGAGGCAGAACAGGAAGAGCGGGTCGCGGAGGTACCGGAATCTCATGGCTCAATGACCCGTCGGAATGTGCAGAACACTGACGAACGAGGCCGCAACCAAAGCGGCGACGACCGTGACGGCAAGCTTGATGGCAATGCTGACCGCGCCTCCGGGCATTGCGGCGAAGAGGTCTTTCTTGATGGTGGAGAAGGCCAGAAGAAACACAACCACGCCGCTGAGCACGGACGTCGCGACGAGGCGCCCCGTCGGCAGATCGAAGAGGAACTGGCTGAACGTTGGCAGAGACTCCGGCGGAGTTGGGTTCTCATTCGTGAGGTCGCAGTCTAGGCCTAGGCCGCCCGGCTTGCCATCGCGGCCATAGGACACGACCAGGTACTTCGCGCCATCCACGGAGTAGCGGTGTGGCTGGTCCCAGTGGTCCAGCACGGCACCATCTTGGCCGACCCGGAAACCGCCATCTCTGACTTCCTGGAGTTCGCCGAGGGTCGAAGGAGGCTTCCCGGTCTCCTCGATATGCCGCTGAATGGCCCCATCGATCTGCATCAGCCTGCGTCCGGCGAAGTACTGGCGGGGCCGGAAGTCCGGGTGGGTACCAGGGCCCCGCCATGCGGCGAGAAGCGCGAGGGTAGTCGCGGTCAGCCCGGCAGCGAAGGACAGCAGGAACCGCCATCGCCTACAGGCGTCCTCGCTCGGCGTCGGGCGCCCGGCAGGAGGCGGGGGCGGATCGGTCGCGCGCCACGGGCACGCGAGTCCGAGCACCATCAGCGCCCCGAACCAGACCACCATGCTGGGGTGTCCACCGGCCATTCTCCGTCATCGCCGCCAGCTCCTTTCTGCCTGCCGCGAGCAGCGCCCGCTTTGTCAGCGGCCAATCGAGGTCGGGATCGGCTTCGGTGCCGTAGGTGACGTAGGCGAATGTGAGCAATGGCCGGAAGCGTATCCCCACGCTGTTCGGCGGCAGCGACCGCACCCACACGTCGTGCCAGCCCCCGTCCACCTGCACCTTCACCCGCGTGTGCAGCTCGCTCGAGTTGTCGCGGACGTCGCAGATGGCGCCCTTGGGAATGAAGATGACCGGAGCGGCGTCGCCCGGCCGCGCGAAAGCGGGGGTGGACCGCCGCCAGAACACGGCGCCGACGGTCAGCATGCGCCCCCCGTTGAACAAGGCCGTGGCCGGCTCGCACCCCGCGACGAGAAGAGCGATGGCGGCGCAGGCGACTGGGCTCAAGGCTCCACACGTCATTCCTGGCGGCCCTTCCGCACGGCGGCCGAGACGGGGATGAGGAAGCCGAGCACCACGAGCAGTAGCGAGCACGCGATGGCGGCCAGCAGCCCGATCCGCGCCGGGCGGCAGGTCGTAGGCCTCGCGGCACTTGGGGCACAGCACGCGCACGAGGCGCTGGGCCAGGACGCCCAGGAGGGACGAGGAGACGAGGAAGGGCTCGACGCCCATCTCGAGGAGCCGCGGCCCCGCGCCGGGCGCGTCGTTCGTGTGCAGCGTGCTCAGCACCAGGTGGCCGGTGAGCGACGCCTCGGTGGCGATGAGCGCCGTGTCGTGGTCGCGGATCTCGCCGACCATGATGATGTTAGGGTCCTGCCGCAGGACGGAGCGGAGAGTCGTGGCGAAGTTCATCGGCGACCTGTTCGTGGAGCCCACCTGCACCTGCGTGACCCCGGCGATGCGCCGCTCCACGGGGTCCTCCACGCTCAGGATGTTCTTCTCCGGGCTGTTCAGCCGCTCGAGCACCGAGTAGAGCGTCGTCGTCTTCCCCGACCCCGTCGGGCCCGTGACCAGGATCATCCCGTAGGGCCGCAGGACGAGTTCCTCGAAGCGCTTGAGCTGGTCCTCGGCGAAGCCGAGCTTGTGCAGGGGCACGCTCGCGCCGCCGTGCTCGGCGATGCGCATGACGAGCTTCTCGCCGTAGACGCCGGGCAGGCTCGACACCCGCAGGTCGAAGCGCTTGCCGCCGCAGTTGAACGAGATGCGGCCGTCCTGGGGGCGCCGCTTCTCCGCGATGTCCATCTGAGCCATCACCTTGAGCCGGGCCGTCAGGGCCTTGCCGTAGCGCCACGAGTGGCTCGGCGCGTCGTGCAGCACGCCGTCCACGCGGTAGCGGATGCGCAGGGCGCGCTCCTCGGGCTGCACGTGGATGTCGCTCGCCCCCTTGCTGATGCCGCCCGCCAGGATCAGGCTCACCAGCCGCACGATCACCGGCTCGTCCTCGTCCAGCCGAAGATCCTCCGTCTCCTCCTCGGGCGACGAGACAGCCTCGACCTGGACGCTCTCGGCCTCCTTCGACGTGCTCTCCATCAGGCCGGCCACGTCGGTCGCCTGCAGGCCGAAGTAGTGGTCGAGGGCGTGCAGCACCTGCTCCTCGACGGCGATGAATGCCTCGACGTCGAAGCCCGTGGTCAGCCGTATCTCGTCAATCGCCCGCACGTTCAGCGGGTCGGTGATGGCCAGCGCAAGCTCGTTGCCCTCCAGCTTGAGGGGGATGACCTTGTGCTCCTTGAGCATGCGCTCGGGCACGCTCTGGATGGCCTTCTCGTCGTACTCGTAGTCGGTGAGGTCAATGAAGGGGACGCCCCACTGGAGGCCCAGGGCGCGCTGCTTCTGCTCGGGCGTGATGACGCCGGAGTCCTCGAGCACTTCTCCGATGCGCTTCCCCGTGGCCTTGGCCACTTGGGCCGCGTGCTCCACGTCCTCGTCGTCCAGCACGAGGAACTCGCGTAGAGTATCCCCCAGGCGTCGGCTGTCGCGGCGCTCCAAGTCGCTCACGGCATGCATTCTCCACTGGCGTGTCGCGCGGCTCCGTGCCGCGAGCCGCAATTGGCACCCTAAGCCTAGCCCAAGTCCGGAACGCTGTCAAAGGGACCGGTGAGTCTTGCCCCGTCGTTGGGGCCATCGAGCGCAGGGCGTCAGGCGTGGCACGGCTGGCTCGTCCAGCCGTGTTCCTCCCGTGGCGTGCCGCAGACACGGTTGGGCAAGCCAACCGTGCCACACAGGCGGAGGCCAGAGAAAGGCGGCCAAGCACGGCACGCGTTCCCGCCTTGACAGGGGCGCGGGCCGGGCCTACAATGGCCGCAGTGGCCTGGGGTCATTCGGCCATGCGGGGAAGATGCCCATGAGCGCGAGCATCGAGGAGCGTGCGAGGCAGTTCGCAGCGGACCACAAGGCCCTGCGCGAGGCGGTCGGCAGGGTCATCGTCGGCCACGCCGAGGTCGTCGAGGGCGTGCTCACCGCGCTCTACGCAGGCGGCCACTGCCTGCTCGAAGGCGTGCCCGGCCTGGGCAAGACCCTCCTCGTCCGCAGCCTGGCCGAGGCCCTCGACCTCGCCTTCTCCCGCGTGCAGTTCACGTCCGCCCTCCTCGAAGCCATGCAGGAGCGCACGGTCACGGTCGGCCGGCGCTCGCACGTCCTGGAGCGCCCCTTCTTCGTCCTCGCCACGCAGAACCCGATCGAGATGGAGGGCACCTATTCACTCCCAGAGGCCCAGCTCGACCGCTTCTTCCTCAAGCTGCTGGTCCGTTACTCGAACCGCGAGGAGCTGAACGCGATTCTGGAGCGGACAACCGAGGCGGCGGCGCCCCACGTGGAGAAGGTGCTCGGCGGCGACCGCGTGCTGGCCGGGCAGGAGCTGGCCCGCCAGGTGGTCGTGGCGCCCCACGTGCGCGACTACGCGGCGCGCCTCGTCCTCGCCACGCATCCGGGCGGGGAGTTCGCGGTGGACCTCGTGAGCCGCTTCGTCCGCTACGGCGCCAGCCCCCGCGGCGCACAGGCCCTCGTGCTGGCCGGCAAGGTGCGCGCGCTAGCCAGCGGCCGCTACAACGTGAGCTTCGAGGACATCGCGCACTTCGCCCAGCCCGCCCTTCGCCACCGCCTCATCCTCAACTTCGAGGGCGAGGCCGAGCCTGGCCGGACGACGTTGCCCGAGCGGCCCTCGTAGCGGCGGCTCTCGACGACGCCGCGCTCGCGGGCGAGGCGGAGCTCGAGGGCGCGCTTCTCGGCCTCCTCCTCGGTGAGGATTTCGCCGGCGCTCGCCGCCAGGCGGGCGTCGTACTTCACCTCCAGCATCTTCGGCGGGTAGTGCAGGTCGTTGGCCTTCTGGAACTCGGGCTCGATGACGTAGGAGATCGTGTCGGTGCCACGCACCTCGAGCTGGAGGTTGTTCTTCTCCACCTTGCCCAGGGCGGTGGCGATGGTGCCGATGAAGAGGTTCTTCTCGCCCGAGCTGGGCAGCAGCTTCACATTCTCGAGGTCGCCGCCCGGGGCGGTCGTGACGATGACGGGAACGGCGGCGCCGCCGCGGGCGATCGAGAGGTTGGCGTCCTGGAGCTTCAGGGTGAGGATGCGGCCTGGGATGGCGACGGTGCGGAGCCTGGGATTGCCGATGAGGACTTCGGTGGAGGCGAGGCCGCGGGGCACGAGGAGCTTCAGCTCGCCCTCGAGCAGGCGGGCCTCGACGTGGTCGTGCTTGCGCTTGAAGACCTCCTTGAGGTGGTCCTTTCGAGCAGGCGCTCGAGCTGGCTCTCGGCCGCCGTGTAGTCCTTGGTGAGGATGAGGAGGTGGATGAGGCGGTAGCGTGCCTTGCCGCCGGCCTCGGTGCGGCTGTAGCGCTTGTTGTTCTTCAGGCCCTCGTACTCGATGCGGGCCGCCTGGTAGTTCTGCATGTCGGCGTAGACGTCGCCCTTCGTGAGCGACACGCTGGCGGCGACCTCGGGGTCGAGGTCGAACTCGCGGAGGAGGACGGTGAAGGAGAGTTCGAGGGCCTCCTTGGCGAGCTTCTGCTTGCGCATCTGGTCCACGGTCCAGGCCACGTAGCCGGGGTCCAGGCTGGTCCAGGCCTCGGGCATGAGTTTGAGCTTGGGCGCGGTGAGTTCCCAGGCGCGGGTCTCGTTGCCGAACGAGAGTGCCTGGGCAGCCAGGTGCAGGTCGTAGGTCGGGTGGCCCTTGGGAACGGGGATCAGGTCGGCGACTTCGCGTGCGACCTTGGCCTTGAGGATGGCGAGCTGCTTGGCGAACTCCTCGCTGGGCCGGTTGCGGCGCTCGACCTCGGCCAGGAAGACGTAGGCCAGCTCGAAGGCGCCCTTGGCCTGAAGCTTGTCCACGATGGGCACGATGTGGTCGTTGTAGACCTTCGACCAGTCGTTCTCCCAGCGCAGGAGGCCGGCGTAGAAGCGGGTGAGCCGGCTGGCCTGGGGCCAGTCATCCTGTCCGATGGCCTCCGTGAGGCAGCGCTGCGCGGGGGCGAAGAGACTGCTGCCGCGGCCCGAGTGCCGCACGCCGTCGAGCACCATCTGCACCTGGAGGCGGAGGAAGGCGGCCGCCTCGTTCTTCTCCGCGCCGTCGGGCCACCCGGCGGCCACGCCGTTCGCGTCGTCGAGCACCTGGTCGTGGACCACGCACAGCAGCCAATCCGTGGCGGGTACGCGCTGGTAGGCGGGGGCGAGGAGCTTGAGGAGGGTGTGGAGCCGCTGGTTGGGCACCAGCTTCTTGTCGGCCTCGACGGGCAGCGACTGGGCGATGGAGGCCAGGGCCTCAATCTGCTGCGGCGCCGCGCGCTTGGCGAGCGAGGCGAGGTACTGGGCGAGGTGGGCCTCGGCCTCCTTGGCCAGGCCGAGCTTCGTGTAGAGGCCGTAGGCATACGCCTCGGTCATCACGCTGTAGTTGCCCGTCCGCTCCTCCTCGGCGCGATAGAAGTCCCACAGCGCCTTGATGAGGCTGGGGGCGACCTTGCAGGTGTCGCCGGCCCGCTGGTAGAGGGTGTGGATGAGGGTGCTGGCCGCGGTGCGGCTGGCGAACTTGAAGCCGGGCATGGCCACGATCTTGGCCATCTCGTCGGCGACGAGCTGCGGGTCGAGGGCCTCCTGGGCCGCCAGGTAGGCCAGGGCGTTCTCACCGCCCAGCTTGGGGTAGGCGGGGGCGAACAGGCTCTTGGCGTCGGCGCGCGGGTTCAGGGCGCCCCGCAGATGGGTCCAGACGGCTGGGTCGCCGTTCTCGTTGCCGCCGCACAGGGCCATGTAGGCGGGGGCGATCTTGTGGAGCGTGGCGCGGCTCTGGTGCTCGGAGACGCGGCGGGCCAGGCCCTCCCAGGCGGAGCCGAGGTCGAGGCGTGGGGCGGTCAGCTCGGCCCACAGGCACATCCCTTGGCGGTTGTCCCACTGCATGCTGCCGGCGCGGCTGGCGACGCCGAGGACCAGCACGTCCTGGGCGTTCCGTGTCTTCTCCCAGCCGCCGGGGATGCGGCCGGGGTATGCCTTGAGGAAGGCGGCGTAGGCGTCGAAGACGGCCGGGTTGTGCTGCTGGCTGTTGGCCTGCAGGTTGTGGAGGGCCACGTGGGCGCCCATCAGCGGCTCGGTGCCGGCCTTCTTGTCGTCCAGGCCCTTCTTGAGCGCCTGGAAGCGCGGGTGGTCGGCCCAGGGGCGCTTCTTGTCCGGGTCAGTGACTTTGGCCAGGTTGTTGGCGAGGTCGCCCAGCGGGCGGCTGGCCCCGCCCTTCGCCAGCACCTCCGCCAGCAGATCGAGCTTCGCGTCCATCGCCACGTGCGGGCAGAGCATGCAATGGTTGTAGACGCGGCCCCAGTCGAAGGAGCCTGGGAAGGCGCTCATGTACTCCTTGGCGATGGCGAGGACGGCGGGGCCGTTCTTCGCCTCGCCATACCACTTCATCGCGTAGCTGCGCAGGTCGAGGACCTCGCTGTAGGGGCGGCCCTGCGTGGCCGCCCCCAGGAGCGCCTCAAACCCCTCGCCCTTCGAGCGGTCGAGCAGCTCGCCGAAGTACGCCGGCTGTTCGACTGCGCGGACCGCCGCCTGACCTGCACGATGACGGAGGACGGCGACGACATCTACCGGGAGGACGTGGTGGAGGTGTTCCTCTGGCCCGACCCGCGGCAGGTGTTGTACTTCGAGTACGAGATTTCGCCGCTGGGCGTCGAGCTGCCGCTGCTGATCCCGAACCAGGGCGGGATGTTCATGGGCTGGCGGCCCTGGCACTACGAGGGCGGACGCACGGTGCGCCGGGCCACGGCGGTCCGCGGCGGCCCGAAGGCCCCGATGGCCGCCGTCCAGGGCTGGACCGCCGAGTTCTTCGTCCCCTTCGCGTTGATGCGTGGGCTGGGCGGCGTGCCGCCGACGCGGGGCGTCCTGTGGCACGGGAATCTCTATCGGATTGACTACGACGAATCGCCTGCCACCCACTGGGCCTGGTCGCCCGCCTCCGGCCCGAATTTCCACAACTATCGCGGCTTCGGCACCCTGCGCTTCGAGTGAGGCAGGCCTCAGCCGCCCCACCACGGCAGATGGGCGGCTCCCACGTAGCGCACGAGCAGCTCTCCGTGCCTCCGCTCGTAGGGCGTGGCCACCAGAGGGCTGACAACGTAGTTGTCGCCCAAGGGATACGCCGCGCGGAACTCGGCCAGCGCCTTTGGGTCCAAGCGGTCGGGGTCCACCTTGCACTCCACGGCATCCACGCGCTGGCGGGCGCCCTTCACCACGAAGTCCATCTCGCGCCCGGCCCGGTCGCGCCAGTAGGCCAAGGCCCGATCCCCCGCCGTGGCCCGCAGGATATCGAGCACCAGGTGCTCCCAGAGGATTCCGCGGTCCTCCTCGCGTATCGTGTCCCAGCCCCTCACGAAGGTGACGAAGCCCGTGTCGAAGGCATAGCACTTGGGCTGCCGCGTGACCTCGGGCCGGCGCCCGCCGTGGAAGGGCGGGAGGAGGAACGCGGCGTGGGCGACGGCCATCGCCTCGACGTAGGCCTTGGCCGTCGGGCGAGAGAGGTCGCTGTGCAGCGCGAGGCCCGAATAGTCCAGCATCCCGCCGCTCTGGCGCAACAGCAGGTGCAGGAGCTTCAGGAAGCCCGCGCGGCTGCGGATGGCGAACAGCTCCTGGATGTCGCGCGCGTAGAAGCTGTCCATCCACTCGGCGAAGAACGCGGGGTCCTTCTCCGTGGCGAGCAGGGGCTCGGGCAGGCCCCCGTGCAGCAGCCGCCGGTCGAGGTCGCTGATCCCGAATGCCTCGGCGCACTCGGTCCACAGCACGGGCGGCAGGTGGAGGGCCAGCTTGCGGCCCGTCAGGCTGTCCCGGAACTTCCGCGTCGCCGCGAGCGTGGACGAGCCCGTGGCCAGCACGCGGAGCTGGGGATAGGCATCCGCCGCGATCTTCAGCACGCGGCTCGGGTCGTCGAGGCGGTGGACTTCGTCGAAGACCACCGTGGCGCCACGAGACAGGCCCCTGAGGAAGGGTTCGGGGTCCTGGAGGCGCCGGGCCTCGGACGGCAGGTCGCAGTTGACGTAGTTGGCGCCGGGCAGCATGCGGGCGAGCGTGGTCTTGCCGACCCGCCGTACGCCGGAGAGCCAGACGACCGGGCGCTTGCGCCACGCGGCCTGGATGCGCCCGGTCCAGAACGGCCGGGGGCTGATCGCTCCCGTGGAGGGTGAGTCCGTGGCCATACCTTCCCCAATGCCTCAGGCAAACACGCGCAAACCTACTTTACATGATTTGACAAATGCTGTCAATCATGTTTCCAGATGCTGGCTGGGCGGCCACCGGTGTCCCGTGGTGGCTACTCAGGCGATGGTGCGGAGCAGCTCGGCAGCGCGGGACCTGAAGTCGGCGGTCGCGGCGTCGCGGGGCTGGGACTCGGTGGCGGCGGCGCCGAGGAGACGGCGAGCCGCCTCCCGATCGCCTGCCTCGAGGGCGCACCAGCCGGCCCAGAAGAGCGCGTCGGCGTCGTCCGTGGCCGTGGGCTTGCCGACGGACAGGTGGTGCGGGTAGTCGGCAGCCGCCTCGAAGTGCTCGCGGGCCTTCGCCAGGTCGCCGACGTCCTTGGCCCCGTGCCAGCACCTGCCACTTGGCCCTCACGGCGTCGGGGGCCGAGTCGAAGGCAGCGACGCGCTCGGCGTGGCGGCCGGAGGCCGAAAGCACGTGGTCGCGCTGGAGCCAGAGCCGCCAGGCGGCAGTTTCGAGTTTCGCGTCTCGCGTTTCGAGTGAAGAGAGGGCGTGGGTGCAGGCGTCGAGGGCGTCGGGGGCGTTGCGCTGCTTGTGCCAGCGGAAGAGGGCGAGGTTGCGCCAGGCGAGGACCGCGGTCTCGCCGGAGTCGGCCAGATGTGCCGCGCGAGTCCAGTGGCCGGCCGCCTCGTCCCAGCGGGCGAGCGAGGCGAGGCAGTTGCCGAGGAGCAGGTGGGCCAGGGCGTCGTCGGGGCAGAGCTGCAGGGCGGTTCGGAGGGCCTCGGCGTCCTCGACGCGATGGGGGTTGATGAAGAGGGGCGACTGGCTGGCTGCCTCGCGGGCCGCGGCAATGGCCTCGCTGGCCCGGCCCAGCCGCCAGTGGCACAGGGCGAGGTGGTAGAGGAGCATCGCCTGGCGGGCGGGGTCGGCCCGGCGGCAGGCGACGTCGCGCAGCCACGCGGCGGCGTCATCCCAGGCGCCCAGGCGCTCGTAGTCGCAGGCGACTTCGAGGTACGCCTGCGGGTCACAGCCGAAGACCTGGTCAAGCGCCTGCCCGCTCGTGGAGGAGGGTGGAGCGGATGAGGGTGGTCTGGAGGTCGCGCCAGTCGAAGAGCCGCTTCACGAGGGCCTCGAGGTGGAGGAGCGCGAGCTTCTGGTGGTCTGCGAACGCGGCCAGGGCCGCCGAGCGGAGCTGTCGAAGGCGCTCGGGCGCGGCATCTGCGTCGGTCTTGGGCCGGGCCTGGCGCAGGCCCGACTCGACGGCGGGATGCTCTTTCTGGGTGACGCGGCGCAGGAGTTCCGCGACCACGCCGAGCCGGCCGGCCATGAACTCGCGGGCCATGTCGTTTCGCTCGTACTGCTCCGCAAGCTCGTGGAGGTAGCCCTCCATGGCCGTGGCGGCGCGGATGGCAAGCTCCTGCTTCTCCCTCAGCTCCTGCCACACGGGGTCGTCCTCCTTCCCCGTGCCCTTCTCGGGCCATTGCCTGCCGAACTCCCAGGCGGCGAACTGGCTTTCCCAGGCCACCCGGGCCTCGGCCTCGATGCGCTTGGCCTGCTCGAAGGTCTCGAAGTGGAACTCGCTGGGCTTCACGAGCTTGATCTGGAGCTTCGGCGTCTCCACGGTGCCACGGCCCGTGGGGTTCACGTCCTGCACCTTCACCCAGCAGGAGACGACGCCCGTCTTCGGGAGGTCCATCCTGCGGAGGTCCCACGTGAAGCGGGAGGGCGACCTGGATGGCGGCGCGCGCCGTGCTCGTGAGGTCCCGCCCCGGGGCGAGGAGTTCCACCTCCGGCGGGTTGTCAGGCGTGACGCGGATTTCGTAGCGCTCGGGCCGGGCCTCGCGGAAGCCGTGCGCCTCGTACAGCTCGACCGTGTAGCTGCCGTCGGCCGAAAGCCACAGGGCCTTCTCGAAGGCCGTTGCCGAGGCGAGCGGGAGGTCCTCCGCCGCCTTGCCCTCGAGGACGAAGCGGGCGCTCCTGAGGGCCATCGAGGATTCGAACGCCAGGCGCACCTTCGTGCCTTCGAGGCCGACGAGCTGGCCGCCCTCGACCGTCCTGTCGGGGATTCCCGCGTAATCGGGGTAGTCGTAGTGAGCCACGATCTTCTTCAGATAGGGCCGGGCGATGATCTGGATGCGCTGGACGTCCGTCGTGTAGTCGCCGCCTCGGACGTAGAAGTCGATTGGCTCGCGCACCTCGGGGAAGGTGTAGCGGGCGGCCCCGTCGTCGCGGACCGCCAGCTTCTCCCGCATCCAGTAGCCGGCGCCCCGCGCCCTGTAGGCGAGCAGCACCTGCGGCGGCCTCGCCCCAGTCACCAGCGCATCCACGGTGAACGACTCCATCTGCGGGATGGTCCAGCCCGTGTCGGGCTCCCTGAGCGTGATCGTCGTGCGGTGGGGCCAGCGGCGGGTCGAGAGGGGGTTGAAGAGCCTCTGGCAGCCGATGGCCAGGTAGTCCCGGAGCGGGATCGCCGCGGCAAGGAACAGCACGAGCACCGCCCCCGCCGCCTTCAGCCATCGCCGGGCCGCGTCGCCCCGAACGGTCTCCCACGTTTCCGCCTGCTGAACGCTTGTCGCCAGGCCCGCGACTGCGGACTCCGCCAGTTCGGCTCCTCGGGCGCTCCCCAGCTCCGGAATTCCCTCGCGCAGGGCCAGTTCGTGGAGATCGAGGAGCATCCCTTGACTGCCGGGCGCGGCGGAATCCATGTAGGCGAACACCTCCTCATCGCGCCATCGGCGGGTGAGGGGCGAGAGCAGCGTCCACCAGGCCACGGCGCCCACCGCGCCCACGAAGGCGAGGAGCGCCAGGCAGCGCCAGACGCTCGAAAGGTGGAGCCACCAGTCCAGCGCGAGCAGAGCCGGGAGCAGCACGAGGGCCACGGCGGCCACGCGGGAGACGCCGGCCGAGACGAGCAGGGTCCTGAGCCTGCGGCGGAACCCAGTGCACAAATGGTCGAGGGCGTTCGGCTCCATCGGCTCCTCAGCGTTCGTAGATGGGCAGGCAGCCCAAGGGCGCCTGGAGGACCATCGCGGCCATCGCCGTGGGGTAGATGACGTTGTCCGCCTCATCCCACAGCTCGCCGTCCTTCCGCTGCATCGCGGCGAGGACCTCGGCCGCCTTCCCGAACCACGGCACCCAGTAGCGGTCTCCGCAGGTGTACATGGCCAGGCTGGCGTAGAACACGCCGTAGACGGCGTAGCGCCGCTGCTTCAGGTCGGCGATCGTGTAGCGGCGGTAGTCGTAGGCGATGCGGTCGCGGGCCGAGGGAATGAGCGCGTGGTCGAGCTTGCCCTGGTTGCACAGCGCGATGACGCCCGTTCCCCCCAGGCTCGGCGAGGCCTGGAGGCCCCAGTAGCGGTAGCGGAACGTCCCGTCCGGCATTGCACAGGCTTCCACGTACTTCACCCCGCGGTCTATGGACTCCTGGCGGACGGTGAAGCCGCACTTCTTGGCGGTGCGCAGGACCCACAGGACGTTCGCGGTGACGGACATGTCGCTGTCGCCGACGTTGGTGACCAGGTAACGCCAGCCGCCGTCCTGGCGCTGGCTCTTCTTGAGGGCCTCCACCGCGTTCGTGAGCACCGTCCGGGTCTCCGGCTTCCAGGGCATGTCGCCGCAGGCGAACAGGAGGGCCAGGGTGGCCAGCGCGTGCTCGTACATCGGGCCGTTCGGGTTGCAGCCCTTGCCCGCGATCACGCCGCTGCCGGCTCGGACGTTGCTGAGGAGGAACTCCAGGCCCCTGTTGAGGGGCTCGCCGAATTGGCCGATGCGCGGCCGGCTCCCCTCGGCCATGAGGGCCAGGCACGCCAGGGCGGTCACGCCCGTGTTGGAGGGGTAGTCCTTGTCCGACCAGCCGCCGTGAGGAGCTGCTCGGCCATGCGGCTCCGCTCGGCGGGCCGGGGGAGGACGAGGAACGCGGGGTCCTTGCCGGGGAAGGTGGGGCCGCGCCTCTTCTCCCGGTCGGCGCGCAACTGCTGCTCGTCGTCGCCCTTCGGCACCTTGCCGCCGGCCTTCGGCGGCTCCCCGCCTAAGGCCATCAGCCCGAACAGCCCGATCAGCACGATCGGTCGGATCGGTCCGATCGGTCGGATCAGTCGGATCAAGCCCAAAAGAGCCGTCACTTTCACAGCAGCCCCCATAGCTTCCTCAGGGACCACTCGCCCCCGATCAGGAGGAGAAAGAGGATGAGGAAGATCGTGCCATCCCACACCTCGATGCGGATCTCCTCGCTGAGGACCTGCGGGTCGGTGTTCGCCGGCTCGGCCAGGGCCAGTTGGGGCGACCTGCCGCTCTCCGAGCGCTTCCCAGTCCTCATCCAGGAAATCCTCCGCGGGCTGCTGGGCGACCCGAACCGCGACGTGAACCTGGAGGTCGGTGGCATCTTCGACCAGCCCGTGCTGATGACCTCGCAGCACCTGACGCTGAGGCGCCCCGACGGCCGCAAGGCGCGGCTCACGCCCTCCAAGGCCGAGGGGCAGGCGGTGCGGCGGGTCCGATATGCCGACACCGATCGGGCGGGGGTGTACGAGGTGGACACGATTCCCGAGGTGCTGGCCAAGCGGCGGTTCGTGGTGAACCTGGCCCCGACGGAATCGGACCTGCGGCGCCTGGACCCCGAGCGCTTCGCCCTGGCGTTTGGCGAGGCCAGGGCCACGTTCCTGCCCGCGCCGTCGCGGGTGCGCCGCTTCGTCGAGGAGCTTCACTCGGTCCGCGAGGCCGCCGGCGGCATCCTGTGCGCGCTCTTTGCCGTGCTGGCCGTCGAGACGTATCTGGCCTTCCAGTTCGGGAGGCGGCGGGGCTGATGGGCAGTCTGCTCCAGAAACTCTTCGGGCTCGACGCGCCGCTGGACGCGCAGAGTCGCGCGCGGCCCATCTTCTCGGACCCGTGGCTGCCAGCCTGGCTGCTGCTGGCGCTGGCCATCCTGGCGTTCCTCTACTACCGAGGCGTCTCTCGGAGAGACGGGCGACGCCTTCGAGGCCGCCAGGTCCGAATGCTCTACGCGCTCCGGACTGCCCTTGCGGTGGGATTGCTGCTGATGCTGTTGAGGCCGGCGTTCGACATCCTGCGCGGCGAGAGGCGGCTGCCCATCGTGGCCCTGCTGGTGGACGAGTCGTTGAGCATGACGCTCCCCGTCGAGCACGACAACCCGCTCCTGGGGCAGGGCCAGGCCAGGTCCGAGCGCAGCCGCTATGCCGTCGCAGCCGAGGCCGCCAGCCGCCTCCAGGAGCCGCTCACGGCCTCGCACCGCGTGAAGCTCTTCACCTTCTCGGACAAGCTGGACCTCGCGAAGGACATCGCCTACAGGGGCACGCGGGGCGCTCCCGCGGCCGACGCCGCGGCCATTCGCCAGGCGCTCAATGCCCCCACGGGCGAGCACACGAACATCAGCGACGCCGTCGTTCGGGCCCTCGACGAGTTGAAGGGCAGCAAGGTCTCGGCCATCGTCCTCATCTCCGACGGCCGGGCCACGGACACGGCGGGCCTCGAGCCCGCCATTCGCGCGGCCCGCGAGCGCGGCGTCGCCGTCCACACCGTCACCTGCGGCACCGAGGACCCGCTCCGCGACCTGGCCATCGAGGGCCTCATCGCCCCCGAGGAGGCGAGCCTCAACGACGTTATGGCCGTGCGGGTGGCCATCGTGAACCACATTCGGCCCAACCTCACGGTCGAGCTGAAGGTCATTGAAGAGGGGCAGCCCGTGGCGGCCCAGGAGCTTCAGCTCGCCTGGGGGCGGAACCACCGCGTCGTCACGGCCATCCCCAGGGCCAAGGGCGAGCGCAAGTTCCGCCTGGAGCTGCCCGAATTCCCCGACGAGCTGTCCCACGAGAACAACCGCAAGGAGTTCAGCGTCAACGTCGTCGAGCGCGAGCTGCGCGTCCTCTTCATCGCGGGCGCGCCCAGCATCGAATACCACTTCATCATGCAATCGCTCTCGCGCGACCCCATCATCAACGTGAGCGGCTGGCTGCAATCGGCCGACATCAACTACGTGCAGCCTGGCGACACCCCGATCGAGCGGCTGCCACGCACGCTGAGGGACTGGGAGGAGTACCACGTGGCCGTTCTGTACGACGTTGACCCCAACCAGCTCAGCAACGAGCAGGAGACGGCTCTGGAGGCGCTCGTGCGGGGCGGGGGAGGGCTGCTGTTCGTGGCGGGCCGCACGCACGGGATGGACAAGTTGCTCCAGGTGCGCGGCGCCCGCATGAAGGCCCTCCTGCCCGTGGAGATAGACAAGGACCGCCGTAACGACCACGAGGAGGTCTTCGAGGCCGCCTTCCGCGCCGAGCGCACCGAGGCCGGCCGCAAGCACCCCATCTTCCGCTTCGAGATGGACGACAAGGCGAACGACGAGGTCTGGGCCACCCTCCCCACCTTCCACTGGCACCACCCCGTCCTGCACAGGCGTCCCGCCTGTGGGCACAGGCAAGATGCCTGTGCTACCGCAAGATGCCAGTGCCGACCGCGGCAAGGTGCTCATGGCCCTCCAGCGCTACGAAAAGGGCGTGGTGTTCTACACCGGCCTCCAGACCCTCTGGCGGTGGCGGTATCCCTACGAGAACTACGACTACGACCGCTTCTGGCGCCAACTCGTCCGTTACCTCAGCGAGGCCAAACTGCTCGGCACGCAGAAGCAGGTGGCCCTCTACACCGACAAGGCGGCCTACTCGCCCGGCGAGAGCGTCCAGATTTCCCTTGCCGTCCTCGACCCCGCGCTGCTCAACCAGTTGCGCCAGGAGGCTATTGTGGCCACGGTGATCGAGGAGAGCGGAGCCGAACTCCGCGTCCCGATGCGGCCCGTAGCGGGGGAGGGGGTGTCGGAGTACCGGGCCGACTACCGGGCCAGGCGGGTCGGCCGCTACAAGGTGAACGTCCAGCACGCCCTCGCTCGCGGCTCGAGCGACCGCAAGCCGCTCTTCAACGAATCCCGGCCGTTCGGCGTCGAGCTTCAGTCGCTCGAGTTCGTCAACGCCGCGGCCGACCCGCAGGCGATGGCCCGGCTCGCCGCCGAGACGGGCGGCAGGGCCTTCGCGCGCCAGGGGCTGCGCGACCTGGCCTCCCTGGCCAGCGATGTCCCAAAGGAGCCCCAGTTCGTCGCCAACCGCACCATCGAGGATTTCTGGGACAGCCCGTTGTTCCTCCTGGCGTTCCTGGCGATAATCAGCACGGAGTGGGTGCTGAGGAAGAGGTGGGAGCTGCTGTGAGATTTCCGATTTCCGATTTCCGATTACCGATTCCAAGCCTGCTCGCGGCCTGCCTCTTCTCCGTGTGCTCCGTGTCTCCGTGGTTGTCTCTCTGCTCGGCGGCGGAGAAGCCGGAGGGCGCGCCTGAGGATCAGAAGCGGATCGTCGGCACACTCATCTATCCGCCGCGCACGCAGACGCGGCGCGAGAGTTCGGCGATGCAGCTCCTGACCCCCGAGGTGCGCGAGATGACGCGGAAGGCGCTCGAGTTCATCCGCCGCTCGCAGGCCGCGGACGGCGGCTGGGGCGACAAGGATTTCCCACAAGAGGTGGGCGTGAGCGCGCTCGCCTGCCTGGCGCTGATGGGCGACGGCAGCCTGCCGCGCGTCGGGCCGTCGGGGCGCCAACTGGCCAAAGGCGTCGAGTTCCTCCTCGACCACGTGAAGGACGACGGGCAGATAGTGGCCCGCGACACCTACAAGTACGGCCCGATGTACGGGCACGTGTGGAGCACGCTCGTGCTCCTCCAGGTCTACGGCAACGTGCCGTGGCGGAAGGACATTCACGACAAGATCGCCAGGGCCATCCAGATCGTGCTCAGGTTCCAGAAGTCCGACGGCGGCTGGCGCTACAAGATGATGAAGGAGGGGGAGAGCGACGTGCTCGTGACC
Organism: Planctomycetota bacterium; assembly: GCA_041320515.1. GTDB lineage: Bacteria > Planctomycetota > PUPC01 > DSUN01 > DSUN01 > DSUN01. The sequence goes on along the minus strand of JBGLNR010000001.1, from coordinate 5,796,634 downwards.
CTGAACGTCCTCTACGCCCTGCGGGTGGGCATCGCGGCGGGCTTCGCCATCCCGAAGGACGTGCTCGACAGGGGCTACAGGTTCATCGAGGGGAATGGCATGCCCGACGGGCGGTTCTACTACAAGCTCCATGTAGTTCTTCTTCTTCGCGTCCTCGTCCTTCATTTCGCTCGCGAACTCGAGGGCGAGGTCGGCCAGCAGGTAGTCGGCCTGGGCGCGGGCCTCCGTGTCCGGGAAGTCGCGGATGGCCTCCTCGAGGAGCTTCTTGCCCTGGGCGATCTCGTCGCGGGCCAGGTCCTCCTGGCCCAGCTCGCGGTGGCGCTTGGCCAGCTCGAAGAATGCCTCGGCAATCGAGAACTGCGTCTGCACGGCGATCTGGGGGTCGGCGAAGCGCTTGGTGAAGGGCACCACGTCGCCGTTGCTGCCCTTGTGGATGGCCACGGCGCGCTCGAGCTTCTCCTTGCCGTCGGCGCGGGTGTACGCGGCGGTGACCTTGTCGCCGTAGGTGACGGCGAGGACGCCTGGCCCTTTGGCCTCGGCCTTGTCGCCCTGGAAGGCGACCTTGACGGAGCCCTTGAAGACGCCCGAGTGGGTGAACGTTTCGGTCAGGTCGAGCTTCTGTGCCGCGCCGGCGGCGGTCTTCAGCTCGATGGCCAGCGTGTCCTTCTCGTCCGTCGTGTCGCGGATGGGGTCCATGACGCGGAAGTGGAGGCTTTCGCCGACGTAGATGCCCTCGACCGTCTCGCGGTAGCGCGGGTCGGTCACGTCGAAGAAGGCGTCGGCCTGGAGCACGGCGCGGGCGGTGAGCCACTTGGTCTGGCCCCCTGGCTCCTTGTATTCGAGGCCGACGAAGACCTCGTCGTTGCCCTTGATGGCGAGGACCGGCTTCTCCTTGGCATCGGGGTCGGCGGCTGCGGCGCCGATCTTGCCCAGTTCGGCGGGCACGGAGAAGGTGAAGCGGCCGTCCTCCAGGGCGTCGCCCGCGAAGGCACTCGCCTTCACGGTCACGCTCTTGTAGCCCGGCGGCGCGGGCAGGCCGGTGGGCGCGTTGCCCGGCGTGGCCTCGAGCTTGAGCGTGCCGGGCACCTTGACGTCGAAGTCGCCCTCCGGCGGCTTGCCGTGGGCCTTGCGGCCCGAGGAGGTCTGGACGTAGAGCGTGGCCGTGCTCTCGGGCGACTGGGCGACGTAGGGGAAGGTCAGCTCGACCAGGAGGGGGCCGTTGATGAACACGGGGGTCGGCTTCGCGGCATCGGGCGTCTCGGGCCACGAGGCGGTGAGGGCGCGGGTGACGGGCACCCCCTCCTCGACTCCTCCCTGTGCCACGGTCGGCTCGCCCGACCGTGCACGGCTGGGCAAGCCAGCCGTGGCCGCCTCGGCGGCAGCGGCAAGCTCCTCCTCGGTCAGCGGGCGGGAGGCCACCTCGTAGATGCACAGGCGCGGCGGCGCCCACACGGTCTGCTCGACCAGGCACGTGCGCTCCCACGGGATGCCGGGGTCGGTGTTCTCCTTGTCCAGGTACGCCACGAGCAGGTCGTCGCCCGCGGCGACGCGGACCTCGCTCTCGCGCTTGGGGTCGGTGCCGACGGGGAAGATTCCGCCGACGAAGATGCCCGAGTGCTCCGCCGTCTCCAGGGCCGGGAACTCCACGGGCTTGCCCTCCAGCGTCCTTGCGGCGAACTTCACGGTGTCCGGCTTGTCCGTCGTATCGCAGTCGGGGTCGGCGACGTAGACGCTGACCTTGTCGCCGGGCTTGAAGCGGCGCAGGGGGATGTAGCGGGCGCGCCGCTGGGCGCCCTCGCCGGTGTACTCGATGAAGCAGGCGCTCAGCGTGGCGTTGTGGAACGTGGCCGCGAGCGTGGCCTCGTGGACCTCGCTCCCCTCGGTGATCACGCGCGGGTCGTCGTACGTCACGGTGATCTTGTCGCCGGGCACGACCTCGAGCACCTGGTTCTTGCGCAGGGTCGAGAAGTCCTCCTTCGTGGGCAGGATGGCGGCGCCGGCCGCGTCGGTGAGGCTGATGCGGCGGCGTCGAACATGTCGGCGGGCACGGGCCGCAGGAAGGGCGGCTCCTCCGCGTCCACAAGCAGCTCGAACTCCGCTCCCGCCTTGCGGGTGGTGAAGACGTAGAGGTCCACGCGGTGCGCCCCCTTGCCGAGGGAGCGGCGGACGCGGGTGGCCGTCTCGCCCGGCTGGCCGTCCACCGTGAGGACGTAGGTGATGCCGGCCGCCTTCTCCTTGGTGTCGAGGTCGAACGTGCGCACCTTGCGGAGCGGCTGGTGGAAGGCGCCGTAGAGGTGGGCGATGTAGGCGCTGCCCGGCCCGTCGTCGGCGAGGCCCAGCGCGTGGGCCTGGCCCTCGACCCCGGCGTCCCACTTGGCGGCGAAGCCCTTGGCCGCGATGGCGGTCTTGGGCGTGTTGCTCTTCAGGTAGCCGATCTCGAGGTACTGGCGGAAGTCGGCCAGCGTCGTCGGGCCGCCCGTCACGGGGCCGTGCTTCACCAGCTCGAGCGTCAGCGCGCCGTCCCACGCCTTCCACTCGCCGGGCCACTGGCCCAGCGTCGTGAAGTCCTTGCCGTTGAGCGAGGTCTGGAGGAAGAACTTCTTGAGCTTGCGGCCCGGGACGTTGGCCTGGATGGCCATCTTGCCGAGCGCCACGTTGTCGTTGAGGTCAATGCTGTAGAGCTTCGGCATCGTCAGGTCGGGCAGGCCGACCCAGGCGGGGTAGTCGCCCTTCGAGATGGCGAAGTTGGGGTCCTTGCCGTCCTCGGAGTCGGAGGCGTAGGCGGTGGGCTGGCCGGCGCTGGTCTGCACGGCGCCCTCGAAGACGCCCGTGTGCGTGCCCGTCTCCTCGAGGGGGAAGGCGGCGATGGCGTCGCCGGACGATGTGGCCACGCGGACGGCCAGCTTGTCCTTCCCCGCTGTCTCGCTGCGGTCGGGGTCCACGACGCGGATGTTGAACTTATTGCCCGGCTTGATCTGGTTGGCGGGGCGGACGCTGCTGAGGGCCTCCTTCTGCTCGGGCTCGTCCGCTTTCAGCTTCTTGCGGATCATCTCCTCGAGGGCCTCGGCCTCGCGCTCCTCCTTCGACAGGATTCTGCCGGACGAGGCCGCCAAGTCGGCGTCGGTGGCGACGGCGAGCGTCTGCGGCTCGGCCATGAGGATCTTGTGTTCTTTCTTGAACTTCTCGGAGTAGTCGTAGTGCGCCGTGTCCTTGCCGAGGAGCTGGAGCTTGCCGTCGCCTTTGGCCACGGGGGCCAGCTCGGTGGGGATATGGCCGACGAAGCGGGTCTTCGAGTCGCCGAAGGGGGTGAGGGTGAATTGCTCCTCGTCGCCGGAGTCGGACCAGGCGCGGATTTCGATGTGTGCCGAGGTGCCGACGACGGCCAGGTTGCGGTCCTCGAGGTTCACCTTGAGGGGCTTGCCAGGCACGATGAAGCGCCGGGCGGTGGCCGTGCCCACCTGGAGTTCGGTCGGCTCTTCGAGCTTGCGCAGGCGCACCTTGGTGCGGCCCTCGAGGATGCGGGCCAGCGCGTGGTCGGGCGCCCGCGCCAGCACTTGGTCAATCTGCTCGAGGGTCTCGCGGTACTCTTCCTGGTCGAACTTGACGAGGGCGAGCTGGTAGTAGCTCTCGGCCTGGACGCCGCGGTCCTTGTGGAGGGTGAGCTTCTGGAGGCGCTGGATGGCGTCGTCGAAGCGGCGGGTCAGCCGGTCCACCTCGGCCACCTTGATCTCGGCGCTCACCTGGGCGGGCGTGCCCTCGAACTCCTTGCCGGTGGCGATGCGCTCGAAGAGCGCGCGGGCCTTGGGATACTCCTGGCGCCCCAGCGAGATGTTGGCGTAGGCCAACAGCAGGCGGCCCCGCGTCTCCGGCCCGCCATCGGTCACGGAGTCGAACCACTGGATCATCTCGCGGGCCAGGGCCTCGGCCACGTCGAAGTCCCCAGCCTCCGTGTTCTTGTCAATCAGCCAGATGCAGAACGCGGGGTCGAGTTCCTTGTACATCGTCAGGAGCAGTGGGCGGTGGGGGAGGTACAGCTCCCAGGCGTTCTGCGCTCGCCCTGAGAGGTAGGCCACCTGCGCGGCGAAGAGGGGGTAGCGGCGGTCGTCGCGGCGGACCGGGATGGCGCTGCCGACGGTGGAGAGGGCCTTCGAGCGGAGGCCGGCGAGGGTGGTCTTGGCCTCCGTGGGCAGGTCGCTGCCGAGGAGGTCGAGGCCGACGGCTGCGAAGACGAGGCCGAGATCGTTCTGCTTCGGCGCCGGCTGCGGTTCGGCGGGTCCCGGCGGCCCCTGCGCTCCCACGGGGCCTTGCGGCCCCCGCGGCCCAGGCGCCGCGCCCGCGGGCGCGCTGGGCACGGGGCTGCGGGCGGGGGAGCTTCGGAGCTTGACACCCAGCAGCTTTGCCCTGGGCGACCTCAACAGGGCAAGCGTCGCCGTTGAGGCGGCGTACTCCAAGCATCGGCGCCGTGACGTGCTACCCCTCCGCCGCGACTTGGCCGATGCGGTGGCCCAGTTCATTGCTGGCAAGCCGAGCAACGAGCCGATCTTCCCGACCCTGCCGCAGAAGACGGCGAGGATGGTGCAGGTTGACCTCGACAAGGCGAGGCCCTGGATTCCGTACAAGGACGCGGCAGGCAGGGTCAGCGTGGACTTTCATTCGTTGCGGACGACGTTCATCACCCGCCTTGCCCGGTGTGGCGTGGCACCAGCTATGGCGAAGTCGCTCGCCCGGCACTCCACCATCACGTTGACTCTTGACGTGTACACGGACATTGGGGAGGCCGACGAGCGGGCCGCCCTTGCCAAGCTGCCTGCGCTGCCCACGGTCCCGGCCGCTGGCGAAGTCGCCCCGAAGCGCGCCACAGGCACGGAGGGCTGAGCCGGCTTCCAACAGCTTCCAACACTTTTTCCAACACTTTGACGACTTCTGGTGAGCACCCGTGACAACAACTGATAACGACAACCGCGACAACCGCCTTGCCCCAAATGCACGAAACGGCAGGCACTTAGCACGTAAGTCCTTGCCGTTTCTGGTGGCACGCCCGGCAGGATTCGGACCTGCGACCCTCGGATTAGAAATCCGATGCTCTGTCCAGCTGAGCTACGGGCGCTCTCGAGAGCACGGCTCGCCACAGGTTGACAGGCCGGGCCGTCCCAAGGGGATACTACCACACCCGAGCCGAGGGTGTCAAGCTCGCCCTCTTCTGCGGGATGCTGAACACAGGGCGGCAGGCGGTACCGTTCGGCTCTCATGGTGTTGACCCGTGGTGAGCATCGAGCCAAGACGCTTCCATCCGGGCCGGAATCTGCTATGATGGTGGCCGAAGACGTGTGGCCGCGCGGAGGTCCGTGGTGCGGGCAGTTCTCACTGCGTGGCGCTTCGCACTCACTGCTGAGGATACAAGCGATGCAATCCGTCAACGCCCTCGCTCTCGCCCTGGTCGTCCTGGCGTGTCTGTCGGCCGCAGGGGCGGAGCAGCGCGCGGGTGCCCCCGCTCTGGAGCGCGCTGCTGCCGACCTGGCCGAGGGGCGGCTCGATGCGGCCCGCGAGGGCTTCGAGAAGGCGGCGAGCGACGGCGTGGCCCAGCCCTTTGAGCGAAGCCTGGCCCTGTTGGGCCTGGCCGACACCCTGTTGGCGCGCGATGATCCTGCCGCCGCAATCGCTGCCTGGCAGCGGCTGGCCGCGGATGCCACGCTCCCGTCGGCCCACCGCGACGCGGCCCGCCGCCACATCGCCGAGACGGAGCGCCGCCAGAAGGGCCTCCCTGGCCGCGACCCCGCGGCCTACCGAGCCACCCTCCCCACCCTGCCCGAGCCGGCTGTCGTCTTCCATGTCGCCGCCGGAGGCGGCGGGGAGGCCGACGGCTCCGAGGCGAAGCCGTCGCTGACCCTGGAGGCGGCCCGCGACGCCGTGCGCTCGCTGAAGAAGGCCAACGGCGGCAAGCTGCCCAAGGGTGGCGTCCGGGTGACGGTCCGCGGCGGCGTCTGTCCTGCGCGCGACACTTTCCAGCTCGCCGCAGAGGACTCTGGCACGGCAGAGGCGCCGGTCGTCTACCAGGCGCGAGCCGGAGAGACGCCCGTCTTCGACGGCGGCGTCCGAATCCCCGCGTGGCGGCCCATCTCCGATGCCGCGCTCCGCGAGAAGCTCGACCCCGCCGTCCGCGGCCGCGTGGTCGAGGCCGACCTGAAGGCCCTCGGGGTGAAGGACCTGGGCGACGCGACGGACCTCCGCCTGCGGCCCGAACTCTACTGCGACGGCGTGCCACAGACCCTCGCCCGCTGGCCCAACCAGGGTTTCGTGAAGACCGGCGATGTCGTGGGCAAGGAAGCCAAGTTCCACTACACAGACGACCGCCCCAGCCGTTGGCTCGACGAGCCCGACGTCCGCCTCTACGGCTACTGGTTCTGGGACTGGTTCGAGGAGTTCCAGAAGGTGGCCTCGATTGACCCGGCTGCCCACACCTTCACCCTCGCCCCGCCGCGCTCGCTACTGGCTCCCGCCCGACGGCGTCGAGCCCGCCAAGGCCACGGCCACGCTCAGCGTGCTCGCCAAGCCCTTCATATCAACCGAGGGCGCCGAGCACGTGGTGCTGCTCGGCCTGGCGTTCCAGGACGGCCGCGGCGACGGGATTCACGTGGGGGGCGGCTCGGACTGCCTGGTGGCCGGCTGCACGCTTCGGCGGCTGGGCGGCGACGCCATCGTCGTCGCGGGGGGCCTGCGCCACGGCATCTTCGGCTGCACCATGCACACGCTGGGCTGCGGCGGGATGCGCGTGGCCGGCGGCGACCTCAAGACCCTCTCCCCCGGCGGCCACTTCATCGTCAACTGCACGGTCTCCGACATCTCGCGCACCAAGCGCACCTACACTCCGGCTGTGCACCTGGTCCAGCGCTCGGGCAGGCGGCTGGAGCAGAACTCGAAGCACTCGATGGTGAAGGCGTTGCAACTGTGGCGGGCCATGAGGTTCTTGAGCGCGCGGTGGAACTGCATGCTGCGGAGGACGTGCTTGGCGTCAATGAACGAGCGGCCGGCGTTCTTGAGCAGTTCGGCGGCGGCCCTCTGGGCCTCCTCGGCGGCAGGGGCGCTGGCCAGCACCCGCTCCATTTCGGCGGAGAGCCTACTGTAGGAGATGGTCCTGACGTTGACGCCGAGGCGCTTGCGCAACCAGTCGAGGTCCCACACGCTGCCGACGGAGCAGGCGGCAGGCAGGCCGCGGTCGGTGGGGAAGAGGACGCTGGTCTGGCGAAAGACCTTTCTGGCGCGGAGGAGGCGGAGGAGCTGGCGGAAATCCTCGTCGTCCTTGGCCACGAGGGCCTCGTGGCCCATGGCGCGGGTGTAGGCCGCGATGTCCACGTTCCGGCATCCGAGGCCCTTGAGGAGGATGGGCTTGCCGAGGTGCTTGCCGACCTCGAAGGCGGAGAGGGAGGAGCCCGCGGGGAGGAGATAGAGCACGTCGGCGGTCGGCCCGTCCGGGCCGAGCTTGCGCAGCTCCGCGGGGGTCAGCACGAACTTCTCCGAGAAGGTCACGTGGGCCGGCTCGAGCAGGTTCACCTCGCTGGAGTGGCCGAGTGGCCCATCGCGAAGCTCCTTGGCCCAGCGGGCGAACCACCGCTCGGCGGAGCGGCGTTCGTCGGCGGGGCTGACGCCGGTCCAGCGGCACGGCCCCTCCCACTTGGCGGTGTGGAGGATGCTGGTCATCACCGGCTTGACGTTGAGCTTCGCGGCGGCTGGGCTGTTCGGAATCTCCGGTGCTGCGGCGCCCGCCTCGGCCCCGAGGGCGGAGCCCAGCGAGCTGAGCACCGGGCCGCCCAGCGCCGCCGTGGACAGCCCCATCGCCAGGAAATCGCGTCGGTTCATCTGCGTGCCCCTTCTTTGCGCTCAAGGCCGCCGCGGCTGGGCATGCGCCATGTTCAGACTGCGACGCCTTCGCGCGCGTACTCGGCGATCATCGAGTCGCCCCTCTCCCATTCCCGCGGCGTCATGGCTACGGCGTCAATGGGCTCGAGTACTGCGCAGATGGCGTCCGTGAGAATCTCGATTCGTTCGCCGAAGCCCTTCCCAGCAAAGTCCTGCGAGACCACCACGACATCAATATCGCTATCACCCCTGGTCGTTCCTGAAGCGACGGAGCCGAACAGCACCATCTGGCTCACCCGGACGCCCCGGGCTTCCAGCGCGCGGCGGAAGCGGCGAAGTGCTTTCAGGGCTGCTTTCTTATCCATGCCAGCGCCTTCCGTGCCTCTGCCAGAATGGGCCTCACAACATCTACGGTGAGATGCCTCTGGAGAACTCTGAGCTTCTCCGGGTAGCGAGTAGTCACGCTGGTCTCGTTGAGCCGGGCGATGAGCCGCATCGTGTCGGGAGGCGGAGTCACCCCCGTGGCGTTCAGCAACGAGATCAGGTTGTGCGTCCTCGGCGGCGCCGAGCCGCGCACGGCCACGTACAGGCCCTTCAGCGCCTTCTCGATGGCAAGATGGCACATGAAGACCGTGTAGACGTACCGTCCCGCTCGGAACATCGCCCGCGCGCTTCCGAGGTCGTAGCCCGCTTGCAGGTTGAGTTCTTTGCGCAACTGAGCCAATGACGCCCCCTGCTTCGGCGCCAACGGGGTAAGACGGACACCGCACCGGCCTGCATTCTAGTCGGTGATGCCCGGGATTGTCAAATGCCTCCCGCGCTTGCCGTGGAGGGGATCACAAGCTATTCACGAATCGCTGAATTGAAACGTAACCTAGACTTCTCCACCCTTTGTCGGCGCAGAACCGCCAGAGGATCACGTCTATCACACCTTGCTTTTCCCGAAATCGCTTGGCTAGATAACTCGCCACGATTCTGAATCAAAGCCCCTGGAACAGTTGGGACCGCACAACTGCGCAGACCTGTAGGCGGGGCGTCTCTGCCCCGCGAAGGGCGCCGCGGGGCGCGGAGGCCCCGCCCACATTGATTCAGAATCGTGGCGAGCTATTTAGCTGAATGGTGAGCTTCGGGGTGAACTCCCTGCCGTTGTACTCAGAGGCGAGGAGCCGGCGGCGCGTCCACTGGCCGTCGTCGCCGCTGAGGTAGCCCTTGTAGGGGATGGAGCGGAGGAGCTGGACGGCGCGCTTGTGGTCCACGATGCCCTGGCCGATGGGGCACAGGTCGAGGCCGCCCTTGGCGTTGCGCGCCCCGTCGTGGAAGTGGACGTGGCGGATGTCGGGGCGGAGGGCGTCGAACGCCTCGTCCATCGTCATGCCCGCGGCGTTCACGGGGTGCATGATGTCCCAGTTGACGCGGACGTTGGGGTGTCCGACGCGCTCGATGACGGCGGCGAGGTCGCGGGCGTTGCACCAGGAGTCGTGGGTTTCGACGCAGAGGGTGACCCCGGCGGCGCGCGCTTCGGGTGCGAGCGCGGCGAGGGAGTCGGCGAGCTGCGTCGCCGCGGCGTCGCGGGTCATGCCCTGGGGGATGTTGCCTCCGAAGACGCGCATCGTGGTTGCGCCGATGTCGTGGGCGAGGGCGATGAGGGCGCGGCTGTCGGCCATCATGCGGCTCAGCTCGGCGGGCGTGGCGGCCGTGTAGGAGCAGGAGGTGGCGAGGCAGGCGATTGCCACGTCCGCGTCCTCGGCCATGCGGCGGAGCAGACCGCGCTGGCCGGCGGTGGTCGTCGGCTCGATGCCGTGGAGGTGCTTGGCCTGGGCGCGCGGCTCGACGCCGTCGTAGCCGAGGCGATGGGCCGCGTCGAGCACCTCGGCCCACGTGAGGTCGGGGCACGAGAAGGTCATGAAGCTGAACTGCACCGGAGGCTCCTCGTAGAAAAGGACCGGACGGATCGGACGGATCAGACGGATCGGACCGACAGGGCACGGCAAGGGCGATTGCATTATACTCATGTGGCCGCAAGGTTCCACCCGCGCTTGACGCGGCGGGCCTCGGCAGGCATAGTGGGGCAGGAGAGGGAGAGCACAGGAGGCCAGAAGATGAGCTTCGACGCGCTGTGTGCTGCGGCGTGCGTGCTGGGGGCGGTGGCGATGGCGGGGGAGGGGACGCCGCCGGCGGGCGAGGGCATCCTCAAGAGCTTGCGGAAGGGCCATCCCCGGCTCATCGCGCTCGAGGCCGATCTGGCGCGGGTGCGGGAGATGGTGGCGAAGGAGCCGCTGGCGAAGGAGTACCACGCAGCGTTGCGCGCGCAGGCCGAACGCTACGTGAAGGAGCCGGCGCTCGAGTACAAGCTCGTCGGCCCCCGGCTCCTCCACGTGAGCCGCGCCGCGTGCGACCGCATCTACACCCTGGGCCTCCTCTTCCGCCTCGATGCCGACGCGGCGTTCGCCGACCGGGCGGTGGCCGAGCTGCTGAACGTGTGCGGGTTCAAGGACTGGCATCCCTCGCACTTCCTCGACACGGCGGAGATGACGCACGCGGCGGGCATCGGCTACGACTGGCTGCACGGCCGCCTGACGCCCGAGCAGCGGCGGACGGTCGTCGAGGCCATTGTGGCGAAGGGCCTGCTGCCGGCCAAGAAGGTCTACGACGGCGGCAGTTGGTGGGCAAAGAGCACGCACAACTGGAATCAGGTGTGCAACGGGGGCATTGCCATCGGGGCGCTGGCCGTGGCCGATGAGAAGCCGGAGCTGGCCGCCGAAATCCTCGCGGCCGCTCGCGCCTCGATTCCGCGCGCGATGCGCAGCTACGAGCCCGAGGGCGGTTGGGCCGAGGGGCCGGGCTACTGGCACTACGCCACCCGCTACACCGTCTATTACCTGGCCGCGCTCCAGAGCGCGCTGGGCAGCGACCTGGGCCTCGTCCAGGAGATGCCCGGCTTCCGCAAGGCGGGCGACTTCCGCCTGCACTTCGCGGGGCCGGTGGGCCACACGTTCAACTACGCCGACGCCGGCAGCCGGTCGGGCCGCGCCGCCGAGATGTTCTGGCTGGCCCGCACGCTCGACGAGCCGCGCTACGCCTGGCACCAGCGGAGCTGCGACGGGCGGCCCGACGCCCTGGACCTCCTGTGGTTCGACCCGCGCGGGGCGGGGCCGAAGGCCGAGAACTGGCCGCTCGACCGCCACTTCCGCGGCGTGGACGCGGTCTTCCTCCGTTCGGCGTGGGAGGACAAGGACGCGATTTTCGTGGGCTTCAAGGGGGGCGACAACAGGGCGAACCATTCGCACCTGGACCTGGGCACGTTCGTCCTCGACGCCCTGGGCACCCGCTGGGCGCTCGACCTGGGCGGAACGGCCTCTCCTTCGTGTCCTGGAGGTCGGCCTGCCGGGAACTCATCCAGAGAAGGTTGCAGTGGAGGACGACGTCCCGGTTGCGAATGGCGTCGCCCTGGTGCTCGATGAGGCCGAGCATGGCGGCGGGCTGAATGCCGTCCACGCCCAGGTTGGCGAAGCGCTCCTCGACCGCCGCCGCGCGGCAGAGGCGGGCGTAGGTGTAGTAGTCCTTGCCGAGGCTGAAGGGCAGGCGGTGGTCGGGCTCGAGGCGTAGCGGCTCGACGAAGGGCCAGACGATGGGCGTGAGGCCGAGGACGGCCAGGATGATGGCGAGGGCGATCACCCACTCGCGCGGCGACAGCCGCACGTCGTTCGAGCCGAAGCGGAGATCGATCTTATCGGACAAGGCGCAACCCCCTGAACGCTGACCGGACCGATCCGACCGATCCGACGGATCCGACGGATCCGACGGATCCGGCCGATAGGAGCCACGAGCTGGGCCTCAGAACTGGAAGTAGATGAATGCCTTGTCCCCTGCGCCACAGCAGAAGGCGATGTAAAGGGCCATGGACACGGCGAGCGCGATGCGCACGAGCGACGAGCCGAGGAGCGCGCCCCGCAGCCTCGATTCGTAGACCCATTGATACGCCCACACGCCGGCGAGCAGCCCCAGGGCGAGGAGCGGGAAGCGCGGGTCCGCCCATGCCGAGCCGAAGATGCGCCGAATGATGAGCCAGGCGTCGCCCACGGTGCGCGCGCGGAAGAAGATCCACGCGAAGGTGACGAAGGCGAAGACGAGGAGGCGCTTGACCGTGGTCGGGACTTGCTCGGCGTAGAAGCGGGTCGTTTCGAGCTTGCGCGTGGCCACGCGGCCGAGGGCGTGGAGGGCGCCCCAGATGACAAACGTCCACTTTGCCCCGTGCCAGAGGCCCGAGATGACCATCGTGGCGGCCATGTTCACATAGGTGCGGACTTCGCCCTTGCGGTTGCCGCCGAGGGGCAGGTAAACGTAGTCCCTGAACCAGGACGAGAGGCTGATGTGCCAGCGTCGCCAGAAGTCGCCGAGGCCGGTGGCGAGGTAGGGGTTGTTGAAGTTGAGCATCAGGCGGATGCCCATCATGCGTCCAAGGCCGCGAGCCATGTCCGTGTAGCCGGCGAAGTCGAAGTAGATTTGCCAGCCGAAGGCCACCGTGGCCAGAAGCAGTGCCAGGCCGCCGAATTGGTCGGGGCGGGTGTAGGCGGGGTCAACGTACATCGCCAGGTAGTCGGCCAGCGCCCGTTTCTTGAAGAGGCCGACGAGGAAGAGCGAAAGGCCGTCGGCGATGTCGTGCCGCGTGATGGGCGGCGTCTCGCGGAGCTGGCGGAGCAGGTTTGTCGAGCGCTCGATTGGCCCGGCCACGAGCTGCGGAAAGAGCGACACGTAGGTCGCGTAGCGGATGAAGTTCGGCTCCTCGTCCATCTCCCCGCGGTAGCAGTCAATCGTGTAGGTCATGGACTGGAAGACGAAGAACGAGATGCCGACCGGCAGAAGAATGTCGGGCACGGGGAACGCGTAGGGAAGGCCCATGCCCGCGAAGAGGCCGTTCAGGCTCTGGGTGACGAAGCCTGCGTACTTGAAGAAGCCGAGCATCCCGAGGTTGATGAGGACGCTGAGGGCGACCCACGACTTCCTCCACTTGCCCAACGACAATGCCAGAACCACCAGGTGGTGATACGCAGAGAACAGGACAACCCGCGCTCTCTTCCACCGGCTTCTCAATGTCCTGAGAGCCACCAGACGGTGATGGCAGCGCGCGGAGAACTCGACGAGCCACTCCCTCAAATGCTCGGTCCTCGACATCCCCACCACGGCCAGGTAGTCGGCCGAGGTCGAGGCCACGATGAGCAGGAGGTAGAGGGGGTTCCACCAGCCGTAGAACACGTAGGACGCGAAGAGGAGCCACGGGAGCTTGAGCCGCGTGTGCCGCGTGGCGAGGTGGACGGGGTAGACGATGAGGAAGAAGACGGCGAAGACCCAGGTGTGGAAGAGCATGACGTCGGTCTCGGTTCGTAGTGCGGCCTTCAGGCCGTATCTGTGTAGCGCCGCCGTCTCGGCGGCAAGAGGCCAGCGGGACGCTGGCGCTACGCAACGGGCTGAAGCCCGCACTACGAACTGGGTTCACTCCATCAGGACGCGGACGTGGGCCTCGGCCGCCGAGGCCAGGTTGTCGAGGTTGTAGCCGCCCTCGAAGACGGAGACGAGGCGGCCGCCGCAGCACTTCTCGGCGATGCCTTTGACGATGCGCGTCAGCTCGGCGTAGCAGGGGGTCGTGACCTTCATCCGCCCCAGCAGGTCGCCCTCGTGGGCGTCGAAGCCGCAGGAGATGAGGACGAAATCGGGCTTGAAGGCTAGGGCGGCGGGACGCAACTGCTCCTCGAACGCCTTCTTGTACTCGGCGTCGCCCGAGCCCGCGGGCAGTGGCACGTTGAGCTTGGTGCCGATGGCTTTCCCCGTGCCGCGGTCGGTCGCCAACCCCGTGCGGGGGTAGAAGGGGTGGAGGTGGACGCTGAAGTAGAAGCATGTCCATCAGCCGCACGTAGTAGTCGTCGCGGTCCTCGGCCCTCTTCGGGAAGCCGTGGCCGCCCCAGAAGGTCCAGAGGCCGAAGGGCGAATCCGCGAGCGCCTGCCGCGTGTCGGGCGCCAGGAGGCAGTACGAGGTGTGCTTGGCCACGAGCGGCCCATCGCCGTCCGAGGTGTGGAGGGTCAGGTCGTAGTGCCCCCGCTCGGGTGCGGGCAGTTCCACGGGCACGAGGCGCGTCTCACCCGCCTTGAGCCGCACACGCTGGCCGGGAACCTCGCTCTTGCGGCCAAAGTAGTGAACGGCCTCGCCGCCCACGCGGAGCGACACGGAGCGTTCCGTGCGGTTCTTCAGTTCGACATCCAGCGCCGCCTTCGCCGGCTCCTGGAAGGCGTTGCCCGTGGTGCGGGGGACGACCCGCATGGCGATGGGCGAGCGCTCGAGCGTGAGCGCGACCACCTTCACCGCCGACGATGGCCCGAGCGGCACCTGGACGAATTGGTAGGGGTCGGGGAAGTGGACCGCCGACTGGATGCGCTTGGTCAATTCCAGGTCGAAGGTGTCGAGGGTCGCCACGTTCATCAGCGTGGCCAGGTCGCCGCTGTTGAGCGGGACACGGACGACGAAGGGCTTGCCTTTGCCGCGCCAGACGGGCACCGTGGCCGCGAAGTCGCACAGGCGATAGGGATAGCCGAAGGAGCCGAGGCGGAGCGTGACCTCGGGCACAGGTGGCGAGGCAGAGGAGCCAGGCGGCGCGATACCAGTCCCGCGGCACGGCGAGGCGGAGCGAGGCGGGATTGCCGTCGCCCGGCCGCATCCCCAGGTAGCTGCGGCAGCGGAAGCCATCGTCGCGCGACTCGAGCCAGCGGCTGTCCCCCACGTCCACCACGTTCAACGCGCCATCGGCGTAGGAGGGCATGCGGAAGGGCACGCCCTCGATGCGTGCCACGCTGCTAGTGGGCGGGAGGGCCTTGGCCGGGATGGCCGTGCCATCGCCCAGATCGCCCTCTGGGTTCGTAGTGCGGCCTTCAGGCCGTACATCCGACGGGCTGAAGCCCGCACTACGAACCCCGGCAATGCCGTCGCGATTGTGGAGGGAGGAGAGGTCGAGCGGCATGAACAGATCGTTGGGCTCGGGCGGCGCCACGCGGACCGCTGCCAGCTCGGCGGCGTTGTACAGCTCGACCTGCACGCCGCCCGCCGGCAACTCGTTCGGCAGGCTGAAGACGAGCAGGCCGTTCACGGCGACCGAGAGCGTCTGCCCGGCCACGCTCACCTCAATGGGAAGGGCGCTGTTCCCCGCCTCGAAGCGCCGGGCGACGACCGCCTTCCACCGGGCCGCGAGGGGCGCGCCGCCGTACTTCGCCCAGTGCTCCACCCGCTTGTCGTCCGCCGTCCCGAAGGCGAACGACTGCGAGCCGAGGTCGCGGACCGGCTTCCCCTCCTCCTTCGACACCTGAAGCCGGCACTGGATCGTGAACGGGTCGGCGCCCTTGCGCGTGAGCGACAGGATGTAGCCGCGCCACAGATTGCCCTTGCCGGCGTAGAGGAACCGCAGATGAAGGCGCGAATCGTCGGCCGGCAGCTTGGCCTCCGAGCGCAGGACAAAGCTGGCCATCGCCTCTCGACGGCCGAACATCACGGTCTGCTTCGCCGGAGCGGCGACGCGGGGCGAGGCCGCCGGCCCGAACGCCGGCTTGCCCTCCGAGTAGTCCCACTTCGCCAGACTGCCCGAGGCAAAGTCGTCGGCGAACTGCGGCGCTGCCGCCCACGCCTGCCCCGCGAGCGGCCACCCGCCCCCCCACAGCGCCATCGCCGCGAACGCCGCCCCAACCCATCGAATCCTGTCTATCATGGCCCAAACCCTCGACGTGAGGAACAACCCATTCGCCCTCTGCCCATCTTCACGTTCGCCCGCCTCCCTGTCAAGTGCCGAAGAGGGCGCGGACTTTGGAGTGCGGCGGCGCAGTCGCCGCTTCGCTCGCCCGCGAGGCGGGCACAGCGACCCACGCCCGCCTGGCGGCGATGGCCAATGGCTTGCCAATCCCGCGGATGGGCGCGTTCCACACTGGACTTCTCTCGGCAACTTCGCTATCCTCAGCCGTAGCCACGAAGCCATCTAGGGCGTGGTCCCTTCTTCGCCTTCACAGGCAAGGAACCCCCTCGCCCCCTCCCCGTCCGCCGTCGGGCGGACGGGGAGGGGAATGGGGGGAGGGGCGTCGCCGGGTAGTGTCCAATCCCCCGCTCCACCGAGGCAAGCTCGGTGGGGGCGGAAAGTTCCAGCCATTCGCGGGGGTATCCGCGGCCATCCGCGTGATCCGCGGTTGAGTCCCCGGCTTTGCTCTCTGGCTTCATTCCCCTGTCCCCCATTCCCCTGTCGTTCCTTCTCTCTGCGGGGCAGGAAGATGGACAGGGGAATGTGGGCAGGGGAATGGAGGAGGCAAGACCGCCTGAAGGCGGGACTACGAACTCGTCGGCCCTACGGTCCTCCGCGGGGGTGCTGATGGCGGGACGCTCCGGCTTCCCATTCCGCTCCGCTCGGATGCAAAGCGGCGACTTCGTCGCCGCACTCCAAAGGCTGCCGCATGGGACGGGGCGCCGCGATCTTCGCTCTGGCTTGATTCCCCTATCCCCCATTCCCCTGTCGTTCGTCCTCTCCGCGGGGCGGGGAGTGGGACAGGGGAATGGGGGCAGGGGAATCGGGGAGGGGCGACCGCCTGAAGGCGGGACTACGAACGGGCAGCGAGGCAAGAGGTCTGTCTTCTTTCTTCTCGTCCCTACGCTCTGCGTGGGGACGAGGCCCCCCGCCGCTCCGCGGCGATGGGTGGACGCGGAGCGTCCCCCCTGGCGTCCCCACGCGGAGCGTAAGGACGAGAGATCTGTGTAGGGACGAGGGAACGCTCGAACTCCCCGTTCCGCTCCGCTCCGATGCAAAGCGGCGACTTCGTCGCCGCACTCCAAAGGCTGTCGCACGGGATGGGACGCGGCATGGGGCGGCGAGGGCGATTTGCCCCCTGTAGGCGGCGGCAGGGCGCGTACTGGGAGGCATAAGCGCCCATGGTTACGATGCTTACGCCGACCGGGCAGAGTCCCGCAGGCGGCCAAGCCTACTCCGACTACCGCGAGATGCTGGCGAAGGAGAAGCTCGACATCGTGGTCTGCTGCTCCGAGAACGCCGAGCACCCCGACGTGGTCGAAGCCTGCGCCGACGCGGGCACGAGCGTCTGCGTCGAGAAGCCGATGGCGATGACCATGAGCGATGCCTGCCGCATGGTCCGCGCCGTCAAGGCCGCGGGCACCACGATGCTCGTCAACTGGCCGATGACCTGGAGCCCCGCCTCCCGCAAGGCGAAGGCACTCGCCGACGCGGGCGCGATCGGCCGCGTCCTCGAAATCAAATGGCGCGGCGGCCACACAGGCCCCCTCGGCTCCGGCGCCAAGCACGAAGGCGTCGCCGACGAAGCCGCCCCCCTCACCCCCACCGAACTCGGCGCGACCTGGTGGCACTACATCCACACCGGCGGCGGGGCCATGCTCGACTACTGCTGCTACGGCGCCATGTTCTCCTACTGGGTCATCGGCGAGATGGCAATCTCCGCCGTCGGCCTCCGCGGCAACCTCAACAGCCCGTTCGGCGACGCCGACGACAACGGGGCCATGCTCGTCCGCTTCCCCGGCGCGATGGGCCTCTTCGAGGGCTCGTGGACCACCTGGGACCACGGCGTCCCCTACGGCCCGATCATCTACGGCACCACCGGCGTCCTCGTCATCGAGAAGGCCCCCGACGGCGGCCAACACGTCCGCGAAGAGCACGGCGGCGGCCAGACCACCCTTCACCAGCCCGACCCCTTGCCCCCAGGCCGCCACAACATCGCCCACGAATTCATCCACCACCTCGAAACGGGCGACCCCGTCCACCCCACGCTCGACGCCCTCTTCAACCTCAACGCCCAGGCCATCCTCGACGCCGGCCTCCGCTCCGCCGACAGCGGCAGGCTCGAAACCGTGGACGCCGCCGCGTGGTGCATTGGCTGAGAAGGGACCCGCCCCCACCGAGCTTGTCTCGGTGGAGCGAGGATTGACAGCTACTGCGCCGCCACACCTCACCCCCTTGCCCCCTCTCCGCTAGCGGAGAGAGGAAGCTGTGAAGCTGTGTGTAATTGAAGGAATGGAGATGTGACACCTGGAGACCGCCCCCGCCGACCTCGCCCTCGGCTGACCGCCCTCTCGCCGCCTGCGACCCGCCCATTCAAGACTCGCGCCCTTTTCCCCCCTATATGGTGCGCCAGGCGCCCCGGCAGGGGCGCGAGTCTTGGACCAGCGCCGAACGCACCCTCCGCGTCCCGAGGCCCCGCGTCCTGGGCCAGCCGAGCCGCCGGCTCGCACACCCTGGAGGGCTTTGGCGCCGTCGTGGACCCCCGCGGAAAAGAACTCGTCGCCGCCGGCCCAGCCGCGCGTGATTGACTTCGCAGGTGCCCAGTGCTATGATCCGTTCATCAGTGCCGGAAGCTCACGGCAGGCGGGCATGAACTATGACGAAAGCAGTTGAGGGCGCCCTGGGCGAACTTCAAGACGGGCTCCGCCGAATCTACGGCGGGCGCCTCAAGGGCGTCTATGTCTTTGGCTCCCACGCGCGCGGCGAGGCGACCCCCGACTCCGATCTCGACGTGCTGATCGTCCTCGACTCCGTGGACGCCTATAGTGCGGAGATCAAGCGGACCAGTCACTTGATCGCCCAGCTCTGCCTGGACTCCGGCCTCGGCCTCAGCCGCGTTTTCCTCTCCGAGAGCGACTGGCTCAGCGGCCAGACCCCTTTCCTCCTCAACGTCCGCGAGGAAGCAGTTCCCGCATGAACGCCGAGGCGCAGGAACTACCGCTGATGGCACAGGCCCGCGAGTTCTTCGACGCCACGCGCCGCTTCCTCGGCGACCAGCCGCCGCCGCCTCCCAAGAATGCGTAAGGCATCACTGGAAGTGCCCGTCTTTCGCGTCCTACTGGCCTTCCTTGAGTTCAACTTGCCGGCTAACAACATTGCTGACTTGCGTGTACTTCGTGCTCTTGATCTGGTCCAGCCTTGGGTCATCCTCTCTGAACAGCGCGAAGCTCAGGACCCCCACACCCTCGATTGCTGGCTGCCCGGTGACGGAATTCCCTCCCTCAATGCGGATCGGGATTGTGCACTTTCCCGACTTGCGGAGGTCTAGTTTTGAGTCTGAACCTGTGAAGAAGAGGAGCAACACGCCTTCTTGTGCCTTGCCCTTGCCATCCTTGATCGCGAGTGCCGAGACCATCTTGCTCAGATCGTCATTCGCGAGACTGAACGCGTAACTCCGCTTGAGAGCAAGGAGTGCTGCGTTGAGCGGAGCGATCAGCCTAGGCTGAAAGAGCGCAACGACGGTGACCTCTTCCTTCTTGAGGCCAAGCGAGTCGGCTTCCTTTCCCCAAGACAACTCAAGCATCGCCAATGCCTCATCGCCCTTGATGGTGATGTCAGCGAACTTCAGCGCACAGACATTCCGCTGCTCTTCCCCCGCGATTACTGGCAGAGAACTCACGGTCAGGCACCAGACCACACATTTCCCTATGCAGTTGCAGCGCATTGCTACGGCTCCTTCCGAGTCAGTGGGCCACGCCAAACCGACCTCCTCGTTCCCAAGCTCCAGCTTGGCAACGCAATCGGCTCCTGTCCCCACGCCATCGAAGCAGGAACTTCCCCTCCGGCGTCGCGAAGCGGGAACTCAGCGATGAGGCGTTCCTGCCACGGATGGCGCCAAGCCCCAAACATGCGTCATTCTATCAGGCGCGCACTGGAAGTCAAGCTAGCCACGCCAGTCTGACCCGCACTCTTGGGGCTTCCGCTGTGTGGCACGGGTGGCTCTGTCCAACCGTGTCTGCGACACCCCAGTGGAAGAGCACGGCTGGGCAAGCCAGCCGTGCCACATCCGGCCTGTTCGCTCAATGAGACCCAAGGTAGGGCTCTGACTCGATGGCCGCGGCGGGGAAGACATACAGCAACGCGTTGTCGGGTCCGAAGCCGAGGTCGTGGGGCTGGCCGGCGACGGCGAGGCGGGGATTGGCGCGGGCCTCCGGGAGGAGGGATTCGGAGATTTCGAGGTCGGCGAGGGAGAGTGTGTCGCGAATCCAGACGACACGGGCCTCGGCAGGGGTCGGGGCGATGGTGCTGCGCAAGGCCGCCTCCAATGCCTCGCGGTCGGTGTCGAAGGCATAGGGGACACGCGCAAGGTGCAGGTGCAGGGCCGTGGCGCAGTTGAGGAAGGTGGCCTTGGGGTCCATCTTCTCGATGAGGCGGCGGACCGTGACGTCGGCGAGGCCGATGCCGCTGGCGTTGCCCTCGCTGGCGGGGGTGAGGTCGCGGACGAAGATGACCTGGATGCGCGGCCCAGGGCGGTCGCGGCCGATGACGTTGGTGTCCATGCCGACCCCCGAGATGTCCTTGCCCATTCGGTCTACGATCAACACGACAATGTTGTCGAAGGGCAGGCGGGCCGTGCGGCGCTTGGCCTCTTCCAGGAGGGCCGGCTCGTCGGTGAGGAAGTCGTCGGCGTGAAGGCCGACGATGCGGGCCGTCTGGTCGAGTCCGTTCTCGATGATGCCGAGTCCGCCGAGGACGGAGACGTGCTGGAGCAGGAGGGGCAGGGCCGACTGAAAGGTCTGGGGGAAGCCGCCTGATGGCGCCGGATGCCCTCGGCCGCGTGGCGGCCATGCTGGCCCGGCGGTTCCCCGATTGGCAGGACGCCCTGTGCGCGGCGGCGATGTGGGCGTATCATCCGTGCATCACGCGGCACTCATCGTCCTGGGCGCCCGTGGCCAGCCAGGCGACGGTTGGCACGCTTCCGCGCATCGGCGGCTGCTTCTGCGCCGACGTGGCCCGGCTCGTGGCCGCGCTGGCGGAGAAGGTCGGCGACCAGCTCCGAGTCCCGCTCCGCGGCTACACGCTCGGGTTGCGGGGCCACCTTGCCACGCTGGTCGAGACGCCGCTCGGCGGCGTCGTCCTCGACGGCATGTTGGGCCACTGGTATCCCACCCTCGACAACACTCGCCTCGCCACGCTCGACGAGATGCGGGCGAGTGCGGAGATCGTGCGGCGCGTCTGGTACTGCCCCCGCGCCCACGGCCACGAGTTCTACTTCGGCATCCACGACCAGATCATCCAGCGCTGGCGGGAGGGACCGCTGCACTTCCCAGAAGGCCACTGTGCTTGAGGAGAACGTCCGAGATGAGCAGGCCCCCGAAGAGCGCGGAATGGGTGTTCCGGGAGGGCATTCGGGTGTTCGGCATGTGGGAGCCGCTCTACTTCGAGCGGATGCGAGGCAACGTCGGCGACAACCAGCGTCTCGTCTACGACTTCAAGCGGAGCCGCACCTTCCTCCAGCACCTCGCCCGCCAGGGCTACAACCAGGTGTGGTTCAACTGGTGGAAGGGCTACGGCCTGAGGCACGAGCGCGAGTGCCAGGACCAGGTCGCGCGGCTTTTCCCCGCGTGCCGCGAGCTGGGCCTGAGGGCCGTCTGCTATCACTCTTTCGGCTCGCTCACCTTCGACACGCTGCTCCTCGAAGAGCCCGACGCCGTGAACTGGATCACGCGGACCCAGAGCGGCCAGCCGACGAGTTGCCAGGTTACACATCAGTGCTTCCGCTATCGCCCCTGCTTCTCATCGGAAGGCTACCTGAGCTATATGGAGAAGGTGCTCGCCCGCGCGATTGACGCCGGGGCCGACGGCATTCACCTCGACAACGTCGGCATGCAGTCGGAGCCTGAGGCCTGCCACTGCGAGCGCTGCACGCGCCTGTTCCGCGAGCACCTCCAGGAGCGCTTCGGCGGGGCTCTCGGCGAAGAGGTCTTCGGGATGCGCGACTTCGCCCACGCCACAGTCCCCTGGTTCAACCAGCACAACCCTGCCAACAACTTCTGGCGGGCCATGGGGCCGCACCACTGGGCGTGGATTGACTTCAAGTGCCATATCCTCGGGCAGGCGTCCCAACGCCTGGCGGACTTCGTTCACAAGCGGAACCCAGAATGCTTCGTGGAGATGAACGCCTACGAGGGGGACGGGTTCGCGAGCGCCTTCTGGCGCGGCATAGACTACGACCAGATGCTCCCGCGGCTCGAGCTGGTCTGCGACGAGCGCAGCCCCGCCCCAGGGCTGAACGCCAGGGGCGCCATCATCGGCCCCTATCGCGGGAAGAAGTGGTGCCGCGCCTTCGGCTGCGCCCATTGGGCCAAAGGGCACATCGCCGACTTCTGTGAGGACCTCGCCCTCTCATCCGCCCCGCTGCCCTTCTGGAAGAAGTACAAGGACTACCAGTTGCGAGCGGTCTCCCGGGCGCGCGTCGCCGTGCTCCGCGAGCGGAACAGCCTGGCCTACAACCGCTTCACCCCCTGGGAGGAAACCCTCGCCTTCGAGCAGTACCTCATCGAGCGGCGCATCCCCTTCGACATCGTCCACAACGGCCAACTCGACTCCCTGGCTGACCGCTACGGCCTGCTGATTGTCGCCGGCGCGGAGGTGATGGCCGATGAGGTGCGGGACAAGATCGTGGCGTTCGCCCGTGGCGGCGGAGCCGTGCTCCTGACGGGCGCCTCGGGCGTCTACGACCGCTACTACCGCATCCGCCGCCAGCGCGTGGCCCGCATCCAGACGATGAAGGACTACGAGAAGGCAATGAGGCCCCTCAATGCCTTCCACGAACTCGTCGGGGCCGACCCGCTCGGCTCCGACAAGGCCGTCATCCGACGGAAGGTGGGCAAGGGCAAGGCCATCTGGCTCCGCGCGGTGGACGTTGACCGCCTGCCGCACACGCCGGAGCACTGGGCCATCGGCGATTCGTGGTTCATGCTTCCGCGCAATGCCACGGAGATTGACGCCGCCATCGAGTGGCTCGTCCACCTCATCAACCACGAGCACGGTGGCACAGGCTTCCAGCCTGTGGCCCACGGGCAAGATGCCCGTGCCACTATCTGGCTCGACGTGCCCGCCAGGCCCGCCGGCGTCGTCTCCATCTCGGTGGACGACGCCCAGGAACGCTACCCGGAGAGAAGGGAGCGGTTCCGCATCTCCGGCTCCGCCCTCACCGTCCCTGTCGAGAACATCCGCTCCCATCGCTCCGTCATCATCCGCTTCCGATAGCGCCACACACGGCTGAACGAGAGAAGCGACGCAAGTGTCGAGCGGTGGCTGCCGCTGCCGTGGACACGCCGTCGAAAGACGGGCGTCGAGTTCATCCCGTGGCAGTGCCCAAACCTCCCGCGGGTTCCCGAACCCGCGGGAGGGTAGCCATAGGGAACCGTGCGGCCTACTTCGACGAGTCGCTCCCCGCCACGGTGGCCATGACCCGGCCGCGGCCGGCCGCGAGCCAATAGATGTTCTCATCCGTGTAGATGCTCTGGATGCCCTGGCCATAGAAGAGCAGCCCCGAGCCGTCGGCAGCAGGGCGGTATCGCACGGGCTTCCCCTGGCAGGTGAGGGAGAGCATGCCGTTCCGAATGAGGGGCTTCAACGCCTTTTCGGAGACTCTCAACAGGGGCGCGATCTCGGCCGCGCTCACGACGTAGAGCCCGTGCTCCTTCACTGCGATCTTCACGGCAGGCAGCGCGCCGGGCACCACGGCCAGGGCCGTGGCCGCGGCCGCCGCCTTGGCCTGGGCCCTCGCCTTGCGCGCGCCGGCCTCCTTCAGCAACCCCAACGCACGAGTGACCACTCCGGGCGGCTCGGACCCCGCCAGGCGGCGGGCCGTGCGGCTGTAGCCGCGGGCGCGCAACTCGTCCCCCTGGCCCGCGGCCGGGGCGCCCTTGCGCACGTCGTCGTCGGCGGCGGCAGGCGTCACGGTGACGCGGTACGGCCCATAGGTTCGCCGCCCGCCGCGGCACTCGACCTCGATGAGCCGATAGGTGTGGGCCTCGCCCGCCTTCGCCGACGGGTCCACCAGCCGATACGTGCCGCCCTGGGCGGCAGTGAGCAAACCAGGCACGAGGACGCTGTTCACCCGCTCGAATGCTCCGCGCGCCGCGTCGAAGCGCTCGAGGTAGAAGCCCGCGGTCCCGACCTCCGACGCGGTCTTCCACTCGACCACGACCCTGTTGCCCTGGCTGCGGGCGCCGAACGAGGCCACGACCGCAGCAGTGGGCGAGGCCGATCCGCCGGCGAAGTCGCCCCAAACATTGTTCGGCAGTGTCCCGTCAAGCGGCAGCGTGTAGAGCACCTCGCCCGTAGCCAGGTCCAGTTGCCGCAGCGTATCGTTCACAGCCGAGCCGCCGGGCACGCCGTTGGTCCAGAGCCGGCCCCACTCATCGAAGGCGAGCTGGCCCGACGTGAGCAGTGCCAATGGCGCCTCCGCCGGTGAAGGTCATCGTGAGAATCGAGGGGTCGGAAGCAGGCGCCCCCTCAGAGCCCTGGACGTCTGGGATGAAGTACAGCATGTCGCCGTGGTGCGTCGCCGCGCCGCTCATGTCGTACTTCGTATTGCTCGGGCCCCCGGGCCACAGGGCGCCGTAGTTGCTTCTCACGTCGCTGGTGAGGGTCTGCTCCGAGCCCAGGCCGGTGGGCGTCTCGCCGCTCCAGGTGACGGTACGGTAGTAGACCATCCACTGGTTGCTCGTGCTCGTGCCGTCCTCACCGGAAGAGTACAGAAGGCGGTCCTGGGCCGAGTCGTACGCCAGGTGATTGCCATTGCGGTCAGTGGCAAGCCGCGTGGTGGCGCCCGTCGTCGTGTTGAGCATGTAGAAGCCCCGGTTGCTGGTGACTTCTCGCGCGCTGATGGCGAAGATGAACGTGCTGGCGCTCGGGCTGATCACGATGTTCTTGTTCGCCCCGAGCGAGCCGGCCGCGCCGGGGGACGGCAGGGTGAGTGTCGCGCTGTTCCCGGCCGCATCGCGGATGGACCCGCCATTCAGCGTGAGCGCCCCGGTGCCGTTATAGTCGAGGTCGGCCGACGTGTCGCCGCTCTGCACGGTGTACCGGAAGACGAGAGTGTTCGACCCGCTCCCGCTCACATACGTGGCATTCCGGTCCGTCCCCCCCGTCTCCAGCAGAATCTGGGGCGTGCCCGTGACGTTCACCACCTCGCTGAAGGTCACGCGCACGTCAATGATCATCGTCGGCCCATAGGTTCCGTTCGGCGTGTTGCTCGTCACATTGGTCACAGTCGGGGCCGTGGCATCGCTGCTTGTCCAGGCGAAGGCGAAGGGCTCCATGGTGCCGTCCGATAGGCTCGTCTCAAGGGCCGTGCCGATGGCCGACCAGGCTGACCCGCTCCAACTACGGTGGAACAAGCCGTTGGCACCGTAGTAGAGGGCCATCATCTCGTTGCTGGTCCGGCTCGGGGTGAGCTGCATGTAGTTGATGTTTCCGCTCGTGGTACCGGGCGCAACCATCACCGAGCTGAACGTGCCGCCCGACCATGTGCAATACGCCATCGCGGTCGAATCTGCAAATTGGTTGAAGACATACATGGCCCTCCCCGAGTCAGTCTCAAAGGCCACGTCAATGCCCCGGTAAGCGGCGTTGCGCGCAGTGGTGCCATTGGCGGACAACAGCCAGGGGGCAGAGCCGTCCCAGGCGCCAAACTCCATCTCGCCAGTGGCGACCACCATGCCCACGGCGATGTTGCTGCTCGTGTTCCTAGGGTCATAGGCCGCGACTACCCAACGTATATCGCCCGACCCCACGTTGCTGAACGCCTCCACCTGGCCTTGCCATGAGGTCGTGAATTCAGTGTAGTTCAGATCATTGTCGGTATCCCCCCAGATGATGAACGCGTCACCTGTTGCCCGTTCGAAGGCAATGTCGAAGCACTGATAGGCCGACGTTGCCGCCGATGTGGTGATCGTTGTCTGGTTCTCCCAGCTATCGCCGTCCCAGCGGAACGCATAGATATCCTCTTCGCTTGTCACCGTGGCGATGAAAATGTCATTGCCCGTTGGCCGGGCCTCGGCCCTCACCCATCTCGGAGTCCCGGACAGGCTGGTGGTTATGGTCTGCTCGGTTGTCCATGTTGCGGGTGAGCCAGATCGCCTGCGATACCTGAGGTCCCCCGCCCCATTGCAGTACACAACGATCGGGTTGCCGGTAGTGGCCTCGTAGGCGATGTCGAACCCGCGGTAAGTGGAACCCACCGAGCCCGTGCTCCAGTTCCACGTCCAGCCGGAGCCATTCCAGGTCTGCACGTGGAGGGTGTTGTCGCTGCTCAAGGTCCCCATGACCACCTCGTTGGGGCTGGCAGGGGATTTCTTGGCGACGACCCATCGGATAGTTGCCGCGGCGGCCTGCGCCGATCCTTCGCTGCCGAAGGCCGAGCCGTCCCACACGCAGTAGCGAGGGGTCGTCACAGTGCCCTGGCCGTAGGCGGCCATGCCGGTGGTGCCTGCCAGCGCGGCGCGTGGGAGGCAGAGGAGGCTTGCCACCACGAGCAGCCCAAGGCTGAGGTAGTGGCAGCTTCCACGGCTCTCGCGCCCGGTTCCCATGCGACGCCCACTCAAGATGCAGGAACATGGTGCCATTCTGGGGACCCCCGCTCCATGCCTCAAGAACGTACAATCCACCCCGCCCCGATTCTCATCGGGTTCCTCTGTCGGGGCTTCACACGTGGGGAGTATAACACGTCGCGCGGGCACTGTCAACTCATTTCTTGGCTTGGGGCATGCCTGGCCTCCTGGCGCAAGCGAGCGCCACGCGAACGCCCGGGGCCACTGATCTTTGCCCACATCTCGGGGGAGGTCATGATCTTCGCCGCTCCGCGGCGGTGAATGGACGCGGAGCCTCGTGAGGCCAGATGAGCATGTAGCGCGGAGGGCTTTCGGAAAAATCGGACACGCCATGCCAGCCGTAACAGGCTGGCATGGCGTCACTTACAAAGCCAGGGCGCGCCCATGTTGCCAAAGCGCTACATGCTCAAATTCAGTGTGGGGAATTGAGCGCCTAGCAGGTGGCGGGCTCCTCGGCCTTGGGGATTTCCTTGCGGCCGTAGGTGAGGGCGTGGTCGAGGAGGCGGCCGCGGAGGTCGGGGGTGAGGAGGTGCTCGCGGAAGCGCCAGGACCAGTTGCCCGAGGGCTTGCCAGGGGTGTTCATGCGGGCCGCGCCGCCCAGGCCGAGCACGTCCTGAAGGGGCACGATGGCGACGTCGGCGACGGAGGCGTAGGCAACGCGGGTGAGGGACCAGTTGATCGGCTCGGAGAGCGGGCCGAGGTAGCGGTGGGCCGCCGCCTTCTCCTTCGCCTCGCGGGTGTGATACCAGCCGAGCGTGGTGTCGTTGTCGTGGGTGCCGGTGTAGACGATGCAGTTCGGCTCGTAGTTGTGGGGCAGGTAGGGGTGCGTGCCGTCGGTGGTGAAGGCGAATTGGAGGACTTTCATGCCGGGCAGGTGGAAGTGCTTACGCAAGGCGTGGACGTCGGGGGTGATGAGGCCGAGGTCTTCGGCGATGATGGGCAGGTCGCCGAGGGCGGCCTCCAGGGCTTTGAAGAGCTTGGCGCCCGGCCCCTTGACCCACTTGCCGTGGATGGCGGTCTTCTCGGCGGCGGGGACCTCCCAGTAGGCGGCGAAGCCGCGGAAGTGGTCGAGGCGGACGATGTCCACGGTGCGGAAGGTCTGGCGGAAGCGGCGGACCCACCAGTCATAGCCGTCGGTGGCCATCGCGTCCCCGGTAGAGGGGGTTGCCCCAGAGCTGGCCGGTCTTGCTGAAATAGTCGGGCGGGACGCCTGCGACGACGGTGGGCTTGAGGTCGGGGCCGAGGAAGAAGAGGTCGGGGTGCGCCCAGACGTCGGCGCTGTCGAAGGCGACGAAGATGGGGATGTCGCCGACGATGCGGATGCCTTTGGCGTTCGCGTGGCGCTTCAGGTCGTCCCACTGGCGGAAGAACTGGTATTGGAGGTAGCGGTGGAGGAACAGGGCGTCGTCGAGGCGGCGGCGGGCGTCGGCGAGGGCGGCGGGCTGGCGGGCGGCAAGGGCGGGGTCCCAGGTGTTCCACACGGCGCCGCCGTGGGCGTCCTTGAGGGCGCGGAAGAGGGCGTAGTCGTCCAGCCAGTCGGCGTTCTCGGCGCAGAAGCGGTCGAAGTCGGCCCGCCGCTCGCCCGTGGCGTTGCGGCGGAAGCGCTGGGCGGCGCGGGGGAAGACCTCGTTCCGCCAGGCGAACACCCAACCGAAGTCCACGTGGCCATCGGGGAAGGGCGGAGCGGTGGCCAGATCGGCCGGCTCGATGTCGCCTTCGGAGGCCAGCCAGTCGAGGTTGAGCAGGAAGGGATTGCCTGCGAAGGCCGAGAAGCAGGCGTAGGGCGAATCGCCGTAGCCCGTTGGCCCCAGAGGCAGAATCTGCCACAGCGATTGGCCGCTCTCCGCCAGGAAGTCGGCGAAGCGCTGGGCCGTGTGGCCCAGCTCGCCGATGCCGTAGCGGCCTGGCAGCGACGTGGGGTGGAGCAGAATGCCCGCGGCGCGCGTGAAACGCATCATGGCCTCCTGTTCGTGTTCGTAGTGCGGGCTTCAGCCCGTATCTTGGCACCAGCTCAGAGGACGGCCTGAAGGCCGCACTACGAACTGATCCGCTCATGATACGGCTTGCGGGATTCGGTGCAAGCTGCGCTTGACGGCGGCGGCTCGATGGGTATGATGGGCGGGGGCGGCGGAAGCCGCATCCCAGATTCCAGATTCGGAATCCCCTGTTGTGGAGAGCAAGTGATGCCGGAGCGCAAAGGCTCAGTGAGTCGTCGAGGCTTTCTCCAGGGCGCGGCCACGGCGGCCGCGGCGTTCGCCGTCGTGCCGCGAGGCGTCCTCGGTGGCGAGGGCCAGCCGGCCCCGCCCAGCGAGGTCTTCCCCTGCGGCCTCATCGGCTGCGGCGGACAGGCGGGCGAGGACCTCAATTCCTACATCAAGCACTGGGGCGCCGACTTCAAGGTGCTGGCCGCGGCCGACGTCCATTACGGCAATCTCTCCAGGGCCAAGAAGCGCTGGGGCGAACAGGTCGAGCTGCACACCGACTGGCGCCGCGTCGTCGAGCGGAAGGACATTGATGTCGTCTCCATCGCCACGCCGCCCCACTGGCACGCCCTGTGCTGCATCGGCGCCGCCCAGGCGGGCAAGGACATCCTGTGCGAGAAGCCGATGACGAAGTTCATCGCCGAGGGCCGCGCCGTGGTCACCGCCGTGAAGCGCTACCGCCGCGTCTTCCAGATCGGCACCAGCGGCCGCTTCGGCGCCTGCAAGAGCCCCGTCAGCCGCCAAATCCACAAGATCATGCGCAGCGGCCTCCTCAAGAACAACTGCCAGGGCGTCTTCATCCAGAACGGCGGCTTCCCCGTGAGGCGCTATTGCGGCCTCGTCAACGCCAAGCCCGAGCCGGTGCCCAAGGAACTCGACTGGGACATGTATTGCGGCCCCGGCCCCCTCCGCCCCTACCACCACGACCGCTTCGGCTGGAACCACCGCTTCTACTGGGACCACGAGGGCGGCGCCCTGGCCGACTTCGCCCAGCACCACATGGACCCCTTCCAGTGGATTTACGGCAAGGACGACACCAGCCCCGTCGAGGTCGAGTCGTCCGCCCCGCCCGCCCACCCCGAGTGCTGCACGCCCTGGGCCTGGGTCGAGCTGAAATACGCCGACGGCTTCACCCTCGTGCTCGACGGCAAGGAGTGGGGGCCGCGCTACGACCGCAAGCCGGCCCGCCAGGTGAAGCTCGAGGACCTCGACGCCGAGGGCCAGAAGAAGCTCGCCGAGCTGCCCGACCCCGAGCCGCTCCTGACCTTCCCCGAGGCGGTCCGCCAGCGCAAGGAATCCGGCGGCCACGTCGAGGCCGCCCACCGCGCCATCACCATCGCCCACCTCTCCAACATCTCCATCCGCCTCGGCCGCAAGATCAGGTACGACCCCGTCAAGGAGGAAGCTATCGGCGACGACGTGGCCAACCGCCTCGTCTACCAGCCCATGCGCGAGCCCTGGCACGTGTAGCACCCGCTGATCGGTCCGATCGGTCGGATCCGTCGGATCCGTCGGATCCGTCCGATCGCCTTTCTCAGGAGGCCCCCAATGCCCGCAAGCCCCGAGTTGAAGGCCCTCACAATGCCGATGCGTTAAGCCGCATGTCTTTGCTGTTTCTTGGCTTCCAGCTTCTTCCTCCGGGATTCGGCCCGACGTTTCTGCGTATTGCGCTCGAAGCAGCGTCCTGGGCGGATGTCGATCTTGAGCGTTGCGAGATGAGCCATGAGTTCGCTTCGGAGCGCGGCGGCCTTTGCAGGCGAAGCCTTCGGGATGCGGCACCAGTGGCGCGCGCAGGCTTCTGCCCCGCGGGCGAAGCTCAGGTGGCTTGGTAAGAGGCCCGCGGCTCGGGCCGCCTCCGCCATGTGGGCGCGAACGACCGTCACGTAGATCAGGGTGAAGAGCAGTTCGACCCACAGACCGTGGAGTGTCCGGGTGTGCCAGTGCTGGAAGTCGAGGTCGCTGGAGAGTTCGCGGAAGAAGGTTTCGATGTGCCAGCGGCGATGGTAGAGGTCGAGCAGTGCCTCGACGGGGAAAGCCTGCGGGTCGAGGAGCGACGTGACCAGGCGCACGGGGCGGTAGCCCGGCCACTGGACTTCGACGATGCGCACCTGCATCGTCTTGGGGTAGGCGTTGGGGTTCTTCCCTTTTGGCAGGCTCGTCAGTTGGATCTCGTAGAGGCCGTCGTGGGGGCCGAATCGCCGCAAGAGCTTGGGCCTTCCGCCTTTACGCATGCGGGTGAGGAAGTGGTGGCCGGCCGCCGCTGCGTCGGCGAAGAGGGCCGCGTAGTAGAAGCCGCTGTCGATGAGAATGAGGGAGGGACGGGGAAGCTGACCGAGGAGCCGGAAGGCCAGCCGGCGCTCGTCGGTTCGCACCTTCGCGACGAGGTGGGCCAGGGGAACCCGCACGGCGACATCGTAGGCGACGAGCAACTCGGCCTGGCCCAAGAGGGCCACGTCCTCCCCG
The DNA here is from genome assembly GCA_041320515.1 of Planctomycetota bacterium. GTDB lineage: Bacteria > Planctomycetota > PUPC01 > DSUN01 > DSUN01 > DSUN01. The sequence goes on along the minus strand of JBGLNR010000001.1, from coordinate 5,765,944 downwards.
GCTTGGGCACGAGCGAGCGTGACCCACCGACGCCAGAGCGCCCGCAGAAGGTCGAGCGGGAGGCGTGCCTTGGCTCGCGACCAGCCCGACTCGGTGAGCGTGACGCCCCGCAAGGGCAGAAGCGTGTTACCCGTCATGGCGTCACAGGCTGCGTCCAGGATGGCCTCCATTGAGCGGAGCGAAGCGTGGGCGGCAGCGTAAATGCCCAGCCACAGGACAGTTGCGAGCGAGAAACGGCGCTCGCGATGCTTCGGCCCGTAGTACTTCCGCAAGCCTCTGAGGGCCTCCTCGTCCAGCAGACTGCCGACGATCTTCTCGGCGGACGAGGTGAAAAAGGAGTGGACACCATCGTCAGACCGTGCTAAACTCTCCTTCACGACGCACCTCCTACATATGGGGGAACGTACCTGAAGACACGCTCCCTATTGTAGCGAGGTGCGTCCCTATATCAAGGGCTTTGTAAGTCCTTGATACACCAGCAGTTGTGGCTATAGCATGGGCATTGTGCCTGACACCCATAAGGGCTTGCTGGCGCACACCTTAGATCTATAGACGCAAGTGAACGAGGGACATGAATCGGCTACGAGGCACTCCTGAGCCTGCGATTGCCGTTTCCGGCGTTGCGCGATTTTTGCGCGCTTGAGGGCCGATGAACGTGGAAACTCGCCCGAATCTTCTTGCGCCGGTGCCGCGTGAGGGCGGCTCGCTCGATGGTGGCGACGTTGTCCGCGTCGATCTGGCGCGCCAACTGCTTGATGTGGGCCAGCGTGCTCATCGGCGGCCCAGTGAGGGCTACGCTCCAGTGCAGGAACTGGTACGCCAGTGTGACCAACAGGGCGAAGTTCTCGGGTGCCCACTTCCCGCTGAGGCGGTACTGGTCCAAGCCCAGGTACATCTTGGCCTCGCGGAAGAAGACCTCGATCTGCCACCGCAGGGCGTACAGGCGTGCGATCTCGGCGGCGGTCGCCTCCACGAGGTCGCTGACCAGGAACTTCACGCGGGCTCCTCGCTTCTTGTGCGGGCGGCTGAAGACCACCGCCTGTGTGCCTCCGCATCTGAGGTCGAGATGCCTCAGAGCCACGGAGAAGTGTCTCTGGCGTTCTCCCCGGGGAGAGGGGAGGGTGACGCGGGAACCCTGGAGGCGAGTCCGCTGGAGCAGCGAGTCGAGATTCGACCGGTCGCACAGGACCGTGTTGCCTTTGCACGCGATGACGTAGTGGAAGCCCGCGGCCCGAATGGCGCGCAGGAACTTCTTGGCGAAGAAGAAGGCATCGGCGGTCACGACCACGCGCTGGCCCGCCAGCTCGTCGGCCACGGACTCGACGAGTTCGGCCGCGAGGTCGACCTGCGTGGCCGTGCCCCGGCCGTGCTTCTTCTGGCGGGGCCGCAGGGGAAGGAGGCGGCCGTCGGGGAAGACCAGGATGCCGAAGACGAAGATGTGGTTCCCGATGCGGTCGCCGTGGCCGAGGTTGAAGAGGTCCGACGCCAGGGTGGACAACGTGCCCTTGAACGTGCTGTCAATGGCCAGGACGATGGGATGGTGCCGCTTCCTGGCCTGGCGGAGGCCCTTGTGGATGTTCGAGCGTGTCTTCCAGTCGACGAGCCGTTGGAGCTTGGGCGTCATCCCTGGGTAGCGGAGCGACTGCCGCATGGCGCTGGGGGTCGGGGCATCGCCGAGGGCGTCGTGCATGCCCGCCACGGTTCGGTCGTACACGGCGAAGATGATGCCCATGAGGAAGCGTCGCACGGCACCGAGCGTTCGCGTGGAGACGACGCTCCGAGCGCCGCGCAGGAAGTATCCGAGTTGCGGGTTCTCGCTACGCACGGGCTGAATCATCCTCATTCCTCCTGTGTTTTTGGCACCGGGGTACCGTTGACAACCGTATCTTACACGGCTGTCAAGAGCACAGGAGGATGATTTTGATCGTAAGTCGGGTGCCTCATTTGACTTACGACGAAAATGACCGTTTTTCACTTGCGTCTATAGCCTTAGATGCGATTTGAGCCTGAATTGGGGCAAATGTCGCCTGGCCTGGACCATCGCCCTTTGGTTCTCCCATGCCGCTGACGTGCAAAGCCTTGCGGGTGAATGGCTTGCGGCTATGGCTCGGCGCCCTTTGGGTCGCCAAGTCCGGGGGACGAGGGGGGCCGCCGTTCGGTGACGGCCCCATAGTATGGTATGCCAAGCCTCCTCCGGAGGGCCGGACTTGGCATTCTTTGGTAGAAGGCCGCGAATCGCCAAACGGAGGCCGTCCGCCATAGTATGCCAAGTGGCCGCGGCGCGAGTTGGCAGTCTTTGGTACAAGGCCGCGAATCGCCTCATGGAGGCCATCGACCCATAGTGTGCCAACTCCCAATGGAGTGGAGTGGGCACACTATGGGTGAGGGGCGTCCCCGGGCCGCCCGAGCCCCTCGGGGCGGGCCAGAGCGTTTCAGCCCAGTTCTGGTTCTACACCTTCACCCTCCCCTCGTCCGGCAGGGTGCGTCCCCTCTTCGAGCCTGGGCGGGCCTACCGCGTGCGCGCCGTCCTGGCGTCGTCCGCCGACCCCAAGCTGCACCCAGCGTCCAATGCCGTCGAGTTCACCATCGCCGCGCTGCCAGCGTCCGAGCAGAGGCCATACGAGGCCCTCGTCGCCGCGGCCAACGCCGAACGCTGGTACGGCGGCCTCTACAATCTCCTGCCGGAGAACCCCGTAGCCGACGTTCCTCAAACCATCAAGAGGCTTGAGCAGATCGCACAGTTCATCGGCGCCTTCCCCGACAGCCGCTACGCGTTCTACTGCCGCCGCACGTACGTGCTCCTCGCCGAAGGGCTGCCCGAAGCCAGCCGTGCCCCATTCCAGGGGCGCATCAAGGCGTTCCGCGAGGCATTGGGCGGGCACGCGCCCCCAACGGCAGACCGTTGAGGGTGGCACCCACGGGAGGGATGCCGTTGGCCCGACTGGCTGGGCATCTCCTGCCTTCAAGGTGTTCACCTCCCCTCCCGCGAAGTGAGGTGAACATCTTGCCACCGCCTCGACCTCGTGGCGCCTGGTGAGCACATGTGCTTACTATCACTGCGCTTACGGTGAGGCGTCTCTGGCGGGCGCCTGGCAAATCCAACTTGTTCACCCCGTGTGTCACGCAGTGAACAACTTGAACAGGTTGGGTGGGAGGGCCGGGGGCCATGCTCTGTTTGCACCCCCCAGCGCGGCGGGCTATAATGACGCGCGGAAGGGGAGGTCTCCACGGGAAAGATGGCAGGAAGGGTCATGGGCGCGAGCGGTGTGGATCGGCTCACGGTCTTGGGCGGCGCCCGCCGCATCGTGGTCAAGGTCGGGTCGAACGTGCTGACCTCGAAGACGGGGGCGCTGGACCGCCGGCGGGTGCGGCATCTGGCCGAGCAGGTCTCGACGCTGTGCGACGGGGGCAAGGAGGTCATCGTCGTCAGCTCGGGGGCCATCGCGGCGGGCGTCGGCGAGCTGGGGCTGCCGGGGCGCCCCAAGACGATGCCCGAGCTTCAGGCCGCGGCCGCCGTGGGCCAGGGCCGCCTCATCCGCGCCTACAACGAGAGCTTCCGCCGCCACGGCCGCTGCGTCGGCCAGGTGCTCCTGACCCGCGAGGACATGGAGGACCGCGCCCGCTTCCTGAACACCCGCAACACACTTCGCGCGCTGCTCGACCTCGGTTGCGTGCCGATCATCAACGAGAACGACTCGGTGTCGGTCGAGGAAATCCGCTACGGCGACAACGACTTCCTGGCCGCCCACTTGGCCACGCTGATCCTGGCCGACCTGCTGGTGATCCTGAGCACGGTGGATGGCCTGTTCGAGACCGATGCGGCGGGGCGCCAGCGCGTGGTGAGCGTGGTCGAGCGGATTTCCGAGGACATCGTGGCGCTCGACACGGGCGAGAAGTCGGCCCGCGGCACGGGCGGCATGGGCAGCAAGCTCCGCGCCGCCGCGATGACCACAAAGGCCGGCGTGCCGGTCGTCGTGGCCGGCGGGCGGCGGGCCAACGTGCTGACCCGCGTGGCCGCAGGGGACGAGGTGGGCACGCTCTTTCTCCCCGCGAGCCGGCGGATGGCGAGCCGCAAGCGCTGGATCGGCTTCACCGCGCGGCCGGACGGCCGGCTCATCGTGGACGACGGGGCGCGCCGGACGAGCCCTTCGCCCGCGGCCTCACCAACTACTCGTCGGCCGAGCTGGCCCTCATCCAGGGCCACCACACCTGCGACATCCAGGCCCGCCTCGGCCGCGCGGACAGCGGCGAGGTGGTCCACCGCGACAACCTGGTCATCCTTCAGTGAGCCCGCACGGGCGTGCCTCACCCCCCAATCTGCGGGGAACTGCGGGCGAGGACGATCTGCCCCGGCGTCAACGCCGTGCCGCAGCGCACGCCTCCGTCCGCCATCAGGTTCTGGGGATCGTGGTGGTGCAGGCCAGTGTCGGTCAGGACGTGGCCGAGTTCGTGGGCCAGCGACTCGTCGCGGGCCAGGTCCGCCGCGATTTTGATGAAGGGATGGCGAAGCCCGCCGTGGCCGGAGGGCCGCTCCGCCTTTCCCGCCACGATTGCCCCGCCGGCCGCGAGCTGCGGGGCATAGCAGACGAAGATGCGCGTCACGTTGCACAGGTTCACGAGATCGTAGAGCTCTTCGTCTGCCTGGTTCCCCAGGGTGGTGCCGTTGGCGAGAGTGAGTTCCACGGACTGCGGCCAGCGCTGTCCGTGGGGGTCGGTGGCGAACGATATGCCGGCGACCGCCCATATCTCGATGGCGCGGACGAGGTCCAGGGCGGGATTGCGGGCGAGCTTGCCGGCCCGGAGCATCTTGACGGTGGCCGTCACGCGCTTCAGGCTGTCACCCTTGGCCACGCGGCTCAGGGTGCTGATCTGCGCCCCGTCGAACTCCGAGCTGACCTCTCTGACCGCGGCGGCATTCAGGTCGGCGACCGCCTTGAACCGTCCGCTCTTCGGGTTCTGGCGCATCCACTGGATCGTGTAGGCGAAGATGTCCGCCAGGTTGATCTTCCCCATCACGCCCGCCCCTTGCACGGCGTGGTACGCCTGGAGGGTGGCGTCAACCTTGCGCAGGAGCGCGTCACGGACCCCAAGGGTGAGCCTGCTGCTGTTCAACCAGTCCTGAAGTGCGGGTAGCATGGGCACTCGTTCTCCGCATTGGAGCTGTCAGCCTCCCTACCGGGCAGCGCCACAACTCCTGGCCGAATACGCAGGAGAGCGGGCGCACGCGCCTGGCCGCCTCACGCCATGTAGAGGAGCCGGGCGCAACTCGGGCACTTGACGATCTGGCGGCCGGCGCGCACGGTGTGGCATATCTGGGGGGGGAGCTGCATGAAGCAGCCCTGGCACGAGCCGCCTGCGACGGCGGCGAGGGCCGAGGCGCCTTTCTTGGCGGCGATGCGCTCGTACTCCTCAAGAAGGACGGGCTCGACGGCTCCGACCGAGGCATCCCGCTTCTTCCGCAACGCGGCAATCTCGCCCTCGACGCGCGCGACGTCCTTGTCCACGCCCTTGGCCTCTTCGGCCTGCTGCTTGTCGAGCTGGGCGAGGGCGCGCTCGAGTTCGCGGGCGTCGCCCTCCAGCTCCTCGGCGTCGCTCATCATCGTCAGAAGGTCGTCCTCGACGCGCGAGGCGTCGGCCTTCTTCGCGGCAATCTCGTGCTGGAAGGTGGTGTACTCCTTGTTGGTGCGGGCGGTGTTGAGCTGGGTGGTGAGCTTGTCAATCTCGCCCTCGGCGGCGCGCAGGTCGGCCTCGCGGGCGGCGACGCGGGCGCGGAGGTGTTTGAGCTGGACCCGCTTCTCGTCGAGGGCCTGACGCTGCTGGCTGGCAAGGGTCTCGATGCGGCGCAGGGCGGCCGGGAGCAGGTCCCTTTGCGCGGTGAGCCGCTGGATTTCGCTGTCTATGCCGTGAAGGGCGAGCAGGGCGTCTATGGCGGCGTTTCTGGGCATGCAGGGTCTGCCTTACTTCAGGATGTCCTCCATGAACCCCTCGAGCTTTCGGCTGCGAATGGGGTGCTGAAGCTTGCGGATGGCCTTGGCTTCGATTTGGCGGACGCGCTCGCGGGTGACGCGGAAGCGGCGGCCGACCTCTTCCAGGGTGTACGTGTAGCCGTCGCCGATGCCGTAGCGGAGCTTGATGATCTCGCGCTCGCGGTAGGTCAGCGTGTCGAGGACCGAGTGTATCTTGTCCCGCAGCATCTCGTGGGTGGCGGCGTGGACCGGGTTCTCGGCGTTCTCGTCCTCGATGAAGTCGCCGAAGTAGCTGTCCTCGCTCTCGCCGATCGGGCGGTCGAGGGAGATGGGGTGCTTGGAGATTTTGAGGACGCGGCGGGCCTCCTCGATCGAGATGTCGGCCTCGGCCGCGATCTCGTCCACCGTGGGGTCGCGGCCCAGCTCCTGCACGAGGCGTTTCGAGACGTTGCGCAGCTTGCTCATCGTCTCCATCATGTGCACGGGGATGCGGATGGTGCGGGCCTGGTCGGCGATGGAGCGGGTGATGGCCTGGCGTATCCACCAGGTGGCGTAGGTGGAGAACTTGTAGCCGCGGCGGTACTCGTACAGACGAGCCGATTGACACGGGCCGCCCGGTGAGCAGCGGCTACCTCGACAACATCACCCAGTCGGACCGTCAGGGGGCGGCAAGCCCCGACGACGCCGAGGCCGGCACCGGCGTGCCCCTGGACATCGAGAGCGAGATGCCCACCGAGGCCAACAGCGGGGAGGCCGGCGCCGCGGACCGGCGACGACGCGGAGGGGGCAGACGACGAGGAACTCGACGACGAGCCCCGCGCGCCCAAACGCGCCCTGCCCAGGAACGAGAACTACCTGCTCCCGCCCATCGCGCTCCTCGACGAGGCGCACAGCATTGACCGCAGTCTGCGCAGCCAACACGTCCAGGAGCAGATCGAGATCCTCGAGCGCACGCTCAAGGAGTTCGGCGTCGGCGCACGCGTGGTGGACATTGACCAAGGCCCCGTAGTCACCCGCTACGAGCTGTCGCTCGAGGCGGGCACAAAGCTCTCGAAAGTCACCTCGCTGTCCGACGACCTGGCCATCGCAACCAAGGCCCCGGCAGTCCGCATCGTCGCGCCCATCCCGGGCAAGTCCACCGTCGGCGTCGAGCTGCCGAACATGGACAAGGAACTCGTCCGCATGCGCGAGCTGTTCGAGAGCGACAGCCATCGCAAGCGTGACTACATCATCCCGCTCTTCCTGGGCAAGGATGCCTCGGGCAAGCCGATCATCGCCGACCTCACGAAGATGCCCCACCTCCTCATCGCCGGCGCCACCAACTCCGGCAAGAGCGTGTGCATCAACTCCATCGTCGCCAGCGTCCTCATGATCCAGCACCCCGACGACGTGCGCCTGATCCTCATTGACCCCAAGATGGTCGAGCTGACCGCCTTCGCCGAAATCCCCCACCTCCTCACCCCAGTCGTCACCGACATGAAGCGGGCCACCTGGATCCTCGACTGGGCGACGCGCAAGATGGACGAACGCTACGACACCCTCGCCGCCGTCGGCGTCCGCTCCATCGCCGCCTACAACCGCCTCGGAGAGGCCGAAATCCGCAACCGCCTGGGCGAGGACGTGGACTACGACCGCATGCCCTTCCACCTCCCCTACATCGTCATCATCGTGGACGAGCTGGCCGACATGATGATGCTGGCCTCGAAGACCATCGAGACCTCGATCACCCGCCTCGCCCAGAAGTCCCGAGCCGTCGGCCTTCACATCATCCTCGCCACCCAGCGCCCCTCCGTGGACGTCATCACCGGCCTCATCAAGAGCAACCTCCCCACCCGCATCTCCTTCCAGGTCACCTCCAAAGTGGACTCCCGCACGATCCTGGACCGCAACGGCGCCGAGAAGCTCCTCGGCTCAGGCGACTTCCTCTTCCTCCCGCCCGGCTCGTCCAACCTCCTCCGCGCCCAGGGCACGTTCATGAGCGACGAGGAGCTGCACCGCATCGTGGACTTCGTGAAGCGGCAGGCGAAGCCCGACTTCCGCCTGAACCTCGACGGCTGCACGGGCGGCGACGACGAGGAGGGCGACGCGGCCCCCGGCGCCGAAGGCGGCGGCAACGACGACCTCTACGAGGACGCCTGCCGCATCGTCCTCGCCAGCGGCCGCGGCTCGGTCTCCCTCCTCCAGCGCAAGCTCGAGATCGGCTACACCCGCGCCGCACGCCTCGTGGACATGATGGCCGCCGAGGGCATCGTGGGCGACTACAAGGGCTCCAAGGCCCGCGAAGTCGTCACCTCCCTCGAGGACTGGGAGGCCAAACGCGGCAAGGCGCCCTCCCCGCGGCCCCCCGACAGCGTGGACGAGCACTTCGAGCGCCTCGACGACGCCGCCGAGGACGACGGCGACGACGACTGAGCCGTCGCGCCCCTCCCCTCCCCTGCTTCGAGCGACGCCGTGGCGAACGCCTCGCAGGAGAAACAGCCCCGAGCCGTCGGGCCGTGGGTGCGCCTCGCGCGCGCGCTGCTCTTCTATAACCTGCGGACCCTGGTGCGCCCCGTCCTCAACACCCTCTGTGGGGTCCGAGTGGTCGGCGAGGAACACGTCCCGCTCCGCGGTGGCGTGATCGTAGCGTCCACCCACGCCAGCCTTGCGGACTCCGTGGTTCTCCAAACATACGTGCCACGGCGGCTCACGTACCTGATGGGCGACAAGTTCTACTACCTTCCCGTCGTCCACCAATTCGTCCGCTTATGGGGCGTCCTCGTCGTGAAGCAAGCAGGCATGAACAAGGACGTCCTCCGGGCGGCCGAAGGCGTGTTGGCCCAAGGGGGAGCGATCGCGATTTTCCCCGAGGGAGGCATCACCCGCCAGGGACCCGTCCGCGAGGCCCGCCAGGGCGTTGCCCTCCTGGCGCAGCGCGCCCAGGTGCCCATCGTGCCCGTCGGACTTGCCGGCACGGAACTGCTCCTGCCGCCGGGCAGCCGCCGCCTCTACCGCGCCCGGCTCCGCCTCTGCATCGGCGAGCCCGTCCTCCCCGGCGACGGAGGCCGTGGCGACCTCGCCGCCCGCGTCACCGCAGCCCTCCGCTCCTGCGCCGAGCGCGCGCGGAGTCTATGACGCTGAGTATGGCCCCCGGTCCGGGCGCTCTGGGGCAATGGCAGGCCCCAACCCTCCCCCTGCCCCCTCCCTGGCAGGGAGGGGGGGTGGGTCTGTCCCACGGGTCCCACTTGTCCCACACGTCCCATCAGCTTCCCCGCCACCTCCAGGGGATTGGCCAGGGTGGCCGAGCAGGCGAGGAACTGGGGGTGTGAGCCGTAGTGGCCGCACACGCGGTCGAGTCGGCGGAAGAGATTGGCGGCATTCGCCCCGAAGAGGCCCGTGTAGGTGTGAAGCTCATCCACCACGATGTGGGTGAGGCGGGCGAAGACAACCTCCCGCAGGTTCGCAACCTGCGGGAGGTTAGCGTGATGCAGCGCGCGCTCAAAGACGCGGAGTTGATCCTGCGAGAGGGCTTTCGTCGGGTAGAGCGCCAGGATGCGCGCGGTGGGGTCACGCTCCAGTTGCTCGACGATGGGCAGCAGATAGCAGAGCGTCTTGCCGCTAGCCGTCGAGGTCGTGACCAGGAAATCGCGCCCCGCCCGCGCGAGGTCAAGCGCCTGGGCCTGGTGGAGGTAGAGGCGCTCGATGCCCATCCCCGCGAGCATTCGGGCGCACGCCGGCGAAAGCGGCTCCTGCGGCTCCGCGAAGCGCGCCTCGCGCCCCGCCACGCGGTGCACGTGCACGATCTGGCCGCGATAATCGGCCGAGACTTGCAGTTGGTTGAGGAAATGATCGAAGTCCAATGTTGATTCGTGCCGTCGTGAGCGGCCTGGCCCGTGGTGCGTCAGAAGGCTGTGGGCTTCTGGGCGCGGTAAACGGGGCAGTAGCGGTAGTAGACCTCGAGGCACAGAACAGCCATCGCTGTGGCGTAGACGCGGCCGGCTTGCTTCGCCCACTGGTGGTTCGCGGGGTCCCAGCTCCCTCGGATGTGTTTCCCGGCGGCATCGTCAACCTGGTGGACCTGGCACTTGACGAGTGGGTCGCGGAATGCCTTGTTCCACTCGGCCCAGTGCTCGCCGCCCATCTGGAACATGGCGAGGGTGGAGTAGTAGGTGTAGTAGAGGTCGCCCACAAGGTGGTCCTTGCCGGTCCCTGGGCCGGCTTGGGGGTTGTTCTGGTGGTGCTGGCGGAGCCAATCGGCCGCGGCGAGGATGTCGGCGTCGCCGCCGCCGAGGAACTGCCGGGCAAGCATGCCCGCCGCCGTCATAGCCGGCGTGGGGTTGGGCGTCGAGACCAGGTAGGCGCTGCCGCCGCGCTCGCGCAGGGTGTTCTTGAGGAGCACCCGCGACCGCTCGACGGCCTGGTCGGGCACCTTGAGGCCCGAGGCGAGGGCCGACTTGAGGGCCATGAGCTGCCAACTGGAGACAGACAGGTCGCCCTCCTCCTTCGGCACTGCGCCGCTGTATCGGAACCCGCCGTGGTCGGGCTGGACCTTGCAGAGGCAGTCTATTGCCTTCTGGGCCATCCTGCCAACGGCGGGCGATTGGGTGAGACCGTATGCCTCTGAAACGGCCATCGTGGCGATGCCCTGCTCGTAGAAGGTCTTCCAGCGGAAGCTGCCGTCGTCCTTCTGGTTCGTCGAGAGCCACCGGAGGCCGTTCTCCACGGTGGTCATGAACTTGCCCTTCGTGTGGGTGTAGCCCGCCCCCAGGAAGGCCAGGAGCGCCAGGCCGGTCACGCCGGTATCGAACTCGCCGCCCCCGCCCCATCGCTTGCAGTCCCAGCGCCCGTCCTGCTCCTGTGCCTTGGCGAGCCAGACGAGGCCGGCCATGACGGCGGACTTGCTGTGGGCCGAGGCGCCCTGCGCATTCTCCGCGCCGGCAAGGGCGCCGCCGAACTTGGCGCGGTTGGCGTAGATGTTCTTGGGCGCGGGGGCCGGCTCATGGGGTCCCTCGGCCCCGAGCGCGCCGCTGGCGCCGAACAGCGCGAGCGGCAGGAGCCAGGCGGCCGGCAAGGCGAGGCGTGTGTCCCAGCGCATCGTCGCGTCCTCCGTGAGTGGCAGCGGCATCGCAACGGTCCCCGCGCGCCCCATAATAGCAGGCGTCAGCCCGGAGTCAAGCATCCCATCCTGTCGGCAGGGCTTGCACGGGCTCGCGACGGGAAGGAGAACTCAGTCGGGAAGGCCGTCGAGAGGGACGAAACGGCCCTCGCGGATGTCCTTCCGCGCCTTGGCCACTCGGCGAAGGAACTTCTCGTCGTGTTCGAGCCGGTAGTCGAACCAGTCGTCCTCATCGCGGAAGCCGATGACCAGGGCGGCGGGGCGGCCGTGGCGTGTGATGAGCACCTCGCCTTTCTCGGCTTCCCGGATGATGCGGCAGATGTCGTTCTTGGCCGCCGCCATCGTGTGGGTTTTCATTCGGGCACTCCGCGCTCTTCAAGCCATTGAATGGTCCGGGGCTTCTCGACGAACCCCAGGACTTCTACGCGCCTCTGGAATACGTCCACGTCGTAGAACACGCGCATCTCGTCCACGCGCAGGCGGTACTGGGGCTGGCGCACGGAATCGCAACGGTCCCCACGCGCCCCATCATAGCGGGCGCCAACGCGGTGTCAAGCCCTTCCTCGCGAACGGATTGGGCCTCCGCGGTATTGATATTGCGGCGGGACTCGGGTAGAATGAGGCGTAGGAGAGTCGCCATGCGATTTGAGCGAATCACGATCGATCCCAACGTATGCACGGGCAAGCCGTGCATCCGGGGCCTGCGGTTCCCCGTCTCGCGCCTGCTGGGGCTCCTGGCCTCTGGGGAGACACGGGAGGCCATTCTCGATGCCTACCCAACACTGGAGTGATGAGCCAGTCCACCGACCTCAGCCACAGCGGCCAGAAGTCCGCGAAGTTCACGCCTTACAATGGCGGGCAGAAGGGCCTGTGCCTCGGCCACAGCCTCAGTCCGGTGCTGCTGGAAGGCACGCTCTCGTGCTGGTTCTACGACGGGGGTTACGGGATGTATGTCCACCTTGTAACCACCAAGGGCAGCAGTCCCGACCCCGCCGCCATCGCCGATTATGTCGCCGCTGTCGGGGTGCAAGACTGGGATGGTAGCTACTACCACGCTACGGCGGGCACTCACGGTGCCGAAGGGGGCACCGCCATTCCTCGGAGCACCGGGTGGCACCACTTTGAGATCGCCGGTACGGCCGTCGGCGTCACGATCACAATTGATGGCACCGTGGCGGCGACTGCGGCCGGCGACTACCGTTTCGACGGAGTGAGGCTGGAGGTTACGGGGCCGCACTACTCGGGGCCCAGCTACTACTTCGATGATGTGAGCTTCACTCCCGTTTCCGGGCCGGCGCCGCCCGACGCGACGGTGGAGCAGACGAGCCGCGACGGCACGCAGGTGTACCTCAGCGCTCCGACGGTCTCGGACCTCTGTGATGCGAATCCGACAGTGACCAACGATGCTCCGGCGGCCTTCCCGCTCGGCACGACGGCCGTCACCTGGACGGCGACGGACGCCAGCGGCAACGTGGCCACGTCCACACGGACCGTGACCGTCGTGGACACCACGCCGCCCGTCCTCACCGTACCGGGCAACACTACGGTCGAGCAGGCGACCGCGGCCGGCACCGTGGTCAACTTCACCTGCACGGCGACCGACGTCTGCGATGCGCAGGTGGATATGGTGTGCAACCCGCCGTCGGGCAGCGTGTTCCCGCTCGGCGTGACGACCGTCACGTGCACGGCGATCGATGATTCGGGCAATCAGACGGTGAAGTCCTTCACCGTGACGGTGAAGGACACGACGCCGCCCGCCATCGAGAGCGCCTGGGCGACGCCGAACGTGCTCTGGCCGGCGAACCACAAGATGGTGGACATCGCCATCGGGGCCGTGGTGAGCGACGTGTGCGACGCTGCGCCGGGCTGGAAGATCGTCGGCGTGACGAGCAATGAGCCGGTGAATGGCCTCGGCGACGGCGATACGGCGCCCGACTGGGAGTTCAGCGGGCAAAGCCTGAAGCTGCGGGCCGAACGCTCGGGCAAAGGCTCAGGCCGCGTCTACACAATCACCATCCAGGCAACCGACGCGAGCGGCAACGCCGCGACCACCGCATGCACCGTCGCCGTGCCACACGACAAGAAGAAGTAGCCCGCGCGGGCAGTGACTGGCCAATCAGGGACCCGGGCGGCGCAAGTCGCCCGGGTTCTTCCATGGGACAAATGGGACCCATGGGACCTACAGGACTGGTGGGACCATTGGAGCCCGCCGGGCGGATTTGTCCCATGGGTCCCATTCGTCTCATCGGTCCCATGTGGCGCCCCATCACCGCGGGCCGATGGTGGGGCCAGTTGACGCGGGCGATGAGGATGCGCGTGGGACTGGTGTCGGCTCTCGTGGCGGCGATGGTTCTGGCCCTCGGGGCGCAGGCGCTGGCCGCGGGCAAGCTGGCCGTGGGCAATGGCATCTCGGCCGCCGCGGACGCGAAGGCGGCCGGCGAGGAGGCGGCGAAGAGGGCGAAGGCCGGTCTCGGTGAGGCCGCGGCGAAGCTGGTGCTCGTCCACTACAGCGGCCCGATGATGGGCAAGGCCGCCGAGGTGGTCGAGGGCGTGGCCGCGGTGTTCCCGAAGGACCTCATCTACGGCTGCGGCGCCTACTCGGCGCTCACGCAGGAGAGCAATAGCGCGGCCGTGGCCGTGCTAGCCCTCGGCGGCGACGTGGCGGTGACGGCCGCCGTGGCCCCGACGGCCGGGCCGAAGGACGATATCGAGTGCGGCAAGAAGATCGGCGAGGCGCTCAAGGCCGCCGCCACGGCGGGCCAGGGCAAGACGATCCCGCGGAACGACCAAGTAGTGAAGGGCATCTGCGGGGTGCTCGGCGAGAAGTTCCCCATCGTGGGCGCCGCGGCGTTCCAGGACGACATTTTCGCCCAGGGCGAGCGGGTGAAGGGCTCGAACGTGGGCATCCTGCTCACCGGCCCGTTCGCCTGCGGCTTCGGGCTGATGAAGGACATGAGCCCCGAGGGCCTGATCAACTCGGCCCGCGAGACGGTCAAGACCGCCGTCGGGGACAAGAAGGGCAAGCTGGCCCTGGTGCTGGTGTTCGATTGCGGCGGCCGCCGCGGCGAGATGCAGAAGCACAAGGTCTTCGAGAAGGAACTCGAGGCGATGAAGGAAGTGGCGGGTGCGACGCCCATCTTCGGCTTCTACGGCAGCGGCGAGATGGGCTGCACCGGCGGCGACACCGCGCCCAAGGGCGTGGGCTACCACATCAGCGCCTGCGCCATCGCCACCGAATAGCGGCTAACCTCCCGCAGGTTCCCGAACCTGCGGGAGGTTCCTCTCCCTCTACACCAGCGGCCTGAGGACCGGCTCGAGGACGTCGGCCATGCGGGTGAAGCCCAGGTCGGTCGCGTGCGAGCCGTCCACGGTCGCCTCGGCGTCGTCGCCGAGGAGCGGGTCGCCGGGCACGTAGTGCAGGCCCTTCGCGCCCGCGGCCACGAGGGCATCGAATGCTTTTCGCAGCGCGGCGCGACTCGTTCCGCTACGGCTCCGAAGCGAGGGCAACAGCCAGGCGGCGGAGTAGGTGCGGTCCTCAACGAGCACGATGGGCGTCTCGGCGTGCTTCGCGCGCAGCGTCCGCACGAGCGGCCCGGTGCGCTCGGCCACGGCGTCGGCGGCCATGTTGGGCAGGCAGTCAATCACGTAGACGCACGGGTCCAGCTCGGCCATCAGGTCGGCGACCTCGGGGTCCATCGTGCCGTTGCCCGAGAAGCCGAGGTTGATGGCCGCGCGGTCGAGCCGGCGGCCGAGGATGGCCGTGTGGACCATGCCGGGCCGCGAGGCGCAGCCGCCCTGGAGGATCGAGGTGCCGTAGAAGACCATCGGCTTGGTCTTCCGGGGCGGCAGCGGCTCGACGGCCGCCTTGGGGTCGAGGCCGACCTCGACGGATTCCACGCCGTTGTAGAGGGGCAGGTAGAGGGTGTAGGCCCGCTTGCCTGGCGGCAAGCCGCCGGCGAGTTGTGCCTGCGTTTTCACCGCCTGCGGTCGCCCGACGGCGAGCCAGCGCCAGCGGCCGGCCTCGTCGCGCGCGTAGAGGTCGAGGCCGCTCACGCCGGTCGCCGGCATGTGGTTCATCGCCAGGCTGGGCGACGTGAGGGTCCAGCGGGCCGAGAGGGCGGCTGCATCGGTCTGGAACCGCGCGCACATCCCGGCCGAGTTGCGGCTGAGATTCCACACGGCGGGCCGCACCTTCTCCTTCGCCCGTGCGGGCAGCCGGTCGAAGGGCCGCTCCGTCTCGGCCCAGCCCTTGCCCTCGACGCCCCAGTCGCGGACATCGTGCCACTTCAGCCCGCCGTCGGGGTCCTTCGCGGGCGGGGCCGGCGGCGGCGCCGTCTTCTCAGCCGCCAACGCGTTCCCGGCAAGCGCGAGAGCCACTCCGCCACCAACCCGTAGCAGGAATTCTCGCCTCTTCATTCTCGCACCCTCAACACACTCGCACCCTCAACACAGGGGCCTCCGGACAACACCGCATGTCTGAGTTGAGCGGGGCAAGTGACCTGGATTGATCAGGCGGTGAGGCACATGCGGATGGTCGCTTCGGTGATGGGAATGTAGACTGAGCTAGCCGTGATGAGATCGTAGCACCGCGAGCCTTCGACCTGCTGAAGCTCGATTGTCTTGCCGAATTCGAGCTTCACGGTCTCCACAGCGTGCTTGTAATCAGCGTCGCTTGAGATCAGGATCGCCGTGTCGTAGTGGCCTTTCATGCCGTGTACCAGAAGGTCAGTGCCCAGCATCACGTCCACTCCCTTCTCGACGGTCCTCGTGGTGTCCGCCAACCGGAAACGGTTGCTGCAGGATGGGCAGACCACCTCAACGCCGGAGCGGCGCGACTTCTGGAAACGGCCGTACCTCACCGTCATGTTTGGCACGAATCGCAGCGCGCTGAAGAACCTCTGTTGATTGCGGTAGCGCTGCTCCCGCGCGGAGAAGTCAGGATCGGATGGCCTTGGGCGGATGAGCGGCGTGTTGTAGTAGAACGTCTGCATGTGCTTCCTGCCGGGGCCGACCAGTGCGTTCGCCAGCTTCCCGAAGTCCACATTGGTGGGCAGGCTGGCTTCCTTGAGTGCATGGTAGAAGTTGCTCCCATCAATGAAGATGCAGACGTGTTCCACGAAGTCTCCCCCCAAAATAGTTCTGGGGGTTGCAGTGCAACCCCCAGGGGCTAATACCTCACCGCTGACTTGCAGCGGGAGGGGCTAGTTTCGTGTTGTCGCATGCTTCGGCTTTCGTGTACGCTTCTCTGGAAGCGTACACGAATTCGAGCGCGACGGGCAGCTCCTCGCCCTGTCGGCCAAGCGCCTGGTCCGCTTCCGCCTGCCCAGCCGCGAGCAGTTCGGGCCGAGCGTGCCGCTGCCCGCGCCCCAGGCCGTCGTCGGCGCGGGCCTCGACGACCCGCAGCAGATCGCCCTGGACGCCGAGGGCAGCATCTACGTCAGCGACCGCGGCGAGAGCCACCAGGTCAAGGTCTTCGCTCCCGATGGCAAGCCCCTGCGGACGATCGGCGCGGCCGGCGCCCCCCACGCCGGCCCCTATGACCCGAACCACATGAACAACCCCAAGGGCGTCACCATCGCCTCCGACGGCCATCTGTGGGTGGCCGAAGAGGATTTCCAGCCCAAGCGCGTGAGCGTGTGGACGCTCGACGGCAAGCTCGTCACCGCCTTCTACGGCCCGCCCATCTACGGCGGCGGCGGCGTGCTGGACCCGCAGGATAAGACGCTCTTCTACCTCGGCGGCATGACTTTCCGGCTCGACTGGCAGACAGGAGCTGGGCAGCCAGTCTTCATCCACCATCGCCCCGGCCCCAAGGACCTGGCCATTCCCGGCGACTGGAGCGGCGGCACGCCCGAGACGCCCATCTACGCGCGGGGACGCAAGTACTGGACCAACGTCTTCACCACCCACCCGACCAACGGCGCCACCACCGCCTATCTGTGGGTGGACCGCGGCGGGCTGGCCGTGCCCGTCGCCGCTCTGGGGCGAGCCGGCAACTGGCCCGCGCTCAAGACCGCGGCGCCCGAGGGGCGGCTCCCCAAGGGCGTGGACCCCAAGAAGCCCGACTGGGGCAAGCTGCTCTTCACCTGGTCCGACCTCAATGGGGACGCCCAGGTGCAGCCCGAGGAGGTGGCCTTCGCCAAAGGCTCGGCGGGGTCGGGCGTCACGGTATCGCCGGACCTCACGATGGTCACTGGCCACGGCATCGCGTTCGCTCCGCAGCGGCTCACGCCGCAGGGCGCGCCGGTCTACGACCTCGGCAAGGGCGAAGCCCTGGTGCCCGACCCCCAGCAGCCGACGACCTCCGGCGGCGGCCAGGTGCTGCGGTGCCGGGACGGCTGGACGGTGCTCACCGTGGCGCCCAAGCCGTTCGCCCCGCAGTCCATGGGCGGCGCCCGCGCCGGCCAGGCGGTGTGGTCCTACCCCAGCGCCTGGCCCGGCCTCCACGCCTCACACATCGCCCCGATGCCGGAGTTCCCCGGCGAGCTGATCGGCACCACGCGGCTCCTCGGCCCGGCCTTCTCGCCCCCTCGTGGTGAAGCAGGCGAACTGTGGGCCATCAATGGCAACAAGGGGAACGTCTACCTCTTCACGACCGACGGGCTTTTCGTGGCGACGCTGTTCCGCGACTGCCGCGTGCCCGAGGCCGCCTGGTCGTCGTGGCCAAAGGCCGTGCGCGGCATGTCCCTCAGCGACGTGACCAACATGGAGGAATCCTTCTGGCCGTCCATCACGCAGACGGGGGACGGCCAGGTCTACCTCGTGACCAACTGGCCGAGCATCCTCCGCGTCGAGGGCCTGGAGAGCATCCGCCGCCTGCGGCCCGCGACGCTGAAGGTCACGCCCGAGATGCTCGCGGCCGCCCAGGCATACTTCGTGGCGAGCGAGACTCGGCGGCAGGAGAAGGCCAAGGCCAGCGACACGCTCGCCGTGGCCATCCGCCAGGCGGCGCCCGTGGTGGACGGCAAGCTCGACGACTGGGCGGGGGCGGCCTGGGTGACTGTGGACGTCCGCTCCAAGCAGCAGGGCGACTGGGGCCGCACCGAGCAGAAGACCCAGGCCGCCGTGGCCGTGGCGGGCGACCGCCTCTTTGCGGCGTTCCAGACCGGCGAGCCGAACACCCTGGCCAACTCCGGCGCCTCGGTGCAGAACCTCTTCAAGACGGGCGGGGCGCTCGACCTGATGCTCGGCACGGACCCGAAGGCCGACCCGAAGCGGAGCCGCGCCGTCGCGGGCGACGTGCGGCTCCTCGCCGCGCTGGTCAAGGGCAAGCCCGTAGCCGTCCTCTATCGGCCCGTCGCACCGGGAGCGGGGACAGAGCCCGTCCAGTTCAGCTCCCCTCTGCGGACCATCACGTTCGACCGCGTGGACGACGTGAGCAAGGAGGTCGCCCTCGCCCGCGGGGAGAAGGGGGAATTCGAGTTATCCATCCCGCTGTCGGTCTTGGGTCTGAAGCCCGAGCCGGGCATGGCGCTCCGCGGCGACATCGGCGTGCTGCGGGGCGACGGAATGAAGCCTGTAGGCGGGCGCGCCACGCTGCTGCGTGGCACCGTGGCCCGCGAGCGCCACGCGGGGCAGAGACGCCCCGCCTACAGGGAGGCGCCGTTGGCGGGGCGCGATGCCCAGCAGGAGCCGCTTCCCTGCTGGCGAACGTTCCCAGCCCCCGCTTGAACGGCGCGGGACGGAGTTGTAGAATCTCAGGTGTGGTTCCCCTGCCGGAACGTGGGCAAGCAATCGCAGCCTCACCTTCGGGGGAGGAAGGAGACGCGACATGAGGTGGTTCGGACGATTGGCGGTCGGGCTCGCGGCGCTTGCCGCCGCCCTGTGCGCCGCCGGCGAGGAGAAGAAGGAGGAGCCGAAGCCGCTGAAGGCGGTGCTGGCCGAACTCCTGCCCGGCATGGGCGCGGAGAGCCTCCCCGACCGGCAGCGGTCCGAGCAGGAGTGGCAGCGGCTCTGCTACGACGCCGGCGCGCCCGGCAACGACGCCCGCCGCGCCGAGGCCTGCCAGGCGATGAGCGAGAAGCTCGGCCCCGACGTGGCCGCCCCCACCCGCATCTGGCTCCTCAAGCAGCTCCAGACCATCGGCCGCGGCGAATGCGTCGAGGCCGTGGCCGCCCTCGTGGGTGACAAGGACGCCAATCTCTGCGACTCGGCCATCCGCTGCCTGGCGAACAACTCCGACCCGAAGGCGACGGCGGCGCTCGCCGCCAGGCTCGCCGCCGCGCAGGATGCCGCCCTGAAGGTGGCGCTCCTCAGCGCCCTGGCCTATCGCGCCGACGCCTCGGCCACCGCGGCCGTGGCCAGGGAGCTGGGCAACGCCGATGCCACCGTGGCGGCCGCTGCCGCCCGGGCGCTCGGCAAGATCGCCACGCCCGACGCAGCCAAGGCCCTCGCCGCCGCACGGCCGAAGGCCACGGGCGACGTCCGCTTCCGCATCTGCGACGCCTGGCGCGCCTGCGCCGACGCGCTGCTCAAGGCCGGCAAGGCCGACGAGGCGATGGCCATCTATAAGGAAATGTACACCAAGGACGAGACCCGCGCCGTCCGCCTCGCCGCCCTCCAGGGCATCCTCAACGCCTCGGGCGGCCAGGCGGCCGCGAAGGTGCTCGAACTCCTCGCCGGCGACGACGCGGACGCCCGCGCCGTGGCCGCGGGCCACGTGGCCCAGCTCTCCGCCGACGCCGTGAAGGCCCTGGCCGCGGGCCTCGGCAAGCTGCCGCCCGCGGGGCAGTGCCTGCTCCTCGGCGCCCTCGCGGCCAAGCGCGATAAGGCGGCCCTCCCCGCCGCCGTCGAGGCGGCCAAGAGCCAGGACGAGGCGCTCAGGCTGGCCGGCCTCGCCGCCCTCGGCGCCCTGGGCGACGCCTCGGCCGTGCCGATGCTCGTCGAGGCCGCCTTCGCTGAGGGCAGCACCGGCGAGGCCGCCCGCCGCGCCCTCATCGCCGTCCACGGCGAAGGCGCCGGCGAGAAGGTCCTCGCCGCCATGCAGGCCGAGAAGGACGCCCGCAAGCGCGCCGACCTGATCGCCATCATCGAGGCCCGCGGCATGGCCGCCGCCGTCCCCGCGCTCCTCCAGGAGGCCGTGGCCGACGACGCGGGCGTCCGCTCCCGAGCGATGTCCGCCCTCGGACGCCTCGCCGGGCCGCAGGACGTGGCGGGCATGGTCAAGGCCCTCCTCAAGGCCGACAAGGGCCGCGAGCGCGACGACGCCGAGAAGGCCATCGTCCGCGCCTGCCAGCAGACGCCCGACAAGGAGACAGGAAGCGGCGGCGGGTGAGGATCATCGGTGGCCTCCTGCCACAGCCAGAGGGGATGGTTGGATGAATGGATGATTGGATGATTGCCTGACATCCATCCACCCATCCAGCCATCCATTCATCCCCTAATGCAGCGTCTCCAGCCCCCGGATCATGTATGCCTGGAGCAGGCCGCTCTCGTCGGAGTTGAAGAAGGCGAGCGAAGCGTCGGGGGAGAGGAAGGGGTGGGGGTGCGCGCCCTTGGTGCGGGTGGCGCGGGGGTCGAGGAGATACCACCATTTCGCCAGGGGCTGGCCCTCCTGGGCGGGCAGGTCGGCCAGGTAGATGTGCCAGCCCTTCTCGTGCCAGGCGTCGGAGACGGTGCGGCGGCCGGCGATGTCGGTGCCGAAGTGGCAGAAGCGGGGCTTGGGGAAGGTGCGGGTGAGGTCGTTGCGGACGCCGCCGGGGGTGCGGATGCCGACGTGCTCCGCGAAAGGCGCGGGGGGGCTTTCGATGAGCTGGTTCTCGGGCGGCTTGCGGGTGCCCGTGCTGGTGATGGCGCGGGTGGAGCGGCCGCGCCAGCACTGGTGGCCCTGGGGGTGCTCGTTGCCGTCGCGGCCCCAGGGCAGGTTGCGGAAGTCCGAGCCGTCGTCGCGGACCGCGTGGATGTCGCAGCCCTCGGGGCCGACGAGTTTCACGATGCCGCCGCGCTCGTTGCACTGGTTGCCGTGGTTCTCCTGCACGAGGATGTCGTGGGAGGGCGCTGGGTCGGTCGAACGGCAGTATTGGGGGTGGACGTTGCACCAGGTCTGGCCGTGGAGGATGAGGCGGACGGTGGCCTTTTCGAGGTCGAAGACCATGAGGCCGAAGGGCGCGTCCTTCGTCTGTCCGTCGCCCAGGAAGGCGGAGAGGGCGAGGCGCTTGCCGTCGGAGGAGATGGTCGAGAGGGGGTAGATGCCGCTGGGGCGGAACCTGGTGTCGGGCAGGGGCGAATCGAGGACGAGGAGCGTGCGGCGGTCCGAGCCGTCCATTCCCACCCGCTTCAGCGTCAGCTTGCCGCCGCCGACTTGGGTCTCGTTGACGAAGTAGTAGAGCGTCTTGCCGTCGGGCGAGACGGAGGGGGCGGTGGCGCCCGTTTCGTCGGTGATGGGCGTCAGCTCGCCCGTGGCGGGGTCGCAAATGAGATAGCGGTGATCGGCGTCGTGCTGGCTGCTGCCGTGGGCGTGGGCCGAGCGGTGGAGAATGAAGCGGCGCGAATCGGGCGTGAAAATCTGCGCCTCCATGTACACGTGGCTCGACGGGCAGTCCTCGCCCGTGATCTGGAACACCTCGATCCCCTTGGGCGACCGCGCGTCGAGCAGATCAGGCCGTGGGTCCATGTTTATCACCTCATGCGTTTGGTGGTCAGGCACTACTTCGGCAGCGGAGCGCCCTTGTCGCCGACTCGCTTCTCGATGTCTGCCAGGGCGCGGCGGAGGATATTGTGGCCGTACTCGACAATGTCGCTGGAGCCCAGCCGGACATTCGGCTCTCTGGCCAGAAGTGCCGACAGCTCCTTGTGGGACTTGCGGGTGCCAATTCTCCCGAGTTGTCCGACGATGACGTAGCGGCGAGCGGCGTCGAGGTCGAGGAGCTTCAGCGTCACCTCCTCAGCGGCGGGCGTCTTGAAGAAGAGCAGAGCCTGGAACAGGAAGTCCTCCCGCTCGGCATCCTTGGGTTCGGCAGTCCGTGCCTTCTGCCACTGACGGAAGAGGAGTTCGGCCGCCTCGGGCCGCTCCGTGGCGGCCAGGTATTGGAGGGCATACCAGAACTGCCTGGAGCACTTCCCGCCCGTATCGAAGTATCGCTCGAACATCCGCGGCAGCAGGCGGCCGCTCTCCGCCGGGCGCGACTTCAGCAGCGGCTCGAGCAGTTCGCTGATGCCGTCAGAGCCCAGCCGCGGGGCGATGGGCAGAATGGCCTGCTCAAGCTCCTCGGGCGTGAGGGCCGCGAGAACCTCGGACAAGTGCTCCTCTCGATAGTAGCGCGTCCAGAAGTGCTGGAAATTGGCCACGAATTCGGCCCTGGCCTTGGCGTCCTTCTTGTCCGGGACGAACGCTCGGACGTTCGGCGGCAGGTTCCGGCGCTTGATGCTGTCCGTGCCGTTCGCCTTACCGTCGCGGAAGCGGCCGAGGGTGTCCTCGGCGATGGGGCCGTAGAGCTCGCGGAGGCGGGCAGGGTTGTCCCCGTCGTTCAGGACGACCAGATGCCGGAGCGAGCCGGTGCTTCCGATGAGCCGGAAGGCTCTGTGCTTCTCGCCGGGCGGCAGCAGCGGCATCACCTTGAGGGCCAGGTCGGCGAGGATTGGCTGGACCGCCTCATGGCGCGGGTCGCTGGCGTTCTCGAGGGCCCTAATGACCCCGATGGGGAACTCCTTCAGGCGCGGTTCCAGAAGGCGTTGCAGCGCCTCGTCTGAGAACATGCGGCGGTTCCCGCCTAGCATGCCAAGGACCATGTCGGCGTGCTTTGGCACCCTCTTGACGTAGGCGCTCCCTCGTCGCCGCCCCCATCGGCAGCTACGCGCCCAACCCCTGGGGCCTGTGCGACATGCACGGCAACATGGCCGAGTGGACCCGCTCGGCTTACCGGTCCTATCCGTCCGATCGGTCCGATCGGTCCGATCGGTCCGATCCCACGTCCACGCGTTACGTCGTCCGTGGCGGCTCCTGGCGCGACCGGCCGTATCGCTGCACCTCCGCCTACCGCCTCGCCTACCCCGCCTTTCAGCGCCCCTACAACGTCACCTTCCGCGTCATCTCCGAGGCCCCCGTCACGACGGTTGCCGCGCCCAAGTGATGACTTGTTCCGCGTATGCCCCCTTGCCTTCGCCGGCAGCATTGCGTATAGTGAGCGTGGATGAACAAGTATGAGGAAGGGCCGCAATGGTCAGGCTTGCGCTCAGCATGGATGAAGAAGTGGTAGCGCAGGCGAAGCGCCTGGCCAAGGAGAGTGGGCGAAGCGTGTCGGCGATGTTCACCCAGGTCATCCGCGCGATGGCCAGCCGGCAACGACAGCGGCACCCGATTGGGCCACTCACTCGCAAGGTGTCCGGCCTGATCCGACTCCCGAAGGGGAAGTCGGACCGGGAACTGCTGACGGACGCGCTTGTGGAGAAGTACGGGCTGAAGTGATCAGGACACACTTTCCCTATGATACGCCCACCTGAGCAGGAAGGAGTCGAGCCGTGGAGCAGAAGGCATCGGAGTTGACACCCCAGGACCTTGCGGAAGCCCGCGAAGCGGTCGAGCGGCTCCTCCAGGCCGCCCAGAGCGGCGACGAGGCGACGGCCCGCGAGCTGCTCATCATGGGCGAGGGGGAGAAGATGGACTTCGGGCAGATGCACGAGTCCACGGTGAACTACGAACTCGGCGAGCCGCAGGCGGACGGCGAGCTGGCGGTCGTCGAGGCGAAGATTTCCGGGCCAGCGCCCGAAGGGGGCGGCGAGCCCGAGGTGCAGCCCATGCCCTTCACCCTCCGCCGGGTGGACGGGGCCTGGAAGGTGGACATGGCCGCGACCATCACACGGATGATGGGGGGCCTCAACCTCGCGGAGGCCATGACCCAGATGATGGAGGGTCTGGGCACCGCGATGGCCAAGGGCATGGAAGCGGTCACCGAGGGGTTCAACGCCCTGGGCGAGCCCGAGGCGCCGCCAAAGGGCGAGGACCCTGCCTTCCGCGGTGCACTGGACATGGTTCGCTCCACGATATTGCCGGCAGCGGCGGCCGCAGTGGCCGAGGCGCTGGGCAAGGAGCTGGCCATTGTGGTGGCCTGGGGCTCGATGCGCGGGAGCGCCCACGCCGTGATTGGCGTGGGCTCATACGTGCTCGGGCAGATCAGCCAGGCCATCCGCACGGTGTGCGAACGCGCCGGGGAGCAGGAGAGGCTGCAAGCCGCACTCGACCGCGTGGTCATCTGGCACGTCCAGACCCCGGCCGAGCGGCTATGCGTGCTCGACGGCGGACAGTTGGAGCTGGCAGTGTGCCACCTCGACCAACCCGACGACCCAGATACCCGGGGATACTACATGTCCGACGAGTTCGCCGGGGTCCTGAGACAGGCCATCCAGTGAGGGCCGCTTTTCTTTCCTTCGTTGTCGCTGGGGTGCTGGGCCAGTTCGCCGCCGCGGGCGAGGCCAGGCGGTATCCCTGGGCCGCTGAATGTGACGCGGCGCAGACGATTGCCGCGCGGATCCCCCCGCCCGCGGGGGCCGAGCGCGTGGCCACGCCTGTGGGCAGCTTCGCCGACTGGCTCCGCCACTTGCCCCTGAAGCCCGGCCGCCCCGACGTGTTGCTCTTCAACGGCCAGAAGAAGGCCAACCAGGACGCGCACGCCGCCGTGGTCGCCCTGGACGTTGGTGCCCGCGACCTTCAGCAGTGCGCCGACGCCGTCATCCGCCTGCGCGCGGAGTACCTCTTCTCCCTCGGACGCACGGGCGATATTGCGTTCTCCTTCACGAGCGGCGACCGGGCCGAGTGGGCGAAGTGGGCCGAGGGCCACCGCCCCCGCGTTAGTGGCAGCCAGGTGCGCTGGGCGAAGAGCGCGGCACGCGACGCCTCCTACCAGAGCTTCCGCCAGTACCTCGACACCGTGTTCACCTACGCCGGCACGCTCTCGCTCAGCCGCGACCTGCGCAAGGTGGAGAAGCTGGAGGAGATTCAGGCGGGCGACGTCTTCATCCAGGGCGGTTCGCCCGGCCACGCCGTGCTCGTGGTGGACGTGGCGGCGACCCGCACGGGCGCGAAGCTCTTCCTCCTCGCCCAGAGCTACATGCCCGCGCAGGAGGTGCACCTGCTCAAGAACCCCTCCGACCCCGCGCTCTCGCCCTGGTATGCCGTTGATTTCGGCGAGACCCTGGCCACCCCCGAGTGGCGCTTCCCCCGATCAAGCCTCAAACGCTTCTGAGCCGCCCCCCTGCCCTAGGCCCGCGCCGCACCAGACGCTCAGATGATCACTTCTTCCCTCCCTTGGGCGAAAAAGACACCCGCTGTCTTTTTCTGCTCTCCGATGCTCTGCGTCGGGACGGGGTGTCTTGGACGCTCCTGCGTCCCGCCTCCCGTCTTCGGCGGGGCGGACGCCGGAGCGTCCCGGACCGTGCGTCCCCACGCGGGAGCGTGGGGACGAGGAAGCGGCGACTTAGCCTGCCCTGAGGGAAGTCGAAGGGCCGCTTTCCATGCCGCCCAGGACACGCAGTGAGCGCCCCGAGTTCAACGGGGGCCTCCCCGTCGCGGTCGTGCCGCCGAATGAGTGAAAAGAGAGGATGTGACACCCATCTCCTGACTCCCCCTCAGTCCGCTCACCATACAGGTTGGCGCTGGATCACAGTCTCTTGAGAAGGGTGCGAAGGGAGTCTGGCTCGACGCGCCAGAATCCCGTGAACGGGTCGGCGATGTCGAGGATCACATGCACAATCAGGATGGAGCTGACTGTTACGAGACTGCCCAGGAGCAGTCGTTCGCCGAGGCTAGGTATGGGCATGAGGGAGAACGCGAACAGGAGGAAGACGGACAGAGTCATGACTAAGTACCTGAAAGGGGAAGGGAGCTTCTCATGCGCAGCATGCAAGCGTTCCATGCGATGAGTCGTGATACTGGCAATCGTCGCGATTAGCCTCTCCAGTGCGATCAGATCGCTCTCGTTGGTGCGCTGAATCTTGTTGACGCTGCGCATGACCGCGTACATCTCTTCCGGCGTATCCATCTCGACGTGGTTGCGGCCCATCATCGCCGGCCACTCGACGTTCAGCACATGCTCGACGTACTTCCTGATGTTGGCTTTGATTTCCCTCACCAACTCGTCCTGGCCATCCACGTACATCAGATAGTCGCGGAGGTCCTGCAAATCATCCACTTCGGCATGCAGCCGCCGCTTGAAGCTGTTGTAGTTCTCGGAGACCATGAACAGGGCAAAGCCCACTATGATGGCGTATGTCACGCCGAATATCTCGAAGAAGCTATGCAGGACGTGGAGATCGATCGTGACGGGCTGCCACACCGTCCACAAACAACTGAGGCCCAAGAGCGCAAGGGTCACCAGAATGGGCTTGATGTACGTTTTCATCTTCGTGCGTCCTCTCAGCCCTCCTCTGGACCCGGGAATGTTCCGAGCGGCCTGCCCGCTCGCGGGGATGCGAGGGGCTCTGGCTCCTGATCCTCGCGCAATGATACGGCGCCAGCTCGACCCCGTCAACAGGCGTGATGGCGCGCCCGCCGGTCTGGGTGCCGAATCCGTTCCTCGCGTGACGCTCCGGCCGGCGGGTGTTCGGAACGTCGGGTGGCGGCCTCAACGGCTGAGGCGGTTGACGAGGTCGGCATAGGCCGCGTCGTCGGGGGCCATGGCGGCGGCAAGGCGGGCGGCGGCCAAGGCTTGCTCCCGCTCGCCCGCGGCCTCGTGGGCGAGCGCGAGGGTCGCCCAGTAGGCGGGGGCGCCGGGCTTGAGGCCGGCGGCACTGGTGGCGTGCCGCACGGCCTCCTGGGGCCTGCGGTAGGGCGGACGTGCCGAGATGTAGAAGAGGGCTAGCTGGTTGTGGGTCTCGGCGTGGCTGGGGTTGCGCTTCAGGGAGGCGAGGAGGAGTCGCTCGGCCTGGTCGGGCTTGCCCTCGCGGGCGTAGCGGACGGCCAGGGCGGCAGCGGCGTCGGGGCTGCGGGGGTCGTCAGCCACCTTGTCCCACACGCGCTCCTCGGGCGTGGCGGGGCGGCCGGGTGGGCCGACGCGGATGCTGTGGAGGATGCGGTCGAAGAGGACTTCGAGCGCCTGGTAGCGCTCTTCGAGGCAGGTGAAGGAGGCGTAGACGATGCGGCCCGTGGGGGTGGGGAAGACGACCTCGCGGGTGAGCTGCCACTCCGCCTGAACCCTGTGGCGGAAGAACTGTTCGCTGCCCGTCTGGTCCCCGACCGGGAGTTCGCGGCTCTTGGTGAGCTGTCCGCCCTTCTTGATCCAGCCCATGCCGATGCTGGCGGCGACCGAGACGGCGTCCGCGGCCTCACGCGGCGGGAGGACGCGGACGGCGACGACGCCCAGGCCGCGGCCGACGAAGGCGTGAGGCTCGTCCGCCTTCTTGGGCCGCTCGTACTGCCAGCCTTTGGGCACCCGAAGGGACAGCTCGCCGCGGTCGAGGGAGCGGGCCTCGAGGTCGCCGCCGGTGACGAGCCGCCACTCGGAGGCGCGGGCGTGGCGGACCGCGATGGCTAGCGAGACGGTGATGGCGAGGCCCGCGGCGGCGGTGGCGAGTCCTGCAACGACCTCAACAAGCGGGCCGGGCCGGCCCAGGACGGCCACTGGCCGCAGGAGGAGCGCCGCCGCGGCGCCCGCGGCCAGGCCGCCCAGGTGCGCCGCGTTGTCAATGAACGGGATGGTGAGGCCGAGTGCGACGTTGATGGCGAGGACGACCGCCAGGTTGATGAGCAGGGGCACACGCGCCTTGGGGGCGATGTGCTGGCGGTGAACCAGCGCGAAGACCACGACGGCCCCGAAGAGGCCGAAGATTGCGCCCGACGCGCCGACTGAGACGCCCGGCGTGGCCAAGTCGCCCGACGATGGTTCGCGGCCATCGTGGCCTTCATGCCGCGCCACATTGGCCAGGTCGTCCGGGAATTCGTCGCTGTCCTCGGAGTGGGGCGAGTAGATGGTGAGGCACACCTGGCCGGGCTTGAGGCGGGCGGAGGGCTTGGGCGAGGCCGCCAGGGCGGCCAGCGCGCTGGCGAGGAGGAGGGCGGGAACGAGTGGCGGGCATCGCATCAGCGGCATCTCCTCAGCCCTCGCACAGTGTAGCCCAGGCCGGAGCGATTGGCAAGGCAATCTGTGGTAACAAGTGTGTAACGGGCGAGGGGGCCGAGCGTATGTAAGCGGATGCTTGGCGGTTCCGGGGCCGACAGGTGCGAGGCACAGAGACGGCCCACGCCCGGCCGCTCATTCGGTGGTCTGGCCGTCTCCTCTGTCGGGCCGCGGGCCGTAGTGGGGCAGCGGTTGGCCCGCTTCGTAGGCGCCCAGGTCAGGGGCGGCGCCCCGGAAGTCGTCGTTGACGTTGGGGAGGCGGACGCCTTTGTCCACGACGGCGGAACCTGGGCGGGGACGCAGGTCGGGGGGCTTGTGGACGGGCACCGGCGGGTCGGGGAACTCGACGCCGTCGAAGACGCTCATGTCCACCTGGATGGCATGGGCTTCGTGCGGGCCTTTGTGCAGGTCGTCGAGGCTGGCGAAGCGCTGGGCGCCGAACTGGCCCTGGAACGGGGTCTTGTGGGTGCCGAGGGCGTCGTAGTCGAAAGAGCAGTGGGGGCCGGGGGCGGCCATTCGGGCGGCAGCGCCCTGGCCACCGCCGTAGCCGCCCCAGCGCTGGGCGCCGGGCGGGCCGCCGATGCACAGGTTGTTGCGGAAGAAGGCGAAGTCAAAGGGCTGCGATGCGAAGCAGGCCATGCCGTCGCCCACCTTGACGACCGTGTTGTGAAGGCACACGTCGCCCTGGCTGTAGCGGTGGAGCTTGAAGGGGGCATAGGTGAGGCCGTACATGGCGTTGCGGATGAAGTAGGTTGGGCCGCCGAGGCCGGGCTGGGAACTGAGGCCGACGAATGAGCTTGTGATGCGGTTGCGGACGATGCGGCAGTTGTGCATGCAGAAGTCGGCCTCGATGGCGTCGTCGGCGCCCACGGTGATGTCGTTGTTGTAGATGTCAATGCAGACCTGTTCGCCCGTGCCGCGGTCCTCCATCGTGGAGATGCAGTCGCGGAAGGCGCTGACGCGGTTGTAGCAGATGACGTTGCCCGGCCCGGTGATCTGGATGCCTTCGCCCTCGTTCTTGCCGCTGGCGCCCATGGCCTCGCTGGTCCAGGGGGTGGAGCCTGTGACCGCGTTGTCGGCGATGTAGCAGTTCTTCGCGCCGGGCGGCCGCGTGGCGCCGATGCCGAAGCTCTTGCCCTTGACGTTCACGGAGCAACGCCGGACGACGCAGCTTCCGGCGCCGAGGAGGTCAATGCTGCCATTGACCACGGCGCCCTCGACGAAGACGTGCTTCCTGTCTCTCAGGGAGATGCGGGTGAAGGTGGCGCCCGGCTCGGCGCGGAGGACGATGGGCCTCTCCGCCGTGCCATCCCTGGATACGGCCACCTCGCCGTAGGTGCCCGGGCCGAGGAGCAGGATGTCGCCGGGCTGTGCGGCGGCGAGGGCGGCGGGAAGCGACTCGGGCGTGGCCTTCTTCGTCGCCGCATCGTTCGGCACGCGGGGCGCGGGGCGGGTTCTGGCGCGCACGGTGCGCTCGGCCGAGCCGCCATCGGGGTCGTCGAGCTTGAGGGCGATCTCGTACTCGGTGTTCGGTTTGAGGTCGAAGAGGCTGCCGGAGTGCTTGTTCTTCCACTCGAAGATGGGGTTGGTGCCCCGGCTCTTCCCTGCGGGGACGCGGCGGAGGGGGAGGCCGTCGCGCCACTTCTCGTCGCCGACGGGGCGGAAGCGGACGCTGACGACGCCATTGAGATTGTCGTCGCCCTCGATGTGCCACTCGATGGCCAAGTGGATGAGGGTGGGGTAGGGCGCCGTCACCTCGCCGGGCCGCGTGGCATCCTCGGCGTGGGCAGTGGAGGCAATGAGGAAGAAGCCGACAGCGATTGCGAGCCGGTTCATGGCATTTCCTCCGCGTGGGCTCTCCTGGCCGGGTTTGCAGTGCGGGCTTCAGCCCGTACCCTTGCGGCTGAGTGGCGAGCCCAAGATACGGCCTGAAGGCCGCACTACGAACCCCGGCATCGTAGCCGGGCGGGGAACGCGAGTCAAGCTGTTGACATCCTTGGGCGCTTGCGCTACATTGTGTGCCTGACTGAACGTCCCCGTGCCTTTCCCCGAACACAGGAGGTGAGCATGTTTGCTCGGTTGTTGCGTGCGCGGCATGTGGGCTTGGCGTTCGGGATCGCCCTGATGCTGGGGTGCTTCCCGACGGGTGTGGAGGCGAAGATGGTGGGCTCGGCGGCCTCGGGCGAGCAGGGGCTGTCGCCGCGCCAGGCGCGCGAGGCGCAGGTGCTCCGCCTCCTGGCCGAGGAGAAGGTGGCGAAGGCCCTCGTTGCAGGCGAACGACAGGGCGCTGCCCCACTGGCCGGCGCCTGTCTCGGTGGAGAGTCGCCGCTTGCCCTCCTTCTTGTTGTAGTAGGCCTGGGCCACTGCGGTGTTGGGCTTGTGGCTGCCGGGGGGGCTGACGCTTTCGTTCTTGAAGTAGATGCGCGCGGGGGTCTTGAGGGCCTCTTCGAGGCGGCGCGCCCTGTGCAGGGGCGTGGGCCGCCAGAGGCGATAGATGTCGAGGATCTCGCCTGGGATGTCAATCCATCGTTGCTGGCTGGCCTCCTGTTCGATGAGGGCCATCGGAAAGATGCGGAGGAGCGCGGCGGGCTCGATGGGCTGCTTGGTGCCAGGGTTCAGCGGGGGGGCCGGCGGCTCCGGCAGGTCGGGCATGATGTTGTACCACGCCGTGGGCAGTTCACGCTCCCGGAGCAGGGTCTTCACTTCGCGTTCCAAGCGCGCACTCTCCTTTCAGAGTTGCTGGACACACCTGTTGGCACTATTGTGGCAATTCATGGCGAAAAGTCAAGGCCCAGTTCAGAAATCTTGCGGGCAGGCCGATGTCCACCACCACCAGCCGCCCGACGTGTGCCGCTGCCTCGGGGCGGCGGAAGCCGACTTTGGGGCAGGCCATCGCCGCCGTCACGTCCGCCCGCAAGGCCACGCCGAGGGGGAGCCCAGTGTCGGCGTCCAGCCCCGACGGCACGTCCACGGCCAGGGTCGCCAGCCCCGCCGCGTCCAGCGCGCGGAGCAGTGTGGCCTGCGGCTCGCGCGGGGGCAGGGACAGGCCGATGCCGAAGATTGCGTCCACGATGAGCGCCCCGGGCACGAGCTGAGGCCGAAGCCGCTCGACCCCCTGGGCGTCGAGGACATCACTGATGGGCAGCCCCATTCGCTCGCAGATGGTGAGGTTGATACCCGCCTCGCGCTGGCGGTCCGCCCGCCCGCGGTCGAAGCAGCAGAAGACGCGCACGTCGAGGCCGGCATTGGCCAGGTGGCGCGCGATCACGAAGCCGTCGCCCCCGTTGTTCCCCGCGCCGCAGAAGACCAGCGCCGGCCCGGTAAGGCCCTTCTCGCGGTAGAGCCTCGCGGCTTCGGCCGCGGCGCCGCGCCCCGCGTTCTCCATCAGCACGAGGGCGGGAATCCCGAACTCCTCGATGGCCCGCCGATCAATCTCCCGCATCTCGTCTCGCGTGACCCACCGCATCGGTCAGTCCAGTCCAAGCTCGGCCTTTGTGAAGATCGGCGTGAAGCGGTAGCCCCGGCTCTCGAAGCGCTCGCGGGCGCCCTGGAGCCGGTCCACGATGCCGATGACGCGGACCACCTTGCCCCCCGCCTTCTCAACCTCGGCGATGGCGTCGAGCACCGAGCCGCCCGTCGTCATCACGTCCTCCACGACCACCACCTGAGCGCCACTGGGCAGGTGGCCCTCGACCATCTTCTGGAGGCCGTGCTCCTTCGTGGCCTTCCGCACGATGAAGCCGGGCAGCGGCCTGTGCCGCACGTAGCTCGCGTAGCACACGGCGCCCACGATCGGGTCGGCCCCCAGCGTCGGCCCCCCCACTGCATCCACCTTCTCCCCCTCCAGCATGTCGAGGATGATCTCGCCGATGAGGAACGCCCCTTCGGGGTGGGTCGTCACCATTCGGCAATCAATGTAGTACTGGCTCGTGCCGCCCTTCGAGAGGCGCACCTCGCCGTAGCGCACGCCCTCGCGGCGAATCAGGTCGAGCAGCCGCTTGCGGTACTCGGGGTTGACCGGCATCGGATGGCTCCTACGTCTGGTAGCTGCAAGCGTCCCGCTTGCGGTCTTCCTGTCGGCTTCGACAAGCGGGACGCTTGTCGCTACGGGAATCGCAAGAAGAACTCAATACGGAAACGTCGCATCCATCGGGGCGTCCGACAGCTCCTTGAGGAACTTGGCGATGCGCTCGACGACGATGGCCACGTAGCGCCGCCCCTTCTCGGCCGTGGCGGCCCGCGGGTCGCCCACGCCGGCGTTCTTCGTCAGCAGGTGCCAGGGCCGCGTGATCTGCGCCCAGCCGCGATTGAGCGCCTCGAAGCGCGTCTCGCGCACCGCCCCGTCGTCGGCGTCCGCCAGGTGAATCAGGTCGCCGAAGAGGGCCAGGCCCACGCTCGTCTCCATCTCGTCCGCGTGGTCGCCCGTCTTCTCGAAAATCTCCCTCACGCGGTCGGCGCCGACGGTCCACCAGTTCACCAGGCTCACGAACACCTGCGTCTTGCCGAACAGCTCGCGGAGCAGCGGCTTGAAGTCGTTGCCCCCGTGGCTGTTGAAGAGGACGAACTTCAAAATGCCGTGGTGCTCGAGCGACCGCACGATTTCCGTCACCATCGCGTCGAGCACGGGCTGGCCCACGTGAATGGCGAGCGGGAACTCGAGCTGGTTGGAGTCCACGCCGTAGGGGATGGTGGGCAGCAGCACCACCTTCGCCCCCATCTTGAGCGCCGCCTCGCAGCAGCGGTCGGCGATGGCCTCGCCGTGGAACGCATCGGAGCCGTAGGGACCCTGAGAGCCTACGTGCTCACGGGGTCACTACCACCCTTGCCCGGTCCGAACACTTCAGGCGCCTGAAGTCTTACTCGCCTACCTTGTTTTTCCGGAAAAGACCGTTGGATGTCGCATGCTTATAGATGGAGAGGAGCGAGTTCTGGCTGTCGATGTGACATCGGACACCGTTCAACTAACCGGCACAAACGGGTATAGAAAGCGAATGACTGTGGAGGAATTTCATGCCTTGCCTAACAAGGAGGCGCTGGTCATGCCGAAGAAGCGCACTTACATGTATTTCTTTGCGACCCTGTACGGTGGTCTGGGCCTCCTAACATGGCTTGGGCTCTGGCTAAAGAATGTCCGAGAGAGACGGTTCCTCTCGATGATCACAGGAAGCGACATGGGCTGAACTGGTATTGTATGTTGGGTTCGCGCTAGGGACCGCCCTTGCGGGCGGCCCCCCGCACGGATCCGTACTCGATGGATTGCCTCGTACGGCTCTTACCTCGGGTGTCTGGCGTGGAACCGCACGTTGGGGTGCAGATGGAGGATGTGGGCCTTCGGAAGCCACGTCTCGCGGAGGCGGCTGATCCGACTCCAACTCAGGCAGCGGCCCGTCTGGCTGCGGCGTCGCAAGGCCCGAAGCCAGGCTCGGCTGACCTCCTGCCGGAAGGTCCCCAACGCCCGCCAGTTGCCCGGCACGGCATGGTAGTGGAAGTACCCCCGGCCCACCGATGGTTCCATTCGGTCCCTTCCCTCATCAGCCCCCCTGAGTGAGGATCGCCTCAATCGCACCCAGCTCGGCCTCGGAGAAGGCGAGGGTGGTGAGGGCGGCTACGTTGTCCTCAATCTGGGCGACGCGGCTGGCGCCGATGAGGGCGGAGGTGATGGCGGGCTGCCGCAGCACCCAGGCGAGGGACATCTGAGCGAGGGTCTGGCCACGCTGCTGGGCGAGGTCGTTGAGCTTGCGGACCTTGTCCAGCTTCGCCTCGGTGATCGCGGCGGGCCTCAGGAAGCCGTGGGGCTTGGCCGCACGCGAATCGCCAGGGATGCCGCCGAGGTAGCGGTCCGTCAGAAGCCCCTGCGCCAGCGGGCAGAAGGCGATGGCGCCAATCCCCTCCTCCTTCAGCACGTCGAGCAGGCCGCCCTCGACCCAGCGATCGAACATATTGTAGGAGGGCTGGTGGATGAGGAGGGGGGTGCCGAGGCCGCGCAGAATGGCGGCCGCCTCGCGCGTGCCTTCAGGGCGGTAGCTGGAGATTCCGGCGTAGAGGGCCTTGCCCCGCCGCACGACGTGGTCGAGGGCGGCCATTGTCTCCTCCAGCGGCGTCTCGGGGTCGGGGCGGTGGTGGTAGAAGATGTCCACGTAGTCGAGGCCCATCCGCTGAAGGCTCTGGTCGAGGCTGGCGACGAGGTATTTTCGGGAGCCGAAGTCGCCGTAGGGGCCGGGCCACATGCCCCAGCCGGCCTTGGTGGAGATGACCAGTTCGTCGCGGTGGCGGGCGAGGTCCTGGCGGAGGATGCGCCCGAAGGTCTCCTCGGCGGAGCCTGGGGGCGGGCCGTAGTTGTTCGCCAAGTCGAAGTGCGTGATGCCGAGGTCGAAGGCGCGGAGCACCATCGCGCGGCAGTTCTCGAAGGCGTCAACTCCCCCGAAGTTGTGCCACAGCCCGAGCGAGATGGCGGGCAGCCTGAGGCCGCTCCGCCCGCAGCGGTTGTAGCGCATCGTGTCGTAGCGTGTCGAAGAGGGCGACCAGCTCACAGTTCTCTCCTTCATTCCGAGCGCGGCTCCTGGTTCTGGCAGCATGCCGCATTCCCACAGTCCAACCCTCACCCTACCCTCTCCCTGGCAGGGAGAGGGGTTTGCAACTCCCCTCCCTCTCAGGGAGGGGGTGGGGGGAGGGTCGGAGCCTGTGTTCTGCCCTGACCCACCAGGCAAAGGAGCCATGCCGCCTCATCCCCCAGTGTGCTACTCTCGGATCACCTGCCCTCCTTCTTCTCCGTCAGCTTGCCCTCGGCGTCCCAGTACTTCCAGATGCCAGTGTAGCCTTGGGGGCCGACGGCGCCCGCGCTCTGGGGCTTGCCCGTCTCGTAGAAGCTCCGCTGGTAGACGACGGCGCCGTTGTCGTTGTAGGTGGTGAAGCACTTGGGCTGGCCGTTGGGATACCAGCTCTTGCTCGTCCCGAACGGCTTCCCCTTGCGGACCTCTGACATGCTCACGACGTGGTCGCCGAGCCAGCCCATGCTCGTGTAGCTTTCGGGGTCCGTGTAAAGGGCCTCGCTTGTGGTGACGTGCTTCGTGCCGAAGTTCTGCCACTCGCGCCGGAACTCGGTGGGCTTGCCATCGGCGTACCGGGCCATCAGCGTGGGCCGGCCCCGCTGGTCCCAGGTGAGGAGCACGCCGTGGCTCTTGCCATGGCGACGCTCGTGGTAGCTCGCCACGGGGCCGTTCGGGTGCCATTCCGCGTCCACGCCGTGGTATACCCTCTTGGCCGGGCCGACGAGGTAGTAGGTGTAGAGCCGCTGGGTCCTCTTCTTCAGTTGCGGCCCAACGCCGCCTTGAGAGAGGAACGCCTTGTTCCTGGCTTTCGGCGAAATCATGATGCGCGTCGCGCCCGAGGGGCGGCTGCGCTTCCGGCAGGCGATGCCGGGCAAGGTGGACGTGACGTTCGCCGGCGGTGAGGCGAATGTGTGTGCGTCGCTGGCGCTCTTCGGCGCGAGGGTGCGCTACGTCACCGCCCTGCCGAAGCACGCCATCGCGGAGAGCCTGGCCGCCGTGCTGCGCGGCCTGGGCATTGACACAGGCTCGATCCTCTGGCGCGACGCGGGGCGGCTGGGCATCTACTTCCTCGAAACGGGCGCCAACCAGCGTAGCTCGGTCGTGCTCTACGACCGCGACGGCAGCGCCATCGCCCTTGCCGCGCCCGACGAATACGCCTTCCCCGCCGCACTCGACGGCGTCACCTGGGTCCACGTCACCGGCATCACGCCCGCGCTGAGCGAGAACGCCTACCTCGCCACGCTGCGCCTCGTGCAACTGGCCAAGGAGCGTGGCGCGAGCGTCTCGTGCGACCTCAATTTCCGCAAAAAGCTCTGGCGCTGGAAGGCGGGCGTCAAGCCCAACCAGCTCGCGGGCGAGTGCATGTCGGCCATCCTCAACCACGTGGACCTCGTGGTCGCCAACGAGGAGGACGCGGCGGACGTGTTGGGCATTCACGCCGAGGGCACAGCCGTCGAGCAGGGGCGAATCAACGCCGCGGCCTACGAGGGCGTGGCTCGTAGCATCATCGCCCGCTTCCCAGGCGTCTCGCGCGTCGGCATCACCCTCCGCGAGAGCATTTCCGCCGACCATAACAACTGGGGCGGCATGCTCTTCGACCGCCAGGCGGACCGCGCCTTCTTCGCCCCGCTCAACGCCGAGGGCGGCTACCAGCCCTACGAAATCCGCGACATCGTGGACCGCGTGGGCGGCGGCGACTCCTTCGCCGCCGGCCTGCTCTACGCCCTGAACTTGAAGGACTACGCCGAGCCCGCGATGGCCATTCGCTTCGCCGTCGCCGCGAGCTGTCTCAAGCACTCGGTGCAGGGCGACTTCAACTACGTGACCCGCGACGAGGTGGCCGCCCTCCTCCACGGCGCCGCCTCGGGCCGCGTGAGAAGGTGAAGCGCGGGTTGACGCCGCCCCGCTTCCGCGATACACTCTCCCAGGAGAATAAAGCCTGTAGGCGGGGCGTCTCTGCCCCGCGTGCCTTCTTGCGGGCCAGGGACGGCCCGCCTACAGCGACAGGGAGGAACGGCCGCAGCCGCAGGAGTCAGCCACCATGAAGCCCACCCGCGTCCTGGCCGCCTTGCTCGCCACGGCCCTCGTCGCAGCCGCCGCCGAAGTGCCCGACCTCTCCACTGAAATGACCACCTCGCAAGGCGGCAACGTCATGCAGACGATGAAGCTCTTCCTCTCGGGCGAGAAGACCCGCACCGAGACGCCCATGATGGGCGGGATGGTCATCATCGCCCGCCGCGACAAGAAGCTCACCTGGACCCTCTACATCCAAAAGAAAGTCTACATGGAGGCCCCCCTCGACCCCAAGGTGATGGACCCCGCCAACCCGGCCGGACTGGTCAAGAAGGAGGAGCTGGGCAAGGAGGAAATCCTCGGCTACACCTGCACCAAATGGCGCTTCACCATCAAACACGCGATGGCCCCCGAGCCGATGACCTCCCTCATGTGGATCGCCGACAAGCTGGGCATCGCCCTCCGCACCGAAGTCATGGGCATGGTCACCGAATGGCGCAACCTCAAACTCGGCGCCCAGCCCGCCGAACTCTTCGAACTCCCCGCTGGCTACACCAAGACCGACAACCCCTTCGCCATCCCAGTCCCCGCCGCCAAGGAGGACGAGCCAAAGCCCGAACCCAAGGCGAAGGAGGACGAGCCGAAGCCCGAACCCAAACCGGAGCCGAAGCCCGAACCCAAGCCCGAGCCAACGCCTGAACCCAAACCCGAGCCGAAGCCTGAGCCCAAGCCGGAGCCGAAGCCGGAGCCCAAGGTCGAACCCCCGGCCGAAGTCCCGGCGGGGCCTTGGCCCCCCACCTACCCCGGCTCGAACGCACGCAGCATGGAGGTCGGCGGCACCAGCGTCGTCCACTTCGAGACGCCTGACCGCCCGCTCAAGGTGGCCGGCTTCTACCTCGCCGCCCTGCGCCGCGCCGGCGCCGCGCCGCGGCGCACCGACACCACGCAGGACGACCGCATCCTCGCCATCTCCATCACCGCCACGCTTCCCCAGGACAAGAAGGCCATC
Source organism: Planctomycetota bacterium (assembly GCA_041320515.1). Classification (GTDB taxonomy): domain Bacteria; phylum Planctomycetota; class PUPC01; order DSUN01; family DSUN01; genus DSUN01. The sequence goes on along the minus strand of JBGLNR010000001.1, from coordinate 5,728,268 downwards.
ACCGTCCAGATCAGGGCGGACGAGGGCAAGTGCACCGTCACGCTCACCGCCGAGGCCGCGGCCGCCGAGAACAAGTAGCCACTGGCCGCAAATCAAGACTCGCGCCCTTTTCCCCCCTACCTGCGCGCGAGTCGAAAACCACCGCGCCACGCCCAGGCCGAAGGCTGTAACTATTGATATAGCAACCGCTTACGTCGCCTCGCCTCTCCCTCCGGATCCAGGGCAAATCAAGACTCGCGCCCCGCGCGGGGGGCGGGGCAAGGCGCCGTGGACGGGCGCCCCGACCCGCTTGGCCGCGTCAAAATCCTCGCTCTTCGTCGGCACCGACGCCGGCCTGTGGCGCTCGCCCGATGGCGGCAAGACCTGGGCCGAATGCGCCAAGGGCAAGTGCTACGCCGTGCTCGCGCTCGGCAGCAAGGTTCACGCCTCCGTTGACCTCAAGTACCTGGTGAGTGCGAATGATGGGGCGGAATGGGATGAGGTCAAGGTGCCGCTCTTCGATGGCCACGGCTTCCAGGCGCTTGCCGGGGGCGAGGCGGGCGGGAAGTCGCGCCTTTTCGGCGTCGTCTTCAAGGTCGGAATCCTCAAGTCCGACGATGGGGGGAAGACCTGGGCCCTCGCCGATACGTTCCGCGACTGCAACGACATCCACATGGCCGCGAACCAGACCGAGGTCGCCTACGCCGTGCAGGAGGGGCAACGGGGCGAGCGCGGCATCTGGCGCACCCGCGACGGGGGGAAGACGTGGGAGAACTGCTTCCGCATGCAGTCAGAGAGCAGGGTGAAAGGCAAACAGATCAACGTCGGCCACTCCTGGGTCCAGAGCATCCTCCACTGGGGCTACTACATCACGCCGCTGGGTTTTGGCGTCAGCCCCGCCGACTCCCGGGTGGCAATGGTCACGACCCAGGGCGACATCTACATCACCCGCGACGGCGGCGACTACTGGCAGCAGGCGATGAACACGGCTATGGGATCCGTCTGGCGTAGACCAATCCCCGCGCCGGGGCTCCCAAGCATGGCTACCCCTCCCCCGTTCGGCCCCCTCGGCACCCGCTATGCCTCGAACGGCCTGGAAGTGACAAGCTGTTGGGAGTACCTGTTCGACCCGTTTGATCGCAATCGTCGGTATATTGCATACACTGACATTGGGTTCGCCGCCTCGCAGGATGCCGACGGGACCTGGAGCTGGGCCGCGGAAGGCTGCCCCTGGTCGAACACCTTCTACAAGGTCGTCTTCGACCCCGCCGTCAAGGGCAGGCTCTACGCCGCGACGAGCAACCGCCACGACATCCCGCACTGGACCCACACCGACGCCAACAAGCCCGGCCACGCGGGCGGCGTGTGCGTGAGCGACGACGGGGCGCGCTCCTGGCGCGTCCTGGGCGCCGGCCAGCCCAAGCTGCCCTGCACCTATCTCTGCCTCGACCCCAAGACCACCAAGGCCCCGCTCACCCTCTACGCCACCTTCTACGAGGGCGGCGTCTACAAGTCCACAGACAGCGGGCAGACCTGGGTGAAGAAGTCCGAGGGCCTCGGGAACCCCGGCAACCTCCACGCCTACATGGTCAAGGTGCATCCCAAGACGGGCGACCTCTTCTGCTCGATCACTGCCCATCGCGTGGGTGGCCGCGACTTCCCCGTGCCGGGCGGACTCTGGAAGTCCACCGACGGCGGCGAGAGCTGGGCCGACATCACGAAGCCTCTCGGCCTCAAGTGGCCCGGCGGCTTCGCCCTCCACCCCGACGACCCGAGCGTCATCTATCTCACGGCGGGCACCGTGCCCGGCGGCCCGCAGGGCGGAGTCTACAAGACGACCGATGGCGGGAAGAGCTGGACGCGGGTCATCGGCGACGCCGACTTCGCCAAGAGCGCCCCGCCGGGCTATGTCCACTGCTTCTTCGTCAACCTCCACCCCGACAAGCCCGACTGGGTGTACGCCGGCGCCGGCAGCCACGGCCTGTGGCTGAGCCAGGACGCAGGGAAGAGCTGGCGGCGCTTCGACGCCATCCCCTTCCGCGCCTGCCAGAACGTGGCGTTCGACCCTGATGACCGCACGGTGATGTATGTCACCACCTTCGGCGGCGGCGTGTGGAAGGGGCGCTGCGAGCCGTGAACTGGGGGGCTTCCTGTCGAACCTGCGAAAGAGAGATGAGCATGCTGGGAGCACAAAGGGGGAAAGCAGGGGCGATCTCGTGGGGCGCCGTGGCGTGCTGCTTCTCCACGCTGTGCGTGTGCGCCACGGCGATCATCATCACCCGGATGATCTTGAACCGCGGTCAGGGCGAAGTGGCGGCCCCCAAGCCTCAAATCGGCCCGGGCCCGGCGCCCGCGCCGACGCCACCGGTGTCGGTCGCGCCGACTCCACAGCCTCCGCCGACTCCGGCGCCGGCCGTGGCGGCGAAGGTCGAGGGGAATCTCGTGCGCAACGGCGGCTTCGAAACCCTCGGCGGCGAGGGGGCCTCGCTCTTCGAGGGCTGGGGCTACTGGGGCCGCTGGGAGAAGGGCGACTACACCCTCGAGAGCGCCCCTGGCCATACGGGCAAGTACAGCGCGAAGATGAGCTGCGTCACGCCCGGGCGCGGCGGCATCTCGCAGCAGCCCTCAACCTCGAGGGCACGCCCGGCGACGGCTGGGCCTCGATGGACATCAAGCCCGGCACCTACGACTGGCAGGAGTTCACCAAGGTCGTCACCTGCCCCGCCTCGACCGCGCCGGACTACAAGATCGTGATCTTCTTCTACAACAAGACCCAGGGCGACGTGGCGATTGACGACATCGCCGCCGTGAAGCTGGCTCCGTAGGACTGCCCGATGAAAGCCCCGCAAGCGCTGGTCGCGTGCCTGTGCGTCCTGATGCTGTGCCTGACGGCGATCTATGTCACCGGCCGGCTCACCGAAGGCCGAAAAAAGACTCCAGGTGTCTTTTTTCTCCCGCCTCCTGAGGCACGGATCGCCCGATCCGGCGATGCGAGGCAACCTGAAGCCACCGCCAGCAAGCCAACTCCTGGCCTGCCGCCGGACGCCCCGTGGGCCGTCGGCGTCGCCTCGTTGATCGCCTCCGCCCCCTGCGGATGGCCCCCAGCCGTCGCGTTCCCGGCATCCACCAGAATCGCATCGGGCCCGCCCGCGGCCCACTGGCGGAAGAGCGTGGCCATGCGCGCCACGCCGCCCAGCTCGCCCTCCTCGCAGGCGGCGGGGACCAGGCGCCCGCGGATGTCGCAGGTGTAGAACAGCGTCACCCTGTGGCCCGCGCCCGGCGCCTCCTCGCCGCCGAAGGCGAGCGCCGCGGCGCAGGAGACCATCAGACCGAGTACGCCCTTCCACATGGAGCTTCCTCCTCACAGCCAGCCCGTGAGCTTCGCCAGGAGCCGCGAGTAGTGGACGAAGTTTGCCCACGAGATGTCGGGCGGCACGCCGTGGTCGCAGCTCGGGATGAAGCCGCCGTCCTCGACGACGGGGCGGATGCGCTCCAGCTCGGCCTCGATCACGTCGCCCCCCTTCGCAATCGCCCGCTTGTCCACCCCGCCCTTGTAGGCCATCTGGCGGCCGAACGCGCGGCGGAAGGCCAGGATGTCGTTCCCCGCCGCCACCTCGATGGGGTCGCAGGCGTTGATGCCCGACTCGATCCAGATGGGGATCAGTTCGCCGACGTGGCCGTCGGAGTCCATATCAATGATTTCGCAGCCGCTGGCGTGAATCTCGCTCACCCAGCGCTCGTAGGCGGGCTGGAGGAAGATGCGGGCCATGCGCGGCGAAATCATCGAGTGCTCCTTGTAGGCCATGTCCTCCGAGAGGCCCACGTAGTCGAGCTGCACCCGCTCCAGGATGGGCCGCATCGTGGCGGAGACGAATTCCGCCCAGAACTCGGCCATCTCGGCCACGAAGCCGGGCTCTTCGATCATCTTGAGGCACAGGCCCTCGAAGCCGCACCACTCGCGTAGTTGCCAGAACGGCCCGTTGAAGTGGATGCCCACCACCGTGTCGCGCTCGCGGCTGCGCTCGCAGCGCGCCTCGAAGTCGGCGGGGAAGCGGGCAGGCGAGTGCGGGTCGAACCGCCACTTCATCGCCTCCCAGTCCGCCCGCGTCTCGACCGGGAACTTGTGCCACTTGCGGGTCACGAAGTCCTTTGCCGAGCGGATGTAGGTGTAGTCATAGGTATCCGAGATCTCCGTGATCGCGCCCATCCAGTCCTGCACGATGTAGTGCCCGTCGCGGTGCTCGAGCACCTTCTCCTCGAACGTGGGGATCATCTGGAACGACACGCCGAGGCCCACGCCGGGCTTCTGCGGCGGGTCGGGCCGGAAGCCGAGGATGCCGAACACCGCGTCCATGTAGCGGTCTGGATTCGCCAGCCCCTGGGCCTTCCACGCCGCCCTTGTGGACTCCCTCGGCCCGCCGGGCGAGAAGGGGATGCGATCGGGCCGGCCGAACAGCAGCGTCTCGCGGAATCGCTCGCGCTCAGTCATGACACTTGACCCTCATTTCCTTGCCCTGCTCGGGGACGAACGAGGCAGGGAACGTGGCTTTCGCCGCGTCCAACGCCGCGGGGAGATGTGCCTGGCCACAGTGGACGATGGCGAGGCGGGCGACGCCGGCCAGGCGGGCGACCTCCGCGGCGTCGGGCGCGCCCGAGTGGCCCCAGCGGACGTCCTCGCGGACGCTCTTCGCGCCGTAGGATGCCTCGTGGACGAGGAGGCCCGCGCCGCGGGCCAACTCGATGAGGTCGGGGTTGAACGCCGTGTCGCCGCTGAAGACAGCGGAGGCGCCGGCCGCATTCTCGAAGCGATAGCAGAGAGCGGGCACGCTGTGGCGGCCGGAGCAGGTCGTCACCGTGAGGCCGCAGAGGTCCAGCTCCGCGCCGCCGCGTAGGTCGTGCACCTCGATCTCGAAGCGCAGCTCGGGGTAGCGGTCGAACTGGAGGAAGCGGAGCGCATCGTCCACCACGCGGCGGATTTCGCCGGCCGGGCCGTAGATGCGGAGCGGCCGCTTGGGCCGCTTCTCGCCCGTGATGCCGTAGTAGAAGATGAGCTGCGGCAGGCCCATGATGTGGTCGTGGTGGCAATGGGTGAGGCACACGGCCTCGACGTCGAGCGGGTTGATCCCGCACGCCAGCAGCCGGTCGGTGAAATACCAACCCGTGTCCACCGCAACCCGCCGGTCCACGGCGAACGACGCGGTGTTCGCCCCCTTCACGGGCGTGCACGAATCGGTGCCGAGGACGGTGATCGAGAGTTCGCGGCTCATTCTCTGGCTTTCCTACTTGGGTGAGCTTACTGAGACGGCCTTCTTCAGTGGCTCGACGGTGATCGTGTGAGCGCCTTCCTTCGCAACGACCTCTAGAACCAGCGCATCGGGGCCGCTCTTGACAATGCGGAGGGCGGGCGGCTCGGCCTCCTTGCCGAGGGTGAAGGCCGCAAGGAAAGTGGCTTCGGTGGCGTCGGCGGCGCGGGCGAAGGTGGCCTCCACCGGCTGGGCTTGGTAGCCGCCGACGGTGACCGCCTTGAATGCCTGGAGGTCGCAGTCGGCGACGAGGCGCATCTTGAGGCCATTGCCGAAGTCCACCCGCAGCTCCTTGTCTTCACCCAGAAGACCTGCGCGGCACCCTGGAGTTTGCCGGCGATGGCCTGGGGGGTGAGGACGTATTGCCGGCCGTAGAGGTCGCCGACCTTGTCGGGCGGGGCCGCTGGGGGGGCGAACGCTTCGCCGGCGGCGAGGGCCTGGGCCAGTTGCTCGGGGGAGCGCTCGTCGCGGACCTCGCCGCGCAGCACCTTCACACTCTTCGCGCCGAGGCCCTCGCCGAAGAGGAAAAACGTCTCCCAGTGGCGGACAGGCTGGGTGACGTAGCTGATGACGGGCGGCTCGGCCTGGCACTGCCGTCCGGCGGCGAGCGCCGCCAGCGCGGCGGCGAGACGCAACCCGGTTTGGCGTCGAACCATCGCACGATTCCCTTCTCGTCGAGAGAGACGGCGCAGAACAGCCGAAGGCGCCACGGCATCATCGCCCACTGCGCCTCCCTTGTCAAGCCGCCCCTTTCCTGGGGGCATTGTTCGTAGTGCGGCCTTCAGGCCGTATCCGGCGCGGACGGGCTGAAGCCCGCACTACGAACTCGCTCACTCTCTCAGACGCCCTCAGGCCCAGGGGTTGAGCCGCTCCCGGATGCGCTCGATGGTGGGCACGTGGGGATCGAAGGGCAGCGGGGGCGGAACGGGCACGGCCAGCCTGTGGCTCTCGGCGAAGGGGGTACCGGCCAGCTTCAGGTTGTAGGCCATCGCCATCAGCGTCGCCAGGTTCACCACGTCGAGGGTGTTGTAGGCCAGAAGCGTCTCGAGCGCCCGCTCGTTCCCGTTGTTCTGGTAGTCCCACCAGAGCAGCACGGCGAAGAAGCCATCCACGTCCGCCAGGTCGCCGCGGTCGAGTCCGAGCTGTCGCTCGCAGCCCTTGAGGCCGCCGCGATAGCCGAGGCTGGCGAGCGGGTAGCGGAGGTCAATGTGCGCCTGACGCATCGGCAGGCCGAAGTAGCTGCGGAGGAAGGGCAGGTCGAAGCACTTGCCGTTGTAGGTCACCAGCAGGCGGTAGTCGCCGATGTCGTCGCGGAAATCGAACAGGTTCTGCCCCTGCACGTAGTGGCGGAGGCGATGGCCGTCGTAGACGCAGATGGCCGTGATATAGTCGTCGGGTCCGCCCATCCCGGTCGTCTCGATGTCGAGATAGGCGACGGAATCGCGGAACTCGGGGAACATCCGCCACGCCTCGGCGGCGGGCAGGCGTCCCGCGAACCAGGCCGCATCGCCGTCGGCCAGCCGCGCGAGCGACTCCTCGGCCCCTCGCTTCACCGGCTCGGCCTTGTGCGCCGGCAGAGGCACTTCCCCTCGCGCCGCCTCCCACGACGCCACGCCCGAGCGCCAGAGATGCCGCTCCGTCGTCGGCCCGACCCCGCGAATGTGGCAGAAGGTGTTCCTGAGCACTGTGCGTTTGCCCCGCGCCAAGCGTTGCCAGCGTCACTGTGCAGGCTCACGCAAGAGCGCTGTTATCGCTTCGTTTCGCCACTCGACGAGCCTTGGATGACTCGGGTAGAACTCCACGGAGAGGAGCTTCACCAGGTCCCTATCGAACTGAGTAAGGTACAGCCTGCCCGCCTCCTCGTAGAGTTCGTAGAACCGCCGATACATCACCCTGTCTTCCATCCCCAAGTGCGGGTAATCCATGGCCAGGCGGGTGCACCTCTCGACCTCATTGCGCTCTCCCACGGCAAGAGCAGATCCCGCGATTCTCACGTACAAGGTGACGCGGCGGAGATCCGTCTCCAGGTCACGCCCCGCGAGCGAGGGATGGTTCTCAAGGCTAGCGAACTGACGGTAGGCCGCCTCTTTGCCCCGAAGGCAGTCGTGGTAGATGTCCCCAATGCGGACTTGGGCGCGGAACGCCAGGATCGGCGCGCGCTTCGCATCCTCCGCCAGCTTCTTGAGTTCCTCGATGAGCCAGCGGAAGTGCTTCGGGTCCTGGGACGTTCCCATCAACTGCCCCGTGTGAAACAGGCGCAGCTCCAGGATCCGAGGGTGATTGGGGTTGGCAATGATCAGCTTTCTGACATGCTCGACGGTGGATGTGTCTCCCGTGGGCCTCGTGCTCAGAATCTCGTCAATCGGGTCCGCGGTGGTGCCGGCATATCCAGCGAACCCACCCATGCAAAGCAAGCCCAGCAGCGCCGCCACGGGCCCCGGTCGCGCGTCCGCACGGAATCGCCGAGAGAACAGGCAACGCGGCCTCACCGCTCGATCTCCTCGTAGATCCGCACCGCGCGGCTCCCTTGCCCAACCAGGAACCTGTCGGCGTGCAGGCATCGTAGCCGATCGGCGCCACGCATGCAATCTCCCTGCGCCGCGTTCCACCAGCCACGCTATGGATGCCGCGGGCGGCACAGCTCGCCGCAGCGCTCGCGGGCGTAGTCCCTGGCCGAGAACTCGCTAGCCGGCTCCCGCGGGACGATGTAGGGGTCCTCGCCGAAGAGCAGGTAGCTGCGGCTCAGTTCCTCGGCGGACATGCCGGGCTGATAGGCCGAGGCGAGATACTCGTCCACGATCTTCTTCGCGGCGGCCACCGCAGCCTCCAACCAGTGCCAGGAGGGCGATAACGCGGGGAGTTGGGACCCCAAGAGCGACCGCTGGGCCGCGCGGGCCGGCCGCGTCTACACCACCAGCCTGGGCGCCCTGTGCCTGGAGGTCTACTACCGCTACTCCGACGCCCTCAACAGCTTCGGCGTCGCCCCTGACCTCGACGACCTGTTCTTCCAATGACAAGGGGGGCGCGCCACGCAGTTGTCAGTCCCATCTGTTCGATCGGTCCGATCCGTCCGATCCGTCGGATCCGTCCGATTTGCCCTTTTGGCCCTGTTCGTGCAGGCGGTGTGCCACGCGGCCTCGCCCCCCGACTGGCCCGGCTGGCGCGGCCTCGAGCGCGAGGGCCGGGCCGAGCCGGGCAACTACCCCACCCACTGGTCCCCCGACAAGAACGTTCGCTGGAAGACCCCCATCCCAGGCAGAGGCCACTCCTCACCCATCGTGGTGGGCGACAAGGTGTTCCTCACCACCGCCTACTTCACGGGCCGGGGCGAGGGGCTCAAGAGGGCCGCCGGCATCGCTGTCCTGGCCGCGACGGGAATCCTCACGCTCCTGGCCGTCCCGCTCGCCCTGCGTTCGCCGCCCTCTGGCACCCCGCCGGCGATAGGGCAGACCGCGTCTGCTATCTGCCTGTGCTTTGTCCTCGGTGCGCTGGCTTCCTCCTCCCTTGCTGTCCTCTCGCACTATGCCCAAGGTGAGATGAACACCGAGAGGCGGATGGAGCTTTGGCTTGTCTCGGCAGCAAGCCTTTCCCTCTGCCTGATGATCGCCGCCCCCCAACCGCGCAGTCGCCGGTGGATGCGGCTCGCAACCGGCACGATGGCGCTCGCCTTCGCGGCCTTCATCCTGCTTGGGCGCCCGGACCCGCTCTACTTCGACCTGGTTACGGAGGGGCGCTATTCTGGGGAGCTTTTCACGGCCATGGCCTTTCCCGTCGCCGTCGCCATCGCGCTGCTGCTCGGGGCGCTCCTGGAGTGGAAACGTGCGGCCCTCGGCCACACCGGTGGCGGAGCCGCCGAGCACCCCACGACGGTTGGGCCGACCCTGCTGGGCAAGCTGCTCGCACTCCTCGGTCCGGGGATCTGCTTCGGGTTCCGCCTCGCGTTCGGTATTGCCGCATTCGTCGGCGCCCTCCTGTTGCCCCCCGGAGGCTGGGATCCCGCCGCCCAATGGTTCATCATGGGAATCTGCCTGGCCATCTGGCCATTGGGTCGCATCCTGTGCCTCGGGCGAAGGCCTGCCATACTGCCGAAGTGGATGGCTGTGGGCTTCCTTGGCCTCGGGGCCATCAGCTTCGCCGAGCGCAACTACCTGCTGACGACGAAGGAGTTCGTCCGAGCCATCGTGTGCGTGGATGGCAACACGGGTGCCGTGAAGTGGACGACAGAAGCGCTTCATGGGCCGCAGGCGGTCCTCAGCCGCCGCAATTCGCCCGCCACGCCGACCCCCGTGGCCGACGCCGAGCGGGTCTACGCCTGGTTCGGCTCCGCAGGGGCAATGTGCGCCGACCACGATGGCAAGCTGCTGTGGACCAACGCCGATCTGCCCTTCGAGTGCGTCCACGGAGCCGGCCCCTCGCTGTTGCTGGCCGACGGCAAGCTCATCGTCACCGGCACACAGGCCGACGCGCCCTACATCGCCGCGCTCGACCCCAGAACCGGCCAGCGTGTCTGGACCACGCGCCTTCGCCCCTGGCCCGGGATCGAGGGCCAGCACCGCGCCCCGACCCTCGCCAGCGCCAACCGAGGGCTGCTGCTACTGTGGGGCTGGGAAGGCGCCGAAAGGGAGGATGCACTCCGTGCCTTCGACGTGCGCTCAGGGAAGGCGCTGCGGAAGCACCCCTTGCCGGCGCACAACGAGGCAGTTGCCAGCATCATCTCCGATGGCGACATGCTGTTCCTTGCCAACTCTCACGAGGCCCACGCCCTGAGCCTGACAAAGCTGGGCAGCGGGGAGAACCCGGTTCTCTGGACGACGCCGCTGAAGATGCAAGGGCCGCACGTGGCCTCCCCCGTGCTCTGCGGCGGGATGCTGTTCACCGTGTCGAACAGGGGCCGCGCAAGCTGCCTCGACGCGAAGACCGGCAGCCTGCTGTGGCAGGAGCAGGTGGCGCGCCAGGTCTCGCGGGGCGGCTCCATGGCCTCGCCCATCGCCGCCGGCGGCGCCGTCTACTTCCCCGATGTTCCGGGCAAGATCACCGTGGTCGCCGCGGAGCCGAAGTTCCGCAAGCTCGCGGAGAACGATCTCGGCGAGCCGCTCTGGGCCTCGCCCGCCCCCGTGGGCGGGCGCCTCTACATCCGCACGACGGGCCACCTCTGGTGCATTGAGGAGAAACCGTGAGCGTCGCACGCCCCCTGAGGCGGTCCCTTCTCGTCGTGGCACTTGTGGCCTCCGCTTGCTCCACGGATAGTTCCGCGGAGCAGGCCCCAGGCCCGGTTCGGATGCTCGGCGAATGGAGGCCGCTCTTCCAGGGCATCGAGCACGTCGAGCTGCGCGCCTCCCAGCCCCGCCCCATGCGCGGCCACGCACCACGCCGGCCCGGAGCGACAGCAAGTCCCAGTCTGCCGTCGCGGCAGCGTCCAGCGGCAGGTCGGCGTAGGTGAGGAACTCCATCACGTCGGGCCGCGCCAGGTCGGAGCCAATGAGGCGCAGGAGCATGAGGAGGCTGCGGCCGGCCCGGGTGGTGGCGAGGGGCGCGGGCGTGTGATGATAGGCGTCGAGGCCCCCCGCCGCGCACTCCTCGGCGAACAGGGGGGCGTAGGTGGCCGCCTGGCGCAGCAGCACGCCGACGCGGGGGAGGGGGGTGCTTGGACCCCTCTCCCTTCCAGGGAGAGGGCAGGGAGAGGGTTGGGCCTCGGGGTTAGGGCAGGCGTCCAACCCTCCCCCTACCCCCTCCCTGAGAGGGAGGGGGGTGGCGAGTGGCACAGGCGTCCCGCCTGTGGAAGACACAGGCCGGAGGCCTGTGCCACCGGCTGCAGCGAGCGCGGCGCGCACGATGGGGAACCACTCGCGAGTGCTCGCCGCGTAGCGGAAGGCGTCGCAGTCGGTGGCGTAGGGGAAGAAGACGCGCGCCGGGCGCGCACAGCCGTGGGCGGCTGTGCCACACGCGGCGGCGACCAGGCGGCGCTGAAGCGCGTTGAGGTCGTAGAAGCCGTAGATGAAGACCCCCGCGGCTTGCGCCAGCCAGCGGTCGGCCGGTGCCGCAGCCGCGGCAGCAGCCAGGAGGTCGGCGGGGTCGTAGAGGGCCAGCTTGTCGAGTCGGTCGTCACAAGCGCGCCAGAGCGCGGCCAGGTCGCGGAGCTTCGGGAGTGCGGGATGCCCCGCCCAGTGCTTCGCGGCCAAGCAGCGCTCGAAGCCGGCGAGCGCGTGCCCGGCCTCCTTCAGGTCGGCGATGCTCGCCAGGAGCGCGCCAGGAGCGCGCGGTGGAAGCCTGGCCGGTGGGCGATGGCGGCGAAGTAGCTGTTCGGCACCGCGCGACAGGCGGCACGCGCGACCAGTTCGCCGGCGAGAGGGGGCAGGGGGGTGCGCCCCGCGGCGGCGAGGGGCGCCTCGCCCAACTCGCGCGCGAGGTCGAGGAGCGTGAGGAAATGGACGTTGATGCAGCCGGCCGGGGCGTGGCCGGCGGCCTCGGCGGCCAGGTGGCGGCGGAGCAGGTTGGTGGGCACGAGGACGACCACGGGGGCGAGTGGCCGTCGGGCGCGCACGCCATCCAGCTCGCGCCATAGAGCGGCCTCCAGGGCGCGAAAGCTCCCCGACTCGTAGAGAACGCGGTCTGACCCCTGACGTGCGCTCACGGCATCGTGCTCATTGGCCACAGGAAGACCCCGAGGGGGATCATACCGGCGGGGCCAAACGCCGTCAAGCGCGCAAGACACGCCCAAACGAGTTTGGGCGTGGCACCCCTTCTCCTGCCAGGTTCCCCGTGGGTGGCACGCCCAAGCCTCGCTTGGGCGTGGGTTTCCCCAGCACGGCCTGTGTGGGGATGCTACAGCCTCGCGGTTTTTCCGGTTTTGCGCGCTTGCGGACGAACCGGACTCGGGGTACAAAGACTCTGTGGGGCATCGTGCGGGCGCAACGCGGCGGCGTGCGCCAAGGAGTCCAATGACCAGGAACGAACCAGGGAAGGTCCGGCGGCTAGGCGACGTGCTGGTGGAGCACGGGCTGATCACCGCCGCCCACCGCCGCGCCGCGCTCAGAGAGCAGCGGGCCTCGGGCGGGCGGCTCGGCGAGATTCTCGTCCGAGACGGCGTCCTGTCCCGCGACCAGTTGAACTGGGCGCTCGGCAACCTGCTGCACATTCCCTACGTGCGGCCGGATCTCGCCTCGATTGACCCCAGCCTCTTCAGCATGATTCCGCTGGAGGTGCTTCGCCGCTGCGAGGCGGTGCCCATGGCCCTCGTGGGGGACGACCTCACCGTGGCTATGGCCGACCCGACCGACGTGCAGGCCGTCGAGGCCCTGCGCGCGGCGGCGGCGAGCGCGCGCGTGCACGTGGCCATGGCCGAGGCCGCCGTCGTCCACCAAGTGTTGGCCGCGGTTGCCCAACGGGACGTGAGCCGTCCGCTGCCGCGCATCGCGCTCCGCGCGCGGTCCGAGGGCGCCGTGTCGCGCCGCGACATACTGGCCGACACGACGGGCAACGCGCTGCTGCGGCGGCACCTGCTGGACGCCGTGCAGGCGGGCGCCGACGAGGTGCTGCTCCAGGGCGCCGGGGACGCCCTGCGCGTCCGCACCCGCCTTCGCGGCCGCGTGGTCGAGAAGGCGTCGTACCCGGCCGCTCTCCTGCCCTTCGTCGTCCACCGCCTTCGTCTCCTGGCCGGAATGGACCTGGCGTCGCAGGCGCCGGTGCAGGCGCGCGCGGTGGCGCTGGACGTTGATGGCCGCTGCCTTGACGTGCGGGTGAGCGTCTACGCCGCGCTTCATGGGCCGGCGGCGCGGCTCGAGCTTCGCCGGCGGGCGGGAACGCCGTGGCCGCTGAGCCGCCTGGGCCTCGACCGGGCGACGGCGGCGCGTCTCCAGCGCGCCGCGCTGGCGCCGGCTGGCCTGGTGGTGGTCTGCGGCCCGCAGCGCTCGGGGTGTTCGACGACCCTCTACGCGCTCCTGCGCGCGGCGCGCACGCCAGGCCGCCACCTTGTCACCGTCGAGCAATCCGCCTGCCACGTGTGGCCCGAGGCCACGCAACTCGAAGCCCAGGGCGCCGGCTACCTCGAGACGGTGGCAGAACTGGCGAAGGCCCCGCCCGACGTGTTGCTCGCCGAGCGGCTGCACGAGGGGGAGTTCTGGGCCGCCCTCAACCCCCACACGCTCACCAGCACGCTGCTGCTGGGCGAGATGCGCGCGACCGACGCCGTGTCGGCCCTAGGGCACCTGCGCGACGCGGGGCTGACGCGGACGGTTCTGGCCAATTCGCTGCGCCTCGTCGTGGCGCAGCGGCTGGCCCGTCGCGGGAAGCCGCCGGCCGGCGGGAAAGGCCCCGGCCTGACGCTGGTGTATGAGGTCCTCGAACCCGACCAGGAGTTCCGCGACCTGCTCCTGGCCGCCGCCCCCGTGGCGAGCCTGCGCGAGGCCTGCCGGCGCTCCGGCATGCGCTCGCTCGCCGAGTGCGCCGACGAGAAACTGGCCCAAGGATTGCTCGACCCCGACGAGGCCGAGCGCGTGAGGAGCGAATCGCCGTGGACCTGCTTCCGCTCTTGAACTTCATGCACAGGCAGGGCGCTTCCGACCTCCACCTCTCCACCGGCGTGCCCCCCATCGTGCGCGTCCACGGCGAGATGAAGCGGATCACCGCTCCGCCCCTCACCGCCGACCAACTCCTCCCCATGCTCCACGGCATCATGGGCGAACCACACCGCAAGGAGTACGAAGAGCGGCTGGAGACCGACTTCTCGTTCTCGACCGACTTCGCGCGCTTCCGCGTGAACGCCTTCACCCAGCGCCACGGGCCGGCTCCCCCGCCCGCCGGCCGGCGGGCGGGGGAGGGAGGGGGTGGGGTGGCGCTCGCGGTAGCTGCCAATCATCGTCCCACTGGGACAAGCCCAGTGGTGACGTCAACTTCACTCCGCTGAAGCAGTGCGCTCGGAGGACAGGCGCAGCGATGAGGACCCGGCTGGCCGTTGTGGATGGCGAGCGCTGCGTGGGCTGCCAGGTGTGCATGTTCGCCTGCGTGCGGCGGGCGGGCGGGGGCGGCCTGGCGAACGCGCGCATCCACGTCCGCTCCGATGGCGGGATCGAGCGCGGCTTCGTCGTCATCGTGTGCCGCGCCTGCCCCGAGCCGCAGTGCGCCAAGGCGTGCCCCGCGGGCGCTCTCGAACGCCGCGAGGGCGGCGGCGTGAAGCTGCTCGCGGAGAAATGCCTCGGCTGCGGCAACTGCGTGGCCGCCTGCCCCTTCGGCGCCGCCTTCTGGGACGACGAGGCCGCCAAGCCCGTCATCTGCCTCTACTGCGGCTACTGCGCCGCCTGGTGCCCCCACGGTGTGCTCGCGCTCGATAGGAGCGAGGAGGCGGCCCATGCTTCCTGACGATCCGCTCTCGAGGGTGCTCTACGTGGATCTTGCGAAGCGCGAGGCGCGGGTCGAGAGGCGGCCCGAGCTGTTCGAGAAGGCCCTCGGCGGGGCGGGCGTGGCCATTCGCCTCCTCGACGAGGAGTGCCCGCAGGGCGCCGACCCCCTCGGGCCGCAAAACCCCATCGTCCTTGCCGTCGGGCCGCTCACCGGGCTCTTCCCCTTGGCGTCCAAGACTGTCGCGATGTTCAAGTCGCCGCTGACGGGCAACTTGGGCGAAAGCCACGCGGGGGGTCGGAGCGCCGTGGCCCTGCGGCTGGCCGGCTACGGCGCCGTGGTGTTCCGCGGGGCCAGCGAATCGCCCGTCTACGTCGCCATCCACGGCGAGCGGGTGCAATTCCGCGACGCCTCCAGCCTCTGGGGCGTCCGCAACAGCGCCACGGTCGCCCGCGTGGTCCGCCAGCGCGAGCCGGGGGCCGGCTTTCGCTCCATCCTGCGCATCGGGCGGGCCGGCGAGCGCCTGGTGCCCTACGCCTGCGTGACGACCGAGACCTATCGCCACTTCGGGCGCATGGGCCTCGGAGCCGTCTTCGGCGCCAAGAAGCTCAAGGCCCTGGTCGTCGCCGGCCACCACTCGCTGCCCGTCGCCGACCCCAAGGCCTACCGCGAGACCTACAAGGAGATACACGAGGCCGCGGTCCGCTCGCCCCTGATGCAGAAGTACCACGACCTGGGCACGCCCGAGAACGTGCTGCCCCTCAACATGCTCAAGGGCCTGCCGACGCGAAACCTCCAGCAGGCCAGCTTCGAGGGGGCGGAACAGCTCTCGGGCGAGAAGATGGCCGAGGACTTCCTCGGCCGCCGCCTCGCCTGCGCCCACTGCCCCGTCGGCTGCATCCACCTCGCCGCCCTCCGCGAGCCGGCCGAGCACGAGGCATTCTTCTACAAGACCTCGATGATCGGCTACGACTACGAACTCATCTACGCCCTCGGCACCATGCTCGGCGGCTCCGATGCTAAGGGCCTGCTGCGGCTCATTGACGCCATCGAGGTCGTCGGCCTCGACGCCATGAGCACGGGGGTCGTCCTCGCCTGGGCCACCGAGGCGATGGAGCGCGGCCTCGTGAGGCCCGACGACGCGGCCGGCCTGACGCTTCGCTGGGGCGAATACCCCGCCTACATCCGCGCCGTCGATCTGCTCATCGAGCAGCCCAACGACTTCTATCGTGCTCTGGCCCGCGGCGTCGAGCACGCCGCCGCGAAGTACGGCGGCGCCGACTTCGCCCTGGCCTTCGGCGGCCTCGAGATGCCCGGCTACCACACCGGCCCCGGCGCCCACCTGGGCTTCCTCACCGGCGCGCGCCACAGCCACCTCGACAGCGCCGGCTACAGCATTGACCAGAAGGCCATCAAGGCGGGCGACCTCCCGACCCCGCAGGCCGTGGCCGAGGCCCTCCTCAAAGAGGAGCGCTGGCGCCAGGTGCTCTCCGGCCTCGTCGTCTGCTTCTTCGCCCGCAACATCTACCAGCCGCAAGTCGTGTCGAAGGCGCTGGCCAGCGCCGGCTTCGCGCTTGGAGCCGACGACTTGACGCGCCTGGGCGCCGACATTCTCCGCGCCAAGCACGCCTTCAAGCGCCGCGAGGGCTTCCGCCTCGCCGACCTGCGCATTCCCCAGCGCATCCTCGACACCCCCACCCCCCTCGGCCCCATCACCCCCGACTTCCTCCGCCAGGCCCTCGCCGCCTTCCACGCCGCTGCTGAAGGCCAGTGAGAAGCACTCTTGCAATCCTGCGGGCTGAGGCTATACTCTTGGTGGCGGAGCCGTACGAATGGTGGTGGCGGGAAGCGCGCCTATGAACAGCCACGGGCAAGTCCCTGCGCCAAACGTTGGTGAGTCGCCGGCAGCCTATGCAGACCGCGTGGGCCGTTGGTGCGTCGCGCATGCCAGCGAACCACGCAGGAAGGAGCTGGGCCAGTACCTGACGCCCCGTCCCCCGGCCTCGGCGTGGCACGCACTGTGCCCTGCCCTGCGGCCCGCCCGAGAGCTGCCCCTGCGGGCACCGACACCCCTCTCTTGGAGGACACCGACAACGCCCTGACGGTGGTCACCGCGACGGCCTCCGACGGCCCTGCGGCGGCCCTTGCCGCGTCACGGACCGGTGGTCGGGACAACCGCGTGAGGAATCTGTGGCCACGAGCCACGTAGAAAGATGGCGGCCCCGACCCCCTCGCTGGACCGAACAGCACTATCTTGTGTGCCCACGGCACACGAATAACAGGTGGATCCGCGACAGCCGCTGCCCTCGGAAAAAATCGCGCTTGACAACGGGCCTCATAACAGATTCCTCGACTTCGCAAGGCGGTGCAACGGAGAGCATCCCTCACTGCGTTCAGGACTGACGGCGTGCGAGTGCGTTCGCGGGCGAGAGACAGGTTGAACGCAAGCAAGGGTACCGGTAGAATGTGGTTGGCCACTGCGACCGGTGGGACAGGCCCACTTGCCAGCGGCCACAAAGGGTGCGGTCGCGCTTGTGCTGCCGCAGGTTTCTTGGGTGGTCGGGCCGCCATCCAGCCGGTCACTCGCGTGATGCGCTGGAGGCGGCCAATGCCCAAGACAGAGCGGAACGAGACTCCCCCCCAACCCAAGGACAGCGTGAGCGGTTGCCTGGTGCGGCTCGCCTGGATGCTGCTCGGCAACGTTGCACTCTTCGTCGCCGGCATCTTCATCGCCCGACACACCGGCGGGTTCTTCTCGCTGGCCGACGCGGCGTTCTGGGCCGTGGCGGCGCTGATGATCGGCGTGCGGCGGGTGGACATCGAGCGCTTCAGGGGGCAGACGGTGATGGGCGGTGCCGCCACGATGGCCCACTGGCGGCGCTACGTGGCCGTGCTCCTCCTCGTGGCCCTGGCGGGCTGGGGCCTGGCCCACGGCATCGCCCGCCTGAGCGCATGAGGAGCTATCTCAATGTAGGGGGTGGCGCTGGGGCTTCAGCGCCTGCGGCGGCGGCGCAGGAGGGCCAGGCCGCCGAGGGCCAGGAGCGCGAGCGTGGTGGGCTCAGGGGCCGCCTGGAGGCGCAGGGCCTCGCCGCCGCCCGGCAGCGACACGATGGAGGCCCACCAGGCCATGCCCGTCTGCGCGTCGGTGAAGTCGAACGTCACGCTGCCGAGGTCCACGTTCACGATCCCCCCGCTGGCCGTCAGGATGTCGAAGAACGCCCCCGGCTGCGGGGTGAAGCCGTTGACGAGATTCACGTCAATCGTCCCGCCCAGGGTGGCCAAGCCGTCCACATCAATCCAGTCGTAGCTCTCGCCCTGGCCTGTGCCGCCGAGTTCCGCGAGCATCGTGCCGCCCTGGGTGTAGGCGCCGCCCACGAGAAGATGTCCCGGCGTGTTGCCCGCTGACACCGTTCCGCCCGCCTGCACGTCCACGGCCCCGAAGATCGTGCCCGAGCCGCCCAGGAGGCCGCCGACCACCGTGACGTCGCTCGTGATGCTGCCGTTGACGAGCAGGGCGCCGCCGTTGACCGTGGTGGCGCCGGTGTAAGTGTTGGCCCCGCCGAGGGTCAGCGTGCCTGTGCCGACCTTGGTCAGCCTGCCGTCCGTGCCGCTGATCACTCCGACATACGTCGTGGAGCTTGCGTCGCCAACGGTCAGGAGCCGGTTCCCCAACACCACGTTGCCGCCGTTGCCCCCGCCGCCCGCCAGCGAGCCGATGGGCAGGTCGTAACCGCCCAGGTTCAGCGTCGCCCCTGCGGCGTCCGCCAGGACAATCGCGGCGGCGCTGGCATTGGAGGCACGGGAGGCCGACAGGGTGCCTTGTTCAACATAGATCGTGCCGGCCGTGACCGTGGTGTTGCAGAGGTAGAAGGTGTTGGTTCCCTTCTTCGTGAGCGTGTGGCCGTTCAGCGTCAACGTGTCCGGGGCATAACCGGAATTGATCATGTAGATGTTGCCTGTGCCGCCGATCGTGGCGTCGGCCGTCAGCATGATGTTGGGCGAGGATCGCTGGCCTGCGCCCCCGTGGGCCCCGTTGTTGACCAGGGCCCCCTGCCCGCTGCTGCCATCGCCGGCGAGGGTCAGGCCGTAGAAGAAGTCGCTCGTGCCGGCGGCCGCCTTCCCATCGATGTCCACCGTCCCGCCCGGCTGCACGACGATGGCCGTGACCGCGGCATTGAAGGCCCCGAACGCCCCTGCCCCCGTGTTGGACACCCCGTCAATCACCGTCCCGGCACTCACCGTTGTCCCGCCGTTGTAGGTGTTGACGCCACTGAGGGTGAGCGTACCCGTGCCGACCTTGGTGAGCTTGCCGCCCACGCCGCTGAGCACGCCGGCGTACACCGTTGATGTCGCGTCGCCCACGGTGAGGCGGTTGGCGCCCAGGTTCACACTGCCGCCGGTGGTTCCGCCGCCCGACAGCGAGGCGATGGTCAGGTCGAAGCCGCCCAGGCTGAGCGCCGCCCCGGAGACGTTCGCCAGTGTGACCGCGGCCGCACTCGCGTCCGATGCCCGTTGAGCCACCGCCAGGGAAGAGCTGGAGGAGGCCCTTCCAGGCGCCGAGGCTGATGAGCACCCAGTAGAAGGGGGAGAGGATGGCGTAGGGGATCAGGCGGTAGAGGCCCCGGCGGATGCAGGCCCACACGTGCATGAGGATGAACAGGAAGTTCGCCAGAAAGAGCGCCACCGTGATGAAGAAGAAGACCTGGGACCAGGTGTTCCAGAAGGGGTTGCCGAGCCGGTCGCTGAACCACATCTGCCAGACCCAGGGGCCGTCCCAGTTCAGCCAGCGGTCCCACGGCCATTCGCCGGGCTGGAAGGTGAGTTGGAAGGCGCGCGTGGCCTCCCACGACCAGCCGCTGAGCGCCAGGTCGTGCACCCAGCAGCCCGCGTAGAAGAGCAGCAGCATCCAGAAGATGGGGTTGAGGATGAGCATGAGAGAGAGGCCGCCGACCGAGGCGAGGAAGCCGAAGGTGCCTGCGAAGCCGAGGCGCCAGACGGCCTTGAAGGGGTTGCGCATGTGGACGAGATGTGTCTGGATGTAGCCCTTGACCCAGCGGGAGCGCTGGCGCACCCAGTTCCACAGCCGCGAGTTCGCCTCCTCCCAGGTCGTCGAGTCGAGCACCTGCGTGCGGTAGCCCATCTTGTGGAGGCGGATGCCCAGGTCGCAGTCCTCGGCCACGTTGAAGGGGTCCCAGCCGCCGATGGCGCGCAGCACGTCGGTCTGGAAGTGGTTGGACGTTCCGCCGAGCGGGATGGGGCAGCCGAGGCGGTGCAGGCCGGGCAGGAAGAGGTCGAACCAGGTGCTGTACTCCATCGTGAACCACTTGGTCAGCAGGTTCTGGTCGGTGTTGTAGTAGTTCAGCTTGGCCTGGAGGCAGACGGTGCGGGGGCGTCGGAGGAGTCGGGACAGGAAGCCCCTGGAGGCGTTTGCCCTTCGGAAGGCGACGATGGCCTTCTTGAGCTGGTCGTGTTCGGGGCGGTCCTCGGCGTCGTAGATGACCAGGAACTCGCCCTTGGCGCGCTCGAGGCCGTGGTTGCAGGCCTTAGGCTTCGTCTTCGGCTTGCAGTCGGGCACGACCACCAGCTCGTAGTTCTCGGGCAGCTTGGCCTGGCGGCAGACCTCCAGGGTCCCCCGGTCGTCGGCCTCGAGCAGCAGCTTCACGTCCAGCTTGTCCTGCGGATAGTCGAGGCGGCGAATGTAGCGGATGATCTTGCTGGCGACCTCGGTCTCGTGGTAGAGCGGGACGAGGATGGTGTAGACAGGCAACTCGTCGTCCTTGAGGGCAGCGATCTCCTCGGGGGTCACTTTGATCTCGCCGGAGCACAGGAGCGAGAGGACGACGGCCACGAGCTTGTACAGGATGACGACCAGGTAGAGGGCGCAGAAGAGGTGGAGGACGTGGAGGAAGCGCAGCACGTGGTAGTCGAGGAGCCAGAGCGCGCCGCCGAGGAGCGCGAGATACCAGAGCTTCTGGTGCCAGGCGACGACGCGGTTGGCCGACTCGTTGGGGTGGCGGGCGGCGAAGTTGCGCACCGTGTGGTCGGGGTGGGCCAGGCCGAACCGCCTGTCCCACCGCGCCCGGCGGAACTCCGTGATCGGGAAGAGCAGGATGCGCAGCGGAATGAGGATGAGCTGGAACGGCAGGTTCCACCAGCGGCAGGGGAGGAAGAAGCCTGGCCGCGGCCCGGTGGGGCCGCCCTCGACCGGGCTGAGGGAGACGCGGACGATGGACGCCCCGCCCTCGGGGGGGCGCTCGATGACCGAGGAGCCCGTGGCGGCCTGCCCCTCGGCGAGGTCGCGGACCGGCGTGTCCTCGGTGGGCGACGAGAAGCGCAGCACCGTGTGGCCCGCGCGAATCACGTCCTCGTGCTGAAGGGGGACGATCGCATGCACCCGCTCGTCGTTCAGGTAGGTGCCGTTGGCGCTGCCGAGGTCCTCGAGCAGATACTCCTTGCCGTCGTGGAAGACGGCGAAGTGGGCGCGCGAGGCCTGCTCGTCGAGCAGGATGAGATTCGCCTCGCTGCCGCGTCCGACCACGACGCGCGAGCTGGGCGGAAGGGCGAACGGCGGGTCCGGTTCCGCCTTGGCGCCCGAGACAAGGAACAGCTTGGCAGGCATCGCGCTCCGATTCCTCTCGCTATGCCATGCACACGCGAACCGCGTGCGACCGGCGGATTATACTGTTGCCCGCGCAGCAAGTCAAGGCGGCCTCTCGATTGCGGGGTGGCGGATGCGAAATACGGAACCGCGGGGGGAAGCCTGACGGACGAGGCCCGCTCCGGGCACTGCCCGCCAACTGGGGCGGGGGCCACTCGCGCGGCTGGCCGAGCGCGGCGCCGGCGCCGCAGGCGAAGCGTGAA
This sequence comes from Planctomycetota bacterium, assembly GCA_041320515.1. Lineage (GTDB taxonomy): Bacteria > Planctomycetota > PUPC01 > DSUN01 > DSUN01 > DSUN01. The sequence continues at coordinate 5,706,792 of JBGLNR010000001.1, read as the reverse complement.
ACTGGCAGTTCGTGGCCGCGCTCGCGGGCAAAGAGCCTGGTTGCGGACCTGTACAGGTCCGCAACTATGGGCTCCGCAGCGAGGCGAGCGCGCGGAAACGGTGCCGCGGCGCTCCGCACGGCGCCGGCGCCGCAGGCGAAGCGTGAAACGGGCAGTTCGTGGCCGCGCTCGCGGGCAAAGAGCCTAGGTGCGGACCTGTACAGGTCCGCCGCGGGCGGACGGGGAGGGGGAGAAGGGGTGGACGGTCGCGCGTAGCTGCCAATCCTCCGCCCCACCGACGCGAGGTCGGTGGGGGCGAGAACCCTGGCGCGTGGCTACATCGCGAGCAGCGCGAGCATCAGGGCCACGAGGCCGAAGCAGATGGCCACGACGAGGAGAAAGCCTGTCCACGACTGGCGCGAGGGCTTCATGAGGAAGAGGCCGCCGGCCGTCAGCAGCCGCCGCTCGGGCGGCAGGCACTCGTCGAAGGGCAGGTCGAGCTTCGCCTCCTGGCCGATGGGCGTGTAGATTTTCTTGAGGAAGGTCTCGACGGCCTCGGCCTTGGGCCGCCGCGTGAGCAGGCTGCCGAGGATGCCGCCGAGCAAGCCCGTCAGGAGCGGCAGCGCCGTCACCGCGAGCCGGCTGCACACCAGAGTGTCCTTCGTCCATTCCAGGAGCCCGAGGCGGCAGAGCGCGCCCAGGGTGCAGCCCTGCGCCCACGTGCGGGTGCCGTCGGCGGCGACCGTCAGCACTCCGCTAGCCACCAGCCCCGTCTGGCTCCACGCGATGACGTGGCGGGTGAGGAGGAAGGAGGCGGCAGCGAGGATGATGCAGCCGAAGACGCCGCCGGCGTTCGTCCGCCGCCACAGGATGCCCATGGCCGAGGCGATGCCGATGAAGGACATGATGTTGACGTAGTCGAGGATGGCGGTGACCACGCTGTGCCGCAGGTAGATGGCCATGCCCGTCGCCGCCGCGATGATGGCGAGGCCCGCAAGCTTGGTGACGTGGACGTAGTGGTCGTCCGAGGCCTCCGGCCGAATGTAGCGGCGGTAGATGCTCTGCGAGAACAGGCCGGCGACCGTGACCTGGATGGCCGAGCCGGTGGACATTCCGGCCGCCATCACGCACGCGAGCATCAGCCCCTGGAGGACGGGGCTGAGGAGCCACCGCACCGAGTCGCCGAACGCAGCGTCGGGGTGCACCCGCGCCCCCGTCTTGAAGAGGAACGCCAGCCAGCAGAGGGCGAGGATGCACCAGCCCATGGTGCAGATGCGCTTGAGGACGTTGCCGTAGGTGAAGCCCATGCGGCCCTCCCACTCGGCCTTGCCCGCGCCGCACACGGTCATCAGGTGGGGCTGCGCCAGCATCGAGATCGGCGAGTTGATGCACAGCAGCAGCACCGTCGCCAGCGAGAACGTCTTGAGGTCGAACAAGCTCAGGTAGTCGAGCTGCTGCGTGCTGCGCTCCGCGAGCGTCTTCACGGTTCCCGACCAGCCGGCCACCTGCGGCAGGGCGAGGGCGGCCGGGATCGCCAGGAACGACAGGGCGATGATCATCAGCCCCTGAACGAAGTCCGTGCGTATCGCCGCGATAATCCCTCCCCAGTAGCTGTAGACGAGGAAGACGGCGGTGGTGACGAAGAGGATGCCGAAGAACCACAGCTCGTGCTCGGGGACTGCCCATCTGCCGCCCAGGAACCGCACGCCGAGGAAGAAATGGCTGTCAACACGGACCGGCATGGCGTCGGCGAGCCAGCCGAGCTTTCCCTCCTCTGTCGCCTTCTCGAGCGTCTCACCCGCCTTCTCGACGGCCGCGGGAGGTGGGATGGCCACCTTGCTCCCGCCCATCATCCCCTGCACCGTGCGCGAGGTCGCCAGGAGCATGCTGGCCGTGGCCACGGTCATGCCCACGGTGGCCATCACCACGTAGAGAATCGTCGCCGCCTTGCCGAACCGCTCCTCGAAGTAGTCGGCCAGCGTCAGGCACCGCATCCGGCGGATGATCGGCGCGATCAGCCAGTAGAAGGGCGTGCCGAACATCCACATCCAGGAGACCCAGATGCCTGAGGCCCCCGACTTCACCGTGGCGCTCATCACCCCCGTCACGTCGCCAGGGTGCGTGCCGGCCCCGAAGGCGTGCATGACCATCATGGGCACGCCGAACTGGCGCTTGCCCAGCAGGAACCCCTCCCGCCCCTTCGCCTCGCGCTTGCTCCACCAGCCCAGGGCCAGCATGCCGATGAAGTAGATGATGACCACGATCCAGATGGCGTAGTGAAGGCCGAGGATTTCGTTCATGTGCGCTTCCTACTCCGTGCGGTGTTGCATGAGACGCGCAAATCCGAAGCTCGAAACCCGAAATCCGAAACAATCACCAAACCTAAAGTCCAAATGTCCCAAACAAGCTCCACCCGGCTTCTCGTTTGGTGCTTTGTTCCCATTGGAGCTTGTTTCGGATTTCGTGCTTCGGATTCCGGATTTGCCGGCCTTGTCACTTCGCCTTCGCGTACTCGGCGTAGAACTCGGCCACCTTCCCCTCCTTCTCGTCGCCGACGTGGAAGAGCACGCGGTAGCGGAGCGTCAGCTCCTTGCCCTCGTCGAGGGTGTAGCCGCCCTTCTCCTCGGCCTTGCGGTCGAAGCTCTGGATGGCGAAGGGGTTGGTGCCCAGGAGGCCGTAGGTGCGGGAGTGCCAGTAGACGGGGTGCCGCAGGTTCGACGGGTGGTCGAAGATGGCGTAGCCGTAGCGCTTGCCGACGATTTCGCCCGAGGCGGCTCGGTCGTCGAGGGCCTGCGCTTCGAGCCCGGACCTGCCGCGCCTTGAGAGAGACAGGAACTGACCATCCATCTGGCTGCAACCACTTCCCATGCCACGACTTGGGGTTGGACGAATGCTTGCGGAGTTGTTCAACTCCGCAAGAGTCCCACGCGCCTCGGAGCGAAGGGGCTGTGCCTCACGCCGTGGCGCCCACGATGCCACGGGTGCCCGCGCAGAGGATCTGTCGCGCGCCTGGAAGCGGGCGGCACGGACGAACGTGCGGTTGGCCGAGACTTGCGGAGTTGTTCAACTATGGAACGCTGCCGCCTGCACCGGCGTTGCGCCGCGGACCGCCCAGTTCTCCTGCCAGGCCCCGGAGTTGGCCGTGCGGCCTGCAAAGGCCACAGGTAGGGCCAGAGTCCTCGGATGGGATCGCGCGCACCCTTCCTCGTGTGGTTCCCGGCGCGAGTTGACGCGCTGGGAGCGCGCCTGTAGACTCTGCCGGTTGAGCAAGCGTGGAGGCAAGAAGGCACGCACGACCTCAGCCCTCTGGAGTTCCTGCCCCCACCGGCCCTGTGTCGGTGAGGCCGCCTCCACCCCTCTCCCTTCCAGGGAGAGGGCAGGGTGAGGGTGGGACCTCGTGAGCGTTCAGGCGCCTGACCCTCCCCCTGCCCCCTCCCTGAGAGGGAGGGGTTGAGGGGGTGCGCCGCGGGTATTGCCCAATCCCTCGCCCGACCGAGACAAGCTCGGTGGGAGCGGGCACTTGTGACAGGCGAAGTACGAGGGAGCGGCAAGGAGGCATTGGCTGTGATGCAGAAGCTTGCGGCCGCTGTGTTCCTGGCGCTCGGCGCTGTGGGCCTCGGCGTGGCGGGCCAGCCCGCGGCGCCACTGGCGCCCGAGAGTGCCTTCGCGGTGCTCGAGGGGCGGAAGATACCCGACGGGCGGCTCTACGCGCCGTTCTACCTCGGCGTCATCGGGCCGCATGCGGTGGTCGCCCAGGGCACGGTCTACTGCACGTTCCAGAACGCCCACGGCCGGCCCATCGTGATGGCCTATCGGCCCGACACGAAGGCGTGGACGGCGCCCGCCAAGGCCGCCGACTTCGGGCTGGAGAACGACGACCACGGCAACCCCGCCCTGGGGATTGACCGCCAGGGCCACCTGCACGTCTTCTACGGCTGCCACGGCGGCCCGATGCGCCACGCCCGCAGCGCGAAGCCCTACGGCCTCACGGCCTGGGAGGAGCAGCCGTCGCCCGTCCGCAACGCCACCTATCCGCAGGTGATGCGGCTGGCCGACGGCACGCTGGCGCTGATGTACCGCGCGGGCGGCCACCCCGCCCCGTGGTCGCTCCAGCTCAGCAAGGACGACGGCCGCACCTGGTCGCCCGCCGAGCGCGTGATCGAGATGCGCAAGGCCCCGCCCGACCCCCTGGCCTGCGCCTACGTCTGCTTCCTGCCCGGCAGCGACGGCCGCACCATCCATTGCTTCTGGAACCACAAGGACGACAACGCGGCCCGCGTCTCCGCCACGCGGCCCCACCCCTGGCGTCCGCTGAAGTACCCCGGGCTCCACGAGGCGGTCTACCGCTACAACGTCTACTACATCCGCCGCGGCCCCGACGGCGCCTGGAAGAATGCGGCGGGCGAAGCCGTCGCCCTGCCCGTGAGCAAGGCCGAGGCCGACGCGAAGTGCCTGGCCTACGACTCGGGCGACGAGTTCACCTTCCTCGGCTCGAGCCTGGCCGTGGACAGGGACGACCGCCCCTACATCCGCTTCGGCACGGGCGTGGTGGACTGGGTGCGGCAGGGCAAGGAGCCCGAGGGCGCGGAGAAGTCCAAGGCCACCATCGTCCCGCGCACCGACCGCTTCGCGGCCTTCGCCGACGGCAAGTGGCAGGTGACGCGCGAGCTGCCGACCGGCTGGCCGGCCGACGTGAAGCGCATCGTCGTCACGCCCGGCTTCCTCGCCTATGGCGACGAGTGGCCCGGCGGCCACTGGTTCATCAACGCCTCGCGCCGGCCCACGAAGCCCGGCGTCGGCTGCGCCGTCCTCCTGTTCCACGACGAGGCCGGCTTCGCCACCCGCGAGGGCGGCCCGGCGCTTGTGGAGTGACACGTCCACTTCGCAGGAGCGCCTGATGCCGTCCAGAGAACCATCGCCGTCGTCCTACGAAGTCCGCGGCCCGGAGACGCGTCGGGAGGTCATGGCCCTCGCCGACCTCTACGGCAAGGCGTTCGGCCAATACCAGCGCCTCTACGACCTGTTCCTCGACAAGCACTTCCACCAGATGCCGCGCGAGCAGTGGCGGCTGGCCCGCGCCCTGTGGGCGGCCGACGGCTCGCCCGTGGCGATGGTGCGCGTGTGCGACCGCACGATGCGCCTCGGCGCGGCCCTGGTGCGCGTCGCAGGCATCGGCGACGTGTGTACCCTGCCCACGCTCCGCAAGCGGGGCCTGCTCCGCACCCTCTTCACCCACGTCAACCAGTTCATGCGCGACGAGGGCTACGACCTCTCGCTCCTCTTCGGCATCCCCAACTTCTACACCAAGTTCGGCTTCGGCGGCGGTGATGTGGTCCGCATGGATGTGGGTATCCAGCGTGTAGACCAGCTTGAGATTCAAGCTTGCCAATACCCCGAGATCGCGCTGCCAGGTCGGCAGCACCGCGTCGATCAGGATCGCCTGGCCAGTCTCCTCGCAGCCGAGCAGGTAGGTGTAGGTACTCGATACTGGCTCGAACAATTGTCTGAACAGCATGGCTGGCTCCGTGAGTTATGAACCCCCGCAGGTTGGTCGTGTGGTTCCGTTGGTTACCGTGGGCTGGCGAGCCGCATCGATCGCGATCGATACAGTGTATGTTGTAGCGTCGCCCTGATTTCTTACTCGCAGCTTCCGCAGGCTTGCGTTGGAGTTGCGTAGCCGCGACCAGGTTCTGATCACCAGACACTCGGTCGCGGCTGTGCTCTGCAGGCCCTCGATGGCAGACCGTTCAGCCTAGTTCACGCAAGGTCGAAGCGGTCGGCGTTCATGACCTTTTTCCAAGCGGCCACGAAGTCCTTCACGAACCGCTCTTTCGCGTCGTCCTGCCCGTAGACCTCGGCGATCGCGCGGAGCTGCGAGTTGGAGCCGAAGACGAGGTCGACGCGGGTGGCGGTCCACTTCGGCTCGCCGGTGGCACGGTCGCGTCCCTCAAACAGATCCCGGTCTTCCGAGGTCGCCTTCCACTCGGTCCTCATGTCGAGCAGGTTGACGAAGAAGTCGTTGGTGAGTGCCCCGGGGCGCTTGGTAAAGACGCCGTGCTGAGACTGCCCAACATTGGCGTTCAGGACGCGCATACCACCGACGAGGACCGTCATCTCGGGCGCGGTCAGCGTCAGTAGCTGGGCCTTGTCGATCAGAAGCTCCTCGGCCGACACGCTGTACTTGGCCTTCTGGTAGTTGCGGAACCCGTCGGCGATGGGCTCGAGCGCGGCGAAGGCGTCCACATCGGTCTGCTCCTGGGTGGCGTCCGTGCGCCCCGGCGCGAAGGGCACTTCCACCGCCTGTCCGGCGTTCTTCGCCGCCTGCTCGACAGCAGCGCAGCCGCCAAGGACGATCAGGTCGGCGAGGGACACCTTCTTACCGCCAGCCTGCGCGGCGTTGAAGCCCTGCTGGACGCCCTCGAGGGTCTGCATCACCTTCCCCAACTGGGCCGGCTGATTGGCCTCCCAGTCCCGCTGCGGCGCGAGACGGATGCGCGCCCCGTTCGCCCCACCACGTTTGTCCGAGTCGCGGAAGGTGGACGCCGAGGCCCAGGCGGTGGAGACCAGATCGGAGATGGACAGCCCAGAGGCGAGGATCTTGGTCTTGAGCGCGGCGATGTCGGCTGCGTCCACCAGGGGGTGATCGACCGCGGGGACCGGGTCCTGCCAGATCAGCTCTTCTGCCGGGACCTCCGGGCCGAGATAGCGCGAGCGGGGGCCCATGTCGCGGTGCGTGAGCTTGAACCAGGCGCGGGAGAAGGCGTCGGCAAGCTCATCCGGGTGCGCATGGAAGTGCCGCGTAATCGGCTCATAGATCGGGTCCATCCGCATCGCCATGTCCGCGTCGGTCATAATGATCGGGACCCGCTTAGACGGATCGTCGGCCGCGGGCGCCATATTCTTATCAGTCGCCTCCTTCGGCGTCCACTGCCAGGCGCCCGCAGGGCTCTTCGTCAACTCCCACTCGTTGCCGAACAGCATGTCCAGATAGCTGTTGTCCCACTGGGTCGGGGTCGGGGTCCACGAGCCCTCCAGACCGCTGCCGATCTGATCACCCCCCTTACCGCTGCCATGGCTGCACTTCCAGCCGAGGCCCATCTGCTCGACGGGGGCGGCCTCGGGGGCGGGCCCAACCAGCGCCGCATCGCCGGCGCCATGGCATTTGCCGAAGGTGTGGCCGCCGACGGTGAGCGCTACGGTCTCGTAGTCGTTCATCGCCATGCGCGCGAAGGTCTCGCGAACGTCCCGGCCGGATGCCAGCGTATCGGGTTGGCCGCCGGGGCCTTCCGGGTTCACGTAGATCAGCCCCATCTGCACGGCGGCGAGTGGATTTTCTAGGTCCCGGTCACCCATGTGGCGCTTGTCGGCGAGCCACTCGGTCTCGGAGCCCCAGTAGGTGTCCTCCTCGGGCTCATAGACGTCCGCGCGCCCGCCGCCGAAGCCGAAGGTCTTGAGTCCCATCGACTCGATGGCGCAGTTGCCGGCGAGGATCATGAGGTCGGCCCAGGAGAGCTTGTTGCCATACTTCTGCTTGATGGGCCACAGCAGCCGGCGCGCCTTGTCGAGATTGACGTTGTCGGGCCAGCTGTTGAGGGGCGCGAAGCGCTGCTGGCCCGAGCCTGCCCCGCCGCGGCCGTCCCCGGTGCGGTAGGTGCCCGCGCCGTGCCAGGCCATCCGGATGAAGAGCGGCCCATAGTGACCGTAGTCCGCCGGCCACCAGTCTTGCGAGTCCGTCATCAGTGCGTAAAGGTCCTTTTTCACGGCCTCGAAGTCGAGCTTCTTGAACTCCTCGGCGTAGTTGAACGCCTCGCCCAAGGGATTGGACTGGGGGCAGTTCTGCTGGAGTAGCTTCAGGTTCAACTGAAAGGGCCTGCCGGAGGAGTGGAAGTAGTCCCCGTTGTGGAAGGCAGCGGGAGGCCATCGTGCGGACGTAGCCTGCCTCTCCGAGGCGGATTCTACCCGCTCCGGAGGGGCGGGCCACGCAAGGGGCCACACACCACTCACCAAGACATGGCTATACCGCGGATGCCGCTGTCTCCCGGAAGCGTCGCTTGTAGCCCTTCTTGTGCAGCTCGCACGCGATCGGGTCCTTCGCCAGCAGGTCCCCCGACTCCGTCAGCGCCGAGGCCCTGCACCCTGCGCCGCACTCCTTGAACAGCTCGCAGGCCGCGCACTCGGGGTTCTTGGCAAGCACGTCCTTCTTCCTCAGGTCTGTGAACCGGCTCAGGAAGGAGCGTCTCCAAACCTTCGACAGATCCTCCCTCAGCAGGTTCGGCATCCGATCTTGGAGGATGCTGTCCACGTAGCCGGGGCAGGGAACAAGGGTGCCGTCCGGCAGGAGGTTGGGCTGCTCCCGGCAGGCGCCGCAGTCGTAGCTGTCCGGCGAGTGCTCCGGCGCGTCCGGCATGGCTGCCGGCCGTTTCAGCCTTGTGGCGCCCGTGCGGGCAGATGGCGCGGTCTCAGGGCTCCGCTGCCGCCCGCCGTTGTAGAAGCCGCTCAGTTGGATGGAGAACGGCCGTCCGTCCTTGAGCCACCGCTCGAGCAACGGCGCGCAGGCGTCCGCCTGTTGGTCCAGCGGCGCGGCGGTAGCCGTCCCTCGCCAGTTGCCCGTCTCTTGCGGAGCGGCGATGCGCCATCCCTGGATGTCCAGCTTCTTCATCAGTGCGTAGGTGTCGGCCAGGCGGGCGAGGTTGAGCTGGTCAATGGCGGTGGCGACCACGACAGGAAACCCCGCGGCGCGCAGCCGGCGGATGGCGTCAATCACGCGCCGCTCGGTCCCCTTCGTCCCTCGCATCTGGTCGTGAGCGCCGACCCCGTCGAAGCTGATCTGGAAGCCAGGCCTGAAACCGATCCCTCGAATGCCCGCCAAATGGCGGTCCGTGATCAACAGGCCGTTGGAGAAGATCTGGTTGAGCCGAATCTTCTTCTGAGCCAGCAACTCGATGATGTGCAGGATGTCCCGTCTCAGGAACGGCTCGCCGCCGGTCAACGAGACCTCCAGCACGTTCGCCCGCTCGAACTGCTCGACCAGCGCGGCCATCGCGTCGAACGAGAGCTGGCCGTATCTCCCGGCGGGGGCTTGCATGTAGCAGTGCCGGCAGTTCAGGTTACACCGGCCGGTCACGTGCCAGTGGATGCCCGTCAGGCGCGGGTTATCGGCCCTTCGGTGCCGCTGCCATGGCTCGATCGCATCCCCCTCCCGGCATTCCTCGGCAATCCCCTCCGCAATCAGCAGCTCGAGCATGGCCTGGTGTTTGGGCAGAAAGGCAAGCGACTCGAAGTCGGTCTGGCCGTCGCACGACTCGGCCACGTAGAAGCCCATAGTCTTCAGCTCGCGCTGCTCGCCGCTTGTCCAGTTCACGAGCGTCCTGGGCATGTCGCTCCACCCGCGCAGCATCCAGTCTCTTTTCAGTTTGGCATAGCGTCCGGACATGACAACCTCAACGCACCCTTTCCAGAGGGAGCGCGCAATCTCCCTGCCAGCAGGCAGCCCCGAAGGTGCTTCGCCGAGTCGAGACGATCAATACCAGGAGCCGAAGCAGCTCCAATTCTGTGCCGTGCAGTAGCTATAGATGCGGCCACTGCAATCTAACGCCTGGCCGACGACCTCAGCCAGTTGGGCCCGGGACGCCTTCGCCGCCTTCCCCTTGCGCGCCTGGGTCAAGTCTGCCAACTTGAATTTGAACCCCGCCGCGGCGGCGATCTTGACGACCTCGGCTGACGCTTGGTCCTTGATCTGCTGGGTTTCCTTCAGCGTCTTCTGGTGCAAGGCCTTCAGCTTGGCCTGGAGGGCCTTGTCCTCCGCGACCTTCCCAAAGAACGCCTCTACGCTCTTCCCCGCCATGATCCCACTCCTTTCCCCCTGATCACAGGATCTCGATTTCGCGGAGGGGGTTAAGAGGAGGAACACCTGCGACCCAAATCGCCTGTGCCCGCCTCGACTCGGAGTATGGCCCCCAGTCCTGGCACTCTGGGGTAATGGCAGGCCCCAACCCTCCCCCTGCCCCCTCCCTGGCAGGGAGGGGGGTTCGGACCCCTCTCCCTTGCAGGGAGAGGGTACGGAGAGGGTCGGGCTCAAGAGCTGCCAGCAAGCTCACCAGGATTGGGGGCCATACTCAGTGTCTGGGGTGTACGAACGCAAGCACAGGCCGGGATAGGTGGCCAAACCCAGGAACGGTGAGACTGCCCGCCTAGACGCGGCGGGCGGCACTCCAGCCGAAATCCCTTCCGCCCGTTCTGCCGCTGTCCGGGCTCTCGACGGTTGTGTGGAGGGCGGGCCGCCACTATAATGGAGGGACGCTGTCTCTCTCCGCCAGCCGCTTAACCAGACGAGGAGCCCCATGGACCCCAAGGCTTTCCGCGACGTGGACCCCGGGCAACGGACGCTGATGGGGCCTGGGCCGAGCGACGTGCCACCCCGCGTGCTGGCGGCGATGGCCGCCCCGACCATCGGACACCTCGACCCGAAGTTCCTGGCTCTGATGGATGAGACGCAGGAGCTGCTCCGCTACGTCTTCCAGACGGCCAACGAGTTCACCATCCCCGTCTCGGGCACGGGCAGCGCGGGGATGGAGACGTGCTTCGTCAACCTCGTGGCGCCGGGCGACGAGGTGGTGGTGTGCGTCAACGGCGTGTTCGGCACGCGAATGGCCGACATCGTGACCCGCCTCGGCGCCAAGCTCATCAAGGTCGAGGCCGAGTGGGGCAGGGCGGTGGACCCCGAGGCTGTGGAGAAGGCTGTAGAGGGGAAGAAGCCCAAGCTCATCGCCGTCGTCCACGCCGAGACGTCCACCGGCGCCTGCACGCCGCTGAACGACATGGCCTGCATCGCCGCCGACGCGGACGCCCTCCTCCTCGTGGACACCGTGACCTCGCTCGGCGGCATGCCCGTGGGCGTGGACGCCGTGGGCATTGACGCGGTGTACAGCGGCACGCAGAAGTGCCTGTCGTGCCCGCCTGGCCTCGCCCCCATCTCGCTCAGCGCCGAGGCCCTCGAGGCGCTGGAGAGCCGCAAGTCGCCCGTGGTGAGCTGGTATCTCGACATGGGCCTGGTGCGGCAGTACTGGGGCGGCGCCCGCAAGTACCACCACACGGCGCCAATCAACATGATTTACGCCCTCCGCGAGGCGCTTCGCATCATCGCCGAGGAAGGGTTGGAGGCCCGCTGGGAGCGCCACCGCCTCAACCATCGCGCCCTGGTCGCCGGCCTGGAGGCGATGGGCCTCTCGATGCTCGTGCCCGAGGCCGAACGGCTGCCCATGCTCAACGCCGTCCGCATCCCCGACGGGGCGGACGACAAGCGGGTGCGGGCAGCGCTGCTGAACGACTTCGGCATCGAGATCGGCGCCGGCCTCGGGCCGCTCGCCGGCAAAGTCTGGCGCATCGGCCTCATGGGCCACGCCGCCTGCCGCCGAAACGTCACGCTCTTCCTCGCCGCGCTCGAGACCATCCTGCGGGCGGAAGGTGTGAAGGTGAACGGGGGGCTGGAGGCCGCCGCGGCGGTCTACGGGCAGAGGATTGGATGAATGGATGAATGGATGATTGGATGAATGTCAGACCAGGCAGTGTCTTCTCATTCATCCACCCATCCATCCATCCATCCATCCCATTGAGGATTCACGGTGATCCCGCCCACACTTCTAGCCGACCTCCGCCGCATCGTGGGGAGAACCAACGTCCACGCCGGCCCCACCGACGCCGAGGTCTACTCCTACGATGCGTCGCTCGCCATCGGCATCCCCGATGCCATCGCGTTCCCCGCTTCCACCGAGGAGGTGGCGGCTGTGGTGCGGGCGGCTGCCGTGGCCTGCGTGCCGGTCATCCCCCGCGGCTTCGGCACCAACCTGTCGGGCGGAAGCATCGCCCCGCGCGGGGGCGTCGTCGTCGGCCTCACGCGGATGAACCGCATCCTGTCCCTCGAGCCCGAGCGGCGGCTCGCCGTCGCGCAGCCGGGCGTGACGAACCTGGAGCTTCAGAACGCCCTCGCCCCTCTCGGCTTCTTCTTCGCGCCCGACCCCGCGAGCCAGAAAGCGGCGACCCTCGGCGGCAACGTCGCCGAGAACTCCGGCGGCCCCCACTGCGTCAAGTATGGCGTGATGACCAACCACGTGCTCGGCCTGGAGGTGGTGCTGCCCAGCGGCGAGGTGACGCGCGTCGGCAGCGGCGCCCTCGACCCGCCCGGCTACGACCTGCGCGGCCTGCTCGTCGGCTCCGAGGGCACGCTCGGCATCGCCACGGAGATGACGCTACGCATCCTGCCCCTGCCCGAGACGGTCATCACGCTGCTCGCCATCTACGAGAGCGTGCAGGCCGCGGCACGCTCGGTCTCGGCCATCATCGCCCACGGCATCGTGCCGGCGACGCTGGAGATGATGGACAACCCGGTCATCCGAGCCGTCGAGGCGAGCTATCCCGCGGGCTATCCGGACGATGCGGCGGCCGTGCTCATCATCGAGGTCGAGGGGCCGGCCGCCGGCCTCGACGCCCAAGCGGTGATCAAGAAGGCCGACGCCGAGAAGTAGCCGCCCCAACCCCCCTCCCTCTCAGGGAGGGGCAAGGGGAGGGTAGAGCGCCGGCGCAATCGCGGACTCCAAGCCTCACCCGCCTCGCGGACGAGGCGACCTCTCCCTGGAAGGGAGAGGGGTTGAGCCATCCACCCCCCTCCCTCTCAGGGAGGGGGCAGGGGGAGGGTTGGGCCTTAGCGAAGGGGCAAGCGCCGGGATGAAGCTCCACCGCCTCTCCCCCGATCAGGCAGAGCGCTCCCGCCGCCTGCGCCGCGACACCACTTTCCCCGAACGCTTGCTCTGGAGCCGGCTCCGCACGGGCCAGGTCGGCGGCATCAGGTTTCGCCGCCAGCATGCGATTGGCCCTTATGTGGTGGACTTCTACTGCGCGAGCGCGGCTCTTGTGGTCGAACTGGATGGGCGTAGCCATGACGAGGCAGCTCTTGACCACGACCAGACGCGCGAGGAGTGGCTGCGGTCCCAGGGTTTGCGGGTGATCCGCTTCACCAATGATGAGGTCATTCGTGATGTCGGGGCGGTGGCCCGCGCGATCGCGCAGGTTGTGGGGGCCGAGCCGTGATGCTTGGCGCCAGGCATCATCCCGGGCCCCGACCCTCCCCTGGCCCCTCCCTGAGAGGGAGGGGGGTTGGGAGGCCCCCTCTCCTATCTTGGTGGCGCCGTGATGCCCGGCACCGCGCTGCCCCGGGCCCCAACCCTCCCCCTTCCCCCTCCCTGAGAGGGAGGGGGGTTGGGACCCCTCTCCCTTCCAGGGAGAGGTCGCCTCGCCCGCCGCGCGGGCGGGGCGGGTGAGGGTGGGACTGCGGGACCGGGACCGGCGCCCAACCCTCCCCCTTCCCCTCCTTGAGAGGGAGGGGGGTTGGGACCCCTCTCCCTTCCAGGGAGCGGTCGCCTCGCCCGCCGCGGGCGGGGCGGGTGAGGGTGGGACACCTGGGATGAGAGAGGGCGGGTGGGACCCAATTGGCCGGACCGGGGGCTTGGCGGGTTCCCACCATCCGGCAGGGATTGTGCCCGGTGAATGCCCAGCGGGCAGCGACATGGGCGGAACTGAGGCGCCGGCGGCCAGAAGGCAAATGTCCAAAATTCGGCGCCCCAATGTCCAAAAAGAGTCACTTTGGGGGGATGCTACTCGCTCATCCCGATCGAGATAGTCGGGCCAGTGCTCTGGGCGAGTGTGCAAGGGGGGCACGGAGTCAGAAGCGGGTGTGCTCCGTGCGGGCGATGATCTCGTCCTGGAGGTCGTGGGCGAGGTCGGTGAAGTAGTCGCTGTAGCCGGCCACGCGGACGATCAGATCACGATATGCCTCGGGGTGCAATTGGGCCTTCCGCAACGTGGCCGCGCTGACGACGTTAAACTGGACGTGGTGGCCGCTCAGGGCGAAATAGGTGCGGACGAGTCGGGCCAGGCTCTCGATGCCCGTCTCGTCGCCGAGGAGGCTGGGCGTGAACTTCATGTTCAGCAGCGCGCCGCCCGTCTTGATGTGGTCCATCTTGGCGGCGGACTTGATAACGGCGGTGGGGCCTTTGCGGTCAGCGCCCTGGACGGGGCTGATGCCCTCCGAGAGGGGCACGCCTGCCTTCCGCCCGTCGGGCAGGGTGCCGGTGACGGAGCCGAAGTAGATGTGGCTGGTGGTTGGGAGCATCTCGACGCGATAGCGTCCGCCCTTGGTGTTGGGCCTGCCGTCGAGCGACTCGACGAGGAGGTTGAAGGCGCGGACCATTAGGTCATCGGCTAAGTCGTTGTCATTGCCATACTTAGGTGTGCGGTTGAGGAGGCGCTGGCGAAGGACGTCGTGGCCATTGAAGTCGGCGTCGAGAGCGGCCACGAGGTCGGCGAGGGGCATCGCCCGGTCGTCGAAGATGAGCTGCTTGAGGGCGGCGAGGGAGTCCGTAAGTGTCCCAATGCCAACGAATTGCACGTAGGAGTTGTTGTAGCGCGCCCCGCCCGCGTTGTAGTCGCGTCCCCGCCGGATGCAGTCGTCCGTGATCACGGAGAGGAATGGGGCGGGCATGGTGCGGGCGTAGAGCTGTTCGATGATGGCATTGCCCGTGAGCTTAACCTCAAGGAAATGCTTGACTTGTGTCGCGAAGGCCGCGAAAACGTCGTCAAAGGAAGCGGGGGAACCTGTCTGGGGGCCGAGTTGCTTGCCCGTGCGAGGGTCCAGACCGTTGTGGAGAGCTAACTCCAGTAGTTTCGGGAGGTTGAAGTAGCCGGTGAGGATGTAGGCTTCCTTGCCGAAGGCGCCGGTCTCGACGCAGCCCGAGCAGCCACCGGCCCGGGCGTCCTCGATGCTCTTGCCCACCCTAAGTTGTTCGGCCACAACGGCTTCCACGTCAAAGATCGAGGGGAAGCCGTAGCCCTTCCGTATCACGCGAAGTGTGTGCCTGAGCAACTCGTCGGGCGTCTTCACCGAGAGCTGGAGGTTGCTGCTGGGTTGAAGCAGGTGCATCTCCTCGATGATGTCGAGGAGCATGTGCGACAACTCGTTCGAGCCGTCGGAGCCATCGGGGCGGAGGCCGCCGATTCGCCCTCTACCTCAAGCAGCGCGACGAGTACGGCGCGTCGCCCGCCTTCTTCCTCGACTGCTCGAACCACTTCCTCGCCCAGAAGCAGGAGGAGACGGCGCTCCAGGTGCTCTCCAACGTGGCCGAGCTGGAGCTGGAGAACGCGGCACTCGTCCGCGTGCTCGCCCATCGCCTGGCCCAGCTCGACGATGTGAAGAGCCTGGAGCTGAGCGCCATGCTCTTCGAGGAGGCGCTGCGCATGCGCCCCGAGGAGCCGCAGTCGTGGCGCGACCTCGCCCTCGTCCTCGTCCGCCGCGCCGACCTCCTCCGCAAGAGAAGCTCGAACCCGCACGAGGGCAGGGAACTCTACGCCCGCGCCATCGAGCTGCTCTACCACGTGGTGCTCAACAAGTGGGACCGCTTCGAGCAGATCGAACTCATCGCCCTGATGGAACTCAACACCCTGCTGCCCAAGGCCAAGGCCGCGGGCGTCGAGAAGACCAACGTGGACCCCCGCCTCCTGAAGCTCCTCGACGTGGACGTGCGGATCATCCTCACGTGGGACGCCGACAACACGGATATGGACCTGCACGTGGTCGAGCCGTCGGGCGAGCGGGCCTTCTACGGCCACCAGCGCACGACCATCGGCGGCAACGTGAGCCGCGACTTCACCCAGGGCTACGGCCCCGAGGAATACCTCCTCAAGCGGGCGATGCAGGGCATGTACACCATCCAGGCCAACTACTACGGCAGTTCGGCTGCCCAGCTCATCGGCGCCGTGACGCTTCAGGTGGACGTGTTCACCAACTACGGCCGTCCCAACGAGCAGCGCAAGAGCCTCACCCTGCGCCTCACCGAGAAGAAGGAAACCTTCACCATCGGACAGATCGAGTTCTGACCCTCAAGGGCCTGTTCCATTCGCCGCTACGTGCCGGTATAATGGCGCCGGCAGAGGCATGTGGTGAAGGAGAGTGCCATGAGCTACCGGGGCCATGTTGAGAACGGCGTGGTCGTCTTCGACCAACCAGTCGCATTGCCGGACGGGACGCGAGTCAGCGTGGAGCCGTCGCCTCCGCCGGAGAGGCGGACATTGGCGGAGAGGCTCCACCGGGTCATCGGGGCGGCCAAGGGGCTGCCCTCCGACCTGGCGCGGAACCACGACCACTACCTGCACGGAAGGCCGAAGAAGTGAGGCAGGTGTTCGCGGACACGTTCTACTACCTGGCGCTGATGAACCAGGACGATGCCGCACATGCCAAGGCCGTCGCAGCTTCCGGGTCGCTCGACTGCCCTACGCTCACCACCGCCTGGGTGCTCACGGAGGTGGGAGATGCCTTCGCTGCTCCTCCGCAGCGAAGGGTGTTCCTCAACCTCCTGGAGGACCTCGAGTCCGACCCCACATGCACGGTTCTGCCCGCGAGTGAGAGCCTCTTCCAGAGCGGAGTGGCGCTCTACCGCAGGAGGCCGGACAAGGAGTGGTCTCTCACGGATCGCGTCTCCTTTGCCGCGATGCGCGAGCACGGCATCACGGAGGTCCTGACTGAGGACCACCACTTCGAGCAGGCAGGGTTCACCGTCCTGCTCAAGCCGTGGGAGACGTGATTCTTCGCGCCTCTGCAAGCAGGCATGACGGAGCCGGCAGAGGCGTATGGTGAAGGAGAAAGCCATGACCTACCGCGGCCATGTGAAGGACGGGGCGGTCGTCCTGGACGAACCAGTGAGCCTGCCCGAGGGAGCTGACATTCGGGTGGATGTTCTGCCACCCAAGAGGCGCCGCTCGACCCTGGGCCAGATGCTCTTGCGACATGCGGGCACGGCGAAGGGCCTGCCGCCGGACGCATCCAGGAACCTCGATCACTACCTGTACGGGGCGCCCAGGAAGTGAAGCCCGTCTTCGCCGACACGTCGTTTTATGTTGCGCTCCAGAACCGCGCGGATGAGAACCACGAGGCGGCCAGTGACTTCCTGGAGGAGTTCGACGGCCTCGTGGTCACTTCGGCGTGGGTCCTCACCGAACTCGCGAACTACCTTGCGGGCACTGGGAACAGGAACGCCTTCGTGCGCCTTCTTGGCGACCTGCGCGGGAACCCTCAGGTGACTATTGTGCCATGCAGCCAGGACCTCTTTGACCGGGGGGTCGAGTACTATGCGGCGCGGGCCGACAAGCGCTGGTCATTGACCGACTGCATCTCGTTCCTGATCATGGGGGAACGAGGACTCATTGACGCGTTGACAACTGACCATCACTTCGAGCAAGCAGGGTTCGTCGCCCTCCTCAAGGCATGATAGGAGTGCCGCTGTGTCCAGACGCGCAGTTCGGTGCTTTGTGGTGGCGGTTCTCTTGGCCGCCACGGTTCCCTCGGTGGCGGGCGAGATCAAGGAGCTGTTCGCCGCCTTCCTCGAAAAGCCGGGCAAGGAGACCTATCTCGCCGTCTTCAAGGCCGTGACGGAGGCCGAGAGCTACGACGGGTACTCGATGGAACTGGACAGGGTGTGGGACCTGATCAAGGAGAAGAAGTTCAAGGAGGCGCGGGAGAAGCTGGAGAAGGCGATGCCGAACCTGCTCCTCAGCCCACGCTGCCACACTCCGTCCTGCGCTTCCCAGCCATCGCCACGCTCTACCCGCGCGCCGGCCAGCCTGCCCACCGGCCTCTGGACTCTTCACGCCTGCGCTGCCACACCAGCCCTTGATCGCCAACGGCGGATGCGGGATAATGAGCAAAGGGCCGTAGCCCTGAGGGAACGCCATGCGTAAACGAGGCCGCCTCGCCTGCCAGCACCGCGAGCGGAAATCCAAGTTCGTGGATATCTTCCGCACCACGCCGGTGAACACGGTGTGCCCGAACTTCTACGTGCTCGCCCACGCCGACGGGTGCAGCTTCGCGCCCCAGTGCTCCTACTGCTACCTCAAGTCGTCCTTCTGGTTCCTCCGCTCGCCCGAGGTGTTCACGAACTTCGATAAGATGACCGCCGAGATCAAGGCGTGGCTGGCCAGGGACGAGTTGGAGTCGTATGTGCTGAACATGGGCAACCTGTCGGACAGCCTGGTGTTCGAGGAGGCGCGGCCGCTCATCGGCGCGGTCGTCGAGCTGTTCCGCAAGGAGGCCGAGGCGAAGGGCAGAAGACACACGCTCCTGCTCGTGACCAAGGGCGGCACGCCCGAGTGCGGTCCGCTGCTCGAGATCGCGACCACGAGCGCGGCGCGGCGCCCATCGCCGACCGCCTCGACGCGGCCCGCCAGCTCATGGCCCAGGGCTGGCGCGTGCGGATGCGCATTGACCCGATGATCCTCGGCTACGACTACGCCTGGACCATCGCGCAGGTGAAGGCCCTCGGCCCCGAGCGGGTCACTCTGGGCACGCTCCGCGCCGAGCACAGCCTGCCGAAGTACGTGGAGAACGGCCTCTTCGAGGCCCTCGTGCCGCCCCCGACCGCGAAGGGCCTGGCCCGCTACCCCAAGGACCAGCGCCTCGCCCTCTACCGCCAGGCCGTTGATGCCCTCCGCGGCACCTGCCCTCTCGGCCTGTGCGAGGAAACCCCCGACATCTGGGACGCCCTCGGCCTCGACAAGGAGGCCAAGAGCTGCAACTGCGGCTCGTGAGGCCGGCCCGCCCCCTCTGCCCTATCACGACGGCCTATCGCACCGACCACCCCTCTTTCTTGTGCTCCAGGTATCGCGGTATGAGGCCCCACGGCTCATCAGTCCCCAGGTCCTGGCCGGCGCGGATGGCAGGGCCGCCGCCAAGCCAGGAATGGTAGGGGCAGCCCACGATGGGGACGAAATCGAATGCCGTCTTGGCAAGCTCCGAGAACGGCTTGCCCGAGAGCATCGAGTTCCACATGTAGTCAGGCGGTCGGCGCTCGTAGAGGTAGCCCATCGGGCAAACTTCCACGGGCTGGTCGTATCGCGTCTCGGTGTCTTTGATGTACTGCTCGATCTGTGGATAGACCTCCTCCATGCTCTGGCCGGTCGGCAGACGGTTCCCGTGTTCCTTGCCATACTCGATGAGCGCCAGGCCGATCCGGGCCAGCTGCATCTCGCAGCTTTGCCGCACGTAGCCCCCACCCCATCCCCCGGCCAGCACCCCCTGCCACAGGAATGGGGCAAGGCAAAGCGCGTACACAACCGCGTTGGCCCCCAACAGAGTCCAGAAGCGGACGAGCCTCAGGATTCTCCCACACTCCGCCGCGATACACACCAGCGCCCCACTCACAACCAGGGCAAGCCACACCCACGCTAGCCCGCGCACCCACCAGGTCGTCAACCACGCCACGAGGCCCGCCGCTGCGAGGCGCGCGAGAAGCTCCCACACACCCTTCCGCGAGACCTGCACGAGATAACACATGACCACGATGGCAACAAGCAGAAGCCCCGCCCCCCGCGCGTTCCATGCGAGAAACAGTTCGCCGAACATGGCCCAGCGGCCGCCGAGGAACGGGCGCTCGCCCCACGCCAGCCCAGGCTCCGGGCCGGTGCTCAACCCATGCTCCAGGACACCACAAGTGAAGAGCAGGTAGGCGGAAAGCCCCACGGCAAGCACGGAGCCCGTCACCGCGCCGACCCAGCCGGCCAGCCGGAAACGGCGCAGCAACACCACGTTCACCGCCACGAGCGCGCCCACGGCGGCGAAGGCCACCCACTGGAAGCCATCGGGCGGCGAGAACGGCGTGGAGACGTAGATGGCCAACCCGTGCCCGTGAGCCGGCGCGGCCGCGGCTACGAGCATCACTATCGCCAAAGCAGCCCGGAGCTTCGCTCTCGCTATCGTCGCGCTGGCGGGGGGCATCGCGCATCCCCCTCATGGGGTCTGGGGTGCCTCGGACTTCTTGGGCACGAGGCGGTTGAGCTTCTCGGTGTCAGCGCGGAGCTGGATGTGCCCGCAGGCGGTGCACACGCGGGCGCGAATGGGCACGAGGGCCTCGGCGAAGACCCAGAAGCGGGTCTTTTCGGGACGGAAGTAGAGGCGGCCCGTGCCCTGGACGCTTCCCTCGACGAGTACGCTGTGGCCACAGGCGGCGCAGCGGCCGGCGGCGGCCTCGGCCTCCATCGAGCCGGTTGTCTTCTCGATGACGGCCTCCAGCCCCTCCTGCGTGAAGCGGGTCGCGCCGCCGATCTTGACGAACGAGAGGCGCCCGTCGCGCATCCAGCGGAAGATGGTCGGCACGCTGAGCCCCAGATACTCGGCGGCCTCGGGCACCGTGTACCAACGCTTTGCCACGCCTAGACTTACATCGCTGTCCGTCGTCTTCGCGTCGTCCACGAGGGGCATCCTTGTTGAGAGGAGGGCGGGACCAGACATTCTGGGCACTATCACAGTATATCACAGCCTATCTCACATGTCAATGGAGGCCGGTAGGGGCAGGAACTTCAGGTGGGTGAAGTCTCACGAATTCTTTACAACTGCCGGACCGTCAAAATCGGGGGGGAAAGCCGTTGTACATGTATGGGGGGAGAGGTACGCAGTGGACAGTGGACAGTAGGCAGTAGGCAGTGCATGGCGGGGAGCGGCCGCAGGGGTGCCCCCCCGCCCCCCAAGTGCGGCGCGTGGCGCAATGTTGAGCCACATTGAGCCACATTGGGGTGGACCGCCCCGGACGGGCGGGAATCGCCAAACGGCGATTGAGCAACTTTGAGCAACATTGCGCAACATTGAGCAACATTGCGCGGTTGCGGCGGCTATTGCTTCTTGCCGAGGCAGAGGACCTGGCCAGAGCGAAGGGCGACGACGATGCGGCCCTCCTCTCGCAAGTCCCCCTTGGAAACCCCTCCTCCTTCGCCTTCGAGCGCCCGGCCATGCGGGGGCGCAAGGGCTTCGTCATCGCCACCCTGCCGTTCCCAGCCGCCCCGGCCGGCGTGGTGGACGTGGTGTCGGTGCACCTGGACTTCCTGCGGAAGGCGATCCGCCGGCGGCAGATTCACGCGATGGCCGCGGAGCTGGCGGGCCGTGGCAACCCGCTGATTGTCCTGGGCGACCTCAATTGCTGGTGGGAGCGGCGGAACGACGCGATTCACCTGCTCGGGGACCAGCTCGGCGTCCGTCCCTGCCAGCCGGAGTCCGAGGCCCTGGCCACCTTCCCCTCCCTCCGCCCACGGCTGCGGCTCGACTGGATTCTCGTCTCGCGCGAGCTGGACTTCGGCCGCTACCAGGTCGTGGCCGACCGCGTGTCCGACCACCTGGGCGTCGTCGCCGAAATCCACGCCATCCCCGCCGCGTAGATTCCCCCGTCCCGCGTGCAAGTTTGCACGCCCTACCTCTGGTTCCACTTGTCAATCATCTGCTGAACCTTGTCGGGCTTCCAGTCCTTCGGCTTCGCCGCGTGCTGGTTCTCCGCCAACTCCTCGGCGGTCGGGGTCTTCGAGGGCACGCCGTCGGCCGGCACCTCGGCGCCCGCGACCCACACGAAGGCGTTGAGGAGCACCTTGCGCATCTGGTCGTGCCCCCAGTTCCAATGGACATGGCCCGCGGAGCAGCCGAAGCCGCGTCCGCCGCCGCCCGGCCGCTCGTAGGCCCAGCCCACGTGCTCGGGCAGCCCGATGCGGGAGCGAACCGTCGCGTTGCCGCTGTGCGCCCCGTCGCCGCCCTTCTTCGTGCCGTCGGGCGGGATGGCCGTGAGGATGGGCGTCACGCCCTTCATCTCCTCGACGAACCGCATGTGGAAATACCACTCGTCGCTGATCTTGAACGGCTTCACCCCGTTGGCGATGGGGTGCTTGGGGAACTCCTTGAAGTCGGCCTCCCAGGTCGGGTTCACCGACCAGTGCTGCTCGTAGTAGCCGCCGAGGGCGTCGAGCAGGAGCTGGGCCGGCTTGCTCCCCTTCGGCACGTCGAGCGTGTAGTGGATGCAGGCGAGGCCGACGCCCTTCTTCACCAGCTTGTCGAGCGCCGCGAGGTTCTGGTGGATGAGGCCCCCGCCGTCGCTGCCCAGCACGACGGCCGCCGCGTCGTCGAGCACGGCGGCGTCCTTCGGCCAGCCCTGGAGCACCACCGCCTCCACGTTCGGCGCGTTCTCATTCAGCAGCTTGCCGAACAGCAGGAACCCCGCGTGATACGCATGGTGCGCGAACCCATGGCTCCCCGGCCCGGCGATGAAGACGATCTTCTTCTTGCCCTCGGCTCCCACGACCGTGGCAGCGAGCGCGAGGATCACGGCTGTGATGAGCATCGGAAAACGAGCCATGTGGCGGCTACTCCTTGTGGCGATGGTTGAGGACGGCCTCCAGCCCCTGGGCGATCAACGCGGACCGGGTGACACCGAGCTTCCTGGCGTAGCGGTCGGAGCGGGTGAGAAGCCCTCTCTCGACGCTGACCGCAATCATCTGCGCGCCTCGGCCCTTCACCGGCCGGCCCCGCTTGCGCTTCGCCCGCTCCCACTGGGCCAGTGCTTCGGGAGGCGGCGGACCGAACTTGCGGATGACAAGCTCCTCGTCAAGGTCCGCCGTCAGTGCCTCAAGCTCTGCGGTCGTCATCTGGCTGATTGGCTTCCGGGTCTTCTTTGCATTCATTCCCTTCTCCTTCTCCGCAGGAGGCGCTTCTCGCGGTCCGTTAGCGGGCGGGCGTGGATGATGTAGAGGGCGCCATCTTCGTCAATCAGGAAGACCACCTGAAGATAGCGCCCACCGTCGGCTTGGCCCCACACCATCCACCGGCCATCACCGCAGTAATCAGGGTAGGGTGGTCGCGCCCGGCTCACCACCCACTCCGCTTCCTCGGGTTCGACGCCGTGCCTTGTGGCGTGGTCCAGGTTCCAGTCATTCCATCGGAAGTCCACTGATGAACCCCGCATTAAGTATATAAGAAAAGGGTGGCCCTGTCAACTGGGACGAAGCGGACGGCCGGGCTTGCGCTTGGCACGCTCCCACTGCGCTAACGCTTCGGGCGGTGGCGGGCCGAAGCCAGTGATGCTGAACTCCTTGTCGAACTCCGCGGTGGCCGCGGAAAGCTCTTCCGTGGTCATCTCCCAATACGGCTTCTTTGGCTTTCCGGGCCTCTTTGCGGTCTTCATTTCGCGTCCTTTCGCGTGTTCCGCGGGCAACGCCTTCACCCCTCGACCGGGATGCGGAGTTCGCCCAGGGTCTTGCGGAGCCAGGCGAGGGATTTCTCGATCATCGGGCCGCCCTGGCCCTCGCACTCCATCGAGAGCACACCCGTGAACCCGTTGTCGCGGAGCAGTTCGAGGCACTTGCGGATGTTGTCGGCGTTCACCCCGTCGCCGATGGCGCACTGGCTCACCGCGATGCCGGTCTGCTTGCCGCGCACGGCGGCGGCGAGCGACTGCGACACGTCCTTGATGTGGGTCGAGGGTGCGGGCGTGGAAGTAGCGCTCGCCGCACTCCTGGCAGACCTCGGCCTCGACGTTCTCGACGATGTAGAGCCGGCCCTTGTGCCAGTGTTGCCTGCGGACCTTTCGGGGCGTCGTCTCGCCAGTGCAGAACTCGCACTTCATGGTCTCACCTCTTCTCGTAGACAGTGATGATCACAAGAGCGCCCGCCTCGTTGAAGCGACAGACGACGTGCATGAGCCGGCCGTCCAGGGCCGAGCCTTCGATCCTGTAGCGGGGGCCTCTGGAATCCCCTGTCATCGTCTTCTCAGCGAAGCCGTGCAGCATCGCATGTTCCACATCCGGCCGGTCGAAGTCGTCTTCCGTCATCTCGTCTTCAGCGTGGGATGACAGATAGTAGTCCCGCTCCCGGATGGCCCGTCGGATTGCCTCGCTGATCGCCACGGCGGTCATCCTGACTGCGGCGAGGCCCAAGCCAACTGAGACGCGCAGTCCGAGGGACGCATCACTTGCCGCCGGGGTGTGGGTGACCGACGGGGAGGCCCGCAACGGCGTCCTCAGAGCTTGAGTTTCCGTCTCCCCTCTGCGAGGGCAATGGTTGGCGCGTTGGCCTCCGTGGCCTTGGCGGCTCGGAGGGCCTGGAGGTCGTCGAGTGCATCGAGCATGCGGCGTGCGTCGTCTCGGGGCACGCGGCGCAGGTCCTTCATCGCACGCGGCTTGGGGTCCACCGTGTACCGCATGTCATCATACTAGCACCAGGCGGTCGGGTCGTCAACCCGTGTCGCCATCACGGCCGGCCGCCGCCGCGCAGACGGGCAGGGGGCGGCTATCCCGGCGCTGTCAACCGAGATGACCGAGCGGGTCGAGATAGGGCGAGGCGGTCACGTACTGGAAAAGGTTAAGATGGTTAACATCTGACCCTCCCCCCCAAGAACATGCCGAGTCTCGCGAGTCTGGACGACTCTGGGTTTCTCCGAGCCGGAAGGGCGAGAAGTGGCAAACGGCCCTTTCAACCTCCCGCAGGTGAGGAAACCTGCGGGAGGTGGGGGTCAGGGCTTGAGGATGAAGCGGACGGGTTTGTCCTCGACGATGATTTGCTTCTCCTGGGGGGCCTTGCCGGGGAACTGCCACTTGAGGTGAATGGGGCCGGGCTCGAAGACGCCGAAGAAGGCGTCGGCGGTGCCGGGCAGGACGTTCCAGGCGCCGAGGGGGCGTTTGTCGGCCCAGGCGGTGACGGTGAGCGGCCCGGCGTAGCCGCCCGCGGGCAAGGCGGCGCGGAGGGCCAGGGGCGGCACGCCGCCCGCGTCGCGGAGGCAGACCCATAGCTCGCCGTTCTTGAGGACGAGGGCCATGTCCTGGCCGCCGTCGCCGTCGAGGTCGGCGAGGCAGCCGGCCTGCTGGCCCTCGTTGGCGGCGTCGAGCAGGCGGTTCTCATCGAGGTCGAGTTCGTGGGCGTGGCCGAAGCTGCGGAAGCCGCGGTTGAAGAAGACGTGGGGCGCGCGGTTCGAGTAGAGTATGAGCACGTCCTGCCGCCCGTCGCCGTTGGGGTCGCCTGCCATGCCGCCGATGCCGC
This sequence comes from Planctomycetota bacterium, assembly GCA_041320515.1. GTDB lineage: Bacteria > Planctomycetota > PUPC01 > DSUN01 > DSUN01 > DSUN01. Next base: position 5,681,933 of record JBGLNR010000001.1, on the reverse strand, counting down.
CGGGCTTCGAGATGTAGGCGATTTCGCCCGAGATGGGCAGGGTTTCCTCGAACGCAATCGTCCCTCGTCCCTCGTCCTCGTCCCTCGTCCTCGAATCGCGTTTCGCGTTTCGCGTTTCGCGTTTCGCGTTGGTGCGGTTGTGCCAGAGGAGGCAGCGTTCGTCGGCGGCGACGAAGACGTCGAGGAGGCCGTCGGCATCGAAGTCGCCGACGAAGGCCCCTGCCTCGCCCTCGCCCGTGCCAAGGCCCTCGATGCGGGTGCCGCCGTCCACAACGCCGGGGCTCTTGCCTCTATAGAAGACGGAGCCTTTGGCGAAGGACTGGAGCACGTCGGGCAGCCTATCGCCATCGAAGTCAGCGATGAGACACGGCTTGGCCGCGCCCAGGTTCGAGCCGATGAACTTCCCCTCAACGGGTTGGACGAGATAGCCGCTCTTGAGCGTCCCGCCCGCCTCCGCCGTGACGAGCAACGGGTAGGACGCCGTGCTAACGACGATGCCCGTTCGGCCCTTCTCGTCCAGCCCCATCGCCGCGAGGGCGAGGCAGCCATCCTTCAGCTCGACGCCGCTGCCCTTCGCGCTGAACGTGCCATCCTGCGCCTGGAGCCAGAGGGTGAGGGCCTTGCCATCGAAGGAGGCGAGGTCGAGGCGGCCGTCGCTATCGAGGTCGGCCCAGGCGGCGCGGTGCGATTTCGCGCCGAGCTTGAGGCCCGCCGTCGCGTCGCCGAGGGCCTTCTTCGCCTTGTCCCAGCGGAAGAGGCGGTCGCCGCTCTCGCACAGGACGTGGAGCGCGGTCTGCCCGTCGCCCGCGATGTCCACGGGGATGCAGCCGCGGACCTTGCCGTCGAGCTTCGCGGCCTTTGTGGGCGCCTCCCAGTTGGCCATGCTCTTCACGGGCACCGAGGGGGCGGGGTCGGTGAGGACGTATTTCACCGCCTGCTGAAGCATGTCCGTGCCGCCGGCCCACGTGCCCTCCATGTGTTCGTCTATGGCGTCCAGCAGCCAGCTGCTCCGATTGCTACTGGCAGGAGCGACAGGTGCCAGGCGGGACTCATCCCCGCTGAAGACCGGTGCCTTTCTCACGGCACACTGATACAGATAGGCGTGGGGCGCTGCTCCCCCACGCCCCGCTCGGCCGTTCGCCCCTGCCTGCTCGCCACAACCGCATATCCTGCTTGCCGTTACGCCACGCCACGGCATCCGCCTGTAGGCGGGGCGTCTCTGCCCCGCGTGATTCCTCGCTTGTCAGGGGAGGTCCGCCTGCAAGAATGCCACCAAGGATGCCAACTCCTCCCCTATGGGTCTGGCATTCTTGGCCTGGCACCCTTGCCCCACCTCTCCCTTGGGGAGAGGTCGGCCGCCGTAGCCTGTGGCGAAGGCGGGCCTGAGCATCAGCAGAGTCTTCGTGTCCGAGCGCGACTGGCGCGAGAGCCAGAGCCCCTTCTTCCTCAATGTCCGCGAGGAGGCCGTGCCCGCATGATGGCCAAGGCCCGCGACGCGGGAGGTCCGCGACGAGAACACGTCAGGGCCTATCGTGACTCAGGACTCCACTGCCGGGCGCCGTGGACCACCGCGTCAATCCGCACCGCGTCGCCCACGACACGATAGATCACGCGGTACACGCCGACCAGATCACCTTAGCCACTTGCGTATCCGCCGCTTTGCCTCTTCGTGCGGGACCCCCTTGCCTTCCTCGATCTGGCGGTCCGCGCGCTCGCACTTCGCCCGGATGTAGAGCGCGTGCATGACATCATCCATCGTCGCATCCGCCGGCAGCGAATCAACCACCTGCCTTGCAACATCCTTCACAGCCGCCATCGCACAGCTCCTGACAAAGGCCACGGCTCCATTATAGCGCGCTTACCAAAGTATGGTGGCCCCAGAACTGGCCCTGCCGGGCCAATGCCCTTGACTCCATGGCCTGGCACGTCTATAATCCCAGGCGGCTGTGCAGCCCCTCGGCACTTGTTGGGGGAACGCGCGATGGGCGATTACATCGAGAACAAGCAGATGTCCGAGCTGCGGCAGATGTTCGCCAAGGACTTCGAGGAGTACAAGTTCTACAGAGAGCAGGTCACGCTCTGGCGCCACCGGTCCGCGTCGTCGCCCGCGGGGCACTCGGCGCCGCCCCCGTCCCACGCTGCCGCCACCGAGGCGGAGGCCCGGCTCAAGGTGGTGTCCGCCGCCATTGCGGGGTTGGAACGCGGCCGTGAGACGCTCAATGTGGAGCTGCGGCAACTGGGCCGCCAGATGGATTCGCTTCTGTTCGGGACAGGGGAGAAGGGCGCGGGCTACAAGCTCAAGGCGGGCGAGAGTCCGGAGCAAGCGTTGGCGCACCTCCGGGAGCAGTGGAACCTCAAGAACACCTCGTCGAGCAAGATCGGCGCCAACATCGAGGCGCAGAAGAGGAAGCTGCGGGAGATCGAGCAGGAAATCAGCCAGATTGGCCTCGCGCGGGAGAGCCACGCGGACGCCCAGGGGAGCGCGACGGCCGCTTCGGACTCACTCGCGAACTGCGAGAGGGGGCGACAAGAGGCGAGGCGTCGGCTGTGGGTGATCGATCTCTCTGCTGACCGCTTGATACGCAGGGTCCAGAAGAGCGTCACGGCGTACCGCATTGCCCTCGGCCGCCACGAGACCGCGTTGGCGGGCCTCAAGCTGAGGAAGGACATCCGCGAGCCGCAGCTCCACCGGGAAGTCCAGATAGCGCATGAGCAGGTCCAGGCCATCTACAAGGATCGCATGGTGGATCTCGTGGTGGAGCATGTGGCCTCAGCCATTATTGACTTGTTCACCGCAGGCGCCACGAAGTGGGGCCAAGGCGCCAAGCTCATCGGCAAGAAGCTGGCCACTGAATTCGCCCAGAACTACGCCATCGACACCCTCGGCAAGCTGGACGGGGTGGAGCCAGGGGAAGCTGGCGGTCTCAGCACCGGCGGCGTTAGCAGGGACGAGGTCTTTCGGCGACCGGTAGTGCACGAAGCCGTGTTTGAATACGTCAACAGCCCTGCCTATCTGGAGATGTTCACGAATGAGGTGACCAGGGAGATGAACTCCGCCCGGTCCGGAGGCCTCGCTGAGCTGACCGGGAAGGACTCCTCAGTGCTCCGAGACGCGATCCTGACCGAGTACAGGGTCAACGGGGAATTCGCATTCTGGGACGAGGTGATCGCGATCGAGGAGGGGATCGTAACAGAAGGGGTCAGGCAACTGGCATGGCGCACCAAGGAGCTGGTTCTCGCGGAGGCCGACTTTGCGGAGATCGAGAGGATGTTCAAGCAATGGCAGGGCATGGGCGGGGGCTGATCCCGACCCCGCCGGAGGCGAGACGCCCCCCCCATCGTGGCGCCTCATCCCTATGACGGCAGGAACGGCGTCGGGAGGCTCGGGGGCGGGGATGGGAACAAGGACGCCAGCGGTCGCGTATTGAACCTGCGTTCGGGCTGCGCTAGCATGACCACATGAGCGAGCTGTACCCTGGCGAGAACTACATTCGCCCGCCCAACGAAGCGTTCAGCGTGGTGATTCGGGTGACCAAGGGCTGCCCGTGGGGACGCTGCCGCTTCTGCGGCCGCCGCGGACCGCCTGCACCGTGGCCTCGGAGATGGCGAACAGCTCGTCGAGGCGGGTCTCATCCTCGGCGATGCTGGCCTCGAAGGCGGGCGGGACGGCGCCCGGCAGCGCGTTGAGCCGCACGGCGCGCACGAGGGCGAGGGGGAGGGTCAGGCTGTCGGCATCCGCCCACTTGAGGGTGAAGAGCTGGCTGTCGAAGGCGACGCTCTGCGCGCGCAGGATGCCGCCGCTGCTGAGATACACGTCGCAGGGCGCGGGGGCTGGGGAGCCGGCGGCGGCGCGCTCGATGCGGCGGAGCCCCTGGAGGTCGAGCGGCTGGGGCCGCCCCTGGCAGCGGACCGCGCCCTGAGCGTCAATGGCCGTCACCGTGTCCTGGACCGCCGTGCCGTCGAGGAGGACCAGCCTTTCGGCGGCCTGGCACATGGCCGCCAGGAGGAGGCACACGCTGACGATGGAGACAGCATTTCGCCGCATTTTGGGTTTTCCGCATTCCGTCCGGAATACGGGCTAGCGCTCGCCCTCTTGGAGGCTCTTGTAGTACTGTTCGAGCAGCTCGCGGTAGCGCTCGGGGAACTTGGCCTTGAGGACGTTGAGGACCTCCTGGCGCTCGCGGGCGCGGGCGTTGCCCCACACCTCGTCGGCGCGGCCGCGGGCGAGGCGGCCCAGGGCGCCGATGCGGCCCTGGCCGGGCGAGACCGACGACTGGCTGGCGGGGCCTGAGGGCTGCTGGTTGCCGCTGGGCGGCCCGCCTTGCCCGCCTTGGCCGCCGCCGCCACCACCGCCGCCCCCGCCGCCCTGCTGCTCGCGGTCCTCGGCCTCCTTGATCAGCTTGTCGAGCATGGCGATGATGCGCTCCTGCCGCTCCTGGGTCGGCTTGCCCGACCGCTCGAGGTGCAGGCGGCGGCGGGAGTCCACCATGCGGGTCTGCACGTCGTCGAGCGAGCCCTCCTCGAGGGCCTGGATGGTGCGGACCACGTGGTCGGCGCCGATGCGCATCCGCTCCGGGGCGTCGGGGTAGAGCTTCATGAAGTCGCGGAAGACGCGGAGCGCGGCCTCGCGGCGGAGGAGCGCGGTCTGGCAGATGCCGACCAGGAACAGGCTGTCGCCGCCGTAGAGCGTGCGGTCGAGCCATTCGCCGGCCACCTTCGAGAGCAGGGGCAGGGCGTTCTCATAGTCCTCCTCGATCACTCGCGCCCGGCCGTCGAAGTAGGTGGCGTGGGCCGCCAGATACGGGTCGGGGGACTTCGCCAGTTCGGCTAGGATGGCCGACGCCTTCTTCGTGTCCTCGTCGTTCAGCGCGGTGAGAGCTTCCCTCAGCTTGGGGTGCAGCTCGGCGACGGCGGCGGTGAGGGCGTCGGGCAGTTGCGTGAGGTCGTCCTTTGCCAGATCGAGGTGGCGCTTGGCGGCGGCGCGGGCCGCCTCGGGGAGCTTCGCATCGGCCTCGATGGCCTTGAGGAAGGCGGCCACGACGTCGGCCGGCACGGGGGGCTTGTAGAGCTTCATTCCGGCGACGGCGGGGTCCTTCTCGAGTTCGGCGATGAGGGCGGCGGCCTCGGCGATGAGGGCCTTCAGAGCGTCGTCGGTCGTGTTCTGGAAGGTATCGCGGAATTCGAGCGCCCTGGTGTATGCGGCGGGGCGGTCGTCCTCCTTGAGGAGCTTGCGGACCTCGCCGTAGCTCTCGTTGGCGGCGGCGAGGCGCTCTTTGCGGGCCTCGGGCGTATCGTCGTCCTGGTGGACGAACCAGAGCTTGCTCATCCACTTGGCGCCCTCTTCGAGGATGCGGGCGGGGGCGGGCTCGGGCTGCTTGGCGTCGAAGGGCTGGAGGCGGAAGGGGATGCCCTTCTCCTGGCACTCGGCGCTCGCCTTCATCAGCTCGCGGGCGTTGGGGTTCATTCGCGTGGTGGTGGCGAAGACGGCGATGTGCTTCGGGTGCTCGGCGGGGGCGCTCACCTCGAACGCGCCGTCGGCGAAGACGCCGGCGAACTTCGCGGGATGGGTGCGCGCCAGAGCCACCGCGGCCTTCGCCCCGCCGCCAAAGCCGGCCGCGTAGGAGCGGCGGGGGTGGGCACGCAGCTTCTTCTCCACGCTCGCCATCACGGCGTCCCAGAGGGGCTTGGTGTCCTCCACCTTTGGCGTGTCGGTGACGCCGCGGTCGCACCAGGCGATGGCCCAGCCGAACTGGTTGGCGAGGGGCGCCCAGCGCTTGGCGCACAGCTCGCCATCGTTGTCCGTGGCCGAGAAGCCGTAGAGGACGGGATAGCGCTTCGCCGCGTCGAAGGCCTTGGGCAGGCAGAGGTGGTAGGTGAGCGTCCCCTCGGCGTCCAGGGTGATGCGCTGGACCTGGCTCTCCTCGGCGGCGGGCTTCTCTGGGGCGGCGGCGGGCGGCTTGGCGTCGGGCTTCGCCTCCTTGGGCTTCTCCTTGGGCTCGCCGGCGAAAGAGACGGCCGCCAGCCACGCGACGAACGCGGGAAGCGGTTTCATCTTCGGCACCCCTGCAATGGAAAGAGGCGTGCGATCAACGCTCGATCATCTCTTCGGTCATCTTGGCCACGTCGGCCTGCCGCGTTGCGAAGGGCGACTTGGGGGTAGCAGGCGCGGCGGGGGAAGACGAGCAGCCCCTGTCGGCTCCAGGCGCCCGTGCGGTCGAGACAGCTCCAGGCCTGGCCTTCGTGGGCGAGGATGTTGAGGAGGAGGATTTCGCCCGCGAGGCGGTCGGCGGCGATGCCGCGGTAGGAGTGCTCGGTGAAGGCGTAGGCCCTGTCCCACTTCGGCTTGAGGGGGACGGGCGGCCTTCGGGGGTCGGCAGCGGAGAACTCCAGGAGGTGCGGCTCGCAGGCGTGGGTGGTCCGCCCGTCGGGGTATTGCCCGGTCTGGCGGACGGCTGGGTTGACGGAGAGGATGATGCGGCCGCCTGGCAGGCGGACGAGGGGGCAGGGCTCGCGCTCGTCGAACTTCGCGCCCGCCTGGGCGCGCTCCCAGCCGCCGGCGGCGCGGCAGAAGAGCTGCCAGCGGGTGTTGCACAGGGGCTTGGCGTCCTGGCCCGTTTCGGGGACGACGGCGGAGACGCGGCCGCCGTCGCGGACGATGGTGGGCGAGCCATAGCACCACATCGGCCCCGAGCCATTGTTGGGGTCGGCGTAGGTGGCGATGGCCTCTTCGGCGACGGCCTGGATGGCCATAGGGGGTCCCTCCTCGCCACGGGCGATGGGGCGGAGGCCGTGGGCGACGGCGCCCGCGGCGCCCAAGGCCAGGAATCCGCGTCGGGTCAGCCCGGCAGGGCGTGCCGGAGGCGTTCCGCGCCTGCGCGGGCCGCTAGGGGATGATGTCGCGGAGATCATAGTCCCTCTTCCGGGGGGGCGGCTCCTTCTTGGGCTTGCTGGGCGGCGGCTCCTCGGCCGGCTTGGGCGGCGGGGCCTTGGGGGGCTCTTTGGCCGGTTCCACGGCGGGTTCGCTGGGCGGCTCCTCGGGCGTGCCGTTCTGCTTGCCCTTGACGGCCCGCTGCTCGTCGGCCAGGCTGGTGGCCCAGTCGTCCCCGGAGAAGTCGAGGGTCAGCCACCCGATGAAGAAGTCGAAGATTTCGGTGAAGTGGATGTTTCCCATGATGCCCACGTAGCCTACGTGGAGGCACTTGAGTCATGAGAAGCCGGGTTTCTTTGGTACGCCGCCGGCGTACGCGCCGCGGCCCCCTCACCCTGGGCCCACGCACTGGCCTGGGCCGGTGGGGAAGATGCGAAACCCCAACAGGGGGTCGAACACATAGTCGGGCCAGGTGAGCGGCCCCCGGTGGCGGCGGGTGAGGGTGTCGCGGTCGTTGAGGTCGAAGTCGCCCCAGCCGGTCACCTCGTGGGCGTAGATGCCCAGGCCGATGTTGCTGTGGTAGTGGCGGAAGGCGCCGATGCGGCTGCCGCCGACGCCGATGAAATACCCGTCCACCGACCCGTACCCGACGCCTCCCAGCCCGAGGAGGCAGGCGTAGGCGGAGAGCGAGAGCTTGGGCGTGACCGAGACCCCGAGGTCCAGCATGTCCAATGCGTCCAGGACCCGGTCGTGGGTGTAGACGTATGCCCTGCCCAGCGGGGTGTGCGGGCTGCAGCCGGACGCCACGATGAGAGAGGCCGCCAGGGCCACGAAAGCGGCCAGGCGGACCGCCAGACCTCGCATGCGCCACTCCAGGGGAAACATGCTCGCACGGGGAGGGGACTCTTGTATTCTACCCCGTCTCCGCGCAAAGTCAAATCGTTTGGGCGTGGCCGAGTATGGCCCCCAATTCTGGTGAGCTTGTTGGAAGCTCATGGGCACCCTCTCCCTACAAGGGAGAGGGGTCCGAACCCCCCTCCCTGCCAGGGAGGGGGTAGGGGGAGGGTCGGAGCCTGCCGCTGCCCCAGAGCGCCAGGAATGCGGGCCATGCTCGGCGAGCGGGCCGTCGCCATCCCACCGGGACTCGCCTGATGGGAGTTCGCCGCGAGCGCCGCGGCTCGCCCGCCGGTGCTCGTGTCGCGCTTGCAGTCGCGGCCGGTTCGTGTACGCTGTAAGGGGGGTAAGCCCGGGCAGGAGCAGCAGCCATGCGCGATAAGCTGAGTCGTCGCGAGGTGATGAGAGACGCGTTGACAGGACTCGGGGCGCTGGCCCTTGGGGGCACCGCGACTGGCTTTGCGGCCGAGGCGGAGCCCGACCCGGCGAAGGACTGGCTGCCGCGCTGGGAGAAGAAGATTCTCGACAGCGCCCGCTCGCGCTACTGCGACAAGGAGACGGGCGAGGAGATCGGCTGGCTCGTCAGCCCCTTCCTCAACGGCTTCGCCTACGGCTACCTGGCCACGGGCGACGCGAAGTGGGTCGAGATGGTCCTCGATTGGGCGGACGCCTGGCTCAAGCGGGGGGTGAAGGAGCCCGACGGCTACGTGGGCTGGCCCAAGAGCGGCTCGGGCGGCGCCTTCTCGAAGGACGTGCTGGCCGACAGCCTGCTCGGCGAGGCGATGGGCCTTCAGCCCCTCACCCTCATGGCCGACACCATTCTCAAGACGCCCGCGCTCAAGGCGAAGCACGGGGCAAAGGCCGAGGAGTTCATCCGCGTCAACGAGCAGGTATTCGAGAAATGGGATTCGCGTTGCGCCTGGCGCGAGACGAAAGAGGGTGCGCGGTTTGCGCACATGTTGAGGGCATTGGAAGTCCAATATCCAATACTCAACACTCAATCCTCAATGACCAAGTGAAGAAGCAGCGGCGGCCCAGATTGCCTCACTTGGGCATTGAGTATTGAGTATTGGATATTGAGTATTGGACTGCGCGGTTGCCCTTTGGTTGCGGCGAGGCGCCGCGTTAGGACAGATAGGACGGATAGGACAAGGAGAGAATGCCTCTCGCCCGGTCCTATCGGTCCTATCCGTCTTATCTGTCCTATCTTCTCCCTCCGCTCTTCTATGGAAGGGCAGGAACTGGCCGCAGGAGCTGTTGCAGATCCCCAGGAACCAGGGAAGCGCTTGTGAGAGGCGCACACCGAGCGCTGTACCGCTCGGCGTGGGATCGTCGGCCATTCCCAGCGTGGGCTCTTGCCCGAGTTCAGTGGCCCAACCGTCAGGTACCGCCACCCAACCTTGCGATCAGTGCCCCAATCCGTGCGGTCCACGCCTCGCAGTGGGCGGCGGCGGGGGCGTCAATGCCGGCGCCGACGAGGGCGCCAGCCTCGGGCGAGGCCAGGCCCTTGATGTGGGGCAACTCGGGAATGGCCGCTCGGAGGGCGTCGAGGAACTTGCGGGCGTCGGCAGCGACGTCGGCCTTGGGGTTTGAGGCAAGGGCATTTTCAAGCGTGACCAGATAGGCGTAGTCGCTGATGCCCTGGGCGACGTGGAGGTAGTCGCTCTTGAAGAGGAAGCCGCCAGGGAACTTCCCGCAGGGCGCGCGCAGCGCCGCACCGTCGTTGCCGGTGAAGGGCGTGTACCACTCCGCCGGGCAGGGATAGCCCTCGACGCCGCCTCCGCCCCACGACCAGTGCCACTCCCAGCGGCCTTTGGAGGCCATTCGCCAGTTGTAGTAGCCCCACGAAAAGCGGTCCATGCCCGTGTTGTAGAACCAGAGGGTCTTCCCCAGCTTCCGCGTCGCCGCAATCATCCGCTTCGAGCCTTCGAAGGCGTGGACGCTCACGATGTCCACGTGCTCGGCGAGGGGTGTGTAGTCCTTGCCGCTCTGTGTGTCGCCCATTGGGGTCACAAAGGTCTTGAGGCCGCTGGCCTCGTGAATCCAGTCGGCGTAGCGGCAGGTATGCTCGAGGTTGCGGTTCCAGGGGTTGGGCGTCTCGCGCGGCTCGTCCACGACCTCGACAGCAAGTGGCAGGCCCATCTTCCTGGCGAACGCCTCGTACTGGCGAATGGCGTCCTGGTAGTAGCCCTTGAGTTCGGGCTTGGTGAACTCGATGCCTGGGTTCTGGTCAACGGCTGGGCTGAGGCCGAGCTTGCGGGCGATGGCGCGGGCCATGCCGAGGGTGTTGCCCATCATCCGCTGGTCCTCGTGGCGGCCCATGCCCACCTCTTTGGCGACCTCCCACAGCATCGGGTCGAAGGCGACCGATACCTTGTCGCGCCCGACCAGGCCCGTGACGTTGCCCGAGCCGACGCAGGAGGCGGTGAAGCCGACCTCGCGCATGAAGGCGAACTGCTCCTTCGCCATCTTGCGGCGGTCAACGCCCGGCGGGAAATCCCAGAGGCCGTAGTACATCCCATAGCTCACGGGCAGCGTGTCGGCGAGGCGGAAGGGGTGGACCGTGAGGGTGACGGGTAGGGACTTGGCCCCGCCCCTCTCGGGCGTGAAGGTGAGGGCGCCCTCGTAGTCGCCGGGCTTGGCGTCGTCGGGCACCTTGAGCCAGAGCCAGTAGGCCCAGGTGATGCCTTGCTCGAAGCGAATCCTCGTCCAGGGCAAGAGCGCCATCTCGCCCACGCTGCTCCCCGCGACGCGGTAGTTCTGGTAGTAGAGGCGGCAGGCGGAGGCGGGGATGAGGCCGGGGCCTTTGAGGTCGGAGAGTGCGATGTCGCCCGTGCCGAGATCCTCGAAGGGCGTCACGCACGCGCGAGCCACAACCCGCTGGCCGATGGCCGCCTTGAGCCCCAAACCGTGCAGCACGGCCGCCCTCCGCTGTGATGGGCCGCTCCACGGACGGATGGTCTCCAGGAAGCCCGGCGCCCAAAGCACGTAGGCGCCGTCGGCTAGCTGCTTCGGCGGCTTCTGCTGCTTGTCGAAGAAGAGCGGGCCGTGGAACAGCTCGACCCGCTTCTGCTTCAGCTCATCCGCGAGCTTGTTGAACGCGGCCTCCTCGGCGGCGGGCATGACGACGAGCGCCGCGAGGCGATGGTTCGAGCACCGTACGGAGAGCCGCCCCTCGCTGGCCTTCGCCTTCAGCGTGATGCCTGGGCAGGCCGGCTCCACGTAGTCGAGCCAAAGGGCGTTCGGCCGCTCGGAGTACTGCGTGCGCAAATGGCGGTAGATGCCCTTCTCGCCGAAGAAGTCCTCGTCGCCGAGCTGCTCGCTGCACAGTACCTTGTCGCCGACCTGGAGGAGGAAGGGCTGCGTGCGCGTCGCCGGGTCAAGCACCTTGCCCGCGCTGAGCCAGACGCAGTATTCGCCATCGGGCAGTGCGATGTTGAAGGTGAGCAGGCCATTCGCCACGACGGCGCCGCCCGTGAGCGGGTCGGGCCAGGCGGAGCCGACCTCTCACTTGGACTTCATGAAATCGGGGTCGGCCTTGAGTTTGGCGCGGGTTTCCTCGAACATCATAGTGACGGCTGGGTGGCCGCTCGGCCAGGCGCGCTTCGTGTAGTCGGGGTCGGCGCGCATCTTGGCCAGCTCGGGCTCGAAGTCGGCGAAGTAGCTGCCATAGAGGTGGAAGGAGTCGGAGATGTCGGTGTAGGTGCCGACGCCGACGAGCTTGCCGAGCCGCCTGGAGATTCGCGCGGCGACGACGCGCTGGAGATCAGTGAGGGCGAAGGCGTTCATGAACCAGGCCTTGTAGGCGTCGCGGCTGCGCCAGTGGGTGTTGAGGTTCAGGAGCAGCACGCCGTCGTCGTTGGGCAACAGCCGGAACCAGAGGCGCTGGAGGCACGGGGGGTCGGCGGTCTGAGGGTCGGCGGTGGGCATCCAGGTGGTGGCCTGGATGCGGCGGCTGTGAGCCGCCTCGACCGCCTTGTGGACGACGTAGTCGAGCTGGTTCACGGCGGGGAGGCGCTTGGCCTTCGGATCGTCCAGGCTGGTCGTGGGCGCGTAGGCGCAGAGGCGTTCGTGGTAGGTGTAGGTCCACTTGTCGGGGTCGGAGGGGTCCACCCAGTGGTCGTGAATGCCGTCCACGACCTCTTGGCGATAGACTTCGAGTTCGGCGGGGCCGCCGGGGAAGTTCTTGTGGATGCGGGGCTCGGCGAAGGGGTTGACGACCTCGACGATCATCGAGCAGTCGCGGCTGGGCGGGTCGAGGTAGCGGCCGGCCTTGTCGCGGCGGTCGTACTCGGTGCGGATGTCCACCCCCTGGTCCCACAGGGCGAGCATGGCGCGCTCCCAGGCCTGCGGGAGGTTGTCGCCGGCGACTTTGACGACGGGCAGGTGGCCGCGGTTGGTGCGAGGCAAGCTATTTCCCCTGGGGCTTGTTCCAGAAGCAGGTGTCGCCGGGCTTGGGCGGCGTGCGGCCGCTGAGGGCGACGATTCGGGCGACCGAGCCCTTGTCGGTGGCGAACACGGTGTCGAGGAGGCACACGAAGGCGTCGCCGCGCCGGACATTGAACTGCATGCCGCGTCGCAGCCCGTGGCGGCCGGCGACGCTGAGGGTCACGAGGCCGCTCGCGGGGTCGAGGCCCGTCACTTTGGCGGAGAGCGCGGAGAGGGGTTCGGCGGCGAGGGCCTTGTCGCGGTTGGCCTTCCACCAGGCGCGCCAGGCGGGCAGGGCGCCGGCTGGGCCGCCGGTGAAGGCGGCGAGGGCCTCGGCTGCCTCCTGGCGGGCCGTGGCGCTCTTGGCTTCGAGCAAGGTGTCGAGCGCGTTGAGTGCGCCGGCGTCGCCCAGCCGATAGAGCAGCACGGCGGCCGCCGCGCGGACATCCTCGCTGGGGTCAGACAGCAGCTTCTTCAGCTCGGGGACGGCCGCCTGCCCCGCCTCGACGATGGGCCGCCAGTCGTCGTAGCTGGCGTCGAGGGCCTTCAGCCGCCCGACGAGGCCGGCGGCAGAGGGCTCGCCTGCAAGGGAGAGGGCTGCGATGGCTACGAGGGCAACGGCCGCGAAGAGGCGCATGGGCTGACTCCGCTCAGGGATTTCGGGTTCCACGCATGGATTGTAGCCGAGGAAGGCGCGCGCGTCAAGGGCCGCGGCTCAGAAGATGGTCTGCTTCACGGCGGAGGAGATCAGCTTGAGGGCGACCGTGGTGATGCCGATCAGGCCCACGCCGCAGCCGTAGCCGGCCATGAGGATGGGGGCGTAGGCCCGCCACTTGAGGTTGCCGAGGCGCTTGCCGAAGTAGTAGCGGCCGAGCATGGCGCCGAGGAACTGCGGGAAGGCCATGAAGGCATTCTGCCCGATGCCGGTGAGGAAGCCGTAGAAGAGGATGGTGGGCAGGCCGAAGAGGCTGAAGAGCGCGAACATGGCGCTGCCGACGGCGAAGCCGACGCCAATGTATTCGACGTGGAGGATCCTCTGGAGGTTGGCCAGCCCCTCGCCGCCGGGGAGGGTGGTCCGCATCCACATGCAACTGATCGTGGCGTTGAGCGGCCACATCTTCTGCACGTAGGGGTAGGTGGACGAGGGGATGACCTCGAGCTTCCAGATCCACGACCAGTAGATGAAGCTGCACACCCAGAGGACGACGAATGTGACCATGAGCGAGTAGACGACGGAGCCGAACTTCGTGCGGGTCAGCTCGAGCTGCTTGAACATGCCGGCCGCCTCGCCGTAGTCCTGGAGGGGCATGGGTGCGAACCAGATGGGGACGCCGAGGGCCTTGCCGGTGAGGAGCTGCGCGCCGTAGAAGGAGGCCTCGCGGAGGTATGGGAAGGAGACGCTGCCGCTGCCGCCGGTGATGCCGACCATTCGGGCGTTGATGTAGGACTGCATGGGGGAGAGGACGAAGCCGAAGATGGCGGGAATCCACCAGGGGAAGTCGGGCACGAGGGCCTTGCAGAGCGCGACGAATGCGACCTGGGTGAGGGCCCAGACGGCGATCGGCTTCCACATGGCAATGTCGCCGCGCCCCTGCCGAGGGAGCCGGTCCGCCGGCGCTGCGCGACAGGGCAGGCATGCCCTGCCGGGCTGGGCGCGCGGCGCACAATCCGGCACGCGAAGATCGTGGGCAGCCCGGCGGACTCTCCGGGACGCCTGCGGTGCTCGGCCCTATTGCTTCTTCTTGACGACGAAGTAGACGACGATCAGCGCGACCAGGAGGGCACCCATGATCACGTAGTACATGGCCTTCTCTCACTCCTCTCTGACGGGGTAAATGGCCGAGCGGCGCCCCACATGGATGCGCCGCCACCAGACGCCCCAAATCATAGCGCCGAGCCGCCCGCCGCGCAAGTGAATCTGTGAGGTCACCTGGCTGCGAACTCCGGGTTCGCAGCCGGCTATCAGAAGCTCCGGCTTCAATGGAGCCGAAGCGGCGGCTTCCGACTGGTGTCGCGAAGCCTGAGTCGCTCAGCGAGAAGAAGACCTGCCCTGTTGCAGGGCTACTCGAAGTACCAGGCGGTGGCCTCCTCCGCGGCCCAGGCGAGGCCTGTCTCCATATCCTCGCTGAAGAGCAGCCTGACAAGGCCATCTGTGATCTCTGGGGTCCGTGTCCAGCCACTGAGCTGGATGCCGATCCTGCGCCGGCTGCGGTCTGGCCTCCTGGTAAGCGAACTGTAGCTCTGGACCAGTTCCTTCAGCAGTCGAGTCACCACTTGTATGACCCGTTGCGGGGATATCCCTTTCTTCTCTGCGTACCCCTCAAGGTTCTGGACGAACCGCAAGGCGTAATCGAGCTTGCACACGAGCGCGAAGTCCGAGACGAAGTCGGTGAGTTGTGTTCCGACAATGATACGAAGCATCCTCTCAGTATGCCTCTCAACATCCCCGAACGATCCGAAGCGTGCGATCAGTTCCTTTGGCGCTCGCTCCGTTAGGATGCGACGGATTCGGAGGATCGCGCGTTCAGTCGTTTGCTCCTCTTTCACAAGTCTCTCAACGAACCTCTGCCGATCCCCGTCCGATTGCTTGAGAAGCTTGCACAGCCGGTCCCAGTCCTCCGCGACAGTGGCGGCCTTTCGGCTCGTGAGGGGTACAACTGCAGAGATGTCGGCAATATTCAGCATAAGAAGCAAGGCCAGAATGGTCTGCTGCTCTTCCACCGGAACGGATCGAAGGGGAAGCACGTTCGTCAGAACCGGGGCCGACGCCTCTCCGGTCCCGACAACACCGAAGAGGTCATGGTGGACTATGATGTCACACAAGAGCTGGAACCAGTCTTCTCCAAGAGCGTCTTTGAGTCTCTTCGTCTCCTCGGGGTCAACATGGGCCACATAGTGATGACCCTCCAGTGAATGGCGGTCGCGGTGGATCAACTTGCCGATGTCGTGGAACAGGGCCGCAATCCTCAGGAATGCGTCGGCGCTAGCTCGGCTGAAGGGGGGATTGACAAAGAGGCCCTTGATCTTCTTCTGGACCACCTCAAGAAAGGCCAGCATGTCGTCCTGGGCGTCATCTTTGTCATAGTCACAGAGGGCATGAATGGGGGCCTCTGAAAGCAGTTTGTTCATGCTGTCCACGACTTGCCTAACATGCGCGCCGTGTTCTCCGAGCATGGCTGCCAGGACCTTGGTCACAACCTTGTCTGGCTCATCCTTGGCTCCAGCTTCGGGTGATGCGGGTGGGGTCTGGGCAGGAAGCGCATTGACAACGATCTCCTTCAGGAACTTCCTGAACTCCTCAAGACGCCTGAAAGGTCTCATGTCAACCTGGTCAGGGGCGATCTTCGACAGGGCATCTATGGCAGATGACGGGACCTCAAGCTTGGCCAGTTGCCCCAGGAACTCCTTTCCGAAACTAATACGGCCCCCAAGCTTGTCGAGCCTCGCACCAAATGGAATCTTTAGAAGGGCCTCAGTGTCAGGCCACCCGTCCTTGAGGACCTCGCTGATTTGCTGCATGACTGGTTTCATCGGATTCATCGCACCTCCTCCAATGGTTTCTCTACCCACCATACAGCGGGCCGAGCTTCGCGCAGACGCGGAAGTCGTCGCCGCCGAAGCGGTCCCACAGGGTCGGGCGGAAGACCTGGTCCTTGGGGACGTTGTGCATGTCCACGGGGATGCGGAGCATGGCGTTGAGGGTGACCAGGTCGGCGGCGATGAGGCCGAAGCTGTTGGCGTCGTGGTTCGGGCCGATGCGGCTCATGTACTCGAAGCTGGTCATGTCGCGGGGCGCCCAGTAGGTCTCGGGCCAGGTCTTGTCCGTGACCTGGCTGATGTGGTCGGCGACGTTGCGGGGCAACTCGACGGTCTCGCCCTCGACGACGGAGCAGGTGAGTTGCTCGCCGACCATGTTGTAGCGGTAGGCGGTCATCGGCACGCCGCCGGGCGTGCGGTAGTGGCTCGACAAGCCGTCGCCGGGGAAGTATTCGAGGGCGGCGTGCATGTAGGTGGTGCCCTCGATGGCCCGCCGCATCAGCTCCTCCTGGAGTCCCGTGTTGCCGCGAATCTCGTTCCAGACCTCGGCGACGGTGAGCCGGTCGCCGGCTGGGACCAGGCGGAAGATGTCGAGGGCGTAGTCGAGAGCGCCCGCGCCGCTGTTGCGGGGAGTTCGTCACCCTCGTCGGCCCCTCGGGCTGCGGCAAGACCACCCTCATCCGCATCGTCGCGGGGCTCGAGCTGGCCGACGCCGGCCGCGTGGTCCTGAGCGGCCTGGACCTCACGCCCCTGCCCGCCAGCCGCCGGCCCGTGAACACGGTGTTCCAGGACTACGCGCTCTTCCCCCATCTGAGCGTGTTCGAGAACGTGGCCTTCGGGCTGCGGAGCCGCCGTGTGCCGTCGCCCGACGTGACGCGTCGCGTGACGGCCTCGCTGGAGCTGCTCCAACTCGGCGAGTTCGTACGCCGCCACCCCCACCAGCTCTCGGGCGGCCAGAAGCAGCGGGTGGCCCTCGCGCGGGCGCTCGTGAACGAGCCCGAGGCGCTTCTCCTGGACGAGCCGATGTCGGCCCTCGACGCCAAGCTCCGCGCCGAGGTCCGCCTCGAACTCCGCCGCCTCCAGCGCCGGCTGGGCACGACCTTTCTCCTCGTCACCCACGACCAGGACGAGGCGATGACCGTCTCCGACCGCATCTTCGTGATGCACGGCGGGCGGATCGAACAGTTCGGCCCGCCCGCCGAGGTCTACGAGCATCCCACGAGCCGCTTCGTCGCCGAGTTCCTGGGCGCCGCCGACCTCCTCCGCGGCACCGCAGCCGACCGCGGCGTCCAGACCGGCCTGGGCCTCCTCTCGACCCGCTCGCGCCCGCCGTGGGCCGAGGGCACCCTGGCCATTCGCCCCGAACGCATCCGCATCGTGCCCCATGCCCCGCCGGCCAACGGCATCCGGGGCCGCATCCGCGAAGCCGTCTACTGCGGCGACCACGTGGACCTCTTCGTCGAGCCCGGCCCCCTCCGCGTCCGAGCCGACCCGTCATCAGCCGTTCGCGTGGGCGACGAAGTCTGGCTCGAGCTGCCCCCCGAGCACCTGGAGGTGCTGCGTGACTGATGCTTCCGTTGGCGACACCGCCGCCTCACCCCCCTCCCTCTCAGGGAGGGGGCAGGGGGAGGGTTGGGCAACTGTGGCGCCCCCAAGCCCTACCCTCACCCTACCCTCTCCCTGGCAGGGAGAGGGGTGAAGAGCGAGGCGCCACGCCCGCGTAGCGGCCAATCCCTTGCTCCACCGACGCAGGGTCGGTGGGGGCAGGAGTGAGCGATGCAGCGCAGCCTACTCGTCTGGTACGGCCGGCTCGTGACCCGTCGGCGGCTGATGGGCGAGGGGACGCTTCTCGCCCTGGGCTCGATTCTCTGGATCACGCTCCTCCTCGTGCTGCCGCTGCTCGTGATGGTGGCCCTCGCGTTCGCGCAGAGCGGCGCCTACGGCGAAATCCGCTGGCACTTCACCCTCGGCAACTTCCGCCGCCTCGCCGGCTACAGCGTGCTCGACGGCACGTGGTCGCCCGACACACTGTTCATCCTGGCCCGCAGCGTGTGGGTGGCCGGCGTGACGACGCTGCTGTGCGTCGCGCTTTCGTTTCCCCTGGCCTTCTTCATCGCCAGCCGCTCGCGGCTCGCGCGCGCCGTGCTCCTGGGCCTCGTCATCGTGCCGTTCTGCACGAACCTGGTGGTCCGCACGTTCGGCTGGAGGATGCTCCTCGGCCTCACGCCGCCCGAGGCGGGGCTGTATCCCGGACCCTTCGCTGTCTTCCTCGGCATGGTCACGAGCGAGCTGCCTTTCGCCCTCCTGCCCCTCTACGCGGTGGTCGAGCGGCTCGACTGGTCGCTTGTCGAGGCGGCCCAGGACCTCTATGCCTCGCGCACCCGCGTGTTCCTGCACGCCATTCTGCCGCAGACCCTGCCCGGCCTGGCCGCGGCGACGATTCTCACCTTTATCCCAGCGATGGGGGCATTCGTCGTGCCCGACCTCCTCGGCGGGGCCAAATACTGGCTCGTCGGCAACCTCATTCAGCAGCAGTTCGGCGTGAGCCGCAATCTGCCCTTCGGCGCCGCCGTGAGCCTGGCGCTCCTGGTCCTCACCCTCGCCGGCCTGTTCCTCCTGCGCCGGCGCCGCGCGGAGGGCGAGCCGCAATGAGGAGCCGCGTCCATCCGCTCGTGGGCGTGCTGGCCATCGTCACCTTCGTGCTGCTCTACGCGCCGCTGGCGGCCGTGGCCTACCTGTCGGTGAACGCGACCCGCCACGGCTTCGCCTGGCGGGGCTTCACCCTGCGCTGGTACGCCAGCCTGCTGGAGGACCCGGCGATTCTGGAGGCGGCGCGGAACACGCTTATCCTGGCCGTCGTCTCGACCCTCATCGCCACGGTGCTCGGCACGCTGCTGGCCCTGGCGCTGGCGCGGTTCCCCTGGCCGAAGGGCGTTCGCCGCCTGCTCGACCTCCTGGTCTACCTGCCGGTGGTGACGCCCGACATCCTATTCGCGGCCGCACTCGTCGTGGCCTATCAGTTCCTGCGGGGCGTCTCCCCGCTGTTCAACCCCGGCATGCTCACGATGGTCCTCGGCCACGTGGCGTTCCAGATTGCCTTCGTGGCGCTCGTGGTGGGCAGCCGCCTGGCCACGCTGGGGCGGACGCTCGACGAGGCGGCCCGCGACCTCTATGCCACGCCCTTCTACCTCTTTCGCCGCACCCCCCAGGAAGGGCTCTATGACGGGTTGATCGCGCAGCACCACTACCTCGGCCCCGCCCATGGGGTGGGCGAACAGGTGAAGTACCTGGCCTTCAGCCAGGGACGCCCGCTCGCCTGCCTGGGTTTCACCTGCGCCCCGCGGCACTTAGGCCCGCGCGACCGCTTCATCGGCTGGTCGCCGGCGGTGCGCCGCGCCCAGGTGCATCTGTTGGCCTACAACACCCGCTTCCTGATCCTGCCCTGGGTGCGGGTGCCGCACCTGGCCTCGCACTTGCTCGGAGCGGTCGCGCGGCGCATCGCCGCGGACTGGGAGCGTCTCTACGGCCATCCGGTGCATTACCTGGAGACCTTCGTCGATCCCGAGCGCTTCCCCGGGACCTGCTACCGGGCCGCCAACTGGCAGGTCCTGGGCCTGACCACCGGGCGGGGCAAGGACGACTTGACCCATCGCCCCACCCGCTCGTGCAAGCTCGTGCTGGGGTTGCCGCTGCATGCGGACTTCCGCCGTCGCCTGGGGGTAGTCCGATGAGCCGGCGCAAGAAGAAGCCCACTCGGCGGGTACAGGTCCCCATCGAGCAGCTCAACGCCATCGTGGAGCGGACCCGCAGTGCCTTATCGACGCAGGAACACGCCACCCTTGAGGCCGCGGTCGACACCCTGGCGCGCCTGACCGAAGAGCTGGAAACCAAGACCACCACTCTGGAGCGGGTGCGCCGCCTGATCTTCGGGCCGAGCAGTGAGCGCACCGACACGGTCTTGGGGAAAGACAGCCCAGAGGGCGCGCCCCCGCCCGACACCGACCCGAGCGGCGGGGACAAGGAGACGCCCGCAACCGAAGGTGACAGACCGGGCAAGCCGCCGCGCAAGGGCCATGGACGCAACGGCGCCGAGGACTACCCCCGCGCCCCGCGCATCCCGGTCGCCCATCCCACCCTCAAGCACGGCGACCCCTGTCCCGAACCCGACTGTAGCGGACGGGTCTACGTCCAACGCCAGGAGCCCGCGGTCCTGGTGCGCATCACCGGCGTGGCGCCCTTGCAGGCCCACGTGTATGCCCTGGAGCGGCTGCGCTGCGGGTTGTGCGGGACGGTGTTTACCGCCGACCCCCCGGCAGGGGTGGGCGAGGACAAATACGACGAATCCTCCGCGGCCATGATTGCCCTGCTCAAGTACGGCTGCGGCCTGCCGTTTCACCGTATCCAACGTCTGGAACAGGCCCTGGCCATCCCCCTGCCGGCCACCACGCAGTGGGACGTGGTCCAAGAGGCGGCGACATCGATCATCCCGGTCGTGGACGAACTGGCCCGCCAGGCGGCCCAGGGCACGGTGCTCTACAACGACGACACCACCGCACGCATCCTCAAATTCACCGCCGAGGCCCGCGCCGAGGCACTGCCCCCAGGGGCCAAGGCGGAGCGCACCGGGGTCTTCACCTCCGGGGTGGTGGCGGAGACGGTCAACGGCTTCATCGCCCTGTTCAAGACCGGCCCCTGTCACGCCGGGGAGCACCTTGCGCAAGTCCTCGACCGGCGCGATGACCCCGCGCCCCCGATCCAGATGTCCGATGCCCTCGCCCGCAATGCCCCGGGCGAGCATCCGACCCAGGTCGCCTCCTGCATCCCCCATGGGCGACGCAAGTTCGTCGAGGTCCACGACGCCTTCCCCGAGGAGGTCGCCTTCGTCCTGCAGACCCTGCGCCCGGTGTTTGTTACCGACCGCCAGGCCCAGCAGGAGGGTCTCTCGCCCGAGGCGCGGCTACGCCTGCACCAGGAGCACAGCGGACCGCGGATGCAGGCGCTGTCCGATTGGATGGCCAAGCAATTCGAGGACCACCTGGTGGAGCCCAACTCAGGCCTCGGTCAGGCGATGACCTACATGCAAAACCATTGGGAGAAGCTGACCCTATTCCTGCGCGTGCCCGGGGCGCCGCTGAGCAACAACCTCTGCGAGCGGGCCCTGAAGAAGGCCATCCTGCATCGCAAGAACGCCCTGTTCTACCGCACCCTCAACGGCGCCAAGGTCGGCGATTTGTACATGAGCCTGATCCATACCGCCGAGCTGCATCAGGTGCCGCCGTTCGACTATCTGGTCGCCCTGCTGCGCCATGCCCCCGCGGTCGCCCTCGACCCCGCCGCCTGGATGCCTTGGAACTACCCCGCGGCGCTGGCGCGCCTCGCCGCCGCGGCCGACCCCGCCCCAGATTGATTCCGGGACCAGCCACCGGCGCCGCCCGCGCCACCCATCTCGATCCCCTGGCCAGCGTCCCGACGCCCCACGTTGGGGTGTTGCGCTTGAGCGCCCTCACCACAGCGGGGTATCGCGCGCGGCTCAGTCAGACCCAGCCGGCGCGGCACCGGCTGCCCGCCCGGCGGGGGGTGGCGCTCGGCCCCCACGCACCCAGTACGCGGGGCTCCTAGGCTACCGGGTCGGCGATTGGCATTCATGCAGGCTTGCCGAAAGGACACGATCATGTGCATATGCTGATTGCGATCCCGCCGAAGTACGCCGTCTCGCAGGTGATCGGGTACCTCAAGGGCAAGAGCGCGATCCACATCGCCCGGACCGAGCAAGGTCGTCTTCCAGTTCGGCACGCAACAGCGGTCGGGCGGCAACTTCCGCCGCGCCTGCGAACTCGTGCGGAACGGGAAGATCGGCCAGGTGAAAACCATCCTGGTCGGCGTGCCCGGAAGCTGGACCTGTGCCAAGCAGGCCACCGAGCCGGTGCCGAAGGAGTTGGACTACGAGATGTGGCTCGGCCCGGCCCCCGTGGCGCCCTACTGCTTCGAGCGCTGCCGGCCCTACACCGCGGGCAAGGGCTGGAGCATCTGGTACTGCATCTCGGACTACTGCATGGGCATGATCGGCAACTGGGGCGTCCACCACCTCGACATCGCCCAGTGGGGGAACGGCACCGAACTGAGCGGGCCAACCGAGGTCGAAGGCACGGGCGTGTTTCCCAGGGACATGCTCACCGACTGCGCGACGCACTGGCAGGTCGAGAACCGCTACGCCAACGGCGTGACCCTGGTGCACATGGACGACGCGACCGCCCGCAAGCACCCCTCGCAGCAGGAGGGGCACGGCCACGGCGTCCTTTGGCTCGGCACCGAGGGCTGGGTACACGTGGACCGCTCGCGCATGGACGCCAAGGACAAGTCGCTGCTGAAGGCCAAGCCCGGCCCCAACGACGTCCAGCTCTTCAGGAGCGACAACCACCACGGCAACTTCATTGACGCGGTGAAGGGCCGTACCCCATCGCCGTCTGCACGGACCTTCTCTGCAACCTCCAGCAGATCGCGATCGTGCTGAAGCGGAAGCTGCGCTGGGACCCTGCGGGGGAGAAGTTCGTCGGCGACGAGGAGGCGAACCGGATGCTGGACCGGCCGATGCGCGGGCCGTGGAAGCTCTAGGGGCAAAGGAGACAACATCATGCTGAGGAAGGCCCCCGTGGCGATAGCGATCGTGGTGACGTTCGGCCTGAACGTGCCGGCCGGCGTCCTGAGCGTGCCCGAGAGCTACACCCCGGAGAAGTCCTGGCCGGTGATCGTCTCGCTTCAGGACAACCCCGACCCGGCCCTGACGTCCAGAAGCCCGTACTTCCTGGTCCATGCAGGCGGGACCGGGGTGGAGTGTTCCAGCAAGATCCACAGTTGCCTCAAGGACCTGGGCGCCAAGTACAACGTTGACGTCAACCGCATCTATGGCACGGGCTTTTCCCGGGGCGGGCACGAACTCCTGGAGCAGGCCTGGCACTACCCGCACCTGTTTGCGGCCATCGCCCCGGTCTGCAACGACCTGCGGTCCGAGCCCAAGGTCTTCTACGTGAAGCACGTCCAGAACACCCCGACGCTGCTGCTGCACGGCGACCGCGACATGTTCCTCGGGACCGGCCAGCGCGTTCACGAGTTGATGAAGGCGGCCAACTGCCCGGTCGAGTGGGGCACCTACCCCGGGGGCCACACGCCCGAGGCGCCGTTCAAGAAGGACATCTCGCTCCTGGCGAGGTTCTTCGAGAAGCACGTGTTCGACCCGTATCCCAGGCAAGTCACGCACGTCGTCACCCATCCCCGCTATGCCCGAGCCTTCTGGACCGACTGCTACCTGGTGGGGAGCTTCCTGGACAAGCCGCCCGCGCCGGCGGATGGGAGGCCCGCGGCCGCCGCCCCGGCTCCTGCGGGCGCCGGGGGCGCCCCCGCCGCCATGCAGAAGCCCTACGCCCTGCGCGAGGCCGTCTTCGTGGTGAGGGTGAAGGAAGGCAACCGGATCGAGGTCCAGGCCAACGAGCACGTGGCGGCCCTGGACCTCTACCTGACCGAGAAGCTGGTGGACTTGTCCAAGCAGGTCACCGTGGTCATGGGCGACAAGACGCTCTACGAGGGTGCGCCGGCCTGCCCGCTGAAGGTGAAGGTCCGCGACGGCGAGGAGCTGAAAGCCACGCACTTGAGGCCGCTGTGGGAGGATTTGGTGGAAACACGGAAGAAGGCCCGGTACAAACCCGCTGTGGCGCAGTAGGCTGGAACCGGCGAGCCCTCGTCGGCATCTCCTGCCCGCTCACAATCAGGGGTGCAGTAACGGATTTGCGCGGCTGGGCAGGGTCTCGCCCGCCGTGGTGCGCAGGAGCGTCGTGGTGTAGCCGTCGGGCGAGCCGACCCCGCCGCAGGAGATGTCGGCGTATTCGTTCGAGAAGTCCGTGCAGGCGAAGCAGGCCGGCCGGGCAAACTCCTCCACCACCTCGAAGGGGATGTGGATAGCCTCCTTCTTCGCCGTCGTCACGATCACGTCGTCCTTGATATTCAACTTCCGAATCTGTCCCAGCTTGACTGAGAGCTTGTTCTCGAGCGCCCGCCGCGTCTTGGCCCCGAACGAGAAGCTCTGCATGCAGAACAGGCCGATGGTGAGGACGATGCTGTCGGCGGGCAGGACGTGGAGGAGGCGCATCTTGCGGACAGTGAAGATCTGGCAAGGCGTGCCCACCAGAGCCACCTTGTGGAGGTCCCGCGTGCCGAGGGCCTTGACCTCGCGCACGCTCGGCGAGAAGGTGGTGTACCGCTCGCCCAGGGCATGGACGGGCAAGGACTCGTCGAAGTGCGAGCCTGCGGCCTCGATCAGCTCCTCGGGGCTGGTGGCCAGCATCGGCTCGCGGGAGAACGGCCCGACTCGCCGCGAGACGATTGCGGCCTGGATCAGGTGCTTTCGCAGGGCGTAGGTGAGGAGTGCAGTCACCACGCCGCCATCGGTGGCGACGTTGCGGATCTTGGGCGAGTGTGCCCGGGCGGAAACGAACTCCCGCTGCGGCCCAATGGGGGCCTTCCAGCCGCTCTTCTCCCGAAGCTCCTGGTCGAGCGCCTTGGTCTGCGGGCAGATAAGATAGCAGATACCGCAATGGAGGCACTTCGACTCGTCCACCATGACGGGCGTGCCGTCATGCGGAAGGCGATCTGGCCGCCGAGGCCGCGCCGCGCGATCTCGTCGCGGAGCGCCTGGTTCACCTTCGCGCTCTCGGCGGCCAGGCGGCCGGTGCCGCCGCACAGCCCAATGGTCACCCGCTGGGTCTGGCGCTCGGCGGCGATCGCCTTCTGAAGCTCATCCAGCTCCGCGGTGGTGTTCACTCGTGGCATAGGCCATCCCGATCACTGCTGAAGCGGCGCGCTCGCGGCCCCCACGGGCTTGCTGTCGCGGCAGCCGTCCAGGAGCCGGCACAGGCGGTCGGGCGTCACCTTCCCGTGGGTCACGCCGTCAATGACGACTACGGGGGCCAGGGCGCACGCGCCGAGGCAGTTCACGCATTCGAGCGTGAAGAGCAGATCGGACGTCGTCTGGCCGTGGCCTACGTGCCCGACACGAAGGTCTGGGTGACTAACCCCGACGCCCATCCGTATCGCGTGGAGTTCCTACGTTACGAGCCCGATTCCTCGGTCAGCGGCCCAGTGCGCGACATGGGCCATATCGCCTTCAAGACCGACAGCCTGAAACGCGAGATGAGGGGCCAGAAGGTCATCCTCGGCCCCTTCCAGCCCATGCCGGGCCTCCAGGTGGTTTTCATTCTCAGGGACGGCGCGGTCTTCGAGTTCATGCAATTCGGCTAGCGAGGGCTTCCAATGAGCCTGAAGGGCAAGGTCGTCATCGTCACTGGCGGCACGTCGGGCATTGGCGCGGCGTGCAGCAGGCACTTCGCCAGGCTGGGCGCGAAGGTCGTCGCAGCCTCCATCCAGCGGAAAGAGGGCAGGGCGCTTGAGACGGCCGAGCGCGACAAGGGCCGCGACGCGAGCTTCGTCCTCGCCGACGTGGCCGATGAGCAGAGCGTCAAGGCTCTCGTCTCCCGCACGCTCAGGCTCCACGGTCGCATTGACGCCCTGGTCTCGAATGCCGGCGTGCTGCGGATGGGGCCGGTCAGCGACTTCGACGAGGCGGCGTGGGACGCCGTGATGGGCGTGAACGTCAAGGGCAACCTCTGGCTGGCGAAGCACGTGGCGCCCGTGATGAAGAAGCAGGGCAGGGGGGTCATCTGCATCACCACCTCGGTCGCCGCCTTTGTCGGCTTCCCCAACCACGCGCTCTACTGCGCCTCGAAGGCCGCACTGGAGGCCCTGGTGCGCTCCCTTGCAGTCGAGCTGGCCGGCTACGCGCGCGTCGTTGGCGTCTGCCCAGGCACCATTGACACGCCGATGCTCGCCTCGAGCTGCAAGGGCTGGGCCAAGCCGGTTGCCGAAATCTACGCCGAAGTCGAGAAGAGGATTCCGGTCCGCCGCCTCGGCACCCCCCTCGACATGGCCCGCGCCATCGCCTTCCTCATCAGCGACGAGGCGGCTTACGTCAACGCCACCTGCCTCGTCATGGACGGCGGGACCCTCGCCCTCCCGCCGTGGTGAGCCTGATTCGCTTGACAGCCCCGGGGGCGGGCACTATGATAGCGGCACAAGGAGGTGGACCGTGCGCGTGCTTCAGTGCCCGGTGTGCCGCGAGCCGATGATCGTGGCCGAGTATGAGGGGTTCGAGATCGACACGTGCGGCGGCTGCGGCGGCGTGTGGCTCGACAGCGGGGAACTTGAGGCGCTCGTCGGGACAGCCGTTCCGCCCACGGCCACGCCCGACTCCGACCTCGGGCCGCCCGACCGCGACTGCCCGATCTGCGTGGACAAGCTGATCAAGGACCGCTACGGCCGCACGCAGGTCGTGGTGGACAGGTGTCCGCACGGCGACGGCATCTGGCTCGATGCCGGCGAGTTGCAGCAGATCTTCGCCGCCTACCCGCAGGCGCCCGCCGAGCCCGGGCACCACGAAGACCATGCGACGGGGGCGCTCCGCTGCTTCTTCAGCGCGCCGCCCCCGCTCCCCCCCAAGGACCCAGAATAGGAGGCCGAGACAATGGCTGGCTGGATTGCCCTGGGCGTGCTCGTGCTCATCGTCCTGTGGTTCGTGGTGAGCTACAACGGACTCGTCCGTGCCCGCAACAACGTGAAGAACTCCTGGGCGCAGATTGACGTGCAGCTCAAGCGGCGCCACGACCTGATCCCCAACCTCGTCGAGGTGGTGAAGGACTACATGGGCTACGAGCAGGAAGTCCTTCAGAACGTGACGAAGGCCCGTAACGTGGCCGTGGCCGCTCAAGGCCCCGCCGCTGCCGCCAACGCCGAGGCCGGCCTCACCCGCGCCCTGGCCGGCCTCTACGCCGTGATGGAGAACTACCCCGACCTCAAGGCCAACCAAAACGTCTCCCAACTCCAGGAGGAGCTGACCTCGACCGAGAACAAGATCGCCTTCGCCCGCCAGTACTACAACGACAGCGTGATGGCCTACAACACGAAGACCGAGGTGATCCCGACCAACATCATCGCCAACATGACCGGCTTCCAGAAAGCCGAGTTCTTCCAGGCGCCCGAGGAGGAGAAGGCGGTCCCGAAGGTGAACCTGCGATAGCCGCGGCTCACCCTGGTCGCCCCCACTGGGCTTGCCCCAGTGGGGCGAGGGATTGGCAGCTACGCGGCGGCGTCTGTTCTACCCCTCTCCCTTCCAGGGAGAGGGCAGGGTGAGGGTGGAGATTCGGGGTCGGGGCAGGCGCCCGACCCTCCCCCTGCCCCCTCCCTGAGAGGGAGGGGGGTGCGGGGGTAGCCGGCTGGTAGTGCCCAATCCTCCGCCCCACCGACGCAAGGTTGGTGGGGGCCGGCGGGCCAACGATCGGTGCCATAGCGGCGCATGTGTCTCACTGGCTTTGTGATGAGTTCCCATGTTCGAACTAATTCGTGCCAACAAGATCAAGTCCTGGATCCTCATTCTCGGCCTCACGAGCGTGCTCGTGGTGCTAGGGCTGATCATTGGCGAGGTGGTAGCGCCCGGCGGCGGGGGCGTCATTGGCGTGGCCATCGCGGTTGCCATCGCAGCGTTCATGAACCTGCTGGCCTACTCTGGACCTTGCCGAACCCCAGCAACTGCTTGCCCTCCCGGAAGACCTCCTCGATCCCCCAGCGTGCGCGTCATCAAGGACGAGATTGCGAACCTCGGGTACGTCTACGACGACATCTACGGCGACTACTACTTCTGGACGCCGGAGGAGGAGGCGAAGAGGAACATCCAGAAGCAGGCCGAGATGTCGGGGCACGGGAACCTGTACCCGGGCTCCAAGAAGAAGTAGCCAGCGGCGTCAGCGGCGGGGGGCAAGGAGCGGGCGTGGCGGCCCGCGGGACCGCCGCGCGGGCGGCCGATCCAACGGGTGGTCACGATGCCGTTACACCAGGGCTTCCTTGACAGCGGTGCCCCACATGATACGATGAACACCGGGGAGTCACGAGGAGTTGCGGTGATGGGAATATTCTATGTGAGCTGCCGCATCGAGAACCACGCCCACCGCACCCTCTCTGCCGAGGTGCCGAAGGCTCTGGTGGACACGGCGAGCGAGTGCACGTGGATCGCGGCGGAGACGCTTCGGCGCCTTCTGGTGAAGATGGAGAAGAAGGACATGACCTTCGTCATGGCCAACGGCGCGACCCTCACGCGCAACGTCGGCTTCGCCGTCCTCCGCATCGGCGAGCACGTGACGATTGACGAGGTCGTGTTCGGCCAGGAAGGCGACCTGGAGATTCTCGGCGCGCGGACCCGTGAGGGCTTGAATCTCGTGGTGGACCCCACCCGCAAGAAGCTCGTCGCCGGCGGCCCGGTCCCGGCCGCGCATGGTTGCTGAGCGTGGGGACAGATGATCGCGACGACCATCGAGCAGAAGCTGCGCGAGTTGGTTGGCGACGCCGATGAGGGGTTGCCCATCAGGAGGTCCGTGCGAGATCGGCTGTTGCAGCAGAAGCGGGCCGTCGCCGCAGGCGAGCGCGGCGAGCCCTTCGAGGACGTGGTGCAGCGGCTTGATCTGGGGTAACCATGGTCTACCGCGTCCGCATCATGGACCCTGCCACTCGCGAGTTGGAGCGGCTCGACAAACCCGTCGGTCGCCGCATCGCCAAACGCATTCATTGGCTGTCGGCCAACCTGGACAGCGTCCGACCCGAGGCCCTGGCAGGCGATCTCGCTGGACTCTACAAGCTCCGTGTGGGCGACTACCGAGTTGTCTATGAGGTACTCCACGACGAGGAGTGCATCGTAGTCCACGCCATCGGCCACCGCCGCGAGGTCTACCGCACGCCATAGTGATGGCGATTGGCGAGGTCGTGTTCGGGCAGGAAGGCGACCTGGAGACTCTCGGCGCGCGGACCCTCGAGGGCCTGAATCTCGTGGTGGACCCCACTCGCAAGAAGCTCGTCGCGGGCGGGCCGGTCCAAGCCGCGGCTACTGGTTCAGTCGAGGTGCATGAGGGAAGGAGCAAGGACTGGCGTTCTGTCGATGCATCGGCGCATGGCGAGCTCCGTGGTGGCTTGGGGCGCTTGTCTGCCACCTCCCGCGCGGGGCTTGACAAGGGAGTGCTGGGGAGTATGATCTTCCTGTGACTGTAGTGTGTGACCGCACCCCCGGTCTGGCATGGAGGGCACGCGATGGGTAAGACCCCTGCTAAGGATGGCGCCAACGGGAAGGGTGAGCGTAATCGCGCCGACGATGGGGCTCCCTTGCCGCTGTGGATGCGCGCCACGCTCGTCCTCGGGCTGACAGCCCTGGGTGTGCTTGCTGCCTTGCGGCCAGGCACCCTCTGTGATCCCGACCAGAAGCTGGTGTTGTTCTTCCTGCTTTCGGTGCTGGCTGGCCTGCTCTTCACAGGCCAGGGGACCCGGTTCAACACCCAGTTCAAGTGGTTCGCACTACGGGCAACCGGGGCAACGGCTGTCATGTTCGGTTGCCTCTGCCTAATGACCGCGCTTGCCGGAAGACTCGACCCGGGCGTACGCTTCGTTGTGGTACACGTTGACGATGAGAGTGGCAATGACCTGCCATTGCTTTCCGCCGAGAGCATACGTGTGCTGGCAGTGGACGGCACAGCGCACATGAAGATGGCAGTAACCGGCAATGAGGCCCTTGTCGTATTCCCTGGTCACGTGCGCCAGATCAATGTCACGCTGAAGAGGCCGTCATGGGAGGGAGGCGGCGAGAGCCCCCCTCAGCCCTTCTGGCTCACTCGCGTCTGGACTCAGGTGACGTTCAAGGACCAGCCATAGAGGAGAGACTGAGATGGTGAACGTGGTCCCCCATGTCAGGGACGGCCTTGGCAGTGCGGCACTTGTGGCCGCTGCAATCTGTCTGGTACCGTACTCGGGCACCGCACGTGGCGCCGAACTGGCGAAGGAGGGTGAGCGGTCGGCCATCCATCTCAGCTACGCCAATCTGCACCGCCTCCGGCTTGACCTTCGCAACAAGCGGCCCCGAGGCCTTAGTCCTGCCCTCGAGCATCTCTGGCAATGGCTCGATACCGAAATCACGAAACGCGATGTGGCCATGAATGTGGTGTATACCAGGCTTGACCGCACTGACAGGAAAGGGTATCACATCAAGGGACTCTCGGCGATGCCTGACCTGGAGCCTTGGAACGTACCCCAGGAGCACTTCGACGCGATCTGGAAGTATGTGATGGGACTGGTTGGCCTGAGGGCTGCCGTGGCTCGGTCAGTTGAGTTGGCGACCCGGCGGGCTGCCGGGGATAGGTCCGTCAGCGAGGCCGACGTGGGTGACTCCTACTTACAGGCATACAATGACCCTTTCGCGACGGACGAGGACAAGGAAGTCCTGGAGACCTCGCTGGTGGCTTGCTACCGGACAATTCGCCAGGAGGGGCAGCCGTCCGAGCGTCTTGCCGCTCTCTACCGCGAGGCGCGCCCGGTGCTGCGCGCAGAGGCTCTTGTGGCGCGCGCAGTCACCGCCCCGGCATCCATTGCCGTCGCTGGGGGCGGTGTCGTTACGAGGATGGCTGCCGACAGCCTGCGCTGGGTTGGGGACAGGGCACGGGGGCTTGTGATGCTGCGTCGCAAGGTTCTCAGAGCAGAGTTCCCCTGAGCGCGGGAACAGGCGGCATTCCGCTCTCGCGCCATCAGACGATCCCCAGCCCGTCACGAGCGCCCTGCCCACGGGGGCTTTGGGTTGCCGGCGTCGGACGCAGCCCCTCACGCGTAGGCGAGGCGGCCTTTGGGCTCGGGGATGGGGCGGCCGAGGCCGCGGGCGGTTTCGAGCCAGGCATCAATCGCCTCCTCGGCGCGCTCGATGGCCTGCTGACGGGTGGCGCCGTCGGCCATGCAGCCAGTAGTTGGGTGTCATGTGCATCTGGGACTCAACGTGGCTGTCACATTGAGTTGCCATAGGTGTCGGCTGCTTGGATGGATATGGCCGGTGCGGCCATTTCGAGAGAAGGCGGCGGGGCTGCTGAATCTGGTCGGCCTAGGCGAGAGCCTCAAGCACAAGCCGCCCCAGCTCTCGGGCGGCCAGCAGCAGCGCGTGGCCTGCGCCCGCGCGCTCGCCAACGACCCCGCCATCGTGCTCGCCGACGAGCCGACCGGCAACCTCGACCTCAAAACCGGCGAGGAGATCATCGAGCTGCTCCACCGCCTCAAGGCCGAGCACGGCGTCACCATCATCACCGCCACCCACGACATGAAGATGCTCGCCGTCTCCGACCGCGTGGTCTGGATTCGCGACGGGCTGTGCGACCGAGTCGAAGAACGCAAAGCGCTCGACATCAAGGTGGGGGAGATTCGATGATGCGTGCCGCATGCCAGGAAGAACTCCTCGTCCCTACGCTCTGCGTGGGGACGCCTCTCTGGCCGCTCCGCGGCCATCTCTTGTCCGAGGGCAGCAGGGACGCAGAGCGTCCGGCAGAACCGCCCCCACGCAGAGCGTAGGGGCGAGAGGGTCAAGGTGGGCGACATCCGATGACGAACCGCAGCGACGCAATCATCCAGGCCCGCGGCGTCAAGCGCATCTATCGCCTCGAGGGCGAGGAGGTGCACGCCCTTCGCGGCATTGACCTCGATATCGCTCGCGGCGAATACCTCTCGATCATGGGGCCGTCGGGCAGCGGCAAGAGCACGCTGTTCAACATGATCGGCGGACTCGACCGCCCGACCGAGGGCGAAATCCTGCTCGACGGCAAGGACATCGCGTCGCTCACCGAGCGCAAGCTCGCCTGGCTCCGCTGCAACCGCATCGGCTACATCTTCCAGACGTTCAACCTGCTGCCGACGCTGACGGCGCTGGAGAACGTGCGGCTGCCGCTCGTCTTCGCGGGCGTGGCCCTCGACGAGGCGGACCGCCGCGCGGCCGAGACGCTCGAGCGCGTGGGCCTTGGCCAGCGCCTCCACCACCGCCCCGAGGAGCTGTCGGGCGGCCAGCAACAGCGCGTCGCCTGCGCCCGCGCGCTCGTCAACAACCCCGCCGTCGTCCTCGCCGACGAGCCGACCGGCAACCTCGACCTCAAGACGGGCGAGGAAATCCTCGCCCTCCTGCGCGAGCTTCAGCGCGAGCGCGGCACCACCGTCGTCTGCGCCACGCACGACATGAAGATGCTCGCCGCCTCCGACCGCGTGGTCTGGATCCGCGACGGCCAGATCGAGCGCATCGCCCTCCGCGCCGAACTCGACATCACCGTCGGCACGATGGACGGCCAGACGGTGGCGTGAGGGGCCATGCTTAGCCGACTGAGGCGGCCACGCAGTGTGTGCCGCGGCTTGTGAAACAAGTCACAATTTGGGACTTACGTAGGGGCAACTTGCGCCCCCCGAGGGCCAAATGGGGCGCAAGTTGCTCCCACGGCACGGCTTCCCCCCTTGGCATTTCAGGACTTATGGAGTTACCCACATCCGCGCGGGGGTGTGTGTGGAGGGGCGCAAGTTGCTTTCTCCTGCGTATCCTCGGGCTATTGGGCGATCCGGGCAACTTGCGCCCCTTTTTCGGGGGGCGCAAGTTGCTCCGGGGCGGCGTGTCGGGAGCCGAGCGGATGATCGCTTGAGCCTGGATCACAGCACGCCCAGATAGGCGTCCAGCTCGAATTGGCTCACGTGGGTGCGGTAGCGGTCCCACTCGAGGCGCTTGTTGGCGAGGAACGACTCGAAGATGTGGTCGCCGAGGGCGTCGCGGACCAGCTCGCTCGTCTCGGCGCACTGGAGGGCGTCGAAGAGGCTGCCGGGCAGCTCGCCGATGCCTAGTTCGCGGCGCTCCTCGGGCGTGAGGTGATAGACGTCCCGCTCGGTGGGCGGCGGCAGCTCGTACTTGCCCTCGATGCCGGCCAAGCCGGCCGCGAGCATCACCGAGAAGGCGAGGTAGGGGTTGCAGGCGGGGTCGGGGCTGCGCATCTCGGCCCGCGTGGCCTTCTCCTTGCCCGGCTTGTAGCGCGGCACGCGCACGAGGGCCGAGCGGTTCTTCTGGCCCCAGCAGATGTAGACGGGCGCCTCGTAGCCCGGCACCAGGCGCTTGTAGGAGTTCACCCACTGGCTCGTCACCGCCGTGATCTCGCGGGCGTGGCGGAGCAGCCCGGCGATGTAGTGCCTGGCCGTGGCCGACAGGTGGTAGGCGTCCCGCCCGTCGAAGAAGGCGTTCCGCTCTCCCTTGAAGAGCGACTGGTGGACGTGCATGCCCGAGCCGTTCACCCCGAAGATGGGCTTGGGCATGAACGTCGCGTGGATGCCGTGCTTGAGAGCCACCTCCTTCACCACGAAGCGATAGGTCATGGCCGAGTCGGCCATCGTCAGCGCGTCGCGGTAGCGCAGGTCAATCTCCTGTTGCGAGGGGGCGACCTCGTGGTGGCTGTACTCGACGGGGATGCCGAGGCGTTCGAGCGTGCCCATCGTCTCGCGGCGCAGCCCGCTCGCCACGTCCTGCGGCGTGAGGTCGAAGTACCCCGCGCTGTCGAGCGGCTCGGGGCGCTCGGGGCTGCGGAAGTAGAAGTACTCGAGTTCGGGGCCGACGTAGAAGGTGTAGCCCTTCCTCGCCTGCGGGTCGTAGGCGGCCATCAGGCCGGGGACCGTGTAGACGATCTGCTTGCGCCTGGAGTCCCAGCAGGCGCCGTGGTAGACCTTGGCCAGACGCGACTTCTCGCGTTCGGGCGCCTCGATTGCCGCCGCCTCCGCCGCCCACTCGCCCCTTGCGGCATCGAAGGCCAGGACGCTCTTCGCCCCCTCCCACGTCAGCACCTGACCGCGGTCGGACACGTAGACGATGGCGCTGTAGGGCCTTGGGCCAGTGGTCGCCCCAGGCAGGGGCGTCCACGTGTTCACGGGCAGGTTCCTGAGCGGCTCCGCGACCCCTTGCGCGTCCCCCGCGAGCGCTGCCGATGGCAGCCACTGACCAATCGCGGTCACCGCCGCGAGCGCCAGCGGCGCCGTTGCTCTTAGGCCCATCGAGTGCTCCTTTACCGCACGCATCAAGCTCCTCTGAGGCATTCATTGCGTTCATCCCCGAATGAATGGTGCCCGAGGAGAGGGGGCCGTGCATGTTCGACGTGGAGGCAAGGCTATCAGAGGCCCGCGGGAAGTTCAAGGCGTTGATCCACTACCTCCTGGGCGAAGGCCACGTTCGCTCCGGCCCCACCACCGCCGAAGTTGCCAGGTCTGGTGGGCATACCCGGCTCGAACTCCTGCAACGTTCACCGACGTTCAACGTTCAACGACGTTCAACGTTCAACGACGTTCAACGTTCAACGACGTTCAACGGTTGATCATGGCGGCGCTGCCGTTGTAGAATGTATCGAGGCGGCGCTTTGCCTGTGGCTTCCGTTAGGAGGATGGGTCATGGCTCGGCCTCACAGTTCCCGCATGGCGGCGTTGCTGGCACTCATCCTTCTCACGGCAACCGTCTCGTGCAGCGGGGAGGAGCCGACCGTGTGGGAGCCGCAGCTTGCGGGGAGCTGGTATCCCGCAGGGTCCGCGGCCCTGGAGAAGATGCTGGACGGGTTCCTCGTGGATGGGGCAAAGAAGGCCAAGGCGGTGGAGGGCCGCCCCATCGCCCTCGTCGCGCCGCACGCGGGCTACCAGTTCTGCGGCCGCTGCGCCGGCGCCGCCTTCGCCGCAGTCAAGGGCAAACCGTATCGCCGCGTCGTCCTCCTCGCCTTCAGCCATCGAGGCATCCCGCCACGCGCCGCCTCCGTCCTCGGTGTGGATGCCTTCGCCACCCCGCTGGGCAACGTGCAGGTGGACCGCGATGCCTGCGCGACCCTCATGAGGAACCCCCGCTTCCGAAACGTCCCAGCCGCCTACGCCGGCGAGAACTCCTTCGAGCTGCTCCTGCCCTTCCTCCGAAGGGCCATTGCACCCTTCCACCTCGTCCCCATCGTCCTCGGCCGACTCGAGGAAAGCGACTACGCCCCTGTGGCCGAGACGCTTCGGAAGGTGATAGACGACGAGACCCTGGTCGCCGTGAGTTCGGACTTCACGCACTACGGCCGCCGCTTCGACCACACGCCCTTCACCACGAACCTCCGCGAGAACATCGAGAAGCAGGACAGGGGGGCGGTCGCCCTCATCCTCAAGCGCGATCCCGCGGGCTTCGCCAAGTACATCGAGGAGACACGCGCGACCATCTGCGGCGCCACCGCCATCCGCGTCCTACTCCACCTCCTGCCCGAAAAGGCCACGGGACAACTGGTGGACTACTATACCTCGGGCGACGAGGCGGGCAGGCACGACGATTGCGTGGCCTACGCGGGGGTCGTCCTCACCGCGCCCGGCCAGTGGGGCACCCCGCCGGCCAAGCCCGCCGCAAAGGGCGACCCGAGGCCCGCCGCCGAGGCCCGCGACGCCCCCATCAGCGAGGCCGGGCAGAAGAAGCTCCTCGACATCGCCCGCAAGACCCTCGTCGCCGTCACCGACGGCAAGGACGTGCCGGAGCTGAAGCTGGACGACCCGGAACTTCAGTCCCTCAACGGCGTCTTCGTCACGCTCCACAAGAACGGCGAGCTGCGCGGCTGCATCGGCAACTTCAAGCCCACGACCCCCCTCTACCACACCGTCGCCAACCAGGCCAAGCAGTCGGCCCTCGAAGACCCCCGCTTCCCCGCCGTCCGGCCCA
The DNA here is from genome assembly GCA_041320515.1 of Planctomycetota bacterium. Lineage (GTDB taxonomy): Bacteria > Planctomycetota > PUPC01 > DSUN01 > DSUN01 > DSUN01. Next base: position 5,646,588 of record JBGLNR010000001.1, on the reverse strand, counting down.
TCGAGGTGGCCGACATTGACATCGAGATTTCGGTGCTGACGCCAGGGAAGCCGATCGAGAACCCGCTCGACTGGGAGTTCGGCAAGCACGGCATCATCGTGCGGCGCGACTGGCAGCAGGCCACCTTCCTTCCCCAGGTCGCCGAGCACTTCAAGTCGAAGGAGGAGATGCTCGCCGCCTGTTGCCGCAAGGCCGGCATGCTCTCCTCCGTCTGGCGCGACCCGGGCACCACCGTCCTCATCTACACCGCACAGGTCTTCGGCGAGAAGCCCAGCCCGAAAGAGAAGGCCAAGTGAGCACCGTCTTCCGCGTCGGCAACGGCCTTCCCCCCCGCCCTGGCGAGGCCGGGCTGCCCCTGGTCAGGAAGGCGCTCTTCGTCGCCCCCGGCCTCTGCGATGACAGCATCTGCCACAGCGTCCTGCGCCTGGCCCGCGAACTCAAGCTCCGCGGCTGCCAGGTCCACATGGCCTGCGGCGGCGGGCCACTCGTGCCCCAAATCGCGTCCACGCCCCAGCAGTGGAGGAAGACGTTGACGCCTGCCTCGCGGATCATCTCGACCATCATGTACTTGAGGGCCTCGGCATCCACGGTGGGGCTGGCGCCGGGGCGGGTGTTGACGATGCCGCGGTCGAGCTTTTCGAGGCGCTGCATGATCTCGTAGCCGATTCCCTTGGTGACGTGCTTGCCGCCCTTGACGTGCATGCCGATCACGATGAGCACGAGGCCGCCCGTCCACTGCCCGCCGAAGTGGCCGTAGCGCTCGACGATCGTGACATCGGCGCCGACGCGCCTCGCCGCGATGGCCGCCGCCACGCCGGCCGGGCCGCCGCCGACCACGAGCACATCGGTCTTGCGCAGCACCGGCAGCTCGCGTTGCGGCTGAATCACCTTGCCGTCCACCAGCGTGGCCGGCACGCCCTTTGGCGTCACGAGGTCGCCCTTGGGGGTCGGGGCAGGGGCTTCGCCGGCGTCCTGGGCGTGGGCGGCGGCGGCCAGACCCGTGGCGCCCAGGGCCGCGAGCAACTCTCTGCGGGACAAACGACTCATCGAGGCTGACTCCTTTCAGTGGCCGATGGCGAGGACCCAGTCGTTGGCGTCGGGCGGCTGCAACTCCTGCTCGCGGGCGGCGAGGCCGCCGATGGGCGTGGCCTCGCCCGTGCGGGGGTTGAACCAGCGACCCGCGGCGGGCGGCTTCAGGCTCTTGGGATTCAGGGGGATGGGCGTGCCCTTGGGCGTGTAGATAACCGCGCAATCGCCCTCATCGGTTCGCGCCGCGGCGATGAAGCGGGTGACGTCGGCCTTGCCCGGCTGCTTGGTGAGCAAGCTCTGGTCTGGGCGAAGCCGCTGCCAGGGGAGCGACGCGAAGAAGGTCTTCAAGATGGTCATGCTGCGGATGCCGGGCATGTCGAGGCCGCGGTCCCAGGGCTCGACGGGGCCGATGTTGCCGTGGTTCTCGGGCACGCGGGTCTTGTAGGGCCAGACCCAGATGTGGTTGTTGCCGTAGGTGACGCCTGCCGTGGGCGCGACGAGAAGGCTCCACCAGGCGGCGCGGCGGACGTCGGCGTCGGTGAAGCGGCTCCTGCTGTGGTAGGAGGGATGGCCCTCGTAGTTGGGCTCCAGGTTGATCACCGGGCGTGCCGGCTCCTTCTGCCAACCGCTGGCGGGCGGCCCGAAGGCGAGCCACTTGAGGTGCTGCTCGGAATCGCCGTGGCCGCTCTGGTAGCCGACGAAGTCGAACCACGGCTCGTCGCGGAAGTCGGGGGCGATCCAGCTCTGGCCGCAGGGGTGCATGGTGGCGAGGCGGTTGCGGGGTTCGGGGAAGACGGCTCGGCCGATGCGGTGCCAGCGGGGGGCCTCCTTGCCGGCGTAGCGGCCGTCACCGCCGAGGAACCAGACGACCTGGTGCGCGCCCCAGCGAGCTGCGATGTAACGGGCGACGCGGATCGCCGCCTCCTCGGAGAGCTTCTGGCCCGGATCGTCCTTGGTGAGCGCCCACAGGATGACGGGGGCGGCGACCAGCCCGTGCTCGTTGACGGCGGCCACCTTGGCGTCGAGGCGTTGGAAGAAGGCGGGGTTGAGAACAACGCGGGGCGGGGAGGCCCCGCCCACAGGGGAGGCCCCGCCCACAGTGAAGGCGGTCTCGCCGGCGGCGTCCTTGCTGCTGCCGCGCCAGTGGGTACAGACGAACTGGATGGCGGTGAAGCCCTGCTTGCGGCGCGTGTCGAGATAGCGGGTCCAATCGGCCTCCTTCGCCAGCAGCACGCCGTTCCAGGCCGTGTCGGCGAGCCAGAAGAAGGGCGTGCCGTCGCTGTGGGCGAGGTAGCGGCGGTTCTCCGACAGCTTGAGCGCGCCGTGCTGGAAGAGGGGGCTATCGCCCTTGTAGGCCACGCACTCAAAGCTGCCCGTCTGCCCGTGCAGCCCCGTGTCAGTTGCGTCGGAGCACTCCGTCCGCCACGTCCACTTGCCCACCTCGTCGGGCGAGAACCGCAGGCGCCACGCCCTGCCGCCATCCCAGAACGCATCAACGGTTTCCCTGACGCCCGATGGCGACACGAGGTCGGCTTTGACCGACGCATCGGCGAAGGGATTGGCGTAGTCCCGGCTGGCCTCGAACTGCGTCTTGTAGATGCCCCACTGAGCGACCTTCTCCACGGGTTGCGCCCTTTCCTGGGCAACAGTGCATCTGAAGGCGATGAGGCTTGCGAGCGCTGCTGCGAACGGTCTCATCATTGTTTGGCTTTCCTCTCGTATCGGATGAGCAGGCTCGCGGGGGCTGTGGGGATTTCGGCGGTGAGCTTGGCCAGATCGGAGCCGGTGAGGGTCTTCTTGGCTTCGGGCTCGTAGCCCGGGAAGAATGTGACTTCGTAGGCGGCCTTGGGGTCGAGGCCGCGGAGGGCGACGCCGACGGCTGTGTAGTGCCAGCCGATCCAGTGGCTCTCGTCGAGGGTGATGGGCAGGAGGGGATAGTAGTCGCCCTGGAAGAAGGGGCGGAGGCCCTTGGCCTCGGCGATGGCGGCCTTGGCGAGTTCGGCGGGGAAGTCCTTCGCGCGAGTGTCGGGGCAGAGGTTGGTGCCGGTCGTGGCGATGCTGCGCCAGTTGTAGGGGTCGAAGGCCCAGACGCCACCCGTGTGGAAGGGGACGTAGAGGCTCAGCCCCGCCATCTGCACCTGGTCCCAGGTGGGCATGGGCTTGCCGCAGCACTGGCTGTCGGAGCGCCAGAGGGGGACGCTGCGGGTGAGGGTTTCGAGATCAATCCGGCGGCCGCCGCTGGCGCAGGTGTCAATCCACAGGCCGGGGTGGCGGCGGATCAACTCGTCCCACATTTCGAGGTGGCCCTCGACGTAGCGGATTTCCGCCATGCCCTGGCGGTCCGGCGCGTCCGCCTTCTGCCAGAAGGGGAGTGGGTCAATGTTGAAGTCGTTGCGGTAGAGGTCAATGCCGCTCTCGGTGATGCACTTGGACAGCCAGTCGGTGAGCCACTTCCTCGCCTCGGGGTTGCCGAGGTTGAACAGCCCGTCGCCGCCGTCGCGCCGCAGCACGAAGTCGGGGTGCTCCTTGGCGATGCGGCTGGCGGGGTGGACGCGCTCGGGCTCGAACCAGACGATGAACTTCATGCCCAGCTTGTGCGCGGCGTCGCTGAGGGGCTTGAGGCCGCGGGGGAAGGCGTCGGCTCGCGGCACCCAACTGCCCACGCCCGAGGGCCAGCCGCCCTCGAACCAGCCGGCGTCGAGCCAATAGACCTCCACACCCAGCGGGGTCATCAGGCGAATGGCCTCGAGCTGGTTCGCCTCCGTCACGTCGTTGCCCTGGTTGAACGTGAACCAGGTGTTCTGCGTGATGGGCGGGGTGACGAGTTCGCCGTTGACGCGGGGCAGGTAGTGGGCCATGAGCAGGCGGCGGAAGGCGTTGTGGCCGGCGAAGCGGCCTGCGCTGAGCGAAGCCGAAGCGTCATCGGCCTCCCACAGGAGGAGCAGGATGCGGGGCGTGCGGATGCTCTCGCCCGGGTGGAGCTTGAGGCGGGTGGTCTGCTGGCCGGATTGGAGCAGGACGCCTCCCGCCTCGTCGCGTGCGACGCGGAGCGCCCACTGTCCCGACCAGCCGATGGCTCCGTGGTGGAGCACGACCTCGCCCTTGGCGGGCACGCCGACGTGGAGGTCGAGGGGCAGGACCCTCTCGATGATCGGCGTGTCGGCCTGGCCCGTGTTGCGGAAGCGGAGGACCGATTCCACGGCGGGGAACTGGTCGAAGAGCGTGACCTCGGCCGTCACCTCCAGCCCTGTCGTGGGGTCGGCCCAGGTCACGGCGTGGGCCTCGCGGCCCGGCTTGGCGGGCAGCCTGGCCTGCGAGCGCTTCCACGCGGGAAGGAGTTCGGCGGACGCCTTGCCGCCGTAGGTGAAGGAGAAGGGGATGGCCGTGGAGAGCCCGGCCGCCTTCCCCGTCAACTGCATCTCATCGAGCCACATCTTCTCGCCGCTTTCGAGCATGACGAATGCCTCCGCCCAATCGGTTTGGTCGTAGGCCGGCCCATCGCCGGCGTCGAGCACGCGCAGAGTAAACTCCCTTGCCCCGCCCAAGTCAACTCGCACGGGCAGCGGCGGGTCGGAGCCGCGGCGGACGCCCGAGCGGAACGCCTCCTTGCCGCCGACCTCGACGACGAGGACGACGCTGCCCTTTTCGCCCTTGCTGTCGTAGTTGTTGTCAATGCCCGCCTCGGCCTCGAACGACTTGCCCGGCCTGGGCAGGCGCACGACGATCTCGGCGACCGACGTATGAACCTCCAAGGCCGCTGCCAGATCCAGATCACCCAATGGGTTGTGAAGAGAGTCGCATGAGAGACAGACTCAAGAACTTGGGACGTTCCCAATCTCTGGCGGGATGTAGTCGCCCAGCAGCGCGGCCATGCAGGGCTGGGTGCCGGGCCGGCCACCGAAGTAGTACCACCCCGTCCCACGTTCCGGATGGTAGCCTGCGTAGTTCGGCTTGAAGCGGTTCTGCGCCCCGCCGAACTGCTCTTCGACCGTCTGGAGCGCGTAGAGCAGCCAGTGGAGGTCCAGGATCATCTCCGCACGCTTGCGGATGACCGGGTCGCGGTCGTGGTAGGCGAGGTTGCAGGTTCCCTCGACGTTGGAGATGCGGTAGATCATGTCCTCGGCCCAGAGGCCCTGCTGGGCCATCCAGAGCAGGCGGTTGCGCCACATGTCGCGCGCCCGTCCGGCATAGTCGGCGAGGGTGATCTTCGCCAGCTCGGGGTGGTCCTTGAGGTCATCCACCCCCGCGCCGAGCGGCACGTGCTTGGCCGCGTCGAACTGGCCGGCGTACTTCGGGATGTCCTTCAGAGCCGTCGCAGCACGGTAGAACAAGGACTGGTAGACGAAGCCGTGGTTCTGGTTGCCCCAGTACTGCCACGGCTGGTCGGGGAAGAAGTGGTGGTGCCGGGCAATCTGGCCTCCGGCCTTCCCGCCGGGCTGGAAGCACTGCCAGAAGTAGGCGAGGATCTTATCCGTCGCCGCGCGCGAGAGCAGCTTCGCCCTGGTGCCTGTATCGGCGTTGAACATCTCGTAGAGCGGGATCAGGTTGGTGTTGTTCGCCCAATAGATCTTCTCGAAGTCAGTCTCCATGATGATACGGTTGGCCTGGTCCACGTCCTTGTTCAGATGGAGCCGAGCGGTCGCGCTCTCCAGGCCGGTCCCCTCGGCGATCTTCCGCAGGGCCTCCGTCCGACGGGCATCGTACTCGCGGAACCGCGCCGGCCGATCGGCGGCCATCATGCTCGCCGGCAGCCCGACGACCAATCCAAGCGCCAGGACGCTCCTCTTGTCTCTCATTGTCACTTGCCTTTCGGGTGAGGACACCTTAGCTATCGCCAACAGACTACCCGCAATGCTACAGTGAATCAAGCCTGTACCGGAGTGGGTTGCAGGTTCGGCCCGCGCGGTGTATGCTACGGGCCGCCGTTTGCAGGGAACGGAGGCCGGGGATGCGTGTTGGGCACTTGGGTCTCGCAGGTGTAGTGGTGCTGGGCGCAGCGGCTAGCGTCACCGCGGGTGGCCTGGTTGCCCGCTACGACTTCGCCCGCGATGGCTCCGACTCCGCTGGGGAGTCCCACGCCAAGCTGGTCGGCGGGGCAGCCGTGGTAGATGACCCAGGCGGCAATGGCAAAAAGCCAAGCACGGTCCTGCACCTGCCGAACGACGATGCCTTCGCCCGTTGCGAGGGTCCACAGCTGTCGTTCAAGGGCGGCCTCACGGTCATGCTTTGGCTCAAGGCCCACCATTGGTGGCGTACGCCCGGGCAGCACTCGCCCAGGCCGTCGGACATCGGGGACGACTACGACGGCGTCGTGGCCGGGCCGGGGTTCGCCCTGTCGAGGGCCTATGTGGACCTCCGGTTCGAGGCGGGCGGCCTCAACGTGTCGGTTCCCCATCGCAAGCTCGGCCATTGGCACCACATCGCCGCCGTGTACCAACCGCAGCTGCCCGACGCCAAGCGGAAGCCAGAGGCGGACGAACTCGAGGGGAACGGCGAACCAGCGCTCGACAAGGCGGTGTTGGTTCGCACCTGGACCGAGAAGCGGACGCTTCAGCTCTACGTTGACGGCGAACTGGCGGCCTCGACCACCAAAGAGGTCGCGCTGGACAACCTCCCAAAGAAGCACGAGCCCAAGCCGGTCGCGCTCACGATCGGCGGGATGGAGGGGTTCCTCGACGACGTGCGGATCCATGACACCGCCCTGTCGAAGGAGGCCATCGCGGCCATCGCCGAGCAGAGCTTCGCGCGCGACGAGCACCCCCTCCAGGGCTCCGACGCCGTGGACCCAGGCACGGCCCTCGTGTGGAAGGCCGGCGTCAAGGCTGCATCGCACGACGTCTACTTCGGCTCCGACCCTGCGCAGCTGAGGGACGCGACGCGCCAGAGCCGGTGCTTCAAGGGCAACCACGCGGCCACGACCTACCAGCCGGGGCCACTCGAGCCCGGCGGCAAGGCATACTGCTGGCGCGTGGACGAGGTCGAGGCCGACGGCACGGTGCGCAAGGGCGGCGTGATGCAGTTTACGACCGGGACCCTTGCCTTCCCGGGCGCCGAGGGCTGCGGGGCCTTCGCCCGCGGCGGGCGCGGCGGCAAGGTGCTCTGCGTCGCCAACCTGGATGACTACGACCCGAAGACCGACAAGCCGATCCCTGGCAGCCTCCGAGCCGCATGCGCCGAGAAAGGCCCACGCACCATCATCTTCCGGGTCTCGGGCACGATTGGGCTCAAGGCCGATCTGATCATCACCGAGCCCTACCTGACCATCGCCGGCCAGACGGCGCCGGGCGACGGCATTTGCGTGAAGATGCGCCACAGCCAGATGCGGAGTTCGCGGGTGTAGGCGCCGAGGCGCGGCACGTGGTCGAGGAGGCCGAGCGTGGCAACGTCGGCGGCCGCGGCGCAGGCTCGGCCCAGGCGGGCTGCCCAGGCCGGGGTGGCGGCAGGGGCCTCGGGGGCGCCGTCGCGGAGGGCGGCGAGCGAGTAGGCGAAGGGCACGGTGCTGCCGAGGAGCGCCAGACTGAGGGAGAGGATGGAGGCGGCGAGGAGGCCGAGGGCCGCGCCCAGAAGGCTGTTGAGAGTGCGGAGCGAGGAGCGGAAGCGGCCAGAGGGCGGCGAGTCCTGGGGATGAAGCGCGGCACGCCGCCTGGCCGAGCGAATCACCCAGAAGCAGAGCACGAGCGTGGCTACCGCGGCGATGAGGGCGACCGTGGCAAGGAGGACGAAGTAGGCGATGGCTACCCAGGCCAGCCAGAGGCCCAACACGAGGACGACGCCCGCGGCAAGGAATGGGAGCCACCCGAGGAGCGTGCCCGCGGCTCCACGGCGATAGCCGCGCCAGGCCATCCAGGCCGCGAAGAGCACCACGAGCGTGACGGCGAGGGGGGCCACTACTTGATGTCCTCGACGTGGAGCCAGGAGTGGGTGACGACGCGGCCGTCGCGGACCGTGGTGGTGGAGCTGTAGCTGCGCAGAGCGCCCAGGGCACGCCACAGGGCGTCGAGGTGCTTGCGGATCTCGAGCATCTCCCGCCTGTCCTCGGGGCGCTGCCGCCTGTCGGCGTCGGCGCGCGCGAGCACGGCGTCGCTCAGGCGGCTCGCGTAGTCCCAGGCGCGGAGCAGGTTGGCCCCGCTGACAGCGCCGGCCGGCTTGTCGGGCGCGGCGACGGCCGCGGTGGGCAGCGGCACGGTGTCGGCCATCTCGCGGGCAAGGTTCGAGGAGGAGGCGAGGATGAGCAGGCGGCCCTTGAGCAGGGCGCAGGGGAAGACGTCCTGGCCCAGGTTCCAGGGGAGCGGGTAGTAGACCTGCTTGCCGGCCGGCGTGTCGGCCACGACTGGGCGCGGCAGGGCGATCTGGGGCCGGATGATCTTGGGGTATGCCTTCCGGGCGTCGTCAATGAGCTTGCGGACGGCGGCGGAGTAGCGCTCGACGCCGCGGGTGAACTTCTCGGCGTCGGCCAGCTCGATGGCGATGCCGAGGCGGGGCAGGGGGATGGGCTTCGGCGGCCTCGCGCCGTCGGGCGTCGCCGCGAGGACGCCGCCGCCGTCGAGGACCAAGAGGTACTGCGCGCCATCGAACGCGGGGACCAGGCAGGTGCGGTTCGCGTCGTCAACCTCGGCCAGGAAGGGGAGGGCGAACCCCATGACCGTGTCGTAGTGCTTCCGTGTCTCGCGGTCCATCGCGGGGACGGCGTAGTCCTGGAAGTAGCCGAAGAAGGTCTTGATCCACTTGACGGCCTTGTCGTAGGAGCCGGGGGGCGACTTCGCGGCTCGGCTGGCGGCGAAGACGATAGGCTGTTTGGTGCGGCGGGCGAGGATGGTGAGGGGCTGCGAGTAGTCGAGGCGGGCGCCGGGCGGGCCGCCGAAGGACAGGCTCTCGATGCCCTTGTTGCGGAAGGAGCAGGCGACTTGGGCGCTTGGGACGGGGAACTGGATGTCCTTGATGAGGAGGTCCGCGTCCTTCGCGATCCGCTCCCGCAGGCCCTTGGTGGATGGGCGCTCGGGGAGCACGGCGGCGACGTTGCGGGCGAGGCGGCGAACGCCGTCGGCGTTCGGCGTGAATGCCTCGGCCAACTGCGCGGACGAGTAGCTGATCGAGTCGAGGCCGGGCTTGTAGGCGGCACGGAGCGGGCCGAAATCGCGGGCCTGGGCGAGCGAGGCGCCCTTGCCCCAGCCTTCGAGGAGGTCGGTGTCCTTGCCGATGGAGACGAGCAGGTAGTCGCCCGCGACGCCGAGGGCGAGCTTGAGGCGCAGGCCCGTGAGCCAGGCGACGAAGCGCTTGGCCTTGTCGGCCTGGACGCCCGCGCGGGCCAGGTCGCGCGGGAGCGAGCGCAGGGCGAGGCCGAGCAGCGTCTCGCCGTGGACTTCGAAGACGTGGTAGCTCGCGCCCTGAATGGACTGGGGCCTGAAGGTTCCGAAGGGGGTGGGGCCGATCTGCGGCACCCAGGTGTCGAGGAAGCGGCGGGCGGCGTCGGGCTTCGTGAGCTTGAAGCCGAACAGCACCGAGGGCACCTGGAGGCGCTTCTCGTTGGCCAGCACAACGTCCACCAGCTCGATGGCCGCCGCGTCGCGTCGCGTGGGGGCGGGTCCGGGGCGGCGGAAGCCATCTGGGCCGCCGAGGCGCTCGGCAGAGTCGCGGAAGGCGCGCCGCATCTCGTCGCCTGCACTCAGGACGTTCTTGATGCCCGCGAGCTGCAGTGTGCTGAGCACCTGGCCCATTGCCTGGAGAAAGCCCGGCAGGTCGCCGCCGGCGCAGGCGAAGACCTCCGAGGAGATGGCGGTTCCGACTTGGCCGCCTTCTCGAAGCCCTTGTAGGCAGGGAGCCGCTGCGCCTGGCGCCAGGCGCGCTGGACGGCTGGGAGGGCGACGAGCCCCTGGACGGCCTTGCTGCGCCAGACGCTTCGCCAGGAGTCGCCGAGGTGAAGGTGGGATGTGTAGACCGACACGTCCTGAGGCACATAGGCCGCTGCCCCGAAGTCCCTCTTCATCTCTGGGGAGAGGACGGCAGCGGGCCGGGGCCTCCTGACCAGCAATAGCACGCCGCCGGCGAGCGCCAGAACGATCACGACGGCGGCCGCGATGGCCACCACTGCGAAGCTCGACGGCGATCGCGGCTTGGTGGAGGGGGAAATCAGGCCGTTCTTCTGCTCGGCCATCGCGGCCTCCCTTCTTCGGCTGGGGTTGTGGTGCAGCGCGAGCCCGTGGCCGGCGCGGCGCGCCGACACCCGGCATTCTACTCGCGCGCGCGGGATTGTCAAGGCCCCCCCATCCTGGGTCACCGCGCGTTCACTTCACCGACACCTCAAGCCCCTCCCCATCGAGAATCACGTTCACGCTCTCGCGGAAGCTCGCCTTGTCGCGGACGAAGGCGAAGTAGCGCTGAAGCCGGTCGGCGCCGTTGACGCTGTTGTGGGCGAGGACGAGCGCCCCTGGCGGCAGCTTGTCGAGCGCGGCCTGGAGAATCGTCAGGTAGATGCCCTTGCCCACCTCAGGCCCCCCATCGGCATCGAGATAGAGGAGTTGGATCGGCTCGGGGAAGTCGCGGCAGATGCCAATCGCGTCGGCGGCGACCACGCGGGCGACGCCCGTGGGGTCAATCCGCTTGATCTCGACGCCGATCAGGTTCCGAGCCGTGTAGCACGCGCCCGGCCCGACGGCTGCCCCCGCGTTGGAGATGAAGGTGTTCCCGCAGAAGACGCCTGCCGCAATCATGTTCTGGGGCTGGACGATGGCGTTGATCGCATAGAGCAACCGCTGCATCCGCGGCGTGATTGCCGTCCACGGAATCTCGAACATCTCGGCCACGGCCTTGCGGTGGGCGAGCATCTTCGCCTGGTCGTAGCCCGTGTTGGGCAGGATGCCCGCCTCGCGCAGCGCGGCCAGCGCCGCGTCCACGACGGCGATCTCCTTCTCGGCCGGCTCCAGCTCCCGATGGGGCTGGCCGTAGTCCATCTTGTAGCTCTGCCAGTCGTCGCTCTCAAACGTTCGCGCCATCTGCGCTTTCTCCGGCAACCTGATGCCTGGCAACACTTGAAGGGCGCCTTGTGCCAGTGCTGGATGCCGCTGTAGTCCCACTGGTAGCCGGGGTCGGCCCAGAAGCGCATCGTGGGGTCGGTGAGCTGCTGGTAGCTCCTGGTGCCGCGGGCCGTGGCGCGGGCGCCTTCGCCGACGCGCACGTCGTCGAAGCAGGCCACGCCCGGGGCCTCGGCCCAGAGGCCGATGCGGCCGGGCACGAGCGCGTCGTCGGCCGCGGCCAGCACTGCCTCGCTATCCACGTAGCAGGTGGCCTTGGGCTTGCCCAACTCGTCGCCTTCGAGTTCGACGGCGAGCGCGAAGAAGTCGTTGGGGTGGAAGCCGCCGTCGCGGGCGGCCAGGACCTCGCGGCGGCCATCGCGGACGCGTTCGAGGCGCCACTGGCCGCGGTGGTTCAGCACCTTGTCGGCGCCGAGCCAGCGGAAGACGTGGTAGTCGCACGGCCCAAGGTAGGCGAAGACGAGGCCGACGGCCCCCACGCCCTGGGTGCGCACGGCGGCCCGGTAGTGGTAGTCCGTCCAGTAGTCCTGCCCGGTCATGATGAGCGCCACGCTGTCCTGGCGGAATGGCTCGATGGGGACCTGGCGCTTGCTCTTGCCCCACACGATCACGTCGCGCGTCAGCTCGACCTTCTGGGTCTTGGCGCTGCGCTCGATGGTCAGCGTGACCGGTTTCCCCGCATCGCCCTGGAGCAGCGGCGTGGCCTCGGCAATGCTGCGCACCCGCTTGCCGTCCACCTCGCGGATGATGTCGCCCAGGCGCAGGCCGGCGTGCTCGGCGGGCGAGTCGTTGGCGATGCCCGCGATCTGCGGCAAGTAGCCGTCGCCGAGGTGCACGCCGATGCCGACGGCGTACTCGCGGGTGCGGCCGCGGGACGCCACGTCCTCCAGGCGGTCGAAGACGGCGGCCAGCTCAGCCGGGTTCGCGCTCTTGTCAGAATACGCCATCGAGCTGCGGGCCCACCGCCCGGAGATGGGCGCCCACACCTCGGTCGGCGGCACGGGGTCGGGGAAGGAGTCCTCGAATCGCACCGGCTCGCGCGCGACGATGCGGAAGGACTTGACGCTCGTGGCGCCCGACGTGCCGGCGGCCACCTCGGGCAGCCCTTCGGGCCTCTTCACGGCGCAACTGTAGAGCCAGCGGCCATTGGCGCCGACGAGCAGGGCGCCCGCCGTGCGCTTGACGAACAGGCCCGCCGGCGCCGCCCCCTCGAGGGGGCCTTTGGCGACTTCCTTGCCCGCGGCGAACGCCGTCCACTGCCCCGCCCCGGCGTGCAACTCGACCCCCTCGGCGGCGCACGCGATGGCCGCTCGCCCGCCGCCGGCCTTCTCTGCCTGCTCGAGCGTGGCAATGGCGATGTAGCCGTTGGGCGACGGCTGGCGGAGCGACCGCTTCCGCCACTGCAACTCCCCCTCCGGCGCCGGCCCAGCGGCCGCTGCCGCCGCGCAAAGCAGCAAGAGCGCTCGGAAGACTCGCCCGCTGAACCGCATGCTCTTGCATTCCTCTGAGTTTCGGGTTTCGAGTTTCGAGTTTCGGGTTTCCCGCGTTTCACCAGAAACGCGGGCGCTACTCGTCCACCCGCACGCGGCGGGTGCCCAGGGTGACTTTCACCTCGACCTTCTCGTCCCCGCGCTGCGCGGTGATGGCCACCACCTGGTTGGGCTTCGTCTCGTCCAGGGCCTTCTTGAGGTCCTGGAAGCCCTTGATCTCGGCCTCGTCGAGGCGGACGACGACGTCGTTCTTCTGGATGCCCGCGATGGCGGCGGGGGAGCCTTCGCGCACCTCGGTGACGAGGACGCCGGTCTTGGCCTTGAGATTGAGGAGCTTCGCCACGTCGGGCTCGATGTCCTGCGCGTCGAAGCCCATGTATGCCTTCTCCTCCATGCGCACCGGCGGCGGCTGGGGCTGCGGGACGAAGCGCCCCCTGCCCCGGCCCGTCATCGCCTGGTCCACCATCTCGGTCACACGGGCCTCCAGGGCCTTGTTCGCCTGGGCAAGGGTCTTCTCCATGTTGCGATGCTCCACGTCCAACCAGTCCACCTTGGCCTGGAGTGGCCGCACCTCCTTGCTCAGCTTGTCCACCTGCTCCTTGAGGGCCGTGTTCTCGCCTTCGAGTTCCTTCACCCGCTGGCGCAGGTCCCCCGAATCGCCGGAACAGCCCCAGAGCGCCACGAGCGCGAGGCCGGCGGCCAGCGCCAGAAGCTTGCACGGAATGCTCACGTCGCTATCCTCCGAAAGATGACTGGGTCACACAGGAAAAACCCCGTGGCCTTGCGGCTACTCCACTCGGACACGCCGCGTGCCCAGGGTGAGCTTCAGCTCAACCTTCTCGTCCCCGCGCTGGACGCTCAGCGACACCACCTGGTTCGGCCTCTTGCCTTCCAGAGCCTTCTTGAGGTCCTGGAAGCTCTTGATCTCGGCCTCGTCGAGGCGGACCAGGACATCGTTTGTTCTCAGGCCGGCGATGCCGGCGGGAGAGCCCTCGCGCACCTCCGTGGCCAGCACGCCACTCGTGTCCTTGAGGCGCAGAATCCGAGCCACGTCGGGATCGATATCCTGCCCATCGAAGCCCAGGTACGGGCGCTCCGAGCGTCACGTTGTCTAGCAGGGTGACGCCGGGGGCCTCACTGAAGCGCACCTCGACCGTGGCCTGGCTGCCTCGGTCCTCCACCTTCACAATCTCGAAACGAATGGCCCCCAGTTTCTCGACCAGAGGGTCCATGTAGCTCGCGACAGCGACGGACCGGTCGCGGGTAGTTGCAGCGAGCTTCTCGAGGGCGCGGATTCTCTCCTGGTTGGCGATGGAGAAGCAGGCGAGAGCGCGGGCCTTGTGGCCGTCCTCGGCCATGAGCTTGAGGTGCTCGACGGTGGCCGTGGGCGTGGCGTAGGTGCCGGCTCCGCCCTTGATGTAGTTGGTGTAGGCGTAGTAGACGCCGCCCGTGGTGACGATGGCGATGGCGGCGCCCATCGCCAGGTTCCAGGCAGCGGCGCGCGCGCCACGCGGCTTCGCCTCGCCCATGTAGGCGCGGCGGTTGTGCAGGATGAAGAAGCCAATGTAGGCGATAGGCAGGAGGAAGCCGCAGATAGCCGACGTGGGCACGCCCAGGTAGAGCCGCATCTCGCCCCAGTAGACGGTGCCCAGGACGCCAGGGATGGGGAGGAGCGAGGCAAGGCGGTAGCGCCAGCCGGTCGGCTCGATCTTCAGGGCCTCACACACCATGAAGGCCGACACGACCATGTGCAGCGTGACCGACGAGAGGACCATGCCCAGGATGCCGATTCCGAAGACCAGGCGGCCCACCGTGAGGCCCATCGTGTCGGAGAAGATGTGGGCGGCGCCGAGCACGCTCACGCCCTTGTCCACGTTGAGGGCGTAGTTGTTGTACAGCGTATTGGCCGCGGCGAGCACGAGGAACCCCGTGGCGAGGGTGAAGGGGAACCACATGCCGGTGAAGAGGTCGAAGCGGGAGAGGCCGCGGTGCTCCTTGCCCCAGCCCTTGGCGAGGAGCGTGTAGGGGAAGAGGAAAGTCATGTTGATGCCCACGCAGGCCGAGAGGCCGCCGATCATCACCTCGACGCCCTGGCCGTCGCGCGGGATGTTGCCGGGGAAGCCGGTGAGGCCCTTCCAGAGCGCGCCCCAGCGCACGCCGGTCTTGACGATCACGAGCAGGAACGCGACGATGATGATCCAGACCATCCACTTGAGCACCCGCTCGTAGAGCTTCACGCCGCGCGAGCCGCCGCCGTAGAGCCACGTGACCCAGATGCTCACGGCGAGGATGGCCAGGCCGAAGGGCCAGGCGGGCGCGTTGTGCCAGCCGGCGAGGTCGGCCATGTCGGCGCACACGCTGCCGCCGCATGCGTACTGCGGGAAGTGCCAGATGATGGTGGCGGCGAGCGAGCCGAGCACCCAGGCCCAGGCCACGGCTGGGTGCACGTAGCGCTTCATGGCCTCGAACGGCCGCATGCCGGTCGAAAGGGTCTGGTAGGCGATGGCGGCGAACATGATAATGCCGGCCAGCATCCCGAGCGGCTGCACCCAGACGAGCGCGTAGCCGAGCAGTGCGCCGGCGAAGAGCGACGAGGTGGCGCTGCCCGCGCCGAGGGTGAGCGCGCTCTGCATCCAGCCCGGCCCGGTCTTGCCGAGGTAGCCGCGCCAGCGCTTGAGGAGCGGCTGCTTGTCCAGCTCGGCCAGCTTCGCCTTCTCGCGGGCCAGGGCCTCGGGGTCCCACTTGGCCACCATCGGCAGGCCGCGCCGAAGCCCCGATGCCTGAGGCGCGCTGCCGGGGCTCTTCTGCTCGCTCATGGCCAACTCCTTTGCGGCGGGGGCCGTCTATTGCGGCTCGGACTGCTCGCCAACGTTCTCGGTGTACCGGCACTTCGGGTAGCCGGAGCAGCCGATGAACTCGCCGCGCCGGCTCCTGCGGACGACCAGGGGCTTGCCGCACTCGGGGCAGTTGCGCCCGGCCTCCTTCGGCGGCGGGGGCGGGGGGGCCGACTTGTCGGGCTTCATGTTCCTGCACTTCGGGTAGGCCGAGCAGGCCAGGAACTGGCGTCCGCGCCACGTGCGCCTGGCCATGGGCGCCCCGCATTTTTCGCACTTGACGCCGGTGGGCTCGGGGCGCGGCGCCGCCCCTTCGCCTCCGATGTCTTGCGCGTATCGGCACCTCGGGTAGCCGGAGCAGCCGAGGAACTTGCCGCGCTTGCCCTCGCGGGCCACGAGCGGCTTGCCGCACTTGGGGCACTTCTCGCCCGTGGGCTCGGCCGGCGGGCGCGCGGGCGCCGCACCGGGCTTCGCTTCGCCGCCGCCTTCGGCGGGAGCGGCCTCGGCGGCCGCGGCGTCGCGCGTGTAGCGGCACTTCGGGTAGCCGGTGCAGCCGATGAACTTGCCGCGCTTGCCCTCGCGGGCCACGAGGGGCTTGCCACAGGTCGGGCAGTTCTCGCCCGTGGGCTCAGGCGCCTTGCGCGCCGGGGCGGCGGGCGCCCCCTCCTGGCCCTCGGCGGGGGCCGCCACGACGTTGCGGGTGTAGCGGCACTTGGGGTAGGCGGAGCAGCCGACGAACTTGCCCTTCCGCCCCACACGCACGATCAGCGGCTCGCCGCACTCGGGACACTTTTCGTCGAGCTTCTCCACGGGCGTAGGCTCTCCTTCCTCATCGAGGGCCTGGGTGTACCTGGCTCCTCTACTCGAAGCCCCTCACGCTCGACAAGAGCGCCACCCTGCGTGCCCGCGCCTGCCGCATCGGCTGGAAGGACAGCCCCGAGGCCCGCGCCGCCTTTCAACTCGGCTGAGAGCCTCGCGGCCACTCGGCCCGCCGCGGCGCAATGTTGCTCATTGTTGCTCATTGTTGCTCAATCGCCGTTTGGCGATCCTCGCCCGTCCGGGGCGGCCCTGCCCAATGTGGCTCAAAGTGGCTCAACCATGCGCCACGCGCGCCATCAGGGGGGTGGGGGGGCGCCCCGGTCCAGAGGCCAGGAAGTACCAGGGCGAGGAGACTCCAGGAGTCTCTTTCTCGGTTGTAAGTGCCTTGGTAGCAGCGTTTTACAACCGCAATAGAGACCCCTGGAGTCTCGTTTCGTCTTGTCAAAGAGCGCGTGCGGGCCCCATTCGGTATGTTCTGCCGCAGGGACTACAGGGGTCCTCGGAACGGCCATTCCTACAAGGAGACGGGCCCCGGGACTGCCGGCTTCGGGACCCTTCTCCTCCACCCTATGACGGAGTCGTGCGCTGAACGGCTTTCATTTTGCGGCCCCGGAAGGAGGCCGAGACATCTATGTATCTGGTATCACTGGAGATATGATTCGGCGGCGTGCCGGGAGAGAAAAGCTCTCAAATCGCTCTGAGGCAGCTTTGTACGGGCTTTCACTCGTCCTCGTCCCGCCTCGCCTGGCGGCGCCGGCCCCGCACGGGATGGGCGAGGGCGTCGAGGACCTCCTCGGAGAAGAAGCTCAGCCCCACCTCCGATGCGGCACGGACCTCCACGTTCGGGTTCAGCCGATAGCCCCCTGTCCGCCCCCTGGCCGTCAGCACCACGGCGCCCAGCAGCGGCCGCCCCGTCGCCCGGCGGATGCGCTCCCGCAACCTGTCCACCGCCCCCTTCCACACCCGCCCGTGCTCCTCCACCGGCGTCACGCGCCCCAGCTTGCTCCCCGTCACCAGCGCCCGCAGGAAATCGCGCTCCTGCCCCTCGGGCACCGACACGGCAGTCCCCTCGATCACCAGCGTGTACTCCGCCGCGTCGAACACCACCCGCGGCGGCGCCGGCGCCTCGGGCCCCGGGGCCGCACTGTCCAGGATGGCGGCCAGCGAACCCAGCTCGCCCGCATCCGCGTCGCGGTCCCGCAGGTTCCGGCAGATCGCGTCGAAGGCTGCGGCCGATTCGGGCGCCCGTGGCTGCCCCTGGCCCCAGGGCGGCTCGCCCCCGTGCTGCACCACCCCGTCCCCCGCCAGCTCCAGCGCCACCCGCAGCGCCGCCAGATACGGCCCGCAAGGCACCCGCTCCGGCGCCGCGTCCGCACGCGGGAAGCGCGAGCAGAACTCCCTCAGCGGCGCCGAGCGCTCGCCCGCCGCGTGGAAGAACGCCACGTCGTGCAAGGGCCGCCACGCCCTGGAGGATGGCTTGCAGGCGGCCGCGGCCGACGGCGCGGCCCCGCCGCGCAGCCGCCGCACCCGCTCGTGCTCCACCAGCAGCCGCGCGTAGGCCCGCAGCGCCTCCCCCACCTTCCGCCGCCGAAGCCCCTCAGGCCATCGTCCGCTCATCGCATCCCCCCAACAACTCCCCGCCCCGCCCCCTCAGATTGTAGCCTCCCGTCCCGCCTTGTCAACAACGAAGCGGGTGTCAGCAATGACCTAAGGATTGGAGACTTGACACCCACACCTCCACCTGCCAGATTGTAGCCTCCCAGCGCGACTTGTCAACACCATCCCGAGCCCCGAAATAGTCCGCAGCACCACCCCTCGCTGAGGCAAGGGATAAGTGAATAAGACAGATTTGACACCCTCGTTCTCACACAGGAGGTGTTCCTGCCGCCGCAGCCTAGCCACACGAGCGTGCCACTTCACGTGCTACTTGCGGTTGCGTTCCTTTCTCATCTCATCTGCCTGTCTTCGGAGATGCAGTGCAGTCGCTGCGTCACCCTCACGCAGCGCCGTGTCAGCGCGACTGTCAATCTCCTGGATAGGATCGCCCTCGTCAAGCACGACAGCCGCCGCCAGCAGAACAGCGCCTGCGATGATGATGGCAACGACAAGAGCTAGCCAAATGTCCCTCATCCCTTTCCCCAGGGCAGTTGCCCGAACACGAGATTCCAGAGGCCGTCCGTGCCACCCAAGTATGAGAGCAGTTTACCACAGCGACCAAGAGCCGTCAAGAGGAAGACGCCTGTTCCGAGGCGGTTGCGATGTGGGCAAGTCTTGTGCTGGGACAGCGCCCGCGGGGTCTGATCTACATTCCACACGCTGACCGCAACGTTGGGGGTTTCAGGTCGTGACTCGGAACTTCTCCTCTGCACTCCCCAGGCAGTAAGCGCGAGAAGTTTCGCATCACGGCTTGATCCCATCACTCAATAGCAGGTTATCCAAGAGAATCACCCGGAGGCCGGGCAGCGAGGGAATGCCAGTGTCGTTGGTGACAAACGAGGAGGCGCCCTCGCGGAGCGCCGTTGTAGTCTGGTGTCAGGTCTTTACATTTTACTTTTCGCCCGGCACACCAGCAGTCTGAGGGGGATCGAGGGCTCGAATGCACAATTGCGGCTGGTGATCCTAGGTCGGACACGCTGCCTTCCGAGTCCTGGTTTCAGGGCTTTCGAAAGAGGTACAGAGCCCAGCCCAGGCAGTTGCGGCCCCAGCGGAGATAGGCGTCGCGACTCCTGCGGGTGCTGCGGAGCAGGGCCTCCACGTCGGGATCGTCTGGATGGTCGGCCGCATATCGCTCCGCAGCCTGCCATTGGAGCCCCTCGTAACGGTCCCAATCGTCCGGGTCGGCCACCAGCGTATAGAGGAGAGCGAGGCCCAGGTCCCCACCAATGGTCACGTTCCCGGCGTGGGAACCGCACAGGTTGGGATCACTGCCCGTGAGCTTCAGGTATTCCGGGTCAGGGTCGGTCATCCAGAAGGGCTCGCCTACGAGCACCAGGCCGCCGGGCCGGGTCATCTTCATCAGGGCCTCCAGCGTGCCCCTGTGATTCTGGTACACCCAGGAGGCACCGATGCAGACCAACGGCCAGCACGCCTTCTACCAGCTCATCCACCAGAGCGAGACCATCGTGCCCTGCGAGTTCATCGGCTTCCGCCAGAGCCAACTGGGCGAAGACCTGGAGGTCGAGGGCACGACCTCGCAGCAGAAGCTCCTCGCCAACCTCCTCGCTCAGTCCGTCGCCCTCGCCACGGGCAAGCGCGACGCGAACCCCAACAAAGTCTTCCCCGGCAACCGCCCGAGTTCGCTCCTCATCGCCGACCGCCTCACCCCGCGCACCCTCGGCGCGCTCCTCGCCTACTACGAGAACAAGGTCGCCTTCCAGGGCTTCATTTGGAACATCAACTCCTTCGACCAGGAGGGCGTCCAGCTCGGCAAGGTCCTCGCCAACAAGTTCCTTGCCCATCTCAAGGGCGACCACAAAGCCATTGGCCCGGCCGAGCGAGGGCTGCTCAAAGCAGCCGGCCTCGCGTGAACCAGATCCCGCCGCACCCGGCGGCTTGACAACCAGGGCCGTGCGGACTACTATCGCGGGAGCATGAGACACCTGGCTGACGGGAAGACCCGCGCATGGATTTCGAGCTGCTGAGTGGGCTGACCGAGATCGAGACCATCGCGCGGGGGAGCGCCCTTCGCGAGTTGGCCCGGCTGTGCCGGATGCACGGACGCGGCGAGTGGCGCAAGATGAAGGGAGTAGCGCGCATCCGCCTGCGCAACGGGCGCATTCGCCTAGCCGAGTTGCACTGGTACGAGGCCCACGGGATAGGGAGGAAGGAAATGAAGCGCAAGCGCTACCTGGATTGACCAATGAGAAACACAAGGCTTCGATCCCCAAGATTCGTCGTCTGCATCAGCAACGAGGGCTACCCGGCTTCCCTGGAGTTGCACAAGATATACCGCGTCGTGCCCGACGAGGAGGCCGCGGCGGATGGCGACATTCGCGTCGTGGACGAGAGCGGCGAGGACTATCTGTACTCCGCCTCCTGCTTCGCCCCCATCGCCGTGCCGCCAACCGTCCGCAAGTCGCTCGTTCACGCATCCTGATGGCCGCTCCACCCACCTTCTCACTGGGAGCAGGACACCCGCCATGGAGAAGCCTGCTGGTGCGAACCGTCCGCTCTTGGGGAAGTCCGCCATCGCGGCGATGGGCATTGGCCTGGCGGCCAAGGCCATCGGGGCCGAGGGGCCGGCGCCCAGCGACATGGTGCGCGTGGGGTTCGTCGGCGTGGGGCCGATGGGGAGCGGGCACCTCGATGCGCTGTCCAAGCGGCCAGAGGTCTATGTGTCCGCCATCTGCGACGTGGCGCAGAAGAAGGTGGACGCCGCTATCGCCAAGTGCGGCGGAAGGCCGAAAGGCCACCGCGACTTCCGCCAGTTGCTCGACCAGAAGGACGTTGACGCCGTGGTCATCGCCACGCCGCCCCACTGGCACGCCATCATCGCAGTGCAGGCGGCGCAGGCGGAGAAGGATTTCTACGTCGAGAAGCCGATGACGCTCTACGTGGCGGAGAGCCAGGCCATCGTGGCCGCTGCCCGCCGCTACGGCCGCGTCACACAGGTCGGCACGCAAATCCACGCGGGCGGCAACTACCGCCGCGTGGTCGAGATCGTCCGCTCGGGCGTCCTCGGCCACGTCAATCTCGTCCGCACGTTCCTCAACTCCAGCGAGGGGCGGCGGGGGGCCGGCCAGTCGGCCAACGCCCCTGTGCCGCCCGACCTGGATTGGGAGATGTGGGTCGGCCCCGGGCCGATGCGCCCCTACAACCCCGCCATCACCCGCGGCGCGGGCAGCGGCCACTGCTGGTTCATGGACTACTCGGGCGGCTGGATTCCCGGCATGGGGCCGCACATCGTGGACCTGCCCGTCTGGGCGCTCGACCTGCCCCTGCCCAACCACGTCTCGTGCTCCGGCGGCCGCTTCATCATCAGCGATTGCGGCGACGCGCCGGACGTGCAGGAGGCCCTCTTCCGCTACCCGGGCCGCGTGATGACCTGGATGATGAACCTGTCGAACGCCTACGGCTTCGACCTCCACGGCGCCGGCGGCCCGGGCCGCCGCCTCGGCACCTACTTCCACGGCGAGCACGCCACGCTCTACAGCGACTACGGGAGCCACAAGATCGTGCCCGAGGCCGACCCGAGGGCGCCGCTTGCGCTCCCCGGCCCCTCGCTGCCGCCCACGCCTGGCCACCACGCCGAATGGCTCGCCTGCATCAAGAGCCGCCAGCAGCCGAGTTGCAACGTCGCCTACCACCACCGCGTCAACGTCCCCATCTGCCTCGCCAACCTCTCCTACGCCATAGGCCGCTCGGTCGCCTTCGACCCCGTGAAGGAGACCATCCTCGGCGACCCCGAGGCCGCTCGCCTCCTCGCCCCCACCTACCGCGAGCCGTGGACCCTCGGCTGAGGGCGGTCTGCGGCCACTCAGCGTTCGGATTCCAGAGATTCGTGTTCTTCTCCGCCCTGGGCAAGCGCAGTGCTACGCCGAGCCCTCAACCAGTCCCTCCCACGCGCCGGGATTGTCAGATTCGGGCTGGTTTGGAGTGAGTCAATTCGTAAGTTGTTGATATACCGTGAGTTGTGTCGCGTGTCTGGGCGAGCACAATCGGCGGCACCCTCGCGTTCGCCGCCGCCTGCTCGATGGTGGTCTGGACCCTCGTAGCCCTCGCGGCAAGGAGGCGCCCTACACGCCTGCTCGCCGCGTTCAAGTCGCCCTGGTGCTGGGGCGCCCTGGTGGCAATCTACTTCGCCTCGTGGGCCGCCAACATCGCGGCCGTGATGGCCGGCTGGAAGGCCATGAGGTAGAGTCCGGTGCGCGCTGCCGGCGCGCATGTGCGGGGGATGGTGGGATGAATGGATGGGTGGATGGGTGGGAGACAATCATCCATTCATCCACCCATCCAATCATCCCGTTCGGTTGCGGCCAGGGGCCGCGTTAGGAGAAGCGCCGTGCCCATCGACTTCGCGTGCGGGTGTGGGAAGTGGCTCCAGGTGGACGAGCAGTACGCGGGCCGGGAGGCCAAGTGCCCGAGCTGTGGGCGGCTGGTCACCGTTCCCCCGTCGCCCGCCGCCATGGCTCCGGCGCCGCCCGGCGGCCCGCCGCCCGTGCCGTCGCACTACCCCGGACAGCGGCACTCGAGCTACGCGGAGGCCGAGCGGTTCCGGAAGGTGTCGGGGACCGCTCTGTGGATGGGCATCATGGGCTGCGTGGCGCCCATTCTGGCCTTCCTCATCTCCATGATGGTGGCGGCCTCGGCAGCCGGCTATCGTCGCAGGGAGCCCGGGGCGGAGCTGGGCATCCTGGTCCTGGTCCTCTTCGTCGCGGGGGCCGGGATGAGCATCACCGGCATCATCACGGGCGCCATCGGCCTGAAGCAGGCCAACACGCGCTACAAGGGCCAAGCCATTGCCGGCCTGGTCACGGGCATCGTCGGCACCTGCATCGCCGGCTGCATCCTCGTGTCCGCGCTCGCCGTCGTCTCGTCCCTGTCCAGGTACAGCAGGTGGTGAGCCGAGCCCTTATTGAACCGACCGCAGAACCGCTCGGTTCAATAAGGTGTGCCCAGCCGCGCAAATCCGTTACTGCACCCACGCGCCCTTTGCTGCTTGACAAAGCCATGCATCTTCACCTATAATCACCGCGGTCCGCAAGCGCATCGCCATGGGGTGTTGGCGCAGCCGGATTGGAGGTAGGGGCACCATGCAGGGAGCGCGGGAAGCGCGGGGGTGGGAGGCTGTGGCCCATGGGCGCCGCTGCTCATGTCCCCACCCAATTCCCTACGTAGTTCCTGTCGCGGAAAGCCAAGACTGCCTGAAGGCAGGACTCCAAACAGGCAGAGAGCGCGTGTGGGGTCCTGGCTCTAGAGCGTCTAAAGGAATGAAGCCTGCAGGCGGGCCGTCCCTGGCCCGCGAGCGCCACGCGGGGCAGAGACGCCCCGCCTACAGGGAGGCGCCGCTGGCGGAGCGCGATGCCCAGGGAGCCGGCTTCATTCCCTAACTGGGTTCGTGCAGGCTTTCCCAAGAAAGGAGTACGCGAGTGAGACTTCTGGCATCACACCGTGTAGCCTTCATGATGGCCGGCCTGCCGTTGCTGCTGCTATGTGGGGCACGCGCGGGGGCGGCGAGCGCCCCCGCCGACCGCGGGAACGCCGACAGGTTCCCCACGGTCAGCGTGGACGTGACGCCGCTTGACTCGAACAACATGATCGTGTCGGACCTCAAGCCTGCCGACTTCGAGGTCAAGGAGGACGGGAAGCCTGTCGCGCAGCCCCGCGTGATGACTCTGGCCGACGCGCCGAGGGGCGACAAGCCGGAACTCAACCTGATGCTCGTGTTCGACAACAGCAAGTCCACCAGCAAGGACCGGATGCGGGCCGCCGCCGACCGCTTTCTGGCCGGGCTTCAACCCCAGGACCGCGTGGCGGTGGTGGTCGGCTCCACGAGACACGAGACCGTCCCCATCCAGTTGCCCGATCCCGCGGGGAACAAGCTGGCGCGCGCCAAGCTCATCCAGGACCTCACGTCGGACTGGAAGCTGGTTCGGGGCACCATCGAGCGTATTGAGATTCTCTCGGTGACTCCCCTCTTGGACGCCCTGGCCCTGGCGGCCCGGGAGGCGATGCGGCTCCCGCAGGGGTCCCGCGCGGCTATCGTGGTGTTGAGCGACGGCAGGGACAACCGCGACCGCGACAGGGGGCGCCTACTTCCACGCGGCCGACGACGCGAACAAGGCGCGAGAAGCGTACGACGAGATTCTCAAGCGCCTCAACGGCGCCTATCGCCTCACCTTCGAGTCGGCCAACCTCGACGCGAAGCGCGTCAAGCGCGGCTACGAGGTGTCGCTCCCCAGCCGTCAGCTCAGCTTCGCGCTCCAGCTCGACATCCCCGCTGCCCGCGCGATCGAGCAGGCCCTCCTGGTGGTGACGCCCGTCCTCGACCGCCAGCTTGGCGAGGTGAGCAAGCACGCCGCCGCCGCAGAAAGCACTGCGAAGCAGGCCGACGAGGCGCATGCCAAGCTCGGCGATGCCATCGGGCGGCAGAGCTACGGCGAGGCCCACGCAAGCCTCGGACGCCTCCGCCCCCTTGGCCCAGCGGTCGAGGCCGAGAAGGCGAACGCCGAGAAGATCAAGCCAGGAGAGGGCTGCGACCCGGCCGTCTTCGCCTCCGTCAGCGGCGAGGAGAAGGCCCGCAAGAAGACGGCTGAGATTGAGAAGGAGAAGGCGCGAACCGCAGCCGCCGCGGCCAGAGTCGCCGAGATCCTCAAGAAGCTCCCCCTCGAGGAGGCCGTCCTGACCGTGAAGCCCATCCTGGACCGCCAGGCGGCCGAGCTGCGACGCCACGCCGACGCCGCTCAGGCCGCTGTCAAGCAGGCGGAGGACGCGCTGAGCCGGGGCTTCAACGCGATCAAGACAGAGAACTACGGCGAAGCGTTCGGGTGCTTCGAGCGGATACGCCAGGCCGGCCCCGCCGTGGCCGCCGAGGAGCGCGCGGCCGCAAGGTTCACGCTGGACGAAGTCCCGCCCGCCCCCTTCGCGACCGCCAAGGGGGACCCGAGGGTGAGCGGGGTGCTCAAAGCCATTGACCAAGAGAAGGCGAAGGTGGCGGAGGCCGGCAAGCGCGCGGCCGACCTCGCCCAGCAAGCCATCGTGCCCGAGCTGAGAGCCGCGCTGGGCCTGATGAGCCAGAAGCCCGACGACGCGGCCCTCCGCCAGAACTACCTGCCGAGAATCGAGAGCTTCATCCGGGACCCCGCCACGGTGCAGCCCAAGAAGGAACACATCCGCCCCGAAGATGCCGCGGCGATCCCCGAGCGCTACCTCGAACTCGTGCTCGCCGACGCCGATCGGCAGCGTGCGGCGGCCAACTTCGAGGGCGCCCGCAAAACGTGCGAGGGCGCCCTGGCGCTCCTCGACAAGAAGAATGTCGCCAAGCCGGACCGATTGCGCTGGAGGCTTGGCCTCTCGCTGGCCGCCCTTGCCGAGAAGCACGGGTCCGAAGCCGAGAGGCCCGGCCTGTTTGACAAGGCCGTGGGGCTCCTGCGCGACTCCGAGGCCGACTTCGGCCCGAACGCTGTCGAGTGCTACCTTGCCATCGCCCGCTCCTGCCTGGCCGTCAAACGGCCCGAGGAGGCGGGGCGGGCCATTGGACAGGTCTTCAAGATCGAGCCCGCCAACCGCAGCCTGCCTGCATTGTGCCTCGAGCTGGCCCGCTCGTGGCTCGACCGCAAGGAGCCCGGAAAGGCCAAGGAGGCATTCGAGATGGCCCGCAAGGCCGACCCTGCCAACCAAGACGCTCAGGAGCAGCTCGGCCGGCTGTCCTACGACGAAGGCATGGCTGCCCAGGGCGCCGCCGGCAAGGCGCCATTCGAGAAGGTTGTCCAGCTTCTCGGGCCGCTTGTCAAGAACCGGCCCGCCGTTGCCATGCTCGTTGCCATGGCCCACTACAAACTCGGGAATTTCCCCGCAGCGATCGACTTGTTCCGCTGCGTTGCTCCCAAGGACGCGCGGGTGTGCCTGTACCTTGCCTTGTCCCTGTACAACGCCAGCAAAGGAGACGCCAAGGAGATCGTCGAGCTGTGTAAGGAAGCGGCCCACGCGAAGACGCTGCCTCCGAAGGAGTTCGCGCTCGCCTGCGATTGCTGCGGGCTGACCTTGTACCTTCGGCTCAACAGGTGGGACGAGGGTGTCAAGTGGTGTCTGATGGCCGTGAAGGCCGACCCGAGCCTGCGCAGCGGCCATCCCATCCTGGGTGTGGAGGAGAAGAAATGAACCAGCAAACCACCAAGGTGCCAACCGTCCTGGGCATCGTGAGCATCATCCTTGCCGGGCTCGCGATCCTGTTCCACCTTGCCATAGGGCTCCTCGCGGTGATCGGGGCAGGACTGATCGCGGAGGCGTTCCCGGGCGTAGACGCGGGCGCCGGGGTCGCGGTTGTCCTCATCGTCTTGTTCCTCACCCTGGCCATGGACGCCCTCTTGCTCGTGGGTGGGATTGGCCTCGTCAAGTACAAGAGGTGGGGGCGCATCCTCTCCCTCGTCTGGGCCGGAATCGAGTTGGCCCTCCTCCTCGTCAACCTGATCCTCGTGACCATCGCCCTCGCGGCAGGGGCCGGCATCGGTGCCGCGATCCAGCTCGTCATCTGCCTCATCCTGATGATCTACCCAGTAGTGCTTTTGGTCATGCTCAACTCGAAGCAGGTGATCGCCGCGCTCAATGGACAGACGGCTGCGGGCGGAGTTCCCGCGCGCCCCAGCTCTCCATTGGGAACGCCTTTGGAATCTGGAATCTGGAATCAGGGATGGCCGCCATAGCGGCGGCGCTCAGATATACTCGTTCAGGATGTTCTCGAGCAGCTCCTGCCGCCCGCTCTGAATCTTCGGCTCGCCGTGCTTCAGCGTGAATGCCTCCAGCTCCGTGAAGCCCACCTTCCCCGCCTCGATCTGCTGGCCGAGCGCCGACTTCCAGCCAGCGTAGCGCTTGGCGATGAACTTCTCGAACTTGCCGCCCTTGAGCATCTTCGCCGCCGCCTTCAGCCCGCGAGCGAACGCATCCATGCCGCCGATGTGGGCGTAGAACAGGTCCTCGGGGTCAATGGACTGCCTCCGCACCTTCGCGTCGAAGTTCAGCCCGCCCGTCGTGAATCCGCCGGCCTTGAGGATGACGTACATCGCCAGCGTCGTGTCGTACAGGTCGGTCGGGAACTGATCGGTGTCCCACCCCAGCATCAGGTCGCCGCGGTTGGCGTCCACCGACCCGAAGATGCCGTTGGCGGCGGCGAAGGCCAGCTCGTGGTGGAACGTGTGGCCCGCGAGCGTGGCGTGGTTGGCCTCGATGTTGAGCTTCAGGTGGTCCACCAGCCCGTACTTCTGGAGGAACGCGAAGCACGCGCCCGCGTCGGAATCATACTGGTGCTTCGTCGGCTCCTTCGGCTTCGGCTCGATGTAGAACTGCCCCTTGAAGCCGATCTGCCGCTTGTAGTCCACGGCCATGTGCAGGAAGCGGGCCAGGTGGTCCAGCTCCTTGCCCATGTCGGTGTTCAGCAGCGTCTCATAGCCCTCGCGTCCGCCCCAGAACACGTAGCCGGCGCCGCCGAGTTTCTTCGTCGCGTCCATCGCCCGCTTCACCTGGCTGGCGGCGAAGGCGAAGACCTCGGGCGAGGGATTCGTCGCCGCGCCCGCCATGAAGCGCCGATTCGAGAACATGTTCGACGTGCCCCAGAGCAGCTTCACCCCAGTGTCGCGCTGGAGCTTCGCCGCGAGGTCCACCATCTTCTCGAACCGCTCGTTCGTCTCCGCCAGCGTGTCGGCCTCGGGCGCGATGTCCAGGTCGTGGAAGCACCAGTAGCCCACGCCCAGCTTCGTGAAGAACTCGAAGGCGGCCCGCAGCGTATTCTCCGCCTCGGCCATCGGCTCGCCGCCCTGGAACGAGCGCCGAATCGTCCCAGGCCCGAACGGGTCGGCCCCCGTGCCCTTGAACGTGTGCCAGAAGCACACGCTGAAGCGCAGGTGCTCGGCCATCGTCTTCCCCAGCACCTTTTCCTTCGGGTTGTAGTGCTTGAAGGCCAAGGGGTTCTTGGACTTCGGTCCCTCGAACTTCACCTTGGAAATCCCGGGGAAGAACTCGGCCATGGCCCAGCACCTCCTTCCATGGGCCCGCATCGGGTAGACCGGCCCAGTGACCTCCCTGGTCAAGTAAGCAAAGTCTACCTTGCCTCTGCCCCAAAGTCAAGCGCGATTCCGGCCCGAGCATTGCCCCCAACTCTTGCGCCCGACCTGTTCGACATGTTCACGCGCAACACACGGGGTGAACATGTCGAAACCGCCAGGCGCCGGGCCGGGGAAACGCAATCACAAGTAGTTGTGTGGCAACGACATGTGTCCACGCTTGCCCACCAGAGAGCACGATGTCGAGGCAATTTCGACATGTTCACCTCACTCTGTGATCCAGGCAAGCGAACACCTTGAGGGTCAGGAACGCCTCTCCTGGACTACAGGCCAGGCTCTCGGCCTCCCCCTTGTTGACACCGGGCGTAGGACGGGTATATTGAGGGGTGTTGGCCCATCGGCCCCAGCACGAAGGGACTCATCCAGTGTCTGAAGCGGTGTCGTCTCGTGAACGAATGCTGTGTGCGATTGAGGGGAAGGCGGCAGATTATGTGCCGCTGTCGTTCATGATCTTCTCGGCGTGCGAGCAACGGTGCGCCGGGCCGCTGGACTTCTTCCTGCGGCAGAAGGAGATGGGGCTCGACCCCGTGGTGGACCTGTGGCACCTGAATGCCGACGAGGTGAAGGACTGCGGCGATGCCCCCGGGCCGCCCGTCGTCCTCGGCCCCGAGGTGAAGGTGCGCGAGTGGCGGGAGGTGGTCGCAAGCGAACGCTATCCGCTTCTCCACAAGGAGTACCAGACGCCCCACGGCACGCTCTCCTGCACGGTGCAGCAGACCGACGACTGGCAGTCGGGCGACCACGTGCCGTTTCTCGACGACTATATCGAGGCGCGGGCGACGAAGCCGCTGGTGACGCGGCTCGACGACCTGCCGGCCCTCCGCTTCCTGCTCGCGCCGCCAAGGCTCCACGAGCTGTCGCGCACGCGCCAGCTCTGGGCCGCAGGCGCCCGCTTCGCCCAGGAGAACGAGCTGTTGAGCGCGGCGGGCTGGGGCATTGGGGCCGATGCGCTGGCTTGGCTGTGCGGGCTACAGGAATCCGTGATGATGGCGATGGACAACCCAGACCTGCTCAACGCCATTCTCGACGTGGTGAGCGACTGGAATCGCTGGCGAATGGAGGTGATGCTCGACGCGAAGCCCGACCTGCTCGTGCGCCGCGCGTGGTACGAGGGCGGCGACGCCTTTGAGGCCGTAGACGATGAGTTCCTGGAGGCCGGTCACGGTGTCGCCGAGGGCGGCGATGCGCTTCTGGATGCTGGCGTCCTCGGGCGTGCGGGCGGGGCTGCCGAGGTCGGCGCAGGCCTTGCCGGCCTTCTGGCAGGCGGCGGCGCAGAGGGCCTTG
This sequence comes from Planctomycetota bacterium, assembly GCA_041320515.1. Taxonomy (GTDB): domain Bacteria; phylum Planctomycetota; class PUPC01; order DSUN01; family DSUN01; genus DSUN01. The sequence goes on along the minus strand of JBGLNR010000001.1, from coordinate 5,617,330 downwards.
GCCTTGTCGTGCACGGCGGCGGCCTGGCCGAGGTAGGCATTGAAGCGGGCCGCGTCGAAGTTCACGTTGGTGAGCGTGGCGAAGAGGGCCTCGATGACGAAGCCGTCAATCGCGCCGTCCTTGGCCCCCTGCTGTCGGGCGCAGTGGGCGTAGCGGGCGATGCCCTTGACGGCCTCGACCAGGAGGTCCTGGAGCCCGGCCACCTCGGGGTCCTTGCCGCACACGCCTTGCGCCGTGCAGCCGGTGCTCTTGGCCGTTTGCTCGCACTGGTAGCAGAACATGCCCATTGCACAACACTCCTTTCCTGAGAAGGTGCCGCCCTTGTTGGCTGGCTTGTGATCGGACGGATCGGACAGATCGGACAGATCAGCTCATTGCTTGGCCCTCAACATGGTCAGCAGCATTTTGAAGCGGGTGGTGGCCTTGACGGCGTGGGGGACGCTTGCGGGCATGACCACGAGCTGGCCCGCGACGGCCCGCACGGGCTTGCCGCCGATGATGAGTTCGGCCTCGCCGTCGAGCACCTGCACGGCGGCATCGTAGGGGGCCGAGTGCTCGCTGAGGCCCTGGTCGGCGTCGAAGGCGAAGAGCGTGAGGGTGCCGGCCTTGTTCTCGGCGAGGGTGCGGCTCACGATCGAGCCTTCCGAGTAGTCCACGAGGCCCGCCAGGTCGTGTGCCTTGGCGGCGGCGATGCGGCGGCGCTTGGGGGCGCTGGGCTTGGGCATTGGGGCTTGCTCCTTATCTTCATGGCGTCGATTCATTCGATTGAATCGATTGAATCGACCGAATCGATCGGGCGATGCGGGAACGCCTCATTCGATTGGCTTCTTGGTGGCCTCGCCAATCTCGCGGCCGAAGGCGCGGCAGGCCTCGAGGTCGGCCGGCTTGGGCTGCCACTTGGCGCGGATGCCGGGGCGGATGACGGGTATCTTGCTCTCCTCGAGATGGTGCTCGATGAGCTTCACGCACTCGCCGCTCCAGCCGTAGGTGCCGAAGGCGGCGCCGATCTTGTTCTTGAACTTCAGGCCCTTGATCTCGCTGAGGATCGGCTCGAGGCTGGGCAGCAGGCCGTTGTTCATCGTGGGGCAGCCGATGAGAATCGTGCGGGCCTTGAACACATCCACCAGCGCGTCGTTGCGGTCGGTGGCGCCCGCGTAGATGAGCTTGTAGGGCACGCCGGCCTCGGCCAGGCCGTCGCCGATGGCCTCGGCCATGGCCCGCGTGCCGTTCCACATCGTGTCGTAGACGATCGCGGCCCGCGGCTCGGGCTTCTGGGCGGCCCATTCGAGGTATTTGTGGACGATCTGGAGCGGGTCCTTGCGCCAGAGCACGCCGTGGCTGGGGCAGATCATGTCCACAGGCAGGTTGAGGGCGACAACTTCCTCGATCTTCTTCGTGACCAGGTGGCTGAAGGGGGTGAGGATGTTGACGTAGTACTTGAGGGCCTCCTCGAACAGCTCTTCCTGATTCACCTGGTCGTTGAAGCGCAGGTCGGTGGCGTAGTGCTGGCCGAAGGCGTCGTTGGGCATCAGGACGTTGTGGCCGGTGAGATAGGTGAACATCGAGTCGGGCCAGTGCAGCATCGGGGCCTCGACGAAGACGAGGCTGTTCTTGCCGAGGGAAATCGAGTCGCCGGTGCCGACGGCGTGGAAGTTCCAGGGCTGGTGGTAGTGGCCCTCGAAGCTGTCGAGGCCGCGCTTGGAGACGATGAGTTGGGCGTTGGCCGCCTCGCGCATCACGGCGGGCAACGCGCCTGAATGGTCCACCTCGCAGTGGTTGCCGACCACGTAGTCAATCCTCGCGGGGTCCACCACCTCGCGGATGTTGGCGAGCAGCTCGTTCGTGAACGGCGTCCAGACGGTGTCCACGAGTGCCACCTTCTCGTCCACGATGAGGTAGGCGTTGTAGGCGGAGCCGCGGTGGGTGGAGAGTTCGACGCCGTGGAAGCGGCGGAGAGCCCAGTCCACCACGCCGACCCAATAGACGCCCTTCTTCAACTCAGTAACCATCACTGTGTCTCCTTGATCAGACGGATCAGACGGATCGGACGGATCGGACCGATATGACCGGGGCCATCATTTGCGGGCTGAGGAGCCGCTCGATGGCGAGGGCGCGCCCCGTCGCGGTGCGAAGGGTGCGCTCGATGAATTCTCGCGTGCACCCGACATCCATCGTCGCGCAGTGCTCGGGGATGTTGACCAGCCAATCGGCGTCCCACACGATGCGGAACTCAGGGGTGTCTATGTCGCGTCCGCTATGGTGGCTGCCGACGATGCGGGCGACGTGCTGGATGTCGGCCTCGGCGAAGTCGAGGCCCTCGAGGATGCGGCGGGCGATGGGCGGCCCCTCGAGTTCCTGGAACTGGGGCGCGGCGGAGCCGTGCTTGCGCTCGGCCTCCTGGATGCCGATGTCGTGGAGCAGCGCGGCACGGACTTAGTGACCGCGACGAGCGTGACCTCGGCCGGCGCCCGGCCGGCGCGCGCGCAGGCGTTGGCGATGCGCTGGCGGACGCGCTGGAGGTTGTTGCGGAGGGCGTCGAGCATGGGCGGCTCACGGCTTGCGGAGGCACAGGAGCGTGATGTCGTCCTTCTGGGCCGCGGTGCCGAGGAACAGGCGGACGTCCTCGAACACGCCCGCGGCCAGGGCCTGGCTGGTGGCCTCACCGTAGGGGCGCTCGACGGCGGCCCCGAGGCGCGCGATGCCATAGGGCTCGCCGCTCACGTTCTCGGCCTCCGTCACCCCGCCGGCGTAGAGGACCAACACGTCGCCCGAGCGGAAGTGAATGGCGACATCCTCGATGGCCTGGTCGAAGGCCGCGCCCTCCTGGATGCCGAGGGCGAGACCGCGGCTGCTCAGCTCGCGCACGGGCGGCTCGTCCTGCCGGTTGAACAGGATGGGCATGCTGTGCCCAGCCCGGGCGTAGGTGAAGAAGCCCGCGTGCGCGTCGAGCACCCCGTAGAGCGCCGTGATGAACGAGCTGGCGTCGTGGTGCGCCGTGACGTCCTTGTTCGTCCGCCGGAGCACCTCGGCCGGGGACTGGTGGTACTGCGCGTGGTGGTGGAGCGATTTGCGGAACGCGCCGATGGTCCGCACCGCATCGGGGCCGCGCGTGGGCAGATTGCAGATGACGACGGCTACGTTCTCGGGCGACACGTAGAAATAGTCGTAGAACGTCCCACCAAAGTCCCTGGCGGCGCGGTGCAGGCAGTGGAGATCGTAGCCGTCGAGGATCGGGGCTTGCGTGGGCAGGGCCTCCCGCAGGGCCTCGCGGGCGCGCTCGGAAGCGTCGGCTGCTGCCGGCGGCGCGCCGGGCGAGGGGGCCAGGGGGGCCGGTGGGGCCTGCGGCGCCGTCTCCTCAGTCGTCGTCAGCGCCTGGAACATCGAGGTGGACTGGAGGATGAGCATCTCGCCCTCGGGCTCGGGCGGTGGCTGGGGCTGCCCAACGGCTGAGTCGGCCAGCGCAGGCGCCGGGGCGCCCGCGGCGCGCGGCTTGCACCGCTCCATCAGGTGGCGGGCAACCCGCACCGGGCTGAGCGCCCGCCGCTCCGCCTCCGACGACATGTCGACCTCTGGCACGGCCTCGCGGCACCTGGGGCAGAGCCACTTGCCCTCACGGGTCACCTGGCGCCAGTTGGCCTCCTGCGCCATCTTGCAGCGCACGGCCACCATGATCTCGCGGTAGCGGTCCGAGTCCTCGATGATGAGCTGGAGCGCCTCGAAGGGCAGCGGCTTGCAGCCGGCGCGCCGGGCGGGGCATCGGTCCAGGTGGGCGTGGACCAGTTCCTGCGGCGGCGAGGGATCCTTGCTGTCGGCCACCCAGGGCACGTTGGTCGCCTGGCCGCAGTAGGGGCAGTACCAGCGCCCCACTTTGTCCGCCGTGCGCCAGGCGCGCTGGGTCCGAATCAGCTCATCCGTCTCCAGGCGGCGGGCCTTCGCCACAAGGAGCTTGTGGCTGAACCGCGTGCCAGCTTCCTCTGTCCAATGGGGACAGTCGTTCAGCAGGTGCTGGAGGATGCTGCGGGGGGCCTTCGCCTCCTCGTAGCCGGAGAAGCCGACCTCGCCGCAGTACGGGCACAACCAGTCGTGCCCCCGGGCCACCACGCGCCACCCGGCATCGCGCGCGAGGCGCTTGCGGATCGCCTCCAGCATCGCGTAGATCTGGGCGTCTACGTAGCTTGCTCTGCCTGGCTTTGCCATCCGCCCCGCCTCGCATCCTACCCGCCGCAGGCGTAGTATAGCGCGCCCCCGCCCTCAGAGTCAAAGTCCTTGTTGCCTCTCAGTCCGGCCCCCACCCTCGCTAGGCTCCGCCGCCCCGCAAGCGTGGCACGGTTGGCTTGCCCAACCGTGTCTGCCCCTCCAGAGCGGGGACACGGCTGGGCAAGCCAGCCGTGCCACGCCAGTGGCTGCCTCGTGACCCCCCAGAACCGGGGCCAGACTCGATGCGTCCTTGGCGCTCTAGCGCCCCCGAGAATCCTGTGCCGGAACGCCCACCACCGACAGGTAGACCGCGGTCGCCTCCAGGCCGTCCACCCCCAGGAGCGCATTCACCTCGTCGTCGAAGAACGCCCCGATGGCGCAGCACCCGAGACCCAACGCTGTGGCGGCCAGGTGCAGGTTCTGGCCGATGTGCCCCGCGTCCAGGTACACGTAGCGGTAGGCCCGCTCGCGGTAGCGGCCCTTCGCGCGTGCGGGCGCCGCGACCCACGCGAAGACCACCGCCGCCTCCGCCGCCATCTCCTGGTCGAGGCACGCCGCGGCAATCGCCGCCGACAGGTCGCCGGTCCGCAGGCGGCCAAGGCGCCTGCCCTCCACGTCGTAGCGGTACAGCCCCGCCTCCAGCCCCTCCACGCGGTTCACGACCACATAGGTGTCAATCGGGTAACAGGCCCCCGCCGACGGAGCGGCCCGAAATGCCTGGCCGTGGCGGCTCGCCGTGACGCCCTGCGTGGCCCACAAGAGCTGCGAAAGCTGCTCCCGCGTCAGCGCCGTCCGCCGGAAGTCGCGGACCGATCGCCTCGCCCCGAGTCGGCGAGCGGGATGTTGAGGCCGATGGCCAGGTCGCGCGTGATGTGGTCGGCGCCGATGGGCACGACGCGGGTGTAGCGGGGGTATTCGCCGAAGTAGACCGAGATGCAGGTCTTGGCCGCCCCAACGTCCACGTGGGCGCCGCCGAGGCGCTTCTCCTCGGGGGTGAGGACGGCCTCGGAGGTGGCCAGGGGGGCGTAGATGGCGCGTTCGAGGTGGAAGCCGGCCTTCTTGACGGCCTGGCGGACGTTTGCGTGGGCGGACTGGGAGTCGGAGACGACGTGGAGTTCAGCCTCGAGGCGGGCGCAGACCATGCCCACGGGGTTGCGGGCGTTGCGCGCGTCGTCCACCGTGAAGCCCTGGCTGTAGGCCTCGACGGCCACGCGGTCACCTGGGAGCGAGACGCGGTTGGCGGCGTCGAGGGCCTGGGCGGCGTCGGCGCCGCGCACCAGCTTGTCCTCGTGCGCGATGGCGATGCAGCCCCGGCTGTTGACGCCGCGGGCGAAGGGGGTGGCGATGGCGGCGAGGACGGTGTAGACGCGGACGCGTGCGAGGCTGGCGGCGCCCTCGATGGCCTCGCGGATGCACTCGGCGGCCTCCGCGGCGTCCACGATGAGGCCCTTGGCCACGCCGCGGGTGGGCGTCTCGGCGTAGCCTTCGAGCACCACGTCGCCGTCCGCGCGCCAGCAGGCCACGGCGGCGCGGGTGACGGCGGTGCCGAGGTCGAGGGACACGAGGTATTCGTCACGGCGTCGAGGCATGGTCGGTGCTCCGAACGGGGGGGTAGGAGATGGGCGTCGCATCGTCCTCAGGGAAGCGGAGGTCCACGCCGGCGGCGGCGCCGTCGGCGAGGGCGGCGGGCTGCGACAGGTAGCGGCGCAAGCGGGCCAGCTTGCAGGGGACGGACGGCTCGCCGAACTTTGTGGTGTTGGGCGGGCGGCCCCAGGCCACGCGCACGCGGCGGCGCGTGAAGAGCAGGACCTCGCTCCGCTGCTGGTCAATCACCCCTTCGAGGTTCGACACGTCCACGAAGTGCACCTGGTGGAAGAGCGTGGGCTCGGTGGCGAGGGCCTGGAGGACGGAGAGGGCGGCGAAGGTGCCGGGGTCGCTCCAGCGCCTGCCGGGCTCGGGCGGCTGGCTCTTGACGCCGAAGATGAGGGGCAGCGGACGCTGCTCGTGGTCCCATTTCTCGTAGGCCAGCGGCAGGCACACGCCGTCGGTGTCCACGGCGTGAGAGGCGTCGGGCAGGCGGACGAAGGCGGCCGGCTCGCGGAGGTCCAGCTCGACGGCGAGGTGGTTAGGGAAGCGCTTCTCGACGCGGCGGACGGCTTTGACCCAGGGCGAGGCGGCGTAGGCCGCGGCCACGTCGCGCGTCAGGCTGGCATCGAAGACGCTGTAGCACTCGCGGGGGAACTTCACCTGCTCGAGGTCGCCCGCGCACCAGGGCGGGGCCTGCGCGCGGAACTGGGCGGGGCAGATGGCGTACTGCGGCATGCGGCTCGCCTGGCGGCGCGCCAGGGAGAGGCCGATGGCCGCCGCGATGGCGAGCGCGACGACGATGGCGCCCTGGAGGCCGAGTGAGAGGACGCCGGTCGTGGCCTTCCGAACCAGCCACACCAGGGCGCCTCGGAAGCCCGGCCAGCCCCCTTCCTTCAGCTTCTTGTTCTTTGCACCCACGGTCTTGCTCCGCAAAGGATGTGGACGTTCAGGCTCCCACGAGCACGGGTTCGGCGGGCTGATGCGCGGGCTTGGCGGCGCCGTTGCGATGGCCGTTCTTGTGGCCGTTCTTGAGGGCCATGTCGATCGAGGCGACGCACAGCTCGGCGAACGAGATGCCGGCCGCCGCCGCGGCGTCGGGCAGCAGGCTGGTCTCGGTCATGCCGGGAATGGTGTTCACTTCGAGGACGAAGGGCTGGCCCGCGGCGTTCAGCCGCACGTCCACCCGCGAGCAGCCGCGGCAGCCGAGGCTCTGGTGGGCGGCGAGGGCGATGCTCTGCACCCGCTCGGCCAGGCCGTCGGCCAGCGCGGACTCCTTGTCGTGCTGTGCCGCGCCCTTGGTGTACTTCACCTTGTAGGTGAAGATGCGGCCCTCGTAGAGCAGCTCGATGATGGGGAGCGGCCGGTCGCCGAAGATGCCGACCGTCAGCTCGCGGCCGCCGATGAACTCCTCGGCGATGGCCCGCTCGTCGAACTCGAGCGCCTGGGCGATGGCGCCGGGGAGCTGGTCCTCGGTGTCTACGATGCTGACGCCAACGCTCGAGCCCTGGGAGGCGGGCTTGAGCACGCACGGGAGGCCCAGTGGGGCGACCGAGGCGGCCTTGCGCTCCTGGCTCCAGTGGCCCTCGATCTCCACGAACGCCGGGGTGGGCACGGCCGCCTTGCGGAAGCAGCGCTTCGACGCCACCTTGTCCATCGCCAGGCGGCTCGCCGTCACGCCTGAGCCCGTGTAGGGCACGCCGAGGACCTCGAGGATCGACTGGATGCCGCCATCCTCGCCGAACGTGCCGTGGAGGGCGATGAACGCCACGTCCATCCGCTCCTGCGTCAGGCTGCCGATGGCGGCGTCGAGCACGTCAATCAGCTCGACCGGGTAGCCGCCACCAGAGGGTGAGCCGATAGCCCTGCATGCCGAGGTTCTTCGGGTTCCACGCGCTCAGGTCCTCGGGCAGGAGGGTGAACAGCCGCGGGCACTCGCGGGTTTCCGTGGACAGCACCCGAAGCAGGAGCGCGACGCTGGCTGCAATCTGGCTCTGCAGGCCCGCTACGGCAGCCGTCAATGGCGGCGGCTCGAAACCTGTCAGCAGCTTGTCTATGCGGGAGAGGCCGGAGCAGGCCATGCAGGGGACCACCTCCATCTTCGCCTTCAGCTTGTGCAGAGTGTCGAGGGGAAATCGCCCGTTGCATGGCTTGCCATCCTTGCCCTTGTGCGGGCACGGCACCGACAGGGTCCACTTCAGGCCCGGCCAGCGGTCTTCGATCAGGCGCTCCAACGTGTGGCGCAGGATGCTCATGAAGTAGTCTGGGTACTCGGCCCGAACGATGGTGGCCAGCTCGCGGCCGCGAAGCTCCAGGAGCGCCTCACCGTGTTTGACTTGCTCAAGGAACATGCCCTTCTGCCAGTGGAGTTCGTCTTCGGCCGCGAAGTAATGCGTGCGGACGATCAGCCAGGGCACAAGTCCAGGAGGCACCTCATCCATCTGGCACACGAGGGAGATCTGCGGCCGATCAGGCGGGGCCGGCTTCTCGTCAGTCCATGGCAAGTCGGGCCGCACGTCCGGCACAAGCTGAGTCACGAGGCTGCTCTGCTCGTCCGGAAGCCGATAGGAGACGTCGTACTTCTCCATCAGACGCAGAAAGAAGGGGTGCAGTCGTGGGTCGTAGCGCGGCTCATCCTTCCTCGCATGCTCGAACCAGATTCCGCGCAGGCGGTCGTGGGGCAGGACGCCGTGGGCCTCGTTGGTCGGGCGGTCCTCCAGGACGAAGCCGATGGCCTTCGTGAGCCATTCGGGCTGGAGGACCGCTTCGTCCTTCAGCCCCTCGTCGTCGCCAAAGTAGACCCAGTGGCCCAGGTCGTGCATCAGGTCGGCGAGGGTTCTGATGGCCATGTCGTCGAGTTCGTGCTTCGAGCATATCTCGCGGAACGTGGCGAAGGGGATGCGGGGATTGGCATCGCGCAGGGCCAGCACCTCATCGCGGGTGGTCTTCCACCGCTTGCTGAAAGGCTCGCCCATCTGGGGGAGGCTGGAGGCGGCCTCGGTGATCCTATGCTTGAGGGAAACGATCCCCTTGCCCGTCTGGCTGTCCACCTCGTGGAAGCCGACGATCAGGTCGCCGTAATCGCGCTTGAGGATGGCCTCGTCAATCCGTGCGATGCGGTCGCCCGTCTCGCAGTGGGTGGCGACGATGAGGATGCGCGCGCCGTCGCCGACGCGGAGGCGGATGCGCTTGATCCATCCCTCCACATCGCACTTCTCAGCTCCACTTCTGGGGTCCCAGACGAGCAGGTAGAGGGAGCGCCTGCTGTAGAAGAACTGGTGGCTGATGCGGTAGACCGGTTGGCCGCCGAAATCCCAGCAGTTCAGCGTCAGTGTCTTGTCGCCATGAGGGTGTGGTAGCAGAAGGGTGCGAATCTCCATTCCGTGCGTTGTATCGCGCCCCTCCTTGAAAGGTCTGCCCTCGAGAGCGTCAAGGAGGCAAGACTTACCGACCTTGCCCTCGCCGACGAGGAGGAGCTTGGCCTCGTAGAGCGGCTCCGCCTCCTTCAGGCTGCGGAGATAGGCCAGCAGTTTCCCGATGCCACGTCGGTGGGCTGCCATTAGCGGCTCGGGAAGCGGGTTCCCGTTCAGCGACAGGAATTGGAGTTTCTCGAGTTCCCCCAGCTCCGGCGGGAGCGCCGTGAGGGCGTTGCCGGCGAGCCAGAGGCGCGTCAGGTTCGTCAGCCGGCCCAGCTCCGGCGGGAGCACCGTGAGGCGGTTGCCCTGGACTGAGAGGTCCGTCAGGTTCGTCAGCCGGCCCAGCTCCGGCGGGAGCACCGTGAGGCGGTTGCCGCGGAGCCAGAGCTGCGTCAGGTTCGTCAGCCGGCCCAGCTCCGGCGGGAGCACCATGAGGCGGTTGCCACGAAGGGAGAGATCCCGCAGGTTCGTCAGCCCGCCCAGCTCCGACGGGAGAGCCGTGAGGCGGTTGCCGGTGAGGTAGAGTCGCTCCAGGTTCGTCAGCCGGCCCAACTCCGGCGGGAGCGCCTCCACGCCCAAGCGCGACAGGTTGAGTTCGGTGCTGCGCGTGCGCTCTGCTTGGGCGATGCGCTCTCGCGCGATGTCCATCGGCGATTTCTCGGCCATGCTCTCGCTCCCAGGGCCTTGGTGGGGCGCGGCAGATTCCTGCTCGTCCTCATTCTATTCCGCGAGCGCCCGCCGCGCAAGAGGGGATGGGCGGTGGACAGTGGACTGTGGACAGTGGGCGGGGTGCGGGGGGCGCTGGTCGGGGGTGGGTGTCGCATCTTCAAATGCAGAACTCAGATCATCTGTGACTCAAAACACCAGAAAGTCCGCCGAACCTTTGGCCCGCAGGAAAGTTCCATTCGCACAAGTACTTGTGTAGCCAGCACTTGTGTCTTGGGGGCTTCCCAGAAAACGCCAACAATGCGGACTATTTACTGGTGTTAGTGTCCGAATCGGCTTCATCGCCAATCACGGGCAGGACGCCAGCAAGCCGGCGGCGCGTCTCCATGGCCACCTCGTCACCTGCGGGCGCGGCAGCCGCAACCCTTGTGAGAAGTGTGTGAGAGCAAGCGAGGGACCCGTCGGGGGTCCCTCGCTTCCGGAGGCCTCACGGGGGAGGAGCGGTCACTTCCGCCCTCCACGACGCCGGCGGCGCAGGAGAGCCAGCGCGCCGAGGGCAAGGACGCTGAGCGTGCCGGGCTCGGGAACCGCCTGGGCAACCAGGCCGTGGAGCCAGATGCCCTGCTGGCCCTCGTGGAGCCCCACGAACAGCGCCGCGTCCGTGGTGTCCCAGATGTACAGGTGCCGCGGGTCGGCGGCGTTCCCGATCTGGATGGTGTAGTCGAGCCCGCCGGGGGGCGCGTCCAGGATGCCGCTGTAGAGGAAGATGGGCATCCAGTCGGTTGACTGGATGCTGCTGCCCTCCCCGAAGATGCTGAGGGTGAAGCTGCCGCCGAAGTGCAGGTCGCCCAGGACCTCGATGAGGTCGTGGCTGGTGCGGTTACGGAAGCTCCACTCGTAGACCAGGCCGTCGCTGATGCGCAGGTCGCCGTCGCTGCCTGTCGGGCCGTTGACGAGGAGGCGGCCGGTGCCGGTGACGGCGATGCGGCGGTCAATCGTGAAGTCGCCTGTCATCGTGGTGGGGTTGGCAGTGGTGCCTCCGCCGATGGTGGCGGTGCTGAAGCCGACGGGCGCCGTGGTGGAAACCAGCCGCGTGCCCGGCGACATCGTGAGGTCGCCCATCCGCGTGGCGTAGACCCCGCCGTTCAGGCCGGCGTTGTAGAGGTCTTGGAGCTGGGCCGCGGAGAGCGCCCGGTTGTAGACGACGAACTCGTCCACGATCTGGGCGAAGGGCTGGCCGCCGCCCAGGTGGTTGCCGAAGGCGGAGAACTCGGTCGTGCTCTTGCGGTCGGAGGTGCCCACGAGCACGCCGTCAATGTAGAAGCTGGTCGTGGTGCTGCCGGCGTTGCCGACGGCGACGATGTGGTGCCAGCCCTGGCCGGCCAGGAGGTCGGCCCCGCTGTCGCGGAAGCCGCCATTGGCGTTGTCGTAGCAGCCGAGGTTGACCGCGGTGTCCTGGACGATGACCTGGTGGTCGTTCTGCGCGCCGCGGATGAGGGTGCGCCAAGAGCCGACCGGGTGCAGGTTGTAGAACCAGGCGGAGACTGTCCACTCGGAGCCGATGTCCACGCCCTGGCCGGAGGCCTCCGCGCCAACCGTCATCCGCATGGCCGAGTCGTCGTTCACATTCATGCCATTGCCCCGGCGGCCGGCGACGATGGTCGCGCCGCCGGCAAGGGTGCCGTTCTTGGACGTGCCGAGGCTGCCCTCGTTGACCACCGTGGTGCCGGCCACGTTGTCGAACGAGTAGTATGCCGCGGCGCCCTGCGGCTTGCCGCCGGCGGGCAGGTTGAGGACGAGCGTGCCGCTAGCCACGTTGAGGCCGCCCTGGAAATCGATGCTCGCCGTGGCGGCGTTGACCGTGGCCGTGCCGCCCACGCCAGGGTTGCCGGACAGCGTGACGCCTGCGGGGATGTTGAGCTTGCCGCCCGAGGCGATGTTGAGCGCGGCGTCGTTCCCCAGGCTCACCGTGCCGGGGCCGGTGACGGTGAAGTTGGTTGTCGTGACGTCGGCGTTGAGGTGGACGCCTGTGGCCGTGCCCCTGATGTTCGCGGGTCCGCTGGCCGTCTGCTGCACGCTCAGGTTGGTGCTGATCGTGAGGCCGCCCGTGGCGCCGATGGTGGTGAAGCCGGCCACGCCGCCGCCGCTCAGCGTCACCTGCGTGTGCGGGTCGAGCCGCAGGTTGCCCAACTGCGGCACGCTGCCGAAGCCCGACTGGTAGAGGTCCTGAATGAGTTGCGGCGTGAGGGCGACGCTCCAGAGGGCGGCGTCGTCAATCAGGCCGTCCATCGGCCAGCGGTAGGTCCCAGCGCCGGGGTTGGCGGTGCCGATGCGCCACTGGGTAGTGCCGTAGGCTCGCGCGTCCGTGCCCGGGGTGAAGCTGGCGGTGCCATCCGGCACGCCGTCCACGTAGAGCTGGATGCTGCCGGTGGCCTTGTTGACCGTGACGGCCACGTGGTGCCATTCCTGGGACGCGTAGGTGCCCGCGCTCGTGGCGGTCACGTTCACGTCGCCGACACGCCAGGCATCGTCGGCGAACTTCGACGCATTGCTGTAGCGCAGCCCTGAGTGCCAGCCGGCCTTCTCGATGATCCCGTAGTTGGCGTTGTTCTGGTCGCCGGTGCCAGGCGGCACCTGGTCGGCGCGGATCCACGCGGCGAGGGTGTAGGCCGGCAGGTTCTGGAGGTTGTCCAGCGTGGCGTTGCTGGGCAACTGGAGGTACTCGTTGACCCCTGGGAAGCTGGCGGCGCCGCCGGTGTGCCCGAGCGGGCTATAGGAAGCGCCCGAGTTCGTGGCGGTGTAGCCGGAGGTGCTGTAGTCCTTCCCGAGGTTGGCCGCGTCGTCGAAGCTGTAGCGGGCGACGAGGCCGGTGAAGACACCCGGATTGGGCACAAGGGCCGTCGGCAGGACGACGGTGAGGTTGCCGCTCGTGGGCGGGTAGGTGTTGGCCACGCGGAGCGTGTGCCGCTGGACGAGGTGGAGGCCGAGGCGGTCGAGTGGCTCTGGCCGGGCCGCATCCCGCTGGGGCGGGTGACGGTGCTGGCGGGGGAGGGCGGAGTGGGTAAGTCGTTGGTGGCGCTGGACATAGCGGCGCGGGTGAGCCGGGGCGGGCCGTGGCCGGAGGCCACGGCATCCCAGATGCCAGATTGCAGATTACAGATTCAGGAGCCAGACGGACGCACGGGGGCGGCCAGCCGGTGCTCGGGGCAATCTGGAATCTGGAATATGGAGTCTGGGATGGCTGGGGACGTGGTGCTTCTGACGCCGGAGGATGATTTGGCTGAAACGGTGCGCCCGCGTCTGGAGGCGGCAGGGGCCGACCTGGCGCGGGTGGCCGAGGTTCGGGTGGCCGAGGCGTCGCAAGTGCTGCCGCGACGGGTATTTGCGTTGGAGGAGAGCCTGGGGGCGGTGCGCCACGCGATCGGGGTGCGGGGCGGGGTGCGGCTGGTGGTGGTTGACCCTGTGGAGGCGTTTGTGCAGCGCGAGACTCGACGCCGAAAGGGGGGTGTCGGGGGTGTGTTGGCCGCGCTGGCCGAGCTGGCGGAGGAGACGGGTGCCGCGGTGCTGGCCGTGGCGGGCAAGGGCGGGCGGATGGCGGCGCGGGCGGCCTGGATGGTGCTGGCGGATGCCGAAGTGTCGGAACGGCGGCTACTTATGCCCGTGAAGAACACCCTGGTGGCGGGGCCGACGGGGCTGGCGTTTCGGGTGGTCGGGTGGCCCGAGCGGCCGGGTGTGCCACGGCTGGCGTGGGAACGAGGGGCCGTGCGGGCGGCGGCCGTTGCGCCCGAGCGGCTGACGGCTGCGGCGGCCTGGCTGCGCGAGGTGCTGGGCGGGGGGCCGCTGGCGAGCAGCGAGGTCGGGCAGCGGGCGCGGGGGGCGGGCCTGTCGTGGGCCTCGATGCGGCGGGCGAAGAGGCGGCTGGGGGTGGGGCACTTCTGCCCGGGCTTCCAGCGCCCTTGGTTGTGGCGCCTGCCCGGGGGGAGGGGTGGGGCCACCTGTGGCGCACAGGTGAGCGACTCTGAGCAACACTGGGCGAGTCTGGGGCCGGACGCGGCGGATCGGCCGATCCGGAACTGAGCGACTCTGCGCGACACTGAGCGACTCTGCTGGTCACTCCAGCCTGTGGGTGTAGGGGGCGGGGGGGAGGGGCCTGGGGGCCTGGGCGAGCCAGTGACGCCAGGGTTCGGGGGCGAAGCCCAGGTCGCGGCCGGCCAGGCCGGCCAACTCGTCGTGGGCGCTGCGGGCGAGCACGCCGCGGGGGTCGGCGAGGTAGGCGATGAGGATTTCACAGCCGCGTGGCGAGCCGCAGCGGGCGAGGGCGCGGCCCACGCACAGCTCGAGGTAGGCGTGGCGCTCGGCCACGTAGTTGGCGGACTTCCTGGGGTCGGCGCCGGCGGGGAGTGCCGAGTCTTTGATGCCCGGCTTGTCGGCGAGCGCCTCGAGGGCCTCGATGGCCGATGCATCGGCGAGGCGCTCGCAGGCGCAGCAGATGGCGAAGACGTACTCGAAGGCGTCGTCGGCCTTCGTGGGATTGAGCGGGATGCGCAGGGCGAGGGGCTTGAGGAGGGGGAGCAGGCGGCGGTCACGTGCGAGGGCGATGGTGCGGATGAGGAAGGCGGGGTCGGGGGCGTAGCCGTGGTCGGGCGCCTCGTGGCGCTCGCGGGGGCTGGCGGGCAGCTTGTCGGTCGCAAGCTGCCGCTGGAGTTCGGCGAGCAGGATGGGCACGCCCACGGGGTCGCCCAGGAAGCAGAGGGCCTTGGCGCAGGCCGCCTTGCCGCGGTCGGTGGCGGCGGGCAGGGCGTTCCTGAGCGGGGCGATGGCGGCCTTGCCGTGGCCGAGGAGCTTCACCTGTCCTGGCAGGGGGAGCGAGTCGGCAGCCAGGTCGCGGACGAGTTGGTCCAGTTCATTGGGGCCGACCGCGGGCGGCTCGGCGAGGTCGGCGGGGCGGAGGATGCCGAGGGCGATGAGGCCCTTCTGGAGGTCGGGGATGTCCACGTCGGCCACGGCCCGCTTGGCGGCGACGGCTTTGGCGGCGGCCAGGCCCGCCGCGCCGCCCATCGCCATCAGGTCGCGCTGCATGCGGGCCAGCGACAGGGCGTCGTGGGTCACGGAGTATGCCTTGCCGACGACGAGGATGCCGTCCAGCTTCGCAGGCACGAGGGCGCGGAAGGGGATGGCGGCGGGGTAGTTCTTCGTGAACTCCCGTTCGGCGTAGCCGCAGAGGGCCAGGTCGGACGAAGCCAGGCCCTTGATGTCGAAGTTGGATTCGCAGACGAGCGCGAGGTCGGGCCAGTGCTGGCCGCGGAAGATGCCGCCGTAGGTCACGGTGGCTCGGCCCTTGATGTGGCGCGACTCGCGGGGGGTGAGGTAGTACTGGGGGAAATCGCCTTGGCCGAAGATGCCCGTGCGGCGCCGCGCGGTGATGACGGCGCGCGTGAAGTCGGCGGGGTCGCGGAGGTCCACGGCGGAGTGGTATTGGCGGCTGGCCTCGCCCTTCGGCCCGACGAAGTGGCCGTAGGAGAACCAGAGGGTCTGGGCGTCGCGCCCCGTGCCCCACGAGTGCTGGCGCCGCGTCGGCGCGCTCGGGCACGAACTCCTCGAGCATCTGCACGAGCGCGGCCCGGCTCGCTGGATACCACCCCTCCTCGGCGAACACGGCTCGGCGGATGGGCATGGCCACCACCTCCTCTCGATCATAGTATATCCCCGGCTCTTGTGGGGTCAAGCGGGGGACGGGCTGCGCCTTCCAGGCTCTCGGTGATCGGTCGGATCGGTCGGATCAGTCGGATCCTTCTTGGCGTCTCAGGCGCCGGCTCAGCGGCACAAGGGCTCCGGCGAGGACGAGCAGTGCGGCGAAGGGCGCGGCCCAATCCCACCCGAAGCCCTCGACCCGGCACAACCGGTCGGCGACCCAGAAGGGCGAGGCGGCGTAGAGCCAGCCGACCTGTGCCTGTAGCAGGTCCTCGGCGATGAAGGCGACGAATGGGCCGCCAGCTCCCAGCGCGCCCAGAGCCATCCAGTACCACCCCAGGTTCGTAGTGCGGGCTTCAGCCCGTATGCCAGGCCGACGGCCTGAAGGCCGCACTACGAACGCGCAAAGGGCCGCGACGAAGAGCGCCGCGGCCACGAGATATGCCTGGCTGGCCAGGGCTTGCAGCAGGCTGGCATCCGAGACCCACGCGGCCACGACGACCGCCGGGGCGCCCAGGCACAGGAGCAGGAGCATTTCGGCCAGCCGCGGTCGTGGAGCCAGGATCGGCACGAGCACGAGGATGAAAAACAGCTCGGCGCCCACCAGGAGCCGGAGACCGTGGGCGATGGCGAACGGCGTCGGGTAGTCCACCCCCTCGACCCCGAGGCCGACAGAAACGGCGAGCGCCGCCGCCAGCAGCCCCGCCCAGGGCACGAGGAGGCGGACGGGGAGGAGGAGGGCGTGGCTGGTCTGTGGGGCTTCCGTGCTCATTGGGGGGAGTGTAGCCGATTGGCGGCTCGGGCGCAAGAGCGCAGAGCACCTGGTCGAATCGTCCTCGTCCCTCGTCCCTCGTCCCTCGTCCTCGACTCTTCACCGAGCACAGCAGAGGAATCGAGGACGAGGGACGAGGACGATGGGAGGGCCGCTCAGCGGATCATCTTGCGGAAGATGACGACCACCAGCGCCGCGTTGAGCAGAATGCCCAGGAAGCCCTCGATCATGGCCGCCGACGCCGCCCAGCCCAGCGCCCTCACGTCGCCGTAGCCCACCGTCGCAAACGTGATCGCACTGAAGTACAGGCCCTTCAGGAGGGGCGAGGTGAACGCAGGAGGGTCGGTGCTGCGGATGAGGCCCGCCGCCTCAGCGCGCCAGAAAAGACAGCCGAAGGCCAGCACGACGACCAGTATCGTGATCACTATGTTCCACGGCCTCACGCCGTAGCCGAATGCCTTGCGGAAGATCAGCCACTTGCCCCATCTCGGCAGACAAAGCAGCGACGCGCCCGCCCACGCCACCAGGAACAGCGGCAGGGCGTCCAGGTAGGCCTCGGGGCCGAGGATCCCGTAGCACGTGAACGCGAAAAGAAGGAGTGGGATCATGAGCCAGAAGCGGTTCCCGGCTGGAAGCGTCCTTCGCCGGGCGCATTCCGATGCCCACCAGTGCGCCTCATCCTCGTCGCCGTATGCCCCCTGCTTGCGATACTGCTCCTTGAGCCAGGCATACTGCTTCTCGGCTTCCCGCCAATTCCCATAGGCGTGAGCGGAGAGGACGGGGTCGTGCCGGGGGCCGCCCTTCCTCACAGGACTGATATGCTCGAAATCGCAGCGCAGGTCGCCCTGGATCAGGGAACCCCTGAAGTCGACGCGACAGATCGCCCGGCCGGCTTCTTGCCATTCGTGCAGAAGCTGAAACTCTTCCTCCTTGAGCGCTATTAGTTCACTCCCTTCTGCGAAGAGCGGTCCTATCTGGTTCAGAAGTTGTGCGAACTTCTCGGAGTCGGGTGAGAGCCGCACGCCCTCGGTGAAAACGGCCTCAGAGAGGTCAATCTCTCCCGCCGCGATTCCGGCGAGAGAGCAGAACTTCTCGAAGCGTGCCTCTGAAAGGCTGCACGACAAGAAGGTGCACCCGTCGAGGTCCGCTCGGCCGCTGAAAGTAGCTCGGAAGAACTGCGCCTCGCGGCTGAAGCTGGCATTCCTTAAGTCCGCGGCGTCATTGAAGGTCGCACCGAGGAAGTTCGCGCAGGCGCTGAAGGTGACATCGCGGAAGTCGGCCCAGCGGTGGAAGGTGGCCGAGCTGAAGTCTGCCTCGTCGCTGAAAGTGACCCCACGGAAGCCCGCCCTGCTCCTGAAGGTGGCCAGGCGGAAGTTGGCATCCCCAGTAGCCTTCACGTTTTCGAGGTCGAGGTGGCCTATCAGGGATAACTGGCAAGAGATTGACGCATGAAGGGTGAGGCGAGGCGGATCGAGCTGATCTTGCTCTTCTTCCTTCGCGAGTATCCCTGTCTTCACGCGGCCCTCGGCCTCCAGCAGGCTCTTGCGTGTGATCGCCTCGATGTAGCACAGAGAGAGGTCCTCGCCCTTGAGGATGCTCTCGGCGGCCTGGGAGGCACTGACGAAGGGGTAGTCATCTCCCTCGTATGTGACCCACTTGTCGGTGACGTTGCCTGCGCCATCCGTTTCGGTGTGGAGGACGGCCCCAGCGCGAGCGGATCGAAACGACCTCCGAGGTCGTTTCCCTGGCCCAGAAGATCGTCGGCGACGCCAAGACCGACGACGAGAAGCTGGCCGCCATCTATCACTGGGTCCAGCGCAACGTCAACTACATGTCCATCAAAGGCTCCCTCTCCAGCAGTTGGGCCGGCCACCCAGCCTCCGAAACCCTGAAGAACGGCTACGGGGACTGTACGGACAAGGCGATTGTGCTGGCCAGCCTCGCCAAGGCCGTGGGCATTGAGGCATATCCCGCCATCGTGCAGACCAACGACGAGGGGCGGGCAGTGACCGACATCCCGATCCCCGATGCCAATCATTGCATCAGTCTGGTGATGCCCAACGGCAAGCCCCGCTTCATTGACTCCACGGCCACCGACCACCGCTACCCCTACTTCCGCTCCGACGACCACGGCGTGAAAGCCATCATCCACATGACCGGGCAAATCCTCGACGTGCCCGTGCCGCCGCCCCAGGACAACCTGCGCGACAGCGTGCAGGAGCTGAGCCTGAAGCCCGACGGCTCGGGCGAGGCGGTCGAGAAGAATGCCTACACGGGCGACTACGAGGCGGCGATTCGCGGCTTCTGGCGCAGCGTGCCCCCCGCTCTCCACGCCCACATGATGCAGCAATACCTCCAGCGCCGCAGCCCAGGGGCCACGTGCACGGGCTTCCAATTGAGCGAGGCCGACGACCTGGCGAAGCCGCTCACGATGGAGATTCGCTACCGCATCCCCGTGGCGGCCACGCGGACGCGCGACCTCTGCATCTTCTCGCCGCCGGCCTTCTCGCAGGACTTCTCCGAGGCCGCCCTCCAGACCCGCAAGTTCCCCATCGAGCGGTCCACCACGCAGGAAATGCGCACGACCCTCAAGGTCACGTGCCCGCCGGGCCATGCCCTTGTGGGCCTGCCGGAGGCGCTCACCATCCACGGCAAGCACCTGTGGTTCGAGGGCAAGGTCGAGGCCGCGCCCGACGGCAAGACCCTTACGCTGAGCCAGACGCTCAAGTACCTGACCCGCCGCGTGCCGCCCGAGGACTACGGGGAGTATCGTGCCCAGGCCACGCAGATCGCGGGGTGGTGCGACCTGAAGCTCGTCTTCCGTGAAAGCAAGGGGGAGCAGAAATGATGAGACAGTGCACATTGCTTCGATCGATTCGATCGATTCGCCCGATTCGACCGATTCGATCGGTCCTATCGGTCCTACTGGTCATATGTTCCGCGGCGCTCGCGGGCGAGGCCATCTACCTCCAAAGCGGCGAGGAGTATGTCGGCTCGGTCCAGGCCATCGCGCAGGGCCAGCTCCACGCCCTCATCAACGGCCAGCCGCAGACGTTCCCGCTCGACCAGGTGCACCGCATCGAGTTCCAGCGCCGGCGGCAGCACGACGACGTGGCGAAGGCCGCCGACCTGGCCGCCCGCGGCCCGCTCTTCGCCGAGGCCCTGAAGCCGAGCACCGACGACCTGCTCCGACGCTTCCCCCAGGCGGGCTACGTCGTCCTCGCCGACGAGACGGTCGTGACCATTGTGGCACAGCCGCCCTCGGCTGTGAAGGGCACAGCCGCCCTCGGCTGTGAATGGGAGATCAAGCGCGTCGAGGCCTGGCGCATCCTGGCCGACCGCGGGGCGGACTCCGCGATGCGCTCGCTCGCCTACTTCCCCGACCGCGAGCAGGCCGAGGTGCTCTTCGGCCTCACCGTGGCCCCCGACGGCACGGTGGGCCACCTGGCCGACACGGCGATGAAAGATGAGGCGCTCCACTCGCGCCTGCCCGCCTACAACTTCCAGCACCGCCTCCGCTTCACCCTCAAGGGCGCCGTGCCCGGCGCAACCCTCTTCCTCGCCACCGCCCATCGCGGTAGGGGCGGCCCTATGTGGCCGCCCTCTTCGGGCGCCCACGCAGGGGCGCCCCTACAACCCCTCGTCCTCGACCAAGTGTTCTGGGAGGAGGAGCCCGCGCTCCGACGCTCCGTGAAGCTCGTCGTCGAGGAGGCGGCCAAGGGCCTCGTGTCCACCGCCACGGCCAACGGCCCGAAGGACTGGGGGAAGGACGGCGTGTGGGAGGTGAAGGACGCGCCGCAGCTCTTCCACGAGCCGATGATGGCGCCCGTGGAGAGCTTCGCCCCGCGTCTGGTCATCGCCTATCCGAAGGCCGAGTGGGCCGACGTGGCCACGGCATTCGCCGAGAAGGCGGGCGGCGCCGCCTCGCTGCCCACCAAGGGCGTGCCGCCCAGGGCGCTCTTCGACCAGGTCCGCCAATCCGTCCGCCTCGAACGCGTGCCGCTGGACGAACTGCCCAACGGCCCGGCTGCGCCCGCGGCCACACTCAACCGCGGCTACGGCACCGAGATCGAGCGCGCGCTCCTCCTGGCCGCGTTGCTGCGCGGGGCGGGCCACAAAGCCGACGTGGTGCTCGCCCGCCGCCGCGAGGACGGGCCGCTCCTGCCCGCCGCGCCACGCCTGCACGGCCTCTCCGAAGCCCTCGTGCGCCTCACCGCCGACGGCAAGGAGACCTGGCTCCAGGCCGACGACCAGGACCGCGGCTTCGGCGAACTCAACCCCGAGGTCCAGGGCGGCGAGGGCCTCGACATGGCTTGGGGCAGCCACAGCCGAGGGCGGCTGTGCTACACGATCCTCCCTGGCCCAGAGCACCCAGGCGGAGAAGACGCCGTAGAAGAGGGTCTGGACCAGGCTGGAGCGGAAGAAGTGCTCGCCCTTGTCGCCCTCGAACGTGAGGCCCAGGGCGCCTTCGAGCGCCTGGCGCACCGTGGCGAGTGCGGGCAGATCGCCGGCTTGCTCGACGCGGGCTTTGGCGTCGCGCGCGTAGGACGCGAGGAACCAGGCAAGGGCCTGAGGGGAGGCCAGGGGCGCCTCGTGCAGCATCACGCGGCGCAGGTACTCCGTGAAGCGCTCGGCGTGCGCCTCCGCCATCTTGCGCGGGTGAGCGGCCGCGGCCCAGAAGGCGGATTCGCTCTCGGCGAGGCGATACGACTCCAGCTTCCGCGGCCCGCCCTCCGAGTCGCGGCCGAGCAACACGAAGTCCCTGTAGTTGGTCACGAGCACGGAGCGGTACTTGCCCCAATAGCGGCTCACCTGCGGGCCGTCGGCTGCGACCCATGCGTCGTCGCCGACGGGTTTGACCTCGATGACCCCGCGCGAGGGCAACTGGTTGGGGACCGGAGCGCCTGATGACCTCTGGAACTGGTCGGCGGCGAAGAGCCCGCCGTCGGGCATGCCGGCCCCGAGATTCGCAAGCTGCATGACGCAACGGACCTTGGGCTTGAGCGTCTTGCCGAACTCGTTGAAGAGGTTGGCGAGCGGGGGGTAGAACGAGGTCTCGGGCTGGCCCGCGCCGGCCGAGCGGATGAGGTGGAGATCGCGAAGGTAGGTTTCGACCGGGTTCACGCGTGCCCTCATTGCCGGAGCGCCACGCGCGGGCAGAGGCGCTTGAGGTGTGTGTGTGCGGGCGAACGGCAGTAAACCACAAAGGGCGGCGGCTTGTCAAGATGGCGCGCGGCACGCGCCCCGTCGCTCGCCCGTGCGCCGCTCGCCGGCGAGACCACTGAACTCGGCCCGTTCGCAGAAGCCGAGCTGGTCGGGCCGCGTGGCCCTACCCTTCCCATCAGTGCCCATCCGCGCAATCCGTGGTTGGTGCTCATCTCCGGGCAGAGCAGAAGGGACACCACCACGGACCACACGGTTTGCACCGATAGGAGGCGTGGCGGAAAGTGAAGCACCGTGGCGGAAAGCGACCGAATTTGCGCAAGAGGGGGCGAAAGGCCCAAACGCCTGGCATGGCTGTGGTTGTGGCAATCAGGGGCCGCCGCGCCAGCCGGGGGCCGCATGCGACAGATCGGACGGATCAGACAGATCGGACGGATCAGAGAGTCGGGTTGGGGGCCTAGGGCGCGGCAGGAAGCGTGGTGAGGAAGAGCACGGAGTCGGGTGGGCAGACGACGGGGAGGCCAGCGGCGAGGTCGGCCTTCGCCTCGCCGACGGGCAGGGGGAAGCCATCGGGGTCGGCCTTGGCGGCACCGCGGGCGTAGAGGTAGCGGCGGAAGAGGGCATCGCCGGCATCGGGCACCTTGAGGGTGACGGCGGCCTCGGCCTGGCCGCGGTTGACGAGGACGAAGGTCCAATCGGGGGCCGCTTTGCCATCGCGTAAGTGCATGCGGGCGCACAGGATGCGGAGTCGGTCGCTTGGCTGGGGGACTTTGAGGATGGCAGCGCCGGGACGGATGAGGCGGCAGAGGAGGCCCCAGGGGTAGAACCAGGGCTTGAGGGCCATGCCCTCGGCCTTGGTCTTCCAGAGGCCCCAGTTGAAGCCCTTGTGCGAGCTGTCGTCGAGCATCCAGGCGGAGACGGCTGCGGCGCCGGAGCGGGCAGCCTGGACGGCGTAGTCGGCCATAAACACAGCGTAGTCAAAGGTTTGGATATTCGTGTTGGTGTGGGAACTGACCATTCCGTCGCGCATGCCGGCCTCGCCGACCATGAAGAACTTCTCGTTGGCGTCGAGGTCGCGGGTCAGGGCGTAGTCCCACTGCTTGCGGAAGTAGGCCTCGAGGTCGCCCTTGAGGACTTCGGCCTGGGGGGCGTAGCGATGTATCTCCCAGGCGCTAAAGCACTTAGCGAGTTCATCCACCCCCTTGCGGTGCCAGGCGTCGTCGTGGGCGGCGTCGGTGCCGACGAATGTGACGGGCAGCTTGCGCTCGGCGAGCACCTTGGCGACGTTCTCCACCCCCTTCTTCCAGCGGTCCCACCCGCCGCCCTCGTAGTTCGGCTCGTTCACCAGGATGAAGTGCTTGATGCAAGTGTAGTGTTTCTTGGTAGTTAGATAGTCGAGGCAGGTGCCGATGGCCTCGGCATACTTTGGGTCGTCGTTGCCGCTGAAGCCCGGCACCTTGCACCACGTGGCCACGCCCCAATCGGTGAGGAACACGCGGATGCCCTCGGCCTGGCAGACGTCGAGGTGGCGATAGAGGCTCCGCATGGAGGGCGTGTTCCAATCGAACCTGCCATCGCCCTTGGTGTACCAGCGCGCCTGAACCATTGCCCGGACGAGGGGGAGCCGCATCCAGCGGATGCGCTTGACGACGACCGCCCAGTCGGCCTCGGTGACGCCGAGCTGTAAGTTGTGCTCCGCCCAGAAGTTGGGGTCCCACTCGGCCCCGAAGCCGAGGAAGCGTTCCACGGCCACGCGAAGCTACGTGCCGGACAACGAGCCGATTGGCTGCGCGAAGCTCAGCGTTCTGTCGCTGCGCCTCACCCAACCCGTCGAGCGCTTCTCCGGCGTCCGCAAGGTGATGACGGTGACGCTGGACGCGCGGGGCACCGGTGTCACCGTGCACCACCGCATCACCAACAGGGACGCCTGGGCCATCGAGGTCGCACCCTGGGCGCTCAGCATCATGAACGGCGGCGGCAGCGTCATCATTCCCCAGGAGCCGTTCCGCTCGCACGACGATTATCTGCTGCCGGCGCGCCCGATGGTGCTGTGGCACTACACGGACCTCAGCGACCCCCGCTTCGCCATCGGCCCGAAGTACCTGCGGCTGAGCACCGACGACGCGCGGCCCAAGCCGCAGAAGATCGGTGTGGCCGACAAGCAGGGCTGGGCAGGCTATCTCCGCCAGGGCACGCTCTTCGTCAAGCAATTCCCTTACCATGAGGGGCGCACCTACCCCGACGGCGGGTGCAACTGCGAGAGCTACACTGCCGGCCCGTTCATCGAGCTGGAGAGCGTCGGCCCCCTGCACATCCTCGAACCCCTCGAGAGCGCCGAACACGTCGAGCGGTGGCACCTGTTCAAGAACGTGGATGCCGGCTCCACCGAGGAGTCGCTCGACGCGGCCCTCCGGCCGCTGATTGCCAAGCTGGCGGCCAAGTGAGACGCCCGACCACTCTAACCCGCAACGGAGACCTCTCTGGTGACAATGCCTGTCAAGCGCTGGGCGGCCCTGGCGATTGCCCTCGCGGCAATTGCCCAAAGCGGCTGCACGATGTTCATCCTCTGCGACGGCGGCGGGCCGATGAAGAAGGAGGAGCTGGGCGACTGGCTCGGGCTGGCGCCGAAGCCGGCGCCGGAGCCTGCCCAGCTTGCCAAGCTGGTCGAGGACCTCAAGCAGGTGAAGCACGCCGGCTTCGCGGGCCGCTACTCGCTGCCTGGCGACGCCGCCTCGCTCTCGGTGAAGCTCTTCTACGCACTCGAACTCCCGTTCACCCCCGCGCCCGGGTTGGTCCTGAAGGGCCGCAAGACCGGGAGCGTCCTGGTCCCGGGCGGCCAGCACGGCGACTGGCTCTACTTCGACCCCAGCAAGCGCATCCTGAAGGAGTTCTACGCCTCAGAGAACCAGTGGGACTGCCTGGTCTGCTGGTTCGGCCGTGCGGATGCCTACGACGTGGCGACCCGCGAGCGCGTCGCCGTGCGGACGACCGGCGAGATCGGCGGCCTCTGGTTCGGCTGGACCCGCGTCCGCGAAGTCGTGCCCATTGACGACGACGGCCAGGCCGGCGTCCACCCGCTCGCGGACCCCAAGGCCGACCCCGCCAAGGTGAAGTACCTGGTCCGCGAGGGGAGCTTCCTCCTTCTGGGCCTCGTTGGCTGGGGGCGGGTGAACCACACGCGGTATCTGCAGCTTCTGTGGATACCGATTCCCATCGGCTCGGCCGGCCCCTGACGGGGGCGCGGGGCGAAGCGAGATGAGGCGAGCGACGGCAAGCTGGCTCGCGGCGGCTGCGTTTGTCCCCCTGCTCGGGGGATGCTGCGCGTCGTTCCGGGCGGGGCGGCTGGAGCGGGCGGGTTCCTGGCCCCCCGGCCCGCCGGCCGAGGCCGCCCGGCTGCGCTCCGTGAGCATCGCCTTTCAGATGGCGGTCATCGGGGCAGGAGAGAACGTGCCGATCCTGCCCCGCGACCGCGTGGTGGCCTACAATGCCACCCACTGGGCGTACCACGGGGCGGAGCGCTTCACGAACGTCCGCCCAGCGCCCGAGTTGGCTGACCTGAGGGTGGACGTTCGCCTCAGCGCCAAGCGCACCCGCTCGCCGCTTGCGCTCCGCTGGGTCCACGCACTCACCCTGGGCCTCGTCCCTGCCTGGGAACGGCACGAGTGGACCCTGGTGACGACCGTGACCGACCAGGACAGGAAGCAACTCGGGCGGTTCGAGCACACGGAGGCCATCGTCACCTGGCACCAGCCCTTGCTGATCCTGGTCTACCCCTTCGCCCCGCCGCCGGGCGTGGCGGCCAACTGTGTGCTCGACCTGAACCGCTCGGCGATTCAACAGGGCATGGCGCAGGGAGTCTTCTGAACCCTGGAACATCTCTTGAAAATCGTCGTTGCCCCGGACTCGTTCAAGGAGTGCCTCGCGGCCGAGGAGGTGGCCGCGGCGATGGCGCGGGGCGCGCGGGCCGCTGCGCCTGAGGCCGAGGTGGTATGCGTGCCGATGGCGGACGGCGGGGAGGGCACGGTGCGCGCCCTGGTGGCCGCGACGGGCGGCGAGTTGCGGCGGGCCCCGGTGACGGGGCCGCTGGGCGAGCCGGTCGGAGCGGAGTTCGGCCTCCTCGGCGACGGGCGGACAGCCGTCATCGAGATGGCCGCCGCCTCGGGCCTCCCACTGGTGCCCCCTGACCGCCGCGATCCGACGCAGACGACGACGTACGGCACTGGCGAGCTGATCTCCGCGGCGCTCGGCCTGGGCGTCAAGCGCCTCGTCCTGGGCATCGGCGGGAGCGCGACCGTGGACGGCGGGGCGGGCATGGCCCAGGCCCTGGGCGCGCGGCTCCTCGACGCCGACGGGGTGCCCATCGGCTGCGCTCCGTTGCATCGCTTGCGTCGCCGCGCCTTGCATCCGCCCCGCTGGCGCCGGCAACGCAGCCCGCGTGGGTTCTGAGATAGTTTCTAAGTGCCCACACCCGCTGCGCTCTCGTCGCGAAGCTCCAGCTTCGCGACGGGCGGCGCCGAAGCTCCTGCTTGGATTGGCCGGCGCCAGGGCCGCATGGCTCCCGTTGCGAAGCGGGAGCTTCGCAACGAGGGCACAACGAGGGGAAGATCAATCGGGTGAGGAGAGTTGGGTTGTCAGGAGGTACCGGAGCTGTCGAATCTTCTCGATGGGGCAGCCGGGGGGCATGACGCCGGCCGAGGTGAGGACGACGCCGCGCATGGTGCCGGCCTCGGCAAGGTCGCGCTGGATGGTCTCGCAGATGGCCTCGACGGGCTTGAGCCAGAGGACGGCGCTGGTGCCGCCGATGATGCTCGTGCCGGGGCACAGGCGGGCGCGGTCGGCGAGGGTGGTGTTGCCGACGGGCGGCCTCGTGAATGCCTCGATGGCCAGGGCGGGCAGCTCGCCGATCCGGGGCAGCAGGGCCTTGAGGTGGCCGCACATGTGGAGGACGTGGCTCTTGCCGTGCTCGCGGATGAGGCGGCCGTAGGCGTCGAGGTGCGGCCAGCAGTAGCGCTCGAAGACGGCGGGCGAGAGGAGCGTTGTGGAGGTGTTCTCGACCGAGCAGATGTAGTCGTAGGCGCAGGCGGGGAGCATGGCGCGGAGATAGCGCAGCCGCTCCTCGTGCATCAGGGCGATCAGCTCAGCCATCTCGTCTGGGAAGTCGGCGAGGAAGTAGTAAGTCGCGTCGGGGCCGAGGAGGTGTTGGATGAGACGCATCAGGGGCGAGATGCCCATGTCGGTCATCACGATGCCGCGGTCGCCCACCTGTCGGAGGCGTTCGGCTCCGCGGGCCAGCGCGTCGGACGCCGCCTGGTAGCGGTTGCCCTCGAAGAGGTGGCGGGCGGCGCGGAGGTCGGCGCGGGTCTTGATGGGGAACTCGACGGGGTGCCAGGAGTGGGAGCTGGGGTCGAAGCCCTCGGCCGTCGTGAGCGTGCCGTCGGGCGTCTTCTCGGTGACGACCCGGCGGCCGTTGATCTGCTCTACGTGGCGCTCGACGCGCGCGTTGGTGCAGGCCACGGCCACGCCGCCGCCGGCCATGTGATCGAGGTCAAGGTAGTCGGCCAGCTCCAGCTCGCCCATCGCGCGGTACTGTGCGTCCTGGAAGGCGAGGTAGGAGTCGCCGAAGATTTTGGCCCAGAAGGGCAGGCGGTCCACCTCCTGGCACCGGAGGGCGCGCTCGAA
Organism: Planctomycetota bacterium; assembly: GCA_041320515.1. Taxonomy (GTDB): domain Bacteria; phylum Planctomycetota; class PUPC01; order DSUN01; family DSUN01; genus DSUN01. The sequence goes on along the minus strand of JBGLNR010000001.1, from coordinate 5,590,162 downwards.
GCGTTCCTTGCGGGTCATGGCGATGCCTTCTCACGGGTCCCACAGGTCCCACGGGTCCCACACGTCCCACGGCCCGGTGGGACCTGTGGGACCGGTGGGACGGGTGGGACAGGTGGAACCTATGGGACCAGCTCGATCTCGGACACCACAATCCACCCACTCGCCTTCGGCTCGGTGGCGCTGCCGTGGACGCCGATGGTGAGGCCGGCGATCTCGTTGAGGTCGAGGCGATCGTTGTCGTCCTTCGACCAGGGGCCGAGCTTGAGGCGGGCGAACGCGATGTCGGCAATCGCCCACTCGGCGCTCGCCTCGGGCGTCTGCTCGGCGTAGTACTGCGAGTGGTCGCCGCGCTCGGCCACGGAGACGAGCAGGCCCGCGATGCCCGCGGGCAGCTTGGCCTTGTAGACGAAGCGGATGCCGCGATAGCCCTCCAACTCCACGTCCTGGAGCCGCAGGGCGGGGGTGGCGAACATGTGACGTCCGCCGGGGAAGGCGAACTCGATGCGCATGGAGGGCTGGCCGGCCGGGCCGTCCTTGGCGGGGGCCAGGCGGCACTCGGCGGCGGCGTCCTTGCCGATGGTCCAAGCGGCGGGGTCGCCGCAGGCGATGGGCAAGGGCGCGGTGGGGCGATAGGCTTCGCCGATGAAGGCCACGCGGCCCAGCTCGAGCGTTCCCTCGGCCGGGCCGTCGAGCACGAGGCCCAGCCAGACCCGGTCGAGCTGCTCACGGCGGGGCTCGGAGTCGGTGTCCTGAGCGAACTCGGCGCGGCGGAAGCCGTCGAGGGGCAGGCGCGCCTCGGCGGCGGTGCCGGTCGCGAGCGGCGCGGCGCCCAGCTTGAACCAGGCGCCGCCGTCCTTCTCGAGGAGCAGGAGGGCCAGCTTCGGGCGCTCGCCCTGGGCGAGGTCGAGGCTGTACATGATGGAGAGGGCCTTTGCGGCCGCGGGGTCGCCCTGGGGCTTGCCCTCGATGGCCACGAGGCGGCGCTCGGGGCCCGCCTTGGCGAACCTTAGGCGCAGCGCCTGCCCGCCGCCCTGGCCCGCGTCCAGCACATCGAGCGTCGCCGCCACGCCCGCCACGGGCACGACGCGCCACGGGGCCTTGGGCCGCACAACCGCCGCGTGCCGCGCGCAGCCACAGGCGACCAAGAGACCCGCTGCGACCACAAAGCCTCTGGCTCCCATCGGGTGACTCCTTTCAGTGAACCTCCCGCAGGTTTGGAACCTGCGGGAGGTTAGCGGTTCGTCAGCTCGACGTTGTCGAGATAGAAGACCGCCTTCTCGCTTGCTGTGCTCGAGAAGCCGCGGCCGCGGTGGGAGCGATGGCTCTCTGAATCTGTCGAGCCACCAGGGCCGAACGCTGCACCGGGCTGGCGTTCATCCACTGCACCACGGCCTGCCAAAGCTCCAGCAGGCCCTGCCGCTCGGTGTCCTTCACATGGCAGGGGAGCCCCAGCTTGAGGGTGACGGCGTCGCGGAGCATCTCTCCCAGTCTGGGGCTGACGCACTGGAGTTCCGCACGCATCTGGGTGAACACGTAGTTCCAGGCATCCTCCGCGCCCTTGGCATCCTGGTCCACGGGGATCCCGAGCTTCCAGCGGATGCCCTTCACGAGCTTGTCGGGCTGGTTCCTCATTCCGTCACCCCCTGCGGTTCAGCGGCCCATCGGCGGCCGGCGGCCCGCGCTCGGAGATTCCGCTTGCCGCAAGACTCCATGCGGTCCGCCCGCCCCACTGAACTTGCGTCGGTGGGGCGAGGCCGCCGTGTCTGTGCACCTTCCTCTGTGGACGCGGCCCGAGCGCGGCCACTCCTCAAGGAACGACTGTTATCCCTGGCGGCGGCGGCGGCAGGGTGAGCGGCGCGTTGGGGTCCTGCTTCACCGATTGCACCTTGGCAGACTGTGAGACGACCTTGAAGAACTGCTTGAGCTGGTCCGCCGAGATGTGCTCGATCCTGAATACGATCTCGGTAATGCGCTTGAGCGGATTCTCGTCCGCGCCGGGGCCTGCCGCCAGGGCGATGATGTTGCCGAGGCGCCGCGCCTTGAGCTGGTCGGCCGCGGCCTCCCAACTGTCGGTCGGCTGCCCATCGGTCATGATCACGACCAGCGGCTTGTAATCCCCCTTCTGCTGGCCGGCGATGTTCTTGTGGACCTCCTTGTCAATGCACTGGTTGAGGAGCTTCAGGGCCTCGCCCAGCGAGGTGCTGCCACTCGCGTCCAGCGTCGGCTCGGTGAAGATATTCACGTCGGTCAGCGGCACCACCTGCTGCGCCGTGCTCGAGAACGTGATCACCGAGACGTAGGCCGTCTCCATCGTCGCCGGCGACGTCTTCAGGTCCGTGATCAGGATTCTCAGGCCCTGCCGGACCGCCTCGATGGCCTCGCCGGACATGGACCCAGAGGTGTCCAGGACCACATAGACCGGCAGGCGTCGTCCACTTCCCTCAGGCATTGCGACCTCCTTTCGCAGTTGCGGCGCCCGGGCGGAGGCCCGGGGTCACCCTTGCACGCGGCGCACGTCGAAGACCGACGGGGCACCAGAGGACTGTATCCGCGCGTGGCAGTGGGGACATACCACGGTGTCCCCCGGCTGGCCGCTGGCGCACATCAGCCCGCCACACGGGCACATGCCCGCGATGGGGTTCTCGCAGTGGGCGCACTTCGGGCAGCCATCCAGGAGCGCCGTGTTGATCGGGGGCAGGGCCTCCCCGCCCTCCGTCTCGAACTCATCGAGGGGATGCGAGGCAACGGCCTCGTACCGCTCGCCGAGCCTGCGGGCGAAGCGCATGAGATAGGGCTTCCCCGTCCTGCTGCACCGCGCCTGGAGGAACACCTGGCGGGGCCGCGGGTCCTTCGGGCCGGACGAGCGGGGCGCCACGGCCAACACGTCGCTCGGCAGCGCCGGCAGGTTGGCGCCTCCTCCGCCGCCGCCCCCCGTCTCGATGGCGCGGCTGGTGGAGGCCGAGAGCCACACGAACACCTTCTTCCAGCCGGCGGCGGACATGTCGGTCATCTGGAGCACGATGTCCGTCATGCGGTAGAGCACGTCGTTATCCACGTCGGGGCCGCAGCCAATCGCATACAGGTTCGCGATGCGGGGCTTGGTCAGCGTCCTGACGTCTTCCGCCACGGTCTGCCACTCGTCGGTGGGTTGCCCGTCGGTGAAGAGCATGACGAGTGGCCTGTAGTCGCCCTTGCTCGTGGGGGTGGTCTTCACGACCTCGCGGTCCACGCACTGGGCCAGCAGGCGGAGGGCCGCGCCCAATGCGGTGCCCGTGCGGACCGACAGCTTGGGCATGCGGAACTGTAGCAGCTCGGTCAGGGGCACCGCTTGGCGGGCGTCGCGCGAGAAGGTGATGACGCTCAGGTAGGCCGTCTCCAGCGCCAGGGGGTTGTTCCGCAGCGCCCCGAGCATCGCCTCCACGCCGACCGTCATGTCCTGAATCGCGCTTCCCGCCATGGACTCCGAGCAGTCCAGGAGCAGGTAGATTGGCAACCGGCGAGCAAAGCTGGACATCGCTTCCTCCTCATCTGAGCTTCAGGCACACCCACATGCACCAGATAGTGGCATATCCCGTCGCCTTTGTCAAGCGCCGCGCCAGGAATAGGAGCCACACTCGCGCGTGGGCGCCGCCGCAGCGTGGCCGCAACCGACCCGGTCGCGGCCGGCAAGCGGGACTCTTGCCGCCACACCGCCCAATGTTGCCCAATGTGGCTCAATGTGGCTCAAGTGTCGCCCAATGTGGCTCAATCGCCGTTTGGCGATTCTCGCCCTTCCGGCTCAGCGCTGCCCAATGTGGCTCAATGTGGCTCAACATTGCGCCACATGCGCGCCCGAGGGGGTGGAGGGGGCGCCCCTGGCCTGAGGCCAGGAAATGGCAACTCACAAGAACCCAAGTACCAGGCAACTGCCAACGGGCCCCACCCTCTCCTTCGCTGCCCTGGTGTTGCGGGGCCGGGCCGAACTGCGAGGCCCCGACTCGGCGCCCTCTGGCAATCCGGCTGGTAAGGGATTTTACACAGAGCCGCGGGCTTGTCAAGGCCAGATTCTCGCGGGCCGGCGCAGCCGATTCGCCAGCAGGAAGGGGTCTCAAGGCGCCTGACTGGCTGCTGGTTCCACGGCGGAAGAGCGATCATGGCCCGTGCTTCACCCGGTAGAGCACCTCGCCCCGAATCGCCAGGTACTCCAGCACGCCGTCGGGATGGAAGGTCGGCCCGCCTTGGATCACCGCGTCGTATCGCGGCCCGGGCTGGTGATCAACGGCGACGGCATGTTTGCCCTCCTTCACGGCGACATAGGCGACGCGCCGCCCGTCCGGGCTGAAGACCAGCGTGCCCTCCCCGACGCCGTCGAGTTCCGGACCTGGCTGGCCGTCGAGGAGCACAAACCAACTCCCGGCCTTGTCGGCGCGGCAGGCGATGCGCCGGCCGTCCGGGCTGAAGACCAGCGAGTAGATGTTGTCGTAGTCCAGACTCGGCCCGGGCTGGCCGTCCACCACCACGAGCGCCTTGTCGCCTCTGCTCGTGACGTAGGCCAGGCGCAGTCCGTCCCCGCTGGATACATGGCGATAGCCTTCTGCCGGCGGCGGCAGAGCGCCCAGCCGCTGCTCCTGAGCCTTTTCCGCTGCGTTGGCCCCGGCGGCGAGGGCCACTGCGACGACCACGACCCGCACCAAGACTCCAAGGCTCCTCATCTCGCATCTCGTGAAGAGAAATCCCCCGCGCGGGTGCAAGAAGCTCCACCGTCACAGGGCTGGTCCCCGTGCGCCCTCCTGTTGGCCGCCTGCCGGGCGGCACGGCAGGCCCCCGGCCTCACGCTCGCAAACACCTCTCGGACCGCCGTAGCATAGTGGAACGGGGGGGGGCCTGTCAAGGCGGTTTCCGGTCCGTGGAAAACCCTGTGAAAGAGGCTTCTGGTGCGCAATTCCGAACAAACAAAACAGAAAACGCCCGCTTGCCGCCCCGCCCGCCCGCTCGCTCTCTTGTCTTGTTGTTCGGAATCCCCACACCACATATTGCGGGCACGGCAAATCCCGTGTCACAACTGGTTGGGCGTTGCCAGTCTCGCCAGTCTCGCCGGCCCGTGAGGGGGGGACCGCTCTCGGAGTGCGAAGGTACGGTGCCTTGCTGGGTAGCCTGGCGACCGATGGCTGCGGTGGCTCTAGGAGCCTGTCGGTGGCCGATGGAGGCCATATCGCTCGATCTTGGCGCGGAGGGTGGGACGGCTGACGCCCAAGAGTCCGGCGGCCTGTGAGATGTTCCAGCCGGCCACGGCGAGCACGCGGGCGATGTGTTTGCGTTCCACGGCCTCGAGCGAGAGGTCCTCGCCGCCGTGGGCCTCCGCCGGCGGGGCCGCGGTGGACAGCTCCGAGAACACGTCGGCGACGCCGAGCTGGGGGGCCGTGCAGCGCCAGACGGCGAAGTTGATCTTGCCACGCAGCTCCCGCACGTTGCCCGGCCACTGGTACTCGAGCAGCCGGGCCAAGCAGGCGGGGGAGACGCCGCGGACGGAGCGGTTGTACTGCCTGTTGTCGAGCGCGAGGAAGCGCTCGGCCAGAAGGGGAATGTCCTCCGGCCGCTCCCGCAGAGGCGGCACGTGGAGCACGCAGCGCCCCAGGCGGAAGTAGAGGTCCTTGCGGATCGCCCCGTCGGCCAGGGCCTTGTCTATGTCCGTGTTCGTCGCGCAGACGAGGCGCAGATCGCAGTCAACCTCCTCCTTGCCCCCCAGGCGGCGGACCTTCTTGCGCTCGACGGCCGTGAGAATCTTCGCCTGGAGGTCGAGGGGCATGTTGCCGATCTCGTCCAGGAACAGCGTGCCGCCGGAGGCCTGCTCGAACAGCCCCTGGTGTTGGAGCCCAGCCCCCGTAAAAGCGCCCACCTCGTGCCCGAACAACTCGTTCCCGGCCAGCGCGTGGTCCACGCTGCCCGTGTTGAACTCCACGAAGGGGCCGCCCCGCCGAGGGCTGGCGTTGTGAATGGCCTGCGCCAGCAGGTTCTTCCCCGTCCCCGTCTCGCCCAGGATCACGATGTCCATCTCGAGCGGGGCCACGTGCGCCGCCGTCTCTATCACCAGCTTCATCGAGGGGTCGGCGGTCCAGATGTCCCCGAACTGCACGCTCCCCTTGCGGTAGCGCAGAGACGGGCTTTCGCAACTGGGGGTGCCCTTGGCGTCCATGTCTGCTCCTCCGCTGTTCGAGTGTCTCCGTTCCCCCAGACTATACAGCATGGAGCGGGCGCCGCGCAAGGGCGACGCAGGGTCGGAGTCTGGCCCCCAGCTCCGGTGAGCTTGCCGGAAGCTCCTGAGCCCGACCCTCTCCCTGCAAGCTCACCCTTGCCCACATCCTGGACGAGGGTGAGTGAGTTGTGGAGCGGAGACCCGCAAGGCAACGACAGGAGTCAGGATGACAGAAGGGGGCCGTCCCCGCATCCCGGGCGCGCGCGTGGTGAGAACTGCGGGGTAGCCGGCCCGCTCCCGCAACCCTCGCCCCGCCACCCCATACTGTATCAAAATTTGCGCGCACTCACATGTCGCCGCCGACGCAGGGGACGCCCTGCATGACGGCGGCGGAGGCGAAGAGGATGCGGCCGTCGGGCAGGTAGCAGGGGTCGTAGTTGTCCACCTCGGCGATGGGGCCGGCCGTCACCTGGCGCAGGCCCGTGCCATCGCTCTTCATCTCGAAGACCTGCCAGAGGCCCTTGTCGTTGAGCGATGAGAAGAGCAGGCGGTCGCCGTCGAAGTGCAGGTCCACGTCGGCCATCATGGCGCCGGCGGCGGGGCGGTAGAGCGTGGTGAGCTTCCCGCCGCTCGTAGTGCCGCCTTCAGGCGGTCTCTTGAGGAGGTCGAGGGTGGCGATTTCGTCGCCGAAGCCGCTGCGTGGCAGGGAGCAGTTGCCCTGCCAGTTCTGTGGCATGCCCATCTTGGGGCTTTTCGCCGCGCGCTTGATCACCAGGAGCTTGCCGAAGTCGAGCAGGGGGTTGTCGAGAAGGGCATCGCTCTAGCGCCACGAGCTGGGCGGCCAGCTCGCGCGCCTTGTCGGCATCCGCCTGGCCGAGATCCGCCTTTTCGAGGGCGTCGAGGCGCCTGAGGTATTCCCCGCCGCGCGGGTACTTGTCGCCGAAGGTGCGTGCGAGGTCCTCGATGGCGAGGCGGAGGGCTTTGAGATTCACGTCGCGGGCCTGCGCGAGGTCCTGAGCGGTCTGTTGCGCCTCGTGGAACGCTTTGGCGAGGGCGAGGACCTCGGCCGGCGTCTTCGCCTTGCCCGCGGCGGCGCGAAGGGGGTGCGAGGCTGGGAGGGCGCCGGCATAGCGCTGCGCCACCTTCGCGAGCTGGCCGGCCGGCCAATCGCTGTCCCAGATGCCGCGGGCGCGCTCGGCGGCGATCTCGCGGACGGCGTCGGGCGTGGCGAAGTCGCGCTCGACGAGGCGCCAGAGCGTCGCGCGGCCCTTCTCGCGCGCCACGGCCTCGGCGAGGGGCACGTGGCTCGCGCGGAAGACCATCGCCTGGGCCTTCTTGCCGCCGAGCACCGCAACGTCGGCCTCGAACCAGTCGAACTGGCCGTCGAGGCGGTAGCACAACTCGCCGTCGGGCTCGACGACGAGGCCGCTGGCGATCTCCTGGCGTCCCACGCGCACGGTGCGGGCGCGCTTCCGGCCCTTGCCCTTGGGGGCTGGGGACTCGGCGCCGTCAATCACTTCGACGGAGCCGCGGGAGACGAGGGGCTTGAGGCCGAGGAGGCGGGTCTTCTTGCCGTCCTTGCCCGTGAGGGTCGGCTCGCCCCAGACGCCCTGGGGCTTGTCGCCGCCGGCCTGGGCGGCCGCGTGGCTGAGCCAGAGGATGTCGAGGCCGCTCACGCGCACCTTGACGTGGCGGGGGCCTTTCTGCCCGGTGTCGGTCTCGGCCGCGAAGGGCTGGAAGCTGGCGGGCAGGCTCTTTGCCACGGGGTCGCTGAGCTTCTCCACGCGGCCCTGCTCGGCGGCCGTGAGGGCCTCGCGCGAGGCGAGCATCGTCTCCTGCCACGTCGGCTTGCGAGCATAGAAAGCGGGGTCGGCGGCAGTCACAGCAGAGCAGGCAGCCAACAGGGTCGCGGCGAACCACTTCATCAAGCGAGTCTTCTCCGAATGGGTCACTTGGGCTCGGGCGGTGCGCCGCCCAGGCGCTCGCGCAGGAGCTTGGCCGCGGCGTCGAGCTGCGGGTCAGGCGGCTTGACGCCAGGCTCGAGGTTCAGCTTGTCGCGCTCCTCGCGGGTGAGGTACGGGACCGCGAGGTCAGGCTCGAGGCCCGTGCCCTCGATGGAGCCTCCCTTCGGCAGGATGTACCGGCCCGTGCTGAGGAGGATGCCGGAGCCGTCGCCGAGGGGGAAGCGCTTGGAGACGGCGCCCTTGCCATAGGTCTTGGCGCCGACGAGCTTGGCCCGGCCGTGGTCCTGAAGGGTGCCGGCGAGGACCTCGGCCGCGCTGGCGCTGCGGGCGTCCACGAGCACGGCCATCGGCAGCTCCTCGGCGGGGCCGCCACGGGTGGCGTGGAACACGCGGTTCTCGTCGGAGCAGCGGTTCTGGGTGGAGAGGACGACGCCGTCGGCGATGAATAGGTCGGCGATGCGGATGGCTTCGTCGAGGAAGCCGCCGTCGTTGTTCCGCAGGTCGAGGATGAGCGCGCGGATGCCCTCGGCTCCGAGCTTCGCCATGCCTTCACGGGCCTCGGTCCGCGCAGCGCCAGGAAGGCCCTCTATGACATTCCTGAACCTCTCGATGAAGGGGCCCTGGGCTGCCGCCTTCTCCAGTTCCTCTATGGTCTCGTCCACCTTGCCAGCTGGGTAGTCGCGCAAGCCTCCCACGATTCTCAGATAGAGGTCGATGAGTCGCCCGCGAAGGCGTTCGTACCTGAGTCCATCCAGGCCCTCGGCCACCTTGGCGGCCGCGCCGTCGGGGAAGTCGCCCAGGCGCAGGTAGCCGATGCCGCCGTCGAGTAGCCGCGTCTCGATCACGGGGCGCGTCACCTCGCCGCGGACGAGCGTGATGTCCAGTTCCTCGAACTCCTTCTCGGCTGCCTTCGCGGGCGTTTCCTTGAGTCCGCGCGGCTTGGGCCGGCGGATGTGGAGCGTGACCTTGCTGCCCTTCTCGCCGCGCAGGACGTTCGATGTGGCGTGGACGTTCGTGACCGTGGCGAAGTCGTGCTTGGTCGACTCGCGCAACCCGTCGGGGTCGTGCTCGAGCGCCCAGAGAATAACGTCGCCCGGGCGCAGGCCGGCCTCGGCGGCGGGCGAGGCGTCGAAGACCTTGGAGATGAGCAGCTTCTGGTCCCTGGTGAGGTCAATCCCGATGCCGAGGCCGGCATAGTGATCGGTCTCGCTCTCCTGGAGTCGGCGGTGGGCGACGGGCGGGAGGAAGGCGCTGTGGCGGTCGTGGAGGCCCTCGACCATGCCCTCGATGGCGCCGTGGACGAGTTCGTCGGCGGGCCGTGGCTCGACGTATTCTTCGAGGCACACGTCGAGGGCGCGGCCAAAGGCGGCCATCGCCCTGTACCGCCCCGACACCCACGAGCGCACCGGCCCCTGGAAGGCGTGCAGGGCCATCAGCAGGAGCAGCACGAGGGTGAGGAAGGGCAGGTGCTGGCCAGTTCGGTCGCCTGACCTTTCTGACGTTTCGCACCAGGCTGTTCCCCGACCTGAGCGAGGACACGCTCCTGCTCCTCGCCGAGGCGAAGGGGGAGACGCCATCGGGCATCTTCTGGCGCGACCTGCCCCACGCGGCGGCCCTGGAGCAGTTCCGCGAGGCAGAGAGTCTTCCCGCGCTGCGCCGCCTGGACGCCGAGTCCTTCACAAACGGCGGGCACGGACTGGTCGAGTGCCTCGTGCCCCCCCGCGCCCGGTCGCTGTACCGGGACCTGAGGCGCCACAAGCTCGTCCGCCGCCTCGGCGACGTGGCGGACGTTGGGATCGGCTACGTGACCGGCGCCAATGCCTTCTTCCATCTGAGCCACGACGAAGCCACCCGCTGGCGCATCCCCGACGAGTTCCTCCGTCCCGCCGTCCTGCGTGGACGCTCGCTCCGTGGCCTGCGCTTCACCCGGGAGGACTGGCACGGAACGCTCCGAGCCGGCGAGGCCGCGTTCCTCCTCCACATCACGGCGGACGAATGCCGGCTTCCCGAAGGCGTCCGCCGCTACATCGGGCACGGCGTCAAGCTCGGCGTGCCCAACGCCTTCAAGTGCCGCACCCGCTCCCCGTGGTACCGCGTCCCGCACGTCCACCTGCCCGACGCGCTCCTCACCTACATGATAGGCGTTGAGCCGTCCTTCGTCGCCAACGACGCCGGCGTGGTCGTCCCCAACAGCCTGCACATGGTCCGGCTGCGCCCCGGCGGCGCCCCATCGCCCGCGGCCCTCGCCGCCATGTGGCAGACCTCGCTCACGCGCCTCAGCGTCGAAATCGAGGGCCACGCCCTCGGCGGCGGCATGCTCAAGCTCGAGCCCACCGAAGCCGGCAACGTCCTCCTGGCCGGCAACGGCGCCGCGCCGGGGCACCTCGACGGCCTGGCCAGGGAACTCGACGCCCTCCTTCGGCGCGGCGAGCGCGCGGCCGCGCGCACCCTCGCCGACAAGGCCCTGCTGATTGACGGACTGGGCCTCGATGAGAAGGACTGCCGCGCCCTACGCAAAGCAGCGGAAACCCTGTGCCGCAGGCGGTACCCAGGAGGGTGACCCCCAGGACCCCTCGGCTCATCCAGCTTCGTTCCTCACGGGAGATCAGCACGTGGCTTCGGAAGGCTTCCCGCTTCTCCGTGATGCACTGAAGACGTTCGCCACCGCCACCGCGACCCAAGGCCAGGAGCACATAAGGCCGTTCCACCAGTACGTCGCGACCCGTCTCGTGGTCGAGGGCGGGTTCCATCCCGATGAGGTCACGCCGCATCCGCCTCTAAGGGCATCGCAGAAAGCCGGCAAGCTGCTCCTGGAACACGCGCCCTCGGCGCAGACCACCAGCGAACGGACGGTCTTCGGTGGCATGAAGACGAAGCAGATCGATGTGGTGGTGTCCAAGGAAGGCATCGGGCCTGTCGTCGCCATATCCGTCAAGGGCACCCTGGGCGCTTACCGCAACCTCGTGAACCGCATGGAGGAGGCCATCGGCGATTCCACCAACCTCCACGTCATGTACCCCGGCCTTGTCTACGGCTTCCTTCACCTTCTGCGGGCGAATCGGGAGGCCGGCGGCTACAACGCGAAGGACATGGGCATCGCGGCCGATGGGAGTTTCTGCCCGATGATCCAGCGCTACTATGCGGCGCTCTGCGAAATGACCGGACGCCGCTTCGTGCGCAACGACTACACGCGCTATGAGTCCGTGGGACTTGCCGTGATCGAGAATGACCCAGGGTCCGCCGGCGAGGTTAGCCCCGACTTCCCGCCGCCCGACTCCTCGCTGCGGATCGAGCCTTTCTTCACCAGGGTCTACGAGGTCTACGACCTTCGGTTCCCCTTCCGCGGGGAAGGCGTCCCCGGCGCGCTCAGGCGGGAATGGAGCGCAGACTCCCCGCTCTTCGGCGAACTCTCCCAAGGGAGTGGGGGTGCGCTAAGCAGCCTGCTCGGCTACAACCCAAGGCTCCATGTCTGAGCCCCTAGGCTTCTCCCTCAGGGAAGGATGCGGTGGAAAACCACGCTACCCCTATCATCATCCGCTGCCCGGCCAAGCTGAATCTGTTCCTCGAGGTGCTGGGGAAACGGGCGGATGGGTTTCACGACCTCGATACGGTGATGCAGGCGATTGGCCTGTGCGATGAGCTGCGCATCACGCCAGGCGAGGAGGGGGAAGGGCTGTCGCTGGCGTGCTCGGACGCGTCGCTGCCGACGGATTCGCGGAATCTTGTGCTCCGCGCCGCGCTCGCGCTCCGCGAACGCACGGGTTGCCGAAGGGGGGCGCGGCTCTCCCTGACGAAACGCATCCCGATGCAGGCGGGGCTGGGCGGCGGCAGCAGCGACGCGGCGGGGGCGCTGGTGGGGCTCAACGCCGCCTGGGGACTCGGGCTTTCCCGCGAGGAGTTGCGGCAGGTGGCGGCCACGGTGGGGTCCGACGTCGCGTTCTTCCTCTATGGGGGCACGGCCCGCTGCACGGGGCGGGGGGAGGTGGTGGAGCCTGTGCCCGCGCCAGCCGTGTTCCACTACGTCCTGGTCTGCCCGAACGTGGGGGTTTCCACGGCGGATGCTTACGGGCGGCTGGGTGCCTTGACTCGAGAACTCTCGAATGGGGGCGGAGTGGTCGGATGACGAGTTGTTCCGGGACGTGGGGACGTATCAGCGGCGGGTGCTGGCGGCGTTCGCGGCGGCGGGGCGGCGGCAGATGACGCTGAAGGAGTTGACGCGGCTGGTGGGGCTGAGTCCGCAGGCGACGTGGGGCTGTCTGGCGGCGTTCACGATTCCTGCGAAGTCGGGGCGGAAGGAGGCGTTTCTGGAGGTGGACAGAGGCCCCGCCCGGCCGGTGAAGGAGCGCGGGGCGGCGGTGGCGATTCGGGAGAAGTACTGGGACACGGTGGTGAGGCTGTATGGGAGGGCGAGCCAGTAGGCAGGCGGCAGACGGCAGGAGGCAGTAAGCAGTCGGCAGTATCCGAACACCGAGCATCTCGACGACGAGGACGAGGACGATCAAGGCGACGGGCCGATGTGGAGGCGGTCGAGGCGGCCGTCCACGATGTTGCGGGGGATGAGGAGGAGGCGATGGGGGCCAGGGGGCAGTTCGACCTCGCCGCGGATGCGGGTGACGAGTTCCTCGGAGACGGTCTTGGGCTTCTGGGCGCCGTAGCCGGGGGGAGAGTCCACGGGCACGTCCTGGGTCGCGGTGGTGAGTGCTTCCAGCTTGCCGAGGGGCTTGCCGTCGAGCGTGACCTCGAAGTGCATCGGGCGGCGCTGCTTGGGGACGAGGGTGTCGCGGAGGGCCAGGATGTCCTCCCAGTTGGCCTGGGTGCGTGGGCGGCGGTCGGAGTAGCGGAACAGGCCGTCGGCGGCGAGGGGCGTCCTGCCCGGCTTCTTCACGTCGAGGACGAGGAGGATGGCGTCGGCGAAGCGGAGGTCGGCCTTCCAGTTCTTGCCAGGCGTCCAGGCGTCCTCGTAGCCCTTGGGCGTGCGGAGCTGGGGGATGAAGTTCGTGCATTCGATGGTCGCTGGGGCGTCGAGGGGTTTGTGGGCGAAGGGCGGGATGGGCAGGATTTCGCTGTCTTTGGGCGGCTGCTTGTCGAGGAACTTGATGGCGAAGGGCTTAGGTTCGTGGCGCACCGTAAGGCCGCGGGAGGTGAGCCAGCGGCCCTTCACGGGCTCGGGCTTGCCGCCGACGAGGAACTCGCGGAAGAGGGCGTCGCGGGCCGAGGCGACGCTGGCGCCGAGCCAGTCGTCGCTTGGGCGGCGGAGCGCCTCGACGCCCGCCATCAGGCCGGCCATATCGGAGCCTTGGATCACTATGGCCGACTTCTGGGGGTGGAACGCCTGGGGGATGCAGTGGACGATTGCCCGCCCCGGCCCGGGGAAGTCGCGCGAGGCTTCGGGCCAGAGGACGCCCACCTTGGCCAGATGCTCGGCCATCTCGTTGTCGGGGCGGGTCGCGAGGTCGAGCAGAAAAACGGTCTCGCCGACCGCGTAGCCGCCGAGGGTGGCGAAGTAGTCGTTGCGGTTGACGGTTGTGACCTTGACCTTGCCGATGGCTTCGCCCTTGTCGGCTCGGGCGTTCTCGGCGAGCTGTTCGGGCGTCGGGTCGTAGGCGAGCCAGTAAGTGGTCATTTCGGGCTTGCGGCGGATGTCGGCCCCGATGCCCAGGCGACCGAGCACCTGCTTGAGGCGTTCGGCGGCGGGCAGGAGCTTGATCGTGTGCGGCGTCTCGAAGAGCGGCACGATGACCCTTGGGGGGCCGCCGTTCGCAAGCCCGACCCTCTCCCTACCCTCTCCCTGAGAGGGAGAGGGGTTTGGCAACCCCCCTCCCTTCAAGGGAGGGGGCGGGCCCAACAACCCCCCTCCCTTCAAGGGAGGGGGTAGGGGGAGGGTTCGGGCCTGTGCCAGGGACGGACCGCTGGCAGCAGGCAAGTAGCCTACGCCGTCCTTCCCTGCCAGCACTTCGCGCAGCCGTTCGCTGTTGCGGAAGATCACCTTCTCGTCGAGCGGCTCGGCGAGGGGGCGGAGGCGGCGGGGCGGCTTCACGGTGACGGGCAGTTCCGCCACGTCGCCTGTCAGTTGCGAGCGGACGGCCACCTTCCATTCGCCCGCGGGGGCATTGAGCGGAATCGGGTAGGCCAAGGCGAAAGTGCCCTCGCGCGACGTGCTCCGATAAAGCTCCGCCTCCGCCTTCCCATCCGGCCGCAGAATCGTCAGGCAGAACGGCAGCGCCGCGACGAGCGTCTCCCCCCGCTCGTCCTCGAAGCCCACGCGAATCACCAGCTTCTCCCCTGCCCGAAGTGATTGACCGGCACTCAACGCAATCTCGGCCAGTTTGCGCGGAAGCACTGCGCAGACGCGCGCTGTGGTCTCCTCCAGGTCCCAGGACCCCGCACAGGCCTCCTTGTTCGCACCTGGAACAGGGAAGAATCCAGCCTCTGCATTCAGATCGTAGATGGAACAGCCGTGCTCGGCTCGTGTGTAACCGAGGATAGCGCGAACCTGCTGCCAATCGCAGTGAGTCCTGATTGAGGAATCGTTGACCACCACGAAGTACCGGGCATCCGGGCCGCCATCGAAGTGTGTGATGGTCAGCGAAGTCCTGCCATCACGGTCCGCCTGAAGCAGGGCGCGGCCGGTCTCGCCCAGCGACTTGATGAGCACCGGGACAAGCTCTTTGTGCCATTGCTCGGCCAGGGCGATGTGGCGGATTTTCCTCAAGGAGCGCCCGCATGAGAACCGCGCTGCGATGCACTATCGTGCTTCTGGCCGCCTCGTCGGCCCTCGCCGACACCTGGTTCGTCCGCCAGACCGGCAACGACCAGGCGGATGGCAAGACGCCGAAGACGGCGTTCGCCACGGTGCTGCGGGCCGTGCAGGCGGTGAATCACGGCGATTCCGTCGTCATCGGCCCTGGCACCTATCGCTGCGCCGCGCTCCTGGCCGAGCGCTTCGCCGCCGATGGCTCTGTGATGGCGATCACGGGCGACGAGGGCGGCAAGCTCACGGGCGACAAGCCCGGCCCCGTCGTCCTCGAGCCCGCCAACCCGATGGAGCCGGCGCTGCACCTGTACCGGCTGTGGGACTTCACGGTCTCGGGCCTCACGTTCCGCGGGACAGGGCAGGGGATCAAGCTCGAGAAGTGTCTTAGCATGACCGTGGAGCGATGCACATTCGACGGCCTCTCGCGCGGCCTAGCGGCCGAGGGCACGGTGGTGCTGAGCCTGAATAGCTGCATCTTCAACCGCTGTGGCATCGGAGCGTTCCTACGCGGCGCGCGGACGACGTACATCAGTCACGCGACCATCGTCGGCTCGGCCACAGCAGGCGTCCTCCTGCTCTCTTGTGGGCATGGCCAAATCTGCGACTCGATCCTCGCGGCCAACAACTCGAATCTGGTGGCTGACGACATTTCGGCCTCTTCTTGGTGCAGCGAGAGCAACGTGATCAGCGGCACGACCGGGCCTTGGGGCGCCGTGCCCGTCATCGCCAATCCCTACGAGTGGTACGCCGCCTCGGGTCGGGATCGCTACAGCGCCCACGTAGCGCCGGCCTTCGCAGACCCCGACAAAGGCGACCTGCACATTGACCCCGCTGTTACCTGGGGCGGTGGCCTGCCGGGAATGGGCGACGGCAGCATCGTCGATCCGCACGCGACGGAGGACCGGGACGGCAAGCTGTTCCGTCTCCATGACTACGCCATGTGCGTCGGCGCGTATGACTACCCCGACCCTCAGCCAGCGGCGGGCTGGCGCAAGATCGAAAGACTCAAAAAGCCGGAACTGCGACAGAGCGCCGGCGTCTATCGCGCCGACGGCACACTAGTGCGAACGCTCCTGGCCAATGCGACGGGCGTGAGCGAGCTGTACTGGGACGGACTGGACGACCTTGGGCAGCCCGTCCCCGCCGGCCCCTACGAGGTCCGGAGCGTGAGCCACAACGTGCGGGTCGAGGACGACGGGGCGATGGGGGACAATGGGGCGGCGATGGGGGCGTATCACTGCGACAATGCCGACCGCGTGGTGGCGCTGCCCGACGGCGGCTTCGTGATCACCACCATCTATGACGAGGCGGGCTACCCGCTCCGACGCTACGCATCGTCCGGCCAACCCGTCCTCGCGGCTAACTTCGCCGAGAAGGACTTCACCGGCGGCCTTGCACTCGCGGGCGGGGGCTCCGTTGTGGGCGGGGGCTCCGTCCCCCGCGAGGAGAACAGGGAGAAGACGCGGGGCACAGAGGCCCCGCCCACAATTGCTGAAGAAGGCGGCTTCGTCGGGGCCATCGGGAAGGGGGAGAAGGCGAAGCTCATTCGCCTCACGGCCTCGTGCGACCGGGCGAAGATGGCCAACGGGGCCGACAGCTATCCCGTCTTCGCCCCAGGCGAGAAGGCGCCGGGCGGCGTCGCAGGCGTGGCCGTCATTGGGCAGATTGCCTTTGTCGGCATTCCCGACCTCAGTGTCATCCGGTCGTTCGACCTGGCCACGGGCCAGAAGAAGAGCGATTGGCCCCTGACCGGCGCGGGCGACGTGGCGGCATCTGTAGGGGCGGCCCTTGTGGCCGCCCCTGGGGGGGCAGGGACAAGCCCTGCCCCTACGCAACCGCGATCTGGGCGCCCACCCGTAGGGGCGGCCCTTGTGGCCGCCCCCACCGGGGCAGGGACAAGCCCTGCCCCTACGCCCGGCCCGGATGGCCGCCTCTGGGCCATCGCGGGCAAGGACGTGGTCTCCCTCAAGCCGGATGGCGTGGTGGATAAGCGCTATGCGACGGGTCTGGAGACGCCGCAATATCTCGCCGCGGGCGCGGGACGCCTCGCCGTGGTGGACCGCAAGGCCGCAAAGGTGGCGTGGCTCGACGCCGCGAGCGGAAAGATTCTCCGCACCCTCGGCAAGGAACGCCCGAAAGGGGAGTGGACGCCCGTGGCGCCTGACCTCTTCAGCGACCCGCGCGACGCGGCGATCACGCCCGACGGGCGGCTGCTCCTGTGCGAGCACGCACGCCTCCGCTGCCTCTGGCCCGAGAGCGGCAAGGTGGCCTTCGAGGCACTGAGCAACTTCATGGACACCGCAGTCGTCCACCCGACGAAGCCCGAATACGTCTATTGCTGGCCGGGCATCTTCCGAGTTGACCCGAAGACGGGGGCGTGGGAGTGGCTGGTCGAAAGCCCGAAGGGCAGGGTGGACCTCCCCGGCGAGAAGAAGCCCGTGAGCCTCTCGCCCGGCTCGCCGCACGGGGCGGTCGTGCTGGGCGGCAAGCCCTTCATCTTCTACTCCAACCTCGGCGGGACGGGCCGACTGCTCCTGCTCGACGTGAGCGACCCGCTGAAGCCGCGCTCATGGCCCATGCCGCGGCCTGCGGCGACATTGATGGCGACGGCGACCTGGACATCTTTGTGGGCAACTTCGCGGACCGGCCGCCCGAGCGCTACGTCGGGGCCGACGGCCCGGCGCCGAACATGCTCCTCATCAACGACGGCGGGAAGTTCCGCCACTCCGGGCAAAGCGTCGTTGGGACAAAGGCGCGCACCAGCGGCGCCGTGTTCGCCGACCTCGACAGCGACGGCGACCTCGACCTCTATGTGTCCCACAACGCGAAGGCGAGCGGCCTGCGCGTGGCCAACCAGCTCTTCGAGAACGCGGGCGGCGTCTTCCGCGACGTCTCGCAAGGCAACGCCGCCTGTGTCATCATGGGCGGCCGCAGCATCGGCGTGCTCGACCACGATGGCGACGGGCTGCTCGACCTGCTCGTGACGGGCGACAAGTGGGGCGACGGCTTCACCCGCCTCTTCCGCAACAAGGGCCGCCTCGCCTTCGAGGACGCCACGGCCAAAGCCGGCCTGCCCCTCAACATGCCCGGCCTCGGCGTCATCACGCCCGACCTCAACGGCGACGGCTGGCCCGACGTCTTTGTGAGCCAGGCCAACCGCCTCTTCCTCTCGAAGGGCGACGGCACCTACCGCGAGGCAGGCTCCGAGGCATTCCAGTATCCGCCCGTCAACCGCGAGGCATCGCCCTGCGGGGTCGCTTACGGCGACTTCGACCGCGACGGCGATTTCGACCTCGTGATCGTAGACCACGCCCAGCCCGCACGGCTCCATCTCTTCATCAACGAAGGCGTCCCCAGGTTCCGCCACGCCAGCCGCGAGGCGGGCCTCGCCTACGACTTCCCCTCCTGGACGCCAGAGCGCCTGCACCTGAAGCACGCGCACGTGGAGGTGGCGGATATGGACAACGACGGGTGGCCCGACATCGTCGTCGCGGCGACATGGACCCTTGATGCCGTGACCCGGCCATTGATCATTCGCAACCTCGGCCGGCTGCGTTTCGACGTGCCGCCCGTCGAGAAGGGCGATGCCTACTTTCCCGCAGGGCCAGTGGCCGACTTCGACCGCGACGGCCGGCTCGACCTGCTCTTAACCGGCGGTGTGCCCCAGATGCCCTCGAAGCTCTTTCTCAACCGCAGCCCGAAGAAGCACTGGCTCCGCGTGGCCGTCGTGGGCAAGACCATCAACAGGATGGGCATCGGGGCCAGGGTGAGCGTCTACCAGCCAGGCAAGATGGGCGAGCCAGCCGGCCTTCTCGGGATTCAGGAGATAGGCACAGGCTACGGCTACTGCACGGGCCAGGAGGCCGTCGCCCACTTCGGCCTCGGCGAGTTGGCGGCCTGCGATGTCCAGATCGTCCTCCCCTTCGGCAAGGGCACCCTCCGCAAGCCAGGCACGCCCGCCGACCAGCTTCTCACGGTGGTGGAGCCATGAAGCTGACCAGCGCTGCGCCCCTGCTGCTCCTCGTGCTGTCTGCCGCCGCGTTGCCGGGCGAAGCGCGGTTCCCGCCCCGGCTGCCGAGCGGCCGGGCCGTGGCGACGGCGCAATCGCCCGAGGTCCTCCGCGGCCCGCCCATCATGACCCTGCTGGCCGGCGTCCGGGTGGCGAAGGCCGCGCCGACCCTCGACTTCCTCTACTACCCGTGCCAGACGTATCGCGGCAATCCCTGGTCGTGCTGGGGCGCGGGCCTGGCCGCCAACGGCAAGTACTACTCCTCCATCGGCGACCACAGTGGAGCAGGGGGCGCCTGTTTCCTTCACGTGTACGACCCAGTCTCGAAGCAACTGCGCGAGCTGGTGGACGTGCGGAAAGCCCTCGGCCTGCCCAAGGGCGGCTACTCTCCTGGGATGATCGCCGCGCCGCTCGCGCTGGGCAGCGACGGCTGGCTCTACGCCGCCACCTGCCGCATCGCGGGGCAGCAGGGGTTCGACGGCGATTGGGTGCTCCGCTGCGACACGCAGTCGGGCAAGGCCGAATCCGTCGGCCGGCCCGTGCCCAGGCACTCACTTCCCTGCACGGTCCTCGACCCCAAGCGCCTGATCCTCTATGGCGGCGCCGTGCCGATGGAGGGCAAGGGCGACGCCGCGAAGTTCTTCGCCTACGACCTGAAGGCAAGGCGCCTGCTCGCCTCGTGCGAGGGCGGCCCGACCGGCGCCCTCATCTTCACCCCCTCCACGGGCCGCGTCTACTTCGTCCCAGGCACCCACGGGCCGCTCGCCTGCTGCGACCCTGGCACTGGGAAGGTCACGAAGCTCGGCGTGGAGATCGGCCTGCGGGCCGCCACGCGGGAGCTGCCCGACGGCTGCGTCTACACGGTCGCGCAGGAGGGCGACGCCGTCATCTGGCGCGTGAAGCCCAAGGCCAACCTGGTCGAGGGCATCGGCTCGGCGGTCATCGGCAGCCAGAACTACGTCGCGGCGCTCGACGCCGACCCCACCGGGCGCTACCTCTACTACGTGCCCGGCGCGAACGGCGGCGCCGAGCGCGACGGCGCGCCCATCGTGCAGTTCGACGTGCGGGAGAAGTCCCACAAGGTCATCGCGTTTCTCTATCCCTTCCTGCGCGAGAAGTGCGGCTACATCCCAGTGGGCACCTTGAGCCTCGCCGTGGACCCCAAGGGCGACAAGGAAGCGCTCGAACGTGGCGCCGCAGGCCTCGCACTCGTATTCATAGGTCGGCATGCCAGTCACCCATCTCCCAGAGCGGCCACTGGCCGCAACCAAAGAGGATGATTGGATGATTGGATGATTGGATGATTGCCTGACATCCATCCACCCATCCATTCATCCACCCATCCATCCATCCATGCGCCCATCCATTCATCCATTCATCCTCGCCTACACGTGCGCAAGCCGCGCGCGAGCCAAGGCCGAAGGGGCTACTGCGCGGGCGGCTGCTTGGGGCCGCCCTTGGACACAACGACGCGCGCCGCGCGCAGCACGCGGTCGCCCTGGAGATAGCCTCGCCGCAGCTCCTCGAGCACCGTGCGGTCCGGCACGTCGGCCTTCTCGAGCTGGACGACCGCCTCGTGGAAAGCCGGGTCGTAGGGCTTCCCCAGGGCGTCGAAGGGGACGATCCCCCCCAGGTCCAGGTCGTCCAGCGCGGGCAGGATGCCGAGGGCGAAGGCGCGCCGCGCCTCGTCGCTCGACCGCTCGCGGTCCCGCTCCTGGCGCTTCTGGTAGTTGCTGAACTCGGCCTTGGAGCGCTGGAGCCTGTCGAGGAAGTCGTCGCGTTCGGCGGCGCGGGCGCGCAGTTCCTCGACCTCCTGGGCCAGGACCTCCACGGTGGCGAGTTCGCTGGCCTGGGTGTCGGTGGCTGCCTGCTCCTGCTCCTCGGTGGGCACCTCCTCGTCGAGGTGCTCGGAGCTTTCCGTGTCGGGCTCGGGCCCCACGGGCTCGTTCTTCGCGTCGTCGGCCATGGGCTCTGCCTTCATTCCTCGGTGAAGAAGTCCTTGAGCTTCGTGAAGAAGCTCGTCCGCTCGGGCGTCACGTTCCGGTCCTCGAGGTCGGCCAATTGCCGCAGGAGGTCCCTCTGGCGCTCGCTGATCTTCTTGGGCACCTCGATGACCGCCACGATCAGCTCGTCGCCCCTGCCCCGCCCATTGAAGCGCGGCACGCCCAGGCCCGGCAGGACCAGGCCCTCGCCGCTCTGCGTGCCCGGAGGCACGCGGAGCATGGCCGTGCGCCCCTCGATGGTCGGCACCGCCACGTCGGCCCCGAGGACCGCCTGGCTGTAGGTGATGGGCACCCGGCAGACCAGGTCGTCGCCGCGGCGGACGAAGAACTCGTCGGGCTGCACGTGGACGTAGCAGTACAGGTCGCCCCGGTCCTGATGGTCGTCGCCCAGCTCGCCCTGGCCGGGCACGCGCAGCCGCACGCCGTCCTCGATGCCGGCCGGGGTCCGCACCTCAATCGAGACGCGCCGCGGGCACCGCCCGGCGCCGGAGCAGTCGGGACACGGCTTGTCAATCACCTGCCCGCTCCCTCGGCAGCTCGGGCAGGGGGTGCGCACGGCGAAGAAGCCCTGCACCCGCTCGACCTGTCCCATCCCGCGGCACGTGGGGCACCGGCGCGGCGCCGTGCCCTGCCGCGCGCCCGTGCCGCCGCAGGCCACGCACGGCTCGCGGCGGGTGACCTCGAGGGTCCGGGTGACGCCGAAGCAGGCCTCGCGCAGCGTGAGGTGGAGGTCGTGCTCGACGTCGTAGCCGCGCCGCCGCCGCCGTCCGAAGCCCAGTTCCTCGAAGATGCTGGCGAAGAGGCTCGAGCCGAACACGTCCTCCATATTGCGGAAGTGCTGGAAGCCGGTGCCCTGGAGGCCGTCGGGGCCGAACTGGTCGTAGCGGCGCCGCTTCTCCGGGTCGCCGAGCACCTCGTAGGCTTCCGCGATCTCCCGGAACTGCTCCTCGGCCTCCTCGCGCCTCTCGGGGTTGCGGTCCGGGTGGTGCCTCAGGGCCAGTTTCTTGAAGGCCCTCCGCACGTCGTCGAGCGACCCATCCCTGCCGACGCCCAGGACCTCGTAGTAGTCGCGCTTCGCCATCGCAAGGGGACCTATCAAGGCCCGGGCACGCGGCGGGGCGCCATCGGGCGGCCCGAGCCTGTCGCGAGCGGGCCTACTCCTTCTCCTTGGCCGCCTTGCGCTTCCGGCGCCAGACCTTCTCCCAGACCTCGAGCGTCTGCTTGCGCTCCGCGTCGTCGGCGCCCGGCACGACGATCAGGCCGCCGCCGGCCGCGAGCCGCAGGGCGAACACGGCGGCCCGCCACACCCGCTCGTCCGCATCCCCCATCGCGACCTCCAGCAGCGGCTCCACCACCTCCTCGCGGTCCAGGTTGGCGAGCCGCAGGGCGTCGCATGCAGCGATGCGGGTATCAGGGTCCGCGTCCTTCAGCAGCGGCACTATCAGGGGCACCACCCGGTCTGCCAGCCCCGGGCCGCGCCAGGCGCCGAGAGCCCGGACCACCGCCACCCGGACCACGGGGTCCGAACTCGCGTCGAGGCCCTTCTCCTTCAGCAGCGCCAGCGCGCCGGGGTCCTGGAGGCTGGCCAGGCCGACCCCTGCCCAGAGGCGGAGGGCGGCGTCGGGACCCTTGGCCGCGCCCTTCTCGTCCTTGGGGGGCTGGCCAGGGTCGAACCACTTCGAGAGCAGCTCGAGGGCCGCCTTGGTGTGGGAGGGCGGGACGATGCTCCTGCCGGAGCGCGCCTGGGCGAGGAGATAGGCCACATCGAAGCGCACGCGGTCGCTCGCGGTCTCGCGCCCGAGTTGCAGCACGCGCTCGACCGCGGCCAGGTCGCCCCGGGCCATCAGGATGAAGAGCTGGTGGCGGGCGGCGGCGCGCTGTGCGTCCGGGCTCGTCTCGGCCTGGAGCACTCGGACGTGCGACTCGACGGCCTCGCTGGCCGCGGCCCCCGGGTAGGCGCGGGCGGGGACCAACAGCAGACTACCCAACAGCGCCAAGCTCAGTGGCGGTCGCATGACGGCTGCTCCTCTCCCGCCAGAGGCGGCTAGAAGGCTCAGTGAACGCTTCCCCCGACCTGCGCCTTGCCCTTCTTCTTCTCGTCGAAGTCGGTCACCAGGGTCTCCGTGGTCAGCATCACGGCCGCGATGCTCGCGGCGTTCTGGAGGGCGCACCGCACCACCTTGGCCGGGTCAACGATGCCGGCATCGAACATGTCCACGCACTCGCGCGTGTTGCCGTCGAAGCCCGTGAACCCGATGATGGGCCACCGCGGCGTGCGCCTGGGCGTCACCTATCCCGAGATCAGCGAGTGCTGGCTCCGCGGCATCTTCGAGGCCGCCGCCGAGCTGATCAAGGAGGGCAAGAAGGCCCTGCCCGAAATCATGATCCCCGTCACCTGCGATGTCAGCGAATTGCGCGACCAGGCCAAGCTGACGAAGCAGGTGCATGACGAGGTGGCCGCCAAGTACCGGATGAAGAAGATCCCGCACCTCTACGGCACGATGATCGAAATCCCGCGGGCGGCCCTCCGCGCCGGCGAGATCGCCGAAGCCACCGAGTTCTTCTCCTTCGGCACCAACGACCTCACGCAGATGACCTACGGCTTCAGCCGCGACGACATCGGCGGCTTCGTCCCCGCCTACGTCGAGAAGGGGCTCCTCCCCGCCGACCCCTTCCAGATTCTTGACCAGGTGGGCGTGGGCGAGCTAATGCGCCTCGGCATCGAGCGGGGCCGGGCCACGAAGCCGAACCTCAAGGTCGGCATCTGCGGCGAGCACGGCGGCGAGCCGTCCAGCGTCAAGTTCTGCCACAAGGTCGGCATGAACTACGTCTCGTGCAGCCCCTTCCGCGTGCCCATCGCGCGCCTCGCGGCGGCCCAGGCCGTGGCCGAGGAGGGCGGCGCCAAGGCCAAGCCCAAGAAGGGCGGCCGCTAGGTCGAAGGCGACAAGTGACCAGCGATTGGATGGGTGGATGGCTGGATGAATGGATGATTGACCGAAGCGGCTGAGCTTCAAGTCGTCTGTTCCTGCATTCATCCACCTTTCCATTCATCCACCCATCCCTCCTCCGCTTGCGGGGGTGGACCGCGATGATTGAGGGCCAGTGCCCCGTCTGCCGCCGCGCGTTCAAGGTGGACGACCGGTACGCCGGCATGGCCGGCCACTGCAAGGCCTGCGGCGCCGCCATCCGCGTGCCCGGCGAAGTGGACGAGGGGCTGGACGGGCTGGGTCCCGCGGCCCCTGGTGTCACGCTCGCGGCGGCCGTACCTGCGTCCGCCAGTGAGCCCGCGGCCACGGAACCTCCCGCGGGCTCCGAAACCCGCGGGAGGTTGGCGGCTCCCGCTGAGTCTGTTGGCGCTCCGGTGCCGCCGCAGGCCCACCCTGCGGACGAGTTGGCGCGCCCTCGGGACGCCCGCGCCCGCTTCGAGCCCTCCGAAGGCCCCACCACGCTCAAGGGGCACTGGCTGAAGGAGGATGATGCGGCCCCCGCGCCGCCGGCCGCCCCTGCTGAGACTAAGCCGCCCGCGCCCCAGCCCGCTCGCGCCCTGCTCGCTGAACGCTTCATCACCCCGCCTCCTTCCGAGCCTTCCGCTACCCTGCACCGCCCGAGGCTTGTCACTACCGCAGGCGCCGCTCTCTGCCTCCTCGCCGTCGGGTTCGCGCTGCACTTCGGCACGGCCGGCAGCTACGGACTTGTCGCCGCCGGCACGAGCATCGCGCTGGCGGGCCTCGCCGCCGTGCGCCTCTGGACCGCTCGATGGGACGGCCTCCTCGCCGGCTTCCTCCTCTGCCTGTGCGTGGCAGGCTCCGCGCTGGTGGATCCGCAGGCGGTCATGGCCAACCGCATATTCCTTGCCGCGGCGGCCTTCGCCCTGCTGCTCCTCCTTCTCACGCTGGCCCGGCGCTCCGGCCGCGACTACTTCACGCCCTGACCCGCTGCAGCAGGCGCTCAGCTTGACATGACATGCTTCTGTATGATACTATGTCAGGCAAGGAAGGAGCAAGCCATGGTTACTGTCACTTTCACCGACCTGCGGAACCACGCGAGAAGGTACTTCGATGCCGTGCAGGGAGGCGAGACCCTGGAGGTCTACAAGCACGGCAAGCCCATCGCTGTCGTCTCGCCCGCGCGGCGGCCGGCAGCCGACTACTGGAAGCACGTGAAGCCCCTGCCGATCAGACTCAAGGGCGTGTCGGCGAGCCAGTTGGTCATCCAGGAGCGTGAGGAGGGCCTTTAGTGCGCCTGTTCCTTGATTCCTCGGCCCTGATGAAGCGCTACATCCCCGAACGCGGAACCGAGCGCGTGATCGCTGCGTGCAGCGAAGCAGACGAGGTGCTCTTGAGCGTCCTTGCTGCCCCGGAAGTGGTTTCCGCCTTCAATCGGCTCCGGCGGCAGGGCGACATCACGCCAGGCGAGTACGGCTCCCTCAAGCAACGGTTGATGCTGGACCTTGGGCACGTGACTACCATCGAGCTAAGCCCGGCCATAGTGGCGAGAACGCTCGCCTGCCTGGAGCAGGCGCCCCTGCGGGCGTCTGACGCTGTGCACCTGGCCTCGGCCGTGGAGACCAGCCCCGACCTCTTCCTCACGGGCGACCGCAGGCAGTTTCATGCGGCAGAAGCCATCGGCCTTCCCGTGGAAGGCGTGGCGCTAGAAGAGCAGCCACGCGGCTGAGCCGCCGCACGGAGCACAGCGGAGACTATGGGCAAAGCAGCAGCGGACATCCAGCGTCAGGCCGAGGCCCTCCGCCGCGAGATCGAGCACCACAACCACTGCTACTACGTGCTCGATAAGCCAGAGATAAGCGACGCCGCCTACGACGCGCTGTTCGACCGCCTGGTCGAGTTGGAGCGGCAGCACCCCGACTGACTCCCCACGTCTGGCCGGCGGCGTAGCCAAGTGGCCCAAGGCGAGTGATTGCAAATCACTTATCCGTCGGTTCGAATCCGACCGCCGCCTCCACGAAGCCTATGAAAGTGGGCACTGACGGGCTGGACATAGAGGGCGCCACCGGTGATCTCGCCGTGGCGCCTTTCTGTGTTCTCGGCAGGGCGGAAGTTCAAGACGATGGGGCCGATGCCCCCGCTCGGCCCCCCCAGCGACTCCCGCAGAAACGCCCGCTTCTCCTCGACTGACCCGTCCTCGTATGTCTCCCGCAAGTGTCTGCCGAAGTCCCTCATCTCTGACGCCAACTCCTCTACGCTGGCACGGTCGGGTGGCTCCATCTCCCGCTTGGCTGTGACAGCGGCCTGGAGTCGTTCCCGTTCCTCCCGCAAGCGCTTGACCTCGGCCACGACCCCGGCCACGAGATCGTCGTCGGGCAGCATCACGATCCGCCGGTTCGCCGTGGCAAGGGCCTGCTCGATTTCGGCAAGACGCCGCTGGGCCGGTTCCTGTCTGCTGGCCCGCGCGGCCTTGACCGCCATTTCTTCCCTAAGCATGGCTTCGGCGACCTCAAGGACATCCGCGCTCTTGTAGAAGCCCTCGATCTCCTCGACCACGAGCCGTTCAAGCTGGTCCGCTCGGACCGCGTTCTGGTGGTCTTTCAGTCTCCCTGTCATGGCGGACGAGCAGGCGTAGCGGCGGTACTTGTAGACCGTACCGTTCTTCTCCCGCTTCGACAGCGTGATCCCGTGCATCTTGTGGCCGCAGGCCCCGCAGTAGATCATCCCGCTCAGCAGGTGTGGCGAGGTCCGATACTCCCGAAGCGGCCCCCCCGTCCGGTCGGCCCCCGTGATTCGCCGCTGGGCCTGCTCCCAAAGCTCGCGGGGGACGATGGCCTCGTGGGCATCCCGCGCGACGATCCACTCCTCGGGGCCGTTGTGCCGCAGGTGCCCGCGCTCCCTCCTGTCGCGCCTGACCGGCATCCCCTCGCGGACCCCGTAGAACTTGCCGTAGGTGTGGCGATTGTAGACCGCATCCCCGCTGTAGGCCGGGTTCAGCAGGAGGTCGCGGATCGTGCTGCTGACCCATCGCCCGCCCCTGGGAGCGGGAACACCGCGCTCGTTGAGGGCCTGGGCGATGGTGCGGTAGCTGCCCCTGCCCACGAAGCTCTCGTAGATTTCGCGCACGACTCCGCGTTCGTCGTCGTCGGGGATGAGCTTCACCCGTTCGCTGCCGCTCGCCTGCTGCTTCCGCTCAAGGACGCGCTGGCTGCCTGTCGTGTGGTCAATGGCGAGACGCCTGTAGCCGTAGGGGGCCGGCTTGCCCGCGGAGAAGCCCTTGCGGGCGACGCTCACGGCGCCCCGAAGCGTGTCGCGGGACAGGTGGATGAGATACTGGTGTTTCGTCCACTGGGAGACGGACAGGACAAGATCGCCCTCGTCGCCGTCGGGGATCGTGTCGGCCACGTAGACGACCTCGACCCCGCGATCCCTGAGCGTGTGCCGCCAGTAGCCCGCCTCGTCGGGTTCATCGCGGCTGAAACGCGAGATGTCGTACACCAGGACCGTCTTGAACTCGCCCGAACGGGCATCCTCGACCATCTGGTGAAACGCCTCCCGCCTGGCCGTATCCGCTCCGGAAATCGCGTCGTCCACGTACTCGCGCAAGACCGTGTAGCCCTCCCGTTCGGCGTGGGCCAGGATGGCCGAGCGCTGGTCGTCAATGGACTGCTCCTGCTTCTCCGTCGAGCGCCGCAGATACAGAACCGCATTCTTCGCGCTGCCCATCATCGCGCCTCCTGACATGAAAAAGCGCCGAGGCTGGCAACAGAGACCGAGGTCATCTGCCGGGGGCCTCGCGGCCACCCGAGCCTCGACGCTTCTTGGCTGCGACTGGACATGAAAAAACCCCGAATCTCTGTTGCCGCGCAAAGTCTACCACATGTTTCCAGATTGTCAAGGTCGCGGCCGCGGATTTTCATGCTGAATCTTTCCACACGCTTGCCCGGCGTCGGGACTGGTGCCGCCGTCACCGTTCGCGGCTGCTGCCTCACGTGCCGCCCGCGCGAAACGGTTGCGCCGCGCCGACAGGAACAGTCTGACGAACGCCCTTATTGCCCTTCGCGCGCCTTGCTCGTCGTAGGGCAAGTACTCGACCCGGATCAACTTGCGCAGTTCGTCAGCCTTCACAACCGCGTGTCCCCTCTTCCTAGAGGCGGCCCGAAGCCCGTTGCCAGGCCGGACCGGGGGCGTCTTCTACCCTCGCGCGCTTGCCCCTGGCCCTTCTCGCCGCAAGGCATTGACACCGTGCGATTTGCGTTGAGGGCCAACGACATGACGATCATGGCCGCGCCTATCACCAGTCCAGCGCCGCGCCCGCCGTTCACCAAGTCATTGTTGAATGGCATTTCCGTAGCTCCATCGCTACGCACGGTAGCATCAACTCGCGTCCTCTGCGGATGGGGGAGCCTGCGCCGGGGCCGCCAGGCTGTCCGTGCGCTCTGCCAGCAGGAAGTCCGCCACCTCCTGCCGCCAGTAGGCCCGGTGCGTCTTGTCAAGGTTGACTCCGGAGTTGACCCAATCCCCCCTACCCCCCTTGCCCCAATTCGTCCACGAAGAACGCGATGGTGGCCGACTTGGCGAACTGCCGCTTCTCGTCGTGGAAGGCGACCCCTGAGAGTTGGAAGGGCAGCTCCTTCCCGCCGGCCACATCGTACAGCCGGATCGAATCCAGAGCGGCCTGCTTCTCCGGGAAGTCCAGAGCATACGTGACCAGCTCATCTGTCCACTTGTGATTGAGCACATCCGCGAGGCGGATTCCGCGCGAGAACCTCCGCGGCTTGCCATCGGCAAGCTTAGGGCCTTCCGCCCCCGCTGCCAGGTTCAGGCATAGACAAGCGATCACCAGGACCCACCCGGTGCAGTTCATCTTCTTCTCCTTCGATATGCCAGTGGTGGCGCTTGTGAAGGAAGGTGCAATTGGGGACTTACGTATGGGCAACTTGCGCCCCCCTCCGGCGCGATGGGGCGCAAGTTGGCGGGCCGGAATGGCCTATCTTTATGGCAGTTCTGTGGTTGCGGATTGGCACGCTTTTTGCGTCCTCGTGTGTGAAGGGGGCGCAAGTTGGTTTCTCGCACGTCTACGATGGTTATTGGGCGATCCGGGCAACTTGCGCCCCTTCCGGGAGGGCGCAAGTTGCTCCGGACCCGAGCTGCCGCAACCGGGTGCTCCCTTCCAGAGGTTCAACGGCTATCGGGCCACCTCCACCAGCTCCAGGTCGTCGAACCAGGCCGTGCCCGTGCCTTCGACGCAGAGCTTGATGAGGAGGAACGGGTCGTGCGGAGAGGGGGTGAAATCCACCTCCAGCCGCGTCCATTCACGGTCGCCGGTGAGTTTCTCGGTCTTGCGCGTCGCCTTCACGTCCTCCCAATTGAAGAAGACGTCGTCCACCTGGAGCCAGGCGCCGCCGTCCTCCAGCCCCCGGGTCTTCACCCAGGCGGCCAGGCGGTAGCGCTTGGCCGATTCGCCGTAGACGGCCGGGCCGCCGCCGATGGGCGATGCCGTCTTCACCTTGCCAGGCCCAAGGCCGCCCAGTGCGATAGACTTCGTCCCCGAATGTGCTTCCCCCTCCGTCGCGTTGATGCCTGGCTGCCAGGTCGGGCCGTTATACATCTTGCCGCGGGGCACGGAGGTCTCGAAGTCGTTCAGCTTGTTCTGGAGGAACCCGGCCATCCCCGACTCACCCTCGGCCTGGATGGTGTAGACGGCCATCGCCTCCAGTTCCCGCGCGATGGCGACGGGCAGGGACAGGAGGCGGTACTTCGCCCGCAGATGATACAGCCCATCGGCCTCCTTGGCTTGGGGCGCCTTCATGGCGATGTGTTGGTCGTACCATTGGCTGCACGTGGCGAGGAAGACGGGGCCGCTGGTCTCGATCATCTCCACGAACGGGTTCATGTCCTCTTCGGTCACGAAGCCGACGAAGCCGCCCGCCTCGACGTTGTCCACCGGGATGTGGACTGGGTTGTGATGGACGAAGGTGATCCGCCCGTCCGCCAGCCGCCCTCGGACCGTTTTCTGCCAGAGCTTGTGGTCATCGCGCGATTCCGAGACGCCGCCGGCCAGGAGGTTGTTGAACTCGATCTGCCTCGGCTCGGGCATGGCGAGGTGGCTGGTGCAGTGGAGCACGTAGCCCAGACGCTCGTCCCAGACGAGGCGGAACTCGGTGCCGCCGCTGTAGCCGCCCTTGTGGGTCTGCTCGGCCTTGAACTCCAGCGAATCGCCCCGGTCCTTGGTGAAGGTGAGCTTCAACGACTCGACGGGCGGCACGGGCGAGTGGTAGCCGCACATCTCCAGCGGGAGCCGCGCCCCGATCAGGTTCGCCCAGTGATAGATGGGGGGAATCTCGTACTTCGCCCCCTTGGCGACCTCGGGCGAGAATCGGAACAGCTCCACGTGGTTCACCCAGGTCGTGATCAGGCCGATCCGCTCGTCGCCGTCGCAGATGTACCACCACTGCTTCCCCTTGGCCTCGGGGCGCGCCTGGACCGGCTCGAAGGACTCCAGCCGGAACGCCGGCGTGTGTTTCATCCTCGGCATCGCCGCGAATGCCCTCGAGTTGTCCAGAATCTTCTGAATCTCCCCGGCAGAGCCGCTCGACGGCCCGATGGCCAACGCAATCAGCCCGCCGATCACAAGTGCCCAGGTGGTGACGCTTGACACTGCCGTGGTCTCCTTGCCGAAGCTGGGGGCCATCATACGTCTCCCCATTATACTAATGGCAGCAATCGCGGAAAGGTTACCCTGGATGGCAGGGAGATTCCTTCGTTTCTCTGGGTTGAGGAGAGGCTGGTCGGGACTATTCGCCTCATGCACCACGTAACATGATGCCGTCGCCTCGGCGGGCAGCGCGGCGATCTGCCGCCCGTCCGCGGTGTCCAGTGCAGGCGGGGCAAGCTTGCGGTCGCCGGAGCGGGCGAATGCCCGGAAGAATCATTGCTTGATTCCGGTTGTCGAGAGGAGTACCCTGCCAAACGGCGCGGTCAAGGCACTGGGCAACGCGGGGGATGCCCGACAGGTGCTGATACTCAGCGGGAAAGGATGGCGCGTGTCCAAATCACGGGCATCGTGGATGCGTGAGGGGGAGTTTGGGGTGATGGTCCACTGGGTCGCGCCAGGGCCTCCGCCGCAACATGGGGAGCACATGAGGGATCTCAACGCCCGAGGAGAACCTCGCCAAGTGGCTCCGCCTCCCCTTCGTCGCCATCGGCTCCGACAGCTCGTCGCGCTCGATTGTCGGGCCGACCGCCGTGGGCAAGCCCCATCCCCGCAGCTATGGCACCTGCGCGCGCGTCCTCGGACGCTATGTCCGCGACCTGGGCATCCTCTCCCTGCCCGACGGCGTGCACCGCATGACCGGCTTGCCCGCGAGCCGACTCGGCCTCAGGCGCCGGGGCATCCTGCGGGCCGGCGCCGCCGCCGACATCACGGTCTTCGATCCCGCCACCATCGCCGACCGCGCGACCTACGAGCAGCCCCAGCAGTACTCGGCCGGCGTCCGCTTCGTCCTCGTCAACGGCACCATCGCCATCGAGGACGGGGAGTTGACTGGCAAGCGCGCCGGCCGCTTCCTGCGGAGGGGCGCCGAATGAGCCAGCCACGCATCGGACTCAACTGCGACCTCACGACCGCCTCCGGCACCGAGATTGCCAAGGTCAACTGGAACTACATCGCCAGCGTCCTCGACGCCGGCGGCCTCCCCCTCCTCCTTGTTCCGGTCGAGGAGAGCTGCATCGGCTCTCTGCTCGATGGCCTGGACGGCCTGGTCCTCACCGGCGGGCGCGACTACGATCCCGCGGCCTACGGCGAGCCACGCCACCCGGCCACCCAGCTCCTCGACCCGCGCCGCACCGCATTCGACCTCGCCCTCGCCCGCGCCGCGCTCGTGCGGCGCCTGCCCATCCTCGGCATCTGCGGCGGCGCCCAACTCCTCAACATCGCTCTCGGCGGCACCCTCGTCCAACACGTCCCCGACGCCTTCGGCTCCGCCATCAACCACACGTGGGGCGGCGGCGACGAGCCGTTCCACGACGTCGAGGTCGCCGCGGACTCGCGGCTCGCCGGCATCCTTCGCCCGTGGCTCAGGACTGGCGGCGGACGCCTCCGCGTCAACAGCTCCCACCACCAGGCCGTCGGGAGACTTGGCGAGGGCCTGCATATCGTCGCCCACGCCCCCGACGGCGTTCCCGAGGCCATCGAGGGCGCGGGCGACGCCTTCCTCCTCGGCGTCCAGTGGCATCCCGAGCGCCTGCGCACCCGCCCCGACCAGATGGCCCTCTTCCGCGCCCTCATCGCCGCCGCGCGCCAGCCACTCAGACGATCAACTCCCTCTCCCAGGAGTTG
The DNA here is from genome assembly GCA_041320515.1 of Planctomycetota bacterium. Taxonomy (GTDB): domain Bacteria; phylum Planctomycetota; class PUPC01; order DSUN01; family DSUN01; genus DSUN01. The sequence goes on along the minus strand of JBGLNR010000001.1, from coordinate 5,557,974 downwards.
ATCGTCTGAGCAGGTCGCCCAAGCTCTGGCAGCGACACGACATGCGACGGATTGCCCCTGCTTTCAGATGATCACCCCCTATCGCACTGCCCGAACACGGACAACCGGGCATGTCTCCTCCGCCCGCCCATCCGCCCACCATCCGGCTCGCGATGACACTGGCGCGGTGGTGCCCCAGCACATTCGGTTGACAATGCGACCCTGGCAGCGGTATACTTGGTTCGGAGGCCAGGGTGGGACCTTGTGGAGTGCATGACCGATGGAAGAGCGGCTCGCGCAGCGCATCGGCCTCGACCCACGCGTCATGGTCGGTAAGCCTGTGATCCGGGGAACCCGCATCCCAGTCGAACTGATCGTGCGCATGGTGGCGCAAGGCATTCCCGAGGCCGATATCCTCGCCGAGTACCCCCGCCTCACGCGCGACGACATTGGCGCCGCCCTTGCTTGCGCCGCCGATGTCCTCGCTGGCGAGGAAGTCTCCCTCCTCGACTCCCACGTCCAGGTATAGCCCATGAGATTCATGGTGGATGCCTCCACTGGCAGGCGGGTCGCGCAATTCCTGCGCACCCTGGGCCACGATGCTCTCAGCGCCGACGAGGCTACGCCTGCGGCCGGCGGGGGCGGATTCGGGGGACATCATATGTATCTCTGGTATCGCCTGGCGTCGGCCCAATGCTCTTGACAGCACAGGTTCGACGGCGTGGGATGTGGGCATGGCCAGACTCGCCCGCGTCGTCGTGTCCGACGTGCCGCACCACGTGACCCAGCGCGGCAACCGCCGCCAGGCGACCTTCTTCGGCGACGGCGACTACGAGGCGTACCTCGACCTCATGGCCGAATGGACCCGCCGCCACGGGGTCGAGGTCTGGGCCTACTGCCTCATGCCCAACCACGTCCACCTCGTCGCCGTGCCGCCCTCCGAGGACGCGCTCCGCCGCGCGATTGGCGAGGCCCACCGCCGCTACACGCGGCGGGTCAACTTTCGCGAGGGCTGGCGCGGCCACCTCTGGCAGGGGCGATTCGCCTCGTTCCCGATGGACGAGGCTCACCTCTACCGCGCCGTGCGCTACGTCGAGTTGAACCCCGTCCGCGCCCGGCTGGTGCGGGCGCCGTGGCGCTGGCGCTGGAGCAGTGCGGCGGCGCACGTGGCGGGGGAGGACGACCGACTGGTCCGCGTCGCCCCGATGCTCGAGCGGGTGGACGACTGGCGCGCCTTCCTCGCCGAGGGCCTGGCCATCGAGGAGGCCGAGGAGATTCGCCGCCACGAGCGCACCGGCCGCCCCATGGGCAGCGACAGCTTCGTCACCCGGCTGGAGGGCTTGCTCGGCCGCGTCCTCCATCGCCAGCCGCCCGGCCCTAAGAGGGGGCATCGGAGGGCAAGACGTGGCAGGAGATAAATATCGTGTCCCCCGAACTCTACTGTGCAGGAGATGAGTATGATGTCCCCCGAAGGCGGCAAGGCGGCGGTCCTAATCGCGCGGAACGTCGAAGGCCACGCGCCCGTGGTGGATGGCCGACTCGCGCCCGACGAGTGGGGCGACGCCCTGACGCTGCCCAGCAACCCCGGGGTCACGTTCCGTCTCGCCTACGACTCGAAGAGCCTGTACCTCTGCTGGACCGGCAAGGGCGCGGGGCCGCTGGCGAACGACGGCTCAGACGTCCGCCGCCTCTTCAAGACAGGGGCATGCCTCGACTTCCACCTCGGCGCGGACGACAAGGCGGACCCCAAGCGAACCGCGCCCGCCAAGGGCGACCAGCGGCTGCTGATCGCCTTCGTCAGCCGCAAGCCGCGCGTGGTCCTCTACCAGCCGGTCGCGCCTGGCGCTGCCCCCGCCGAGGCCTGGTCCACGCACACCGAAGCCGGAGGAACGACACGGTTCGACCGCGTAGTCGTCCTCGACAAGGATGTGGCCATCGCGATGGCCGGCGACAGGGACTTCACGGTCGAGGCCGCGATCCCGTTGAAGGTTCTCGGCCTGGCTCCCAGGGCCGGGCTACGCCTCAGGGGCGACTGGGGCATCCTCCCCAGCGACGACGGCCGCCAGGTCAAGGCGAGGGCCTACTGGTCGAACGTCACCGCCACCGGCACCGCCGACGAGGCGGTCGAGGCGCGCCTCGAACCGCACTTCTGGGGCCGCATCGTCTTCGACGCTGACCCCGAAGCGAGCAAGCGCGGCCCACGTCTCCCCGGCGAAGGGCCGGAGGGCGCCGGGCCGGGCGATGCCCTCGACGAGCTGGAGAAGCCGTAGTGACCCGTGTGGAGGAGGGCACGGCCAGGAGACTCAGCACCAATGAACCTGTTGCTCACGTTCGCAGTGCTTGCCGTGTTCAGCGGAACCGGTCTCTTGGCGGCCGGCGGCGCTGATGCCGTCCCGCCCCCCGAAGGGGCTCGCCCTGTCGGCACGAAGGCGGAACGCGTCCTGTTCCTCGGCAACAGCATCACGCTGCATGGACCGGCGGCACAGATCGGATGGTCGGGCAACTGGGGCATGGCGGCCAGCGCCCAGGACAAGGATTATGTGCACCTCCTGCTTGGCCGCATCTCCGAAGCGACCGGGAGGAAGCCCGAGGCGATGATCGAGAACATCGCCGAGTTCGAGCGGAACCACGCCACCTATGATGTCGGATCGGCACTCAAGAAGCCGCTCGAGTTCAACGCAGACCTGGTCATCCTGGCGATTGGGGAGAACGTGCCCGCCCTCGCCTCAGAGGAGGCCAGGAACAGATTCCGAGACGCGGTGGTGGGCCTGCTGTCGGCGTTGAGGAAGCGCGGCGAACCGGTCATCCTCGTGCGGAGCTGCTTCTGGCCCGACAAGACGAAGGACGCGGTCCTGCGGGATGCCTGTGGGAAGGCGGGCGGGGTCTTTGTGGACATCAGCGATCTTGGCAAGGACGAGTCGCACGCCGCGCGCTCGGAGCGTCAGTTCGCTCACGCCGGCGTCGCCGCCCACCCTGGCGACAAGGGCATGAAGGCCATCGCGGATGCTCTGTGGAAGGCCATCCAGGAACGCGCAGCGCTCAAGACTGGCGTGGAGCTGGCGCCTGACAAGGAACTTCTGGCGAAGATCGAGGCGCTGCCGGACAACAGGTGGCTGAAACTCCCGCCGGTCAAAACCTCGGGGGAGACCTCCTGGCTCGATAGCGACTACCGCCGCGACGGCCCCCGAGTGCGGGACTACTGTAACCGAATGGTCTGGGCGCCCGAGCGCAAGCGGGCTCTCTACTGCGGAGCCGGGCACAATATCCATCCCTTCAACGACGTGTGGGAGTACGACCTGGCCGCGAACACCTGGGTGTGCCTCTACGCCCCGGACCCCGCCTATCGAGGGCGCTTCACCTCCGAGGAGGAGGGCGTGGCGTGGCACCGCGCCAACGTGGTGCAGAAGGATGGCGCGATTCGCTCCCCCCGCGGCGCTCCCGTGCGGCCCGCGCACACCTGGTGGGGGCTGTGCTACGACCCGGACCTCCGCCGCCTCGTGTTCTGGGATGCCCACAAGGGGCTGATCTTCACCAACCGACAACTGATGGCCAAGGCCCTGGGGATCGGGGAGACGGACCCGGTGCTCAGAGGCAGCGGATCGGGGGCCGGCGAGGCTTGGGTCTTCACGTTCTACCCCGAGACCCGCCAATGGCGGGAGGTGCTGACGAAGGCCCCGAAGGCCTACGAATCGTCGGCGCTTGAGTACATCCCGCACCTGAAGGCCCTGTGGCTCAACTCCGGTGCAACCTACCTGCTGCCCGAGGGCAAGACCACCGAGTGGGCGACACTGGCCAAGAGCGGCGTGCCGGGTGGCGCGTTGACCGCCTATGACCCGGAGTCCAAGGCCATCGTGGCGGTCGTCGGCGGCGCCACGTACACATTCTCGTTTGCCACCCATGCACGGAGCAAGGTCCACGACGACAGCCCAGGAGCCGTCGTCCCGCACAGCGTTTTCTGCTACGACACTGCCGCCAAGCGGTTCATCCTCTACACGCACGTGCCCAGGAAGGGCGAGACTGCCAGGCGGCCACAACTCTGGGTGTACGACCCCCGCGAGAACCGGTGGACTGAGCCCGCGCCCAGGGGAGAGGCGCCTGCCGGCGGGAGGCCGAGGTGCTCAAGGGCACCGAGGTGACGCTGGACCAGATTTACCTGAACATTCCGGCCCAGCAGCTCCTCTACGCGGCCATGATCCTGTGCGTGCTCGTGGCGGGGCTGGTGATGCTGCTGTTCGGCAGCCCGCTGCTGGCCGTCGTGTTCGGCGGGGCGGCGTTCGCCTCGCCGCGGATGCTGGCGCGCTACCTGAAGAAGCGGCGCGACCGCAGGTTCGGCGTGCAGCTCGTGGACGCCTTGATGAACATCTCGAACGCGCTGCGTAGCGGCTTCAGCCTGCCCCAGTCGTTCGAGCTGATTCAACGCGAGATGGATAACCCCATCGCCCAGGAGTTCCGCCTGCTGAACCAGGAGACCCGCGTCGGCGTGCCCATGGAGCAGGCGCTCCAGCACGTGCTCGACCGCATGCCGTCGGACGACCTTGACCTGGTGGTGACTGCGATCCTGGTGTCGGCCGAGGTGGGCGGGAGCCTGGCCGAGGTGATGGACAACATCGCCCGCACGATACGCGAGCGGCACCAGATCGAGGGCAAGGTGCGCGCCCTGACGTCCCAGGGGCGCATGCAGGCCGTCATCCTGTGCCTCGTGCCCATCGTCCTGGCGTTCATCATCAACGCGATCAACCCGTACTTCTTCGAGCCGATGGTGAAGAGCTGGTACGGCTGGGGCCTGTTCGCCGTCATTGGCGTGCTCGAACTCCTCGGCCTGCTCGTGGTCCGCAAGATCGTGACGATTGACGTGTGAGGACGGCAAGTGGCAAGTGACGAGTGGCAGGTGACGAGTGGCGAGTGGCCGAGGGGCGCGGGTCCCATGGGTCCCATTCGTCCCATAGGTCCCATCCCAGAGCGAGGCATGGCACGGACATGACGCCCGACGACTTGCAGCGGATATTCATCTACCTGTGCGCGTTCGGCAGCGTAGCGGCGCTGGTGTGGTGGGCCTACGCCGTGCACGTGGAGGTCCAGGCGCGGACGGCTCTGGGGGCGGAGCGGCGGCAGGCGATCGGCTCGTTCTTCCTGCTGCTGCTGGCGCCCGTGGCGGCGGCGGTGGGGCGCTGGTTGGGGCCGCGGATGGACCGCCTGGAGGCGCAGTCGGCCGCCACCGGCCACGCGGCCCTGCTCGTCGCGCTCCGCCGCAAGTGCGAGACCATGCTCATCAGCGCGGGACGCCCCCACGGCCTGGCCCCGAACGAGTTCATGGGCCTCTGGACCGTGGGCCGCATCGTCGGCCTGCTCTTCGGCATGCTCCTCTACGCGGCGCTGCTCAAGTACTGGACGGGCATCCCCGCCCCCCTCATCCTGCCGTTCTTCGCCATCCTCGCCCTGGCGCCCGAGCTGTTGGGGCTGTGGGTGGTGGCCGGCATCATCGCGTTGATGCTCGGCGTCGTCTACTACGTCACGCTCTCCTACTACTGGCCGGGCTCGCTGCCCGCCTGGGCGCTGCCGTGCCTCTTCCTCGGCTACATCATGCCGTGGGTGTGGCTGCGGGACCGCGAGCGGGCGCGGAAGAAGAGCATCCGCCGCGACCTGCCCTACGCGCTCGACCTGCTGACGCTGGCCGTGGAGGCGGGGCTGGACTTCACGGCGGCCATCGCCCGCATCGTGCGCCGGCGGCCCGACAGCGCGTTGAGCCAGGAGCTGAGCGAGTCGCTGCGCCAGATCCAGATGGGCGTGCCGCGCGCCGACGCGCTCCGCGACCTCAACGACCGGGTGCACATGGAGGAAATCTTCTCGGTCACCAGCGCCCTCATCCAGGCCGACGAGTTGGGCGCGAGCCTGGGGCCGATCCTGCGGGTGCAGGCCGACACGTTCCGCGTGCGCCGCGCCCAGGCCGCCGAGAAGCAGGCGATGGAGGCCCCCGTGAAGCTCCTCTTCCCCCTCATCTGCTTCTTCTTTCCCGCCACGTTCATCGTCATCTTCGGCCCCATCTTCATCCGCTTTGTCCTCGGCGTGGAGTAGCCTGGTGTCGCATCTTCAATTCGCACATCGCGGCCATGTGCCAATTGAAGATGCGACACCCGCGCTCGTCGCCCTCCTCGGCGAGCTGGTGGGCACCCCGAGCATGAACCCGTATCGGCGGGCCGACCTGCCGCCCGGCTATGGCGAGGCCGCCGTCGCCCAGCGCGTCGCCGCCTTCCTCCGCGACGCCGGCCTCGCCGTCGAGCTTCAGGAAATCGCCCCCGGCCGCCCCAATGTCCTGGCCCGCCTCGACTCGGCACTTGGCACTTGTCACTCGCCACTCCTCTTCGTCGCCCACCTCGACACCGTTCCCGTGGACGGCATGACGATTCCGCCCTTCGAGGGGGCGGTGCGCGACGGGCGGCTCTGGGGCCGCGGGGCGTGCGACAACAAGGGCTCGCTGGCCGCCATGCTCGTGGCCCTCCGCCGCGTGGCCGCCGCGAAGTCGAACCCCGCGCCCATCCTCTTCGCCGGCACCGCCGACGAGGAGAGCGGCTACCGCGGCATCCGCGCTGCCCTGCGGAGTGACAAGTGGCAAGTGGCAAGTGGCAAGTGCGGAAACCCCGAGAGTTCTTCCGATCACTCGTCACTTGTCACTCGTCACTTGTCACTCGCCCCGCGAGCCGCCTTCGTCGGCGAGCCGACCGGGCTGAACATCATCATCGCATGAAGCGATGCCGCTTGTTCGCCGCGGTCGCGCTGTGCCTCCCCTTCGCATTGCTCGCCGCCGAGCCGACCCCGCTCGACAAGGCCCGCGACGCGATTCTCCACGGCAAGTACGACGAAGGGCTGAAGGGGCTGGAAGCCCTCCTCGCCAAGCCCGACCCCAAGCTCGAGGCCGATGCCCGCTGCCTGCGCATCCGCGCCTTCCTCGAAACGGGCCGCCACAAGGAGGCCATCGCCGAAGGCCAAGCCCTCACCCAGGCCCCCCCAGACCTGCCCGACGCCCTCTGCTGGCACGCGACCGCGCTCATCGAGGGCGGCCGCTACGACGACGCGGCCAAGCTGCTCGCTCGCGCCCTCGAAGGCGACAAGGATCACCTCAAGGCCCGCGTCCTCACGCTCGAGCTGGCCGACCTCACGGGCAACAAGGAGGCATTCGACGCCCAGGTCGCCTACTTCTTCGCCCTCTACAACCAGAACAAGGCGAAGACCGCCGACGCCCTCGCCGCCGTCGCCCGCGCCGTCCGCAAGGAGGACCCCAAGGGCGCCTGGGACGCCTATCAGGAGGCGATGGCCCTCGACCCCAATTCCACCGAGATCGCCGTCGCCGCGGGCTTCCACTGCCTCGACAAGTATCACTGGCCATTTGCGCGCAAGAGCCTGGAAGCCGCCCTTAAGGTCAACCCCAACCTGGCCCTCGCCCACGCCGGCCTCGGCCTCATCCAGCTCGCCAACGGCGACCACGCCGGCGCCCAGAGAGCCGTCGAGGCCGCCCTCAAGACGAACCCGAACCTCATCCTCGCCCACCTGATGCGGGCCATGATGCTCGCGGTGGACGAGAAGAGCGCGGAGAGCCTGGCCGAGATCAACGCCGCCCTCGCCGCCAATCCCCAGCATCCAGAGGCCATGTCGTTCCTCGCCGCCCACTACGAGGCGGTCGGCAACGCCGCCGAGCGCGACAAGGTGATCGCCCAGGTGCTCAAGGTCAACCCCAGGCACGCCGAACTCTACGTCACCCTCGCCCAGGCCAGCGAACGCCTCCGCCGCACCCCCGCCGCCATCGCCTGGGCGAAGAAGGCCATCGAGCTGGACCCCGATTTCTGGCACGGCTACTTCGTGGCCGGCATGAACCTGGTTCGGGCAGGCGAGGAGGCCGAGGGCTACCGCCTCCTCGATAAGGCATTCGACCTCAATCGCTTCAACACTTGGGCAAAGAACACGCTCTTCGTCCTCGACCGCGACCTGAAGAAGAAGCAATTCGCCCACTACGAGACACCGCACTTCTACGTGAAGCTGGACAAGACCGAGGAAAAAATCCTCTGGCCATACCTCGAATCACTTCTCGAACCGATGTACGAGTCGCTCGCCCGCAAGTACGCCGTCACCCCCGTCGGCCCAATACAGTTCGGCGAGCGGACGCTCGTGCTCCTCTACCCCAACCACGAGGAGTTCTCCGCCCGCACTATAGGCCTGCCCGGCCTGAGCGCCCTGGGCGCCTGCCTGGGACAGGTCATCACCATGCCCTCGCCCCGCCTGAGCCGCCTCAACCCCGCCAACGCCTTCAACTGGCGCCACGTCCTCATCCACGAGTTCGCCCACGTCCTCACCCTCCAGAAAACCCGCTACAACATCCCCCGCTGGTTCACCGAGGGCCTCAGCGTGCTCGAAGAGGGCGACACGCGGGTCAACTGGGACCCCATTCTCGCCCACGCGCTGGCCCACAACCAGCTCCTGCCCATCGAGGACCTCAACAGCGGCTTCACCCGCCCAAAGTTCCCCACCCAGGTGCCCCTGTGCTACTACCACGCCTTCCTCATCTGCCGCTACCTCCAGGAGACCTGCGGCCCCGAGGTCTTCGGCAAGATGCTCGACCTCTACCGCGACGGCAAGAAGACCGAGGAAGTCCTGCCGAAGGTCACCGGCAAGACGATGAAGCAGCTCAACGACGAAACCCTCGCCTACGTCCGCCGCTGGGCAGGCCAGATCAAGATTTCGGAGCCGCCCCCCGACAAGGAGGCCCTAAAGAAGCTCGAAGAACAGGTGAAGAAGGAGGACAAGAACGCCGACCTCTGGGCCAAGGCCGCCTCGGGCTATCTCGCCGCCGGCCGCCACGACGACGCCCGCAAGGCCGCGGCGAAGGCCGTCGAACTCAACCCCAAGCTCGCCCGCGCCCACGCCATCCTCGGCCTCATCGCCCTCCAGAAGGACAAGAAGCCCGACGAGGCGCGGAAACACCTCCGCGCCGCCAAGGAGGCCGACCCCGCCTACTTCTTCGCCCCCCTCCACCTCGCCAACCTGGCCCAGCAGGAGGGCAAGACCGACGAGGCGATCGCCGAACTCGAGGCCGCCTGCAAAATCTACCCCCGCTTCCTCCAGGGCGGGGCGAGCCTTCAGGAGCGCCTCGCCGACCTCTACATCAAGACCGGCAAGCCCAAGCAGGCCATCGCCGTCCTCCGCGAGGGAACGGCCCTCGTCGCGTCCAACCCCCGCACCCTCGTCAAGCTCGCAGGACTCCTCTCCCAGGAGGGCCAGCACGCCGAGGCTGCCGCCGTCTACCTCGACGCCATGTTCGTTGACCCCTACGACCCCCAAATCCACCTCGCCGCCGCAAAGGAATACGAGGCCACCGACGCCTTCGACGCCCCCCTCTATTATGCGCATATTCTTCCAAAAACCCAGCGGAAAATCGTGTTTTTTCGAGAATTTCCGCAAAATTCTCTTCAGCCGGCTGAAGTGTTACCACATTTCGAATTCGTGAAGATCGAAAAGAACCCGGGGGCCGCCACCTTCGCGCGTGCCTGATCGAGAGCACTCGATGAGTAGTAGTTGCAGCGCACTCCGGAGCCAACGGCATCCGCCTGCGGCCAGTCCGCAGGCAGGGTCAGCGTGCCGCGGCCGTGCGTGCCCGCGAACTGGCGCCCCTTGGCATTGCCGACCGTCACCGCACGTTCGCACTGACAGTCGCCTTTCATCGCATCCCAGTCCCAGGAGTTGAAACCTGAGACACCCCAGTACGAAGGGCCAACCTCATCGGGTATCGGCTCGCGCGACCCGCGTACGGCCTTCTCCAACTCCAGTTCCGTCATCGGACGCAACCCCGCCCAAGCGGCAAACGTGGCGCCGTCCGCCCAGGACAAACCGCGACACGCATGTCCCTGCCGCGCCCCGCCCGGAAGGCCGGAATAGCCGCCCGTCGGGGACTTCGCTATGGAGGACTTCTCGCCGGGGAAGCGTTCCCCCGCCTGCTCCGCACCGAGCGCGTTCAGAAATCTGGCGTACTCTTGGGGGAGGATCCGAAACTGCATGCAGTAGAAGGCCGCATAGCCGTTGGGGAAGGACGCCGGAATCTCGCCGCCGTCCTCCAACGCGCCGCCGTTCTTCCTCACCCACAGCTTGCCCGCCTGTCGGCCCGTCCGGATCGCGCCAGGACCCGTCACCCGGTACGGCTGGGTGTGCTGGCTGCCGTCGGTGTATTGGCAGAATCCGCCCACCTCCACACCACCCGAGCCCAGACAGAACGGCCCCTCGGGCACGTACACCATCCGGATCCCGAACGGCTGAACCTTCGCGTCCTTCGTGATGCCTTTGTTGGCCGTAACGTCCAAGACGGCCGTGACGCGGCTGGCGGAGAGCGGTCCCTCGCCGTTGGCCGCCCGTCGAACGAACATGCCGGTATACCCGTCGTCGCCGTCCGGCACGATGAAGTCCAGCCGCGTGCCGCCTTCCGCCTGGCCGTAGCCGGTTGGGTTCACTACCCGGTCCGCCGTCAGCCGGACGTGCTGCCACTCCTTCTTCCCCTCGGCCCGTGCCTTGAAGAACACCCAGGCCGCGTCGTGATTGTTCTTGTCGCGCCAGGAGTCCTTCCACGAGATGTCGAACGTCACCGTCGCGGTCTTCGCGTCGCGCGGGACCACCGTCACGTTTTCGATCGACACGGTCAGATCACTTCCTGACCCAGAGGCGGCACGGCGAAGAACCGGCGTCCCCTTGTCCGTCAGCAGGGGGCGTTGTACTGCTTCAGGAGGTGGCAGGATGCCCGCGATCGGAACGATCTTCGCCGTGCGCACGCAGCGGAAGCTGGTGTTCACGGCAGCCCCCCGAGCTCCTTCTCCCCCACCGCCGACCGGTGTCACGGCAGCCATCATTTCGCGGTCGGAGGTGCGTAGCCGGTTGTGTTCGTCCGAGCCCGGCCACGAGCAAATGGCTCCGCCGCGAAGCCCGAAACCCCAACCATATGTCTCCGGGCCCGTCTTCACCTCGGGCCAATCCCCGTGCGTGCCGGCGAAACGGCGACCAGGAGGGTTGCCCACGGCCACCACGCGCTCCCACAGGTTGCCGCTCAACTCCATGATCCCCCAGTACGACGCGCCCGCGGCGACCCGGCCGCTGTCCGGCGTGGCGAAGGCGCCCACGCGCGGGGGAACTGCAGTTGCGTGAGGATACCCATCGAGCAGAAGTCCCCCCACGCGCTTTATCACGCCGCCCCAGACCGCGTTACCGTGCGATGTGTCCGGCCCGTTGCTCCCCTGCCAGACGACGCGTTCGTCGGGTTTGCCCGCGTTCTGAAGCACATACCACCCGCCTTGGCCTTCCTTACGATTGATTGAGCCATTAGCACTCGTCGCCTCAATAAGGCTCGTGCCATCGAGAAGGATGAAGCCCACGATCCCGGCCGTCCCCCAGGCGTATTCATCCGGCACGGGCCGCAGCGGTCCGCGACAGGCCTTCTCGTACTCCAGTTCCGTCATCGGGCGCAGTCCCGCCCACGCCGCGTACGTCGTCAAGTCGCTCCATATCAAACCTCGGCACGCCACGTGGGGCGTGGCGCTCTCGTACACCGCCGGTGTGCCGGGCTTCCCGGGAACCGCAATCTTGATCCTGGTCAAGGGCTGGCGACCTTCTCGCATCTCGATTGGCGCCCTGCCGCCCTGCCGCCCGGAGGCGACCGTGTTGAGAAACTCCACATACTGCCCTTCCGTAACCTCGTGCCTCATACAGTAGAAGGCCGCATGGCCCTTGGGGAACCGCGCAGGGAGCGTTTGCGTGCCGCCGCTGGTGAAGTCTTCCGCCCTTCGCATCCCCAGCCCGTCGCGGTTGCCGAGGTTCTTCTTGCTCTCGCCGCCCAGGGTGATGGCGTCCTCGCTCTCGATGCGGAAGGGCTCGGCGGTGTCGCCGGCTGAGAACTGGCCTGCGAGGACCGTCTTCGAGCCGTCGCCGGCCCAGAAGGCGCACTGCGGCACGTAGGCCATCTGGACGGCGAAGACCTTGAGTTCGGCAGCCTTAGCGGAGAGGCATTTTACCTCCGGGATGAAGAGCGCGGCCACTTCTGGTCGCCCACGCCGCTGCCCAGCCGCGGGGCAACGCCTTACGTCACCCGGCACGGATTCGGCTACAGCGTCTTCGAGCACACCGAGCGCGGCATTTGCTCCGAGTTGTGGGTTTATGTGGCCATGGATGCTCCGATCAAGTTTGCGGTACTCAAAGTGCGCAACGTGTCGGACCGATCCCGCCGGCTTTCGGCTACCGGATATGCGGAATGGGTGCTGGGCGACCTGCGGCCGAAGTCGACCATGCACGTGATCACCGAAATTGACCCGAAGTGCGGCGCGCTCTTCGCGCGCAACCCATACAACACGGAATTCCTTGACCGGACGGCCTTCTTCGACGTGGACGACACGACTCGCACCGTAACCGGCAACCGGACTGAATTCCTGGGTCGCAACGGGTCGCTGCAAAGTCCGGCCGCGATGACGCGCACGCGCCTTTCCGGCAAGGTGGGGGCTGCGCTGGATCCCTGCGCCGCGATCCAGGTGAGCTTCGATCTGGCCGCCGGTCAAGAGCGTGAGATCGTCTTTAGGCTTGGCGTAGGGCGAGACGCCGACGATGCCAGAAACCTGGTCAATCGCTTTCGAGGATCCACCGCTGCGCGCGGCGCCCTCGATGGGGTGTGGCAGCACTGGAAGCGCACCCTCGGCGCGGTCAATGTGGAAACACCCGACCCATCCCTCAACATGCTGGCCAACGGCTGGCTCTTGTACCAGACGCTGGCGTGCCGCCTTTGGGCGCGCAGCGCAACCTACCAGTCGGGGGGCGCCTTCGGTTTCCGCGATCAGTTGCAGGACGTGATGGCCCTCATCCACGCCCGGCCGCATCTCGTACGCGAGCACCTGCTCCGGTGCGCGGCCCGCCAATTCCTGGAAGGGGATGTCCAGCATTGGTGGCATCCTCCGACGGGTCGGGGTGTACGCACTCATTGTTCGGACGATTACCTCTGGCTGCCGCTCACGACGTGTCGCTACGTCCTCACCACCGGGGACACCGGCGTGCTGGATGAGCCCATCCACTTCCTCCAAGGCCGCCCGGTAAACGCGGATGAGGACTCTTATTACGATTTGCCCGGACACTCCGATGGGACGGCGAGCCTTTACGAACACTGCGTCCGAGCCATCCTGAACAGCCTCAAGTTCGGTGAACACGGCCTGCCGCTCATCGGCTCCGGCGACTGGAACGACGGTATGAACCTGGTGGGCGAGCGCGGCAAAGGCGAAAGCGTCTGGTTGGGATTTTTCCTATATGAAGTGCTCATGCGCTTCATCGAGGTGGCCAAGACACGTGGTGACATATCCTTTGTTGAACGCTGCCAGAGGGAGGCGGCTCAGCTGCGCCGGAATCTCGAGGAACATGGCTGGGACGGCGAGTGGTACCGCCGCGCCTATTTCGACGACGGCATGCCGCTGGGATCGTCCGTTAACCCCGAATGCCAAATCGATTCGATTGCGCAGAGCTGGGCTGTTCTTTCGGGCGCGGGAGATCATGAGCGTGCGCGCATGGCCATGGACGCAGTGGATAAGCGCCTCGTTCGCCGCGAGCATGGACTGATCCAGCTGCTGGATCCGCCCTTCGACCGGTCAGGGTTGAATCCCGGCTACATCAAGGGGTACGCCCCCGGGGTCAGAGAAAACGGCGGGCAGTACACGCATGCGGCCATCTGGGCGGCAATGGCCTTCGCCCGCTTGGGGGACAACCGGCGCGCGTGGGAGCTGTTTACCATGATCAACCCGGTGAACCATGCAAGATCGGCCGAGGAGGCTGCCACCTACAAAGTGGAACCCTACGTCGTTGCGGCGGACGTCTATGCAGTGCCACCGCATACCGGCCGCGGCGGCTGGACATGGTACACGGGCTCGGCCGCCTGGATGTACCGGCTGATCGTGGAATCACTCCTGGGGCTCAGACTTGAAGTTAACAAACTGCGTTTCGCGCCGTGCCTGCCTGCGGAGTGGAAGGGGTTCAAGATCCACTACCGCTATCGGGAGACCGTCTACCACATCGCGGTTCTGCAAACGCCTGCCGAGAATGGCGAGATGCGCGTGACGGTGGATGGCATTGAGCAACGAGATAAGAGCATCCCTCTCGCGGACGATCATCAGGAACACCGGGTCGAGGTGAGGATACCGGTAGGCGCTTGAGAGCTTGCCTGCGGGAGCGTTGGAGGCACCACGCCGGGCCTGAATTTCATCTAGGTTCACCTGAACCGCGTTATCAAGCCGGCCGACCTGAGTGAAAATAATGAATACGTCGAGCAGGTCGCCAATGGTGGCGGCGTAAAAGTACTCTTCCAAGGGCTCGACCCGCACGCGGAAAAAATCGAGTCGCCTGAGTTCGGTTCGCTGCCAGCAATAAAGGGGCCCGGCCCAACGTCGTGCGATGGAGAATAGATCCGCCAGGAATCGCTTTGGACGCTGCGTCACTTCTGGAAGCCGCGGCAGGCGAGTCCGCGGCGGCTGAAACCGCTGCTGGACTTGGCGCGGCTGCAAGGCATGCTCTCGCCGCTGCCGGTACAGGGAATCTCAGAGCCTGATTCATCGTAACGCGGTTCAGGTGAACCTAGATGAAATTCAGGCCCGGCGTGGTGCCTCCAACGCTCCGGCCGAAGAGCGCTGTGGGTCGTGGGCATCGCCGCGGTTGTGGCCGGCGCGGCGCTGTTCTGGCGATACGGCCGGGCCGTCTGGTATCCCGCCTATCGGAGCGTGGCAGGGAAGCTGACCGTTGAGGACATCCTTCGGGACTATGGCCCGGCGGCGGAGGCGCGGCTGAAGCCGCACTTCGGCAAGGCGGGCGTCGCCTACCCGCCGCCGCGCGTCGCGCTCCTCGCGTTCAAGGAGGAAAAACGGCTGGAACTGTGGGCAGGGAAGGGGAGGGGATGGGCGTTCGTCAGCTCCTACCCCATCCTCGCGGCCAGCGGCAAGGCGGGGCCGAAGCTGCGCGAGGGCGACCGCCAGGTGCCCGAGGGCATCTACCGCATCGAGGCCCTCAACCCCAACAGCAGCTACCACCTCTCGCTGAAGCTCGACTATCCGAACGCCGACGATTGCGCGCGGGCGAAGGAGGACGGGCGGAGCGGCCTCGGCGGCGACATCTTCATCCACGGCAAAGCCGTCTCCATCGGCTGCCTCGCCCTCGGCGACCCCGCCATCGAGGAACTCTTCGTCCTCGTCGCCAGGGTCGGCATCGGAGCCATCACCGTCATCAGCGCCCCCTGCGACCTGCGCCAGCCGGGGAAGGCGGTGGACACCTCATCCCTTCCCCCCTGGGTGCCGCGTCTGCACCAGGAGATCGCCCGCGCCCTGCGCGAGTTCCCGATGGCCCGCCCTGGCCGGGGATAGTCGGCGGACACCACCGCTCCGCTGCGAGCCAGAGCGGCGTCTGCGGTGCCGCAGTCCATATTCCTCCCGCATCGCAACGCCGTGGCCTATGGAGTGCGGTGACGAAGTCACCGCTTTGGTTCCTCGCGGAGCGGGGAGAATTGAACCGCGACCACACGAAGGCGGAAGCTGAGGGCGTGTCAGTTGCCGCGCCTCTTGACAGGGCCGATCTCGCGCGGTAGCATTGGGTGAGGACTAGAGTCCAGAGTCGCTCGCGTCCTCGTGAGTGGGCCGATGCGTCTTGCGCTCACGGGCGGAGCGGTCGCTCAAGGAATCCAGTATGGTGCCCCCCGAACTCCGCGACAGGGTTTCTGCGATGCCTTTCCGCTGCGAGAAGTGCCATCGCGAATGGGATGGCCACCTCGCCATTGAAAACGAGCTGGTCTGCACACGCCAGTGTGGTGGCAAGCTGCTCCCCGTCTCCTCCCAGGTGGGCACGGCGCTAGACGGGGTGCCGTTGTGCCACCTGCCGTACCCACTTGCCATGGCAGCGAAGCGTTTGGCTGAATCTGCGCGAAAGCGCGAGGAACCACTGAAGACCCTTTTCAGACTCAAGGACTGTTTTGAGGGAACGGTCAGATACATAGGCGCCATACTCCTTGCTGGGTATGTCCGTAGGGAGGGCCGGAGCCCAGAGCGAGACGCGCAACTGCTGAGCAAACTGGTGAAGCCATCTGTTGGAACATGGGTCTCGCTTGTCGCGGATGATCTAAGTACGTCGCTGATCTCGCGGGATACCAGTTCGCTCGTCGCTCAAACCGCAATGATATTCGTGGACCTAAGCCAGCGCGAGGAGGCCAAGCCCACAGCGACACTGCTGTCCAAGCGTTGCAGTGAGTTCGTGAGGTACCGCAATGACGCGCTGGGCCATGGGGCATTGCGAAAGGATGACGTGTACGAGCGGGATGTCTGTGAATGGCTGGTCCTTATATCGGACCTCCTGGACGCAGTTGCCAAGTTGCACGAGTGGCAGCTCTGTCTCGTGACGGATGCGAAACACTACCAAGCGTGGATGGGGCCGGACTTTGGCTTCACGAATCGTCCAGGGAGCTTTGCTGAGCAGCATGTCGGCCACTTTGTAATGCTCAAAGGCCAGGGCGAGTCCCCCGAGCATGATGTACTGGATCTATACCCTTTCATCTGCCTCCTACCTGATGCCGACCAGAACCAGCGCGTCCACTTCTACGATTCCATATACCAGTACCGAGGATCGCGAAAGGAGGTAATGGTCCTCGAATACGACAACGGCTTCAGGCAGCCAAGCGAGGTCCCGGTCGTTGGGCTGGAGAAAGCCTTTGGTTCTGAACTCCTTAGCAGGGCGAAGAGTCTGCAACTTGGGCGAATCTCGGCAATCTCCCGGCGTGTGGTCAACTTTGGCGACCTGATTGCGGCCTATGCTGATATCGTGGGGCGTCGCGCTGTGATCGACTATGTGAGCAACTTCATAGCTGACCACGACCGCGGCGTACTGGTGATCGAGGGGCAGCCCGGTAAGGGGAAGACGGCTATAATCGCCCACGTCACTGAGGTCACATTCGGTCATCAGTTCCCCCCACCAGTCCATTTCTTCTACCGCCGGACAGCGGGGGTCACTGATCCCGACCTTTGCGTGCGGAGCCTGTACGCAGCGCTGCTTGAGGCACACGGCATAGTCGAGGCGGAAGGGGCACAGCAAGAGCCTAACCCTGATGCCATGTTCAACAAGTTAGTGACTCTTCTCAATGACCAGGTTGCGCCGCGCCTTTCGCCTCTCCGACCTCAGATCATCCTGATCGATGCCTTGGATGAGTCCGCGACCACCGCCACGGGCAAGACGGCTTTCCAGCGCCTTCCTGAGAGCATTCCCGCAGGGGTCTACGTCATCGCCATGGGCAACGTCACCGCCGTCGAGAACGGCGTCATCACCCTCCAGACCCCCAAGGAGGCCGTCACCCGCCGCGTCGTGGACCTCACGGCCAAGCAGGCCCTCACCTACGCCGCGGTCGCGGCGCGGGACGACGAGCGTTCGCGCCTTGCCGAGGCCATCTTCCGCATCGCCGAGAGCGAGGACCCCGCCCTTGCCGACAAGGCCCTCGCTGCCGCCGGCAATCCGCCGGGCCTGGCCTGCTACAAAGACCGCCTCGCCGCCCTCACCCTCGGCGCCGCCGAAGTCGCCGCCCGGAAGGCCTGGGCCGAGATCGAGGCCGCCGCCAAACCCAAGCCCACCAAGGCCGAAGCCGCGCGATTCCTCGCCCTCCTCGACGCATTCGACAAGGCCCACGCAGGCACCAAACACTTCGCCTCCGTCCGCGACAAGCTCCCCGCCCTCCGCGAGAAGGCGGGGGCTACGACTGAGGCTGCGGAGCCTGCCGTACCCCCGGCCGACATTCCGCCAGAGCGCGCCGGAGAGATCGGCCTGGAGCAGGGCTTTGTGGCCGCATACTATGCGGGACGGGATCACGACCGCTTTGTCACTGCCGAGGCGGCCAAGCAGCGCCTGAGCTTCAACTGGGACACCAAGGCACCAGCGCCCGGGGTGCCTGCCGATTTCTTCTCTTGCCGATTCGTCGGGTGGCTCTACGTTGATGAGCCTGCCGACTATGGCTTTGCCTTCTGGAATGACGATGGCGTGCGCCTGTACGTGGATGGCAAGAGCGTGGTGGACTACTGGGTGGCCAAACCTGGTCACAGCCCCACTGGGAGGATCCAGCTTGAGAAGGGGTGGCATCGCCTCTGGGTGGAGCACTTCGATGGCCCGTGGACGGCGACCATCTCGCTGCTCTGGCGCAAGGGCCAAGCCGCAGAGACCAATGTGCCCGCAGAAGTGCTCTACTGCGAGAGCGAGTTGCTGGAACGCGTCCGCCGGAATCCTGCCCGGAACCCTCTCTTGGGCATGAAGCCGACCGACCGCGCGCGGCTGTCGAAGCCAAAGCCAGGCGCCGAGCAGCCCAACGCGGGCGAGTGGCAGAGCCTCTTCGACGCCAAGACGCTCGACGGGTGGAAGGCTGTAGAGCAGTTCGATGTCCCGGCTGGGGACGGGACCGGTGTGGGGGGCAAGGTGAGGGCAGAAGACGGCAAGCTGGTCATCGAGGCGGGGCGACCGCTCAGCGGCATCGCATCCACGGGCGAGATGCCGAGGCAGGACTATGAGGTCAGTCTCGAAGCCATGAAACTGTCCGGGGGCGACACCTTCTGTGTCATCCAGTTCCCCGCTGGCAGCTCGCAGTGCAACTTCGTGTGCACGTGGGGCAGCGAACTCGTGGGATTCGAGTGCATTGATGGGTTGAATCCCCCCGGTAGCCCCGTCACCCGTCGGATGACGTTTGAGCGCGACAAGTGGTACCAGGTTCGGTTGCGCGTTGCCGCCAACAGGCTCCAGGCGTGGATTGATGATGGGAAGGTGGCCGATTTGCCTCTTGCGGGGCACCGCTTCACCGTGCCGAACAAGTGGCTGGTCCTGAAGCCCTTCGGGCTGGGCACGGGGAACGCCACGTCCGCAGCCTTCCGCAGCATCCGCCTCCGCCGCATCGAGCCGGGGGCCGCCGAGGCGCCGAAGGCGGGCGAGTGGCAGGGCCTGTTCGACGGGAAATCGCTGGAGGGGTGGCAGCATGTGAAGCTCCCGCAGGCGAACACTGGGAAGGCGTATGTCGAAGATGGGCGCATCGTCCTGGACATGGTGCGTGGCCAGGGGAATGTGGTTGCCTGGCAGGGCGACTTCCCGACGACGAACTACGAGGTAGAATTCGAGGTGACTCGCCTCGCGGGCGAGCAACTGTGCAATGTGGTTTTCCCCATAGGGCGGTCGAGAAGCAGCCTGAACCTGGGCGACATGGCCCGCAATGCCGGGCTTGACACCGTGGACGGCTTGCGCGCGTGGGAGAACCTGACAGCCACGGCGTTCGGCATCCAGCACGGCCGGCAGTACGCGTGCCGCCTTCGGGTCACCGACTCCAGGATTGGGGTATGGGTTGACAAGCGGCAGCTCATTGACGTGCCTATCGCGGGCCACAGGTTCTCTGTTCACGAGCTATTCGCCGGCATCAAAGGCTTCGCATTAGGCACGTGGAATACCGGGTCTGCTTTCAGCAACATCCGCCTCCGCCGCATCGAGCAGGGGGCCGCCGAGGCGCCGAAGGGGGGCGAGTAGGGGGCGGGGGACAGTAGACAGTGGACAGTAGACAGTGGACAGTGGGCAGTAGGCAGAGGGCAGAAGACAGAAGACAGACGACAGAGGGCAGACGGCAGGAGGCAGGAAGAGGGGAGAAGCGGTGTTCGGTTTTCGGTGATCGGTGTTCGGGGTTCGGGGTCTGGCCTCCCTCCTCTCGTTCCCAAGCTCCGTACGTATTTAGCGTGCATGGTCATGGGTTTTGTGAAGAAAAGTGCTAAAGTTTCTGGACCGGGGCCCGACTTAGTACGCCTGTTTCATAAATACCATGACGCAGGCGTGAAGAGTGCGGATTCTTCGGGCGGCCGGGGATGGCCGTAGGGCGTCTGGGATAGGCTGGCAGGGCGGTATTCCTCCTCCAACGCGAAAAAGAGCACCTCCGCGTCGCCGCCTTCCGCGGCCTCTTGGCCACGGGCGACGAGGCGGCCTGGGCGCTCATCATCAAGACCCTCTCGTCCGACGACCCGAAGATGTGGGGCACGGCGGCGGCGTTTGCAAGGGAAATCCCCGGCACCGAGGCCACCAAGGCCCTCGCCGCCGCACTCGCCAAGCTCGCCCCGCCCGCCCAGGTGCTCCTGCTCGGCGCGCTCGCGGCCCGTAGCGACGCCGCGGCGCTCCCCGCCGTCCTCGACGCCGCGAAGAGCGCGGAGGAGAGCGTCCGCGTGGCCGCCCTTGCCGCCCTCGGCCGCCTCGGCGACGCCTCGTGCGTGCCCCTCCTGTCGGCCACTGCCGCGAAGGGGCAAGGGGCCGAGCAAGGGGCGGCCCGCAGGGGCCTTCAGGAGCTTCGGGGCAAGGACGTTGAGCCCGCCCTCATCGCTGCCGCGGGGGCCGGCGAAGCGCCCATGCGGGTCGAGGCCATTCGCGTCCTCGCCGCCCGCAACACGGTCGCCGCCGTGCCGATGCTCCTCAAGGCCGCCGAGGATGCCGACAAGGCGATCCGCACCGAGGCGATGAACGCCCTGGGCGTGCTGGCCGATGCGAAGTCCCTGCCCGCGCTCGTCAAGCTCCTTGTCGAGGCCAAGGCCGACGACGAGCGGGCGAACGCCGAGAAGGCGGTCGTCGCCGCCTGCCGCCGCATCCTGGACAGCGAGGCGGCGACTGCGCCCGTCCTCGCCGCGCTCCCCGGGCCAAACGCCCCGGTCCGCTGCGCACTTCTCCGCATCCTGGCCAAAGTGCCTTCGGCCAAGGGGCTGGAAGCCCTGCGCGCCGGGGCGAAGGACGCCGATGCCGCGGCGAAGGACGTGGCGATTCGGGGCCTGAGCGATTGGCCCGATGCGGCGCCGATGCCCGACCTCGTGGCCATCGCCCGCACGGCCGAGAGCCCCGTCCACAAGGTCCTCGCCCTTCGCGGCTTCATTCGCATGGCCGCGCTCCCGAGCGACCGGCCCGCCGAGCAGAGCGTCAAGCTGTTCGCCGACGCGATGGCCCTCGCCGCGTCGCCCGACGACAAGAAGCTGGTCCTCGCCGCGCTGGCGGACGTGAATCACAAGGCCGCGCTCGACCTGGCGATGGCGTCCCTCAGCGACCCCGCCCTCGAGGTCGAGGCCGCCACCGCCGCCGTACAGATCGCGAAGAACGTGCGGAAGATTGACCGCGACGCGGCCAAGGCCGCGCTCCAGAAGGTCGTCGAGGTCTGCAAGACCCCCGCGGCGCGGCAGACGGCCGAGAGCGCGCTCCTCGTGGTGGACAGCGCGCTGAACATCGCGCCCCAGGGCAAGGCCACCAGCCCCGACGGCCACGAGAGCGACGGCGGAGCCGGCGGCGACCAGGCCGCCATTGACGGCGACCCTGGCACCTACTGGGACGAGGCGGACGGGCAGAAGCTCTACCGCCTCGTCGTCACGTTCAAGCAGCCCGAGAAGATCGGCGCGATCAGCATCCTCGGCTACCAGCACCACCAATACGCCCCCAAGGACTTCGAGATTCTGTGCGACGACAAGGTGGTCAAGAAGGTCGAGAACGCCCAGTACGACGACAACTTCCTCGTCATCGCCCTGGGCGAGCTGACGGCGAAGACCATCGAGCTGAAGATCACCGGCTACTACGGCAACTCGCCCGGCATCCGCGAGCTGGGCCTCTACCCGCCCGGCGGCAAGATGCTGAAGATGGAGACGCCGAAGCAGAAGTGAGAGGGAGAGGGAAAGTGAGAGGGAAAGGGAAGATCGGAGCAAGTGTGTCGCGGCGCGGGTTCCTCGCGGCTACCGCGGTGGCGCCGGTGTTCGCATCGCGCGCCGTGCTGGGCCAGACTGAGAAGGAGCCGAAGACGATGGTCATCACCGTGCCGGAGCAGAAGGTGCCGGTGCTGGCGGAGTGCGATGTGCTGGTGTGCGGAGGAGGGGTGTCGGGCATCACGGCGGCGGTGTCCGCCGCACGGCACGGGGCGAGCGTGGTGCTGCTCGAACGCTGGCCGATGCTCGGCGGCATGGCCACCGCCGCTCTCGTCACGGGCTGGCACCGCAGCGACCGCGAGAAGATGGTCATCTACGGCCTCGTCGAGGAGACCGCCCAGCGGGCGGAGAAGCACGGCTGGATCTGGAAGGACGGCCAATACCCCCGCGCCCACGAGACCCACTGGTTCGAGCCGGAGGGGATGAAGATCGTCTACCACGACATGCTCGACGAGGCGAAGGTCCGCACCTTCTGCTACACGGCCGCGGGCGAGCCCATCATCGAAGGCGGACGCATCCGCGGCGTGCTGGCCGACACCAAGCAGGGGCGGCGGGCGGTGCTGGCAAAGATCGTGGTGGACGCGACGGGCGACGGGGACGTGGCGGCCAAGGCGGGCGTGCCCTTCGAGTTCGGCCGGGCCTCCGACGGCCGCGTGCAGGGCATGACCATGATGTACCGCGTCTGCAACATAGATGAGGCGCGGGTCAAGTCCTTCCCGCCCGACAAGGCGCGGGCGGTGATGGAGGCGATGCGGGCCGCCAGCAAGGCGGGCGAGCTGCCCCCCTTCAACCACGCCTTCGGCCTCGGACACGCCCGCAACCGCTTCATCCCCAACATGTGCCCCGTCTCGGGCTCCGGGGTGTAGGTCCGACCTACCAACGCAACCCTAGAGGAATGCCCCCTTTTGCTCTCCAGATCAACCCCGACTCAAGAATCTGGGACGCTGTCAATCATTCTCGCCATCGCGGGTACAAGCCACTGTGGCGAAGGAGTTCCTCCATGGGTGAGTCTGTGACCATCGCGGTGGCTTGCGTTGTCCTGGCCGCCGGCGTGTCCGCGGCGGAAGGCGACCTCGTGCTCTGGTATCGCCAGCCAGCGAAGCAGTGGGTCGAGGCCCTGCCCGTGGGCAATGGGCGCCTCGGAGCCATGGTCTTCGGCGGCACCGCCGACGAACGCATCCAGTTCAACGACGACACCCTCTGGGTCGGCCAGCCGCACGACTACGCGCACGCGGGCGCCGCGAAGTTCCTGCCCCAGGTGCGCCAGCTTCTCTTCGACGGCAAGCAGCGCGAGGCCGAACAGCTCGCCGGCAAGGAGATGATGAGCGTGCCCCTCCGCCAGACGGCCTACCAGCCCTTCGGCGACCTCAAGCTCGCCTTCCCCGGCCACGCCGAGGCGACCGACTACCGCCGCCAGCTCGACCTCGATCAGGCCGTGGCGACGACTCGCTACAAGGTCGGCGGCGTGACGTTCCAGCGCGAGGTCCTCGCCAGCTTCCCCGACCAGGTGATCGCCGTCTGCATCATCGCCGACAAGCCCGGCCAAGTGACTTTCACCGCGTCGCTCTCAAGCCCCCATCCCGGCTCAACAACGAAGGCTGTGGGTGATGGCCTCCTGGTTCTCAACGGCCAGGTGAAGCCCTACAACTACGAGGGCAGCGAGCCGAACCCGCCCACGGGCCTCAAGTTCGAGGCACGGCTCAAGGCCATCGCCGAGGGCGGCGAGATGAAGGCGACAGACGCGGGGATCGAGGTGAAGGGCGCAAGCGCTGCGACCCTCCTACTTGTCGGCGCCACGAGCTACAAGAGCTACCGCGACATCAGCGCCGACCCCGCCGAGCGCTGCGCCAAGGCCCTCGCCGCCATCGGGGCGAAGAGCTACGACGCCATTCGCGCCGCCCACGTGGCCGACCACCAGGCCCTCTTCCGCCGCCTGACCCTCGACCTCGGCACCTCCGACGCCGCCCAACAGCCCACCGACGTGCGGATCAAGGCGTTCGGCCCGGCCGACCCGCAGCTCGCCGCGCTCTACTTCCAATACGCCCGCTACCTCACCATCGCCGGCTCGCGGCCCGGCTCCCAGCCCCTCAACCTCCAGGGCATCTGGAACGACCAGCTCAGGCCGCCGTGGGACAGCAAGTGGACCGTGAACATCAACACCGAGATGAACTACTGGCCGACCGAGGCGGCCAACCTGGCCGAGTGCGCCCAGCCCCTCTTCGACCTGATTGACGACTGCGCGGCCACGGGCCGCCGCGTCGCCAGGGAGCACTACGCCTGCCGCGGCTGGGTGCTCCACCACAACACCGACCTCTGGCGCGGCACCGCGCCCATCAACGCCTCGAACCACGGCATCTGGGTCACGGGCGGCGCCTGGCTCTGCCAGAACCTCTGGTGGCACTACGAGTTCGGCGGCGACAAGGAGTTCCTGGCCAAGCGCGCCTACCCCGTGCTCAAGGAGGCGGCGCTCTTCTTCGTGGACTTCCTCGTGAAGGACCCCAAGACGGGCTGCCTCATCAGCGGCCCATCCAACTCCCCCGAACAGGGCGGCCTGGTGATGGGCCCGACGATGGACCACCAGATCATCCGCAGCCTGTTCGGTTGGACCATCCGCGCCAGCGAAATCCTCGGCGTGGACGACGGCCTCCGCCGCCAGCTCACCGACCTTCGCGCCCAGATCGCCCCCAACAAGATCGGCCAGTACGGCCAGCTTCAGGAATGGGTCGAAGACAAGGACAACCCGAAGAACCAGCACCGCCACGTCTCGCACCTGTGGGGCCTCCACCCCGGCGACGAGATCACCCCCCGCGGCACGCCCAAGCTCGCGGCCGCGGTCAAGCGGTCGCTCGAACACCGTGGCGACGGCGGCACGGGCTGGAGCAAGGCGTGGAAGGTGGACCTCTGGGCGCGCCTCGAGGACGGCGACCACGCCTACAAGATGCTCAGCGAACTCATCTCCAAGAGCACCCTGCCCAACCTGTTCGACACCCATCCCCCCTTCCAGATTGACGGCAACTTCGGCGGCGGCGCCGGCATCGCCGAGATGCTCCTCCAGAGCCACGCGGGGGCCGTCCACCTCCTCGCCGCCCTGCCCAAGGCCTGGCCGACGGGCAGCGTCAAGGGCCTCCGCGCCCGCGGCGGCTTCGAGGTGGACATCGCCTGGAAGGACGGTAAGCTCGCCTCGGCCACCCTCCGCTCCACCCTCTCCGGCCCCTGCCGCGTGCGAGCGGACGGGCCGGTCGCGGTGAGGGCCGCCGGCGCCGCCATCGCCGTCGAGCGCCCAGAGCCTGGCGTCGCCACGTTCCGCGCGGAGCCGGGCGGCATCTACGTAGCCACACCAGCGCCGTAGGCGCAGTGCGATGGCGCACCGCAATCCCTTGTGTACGGCTTCTCATCACACACAATATGTGCCAGCGTCCCGGGATTGTCAGATTCGGGCTGGTTTGAGGGGAGTTTGCGTGGGACAGGTCTTGATATGGAAAGGGCTTCTCCGCACAATGGGCGTATAGGCGTTGGGCGACCCGCCTGTGCCGCTCGACCTCCCGCGCGGCTCGGCGAATGCCCTCGGCAATCAGGTGCGGCACCTTGGGCACCAAGGCCAACTCGTCGGCGGGCGCCCGAAGCACTCCCTCGGCTGAGCCGAAGCGGGCCAGGAGCCTGCCCAGCGAGGCAGCTCCCAGGCTGGGGACGGAGTGGAGGGCGATGAAGGCGGCGAGTTCCTCATTGCCGATTGCCGATTGCCGATTGCCGATTGCGCCATCCACCTGTGGCCTCTCCTGGTCCTGTCGGCAATCGGCTACAGGCGGCGGACCTCGACGCGTTTGAGGATGCCGCCGTCGAAGTGGAAGAGGGCGCCCTCGCACTCCTTCAGCTCGCCGCCCATGTCGGCGAGCGTCCAGTCGGGCTCCGCGGCCAGGACCGCCGGCTCGATGCTGCCGCCGTGGGAGACGACGAGGGCGTTCTTGCCGAACGGCAGCGCGGCGGCGGCCTCGCACAACTTGTCGAGGAAGGCCACGCCGAAGGCATCGAGGATGAGATGCGTCGCGGGAATCGCCAGGTAGGCCTCGAGGGTGGAGCAGCCGGCGCGGCTGCGGAGCGCCTGGACGTGCTGCTCGTGGCTGGCCAGCTCGTGCGGCGGGAGGCCGAACTCGGGGACGATCTTGTACTCCGTGACCCCGAACAGCTTGAGGGTCTCGATGGCGCGTTGCTTCGGGCTGGAGTAGGCGGCGTGGAAGCCGCCGATCAGCGAGGGGGCCACGCGGCGGGCCAGCTCGACCCCCTCGCGCGACAGCGCATCGCCCTCGCCGCGCAAGCTGTGGCGTCGGACCTCGATGATCTCGCCCATTCGCCTGCCTCCACCGTGCCACCACCCTGTTGCAGGGGGTGCCGTGTCACTCACGCCCAAACAAGTTTGGGCGTGGCACCCAGGTTCGCTCTTCGCCCAAAGGACAAGAAGTGGGGTGCCACGCCCAAGCTGCGCTTGGGCGTGTCCTCCGCAGCCTGGGTCACTCGCCCTTCTCCTCCTGGGGCGGCCGCTCGGTCTTGCGGCCGGCCACGACGGGGCGGCGGAAGTAGAGCCAGTCGGCCGATGCCGTGACAAGCTGCCAGCCCTCGCGTGCGATGCGGTTGGCCACGGTTTCGCTGCGGGACCGCAGGCACTGGTACTCCCAGACCGTGGCGGGGTCGAGTGCGGCCAGGGCGGGGCGAAGGCTGTCGAAGCGCTTGCCCACCAGGTCGGCCAGCTCGGCCAGGCGGGCATCGAGGGCCTTCGTGGCGGCCGCGGTCTGCGCGATCTCTTCGCGGAGGCCCTTGGGGTCGGCCACGGCCTGGCGCAGCGCCGTCATCTCGGCGCGCAGCGCCGCCAGCTCCGTCTGGATGGGGCTGAGGTCAATCGTAGCCACCATGGTGGACTGCGCCGGCGCCTTTGGCTCCTCGGCGCGCGAGAGCACACCGGGGAAGAGAAGGAGCATGGCAGCGACGGCAAGGGCAACGGCGACGGCGGCGAGGGGCTTCATGCGGCGTCTCCTTTGTGTTCGGGGCCAGCCTGGCGCAGCGTTCACAGCCCTCCCGAACGGATTATAGCCGCCGCGCTGCGGCAAGTCAACGCAAACCCTCTCGCGGGGTGCGTTCGCAGTAGGGACGCCGGTTTCCCGGCGCCCCCCGCACGGATCCGTACTCGAGGGATTGCGTCATACGGCTCTCACCTCGGAAGTAGGTGTCACATCTTCAAATATCAATTATCCGCGCGCGTTGGGTGCCTCTTGACTTCCCGCCGCCCGCAGGTGTAGGATGAGGCCATCGGCAGCCCCCCATCAGCACGGCCTGGCAACGGGGCGAGGGGTGGGCCCTTCCTCCCCGCCGCGGGCGCTCTGACTTGCGGAGGTGGGGGCGATAGCTGATATTTGGTAACACTTCAGCCGAGTGAAGTGGGGTCTCAAGCACACCCCTCAGGTGGCGCGGAAGTTCGTAGTGCGGGCTTCAGCCCGTATCTGCCGCCCAGGATACGGCCTGAAGGCCGCACTACGAACTCCCACCTCATTCGGCTGAAGTATTGCGACATTTGAAGATGTGACACCGCGCCCACACCACACCGCGCCCACACCACCGCCGCCCCCATCCAATCATCGCCCTCGCTAGCGGCCGGCATCGTGTACATCGCGTCCACTGACAAACATGTGTACGCCTTCGCCGCCGACACCGGCGCCTTGCTCTGGAGACACGCACTGCCGGCATCCACGTCCTCAACTCCGTGGCCAGCGGCGAACCGTCTATTCATCGGCTGCGACGACGGTGCCATCTACGCCCTGCATTGACCGCCATTCGCCATTCGCGCCATCCGTACGATGCGGTGCCGATGCGGTGCGATGCGGTGCCAGGCACGAATGGTGCGCGAATGGCGTGAAGATGAAGGCATCATCCCCCGCGCGCCCAGACGAGCAGACCGCCTAACGGCCGAGCTACTCCCCATTCGTGCCTGGCACACCACGGAGATGTAAGTCGCTCGGAATACGATGGTTGCAGCAGCCGATGGCATTTCGGGGAGTGAGTTCGCCGCGTCGCTTGCAGGGGGATCGAGTGCGTGACCAAAGTGAGGACAGATAAGTTGCAAAGTTGCATCTGACCCTGGGGCGCGAAGAAGCGGGGAGCTTGGGGAGGTTGGGTCGGGCTGTTCCTGTCCATGCGGCGGATGACCGCCCTCCTCGCGGTGGTCCAGGCCAGCGCCGGCGGCCCGCCGCCCGACCTCGCGGCCGCGGGCGCCCGTGCCCTGGCGCCCGCCCAGGCCGGCCTCCTCGTCGGCACCCTTGGCCTCGCCATCGCCCTCGGCGCCATCGCCCTCTACTTCGCCACCCGCCGGCGAAGCCACTCGCTCCGCACCGCCCGCCCCACTGAGTGACACCGATGGCCTTCGCTGCCCCCAGGGCCGTCGGGGCCGCGCTCTGCCCCGTCCCTTCGGGGCTGAATGGCTTTCAGCGATTCGGCTCACGGGGGCAGAGACTGCCTGAAGGCAGGACTCCAAACGAGCGGCACGACGGGTGTGGCACGGCTGGCTGGACCAGCCTGGCGGCTGGTGCCCGCCGTGGTGGTGCGCCGCGGGGCGAAGACACGGCTGGGCAAGCCAGCCGTGCCACAGCGGGAGTTCGTAGTGCGGCCTTCAGGCCGTATCCTGGGCGCCAGATACGGGCTAAAGCCCGCACTACGAGCCGCCCCGCCGGGGCTTCTTGGTGGGCGGGGGGAGGGGCTTGGACATTTCGTCGAGGAGGTCGCGGAGGCTGTAGCGGACGTAGGGCTGGTCGCACGCGGGCGAGCGGCCCTTCGCATTGGCCACGTGGAACGCGAGGTCCTGGGGCACGAAGAGGACGTTGTGGAGGTTCGAGCGCATGGCGACGGGGCGCTTCATCAGCTCGATGGCGGCCCTCTCATCGAATTGCCCGTACTTCGCCTTCGCGCCCTTCACAAGCTCGGCGAGCCGCGTGCCGGCCGACATCAGCACCGCGTCCTCGACGGGCGGTTGTAGGGGCGGCCCTGCGTGGCCGCCCTCTTGGGGCGCCCACACAGGGGCGCCCCTACGATGGGCCTCGCCGGGCTTGATGAACTCGATGCGGTCGGGCGTGGCGGCCACGCCGACCGCGCTGGGGCCTTTGCCGTCCGAGATGACGTAGTAGTACTCGCACGTGCGCTTGGCCTCGCGGAAGAGGCGGATGGCGTCGCCGCCCATTTCGCCGAAGGCGACCTGTTCGGCGTTCATGCCCGACACGCAGCCGATGAAGCCGGCGTAGCCGACGTTGGCGAAGGGGAGCGCGTCCTTCTTCTTGACCACGAAGACGACGGCCTCGCGCTGGAGGCCGAGTTCCATCATGTAGTCGAGCACGCGGCCGTGGAGGAGCTTGCCGCCGGCCGTGGCCTTGCCGAAGAGCGCGAAGCCCGAGCAGTGGAACAGCTCGGGGAACACGCTGGCCAGCCGCGCCTCCTCGACCGGCAGGCCCGAGCCGTTGGCCAGGCCCTGAATCTCGTCCCAGTACTCCTGCGGCACGTGGGGCTCGACGCGCTTGAGCGCGCCGCGCAGGGTGTCGAGGAACCACTCGCGCTTCGTCACCGTGTAGTAGAGGCCGGCCACGTAGAGCACGGAGTCGGCGACGCGCCGCGTCTCGTTGGCCAGGAGCTTGCCGTGCTGGTAGCCGACTTCGAGGGGCGAGCCCTGGAGCATCGCCACGCGGGCGCCGTCCCGCACGACGAGGCGCCCGCGGTCCACGGTCCGCACCCCGTCGCGCAGCCGGGCGCCCGCCTGGCTCTGGGCGAGCAGCTCGAGCGCGCGGCCGATGCCGCGGCCCAGCGCCCGCTCCATCTCCTCGCGGGCGGGCGACAGGGTCTTGAAGCCGTCGCCCGTCGGCAGGGGCGGCAGGGCCGCCTCCTCGCGGAGTGCCACGCCGATGGCCGCCTCGCGCCCGGCCGCGTCGCGCCACACGACCCGCTGGAGGGCCTTGCCGTCCGCCGACAGCTCGAGCGACACCTTGCCCCCGCCCGGACCGCGCGTGGCCCGGAACACGGCGGGAGCCGAGTCCGGCACCCGCTCGACCCCGAACAGGGTCTGGAAGGCGACGGCCACCGCCATCGGCTCCGCCGCCTGGACGATTGCGGCGGCCGTGGCCGCGTTCGGCCACGCCTCCATCGCGCGCGCGAGCACCTGCCCGAGCGCCAGGTCCGAGTCGGCCGGCATCGGCCCCTTGCCCACCACCGCCAGCTTCTGGGCCGGCACGGCCAGGGTCGTCGCCTCCTTCGACCGCACGAGCACGAAGCTCAGCAGGTCCGACTTCAGCGCCAGGCCGAACTGCTCCGCGTCCACCCGCGTCAGCGTCACCTCGCCCGTTTGCTCGGCCTCGCCCTCCTTGAACCGCACGGAGAGCGTGGCCGTGAACGCGGGCACCTTGCCCTGGACGACGGCGACCGTCTTCTCCAGCGCCTTGGCCAGCAGGTCGAGGTCCGCCGCGGCCTGGGGCTCCGCGGCCAGGGCGGCCGCCATGGCCAGGGTCACAATCGCCGCCACGCCTGTCCGAGCGCTCGATCTCAAGGAGATGTCTCCGAGAACCCCTCCCCTGCGCCTCCCTCCCTACCAGTATATCGGCGCCCGCGCGCGCGGTCAATCGCGGCTCTGGCCTTTGACACTGGGGCCGCCGAATCCTATAATACTCGGCGTACTGGGCGTGTTGTGGGCGCAACGAGGAGGCGGGTGGCCTCATGGCCGAACAGGCGTTGATCGAGCAACTGGCCGCGGAACTGGGCCTGCCGGCTGGCCCGGCGGCCGACGCAGCGGCGCTGCTGGCCGAGGGCGCGACCGTGCCGTTCCTCGCGCGCTACCGCCGGGAACGCCTCGGCGGCCTGCGCGAGGAGGAGGTGTGGGCGCTGGCGCGCGCCCTGCGCCGACACCAGTCCCTCGACCGCCGCCGCACGCGCGTGCTCAGGGAGATCGAGAGCCTGGGCGCGCTCACGGACGCGGTGCGCGAGGAAGTGGCGTCGTGCGCGAGCCTGCCGGCGCTCGACGAGGCGCTCCAGCACCACCGGGGCAAGCGCCGCACGCGGGGCGCCCAGGCGATCGAGCGGGGCCTGGAGCCGCTCGCGCAAGCCATCCTGGCGCAGGCGCCGGGCGCGCCGCCCATCGAGGCGACGGCCGCGCCCTACGTGAGCGCCGAGCGGGGCGTGCCCGACGCGGCGGCCGCGCTCGAGGGCGCCCGCCAGATCATCGCCGAGGCCGTGGCCACCGCCCCGGCGGTCCGCCGCCGCCTCTACGACCTGTTCGTCGAAACAGGCGTCGTCCGCGCCCGCGTGGCCGAGGGCCGCGGCGGCAGGCCGAGCAAGTACGAAACCTACTACGACTTCTCCGAGCCGATCACCAAAATCCCCTCGCACCGCGTCCTGGCCGTCCGCCGCGGCGAGAAGGAGGGCTGGCTCCGGGTGAGCGTGGAGGCCGACCGCCAGCAGGCCCTCCAGGCCCTCCGCGAGGGCCGCATCACGGCCCCCGAAACCCCTGCCGCGACGATCATTGAGACCGCCATCGCCGACGCCTACGACCGCCTGCTCGCCCCCGGCCTCGAGGCCGAGTTCCGCGCCGAACTCAAGCGCCGGGCCGACGCCGAGGCCATCCACGTCTTCGCCCGCAACCTCCGCAGCCTCCTCCTCCAGCCGCCCGGCGGCCCACGCCGCACCCTGGGCGTGCAGCCCGGCGCGCGCGGCGCCTGCACCCTCGCCGCCGTGGACGAGCATGGCAAGCTCCTCGAACACGCCGCCGTCACCCTCCGCGAGCCGCGCCGGCCCGCTCCCCCGCGCCGCGTCGCCCCGCCGCCCGCGCCCGGGCCCGCGAAGCCGCAGCGATGGCAGAGCCCATGTGCCGGTTGCTCGGCCTGTGTGTGGAGATTGACCGCGCGGCGGGCGAGGTCTACAGGAAACTCGCCGCGGGCGAGCCGGAGGCGCGGCTGCGCGCGTGCTGGGAGCGGATGGGCAAGGACGAGGAGGAGCACGTGCGGTACTGGTCGCGCCTGGCCCGGATGGAGAAGGAGGGCCTGGTGCCGTCGCTGTTCGACGACCCGGACAAGGCGGTGGGCGAATTGGAGGAGGCGGCGCGCGACGTTGCGGCAATCGCGGCCGGCGCGGGGCAGCCGGCCGACGCGCGGGGGCGCGCCCGGCTCGCCTTGAGCCTGGAGTTCTATCTGCTCCAGCCGGCCTTCGGGACGCTGCTGCACCTTCTCAGCGCGTTCGAGGCGAAGTCGCCCGAGGACCGCTATGGCGAGCACGTGGACGGCCTGCTGCTGGCGCTGGCCGAGCACACGCGGGGCGACCCGGCGCTGGAGCTGGTGGCCAAGACGACCCGGCGGCTCTGGCAGCGCAACCGCGAGCTGCTCGCGGCGTCGCACACCGATGCCGTGACGGGCCTGCACACCTACCAGGGGTTCTGGACGGCGGTGCTGCCGCTGGCCCACCTGGCGCAGCGCCGCGGCGAGCGCGTGGCCGTGCTGTCGCTGGACATGGACGACTTCAAGGTCATCAACGATGCGCTGGGCCACGGGGCCGGGGACGAGGCGCTCCGGGGCATCGCGGGCGCGCTCCGCGACACGCTACGGGAGGCCGACGTGGCGTGCCGCGTGGGCGCGGACGACTTCGTGGCGTTCCTGACGGGGGTGGACGATGCGGGTCTGGAGGCGGTCCTGCGGCGGATGAACGAGGCGGTCGAGCGACTCGTCGTGCGCGGGCGCGGGCTCGCCGTGAGCGTGGGGGCAGCGGCGGGGGAACTGGAGGGGGACGTGACGCTCGCCGTCGAGGACCTGATGCACCGTGCCGACGAGGCGATGCGCGCCGCGAGGGCGCGCAAGCTGCCGCGGGAGGCCGCCAGCGCCTGACTGGCCTTCGGCGATTCGGCGTCGCACAGTGCAGAACCAAGACCGCCTGAAGGCGGGACTACATGCGAAGGCCGCCCTGTATGTAGTCCCGCCTTCAGGCGGTCCTCGAGCGCTCAGGGCGCGGAGGTGAGAGGCGCCTTGGGCTCGGCGTCCGGCGGCTCCTCCTTGGGCGGGGGAGGCTCGGGGCTGGAGGGGATGCGGATGCGGCGGCCGATGCGCAGGGTGCGCTCGGTGAGGCCGGGGTTGGCCTCGAGGATGCGCCGCCAGTAGCGCGTGGCGCCGTAGAAGCGTTGCGACAGGCTGCTCAGGGTGTCGCCCGGCTGAATGATGTAGTCGCACGGCGTGGTGGGGTGCTCGCCGACGGCGAGGGGCAGCGGGTTGCCGCCGGCCTTGGCGGGCGGGGCGGCCTTGCCGGGCTCGGGGTCGCGCCGCGGGGGGATGGCGCCGCGGCCTTTGGCCGGGGGCTCCAGCTCGCTGGGGATGCGGGTGAACGACTGGAGCTGCCAGATGCCCTCGACCCGCGAGAAGTGGTATTCGGCCTTGGCCTTGGAGTTGGGGTACTCGACGCGGAAGCGCGCGACGGGCAGCTCGGGGCCGGCCGCGTCGGCCACGCCGGCCTGGCGCACCTCGGGCAGCTCGCCCGCCAGGTCGGGGGCCGCCATGAGGTGGTACATGCCGGCGAACTCAGCCAGGGAGACCTTGCCGCGGAAGCCGCCGTCGAGGGTGCCGTAGGCTTTTTCGACGGTGACGCCGACGGTGGTGATGCTGGCCGGCGCAGGCGTCTCGGAGCGCCGCAGAAAGGTCTCGTGGGCAATGTAGAGGAGCGCGAAAACGACGAGCGCGACGGCGAAGAAGCCCCACTTCGAGCGCCTCTTGTCCGTCATCATCAGATAGTCGCCGCGAGCCATGAGGGACCTCCGGTAGATGTGGCCGGCGCGGATTCTAACCGGCCTGCCGCCCCGTGTCAACACAAAATCTTGTGGACGGGGGAGTAAAGCGTGCAGCGGGTGGGGGGAACTCGCCTGAGCGGCACGCGGCGTGGCCCGTTCAGGAGGCCCGAGGGGGTCGAGCTTCCTGAACGGGCGCTGAGCCCATACATGAGAAAAGCCGGGTCTGCGCCCGACTTTTCTCCCGGCCACCGACCCGATGACCGTCGCCCTTCAAGGGCCTTCTTCCAACCAAGCATAGTATAGCACACGAATCTGAATCTGTGATGAATCCGGGATTAAAGCTCATTAATACTGCCAACGTTTTCTCAAGTTGCCCCATCTCGATCCCTCCCCTCGCGTACGTGCGCCCGGCTACTTGACGACCGGGGTTGCGGCCGCGAACTCCTTCAGGCTCAGCAGCGACGGCGGCGTGCGATCGCCGCCGATTCTCTCAATCGCCTTGTCAATGGCGATGACGCGGCGGTCCTGGCCCCAGCGGCCGGGCTCCATCAGGTCCACGCACATGGCCATGCCCTCGCGGATGCGCAGGCGGGAGAGCAGGTCGAGGCCCGCCAGGCGAATCCCGTCGGCGAACATTTCGCCGCTGGGCGACGGCTCCTGGATGGCCTTCACGATGGCGGGCAGGAGCACCACGAGATCGCGGTCGCCGAGCTTGCCGTAGACGCCCCTGAGCAGGCCGCGGGCCGCGCCGTCCTCGTTCTGGAGCACGGCCCTCACCGCGGGATACAGCAGCGTGCGGTCCACGCCGTCGAGCGACTCCGAGAGGATGCTCTTTGGCTCGCGCTTGCCGGGCATGGGGGAGAAGAGCGCGATGGCGACGGCGCGCGGCACGTGGCGGCGCGGGTCGGCGGGAATCTCGCGCACGGTGAGGCGAAGCAGCTCAGGGACGGCTGCCTTGCCCGCCTCGGCACCCATGCGGGCGAGCGCGTCCGCTGCCTGGCACAGGAGCCACGGGTCGGATTCGCTGAGGAGCGCGCGCACCTGGGGCGCCGCCGCATCGGCCCGCGGCCCGAGGAGGCCGAGGGCCTCGACGGCCCCGTAGCGGGCGTTCATGTCCGCGCTACCCAACAGCTTGAGCAGGCGGGGCACGAAGTCGCCCTCGCGCCGGCTCAGCGACTGGGCCGAGCGCTTGCGCACGGCGGGCGACCAGCTCGCGAGGCCGGCGAACAGGGTCTCGGTGTCGCGGGCATCATAGCAGGTGTGCTGCGTCCAGTAGGTGAAATCGCGCCCCGCGTCAATCACGGCCTTCGCCTCGGCCGGCGAGAGGGCGGGGACGACGCTCGGCTTCCTGCCGGTAAGGTAGAGGCTCTTGAGCGGCAGGGCGTAGCCGAGAAGGAAGGCGCCCGTGCAGTCCCAACCGTTGTACTGGTGGCCGCCCCAATCCGCCGGGACGCCCGGGTACAGCACCGTGCCGTCCCAGCCACGGGCCAAGTCGTAGTACCAGGTTTGTTCCTTCAGGTACGCGGCGGTGGCGGCCGGCCCGCCGCGGGAGACGCCGGGCAGCGCCCACGTGACGTTGAAGAAGTTGCCCGTGTGGCCGCTCTCGCGCTCGGCGTGGGCAGCGGTGGCCATCTTGGCGAAGAAGGTCGCCGCCTCGCGGTCGCCGAGCAGGTCGAAGAGCACGGCCGCGCTGGAGCACTTGCCGTTGTCGTCGTGCCAGGGCCAGGGGTCGTGGTCGCCGTAGGGCACGGCGCCCTTGTTCACGTACCAGCGGAGGAAGGCGGCAGCTTTGGCGATGGCGCGGTCGAGCACGGGGTCCTTGACGCCCGCCTCGCGGGCGAGCGTCATGGCGATGGTGAGGACGATGCCCGGCTGGTTCATCGCGCCGTAGCCGTTCAGGACCCCGTCGTCCCGCGCGAAGGCATGGCCCCAGGTGCCCACGCCGCTCCGGCCGCGCGCGATGTCGAGCGATAGGCGTCGGAGGCCCGGCATCACCGCCTCGTCGCGGGACGCGAGCGCGTACTCCGCCAGGAAGAGCGTCGCATAGGCATAGCCCCAGGTCACGTGGCCGCCCGGTTGGTGCGCCGCAACCATGCGAGCGTAGGCGGCGGCCATCCCCTTGTACTCCAACCGGCCCGACGCGAGGAGGGCGAGGGCGTTCATGTCATTGGGGATGGAGACCTGCGGCAGACCCTTCCTCGCGATGGCCTGGCAGCCGAGGTCGAAGACGCGCTTCGTCTTCGGGCAGTCGTAGGGCGCCGTGCCGCTGTAGGCGCCCATCACGGGCAGCTTCACCTGGACGCTCTCCGTGCGGCCCGCCCGCCAGCGGAGGAGGCGGAGGACGCCGCCGCCCTTCTCCGTCTCGGCCTCGGTGACGGCGCGGGCAAGTGCGATGCGCGCGTCGGCGTCGAACAGCTTGCCGTCCACGCCGAGGACCACGTCGCCCTTGGCGAGGATGCCGTCGGCGGGAGAGCCCTTGGCCACGCCGGTGATGAGGACTTGGCGGGCGTCGGTGGTGTGGCCCATCCAGCCCCAGAGCCAGCCGCGGGCGCCGGTGGGGCCAAGCGTCCAGTCGTGGGTCTTGTCCGGCTCGCCCCCCTTCGTGAGGTGTCCCTGACCCAGTTTCCCTGCGCATCGGCCACTTGCCCGGCGCATCTTGGATAAGTGAACAGAGAAGATCTCCCACCCGTAACCCCGCCGCCACTTTCCGCTTGCTTTCCGGCCCAGCCCGGCTATACTGCTGGCAGACGGAGACGATATGAAGAAGAATAGCCAGCACAGCAACGCCGACGCCGACCGCGACACGATGCGGCCGGAGTACGACTTCAGCAAGGCAGTGCGTGGAGTCACTGCCGCCCGGTATGCCCAGGGGGCCAACATCGTTGTCATTGACCCCGAGGTTCTCGATGTGTTCCCCGACACCCACGGTATGCCTGTCACACCGTGGCGACGGACCGGCCGGTTTCGAGCATCGTGCGCCGGTCTGATGGCCCTGGGGTGTTCGCCTCTGCCTCCCGCCTCGCCGACCCCGGACGGAGGCGATGACATGTCGCGCCGTAACCGCTTCCACAGCCGCCACTTGCATGTCAGCGGTGTGACAGGCACAAGAGCCGTTGTGTCCCCCCGAAGCGCTGGGCCTCACTCCTTCCCCAGCGCGCCGCCTAGGCTAGCAAGCGCGGCTTGGTACTCGGGATTGGCGTCCAGCTCGGCTTGTATAGCTGGCATCCTGACGAGATGGAACCAGCGGCGGTAGATCTCGGACAACGGTGTACTAACCAATCGATATGTGAAGCATGCCTCCGGGGTGTTGGCGACCTTCTCCGCATAAACTTCCTGGCCATTCACAAGAAGCACGTAGCTAATGTAGTCAGGAACGATCGACCGCCCGATGTGCTTCACATCTATGCGCACGCGGAGTCCGTCCGAAAGAGTCGCCTTGATGGTGTCGGACCTCTTGTCCCATTCCCTATCACTAGACCATGTGGCAGGGTCCAGAGCAGCCAAACGCTGAAGCAGATCAGCTCCTTCGATGGATTGAGCGTCCAATGGGGCCGAGGTCGCAGACATGCGCTCTCCGCAACAGAGGTGGCAGGGCCTGCCTAGCCGGGTAGCTGGTCCGCCCAGCCGACTGCAATGTCATACTACCACTGCCGGGCAGTCGGGTCAAGCCGGTTCCGATAGTCCAGTGGACCCCGACAGGTTCCTGGGCGAGATGCGGTTGGCCGCGGCCGTCAAGTGGTATGGAGTCCATCGCATCTGGTAATCGAGGGCCGCTGAGAACTGCAGGTCGGTGGGCACCATACTGAGCTACGTATGCAGGACTCCAGGGCATTGGCGCAGGAAGCGAGGTCCGCTTTACGCGGCTCTTGACATGCCCGATCTCGCGTGATACCATGCCTGCGTGGCTGCCGCGCGCGAACGTTGCGGAGAGGTGCGGCACTGTTGTGGTGTCCCCGAACTAGCCGCGGGCTTTGTTTGGCCGAGAGTGAAGGCGCGGAATGGCAGACTGGGCGCAGATAATACGGCGCGGCTTCGAGTCGAAGGACTTGGACTATAAGGCGGCCTGCGCATGGGACACACGCGACAAGAAGTCATGCTGCCAGCTTGTGAAGGATATCCTCGCGCTTGCGAACACCAATGGCGGATGGCTCGTCATTGGGGTGGCCGAGATACCCTCCGGTTTCGAGTGGACTGGAGTAAGCGAGGGCCAGGCCAGGACATTCGAGTCAAGCAGTGTGAACCAGTTTGTACAGAGCTACGCCGACCCGCCACTGAACGTGCTCGTCCACAAGGTGTCCCTCGACGGCAAGCTCTTCGTGGTGCTTCAGGTCCTACCGTTCCCCGATACGCCGCACGTCTGCCAGAAGCAGTTCCCGGAGGTGCTCGCCGTGACTGCTCTCTACGTGCGAACTGACAGCAACGCCTCGGAACCACTGAGGAGCAGTGCTGACTTCAGGGCTATCATTGAGCGTGCCCTGCGGAACCGGTCAGACCATTTGCTCACATCTTTCCGTACCATCCTGACTCACGGCGTTCGCCCTCTGGAACCCTCTGACGCAGAGAAGCTCGACGAGCAGTTCAGAGAGGCGGCCGCAAGGCGCGCTAAAGTCTGGACCGAAGAAACGGGCGAGTACCCCCTTTGCGAGACAGTATTCTCCCCCGCGCGCTTCGTTGGTGAGAGATTCGGCCTGCAGCGATTGCGGGAGTTGGTCGGCCAGGCTAGTGTGCACTTCCACGGCTGGCCATTCGTGTTCGTTACGGACGCGAACGCGCCCTCGACGTACAGCATAGCCGACGGGATCGAGACGCTTTCAGACTCGCACGGCTACCCCTACTTCTGGCAGTTCCGTTGTTCTGGTCTCCTGTACACCTGTGGGGAACTTCGCTCGCGTAGCCACGACCGGGAACAAGCCATTCTGGATTTGGAGAGCTTCTCGCAACTGGCGTGTCAAGCGGTGTACACGCTATCCCGGCTATACGAGACTGAGTTGGACGACGCAGACGAACTCGTGCTACGGCTCAATCTCCTTCGTGTTGAGAACCTCCCTTTTGCGTCATCTGACCCCGCGAGGTTCATCGGGAGGCACCCAGACCGTTGGACGAGATGCCGGATGGCGACCTTCAGTTACGAAGCCGCGCATCCCCTGGTGGAATGGAGGGCAGGGACTATAGACCACGCCCTTGCTCTGTGCGCCTTCGTGTTTGAGCGGTTCAACGTGCAGAACCTCAGGGAGGTGTCGACTGCTGCCCGCAAGGTGATGGAGACTCATCCACGACGCCTCGATGGGCAGCACGGCCGAGCACGCGTGGTCGCACGCCTCGCACGTCGTGCAGGCGAGCATCGAGGCGACCATCGCCGGGTCCCATTCCTCCCGGCCGGCCATGTGCTCGCGGAGCCAGTACCACTTGCCGCGCGGCGTGTCGCTCTCCCAGCCCGAGCCGCGGAACTGCGTGCAGACTTCGGTGCAGTAGCCGCACTGGGAGCAACTGTGGGCGTACCAGGCCACGTCGGCGGGGATGCCCCGAACCGGGGTGGTCGGCCGCTCGCCCACCTGGGTCGTCACGTAGTTGCCGAAGGGGCGCAGCGCGCGCTCGACCGCGCTTGCCGCGCGGAGCGCGACGCCCAGGAGGCCGTTGCCCACGACCTTGCGGGGGTTGAGAATGCCCCTCGGGTCCACTTGCGCCTTGAACGCCTTGAGCCGGCGGAGCCGCTCGGGCCCGAGAACCTGCCTGGCCTTGGCGGCGAAGTAGAGGCCCGTCGTGTAGGGGCGTCCCCCGTGCGCCTCGGCGATCTTCAGCGTGGTGAGGACCAGGCTGAAGACGAAGTTGTAGCGGAAC
This sequence comes from Planctomycetota bacterium, assembly GCA_041320515.1. Classification (GTDB taxonomy): domain Bacteria; phylum Planctomycetota; class PUPC01; order DSUN01; family DSUN01; genus DSUN01. The sequence continues at coordinate 5,518,629 of JBGLNR010000001.1, read as the reverse complement.
TTCCGCTGGTCGCTGGGGATGAAGCCCAGCAGGACGGCCTCCGGCTCCCCCCGCCCGCCGTCGCGGATGACGAGCCCCTCCTCGACAACCGGCTGCTGCACCTTGCGCTCGATCTCACCCATCACGTCGCCCAGGACCCTCAGCGGCACCACCACCTCGGTGGGCACGAGGCTGGGGCCCAGGCGCTTGATCGTCATCAGGCGCGACCGGTGCTCCCACTCGTGGCGCGCGATCCGCTCGCTCAGCAGCTCTGAATCGCACGACGCGACCAGCCTGGGCAGCGCGCCCAGCGCCGCGGCCCGGTCGCGGCCGCGGAAGGCCAGCGTCGTGATGTAGGCGCCGGGCAGCAGCACCCGCTCGGGCGTCGGCTGCCCGCGGCGGACGGGCAGCGGCGAGCGATTCTTCAGCTCCGCCATCTGCGGGTTGATGAACACGAGCGACCAGATGGGCAGCCGCTCCCGCACGAGAGCCTGCACCAGGCATTGCAGCGTGTGGGCGTCGGGCGAGCCCACCGCGGCCGCCTCGATCTCGTCCCGCGCCTGCACCCTGACAGTGGCCGAGCTGATCAGCCCCGTCGTGCCCTCGGCGTCGGCGATCACGGTGAGTTCATCGCCTGCGAACTCCCTGACCTCCCCGCTGGGCAGGACCACGCGGGCGCTGGCCACGTGGTCGCGGAACCAGCCCATCTCGAACGAGCCGATCCCCGCTCCGCCCTGCGCCAGCCAGCCGCCCACGGTGGAGCCGGGGAAACTCGTCGGGTAGAGCCGCAGGGCCAGGCCCGACCCCGCGAGCTGCTCCTCGAGGCGCTCCCAGACGACGCCCGCCTGCGCCGTGGCCGTCATGGCAGTGGAGTTGACGGCGAGGACCTTGTCCAGGCGATGGAAGTCCACAACCACCCCGCGCCGGACGGGCAACACTCCTCCGTAGCCCGAGGTCGCCTTCCCCCGCGGCGTGAGCGGCACGCGGTTGGCCGACGCCCATTGCACGAGCGCGACCAGCTCCTCTTCCGAGGCCGGCTGCACCACGGCGTCGGGAACGCACCGGCCGACCAGGGGCCGCAGAAGGCTCGGCAGCGCCGCGATGTCGTGGCCGTACAGCCTCCGCTCCACGAGGCGGAGCGAGGCCCGCTCCCCGAAGAGCTTGCGCAACTCCAACTCGCGTTTGTGCCCCAGCCTGCTCATGCCCTCCATTGTCGCGCTGCCGCGTCAGAAGTCAAACGCCGGCGTGGCCGGGGCGCGCAATGACGGACCTGCGCGCCCCGTCCGCGAACGCGGCTTGACCTCCCGGCGGCGGGCGGCTATCATCGAGCCATGTCCCCCGAGCGCCTTCCTGCCGACGGTCGCTTCGCCTTGTCCCGCGCACGCGCAGGCCCGATGGCGCTGGCCCTCATAGCGGGCCTGGCAGCGGCTGCCGACACGGACGAGTCCAGGGCCAAGCGCCCGCCGGGCTTCGAGTTCGCCGAGAAGCCGCGAGTGACCCGCACCGGCGACCAGGTGACCGTCTCCTTCGCGCCGAAGGGCTTCTGCGATGCGACCGTGGCGATCGAGGACGCACGGGGCCGCATCGTGCGCTTCCTGGCCAGCGGCGCGCTCGGAGCCAACGCGCCAGCGCCGTTCCAGAAGAACGCTCTCAGCCAGACGCTGGTCTGGGACAGCAAGGATGAAAGCGGCCGCTACGTGGACGACAAGGACGCCCTGACGGTCCGCGTGTCGCTGGGGCTGAAGGCCCGGTTCGAGCGGACCCTATTCTGGTCGCCCAAGCGGCGCACCCGCGACCCCAACTACCTGGACAACAATCTGGTCTTCGCCGCCGCGCCCGAGGGCGTCTACGTCTACGACGGCGGCAACGGCGACCACCTCCGCCTCTTCGACCACGAGAGCAACTACGTCCGAACCGTCTATCCGCCGCCCGCAGGGAAGCTCAAGGACTTCGACGGCCTGCTCTGGAGGGAGTTCCCCCAGGACGGCGCCAGGCTGCCCCTCAAGTGGGGCCTGAACCAGAGCACCTTCCTGACCGCAGGCAACCTCCATATTCGCCCAGAAGCTCGTCGAGGGCAAGCCGAAGTTCGTCTCCCCGCTCCCGTTCACCCACAGCTACGCGAACGCGCCGAACAGCCTGGCCTCGATCGAGTTCAAGCTGCGCGGCTTCAACGCCTGCCTCACGAGCGGCCACGTGGCGGGCCTGGCGGCGGTCGAGTATGCCTGCCGCCGCGTGGCTCTGGGCAGGGAGAAGCGCCTGCTGGCTGGCGGCGCCGAGTCGCTCTCGGAACCCATCTTCCACGCCTATTGCCTGCGCGGCGGGCTGAATTCTGGCAGAGAGCCACGGCCCTACGACCCCGCGTCGGGCGGCATGCTCCTTGGCGAAGGTGCGGCGGTGGTGGCCGTCGAGGAGGCCGAGTCGGCGCGGCAGTGGAACACGCCCGTCCTCGCTCGCGCCGTCGGCTGGGCCTCGTGCCGCGGCGAATCCGTCGCCGACGGCTTGGCCCGCTCGATGCGCCAGGCGATGGCGCGCGGCGGTGTTACCCCTGCGGATGTGGACGCCATCATCGGGAGCGGCTGCGGCCTGCCCGTGCTCGATGCCGCCGAGACCGAGGCCGTTCGAGTCGTGTTCGGCGACGCCCCGCCCTCGCTCGTCTCCGTCAAGGGCTTGCTCGGCGAGGCGATGGGGGCTGGGGGCGCCATGTCGCTCGCCGCCGCGCTCGCCTGCCTCGAAGGCCACTTCCTGCCCGGGGGCGAGCCCCTCCAGATGCCCCTCCGCACCCTCCTCGTCAACTCCGCCGACCCCGGCGGCGCCTGCGTGAGCCTGGTGCTTGCGTCAGCGTAAGAGAACGGCAAGGGAATGGGGGCAAGGGAATAGGAAGGGAACATGGGAGGGGCAAGGCGGAAGCGGAGGAAAGGGGTAGGCGAATGCCAATCAGTTGCCCGGTTGCACTGCGATGCCTGACGGAGAAGGAGTTCGAGGAGGTGGACTACCGCGTGATGGGCCACGCGTTCGCGAGCCAGAACGAACTCGGGCGGCTGTGCGAGGAAGGAGTCTACCAGCGGGACCTCCAGGCTCGCCTGCTGGCCGACGGATGCCTTGGTGCTCAGATTGAGGCGCCCGTGACCGTCTTCCACGCCGATTTCTCAAAGACATATCTGGTCGATCTGGTGGTCAGTGACGCAGTGTATGAGCTGAAGGCTGTGGCCGCGCTGACGGGGGAGCACCAGGCACAACTCCTTCACTACCTCTTCCTGCTGGGGGTGCCGCGCGGGAAGCTGATCAACTTCAGGCCGCCCAAGGTCACTGGCCGCATTTGCGCCACGCCGCTGTCTCCGGATGCCCGACGCCTGGCGAAGGTTGACACGGGCAGGTGGCGGGATGTGACGCCCGAGTGCGCCACGTTGCGGCACACGGCGCTGGAGTTGCTTGACGATTGGGGCGCGTTCCTCGCAGTTGCTCTGTACCAGGAGGCCCTCACCCACCTCCTCGGCGGTGAGCCGCGGGTCGTCCAGCGGCTGCCCCTCCGGCGGGGTGACGTAGAGTTGGGGACTCAGCGGTTCCACGTGCATGGGCACCGGGCCGCCTTCCGGCTGACTGCTCTATCCGCGCAGAGCGAGGCTACCGAGGCGCATCTCCGCAGGCTCCTCGCGCTCACTGACCTCCACGCCCTGCAGTGGATCAACCTGAGCCATGCGGACGCTCAGTTCGTAACCCTGTCGCGGTGATTCCTGCCGTCTTCATTCCCTTGCCCCCATTCCCCTGCCAATGTCCGCGCTCGGCGCCTCACAGGATGGCCGCGCTACGGCAGGAACTCGCGGTGCCACAGCTCGAGGTTGAGGAGCGCCCAGAGGCGGTCGGCGTGGTCGGCGCGGGCGGCGGTGTGCTCCTCGATGAGGCGGCGGGCCGTCTCCTCGCGGAAGTAGCCGCGGGCGAGGCATTCGGGCGAGAGGAGGATGCCGCGGGCGTAGTCGCGCAGCTCGCCACGCAGCCAGTGGGCGATGGGCACGCCGAAGCCCATCTTGCCCCGCCGGCGAATCGCGGGCGGCAACAGATCCGCGAAAGCCGCCCGCAGGAACTTCTTGGTCGAGCAGCCCCAACGCCCCATCTTGAGCCGCGTGGGCAGCGACAGCCCGAAGCCGATCACGTCGGGGTCGAGGAAGGGGGCTCGCACCTCGAGCGAGTTGGCCATGCTCGCAATGTCCACCTTCGCCAGGATGTCGTTGGGCAGATAGGTCGCGGCGTCCACGCGGGCGGTGGCGGCCGCGGCGTCGAGGCCGGGGACCCTGGCGAACTCTCGTGCCAGGTAGCGGGCCGCAAGGCCAGCGGGAAATGTGGATTCCAGATTCCGAATCCCAGATTCCAGATTCAACCCGGAAGAGCCCGTGCGCAGCCGCTCGGCGAATTGGTCAGAGTAGAGAGCGGCCTTATCGGCTTGTTTGAAGTAGGCGATCCACTCGACGTAGCGCTCGACCTGCGTGCGAGAGAGTCCCTCGACGAATCGGCGGAGGCGGCGGCCGCGGGCCTTCGGCTGCGCGGTCGAAGCCCGGCCGAACAAGGCGCGGGCGAGGCCGCCGACAATCCACTTCAACGGACGCGGCAGCGCGTCGTAGCGCGCGCCCAGGGCCATCGCCACGTAGCGCTCGTAGCCCCCGAAGCCCTCGTCCCCCCCGTCGCCCGAAAGCGCGACGGTGACGTGCTCGCGCTGCATCGGTGCCTCCTGGGTGTACCAGAATCACAGGGGCACGCTGGAGGCCCTGACGAAGATGACCCGGCCCGGCGGCCTGGTGCTCGTAGGCGAGCCGTTCTGGATGACCGACCCCGACCGGGAATACCTGAAGCTCACGGGCGATGATCCCAACCTGTGCGGTTCCCACGCCGAGAACGTGACCATTGGTGAGGACGTGGGCCTCGCTCTCCTCTATACTCAGGTAGCCAACCCGGACGATTGGGACCGTTACGAGGGGCTCCAATGGCAGGCTGCGGAGCGATATGCGGCCGACCATCCAGACGATCCCGACGTGGAGGCTCTGCTTCGCAGCACCCACAGGAGTCGCGACGCCTATCTCCGCTGGGGCCGCAACTGCCTGGGCTGGGCTATGTACCTCTTCCGAAAGCCCTGAAGTGGGTGTCACGAATACCGATTATCCGCAGCAGGGGGGCTCCGGGCCGTCGCGCGGGAGTTGGCTCTTGACTCTCTGCCAACCGGGCGTGTAGGATGAGCCCAGGGACAGGCCCTCAGCACCCCTGCCTGCCGGCGCGGGCGAGAGACCAGGAAAGTAGAGAATTGAGGTCTGACCCCATTCGCCCTTGAGAAGGAGATGCCAAATGAACAAGCTAATCGCCCTTGGGAGCCTCGTCTTCGTTCTTGTAAGCAACACGAATAGTCAAACGAATTCACCGTGGCTGAAGGACGGGGAGCGTACAGTCGTGTTATCTGTTGAGTCCACCGGCCTTATTCCCGACGAAAGGGAATGGAGTCGTGATGCCGCAGCCGAAGTTGTCGATGCGACGATCAAGGCGCTGGACGAAAAGGGATTTACCATCCTCTTCTCTAGGGAATACATTGAATCAGAAGCCAGCTGGTTCGAAAAGAACCATGTGAGCTCTGCTGGTTACGCAAAGACGGAAGAGGGCGACAAGAAACTCGCTCAAGTTCTTCGCGTCATGATGCAGCATGAGCCAGTGGATTGGAAGCCGTTACACGCGTTGCTGAAGTCCAACGATGTTTTCCCACATCGACGCCTACCCTGGTCCGGGATTGTAAAGGGGGAGTACAAAGGAGGCGGTACATTCGGGATTGCGCCCAAGAGCCAAGCCAACCTCCCGTCGTTACATTTGCGTCTGGCATGGGACAGTCGGTCCTACTCACACCCGACGTACGGTTGGTCTCAGTCCGTGTGGAGGTGCGCAGGTCGCCTTGTCATCGGTCGTGGGAGTGCAACGCTTCGTGAGGTCTCCGTGGAAGCACCCAAGTGGCAAGCTTCCTACTCGGGAAGTACCGACGCATATGAGTTATCTGCGCGGACAATTGCGCAGGCTGTACGCAAACTCATCACCGACAAATAGTGTATAGGGGTCAGATCTACAGGGCGTGTTGCCCGAATGCTCCGCACATTGGGGGTGTGGGTGTCAAGGGGTGGGGTGTGGGTGTCAAGTCTCCAATCCTAAAGTTATCGCAGACACGCGCTTGGTTGTTGACAAGTCGGGACGAGAGGCTACAATCGGGCTGGTGGCGGCGGATGGCTACAATCGCTTGGGCGAAGGGTCGAGTGCTGGGGGGTACGCGGTGAGCGAACGATTGCCCGAAGGGCTTCGGCGGCGGAAGGCGGCGGAGGCGCTGCGGGCCTACGCGCGGCTGCTGGTGGAGCACGAGCGGGTGCGGCGGCTGCGCGATGCCGGGGGCCGAGCGCTGGCCCGATCGCTTCCCACTCACCGCTCCGCAACAGCCAACTCGGGCTCTGAGGGGAGCGCGGTGTAGCGGACGATCTCGACCTCGGCGCCCTTGGCTACCGCTTCCTCGCCGACAGAAAGCACTCGCTCCGTGATCGACTCGCTGAGGTAGTATTCGCCGCAGTTCTGAAAGAAGGGTGTCAAATCTGTTTTATTCACTTATTCCTTGCCTCAGCGAGGGGTGATGCTGCGGACTATTCCGGGGCTCGGGGATGGTGTTGACAAGTCGCGCTGGGAGGCTACAATCTGGCAGGTGGACCTGTTGTCGGCGTGGGAGTAGGTGCTGAGGGACACGCGATGAGCGGACGGTGGCCTGAGGGGATTCGGCGACGGAAGGAGGGGGAGGCGCTGCGGGTGTACGCGCGGCTGCTGGTGGAGCACGAGCGGGTGCGGCGGCTGCGCGGGGGGGCCGCGCCGTCGGCCGCGGCCGCGTGCAAACCATCCCCCAGGGTGTGGCGTCCCTTGCACGACGTGGCGTTCTTCCAGGCGGCGGGGGAGCGTTCGGCGCCGCTGAGGGACTTCTGCTCGCGCTTCCCGCGTGGGGACGAGAAGGTGGCACAGGCATCTTGCCTGTGCGCTTGGCGGAGGGCAGACACAGGCTGGAAGCCTGTGCCACCAGAGCGGTACACCTTTCACGGTGACTCGGTACTGAGAGCGTCTATAAAGCTCACTCAGAGCGATTTATGAGCGTTTTTCGTCCTGCTCGCTTCTGAGCCATATCTCTCGTAATGCCAATGATATGGGCTGAGCGAGTGCCCTCAGGGGCCGCAAAATGAAAGCGGTTCAGTGAAGGAGTCCGTCATAGGGTGGAGGTGAGAGGCCCCGAAGCCGGCAACCCCGGGGCCTGTCCCCTCGTAGGAATGGCCATTTCGAGGACCCCTGTAGTCCCTGCACGCCCTTCGGGGCAGACGCGTCCACGGCGGCCGCCAGCGCTACTACCACGACGAGGTGGGCATCAACAGCCGCCTCGACGCCCTCCAGGCCGCCATCCTCCGCGTGAAGCTGCCCCATCTCGACCAGTGGAGCGAGCAGCGCGCCGCCAACGCCCGCCGCTACGACGAGATGCTCGCCGGGGCCAAGGTTGTCACCCCCGTGGCCAAGTCCTACGGGCGCCACGTCTTCAACCAGTACACCCTCCGCGCGGCCAGCCGCGACGCGCTCCAGAAACACCTGACCGCCCGCGAGATTGGCAACGCCGTCTACTACCCCGTGCCGCTGCACCTTCAGAAGTGCTACGCGAGCCTGGGCTACACGGCGGGCAGCTTCCCCGAGGCCGAGCGCGCCTCGCGCGAGGTCATCTCCATCCCAGTCTACCCCGAACTCACCGACCAGATGGCCCGCCACGTCACCGAGTCCATCCGCGAGTTCACGGGGTAGGTAGCCAGGCGGTCCTGGTGCTCCCCGGCCCAACCCCCGGGGGCCGGGCCTGCGCCCGCCGAGGTTCCGCCGCCCCGCTTCGGGGGCTGGGCCTGGGGCGCCCCTCGCGCGCCCCACGGTTCGCCGAGCCTCACCGTGGGCTTTATTCCGCCACGCCCTTCGGGCGTTCGCGAACCGGACGCTGGTGCGCCCCCTAGCCTAGCCCCCTTGGGGCGGCGGAGTAGAGCCCACGGTGAGGCTCCGCGAACCGTGGGGCTTGGGGCGGCGGAACTCAATGGAGGACACGCGGCATGGCCCAGTCGTACTGCAATCTCCTCTATCACATCGTCTTTTCCACCAAGGGCCGCGAGCCGTGGCTGGAAGGCGACATCCTGGGGCGCTGCCACGAATACCTCGGCGGCGCGATCCGCTCGGAGGGCGGCATTGCCCTGATTGTGAATGGCACGGCCGACCACGTTCACATCCTGGCCAAGCTCCGCCAGGACAAGGCGGTGTCCGACGTGGTGCGCGCGATCAAGGCGAACTCATCGGGGTGGTTCCACCGCACGTTCCGCCGGAGCGCGTTTGCGTGGCAGGAGGGGTATGGGGCGTTTACGGTGAGTTTCTCGAAGGTGGACGCGGCGCGGGCCTATATCGAGGGGCAGGCGGCCCATCATCGGCGGTTCGACTTCAAGAGGGAGTACGTCGCCCTCCTGAAGAAGAACGGCGTCGAGTACGACGCGCAGTCCTTATGGGATTGAGCCTCCGCCGCCCCCGTTCGGGGGCTGGGCCGGGGGCGTCCCTCGCGTACCCCACGGTTCGCCGAGCCTCACCGTGGGCTTTACTCCGCCGCCCCAAGGGGGCTGGTCCCTCGGTGCCTGCGGCGTTCCCACGGTTCGCCGAGCCTCACCGTGGGCTTTACTCCGCCGCCCCAGGGGGGCTGGGCCTTCGGTGGCCGCGGCGTTCCCACGGTTCGCCGGGCCTCACCGAGTATGGCCCCGAATCCTGTGCTTCGGGATGGCTCCGGGGTCCAACCCTCCCCTGCCCCCTCCCTGGAAGGGAGGGGGGTTGTGGTAGGCCCCTCCAACCCCTCTCCCTTGAGGGAGAGGGTGGGGTGAGGGTGAAAGCCGTGGAACCTGGGGAGCGTTACCAGAATCAGGGGCCATGCTCGGCCTCACCGTGGGCTTTATTCCGCCGCCCCAGGGGGGCTGCCTTGTCGTAGGTCTCGCCTATCTCTTCGGCTTGACGACGACGAAGTGCTTCGAGGCGTCGCGCTTGCGGACGAGGAGGAGGACGGACTTCGAGAGGTCGGCGCCGGCGAGGGCCTTGTTGAAGGCGGCAACGCTCTCGACTGGCTGCTGGGCGACCTCCTGAATCAGGTCGCCCTCCTCGATGGCGGTGGGACGGGCCGTCGCCGCAGGGCCGGTGGCGTCCACCTGGGTCACGACCACGCCTCTCTCGCCCCTGGCGTCCAACTGCTCGGCCAGCTCGGGCGTGAGGTCCTGCACGGTGAGGCCAAGGGTGCGGTTGAGGGCGCCGCGGGGGCGGGCCATCGCCGTGTCCTCGGGCTGCTCGGTGAGGGTGACTTTCAGGGTCAACGTCTCCTTGCCGCGCAGGACTTTCACGGGGACCGTGGTGCCGACCTTGGCCTTGGCGACGATCTCGCGGAGCTCCTCGCCGTCGGCGATCTTCTGGCCGTCGAACTCGAGCAGGATGTCGCCCTCCTTGATGCCCGCCTTGTCGGCAGGGTCGCCGGGGACGACCTGGTTGACCTGGACGCCGTGGTCGAGGTTGAGTGCGGCGGCGACCTCCTTGTCGAGCTGGCTGAAGCTGAAGACGATGCCGAGCCAGGCGCGAGTGACTTTGCCCTTTTCGAGCAACTCGTCCATCACGACCTTGGCCATGTTGATGGGGATGGAGAGGCCGACGCCGGAGAAGACGCCGCTGCGGGTGACGATCATGGTGTTGATGCCGATGACCTCGCCGCGCAGGTTGGTGAGGGGGCCGCCGGAGTTGCCGGGGTTGATGGCGGCGTCGGTCTGGATGTAGTTCTCATAGGCGCCCTCGCGCGCGCGGAAGCCGCGGCGGCCCTTGGCCGAGATGTGGCCGACGGTGACGGTTTGTTCGAGGCCGAAGGGGCTGCCGATGGCGAGGCACATCTCGCCCGGCTGCACGATCTCGGAGTTGCCGAGCTTGGCCACGGGCAGGTTGACGCTGCCACACTCCGTCCTGCGCTTCCCAGCCATCGCCACGCTCTACCCGCGCGCCGGCCAGCCTGCCCACCGGCCTCTGGACTCTTCACGCCTGTGTTCGCAGCGGGGGCCTTGACACCTCTGGTGAGCTGTGGTACACTGCCCCGGCCGCTGAGACGACCGGGGCCGGGCCGCTCCTGGGCCGCCTTGCGGCAAGTGCCCGACCGGCGTTGGACCAAAGGGAGGGGGAAGGATGGAGCATCCGATGGGGCGATGCCACGGCAACGAGGGGTGCGTGAGGCTGCGAAGCAAGGCCCCGCTGGCGTTACTCGGCTTCGCCATCGCGGGGGTGCTGGCCATCCCCGGCTCAGCCGCCGGCGGTGAGGCCGAGAAGGGCCCGCAGGACGTCCAGGTCAAGCTCGTCGGAATCAAGACCACGCAGAAGCTGAAGGGCACGGCGGGGCTCAGCGGCACCAGCCGGTACACCGCCAAGGAGGGCTACACGTTCGTTTGTGTGGCCGTGGCGATGAAAGTCCCCCAAGGCTCCGACTATGCCAACGCTATCGGTCAGGTCCAGTACGGGAACTTCACGGCCACGGCCAAGGTGGGCAGGGAGGAGAAGACGTTCAGCGTGGACGGAAGCGGCGACGAGTCGAGAGGCTTCACAGTTGGCGGCGTGACCACCCACTTCTCCGTGCCGGCGCGGAAAGACGAGTTCCACATGCTGACCCTCGTCTTCGTCGTCCCCACGGGCGCGAAGGGCTTCCAAGTCTACTATAAGGACGAGCAGCTCAAGAAGAAGTGAAGCGGGCGACTGCCGGCTGCCCGCTTGGCAACGCTCCCTCCCCCCGCTATCCTGCCTGTCGTCTGGCAGGATGATTGGGGGCAAAATGATCCCGATCCAGACCCGCTCACTGCCCATCATTTTGCCGTCAATCATCTTGCCTGGCCTTCCCTGCTCCGGCTTCCGCACCGGCGAGCCCGAGGCCCCCTATCGCCGCCTGCGGGGGCAAGTCGCGGCGAGCGCAAAGAAGGGAGATAGGTAAGTTCCCCCCGAATGCCCCTGCTCTTGCAGCAGGGACTCGGTGAAGCGTCCTCGGAGTTCATAGGGAGTCATCGACATGGCAAGACATCTCGCTCTCCCCATCCTCATCATCCTCGCCGGCACGGCCTGGCTCCTCAATGTCCTCGACATCATCCCCGGCGTCCTCTTGCTCCTGGCCCGCCTCCTGCGGCTGCCTGTGCCCAGGGCGAGTGAGCCTGACGAAGGGCAGAAGGAATAGGACCGATCTGACAGATCGGACGGATCGGACGGATCGGACGGATCGGACAGATGGGACCAAGCTGGGCGCGTGGGGGTTGGCCATGCCAGGCTCGCGTCACATCGCCGTGCTGTTCGACCCTGATGGGCTGGATCTGCGTCAGCGCGAGATCGTGCGGGGGGTGGCACGCTATGCGAAGGGCCACGGGGACTGGCAGGTGTCGCTCGAGCCCCACGGGCATCTGGCCGAGGCAGGGGCCTTCGATGGGGTGATCGCGCCGGCGCTCAAGGGCCGCGCACGGGCGCTGCTGGAGTCGCCCGCGCCGTTCGTGCTGATCACGTGGGGAGCGAAGGAGCACAAGGTGCTCCGGGTGGTGGAGAATCGCCACGGCGGCGGCCGAGGCGGCGCTGCGCCGGGGGCTGCGGGTGCCCGAGGACATCGCGATCGTGGCGGCGGACGATGTTCCCGTGCTGCGCGAGTTGCCGCCGGCGTTGACCGCCATTCACTACGACTACGAGGAGCTGGGCTGGCGGGCGGCGTAGTTGCTCGACCGGCTGATGCGGGGCGAGCCGAGGCCATACAAGAGCAACACCCTCATCCCGCCGACGCTGGTGCCGCGGCTATCGTCGGACCGGGCGCGGCTGGGCGACCCGCTGGTGGCCAAGGCGCTGGTTTATATAGACGGCCGGCGGACCGAGTGCTACACGCAGGAGACCCTGGACGCGGCGAACCGGACGTGCGACCGGCTGGTGCCGCGGGACGTGGCCCACGCGATGGGGGTGAGCCTGCGGCTGCTCGAGAAGCGCTTCCGGGTGGCGCGGGGCCGGACGGTTGCCCAGGAGATCGCCCTGGCGCGGGTGGCGCACGCGCGGTTGTGCCTGGAGGAGGGGTTGCTGCCGCTGCGGGCCATCGGCGAGGAGAGCGGGTTCGGGAGCTACGCTGCGATGCAGCGGGCGTTCCGCGTGCTCGCGGGGACGACGCCCGACGCGGTTCGTGCCGAGGCGGCGTTGCGGCGGCAGGGCTCGGCCGAGGCGGAGGACTACCGCAAGCTGCCCAGCCGCACGGCGCGGACGCGGCTGCCCGGGCCGCGCCCCACAAACCCAAGAGTCAGGATGGATGGCCAGTGATGGCGTGTCCCCAGGAACCGCGCTTGACAACGGAGACCGTGTGCGGCCTCTGGGGCCAGGGGGGTCAGAAGCCCTTGGTGACGCCGATGGAGTGGAGGGCGCCGTGGCCGAAGGCCCGGGACAGGTTGTCGCCGTAACGCGGCATGTACGCGTAGTCCACGGTAAGCCTGTACGGGAGGGTGAGGCCGACGCCGTAGGTGGGGCTGTCGGCGTAGTAGCCGCCGCGGAGGGAGACGTTGATGGTCTCGGTGATGGGGACGCGGTGCTCGATGCCGCCGCTGAGGATGGCGTAGCAGGTCGCGCAACTCGTCGGCGCGGGTGGGATCCCTGTGCGGAGCGTCGCTCCACGGGAGCTTGCCCTGCATTCGCCTGGCCTCGTCGGCGGCGTCGGGGCCGTCGTCATTGCTTTTGGTGTCCGTGCCCAGGTCGCAGAACTGGTTGACCATTAGCATCTGCTGGCCTTGGTTGAGGTCGACGTGCCAGCGGCCGAGGGAGACCTCGCCCTGCCACTCGATGATGCGGTCCCAGACCTTATTCGTCTTGTGGATGACGCCGTTGATGAGGCGCGGCGAGCGCTTGGCCTCGCGGCACATGAGCACGTAGATTCTGTACAGCCATTTCTGGAAGCCGTTGAACTCGGCGCCCAGAACGGCATCAGGCCAGGTGTCCTCGACGTGCCAGATTTGGCGCACGATCTCGCCTGCGTCGCAGCCGCGGCGCCCCCAGGCGTGGAGGATAAACACGTCCTCGGAGTTCGGCATTGTGCCCACGAGGACCAGGAACTTGAAATCGGCGGTCTCCGTTTCACCCGCGCTGGGGTCGAGGAACATGGTCTTCCGCATGGCGGCCACGTGGTCGGGGCGCAGCAGCCGCGTGTCGTATGTCTTGAACCAGTCGAGTTGGAAGAGCGCCGTCTCGTCGGCCATGAGGCACAGGTATTGGGTGCGCGCGGAGCGCGGGCCTGCCACGGCCATCGCCCGCTTGACGGCTTCCGTCGAGTAGCGCGCAATCCAGGTGCTCTCGCCGTCGTCGCCGAGCAGGGGGTAGCAGTGGTAGACGGCGAGCGGGCGGCCGTTGGAGTCGAGCTGCCCGGCCTTGGCCTTGTAGCGCATGGCCTGGCACAGCCGGCCGTACATGTTCATGAGCAAGCGGAAGACGGCCTCCGTGCCCACCCCTTCGAGGCGGGGGAAGACGTCCTCGTCGAGCCATTCGGAGAGCTTGGCCTCCTGGTCGCGGCTGCGCGCGATCTTCTGGTCCTCGAGGTCGTCGCCGATGAACTTCTGAGGGCGGCGGCCGTTGAAGATTTGGCCGCGGAGGGATTGGCCCGTGCCCAGGGCGAGGACGCGGACGCCGTTCGCCGTGAAGTCCGTTTGCTCGTCGTCGCCATCGCGCGGCTCGATACGCTCGCCGTAGTCCGAGCGCAAGCGAGCATTGTGCTTGAGCTCGACGCGCATGATGTTGAGCTTCTCGGCGGCCGTGTCGAGGGTCTTTCCGCCGACGACCAGGTGAATGAGCCGCGGCCCCTTGCGCAGGCCGCACTCCTCGCCGCCGACCTCTGCCGCCGTGGCGAACTGCATGGCGCCCGTGGCTGGCTCGGTCCAGAGGTGGACCTGATTGCAGACGTCGAACAGGCCGTCGAGGATCAGGTAGCGGGTCGTCTTGGCCGTGCCGCCGGCCCAGCACTCGGCCTCGGGCATGCCGACCGCGTTGCGGCGGGCGTCGGCCGCCGCATGGAACGGAGCGTCGGCAACTTGAATCCAGTGCGGAAAGTACGTGCGGCACCATTCGGCGAAGGGCAGGGCTTTGCGGGCGGCGACGGCCTCGCGGGACATGTCGAGGAAGGGCGTGGCCTCCTTGCTCAGGAGCGCCATGACGCGCCGCAACTCGTCCAGGTGATTCTGACTCCAGCGTCGGGGCATTCGCTAGCCTCTGAGAGCGCGGAGGAGGTTGGCCACGTCGCGTTCGGCCGCGGCGTTGCGCTTGGCGGCGGACTTGAGGGCTTCGACGGCGCGGTCGAGTTCCTCGCCGTCGAAGTCGGCCGCCTTGCAGTCGATGCCCATGAGCCGCACGATGCGCGTGCGGGCCGCATCGAAGTCGGCCTCCGCACGGTCGAGGCTCTTGCGGGCGTCCACGAGGTCAAGGGCGAGGGTTCGGCCGGAATCCGTCATGCGTCCCCCCTCCTCTGGCGTTCCAGGGCGCCGAGGCGGAACTCGACGCCCTTGTGGTGGCTGTCGCACAATTCTTTGCGCACGAACTCGGCAAGCGTGTTCTCGAAGGCGCTCAGCTCGCTGGCCGTGCCGCGGAGGCTCCCCGCGAGTTTCGTCAGCTCGACCATCTGGCTGTCGAACTTGGCGTCGCCCGCGCTGAGCCTGGCGTTCATCGCGTCGATCTCGCGGTGGATGCGTTCGCGGCCGGCCCGTTCGCCGTCGATCTGCCCTTGCACCCACTCGCGCGCCGCGGCCTTCGCGGTGATCTCGTGAAGGGCGTCGACGCGGGCTGCCACCCATTCCTTCGCCGCCGCCTGCTTGACGCCATCCTCCAGGATTTTGACGCCATCCTCCAGGTTGCCGATCCTGTCCTTTATTCTCTGCGCCCGTTGGCCCGCGACCCACGCGGCGATCAGGCCGCCGACGACGCTGCTGATCACCCACGTTGCGATGCCCCACGCGAAGTCGAGGGTCATGCCTTGCCTCCATTGGTGAGTTTGTGGCAGAGAATGGCCAGCTCGTCGGCCAGGCGTTGCTGGGCCTCGGGCGCGGCCAGGTGGCCTTCGAGGGCGGCGAGGCCGGCGACGAGTTGCTTGCGCTGAACGTCGGTGAGGACGACGGAGCGCACTGGCGCCTGCCCCTCGGAGTGGTGGAATGGGTTGCCTGCCTCGGTGAGGGCGGCCTTGATTGCGCTGGCGAGTTGGCGGCTGAGCCAGGTCGGAGCGGTCATGGCTGCACCTCGAATCGGCCTTCGGCCTCGCGCGCGGGCGCGCGGGCCGAGCCGAGGGCGAGGACGAAGCCCTCGATGGCCACGTCCGCCGCCGCCACCTCGACCAGCGCGGCGCCAGCGGCGTCGCCCGCCGCGCCAATCACGGGCCAGCAGCCCTCCTTGGCGCGCAGGCGCAGGCCGGCCTTGGCCTCGGGGATGACGAGGGGGCCGACATACGTCTCGCTGTCCTGCACCTCGATGAGCGTCTTGGCGGCCGCGGCCTGGATGGCCTCGGAAATCGTCCTGGCGTCGCCAGTCCCGTCCTTTCTGACCGCGAGGAAGGGGCCGAGGCCGAGCTTGCCCACGGCCTCGACCAGTTCGGCGAAGGAGGGCTTGCGGGCCGCATCGGTGACGGCCTTGCTGGCCGGGTGGTCCTTCTTCAGCGCGGTGAGGAGGCGTCGGGCCTCGTAGGGCTCGCCCTTCTTGAGGCACTCGGCGGCGCGAGCCAGGAAGGCGTCGGCCGTGGCCTCGGCCAGGCCGAGCTTCGCGCGGCCGCGGAGGGCGGCGACCTGGTCCTTGCGGAGCTTGAGCCAGGGGGCATCCCAGTGGGCGGCCTCGAGGGCGTCGAGGGCCGCGGCGGCGGAGCGGAAGTCCTGCTTGCCCAGGAGCGCCTCGACGTTGGCCAGGGCCGCCTTGGCGAGCGGGACAGCGTGTCGGGCAGTGCTAGCGCCCAGTTCCTTGGCCTTGGCGAAGTCCTCCTCGGCGGAGGTTAGGTCACCGATGGCCAGGTCGAGGAGGGCGAGCGCGAGTGCATCGTCGGCCGCGTTCTTGTCCACGGCGGCCAGGGCGAGGGTGCGCGCGGTGCGGGCGCCGAGTTCCGCCCAGCGGTATGCCTCGTTCCGCTTCGGCCCAGTGTGCGCGTAGGTCACTGTGATAGCCTGCTGGTCGGCGCCCGTGAGCGGGCCGTTGAGGCCGCCGATGTGGACGGAACTCTTCGTGAGCTTGTGGTTGCCTGCGGCAATGTGTGCGATCATTTTGCCCTTCAGCTCGGCCAGGCGGTTGAACTCCTCGGCGCGGAGGGTGACCATGGCGGCGGCGTCGGGGCTTGCTGGCCGCGCCTTGAGGGCTTCGGCGGCGGCGCCCGCAAAGTCCCAGTTCTTGGCAAGGGTCTCGGCGGGTCCGAGGGCGCGGGCCGCGGCCTCCTCTGCCTCGCGCTGCCGGGCCAGCGCGAGGGCGGGGTCCGCCGCCTCCTTGGCCATTGCCGCCTTCTCCTGGCTCTCGAGGCTGGCCAGGAGCTTCTGCGCCTCGCCGGCAATCGCCGGCACGCCGGAGCGGGCGACGAAGCCTTGGACCTCCGCGCGCGCCTTGCCGAACTGCTTCTCGGCGGCAAGGCGGCCCGCGCGGTCGGCGGCCTGACGCCAGGCCGTTTCGGCAGCTTGGGCCACGGCGGCCTGCGCCTGGGCGACGCGCTCGCGGAGGGCGGGGGCGTCCCGCTGCTCGAGCAGGCCCTGGTAGCAGGCAATGGCCTCGCCGAAGCGCCCGACGTCGGCCAGCGCCTTCGCCTTGGCCTCGGTCTCGACCCATGCGTTCTGCCACGCGGGGGGCGCAGGCTCCACTTTCGGCTCGGCCTTCGGTTCGACCTTGGGTTCGACCTTGGGTTCGGCTTTGGGCTCGGCCTTCGGCTCGGCCTTCGGCTCAACCTGGGTCGTCACCTTTGGTGAGGGCACTTCGGGCGGGACGATTGCCTCGGTCGTCACCTTCGCACTGGGCGGCGGCTCGCGGCGGGTCTTGGGGATGAGTGCGACGGCGGCGAGGACCAGCACAAGGGCAACGCCGGCGACGGCGGCCACCCTGCCCAGGCGCAGCCTGCGCGCCCGCGGGTGGGCGGCGATTGGCTCAGCGGGCGCTGGGGCGGGACGCGGGTGGCGCTCGGCCTCGATCTCCGCCTCCACGCGCTCGAGGGCGGCGAGCAACTCGTCGGCCCGCTGGAAGCGCTCGGCCGGCTCGCGGCGGAGCAGGTGGTGGATGAGGTGGCAGAGGGCCAGCGGCGCCTTTGGGGCGAGGGCGTTGAGCGGCCTGGGCTCCTCGCGCACGTGCTTGAGGGCGAGTTCCTCGACGCTGGCGGCCTCGAAGGGCGGGCGGCCGGCCAGAAGGTGGTAGAAGGTGGCGCCCAGGAGATAGAGGTCGGAGCGGGCGTCAAGGCGGCGCCCGCGCGCGGCCTCGGGCGGGAAGTAGAGCGGGTGGTCGGGCGGCGTCGAGGCGGCCGCGGGCCCCGCGTCGGACGCCGAGCAGCGCGCGAGGCTGAAGTCGGCGATCTTGAGCTGGCCGGCTGGCGTGACGAGGAGATTGGACGGCTGGAGGTCGCCGTGTAGGACCCCGGCGGCATGGGCCGCCGCCAGGGCGCCCGCGGCCTGCTTCAGGAGCGGCAGCGCGCGCTCGGGCGCCAGCCGCCCCTCGCGCTGAAGGATGGCCGCCAGGTTCTCCCCGTGGACCAGCTCCATCACCACACAGTGATAGCCGCGGGCCTGGGCGGCGTGGAACACCTGGACGATGCCCGGGTGGTCCACGGCGGCGGCGGCGAGGGCGGCCTGGGTGAAGCGCTCGACGAGTGCCGGGTCGCGCCCCTCCTCGGGCGAGAGCACCTTCACGGCCACCTGGCGGTTCAGCGGGTGCTGGCGGGCGCGGTAGACGGCCGTCGTCTCGCTCTCCGCGAGGCCCGGAAGAGGCGCGTGATGTGCTTCGCGTCCACGTTCGCCCCTGCCCCGAACTTCTCGAGGTCGGCCTTGTGGAGCGGGAAGCGGCTGTCGTCGTAGGGGAAGTAGACGTGGCCGCCGTGCTTTGCGACCTCCGAGCAGACGCCCACGTGGAGGTTGAGCGTGCGTTCGCTCGAAAGCGGCAGCATGGGGTACATGGTCCACTGTCGGATGCCGAAGTAGTGCTTGAGGCCGAAGGCAGTGAACGCGGAGCACACGTTCTTGCACGCTTCCTTCTGGAGAGGCGTCCACGGTTGATGGGGCGTCGCGTCGGTGAGCTGAACTCCCGACTGCGAGACGACGGTGTTCATCTTGCAGAAGAGCATGAACTCGAGCGCGTCCTTCCAATAGCCTTGCAGGAAGCCACGCCGCGCTGTGTCGGGCCAGTCCTGGATGTTGCACACGCGGACCTTCGGGCCCTTCTCCCTGTCCACAAGCTGGATGAGCGAGACGATTCCCCACAGCACCCCCTGCGGGTCGCGGCCGCTGATCGCCGCGCCGTCCCTGGCCACGGTAAGGGCATAGCCTTCGGGCTTCTCGGGAGCCTTCGGCCCCGCATCCGCGCTGATCCTGATGGTGAAGGGCGCGGAGTCGGCGAACGCGATGCCGAAGCGGGCGAACTTGGTTTTCAGCAGCCGGATGCGCGCGTCGTCGGCCTTGATGCCCCTGCCGAGCGCCAGCGCCACCGTCTTGAGGGGCACGAACTCCTCCGTGTACGTCGCCTGCTGGGGCGTTGGGAACGCCTTGGCGCCGGTGTGGTAGGGCAGTTTCAGATAGTCCAGCTCGGGCTCGGCGAGGAATTGCAGCGCATACTTGGCCTCGTTCACGGGGTTGAGGCGATAGCGGGCGGTGGTGTTCAGGTCGCGGGCGATGAGTTCCTTGCAGTGCTGAATGGCGGCGTCGCGGTCGCCCTTGAGGAGCGCGGCGCTGGCCAGCCCGGTCAGGGCGTCGCCCTGTTCGAAGGGCGAGAGCTTCGGCAGGTCCAGCGCGGCCTTGAACTCGGCAATGGCCTTATCGGCCTCGCCCTTCTCGACGTAGAGTGCGCCCAGCGCGATGCGGAGGGCCGCGTTGGTGGGATTCAGCTTCACGAGTTCCTCGCGCGAGGCGCGGTTCTCTCGTTCCATTGCCTGCACTTCGCTCTCCGGCCGCAAGTGCAGGTAATATGCCTCGTATCGCGCCCCGAAGTCGGTCGCGGCGGGACCGGGCTCTCCGGCACGCGCCACGCCCAGGGAGACGGCGAGCATTCCGGCGAGCAACATCCTGGCCTTCACGTGCCTCTCCTTCGCTTGTGTCAGTAGCAGCACAGGTCTCTGAGCCGAATTCCAAGGTCTCCGGGGGGCGCACGAACCCCGCACGGTTCCAGCGTCAAGGGGCCGAGCCGAACCCCAACTCTCTCGGCAACGGGAACTACTTCGTCGCCGCCTCGTAGCGCTTCGCGACGCCGGGCCAGTCAATCATCTTGCAGAAGGCGTCCACGTAGGCCGCGCGGTCGTTGGCGTACTGGAGGTAGTAGGCGTGCTCCCACACGTCGCAGACCATGAGCGGCGCGGCGCCCCAGACCGTGAGGTTTTGGTGGTTGAGCACCTGGAGGACCAGGAGGCGCTTGCCGATAGGCTCGTGGACGAGGATGGCCCATCCGCTGCCCTCGACGGCTTTGGCCGCGGCGGCGAAGTGCGCGGCGAGCTTCTCGGCCGAGCCGAAGTCGCGCCCGATGGCGGCCTTGAGCGCGCCCTCGGGCTGCGTGGCCGCGCCCGGCCGCATCGAGTTCCAGTAGAGGTCGTGCAGCACGTGGCCCGAGCCGTGGAAGGCCAGCGCGCGCGACAGGCCGCTGATGCTCGCCAGGTCGCCCGCCTCGCGGGCCTTGGCCAGCGCGGCCAGCGTGGCGTTCAGCCCCTTCACGTAGGCCGCGTGGTGCTTCGTGTGGTGGAGCCGGAGAATCTTCTCCTCGATGGCCGGCGCCAGCGCGTCGTAGCCGTAGGGCAGCTTGGGCAGTTCGTACTCGCCCACGGCCCCCGGCGCCTCGGCTGCGCCCGCCACTCCACCAAACGCCCCCAGGCCCGCGGCCAGAGCCCCGAGGCCCAACACCTCACGCCGATTCATCTCCGCCATGCTCACTTCTCCTTTGTCCCCTCTTCTGGCCATTCGAGTCGGAAGACCCGGATGTGGGAGTCCTCCCAGCCGACCCACGGCCACTCGTAACGCAACACCGGCTGCATCTTGACCCGCTTCGCCAGCGGCCCGAGGAACGGCCGGAACTGGCCCAGCATCATCGGCTCGAAGTCGAGGTAGCGCGTGACCTTCGCCTGGCGCATCAGCCCCATCAGGTCCTTGCGCCGCAGCGCATCGTAGGCCGCGTTGTTCACCGCGCCGTCGAGGTTCACCACGCGCCTGCCCGAATAGTAGCCGATGATCCCCGCGTTGAACGCCGCCGCCGCGTGGTCATCCCCTGTATTATCGCGCAACCACCGCGCAGAATCGAGCATTTCCCCCGCCCAGGGCCATTCGCCCACAACGAGGGTGAGCGCGCCATGCGCGGCAAACAGCGCGACGATGACCGCAAGCATGCCAGAGAACCAGTAGCCGCGCGCCGCGGCGGCCAGGTCCGTGGCCCGCCCGAGGACCGCCAGGGCGCGTCGCAGGCGCGATAGAAGAGATAGACCTTGCCGTCCTTGAGCGCCGCGGCGGCGTTGAAGACCGAGTGGGCCTCCCAGGGATTCTTCGGCTCGGCCCTGAGGATGGGGTTGCCGGCGAAGCGCGTGAGGGTGACCATCGGGCTGCTCTCCTTCTGTCGTGATCTGTGCATGTGTCGGACGGGGATGAATGGATGAGTGGATGGGTGGATGGGTGGATGGATGTCAGACGAGCATCCATTCATCCATCCAATCATCCCCCTCGGTCGTGGCCGAGGGAGTATAGCGCGGCGTTGCAGCGGGCACAAGCCGTGCCAGCGATTCCGCCTTGGACTAAATAGCTCGCCACGATTCCGGGTCGATGAGGTCTTGTTGAGGCACACGTAACGCCGCCGTCTCGGCGGCCCCGACAGTGCCAGCGAGACGCTGGCGTTACGCAAAGAAGCCGAATCGTGGCGAGCTATTTAGAGATCCCCTGCCGAAGGCGGGATCGCTGCGCGCTGCCAGGCGGTTTTGACGCGCACGGCGGTTTATGCTATAAGAAGTACTCGCAAGCACTGGAAGCCCCGGAATGCTATAGGAGATCAGGAGTGGCGAAGTACAAGTTCGGCAGCGTCTGGGAAGAGGTCGTCACGCGCGATGAGTTCCCGATTGCGAAGGCGCGGGCGATCCTCAAGGACGAGGTGATCGCAGTCATCGGCTACGGCGTGCAGGGGCCGGCCCAGGCGCTGAACATGCGCGACAACGGGATCAAGAACATCGTCATCGGCCAGTCGCCGGCGTTCAAGAAGGACTGGGACCGCGCGGTGGCCGACGGCTGGGTGCCGGGCAAGACGCTCTTCGACATCCCGGAGGCGGCGGCGAGGGGCACGATCATCAAGTTCCTGGTCAGCGACGCGGCGATGCTCAAGGTGTGGCCGATCATCAAGCCGCACATGACGGCCGGCAAGGCCCTCTACTTCAGCCACGGCTTCGGGCTGACCTACAGGGACCAGACGGGCGTGGTGCCGCCGAAGGACATAGACGTGATTCTCGTGGCCCCGAAGGGCTCGGGCACGAGCGTGCGGCGCAACTTCCTCAGCGGCGCAGGCATCAACTCGAGCTTCGCCGTGGACCAGGATGCGACCGGCCGCGCTCGGGAGCGGGTGCTGGCCATCGGCATCGCCGTCGGCTCGGGCTTCCTCTTCCCCACGACGTTCAAGAAGGAGGTCTACAGCGACCTCACGGGCGAGCGCGGCATCCTCATGGGCGCGCTGGCCGGCGTGATGGAGGCCCAGTACGGCGAGCTGCGCCGCCGCGGCCACGACCCGTCCGAGGCCTTCAACGAGACGGTCGAGGAACTCACCCAGAGCCTCATCCGCCTGGTGGATGAGAACGGGATGGAGTGGATGTATGCGAACTGTTCGAGCACGGCGCAGCGGGGCGCGCTCGACTGGGCGCCGAAGTTCAGGAAGGCCGTCGCCCCGCTCTTCAAGAAGCTCTACCAGAGCGTGAAGGACGGCACGGAGACGCGGCGGGTGATCAAGTGCCTGGGCCGGCCCGACTACCAGGACCTCCTGCACAAGGAGCTGGAGGCCCTGGGCAGCAAGGAAATCTGGCAGGCCGGCCGCGCCGTGCGCGCCCTGCGGCCCCACGAAGGCATCCGCCGGGGAGCTGCCACGGCCAAAGGCATCAAAGGCCGCGCCGTCTAGAAAAGCCTTGACACGCAAAATGGCTGCGTTACAATAGCGGCCAGGGTGGTAGTCTCTCGGGTGGCTCTAGTGAAGGAGATGAAAGCCATGCCGGAAGGAAGTGGAAAGGGCGTGGAGGAGCGACTGGCCAAGCTGGGCAAGGACATCTTGTGGCTCAGGGTCGCCTTGATCCTGGCGCTGGTGGTCCTGGCCCTGGTGGCTGTGGCCGTGCTACAGATGCGCGATCCCGTGGCCAAGGCGGCGTCCGAGCAGGTGTCGCCTGCCACCCGCGCCGTGGGGGCGGGGCAGTTCACCCTGCTCGAGAAGCTCGACCGGCCGAAGGCGCCGGCTGCCAAGGACACGGGCGAGGTGGAGAAGACCCGTGTGCGCGCCCAGCTCTGCCTGAGGGACGGCGTGGCGCGCCTGGACCTTCTCGACGACAAGGGCGAGGTCGTGTGGTCCACCACGTGGGTTCCCGCGACGAAGCCGCCGGCCAGAGAAGGCCCCGCGGCCAAGGAGCCGGCGAAGGAGTAGCGACCCCGCTCCTCCCGCCCCGCGCGACGCGGGCGTCCTCATCCGATCACGACTCACCTGCGACCGGTGGGTGCGGCGCGCGTTGCCGTACCCGCCGGTCTTTGCGTTCTGGGCCTTGCAATCCCCAGCACTCGCGCTATACTCGTTCCCTGCGAGCCAGACCCCATTCCCTGACTCAGGAGAACGGACATGGCGGGGCCTTCGCGTCGTTCCTTCCTCGCGGGCACGGTCGCCGGCCTCACGGCCACGGTCCTGGCCCGCAACGTGTTCGGGGCCAACGACAAGCTGGCCCACGCCGGCATCGGCTCGGGCGGCATGGGCGGCGGCGACCTCAATGCCATCAAGGGCCACCCGAAGGCCCAAATCATCGCCCTGTGCGACGTGGATGCCAACACGCTGAATGGCGCCGCGAAGAGGTTCCCCGACGCCCGGAGATACGCCGACTGGCGCGAGATGCTGGAGAAAGAGCCAGTCCTCGGGCGACTTCGGCTGCCAGCGCAGGCTCACAAGGCCGTTGACGGCGCTGCGCCGGACCGTTTCGTCCTGGTGCGTGGCGGCGAGGCTGAGCAGGTGGTCAATGGGCCCGGCCGCCCGCGCGAGCGGCGCGCCAACGGCGGAGAGAGCGGCCAGCATCATCCGAGCAACTCGATGGGCCATGGGCCACCTCGCTTGCCGCCGCGGTGCCACCTCTACACCCCTTATTCTACCGGCGAAGGCGAGCGGAGGCAACAGCCGGGGGCACTTGAGTATGGCCCCCATCCTGGCGCCTGGACCGCCCCCGAGTCGTCCTCACTGTCCTGAACACCAGACACCCGGCCGCCACACCGTATCACCTCTGCCGCCGCCGGGAGGTGATACAGTATGGCGCTTTGGCGATCCGGGCGGCCTTACGGCCCTCCCCGCCTATCTGTATCACTTTCCCTCTCCCAGGGGGGTGATACAGATAGGCGCTTTGGCGATCCGGGGGCTTCCGTGGCCGTTCCCGCCTATCTGTATCACTTTCTCCCTCCCTGAGGTGATACAGATAGGGAGCAGGCGGGACCGGGATGGCTTCCCGGTGACTATCGCCAGGATCGGGGGCCGTACTCGGGGGTCACTTCGCGGCGGGTTCGGGGCGGGCGTCGGGGCCGGGGTAGCCGGAGCGCCGCAGGATGCGCTTGAGGCGGTCGGCGGGCGTCTCGGTCGGCGCGGTGAAAGCGAGACGGAAGCCGACGTCGGCGAAGCTGTCCTTGCCCTCGCGCCCCTTGACGAGGCCGAGGGGCCAGGCCTTGTCGAAGGGACGCGCCTTGCCGTCCCACAGTTCGGGGGGTGAGAGGGCCGAGGCGCCGATGACGCCGAATGCCGCCTCGTGCTTCAGGACGAAGCCGCGAACCGCCTCCGCCGTCGGCGGCGCCTTGAGGAGAGCATCCTCGAATGCCGCGGGCTGGTCGAAGACCATCTCGGCGACGTTGCCGACCAGGTGCTGGAACCCGCCCCCGCCGGCCGAGCCGACGGGGCTGAACCAGAGCGCCCCGTCGTCGGCGTCGGAGACCACGAGGGCGTCGCCGCTCCGCTTCACGGTCTTGCCCAGCTCGCTCTCGGGCGCTGGGAAGGCCGCGGCGTCGGGCCATTCGGGGCGGACGGTTTCGGCCTTCTTGCGCATGAACTCCTGCTGCTTGCGCCAGGTGGCGTCGCGGAGGTTCGGCTTGGCGGCAGGTGCGGAGGCAAGGGCCGCCTGCCATTCGGCGGCCGAGGGGAGGCGGCAGCCGAGGAGGCACGCGGCCTCGACCGCGGCAGGGATAGGGAGGTATTGGATCGGGGACTGGAGGCTGGGGCGGCCGGCGTTGATGCCTTGGGGGTAGAGTTCGCTGGCGCCGGCCTCGGCGACGAGCCAGGCGCGCGGCGCGGCCAGGTCGTCGCGCAGGCGCGCCCACTCCCAGGTGCGGGGGCCTTTGCGGGTGTCAATGCGCGCGCCGCTGGGCTTGTCGAGGAGGAGGCCGAGACCGCCCCACTTGTCGGCGGCGCGCGCGGCGTCGAAGAACAGGCCGGCGGGGGTCTCGGTGGCGGCCAGGTAGCAGGCCTTGCTCGCCTGGTCCTTGGGCTCGACGCGGAGGAACGTGAGGCGGTGGCCGCGCTCCTCCCAGGTGAAGGTGACGGACTTGCCTTCGTCGGCAATCTCGGCCTTCCACCTGGCGGCGAGCGGCCCGCCGGCGGGGCCGGCCTTGTCGAGGCCCGCCTTGGGGTCGTGGGCCATCTTCTCTTGGGTGAACGCCTGGAGGTCGCCGAGCAGCTTGGCCACGCCGGGCTGGCGGGCGGCGTCGGCCAGGGCATTGGCCTCCTTGAGGAAGGCGGCGACGGCGGCGTCGAGCTTCTCCTTCGCCTCGTCGTCCCGAAGGCCCGCGACGGCGCGGCGGAAGTGGTAGAGCTTCCAGCGGAGCTGGCTCGCGGGGCTTAGCGCCTTGACGAGCTGAGCGGCGTCGCCGAACTTGCCGGCAAGCTGGACGACGGCCGCCACGTCGGGGTCAGCCAGGTTCTTCGCCTCGGCCCGCGCGGCGGCGGCATTGAAGCAGGCCTCCCAGCGCAGCGGGCCTTGGCGTGCCAACTCGTCGGGGACCCAGCGGACGGCATGGGGGTTGGCGGCCTTGAGCTTGTCGGCGGCCTCGGCGACGCGGGCGCGCAGAGCCAACTCCTGGTCCAGCTCGGTGAGGGTGGCGGGCCAGTCCTTCGCGTCGCCCAGCGCCCGCCAGACGAGCATGACGGCCTGGGGCGGTTCGTCCCTGCCGAGGGCGGCGGCGCGCTCGGCGAGCTGCTTGCGGTCGAGGCCCTTCAGGGCAAGGAGCTTCTCGATGCGTTCGAGCGTGGGGGCGAACAGGGGGGCGAGTTCCTTCGGCACGGTGCGCTTCTGCCAGGCCTCGTGGAGCTGGCGGGCGGTGCGGGGCGCGGCGTCGGGCTTGTCGTCGGGCAGGTAGCCGGCGTCGAGGAGGGCGGCGACGGCCCGGCAGTCGGCGGCGAGCTGGCCGGCCAGGATGCTCCACTTCTTGTAGGCGCTGACGGCTCCGGCCCAGGCCTTGTCCTGCTTGAACTCGGCGGGGCTGGCGGCGGGGAGCCTGCCGTCCTTCCAGGGGATGGCGGCGACGATGGCCTGGAGGGCGGCCTCGCGGCGTTCCCCGCGCGCTGGCTGCCCAGCGTGCCCATCTTCGAGATGCTCGCGCTCTTCTGCATCGTGCGGGCCGTGGACACCACGACGGGGCAGCTCTACGTGTCGGTGGGCAAGCCGAAGTACAACCTCTACCTCGGCGTGGTGAACCTGGCGGCGATGGCGGCCACGGTGGTGCCGCTGGTGCTGTGGCGGGGCGCCGTGGGCGCGGCGATGTGCCTCCTCGTCGCCCGACTCGTCACGATGGCCTGCAACGCCTTCGTCCTGCGGCGCGTGCTCCGGTGCCGGCTGATGTTGCTGGTGCGCGTAGTCACGCCCGCTCTGAAGGCGTCGCTTGTCATGGCCCTGGCCGTGTGCGGGGGGCTGGTCGTCGCCTACCGGCAGTGGGGCCTCATTGGCTGGCTGCCCCTGGGCGGGCTCGTGGTGCTGGGGGCCGTGGGCTACGCCGCCGGCCTCTTCTTCTTCGAGCGCGCGCTCTTCTGGGAGGTCCTGGGCCTCCTGCGCGACGCGCTCCGGAGCAGGGCGAAGCCGAATGTCGGACTCTGAGAGCAGCAATCGCCCCGAAGGCTGCCCGTTGTGCGGCGGGACGGCGCGCCGCCGCCTCGTGACGAAGCGGGGGTGGGACGTCGTGCGCTGCCGGGCCTGCCGCCTGGTCTACGTGTGGCCGCCGCCGTCCCGCGAGGAACTTGAGGCCGTCTACTCGGCGGGCGACTACCACGCGGCGCTCGACGAGGCGGAGCGGCGGCGCTACTTCGCCCGACGCCTCCGACAGGTGGAGGCACTCGCGTGTGGCACAGCCGCCCCCGGCTGTGGCTCGCGGGGCAGAGACGCCCCGCCTACAGCCCGCACAGCCGAGGGCGGCTGTGCCACATGGCGGCTGCTCGATGTCGGCTGCTCGAAGGGCCATTTCCTCGAGCTTGCGCAAGCCAGCGGCTGGGAGGGCGTGGGGGTCGAGTTGAACCGCCGAGCCGTCGAGGAGGCGCGGGCGCGCGGCCTCGACGTGCGGCACGGCGACCTCACCAACCTCCCGCAGGTTTCGGAACCTGCGGGAGGTTCTCTTGCCGAGGCCGGCTTCGACGTGGTGACGCTGTTCGACGTGATTGAGCACACGGCGGCGCCGCGGGCGCTCCTGGCCGCCTGCCACAGGCTGCTGAAGCCCGGGGGGCTGCTGGTGGTGACGACGCCCGACATCGGCGGCCTGGTGCCGCGCGTGACCTATGGCCTCTTCGCCTGCACGATAGGGGCGTGGGAGCACCCGACGCCGCCCGGCCACCTCGTGCAGTTCGCGCGCCCCACGCTCCGCCGCGCCCTGGCCGCCGAGGGCTTTGCCGTCCTGCGCGAGCGCTCCGAGCACATCCCCTTCGCCTACAGCGTGGGGAAGCTCGAGAACTCGATCATGGACGTGTTGGCCGGCCGCCACCGGAGACGGCAGACGGCGGACGGCAGAGGGCAGACGGCAGAGGGCGGACGGCAGTCGTGCGTCGGAGGGCTGCCGCGATACGGCGTCCGGGCCCTCTCCTGGCTCGTCCTCGGCCTGGTGGGCGCCGCGGCGCGGGCGACGGGGTGGGGCGATTCGGTGTTCGTCGCCGCACGGCGCGGGGAGAGCGGGGAGCCGGCTGCTTGAGTTCTGCCAAGATGTTCACCTCTCCGCTCCCGCGAAGTGAGGTGAACATCTTGTTGCCGCCTCGACATCACGCCGCCTGATGAACACATGTGCTTGCTAGAAAGTCACTTATGCCGGCGCGCCCTCGGCCGGGCACCTGGCCGTTTCGAGGTGTTCACCCCGTGTGTTGCGCGCTGAACATGTCGAACATGTTGGGCGCAGGGGTGAGAGGTCGTGCTCCCAATGGGCTGCCGCGGTGGAAGAAAGCCAGTTCTTGTGGTAGAATCCAACTGATGAGCACGAGCGCTCCAGCACGCGCGGCGGAGGGAGCGGGCGGGTGGGTTGCGCTGCTTGCGGCCCTGCGCCCGCACCAGTGGACGAAGAACCTGCTGGTCTTCGCCGCGCTGGTCTTTGCCAGGAGGTTCCACGGCCCCGGCGCGGGGGCGTTCATCCTGCTCAGCGTCGCGGGCTTCGCCGTCTTCTGCGCGGCGTCGAGCGCGGCGTATCTCCTGAACGACGTGTTGGATGCGGAGGCGGACCGCCGCCATCCGCTGAAGCGGCTGCGGCCCGTGGCGAGCGGGGCGCTGGCGGCGCGGCGGGCGCTGGGTGTCGGGGCGCTGCTGGCCGCGGGGGCGGTGGCCGCGGGCTTCAGCCTGGGCCTGCCCTTCGGCGCCACCGTCGTGGCCTACCTCGGGCTCCAGGTCGCCTACACGCTGGTGCTGAAGCACGTGGTGATTCTGGACGTGTTGTGCATCGCGGCGAGCTTCGTGCTGCGGGCCGGCGCGGGGGCGCTGGTGATCGGCGTGGAGTTCTCGCACTGGCTGCTCATCTGCGCCGCCTTCCTCGCCCTCTTCCTCGCCCTGGCCAAGCGCCGCCACGAACTGGTCGAGGTGGCGGACGCATCGAACCACCGGCGCAGCCTGGCCGACTACACGCCGCAGATGCTCGACCAGATGATCGCCGTCGTCACCGCCTCCACGCTCATGGGCTACGCCCTCTACACGATTGACCGCGAGACCGTGGCGAAGTTCGGCACCGACAACCTGAAGTTCACCATCCCCTTCGTCCTCTAGGGCGCGAGCCCTTCGGCCTCCACGCTCACCCTGCCCTCGTACACGCCCGGCACGGCGTCCTTGGGCACCCGCACTGTGAACCACAGCGGGGCCGTGGCGCCGGGTGGAAGGCCCTTGCGGTCCACCGGCAGAGAGAAGAACGTCCCCCGCGGCGGCTCTGCCTTGACCACCGCGATTTCCGTGGGGATGGTCTCCAACAGGCCGTCGAAGCGGTACGGGGCGATCCAGGACTTCGCTTCCACGCCAGGCACTGCGCAGCGGACGCGCATCGCCGAGGACGGAAGCTTGGCGCCGCCGGCCTGCGCCAGGTCCGACACGCTCACCTTCAGCCTTTTGATCGGACCGTCGGAGCCGACCATCAGCCGCCCGGAAAACACGCCGTTCCGCGCGGCGCGCACCACGATGGGCCGCAATGGCTCCCACGGATCGCCGTAGTCGAACGCAGTGACGGTGTCGTACACGGCGCAGTTCCAGACCCTGATGCCGGGGAGCCGCGACGCGTTGCCGACCACCGCGCCCGCGGGCGAAACGGTCAATCGCGCACGGAGCAGCCCGATGGGCGGCCAGATGGAACCGGTACCATCCGCGCCGAAATTCAGTCCCACCATGTTATGGGCGGGGGCGGTGTGGACCTCGATGGCCAGGACGTTCACGCCTGGGCGCAAGAGCGCTGCGGGGATGCTGACATCGCGCGCGCTGCGCTCGCGCAACGCCAGACGCTCCGCGAACTGCTTGTCGCGAAACTCCAGGAGCTTGTTCGGTTTGCCACCCGGCGTCGTGAATGCTTCCACGGGATAGTCCTCGGCCAGGGCCAACAGGTCCGGTTTGTCGCCCGGCACGTGGCGGCGGAACGCTTCCTTGCCGTTGACGTAAACCACCACCCCGCCCCAGTAATCCAACGACAGAGTGCATGCTTTCACGCTCGCGAGGTCCTTGATTTCGAACTTGCCGCGCAGAAGCAGTGCAGCCGTGCCGCCTTCACGTACTTGGGGGCGGCGGCCATAACCTGCCGGGTAGCTCTCGGTCGGCTGGGGCAGTCGGACGCGCGGCCAGTCGCCGTCGTCCATGGCCGGTCCGGCCCAGTCTGCCGGTGGGAGCGGCGAGGGCGCGGTCGAGGCCGCGGGCCTTGGGTCCGGCGTTGGCCAGGTAGCATGTTGGCGGCCGGTCATAGGCACGAGGTCCTGCGGCTCCAGCTTCCCGTCGGCTGTGCGCACGTAGGCGCACCGCGACACCAGGAAGTGCCGCCAGAGGCTGTTGTTGTCAAGCACCACAGTGGCATCGGACTCCGCGCCGCCGGCCACCGGGGTCGGCCCTGGCGGCTCCGCGCCGACGGCAGAACCTGCAATCACGAGCACGAACACGACCGAGAACAGGGACGCCAGTTTCATCTGATCTCCATTCTGACATTGCCAGCGTTTTCGAGAATGACCTCTTTCTGCTGCTCCTTGCCGCTGGGCAGGCGCCACTTGAGCGTTACGGGCCCCGCGTCCGTGCGACCGAAACACGCATGGCTGACACCGGAAAGGACGTTCCACGCTCCCAGACAGCGTTTTCCAATCCAGCCGGTGACGGCTACCGGACCCTTGTACGGGCCGCCGATGGGCAGGATCACCACGGCCATCATCGCCTGCCGATCGGGATCGCTGTTCGCCCGGAAGGCCACCCAGACCTCGCCGTTGCGCAGCGCCAGGGCCATGTCCTGCGCTCCGTCGCCGTCGAGATCGCCGAAACAGGCCGACTGCTGGCCCGCCTCCGCCGCAGGCAGCAGCTTCGGCAAGCCGAGATTGAGCGTCTGGGAAAACCCAAAACTCCGGAAGCCGCGATTGAAGAAGACCCGCGGACCCACAGCGCCATAGGCGATCAGGATGTCCTGACGCCCGTCATTGTTGATGTCGCCAGCCATGCAGTCGCTGCCGCGACGCTCGGCGGCATAGGCCAACTCGCCGGCCAGGTCCAGGGTCTCGGTGAACCTGCCGTCGCCCTCGTTCTGCCAGACGCACGTGCCGTCGGGGTTTACGCATAGGACATCGAAGCGGCCATCGGCGTCGAAGTCGCCCAGGCAAGCGGCGGACGGCCCCCTGCCGAGTTTCACGGCACACGCAATGCCTGGCGCAAACTTGCCCGGCGCGAGGCCGCGGAACAGCACGCTCCCGGCCTCACGCGGCGCAAGGACGTCGGCAATGCCGTCGCCGTCGAAATCAGCAGCCAGGCACGGCCCGGCCTTGCCGAGCTTGGTCAGGTCAATCCCGGCACCAGAGAGGACCGTCGGCGAAGGCTTGCCCTCCGCGTCCCAGGCCACAAGCACCGGCCACGCGTCACCTGTCACCAACAAGCCCGAGCGGCCCTTCACCCCGGCATCGAGTGCTGCCAGGCCGAGACAGCCGTCCCCCAAGACACTGCCCAGAGCGAGCGGCCGGGCCTGGAACGTGCCATCGGCCTGTTGCGCGTGGCGCGAAAGGGCCTTGCCGTCGAAGGAAATCAGGTCCAGCCGGCCCTGGCCGGCGAAATCGCCCCAGGCGAACGCCTGCGACTTCGATTGCAGGCCGCGAGCGGCCGTGATGTCGGTGCACTTCCGGGTCTTGGCTTCGCAGGCCAGCAGCCGGTCTCCCTTGTCGGACGCGACGAAGAGGAGCAACTTGCCATCGCCGGCCAGGTCAACCGGCCGCACCGCCAGGCTCTTGAACATGCCGAGGTACTGGCCGACCTCGCTCTCATCGTTCTCTGGCACAGGCTTGGCGTCCGCCACGTTCCACTGGAAATCATCCTCCACCGTGCCGTGGAAGCTGTAGGTGTGGGTCTTGCCGCCGGCGACGCGGAAGACGTCGAAGACGTAGGAGTTGGCAGGAATCACAGGCGGGACGCCTGCGCCACCCCCAGCGGCAGGCGGGACGCCTGCGCCACCGGGGAGCTTCGAGCCGGGCTTCTGGGCCTGGATGGGCAGGGGCTGCGAGCCGTGGCCTTCGTCCACGTCAATGAGCGCGACCTGGCGGCGGAAGAGCGTGACGCCCTCGGGCGGCTCGGCCTCGGCGGCGAGGTAGCGGGAGCCGGGGGCATCGGCGAGGGACCGCACCCACGAGTAGCCCTGGAAGCCCTTGCCGTCCACCTCGACAAGGTTGTGGACGCGGGTCGTGCCGTCGCTGGGCGATGAGTAGCCGGGCCGCTGGCCGCCGTCTATCGTCGCGGGGCAGCCCTGGGCGATGACCTGGAGGTCCATCGTGTCGGCGTGCTGGTGGCCGATGCCGAAGCCGACGCGGACGTAGGCAGCGCGGCGGAAGCGCGGGTCGTCGTGCTCGGCGCCGCTTTCGAGGACGCCGGCCCACATTGGCATGACGCGCGAGCGGAGGTCGAGCCAGGGGGCGCGCTTGAGCTTGGCTGCCGCTTCCTCAATCTTCGCCCAATCGGCGTCCGCTTCGTCCTTGCGGCCAGTGTAGTGCTTGAGGATGAAAGCGAAGCGCGGGTCGGCGGTCCACTCCCAGCCGCGGGCGGCGAAGCCGAGGTCGCGGAGGGTGTGGCCGGCCGTCTTGTCGGGGCCGCAGACGTCGCCGATGCGGACGAAGTCCCAGCCGGCCACGACGTTCTTGAGTCGCCAGAAGCACTGGGCGACGGGCTTCGGGTAGCGGGCCTTGTCGCTAAGGTCGTACTTCGGGTTCCCGCCGGCCTTGAGATAGCGTTCGAGCGATTCGGCCACGCGGACCGCCCCCTCGCCCTGGGCGTAGTAGGTCGAGCCAATGTACTCGCAGCCGTCGCGGCAGCAGCCGGTGATCATCGCGTCGCCGATGCCGATCGGCGGCAGGGGGTAGATGAAGGTCTTGGCGAAAAGCCACTCCATCCACGGGTCAGTCACCTTCGTGTCGCCGACCACCGCCGCTGCGTTCGCAATGTCCATCGGGTCCGTGTAGTAGTGATACCGCAGTATCCGCTTGGCCGTGGTCTGCACGAGGTAGGCGTCAATCAGTTTCACAACGTCCTGCGGCGTCTTGACCCAGGGGACGAATCGGCCGATGGACTCGGCCAGCTCGGCGTTGTCCTTGATGAAATCGTAGAGGCGGTCGTAGTCGTAGAGAATCGGGTCAACGTAGAGCGGGTAGTGGGGGTAGAAGCTGGCGGTGGAGTCGCGGCGTCGGCAGCGGATGTCGCGGCCGTAGGGGCCGGGGTCGCGGGTCACGTAGAGAAGGAAGTTCGCGGCGTCAATGGTCGGGAAGGCATAGGCCCAGCGGGCGAGGGCCACGGCGGCCTCGCGGGCGGCCGTGGTGTCGCCGGTCTTGAGGTACTTGGCGACGTTCTGCCGCACGAGGGTGCCTGGGTAGTTGCGCAGGCGGCTCTGCACCTCGTTGGCGATGGGCGCCCAGATGTGCCCCTTGCCCGGATCGGCAGGGTCGGGGAAGAAGAGGCCCGCTCCGTCGTCGCGGTGAGGATAGGGCGCGGGCAGGGGCAGGCCCTTCCGCAGGTCCTCCATCGTGTAGGCGAGATCGAGCTTTTTGTTGAAGAGGAAGACGCCGCCCTTGCCGGGCTGCCAGTCGCCGAACTCGTCGGCGATTTCCTTCGCGGTCTTGCCTGGGACGCCGATGGTGACGTTTCGGCGGAGCGTGTGCTCGTCGCCGCCCATCCAGCCGTGGCCGAATGCCTGGGCATTGACGCGGGGAAAGGCATTCCAGACCTCCGCGTCGCGGGCGAGGCGCTGGTCCTTCGGCGGCTCGACGTTCGTGGGCGCGGGCGGTCCGGCCTCGGGGAGGGTCTTGCGTGACTTGATGGCGCGATGCTCGACCCCCGCAAGCGCGTCGTCGAGAGAAATCTCGTGGAGCAGCATCTCCACCCCGCTCCCCTCGTCCACCGCGATTTCGGCGGTGAAGCGGCGCTTCTCGTCGGCGTGGAAGTAGATTTCGGCGATGCTGTAGAACTCGTCGCAGTAGCCGAGGCGGATGCGATAGCTGTTCGTCTCCCCCTTCGGCCCGTCGTTGATCTTCGCCCGCACGTAGAGCGGGGTGCGGAACGGCTTGAGCTGTTCCGTGGGCACGGCGGCGATGAGGCGGAGTGTGTAGACGCCGATCTCAAGCTCCCCCAGGTCGAGCTTGAGGACGGGCGAGCCGACCGTGCAACGGACGACGGGCAGGGCCTTCCACTTCAGCCCCGTATCCACCACGGCGTCGTGGCGTGGCACCCAGTAGAGCGGCGCCGCGTGGTCCTCGGCCTTCGCTGCCGGGAGGGGGACACATTCGGGGCGGAATGTGTCCCCTCGCGCAACCCAGCCCCTCACCTTGCTCTGCCGGTCGAAGAAGCTGCGGGACGGGCAGTACTTGAACCAGTAGTTGCGGTAGAGTTCGGGCGAGCCGGGGTTCAGCTCGAAGCAGGCAGGTAGCAGGCGTACTCCAGCTTCGTCAGCCCGTGCTCGTCGCTCTTGTAGGACATCGAGCTGGACACGTCGAGGAGGATATGGGCTTTGAGGTTGGTTTCTTCCTCGTACTGCTTCACATAGAAGCGGTCGGTGCGGCCGAACACCTGCCAGTCCACGTCCTTGATGCTATCGCCGGGCATGTATTCGCGGTGTTCGGCGAACTCCACGCTGAAGCCCCGGAAGGGGCTGCGATGGAGGCCCGAGATGAAGCCCTCGACCACCGAGCGCGCGACCAGATTGAGTCGGGCCACACGCGCGAGCGCTTCGGGCTGAATATAGCGGTAGCCTTTCCGTGGCGCGGCCATGCACTTCCCTCGCCTCCCGTTGCCGCCCATTCTAGCAGTCCCTTGCCGGGAGAGTCAAACCGCTCGCCACAGACAGCGTGGATGTGGGCCTCAGGGCGCCAGCCCGTCTCCGAGATTCAGGCACAGCCTGGCACGCCGCCTTTGCGCAGAGCCGCAAATGGGCTTGCACGCACTCGCATCATTCTGCTATGCTTGGGGTGAACCGTTGGTGAGACGCCCGAGTCTGCGCGAGCCACCACTACAGGGAGGCCCGGCCGTGCCGAAACGTCCCCCTGAGATGCTGCGAGACTATCTGCGGCAACGGGACAAGCGTCTGGCCACTCGCGCCGAAGCCCTGTGGACCCATTCAGAGGCAATCCACGAGGGCGCAACGACCAAGGGCGGCGCCCGACGTGGTCGGAATCACTGCCTTACCGTCGAGGCCAATGCCTGGCGCCTGCTGTGCAGAGACCGTTTGTGGGAGGAACTCGCCGCTCAGGATCTCTTCCTGCTCTCCTGCGCCGCGTGCTGCCATGACTTCGACAAGGGGCTGCACGACCCGGTCCTGGGCAGGTTGCCGCACGGCCTGGGGTCAGCCGAGTACGTGCGACGCAATGCGTCCGCTCTGGGCCTCAAGCCGGCCGAAGCGGAGGCCGTCGCGCGCATCGTGAGCGTCCACGCGCTCCCGCGCGAGGACTGCCGCCGGGCGCTGGAAAGGCTTCGAGAGCCGTTCCCCTTTGAAACAGGAGAGACCAACCTTCGCCGGCTGGCGGTGGTCCTGAGGGCGGCTGACCTGCTTCACACCGACTCCTCGCGAGCGCCCGACCTGGCTGTGCGCGCGGAAGACCAGAAGGATCTGCAACGCGATTCTCTCCTCATGCGCAAGTGCATCGCGGGATGGCGGTGCGACGGCAGCCGCGTCGAGGTCACAGTGCTGAACCCGACCTCGCAGCAACTCGCGGCTTTCCTCCACTGCTGGCAGTACATGGTCACGGAGGAGTGGGGTCCCATCGCTGACGACCTGTCCCACTATGGGCTGCCGTACAAGCTCGAGCATGACATCCAGGGGCAGACGCCCGAGCTTGAGGCCGCGCCCACCAAGGCGCCAAGGGCTGAACTGCCGGGGATGTACGCGTACGACAGGGAGAGCATCCACCTCTTCGCGGGGCGAGAGCAAGACATCCTGGACCTCGTCGGCCTTGTGCGTGCCCATCCCGTATCGCTCCTCGTCGGTCGATCGGGCATGGGCAAGAGTTCGCTGATCGGCGCGGGCCTGGTCCCGCACCTGGAGGCGCTGAGCGGCTGGGCAGTCGTTGTGACCCGGCCAGACACCGCGGCGGGCGAGTTCTTCACTGCGGCCGACTTCGCCGAGAGCCTGGGCGGGCGGCCCCCGGCGGAGGCCGACTTCGCTGACCTTTGTCACTGGGCGCTGGCGCGGACGAAGAAGCTCGTGGTCGTCCTGGACCAGTTCGAGGATGCGGCATACTATGGCTTCCTTGACGTAGAGGCCGTGGCAGCGAAGGCGGCAAGCGCCCTGCGGAGCTGCCCCGACCTCAGGCTGCTCTTTTCCTACCGCGACGACGTGCAGAGCATGCTGGGGCCTCTGTGGCAACGGCTGTCTCACGGCGCCCCCGGCCTGCGGACGCACTACCTCCAGCCGCTGGGGCGTAAAGGCGCCGAGGCGGCCCTGACGAAGCTGCTGGGCTTCAAGGGCGTGTCGCTACGGCTGAAGAAGGCGTTCCTCAAGCATCTGCTCGACGACCTGGCGGCTGCCACGGCGCGAGAGCCTGGACTCGCCCCAGACTGCGTCTATCCGCCCTTCATCCAGATGGTCACGGCCCGCCTGGCATCGTTGGCGAAGGACGGCGTCGTGCCCAGAGCGGCCTTTGATGCTCTTGCGCGGGGAGAGGAGTCCGCCACAGACCACGCGATCGCGGACTACCTGGAGCATAGCGTCGACAAGCTCACGGAGCTCGGCTTCTCGCCCGATGACGGGCGGAGAGCGCTCAGTGCCCTGGCGCGGGCGAGCGGGGCGAAGGGCACCGCGGACACCGCCCGGTTGGCGGCAGAGAGCGGGATCGCCACGGGGCAGCTCGAACCCCTCCTCCGGCAGATGGTCAGTCCCCTCCGACTCGTTCGCCGCCTGAGCGACGGGCGCTGGGAGATCGCCCACGACCTGTTGGCCCGGCGAGTCGCGGAGAAGTTCGTGAGCGAGGCCGAGCGGCGCTTCAAGCATGCACGCGAGGCGCTCGAAGCCAAGACCCGCTCCTACCCCATCCACCACAGCCTCCTGACGCCCGAAGAGCTGCGTGACCTGTGGCTGAACAGAGAGAGGGTACCCGCAAGTGCCGTAGGGGATTTCGAAGGACGCGGCGAGGCGGATGCCGGGCAACTCGCCCGCCCAACGGCTGAAGCTCTTGCCGGCGTCGAAGTTCTTGCCCGTGTTCCACGCCTTGCCGAAGGGCAGGTTGTTGCTCGCCTTGTAGGGGAGTGGGCCTGTGCGGGCGGCTTCGAGGAGCTTGCCAAAGATGCACTGCTGCTCCCACATGGCGGGCGGCTCGGCGCCGACGATGTAGATGTCCTCGTTGTGTTGGCCGCGGATGTGCGGGCAGTGGAGGTCGAAGGCGAGCTTCAGGCGCCCGTCCGCCCACTTGGGCACCAACTCGCGGATGGCGCGGGTCTCGGGATAGACGCCTTCGCCCACGTAGTCGCGGTTGTGGTCGCGGGGCTTGCGGTTCTTGCCCTGGTCGCCATCCTCCACGCCGTCCTTGTCGGCGAAGGGGATGAGCAGGGCCTCGACGTGGCCGCGGAACCAGCGGCCGTCGGGGGTGTCGGCGAGCATGGCCTCGATGGCGCCCTCCATCGCGTAGCTGGCCATGCACTCGCAGCAGTGGTGGCGGGCGGTGAGGAGGATGCGGTGGTCGGGCTCGCCTGCGACGTGGCCGACGTGGAGTCGCTCGACCTCGCGGCCCTTGCGGGACTTGCAGAGCATGAGGGCCTTCAGGCTGGGACTGCCCTTCCAGCGGGCAAGGAAGGCATTGAGATTGGCCTCGAAGTAGGGCATGGCGAAGCAGAAGCGCACTTCGGCGGCGTCGGCGGGGAAGGCATAGGAGAAGGTGAGGCCCTTGACCGCGGCGGCGCCGAGCCAGGCCCAGGTCTTGCCGCCGTCGAGGCTCACGGCCGGGCCGCGGACGCCGATGACGTTGCCGTTGGTGAAGCGGAAGGTGAGCGTGCGCCCCGCCGCGCCCCGCACGCGGAAGTGCCACCAGAACCAGTGGCCCGCCGTGTCGCGGATGTCCTGGTGCAGGACCACCGTGTCGCCCTCGACCTTCTCGATGATGGCGTTGCCGCCAGGGAAAGCGGCGTCCACGGTCACGTCCTCCGCGGCGGCCGCCAGCAGACAGCACGCGATGCCGAGACAAGCGAGGAGCAGATGGGGGGCGAACGTAGTCACGATAGCTCCTTTGGGATTGCGAAGCGCTCGACGACGTCGGGCGGGAGACCCTGTGGCCGGCCGTCGCGGCCCGTGCAGCCGTGGATGGTGTAGCCGGCGGCGGTCTCGCGCTGGCCGTCGAGCGACGTGATGCGGTTGGTGAAGGTCATCTTGACGCGGCCGAGTGCGGGGACGGCGGTGGTCAGGCGGAACACCTCGCGGGGCCGCAGCGGGCCGAGGTAGCGGCAGAATGCCTCGGCCACGGGCAGGTTGACGCCGCGGCGCTCGATTTCGCTGTAGGGCAGGCCGACGCTACGGGTCAGCTCGTTGCGGCCCGCCTCGAACCAGGCGAAGTAGCTGCCGAAGTAGGCCACGCCCTGGGCATCGGTCTCCGCGTAGCGCACGCGCAGCTCGATCTCGTGCTGGCGCGCCCCCGGCGGGGCAGGGCCGAGCAGGGCGTCCGCTTTCTCGCTGACGACGATTCGTTCGACCCGCTCCTCGGCGGCGGCGAGGACGTTCTCCGGAATCGGCAGGGCCTTGCCCGCCGGGCCGATCAGCACGCGGGCCATCTTGCCCGTGGCCAGCACCGTGCCGTCGGCCACGCGGACCAGCTCGGTCTCGAGCAGCACGCGCTTGGGCGCGGCCTGGGTGAGGCGGACGCGGACGGTGACCAGATCGTCGTAGACGGCGGGACGGAGGAACCGACCGTAGGATTCGGCGGCCGCGACCATGATGCCCTGGCGGCCCAGCTCGGGCGCCCGCACGCCGATGGTCTCCAGGAAGTGCAGCTCGCCCACCTCCCACCAGGTGAAGTAGGCGCCGTAGTAGGCCACGGCCTGGGCGTCGGTCTCGGCGTAGCGGACGC
The DNA here is from genome assembly GCA_041320515.1 of Planctomycetota bacterium. GTDB lineage: Bacteria > Planctomycetota > PUPC01 > DSUN01 > DSUN01 > DSUN01. Next base: position 5,479,971 of record JBGLNR010000001.1, on the reverse strand, counting down.
GGAATGGGGGCGTTTCAACGGGCACTAGCTCACCCTTGAATGCGGAGAGGATGGATGGAGGGATGGATGACTGGATGGATGCAGGAGGGAGTTCTTGGGTCTTTCATTCATCCATTCATCCACCCATCCAATCATCCTCCCTTGGAGCGACAAATTTGCACTCGGGCCGGGCTTATTATACAATGCCCGCGTTCCCCGTCAACGACCCATAACGGAGAGAGTTCCATGGCCCTGATCGCCGATGCGTCGCATGCCCGCGAGGTCATCCAGGAGGCCCGCGAGAAGGGCGTGGCGCTGATCAACCTGAACCCCGAGTGCGCCCGGGGCATCGAGGCCTGCCTGTGGGCGGCCAAGAGCTTCGGCGAGCGCGTCGGCGCGCCCGACATCCCGTTCTTCCTCTCCATCTGCGGCACGTATCACGCCCGCCCGCAGATCAAGCTCTATACCAGCCTGGGCGACCCCTGGCTCGGGTTCGAGTGCTGGATGTCCCAGGTCGAGTTCTACACCCAGCCCGACGGCCCGTTCGGGAAGATTCGCGTGCTGACTCACCTCGACCACGGCCAGCCCGACACCGATGAGGAGATACTCGAGCGGCGTCTGAAGAGGCTGTCGAGCGTGATGTTCGATGCCTCGACCTTGCCCTTCGACGAGAACATGAAGGCCACGGCGGCCTACGTCGAGCGGCACCGCGACAAGGTGGTCGTCGAGGGCGCGGTGGACGAGATTTTCGAGGCGTCGCCTGTCTGCTCGTGCCAGAGGAGGAGCGCCTCGATGATGTGGTAGTGGCCCCAGAGGTCCCACTGGCCGAGCAGGCGCTCATTCTTGGGCCAGGGGCCGAGATAGCCATCCTCAGCCTGAAGCTCGAGGAGGCGATTGACCACCGAGGCGAGGGTCTCGCGGAGGCGCGGCTCGTCGCTCATCCGCATCGCCTGGACGCCCGAGATGAGGAACTTGCCAACGAACTCGCCGGCCCAGGGCACGAGGTTGGGCTTGGCCGGCTTGTCCCGGTTAGCGAACATGTCGAGCAGGCCGGGATTGCTCTTCGGGGCGACGAGGAGCCAGTGCTCGACGTTCGCCTTGATGCGCTCGCCCAGTACGCCGCCGAAGCGCCAGGTCGCCCCGTGCAGGCGTTCCATCGCCAGCCGCCCGGGCTCCGCCGCGGCGGCGAGGCCGCCAACCACAAGAAGTCCAAGACCGCAGAGAAGGCCGTTCTCAGCGCACACGGGAGCCGCCCTTCAAGGGAAGTGGGGGGGACCACTGCGATGCTCCAGAGATACCAGCGCGCCGTACGCGTGTCAAACGGCGCGCGTCCCACCGTGACCGTCATTCTCACATTCTACAGAATGTTGGAATGACGAGGGCGTTCCTCATTCGACGCCTCGTCCCTTGAGGTGCGCGTCAGCCGCCACACGTCGCAGCGCAGGCGTCATTCTCACATTCTACAGAATGTTGGAATGACGCCGCGAGCCGCTGGCCGCCTCACTCGCCCCCGCCGCGCCCCGATGATCAAACATCCCATAGGATGATTGAATGACGAGGGCGTTCCCCGCTTGACGCCCCGGCCCGCGGCTGGTAATCTCGGCACACTCCGAGGGCAAGACGGCGAGGCGAGCATGGGCCAGGTGCGGCCGACATTCAGCTTCCGGGCCTGCCTCATCGGCATCGTGGCGATGGTGCTGATGGGCATGTGGATCCACTACCACGAGGTGATGGTCCCACAGCCCAACATCCTGGCGGAGAACAACCCGCCCGCGAGCGCCGTCGGCGTGTTCCTCGGCGTGCTGCTCATCGGCGCCCTCGTGGCCGCGTTCCGCAGCACACTGCGCCTCGCCGTCGGCGAGCTGATCGTCGTCTACTCCATGCTCGTCATCTCCGCTCCCCTCATGAGCCAGGGCATGTGGCATCGCTTCCTGGGACTCGTCATCTCCATCCCGGAGCACCAGGAGAACATGCCGCTGGTGGACAGCTACTCCGACAAGCTCTGGCCCCACGGGGAGCACCTGATCGCCGATCGTCGCTTCGCGGAGGGCCTCGGGCCTGCTTGCGCGGCGGAGCCTGCCGGGCGGGTAGAAAAGGTATCTGTCACCGAAACTACGGGCCTGCGCCTCAGGGCCGCCGAGGGCGAGGAGGCGCGGCTGCGCATTCGCGTGCTTCGCCGCATCGGTGACCGCGAGAGGCTCGTGCCCGGCGAGCGCTACTACGCGACCGCGCTCGTCAAGCTCTCGGGCTTTCAGAGCCGCTCGGCCCTCTCGATGGAGCTTGTGACCGACAAGGGCGAGCGGGTGCCGATTGCGACGCTGCGGCGGGACACCAATCGCGCCTTCTCTCGCCCCGGCGGCTTCCTGCGGGCCGGCGAGCCGTACCTGACAATGCCGCGCAACATCGTGGAGGCCGCGGACATCGTTTTCACGCTGACCGGCCCGGGCGAGGCGACCATCACGGACGCGGTGTTCTTCAGCAACGAGGCCGTGGCGCGGCTGCGCAAGGGCGTGGCGGAAATCCGCGAGAGCGACCTCGATAAGCTGTCAGAAAACGAACGCGCATCGCTCGTCGTCCGCCCCGACAGCCTGGCCTCGCCCGCGGGCGTGGCCTACACGCTGAAGGGCTACATCCCCTACCGCCAGTGGCTCACGCCGCTCCTCTACTGGGGCAGCATCGTGATGGCGATGTTCCTCGGCCTCCTTGGCATCGGCGTCATCTTCCGAAAGCAGTGGTCGGAGAACGAGCGCTTCTCGTTCCCGATGGTCGTCCTGCCGCGGATGCTCATGGAGGAACGCGAGGACGGCGGCCGCAGAATCTACCCCATCTGGCGTAAGGCGGCCTTCAAGGCGGGCATCATCGTGGCCCTCGCCTTCTGCCTGCTCCAGGGGCTCAACCACCACATCCCAGGCATGCCGAACCCCACGGTGGAGGTGGACCTGGCGCAGTACTTCTCGTCGCCCGAGGTGAAGGCATTCGTCAAGGGCTTCGACAACGCGCAGTTCAAGGTCATCCTCCTCTTCACCGCCGTCGCGTTCTTCGTTGACCTCGACATGCTGCTGAGCATCCTCGTGTTCTTCTGGCTCTCGAAGGTGCCCTACTACTTCGGCGAGCTGTTCGGCTGGAAGGAGATCAAGGGGCCGATGGACAACTTCCCCTTCCCACACGAACAGCACATCGGGGCGTTCCTGAGCCTGGCGCTGGTGGTGCTCTGGACCTCGCGGAAGCACCTGGCGGGCGTTGGCCGCCGCATCCTGGGCCTGAAGGGTGGAGTTGACGATTCGGGCGAGGGGATGAGCTACCGGGCCGCTGCGGCGCTCATCGTCGGCGCCTTCGTGTTCTTCGGCGTCTGGGGCGCAATGTCGGGCCTGGGGGCCGGCTCGGCCCTCATCTTCTTCGGGTTCCTGGTCGTGTGCGGGCTCTCGGCCTCGCGTAACTCTTAGAGTAGACGAGGCTTGCACCATCACGGTCCAGACTCGGACCGCCCCCAAAGAAAAAATCCAGACTCGGCCCGTCATCCTCACTTACGACGCGGCCGCCGCCGCAGAAGGGGTAAACCCAAAGACTTTCTACTACCGAGCGACCGCAGGTCACATCCACCGCATCGAGCTGGGCATCGGCCGCAACGGCAAGCCCATCTGGGGCATCGCCCTCACCGACCTCACCGCCTCCGCCCAGGCCCGCTACTGGGCCGAGCGCCGTCAACTCCTTGACTCCACCCGCTCAGCACTTGACTCTACCGTCCGCTTTGCTACACCCGCGCCCCCAGATGGCGCACACGGGCGAGGCCGTCTGCCCGCCGCCCGCGATGGCCACCGACCCCTTGTGGCGGATGGCGCACCGGCGTCGGGCGGGCAGGCGGCCCCTATACATCATGATGATCATGTAGGCGGGGCGTCCCTGCCCCGCGTCCCGGCGGCGCGGGAGGCTGCGGCCAGCAGTGGACACCTGAGCGGCCCCCCCCCGCCCGCCGGCCCCTGTGGTGGGGCAGGCGTCCCGCCTGCCAGACAATCGGCAGGCAGAATGCCTGCCCCACGCGCCCACGCCGCCGCCTGCCTCAACGACGAGGGCATCCCCGTCCTGGCCAGCGACCCCCGCCTCGTCTGGGAGGCAGGGCTGCTCGCCACGCGCGGCCAGCACATCTGCGAGGAGTTCTTCCGCCGCCGCCGCGTCGTCCTGGCCGTCGAAGCCGCGATGGCCGCGGTGGCACATGGCGAGGCCACCATCGCCGAGTTGCAGGCCATCGCGCTCCTCCGACAGGAGCCAGGCAACCAGAACCTCAACCTAGGCACGGTCCGCCGCTGGCGCGGCGACTGCAAGAAGCACGGCGAGCAGCGCCTCGTCCCGCGCTGGGCCAAGGAAGAAGGCAGCAAGAGCATCCCCAAGCGCCTGCAAACCCTGCTCGAAGCCTTCTACGCCCAGGGCGGCGACTACCGCGACCTCAACAAACCGACCGTCGCCCAGTGCCACCGCGAACTCCTCCGCTGGTGGCCCAGCTACTACGCGGGCGTCGCGGAGCCGCCGCTGCCGCCCTGCCCCACGACGGTCCAGCGCTTCATCGAACGGCTCCTGGCCAAGCGCCCCGCCCTCCTCGCCGCCGCCCGCGAGGGCAAGGACGCCTTCCGCGACCGCTTCGGCTTCCACGTCATCCGCGATCCCAAGGCCATCGCCCTCGGCCTGGCCGTCTGCCTCGACCATCGCGTGATGGACACGCACATCATCCTGCCCTCGGGCAAGATCGGCCGCCCCTGGCTCACCGCGATCCAGGACATCCATTCCGCCGACATGGCCTTCGTCCTCCGCGACCAGGTGTCGAGCGACGGCGTGGCCTCCGTCTTCCGCCGCTGGATCACTGGCTACACGATCCTCGACGAGGAGTCGGGCGAGATCTTCGCCTTCCCCGCCCACGGCATCCCTGGCCACGCCATCGTGGACCACGGCAAGGAGTTCCACGGCGGCCCCCTCGCCGACACCGTGCAGGCCCGCGGCGGCCGCTTCTCCCGCAAGCTCTGGCACTCGCCCAAGGACATGCCCCTCGACCCCGGCGTCGCTCAGACGCTCTTCGAGGGCCTCGACATCCACAGGTCCACGGCCACGCCCTATCTCGCTCGCGCCAAGGGCATCGAGGCCGCCTTCAGCAGCTTCGCCACCCGCCTCGAAAACCTCATCGCAGGCCACTGCGGCCGCAACACGAGCGATAAGCCCGACCAGCTCGCCGAGCGCCGCAAGCGCGGCGACCTCCTCTCATGGTCCCAATACCTCGCCACGCTCGCCAGAGCCTACCAACAGTGGCGCACCGAGCGGCCCATCGGCAAGATGCGCGACAAGCCCCCCGCCGAGTACTGGGCCGACTGGCAGGGCGAGCTGCCCGATCCCCGCCGCCTCGACAACCTCCTCCTCCACAAGGAGGCCAAGCGCATTCAAGGCCGCGGCATCGAGATTCAGCACGGCAAGGACGTCTACCACTACATCAGCGACGACCCCGAGTTCGCCCTCGCCTCGGGCGCGCTCGTCCCGGTCCTCTGGACGCAGGACGACACCGAAGCCTGCATCGCCATCGTCGGCGGCAAGTGCCTCATCTGCCTGCGCTCCGACCTGCGCCAGCACTCCTTCGACCTGCTCCTCGGCCACGGAATCCCCGCCGAGCACCGCCTCGTCAACCGAGCCCGCGGCGCCCAATCAGCCCTCCGAATGGCCTACCAGCGCTGGGCGCGCGAGACGCGCACGGCCGCCTGCCTCGACCCCCTCGGCAACCTCAGCGTCGCCAGCCGCAACGGCTCCGAGATCCGGACCATTGCCCGCGACATCCGCCGCCCATCCCTCCCTCCTCCCGCCCAGCCTGCCGTCTGCCGTCTGCCGTCTGCCGTCTGCCCCGACCCCCTCGACGCCATGCTCGCCGCCGCCGGCGCCGCCGAAGCCGCCCGCCTCGACCCCCAACTGGAGCCAATGCCGCAACCAAGCCTGCAAGGATGCCCTCCTCCTCCTGCGCCAGCAAACCGTCCACCTGCGCCGCGGCGACGTTGACGCCTCGGCCGCCTTCGCCGGAAACCTCGACGACACGTTCCACCGCAGCCTCGCCCTCTCCGAGAAACTCGTCCTCGGCTACCACGCCCCCAAATCGCCCGCCGCCGACCAGGCGCTAATGAATGCCCTCTTCCCCCTCGAAACCGAGCACGCCGTCCTCCTCGACGCCATCGGCGCCGAAATGAAAATCCACACCGCCCTCGTCGCCCAGGCGAACGCCCGCCTGGCCAGCCCCGGCCCCGCCGGAGAATCGGAGGTGGCTCAAGCATGATCGCCGCCCGGCTCGGGCGACGCACGGGGCGCCGCCCGAGCCTCCCTTCCAAACCCCCGCACGCGAGAACTGGAGCCAGCCAATGCCCCCCGAATCACCCCCACGCTACTGTGAGGCCGACGCCGCCACAGCGCTCGAACTCGACGCCTGGATGGCCGACCATCCAGGCGTCACCAACGGCGAGGTCGGCGCCGCCGTCCGCTACTCAGACTCCTCGATCTCACAGTTCCGCGACCTCCTCTACCCAGGCGACGTCCACACCATCGCCGCCCGCGTCCGCGGATTCCTCGCACGAGCCAAAGCCCGAGCCAAGGCCATCCCCAAGCCCCCCTTCATCCTCACCGCACCCTCCGCCAAAATCATGGGCGTCCTCACAATGGCAGCCAACGGCGGCCGCATGGCATTCCTCTGCGCCCGTGCGGGCACGGGCAAGACAGAGACCGCCACCGCCTATGCCGCCGCGCACCCCGACGACGGCTTCCACATCGACTGCATCCCAGGCACCACCGTCCTCGGCCTCCTCGGCCGCGTCGCCTCCGCTCTCGGACTCGAAGCCAAGGGCATGAGCAAGGACGCCCTCTTCGACTCCTGCGTCGCCCGCCTGCGCTCGATGCGCGGGCCGCTCCTCATCGTAGACGAGGCCGACCACCCGACCCGCGAGGCCCTCCACGCCGCACGAATGCTCCACGACAAGAGCGGCTGCGGACTCGTCCTCCTCTGCACCCCGGCGCTCTTCATCACGCTCCGCTCCCGCCCAAACGACAAGGATGCGCAGCTCACGAGCCGCAGCCTCTACAACCCCGTCATCCCGCCGCTCACCCACGACGACGTTGACGCCATCTGCGCCCCCTTCCGCCTCTGCCCCGACGCCAAGGCCGCCGCCGAGCGCGGCTGCCAGAATAACGCCCGACGCATCGTCCTCGCCCTCGTCTGCGCCGCCGAAAGCGCACAGGCCATCGGCGTCGAAATCCGAGCCTGCGACATCGCCGCCGCCTTCGCCGCCCAGGACCGAGCCGACCTCGGCCGCCGCTGAAAGGAGACCCCCGTGCCCTTCTCTTGCAACCTCGTCCTCGAAATCACCGACTGGGGCGAACCCCAGGAAGCCGAGTTGCCCTTCCAGCTCTACCGATCCCTCCGCGGCATCGCCTTCGCCATGCCATCCTGCCTCATCACCGTCCGCGTCGTCCGCGTGGCAGACCATGTGCCCCCGCCGCCCCCGGCTGTGGCCCCGCCCGCCCCGCCCGACCCGCCCGATGACCCTCTCGACTCCGCCCGCGACCTGGCCGAAGTCGAACGCCTTGCGCATCTGACGAAGGAATGACCTGTGGGCGGGCGACGTGCGGGTGGTCGTGGCGACGGAGGACACGCCGCGCGGGAAGCCCGACCCCGCGCCCTATCTGCTCGCGGCGGAGCGCTTGGGCGTGGCGCCCGAGGCGTGCGTCGCCTTCGAGGATTCGCGGGCCGGCGTGCTCTCAGCGAAGGCGGCCGGCATGCGCGTCGTGGCCCTCCAGCGGCCCGGCGCGCCGAAGCAGGACCTATCTGACGCCGACGAGGTACTGATGGAGCTTGGGGACTTCCGGCCAGACGGACCCACCCGGACATGAAGAAGCCTTCCGTTTCGCGGCGGAAGGCTCTCCCGAGGAGTCGGGGTGAGTGGACTTGAACCACCGACCTCAGCGTCCCGAACGCTGCGCTCTAGCCAAGCTGAGCTACACCCCGATTGTCAACACCCCTTTATTATACCCTTTCCCGCAGCATTTGCAAACGAGGCAAGGCTTCGATAGCATGGGACGCGGGCGCGCGGAAGAGCGAGGACGAGGACGAGTGAAGACGGGGGCGATGACATCCCGCGAGCGGCTCGATGCCGCCTATCGCTGCCAGCCGGTGGACTGCGTGCCGATCTTCGTGCGCGGCGTGTCGGACACCAGGCCGCCGCACGAGTCGTACGCGCCGCTCCGCAAGCTGGTGTGCGAGACCTGCGACCTCAAGTGGGGCTGGAGCACGGCCGAGGCCTTCCCCGCGCCGCCCACGACCCGCCGCGTCGAGCCCTACGACGGCGATTTCGACCTCGTGACCACCGTGATGCCCACGCCCCGCGGCGAACTGGTCCACCAGCACCTGGCCGGCCGCAAGGGCCAGCCGGGGATGACGCGCAAGCACTGGCTCGCCAGCCGCGACGACGCGCTCAAGTTCATGTCGCTGCCCGAGCCCGAGCCGAGGGGCGACGCGGGAGGCTTCTTCGCCCTCCGCGAGCAGGCCGGCGAGCGCGGCATCGTGGAGGTCCACCTGCGCGACATGAACCCCGGCGGCCATGTGGCCGACCTCTTCGGCTCCGAGGCATTCGCCCTCCTGAGCATCGAGGACCGTGGCCTCATCCACGAACTGCTCGAACACGCCACGCAACGCGCCCTCCGGGTGATTGACTGGCTGCTCGCGCGCGACGTGGGGCCGTACTTCGCCATCTCGGGCCAGGAGTACATCGCCCCGCCGCTCCACGGGCCGCGGGATTTCTGGGACTTCAATGTCCGCTACGACAAGCGGCTCTTCGGGCGCATCCGCGACGCCGACGGCTTGGTGCACGTCCACTGCCACGGCTCGCTCAAGGGCCTGCTCGACGGCTTCGTCGAGGCGGGGGCGAACGCGCTCCACCCCGTCGAGGCCCCGCCGATGGGTAACGTGACGGCGACCGAGGCCAAGGCCGTGCTGGGTAACAAGGCGTGCATCGAGGGGAACATCCAGGTGGGCGACCTGTTCACCCTGCCCTCGGCCGAGATCGCGCGGCAGGTGAGGCAACTCCTCCGCGACGCGGGGCCGACGGGTCTCATCGTGGCCCCCACCGCCTCGCCATATGCGCCCGTCTGCACGAAGGTTATGCGCGCCAACTACGAGCGAATGGTCCGCACCGTGCTCGACGCGGGCGGTGCACGGCGGCGATGGCGTTGAGCACGGCCCCCAAGCCTGGGACCCAAGGTGTTCAAGATGTTCACCGCGCAACACACGGGGTGAACATCTCGAGTGGCCGGGGGCTCGCCAGTAGGAGCATCTCCATAAGTAGAGTAACAGCGGGCACATAGGCTCACCAAACCCCGCGCGGCTGGCGCTGTGGCAACGTGTTCAGGCCACTTCGGGCGAGGGCGAGTGAACACCTTGGCTGACGGTCGCGAGTATGGCCGCCGCGGGCCTTGCCGCCGGGGCCGAAAGGGTGTATACTTAGGGGGTGCGGCATGGGGGTATCCAAGGGAGGGATGTCCACGACACGGCGGGGGCGGCGAGGTGGCACGGCGGACACGTCGGCGCGGGGGCGTTGCCGCCTCTCCCCGGAGCAGGCAAGATGGCGACGAGCGAAGAAGACCTCAAGAAGGTGATACGGGATTACATGGCACGGGTCGGCGGCGGGACGGCAAGCTGGTACGTGGGGACGAGTCGGCACCCGCGCAGCCGGCTCTTCGACGAGCACCGCGTGGCGAGGGAGGGCGGCTGGTGGATGTTCAAGCGCGCCCCCTCGCCCACCGCCGCCCACGACGTGAAGGACTACTTCGTCCGAGTGGTCGGCACCGACGGCTGGGCGGATGGCGAGGAGGGCGAGGCCGACTACGTGTACGCCTACAGGAAGAACGCGCAGACGTGCCCGTGAGGGGCGCCGGCTTCCCGCACGACTCCTCCCGCATTCCTCACCAACGCTTGAAGTCCCAAAGGGACGAAAGGGTCTTGCCGGCGGCGTAAGCCGCCGGATCGGGGTCAGGAACTCGCTCAGCCCCGACGGGGCGGCAGAGACGCTCCGTCCTTTCGCCCCTGTGGGGCTGAGTCCTTGATACCTTTCTCTCCGGCGGCTTACGCCGAAAAAGGGCGAAAAAGGGGACAGGCTACTTTATTCAGAAAGGGCTTGCACCCGTGGCGGCGCTATGGTAGACGAGAAGGCGCACGGAGCCATCCTATCGCCGCACGGCCAGACTGTGGGCCGGTGCCTGGCTCCCGCGCATGTTCCCGGACAGGCCGCTCTGGGCTGACGCTGCCGCGGCACGCATCTGCCACGCCGCCGACTTCCTGGTCGGACGCCTGACCGGCCACTACGACGTAAGCGACACCTCGAACGTGCTGAAGACGGGTTACGACGTGGCCGAGGGGCGTTGGCCGGCGTTCTTCGCCGACCTGGGGGTGCCGCTGGCCAAGCTGCCGCGCGTCGTGCGCCCCGGCGAACCGGTCGGGCGCGTGTGCACCGAGGCCGCCAGGCGCACTGGCCTCTCCCGCCTGGCCATCGTCGTCGCGGGCGCCACCGATGGCACGGCCGGCTTCCTCGCCTCGGGGGCCTGCGAGGTCGGCCAGTGGTGCTCCACCCTCGGCACCACGCTCGTGCTGCGGGGGGTGAGCCGCACGCTGCTGCGCGACCCGCTGGGCCGCGTCTACTCGCACGCGCACCCCGAGGGCTACTGGCTGCCGGGCGCGGCGTCGAACGTCGGCGGCGAGGTCCTCGAGGTCCGCTTCAAGGGCAGGAACCTGGCGGCCCTCGACGCCCAGGTGGCCGATCACCTGCCGAACAAGCTCCTGCTCTATCCCCTGGCGCGGATGGGCGAACGCTTCCCCTTCGTGGACCCGAAGGCCCAGGGCTTCGTGCGGGGGAAGGCGTCGAGCCGGGCCGAGCTGTACGCGGCATGCCTGGAGGCCGTGGCCTTCGTCGAGCGCTGGGGCTACGAGGTGATGGCTGGGCTAGGGGCGCAGATCGCCGACACGATCTGCGCCTCGGGCGGCGCTGTGGCGAGCGGGGTGTGGCTGCAGCTTCGGGCGAACGTGTTGGGCCGGCCGATTCGCGTGGCGGCGGACGCCCATTCGGCGAAGGGCGCCGCCCTCCTCGCCGCGGCCTCCGCGATGGGCTCGCTCCGCGAGGCCGTGGCGCGCATGGTCCGCTTCGAGCGAACCATCGTCCCCCACCTACACCTGCGGTCCTACTTCGACGCCAAGTACGCCCGCTTCCGCGATGCCTGCGCCGAGGAGTATCCGGCGGCAGGCTACTCCGCTGCGGCCACCGGCGTCGCCACGGGGCAGGCGACGCGGAAGCCGACGTCGTAGACGCCCTGCCAACTGTGGTAGGCGAGGCGGAAGGCGGAGCGGCACCGCTTCGGGCGGTCGTGCCACGAGCCGCCGCGGGCGACCTTCAACCCGTCGGGCGTCGTCTGGTTCCTGCCATCTCCATCCACATAGGGATAGGGCTTGTACGTGGACAGGGTCCACTCCGCCACGTTGCCGTGCATGTCGAGCAGGCCCCAGGGGTTGGGCTGGTACTTGCCGACGGCGCAGACGATCATCGCGCCGTCGTTGAAGCGCGGCTCCTTGGGCAGGAAGTCCTGGTAGGGCGAGGGGTTGGCGATGGGCTGGGGGTTGACGCCGCTGACGGCCATCTTGCGGAGCGAGGCGTCGCCCAGGTTGCCGTGCTTCGAGAAATCGCCGTCGAGGCCCCCGTAGTTGAGCGGCGTGGCCGTGCCGGCGCGGCAGGCCCACTCCCACTGGGCTTCGGTGGGCAGGACGACCTTCTCGCCCGTCTTGTGCGAGAGCCAATCGCAGAAGGCCATCGCCCGCTGCCACGACACGCGAATGGCCGGCTGGTCGGGGCCGTTGGCGGGGTAGCCGGGGGTGGTGTGGTCCTTCCAGTGCTGGTCAACGAAGCGGCTGTCGTGGGTCGGGTCGAAGTAGCGGAACTGGGCGTTCGTGACCTCGGTGCGGGCGAGCCAGAAGGGGCGCTCGATCTTCACGGGGGCCAGCGGCTGCTCGTCGGCCTCGCCGTCCGGGTCGCCCATGACGAACTCGCCGGCGGGGATGAGCGCCAGCTCGAGCTTGGCCCCGCCGCCGAGGTCAAGCGTCCGCGTGGCCTGCGGCCCGGCGGCCACCTGACGCTTCCTCGCCTCGGCTGCCTCAAAGGGCCAGCCCGGGGGATTTCGGATTTCGGGCACGCGGGACGCGGCACGCGGCACGGGGCCTTCCGCGGGCGGCTTGTAGGTGGTTGGGAAGATGGTTTCGGGGACCTCGCCAATGTTGGCGAAGAGCTTGCGGTACTTGGCCCGCAGGTCGTGCTGGGCCTTCACGCGGGCCTCGCCGGCCTGCTCGGTCCAGGTGCCGTGGTCGGGGGCGTTGAGGTCAATCCAGGTGTGCAGGCGGTCCCAGGCCTCGGGGTCGAGGGCCACGTCGTGGTGGCCCTTCTTGAGCATCTGGACGAGTTCGCTGGTGTTGGTGAGGTATTCGGCGGGCCGGAGCATGTGGTAGTCGCTCTCGGGGCCGGGGCGGCGCACGTAGGGGTGGAGGGCGAGGTACGACTTGACGAAGCCGCCCTGGCCCCTCTCGGTGTCCGCGAAGTTCGGCAGCGTCTTGCCGTCAGGGCGGGGCTTGCCGTCGTGGCAGCGGGTGCAGTGGGCGTCGAGGACGGGCTGGACGTCGCGCGGGAAGCTCAGGCCGCGCGCGGGGCCGTGCCACGGCGCGATGTCGCGCGGCGGGCGCTGGCTGGCGGCGGTGTGCATGTTGCCGGTGGCCGCGCCCTGCGACTCGTGGCAGCCGACGCACGAGAGGGTCTCGCCCGGCATGCCGACGAACCAGCTTCGCATGAGCTGGAGCGCCCGCCCCTCGCCGTCGAGCGGCTGGACCGCCAGCGGGGTGTTGGCCGGCACGCGGAAGAGCGCCGAGCCGTCGGCCTCGACGGGCACGGTGCCTCCTCTCGGCCAGAGGGAAAGCCCCACGTCGCGCCCGCCGCGGTTCACGAGCATGCTGCGTCGCCCTCTTGGCCTTGTGGTGTTCGCCTCCGGCCTCCGCCTGCGCGCCCCCGGATGCAGGCGATGACGTGTCGAGCCATGACCTCTGGCACAGCAGCCGCTTGCATGTCAGCAGTGTGACAGGCACGGCGATGTCGGCGATGTTCCAAGCGACCAGCTCTTGGGAGTGCACAGATGATCGAGCGTGCTTTCTCTCCTGCCTGTAGTTCGCGCCAAGGCATCGTAGTTTCCGTTGGTCTTGCCGTGGCGCTCTTCTTCGGGTGCTCCCAATCAGCCGGGCCGGTCACACGGGTGACAATCGATCCGGACCTCGTTGAGAACCTTGTTGTTCAGGTTGTTGCCGACCCACCTGCGAACTACCCATTTGTTGCCTCGGACCGCAAGGTGATCCTGCGATGCGTGGCGGAAGTCAATGGGCTGTCGTATACGCCATACCGGCCGGAGATCGGTTCGGATGTCGGCTGGGAGATCGTGTTCCAGGGCAAGGGAGGCAGCCCCTTGGCACGATTTGCCTTCTCCGGCTCAGGGTTCATCATGGTAGCCGTGCCGGACCGCGAGCATTTCTTCGTGAAGTTCGAGAAACTGCCTACCGTGCGCGCGCTGTCCAGGTACAGGAGGTTCCACCGAGCACGGGAAGCCCTGCAGAGAGCTGCTGCAAAGGACGACTGGAGCGAGGACGACAGAACTTCGGTGCAGTTCGGTCTCGAGACAATCAAGGCGACACTGCCCCGATCTTCCCTCAAGACGCCGGGGTCCCCGTCGGAGCTTGCAGCGGCGCTCCAGCCGCTTGGGGGTGTATCTCTTGACGATCTGGATGAGTTCATCGATCCCGGCCCCAAGTAGAAGAGGGCACCATCCATGGGCACGCCTGGCAAGCCGGAATCGGCGTGGTCAGCGGGGATTGCGGTCCATGTACTCGGCATCGTCGGCCCCGACGCGCGAGAGTAGGCGCCGCGACAGAAGAGGAAGGAAGGCGCGAGCGTTCCCTCGGCCCCTCTTCACTTTCACTCCTCACTTGTCACTCTCCCCTCACTCCTCCTGGTCTTCCCCCACTCGGTCGTAGTCGTCGGCGTGGCGGATGACGTCGTCCTCGGTCGAGGGGGTGGCGGGGTCGTCGTGGTGCCAGAACTCGGCGATGACGCCCCAGTGGAGGGCGGGGGCCGCGGCGCGGTGGAGCTGGCCGCTGCGGATGCGGATGACCTCGCCAGGGCGGACCTCGATGTCGTTCAGTTCCTCGTCGCTCTCGCCGAAGACGATGAGGACGGGGCCCTCGATGACGCGCCACAGCTCGGAGCGGCGTCGGTGGGCCTGGAGGCTGAAGCGCTTGCCCGGCTCCAGCAGCAGGAGCTTGGCATCGAGCGGCAGCGCGCGCTGGTCGCGGTCCTGGACGGCCCACACGTCGGCGAGGACCTGTTGCCAGTAGGGGCTGAGGCCCTTGTGCCAGTAGGCCCGGCGGAAGGCGTCGAGGGAGTCGCGCTCGAAGCGGACGAAGCCGCCCCACGGCTTGGGCTTCTTGTTCACCTCCATCACCTTCAGGCCGAAGCCCGCGGCCTCGGCCTCGATGCGGTTGAAGCGCAGCTCCCTGTCGCGGCTCCAGTAGTCGCTCATTGCAGCTTCCTTTGCTTTATCGCGGACTTTGGCCGAAACTAGAGGGGATGAGTGGATGGGTGGATGAATGGATGATTGTCTGACACCCATCCATCCATTCATCCATCCATTCATTCATTCATTCATCCATCCATCCCCGGTTGACACGCGCGCGACTCAAAGCAGAAGACTCTATCGTGCGCGAATGCGGTACTGCGTGGTTCCGCCGAGCGGGATGCGCTCGACGGCGCCCGCGTGGCACAGCTCTTCGAGGAGCTTGGCGACGAGGACGTGGTGGAGGCCGAGGCTGGCCGCCAGCTCGGCGGCGCCGCACGGGCGCCGGGCTAGGGTGGCCAGGATGCGTCCCTGGGCGTCGGCCGCCTCCGCCGGGTGCTCCCTGCGCGCGTAGCGGCCGATGATCTCCACCGGCGCCAGGCCATCGAGGATGGCGGCCAGCTCCTTCAGCCGCTCCTCGGGCACAGGCCCAGCCCAGGCCTCGGCGGGGGCACGGACGACGGTGTTGAGCTGCACCTTGTCAATGCGGGCGCCTTCGAGCAACTGCACGATGGCGCGAGCCTCGTCGGGCGAGTCGTTGACGCCGGCGACGGCGAGCACTTCGAGCCACACCTGGCCGGCGTAGCCGAGCGTGAAGTCGCGGATGCCGCGGGCAACGTCCCGCACGTCCGTGCCCCCGGGCGGGCGGTTCACCCGCTCGAAGGCCGCCTGCGTGCCGGCGTCGAGCGAGGGGACTACGAGGTCGGCCTCGGCCAGGTCGGCCCGCACGTCGGGCCGGCCCAGGAGCGAGCCGTTGGTGAGGACGGCGACGGGCACCTTGCTGAAGCCCTTGATCGCGCGCACGACGCGGCCCAGGTCGAGGCTCAGCGTCGGCTCGCCCGAGCCGGAGAGCGTCGCGTAGTCCACGGCAACGCCCGAGCCGAGCACCTGCCGGACCTCGGCGACGACGTCGTCGGGCGGGACGAACCGGCGGCGCTCCACCATCTGCTCCGTCGTGCGCCCGAGCTGGCAGTAGACGCGTGACGGTCACGCTCGTCGTCTCGTCCAGCCAGAGCTGGAACCGCCGGCTGCGGACGTCGGCCTCGAGCACCTGGCCGCTCACATTCACTGTGTGTCCTGCCTTGCCACGGCCGTTCATGGTCGGGCCTCCGTCTGGGAGCCTGCTGCCATCTGGAGTCAGCAACTCACACATCACAATAGCCAATCCGTCTCCCGCCGTCAACTTCAACTGTGCCGCTGCTTGACTCAACTCGTGGCGAGCGGTACGATCCGACCCGGGTCGTGTGGACGACGCGTTCCCTGGAGACTCTCATGCTCAGCCGGTGCCCGCTCTGGCTGCTCCTTCCCCTCACTGTCTCGTTGGAGGCTTCGGCGGCCATGAAGCCCCGCGTCATCGAGACCAAGTTCCCTACCGACGACGTGGTGATCGCCTCGCTCGTCATCGAGGCGCCGAAGGATGGCGTGGGCGACGCCACGGGGGCGATTCAGGCGGCGATTGACGAGGCGGCCGCCGCGGGCGGAGGCGTCGTCTTCCTCCCCCCAGGCCGCTACCGCCTCGCCGGCCGCCTCACCCTCAAGGAAGGCGTTACCCTGAGAGGCGACTTCAGCCCGTTCGTAGTGCGGCCTTCAGGCCGTTTCGAAGGAGACGGGCTAAAGCCCGCACTACAAACTGCCACGATTCTCATGCCTGTGGCCGACAAGGGGAATGCCGACGCCCCGCCGGCGATCACAATGGAGCGCGGCACGGGCCTCACCCATCTCGCCATCTGGTATCCCGACCAGGACCCGATGAAGATCGTCCCCTACCCCTGGACCATCCGCATCTCGGAGAGGGTCACCGGCGACAACATCACCATCCAGAGCGTCACCCTCGTCAACCCCTACCAGGCCATCAAGATCGGCCCTGAGTGGAACGAGCTTCACACCATCCGCAACGTTGACGGCACGCCGCTCAAGGCAGGCATATGGATTGACACTTGCACCGATATTGGACGGCTCGAAGGGGTTTCCTTCGGCCCCACTTGGTGGCGCGCGTCGGGCTTACCTGGGTCTCCTGTATCTGATGAGTCTGCCAAGGCGCTGCGACACTTCCTGAACCGTGAAGCCGTAGCGTTCGAGATACGCCGTTCTGACTGGCAGTACCTCGACACCGTGGATGCCTCTGATTATGCCGTCGGCCTGACCGCCCGAGCTGGGCTGCAGGGAACGTCCAATGCAGTGGTCTACAGAGGCGCGTTCGTACGCTGTGTCAATGCGTTGCAGGCAGAGAGCCTTAACGAAATCGGCCTCTTGGTCACCTATTGCGAGCTGAGAGGCAGCACGAGTGCTGTGCACACCCTCCGCTCACTCAACTCCACCGTTCTGTTCAATGCCTGTTCCCTAGACGATGGTGCACTCCTTGAGGGGCCAGCGACAGTGTCGTTCCTCCGCTGCGGGATCGGCACCAGCCAGGGGGTCGCTGTAGCCGCTGAGAGAGGGCAGATTTCGTTGCTTGGCTGCTACGTTGACAAGGCAGAGACGCACGTGCGTCTGGGCGATGGGGTCAAGAGAGTGCGCCTTGTGGCAAACACGTTCATGCGTCAGGCGACAGATGAAGAGATACTGGCTCAGATTCTCCCCCATGGCCTCGCCAGTGATCAGCCGCGTATCAAGAGCGCGGCTCGGGGGGACATCATGGCCTGGACTGGTACCGACGGGTTCCCCCAGCCGATCGTGTTCGATTCGCCCTTCCCATGGCAAGTGCCCGAGCCACCAAGTCCCCAGCCGAGAACCCGCCAGCTCTTCGTCGTCACCGACTTTGGGGCCGGGGTGGGCGAGCAGGACAACACGGCGGCGTTCGCCAAGGCGCTGGAGGCGGCACGGAAGGCGGGCGGGGGGACGGTGTATGTGCCCGCGGGGAACTACCGGTTCGCGGGGGAGATCGTGGTGCCGTCGGGGGTGGAGCTTCGCGGCATCTTCGATGTGCCGCATCACACGGTCTCGGGCGGCTCGGTGCTGATGACCACGAGCGGCAAGGGCAAAGCCGACGGCACGCCGTTCATCCGACTCGAAGCGAAGTCAGGGCTGCGCGGGCTGACCATCTGGTATCCAGACCAGGACCTGCGGAACATCCAGCCCTATCCCTGGGCAATCCAGAGCCTGGGGCCGGGGTGCTGGCTCGTGGACGTGACGCTCGGAAATGCCTATCAGGGGGCGGATTTCTGGACGCATCCCAGCGACGGCCACGTCATCCGCTACCTCGCGGGCGCGGTGTTCAAGCGGGGCCTCTTCGTCTCCAAGTGCAAGGGCGACGGATGGGTCGAGGACGTGCAGTTCAATCCCCACTACTGCGTCCGCGTGCATCCGAGCCTGGCAAGCCCCTTCACCGAGGGGAAGAACATCCAGGGGGTCATCGAGTACCAGCGGGCGAACCTGGAGGGGATCGTGTTTGGGCGGTGCGAGAACGAGCACGTGCGGGGCACGTTCCTCTACGCGGCCTA
The DNA here is from genome assembly GCA_041320515.1 of Planctomycetota bacterium. Classification (GTDB taxonomy): domain Bacteria; phylum Planctomycetota; class PUPC01; order DSUN01; family DSUN01; genus DSUN01. Next base: position 5,461,864 of record JBGLNR010000001.1, on the reverse strand, counting down.
CGACGGCATTGCCTTCAGGGATGACGAAGGGAGCGCCAACGCGACGGTGATCAACCACGGCACCGACACGGGCAGCCGCTGCGCCGTGCTGGAGGGGAGCGCGAACGTGACGTTCATCAACGCCCAGCTCGTGCCGCTGGGCGCGCACGAGGTGGGGGCGATCATCGTCGGCGACTCGTTCAAGGGCAAGGCGAGCTTCTTCAACACGCAAATATGGGGCGGGATGATGAGAGCGTCGCCGCTCTCGGCGATGGTCTTGAGCAGCGGGTCGCGGCGGGCCGCCAGCCCGCACAGGTCGGGCACAGCCTCGAAGTCCACGCCCGCCGCGCGCAGGCGCTCGGCGACCTCCGCCCTCGTCGCGTCCGACACGAGGTCTGCGAAGGCACACTCGCAGAAGACGACACGCGTGGCGTCAGGCATCACGTCTCCTCGGCTCAGTCGCGCGGGGTTCCGCCTCCGAGTCCGGCGCGGTGGTTGCTCTCGACTTCTTTCGGCGTGAGCGCCCGGCTGTAGAGGGCGACGAGGCGCAGCTCGCCGCGCCACGGCCGGTCGTTGGTCAGCTCGTTGCCGAGAGCGAAGCGGAAGCCGGCGTCCCAGTTGCTCAGGTCGCCTGGGACGCTGCCGCCGGCCGCGGCCTCGCCGTTGATGTAGAGCGTCGCCTTGCCGTCGGCGGCGCGGGTGTAGACGACGTGCGACAGGCGTGCCGCGGCGCCGCCCCGCGTTGCGAGCGCGGGGTTCATGCCGTTCTCGCCCGCCTGCGTGGTGCGCAGCCGCACCTCGTACCTGTCGCCCTCCTGCCCAAGGGTGAAGTTCCGCTTGTAGGGGTCCGCCGACAGCGACACGATGCGCGCGGGGCCATTCTGCGTGGTGTTGGCCGGCGCGAGCCAGGCCTCGATGGTGATCTCGTTGGACTTCTGGCAGGCCTCGATGAGCTTCGCGGGCGGCTCGGCGGATTCCGCGATGCCGTCAGCGTCGAACGTCAGGCGGCCCGCGGCCAGCTTGCCTCCCTGCACGCGAAGGCCCGGCGCCTCGGCCTTCTCGAAGCTGTAGGCGGCGACGAGCCCCTCCGTCACCCGCTTGGCCGGCCCTGCCTGCGTGGGCAACTCGACCTTCGGCGGCTGGGCAGGCGGCGGCTTGGGCGGCTCGACGACCCTCGGCGCGGGCGGCTCCGCCGGCGAGGCTCCCGGGGCGACCGAGAAGGCGACGAGATTGCCATCGCGGTCCTTGCAGCACAGCACGCCATCGGCCAGCGCCAGGTGCGGATAGCACGTGCCGGGCACCACGCGGTCGAGGCGGGCCAGCTCGCGATACTCGTCGGCCAGGGCGTCGAGCAGCACGAGCTTGCGGCTGCCGAAGACAATCAGCTTGCCGTCGGCCGCCGTCACCACGCACGAGCCGTTCGTGAAGTCGCCCCCCCGCCACTTCAGCTTGCCCGTCGCCAGCTCGATGCACTGCACGGGCTGGTTGATGAGAAACACGCGGTCGCGGAAGACCACGGGGCTGCTCGACACGCCGTGGGTCTTCGATGTCCAGACCTCGCGGAGCCCGCTCGCCGTGGCCTCGAAGAGCGTGGAAACCGAGTGGTTGTATTCCGAGGTGATGAGGATGCGGCTGCCCGCGACGGCGGGCGTGGAGACGTTGCAGGCGAACTCGGTGGCCCAGGGCGTGGTGGCGACGGTCCTGCCCTCGTGGCCCGCGTCGAGGCGCATCACGACGAGATGCTGAAGCGTGAGGAGGGCGAGGCAGGGCACATCGCCGACCTTCAGCTCGACAGGCGTGCCCGTGTGGCCGGCGGGGCCGTGGAACTCGGAGGCCCAGCGGCGCTCGCCCGTCCGCTTGTCGAAGGCCATCACCGTGCCCGTCGGGGCGCCGACCTCGACGATGAGCGCATCGCCACGCACGAGCGGGGAGGTTGGGTAGCCGTAGTCGCGCCGCCCACCGCCCACGTTCGGCCGTTGCGGGGCCTTGAACTTGTCGTAGAGATTGAACGCCCAGACGGCCTTGCCCTCCTTCGCGGCGTCCCAGCACCGCAGGTCGCCATCGAGGCTGAGCGTGTAGAGCAGCCCCGTGACAGCGTCGAAGGCGGGGGTGGACGACGGCCCGCCGTACTCCCCCTCGTCGCCCGTGGCATGGCGGCCGTAGCGGGGGGCGCGGGAGGCCTGCCGCCACAGCTCGGCCCCCGTGCGCGCGTTGAAGCAGTGAAGCGTCTCCTGCCCGTCCCACCACCCCGTCACGTAGAGCTTCCCGCTCACGAGGATGGGCGAGGAGCAGCCCTTGCCGACATTGGCGGCCCACAGCTTCTTCGGCGGCCAGCCGCCGGGCCAGCCCGAGGCCTCGGGCACCACCCCGTCGCGGCTCGGGCCGCGCCAGTGAGGCCAATCGCCCGCCAGCGCGGGGGCCGCCGCCAAGGCAACGAGGGCCAAGAACTTGCTCACAGACACACATCCTCCGAGGGCAATGCAACGCGCCGCCACGCCCGCCCCAGTCCCTCCATTATAACCGGTGGACGTGCCGGCGCCAACGCCCTCTTCTGGCAGAGGCCAGCGCGCTGCCCATCCGCGTAACCGCTGTTCTGGCAGGCGTTTGCAGATTTTACAATTCCTTACATCTCTCGGGACCGTAGAAATCGGGGGGTAATCCGTTGTACATAGGTGGAGGGAGAGAGTGTCCGCCGGCAGCGGCTGCTCTGTTCCTCGTACGCCTCGCGCGCTTCAGTGGCGGCCTCCGAAACGGCTACCCAACCCCAGACGAGGCGCCGCGCCCCGGGGCACGGAAATGACTCCTGGAGTCTTTTTTTCTCCCTTCTTTACGATTTCGGACCCGGAGAAATCGGGTGGAAAGCGTTGTACATAGGTGGAGGGAGAGAGTCTCCGCCGGCGGCGGAGGCCCTGTTCCTCGTACGCGCCCCAACGCCCGAGGGCTTCTGCCCCGTGCGCATCCAGGATGCCTGCAACGCGGAGGCCCTGGCCGGCCGCGCGAGGATGCTCGACCGCGCGTCCATGCCGCCGGGCTTTGGCACGGTGGCCGTCCGCGGCGTGCCCTTCCAGCTCACCTGGTGGGAGAAGGGCGGCCTCGACCACGTGGACGTGGGGGCGAGCGTCTTCCGCTTCCGCAACCATGCGGATTACATTGACGCGAACACGACTTGGCCGGAGCCGGGGCTGATTGACCCCGCGCGGATTCGGTTCAGCGTGCCCAACCGCCCGTGGCGGCGGCTGTGGCTCGTCGCGGCGTCGGACGGCGAGCCGAACAAGGTGCCCATCGTCACCGCCCGCTTCTACCGCCCGCGGGCCGGCTTCGCCGTGGACGCGGGGGCCGAAGTGCCGCCTCTCGCGGGGCGCGGAGGCCCCGCCCACAACAGCCCCAAGGGGACACAGCGCCTGCCCGTGACGCTGGCGAATGGGAAGAGCGGCAGCCTGTGGCTCGTGCCCATCGAGCTGGACAGCGTGGCCATCGCCTCGCGCTTCCGCGAGGAACATACGCTCTCCCTGGAGCTGACGAAGCAGGTTCACGACTGGCGGATGTACCCCGACCCCGCGGTCTATGACCGCTTCCAGGGCGGCCTGCCGAGCGGCGTGCGCATCTTCGCCATGACCCTCGAAGAGGCGCCGGTCCGCCTCATCGCATCCAGCAATCGCACAGGCAATGCCTTCGTCAGCCCCGAAACCCCCGTCTGGCAGGCCAGGCTGTCCAACCTGCGCAAGACGCCGCTTGCCGCAACCATCCGCCTGACTGTGACCGCTCCCGATGGGCAGGAGACGCGGACAGAGCACAAGGGACAACTGGCGCCCGAGATGAACGCGCAGTTCGACTTCCCCCTCCGCCCGGCTCTATTCGGCCTCCACCGCGTGAGGACGGAGGTGGTGGCGGAGGGCGAGACCTTCGCGCAGGAGGGCACACTTGTGCAGCTGCCGCCCGACACGCGGAAGGCGGACGCGGCGAGCAGCCGCTGGGGCCTCTGGTGGTGGCGCGGCGGCCACCTCACGAATCCGAACCAGGAAGAAGACCTCTATCTCCTCCGCGCGGCCGGCACCCGCATCGCCGCGGCAAAGGACATCCAGACCCGCCGCCAGTGGGGCATGATCCCCAACCCCGCCCACGTCCTCGGCGGCCCGGCGAAGTGGGCCTTCCAGGACCCCTACGACCCGAAGGAGTACGAAAAGCTCGGCGACGAGGTCGGCCTCAAGGTGGCCGAGATGCTCAAGGAATCGCCCGACATCCCGTACTTCTGCGTCTTCACCGAGCAGGCGGTCTCGGAGCAGTTGACCTATGGCATCCTCTCGCGCTTCGTCGGCGAGGGCGAACAGCAGATGACCGCCGAGGAGAAGGCGCGCCTCCGCGCCTTCATCATCACGGGCAAGGCCGCCTGCGAGGGCATCCGCAAGCACGCGCCCAAGGCCAAGATCTCCTTCGGCTGGTGCGAGCCGATCTTCAGCGTGCCCTTCCTGTGGGAGAAGTTCCCGAAGGAGTTCATGGACGCCATCGGCCTCGACACCCCGCAGTTCGAGCGGATGCCCGAGATGCCCGTCCGCTCGGTCGCCCCGAACCGCCTGTGGATGCTCCGCGAGGAGATGAAGCGGTGCGGCTACGAGGGCATTCCCATCATCCACACCGAGAGCTACTTCGCGTCGAGCCATCCCCTCGCCCTCGGCCCGCGCACGGCGGCAGACCACTACGTTCGCACCTCCGTGCTCTCGCTTGCCCTGGGCACGGCGAAGTTCATGTGGTGCTTCACGCTCCACGACTGTGCGGACTACTGGGGCAGCAACCACTACGGCTGCATCGGCATCACGGGGCCGCGGCCCGAGTTCAACCCCAAGCCCGCCTTCCCCGCCTACGCCACGATGACCCGCCTCCTCGACCAGGCGAACTTCGACGGCTACGTGCCCACCGGCTCCCACTCCGCCTACTGCGTCCGCTTCAAGACACCAAGCGGTTTCGTCTACTGCCTCTGGACCATCCGCGGGGGGCGGGTCGCCCTCCTTCACGCCCCGAAGGCAAAGAGCATCGTCGCGACCTCGTGGGAGGGCTTCGAGATCGACATGCTGCTTCCCGAGCGGCCCAGCGTGGCGTTCCTCTCCCCGACACCCTGCTGGATGAGGACCGACCAGCCCATCGAGAAGATCGAGCTGCGCGAGCCCTTCCACCTCGAGCAGCCGGGCGCCCACGGCCTGGTCCTCGACCCCTTCGAGCGGCCCTGGACATATGACCCCGCGCCCTACGAGAGATATGCTAAGAACCACTGGGACCTGCCCCGCTTCCCCGGGCCGATGAAGGCGAGCATCCTCTCCGACCCTGAGTGGGGGTCGAAGGTGTGGGACACGGCGCTCGCCGACCCGCCGAAGGAGCGACCGCTCGCCGCCTGGTACGGCGTCTTCAAGCCGCCCAAGCCCCTCGAGATTCCCGGCAAGGCGCGGGCGCTCGGCGTCTGGGCCAACGGCCACTCGAACTGGGGCCGCATCATCTACGAGATCGAGGACGCCAAGGGCGAAATCTGGCAGAGCATCGGCTCCAAGAACGAGTGGAACTGCGGTGGCGAACTTCGCCAGGTATTGGTTCGAGTACTCCGTCGTGGCGCTGGCCTTGGCTTTTCGCGCCAGGTTCTCGACCTTCGGCGGCGTGGCGGCGAACGCGGGCGCGATGGCGAGTGAGAGGGTGAGAGCCGCAATCCTCATCGTCCGCTCCTCGTCTTGCCGAGGTTCTCGCGCAGGGTCCGCGCCGTTTCTCTGGGGCGCCAGAGGCGTTTGATGGCCTTGCTGAACGACTCGCCTGGCCGCTTGTGCGCGGCCAGGAGGTCGTACGCTTCACAGTCTATCGTGATGCGCTTCAACGCCATGTGCCTGATCCCTGGTTGACCGCAAGGAACATTCGCCACCGCCATACTACGCCCGTCCCACCCGCTTGTCAAGCGGGCCGGTTCGGCAGCTCTCTCGCGCCCCGTGAACACAGAAGGAATCACTTGACTTCATGCCCCTGACATGCTAGTTCTGTGTGGCAGCCGGGCAGCTTGACTTCCCTCATGTGCCGCAGGGTGTCGCTCACTCCCACTTTGCCGCGTCGGAGTTCCGTAATGAACGAAGGACCAGAGAAGGCCAAGGCGGTCGTGTTCACCCACTTCGGGCCAAGGGATATGACGCTGCTCGACGCTGCACAGTTCGAGCAGTTCTACGACAAGTACGGCCCTTGGGTTAGGAGTTGCCTTCGCTGTTCGAACATCGCCGTTGTCTACGTCTACGTCTCCTACGGTATCGAAGAGTACGTTCGCGCCATCGAGGAATCGAAGCAGGCCAAGGGGGGGTGGAGTCCCCGATCACCAGTCGATGTTCCGTTCGCCGTCATGCTCGGCGATGAGAGGTTCGCAAACGCTCTTAGGATGACCGTTGCTAGGGCTTCGGCAGAACTCAGCGCGGCTGGCGATGCCGTATCCCAACCCCCCCAGTTTGAGTTCATTGGCATAGTCAAGCTTGCCAATCTCCTTCATAAGCTCTGGCAACGCAAGCCTCTTCTCGTCGGCAACCTGTCGTACCAAGGGCATTTCACCTATGACTCCCCAAAGTTCGTGGAGGCCGTCATTCGGCTTGTGCGCGCCAAGAACGACCCCCATCGGTACCCAATACTCAGGGTGGACGCCGATGTGCTGGTGGACAAGATAGAACTGCAAAAGATCATTGACAAGGCTTCTTACCTGGTGGATGTACTGGGCATGCAGTACTACTGGTTCTCAGGCTCCTACAAGGGCAGCTTCCCAGGTGACCCGGTCAACGAATACGCCGTTCGTCAGCACTGGCTCGTAGACGAACAGACACGGAGAAGCCCGGGGGCCTACCGCTTGCGCCCAGGTGCCGATAAGTTCCTAGTGGACCTGGGCCAGCTTGGGGCAATGCAACATGTCTCGTCCGCGGTCCCCCCCAGTCGTGCTTGCCGCGCGATCATCAGGAAACGTAAGGGGGTGCAGGTTAGCCGGCCTTCGCCCCAGGTGATCTCTGGCGCGGGCCTTGTGACATCCGTGGATGCCATAAAGCGCCTTCCCCCGTTCATGAACGCACAGGCCATGATTGTCTGGATAGACGATCACCTTAAGCGGCAGCTCCACGAAGCGATCGGCGATATGCGCCCAGAGGATCCTGAGCGACTTCTTGACGCGAAGCTGCAGCAGAACCGTCACCCTGGGGGCATTCCCGAGGGTCCTTTCGGCAAAGGGCTAGACGAGTATTTTGTTCGCTTGTTGCTCGGTTGCCTGATGCACGCAACGATCAAGAAACACAATGGGTCGCGCGGGCCATTAGCTGATTCGGTGGCGTATTTCATTGACTACCCAAGGGAGTTCCCCGCCGACGAGGCGAAGCTCAAAGCCAAGTTGGAGCGGGCCGCGAAGCAAAGGTATGACGAGGCTCTGTATGTCTGGCGCAGGGCCGACTACGGCGATGACGCGCTGAGAACTTGGGCCAAGAGACTCGATGCATCTGACAAAGACCGTTACTGCAAGATGGCTGCCGAGGTCGGGGCCTCCTACGTCAGGCTTCTGCTGGATTGGCAGGAGTACGTGACCAGTATCGAGAGCTTGCTTAAGCACGAGGCGTATTGGCTGTTTGTCTAGTGGTGAGTGACGGTCGCTCTGGGAGGCGGCTTGAGATACTGGTACGCTGCTTGGCTGCAAGCTGCTGGCCTCAGCACACCGGATGTGAAATGGGAGGTGCGGCGGGACCAGTTCCAGCCGCCGTCTAGCTTGACATGGTGAGAGCGCGTGTCTATAATCCCTGCGCTCAGAAGGAGAGGCAGCGGATGCGGCAAAATCCTGATGCGGTGCGCGCAGCGGCTGATGCACACGGCCAGGGGCACATCTTCCGCTGGTGGGACGAGCTGGACGAGACCTGGCGCGGCTATCTGCTCGAGCAGGTGGCTGGGCTGGACTTCGCGGAACTCGACGGGTTGATCGAGAAGTTCGTCCTCCACTCGCACACGCCGGACTTCGGGGAGCTGAAGCCGGCGGAGCCGGTGACGTTGCCCGCGACGCCCGAGGGGGAGGCCGAACGGCGGCGGGCGACGGCCATCGGGGAGGATGCCATCCGCGCGGGCCACGTGGCCGCGCTCGTGGTTGCGGGCGGCCTGGGCACGCGGCTCCGCTACATTCCGCCCAAGGGCACATACCCCGCCGCCCCGATTACCGGCAAGAGCCTGTTCCAGCTCCACGCCGAGAAGATTCGCGCCGCCAGCCGCCGCCTCATCGTGTCGGGAATGTCCACCACGGGCGGATTGCTCGACGCCGAGGGCGGCTGGCTGTGGCTCACGCTCATCCTCTGGGCCTTCTGCGTGTTCGGCCTGGCCATCTTCTTCGTGGCCGCGCGCTACACGGCCCGCCAGGTGCGGCTGCTGCCCGACCGCCTCCAGTGGGTCACCCTCGCCGGCTGCCGCGACCTGCCCTTCGCCGACATCGTATCCGTAGACCTCGGGGCCGTTCGGACGCCGCGCGCCGTGACGCGATTGGGCTGCCTGGTGAGTCTGTTCAACTGGCGGGCCGCCGGCCCCACCCTCCTCGCGGCCAGCCGCTCGGACTCGGTGCTGCGGCTGACGGCGCGGGACGGGCGCTCGTTCGCCCTCGTGCTCACGGCGCTCCACGGCCTCGGGCGCCTGCTCGCCGCGCTACGGCACGCCGGCGTGCCAATGTCCGACGAGGCCGAGAAGCTCGTCCGAACCACGACGCCCGAGCCGCCCGAGAACGTGCGGCGGCGCACGCGGGTGGCGACAGTCGTCGCCCTCGTCCTCCTCGCCATCACCACAGCCATCTACGCCCTCGGGGAACAGCAGCCGGCCAAGGCCCCGCGCATCGAGGCCCCCGACGCGGGCGGCCCACCCGTCACCGCCGAGCAGCTCATCGAGCAGGAGCGATTGCTCCGCGAGATGACGGCGGCCCGCCGCGTGATGGGGCAGGCCCTCGACCGCTACAAGGCCGCGCCCGAGAAGGACGCCCCCGGCCGCTCCGCCGCCCTCAAGGAGTTCGAGGACGCCAAGCAGCGCTTCGAGCGGCTGAAGAAGCGCTTCGACGCAGCCGGCAATGCCCCTACTGCCCCTTGACGTCGTAGGCGGACAGACGGGCATTTGCCATTCGTCCCAGGCACATTGCCATTGGGGACCCGGAGTACCGAAATGACATGCGAAGCCATAACAACAAGGGGCGTCGTGGCTTACGCCTCCGTGATGTGCCTGGCACGAATGGCACCGTATATCTGCCTCCCGCCAAAGCGGCGAGCAGATGCCGCGCACCCCGGCCGCGTAGAGCACCCCCACGCCCCCGTTAGCAAGTAGGGTGTTCGCGTCGAGACGACCGCTCGACGCGCCCCGGACGACTGGCCATGGCACCCTACACCGGCCGGGAGTTCCGGCCATGAAGACCTTGGAAGTCTCCGACCGCCCCCGAGACCTCCGCCCGCTCCTGGAGCTGGCAAGCGAAGAGAACCTGCTCCTCAGGGCCAGGTCGAGCGGCTCAAAAACCCTCTCGGAAGCCGAACTCAGATGGCGGCTGGGACTCCGCCCGACGACGCGTGCGCGCAACCGGCGGCGACAGGCCAGCCCGACGCGTTGAAAAACCCCGTATGGTGTCACGAATGGCACTAACTTGGGCGTAACTCATTGAGGCGCAATGTCTTACAGCCTGACCTAATCGCCCCTCTCTGTCGCCTCCATGGCGGGGTTCGCGCTCGGAGGCGGTCGAATGGCCTGTTGGCGGGCATCCGCGCTATCGGCCCCGGTATGCGAGCAGGAGGGGCCGTGGACGGCGTCAGTCGTAAGTGCATAGAGCGCCTTGCGTTACGCTTAAGTCAGTGCCATTCTATGGTGTCACCGGAACTCGTGCCTTACCCTTGCGTTGAGAGGGACTCCTCCGTTCTTGCTGTGCCGGCCACCGGACCCATATCCCCGTGATCGAAATGACCTGAGCCGCCATAAGTCACGCGCCCTCTGTCCTTTGCGTCTTCGTGCCGTGCCAGGCACCGCATCGCCCTGCCTCATGGATGATCACGACCCGACCCCAAGGCGCTACTCGCCTATGGCGAGTCCGATAGCCGCCGCTGCAAGCGCTGCAGGGACCGCTCCGTCAGAGAGATGAGGTCGGGGATCGCTACACCCTTCTTCTTACCGTCACCGATCAACCTTTGGAGGCCATTGAGAATGAGGTCGAGCGTTGCCACGGCGAGAATCTTATTCTCTCTCAGTTTGCCCAGTGTCCGCTCGTCTTGCTCTGAAGACGAAAGGGTTTGGTCTAAGCTAGGTTGGCAAACCCAATCAGCGATTAGGTGAACAACCGGATTGACTAGGTCCGGCCCCTTGCCTCGAACACTCGGTACCATTGCGGCAAAGACTTGCCTGAACTGCTCGTTTTGCTCTCTTCTCGGATCACCCATTTCCTCTCCCCTTTCCGTCCTGGTTCATCGTGAACCGGACGAACGGCCCTCGGAAATAACGGACTCGGACAGGCGACTGGCCTTCGGCCAGTCGGAGTTTCCATCGAGGGGCATCGGGGGATAGGCCGAATGGCTCCAGAGGCGGGCAAGGAAAGCCCCGAAGGGCCACCCGTGCTCCAGCCTTTCGGTGACACCCCAGCCGGCTATCCATGGCGGCTTGCTGCCCGCGTCCGTTTCGCCGGCCGGCTGGATTATAGGCGTATCCTTTGCGGTTGTCAAGAGATCTTTTGGTTCGTTGCGGCGTGGCGGCCCGCCATGGGCGGCGCCGGGGCAGGGCCGGTTGCAGAGGACAGAAGACAGACGGCAGATGACAGAGGGCAGAGGGCTGACGACAGAGGACAGATGACGGACGAGAGCCAGGCTGCGGCCTGGTTCGTAGTGCGGCCTTCAGGCCGTAAGGATACGGGCTAAAGCCCGCACTACCAGCTGGTTACGGCTTGGGTTGCAGTGTGACCCCCGCCCTCGGTGGCGTGCCATAAGGCATGGCTGCTCCTCCTCTCTCTGGTCCCGCGGGGACGGTGGAAGGGTAAGGCGTTCCCAATGGAGAGCTGGAGCGCGCGGGAGCTCCGCCCGCAGCCCTCTGCCCGTCAAGAGCAGCGATCGCCTGCTTCGAGTTGAGCATCACCAGAAGCACGATTGGATAGGCTATCACGATGAGGCACAACATCGTGAGAACGATTGCCGCCACCGCCGCGCCGTTATCGACGGCCTTGATCGCGAACACCGCCACGATGGCCCCGATGACGAGTTCGACCACTGCCGCCACGATGGAGGTGATGCGGCCCCAGTTCCTGTACTTCACGAGTCCGATGCCGCCAATGAGCAGGAGCGCGCCGCCGGCAATGCCCAGCAAGAGGAAGAGCAAGGAGACCGCTAGCGCGCCCGGCACCCACACCGGGACATCAACAATCGCTAGGATCAAGAGGAAGCCGTAGAGTACGCACAGGGCCAGTTGGAGCCCGCCGAGGACGATGTTTGTGAAGCCGAGGCCAAAGGGCACTTTGGTGGCAGTTGGTTGGCTCATTTCTTATCCCCCACAGTCATGTCTCCCAGGATCGGATGGCCTTTGCCCAGGCTGGGGTCGCCCTTGGCTGGATCAACGGCCATCAGACACCACTTGACGCCTTCGTCCCACCTGTGGAGCCGAAGGTACAAGGTCCGCCCGCAATAGTCGCAGGCGAGGGCGGACTCCTTCTCAGACAGGGTCTTCGCGTTGACCGCTTCCTTGCAGAGCTTGACGATCTCCTGCGCGATCTCCTTCGAGTCTCCTTTGCTGTCATCGTACAGGGACTTGGCGAGGTAGAGCTTCACCTCCGCGTCGTTTGGGGCGAAGCGCAAGGCGGCGCGGAACCACTCGATCGCAAGGGGATAGCTCCCGAGTTCGTAGTAGGCCCGCCCGACGGGCTTGGCCAGGGCGAGCTGCTTCCCGGCAAGCGGCTTCAGGTGCCCCACGGCCTCCGTCAAGGCCGCCTTCCTGGCGGCGCCGGCGGCGGCCATTCCTTCGTCGAAGTGCTGGCGACCGAGCTGCTCCTGGGCGTCGAGGCTGGCGGGGTCAGCCTTGAGGGCCGTCCGGAATGCCTCCTTGGCCTCTTCGGGGCGCTTCTGGTCAAGCCAGAGGCGGGCGAGGGCGAGGTAACAGCCCGGCAGCTCGGTGTTGGCGGGCTCGATTTCGGAGACGCGCCGGAGCGCCCGCGCGGCTTCCTCGGCGTCCTTGGGCCGTTTGAGGGTGAGGCAGGCGCGGGCGATGGCGAGATAGCACTCGGCCGCATTCGGACCGAAGTCCGCCTCGGCGTCGCGCAGGGACTTCACTGCCCCTTCGAGGAGGCCACGCTTCTGGGCCTCGGAGGGGGCTCTCTGGGCGAGGCCGAAGAGGGCGAGGCCGAGCCTCCAGCGCAATCGGTCCGGCTTGGCGACATTCTTCTTGTCGAGGAGCGCCAGGGCGCCCTCGCACGTCTTGCGGGCGCCCTCGAAGTTGGCCGCCGCACGCTGCCGATCGGCGTCGGCGAGCATGAGTTCGAGATAGCGCTCTGGGATCGCCGCGGCATCTTCGGGGCGGATGTGTTCCTTCTTGGGCTGCACCGTGGCGGGGTCCCGGATGAAGCTCTCGATCCTCGGCAGGTAGTTCTGGCGGAGGGCCGCGTCGTCGGGCTTCTGGCTCATGAGGCCCAGCGCGGCCCTCAGCTCGGGCACGATGGCCCGATGAACGACGTCTGCCACGGCCTCGCCGGCCTTCGCCACCTTCGCCTTCTCCTGGTCAATGGCCGTGAGGGCCACGCGGACCCTGGGGTCTGCCTGGGCGATTGGGGGCACTTGCCCCGGGATGATCCTGTCGGCGGCCCGCTGCTCGGCGGCCACGGCGAGGGCAGCTTGGCGAATCGGCTCGAAGCACCCGAACGCTTCGCCGTAGTTCCCTGCCTTGATCGCGTTGAAGGCCCGGCTCAGCGCGTCCTCCGCCTGCTTGACAGCGGCCTGGGCGGCGTCGGCGTGGCGTCGCAGCTCGGCCGCCTGGCGTTCCAGGGCGGGCATGACCGTGATGATGGCCTCGAAGAGGTCAAGCGTCTTGAGCAGGCCAGCGACCTTCGTTGCGGCAGCCGCCGCTCGCGCCTTCTCCTTGTCAATGGCGGCCATGGCGTTGCGGGCCTTCTCCTCGCCGCTGACCGGGGCGAAGACGGCCGGGTCGCAGCCCTCTCCTGGCTTGGTCTTCTCGGCGTTTGCCCTCTCGGCCTCCACCGCGGGACCCAGGAGGCGCAGGCGTTCAAGGCTCCCGCGGGCCTCGCCGTAGCTCTTCCGCCCGATGGCGTCGAGAAGCTTGGCATGCGCCTCGTCGGCCTGTTTCGCGATGCCTTCTGCGGCGGCGGCGTGCTTGCCCACCTCGCTGAGCTGGCGGTCGAGGACGGGCATCACCACCTGGAGGGCCGCCTCGATCGCGCGGGCCGCCGGAATGTCGAGCTGGAGCGAGAAGCTGAGCTTGCGGTCGGGGAGCGACACCTCGTAGCCGCGTTTGAGGCGCTTCGCGTCGAGGTTGGCCGACTCGAAGGTGAGGCGGTAGGCGCCGTTGAGGCGCTTGAGAATCTCGTCGTACGCTTCTCGCGCCTTGTTCGCGTCGTCGGCCGCGTGGAAGTAGGCGCCCCCTGTCGCGGTCGCGGGCCGTGAAAGGCGTCGGCGAAGCGCGCCAGGGCCAGCCGCCGATACGTCTTCCCGAACAGCGGCACGAACAGCGCGGCCCCGTGGAGCCCCACCCTCAGGTCCGAGTGCGTCGGGATCGAGCGGAAGGCGACGACAACAGCGAAGAGGACCGCGGCCGCGAGGGCGGACACCTGCACCTGGCCCCATAGCACCCGCAACATCTCGTCGGGGCCGCGTGTCAAGTACGCGATCAGGAGCGGGATGCCGCAGAAGGCGACCCAGAGGCAGAGCGCGGGGTAAATCAGCCCCGCGAGCACCCTGTTCCGAGCCGACGCCAGGCGCTCCAGCAGCCGCGCGATGGCCAGCATCGCGTCGGGCTCGCGCCCGGCTCGGGACGCCCCCTCGATCACGCGGACCTCGTTGGGCAGGAAGATGTTGGGGTGCTGGGCGAACGCCTCGGCCAGGGGGTTGCCCGCCTGCACGTGGCGCGCCATGGCGGCTGCGGCCGTCGCGAGGCGCCGCGAGCCCCCCTGGCCGGCCAGCGTGGACAGGCAGCGCCCGATGCCGATCCCCGCCTGCATCATCCGCGCGAGCTGCATGTAGAACGCCGCCCGCTTCCGCAGCCCAACCCCCGTGAAGGGGAGGGAAGAGCGGGGGGGAATCGCTACTGTCGGCAATCCTGTGGCCATTGGGTCAGGTCTCCCTATGGGCTAGTCGGCTCTGGGAACATATCACCAGAGGCCGGTCCAGTCAAGTGGGGCCACTGCAAGACTGTGGCCCCTGTTCCCGGCGCTCTGGGGTAACGGCAGGCCCCGACCCTCCCCCTACCCCCTCCCTGGCAGGGAGGGGGGGCCGGCCCCCTCTCCCTCGTAGGGAGAGGTCAGTGAGAGGGTCGGGCCCAAGAGCTTCCCGCAAGCTCACCACAATCGGGGCCAGACTCGCACCGGAAGCACGACTTGACGCGGAGTTTGCAGCGGCATATCCTCAATGCTTTGAGGACCGTGAATGGACAAGGCTGCTCGTGACACTCGGCCGCTGCTGCTCCGCCGTGCTCGGCGTGGTGGGGCCTCCGTGCCCTATACCATGCGGCTCCCGGACGGCCGGACGGTGTTCGTCGAGGTCCCTGAGCGCATGGTGGCCAGAGACCGCGGCGGCGAGCTGGCCTTCACGCCCGAAGGAGTGGAGTTCCTCGACCGGCTGCGGGCGCTCGCCTGCGAGATCGGCTCGCGGCCCAGTCCCGCCCTCATCGCGACGCTTCGGCGCGCGCTGGGCCTCACACAGGAGCAATTGGGCGTGCGCCTGGGCGTCCACAAGCTCACCGTCTCCCGCTGGGAATGCGGCACGCTGCACCCGAGCGCGGAGGCCGTTGACCGCCTGCGGGCGCTAGCCGACGCGGCCAAGCGCTCAGGCGCGGTCCTCCCTGCCTAAGCTGCCCGCGAACCCGCCCTATCGGCCTGATCCGTCCGATCGGTCAGATCGGTCCGATCCGTTCTATTCGGCATTTGACAAACTCGGCGGGCGTGCTACAATCGTGCGCGGTTCGTGGAACAACCCTTCTACAGGAAGGAGCGAGCGATGGCGAAGCGAGTGCTCAACGTGGGCTTGGTCGGCGGCGGGGGCGGCGCGTTCATCGTGAATCCCCATCAGAAGGCGATTCACTTCGACGGCACCCGCCGCGTGGTGTGCGGCGCGCTGCACGAGAAGCCCGAACTGGCGATGAAGTTCGCCGCCGACTGGCCCTATCCGATCAAGGGCTACGCCAGCTACGACGAGATGATTGACGAGCAGAAGAAGCTCCCCCTCGGCGAGCGGATGGACTACGCGCTCATCGTGACGCCCAACTTCGTGCACTTCGACCCCGCGATGAAGCTCATCAAGGCCGGCATCCCCGTCTTCTGCGAGAAGCCGATCACCATCACCGCCAAGCAGGCCATGCAGCTCGCCGCCGCCGTCGAGAAGTACAAGGTGCCCTTCGGCATCTCCCACACCTACCTCGGCCACTGGTCGAGCTGGTTCAGCCGCTGGATCATCACGAGCGGCAAGCTGGGCGCCGTGCGGTGGGCTGACTCCTACTACCTCCAGGGCTGGCTCGCCACGCGGCTCGAGACCACCGGCCAGCAGCAGGCGTCCTGGCGCACCAACCCCAAGATGGCGGGCGCAAGCTGCTGCGGCGGCGACATCGGCTCCCACGCCTTCATGCAGCTCCGCTTCGTCACCGGCCTCGAAGTCGTCAGCGTCCGCGGCATTGTCGAAACGTTCCTGAAGGGCCGCCAGCTCGACGACCATTTCACCACCTACTGCGAGCTGTCGAACGGCGGCAAGGCCCTCATCCGCGCCTCCCAGATCGCCATCGGCCACAAGAACGACCTCGGCATCGAGGTCAACTGCGAGAAGGGCAGCCTCGTGTGGCGCCAGGAGGACGCCGAGCTGGTCACGCTGCGCCTCCCCAGCGGCGTCGAGCGCCTCTACTGGCGTGCCGCCGTGCCCGCCGAGGACGACGTGCTGGGCAAGGTGCCCGCCGACCTGCTCGCTGAGACGACTATCCCCAGCGGCCACGTCGAGGCCTTCCACGACGCCTTCGCACGGCTCCACCGCGAGTTCGAGAAGGACGTCCGCCTCTACAACGACGGCCAGCCCTTCAAGTGCGACGGCACGAAGTACGCCAACATCCACGACGGCGTGAAGCACATGAAGTTCATCGAGGCCGCCGTCCTTGCCCGTCTCGGCGTCGAGGCCGAGCACGGCGTTGCCCGCCATGCCGAGGCCCAGGAAGACCATGCCGTCGGCCACCAGGTGCGCCGTCTCGCAGTCGGGGTACTTCTTGCCGTCGAGGTGCCAGACGACGTTCGGCTTGCCGTCGGGGCCGGGCTTGAGAGCGATGCAGTAGTAACCGTCGTCGCCCGCGCCGACGTAGACACGGCCGTTGTAGATGCACGGGGCGGATTCGACGTGGCTCTTGGTGCGGAGTTCCCAGACCAGGTTGCCCTGGAGGTCGAGGCAGTTGATGCGGGAGTCGGTCGTGTAGTGCAGCCCCTCGCCGACGACGAGATAGCCGTCCTTCACCGAGGGCGACGAGAAGGTCGCGCGGAAGCTGGACGGGGAGTAGCGCCAGACCTCGCCGCCCGTCTCGGCGTCGAGGCACAGCACGGCCCCGCGGTCGGTGAAGACCCCCTTCTCGGCGGTCGTCACATAGAGGCGGTTGCCGATGACCGCGGGCGAGGCGTAGATGCACTTGGCGTCGGACTTGAAGCTCCAGATGGTCTCGGGCAGGGTCGGCTCGGGGGCATCGAGGACGGCGCCGCGGCGGGTCTGGTCGCCGCGGAAGGCCGGCCAGTCGCTGCCCGCCCGCATCTCGCCCGCCGCCGGGCCGCCGCGTCCCCAGCTCAGGCGCGACAGCAGCACCAGACCCGCGATCGCCGCCGCCAGGCAGAGGCTGAAGACCTTCTGGTTCCACAGGAAGAGCGCGAGCTTCTTGTAGAAGGATGGGCGGAAGAAGGCCAGCATCATGCCGCCCAGGGCGAGGAGCAGCGAAGGGAGAATGGCCATGAGGGCCTGAAGCGGCCCCACGAGCACCGGCACCACGGCCTCGGCGGGGCGGCTGAGCGCCACCAGCCACACGCCCGCGAGGAAGAGATAGAGCAGTCCGACGCGTGCCTTCGCCATACGAACCCCGCACCTGGCCTCCCTGCGACGCGAATGATCATATGAAACGTGCCCACGGGAATCAAACGCGGCGCGTGGGTGGAGTCTGGCTCGCAGTTCTCGTGAGCTTGCGGGAAGGTCTCGAACCCAACCCTCTCCCTACCCTCTCCCTGCAAGGGAGAGGGGTCCAGACACCCCCCTCCCTGCCAGGGAGGGGGGGGGGAGGGTTGGGGCCTACCCTGACAGCGTCGCGCCGATGCATGCCATCAGTCCATGCCAACGTGCGCCACACGGGTTGGCATACATTGGGGCCCACCGCTCCTTGACGCGGAGGCCCGAAGACGTAAGATAGAGGCAGGGTTGGACGGGCACGAAGGACTCCAGGGGCGAGCGAACAGAATGACCAATACACGGTTGCCTCATCTCGTCGTCGCATTGGCCGCCGTCGGCCTGCCGGTCCTCGGAGCAGGGGGCGAGAGCGAGACCGGCTTCCTTGCGCCACAGGCGGCAGCCAAGCTCGGGCCGGAGGGCCAGGCCGCGTGGGCGCTGGCGGCCAAGGAGCACAAGGCCACGCTCGTGGCCGTGGCTGCGCCGGGGAAGTTCACGGAGGAGAAGGGGCAGAATCTGGCCCTGAATCGCTTCGCCGTGCTGTGGTATCACCAGGGCGACGGCGTCGAGCAGCAGCCGCCCGTCTACGACCAGAAGACGCTCGACGCCCTCCGCAAATTCGTCGAGGAGGGCGGCGGGCTCTACCTGTCGGGCGCGGCGCTCGCGATGGTCCACTGGCTCCGCATCGAGCCGATCAACCCCAGGCTCGGCGGGCCGGGCAACGACAGCAGCCCGGCCGGCCTCATCGCCGTGGAGACGCGGCACCCCGTCTTTTGCGGCCTGCCCGACGGCCACGTGCCGCTCAGCGACAAGGGCTATCCCGCGTTCTCCGACTTCCACGGCGCTGGCGGGCCGTCCAAGGGCATGCTGCTGGCCCGCTCGCCGGGCAGCTCGGAGAATCCCCTGGCCGAGTACGAGTTGGGCAAGGGCCGCATCATCGTCATGGGCTGGCGCCTGCCCCACTACGCCCACGCCAAGAACCCGCATCGCCGGAACCTGGAGCGCCTGACCGCCAACATCCTCGCCTATCTTGCCGCGCCGAAGTCGTGGGAGAAGGTGGTGGTGAAGCCGCTGCCCAAGCCCGCCGCCCCGCCGCCCGCACAGGCATACGTGGCGGCCGGCCTCTCCGAGAAGGCCGTCGAGGCGCTCGAACTGGCCATCGCCGACCTCATCGCGACGTTCGGCGAGCGCTACCCCAAGGGCGCCGAGTTCCGCCAGCGCCTCGACGCCCTCAAGACAGCGCAGAAGGCCGTGGACGCCAAGACGCCGAAGGAGGCGACGGAGAAGCTCGACAGCGACTTCCTCGCGCTCCAACGCGAGGCGCTGCTGGCGAACCCGCTGCTCGACTTCGACCGCATTTTGCTCGTGAAGCGGAGCGAGAAGTCGCCCCGACTCGGCCTCGTGCAGAACTGGGAGAGCAATTCGAGCCTGCCCCACACGGGCTACGACGACGAGATTGCCGTGCTCTCGTTGGACCGGTCCGGAAGACCGCCTGAAGGCGGGACTACGAACTCAGGCAAGCTCTCCACGTTGTTCCGCCCCGAGGGCGGGCGCTTCGTGGGCGACGTGGACCTGCACTGGGATGCCGACCGCATGCTGTTCTCGATGCCCGGGCAGAACAAGCGGTGGCAGATTTGCGAGGTCAAGGCCGACGGCACCCTCTTCCGCCTCATCCGCGACGCCGGCGGCGTGGACGACCCCGACATGCTCCGCACCTTCAACATGGGCGTCGGCATGACCCTCGTCGTCGCCCCCTCCGCCCTCCCCCATATCCAGTCCCACCTCGCCGCCCGGGGCTGCGCGAGCTATCCTATTGGCAAGATAGTGGAGGGCAGGCAACAAGTCACCTACCGGGGGGCACTGCAATGGCCAAAGTAGCGCGCCAAGAGAGCAGCGAGGATAAGCCCGTAAGGGCGTCAGAAGATAGCCACGGGCGTAGGCCCGTGGACCGCGCGGCCATACACGGCGCAGCCCCCGCAGGGGGCGGCAGAAACCGCGACCACGAGGTCGCCGTGCTGGGCCAGAGCGACCGCTTCATCTCCTTCCTCCAGAAGCGCTCCAATGAGACGGGCGGCAGGACTCTAGCGGAGAGGAGGAAGAAGGACTGAGTATGGCGGGGGACTTCGATGGCCCAGATAGCCGATCGCCAGTGGCGTGACGACAAGCCCGGCCCTGGCTGGGGCCAGATCTTCATTAGCCATTAGCGGCAGGGCATGCATGGTTGGGGATGGATGGTGTCACGTCTTTACTTTCTACTTTTCCCAGGCTTCGGCGGGTCGGGATTCCGCGTGCATGTGTGCACGCCCTACCCGGCTTTCCGGACGCCGCGCGGGCCCTCGGGCAAGGGCTGGGTCCCATCCGTGCCATCGGTGTGATCCGTAGTTGCCCGCCTTGGCTCTTGCCCTCGCGGCGTGGGGACACGCCGCCCACAATGGAGTGCTCCTCTCCGCCCACTCTCCTCGCTCCCTCTGTTGCCTCTGCGTGGGGAGTTGCTAGCCCAGTCGCGGTGCACCGCCGCGCGCAGTTCGGTGTGCTTGTTGAAACTCCGACCTTCCACCTCGAATGCGGCGGAGACCGCGTGGAACGCCGCATAGTAAGTGCGGGACGCTGCGTGGTCGGAACTGACGATAAGCAGGGATTCCGCTGACCGTAGGGCGTTGGGCGCTCTCTCCCAGAGCACGCGAGCATACTCCAAGCTCATGCGCTCACCCCCTCGGCCTCAGCCTGGCGGTAGAGCGGACACGTCCCGGCTTTGTACTCGCGCACGTCCACTGGCTTCGGGCTGATAGGGCGCCCAAGTCGCAGCGACAGCGGGTAGAGAGCGAGCAAGGATGCACGAAGGTCATCCCACAGATGAACGGGACCACTGAGGAGAACCAGCACGTCAATGTCGCTGTCTGGGCGCTGATCGCCCCGTGCCTCGGAGCCGTAGAGTACGATGCGGCGAAGGCGGCGCCCATAGGCTTCCGTGAGCGCCCCCTTGATCTCGCCCAGCAGCTCCTCACGCCCCATGGCACTTCTCCTCACGCCTCTACCTCCCCTCTTGAAGGTACATGACGCCAGCGCCAAAGTCAGTAGGCCAGCCACAAGAGCCAGTACGAGGCCACAGGCTCCATCATCGCCCCTGGGAGCTGTCTGGCGGACAGCAGCAGCGGGTCGCCATCGCCCGCGCCGCTCACTCCATCGGCTGCAAGGCGATGGATGCCTTGTTGAGGTAGCTGCACGTGCACAAGCTGGTGAGGTCGGGCACGAGGACGATGCCGCCGACGGGCAGCGCCCCAATCCAGCAGCCTGGCCGGATGCCGCCGTAGTTCGCCGTCGGGCCGTCGCGGAGCAGGTCCACGTAGCCGATCGTGGCCGAACGGAAGAGCAGGAGATGGGGGCTGGCCGAAACGGTGCCGCAGCCGTAGCTGCGGCTGAACTTCCACGGTTCATCCGCCTTCGCCTCCGGGTCGGTTCGGAGCCTGGGCTTGCCGGTCACCAGGTCCCACGCCCCGGGCTGCGCGAAGATGGTACGGCCAACGAGGACTGGGCGCGACGTGTACCTCGCCGCGACGTCCCACAGCCGCTCGCCGCTGGATGCCCGGAATGCCGCCATTCTGCCGCCGACCTCCGAGCTGAGCCGGAAGGCCGTGGGCTGGTAGGCCATCAGCAACGCATCGTGTGCCGTGCTGAGCGCGAGCACGGTGCCGTAGATGTTGTCGGCTGCCTTCCACAGGGGTTTTCCCGTGGCGGCGTCGAGGGCGATCAGCTCGCCGGGCAGGTGCGGCTTGGTCTGGCTCTTCCCTCGGGGCTCTTCGAAGGCGAGCGGGCGGTCAATGAGGCACACGCGGCCGCCGCCGATGGCGATGGCGTTGTGGCGGATTGAGTGCGTGGCGGAGTAGGCCCACTTGGGCTGGCCTGTCGCTGCGTCGAGGGCGAAGAGGAGGCCCGATTCGGTGAACTGCTGGCTCATGTCCGACTTGCCGTAGCGGTAGGGCACGAGGTGTTGCTCGTTGGCGGCGGTGCCGAAGAGCGTGCCACCGGCGCACGCGACATAGCCCCACGCCGCTGCCTTGCCGTCGGGCCGGCCGGGAACCCTGAACTCAGCGAGCTGCTTCCCGGTCGCCGCGTCGAGGCGAAGGCAGCGGGAGCCCGTCGCCACGTAGACGCTGTCGGCTGAGAGGCAGAAGTTGCTGTTGGTGCCGGCCGCGCCCATCAGATGCTCCTGGTGGTAGGGCGCGCCAATGCCCTTGGCTGGGGATTCCCAGAGCGGACGGCCGTTGTAGGCGTCGAGCGCGCGGATCGCGTCCAGGCCCTCCACGAAGAGCCTCCCTTGGCTGAACAGCGGCGCAGGCGGGCGGCCGTGGCGGTTTTCATCTACGCCGACCCGCCCTACTACCGCGACAGCCTCGACACCCCGACCTCCAAGCTCTACGAGGGCCACTTCAGCGTCGAGCAGCACACCCTTCTCCGCGACCGCCTGGCCGCCTCGCCCGCCAAGGCGATGATCTCCTACGACAACTGTCCCCAGGTCCGCGCCCTCTACGCGGGCCGCCATTGGCGGATCATCGAGCTTCAGTGGAAGTACTGCGGCCGCTACGCCGTGTCCAACGAACAAAAGGCCGCCCGCCAGAAGGAGCGGAAGGTCACTGGCACCGAACTCCTCATCCTCGGCCGAGCCTGACAACGGAACCAGGTTCGCCTTCCCCAGCGGGCCGCCGCTACTCCGCGCGACAGTCACGGTGAACCTGCTGAACGTATTGCCCCGCCTGTCCGGTGTCGGGGCGACGCCGCGGCCATCGTACGGCGAAGCCAGCAGGGACGCCAATGAGAATCGCGGCGTTACTGCCACACCGCAGGGCACGACGGTTGTAGCCCTTGATCAGCTCGGAGACCGTGCGGCGCCTCGTCCAGCCAAGGTCCTGAGCTGCGAAGGTCACGTGCCACGTCACGAAGAAGTCCGTCGGGCGCACACTCGGCGCTCGGTCTCCCATCGCTGCCCCGAGAGCGCGCCGCACAATATCATGCGAAGGCGGGGGCACTACGAGGATGAGTTCCTGGTCCTCTGAGGTCGTGGGACGGTATCGTTCTACGACGCTATCCACGTCCGGAAGGTAGGTACAGACCAACTGCTCAATACGCCAACTCAAGTGCGGCATCACATGAAGCCGTACGAGCCGCCCCCACCGTCGGCGCCAGCCTCTGGCGGCTATAGAGAGCGTCTGCGCCAGCAGGTGTCGTGCCACCTCGATCCGGGCCTCCCCGGAGACTTGATCAAGGAGATCGAGGGCGAGGGAGCCCGCAGTGACCGAGAACCAGTTTGGCAACAGTCGCAACATTCGGGCGCTCCTGATTTGGGAGCATTGTAGCGTGTTCCCATAATAGAAGCAATGGGAAAGTCGATCTATAGCGCTGAGTATGACGCCCTACGCTCAGAACTGCGCGCGGCGCGGGACTCCGCTGGACTATCCCAGCGAGCGCTGGCGTCTCGCCTACGCGTCTCGCATAGCTGGGTAGCCAAGGTAGAGTCCGGCGAGCGCCGGATGGACTTGGTGGAGTTCCTGAGATTTATGACCGCATGCGGCGCCGATCCAGTCGGCGTGTTCCAGCGGATTGGGGCACGGGTGCCCCCCTCACAGGCGGCATCCAGGCGCCGGAAGTGAGGGCACTCCGGGTGGCAGGCGCGAACGACTCCCGACGCAGAGCGCTCGCTCAGGCATTCCGCATGCCGGCTGTCCAGACGATGACGTCTCGGAAGTCCAGCATCACAAATGCGTTTGTGAACGCGGTGATTCCCGCCATCCCACCCTCCCTTGACGAGGTAGAAGAGGCCCTCTCGATCCTGGGTATGGACCCTTCAGATGTCCGCTGCGCCTACTGCGGCGACAAGGCATCGGAATGGGACCATCTGAGGCCACTCGTGCTGAACCGCCGCCCAACGGGGTTCGTGAGCGAGATCGCCAACCTCGTGCCCTCATGTGGCAAGTGCAACCAGAGCAAGGGTAATGCACCCTGGCGGAAGTGGATACTGGGCAAGGCCAAGTGGTCGCCGACAGGTAGAGGCATCCAAGGCGTTCGGGAGCGGATTGCCCGACTTGAGGCGTATGAGCAGTGGCGTCTGCCAGTCAGGGTCGACCTGCCTTCGGTCATCGGGCGCGAGGAGGCCGAAGCCTATTGGTCGCTCTGCGATGGCATGGTCGCCGAGCTGAGGAAGTGCCAGGGTGTTGCGGATTCCATACGAGCACGGATACTCAGCGAACTCGCGAGGACGCGGTAGCTATCGGCGGGGACCCGCGTGCATCGGCTCTGTGCCGCCGCCTCCTGGCGGACGATCCAGCTTCAGCGGAAGTACTGCGGCCGCTACGCCGTGAGCCACGACGACAAGACCGCAGGCCGCAAGGAACGCAAGGTCACGGGCACCGAACTCCTCATCCTCAACTGCTGCTGAGGACGTTCGCGGCCTCTGTCTCAGCACGGGTGGGCCGAGCGGCTCGCTTTGGGGCCGTGTAGCGGGCGAAGGGGAATTGGATGGTCTTCTTCAGGCGCCCGCTTCGCTTGGCAATCGCCTCCAGCCGCTCGTAGACCACACCGTCGAAGTAGCGTTCACCGCACTGGCGGCAGACCCACGCAGGAACGCCGTCCACATAGATCGTGCGGCCCATGTAGTGGAAGTCGGTCAGGATCACCCGACGCTCCACCGTGCCATCGCAGAACTCGCAGGTCATGGGAGCCTTGGCTAGCATTGCCCTCAAGTATATCAGGCCGTGGCTCATTTGCAAGGCCAGACCGGGGTTGGGCTGATGCGCTCCCAGGGCATGGCCCGCAGTCCTGGAGCCGGTCTGTGTGCTGAATGGCGGTCGAACACGGTTCGGGCGATGGGCGATTCAAGACTCGCGCCCCTGCCGGGGCGCGAGTCTTGATTGGCGCTCGGGAGGGCGCGTTTCACGGCTCACCCTAACATATGGCAAATACGAGACTTACAACTCCGGATAGGCGGCTAGCAAGGTGGGGTCAGGCTCGCGCCCAGTTAGGGGGGAAAAGGGCGCGAGTCTTGAATCGAGGCGCCGAGAGGGTCGGGTGTCCTCCAAGAGAGGGGTGTCGGTGCCCGCAGGGGCAGCTCTCGGGCGGGCCGCAGGGCAGGGCACAGTGCGTGCCACGCCGAGGCCGGGGGACGGTGAGGGGGGGGCCGAGGTCAGCATGCGGGAGCCTCCTGCTTCCCCTCCAGGGGGGCCGCCTCCACCAGGACGCGCCGCAGCCGCCGGTTGCCCGCCTTGCGGATCGGGCCGCCTTTGCTCGTGGACCCGCTGCGGCTCGTCCGCGGGGCGAGGCCCAGGGAACTCGCCACCTCTTCGCCCCGCGTGAAGCGCTCGGGCCGCGGCAGCTCCAACGCATGGGTCAGAGCCGTGGCCACGCCCACGCCGGGCACCTGGCGCATCGCCGCCACCTCCCTGCGGTGCCGCTCGCTGCGGGCCAGCTCGGCCATCGCCTTCTCACAGGCATGGAACTCCTCCCGTGCGCGGTCGTGGTCCCGCAACAGCGAGTCCAGGCAGAACCGCAGCTCCGGCGCCAGGGCCAGTCTCCGGAGTTCTTCCACGGCCGCCGTACTCCAATGCTCCAGGTCCGCCGGCTGTGTCCACCGGGCCACGCGCCCGCGGCGTTCCGTCCACACACTCACCGTGTACGTCCTCTTGTGCACGTCCACACCCACGAACGCCACCTCCTCGGCAAGAGGGCGAATCTCCTTGCCAACCCGACGCAGACCTGCTACACTGTCTTCCATGGCCGTGGTCTCCTTCAAGCGGACGAACGAAACAACAACAAACACTCTTGTTCATCCTACCAGAGGTGGCCACGGCCTACATACTGTCCCTCTTGGCTTGCGCCTTGGGATACAGTGTCACCACCTGCCACAGGCTCAACGCCCAGAGAGATTCTTCGCTACGCCCGCCGGGAGGCGGGCTCCGCTCAGAATGACATGTTACCGTGGCTTGTCTTCGGAGTGGCAGATATGAGCACTTGGTTTGCTGTTGTGAGCGTTCTGGCGCTCGTGGCCACGGCCGACGCCGGCCAGGTGCCCGCGAAGTTCGAGATGCCCTTCACGGCGACGACGCGCGAGCAGGCCGTCGAGTGGCAGAAGAAGGCCAGGGCGCGGCTGCTCGAGCTGGTCGAAAGGCAGGCGACCCGCATCTCGACCGACGCCCTGACCCTGGACGTCCGCTCGGGCATGCCCAAGGACCAGGGGGACTACACGCTCTATGACCTGGTTTTCCAGGGGAGCAACCGCACGGGCGCCCACTACGGTGCGCGGCTGTGCGTGCCCAAGGGCAAAGGCCCCTTCCCCGCCATGCTCTGCCTCCACGGCCACAGCGGCTCGTTCGCGCCCCTGTTCGACCCCAAGTCGCCCTACAAGGCCCTGGCCGACCGCTTCGCCCGCGGCGGCTACGTCGTCCTCGCCCCGTCGTTCCCCCACCACAAGTATGCGGCGATGGCGCTGTGGGACCTGATGCGGTGCGTGGACATCCTGGCCGAACGGCCCGAGGTGGACCCGAAGCGGATCGGCGTAGCCGGCCTCTCGATGGGCGGCGAGTGGACCATGTGGCTCGCCGCCTGCGACGAACGGCTCCGCATCGCCGTCGTCAGCGGCTGGATGTGTACAACTGAAGGCGTGTTCTCGGTTTACAACTGCCCTTGCTGGTGTCTGCCCGGCTTTGTCGAGTTGATGGACGTCTGCGAGGTTCACCTCCTCATCGCCCCGCGCCCCGTGCTCTTCGAGAGCGCGGAGAAGGACAACTGCTTCCCCATCCGCTACTGCCGCGACGGCTTCGCCCGCGTCCGCGCCGGTTACAAGGTCTTCGGCGCCGAGGAGGCCGTAGCGCAGGACACCTGGCCCGCCGGCCACGAGTGGCACGGCGCCGTGGCGTATGGATTCGTTGACAAGGTGCTGGGCGGCCACGCGGCCGGCAAGTAAGCTGGAGCGGACATGTGTCCGCTTCACCAGACAGCCGCGGGTGGCGGCCCCTATCGAACTCGGTGGGCCATGCTGCGTAAGGCATTGGTGTCTAATGCGTTAGGGTTTGCAGTTTTCTCCTGTGTTTCCGGCCCGCAGGGCATGGAAGTTGCGGCGTACACTAAAAGGGGAGGATTGGGAGCCTATGACAATGGTATCTCGATTGCGTCGGTGCGCATGGATTCCTGCTCTCCTGTGCGCCCTCTGCGGAAGCGCGCGGGCCACCCTGATGTCCTACTGGCCCCTCGACGACGGGCCTGGCAGCGGCACGACCGCGAACACGGTGGCCGGCATGCCCACGGGCACACTGGTGAACATGGATGTCAACGCGGCCTGGGTGACGGGCCACAACGGCTCGGGCTACGCGCTGAACTTCGACGGCTCGAACGATTGGGTGGACCTGGGGACGAATGCGACGCTGAACGCGGTGAACAACCCTCTCACCGCCAGCGCGTGGGTGAGGACGACGGCCGCGGGGGACTGGTTCCGCTGCATCTTCGCCAAGTTTGGCAACACGCCGTTCTGGGGCCTGGGGTGGATGGGCAACTCCTACCTCGGCTTCGTCGTCCGCGGCTCCAGCCCGGTGGCCGGGGACTTCCGGCCCGACGGCCCTCAGAACTGGGGCCGCGACGGCCAGTGGCACTTCCTCCTCGGCATGCGGGGCAATGGAAAGGTCACATTCTTCGGCGATGGCGAGGTGCTCGACACCAGGGCCGACAACGGCACCTCCACCGTCAACACCGCCACGCTCCGCCTCGGCTCCCACAACGCCACCCTGTCGCCGCAGCGCGATAAGGCCGCCTGCGCAGTCGTGGTTCGCCAGAATGGCCAGGCGCCCACGCTCCGCATCCACATTCTGTCTCCCGCGGGCAACGGGGACAAAGTGGCCTGGGAAGCCGCCTGCGTGCAGGGGGTGGTGGACCTGTGCTGGATGCCTGATGGCCGGTCCGTTCTGGTCGCAGCGGACAGGGTGGGCAGCTCCGGCCTCTTCCGCGTGCCAGCAGATGGGGGGAGAGCGCAAGCGATGGCGGGCGGTCTTGCCGAGGTGCGCGACCCCGCGGCGTCGCCCGACGGGCAGCGCGTGGCCTTCGTGGGGCGCGGGAAGCCGGGCGAGCCCTGGTCGCTCTACGTGGCCTCGGCCGATGGCGCGTCGCGCAAGGTGGCCGTCCCGGCGGTCTTCCGCGAGCATAGGGTGGGCTACGGGCCGGCCTGGTCGCCCCGCGGCGACCTGCTGGCCTATGTGGCCGAGCGCTACTTGTGCCCGGGCCGCACCGAGATTCTGCTGTGGGACACCTCGGGGGGCGGCAGCCGGCCCCTGGCCCGCACGCTTGCGGGCGGCTGCATCGCGCCGGCCTGGTCGCCGCGGGGCGACAGCATCGCCTTCGTCTCGATGCCTTTGGGCGTCGGACCCGACGGCCCCGGCACCGGCGGGCTGCCGGCCGACATCCTGGTCATGGACACGGCAGGGAAGGGGACGCTGACGGTGACGGCCGACGGGCTGGCGAACCTGATGCCCTCGTGGTCGCCGGATGGCCGCTTCCTGGCGTTCGGGACCTGCGGCGAACCGGGGTACGAGCCACACGTGGTCCAGCTCGCCTCGGTCGAGACGGGCAAGGTGAGCCTGGCCGATGGGGGGCCTGAGGCGGAGTTCCTGCTGGCGTTGGCCCGTCACGGCCGCTCGGGCCTTCCCGCGCCCGGGAGGCTGGCCGGCCTCGCCTCGCGGATGACGGATAGGGAGATGCTCGCCTTCGCCGCGCCCGTGCTGGCCGGGCTGTTCGCACGGGCGGGGGACTTGGCGAACGCCGTTGCGTGGGCTCGGAGGGCCGGGGTGAGGCCAGGCGCTGGGGCACTCGCCGGATTCGATGCTTTGCGGGCGGCCCTGGCCGCGTACCGCAAGGCCGCGGTGGGCGGTCCGAAGGGAGGCGATGCGGCACGGGCCGCCGTGGAAGCGGCCAAGCTGGCCGCCCTGGACGGCGACCACTGGCGGGCCGCCAGGCTGCTGCTGGACACGCTGATGTCGCAGGCGCCCGCCGGCGCGCGGCGCGAGGCGCTTCGCCTTCTCACCGTGGGGCGGCTCCAGCGGCAGGACCCGTTGGCCTACGACGTGGCGGAGGTCGTGCAGCTCGCCGCGTTCGGCTTCCTCGAGGCGGCTATCGCCCAGGGGGAGCGCCTGCGGCAGGCCACGGCAGGGCACCTCGACGGGCGGGCCATGCTGCGCCGGGCGCTGGCCGAGGCCTTCGAGGGGCTGGCGGCCTACCACCTGGCCCGGGGAGATGTGGCGGCGGCGAGGCAGACGCTCGGCCGCTGGATCCGGAGCGCGTCGCGGGCCGACGACTTGCCCAAGGCCCTGGCCTATCTCGCGGCGTCCTACCGCCAGGCAGGCGAGGAGAGGAGCCTGGTCGAGGTCCTCTCGCACCTCGCCGCCGAGTTCCCCGACCGGCCCGAGGGCGCGCAGGCCCGCCGGGAACTCCTCCTTCTCGACACCCGCCGCCAGCCAGCGGAGTAGTGTTGCCCTGCCGCGGCCTGTCTGTCACCCCAGCGCCAAACCGGCAGACCAGGGGGGCTGCGGGGTGGGACGCATGCTCGACCGGCATTCGCAAGTATCCACTGGCAGCAGTCTTACGGCGACTAGCCCCTCCGCGGCCGGGTGCGGCACGGGGTTTGCTCGTAATGAGGTCGGCAACACTCCAGCCGAGTGAAGTGGGGGTTCGTAGTGCGGCCTTCAGGCCGTATCCTGGGTGCCAGATGCGGGCTGAAGCCCGCACTACGGACTTCCGAGCCATCTGAGGGGTGTGCTCGCGACCCCCCTTCATTCGGCTGAAGTGTTGCGGCTGGAAAGGGACCTCAGATGCCGCCCCAACGAGCGCTGGTCGTGGACGACAATGCTGGCCTCGCCGAGACCGTGGCCGAGATTCTCTCGGACAGCGGGTTCGAGGTGGAGGTCGTGGCGTCGGGGGTGGATGCGCTCGCGGTCTGGCGGCGGCATCCGGCCGACCTGGTGGTGGTGGATGTGGATTTGCCCGACATCGGGGGGCTGACGCTGGCCCGGCGGCTGGCGCGGCGAGCGGAGGGCGGCTGCAAGCTCCTGG
Source organism: Planctomycetota bacterium (assembly GCA_041320515.1). Classification (GTDB taxonomy): domain Bacteria; phylum Planctomycetota; class PUPC01; order DSUN01; family DSUN01; genus DSUN01. Next base: position 5,432,453 of record JBGLNR010000001.1, on the reverse strand, counting down.
TCATGAGCGCCGGGGAGCCGCGGGGCCTCCTCGGCCTGTGCGAGGAACTCGGGGCTGCCTTCCTCGCCAAGCCCTTCAGCCCCGCACACCTGGTCGCCACCATCCGCGCGGTCCTTGAGGGCGGCGGGCTCGGCACGGGCACGGGGCCAGCCGCCGGGGCGGCGCGCCTGCTCCTTGGCCCGCGGCACCCGCGGCGCCTGCTCCCTGCCTCGCGCCTGCCGCGCGCGAGCCGACCGTGACGGCCGGCTGATTCTCACGCACTATCAGGCACCCTCAAGAATGCCAAACCCAGGGAGGGAGAGTTGGCATCCTTGGTGGCATTCTTGACTGGGGTGGCCAACATGAAGTGCCCANNNGGCACGGGGGGGCATCGGGGGCAGGGGAGGGCCTACTTCTTGTAGACGGGCAGGAAGCGGTAGTAGACCTCGAGGCTGAGGACGGCCATGGCGGTGGCGTAGACGCGGCCGCCGGAGTGCTTGGCCCACTGGTGGTTCTGGGGGTCCCAGCTTCCGCGGACGAAGCGCCCCTGGGCGTCGTTGACCTGGTGGATCTGGCACTTCACGAGGGGGTCGCGGAAGAGCTTGTTCCACTCGGGCCACCACTCGCCCTGCAACTGGAACATGGCGAGGACCGAGTAGTAGGTGTAGTAGAGGTCGCCGACGAGCTGGTCCTTGCCGGCCCCCGGAGCGCCTGGCTTGCCGCCCTGGTGCTTGCGCAGCCAGTCGGCGGCGGCGAGGATTTCGGCATCGTAGTCGCCGCCGAGGAACTGGCGGCAGAGCATGCCGATGGAGGTCATGGCGGCCGCGGCGCCGCGGCTGCCCACCGTGTAGGAGCTGCCGCCGTAGTCGCGGTAGGTGTTCTTCAGGAACACCCGCGCGCGCTCGACTGCCTCCTGGGGGACGCGGAGTTCGGAGCAGATGGCGGACTTGATGGCCATGATCTGCCAGCCGGTGACCGACATGTCGCCGTCATCCTTCGGCACGGCGCCGCCGTAGCGGAAGCCGCCGTGGTCCGGCTGGACCTTGACTACGTAATCTATTGCTTTTTGTGCCATTCGGCCCACGGCGGGGGATTGGGTGAGGCCGTAGGCCTCGGACACGGCCATCGTGGCGATGCCTTGCTCGTAGAAGGTCTTCCAGCCGAAGCTGCCGTTGTCCTTCTGGTTCTTGGCCATCCACTCGAGGCCCTTCTCGACGGTGGTCTTGAACTTGCCCTTGGTGTGGGTGTAGCCGGCGCCCAGGAAGGCCAGGAGGGCCAGGCCGGTCATCCCCACGTCGAAGTCCCCGCCGCCCTCCCACTTCTTGCAGTCCCAGTGCCCGTCGTTCTCCTGGGCAGCGGGGCGGATGCAAGGCGCGGCGACGCAAGCGATGCAACGGAGCGCATCGCTGAGGAGACGCAACGCGGCAGACGCCCCGCTGCCGCCGCAACCCGCGTGGGTTCTGAGATAGTTTCTTAGCCCCTCATTGCCGTGTATCCCAACAGGGAGGCAACGCACCCGCCACGCGGGCGGCCTGCCCGTGCCAGCATCCTGTCCGCTGCTCCTGGCGCTGTCGAACAAGCAGGCGGAGGAGACTTACGAAGTTGAACAACTCCGTAAGCATCATCTCTGGCAGCGCGGCTGGCGAGACCGCGGATTCCGCACCTCGGAGGGGCGTGAATCGGTGATGATACCAGGCGGCGGCGGCTCACATGAGGTGGATGCCGAGCTGGCGGAGGGCGGCCTCGGCGTCGGGGCCGAGCTGGGGGACGCGGAGGACGGCAGCGGTGTCGGAGAGCTTGCGAAGGAGGAGGGGGGCTATCTCGGGGAGGCGGAGCGCGGCGTCGAGGGCCGCGGCCGACGGCAGCTCGAGGACGTGGAGGGTGCAGACTTCGGCGGGGTAGACGCTGGCGGCCCAGTTGCGGATGGAGTACTCGATATTCTGGGATAGGGGGGCACGGATGTGGGCGCGCAGGGTGGCCAGCATGTCGTCGGCGGAGAGGCCGCGGAGGACGGCGCGCTGGATGCTCTCCTGGGTGATGCGGAGGTGGAGCGTGACCTCGCGCTTGCCGCGCTCGCAGAAGGCGGCGAGGCGGTGGAGGAGGGGGACGTGGCCCTGGTCGGGGAAGAGGATGACCTCGAAGTCGGGGTTGACGAGGAGGAGGGGGCCGGCGGGTTCGGGCAGGGGCTCGCGGGCCAGGACGAGGGGGGCCAGAGGCGAGGCGGCGACGAAGGAGTGGTCGCCCTGGCGCCCGAGGTCGAGGGCGCCGGCGTAGTTGAATGCCTGGAGGAGCGGCTCGCGTGCGGCTGCGGCGAGCGCGCCGACGGTGGCTGGGGCGTGGGTGGCGCGCCACCAGGCGGCGCCCGCCATCGCGGCCTCCGGGGCGGGCACGGGGCCTTCGTCGAGGCGGCCGAGAAGGAAGCGTGCGACGACTTGCGCGAGGAAGGCGTTGGTGGGGACCCAGCGGCCGGGGACCCAATCGGCCAACACTTCGCGCGCGGCGGCGGCCAGGGCGCGGAAGTGGTGGGGCGGGCAGGCGGTCTGGCCGAGGCGCAGCAAGGCGTCCAGGAGTTGGGGGGCCTGGCCGGCGAGGGGCAGCCGCTCCCAGTCGGCCGCGGCGCGGGTGGCGTGGACGCGTTCGTCGGCGAGGCGCTCGAGGAGGCCCAGTTCCTGGGCGACGGAGACGTAGAAGCCGAGGAGGGACTCTTCGTCCATGAAGAAGGTGGAGCGGAGTGCCATCTGCGGGGCGATGAGGTTGCGGGTGCCCTTGAAGAACCGGCCTGCGGCGGTGAGCTTGGAGGGGCTGGAGCGAAGGAAGTCCACGGCGGCGAGGAGGTCGGTGAGGAAGTCAATGCCGCAGGAGTAGACGTGGTCGAGGGCGTCGCGGGGCAGAGACGCCCCGCCCACAATGCCATCGCGGGACGGGGACGTCCCGCCTACAGGGGTGCGGGCGGCGGCGTGGGCGGCGACGAGTTCCTGGTAGAGGACGAGGCAGTCGTGGTCGTCGCCGAGGCCGTAATCGAGGAGGGAGAGGTGGCCGAAGGTGCCGAGGAAGGCGGCTTCGAGGGCGGCGCGCCAGCGGGGGCTGTCCACGCTCTCGATGTCGAGGCCGAGCGAGGGGAAGCGTTCGAGGGGCAGGATGCCGGCGTGGTCGTCGAGGGCGAGGCGGACGGCGTGCTGGAGGGCGGGGTCGGGGAGTGAGGCGATGCGGCGCTCGATGTCTTGGGGGCCGTCGAGCGGCGCGATGGGGCGGCCGGTTCGGCGGCGCAGGCTGAGCATGGGGGCCGGCTCGCGGATGTCGAGGTTGAGGGCCTCGGCGAGCATGTCGCCCAGTTCCTGGGGCACGAGGGCGCGGAGGGAGTCGGGGTGGTCGCCGTTGCGTGGCGCGAGCGAGGCGATGAAGCCGCGGCGGGAGAGTTCCTCGGCGACATCGCGTTCGGCCTGCGGCGTAGCGGGTGGCTGGGCGATGCGGTGGAAGAGGAGGGCGGCGTCGCCCTCGTAGCCCTCCTGACGCAGGAGGGCGCGGAGGAGGTCCTGGGCCGGACTGCTCAGGGCGTCGAACGATTGGCGCACGCGCTCGGGCTGGAGCATGGCCTGGCGCAGGAGGCGCAGCAGCTCGCTCTTCGAGGCGCTGCGGCTGGAGCCGGCCCCCCAGAACCACTGGAGGAGCTGGAGGCTGGCGATGCTGCGGGAGTTGAGGAAGTCATCGAGTTGCATTGCGGAAGAACCCTCTGCGCGCATGCGGCAAATGGCATGTCGAATGTTGAATGCTGAATGTTGAATGACGAATGACGAATGAGGCCAAGGGCTGTCCCTGTCTTTCTCGGTCCGCCATTCGATATTCAGTATTCATCATTCATCATTCGTAGCACTTCAGCCGAGTGAAGTGCACGCCCCCACCGACCTCGCGTCGGTGGAGCGAAGGACTGACCGCTACCCCACCATGTCCATCGGAATCGGCTTCTGGCACTGAGCCTCTTTGCGTTCAACCGGCGCCGGATTCGAGCCGATATAGATATATATGGCAGCCCTGCCTGTGCAGACGGCGGGCGCCTGTTGAACGTCGGCGGGGAGCCGTTGCCGAGGCCACAGTGTAGAATGTAGACCCGACCCCAAGGCGCGCTACTTGTTCGGCGAGGCGAGGTGCCTCTCCACGTCCCGCCAGTGCGCCACTATGGCCTCGGCCTTTCGGGCGAGCTGGCCGATGAGGTCGGGCCCGAGGAGAAACGTGTCCTCGTCCTTCGCGGCCTTGGCGGTGAGGACGAGGCCGAGGCCGCCATCCTTGAGCAGGGCGCTCAGCTCGGCGACGTTGTGCAACTCGTCCTGGGCGACCTCGAACCAGGCGGCGAAGTCGTCGGCGCCGCGCTCGTCGTAGGCCTTGGGGAACGCCGCCGGCTCGCCGGCCAACGCGTCCCTGTGGCGGTCGCGGAAGACCTGGGCGAAGTAGAAGTTGGCGCAGGAGCGGACGACGCTGGCGTAGATGCGCAGGGCGGCGGCCATCTGCCGGAAGAGTTCCTCCTCGGGCGCTCCTCGAAGCCCTTCGAACGTCGCGGCCACCCCTCGCAAGGCGCTCAGAGCGCTCTGCACGCCCTCATCCCAGAACCAGTTGCCCTGCCAGTGGGTGTCCTTGCGCCCGCCGTGGATGTCGGCATAGTCCTCGCGCGCGGCGTCGCGCGAGACGTTGAACACGTGGGGGAGGAAGTAGCCCTCCTCCTCGGGCGCCAAGAGGTCGGGCTTGACGACGAGCGGGCGGGTGACGTGGCGGGTGGAGACGCCTTCGTAGAAGCTGCTGTGCTTGCGGGTCGCGCCGAGGGCATGGTGCAGGCTGTAGAATGCCTCGGTCGCCTTGTCGGCGTCGGCCTCGCCGGCCCAGCGGGCGGAGAGCTTGCGCACCTTCGCCACGCGCTCGAGCAGCGTGTGCGTCGGCTCCTCCTGGCAGTCCACGAGGATGTCCACGACTTTCTCGACGGTGGCGAGCAGTTCGGAGCCGCGCCGGTAGGCGGGGGCGAAGTTGACGAAGCAGGTGTGGACCCTCGGGTCGCGCAACCGCTCGGCGCCGGCCACGACCGCGAAGGGGTCGAAGAGGCCGCGGGCGGGGTCGGCGGCGACGTGGCCCACGTGCGCCGTCTCAGGGTCCGAGCGCGAGCCCGCGCCGAGCCAGGTGTTCGGCGGGCGGATGGGCCAGAGCATGTCGTACTCGAAGCGGCTCAGGTTGCCCTTGTAGTGGACATCAACGTCGCCGCCGCCGCGGATGGCGCCGTCGTGCATGGCCTGGAGCACGCCGCGCATCCGCTCGCCCATCGGGCGCACCTGGCAGCCGCGGGGGCCGTTCCGCCCCGTGTAGAGGAAGTCCGACCAGCAGAACCCGCCGCCGCAGTCGTTCGAGAGGAACTGATAGAGGGCGAGCTGTGGCACGGCGCGCTTCAGCTCGCCGACCATCCAGGCCAGCATATCGAGGTACTCGGGCTGGTCGGCGCACGGGGCGAACTCGGCTCGCGTGCTGCGGCGCGGATGGTCCACGCGCGGGCCGCGCAGGTGCGGGTGCTCGCGGAAGAACGATTCGGGCAGGAAGAAGGGCGCGCAGTCGAAGTAGCAGGCGCCCAGGCCGAGGTCCGCGAGGACCGCCTGCTTAGCCATCACAAGTTCGCGGTTGCGGGCCACCCAGTCCGCGGGGAGGTGTGGGGCGAGCTTCGGGTGCGGGAAGACCCTGTGGAGCACGGGCATGTACGTCGAGTACTCGTGCCACGGGCTGCCGCCGGGGGGCAGGCCGTAGTCGGCCTTCTGCGCGAGGTCGCTGATCTCCACGCAGACGCGGCCGTACGGGGAGAGGCGCGCGGCGATCTGGGCGAACTCGCGGCAATCGGCGGGGCCGCTCGCGCAGTGGCGCAGCGCGATGATCTTCTGCGGCGCCCCCTCTTCGCGCCTGGCCTTGGTCGTCTTGCCCATCAGTCATCCTTCCTTCGCTACAGGTTGGGGCCGAAGAACTCGGCGAGCGGCCCGGCAGGACTCTACGCTACCGTGCGGCGTGGCGGTTGTCAAGGCAAGTAGCTGTGTGCAGTAACACATTTGTGCGCCCTCAGGGCTCCTGGTACGTAGTTCCGCCTTCAGGCGGTCTTGGCATAGCCGCGCGGGAGTCAAAAACCGCCTGAAGGCGGGACTACGTACAAAGAGACGAGGGGCGCGCAAATGCGCTATTGTACCCCAACTACCTGAGGCGCTTGACACAGGCGCGCGGAGGGGTACACTGGCTTCGACATCGGGAAGGAGGCAGGCGTGAGCCTGGGCGGAAGGCAGGATGCGATGCGCGGGACGGTGGTCCTGGATTCGCCGACGCTGGTGGCGAGGGCCTGGCGGGGCACGCTCACGCCGGAGACGCTGGATGGCTCCGTAACACTGAGGCTCGGGCCAGACGGCGAGGGCCGCCGCGCCACTGTGGCCGTCGAGAGTGGGGACGCCGGCCTTCAGATCGCGGCCATTGGGGAGGGCCGCCCCGGCCTCTTCCGCCCCCCATACCCCGAATGGTACTATCGCGGCCACCTCGTCGTCTTCCTCAACCCAGGGCACGATCACGCGACACGATGGCTCTACGCTGTGGACGACGCGGGAGCGGTCGTCCGCGAGGCCGCCTGGATCGCCCCAGGCGAGGAGCCTGGGGACCACCCCAGCCGCACTCTCCCAGAGCCGCCCGCTGCGGAGGGGGAGTTCCGCCGGCTGGGAGAAGGGCGCTTCTGGGCCAGGCTCTTCATACCCAACTCCGAGGGGTTCTGGCCGGCTCCACCTCCAGCTCTTCGCCAGCGCCCCCGAGCTGCGCTACACCCTCGTCCTCCCGCCCCAGGCCGAAGTCCTCCACACCAGCGGCATCAAGGACGAGAAGGAGAGCCGCCTCCACTGGCGCGACGAGTTGGACGACCGGCCCGTCGCCGGCCTCTACTTCGCCCTCTGGGCCGCGCCTGACGCCGAGTGGCAGACGGCCCGCCTGGGCCGCGTGGCCTTGCGCGGCAAGGAGCTGCTCGACTACGTGCTCTGGGAGAACGGCCTTCGCCCCGAGCTGGCCGCCGCCTGGCGCGCCGCCCTCGACCGCTTGGACCCCAAGGGCGACCTGACGGCCCAGCTCGGCGCCATCCGCCTCGCCCCCCCCGCCAAGGACGGCCAGCCCGAGCAAGGCGCCCGCCTCCTCCTCGACGCCCTCAAGCCCAAGAAGCCCTAACTCACTCGCCGCGGCCCCTCACAAACGTCCAGCCCTCGGCCCGCATGAAGTCAAGAGGCCCGAGGCATTGCACCCCGAAGTGGGCGCAGGCACTCGGTATGTTCTTCTTGCCTGGCTTCGGTTTCTCGCAGGTCACGACGACGTAGTCGTTGCCGAAGAACGATCCCCGCTTTGCTGCAAGCGCCGGCGCAATGACGAACGGGTCCGCCGCCTGAGTGCGGCCCTCCGCGTGCGCAAGTTCCGGGAACTCGCGGATGATCTCAGCCACGCACTTCGTCTGCTCCGGGGTCAAGGCTTTGAACATTGCCTTGTGGCGGACCGCCCACTTGTGCAACTCGTCGTCCCTGTCTGCGAGTTCCTCCCTCACTTGCTTCGGGGCCATCGCCAGTTCCTTGGCGACCAGGTCCTCGATGCTCTCCCACACTCCAAATATGTCCCTTGGGTAGTCCCTGTGGAGGGCGATGAGAATCGACGTATCAATGCAGTAGACGGTCCGGCTATCTGGGCGCACCCTGCTCCCCCTCGCCAACCATTGCCTCGACGGCATCGAAGTGGCGCACGCGCAACGAGAGGTAGTCCGCGACATCGCGGTACGTGATGAGGTCGCTCCCTCTTGCCTTGAGAACGAGGCGAACGAAGCTTCTGCCTCTTGTCCCAACGCATCGCTGGGCCGCCGAACGCCGGAACTTGCCCTTCCGCGCAGGGGCTTCAGCCAGCTCTGCCAACCTGCGCTCAAGAGCAGGGCCGGAGAGCAGTCCGAGGCCCCTCAGTCGAAGGAGGACAACGTGCCGGCTTACGCTGAACTCGGTGGCCAGTTCGGCGACGACCTCGCTGTCAGGGTGGCGGCCGGCCAGTGTCTTAGTGAACGCCTCGGCCGGCACAAGGAAGGCCCCAGCAAACGCGTTGCAGAATGGCTCCTCGTGTTCCCCGTCAGACAACGTCCCAGCGCCGGCCGCTGGGATGCACAGAGCCGATGAACCGCGCAGCAAGTGGGCGTACTCGTGGAACAGCGTGAAGATGCGCGCGCGCGGAGCATCGCCAGAGTTCAGCACGATGACCGGCGGGGTGTCCTCACAGAGCGAGAAGCCTCTGGCGTCATCCAAAGGCATGCGGAACTGCAACACCAAGATGCCCAGGTTCTCGAGCGCTTCGCGCCAGTGTTTGAGGGCGACTTCAGGTCGCCGCCAGCTTCTCTGCTCGGAGACCGCTATGCCGACGCGCTGTCGCACCTGCTCGGCGAGGTGCTCCGGAGCCGCGTGAGAGCCGACTGCTGGGCCAATGCGCGCAGGCGGCTGTCCCAGCTCGGCGGCGAGTTCGTGTGCCACGTGCTGGATGCGCCTGGCCTCGCGGATCGCGAGAAGCGTGTCTCTGGACAGCGGCGCCTTCTCTTCGGCGGGCAGCGTGCGGAAGTCGTGGGGCAGCGGAGGCGTGTCAGGAGGCGCAGGCAAGAAGAGCGCAGCCAACGGTCGGCGATAGAAGCGCGCCAGCTCCTCTAGCCTGCTGATGAGTACTTCCTTCTCCCCCGACTCCCACTTGGCCACTGTCTCCGGCGTGATGCCGAGGCGAGCTGCGACATCGGCGACTGTGATGCCCGCCGTCTCCCGTGCCCAGTGCAACACGCCGGGAGCAGGTTTGAACGCTACCTTCGCTTCAGCCATGACGGTACACCCCAGGTCTTCCGGCGCCCTGGCAGGACCAGCGCTCCGCGCGTAGCAGGCGAGCACCAGCCCGCCGGAGGAATGATACGCCACAGCACCCCACCCGTCAAGTGGCAGAACGGCAGCGCGGCCCGAATATGCCCCGGCCGCGCCGGGGGGAGACCGGCGCGGCCGGGAGAGAGGCAGCGGGCATGAATCTCGCTCAGTTCATCAGTCGAGCTTGATGACGGAGAGGGTGTGAACCTTGTCGTAGCTCTTGTTCTTCAGGCCGGGGAAGTTGCCGTCGAAGTTCGAGATGATCAACTCGTTGCCGCGGACCAGCGGCTCGCAGGGCTGGTCGAGCAGGCCGTCGGCGCCCTCGTCGTCCCCGTTCTCCCACAGGGTGTGCAGCTTGTTGCTGGGCGGGACGAAGTAGTGGATGGCGTTGTTCTGGGAGTCGGCGATGTAGATGCGGCCGGTCCGGGGGTCGAGGCGCATGCCGTCGCCGCACGGGCAGCGGGGGTCGCGGATGAACAGCTCGTTGGACTTCACGTTGCCCTTCTCGTCGAGGGTGAGCTTGTGGACCGAGCCGTCGCCGAAGAGCGAGCAGTAGAGGTTGCCGTCGTTGCCGAAGGCCCTCGCCCTTCTTGCGGAGGCCCCACAGGTCGAACCAGTGGCGCTCGAGGCGGGTCTGGACCGCCTCGCGGCGGCGCTGGAACTCGTGGGGGTCGAGGCCGGGGGTGAGCGCCAACTCGGGCGGCAGGTCGCGGGGCGCCAGGTCGTGCTCCTGCCAGCGGGCCAACACCTCGGGCGGCGAGCAGGGGCCGAGCACGATGTCGGTGCCCCGGCCGGCCATGTTCGTGGCGACGGTGACGGCGCCGAAGCAGCCGGCCATTGCGACGATGCCGGCCTCCTTCTCGTGGTTCTTGGCGTTGAGCACCTCGTGCTTGATGCCCCGCTTTTCGAGCAGAGCGCCCAGCTTCTCCGACTTCTCGACCGAGATGGTGCCGACCAGGATCGGCCGCCCGATGCGGTTCACCAGCGCTATCTCGTCCACCACCGCCGCCCACTTCTCGTCCTCCAGCCCGTAGACGAAATCGTGGCACGCCGTGCGCCGCAGCGGCCGGTTCGTGCGGATGGGCACGACGTCCAGCTTGTAAATCTTCATGAATTCCCCCGCCTCGCTGAGCGCCGTGCCGGTCATGCCGGCGATCTTCTTGTAGAGGCGGAAGTAGTTCTGGAGGGTGATCGTCGCGAGGGTCTGGTTCTCCTCGCGCACCTTCACCGTGCGGTCGCGGGCGGCCTCCTTGGCCTCGACCGCCTGGTGCAGCCCGTCGCTCCAGCGCCGGCCGGGCATCAGGCGGCCCGTGAACTCGTCTATGATGATCACCTCGCCGTCCATCACGGCGTACTCGACATCGCGCTTGTACAGCTCCTTCGCCTTCAGCGCCGCCTCGAGGTAGGGCGGCCAGTCGGCGTTCCGCCCGTGGTACAGGCTCTCCACGCCCAGGAAGCGCTGGGCGTTCTTGATCCCGCGCTCCGTCAGGCCCACCGAGTGGTCCTTCTTGTTGAACGTGTAGTCGTAGCTCCGCAGGAACTCCTCGCGCTGCTCGGGCTCGCCGCGGGGCAGGCGCTGGGCGTCGTAGCCGGCCAGCTTCGTGACCAGCCGGTGGGCCACCTCGTAGCGCTCGATGGACCCCTCGGCCGGGCCGCTGATGATCAGCGGCGTGCGGGCCTCGTCTATCAGTATGTTGTCCACCTCGTCCACGATCGCGAAGTCCAGCGGCCCCTGCACCTGAGTCTCCAGGTTATCCTTCATGTTGTCGCGCAGGTAGTCGAACCCGAACTCGTTGTTCGTGCCGTAGGTGATGCTGGCGGCGTACTCGGGCTGGCGCTCGACGGACTCCATGTTGGTGAGGATGAGGCCGACGCTGACGCCGAGGGCTTCGAACATCGGGCCGTTCCAGTAGCGGTCGCGCTCGGCCAGGTAGTCGTTGACGGTGACGACGTGGATGTGCGTGCCGCCGAGCGCGTTGAGGTAGGCGGGCAGCGTGGCCACGAGGGTCTTGCCCTCGCCTGTGACCATTTCGGCGATCTTGCCCTGGTGGAGGACGATGCCGCCGACGAGTTGGACATCAAAGGGCCGCATGCGGAAGGGCGGGCGGTAGTCGGGGCAGCGGTCGCGCACCTCGTCGTAGAAGGACGCTGGGAACATGAGGCGGGCGATTTCCGGGCCGCCGACCTTGGCCAGGCGCGGGCGGAGCGCCGCGTTGGCGAGCTGGCGGGCGTCCACGGCCCGCAGGCGCGCGCGGTTGGCCGCGGCCTGCAACTCCTCCACCCCGTCTGGCGCCGCGTCGGGCCGTTGGCGGGCCGCCTCGAGCGCGGCCTCCGCGCGCTCGGCCTCGTTGTCGAGCTGTTGCGCGCGCATGGCCGTGCTCATCACGTCGGCGCTGGCCGCGGCCGCGGCCTGCATGCGCGAGAGTGCGGCCGAGAACTCGCGCCGCGCCCGCTGCGCCTCGCGGTGCGCGCGCAGCGCCTCGGCGTCCAGGGCCTCGAACTCGGCGGGGTCCGCCTCCGGGCGGCCGCGGGCCTCGTCGGCTGCCTTGCGCGCGTCGGCCGCCACCTTGTCGAGCCGCCGCATGTCCTGCTCCGCCTGCACCAGCCGCGCGTCCTGCGCGCGGCCCGCCTTGCGGCCCACCCGCAGCGCCGCCTCCTGGTGGAACTCCTGCCGCTTCGCGTCCGCCTTCTGCCGCGCGCGCCGGGCCATCTCCACCTCGGGCGCCCGCTCGTCGTCGAGCATCGCGCGGGCCAGATCCGCCGCTTGCCGCGCCCGCTCGGCCTCGGCCTCCAGGCGGTGCAGGTCCTCGATTGCCGCCCGGCCCTCGGCGCCGGCGTCGATCCGCGTCCCGGCCCCTTCCAGGGCGCGGCTGGCGCGCGCCGCGTCGGCGGCCAGGGGGGCCAGCTCCGCCAGAGCGTCGCGGTGTGCCCGGGCCTCGGCCACGCGCTGGCGCGCCGCCTCGACCGGGTCCTCCTCCTTGTGGGGGCCGGCCTTGCCGCGCGTGCGGTCGGCGCCGCCCGCCTCCTCGGCGCGCCTCTGTGGGGCGCGCTCGGCCTCGGACTGGGCGGCCGACAGCTCGCCCTCGGCATCCGACAGAAGCCGGCTCAACGCATCAGCCAGCCGCTGTAGCTCCGCCGCCTCTTCCGCCCCGCGCGGGTGCCGCCGCACAGCGTCGAGAAGGGGCTCAATGCCCCCCAGCACCTCCTGGACCGCTCGGTCTCGCCCGGGCGCGTGCGGGGTCACATCTTCATTTGGCACATGGCCGCTATGTGCCAAATGAAGATGTGACCCGGCCAGGACGTCGAGGAACTCGGGCGCCTCGTGGCGCGTCAGCTCGCAGGCCCTCCTCGCGTGGGCGACGGCTTCGGCGCCGTTGCGCAGGGCGGGGTTCCGGGCGGCCGCCAGGAGGCGGGCCAGGGCGCCCAGGGCGTCCAGGTAGTCGCTCTTCAGCTGCACGGCGCGGCGGTAGGAGCGTATGGCCTGCTCCTCCTTCTTCTGGCGGGCCAACGCGCGGGCGAGGCAGAAGTGGACGAAAGGGTTGTCGGGGTCGAGGCGGGCGCCTTCGGCGAACTCGGCAACCGCCTCGTCCAGGTCGCCGGCCATCAGCAGGAGCCCGCCGAGGTTCGTGCGCGCCAGGGTCTGCGTGGGGTCGAGCCGCAGCGTGCGGCGGTAGGCTGCCGTGGCGTCCGCGCGGCGGCCGAGGTGGACCAGCACGTCGCCGAAGTTGCGGTGGCACAGGGGGGCGGTGGGCTGTAGCTGGACGGCCTTGGCGAGGTGGGCGTGGGCCTCCTCGTAGCGCTTCTGGCGGATGAGCACGACGCCGAAGTTGCACAAGGCGTCGGCGTTCTCGGGGTTGCGGCGCAGGGACTCGCGGTAGGCGCGGGCCGCGCCGTCGAGGTCGCCCACCTTGAGGCACTCGTCCCCGGCGCGCGCGAAGGAGTCGTCGTCCACGAACCCTTCGGCAATGGTCTGAATGGCGTCGGGCGGGCAGTTGACGAACTCCGGGATGTTCGCCGCCCTGTCGGGCGCCGTGAAGCGTTCGAGGAGCACGGGCGGGCTGCTGTTGCCCTCGGGGTCCATGTGGGTGAGGAAGAGCTGGGTGTAGGGGCCGTTGGCCTTCGAGCTGAAGACGAGCCAGCGGCCGTTTGGCGACCAACTGTGCCAGGAGTTCATGCGGGGCAGGTTGCACGCGAGGCGGCGGGCCTCGCCGCCCTGGGCGGGCACGATGTAGAGCGCGCTGTCGGGCTGGAGGAGCATGTAGTTGCGGGCGCGGCAGAAGACGAGCCAGCGGCCGTCGGGCGAGTGCTTCGGGAAGTAGTTGCTCAGGCCGTTGTGCGAGGCGCCCGCGAGCGGCTCGGCCTTGCCGCCCTTGCCGCCGTTGAAGGGGACGCGGTAGAGGTCGTAGCGGAAGGGCTTGCCGTCCTTGAGGAACTCCTGGCACTCCTCGGCGGTGAGGAGCGCGCGGTTGTGGGTGACGCCTTTGAGGGCGAGGGCCTCGGAGCGGGCGAAGACGAGCCACTGGCCGTCGGGGCTCCACGTGGCGTTGCTCTGGACGAAGCGGGGGTCGTCCGCCCCCGGCAGCGCCGCGAAGCCGCCCGTGGCGCGGGTGTGGACCGCCAGGATGCCCTTGATGGGGAAGAAGAGCTGCGAGAACTCCAGGTCGGGCTTCGCCACGAACACCGAGCGGTCCTTCACCGTGCTGACGGCGAACCGCCCGTCGGGCGAGACCTGTGAGAGGAGGCCGAACGTCGGCTCGCCATCGTCGCGCCGGTAGTCGCTCCACGTGATGATCTTCTTCCTGTCGAGCACCATGCTCGGGGAGACGGGGGAGATGGCGTAGGAGCCCTTGTCGTTCGCGTAATCCACGTCCAGCCCCAGCACGCCGCCGTCGGCGGAGAAGGAGTGGCAGTTGCCGCACACAGGGAGGCCCTGGAGCACGACGGGCGGCTGGGCCTTTGACGCGACGGAGCCGAAGCGCCAGCGGATTTTCGCGGGGTCCTTCACCGCCTCGATGAAGGGCAGGTGCACCTCGCGGTAGAAGAGCGGCGCGCCCACCTCGTCGGCCGAGGTGTGCAGCGCGATGCTGGCGGCGGAGCGGACCTGGTCCGGCGCGGCGCGCTGCACACCGATCACAGTCACGCGGGCCGGGGCCTCGACCGAAGAGCGCTTGATCGCATCCCACTGGTCGTCCGTGGGGACCCACTGCTTCTCATTGGCGACGGCGCTCAGTGTGCCCCGCTCGCCCCGAAGCTGGACGGCGATCACCCAGGTGTCGGACTCGGAATACCGGTCCTCCCAGCGGAAGGTGGGCGCCACGATCTCGGGGGGGAACACCGCCTCATCGGGCGGGTAGACAATCTTCAGCGGCACGGGCTCAAGTCCCGCGCGGTACGCCGCCAGCACTTGCGACGCGAGCGGGTCCTCAGGCCAGGGGGCGGGAGCACGACCCGCCCAGGGCCGGAGCCATAGCGCAACGGCCCCGGCGCCCAGGGCGCCGGCCACGGCGACGACGAGCGCGGCCCTGCCCTTCTTCACGGCTCGTTCCCCGCACGGGGCGCAGGCAAGATGCCTGTGCCACCGCGACTGCTCAGGTTCTGCTTGGTTCGTAGTGCGGGCTTCAGCCCGTATCCTGGCGCTCAAGCCGCCAACCAAAGATACGGCCTGAAGGCCGCACTGCGAACCAGGGTCTTTCCCCAACAGAGGCTACTTGTACCGCGCCTTCAGGCTCGTGCCCTTCCTGGCGCTCTGGCAGGCGAGGTCGAGGATGTGGATGGGCCGCCGCGCCCACTCGGGCGTGATGGCCAGCGGCTCGCCCTTCACCAGGTGGTCGGCCACGTTCTGGTAGAGCTTCCACCCCTCGCTCTCGGGGTTCTTGTGCTTCTTGATCACCGTCGTGCCGTTCTCGTGGGTCGTCACCTCGCACGTCTGCCAGTCCATCACCAGCGAGCCGAGGGTGCCGGTGGCCTCGAGCCAGCCGCGCTTGGGGTTGGAGTCGATGCTCGAAGTCATGAGCGCTTTGACGCCATCGCGCGGTAGCTCGTCTAAAAGGTCGCGCACGAACTCCCATCCGCTCTCGCGCTCGAGGAAGACGACGAGGGGGTGGGCGTCGAGGATTGTCACCACTAGCTGTCCTCCAGCTCGCGGTCGCGGGCGCGCTCCTCAAGAAGAGTCTTGGTGAGGGAGCCTTTGCCCTTGAGTATCCCGGCGAACTGATCGAAGTACTCGGGGGAGGCCGGGCGCAGGACAATCTCGTCTCCACGCTCTTCCAGGACGAGGCGGGTGCCCTTCTTGATGTTGTGTCGGCGGCGCAGTTCAACGGGGATGACGAGCTGGCCCTTGGATGTGACGAGTGCGGTTACCATGCTCTGTCCTCCTTCTCGCGTTCTGTCGCGTGTTCCTCAACGATCTCCGCGCACAGGGAGGTGATTCTCGGTGCAGCCATTTCTGCCTCCTACCTTCACCTTATAGTATACCATAGGTTCTAGGGTAGGACAAGGTTGACGGCGTTGGATGTGGCGCGCGACCTCCTACCGGCTCAGGCATCGCGGGGCCAACGAGGGGACTGACGGGGACAACGACATGGCGGGGGGAATCCAATGGCGCGGCATGGCATTCAAGACTCGCGCCCCTCGATGGGCGCGAGTCTTGGACTGCAGCGCGCGACGTGGAAGTGCTATGCCGCAAGTGCATCACTAATAGGCACTTATAGCTGGCCCTCTCCGGGCAGTCCACATTTCCTGAGTCGCGCCCCAGAGGGGGGAAAAGGGCGCGAGTCTTGATCTACGATCGGTCAGTCGGGTCGCTCGATGAGGAGGACGGGGCGGATGATGCTGCCGAGGTGGAGTTCGGTGGTCTCGGAGTGGTCCACGCGGACTCGTTCGCGCTGTCAGCGTGCTCCCTGATCGAGGTCAGGGGGCATGGGCTTGAAGTCGAGTTCGCTCCACAGCTTGACCTCGGCGGGCTTGAGGAGGACGGATTGCTTCCCGCCCCGCTCGATGGCGGCCTGGAGCCTGGCGTCCGTGCCAAGATGCATGATTTCTGATTCGCTGTCAAGGCTCACGCGGGCCGAGGTGTCGGAGAGCCGCTCGACTTTGGGGGTTGGCTTGCCCTGCAGATTGGGCACGATGAGGACGAGCCAGCTGGTGCGGCCGGCGGGGGCCTTGACGCGGAGCCACTTGGTCATCTCGCCGCTGTGCTCGGGGGTCTTGCCCCAGGTGCCGCGCGCAAAGTCCCTTGGGACATAGTGGCCGAAGTGCTCTTTCTCGTAGTCCTCGCCGTGAAGGGTTCGGCGGGTGCCGTTTTTGCGTTCGTTGCTCCAGCCCCACTCGCGCTTCTCGGTCTCGCCGACTTCGGGCGTGAGGAAGTGCACCGTGGCATGCACATCGAGCTGGCCGGGGAAGGTGAAGCGAGCGCCCTCCTGCTGGATGTCGCGGGCGAGCATGTGGAGGTTCCACCAGACTGGTTCGGGCGACTCGATCTCGTCGCGGATGACCAGGTAGTCGGCGATCTGGCTCCGCTTGGGGTCGTGCTCGACGAGCATGGCGTAGCGGCGCATGGTCCAGGGCTTGTCGGGGGGCAGGTTGGTCGTGGGGTACTCCCAGCCGGGCTTCGTGGTGTTGTGGGGCTCGAGGGGGAGGTGGCTGATGAGGGTGGAGCGCTCGTCGGCGACGAAGAGGCTGCCGACGCCGGGCGCCGAGGCGAAGGCGCGGCGGGCCGCGACGGAGACGGGGCGAAGGCCGTCCATGTCGGGCCGGTTGTGCATCGAGGCGCTCCAGGGGCGGGGCGAGTAGTGGCAGGCGTGGTCAATCGCCAGCGGGGTGCCGAGGGAGCAGAAGTGGAAGGAGAGTTCGTCGCCCTGGTAGTGGTTGCGGGCGGGGCCGGCCTTGATGGTGGCGAAGCTCTCGTGGCGGCCGTCGTAGGGGTTGCCGCGCAACACGGCCCCGAAGCCGTAGAACTCGCGGCTGCGGAGGTCGAGCGCGCCGTCCCACTTCTGCTGGAAACGGGCGAGCTGCTCGGCGAACCTGTCGTCAATGCCCTTGTAGAGGTCGCCCATCGCGTTCAGCTCTTTCACATAGCTGCCGGGCGAGGTGTCGCCGATGGGGGCCTTCTGCCGCTCGCCGTAGCGGGGGTCGGTGGGCGTGTGCATGCAGGCGAGGTAGGTGGCGACCTCTTTGAGCCGCGGCCACTCCTTGAAGGGGTTGAGGACGCCGGCGTCGCGGAGAAGTCGGGCGTTCTCGACGACGTGGAAGAAGAAGCCGGAATAGCCGAGACTTTCCGCCCAGCCGCCGCCTGGGAAGCTGTCGCGCATCAGGTTGCCCTTGGTCTCCTCGACGCCGTAGTCCACCCAGCGTTTGGCGTGGGGGTGGTCGGGCATCAGGAGGCCGATCTTGAGGGGGATATTGTACATGTCGGTGTGGAAGTTCGGGTTGCCGATTCTCCACTTGTACTTCGGGCCGGGCCAGTAGTTGGGGTCGGTGAACACGTAGGCGAGGAAGGCGAGGTCGCGGCTCTTGATCTTGTCGCCCTTCGCCATCAGGTCGTTGAGGCGTCTGCGGGCACCGCGGGGCATGGTCGTGGGGTTCAGCTCGTGGCGGT
Organism: Planctomycetota bacterium; assembly: GCA_041320515.1. Lineage (GTDB taxonomy): Bacteria > Planctomycetota > PUPC01 > DSUN01 > DSUN01 > DSUN01. The sequence goes on along the minus strand of JBGLNR010000001.1, from coordinate 5,414,978 downwards.
TGTAGTGGCCGAACCACCCGCCGCCGATGCCCTTCTCGACCACGGGGCACTTCGACGGCCAGTCGAGGACCCACTCCTTGAGCACCTTGTCGAGCGGGATGTCGGCGTGGGAGCGGACCATGGCTGAACCGAATTGTCAAAGAGCATGCACGGCGGCCTGACGCGACGGGGTTGGCTATGCCGTTCGCCGCCGCCTCGGAGCCGCGCTCGAACAGGGGGCAGCGCGCCTGCCGGCCAGGCGCCGCTTCGCGGATTCCAGATTCCAGATCGCAGATTCCAGTCCGCCATCCGCAATCGCCAATCCGCAGTTCCTCCTTCCGGGCTTCTCGCGTCCCGGCGGGGCGGCTTCATCGGCCTGGTTCAGGGGCCTTCTTGGCCGCCCTTCGAGCGCCGCTCGTACCGCGGAAGAACGGCCCATCTCCGGGCGGGGCCTTCTCCCGCGCGTAACTCCGTAGCCCCAGCCACCCAGTGGCGGCGGGGCGCCAAGAAACAAGCCAAGCCATGGGACCGATGGGACCTATGGGACGGATGGGAGAGAGAGGGAAGGCTTCTTCGCCTGTCCCATTGGTCCCATCAGTCCCATACGTCCCATCTGCCTTCACCCACGCCTCAACCCCCAATCCCATCTTCTCTCCCCCCACCCTATGCATCGAGTCGCTGATGGGAGAGGGAGCGTGCAGTGGCAGATCATGGCCCTGTGGCCATAAGGCTATATGCGTCCGCAGCTTGTGGCGATGAAGAAAGTCGGCGAGAATCGCTCTGACTCGCTCCGTGCCCGCTCCGTGCTCGCTAACGCCGCCCCTCAGTCGTCCTCACTCTCCCGTCGCAGGTCGCGCCCACGAGGCTTCCTGCCGGAGCCTTGCCCCATCTGGTCCAGCACATCCGGGGCAACCGCCGCGAATCTCACCTCACGGTTGCCCACCACCTCGACGTCGGGAGCGAGGCGATAGCCGCCCACGGGCGCGGTCGCCTTGAGCAGCACCGCCCCGATCAAGCTCTGCCCCGTGGCCTTGCGAATCCGCGCCCGCAACTGGTCCGCCGCATTCTTCCAGTCCACCCCGTGCTCGGTCGTGGGCGTCACCTCGCCGTCCTCGCGGCGCATGGCCAGCATGCGCAGGAGGCCCAGCTCGCGGCCCTCGGGCAGGGGGATGCGGGCCGAGCCGATGGTGAGGAGCTTGCCCGGCACGTCGAACACCACGCGCGGCAGGCCCACCGCCGTGCCGCGGCGCGGCGGCTCCGTGGCGTCGAGAATCGCCGCGATGGCGCCCGAAGCGTCGCCGTCGCGCAGCTCGCGGCAGACCGCCTCGAAGTGCTCGATGGACTCGGGCACGCGGGGCCGCCCGCGTCCCCAGGGTGTGCCGGCGCCGAGTCGGACGAGCTGGTCGGCGGCCAGGTCGAGCGCGATGCGAAGCGCGGTTCGGTAGGCCGCGGCGGGCACCAGGTCGGGCACCCCATCGGCGTCGCGGAAGCGCCCGCAGAAGTCGGCCAGCGGCTTGCGGCCTCGCCCGGCGGCGTGGAACATCGCCAGCTCGCGCATCGGCAGCCACAGCGGGCCGTTGGGCGCCGTCGCGTGTGCCTCCGTGTGCCGCACGCGCTCGTGCTCCACCAACAGCCGCGCGTACAACTGCCGCGCCGCCTCCGCCCGACGCTCCCGCTCCGCCTCCGGCAATCGGATGCCCATCGGTGCTGGCTCCCCGCGCGAATCGGTGGTCAGCGGCTCACGGGCTGAGGGAGAGAACGGTCAGGCCGGGGACGTCGTCGAAGTCCTTCCGGTTCTGTGTCAGCACCTTGAGGCCGTGCTGGAGGGCGAGGCTGGCGATCCAGAGGTCCTGGATGCGGTGCTTGGACGGGTGCCCCCTGCTATCGAGGTCCGCTGCGACTCGGCCGAAGACTTCACCCGTTTCCGCACAGATCGGGAGGCAGTTCATTGCCTTCACCTCGCTCAGGGCGGCGAGGCGTCGGCTGCGCTGTTGCTCAGTGGCCGCCCGCGACAGGCCGTATTGCAGCTCGGCGATGGTGACTGGCGCCACAAAGACGGTTTCGCCCGCCGATGCCGCGGCCAACGCGGCGCGCGTCACCAGTTGGCGCTCGATGTCCACCCAGACCGTTGTGTCGGCTATCATTCCTCCCATGGGTCACGAATCTCCTGGTCCAGGTGCTCGTTCATCTCCTTGATGTCACGCAGGAGAGCTTCCCCCTCTTCGTATGTCAGCGTCCCGCCCAGCCTGTCTATCGCCTCGCCGAGTGTGATGAGTCGGCCGCCGGGAACGAGGCGCGCGACGAGCTTCTCGTTACGCATGATCGCCACCTCGTCCTTCTCCCGCTCGCAACGTTCGAGGACACCCTCGACGTCTCTTGCGAATTCCTCAGCAGTCATCACCGTCATCGCAGCCTTCCTTCACTCTCCGTCTCAGTGGGCTCCGGATGTATGATAGCAGCCGGCGTTCGCAATATCAAGCCCAAGGGAAGAGCGATTCGTAAGCGGGCCGCCGCAGAGCGCCGGGCCTCGTGCCCCCACCGACCTTGCGTCGGTGGAGCAGGGGATTGGCGGCTACCCGCGACGGCCCTCACCCCCTTCCCCCTCTCCCTCCGCCCGCCGCCCGGCGGGCGGCGGGAGAGGGGGTGTGGGTGTGGCGGGGTAGCCTAGCTGTCAATCCTCCGCCCCACCGAGGCAAGATAGTATGTAGGCCGTGGCGACCTCTGGTAAGATGAACAAGAGTTGTTGTTGTTTTTTGGTTCATCGGCCCGAAGGAGACCACGGCCATGGGGAACAGAGTAGCAGGTTCGCGTCGCGTGAGCAAGGAGCTGCGGCTCCTGCCCGGGGAGAGGGCGTTATCCTCAAGCTCAAGCGCTACTACGCCAAGCGCGACATGTGCCGCTTCGGGATGTCCCACGAGCTGTACAGAGCCGCGATCAAGGGCGGCGTGCGCACCCCGCGCCAGTTCCTCCACTACGCCCGCACCCACGAGCTGAACTACACGGACGTGCTGCGCATGCTCGAGGCCGACGCGCGGACGTGGAAGCGGCCCCCGCGGCCCCTATTGCAGGAGCGCACGAAGCGCCCATGTGGTCCGTCTCCGTCATCGTGACGACCTACAACCGGTCGGACTTCCTGCGCCTGTCGCTCGCGTCCGCCGAGGTGCAGACGGTGCGTCCGCACGAGGTGATCATCGCCGACGACGGCTCTGACCCCGAGCACGTGCGGGCCATCGAGGGACTGGTCCGGCGCTCGCCGCTGCGGGTGGTCCACGCCTGGCAGGAGCACGTGGGCTTCCGGGCCGCCGCCAGCCGCAACAACGCGGTCCGACGCGCCACGGGCGACTACCTGTTCTTCACCGACGGCGATGCCGTGCTGTACCCGGACGTGCTGGAGCAGCACCTGGCTCAGGCGGGTCCGCGGCGCTGGGTGGGCGGCTACTGCATCCGGCTGACTGCCGAAGAGACGGCGCGCGTGACCGAGGAACTCATCCGTGCCGGGCGGCTGGAGGAGGTGTGGCCCGGCTGGCGCGACCCGCGGCAGGTGAAGCTGGCCAGGGCCGCTGCGAAGTTCCGCTGGCGGGCGTGGCGGCAGTGCTTCTGGCGCACCGAGGCGCGCATGCGGCGGCTGCAGCTCATCACGATGCAGGCCTCGATGCCGCGGGCCGCCTTCGAGAAGGTCAACGGCTTCGACGAGGAGTTCCAGGGCTGGGGCGACGAGGACCTGGACCTGGGCCTCCGCCTCCAGCTCGCCGGCCTGCGCGCCCGCACGGTGATGGACACGAGCCGCGTGCTGCACCTGTGCCACGACCTGCTGCCCCGCCAGGGAGGCAACAGGGCCTACTACGAACGGCCGCGCCACGGCCAGCACCGCTGCGCGATGGGGTTGCACGGAGAGAAGGCTCAGGCCTCGGCGCCCACCCGCCCCGCAGGCGCGGCGGAGGGCAGAATGCTCGCGCCGCCGAAGTTCCTGTTCCTGCACGTGAACAAGCGCTGCAACCTCGCGTGCCTGCACTGCGCGTACTGGAAGGACGACGACCGGGACAGGAAGAAGTACATGCCCTGGGACCGGAAGCGGGAGGTGATCCGGGAGTTCGCCGAGATGAGCCCGGGCGGCGCGGTGGTCATCTGCGGCGGGGAGAGCATGCTGGACCCCGACGAGTATTTTGCGATCGCGGGCGAATGCGCGCGGGCCGGCTTGCGCTGCCTGTCGGTCATCAACGGCACGCAAGTGGCGGATGAGGCGATGGCCGAGCGGATGGCCCTCGAAGGCCCGAGCGAGGTGACCGTGTCGCTGGACAGCCACATCGAGGGCGAGCACGACAGGATGAGGGGGGCCGAGGGCTCGTTCCGAATGGCAGTGAACGCCTTGCGGCTCCTCGTGCAGGCGCGGGCGCGCCACCCCGCGCGCGGGGTGCGCCTCTACGTGATGGCCCTCGTTCACGAGGGGAACTACCGGCAGCTCGACGCCTTCTACGATTTCGCGCTGAACGACATCGGGGCCGACAAGCTGAAGCTGAACCTCCTCCAGCCGACGTTCGGCCTGCGAGGCAGGGCGGACGACTTCTTCGCACGCTACCACGTCCGCGACCCCGAGGCCCTCGCAGCCGTCATCCGCGCCTGCGACGCCAAGTACCGGCTCGGCCTCAACCCCACCTGGCTCGAACACGTGCAGATGTACTTCCGCTCCATCGTCCGCAACCGCGACGCGCGCCAGGGCTGGCGCGGCCGGGCGGGCACCGAAGAGCACATCTGCAACACGTACGAGCGGAACATCATGGTGGACCTCTACGGCACCGCGCGCCTGTGCTTCGCCCCGGACTTTCCAGGGATGTCCCTGGCGCTGTACGGCGACCTGCGGCGCTTCTGGTACCAGGAGGCCCAGCCCATCCGCGAGCGGATGCGCGCCTGCAACCGCTACTGCGCCATCAGCCACAGCGTCCGGCGCGAGAACGCCACGCTGAAATCGAAGGGGGAATTGGAATGAGAAACGAATGGTGCATGCGCGCGGCGCTCGCCGTCGCGCTCTCCGCCGCGGCCCAGGCGGCAACGTATCACGTCGCGCCCGACGGCACCCCTCAGGGCGACGGGAGCCGCGAGAGGCCGTTCAGCGTGGCCGCCATGCAGGGTAGGGGCGCCCCTGCGTGGGCGCCCAGACCGGGCGACGAGGTGGTGTTCCTCGACGGCGTCTACAAGGGCGGGTTCGCCGTCTCGTCTATCGGCAACGAGAAGGCGCCCATCGTCTACCGCGCCGAGAACCGCCACAAGGCGGTCCTCGATGGCGGCAAGCCCGTCGCCGGCTGGAAGCGGGCCGCGGGCCACGAAGGCGTGTGGGAGGGGCGCGTCGAGCAGGTCCCCGAGCGCTTCCTCGTCAACGGCGAGGGGCTGATCCCCTCCACCTCGCGGTGGCGCCGCGACGGCAAGGAGTCCCTCGACGAGGGGATGTTCGCCTGCGAGAAGATCGAGGTAGACCCCAACGCTCTGGACGAGAAGAGGGGCGGCTACCGCGCGCACATCCGCCCCTGGGCGGGGCAGGAGCCGAAGGAGGTCTTCGCACTCGCGGGCACGCTCGGAAGCCCTTGCCGAGGGCGTCGAGCAGCATCCGCAGCACGTCGTCGAAGCCGCCGCGGTCGCGCACCCCCTCGTCGGCCAGGCCGACCGCGCCGTCGAGGGCGTCAACGGCCTCCTGGCACAGGTCGGCGGCGGCCTGCGCGGCGGCCTCGTCATCGGCCTTTTCGTCGGGCACGATCTGCCAGCCGCAACTGAGCACGCCTGCGCGGCGCGTGGCCATGTGGGCGCCGATGATCGAGTCGCGTTCCTCCATGTCGCGGAAGAGCTTGGCCTGCTCGACGATGTTGCCGCCCGCGGCGTCGCGCAGCACGCGGATCAGGCCGGCGGGCGTGAGGCCATCGGCGGGCGTCGAGGTGTCGCGGTGCGACCGCGCGCGCAGCTCGTCTTCGCCCGCGACCGGCCCCTTGTCGGGCTTGTAGCCGGCGGGCACGAGCAGGCCGGATTTGAGGGCGGAGAAGGGCATCAGGCTGCCAGCCCCCTCTGCAAAAGATTTTCACGATAAATCCGCGTTCGCCCTTGACAACTATCCCCTATGTGGTATAATTGGGATAGGCGGGGGGGAGAACAAAGGAGCAGGAGATGTGGGAACAGTACGAGTGTCGTATCCGCGAGGAGTTCGGGGGTTCCGTGGGGCTCACCGATGATCAGGTGAGCGCCATTTTTCGAGCTGTCGCGCGCATCGAGGAGGAGAACGACTGCACCGAGGCCGAGGCCGAGGATATCCTGTGGAACGATGGCTCGTTCATCGAGCGAATGACGGCAGACGAGGCGGCAGCGTTCGCACCGGCAGAGGAGAAATAGCATGCCCGTACACCATAATGGCCTGCCACGGAGCCGCCTTGAGGCGGCTCTCGTGGCGGCGGGAATCAGCGTCAACGAATTGGCCGCGGCACTCGGCGGTCGGTACGCGCACGTCTGGCGCGTCGCGGCCGGGCGCTCGGCGATGACGCGGGCGCGGGCGGAGCGGTATGCCGCCGCCCTCGCCGACCTCGGCGTCGAGGTTGCCTGGCACGCGATCATGTGACCTGCATCCCGCATCACACCGACACTGGGAAAAGCAAAGGAGAAAGCAGAATGAGTGCAATTCACGAGGTAGACGGCAGACAGGATGCGACGATCACCGTCGCCCTGGATATTGATCACGTTGTCGCGGACTGGATTCGCAGGAACATTCCGTTCCACCGCTATGACAAGTTCTAGGCGCATCAGAACACCAAGCCTCCAGTGGCGCGTTCCATGCGGTCGAAGGCGGATTCGGCCTCGCGGTCCCATCGGGCGTCGAGGCTGCCGGGCAGGGCGACGCGGCGGCTCGGCACGCCGGTCAACGCGCCGTAGTCGGCCCGTGGCAGGCCGCGGCGGATTTCGTAGACGGCGGTGCGATTGGCGTCGCCGAGCTTGCGGCGGCAGCGGGAGCCTGCGTCCGGGCCGTCCAGGTACTTGCTCGGGTAATCGCACCACTGATTTACGAGTGTCTGTTGATCGCCCTCGGAGCGGTCGAAGCGCCAGAGGCCCTGGGCGAACTCGCCCTGCCAGCGGCGGATTTCGACATCCTTGTTTTCCGTGGCCGGCTCGTAGTGGACGAGCGGCACGGGGGCCTCGCGGGCGAGGCGCTCGAACCAGGGGCGATAGGTGTCCTTCGTGCCCGCATTGTCCTCGACCCAGACCTCGGTGTCCGGCCAGGCGAGGAAGACGCGCTGGATTTCGCGGGCGGCCGCGTCGGGGCCTGCCTTGCGGACCCAGGCGTGGAGGCAGTAGACCGTGGTGTCGCCGGGGAAGCGGCCGAGGACGACGATGGCCTTGTAGCAGCCGGTCTCGGTGAAACTGGGATCGTACCACAAGACCTTGCGCATCGAGGCGATCTGGCCAGGCGACAGGTCGGCGATTCGGTAGTCAACGAACCACTCGGGCTGAAAGAGAGACTCGTCGTTCGCTGGCAGGCAGAGGTATTCGGTGCGGGCGCGGGCGGGGCCGGCGAGGGCCATCATCTTGAGCACCTGCGCGGTCGAGAAGCGGCCAGGCCAGGTGGACTCGCCGTCGGGGCCGAGGAGGGGGTAGCGCTCGAAGCCGCACAGGTCGGGCCGCTCGCGGGCAAGCTCCTCGGCCCGCGCGGCCAGGCACGTGCGGTTGAACATGTTGCAGAGGACGTGGCAGACCGAGCGGCCGCCGGGGTCGGCGAGGGCCTGGTAGACTTCGCCGCGGAGCCAGTCCCACAGATTGTCCTGGCGCTCCCGCGAGCGGTTGAGCATCATGTCGTCCACGTCGTCGAGGCGGGCGCACTGAACGCGGTCGCCCGTGGCGCCGAGTGCGCCGCGGATGCTCTGGCCGATGCCCAGGGAGCGGAGGCGGCAGCCGTTCGCAACCCAGTCGGCCTCCTCGTCGTGGCCCTGCTCGCAGCCGAGGCGGTCGCCATAGACGGCCTTGAGGATCGGGCTGTGCTCAAGGAGCAGGCGCACGATGTCGGCCTTCTCTGCCGCGGCGTCCACCGTGCGGGCGCCGAAGACGATGTAGCGGAATGCCCGCTCGCAGATGTCTATGGCCGTGGCGCAGATCATGATCCGCGTGCTCTTCGCCGTGTTGCGCGCGCCGCAGGTGACCTCGATGCGGCCGCCGGCGTGGCGCTTGGCATCAATCGCGGGGTGGAACGGCGCGTCGGGCACGTTCGGCCGGATGAACTGGGGGAAGAGGAGCCGAATCTTCGGGGCGAACGGCAGGGCCTTGATGGCCGCAATCTCGGCGGGCGAGTAGCGGGGCGCGGCGTCCCGGCTGAAGCTGGCGATGAGCGCCTGCCTTCGTTCCTCGTGCTGCCGCGGCCACTTGATGGCCATCTGCCGCTCCGATTTCGCGGGGCAGAGACGCCCCGCCTACAGTCAGGCCAGCTCCGCCGCCAGGGCGTGGATGAGTTCGTGCCTCGCCTGAGCGGCCTGGAACTCCGCATAGGCTTCGAGCACGGCGACGGAGGCCGAGGCGTAGCCGCGCACGTCGAACTGCTCAGGCACGGCCACCGAGTCGAGCCTACCCTGAACATCCCTCACGGCGTCGGTGAGCCGCCGTTCGGCCTCGCGGACCCCCCGCTTGACGGCCAGGATCGCGGCGTCGAGCTTCCCGTTGACCTGGCCGAGCCGCTGCCTCGCCTCGTTGTCGTTCATCACTCCTCCGATCCCTGGGTTCGCCAGATGGCCGTGGCGTGCTCGATAGAGCCTGCCACGCGGTTGACGGCCTCGGTGAGTTTGGCCGCCGCGTCGCCGAGGTTGAGGCCGACGCGGTGGCGCTCGCCGCAGAGTTCCTTGCTGACCACGTTGCCGAGCGAGTTCGTCATGGCGTCGAGCTCGCGGCCGAGGACGCGCGCCTTCTCGGCCAGCTCGACGAGGTCGTCGAAGCGGCGGTCGCCGTCCTTGAGTCGGCCGCTGACCTCGGCCAGGCCGGTTTCGACCTGCTTCAGCCGAGCCTTTAGGTCGCCGAAGAACAGCCCCAGTATGACGCCAGTGGTGATGCCGCCGACGATGGCGCTGATGATGGCCACGAAGATCGTCCATCCCAGGCCGAGGACGGCGGTCGGGTCGACGGCGGCGAGAATCACGCGCGGGCCTCCGTGTGTGTGATTTTGTGGCAGAGAATGGCCAGCTCGTCGGCCAGGGGTTGCTGGGTTGCCTGCCTCGGTGAGGGCGGCCTTGATTGCGCTGGCGAGTTGGCGGCTGAGCCAGGTCGGAGCGGTCATGGCTGCACCTCGAATCGGCCTTCGGAGAGGTCGCTGCTGTAGCGGTCGAGGAGCTGGCGCTCGCGCTCGACGTCGGCTTCGGCAAGCCGGCCCTCGTCGACCTCGGCGCGGAGCCACTGGCAGTAGCCGCCGAGAACCTGCAAGTGGAACTCGGGGTTGTTCGCCTGCGCCCAGATGTCGTCGAGCCGCTTGCAGAGGTCGAGATAGGTGCGGTTAAACTTGGACATTGCATCCGAGAGCTTCGTCGCGTCGTCGAGCGTGGCGTCGGTGAGGAGGGCTGGGGCGCCGACGATCCAGTTGGCGAGGGGCTTGCCCCAGTAGGCGCGGTGGCCCCACTCGTCGAAGCCCATGCCGCTGTTGAACTCGAGGAGCACGGAGCGGAAGTCGCGGCCAGGGCCGCAATAGACCCACTGGGACAGGCAGGCGCCCATCTGCCAGGCCACCCGCTGGCGGACGGCCTCGGGCACGCCGAGGCGCGCCGCGCGCTGGAGAATGCCGCTCGCAGAAAAGGGGACATTCGACTTTTCCGCCGCAGAAAAGTAGAATGTCCCCTTTTCCGCGCTGGCGATCCCCAGGAGCAACTGCTCCGCCGACGGGCCTTGCGGGTGCCGCTCGATGAAGGCCCAGTAGCGCTCGAGCAACTCGTCCCTCGACGCCGATCGCATCTTGGCGTCGTCCTTGAACTGGTCGAGCGACACGGGAAGGTCGGGCAGCTCCTCGACCACGGTGGCGATCGCGTCGCCCTGCTCGCGCGTTCGGGCATCGAGGTAAAGCGTGTCGTGGATCGAGCCGGCGTCGCCGCCCTCGGAGGGTTCGCGGCCCCAGGCGAAGGCGGAGGCCACGCCGCCTTCGGCGGGCCGGTCGTCCCACGCCACTGCCCACAGGCCGATGCGGCGCCAGTCCTCCTCGGGCCGCAGGATGCCCTTCCAGGGCAGGCGGAGTTCGCACGAGTACTGCTGGGCAGCGGGATCGTGCCGGAGGAGGGCGTGGAGGCCGGGGGGGATGGGCGTGGCGTCGAGGCCGCGGCAGCGCAGCTTCCCGGCGCGGTCCAGCCCCAGCGCCCAGCGGTAGGCCCCGAGGTTCGTCTTCAGGCCCAACTCGAGCCAGTCGCCAAACGCGCCGCCGCCGGGTGTCACATCTTCATTTGGCACATGGCGGCCATGTGCGAAATGAAGATGTGACACCGGCGTGGCGGCGGGGTCGTGGTAGCGGACCGCGACGTGGAGGCTCTCCTCGTCGTGGGCCACGCTCAGGCTGCCCCGCGTGTCGCGGGGATCGGTGAGGCGGACGACGTCTCTGGCTCCCGAGGCCAGGGGCGAGCCGCCCGGCGGCAGCGGCTGGGGAAGGCGATAGGCGACCTGGACGGGCCGCGTCCTGCGCTCCGACGGCGCGCCGGCCTCGAAGCAGTGCAGGCCGCTGGGGTCGGTGATGAACAGCGCGTCCCCGCCCCAGGCCACCTGGTTGTTCCGCGCCTCGATGTCGGGGAGGAGACGGGCGTCCAGGGGGGCGCCGTCGGCACGGTTGAAGGCGTCCACGCGCACGGCCTGTCCGCGCCCCACCTGGGCCGTGGCAACGGTGAAGACCCGCTCGCCTGCCTCGTGGTGCCCGATGATGTTCCCCGTGGAACCAAGTTCGGGGAGCACGGGGAGGCGATAGAGGGTCTCCTTGCCCGCGCGCAGGTCGAACGCCGTGAGGGCGCCCGAGCCGTCCTGTGTCTCGAGGAGCCGATCGCCGCGCCGCTCGCCCCAGGCCTTGCGCCGCACGATGGCGCCGCCGCGGCGGGGGACGAGCCAGTGCTTGTCGGGCTCCGCGTCGTAGCCCCTATCCCAATAGAGATGGATCCACTCCTGGTCCACCGCGAGCCGCTGGATGCGCTTGGGGTCCAGGTGCGTCAGGTCCACCGGCAGGCGCCGCAGCGAGCCGTCCGCGAGCGAGTGCTCGCAGAGACCCTTGTCCTGCGTGATGAGGCAGATGGTGGAGTCTGCCACGGCAAGCTGGAGGGGCCAGGGCTCGGTCTCGCTGGGGAACGGCCGCGTGCCGCTCACCCAGCCATCGGACGGCCTCACGAGGAACTCGACTCCTACCGGTGGCACGGGCATCTTGCCCGTGCCCCCCACAGGCGGGACGCCTGTGCCACCCGGGACGCCTGTGCCACCGGCCCGAGGGAAGCGGCTTGCGAACAGGTGCACCTGCTGCCCGTCCCACGCGAAGGCGTCGAGGGTGAACTGGCCGCGGCCCGCCAGGTCACCGAACGTGCGGTGCCAGGCGACTTCTCCCGTGGCCAGGCGGATGAGCGCGGCGTCGCGCCCCTGCTTCGGCCGGGCGACGAACAGGTGCTCGCCGCAGACGCTCCACTCGCGGGCGTCGAAGGGCAGCTCGGCCTCCCAGCGCAGGCCGCCCGTCAGGCCATCCACGGCCAGCACGCGCCGGCCCGCCGGCCCGCAGAACACCAACATCGTGCCGGGTGGCACAGGCATCTTGCCTGTGTCCCCCACAGGCGGGACGCCTGTGCCACCGCCGATCCAGGTGATCTCGCGCGCGCCGCCGGGCACGGCCCGCCGCCAGGGGCGAAGGCCGGGTGGCACAGGCATCTTGCCTGTGTCTGCCACGCACTCCAAGACGTCCTGGGAAAGCAGATACAGCCGGCCGCCCAGCTTCGCCTCCGCCGGCGGCGCCCAGAGCGTCGGCTCGGGCCGCGGCAGCGACCAGGCGCGCTGGAGAGGGAGGTCGAGAGGAGTGCGGAGTGCGGAACGCGGAACGCCGAGCGCAGGGGCGAGGCGGTCCGTGAGCAGCACGAGGGATTGGCCGCGGAACGCGATGTCACGGACAGGCTCCTTGACGGCCCACTTGTCTTGCTCGATGGTCTGGCCCGTGCCGGCGGCGAGGCGGCAGAGGGCGTCGCCTGTCCGGAGCCACACTTCGTTGCCTGCCAGAAGGGCCGTGGCCTCGCGCGAGCCGCGGTCCCACAGCAGCCGGCCCGTCGGCGCCTCCACGGCCACCAGGCGCTAGCGGCTCGTAGATGGCCGTGCCCGTGATCACGCTCACGTGGCCGGGGCACAGAAAGCCGTCGAGCTTCACCTCGCCGCCGGCCAGGATCGCCTCCATCGCGGGGGGAATCACCTTGTTGGCCACGAGGAAGAGCATGTTCGCCAGGCCGCGGTCGCGGGCGTAGGCCACGGTGGCGGCGACGGCGGGCGTGGTGGTCTCGAAGCCGATGGCGAAGAAGACCACGGTGCTGCGCGGCTGGGCCTCGGCCAGCTTCAGCGCGTCGAGCGGCGAGTAGACCATCCGCACGTCGGCCCCTTCGGCCTTCGCGCGCTCGAGGCTGGAGGCGCGGCCCGGCACGCGCACCATGTCGCCGAACGTGGCGAGGGTGACGCCGGGCCGCCGCACGACCTCGAGCGCGGCGTCCACCATGCCCATCGGCGTCACGCACACAGGACAACCCGGGCCGCTCAGGAGCTTCACGCTCGGCGGCAGCATGGTCCGGATGCCGCTGCGGAACATGGCCATCGTGTGGGTGCCGCAGACCTCCATGAAACGGACGGTGCGCGGGGCGAGCCGCGCGGCGCGCTCCTGGATGAGCCGCAGCAACTCGCCTGGTGGCACAGGCATCTTGCCTGTGGGGCGCACAGGCTGGAAGCCTGTGCCACCAGGAAGGGGGCTATTGGTCGAATTCGACACGGGCCATCTCCTCCCAGAGCTTCAGGCTCTCGGCCGCGTCCTCGGCCGTCATCTTCTCGATGGCAAAGCCGGCGTGCACGAGCACGTAGTCGCCCAGTTGCGGCTCCTCCACCAGACTCACGTCGGCCTCGCGGCGGTTGCCCATCACGTCCACCGTCGCCAGGCGACCCTCAAGTTCCACGATCTTCGCGGGCACGGACAAGCACACAGGCGTTCTCTCCTCTTTCTCTTCTCACGTATCACGCGCTCTCGCCAGCGCCACCACCGCCTGCCCCAGGCTCAGCCCTCCGTCGTTCGTCGGCACCAGGCGATGATAGCGGACACCGAAGCCGTCGCGTTCGAGGGTGGCGACGACGCCTTCGAGGAGGCGCAGGTTCTGGAAGCAGCCGCCGCTGAGGGTCACGGTGCTCAGGCCCCGCTCGCGGCGGGCCACGACGCACACGGCGCGCACCACCTCGGTGATCGTACTGTGGAAGCGGGCGGCGATCAACCCGCGGGGCGTGCCGCGCCGCAGATCGTCGAGCGCGGCGCGCACGATCTCGCGCGGGTCAATCGTCCACGGCACGCTCGTGACGTCGAGGCTGAAGGGATAGTGGACATTGTCGGGCGCGTCGGCGGCGGCCTCCAGCTCGATGGCGGCCTGGCCCTCGTAGCTCACGCGGGTGCAGATGCCCAGGAGGGCCGAGACGGCGTCAAAGAGGCGGCCCATCGAGGAGGTCTCGGGGCAGGCGACTCGCCGCTTCACGAGCTGCTCGACCGCTTCGAGCGCTGCACGGTCAACCCCGGCCTCCTCCAGTTCGAGGACCGCCTCTCCCAGGTAGGCGATGGCCATCCGCCACGGCTCCCTGATGGCGGCCTCGCCGCCCGGCATCGGCACGTAGGCCAGGTGGGCCACCCGCTCGAAGTCGGCCAGCGTGGCGACGAGGAACTCGCCGCCCCACACCTTGCCGTCGGTGCCGTAGCCCGTGCCGTCGAGCGACACGCCGATCACCGGCCCCTCGAGCCCATGCTCGGCCATGACCGAGGCCGCGTGGGCGTGATGGTGCTGGACCCCGCAAAGAACAACGGTGTTGGGTGTTGGGTGTTCGGTGTTGGGGGCCGTGGTCTGCAATCTGTAATCTGGAATCTGGGATGCCGCCTGAGCGAGCCGCCTCGCGAAGGCGGCGGAGTGGTAGCCGGGGTGCAGGTCGTGGGCGATGAGGGTCGGGCGGGTCTCGAGGATGCCTTGAAAATGCTCGATCGTCTCCTCGAAGAAGGCCAGGGCATCGGCGTGGTCGAGGTCGCCGATGTGCTGGCTCAGATAGGCCCGGCCCTTGCGGATGAGGCAGATGGTGTTCTTCAGGTCCCCGCCCAGGGCGAGCACGGGACCCTCGACGCCGACGGGAATGGCCCGCGGCACATCGCCTCGTGCGCGGCGCTGAACCATCGTCTCGCCGCGGAAGATGCGCGTCACCGAGTCGTCGGAGCGGCGGATGATGTCGCGGTCGTGCACGAGAAACAGGTCGGCCACGGAGCCGAGGCGCTCCAGCGCCTCCGCGTTGTCAATGGCGATCGGCTCGTCCGTGCGGTTGGCGCTCGTCATCACGAGCGCGACGAAACCATGCTGCATCAGGAGCACGTGGACAGGGGTGTAGGGCAGCATGACGCCGAAGAACTGGCTGGCGGGGGCAATGGCCTCGGCAAGGGGGTGGCCGTCGCGCTTGCGGGCGAGGACGATGGGCTTGCGCCAGCTCGCGAGCAGACGCTCTTCGGCCTCGGTGAGGCCGCACAGGCGGCGGGCGGCCTCGAGGTCGGGCACCATGACGGCGAAGGGCTTCTTCTCGCGCCACTTGCGCTCGCGGAGGGCCTGCACCGCGGCCTCGTTCGTCGCGTCGCAGGCCAGGTGGAAGCCGCCGAGGCCCTTGATGGCCGCAATCTTGCCCTCGTGCAACGCGGTGGCAACCACACCAATCGGGTCACCCACTGCTGACACAGGCAAGATGCCTGTGCCACCCCCTCTCCCTGCCAGGGAGAGGGTAGGGTGAGGGTTGGGGCCTGGGACTGCACTTCGAGAAAGCCCTTACCATCGTCAAGGAAGGCGCCACCGACCCGCACGCGGCCATGCAGAAGCTCCAGAGCTTCACCGGCGGCGACATCCACGAGCTGGCCTTGCAGGTGAAGCAGCAGCTCATCCACATGATCAAGACCGCCCCCCGCTGAGGCGGGCCTGTCTATAGAGCCGAGCCGACGAAGCCCGTGCGGCGGCGGAGGAAGTGGGTGCGCTTCTCGGGGGGCAGGGCGAGGAGGCGGCGGATCTGCTCGACTTCGGCCTTCTCGGTTTCGGCCTTCAGGCGCTCAAGCCTTTTCTGCCTGCTTTCGCTCACGGGCGGTCTTCTCCAATACGTCGAGCACGGCTAGGTCGCGTGGCCGCCCCAGGGCCTTCTTGCTCGCAATCACGTCGTCGAGGGAGGCGACCAGGAGGCGGGCGCGGCCAAAGGGGAATGCGTCCGCACGAGAACGGAGGGAGGCGAAAGACCGGATGCCGTGGAGGAGGGACATGAAGTCGAGCTGCAGCCCCGTGTCCTCGACTGTGAGGCGATAGAGGTCCGAGGCGGGGTAGTAGGGGCGAAGGATGACGGCGCCGAAGCCACTGGCCAGCTTCTTGAGCTTGCCCAGGTTGGCCGGGGTCTTGCGGAACATGAAGTCGAAGTCGAGGGTGGTCACGGGCGCGCCGCGCAGGGCGGCCGCGGCGTTGCCGACGAGGACGGCCTCGAGGCCCACGGCCTCGAGCGCCTCGGCTATCGTGGCCAGAAACGGCGTGGCGTCCATCTGCTCGTCTCCGAGGGGGCCTTCAGTGACCGATTATAGGCAGGCATGCGGCCATGTCAAGTTACGCCCGCCGGTGGAAGAAAACGGGCGCAGATTGGGAAAATTCCTGTTAGCCATAAGTGCAAGCCTAGGCGGGAGTTGTGGAGTCACGCGGCACCCCGGGAAAATTCCCACCCCACTTTTTTGGGGGGGATTGTCGTTGTACCATGTAGAGGGGGGAGACGCCAAGAGAGCGGTCGGCAGGGGTGCAGTAACGGATTTGTGCGGCTGGGCACACCCTATTGAACCGAGCGGCTCTGCGGTCGGTTCAATAGGGGCTCGGCTTGGCCGCGCCTTGGCCGGCGGCGCCGAGGAGAAACCAAACCCAGGCAGGCTGGGTTTGGTTTTAGTGTGCCCAGCCGCGCAAATCCGTTACTGCACCCCTCGGCAGGAGGCAGACGGCAGAGGGCAGCGGGGGCGCCCCCCCCCTGCATGAGGGCGCGCGTGGCGCAAAGTTGAGCCACATTGAGCCACATTGGGCAGCGCCGAACCGGAAGGCCGAGAATCGCCAAAGCGCGATTGAGCCACATTTGAGCCACATTGAGCAACATTGAGCCACATTGGGGGGAGGGTGGGCGGTCACTTGGCCGCAGGCACCTCGAAGATGGGGCAGGGGGCGCCCTCGCTGGTGAGGTAGAGGGTGCGGCCGTCGGGGCTGTAGCAGATGGCCTCGCCCTGGCGGCGAGGGGGCATCACTATCGCCCGCGGCTCGCGGGCGAAGGCGTCGGCCCACTTCTCGTCGGGGCGGCGGGTGAACTCGAAGGCGTTGCCGTAGGTCAGCACGATGGCGCGGAGGCCGTCGGGCGAGAGGTCCATCGCGGTGACGATGGGAACCTTGAGCGTGGCGATGGCCTTGGCGACCAGGGGCTCGTCGGCAGGCTTCGGGTCGTGAAGGGCGTAGGCCCGGCACTTGCCCGCGAGGGCTTTGGTGATGAGGAGGATGGTCTTGGACGTGGGGTCCACAGCCACGGCCTCGCAGTTGTGGGGGCCGTCCTCGTAACGGAAGTCGAGGGCCTCGGCCTTGAGCTTGCCGCGGACGCCACGCTTGGCGGGGTCGAGGCGAGGCTCGGGGATGAGGTAGAGGGTGCAGTGCCCGCGCTCTTCGGCGTTGTCGCCCGCGTCGGCGACGAGGAGGAAGGGCTTGCCGCCGCGGGTGAAGGAGGCCATGTCCTCCCAGTCGCGTGCGATGGCGCCCTGGATGTCGAAGGCGGCGAGGTCCTCGCCCTTGGCGTTGAAGGCGTAGAGGCGCGGGTGATCGCCCGAGTCGTTGTGTGTCCAGAAGACGCCGGGGGTGAGGCGGCTGGGCGCGACGCCGCTGCTTTCGTCAACGTCCTGGTTGGCGAGGGAGCACACCTGGCGTCCCTGGCCGTACTGGATGGGCGCGGGCGGCGGCGCCTTCTCCGCCGCGAGGAGGGGGGAGAGGGTGAGCAAAATGGCGAAGGTGGTCCGGATCACAGAAGCCTCCTGATGGTCTCCTCGATGGCGAGGGCCTGGGTCTTCACCTGGAACTCGGGCGTGGCGTCGGGCGCGTTGTTCTTGACCTCGGTGCTGATGCAGTGCATGCGCTTGTGGAGTTCGCCCCAATTCCTGCGGAAGTACTCGGCCTGCTCGCCCGTGTAGCCGAGGGCGACGGGCTTAGGCTGGGGGCGGTAGCCGGCCTTTGTCCAGGCGTCCACGATCTGCTGCCCCCAGGCGGCGTCCTCGGCCAGGATGTCGCCCTCGGCCAGGCCCTTGATGGGCAGCAGAATCATGCAGTTGAACTGAGACTTCACGAACTCGGTCTGGTGCAGGTCGAGCCAGCGCTCGTAGCGGAACTGCTTGTCCATCTGGAAGAAGAGCCTGAAGAAGGTCCATCTGGAAGAAGAGCCTGAAGAAGGACGACAGGTGGCTGCGGTTGGGCTCGACGTAGCGGAACTCGTCAATCTGCTCGTAGACGATGCCGATGCGCTTCGGGTGGCGCTCGGCCCGCGTGTCCCACAGGTCGAGGCGCTTCCACATCTTGCCCGGATTGTCGGGGTCCTCGCCGCGCATCCAGCACCAGAACTCGTCGTTCGAGTGCTTCGAGCCGTCCCAGCAGAGCACGGGCGCGGCCTCGCGGCCCTGGGGGTTGCCGATGGGGTTGAGGGTGAGCACGGTCCTCGCCCGCACCTTCTCGATGTCGAGGCGGGTGGCGTTGCCCGCGCCAGAAGGAACGCGAGAAGCAGCAGAAGTTCGTTGACGACCTCGCAGGCTCGGAGGCGCAGTGGAAGCGCGAGGGCGAGGCCCAGCGGGCGAAGCTGCCGCCCGTGCCCGAAGGGGCCCGCGTCTCGCTCCTCCTTGACAAGCCCGAGTGCTTCCTCGGCGAGAACGTGCTAGTGCACTACTGCATCGAGAACAAGGGTGACAAGCCCTTCACCATCGAGGTCGGCGGCGACTACCGTGGCACGTCGAGACATGTCAATTTCAGTGTGACCGCGATCGGAGTGGATGGGCAGGCTGCGCCCGACCCCGACCCCTCGGCGCCCATGCGCTGCATGGGCGGACTCGGCGGCCCGCGCGAGCTGAGACCTGGAGAGAAGTTCGTTCAGTCGCTGCCCCTGGTCCGCTACTGCCGCATCGAGAAGCCCGGCCTCTACACGGTGCGGGTCCACCACGGCCACGGCTGGCGCGAGACAGACGACCGGAAGCTGCCGCACGGCGAGGCCAAGATCAAGTTCCTCGTCCCCACGGAGGAGCAAGCCAAGGCGGTGGTCGAGGAGATGCACCGCCTGCCGAAGGACCGCACCGGCCGCTGGGGGGAGCGAAGCGAGCCCTGTCCCGATTCCGCCGCGCTCGGCCACGCCATCTACTTGCCTCTCCTGCTGGAGCGCGCGCGAGCAGGGTCTGAGGACGCGGTCCGGGGCATTGGCCAGATCGCGACGCCTGAGGCCACGCAGGCGCTCCTGGGCCTTCTGGAGCACACGCGGCCCAAGCTCGTTCTCGCGGCGGCTGACGCCTTACTGCTCCGCGTGCCATCGCCGCCGGGCACCCCGTCCTACGAGCCCCGCTTCAGCTACATGGAATCGCAGCGCGCGTATTTTGTGCCGAAGTGCTGGCGGCCGGAGTTCGCGGTCGCTGCGCGCGAGCACGCCGCCAGGCTCCTTGCCAGCGACGACCCCGAGGCGATGGCCCGGGCAGCCGACATCTTCCGAAGCCTCGGCACGGGTGAGGACATTGCGGCCGTGATTCACGCGCTGGACCGCGCCGCCGCGCTGCTCAAGCCTATGACCAGCGAAGAGCACCGGCAGGCAACGCCCGGTTCCGGCCACGAGCGCGCCCGCCGGGCCTGCCTGACCCTGATGTCGCTGGTGGACACGTTGGCGCGCGGCGGCTTCCGCGTGCCCATCGAGCCGAGGACGGCGGGCGAGGCAATGGTCTTCGCGCGGGCCATCGGCCTGCGCAAGGAGTTCCGGCGCGACGGCTGGGAGGCGCAGTTCGCCAAGGCGCTTCAACACGAACAGCTCTGTTCCCGCCTCGTGGCCCTGGAGAACCTGCCAAAGCCAGCCCCGGCGGGCGCCGTGAAGCTGGTAGCCGACCGCCTCGCGGAGACCGACCGCGACCTCCTCGTCGCCGCCTGCGACGCGGCCAGGAGGCTGGACGCCCCGGAGCTGAGGGAGCCGGTGCTCGCGGTCGTGCGAAGGGCCAAAGACGACTGGCTGCTGTGGCAGGCCGATGAGGCGGCGCGGGCGCTCGGCGCCCGACTCGAA
Source organism: Planctomycetota bacterium (assembly GCA_041320515.1). Lineage (GTDB taxonomy): Bacteria > Planctomycetota > PUPC01 > DSUN01 > DSUN01 > DSUN01. The sequence continues at coordinate 5,395,460 of JBGLNR010000001.1, read as the reverse complement.
AGCATGACCATCCTCGCCTCCCGCCTGGACGATTCGGGTATCGAGGTGTGTTGCTTCAACCGGCTCATCAGCGGCCTCGTTGAGGGAACGTCGGGCTCGAGCCTCACCTTCTCCACGGGCACAGGCACCGCACTGAAGCCGCGGTGGCTCAGATTCCTTCAGATCAACAGTGACAGGATTCGGGCCGGCAAGCCATTCAGGATCGGTGAGCCGGAGCTGACGAAGGACATCTTCCCAACGGGCTTCACTTTCCACAGAAAGGGGCAACCCGATTGGCCATGAGTGAGATTCGGGTCCACCTCATTGCCCGCGCGGCCGACGCGGGGTCGTGCCACACGGCGAACCTGGCGATCATGGAGTGCGTCGAGGCGGGGCTGACGCTGAACGTGGGGGTGATGGCCTGCGCCCCGTTCTTCGATGAGGCGGCGGCCATGCTCGCTGGGCGCAAGGACGTGTGCGTGGGCCTTCACGCCACGATCAATGCCGAATGGGACGATGTGAAGTGGGGGCCGGTGCGACCGGTGGAGCGGGTGCCATCGCTGGTGGACGCCGCCGGCCATTTCCACCGCACGCCGAACATCACGCGCGAGCGCGGGGACAGGGCCGACGAGGTGATCGCGGAGATCGAGGCCCAGCTCGCCCGCGCGCGGGCGGCCGGGCTCCGCATTGCGTATCTGGACGAACACATGGGCTTCGGCTGGCTGCCGGGCGTGAGGGAGCGGCTGGACGCTCTGATGCAGCGCGAGGGCCTGCTCGAGGGCGGCCGGGGCTACAACCACCTGCCGCCCTCACCCTGGCGCTATGAGGACCGCGCTGACGACTTGATCGCCCGGCTCGAGGCGGCTGGGCCGGGCACATACCTCATCGTTGCGCATCCCGGCCACGACACCGACGAGGTGCGCCGCCTCGGCCACGCCGGCCTCGCGTCCGGCCAGGTGGCCCGCGAGCGCGAGGGCGACACGCAGATGCTCACGTCGCACAAGGTGCTGGAATACTGCGGCCACCACGGCGTGGCGCCGACGCGGTTCACCGATGCGGCGCGCGCTGCCCACTCCCTGTCTGCACCACCCCAGGGAGGGAGAAAGGTAGAGTCGAGATGTGGCGCGGCGGTTTAGAGGGAGCCTATCCGTTGGCCGACCCTTTCGTGTGTCGGTGCCTCACTAGCCCCGTCCTGCTCCGTTGCCGAGCTGGGGCGCTGGCAGGACCTCAGCGAGTTCCGCCGCGACCTCGCGGAGCACAAGGACGACCTCGGGGCGCTCGGCCGCGTGGCCGCCTACCACCGCCTCCTGGGCAACCGCAAGCTCTTCGAGGCCCTGGCCACCCGAATCCGTGCCTGCGCGGACATGAACAAGGACATCGCCTGGCCCGCGGCCAAGGTGCTCATCCTCAACCGCCGGTTCGAGGACGCGCTGGACCTGATGCTGCGCCACGGCGATTGCCAGAACGCCGTGGCGATGCTGGTGCAGCGGCGCGAGTTCGCCAGGGCGCTCGAGGCCGCCCAGAAGGCCAAGGCGGCCGGCGGCGACGACGCGGCATGGGCGGAGGTCTGGCTCGCCGCCTTCACCGCCGAGCGCGAGGGGCGCGACAAGGGGCGGGCCGCGCTCGCCGACCTCGCCCGCCAAGCCGCCGAGAAGGGCGACTGGGAGCGGGTCCGCCGCGTCGTCTGGCAGGAGCAGAGGCTCGGCCTCATGAAGGAGGCCATCGAGCACGCCGCCGCCGCACTGGCCGCTGCGCAGAAGAAGGACAAGGGCAAGAAGAAACAGGAGGGGGAAGAACCGGAAGAACCCGAGCAGGGCGACGAGGGCGGGGGCATCGAGTCGTGCCTCAACGCGCTCTTCCCCACTCGCGTCAAGGAGGCGGCGGCCCTGTGGCCGCTCGTGCGCGGCGAGTTCCCCGGCGAAGAGGGCCGGGTCGCACTGGCGAGGCTTCACGAGCTTGTCACCGGCAAGCTGGCGGGGCCGGCGCTCGACGCGCTCCTTCGCAACGCCGAGGGCTTCGCCGCCCCGCTCGAGCCCGAGGCCCGCGCCGCCTTCCTCGACGCCGTGGCCGAGGCCTGCGCCCGCCACGGCAGGCCCGACCAGGCCATCGAGTGGTTCTTGAAGCGCGGCCAGGTGTCGCCAGCCCCCGCCGCCCTGACCCGCATCGCCGCGCTGCGGGCCGGCCAGGGGAAGTGGGACGACGCGGCCAGGTTCTTCGGCCTGGCGTGGATGGCCGACAGGGATAACCCCCATGCCCCCGCGCCCCTCTACCTCCAGGGCTGGGCACTCGGCAAGGCCGGGCGCGAGGCCGAAGGCCGCGCCAAGCGCGACCTGGCACGCCTCCTGCCCCTCGGCCGCGCGGCGGTCCGCCAGGACCTCGCCCACGCCCTGGCCGCCCACGGCCTGAAGGACGAAGCCGCCGCCGAACACGCCCTGACCCTGCTCATCACCCCCTCGACCCTACAGTTGGCCGGCGACGCCCTCACGTCCACCGGCGAGCAGGCGCACGGCCTCAAGGACCACGCCCGCGCCGCGCTCCTCTTCGAGCGCGAAATCTTCGCCGTGTACGAGCAGAGCTGGTACTTCCTCGAAGAGGAGGAGTACCTCGCCTTCCCCGCAAGGACCCAGCTCAGCCGCGCCCACGCCCGCCTGGCCGAGGGCAAGATCGAGCAGGCGATGGACGAGGCCCGGCTCGGGCTCGACACGCTGCCGAGCTACACGGACATCCCCCTCGCCCTCGTGCCCGAGCTGGAGAAGGCCGGCCGCGCGAAGGAGGCGGATGAGCTGTTCGGCCGCGTCTACGGCGTGCTGGACAAGGCGTGCCAGGCGTGCCCCTACTCGGCGGCGACGCGCAACTCACTCGCCTGGCTGGCCGCGAAGTGCCGCCGCCGCCTCGACGCCGCCCTCGAGCACGCCCGCCGAGCCGTCGAGCTGGAGCCCGACGCCGCGTGGATCGTGGATACCCTGGCCGAGGTCCACTACCGCGACCAGCTCGACCGCTTCCGCTCCGCCCGCGACGCCAGAAAGGCCCCGTGACGCCGCCCCGCCATCGTCGGCCCGCAAGGGTGCCGACTGTGGACCGTTCGTCTGTGGAGGTATGTACACAGACGAACGGGCAAGGTCCACAGACGAATGCCGCCGCCGCGGCTGGGGACACGCCACAGGCTGTGGCCGCCCCCGGGCGAGCCACAACCTGCTGAGCCGGCAGACTCGGCAGAGTCGGCAGATTTCTGCGCCGGGGCTACCCCAGGCACGCCCCACCTGGTTGTAAGTCGGCCGAAGCCAGTCAAGTCGGCTGCCCCATCGGGAGCACTCGTGAGCCCCACGTGGCCCCCCCGGCTTGCCGTGTGCGTGTCCGTTCGTAGTGCGGGCTTCAGCCCGTATCCCTACCGCCTCAAGGCCGCACTCCGAGCCCAACGCCCCCTCCCTTCTGGCGCTCGCGGATGAGGCGCAGCACCGGCATCTGCTCCTCGGCCCACTCGATCTTGTCCCGGCCCTGGTTGGCCGGCTTCAGGTCTTTGACATCGTACTTCATCGTCACTCCTCTGTTTCTCGGTGTGGCCACCCGGTCCACCGGGCTGCCTGCATGCCAACTCCAATACGATACCCGGTCTATGCCCTCCCGCGCAACCACGCGATCTAGTCTACCTCGACGCTGACGGGGTGTTCGGGCAGCTTGAGGTAGTCCCTAAGCTCCCTTCCATGAAGGCCCCTAACGAAGTCCCCGATTCGACCGAAGTCGACCTCCCACGTTTCGCGAACGCCTCTGCTATACTGGGCGGAGAAGAACCCGTGTACTGTGGGATACTCCACGTGCACATCCCCGTGAGTCGCCCGGAGCAAGTAAGCCCCAAGCGTTTGCATCTTGCTGCCCGTTGGCGCAACAATGATCCGGTGGCTTCTCGAAAACCTCCAATAGAGTTGCACCAGCAGAGCATGCGTCTCCTCATACCACAGCGTACTCGTTACCTTCATCGGTTCGTTGTCGTCTTCCACGGACCATTCCTCCCGCAAGAAGCGGTGCAGTTCTGCGGTAGCGTCTTCCCGCCACTTCAGCTCTGGGCGTGGGGGGCGTCCATTGATGAGAATGAAGCGGGACGGATTGATCACATTGACGAGGGCTTGGCAGAGACCCTCATTGAAGGAGTCAAAGGCGATGAGCAATGTGGCGTGGTTCTGCATTCGTGTGCTCGAGAACCGCGGGACGCGTAGGACATCGTACACGCCCGTGTCTATGAAAGATGTGGGCCTGTGCTGTTGTTTGTTCCGGGCTGCCATCTCAAACGCCTCCTGACTTGGGGCGTAGTCCAGGGCTTCCGCGAAGACGATGCGAAGGGGCAGGTTCAGGTCTCGTGCGACATCAATGGTGAGCATCATGGCCAAGCGTGACATGCCAGATACATCCAGGCAAATGCCAGATGGCGCAGTAGCTGATAGACGGCGGCGCAGCCGGGTGTCGAAGTCCCCTGGCGCGTGACGGTTGTAGACGATACTGTGCACCTCACAACCTCTCTGGCGGAGCGCGGAGCAGATCGGATGGAACCTATTCCTTGCATCGCGCGGGAGGTAGTCGAGAACGAACGCGCTTGTACCGCCCGCAAGGTTCGTCTCCAGGATTTCCGGGAATCGGGTGGCCCTATCCTCGAATCCACCGGCCAGGACAAATGCCTCCCCTGGCCTCAGGCGGAGACTGCGCACTTCCATGAGACTTGGCTCTTGCATCAATGATCAACCAAACAACTCGCCTTGGCCGACATCGAACGTGCCCCTTCGCTTCTTCCACTCCTCGCTGAACTCCTCGGGGCTGCGTAGGAGTCGGCTGAAGTCCGAAGCTCTCATCGCTATGTTGTCAACAGTGGAGAAGGTAAGGGTGAAGTAAGGAATCAGCAACCTCCGGAGGTACAGCCGCGGGATGATGGCACCGCGGATGCTCTTCCCTCTGTCGTCCCTCAGGAATACCCCATACCTTACGAGGTCCTCGTACAGCTCCCGATCTAGGCCATCCGGCGAGAACTGGTCCACGATCTCGATTCGGAATGCCTGCTTGGGTTCCTTGCGACCCGCTCTGCCGCCCTCACGTGTCCTCAAGTCGTGAAGAGCCATTTCCTTGAAGGCCTCAGCGATCTTCACGAGATGGCCTCCCCATGAGGTGATATGAGGCGCAGACGCCCCCGCGCCGTGCTGTCTTGTCCTCGTGCATGCGTGGAGAAGGTGCAGGAATTGCCCCCCAACATTTCGGAATACCCTGTCCTGCAGGGGAGCTGAAATAGGCAGAGCCAGCGAGCCATTGGCGGGGAGTTGCTGCAACAGGCTCTGAGCAATCCTCACCATGTCTCTCGTGTCGCCAGACCACATGTGCAGGAGGACCTTCCTGCCGTGGTACAGTACACGCCTGCTCTGGAGCCCTTCATCCTCAATGCCGCCGATGGGGGCCGCAGCATAGCCTCGGATGTCCCTGGCGTGCTGAGCCCAGGTCTTGTCGAACGGGCCTAGAACATCCTCTAGGCAGCGACCGGACAGCCTGCTCTCCCTAGCAAGTCGCCTCCGGAAGATCTCGTCCAGGAACCTCGCCCTATCGTCCTCAGAGAGATCGATGGTAACCGATCCAAGGTCAGTTAGCTCAAAATCGTCGGGGTCCTGCAACTGCTTGCCGGAGTAGTCTGTGCGGCAAATCGTCGACGAGGACTCGGTAGAGACTTTGAAGAAGAAGCTGGCGGACCTCCTGAAGACAACCGAATTCAGGATGCGTTGGAGAACATCACTCACTCTGGGCAGGGAGTAGTCGTCCAAGAAGAAGTAAACTGGCTTGCCACCGATCCACGGCATCGAAGCCTGCAATCTGGGAACGAACCGAGCAAGCCAGTCATTGTCTCTATGGACGCAAGCGAGCGGGCGATGAGAAGCGAGCGATTGGGCGAACTGGCCGCTTCTGCGGGCGCATTCGGCCGAACGCCATCTTCGCGCGCATGGTAGGTCCACCACGCTCACGCGGCGCTCGACCTTGATCGGCTCGGTCGCCTTGCCCGTGGCGATGTCCTTGTAGACGATGCCGCGTTTCTCGCAGGCCACGGTTCGCTTGCTGTCGGGCGTCCACACGTAGAAGCCGTCGAGCGGGCGGGTCTTGAGGGTCTTCACGTCCACCACGAAATCGCCGTAGTTGTAGGTGAACATCGAGCCGTCGGGCGAGGTGCGGGGCGTCCGCTCATCCTTGTCGGGCGTGTTGGTGAGCTGCTTGAGGCCCGAGCCGTCGGCGTTGATGATGTACAGGTCGCGGGGCGGGTAGGCCCCCTTCGGGTCGGGCGGCTTCTCGGGATGGATGGCGACGACGAGGCGGTAGCCCGTCTGGCGCAGTTCCTCCTTGAGGTCCTTGATGCGCGGCTCGCCGAAGGGGTCGCACTTGGCGGGCACCTCCCAACTTGCTCTGAGGGAGGACATCTCTGCGGCCTGGGATGCCACTGTGGCGCTGAAGACGAACAGTGCCAGACTCGCTTGAACCTTCATTCGTGCTTGCTCCTCAGGGGATGACTGGATGGGTGGATGAATGGATGATTGTCAGGCACCCATCCACCCATCCAATCATCCATCCTCATCTGCCCTTGTCCGCCCACCGGAAGTACACAAACAGCCGCCCCCAATTCTTCGAGTCGTGGTCAATGTTGCGCGTGACGGCCTTCACCTGCGGTTCCTTGAGGAAGCGGTCAACTCGGCGCTTGAGCTGTCCCGTCCCCTTGCCGTGGACGATCTGAAGGCATTTCACGCGGAGGCGCTGGGCCTCCTCGAATGCCTCGCGCAGCTCCCGCTCGATGGCCGCGCCGTCGCGGGCCACCTCGTGCAGATCAATCTTGATCTCGCTGGGCAAGGTGTGCTTCCCTTCAATGCCGAGGCCCTCTGCGTGGCCCGGCCGCATGATGATAATGGAAACAAGCCCCCCAAGCAAAGCAAGGACACGTGACCTTGACTGCCGCGCGCTCAAGGGATATGATGGGCTTTGTGCGAGACCTGGAAGGAGGAGATTGGATGCATCAGCCCGAGCAATTGCTGCGTGAAGTGGTCGCGCGGATTCGGAGAACCGTTGACCCCGACCGCGTGATCCTGTTCGGCAGCCGTGCGCGGGGCGACGCGGGGCCGGAGAGCGATCTGGACATCCTGGTGGTCGCGCCGTCGCCTCTCCCGCGCTGGAAGCGCACGGTGCCGCTGTACCGTGCCCTCGCGGGCCTGGGTGTGCCCAAGGACGTGGTGTGGTGGACTCCCGATGAGATCGGCGAGTGGCGGGCAGTCCGGTCCCACTTCATCACCACGGTGTTGCGCGAGGGGAGGGTGCTCTATGAAAGGCCCGCGTGAGCACGCGCTCGGGCTTCTTGCCAAGGCTGACCACGACCTGGTTGCCGCAAAGGCCACACTGCCCACGGGAGACGCCTTCGACACCGTCTGCTTCCACGCCCAGCAGGCCGTGGAGAAGTGCCTGAAGGCGTTGCTGGCTCTGAAGGACATCGAGTATCCCCGAAGGCACGATCTCGGGGAGTTGCTCGCGCAGGCGAAGCCGCACTACCCCAGTTTGTGCCCGCTCGAGGACGCCATACTGGAATTGACACCCCATGCTGTAGAGGTGAGGTACGACGACGAGATAACCCCCGGCGCCGAAGACGCGCGGCCTGCTCTCGATACGGCGCTCGCCGTTCGCGCCCTTGCGGAGCTGATTCTGGCGCGGGATGAAGAAGGCCTACACACCGCTGCCGCTACGGAATGATTGAGGAATGGACATGGCGACGGCCGCCTCTTCTCGCAAGTCCCCCCTGACGGTCTTGTTCGGGACCCGACGACGGCGCAGACTGGTGATCGTCGTTGCAGTAGCCGCCTGCGTTGGAGTAGTGCTCCTTCTCGAATGGCACACCATGTGTTTCTGGTATTACACAAGCAGGCTGCGAAAGACAGAGGATTGGTGGACCCACAGCAATCCGCAGTGCGAGGACTATGACATTGGTGATGGCACCGATCTCGAGTGTAGGTGGCAGCTCATCGAGCTGTACTCGGCTCACCCCCGGTCCGTTGGGCCATGGCTTCTTGGGAGGCTGGCAGACCCCGGGGAGCATGTCAAGGTCAGGGAAGTTGCTCTGGATGCGTTCGAAGAACCGTCTTATAGGTGGGGAAGAGCCAGCGCCGCCTGGCTGCAGGAGCCAGAAGTGGTCCGCCGGCTATCTGCCATCTGCTCTCAGATACGCAACAATACGCAAGAACCCGCTCGTATCCGAGACAGGACTGCACGCATCTTGGACGGAATCGCACGGAACCACAGTGGTGGCTTGTGAGTGCTTCCGCGTGCAGGTATGCACGCGGAGATCTATGCGTCTGGCGCCTCCTCGTCAATCACGCGCGAAATGGCAAGCATGTTGGCCTGCCAGCGGTCTTCGGGGATGTCCTCGGTGATGCCGATGAGGAGGCGGTTGCCGGGGGACGCCTCACGACAGGTGGAACTGACGCGCGCCATGTAGGACAGTGAGGATGCGGACCGCGTCCCCGACGACATCGTATGCGACCCGGTAGTTGCCTACCAGTATCTCGCGCGTGTGGCCATCGTGGAGTTCGGGGACGAACCGGCCCAGGCGGGGAAATCGGGCGAGGCGCTCGACTGCCTCGACAATGTCCAGCACGAGCGCGTTGGCGTAGAACTCGGAATCCCGCGCGATGTAGGCGCGAATGCCCTCCATGTCGTAGAGGGCGCGAAGGGCCTTCTTGATGCTGGCCGGCGTGCCGCGCTTCACGGCGTGGACGGGGTCGAGGTTGCCCACCATCACCCTGCCTCGCCCCAGAATCTCGCGCGCCTTCGCCATGTCCACCTGCCAATCGAGGTCCACGATGTCCACGGGCAGCCGGGCGAAGTAGGGCAGCAGGTGGGTCGTGTCGCCGCAGATGTGGAGGCGGATGAGGCCGCCGGCGGCCTTGATGCCCTCGAAGAGCCGCTGTTCGAGGGGGAAGATCATCGCGGCGTAGAGGTCGGGCGACACCTGGCTCGCGATCGCGTCGCCCACGCCGATCGTGTCGGCCCCCGCGTCAATCTGCGCCTTGGCGAAGGCGATGCCGGCCTCGACGCAGCGCTCCATCAGCTCGCGGGCGAAGGGGGCGTCGAGCACGAGGTCCATCAGGTGGTTCGTCACGCCCCGCAGGTCGGCCGCCTCCGCCGCCGGCCCCTCGACCCAGCCGAGGACCGAGTACTTACGGTGGATGGCCTTCTTATAGGCTTCGACGGCCCGGACGCGGTCGAGCATTCGCGTGGAGCGGCGGGGGTTGGGCTTCTTCAGGAGCTTGAGGTCCTTCGCATCTTCGAGCGGCGGCTTGACGCAGCGCGGCACGCCATCGCGGACATATTTGATCTCGGCCCCGAAGCCCTGCGTCTCGCGGTAGGGGTCGGAGATGGCGCTCACCTGGTCGAAGCCGAACTCCTCGGCGCACCGCAGATTCGCCTCGACCAGGACGCGGCAGTCGGAGGCGAACGCCCCGTAGTTCGAGCCGATGTGCTCGGCGGCGAACTGCATGAGGATGGGCAGGCGGGGCAGAATGTCGGCCCTCTCGCCCTTCACCACGGTCATATACCGCTCGTAGCTATTCATCGCGTGGTTCCCCAGGAGCCGTTGTGCCCCCGCCAGGCAGCGGCCACTGCCCTTTCTTCCTGGCGAGGAGGATCAGTTTCTTGCCGAAGAGCATGTCGGCGGACATCACGTGGGAGATGAGTTCGGCGGCGATGTCGGGGTGGCCCGCCCGGCGCAGCCGAGCCGCGAGCCTGCCCGTGGCGAGGCGCACGGGCAGCCACAGGAGGGGCGCCAGGGCGACGGCCGTGGGGCTGTACTTGGCGGTGGTGACGCTGAGTTCGTCGAACCCAGCGAGCTTCAGGAGAAAGCGGAGCGCGAAGTACGAGATGAGGAAGACGTGGTGGATGTAGGGCGTGCCCTCAGAGGAGACGGCGTTCACGTGGGTGGCCTCGTTGATGGGGAGGCGGTTGAAGCCCCAGTGGCCCGTGAGCAGGAATGCAAAACGGCCGCGGAGATTGAGGACATTCGGCGTCGTGACCATGAGGGTCCCGCCGGGCCGCAGCACCCGCGCGAACTCGCGGATGAGCTGCAACTGGTTGGGCGAGTGCTCGATCCCCTCGCTGCACAACACGGCGGCGAACGACCCGTCGGCGAACGGCAGGGGCTGGGTGAAGTCCACGCGGACGGACTCCGCTCCCTTCTCCACCGCCTTCTCGGGAAAGAGGTCGGCTGCCAGGGGCTCGAAGCCGGCCCTGCGGATTCCGTCAATGTTCACGCCGGTGCCGGCAGGCAGGTCCAGGCAGCGGCCTTTCGGCTCCACGTCGGCGAGAAGCGCTGCAATGTCTTCGTAAGCGTGGCCCGTCCGGAAGAGCCTTTGTCGTCTGCGACACGCTCGTGGCGCGTCCACGTGTCTTCTCCTTCCATTCACGGGTTGGCAAGCATGCGTGCCTTGATACGCTGGTTAGCCTCGGCGATGGCCGTGAGCTGCCAGGAGCGGGCGCTGGTGGCCGTGACGCTCCAGTCCTTGGCCTGGCCGGGGAAGTCGTAGACCCAGAGAGCGGCGAGGGGGACGCCTGCGCTTTCGATGGCGGCGACGAGGGCGGCCAGGCGCTCCTTCGCTCCCTTCTCGGCCTCCGGCCCCACGCCGGGCGCGCCGAACTCGCCGACGAAGAGGGGCTTCTTCACCTGCGCTGACACCTGCATGGCGACGGAGAGGAACTCCTCGACGGGCGTGTCGCGCCCGAAGCGCTTCTCCTTCGGCTCGTAGACGTGCATGCCCAGGGTGTTCGCGGGGTCGGGGTTGTCGAGCTGAAGCCGCTCGGCGAACTGGTCCTCGTCGTCCTGCGCCCAGCTCTTCTCCTTCCACTGGTGCCAGGCGGAGGGGCGGGGGGCGCTGTTGCCGGTCGAGATGATGCGGCGGCGGTCGTGCCGGCGCACCTCGTCGGCAAAGGCGGTGAGAGCGACGGCGAGGGCGTCGTGCGTCAGGTCGTCGCGTTCGCTGCGGGCCGTGGGCGTGCCGCGGTCGGGCACCACCTTGGGCCGGTGCTGCGCGGCGTTGGGCAGGTCGGCGTCGAGGCTGTACTCGTTGCCGAACTCCCAGCCCCAGATGGCGGGGGAGGTGCGGTAGCGGGTGACGACCTCGCGGACGTATTGGCGCATGAAGGCGTGGGTCTTGCTCCTGGGGTTGCCCCACTCGCCGCGCGGCTCGCCCACGAGGTCGGGCACGGTGGCGTCGCACCAGAAGAGGCAGGGGATGAGGCCGATGCCGCGCTCCTCGGCGGCCTTCACCACGCCGTCGAGGAGGCCGAAGTAGCCCGGCTTGTCCTCGAGGTAGAGCTTCCAGTCGTTCGGCCAGAAGCCGCAGGCCATGAAGCGGGCGAAGGGGATGCCGAGGCGCGCCAGCTCGGCGAAGCCCTCGCGGTAAAAAGTACTACATCGGCAACGGCAACGAGGCGGCCATGGTCAGCACCTTCGGCAAGATAGCCGGCACCGGAGAGTACGCCTTCTTCGTGGCCAACTTCAGGAGGCCGGAATACGAGCTGAGGAAGAACGTCTGCGACTCGCAGAACTACGTGGCCAACTATGCCCTTCACGACTACCCGGTCACCGACGCCGAGGTCCTGGTCCGGGGCGACGACGCCTTGTACACCGCCCTCAACACGGTCAACGTGGGCAAGTACAACCTGGGCTGGGCCTCGATCGGGATCTGCACCCACGCCCTCTACGAGGCCGTCAACCACGCCGCCAACCGCGTGCTCTACGGCATGCACGTGACCGATTTTTCCCACGTCAAGCAGATGTTCACCGACGCCTACTGTCGGCTGGTGGGTGATCACCCTGCTCTGGGATGTGATCGCGGCCAAAGGCTTCGAGAAGGATACCTACTTCGAGATGGCGGCCCGCGACATCCGCGCGCTCCCGAGGCTGGAGGGCACGGTCCACGTCAACATCGCCCTGATCGTCAAGTTCATGACGAACTACTTCTTCAATCCGGGCCAATACCCCGAAGTCGGCAAGATCATGCACACCGGTTCCGACGACTTCCTGTTCAACCAGGGTCCGGCCCGGGGCCTGGGCAAGATCCGGTTCCACGATTACGGACCGGTCTTCGACCGGTTCGATCTCCCCAACGTCAGGATACTCCGGGAGCAGATCGAGGTCCTGAAGCAGTTCCTGGCTTCGGCCACTCCGGATGACGAGCAGACAAAGGACGTCGATTTCCTGATGAGCCTGGGCGAGCTCTTCACGCTGGTCGTCTATGGCCAACTGATACTCGAGGAAGCCCGGATCGAGCGACTGGAGGCCGACCTCGTCGACCAGATCTTCGACTTCATGGTGCGCGATTTCTCCAGGTATGCCCTCGAGCTGCACGGCAGGCAGGCGACCACGCCGAAGCAGGCGGAGTACTGCCTGAAGATGATAATGAGGGCGGCCACCGACAAGAGGCGCTACGAGAACATCTGGACCAACCATGTTCACGCGCTGAACGGCGCGTACGTCATGAACGCGTAGAAATGAACGCAGAGGGCCTTCGGCCCTCTGCACGCCCCATGCGTGGATTCCCGTCGACGTGGGAATGAAGAAGAGGTGCAGGAGAGCATCTCCTGCCGGGGGCTTGGGGGTGTCCCCCAGTTCCTCCTTTGCTTCCCCCAAGAGTGGGGGACATAGGGGGTTGATCATCAATCAGAGTTGCCAGAGAGACATCATCCCACTACCATAGTGACGTCATGAGACTGGAAACCGACATCAAAGACTTCGTGCGGACCAGGGGAGTGGAACTGGTGGGGGTCGCCGGCCCCGAGCGCTTCGACGGGCCGCCTTCCACTGATCTCAACTACAGCATGAAGGGCGCCAAGTCGGTCATCTCCATGGCCGTGCCCTATCACGTTGGCGCCATCTACGATTTCCTGGCCAAGCGCTCGCCTGCCCCTCACAACCTGGACCAGTTCCTGAAGTACCAGCGCATCATGCGCCTCGAGAAGGACCTCGCCGACTTCCTGGTCGAGCGGGGTTTCCGCGCGCGGCCCCTGCCCATGTCCTGCGACTACCGCCGCGCCCCCTACGTCTTCTCGCTCAAGCCTGCTTTCTCACTGCGCCTGGGCGCGATAGCCGCGGGCATCGCCGCCCCCGGCTGGTCGGGCAACGTCAAGACGAAGGAGTACGGCGCCGCTGTCCACCTTGGTGGAGTGATCACCGATGCGGTGCTGGAGAGCGACCCCCTGATTCCCGCCAACTACTTCATCGATGGCGTCTGCGCCAAGTGCAAGCGTTGCGCCATGTCCTGCCCTCCGCGCATGTTCGACGCCAAGGAGGCCGAGTATATCTACCTCAACGGCGAGTTGCTGCCGCGCGGCCGCCACCGCAACATCGACTACTGCAACACGTCCTGCTTCGGGCTGCACAGCCTAAGCATGGACCATAAGTTCAGCAACTGGGGACTGCACTGGATCGAGGAGTGGGTGGAGCGCCTGCCTGAGCCCGGGAAACGGCTCACCATCCTGCTGGCCCTGCTCAAGCGCGGCCTGACCACCGGCGACTCCACGCAGCGCTTCGATGTCCTGCGCCGCGTCTGCTACATCATCTGGCCGGACGAGATCCTCGATGGTATACCCGAGGTCGACGACCTGCCGCAGGACGAGGCCGGGCGCTACCGCATCCTGGCGGAGCTCATGCGCCGCCTGGACATCAAAGGCATCGAGTCCTATCCCATCCCGCTCATCTGCGGCCAGTGCGCTCTGGTCTGCGGTCCTACCCCCGAGGAGACGGCCGAGCGCTACCGCATCCTCAGGAGCGCGGGACTTGTGGTCCCGGGGCCGGACGGCAAGATGACACGGGTGAACACATTCGAAGAAGCAGCGGCGCTGCGGCACAAGGACTCCGTCAATCCCGGCAAGCTGCGAGAGGCCAAGGACATCCTGGCTACGGCCATCCTCTGGCACCGCCACTACTTCGGCATCCAGCCCCGCACCATGTACCAGAACTGGCGCTACGAGCGCAAGTTGAATGCGGCGGTGGAGGCGAAGCTAGGACAGACCTCGGGTCCAACCACCTGAGATTGCCGCGCCGTCTCGCCACAGGGCGAGAGAATGGCTTCCGCGCGAGGCGGACGTGCGGCAGCGCAATAAGGGATTCGTGGGTTTGGGAGTATCGATGATAGCTCTGTTAGGTGCATTCGGGCAGGAGACAGCCGGCCTCCGGAGACAGATGTCTGTCGAGGAGGTCGTGGCCGGCCCTGTCTGTAGGGTGTACCGCGGCCAGTTGAGAGGGAAGCCCTGTCTCCTCCTTCAGACGGGGATCGGCAGGAAGCGGGCTGAGAACGCAACGCGCTTTGTTTTGGAGCGCTATCCCGTCACCGCCATGATCTCTCTCGGCTTCGCCGGAGCTCTCACTCCGGACCTGAGGATCGGCGATGTCGTCGTCTGCTCAACGGTGCGCCGTGCGTCCGGATTCGGGAAGGTAGAGGGTCAGGCAGAAGCGTATGCTGCCGATCACATCCTGCTGGCTCCTGCTTCCAGCGGACCCGGAGACGGGTCAACCCGGTTTCTTGCTGGAACTTGTGTCACCACGCTACAAGGGCCTGGGGGAGATGAACCCGGTGCAGCTGTGGGAGACGACGATGGATCCGGCCAAGCGCACGCTGCTGCAGGTGACGATCGAGGACGCGGCGGCGGCCGACCGGACGTTCGACATGTTGATGGGCGAGGCGGTCCCGCCGCGGCGGCGGTTCATTCAGACCCATGCACGGGACGTGCGCAACCTGGATATTTAGCCCGGTTTCGTTCCGGGAAGCCAGCGGGGCTTGGGCATCACCCAGGCCCCGTTTGATTCCGATCAGGCAGGCAGCGGCGGTGCTTTGTGCTCTGGCTCGGTTAGCCCCTGCGTGGCTGCGGAGGGGACTCTTGGCCGAACGGGAAGCAGGTGATGGGGCGGAGGATCGAGTGGGCTGCGAACGGCGAGACCGCCGCGCTGCAGCACGTGGGTGTAGACCATGGTGGTCTTGACGTCTTTGTGGCCGAGCAGTTCCTGGACCGTGCGAATGTCGTAGCCGTTTTCGAGGAGGTGGGTGGCGAAGGAGTGGCGCAGCGTATGGCAGCTGACGCGTTTGGTGATCCCGAGCCGGCGGGCTGCGCGGGGGATGGCGCGCTGGAGCCCGGCCGGGCCGAGGTGGTGGCGGTGGATTCGTCCGGTGAGCGGATCGCGTGAGGGTGCGCGGGCCGGGAAGACGTACTGCCAGCTCCAGTCGAAGGGGGCGTTGGGGTACTTGGCTTCGAGGGCGGTAGGCAGGGCGACGGCTCCGAGACCGAGCTCGAGGTCGTGTTGGTGGAGTTGGTAGACGCGCTGCAGGTGATCGGCGAGGCTGGGCAGAAGAGACTCGGGGAGCATGGTGAGGCGGTCCTTGAGCCACTTGCCGTCGCGCACCGTGAGCTGGAGCAGGTCGAAGTCGAGGTCCTTGACACGCAAGCGCAGGCACTCCATCAGGCGCAGGCCGCTGCCGTAGAGCACGCGGGCGGCGAGTTGGTGGGTACCGGTGAGCGTGTTGAGCAGTGCGTGGACCTCGTCGCGCGAGAGGACCACGGGCACGCGCTGGGTTCGTCGGGCGCGCAGGTTATGGAGGGGGAGCTCGATTTCCGTGCCGAGCACCTGGCGGTAGAGGAAGAGCAGGGCAGAGAGCGCCTGGTTCTGGGTGGGGGCGGCGACGTGGGCGTCGATGGCCAGGTGGGTAAGGAAGGCCTCGATCTCGGGGGCGGCCATGTCGCGAGGGTGGCGCTTGTCGTGGAAGAGGATGAAGCGGCGGATCCAGGTGAGGTAGGCGCGTTCCGTGCGCAGCGAGTAGTGCTGGCGGCGCATGATCAGGCGGGTGTGGTCGAGCAAGCGCGGGGTGGGCATGGGGTCCCCCGGGAGTTGCTGGCCGGCCGGAAAGCCGCTATGCTGGTGGGCAGGGGGCGCCGCTGGGCTAGCGGGAGGCCGTGGCGAGGGCGGAGCGTGGGGCCGAGCGGTTGGCGGGCGGACCGGCCGATTCGCGGGCCCATCCGTCCAGATAACACCCCCTGTTGGACAGACTATACGACCCTTCGGAGGCGGTTTCATTCCCCCTGGAGGGGGATATTCAGAATCTATAGTTGGGCCGCTTAGCCTGAGCTGCAATGCTGAAGACGCATGAGATCCCCATTAGTGGCCTAGTCCGCTGCCTCCTCGGGGCGTTTGGGTTTCTTGTACTGGCACTTGCCCTAGCGCTCATGGTCATAGAGGTGTGGCTTGCGTTTCACGGTCAGTGGTTGAGACTGCTGACCGCCGGGTTATTGCTCGTTGTTGTGGCGGGCGGTGGTTCGCTTGTGCGAAGTGCTGTTCGGGGACGTCTCTCGGTTCGATCCTACCACTCGCGGTAGTTGGAGCGCTGCTCCGGTCATCCGCTGCTGGAGGGTCCTTTCACTGCCTGCGGCACCCGGCCAGAGCGAGGTTGGGTTGGCATGGTTAGTTCGGTCAGCGGCTTCCTGAGGCGCTCTGACTTGCACACCCCCTTAGCCTGGCAAAGCAGGGGCTCACGATCGCCTTGCGACCTGCACCGCCAGGAAACGGCTTGACCGGCGCAGTCCAAACGATGCTTCCGGTAGTGAGTGGGACGCAATTGCCGCAAGTCTCGTCCCGGGCTGGTGTTGAAGATCCAATCCGGGAACTCAGTTGAGGCTAGTGGAAGCGGCCCAACAACTCGCTGAAGCCGACTCGGCTGGCGGGCGAATACCCAGATGAGCCTGGCCAGCCGAGTTGCCCTAGAATGAAGGAACGAAGCCCGAGCCGCCGAGCGGCTTAGCTCGAGGCCGTTGGGCGGCGGGCCAAGTCCCGCCTTGGCAGTCTCTCCGCTTTCTCGTTCCCCCTCTCGCTATCACGGGCCCGAGGGGATCCAACAGGGGGCTCCCGATGTCCGATCCACGAGTAATCAAGCTCGCCCAACTGCTCACACAACACTGCATCACCGTCCAAGCCGGCGACCGCGTTTTGGTCGAGGCCCCGTTCGTAGCAGAACCACTAGTGCTTGCTCTGGTCGCAGAGATCCTGGAAGCCGGCGCATACCCTCACATCCTCGCCTATCCTGACAGGTACTACGATGTCTACTTGCGTCACGGCAGGGAGCCCCAGCTCAGCTATACCCCCACATTCGAATTGCTGGCCTACACCACCTTCGAAGCGAGAATACTGGTATACGCGGCTGTCAACACACGAAGCCTGTCAAGGGCTGATCCTCATTCCATAGGGCTTGTAGATGAAGCCTGGGCTCCAATTGTGAAGGCCCAATTCGAGCGAGAGGCTGGCGAGCGAGGGCGGCGGGCCTTTGGCGCCGAGGACGACGGAGCGGAGCTGGCACGGCCCGCGCCGCACCGCGAGCGCTGCGCCCCCGGCGGCCTGGTGGGCGAGGACGAGGTGCTCCACGGTCGTCTCCGCCCCCTCGACCGTCAGCGCGGCACCCCCCTCCCCCACCGCCGCGATGACGGGCCAGAGCGGCTTCTTCCCTCGGAGCGTGAGGCGCGCCTTGTCCTGCGGAACCACGAGCTTCTCGTGATACGGCCCGTCGTCCTGGATCTCGATCGTGCTGTTGGCCGTCGCGGCGTCAATCGCCTCCTGCACCTTGCGGAAGGCCCCCGCCGCGCCGTCGCGGCGGACGACGAGGAGCTTGCCGAGGCCCTCGACCGCCTTGAGCATGTCGGCGAACGACGGCTTGCGCTCCGTGTCGGTCACGGGGGCGGAGTCGGGATGGGCCTTCTGCAATCGTTCGAGGACCGACCGCAGCTCGAAGAGCTGCTGGCGCTGGAACAGGCGGCTCGCCTCGGCGAACACCCGCTCGGCGGCGGCCTCCTGGGCCTTGGTGGAGCCCTTGGGCCGCTCGCCCGCGACCGCAAGGAGTCCCACGGCAACGGCGCAACACGCAATGGCTTGACGAAGCGCGGTCATGGAAGGCCCGGTCAACGCCACTCCTCCGCCACGGCACGCCCACAGGATAGGCCATCGCGGGCGCGATGTCAAGCCCCGTGGCCTCAGGCCGCCGCGTTCCTCCACGCGGGCGTCGCGGTCCGATGGTCCAACATTCTACAGAATGTTGGACCGTCGGGCGGGCTCTCTGTGTGGCTCGCGCGTGGACGTTGAATTGTGTCCGCCCACGGGCTACAATCGCCGTCAGCTCCAGAGGGTCACGCGATGAGGCGAGTGCGCCGTCTGTCCCCAGTGCTGCTCCTCGCCGCGGCATGCTCGGTCGCCGCCGAGCCGGCGGTCGTGCCCCACGGCCGGCTGGAGACGCTGAACGGCTACACGGTCGTCTCGGTCGAGGGCACACCCGAGGAGATGGGCACGGCGTATGGCAGGCTGGTCGGGCCGACGATCCAGCGGGTGCTCCATGACCTGGTCACAAAGGGCATCGCCGCCGAGCCAGAGGCCCGCAAGAATCTTCTCGCAGGCAGCAAGGTGATGGAGGGGTTTCAGCCGAAGGAGTTCCTCGACGAGCTGAAGGCCGTGGCCGAGGCGGCCAAGGTCTCATACGAGGAGCTTGCGCTGCTCCAGTATTACGGGGACGTGCGGCGCTGCATCCGCGGCGCGGGGAACGCCATGTTCTGCACGTCGTTCGCCATCCTGCCGCCGCTGACGAAGGAGCGGGTCTGCCTCGTCGGCCGCAACTTCGACTACCACGATCACGGCGTGGGCGCCTATGCCTCGATCCTCGCTTACTACCGCCCGAAGGGCCGCATCCCCTTCGTCACCGTCACCTGGGCCGGCGTGCTCAACGGCTGGACGTTTCTGAACGAGAGGGGCGTCGCCGTGTCGTTCAACATCGTGGCCGGCTCCCGGAGCGAGACGCTGGAGGCGATCTCGACCTGCTTCCTGCTCCGCTACGTGGCCGAGCGCGCGGAGAGCGTCGAACAGGGCATTGACTTGATCGCGAAGGCATCGAGAGCGTGCGGCACGAACATGTTGGTCGCGTCGGGGAACCCGCCCGACGCTGCTCTCATCGAGTTCGACCACGCCAAGCTCGTCGTCCGCCGCCCGGCCGACGGCTTCGTAGGCGCGGCCAACACCTTCATGAAGCTCTGCCAGGACGGCAACCCCTCGGCATCCGAGCATAGGGGGCGGATCGGCGTGGCCCGCGACCTCGCGCTCGCGGGCAGGGGCGAGCTGGACTTCGCCGCCAACATCGCTGGCGCCGACGGCGTGCCGATCAACGGCATGAACCTGCACTCCGCGACGATTGACGCCACCAACCGCCGCCTGAAGGTTGCCATGGGCACCATCCCCGCCTGCGAGTTGCCCTATCGCGCCTTCCGCCTCACGGACAAGGGTCTGGAGGCCGACCCCGCCGCCAACCAGGACCCGCCAGCCAAAGCCCCTCTGCTCCCAACGGGCTTCTGGGGGTCACGCGACTTCCTGCTGCGCGGCGTCCTGCCATGCGTCGCCGCCATCGCCATCTACGCTGTCGTGAAACTACGGCTGGCCTCGAAACGGAGGAGCAAGAGATGACCAAACGAGTGCTTGCCTGCATGGTTGCCGCCGTGGTGGCCGTCTACACTCTCGTCACGGCGGCCGAGCCGGCGGTCGTGCCCCACGGCCGGCTCGAGACGCTCAACGGCCACACCGTCGTCTCGGTCGAGGGCACGCCCGAGGAGATGGGGACGGCCTACGGCAGGCTCCTCGGGCCGACGATTCAGCGGGTGGTCAAGGCGGTGATCACCGACGGCTTCGGGAAGGATGCGGACGCCTACCAGAACGTCCTCAAGGGCAGCAAGGTGATGGAGCGGTTCCAGCCGCCCGAGTTCCTGGCCGAGCTGAAGGCCATCGCGGCCGCAGCAAAGGTGTCCTACGACGATCTGGTGCTCCTCCAGTACTTCGGCGACGTTCGGCGCTGCATCACGGGCGCGGGCAGCGCCTCGATGTGCTGCTCGTTCGCGGTCCTGCCGCCGCTCACGCGCGAGCGGGTGTGCCTGGTGGGCCGCAGCTTCGAGTACTTCGACGAGGGCGTGGGCGAATACGCCTCGCTCCTCGCCTACCACCGCCCCAAGGGCCGCATCCACCCGCCGGCCCTTCTCGCGGAGCAACGCCTTCGCCAGCAGCCGCTCGCGCGAGCGGGCGACCGCCTGCCCCGCCCCGGGCGCGAGGCGCTCGCGGAGGCACCCCTCCAGACACACGATGGCCAGGGCCTCCTCGCGCCGCGCGCCGCTGGCCAGCGCGGCGGCGAGGGCCTCGGCCTCGGGACCCGACAGCTCCTCGCCCTCCAGCGCGCGGTCAAGGAGTTCGCGCCAGTCCTGGCTCACGACGTAAGTCCTTTGGCCAATTGGCCTTCCACGCATTCCTTGAGGGCCTGGCGGATGCGGAAGAGCTGCACCCGCACGGTCGCGGCGTTCCGCCGCAACTCCTCGGCGATGCGGGTGATCCGCATCCCGCGCTCGTAGCGGCGGGTCACCAGGTCGCGGTCCTCGGGTCCGAGGAGGCCGAGACAGTGGTCGAGCGCAGCCCTCAACTCTTCGCCGGCTAGGGACGCCCAGGCGTCCTCCGTCTCCTCGGCGAGAAGCCCCAGGTGGTCGGCAACGTCCTGCGGCAGCCTCTGGCGCTCGCGCCACCAGGCTTTCACCAGATTGCGCAGGGCGCCGCGGAGCCAGGCCCCGGCGTCGCCCGTGAACTCCTGGCCCTCCATAAGTCTATCAAAGGCAAGGAGAAACGCCTCATGCACCAGGTCTTCGGCCTCGGCGGCCCCGCGGGTGAGGAAGCGCGCGTAGCGCCACACCCCCTCGTAGTGGCGGTCCACAAGCTCCTCGAATTGCCGCCGCAGCCTCGAAATCGCTCTCTCCTGTCGGCCTCGCACCGCTCCCTTCATACAGTACTGTCCCTGACGTGTCAAACGTTTCCTGTCCGTCCGGGTGCTGGGCGTTGACAATTCTTTACAATTCCCGGCCGCCCATCTCAGGCGGGTAATGTCGTTGTACTATAGGGAGGGTCCAGTTGCACCAAGATGGATGTGTCCGCGGACGAGGACGGCTGGGGAGGCGTCCCCCTCCCCCCCTTGGACGCGCGTGGCGCAATGCTGAGCGACTCTGGCAAACAGTGAGCGACTCTGGACAAGAAGGGCGAGAATCGCCAAACGGCGAGTGAGCGACTCTGGCAGACACTGGCCGACACTGAGACGCACTGTGCCACTTGCATTTGCGGGTGGAACGTACATACTGATGCGATACGAGTAGGGAGGGCTGCCAGAAAGGAGATGCCACAGTGCACACGAACATCCAGTCGCGCCGGCAGTGGCTTGCCCGCGCCGGGGCAGGCGCTGCCGCACTCGGCGTAGTGTCGAGAGGCGTCCTCGGCGGCGAGGGCCGCCGGGCGCCGAGCGATGTGCTGACCCGCGCCACCATCGGCATCGGCGGAGCGCTCGCGGGCACCGTCCGCCACAACGAGCCGGGCAAGCCCCCCTTCATGCTCGCGGTGTGCGACGTGAATGAGCAGCGCTTGCAGGGAGCCCTGAACAAGGCCGGCTCCCCGTGCGAGGGCTACGTGGACTTCCGCCGGGTGCTGGACCGCAAGGACATTGACGTCGTCTACATCGGCACGCCGCCGCACTGGCACGCGCTCATCTCGATCATGGCGATGCAGGCGGGGAAGGACGTCTTGTGCGAGAAGCCGATGACGCGGTTCATCGCGGAGGGCAGGGCCGTGGCGAACACGGCCCGCCGCTACCGCCGCATCTTCCAGATCGGCACCTACGGACGCTTCGGCGTCGGGGGCAACGACCGCACGTACAAGATCATGGCCAGCGGGGTCATCAAGGACAACGGCCCAGTCGTCCGCTTCTCCCGCCCCCACTACGACTGGAAGGTGAAGATGTGGAGCGGGCGCCCGCACCTCGTGCCGCAGCCCGTTCCGAAGGGGTTCCACTACGACATGTGGCTCGGCCCCTCGCCCGCCAAGCCCTACCATCCGCACCGCGTCCACGGCAGCTTCCGCGGCTATTGGGACTACGATGGCGGCGGGCTGGCCGACATGGGCGAGCACTACCTCGACGGCCCGCAGTGCCGCTACGCCAAGGACCACACCAGCCCGGTCGAGATCGAGGCCTCGGCCCCGCGGCCCCAGCACGACGAGGCCGTGCAGCTCTGGGGCTGGGTGAGCCTGAAGTACGCCGACGGCACGACATTCGTCTTCGAGAGCGGCGAGTGGGGCGAGCCGTGCCCCATCGCCGACCGCGGCCTGCCCACCCTCACGCCCGAGCAGGAGAGGGTGGTCGCCGCCGTGCCCGACACGCCGCGGAAGTACGGAGCCGGCGAGGGCAGCTTCGAGGAGGCCGTCCGCCTGCGCGTCGAGTGCGCGGGCAACGCCGACGTCTCGACCCGCTGCGCCACGCTGCTGCACCTGGCCAACATCGCCATCCGCCTGGGCCGCAAGCTCCGCTACGACCCCGACAAGGAGCAATTCGTCGGCGACGACGAGGCGAATCGCCTGGTCAACGTGCCGATGCGGGCGCCATGGCATTTGCCCGTGTGAAGAAAGGTGTTGGGTGTTGGGTGTTGGGTGTTGGGGGCGCGACCCTTCGAATCGATCGAATCGGTCGAATCGGTCGAATTCGACGGATCTGGCAAAGAACAGGAGAGCAGGCATGTTCATTCGCATGAGCAAGAGCGTGTGGTGGGTGTTGGCAGTGGCCTTCTGTGGCACGACGGCCCAAACCGCCGAGCCGCCCCAGGGCATGGCCGCCCTCGTGCAGAAGCTGCCCGCCGACAAGCCCGAGGAGGCGCAGGCCATCCTCCAGGAAATCCTCAAGGGCGTCGAGGAACCAGGCATCGAAGCGCAGGTGGCACAGGCGTCCCGCCTGTGGCCCGACAGGCAAGATGCCTGTCCCACCCGGCGCCTGGCGGAATCGCTCGGCGTTGGCCGCGAGGAACCGATATGCCTCGTCGTCCGCCCCCAGGAAGTCCACCAGCACCCGGCACAGCAGGCCCGCGGCCTCGGGCGCGACGCCGTCGCCCTGCGGAATGTCGAGGACGGCCTTGCAGCGCGCGGCGGCAGTCCGGAAATCGCCCGCCCACAGCGCGTTCTCCGCCGCGGCCAGGAGCAGCGCCGGCGACACCTGGGGCGCCTGCGCCAGGTAGCCCTTGAGGGCCAGCGACACGGCGTAGCCGTGGCCCAACCGCTGGCCGGCCGCGATCAACTCCTTCACCTGGTCCTCCGACACCTTGCCGGGCTCGGTCTGGACCTTCTGGAGGAGCTGTTGGAAGGCATCCTGGTCCTTGGGCACTTCCGCCGCGCTTGCGGCGGCGAGAAGGAGGGCGCAGATGAAAACGGCTCGCGTGGTCATGGCCTTGGCCCTCTCCCCTCCCGGAGTCTCTCGGCCGGTTGCCATACACTAATCATAGGAGGCCGGCGGCGGGGAGTCAACAGGCCAAACAGTTTGGGGCGTGGGGTCAGGGGGCGGGGGGGCGGCCCTTGGGGGGCGGGGCGGGGGCAGCGGTGAGCTTCTTGCGGGCCAGCCACTTCTCGAAGCGGTCGAGCAGCTCGATGCGTTTGGTGACCAGGGCCACCTGGGCCGGCTCGGCGCCGCCAGCCGTCTGCCAGGCCTTCCACTGCTCGATGGCCGCGAGGGGCTGGAGGGCGCGCTCGTAGGCGTAGGCCGCCGCGGCACAGGCGTCCTTCGTCTTCACCCGGCCCGCGATGGCAGCGAGTTTGGTGCCGGCGGGGCCGTAGTTGAAGCTCGCGGCGTCGTGCTCGGCGGCCCAGGCGGCCGCGAAGGCGGCGCCGCACGCGGCGCAGTAGCGGGGCGACTTGGCATCGAGGTCCACCGCGGAATAGACGGAGCTGCTGGGGCAGGAGGGGTCGGCGCACGCGGGCAGGCCCATCGAGCGGGCGAGGGCGTGGAGGGCCAGCCGCCGGGCGCGCGCGAGCACCGCGTCGCGCGTGTCGCCCAGGCGGGCGAAGGAGAGGAGCACCGCTCCCCCCGGCCGCGTGGGGCAGAGGGCGGGCTCGAGGCCTGGCACCGTGAGGTCGGCGCCTGTGAGGCAGATGAGCCGCACGACGTAGGGGGCCGCGCGCTGCTCGCGGTCGAGGCGTGCCAGGATGGGGCGGGCGTCGCGCGGCCGGCTGTGCGCCGGGCCGTCGGCTGGCGCTGGCAGGGGGGGCAGGGGCAGGAGCTTGCCCGCGACGTCCACCTTCACGGGGAGCGCCGCCGCGGGGGTCTTGAGCGAGGACTCGATGTCGGGGGCGAGTCCCTCGCC
This sequence comes from Planctomycetota bacterium, assembly GCA_041320515.1. Taxonomy (GTDB): domain Bacteria; phylum Planctomycetota; class PUPC01; order DSUN01; family DSUN01; genus DSUN01. Next base: position 5,371,226 of record JBGLNR010000001.1, on the reverse strand, counting down.
GCGCACGTCGCGCACGAGGCCGCGGGCGCGCGCGTCGGTGGCCGCCACGTCGAGCCGCGGCTGCGCGGCCTCGTCGCGCAGGTCGCGCCAGTCGCGCGCCGTGTTGCCCCGCTTCTTCTTGTCCTTCTGGGCCTTCTTGAGCGATTCGAGAGCGGAGTCGCGGATGGCCGTCTGCGGGGCGTTGAGCAGCTCGACGTCGCCCACGACCGGGAAGTCCCTGTGCAGGCGGGTCACGCCGCCGCGGAGGAGCCTCGCCACGTCCTTCTCGTCGTCGTAGGCCTCGAGCAGGCGGGCGAGCGCCAGGGCGTGGCCGGGGGTGACGAGGCGGACGCACCACGCGGCCGCGCGCTCGCGGCCCTCGCGCGCCGCGTCGTCGAGCAGCGGGAGCAGGTAGGGCAGGAGCACCGAATCGTCCCACTGGGCAACAGCGGCGCGGGCTAGCTGGCGCAGGGGGTCGGACCGCAGGGCTTCGGCGACGAAGGGCGCGGCGAAAGGCGAGCCCATGTCGGCCAGGGACCTCAGGCACTCGAGCCGCACCTCATCGTCCTTCGAGTTCACGAGGAGTTCGGTGAGGACCAGCGTGGCGTTGTGGCCCTCGATGGCGGCGAGGGCCTTCACGGCGTCGGCGTGCAGTTCCTTCTCGTTAGGGTTGCGCAGGACCTCGACGATCTTGGGGGTGGAGGCCGGGTCGCCGATGGCGGCCAGGACGCGCAGGAGGTGCCGGCGCGGCACGGGGGTGGCGGCGAGGAAGGCGGCGCGCACCATCGGCAGGGCCTCGCGGCCGCGGTGCGCCAGCTCCGCCTCGGCCCTCAGGCGGAGAGGCTCCTTCTCGTCGAAGAGGGCCTCGATGAGCTTGTGGGCCTCCTCGCGGGCCTTCAGGCGCGCGAGGAGTTCGTCCGACACGGCGATGGCCTCGCCCCTGGCGGCCGCGGCCGGGCCGTCGGCGGCGGTCTTCGCGATCTCCCCGCGGTCCACGACCACGGTGCCGCCAACGTCGAGTTCGATGCGCGCCTTGTCGCCCTCGATGACCACGCGGCCCTGGAGCTGTTGGCCGTTGCGCAGGACAATCGTGTCCGCGCCCACCTGCCCCCGGCCGCTGAGGGCGAGCAGGGCGAGCGCGAGCGGGAGAAGGGATCGGGGATTCCAGATTCCAGATTCCAGATTCCAGACTCCAACCCGCACTCCGCGCTCCCCACTCCGCATTCCGCGCTTCTTCATGGCTGTTGCTTCTTCTTGCGCAGGAAGGCCAGGAGGCCCCCCTGGTCGCCCTGGGCCGGCGGGGCCTGCCCCTGAGGCGGCGGGCTGTACAGGTGTGGAATCCTCGCTTCCGGCCACGCCGCGTGCGGCGGATTGCCCCTTTCTCACGATGCGGCACCATGCCGGAGCGCTGCTTCACAACGCGCGCCGAGGGTCGGCATGCCCCGCTATTGCAGGGCGGCCTTGAGCTTCGCTACGAGGGCGGCGGCGGCCTTGCGGGTCTCCGCCATCTTCGGCCTGTCGGCGGCGGGGTAGCCGATTAGCTCCCTCTCGTCCGCGGGCGTCGCCAGGTCTGCCTCCACTGCGGCGAGGACCTTGCGCGCGACGGCGGGCCGAAGCTGCTGGGCACCTGCAAGCTTCTCCAGAAGCGGCAGGCGGGCGGCGAGGCGCTCGACCGTTTGCCTCGCCTGGTAGCCGAGCGACATGGGCTTGTAGCACGTGGCGTTGCGCATCTCGGTGGGGCGCATGGCCTGGACGCCCCGCGAGAGGCGGCCAAGCTCGATTCCCAGCAGGCCCGCCTCGGCCTCGCTCACGAGGCCCTTGGCCTGGAGAGCGGCGACGTCCTTGCCTGCACTTTCGAGGGCGGCGAGTGCCCGCGCCTTGCCCGCCTCGTCGAAGGGGTAGGGGCCGCGCTTGCCCGAGGCGATCTCACTCGCCTCGCGCCACGTCGCGTCGAGGGACTTCCACTCCGGCGAATCCGTCAGTGGTTTGGACTCGGCAGCCACCAGCTTGGCCGGCGCCTCCGCGGCGGACGCGGCAGGCGGTACGCCCAAGAGCGCGAGGAGCGACAGGCCGGCCCCCACGAGGCGTCGCCGCCATCGCGGGCCGGTCCGGGCCGCGTGATACACATTGCAGCCCATGAGCGCGAGGGCGGCGATCACGAGCAGGCCGAAGAGCGCCAGAACGATGGTCAGGGTTCGCTGTCCCACGGAGTCCTCCTTCTACTTGGGCTTGCCGCCTTCCAGTTGCGGAAGCGCCGCCCTGAGCTTGGCGACGAGGGCAGCAGCTGCCGTGCGGATGCTCTCGGCCTTGAGGCGGTCGGGTTCGGGCACGCGCGAGGTGAGCTTGTCGTCGCCAAGCGTCGCGATGTCGCGCTCGACCGTGGCGATGACCTTGCCGACGACGTGCGGCTGCACTTTCGCGTCGGCCGCGAGGTTCTCGAGGAGCGGCAGCCGGGCCGAGAGGCGCGTCATGCTGTCCTCGACGGGCCTGAGGGCCATCGCCTCGTAGCAGCTGGCCTTCTCCATCCCGATCTCGGTCGGTCGTTTCTCCTGGACGCCGTGTTCGAGGAGGACGAGGTCCTGCTTGAGCAGGCCGGCCGCGGCGTCGCCGAGCGCGGCGCGTTGGTGGAGGGCTTCGACGCCGGCGAGAGCCTTCTTGAGTTCGGCGAGGAGCTTCTCCTTGCCCGCGCGGTCGAAGGGGTAGGGGCCGCGCTTGCCCGTGGCGACCTCGCTGGCCTCGCGCCAGGTGGCCTCGACGTGCTTCCACTCGGGTGTGTCGGGCAGGGGTGTGGGGTCGGCCGGGGTCTGGCCAGTCACCGGCGGCTGGGGCTCGGCTCCGGACCCGCACGCGGGCACACCGACCGCGGCGAGGAGGGCCAGGCCGGCGTGCAACAGGCGCCGGCGCCAGTGGGGGCCGGTGCGCGCGGCGCGCCAGGCGTCGAAGCCCAGGAGCGCCATGGTGGCCACCGCAAGGACGCCTGCGATGGCGAGGAGGATTCCTACGATTCGGTCGGACATGGGCATGCCCCCTACGCCAGTGTGCCTTCTGTTGCCCGGTACAGCCCCCGGCGCGGATGGCGAAAAATGAACCCTTGAGGTGGCAGAAAAGGCCACCTTTGGGGGCCGCTACGTGGCGGCCCGCTCGTCCTCGATGGCCTTGCGGACGCGGGCAGCGACCGCGGGGGAGAGGCGGCCGTCGCGCTCGAGGGCGGCGATGCGGTCGAGGCGCTGGTTGAGATAGCTCTGGCTCTTGGGCTTCGGTGGCGGCGGGGGCGGCGGCGGCGCGTAGCAGGTCGGGACCGGGGGCATGAGCTTGCGGAGGCGCTGGAGGGCCTGGGCCGCCTTGTCGCGAGCGGCGTCGGCCTTGGCCCGCTCGTCGCCCCTGAGTTGCTCCATGTTCTTGGCATCTTTGAGGATAGCGAGATCCGCCTCGATGGCAGCGATGACCCTGCCGCCCACGGTGGGGTTCACCTTGCCGCCTTCGAGGAGCTTCTCGACGAGGGGCAGGCGCTGGTTCAATCGCTGTAAGCTCTGCTGGGCTGAGGAGATATAGGCCATGTCGTAGCACGTGCCGCGGAAATCGGTCGGCGGCTCGCGATAGATCTCCTGGCGGAGGTTCGCCAACTCAACATTGAGGAGGTCGGCCTCCTGGGAAGCGAGTAAGCCCTTTGCTTCCAAGCTCTTAGCGGCCTCGGAGGCGGCCTTCATCTTGTCGTCGGCGGCCTTGCGCTGGGCGGAGGTGCTCTTGCCGGTCCTGGCGAGGGGGAGGGCAGCAGCCCAGGCGTCGTGGATGGCCTGCCAATCAGCCGAGGCGTCGGGGGTCGCCTGCTTGGGCGCGTCGGCGGGGGCCGCCTCAGCGCCGAGAGCTGGTAAGCCTAGTGCTGCCAATAACATGAGAGCGGAGCCGAGCAGCCGCCGCCGCCACCGCGGCCCTGTCCTCGCTGCCTTCCAGGCATCGCACCCGAAGAGGATGAGGGCGGCGACGACCAGAAGGCCGGCCACCGCGAGCACCAGGTTCACGGTTCGCTGTGCCATGTCCTTGGCTCCCTTGAGGTTAGACTCTGGCTGACGTGAAGGCCAAGGAGTTCCGGAGCCAGTTCGAGGGGTTCACCCTCGCCGACTTCTACAAGCACGACTACTACGCGGCGGCCGAGCCGGCGAGCGACAGGGACAAGGTGGGCCGCCTGGCCAACCCCGTGAAAGGCGCCGCCGGCGAGGCGGACTTCCACGCCTCGCTCCGCGGCGTCCGCAAGAACCTCATCCTGCTCGACCTCTTTGCCTACGAGCGGCGCCACGAGCCCTTCTTCGAGCGCGCGAAGGAGGCTCTGGCGAAGCTGAAGGCCGGGAGAAAGTGAAAGGGAAGGGGAGAGGGCAAGGGAAAGGAAGCCAATGCGCAATATCCTCATTCTGTGTGCCGCAATCCTCGTCGTGGGCGCGGCCGCGCTCGTGTGGCACCTCACGCGGCCCGAGCACTTCGGCACGCCCTTCCAGGGCGCCCAGGAGGCCAGCATCAAGGACCTGTTGGAGAAGCCCACCGAGCACCTCGACCGCGACGTGGCGGTCGAGGGCACGATCGTCCGCCAGTGCCCGGCCACGGGCTGCTGGCTCTTCCTGAAGGACGAGAGCGGGCGGGACATCCGCGTGGAGATGAACAAGATCGCCCCCACGTTCCCGCAGCGGAGCGGGCGGCGGGCCGTGGTCGAAGGGCGGCTGACCAAGAGTGGCGACAGCTACGAACTCGAGGGCAAAGCCGTCGAGTTCAAGTGAAGAGAGGGAGAGGGAAAGTGAGAGGGAAAGTGAGAGGGAGAGGGAAAGGGAGAGTGAGAGGGAAAGGGGAAGAACAGAGCGCCGAGCGAGGGATGGCGGCACCTTCGGCCTTCGCGGCTCTTCCCTTTCCCCTTCCCTTTCACTTTCCCCCTCCCTCCTCGCTCGCCACTTGGCACAGGAGACCACTGCAATGCGTTTCGTTTCCCTGGCCTTCAAGAACCTGTTGCGCCGCCCGATGCGCTCGGCCCTCACCGTGGCGGGCGTGGGCCTGGCCGTGATGGTCACGGTGAGCCTGAGCGGCTTCATCCTGGGCTACAAGCGCGCCATCAACGACAGCATAGACAAGCTGGGCTTCCAGGTGATGATCATGGCCAAGGGCTGCCCCTACGAGGCGGCCACCATGATGCTCAAGGGCGGCACGGGCCTCCTCTACCTGCCCGAGGACGTCTACGACCAGGTGCGGAAGGACCCCACGGCCGAGGCGGTCACGCCCGTCTTCATCGGCGTGGCCGAGAAGGAGGCCGGCGGCATCGGCGAGAGCGGGAAGTCCTTCACGGTCGTCAGCGGTATCGAGGTGACGACCTTCTCCGCCATGAAGTCGTGGCTCGCCTTCGCGGCGGGCAGGGGCTTCGACGGCGGCCGCTGGTTCGCGCCCGAGGCCGAGGACGAGGTCGTGATGGGCTACGAGGCGGCCACCTACGAGCAGCGCAAGGTCGGCGACGAGTTCTACCTCTCCGTCGCGCCCAATGGCAAGACCGAGGCGGTGATGCACAAGTTCCGGGTCGTCGGCGTCCTGGCCCGCACGGGCTCGCAGGACGACGGCACGGTGTTCATGCCCTACACCACGGCCCAGAAGGTCTTCGGCCGTCCCGCGCAATTGACCATCGTGGGCGTCAAGATGAAGGACTTCACGGGTCCCGCGGTGCGGGACTTCACGGAGCGCTGGGTGAAGCTGCCCGAGGTGCAGGTGGTGGGCCTCGAGCAGGTGAAGAGCACGCTGGTGATGCTCGTGGGCGCGGCGCAGGTGATGCTCACGGCCGTCGCGGCCATCGCCGTGGTCGTCGCCACCATCGGCGTGATCAACACCATCCTGATGAGCGTGTACGAGCGGACGGGCGAGATCGGCATCATGAAGGCCATCGGCGCGTCCCGTAGCGACATCTTCCAGCTCATCTGGCTCGAGACGCTCGCCGTGTGCACGCTGGGCGCCGTTGTCGGCTGCGTGGTCGCCATCCTGGGCGTGCGGGTCGTCGAGAAAGCCATCACGGCGCTGCTCGACATCGGCATCCGCGGCTCGGTCGTGAGCATCACGCCTGGTGTGTTGGGCGCGGCCATCATGGGCACCATCGTCGTCGGCTTCTTCGCCGGCCTCTATCCCGCGTGGCGGGCCGCCTCCATGCGCCCGGTCGAGGCCATTCGTGAGGGGATTGACTGACCGTCCCCGGCAAATCGCGGACTTGATCAACTCCGCGATGTGCCGCCGGCGCTCGGGAAAGGCGCACTGACGCGTCGAAGGGGCGTCGCGCGAGCGGCCAACTCCGCGATTTGCGGCCGGCGCCCCTGAGAGGCGCCGGAGGACACTATTCGCATTGAGTGAGGAGACAAAGAGGTGGGTTTCTCTGCTGGTGACGCGATCATCCAAGCCAGGGGCCTGAAGCGGTACTACCACCGCGGCAGCGAGACGGTGAAGGCCCTCGACGGTGTGGACCTTGACATCCGGGCGGGCGAGATGGTCTCAATCCTCGGACCGTCGGGCTCAGGCAAGACCACGCTGGTTAACCTCCTCTCGTGCCTCGACGCGCCGACCGAGGGCTCGCTCTCGGTCGCCGGCCGCCAGGTTGCCGGTCTGTCCGAGGACCAACTCGCCGACGTGCGGCGCGGCACGATGGGCTTCGTCTTCCAGAAGTTCTACCTCCTGCCCACCCTCACGGTGGCCGAGAACGTCGAGCTGTCGCTGCTGTTCTGCCGGCGCCCAGTGAACCGCGCGGCCACGATGGCGGTCTTGCGCCAGGTGGGGCTGGAGGACAGGGCCTCGCACCGCCCGCGCGAGCTGAGAGCTGGCCTGGTCGGCGGCGCAGGGCTGTCCCCAGCCCCTCATTCAGCCTTCTTCTCCCCGCCGCTTTCCTTGGCGGCGCCCTCCTTCTTGGCCTCACGCTTCTCCTTGAGTTCTTCCAACTGCTTCTGGAATTTGTCGGCCGCGGCCCGGGCTTCCTCCTCCTTCTTGAAGCTCCCCTCCATCTTCCTCATAAGTTTCGGGCCCTTGGGCGGGTCCTCCTTGAACTCCGTCTTGCTTTTCCTGGCATCGGCCTTGTTCTTCAGCCACTCCTGACCCGCCTTCTCGTACTCCTCCTTGTAGTCCCTCTGGCGCTTCCTGTACTCGATGTCGCCACACACCTCGAACGTCACGTCGCCGGTCACGCCCATGACCTGGAGGACGAAGTACTTCAATGGCCGGTGGTCGCCTGAGCTGCTGCGGGTGGTTCTACCGAGGCCTTCCGCCGCCGTTGCGGTGCCCGTGCAGCCCCACAGGCACGCCACAGCGCCCGCCATTCCGAGCCAGAACCGCCGGGACACCCTCATCTGGGAACTCCTGACATTGTGCTCGTCCGATGCACTGCCTGCTGCCCTATGCCGCCGGCAAGCATCCCATTCAGTTAGACTCACCACACCCTGATTATACTGCGGGGGAGCGCGGGAAGTCAAGGGGGTGGTCTTGCGTTTTCGCTCGACCTTGATCGCTGCCAGCATTGGGGTTACAATACGGCAACGGCCTGCTCCCCGGAAGCCTGAGGGCCAACCGCGATGAACGTGCTCGGAATCCCCAGCGTGGAGTCGGTGTTGGCGCAGCCTGCCGTGCGCGCGCTCCTGGGCGGCCTGCGCCGCGAGGTGGTGGTGGAGTGCGTGCGCGAGTGCGTGGCCGCCCTGCGCGAGGAGCGTGGCAAGGCAGGCGCCGACGCCGCCCCCCAGGCCGACGCCGCGGCGCTGGTGGCCGAGACGGTCGTCCGACGCCTCCAGCCCGCCCAGCCGCAGTCCCTCCGCCGCGTGGTCAACGCCACGGGCGTCATCATCCACACCAACCTCGGCCGCTCGCCCCTCGGCCCGGCCATCGTCGAGGCCATGTCGCAGGTGGCCGCGGGCTACTGCAACCTCGAGGTGGACGTTGCGACGGGCGAGCGCTCGAAGCGCGAGGCCCACGTGGCCGCCCTGCTGGCCCGCGTCACCGGGGCCGAGGCGGCGACGGTGGTGAACAACAACGCGGCGGCCGTGGTGCTCACCCTCGCCGCCCTGGCCGCCGGCCGGCGGGTCGTCTGCTCCCGCGGCGAGCTGGTCGAGATCGGCGGCTCGTTCCGCCTGCCCGAGATCATCGCGTGCAGCGGCGCACAACTCGTCGAGGTGGGCACCACCAACCACGCCCGGGTCGGCGACTACGAGGCGGCCCTGGCCCCCGACGCCGCGGCCATTGTGAAAATCCACCCCAGCAACTTCCGCATCATTGGCTTCACCAGCGAAGCACCCCTGAAGGAGCTGGCCGAGCTGGCCCACCGCTCGCCGGCCCTCCTCATCTTCGACGCCGGCTCCGGCCTCCTCCTGCCCACCGGCGAGCCGGTCTTCGCCAGCGAGCCAGTCGTGCGCCAGGCCATCGCCGACGGGGCCGACATCGTGACGTTCAGCACGGATAAGCTGCTGGGCGGCCCCCAGGGCGGCGGCATCGTGGGCCGGCGGGACCTCCTTCAGCGCATCAGCCGCCACCCCCTCAAGCGCACCGTGCGCGTGGGCAAGCTCACCCTGGCCGGCCTCGAGGCCGCCCTCCACGCCCACCTCCAGCCCCAAGGCCCGCCCGACACCGTGACCATGCGCCTCATTCACCGCCCCGTCGCCGACCTCCGGCGCGAGGCCCGCAGGTTGGCTAGAGCCATCCGCCGCGTCGCCCCTGCCTGGACGCTAAGTGTCGAAAACGACGAGAGTTCCATCGGCGGCGGCTCACTCCCCGGCGAGACCCAGCCGACGGTGGTCGTATGGCTCGACGCGCCGGGCTTGGCCGCCGATGCGCTGGACCTGGCTTTCCGCCTGAACGAGCCGCCCATCTTCGGGCGCTTCCGCAAAGGCCGCTTTGGCCTCGACCTCCGCACACTCCTCCCCGGCGATGCCACCGACATCGTGGCGTGCGCGAAGCGCCTGGCCGGTCCGGCTCCCCAACGCGAAACGCGAGACTCGAAACCCGAAACCCAATGAAACACCTCGTCGCCGGCACGGCCGGGCACATTGACCACGGCAAGAGCGCCCTCGTGAAGGCCCTGACGGGCATCGAGATGGACCGCCTGCCCGAGGAGAAGCGGCGCGGCATCTCCATCGAGCTGGGCTACGCCTTCCTCGACCTGCCCGACGGCACCCGCGTGGGAATCGTGGACGTGCCCGGCCACGAGCGCTTCGTGCGGACAATGGTGGCGGGGGCCACGGGGATTGACTTCGCCATCCTGGTCGTGGCCGCCGACGACTCGGTGATGCCCCAGACCCGCGAGCACCTGGCCATCCTCAACCTCCTCGGCGTCCGCGACGGGTTGGTCGCCCTCAACAAGACTGACCTGGTCGAGGCGGACATGGCGGAGCTGGTGGCGGAGGAAATCCGCGACATGGTCGCCGGCACGTTCCTGGCCAACGCGCGCATCGTCCCCGTGTCGAGCATCACGGGAGCAGGCATCGAGGAGCTGAAGGCCGCGATTGCGGAGGTGGCGGCGCGCGTGCCCGAGCGAACCGTCGGCGCGCTCGCCCGCGTGCCCATAGACCGCTCCTTCGCCATCGCTCAAAGCCCGGATGAGTTCACGGACACTATGGAGGGGCCGGGAGGGAGACAAACAACGTTCCCAGCCCGCGACCCGAAGACTTGGGGGCAGCACACGGGGCACCAAACCGCGCTGGGGGGAGGGACCGACATCCCCTATTCACGCGGCTCCCACAGTCTTCGCGCTTCATTCGGCGAAGAACCATTGCCTGAGCGTCTCGCTGCCCACGGGCAGGAGCGTGGCGCCGGCTCCGTTCGGCGCCAGGCCGCAGGCATCGATCTCCTGCCGCCAGGACTGCTGCCAGGCCGCCAGGTGCAGGTTGCTGTTGCCTGAGGCATCGGGCGAGCGGCGGTCGAGCACCAGCATTCCCTTGCCCAGCTTCAGCACCCGCAAGTAGGGCTTGCTGGAGACGGCCATTACGTCGGCTCCCTTGCGCCCGGCAAGCTGCTGGAGGGCCTCGAGGACGCGCGGCCGGCGCCCCGGCGTGGCCGTGACGCCCGAGGCAGCATCGAAGCCCAGGTCTTCGCAGACCAGGTACAAACGCTCGCCGCCGGCCAGGAAGCTAGCCAGCGCGTCAATGCGGGATGTCCAGTCCACGCAGGCCAGGAGCTGCATCACGCGCTGCCGGCTTTCGCCCAGCTCGTGGGAGTAGAAGCTGTAGCGGCGTTTGTCCACCGGCGCAGGGTCGAGGTGACGCTCGCGCAGGCGCACGAGCAGGGCGATGAACTCGGCGTCGGTGATCTCCGGCCCGCGCCTCGCCAGTTGACGGGACAGGCTCTCGCGCTCGGCCGGCAGGGCCGCCCTGGCCAGGGCGGTGGAATCCCGCGATGAGCGCACATCAAGCTTCAGTTCCGCCGTCTGTCCGCTGATGGCGTCCGCATAGCGCACCGTCCACGGCGTGGCCTGGCCCGCCGCGTCTGCCAGCGGCTCGTCCAGCCGAAGGCGAAGGGTCAGCGGCTCGTCCGGCTTGAGGGCGACGCTGCCGCCGTGATGGCCGAGCAGTTGGCCGTCAGGGCCGAAGACCTCGATCCGGCCGTAGCGCGTGGACTTTGGGGCAGGGCCGACCGTGAGGACAACAGACTCGCCCAGTTGCGCTGTTCTCGGCCCGGCCAGCGTGGGCGGCTGCACCGGCGCTGTGGTCAGCGCCAGCACTCGCCAATGTCCCGGCTCGACCACGGCGATCGTCTCCGGCGCCCGTTCCGCCGGGTTCAGGATGCTCACTAACCTGTTGCCGTCCAGCACGTCGTAGGCGTGGGTGAAGGGGGGCCGCAGGCGCAGCCGGGCGTCGGAGCGGCGGCCACGATAGTCGCCGAACAGCGTGAGGATGCGCGTCGGCGTTCCGGGCAGGTCGTACTGCATGGTGACGAAGTCGTTGAGCCCCTCGCCGTAGGCTCGCGTGTTCTCGAGTTCGAAGTCGGGCATGACGCCGCAGCGGCGGACGAGTTGGTCAATGACCTGGCGGAAGGTTTCCGTGGCCTCGGTGATGGGCTGGGCCAGGCCGCTTTCGCCGGTGAGCAGGATGTTGAAACAGATCGCCGCGCCCTTGCCCACACGGCGGTAGGTCAGGAGCGGGTTGCCGTCCTCGTGCCGACCGATCACCGCTACGTCCTTCGCCAGGGTGGTCAGGCGTTGGCGGCCCTCAGGCATGTAGTGGCAGGGGTGGCCGCCGATGCGCATGGTCAGGTCGAAGTAGAGGGGCGGCTTTTCCTGCTGCACGGCGGCGGGCGAGGTGGTGCCTTGCCCGCCGAGTTGCCAAGCCTCGGCGAATGCCTTCTTCGCGGCGTTCTCGCCGGGGAACTCCACCTGGTAGCGGCCCATGAGCCAGTCGGGGTCGGCGGTGAAGCCGAGCAACTTGTCGAAGCCGGCGCCGGGGTAGGTTGGGTAGGGCTTGCCGCCCTCATCGTACTGGGCGATGGTGGGGAGAACCACGAGTGTGCCGCCGCCTTCGACGTACTGCCGCACGGCATCGGCCGTCTTCTGGTCGATCGCCTCCACGTATGGCAGGAACAACACCTTGCAGTCCCTGAACTCCTGGGGAAGCACGTACCTGGGCGCGTAGCCCGAGGCGGCGAGTGCGGAGTAGAGCGGCAACTCGGGTGGCTTGAGGTAGGAGGCGCCAGGGGCCTGGTACGGCCCCTTGCCCAGGGTGAGGTCGTGCGGGCCGTGGCGGTGCAGGAAGAAGCCATAGCGTCCGCGGACCAGCGCCCAGCGGCTGTCGAAGGTGTAGATGCCCACGCGCGGGTCGGTGTGCGGGCGCATGGTGCGCAGGATGGCCTCGGGGCGCTCGGCCTGCTTCATGGTCTTGGCCACCGCGAGGGTCGAGCGGCTCGGCGTCAGGTCGCCGTTGAACATCGGCCCCCAGTTGCACAGATAGGTGCAGCCCGACGCCAGGCCCAGTTGCAGGAACTGGTTGTTCATCCGCTCGTCCTCGAAGAACATCCAGTCCAGGTGGAACGGGTTGGCGGGGCCGGGGGTGCGGGAGCGGATGTAGTTGTGCCAAAGCGCCACGCCCTCGGGCGGCAGGGCATGCCAGAAGTTGGTCATCGGCACGGGCGAGAACTGGAGGAAGGTGAAGTCGTAGCTCATCGTCCAGGTCGTCACGGGATTGGCAGTGGCGTACCCTTTCATGTAGTTCTCGCAGTACTCTCGGACGTACCACTCGTGGAACGCGTGGGTGTCCACGTAGGGGGTCAGATTCGGCTCGGGGTTCTGGGGCGGCGGCACAAACATCCAGCCGAAGGGCTCGGCGTACTTGCGCCAGACCTTCAGACCAGCGTGTCGCCGTCGAGCAGGCGCACGTGGAAGCGCGCCGTCTCGCCGGGGCGGAAGCCCAGCTCCTCGAAGGGGCAGGCCACCTCGGCCAGGTCGCGCACCGCGGCGCGCCCGTCGCGGCTCGCCTCGCCGCCCACCCGCACGCGAGGCGCCCCGCCGCTGAGGGGGCCGGCCGCCAACTCCACCTCGCGCGGCGCGGTGAAGGCGACGACGAGGCTCGCCGCCGGCGGCAGCTCGGCCAGCGCGCCGTCCCGGAAGTCCACCCGGAAGTGCGCCTCGCTCTCCGTGAAGCCGAAGTACACGGCGCGAATCTGGTCGGCCCCCGCCTTCTCCATCGCGCCGCCGTCGTGGCCCCGCTCGTAGAGGCCCGCGCCGCTCCAGTCGAAGAACCCGCCCCGCCGCCCGTCCACCGCCCGCCGCACGAAGGCCGTGGGCCGGCTGTACGCCGGCGCCCGAGGCTGCGAGATCGGCTCGTCCAATGCCTCGGGCGGCCGTGCGCCCAGCAAGCGGTAAGCGTTCTTCAGGTGCCCGCGGAACAGGCGGTCGAACTCCGCATCCTGGGCCGACGAGCGGTCGTCCCCATACCACCAGAACCAGTCGCTCCCCTCGGCCACGAACAGCTCCTCCCACGCCTGCGCGAGGGCATCGGGCGGGGGCGACTGGGCCGCGCGTTCGACGAGGAACTGGCGGGTCTGCGCCAGCACCTCCCACCCGCGCCGGTCCTCCGAATGGCCGATCCACACCGCGAAATCGCTGTTGATCCACGAGCCCGAGAACAGCCGCGGCAGCGTCGCCGTCGGCGGATGGGCCTCGAGGTACTCGGACACCGTGGCCGTGCGGACGCCCGGCGTCGAGGCCAGCGCGCGATACAGCGCGTGCAGGAACGGGATGCCGCTGTCCTGGTAGTACTCCCACGCATTCTCGCCGTCGAGGATCACCGCCACGAAGGCGTCGCTGCGCCCCGCGGCCCTCCCGATGGCGCTCAGGCGTCCGACAAAGTCGTGCGCCGCCTCCTCAGCCGGCCGATGATAGTAATGGAAGCCGATGAGGTCGGACAGATAGTGGTCGCGGAAGACCACCGCCACTTCGCCCCCGCCCGCTGCCACGCGGTACGGCTGGTAGAGGGTCTCCCACTCGCGCAGCAGGCCGCTCGGATCCCTGTGCAGCGCGCAGCCGAGCGAGCGGCACAGAATGCCCTCGTCCGTCGCCATCCAGCGGATGCCCGCCTCGGCCAGGAGCGGCGGCACCTCGGGGCTGACCGAGCCCTCCGACGGCCACATGCCGCGCGGCGGCCGCCCGAACGCGGCCTCGTAGCGCTCCACCGCGCGGGCGACCTGCGTCCGCGCGTCGTCCCCGAACTCCATCCTCCCCCGGGGCATCGGCAGGTCGGGCATGGCCTCGCGCGCGCGCTCCATCCGGCACAACAGCGGCAGGATGGGGTGATAGTAGGGCGACACCGACAGCTCGGCCGTCCCGCGCTCCTGGAGGCCGCGGTACATCGGCACGATGGCGGCGAGCACCTCGCGCTGCTTCGCCAGCATCGCCGCCTTGTCGTCCTCCGAAAAGCCGCGGGCTTTGCGCACCAGACCCGTCAGCACCGGGTCGTCGGCCAGCAACTGCGGGAAGAACCAGGCCAGCGTCGCCCACACCTGGAGGTCGCGGAGGTCCTGCTCCGCGAAGTCCCGGGCCGCCTGCGCCGCCGTTCGCCGCCCGAACCGCCGCTTCAGCAACAGCTCGGCGTAGCGCGCGTGCGGGCGCACCATCGTGTCCCAGTTCGCCGCGAAAAAGTCGCTCAGGACCGCATGCACCTCGCCCTCCGCCAGGTCGGCGGCGGGGCGAGCCGTCAGCCGCAGCGCCTCGTCCTCCGCCTCGCCCCTCGCGTAGGCATCGAGCTGGTCCAGAAGGCTCGGCACCAGATTGAACGTCAGGTGCACCTCGGGATGCTGTTGTGCGAGCCACGCCATCCCGTAGTAATCCTTGATCCCGTGCAGCCGCGCCCAGGGCATGGCATAGCGTCCCCCTGGGCCTTCCCGATAGCAAGGCTGGTGATGATGCCACAGCAGGGAGAGATACACATTGCCCATAGAACGAAAAACCGTCCAGCGCGGACATCCGCGGCGCTGCCGGGTGGAGCTTTACGTAAGACGCGATCCGATGGCTAAAGGATACCAGCACACGCGGAGCGAGTCAAGGATGGGGAGCCTGTCTCCCTCTTGCTCCCCACGCCCAACAGTGGCGCTTCCCCATCTCAGCCAAGTCAGCCATCTTCCTGCCCCCAGGAATATGGCCGACTTGGCGGACATAGAAGGCCCGGCGGCCCACGGCCACGGCGCTCCCCCGCACGCAGCGTGTCCCCATCTCAACCAAGTCATCCATCTTCCTGCCCCCAGGAATATGGCCGACTTTGCGGACATACAGGTTCCGGCGGCCCACGGCCACGGCGCTCCCCTGTAGCCGGCGCGTCTCTGGCCCGCCGGCTCTTCTTCCCCTCTCCCCGTGGAGGCCCCCCCTCCTCTTGCCCCCTCTCCCTCGGGGAGAGGGTTGGGGTGAGGGTGCTTGGGCCGCTACGGGCGCCGGGGAAGGCACCCTCACCCGCCCGCCTCTGGCGGGCGACCTCTCCCCAAGGGAGAGGTGGGCGGCCCCCGACCCAAGGCCAAACACGTACAAGGGGGAGAGGGAGGAGGTCCTTGTTGTTGGGTATGTCAGCCAAGTCAGCCATCTTCCTGCCCCCAGGAATATGGCCGACTTGGCGGACGCCACTTCCTCGACATGGTCCGCACCCGCCGCCAGCCGCTTGCGAACGCCGAGATGCTCGAGATCATCCGGGCACTGTGCCTGGGCAAGAAGTCGAAGGCGAGTGGGGGCGGGGTGATGCGTGTGTCATGACCCGTGACGCGTGACGCGTGACAAGAGAACAAACAGCCATTGGTCTCCTGTCTTCTCACGCGTCACGCGTCCAGACCTGTAGGGCGTGCACACTTGCACGCGGGACCTCAGCGGAAAGGAGTTCGCCATGTATAAGAGCTGCGCCGAGCGCCTCGGGAAGTTCGCCGACGAGTTCAAGGTGCCCCGCCGCTACAGCGACGTGCGCGAGATGCTGACGAAGGAAAGGCCCGACCTGTTGCACGTTGTCACCCCGCCGCACCAGCGCCTGGAGTTCTTCGAGCTGGCCGAGGAGTTCGGCGTGCCGGCCGTCCTCGTCGAGAAGCCGCTGTGCCTCGACGCCGCCGACTTCAACGCCATCGCCGCCTTCGGCCAGAAGGCGAGGACAAGGGTCATCGTGAACCACCAGCTCCGCTACCACCCGAGGGTGCTGGAACTGATGGAGATCGTCCGGGGCGGCGAGATCGGCGAGGTGCGGCTCCTCGACGGCTCGGCCCGCCTCCCCCTGGCCGGCCAGGGCACGCACGTGCTCAACCTGATGTTCGCCTACTCGGGCGACCACCGCCCGCTCCGCGTCTTCGGCCAGGCCAGCGGCAAGCGCTTCTGGATTCCCCACCACCCCTGCCCCGACAGCGCCGTGGGCGAGCTGGTCTTCGACTCCGGCGCCCACGGCCTCCTCGCCTGCGGCGACAACGCGCCAACCGTCCACGACCCCAACGTCTCCTGGATGCACAAGCGCGTCGCCGTCTACGGCACCCAGGGCTTCGTTCACTGGACGATGAATTCGTGGGAGCTGTGCGCCCCCAAGCGCGGCTACCAGCGCGGCGAGAAGGAGTACAGGGATGAGGACGTGCTCGGCCAGGCGGCCATGACCGACGCCATCTTCGCGTGGCTCGAGGACGCCGCCAAGCCGCACCACAACCGCCTCGAGGTCTCGCTCGCCGAGAGCAACACCGTGCTCGGCCTCTACCAGAGCGCCGTCGAGCGCGCCATCGTCCCGCTCCCGTTCACGCCCGGCGGCAGCCTCCTCGACGCTCTCCGCGCCACGCTGTGAGGCGTGTTCCGCGGGGGTAGCCAAGTCGCTTCGCTGGAATCCAAAGCGGCGACTTCGTCGCCGCACTCCATAGTGCAGCGGCGTACCGCGCGGGAGGAATATGGAGTGCGGCATCGCAGATGCCGCTTTGCCTTCCCGCGGAGCGGGTTCGGGACGAGCCCCCACCCCCGTTTGACACGCGGCGGAAAATCGCAAGAATAGAACAAGGCAGTCGCACCTGTTGCCCCCGGGGACGGCTCCGTGACCATCGTTTGCCCGAGTTGCGCGGCCACCAACTCCTGCCCCGACACGGCGGCGGGCCTGACCATCTGCTGCCGCAAGTGCCGCACCCAGGTCACACTGCCCGAGGCCCCCGCCGCGCCCGCGCAGCGCTGGCACGCGACCCGCTACTGGCGCGCCGTGGCCGTGGCCGAACTCCTGGTGGCCGCGGGCCTCGTGGCCTGCATCCTCCTCCACGCGCGCAGCAAGCCCCCGGCGGGCCTCCCCTTTCTTCCCCCGGAATTGGCCGATGGCGCCAACGGGCTCGCCGAGCCGGGCGACCTCCTCACGCTCCAATGGGCGACCGACATCGAGTCGGCCAACGGCTGCCACACCGTCGAGGGCCAGCGTCTCGTCCTGTGCGGCTCGACCGAGCGCGAGCTGCGCGACGTCGCCGTCCGACAGGAGCGTTGGACCCACGAGGTGTTCCAGCCCGACGCGGCCCCCGAGATGCGGCCCGTCGTCCTCGAGTTCCAGGTCAGGCTCCCCGACGACCTCGAACTCGAGGGGCAGAGCGTCGCGCTCCGCGCCGCGGCGAACATCGAGTACCCCGGGCGCTCGCGCCCCGACGGCCCGGTCACCCTCCAGCGCGCCACCCGCACCCACGAATGGAAGTTCGCCTTCGCCACCATCGAGCAGCAGCAGGTCTCTGCCCGGCACGTGCGGAGGCGCGGCTGGACGCGGGCCGGCATCGTCGTGTGCGCGGCGCTGAGCGTCGTCCTGGGCTTTGCGGCTGGCCTCTTCGCCCACCGCCACCTCAGCATCCAGTGCCCCAAGTGCAGCCGCATCACCATCGCCACCTACTACCTCGGCGGCGGCAGGCTCCGCATCTCACCCTGTCCGCACCACGGCACCCGCCCCGTCGAGTCCCGGCGGGGCTGACCCCCCCGAGCGGCTGCCGAGTGGGCGGAGTTTGCCGTTTGGTCTGGGGGTCCATACCCGCTTCGCCGCTTCCGGACGATAGGCTTTCTCCTTCAGCTCCCGCGCCAGTTCCGCCAGCCGCCCCTCCCGCACCGCGGAGCGGGATGGGCTTGCACGCCGCCAAGGCAAGGGCTAGGATACGGCGACGCGTGGGCGATCGAGGGAGCCGGCTTATCGTGGTTGCCAAGGAGGCTGGACATGAGGACGGCGAGCTGGGTCAGCCGGCCGGCGCTGCTGCGCGTGGCGGCAATCTGCGGGTTGGCGATCGCGTGCCGGGCGGAGAGCGGCGCGTCTAGCGCCGGCCAGCCGCCGGCCGCGGATGCGGCCGCCGCCGGCGAACTCGAAGCCAGGGCGACGTTCCACTGCATCGGGCTGAAGTGGGACATCACGGGCGACGCCAACCGCAATGCCACGTGCAAGGTCCTGTTCCGCCGCAAGGGCACCACCCCCTGGCGCGAGGGGCTCGGCCTCTTCCGCGTCGTCTTTCGGTCCGGCGACATGGAGATGAACACTGGTGAGACGCGTCGGGGCAATATCAATGCCCTATCCGGCTCCCTCTTCCACCTCGCCCCGGGCACGGCGTATGAAATCGCCCTCTCGCTCGCCGACCCCGATGGCGGCTCCGCCGAGAAGGCCATCGAGGTGACGACGCATGCCCTGCCGCAGGACCCGTGGCAAAAACCGCCGCGTCCGTCGCGAGCCTTGCTGCTCTTCTGGCCGTCGCCCTCGCGGCGGGAGCGGAGAAGAAGAAGGAGAAGCCGCCGCCCCTCCCGCCGCTGAGCGCCCAGCAGGAGGCCGAGTTCCGCGCCGAGTTGAAGAAGGTGCCCTTCAGGATCGTCTACGAGACCTTTCGCGACGGCCAGTGGGACCTCTTCATGGTCAACGCCGACGGCTCGGAGCCGATGAACCTGACGAAGACGCCTGACTTCAACGAGCTGTATCCCCACGTCTCGCCCGACGGCACGAAGCTCTGCTTCGTCGCCGACGAGGGCAAGGGCGAGACGGCCATCCGCAACACCTACTACATGAACGTGGACGGCACCGGCCGCACGCTCGTGGCGAAGGGCGGCCGCGAGCCTTGCTGGACCGGCGACGGCTCGGGCATCGTCTACCTCAAGAGCGAGTTCGACAAGTTCACGCCGCTCGACTACGCGACCAAAGGGCTCTTCATCTACGACCTGAAGGCCGGCACGCACAGGGAGCACGTGAACAAGGGCATCCATCACCTCTACAACATCGCCGCCGCGCCCGACGACAAGTGGTTCGTCTCGACCGTCCACGCGGGGATGAACTTCAAGCACGCGATCCTCGCCATCGAGGCAGGCGGCATGAAGGTCTTCGACCTCAAGCTCGGCGGGTGCCGGCCCGACTTCAGCGCCGACGGGAAGCAGGTGGCCTGGGGGGTGAGCGACTGGGCGCTACGCGTGGCCGACATTGACCTCAGCGGTGCCGAGCCAAAGGTGAGCAACGCGCGCGACGTGGCGACCAGCCGCGAGCCCACGAAGATCTACCACGTTGACTTGTCGCCCGACGGCAAGTACTTCGCCTTCAGCCGCGGCCCGGCCCACAAGAAGCTCGGCTTCGCCCCCGAGATGATCGGCATCCCGGCGGAGGGCTGGGACATCTGCGTGGGCGACGCCTCGAAGAAGGACCGCTGGGTGCTGATCACGACCGACGGCAAGTGCAACAAGGAGCCCGACTGGGTCCCCATGAAGGGAGAGGCAAAATGAGAACGGCACTCTCCGTTCCGGGCACAGGGGCGCGGCCCGAGCGGCTCGCTGCGTGTGCGGTGACGAGAATTACGGAGTTGAACAACTCCGTAATTGTGGCTCCCGGACGCACATGTCGCAGCAGAACGCCTGGTTCTCGTGTCCCACATTCGGCGGCTCTCCTGGCTGCCGCCGCTGTTGCGCTCGCTTCCTGCGAGCGGGCAGAGGCGCCTTCTGCCCCCAAGCCCGAGGTTGTCACCACAAAGTCCGGCATCGAAATGGTCGCACTCCCCGCCGGCTGGCTCGAAATGGGCAGCCGCTCGGGCGACCCCGACGAGCAGCCGGTCCACAGTGTGTGGCTCGACGCCTTCCTGATGGACCGCACGGAGGTGACGCAGGGGGAGTACAAGCGCCTCGTCCTCGCCGACCCATCGGGCTTCAAGGGCGACACGCTGCCCGTCGAGATGATCAACTGGGGCGACGCGGCGCTCTTCTGCAACGCGCGGTCGAGGGCCGAGGGCTTCACCCCCTGCTACGACCCCGGCACTGCGAAGTGCGACTTCGCCGCCGAGGGCTATCGCCTGCCCACCGAGGCCGAATGGGAGTACGCCTGCCGGGCCGGGACCACGGGCGCTTACCCCTTCGGCAGCGACCCGCGCCTCCTCGCCGACCACGCCTGGTTCGCCGCCAGCTCGGCCAAGCGCACGCATCCCGTGGGCCAGAAGCCGCCCAACCCCTGGGGCATCTTCGACCTCCTGGGCAACGTCGCCGAGTGGTGCAACGACGTCTACGCCACGGATTACTACGCCGCCAGCCCGGAGCGGAACCCGGCCGGCCCAGCCGAGGGCAAGCTGCACGTCCTGCGCGGCGGCGCGTGGAACTCCAGCCCCGACGCCTGCCGTTCGGCCTACCGCGTGGGCCAGGCGCCGGGCATGCAGGACGCCTGCTTCAGCGACGACGCGATCGGCTTCCGCTGCGTGCGCCGCCCCAAGGCCGCCGCTGAGGCGCGTGCTCTTTCGCGCGAAGGAGCACTGCCACAAGACGGAGCACCCGGCCCTGAGGGCGAGAAGGGCGAGGCGGCGCCCAAGACTGGGTTCCTCTACGGCGATGTGTATCTCCAACACAAGACCGGCCCCGGCCACCCCGACCGGCCCGAGCGGCTCACCGCAATGGTGGAGCGCCTCAAGCAGAAGGGCCTGCTCGAGCAACTCGTCGCCCTCCAGCCCACCCCCGCCGCCATCGAGTGGATCACCACGGTCCACTCCGAGGCATACGTCGAGCGGCTCAGGAAGGGCTGCGCGGAGGCCATCCCCTTCATGGACACGCGCGACTCCCCCGTGTGCAAGGAGACGTTTGAGGTGGCCCGCAACGCCGTCGGCGGCATCCTCGCCGCGGCCGATGCGGTGATGGCGGGCAAGGTCCGCAACGCCTTCTGCGCCGTCCGCCCGCCCGGCCACCACGCCCTCCGCGACCAGGCGATGGGCTTCTGCTACTTCAACAACATCGCCATCGCCGCACGCTACCTCCAGAAGAAGCACAAGCTGGCTCGCGTTCTCATCGTGGACTGGGACGTGCACCACGGCAACGGCACCCAGGCCGCGTTCGACGACGACCCATCCGTCTTCTACTTCAGCGTCCACCTCCACCCCTTCTACCCCCGCACGGGGTTGGCGACCGACCGCGGCACGGGGAAAGCCATCGGCACCAAGCTCAACGTGCCGGGTTGAAGCTGGCGCGCGGCCCAGCCCACTTGCGGCCGGCCAGCAGGTAGTCGGCCATCATCGCGCCGCACACGGGGCCGAACGAGGCGCCGATGATCAGGAACACCTTCACGACGTCACCAGCCCAGCCCGTGACCGCCAGCACGACGGAGACGAGCGTGCCGATCCCCACTGAGACAAAGGGGTTGACCTTGGGCAGGGTGGTCTTGAAGCTGTTGGCGGCGATGAAGGCGGAGAAGCACGCCGGTGGGAAGGCGGAGATCGCGAGCAGAATCATGATCGTCTTGGTTCCTCCCGTGCCCACGAGTTCGTTGAGCAAGCCAAGCGGATTCAGACTGCCCTTGCTGGCCGCGGTGACCATTCCGCCGCCGTAGGCGCCGGCGACGACGAGGATTGCCAGGCCGCCGGCAAAGATCGTGGCCAGCGCGATGCCAACCAGGCCGCCGAGGTGAACGTCCTTGGCATTCCGGTTATTCATCCCGAAGTCGCAGCCTGCGGCGCCCGCCGTGGCGAAGAAGCCGACGACATACGTGCAGAGCAACAAGATGACGCCCACCGAGGTCAGGGGCAGCTTCTCATCGGGCTGAGCTACAGCCGGTGGTTCCGCAGCGGCCGGGGCCCTCTCCGCCGGCGCCACGGAGGTTCCCGCCTTCGCGGGCTCGGCAGCCCTCTCCGCGACTGGGGCTGCCGCTGCCTCCTTCGCGGCGGGGGCTGCGGCCAGCTTGCCCGCGTTGAGCACCTTGTCCTCCGTGAAGCCGCCGAGGCCGCCGGCAGTCTTCACCAGGAGGATCACCAGCACGGCCAGCGGAATCAAGGGCAGCAGGCTCGCGACCCTGGCCACGTACTTGATCCCCATAAGGCCCACGAGGGCACCCAGGATGGCCCACAGCGCGGCAATGAGGCCGTGGCTCAGCCCAGGCACCGCCCTGTCGAGTTCCAGGAACTCGCAGAGCAAGCTGGATGCGGCGAAAGCGTTCACCGCAAGCCAGCCGAACTGCAAGAGTCCCATGACGAACCCGGGCATGAGGAAGCCGCCTCGCACCCCGTACGTCGAGGTGCCGACGATGTACAGGGGAAGGCCGGTCTTCATCCCCAGCAAGCCTGGCACCATGTAGAACAGGAAGTGGCAGAGGAGCGCGGCGAGGACGAGGCCCACGAGCGCCTGCACGATGCCTTGCGAGAGAACGCCGCCCGGCTCACCGTTCCCGGCTACGATGGTCTGCCAGAACACGAACCAGAGCATGATGCCCGCATAGGTCTGCGCGGTGTTCTTGTACCACGCGCTGCGGGCGTCCTGCGGCACCGGCTTGGCCGACGCCACATAGTCCGGCAACTCCGAAGCCATGCGCTGCCTCCTGCACCCGATACCGACCCCCGGTCCGTGCTTTGCAGCCCCTTCGGCTGCGCGCCGGCTCCCGCCGCCAGGCACACCGCCCGGACCCCGATGCGGGGGAGTCTAGCAAAACGCGGGGAGCTTTGCAAGGCGCGCCGCGGATTTTCCGGCCCTGCCGAGTATGGCCCCCATTCCTGGCGCTCTGGGGTAGCGGCAGGCTCCGACCCTCCCCCCACCCCCTCCCTGGCAGGGAGGGGGGTTCGGACCCCTCACCCTGCCAGGGGGGGGTTCGGACCCCTCTCCCTTCCAGGGAGAGGGTAGGGAGAGGGTCGGGCTCGGGAGCTTCGAACAAGCTCACCAGAACTGGGGGCCAGCCTCGCCCCGGCCCCCGCGCTTGACTCATCGGCCCCGTTCCGATAGCATAGCGGGGGCCATCCACGCTCACTGCCCCATCGCTTCTGGCCCGCGGCGCCGGCCGCGGGCCGAAATGTGTTCTGGCGGCAAGGGCGGCAGGATGGCGCACGGACCCGTGAGCCAATGGCCGACGACGCGACGAAGACGAGCGACGACCCCTTCGGCGACGAGCCGAACGACCAGGACGAGTTCGGCGTTGACCAGAAGCGGATGACGTTCCTCGAGCACTTGCTCGAGCTGCGCACGCGGCTCTTCATCGTCATCGCCACCCTGGCCGTGGCGACCATCCTCTTCTTCGTCCTCCTGCGCCACCAGCTCTGGGACTGGCTGACGTATCCCGTGTTGGCGGCGTGCGAAAACACGGAGGGCAAGGTGAGCTACGCGAGCCTGCGCAACACCTTCGCGCCGGCCTCGTTCTTCATGGCCTCGGTCTACTACTGCGTGTACGCGGCGCTGGCGGTGACGATTCCTGTGACCATCTGGCAGCTCTGGGCCTTCGTGGCGCCGGGCCTCAAGCGCAAGGAGCGGCGCGTCATCGGCCCGGCCATCGTCGCCACGATGGTGCTCTTCCTGGCCGGCGCCGCCTTCGCCTACTACGTGATCATCCCCATCATGCTGGCGTTCTTCCTCGACGACGCCCTGGCCTACAACGTGACGCCGCTGTGGGGCATTGCGGACATAGTGAACCTCGAGGCCATCATGATGCTGATCATGGGCATCACGTTCGAGCTGCCAATCGTCATCGTCATCCTCTCCAAGATCGGCATCGTGTCCCCCCGCTTCCTCGCCAAATACCGCCGCCACGCCGTCCTGGTCATCTTCATCGTCGGAGCCCTCATCACGCCGACGGGCGACCCGGTGACGCTCACGCTCGTGTCGGTGCCCCTCAGGCCGCCAGGCTCTTCCGCCCCAAGCGCGCGAAGTGGGACGTACCCGATGAGGAGGCTGACAAGGGCGGCCCCGCGCCCGCGCCCACCGAGCCCTCGCCCCCGCCCTCCGAGGCCCCCGGCGCCGCGCCCGACCAGTCGGTCCCCGAGGGCCAGCCCGGCGAAGGCGCCACCTACACCGAGGAGAGCGGCTATCAGCCCGAAGAGGGGATGATGGAGGAGGAGGCGCCCCCCGAGGAACCGCCGCCATCCGAGCCGGAGCCGCCGAAGGAGGAGCCGCCCGCCGAAGCGCCCCCGCCCGAGGAAGAGCTGCCGCCCGATGCGCTAATGCACTGAGCAGACCTTGCGCTCCTCCTCGCGCTTGCGCTCGCTCCGGTCGGTGTCGTCGCCCTCGATGAGGCGGTACTTCCCGCCATCGCGACTGTTGGAGTTGCGGGAGGAACGCGCCTGGGCGCCAGGGGCGACGAGCGCGAAAGCGGCCACGAAGGCACAGAGGAAACCGAACGGGCGAACGAACGTCATCGGCTTGCCTCCGACTTGAGGGCGGACACCTCCAGTACATCGTCCCTGAGTCTAGCACGAACGAATCGGGAAAAGCAAGCGCAAATTGCGCCGGCCACGCGCAGCAGGCGGCGCACGTTCGAGCCGAGAGGCAGAAACACCACGTCGCCCCGCACGAAGGCGTGCCAGGCCAGCCGCCGGCGCTGCTCCGGGTCGCTCAGCGCGGCGTAGACCTCGCGCGTCGCCGGCGAGTCGTAGCGGCACTCGCACTCGGCCACCTGGAAGCCGCACTCGCCGAGCAGGCGGGCGAGGCACTCTGGCGTGAAGTGCCACAAGTGCTGCGCCGGCCGCAGGTGCCGCCACGCCAGGCCGCCCAGGCGCGCGTTGAGCGACGCGAAGTTCGGCATCGAGAGGGCGAGAACGCCCCCCGTGCGAAGCACGCGGCGCGCCTCGAGCAGCGTGGCCCGCGGGTCGCGCGCGTGCTCCAGAAGGTCGCGCATCACCACGGCATCGAAGGCCCCCTCGGGCAGACCCGCCTCGTCGAGCGTCTGGCAGCGGACGTCGAGCCCGAACTCCCGTTGGGCATAGGTCGAGGCGAACTCCGAGGCCTCCAGCCCCACCGCCTTCCATCCCCGTCGGACCGCCACGTTGAGCAGATAGCCCAGCCCCGCCCCGACCTCGAGGAGGCGCCCCGGCCGCACCAGCCGCTCGATGCGCCGCAGCCGGCCATCGAAAAACCGCTCAAGTCCTTGCCGATTCTCAAGATACGACGGGCCGCCTGGGTCAATCGGCTTCGTGTAGTACTCATCGGTGTAAAGCCCGGCCAGTGCCTCATCGCTCGGCTGGGGATTCACGTAGCCCAGCCCGCAGCCGCGGCAGCGCACGAGGTTCACGTCGGGGTGGACGGCCTCCGCGTCGTCCGCCCCGCACACGTTGCACGTGACCGGGATGCCATCGCCCTGCGCGCTCACGACTCGCCCCGAAGCAATCCCCCACTAGGAGTCTACCCAGCGGGAGCGGCGGAGTCAACGGGCAATGCGGACGAGAGAGGGGACTCGCCAGAGTCTGCCCAGAACGTGCCAACTCTCCCCCCCTGGGTCTGGCAGACTCTGGGGTCGGTCCGGTCTCGGGCCGGGG
Organism: Planctomycetota bacterium; assembly: GCA_041320515.1. Lineage (GTDB taxonomy): Bacteria > Planctomycetota > PUPC01 > DSUN01 > DSUN01 > DSUN01. The sequence continues at coordinate 5,346,110 of JBGLNR010000001.1, read as the reverse complement.
AAGGGAGTGCTGCACCCAAGAATGCCACCAAGGATGCCAACTCCCTCCCCCTGGAGTTGGCACTCTTGACGCACCGGATGGCCACGGTTCACGCCCGGCGATGAGCTGGCGCTCCGCCGGCGGTTGACACGGCTGGTTTTCAGGGTATACTTAGGTTGGAACTACTGCATCTGGCAGGAGGGCCGCTTCGGCACAAGTGCATGCATGACAATCTGTTAGGCCGGTCTTTGTCCCTTGCCAGGAGGACACGCCCATGCTCGTCCACCCCCTCAAGCGAGTGCAGACGACGCGGCTGAACATGACGCCCATGATTGACTGCGTGTTCCTCCTGCTTACATTCTTCATGGTGGTGGGCGAGCTGTCCCGCCAGTACGACGCCATCGAGGTCCGCCTCCCCCGCATCCAGGCGAGCGTCGAGATACCGCCCGACCCCCAGGTCGTGAAGCTCACGGCGGACGGGACGCTCTATTGGGCAGGTGAAGCAATACCCCTCGCCCAGTTGGGCGACAATCTCCGCTGGCTCCACTACAACGACCCCAACGCCGCCGTGGTCCTGAAGGCCGACGAGCGGGTCGAGTTCCGCCACATCCGCGCCATCCTCAGCCTCTGCGCCGACCACCGCATCAAGGTCTGGCGCCTCTCCTTCGGCGCGCGCCCCCTCGAAGAACCCATCCCTGTTCAGGAGGAGCCCCGATGAGCCTTCTCCGCCCTCAGGCCGGCTCCCGCGTCAAGCTCTCCGAAATGAACATGACCCCCCTCATTGACTGCGTGTTCCTCCTCGTCCTCTTCTTCATGGTCGGCATGCAGTTCAAGCAGGACGACCGCCACCTCGAGGCCCGCCTCCGCGCCGTCGGCCCGCCCCCGGTGAAGCAGGTGGAGCGTCCCACCGTCGAGTTGCACCTGGAAATCCAGCGCGGCGGCACCGCGGCCGCCCCTGCCCCCCGCATCCTCATCGCCCGCACCCCCATGCGCGATTGGGCCGCGGCCGACGCCTATCTGCGCCGCTACGCCCAGCTCCCCGGCGCCGCCGCCTCCACCCACGTCGTCATCGGCCCCGCCGCCGACGCCGTCCACGCCTGGGTCATGAAGGCCCTCGACCTCCTCAAGCTGCACGGCTACGAAAAAGTCAGCTTCAAGCGCTAGCCCTGCCTCACGGCTCGTGCTCATCCACGACTCGGCGCGGCAGGCGCCAGCGGAGGGCGATGCTGGCCAGGCGGATGGCCAGGGTGAGCAACGCCGCCGCCCACAACGCCACGGGGTGCCCCACCCGCGCCGTCATCAGCAGCCAGAAGAAGAGCGCCCCGCCAATCGCCGCCGAGGCATAGACCTCCTCGCGTAGCACGGCCGGCACGTCCCCCGCCAACACGTCGCGGAGCACGCCGCCGCCCACGCCCGTCAGGCACGCCATCGTCACCACCCCAACGATGCCCGCGTCGGCCTGCCACGCCTTCGTCGCCAGATCGGAACCAGGGCATGCTGACGATGGAGGAGTCCCTCGCCGCCCTCTACCGCCGCGGCCTCATCACCTACAACGACGCCCTGAGCCACGCCAACGCCCCCGCCGACCTCCAGCGCATGCTCGCCGACTGAAGCCCCCCATTTCCCCAACGGCATACGACCGATAGGACGCATAGGGCCGATAGCACACACGAGCCAAACCCGTCCTACCTGTGCTATCGGTCCCATCCGTCCTATGGACCAATGTGGGGTGTTACAGATAATTGACAATTGAAGATTTGACACCCAGCCACACAGTTTTCTGGGCGCAGGAAATACTGGATTCTTACGACCTGCCCCAATGGCCTCCGGCGTTAGGGGAGAGCGCGGGGTATACGGAAACTGGGCGGGATTGCGTGGAATTTGGGAGCGACTTTCGGGAAGCGAAAACGCTGAAGAGGAGAGCGGCGACGAGGAGGCAGAGCAGGGTGGCCGCGAGCAGGCAGCCCTTGGCGGCTGGGCGGCGGGGGCGGTGAGGCCGGGCGGCGAGGCGCTCCCCGTGGCCGCAGACTGACACGGAGTATGGGGCAATGACGCGGGCGTACTTGCTGCCCTGAATCCGGATGACCTTCGAGGGCTTGAATCGTGGTGCGACGTGAAGTTCGATGCCGCTATACCCGGCCTCATCTAGAACCTTGGCAACGGTCTCGAGGGCGAGGGCAGGCTTGTTGCGTTGGGCGCTGAGATGCCCGAGCATCACAGCCGTTGGGTAATGCCCACCACTCCCGAAGGCCTGTTGCAGGAGCGTTCCGCACTTCGGGTTGCTCAGGTGATAGCGAGAGGCGTAATTGGGGAACTTTCGCAGTAGGTCCAGGTCGTGGTTCGCTTCGACGTAGAGAAAATCGGCATCCCTGAAGCGGGCCAGCGAATCCCGCCAGTCCCGGAAGTCGGTGGCAACCACGACCTTGGCCTGCTTCCCTTCCTGAACGCAGGTCACTTCGAAGCCGAACGTTGTGAAGCCCTGCTCGTGCGGCAATTGGAACGGCTCAATGCTCAACTCCCCGATGCTGAACCGCCTGGCGGAGAAAGGCATCAATCTGAGGCCGCCGAATCCCGAGTCTCCGAAATGCTTGCTTCTCAGCAACCCGATGTCACCCTCGTGGATGTAGAGCGGAACACCGTGCTTTTCCAGAACTCGCAACGCCGAGAAGTTGATGTGGTCACCGTGCAGGTGGGACACGACAACGCCGTCGATACAGGGGAGGACCTGCCCAAGCGCATTGACGAGGGCTCGCTGTGATGTGAAGCCTGCGTCGATGAGGAGGGTTGTTTTCCCCGTCCGGAGAAGGAGGCAGTTGCCCGAGCTGCCGCTGATGAGGGACTGGAAGTGCATAGGCATGGCTGTGCCCCCGCTTGCTCGTCAATGCCCTATGGCTCAGTCACGCTCGCCACCGTCACGAGCCGACAGGGACGACTCTGGCCACCTTGCGACGCATGTGCAAGGGTTTCACCACCACATCGAACCCTTGTTCTCCCAGGTCACTGGGAGGTCACCCAGGGCAGTGAGTAAGATCCGGGTCAGGTCTTGACATCGCGGATTCCGCTGAAGAACCCCCCTCTCCCGCAGGCAGGGGAAGTGAAGCAAGGGTCAATTCCGCGCCGAGAAGCAGCGCCTCCTTTCGCAAAACTCACGGTTCCTTGAATGCCAGCCGACTAACCAAACAGGGTTTTTCAGCAGAATCCCATTATCAAGACCTGACCCACAGCTGCTTCAAATGGCTGAAAGCTATTTAGCCGCTTCAGGGTTCTTTGTGGGTAGCCCCCAGGGGTTGCGGTTACCCGTCCGCTCACGCACATGGCGTGTCGGCTCCGGCACAGGGGTCTTTGGTTGTAAGTCCTTGGCATGCCTATGCTGAGGGAGGTAGAAGGGTTCTTCGGCTCGACGTGCCTCTTGGGGGCACCCACAAGAAAGCCCGGAGAGCCGCTATTTAGTCCTCTGTGGCCGCGCACATGGCACCAACTGTTCTCAGAGCACTGCAGTGATCGACTTGCGCAGGTGCTCGCAGTACGCCTCGCGGCCCGGCGTCTTGACGCTGACCCAAGAGTCCCAACGAGCAGGATGGAACATGCCCATGAGCAGGAAGCGGCGACCCGCGAATTCCACTGCCGCGGGCGCTGACATCACGGAGCAGGAGAGTTTCGGGGCGCACCTACCAATCTCGCGGTTGAACTGTTTCCAGGGGTAGCTGCCGACACAGACTACAAGCTCTGGCTGGACCATCTCCAGTTCCCGCGACAGATGCACCCAACAGGCGTCGAAGTGGCAGCTCTTCAGACCCTTCGTCTTCCGCTTTCCCTTTTTCGTCACGGAGCAGCCTGGATAACACTTAACCACATTCGTCACGTATGCGTGTAGGTTGAGTTCAGCCCCAAGTTCGCACATCAGTTCGCGCAGCTTGACGCCCGACCTCTCATTGGTGAACGGCATGCCGGTGTAGTTGGATCCCTTCCACAGCGGGCAACGCGGATCGCCCTCGGCGGGGGCTTCCCCGACCAGCATTAGCTGGCAGGGCACGGGTCCGTAGCCCCAGGAGATCCGGTTCCTCGCCGTATGGAGAGAACAGGCGACACAGTCATCTTGAAGGGTGTTGCGAAGGCTCTCATCTCGAGGGTAGAGATCGTCTCTCGACATTCTTCGGTCCTCCTGCGGCGCGTTGTTGGACAACCACCGCGATCTCCCGTTCCTCCTCTCGGTATCTCGCCTCCCCTACTTCTGCACGTCCCAATCCGAAACGAGGCGATCGCTTCAGGCGGTTGGGCCCACATTCCTCACATCCTTGTCAAGCCAGGATCGCAAGATCCTGAAGAGCCACAAAAACAGCCGCTTCCGCCCCGCCCCGCCCCCCCGAAAATCCGTCGGCCAACGTGTCTGAAAACCGCCCCCCCGCCAGGCCGTTTTGTTCTGTTGAAAGGAATGATACAAGGCATAGTGTATCCGTTCAAGCCCGCTATACCACCCGTCGCCCGTGTCCAGTTTATCCAGTCTGGCCGGCTATTTGGGTGGGGGTCGGTCCGCGGTGGGACGGGTCTCCCGCTCGCGTGAACTCCCCCCCTATCCCGCCCCCGGGGGGGCTTTGACGCCTCAAGTTCTGTGGCTCTGCCGGGAAGACAGGCCAGCCGCGGTCCCCGCGCTGGCCATCGTTGACACCGGGTTCTGTGGCTCGCTCCCGCGATACCGCCGCCCTTGTCGGTCGGCTCAGGCCGACGCCGGGTAGGGTGGGGCTTCCCTCTAGTGGTGTGCAGTGTGGGCGTGGTGGTGGGGGCCGGTTGCCTGACGTGCTCGGCATCCGGGCGGCCCACCGCCGCCGGCTCCCTTGCCGCTCACGGCGGCTACTTGGGGCAGGCCCCCGATGCAGCGATGGCGTAGTGCGTTGCCGGTGGGGGGCAGCCGGGTCTTGGCCGCTCCGCTTCCTGCTAACGCCCATCCTGTCATCAGGCCGCTCGCCCCAATGCCGTGGCGAGGCACGGTCCCATTCTTTCCTGGCTTGCGAACCGGGAAATGGGCCCCCCCCAATGGCAGGCTGCCACGGGCGGGGGCTGCGGGGGGCAAGCCCCTGGGGGGCGGCCCCAGATGTCACGTCAACAGGGCCGTCCACGACGCAACCGAAGTCCCAAGAGCCAAGTGGCGACGTGAGACGGGGCGGTCCGCCAGCGGCTCTTGCCGTCGGCGGCTGACACGGCCACGTGGCCACTGGGGGGCCGGAGGGTTTTGGGCGGCGGGTGGCGTGGGCTTCCACGCGACCCGTCCGCCCCGTCTGGGCTTGGGGCTTATCGGGGCTTTGTCCACCGCCAGAAGATGACGGCGAGCACGAGAGTTGCGATGGCAACGACGAGGCCGTCCATTGGGCTTGCCCTGAGAGGGAGCCGGCCATACCCCAGTGGGAGAAGGGCACTGGGGTCCCAACCGAGAGAGGTTCTACTTGGTCGAAACGCGGCCCCGGCCCGTGGCGCCGGGGCCGCCTCTGCCACCATCCTTGAGGCCGAGGGGGGCCGCGGTGGTTTCGGGGGGCGGCTCGCCCTGTGGGCCTTCCTCCCGGGCGTACTCGGTCTTGCGGCACCTCCGCTCGACCACCGGGTATCCGTCCTGGCGGATTGCTTCGGCAGACTGCGTGAAGCCTGTAGGCGGGCCGTCCCTGGCCCGCGAGCGCCACGCGGGGCAGAGACGCCCCGCCTACAGGGAGGCGCCGTTGGCGGAGCGCGATGCCCAGGAAGTCGGCTTCAGTCCTTTAGACGCTGTTAGGCACGGGAGAGCTTGCGCGCGAGCGCGTTTGGGGAAGGAGCGGAGAGATGAGGCCGATGTCGGGCGGGCGCCGGGGGACGCTCTGGGCCGCATTCGCCGTGGCTCTTGCGGCTGCGTCCCAAGCCACGTCAGAGGAGTCGAGGGCGGGAGGGCCGGGATTGCGGCTCGCCGAGGACGGGCGGACAGCTTACGTGGTTGCGATCGCGGCGGATGCTTCGGCGCCGGAGAAGACCGCCGCCGCGGAGCTGGCCGCGTACCTGAAGAAGAGCACCGGTGCGGAGTTCGCCACCGTGCCCCCCGAGCAGGCCGCGGGCAGGCCCGTGATCGCAGTCGGGCCGGGCGCAGCGGCGGCCAAGCTGGGGCTGAACGCCGGCAAGCTCGGCGCCGAGGAATGGGTCGTGCGCAGCATCGGCCAGGACCTGTTTCTCGTCGGCGGGCGTCCGCGCGGCACGCTGTACGCCGCCTACCACTTCCTGGAGGACGTGGTGGGCGTGCACTGGTGGACGCCCTGGGCGGAGTCGGTTCCCCGCCGCCCGACCCTACGGCTCGACGCGCTCGACTTGCGCGGCCAGCCGACCTTCCGCTATCGCGACATCTACATGCTCTACGGGCACGACGGCGGGCGGTTCGCGGCCCGCAACCGGCTGAACCGCGATGGCGACAGCGCCATCGGCAGCAACTACGGCGGCTCCCTGGCCTATGGGCCGCCGTATCACGTGCACACGTTCTTCACGTACTTCCCGCCCAAGGAGCACTTCGCCGCGCACCCGGAGTGGTATTCGCTGCTCGAGGGCAAGCGCGTCGGCGAGGGCGCCCAGCTCTGCCTCACCAACCCCGAGCTGCGCAAGGCGTTCCTGACGAAGCTCCGGGCCTACATCGCCACCTCCTGGGCCGCGGCCAAGGCCGCCGATCTGCCGCCGCCGCTCGTCTTCAGCGTCTCCCAGAACGACTGGGCCAACCCGTGCCAGTGCGAGGCGTGCCAGGCGATCGCCAAGGCCGAAGGCTCCGAGGCCGGGCCGCTGCTGGATTTCGTGAACTTCATGGCCGACGGCATCAAGGGCCAGCACCCCGAGGCGTTCATTGACACGCTGGCCTACCAGTACACGCAGCAGGCGCCGAGGACGCTGAAGTGCCGCGACAATGCGATCGTCCGCCTGTGCGACACGGAAGCCGACATGCTCAAGCCCATCACCGCGCCGGCGAACAAAGCCTTTCACGACCATCTGCTGACGTGGAGCAAGGTGTGCCGCAATCTCCGCATCTGGGACTACGCGGTCACCTATGCCAGCCCCCAGGGCATGCCTCTGCCCACTACACACACCTACGGGCCGGACTACCGCTTCTACGCCGCCCACGGCGTCGAAGGCGTGTTCACCGAGCTGGAGTTCCCGCTCATCGCGGACCTGCGGGACTTCAAGGTTTGGGTGATGATGAAGACCCTGGAGAACGCCAATGCCGACTACGGCCAGCTCACCGACACCTTCATGAGCGGCTACTATGGGCCGGCGGGCAAGGCGGTCAGCGCCTGCCTGAGGGCACTGGAAGAGGAGGCCCGCGTGCGCCAGAGCAGCAGCACGTGCTGGCGAGGCTCGCCTCTCCAACTCACCTACCTCAATCTCGCGTTCGTCACCCGGACGCACAAGCTGTTCGACGAGGCGGAGCAGGCGGCGAAGGCGGACCCCGAGTTACTGGCGCGGGTGCGGTTCGCGCGGCTGTCGCTGGACCGGGCCACGATCGCCGCACACTCCAAGCTGATGAGCGAGTGGCTGACGGAGCGCGGGGGGCCGGACGGCTTCCCGCTGGACCGCGAGGCAGTCGGCGCGCGGGCACTGGCAACCTGGTGTGCCGAGATTGGCCGGCGCGTGTCCGAGCCCCAACGCGCCCACGAGAAGCTCGTCGCCGAAGGAGAGATCAGGCGCTTTGCGATGCTGCCGGGCTCCGTGAAGCTGCCGGAGAAGTTCCGCGACCTGCCTCGGGGAACCGTCTGTGATTACACGGCCATCATGACCCGGAACTGGAACAACATCGTGAAGGTGGTCAAAGACCCCGAGGCCGAGAGCGGCATCACCAACCGCCTCGACCTGACCGCCGAGAATGTGACCAACTCGGAGAAGTACGTGCTGCCCATGCCGTGGGGGCTGTACGGGACGCTGAACAAGAAGTCCGTGGGCGGCGCGCCCATCAAGGCGGAGGACATCGCGGCTCCGGGCTACCACTGGTACCGGATGGGCACCTTCCCTGTGGAACCCGGTTACTACCTGTACTTCTTCTGGAGTTGGATCATCCAGCTCGATGTGGACAACGCGTTCGACCCGGCCAAGCCGGACCAGAAGTTTGAGTTCTGGGCGCGCATCAAGTTCGAGGGCCCCCGCGGTTGCCCCGACAGAACAAAGCAGCCGCTGTTAGCGGGTGACAGCGACTGCTCGTGGTCGGGGCGGCGGGACTCGAACCCGCGACCTCTTGAACCCCATTCAAGCGCGCTAGCCAAACTGCGCCACGCCCCGATCTCTCCCGCCAGCATAGCAGGTGAAGGGGCGATTGTCAAATGGGAACGCGGCGCCAGCGGGCGAAACGGACGAGGAGAGCCAGGAGGATGAGGCCAGCGCCAAACAACGTGCTGGCGCTCGGCCGCTCGCCAACCCGCAGCCAGACCCACAAGGGGTTGAGGACGGGTTCCGCCAGGGTGATGAGGGCGGCGTCCGTGGCAGGCACGATCCTCAGCCCGCGAATGAAGAGGACGTAGGGGATGCCAAGCTGGAAGACGCCCATCGCCGCGACGAGGAGCCAGGCCGTGCCCGAGAGCTGGAGCCCGCCCCACGCGAAGGGGAGCAACAGCAGGGCGGCGGCAAGGTTGTAGAGGCTGGCGAGCGCGACGGGGCTGCCCCCGCGGATGGCATGCTGGAGGAGCGCCAGACCCGCGAAGGCGAGCGAGCTGATGAACCCGCACGCGAGGCCGGTCCGCGCCCCAGGCGTCCACGAGCAAATCAGGATGGTGGCCACGCCAGCCAGGCCGAGACCGAGGGCGGCCAGGGTGCGCGGGCCAAGCCGCTCCCGGAAGAAGCAGACGGCGCCGATGGCAACAAAGACGGGATAGGCGTACTGGAGGAAGATGGCGTTGGCCGCGGTGGTGCCCTGGACGGCGAAGACGAAGCTGCCGACGACGATGGCGTAGAGGACGCACGAGGCGGCGGCCCGCCGGAGCGGCGCGCCGGCCAGACCAGGCAATGCCCACACCAGGAGCAGGCCCGCCGCGGCGCTCCGCAGGCAGGCGATCGCGCCGGGGGCCACGCCGTGGTCCTTGCCCAGGACCTTCACGAATACGCCGCCAAAGCTCCACAGGACCGCGCACGCCAGGATCATCAGGTAGCCGCGGGCGAGAGAGCCAGGGCGCGGGGGCGAGGTGTCCATGGCACTTTCGTCTACCATATCCGGCCCGGCGGGTCAACGTTGACTTCCGGGCGGCGCGCCGCTATTCTAGTGGTATCCCAAGAGGAACGGAGCGGAGATGCCTGCAAACCTGTCGCCGGAGTACAAGCACGCCGATGAGGCCTACCGCCAGGCGAAGACGCCGGAGGAGAAGCTGGCGGCGCTGGAGGAGATGCTGGCCTGCATCCCCAAGCACAAGGGGACGGAGCACATGCAGGCCGACCTCAAGCGGCGGCTCGCGAAGCTGAAGGAGGCCCCGCCCAGCAAGGCCGGGGCGCGCACGCGCGACATCTTCCACGTCGAGCGCGGCGGCGCGGGCCAGGTGGTGCTCATCGGCGCGCCCAACTGCGGCAAGTCGGCCATCGTCGGCGCACTCACCAAGGCCAAGGTCGCCGTCACCGACTATCCCTTCGGCACCCACACGCCCGTGCCGGGAATGGCCCACCACGAGGACGTGCCGATTCAGCTCGTGGACATGCCCCCCGTCACGCCCGAGGCCGTCCCGCCCGGGATGATGGGCGCCTACCGCTCCGCCGACATCATTGTCGTGGTGGTGGACCTGGCCGCGGCGGACGCGCTCGAGCAACTCGAGGCGTGCCTGGCCGTGTTGACCAGCCGCAGTCTGATGCTCGTGGGCCGCGGCGTGGGCCGCGACGAGCGGGACGAGGAGGGGCGCCAGCCCAAGACCGCCCTCATCCTCGGCACGAAGGCCGATCTCCCCGGCGCCGCCGAGACCTTCGAGAGCCTCCGCGAGCTGTACGGCGACGGCCTGCCCATGTTCGCCGTCTCGGCCACCACGCGCCAGGGCCTCGACGCCTTCCTCGCCCACCTCTTCACCACGCTCGACGTCATCCGCGTCTACTGCAAGCAGCCGGGCAAGCCGGCCGACACGGGCGCCCCCTTCATCCTCCCGCGGGGCAGCTCCGTCCTCGACATGGCCCGCGCCGTCCACCGCGAGTTCCCCGACAAGCTCAAATACGCCTGCGTCTGGGGCTCCGCCAAGTTCGACGGCCAGCAGGTCCAGCGCGACCACGTCCTCCAGGACCGCGACATCGTCGAACTCCACGTCGCCAGTTGAGCCCCCCCCCACAGGTTGTGTCTGTCGCCGGCTCGCACCACAATATGGCCTGACTCGCCGGGATTGTCAGATTCGGGCTGGTTTGAGGGGAGTTTGCGTGGGACAGGTCTTGATATGGAAAGGGCTTCTCCGCACAATGGGCGTATGATCCGTCCATCGTGCGCGCCTCGATGCCGTTGTCCTGGAGCAGGGCCTCCAGCCCCGTCGGCTGCGCCTCGCCCAGCACGGGGTCGAGCATCACGATGAGGCCAGCGTCCGGACGGTCCGGTGGACGCTCCGCGAGATACTTGCGGACGGCGTCCACCTCATCGGGCCGGAACGGGGCCTTCGGCCCGGCGACGACCAGCACGTCGCAGTCGTCGGGAATCTCGGGCAGGGCGCAGGTCTTCACCTCGGCGTTGTCGCCCCGCACGCGCTCGACGATGGCCGAGAGGCCGCTCGGCTCGTAGTCGTCCGTGCTCTTCTCGCCGTGGCCCTTGGTGAAGTAGACCCTGGTGCCCCGCTCTTCGAGGAGGACCTGGAGGGCGCCCGTGAATGCCTCTTCGGCCTTGAACTGGCGGGGCTGGCGGAAGAAGGGGTTTGGTGGGGTGAGGATCTCGGTGAATTCGACAACCTTGGCCTTGGCGTCGCGGCCGCTGCCGTAGGCAAACACCACGTTGTCGGCCCGGAACTCGACCTTCAGCTCCTTCTCCAGCCTATCGATCGCGTCTGGGTGCCGGTAGTCCAGGGGGATGTACTCCACATGGCGGGACTGCTTCTGGTACTCTTCGAGCAGCTCGCCCGCGCGGGCGCGGGCGAAGTTCTCGTAGTCCTGCTCCTCCGACTGCGGGTTGGGGTTGCGCGCCATGGTGGCGATGATGCGGAGCGGCTTCCGCACGTTCTTCAGGACCTCCACGGTCTGGCTGCTGAGGCTGTAGAAGCCCGCGCGCGTGAGGTCGGCGCGGCGGAAGTGCCGCACGTTGAGGTAGCTGACGAGGGCGAGGGCGAGGACGCCGAGGAGCGCGGCGCCGGCGACGATCATCGTGAGGGGGAAGGCCGGCCCCGTGCACACGCGGATGAGCGTCCTGTGCTCCGCCATCAGGGCCAGCTCCAGGAGCACGAGGCCAGTGACAATCGCGGGGACCCCCTCGGCCGAGGTGCCCATCCAGTAGTAGGCCAGGCCGTTGCCGAGGGCCAGGAGGCCGGCCACCAGGGCCACGCCGCCGCCCACTTCGAGCCAACTGCGGTAGGGCGCCCGCTCGAGGGCGCGGTAGAAGGCGGCGTTCATCCACGAGCCGGCCTCAACAAGGGCCAGGCCCACGAGCAGGCCCAGGAGCGCCCACGCGGTGGGTGTGCCCAGGGCCGCGGGGTCCTTCGCCTTGCCGGCGAAGACGGCCACGCCCGCCGCCGTCACGGCCAGGCCGGCCACTGCTACCAGGAGGCCCGCCACTCGCGGCTGCTCGCCTCTGCCAGTTCGCGCGTCGCTCACGGCGCTCACCTCCACCTGCGGACGGTGACGATGACCGTCGTCAGGAAAATGCAGAACAGGGAGTTCAGGAGGAAGTACAACACGTCCCGCGTGTCCACAACGCCCTTGATGAAGGAGTCGAAGAAGTGCTGGGAGCAGGAGATGTAGCGGAGGGTCTTGGACAGTGGGTCAATGGCGTCGGCGCGGATGATGTAGCCGAGGATGTGGAGCAGGAAGAGGAAGACGATGGCAATGACGGCGGCGGCGATCTGCGCGCGGACGCAGGCCGAGGCCACCAGGCCCACGGCCAGGTAGAAGGCCCCGAGCAGGAACAGCCCGAAGTAGCAGGCCATGATCGGCCCAGGGTCAGGCTTCCCGTAGACGAACAGGATGGCCGCGTAGGAGACGGTGGGCAGGATGAGCACCAGGAGGAAGACGAGCGAGGCCAGGTACTTCGATAGCACCACCTCGAGCGTCGTCACGGGCGCCGTCATCAGCGTCTCGATGGTCCCGCTGTCGAACTCGTCGGCGAAGAGCCGCATGGTCATCAGCGGCAGGATGAAGATCCAGATGACCCCGATGAACCCCAAGGTCCCGGTCATGTCCGCGCGCCGCGACATGCTGGCGAACTCGAAGAAGAGGTAGCCGATGAGCGCGAGGAACACCGTGAGGACGATGTAGGCCATCGGCGAGAGGAAGTAGGCCATCAGCTCGCGCTTGGTGAGTGTGGCGACGTTTCTCATGCCTTCACTTCTCCTCTCCCGCGCTCATGGTCATCTCCTCCCCTGCCCGCTCGTGGCCCACTACGTCGGCGGTCGTCGTGAGCTTGGCGAACACGTCCTCCAGCGACGCCGCGAGGCGGCTCTTGAGGTTGGCCGTGCTGTCCTCCGCCACGATGCGTCCGCCGCTGATGATGAGCACGCGGGGGCAGATCAACTCGACCTCGGAGAGGATGTGGGTGGAGAGGAGCACGGTGCGGCGCTTGCCCAGGTCCTTGATCATCTCGCGCACGAGCCGCACCTGGTTGGGGTCGAGGCCCACCGTCGGCTCGTCCAGGATCAGGATCGGCGGGTCGTTCACCAGGGCGTCGGCCAGGCCCACGCGCTGGCGGTAGCCCTTCGAGAGCTGGCCCATGACGCGGCCGGCCACCTCGGCGATGCCGCAGCGGTCCAGCACCTCGCCGATGCGGCGCTTGCGCTCGCACGCCGGCACGTCCTTGAGCCGCGCCCTGTGGAACAGGTACTCGCCCACCCGCATCTCGCGGTAGAGCGGCACGTTCTCCGGCAGGTAGCCCACGCGCCGGCGCACCTGCATGGACTCCCAGAACGGGTCGAACCCGGCCACGCGCACCGTGCCGCTCGTCGCGGGCGTGAAGGCGGTGAGGATGCGCATGACGGTGGACTTCCCGGCGCCGTTCGGCCCGAGGAACCCCACCACCTCGCCCTGGTCCACGTGGAACGACACGTCGTCCACGGGGATCATACGCCCATTGTGCGGAGAAGCCCTTTCCATATCAAGACCTGTCCCACGCAAACTCCCCTCAAACCAGCCCGAATCTGACAATCCCGCTCGCCCAAGTCGCCCAAGTCGCCCACTTTTGGGGGGGCCGGGGTCAGGTCTTCACTATTTCCTATTTGGTCTCCCCGAAGGGGCCGTCCGCCCCGGAGACCCTCCCCTCGCGCTGGGGCGACCTCAACCGCCTGTTGCACGAGACGATGGAGTAGCTTCCCCCGAGAACCGGAGGTGGAAGCGGTGTCACGAGTACCCGTGCGGGACCTCGTTCCTGTTGGATGGGGAATAATTGAAGGAATGGAGACCTGACACCCTACCCCTGACACCCCACCCCTCCCCGGCAAGAGCCGGGCCGTCAAAGCCCTGGCGGACTGCCCGCCTAACGTCGCGGCTTGCCCTTGTGACGCTCGCGACGTTCTGACCTGACGGACGCCCCACGCGCTCATGCGTCGTGGACTGCTCCATGGCCCGCCGGGCAAAGCCCCGTCGGCCCGTGCCTCGACACGTGAGGTGCCGCCGCTGCCTCTAGGGGGGGGCCGTCTTGCCGCTCCGCTTCCCTGCTAACGCCTTCACTCCGCAGCCCGTGCGCACACACCGGGCAATCGCCCCTTGGCCCCTCCGCCTCCTGTCGCAAGCCAGCATTCCGGTCAACGTGCTGCCAAGCGCACCGCACGCCGCCCCCCCCAACGATTTCGGGATACCACGGCACGCCAGGCCGCCCCCAATGGCAGGATGGGCGTCAGCAGGACGCGGAGCGACGCGCGGGGCAAAACTGGGTGTGCCACCCCCACACCATGCTCGGTCCACCCCGCACGGGCTGACAACCTGATGTGCCACAGCCCCCGCGATGCGGTAGTGTCACTGCCCCACACTGGCCGCGTCACCACGCACCCCCCCCACCCCTCAAGGGCAGCGGCAACCCCTCGGCCCGGACCGCAACGGGGCGGTAGGGGGCGAAGCCCCAGAAGCGTCAGCTAGCAACTTGGGGCATGGGCCGAGACGGGCCTCTGAACTCGGGGCTGCGTCTTCCCGGCAAAGTCACAGAACTTGAGGGGTCGTAACACTTCAGCCGAATGAAGTGGGGTGTCAAGCACACCCCTCAGATGGCGGGGAAGTTCGTAGTGCGGGCTTCAGCCCGTATCTGGCGCCCAGGATACGGCCTGAAGGCCGCACTACGAACTCCCACTTCATTCGGCTGAAGTGTTACGAGGGGTCAAAGGCCCTCCCCCGGGGGGCCTGAGGGCGACCGCCCTTTAGGGCGGGACGCCCTGGGGGGGTGTCTACGTAAGCTCCACGCGTCTCTCACCGCGGTCTTCCACCCCCACCCAAACACCCGGCCAGACTGGCGAGGCGGCGACGGGCAATGGGTTGTATGTGTCGGGTGTAGCAGACCACTAGGGGTGGTAGCAATTCCGCGAAACAAGACAATCCAGACTGGCACGCGGGGGATTTCAAGCCCTCTTGCCGATGTGTTTTCGGGCGGGCGGGCGGGGCGGAAGCGGCCGTTCTTGTTTTGTTTGTTCGGAACTCTACACCTGGCGGCGTAGGAGGTTACACGCACCCGGCGCCTGACATTCGGCCCCGCGCAGAATCCCCTGCGAACGGTTTGCATTCTCCCCGTGTATCTGGTAGAATACCTCACGAATGGCACGCCTGGTCAACACGCACGACTGCTTCCCCCACGTACAATCCCTCCGTGAGGCGCTCCCCGTCTGTGTCCCGCGCTCCATTCGCAGCTACGGCCGCGTCGCAGCTCCGCATCGTGCTGGGGCTGAGCGGCCGTGCCCGCTACTGGCACGTTCCCCGTTGCCTTGAAAAAGCGCGAGGCCGCCGACCGCGGGTGCCTTGTGAGGTTCGGTTCTGGAGTACAGTGGATGAGAATCTATGCAGGGAACTTGGCGTTCGGCGTGGACGACGCCGCGTTGCGGGCCGCCTTCGAGCCCCACGGCGAGGTGGCCTCGGCGCAGGTCGTCATGGACCGCGATTCGGGCAAGTCCCGCGGGTTCGGCTTCGTCGAGATGGCCAGCGCCGACCAGGGTCGGGCAGCCATCCAGGCGCTCAACGGCACCGACCTTCAGGGCCGTTCGCTGAACATCAGCGAGGCGCGCGCCCGGGCCGAGGGCGGCAACCGGGGCGGCGACCGCGGTGGCGACCGCGGCAGCAGGCGGCCCTCGTGGTAAGCCTGTCCACCTGATGTGCAAGCTCAAGTCGTTCGGGAAGCCCGTGGCGGCCATCGCGCTGCCACGGGCTTCCGCGCTGTACCAAGGGAGAGCATGGCCCCCATTCCTGGCGCCTTGGGGCGGCGGCGGGCCCCGACCCTCCCCCTGCCCCCTCCCTGAAAGGGAGGGGGGGTTGGACCCCTCTCCCTTTCAGGGTGGGGGCAGGGAGAGGGTTGGGCCCAAGAGCGCCGTGCAACACCACCAAGATTGGGGGCCATACTCACCAAGGGAACGGCACTTGACATTCGGCCCCAGGGTCAGTAGGGTCTACGCAGGAGAGGATGAATGGATGGGTGGATGGCTGCCAGACAGGCGTCCATTCATCCTGTGTGCTCGCAGCCGAACCCCGCGCAGCAGTGGAAAGGTCGCTCCGATGATGACGTCTGGAAGCTGGCTGGTGTTGTTTGCCCCCGCACTCGTCCTGTGCCTGGCCACCGCCCGCGGGGCAGAGGAGGCCAAGATGGAGAAGGTCCGCGTCTACATCGGCACGTACACGTGGAAGGAGCGCCCGCGCCGCCGTCGAGCGCGCCCGCCCCCTCGCCCTCACCCTCGCCGCCCAGGCCGCCCTCGCCGACCTCATCCGCCGGCTCGAGGAAAAGAGCAGCCGCTGAAAAAAGGGGACATTCTACTTTTCTGCTCACTCGGCCGCATTGTTGATGTAAGTCTATATGAGGCTTGCTGATAGCCGTATCATGGGCTGTGCGCCCCGGCTTAAGTTGCAAAGTTGCATCTGACCCTGCCCCCCCAGGAAGCTGCCGACTCTGACGAGTCTGCCGACTTGGGACCGACAGGGCACGTGGCGGCGCGGTCAGGCCTTGGGCGTGCCGTAGCGGCGGACGAGTTCGGCGCATTCGGCCGGCTGGTCGCTGTAGCGGTCGTAGATGCCCACGATGGCGCCGTCGGTGGGCTTGATGCCGGCGAAGGTGTCGCGGAAAGCCATGTCCACCCAGGCCGGGTGGTCGGAGAGGCGGCCTGCGGCGAGGATCTTGAAGGCGAGGCAGGGGCGCTTGGTGGCCTGCATGGCCTTGTACATGCGCGGCGGGTCCTCGCGGAGGTAGACCTCGCCGATGGGGAGCGGGACGTGGCCGAGGAGCTGCTTGAGGGCCTCGGCGCTGCGGTGCCGCTCGTAGACGCAGGTCATGTAGTAATCGAGGTCCCAGCCCTTCGACTCGACGGCGTCCACGACGTCGGGCATGTGGGTGGAGACGCCGACGAGGAGGCCGGCGTCGCGGATGCGCTTGAGGAAGTCGTTGGCGAGGTCGAGGCGCTTGTTCTTGAAGAGGGAGTCGGTGGACTCGCCGTGGTGAGCGATGCCGATGCAGCCGCCCTGCTTGAGGGTTTCGATGACCTTGGGGTCGCCGCTCTCGATGGAGAGGAAGTGCATCTTGCCGCCCTCGTCGAGGAGGCGGCGGTAGAGGGGGAGGCTGCCGCAGCCGCTCTGCCAGGCGTTGATGCCCACCTCCTGGCAGCGGCGAAGGGTCTTGAGGATTTGCTCGGGCGTGTAGTAGCTCTTCATCTCGCGGTTGACGAAGGTGGAGAGGTGCGAGCCGCCGCCGAAGCAGTTGGAGCCGACGACGAGGCGGGAGAGAGTGTGTGGGCCGAGCTTGATGACCGGCATTTTGGGCTGCTCGGCGGGCGGTTCGGCCGCGGCGGCGACTCGCCCCACGGCGCCCACGGCGACGGCGGCGGCGCCGACCTGTTTGAGGAACTCGCGGCGGCCCTCGCAGGGCTGCGCATCGCGCTCGGGTGAACCCACGGGCATTTCCTTTCAACCGATGGTGGGCAGGCGTTTCTTGAGGTTCTGGGGGATGGCGGACGACTCGGCCAGGCGCGCGATGAGGGCAGGGGCGGCCTCGACCTCGCGCCTGGCGGCGTCGGCCACGGCGCCGACGATGCGCTCGCGGAGCCGTCCCGCCCCGCGGCCCAGCGCCGCCGAGGTGGCCAGGCGCACCAGGGCGTCGAGCAGGACGCCGTGGTCGCCGCCCGTCAGATGCCTGTCGGTCGCTTCGCGCGCGAGCAGTTCCTCGGCCAAGGCGGCGGCGCGGGGTGCCATGTCGTCGCCCGCGGCGATGGCGATCTCGGCGAGGACGCGATACGTCGGCAGATAGTCGCGGCGGAGCGCCACGGCGTCGGCGATGGCCTCGCGCTGCGGGGCCTCGATGTCGGGCAACATGCCGATGGCGTGCAGGGCGTTGAGGATGATGTCGGTGTTGCCCGGCCCGAGCTGAAGCTCTCCCGCCGCGATGCGCCGCCAGGCGCGCACGAGACCGTCGAGCGCCCGCTGGCGCAGGAGGCCCGCCGAGCCGGCCGCGATGTTGCGCAGGCCGGTGAGGACGCCCGGCACCAGCTCGGTGTAGGCGGCCACCTCGCCGCCCATCGCGTAGACCATTTCGTCCTTCCTCGTGCCCAGGCTCTTCGCCTCGATCTCGGGCAGCTCGCGCTCGAGGAGCCGGCCGAAGAAGTCGAGCAGCTCGACCTTGAGGGCCGGGGCGACGCGGGGGCTGAGGCAGAGGCGGCCCAAGCCGTCGAGGGCCGCGTGGGAGAGCGCCTTGTCGAGGATGCGCGCGCGGAGCGCGGCGGCGACGCGCTCGACGGTGGCCCGGTCGGCCGCGGCGCCCGAGCACAGTTGGCCGAGGGCGCGGGCGAGGGCCGGGCGGTCGGGGAACTTGCCGTCGAGCTGCGCGAGAACGGCGTCGGCGGCCCGGCCCACGGCCTTGGCCTGGCGGGCGTCGAGCCGCGAGGCCAGCTCGCCGAGCGTGCGGGCCGCGCTGACGCGGGAGGGCGGCTGCTCGCCCTGACGCACCATGTCGAGCAGGGGCGGGAGCGCGGGCGCGCCCAGCTTGGCGACCAGGGCCTCGATGGCGGCCAGAACCCCCGGACTCGCGCACTCCTGGAGCGAGCCGAGGAGTTCGGCGGCGATGCCGCGCCGCGTGGCGGCGGCGAGGGCAGGGTCGCTCGTGGCCGTGGAGTTGATGACGGCGAGGCGTGCGGCGCGATGGCCGCGCCGGAGGGCGTCGAGCAGGATGCGGCCGATGCGCGCCCTGGCCGCACGCGAGGCGTCGCGCCGCGTCGCCACGGAGTCGAGCAGCCGCACCAGGGCCTCCTGCGCCGCCTCGGGCGCGGCCAGCAGCCGCCCGGCCACGGCGGGCACCACGGCCTCGCCGAGGCGGGCCAGAGCGTTGAGGATGGCCAGGCACTCGACCCCGGGGTCGGCGCTCGCCTCGACCTCGTCGAGGGCCTGGCGGAACGCCTCGTCGCGCAGTTCGCGGCCCTCGACAAGGATGTGATCGCCCGCAAGCCGACCATCGTGTTCATCTACATCGGCATCAACGACGTGTGGCACTGGAAGAAGAATCCCCAGGGCGAGATGGCCGGCGGCACGACCAAGGAGAAGTTCGAGGAGGGCATCAAGGACCTCATCGCACGCATCAAGGCCGCGGGCGGCCGCGTCATCCTCTGCACCCCCAGCGCCATCGGCGAGAAGCCCGATGGGACGAACGAGCGGGACGCGATGCTGGACGAGTATTCGGAGATCAGCCGCAAGGTGGCCGCCGAGACGGGCGTGCAGCTCAACGACCTGCGGAAGGCGTTCGTCGCCCACCTGAAGGAGAACAACAAGGAAGGCAAGCCGCGCGGCGTGCTCACGGGCGATGGCGTGCACCTGAACCCGGCGGGCAACAAGTTCGTCGCCGGGTTGATGCTCCAGGCCCTGGGCATCAAGGCCGAGCCGGTGCCGACGAAGGAGCAACCGAAGCAATAGAGGAGAGCCGGTGCGAACGAGAGCCGTCCTGGCGTTGCCGCTGGCAATCGCTGGGTGCATGGCCGCGGCGCCCGTCGAGATGCGGCCGTATGTGGACCCCACGCAGCTCGACGTGCCGTGGCCCAAGCACAGCCACGTGAAGCAGCCGTGGCGCGGCTTTCTGGAAACGAAGCCGGCCATGGAGTTGCTCGACGGCATCGGCATGGGCTTCCACTTCCACGGCGGGAGCATGGAGGCACAACTCGGTCTGCTGGCCAAGGCAGGCGTCCGCTGCATCCGCTGGGAGCAGCCGTTCGGCAACTACGACCCGGACACCAAGGGCATCGCCAAAGGCTCAGAGGCCCGCTACCGCGAGGTGCTGGGGCTGTGCAAGAAGCTGGGCATCGTGCCGATCATCCTCATGAATGCCCACCACGGCTATCCCTGCAAGATGAAGCACTTCGAGCGCCGCCTGGCCGCCGACGCGCCCAAGGGCTCGACGGAGCTGCTTCTCGATTCGGTCGAAGGCTTCCGCGTGCTCTATTCGGGGACGAACGGCCTGACCGATTATTGGGCGGGCCAGGTGCTGTTCACGGAGATTGACCAGGAGCGAAAGGCCGTCAAGCTCTCCAAGCCGCTGCCCAAGGACCTCAAGAAGGGCGAGAAGCTGAGCTGCATGGACTTCTACTACCTGCCCTTCCATCCCGTGGGCACACCGGAGTTCGAGCACACGGCTGGCGGTTGGGTGGACTATGCCCGCGCGCTGTGCCAGGTGGCGAAGGAGGAGGGGATCGCCATCGAGCTGGAGATATGGAACGAACTGAGCTTCGGCTCGCACTTCGCCGGCGGCCACGGCATCAACGACTACTGGCCGGGCCGGGCGAAGTTCGCCAAGGACTTCCTTCGCCCCGGCGGCCACGCCTGGGAGGTCTCGCGCCGCACCATCGAGATGGCGAAGAAGGAGTTCCCCGGCACCCGCTGCACCTGGGGCTGGTCGAACACCACGTTCTTCCACTGCCCGATCAAGGAGCTGCCGCCGGGCACGGACGGGCAGAGCTACCACCCCTACGGCACCGGCTGGCGCGAGCTGCCCGAGCGCGAGCAGGACCCGAAGAACCCCGCCCGCTGCCTGGAGGGCGGCAGCCCGACGTATCGGCTGTGCATGGCCGAGGGCTGGGCGCACACGGCCATCCAGTGCGAATCGCTCATGCACCACCTGCGGCCCGACAAGCGGCTGACGGTGAAGCCCGAGGGCGTCGAACGCTTCCACCACTACATCACCGAGCACGGCGTCGTGCCCGCCGAAGCGGGGGTGAAGGGTGACGCCGCCTCGCTCCGCCTCAAGGAGAAGTTCCTCCTCCGCGCGCTCCTGTTCTGGCTCAACAAGGGGCTGAGCCGCATGACGCTATTCGTCTCCGGCCCCGACAAGAATGAAGAGGGGATGGGCTTCCACCTGGCGAAGGTGAAGGAACTGAAGGCCATGCCGCCCGACGGCGAGGTGGACCAGTGGCTCTCGCCCGCCCTCCGCTCGTTGCGGCGGGCTGTGAAGGTGTTCGAGGGCGCCGTGCCCATCGCCAAGCCCCGGCAGTTCGACGTGCGGTTCGCCAAGCTCGCCCCCGACCGCAAGGTCTTCGAGGCGCCCGAGGGGAAGCCGACGCTCTGGTTCAGCGACCTGTTCGCCGTCCTGCCCTTCCAGGTGAGCGAGCGGAAGTGGGTTATCGCCCTCTACGAGATGACGCCGAACTACAATGTCGAGGAGATGAGGGACACGCCGTATCGCCTCACCCTTCGCCCCGTGGCTGGGACGAAGTGCAAGCTGGCCTACTATGATCCCCTGGCGGACAAGGCGCTGCCCGTCAAAGTGGTGGAACGGGGCGAGGATGCCCTGACCATCGAGCTGCCCGTCGTTGACACGCCGAGGTTGCTGAGCATTGAGGAACAAGATTGATCGGTCGGATCCGACGGATCCGACGGATCGGACGGATCACACAATGCACCAGGCGCTCATGGCTTTCCTTGCCCTATCGGTCCTCCCCCCCGCCCTTGCGACCGAGCCCGACCTCAAGAAGGGCCTCGTCGCGCACTACACGTTCGACAAGGATGCCTCGGACTCGAGCGGCAACGGCCACCACGCGACGGCGAGGGGCGCGAAGCCCGTCACCGAGGGCAAGCTCGGCGGGGCATTCGTCTTCAACGGCACGAGCGATTGCGTGGCCGTGCCGCCCGCCGTGACGAAGGGCCTCACCTGGTTCACCATCGCCCTCTGGTTCAAGACCACGCAGTCGGCGGGCAGCGCGCGGACCACGCACAACCCCTTCTTCACCGTCACCTCGGCCCTCGTCTCCCGCTCGCAGATTTTCGAGTTCAAGCCCCTGACCCGCGACGACCTGAAGGCGATCCTCCGCCGCGCGCTGAGTGACCAGGAGCGCGGGCTGGGCACGCACAAGGTCGCCCTGGCCGACGAGGCGCTCGACCACCTGGCCGAGATTTCCGACGGCGACGCCCGCCGCGCGCTCAACGCCCTCGAGGTCGGCGTGCTCACCACCCCGCCCGGGTCCGACGGCGTGGTGGTCTACGACCTAAAGGTCGCCGAGGATTCGATTCAGCACAAGGCCGTGGTCTACGACCGCGACGAGGACGCGCACTACGACGCAGCGTCGGCCTTCATCAAGAGCATGCGCGGCAGCGACCCCGACGCGGCGCTCTACTGGATGGCCAAGATGCTCGAGGGCGGCGAGGACCCGCGCTTCGTCGCCCGCCGCATCGTCATCTGCGCGGCGGAGGACGTCGGGAACGCTCAGCCGCTGGCCCTGGTGCTCGCCAGCGCGGCGCTCCAGGTCGCCGAGTTCGTCGGCATGCCCGAGGCCCGCATCCCGCTCGCCCAGGCGGTCACCTACATCGCCACGTGCCCCAAGAGCAACGCCGCGTACGTCGGCATTGACCGCGCGATGGAGGACGTGCGCGAGGGCCGCGTGCTGGAGGTGCCCGAGCACCTGCGCGACGCCAGCTATCGGGGGGCCAAACGCCTCGGCCGCGGCGAGGGCTACCAATACGCCCACGAGGGCGAGGGGCATTTCGTGGCGCAGGAGTACATCCCCGTCGAGCGCAGCTACTACGAGCCGACGGAGGAGGGCGCCGAGAAGCAGATCAAGGAGAGGCTGGAAGCGTGGAAAAAGCGCAAGCACGAGCAGAAATCGCCCGACGACTCGCCGGCGTGACCGCCGAGCAACGCCGCGAGGCGAGCGAGCGCATTCGCGGGCTCGTCGGCGAGCTGCCCGAGTTCCAGCGGGCACGCACGGTGCTCCTCTTCGTCTCGCTGCCCGACGAGGCGGACACGCTGGGCATCATCGCCGACGCCCTCGCCGCCGGCAAGACCGTGGCCGTGCCCAAGGTGGACCGCAAGCGGAAGGTCATGGATGCCTGCCGGCTGCACGCGTTGGACAGCGGCCTTGCGCCCGGCGTCTTCGGCATCCCCGAGCCGCAGGCGACTGAAGTCGTGGAGCCTGGGGCCATTGATTTCGTCCTCGTGCCGGCGCGGGGCTTCGACCGCGAGGGCAACCGCATTGGCCGTGGCGGCGGCTACTACGACCGCTACATGTCCCACCCCGGCTTCCACGCCACCCGCTGCGGCATCGGCTTCGCCGCCCAGGTCCTCGATTCGATTCCCCACGATGCCCACGACCTGCCCATTCACGTCCTGGTCACTGAGAGCGGCGCATTGCGCTTTACCGGGCTGTAGGTGTGAGGCCACCTTAAGTCAACCCGCCCCCTCGCCAAGCGGGTGAGTGGAAGGGAGTGAGTGGAGAAACAGAACTTGGCACCCCAGACCTTGGCCTGATTCCCCGGGCGCCGAATGCCCCCGGAAGGCAGCTCAGCAGGCGTGGGTGTGCCAGGACTTTCGTACGACTCCCGCAGAATCGCCTGACAGGAACTCGCTCGGAGGGAGAACAGTGGCAAAGCGCCGACGATTGCTAACACGCTTCACTCTCGTCTGGCTCCCGATCGTCTTCTGCATCATCGCCCAGGTTTGTGGACTGGTGCCGATGCCTTGGAGTGTGCTCCTCACCGTCGCCTCTGTCGTATGGGGCATTTCACAGGAGTGCCGGAACCGCGGAGCCGACCAACGCAGAGATGACTTTGAGAGAGCGACCGCTCAACTGTTGGTGGAAAGCGGACACGGGAACCCTTACCTCAGGGCGGTTGAGACTTCATTCAAGCCTGGTGAACCAAGAGATCCCACTCCCGCAATCCGGATGCTGGAACTCGCCCTAGAGGCAGATCCGTATAGCAAGGACGCGCTCGCACATCTCATCGTGCTCCGGTGTCTGAGATTGGGTGAAGCACAGGCTGTCGGCGGGGGAGCGCTGGGTCCCTGGGATCAGGAGTGGGCGGATGTGAACGCACTCGCTCAGCGGGGGGCACGCGATTACCCATCCGACCCTGACTTCGTGCAATACCTGGGGGTCTTAGCCGACTTCGCCGGCAAGCACACGGCAGCTCGGGAGCACTTCGAGCGGTATGGCCGCATGGTGCCGGACGGGTATTGGCGCCTCTTGACTGCCAAGTCTTGGCTCATGGAAGGCAATCACAGCCAAGCTCTTGGTGAGGTGGCCGCCGGCTTGTCTGAGGGTTTGAGCCCGGTCCTCGCGGCCCAACAGCTCGGTATTGCCCTGTACCGCGCGGGTCACTTCGAGCAAGCACTCGATCTCATTGACCAAGCCCTTGCCGTACGTAAGGGTTCCATTGAGTTGCGACTCCTTCGCCGCGAGGTGCTCCTCTACAGCGGCCGGCTGGTAAGGGCCTCGGGGTGCAGCGTCTGGCTGGGGTTGGGGTACTTGAGAGGGGGCAAGGTCTATCCTTACGCGGCCATGCCTCTCATCTCCGGTTTGGGCGTGTTCCTCATTGGTTCCTTCCTGTGGACATCGCGGCAGTTCTGGAGATTGACCCGCGCAATTCCCGTGCTCAGGACGTTACATCTCTGGATCGCTCCGCCTTACCAGCCGTATGAGTGGCTAGGCCGCGAGCTTGGGCTTCGTGGGGCGATTGGTGCGGCTCGGAGATGCCTCGAACACCTATGCGGCCAACGACAGGCTCAACGTCGCGATCATCGGCGCCGGGGGACGCGGGAAGTCCTACGTGGACGTGATCCCGAAGCACGCGAACATGGTGGCCATGTGCGACGTCAACCAGAGCCGGGCTCAGGCGGCCTACAAGGAGCACCCAGATGTCCCGAAGTTCGATGACTTCCGGGTGATGCTCGACAAGATGGACAAGGAGATTGACGCGGTCACCGTCGCCACGCCCGATCACACCCACGCCCAGGCCTCCGTGACGGCGATGAAACGCGGCAAGCACGTCCTGTGCGAGAAAGGGCTCACGCGCACGGTCCACGAGGCGCAGCTCATGCGGAAAGTGGCCGCAGAGAAGAAGCTCGCCACGCAGATGGGCAACCAGGGCTCCTCCTGTAGCAGCGCGCGGCGCGGGATGGAGGTGATTCAGGACGGCGTCATCGGAGAGGTGAAGGAGGTGTACTCCTGGTCGGCCGATGACGGGCCGGATTGGCGGGAGACACCGAAGGACACCCCGAAGGCCCCCGATTACCTCAAGTGGGACCTCTGGCTCGGCTATGCCCCGTATCGCCCGTTCCATCCCCGCTGGATGGCCTGGAACAACTGGCGGGAGTTTGGCGCAGGCCGCATCGGCATGTGGAACTCCCACGCGAGTTTCATCGCGTGGAACGGGCTGAACATGCTTGCTCTCTGGGAGGCCGACCCGAAGGAGAAGGTGCGCATCCGCGTCGAAGCGCAAGTCTCGGGGATCAACAAGCTCTCATACCCCAAGTGGGCGGCCGTTCACTACAAAGTGCCTGCGCGCGGCAAACAGCCGCCGTGTGACTGGTACTGGATCGGCGGGCTCAGCGCGCCCGGCTGGTCGGAGAGGATCGAGGAGCGGCTGGGGCGGAAGCTCACCTGGGACCAGAAGAACTGGCAGGACCACCACCACAGCCTGATCGTGGGCACCCAGGGCACGGTCCACGCGGTGGCGTCCAACTTCAGCTTCGTCTTCCTCCCCGCCGACAAGTTCAAGGGGGTTGACACGGGGCAGGGGGAGTTCAACGGCCACGAGAGCGATTGGCTGCGGGCCTGCCGCGACGGCAAGCACACCGTTTCGGACTTCAGGAACTCCGGCCCCTACACCGAATTCATGCTCCTGGCCAATGTGGCGAGCCAGATCAGCGGTCCGCTAGAGTATGATCCCGTCGAGGGAAAGGTCACAAACAACGAGCAGGCCAATGCCTTGCTCACCTGTGAACGGCAGAAAGGGTGGGAGTTGTAGTGCCCCGGAACAAGAAGGAGAGCGTCATGGGAATGCTCAAGACCTTGCTCGCGGTCGTGATGATGCCGGCAACGCTGGCGCTGGCCGCGGAAGGGCGGTTCAAGATTGCCTACGCGACCTACCTGGGCGGCAAGCACTACGAGGAGGCCCGCGAGATCATCGTGTGCCCTGACGGCTCGGTGCTCGTCGGCTCGCACGCCTGCTCCAGCGGGTTGCTCACCACGCCCGGCGCATTTCAGCCAGACTACGCTGGCGATGCCCCCAAAGCCGGTTTCGACGGCCTTGTCGGCGGGGACCTGTATCTGGCCCGCCTGAGCCCCGACGGCACGAAGATTCTCGCGGCCACCTACTTCGGCGGCTCTAAGCAGGAGCGAAGCTGCTACGGCATGGAACTCGACAGCAAAGGCAACGTCGTGATCGCCTGCGGGACCGCCTCCACGGACGCTCCGACCACGCCCGGCTGCTTTCAGCCCAAGAAGGGCGGCGCCCGAGGCGACATGCTCGTGGCAAAGCTCTCGTCCGACCTCAAGAAGCTCCTCTGGTGCACCTATGTCGGAGGCTCGGGTCTCGAGACCCCCCGTGGGGGGTTGGCGTTGGGAAGTGACGACAGCGTCGTTCTCGTAGGCAGTTCGTCCTCGCCCGATTTTCCCACCACCCCAGGCGTCGTTCAGCCCGCTCTCAAAGGGCCGAGGGACTCGGTCGTCCTGAGGCTGAAGCCCGACGGCTCCGGACTGATCTTTGGCACGTTTCTCGGCGGCACGGGTGAGGACGATGCCATCATGGGTGCGAGACTGGACGCGGCGGGCAACACCTATGTCGCCGGCCACACGAAGTCGGCGGATTTCCCTGTGACTGCCGGTGCTCCGCAGCCGAAGTTCGGCGGCCTCTCGGATTGCTATCTGGCGAAGCTCTCGCCCGACGCCAGCCGCATCCTTTACGCCACCTACCTGGGCGGGCAGGGCAACGAGTTCGCCGAGCACCGGCCCTGGCTGACGCCGGACGGGTGCTTCATCCTGGTCGGCCCCACCCTGTCGGCGGATTTCCCAACCACCGAAGGCGCCTTTCAACGCGAACTGAAGGGCAAGGCGAACGGGTTCCTCACCAAGCTCTCCGCCGATGGGAAGCGATTCGTCTTCTCGACCCTCTTGGGCGGAACCGGGGGCGCGAACCTGCTGATGCCGACCGTGGATGAGAAGGGCAACATCTGGGTCGTGGGAAGCACCGGCTCGCGCGACTTCCCCGTCACGCCCGACGCCCTGCAGCCGAAGTTTGGCGGCGGACGGCAAGATGGCCTGCTGGCCAAGTTCAGTCCGGACGGCTCGAAGCTGCTCTACGCCACGTACCTGGGCGGCAGCGGCGATGGCGAAGAGGAGATTCGCAGCATCGCGTTCGGGCCCAACGGCGAGGTGTATCTCGTGGGCGGCACGGAATCGCCGGATTTCCCCACGACGCCCGATGCCGTGCAGCCGAAGCTGGGCGGAAACCGCGACGCTGTGGTCGTCAAACTCGTCCCCGTCCGCTAACCGGTCAGGGCCGCTTGGCGGCAACCAACAAGGAGCACGCTATGGCAAAGATCGAGGCTCTCGTGACACTTGTGATGCTGCTAGTGGCGACCCCGGCGTTGGCCGCGGAGGCAACGAAGGAGCCGCCGCCCACCTGGCCCTGGCCAGGGCCTACCCCACCAGAGCAGCGCGAGGCCATGATGAAGAGAACCTTCCTCATACGGCCTACGCCGCAGGACATGAAGAAGATGGAGGAGCTTACGCCCGATAAGCCTGCCGCGGCGCCGCAGAAGCCTCGCAAGCTCCTCGTCTGGGGCCGCCTGTGGACCCACATGGCCAACCCCATGACCGAGGAAACGGTCAAGATTCTGGGCCGGAAGACAGGTGCCTTCGAGGTGGTCGCCACCGACGACCCACAGATGCTCCTGCCGGAGAAGCTCAAGGACTTCGACGCCATCTTCCTCAACGGTCTGCACGACCCCACCCCCTTCCTGCCGCATTGGCTGAAGGGCATGCCCAAGGAAGAGCAGACGGCGGCACAGGAGCTTGACCAGAAGGTCAAGCAGAGCCTCCTGAAGTTCGTCGGGGAGGACGGGAAGGGGCTCGCGGGCATCGAGGGCTCCATCTGCGCCCTCAGGGACTGGAAGGAGTTCGGCGAGCTGATGGGCGCCTTTTACGCCGGCCACTACGTCGGCAACTTCGTCATGAAGGTGGACGACCCTGCCCACCCGCTTACCGCCTGCCGCGCGGGCCAGACGTTCAAGGTGTTCGACCAGGGATACGTCCCAGGCCCGCCCTACTCGCGGAAGAAGGTTCGTGTGCTCTTGAGCCTCGACCTCGATCAGACGCATCAGTTGGGTCAAGTCGTATGGGAAGGGGCGGGTCTTCTACGTTTCCCTGGGCGTCCAGAAAGCGCCCTACTCCAGCCCGCTTTTCCTGCGCTATCTACTGGCGGGCATCCAGTTCGCCATCGGCGATCTGCCGGGAGACACAACGCCGAGCGAGAAGTGAAGGAGGCCACGACGGTGAGAGACAGAATCTCGCGCCGCGACTTCGTCTGCAAGGCTGCGCTTGGCACGGGCGCCCTACTCCTTGCGAATAGCCGCTCCGCACGCACCTACGCGGCCAACGCCAAGCTCAATGTCGCTCTGGTCGGCGTGGGTGGGCGCGGCAAGTGGTACGTGGACGTTGTCCCCAAGATGGAGAACGTGGTGGCAGTGTGCGACGTGAACGAGAGCAAGGCGCAGGCGGCCTACAAGCTCTTCCCCGACGTCCCCAAGTTCCACGACTTCCGCGTCATGCTGGACAAGATGGGCATGGTTCCACCGCGGCTACTGGCTCTACGGCCGCAGCTTCACCTCGGGCTGGGGCGGCTGGTTCCGCGCCGCCCGCTACGCGCCCTATGGCCGCCTCCTGGCCGTGGGCGACGACGCGGTCTACGGCTACGGCCGCAAGCCCGAGTTCCTGGCGAACGCCGACGTGCTCGAATACCGCCTGTTCGCCGCGGGCAAGGCGGCGGACGACGCGGCGGCGAAGCGCGTCTCCGCCACGGTGGGGCGCATTGACAGCACGTCGCCCCGGCGCAACGCGAGTGCGGCCGACTGGAAGTCGCGGTCACGCTTCCCCGACGCCGACCTGACCGCGCCGGCCGCGAAGTGGGTCCACAACCAGCCCTCCGTCGTTGCCCGCGCGATGGTGCTGGCGGACAAGACGCTGTTCGTGGCCGGCCCGCCCGACGTGGTGGACGAGCGGCGGGCGATTCGGGTGCCCGACGAGAAGGACGTGCAGGAGGGCCTGGCCCGCCAGGCCGCCGCCCTCGAAGGCAAGCTCGGCGCGCGTCTCTGGGCCGTCTCGGCTGCCGACGGCAAGCCCGCGGCCCGCTACCGGCTCGACGCCGTGCCCGTCCACGACGGCATGGCCGCCGCGGGCGGCAAGCTCTTCATCGCCACGCTCGACGGCAAGGTCCTCTGCCTCGCCGCCGACGGCGCAAAGGCCCTCACCACGGATGAGGAGCCGCTCCAGCACGTCGCCGCCGAGCCGACCCCGCCGCCCATCGTGACGAAGGAGAAGGACTTCGACCGCGTGGTGGGCTGCTCCGTGTTCGAATCGCCGCTCGGCTACCGCCTCCAGGGCCAGGGAAAGGACATTGCGGGCCTCGCTCTCAACAAGCTCAAGACGCCGCTGAAGAAGAAGGCCGAGTTCAAGGCGAAGGTGAGGGCGGCGCCCGACGACGGCGGCTATCTGCTCAACGGCTTCATCGCCTTCGGCGATGGCCCACAGGACGCCAAGCTCGTCAAGTGCGGCGTGCGCATCAAGGCCAAGAGCGCCCACATCATCCAGGGGCCGCTCAAGGGCCTCAAGGGCGTGGCCGAGAAGCTCGACATCAAGGGCGACGAGACCTTCGAGCTGGCCGTGAGCGTTGACCTCGAGGCCCAGAAGGTCGTCTTCAAGGTCCTCGACAAGACCCTCGAGGCCAAGCTCGAGCAGCCCTTGAAGGCCATCACCCACGCGGGCCTCTGCATAGACAACGCGCTCGTGGATTGCAGCCCGGTCGAGGTGAGCGGGGAGTAGGCGAGCGTCGGAGGGGCTGGCGTGAGAATCGGGCACGTGCCTGCCGTGATGGAGCTGGCTCTTCTGGCCTTCGCGCTGGGGATTGCATGCACGGCCTCGCTGGCCGCGGCGGGGCGCGGCGACGAAGCGAAGCCACGATCGGGGACACAGTGAGGAGCAGCCCCACGAGCATGCTCGCCTCCCTCTGGGAACGCCCCTCGGTACACGTGGCGGCGCTGGTCCTCTACGGCGCCCTGGCCTTCCTGCCCGAGCTGGGCCAGGAGGTGGACCTGGCGAACCGCGAGGCCCGCCACGCCGAGATCGCGCGCGAGATGGCGTTCACAGGGCGATTCCTGGTGCCCCACATCTGTGGGGAGCTATATCCCGACAAGGCGCCGCTGTTCAACTGGACGGCGGCCCTGCTCTTCCGGCTGGCGGGTCGCGCCGACTACTTCCTGGCGCGGCTGCCGAGCGCGCTGTCGGCCATCGCCGTCCTGGTGGCCGTCTATCTTCTCGGACGGCGCTGGTTCTCGGCCGGGGCGGCGCTGGTGGCCGCCGTGGTGTGGGGCACGACGCCGCTCGTGGCCCTCTGGGCGCGCCAGAGCCGCTCGGACATGCTGCTCACTTGCCTGCTGGCGTATGCCACGCTCCTTGCGGACTCGGCGGCGGTGGCCGATGGGGGGCGGCAGTGGGCCGCGTGGCTGGGGGCGTGTGTGCTGGCCGCTCTGGCCACCCTGGCGAAGGGGCCGCACGCGGCGCTGTTCTTCGGCATCGCCGTCGCGGCCGTGTGGCGCGCGCGGCGGCTCCGCTGGGCGCCCCCGTGGCGCCTCCTGCTGGCCGCATTGGGCGCGATCGCCGCGCTCGTGGGCGCGTGGGCGCTCGCCGCCGAGGCGTCGCACCCAGGCTATCTCAAGGCGCTGACGGGCCACCAGCTCGGCGTGGGGCTGCGGCAGCATCCCATGCCCCTCTACTATTACCTTGGGGCTCTCCTGCCTCACACCCTTCCCTGGAGCCTGTTCGCCGTGGGAGCTGGGATATGGGCCGTGCGCCGGTGGCGCGGGCGCGGCTACGGCGCGGCGCTCGCCCCCGTGCTGGTCTTCTGCGCACTGCTCGTCCTCCACTCATTGGTGAGGAACAAGCGGGTCCACTACATGCTGCCGGCGATTCCGTGGTGGGCGCTGTGGCTGGGCGCGCTCATCGCCGAGAGCACGCGCGCATCGCGGTCGGGAGGCGGGGATGGAGAGGGGGCGCCCGCATGGGCGTCGAGATGGCCGGCGCTTCTCGTGCTGGGCGCGACCCTCGCGGCCGCGCTGGCCGGGCCGTGGGCGTGGGTGCATCAGGCGAGGGGGGGCCTCGCGCCGGTCGTCGCCATCTGCGCCGCGCTGGCGGGGCTGGCTGCGTGGGGGCTCGTGGCGGCCTGGCGCAAGAGGCCCGCGCAAGCCGTGGCCGCCCTTTGTGCAGCGTCCGCGCTCATCAGCGCGGCGTGGTTTCCACTCTGGATTCGATACGTTGCCAAGCCGTCGAAGGAGGCCACGGCGGTTTCGGCGGCCTGATTGTAGCAGCCGCGCCCGCGCTTGACAAACGGGCGGATGCGCGGGATGATTGGGGCGTGCGGCGCCAGGGGAGAGTCCGAGACAGAAAGGAGCGGTCCATGCGGTGGCAGCGTCGTCTTGCGGCGTTGGTCTGTGTGCTGACGGTGGTGGCGGCGAGCAACGCCCTCACGGCGTCGGCCACGCTGCTGGGCGTGAGCAAGGGGCAGATGCCGAACGACACGACGGCGGACCCGCAGGTGTCGCTGGCGGAGCAGGCCGAGTTGGGCGGCCCGGCGCTCAAGGTCGTCTTCGCCCAGGGCTCGGCCTTCGGCGAGACGAAGCCGAAGGTGGTGGACTGGACGGCGTTCCGCACGCTGAAGTTCGACGCCTTCAACCCGTCGAAGGACATCGTGAGTCTGACGTTCTGCATCCGCCACAAGGGCACGACGGGGTATCCCACGCGGGCCGACAGCGCGCTGATGCTCAAGCCGGGGAAGAACTCCATCGCCATCGCCCTGGGCGACGTGGCGAACGTTGACGGCTCGCGGCCCGACTTCTCGCAGGTGAGGCACTGGTACGTGGCGTGCGAGGCGGCGAACACCACGGTGCTCTTCGGCGACTTCACGCTGGAGGGCGAAGGCGCGGCGGCCCCGGCGGCCGCGCCCGCCGCCCAGGCGCCCGCCGCGTCCGGGGGACAGGTCCGCATCACGGGCAAGGTGGGCGACATGGCCGTGGACCTCACGGTGACGGGTCTCGGGCCAGGCGCCGCGCCGGTCGCGCCCCCCGCGGCCCAGGCCGCCACGCCTGCCCCTGCCGCAGGGGCTAAGGCCACGCTCCTCGGCGTCTCGAAGGGCAGCATGCCCAACGACACGAACGGCGATCCCCAGGTTGCCCTCGACGACAAGGCCGAGCTGGGCGGCGTGTGCCTCAAGGTCACGTTCACCAAGGAGGCATCCTTCGGCATGTCGAGGGCGGGGCTGAAGGACTGGCGCGGCTACACCGCGCTCCGCTTCGCCGCGCTGAACCCCGCCAAGACCCCCATCACCGTCGGGTTCACCATCAAGCACGAAGGCTCGAAGAGCTTTGGCACGCGGGTGGACAAAGAGATCGTGCTGGCGCCCGGCAAGAACGACATCGCGGTGCCCATCGCGGGCGCCGCGAACAACGATGGCTCAGCCCCCGACCTGGCAAGCATCCGCCAGTGGTACGTCTCCTGCAACTCCGAGGCGACGGTGTTCTTCGGCGACTTCACTCTCGAGGGCGGGCAATGAGGAAGCAGTCGGCAGTCGGCAGCCCGCAGTCGGCAGTAAGTCACGCGTCACGCGTCACGCGTCATACGCTTGCCCTCGTGTGGCTCGCCGCCAGCGCAGCCCTCGGCGCAACCGTGTCGGAGTCCCTGTTGGAAGAACAGCTCGACCTGTTGGCGAACAAGGACATCAAGACGACTGTCCGCATCCTGCGGAAGCTCAACAAGTTCTTCCTCCTCGAGCACGAGGAGTCCACGGCTTCGCCCACGCCCACAGATGCCCAGAAGCAGGCGGGCTGCATCGTCTTCACGCGCAACTG
This sequence comes from Planctomycetota bacterium, assembly GCA_041320515.1. Classification (GTDB taxonomy): domain Bacteria; phylum Planctomycetota; class PUPC01; order DSUN01; family DSUN01; genus DSUN01. The sequence goes on along the minus strand of JBGLNR010000001.1, from coordinate 5,313,466 downwards.
CCTGGAGCCTGTCTACTACAACACCAACCCCCGCCCCTACGAGGTGAAGGACGAATTGCGGCTCTTCGTCACGCCAGGCGAGTTCGAGCCGGTCAGCTTCGCCGTGCTCCCCCTCGCCGATCTCCAGGATGTCACGGTCACGTGCTCCGACCTCCGCGGCCCGAAGGACGCGCTGCTCAAGGCCAGCGCGGTGGACGTGCGGTTCGTGCGCCAGCTCGCCCGCGGCGTGAAGCCCTTCATGTGGACCGTCGGCCCCGAGGCCATCGAGCAATTCAAGTCGCTCAACATCCCCCAGGGCCGCACCACGCAGTTCTGGCTCACCATTCAGCCGCCGGCCGACGCCGCGCCGGGCGCCTACGAGGGCACAGTGACCCTCAAGCCGGCCAACAAGCCGGCGTCCGAGCTGAAGCTCACGGTCGTCGTCCTGCCATTCAAGCTCCTCGAAGACCCCGACATGGCGTTCGGCTGGTACTACAGCACGCCGAGCGACCCGGCTCAGTTCCGCCGCGAACTCGCCGACATGCGCGCCCACGGCTGCAACACCCTCACCATCCACGGCCCGAAGATCAAGAGCATCACGGCCGACGGCAAGGTCGAGATTGACTTCAAGGGCTGGGACGAGTTGCGCAAGCTCTGCGCCGAGATGGGCTTCAGCGCCATCAAGCAGACCGACGTGGGCTTCATCACCGACGCCATCACCCGCATCGGCATCAGGGAACTCGGCCCAGGCTTCGACATCCCCTTCGTCGCCGCCCTCAAGGAGATCAAGAAGTACCTCGACGCCCACCCCGACTTCAAAATGGTCTTCACCATCTACGACGAGCCGCGCGAATCGCTCCTGAACTCCTGGAACCGCACCTACGACCAGACTGTGGCCTACATCAAGCTCTGCCGCCAGGTCCCCGGTCTCACGATCTCAGTGAACCCGATGGGCGACGGGAGCGACAAGAAGGACTACACGCCCTTCGCCGAGATGGTGGACATCTTGAGCACCCACGCCTGGCCCGGCTCGAAGGGCCTCATCGAGCGGACCAAGAAGGCGGGCAAGACCCTGTGGGTCTACAACAACGGCAAGGCACGCCTCCCCTGGGGCTTCGGCGTGTGGCGGGTCGGGGCCAAGGGCGAATGGGAGTGGACCTATTCGGGCGCGGGCGGCCCCGACTGCTATTCGCCCATCCCCGTCGGCGGCTACGAGAACGAGGGCGAGAGCAACTGCCGCCGACCCCGGCTCGGTGAACGCCAAGATGGGCGCGGGCGGCGGCAAGACGGGCGGCTGGCCCGAAGGCACCGGCCGCGAACCCATCCGCTTCATCCGCCTCGAATACGCCGGCGACCACTGGGACGACGGCATGGACGCCCGCACCCGCGCCGACCTCAACTTCCTTCAGGAGTTCCGCCGCGTCACGGGCTTCCGCGTCGCCGTCCGCTCCGAGAGCCACCCCATCCGCTTCCTCAAGAAGTACACCCGCGGCTACGCCCCGCCCTTCGTCTACATGACCGGCACCGGCGGCATCAACGTCTCGACCTACGACATGGCCGTGCTCCGCGAGTACCTGCTGGACGGCGGGATGCTGTTCGCCGACGCCAGCAGCGCGCAGTGGGACCGCAGCTTCCGCTCGTTCGCCAAGGCCGTGTTCCCCGACAAGCGGCTCGTGCCCATCGCGGACGACGATCCGATCTTCCAGATGCCCTACGTCTTCCGCGACGGCGCCCCGCCCCTGTGGCACCACGGCGGCATGGACGCGATGGGCATCAAGCACAAGGGCCGATGGGTCGTCTTCTACCACCCCGGCGACATCAACGACGCCTGGAAGACCGGCCACTCCGGCCTCTCGCCCGAGCTGGCCAAGGGCGCCTTCCAGATGGGCATCAACATCATCTACTACGCCTTCACCCACTACCTCGAAGCCACGCGGAAGTACCGAAAGTGAGTGGGAAGAGGGAAAGTGAGAGTGAAAGTGAAGAGTGGCAAGTGAAGAGTGACGGAAGATGATCAGCAGACTCTGCATGTACTTCGGTGTCGTCGGCATCGCCTCGGCCGTGGCGTGGGGAGGGGCACTGCTGCTCCTGGCCGCCTTCGCCCGCAGCCGGCGAAGGACCCGTGCCTATCTCGCCGCCTTCGCCCTCTCCCTCCTCGGCTTCATCCTGGCCAGGATCAACTCCCACAACATCGGCGAGATCGAGATTGACCGCGAGCCTGTAGGCGGGGCGTCCCTGCCCCGCGAGCCGCTTGTGGGCGGGGCGTCCCTGGCCCGCGAGGACCTCCCTAAGCCTGTAGGCGGGGCGTCCCTGCCCCGCGAGAACGCCCCGGACGCCGGTGCGCCGAAGGAGGGCCCCAGCCCCGCCTACCGCGAGGCGGGCAAGCAGAAGCGCGACGAGGGGGCGAAGCTCAAGCCCTCGGACCTCACCGCCGTCGGCGAGGAGGCCGACGTCTCCGTCGCACGCCGGCTGCCCGAGGCCGATGTCATCCGCGCCGACGCCTACGACCGCCTGAACCTGTTCTTCGCCCGCCTCGTCCCCTGGCTGGCGCTCGGTCTGGTCTGCCTCGACTACCTGAGCCGCTTCAACCGCACGGTGGGCTACCTGCCGCCCATCCCCATCGCCGGGCGGGCCGTGGATGCCCTCTTCGCCAAGTCCCACGCCGTCCATATCCAAACGGCCGACCCTGCCGCCGTGGGCCGCTACCTGCGCGACCTCGTGCGCAAGGGCGAGACCTTCATCTGCCTCGGCGAGGGCGACCCCGTGCCGGGCGACGCGCTGCCGCGCTGGGCGTTCGGCAAGTGGGCGTGCCGCCCGCTGCGGAAGATCGCCCTCACGGGGGAGGGCTTCCCCACGAGCGAGTTCGTCCTCGACTCCGCCTGGTTCGGCCGCTACTGCTTCACGGCGGCCAGCCCCGAACTTGCGCGGGGCTTCGTGGCCGATTTCGCCAAGTACCTCGATTCCCGAACTCGTCCCCACGCCGCGGCCAGGCGCACGGTGAACGTGGTGTGGCACTTCCCCGAGCCGATTCCCGACGACGTGCTTCGGACCCTGGCGGCCCTGTGCAGAGAAACCAACTTCAAGCTCGTCGTCTTCTCCCCCGCCCCTCCGGCCGCCGAGGCAGCCCCCCTGTTCGACGAGCGCGTGAGCCGCCCAGAGGGGGGCCGATAGCCCGCATTTCTTGCCGGGCCACAAGTCCCGAAGAGACGGAAAGAGCTGTTTGCGTGCGTCACGCGGACGCGGGCAAGTTCACCGAGGCCGGGGGGCCCCGGCTGCTGTGCCGGTCCCAGGCCCGGCCCGCCGACCTGTGCAAGAGAGACTTGACTTCCCGAAAGGAGACGCGTATGATCCACCAGGTCAGTGAGACGGACGCCGGCACATTGGGTCTGTCGAAGGGTGGACGGCAACCCCCCAGGGATAGCCGGCCGGGGGCGTCGCTATAGAAGACTGTGACTGGAGGAATGGAGGATGGAGACGGAGAAAGTGGCGGTTCAACTTCCATTCAAGGGCCTAGTACTCTCGCCTGACGAATCCCCTATCGCTGGAATCGAAACAATTGGTCAGGTGCGCGTAATGCTCCTCTTCACAGATAAGAATATGCACTGCATTCCTATGCCGACCCTCAAGTTCCTTTTCAATGCCTTCAATGCCACGGGGGATGTCCCGGTCGTCGCGTACCCGCTCTCTTCCCTAACCGGGGCATCGGGGACGGCAATGGGCTTCAAACTGAAGTTCGAAGGAGATCGCACCATCCACGTGACATTGTCCAATCTTGCCCCCCTTCTTGCGATACTCAATGCCTGCCTTGCAGTAATTCATGGAAAGGAACTGGCTCAGGTTGAGAAGAAGAAGTGGGGTAACACTTCAGCCGGCTGAAGAGAATTTTGCGGAAATTCTCGAAAAAACACCGTAACCGTTCAGGGGGGCATGAGGGAGGTGCGCGATGCGGGCCGCCACCGCTTGGGGCGGTGAGCGCTAGAGGGGGGCTGTGCGGGTCCGCCGCGGACTCGGACTTCTCCTTGACCTTCTTCTCCTCGGCGTGGATGGTCGTCTTGAGCTTGCTGGCGGTGGACTTGGCGCGCTCGTAGTCGCGCTGGTCCTGGGCGAGGTTGTCGGAGCGTTCGAGGCGCTCGCGCTCGCTCATCTGCGAGTAGGTGCTCGAGCCCGAAGTGGAGCGGGTGGTGGTGGATGCCTGCTCGCGGCGCAGGATTTTGTTCTGGATGGACCGCTCGAGGCGCTGAATGTCGCGCACGACCTCGCGGACGCGGTCGTTGTGCCTCGTCTTCACCGCCGCATAGCCGTCGCTCCTGGCCGTCTCGGCGGCCTCGCGGTAGGCCTGATAGAGGGCGCGGTTCGTCAGCAGGGACTCCTTCTGCTCCTTGCTGAGCTGCGACTTCTCCTCTTCCTTGGCGTCCGTCTCGGTCTTCTGCTGGGTCTTCAGGGTGTCGAGCGAGGTCGCCGTGTCGAGGGTGATGGCGGCGATCTTGTCGCGGACCACCGCGCGGAGGCCGTCGGCGGCCTCAAACATCACGGAGACCACCTTCCCCTCCTGCTTCTCCTCGCTGCGGGAGTCCAGGACGTCCGCCCCCTGCTTGCCGATCTCCACGCTCACGATCTCGTCGCGGGGGTAGATGGTCTGGACGCCTTTCACCAGGAACGTCACCAACTGCACCGTGCCGCGCAATTCCCCGCCCGTGCTCAGCTTCAGGATGTCCGCCTCCACCGACAGCCCAAGCCACAGGACACAGCAGGCCAGCAAGCAGCGGAAACGCATGGCGCTCACTCCTGAACCACCTCCAGTGGGTCCACCCACTCCCTCTGCTGGATAGTATAGCGAGTCGCCGGGGGGAATTCCAGAGGAACTTGCGGTCGCTCATTCGTTCAGGATCAGGCCGCCGACCAGGTCGGCCACGCGGCTGACCCCCTGCTGGGCAAGGATGCCGGCCAACTCGCCGAGGAGGCGGCCGCAGGCGACTGCTTCCCGCAGCAGCAACGTGCCCACGAAGCAAGCCGTGGCGCCCGCCAGGAGGAACTCCACGGCGTCCGCCCCCGTCATGATGCCGCCGCCGCCCAGGATGGGCACGCCGGCCGCGCGCGCCACCGCATAGGTCTCGTGCACCTTCAGGAGCGACAGGGGCTTGATGGCGGGGCCGGAGAGGCCGCCGAAGTTGGCCCCGATCAGCGGCCGGTGCGTCCGCACGTCTATCGCCAGGGCGCGGAACGTGTTGGACACGCTCAGAGCATTCGCCCCCGCCTGGATGCAGGCGCGGGCGATGGGCGCGATGTCGGTCACGTTCGGCGTGAGCTTGGCGATGAGCGGCTTGTCGGTCACTGCCCGCACGGCGGCGACCACGGTGGCCGCGGCCTCGGGGTCCACGCCGAACAGGATGCCGCCCCGCTTGACATTGGGGCAGGAGATGTTGACCTCAATGGCTTGGATGACCGGCGAGGCGCAGAGCCGTTCCGCCGTCGCCGCATAGTCGTCCGCCGTGCTCCCCGCCACGTTGCCGATCACCACGGTCGGGGCGTCCGCGAGGCGGGGCAGGTAGTCGCGCACCACGGCGTCAACACCTGGGTTCTCAAGGCCGATGGAGTTGATGAGGCCCGCCCCGCCGGCCGTCTCGACGATGCGCGGCGTGGGGTTGCCCAGGCGCGGCTTGAGCGTGGCCGACTTGAGGATGATTGCGCCGAGGAGGCTGTTGGAGAAGCCTTCGATACGCTCCAGCTCCTCGCCCCAGCCGCACGTGCCCGAGGCGGCGACGAGCGGGTTGCGCAGCTTCAGGCCCGCGAAATCCACACACAACTCGACTGGATCCGTCACGACGCTGCCTCCTCAACGATCTTCGGGAAGCGTTGGGCGATCTCGGCCAGCAGCTTCTTGGCCTCGCCCTCCTCGAGGCCATAGCCAAAGCGAACCGTGCTGGCGCCGTAGTCGAAGGCCAGCAGGCCGGCCGATCGGCTCCACCACTCGTACTGCCTCATCCCCCAGGGATCCCACGTCGCCGGCGACACGCGGAGAGCCGACACGTCCTGAAGGCGGTACTGTTTCTCGCGTCCCTTGCCCACCGACCTCCTGCAGACGCGGAGGGATTCGCCATCGAGGGTGACGATCTCGACGCCTTTGAGATTCCAAAGCCAGACACGGATGGCCACCACCCCGCCAACGGTCCAGCCGCCCAGCCAGGCGAGCAGGAACAGCCTCAGGAACCACGGGAACGATGTCGTCTCCTCACCGCCTTCGCCCGGGAGGCCACGCAGCGCCGGCACAACAGCGACCCAGAACACGAATATCTCCCCCACAGCCCAGCCGATCAGCCAGAAGCTCAGGAACAGGATCATAAACCAGTTCTTCCTGCTCGGGATGGAAATCGTCAACTGGCCGAAGGAGTCCACCACTGTGTAGCGTGGCTTCGCCGGCTCGACGTAGGTCATGCCCCTCTCTCCGTAGTCACTGCGGCTCCCACACGACCTCGGCGGCATCAAGGACTGGCCCCTCCACACACAGCTTCTTGTGGCCCACAGTGCCGTCGGGCAGCTTCACCTCGACGACACAGGAGTTGCACACGCCTATTCCGCAGGCCATGCGCTCCTCCATCGCCACCTGGCACGGGGCGCCGCGCTCGCGGGCCAGCTCGGCGACGCGGGCCAGCATGGCCCGCGGGCCGCAGGCGTAGACGTTGATGCCGCCCTGCCCTCGCTTGCGCAGGAACGCCGCGAGGAGGTCAGTGACCAGCCCGCCGTAGACTTTGCCGCCCGATTCGGCGGCAAGGGCGACGACGACTCTTCCTGGTGGTCGCCGCCACGCCCGACTTCATGCCCTTCAACGGCTTCTCCCGCCCCCTCATCTCCGACCTGCCGCTCCAGCCCCAGGCATACGAGGTGGCGTTCGTGGACACCAGGGCCACTGCTTACGAGAGCAAGCCGGCGCGCCCGAAGGATGTCGCGGGCAAGCCCCACCCCACCGGCGGCGGCTTCGTGGCCGACACGGCCAAGGTGGACCCGACCGCATACGTCGGCCCGAACGCCATGGTCCTCGACCGGGCGAAGGTGCTGGACAACGCCCGCATCGAGGACTACGCCGTGGTGCGGGGCAACGCGGCCGTGAAGGACAACGCCCGCGTGAGCGGCCACGCCCTCGTCCAGGGCGACGCACAGGTCTACGGCAACGGCAAGGTCCGAGACTGGGCGACCCTCCAGGGGCGCTGGAAGGTCTACGAGAACGGCCGGCTCCTCGAGCGCGCCTATACCTGGGACCGCGGCGAGCTGTGCGGCAACGCGACCATCAAAGGCAACACACAGGATTTCGGGGGCGCGATGGTCCGCGGCCACGCGATCAAGGACGGCGACTGCTCCAACGGCGCGAACGTTGACCACCAGGTGCTCATGTGCTGGGTGTGGGGGACCGACCAGAAGTATGCGGATGGCCGCCCCGATTCCGGCCAGCTCGCCTGCAACTACACCTTCAAGCGCCCAAGCCCCATCTACGCCCTCGACACCCACGGCGTCGCGCACGGCTACCTGATGGGCGCGCCAGAGACCGTGGCAGTCAAGGACGGTCCCGGTGCAATTGACCTCAACGGCAAGGACCAGTACGTCGAACTGCGGCGCGACCTCGCCGACTTCATTGACACCACGATCGCGGTCTGGGTCAACTGGGCGGGCGGCGCGGCCGACCAGCGCATCCTGCACTTCGGCGACGGCGGCAGCAAGTGGGCGTATCTGACCCCCACGGACGCCGCGAAAGGCGTCCTCAAGTTCGCCATCACGGCCAACGGCAAGGGCGGCGAGCAGACGCTCCTCGGGCCGTCGGCGCTGCCCGTCGGCACCTGGACCCACGTGGCCGTGACCTTGAAGGGGGACACCGGCACCCTCTACGTGGATGGCAAAGAGGCCGCCAAGAGCGACGCGATGACGCTCAACCCCGACATGGTCCTCGGCCCGAACACACTGGCGGGCAACGACTGTTTCTGGCTTGGGCGAGGCGCGGAGGGCGGCTACTTCAAGGGGCTGCTCACCGACTTCCGCGTCTACGTCCTGCCCCAGGAGGCTTCCGCGGTCGCGGCCCTGGCCGACCAACTCAAGAATCGAGCCGCAGGGGTCGTGGCTCCAACGCGCGACAGCACCCCGCCCAAGGTAGCGGCGGCCGGGTTCCTGATGAAGCCCACCGCTGTGAACGGTTCGGCGGCCGTGATGTCCGCGCCCAAGGCCACCGATGACAGCAACTGGGTCGAGTACGCCTTCACGTGCAAGAGCGGCGGCGGCCATGACAGCGGCTGGATCACCAGCAACCGCTGGACCGATGCGGCGCTCGCGCCGGGGAAGACCTACGCCTATGCCTTCAAGATGCGCGACAAGTGGGGCAACGAGACCCCCGAATCGGCCCCAGCGGAGGTCACGCTGGCGAAGGGCACCAATGCCCCCGAGCCGGGCGCCTTCGAGGCCGGCCCAGCGGGCATCAGCCCCAGCGCCATCCGCATGACCGCCAAGAGGGTAGGGCGTGCAAACCTGCACGCGGAAGGAGCCAGAAGCGTTTGCGACGTGGTCGAATACCGCTTCACCCGCGACGACGGCAGGACCAGCGGCTGGCAGTCCAGCCCCACCTGGACCGACACGGGCCTGGCCGAGGGCGCGAAGCACTCCTACACGGTGCAGGCGCGGGACGGCTGGGGCAACGCCAGCAAGGTCTCCGCCGCCCAGGCCGCCGTGGCGCGGGACGACACGCCGCCCGCGCGCTATCGCATCGGCGAATGGCAGACGCTTCCCTACGCCACGCTGTCGAACTGCGTGGCGATGAGAGCGATGTCGGTCACGGGCGCGGACGGCTGCCCGAAGATCGAGCCGGACCCAGTCGAGTGCTTCTTCCACTGCGCGAGCGGGAACGGCCCCGACAGCGGGTGGGTGGAGAAGCCCTTCTGGCAGACGCCGTCGCTGCCCGACGGCGAGTACCGCTACCAGTTCAAGATGCGGGACAAGTCGCCCCAGCGCAACGAGACCCCGTACTCGAGCGCTGAAACGGTCGTCGTGTCCCTGCTGACAGGCTACCACGACACGCCGCTGCCGCGGCTCGCCGCCCTGGCGGAAGGGGCGCTGGTGTCGTTCAAGGGCAAGGTCACGGCAGTGGAGGCCGACGCCTATGTCGTGTCGGCCGACGGGGCCACCGTGAAAGTGATGCCGCGAACCGTCGCCAGCGCGGCCAACCCCGAACTGAATGGCCGCGACGTGGCCGTGCAGGGGTGCCTGTGGAAGTGCAACGGCGAGAAGCGCGTCGTGTGGGCCGAGGTGAAGTAGAGGTTCTCCCCATACACGACACATCAGGTGTTGCCGCTTGCCTCCATCCTGTTGCGCAGGTGGTCAAGATTGGACGAATGGGGGCTTGGCGAGGAAGGCTGAGCGGCGGGCGGCCCTGGCGGCGAGGGCGGGGTCGCGGGCGAGGTCGCGGAGGTAGGCCCCGAAGCCACGCTCGAACTGGGCCTGGAAGGGGACGAGGTTGAGGCGGGCCGAGCCGTCGGGCTCGATGCTCAGCATCCACTTCCCCTTGTCGTCCACGCAGCGGACGGCCAGCCGAGGCCGCGGATGTGGTCGCTGTAGGCCGTCGGGCAGTGGCGGGCCATCGTGTCGGCCACCATGAGCGCGACCTCGCGGGCGCGGCGGTCGCCCGTCAGGTAGTAGTAGTCGAGGTCGCCCGCGATCCACACGTGGCCGTAGTTGGTGCTGTGGCCCATGTGATAGGTGCGGTCTACGGGCAGCCCCGAGGTCTTCTCGTCGTAGTAGCCGCCGGTGTGGTTGAGGCAGTGGAGCCAGATATCGCCGGCCTCGGGCGGGCGGCCCCAGGGATTCTTCAGGTGCGGATTGGTCGCGTGGACCACGTCCACGTCAATGTGGTGCCGTGCGGCCTGTTCGGCGCGGGCGAAGAAGCGGCGGTCACCGGTGCGCAGATATTGGGTGAAGAGGCCGTGCTGGAGGTCGTATTCGAGGTTTCCCCAGTTCACCTTTCGCTCGCCGAACCAGTCGCCGTAGTTGAGCATGCCGAATTCGCGTTCGCGCTCGCGTCGGGCGAGATGGGCGTCGAGCGCGCGGCTCAGCCAGGCGTCGTAGCCCGCGAACTTCTGCGGGTCGGCGGGCGGGAACTCCCCCGCTGCCTTGGTCGCGCTCACATAGGCCGGCTCGCAGGTGGCCAGTAGCGGCTCCTCGGCGGCCCGGAAGAAGCCGGCGAGCTTCTCCGTGTCTGCCTCGCCCTTGAAGAACGTCGCCCACAGCTCGTGGGTCTTCGCCACGCCGACCTTGAATGTGTGGACACCGTCTCGCAGTTGGCAGGTGAGCTTGTTCTCCTCCTCGATCGGCTTGCCGTCGTAGAGGCCCTTGGGGAACCACGGGCAGATGCCGACGCGGATGGCGCCGAGGATGCCCTCGCTGCGGCCGTGCATCCCGACCATGCACTGAATGGCCTTTGGCCAGTTCTGCCAGAACTCCCGCACGCCCACGGCCAGACCCGCCCTGTCGCCGCCCATGGCCGCCCATCCGGCCGCGCGCCCTTCGGAGAACTTCTCGTCCGCATCGAGCTGCTGGTGGTTGTCGTCCCGCTGGAACACGCGTCGGAGGTCGCCCCCTGTCCTCCTCTCGCCGGAGGCGCCGAGGAGGCCGTACGGCTTGCCGCCCATGCCCGGCCCGCCGTTGAAGTTCAGCCGCAGGGCCACCAGCTTCGCCATCAGGGCATCCTGGCAGTCGTTGATGAACGTGTAGAAGATGCGGACGAACGGCTGGCCGCGGAAGGCGTGGACGCGCAGCACGTAGCGGAACGCCGGGCCTCGTTGCGATGCGTGGCGGCCCTCGATGCGCACGCACGCCCGAAGCGGGCCGTTCTGCTCGATGGCGATTGTAGTCGGGCCTGCGTCAGTGTCGTACATCGAGAGTTTCTGCTCGGGCACCAGAAGCTCCAGGTCAAGGACGCCACGCGAAGAGGGGGTCGGGGCCATGCCCTCGAAGCGCCCGTCGCCATCCAGGTCCAGCAGGGCATCATCGAGCACGTTCCCCAGCCCGCCGCGGCGCCGCAACTGGAGAGGGCCGGTGCTGAGCGTGAAGCCGTCCTTCTCCCCGCTCGCCTGAACGGGTTGGCCGACAGCCGCGCGGGTGCCGCCGGCTCCGTGGCGCAGTTCGAACGCCATCTTCTCGTTCGGCTTGAGGTCCACCTGGAAGTCGAGGAGGAGCCAGCGGACCGAGCCGTCGGGCCACTTGGCGAGCACTTCGGTCTGGAGAGGCAGCTCCACACCGTCGCCGGCGAAGAGGGCCACCGCGCCGTGGTCGCGCAGCGCGCCCTGGGCAAAGGGCACGCCCGAGGTGACGGGCCAGCCCTTGCGCTCGACGCCTGACGGCTCGTCAACGGCCAGCTTCACCGTCGCTCCCTCCGCACCCAGGGCCACGAGCAAGGCGAGAGCCAGGCCACGGCGCATTTTCCGCCCTCCATCACGATTCTCCCCACGCCAACAGCGGACCACGGACAAACCCGTTCGTCTACGTGTCTGAACAGCTTCCAGCGATTCGGCTCACAGGGGCAAAGACTGCCTGAAGGCAGGACTCCAAACGAGGCGCTCTCCTGGTTCGGAGTCCTGCCTTCAGACAGTCTTGCTGCCACGGAGGGCGCCCACCTCTCCCTTGGGGAGAGGTCGCCCGCCAGGGGCGGGCGGGTCAGGGTGCCTTCTCCGGCGCCCGCGGCGGCCCAAGCACCCTCACCCCAACCCTCTCCCCGAGGGACAGGGGGATGCTGCCTCCTCGCCAGACACCCACTCGTGTGGCCGTGCGTTCCGACACAACACCAAAGTAGCAGTTGCGCCCCGCCGCGTCAATGCCGGGCAGCAATTGGCAGCGATTCCGCTTCCGCGTCTGGATGCCGTGGGATTGCCTTGAGTTAGAGTGGCTTTGGGCCGAGCGGGAGATTCGCGCGGGCCGTCGGGGGGCAGGAAGGGGCAGAACCAGGAGTGGCCGGCGGCGCCGCGGCGTTCAGGGCGGTGCGGAGGCGAGAGTCCACCGGGGCTGGGGTGGTTGGGGTGAGTTGGCCGTGGGCAGGAGGAGGGCCGGGGCTTGAGGACGGCGATGAAGTACGTGCCGTGCCGGCCGGCGAGGCGGCAGAAGCCCGGGTTGAGGTAGAGGGCGTCCCCGCTGACCGTGTCGAAGGCCCGCGGATAGCGCTTGGCAACGCGCTCGAAGAGCCGCGTGGCGGCTCAGCGTCCCGTGCAGCACCGGTTCCTCGTGGACCAGCTTGGCCAGGCGGGAGCGGTCGCCCCCGTTCGGGGGCTAGGATCACCTTCGGCCTCTTGGCGGCGGGAGCCGCACCATATGGCCGCGAATCGCCAAACGGCGAGTCGGGGGGAACCGAATCGGGGGCGCGGCGTCTAACGATGTGTGGTACTGTGGCCCTTTCACGCGGGAAGGAGTCATTTGATGAAGTGGCTTGCTTGGCTTCTGGTGTTTGCGGTGTGCGTGCCGGCCGCCTCTGCCGCCGAGGCGACGGTGCCGGTGACGAAGGTGACGGCCTTCAGCTCGGGCGTAGCTTACTTCGAGCACAATGGGAAGGTGACGGGCAACGCCGAGGTGCAACTGAAGTTCAAGACCGACGGGATGAGCGACATGCTCAAGTCGTTGGTAATCCTGGACTTAGGTGGTGGGACCGCGGCGAGCGTGAACTATGCGTCGTCCGAGCCTCTCACGCGGGCGCTGAAGAGCTTCGGGATTGACATTTCGGGCGCGCCGACCCTTGCCCAGCTCCTTCAGCAGGTTCGCGGGGCCGAGGTGGCCATCATGGCCCCTGAAAAGATCACGGGCAAAATCCTCGGCGTCGAGGCTAAGACCCGCCACATCCTGCCCTCCAACACCATCATCCAGGAGCAAATCCTCTGCCTCCTCACCCCCGAGGGCATCAAGAGCATCCCCATCGAAACCATTCGGGGCATTGCACTTACGGACGAGAAGCTGAACTCGGAGCTGAACAAGGCCCTGGCCCTGATGGTGGAGAGCCGGGACACGGACAGCAAGGCGGTGCAGATCAACTTCGTGGGCGACGGCGAGCGGCCGGTCCGCATCGGCTACATCACCGAGGCGCCCGTGTGGAAGACCAGCTACCGCCTGGTTCTCAGCGACGAGAAGAAGGAGGAGGCGACGCTCCAGGGCTGGGCCATCGTGGAGAACACAAGCGACTACGACTGGGAGAACGTGGACCTGACGCTCGTGGCCGGCCGCCCCATTTCGTTCGTCGAGGACCTCTACACCCCGCTCTATCTCGACCGCCCGGTGGTGCAGACCGAGCGCTACGCGAGCCTGCGGCCGCGGACGTATGAGGATGGCATCAAAGCAGATAAGGACATGCTGGCGCTCCATGCCGAGGCGGAGGAGGCCGGCGGCCCCCTGGCCGACGCCCGCCGCGAGACGCGGAAGGCCGACACGTCCGGCAGGTATCGCGCGAACCGTGGCCTCGCCGCCGCCCCCGGCGCTCCGCCCGCGGCCAAGGCGATGGAGCAGCTCGAGCGCGCGGCCCAGGCCGCCCTCACGCGGGGCGCCACCGCCGTCGCCACGGGACAGGCCGTGGGCGAACTCTTCTCCTACCACATCAAGACCCCCGTCAGCCTCTCGCGCCGCAAGTCGGCCATGCTCCCCATCGTCAACCAGGTCGTAAAGTGCCGCAAAATCAGCATTTACAACCCTGGCCAGCTCGCCACCAACCCTCTCAACGGCGTGTGGCTCACCAACTCCAGCCCGTCCAGCCTCCTGGCCGGCCCCGTAACCGTATTCGATGCAGGCACTTACGCGGGCGACGCCCAGATCGGCAACTTCCCGCCCGCCGACAAGCGGCTCCTCAGCTACGCGGTGGACCTCAAGGTCACGGTGGACCCCTCCGCCTCGTCGAGCCGCAGGCTCGTCGCGGCCAGGATCGTCCGCGGCACCCTCACCGTCAGCCACCACAACGAATTCGTCCAGACCTATGCCATCAAGAACAAGGCCGAGGACGAGAAAGCCGTCCTCGTCGAGCACCCCTTCCAGGCTGACCGCGAACTCGTCGAGCCTGCCGAGGCCCTCGAGAAGACCCCCGCCTTCTACCGCTTCGAGACCAAGGTGCCCGGCGGCAAGGCCGGCAAGTTCCTCGTCAAGGAGAAGCGGGTGGACACCCAGGCCATCGGCATCCTGCCGAGCGACATCGGCCAGCTCCAGTTCTACGCCAGCAGCGGCGAGATACCCGAAAAGGTCCGCACGGCCCTCGCCGAGGCCATCAAGAGGAAGAACGCCCTCGTGGGGGCCGAGCGCGAGCTGAACGAAATCCAGCAGCGCATCCAGGCCCTTCGCCGCGAGCAGGCCGACATCCGCGCCAACATGGGCGCCCTTGACCGCAACTCCCAGGGCTACCAGCGCTTCGAGAAAAAGCTCCTCGACACCGAGACCCAGATCGAGACACTTCAGAAACAGCTCGACGACAAGCGCGCCGGCGTCAACAAGCTCCGCACCGACCTCGAGGACTACCTCGGCAAGCTCAACGTCGAGTAGCCGTTCGGAGTCCCGCCTTCAGGCGGTCTCTCCTCCGTCACCCCAAGGGGGCAGGCCCTTCAGCCTGCCCCCTTTCCTTTGCGCGGCGAGTGCGCTAGAATACGGGCACGGGAGGCCGTGGCTGCGAGGGAACCGGCGAGATGACGGAGCGAACCGCGAGACTCAGGCAGGCCAGCCTCGATGCGAAGCCGTGCATCAGCGAGGAACGGGCCGTGCTGATGACGGACTTTTGTCAGGCCAACGAGGGGAAGCTCTCGCCGCCGATGATGCGGGCACGGAGCTTCCTCCACCTGTGCCAGCACAAGGCCATCTGGCTCGGCCCCGACGAGTTGATCGTGGGCGAACGCGGGCCGAGGCCGAAAGCCGTCCCAACCTTCCCCGAGCTGACCTGTCACAGCCTCGACGACCTGCGCATCCTCGACTCCCGCCCGAAGACCAGCTACGCCGTGTCGGACGACTGCCGGCGGGTCTACGAGGAGCGGATCATCCCCTACTGGCGCGGGCGGAGCATGCGCGACCGCATCTTCGCCGCCGTAAGCCCCGAATGGCGCGAGGCTTACGACGCCGGCATCTTCACCGAGCGACCGCAAGGACATCCAGGTGGTCGGCATCGCGCGCGCCGCCGAACTGTTCGCGAAGCAGGGGGACACGATCTCGCGCGATGCGCTGCTGGAGTACTGCACGGCTGGGGACAACCCCGCCCACCCCAGGCACCACGCCCTCTTCTCCCCGGCCGAGCTGCTCGTGGCCCTGGCCGAGTCGCTCGTGGCGGCCGAAGGGCGTGGGGCGCTGCCGCGCGCGGTCCCGCGCCGAAGCGTCCTGGGGCCGGTCGAGAAGCCGGTCCTGGTGCCTGAGAAGCCGTTCATCTCGCGCGAGGAGTTCCTCGGCCTCTGCCGCGGCCTGGCCGAACGGGCCAAGGCGACGGGCCATCTGCCGGCCAACCTGGCCCTCGGCGAGGCCCGCGTGGGGGCGGCCAGCCTGCACGCCGCGTGCGTCAAGGCATTCCGCGCGGCGTGCCACGGCGACCGCTTCGCCCGGCTCCGCCTCGAACGCGTCCCCCGCTACCCCGCCTTCGCACACGAGCTGGACCGGGCGTTCCGCTGGACCGAGGAGTGCGGCTTCCTGGGGCCGGACTTCTCGGCCGACAAGCTGTGCCTGCACGCGCGGCTCCAGACCTGGTCGCTGAAGCCGGCCCGCACGCGCATCCCCACCGGCCCCTGCCTCGAAGCCGGCGCCTTCGTGCCCAACGAGCTGGTGGGGAAAGAGTGAAGAGGGGTTGGATGGTTGGATGAATGGATGCTTGGATGATTGCCAGACATCCATCCATTCATCCACTCATCCCCCTTGGCCAATGAGAAGGGGCGCGGCGCGCGTGATTCGTGCGGTGCTGCTGCTCGGCCCGACGGGTTCGGGGAAAAGCCCCGTGGGCGCGCTGCTCGAACGGCGCGGGGGCTTCCGCCACCTCGACTTCGGGGCCGAGCTGCGCGCCGCCGCGGCGGGCGAGCGCGGGCTGCCGCCCGACGACGCGGCATTCGTCCAGCACCTGCTCGACACCCACGCGCTCCTGCCCGACGCGCGGTTCCGCATCGCCGAAGCCCTCCTCGATGCCTTCCTGCGCCGCACGGGGTTCGACCCCGAACGCGAGGTGCTGGTGCTCAACGGCCTGCCGCGCCGCGTGACCCAGGCTCGCGCCCTGGCAGCGCGCGTGCGGGTCGAGCACGTGGTCGTGCTGGAGTGCGACGCGGAGACGGCGCGGGCGCGAGTGGCCCGCCGGCGCCGGGGCGAGGGCCTCGACCACGCGGGCCGGGAGGATGACGCAGCGGACGCCGTGGAACGCAAGCTGGCCCTCTACGCCCGCGAGACGGGGCCGCTGGTGGCCCACTACGCGGCGCAGCCGGGCGTGCGGCTCGCGCGCCTGGCCGTGGCCGCGGACACGCGGGAGGAGGAGCTGGCCGAGCAGGCGGCTGCCTGCCTGGCGGCCACGCCGTGAGATGGCTCCCAAGGGCATCCAAGAGAACGAGGCCAAATCCCCCTTGGCGCGGCGCCCCGGTCAAGGCGCCTCCCTGTAGGCGGGGCGTCTCTGCCCCGCGTGGCGGCCCGCGGGCCAGGGACGGCCCGCCTACAGGCCCCATCCCCTCAATGCGGCCCGTGGCCACAACCAAAGGGCACAAATGTCGAATGATGAATGCTGAATGCCGAATGCTGAATTGGCAAAGACGAACTCGGCGTCGGCCCCCATTCAGCATTCAGCATTCGACGTTCGACATTCGACATTGCGGGCCGAACATGCGCGCGAACCGCGCAGGAGTCACGACCGAAGGGTCCAGACGCTTCATGCGCAGGGGGCCGCGTGGTGCGGCCCCCTGGGGAAGCGTGGCCTGGATGGTTCGCGCCGCAGGGCTCAGTTGACCGTGAAGGTGGCCGTCTGCTGGCCCTGGCTGCCGGCGCCTGCGACCGCGATGGTGACCTGGTACTGCCCGCGCGGGGAGTCGGGCCTGAGCTGGATCGGCACCTGCGTGGTGTAGGTGCCGGGCACGCGGTTCACGTTGGCGGGCAGGTCGGCGACCTTTGCGCCGCCGAACGTGACGACGCGCGTCTCGACGAGCGGCACCTCGGCCTGGGCGTTGGGCGCCATGAGGGCGTAAGTGACCTGGAGGGTCACAGTGCCGCCGGGGGCGACCACGGTCGGCTCGGCGACGGCGCTCGACACCTCGATCCGGGTGCCCTGGGCGGGCTGGTAGTTGTAGGCCTGATTCGTCTCCTGGGCCGTCCTCTGCTTCCTGTCCGCGTAGTAGCCGACGGCCCCGCCGATCAGGGCGCCGAGCAGCGCGCCGCCGACCACCGCCCGTCCACGGCCATGGTGATGGCGCCCGTGCCCGCCGAACAGGTAGCCGAGCGCGCCGCCGGCGATGGCGCCGATGCCGGCGCCCTTCACCGCGTTCGGGTTGTCCCGGAACCAGCCGCAGCCCTGGGCCAGCATGCCCGCCAGACACACCACCGCCACCGGCCTGAGCATTCGCCTCATCTTCGTCCCCTTTCCTCGAGAGGCCCTAGCGCCGCCTCCCTCAACACTGCCCCTATCATGGCACGAAAGGGCGGGCAATGTCAAGCAGCTTCTCAACACGGGGTGCAGTAACGGGTTTGCGCAGGTTCCAGGGATGGCCCAGCCCCTCGCGGGCGGCGGAACGCTGTGTGCTGGCCGGCGCCCTGACGTGGCGGTTCCGCCGCCCCATACGGGGCTGGGGGAGGGGTTTGGCGACCGCCGTCAACCCACGGCTCTCAAGGCATCGCCGTGGGCTTTACTCCGTCGCCCCGTGCGGGGCTAAGCCTGTCGTGCGGTCTGGCTGGCCCGCGCAAAGTGCGGCCCCTGGAGGATGTGGTCGGGCACGGGCGTCTGCGTGTTCCGCCAGAGGGGGTTCCCCGTCGCGGCGTCGAAGGCCGCCAGGTCGTAGCGCACGCGCCGCTGCTTGTCCACAAGGGCGTTTCGCGTGCCAGTGATGAGCACGGTCTCCTGGGCATAGCTGAGGTAGATGGCGTGCTCGAGCTGTTCGAGGGCGACGGGCTTCGACCAGAGCGGCTTGCCCGTGCGCAGGTCGAGTGCGACCAGATTGGCGCCCTTGCCCAGCAGGAGATCGAGGCGGATGCGGCCGTCGGCGGCGTCGCGGGTCTCGGGGTTGGCGCTCTCGACGAAGTACAGGCGGCCCCCGCCCGCGGCGAGCGTGGGGTTGAGGATGACGCCCTGGGGCGGCGCGTAGTCCCACAGCTTCTTGCCGCTCTGGCGGTCGAGGGCGAAGACGCTGTCGCTACAGACCACCGGCATGCGGTCGCGCCAGATGAGCACCTCGGTGTCGAGGGTCTGATAGCGGTACGAGGCAAGGCGCCGGGTCTCGCTCGTTCCCGCAGTTCTTGAGCGCGCCCAGGCGAATGGATTCGGGCACGTCGCGCTCCCAGAGCACGGTGCCGTTGTAGGCGTCGAGGCCCGCGATGTAGTTGTCGCCCGTGACGAACAGCCGCCCGCCGGCGTAGACGGGGCCAGCCGTCTTGTCGTGGCGGTCGGGCATGCGGCGCGGGCCGGGCCGCCCGAACCACTGGATTGAGTAAGGCCCTCGGAGGAGGTTGTCGCCGCTGCACGCGGTGTTGGCCGCGTCGGCGTAGAGGTGGCCCCACTCGCCCGCCCCTGGGAGCGGCCCGCGGCGCGCGGCGCCCACCCAGAAGCCGTCGCGGTCCTTCTCCGCCTTCCAGTCGGGAATGGCCTCCGCGCCCCACGCCGCGAGTTTTGGCCCCTCCACCGCGTCGGGCGGCAGGACGATGGCCACCGTGCCGCCACAGGGGCGCAGCACCCGCCAGACTTCGGCCGCGGCCGGCAGGGCGGCCGCATCGGCCACGGTGACGACGTTGGCAAAGTACGGCTGGTAGCGCACCGTGTCGAGCGTGCCGCAGTGGACGCTGATGCGCGTGCCGCTCAGGCCGGCCTGCCACAGGGGATTCCTGGCGGCCCAGGCCTTGGCTGGGTCGCGCTCCAGCACGATCACCTGGAAGCGGGAGCGCTTCGCGAGTTCGTAGGCGAGCGTGCCGTCCCCTGCCCCAAGGACAAGACAGTAGCCCTGGTCGCCATCGGCGGCAACGAGGGCCTTCTCGGCCAACTGCTTGTGGAGCCTGCCCTGCTGGGCATCGGGGAAGTTCCCCGGCCGCGCTTCGTGGACGCCTCCCGTCATCCCCGGGCCGGGCGCGAAGCAGTGGACCGCCCCCGTGTCGGTGCTGACGAAGAGGCGTCCGCTGGCCACGGCCAGCCCGTGCGCCCGGCCGGAGACCACGCCGGTCCACACGGCCTTGCCGTCCGCCGCGCGGTACGCGACCACGCGGTCCTCGCCGCCGGCCAAGAGCGTGTCGCCCGCCAGGATCAGCTCGTGGGGGTTGTTGCAGGGCACGTCCCACTTCAGATACGCCTTGCGCTCGCCGTTCAGCTCGCCCAGGCGTTTCTGCTCCTCGGGAGTCCTGGCCTTCTTGGCCTGGAGGCGGCTGAACTCGATGTAGAGGCCCAGGTCAATCGCCCGGAGGCGATCCCTGGTGAGAACGTATGCCGTTGGCCCCTGGACCACGAGGCGCAGGCCGGGGAGCGACGCGACCCGCTGGCGCCCGTCGGACGTGGCGATGAAGAGAAGCCCATCCTCGCCGCTGCTGTGGATGAGCCACTCGCCGGCCAGGAGGGCGAAGGTGCCGCCGGCCTTCGAGCCGAAGCCGCCGGGCACGCTCCCCAGGTCCTTGCCGTCCGCCCGGTCGTAGACTTGGGGCGCCGTGCGGCCCGTGGGCACGAACAGGCGGCCCGCCGTGGCGAGCAGGTGGCCCTCGGGCGTGACCTTGAGCGCCTGCTTCCAGAGGAGCTTGCCCTCCCTGGCGTCGAGCGCGATCAGGAACGTGCCCTGGTCGGGGAAGAGCCCGGCGCAGAAGTAGACGGCCCCGCCCTCGACGACGATGCCGCTACGGATTGGCCAGAGCGAGATCATCCTGCCATTGCCCGGCAGGCGGCGGTCCTCCGGCCCGGCGCGGTAGCGCCAGAGGAGCTTGCCGTCGGCGGCGCTCAGGCAGTAGAGGCAGCCGTCGTCCGAGCCGACGTAGACCCGCCCGTCGGCAACCGTCGGGGCCAGCCGTACCGGCCCCTCGGTCGCGAACGACCAGCGGTGCCCTCCCGTCGCCGCGCCGAGGCAATAGACCGCGTCGTCGCCGGACGAGCCGAAGTAGACCCGCCCGTCCACCGGGTCCGCCACGGCCACCTGGGGCGCCCAGTCGTAGGAGAGCGTGGGGTTCATCCAGGAGAGGCGATGCCACACGTCCTGCTTGGCGGGGGATTCGGGCCAGGCGGGGCTGGGCGGGGCGGCGCGCTTGTCTACCCAGACCTCCTCCAGGGGTAGCGGGAGCGCTTCGGCTGTGACGCCGCTGCGCTGGTGGCCGCCGCGATGCGTCGGCCAGTCGGCGCCCGCCGCTGAGAGAGCGGCCAGGAGCAGGCCCAGCGTGCAGGCGCGGTCACGATGCCGCGGGTTTGACGAAGAATTCATGGTAGAGGGCCCTCACGGCGTTGTGGGCATCGGCGGCCTTGAGGCCGAACATCATGGAGACCTCGGAGGAGCCCTGGTTGATCATCTCGATGTTGACGCCGGAGCGGGCGAAGGCGGCCGTGGCGCGGGCGGCGATGCCGACCGTGTGGCGCATCCCCTCCCCCACGATCATCACGAGCGCCAGGCCGCGCTCCACGCTCACGTCGTCCACCGCCAGGTCGCGGCGGATGCGCTCGACCACCCGAGCCTCCTTCGCCGCGTCGAAGTGCTTCTCGCGCAGGAGGACGGAGATGTTGTCTATGCCCGTGGGACAGTGCTCGAACGAGATGCCCTCCTCTTCGAGAATCTGGAGCAGGCGGCGGCCGAAGCCTACCTCGCGGTTCATCAGGTACTTGCTCAGGTAGATCGAGCAGAAGCCGCCGTCGCACGCGATGCCCGTCACCGTCCCCGAGGCGAGCACGCGCTCGGGCACGATCATCGTGCCGGGGGCCGCGGGGTTGTTCGTGTTCTTGATGCACACGGGCACGCCGGCGTGGTAGGCCGGCTCGAGGGCCTCCTCGTGGAACACGCTGAAGCCGGCGTAGGACAGCTCGCGCATCTCGCGGTAGGTGATCTCGGGCACGGGCAGCATCGGCCTCGCCACGGGCGCCGCCGTCACCTTCCAGGCCGGCGCAATCCTCTCCCCAGGCCTCGGCCCCGGCACACTCACCGTCGTGGGCGACCTCACGATGGCGGACAACAGCATCTACCTGTGGGAGCTTGGCCCAGCCGCCTACGACACCACCATAGTCACCGGCGAGCTGACCCTCGGCGAGTGGATTCTCCGCGTGGCGGACGCCGGCGGCACCGCCCACCCGAGCGACAAGTTCTACCTCTTCACCAGCGGGGGCACGTTCACCGACGTGGGGACGCCCACGATTGACTGGAGTCTGGTGCCCCTCTGGGGGGTGAACACCGACCCCGACGCCATCGTGTTCGACACTGACGCCGGCGGGCTCTACGTCACGGGCCTCTCGAGCACGCCCGAGCCGGCCACGCTCACGCTCCTCGCCCTCGGCGGCCTGGCCCTGTGGCGCCGACGCCGCAGGGCGGCCTGAGCCAAGTCACGTCCTCAACCCCACACGTGGATGGTGCGGCGGCGGAACGGCAGATGCTGTAAGCCGTTTGTAGCGAGCCCTCGCCCCCTCTTGACAGGGCAGATCCCGCGCGATAGCATCGGGGTGGAGCAACCCGGCCATGTCATGGCGCGGGGACTTGCCTTTTCACACCGGCGCTTGACGCCGCAGGGGGCTCAGCATGTGGCCGCGAAGCTTGCTGTGGGCTCCGGTTCTTGGGGTAGCCCTTGCCGGATGCGCGCGGTTCGCCGGCGAAGAGCGTTTATCATCCCTCCTGGGAAGGTGACCGGTGCTATCTGGGCGTGTGGTTCGTGGAATGGGTGCCCACCAGCAGAGAGGGCGAGGAGTTTCTGAATGACAGGGCGGCCATCACCCTTTCGGAACTGGCCGGCCTGATCGTCCTGAACCTGGAGTTGACTTCCGCATATGAGGGGAGGCCGAGCACGCTCTTGGACAAGGACAAGGCCATCCGGCTGGCGACGCGGCTTTCGGCAAAGGTCGCAGCAAGCAAGCCAATCCTGGGGACCTATGGCGAGCTTCTACTGGAGGGGCAGACCGGGGCCGAGCTGAAGATCGTGAACCCCAACCACATTCTGAGGGTGACGGACCCAGCCGACCTTTGCCGCGGGGACCGGAAGGCACGGCTGGCGTGGGTGGTGACGTTTGGTGCCAAGCGCAAGACCCGCTTCGAGGGGGAATCGCGCCCGCGCTCGGCGGAGGTGGACGTGTGGATTGACGCGGAGACAGGCGGACTCCTCGGTGGGTACTTTCGGTGAGGCGTCCTAGTCCGGCGGTGGCTCAGTGCTCTGCCGCTGGCGGCGCTGCGGCGCCAGGTGCAGGGCTTCATTGCCGTGGTTTGGCTTGTGAAAAACGCCACAAATTGGGACTTACGTAGGGGCAACTTGCGCCCCCGCAAGGGCCATTGGGGCGCAAGTTGCCCTGGCCGCACGGCGAGCGCCGTTGGTATTTCAGGACTTATGGAGTTACCCACATCCATGGGCGTGTGTGGGTGGGGGGCGCAAGTTGCTTCCTCCCACGCATGTCGCGGAGAATCGGCGATCCGGGCAACTTGCGCCCCTTTCGCGGGGGGCGCAAGTTGCTCCGGAGCGGCTCGGGAAGGCGCCCAACTCAGGCGATGAACTGGCTGATGTAGCGCTGGGTGAGGAGCAGCATCTTGCGGCGGAGGGGCGGACGGCTCCACATCGAGCCGTGCGGCTCAATCGAGAGATGGCCCGCGTAGTGGTGCTCGTGGAGGAAGGCGAAGACCTTGCCCCACTCGATGTCGCCCATGCCCGCCGCCGGCTGCGACACGAGCTTGCCGTCCATGTACAGGTGCTCTTTGATGTGCATGTGCGCGATGCGCCAGCCGTAGTCGCGCAGGATGGGCAGATACTCGTCGCCGTGGTGCCGGATGTTCGCGGGGTCGAGCTTGATCCCCACGTCGGGCACGGCTGCCCACACCCGCTCGTAGTCCCCGATGGTCGTGAAGAAGCTGTTGCCGTGGACGGGATAGAGGGCGATCTTGAGGCCGGCCCGGCGGGCCTTCTCGACGTAGGGCGGGAACACGCGGGCGAACTCGGCAGCGTTCTCCTCGGGCGAGGCGTCCTTGATGTGGCCGCCGCCGGTGATGAGGATGCTCGCCCCGAGGTGCTGGGCGAAGCTGATGGCGCGGTCGAGCATCTTCAGACTGGTCTCGCGCTCGGCGGCGTCGCGCGACGTGTGGTTCCAGCCCCAGAGGCCCAGGGCCGAGGCCGTGGCGCCGTGCTCGACCAGGATGGCCCGCATCTTGCTCACCGTGTCGAACGTCAGGTCCTTGAAGTCCCCCCAGTAGTTGAACTCCAGCCCCTCGAAGCCGTGCTCGGCTGCGAAGCGGGCGTCCTCCTCGACGCCGCCGAGGTCGTTGTTGGCGATGAACCCGATTTTCATTCCGCTCTCCTTACCAGGGATGGGTCACTGCTCGGCCACGGACACTCCGGGCGGCAGCTTCTCGATGATGAGGCCCACGCCGTCGAGGCGATAGGGCTCGCGCCGGTCGCCAAGTCGAGCGAGTAGAGGCCGGAGGTGCGGCTGCCGGGGCCTTTCGGGAGCACCCACCGAATCGTGTAGAGCGTGTTGTCGCGGAGCAATGTGCTGCCGTGGCCGGCACGGAAGACCTTCGGGCAATCTGCGGTCTTTTCGACCGTGCCCTTTGCGAGGTCGAGGCGGACCACGTCGCGGTCGGTCACGCCGATGGCGACTGGCTTGCCGTCCTGCCACGGGGCGAAGGCGATTTCCCAGCCGCCGGCGACGGTCGTGACCCGCTCGGCCTTCGTGAGGTCAGGCGCTATCCGGTAGACGTCGGTCTGCGGCACGATGTCGTCGGTCTTCTGCCGCTGCCCGCGGCGGGCGAGGAAGTCCTTGTAGGATTTCGGTTCGGGCACGGAGCAGTAGACCGTTCCGTCAGCCGCGACGAGGAGGTCGTGCGGGTGCTCATCGAGGGGGAATCTCTTCGGCTCGCCCGAGAGATTGCCCTGGGCGTCGAGCGGGAGGGCGAACCAGGTGAGGGGCCACTCGTGGCCGCGGTGGTAGCCGCGGCGGAGGTAGAGGACGCCCCGCTTCGGGTCGCCGCTGATGCGGAAGACGCCGGGGTTGCCCGCGAAGGGGACGCCGAGGGCGCGGGCCTTCTGGGTTCTCAGGTCGTACTCGACGATGGGCGAGCCGGGGTAGCGCGGCTTGTCCTCGGGCCGGGCCACGGGAAAGTCCCAGCCGCCGTAGTGGGGGTCCTGGCCCGTGAAGTAGACCTTGCCGTTCATCTCGAAGGCGTTGCCGTGCATCATCTGGGGCACGGCGTCGGGGCGGTGGACGCCCCCGAGGCGGCCAATGTCGCATGTAGGAGACGAGGCCGCCCTGGTCGCAGCGGTAGTTGCTGGCGTCGCTGGGGCACATGATGATCTGCGCGGAGCTGCGCTGGGGCGTCCGCTCCATCGCGCTGCTGCTGTTGGGCGCCACGAAGCCCAGGTAGTGGCCCGGGGTCTGGTAGTTGTTCCACACCATGGGCATCAGGGGATTCAGGTCATCAACATTCGGCACCTTCCACTTGTTCTGGTTCATGTAGATCTGGTAGATGCGGTATCCGATCGCCCTCCACTCGGCGAGGCCCTTACTGCTCCCTCCATCGGTCGGCGGGCGGTACGTTCGTCCGCCGAGTTTCAGGAACTGGTTCCACGTCTGGGCCATGTTGAGGCCGCCGGAGACGTTCAGCCAGAGGGGCTTCTTCTTGAGAACCTGCAAGTCGTCGCGCCACTGCCCACCTGTGAGGCCCAGCTCGCCGATCCAGCGCTCGTGCCAGAAGGCTGGGAGGAACTGGCCGTAGCTCTGGGTGTAGATCATGATGAGCTTGTGGTTCTGCGAGAGGTTGCTTCGGCAGGTGGAGGCGCGCGCGGCCTCCTGGGCGGCGAAGACCGCCGTCACGAGGAGCGTGGCCAGCACGATGGCGATGCCGGTCACTGTGAGAAGCTCGATCAGGGTGAAACCACGCCGCGTTCGGACGCCCATGGCAGTCATGGCCGCAACTCCTTGAGCCGCATGCGCTTCGGCACGCCTGCACCTTGCCCCGCCCGTGGAGGAGTCCGCCGGGCTTTCGCCCCACAACCCCCTCTGGTATACTAGCGCGTCCGGCCCGTCCCGTCAAGGGTTTCTTTCCCCCTCCGGGGCGGCCGGGAAGGCGTTCGGCACGCGATGCGCTTCGCAGTCCCCTGCCCTTCACTGCTGCATTCGTCAAAGGGGTTCGCGGCGTGACAGAATTCCGCGTGACAATTTTCGGCGTGGGCAGCCGCATGATGCGCGACGAGCGGGCGGGCATCGCCGTGCTCGAAGAGCTGGCCAGGCGCACCCTCCCCCCCGGCGTCCGCCTCCGCGAGACCGGCACCGATGCCTACGGCCTGGCGACCGACCTGGAGGAGACCGACGCGGCGATTGTCGTGGACTGCGCGCAGATGGGCAAGGAGCCGGGCACCGTGCTCGTCTTCTCGCCCGAGGAGGCCGAGAGCACGTTCCTCGACCGCCGCATGTCGCTCCACTCGCTCGACGTGCTGTCCGTGATCCAGCTTGCCCGGCAGCTCGGGTGCGCGGCGGCCATCCGCATCGTGGGCATCCAGCCCGCCACCGTGGAGGTCGGGGACGAGTTGTCGGAGGCCGTGGCCGCGGCCGTCCCCCGGGCCGTGGCCATGGTCGAGCGGGAGGTCGCCGCGGCCCTTGCGGCGATGGAACAGGAATCGGAGGGAAGCCAGTGAAGAGCATTGCCCTCGCCGCTGCCGCCCTCTCGCTCGCCGCCGCGTGGGCCGCCGAGCCGAAGACGCTCATCGGCTGGGAGTTCAAGACCGAGGCCGACCTCAAGCCCTGGCAGTGGAACGATCACGTGGCCGACGTGAAGGTGGCCGACGGCGCCCTCTCCTGCCGCGTCGTCGGCTCGGACCCCCTCTTCATCAGCCCCCCCTTCGACATCCCCGCCCGCCACAGCCAGTGGATCGAGGTGAAGATCCGCGCGAGCGAGCCGGGCACAGCGGAGTTTTTCTGGTCCAACACCCTCCAGGGCCAATATGGCGGCTTCTCGCCCGGCAAGCAGACCCCCTTCCAGATCAAAGGCGACGCGCAGTGGAAGGGGTGGTATGTCTACAGAATCCGCCCCTTCTGGGAGCCGGAGAAGAGGATCGTCCACCTTCGCCTCGACCTCCCTGGCGGCAAGGGGCGTTACGAGGTGGGCTACGTCCGTGTCCTGGAAGCCCCCGAGATCGCTCCCGTGAGCGAGACGCTCTGGGAGTTCGCTCACGACGCCGAAGGCTGGACCGTGGAGGACGACGCCACTCCTCCGCGGGTGACCGAGGGCCTGCTGTATCTGCCCACAGGGCCGAACAAGCCGCCCGACGCGGAGAGCGCACGGCCCGTCCCGCCACTGGTCAGCCCGCCCCTTCGCTTCCCGGCGCGCGAGCGGCCGTTCGTGACCCTCAGCTTGCTCGCCGAGGACGCCCTGGCAGCAACGCTGTCTTTTGCCACGGATGCCGAGCCAGGGCTCCACCGTCAGCCTTTCTCGCTCCGTGCCAGAGGCAAGTCGGGGGTCGTCCTGCTGGACATGAGCGCGCACCCGCACTGGCGAGGGACCGTGCGAGCGTTGACCCTCGAGGTGTCGAAGCGTCCCGGGTCGCACGCGCTAGTGGACTACATCCGCGTGGCAGCCGCTCCCAGCGGCGAGGCGGAGTTGGTGGTTCGCTCGTTCAATGTCACGGATGCGTTGCCGCGGGCGGGCCAGCGCCTGACACTCGGGGCCGTCCTTGCCAACACGGGCGCGGCGGTCGCTCGCAAAGCTCACGCGACCCTCGTCCTGCCGCAGGGAATGGCGCCCGCGGAGCCGCCGACGAGAGAACTGGGCGATGTCTGGTATGGTGAGACCCGGCTCGTCGAGTGGCCCATTGGGCCGCAGACGCCGGTTCGGGGGCTGGCAACGCTGACCGTGACTGCTGAGCGACTGCCGCCGGTCTCCGCCCTTTCGGCGCTCAGCATCGCCCCCAGCCTCAACTTGCTCAAGGCCAACTACGTGCCCGAGCCGAAGCCGGCGAAGACGGATTACCAGGTCGGCGTCTACTACTTCCCCGGCTGGCACAGTTGGGCCAGGCGAGATGCTGGCCGGCTCCGAAACCGTGGCCTTCGACTACGAGGTGCCTGGCGCGCCGCCGGAGCAGCCGGGCGGCGGCGCAACGGGAGCGTGGATCACAGGAGCCGTGGTGGACCCGTCCGCGGTCCACGAGAACGCCCGCTGGGTCCGCATCCGGGCGGACCTGGTTCTGGACGGCTTGCAAGGGCAGGAGGTCGCCCTCCAGGCGCGCTTCCAGTTCTCGGGCACCAGCACGCTCCTGCGCGACTTCGACAAGCAGTTCTGGTCCACCGATGGCCTCGTCTGCTCCGAGGCGAAGATCGTCCCGAAGTACCCGCGCACGACCGTCACGGGCATGGAGGTCTGGATTCCCGTGGACCAGCTCCACCTGGCCGCGGACTCGCTGGCGTCGCCGCTCGTGGCCCTGCTCACGGTCGTCCACCAGGGCCGCGCCCTCGCCTCGGTCTCCACCAACCCCTTCACCGTCCAGGCGGGCGGCGTCGCCGGAGGCGGCCAGGCCGCCGAGGTCCAGGCCGTCTGGTTCACCCACAACGCCGTCAACCAGGGGCAGAAGGGCATCATCGTCCACGTCAAGTTCACCGTCAGCGGCTGCCTCGGCCGCGACGTGACTCTGGCCACGTGGTTCTTCCTCAACGGGGCGCCGCTGAAGGACTTCGACCGCCAGTTCGCGACCGCGGACGGCAACGTATGCGCGTGGATGACGGTGCGGCCCATCTACCAGACGGCCGTCTTCAGCGATTGCACGTTCTTCGTTCCGTACGACCAGCTTCACATGGCCCGCGGCGTACACGAGATCGAGGTCCGGGTCGGCGTCATCTCCGACCGGCACCTCAACCCGCGCCACGACCCAGTCACTTTCACCCTCACCATGCGCTAGGCTCTGTACGAGAATAGGGCTGCACGTGTAGCGCCAGCGTCTCGCTGGCCCCGCAGAGCCGCCGGGACGGCGGCGATACGAATTGTCGTGCAGAGCCTGGTGTCCCAGGCACTGGCTCTTCGTCCGTTCGACAGGTCAAGGACAAAGGGGACTCCGAACGTGGGGCGTACACATTGTGGGTGGTTCGGTTTGGCCCTCGTGGCAGTGGCCCTGGCGGCGGGCGGCTGCCGCAGTTGGCACGCCACGCAGGCCCCCGGCGGCGGCGCGCCGAAGGCCGTGGAGGCGCGCCTGGGCGCCTGGCTCGACCCCGCGACGTCGTACGTGGACGTGAGCCCGGACGGCGGCCACTGCATCTACGTGGCCAAGCAGGGGGAGAAGGCGGCCGTCGTCGTGGACGGCCAGCCAGGGCCGGCCTGGGACCAGGTGGAGTTCCCCCAAATGAGCCCCGACGGGGCGCGCGTCGCCTATGCCGCCCGGAGAGGGGACCGGTGGTTCGTGGTGGACGAGGGGAAGCCGGGGCCGGAGTTCGACGCGGTGGACTCCCTCGACTGCTCCTACGAGGGCGGCAAGCGGCTGGTGTACGTGGCCAGGAGGGGCAGCAAGAAGCTGGTTGTCGTCAACGGGCAGCAGGGGACGGAGTGCGACGGCGTGTCCAGTCTCCGCCACAGCCCCGACGGGAAGCACGTGGCCTACACGGGGGTGAAGAGCGGGAAGCAATTCGCCGTGGTGGACGGGCGCCCGGGGCCTGAGTACGACGAGGTGTCCCCGGTGTGCTTCAGCGCGGGCGGCACGCGCGTGGCCTACGCGGCTCGCGCGGGGGCCAAGTGGTTCGCGGTCGTGGACGGCCAGCCCGGCCCCGAGTCCGACGCGCGGCCGGCCGGCCTGAGCGCCGAAGTCGCGTTCAGCCAGCAGGGCGAGCGCGTCGCCTACGTCATCCGCAGGGGCCAGAAGTCCCTCGTCGTGACCGACGGACAGGTTGGCCCCGAGTACGACCGGGCCGAACTCGTGGGCCTCAGCGCGGACGGCAAGCAGGTGGCCTACGTGGCGAGGACCGGTGGCAGCGAGTGCCTGGTCCACAACGGCCAGCCGGGCGCGCCGTTCGACGCGGTGGACGGCTGGCCCTCCGTGCAACTGCACCAGGGCGCGGCCCTCTACGCCGCCCGGAAGGGGGCCAAATGGTTCGCCGTGCTGGACGGCGAGCCCGGCCCGGAGCAGGACGAGCTGGCGCAGCTCCGGCTGCTCGACGCCAGGCGCGTGGCCTACGCCGCCCGACGGGGCGCGGCCTGGGCCGTGGTGGACAACGGGCAGGCCGGGCCGCCGCTCGACGCCATCGAGCAGAACTCCCTGGCCTTCTTCCCCCAATCCGGCAGCCTCGCCTATGAGGGCAGGAAGGGCGGGAAGCACCTCCTCTTCGTCAACGGCCAGCAGGTCGCCGAGTCCGACGCCCTCATCTTCCCCAGCGTGAAAGCCGGCAAGGACGGCAAGCCGGCGGCGTACCGCGTCAAGGAGGGGAGCAAGTGCCACGTGGTGGTCAACGGGCAGCGGGGGCCGGACTTCGACGAGGTTGGCCGCCCCCACCTCGCCCCTGCCGGCGGCGACCACGCCTACCGGGCCAGGAAGGGCGCGAAGTGGCTCATGGTGGTCAACGGCCAGCCAGGGCCTGAGTGTGACAAGGTCAGCATCATCCCCGCGTTCAGCCCCGACGGCCAGCGGGTGGCCTACGTGGCCAGGCAGGGCCGGAAGGAGCGCACCATCGTGGATGGCCAGCCAGGCCCCAGGTACGACTTCCTCTTGCCCAGCCTGCCCGGCTCGGGCCTCGCGCCCCTGCGCCTCAACTTCCGCCCCGACGGCTCGCTCGTCTACCTGGCGGTCCGGGACAAGACGCTCTTCCGCGTGACGCACGCTGGAGTGAAGGGGATACCCCCCTAACAAAACGGATAGGGTTTGATCCGCAGTGCGAGAGCATTGCGGATCAAACTCGTTGAACTGAGCCGCTGAGCGGGGGCAGAACCATGGGACGGGGGGGGGTATGGGGATTCTATGCGGGCCGTGGGGCGCGGCGGGACACTCCGTGAGCTGGGAGGGCTGGAGCAGTTGGGTCGGAGGTTGTCGGCGGTGCCGGAGGAACGGGCAGCGCGGCCTGCCGGAGGCGGGGGCATCGACACCGGGGCGGCAGGTAAGAGGCGTTGGGGCAGGGATGGTAGGTGGCGGAAGTGGGGCTCGGGCGCACGGCGGCTGCCTCCTCGAAGGACGAGAGGATGTAGAAGGCGGAGCAGGTGGAGGTGAGCGAGCGTGTCACGGCGGATTCCTCATGGCGGGCTGCGCGGGATGGTGAGAAGCGGGGTCGCGAGGTCGGGCAAGTCACCGGCGAATCGCATGGTGCCCTCGTGGCAGTGCGGGCACTCGGCGAGGTCGAAGCCGGTGAGTTCGAGCAGGAGTTCTCGGGTGGTCTTGTCGGCTGGCTTTGGGAGCTGTGCAGAAAGGCCGAGGAGGGTGCGGCACCGCGGCAGGTCGCGGGCCTTGGCCTTGCCGGCCAGGAAGCCGTAGTGGCGGATGCGTTTGAAGCCCTTGGGCACGACGTGGAGGAGGAAGCGGCGGATGAACTCGTCGGGTGCAAGGGTGCAGAGCTTGACGGTGTCGCCCTCGCGGCGGTCGCGGTATCGGAAGGTGACTCCTCGGCGGTCGACATCGACGAGGCGGTGGTTGGAGATGGCGACACGGTGGGTGTAGCGGCTGAGGTAGTCGAGGACCTTCTCGGGGCCGGCGAAGGGGGGCTTGCAGTAGACGACCCAGTCGACGGACCACAAGCGTTTGACGAGGGCGTTGAGAGCGTCGGGCTCGTCGGGGAAGGCGAGCCGGCCCTCGTCTGCCCGCTCGTGGAGGCCCTCGATGAACTTGGCTCGGAAGACCAGGGAGAGGGCTTTGACGGGAAAGAGGTAGTCGCCGTGGGCCGAGAGCCACGTCGCCCCGTCGGGCGACAAGGCGCCTCCTGGAACGAGGCAGTGGAGGTGGACGTGGTAGCGGAGCTGCTGGTCCCAGGTATGAAGCAGGGCGGTGAAGCCGACCTTGCCGCCGAGGTGTCTGGGGTCGCGGCCGAAGGTCTTGAGGGTGTCGGCGACGGCCTGGAACAGGAGGTCGTAGAGGACGCTCTTGTTGGCGAGGGCCAGCGGGTTGAGGTCGTGGGGGAGGGTGAAGACGACGTGGAAGTAGCGCACGGGGAGGAGCTCGGCCCGGCGGGCCTCGCGCCATCGGGCCTTGGCCAGGGCCTGGCACTTGGGGCAGTGGCGGTTGCGGCAGGAGTTGTAGGCGATGCGCTCGAAGCCGCAGGCGTCGCAGCGCTCGACGTGGCCGCCGAGAGCGGCCGTGCGGCAGAGCTCGATGGCCCGCATCACTTCGCGTTCGAGCAGCGGCAAGGGATGGGCGCGCCGGTACGCTTCGCCAAAGCGCCGGAAGACGTCGGCGACTTCCCACGGCGGGCGGCGGGAGGACGCTCCGCCGTGGAGCGCGGCCCCGCAGGGCTGGGCGGCTGGACAGGCGCTCGACATGGCCGCCGGCTACCGAGGCGGCCAGGGGTCGGGAATGTCGAGCAGGTCGAGAGGACTTTGCGTCGAGCCAATCGTCTTGCGGGTCACCTGGAGGTAGCGCATCGTCGTGCGGAGCGACGAGTGGCCCAGGAGCACCTGGATCGTCCGCACGTCGGTGCCCGCCTCCAGGAGATGGGTGGCGAAGCTGTGGCGCAGCATGTGCAGGGCACCCTGCTTGGTGATGCCGGCGTCCTGCTTCGCCTTCAGGAACACGGCGAGGGCCGAGGCATAGCTCAGCGGGCGCGTCGGCACCTGGCCAGGGAAGAGCCACGGACGGGGGCGGTACTGCCGCCAATAGGCCCGCAGCTCCTCCAGGAGACGGCGGGAGAGGAGGGTATAGCGGTCCTTCGCCCCTTTGCCCTGCCGCACGCGGATCATCATGCGACCGCTGTCGAGGTCTTCGACCTGAAGCTTCAGGGTCTCGCGGGCGCGAAGCCCGGCCGCATATGTCGTCATCAGGAGGACCCGATGCTTGACGTTCGTGACGCTGCGGAAGAGCCGTTCCAACTCCGGCGAACTGAGAACCTCGGGCAACTGCTGGGGAGTCTTTCGCGGCGGGATGGCGGTGGCGAACTGAGCGCGGCCGAGCGTCACCGTATAGAAGAATCGAATCCCGGAAACGGCCACGTTGACCGAGCTCCAGGCCAGACCCCGCTCAGTGATCAGATAGTGCACGTACTGGCGGACCTGCTCTTCCTCGATCTCGTCGGGCGAGCGGTCCCAGTACTTGGCCAAGCGCGCGACGCTGAGAACATACGCGTCCCGCGTCCCTGGCGAGAACCTCCGCAACTGCATGTCCCGGACCATCCTGTCCCTCAAGGCACCCATGGCACATCTCCTTCGCACAGGGTAACGAATGCCGGCATCCCCTATGGACGCCTGTGCGAAGGCCAGTGTAGCGGATGGGGCGAAGGAACAGGGAAGGAAGGCACTGATGCCTCGAACCAGACCCGAGACGCACTCCTCACATCACCTACGGCCCTGCCCGCCGGAACCGCCCTACTACCGCGAAGCGGTTTAGTTCAACCTGCTATACTGACGCTGTCCGAAATGATGGTCAGTATAGCAGGTTAAAGGGCTGGATCAAATCGCTTCCTCCCCTTCAGCAGATGGCGGCGAGGGCTGCGGCGCCCTTGTCCGCGACCTTTGCGATGTTCTCCTCGGTCACGGGCGCCTTGCCCTTCTCCATCCCGAGGTCTGTGACGCGCATGTGCTGGAATTGCGTGAAGCCGGCCTCTTCCAGGCAGCGCCTCGCGCAGTCGAGCGGGCAGCCGTCAATGGCGAGGACGCCGGCGGCGGCTTCGGTGGTCTTCATGATGCCGCTCACGCGGCCGCCGATGCCCGTCATGCAGTACATCTTCCCCGCGCCGTCGCGGGTCAGTTTCCGCGCCGCCTGGTCGGCGATGGCGCCCACGTCGGCCGCGCCCGAACACGCGAAGATCAGCTTCGGGGCCGCACTGCACGCACAGGAGTCCTTCTCGCTCATCGCCGGTCTCCTTTCCGAATCGCGGGGCAGGGACGCCCCGCCTACAGCACCTCAGGCCAGCATGGCCTTGATGTCGTCCACCGATGGCACCTTGCCGGCCGCCTTCACCTGACCATCCACCACGAGGGCCGGGGTGATCATCACGCCAAAGGCCATGATCTTGGTGATCTCGGTGACCTTCTCAAGCTGGTAGTCGAGGCCGAGGGCCTTGGCCGCGGTTTCGGTGTTCTCGGCCAGCTTCTTGCACTTCGGGCAGCCCGTGCCCAGGATTTGCAGCAACGGCATCGCTCAGTTCCTTTCTTGAGACAACGCAGGCTCGGAAAGGACGGCGCGGCGCAGCACGACGAACACCGTCCCGAGGAGGAGAAGCACGAGAGACAGGGCGAACGCCGTGTACGCCGCTCTGGTCAGAGAGTTCAGGCCGCCGAGCTTTACGAGCATCAGGACGCCAGAGACAACGGCCAGGATCAATGCCACGACCAATTCAGCGGCGACGATGGTGCCAAACGGGCTGCGCGCGCCCGCGGCGGCAATCGCGCGCTTCGCGCGGACTTCCGCGAGCAACCCCAGGACGCCCGCGACGAGCACCGCCGCGGCAAAGGCAAAGTGGTCCGCGTCGAGCCAGAACCGTGTGGGCAGCATGTAGCTCATCAGCTCAGGCTGCTGGCTGAGGAAAAGCGCAGCGACGGCGGCGGCGATGGCGAGCAGCCACGGGACCGGCCGCAGCTTACGCCCCGCCGGGCTGTCGCCCAGGCCCCACGCCAGGAGCCATTGCGCGACGAGTGCTACCAGGGCGCACCCAAGGGCGACGATAAGGGCGTAGAGCAGGGGCTTCAGCAGGCCCTCGCGCCACGCGCCCACGTTCGCCCAGAAGCCGTCGAGGCCCAGGAGGCGGTACTGCGGCTCCGTGACTGGCCGCGCCTGGGTGTCGAAGGGGTACTTTGTGGCGGAGGCGAAGAAGAAGTCGGAGTTCGGGCTATGGCAGTCCGTGCACCCGTTGACGCCAAGGGCGGCCCTGGCGGGATAGACGTCGTGGCTGTACTTGTGCATGTTTGCGTAGGGGCTGGCTTCCCAGTCGTGCTTGGGGATGGTGCGGAACTGCGTGCCCGAGGTGTAGACGCGGTCGTTCATCACCCACACCACGCGCTTGCTGTCCATCGGGTACTTCGACTCGGCGAGCAGGGCGGTGACCGAGGCAATAAGGGCGTCAATCTCCTCCGGACGATTGACCTCGATCACCCCGTCGCCATTGTCGTCGGTGATCTTCGCCAGGTCGGGGAACTTCGACTTGTCCTTCTGGTGGGTAGTCCACATGCGGTAGATGTCGCTCATCTTGGGCTGCATGAGGGCGGCTTGCCCCTCGACCTCGATGCCCGGCCACGCGGAGTGGATGCGGTTGACGGGGTAGATCTTGCCCTTGTAGCGGGTGAGGAAGGGCTTGAATGCCTCGGTCGGCTTGTCGTCGTAGCCCTCCATCACCAGGTAGCCGTAGTGGTTGCGGTAGGCGCCGTCGGGGCCGTAGAAGGTCCACAGGTGCTTGCCCTTGCTGGGGATCTTGGTGCCGGGGGCGAAGACGTCGCTGGCCTGGAACTGGATAGGCTTGACGAGCCGCTCCGGGATGTGGCAGGTCTCGCAGGCGATGGTGTCGAGATGGAGTGGCGGGAGCCAGCGGTGCTTGGCCACGGGTGCGCCGAAGCGGCCGGTGGAGTGGCAGTCAGCGCAGGCGCGGCCCGTGTTGTCCAGGTCGTCGCGCACGAGGCCGCCGGGGTCGTCGCCCTTGCCGATCTCGTGAAGCTCCTTCCCTCGGATGCGCGGGTCATCGGCGGAGGAGCCGGCGGGATGGCAGTCCACGCACTTCAGCCCCGCGCGCAGGTGCACATCCGACCGCTCGCGGAAGTTGAACCCCCGCTTCTTCCAGCCCGGCTGCGCGTGGCAGGCGAGGCAGGCCTCGTTGCGCGGCTCGCGCACGATGTTCGGCGAGAGCGTGCCGTCGGGCGCGAACTTCGTCTTGTCGTAGGCGACAGTCACCGGCTCGCCCTTCTCCACGGAGCCGGTGACGGTCGCGAGGCCGGAGCCTGCGGTCGCGGCCCAGCGGTAATTGAGGGCTTTGAGCTGCTTGTCGCGTTCGGGGAACTTGTAGCCGGGCAGATGGCACAGCAGGCAATCGGCTTCCACAACGCCGCTCTCAGTCCAGCGGGCCTTGTGGTAGTCGCCGTCAAGGCTGTTGTCGCCGCCGGGCTTGAGGCCGCTTGCTGGGTCGGCCATCCAGCGGTCGTAGCGCTTCCCGTCGCGGTCGTATTCGGCGGAGCCGCCGCCGGGATGGCAGCTCCCGCAGCCGATCGCCATGAAGGTGAACGAGGTCATGTCCATCGTGGCTGCCGTCGTGTTCTGCTTCGGCGACTCCACGTCGGCGAAGCCGCCGTTCGTCACGTGATGGTCAATGCAGGCGACGGGCTGGCCGAGGCGCTCGATGGCCTGGCCCACGCGACCGGCGCGGTCGAGGGAGCCCACGTCCACCACGATGGCCGCGTCGCAGGCCGCGATGTCCGCGTCGTCCCGCTCCGGCGCGTAGGCGCGGATGCGGATATCGGGGTCCAGGAAGCGGTAGATGCGCGGCACGGGGTCCTGGTTGGCCATCAGGACGCCCTTGCCCATCGCCTCGAGCGCGAAGGCGAGGCCGATCTGTGCGCCGATGGCATCGCCGTCCGGGTGTTCGTGGGTCGTCACGAGGAAGCGTTGGTGGGCGTGGAGGGACTGGACGAGTTTGTCCCACATTGGGGCGTCGGCCTCACTTCTTTGCTGGTCTGTCCTCGGCGCGGCCAATGCCTGCCCGGAACTCGGCCTCAGTCACCTGGATGGGCCGTCCCGATGCATCGAGCACCACGCGGTCGCGCTGGCCGCCGAGGATGCTGGCCGCCCACCAGGGCCTGTGGTGGCGCTTGGGGCAATGCGCGAGCCAGCCGGGCGGGTTCGCCTTGGCCGCCTCGCTGAGGTCTGGCACGGGCAGGTAGACGTAGGGCAGCGGCTCGCCGGAGCCGGCACAGGTCGGCTCGCGGTCGGGCCGCGGCCACGCCGTGGGCAGGGGCGCGTCGGGGTGCCGCAGGCGGTACTCAAGCAGGGTCGGGTAGATGGCCCTGCCGAGGTTCTTCTGGCACTGTTGCAGTTGGCCTGCGACCTCCAGCTCCGCGAAGGCGGAGGCCCAGAGCCAGGCCGGGATCAGGAGCAGCGGCGCCCCGACGAGCGCCCAGCGCAGGCTCCTGCGCCACTCCCGCTTGAGCGCGCGCGCGCCGGCGTTCAGGAAGCATGCCACTCCCGCGGCCAGCGCGAGGACGCTCGCCGCGATGAACAGGGCGAGTAGGGCGTACCACACGAATCCTGACACCGCTGCTTCCCCTCGATGTTCCTCCGCTCGTAGCCAAGACTGCCTGAAGGCAGGACTCCAAACGAAGCCAGAGGCCCGTTCGGAGTCCTGCCTTCAGGCAGTCTTCGGGTCGGGTGAGCCCGACGGCTCACAAGGACTTCAGCCGCCCATAGGTCGCCCGCACCTCGTCGGCGGAGGCGTGGAGGGCCTTCAACTCGTCGGGCGACAGTTCCAGATCCACGATCATCTCCACCCCGCCGTCGCCGAGGACGACGGGCACGCCGGCGAAGACGTCGCGGAGGCCGTACTGGCCGTCGAGCCGCACGCAGGCGGGCAGCACGCGGCGCTCGTCGCGGAGGATGCTGGCCGCCATTGCGACGGCGGACGAGGCGGGGGCGTAGTAGGCGCTGCCCGTCTTGAGGAGCGCCACGACCTCGGCCCCGCCGTTGCGCGTGCGCTGGATGAGCGCCTCGATGCGCGCCGCCGGCAGCAGGGCGGTGAGCGGCACCCCGCCCACCGTGGCGTAGCGGGGCAGGGGCACCATCGAGTCGCCGTGGCCGCCCAGCACCATCGCCTCCACGTCCTTCACCGAGACGCCGAGTTCCATTGCGATGAAGGTGCGGAAGCGGGCGGAATCGAGCACGCCTGCCATGCCCATCACCCGCTCGGGCGGGAAGCCCGTGCGCTCGGAGACC
Organism: Planctomycetota bacterium; assembly: GCA_041320515.1. Taxonomy (GTDB): domain Bacteria; phylum Planctomycetota; class PUPC01; order DSUN01; family DSUN01; genus DSUN01. The sequence goes on along the minus strand of JBGLNR010000001.1, from coordinate 5,276,143 downwards.
AGCCACGTCATCACGTCGAGCGGATTCGTGACCACGACCACGATGGCGTCGGGCGCGTGCCGGCGGACGGCGTCGGCGATGCCGCCGACGATCTTCGCGTTCGTCGCCAGCAGGTCGTCGCGGCTCATCCCTGGCTTGCGGGCGATGCCCGCCGTGATCACCACCAGGTCGGCCCCCGCCACGTCGGTCGTGTTGTTCGAGCCCACGATTCGGGCGTCATAGCCCTCGACTGGTGCGGCCTCCGCCATGTCGAGTGCCTTACCTTGCGGAAGCCCCTCGACCACGTCGAGCAACACAACGTCCGCGAGTTCCTTCTCTGCGATCCTCTGGGCAACCGTCGCCCCAACATTGCCCGCGCCGAACACAGCGACCTTTGGCTTGCTCATGCTCTCATCCTTCGAATGATCGCTTCGCCCATTTCCCGCGTCCCGACTGCGGCCGGGTCGTTGCGATCTGGCTTGAGATCATAAGTGACCTCCTTCCCCTCGGCAATGACAGCGGCGACGGCCTGTTCGAGGCGGTCCGCGGCCGAAGCTTCGCCGATGTGCCGTAGCATGAGGACGCCGGAGAGGATGACGGCGGTGGGGTTGACCTTGTTCTGGCCCTTGTACTTGGGGGCGGAGCCGTGGGTGGCCTCGAAGACAGCGCCCGCCTCGCCCACGTTCGCCCCAGGGGCCACGCCCAGCCCGCCGACGAGGCCGGCGCACAGGTCCGACACGATGTCGCCGTAGAGATTGGGCAACACCAGCACGTCGTACAATTCAGGCTTCTGAACGAGTTGCATGCACATGTTGTCCACGATGCGGTCGTCGAACTCGATCTCGCCGCCCTCATAGGTCACGATGCCGCTGACCGTGCGATGGACGGTGACGCCGTTCTCCTCGGCGACCTGCCGGGCGACGTCGAGGAACAACCCGTCGCTGTGCTTCATTATGTTGGCCTTGTGGACGGCCGTGACCTTGCGGCGGCCGTAGCGGCGCGCGTAGTCGAAGGCGAACTGCACGATGCGGCGGCTGCCGCTGACCGAGATGGGCTTGATCGAGACGCCCGAATCGGGCCGAATCTTCTTCGGCTGAAGCCGCTCGCACGCCGCGATGATCTCGCGGGCCGCCTCGCTCCCCTCCGCGAACCGTCTCGACCACGAAGTTGCCGAAGGTGTCCTTCCCCACCTTGCCGATGACGGAGGTCTTGAGTCCGAGCTTGGCCATGGCGATGCCGGCGTTGGCGGCGCAGCCGCCGATGTGGAGTTCCATGTGGTCGAAGAGCCGCAGGCTGTTCGGCGGCGGCACCTCGTCAATCGGCGAGCCAAACGCGTCGGCGACCAGTATCCCCAGGCAGCAAACGTCCATCGTGCGCTCCTGTCACAAGCCGTGTCATGCGATGCGCGATATGATCGTAGCAGCGCGCGGGCGCGCTGTCAAACGGCCCGCGGCCCACGGGCGCCGCGCAGAATGGCGGCGATAGAAGTTCCAAATCACTTGACGGGCCACAGACATGGGGTATAATACAGATAGGTGTGAGAGAGTCCACCTAACCCCCGGTAGGAAGGAGTGCAAGCCATGCGGCGGGAACCACTCCGCGAGGCCTCTGCGCACGCCGACGCAGCAGGCGGCGCCCACGACGACGAGGCGATGCTCGAACGCTACATCGAGCAGCCCTCACCGGTGCACGACTGGGTGGAGGACAAGATTCGTCGGGCACCCTGGTGGTGCATCTCCCTCCTCGTTCACCTGCTCGCCCTGCTCGTTCTGTGGAATTGGCCCGCCAACACGTCCGCCAGCGTCCAAGAGACCATCTGGTCGCCGCCCGTCAACATCATCGCCACGCCGCCGATAGACACTCCGCCCCCGATTGACGTCCGCCCGCCGGACCCGCCGCCGCCCCCCGAGAAGTTCGAGATGAGGGACGTGTTGGAGTCGAAGGTGGAGGGCGCGCCGCAGGACCCCACGCTGCCGCTGCTGCCTCCCGAGGAGCGCCCCGAGGGCTTGCAGACCGAAGAGTTCAACGACATGCTCCAGAAGCTCCCGCCGCTCATCGGCATCGAGACTGACGACGGGAGGCCCGCCCTGCCCAAGTCCCCCTACGGCCCCGGCCGCAGCGAACTCCGCAGGCAGATTCAGGGCGGGCCCAAGGGAAAGGGGAAAGGGAAGTGGGGGGACGGGCCGGATGATGGCACCGAGGTCTCGCACCTGGCAGGCGCGCTCTACTGGCTCGCCCGCGCCCAGGAGAAGGACGGGAGCTGGAACGCGCAGACCTGGGAGGGTTCGAGCCCCTATCGCGTGGGCATGACGGGCCTCGCCCTCCTGGCCTACGAGGGCGCCGGCTTCACCCACATCAAGGACAGGTTCCGCGTCACGATTGGCCGCGCGCTCGACTGGCTGCGGGCCAACCAGAGGCGCGACGGCAGCTTCCCCTTCGAGACCTTCTACGAGCAGGGCATCGCCACGATGGCCGTGTCCGAGGCATTCGGGATGACGCAGGACCCGAAGCTGCGGCCCATGGCCCAGAAGGCCATCAACTACATCGTCCGCCTCCAGCCCGAGCACGGCGGCTTCCGCTACGGCGGCCCGGTCACGCTCGCCGAGGGCGACACGTCGGTCACTGGCTGGCAGATCATGGCCATCAAGTCGGCCCTCCTCGCCGGCCTCGACGTGCCGCAGCAGGCGGTGGACCGCTCCCGCGCGTTCCTGAAGAACACTTCGCGCGACTACGGCGCCAGCTCCTACCTGGCGGGCGACAAGGCCGCGGGCAGCCTCGCCGTCACCTCCATCGGCCTCCTCTGCCGCACCTTCCTCAACGACGGCGGCGTCTACGACGCCGAGATCGGGCAAACCGCCGAGTTCCTCCGCCAGCGCGAGAACCCGGACTTCACCTCGCCCGAGGGCGGCGCGTCGAAGCAACTGGTCACCGACATCTACTACACCTACTACTCCTCCCTCGCCATGTTCCAGATGGCGGGCGGGCAGAGCGAGCACTGGCGCTCGTGGCGCAAGATGTACCGCGCCCCCCTCATCGCCACCCAGGTGCAAACGGAGCAGCGCGACGCCCGCGGCCGCCCGCTCCAGGGAAGCTGGGACCCCGCGAAGCACCGCTGGGGCGACCGCGGCGGCCGCGTCTATGCGACGGCGCTTGGCGCCCTGTGCCTCGAGGCCCCCTTCCGCTACACGCCGACATCGCGCGCCAAGCCGTAGGGCGCCGCCCGACGCCTCTGCGGCAGGCCGTGTCAGTGGCGCTCGAGCCGGCACAGGTGGGGCGACAGAGGCGGGCGCGCCTCCACCACGGCCCTGGCCGCCCTCTGCCTCGAGAGGCCCCGAATTTTTGCGATTCGCCTCTTGACACGCCCTGAAAGGCTGCTATAATTCAAGCGGGGAGAATGTCCGGGCAAAGCTCCGGAGGAGGTGATTTGCATGGCCGACGCGAAGAACCCTCTGCCCATGGTGCCCATGGAGGAGAGCGAACTCGACCAGTACGTCGAGAAGGAGCCGAGCAAGTGGGAGGACTTCCTCAACCGCCAGTTGCGGCGGTCCCCCTGGTGGGCCATCTCCTTCCTCGTCCACATCATCGCCATGCTGGTCCTGTGGAGCTGGCCCTACCACGCCCAGGCGCGCGAGACGGTGGTCAAGGACATCCCGATAGACATCGTGCCGGACACGACGCCCGAGGTCCCGCCCGAGCCGCCTGAGCCGCCCGAGGTGGAGAACATCGAGGAGCCCCTCGATGTGCCCATCGAGGACATTCCGATCTCGCCCGAGCCGGTGAGCAAGGACGACCCCGGCCCCGACTTGGGGCTTGACCCTACCGAAGACATCATGAAGGACGTGGAGCGCCCGTTCCCCAGCATTGACCCGCCGTCGAACACCCCCGTCTTCGGCGTCGAGAGCCAGAATGCCCCCGCCTACAACAAGGGCATCTACTCTTTGCTGTGCTCGACTCGTCATCCCGTCAGGTACACCGCCGAGGTGTCGAACGCCTCTTCTGGCTTGCCGTGAAAGGTGCCGTTCTGGAAGAAGCTGGGTTCGTACTTCTCATTGCTATAGGTGTAGAACGCCATCGTCCAGAGGTCCTCGGAGCCGAAGTAGCGGAGGCGGCAGAGGTGTGTGGGCGTGTTGCGCATGCGTTCGATCTGTTGCTCTCTGGTCTCACCCCAAAGCTCCTCATCAAACTCCGCAGGGACGAATGGCTCCGTGTAGGCGTCCACGTAGCAGAGCGCCCCGCGGAACCGCACGTCAATGCGGGTGTACTTGCCCGCGTAATGCTTCTCGGCGTGGGCCAGGATTCGGCTTCGAGTCCGTTCCTGAACGGCCGGCGGGATCGCCCTCCCGCCAGAATGTGGACTGTAGACCCATGTCTTGCGCATCGGGTGCCCTCGCGTTCTCGGGTGCAAGCGGCCGCGGCCATCCTGAGTGTGCGCCGATTGTACACCAGCGCGGCGAAGTGTCAAGGGAGTCGGCAGGCTGGCGGAGGTCGCGGGGGAGGGACGCCCCGCCTACCGGTTGGTCGCGGCGGGAGCCGAGGGCACCGCATTACGAAGCGTGTCCTTCACAGCGAGGAGCCCGTAACCGGTGATAGAGGGTTTGCCACCCCCCGCGATCTCTGGCCTCCCTTGGGGCTAGAAATCTCGGGCGAGCCGCTCGGCAATTGAGCATTCGACGCCTGGGCACACGGCACTGATCTGTGCGGCGGTTACACTATGGAGAGGCCCGTGCTGCGCTCGGAGTTCCCTGATCGCACCGGGTCGAGCAGCGAGGAGCTGCTCGACAAGGCTACTGGCCTCGTCATAACGCGGGTCGCCTGTCGGGAATGAACAGTTGAGCTGGGCAAGATAGCGAACAGCAAAGTGAGCAGCGACGCCCTCTTCAAGCACGTTCCCGCCACCGGGGTGCGGGTCGAGGAGATGGACGCTCTCGTGGGCCAATTGCCAAAGCGCGCGCACAGGCTCCTGCATGGCCTCACGGCTGAGCTGGATCACAATGTGGCAGCATTTGTGCTTGTCTGGGAACCAGACTTGTGGCACGCCGTCGCGAAACTCAATACCAAGGATCGTGTAGCTTTTGTCCAGGGGCCCGAACTCGCTCTCCACCATCTGTAGCATCTGCCCGAGTCGAGATGCCAGCGTGTACGTGAAGCCCACCGGTGTTGGGCTAGCGAAAATCAGAGAGTCGTCGACGATCGCCATCATCGTTCTTCTCCTGACCGAAGTGCGTCGCAGGTCCCAATTCCATCAAAGACAAGGCTTTTCTCCTCCTTGTCGCGAGGCTCGGACTTCGCGGCGGCCCTTCCGAAGCTCCTGCTTCAATGCCCGTCGCCATGAGCCGCCAGAATTGCGTTGCGAAGCAGGAGCTTCGCGACGACGAACACCGCGTGGCTGATGCCGACAGGACCATCATGCTGCAGCCTGATTACCACGAACTGACCCCAAGGGCGCAAATGGCGCCCTGGCTAGGCTGGCCAGTACTCGCCGCCGCAGGAGCACTTGTAGGTCTTGCGCATGCCCTCGGGGGTGACCTCAACACAGGACAGCATTCCAGCGGAGGAGCCACAACGGTCGCATTTCCACGGGCCCTGGTGAGAATTGCGGTTCCTTCGTCGGGTTAGCCTTTCCCGCTCCGAGATGCTCAGTCTGCGGGTGACCGTCCCCTCCCGAATGAAGGCCCTTCCGTCGTACTCATGAAGGGGAACTGTGGCGTCACGACGCGCCGAAACCTCGACGAGTGTCGCCCCCCCACATTCCACTACGTTGATAGTCAGGGGAAGTGGGGGGTCAAAAGCATTACGCGCGTGTTGAACGAGTTTCTGCTGCGCCGAGTCCAGGTCGCCAGGTTCCACGCCTGCTGGCTTCCCGTCAGGGTTGACACCGAAGAGCACGGTGCCCCTCCCTGCATCCGTGTTGACCATGCCGCAGAGGGATTCAAAGCCCTCTCTCTGCAGGGCGAGCGACCGCTTGAACTCCACACTTTGCGACTCGCCGAGGGCATGGAGTTCGCGCATCGTAATCGCTCGTGCCATGTGGCGCTCCTCAGCTAGGGTGGCGCGTCTTACCCGGGCATCTCTGTAACAGCCCTGCGAGGGTCGCGCTGATCATACAACCGCGCGCCGACGTGTCAAGGGAATAGGTGGGGTTGCGGCGGCTGCGGGGGTCGCGGGGCGGAGACGCCCCGCCTACAGATGTTTGCGACGGGAGCCGCGGCACCGCGCCGCAAAGCCGAGCTTCGCAACGCGGGAATCCCAAGAGCTCTTGGGATGGTTGGGGTTCGCTGCGCAAGCTGCTCTCGCGAAGAAGGGCTTCCACCCTCGACGACTTCACAGGTGCCACGGGGCGCGCATGGGGACGTTGACCAGGCGGTTGGCTTCGTCGTCGCCGATGCATTCCTGTTTCACAGGGTCCCAGCGGATTTTGCGGCCCAGACGAATGGCGATGTTGCCGAGCTGGAAGAGGGTGTTGGCGCGGTGCGAGCTATCCGCACTCCCGCCCGAAGGCTGCCGCGTCTTCTCGGCCTGCTCGAAGCTGATGAGGGGCTTGGTGTCGGGGAGGGAGTCGAGGCCGTCGAGGAGGCCCGAAGGCTCGCAGCGGCCGCCGGGCCATACTTTGCCGTTGGGGCCTTCGAGGAAGGGGTTGGGCTGGGGCGCCGGACCCCACTCCCCGCCTTCGATGAGGATGGCCACGTCGTCCGCGTAGCGGATGGTGACGCTGTGCCAGGGGCCGCAGCCGCCGATGAGGATTTGGCGGAGCGGCGGGTTCACGGCGATGGGCACCTCGGTGTTGACGGCGCCCTCCTGGTAGGTGTTGAAGCCGCCGTGGAAGTGCGGCCACTCGGTCGAGGCGAGCTTCTTGAGCACCTTGCCGTCGGCGCCATCGAGCAGGAACACGCGGAAGCCGCGGCCGGTGGCAGCGGCCACCCGCTTCCCGCCGTCGAACCACTGGGCAGTGTAGGCGTTGTGCTCGGGGAGGAACTGCTTCCAGAGGAGCTTGCCGTCGGGCGAGAAACAGAATAGGTTGTGGCCTAAGCCGTTGGTGCCGACCACCACGCGGCCCGAGGCGGGGTCAACGTCCACGGCCCGCACGAGGTCTTCGCCGTTGATCGCGTCCCGGAAGCTGGAGGGCTCGCGACCGTGCCGCTCTGCGGCAGTCTCGGGTTCCGCGTTTCGGATTTCGGGTTTCGGATTTCGGATTTCCTGCTCGCCCTTCGCCAGGGCCAGAAGTGCGGCGATGCCTTGCGAAAGGCCCTCGTTGTCGTGGGCGAGCAGGCACACGGTGTCGTGGGCGTTGGAGAAGGCGCGGGGCGCCCAAGCCACGACGGTCCGGCCCGGGCCGGGGAAACAGCCGCCGATGAGCGGCTCAGCCAAGAGGTCGCGGCGGACGATGGCCTCGATGAGCCGGCTCTCGTAGCGCTTGCCGAGGAGAATGAGCGGCGCGTCCACGAACAGCCCGGGGTCCACCACGTTGCCGCGCCAGAGGCGGGTGCCGTCAATCGTCGGCTGGTCGCCATCCCAGTCCACCGGCAGCCGCACGGCGTCATTCACCGAGGCGAGCTTGGCTTGGCGGCCAGTGGCTGCGAGGGCCTGGGCAAGGCGCTCGGCGTGTGGGCGCACCCACGCCTGCTCCCCGTCCACCGCGATGATGATCGCTGGCTTGGCCTTGTCGAGTTCGCGGGGCAGGGACGCCCCGCCTACAAGGAACTCCTGGATGCGGGCGGCGTCGTGGACGCGCACGGCGCGGGTGTCGAGGGTCGCGGAAGGCAGCTCGCCCGGCGTCACGCTGATGGGCATCTCGGCGAACGCGCCGCTGATCAGCTCGCGGACGCGGAGCGTCCACTTGCCCGCCGCCACGTTCACGGGCAGGCGGAGTACGCCCGTGTAGGTCGGCGTCGCGGCGCGATACACGGTCTGGTATTCGCCGCCAGCGGGGTCCCGAAGCGAGATTTCGATGGGGAAGCCGGCGTCAATGGCCTTGCCGGAGGCATCGAGGACGGAGACCGCGTGATGGATGCCTTCGCCGGCCTTCACGCTGGCGGTCGCCCGCAGGCCCACGCGGGCGATGGGGGCGGGGAGGAAGGCGTAGACCTTGCCCGGATAGGCTCGAAGGTCGGCCTTCAGGCTCATCCAGTCGCCGTCGGTCTTCACCTCGACAGGCTTCATCTCCAGCATGTCGTAGCAAGCGGGCGGGCGTTTCGGCAAGCGAAGCGTCGGCGTGTCGGGGGCCTGGTAGAGGGTCTTGTAGAGGCCGGCAAACTTCGTGGGGGCGAAGTTGGGGAGGACCAGATACTCGCCCTGGCCGCAGCGCAGCCAGTCCGGGCCGACCAGCAGGTTGTGCTCGGCGGCGGGCTGGATGCGTTTGGCGAGGAAGGCGCGGACGAGTTTCGTTGTCTCCTCGGTCTGGTCGAAGACCATCTCGAACTCGAAATCAATGTTCCGCGGGAAGGCCCCGCCCTGCTTGTCGTCGTACTCGTCGAGGTCGGAGTCGAGGCGGACGATGCCCTCGATGGGCAGCTTGCCGCCGCGCTCGACGGCGAGGGTCTTGCCCGCGCCCACGAGGCGCTTCAGTGCGGCCAGGAGCGGCGGCGGGGTCTCCTCCTCGTAGGTGAAGCCGGGGGTGAAAACGACCTGGTAGTCCATCCCGCGGCCCGCCAGGATGTCGGCGTCGTAGAGGAAATCGGCAGGGAACCCCGCTCGCACGCAGGCCACCCACAGGCCCTCGCAGGCGTGCGGCAGGCTGTTGGGTTTGCGGGGATACAGGTAGTCGGCGGTGCGGGAGTAGTAGACCGCGACCTTCCTGTAGCCGCGCTGCCAGGCGGCGAACAGGTCGCCGTAGCGGGTGCAGAGCGGCTCGGCGATGTCGCGCACGATGCTGCGGTTGTCAATGCCGTTCGGGTGGCGGTAGTCGTGGCTCAGGGTGAAGTAGGTGAAGCCCTCGATCTTCTGGGAGAGGCCGAAGAATGCCTGGCGGAGCAGGTGGTCGCCGCAGAGCGGCGGGGCGCCGAACGAGTGGAGCTGCGTCCAGACCGGCAGACCGTCGCGGACCCGCATCACGTCGGCCTGCATGGGGGCGAAGACCGGGCGGTCGCCGTAGCCGCCGTCCTTGTACATCACGCAGGCCGCGATGTCGAGCGGGGCGAAGACATCGCCCGAGGTGCCGTTGGGGGCGATGTTGCCGCCGTTGCCGCCCCAGAACCGCTGAAGCGTCAGGTTCCGCGAGGCGGGCATGACGCGCTTCACCGCCGCGGCCATTCGCTGGGAGAAGTTGCCCCAGTCCCAGTCGTCGTGGGCGGGCCAGGTGCGGTACTTGTCGAGGTCCTCGACGCGGCGGTGGCCGGCGGGGCGGCTGGCGAAGCGGTCGAGGGCCTTGAGGGCCTCGGCACTCGTCAGCCCCTCGTGCCGCTCGCGGAAGACGACCTCCTGAGCCTTGAGGAACATCTGCGACATCGCCGTGCCCGTGTCGGCGGAGCCGTAGAACTCGTCGTAGAGGCACACGCCCTTGAGGGCGGGGCTGTGGCGCATCCTGGGCGACGAATCTGTGCTTCGAGGCCTGCTTCCCGCCCCACGACGTGGCGGAGCGCGTGGCCGCACGCCTGGCCCGACTCGGCATCAACTGCGTGCGAATGCACCACATGGACAACCACTCGATCTGGGGGAAAAGCCCCAACAAGACGATCATTGACCCCGAGAAGCTCGAACGCCTCGACTACCTGATCCACCAGCTCAAGCTCCACGGGGTCTACACGAACATCAACCTCCACGTCTCTCGCTGGCTCGACGACAAGGAGGGCTTCCCCTTCCGCGACCAGAGGCCGAACTACGACAAGGGCCTCGACAACTTCGAGCCGCGGATGATCGAGCTTCAGCGCAAATACGCCCGCGACCTGCTCACCCACGTGAACCCCTACACCAAGACCGCCTACGTGGCCGAGCCGGCCATCGCATTCGTCGAGATCAACAACGAGAACGCCATCTTCGCCACCTGGGGCTGGGGCCAGCTCGACCGCCTGCCAGACCCCTATGCCACGACGTTCCGCAAGCTGTGGAACGCCTGGCTCCGCAAGAAGCACGGGAACACCGAGGCGCTGGCCAAGGTGTGGAACGTCGGCTCACAGGCCCTGGGCGACGAGATGCTGACGAACGGCGACTTCACCAAGCCCCTCGCCGAGCCGTGGCACCTGGAGGCCCCGCCGCCGGCGAAGACCGCATGGTCCATCGTGCCCGACGGCCCGGGCGGCAAGCCGTTCCTCCGCGTCGCCGTCGAAAAGATGGGCGAGCACGCCTGGATCCCCCAGTTCGACCACATCGGCCTCGCCGTGAAGCAGGGACAGGTCTACACCCTCACGTTCCAGGCCCGCTCAGACAGGAAGCGGCGCGTGAGCCTCAACTGCATGATGGCCCACGAGCCGTGGAACCAGTTCGGCTTCTACGCGAGCGTGGACATCGGCCCCGAGTGGAAGGCCCATCGCCTGAGCTTCATCCCCAACGCCAGCGACGAGAATGGCCGCATCACCTTCACGAGCCTGGAGGTCGGCACGTACGAGCTGGCCGGCGTGTCGCTACGGCCCGGCGGCATCGTGGGCCTCGAGCCGGGGCAGAAGCTGGAAGACGACTCCGTGCCCGTCGTCAAGCACGGCCAGATGAGCGTCACCGCCGCTGCACGGAACGACTTCGTGGACTTCCTGTGGGACACCGAGCGCGACTACTGGTGGGGGATGAATCGCTTCCTCAAGGATGAGCTGAAGCTCCAGGCGCTCGTGGCGGGCACCCAGCTCGGCTACAGCCCCACCCACATTCAGGCGGGGCTGGACTTCTGCGACGGCCACTCCTATTGGCAGCACCCCCACTTCCCGGGCCGGCCGTGGGACTTCGCGAACTGGACGGTGAACAACATCGCGTTGGTCAACAGCCCGGCGGGCACACTCGGCGACCTGGCGTCGCGTCGGGTCTTCGGCAAGCCCTACACCGTGAGCGAGTACAACCACCCCATGCCCAACCAATTCGCCGCCGAGGGCATGCCCATGATCGCCGCCGTCGGCGCGTTCCAGGGTTGGGACGCCATCTACTCTTTCGCCTACAACCACAACGACCGCCCCGAGCCGCGGCGGATCGAGAGCTTCTTCGACCTCAAGGCCGACCCCGCCAAGCTCGCCCACTCCATCGCCTGCTCGGCGATGCTCCTGCGTGGCGACGTGAAACCGGCCGCTTCGGGGCCGCCTTTCGCCTGGATGTCGCAAAAGGCCGAGCGGGAGCAGCTCTATCGTTCGCTCAATGCCTGGGGGCTGAAGGCCGACAACGATCCACGCTATGCGATCCTGCGCTGCGTGGGGATCGCGCTGGGCGACGTCGCTCCGCCGATGGCACCCGTGCCGCCCATTCCCCCGGACACCAAGGTACTGGCGTCTGACACAGGCGAGATTCGCTGGTTCACCGGCTTCGTGCGGGGACGGAAGTTCGACCTCGGCGACGGGGTGAGCCTGGCCGTCGGCAAGGCGGCGCTCGACTGGGCGACGGTGACGATGACGTGTGTAGAGGGCGAGGGCTTTGGCAAGCCCGGCCGCATCCTCATCGCGGCCACGGGCGACATCCACAACAAGGGCGCCCAACTCCGCGACCTCGGCGGCAGCCGCGTCACGCTCAGCAACCAGTGGGGCGAGGAGCCCGTGATGTGCGAGGGCGTGCCTGCCGAGATCGCGCTCCCCGCCGACGCCGGCCGCGTGAAGCTCTATCCGCTGGATGAGAGCGGCAACCGCCGCGAGGCGGCCCCCGTCGCCGCGAAGGACGGCAAGGCCCTCCTCAAGCTCGGCCCCGAGCACAAGACCATCTGGTACGAAGTCGAAGTGAGGTGAGGCCACATGAAGCGTCCCAGGAAAGCGTGTTCTCCCGCCGTTCTCGGCAAGGGCTACAACGCCTTCGCCGGCGGCATCGGCGAGTTGCTCGAGTCCGCCCGACGCGTCGCGGCCCGCGCGACGAACGCGGTCATGACCGCCACCTACTGGGAGATTGGCCGACGCATCGTGGAGTTCGAGCAGAAGGGGCGCGAGCGCGCCACCTATGGGGAAGAGCTGCTGGCGCGACTTTCCGGCGACTTGACTCGCCGGCATGGGCGTGGCTTTGGGGTGGACACCTTGCAGAGGATGCGCGCCTTCTTCCTCACCTACCCTGCTGAGGAGATTTACGCAACACCGTTGCGTAAATCTCTGACCGCCGGCCGGGGCACACAGAAATACGCAACACTGTTGCGGAAATCTCCATCGGCATCCGGAGGCCGCCGGGCACCTGTGAGACTGCGGACCCTGCCGGGAGGCGACTTGCCCGCCCTCCTTGCTGCCCGGTTCCCACTTTCGTGGTCTCACTACATCCACTTGCTCACCGTGAAAGACGGACCTGCCCGCGCGTTCTACGAGGCGGAGGCCCTGCGCGGCGGGTGGACGGTGCGGCAACTGAACCGGCAGATCGGCTCGATGTTCTACGAGCGGACGGCCCTGTCGCGCAACAAGGCAGCCATGCTGGCGAAGGGCTCCAAGCCAAAGCCAGAGGACGCAGTGACTGCTGAGCAGGAGATCAAGGAGCCATATGTCCTTGAGTTCCTTGGGTTGAAAGACGAGTACTCGGAAAGCGATATTGAGGAGGCGCTGATCCGGCACCTGGAGGGCTTCCTGCTGGAACTCGGCGGCGACTTCACGTTCGTGGGCCGCCAGCAGCGACTCCGCATCGGGAGCCAGTGGTTCCGCATTGACCTGCTGTTCTACCACCGGCGGCTGCGGTGCCTCGTGGTGATTGACCTCAAGCTGGACGAGTTCACCCACGCCGACGCGGGCCAGATGCACATGTACCTGAACTACGCCAGGGAACACTGGACGCATGCGGACGAGAACCCGCCCGTCGGCCTCATCCTGTGCGCTCAGAAGGATGCAGCGATCGCCAAGTACGCCCTGCAGGGCCTGCCAAACAAGATTGTCGCCGCGGAGTACAGGACAACCCTTCCCAACGAGAAGCAGATCGCGGCCGAACTCACGAAGACCCGCAGACTGCTCGAATCCCGACGAAGGGACTGAAGCATGAGACAGCGCGTTGCAGCGCTCTGCGGCCTGCTGGCCATCGTTTCTGCCAGCCGTGCGGCCCTCGCGGAGCGGACGCTGAATCATGGGCTGCACGCGGTGCCGGCGCCAGGCAAGGTGGCGATTGATGGCGACCTGGGGGAGTGGGACACGTCGGGGGCTATCGTGTGCTGCAAGGATGTCGAGCACCTGCTCGACACGGAGGGCGTGCGCGTGGCCGCGATGTGGGACGCCGAGGCGCTGTACCTCGGCTTCGCGTTCCGCGATGCGACGCCGATGGTGAACAAGGTTGACCCCGCGACGATGGTCGGCAACGGCTGGCGGTCGGATGCGGTGCAGCTTCGCTGCAATATGGCCGGCTTCGTCAGCCACATTGACTGCTGGTATTACACGCCCGGCCGCAAGCCGGCCATGACGATTCACTACGGCCCCGTTGGCGCGAAGGACGCGAAGGTGGACCGCCCCGTCTACCCCGAGCAGCTTGGAGCGCAGCAGGCGTTCCGCGCGGCGCCCGACGGCAAGGGTTACACGCAGGAGATCAGGCTCCCCTGGAAGGTAATCACCGCCGACGGCAAGGCGCCCGCACGCACGGCCGACCTGCGCCTCGGCCTCGAGATGTTCTGGGGCGACGCCGATGCGCAGTCTTGGCCCCGCAGCCGCGTGACCGACAACCTGGCCGACGGCGAGACGCAGACCGATTTCTTCTGGACGAACACGAAGGCCTGGGGCCGCCTGATTCTCGAAGACAAGGGCAAGCTCTCGCTCCCGCCTCCCCCGTGGATGGCCGCGAAGCGCGCCGAGCCGCCCGGCCTCGTGCCCATCACGTTCGAGATGCCCCGCGACGGCTTCGCCTCCATCGCCATCGAGGACGCGGCCGGCAGCCGCGTGTGCAGCCTGCTCGGCGGAGCGAAGCTCCCCCAGGGCAGCCACACCGTCTTCTGGTCGGGCCTCAGCGACCGCAACGAGCCGCTGCCCCTCGGCAAGTACCGCTGGGTCGGCATCACGCGCGAGGCCATTGACGTCCGCTGGCGGATGAGCTTCTACCAGCCGAACCGCACGTGCCCGTGGGCGAACAGCGACGGCACGGGCGCCTGGGGGCCGGACCACGGGAACCTCCAGTGCGTGGCGACGGGCGAGGAGCGGGTCTTCCTCGGCGGGCCGATGGTGGGGCCGTGGTAGTTGTTGCACCAGCAGACGTAGAACGTGCCGTCGAGGGGGATGACGCGGGGGTCGTAGCCGTAGCCGTGGGTGGCGATTTCGGGGTCGTCGCAGACCAGGTTGATCCGCTCGGGCGAGATGTCCCAGTGAATGCCGTCCTTCGAGAAGCCGGGGTGGAGGGTCATCGCGCGGTCCTGCTCGTCGCAGCGGAAGACGCCGGCGTAGGCGTCCTTGAAGGGCACGACGGCGGAGTTGAAAACGCTGTTCACGCCCCGGATTTGCTGGGGGACGATGATGGGGTTGCCCTCGTAACGCTTGAGCACAGTTTCGTTGGCCATGTCTCGGTCTCCAAGAAGAGTTGCCACAGAGGCACAGAGGACACAGAGAAGGATAGGCATCAGAGGCAGAAAGTCAAGCGCGGCCGCGGATTCGGCGCGTTCACTTCGTCGGCTTGAGGAGGAAACAGGTCGGCGGGGTCTCGTGCTCGGGCGAGGTGGCGGGGACTTCGCAGGTCCAGTCGAGGGCGCCATCGCCGAGGCTGCTTGCCTCCGCAGGGGCCTCGCTGCCATCGAGTTCGACGCGGCGAAGCGTCCACGTGCCCCCCTCGCGGGGCGGAGCGACGCGGAAGGTGAGGCGGCGAGGGGGCAGTTCGCGGGGCAGCTTTGTCGCCTCGTCGAGCGCGCCCTGCCAGGCGGCGACGAAGACCTGCCCCGTCGCGGCGAAGCGGAAGGCGTGGTGCCAGAGCGTCGGGTCCGGCGCCGCAAGGCGTCTCCCGCCCGTCCAGAGGGTCAGCTCGTTGTAGCGTTCGCACTTCTTGCGGCTGAAGCGGTCCACGAGGTGCTTGTAGGCGAAGTACAGGGGCCGTGGCCGCAGGGGCACGGCAGGCTCCTCGACGAGGGCCATCGAGCCGCCCGCCAGGTTGAACGCCACGAGGAGGATGAACCTGTGCTTGGCGAGGGCGAGGAGGGTGCTCTTGGCGAGCTGCGCGGCGCGGTCGGAGGGGGAGACGAGGCTGCGGTCGCCCTCGGGCGGGTCGAAGTTCTCGTAGCCGAACTCGGTGAGGGCGAGGGGCAGGTCGGCGCCGTGGATTCGGAACACGCGGTCAATGTTCTCAAGATAGGTCTCGAAGCCGCGGCGCCAGGCGTCGAAGCAGAGGGGCTTGGCCACGTAGCAGTGGAAGCTGTAGGCGTCTATGGCCTTGTGGACGCCGACCTGGAAGAGGAGGTCGGCGCGGCCGCCGTGGAAGTCGTGGTTCCAGGCGGGGGCCATGAGGCGGATGTTGTCGCCGCCGACCTCGTCGGCGACTTCGCGGGCCGCGAGCACCATCGGGGCGTAGCGGTCCTGGAGCCAGTAGCGGGGGTTGTTCTGGAAGAGGGGGTCAACGACGGGCAGCCAGTCGGCCGGCGCCCACCGCTGCTTGCCGCCGGGGCCGAGCGGGGAGGCGAGGTAGCCGGCGTCGGGCTCGTTCCAGACCTCGAACCACTGGGGCTGGTCGGTGAGGCGCTCCATGAGGCCGCGGCAGAAGAGCCGCCAGTCGTCGAGGTGATCGGGTGGGCCAAAGGCCGGGTGGCGCCACGATGCCTGGGTGTCGGTGAGCTGCCGCGCCCACTTCACGCAGTAGTCGAGGGTCACGACCGGCTCGATGCCGGCCCTGCGGAACGCCTTGACCTTTGCCACGAAGGCGTCGAGGCGCCGCGCGTCCCACTCGCGCGGCCTGGGCATCAGGGCGTCCCAACTGCTGTCGAAGCGGTCGCAGTGCATGCCGGCGGCTGCCGCGGCCTGCGGCAGGCCGCAGCACGCGCCGAGCACGGTCACGCCGTCGAACCTCACCCGCCTGCGGGCCGGCATTGCGCGGGGCGCGAACGTCGCCTCTTCGCTCTCTCCGCGCGAGCCGTCGCGGCCGGCGGACGCCGCCCGGAAGCGGTACGTCGCGCCCTGCTCCAGGCCGTCGAGCATGAGGACGTGGGTCTTGGTGCGCCCACGTTCGCGGGCGAGTCGGCTCGTGGACTCCCCTTCGCGGCGGAAGAACACCTCGGAGGTCGCCGGGCGGTCCGTCGTCCAGGAAATGCGGACGCTGGTCGGCTGGACGTTCGTGACCGCCAATGCCCAGAGGCGCGGCGCCTGCGGCGGGTCCCCTTGCCGCTGCGCCTGGGCGCAGCACAGCAGGACAAGAAGCGTTGCCCCAAGGGCGATGTGCGGGCCCCACTTCCCCATTTCCACCTCGGCGCGTGGCGGCGAGCGGGACAGCGACGGACAGGGTTGCCTGAGACTATAGCGCTCGGACGCTGCCTCGGCAAGCCAGGCTGTCTGCACGGAGGCAGCAGGGGCGGGCCCGTCATTCTCACATTCTCAAGAATGTGAGAATGACGGAGCCTTGCGACGAGCGGCGGGCGACTTGACGGCGGGGCAGGGATGTGTACGATCAGCGGGTGTTCGGGCCGGTTGAGGGGGTTCCTGTGAGCAGGTCTGCCGCCACCGCGCGGCGCGGGTTCACGCTTATCGAGTTGCTGGTCGTCATCGCCGTCATCGGCGTGCTGATGGGCATGCTCATGCCCGCGATCTCGCGGGCGCGCGGCACGGCGCATAGGACCTTCTGCTCTAATAACCTCAAGCAGATCGGCATCGCCTTCTCGACCTATCTGAACGCCCACGACGACTTTTACCCGTGCGCGCAGGACCCGATTTCGGCCAAGCCGTTCTACTGGCTGTGGATGGGCCGCGGCTGGCGGGGCTTCGTGGCGCCCTTCTTCGGCCAGAAGATCGATCCGGAGAACCCCTCGGTGCTCTTCTGCACCGACAACACGCTCATCGGCACGCCCGAGTACATGGCCCCCGAGCTGGCCGAGGGCCAGGACGCCGATTTCCGCAGCGACATCTATGCCCTGGGCGTCATCCTCTACGAGCTGGTCACCGGGCGCGTGCCCTTCCACGGCAACTCGGCCTTCGCCACGCTGCGCCAGCACGTCGAGCGGCCCGTGCCCTCGGCGCGCGCGCTCGTCGCCGACGTGCCGCCGGCGCTTGACGCCATCATCGCGCGGGCGACGGCCAAGCGGCCCGCCGAGCGCCACCCCAGCGTGCGCGCCCTGGCCGCCGACCTGATGGCGGTGGCCTCGACCCACGAGCTGGCCGAGCTGGCCGCGGCCGGCGCCGCGGGAGCGCCCACGATGCCGGCCGACTTCTCGCCCGCGGCCACCACGCCCACCCTGCCCGGCGAGGCCCCCTCGACCTCGACCCTGCCCGTGGGCGCGGCCCAGCCGCCCACGGGGGCCACGCTGCCCGCCAGCGCGGGACGCAAGGGCTGGCACCTGGTGGCGGCGGGAGCCGTCGGGGCGCTGGTGCTGGTGGCCGCGCTCCTGCTCGTCCTCCGCCCGGGCCGAAGGGCCGCCAACCCGTTCTCGCCGAAGCCGTCGCAGACCGTGTTCCTCATCCACCGACGCGGCGGCACGCTCGTGACCGGCCGCCTGGTGTCCATGGGCGGCGAGGCGCACCCGGTCGTCGTCCAGACCGATGCGGGCCTCGTCGAAATCCCTTACGCTGAAGTGACCCGGATCGAGCCATCGGTTGGGAGATAAGACATGGGCCTGTGGTTCCTTCGCGCGTTCTTCCTCCTCGTGTGCTCGGGCGCCGGCTGGCAGGCGGCACGCCTGGCCGAGTTCGACACCCTCTCCGGCCTCCTCATCGGCGTCACGATGTTCATCGTCGTCCTCATCCTCGAGGCCGTCTACACCGGCAAGGAGTCGGTGGCCAACCTCCTGGCCATCGTCTTCGGCATCGCCGTGGGCATCGTGCTGGCGAACCTGGCGGCGAACATCACCACCCTGGTGTTGCCGGCCGACGTGTTCGACCCGCTGGCGGCCCAGAAGGAGACGGCGATGCGCATCATCCTCACCGCCATGATGTGCTACCTGTGCACCATCATCGTCTTCCGCACCCGCGACCGCTTCCGCTTCGTCATCCCCTACGTCGAGTTCAAGAAGGCGCGCAAAGGTCCCCGCGCCTTGCTCCTCGACACCAGCGTGCTGGTGGACGGGCGGGTCCTCGAACTGTGCCGCACGGGGGCCTTCGACAGCCCCCTCTACATCCCCGGCTTCGTGCTCGCGGAGCTGCAGGCCCTGGCCGACTCCGCCGACCGCGCCAAGCGCACGCGCGGCCAGCGCGGACTCAACGCGGTCAGCCAGCTCCAGCGCGTCCGCGAGGCCGACGTCTCGGTCTACGAAACGCCCGAGGCCAACGACGAGCCGGTGGACCACCGGCTCATCGAGCTGGCCCGCGAGCTGGACGCCTATGTCTGCACCACCGACGGCAATCTCACGCGCGTGGCCCGCGCGCAAGAGATCAAGGTGATCAACCTCCACGAGATCGCCACCGCCCTCCGGCCCGCCGTCGCCCGAGGCGAGACCATTGACATACGCCTTGACCGCCGCGGCGAGGAGGGCCGCCAGGCCGTCGGCTACCTCGACGACGGCAGCATGGTCGTGGTCGAGAACGCCGACAAGCACATCGGCAGCGACGTCAAGGTCGAGATCGTCCGCTACCTTCAGCGCAGCACGGGCCGCATCATCTTCGGAAGGCTTGTGCAGTGACCCCCTTCGCCCTCCTCCTCCCCGCCGCCGGCATCGGCGCCCGCATGGGCGGCCGCAAGACGCTGCTCGGTCTCGCCGGCAAGCCGATCCTCCTCCACACCCTCGACCGCTTCCTGCCCTTCCGCGAGCGCATGTGCCAGACCATCATCGTCGCCCACCCCGACGACGTGGCGGCAATCGAGGAGCTACGGGAAAGGGGACATTCTACTTTTCGCCGCGAAAAGTTGAATGTCCCCTTTTCCGTAGTGCCCGGCGGCGAGCGGCGCCAGGATTCCGTCCGCGCCGGGCTGGCCTGTCTCCGCCCCGAAGCCGAGCTGGTAGCGATCCACGACGCGGTGCGCCCCTTCGTCGCGCCGGCCATCATCGCCGGCGCGCTCGACGCCGCCGAGGCCACGGGCGCCGCCATCGTCGCCACGCCCATGAAGCCCACCGTCAAGCGCGTGGCCGGCGGCCTCATCGCGGCGACCGTGGACCGCCGCGGCCTCTGGTGCGCCCAGACCCCCCAGGTCTTCCGCCGCCGACTCATCCTCGACGCCTATGCCGCCGCCGAGCGCGATGGCCTGGACGCCACGGACGATGCGCAACTCGTCGAGCGCCTCGGCCACCCCGTGGCCATCGTCCCCGGCTCCGACCTGAATCTGAAGATCACCACCCCCGAGGACCTCGCCCTCGCTGAGGCCATCGTCGCCCACGGCCTCGCGCCCACGGGCGAGGCCAGGAGGGAGGGCCGCTGAGTGCCTGAGCCAACCGCGCCGGTCTTCGAGATCTTCTCCGGCATCCAGGGCGAGGGCATCCTCGTCGGCGTGCGGCAGGTGTTAGTCCGCTTCTGCGGCTGCAACCGCCGCTGCTTCTTCGCGCCAGGCTCCCGCCAGTTCGCGGACCACCGCAACCCCATGACCGCCGCGGCCGTGGCACGGGCCGCCGCGGCGCTCGACGCCCCGCGCGGCCTGCACCACTCCGTGAGCCTCACGGGCGGCGAGCCGCTCATCCACGCCGAACTCCTCGCCGCGCTCTGCCCCCTCCTGGCCGAGCACGGCCTGCCCGTCTACCTCGAGACCAACGGCACGCTCCCCGAGGCCCTCGAACGCGTCCTCGACGGCGTCCAGCACGTTGCGATGGACATCAAGCTCGAGTCGGCCACCGGCCAGGCGACGCCGTGGGAGGCCCATTACCGCTTCCTGGACCTCGCGCTGAGGCGGAGCGCCCAGGTGAAGATCGTCGTGGCCGCGGACACAACGGACCGTCTCCAACTGCCAGAACATCACCGACATCACGGCTTTGCGCGGCGCCGCCAAGCGCGGGGCCACCATCGTCGTGCCCAAGGAACTCCAGCCCCAGCTCCCCGAACTGAAGAGCGCCACCGACTTCTGAGGAACCGCTTGCTTGAGCGAGTTGCCGGCGCTATGATCCGCAGGGAACAGGGACCGAAGCCGAAGCTGTAGATGACGGTGCGGTTCGGGCACCGAGGGGTGTCTGCCAGTGAAAACGCGCGTCTACGTGGAAACATCGGTCCTCAGCTACCTCGCGGCGCGCCCGAGCCGCGACCCTATTGTCGAGGAGATCCATGAGATTCGCAGGAAGATCATGGAGGAGTGCGGCAACGACCCACACCGGTACTTCGCGCGCCTGAGGGCCGCCCAAGCCAGGGACAAGGACCACCCCATTCTGAAGCCCCCGCGCCCGAAGCGCCGCCCCGTGGCGGCCAAGTAGCCTCTGCCAGGATTGCGGGCAGCGCCTCGGCTACAGAGAGCACGACGAGATGACACCCTCCGCCCGGTTCATCCTCCTGGCAACAGTGGGGCTCCTTCTGCCGGCCTCGGTGCGCGCGGCCGTTGCGGCGGAGCGGCCGGCCGGCCTCACGCGGGTCACGATCCGTACCCCGGAGCGTGTGTTGCGCACGGAGGCCCTTGTCGAGGGGGAGTGGGCGTTCGTGTGGGAGGAGCCATGGCTTAGCTGGCGCTACCGCGGAGGGGCCGACTTGCGGCTCGAGCTGGTTGGGCCGCGGCTCCTCGTCGGCACCGGTGGCGGCCCGATGCGCCTTGCTGGCATCGTGATGGAGGCGCCCGGCGCAGCGGCGGCTCTGCGCGAGGCCCTCGCCCAGGCAGTGCATCCTCTCACGATCTGGTGCTACAGCGGCGACCTGCCGGCGCTCCCCGTCGTGCCTGGACCCGTGGACGTTGCGCTGAACGTCTTGTGGCCGGACAAGTTCGATCCCGCGCTCCTGGCAGCCAGGTTCCCCAAGCTCACCGCGCTCAAGGTGGCGACGCCATCTGAGCCCCTCCCCGCGCGCTTCTTGGAACGCCTCAACGAGTTCACCCTGTTGGAGTCCCTCAACATTCAGGCCGGCGCCCCAATGAGCGAGCTGCCGAACCTCGGGCAGCTCCAGAATCTGAAGGTCCTGAGGGTTTCGTGGGCCGCGAAGTCCCTCGCCGAGGACGCGCCAAAGGAGCCTTCGTTTCCCGCTGACCTGGGAACGGTCGTGTCCCTGACCCGGCTCCATTCGCTGGAGCTTGGGGGCCCGCTGCACGCGACCGACCTCTCGCCCTTGCTCCGCCTCTCTGATCTCGTGTCCCTTCGCCTCGGTGCGTGCGATAGGGTGCGGGACCCGGCGCCGTTGGGCCGCCTGCCACGGCTCCGCAGGCTCACTGTGTCCGGGTGCAAGCACCTGAGCGATCTGAGTGTCCTCTCCGGTCTGCGCGATCTCGAGGAACTCACCCTCGATGGCTGCGCCGCTCTGTCCGATCTGGCCCCTCTGGCTCAGCTCACCAAACTGAGGTCGCTGTCGCTCGGCGGGTGCGAGAGAGTGGTGGATCTCTCGCCGCTCAAGGGCCTGGGCCACCTGCGCGAGCTGGCGCTGTCGGACTTGGATGGCGTGAGCGATTACTCTCCCGTTGCCGCCCTCGGGGGCCTGACGCTCCTTCAGTTGTGGCGCTGCCCGAAGCTGCCGGACCTGACAACGCTGAGGGCGCTGCCCGAACTCGAGGCCCTCTATCTCCGGCGCTGCGACAAGGTCTCGGACCTCGGCCCGGTCGCCGGCCTGTCAAAGCTCCGGCGGTTCACCGTCGCCGAGTGCGCAAGCGTGCGGGACCTCGGCCCGTTGGCTGCGCTGAGCGAGCTGGACGAACTGGCCGTGGGTGGCTGTGAGCACGTCACCGACCTCTCCGCCCTGGGCCGGCTGGCTAAGCTCCGTTTCCTCCGCCTTGCCAACAGCGCCCAAGTCTCTGACCTGACCCCCTTGGGCAATCTAGCCGCTCTTCAGGAACTCCACCTCTGGTCGTGTCAGAGAGTCCAAGACCTTGGGCCGCTCAAGCGACTTCTCGGCCTGCGCTCGCTGAGCCTGGGGAAGCTCCCAGGTGTCCCCAACATCGCCCCGCTGGAGCATCTTGCCCGGCTGTCGGCGGTCTCCATCATGGACTGCGGGAACCTGAGGGATGTCTCTCCCTTGCGCCATGCGGCCCGGCGCGGCGCCCGCATCTACATCTCTCCGCACGAGTTGAGCATCCAACTGGAGAAGCTAAAGGCCACGACCGATTTCTGAGGGCGCAATGCTTGCAGCAAGCCACATGTCGTTTCTTGAGATCAACTTGACTTCAGGCCGCATCACGTCCCGCGGGTTACCGGAGGAGACGTTCCGCGCGTATCTCGGCGGCAGCGGCCTGGCGGCGAGGATGCTCTACGATGAGCTTGACCCCGCGATTGACCCGCTTGCGCCCGAATCGCCACTGGTGTTTATGAACGGGTTGCTGACGGGTTCGCCGGTGATCTGCTGCAATAAGGTGTGCCTGTGCGCCCGGTCGCCGCTGACGGGGATGTGGGGCGAAGCGCGGGCGGGCGGATTCTTCGGGGCGGAGCTGGCCCGGACAGGCATCGGCGGCATCATCTTCCGCGGCCAGGCGCCCGAGCCGGTCTACCTCTGGCTCCACGATGGCAAGGCGGAACTGCGGCCGGCGAAGCACGTGTGGGGCAGGGATACGTTCGAGTCGGCGGAGATGCTGCGGGCCGAGACCGATCCCAAGGCGCAGGTGGGGGCCATCGGGACCGTGGCCACCTGCGGCATGTCCCACAGCCAGCGCAGCGCCACGTCGGCGGGGTCACGGCCCGCGGCCTCCCAGAGGGCGCGGACGGTCGGCGGCGGGTTGGCGAGGGTGCCGCCGAAGAGCGGCTCCATCACCACCACGGCCAGGCCCTTGCTGGCGGCGAGCATCACGCCCGCCGTGCCCGCCTGCACGTCCTCGCACACGAAGTTGTATTGCACCTGGCACACGGTCCAGTTCGGGTAGCCGTCAAGAACCTCCTTGAGCAGGTCGAAGGAGTCGTGGAACGAGAAGCCCGTGGCGCCGATGCGGCCGTCGGCGAGCTTCTTGTCGAGCCAGGCCAGCACCCCGTGGTCGCGCACGTTGGCCCAGAAGCCCGCCTGGAGGTTGTGGAGCAGGTAGAAGTCAATGCGGCCGGCATCGAGGCGTTCGCACGATTCCTCGAAGAAGCGGTCGAAGTCGGCGGGCGACTTGACTGCCCAGGTGGGCATCTTGGTGGCGATGCGCACCCTGTCGCGGTAGCCGCCTTCGAGGGCCTTGGCGATGAGGCGCTCGGAGTTGCCGCCGTGATAGCCGTGGGCGGAGTCGAGGTAGTTCACCCCGCTGTCAATCGCCGTGCGGATCATCTCGACAGCGAGCGGCTCGTCAATCGCGTCGTACTTGCCGAGCGTGGGCAGCCGCATGCACCCGAAGCCGAGGGCCGAGACGCTAAAATCGAGCTTGCCGAACTTGCGGTATTCCATAGTCTCCTCTGTCTGACCCCTCTCCCTCTCAGGGAGAGGGCAGGGTGAGGGTGGGGCGTCAGGGTCGGGGCGGGCGCCCAACCCTCCCCCTGCCCCCTCCCTGGGAGGGAGGGGGGTGAAGAGGGGGCCGCCCCGGGTAGCTGTCAATCCCTTGCCCCACCGACACGAGGTCGGTGGGGGCATCAGCTCCCGTAGAATCGCCGCGAGGCGAGCCCTGCGCCACATCGCACAACAAGCCACGTCAACACCACAACGAGAAGCGCGCTCCACGGTCCACTTAGGCCGCGGCCCAAGAGCGGGCCGCAGGCCCAGGCGCACCAAGCGGCCTGCACCGTGATCATTGCCCGGATGAGCAGGCCGATGAAGGCCGGCACAGGAAGGCGCCCGCGGCGCACGCGGACAGCGGCGAACTGAGTCTCGGCGATTGCCAGCGTGAGCAGAGAGACCGCGGCCACGCCGGCCCAGTCCACAAACCAGACCGTTCCGCCTCCATGGACGCCTATCCAGTCCACGCAACTCATCAATGGCCACTTGATGTTCCCCATCGAGCACCGGAGCATGGCTACGCCGCCGGCTAAGAGGAGCAGCCCGGGGATGTGAGCGGCCCAGCCAGGTCTCCTCCCCCCCGTCTCCGCTGCGGCAACGAACGTGATCGAGGTCGTGTGGGCCCAGGCGACGCAGGTTGCGATGAGGACCGGCGGCTTCGCAAAGTCGTAAGCCATGTCGGCGGCGAACGACGCGCCCAGGAAGACGCTCGCGCCTCGGCAGAGGCCCATTGCGACCGGGCCAGCGAACCTCACCTTCTTCAACCCTGCGTTGTATGCAAGGACGGCCCCCGCTAGAGTCCCGGCTGCCAGGTCCCCAGTTGCACCGCCTGCCCAGCGCGCCAGGAGTAATCCACCAATGAGCAAGAAAGCGCCGACGATCACGACCGCCAGCGGCGAGACGGCCCCAGACGGGATCGGCCGGTCGGGGCGCTCGCGGGCGTCTACGTGGCGGTCGAAGTAGTCGTTGAGGAGGAGGCCGGCCGAATAGAGCAGGAGCGAGGTGGCTATGGCCCCCGCGACACGCCAGTCGAGCAGGCCGCCCGTGGCGAGCATGAAGCCGGCCAGAGGGTCGCCCGGGACGGTGAAGAGGTTGGGCAGGCGGAGGAGGCGGCACCAAGTGGTGAGGGGGTGGGGGCGGTGAGCCATATCGCGCCCTTGTTTGATCGGACGGATCCGACGGATCCGACGGATCGGTCGGATGTCCGCGAGGCCAGCGCCCTGCGACGGTAGTACCATGCACAGCTTAGCGCTGGAACTCGCGCGGGTCAACCGGCACCAGGTTCAGCTCGGGCTTCCACTTGGGCGAGTGGGCGTAGAAGGCGTTGGCGGTGTCGAAGACGAGGGACTTGACCGTAGCGTCGGGATGGCCGTCCTTGCGCAGGAACTCGACGACGCGGATGAGGCTGAGGGGGTCGCTGACGCCCCAGTCGGCGGAGCCGTTGACGAGGACGCGCTGGGCGCCGTGCTGGCGGATGATGTTGGAGACCCGCTGGGGTGTGAGCTTGGAGATGGGGTAGACGGTGAGGCCGAGGTAGTAGCCGGTGTTGCGGAGGAGGGGCATGGTGTCCTCGGTGTTGTGGTCAATGAGGGTCATTTCCTCGGGGATGGCCATTTGCTCGAGGATGGGGACGATGCGTGCCACGCCCTCGGGCTTGTGGAAGTGGGGGAGGTGGATGATGATGGGCATGTGGCGGGCCTTGGCCAGCTCGAGCTGGGCGACGAAGACGGTTTCCTCGTTGTCGGTGATGTTGTTGAAGCCGATTTCGCCGACGGCGATGCAGCGAGGGTGGTCGAGGTACTCGCCCATGCCGGCGATGACCTCGCGGGCGAGGGCGACGTTTTCGGCCTCCTTGGGGTTGACGGAGACGGCGGCGTAGTGGTCAATGCCGAAGCGGCGGGCGCGGATGGTCTCGAAGTCGAGGATGAGCTGGAAGTAGTCGAAGAAGGTGCCGGCGTAGCGGCGGCTGGTGCCCATCCAGAAGGCGGGCTCGACGCAGGCGCGGATGCCGCGCGCCCATCGCGTCCATGTGCCGCTCGATGTCCACGGCCGAGAGGACGCGGGAGTAGACGGCCAACTCGTCAATCGCGCCCTCGTAGTGCTCGAAGCCGTTGAGGTCAGCGGCGCCGAGGAGTAGGGGCAGGCCCTTCTTCTCGAAGCTGATCGTGCCGCTGCCCGCGAACTGGCGGCAGGGCAGGCCGTCGAGGTAGAGCTTCAGGTCGTTGCCCGCGCAGGTGAGGACCAGGTAGTGCCACTCGCCGCGCCGCAACGCGCCCGCGGCGGGGGCGAAGCGGACGACCGCCTTGCCGTTCCAGAACGCCAGGCCCGTGTAGTCGTTCCAGAGGTGGAGGCTGAAGCGGGTCTCGCCGCTGGTCTTGCGCTTGCAGATGAGGCAGGGGTTGCCCTGGCCGCCGGGCGGGAAGGTGGGCTTGAACCAGAATTCGATGCTCGTCGCATCGAGGTCGAGCGCGGGCGCCTCGCCCATCGTCACGGCCCGCTTGGCCCCGAGCACGATGGCCTTGCCGCCGTTCGGCCCGTCGGCGAACTCCGCCTGGCCGCCGCGCACTTCGCCCTTGAGCGCGCCCCTGGCATCGGCCAGGTCGCCCTCGAAGCGCCACTGGGCCACCAGCCCCGGCTCCCTGGCCGCGAGGCGGCCGAACGCCTCCGCTCCCGTCTCCGCCGCGCAGGCCAGACCCCAAGCGATCACCCAACCGCCAAGAATGGCTCGCCGCATTTCGTTGCCCTCCAGTCCAGTGGTTCCGCCGAACTGTCATGTTGAGCATAGCCGGCCGGCGTGGGCGGGTCAAGCCGACTTCGGCCCGGCGCCCCCCGGAAGCGGTTCTCCGCAAGATGCGTTTGACAGAGCGCCGCCCTCCCCCTACAATGCCGCCCGCGGTTGGGGCGCACAGCCTCCAGTCCCACGACGAGGCCGAACCAATGAGAGCCCAAGTCACCCTCATCGGCAACGAGGGGTTCCTCATCGAGGCGGGGCCGGCCCGCATCCTGATTGACGCGTTCTACGGCGCAATCCCCGGCCTGGCGAGCGCGGCGGCCCTGAGCGGCCAGAGCATCGCGAAGGCCGACCTCATTCTCGTCACCCACGCGCACTGGGACCACTTCCAGGCCGCCGAGGTGGCCGACGTGGCGAATCGCACGGGAGCGACCGTCGTCGGCCCCGCCGCCGCCATCAACGAACTCCGCCGCAAGGTGCCCGCTGAGAAGCTCGTCAAGCTCGAGCCCGCCTCGGCCAGGAAGGGCGTTGCCCTGACTGAGAGAGTGGAACTGCCCGCCGCCACGATCACCGCCTTCCGCACCTTCCACGCAATGGGCCACAACTCCTACCTCGTCGAGATGCCCGGCTTCCGCTTCTTCCACGACGGCGACAACGAGGACACGCGGCGGGTGGACGCCGCGGCCCTGGGCCGCCTCGACGCCCTCCTCATCGGCCCGTGGCAAGGCTCGGGCTGGGTCGAGTTCGTCGAGCGCCTCGCCCCCGCCCGCTGGTTCCTCATGCACCTGTCCGAGGAAGAGCTGGACCAGCACGCGGCCGGCGAGTTTCTCCCCGACCTGTGCGGCCACGTGCCCCTGCCCGACCGCCTCGTCGTCCTCCGCCCAGGCCAGTCGTTCGCATTCGACTAAGAAACTATCTCAGAACCCACGCGGGCGGCGCGAAAGCCCCAGTGAATACCGCGCGGCCATGCCACGTCCAGAAGAGTGGTAAGGATGAATCGCCGAGCTTGGCGTCGTCAAGGTGGTGTCCGGCAAACCCAGTAGTCAGGAGGCAGACCGATGAACCGACATTGGACTTTGGTGTGTGTCTTCGCAATCGCGGCCCTCGCCCTGACGGCGACGGGCGCGGCCGCCCAGGACTTCGGCAGTGACCACAACGGAGGCGCCAGATGGCAGCCCGGCCCCGAGCACAATCCCGGGCGTCAGCCCGAGGCCATCCACACGCGGCCCGCCGGCCCGCCGCCGCCGCCCCTGTTCCGGCATCCGCCGGTTGCCTGGCGCCCTCCCGCACCGTGCCCGCCGCCCGTGGTGTTTCGTCCGCCGATGCCTCGTTGGGCGCCGCCCCCGGTGTCGCCCCGCGACGCCTATCGCGCGGGCCTCGAGCAGGGCTTCCGCGAAGGCTACATCCAGGGGACGCACAACTGGCGGTAACGGAGCCAGGGACAACGCGAGCCGACACGACGAAGGGGCCTCCCGCAACAGGGCGGCCCCTTCTCGCGTTTCGTCTCGACCCTATCCACCCCCGCATGAGTCATGATCCAGGACCGGACCGACATTGACTTGGCTCTGGCGCAAGATTACAATCCAGTTTGGGAAGTGCGCCGCGATGCGTCGAGGGCTAGAGGCAGCATGCCCAAGCTCCGCATGGAAATCGAGCTGGTCGAGGGCCTCCTGGAGGCGGCCCTGGCCGAGGACGTGGGGCCGGGCGACATCACGTCGAACGCCGTCATCCCGCCCGAGGCCGTCGCGCGCGGGGCGTTCGTGGCGCGCGAGGCGGGGGTGCTGGCGGGCGGGCCGCTCCTTGCTCCTCTGTTCCGCAAGCTCGACGGGCACGTGGCCCGCCGCTCCGCGGCGGCGGATTTCCGCCCCGGAGGGGCGGGCCACGCGGCGGAGGCGTCCGCCCCGGAGGGGCGGTCCACCGGTGCGGTCGAAGTGACGCTGCTGAGGGACGATGGCGACGCGCTGGCGAAGGGGGACGCCATCGCCACGATTCGCGGCCCGGCGCGGGCCATTCTCGCGGGGGAGCGGGTGGCGCTGAACATTCTTCAGCGCCTGAGCGGCATCGCCACCCTGACCCGCCAACTGTTCCCCAGGATTGGGGGCCATACCCGGGGATGGCCGACAGGAGGGCCTGGGTGTAGGGGTGGAGCGGCTCGTCGAAGAGGGCCTCGGCGGGGCTTTGCTCGACGATGCGGCCGAGGTACATGACAGCGACCTCGTCGGCCAGGTACTCGACGACGCCGAGGTCGTGGGTGATGAAGAGGTAGGTGAGGCCGAACTCGTCCTGAAGGTCGCTGAGCAGATTGAGGATTTGCACCTGGATGCTCACGTCGAGGGCACTCGTCGGCTCGTCGCAGACGATGAAGTCGGGCTCGACGGCCAGGGCGCGGGCGATGCTGATCCGCTGGCGCTGTCCGCCCGAGAACTCGTGGGGATAGGCGGTCGCGGCGTCGGGCGGCAGGCCCGACCACGCCCAGCGTCGGCCCCCGCCGCCCCAGGGGTGGATCAGAGGGTCTCATCCCCCGCGCTTCATCCGCGGGCGGGCATTTGCGCTTGACTCCACGGGCGGCGGGAGTACAATATGGAGTTGACAATCCGATGTGGGGCCGTCACGGCCCCGAGCGAGCGGGCGTAGCTCAGTGGTAGAGCGCAACGTTGCCAACGTTGAAGTCGTGGGTCCAAGTCCCATCGCCCGCTCCATTTTCATTTCCATGCCTATCTCCCCTTGATGGCGACGGAGGCGAACGGCTTTCATGGCAGATCAGGACGCCGGTAGCGTGGGCAAGGATGAGGCGGCCAAGGGCGCGACGCCCGACGAGAAGGCCCCCGAGACACCCGAAACAACGCCCGAGGAAGGGGCCGCTGCGCCGCCTGCGCCGCCGCGCGCGGCCTCAAGCGTCGAGGAGACCGGGCCGTGCGCGCGCCTGGTGAAGGTCGAGGTGCCCCAGGCCCGCGTGCACGAGGAGATCGAGAAGAGCTACGCGGAGCTGCGCAAGACCGTGTCGCTCAAGGGCTTCCGCCCGGGCCACATCCCTCGCCACGTGCTCGAACGCCGCTTCGGCGAGCAGGTCGGCGACGCCGTCCGCCAGACGCTGGCGGACGAGGGGCTCGAGCAGGCGACCGAGGACCACAAGCTGCGGCTGGCCATGCCTGCAACGGTGGACTACAAGGCGCTCGCCCTCGATGCCAAGGAGCCGCTGAAGTTCGAGGTCAAGGTCGAAATCGTCCCCGACTTCGCGCTCGAGGGCTACAAAGGCGTCGAGGTGGAGCGGCCGGCCGGGAAGGTGACGGATGAGGACGTGGCGGCCGCCCTCCAGAACTTCCGCCGCAGGCACGGCAAGTTCGAGAAGCTCGAAGAGGGCCAGGTGCAGGAGGGCGACGTGCCGATGTGCCACGCCCTGGCCATCCAGGACGGGCAGGAGGTCTGGCGCGAGAACGAGCTGGGCGCCTTCCTCCCCCAGGAGACCATCGCCGGCATCCCAGTCCCAGGCCTCCGCGAGGCCCTCACCGGCGCCGCCATCGGCGACACCAAGTCGTTCCAGGCCAAGCTGCCCGACAACTTCCGCGCCGAGCAGCACGGGGGCAAGGAGGTCACGCTCGAGGTCACGGTGGACGAGATTCGCCGCCTCGTGCTGCCCGAGGCCACGGATGCGTGGGCGAAGAGCCTCCGCTTCGACGACCTGGACGACCTCCAGGACGAGCTGCGCGACGAGCTGCGCCGCAGCCGCGAGCACGAGGCCGACCAGGCGGTCCACGCGCGCATCGCCGAAAAGCTGCTGGAGAAGGCCAGCTTCGACGTGCCCGAGGGCATGGTCGAGCGCCTCGTGACCCAGGCCCGCGAGCGCCGCCGCCTCGCCCTCCTCTACCGCGGCGAGGCCCCCGACGACATCGCGCAGCAGCTCGCCGCCCAGGACCAGGAGACCCGCGACGCCAGCGTGCGGCAGTGCAAGCTCTACTTCATCTACGACCGCATCGCCGAGCAGGAGAAAATCTTCGTCACCGAGGACGAGATGACCCAGCGCATCCAGGCCATCGCCCTCAACTACCGCCGACGGCCCGAGGACGTGGCCAGCGAACTCGAGCGCGAAGGCCGCCTCAGCGCCCTGCGCCACGAAATGCGCGAGGAAAAAGTCCGCGACTTCCTCGTCCAGCACGCCACAGTCGCCCAGGCCGCCGCCGAAGCCGCCCCCGCCGAGGCAGACAAGAATGCCTAGCCTGGGTCGGTTGAGACTTGGCCGTTGAAGGTTGCTTGGCACTTGCCACTTGGCACTTGCCACTTCCCGCACAAGGCGAAGAACGCCTGGCCAGGGAAGCTCTCGCGTCCTCCTCAGAGTCCCGACTTCCAGGAGTTCTCCATGCCCTCCCTGGTCCCCATCGTGGTCGAAAAGGAAGGCCACATCGAGCGGGCCTACGACATCTTTTCCCGCCTCCTCAAGGACCGCATCATCTTCATCGGCACGCCGATTGACGACTACATCGCCAGCCTCGTCATCGCCCAGATGCTCTTCCTCGCCAACGAGAAGAAGAACCAGGACATCAAGCTCTACATCAACTCCCCGGGCGGCTACGTCCACTCGGGCCTGGCCATCCTGGACACGATGGACTTCGTGCCGTGCGGCGTGGAGACCTGTTGCATCGGCATGGCCGCCTCGATGGCCGCCGTGCTCCTCGCCTGCGGCTCGAAGGGCAAGCGCTTCATCCTCCCCAACGCCCGCGTCATGCTCCACCAGCCCTCCGGCGGAATGGAAGGCACCGCCGCCGACATCCGCATCCACGCCGAGGAAATCCTCAAGATGAGGGCCACCATCAACCAAATCCTCGCCAAACGCACCGGCCAGCCCATCGAACGCGTCGAGCGCGACACCGACCGCGACTTCTTCATGTCCTCCGACGAAGCCCTCAAGTACGGCCTCGTGGACGAAGTGCTCTCCGCCCCCAAGGGCACCAGCACGCCCGCCCCGGAGGCCCCCCAGCCCGAAGCCGACCTCACGAAGACCGAGGAGTAGGGCGCCCCAATGGCCAAACGCCGCGACCCCGCAAAGCCCACACAGGTCTGCACCCTCTGCGACAAGTCCTCCGACCTCGTGGACATCATGATCCCCGGCCCCCACGGCATCTTCATCTGCGAGGACTGCGTCGAAATCTGCAACGCCCTGGTCCGCTTCGAGCGCCAGCGCAAGCGCGGCGAGGAGCGCCGCCTCCCCAACCTCCTCCCCCCACAGGAAATCAAGCGCCAGCTCGACCAATACGTCATCGGCCAGGAGCACCCCAAGAAAATCCTCTCCGTCGCCGTCTACAACCACTACAAGCGCCTCGCCCAGGGAAAGCCCGCCGACGCCGAGAAGTGGCCGAAGCCGTAGTTCCAGTAGCTCGGCCCCTCGAGGCACCCGCCGTCGGGCGGGAAGCCCTGGATCGCGTAGTCGAGCCGCTGGATGAGCGGGTGGACGAACGCCGCGAGCTGCCCCACGTCGCGGATGCGGTAGAGCGCGGTCGCGATCAGGTTCGCGTTGCACACTTGATTCCAGTTCATCGTCACCGTCCACCAGCCGTCGGGATGCTTCCAGTCGTGGAGGGCGTCGAGCGCGCGGCGCTCGATTTCGGCGCCCACGCGCCCCTTCACCTCGCCCTCGACTTCGCCGTCGAGCATCCAGAGGATTTCGGCCAGCAGGCGGGCGATGTGGGACGAACCGAGGTCAATCGTCCGCCCCTCGTGGGCGGGCCATATCCAGCTCGACGTCTCGCACCAGGCCCAGAGCAGGTCTTGCACGTAGTCGAGGCTGGCGGCGGGATGGCCGAGCCAGAGGGCGAGCGCGGCGTGCTCCGTCGTCTGCGCCCCGCCGCGCAGCGCAGCCTCGCCGAGGGTCCGGTTGCCCGTGCGACGGTAGTCGCGGTAGTGCGACCGCCGGACCACCGAGATGGGCTTCTGGGGGTCCACCTCGCGCCCTAGCCGCTCCCAGAGCCCCAGCTTCTTCGCCCACTGCCTCGCCTTTGCCTTCGCCTTCGGGTCGCTCAGCCCCGGCCAGGCGGGCAGGTGCATGTGCGGCTTCAGCAACTCGGCCAGCTTGGGGATCGTCACCGACTCCAGAATCATCGCGCCGCTCCTTTACTCTCCCTTGGCTCAGGCAGCAGTATAGCACGTCCGGCTCCTCTGCCTCAAGCGATCCGCCGGGAGGCGGGGGCCTGGCGCCGCAGCGGCCCGATGCCGCCCAGAGTCGCTCAGTGTCGGCCAGAGTCGCTCAATCGCCGTTTGCCGATCCTCGCCATTCCGGCTCAGAGTCGCTCAGTGTTTGCAGTGTTGCTCACCACCGCGCACACCGCCGCTGCGGGGGGGCACCCCTCCAATCGTTTCTGTCCCCCCGTCCGTCTTCCTCGAACCTCCTCACCCACCCTATGACAGTTCCGCCATGCGGGGCCAGGCAGTACAGGCCACAACCAACTGGGCCATCGCCACTTATGGCGTTTCGACGTACTGCCTGGTACTGCCTGGCACCGCTTTGCTGCCGATCTGGGCCACGACGGTAGGTTCGCGCTCGGCGCCCGGCGTCACTTGCGCCCACCTGCGCGCAGGGGTATACTGACGAACATGAGCAAGATCCGGCGCCTCGATTCTATCGAGCAACTCGCCCATTTCTGGCACACCCATGACCTCACCGACTACGAGGCCGAGCTTGAGGAAGTCGAGGAGCGGGTCTTCGACGCCGACGCTGAGGCCGTCGTGAGAATCCGACTCCGTCGCGAGCAAGCCCAGGCATTGGCACGGCGCGCCAGAGCCGCCGGCATTCCGCAAGCCGACCTCGTCCGCGAATGGATCGCCGAGAAGCTCGGCGCCCAGTGAGGGGGAACGGATAGCTGAGTAGAGAAGACCTGATACCATCTCCCTTTCCCTCGTGTGAGGGAAGGCAGAGGCAGAGCAACATCAAATGCCAGAAACGCGCAGCGAGGAGCCTTAGATGAACTTCCTCTGCCCACACTGTCACGGGGACTTGGCGTTCGAGTTGACGGCGCAGACGGCTGGGATGATAGCTATGTGCCCGAAATGCCATGGGCAAATCACGCTTCCGCAGGTGCCTGTGGCAGTAGGTCCCACTTCGCCGCCTCTGGGTCCTTCGGCACCCCGCAGGCAGCCTGTGCCTTGGGGGCCTCCGCCGTTGGGCATGGCACAGCAGTCGTCCTCGGCGCCAGTGCCTCCGCCACCGCTCCCGCAGACCCCTAGTCCAACGGGAAGTCCGCCTGTGCCGTCGGTGCCGCCTGCTGCACCCATGGTAGCTGCCAGTGACGGCATGGATGCCGCGAAGCCGAGGAGGAATCAGGTGCGGGCTGTGGGCGCTATCCTCATCCTGGGTATCGCCGCGCTGATTTTCTCCCTCATCGCCCTGATCGGGAAGATCCACGATCAACGGACCCTTTCTGTCTACGGGTTCATAGTTGCTCCTGCTCTCGCGTTTCCCTTGGCCATAAACGCCCTAGTGTTCCTGTTCGTGAGGCGAACCCGCCCGTTCGCCTTGATCGCTCTGGCGCTGTTGGCCATCGTTGCAACAGTGTACATGATTGCACTCAATCACTAGACCCCCAAAGATGCACAATAGGCGGGTTCGCGGCAGGGACGCTGGTTGCCCGGCGGGTTGGCGTTCGCGGTAGGGACCGCCCTTGCGGGTGGCCCCCCGCAAGGGCATTTCGGGGAGCATCTTGCAGAATAGCGTGGGTCTGGCGGCAAGGCTACGAGGATGCAACGACCTGCCTTCGCGGCTTGAGCCGCACGGCGGGATGGCGCACGACTTTGCGGCCACACGTCTGCTGGATGCGGCGGAAGTCCTCGCAAATGGCGTCGAGGTCACCGTGGAACTTGGCGGTGTGGTCCATCCGGTGCTTGCGGACCTCTTCGACGATCGGGTCTTTCACGGTGCGGCCTCCATAGGCTCCTCATAACCCCATCATACCCCACCGGAGCAGTTTGTCAACCGGCCATTATCCCACGGGTGCGTGTAGTCTCCCACGCTCATGGCGGGAGCGTTCTGAGCCTCCGAAGGAGGCGACGGAATATAGCCCACGGCGATGCTTTGAGAGCCGTGGGGCTATGGGCCGCCGGTGGCCCAGCCCCCGACGCGGGGCGGCGGAGCCCCGGGCACCGGCGCTTCCGCCGCCCCGGCCGTCGTCAAGCCCCTCGGCGAGCCGGTGCGCGCCCGCATCGAGGTCGAGCGCGCCGGGCGGCCCTGGGACCGCGCCGTGCGGGGCGAGGACATCGAGCTACCCGCGGACAAGTGGACCGAGCTGCACGTGACCTTCAAGGTCGAGAAGCCCTACCCCGAGGGCTGGTCGGCCTACATCCAGTGCGGCCAGCCCGGCGCCCGGCTGCGGGCGGACCAGTTCCGGTTCTACGAAGGCGCCTATGCCCCGGGGCGCGCCGACGCGCAGGGCCGGCCGAACCTCTTCGCCAACCCCGGCTTCGAGGCGGGCACGAAGCCCTGGTTCTTCGAGTGGAGGACCGAGCAGCAGAACCTTCGCAAGACGTATCGCCGCGCCTCCTTCCTCCTCACGCGCCTCCTCGCCAACATGGGCGTGCGCGGCGAGACGCCACTGTTGCCCCGCCTCTCGACTCCAGCGAGCGGAGCGCCGAGGGAGTCGGTGGTCAAGAACGGGGATTTCGGGCTGGACCAGGACAAGGACGGGATGCCGGACCACTGGCAGTTCAGCACCGACCTGAAGCAAGCGGCCTGCACGCTCGAGCAAGTCGCGCCAGGCTCTGCTCGGCAATGCCTGCGCATCACGTGCGCGACGCCCGGCGAGAAAGGGAAAGGCAGCCTCATGCTGGCGCAGCACGATGTGCCTGCCGAGGAGGGCCAGTGGTACCTCATCTCCCTCAAGGCCAGGTCGGAGGGGCTCCGCGGCGCCAGTGTCACCCTGGCGCTCCAGAACACCGTCACCTGGCGCTCCCTGTTCGACTACCAGAGCTTCGCTCCCCGCGAGGAATGGAGAGAGTTCACCTTCCTGGTCCGCGCGAATGCCACCGCGAGGTCGAAGACGCGCCTCCAGATCTGGCATGGCAGCGCGGGAACGCTCTGGCTCGCCGACATCCGGATGGCGCCCTGCGCCCCGCCGTCGGAAGGCCGGTGGTCCAGCGGCCTGTACCTCGACAGGGTGCAGGAGTGGGATGACCCGTACAGGTTCTTCCGGTGGTGAGCGCCGCGCGGGCGGCCAGGTACTGCGCTGGGGCGATGGCCGACGGCCCCCAGGGCCTTCACGCTCACCCAGTCGGACCGCGGCTCCCAGGCCAGCGCTGGGATTTGCCGCGGGCCGCCCGGCTCCCCCGCCACGGCGGCGGGGCAGGTAAGGGCGAGGGCAAGGATGGCGGCCAGGGTGCTCACAAGGCGCATTCTATCGGGCGCCGCGTGGGGCGTCAAGGCCCGCGGAACACAGAGCCAGGAATCCCACCACAGAGGGCACCGAGGGACACAGAGAGAAGCCGCAGCCGAAGAGAACAGACGACAGACGGCAGAGGGCAGACGACAGACGGCAGACGGCGGACGGCAGAGGACAGATGACAGCAGGGAATCGTCCTCGTCGTCGTCCTCGTCCTCGATTCCTCTTCTCCCGGGTTCCTTTCGGGAGAACACGATTCCAGACATGGTAGGGCGTGCAAACCTGCACGCGGAACGAATCTCAGGAAACGCGGGAAATCCGAAATCCGAAACCCGAAATCCGAAACAATACCGAAGCACAAAGCACAAAGGGCCAGGAAACGAGGAACTCACTATGGCGTGTCGTTCTTGTTTGGGGCATTGGGGTTTGGGACTTTGGATTTGTTTCGGGTTTCGTGCTTCGGATTTCGGATTTCCTGGTCCCCAACCAGGGGGGCAATCCAGGCTACCCCAACTCCTCCAGCAACGCCCCGGCCTCGTCGTAGGCGGCCTTGTAGGTGTAGTCGGGCGGCCCGTCGCACGTGGCGAGGTCTTTGGCCTTCTGCGCGTGTTCCTTCGCGGCGGCCTTGTCGCCGCGGCCGAGCGCGAGCCTGGCGAGTTCAAGATGCGCGTCCGCCCCTTGCAGCACGTAGCCGCTGCGCTCGGTGATGACCAGCGCCTCCTCAGCCAGGCGATGGGCCTCATCCGTCTTGCCCGTCGCCGCGCGCAGCCGCGCCAGGTCAATGAGGATGTCGGCCTCGTGGTCCACCATGTTGATGCGGCGGCAGCGTTCCAGCGCCTCGTGCAGGTGGCGCTCGGCCTCGGCGTGATCCCCTGCGACCCGGTGCGCCGCGCCCAGCAGCCAGTGGGCGCGGACGTAGTCGCGCTCAACGGGATAGAAGGTGCGGGCCGTCTCGTCCGCCAGTTCCAGCGCGCGGCGAGCCGGGGCGATTGCCGATTGCCGATTGCCAATTGCCGATTGAGGAACAGAGCGCAGCAAGAGCAGTTCGCGCTGGGCGCGGTGCGCCCAGACGATGCCCTGCCCCTGCACGACCTTCCGCTTCTCGAACATCTTGAGCGCCGTCGCCAGTTCCGCTTCGGACTCGGCATATACCTCGCGGTAGGCCTGTAGTCGGCCCAATTCCTGGTGCCCAACCGCCTCACTGAATTCATCCCCGGTCTCACTGCCCAGCGCGATGCGGCGGCGCAGGTTGGCCTCGGCGGCGCGCAGCGCGCCGATGGGAAGCTGCGCCGCCTGAGCCACGTTCCCCAAGCCGATCGCGAGGTTGCGCTTGTCGCCC
This sequence comes from Planctomycetota bacterium, assembly GCA_041320515.1. GTDB lineage: Bacteria > Planctomycetota > PUPC01 > DSUN01 > DSUN01 > DSUN01. The sequence goes on along the minus strand of JBGLNR010000001.1, from coordinate 5,239,120 downwards.
TGTTTCTCGCGGATGCCGATTTGCTGCTCAAACAGCGGCACGGCGCGGCGGGGCTGGCCGCTGAGGCTGTAGGAGTTCGCCAGCTCGTTCAGCGCATGAGCTTGGGCGCTCTCGTCTTTCAGGCGGGGCGGGCGGTCTTCGCCGTCGGGGAAGAGCGCGCGCAGCAAGTCTATGCGCAACTGGTAGGCGCCGAACTGGTAGTAGAGCGGTGTGGCGAGGCGGTCGCGGAAGAGCATGATCGCCTCATCCAACCTAGGCTTCGCAGATGGGCCAGAAGGCGTCGGCGAACGGCTCGACCTTGTACCAGTCGCACAGCGCATCGGCGTAGAACCAGTGCGTCGCGTGAAAGCCCTTCCGTCTTGCCAGGAGCACCTCCGAGACCTGAACCGTCGCCTTCAGCGGCTGCTGCGGCTTGCCGCCCGCGAAGACCTCGACCTCGATCTCGTGCGGCCCGGGCCTCGCCTCCTTGAGCACCGTGACAGTGAGCCAGAAGGCGGCCACTTCGCCCTGCGCCACGCGAGTTGTGCTCTCAGGAAACAGCACGTCGGGCACGTAGCCGGGGATGTGGCCGACGCCGTCCAGTTCCTCGGCGGGCGTCGCCGTGTTGTGATGCGGCACGGGCACGCAGCCCACGCGCCGCACCTGCACGGCCAAGCCGTCGGCCGCGGCGGTCCTCACCGCGACCTCGACCGGGTCGGCGCCCTCTACTCGCACGCCCACCTGGAGCGAGACCCGCTCGCCCCGCGCGGCGCAGATCGCCAATGTCCGCCTGGTGCCGGGCGCGCTGAGGGGGAACAGGCGGTGCAGCGACGTGCTGAGCCAAGCGTGGACCCGCATGGGGCATGTCCTTGCGGCAAAGGGTGGGCGCCGGTGGGGCGTAGGTGAATCTGGCTGCCGCGTGCCGACACCTACTTGAAGTCAGGGATGTCCACCGGCAGGCCGACGCGCATGAAGAAGCGGGCGAAGGCCTGGGCAAGGTGCTCCCGATAGGGGGAGCGAAGGCGAACTCTCGGGGAGTGGAGTTCAGCGAACGCTCGAACCGCCGGCAGGCTCAATGTGTGGATACGGCTCAGGTCCACGAGCATGAAGTCGAGCTCCAACCCAGGCAGGCCGCAACGGTTGAGAACGTGATAGCTGCGGTAGCGCCCCTTCTTAGAAACTATCTCAGAGAGCTTCGTCAGCAAGGAGCCGCTTGGCACCCGCTCCGTAAGTTGTAACTTCAGAACTCCTGACATAGAGGCCCAGACTGCGGCGAACGGCCGAAATGGGCCATCCTGGGGCCGCGAGTCTATGGTGCACACGCCCGGACGCATCGTGCCCATCGGGGCTCATGTCGCGGCCGTATCAGGTGAACAGAGCGTGCCCCGAAGACCAAGACCATCGTGCGTTCCCTCGTGGGGCTTGCCCATGGAGCGATGCGGCCTCCCGGAGCGCTCGAACCGCGGCACGTTGGATGTGGGGTTGTGGCTGATGGCCCCCTGCCTTACCGCGCAGCCGAAGAGCTGCCTCAGTGTTTGCAGTTCCTTCTAAGCGGTGGTGCCGAAGGGGGGACTCGAACCCCCAAGGCCGTTAAGGCCACTAGGTCCTGAACCTAGCGCGTCTGCCAGTTCCGCCACTTCGGCCGGCGCGAACCCACTGAGTCTAGCCGGACCGCCCCCATTTGTCAAGCAAAAAGATAGTTGACTCCGGGAGCCGAGTTCGCTACAATTATGGCTTCCCAAGTCCGAGGACGCAGCATCGGAGTGCAGCGATGACGAAGTGCTTCATGGCCAAGCCGGCCGACGTGACCCGGCAGTGGCATGTCGTGGACGCCGACGGGCAGATTCTGGGCCGCATGGCCACACGCCTCGCCACCGTCCTGTGCGGCAAGCACAAGCCCACCTTCACGCCCCACGTGGACACCGGCGACTTCGTGGTGGTCGTGAACGCCGCAAAGGTGCGCGTGACGGGCCGCAAGCTGGACCAGAAGCCTTACTGGACCCTCTCGCGCCGCCCCGGCCACATCAAGAGCAAAACGCTCCGCGAGATGATGGCCACGCGGCCCGACCAGGTCGTCCGCGAGGCCGTCCGCAACATGCTGCCCAAGAGCATCCTGGGCCGCCACATGCTCCGCAAGCTCAAAATCTTCAAAGGCCCCACCCATCCCCACGCGGCGCAGAACCCGCAGCCCCTGGCGATGAAGTGACCCACGAAGGAGACCCCCGCTTGACCACCGCCGCAACCACGCCGGCCGCCCCCACCGACTTCGTCTGGGGCACGGGCCGCCGCAAGACCGCCACCGCGCGCGTCCGACTCCGCCGCGGCACCGGCCGCCTCCTCGTCAACGGCCGCGAGGCCGACCAGTACTTCCCCATCGAGCGCCTCCAGCAGATCATCCGCGCACCCCTCCGCGCCGCCAAGGCCATCAACAAATACGACGTCCTCGCCTCCATTCAGGGCGGCGGCGTCGCCGCCCAGGCCGACGCCATGCTCCTCGGCATCGCCCGCGCGCTGCTCAAGGTGGACAGGGAATCGGCCCAGAAGCTCAAGGACGAAGGCTTCCTTACCCGCGACTCGCGCGAGAAGGAGCGCAAGAAATACGGCCGCAAGCGCGCCCGTGCCCGCTTCCAGTTCTCCAAGCGCTAAACCGCCCGTTGCCCCATTCTTCCAACCCGCCGTTGGGCCGTCGCGGCCCGCGGCGGGTTTTTTCATGGGCCGCGCCGCGTGGGCCGACAGGAGGGACGGGTCGAGTATGGCCCCCAGTTGTGGTAGCCGGTCGGTTCTCCTATCGTCCTCGTCCCTCGTCCTCGTCCTTCGTCCTCGATTCGCTTGGCGTGCGGGGAAAGGAGTCGAGGACGAGGACGAGGGCCGAGGACGAGGACGATTGGAGAAGAACGAAGGCTTCACCAGGACTGGGGGCCATACTCGGACGGGTCATGCCCCTTGACATGCCCGATCTTACGCGGTACCATTGCTGCCTGAGGGCCGTCCCGCTCGCAGCGTCGTGTGAGGTGAGATGGTGATCTCCGCCAAGTGCGAATGCGGCACCGTGCACAAGATGCCTGACCATCTGGCAGGAGCAGACAGGGGGGAGCGGACGGAGACGACGCAAGCGTCGAAACCACGGATAGTTACGCCGAATCGGACGCGCGGAGTCTGACAACCGGGCAGGCTGTGGTAGCCACGAGGCCGCGCTCGCGCAACAACGAGGCGACCTCCTGGGCCATCGCCCGATCTGCTCGATCTCGCAGTCGGCATACCATTTCGTAGACGCGGCCCTGACCTGCGAGTTTTCCAGGCCCTTGTAGTCGAGGATGTCGGGGCTATGTGTGGTGATGAGCACTTGCTTCGTCCTGGGGCGCGCTGTCCGCCCACCGGCGCGCGCCACCTACGTGCGCGACCCCGGGCACACCCTCGTCGAGCAGCAGCTCAATGGCCAGCAACCGCCTGACGTGAGGTCGAGGCAATCCAGACGGCCCCTGTGCGGCTGCCCTCTTGCCGCCTCACTCTCGTCTTGCTTTGTCCCCTTTCATGCTCTCACCTCACACCACATTGTCCCTGACGCCGAACTCCGCCATCAGGTCCGCCTGGACATCGCCGATGATCTTGTCACACCTGCCGCAGTACAGCCCAAGCCCGTCTTCCGTCCTCACAGCCCCGCACATAACGCATCTTCTCATCTTCTTCACCACCCAGGCCCGCCTCTGTCGGGCAAGCTCAGACCACAGAATGGCTGAGCTTGCCCTGATATCCCGCATGTCACGACTTGGTCGCAGGAACGCCACTTGATAGGGGCAGATCGCTCGCCGCAGAGACCACGGTGCCCCCGTTCTCACCTCATGACTGCGTCTGCGGTCCCGAGCGGCCGCCTGCCCCCTGTTCCTCCCTCACTTCTCCCATGCCCTGCGGCTGCCCACGACTTCGAGCTTCACGTTGTCGAGCCAGGCCTCCATGCCGGCGCCGGCCGCCGTGCTGCCGCCAAGGATGAAGGTGGGACTATACCAAAGGGCGTCAGGATAGCGGCCGCGGGGGGAGTAGAACGGGATGTTGGGGAAGAGCATCCGCTCATTGCCCTGGACGACGATGACGGTGTACGCGCCGCGTTCGCCCCGCGAGATGGGGTCGGCGATGAGCGTGAGGTGGTTCCACTGGTCGGTCTTGAGCGGCACGCGGAGCGGCACCCAGTCCAGCCCCTTCTGCCGCACGGCCGCGCCGCCCGGGCCGCCGAGGGCGACCGTCGCCACCTCGAGGTTGCCCGGGCCGCGAAGCGTGATAGTGAGCGCCTTGGCGAAGTCGTCTACGGTGCCGTGGAGCCGCCAGTCGAAGTCCAGCTTCAGGAAGCTGCCGGGCTCGCCCGAGATCCCGCCCTGGATCATCGGCTTCCACACGGTGCCGCCGGTGTCGGTGAAGCGAACGGAGCGCTTGCCGAGCGCGGGGGAATCAACCACCACGGCATCGTTCCCCTTGTCGGTGAGCACGCCCCAGCCGGCGGGGTGGGTGCCGGGCGCATTCGCCTCGAAGTCGTCGTTGAGCAGGAACTTGCCGACGGGGCTGTCGGCGGCGAAAGCCGTCGCGGCAAGAAACCATGCCGAACAGAGGAGCAGCCGGCGATACAAGGGATGCGTCCTTCCTACCAGGGGGTGAAGCCGTAGGGGTCGTCGCGGTCGGAGAGGGGCTCGGTGTAGAGGGGGCTGGCCTCTTCGACGAGCGGCTCGGCCAGGAGGTCGCCCTTCGCGGGCACTTCGGCGGGCGGTCGGGGTGGCGCCGCGATGGTGGGCGAGACCCGCAGATCGCCGGGGTCGCTCACCTGGCACCAGAAGCCAAAGCCGCTGCCGCCCGAGGCGACTTTCATCTCGAGCTTGTTCCAGCCGGCCTGGAGCGGCACTTTCACGCGCACGGCGCCCTTGCGCGGCGGGCCGGGGACGCGGCCGTCCTTGCTCTGGTCCACACACGCCTGGCCATTGGCCTTGAGGACGAACCACCAGTCGCTGTCGAGGGCGAAGCTGGCATCGCGGGCGACGCTGCTGTAGGCGTGCGTCACAGCGAACGCCACCTTGCCCACCTTGTGCGGTGTGAGGGCGGAGAAGTCAATCCAGCCGTTCTTGTCGGCGCCGCGGAGCCGCCAGGCGGGCGCGGCGGGGTCGTCGATCCAGGCGTCGCCCTCAAGCCGACGGCCGAGGGCGGGGAGGGCGATGCGCGTGCCGAGTTTGATATGCGCGCCCTCCACGTCCTGCACCTTCTCCGTCGGGACGGGAATCTCGCTGGGGTTGAGGGCGACCTGCCAGAGCGTCACGTCCACGATTGGGGCGTAGCGGACGGGGGCGAGGAACTGGCGGGCGAGGTCGCTCCGGGTGCGGACGCCGCAGTTGGTGAGAAGCTGGCGATGGAGCTTCGCCACGTTCCAGCGCGTGCGTCGCAGGTTGTCGCTGCCATCATCGAGCGACCGCCAGTCCACCTGGCTGAAGAGCCACGAGCCCTTGCCCTCGGCTACTTTCAGCAGCAAGCCGTCCAGAAGCCGCTCGGAGCCGGGCGGGGCCTTCGTGAAGGCTTGGAGGTCGAGGAAGGTGCGGAAGTGGAGCAACTGGGGGCCGATGCCGGCGAGCACAGGCGAGGCGTCGTCGGGAAGGACGCGGCTCACCTTGCGGGGCGCCAGGCGGAAGCCGCTGTCCGCCGGCCACTGCTTCGCATCCTGTGGCAACACGAGAACGGTGCCGCCGCTTCCCACGAAAGCACTCAGCTTCTCGCGAACGGCGGCGAAATGACTGGGGCCAACGACGGCGACGTGCGATTCGGGCGAGAGACGCGGCGGATCTTGGGGGACTTCGAGGCCCCTTCGGCTGCCGACCCTGCGACGCCCGCAGCCTCCTCGTCATGGACCCCCTCTACAACTGGGACTACCGCGACCCCTTCTGGAACAACCGCCGCGACGCCACCACCGTCATCGCCATCGCCTGCACCCGAGCCGACGAGGCCTGCTTCTGCACCGCCCTCGGCTCCGCCCCCAACGCCACCGACGGCTCCGACCTCCTCCTCACCCCCCTCGACGACCGTCGCTACCTCGCCGAGGTCCTCACCCCCAAGGGCGAAGCCATCGTCGCCCTCGCCCCCGACTCCTTCAAAGACGGCGACGCCGACAAACAGGCCCCCTGCAAAGCCGCCTTCGACGCATTGCCCTCCCCCCTCGACCTCGACCGCATCACCGAATGGCTCAAAGCCAACTTCGAGAGCGACCGCTGGGCGCCCTACTCCTACAAGTGCTGGGGCTGCGGCTGCTGCACCTTCCTCTGCCCCACCTGCCACTGCTTCGACATCGTAGACGAAGGCACCTACCGCCGCGGCGCCCGCCGCAAAAACTGGGACGCCTGCCAAACCGCCCTCTTCACCCTCCACGCCTCCGGCCACAACCCCCGCCCCGACCAGGCCGCCCGTTGGCGCCAGCGAGTCGAACACAAATTCAACTACTACGTCCAGAAATTCGCCGTCCGCTCCTGCGTCGGCTGTGGCCGCTGCATCCGCCACTGCCCCGTCAACATGAACATCCTCGCCCAACTCCAACAGATCGCCTCCCTGTAATCGTCCTCGTCGTCGTCCTTAGCCTGCCCTGAGCGAAGTCGAAGGGCCGTCGTCGAGCGATCCGTCCACAGATTCCACGAACCCGCACAGACACGAGATTCTCACGCAGAGGCGCAGAGGCAGCAGAGGGAGAGCAGAGAACGGGCATCTCGGGCCGAAGCCAGCACTCCCCACCGCGAAATGCGCCCATCCCCTTGTCATTCCGAGCGGAGCGAAGCGAAGTCGAGGAATCTCTCTTGTTGGGCCGCCACCGCGGAGACACGGAACGCACCGAGAAGAGCGTCTCACGCAGAGGCGCAGAGGGGGGCCAGGGAGGGCAGCAGAGAGGAACTCACCACGGATTGCACGGATGGGCACGGATGAGATCGGCCGGTTGTGGGCGCCGACGCCCCGGCATGACCCCAGAACATGAGACCGCCCTGACTACCCTTGCGGGAGAGCCCCATGGGCACTTGTCATCAGGGCGGGACCTTTGCTTCGTCTTATTCCCTCCCCATTCCACCTCTATTATGCCCCACGCAGCCCCCAAGTCAAGAGCCTTGCGCGGATTCCCACGAACGCCCCTGCGATTCGCGGCTCATCGCTCGTCGCTTCCCGCTCCTTCCCTCTGTACCCGACAACCGAACACCGATCACCGGAAACCGCTTCCCCCCTGCCGACTGGCTTTCCCCTCACTTCGCCTTGACAAACGCTCCCCCAAGCGTATCATCACATGGGCGTGCGAGGGCTGACCGGACGCGCCATCGGGCGGGGTTGCCGCGTGCAGCCCTGGCAACCTGAGATGAGAAAAGTAGAGAATTGAGGTCTGCCCCCGGCCGCCGCGCACCCCAAGCCAAGAAATGAGTTGACAGTGGCCGCGCGGCGTGTTATAGTCCCCACCTGTGAAGCCCCCACGGAGGGACCCGATGAGAATCGGGGCAGGGTTGGTTGTACGTTCCTGAGGCATCGAGCGAGGGTCCCCAGAATGGCACCATGTTTTTGCATCATGAGTGGGCGCCGCATGGGAACCGAGCGCCAGAGCCCTTCTGGCCTCCGATGTGTCAGGCTTGGGCTTCTCGTGCCGGCAAGCCTCCTCTGCCTTCCACGCACCGCGCGGCAGGCGAGGCTGATGGCAACGGTCCTGACCATTGCCGGAGTTCGGCCCTCGGAAGCGCAGGCGGACACGGAGGAATGTGGAGTGTGGAGAGCATGAACATGTTTTTGCATCATGATTGTCAACGTCATACTGGTGCTCCCAGGAAGGAGGACGTGATGGCGCGTTCCCGCTTGCGGAAGGGCTTTGGCAGCATCGTGGACCGGAGCGCCTTGGGCGCGCGGGGGCTCCATGCTACCCGCCCGAGGATACTCGCCCTGGCCATCCTCATTTGCATCCCCTGGACTGCACGGGGAGCGAACGTCACCAACGTCACGAGCGACACGGCGAACGGCTCGTATGGGGTGGACACGGTGATTGACGTGCGCGTGACGTTCAGCGCGAGCGTGACCGTGACTTCTACACCGCAGACGAGACCGCAGATCCGGCTGGAGACGGGTGCGATAGATCGCTACGCCACGTATGCCAGCGGGAGCCCGGGCACAGTGCTCGTCTTCAACTACACGGTGCGCCAGGGAGACACGTCGAGTGACCTGGCCTATACCAGCACCACCGCCCTGGAACTCAACGACGGCACCATCAACAACACCTCAGGCGGGGCGGCGACACTGACCCTCGCGGCACCGGGAGCGCAGTACTCACTGAACTACAACAAGAACATCGGAATCAGCACAACGGCCCTGTCGGACCCCCAGTACATCTTCGCTATCAGCAATAATGGCACTGCTGGAAGGACGGGGTGCTACGTCATCAACACCAGGACGGGCGTCGTCACCAGGCTGTCCGGCTACCCGACCGATCAGGGCGGGAACCATTTGGCGACCGACGAGGACAAGGGCCGTATGATATACACCATCGGCGGCACCAGTGATATGGGCCTCTATGCTCGCGCCATCACCTCGTACGACGGCAACGGGTACCCCACAGGCGTGGCCTCGACGGCGACGACGCTCTCCACCAATCTGCAGACCACCCGAGCCCATGAAGGGGTCGAGCACCGGGTCGCCCGGCTCCGAGTGCTCGCGGATCAGCCGCGCCGCCACCTGGGGGATGAACTTGGCCGGGTAGCGGTGATAGCAGTGGGTGATATAGCCGGTCTCGCGGGCCGAACACTCGCCAAACGACCAGGACGGATCTGCTTCGAGCTTCGAGAAGTCGTGCGCCATCAGGGCGTCATACCCCAAACACGCGTCGGATGAAGTCGCGGCTGACGCGATGGTTTTCCTCGAAGGAGCGGGTGATCTTGGTGCCCTGCATCGTCGCGTGCTCGATGGAGATGGGGCCGGCGAAGCCCTTGCGCTTGAGGACGGCCGCGATGGCGGGGAAATCAATGTCGCCTTCGCCGAGGGCCTGGACCCAGGTGGTGCCGATGGCGTCGCGGACGTGGAGCGAGGAGGTGCGTTCGGCGTAGGCTTCGAGCATCGCCACGGGGTCGCCGCCGCCGTGGCGTATCCACTCCACGTCGGCGTTGAACCACACGTTCTCGGGCTTCGTGCCGCTCATCCAGGAATGGACTTCGCGCGCCGCCGACCGCATTTCGGGCGAGTGGTTGTGGAGGGCGAAGCGGATGCCGAGGGCCTTCAACTCGGCGCCGCAGGCGTCGAGCCACTTGGCCTGGACCGCCAGCTCCTCGTCGGTCTTCTCGACGCCGCCGGGCTTGACGGCGGGGTTGCAGTTGATGACGCGGACGCCCAGCTCCTTGGCCACCTTGGCGTTGGCGGCCATCGCGGCGATGGACTTGGGGGCTTCGGCCTCGATGTGGAACGTGCCGCCGCTGTAGGAGGCGGGCCAGCCGAGCTTGTGCTTCTTGAGGGCGGCGACGAAGCGGGGGTCGCCCGCCGACGCCGTGTCGCCCTCCACGTTGTCAATCCCCGCCCGCTTGATGGCGGCGAATGCCTCGTCAATCCGCTCGATCAGCGGCGGGCGGTTCGGGAAATTCTCGGGCTGAGTCCAGCCATAGAGCTGCACGGCGACGACGGTTTCGGGCTTGCCCGGCATGGGCTGCTCCTGTGGTTCGGTGGCGACGGAAGAAGGGATACCGGGAGGCGGCGGCAAGAGCGCCTCGATGCGGGTCAGAAGGAGGGGCACATCCTGGTGTGTGATCTCCCATACCTGATCCAGATCAAGCCGGAAGTACTCGTGGGCTATGCGGTTGCGCAGCAGCCTGAGTTCCGCCCAGGCGATCTCTGGGTGGGCGTCGCGAAAGGCTCGCGAAACCGCCCCCCCCGCTTCGCCAATGATCTCGAGGTTCCTGGCAAGCGCTCGCTGGAGCATCTTGTTAGCCAGGAAGGCCCCGCGTGTAACCCCGGCAGTGAACTGGCGAATCTCCCGGCATGCGTCGGCAATGTCGAAGAGCCAGGCTTCATCGCGCCGCATGGATCACCTCGAGGTGACTGAGAATCTCGTTCCGACGGATGTAGTTCCTGCTTTCCTCCAGGGACGCCCGCGTGATCAGGTGGATCTCGCGGCCATACAAGGCGAGCAACTCCTGTTCCATCTCATACAGGGCGTGGAGGCCCCAGTGCGCGTCTGGGGCGAATGTGACCATCACGTCCACGTCGCTCTTGGGGCGGAAGCGCTTGGTGAGCACGGAGCCGAAGAGGGCGAACTCGGTGATCTTCCACCGACGGCAGAAATCGGCGATCAGGGCCTCATCTATCTTGATCTGTGCGGGCATGAGCGTGGGTCCTCACCGTGGAACCTCCCCCCCTCTAACGATAGCCGGAGCTGTGGGACTTGTCAACGGCGACTGCGCCAGGGGGTGAGCTGGACGGTGTGGACAATGTGGACATGATGGACACTGTGGACAGGGCGGAGGAGGCCATGGCTCTTGCGTGTCCACCATGTCCACCGTGTCCACCATGTCCACGGTGTCCACCGTTGCCATCTCACAGGCTCCACCCCTGGCGATACGGGGTGCGAATGAGCTTTTCGGCCTCGGGCACGTTGGTGACCTTGAGGGCCGCGGCGTCCCACTCGATGCGGGTGTCGAGGCGGCGGGCGACGTTGCCCAGGAGGCACATTTCGATGAGGGGGCCGGAGTAGGCGAAGCTGGCGCTGGGCTGGGTGCCGGCCTTGCAGTGGCGAGCCCAGTCCTGCTCGTGGCTGCCGGCGACGCGGGGGATGGTCTGCTTCTCTGGCCGCTTGTATTCCTTCATCAGGGACTCAGGGATAAGGCGTGGGCTTTCGCCGTAGACGCCGGCCATGAGCTTGCCCTTGGTGCCCTTGAAGAGGGCGCCGCCTTCGGGATTGCCCATCACCCGGCCCTGCTCAAGCTCCTCGGGCCGTGGGGCGCGGAGGCCATCGTACCAGGTGAGCTTCACGGGCGGCAGCTTCTCGCGGGCGGGGAACTGGTAGGTGACGATGGAGGCGACGGGATGGGTCTCAGGGTTGAGGCCGGTCGAGGAGGCGTCCACGCTCGTGGGGGCGGTGAGCTTGAGGGCGCGGTAGACGGGGTCGAGGGTGTGGGCGCCGCGGTCGCCCATCATCCCGCAACCGAAGTCCCACCAGGCCCGCCAGGTGGTCGGGTGGTAGGCGCGGTGGAACGGGCGCATCGGGGCGGGGCCGATCCAGAGGTCCCAATCGAGGCCCTCGGGCACGGGCATCGTGTCGGTGGGGCGGGTGCCCCACTTGGAACTCCAGCCCGCGTGGCCCCAGGGGTAGTAGGAGAGGCTGCACCAGGCATCCACCTCGCGCACCTCGCCGATGGCGCCGTCCCAAATCCATTCGCAGATGAGGCGGGCGCCTTCGCCTGAGTGGCCCTGAATGCCCATGACGGTGGTCCACAGGTCCCGCTGAATGTGACGGCAATCCCTACTGGCAGCACGTCTACGTCTCCGATGTCTCGTCACTGGTGAAATCCCATCCGGATGCCGCCTTTGCCGTCCGGCAGGTCTTCCAGCACGGCAAGCTGCTCAACCGGTCGCGTTACCCGGACACGGGATGGCGGTATCCCCTCATGATTGTGGACCCCAAGAAGGCCTTCACGTTCACGCTTGCCACCCCAGAGGAGCTCCAGAAGGTCTTTGGTGATCCCAAAAAGGAGCGCGTGGACCCGTGGAAGAGGTTCTACGCCCGATACCCGGACGCCGGAGGCGTCGTGACCCTGTCACGGGTGGGATTGGACAAAGCGCGCACCCAGGCCCTCGTAGGGGTGACGGTGAGCAACGGGGGGCTTGCGGGTGCGGGGGTCCTCGTGCTCCTGGTCAAGGACAAGGACGCCTGGGTAGTGCGGACCATCTCCGAAATCTGGGTATCCTGAGTGCTTTCCAGTTGCGGGGGGCCTCCGGAACGGGAGGGCGAAGCTCCCGCTGAGCCGAGCGCCTCCACGTCGCCGTCACCATCAACTATGTGGACGACTTCACCGGCTACTTCGTCCTCATGATGCGCCGCCTCGCCGATCACCTCGGCTCCTGCCCCCCCTCCCCCGGGGGGCACCCGCCAAGAATGCCACCAAGGATGCCAACTCCCTCCCCCTGGAGTTGGCATTCTTGGCCACCCGAGCAGCCGAGTGTGCCTCTGGGCGTCATAACCACAGGCGTGGCTTAGCCTTACGCTCCCTAGCCGCCGCCCAGCAGTTAGGGTGCCAAGTTAGGGTGCCAACTCCCCCTCCCCGCATTTGGCACACTAACCCTCGCGCCGCTCGCGGGGGGCCTCCTCCTCCCCTGCCGCTCCGCTTGGACCCACAGCGGCATCTGCGATGCCGCACTCCATATCGGTCCCGCGTCACGCGGGCGCGGCGATGGACTGCGGCGACGAAGTCGCCGCTTTTCCCGCCCGCGGAGCGGGCCAGGTGTGCGGCTCATACTCCAAGCCTGCGCCGCGCATCCTTGTGGGAGACGACCATCCCCTCGTCGGCAGCCTGCCGGCCCTTGGCGATCTTCATGCGAACGTAGAACTCGTACATCGCATCGCTGTAGGCGGCCGACCGAGGCATGCGCCTCGCGATGGCCCTCAACTCGGACTTCACCGTCTTGGCACTCATGTTCTGTCAGCCCGCTACGTCCTCAACGTCGCGCCCAGGCGCTCGGCCAGGGCGGCGACGATGCGGGCCTGGCTGGCGTTGACCTCGTCGTTGGTGAGGGTGCGGCCGGGGGCGCGGTAGGTGATGCCGAAGAAGATGCTCTTGTGGCCCGCCTCGATCTGCTTGCCGCGGTAGACTTCGCCAAAGCGAACGGCCTCGATGTGCTCGACGCCCGTGGCTTGGACAGCGCCGACGATTTCGGCCCAGGCGACGGCCTCGCGGACGACGATGGCCAGGTCACGCGTGACGGCGGGGAACCGGGGCAGGGCGCGGAAGGCGCGCTCGAGGTTCGCCGAGGTGGTGAGGATGTCGAGGTCCAGTTCCGCGACGTTAGGGGCCTTGCGGAGGTCGAAGGCCGCGGCCGCCTCCTCGGACAGCTCGCCCACGTAGCCGAGCAGGCTGTTGCCCAGGTGCCAGGCCCCCGCGGCGCCCGGGGTGAGGAAGCCGTGCGACACGGGGCCGAAGGTGCACCGGTCGAGCACGCCCAGGCGCCCGAGGACGGCCTCGGCCGCGCCCTTCACGTCGCTGAAGCCCTCGTGGGCCACGATGGCCAGGCAGCGCTTCTCCTCGGGCAAGCGGTGTCCCGCGGCGCGGCGCAGGTAGACGCGGTTGACCTCGAACAGGTGGACCTCGCCCACGGCCTGGGCCTGGTTGGTGCGTGCGGCCTGGAGGAGGGAGGGGACGAGGCTGCGGCGGAGGGCCGCCTCGTCGCTGCGCAGGGGGTTCCTCACGCGAAGCGGCTCCTCGGCGTTCCAGGGGCAGAAGGCGAGGGCCAACGGGTCGGCCAGGAAGCTGGTGGTGACGGCCTCGGAGTAGCCGAGGCGGATGAGGGTCTCGCGCGCGAGGGCCGCCACGCGGTCGGCCTTGCTGGCCGGCACGTCGCAGATGGCCAGACGCGAGGTCTCGGGCACGCGGTCGTAGCCGTGGCAGCGGGCGGCCTCCTCGATGAGGTCAATCTCGGCCTCCACGTCGGGGCGGAAGCTCGGCACGTCCACGGCCAGAGTCTTCGGGCCGTCGGGCTTCACGGTGAAGCCGATGCCTTCGAGGAGCTTGGTGGCCTGCGGCGCCGTGATGGCCAGGCCCAGGACCCGCTCGATGCGGGGGATGCGGAGGGCGACGGTGCGCGGGGTTTCGCGGGTGAGATTGACGTCAATGACGCCCGCGGCGAGCTTGGCGCCGGCGTGCTGCTGCATGAGCGCGGCGGCGCGGCGCGAGGCCCACTCCACCGTCGGAGTGTCCACGCCACGCTCGAAGCGGTAGGAGGAGTCGCTCGACTTGCCGGCCGTCCGCGTGGTGCGGCGGATGTTGACGGGGTCGAACTTGGCGCTTTCGAGGAGGACGACGTGGGTGCCCTCGCCGATCTCGGTGGGCAGGCCGCCCATGACGCCCGCGAGGGCGACGGGGCGGGTCACGTCGGCGATCACGAGGTGCTCGGCGCCCAGCTTCACCTCCGAGCCGTCAATGAGCTGAATCACTTCGCCCGGCGTGGCCAGGGGTGATGGACCAGATCAGCCACGGGGAGCGCCGCCAGCAGCCCTTCGCGGGGCGCGAGGACTACCGCCACCGCATGGCCATCGGCATGCAGCTCCACCTGGTGGGCGAGAGCCTCACGGGCTGGATGGCCTGGGACCTGATGCGGGGCGTGGACCTGCTGCTGAGCCGCCCGGGCATTGACCGGGAGAAGATCATCATCATGGGTTCCGTGGCCGGGGGGGGCGACCCCGCGGCGGTCGTCGCCGCACTCGACCCGCGCATCACTTGCTCCATCCCCTTCAACTTCGGCGGCCCGCAGCCCGAGACCCGCTACCCTCTGCCCGAGAACGCCGACGAGGCGTTCAACTTCGCGGGCAGTGGCAGCTTCGAGTCCACCCGCAACCTGCGGCTGAGCGCGCGCGACGGCTTCTTCCCCTACGTCACGGTCGGGTCCGTGGCCCCGAAGCCGCTCATCTACGCCCACGAGTTCGCGTGGGACGCCGAGCGCGACCCTGTGTGGAAGCGCTTCGGGCGGGTCTGGGGCCTCTACGGCGCGGCGGACAAGTTGGCCGCCTGCCACGGCTGGGGCCGCGTGACCATTCGCCCGCCCGACGCCAGCCACTGCAATAACGTGGGCGCGCCCCACCGCAAGGGCATCTACCCGCACCTCGAGCGCTGGTTCGGCATCGCCGCCCCCAAGGAGGAGCCGCAGGTGCGCCGCCCAGCCGAAGAGCTGCGGTGCATGACCGACGCCGTGGCGGCCAAGCGCCAGCCCAAGCTGGTTCACTACCTGGCGAAGGCATTGAGCCTCGAGCGGGCGGGAAAGGCCCGCGCCGCCCTGGCCCAGCTCGCGCCGGCCGAGCGGCGCAGGAAGCTGCGCGAGGATTGGGCGCGCCTGCTCGGCGACATCGAGCCAAGAGGCGTCCCCAAGGCCGAGGCCCGCGGCAAGGACGACCTCGCCGAGCGCCTCCTGCTCACTGTCGAGGAGGGCATCGTCGTCCCGACGCTCCTCCTCCTGCCGCCGAATGTCCGCGGGGCAGGGACGCCCCGCCCACAGTCCTCTGGGAAGCTCCCCCTCGTCGTTGCCATCGCCAAGCAGGGCAAGGCGGGGTTCCTGAAGCACCGTGCCGACGAGTTGGCCGCGCTCCTCGCCCGCGGCATCGCCGTGTGTCTCCCCGACGTGCGCTCGACGGGCGAGACCGACGCGAATGGCGAGCCGGGCCGCCACCGCAAGTCCGTCGGCCCGTCGTCCACCTACATGATGCTGGGCGAGACCCTCACCGGCCTGCGCCTGCGCGACCTGCGCGCCGTCCTCCGCTACCTGGGCACCCGGCCCGAACTCGACGCCAAACGCCTCGCCCTCTGGGGCGACTCGTTCGCACCCGTCAACGTTCCGCCCTTCCCCGACAAGCCGCTGGAGAGCAACGACTGCCCCCGCGAGAGCGAGCCGCTGGGCGGCCTGCTGGCCCTCTTCGCTACGTTGTTCGAGGAGGGCGTCAAGGCCGTCCTCGTCCGCCGAGGCCTCGCCAGCTTCGAGGCGATGCTCTGCTCGCCCTTCGTCTACGTGCCGCACGACATCATTGTGCCCGGCGCCCTCACCGCGGGCGACCTGGCCGACGTAGCGGCCTCCCTCGCCCCGTTGCCCCTGCGCTTCGAGGGCCTGGTGGACGGCCGCAACTGCGCCGTCTCCGAGCCCGAACTCCGCCGCTGGCTCGAGCCCGCCCGCCAGGCATACGCGAGGCACGAGGACCGCCTGGTGCTCGACACGGGCCTCCGCACGGACGCGCCGAACTGGCTGGCATCCTGTCTTTGACATCGCGGAGCGAACAGGGTAGTATGGCAAGGAGCGACCAGTTCCGCGGCTTTCACGACGGAGAACCGCGATGAAGCAGCTCCTCACGGCCATCATAGAACGCGAGGGCGAAGGCTACGTTGCGCTGTGTCCTGAACTCGACATCGCCAGCCAAGGCGATTCGGTGGAAGAGGCGCGACGGAACCTGCGCGAGGCCCTCGAACTCTTCTTCGAGTGCGCCTCTCCCGGCGAGGTCCAGCGCCGCCTCGCCGGCGAAGTCTACGTCACCAACGTCGAGGTGAGCGTTGGGTAAGCTGCGTCTGCTCTCCGGCAAGGAGGTCTGCGCCATCCTAGCGCGGCACGGGTTCATCGAGGTGCGGCAGCGCGGCAGCCATGTTGTCATGCAGCGGAGGGATGCCACAGGAACCATCACTGTCCCAGTGCCGGACCACAGGGAGGTGAAGCTCGGCACACTCCGTTCGATCATTCGCCAGGCCGAACTCTCGCGCGACGACTTTGAGGCAGACTGATCACCCATTCCCTCACTCCTATTGGGCAAGGAGACTGGCCGTGAAGCGTTGCTGGTTGATTGCGGCGGCTGTTGCTTTCGGCGGGGGCGTCTCTGCCGCGGAGGACCCCTATCTCGCCTACGCCAAATCGGCCCCCGAGTTCAAGCCGGTCCGCCAGGACCCCAAGATGCTCCTCGGCCGGTGGGACACGTGGGTCTACATGCCCTGGCGCTATCAGTGGCACATCGGCACGGGCGACGAGGGCGGCCAGTTCTCCAAGGACTACGGCTTCAACGGCGGCTTCACCGACCACGGCAACACCGGCGTGCTCCCCTGGCTCGAGAAGTGGGGCCTGCTGTTCTACAACGACCACACGGCCGGCAAGGGCGACCTCCACCTGGCCGGCGCCAACTGGAAGGCCATCCAGACCGACGGCCGGGCGCTCCGCTTCGGCGGCGGCGGGCCGCGGCCCCTCGACGACGCGATGCTCGAGAAGCTCGAGGGGCTCATCACCCAGCGCGTCAACGGCCTGGCGTGCGCTGGGCGCTCATCGTGGGCGCGCTCGGCGGAGTCCTCATCGGCGGCTACGTGATGCTCGTGTGGGCCTACGGCAAGGGCAGCGACAACATCCCCTACATGAAGGACTGGGCGGCGGGGCAGAACTGGTATTTCACCTCGCTGCGCAACGCCACGGCCGAGGCCGATGCCGAGGTGGTGGCCGCGGACAAGCAGGGCGACACGCCGAAGCCGCGCTACCCCACCGGGCCGCTCATCGGCGTGGGCGTCGGGAGCGCCGTCACGCTTCTCCTGGCCTTCCTGCGCACGCACTTCGTCGGCTTCTGGCTCCACCCCATCGGCTACATCCTGGCGAACAGCTACTTCTGTTACATGTGTTGGGGGTCGCTCCTGGCCGCCTGGGTCATCAAGGCCGTGGGCTTGCGGCTCGGCGGCCCGCGAGCCGTCCGCGAGAAGATGACGCCCTTCTTCGGCGGCATCTTCGTCGGGTGCGTGGTCGGCATGCTCTTCTGGGATGTCGTGGCCCTCGTGCGCCAGGCGCAGGGGGTGACGGATGTGTTCACGTGCTTCCCATAGCCTGACCTCCCGCAGGTTCCAATACCTGCGGGAGGTTAGTGGGGACAGCACGTGCCTTGTTCCGGGATTACCCTCCCGCGGGTATTGGAACCCGCGGGAGGGGATGGGTGAACGATGCGGAAGCTATTGAGCAACGCGGTTCTGACGCTGGTGTTGGGCGCCCTCTGCCTCGCCGCGCTCTTCGCGTTCAATCGCCTCGCCGCGCCGCAGCCCTGCATCCTCCCGCCCTCGGGCGTCGAGCCGCCCGACTACAAGGCTATCGCCTCCGCCGTGACCGAGGAGGCCCTCCACGACGAACTGAAACGGCTGTGCTCCACGCCTGGCCGCTTCACTGGGTCAGAGAGCGCGAAGGCGGTCGCCGACCACATCACGGAGGGCCTCCGCAAGCTGGGCTACACTGTGCATGAGCAAGCCTTCCCGGTCACTGTTCCTGTCACCGGGGAATCTCGCGTCACCAACGAGGCAGGACGAGAACTGGAGGGTCTCAGCATCTATCCACTGCTTCCCAACTGGTTCCGCACGGTGAACGCTGTGGTTCGCGGCAAGGTGCTCAGGGGGGAGAAGGGACTGGCACGGGAGTTCAGGGACGTGGACCTCCGAGGCAAACTTGTCCTCCTGCCCCTGGGCGCGTCTTGGACGACCGTGGCCGGGATGGGCGCCGCTGGAGTTCTCTACTACGACGACGGGAAGCGGCTCGCGGGCGCCCGTTGGGGGGACCACGTGGATGCCTCGGTGAACGTGCCCCGCTTCCTCGTGACAGGAGACGCTGCCCGCCTCGTCGGGGAGACAATTCTCATCGAGTCCCGCGTGTCTTGGTGCGAGCGACGCGCACACAACCTGATCGCGATCCTGCACGCGCCGGACCCTGATGGTGAGGCCGTCGTGGTCAACGCCTATTATGATGCCTACAGCTATGCGCCGGGCCTGGCGCCGGGCGCGCAGCAGGCCTCTGGAGCTGCCGCGCTGTTTTCCCTGGCCCGACGCTTGGCTGAAGAGAGGGCTGACCTAAAGCGCTCGGCCATCCTCATCGCGACGGCGGGGCATGGGCAGGGTCTGGCCGGCATGCGCCAGTGCGTGCGCGTCCTCGGCGTACGCGACGAACGCGAGCTTGCGGTACGCGCAGCGGAGGCCGAGGAGCGAGAAGCCTTCGACTCCTATGGGCCGGCAAGGGCAGCAGCCGCCGTGGCATGCGACGACGCCTATTGGGCTGCGACGACCCGGGAGGCGGAGGACGACTACTGGACGCGGTGGGACGATAGCATCCGCCGCTGTCTCTACGATTGTCTCACCAACTTCGCGGACGGGGAGTTGATGGCGGCTGTGGAGGATGTGACGGCGTGCAGAGCGGATTGGGTCCGCGACAACTTGGCGGTGCGCGATGCCGCGGGTGGCGAGGCCGAGACCTTCTCCGCCTACAACGAGGCGCGGAGGCGCCAGCTGGCGGCGCAAGCTGCCCTGTCCAGGCCCCTCTGGCAACTGAAGGAGAAGGCGGCGCTGTCCCCGGGGCAGCAGGGGCGACAGAGAGCCGACGTGCCACAAATTGGCAACGCCGTACTCCACATAGCCGAGGAAAGGGCAGCAAGGGCAACCCGCCGTTACCGTGAGGCGAAGGACCGCCTTGAGCTGGCGAAGGCCCTTGCGCCGTACCGGCGCCTCCTCTTCCTCGGCCTCGACCTGACGGCACGGAGCGGGCGCGTGGGGCTGGTGTGTGGGGAGCCGAAGCAGGTGTCGGCCTGCATGCCCGCCGACGCCGAGGTGGCCGCGCAGTTCCGCCTCGCCGCCGACCGGCTCCAGGCCGCCGACCCGTCGCTCGACTACGTGAAGACGAAGAAGGGGCAGCCGCGCTTCGCCAATCTGCTCCGAGGCAATGACACGAAGGACCTCGGTTTCGCGACCGAATGGTACGGGGCGCCCAGCTACTTCGAGTCGCTCGCCGCGCTCTGGGCCGGCTATCCCGCGTTCAGCCTGGTGACACTCGACGACAACCGCGAGACGCTCGGCACGCCGTCCGACACGCTGGATGCGCTCCTCAAGCCCGCGGGAGCGACCTGACGACGATTCGCGGCGAGGTGGTCAGCCAGGTGGGCGACAGCCTGACGCCGAACCACCCGATGCCGGGGGCGCTCGTCCGCTTCGGGCCGGTCATGGTTTCGGGAAAGCCGGCCGTCGTGCCGCCCGGCGTGGGCACCGACTGGGTGGTGACGGCCGACTGGCGTGGCCGCTTCGAGCTGCCCTGCGTCTGGCCAACCGCCCTGTCGCAGGATTGGGGGGCTCCGATTGACATTGACGCCGCGGTCGTGCGCCCCGAGGACGGCGAGGTGACGTGGACGCTCTCGACGCCCAAGAGCGGCGAGGGCGCGCCCTACGCCGTGCGGCGCGTGCGGCTGGCGCAGTATCAGAAGAGCCAGGCGACGGCGGTGGTCTTCCGCGCGGCGCCGGTGCAGATGTTCCCGATGGCCGACCCCGCCACGCTGCGGCCCTACGCAGGCTTCGACTTCATCGAGACCAAGAGCATGGCGGCCCCGCAGGACTTCAAGGTCGAGTCGTCGGGCGGCACCAACGTCTGCTTCGTCCCGCCCGACTCGCGCCTCTACTTCACGTTCAAGAAGGGCCAACGGCGGAACCCGAATCTGATGGAGATCCGGGCCTTCGCCCTGGGCGCGACCGGCCCGGCCGATGGAGACTACGGGCTGAAGCCCGCACTACAAACGGGGATACGGGCTGAAGCCCGCACTACGAACCAGGAGATCGTGGGCAACGGCTACTTCGCCGCCGACACGCCGAGCATCACGAACATCGAGCTGGACGCGGCTCTGAGCATGGCCCAGCTCAACGCCCGCCGCACGCGGCTCCAGGCCCGCTACGGGATGGCGGACGACATGGTGCTGCGCTACAACGAGAAGGCGGTGACCCTGGCGGACGAGGCGCAGCGGCTCGCCGCCGCCGGCCGAATGGTCGAGGCCAAACGCCTCGCCTCCGAGTCCCTCGCCTACAGCGCGAACATCCATCCTGTCATCCGCAAGAACGCGTCCGATGCGGTCGTGGGCATCCTGTTCTACCTCTTCCTGGCCATTCCCTTCGCCCTCTTCGCCGAGAAGTTGCTCGTGGGCCACCCCGACCTGCGGGTGCAGGTGGCGGTGCAGGGGCTGATCTTCCTGCTGTTCTTCCTGGCGTTGCGGGCGGTGCATCCCGCGGTGCAACTCGTGCGCAGCCCCTACGTCATCCTGCTGGGCTTCATCACCTTCGCCCTCGCCGCGATGGTCACAGCATTCCTCGGCGGGCGGTTCAAGAAGAACCTGGCGGAGTTGAGCCGCCGCCGCCAGGGGCGGGCCGAGGCGGCCGACGTGTCGCGCGCGGGCGCGATGGCCACGGCCTTCGTCCTCGGCCTGTCGAACCTGCGCAAGCGCCCCGTCCGCACGGGGCTGACTATCGGCACCCTCATCCTCACGACGTTCGTCATGCTCTGCTTCGCGTCGTTCAGCTCGGATGTTGTGGACGTGGAGTTCGCTCTCGGCAAGGCACCCTACACGGGGCTGCTCGTGCGCGACAGGGGCCTGAAGACCGTTGCCGACGCCGCGGCCCCGCTCCGCGAGCTGTACGGCGAGGAGCACGCGGTCGTCCAGCGCGACTGGGCAGGGAACTTCGAGATTCCCCTGGGCAAGGCGCCCGAGCTGGCCCAGTTCACCGTCGCGTCGGTGGCCGGCGAGAAGACGTCTGAGGCCACGGCAAACGCCATCCTGGGCCTTAGCCGCCGCGAGCCCGACGTGACGCCGGTCAAGGGCGCCTTCGACGTCCTGGTCCGCTGGTTCGAGTCGAACACCGAGCTGTCCTGCTTCCTCTCGCGGGCGATGGCCGACCAGTTGCGGGTGGACGACGAGGCGGTGAAGAAGGGCACGGCGACGGCCAGCCTCGGCGGCCGCAGCTACACGGTCCTCGGCGTCTTCGACGGCGCCCGCCTCGACCGCGTGACCGACCTCGATGGCGAGCCGCTCCTGCCCGTGGACATCCTTTCCGTCCGCGGCCCGGTCCAGGGCGCCGCGGCCTACAGCGAGGAGGCGGCCGAGATCCCCGAAAACGTCCCCCGCCTCCCCGCCGACCGCGTGGTCATCACGCCGGTCGAGGCCATGCCCTCGCGGACCCTCGCCGCCTCGGTCGCCGTGGCGTTCCAGGGCATGGACTACCGCGCGGCGCGGCAGGCGCTCACCACGCACCTGGAGCGGTCTGCCGAGCCGACCTATTACGGCCTCGACGGCGTGGCCTTCTACGGCGGCAAGTTCCGCATGCAGTCGCTCGAGGGCGTGCTCGACCTCATCCTGCCCATCGTCATTGCCGCCCTCACGGTGCTCAACACCATGCGGGGCAGCGTCTACGAGCGGCGGAGCGAGCTGTACGTGAGCACCTTGAGCGCGCCGGCGATGCCCTCGCCGTGGCGATAGCCCTCGGTCTGCGAGTAGTAGACCACCCGCCGCTTCGCCCCCGCCTCGGCGGCCCCTGCGCCCAGGAGAGCCGCCAACCCGATGGCCGCCACCGACACAACGCTTCCGTTCCTCATCGCTCGTCTCCTTGCCCAGAAGCCACCCCCACGCCCCCCATCTCTACCACCCCTCCCGCCCGCTGTCAAGTGTCGCTCAGTGTGCCGTCCGACCCCAACCCTCTCCCTGCCCTCTCCCTGCGAGGGAGAGGGGGTCCGAACCCCCCTCCCTGCCAGGGAGGGGGCAGGGGGAGGGTTGGAGCCCCGACCGGCCAGAGGCGCCAGCATTGGGGGCCAGACTTGCCAGTGTCGCTCAGAGCAGTGCAGACTCGCTCAATTGCGGATCGCCCGATCCGCCGCGTCCGGCCCCAGAGTCGGCCAGTGTTTGCCAGAGTCGCTCACCTGTGCGCCACACGGCCCCTGCCCCCTCCCCCGGGGGAGGCGCCACAGCCAGGGGCGCTGGAAGCCGGAGCAGGCGTGCGCCACGCCCAGCCGCCGCTTCGCCCGGCTCACGGAGGCCCACGACAGCCCTGCCCCCCGCGCCCGCCGGCCGACCTCGCGGCTCGCCAGCGGACCCCCCTCGAGCGCCTCGAGCAGCCAGGCCGCGGCAGCGGTCAGCCGCTCGGGCGCGCGGCCCGGCCGCCTTAGCGGTCCCGGCTCCCACGCCACCTTCGGCACACCCGAGCCGTCCACCAGGCGGAATGCCAGCCCAGCGGCCCCCGCCACCAGGGTGTTCTTCACGGGCATAAGTGTCCGCCGTTCCGACACTTCGGCGTCCGCCAGCACCGTCCACGCCGCCCGGGCCGCCATCCGCCCGCTCGCGCGCGCCACGGCGAGCACCGCGGCGCCCGTCTCCTCGGCCAGCTCGGCCAACGCATCGAGCACCCCCTCCATGTCCCCCCGCCGCCGGCCCACGAACGCCTCCACGGGATCAACCACCACGAGCCGCACGCCCCCCCGCATCCCGACCGCGTGGCGCACGGCGGCCAGGTGTTCCGCCAACGCAAATGTCCGCCGCGGAACCACTTGCGTCGCCTCGGCCAGCCGCACCTCGGCCACGCGGCCCAGGTCGGCCCCAGCCGCCTCCAGCCGCGGCCGCACCGTGCCCGCCAGATCATCCTCCGGCGTCAGCAGCACCACGTCCCCAGCCATTCCAGATTCCACATTCCAGATTCCAGATTGGCCCGAACCCCCGCTAGCCGCCCCCGCGCGTCCGTCTGGCTCTTGACTCTGCAATCTGGAATCTGGCATCTGGGATTCCCTGGCCCCATCTGCGGCCGTGTGCCCAGGCTCTGGAATCTGTAATCTGGAATCTGGCATCTGGGATGCCCTGGCCCCCGGCCAGGGCCCCCCTCGGCTCACCCGCGCCGCTATGTCCAGCGCCACCAACGACTTACCGACCCCGCCCTCCCCAGCCAGAACCGTCACCCTCCCCATCGGGATACGGTCCGCCCACAGCCACTCCACCCCCTCCGCCGCCACCTCGTCCAACTGCACCAGCACCGCCTCCGCCTCCGGTGCCTCGCCCTGGGGCCAGATGCCCGCCGATCCTGACCGCTTCATCGCTGGACTCCTTTCTCACCAGCCATTGGCTTCGAACGAGACGGCTCAACATCGCGCACTCTCCCCTCAGCATCTGGAGTCTGGCATCTACGCTCTGGGATGCGCGATGCGGCCGTGCTTCCCCTCTAACCTAACTACGACAATGCCCCCCCAACATGGGCGGGTGAGAATCTCCGGCGCGCCAGCCTATCTTCGCATGCTCTTGCAGCGTCACATCTTACGTCTCGGAGATTTCTCGCCAATCTGCGCCCTATTTTCTCAGCCTCATCCGACTCAAACGGTCTTCCTCTGTGCCGTGCCCGATGGCAGGATCAGTGCCCTGCCTTCCTCACTCCAGCATGCTCACCTCTCGCGCGCTACTCGCCTCCAGGTCGAAGCGCAGGGTCTTGATCTCGAACGGCCTCACCCGCCCCGTCCAGGCGGCCTGGGCGAAATGGAGGTCCACCCGCCCCTCCGTCTCCCGCCCCGCCGTCTCGACGAACCGGACGATCAGGTCGTCCCCCTCCTCCGCCTTCTTCAGCACCGTGAGCAGCAGGTTGTCGGGCTTTAGCTCGACCGCCGAGCCGCAGGACGAGATGCTGCCGTCCTGCACGTCCTCGAAGCGGAAAAAGACGGGCACGTTGAGGCTCTGCGCCTCGCGGGCGACCCCCGCGTCCTGCCACGAGCCGCCGTGGGGCACGAGGCGATAGCGGATGACGTGTTCGCCCTGGTCGGTGTACTGGTACTCGACGCCCGGCTCGGGCTTCCTTGGGTCGTGGAAGGCGTAGATGGGGCTGCGGAGCAGGCTCAGCCGCATCTCCCCGCCCAACACGTCGGCGCCGTACTCGCCGTCGTTGATCAGCGCCAGGCCCGCCGGCTGGCCGCCGATGGTGCCCGAGAGGTCCATCCAGCGCTGGACTGGCTCCTCCTCGCCACTGGTCGGGCGCGTGATGCAGCCGTAGGGCGCCTCGAACGTGGCCACGGGCTTTTCGATGGCCGTGGGGAAGGCCAGCTTGAGCATCTTGTGCTTCTCGGCCCAGTTCACGACCAGGCAGGCGTCCACCCGCGCGAGGCCGTCGTAGAGGTAGAACGTCTGCTCCGCCGTCGAATCGCCCCAGCGGCTCTTCACGCGAATGGCCGCGCGGACCGGGCCATTCTCGACCACCTCGGGCGGCCCGACCGGCTCGAAGCGTTCGGCGAGGCCCGCGCGTACCTCGGCGAGAATCGCTCGGGTGCTCTGGCCGAGGCGCCTGCTCTCTCTGGGCATGTTCTATCCCCCGGATTACATGGCCCACCATTACCACTATACGGCCCGCCGCCGGATTTGCAAGTGGTTTCCGCCCCCGATTCCTCTCCCTGTCGTCGCGAAGCTCCTGCTTCGCGACGCGGGGTGCCGAAGCTCCCGCTTCGGATGGGGCGTGGCGGGAGCCACACGGTGTGCGTTGCGAAGCCGGAGCTTCGCAACGAGAGAGCCGGGATGTGTCTCAGCGTGGCTCGCAGAGCGCGATGAGGTCGTCGAGGTGGGCGGTGGCGAGGCAGATGACGGTGTCGGCGGCGCCGTAGTAGAGCTTCACCTGGCCATCGTCCTCGAGGATGGTGCCGCAGGGGAAGATGACGTTGTTGCGGAAGCCGCCAGCGATTTCGTAGGGGGCCTCGGGGGCGAGGAGGGGCTTCGGGCATAGGCCCACGACCTTGCGCGGGTCGGCGAGGTCGAGGAGCATGAGGCCAGCGGTGTAGCGCTTCTTCCAGGTCGGCTCCCAGCCGTTCTTGCCGCGGGTGGGGTCAATGTCCACGGCGTGGAAGGTGGTGAGCCAGCCCTTCGGGGTCTTGAGGGGCGGGGCGGCGGGGCCGATCTTGGCGTTGGCGAAGGGGACTTGCTCGGTGGCGAGGACGAGGGCGGAGTTGCCCCAGTAGCACAGGTCGGGCGAATCGGAGAGCCAGATGTCGAACAGCTCGCCCCCGCCGCGGCTGTAGACGGGGAAGGGGCGCTCGAGGCGGACGTATCTGCCGCCGATCTTCTCGGGGAAGAGGACCATGTTGCGGTTGTCGGGCACGGAGA
Organism: Planctomycetota bacterium; assembly: GCA_041320515.1. Classification (GTDB taxonomy): domain Bacteria; phylum Planctomycetota; class PUPC01; order DSUN01; family DSUN01; genus DSUN01. Next base: position 5,213,514 of record JBGLNR010000001.1, on the reverse strand, counting down.
GGCTGAGGACCTCGAAGCGGTCGAAGTCGTCGGTCACGGCGATGCCGCCGCGGACGCCGTGCGGGGTGTCCACGGCGAAGCACATGTAGACGCGGCCGTCGAGGACGGTGAGGCGGGGGTCGTAGGCACGGGTGACCTCGGCGTCCTTCATCTCGAAGCAGGGCTTGGGCTGCACGTGCCAGGTGATGCCGTCGTCGCTGAAGGCGAGGCCGAGGTTGGTGCCCTCGAAGCGGGGCTGGCCCCAGGTGCCGTGGTCGTTGCGGAAGACCATGACGTAGCGGCCCTGGAACTTCGCGACGCCAGCGTTGAAGACGAGGGTGGCCTTGTAGGGCACGTCCTTGGCCGAGAGGACCGGGTTTCCTGCGTAGCGTTCCAGCATTGCGGTTCCCTTCATTGGCGCCCGTGGTTGGGACGTGGACGGAGAAGGCGGGACAAGGGAATGATGGACAAGGGAATAGGAATCCGAGAGCAGGGGAACGAAGCCAGAGCGGCTGAGCGCAGGCCGCCTGCCACCCTGGCCTGAGGGCGGAATATCGTTCCGGCCGGAATCATCATGCCTGGAACTCTCTGCCCCCCTCTTGCCAGGTTCCGCTTCATCTCCTATTCCCCTGTCCCTCATTCCCTTGTCAGAATCCCTACTGCACCCCGCGAGAGGGGGGCACGACCACGATGGCCTTGAGGGGCATGGGGCAGGCGAATTCGCAGGCGCCGCAGCCGGGGCACTTCGCCGCGTCCACGCGGAGCGTGGTCGTGTAGTCGTCCCAGTTGAACGCGGTGGTGATAGCGTCGTAGGGGCAGCGGAGGATGCAGGCCGAGCACTCGCGGCCGTTGCCGAGGGCGCAGAGGCCCATGTCCACTTTGGCGATGCCCATCGGGTGCTGAGGCTTCTCGGCGACGGGCAGGCGGGCGATGGCGCCGCTCGGGCACACCTGGCCGCAACGGGCGCAGTCCTCGCGGCAGTAGTCGCTTCGGAACTCCGCGACTGGGGCGAGGAAGCCGGCGACGCTCGACGTGTCGTGGCTCAGGATGTGGGATGGGCAGACGCGGACGCAGTTGCCGCAGCGGATGCAGACGCCAGGGAAGCGCGCCTCGTCGAGCGCTCCCGGCGGGCGGATGGGTCTGGCGACGCCTGCACGAGCCCAGCGGGTCGTGGCTAGCGCCCAGGCGGCGCCGAGGCCCACCGCGAGCACGGAGCGGCGGGCGACTCCGGGGCCGCCGGCAGGCGCCGTGCTTGGGGCGCGAGCCATGTCGAGCAGGTCCTGCGCCGCGCCGAGCGGGCAGAGCCGGCCGCACCAGATGCCCGGCCAGAGGAGGGTGAGGAGCACGACGGCGGGCAGGCCGATGGCCGAGAGCAATGCGAGTGCGGCGAACGGCGGCCGAAGGGCGCCGAAGAAGCCGTGGAAGAGCGCCAGTGGGTCGAGCCACAGGAGCAGGGGATAGCCCAGGAGCGAGCCGGCCAGGGTGATCAGCAGCACCCATTGGCCAATCGCCGGAAGCCGTGGGCCTCTCACCGAGGGCCGTCCCGAAGCCGGGCGGCGCCCCCGTTCCACCAGTCCCACCCTCTCCCTACCCTCTCCCTGAGAGGGAGAGGGGTTTGGCACCCCCCTCCCTTCAAGGGAGGGGTGCGGGGGAGGGTTCAGGCCCGTGGACGTGGTATGTCTGCCAAGAACAGGAGCGACAGCCGCACGCGCCAGGCCCCTCACCTGCCCGACACATTCCAGCAGCAGGCCCACGGGGCAGCCGCAGCGGCAGAAGCCCCTGCGGAGGGCGATACTCAAGACGAGAATCGGCAGCGCTAGGAGCGCAACGATGCCGATGGCCCGGGCCGCCGCGGCAGAGCAGAGGACGACGAACGGGCTGAGGGCGGGAAGGCCCATCGCCGCCCAGGTCCACGGGGCGAGCCGCAGCGCGAGGAGCGCGCCGAGGACGAGGACGCAACAGCGTGTGGGGGCCGGCGGTGAAGACGCCGCCGCAAACCTCGTCGGCCCACTCGGTGGTCGTGATGTCGAGCACGCCGTCAATGAACCCCTCGTCCACCAGGCTCTCCATCGTCCTGCCGCCGGTGCCTGTGGCGTGGAAGACGAGGGTCTCGTAGCCCCGCTCGGCCATCGCGGCGACGCAGCGGGTGACGACGGGCGTGGTGTTGCCGAACATCGAGGCGGCGAGGAGGGGCCGGGACTTGACCCTTGGCCGCTTCGTCTCGACCATCCCGACGATGGCGCCCACGGCATTTGCGTAGATTGGGGCGCTGATGCGGTTGATCCCCGCCACGTCCACAATCGAGGGCATCATCACGATGTCCTTCGTGCCCACGTAGGCCGACGTGTCGCCCGAGGCCACTGTGCTGACCATCAGCTTGGGGAAGCCGAGGGGGAGCGCGCGCATGGCGGCCGTGCCGATTGCCGTGCCGGCGCCGCCGCCGAGCGCAAGCACGCCGTCAATCTTGCCCTTGTCGAAGAGCCGCTTGACGACTTTGGCGGCTCCGCGCGTCATCACCTCCATCGCGAGCGCCTTGTCGCCCCTCTCGCGCAGGATGCGCAGGCCCACGCCGCCCGCCCTCGCCACCTCGGCGGCGGAGACGTGGGGCTTGAAGGCGTGCTCGCCCATCACGCTCGTGTCAACCAGCAGCGCCCGGTGGCCCCGCGCGGCGATCTCGTTGGCCACGAACGCCACGTCGCTGCCCTTGGTGTCGAGCGCCCCGATCACGGCGATGGTCTTGGGCATCGGTGGGCCTCCTGGGTCAGTGGCAACTCCTCAGCCGTCCGAAGTCCTGCCCCCACCGACCTCGCGTCGGTGGAGCCAGGGATTGGCAACTAGGGCGTGCGCCCCACACCCCCCATCCCCCTCTCCCCATCGGGGAGAGGGGGATGGGGGGCAAGGGGGTAAGGGGGGCACCGCGGGTAGTGGCCAGTCCTTCGCCCCACTGGGACAAGCCCAGTGGGGGCGGGCGCCGCATCAGACCGAGGCGTTTCGCTCAATGGTAATCCTCTCCAGCCAGGCTCTGCTTGCACGATGCCTGCCAGGCGAGGAGCGTCTCGCTCATTGCCTTGACGACGTCGGGCTTCGCGGCGGCGAGGTCCTTTGACTCGCCTGGGTCGGCGGTGAGGTCGAAGAGCATCCAGTTCGCTCTGGCGCTGGTTCGAATGAGCTTGTAGCGGTTGTCCACGAGGGCGAGCTGGCCGCCCGACTCGAAGCCGATGGGCCGCGGGCGTTCGGCCATCTTGCCCTCGAGGAGCGGCAGCAGGCTCACGCCGTCAACAGGCTCGGGCGAGCCCCTGACCTGGAAGCCGAGGGCGTCGAGCACGGTCGGGAAGTAATCGCTCGTGGAGCACGGCGCCGTGACGACGCGGGGCTCCTTGACCTTCGCGGGCCATTCGAGGAGGCCGGGCACGCGGATGCCGCCCTCGAAGAGGTCGCGCTTGCGGCCGCGCAGCGGCCCGGCCGAGCCTGGGGCCTTGCCCTTCTGGCCCTCGGGGCCGTTGTCGGCGCAGAACCAGAGCATCGTGTTGTCGGCGATCCCCAGGTCGCGCAGCTCCTTACGGAGGCGTGCCATCTGCTCGTCCATCGCGGTGATGGCGCCGTGGTAGTCGGGGTCGGCGCCCTTCACGCCCTCGTAGAGCTTGCGGTGCTCGGGGCCGGCGACGACGGGCAGGTGCGGGGTGTGGAACCAGACGACGGCGAGGAACGGCTTCTTCTCCTCGGCCGCCTTGTGGAGGAAGGGGATCACGCGGTCCATGATGACGCGGGAGTCGTCGCCCTCCAGGTTATCGGCGACGGCCTCGCCCTTCTCGTTCCAGTAGTGGGTGCCGTAGGGCTTGTCGGAGCCGGGAGCCTTCATGGGGTTGAAGGTGGGCACTTTGGCCTCGGTGGAGAAGCAGACGTCGAAGCCGTTGAGCCAGGGCGGCGAGAAGTGGGCCTTGCCGCCCGGGCCGCCGCGGTTGCTCTCCTTGATCTCGGCCGTGAGGGTGCCGAGGTGCCACTTGCCGAAGTGGCCGGTCACGTAGCCCTGGGTCTTGAGCGCCTCGGCCAGGGTGATCTCCTGCGGGCGCATGTGGCCGACGTTGGCGTGGAAGATGCCGTAGCGATAGGGGTGGCGGCCGGTGAGGCAACTGCCCCGCGTGGGCGAGCAGACGGGCGCGCCCGAGTACCAGCGGTCGAAGCGGATGCCCGCGCGCGCCATCTCGTCGAGCGTGGGGGTCTTGAGGACCGGGTGGCCGTTGTAGCCGGTGTCGCCCCAGCCCTGGTCGTCGGTCATGGCGAGGATGAGATTGGGCTTGCTCTGCGCGGCCCCGGCGGCCTGGACTCCCCGGCCAACGGCCGCGGATGCCACGCCGGCGGCGACGAGTCTGAGGAAACTGCGGCGGTCACGCGCGGCGGCCATCTGCTGTCTCCTGGTGCGTCCGGCATTGTAGGACGCCGAGCGGAATGCGTCAAGGCGGATCGTCTCGCCGGTTGCTTTGCCCTCGGAATCTGATATGTTGGGAGCCGACGCCCCGAAGCGGGGCGAAGGAGAGCGACATGAACCGACTCAGCCTCACGTGTGGCGTGGCACTCGTGGCCTTGAGCGCCGCCTCGGCGGGGCACTTCTGCCTGGAGGCGAAGCTGCGCGACGGGAAAACAGTCAAGGGCTATCTGCCCGAGAAGCGGGCAACCTTCCAGGGCGTCACGGCCGATGGCAAGACCGTGGCCGTGCGCCTCGAGAAGCTGCCCGACTACGCGAAGCGCGACTGGTCGCAGGAGATTCTCTGGGACGAGGCGCTCGCCACCTCACTGTCAGCCCCGGCCCCTCTCTCCTTCCCACCCTGTCGGCTGAAAACAAACCATGGTCGCACCACTAATCCAAACGGGGTGAACGGTTACGGCTTCTCTTTCCTGTATCTATGCATTGGCCAGAGGCTGCGAATGCCGCTTTGCCTCGTCCGTGCACCCGAGCACGCCTTCGTCCGGTACGAAGGCCCCGGCGAACGCTTCAACATCGAAACAACTCAAGAGGGGAAGCTTCACGACGCTGACGACTATCTTCGGGAGTACTGGGGAGAGCAGCGTTTCAGCCAAGTCGGTGGAACACACCTCGCGAGCCTGCCTGTTCCGAGCGCCCTATGCAGTCTGTTCTTGACGTGGGGCAATGCGCTGTGTCTGATGGGCAAGGCCCCCGAGGCCTGCGAGAAGTACGCCAAGGCGGTCGAGATCAACCCGCGACACGCGGAGGCCTACTGGGGCTGGGGCGCGGCGCTGCACAGGATGGGCAAGACGGCGGAGGCGTGCGAGAAGTACCCCAAGGCGGTCGAGAGTAATCCGCGGCTCGCGGTGGCCTACTGCGGCTGGGGCGCGGCGCTTCACGACATGGGCAAGTTCGCGGAGACGTGCGAGAAGTGCGCCAAGGCGGTCGAGATCAACCCGCGACTCGCGGGGGCCTACTTCAACTGGGGCCTGGCGCTGGCGGGCCTTCGGAAGAACGCCGAGGCGATGGAGAAGCTCGAGATGGCTGCGAAGATCGACCCCATGCTGAGACCAAAGGTCGAGGTCCTGCTGGCTGACCTTGTGCCTGGCAAGGTGCCCGGCGATACGGGCAGTTCTCCGAACCCCTGCGAGAAGTACGCACAGGCGGTCGAGAGCAAACCGCGAGATGCCGCGGCCTACTGTGCCTGGGGTGCGGAACTGAACCGCATGGGCAAGTACGGGGATGCATCCTGGAAGTTCTCCAAGGCCATCGAGATCGACCCCAACAGATCTGAGGCATACGCAGGCTGGGGCGTGGCTCTTGCAGGTGTGGGCCACCACGAGCGGGCGTGCGAGAAGTACGCGAAGGCGGTCGAGATCGATCCCAAGCATGCAGCAGCATGGTTCGACTGGGGCGTGGCGCTCTCTTGTCTTGACAAGAACGCCGCGGCGATGGAGAAGCTCAACAAGGCGGCGGAACTCGACCCGACTCTGAAGCCGAAGGTCGAGGAGCTGCGGAAGGAACTGCTGGGCAAGAAGTAGGGCGGCGCGGTCCCATCGCCGACCTGAGCCGCAAGAGGGACAGGGGAATGGGGGACAGGGGAATAGGAACGAGCGAGGGAGGGGAGAGAAATCGCCACGCAGCGTGACGGGGGCAGAGCAACCCAAGCCCCGCCCACAATCCTCTTGCCGAGACGGCGCTCTTCGCTTCATTCCCCTGTCCCCTATTCCCCTGTCCCTCTTCTCGCGCCAGAGCCAGCGGCGCCCATACTTGATCAACCCTGAGGGGGGAGGAAGTGATCAAGTATGGACAGATGGCGGAGAATCGGCGATTCTCGCGGCTCTAGCATACTTATCATCCCCCCTGTGGAGCCGGGGGTGATACAGTATGGACGAAGGATGGGCGAAAGGCATAACATCCAGCCGTATATACGGTTATGGCGATGTGGGCGGCACCACGGGCGGCGAGGTGTCCCCCGGCCGGCCCCAAGGGTGCCAAACCTAGAGAGGGGGAGTTGGCACCCTTGTTTGGCACCCTTGAACGCCCCCGCCGCCGCTGCGAAGTCGCAAGCCAGTATGAGGGATTCGACGACGACGACGAGGACGACCCACCTTCGCCGTCCTCCTTCGCCGAGGCTACGGAGGACGAGAGGCTACGGTGGGCAGGCGACGAGGACGAGTGGGGAGCTGGGGAGAATCGCAACGGTGCGCACCCTTGACGGGGCGCGCGGGCGGGCCTATAATCGCGGGCAATGAGTCGCTTGCACTTCGTCACTCCCGTGGCCCTGTTGCTCGTGCCGCTGGCACTGGGGGCGTTCGCGCTGTGGGGGCGGCGGCTGGGCGGCGCGCTGACGCTCGCGACCGCGCTCTGCCTGTGCGTGGCGGTGGCACGGCCACAGTGGGCGACGGAGACGCGGCGGGTCGCCCGCCTCTACGCGCTCGACGTCTCAGGCAGCCAGTTCCTCGACACGCCGAAGGCCCTGGGAGCCATCCGCCGCAGCATGGCCGACCTGGGCGGCGAAGACAGGGCCGGCCTTGTCGTGTTCGCGGCGTCGCCATTCGTCTTCGTGCCGCCCACGCGGCCGGGCAGCATCCCCGGGGACCTGTCGCTGCCGGGACAGCCAGTGCGGCCCGATGCGACGGACATTGCCGAGGCCATCCGCGCCGGCGCCCAGCAGCTCAGCGACGCCAGCTTCGACCGCCAGCTCATCCTGCTCAGCGATGGCCGCCAGACCCGCGGCGATGCCGAGCGGGAGGCGGCCATGGCCGCCGACGGGGGCGTGCGCATCTTCGCCGTGCCCGTGGGGCCGGGCGACGTGGCGGACGCGCGGGTCGCGCTGCTTCGCGCCCCGGCGCGCGTGAGGGTGGGCGAGGCATTCGCCCTCGAGGTCGAGTTGGCCGCAACGTCCCCGATCGATGCCACGCTCTCCCTCACCCGCGACGGGGCGCCTTTCGGCGAGCCGCGTCGAGTGACCCTCGAGCCGGGTGTGCCACGCCGCCTGGTCGTGCAGGACCGGCTCGACGCCCCAGGCACCCGCCTCTACGCCGCCAGCCTCGCCGTGGCGGACCGCTGTGCCGAAAACAACTCCGCCCAGACGGTCGTGCAGGCCGAGGGGGCGACGCGGGTGCTCTACCTCGCTGCGTAGACCTCCCCATCGTTCCGCAAGTCGTTGAAGAAGGCCATCCTGTCGGGACCCGACACGCTGATGAGGCCGCTCAGCATGTTATTGACATTGCCCAGGATATTAGTGAGGCCATTGAACGTCATGGTGGACGCGTTGGCGAGGCCGCCATCGGCCTGAAGGCTGCCGTAGCCCACTATCGTGGCGGTCATGGGGGGAGGGTCTTCGGGGTCGTAGTCGAGGCCGTTGTTGAGGTAACCGGTGACGTGCAGCAGGCCGCCGGCCAGAGACACCTGGCCGTCCCCGCCGTTGTCGAGTCCGCCCGGCAGGGTCTGCATGATCATGGTGCCGCCGTTGACGATGATCCTCGCCGCGTTCTCCACGAGGCCGGTGATGGTCATGGTCTCGCCCGGCCCGACCTCCAGCTCGGCTGCGCCACCGTTTGTGAGGCCGTATTCGATGGCCTCGATGCGCCCAGGGCCGCTGATGCGGCCGTAGTTGTTCACCCAGTCCGTCTGGATAAGGGCGGAGGTAGCACTGTTGAGCCGCACCTCGGTGGCCTTGTCGAGTGTCACTTGCCCCACGTCAATGTCTTTCGACGGGGCGGTTCTCAGGGTTCCGTCAACGATGCTTACATAGCCACCATCTGCCATCGTGAACATGGTGACTTGCACCGTTGCGCCTGAGAGGATTTCGAGCCTGGAGTCGGGAAGCATGTAGAAGAGTTCAATGCCGCTGACGCCCGAGGAGCCGCTCAGGGTGAGGGTCACCGGGCTGCTTCCGCGGCCCATCCAGAAGTAACTGTGGCCTTCCCAGCCGTTGCCGCGGATGCTGCCGGCCACATCCAGGGTGCCGCCGTTCCAGTCGAACGTGGAGTTGCCGGAGAACTGCCTGGAGATCCACAGGTCTCCGCCGACGCTGAGCGCGCCGCCATCGAGGGTGAACTCGCCCCGGCCGCGGTCCCCGACGACGAGGTCCTGGCCGACGGTGAGGCTGCCGGCGGTCATGTGGATGCTGCCTTCCTCGCCAGGATTCGTGCCGCCGAGGGTGAGATTCCTGGCCACGGCGCCGGGCGCGGCAATCTGCGCCCCGCCGCCGTTGATGATCCGCGCGTCATCACCGGCGGCGGGCGGTCCAGCGGGACTCCAGTTGCCGGCATCGAACCACGACCCTGTGCCGGCCACCCAATCCATCGGGACGGCTTGCACATAGGGAGCTGACGAAAGAACCGCGGCCAGGAACGCGGCACAGGCGGGGACGCGAGGGTGCATCATCTTCCCTCTCCTCCTGTGACAGGGGCAGGTGCAGGAACCACATCAGTCTACCGCCATCGCACTGCCGCGTCAAGCGCATTTTGGCGGGCGCGCACGACGCCTATCTGTATCACTTCCAGGGGGAGGGAGAGTGATACAGTATGGAGAAATGGCCGAGGATCGGCGATCCTCGGCCTTCCAGCACACTGCACCACCCCCATGGCGAGCCGAGGGTGATACAGATAGGCGGGAAGGCGGCCCGGAGTCTGTAACATCTTGCGGAATATGCGCTTATGGCCATACAGCAGGTTAGGGTGCCAAATCCTGGAAGGGGGAGTTGGCACCCTAACTTGGCACCCTAACTTTGCGTCCGTGGGCGCCCCCCTCCCCCCGGCGCAGGCTCACGGCACGAGGCCGAGGCCGCGGAGGTGCTCGACGCAGGCGCGGACGTGGGCCTCCTGGACCGCGGGGTCGGAGGAGGTGGTCCATTCGCCCTCGAGTTCCATCGTGAAGGGGCCGGTGAAGCCGATGCCGTTGAGGACACTGAAGACGCCCGCGAAGTCCACCACGCCCTTCCCGAAGTCGGGGAAATTGCCGTCGTGGTAGCCACCCATCGTGTCCTTGAGGTGGACGCTGACGACGTGGTTGGCCTCCTTGGCGACCTCCTCGACCGTGTTGATGCCGTGGTTGTAGTAGTAGACGTTTGCGGTGTCGTAGTTGATGCCGACCCAAGGGTGGCCGACGGCGGCCATGGTGGCGGCGGCCTTCGAGCCGTTCTCGCACAGGTCTGGGTGGGTTTCCATGCCGATCTTGACGTGGTTGCGCGCGCCGGTGTCGCCGAGCTTCCGCAGGCGGGCGATGACCTCGGGCATGGGCATGCCGCCGCTGTGGACGCTGGTGAAGATGCCCGAGCAGCCGAGCGTGGCGGCCTTCGCGCAGTAGTCCTCGAAGATGTCGAACAGCTTGGCGTCGGCCAGCGGGCAGGGCGCCGTGAGGGTGCCCGCCCGAAGCCCCGCGTCGGCCAGGAGCTTCTTGATCGCGTCCGCATCCTCGTCCTGCCCGAGGTTGATCTCGACGCACGGGATGCCGAGACCCTTCACGCGCTCGAGGGCCAGTTGCGGCTTCGCCGGGTGCCCGATCCGATACGACAACACGTTCGCCATCGCTGCTTCGCTCCACGAGGGGCCTGGGACTCGCTCCACCGCCGCAGGCCGATAGTCTATCCCTTGCTGCCCGCGTGTCAAGTGCTGGGACGCGGGGGCGGGGCCGGCCACAGCTCGCGGCCGTCGTGGATGGCCACGCCGATCTGCTCGACGCCGCCCTTGCGCCCGTTGTACCAGAGGAGCCAGCGGCCCTCGTGGAAAATGGCGTAGGGCTTGTAGCACGCATCGCCGTCCCACGCGCCCTTGACGGGGAAGAGGATGGGATTGGCTGGGTGGCGCTCCCAGGCGGTGAGGCCGTCGCGCGAGCGGGCGAGGCCGATCTGGGCGAGGTGCTCGTTGGCGAAGCCGATGTAGAACATCACGTGCCAGCCGCCCTCGCGGATGATCTGGCCGCCCGTGACCTTGTGCTTCTCCCAGGGTATCACCTCCCGCCCCACCGCGGCGTGATACAGATAGGCGCTTTGGCGATCCGGGCGGCCCTACGGCCTCCCCGCCTATCTGTATCACTTTCCCCCACAGGGGGGTTGATGCAGATAGGGGCCGGCATGGCCTCGACTTCGCTCGGGGCATGGGCCAGCCATGCCACGCTGACGGCAGAACGGGGAGGGGAGGCTATTCGCGCTTGGCGCCGGCCTTGACGAGGGCGTAGCGCGCGGTGCGGGCCACCTCTGGGGCGTCGGGGAGGCGGCTGGCGGCCTCGAGCGCGGCGAGGGCAGCCGCCTTGTGCGGGGAGGCGGGGTTGCGCGCGAGGAGTTCGCCGATGGCCCACACGATTTCGGCCTTCGCCTCGTCCTTGGCCGCGCCGAGGCGGCCGAGGAGGGGCTTGACGGCCTCGCCGTCGCCCACGCGGCCGAGCGCTGCGGCGGCGAGGGCGCAGGTCGCCTCGTCGTCCAGCGCTTGCGTCAGGGCGGGAACCGCCGCGCCGCCGTGGCGTTCGAGGGCGACGAGGGCGTGCCACTGGACGCTTTCGTCGGTGTCCTTGAGGCGTTTGGCGAGGGCGGCGACGGCAGCGTCGCCCGCGAAGTGGCCGAGGGCGACGGCGGCGACGCGGCGCACGTCCTCGTCGTTGCTCTCGGCGGCGGCCACGACAGCGTCGAGCGCTGGGGCGGCGGCGTCGCCGATCTGCTCGGCGATGCGCCCGAGGCCCGTCACGATGCCCCAGGCCGTGTACTTCTCGCCGCGAGGCGCCTTGGCGTCCTTCAGCCGCTTGAGCGACGCGTCCAGGTGCGTGAGGAGGGCAGGGATGGCGTTGGCGCCCAGGGTGCCGATGCCGCCGGCCGCATCGGCCCGAATCCCCGCGTCCTCGTCCCCGAGGAGGGCCACGAGGTACTTCACGGCCTCGAGGTTGCCTCTGCGGCCCAGGGCCTGCGCGGCCACGAGCTTCACCACGCTGTCCTCGTCGTTCATCGCCGACGTGAGGGCCTTGGCCGCGGCGTCGGAGTCGGACGTGGCGAGGACGCCTGCGGCGGAGCGGCGGATGCGTGCGCCGCTGGCCTTGGGGTCGAGGAGCTTGGCCAGCTCCTCGTCCCGGTGCGTGCCGGGCAGGAGCACCAGGGCGTCTATCGCGTCGGCGCGCGAGCCGGAGTCCATCGAGGTGTTCTTCGCGGCGGCGAAGAGCTGTTCCTCGGCCCCCTGCGTCGCCGCGGCCACGCGGGCGAGGAAGGTGCCGACCAGGCCTGGCTCCCGCTCGCGCAGCAGCCGGGCCGCCAGGAGCGCGACGCGGCTGTCGTCGTCCTTGGCGAACGCGATGGGGAGCCGCTTGTGGAAGGCCTCGGCGAAGAGTTCGGGCTTGCCGCCCTTGAGGGCGCGCACGCAGTGGCAGAGGGCGGCATAGCGGACGTCGCGCCCCTTGTCCTCCGCCACGCGCTCAAGGAGCACCGCGGCGGCGCGGGGGTCGAACGACGGGGCGCTGGGGTCAATCAGCGCGGCCAGCTCGCGCACGGTGTCGAGCCGCACGTCGTCGTCCGTGCTGCGAATGCGTTCGAGCAACCGCTCCCACTCCTTCTCGGCGGGGGCGACGCGGGGCTCCTCCGGCGGGGCGAGAAAGTGGACGGAGCGCAGGGCGTTGCCTGCCAGCGCGCCGGTGGCGGCGGCCACCAGCTCCTCGTCGGCCTCGCGGAACGCGAGCACCAGGTCGTTGGCGGGGGCTGAGAGCTGGGTGAAGAAGCCGAGGGCCTTGGCCGCCTCGACGCGCAGCGCCCGGTCGGCGCCCTTGAGCACTTCGAGGAGCGGGGCCGCGGCGGTCTCGGCCTCCGAGCGCGCGAGCGAGGCCCTGGCCGCGATGACGCCGAGCGCCCGCGCCGCGGCGATGCGCAGCGTCTGCGGGTCCTGCTTGAGGTTGTGGTCCTTGGCCGTCTTCTCGATGTCCTTGAGCGTCACGATGCTGCTCAGGGGCTTGAGGACCGAGCGGCCGTGCTCGGCCAGCGTGCGCTCGGCCCGGGAGCGCGCGCGGGCGGACTCGCCGGTGAGGTCGGCCAGCAGCTTCTCGACGTCGCGCGCGCTCCCGCCCCCGCAGCCGGCCAGGACCAGACCGATGCAACTGAGGGACAGGTGCCAGGAGATGGGTCTTCGCATGGCAGCGGCCTCCGCACGTGCTCGTGGGCATTCTCCCGCGTGTGGCGCAGTATAGCACGCCCAGGCGCGTCAAGTCAACATGGAGTCTGAGCCATCTACGGGCAAGCCCTCGTTCCTCTCCCAGAACGGGCAGCGGCCGCAACCAAAGGACGCGAATGTCGAATATCGAACGCTGAATGCCGAATGTCGGAGTCGGAAAACGCGCGCCCAATGCTCACTTGCTGGTTCATTCAGCATTCAGCATTCGACATTCATCATTCTCTTCGGCACTTCCGCGCAAGCTGCGCACAGGTCACGGCGGAAGGCTCTACCGACCTCTGCCCTCGTCCGCGGTTGACTTCGCGGGGCCTCCTGTGTACGATACGTGAATGCTGTCCGAAGGGAATGCGATGTCCGAGCCGAGCGACGCGACGGGGAAGGTCTGCCGTGACCCTGGGAGGGCCCTCTTGCTCTCCTGGCTGCTGCCGGGCGCGGGGCACTGGTTCATCGGCCTCCGGGGGCGGGCCGTGCTCTACGGCACGTCGGTCATCGGCATCTTCCTCATCGGCCTCTGGATGGGCGGGCTGGCCACGGTGTCGGTCTACGGCCACAAGTGGGCCTTCCTGCTCCAGGTGTTCGACGGCCCGCTGGCCCTGGCCGCCGCGGTGGGCCAGCACCTGGCGCACAGCCTGCCTGGGTTTGGTTTCCTCTCGGCGCCGCCGGCCAAGGCGCGGGCAGACGGAGGCCTTATTGAACCGACCGCAGAACCGCTCGGTTCAATAAGGTGTGCCCAGCCGCGCAAATCCGTTGCTGCACCCCCTTTCTTGACGCGCGCGCCTGAACATGCGATACTGCCAGAAACGCAGTATAGGGGTAGGCGGCGTGGCAATCAAGGCCCGTTCGCGTCAGGCGGTCCGCCAAGGCGTCTGCCGTGGGCACCCGGCAGAGCGCCGCCCACCCCGTCCGCTCCCCACGCGGCGCGAAGGGACCATGACGTGAGCTACTCCAAGCTGTCGCGCAGGCGCTTCACTGCCCTCTCGATCGTCCTGGCGCTGCTGATCGCCGCCATCCTCGCGCAACTGGTGGGGCGGCGCGGGGCCCAGGCCAAGGTGAGGCTCGCCACGCGGGTGGCGCAGGACGCGGCGGCTGCCCTGGTGCTGACCGAGCGGCTGCGCGCGCGGGTGGCGCTGGACAGCGCGTCCGCTCCACCCCGCCCGGACGCCGGAGAGCCGGCGGTGTCCGACGAGTTGCTGGAGGAACACGCCGAGGCGGTCGAGGCGGTTCTGGCGGACCTGGCTGCGGCGCGGCACGAGGCCTTCGAGCGGAAGCTCAAGCACGAGGCGGCGGAGGGCAAGGGCCTCGCCGCGCGCGTCCTCGCCGCCACGGCCCCCGGGCGGCGCGCCGACCTTGCGGCGGCCGCGCGCAGGTTACGCGACCACCTCGACTCCCTCGAGGACGCGCTGGAGGAGAGCACGGCCGGCGCCACGGCGGTGCTGCTCAACGAACACTCGCTGGCGCTCCGCTGGCTCAGGGTCGGCCTGTGGGCCACCGTCGCCGCCCTGGCCGCCGCGCTCGCGCTCGCCGCCAGCGCCGCCTCCGAAGTGCTCCAGGAGGCCATGGGCCCCGTGAACCTGGAGGCCGAGTTGGCCGAGGTCGCTAAGTCCGACCAGTTCCAGGCCCGCATGGCCCTGCTCGGCTCGCGCGCCGCGCCGGGCGCCGAGGCCCCGCAGTGGAGCTTGCGGCTCGACCGTGTCACCTCCGAGCGCCGCACCCACCTCGTCTTCCTCGCCGTCGCCTCGCGGGCGGGCGAGGACGTCCCGCTCTGGGGCAAGCGTTACAAGTGGACGGGCCACCTCAAAGCGCTCCAGCGCCTCTTCTGGCCGGCCTATGGCGCCGCCACCTGGGAAATCCTCAGCACCATGCACTCGCGCGGCATGGGCGGCCCGGTGCCCATCGCCTGCCGGGTCCTGCGCGCGCGCCGCCTGCCGGTCGGCAGCCTCCTGCTGGCCGAGTGGGTTGGGCCGACGCAGAGCCTGCGCGCCTTCCTGGACAGCGACTACCCGCTGCTGCCCCCCGAGCGGCGCCTGACTCTCCTCGCCGCGCTGGGCCGCTTCCTCCGCCGCCTCCACGACGCCGGCATCTACGACCTGTGTCCCCGCTACTACTACGGCGCAGGACTCGACGGCCCGGCGGAGCGGATGCGGTTCTACCTGTTCGACCTCGACAAGGCCCGCATCGCGTTCTCCCCGCCCGCCTGGCTCGCGCGGCTGCGCTTCGCGCGGGACGAACGCCGCCTCATCCGCCTCCTCCGCCGCTACGCCACGCACGAGGAACTAGCCGCCCTGGAACACCATCTCCGCGCCCAGGCGCTCGACCCGCCACCCACGGCCCCAGGGGCAACCAACCAGCCGCCCCCCAACGCCCAGGCCCAGCCGGCCCACGGCCAGGAGGGCAGGCAGGAGTGAAGCGCAAAGCACCACTTGCCGTCTACACAACGAGGATTCCCCGGAGCATTGGTGCCCGGTTCGTGAACCACGTTCAGCCACTGAACCCAACGGCCCCACAATGGCCGTCGTAAACCGTGGGCAGAAGGCATGTTATGGCCTCGGACCGAAAACGCACACAGTTCGCTCAGGAGCCACGATCTCGGGCCTGTATGACCTGGGGGTCATTGGGCGAGTCCGGGGATGGCCTGGGTCGCCGCAAGTGTAATAACAGACTATGCTTGTGGAGATTCGCCCTTCGCTCGTTTTTTCAACCGAAGTCGCGTCCTGGGGCCTCTGGGTGGCTCTTGTGGTTCGTGCTCGCCCTCATACCAGGGATTGTGGGCGCCGCCGGGGAGGCCGAGAGGCCGCACCTGAGGGCCAGCCCCGAGGCCATGCGCTGGTGGAGCGAGGCAAGGCTTGGCGTCTTCATCTGCTGGGGGCCGGTGAGCCTCAAGGGGGTCGAGGTTGGCTGGGGGCGCGGCAAGGCCCGCTCCGACCAGAAGCAGGGCGGTCACGGCTCCGTCCCCGCCGAGGTTTACGACAGTCTCTACAAGGAGTGGAACCCGACCCGCTTCGACGCGAAGGAATGGGTCGAGTTGGTGAAGACGGCTGGGGCGAGGTACGTCATCTTCCTGATCAAGCACCACGACGGCTTCTGCCTCTTCGACACAAAGCTGACCGACTACAGGATCACCAGCCCCCTCTCGCCCTTCCGCCGCGACATCGGGAGGGAGATCGCGGATGCCTGCCGCGCCGCGGGCGTCAAGCTCTTCTGGTACTACTCGCAGCCCGACTGGCATCACCCCGACTACCGCACGGCGGACCACGCCCGCTACATCCAGTACCTCCACGGCCAGCTCCGCGAGCTGTGCTCGAACTACGGGCGGATTGACGGCGTCTGGTTCGACGGCCTCGGCGGGAGCGCGAAGGACTGGGATGCCGAGCCGCTCTTCCAACTCATCCGCGAACTCCAGCCCCACGCGATCATCAACAACCGCTGCGGCCTAGCCGGCGACTTCGACACGCGCGGTCGGCGAGGGGCTTCTCGGGCTTGGCTTCGAGCACCTCCTGCATCGCGGCCTTCACGGCCTCCTTGTCCGTGCCGACCACGGCATCGCCGAGCTTGAGGCAGGCGAGGATCGCTTCGGCCCGCACCGCCTCGTCCCCCACGTAGCGCGCGGCGATGGCCAGCGCGGCGGCATCGCCCGCGTCGCTCAGTGCCGCGAGGAGTGCCAGCTTCTCCTCGGTCGCCTTCACAAGTGGCACGGCCAGCTCCAGCCGCTTCGTCGTCTTCGCCACGCGCAGGTAGCCGCGCAGGGCGAGGACGCGATGCGTGGGACTCTCGGCCTCCTTCGCCAGCTTGAGCAGGTCGTCGGCTACCTCATCGCTAGGCCACTCCGCCAGACAACGAATGGCGGCGGAACGGGCGGCCTCGTCGGGGTCAGCGGCCAGCTTGCGGATGGCGGCGAGGGCCTCCGGGCCGGGATTCCTGCCCATCAGCCGCAACAGTGCGGGCACCTTCGCGCTCTCGGCCCGCTTCAGGGCTTCCAGGACTGGCCCCACGCGGTCGGCCTGGACGCTGATTCGGCCGGCCACCTTGAGTGCGGCTTCTTCCGCCACCCTAGCCTCTGGCTCGGCGCGGGCCGCCAGCACTTCACCTATGAGCAAGGGGAACTGCTTAGGCTCGGCCAGCGCGCCGAGGGCCTTGAGGGCTGCAAGCCGAACCTCTCCCTCTCCCTTCTTCGCCAGGTCGTTCAGCGTGGGCACGGCCTCGCGGGAGCCGCGGGCCACGAGCGCCTCGATCAGTTCCACGGCCTGGCGCGTCTCGCCCTTGTTGGCCGCGGCGGAGAGCGCCGCCATCATCTCGGCGCCCAGGTTGGCCTCCCGCAGGCGCGCCATGCTCTCGCGGGCCGCCTGCTGGATTGCTCCCTCCGACGCGGCGGCAAGGCGAGACAGCACCTCGATGCTCGACCGGTCGCCCAGTCGCCCGAGCGCGCGGATGGCGGCGACCTTCACCGCCTCGTCCTGGCTCTCGGCCAGCTTCGTCACCACGGCCCGAGCCGCCCCGTCGCCGCGTTCGGCCAGGATGTCGAGGATGGCCGCCTTGCCCTGGGAATCTGCCCTGTCAAGCTGGCCGAGAAGCAAGGCCGTCAATTTCTTGCCTGTGAGCTGCTTGGCAAGCATCCGGGCCGCTCCCCGCAGTTGCGGGTCCCGGTCGGTCAACGCCTCGGTGACGTGAGGGGCCGCCTTGTCCCCAAGCGTCTTCACCAGGCCAGAGAGGAAGGCGATGCGGAAGATGACCGGCATCTTGTAGACGAAGGGATTCAGGTAGATCATGTTGGCAGCTTTCGTGTCGCCGGCGGCGGCAAGAGCGTCGGCGCAGCGGAGCAGGGCGTGGACGATGGCGTAGGGCCCGGTGCCGGTGGGCAGTGACCTGGTTCGCCCGAGGGCGGCAGCAGCTTCGGGGGTGCCAATCTTGCCGAGGGCGCGGATGGCGGCCATCACAGCCTTGGCGTCGGGTTCAGCGAGGAGCTTAGCGAGGGCCTCGACCGCCTTGGGGTCGCGGCGCTCGCCGAGGGAGTTGATGAGGCCGATGCGGGCGTCGCCTTGCGCTTTCGCCAGGGCATCGCGGAGCGCGGCGGAGGCGGCATCGCCGGGGATGATTTGCAGCGCGCGGCGGGCATCGTCGCCGACCTGCGGGTCGGCGAGCAGTTTGGCAAGGAGCGGCACGTGTTCGTCGGTGCCGATGCGCTCGAGCATGCGGCAGATGAATTGCCTGGCAGCGTTGGGGGGCTTCGGCTCCTGAAGAATGGCCACAAGCTGAGCAGCGATCTGCTTGCGCTGGGACGGGTCGTTGGATGATTGGTCAATCAGGGCCTCGATGGCCACGAGGGGCGAGATGTCCTGCCCGTAGTCGTAGGCCCTCAGTTGCTCGAATGCCTGCTTCGGCTCCAGCGTGCCGCCGAACGAGGACGTGGCGAGCACGGCGCAGGCCACAAGAATAGAACCGATCGGACGGATCCGACGGATCGGACGGATCGGAATCATCGCTTTGCCTCCAGCAAGCAGGGCTGCCTAAAGCGCCCACGGGGCCCGCATGGGACGCGAGAGCATCCTCGTCGCCTCGGGATCGTTGTCGAAGCGCTCGGCGATGGGGTCCCACTTCACCTTGCGCCGCACGCGGCCGGCGATGTCGGCGATCATCCCGAAGTAGGAGGCCAAGTGGCCCGCCTCGACGGTCGAGACGGGGTCGGTGCGCGTGCGCACGGCCTGGACGAAGTCGGCCTGGTGGTGGTCGCTGTGGTGGAGGGGCGTGTCGTCGGGCTTGAGCGTGACCTGGAGTAGCGAGGGCGGGTCGGCGGCGATGCTGCCGCGGTCAACGTGTACCCAGCCCTTGTCGCCCTCGAAGCGGCAGCCCTGGGCGCAGGGGTGCCCGTTGTCCGAGAAGAGCATCTTGAGTCCGCCGGGATAGACGAACTCGCCGCTCCAGCCGTTCACGTTGTCGGTGAGGCCGAGGTTGCGGTAGTCGGCGGTGCAGGTCAGCTCGAACGGCCCTGCGGACAGCTCGGGGCAGCCCCAGTGGGCGATGTCGAGGTGGTGAACGCCCCAGTTGCAGATGAAGCCGACGCAGTAGTCCCAGATGAGATACCAGCCAGGCCAGTCGAGCCTCGCGTGGTGCCAGGGCTTCATCGGGGCGGGGCCGACGAACATCTCGTAGTCGAAGCCCTTCGGCACGGGCTCGGGCGTGATGGGGCCGCGGTAGCGCGGCTGATAGCTCGGCCCAGGCGCCCCGACCTTCACCGTGTGGAGCTTGCCCAGGTAGCCGTTGCGGGCCAGCTCGCAGGCCTGCGAGCGCTCGTGCTCGCGCTGCCATCCTTCGACGTCCTCAGCCAATCCTTCCGCCGTTTCTACAACGCATACGATAGCCACGCCGCGAAGATCGACTGGACTACCGCGGTCGCGGAGGAGAAGCTGGACGGCTCGCTCGTGGTCTTCTACTTCGACGGTGATCGGTGGAACTTCCACACGCGGGGAATGCTGGACGCTCTGGGCCCGTTGGGCGAGCGCGGGGTGACGTTCCGCAGCCAACTGGAAGCCATCATCCTCGCCCGGACCGGGGCGCCGCCCAACGTACTGTTCGCGGCCGAAGACCCCGACCTCTGCTTCGTCTGCGAGTACGTCGGCCCGTTCAACCGCATCGTCACGCGGTACGTCACCGAGGACCTCTACCTGTTGACGACGGTGGACCGGCGCAGTGGGCGCGAGATTGGGGCATCCTATTCGGGGATGTGGCCGTTCAGCAAGCCGAGAATCCACGATCTTCCGCGTAACCTGGAGGGTCTCATCGCTTCGATGGCCGCTCTCCCTCCGCTGGCGGAAGGTTACGTGGTTCACGACGCCGCGTTCAACCGGATCAAGGTCAAGAACCCGTCCTACCTGTCCATCGCCGAATCGGTCAACGCGGGCAACGCCCCGACGGACAGGCACTATGCCAGGCTGGCCCTGCACGGCGACACGACAAAGATCAAGGGGTACTTCCCCGAGTTCGCAGAGCGGATCGAGCGTTACGAACGGATCGCCGACGCGATTGCCGCTAAGGCCGAACGCCTCTGGGAGGAACACCGCGACGCCCCAGACCAGAAGACCTTTGCCCTCGCCGTGAAGGACACGCTTCTATCGTCGTGGCTCTTTCGGCGACGCGCGGGCACCACGGCACTGGCCGCGCGGGATTGGATGCGCGAACACTTCAGGCCCGAGAAGCTCGTGGACCTCGCCGCCCGCACCGAGCCCACACCATGACTCGAACTGAGGGGGTAAGGGTGGACGGCATCGCCAAGGAGGTCAGAGCGCTGCGGCGAACCGCATTACTGCGTAAACGCAAGACCTGACGCTTCGGAACGTGGACCTCGAACCGAGACTTGGTCTTCGACGTATGCCGCCCACCCGCACTGATCATAGCCTCGCGGCAGGCCGTTGTCAATCCCGAATCCGGCATGGTCGTGCTACGGATGTCGGCTGGATGTGGGCCGGGCAAGTAGCAAGTAGGGTGACAGGCACACTACTCGCACGGTCACTGTCCACCGCTCGGCCGCCGGCATCAAGACACTCACTGAGCATGACGAGCTGGATGGGGAGGACGTCGTTCCCTGATTCCGCTGCCGCGTGAGCGAAGTCTTCGAGAACCTCTGACCGCCGATCGTGACACGTGAAGTCTCGGGGCGGCTACCGTGCCACTGCGAGTCCCTTGTCGCTCTTGGGAGGGGAGACGAGGAGGCGGATGTCTACTGCTTCCCAACGGCATCCACGGAGTCTGTGCTCTTGACGAGATTCACCGCGCGAGCGACGATCTCGCCATCACACTTGGCTCTTCCGTAGAAGGCATTGCGTCGCGAGCGCTCCTGGCGCCGAAGGGCCGCCACAGCATCGGCACGGTCAAGCTCACTTCCCAGACCGGCGTAAGAGCTTTCAAGTCTCTCTAGGTCGGACTTGTCACCGTACTCGCCGAGGTAGGCGGAGCAATAGCTGCGAAGCCACTGTGCCCTGTTCTGGTCATGAACCCAGATCCGGCAAAGCGCCGAAACATCCTCCATGCCCCGTTTCGTGTCATAGAACCAGCGGACCAACTGGTACAGCTGGTAGTCGTAGATGGCCTCCTCTGACCCCATGTACCTGGTGATGGCGTGAATCTGAGCGGGCTCCATCTTCACCGTTGAGAGATACCGAAGGACAGGGGCGCTCTCCTCAGGGTGGGTGCGCAATACATCAATGCAGTAGTCAGCCGCCGTAACTGAGCCTGTGATCCCCAACCGCGTAAGCAGATAGTGGAACAGGGTCTTGTTGAACTGGGTGTCGCCAGATGTCGAGAAATGTTCCGAGAAAGTGCGCTGCAATAGCTCAGGTGCAGGCCCCTCTCTCCTCTCGAGCACTTGCATGATCTCCCACGAGGGGAGATACTCGCCGGCCATATCAGCGTCCTCGATAAGCTCTCGTGCGAGCTGCTGCTGAACGTTTTCGATGAGCGGCGCGATGCCGTCGAATTCGCCCACAGCGTCGTCTCTAGGAAGGATCTCGGTCTTTGCTGACTGTAGATTGAGCCCCCTGCAATGCATCAAGCGACTTAGGTGCAGTATAGCTTGTCGCGCAGATCGCTTTGAGTTCAGGAAGATCCGGTAGTCATCAACGTATCGAAGATGCACCACCCCTTTGTTCCTGAGCGCGACATCTACCGAATGAAGGTAAAGCTTGGCCAGCATGTCACTCGCCGAGTAACCCTGGGGTATGCCCTTCTCTCGTGGGAAGCTCCACCTATTGAGGCATTCGGCAAGAAGCCTCAAGTCAGGTTCACGGTCCTCCAGTCCCCGCAAATCCGAGATCAGCCTACGGATATCAATATTGTCGTAGAAGCCGGTTATGTCTGAAACCACAACATAGGAGGCCCCCTCCTTGAGTTTGGCCAGCGAGCGCTCACGCCACTCCTTCCAAATGAGGAAGCCGACCTTCAGCCACTCCTTGGTCTCTGGCGACTCCGGCAGTTGATAGGCCACATCGGGATCACCCTGGAGCTTGCCGAGGAGACCACAGATGCCCGGGAAGAACCTGCCCACAAGCAGGTTATAGACAGTCTCGTCCCTGATATCGAGGACCGCACCGGGGCGGAGCGTGTGCCCGCCGAGCCGCCGCGCGGCGTGCCCCAGTGCTCGGCGGGCAGGCCCTGGTCGTAGAGGCCGTGGCCCGCCTCGTGGACGATGCTGAAAAAGGCGTCGCCGAAGTCGTGCTCGTTGTAGCGGGTCGTCAGGCGCGTGTCGCTCGGCCCGAAGCCCGAGCAGAAGGGGTGGGCCACGGTGTCGAGGCGGCCGGCCTCGAAGTCGAAGCCGATGGCTGCGGCGGCGACCCGCCCGAAGAATTCCTGGTTCGCCAGCGGATAGGAGCGGGCGAGGATCGCCACGTCGGGCTTGCGGCTCGCCCCCTTGATGGCGTCGAGCAGCTTCACCAGCTCGTCGCGGAGCGGGCCGAGGACGCCGGCGATCCAGGCGGTCGTGGCGCCCGGCTCGTAGTCTTCGAGGAGCGCGTCGTAGCGGTTGCCGCTGTGGCCGTAGCAGTCGGCCTCGCGAATCTTGAGGGCGACGACCTTTTCGAGCCAGGGGCGGAAGCGGGCGAAGTCGCTCTTCTTCCGCGCCTCCACCCACTCGCCGTGGGCGAGGGACGTGACGCGGGCGATCTCCTCGACGAGGTCGCGGGGCAGCCTCGTCGCACGGTCGTAGGAGCGGCGCAGCTCGCGCACGTTCACCGCCGCGTCGGAGAGCGGGTCGGCGACGACGACGCTGCCCTCGGCCGCGGCGAGTAACTCGCCGACACGCGGGTCGGTGAATTGGGCGTGGGTCATGCCCGCGAGCAGCGAGAGCTGGTTGGCGCGGTGCTCGGCGCCCTTGCGGGGCATGTAGGTTTCGCGGTCCCAGTGCAGCACGCCGCCGCACGAGCCGAGCAGCGCCGTCTCGCGCACGCGGCGGATCAACTCCTTGTAGGCTTCCTGCGGTGAATCAGTCATGGGATGGCTCACATCTCCCCGCCAAGCTGCTTGACGTAGATGCTCTTGTACTCGATCGGGTCGCCGTGCTGCTGGAGGCCGAGGGCGCTGGCGTGGGGCTTGCTGCTGAGGGGGGCCTCGTGGATGACCTCTTTGCCGTTGAGGACCACAGTGACCTTGTTGTCCTTCACGGTGACGACGAAGGTGTTCCATTCGCCGACGGCGCGGTCTTCGCGGGAGAGGGGGATGTAGGGATTGCGCTCGCCCTCGGCCTTGGGCTTCCAGCCGCCGCGGTGCTCCCACATTTCGCCCGAGCCCATCGCCCAGGTCCAGATGTTGAGCTGCGAGGAGTCGCGCACGAAGACCCCGCTGTCGGCCTGGCGCGGCAGCCGCCAGTCCACGCGGAGCGTGTAGTCGGTGAACGCCTGTTTGGTGCGGAGGCTGCCGCCCTTGCCGTCGTAGCGGATGATGCCGTCCTCGACGAGCCACGACTTGGCCTGGGCGTCGTTCACTGTCCAGGCCGAGAGGTCCTTGCCGTCGAAGAGGGGCGTCCAGCCCTTCATGGCCGCGAAGTCGGGCTTGGCGGGCAGGGGCTTGCCGGGCGAGGCGTCGGCCTTGAGGTCGCCGAGGGCGAACTGGATGCCGTCGAGGATGTGGCGGAGGAACTTCGCGTCCTGGAATGTCGCCGGCTCGTGTCCGAGGGCGGTGTAGAAGACGCGCCCCTGGCCCGCAGCCTTGACCCAGCTAATCGGGTAGTCGCCATCGGGCCGCTCGGCGGTCATGCTTTCGGGCGCCTTCGCGGCGTCCACGCTCAGGAGCACGTGGAGCTTCTCGCGTGTGTGGGGCTCCGCGAACATGTAGATGTCGTCGTGGGCGGTGAAGGCTTCGCCGCCGAACGCGGCGTTGAGGGGGCTTTGCGGGTCGTCGAGCTTCACGGGCACAGCTTGGTGCGCCCACCAGGCGTGGCCGGCGTGTGTGCCACCGATCAGGGCGTTGCATTCGGGCCAGCCGAGGGCGGTGCAGGTGGCGTTGTGGACCGCGACCAGGCCCTTGCCGCCGTTCACGAAGTCCAGCAGCGCCTTCTGCCGCGCTTCGTACATCGGCTTCTCGTTGGGGTTCATATCCCGAGGTGTTCGATAGAGCTTGCGCTCCAGGTAGATGTTGGCGAGAACGATGGCATCGAAATCCTTCAGCCCGTCGGGGCTGTCGAAGATTTTCGGGTCGGTGGCGACGACTGCCTCGAACGCCGCCAGGTTCTTGCCGAGCAGCTCGACGGCGAGGGCGCAGTGAGGGGCCGAGGCGTGGGGGACGAACTTCATCCCCTGGTTCTTCTTCGCGTTGTCGAGGTCGCGCGCCGCCTCGGTGAAGATGAGCAGCTTGCGGACCTTCTCGGGCTTGACGGTGGCTTTGGCAGGGATAGCGGCGGCGATCTTGGCCAGCGCCTCATCGCCGACGAGGGGCTTCAGCTCCTCGGCGGGCGTGGCGGCAAGGGCCGCCGCGAACCCAATGGCCCACACGGCGACGCATGCACGCAGGGACGGCTTGCGCATGGGACAACAGCCTCCTTTCAACTCATGGTGCTTTGGGGGCGGGGGCGTGGTGGTCGGGGATCAGCGGCGTCGGCTGCGGGAACTGCTCGGCGCCCGCGTCGAGGGTGACGGAGACGGTCTTCTCCTCCTTGTCGCGCCGGAACTTCACGGACACGGCGTCGCCGGCCACGTAGCGGCCCAGGAGCGTGCGGAGCGCCAACAGGTCGCGCACGGGCTTGTCGCCGACGGCGAGAATCACGTCCTTCGCCTGGATGCCCGCCTTCTGGGCGGGGGAGTCCTTCTGGACATCCTGGACGGCGACGCCGCCGCCTGGCGCGGAGCCTGGCTGGGGCATGATGCCGAGCTTGCCCGGGCGGAGCACGTCGCCCTTCTTGAGCCGGGTGATGAGCGGCTCGATGTCGGACAGGGGGACGGCGAAGCCGATGCCCGTCGCGGTTTCCTCGCCGATCGTGGCGGCAAGCGGGCCGCCTGGCAGACGTGTCCCGTTCCTCGGGCGAGGACTGGCTGAAGCCAGGATTGCGGGCCGCGTTCCGGCGCGATTTGGGCTTGGGGATTTCGCGGGAATTTGGTAATTTGGGGGTATGAAGCTGCTTCCGAAGCTCATCCCCGCCCTCTCCGCGCTCGCGGGCGCCGTGGCGCTCGTGTTCTGGCTGCGGGCCAGCCCGGCCAGCGAGTTCAAGCCCCGCGTGCCGGGGACCGACCGGCCGGCGGGGACCGAGGTGGCCGTCGCCCGAAAGGTCGAGGGGAAGCTGACGAAGGGCGAAGGGGCGCCGGCCAAGCTGCCCGGCTCGTGGCCCCGTTTCCGGGGCGCGCGGCTCGACAACATCAGCCGCGACGACGTGGCACTCGCCCGCTCGTGGCCGAAGGAGGGGCCGCCGGTGCTCTGGCGGCTCGACGTGGGCGAGGGCTATGCGGGCGCGGCGGTGCGGGGCGGGTGCGTCTATCTGCTCGACTACGACCGCAAGGCGCAGGGGGACGCCCTCCGCTGCCTGTCGCTGGCCGACGGCAAGGAGATCTGGCGGTTCAGCTACCCCGTGAAGATCAAGCGCAACCACGGCATGTCGCGCACCGTGCCGACCGTGACCGACCGCTACGTGGTCAGCCTCGGCCCGAAGTGCCACGTCGCCTGCCTCGACGCGAAGACGGGCCAGCCGCTCTGGCCCATCCTCGACCTGGTGAAGGACCACGGGGCGAGCGTGCCGCAGTGGTACGCGGGGCAGTGCCCGCTGGTGGACGGCGATAAGCTGATCCTGGGCGTGGGCGGGCCCGAGGCGCTGCTGATGGCGGTCGAGCTGGAGACGGGCAAGGTGCTGTGGAAGACGCCGAACCCCGATCGGTGGACGATGACCCACTCGTCGGTGGTGCCGATGGACTTCGCGGACCGCCGCACCTACGTCTACGCCGCGAGCAAAGGCGTGGTGGGGGTGAACGCGGAGGACGGCAAGGTGCTGTGGAGCACGAAGGACTGGAAGATCAGCATCGCCTGCGTGCCGTCGCCCGTGGTGACGGAGGACGGGCGCATCTTCCTGACGGGCGGCTACAACGCGGGGAGCGTGATGCTCCAGCTCAAGGCGAAGGGCGAGGAGATCGAGGTCGAGACGCGGTATCGCCGGAAGCCGAAGGAGTTCGATTCGCCGCAGCAGACGCCGATTCTCTACGAGGGCAATCTCTACGCCGTGCGGAGCGACGGGCAGCTCGCGTGCGCCGACCTCGGCGGCAAGGTGCTCTGGGAGAGCGGCTCGGCCAACCTGTTCGGCCTCGGCCCCTACTTGATCGCCAACGGCCTGGTCTACGTGATGAACGATAGGGGCGTGCTCACGATGGCCGAGGCCACGCCCGTGGGCTACAAGCCGCTGGGCCAGGCGACGGTCTTCGACCACGGGCACGACGCCTGGGGGCCGATGGCAATCGCTGGGGGAAGGCTCATCGCGCGCGACCTCACGCGGCTGGCGTGCCTGGATGTGAAGAAGCCGTGAAGCATTCCAGATTCCACATTCCAGATTCCAGATTGGCGGGCATCCTGGCCGCGTGCCTTATCGCGGCGTTCGGCTGCTCGGAGGAGAAGGGGAGCGGGCTGGGGGAAGACTTCAGCTACGACCTGACGGAGCTTCGAAAGGTCGCCGCCGACTTGATCAAGTATGAAGAGACGGCTACCATTGGCGTCCCGCTCACGGATGTTCGCGCCCTGGCCGTGGACGCGCGGGACAGGGTCCACGTGGCGGGCGACGACGTGGTGGCGGTCTTTGACAGGGAGGGGAAGCGGGAGACGGACATCAAGGCTGGCCCATCATCGCGCTGCCTGGCCGTGGCCGCCGATGGCACGCTCTACGTGGGGGTGAGGCACCACGTGGACGTCTACGGCCCGAAGGGGGAGCTGAAGGCGCAATGGGGCTGTCTGGGCGCGAAGGCGATCCTCACCTCCATCGCGGTCGGCGAGGGCGGCGTGTTCGTGGCCGACGCGGGGAACCGCGTGGTCGTGCGCTACGATCCTTCGGGCAAGCAGCTTGGCCTCATCGGGAAGAAGGACGCGGAGCGGGACATTCCGGGCCTGGTCGTGCCCAGCCCGCACCTGGACGTTACGATTGGCCGCGACGGGCTGCTGTGGGTGGTGAATCCCGGGCGGCACAAGCTCGAGGCCTACACGGCGGACGGGCATCTCGAGGCGTCGTGGGGCAAGGCGTCGGCCGGCATCGAGGGCTTCAGCGGCTGCTGCAACCCGACCGACATCGCGGCGCTGCCCGACGGCGGGTTCGTGACCGCCGAGAAGGGCATCCCGCGGGTGAAGGCCTACAGCGCCGAGGGCGAGTTCGAGTGCGTCGTCGCGGCGCCCGACCGTTTCGAGAAGGACGCCGTCGGCCTCGACCTGGCCGTGGACAGCCAGGGCCGCGTCCTGGTGCTCGACCCGCAGGCGAAGAAGGTGCGGGTGTTCGTGAGGAAGGGGACGAAAGAGGGGAATCCCTGATGCCAGAAGACAACAAGCAAGTCCCCCGCCGCGAGTTTTTCCGCGTGGGCGCGCGGGGCGTCGCCCTGGCCGCCGTGGTGGGCGGGACGGGCTATCTGGCCACGCGCAGCCGCGAGGCGCGCTACGTGTGGCAGCTCGACCCGAGCAAGTGCACGCAGTGCGGCAAGTGCGCGACCAACTGCGTGCTCAAGCCCTCGGCGGTCAAGTGCGTCCACGCCTTCGCCATGTGCGGCTACTGCGAGCTGTGCACGGGCTACTTCGAGCCCGAGCCGAACGCGCTGACGACGGCGGCGCCGGGCTACCGTCAGGATGCAGCCGGCAACCTGTGGATTCCCTACCCGGCCCGCGTGGATGCGGGGCCTCTGGGCAAGTGGCTGCCCACCTACCAGCACGACCAGGCGATGTGCTATTGCGACGAGACGCTCGCCATCGCCGGCACGGACACGCCGTGGGTCTTCACCTCGGGCTACTGCCACGACAAGCCCCTGCGCTTCCGCCTGCTCGACGCCGGCCAGCCGCCTGCCAGCTACACGGTGAAGCTCTACTTCGCGGAGCCAGAGGACGCGAAGCCCGGCGACCGCGCGTTCGCGGTTCGGCTCCAGGGCAAGGAGGTGCTGAAGGGGCTGGACATCGTGGCCGAGGCGGGCGGCCATCGCCGCGCGCTCGTGAAGGAGTTCCGCGGGGTCGAGGTGAAGGACTACCTGGACATCGCGCTGGCGCCCGCCGGCGGGTCGAGGCTCAAGCAGCCCATCCTCTCTGGATTCCAGGCCGTCCTGGAGGCCAGGTAGGCCGCGGGTAATCTGCTGCTGCGGCTATCTGACCTTGTAGACGTGCACCAGCGGATGGGCCTCGCTGCCCACGCGGTAGCACCTCGTCCGCACGAGATAGAGCTTCCTCTCTTCCGCGTCGAAGCAAGAGCCGGTGGCTGTTCCTCCCATGCCGTCGGAGTCCCTCGCCATCAGGTACGGCACGACCGAGCCGGGCTTCCTGGCTCCCTTGGCCACATCGCCGAGGTCCCTGGGATTGTAGAAGTACCAGCGCTGGACACTCCCGGCGGAGCCGATCGCGCCGTAGTCGTACCCCATTCTGCCGGTGCCCAGCCGGACGAAGGCGATGTAGGCGTGCGCGTCGGGCAGGTCAATGAACGCGCCGCTGTGGCAGAAGTCGTCGAAGGTCCAGTAGCCGCTGCTGGCGTTCTCGGGCGGGTCGGCCCAGAAGCTGCAATTGGCGCTGAAGTAGTTGCCGTCTCTGGGCGCCTTGGCCGGGCTCTTGTAGCCGAGAAGCTCCACCAGGTCCACGTCCTTGCCCTGGTTGGCGGGGTCGGGCTCGGTGACGGCGCCCAGGGCGGGGCCGCGGCTGGCGGGACCGCAGATGCTGTAGTAGCCGCCGAAGCCCAGAGCCAGCGTCCTGCCCCCGGTGTATGCTTCGGCGAACTCGCGTGAGAGCCTGGTCACGCCGCCCCAATGCCACTTCTGGTTCGGCACGGTCCATGACCCGACAACCGTGATGGCGCCGTCCTCCCCCAGCTTGCAAGCGTTCAGCACGGGCAGGGAGCCGCCCGTCCAGTAGCCGTGGTAGTAGGTCCAGTACAGCGTCCGCGTCGCCTCGTCCCACCAAAGGCCGCCGTTTGGCGAGACCTTGCTGGCGGAGAGCGGTCCCCAGTCCTTCTTGACTTCCGCCACCTTCAGCGGGGCGGCGTTGCGGTTCTCGAACTTCGCCAGTGCGGGGATCTCGATCTCGCAGAGCGTTTGGCCCGGGTGCGTGTAGTTCAGGAAGAGATGTCGGGAGCCATCCGTCGTCTTGCGGAGGGCCAGTCCGCACTCCGAGTAGCCCGCGCCGCCGCGGCCCACCTTCGGCGGCACCTTGAACGAGCCGAGGTACTCGAAGTCCTCGATGGTCAGGGCGCGCCTGCCCTTCTCGTCGGGCGGCGGCAGCGCCGGTGGCGGAACAGGGGCCCCTTCCTTCCGCTTCTCGACTACGATGATCTCCTTCGGCGTCGGCTCGCCGAAGCACCCGGGCTTGCCAGCGACTCTCCACAGGAACCCGTACTCCCCTGGCGTGCTGGGAGCCTTGAGGTTGGACTTGTAGGTGAACTCCTGCCCTGGTGCCACGGTGGTCCCCTGGCCCTGGATGATGTAGCTCGTGCCCCACGTCGTGTTGCCCTCGGGGTCCTGGGAACGGAGGGTCGTGGGCCTGAGGTCCCGCCCCTCCCGCCAGGTCTGTGTGCCGGTGTTCCGCATGGTGATGGTTGCGTGGAAGACCTGGTCGGTGACAAGGCGCTTCGGCACCTGCA
This sequence comes from Planctomycetota bacterium, assembly GCA_041320515.1. Classification (GTDB taxonomy): domain Bacteria; phylum Planctomycetota; class PUPC01; order DSUN01; family DSUN01; genus DSUN01. The sequence goes on along the minus strand of JBGLNR010000001.1, from coordinate 5,184,167 downwards.
CCGTCACGAACCGGGCGTCCCACTCCGGCGCCGGCGGTGCCTCGCCGCTCGACGCCTGACGCGCCGCCGCGCCCAGGAGACCTGCTGCAAGAGCCGCGGTCGCTGCCAGCTTCGCCAGGTGACCCCATCGCTGCACTTTGTCCACGGCGGTTCCTCCGTGTGCCTCCGGCGTCAGGACGTCCAAGGCTACTTCTGCCCCCGCTTGCGCTCGCAGGCGGGGCAGATGTCCTTGTCCTCGCCCAGGTACTCGAACTTGCCGCACATCGAGCAGTACCAGGCCAGTTCGGCGGGGTCGGTCTGAGCCTTGCCGCACTTCTTGCAGGTGTCAGCCTTCCCAACGTACACCTGCCAGTCGCCGCAGTACTTGCAGTAGCTCATCGGCGAGTCTCCTTCGTGAACCCTCAAGCTACCGAAGGGGGCGGCGCGAGTCAAACGTTGCGGAGTTGACCGGGGCGTGCCGGCGGCTTATACTGTGGGCACGAGCCGCCTTCGCCAAGGCAGTAGGAGAACGGGCATGCCGAGCCGCAAGGTCAAGTGCCCCGAGTGCGGGCACGAGTTCGAGGGCGACGCGAAGTGGTCCGCCAAGGACTGGGCGCTTTACCTCGTCGCCGTGGTGCCCATCGGCCTGATGGCGCTCATCCTCGTGTGGATGGGGGTGGACACGATGCTCAAGTTCCTGGGCATCAAGAGGTAAGCAGCGCCATGGGACGACGCCGAGCGCCCCTCACGCACGTGGATGCCGCCGGCGCGGCGCGAATGGTGGACGTGTCGGGCAAGCGGGCGACGCGCCGCCGAGCCGTGGCCGAGGCCGTGGTCCACGTGGGGCGCGAAGCCGGCGCAGGCGAGCGGCCCGGCGGCGCACCGGGCGCACAGGGCCGCCCGGCCCACGATGATGCCGCCGCGCAACAGGTCGCCGCTGCGCAGCCGTGCGGCGCACCTCGAGCACGTGGGACCGAAGACGATGGGGAGCGCCACGGGCTCCTTCGGCCTCCCGAAGCACCGCCGCCACACCAGGTAGTCGGGCGAAAGCGTCCGGCCCCGCTTCCGCGCGTAGTCCTCGGCCGCGGCCACGAGGGCCTGGGCCGTTGCCAGGTCCACGCTCACGAAGCGCTGCTCGATCTTCTCCGCGTAGTCGGCCAGGTGGTCCCGGAACTCGGCCTCGGTGAGGCCCGACTCGCCCCAGGCGCTGGCGACGCCGGCCTCGACGGGGTCGAGGACCACGGCGGCGAAGCGGACGCGGGACGCCGTGTGGCCCCGCGCGACGATGACGGCCATCCGCCCGTCGCCCTGGGGCACGGTGGCGAGCGCGGCGCGGACGGGTTCGGCCGATTCGGCCGTGGCCACGAACACGCCGCGGATGTCCACCCCCTGGCGCTCGAGGGCGCCAAGCGAGGCGCGGGCGCGCCTCCGCACCAGGGGGTCGGGCCGCCGCAGCAGCTCGCGCAGCAGCGGCAGGGCCTCGGGCGTGGCGAAGCGCGACAACCCGTCCGCAATCGCCCCGTCCACCGCGGGTATCTGGAGGCCCGCCGCCGTCTCCAGCAGCCGCAGGACCGCGGGGTTGCCGTCCTGGAGGACCGGGGCGAGGACCGACTGCTGTTCGGCGTGGCCCAGCGCGGCGAACTCGTCGCGCCAGAGGAGCAGCTCCGACTCGTCGTCGAGCAGGGAATCGGCCAGGTCGGGGGCCGCGGCCGCCGCGTCGGCGCCCGACGCCGCCTCGTCCAGGCGGCGCAGCAGTGCCATCATCCACATGTGCTCGGTCGGGTTCAGCGGGCGGTTCTCGGCCTGCCGTTCGACCGCGCGGCCCGCCCAGCGGGCCGCCTGGCCCGTCAGGCAGCCGAGGAGCGCCGCCGCCTTCTGCCGGCGGTCCCCCGACTGCTCCAGCGCGTCCCGAGCCAGGCGCGCGACCCCTTCCCGGCCCAGGGCCGCCACCTGCTTGGCCACTGCGGCCACCTCGCCCGCCGCCGAGCCCGCGAGGGCCAGTCCCTCCACCAGCTCGTCCACGCGCCGCCCGACGTCGTTGGTGTCCTGCGATTGCCTTGCCACGTTCGCCTCGCTCCGCTGAAGTGCCACCATTCTACTGTTCGGCGGCGGCCCTGCAAGCAGGGATAGTTGGTGAGCATGGCCCCCATTCCCTGCGCTCTGGAGTGGCGGCAGGCCCCGACCCTCCCCCTACCCCCTCCCTGGCAGGGAGGGGGGTTCGGACCCCTCTCCCTTGCAGGGAGAGGGCAGGGAGAGGGTCGGGCTCAGGAACTTCCTGCAAGCTCGCGAGAGTTGGGGGCCAGACTCATCGTTGACAGACCGGCCCCGCCCCGGTAGGATGCCACCACACGATGCAGGAGAGCGCAGGACATGCCACGCAGGAAGCCGCCTGATTCGGCCGAGAAGAAGCCGGTCGTCCTCAAGCCGCCGTCGGTCCACCCGAGGAACAAGCTGAACGCCCTCGCGGGCAACGAGTGGCTGTTCTTCACCAAGTCGGTGCTGCGCACCAGCTACTCCCACGGCCTGGGCCACAAGCTGCGCCGCGAGCAGGGCGGGAACAAGCCGCCGCAACTGATGCAGCACATCATCGAGTTCTTCACCAAGCCGGGCCAGAGCGTGCTCGACCCCTTCGCGGGCGTGGGCGGCACGCTCCTCGGCGCATCCCTGTGCGGCCGCACGGCCACGGGCATCGAGATCAACCCGCGCTGGATTGACATCTACCATCAGGTGTGCGAGCAGGAGGCGATCGCGCCACAGGAGACTATCGTGGGCGACTGCCTGACGGTGCTGCCGCGCCTGCGCGCCGAGAAGCGCCTCTTCGACTTCATCGCGACCGACCCGCCCTACTCGATTGCCCTCGAGAAGACCATGTGCGACGGGAAGTACGACATTCAGCACCGCAAGACGGACTTCGACAAGTACTCGGACGACGCTGCGGACCTCCGCAATCTGGCGACGTTCGAGGAGTTCTACGCGGCGATTCGGCGCGCGTTCCGACTCACTCTCCCCCTGTTGCAGCGCGGGGGGTATCTCGCCGTCATCATCCGCGACTCCTACCAGGGCGGGCGCTACATCCCCGCCACCTACGAGATCGCCCAGCGCATCGAGCGCGGCGGCTACGTCCTCAAGGGCATCAAGGTCTGGTACGCCACCGGCGCCCGCGTGCGGCCCTACGGCTATCCCCATTCTTACATCCCCAACATCGTCCACCAGAACATCGTCATCTTCCGCAAGGAGGAAGCAGGGAAGAGGGGGAGTTCTATAAGGAAGGCAGGAAGGCAGGAAACGACCGCGTAGGAGAGTGGCCGAGCCTGGGCTCCGCCTTCCTTTCCTGGCTTCCTGCATTCCTTATAGTTGCCTCGTCTTCTCGGGATGCGGGCAGAGCGCGGCGATGGGGCAGCGGGGGCACCCGGGCGTGCGCGCGACGCAGCAGTAGCGGCCGTGAAACGTCAGCAGGTGGGAGAACAGCGTCCAGTCCTTCGGCGGCGCCAACTCGGCCAGCTCCCTCTCGATCTTGTCGGCGTACTTCTTCTCCACGTTGTGGGGATCGGCGAGGCCCAGGCGGCCGCTCAGGCGCAGCGCGTGGGTGTCCACAATGATCGCCGGCACGCCGAAACACGTGCCGAGAATCACGTTCGCCGTCTTGCGTCCCACGCCGGGCAGATTCGAGAGGACAGCCATGTCTTCGGCATCGCAATGGTCGCCGACAACTCGCTCGTCAAGAACGGCACCGGCACCGTGACCCTCGCGGGCAACAACACCTACAACGGCCCGACGACGGTGAACCAGGGCACCCTGGTCGCCGCCCACAGCAACGCCCTCGGCGCAACCTCCGCCGGCACCACCGTGGCCGACGACGCCACCCTCGCCTTCCAGGGCGGCGTCAGCGTCGGCCCCGAACCCCTCACCGTCGGCCACTTCACCGCACCCGGCAAGGAGGGCATCGCCAACCTAGGCGGCGCCAACTCCTTCGCCGGCAACGTCCAGGCCGCCAGTGGCACGGGGAACGTCGGCATCCGCTCCGACGCCGGCTCCCTCACCCTCACAGGCACGGTCGCCCTCAACACATCCAGCCTCACGGTCGCCGGCGACGGCGACACCATCATCGCCAACACCATCACGGGTGGCGCGGTCGTCAATAACGTCGGCTTCGCAAGCATCATTCTCAGCACGCCGAATCTCCGCGCCTACTACCGCCTCGGCGAGGCCGCCGGCGCCGCCACGGCCGTGGACTCGGGGCCGAACGGCTACAACGGCGCCTACGAGGGGAGCGCGGGCAGCAACCTGGGCGCGGCCAGCGCCTACGCGCCCCTCAACACCGCGCTCCACCTCGACGGCGGCGACGACCGCGTCGCCCTCACCAACGCGGCCAACCTTGGCGTCCAGAACAGCAGCTTCACCGCCCTGGCCTGGATCAACGCCGACACCCTCGGCGGCGACAAGACCATCTTCGGCACCGACCAGACCGGCACCAACGTTGGCCTCCACCTCATCACTCGCGGCACACAGGCCTGGATGGGCTTCTATGCCAACGACACTGGCGGCGCCCAGACCCTCAGCGCGTCCACGTGGTACCTCATGACCTGGCGCTACGACATCTCGAACGGCCAGCAGGCCATCTTCATCAACGGCGCGCTCGACAACGCCACGACCGGCCACGCCGCCTTCCAGGGCAACGACACCATCCGCATCGGCCGATGGGGCGGCGGCAACTACTTCGACGGCGTCATTGACGAGGCCGCCTTCTTCAACCGCGCCCTCACCGACGCCGAGATCGCCGCCCTCTACGCCGCGGGACCCGTTGTCCCCGGCAACCAGACCTACTACTCCAACCTCGTCAAGCGGGGCCTGGGCACGCTCACCCTCGGCGGCAACAACACCTACAACGGCACCACCACGGTCGAAGCCGGCACACTCCTCGTCAACGGCACCACCAGCGGCCAGGGCAACTACGCCGTGTGGAGCGGCGCCATCCTCGGCGGCACGGGCTCCATCGGCCTCGCCCCCGGCGGCTCCGTCACCTTCCAGGGTGGCTCCTTCCTCTCCCCGGGCACCAGCCCAGGGACCCTCACCATCCTCGGCGACCTGGTCCTCGAGGATGGCGCCACCTACCTGTGGGAACTCGGCCCCGGCGCCTACGACAGCGTCGCGCTCACGGGCACCCTCACCCTCGGCAACTGGATTCTCCGCATCATGGACGACGGCGGCACCGCGCGCGAGAGCGACAAGTTCTACCTCTTCACAGGCGTCACCGTGGACGATGTCATCGGCAGTATCACCCCGACGATTGACTGGAGCTTGGCGCCCCTCTGGGCGCAGAACACCGACCCCGCCGACATCGTGTTCGACATTGACGACATCGGCCTCTACATGACGGGCCTCGCGAGCACACCCGAGCCGGCCACGCTCACGCTCCTGGCCCTCGGCGGCCTGGCCCTTCTCCGCCGCCGCAGGCGCACCCGCTGAGACACTTGGCCGAAAAGCACACGAGGCCGCCGAGCACCAACGCCCGGCGGCCTCGTGGCATGCGCCCTTTGCTTGTCGCCTTTTCGGCTCAGGATGTTGCCGAACGGCAGCATTCCGTAAGCGTAGCTATAGCCAGCGCTTAGGGTAGTTCAGCCGTCCCAGCAGCAGAAGGCGTGTTGACCGGCGTCAACATGGCGTCGGCGAGGCCTACAGGAAGCGCGCATTGGCAGGGACCCGTCTGGACATAAGTCGCTGAACTCACAGTGGTTACAGCGAATGCCATGGCAAGGCCGATGACTGCCCGTCTGGCACGATTGTTGCAGCTGTGACGTCAATCAGCATGGGAAGTTGGTGAGAAACAGCGCAAGGAAGCCCTCAAATGCTCAAGCCCCTTCTGCGATGCGCGTCCCGCTGGCCTGCGCTGGGTGCCCTCGCCGTGGCAGCCCTTCTGGCGCTGCCGCCCCAGCAGGCAGGGGCCGTGCCGTACTTCCTCACGAACGACGGGCTGCACCGTGTCACCGGCTTCGACCTCACCAGCGGCGGGTCGGACGCGCAGCTCAGCGATTCGAACGAGACGCGCGGGATCTGGACCGCTATTGACGGCGGGGCCTCCGTGCCGGGCACGGTGAGCGCCAACTCGAAGACGTATAACGTCGGCGCCTTCGAGAATGACACGGAGACGGTCATCAACTACGTCGCCGGCGGCGACTTCACGACGGGCAACATCGCCCTGAACTCGATCGGTGCGGGGACCATTCCGTTCGGCAGCCCTATCGAGGATATCAGCGTCCGCGCCCGCACGTACCTGGCCGTGCCCGTGGGCAACTGGTCCATCTCGATTGCGAGCGACGACGGGCGGCGCCTGCAACTGGGCGACGCGCAGCAGGGCGCCCCGGGGGCCGGCGGCTTGGTCGGCTTCACCACGTTCAACGGCAGCGGGGAGCAGATTGACAGCGGCAGCGGGTCCGGCTTCAACTTCCTGCTCAGGAACTCCACGACCGGACACGACCAGAGCGTCGGCACGTTCACCGTCACCCCCGCGCAGGCGGAGGCGCGGATGAAGAGCATCACCTCGTCGAGCGAGCGGACGATGTCGTCGCGGCGCTTCTTCTGCTCGCCCCGCTGGTAGATGGGGTTGAGGTAGTCGCGGTTGGCGCACGTCGCCTTGCCCTTGTTGTTCGACTGCTGGCCCTCGAGGTCGAGGATGTACTCGCACGGCCCGACGCCGAGGGTGTTCCGCACGATGTCGAGCACGGTGAACCTGTCGAGCGGCGTGCCGCCCGAGCGGCCGAGCGGGTAGATGACGGCCGGGCCGACCCAGCGGCCCGGCCTCGTGAGGGGCTGGAAGAAGGCGTCGCCCTGCCGGTCAATCCAGCAGGGATAGAGGAAGCTGCCGAACACCGTCGTCCAGCGCTTGCGGTTGGCTGGGACGGTGCTGGCGTTGCCGAGCCAGTGCTTCACGAAATTGCCGTCGCCTCGCTGGGCGATAATCTCCCAGCTATCCGCCAACCCGTCCTCGCGCTGCCAATCCATCCGCCACTGAGCGGGGAAGGGCGGCTTCCAGTCGAGCTTGGCGGTCTTCCCCGCGTCGTCCTTCGCCACGTCGCGGGCGTGCCAGATGCCCGGGGCGTCGAGCGCCGCGACCCAGATTTTGCCCTTGGGGCCGAAGCGGACTTCGGAGGCGGCGATCTGCCGCTGGTTCCCCTCGCCCGCGAGCGTCACCTCCACGTCGTCGCCCCGGACGTCCCACACGGCCATCACGAGCGCCTGCTGGTCGGGCAGGAGGTGGATGAGGAAGTTCTCGCTCGGCAGCTCGCCCCTGGCCACAGGCAGCTCCGTGGCGTCCACCACGATGTCATCCGCGAAGAAGTCGGGCAGCACCGCGAAGCGGCAGGGGGCCTCCAGCCTAACGCCAGCCGCATCCCCCTGCGGCTCGATCACGACAAATGCTTGCCCCATCCACAGCTCATAGCGCAGCCGGCACGACTTGCCCTCCCCGGCCGCGTAGGCCGCCTCTACCACCACTGCGCGCGGGTCGTTCTTCACGACTCTGAGCGCTGTCAGGCGTGCGGCGGCACCAAGGGGCGACAGGGCGGCTCGCTGTTCAGGCCCCTTGGCCCCCATCGAATGCAGCGCCACGCGATCCCTGCACACAAGCAGGGCGATGCGGTCGTTGGCTAAGAGCGCTCCGCCCTTGAGTTCCTGGCCGCTCTGGCCCTCGGGCACGGGGGTCAGATTCGCTTTCTTCTCCCACACATACGCCAGCGGAGCAGCGAACGAGGCCGCAGTCTCAAAGAGCTTGACGCCTGCAACCGCTGCCTCTTCCTTCGCCGCCTTGTCGAACGGCACGTAGTCGCCCTCGTAGAGGCGGAAGGCGTCCACGCGGAAGGCCACGTTGGCGCGGTTGCAGCTCACGTAGGCGAACCAGCCCTCGGCGAAGGGCTTCTCCACCTTGAAGGTTGCGTGAAGCTCGGTCCACTTGTCCTTCGTGATCGTGGCCTTCTCGGTCCGCACTGCGCGGTCGTAGGGCTTGGCCGGGCGCTCGATCTCCAGTTGCACTTGTGTCGGTTCGCCCTCGCTGCGAGCGAAGACGGCGAACGTGTAGGTCTTGCCCGCCTGGCCGCCGGGGACGAGCTGGCCGAACTGCGCGCCGTAGTCGCCCGTGGCCTCGATGGTCACGAGCATGCTGCGCTGCCCCTCGAACGCCGCTCCTGCGTCCGCCTTGAAGCTGGCCGTCGTCCCCTTCCCCTTATCCATCCTCCACGGCCCCGCGCCCATCTCGAAGCCTGGGTCCTCGAACAGGTTAGCCCCCGGCCTCCCCTCCCCGGCCACTGTCACTGGCAGCCACGCCAAGCATAGGACGATCCGTGACGCTGACAGGGTTCGACGCGTGGGTCCGGGTCTCACGGGCACTCCTTTCCCTGAGGGAAACCGACAATCGGCGCAACCGCAGTAGGCCTGGGCAGGTCGAGTTCACTCGGGCGGCCGGGCGGCGTCTTCGCTTAGCCGCTGTTCCACCAAACGGGTGAGTTCGGCCACAAATGCCGAGCCTTGGGCCAGCCAGCCCGCGACCTCTTGTGGATCGAAGGCCACCAGGTCCGAGTAGTCGCTCTTCTGGCGCCGGTCGAGCAAGGCGTGGAAGAAGCGGCCGGTGGGAACTGACACGCGGCCGGTCCTCACCCAGTCCTTCTCAAACAGGGCTCGGACTCCGGTGTGCTTGGAGCGACTCTGCCCCTCGGAGAGCAGGAGCGCCGACACGGTGTAGAAACAGGCGTAGTAGAGGCGGTTCACGGCTCCGTGCAGGCTGCCCGCCCCGGCGAGGATTTCGGCGTCACGGAGGGTCGCCTTCGCTCGCTCCAGGCGGTACGCGATGTAGGCGCTCTGCTCAGGAGTCATATCAGGACCCCCTCGCGTTGGACGTTGCGGTGGAACGGGCTGGCCCGGTGGAGAGGGTGGTCCCACTGGTCCTGGGCGTAGAAGAAGAGGGACAGGACGATCCCGTGTTCCAGTTCCAGGCGGTACAGCGCATCGCGGATGGGGTCCTCTTCAGCCGCCGTCAACGCCTTGGGCGTGAGCACCAGGATGTCCCAATCCGAATCCGGCCCCGCCGTGCCACGGGCCAGGCTGCCATAGAGCAGCACGGTGGCATTGGGAAGGACTTGCTGGATGATGGCTTTGCACCGCCGCAGCAGCCGCGCGGCCCCCGGCGGCACCTTCCTGGCCTCGCGCAGTGGGACAGGCCCTGTACCTGCATTATATGGCCGCGGCGCCGGGGTGTCAATCAGGGCAAAGGAGCACGCCGGCTTGGCGGCCCTCAGTGCCTCGGCGCCTCGTACCCCGCAGGGGCGCGGAGGATGGCCTGGGTGCGGCGGCGAAGTTCCTTGGCGATATCGCCCATTCGCGGGTCGGCCGCCATCGCCAGGCCGGCTCGCTGGCGCAGGACCTTCACGGCGACTCGGCACTCGCCGACCAGTTCGTCCTGCGCCCCGCCAATGCCCACGAGGGCGCCCGTGATCTTCTTGCACCGCTCCAGCGCGTCGGGGGCGTCGCTGCCCACGAGGTTCTTGCGGAAATCGTCCACCAGCGCGACCGCATCCTCCTGCGGGCGAATGGCCTTCTTCCTGTTCTCCACCGCCGCGTCAATCCTGCGGCAGACGGACTGCATTTGAGTGAGGCACTCGGCCAGCTCGGGCTTCGCCTTCTTCTGCTCGTCGAGCCAAGCGACCTGCTCGCGGCCGAACTTGGCGTATGCCTCAATTCGCCCGCGCACACGCCGTGATCAACGACCTGGATTTCCTGCGGACGCTTCCCCGCGACGTGATGCTCGACGGCGTGGCCGAGGCCTTCAAGGTGGCGATCATCAAGGACGCCGCATTCTTCGGCTTCCTGTGCGACGCCGCCGACCGCCTTGCCGCGGGTGAGGCGGCGGTCGAGGAAACGGTTCGCCGCGCCGCCGTGCTCCACCTCGAGCACATCCGCGACGGGGCCGACCCCTTCGAGATGGGCGACGCGCGGCCGCTCGACTTTCGGGCTACGCCATTCGCCACGGCCAGGGGGTCGCCATCGGCATCGCCCTCGATTCCGTCTACGCCTGGCGCAAGGGCCTGCTCGCGCGCGAGGAGCTGGACAGCATTCTCTCGGCCTTCCGCCGCTGCGGCCTGCCCACGTGGCATCCGCTGCTGGCCGAGCGCGACGCCGCCGGCCGCCTGGTCATCCTTGAGGGCATTGAACAGTTCCGCGAGCACCTGGGCGGCCGCCTCTCCATCACCCTGCCGCGCGGCATTGGCAGCCGTATCGAGGTCCACGAGATGGACGCGGCCCTGGTCGAAGAGGCCATCGGCTTCCTGAGAGAGCCCCAATGAGAATCCCCGGCACCAACGCGCATCTGACGTACTGCCTCAACGTCCACCCCGGCGGCACGCTGGCCGAGGCCGAGACGGCCATCTTCGAGCACGCTCCGAAGGTGTTCGCCGAGTTCTCGCGCCTCACGGGCGTCCAGGGGCCGTATGGCCTGGGCATCTGGCTCTCCGCCGCGGCGGCCAAGGCGCTCGACGAGTCGTGGAAGAACGACGTGTTCAGCTCGAAGCTCGATCACGCCGGCTTCTACCCCGTGACGTTCAACGCCTTCCCCTACGGCCGATTCCACGGCACGCGCGTGAAGGAGAAGGTCTATCAGCCCGACTGGGCGGACGAGAAGCGCCTCGAGTACACGATGGCGCTGACGACGGTTGTCTCGGAAGTCCTCCGCCGCAACGGCCGGGCCACCATCAGCACCCTGCCGATCACCTTCAAGCCCTGGGCCAACGAAGAGCGGGTCGGGGCCGCGACCTACCATCTCGCCGAGGTGGCCGGCCAGCTTCGGTTCATCCATGCCCTGATGGGCACTGATATTGCCCTGGCGCTGGAGCCAGAGCCAGGCTGCTATCTGGAGAGGGCGGACGACGTCGTCCGCTACTTCAATGACCAGCTTCTCCCCAACGGACGCGAGGTACTGGCCGAGGAGTGCAGCATCGGCGAGGAAGAGGCGGAGGCCGCCCTCCGCCGCCACGTCGGCGTGTGCCTCGACACCGTGCACACGGGCGTGATGGGCGAGGACCCGAAGGAGGCGGTCCGAAAGTACGCCGCCGCAGGCATCCGCGTGGCCAAGGTGCAACTGGGCGCGGCGCTCCGCGTCCAGGTCGGCCCCGAAGGCCCGCCCGAGGCCCTTCGTGCATTCCAGGACGAAGTGTATCTGCACCAAACGGTTGTGGCGACGCCCGACGGCCGCGAGCTGTACTTCAACGACCTGCCCGACGCGCTCGGCGCGAATCCCCCGCCCCAGGGCGAGTGGCGCGTGCACTTCCACGTCCCCCTCGCCTGGCCGGGCGAGGGTGCCATCGGCACCACCGCCGGCCAGGTGGACGCGGCGTTCCTCGCCGCCGCCCTCGCCGCCGGCTGCGAGCACTTCGAGTCCGAGATATACACCCTCGACGTCTTTCCCGCCGCCAGGGACTCCCGCGAGGCCATCCTCGCCCAAGACATGGCTTGGTTGTGGCAGCGCTTCCTGGCTACTCGGCCGTAGCCCCCTCACCTCCGTAGTCGCGCCCTCGCGCGCGGCACGGGGGGCTCAGCCGCGCAAGTCCGTTACGGCACCCGGCGGCGGAGAGTACGGCCCCCAGTCCTGGCGCTCTGGGGTGGCGGCAGGCTCCGACCCTCCCCCTACCCCCTCCCTGGCAGGGAGGGGGGTTCGGACCCCTCTCCCTTGCAGGGAGAGGGTCGGGCTCAGGAGCTTCCAACAAGCTCACCAGAATTGGGGGCCATAGCCGGCGGCGGACGCGAGCTTGACTCTCGCTCTCCCTCCGTGTATGGTGATCCACTGCCTGATGACTCTGAGGGTCCAGGGAGGCGGCGCTCATCGGGTCGGCTGGCCTATGGCTCGGCGCTTCAGTTCCCTGCGCTTCTGGCTCCTGGTGCCGTTCGGGCTGCTGTTGGCCGCGGTGCTGTGGCGCCCGGCGGGCAGCGCGCCGGTGACGAAGCCGCCCGGCGAGGGGCTCTTGCCCGCCCCGCCGCTGCCGAAGCCCAAGGAGGTGGCCCCGAAGGAGGCCAGCCCCACAGGGGGAGCCAGCCACTTCGCCTTCAAGGCGGCCCTCCTCGGGGGCGGAACGTTTGACTTCGCGCAGGCCAACGCGAGCCGCCGGCTCGTGGTCTACCTGTTCAGCCCGCACGAGGCCGACGCCGAGGCGGTCACGCTGGGCGCCCAACGGCTCTACGAGCGGCGCCACGACTACAAGCTCTCGGTCGTCGGCGTCGTCACCCCGCCCGTGCTCCGCTCCCCGGAGGGCCGCCTGGGCTTCCGCCGCGTGACCGACACCACGCAGATGGAAGCCGATGTGCGGCAACACCTTACGAAGCTGGGGGCCACGTTCCCGTGCGTCCTCGACCCCTCGGGCGCCATCACGGCGCGCTACGTGCGGGCCATCGCCCCCGTGCTCAAGGGCGGCATCAGCATCGTCTTCACCTTCCCCGAGCGCGCCGAGGGCACGGCAGGCCAGGCCGTCTTCGGACCCGTCACCAGGGAGTCCGCCGACCCCACGGGCGCCGTGCTGCGCCAGGCGCTCAAGACCCTTGGCCTCGAGGCCATCGAGGACCATCGCCCCCTCGCCGCCGACCACCCGAAGGCGCCCGAAATCGAGTTCCCAGTTGGGTCGCCTCATCGAACTCCAGAAATCGCTCGGCAAGGCCGCGCGCCCCGACGGCCCGTGGCTGGAAGTCCTTGCCATTTGCATAGATACGGCTGGCGAACGCCTCCGCCAGTTCATCGAGGAGCGCGGCTACGCCTTCCCCGTGGGCGACGACCCCGACTGGACGGCTCGCCGGGCCTACCGCGTCCTGGGGGTCGTGCCCGACACCTATGTCATCGGCCAGGACGGCACGGTCCGCTACCACCACCGCAGCGTCAGCCCCGTCCTCAACGACGTGCTGCACATGGAGATACGCTCGCTGCTCGGCCTCGAGCCGAAGCCGCTCCTGGCCGCCGTCGGCATCAGCGGCGACGAGGCCTGCCGCGTCTGCCACCTGCGCCAGCACACCGACTGGCAGCTCACCCGCCACGCCTGCGCCTGGGAAACCCTCGTCCGCATGGGCAAGCAGGACGACCCCGAGTGCGTCCGCTGCCACGTGGTGCGCGTGGCCGAGCCCGGCGGTTTCGTCTCGATGACGCTCACGCCCCACCTGGCAAACGTCCAGTGCGAGAGCTGCCACGGCGGCAACGGCTGCAAGGCGTTCACCGGCAAGCCCGTCGAGCCGCTGAAGGCCGAGACCTGTCAGACCTGCCACGACGCGAAGCACTCGCCCCGCTTCGACTTCGCCGCCGCCCGCCCGCGCGTGCTGCACGACCGCGCCGAGGCCCTGGCCAAGCTCGGTCCCGCCGAGCGCGAGGGCCAGATGCGCAAGCTCTGCTCCGGCGCGGACCGCGAACTGTTCGCCCCCGACGTGCCCTACCGTGGTAGAAGCGGCCGCCGGCCGTGGCCATGTTGCTCGCCTCGAGCCATGGCCCGGTGATCCAGCGGACGCGGCGGGGCGGGCCGACCAGGGCGTCACGCGAGGCGGCGTTGCCGTCGGGGCCGTGGCGCGGCATGGGCCACTCGTCCATCCCGTCGGGCCAGGGCTTCTGGATGCGCGCCCATACGCCCTGCCGCTCGATCACCTCGACGCCCTCCATGCCCGAGGCGGTCAGGAGCTTGCGGAAGACGCCCTTGGGCACGCGGACGCCGTGGCGGGCCGCCTGGTCGCTCTGGCCGACGTAGGCCACGCCGTTCGGGCACAGCACGCGCAGGATCTCCTTGAGCGGCGTGCCCTCGCCCTCGGGCATGGCGTCCACCACGAGCAGGTTCACCAGGTTCTCGGCGTAGGGGAGGGGGTTGAGCGGCCGCTTCTCGGCCCAGGCCAGGCCGTAGAGGCCGCGGTCGCGCAGCAGCGTCTGCGCCTTCGCGACGGCCTTCGCGTCGGGGTCAATGGCGTGGACGAGGAACTTGCCGCTCGCGGCCAGCTCGGCGGTGAGCGCGCCCTCGCCGCAGCCGAGGTGGACGCACAGGCCGCCCGGCACGCCGGCCGAGCGGAGGATTTCCGCGGCCAGGGCCTTCGCGTCGTCGTTCTCCGCCCTCGCGGCCGAGGCGGCGAGCGCCAGGCAGGCCGCGACACACCGCGCCCAATTCTGCATCACAGTTCCCCGGGGGTTTTCTCGTACTCGATGACCAGTTCCGCCGCCTTGCCGCCCTCGCGGCTCACGAAGTCCACGCCGTCCTGGTTCGCGGGGTCAATCGCCAGGCTCAGCTCGGCCAGGCCTGCCAGGTTGAGCTGGAGCGGCACCTCGACGGTCTGGTCTTCGTCCACACGTCCCATCTTCCCGACGGCTTTGCCGAGCTTCGGGCGGGTGTCGTAGGTGATCGCCTTCTCGTCCCACGGCGCGGCCACGAGGCACACGTTGCCCACCGTCCCGGCGGGGTTGCCGGCGTTGACGATGCGCAGGAGGGCGGAGATGGGCTTGCCGGGCACGCTGAGGCGGAACTTGAGGTAGGCGACGGCGTGGTCGTTGTCGCCCATCGCGGCGTCGCCGCCGTCCACGAGCAGCACCTTGGCCGTCCCGTAGTTGGTCGTCGCCGAGCCTTTGGTCACGTAGGCGTCCTCGACGGCCTTCACCACGAGGCGCGCGCGGGGGCCGAGGTGCTCGACCTCGGCGCGGCCCGTCCACTCAGCCGTGCCGTCCTGCCGCAGGAGCGTGACAGCGATGGGGTACTTGCCCCGCGGCATCGTCTTAGCGACGGCGGCCTTCACCGCCAGCTTCGCCTTCTCGCCCGACGCGAGCTTCACGGGCGACTCGGCCGGCGTGACGGTGAAGCCCTCGGGCGCGTCGAGGCGTAGCGTGCCCACGAACTCCGCGTCCCTGTGATTGGCCAGGCGCACCTCGCCCTCGCGCTCGACGTCGGCGTCGCTGAGGAGGAACGAGGGGAGGGCGACGCCGATGTGGAGGACGGCTTCGCGAACGACCTCGATGCCCGCCAGCACGGGCATCTCTTCCTTCGTCGGCTTCTTGGCTGCCGGCACGAAGTCAATCTTCAGCTTGTCCGCCACCTCGATGCCGGGGAATTCCTTGACGAGGGCGTTGCCGGGGCCGGCCTCCTTCGCCACGTCGAGGGCCTGGAGCACCAGCTTGTCCTGGAGCTTGACGTCGAACGCGCGGCTGCCGGGCCTGGCGCCATCCGTCTCGGCGAAGGCGAGGCGCACGGTGTAGCGCGCCGCGCCGTCGCCCGGCCCCACAAGGGGCAGGACGATCTGCCTGGGGCCGCGCACGCCGGTGCGGAAGACCCACGGCCTATCCGTGTTGCCGACGTGGATGCGGGCAGGGTCCACCTCGAAATACTCGCCGCCCGAGAGCAGCGACACGGAGGCTGGGAAGGGCGCGACGAGGGAGCCCTTCGGCCTCGGGAAGCCGAGCCAGAGGGTGCCGGCGTCGTCGCGGCGGTCGCCGGCGGCGCCGAAGTTGAGGGCGGCCGACTTCACCGGCGTGAGCGGGCCTGCGACGCTGTAGTAGCCCCAGCCGCGCCCCTCGTCGCGGTGCTGCATCACCACGGTGCACATGTTCGGGAAGGGGCACATGCAGCCGGAGCTGGCCTCGGGCGCGACGAGCAGGCCGTTGGCCGGGATGAGGTTGATCCAGCAGCCGGGCCGCTGGCCGCCGAAGTGCTGGATGCCCTGGTCGCCCACCAGGTCGTAGTAGGCGACGCAGTAGGAGCGCGAGAACATCGTGTGCGGGGAGGCCGAGGGGCAGCCGCAATGGTGGCCGGGCCGCGCCCACTGCCACGGCTCCTCCTGCCCCGTGAGCGGGTTCGCGTGCATCCGCTGCGCGCCCGTGCGCAGGTCGAAGGCCCACGGCTCGGCGTGCAGCACGTCGCCCACGACGATGGGCCGCACGCGGTAGCCGACGCTCTTCGACCACGCGTCGGCCCCCGTCTTGGCCGACGCGCACCGTGGCGGCCTTGAGCGCGCGCTCGGCCTTGAGCCGCTCCTCGCCCTTGAGTTGCGCGATGGCCGCCAGCTTCTCCTTGAGCACCTCCTGGCGTTGCTCGGGCGTCACGGCGCTCTCGATGAACATCGCCTGCCCGTCGCCGATCGAGATGGACGAGTGGGCGATGGCCTTGCCCTCGTGTACCCAGCGCGGCTGGCCGGTGGCCAGGTCGAGCGCGAAGAGGGCCTCGCACGCCATCCGCGCGGCGCTCCGCGAGCCGTAGAGCGTATCGCCGACCACGGCCACGTAGCCCCAGGTGCGCGGCTTCGTGTCCTTGGCGCGAGGCATCGTGTAGGTGAGCTTCGTTTCGCCCGTGGCCGCGTCGAGCCGAAAACACTTGTCGCCGATGGCGACGAACAGGCTGTCGGCGTTGGCCGCCAGGTTGCTGGCCTCGTGCGACACGCCCATGCGCATCGCGCCCGGAATCTCGCGCCGCCAGAGCTTCACGCCGTTGTAGGCGTTGTAGGCCATCAGCACGTTGACGCCCTGGACGAAGAACCGCCCGTTGATCGAGAGGGGCGCGGCGGCGCGGGGGTGCCGCTCGACCATGTCGCCCGGCCCAGGGTCGCCGAACCACAGGACGCCGAGGGGGCACTTGACGAGCTGGTCGTCGCCGCACGTGGTGTTGCCCGGCTCGGCGTACTGGTGGGTCCAGCTTCCAGCGCCGGGGACGGCGCCGCGGGTGAGGCGGAGCCAGGTGCCGCCCTCCTCGGTGACTTCCGCGTGCATGTTTGCACGCCCTACGGGTTCCGCGCCCATCTTGGCCAGCCAGTCGCGGAGTGCGGCGGCCTCGAGGGGCTTGGCCTTGCCCCTCGCCGCCTCGGGCTGGCCGATGAGCATCGTGCCGCCGAGGGGGCGGAGCAGGCGGAATGCCTCCGTGGGGTCCACGGGCAGCATGCCCCGCGTGAGCGCGCCCTCGGAGACGATGAGGTCGGCGAAGTAGTCGGAGAACGGGATGCGGCCGGGCGCGGCCTCCTCGATGACGACGCGCGAACCGTAGAGGCCGGCCTCGTCGAGGGCCTTGCGCGCCGCGGGCGTGCGGTCGGGGTTGAAGCAGGCCGCGTAGACCTGAAGCTCGGTGCGCTTGGCCAGCTCGTAGGCCAGCCGCCCCGTGTCGTTGCCCAGGACGAGGCAGAAGCCGCGCGTGACGCCCGCCGTCTTCACGATGTGCTCGGCCGCGGCCTCGATGGCCGGCGTGAGGTCGCCGTCGGGGAACGGCTTGGCGCTTGCCACAGGCGGGACGCCTGTGCCACCCCCTGCCGGTGGCACAGGCATCTTGCCTGTGGCCGGGCCGAAGCAGTGGATGGCCCCCGTGTCGGTCGAGACGTAGAGGTGGCCATCGGCCACCGCCAGCCCCTTCGCCATCCCTTCGACCTCGGCGGTCCAGAGCGTGTCGCCTTTCCCGGCGTCTATGGCAACCACCTTGCCCTTGCCGCCGGCGAGGAGCACGGTGTCGGCGAGGATGAGCGTCTCGGCGCAGTCGCTCGGCACGCGCCAGCGGAAGGTCTTGGCCAGCTCGGCGTCGGCGGCCGTCACCTTCTCGCGGAGGTCGGCCACCTGCTTCTCCAGGCTCACGATGGCGGCCTTGGCGGCGGGCAGGGACTTGGTGTTGGCCTCGAGCTTCTTGGCCAACTCCTCGCGCTGGGCGTTGAGGGCGGCGAGTCCCTTGTCGTCGGCAGCCGCCTTCGCGGCCAGTTCGGCGATCTCCCTGTCGAGGGCGGCGAGGTCCTCCGTCTCCTCCTTGACGGTTCCATCGAGCGCCCGCGCGCGCTGGCGGGCCAGGGCGAGGGGCTCGTTCAGGCGTTCGCGGCGGACGATGATGCCCTGCTGCGCGAGGCTGGCCTTGGGATAGGCGTCGCGGTCGAGGGCGAGCATCTCGCGGCCGGTCGCAAGGTAATAGCCGTCGCTGGCCGCCGCGAGTTGGCGCCCCTCGAACCACGCGGCGCGGCGCCAGGGCGGCGTCGGGGCGTAGCCGATGAGCTGCTCGGTGCCGGTGAACACGAGGCCGTCGGCCAGAAAGGCATAAGTGCCGCCGATGTCGTGGCCGAAGCTCGGCTGGTGCAGCACCTTGCCGGTCGCGCGGTCGAAGGCGAAGGGCGACACGCGGCCGGTCGGCACGAAGAGCGTGGTTTTCGAGGCCAGCATCGGCCCCTGGGGCGAGAAGCGGCTCTGCGGCGCCGCCCCGCCCTGGTCGTTGCACCACAGCACCTTGCCGTCGTCGGCGTCGGCCGCGAAGACGTAGACGCCCTCGGCGGGGAAGATGCCCGAGGCGAAGTAAGCCACCCCGTCGTCCACCAGCACACCCGTGCGCACGGGCCACAGCGACACCATCCGCCCGCTGCCCAGCACCTTGCGGTCACTGGGCGCCGCGCGAAGCCTCCAAACCAGCGAGCCGTCGCGGGCCGACAGGCAGTAGACGAAGCCGTCGTCGGAGCCGACGTAGACCTTGCGCTTCCAGACCGCGGGCGGCAGGCGGACCGGGCCGCCGGTGAAGAAGGTCCATCGCTCTTGCCCGGTCGCGGCGTCGAGCGCGTAAACCTTGCCATCGGCCGACGAGCCGAAGTACAGCGTGCCCTCCGCGACGACGGCGTGGAACACGTCGTCGAAGTGCACGCGGCGTCCCTCGACCGCGCCGTAGAAGCCGCCGACCTTTCGCGGGTTAGGGTCGCCCCAGGCCGGCTGCGGCTTCTGAAGCGGCTGATAGGCCCAGGCCGGCGACAGCGGCAGCCTGAGCCGCTCGCTCGTCGCCGCGGCCCGCGTGTTGTCGTGCCGATACGTTGGCCAGTCGTCGGCCCGCTCATCGGGGCTGCCTCCACTGCGGTCGCCAGGGAGATCGAGCGGGAGTTCGTAGTGCGGCCTTCAGGCCGTATCTTCCGGCCCAGGTACGGGCTGAGGCCCGCACTCCGAACCCCTTGCGGATTATAGCCAGCTCCGCGAAGCCCGTCAAGGCGATGCTCAGCCCTGGCCGCTGCGCGCCCGCGGCCGGAAGTCCAGGCGGATGGGGATCTCTGGAAATGGCAGCCGGTCGCGCAGCGCGTTGGCCAGGTAGCGCCGGTAGACTGGGCTGACGAGCGCCGGGTCGTTCGCGAACACGACGAGGGTGGGCGGCGCCACGCCGGTCTGAGTCGCGTAGAACAGCCGGGCCACGCGGCCGCTGCGCGGCTCGGGGCTACGCGCGCGCACGGCGTCGCGCAGCGCGCGGTTCACCACGCCGGTCGTCACCCGCTCGTGTGCCTGCTTGAAGAGCTGCTGCGCCAGCTCGACGGTCGGCCACACTCGCCGCCCCTTCGTGGCCGTGGTGAAGGTGAGCGGCGCGTAGGCCAGCCCAGGCAACGCCTTCGTCAGGTACTCGGCGTACTGGCCCGTGGCCATCTTGCCCTTTGCCAGGTCCCACTTGTTCGCCACGAGGACGCAAGGCTTCAAGCGCTCGGCGATCTCCGCTGCCAGATGCTTCTCCACGTCCACGATGCTCGACCGCACGTCGAGGAGAAGGAGCACGACGTCGGCCCGTGCGATGGAGTGGCGGGCGCGGACGAGGCCGTAGAACTCGATGGACGACTTCAGGTGGCGCTCCTTGTGGACGCCCGCGGTGTCGATCACGAGAAAGGTCTTGCCGTCCTTCTCGAACACCACGTCCACCGCGTCGCGCGTGGTGCCGGGCACCTCGCTGACGATGACCCGCTCCTCGCCGGCGATGGCGTTGACGAGGGTGGACTTGCCGACGTTGCGCCGCCCGACGATGGCCAGTTTCATGGCCACGGCCGGCTCCTCGCGCCTCAGCTCGGGCGGGAGCGCGCCGACCAGGGCGTCGAGGAGCCGCACCATCCCTTTCGCGTGCGCGGCCGAGACCGGGCAGGGCTCGCCCAGGCCGAGCCGGGAGAACTCGGCCACCCCGGCCTCGTCGCCCGGGCTGTCCACCTTGTTCACGGCCAGGAGCAGCGGCTTCTGGAGCTGGCGCAGGCTGGCCGCGATGCGCGCGTCGTCCGGCAGCGCGCCGGCCCGCACGTCGCCCACCAGGAGCACCACGTCGGCCTGCTCGAGCGCCAGCTCGATCTGCCGCTCGACCTGTTCGCTCAGCCCGTCGGCGTCCGACATGCCCATCCCGCCCGTGTCCACCAGGTCGAACGCCACACCAGCGTGATTCACCGTCGCGAGCACGCGGTCGCGGGTCACGCCGGGCGTGGGCTCGACGATGGCCACGCGGCGGCCGACGAGTGCGTTGAAGAGGGTGGACTTGCCGACGTTTGGCCGCCCGACGATGGCGATGCAGGGCAAGGGGGCGCGAGAGGGCCGCTTCCGCTTCTCGGTCACGCCAGCGCCCTCTCAGGCCTGCGGTGGAGGCGTCGGTGGCACCAGCCGCTCGCGGTCCCGCGGCTCGAGGTGCACCTCGGTGAGCGCAGTCCCGTCGGCGCGATGCCGCAGGAGCATGTAGGCGATTGACTGCGACGTGAAGAGGTATCCCGCCGCGAAGGCGAGGAAGATCAGGTCGAGGAGAACGTGGTCGAGGATGAGGAAGCAGGTGAGCAGCGGCTCGCACACCTGGCCGCCGAGCAGGATGGCGCCGGCGGACAGGGGGAGGAACGCCACGCCCTCGACCCCGAGGCGCACAAAGTACACGAACGCCAGGCAGGCCGCGCCGTGCGCCAGGCCCACGAGGGCGTAGAGTGCGTAGCGCCAGGGGTGCACGAACAGGTAGTGGAACGAGCGGCTCCAGGCCTCGAAGGCCCCCACGTCGCTCGTCGCTACCGTGCCGGCCATCAGCGGCAGGCCGAAGACCAGCCACACGAGAATCACCACGGCGACGAACGCCCCCACGAGCGCCAGCGGCGAGAGCAGGCCCAGCACCACCTCGCCCACGTAGGGCACGCGCCAGCCCATCGCCACGACGAGCGCCAGCACCGCCACGAGCACGCACAGCCCGATCGCGCCAGCGGCCAGGCCCTTCGCGGCCGACCGCGTCCTGTCCCGCACGACCGACGCGCCCACCCCAATGGCCAGGAGCCCGACAAGGGCCAGGAACACGGCCAGGACGTTCCACACCAGGAGGCCCATGAGCATCGTGAGCGCGGCGATGAGGAACACGGCAATGGCAAGCCCCAGCGGCGGGCCGTAGAAGGACTGGTGCTTGCGCCGCGTGTAGGCCTTGGCGCTCCGCAGCTCGAGGCGGTCCCCGAGCGCGTATTCGACGCCCGCGAGCCGCATGATCGCCGCCCCGTAGTACGACCAGATGAAGAGCAGCACGAAGGCGGCGAGCAGGCCCAGGGCCACCAGCGTCATCAGGGCCTGACAGCTCCAGAGGGCCATCACCTTCTCCAGAGGCCCTTGGCCGCGTCGGGCACAGATGGCCTGGAACTCCTCGGCGGCCCTCGCCACAAGGCCGACGGCAAAGGCCCGCGTGGCCCCCACGGCGTCGCCGAGGCGGCCGGCACGAATGGCCTCCACCGAGCGCGAGGAGCAGGCCGACGAAGACCACGGAGAAGACGACGCCCTCGAAGGCCAGCCAGAGCTTGCGCGGGTCCAGGAGCATGCGGAAGGCGAGAAACAGATCCGTCCAGTCGCCCTTTGGCTTCCTCATGATGGTGTGCCCTCGGAAAGGGATTCGTCATCGGGAGCCCCGCTCCCCGCGGAGTCCCCCTCGAATGCGTCGCGCGGCAACTCGATGCGGTACTGGCCGCCCAGCCACCGCCCCAGGTCCACCAGCTTACACCGTTCGGAGCAAAAAGGAAAGCCCGTCGCGTCCCGCGCCACGGGCCGGCGGCAGATGGGACATGTGGCTCCTTGCCGGCCGGGGCGCGGCGCCGCTTCACTTGGTTGCCTTGGCTCCATCCTTCTGCGCCGCCCCCTTCTTGGAAGAGTCCTTGGCCGCCCCGTCGGCCTTCCCGTCGCCCGAGGGTGCGGGGCCGCTCTCCGCCTTCGCCTGGGCCTTGTAGCCCGAACTCCGGTAGTCGGTGGCGTAGAAGCCGGAGCCGCGGAATAGGAAGCCCCCGCCCGCGCTGATCAGGCGGCGCACCTTCGCCCTGCGGCACTGGGGGCAGTGGCGAATCGGCTTCGCGGTGATGGCCTGGAAGCGCTCGAACGTGGCGCCGCAGGCCTCGCACTCGTATTCATAGGTCGGCATGCCAGTCACCCATCTCCCAGAGCGGCCACTGGCCGCAACCAAAGTGGAACACGGGCAAGAACTTCGACGCCGGCAAGAGCTTCAGCCGTTGGGCGGGCGAGTTGCCCGGCATCCGCCTCGCCGCGTCCTTCGAAATCCCCTACGCCAACGCAGGCGGCCAGTCCGTCACCGCCGAATCCGCCCGCGCCTTCGGCCACGACCTGGCCAAGGCCATCCGCCAGTACCTCGAGCAAGCCCAATCCTCAACACCCAATGCTCAATCCTCAACGTCCAAGTGAGCAGCCGCCCGTTTTTCAATGGTCATTGAGTATTGAGGATTGAGCGATTGAGGATTGGACTTCGGGGCAGAAAGGAGAGACCAAGTGGCGAAGAAGAACGCGAGGAGAGTCCTCATCCTCCTCGGCAGCCCGCGGAAGAAGGGCAACAGCACCCTTCTCGCCGCCGAGGCCGCCAAGGGGGCCAAGGGCGCAGGAGCCGACGTCGAGACCATCTATCTCCAGGGCCTCGACATCAAGGCGTGCACGGCCTGCGACGCCTGCCAGAAGAAGCCCGGCAGCGGCTGCGTGCTCCGCGACGACATGCAGGCGCTCTACCCCAAGCTCAAGCAGGCCGACGCCCTTCTCCTCGCCTCACCCGTCTACTGGGCCAACATGTCCGCCCAGATGAAGACCTTCATGGACCGCTGCTACGCCCTCGCCACGCCCAAGGGCCACGCCTTCACGGGGAAGAAGGCCGGCATCATCCTCACCTACGGCGCGCCCGACGTCTTCAGTTCCGGCGGCGTCAACGCCCTACGCACGTTCCAGGACGCCTTCAACTTCATCAACGTGAAGATCGCGGGGATGGTCTACGGCATGGCGTGGAAGGCGGGCGACGTGAAGAAGAACCCCGCCCTGCTCAAGGACGCCCGCGAGCTGGGCAAGGCCCTCGCCACAAGTTGAATGGGCGCCAGCACTTACGCGATGCACGGTCTGGAACGACGCATGTCGTGCGCCCGCAAGCACTTATGTCCGGACGGCCGCGATTTGCCAATCCTCGGCCTTCCCAAGACTCGCGCCCCCCTCTGACACCGCGCAAGTATTTTTTCAGCCTCGAAAACGGCCGCGAATCGCCGTTTCTCAAGACTCGCGCCCTTTTCCCCCCTCAGAAGGGCGCGAGTCTTACCCCAACTTCCGGAACGCATGGAGCTTCAGCGGTCACGCGTCACGGCTTCTCGGATCGCTCCAGGCTCGGGACCACGAACAGCGATTCATCCAGGGCTTCCCTGCCCAGACATTCGCAGTGCGAATCAGCGAACAGCACGTAGGCACGGTCCTCGTGCCTGAACTTGACGTCCGCTGAACTGCCTGCGAAGTTCCAGCTATCAGCGCAATCGAAGAGCAACACCGTCTGGAGCGGCAGTTCCTCAAGGCGAGCACCCGAGACGTGCTTGTTGAAGCCATAGGTGGACTGGGAACAGGTGGGGCGAGTGTAGGTGTAGATGGGTAGGCCGAGCACGCGATAGGCCGTCCGTGCGTAGGTCTCTTGGGGGCATTGGAAGACCCCGAGGCCGGCGACATGGGGTCCGATCGCGTCGCACCAGGCGGTGGCCTCGGGTAAGCGCCCGTCGTGCTCCTTGGCGTACAGCGCGAGGGCCCTGGCCAAGTCATTCAGCTTGCAGCGACAGTACTGCCAGCGCGGGCATTCTGCCGGCCGCCGCAAGTCATCGGGCAGCTTGACGAGCGCAACGTAGGCGTACCCCACAATGTGCGCCGAGCAGAAGACAATTGCCGCCAAGGCGACGTACGGGCGCACCCGTGGCCAGCGCCGGATCCACACCAACGCTCGCCAGCCCATGATCACCCCAGGCAGCGGGAGGAGAAGGAGGAGTATCGGGAAAGTGTTCCATGCCTCCCACGCCGCCAGGCCAAAAACACCGAAGACGAACGACCCGACGAGCAACAAGCTGGTCCTCGACCACAGGATGGCCGCGAGAACCATGGCCGGCGCGGCACACAGGAGGACCGTGCGCGCGAAGCCAGACGATACGGCGAAGGCAGGGATCGCCACGACGGTTCCCCAGGCGAGAGCCTGCCCCAACTCGCGATCACTCAACCAGGTTCTCACACGCTCGTTCACAGGCGCGCCTCAGGAATCACTGTCCCCCGCCCGCGGCGGATGCAGCGGAACTGCGGCTGGAGGTCGGGCGGGGGCTTCTCGGCCCAGGCGCCATCCTCTGCCCCGATCACTTGGGGGCGCTTGGGAGCGCCCAGGGGTGTGGGCGGCTGGTCGCTGGGACGCGGTGGCTCGGCCAAGGCGAACTCCGAGAGGACGAGGCGAGGGACCCAAGGGACGAAAGGGACCAAAGGGACTGAAGTCAGGCGTCAATGTGCACGCCGCCGGCCTTCTTGGCTGCTACGGCGAACTCCTGGGCGCCGTGTTCCTGCGCCCAGAGGTCGAGGAGGCGCTTGTGGATGCCGTGCGGGTCCGCCTCGAACCACGCCATCGCCGCGAGATTCATCCCGCGGTCAACCCCGCGGAAGAGCTTCGGCGGCTGCACGTAGTCGGGGTCAAGCAAAATGTGGCGGACGATGCTCCAGAGGACGCGGTCAATCTCGCCGTTGACGAAGATGCAGGCGTGGCCGCGGCCCGTGGGACTGAGCCGCGGGTGGTAGATGGTGGTCATGGCCCGCACCTCGATGGCGCCCAGGTGGCTCGGGTACGCACGAGGGATGTCCACGCGGAAGCGGTGCTCGCGGCGGAGCGCGACCCTCCCCGCCTCGCTCACGTCCTCGACGCCGGGCAGGTGTTCGGCCTTGAGTTCGAGGGTGTGGATGGCGCCGTCCTTGTGGCGGGCGGCGATGCGGACCGCGAAGTCGGGGTGCTGCCAGGTGGTGGGCGTTCGCCGCCGGCCGTTGACGGTGACGCCGCCGGCCTTGAGGAGCTTCTGGTAGTAGGCGCGGGAGACTGAGCCGTAGCGCTGGCTGAGGAAGCAGTCCACGCGGCCCACCGTGGGCTCGGCCGTTAGCTTGAGGTGGATGTGGCGGGTGGGCGCCTCGGCGGCGGGCGAAAGGGTGTCTTCGATGAGTGGGGCGCGGGCGGTCGTTCGCTTCTGTCGGCGCTTCATTTGGCGGGGGGGCTCTGGCCGGCCAGGCGGGCGCGGACCGCGTTGAGGAGGTCGCCCAGGGTCTTCACGCTGGCCATCTCGTCGTCGGTGACTTTGACCGAGAAGGTCTCTTCGAGGGAGTAGGCCAGCTCGACGGCGGCGAAGGAGTCGAGGCCGAGGTCGTGCCGCAGGTCGGCCTCGGGGCGTATCTTCTCCTGCGGCACGTGCAGGTCGCCGGTCAGGATGGCCTCCACTTTGTCAAAGACAGCGTCCGCCATTCAGGGCTCCTCAGGGCGCGAACCGCGCAAAGACCAGGCAAGCGTTGGCGTTGCCGAAACCGAACGAGTTGGAGAGAACCACGTCCACCTTCGCCTCGCGGGCCGTCCTGGGCACGTAGTCGAGGTCGCACTCGGGGTCGGGGGTGTCCAGGTTGGCCGTGGGGTGGATGAGGCCGCGGTCAATGGTGAGGACGCAGGCGACGGCCTCGATGGCGCCGGCGGCGCCGAGGGAGTGGCCCGTGACCGACTTGGTGGCGGAGATGGGCACGCGGGGCGCGTGGCCGCCGAAGACGTCCTTGATCGCCTTCGTCTCGGCTATGTCGTTCGCGTGGGTCGAGGTGCCGTGGGCGTTGATGTAGCCCACGTCGGCCGGCCCCACGCGGGCGTCGGCCAGGGCGAGGCGCATGGCGAGCGCGGCGTCGCTGCCCGTGGGCTCTGGGATGACCATGTGGTGTGCGCCCGAGGTGGCGCTGTAGCCGACGAGTTCGGCGTAGATGCGGGCGCCGCGGCGGCGCGCGTGGCCGAGTTCTTCGAGGATGAGCGACGCCCCGCCCTCGGCGAGGACGAAGCCGTCGCGGTCGCGGTCGAAGGGGCGGCTGGCCTTCTCGGGAGCGTCGTTGCGCTTCGAGAGCACCTTCATGGCCGCATAGGCCCCGAAGTTGAACTGCGTCAGCGGCGCCTCGGCGCCGCCCGTCACCATCACGTCGGCCTCCCCGTGCTGCACCTTGCGGAACGATTCCCCAATCCCGTGCGTGCCCGAGGCGCAGGCCGTTGAGATCACCAGGTTCGGCCCCAGCAGCCCGTACTGGATGGCCACGTGCGAGGCCACGGCGTTCGGCGAGATGCGCGCCACGCACAGCGGATTGAGGCGGTGCACGCCCTTCTCGTAGCCCACGAGAATCTGCTCCTCGTGGAAGAGCAGCCCGCCCAGGCCCGAGCCCAGGATGCACCCGACCCGCGTGCGGTCCTCCCGCGCCAGGTCCAGCCCGCTGTCCTTCAGCGCCTCGCTCGCCGCGCCCACGCCCAGGTGCACGAAGCGGTCCACCCGCCGCGCCACCTGCGGCGGCAGAAACGCCAGCGGGTCCAGCCCCGTCACTTGGCCCGCGATGCGCGAGTCGAACGGCGACGGGTCGAACGCTGTGATGGCGCTGACCCCGGAGCGCCCCTCGAGCGTCGCCTGCCAGAACGCGGGCACGCCGATGCCGTTGGGCGCCACCACGCCCAGGCCCGTCACCACCACGCGGCGTTTCGAGGTCTCACTCATAGCCCATCAGGCTACCAGAACGCCGCCCTTCTTGCAACGCCGACTCGGCCCTTCGAGCCCGCGGCGCTGGCGCGACGGCGCCGACTTGACAGGCACACGCCCCGCGGCCACAATGGGCGGCACCTCACGGAACGCAAAGGGGAAGCCGACTTGAGCGACGTGGCCCAGCAACTCGACGTGCTCATTCGCGCGCGATACCCGATCCTCTACGTCATCAGTTGGGAAGAGGACCGGGCGATGTACCTGCTCCTGAAGATCGCGCGGGCGCAGAAGAAGAACCTGGCGGTGTGGACGGCGACCGATGGGATGCTGACGGTCGAGGTGGGCAGCGGCCTGCGCGAGGCGAGCGACAAGGGCAGGAAACCCCTCGAAGCCCTCAACGCCATCCTCCAGGACGCCCAGCCCTGCATCTACGTGCTGAAGGACTTTCATCCCTACCTCAAGGACCCCGTGGTCATCCGCCAGCTCCGCGACCTGTGCCACGCGCTCCGACGCTCCTACAAGACCGTCGTGCTCCTCTCGCCGCAACTCGAGCTGCCGTTCGAGCTTCAGAAGTCAGTGACCGTGGTGGACCTGCCGGTGCCCGGGCGCCAGGTGATGGAGGGCCTGCTCGACGAGCTGATCCGGGACGTGACGGCGGGCCAGAAGGCCGAGGTCGAGCTGTCGCGCCGCGACAAGGACCGGCTGGTGGACGCCGTGCTGGGCCTGACGCTGGACGAGGCGGAGCGGGTGTTCGCCCAGGCCCTGGTGCGCGACGCGAAGCTGGACGCCAGCGATATTGACGCCGTGGTGTCGGAGAAGCGGCAGATCATCCGCAAGTCGGGCCTCCTCGAATACTATGACCCCGAGGAGGACATGGGCGACGTGGGGGGCATGGACATCCTGAAGGAGTGGCTGCGCAAGCGGGGGCGGGCCTTCAGCGACGAGGCGCGGGCCTACGGCCTGCCGCGGCCCAAGGGCGTGCTGCTCCTCGGCGTGCAGGGCTGCGGCAAGAGCCTCACGGCCAAGGCCATCGCCAAGCTCTGGCGGCTCCCGCTCCTGCGCTTCGACGTCAGCCGCATCTTCGACCGCTTCATCGGCTCGTCCGAGAGCAACATGCGCCACGCCGCTTCTACACCAAGGACCACGAAGGCGAGGTGGAAGACCCCACCCGCGACGAGAAACTCCAGAAGCTCCTCGCCACGCTGGCCGGCGAACCCGCCCCCGGTGAGCCCGACCTGCGCGGCCAGAAGATCGTCATCTTCACCGAGTTCGTGGACACCGCCCGCTATCTCTACCACCAACTCAAGACCGTTCACGGCCTTTCCGACGTAGAGGAGATTGACAGCACCCGCAAGGTTGACCGCGAGCGGGTGATCAAACGCTTCGCCCCCTACTACAACTGCGCGCCAGACGAAATCGGCGAGTACGTGGCCAACCCCGTGACCATCCTCATCTCGACCGACGTGCTTTCCGAAGGTCTCAACCTCCAGGACGGCTCGCTCGTCATCAACTACGACCTCCACTGGAACCCCGTCCGCCTCATGCAGCGCATCGGCCGCGTAGACCGCCGCCTCGACCCCGAGATCGAGACGCTACTCGCCCGGCCCGCCTCCCTCAACGGCAAGGTCTTCTTCTGGAACTTCCTGCCCCCCGGCGAACTGGAAGACCTGCTTCACCTCTTCCGCCGCGTCACGGGCAAGGTGTTGCGCATCAACGCTGCACTCGGCATCGAGGGCGCGCTCCTCACGCCCGACGACGCCGACATGACCCTCAAGGAGTTCAACCAGCGCTACGAGGGCCGCGAACCCGTCGAGGAACGGATGCGGCTGGCCCTCCAGAAGATGCTCGCCGACGACCCGCAGCTTGAGGCCAGGCTCCAGGGCCTCCCCCAGCGCCTCTTCTCTGGCAGGACGCAAGCCGAAGGCGCCCTGCCCATCGGCATCTTCTGCTGCTACCGGCTTCCCGTCGTGAAGAAGGCCCAACCCGCCGAGGAGGCAATGCCGCTGTTCGACGCCGACAAGCCGAAGCCCGAGGCCGCCGCCGGCGACGTGATCTGGCTCTACCGCGAGCATGCCACGGGCCAGGTCCACGAGGGGCTTGAGGACATCTGGCGGGCCATCCGCTGCGCCCCCGACACGCCACGCGCCGTCGCCCTCGGCCCCGCCGCCCTCAAGGACGCCCTACGCGACGCCGAGCGGCAGAAAGTCCGGCCCCTTCTCCGCAACCGGGGATTGCCCGGAGGCATGAAAGCCACTCTCATCTGCTGGATGGAGGTCTGCTAGATGGCCGAGAAGCTGGAGCGCAAGTTGGAGACCGCCCTCCAGCAGATTGACGGCTTCGACTCCTTCGTCCACGGCCTCCTTGCGGAGACCCTGGGTTGGGACATCAAGCAGCACGTCCACGAGCTTGAGGACATCGGCCATGATTGGGGCGAAGACGACCTCAAAGTAGAGGGACTCTCCTCCCAACTCGTCGGGGGCCGCGTCTGGCAGATTCAGCCCCTCCCCGTGGACGACCAGCCCTGGGGCATCTTCCTCCTGGAGTTCAACAACCCGGACGCCTTCGTCCGCGGTCGCGGCATGGTGGGGCCACTTCGCCAAGTGCTGCGGGGGCTTGTGCCCCGGCGACAACGTCAGCACCAGCTTCGCGCCTGGGAACACGAGAACCTGCTGTTCATCTGCACCCACGCCTGGCAGCACTTCACCTTCGCCCACTTCAAGGGCGACAAGGCCGCCTCCGCCGCCATCTCCACCTTCGGCTGGGTCAAGGACCAGGCCGGCTGGCGCACCCTCTGCGAAGCCAATCTCCCCGCCCTCAAGTGGCCCGACGATCCCACCGAGACGGACGAGTGGCGCGCCCAATGGTCAAGCGCCTTCGACAAGGAATCCCTCACCAAGCGCTTCTTCAAGCAGTTCCGCGACCTGTGCAACGTCGTGGCCGCCGACATCTACACGCGGAACCGCGCCCTCAAGCTCTCCCACGACCAGGCCAACACCGAAGCCCAAGTGCTTCTTGAACGCCTCCTCTTTCTCTACTTCATCCAGCGCAAGGGCTGGCTCGACCAGAAGGACGACTACCTCGTCCGCGAGTTCAACGCCAAGCACCGCGACCGCCCCGACGACACGACCTACTACAAGCAGTTCCTCAGCGTCGTCTTCCGCCGCCTCAGCTCGCGCCAGATGCAGCGCCAGGGCGAGATCGGCTACCTCCCCTTCCTCAACGGCGGCCTCTTTGAGGAAGACCCCGGCGCCTTTCAGGACGGCACGACCCTTCGCCTCGGCCTCAACGTCGGCAACGGCGTCCTCGCAAGCGTCTTCGACCAGCTTCTGGAGCACTACAACTTCACCATCCGTGAGGACACCCCCCTCGACCAGGACGTGGCCGTTGACCCCGAGATGCTCGGCAAGATTCTCGAATGCCTCGTCCTCGAAATGGAGTCGGCGGAGGGCGAGAGCGCGCCCGACAAGCGCAAGGCCACCGGCTCCTACTACACCCCCCGCATCGTCGTCCACTTCATCTGCCGCGAGGTACTGCGCCAGTTCCTTCTCGCGCGCCTCGTAGGTTCCGATGTGGCACAGCCGCCCTCGGCTGTGCAGGAAGGTGTAGGCGGGGCGTCTCTGCCCCGCGAGGGAGACGTGGGCGGGGCCTCTGCGCCCCGCGAAGATTCGAGGACGAGGACGACGACGAGGACGAGGACGATTGGAGAGGGGGCAATGCCCTGGGCCGGGCGGCTGGCCCGCCTCTTCGCCATTGACCCCACCGCCGGCATCGCCGCCGAGCAGCTTGACCAACTCCGCGCCATCCTCAGCCCCCAGGACGCCGAGCGCATACGGAAGCTCGTGTGGGACATCAAGGCGTGCGACCCGGCCGTCGGCTCGGGCGCCTTCGCCGTGGGCCTCCTCCACGAGCTGGTCAGCCTTTGCGTCCTCTGCGAGACCGTCGAGCGCGGCAAAGACCCCCGCATCTCCGACGAAGCTTGCCCTGCTCGCGCAGGCGCTCGAGCTGCTCGTCGCCCGCGGGCAGGCCGAATATCTGGCTGAGCTGGTAGGTGCCCATGAGCTTGTAGATCGGCAGCTCGAAGGGGCAGGCGTTGTCGCAGTAGCGGCACCCCGTGCACAGGGCCTCGCCCTTCGAGAAGTCCTGGAACGCGCGCACGAAGCGCTCGCACTGCCCGGGCGTCAGCCCCGCCTTGTCGCTGGCGATCGCCGCGTTCTCCTCCAGGTGCGCCACCTCGTTCATGCCGCTCAGCACGGTGGAGATGGCGGGGTTGCTGTAGAGGAAGCGGAAGGCGATCTCCTGCACGGGCATGCGCCGCAGCTCGACCAGCGCGTCGTCGAACGCGCGCGAGTGGCCCACCAGGATGCCGCCATAGAGCGGCCCCATGATGGCCACGCCCACCCCGCGGTCGCGGGCGTAGGTGATCGCCTCCTCGACGTAGCGGTTGGTGAAATTGTAGTAGACCGTGATGAACCGGAAGTCGGGCACGCGGCCCAGCCACTGGATGATCTCGTCCGGCCCGCCGTGGCTCGTGAAGCCGATGTGGCGCACCAGGCCCTGCTCGCGGGCCTGGCGCAGCGCGAGGAGCGGGCTGTCCTTCCCCCCGCACGCCGCCTCGAAGTGCGCCGCCGCGCTCATGTCCCAGAACTGGTAGAAGTCGAAGCAGCTCACCCCCGCGCGCCGCAGCGAGGTCTCGATGCACTTCCACATCTGGTCGCGCGTGTGGATGCCCAGGCCGCGGTCCACGCGGGCCTCGCCCTTGCGCGGCTGGGCCTTGGCCGACACGACCAGCTTCGAGCGGTCCAGCCCCTTGATCGCCTCGCCCACCCACGCCTCGGCATTCTCCTCGGCGCTCTTGTAGGAGTAGCCGGCCCCGATGTCTATGTAATTCAGCCCCAGCTTCACCGCGTGGCGGACCATCTGGACCGCGTTCTCACGCCCCTTGAACCGCATGGTCCCGATGCCGAGCACGGAGACGCGGGCGCCGGTGCTCCCCACGGGCCGGTACTGCATCACACGCTCCTCCAGCGCCGCCCTTTCCCGCCTGGC
Source organism: Planctomycetota bacterium (assembly GCA_041320515.1). GTDB lineage: Bacteria > Planctomycetota > PUPC01 > DSUN01 > DSUN01 > DSUN01. Next base: position 5,152,406 of record JBGLNR010000001.1, on the reverse strand, counting down.
GAACGCGCGCGACATTCTACCGATCCGCCCGGCGCGAGGCAAACCGCGAACTGGTCTCGTCTGGCCCCTGGCGCTGGCAAGCCTGCCGCAAGCTCGCGACCCCGACCCGAACCCCCCTCCCCGCCAGGTGTAGATTTCCGAAGATGGAGTTCCCTGCAAGCAAAACAAAACGGCCGCAACCGCCCCGCCCCAGCCGCCCGATTTCGGACTTCCGCCCGCCCGCCCGCACCGCACTTGAAAACCCCTGCTCCCGGCGCGACACTATGGGTATGAGCAAAGAGGATGCACAGTGACGGACGCTGACCGAGCCATCAAGGAGGTCCGCCGCAGCCGATGCGCCATGTCGCAGCGATGCGGGCACGACATGGCGCGGCTCGTCGAGTACCTGCGGACATTCGACCGCCGCTATGCCCAGCAGGTCCAGCGATACCACGACCTGCACCGGGCCCTCCCCGCCGAGTCCGATCCCAACCCCGCGCCGGGCCCGCGGGCCTCCGCCATCGGCCAGAAAGTAGAAACTTGAGGCTTGACCCCAAAGCCTGCCAAAGCCTGCGGTTCGACCCACCTGTTGACAAAAGAGTCAACGCGCGCTACCATTTGAGCATGGGACTCGGCCAACATATTCGATGCCTGCGCCAGTCGGCGGGACTGACGTTGCGCCAGTTGGCGGACGCCGCCAAGGTAGGCGCATCCTATCTCTCGAGGGTAGAGCGAGGTCTGGTTCCTGCATCCGACGCACTTGTCAGCGAGGTCGCCAAGGCGCTGAAGGTCGAGGCCGAGGAGCTCTTCCTTCTGGCCGGGCGCGTGCCTCCCGGCTGGCAGAAGGCCATCGGTGCTGCCCCGTCGCGCGTGGCCCGGGGCCTTCGGGCTGCCCTGGCCGACTCGGTCGGCGAGGCATCGTTGTCCTACGGGCGCACGGTGCTGGCGTTCGGCGGAACCCGCGCGATCGAGGATTCCGCTTTCCCCTTCGAGCACCTGAGCGAGATCGCCGAGCTGGAGAGTTGGCGGAAGGAGCTCAACCGCCCTATCTACCACATCCACAAGTGGTGGGCGCAGCGCCTTGGGTCCGTGTTCCGCGCGATCCTCTTGGGGACGTTTGCGCCGAGGGGTTCCAACGTCCTCCAGATGTTCCACCAGCCTGCGCGCCTGCCGGGCGCGGTAGTCTTCGATCCGTTCATGGGCAGCGGCACGACGGTCGGCGAGGCGCTCAAGCTCGGCGCCCGCGCCGTTGGCCGCGACATCAACCCCGTGGCTCACTTCATCGTTCGCAACGCTCTGGGCATCCACTCGCGGGCGAAGGTGATCGAGACGTTCCGTGAGATCGAGTACGACGTGGCTCCCGCCATTCGGCGCCTCTACCGGGCGAAGCTGCCCGACGGGCAGACGGCGGATGTGCTGTACTACTTCTGGGTGAAGGTGGTCCCGTGCCCTGCGTGCCGTGGGCCGGTGGAGCTGTTCTCCTCGCGGGTGTTCATGCAGCACTTCGCACCGGCCCACCGGGAGGAGGCCCGGGCGCTGTGCCCCCAGTGCGGCGCCATCAACGTCGTGCGGCGCGATGCTGACCGGACGACTTGTCCCACGTGCCGCCATTCCTACGGTCCCCAGAGCGGGCCGGCGCAGGGCGCGAACGCCACGTGCCCCGCGTGCCACGAGAGATTCGGCATTGCGAGAGCCGTCCAGAAGGCAGGCACCCCCCCGGCCCATCGCCTGTTCGCCAAGATGGTGCTCCTGGCCAACGGGAGCAAGGAGTATCTGCCGGCGGACGACTATGACCTCAGGCGAGTCCCACGCTTTCTCGTCCCGTAGCACTACAGCCGACTGAAGTGCAGCCTGCCTTTGGGGCGAACCGTGTGGCACCGCCGCCCGCGGCTGTGTCTTCCGGGCCATCGCGCCGCCTCCAGCACAGCCGAGGGCGGCTGTGCCACACGGTTCGCCCCAAAGGCAGGCTGCACTTCATTCGGCTGAAGTGCTACGGGACGAGAAAGCGTGGGACTCCTCTCTTTCCTCTATCGCGCCGCGGGCGCGGAGAGGACGAATTGGGCGGCGGCGGGGAGTATGGCGGGGAGGAAAAGGGCAATGGTGTAGTGCCCGGCAGGATACCACTGGATCGCAGGCTTGCCAAACGCCTCCCATAACGCGACCGTGCTCTCGCGGGGAACCGTCTCGTCCTTCGTCGCGTTGACCATGAGAATGTGCTCGCGGCGGGCGCGGTGGGCGAAGGTGACGGGGTCAATGCCGCGGGAGTCCTTGCGGAGGGCGTCGAGGGTGACGCCCAGCTCGACCATGCGGTCGCGGACGCGGCGGGTCTCGCGCGCGTGCCACAGGATGGCCACGGGGTCGCCGCCGGCGATGACCAGGACGTTGCGGTTGAAGCGGGGGTCCACGCCGACGGCGAGCGCGCCGATGATGCCGCCGAGGCTGGTGCCGACGATGCCGATGCGGGCGGGGTCCACCTCGGGGCGGCTCTGGAGCCAGCAGGCGGCTCGCCGCACGTCCACCACCGTGCCCTCGACGGCCTTGAGCATTCGCTCTGGGCGGGCGACGAATGCCTGCATGGGTGTGGTGTCGGGCGGCCGCCGCTCGCCGTAGTAGGGCATCTTGACCATCAGGCTGGGGATGCCCGCCGTGGCGAGGTGGCGGCAGACCAGTGGCGCCAGGGTCAGGCTGTTGCCCAGGATGTCCAGCACCACGACGGCTGGCGCTCTGCCCTTGAGTTGGCGGGGCAGATAGTAGTCGGCGTGGACCGTGTTCGCCTCGGGCAGGTCGTAGCGCCGGGGCGAGGGAAAGGTCAGGCGATAGACCGTGTAGTGCTCGGCCGCTTCGAGGGGCCGCAGTTGCCAGGAGAAGGGCTCGGCGGGGAAGTTGTAGCGTTGGAGCAGCTCGTTCACACGCGGGTCGGCGTCGCTCAGCGGCAGGAGAGTCCGACCGCATTGCACGCGGCCCGAGAGCGGCTCCTGGCGCGGCGCCAGGGCGCAGGAGCAGACGGTGAGCAGCAGGCAGGGGAGAAGACGGAGAGGCATAAGGAACTATCCCCGCCTATTCGTACCGCAAAGCGTCCACGGGACGCAACCGCACGGCTCGCCAGGCGGGGTAGAGGGCGCCCACGAGGCCCACGGCCAGGGCCGCCCCCGCGGCCTCGACGAGCACCCGGCCGCTCACCGCGGGCGCCATGATGCCGCGTAGCATGGGGAGTTCAGCCAGGACGCGCAGCACGCCGAGGCCCAGCAGCGTGCCCAGGACGCATCCCAAGGCCCCCAGCACGGCCCCCTCGACCAGCACCATGGCCAGGATTCGGCCCGGCGGCCACCCGATCGCCGCCAGCACCCCCAGGTCATAGGTCCGCTCAGTCACCGACATCAGCAGCGTGTTCATCGTCACCAGCGCGCCCATGAACAGCGCGATCCACGACACGGTCCAGGTGAAGACGCGCAGGAACCGCGTCATGTAGTTCTTCTCGGCCAGTTCGCCTGTCTCGTAGAACTCCAAGTCAGGGAACTGCTCGTTGAGCCGCTTCTTCACCGCCGCGACACGCTTCGCGTCGGCCGAGTCGCTCACGCGAAGCTCCAGGATGTTCACCTTCCCCTGGCGCCCCAGGAAGTCCTGCATCGTCGGCAGGGCCATGATCACCGAGTTCCGGCTCAGCGGCCCCGTGGCCCGCACGATGCCCGTCACCACGAAGTCGCGCCTGTTGATCCGCACCGCGTCGCCGACTCTCTTCCCGAGTATCTCCGCGATGTCCTCGCCCAGCGTGACTCCGTGCGGCTGGTCCGGGGCAGGCATCGCGCCGACGGTGAGGGGCACGCCCTCCCACAGATACTCCGTGCGGTCCCAGCCGGCCGCGACGAGCACGCGGTGATCGATCGAGATCACGCTCACCAGCTCGCCCGCCACGGCCGCCACGCCCTCCGTCCGTCGCACCTCGGCAACGGCCGCCTGGTCCACCGAGCCGCTGAAGAAGTGCACGGCGCCATTGGTCACGCCGAGCAGGTGGGTTCCACGGTCCGCAAGGTAGTGCAGCCACGCGTCGGTCACCCCCCGCGCCGTGCACGTGAGCGCGATGAAACTGGCCAGCGCCACCCCGATGCCCAGCGCCGTAAGCGTGGAGCGCAGCGGCCGGCTGGCCAGGTTTGTCACCGCCACGCCCGCCAGGTTCATGGCGCGCCCTCCGTCCGCCCCTCGGCAGGCTCAGGGCGTGGTGAGCCTGTCGAACCACGCTCGTCGCCCACAATCGCCCCGTCGTGCATCCGCACCTGGCGCGCCGCCCGCGCCGCAATGGCGGCGTCGTGAGTCACCACGACCAGCGTCGCGCCCGAGCTGGCGTGGACCTCCGTGAGCAGCGCGAGGACCGCCTCCGAACTGGCGCTGTCCAGGTTCCCCGTCGGCTCGTCGGCCAGGAGCACCACCGGCGAGTTCGCCAGGCTTCGCGCGATGGCCACCCGCTGCCGCTCGCCCACCGACAGCTCGTTGGGCCGGTGCGTGGCTCGGTGGGTCAGCCCCACGCGCTCGAGCAACGCCTCGGCACGCCGCCGCCGCTCCCGCGCTCCGCTGACCACGCCGAACATGGCCAATTCCACGTTCTGCCGGGCGTTCAGCGTGGCCAGGAGGTTGAACCGCTGGAACACGTAGCCGATGCGGCCCGAGCACCGCGGCCTGATGCTGCGCGACTCCAACTTCGCCGACCACCACGGCTACCGCCTCTACAGGCCGCCCGACGTCACGAGCAACTGGCTCTCCGGCGTCGCCTTCTACTACCTCCTCACAGGCGAGCCGAAGGCCCTCGAGTGCTGCCGCCGCAACGCCGACGCCCTCGTGGCCGCCTGGGAGCGCATCGCCAAGACCAAGCCCTGGGCCGGCCCTCACGAGAACATGGCCGCCATCGGCTGGACCATCGGCGACTACGGGGCGATGTACGACCTGACGGCTGACAGGCGCTGGCTCGACGAGGCCCTCAAGCTCTTCCACACCCACGTCGCCGCCCTCAAGAAGCGGCACGGCCCGCACCTCTTCGACCCCGACGCCCAGGTCCGCGGCCAGGACTACCAGGAGGAGGACATCAAGTACTGCTACGCCATCCAGTTCCTCTGCGAACTCCACCACCGCACGGGCGACGAGGCGGTCCTCAAGCTCCTCCAGGAGGGCTGCGGCAGGAAGTTCCCCTCCACCTTCTTCGACGCCCCGATCTTCCTCTCCGGCCTCTACGCCTATGTGGGCCACCGCACGGGCGACAAGGGCCTCGTCGAGAAGGCGGCGGACCTCTTCGCCGAGGGCTTCCCCGAGTCCAAGAGCCCGCCCGTCTACCTCCCCGACAACTCGGTGTGGAGCCGCCAGGCGGCGATGATGCTCCGCACCGGCCACCTCCTCCAGCACGCCTGCTGGAAAGCGGGCAAACAGAAGCCCTGACCCGTGCCGCGTCCCGCCGGCGTCCTCCTGTGCATTTCGCGTGCAGGTATGCACGCCCTACTTGGCCCGCTCCAGGCAGGAGTCGTCGTAGGCGACGTGGCCCTCATCGTACTTGGCGGCGATGAGGGTGTCGAGGGTGAAGCGGACGGTGACGGTTCTGGCGCTGGTGGTGAAGGTGGTAGTGACCTCAGCGTAGTCGCCGGGCTTGGTGACCGCGAGCTTGGGGTGCTGGAGGACGACTTTGCCCTTCTCGTCCAGCTCCTCGACGATGAGGCCGGCGGAATCGGTCGGCTTCGCCCCGAAGCCCTTGCCGTGGAGGTCGGCAGCCTTGACCCAGACGGAGGCGCGGTACTTGGCGTTGGGAGCGACCTCGACCTCCTGGCAGACGACGTTGTGGCCGTCGCCGTCGGTGTGGGTGCGGAGGGCCTCCTTGCCCGTTCGCGGCTTGGGCGGCCCCCACTGGGGGTGAATCTTGAAGCCGGTCTCGCCCCACACGTAGCTCTGCTTCTTGCCCTTGAAGACGTACTGCCAGCCCATCCCGCCGCCGGTCGAGCCGTTGCTGCCCGTCGTGCCGGCGACGCCCTCCTCGAAGCCGGGGTTGACGAGCAGGTTGCCCGCCTCGGCGTCGGGCGGCGGCAGGCAGATGGGCTTCGCCCCCTCGCCGCCGGCGCCCGGGCCGACCTCGATGGCCTGGACGATTGCCTCGCCGCCGAAGCGGTTGCGGAAGCGGATGGCGATGCAACCGTTCCTCGGCTCGATGTTGTCGAAGACGAGGTCGGCGGCCTTGCGGAGGCCGCCCGCGGTCGCCGCGATGTCGAGGTGCCTGGCGACGGGTTGGCCGTTGATCTCGACCGTCATCACGCGGAGCCTTGGCTCGGCCTCGCGCGTCTCGGCCAGCTTGATGCAGGCGTGGTACGTGCCCGGCCCCACGGTGAACCAGGCCGTGAAGTCGCGGCCGTGTGCGCCGTAGCGGTACAGCTCGGGGTCTTTCGTGTTGGCGATGGTTTCGGCTCGCGGGGTCGTCCACCACGCCCTTGCGACGGCGTCGGCCCCGTTGCCCAGCAGAATCGTCCACTCCGTCGCCGGCCGCCAGGCGTTGCCTGCGGAATCTACGAGGTCGGTTCGCCCCGCATAGCCGAAGACTACCCGCTGCGCCTCCTTCGGCCCCCCGCCCTCGCCAAAGCCGCTGTCGCCCTCGGGCGCGCGCTGAGGCTCATCGCCCTCGACGGTCACCTCGCGGCAGCCATCGTGGCGGATGGTGACCAGGCAGTCGCCGCCAGGCAACGGCCTCACCTGATAGCCATTCCCCTTCGGCTCCTGCTGCGGAGCGAGCGGCTTGCCGTCAGCGGCGACCTGTTTCGGAACGAAGGCCAGGCGGAGAACATCAACGCAGGGTGCATGCGCGTCGAAGATGGAGTAGGCGATTCGGCCCTTTTCGTAAGCGACCTTCCGCACCACGGCGGACGTCCGCATGATGTGGTTTTCGCGGTTGGGGCCGAGGAGGTCGGGCAGCCAGGCCATGGCGGCCAGGGTGTGCTTGAGGGCCATGGGGTGGGCGATCTTGAACCAGGCGCCGGCGACGATGGCTCCGCCGTCAATGTTGTCCTCGACCACGCCCGTCTCGTGGGCGTCGTAGGTGGCGAGGAGAATCTGGCGTCGGGCGGTCTCGCGCGCCCACTCGCTGCCCGTCAGCGCCGCATACTTCGCCCAGGTTCCCGCAAGCTCCATCGGGCCGTACCAGAGCGAGCGGCCGCAGCAGGACGACGATTCGGGATAGGCCCACGCCCCCGAGTAAACGCCGCCGACCGAGGCAGGCGAGACGCTCGTGCGGTTGAGGAAGAGCGAGAGGATGTTCCGAACATCCGTCCGCCAGTTCGGGAACACCTCGGGGTTGTCCATCATGTAACTGGCGACCCACTCGGTGACATTCTCGGCCTGGACGGGGTCATTCCAGTCCCAGTAGTTCCGGCCCCAGGTGTCGTCCACTGTCCATTTCGGGAGGAGGGTTTCGGCGAGGTAGCGGCGGCCGGCGTCGCGGGCCTTCACGATGGCGTCGTCCTTGCCCGTGTAGCCCAGGCGAACCAGCAGAAGCCGCAGATGGCGTCGAACTCGTGTCGGTTGCGCGGCACGCGCGGCTTGCCGCGTCCCCAGGGCAGCTCGGCCCCGTGCAGCACCAGCACGTCGGCCACGAGATCAATCCCCGCCCGAAGCGCCTCGCGGAACGGCTGCCACGGCACCCTTCCCCCAATCGTCCTCGTCCTCGACTCTCCTTCCGCCCCTTCTCCCGGGCCGAACTCCTCAAAGAACTCCAGCAGCACCTCGGTCGAGCGCCTGGCCGGGTCGTGGACGCTCCCCAGGAAACGTAGCGTGCTCCAGGCCGCGGGGTCGGGCAGCCACGTGGAGCCGAGTTCCCCGCGCCAGCGCGTGCGCCGCAGCCGCTCGTGCTCCAGGGCCAGCACGGCATAGGTGTGATAGGCGTCGGCCACCACCTGCCGCCGTGCCAGCCGGGCGAACTCTCCGCGCTGAGTCTCCATCGCCGCTCCCGTGTCTTCCCTGATACCAGCCGCTCTCAAGCGACGTTCTGGATTCCCATTGTAGCCTGGATTGTACCGCATGCGCCGTCCCTGTCAACCCGCAGTAGCGGAAGCGTGGAACCCTCATTCGGCCTTCCCCCCAGTCTGCATGATTGCACAGTTGTACAAGTGTGCAATCTTCTCCCTCGCCCGCGGCGCAGCGGGCGACACGCCGCCAGGCAGTGGGACACTACTCGCCCCAGTGTCCTCGCGCGATCTCCAGGAGTTGAGCGTGAAGCGGCGTCTTGGCTGTGGCTGCGAGTCGAAAGGGCAGGCGATGGCCCGTGCGCGAGACGGTGACGTACCCTCGGCGGACCAGCTTATCCACGTGTCGGCTCAATGCGGAGGCGGACATCCGTAGCTCGCCAGCGAACGCCTCGGTGGGCGGCGGCTTGGGCGAGGCAAGCCGGCGCAGGATCTGGATGCGTCGCGGGTGAGTGAAGGCCGTGGCCGCATCGAGGAGCGTGCCAAAGACCGGCTGCAGCCCCTCGGCAGCGTGCCTTCTGCCACGTCCCGGCAGTCGGGGGGCATGCGGCCACGCGCGGTGGGCGTGCAGGGCAGCGCCGAGCCACGCGGCCACTTGCCCGCTCACCGTGTCCGGCCCATAGAGGGAGCCGGCCATGCAGTAGCACCGGCGCCCTGAGCGGCGGCGCCTGACAAGTCCCACGGCAGTGAGGCGCGCCAGGTGCGTGCACACCAGGTCGCGCCGAAGGTGCAGGTCGCCGGCAAGGCGGCACAGAGTCAACTCCTCGCCCCCGGCGAGGCGCGCCAGGATGCGGAGCCTCGTAACGCAGGCCGCCGTCCGCAACACACGCACGATGAGTTCGTCCATGTGGTCACCTTTCGAGCAACATTGCATAGTTGTACAAGTTTGCAATGTTATCCCATCCCCCGCCGCTTGTCAAATGCAGGAGCGCGACAAAGGTGACCTGCCCTTGCCACACACCGAGTCACGCAGAGAGGGACAGTAGGGGCGGCACAACACCTGCTCCCGGTTAGACACCTCATGCGAGGGCAGCCGGCCGCGGGCCCGCTATGCACGCCGCGTCGAGCGCTCCGTGGGCACCCGGGTGGCAGATGCAGCCAGGATTGGGCGCTCTTGGTTGCCGGTTCCCGCGCGCCGCGGGTCGGAGGAACATTGCATAGTTGTACAACTGTGCAATGTTCTTCCGCCGCAACCTCCCTCAGACCAGAAGGAGGCCGGTGTTCGTTGCGCCCGGGCGGTCGGAAGTCATTGCCACACGCGGGTGGGCTCAGTGGGGGCAGAGAGGCAAGCCCTCGCGCGCAGGGGCGTCGCAGCATCCTCCGCGGGCGATCCCCTTGACTCCGCCGCTGTGCGCGCGTACCATCATCTGTGGCCGTCGGCCGCTGCGGGGAAAGGAGCGAGTTGCCATGACTTACGCTACACTACGGGTCTCCGCCGTCGCGATCGCCGCCGTCCTGGCCGCGTGCTCGGCGCAGCGGCCACAGGCCGAGCACACGGGAGAGGGTAGGGGACGATGGCAGCAAGTCGTGCTGGCCGAGGCGAAACGGTCCGAGGCCGATCAGGCAGGAGAGGGCAAGGAACGGCGTGAGAAGCCCGTGCCGAGCGAGGCGGAACGGCCACGGGTAGAAGATGCAGGAGAGGCTAAGGAACGAGGTCAGGAACTCGTGCGGATCGAGTTCGAGATGCCGAAGCCCCCGCCGCATAGTGACTCGGAGATATGGGCCATCCGAGCACGAATGGAAAGGGATGGGCTGGACCCTATCCCAGACAAGGGCAAGCCGCATCCTCCGCTCTTGGCCCCGAAAGGCACCAGGAACGTGGCGCTGAAGAAACCCGTCACGAGCAGCGACAAGGAGCCCGTGGTTGGCGAACTCGCACAAATCACAGACGGTGACAAGTGGGCGTGCGAAGGCAGCCTCGTTGAACTGGCCCATGGCCCCCAATGGGTCCAGATTGACCTGCAGGGGAAACACGACATCCACGCCATTCTCTTCTGGCACTGGCACCTGTCGCCCCGGTTCTACCACGATGTTGTTGTGCAGGTGGCCAATGACCCGGTTTTCGTCCTCAATGTCCGCACTCTCTTCAACAATGATCGTGACAACTCCCTCGGCCTGGGGAAGGGCTCGGAATCCGAGTACAAGGAACCCCTTGCAGGCAAACTGATCACGTGCAAGGGCACTCCGGCCCGGTACGTGCGCCTCTACTCGTGTGGCAACGTGTTGGGTCCCTGCAATCACTACGTCGAGGTCGAGGTGTACGGTTCCCCGGCCAAGTGACCTGGCCCCGCCCCCTCACGCGATGTGAAGGATCTCGCGCGTCGTCTTGCCGTTCGTCCGCTCGATGCGCCGCCAACTGCTGTTGTCGTTCATCGTGATCCAGCGGCGGCCAGCGGCACCCACGGCGACATCGCCCCCGGCAGCGGCGGCCAGGCGCGCGGCTTCGCTGAGGCTATCATCAAGCACAACGCAGGCCCGCAGCCTCGCCCGAAACTCGTCAACGCCACCCTCCCGCAGTTCTGCCAGGCCGTGGACTCCGACCACGCGAAGACGCCGTTCCTCCCGACCATCCGCGGCTGCTTCGGCCACGCGTGGGACGTCTGGCCCGTCTGCCTCGCCAAGTATGCCGCCGACATGCGCGAGGGCGAGCGCCAGTTCCTCGCCGCCGAGGCCCTCATTGCGATGGCGTCGTTGCGCGACCCCAAGCTCGCCGAGGCCACGCGCGCCGACCGCGAGCGCGCCGAGTGGTGTCTCGCCATGCTCAGCGACCACGCCTGGAACGGCACCGACGAGCGCAACAAGCGCCACAACGCCGACCTCCGCCGCGCCTGGGCCGCCGAACTCCACGCCCTCGCTCTCAAGCTCCGCCACCAGGCCTGGCAGGCCGCCGGCCTCGACGAGGCGAAGCGAAGCCTCACGCTCTTCAACCCCCTGAGCGTTCCCCGCGCCGACCTCATCCGCCTCGAGCGCCAGGCGGATGGCGGCCCCGACGTGAGAGCACACCCCTACCAGTTCGGCGACGAGGATGGCCGACCCGTCATGTACTTCGTATCGCCCACGGTGCCCGGCTTCGGCCTCGCAGCGCTTGAGATGCGGAACGTTCCCTCGATTGCGCGTTCCCCCCGCCTGCGCGCGACGGAGGGTGAGCTGGAGAGCCCCTTCTACCGCCTCGTCGCGGACCCGAAGACCGGCGGCATCGTCAGCCTCGTTCACAAAGCCACCGGCAAGGAGCTTGCAGCCAACCTCCCGCAGGTTCCAAAACCTGCGGGAGGTTACGCGGTCTGCCAGAGCGTCTACCACGACGGCCAGGAGCACCCGCTGGGCGACGTGAAGGTCGAGTCCCTCGGCAGCGGCGCCGTGTTCGCCCGCCTCCGCATCACAGGCAAGACCGCAGGCATCGAGATCACGAATCGTGTCACCGTCTACGACCAGCTCGACCGCGTGGACTTCGACATCCGCGTGAAGAAGCCGGTGACGACGAAGCAGGAGCGCCTCTGCCAGTTCTTCCCGCTCCTCGGCGACGGAGCGGCGGTGCGAATCGAGACGACGGGCGCCGTGATTCGCCCCAGGCCGCAACCCGAGGGCGACCTGCTGCCAGGGGCCGACACGCGGCGATTCGCCGTCCAGGGCTTCCTCGACGTCTCGCTGCCCGACGGCCCGGGCGTGACGGTTGCCCCGCTCGATGCCTTCGTGCTCCGCACCGACCTCGGGCCGCTCGCGTTCGAGTGCCTGGGCAACGACCAGAACTACCGCGAAGTCGTCCAGGACCAGCACGGCGTCACCGAGTTCCGCTTCCGCTATGCCCTCCGCGCCCACAAAGGCCCCTACGACCAGGCCGAGGCGATGGCCTGGAGCCGCAGCGTCGCCACCCCGCTGCTCGTCACGAAGGGCGCTGTAGGCGGGGCGTCTCTGCCCCGCGAGATTGCCGTTGACCCCGACCGCGCCATCGCCACGTGCCTGAAGCCGGCCGACGATCCAAAGGCGAGTGGCCTCATCCTGCGCCTGTGGGAGACCGCCGGCCGCGCCGAGCCGCTGGCCATTTCCGTCAAGGGCTTCTCGAAGGCCATTCGTACCGACCTCCTCGAACGCGACCAGGAAGAGCTGAAGATCGCCGGCGGCAAGCTGTCGCTGCCCATCCGCCCCTTTGGCTTCGCGGCCGTCCGCCTCGTCCCATAGCTTCCCTTGTTCCCAGGCCGCCTTGCTTTCCCCCCAGAAGATCGGCTATAAGGAATCCAGGAAGGCAGGAAAAGGCAAGAGAGAGCGGGCCGCAGCCAGGCCCGGCCTCTTCGCCCCAGTTGCCCTTTTCGGGTTCCTTTCCTGGCTTCCTGCATTCCTTATCGAACCCTCTTCAGGAGCCTTCGATGGAGCGCCACTGGTTGTGGGCGGTCGTGTGGGTGGTGGTGGGCACGTGGCTGCACGGCGGTGAAACCGTGCGGCTCAAGGCCACGGCCGACATCTGGCTGTCCGACTGCGGCGACGAGCGGAACACGAGCGCCGGCAGGTGCGGCCAGCTCAAGCTCAAGAGCATCCAGGAAATGGCCGCCATCCGCTTCGACGCGGCGCCCGCCCGAGGCCGCGAGGTGCTCAAGGCCGCGCTCTTCCTCCGCCGCGCCGGCGCCGACATGCTCCGCTACATTCGCGTCTCGACCGTCAACCAGGACTGGGAGGAAGGCACCAGTGCCCGGCCCTATGGCCCGGCCAGCGGCGCGACCTATTGCCTCGCCGACGCCGCGACGAAACGCCCCTGGGCCTGGCCCGGCTCGATGTTCTGCGACGTCATCATGTCCTCGGGCTACACCCTCGACACCTGGGCCGAACGCAAGGAGCTGGCCGACGGCTGGCTCTCGGTCGCCCTCACGCCCGAACTCGTCTACGCCCTGGCCTGCGGCGACACCGATGGCCTGGCCGTGATGGACGGCGGGAACCTGGCCTACCATAACAACATGATCCACAGCGTCCAATCGCGGGGCAGCGAACCCTACATTGAGGTCGAGCTGGGCAAGTCGTTGGCGGACGCGCCGGCGAAACCCGCCGTCAAGGCCGAGCCGGCGCCCGACAAGGCTCACCTGGCCAGCGGCGTCGAGCGCTGGCGCGTGAAGCACCCCGAGCCGAGCGGCCCGACGGTCATCGTCCTGGAAGACCTGGCGCCGTCGGAGAAGTGCGACATCGAGGTCGTCGCCCTCTCGCCCAGCGGCATGGCCTCGCCCGCCGAAAAGCTCGCCGCGACCACTTCGGTCGCGCTGCCCGTTCCGCCCTCGCTCGGCAAGCTCCAGAAGCCTCGTGCGGTCGCCGACATCGGCCCCCGGCCCAAGGCTCGGATGTATGCCTGGGCCGCCCCGCCACTCGTCAAGATCAGCCCCGAGAAGCCCGAAGCCATGTTCGGCGACTGGGACGGCAACAGCGTGGAACTCTTCGGCGCGCGCGGCGAAACCGTGTCGTTCCAGATTTGCGTCGAGAACGGCGCCGCCGAGCCGCTCGCCCACGTGCAGATCATCCCGCAAGAGCTGAAGAACAAAGAAGGCAAGACGATTGCGGGCAAAATGATAGAAGTCTTCAAGAACTGGTATGCGAAGAACGCCAAGAGCCAGTGGCAGCCGGCCTATTGCGTGCCCCTGCCCACCGGTGCGCCCTTCGACATCCCCGACAAGCCTGTAGGCGGGGCGTCTCTGCCCCGCGTGCCCAATCAACAAAACCAAACCGTTTACGTGGACATCTTCATCCCCAAAGACGCCTCGCCCGGCGCCTACGCCGGCGGCTTCCTCGTCGAGGCCGACGGCGTCGAGCCGCCGATCAAGCTCCCCGTCGAGCTGACGGTCTACGACTTCACGCTGCCCGATCGCCTGAGCTTCGTGCCCGAGCTGAACGCCTATCGCATCCCAGGCAACGCGCACGACTTCTACCGCCTCGCCCACAACCACCGCAGCGTGCTCAACTGCTGGGTCCATCGCCCCAGGCTCACGGGCGCGGGCAAGGACATCAAGGTGGATTGGGCCGACTACGACCGCCAGGTCGGCCCGCTCCTCAGCGGCGAGGCATTCGAGAACTGCCGCCGCGCCGCCGCGCCCGTCGAGGCCCTCTACCTGCCCTTCGAAGATAGCTGGCCCACCCCCCTCACGAAGCAGACCTACAACTACCAGGGCCACTGGCCCACCCGCGGCGAGGACAAGAAGCACATCAACGAGCACTACCTCAAAGCCCCCTACATCGGCGACGCCCTCTCGCAGGACTACAAGGACGCCTTCCTCGCTGTCCAGCGCCAGTTCATCGAGCACTTCAAGGAGCGTGGCTGGGACAAGACGGAGATGCAGTGCTTCTACGGCGGGAAGAACACCCACCGCACCGACTGGGGCGTGAACATGTGGTGGACGACCGACGAGCCTTACCACTGGGACGACTGGCTGGCCCTTCAGTTCTTCTGCCGCCTCTGGACCCAGGGCCGCGGCGACACACTCCCCTCCCTCTCAGGGAGGGGGCAGGGGGAGGGTGGAGACTCTAGGCAGCCCCAACCCTCTCCCTTCCCTCTCCCTGGCAGGGAGAGGGGGCAATGGGCCTCCCGCGGCGACATCTCGCGCCCCATGTGGCAGGGCCGCGTGATGCACCGCATCCTCGACTGCGAGTACATCGGCGGCTTCAACGACGCCAACGCCTGGCGCCGCTGCCGCATCCTCGCCGACGACACGGGCGTTGACATCCGCGCCTACGGCGGCGCCAACCGCGACACCGAGAGCAACACCGCCTCGGTCGTCATGCTCCTGAGCATGTGGGCCAACGGCGCCAACGCCCACCTCCCCTGGCAGACTCTTGGAAGCGAAGACGCCCTCGACACCAACGACAAGGCATCGGGCGGCGGAAACGCCCTCCTCATCCCCGCCAAGCGCCTCAACCAGACAGCCGTCGCCGACATGCGCGTCAAGGCGTTCCGCGACGGACAGCAACTCATCGAGTACCTCGTCGAGCTGGGCAAGCGCTACCGCCTCAACCGCGAGCATACGGCCTCAAGCTTGACTTCCGCTTCCGATGACCCGCCCCGGCCCCTCGGACCCCGCGTCGAAGAGTCTAATCAAATGCCCCTCATAAATCGCTGCCGTACGGCGGGCGGGGGGGAGGGGGGATCGGGGCGGTCGCCTCGCGTAGCTGCCAATCCTCCGCTCCGCCGACGCAAGGTCGGCGGGGGCGGGAAGACATGGTGGTTGGCTTACGTCTCACTCGCGCCAACGACCGCGGGCTGGGAGCTTGGGGCTCCCAGCCCGCTGGAGGAGGCAAGACGCGGGGCACAGAGGCCCCGCCCACAGGCGGTGGGTCAGACGAATTTGACGTTGAGCATGTGGACGGAGCAGGAGATGCAGGGGTCGTAGCTGCGGACGAGCATCTCGAGGCAGTGGGCGATCTCGGGCTGGGGCTTCTCGATGATCTGGGGCGCCAGCACGCGCATGTCGTCCTCGATGCTGCCGTGGTTCTCGCAGGTCGGGACGATGCAGTTGGCGGCGGTGATGATGCCCTTGTCGTCGTAGGTGTAGTCGTGGATGAGGAGGCCGCGCGGGGCCTCGCAGATGCCGACGCCGCGGCCGGCACGGGGCTTGACCTGGGGCGGCTCGTGCTTCCAGCCTTCATCGAGGAGCTGGTCTATGAGCCGCTTGGCCTCGTAGTAGCAGTGGACGGTTTCGATGAGCTGGGCGACGTTGTTGTAGAAGGGCTTGTGGACGACGGGCTTGAAGCCGACGGCGTTGGCGATGGCCGCCGCTTCCTTGTTGAGCTGGCCGGCGTTGTTGTTGCAGCGGGCGAGCGCGCCGACGGCGTAGGACGAGCGCTGCGAGGAGGTCCACTTGGCCGTGCTGTGGTCTACGACGCGCTCTTTGAGCACGTCCTTGTACTTGCGGTGGTCGGTGACCTTCCCCGTGTCGGTGCTCTTGATGTCGCCGCGGTAGAGGGCGAACTCGTCGGGGTGGGTGAGGGAGATGAATTCGGTTTCGCGCTCGAAGTTCACGAAGTAGTCGGGGAAGAGGGGGACGACGCTGACGACGGTGTCCACCATCAGCTTGATGTCGGCCTCGCGGGCGTCCACGTAGGCCTTGAGGTCGCGCATCTGCTTGACGGAGGGGAGGGCGGTGAAGCCGCCGGGGGTCATGGCGACGGGGTGGAGCTTGCGGCCGCACACCACGTCCGAAATGTAATTCCCCATTTTCTTCAGGCGGAGCGCCATCTTGACGGCCTCTGGGTGGGAGGCGGCCAGGGGCAGGACGCTCGGGGCCTTGAAGGCGTCGGGGGCGACGAGGAACATGACGTGGAGGACGTGGCTTTCGAGCATCTCGCCGTGGTAGTTGAGGGTTCGGAACTTGAGGTCCGTGTCGCTCAGTTCCAGGCCGAATGCCTCCTCGGTGGCGCGGACGGAGGTGGAGGCGTGTGCGACGGCGCAGATGCCGCAGATGCGGGAGCCGAGGTAGGAGGCGTCGCGCCAGGAGCGGCCTTTGAACATCGCTTCGAAGAAGCGCGGGGCCTCGGTCACCGCCCACTTGAGTTCCTCGATCTTGCCATCCTTGGCGTTGAGGATGACGTCGCCGTGGCCTTCGACGCGGGTGACCTCGTGGATGTGGATGTTCACGGTGCTCATTGGGGGGCTATCTCCAGACTAGGGGATGAATGGATGTTTGGATGTTTGGATGGATGGATGGATGGATGGATGGATGTTTGGGTGCTTGCCTGACATTCATCCAACCATCCAACCCTCCATTCATCCAGCATCTCCTCATTTCTTGGCTACCGGGATTTCCTCCGCGTAGCCCTGGAAGAGGCGGAACTCGCGCAGAATGTCGTCCACGGTCAGGCCGGCCTCGGCCAGCACGTCCTGGGCCGCGTTCTTGTTGGGGTCGGTCACGAGGCCGCGGCATCCGATGCAGCGGGCGCCCACGGTGGGGCAGGGCTGGTCGCAGCCGGCGCGGGTGATGACGCCGAGGCAGATGTCGCCCTTGTGGAAGAGGCACTCGTTCTCGGCCAGCTTGCAGTCCACGCACACCGGGTAGTCGGGCACGCGGGGCGGCCGGCCCTGGAGGAGGGCGCGGCACAGCTCCAGGATGTCCTTCTTCGAGGCCGGGCAGCCGTGGAGATTGAAGTCCACCTTGACGATCTCGCCGACGCTCTTGGTGGGGTAGGTGTCGAGCGCGGGGATGTTCCACTTGTCGCCGTAGACGTATTTGCGGACGTCTTCGAGGGGCTGGAAGTTCTTGACGCGGTTGACGCCGCCCGTGGTGGCGCAGGCGCCGAAGGCGACGATGAACTTGGCGTGCTCGCGGATCTTCTTGAGCTTCGCCTCGTCGGCGGCGCGGGTGATGGAGCCTTCGATGAAGGCGACGTCGTAGTCGTCGCTGTGGTTGTCAATCGCCTCGCGGAACTCCACGATGTCCACGTGGGGCAGGATGTCGAGGATTTCGTCCTCGAGGTTGAGGAACTGGAGTTGGCAGCCCTCACAGGAGGCGAAGCTGAAGAAGGCAAGGGTAGGTTTTGCCATGTCAGATGCCCTCTCTGAGTCGTTTGACCTGCTCGTAGGTGAAGACGGGGCCTTCCTTGCAGACGTAGACGCCGCGGATCTGGCAGTGGCCGCACCAGCCGAGTCCGCACTTCATGCGGCGCTCGAGGGAGCAGATGCAGCGGGTCTCGGGGATGCCGGCGGCCAGGGCTTCGAGGACGGCGAACTTGAACATGATGGGTGGGCCGATGATGACGGCCATGGTGGCCGAGGGGTTGATCTTGAT
Source organism: Planctomycetota bacterium (assembly GCA_041320515.1). GTDB lineage: Bacteria > Planctomycetota > PUPC01 > DSUN01 > DSUN01 > DSUN01. The sequence goes on along the minus strand of JBGLNR010000001.1, from coordinate 5,134,702 downwards.
CTTCTTGAAGAGCGTGGTGATGACGCCGACGTTGCCGGTCCAGCCCTCGGCGGGGCGGTCCACCGTGACGTGGGTGTCCACGTCGGGGCGGGACTGCCATTCCTTGGCTTCGACCGCGCCTTCTGGACCATCTTCGACTCGAACCTCACGACGATCCTCACCGCCGCCATCCTCTACTGGATCGGCACCGGCCCCATCAAGGGCTTCGGCCTCACCCTCATGATCGGCCTCCTCCTCAACCTCTTCACCTCCATCGTCATGGGACGCGTGGTCTTCGACATCCTCACCTGGCGCCGCTGGGTCACGCGCCTGCCCATGCTCCAGTTCTTCAAGCAGCCTAACATCCCCTTCATGGGCATGCGCTACAAGGCATTCATCGCCTCCGGCATCGCCATCGCCATCGGCATGGTTGCCTTCTTCTCGCGCGGCGAGCGGAACTGGGATATTGATTTCCGCGGCGGCACCATGCTCCACGCCGTGTTCCGCCACGAGATGGACGCCGAGGAGATCGCGCAGCGCCTCAGGAAGATCGGCCCCGAGTTCGCCCAGTGCGAGGTCCAGAGCCTCGCCTCGGCCGCCCAGGCCGGCGGCGCCTTCGTCGGCCGCCGCTCCACCGAGTTCGAAATCCGCGTCCCCTCCCTCTCCGAGGTCGCCATTCCGACCGTCACCCCCATGCCCGTCACCAGCCCGGGCACGCTCCAGGCCACGTTCACCCTGGCCGCTCCGGCCGCCCTCGGCGAGGTGAAGGAGAAGACGAAGGGCACCAACCTCACGATCGAGCCTGACGGCGCCGCGGGCGCCGATGGCAAGCAGAGGGGGTTCAAGCTCGCCGCGCCGGCCATTGACGCCAAGCAGGTGCGAGGCGACCTGGAGAAGGCCCTCGGCACGCCCCTCGGTGACGATGGCTTCAAGGTCACCAGCCTGGCCGTCAACCACGCCACGGAGGTGGCGGCGGAGAGCGACCGCGCCATCTCGCTGGCCGAGATCGAGCGCAGGCTCAGCGCCGCCGACCCCCACATCAAGGTCGAGCCACAAGGCCCTGAGGAGGAGGCGGGCAAAGGGGCCTACATGAAGTTCCTCATCAGGACCACCCTCGTCGAGGGCAGCGCCGCGCGCCTCGCCGTCGAGCGCGCCTTCGCCGCCCTCAGCTTCAAGGCCGAGATCATGGAGGCGTTCAAGGACGACCTGGCGCCCCAGGGCATCGATCCCCTCGCCGAGAAGGAGGGCCGCACCACCCTGGCCCTCAACCTCACCACGCCGCTCGAGCCTGCCGTCCTGAACGAGCGCTTGGCCACCTGGGCCATCGTGGCCGCGGCGAAGCCGGCGCCAGAGGGCGCGGCCGGCCCGGCGAAGAGGTTCGAGATCGCGCTCGCGAGCGACAAGGCGCCCGAGCTGACCCGCCGCATCACGGAGGACTCGCAGACCTTCCTCCTCTCCGACCCCATCCCGCGCGTGGCCAAGGTCGGCCCCGCGGTCGCCCAGGAGCTGTTGGCCTGGGCCATCGTGGGCGTCATCGCCTCCTGGCTCGCCATCATCGCATACGTCTGGCTCCGCTTCGAGCGCATCAAGTACGGCGCCGCAGGCGTCATCGCCCTCGTCCACGACGTCCTCATCACGATGGGCGCGCTCGCACTCCTCGGCCGCAAGTTCAACATCACCATCATCGCCGCCATTCTCACCATCATCGGCTACTCGATCAACGACACCATCGTCGTCTTCGACCGCATCCGCGAGAACCTCCGCAAGAGCCGCAAGCGCGACGTGGATGCCGAGATCATAGACCAGAGCGTGAATCAGACGATGAGCCGCACGATCATCACCTCGTTCACCACCTTGCTGGCGGTCCTGGCCCTCCTCCTCTTCGCAGGCGGCGTCATCCAGGACTTCGCGCTCACAATGATCATCGGCATCGTCACCGGAACCTACTCCTCCATCTTCATCGCCAGCCCCGTCCTCATCCTCCACCAGGAGCAGATCGAGAAGCGACTCGCCAGGGCCAAGGCCGCTGCCGCCACGTCCTGACCGCGCTGCCGCAAGGCGGCGTACCGGCTTCTGCCCTCCACCAGAGGGGATGAATGGATGGCTGGATGATTGGATGATTGCCTGACACCCATCCACTCATCCACCCATCCATTCATCCCTTCCCCCCGCTGCCCGCGCAAAATTCCTCCAGAAAATCGCAATTCTTCTCTTGACAACGCCTCCCAGACGCTGTATAAGATGATCGTTCTCCTCCCCGTAGTGTTTTTCCCCGACATCGTGCGCTTCCCCGCAATCGCTGAGGTGCAGCCATGGCCCAGCCGGAAGAAGCTCAGGAAAGGAGACCGTTCGTGCGTAAGGACGCCAAGATCGCCCTCATTGTGATCTTGTCGCTCATGGTCCTGGTCGTCGTCATCTGGGGGCGCAGCCCCAGGCCCGACGACTCGCTGGCCACGCCCAAGGCCCCGCCCCAGGGCGCCACGCCGGCCGACCCCGAGGTGGTCGCCACCGCAAAGGCCGGCACCTCCGACGCCGCCACGGTCGGCCACGACACATCGCCCACTCCCACCGACACGGCGATGATGAACCACCCCGACACCTCGAGAACGCGCCCAGCGCCGGATGCTGCCCCCAGGGACAGCCTGGCAACGGGCCGCACCGATGCGCCGCCAGATTCCACCCCCGCCGACAGGACCGGCGCGGGCACCGCCCCCCCTGCCCCCACGCCCGCCGTCACCCACACCGTCGCCAGCGGCGACACCCTCATCAAGCTCGCGGTCAAGTACTACAGGGACCAGGGCAAGTGGCGCCTCATCCAGCAGGCCAACCACGGCGTGGCAGTCCTCCGAGTCGGCCAGAAGCTCACCATCCCGCCCGCGCCCGACGCCCCGGCGCGCGCCGCCGATGGCGCGCCCCCTGCCCCCCGGCCCGCGCCCACGGCCGCGCCCGCTCCAGGACCCACCACGCCGACGAGGCCGACTCCGCCGACCGCGGCATGGCCGGGCAGAAGGTCAGCGGGCACGAGCACCTGGTCTGGAAGTACGCCGAGATTGCCGTGGAATGGGGCTTCAAGAAGGGCACCGAGCGTCTGCCCTTCGACGGCAGCATCCAGTCCACGCACTCCCTCGGCATGCTCGGCACGGCCGGGCCGCTGCCGGAGGACAAGCAGACGACGATGGCCGGCCCGCTCGCGTGGAAGTCGCCCGCGGCAGGCGACGCTCGGCGCGGCATCGTCGTGCCAGTCCTCTACACATCGTCGGTTCGCGGCCCAGCCCGAACGATCCTCACGGTCCGCACCAGTTCCGGCAGTTTCTCATTCCAGCCGGTTGATCTGGAGTCGGGGCCGATCCTGGCGCCGGAGTGCGGCTTCTTCGTCCTCGCCACTCCGCAGCCGAAGCCGGCGCCGAGGCCAGAGCCCGTGCGGGCGACGTGGCCATTGCCCGCGGAGATGCTGACGGGAAAGATTGACGCGCGCGAGGGGGCCACAGCCGTCAGCGGCTGGGGGAGCAAGCAGACGCCCAGCGTCTTCGCCTATCCAGGCACTGAACCGGGCACGCTCCTCAACGGCGCCATCAAGCTGCCGCCGCGCAGCATCGCCGTCCACCCAGGGCCGGACTGCGACATCGCGGTCGGCTGGCGAAGCCCGGTCGCCGGCAAGTTGAGTGTGAAGGCGAAGGTCGCCGATGCGCATCCATCGGGCGGCAACGGGGTCGAGTGGTCCGTCGTCCACGATTCCAAGGCTGGCCGCAAGGTGCTGGCTCGCGGGGCGATTGACCGTGGCGGGTCGGTGGCGGTCCCTGCGGCGACGGCGGCCGTCGAGTTCGACGATCTCCTCTCGCTCGTGATCGGCAACCGAGGCGAGTACACGTGCGACACGACGTCCGTGGACCTGGCCATCACCGAGGTCGGCGACAAGCCGCGGACGTGGGACCTGGCGAAGGACGTGGTGGAAAACATCCAGGCCAGGAACCCGCACGACGATTCGCTGGGCAACGGGGCGGTGTGGTACTTCTACGCGCCGGGGCGTCAGCCCGGGCAGGGCGGCTTCTGGCGCCCGCCCAAGCTGCCTTTCGAGTCCAAGGCCGCCACCGCGCGCGAGTTCGTCGCGGAGCTTGCCGCACACAAGCTCAGGACCATCCGCCAACAGGTCCGCGAGCACCCCGAGCAGACGTGGGAGGGAGCCATGCGGTCACTCTATGGCGACACGAAGCTGCCGCCCATGCCCACGCCACCATTCGATCCTGCAATGTCGGTGGAAGTGCCCGACAAGAATCTCACCGCGCTGTGGCGGCTCGGCGCCTGGCGCATCATCCGCCGAAGCCCGCGCATTGACCGCGCCGACATGCCGAAACTCGCCGCCGCGGGCGACGTGACGAAGGACTGCCGCCAAGTAGATGACAAAGACCCCCAAGGGATCTACGTGGTGCGCGACAACCCCTTCCCGCCCCTCGGCTGCGAGACGGACCGCATTCTCTGGGCGCTCGACCACCTGGGCATGCACCGCGTGGCTGCCGACGGCATGTCCATCTGGCTCGACAACCAGCAGAAGGACGGCTCCCTGTCGCTCAACTCGGGTATGGAGCAGGCCCACAAGGTCGGCGCCCTCCAACTCCTCTGGGTCATGGCGGAGCACTACTGGCTGACGGGCGACAGGGAGTGGCTGAAGGGGCAGTTGCCCCGGCTCAAGGCCGCGGCCGACTGGATTCTCACGCGGCGCCAGGCCACGATGAAGAGCGATCTCACGCCCGCCGAGGTGGCGGGCATCAAGGCCGGCACCTGGTCGCCCTACGGCCTCCAGCCCAAGGTCGCGATGGGCGACGGCGACCCCTCGGGGTCGAGGTACTACTACTGGGCCGACGCCTGCGGCTACCGGTCCGTCAAGCTCTTCGCCGAGGTGATTGCGGACGTTGACCCCAAGATGGCCGCCGACTACGCGGAACAGGCGGCGAAGTACCGCAAGGACTTCCTGCCCGTGCTCGAGGAATCCATCGTCCTCTCGCCGGTCATCAGGACGCGGGACGGCACGTCGCGCTCTTTCATTCCCCAGGGCTTCCAGGACCGTGGGCCGCTGGCGATGGCGCTGCCGGAGGGGGCGAACATCTATTCCCACTGCGGCCCCTACCACGCCGACTACTGCATCACGGCGGCATCCGTCGAGGCCTGGCTGCGGAGTGGCGTGATGTCGGTGGACGACGTTCGCATTGACGGCCACTTCGACGTGCTGGAGGACGCCTTCCTCCTCGACCACCCCTGGGTCCGCAAGCGGAGGAAGGACTACGATCCGGAGAAGCACTGGTTCGACTTCGGCTGGTCCTACCAGTCGGGCTGGGAGCGGTTGCCCGAGTACTACCTGGCGAAGGACGACGTGCCGAACTTCCTCCGCTCCTGGCTGAATCGCTGCGCGGTGGACATGAACCTGGCCGACTACTCGTTCAACGAGCACACGACGTTCGCCCAGAACGACAAGTCGCACGGTTGCGCCGTGTTCCTGTCCAATTTCCGCCACATGCTGGCGATGGAGATCGGCGAGAGCCTGTGGCTGGCCCGCGCGACGCCGCGGGCGTGGCTCGAGCAGGGGAAGAAGATCGCCGTGAGGAACGCGCCGACGCACTTCGGCACGCTCGCCTACGAGATCGTGTCCGACGTGGACAACGGCAGGATCAGCGCCACGGTCGAGGTGCCGTCGCGCAGGCCGCCCAAAGAAGTCCTCCTGCGGCTGCGTCACCCCACGGCCGCGCCGATCAAGAGCGTAGCGGTCAACGGCAAGGAGTGGAAGGACTTCGACCCCGCGCGCGAGGTGGTTCGGCTGAGCAACGTCGCGGCCACGGTTGCCGTGACGGTGAGCTATTGACTGGCCGCACGCAATGAAAGTCACCTGCCGCGACTATAGCTTGGCTCTTCGCCACACGTTCCGCATCAGCCGGTCGGCGACCGACGTGGCGGAGAACGTGCTCGTGGCCGTCGAACACGGGGGGCTGACCGGCCTCGGCGAGGCCCATCCCAACGACTATCGCGGCGAGGACCACGACCGCGTGCACGGGGCCATCGAGGGCTTCTGCCAATGGCTGGCCGCCCACCCGGAGTTTGCGGAGCCGCTGGAGTCAGTCGGCAGACGGCAGACGGCAGACGGCAGACGGCAGAGGGCAGAGGACGATTGGCAGGAAGTGGTTGGAAGCCTGCTGAGCGCCCTACCGCCCGAGGTGCGGGCCGTGCGTGGCGCGGTGGGGGCGCTCGACATCGCGTGCCACGACCTGGTGGGGCAGATGATGGGCGAGCCGCTCTGGCGCCTCTTCGGGGCCGACCCCGCGAGGGCGCCCGTCACGTCGTTCACCATCGGCATCGCGCCCGTGCCCGAGATGCAGGCCAAGGTGCGCGAGGCCGAGCGCTACCCGCTCCTGAAGATCAAGGTAGGCACCGGACGCGACCGCGAAATCCTCGAAGGCATCCGCGCCGTGACCGACAAGCCGTTGCGGGTGGACGCCAATGCGGGCTGGACGGTCGCCGAGGCCATCCGGCACATCCGCGACCTCGAGCCCTACGGCATCGAGTTCATCGAGCAGCCCATCCCGCCGGGCGACATCGCCGGCCTCCGCCGCGTCCGCGAGGCCGTCTCGACGCCCATCATCGTGGACGAGAGCGTGGCGACGAGCGCCGACATCCCGCCCCTGGCCGGCGCGGTGGACGGCATCAACATCAAGCTGATGAAGTGCGGGGGGCTTCAGGAGGCGCGACGCATGATCGACGTCGCCCGCTCGCTCGACCTCAAGGTCATGCTCGGCTGCTTCATCGAGAGTTCGGTCGCCATCACCGCCGCCGGCCATCTCAGCCCGCTGGTGGACTACGCGGACCTCGACGGCCATCTGCTCATCGCCAACGACCCCTACGACGGCGTAAGCCTCGACCCCTCCGGCCGCCTCGTCCTCCCCGACCGCCCAGGCCTGGGCCTCCTGCCGCGCGCCTGACGCGGCTCACATTCCGGAGATAATCTCGGCCTTCTTCTTTTCGAACTCCGCGGGCGTGATGATTCCCTCGCGCAATAGCTCCTGGAGGCGCCGAATGCGGCGGACGGGGTCCTCGCCCACCCAGGACAGAATCTCGGTCTTCTTTTTCTCGAACTCCTTGGGGGTCATGAGACCCTCTTGCAGGAGCTTCTGCAAGAGCATGATGCGCCGGGCGGGGTCGTCCTCCGCCCCAGAGGGCAGTTCGGACGCCTTTCCGCCGGACTCCTGCGGCACGATGGTGCCCACGCCAACTGGGGCTTGCGGGAGTGGAACGGTCCGGGCCGGGGCCCTGCCACCCCGAGCGGACACGCCGCGGACCCCGATGTTCACGATCAGGTCAGTGAGCCCTACCGGAGCCAAGAGAAGGAGGCCTAGGACCAAGAAGCTGGTCTTGGCGATCACAATCAGGACGGGGAGTAATCCCTTCGCTACCCCAGCGAGTCCGTGCTCGCTCATAACGGCGAAGACCATGCCGCAGGCCGCGTTGAGTAGGAGGTCAGTGATCAGGAGGGAGAAGGCGACGCGCGCGAGCAGGCCCGCGTTCCTGCCTTCGCGGACATTGACCAGGCAGAGGACGCTTGCGGCAAAGCCGAGCGCTGTGCACATGATACCGCAGATCCCGAACGCGACCGTACGACTGTCTCCCAGCCACTCAAAGGGCTGGATGAGCGCGATAGTCGAATCAGATCGGTAACCCGCCGCCTGCGCTGGGATGAGCAACGAAAGAAGGTGCAAGCCGGCCCCCACCGCCCCGGTCACCGCCGCTACCCGGCTGGCGGGGCAGAACGAGCGCGCGCGGGCGCCCGCGAACACACCCATGACCCCGAGCATGCCAAGTAGCGAGACCCCTGCTGCCGACGGGCCAACCACCCGCGACAGCTGGTGGAAGCTGTTCCCACCACCTGAGAAGGCTAGCAGGAGCAGAATCGGCACCAGCCCGAGCGCCATGAGCGTCACCGAGCGCCCAATGCCGGGGCACGTGTACAACAAGGCGATCACCGTGATGCCTGCAAGGAGTGGGTACAGCGACATCAGCTTGCCCAGGAAGGCCACGTCGGCATCCCCAAGGATGGCGAAGTTGGGGAACACAAGTTGCGTCTCCCTGCGTGTCTCGATGACCACCGGGAGCAGGAACCCCAGGACCAGGGCGGCGCCGAGGCAGAACAGGCCGCGCGCACGGACAGCCCCGACGTCGCGGCAGCCGAGGGACGGGGCTGGGCACGGCACCTGTGGCCTCACATCGTGTGTAGGCATAGGCGGCGGCATGCTGCCCGACGGCGCGAGCGCTGGCAGCGGAGGCGCATCAGCGGGGCGCGCCACCACCGGCTCACTGGGCGCCGCGGTTGAGCCAGCTCGATCCTCGCCCGACTCCTTCCTCCCCGAGCCACCAGGCGCCGACAACATGCGCAGGCAGGACGGGCACTGCAACAGCTTTCCTGCGAACCCGTCTGACTTGACGAAGCGCTTCCCGCACTCGCATGCGAACCTGATCATGACAGACTCCCTCCAGGAAGAAACAACCTTCCCCACGCTGACCACGTCGAGTGGTAGACCACAGCTCCCTGCATACGGGGCAGTCCCTCGCGCCCGCCCGGCTCCTCACATCCCGGAGAGGATGTCCCTTCGCTTCTTCTCGAACTCTTCGGGCGTGATCAGGCCCTCGTCGAGCATCTTCTGGAAGCGCAGGATGCGGCGGGAGGTGTCGTCGCCGGCGCCGGGGCAGGCAAGATGCCTGTGCCACCGGGGACATGGCAATCCGCACTCCGCGTTCCGCATTCCGCATTCTCTTTGTGGGTCTCACGCTCGCCTTGAGCTTCGGCCTGGCCGTGACTAAGGTTTCATCCTACGACACCTGGGTCCACCTCTCGCTTGGCCGCTGGATGTCTGAGAACGGCAGGCTCCCGCACGCGAATCTCCTCTCGCACACGCAGCCCGACCGCCCGACGCACGACCACCAATGGCTCTTCCAGGCCGGCCTCTATGGCGTCTGGCGTGTGGCGGGCATTGACGGCGCGACACTGGTGAAGGCGGCCATCGTGGCCGCGGCGTTCGCCTTCGCGCTTGCCGCGGCGCGGCGCAAGGGGGCCGACATCGTGGTGGCCGCCGCCGTTGTGATCGTGGCTGTGGGGGCGGCCCGGTTCCGGTTCACCCTGCGGCCGCAGGTGGTCGGTCTTCTCCTGACGGGCATCTACCTTTTCCTCCTGGAGCGCGGGCGTGGGGGCGGTTGCCGTTGCCTCCTCATCCTCCTGCCGCTCCAGGTGCTCTGGGCGAACATCCACGGCAGCGCCATCCTCGGCTGCGCCCTCGTCGCCGCCTACGCCGCGGCCGAGAGCCTGAAGCGGCATCCCAGATTCCAGATTGCAGATTCCAGATTGAAGCCGGCAATCGGCAATCGGCAGTCGGCAATGCTGTGGCTCTGGGCCATCGCCCTGGCCCTCCTCCCCCTCACCTTGCTGAACCCCCACGGCGCGGGCATCCTCAGCCTGCCCTTCACCCACGCCGCCAAGCAGGTGACGTCGGGGCTGAAGGAACTGCTCCAGGACCGGGCGAGCATTGCCTGGGCCGACTTGGGCGCCCGGCACCTCTGCTTCACGATTCTGGCCGCCATCGGGCTTCTATCGCTTGTCGGCTCGGTTCTCCGCAGGGACATCACAGAGGTCGGCCTGTTCGCCGGCACGCTCGCGGCGGCGCTCTACTCGGAGCGCTTCGTGGACCTCTTTGCCATCGCCGCCGCACCCATCGCCGCCCGGAACCTGACCCGCATTTTCGACGCGCCGTTGAGGCGCCTCACGCGGCCCCTCCTGGCCTCGCTCGGGACCGCCGCCGTGATTGGCCTCGCCCTCCTCGGCAAGGCGTGCAGCGACAGGGACACCCCCTTCGGCCTTGGCTTGGCCGAGGGGCTGTTCCCAGAGCAGGAGATCGCCGTCATCGAGGAGCACCATCCCGCGGGCAACCTGTTCAACGAGTTCGAGCACGGCGGCTACATCTACTGGCGAACCCGCCGCCCCGTCTTCCTCGACAGCCGCGGCGAGCTGGCCTACGACATGGCATTTCTGTGGGATTACGTTCAGGCTGTCTGGAAGGAGTCGGCATCGCTGCCTCGCTGGCGCGAGCTGGTCGAGCGCTACGGCCTGCGGATCGCCCTCGTCGCCCGCCCGCCGCTCCAGGCCGTCCTCCGCTCCGACGACCGATGGCAGCAGGTCTTCCAAGGCCCCGTCGGCGCCGTCTTCGTGCGCACAGCGCCCTGAGACGGTGCGCTCTTCACCCCTCTCCCTTTGCGAGACGAGGGAGGGGTATGTCTGCCAAGTCGGCCATATTCCTGCCCCCAGCAAGATAGCAGACTTGGCTGACATACCGGGGGGAGGGACTCGCCGGCGCGCGGTATGTCTGCCAAGTCGGCCATATTCCTGCCCCCAGCAAGATGGCGGACTGGCAGACATACCGAGGGCGTGCGCGGTCCTCGCGTTGACTCCCTGGCCGCACGCGGTATGATAGGTGTAGGAGTGCGTCCGTGGCCAAAGTTCTGCTGATCAACCCGCCCGCCGAGCAGACCCTTGTGGGGAACAACCCGAAGTTCCTCGACGAGGCGCGCGGCCACAATCCGCCCCTCGGCCTCCTCTACCTCGCCGCCATGCTCGAAGAACGCTCCGACCACGCCGTGTGCGTGATTGACGCCCAGGCCGAAGAACTGTCCTACGACAAGCTGGCCGAGCACGTGGCAGGCGAGGCCCCCGACCTCGTGGGCATCACGGCGATGACCTTCACCCTCCTCGACGTGGTCCGCACGGTCGGCGTCGTGCGGCAGGCGGCGCCCGAGGCCAGGGTCGTGCTCGGCGGCCCACACGTCCACCTCTATCCCCGCGAGAGCGCGGCCCTCCCTGGCGTGGACTTCGCCATCACGGGCGAGGGGGAGCACAGCATTGTGGCGCTGGCCGACCGGCTGAACGAGCCCGAGCGGTGGCACGAGGTTCCTGGCCTCGCCTACCGCGCCGATTCCACATCCCAGATTCCAGATTCCAGATTGGAACGCGAAACGCCAGACGCGAAACGCGAAACGGCAGTCGTCGTCAACGAGGCGCCAGGCTTCATCGAGGACCTCGACACACTGCCCTTCCCCGCCCGCGACCTGGTGCCCTTCCGCCGCTACTCTTCGGTGCTGGCCCGCCGCCAGCCGATCACCACGATGTTCACCAGCCGCGGCTGCCCCTATCGCTGCACCTTCTGCGACCGCCCGCACCTGGGCAAGAAGTTCCGCGCACACTCCCCGAAATACGTCGCCGACGAAATGCAGTCCTGCGTCGAGATGGGCATCCAGGAGTTCCTCATCTACGACGACACCTTCACCGTCCGCCGCCAGCGCGTGCTCGACATCTGCGGGGAAATCCAGCGCCGCGGCCTCGACATCGGCTGGGACATCCGTGCCCGCGTGGACACGGTGGACGAGGAGATGCTGAAGGCCCTCCGCGCCGCCGGCTGCGAGCGCATCCACTACGGCGTCGAGGCCGGCGACGACCATTTCATGCAAGTCCTCAACAAGGGCATCACCGTCGAGGAAGTCCGCAAGGCATTCCGCCTCACCAAGCGGGCCCAGGTTGAACCGGTGTCCTTGGCCACGCCGTCGCCGAGCACGGCCGATCCCGCAGCATGGTTTCTGGCGTCTTGGTGTGCCGATGATCTGAGTTCTGACAAAGGAGATTTGACACCCTGCACGAAAATTGATGACCCCGCGCCCGTCCACCTGCTACCCCCCCTGCCTCCTGCCGACTTACTTGCTGAACTCCCCCGCGTCGTACTTCCGCCAGAACTCTTCGGCGGGTATCAGTTGGTTGTGGTCAAGCCCGATGGTCTTCAGGCTCTTCATGGAACGGAGGATATCGAGTCCCCTCTTGATGTTCTGTGGTGATAGCGTCAACGTCTCCAGTCTCATCCCTTCCAGGGGGCGCACATCGGTGATAGACGGGCACCCTCCAAGAGTCAACCTTGTCAGGGACATGCCTTTCAACGGACTCAGGTCGCTAACTCGGGTGGAGAGCTGGAGGTCGAGGCCCTTCAGCGGCGTGTCCTTCAGCGGGCTCAGGTCCGTGATTTCGCCGCAAACGGCAAGACCCAGATTCTGGAGCGGCATGCCCCGCAGCGGGTCCAGGTCGGTGACCCCGCAGGCATTGAGGACTAAGGTCGTGATTGGCGCACCCCGCAGGGGACTGAGGTCGCGGACCTGCCCGCAACTGTACAGGTTCAGTTCCGTCAGCGGCATTCCATCCAGGGGACTCAGGTCGGTGACCTGACGGCAGTCCACAAGGTTCAAGGATCGAAGCGGCATGCCCTTCAAGGGGCTGAGGTCAGTGACGTCCGCGCACCCTTGCAGGATCAAGCTGGCCAGGGGAAGGCCTCTCAGGGGAGTGAGGTCGCGGACCTGCCCGCAACCGTACAGGTCCAGGTTCGTCAGGGGCATACCCGCAAGAGGGCTGAGGTCGCTGACTTGCGAGCAGCCGTTGAGACTCAATGTCACCAGGGGCATGCCCTTCAGTGGACTCAGGTCCCTCAACTGACTGGAGCCGCGAAACGCCAGGCTCGCGAGAGGTACGCCCCGGAGAGCGGCGAGCCATCGGACGGGTTGCTCCGGGAAGTACACTCCTACGATCGCGTCGTTCTCAGCCGTGAAGCCCGCCGAAACGGGCTGCCCGTGGGTCTGGGCCAGCTTTCGGTTGATCCGTTGCTTCTGGTCCTCCAACGGCAGGGCGCGGATGGAGTCATAGAAGCCGACACAGGCAATGTCTGCCAGCACGCCACCGAGTTGGTACTTGATCTCGTCGATGGCGGCTTGCCGAGCCGTCGCGTCCTTCTCGGCCAAGGCGAGCGCTCGCTCGTAAGCCACCACCGCGTCCTTGTACCTCCCCGTATGAGAAAGGGTGCCTCCGATCGCCGCGGCCGTCCGCCAGTCTCTCAGCCCCTCGAGGTCCTTCAGTGCGACCAATGCCTTCGCGACATCTCCCTCCTGGTGCGACAGGGCTGATAGGGCGGCGCTGGCCGGGATGTGTGAGGAATCCAGACGTAGGGCCTTCTCCAGGTGTTGGCGAGATGAGCGAAAGTCGCTCCTCTCGCGGGCGATCATCCCCAGAGCATAGTATCCCCAGGGGCCATCGGGCATGACTTCGACGGCGGCGTCGGCTCGGACCTTCGCTTCGTCAAGTCGCCCCTCGCTTGCGGCGCGGACGGCGCTCTCGGCCTGGCGCCTCGAGGCGGCGAGGGCCGTGGCACGCTGGGCGTCGCGGGCCGCAACGGCTGCCTTCTCATTCGTCACCGCACGGCCTTCGCTGGCGACGGCGCGGTTGCGCTCCGTGGCAAGGCGCACGACGAAAACCGTGGTGACGGCGATTAGGACGACAGCGGCCGCAGCGACCGCAGCGCTCACGCCCTTGTTCCGCTTGATGAGCTTGACGGTTGCCTGAGAGAAGGTGTCTGGCGAGGCCGAGACGCTGCGGCCTTCGAGGAAGAGGGTGAGGTCGCGCTTGAGGTCGAGGACGCTGCGGTAGCGGTGAGCACGGCCTTTGTGAAGGCATTTCATGGCGATGGCGGAGAGTTCGCGGGGGACGTTGCGGGTCGGGGCGCGCTGCTCGGGCGGGACGATGTTGCCCTTGAGGGTGCTGGCGAGGATGGCGTAGGTGGTCTCGCCCGGGATGGCGCGTTCGAGGGTGAGGATTTCGTAGAGGATTGCGCCAAGCGACCAGATGTCGGACCGGGCGTCAATGTGGTCGAGTTCGCCCTTGGCCTGCTCGGGCGACATGTAGGCGGGGGTGCCCATCATGGAGCCGGCGAGGGTTTGGAGGGCGGTGATGTCCTGGCGGTCGGAGACGATGCGAGTGGCAGTTTCACGGGTGCCACCCTCAAGCTCGCTTGAGGGTGTCTTCGGGGCTTCTGCCCCGGATGCACCCACAAACAAGTTTGTGGGTGGCACCCGCTGACCTTCCTCCGGCCCCCTGTTCTCTGTCATCTGTCCTCTGTCGTCTTGCTTCACGATCTTGGCCAGGCCCCAATCCATGACGAGCACTTCGCCGTAGTCGCCGACCATGATGTTGGCGGGCTTGAGGTCGCGGTGGATGACGCCGCGGGAGTGGGCGAAGGCCACGCCGTCGCAGATCTTCAAGAACACCTGCAACAGGTCGCCGAGGGAGGGTTGGTTGTGTGGCACAGCCGCCCTCGGCTGTGCGACTGTGCCCCCGGCCTCAGGGGAAGACACAGCCGAGGGCGGCTGTGCCACACGACCCAACGAAGCCTTCTTCATCTCTGACAGAATATCCGCCAGCGATTTGCCCTTGACCAGCTTCATCGTGAAGTAGGCCGTGCCGTCGGGCGCGTGGCCGAGTTCGTGGATGGGCACGATGTTGGGGTGCTCGAGCTGGCCAGTGACCTGGGCCTCCTCGACGAATCGGGCGCGGTCATCAGGGTCGGCAGCGGCGTCGGCTGGACCCCGCCCGGCGAGGAGGGCTGGAAGGTCATCCCCGACTCCGCCTGGCACCACACCCCCACCGCCCGCGCCGAGGCCCCCGAGCGCCGCGCCAACGCCCCCCTTGCCGCCTTCACCTGGGAGCAGGAGAGCCAGCTCCTGTTGGACAGGAAATCCGAAATCCGAAATCCGAAATCCGAAATGAAGAGCCCGAAAGAGCCGCCGAAGGCGGAGCCGGCGGATATTGAGCAGTTCACCCACGTCACCTTCCACACCCGCTGCCGCAACGTGCCCGAGAAGGCCAGGATCGTGTGGGACTACGGCGACGACTCAGCCGGCGTCGGCGAGGGCAAGGAGCACGTCTACGTGGGCGACGGGCCGTTCACCGCCGTCGCCCGCATCGTCGGCGAGGACGGCAAGCCCCTCGACGCCTACGCCGCGCTGGTTACCCCCGTCCCCGCCCTCAAGAACTTCACCATCCTCGACAAGGACGCCGTCCGGCGCTACGTGGACATCATTGCCGCGACCGATGCCGCGAAGCTCTCGGAGCGCACGATGAACGCCCTCTGGGAGCTGGTGGAGACGGAGGAGGACGTCGAGCGGATCAAGCCGTTCACCGACGCCTTTGCGAACCACATCGGCGTCAAGTCCCCCGCCGGCTGGCACGCGGCCGACCGGCTGGCCCTTGCCGTGTCGGTGAAGGACCCGCAGCGGGCGCTGAAAATCTACGCGGAACTCGTGCCCCAGGCGCCCACGAAGCTCGACGCGGCCCGCGTGCAGATGGAGCGCATCGAGCTGGTCCTCCACAAGCTGAAGAAGCCCGAGGCCGCGCTGGAGCTGGCGAAGGCGATCATCCGCGGGCGCAGCGGCCTCGAGGAGCGCGTCGCCGCCACAAAGATCGGCGACGTCTATCGCGCGCAAGGCGACTTCGCCAAGGCCGAGGAGGCCTACCGCGACGCCCAGAGGATCACCTATGCCGAAATGGACCGCCGCGTCATCGCCGTCCGACAGGGCGGACACCTCGAAACCGTCTGGTCCCACATCGAGAACGGCGCCCTCCGCGCCGCCCGCGAGGGCCTGGTCGCGTGGGAGATCGAGCACCCCATCGGCAAGCTCAGCGGCGACCTCATCCTCATGACCGCCAAGTACTTCGACAGGCTGGGCGAGCCCGATCGCGCGCTGGCCGAACTCGAGGCCCTCGTGAGGCTCAACCCCCTCACCCCCTACCTGCCCGACGCCACGTTGCTCATGGCCCGCGCCCACCGCAAGCTCGGCAACGCCGCCAAGGCACGCGAACTCGTCGAGAAGGTCATGACCGAGTTCCCCAAGAGCCGCGCCGCGCAGCAGGCCGTCAAGGAATGAGGGGAAGCAAGTGGAAAATGCAGAGTGCAAAGTGCAAAGTGCGAAATGTAAGACCAGAGGACCCAACGCCAGGCGGGGCGGTTTCCTCCCTCCCCATTTTGCCTTTTGCCTTCTGCATTTTGCACTTTGCATTCTCTCTGCGTCTTCCTTCGCCGAGAAGTTCCACGACACCCCTCCCGGCGGCCCCGGCGGCCTCCGCATCGCCGTGCAACCCATCGCCGACCTCGAGGAGGCCATCGTCGTCGAGGCCACGGAGTACAAGACCTATGTGGCCGAGATTGATCGCGGCTCGGGCACCGTCGCGCTCCGCGGCCTGTCCCCAGGCAAGTACGACCTCGTGCTGAAGTTCAAGGACAAGGTGTGCGAGGGCCTCACCCTCGAGCCGCCCGACGGCGTGCAGCCCATCCCCAAGGCATCGCGCGACGGCGTCGAAGAGGTCACTTGGATGAGCGAGGACTACTTCAACGAGAAGCACCTCATCCGCTCGGCCGGCAACCCTGGCACCGTGAAGCTCCTCGTCGAACAGATTCGCGACAAGAAGACCTTCGACCCCGGCGGCACGGAGCTGAAGGGCATCCTGATCCGCCGCTTCGACCTGTGCGAGCTGCGCCGCACCCGCGACATCTGGCAGGTGAAGATGAACCGCCATCTCTTCCGCGAGGAGCGCAAGATCGGCGGCCCGGGCACCCGCCTCGACTTCCACCACGTGCCCGCGCTGGGCGGGGCGCGCGTGGGCGACGAGGTCGCGGCCCTGCCAGCCTTCGATGCCTCGAAGCTCCAGGCCCCGCGCCCCGCCGAGGCCAGCTATCGCGAGAAGCCGGGCGGAACCCCCAAGACGAAACCGAGAAAGTGAGAGCGCACCGACCATGCCCATCCTGCGAATCCGAGCAGGCTCCGGCAAGGAGCTGACCTATCGCCTGCCCAACGCGCCGGTGCAGATCGGCCGCAGCCCCTCGTGCCAGATTCGCCTGGCCGGCGACCGGGTCTCCCGCCACCACGCCCAAGTCGAGCCGACCTGCGAGGGCTTCGTCGTCAGCGACCTCGAGAGTGGCAATGGCACGTTCGTCAATGGCGAGCGCATCCAGCGCGTGCTCCTCGCCCAGGGCGACGAGTTCACCGTGGCCGGCGTCACCTTCGTCTTCGACAAGGGCGAAGCCGCCGAACCCGAGGCCCCCGCCGAGGCCGCGGCCCCGGGCGCTGGTGGCACAGGCGTCCCGCCTGTGGATGCCGCGGTGGACCAGCAGGCCGTGCAGAACATGAAGATCGCCGCCGACGCCATCCGCGCCGAGGTGGGCAAGATCATCGTCGGCCAGGCCGAGGTCCTCGACCAGGTGCTGGCCGCCATGCTCGCCCGCGGCCACTGCCTCATGGTCGGCGTGCCCGGCCTCGCCAAGACCCTCCTCGTCCGAACTATCTCGCAGATCCTCGACCTCGATTTCAAGCGCGTGCAGTTCACCCCCGACCTCATGCCCAGCGACATCACGGGCACCGACATCCTGGAGGTGGACGAGGCGACGGGCCGCGGCCCCGCGAGGCCCCTGCCCCTCCCGCGCGCGAGCCGCGCCGCAGGAAGAGCCGCGCCGCGGGTGTGGCCGCCCTCGCCATCCTGGCGCTCGCGTCTGTCGCTGGGGCTGTCCTCGCCATCAGGGCTTGCCGCACGGGGAGCGCGCCCCCCACGCCACCGGAGCCCCCCGCCAAGAAGAAGGCCCAGGCCGAGCCCAAGGTGGGGACCAACGTGCCGCCAGGCCCCAAGAAGACGCTGGAGGCAGAGCTGGCGAACCTGCGAGGCGAGTGCGGGGAGCTGATGGCGCGCGACAGGTTCAAGGAAGCGGTGGAGCGCGCGGCCGAGTTCGAGCGAAGGCACGCGTCGGGCCAGGGCGCTGAGGAGGCGGCGGAACTCCAGCGGTGGGTCCTTGGCCGGGCGCGGCGGCGCTGGGAGGAACTCGTCCGGGCCGCCGATGCCGCCCTGGCGCAGAAGGACTGGGCGAAGGCCCGCGCCGAACTCGCCCGCGTCAGTTCCTTCGGCGTGCCGGACCTCGATGAGGCAAGGAAGAGGAAGCTCGCCGAGATCGACTCGGCCGAGAAGGCGGCCGCGCAGCAGGCGAAGCTCGAGGCGGCCAGGGACGCCGCTCTGGCGGCGGCGGCCGCGGGCAAGTTCGCAGAGGCCGCCGAGATGCTCGATCCCGCCCGTTGGCCCGGGGTGGACCCGAAGGCGATTGAGGACGCCCTCGCCCCAGTCAGGCAGGCGTGCGGCAAGGCGTACCGGGCAGACGCGGAGCAAGTCTGGGGACTGTTCAGGGGCCGGAAGTACGACGAAGCAGGGAAGAAGCTCGGCGAACTCGTCGCCAGGATGGGCAAGGCGCTGCCGGCCGAGGCCGCCGAGGCCGAAGCCGAGGCGCTGAAGCTGCTGCGCACGTTCTGGACCGCCGTCGAGCGCGGCTTCAAGGCCCGCGTGGGCAAGACCGTCAAGATCGGGGACGCCGAGGGGAAGCTCGTGGCAGTCCACGACGGCAAGATCGATCTCCAGCTCGGCCCCAACATGGCGTCCTCTCTCCCTATCGCCACGGTCCGGGCGGACCAGGCGGCCCAGTACGCGCAGTTTGTGGGGGGAGAGCCGGCGAGCCTCGCCAAGGGCGTCTTCCTGCTGGCGGAGGGCGTGGACCACGCCGCCGCCAGGAAGGCCCTGGAGGAGGCGGGCGACACCCCCAGCGCCCGCAGGTACAAGGAGCGGCTGGGCACGGCGGAAGACGCCGCTTCGGCAGCGGCCGCGCGGGAGGGCTGGGCCCAACTCAATGCCCTGGCCAAAGACCCCCTCAGCCCTCAAGCCGCCAGGAAGCTCCCGGCCGAACTCGACGCGTTCGAGAGGCGATTCGGCGCAACCCCCTTCTACCAGACGGTGAGGGCCGACATCGCCGCATTGCGGGCGCGCGCGGAGGACGCGCTGGCCCAGTGGTTGGAACTCTTCGACGGGAAAGCTCTTCGCGACTGGACCCCCGTGAAGCACTTCCCCTTCCAGGATGCCAGGCGGGACGGTGATGGAGGGGCCGTGCGCGCCGAGAAGGGGCAGATCACCCTGGCGCCCGGCGGACCGATCACGGGCATCGTCTGGCCGAAGCGCTTCCCGGACATCAACTACGAGGTCTCGGTCGAGGCAATGCGGCTCACGGGGACCAGCGCGTTCTGCATCATCGTCTTCCCGGTCGGCGAGCCGCGATGCGCCCTGTGGGTGGGCGCCGGCAAGCCCAGCATTGTGGGGGTTGACTTGGTCAATGGCGAGAACTGCCGCAAGAACTCGACCGGGTACTTCCGCGACTTCGAACTCCAGAAGTGGTACCGCGTGCGGCTACGCGTCACCCAGGACCGCATCGAGGCCTGGGTGGACGATGACAAGCTGGTTGACCTCGCTACGCGGGGAGCAACGCTGAGCCTGCCAAGCTACTTCGGGCCGCTCGCGCCCTTTGGGATCGGCTGCTACGAGACGACTGCGGCGTTGAGGAACATCCGTTGGCGGCGCGTCGAGAGCCCGGCCGGCGGGGAGGTGAAGCGAGTTCCCGGCGGCTTCGCAGCGGACCTCAAGGGGGCCCGCCCGGTGAACCTGCTTGGGGACGAGGCGAGGGCGGCCTGGAAGGTCCAGGCCACGCTCCCCGGCATCGGCAAGGCAGCCGCGGCCCAGGTCGGCAAGGACGGCATCGCCTTCGAGCGCACCGGCCAGATGGCTGCCGTCGCATGGGCCGGCGACTTCCCCGAGGATGACTACGAGGTGACCTTCGAGGTCCTCCTCACCGAGGGGGGCGGCTACTTCTGCCACGTGCTGTTCCCGGCGGGGCGGCACCGCGGCACCCTGACGCTGAGCGCGGGGCAGGAAGGGCCCCTGTGCCTGACGGGGCTGAGGGATGGCGGGAATCGCTATCACTCGACCCTCAAGCCCTTCTTCCCCGTGGCGCCGCGACAATGGCACCGCGTCCGCCTCCGCGTGGCCAAGGACAGAGTCCAGGCGTGGTTCAACGACACCCAGACAGTTGACTGGAACAGCTACCCAGCGCTCCTCTCGCCGCGCCCCGAGTTCGCCGACCTCCGGCCCTTCGGCATCGCCGCCGCCAGCGGCGCGAGCTTCACCGTGCGCAACATCTCCCTCCGAAAGGTTGACAACTGAGTTCCTTAGTACCGCTCCACAGAGGAAGGTGTACAATAGGGCGAAGCTCGGGTTGGTGGCACAGGCATCTTGCCTGTGGGCTTGGCCGATGGCGGACACAGGCTGGAAGCCTGTGCCACCAGAATTGGACACCTTCCACTAGTACTCTGTCAATCTGGCACTGATGGGTAGAGCTTCTTGAGCTTTCTCCTCGCGTCCTCGATGGTGAATTGCCAGTTGATCGTTGCACCCTTGGCGGCCACGGCGTCGGGCGCGTAGACCGCCCGATGGCCGCCCGCGACGATGTGGACGGGGATTTCGTAGTCGTCGTTCACGCGGATGCGGCCGAGGTCGGGGCACCATTCGCGGCGGATGGCGTAGAGCGAGCCATGTGCGCCCAGGATGCTGCCCAGGGCGCTCTCGCATCGCTTGATGAAGGTCTCATATCGCCAGTAGAAGCCCTCCTCGCCGCCGAGCTGGGCCGCTTCGGGGCGCAGCACCTGGTAGACGCCGCTCACGCAGCCGACCGCGGGGTCGGCGAAGGGGCGGACGAGGCGCCGCAGGCTGTCGGGCGCGAGGCGGCTCGCGGCGTCGGAGAAAGCTACGATCTCGCCCGTCGCCGCCGCGAGGCCGTCGCGCAGCACGGCCAGCTTCCCGCGGTTCTCGGCGAACGCCATCAGGGCAACGCCGTGCTGTGCGTAGCGTGCGGCGATGGCGGCCGTGCCGTCGGCCGAGCCATCGCACAGCACGACCACCTGAAGCCTATCCCTCGGGTAGTCGAGCGCCACGCAGCTATCCAGCTTCGCGGCCAGAGCCCTCTCCTCATTGTACGCAGGCACGAGAAGCGTCACGGTGGGCGTGACATCTCCACCCCTCGCCCGCCGCGGCATCAGGCGCGCAAGGATGGCCAGCAACACAGGGTAGCCGACATAGGCGAACCCGACCAGGCCTAGACACAACCAGAAGGCTAACGCCATGGTTCAGCACCCTCCCTCGTCACGACGCCGCCCAAGCAGGCAGCGGCGAATGGCCTCGTAGCCGCGTTGTCCCAGGACTCGCCGCGCGGCATTGCGAAGGGCTTGAGCGAAGCGAAGGCGCCTGTGCATGTGGTCCTGGGGGTCCACGAGTCGGCGGAAGAGGCCGAAGCCGTAGGAGCGCTTGAGGACGATGCGGCGAAGGGCAAAGGGGGCGGTGGAGCGGCGGTTGCGGCCGATGACGCCCTGGAGGGCGGCGCGGTAGCCGACCTCGCGGGCGAGGGGGCCGAAGTGCCGGCTGTCGTAGCCCGTGGGCGAGGCCACGAAGTCCACGGCCGCGCCCAGGCCCTCCTCGAGCACGCGCCTGGACTCGGCCAGCTCGTGGCGCAAGGCGTCGCGCGAGAGGGTCGAGGGGCTTCGGTGCGTGAGGGTGTGGGAGCCGATCTCCATGCCCGCGTCGAGCAGCGCCCGAAGGTCGGGCCACGTGACCCAGGCCGCAGGATTTCCGATTTCCGATTTCCGATTTCCGATTGGGGCCGGCAATCTGGAATTTGGAATCTGGGATGTGGAATCGGCTTCGATGCGGCCGGCGGTGACGAAGAAGATGGCCTTCTGGTCACGAGCGCGCAGCTCGGGCAGGGCCAGCTCGGCGTTGCTGCGGTGGCCGTCGTCGAAGGAAAGCAGGATGGGCTTCTCGGGCAGCTCGGCCTGGCCGGCCTGCCAGCGCACGAGGTCGGCCACCGAGACCGTGGTGAAGCCCTCGGCGGCGAGGTGGTCGAGCTGGCGGCGGAATTCGTCAATGGTGAAGACGTAGAGGCGCGCCTCGGGCGGCCACTGGCCCAGCTCCTCGACCCGCTCGACGAGGGCGTGCCAGGTGAGCACGGTCACCGCGTCAACGGCGCCGCGCGATGTCGTCGTAGATGGCTTCATAGGCGTTCACCATCCGGTCCAGCGAGAACTCGGCCTCGACGCGGCGGCGGGCGGCGTCGCCCCAGGCGCGGCGGCGCGCGGGGTCGGCGAGGAGACTCGCCAGCGCCTCGCCCATCTTCTCGTGGCCGCCCACAGGCACAAGCTCAGCCGTCTCACCCTCAATGGCGACCTCGGGGTTGCCGCCCGTGTCGGTGACCACGGCGGGCAGGCCCGTGGCCATTGCTTCGAGGAGCGCGACCGAGATGCCCTCGGTCTGCGACGAGAGAGCGAAGACGTCGAAGAGGCGCAGCAGGCGCGGCACGTCCGTGCGCGCCCCGGCGAATCGCACGGCGCCCTCGATGCCCAACTCGCGCGCCAGGGCATCAAGGCCCGGCCGCTCCGGGCCATCGCCGACCAGCACTAGCACAGGCAAGATGCCTGTGCCACCGGGCGCTTTCAGCCTTTGGGTGGCGGAGGCAAAGGCGCGGAGGAGGCACGGGTAGTCCTTCACGGCCCGCAGGTTGCCTACGCTGCCGACGACGAGCGTGCCCTCGCCCACGCCCAACTCGGCCCGCAGTTCGGGGTCGGGCGGGCCTGGCTGGAACGCCGCGAGGTCCACGCCGTTGTGCACCACGAGCGGGCGGCGGGGCCTGACACCAAACTCGTCGGCCGCGGCACGCTGGAGCCAGTGGCCGACGAAGACGACGCGATGGAGCCATCGCCCCAGCTTCGGGAGGAGCCAGGCGGAACGCCTCTGGCAGAAGATGCCCAGGCCATGCACCGTGAGAATCGCGGGGACTCTGGCCAGCTTGGCCGCCAGGAGGCCGTAGGTGGCCGACTGAAGGTCGTGGGCGTGGACGATGGCGGTCTTTTCGCGGCGGAGCAGGCGCCTGAGCCGAAGGAGCAGCCCAAGGTCGAATGCCCGAAGCTTCGGCACGACGTGGACCGTGCGCCCGGCGGCGGCCAGTTCTTCCCCGAATGCCGGGGACACATTCTGCTGCGAATGTGTCCCCCAACGAAAGCAGGCCACGGCGGGGTCGAAGCGGGCGCGGTCCAGCCGCGTCGCCAGCGCGACCAGCAGCCGCTCCGCACCGCCGCGGAGCAGCGCATCGGTGAACTGGAGCACCGGGCGTGTGGCACAGGCGCCCTCGCCTGTGGCAGCACAGCCGGGGGCGGCTGTGCCACATTCGGCATTCGGCATTCCGCACTCCGCATTCCGCAATCCGCACTTCCTTACCGGTCGCCGGTCTGGGCGAGCACGAGGTCGGCCAGGGGCTCGAGGCCCTTCTCCTTCGCGATGGTCGCGCGGGTGCGACGCTTCGGGCGATAGGGCAGGTAGATGTCCTCGAGGATCGCCATCGTCTCGGCGGCGAGCACCTGCTGCTTCAACTCGTCCGTGAGCTTGCCCTGCTCCTCGAGCGACTTGAGGATGGCCTCGCGGCGTTCGTCGAGGGCGCGGAGCTGGGCCAGCCGGTCGCGGATGGCCGTGATGGCCACCTCGTCGAGTCCGCCCGTGGCCTCCTTGCGGTAGCGGGCGACGAACGGCACCGTGCAATCGTCATCCAGCAGTCCGGCCGTCGCCGCGACCTGCCGGGGAGTCACGTTGAGTTCCGTTGCGATCCGAACTGTGTGCTGCTCATTCACGTGCGGGACTTCTCCTGTGATCTGTCCGAACCGAGGGATGCGGATGGTAGCGGGTTCGTCTCGTGCGATCAAGCGCGGTCTATCTCGTGCCTGGCACGCTACAGGAGCCAAAGCCAGCGATGGGTATCTACCTCCTTCAAGATCGCCACCTCTCTCGGCGAAAGGAGGTGGCAACCTTGCCACCGGTTCGGCGCCGTGCTGACCTGTGAACACATGTTCTGGCTACGACAGACCTTATGGTGAGCCACGCCTGGCGGGTGTCTGGGCATTTCAAGGTTGCCACCCCGTGTGTTGCACAGTGGCAATCTTGGCCACCTTGGCCGACTTGGGGCGCCAGGAGCCTGTCCGGGAATCCGCGTGAGGCCGGGTCACGAGAACCATGGCTTGCCGCGGCGCAAGCGAGAGGCGGAGGAGGCCGGAGGCATCCGCCTCGATGGCCGCGGTAGATCCCGCGGCAGGGTCGAGCGCGAGCCACTGAGTTGCAGCGCCGCCCGTGGTGAGGGTGCCCGCATAGGGGTGGCGGCCGACGTTGACGAGCAGCAGAATCTCCCTGCCATCGCGGAGGAAGCGGCCGAGGACGATGCGGTCGCAGGCCGGTGTCAGGCGCAGGGCGGGCCGCAGGGCCTCGCACAGGGCCGAGCCGTCCAGCTTGCCCGTGTCGGCGATGACCTTGTCGCCCCGCCCGCGGAAGCGCTCGACGACCCTTGCCGCATCGGCCGGAAGCTCGACGTCCTGCGGCAGGACAATCGCCTCGAACCGCTGGTCCTTGATGGCAAGCGTGCTGTCGGAGCGAACGCGACCCTTCGCCAGGAACTCGTGGTCAACGAGGGCGAAGGGCACCTGGCTCCGCAGGAGGGCCTGGCCGAGCCGGTTGAACGAGCCGACGATGCTCCTCGCTCTCGGCGATTGGGATTCGAGCCGCAGCGGCTCGGCGACGGGGCGATACTCGGCCCACAGGTCGCACACGGGATAGTAGAGGAGCACGCGCGGTGCGAGGCGGGCCGGCTTGAGGAGGGCGTTGAGGCGGCCGACGAAATCCCCGTAGGCCCGTGTGGCCTCGGCGGGGCGGTCGGCCACGCGGTAGTAGAGGGTGAAGTCGGTCACGCCCCAGGCGGCCTGCCAGGCGGCGGTGGCCTCCATGGCCGCGAGGTCGGCGGGGCCTTGGCCGCCTTGGGTCTGGCTGAAGTCGCTCACCTCGGTCATCACGCGGCGGCCGCCCGTGAGCATCGAGGCCGAGGCGGGCAGCGCCGCGGCGAGCCAGCCGCCGTGGAACACCGTCTCGGGGTCCGACGAGAGCATGTCGAGGCCGGGGATGTCCATCCGGCTCAGCGCCTTGAGGTGATTGCCGTCGAGCGCCGGGTGGTGCATCACCGCCTCTTCCCACAGGATGTGCCCCGACGAGGCGACGCGGTGGCGCGAGCACCAGGCCTGGATGGGCGCGAAGTAGCGCTCCGCTACCAGGTCGGCCACGAGCGCCCAGAACTGGCTCCGCACGCGGCGGTCCTCGGCCGAATCCCCCTCGAACAGGCTGCGGCGCCGGGCGAGCAGGTCCTCGCCGTAGCGCTTCTTGTATTGCTGCGGCAGGTCGTAGCCCCACGGCACGCAGGGCAGCGGCCTCACGGCCGGGTCGGGCGGGTCGGCCACGCGCACCCGTTTGCGGGCCTCCTCGGGAATCTGGCCGAGGTTGACGGCGATGAGTGACGGCTCGTCGGTGAACGTGGCCTGGATAGTCTTGCCGAAGTGCGGCTTCAGACGCTTCCAGTAGGCCTCGTGCGTGTGGGCGATGAAGGAGCGCGTCGCGCGGCCGTCGAGCAGGTTCACGTAGCGGCGGGCCGCGTAGTAGTTGTTGCTCGCGTGGGTGAACTCGTAGGCGGGGCGGACGACGAACGGCTCGGGCTGCGAGGGGTCGAAGGCCAGCTCGGACGCCTCGAAGGCAGGGTTGTCTTTGAGGACGAGTCCGCCCGCGGCGCCGCTGGGATAGCCGTCCTCGTCGTAGAGCCACACGGCCATGCCGAGCTTCGCGCACGCCTCGACGCCTGCCACGAGGTCCTGCCAGCTCTCCTCCGAGCGCATATAGTCCTTGAACGCCACGTTGGCCACCACACCGCCGAGGCCGAGGGCCTGGAGGTCGCTGAAGTAGCGTGTCCGCTTCGCCTCGGCGGGATTCGTCGCCGGCTGGCCCAGAATCTGCTGGACGCCATCGGGGATGTCCGTGGCCGGGCTGAACCCGTGGATGATCAGCATCGGCCTGTCGGCCAGGGGCGGCTGATTCCAGCTCGCGAGCCACTTGGGGGGAAGCGCTGGTTCGCCTGCCATCGCGAAGGCTCCTGCCCAGATGAGGATGAGAAGCGGGCACCGAGCCATGGGACTCCCAGTGTCAAACCGATCTTCTACAGTGGCTTTCCCTATCTTGCCCTCTCGCAAGGGGATAGGGAAGTGCGGAATGGTCTTGGCACTACAGGCGCGTGCTCGGGCGCACCCGGCCCTCGATGCCATTCGCCATCTCATCGAGGTGGCGGCAGGGGCCAACATTCTGGGCGAATACTAGAATCCCGCGTGCAGGTTTGCACGCCCTACATGGTTGGAAGACGTTCCGATGAAAGAAGGCGTGATCAAGAAAGTGGCCGGCCCCCTCGTTGTCGCCCGCGGCCTCGACGAGTCGGGCATGTACGAGGTCGTCCGCGTCGGCAAGGAGCGCCTCTTCGGCGAGATCATCGAAATCCGCGCCGGCGAGTACTCCATCCAGGTCTACGAGAGCACCGAGGGCATCGGCCCAGGCGACCCCGTCTACCCCACCGGCACGCCGCTCAGCGTCGAGCTTGGGCCGGGCCTCATCATGGGCATCTACGACGGCATTCAGCGGCCGCTCGAAGCCATCCGCGGCAAGTTCGGCGACTTCATCGTCCGTGGCGCCGAATTGCCCGGCCTCGAGCGCGCGAAGAAGTGGCACTTCGTGCCCACACTGAGAGAGGGAGCCCATGTCGTCGCCGGCGACATCGTGGGCACGGTGGACGAGACGCCGCTGGTGAAGCACAAGATCATGGTTCCGCCGGGCCTCGGTGGCCGCATCGCGTCCATCAAGGACTGCGAGGCGACCGTCACCGAGACGGTCTACGTGCTCGATACGCCCGACGGCCGCCGCGACTTCCCGATGATGCAGAAGTGGCCCGTCCGCCAGGCCCGCCCCGTGGCCCGCCGCGTGCCGCCCAGCGAGCCGCTCATCACGGGCCAGCGGGTGATTGACAGCCTGTTCCCCGTCGCCAAGGGCGGCACGGCCTGCGTGCCCGGCCCCTTCGGCAGCGGCAAGACCGTCGTCCAGCACCAGCTCGCCAAGTGGGCGAACGCCGAGATCGTCGTCTACGTCGGCTGCGGCGAGCGCGGCAACGAGATGACCGACGTGCTGCTCGAGTTCCCCGAGCTTCAGGACCCCGATTCTGGCCGCCCCCTCATGGAGCGCACGGTGCTCATCGCCAACACGTCGAACATGCCCGTCGCCGCCCGCGAGGCGAGCGTGTTCTGCGGCATGACCCTCGCCGAGTACTTCCGCGACATGGGCTACAGCGTGGCCACGATGGCCGATTCCACGAGCCGCTGGGCCGAGGCGATGCGCGAGATCTCCGGCCGCCTCGAAGAAATGCCCGGCGAGGAGGGCTTCCCCGCCTACCTCGCCAGCCGCATCGCCGGCTTCTACGAGCGGGCCGGCAGCGTCGTCTGCCTCGGCTCCGACGAGCGCAAAGGCAGCCTCAGCCTGATCGGCGCCGTCAGTCCCCCCGGCGGCGACCTCTCCGAGCCGGTCGTCCAGGCCACGCTGCGCGTCGTCAAGGTCTTCTGGGGCCTCGACGATACCCTCGCCGCCCAGCGGCACTTCCCCGCCATCAACTGGCTCAACAGCTACTCGCTCTACGACGACGTGGCCAGCTCCTACGCCAAGGAGCACGTGGACGCCCGCTGGCCCGACGTGCGCCGCAGGGCGATGTGGCTCCTCAACCGCGAGGCCGAACTCGAGGAACTCGTCCGCCTCGTCGGCATGGACTCCCTTTCACCCGCCGACCGCCTCATCCTCCAGTGCTCCAAGATGATGCGCGAGGACTTCCTCCACCAGAGCGCCTTCGACCCCATAGACACCTACACCTCGCAGCGGAAGCAGTTCCTCATGCTCCGCAACATCGCCGACTTCTACGACCTGGCCCGCGAGGCGGTGGAGGGCGGGGCCGAGATTGACGCGCTCATGAGACTCCCCATCGTGGAAGCCATCGCCGGCATGAAGCGCGTGGACGAGGACGACGTGGATCAGCTCGACGCGCTGCACGAGGAGATCAAGACACAGATCGGCGGCCTCAAGACGGCCGAGAAGCAAGGAGCTTGAGGACACCCATGATCACCCTATACAAACAGGCCCGTGACCTTGTCGGCCCGCTCATGCTCGTCGAGGGCGTCGAGGGCGTCAGCTACGGCCAGCTCGCCGAGGTGCGGATGCCCACCGGCGAGGTCCGCCGCGGCCAGGTGCTCGAGGCCGACGAGGACCGCGCCATCCTGCAAATCTTCGAGGGCAGCCGCGACATCGCGCCCGACAACGTGAAGGTGCGCTTCCTCGCCCGCGGCCTCGAACTCCCCGTCGCGCCCGACATCGTCGGCCGCGCCTTCGACGGCTCGGGCCGCCCCATTGACGGCGGCCCGCCCGTCATCCCCGTCGCCCGCCGCGACATCAACGGCAGCCCGATCAACCCCTGCGCCCGCGACTACCCCAACGAGTTCATCCAGACCGGCATCTCCGCCATTGACGGCCTCAACACCCTCGTCCGCGGCCAGAAGCTCCCCATCTTCTCCGGCTCGGGCCTCCCCCACGCCGCCGTCGGCGCCCAGATCGCACGACAGGCCCGCACCCTCAAATCGGGCGAGGGCTTCGCCGTCGTCTTCGCCGCCATGGGCATCACCTTCGAGGAAGCCGACTTCTTCCTCGAGGACTTCCGCCGCACCGGCGCCCTCGCCCGCGCCTGCGTCTTCATCAACCTGGCCAGCAGCCCCATCATCGAGCGCATCGCCACCCCCCGCGTCGCACTCACCGCCGCCGAATACCTCGCCTTCGACCTCGGCCTACACGTCCTCGTCATCCTCACCGACATGACCAACTACTGCGACGCACTCCGCGAGGTCTCCGCCGCACGCAAAGAAGTCCCAGGCCGCCGAGGCTACCCAGGCTACCTCTACACCGACCTCTCGACCCTCTACGAACGCGCCGGCCGCATGCGCGGCCGCAACGGCTCCATCACCCAAATCCCCATCCTCACCATGCCCGACGACGATAAGACCCATCCCATCCCCGACCTCACGGGCTACATCACCGAAGGCCAGATCCCTCCCTCACGGTACTTCTCCATCACAGCCTTCAGATACGGCGGACGTTGGCCTGCCAGACGGGGGATCGCGCGGGACGCCGTGGTACGCGGACTCTTGCGCACATATCCCCTGGCATCGGGACCATGACAGTCCGCGCAAGCGATTCCGTAGACCCGCTCCGACTTGTAGAGCCGTTCCCCCCTCTCCTTCAGGGACAGGTCGGGAGCGGCAATGGATGGGGCATCGGCCGGTTTCTGCTTCGCGTAGTAGTTGGCAAGAATGACCAGTTCCTGCTGCTTGTGCAGCGATGCGATCAATTCCATGGCTTCGCTTTCGCGCTGGTTTTCCTTGTACTGTTTGAGTGCCTTGTTCAGATACTCCTCGTACTGGCCGGCGATGCTGGGAAACTGGGGATCGGTGCTCTTGCCATCGAAATAATGACAGGCGCTGCAACGCTGGATGTGGATGGAGTCGGGCGTGATGGCTGGTTCCGCATGGGCCGGAAAGGACGAGACGGCAAAGGCCAACAGACCCATCAAGCCAAATACATTGGAATTTTTCATCGCACTGTCTCCTGAAAATGGTTGCGCCGCCGCCAGGCGGGATCCGGCGTCTGCACGCCGCGCAGAAAGATGGACCTGCAGCACCGTGCGGCTTTACTTGATCTCGTAGCGCACCGACAGCGTCACCAGGTGGACATCGGAGTCCTGCGGGCCCTCACCCAGCGACAGCAGCGTCGGGATGGCGTCGACCGCACCGTTCTTGGCCCAGTCGGATTCCTTGTAGCGCTCGAAGCGGTAAGCCCCGCGCAGCGAGAGATTGTCCTTGAGGCTGTATACCCCATCCACGCCCACCCCGGTCAGCGTGGAACTCAGTTCGGGCAGGTCGACCCCGCCGGCATATTGCATCTTGCCGCTGTAGTCGGCGTAGACGAAATCGGCACCGACATCCAGCTTGCTGGGAATCGCGGCCCATTTCAATCCGAAGCCGAAAGTCTGGGTGCGGTTGCTGTCGGACGCCAGCCATGGCACGCCAAGTGCCGGATCGACATCCCAGCCGCTGCCGGCCTGCTCGGACTCCAGCTTCTCATGGGTGTAGTAAGCCGTGGCGGAGAGGCGCTCGCTGAATACATAGGCGAGGTTGAGGTTGGAAGTCATGCCGCTGGCCTCCTGCAGTCCGAGATACATCTCGCTGTACTCATCCTCGAGATAGTCGACTTCGATGCCCAGGGACAGCTTCTCGGTCGGGGTCAGCGTGACCTCGAAGCCGACCTTGTCGCGGTCGCGATCGGCCATGTAGTGCACCCGCATCAGGCTGTTTTCGCCTGACAGCGGCGTATAGGGCGAGGCGTCGCGATTCGAGTGCGTCAGCTTGAGCGTGGCTTCGACCATCTCGAACGGACGCATCCTGAGCCTGCCCCATACGGACAGGTCCTCGGTCTCCTCGACCTGCTGATAGGTCCGCTCCATTTTGTCGTGATCGACGCCCAGGGACAGGTCGGCGTTGCCCGACAGACGATAACCTGCCTTGGCGCGCAGCAGGTTCTGCTCGAAGCTGTAGGGCCGGTTCTGGCGCAGCCCCCCAGCAGTGACATCGGTCACCACATAGTCGTAGGTATTCACGCCGGTCTGGTTGTCCCGGTCGCTGTAGGTGTAGCTGGCGTCGAGACGCAGCTTGGTCGTGGGGCGCGAGTAGACCTCGACCTTGGCCAGGGTGGTGTCGACCTCGCCGTCCAGACTGGCGACCGGCAACGCTGCGGATGGGATCGCCGGATTGACGGTGTAGGGCAGGAAGGTCTCGTCCTGGGTCATGCGGCCGCGCGCGAGGCTGGCGCCGAGCCGGGTCGTATCGGTCAACTGGTAGCCCAGTTGGGCGCTGATCTGGTGGAACTGGTTGTCCGGTGCGTCGGCCATCTGGCCGGAAGGTGAACTCGGAGCATTGGCGAAGGGGTTGTCCCAGGCGATGCGCTCGGCGTCGTTCTTGAATAGCGAGCCCGCGTAGGCCAGCCTGGCCTGCAGGCGCTCGCCCTTGTAACCCGCGGCGAGGCCGAAGTCGTCGGTCTGGTAGTTGACGGGCACCGGCAGAATGACGGTCTGGTTGAAGGAGATGGTCGCCCCCACGTCCTTGGTGCCGTCCTTCTCCTCGCGCCGGAAATGGCCGGACAACTCCCAATCCCGGGCCGGGACATAGGAAAATTTCACGCCGAGGCGGTCGCGCTGGGTCTCAAGCGGAGTATCGACCAGGTCGCTGGCGAGGGTAGGCATCGTTGCGGTCGAGTCGCTGGGTATCCAGCCTGGCGGCAAGCTCAGTTGACCATCGCCGGAAGATCGGAACGGACTCCGGGTATCGGACACTCGATTGTTCGGAATCTCGTCGTAAACGAGTCCGATGCCGTATTTGCCCTGACGGCCGCCTTCGACGACGAGCTCGCGCGTGTCGAGGCCGAGATCCTCGGCCCGGATATCGAGGTAGCTGGCATCGTCCTTTCCGCGGTAGCGGTACTCCCCAGCGGCGTTGACGAAGCCGCCGTTGTCCTGATGGCCGTTATAGCGGCCGAAGTGATAGGAATCGTCGCTTTGCGCGCCGATGCCGCCCTCGACCCAGCCGGATCTGCCGCTGGTTGCCGGGCAGTCTTCGCATTCGGGCGCCGCATCGGCTGCGCCCTTCTCGGCCGCAGCCGCGATGACCGGGAAGACTTGCATCAGTGCCGCAGCGAGCAACGCGTAGCGCATGGAATTCTTTTTCGTTGTCATGTCCTTCACCCTCGATCTGCTTTCGGTATGGCGTTTGTCGTGGCTCTGCTCAGCGCAACTGGGTCGCCCCCGAAGGATGGTTCGAACCGTGCACCTGGGAGTGGCAGTTCAAGCACCCCTTCACGCCGAGGAAGGCGCTGTTGGGCCCAGTCGGCGCGCTCGTAGGCCAGGTCCATGCGCTCGTAGCGGTCTTCCAGGTAATCGGGACTGAAGCCGGGGCGCTGGAGATGCTCCCAGTCGGTCTTCAGCTCGACGCGCTGGTTGCGGTTCAGGTCGGGGCGCGTCTTCCAGTAGACGCCGTGCTCCCAGGGCGAGATGGCCGAGACGCCCCAGGTGCGGAAGGCCCGCCAGTTGTCGGTCAGGTAGGCGGCGAGGATGGGGTAGCGCTCGGCGAAGTCGCGGGAGCCCAACTGGTGCGGGTAGTCCCAGCGGTGCCACAGGTCGCCCGCCCGGAAGTGCTGGGCCTCCCAGCGGAGGTTCGCCGTCTCCTCCTTGCTGATGCGGTAGGCATTGTCGCCCACGAACTGCGCGTTCCATTCGGCGAGGCAAAAGTCCCACGGGACGACGCCGCTGCCGAAGCTGCGGGCGCCCTTGTACCAGCCGCGGTACATCGCCCAGTCCCACGTGAAGGGCGCGCCGTACTCGCAGGTGAAGAAGGGCTTCACGCCCTTCGTCGCCCAGTGCTCGAACCAGTCGCTCATCTCCTGGATGGGGACCCAGTTGGGATAGAAGTTGCTCGTGTGCATCGAGCTGAGGTTCCCGCTCGAATGGTGGTAGATGACGCGGGTGGGGTCGAGGCGGTGCACGATGGCTTCCGCCCGCAAGGCTCGGCGAACGTTGTTGAGCGCCCATTCGCTGCGCGATTCGTAGATGCCGTCGATCAGGTCGGGGTTCATGTCCTCGCTGTAGCCGGTGGCGTTGTGGCTCATCGAATGCATCACCACGGCGGGATGGTTCTGCGCCGCACGCACGTAGAACGCCGCGTGCCGCTCGTAGCCGTTGGTGCGGTCGGCGTCGGGCGCGCTCCAGTCGTACTGGCCGAAGTGCGGCTGGGAGAAGGAGACGAGCATCCCCACGTCGTCCGCTGCCCGCAGGATTTCCTCGAAGCTGAGATGGGTGCCCGGCTCGCACCCGTAGTTGTGCGTGTAGACGGCGTTGATCCCCCAGCTCTGGAGGCGCTGCATGCTCTCCCGCGCCCCGGCGTAGTTGGCCCACGCCGCCCCGACCTGCGCGTTGTCGTAGGGAAGGGCGCACAGGAAGACGCGCGTGCCGTTCAGATAGAAGTCCCGCCCGTCAATCCAGAACTCGCGAAAGCCGAACCGGACCGGGAAGCGCGTGTCGAGCGCCTTGCCCTCCGCGTCCAGCAGCGTCACGGCCACGTCGTACTGGTTCTGCGGGGTATGAGTGTCCCAGAGCTTGTCAGGCTTCCACTTCTCCGTGAAGACGAGCCGGCCGTCTCTGAGGTCGGCTGCTCGGAAGGGACTGCTTGTGAACTCCTTCACGACGCGGCCGCCCTCGCTGACCTGGGCGCGCAGGGCATACTTGGCATCCGCCGCAGTATCGAGAAGCGCGGCCTCAAAGGCTATCGCCCAGTTGCGCACCGAGGTGGCCACCTTCACGTCGCCGAGGCGCGCATTGGCGGGCGTGGAGACGAGGTAGACGTCGCCGCACAAGCCACGCCGCGCAACGGACCCCCTCACGGTGCGGGCCGAGTTGCTGTCGTTGTAGGAGAGCATGACGCCCTTGAGCGGCATCGCCACGACCAGCATGCTCAGGACGTGCTTGCCCCCTGGGCGGCAAGCGGCCGTGAGGTCAACCTCACCTGCAGGGAAGGGGATCTCGCCGACCTTCTTCCCATCCAGGTGGACCGCGGCAAAGGAGTTCAAGCACTCCGCCTGCACCGCGATACGGCGCCCCGCCCACGAGGCGGGCACTGCGATCTCGCGCTGATGCCAGGCCGCGGTGACGGCAGCCAGCTTCTCGTCCTTCCAGCTCGGATGCGCGTGTACGGTCTGGCAGTCCTTCTGCATGTAGTCGGTGATCCCCGGCCAACACCCGGGCACCTTGAAGTAACCCCAACCGTCGTCGGGCACGCGGTCGCTCTTCGGGTCCGCAGGCTGCCAGAGCCAGAGCCCGTTGATGCTAATGCGTTCGCGCGTTGGCGTTGTCTCGCGATGCGCCTTGCCTTGGTCCCACACTGCCTTGACGCTTGGCGGCAGAAGTGCGGCAGGCCCTGCGTAGCAGAAACCTGAGACCGCCGTCGCGACGGCGTGCGCCACAACCACAAGGGGAAGGAGCCAGAATGTCCGCATGCTTCACTCCAGTGCAGCAAAGCCCCCCATTGGGCGCCCGGCTGGCCCCGTTGGCCAGCCCTGGCGATGATGGGTCAGCGGCCGGTGGCGGCAGCGGCCCGCCACGGGTGCGGGTAAGGGCCGATCTCGCCGAGCGGGATTCTCTCGAACAGCGCCCGCCGAAACAAGGGATTGCCGCCGAAGGCCCGCTCGTCAAGGAGCGAGTCGGGCTCACCGGGCTGGTCGGCCGTGGCGTTGAGGGCGGTTCGCTCCACGCCCCCGTCGCGCAGGAGCGTTGCCTTGCAGCGGACGGGGACGTTGCGGCACACGAAGCTGACGTCGGGCGCCGCCTTCAGATTCGCCAGCTCGGGGTAGCGGGCCGAATGGGGCGGCTCGGCCGCCTGCTTGAGGAATCGCTGGATGGAGGCCAGCCAGTGCTTCTCGCCCCAACGCGAGAAGCTCACGCCCGCGGGGCAGTCGAGGAAGAGGTTGCCGTCAACCAGGTTCTCCTTCCCGCCGTGGATCTGGACGGCTCCGAAGAGGCGCGAGCCGCAGCGCTCGAAGACGTTGCCGTGGACGGCTACGCCTGAGATCATGTCGTCGAGCCGCACGCCCGCCGCTCCGCAATGGGTGCCGCCGGTGATGTCGCTCCAACGGTTCCAGCGGATCACCACGCCGCGGTAGAGGGGGTTGCCCCACATGTCCAGCCCGCCCTGGTCGTCGGACTCCTCGACGACGTGCAGGTCGAGCGCTGCCAGAAGCGCGCCCAGGCCAACATCGAGGCGATCAAGGTCTACGACGCACTCGACCTCAAGAAGATCCCCGACGGCACGTATCGGTCGAGCAGCATCGCCTACGCCGGGCCGCTTGAGGTCGCCGTCACCATCGCTGCCGGCCGCATCGAAGCCGTCAAAGTCACCCGCTACGAGGACAAGCAGTACTACTCCTCCCTCACCGCCGTCCCCAAGCAGATCGTCGAGAGGCAGAGCGTCAAGGGCATTGACGCCGTGACCCAGGCCACCATCACCTCCGAGGCCATCGTCAACGCCACCGCCAAGGCCCTGGCCGGGGCCATGAAATGATGCCCTCTCCCTTATTGGTGTGGCACGGTTGGCTTGCCCAACCGTGTCTTCCTGTCGCGTGACGCGCAGACACGGCTGGACAAGCCAGCCGTGCCACGAGGTGACGATGGGCCGTGAATGGCTGCTTTCCGCAGGGGCTTGGCTGCGTGGACTGGGAAAGGCGCGCCGCTACGTCCAGGCGGCATGGTTCGTCCTCTTCCTTGTCCTGTTCCTCTATGTCTGCTGGCCCTACGACGTTCGGCACCACGCCGAGGCGCGGGCGGCGCGGGAGGTCGTCGAGGCCGAGGCGTTTCTCGCCCTCGACCCGCTGGTGAGCATCTCGACAGCCATTGCCGCGCGGGCGTGGGTATGGCCGCTCGCGTGGGCGGGCGTGCTGCTGGCCGTGTGCCTTGTCATCCCCCGCGGCTTCTGCGCCTATGCCTGCCCCTTCGGCACGCTGCTCGACCTCTTCCATGTCCCTTTCTCGTCCCTACGCTCCGCGTGGGGATGCCTCTTCGGCCGCTCCGCGGCCATTCGTGCCAGCGACGCAGAGCGTCGGCAGCCACACCCCCACGCAGAGCGTAGGGGCGAGAGAGTGAGAGGAGTGGAGCGGCGCGGCTGGTGGGCGCACCTCAAGTATGGCGTCCTGGCGCTTGTCGTGGTGGCGGCCGTCTGTGGGGTGCTGCTCACTGGCTTTGTCGCCGCAATCCCAGTCTTTACGCGAGGGATGACGTACCTCGCCGCCCCCGTGCAATTGGGCTTAGCGAAGGGCTGGTATCTCATCCCGCCGATGCACGCGGGGCACTACCTGTCTGTTGGGCTGTTCGTGGCCACGATTGCCCTTGGGCTTCTCGCGTCGCGCTTCTGGTGCCGCTACCTGTGCCCCAGCGGGGCCATCTTTTCCGTCGCCAACCTCCTGCGGCTGACCGAGCGCAGGGTCACGGATGCGTGCATCGGCTGCGGCAAGTGCGCGAGGGCCTGCCCCTTCGATGCCATCAAGCCCGACTTCACGACCCGCCACCTCGACTGCACCTTCTGCCAGACGTGTGGCAAGGTGTGCCCGGTCAGTGCGGTTCAGTTCGCTTGGCGCCTCGCGCCTCGTGCCGCGGCCCATGTGCATCAAGGGGCCGTCTCGCGTCGCGACTTCGGTGCTGGGTTTGTGGCCGGTACATGGGTCGTGATGACAGGGATGACGGCGACAGGGCTGGCCACCAAACGACCGCGAATGCTCTCCACCGCGGGGAGCCCTTGTGTGCTCCGCCCACCGGGGAGTGTGCCGGAGAGCGAGTTCCTGCGGATGTGCGTGCGCTGCGGCCAGTGCCTCAAGGCCTGCCCCTACAACGCCCTCCAGCCGATGGGCTTCGAGGGAGGCTTCGAGTGCCTGTGGACGCCCCGCCTCGTGCCCGACTGGGTGGGCTGCGAGCCGAAGTGCAACAACTGCGGCCAGGTGTGCCCCACGGGCGCGATTCGGGCGCTCCCGCTCGACGAGAAGCGGGCGGCCCGCGTCGGCCTGGCCGTCATCGTCGAGGCCACCTGCCTGCCCCACCTGGGCACCGCGGCCTGCCAGCGCTGCCACGACGAGTGCAAGGCCGCCGGCTACAACGCCATCGAGTTCGAGCGCGTCCACGTCGAACTCGACGAGAACAACCAGCCCGTCGAGGGCAGCGGCTTCTCCGCCCCCAAGGTGCTGGCCGAGAAGTGCAACGGCTGCGGCCTGTGCCAGACGGGCTGTCACCACCAGAACGTCAAGCAAGGCCTGATGGCCGAGAGCGCCATCGTCGTCATCGCCGGGCCGGGCAACGAGGACCGCCTGACGCGCGGCTCCTACCTGGCCCTCCGCGAGGCCGAGCGCCGCAAGCGCGAGGAGGAACTCAGGAAGCGTCAGCCCACGGGCGGCGGCGTCCGCTACTGCCCGATTCCCTGAAGTGAAGGAGGCGACCACATGCGATGGCTGCTTGCGCTCGCGCTGGCCGTTGGCGGGCCGGCATGGGCACTCGAGGTCAAGGCCACCCAGAACACCCCCCGCCTCATGCCCTACCAGGTGTTCGAACTCACGTTCCAGCACGAGGGCAAGTACCACGACCCCAACTGGGACGTGACGATTGACGTGGCGCTCACGTCGCCGAGCGGCAAGGCCGTCAAGGTCGGCGGCTTCTTCTATGGCTCCTCGAAGCCCCAGAAGCCGGTTGTCCGCGAGCACAAGGACGCGAAGGGCAGGGCACGCTCGGAGGCGACCTGGCCCTGTGACCCTGCCGATACCTGGAAGGCGCGCTACGCGCCGAGCGAGGTGGGCGATTGGGCCTTCGAGTGGGCCTTCCGCAACGCCCAGGGCGAGAGCGCGAAGGGCAGCGGGGCCTTCAAGGTCGTCAAGCCCCGCATCCCGCCCAAGGGCTGGGTGCGCATCAACCCCGCCAACCCCTTCACCTTCGTCTACGAGGACGGCAGCCCCTTCTGGCCCATCGGCACCCAGGACGGCGTGTTCGACGGCAACCACAACGGCTCGGCGATGGACCAGAAGTCTGTGGAAGGCCCCTTCCGCCTCGACACTCACGGCGGCAACCGCCCCTCCCCGTCGCCGTCCGCTGCCGCGGCGACGTGCCCCACTGCACCACCGCGGCCGGCGTGTCGGGCGACAAGCCATTGGCCACGAGCCGTTCGACGATGCTCGGCAGGTTCTTCACGCCCATGTACACGGCCAGCGTGCCGAACGCCGTCGCCAGCTTGCCCCAATCGAGATCGCTCGCCTCCTTCGTCGGGTCCTCGTGGCCCGTCACGAAGGCCACGGACGACGCCAGCCCTCGATGCGTCACGGGAATGCCCGCACAGGCGGGCGCCGCGATCCCCACGAACGGGTCGCCGCCCTTCAGCCGGCACAC
This sequence comes from Planctomycetota bacterium, assembly GCA_041320515.1. Taxonomy (GTDB): domain Bacteria; phylum Planctomycetota; class PUPC01; order DSUN01; family DSUN01; genus DSUN01. The sequence goes on along the minus strand of JBGLNR010000001.1, from coordinate 5,096,939 downwards.
GCGCTTGCCCTCCTTGCCTTTGGCCACGAGCAGCGCGTTGATCTCCTCCTGCTTCATCGTGTGGCAGCCGCCCCGTTTGCCCACGCTGATCAGCTCCGCGTCTGGCCTTGCCTCGCGCAGCAGGCGCGCATTCGCCAGCGCATCGTAGACCACCACATCGGCGCTCCGCAGTGCCTCCAGCCCCTTCACCGTAATCAGCCCTGGGTCCCCCGGCCCCGCGCCGACGAGGAACACGATGCCATTGGACATGAGCTTCCCTTCTCAACGCTGCCCTTGGCCGAACGGCCGAATACTCAATATCCAACACTCAATCCTCAATATCCAAGTAAGACCATTGAACCCGCGGACCCTCTCCTACTTGGTCATTGAGTATTGAGTATTGAGTATTGGATATTGGGCTTCGGCCGGCCATCCACCCATCCATTCCTCCACCCATCCACTCCTCTGCCCCCAGCATGCCCGAAAGTGGCCGGCGGGTCAAGGGCGACGGCGGGCTAGGGTGCGTGTAATCTCCTTCGGCGGGCGCGTGACCTGCTTCGCGCACAGCCACCGCGTGTCCCAGGCCGTCCGTGAACAACATTCCACAGTTGTACAACTGTGAAATGTTGTTCCGCGCTGCGCCTTGGGGCCGGGGCTCGCCCAGTCCGGCGCGCTCGCGCAGCGGCCCGCGTCCCGCGCAGCTCCCAGAACGTGGCATGCCGAAGGAGATCACACGCACCCCCACGCGTTCAGCGGCTTGACCTGCACCCGCGCGCCGTGGATAATGGACCCGGCGTCGCGGCAGGGGGAAGGAAGCCGAAGGGGCAGAGACGCACGTGTCCTCCTCTGTCTTGCTCTTGCTGGTTGCGGCCACGGCCCTCTACGGGATTCGGGGGGGACTGGCCCTGGCCGAGCTGGTGGGCCGGCGCGCCCGGCCGGCGCCCGCGCGCCTGTTCCTGGCTGGGGCGCTGGCGTTTCACACGGCGTTCCTTGTGGCGCGGGCGATTGGGGGCGGGGGGATTCCTGCCGGCACGCGGCTGGATTCGGTGGCGTTTTTCCTGTGGCTGACGGCGGCGGCGTTTCTCCTGGCGGCTCGGCCCTACGGGATTCAGGGCGTCGCGCGGGTGTTCTGGCCCTGCTTCGCGGGGGGGATGGCGGCGACGTGGGCGCTCGCGGGGCGCGCGGCGGCGGAGCCGGCGTCGTTCGGCAAGCTGTGGCTCACCCTCCACCTGGTGCCCGTCTACCTGGGCTACGCCGGCTTCGCCATCGCGGCCGGGGCGGGGGGGGCCTATCTGGTGCAGGAGCGCCTCCTGCGGCGCAAGACCGCCGGGGCGCCCTGGCGGCTCCTGCCCTCGCTCGAGACGCTTCAACGGGTCGAGTGGGCCGCGCTGTCGCTGGGCTACCCAGTGTTCACCGTGGGCCTGGTCGCGGGCGTCCTCTGGGCGTACCAGACCCGTTCGCCGCTGGGCGGGGCCTGGCATGCGGACCCGAAGGTGCTGGGCGGACTCGCCGTGTGGCTGTTCTACACCGCCGCGCTGCACCTGCGGCTGTTCCTGCGCCTCCGCGGGCGGCGGGCGGCGCTGCTCACCGTGGCCGGCTTCCTCTTCGCGCTGCTGAGCTTCGGGACCGCACATCTTTACGGCGATGGCGGACGGGCCGAGGGGGCAGACGCGCCCCAGGCGCGGCCCGAGGCGGGACCATGAACATCCAGGTCACCGGCCTGAATCATCAGACGGCGCCCGTGGGGGTGCGCGAGGCCCTGGCGTTCGCCGCGGGGCGGCTGCCGGAGGCGCTGGCCGCCCTTGCTGCGACCGAGGGGGTGGGCGAGGGCGTCATCCTCTCGACGTGCAACCGCGTGGAGGTCTACACCGGCTCGGCGGACGCCCTGCCGCCCGACCTCGTGGCGCGGTTCCTCGCGTCCTTCCACGGCGCGTGGCCCGAGACGTTTCGGGCCCACCTGTTCCGCCACGAGGGCCGCGAGGCCGTGGCACACCTGTTCCGCGTGGCCTGCGGGCTCGACAGCATGGTGGTGGGCGAGGCCCAGGTGACGGGCCAGGTGCGGGCCGCGTACGAGGCGGCGGCGGGCGCGGGCACGGCGGGCCGCGCGCTCCACCGCCTGTTCCAGCAGGCGCTGGCCGTGGCCAAGCGGGTGCGGACGGACACCGAGATCGGCGCGGGCAGGGCCTCGGTGGGCTCGGTCGCCGTCGAGCTGGCCCAGCGCATCTTCGAGTCGCTCGCCGGCAAGTCCGTCCTCGTCATCGGCGCGGGCGAGATGGGCGCGAGCGTGGTGGCGAGCCTTCGGGCCGCCGGCGCCGCGGCCACGCTCGTGGCCAACCGCACCTACGCCCGAGCCGTCGAGTTGGCTGCCACGTGGGGCGGGCGGGCCGTGTCCTTCGACGCCCTGGCCGACCACTTGGCCGCAGCCGACATCGTCATCTCCTCCACCGACGCGCCGCACTACGTCCTCACCCGCGCCCGCGTGGAGCAGGCCGTGGCGAAGCGCCGCGGCCGCTCGCTGTTCCTGGTGGACATCGCGGTGCCGCGGGACATCGAGCCCTCGGTGGCCGAGGTCGAGGGCTGCTACCTCTATAACATAGACGACCTCCAGGCCGTCGTGAACGAGACCCTGGCCCAGCGGCAGCAGGAGGTGGGCCGGTGCGAGGCCATCGTCGAGGAGGAGTGCGGGCAGTTCATGGCGTGGCTGGCGGGCCTCGCCGTGGCGCCCACGATAGCCGAGCTGGCGGCGCAGCTCCACGAGCTGAAGCGCGCGGAGCTGGAGGCTCTGCTTCAGCGGGCGCCCGACCTCTCGCCCGAGGCGCGGGCGGAGGTCGAGCGGATGGCGGACCGATTGGTCAACAAAATCCTCCACCAGCCGATGCGGCGGAACCGCCACGTCAGGGCGCCGGCCAGCAGACAGCGTTCCGCCGCCCCCTGCGGGGGCTGGGGGCTGGGCTGGGTGAGAGGGGGGCCGCCAGTCCCCCACGGCTCTCAAGGCATCGCCGTGGGCTTTACTCCGCCGCCCGCGAGGGGCTGGGCCATCCCTGGAACCTGCGCAAATCCGTTACTGCACCCTCGTCGGCTTCCGCCCTTGACTCTCGCTCCGCGCCCCGGTAAGCTAGTGGGTCCTGCCGCGCGATTCAGCCTGCAAGGCGCTGTCGTGTAGCTCGCCACAAGGAGGCTCCGCCATGAGGATCGCCAGCCTGCTCCTCCCCCCGTGCATCCTGCCCAGGATGGCGGCAGACAACGAGGAGGCGGCGGTGGCCGCGCTGGTCGCGGCGCTGGGCGGGGAACGGCCGGTGGACGCTGCCCTGGCCCTCCGGGACATCGCGGCGCGGGAGCGGAAGGGGGCCACGCTGATCCCCGTCGGCGCGCGGTGCGTGGCCGTGTCCCACGCGGCGACTCGCGGCTGCAAGCAGCTCCTCATTGCCGTGGGCACCGCGCCCGACGGAGTGCCGTGGCGTCCGCTCGGCGGCAGGCGGGCGCACCTGGTCTTCGTGCTCCTCGGCCCGCCGGAGACGCACAGCCTGTACCTGCGCGCGCTGAGCCGCCTGGCCCGGCTGTGCGAGGCGGAGGGCTTCCTCGAGGGGGTGCTGGCCGCCGCCTCGCCCCAGGAGGCCATCGAGCGGTTCGCCGCCGCCGAGGAGCCGCTGGGCGACTTCGCCGCCGCCGAAGGCATGCCCAGCTTCTGCGTCCTGGGCGCAGGCCACGGCGGCATGGCCATGGCCGCACACCTGGCCCTCCTGGGCTGCAAGGTGAATCTGTTCAATCGCACCGAGGCGCGCATCGAGCCGGTGCGCGAGCGGGGCGGCATTGACGTGACGGGCGAGGTCCAGGGGTTCGCCTCGCTGAACCTGGTGACCTCGGACCCCGCGCAAGCGACGAGCGACGTGGACGTGCTGATGGTGGTGGTGCCCGCCACGGCACACCGCAACATCATCGAACTCGTCGCTCCGCATATCAGGGACGGGCAGATCCTGGTGCTGAACCCCGGCCGCACCGGCGGCGCGCTCGAGGCGGCCCAGGTGCTCCGCGAGCGCGACCCAGCAGTCCGCCCTTACATCGCCGAGGCGCAGACGCTCCTGTATGCCGCGCGGGTCACCAACCCCGGCCAGGTGCGCATCTTCGGGATCAAGAACTCGGTGCCCCTCGCCACCCTGCCGGCGTACCAGGTGGCCGACGTGTTGCCTGTGATCCGCAAAGCACTCCCCCAGTTCGTGCCCGGCGACAACGTGCTGAAGACGAGCCTGGACAACATCGGGGCCGTCTTCCACCCCGCTATCACCATCCTCAACGCCGCGCGGATCGAGGACACCCACGGCGACTTCCAGTACTACGTCCAGGGCGTCACCCTCGCCGTCGCCGCCGTGCTGGAGGCGATTGACCGCGAGCGGGTGGCCGTGGCCGCCGCGCTCGGCATCCGCGCCCTCACGGCCCGCGAATGGCTCTACCTGGCCTACGACGCCGCGGGAAAGACCCTGTTCGACGCCATGCGCGCCAACATCGGCTACGCCGGAATCAACGCCCCCGGCACCGTCGCGCACCGCTACATCACCGAGGACGTGCCCGCCAGCCTCGTGCCCATCGCCTCCATCGGCGAGATGTTCGGCGTCCCCTGCCCTGCCATGCGCTCCATCATCACCTTGGCCTCCGCCATGCACGGGGTGGACTACTGGGCCGAGGGGCGCACGGTGGACCGCCTCGGCATTCGGGGCATGTCGGTCCGGGACATCCACTTCCTGGTCGTCGGGGCCGAGCCGGCCCCCGCCGCGTTGCCCGCACAGGGGGCGTGACATGCCAGACCGTGTCACACGGGCCGACCGCTTCGGGCTCCTGCGGCCCGCGCTCGACGCGCACACCCTCGGCATCGCGTCGGTCGCGCAGATTCTCCAAGACTGCGGCTACCGCACCGTGGCAGCCGACGCCGCGGCGTCCGAGGCGGCGGGACGGCCCGACGATGCTGTGGCCTTTGCCGCCGTCGAGCGCTGGCTCCGCGAGAATCGCATCACCCGGCTCGGCTTCAGCTACCGTCTCGACCCGGACGACGGGGCGGCGCTCTTCGGGCGCCTCGTCGCGTGCCTCAAGGCCCGACGCCTCCTCGCCGTGCAGGGCGGCCCGCTCAAGGCCCTCTACTTCGCCGGCCTGCCGCGCGCCTGCGACCTGGTGCACCAGCGGGTGCCCGAGGCCACGGGCACCTTCTGTGGCGACGAGACGCCCGCCGAGACCCTTCGCATCCTGGGCATCGCCGCCAGCCGCGTGCCCAGCGGCCTCGCCCAGGGCATCGCCTACGACGAGGACCGCCTGGCCTTCGGCCGCGACCTCGTGCGCCGGGCCGACTACCTGGCCGTGAAGCCCGTGGACCGCGGCGGCTACGAGGGCTTCGGCACGAGGGCCGACACCCTCGTGGCCCGTGTGCGACACGGACTCAGGCAACACCTGCCGCCGCTCATGCGAGCCCACGTCGGCCCCTATCTCCCCGACCGGGCGGAAGCCGTCCGCCTGTTCCTCGACTGGACTCGCCAACTGGCCGCGGTGGGGCTGCTGGACGTGCTGTCCATCGGCACGTCGCAGCTCACGCAATCGGCCTTCGGCGAGGATTGGGGGGACCGGCCCAACGGCGGCGGGGTGCCGCTCAACTCGCCCGAGGAGTTCGCCGCCGTCTGGCGGGCCGCCCGGCCCATGCTCGTCCGCACCTATGCCGGCACCCGCGACGTTCCCGCCCTGGCTCGGGTCTACGAAGAGACCATCCACATCGCCTGGCACGCCCTGTCGGGATGGCACGGATGGGCGGGGATGAGGAGCGACGGGCCACGGCCCGAATTGCGGGTTGATCTCCCTGCCCTTACCTGCTCTAATACGGCTGAGGTCGTGTGAGCGCCCCCTGCCCCAGGAGGGTTGCCGTGCTCGAGATAATCAATGAAGTGGACTTCTGCGCGCAGATGACCGCCGCCGCGGAAGTCCTGTTCCGCGAGAAGCCTGAACTCTACCTCAAGTCGGCCAGGGTGGAGGGCGCCGGGAGCGGGGCGCACAGGCGGAAGCGGAAGGATCTGCGCTTCAGCGGACCGACTGGCGCGCTGGTCCTGACGGGCGAGGTCAAGATGCCCGGCACGCGGGAGGGCAGATCGCCATACGCCGACGAACTCGTGCAGGACGCGCAGCAGAAGGCCGACAATGCCGGTGTTCGCTACTTCTTCACGTGGAACGTCAACACGTTTGTTCTCTGGGACCGCCAGTTGTGGAACGTGCCGCTCCTGGAACGCAGGGTGCGGCAGTGGTCTCTCGGCTTGGAACTGGCGAGCCCGGCCGACGTTGCTCGACCCGAGGCCCTCGATCGCATCAAGAACAGGTTCCTGCCCGACCTGCTCGCCGAGGTGTCCGCAATCGTCTCCGGCGAGCGAACCGACTGGGCCATGCCGCCCGATGACCTGTTCATCAAGTCGCTCGAAAGCCACGTGGACTGGCCGGTGAGCATCCTCAAGACGTGGCTATGGGCCGAGGCGGACCGTGATCGGCAGTTTGACATGAGGCTGCAGGGCTGGATCGCGGACCAAGACCGCGCTTTCGTGCGCAACTCCCCCGACGAATGGCGCAAGACCCTCGATGCCGTTGCGCGCTCGCTCTGCTACGTGCTGACGAATCGGGTGATCTTCTACCAGGCCCTCAGAGCCCGGTTCGACGAGCTGCCCGGCCTCAAGCTGGTCGGCGCCCATCGGAAGCCGGACCGCGCCTTTCAGTATCTTCTGCATCGCTTCGAGCATGCGGTGCGGGTCAGCGGCGACTACGAGCCGCTCTTCCACCCTCACGAGGGCGAACACGACTGGGGGAGCATGCTCTTGTTCAAGCCGCCGGAGGCCGTGGACGCCTGGCGGAGCGTGCTGCGCGCCGTGGAGTCCTACGACTTCAGCAGCGTATCGTCCGACATCGTCGGCCGCATCTTCCAGCGCCTTATCAGCCCTGAGGAGCGCCGACGCTTCGGCCAGCACTTCACCAGCGACGAGGTGGTTGACCTCATCAACGCCTTCTGCATCCGGGACGGCGATGCGAATGTGCTCGACCCCGCCTGCGGCAGCGGCAGCTTCCTCGTGAGGGCCTACTACCTCAAGAAGCTCCTGAACCCCAGAAAGCCCCACGGGGAACTCCTCGCCGAGCTGTTCGGCTGCGACGTCGCCCTCTACCCGGCCCACCTGGCGACATTGAACCTGGCTGCGCGCGAGATCACGGACGAGCGCAACTACCCCTGCATCGCGCGGAAAGACTTCTTCGAGGTCCGCCCCGACAAGCCCTTCTGCACCGTCCCCGGCTCCAACCCGCGCACCGTAGAGGACGTGTTCCTGCCGACCCTCGCCGCTGTCGTGGGCAATCCGCCGTACGTGCGCCAGGAGAAGCTGGGCAAGGAACTCAAGGACAAGCTGGAAAGGATGCTGCGGGAGACCTGGCCGGACCTCGGCCTTTCGGGGCGCAGCGACCTTCACTGCTACTTCTGGCCCACGGCGGCCCGCTACCTGCGCGAGGGCGGGCACTTCGGCTTCCTCAGCTCCTCCTCGTGGCTCGACGTCGAGTACGGATTCCCCCTCCAGGACTGGATGCTGCGCCACTTCAAGATACTCGCCATCCTCGAGAGCACGGATGAGCCGTGGTTCACGGATGCCCGCGTGAAGACGTGCGCCACCATCCTCCAGCGCTGCGCGGACCATGCCGAGAGGGATGGCAACGTGGTGCGCTTCGTGCGCTTCAAGCGCCCGCTCGCGGACATCCTGGGCAAGATGGAACGAGAGGACGACGAGGCCCGGTTCCACGCGGCCGCCGCGCTGCGCGGCCGCATTCTCGGGGTGACCGCCGACTTCGCCGACCGCGACCTGCGCATCATCGTCAAGCCCCAGGCCGAACTCCACGAGGAGGGCCGGCGAGCGGGCGGAACGATGGGCGTGAGCTTCGCAGGCAAGTGGGGCAGATACCTCCGCGCGCCGGACCTGTACTTCGGCTTCATGGAGCGGTTCAGGCGCGGATTCGTCCGCCTGGGAGAGATCGCGCAAGTCCGTCGCGGCATCACGAGCGGGTGCGATGGCTTCTTCATGCCGCTCGATGTCACCGCCGAGAAGCTGGCGCAACTCCCGGACGATCGCTCTTTCTTCCGGCAGCTCGGCGTTCCCCGAGCCACGGTCGCCGCGTGCAACGTCAAGATCGCCAAGGCGGGCGATGGCAGCGTTCATCCCATCGAGAGCGAGTACCTCGCGCCAGAAGTCCACAGCCTCATGCAGATCGAGAGGCCCGAGGTGAGGGCGCGCGAGGTCAAGCGGATGGTGCTCCTCGTCAGCAAGCCCCTCTCGCAACTCGCGGGCACCCTGGTGCGGAGGTATCTGCAATACGGCGAAAGGCACTCTTTCGCCTCGTCCAAGTCGCGCCCAGTTCCCGTTGCGAAGCGCACAACTTGCGCGGCTCGCGACCCGTGGTATGACCTGACGGGCCTCGCCAAGCCGGGGATCGCCCTCTGGTCCATGTCGCAGCACTACCGTCACATCGTCGCCGCCAACCCGGACCGACTCGCGTGCAACCACAACCTCTTCGACATTAGCGCGCCGGTAACCGTTCAGGGGGGCATGAGGGAGGTGCGCGATGCGGGCCGCCACCGCTTGGGGCGGTGAGCGCTAGAGGGGGGCTGTGCGGGTCCGCCCGGCTGGGCGCACCTCCGCGAGGCCCAGGACCTCACCCTCGCCCTCCCCAAGACCGGCCAGGCCTGCATCATTGACATCGGCGAGGTCCGCGACATCCATCCCAAGAACAAGCAGGACGTGGGCAAGCGCCTCGCCCTCGCCGCCCTCGCCGTCGAGTACGGAAAGGACATCGTCTTCTCCGGCCCCCGCTTCGACAAGATGACCGTCGAGGGCGCCAAGGCCCGCATCAGCTTCAAGTGCCTCGGCGGCGGCCTGGTCGCCAAGCCCCTCGAGGACATGAAGCCCGACGGCCCGACCCTCCAGAAGCGCTTCGAGACCGAACTCACCCCCGAGCTTCGCCCCAAGAGCGACGTCTACGGCTTCGCCATCGCCGGCGAGGACAGGAAGTTCGTCTGGGCCGAGGCCAAGATAGACGGCGAAACCGTCGTCGTCTCCGCCCCTGGCATCGAGAAGCCCATCGCCGTCCGCTACGCCTGGGGCAACAGCCCCGTCTGCAACCTCTACAACAAGGCCGACCTGCCGGCCTGCCCCTTCCGTACCGACGAGGACGCGCCGCCCGCGCCCAAGGCCAAGGCCAGGATGCAGTAGCACCCAGCTCCCACCCCCTCCCGCGGGCGCCCAGGCCCGCGGGAGGGGCCGCCTCTCCGCCCCATCCATTTTGACTCGCGCCCTTTTCCCCCCTAACAGGGGGCGAGCCAAACCCATGCCCTCTGCCCGACTGCCTCATCCATAAGTGTCTTGCTCACAACATCTTACAGAGCCGTTCCCGACAGGGCGGCGAGCCCGGGAATTGACTCGCGCCCCGGCCAGGGGCGCGAGTCAAAACCGTCACGCGCCCGGGGACGCCGCGGGCGCCGCCACTGGCGCCTCCTCGGCGGCCCCCGCTGCCGCAGGCGGACCGTCGCTGACCTCAGGACCGGTCGCCTCGCGCCCCGGCAACTGCAGAGCCCACGCGTTGCCGGTCCCGCCATGGCACCCTTCGACGCCCAGCGCCTTGCGCGCCTTGCGCAGGGCAGTCGGCGAGACGCCGGCCGCGGCCGCCAGGCGCTCCACGTCCCGCGTCGCCCTCGGCCCCGCCGCCAGCAGGCCCCGCAGCCACATCGCCGCCAGCTCGGTCGCTGGCGCGTGGCGCGTGGCCCCCAGCGCCTCCTGCGCCGGCTCCGTCACCGGCTCCGGCTCCCACGCCACCACGGGCACCGACGGGTCTCCCGCCGCCCCCTGGATGCGGAAGGCCAGACCCGTCGCCCCTCCCAACAGGTTGCACTTGACGGGCAGGAGCAGCATCCGCCCCGGCTCCGAGCGGTCCGCCCCCACCGCCCACACGGCCCGCGACGCGGCGACGAACGCCAGGCTCCCCATCGCGCGGTAGATCAGCGCGACATCCCTCTTCTTCGTCAGGTGGCTGACCCCCAGCACTGCCGCCCGATGGCGCTCGGCCAGCTCCCGCACCGGGGCAAGCAGGTCCCGCACCTCCGCATTGCTGTTCCCGTGCAGCCCACCCAGATACGCCGTCACTGGGTCCAGGATCACCAGCCGCACGTCCCCCCGAGCCTGCATCTCATCGTCCAGCAGCGACATGTCGCGCGCGAGCGAGAACGACAGGCGCCTCCTGTCCCTGCGCCCCTCCAGCGAGTGCAGGATGACCACCCGCTCCGGGTCGCCGCCCGCCGCCTTCAGACGCGGCAGAATCGTATCCGCCGCGTCATCCTCCGCGCTCAGCAGCACCACCCTCCCCAGCGGCGCGCACAACTTCGCACTGCGGTCCCGTGCCTCGCAGGGCGAAGGAGCCGCGGCTATGGGTCCCTGTGTGGCACAGCCGCCCGCGGCTGTGAGGAGCGTGAGACACGCATCGGGCCACGGCAGCCCGCGGGTCACGCGAGCCGCCATGTCGAGCCCCACGAGCGACTTACCGCGCCCCGGATCCCCGATCAGCAGCGTCATCTTCCCCAGCGGCACACGGTCCGGCCACAGCCAGTCCACCTTCCGCAGATGCGCCGCCTGCAGCAGCCACCACGACGCCTCGGCGTGCTCCGAGTGCCCCAGGCCAGGGATCGGCCACCTCGTACTCATGGCATTCTCCTCAGACAAAGACAGCGGGAATCGTCATCAGCCACAGTGTTCCCCTGCGCTACCCCGAAAAAGACTCCTGGAGTCTTTTCCACCATCCACCATGCGCTACCCCGAAAAAGACTCCTGGAGTCTTTTCCACCACTCTCAGGCGATAGGCACCTCCTATGGCCATGCGCCCCTGGCCCCAATGGGCAGTGGCCTGGCCACAATCCGCTGGTATTACGTGATTTGCGGAGCAAAGGTGGGATGCAGCGGCTGTCTTCCGTGGCAGCCGTTGGGCGAGCCAATCCGCCGGCTCACCCTTTGGCCTGGCGATGGCGGGCACCTCTCCAAGCCACGCTCCGAGTATAGCACATAACAACGGCACTGTCAAGCCCTTCGCCGGAGTTTTTTTCCTGCGGGCAACCGGTCGCCAGAGCGGCGGGTCTGGACTAGGTGGACAAAGTGGACCTGGTGGACACTATGGACGGGCCGGAAATGACTCGGGCGTGGCCCTTCTCAGACAGGCGGCCGGAGTCAGGGTGTAGGGGCGGGTCCCTGTGCCCGCCCATCCTCTTGCGGCGCAACCCCTTATGGCAGGGGCAGGCACGGGGACCTGCCCTACAAGACGCCGCCTGTCTGAAAAGGGCCACGCCCAAATGGCTTTCAGCACACGGATGACGACCAGCCCAGGTGTACAATTCCGAACAAACAAAACAAAAACAGCCGCTTCCGCCCCGCCCGCCCGATTTGTTCTGTTTGACGGAATTGGTACCGCCCCCAGTGGTGTGCTATACCCGCCGCATACAACCTGTCGCCCGTGTCCAGTCTCGCCAGTCTGGCCGGGTGTTTGAGGGGGGGGGCGAGAGGACTGAAAGCCCCAAGCCCAATCCCGCGGTGGGGAGGGGTCTGACGCCGCAAAGGCCTTCCCCCCGCCCCTAAAGGGGCAAGTGCCCCCCCGGGGGGGCCGTCGGGGGCCTCAAGTTCTGTGGTCTCGGAGGCAAAGCCCCAAGCCCAGAGCTGTCGCCCCGTCCAGGCTGCCAGCCTGCTCGCCGGTGGCACGGGGCGTTGCCCCTTGTCGCCCCCTTGACGGTCCAGGCTGAGGTGTTGCCGCTGCCTTCGAGAGGTGGGGGGGGCCATCCGTGGTGAGGAAGCCAGTCGGGGGCAGTGACACTACCGCATCGCGGGGGCTGTGTCACATCAGGTTGCCATCGCGGGACTGCGCAGGAAGCGGGACAGGACCAACTGGACCCTCTCTACCCCCCGCAAGCGCGCGTTCTTTGGCAAGCTGAAGGAGATCACATGCGAATGAGGAAGGGATCGCTCGGCTGTCTCTCCAGCGCTGCGTCGGCTCTTGCCCTCCTGATTGGCGCCCACGCGGTTGCGGGAAGCCCAGATGCCTTGGAGCGGAAGCTGCCCGACGTTCCGCGAGGCGTAACCGTGGGCATGAACGTGGCGGACCTTCTGAAGGCCCGGCCCGATGCCGAGGAGTTCCGCATCTTCGAAGAGCCGAACAAGGCGGGCCTCGACAAGGGGGAACATCTCCTGTTGGAGCAGGTGAAGGAGACGGAGTTCTTTTCTACGATAGGCTACTCGGTGAAGGACGGGCGGTGCGATGGCCTGACGCTTGAGGGCCACTACGAAGGCGATATGCTCCGGGCCAAGCGCCGCCAAGTGCTGCGTGCCTTCCTCAAAGCCTTCGGCGAGAAGTACGAGAGAGGCCTGAAGCGAAAGGGCCTCAGAGGGGTCGAGTGTCTCGCGCCCGTGTTCCTGTGGCGGGTCGAGGGGAAGGCAATTGCCCTGCTGGTGACCGCCCCCGAGTACCCCGGCGTGAAGCTGCACTTCGGGAGCTTTCACCTGATGGTATGCGAAGCGGCCGTGGAGAAGAAGTTCGGCCTCGTGGATGAGGAACGGCACGACCCGGAACTGCTGGCGGAACTCTTCGCCGCCCTGATCAGAGAAGCGCAGACGGAGCCGGAGAAGTAGGTGGGCGATCGCCTGGGCTTTCCCTCGTCTCTGGGGGTTCAGGTGATCATGTGAACCAGGGGGAAATGGCCGAGGACAAGGGCTGTTGGATGGATGTAACAGGCTGATGTAGCAGCACTTATGGAAGATGGCACAATGATGGCGCGCGGGACTTCAGATGATCAACTCCAGGGGGAGGGGGAGTGATCATGTGAACGCCTGAAGTGGCAGATTCGACACCTCTCTTGTCCCCTCTTCTACCGTCCAGAGAGTCCCCGGGTCGCCAGGGCGCCATACTTGATCAATCCCAGGGGGGAGGGAAGTGATCAAGTATGGTGGGAGAGGCCGTAAGGCCCCCCGGATCGCCAAAGCGCCATACTTGATCACCTCAGGGAGGGAAAGGAATGATCAAGTATGGCGGAAAAGGCCGTGGGGCCGCCTGGAACGCCAAAGCGCCATTCTGCACCACCTCGCGGCGGCGGGGCTAGTCGGCGATGGCGCCGGGGGCGAGGGCGACACCCACTAGGAAGCCCTTCGGGATGTGCAGTCGGCCATCAAGTTCCATGTCGAGACCTTTGCCTCTCTCCACTCCGTGGGTTCAGGTGGTCATCTGAGCGCCTGAAGCGGGAGGAGGTGGCGGGCAGTGGGTGCCACCAAGAAGACGCCCGCTCACAGGCGGGGGACGGGGGGCGCCCCCCTCCGCCGCCCCAACCCCAACGCCTGGCGCCCGACACCCAACGCCTTCTTGACTTCCGCCGCCGCTCCCTGTACTCTCTCGTCTGCCATGAGAAGCGCCGTTTGCTCGCTCGCCGTCGTGCTGGCTTCCGCCGCCCTGGCCGGGCAGGCACCCAGGCCACCGGAGCAACCGAGGTCCGGGCCGGGCGGCTCGGACTACGCGCACGCGAAGGTGGTGACGAACGTCTATGGTAGGGGGGGCGAGCAGTTCTGGGTGCTCGAGCCGGCCGAGCCGACGCCGAAGTCGGCACCCCTCATCGTCTTCAACCACGGCTGGCTCGCCATGCAGCCGATGATCTACCACGGGTGGCTCCACCACCTCGTGCGGCGGGGGAACGTGGTGGTCTTCCCGCGCTACCAGGAGGGCATGCTCACGCCGGCCTGGGAGTTCACGCGGAACGCCGTCGGCGCCGTGAGGAACGCTGTGGCCGAGCTGCGGAAGCCGGGCCGCGTGGCGCCCGACCTGGAGCGGGTGGCCTTCGTGGGCCACTCGGCGGGCGCGGCGATTGCGGCGGACCTGGCGGCCCTCGCCGCGAAGGAGGGGCTGCCAAAGCCGAAGGCCCTGATGATCGTGCAGCCCGGCCGCGGCCTGAACAACGCCCGCCCTGTCTTCTTCGCCCCCGCGGGCTACGGCAAGATTCCCGCCGACACGCTCCTCCTCGTCGTGGTGGGGACCGACGACCGCGTGGTCGGCGACCTCACGGCGAAGGACATCTTCCGCAGCACCCCGCAGATCCCCGCCGACCGCAAGGACTACGTCATCGTGCAGACCGACCGCCACGGCGAGCCGCCGCTCGTCGCCGACCACATCAGCCCCTGCGCGCCGCTGAACCCCGGCCTGATGCTCATGGGCCAGGGCTGCAACGCCCTCGACTACTTCGCCTACTGGAAGCTCTTGGACGCCCTCACCGACTTCGCCTTCTATGGCAAGAATAGGGAGTTCGCGCTCGGCAACACGCCCGAACAGCGCTTCATGGGCAAGTGGAGCGATGGGACGGCTGTCAAGGAGTTGGTGGTCACAGACAATCCGTAATCCGTGATTCGTAATCCGTAACCAGAGAAGAAAGGAAGGACCGATGGCAGGGCCGACCCGCAAGCTGAGGCCGCTGGCACTGGGCGACGTGAAGATCGCCGACACGTTCTGGGCGCCGCGGCAGGAGACCAATCGCACCACAGGCATCCGCCACCAGTACAAGCAGTGCAAGGAGACGGGTCGCCTCGATGCCTTCAAGCTCGACTGGAAGCCCGGCCAGGACAACCCGCCGCACGTCTTCTGGGACTCCGATGTGGCCAAGTGGATCGAGGCAGCCAGCTACAGCCTCGCCACCTGCCCCGACCCCGAACTCCAGAAGCTGGTGGACGACACGGCGGCGCTCGTGGCCTCCGCCCAGCAGGCCGACGGGTATCTCAACGTCCACTTCACCGTCGTCGAGCCCGCCAAGCGCCTGTTCGGCCCGCATCTCAGGCGTCCAGGTCTTCCCCTCCTTGAGCGCCCAGGGGTAGGGGGCGATCGTCACGACGCAATGGTCCTTATCCCGCAGCACTTCGTCGGACATCCTGGCGAAGAGGCCGGCGGCGCGATGGAGGTGCTTCGCGGCCTCGGGCGGGAACTCGTCGGCGACGCCACGCAGGTAGCGGGCCGCTACGCCGCGGTACTGGGCGAGGCATTCGTAAATCCAGGCGTTCCCCTGCATCGCGCCCCGCCGCGCCTTGTCGTCGGCCCCATCCAGCGCCGCCAGCTTCTCGGCGTAGGCGTCCCAGGCCCTGAAGCCCACCCAGTAGTCGCCCGACCTCTCGGTCTGGGCCATCTCGACGGCCTGGCGGAGCGCACCGAGGGCCAGCTCGCGCCTCGAGGGCTTCGCCGCCTTCGGCCCCGTGAACACGACGATGCCCCACGGCCACTTCGTCTCGACGAACGTCTTGGCCCCCTTGTCCCGATAGGGGTGGAGGCAGAGCCACTCGTCGCCGCCCTTCTGATAGCCCACGATCACCCCGTCCTCCTCGCTGCCGTACTGGACGGGCACGCCGCGCTCGATGCTCTCCACGACGGCCTGGCGGGCCTCCTTCACCTTTGCGGCATCTTCAGCCTTCTTCCCGAAGAAGTCGAGGAAGCTGGCGTTCCAGGGCAGTGATTCAGTCGAGCGTGCGACGCACCGGAAGCCGCAGCAGGGATGGGGCGAACTGGGGCAGAGGTCCTTGTGAACCTGCATTCGGAACGCCAGGCCCGAGACGCCGACGAGGTCGTCGTACGTCGTCGCCTCGCCGGCCGCCTGCATCGCGGCCTCCTGCGCGGCGTGGGGCGAACTCTCCTTGTCGCCCACGAACCACCCCTTCACCCCCTCCAGCCACACTTTGTCCCCCTCGCGGTGGATCGTCGCCTTCACCTGAACCCCCTTTCCCGCGCCGGAGCCTGGCCCCGCGCAGCCTGCGAGAACGGCCATAACCGCTGCCAGAGAGCGAAGACACGGCCTCTTCACACCAGAGTCCTTTCTGCCAAACACAGCCATCCTACTCCGTGGGAGTGCGCTTGGCCTCGAAACGGCGTTTGGTGGTCGTTTCGGTGATGGATTCTGGCTTTGCCGGGTCGGGCTGGTCCCTCCACCGGGTGGTCATGGTCATGTCCATTGAGGTCTCAAGGGCAGGCAAGGAGGGGTCCAGAGGAAGCCGCGCTGCAACCGCGACACATGTCTCCATCTTCTCAAGCCGGAGGGTGGCCGACACGGGCGCCGGCTCAATCTTGATGGAGAACGTGCCGCGAAGGTCCAGGCAATCCCTTCCGCCGGTCTTGACGACGCCCACGAGCGTCGTCATCCCCTCAATGCCCTCCTTGGTCATGGAGAAACCCGTCCCAGGCACCGGCCCGGTGAGGGCCTCCGCGTTGACCTTCCAGCTCTCACCGACCCTCTTGCGACCCTTGGGGCTCAATGCCTCCGGCTTCACATCGTCCGTCGTGCTGATGCGGACAACAAGCTCCAGGGCCTCCTCGGCCTCCGGGGCCAGGCGGGTGCCGTTGACCTCGAACACCCTATCCTCCCCGGCCACTGAGGCCACGAGGACCAGACCTGGCTTCACGAGCACCTCCTCGTTCTCGCCATCAGTCCTCACGCACCTTGCGATCGTGTAGGACACCCTCGTGGGTTGTCCTGCGGGACTCACGTCGAGGATCACCGCCTCGGCGTCCAGTTGCGCGGAGCACGCCACGGACTTCTGCTGGGTGACTTCGCCTCCCACGGTCACGACCCTCTTCTGGCTCGTGCTGCCGGTCGAGGAGACGTGGAACTTCTGGCCTGGTTTGACGGCGCGGCTCAAGCGGATCTCGTAGTCCCGCGTCGCTGAACACCCTGCCACTTGCAGCGCGAGCGCCAGCGCTGCCCCCGCGATGGCAGAGAGCTGGGGGCGCTGGGCTCGCCTGAGGTGACGCCAGCGTCGGGGCATCTCCGCCCCCCTGTTCAGAGGGTCCACGGCGCGCGCTTGGGGCGGTCGAGCCAGCGGTTGGCCTCGGGGTCGCCCACGAACTCCTCCTTCGCGGGGTCCCACTTGAGCGGGCGGCCCAGGCGGTAGGCGAGGTTGCCCAGGTGGCAGACGGTGACGGACCGGCAGCCGACCTCGACGTCGCAGATGGGCCGCTGGCGCGTGCGAATGCAGTCCACGAAGTTCCCCTTGTGGCCGTTGGTGACGGTGTAGAGGTGGACCTCGTCGGGGCCGAGGGGCTTCTTCATGATGCTCTCGGGCCAGCTCTGGAGCGGCCCGCGGTCCACGGCGATCTTGCCCTCGGAGCCGAAGAACACGACGCCTCCGCCGCCCCCGCCGCCGTGGTAGACCTTGACGCCGTTGGCGTAGACGTAGGTGAGGCGCTGGGCATCCTTGCCCGGCGGGATGATCTCGACGGGGCCGGAGTTATCGGCGTCGAGGGCCCACTGGGCGATGTCGAAGTGGTGTGCGCCCCAGTCGGTCATGCCGCCGCCCGAGTAGTCGCGCCAGGAGCGCCAGGCGCCGCCCATTGCGATGCGGGAGTTGTAGGGGCGCCAGGGGGCGGGGCCGAGCCAGCGGTCCCAGTCCACGCCCGGCGGCACGGGCTCCTCGGGCAGATAGCAGTCGGCGGAGGGGCCGCCGACGTTGCAGTTGATCTCCTTGAGCTGGCCGATGCGGCCGGAGCGGACCATTTCGCAGGCGAAGCGGAAGCAGCCGCCGTACTCGGAGCGCTGCTGGGAGCCGGTCTGGAAGACGCGGCCGTACTTGCGGACGGCGTTGACCATGGCCCGCCCCTCTCGGATGGTGAGGGTCATGGGCTTCTCGCAATAGATGTCCTTGCCCGCCTTGGCGGCCTCGATGGCGGGGATGGCGTGCCAGACAGCTACTACCTGGCCATGGAGTTCGTGGACGGCGAATCGGTCGGCCAGGTCCTCGACCGCGAGAAGCGGCTCGACGAGGGCAGGGCGCTCGCCATCGTCCGCTCAGTCGCCCTTGCCCTCGACCACGCCTGGCAGAACGGCATCGTCCACCGCGACGTGAAGCCGGACAACATCCTCCTCACGCGCACGGGCAAGGCGAAGCTGGCCGACCTGGGCCTCGCGCGCTCCATCGAGCGCCGCGACCGCCTCACCGCGCTCGGCACGGGCATCGGCACCCCCGACTACATGTCCCCCGAACAAGTCCGGGGCGAGGCCGACCTGGACATTCGTTCCGACATCTACTCCCTGGGCGCGACCCTCTACAACATGCTCACGGGCGCCGCCCCCTACGACGGCCCGACGGCCCTGGCCGTCGGCGCCCAGCACTGCACCGAGCCGCCGCCCGACCCGCGGGCCAAGGCTCCGACCGTCTCCGACGCCGCGGCCGACCTCGTCCTCTGGATGATGGCCAAGAAACACTCCCTCCGCCCGCAGACCCCCGAGGAACTCATTGGCGCGCTCGACGCCGCCTTCCCTGGCCTTGCCGCCCCGCGCCCCGGCAGCTCCACGCTCCCCATTCCCCACTGTGGCCAACGCGCCGCCGAGCCCGCGCGGGGCGCACGCTGGCTGGTCCCGGGGCTTGCCGCCCTCGCCGCGCTGCTCGCCCTGGCTCTGTGTGCCGTCCTCCTCCTGCGGCCCCCTGTGCGCGAGCAGGGGAAGACGCCCCCCGATCCCCCCTCAACCATGTCGG
This sequence comes from Planctomycetota bacterium, assembly GCA_041320515.1. Lineage (GTDB taxonomy): Bacteria > Planctomycetota > PUPC01 > DSUN01 > DSUN01 > DSUN01. The sequence goes on along the minus strand of JBGLNR010000001.1, from coordinate 5,078,400 downwards.
TCGAGGCCATTGCCGGGCTCAAGGAAGCTACCCAGGCCAGGGAGCGCGCGGAGGAGAACAGGAGGCGTGCCGAGGCGGCACTTGCGGAAGCCAACAAGGCGCTCGCTGAGGCCGATGCCAGGCTCAGAGAGGAGACCGGGGCCAGGTCTCGCGCCGAAGCTGACAGGTTACGTGCAAGGGAGGAACTGTTGGCCGCTTCGCAAGCACTGGCCGTGGCCAACGGTAAGCTCAAGAAGGAAGCAGACGCCAGGGTTCGCGCGGAGGATGACCGGAAACAAGCGGAAGCCGAACTAGTGAAGGCTGAGAAGGCCGTCGCCGATGCCGATAGCAGAGCTAAGGCCTACGCAGCCGACCGAGCGCGCGCAGAGATGGAAACGGTGCGCGCAGGGGTGCTGCTCTTGCAGTTGGGGAAGGACCGCTCTGATGCTGAAGCCAAGCTCAAGGATGAGAGGGAAGCCAGAGGGCGCGCGGAGGCCAAGCTGGTGACTGCTGAAAAGGCAATTGCAGACGCCCATGCCAAGTTCAGGAATGAATCCGACGCCAGGGCGCGCGCGGAGGATGCTCTTGGGAAGGCGGTGAAGGCACTCGCCAATCCCGGGGGCGCCGCCACGAAGGACAGTGATCCGAAGTCACGCCCTGAGGCTGACGTCAAGGAGCCAACCACGCCTCCGGGAAGCCGCCTTGATGTCCGCCTCTCTCCCGCTATCGCCTTTCCCGACAAGGCCCCCGCCGATGAGAAGGGTCCCATCTACCCACTTGGCGGCGAGATCACCATACGGATGGACCTCTACGCGCGGCCGGGCGAGGAGCGCCAGTACTTCCGCCTCGAGATTGCTGCGGCTAACCCCAACAAGTTGCCCGTGATCCAGAAGGATGTGGTGTTCATCTGCGATGTATCGCTGAGCACGAAGCTCTCCAGCATCGTCGCGGTTCGGGAAGTCGTTGGGCGCTACCTCGGTAGTCTTCGGCCCACTGACCGCTTTAACGTCATCCTCTTCAGCGAGGAACCTCGTAAGCTCTTCCCTGACTTCGTGGCCCCCTCTGCCGAGCGCATCAAGGCCGCGGTTGGCTTCGTGGACAGGCTTCCCGGGGAGATCCGCACCGACGTATACCGTGTTCTCAACTCTGTCGTTCGCAACGTCGCCGAGGACGCCATCCGCAACCGGCCGACCAGCATCTTCTTCATCAGCGATGGCCGGTCCACCTCGGGCGTTCGCGACGCCCGTCGCATCGTCAACGAGATCAGCGCCTATGTCAAGCCCACCTTCAGTATCCTCCCCTTCGATGAGGGCGGGGGCGGCGACCGGTACCTTCTCGACCTCCTGGCTTATCGCTCGCGCGGCCAAGCCACCTTCTCCGACAACAAGGATCGGATCGAGGCACAACTTGAGAAGCTATTCCAGCGCTACGACAAGCCCATCCTGATGCAGCTCCGCTTCACCTACACCAACCTCGCCGTCGAGGAGATCTATCCCGCTTTCCTTCCCTGCCTCTACGTCGATCAGCCGGTGATCCTCTTCGGCCGGTGCATGCCCGGGCAGAAGATGACCATCCAGATCGAGGGCAGAATCCCCTACGCGGGCCGCACTCTCCAATACAGCGCAACAGCCGGCGCACCTGACCCCAGGCGCGACGACATCGCCCACGACTGGGCTCAGCAGAAGATCCACCATCTGGTGTCCAACATGGCGCGCGTGGGCGAGAGTCCCGACCTGCGCGCCCAGATCGAACGCATTGGTCGTGAGTACAGCGTTCGGACCCCCTACGATCGATGATCCTGCATAAGGCGAAGTGCCATCGGGGCCTGCCATCGGGGCCAGATCTTCATTAGCCATTGCCATCGGGGCCAGATCTTCATTAGCCATTAGGAGCCTTGGGGGGCCTTGGGGTCAGGTCGTAACTCGGGACTTTCGGGGCCGGCTTGGGGCTTGGGGTCACGCTATGGAGCCCACAGCGGCGTCGAGCCGCCGCACTCCGACAGGCTGACGCACGGTGTTGATCTCCCTCCCTTCGGGCTACGGGGGCAGACTTCAGTAGGGGGTGTCACATACTCGATGCCCGTCCCCGCGTGTGGCATGGGATGGATGGTTCCGGTGGAATGCGCCGGCGGAGGCGAAGCTGCTTCCGCTCCGCCTCGGTCCAGTCGGCCACCCCCTCGATGCCCTCGGCCAGCTCGTCGAGGGTGTTCAGCGTGCCCTGGACCCCCGCGATCTGGTTGCTCCCGTCCACGGTCGGCAGGCCGCCGCTGGCGGCGGGCGCCGCCGTGGGCAACTGCTCGAACGTGACGGTCACGGGGATGAGCACGACGCTGGCCGTCGCGCTCTTGCCGCAGAGCACGCCGACGTGGCACGTGCACTCGGCGGCCGTGAGGGCGACGGCGTAGACGCCTGGGCAATTCGTCGCGTCCACCTCGCTCGGGCTGTTCGCGGGCGGCGCGGCCGCGCCGTCCTTCACCCAGCGGAGCGTGTGGTTGGCCGCGTCGCCGGCCTTGCCGGCGTTGGCGCTGGTGTCCCAGGCCACATAGGTGATCGTCAGTGCTTGGCCTCGGCTTGCCATTGCATAGTCTCCAATAGAGTTCCTTTCTCGTCCCCCCGCTCTGCGGGGGGACGCCTCTTCGGACGCTCCGCGTCCATTCGTGTGCGCCCCAAGCCCCAGTGGCCGCGGAGCGGCCGGGCCCTCGTCCCCACGCGGAGCGTAGGGACGAGAGGTCCGTCTCAGATGGCCCGCTGCCAGAACAGGTGCCACGGGGCCTTGGCCGCCGCCGCAGGCGTGTACGTCACATAGATGCTGAATTGCTTGAGCGTCCAGCCCACGGTGAACCCGCTGGGGTTCGCGGGCAGGGTGCCGTGGCTGTAGGCGCTCGACTTGTACGCGCCATTCAGGCTCGCGTGGGTATCGTATCGGATGCTGAACGTGCCCGTTGCGTTCGATGCGGGCTTGTAGTTCGTCGCCGCCGCAATGGCCACAGGGCTGTCTAGGTTCTGCGTGTTCCAGGCTTGGGTCGAACTCGCGGCGGCGCCCGCACTATCGCCTTGCAGCGCGTAGGGGTCCGCACCGGAGTAGAAGCCAAGAGTCAAGTTCCCTCCGCCATTCACGTGGCCATACATAGAGACGCTGGCAGCGTTCCCCGCCGTCGCCGCCTGCCACGGGCCATAGACCACCACGTAGTTGGGTGAGCCTGTTTGGGAGCTTCCCCCGATGCTGGTGTACCCGAAGGTCGGGTCCACCGTCACCGGGTAGCGCGCGGCGTCCAGGAATGCCTGGGGCACCGTCACGGTGAGGACGGCGCCCGCCAGGGTCAGGTCGGCCCACGTCCAGGCCCCATCGGCATCGCGGGCGAAGGGGCGGGGCATGTGGGCGATCTTGGCGCCGCCCGCGTCGAAGACGGCGAAGCTGCCCACACACCAGTCGGGGCGGAAACAGCCCTCGGCGGCCTCCTGCGGCGTCAGCGGCGGTTGCCAGGCGAACACGGTGCCCGCGGGGAAGGCGAGGTCGAAGGCCCAAGCGTTGGTCTGCGGCTTCTTGTCGAGGACGAGCGTGGTCTTGAGCATCCCGCACTCAGGCGTCCACACCTCGCCCGTGGGCAGGAGGAGCTGGTCGCTCTCCTCGAAGGCGATGGTGCTGCCGATCTCCAGCTCGAAGCCCTTCGCCTTCTCCTTCACCTTGTAGCGGTTGCCGTGGCCTCGGAGCGCGAGCGTGAAGGGCACGCCCCAGGCACGGCCGCCGATGCGGGGCAGGCCCTTGCCGGCCTTGAGGTCCAGCGGCGCGAAGTCCACCGCGTGGTGTTTCAGCTTCCCGCGCTCGTCGCGGGCCAGGCGGCTCGCCCAGCGCGGGTGGGGGATGATCGCCATCGAATGCTCTCCCTCTCTCGTCCCCACGGTCCTCCGTGGGGACGCGGTGTCTTGGACGCTCCTGCGTCCCTGGTTGAGCGACGCGGAGCGTCGCGGATCTCCGTCCCCACGCGGAGCGTAGGGACGAGAATTCCTTTCTGCTCTGACCCCCCTCCCTCTCAGGGAGGGGGTGGTGGGAGGGTTGGGCGCTTGGCCGGTGCTGAGGCCCAACCCTCACCCTGCCCTCTCCCTGAAAGGGAGAGGGGTTGGGACTCCGTTCCTCACGGCTCCTTCGTCCCCTCCTCGGCAAGTTGTTGAATGCGCTCGGAGTCCTTCAGGCACGGCCGCGCCCGCAGCTCTCCAGCGATGATGAGGGCGGCGCGGGCGTGCTTGTCGCTGGCCTCGGTCAGCTTGCGGATGGATTCGATGTGGGCGTCGAGCAGCCGCTTGCCCACGACGCCGAGGGCGGCGAGGACGAGGCTGAGGACGCCCGCAATGCCCCAGCGGACGATGGGATTCTCATCTGTGGCCGCCGTGGCCGCCAGGGGCACCAGGGCGGGAAGGGCGGCGAACGTGAGGCGGCTGAGCATGGGGGGCTCCTCAACAAGGCCCCTCGTGGGGCGTGGCTTGCCTGGGGGGCTCGATTGAATCGATTCATTCGATTCCCTCGCCGCTCCTCCTTGGCCGGGGGCGGCGGGCGGATGGATGTGTTGCTGGCCACGCCGGAGATCGAGAGCGTGTACGAGGCCCTCGTGACGGCGAACGCCCGGTTCCCGATGCCGCCCGTGCTGAACAGCCGCGTGGACCCCGGGCTGACCGACCTGGCCTACAAGCGGGCGCCCGTGCTCGGCAGCCGCTTCTGCCCCGGCAACACCCTCTACGCCCTCGACCTGGCGACCTGGAGCGTCGAGCTCCTGCCCCAGGTGCTGGTGGACGCGAAGGGCGCGCGGCAGGAGACCGACTTCGCCCTCATCGTCGAGGGCCGCAGCGGCCAGAAGGTCACTGCCTTCTGGCGCATCTACTTCCAGCTCGTCTGCGCCAGCCCCTGGCGCAACGGGCGCATCGTCAACCTCTCGCACGACGAGCCGCAGGGCTAGCCGCCCCCAAGCCGTGGGACCAGTGGGACATGTGGGACTGGTGGGACCCGTGAGGCCAGACCTCCGGGCCTCGGCCTGTCCCACGCGTCCCCCGTCTATCGGGCGAAGTATTGGCTCGGCTACGCTAAGCCCAGCCACTCGGCTCGCGCGCGGCTGGTCGGCTACCTCAAGGGCGACACCCTTTCGCTCGTGATGCGCAAGCGCCGCAAGGCACGGCTGGCGCTCAAGGCCGAGCGGCCGATACGGCTCAAGGCGCTCGAGAAGATGAAGGGCTTCGTCGGCATCCACGGCCTGCCCAACGAGATCACGCGCTGGTACGGGTGGTCTGCGTCCTGGTGCGCCATGGCCGTGAGCAAAGCCTACTGCGACGCGGGGAGCGCGGCGTTCAAGCGCGGCTCTCGCTTCGCGAGTTGCGGCGTCATGGCCGACAACGCGCGGCTGGGTAACTACGGCCTCAGCCTGACGAAAAACCCGCAGCCCGGCGACCTTGTGTTCTTCAACTGGCCGGGCACCGCCTACCTGCAGGACCACGTCGAGATGGTCGTTACGTCGCTACCGCTCACTACGATCGGCGGCAATACGTCCCCCGACGCGGCCGGCAGCCAATCGAACGGTGGCGTCTGCTGCAAGAAGGACCGCGAGTCCGAGCGTCGCGCCGGACTCGTGCGTTCCTACCTGCACGTCAGCAAGTGACGGGGGCGAGCTGATGCCTTACAAGAACGCCAGACAGAGGGCGTACATGCACATCCATCATCCGAAGATTGCCGCTAAGTGGGACCGCAAGTATGGCGGCAAGGTGCGGCCGAAGAAAAAGAAATGAGCGGACTGCGCGTCACGAGGCCGTGCCGAAACTGCAAGCACAAGGATGAGTGCTGGCTGTTCATCCGCGAGCTCACGGAGCTCATCGACAAGCACACCATGAGCACGTGCCATGCTCTGCCCGAGGTCGTGGTCGACTGTCAGCTCTACATAGCGCGCCGTCTGCCTCCTGACTCCTAGGCTCGTGGCGTCCTGAGCATCGCCTAGACTCGGGCTGTCGCGGTTGGACCCCCCTCTCGTGACGTTGGGCCGGGCGGCGGAGCTTGAGCATATAAAGCCGCCGCCCGGCCCGCTCTATAGGCAACGAAGGGAGGCGCATGCGAAGTGCGCTGGTCGTTGTACTTCTCGGGATTGTTGTCTGGGGCACTGTCTATGCTGCTGATGCTCAGGCTGCGTCAGCGCCTGGTGCCTGTCCGCTCTGGAAAGCCGAGCGCCGCGTCACGACTGCCGAGCGCGCCCTTGTCCGCACACAAGCTCGAGTCCGCGAGGCGCGCCACGTCGCAAGCGCGACTCGCACTTACAGCTCAGCCTACGGAGCCGCAACTGGACGCTGGGTACTCGCTGCTCGCCGGGCAGGCTGGGCATGGGCAGACATTCGCACCCTCATGCTCGTGGTCTACACGGAGTCACGCGGCAACCCGAACGCCTGGACAGGCTACTACGCGGGTCTCCTGCAGTTCGGCCGGCCATGGTGGGAAGGTAAGTGGGATCCCTTCTACGGACCCACGAACCTGCGGCACGGGGCGCAGGCTCACGACGTCAACGGCTGGGCGCCCTGGCCCTGGCTCGCTCAGTAGGACGGCAGGAGCACAGTCTTGAACCTGGACAACGATGCCGGCGTCTCCTCCGCGCCGGCTCGGGCGACCGTAATCGCAGAGGGGACTCATGCATCCCCGCGCGACGTCGCCCAGGCGGACGATTACGCGGCGGCCTCTGCTCCGACCCCTGCCCCGGCGGGGCCGTCGCCGTCCGCCTCGCGTTACCTGCGTCCAAACCAGGCCGCCCTGCTGCTCGGTGTCACGCCGCACGCGATACGGCGGGCACTACGCGAGGGTCGGCTGCGCGGGAGGAAGATCGGCGGTCGCTGGCGCGTGCTGGCCTCCGCTATCGCGATACGTAGAGAGGAGGTGAACACATGAAGACTACGGAGATCATCACCCTGTTCGCGACTATCCTCGTCGCCGGTTGGTTCTCCGCATTCATCGTACAGGCACTCAAGCGCCTGACCTGGCCGAGCTCAGTCAAGCTCATCCTCTCGGGCATTATCGCGCTGCTCGTCGCTCTGGCAGCGTCGTGGATCAGCGGCGATCTGACGAACTTCGTCAAGCTCTGGAACAACGGCATGACCGCGAACGAGGTTGTCGCCTACTTCACGCTCGTCTTTACGAGTGCTGCGACCTGGTATCGCTTCTACATGAAGGACGCCGCGTGGGCGCAGAACCTCGGCAACTGGCCGGGCGGCAAGCCCAGCGAATAGACGCTGAGCTCTGGGGGCGTCTGGCTCGTCTACCAGGCGCCCCTTTGCCGTCCTCACCACGGCGTAGCATCGTCGACCTCAAGGACTACCTGAGCGATGTTGTCCGACGGCGGTGGTAGGGTGGCCACACGAATGACGCGGAGGGGGACGTGACAGGGAGACGCACACCGTATCGACCGGGGGAGTTCGCCGCCGCGCTGCGTGAACTCGGGCTCGTCCGTGGAGCCAGCAGAAGGACCATCATCCGCATGTGCGACGCGGGTCTCATCGAGAACGAACGGCGGGGCATCCAAGGCCAGCGCCACATCCCGGCTCGAGAACTCAGGAGGATAGCGCGGCTCCTTGGCGAATCTTCTACTTGACACAGTTCAGGCACGGGTATAGTCTACACACGTCAGCACGATAGCGACTCAGACAGGAGGTAGCCAAGACCGACAACAGATTCTGCATCATCACCGAGAGGGGGAACGTTGCACCGTCAAAGAGCGGGAGGCGGGGACCCTTGGCAGAGACCCGCCCCCCTCAGCACCCGAGAGACCCAGGAAGAGCCCGCGAGGCTGTACCGCGATACTACCACGGGTAAGCCCGTCGGTAACGCCCTAGCCTCGCTTCGCGCCTTCGTCCTGTCCTTCGCCGGCCTCGCCGGCTTCCTGCTTTCCATCGCCCTCGCCGGGTATGTCGCCGCGCATCTCGGCGGCCTCGGCGTGTCCTGCACCCAGGCGCTCTCGCTGTCGGTGAGGCCGTAGAGCGCGTCCACGCGCTGGTCGAGCGCGCGAAGCGCGTCGTCCAGTTCGGCCCTTTCGCCCGACTCTGCCAGGGCCTCGATGCGATGGACCAGCGGGACGAGTTCCCCCGCCCCGCGGGGGAGCGGCAGGGCCTGGAGGTGGGAGACCTTGACCTGTGGGAACGCCCGCTGCCCGCTGTCGGGGTGGCAGCTTCGGTGGTGGAAGGCGAGGGCCGCGCTGTTGAGGAGGCCGAGGAGCGCCGCGTCGTCGAGGCCCGGCACCCCGTAGCAGGCGAGGATGCTGTTGCGGAACCAGGTGGGCGTCGCGTGCCGTATCTTCATTTGGCACATTGCGGCCATGTGCGAAATGAAGATGTGACCCCACGTCGAGCCAGCGGCGGGCCTCGCCCAGGCGGAAGGGCTGGATGCAGCGCCCCTCGCGGACCGGTTCGAGGCCGGGGCCGGGGGCGTCGTGGAGCAACAGGTCCGCGCTGTTGCCCGTGTGGACGCCTGGGTCGCGGAACGTGCCGGGCGGCGCGGGCGGGTGGCGGCGCATCTTCTCCAGGATGGCGCACGCGGCCCGAGCGGGGATGGATGGATGAATGGATGAATGGATGGGTGAATTACCATCCATCCAATCATCCAACCCTCCATTCATCCCCTCGTAGGCCGGCCGCGCGCAGTGCAGGTAGACGATGGCGGCGGGCTGGACGACGCCTGGGAAGCAGCCCTCCCCCAGCACTTCGGGCGGCGGGTCGAGGCGGCAGGTGGCGAGGGCCGCTTGCCGCGCCGCCTCGTAGCCGGCCAGGTGGCACACCTGGTGCGGCAGCACGAGCGCGGCGCGCCCGCCGGGGCGCAGGAGGCGCGCCACCAGCTCGAGAAACGCCCCGTGCGTGGTCGGCCAGCGGCGGAACGAGGCGAAGCGCGCGGCGAGCGCGCGGCGGCGGGCCGCGTCGAGCGTGGCCGCCTGCCGCCCCGAATGCGAAATCCACGGCGGATTCGTCAGCACGGCGTCGAACGCCTCCACGCCCAGCAGGGCGGCGGGGCCGGCGAGCAGGCTGTCGCCGGCCACGATGTTGCGCTGAAGCTCCTCCCGCGAGCAGCCCGCGGCTTCGGCCACTGCCTGGCGCGCGAGGTCCACGGCGCGCGGATCCACGTCAATGCCGTGGAGACAGCGAATCGCGGCCTGGCGGCGGAGGCCGGGGGCGTCCCCCGCCAACACGTCGAGCGCAGCCACCAGAAAGCGTCCGCTGCCCACGGCGGGGTCGAGCACCCGCAGGCCGAGCACCTCCTGCGGCGCCAGGCCGTTCGCGAGCGGGCCGAGCGTGGCGCGGACCATGCGCGCCACGATGGGGTGCGGCGTGTAGTGCGCGCCGAGGCCGTGCGCCTGGCGCTGCACGGCGGCCTCGAGTTCGGCGAGGGCAAGGGAGGGGGCCATCGGGCCGTGGCGGCCTCTCGTCGGGGAGAGTCCGGTGGAACGGGGAGGGCGGATGCCGGCCACCCGCCGGGCGGACGGCACACCACCCATAGCCTAGCGTGCGCAGTCGCATAAGTCAACACCTTTTGCGCACTGAGAGCGGTTGTTCACAGTTGTACAACCGTGGGGCACTCGCCACCAGGCCAGTGGAGGGCGTGGAACGCCGCGTTTCCCGGCGCCGCCGGCGGCGCGGCCAGCCCCTGCCCAGAGAGGAAAGCGACACCGTCAGGCGCCGGCTCGTGGCCCTTGCGCGCCGGGGCGCTATCCGTATACTGTTGGTTACTGGTGAGGATCAGGGTTGCGCTGGGAGAGCATGGCGCCTTGCCGTCAAGGAGAGCACAGCATGGCGGAGCCGTTGGCGACGAAGTGGGACAGGAATCGGGAGCGGCGGATGCGCTGGTGGCACGACGCGCGCTTCGGGATGTTCGTGCACTGGGGCCTCTACGCGCAACTCGGACGCCACGAGTGGGTGATGAACCGCGAGCGCATCCCGCTCGCGGACTACGAGAAGCTGGCCGACACGTGGCAGCCGAAGCGCCGCCCGGCCCGCGAATGGGCCGCCCTCGCCAAGAAGGCGGGGATGAAGTACATGGTCATGACCACCAAGCACCACGAGGGCTTCTGCCTGTGGGACACGGCTCAGACCGACTACAATGCGGCCAAGCGCGGCCCGGGCCGCGACCTCGTCCGCGAATACGTCGAGGCCTGCCGCGAGTTCGGCCTCCGCGTCGGCTTCTACTACTCGCTGATGGATTGGCACCACCCCGACGGCGCCCGCTGCGCGAAGGACGAGGCGGCCCGCCGCCGATTCCTCGACTTCACCCAGGGCTGCGTCCGCGAACTGTGCTCGAACTACGGGAAGATTGACATCCTGTGGTACGACGTCTCCTGGCCGCTGAAGTCGCCGGAGCTGTGGGAATCGGCCAAGATGACGGCCATGGCCCGCGAGCTTCAGCCGAGCATTCTGGTGAACAACCGCGCGCAGCTCCCCGAGGACTTCGGCACGCCCGAGGAGCACGTGCAGCACGCCGAGAAGGGCCGCGCCTGGGAGGCCTGCATGACCTTCAACGGCTCCTGGGGCTACATGCCCTGCGCCGTGGACTGGCGGCCGGTCCGCGAGGTGCTCGGCCTCCTTCAGAATTGCGCCTCGGGCCAGGGCAACCTGCTCCTCAACATCGGCCCGAAGCCCGATGGCTCGGTGCCCGACGAGGCGGTGCCGCGCCTGGCCGCCGTCGGCAAGTGGCTGAAGGCGAACGGCGAAGCCGTCTACGGCCACGTGGACCGCACGGGCGGCCGCCTGGAGTGGATGCCGTGCGGGCAGTGGACGCTGAAGGGGAAGACGGCCTACTTCTGGTGCCGGTGCTGGCCGGGCAAGGAGCTGGCCCTGGGCGGTCTCAGGACTCGTCTGGCCAAGGCGTCGTATCTCGTCGGCGGCAAGCCCATCGCCTTCGAGCAGACCTCGAATCGCATCGTCCTGAAGGGCCTGCCGAAGGCCGGCCCCGACACGACAGCCGGCATCACCGTGCTCAAGCTCGAGTTCGCCTCGAGGCCCAGACAGGCCCTTGGCGCAGGGTGCGTGGTGCTGTGACCGCTCTCGTTTCCTCCTGCCCGCTTGACAGAGCGGCCTCGCTGATGTACGCTATTACGTACGCCTAGAGCGTCTAGAGGAATGAAACCTGTAGGCGGGCCGTCCCTGGCCCGCGAGCGCCACGCGGGGCAGAGACGCCCCGCCTACAGGGAGGCGCCGTTGGCGGAGCGCGATGCCCAGGGCCGAGTTCGTGGATGGGCACGATGTTGGGGTGCTCGAGCTGGCCAGTGACCTGGGCCTCCTCGACGAATCGGGCGCGGTCATCAGGGTCGGCAGCGGCGTCGGGGAGCATGCGCTTCATGGCGATGGGACGGCGAATGTCGCGGTCAATGCACAGGACGACCTCGCCCATGCCGCCGTGGCCGATCACGCCCTCCTCGATGTAGCGTGTGGACGATGGGCCGGCGGAGCGCAAGGCTTCGGCGACAGAAAGCTCGGCCTCGCCGTCGGGAGCCGCCAGGGTGAGGCCGGCAGCGTCGGGCAGGGAGAGCGTCACCTGCCGGTCGTCGGGCGAGCCGGCGAGGGTGGCTTCCTCGAGAGCCGTCTGGGCCACCTGAAGCGGCGGGACGATTGCCTTTTCGCCGCACTTGGGGCACGAGGGCGCCTTGCTGGGCGCGGAGCCCGCCTCGATGTGGTACGCGGCGCCGCAATGGGTGCAGGTCACTCGCAAGCCGTTCGCCACCAGCGCTCCCTCAAACAGGCTTCTGGCCGGTCCTCTTGGGCTGCCGAAGAGTCTAGCGTCGCTCTGCCTCGATTGCAAATGGCCGGGAGCCTGCTATAATGAGGCCGCGTACCCAGAAGTCCGAGGACGATCCGCCTTCGCCGAGGCTACGGCGGACAGGCGACGAGGACGAGGAGCGAGGGATGGCGAAGATTTTGCTGTTTGAAAAAGTGTTCCAGGCGTGGTTCGATGGGTTCGCGGGGTTCCTGCGCGAGCGTCAGCCCGAGGGGCTGCCGCTGGTCGCCGCCGAGTGCGACGAGGTGGAGCACGCGCGGACGGATGAGCTGCTGGCCGAGGCCGATGTGATGGTGGTGGGCCTCGTGGGCCAGCACCATCCCTTGGACCGCACGACAATCGCCAAGGCGCCGAAGCTGCGCCTCATTCAGAAGCTCGGCTGCCGCGCGACGGGGATTGACGTGCAGGCGGCCCGCGAGGCGGGTGTGCAGGTGAGCCTGCTGCCGGCCCCCGCGCACGTGGCGTGCGCCGAACACGCGATTCTCCTCATCCTCGCGTTGGCGAAGCAACTCATTCCCGCCTATCAGCGGATGGTGAAGCGCCCCCTGCGCGAGACCGGCCCGGAGCCCCGCGCCGCGGCGCCGGGCAACTACGCCTACAACTGGGCGAATCTGCAAGGCATCGGCGTCGTGGCAGGCAAGACCCTCGGCCTGGTGGGGATGGGCGACGTTGCGATGGAGACGGCTCGCCGGGCGAAGGCCCTCGGCCTGCGGCTGCTCTACTACCATCCCGAGCGGCTGCCCGAGGCCGAGGAACGCGAGCTGGGCGTCGAGCACCGCGAGCTGGACGCGATGCTGGCCGAGGCCGACATCGTGTCGCTGCACGTCGGCCTGTGCCCCGAGACGGAGAAGCTGATCAACGCGGAGCGGCTGGCGATGATGAAGCCGTCGGCGCTGCTGGTGAACACGGCGCGCGGCGGGCTGGTGGACGAGGCGGCGCTGGCCGAGGCGCTGGAGAAGGGGCGCCTGGGGGGGGCGGCGCTCGACGCCTGGGCCGTCGAGCCGACGCCGCGCGACAACCCGCTGCTGAAGCTCGACAACGTGGTGGCCACGCCCCACGTGGCCGCGGGTACGCTGTCGAAGACGGCGATCTTCGAGGCCATGCTGCCCAATATCCTGGCCGCGCTGCGGGGCGAGAAGGTGGCGGGGTCGCTCACGCCCGAGGTCGAGCCGAAGCCCGCCCTGCCGCCTGAGGCCCCGCCGCCCGAAGACACAGGCGGGACGCCTGTGCCACCGGAGACCCAGGCCACAGGCAAGATGCCTGTGCCACCGGAGACTCCGGCCACGGGCGGGACGCCTGTAGCACCGGCGCCCGAGGACACAGGCGAGACGCCTGTGCCACCGTCCGCTGAGGGAGGGGAGAAGCCGGCTCCTGAAGGCGAGGAGAAGCAGGCTGCCGAGGGCGAGAGCACGGCGGCGGACGAGTCGCTCGACGACGAGGACACGCCGCCGACCATCGTGGCAGGCCCTACGGAGTGAGCCAGGGCTGAAGCTCCCGAAGCACACGCTCGACAGAGATGGCCGCGAAGCCGCCGGCGTAAGGGCCGCCGAGGGTGGCGACGCGCTCGCCGCGGGGCGCCCAGACGGCGGGGTCGGTGGGGCCGAACAGGGCGATGGTGGGCGCCCCGACGGCGGCGGCGAGATGGCTCACGCCCGAATCGTTCCCCACGTAGGCACGGCAGACCGCCAGCAGGCCCGCCAGGGTGGCCAGGGGCAAGTTGCGCGCGATCACGCCTGCCTGCTCGCCCAGGCGGCGGGCCTCCGCATCGTCCTCCTCAGCCGGGCCGAGGAGCCAGACGACGGGGCAGGCGAGAGCGCGGGCAAGTTCCGCGAAGCGTTCGGCGGGCCAGCGCTTGGCCCGTCCGCCGCTGCCGGGGTGAATTGCCACGAAGGCGCCGCTCAGCATCCGCTCGCGGAGCCACGACCGGGCCGAGGTGATCCAGGCGCCCTGGGGCCGCAGCGAGGGCTGGCGGGCCGCCGGCTCGATCTCTGCGGGGCGCAGGGCCTCGAGCAGGTGGTCGGTGATGTGCAGTTTTGGGGCCGGGTGCGCCGGCCAGGGAACGACCTGGTCCGCGCCGTTGCGTGCAAGGTTCTCGGCGAGCAGCGGGTCGTCGTAGCGGGTGTAGGCGACGGCGGTTCGGTGGCCGGCGAGGAGGTCGCACTTGCCGCGCTCGGCGAAGAGGGGGAGGAGACGGGCGTCGTCGAAGGGAATGAAGTCGGCGGCCAGGCCGCACTCGACGGCGAGGCGGAACACGGGGTGGCCGACGACTGTCACGCGCGCGCCCGTGGCCGAGAGCGACTGGAGGACGGGCAGGGTGACGATGGCGTCGCCCAGCGCGCCGGGGCGAAGGACGAGGATGCGGTTGGCGAACAGGCTGGTGGCCGAGCAGCGCTGCGGCATCGAGATGCAGAACTTCACGCCCGCCTTACGGACCGCGGCGGAGATGCGGCCGCATTCCCTCACGGTGAGCGCCATCACCTTTTCGGTGAAAATGTGCTTGCCCGCCCTGGCCGCGGCGATCATCACCTCGGGGTGCATCGAGGTCGGAGCGTCCACCACCACGCCCTCCACGTCGTCCCGCGCCACGCACTTCTTCAGGTCGGCCTCGAAGGGCGCCTTCAGCTCCGCGGCCCAGGCCTTCCCGCGGGCTGGCTCCTCGTCCCACACCGCTGTTACCTTCGCGTCGGGGAACGAATTCACCGCGTTCGCATACCCCTTCGCATGCACGTGCCATCCGCTCAGCATTGCCACCTTGAGCACGCCTGCCACTCCTTTCCAAAGCAGAAGCGAGAGACCCGTGGGGGTCCCTCGCTTCGGGAGGTATCGAGAGCTGCGGACCGTTCACTTCTGCTGGCCGCGCCGGCGGCGGCGCAGGAGGGCCAGGGCGCCCAGGGCGAGGACGGTGAGCGTGCAGGGCTCGGGGATCGCCTGGGCAATCAGGCCGTGGAGCCAGATGCCCTGCTGGCCCTCGTGAAGCCCCACGAACAGCTCGGCGCCCGAGTCGTCCCAGAGGTACAGGTGGTCCGGGTCCGCGCGGTTGCCGATCTCGATGGTGTACTCGAGCCCGCTGCCGGGAACGTCCAGGAGGCCCGTGTAGAGGAAGATCGGCATCCAGTCGGTCGCCTGGATGCGTCGCCCAGCACCTCGATGAGGTCGTGCGCGTTGCGGTCGCGGAAGCTCCATTCGTAGACCAGGCCGTCGCTGATGCGCAGGTGGCCGTCGCTGCCGGTCGGGCCGTTGACGAGCACGTGGCCCGAGCCGGTCGGGGTGATGCGGCGGTCAATCGTGATGTCGCCGGTCATCGTGGTGGGGTTGAGCGCGGTGCCGCCGCCGACGGTGGCGGTGCTGAAGCCGACCGGCTGCGAGGCGACGAGATGGGTGCCGCCGACCATCGTGAGGTCGCCGAAGCGCGTGGCGCCGAAGCCGCCCTGGAGGCCGGCGCGGTAGACGTCCTGGACTTGCGCCAGTGTCAGCGGGCGGTTCCATACGGCGAACTCGTCGATCATGCCATAGTAGCTCTCCGCGCCGCTGGCGTTGGAGCCGATTCGGAAGGCGGTGATGGTTTCCATGTTGAGGTTCAGGCCGGTGCCCGAGTGCCACAGATTGCCGTCGAGGTAGATGCGGAGGGCTCCGGTCGAGGCGTCCTTGACGTAGACCCAGTTGTGCCAGGCGCCCTCGAACTCGGCAGATGTGGCCCCCTTGTAGATGCGGTTCCACGTGCCGCCCGAGTTCCCCGCGTCCCAGTAGACGTTGCTGTCGCTCCAGGGCAGGTGGCTCTGGATGACGCGGTTGCCGGCGGCGTTGTTGCCCCCGAAGATCGTATCGGCGCGGGGCTGGTTGGCCACGTTGCCGTACTGCCACAGGGAGATGGTGACCTGCCCCTGGCCGGCCAGGGATGAGAAGGCCGCGGTCGGGATGGTGACGGAGCCTGCGGCTGGGAAGTTGAGGACCCAGCCGCGCGTGGCGTCGTTCACCCACGCGGCGCCGGTGTTGATCGTGCCGGGGTTGTTCCCGGCGCTGCGGTCGGCCGTGGTGGTGCCGGAGCCCTCGCTGAGGGGCCAGTAGCCGATGTTGTTCGCCGCCTGGGGCATGGCGACGGGGGTTGGGGCATTAAGCACGAGGGTGCCGCTGGCCACGTTGAGGCCGCCCTTGAAGTCAATCCCGGCCTGGCTGGCGTTGACCGTGGCCGTGCCGCCTGCCCCGGCCTGGCCGGAGAGCGTGACGCCCACAGGCACGCTGAGCTTGCCGCCCGAGGTGATGTTGAGCACCGTGTCCCTGCCCAGGCTCACGGTGCCGGGGCCGGTGACGGTGAAGTTGGCGGTCGTGACGTCGGCGTTGAAGTGGACGCCCGTGGCCGTGCCGCTGATGTTGGCGGGCCCGCTGGCCGTCTGCTGCACCGTGAGGTTGTTGTTGATCGTCAGGCCGCCGGTGGCGCCGATGGAGTCGAACTTGGCCACGCCTGCGCCGGCGAGGGTGATTCGGGAGTCAGGGTCGAGCTGCAGGTTGCCCAACCGCGGGATTCCCGAGAGGCCGCCGGTGTAGCTGCTCGACAGGCCATACTTGGCCGCCAGGTAGCCGCCCACGTCGTTCCTGTCCTGGGCGCTCAGGGCGCCGCTGAAGACCAGCATCTCGGCGATGTCGCCGTTGAGGATGCGGCCGCTGTAGTACCAGCCGAGCTGGGTGACGTTGTAGGTCACGGGCGAGGAGGCGCCTCGGACGGCTTCGAGGATGTGATAGGTGCCGAGGGAGCCGAAGCTGCTGCCCGCGGTGCCGTTGATGTACATGGCGCCTCCCGCGCCGTTAGTGAAGTCGTTGCCGTCGCCGGGGTGCGACCAGGCGGGAGCGCCAGCCATGCGGATGCCCTTGTCGCTGGGGTTGTCGGAGCCCCAGATGCCCTGGAGGCCGCCCTGGGTGTTGGAGCGGTTGACGATGAAGACGGTGTAGGGGCTGGTGGCGGAGCTGAGGGTGAGGCGGTCGTCCGCGCCATCGAAGCGGACGACGGGCAGGCCGTTGAGCGCGCCCGCAACGAGGTCCGGCTGGTTGCCGAGGGTGCCCTGGAGGAAGTTGCGGCCGGTGCCCGACTGGTCGCCCCACTGCGAGACGTTCCCGCTGCCGTCCGTGACGACGCCCACGGCGGCGTCCAGGCGGTAGAGCAGCCCGCTGGGGAAGATAGGGGTGCCGCCGCCGGCGGGGAGGACGACGGTGAGGTTGCCACTCGTGGGAGCGTAGCTGCCGGCAACCCGAAGGGTCCCGCTAAGGTCCACCCTCGAGGCCGACGAGAGGTCGAGGTTGAACGAGCCGTCGGCGATCAGCGTGGCCGAGCCTTTCAGCGTATCGGTCACGGTGGTGTGGCGGGTCAGCGTGGTCGTGCCGCCCTGGAGGTCGAGGGTGCCGATCGTGGCGTTCTTGTTGCTCTGGAGGGTGCCGCCCGTCACCGTCACGTTGTTCGCCGTGAGGGCCGGGCCGTGGGCGAACGTGAGCGAGCCGGCTTCCACGCGGATGTTGTTGAGGGTCACTTCGCCCGAGAAGGTGGCGGCGCCCGCGGTGGACTTGCGGAGGGAGGCGGCGGGGCCGTAGAGGTTGGCCGACCCGCTCCCGCTCTCGACCTCGAGGGCGTAGGAGCCGGCCGTCGTGCTCGGGTTGGTGAAGGCGAGGTTGCCGGCCAGCGTGCCGCTCTCCAGCCGTACTGTGGTGGCTGGATCAAGCGTGGCGCGGCGGCTCGGCGGCCAGTTCGGCCCGGTGAGGGTGCCGCCCGTGACGTTGACCAACGCCGCGTCGAGGGTCGAGCCCTGGTCGAGGCGCAGCGTGCCCGTGGGGTCCACGTATATGCCGCCGGCCCCGACCTGGAGCGTGCCGCCGTTGTTGACCTGCACGGTGCCGTTGTTGCCGATGATGAGCATCTGGGCCTGCCCGGTGTCGCCGGGGAGGATGGTGGCCACCTCGGTGGCCGTGGGGGCCTGGACGATGGCCGCCGTGCTCGCCGTGGGCACGCCGTTATCCCAGTTCCCAGGCGTCTGCCAGTTGGTCTGCCCGGGCACGTTGCTCGTCGCCGAGAGGGGACGACCGTGTTGAGCGATCGTCCCCTGCTGCGGCGGCGCCACTGAGGCGCTCGGGTCGGTTCGCACCGGAGCCCTATCCTCCTCAGCGGCAGGGGGATTGTGGCATGGGCTGCGGTGGCTGTAAAGCGGTAGATCCTGGGGGTTTGGGGGCAAAGCCCCCAAGTCTTGGGCCGCCGCGTCGGGCCCGACGACACCTACCCAAGGGCGATGCACAACCTGTAGGGGCTACCCACAAAGAACCCTGAAGCGGCAAAAGAACTGAGGAGATACTATCTACTACTCCTCCTGCTGTTTCCATCGGAAAATCACTGCCACTGACCGCTTCCTTGCCATATTGAAAACAAGGCGGGTCGGGCCTCGCGGCGGGACGTGCGGCGCAAGACATAGGACTGGTGGTAGACTTGGCGAGCAACCTGCTGGTTCCCGCTACCACGAGTTCGGTTTACGCGTGGTGCGGAGTCTATGCGTGGGAGGGGCGGGGGGACATCTTCGGAGTCTGGCGGCAGCCGTCCTGGTTCGTGCTGACACAGTCCGAGCCTGCTGCCTTGCATTGCTGAGGGAACACGGCTACTATAGGGCATCGGGGGGCTGCCCAAAGGGGCTACCCAGAAGGTACACGAGGGCCATCGGCTCAATCGCCGTGCGAGGATGCTGATGCGGAGCCTGTTGTCCGTGTCCGTTCCCCTGATTGTAGTTCCTGCGGTCGCACGCGCGCCCTCAACACCCTCGAGCGCCTTGGCAACGAGGCTCGCGCCGCGCTGCCCGACATCGCGAGAGCGGGCCTCGCTCAAGGGAGCCACGTGGGCGACTACGTGGGCCGAATGGTGCAGTACCTGCCGGAGACGCTGAAACCATGACCGGCTGCTCGCGACGCGATTTCCTGAGGGCCGCGGGGGCAGGCGCCGCGGCGCTGCGCGATGCTGGCTACCACACGGCGTTCATGGGCAAATGGCACCTTGGCGCCCCGCGCGAGTTCTGGCCCAAGGCCCAGGGCTTCGACCTCGACCTCGGCGCACCCAACCCCGGCCCGCCGAGCTACTTCGCGCCCTATCGCCTCACCAACTTCCCCGATGGCCCGAAGGGCGAGTACGTCGCCGACCATCTCACCGACGAGGCGCTCAAGTACATCGAGACCCACCGCGACAAGCCGTTCTTCCTGTGCCTCTGGCACTTCTCCGTTCACGCCCCCTTCCAGGCGAAGGCCGATTACATCGAGAAGCATCGCGGGCGGAAAGACCCGCTCGGCCGTCAGGACTGCCCGACGATGGCCGCCATGCTCCAGAGCCTGGACGAGAGTCTTGGCCGCGTCCTCGACAAGCCCGACGGCGCTGTGCTGAAAGCCTGGGAGTTTGGGCCGCCCAACCCGTAGCAGGCGTTGCCGCACGCCGATGCAGCGCTCCGCACTTCGGTGCACGGCGCGCGCCTCGCCCGGACCAGGATGATCCTCTGCCCTATTGAAGACAACTCCCTTCGGGCCGAGCGGTTCCCCGTCACACCCTACGCTCGCTTCCGCACTGCGAGACTGTGTCCCCTGTGGCACGGTGCCGCCTGCGACCAGGACCCCGGCGCACGCTCGGTTCACGCGTAGGGCGGAGCTGGCGCTCCTCAAAGCGCTGGCATTGGTTGGCGGCGCGGAATTCACCCTCTTCGGTGCCGGGGTGCCACAAGTGCGCCCAGTTGCCGATGTGCGCCTGCATGGGAGCATCGCCCGCAATGTAGAGGTCGAAGTCAATGCCGCCCGTTGAATGAGCCTTCCACGTCTGGCCGGTGAACGCCAGGCGGTTTGCGCCCTCGCGCAGTTCGAGGGCCTTGCCCGCCGAGGGCAGTTCGTGGTCGGGCTTGCCGGGGCTGTGCGACTCCCGGGCGTGGGTGCGCTCGAGGGGGGTCACGGCACCCGCGGGCGTGCCCACCTGCCCAGTGGCGGCCAGGTTCAGCGTCAACACCTTCGGCGCCGCGGCCCCCGCGCCCGTGAACTCGTCCAGGTAGGTCGTGCCCTGGAAGCTCCCGTGCATGTTGCCGCCGGCCCGCCAGCTGTTCATTTCCGAAGATGGAGTTTCCTACAAACAAACAAGACAAAACAGCCGCTTCCGCCCCCCCCCGCCCGCCTGATTTCGGACTTCCGACAGGTCGCCAGTCTCGCCGAAAACCGAAAACATATTCCCGCCAAACACAACAGAACAGGCCGTTGGGACTTCGCTTGAGTCGTGGACGGCCATGTTGACGGGTCATCTTGTGACCGCCCTCGCCGCCCCCCCCGTGCCCCCGCCGTGGCGGCGGCGACAGCGGCGGGGCGTTGTCATTCCGTGCTGGTGGCCGTCCCCCTGGGGGGGGCAAGCGCCCCCCCGCAGCCCCCTCCCGTGGTCGTCACGCATCCAGGGCTTCCCCATTTCCCGGTTCGCAAGCCGGGAACGCGCGGAACCATTTGGGGATACCCCCCCCACGCCTCGTGGCCTCGGCTGACAGGATGGGCGGCAGCAGGACGCGGAGCGGCCCAAGTGACCAAACTGGGCGTGCCACCCGCACCGGTCCCGCTTCCTGCGCAGTCCCGCGATGCCAACCTGATGAGCCACCGTCCCCGCGATGCGGTAGTGTCACTGCCCCACACTGGCCTCGTCACGGCAGGCGACACCGCACACCTCTCGAAGGCAGCGGCAGCACCTCAGCCTGGACCGCCACGGGGCGGTAGGGGGCGAAGCCCCTGAAGCGTGTGCTAGCGGGCTGGCATGCGCGACGTGGCGACAGCTCTGGGCTTGGGGCTTTCCCACGCTCGCCCCCCCCCTCAAACACCCGGCGAAACTGGATACATCGGTAGACGGGGGATTGTCAGATTCGGGCTGGTTTGGAGTGAGTCAATTCGTAAGTTGTTGATATACCGTGAGTTGTGTCGCGTGTCTGGGCGAGCACAATCGGGCGAAGTAGATGTCCACGTGGTCCTCGAAGATCACGACCACCTGCGAGAGGCCGCTCTTCGAGAGCGAGCGGACCTGCTGCACGTTGGGCAGGCCGCCCATGCCGACCTCGATGGGGTAGCTGATCAGGCGCTCGACCTCGCCGGGGGCGAGGCCAGGGGCGTTGGTGATCACCATCACTTGCACGTTGGTCACGTCGGGAAAGGCGTCAATCGGCAGCTGCCGCCAGGCCACGACGCCAGCGGCGAGGAGCGCCACGCCGCCGAGGATCACCAGCAGGCGCTGGCGGAGGACGAACTGGAGGGCGTGATCGAGCATTGGGAAGACCCTAAAAGCGACCGCGAATCACGCGAATCTGCGCGAATCAGAATGGACAATGTAGGGCGTGCAAACCTGCACGCGATTCAGTCCGCTCACCCCGCGCCCATCTTGCCGCGCAGGACGTCGCTCTTGAGCATGAAGGCCCCGCCCGCGGCCACGGTGGCGTCGGCGTCCAGGCCGCTGACGATCTCCACCAGGCGGCCCTGGCTCCGGCCCGTCACCACGTCGCGGCGCAGCCACAGGCCGTCCTTCGTCTCCTGAAACACGAATTGCTTGCCCTCGTCCGAGAGCACGGCCTCGCGCGGCACCAGGGCCGCCTGCTTGCCGGAGGCGAACTTGACCTCGACGGTCGCGAACATGCCGGGCTTGAGCTTGCCCAGAGCGTTGTCCACCTGCACCCGCACCTTCACCGTGCGGGTGTGCTCGTCCACGGCGTTGCCGATCAGGTCGATCACGCCGCAGAACTCCGACTCGCCGAACGCGGCGACGCGCACGCAGGCGTGAGGCGGCTTGCCCTCGGCGAGCGCGGCGTGGAGCGGGCCGAGGTCGCGCTCGTACACGTTGCACCAGACCCACAGGTTCGACAGGTCGCCGAGGGTGAAGAGGCCCTCCTTGGCCTCGACGAACTTCCCCTCGGCGGCGGCACGGGCGAGGATCGTGCCGGCCCGCGGCGCCCGCACCTGAAGCTCGGCGAAGCCGCCGTTGTGCTTCGCGGTCCGCAGCGCCTCCACGGCCTTCTCGTCCAGCCCGAAAATGTGGAGCTGCTGCTCGGGCGCGGTGAGAGCGATCTCGGCCTGCCGCGTGGCGTTCTCCGCCCGCACGTTCTCCAGGCGGAGCCCGAGCTGCGCCTCGTCCACCAGGGCCACGTATTCGGCCTGGGCCGCCTGAAGCTCGTGCTCGGCCTGCTCGAACTCGGCGCGGCTGGTCACTTGTTTCTCGACGAGGCCCTTCTCGCGGCCGTAGACCGACCGGGCGAGGCGCAGCTTGGCCGCGGCGCCCAGGAGCTTCGAGCGCCATTCGCCCAGGGGCGTCTGCGGCAGGCACGTGCCCTTCAGGGGGTCGCACTTGCCCGGCAGGCCGTGCTCGTTGGCCAGGTGCGCGAGGGCCTTCTCGAGCGCGGCGCCGAGCGTCGCCTGCCGCTCCTGCTCGCGGCGGGCAAGGTCCAGCTTCGTCCAGGCGTCCAGGTAGGTGGCCTTGGCCACTCCGAACTCCGCCGAGTGGACCACCGCCAGCACGTCCCCCTCCTTCACGGCCTGGCCGAGGACGGCGCTGACGCGCACCACGCGCCCCGTGGCCGGCGGCGCCACGTCCACCACCCGCGTCTCGTCGAGCTGCACCTGGCCGGTCAGCCGCAGCGCAGTGGCCAGCTCCTGCTGTTGCACCTTGGCCGGCTTGAGGAGGGCCTTCGCCACGTCGGGCTCCACCTTCACGGCGCCGACCTCGAAGCGGCAGTTGTTGCAGTCAATCTTCGCCACGCCGTGCTCGCACTTTGCCCTGCCGAGGGCGTCCGTGCTGGCCGCCGGAGGCGGCTTGAGCTTGGCGGCGGCGAGGTTGCACTTCACGCACTGCGACTCGGGCAGGGCGTGCTCGGCGCACCAGTCGCCCTTCGCCTTGAACTTCTCGACGAGGGCGGGATTGCACTTCGTGCAGGCCGATTCGGGCACGCCGTGGCCGGCACACCAGTCCACCCCCTCTGGTGGCACAGGCGTCCCGCCTGTGATGCCCTGGCTACAGCCGGCGTGCTCGTCCTCCTCGGCGGCCCCGTGGCCGTGGCCGTCGTCCGCGCTGTGGCCGCCGGCGGCGGCCTCCTGCGGCGTGGCAGCGGTCAGGCGAAGCTGAAGGCTGCCCGTCCGCCACAGGAACACGCCCGTGAGGGCGGTGAAGACGAACAGCGCCCACCCCGCGTGACTCAGGGCACTCCAGAACTTCTTCATGGCTGGTTCCTCTTCTCTCTGGGTTCAACGGGAAAGATGCTCTGGCCGATGAGTCGCTCGATGTCGGCCAGGGCCTTGTGATACTCGGTTTGCGCCTTGACGAGGTCGCCTCGGGCCTCGAAGAGCGTGCGCTGGGCGTCGAGGACATCGAGGAAGCGGGACTTGCCTTGCTTGAATCCCTCGGTGGCCGCGGCGTAGGCGGCCTGGGCCGCGGGCAACACGTCGGCCTGGGTGCCCTTGATCTCCTCGAAGGCGGCGGCGAGTTCGCCGTAGGCCTCGGCCAACTCGCCCCGGGCGCGGGCCTCGGCGGCCCGCCGCGCCTCGGCGGCCTTGGCGACGCCGTGCGTCGCCTCCAGGATCGCGCCTTGGTTGCGGTTCCGCACCGTCAGCGGCAGCGCCCAACTGAAGAGCCAGCCGAAGGCCCCCGACTCCCCGAAGTAGCCGAGGCCGGGCGAAAGGCTGAGGTCGGGCTTGCGGTTGGCCTTCTCCAACTCCAGCGCGGCCTGGCGCTGCTCGGCCTCGTCGGCCCAGCGCTTCAGGTCGGGGTTCTGCGCCAGCAGGCCCAGAAGGCGCGCCTCAGTGGGCGGCGCCGCCACAGTGGCCAGATCGCCGGCCGCGCGCTCGAACGTCGGGTCGCTGCCGCCCCAGAAGGTGACGAGGCGGCGGCGGGCGAATCGTGGAGTTCGAGGATGCGGAGCATCGAGGCCCTCTTCGCCGTGTAGGGGCCGTGGGGCTCGATGCCGAGGTAGACGCCGTTGTCGGCGCAGCACTCGAGCATGGGCCGCAGGTTCATCTTCATGACGGCGAAGGCGTCGTCGGGGGTCATCCACTTGGGCGGGTACATGGTCTCACAGATCATCACGACGGGCGGGGTGTCGAAGAGGCCGAGATTGGCCAGGGCGCGGGCGTAGATGATGCCCTTTCGGGCGTACTCGACGCCATAGCAGGTGTCGAGGAGGTCGGAGTGGGAGCTGAGGCCGGAGATCTTGAGCTTGAGGCCCCCGCAGAGGTGCTTGAAGTAGTTGGGGTCGAGGTCGAGCGACTGCACGTGGCAGTAGCCCGCGTTGCTCAGGAGGCAGCGGCCCATGAGGAAGCAGGGCTCGACGTAGCGGTAGCCCAGCTCGGCGGCCTTGCGGGCGCCGTATTCGAACGACTTGTCGGCGTGGCGGACGAATTCCATGTTGACGCTGAGGTCAATGTTGCGGTCGCCCTTGGCGGGCGGCTTGGGCTCGGCTGCGGCCGCGGCCCCGCCTGCGGCCAGCGCCCCCATCGCGGCGGCAGCCGCCAGGAAATCGCGGCGGGGGAAGGCATCCTGTTCGTGCTTCTCGGACATTGCATGGTTCTCCTAACACGGCTCACGGCCACAGTTGGAGAGGATGAATGGATGGGTGGATGAATGGATGATTGTCTGGCACCCATCCAACCATCCACTCATCCATACATCCCCGCCCAGACACTCGGCAAAGCTGCCCGACTGGGAAGCTACGGCAGTTCCTTGATCTCGACGTCCTTGAACCAGACCTTCATCTTGGGGCCGGCGTGGAGCTGGAAGGCGATGATGCCTTCGGTGGCGCCCTTCTTCTCGTCCTTCTCGGTGTAGTCCACAGTGGTTGTGCCGTTGACCTCGATCTTGATCTTCGGGCCGTCGCAGGTGATGACGTACTGATTCCAGTCGCCCTTCTTCACCACCTCGGCGACCTTCTTGGGGTCAACGTCGGCCAGGATGCCGCGGCCGCCCTCCTCGTAGAGGATGCCGGTGTAGCGGGACTCCGCGATGTCGGGCTGGTAGCCCTTCACCACGTAGTCGGGGTGCTGCTTGCTGCGGACCTGGACGCCTGAGTTGCCGTTGCGGAGCTTGAACTGGAGCTTGAGGACGAAGTTCTTGTAGGGCTTCGTCGTGGCGAGGAAGTTGTTGCGCTTGATCTGCTTCTCGTCGGTGGAGCCGGCGATGCCGCCGTCCTCGGCCTTCCACAGCTCGGGGTCGCCGCTCCAGCCGTCGAGCGTCTTGCCGTCGAAGAGGCGCTTGAAGCCCTCCTCGGCCTCTCCGGCCGCCGCCACGCCCGCGAACGCCAACGCCACAAGCGCCACCAGTCTCACGCTGCGCATTGTGCACCTCTCAACTGGTTTCGGGACACACAACACGGGGCAAGCGCCCCACTCATTGCGACTCGTTCTCTCGCGTGCGCTCTTGCCAGTACCCAGGTCGGCGACTCAGGTTCGCCAGGGCGATGATGCGGACCGCATCCGCCTTCACCTGGTAGACCACACCGAAGGGGAAGCGGCTTGTCAGACACCTCCGGGTGCTCTGCGATGCCTTTGAGCCGCCCCGGGGGTATTGGGTGATCATGGAGATGGTGGCGTACACTTCCTCAGCAAACTCGACGCCAAGGCCGCGTTCGCACCCTTCATAGTACACAACGGCCTCGTCGAACTCCTGCTCCGCATCTGGATGGAAGGAGAAGTTCATCTCCCGTGCTTCCCCCGAATCCGGGCGAAGACCTCCTCGCCCGGAACGAGTTCCACTTCGCCGCGATCGATCTGGGAGACACGACGCTCGGCCTCCTCGGCCCACGCCTCGTCTATCTCCTTCCGAGACGGCACGTTGAGGCTCAATAGCAGCTTCTCAACAACAGCCAGGCGCGCCTCCACGGGAAGCGAAAGTGCCTCGTCGAGCACTTTCTGTTCCGCTTTGATCATGTGCGAACTCCGTTCGATGCCATCGAACAGCTGGCCTCACTCCAGGGTCGGCTTGGCGACGCCGCCGGTGAGCTGGGTCTGGCCGCCTTCCTTCTCGAAGACGCCGTAGAACATGGAGACGCAGTCGAGCCAGAGGGTGAGGCGGTGGAAGTCCTCGGGGGAGAGCTTGACGTCGTTGTGGCCCTTTTCGAGCATGGCGAAGAGCTTGGAGCCGCGGGCGCCGAAGGCGCCGGGGGTGGTGCGGTAGCCGTCCTTGTAGGTCGTGTAGCCGTGGCGCACGAGCGTGGCATAGGACGCATACCAGTTGCGGGTGAGCGGCTCCTTGCCGAGGTTCGGCGCCTTCTTATCCTTGTTCTTCACGTGGCAGGGCACGCAGTTGCGGTCGAGGACGGGCTGGACGAGGCGCGGGTAGCTGAAGGGGTTAGAGCCGTCAACGTCGGGCGCGAGCTTCGAGGGCTCGCGGCGCAGGGCGAGCGGGGCGGCGCGCGTGGCGTCGGGCGCGCGGCCCTGGGGCTCGTGGCAGCCCTGGCACGACAGCTTCTCGCCCGGCAACAGGTAGGTGGCCGAACGCATGGACTGGACGGCCAGGCCGCGCTCGTCGAGGGCCTGGAAGAACAGCTCGACGTTGGCCGGCACGTTGAAGTACGCGCTGCCGTCGGCCTCGACGGGCACGGTGCCCAGCACGTAGCGGCAGGGGACGACCGAGTCGCCGGCCTCGGGCAGGCGGACGCCCGTCTCGTGGGGCGGGCCGCCGGAGGGGACGGACATCGGGAGAATCTGGAAGACACGGAGGGACTTGATCTTCGTGCCCTCGGGCCAGGGGCGGCGGCTGTCGTAGACGTTGAGGACGGTGAGCGTGGCCTCGGGCTTCTGGTCGTTGCCGGCCGCGAGCTGGGTGTCCACCAGCGTCACCAGCGCGCGCTCGCCGACCAGGATGTTCGACTCGTTGACGTCGCCGATGACGATGCCGCTCTCGTGGAGTGATGCGAAGGCGGCGGCGAGGTTGCGCCCGGCGCGGTGGAGATAGCGGTAGCTGAAGAGGGGGCAGACCTGCCGACGCGTCCCCGGGTTGTAGAAATCAATGATCGGGTGCACTTCGCTCACGCGGGGCATGAGGAAGCCGAGGACGCTCGGGGCGAACTCGCCGGTGAGCAGGTCGAGGGGCCAGGCGATCGAGGCGTGGCCCTGCGCGCGCATCGGGTCGTCGGGCGGATTGGCGAGCATGGCCCTCAGCTTGCGCTCGCGCCCGGCCGTCGGCTGGTGGTAGATTTTGGCGAGGAGGGCGGGGTCCTGCTGGACGACGTAGATGACGGCCTCGCCGCCGTAGCCGATGGCGACGGCGGAGTGGAAGGCGACGATCTGGCCATCCGATGCTCGCCGACAGCGCATGGTCAGCCCACCCTGGTCGCAAGCAGAAGCGTCACGTCGTCATCGGTCCGTTGCCTCACCCTGGGGCAACGTAGGAATGCCTCGAGTTCGGCCCGCGCGGCCTCGGGGTCCTGGCTCTGGGCGACGAAGCGGAACAGCGGCGCGAAGAACGGCCCGTGCGGCGCGGCCTCGGGCATCTTCAGCGCCAGCATCTCGAGTCCGTCGGTGAACGCCGCAATATGCTGCACCGGCTCAGGCCAGAGCCGGAACTGCATCCGTTCGAGCGCATCGGACGAAACCAGGAACGTGGTTTCGTTGAGATACTCCCCGATGTCGGGCGTCGTCAGGCCCACCACGCTCCCGTCCCGGCCCGCCGCGGCCACGGCGCCGTCGCCCACCTGCGCCGCCGCGGCGAGGCGGGGGGTGGCCACGATGAGGATCAGTGTGCTCGCCAGTGCGCTTTGCGGCGCGCCGCGGCGCGCGGCCTCGCGGCGGACGGCCTCCAGGGCCTCGGCCATCGCGCCGCGGAGAAGCTGCGCCCAGGACTGCTCGTCGGGCGGCGGGAGCGCCGCGGCGAGGCCGCGGCAAATGGCGTCAACCGCCGCCTGCGAAGCGGTCGCGGCCCCCAGCGCCGCCAGCTCCGCGGCCCCAGCGCCATCGGCCACAGCCGCCACGAGCACGCCCGCCTCGGGGAGCACGCGCCAGACATGCGCGTCCTGGCACGGCACCTGGGCCTTCTCGTGGCCCGAGCCGCACACCGAGGCCGCCACGACGCGCCAGGGAGACGAGTCCTGCGCGCCGCGTTGGGAGTGGGACCGGCCGACGGCGCGAGTGGCGCTCATGTGACGCCCGCCCATCCAGGCGGCGGGAGGGCCACCTGGTCCTTCACCTGGGACTGCGATACGGCGTGCATGCTCGCGGAGAGCCAGAGGAACATCTCCTGGAAGTTCAGGCCGAGGAGCTTGACCGGCACTCGCGTGGCGATCTGGCGCAAGCGGTCCATATTGGCTCCTTCGACCCCGACGGCGAAGAAGGCGACGCCCTTGCGCTGATCGTTGTCCAGCGCGTGGATGCGCTGCCCCGCCGTCTCGATGGCGTCGGGGGACTCCCCTTGCGGCTCGCCGTCGGTGATCATGAACACCCAGGGGCGGTAGTATGCCACGCCATTGGTGCGGTACGTCGCCTTGCGCTGCTCCACCATGTCCAGGGCCGTCTGGATCGCCTCGCCCATGTGCGTGAGGCCCTGGGCCATCAGCGTCGGCGCCGCGAAGCGGTCCGCCGTCACAAAGTCCTGCACGACGGTGACCACGCTGTCAAAGCTCACGACGGCCACTTCCACGCGGCGGGAGGCCAGGGAGTCCCGGGCGAGGGTCTCCTCGAAGACCCTCAGGCCGTCGTTGAGCGCTGCAATGGGCGCGCCCTGCATCGAGCCCGAAGTGTCGAGGAGCAGGACGCACGGACAGCGTGGCTCGGGGTTCTCCGAGAACTCGACGGTTTCCTCCAGCTTACTCGCGTCTGCCATCGCCGGCCTCCTTTGCCAAAGATGCAGGCAGGTGCTGGAGGCTATTATCGCATGCGCGCACAGTCTGTCAAGTGCAGATCACCGCCGGTGGTCGCCCACTCGGCGGCCGCGGTGTCTCTGTGGCAGGTTCCTACCGTTTGGTCGGATTGGGGTGGGAAGCGTGGGCGGGAGGGGTCTGACGCCCCGGAATCGGGCCGCCGGGGCGAGGGGAGGAATGTCCAAAAAACAGCGCCCCAATGTCCAAAAAGAGTCACTCTTGCAGGTGCCACGCCGGGCGTAGGCGAGTTTGTCAATCGGGTTGATGATGTGAGGCGGGGCGGTCATGCAACAGGGGCGGCTGCGGGCCGCCCCTGTCGCGCGGGCAAGACTGCTGGCTGGCCGCGGCACGAGCGGCCACACCTCTGCGAGAAACTGGACGCGGCACTAGCGTCCGAAGGTCATCCCGACCGTGCTCCCTCGCTCGCTCGAGGGCGCGTTCATTTCTACTATGATTATGCCGCGAGTCCTGGACGGTGTCCAGTTAAGACCATGTGAATCTTCGATGAAAGTGGGTTAATGTGGCAAGTGCTTGGCGGGCAATGGTTTACCGCTTTCGGAACTCGCGGTAGGCGTCGAGGCAGGCGACGACGTTCTCGAGCGGGCAGTTGGCCGGGATGTGGTTGCCCACGGCGAAGAAGTAGCCGGGGCAGTTGCGCCCCTTGTCCATGACGCGGCGAACCTCGTGGCGGACCTCGCGCGGGGTGCCGAAGGTGAGGACGCGGCAGTCGGCGTTGCCGATGATGACGTGGGTCTGGCCGTAGTGCTTCACCACGTAGCCGAGGTCGGTCAGCGGCTCGAAGATGAAGCCGTCGGCCCCCGCCTCGGCCAGGTCGTCCACGAACTCGGTGAAATCGCCGTCGGAGCAGAAGAGGACTTTCTTGCCCGCGCGCACACGTACCCAAGGGCGACGCACAACCTGTAGGGGCTACGCACAGAGAACCCTGAAGCGGCTGATTTGTTTGTCAGAACTCAGATCACGAATTGCGCAGAACGCCTGGAATGTGCGATTCCGCAAGTCTCTGCTGCACAAGAGCTTACGTTACCACTAACACCAGCAAAGGGTCCGCTTTTGTGGCCTCGGTGAAAGCGTACAGCTCGCGGAATGCCCAAAGGACAGGTCGAACCGGTGTCCTTGGCCACGCCCTCGCCGAGCACGGTCGATCCCGCAGCGTGGTTTCTGGCGTCTTGGTGTGCCGATGATCTGAGTTCTGTTTGTCAAGATGTTCTGTTTCGTTTGTCGGAAATGTGTTTTGGATCTCGGCGGGGCGGCGGGCTGGGGGAAGATTGGAATCGGGGCGGCCGGGCGGGGCGGTTGCGGCCGTTTTGTTTTGTTTGCAGGAAACTCCATCTTCGGAGATCAACACCAGGGAGGGGGCAGGGGGAGGGTTGGGGCCTGCCGGCACCCCAGAGCGCCAGAAATGGGGGCCATACTCGGCATATCCCGCTTGATTCTCCTCGCCGCTTCCGGCAGAATGGCGTCCGCCACGACGCCACGCGACAGGAGACGGGGCCTTGCACGGGGGATTGCTGCAACTCGGCGAGCACCACATCGGGCTCTTCCTGCTCCAGGTGCTCCTCGTGCTCGGCCTGGCCCGGGCCCTCGGCTGCCTGCTCGAGCGCATCGGCCAGCCGGCCCTCGTGGGCGAGCTGCTCACGGGCGTGATCCTGGGCCCCACGCTGCTGCGCCGCGTGGCCCCCGCCGCTCACGCCTGGCTGTTTCCCGCCGACATGGTGCAGTGCTCGATGCTCAGCACGTTCGCCTGGGTCGGCCTCCTGCTCCTGCTGCTGAGCGCGGGCCTGGAGGTGGATGCCTCGGTGGCCTGGCGCGAGCGGAGGCACGTGGCGGGCATCGCGGCCGTGGGCCTCGCCGTGCCGCTGGCGCTCTCGTGCGCCGCCGCGCTCCTGCTGCCCGAGCGCTATCTGGTGCACCCCTCGCAACGCATGTTCTTCGCCCTGTTCGTGGCCACGGCCCTCACCATCGCCGCCCTGCCCATGACCGTGCGGGCGCTCTACGACCTCGACCTGCTGAAGAGCGACCTGGGCCTCCTCGTCATGGCCTCGCTCATCGTCCACGAGGTCGCCGGCTGGGCCGCCTTCACCCTCATCCTCAGCTCGGCCACCCAGGAGCGCTTCGACCTCACCCACGTGGCCATCGTGGTGGGCGGCACGGTGGCCTTCACGGCCGCGTGCATGACGCTCGGGCGCCCGCTCGTCGCCCGCGGCATCGCCTGGGTGCAGCGGAAGCGGCCCGCCGACTCCGGGATCGTCCTCACCTTCGTCTGCTGCACCGGCCTCCTCGGGGGCTTCATCACCCACAGCATGGGCATCCACGCGCTCCTCGGCCTCTTCCTGGCCGGCGTCATGGCCGGCAGCGCCCCGGCGCTCTCCGAGCGCACCCGCCACGCCATCACGCAGATGGTCTACGCCGTCTTCATCCCCGTCTTCTTCGCGGGACTCGGGCTCCAGGTGGACTTCGTGGCGAACTTCGACCCGTTCCTGGCCCTGCTCTTCGCGGCGCTGGCCGTCGGCGGCAAGTTCCTGGGGGCCTGGACGGGGGCTGGGCTGGCCGGCGTGCCGCGCTGGGAGCGCCACTTCATCGCCGTGGCGCACACCCCGGGCGGCTCGATGGAGATGGTGGTCGCCCTCGTCGCCCTCCAGGAGAAGCTCATCACCGAGCGGGTCTTCGTCGCCATCGTCTTCGCCGCCCTCATCTCCTCGATCGCCCTCGGCCCCTGGCTGGCCTGGGCCACGCGCCGGCGCCCGGCGATCAACGTCCTCGACGTCTTCCTGCGCCGCGCGATGCGGCTGGACCTTCACGCGACGAGCCGGTGGGAGGCCATCCACGAACTCAGCGAGGCCGCGGCCGAGCAAGGCGGCCTGCCCAAGACCGCCATCCTCAACGCCGCCGTGCGCGCCCGTGAGGAGACCGCAGGCACCGCCCTCGGCGAGGGCATGGCCGTGCCCCACGCCCGCTTCCCCGGCCTCACCGCGCCAGCCGTCGTCCTCGGCCGCTCGGTCCCCGGCATCGAGTGGAACGCGCCGGACGGCCTGCCCGCCCACCTCATCTTCCTCATCCTCACGCCGGCCGACGACCAGGGGCTCCAGGTCCAGCTCCTGGGCGCTCTCGCCAGGGGTATGGGCGACCCTGCGCTCCGCCAGCGCTTCCTGGCGGCCCACGGCGAGTCCGCGGCCTGGGCCATCCTCCGCCAGGCCCTCGGCCAGCACAGCCTCGTTCGCCCCAAGCCCTGAAAGCGCCGGGGTCAGGGCTACATTCTAGATTCCGCTGAAGAACCCCCCTTTTCGCCGGAAGGCTGGCACACGGATAGGCGGATTTCGCTCGCAGAGGCAGGCTCTTTTCGCAAAACTCGCGGATCCGTGATGCCAGCCGACGGGCCGAAAAGGGTCTTTCAGCAGAATCCATTCTACACTTTGGCTCGGCTCGCCTTCGGTTCGGCGCCTGAGGGTTGGGGGGCAAGACCTCCTCTGTCATTTCGCACGCGCGGGTCGCGCTGCCGAGGCAGGACAGGAATCCGGGTGACATTCACGCCCGCACCCGCGGGCTCTGTCAGCGGCTGAGGAGGCGGCCCATGAAGAGGCGGAGGAAGGCGGGGGAATCCACGTCGAGGCAGACGCTGGCGTTGGGGGTGTCGCTCGGGGTGGCGATGGTGAAGGCGCGGGTGAACTCGCCGCGGGTCTCGACGGCGACGTTGCGGGGCTGGGCCGTGACCAGCTCGGGGCGGAAGGCGACGGCGACGGCCAGGGGCGACGATCCCACGCCGAGCGGTACAGCGCTCGGTGTGCGCCTCTCACGAGCGCTTCCCTGGTTCCTGGGGATCTGCAACAGCTCCTGCGGCCAGTTCTTGCCCTTCCATGTTTGGCAGTACAGAAAGATCTTCTTGCGTCGAGCACCTCAGCCCGAAGTGCCCTGTTCGTCAGCCCTTGCAGCCTGTCCCGACGCCGTAAGCTCCGGAGCTACTGGCGAGTCGTCGGACGCGACCCGTCCTATCGGTCCCATGGTGTGCTCGGTTTTCGCCCCCTGCCATTGGGCAGTGGGGCTTTGAGCTACGCCCGGGAGACGGCCCGGCCCGGAGATGGGGCGCTCTTCCGTGGTACGAGTGGCGCTCGAAGGGCGGTGAAGAAGGCCCCTGAACCAGGCCGATGAAGCCGCCCCGCTGGGCTGGAGGGAACCCGGTCGAGAGGCCGATGTCTGGCCGGCAGGCAAGAGACCCCTCGGTTCAAGCGCGGCTCGGAGGCGGCCGGCGAACGGCATAGCCAAACCCGACGCGTCAGGCCGCTGTGCCTGCTCTTTGACAATCCGGTTTGGCCCTGCCCTAGCCTCCCGCAGGTTTGGAACCTGCGGGAGGTTGGGGAGGGGCTTGCTCCCGCATCGCGAGATGCGGGGGGGATAGTGCGCCCAGAAAACGGCGCCTTACCCGCTGCATCGCCGTGGGTGACGCCGAAGTCGGCGGACTACGTGATTCCGTAGAGTTACTTGAACCACGCGACAAAGGCAAGCGCGGCCGGGCTGTCGTGGCGGAAGTACCTGTTGCGGATCGCGGAGCCATATGGCCGACCCGGCTCCTCCTGCCAGGCGAGCCAGGCATGAAGGACCGCCTTGGGCTTGTCAGGGCCCGAGAACCGCGCGCCCTTCTCCTTGGCGGCACTCGTGGACGTCTCGGCGTGGCCAATGAGCGGATCCTGTTCGTCAACGAGGGAGCGAAGGAGGGTCTCCAGCTTGCCCTCGCGCTCATTGTCGGGCATGAGCCAGACCCCGACCGTGGCCTGATGCCGGGAGCAACCGATGAACCCTCCCGCCGGGGGTCGCTCAGGACAGGAGACACCCGTCTTCGACAACTGCCCAGCGACCGCCCGCCACCGGTCCGACAAGGGGCCGTTGGCATCCAGCACGAACCCCACGGCTCGGCCCGCGTTCGCCATCGTCACCGCTTCCATGCTCGCGAGCAGCTTCTCCACGCCATCTGCCTTCTTCAGGTCGGGCAATTGGTCGCGTCGGTTGTCGTAGTCAATGCCGTGCCGGATCAGGAGTTGGATGATCGTGTGGAAATCGTCGTCGCCCTCCACATGAAGCTCTGCCTTCTCCATCGAGCTGGCCATCACCGCACCTCAGTGTCGGCTTCGGCGGCGATCATGATCTTCTCGGCATCGAAGGGAATGGACTCTTCTACAGCGGGCACAATCTTGTGGAGTGACACCTCGGTGCGCAGCTCCGGGTGGTTTCGGCACAGCCACGCGAGGCCCCGCACGCAGTCAAGGCTGTGCGTCGTGGCGAAGACCTGGACGTTGGTCCTCTTGGCTGCCTCAACCACAAGTCGCCACATATCGCCCATAATCGAGTAGTGCAAGCCAGTGTCGATCTCGTCTACGAGAAGAACGCCGCCTGCTGTGCGGATGAGAGATATGGAGACAGCCAGAAGACGGCGCATCCCATCCCCATAGCTTCCAAGCGGGTTCCGGCTTCGTGCTCCCTTGAACGCCACCAGGATTCCCGACCGACCGGCGTACCGGTAGGTAGTCTCACCGCTCAGGAAGATGATATTGCTAAGGTCAGGCTCAAGGATCTGAAGGGCCGAGACTACTTCAGGCTCACGGCCCTCTGTGATGACCCTGTTCCACATCTCCGTCATTGAGCGTGATTGAAGCGACTCGGAGGAGATGAACTGCACGGGAACGAACTCCCTTGCCTCTGACCCAGCCGCCCGAGAGTACCGATAGAGTTCCTGGGGAAGCCCACCCTCACTCGAGACGGGGAAACCACGCTTCCCCAACTCATGCCTTGACCCTTCTATACGCACAGCAAGACCTGACCGGAACTCCGTCTCATCATCGAACAACCCGCGCTGCTCGTTGAGTTCGGCCCTGCTTATCACTTTCACGGCCAGCTCGCCCATGCCGTCGGCAGAGCTGAGGCGGAAGTACGCGCCTGGCCCGAACTCGTGCCCATGGAAGAAGTGGGCCACCACCGGGTACACCCTCGGTCGCGCAGTTTCACGGTCATCGCCCTTGACCACGGACTCGCCCCGATCCCATGCCACCTCCCCAAGAACCACCGGATCTCCGCCTGACGCTAGAAGGCGGATGGCCTCCAGCGCCGACGTCTTGCCGCAGTTATTCCTGCCCACGAGCAGGTTGACCCGGGAAAACCCTCGGAGGCCGTACTTGCGGAACCCACGATAGTTCTCGAGCTGGATGGCGGTTAGCATTCCTGGCGACCTCCTGCCGGGCAGACGGCCATAGGCCGGAGCGAGCCGAGGCAGTGCCGAACGGCTGCATCTCCATGCCGATCAGAATACTACGGACCAGTAGCTATGTCAAACCTACGGCCTGAAGATCAGCTCCCCCCAGTTGCGGGGCTCGAGCTTGAGTTCGAAGACTTCGTCGTTGACGATGCCAGTGGCCTGGTTGCTCCAGTAGGTGCGGAGGACGGTGTCCTTGCCCGCGGCGTCGCCGTGGGTGACGCCGAAGTCGCCGCGGAGGGTGAGGCCGTCAGACGGCTTGATGCCGAGGGCGGCCAGGGGAATGGCGGCCTCGACGGTGTAGCCCTTCTTGTCGCGGTGGATGGCGACGGTGATCTGGACGCGGGGCAGGGACGCCCCGCCTACAGGGAGGACGGTGACGCTCTCGATGGTGTAGCCGTCGCGGACGACGCCCGAGTAGAACTTCTTGGGGGCCTTGTCGGCGGACTTGGGGCGGAAGAGGACGGCGGTGGGCGTGCCCTTGAGGGGGCCAATCGAGAGGCGCAGGTCGCCCGGGACGGCCTCACTCCGTTTCGGGTCGGCCTTGGGGTCGGTGCCGAGCTGGAAGTCCACCGTGTCGCCGCCGGCGTAGAGGAACTCAGGGGCCTCGGCGCCGTTGACCCAGGGCGTGGCGTCCTTCACGTCCCACGCGAGGTAGAGATTCGCGTCGTCCCAGGCGGGTCGTGAGAATCAAGTATTCGCCAAGCCACAGATGGGGCCCGAAGTGCAAGGCCCGCGGCCGACCCCACCCGCCCCTACGCCTTCGGGCGTTCGCGTCCCACCATTTGGCCGCAGGAGATCACACGCGCCCCACCCCGAAAACGGCCTTGACTTCCCCTCCCGAAAACTCTATCCTGAGACCCGTTGCGGCCCCCGCACCTCGTCGCTCCCCTCAGGCCCACTCCAGGACGCTGTCAGCCCCGATGCCGCAAGCCCATGGGTCCGCCCTGCCAGACATCTGCCCAATCCTGGCCTGGTCTTGCACTTGGCGCTGGAAGCAGGAATGACTTACGGGTGTCAGGCGCCGTGGCGTAGGCTCCATGGCCACCAGCAGGCGCCCGAACCACGTCTGTAAGGCAAGGACTACGCCTTCCAGCCATCCAGTAGGTCGCCAAGACACTTGAGCCGCCTGTATCTCTGCGCGTTTG
The DNA here is from genome assembly GCA_041320515.1 of Planctomycetota bacterium. Taxonomy (GTDB): domain Bacteria; phylum Planctomycetota; class PUPC01; order DSUN01; family DSUN01; genus DSUN01. Next base: position 5,042,401 of record JBGLNR010000001.1, on the reverse strand, counting down.
GGATGACAGCCTTGATGCGGCGGGCCACCTTGCGGTCCGGGTCGGCGATCTCAACAAGCCGCAGGCTCGGATTCGCATCCGCTGCCGCGCGGAAGAGCATGCGGATCGACGTGTCGGCAGCTGCCATGCTGAAGCCGATGAACACCACCCGTTCCGCGGTCGAGAGGGCCTGGAGGGCGAGCCGGTAGAGCAACTGCGGAAGCCACATGGTCGAACTCCCGAGCGGCAGAGGGTTTCCCCTTGGGTCGTGAAGAAAATCAGCGGAGAAACTGTACTCCGCCTTGTAGGTGCTGGGCGGGATCATGAATCGCTCGAAGTAACCGGCGGGCTCCCCCTGCACAACGACCCCTCTGAAGTTGTCCGTAACCAGGAGAGACGCCGCGCGCATATCTCGGACGAAGTTCCCGACCCCCATCGGTTCAGGAACCCTCCGGTAGCCAGGGAGTGCAATAGAGTCGCCACTCCCTTGCACGTACCTGAAGTGCCAATTGCTTGAGCCATGGAGCTTCAGCACCTTGAACTTCGAGGCGAGGTTCGGCGCTGTACCGGCGAAGTCCAAGCGGCATTGCTCCGAAGTGGGACGAAGGGCATAGCCTGTCAGGTAGGACCAGTCTGTCGAGCGCTCTCCAGTCAGGTGCTGTTCAAGCAGCAGGTCGTAGTTGAACGTGATGGCCGTATCGCCTTCCTGGAAGCACCGTACCAGACGAGCCAAGTTTGGCGTGCCCTCTTTCTCCGAGAGCACACCAAGTGTGTGGGCGATTGAGTCGAGCAGTTCCATCTTAACGATCCGGAGGAAGTTCTCATGCAGGTAGGGGAAAGCCTCGCTGCCGTAGGACGCGGAGTAGCACGCCTGCATCCAATCTCGATACGGACCGCGCAGTAGCTGCGTCACGGCCTGCTGGTACGCCTCCTGGAAATACTCCTGGTAGAACTGTGTCCCAGAGCCCTTCTCCCCACTTGGCAGCATCAAGTGAGCCGTGATGCGGCTCTCGAACTCGATCGCTGCGTACAGGTCTTCGACATTGATCCGGTCCCAATCGGGCTGGAGTTTGCCACTGCGAAGCCCCTTGCCCTTCTGGGGCGCAAACCGGCTCAGATAGAGGGTCAGAGCCGGTAGGGCACGATCGTCCCTTTCGCAGACGACTTCTCGGACCCGCTCCAGTAGCTGAAGCGTGTTCGGGAACTTCGTGCCTTCTGGCCTGGCCCCTATTGAGGCCCCGGCCCCAAGCACAAAGGCAGTCGGCATGGCTCTACTCCATACCCCTGTTTCTGCTGGCCTCAGGGACAGGCCATGCCTGCTCTGAAGGGAAAGCTCACAGGGTCCACCCCTCGCGGTAGGGACGGCGGAGGAGGAGGTCGGCTTCGGGGTGGTTGGTGATCTTGCCCTCGAGGGGGTCGTACTCCAGCTCGGCATCGAATTGGGTGGCGACGTTGACGAGGAGGAGCATTTCCATGTAGGGGCCGGCACTGCTGAAGTTGGACCAGGCAGTCCACTTGCCGTCGCGGGCAAGGTGCAGCCAGTCGGGCTCGGGCATGCCGTGCGATTGGGTGAGCCGCTTCGGGCCGCTGGTGTCAACGCCCTCGAACTGCTTGGCGGGCAGGAGGTCAATGGTGTAGTTGTGGCCGGTGGAGTGGAGCCGGCCCTTGGCGCCGAGGAGCATGGCGCCGGCGAAGTCGGACCATGCCTTCTTCGGCTCCTTGCCCTTCTCTTTCTCCTTGAGGGGCGGCCAATCGCTCTCGGGGCCAATCAGTTCGGCCAGCTTCTCCTTCCAGCCAGTGGCCGAGCCGCCGTTGACCCAATGGTGGGTGTAGGGCGGCAGCTCGCCGCGGGCGGGGATGCTGAAGTGGACCTTCTCCCACTTGGGGAATGAGAGGCGGTTGATGCCGGAAACCTCGGCCCGCACCTTGATTCGCGGCTTGGTGGCGGGATCGGCATGCCACAGCGACAGGACTTTGAGGGAGAGGAAGGTGAGGTAGTTGGTGTGTGAGCCCCACATGCCGATCTGGCCGGTGCCGAACTCGCGCCAGTGGGGCCAGGCGAGCCATTTGGCGTTGAACGGCCGCTCCTTGGCAGGCCCGAGCCAGAGGTCCCACTTGAGGTAGGGCGGGACCGGCTGCTCGCCCTGGGGCGGCTCCTTGTAGTCCTGGCCGCCGCCGGAGTTCCAGACGTAGACCTCCTTGATCTCGCCCAGCACGCCGTCCTCGATCAGCTCGATGCCGCGGCGGAACTGGCCGCCCGAGGAGCCCTGGTTGCCCATTTGGGTGGCGACCTTCTGTTTCTCAGCGGTCTCGCGCATCGTGCGGGCCTCGAAGACGCAGCCGCAGAGGGGCTTCTCGACGAAGGCGTGCTTGCCCGCCTTCATCGCGGTGACGGCGGCGACGGCGTGGGTGTGGTCGGGGGTGGCGACCATGACGCCCTCGATTTCCTTCTGCTTGTCGAGCATGACGCGGAAGTCGTCGAACTTCGGCCCGCCCCGCACCCTCGGCTCGTCGGCCAGCCGCATCCTCAAGATGCTCGACGGCTCGCACCACGATGTGAAGGCCACCAACCAACAGACGCGCATGCTTCGCCTCTGGATCGAGTCGGGCGCGGCCTACCCCGGCACCTATGCCGCGCTGGGCAACGGCGCCATCGGCGGCTACTGGACGAACTCCAGCGCCGCTGCGCCGGCTGCCACACGGGCCACAACGTGCTGCCCACGGCCATGTGCGACGAGCGCGGCATCTCCTTCTGGCGCTTCGACCTCAACGACCCGCGGTTGAAGCTCAGCCGCCACATCGTCTTCAACCTCACGCGGCCCGAGCGCTCGCTCCTCCTCCTGGCTCCGCTGGCCAAGGCCGCCGGCGGCCTCGAGCTGTGCCAGGACAAGCAGAAGCAGCCGGCCATCGTGTTTGCGGACACGCAGAACCCCGACTACCAGACGCTGCTGGCGATGGTCGAGGCGGGGAGGCAGAACCTTGAGGCGATCAAGCGCTTCGACATGCCCGGCTTCCGTCCCCCGCCGCAGTACGTGCGCGAGATGAAGCGCTACGGCAGCCGACCTGCCGCCCGACGCGGCGATCAACGCCTACGAGACGGATCGCAAGTACTGGGAGTCGTTCTGGCACCGCGCGGGGCCGAGGTGAGGGCCGGGTCACGGCTTCTTGGCCATCGGCGCGGCGGCGTCGAGGAAGCAGTCCAGCCCCGTCGGGTTCGTCTCGAGGATGGTGCAGTAGGTCCTCAGGGTGTCGGCCATCTCGCGGCGATGGATGTCGCAGACGCGGCGCGCCTTGTCGCGGTCGTAGCGGCTGCCGACGCTTGGCCCGGCGAAGCATACGGGGCAGAGGCGCCAGAGCCAGCACGCGGCGCACTCGTGGGCGAGGAATCGGTGGAACGCGGCGATGATGTCGCACGCCTTCTGGACGTCCACCCCGGTGTCCACGTGTCCGAGGTGGAGGTGGCGGTAGCCATCGGTCTTCTCGCAGGGGAACAGGTCGCCATTGCAGTCCACGAACAGCCGCTGCTTGCTGGGGATGCAGATGCCGCGGCGAATGGCGCGGTCGGTGGGCGCCGTGGGCACGCGCCGCTTGCGGAGGGCCGAGAGGCCGATGGAGAACAGGGCGGTGTGGAGGGCGAAGGCGATGCGTCCGCGCCGCTCGGGGAGCTTGCCGCTGCACGCGGCCTCGATGTACTGCGCCCTGAGTTCCTCGAGGCCCGTGACCTGGTGCTCGCGGAAGGCGCGCTCGAGGTCGCCCGTGTCGTCGGAGGCGCGGGTCACGGTGGCCAGGGCAAGGTCCCACTGGCCGGTCCACTCGGCCATGCGCACGAGGTCGGCCCCTGGCGCGATGACCATCGAGAAGCCGACGGAGCGGCGGCAGTAGTCGGGGTGGCGGCGCTGGAACTCGGTGAGGCGGGCCGCCACGGCGTCGTAGACCCCTTTCTGCGAGCCGGCGAACACGCGGTTCCGGTCGGTCGCCTCGCGGGGGCCGTCGAGGCTGACGTAGACGAAGAACTCGTTGGCCGCCAGGAAGTCCATCGTGTCGGGGTTCAGCAGCGTGCCGTTGGTGGTGAGGGTGAGGGTGAGCTTCTTGCCTGTGATTGCGTGACGGGCGTATTCGGCGGTTGCGTGGATGAGGGAGGGGTTCAGGAGCGGCTCGCCGCCGTAGAAGCCGACGAGGACCTCGGGGCACCGGGCCGAGTGGGCCGCCAGGTAGTCCACGGCCTTGCGCGCCGTGTCGAGCGGCATGTCCTGCTCGTAGGTGCCGCGCCGCCCCGGCTGGCGGCCCGAGTAGAGGCAGTATTTGCAGCGGAGATTGCAGTCGCGGGTGGCTTCGAGGATGAGCTGCTTGCACTCGCCGCCGATGGCGCACTCGACCGCGGCGCAGTCGGGCCCCGGCGACAGGGGCAGGCCCGAGGTGGGCACGAACACGCCGTCCCAGGGGTCCGCGGCCAGGCCCTCGAGTTCGGCGGGCGTGAAGGCCCCTTCCTCGAGGTGGCGGGCGAAGTCGTCGGGGATGGTCAAGATCTGGTTGGTGGCCGTGTCGTACAGGTAGCTGCCGGTGGCCGTGGCGAAGACCTTGTACAGCGGCCTGCTGGGCGCCGAATCCGCAACGACCGCATTCTCGGGGGAAGTGGCCACGGTTGGGAGGCCCGTCCTGGGCGCGCGGCGCGGAGCGCTTGGGCGCTCCGCGCGACGCGCGGTGTGAGTTCTGGTTGGCTCAGGGGCGAGCGGCAGCCGCTCAGTCGAAGCTGAACCTGCTATAGGCGCCGGACGAGAGGAAGCTGTTGCTGTCGCAGTAGCTTGCGCACGGCGCATAGCAGGAAGCGGACTGACCCTCGACGGCGGCCTTGGGGGCCTTCTCGCCCTTGCCCTCGGCGGCCAGCCGCATGCCCTCCTGGAACTTCGCGAACCCCGCCGTTCCGAGCTTCTTCTTCAGAAACTCCCGAGGATCCTCGAACTTCCCCATCTTCGGTCCTCCTGTGCCTCAGTGCCTCCACACAGTCACGCTACACAACTGACGAGCCACGCGGCCCGGCTATTCAACAGGCGTCGGGGCCGGCTGGAAGGCGTAGAGGAGTATAGCAGCCGAGAACCGCACTGTCAAGACCCCGAGCGGCCTCGGCTGGGCCGGGCGGCGTGCTTGAGGAGGGCCTTGAGTTCGAACAGCCGCAAGTCGGGGTACGCGCCCATGAGGAGGGCGCAGAGGCCCGTGACCGTGGGCGTGGCGAAGCTGGTGCCCGTCACGCGCGTGCGGCCCCCGCCCGCGGCCGGCGCGAGCACGCCCGCCCCCCGCGCCGCGAACTCGATGGGCGGCGGGTCGAGGAAGTCCAGGACAAAGGGGGACGGGTAGTCGGCCATGTCCACGCTGATGCAGGAGGAGAATTCGGCTGGGAAGCCGTTGTCGGCCAGGGGCATGTTGCGCTTGGCGGCGACGACGATCTGGTTCCGCCGATAGGCCCGCTCGCACAGCTCGTGCAACTGCGGGGCGTACTGGGCCACACACGCGAGGCTGAGATTGATGAGGCGCGCCCCCGAGGCGATGGCCTGCTCGAAGCCGGCCAGGAGCGCCGGGCCCCCGCCCAGGTTCCGCTCGTCCAGCACGCGGATGTCCAGCAGCCGTGCGTTGGGCGCGATGGCGGCGACGATGCCCGCCACCGCGGTGCCGTGGCCGTAGACATCGTTGTTCCGCGGGCGGGGGACCTTGATGACGCGGGCCGCCGCGCCGCGCTGGAGGACCTTCCACGCGGCCCGCACGCGCCCGCGCAGGGCGGGGTGCGTGGCGTCAACCCCGCTGTCCACCACCGCCACCGACACGGGCGCCAGGCGGCGCCGGCGGAGGGCCTTCAGGTTGGCCCCCAGGGCGCGCTCGATGCTGCTCATGGCTGCGGCCCTTCGCACAGACCCTCGAGGGCGGCGAGCACGGCCCGCACGCGCGCGAGCCGCTCGACCCGGCCCGCCGTGAGGCGCCCGACGCACGCGATGATGTCCATCTGGCGGCTGGCCCGCGAGTGCGGCGTGGCCGAGCGCGTGTCGTTTCTCGGCCGCGTGGCGCAGACCCAAATGCCGCTGTGGTATCGGGCGGCGGACCTCTTCTGCTTCGGGAGCTACCACGAGGGCTGCCCGAACGCCATCCTCGAAGCGCTCGCGTGCGGCACGCCAGTCGTCTCGACCGATGTCGGCGGCATCCCCGACCTTGTCGAGGAAGGGCGCTCGGGCATCCTCTTCCAGCCGCGCTCCGACGAAGCGTTCGCCGCCGCCCTTCGCGCGGCGCTGGAGCGGCCCTGGGACCGAGCCGACATCGCCGCCCTGGGTGCCCGACGCTCCTGGGCGCACGTCGCAGCGGAATACCTGGCGCTCTTCGAGCACGTGTTGGCGGAGCAATTTGGGAAGGGATGATTGGATGAATGGATGATTGGATGGCTGGCAGAGAAGCCTCGCCTCTTCTCATTCATCCATTCATCCACCCATCCATTCATCCCTGCACGGGACTGCACGCTGGGGTGAGGACGATAGGCGTGGGAAAGACGCTACTGCTGTTGACCGTTGACACCGAATCGTCCATGGCCGGCGTGCGCCCGCTGCCGCCCGACGCTATGGTGTGGGGCCGCGTGGGCGGCGGCACCTGGGGCATCGAGCGGCTGATGGATTCATTCGATGCCCGCGGCTTCAGGGCAACGTTCTTCGTGAGTACGCTGGAGGAACTGCACCACGGCGAGGAGCACGTGAAGCGCATCTGCTCGGCGGTCCTGGAGCGAGGGCACGATGCGCAGCTCCACCTTCACCCCAATTGGTGGAAGGGCGACTTCGCCCGCAAACGCCTCACCGACTACTCGCTGGCCGAGCAGACCGAGCTGGTGCGGCTCGCCAAGGAGGCATATCGGCGGGCGTGCGGAGCCGATCCCGTCGCCCATCGGGCGGGCGGGCTGCTCGTGAACGCCGACACGCTTCGCGCCTTGGCGGCGGACGGGATTCCCGTGGACGCCTCTGTAGCCATCGGCCACATTCCCTACGACCTGGGCGAGGGTGTGACGCCGCCCAACGTGCCCCGTCGCCTCCAGGTGTGTGGCACAGCCGCCCTCGGCTGTGCAGGATCGGGGGAGGGCCCCAAGCCACAGCCGAGGGCGGCTGTGCCACATACGCATCCCTTTGTGATCGAAGTGCCGGTCACCACCTTCGCCCAGATGCGCTTCGGCCCCTGGGCGCCGAGGCGGCACTTCGACCTGAATGCCGATTCGCTCTCGGAGCTGAAGCTTGTTGTGGACCGTGCGGTGCGGCAAGGGGCGGCGGCGGTGTGCCTGCTGATGCACAGCTTCTCGCTCATTGGCCGGAACCGCGAGGGGACGGAGTTCTGGCCGGCGGAAGCCGAATGCCGCAAACTCGAGCGATTCCTCGACTATATCCTCGCGCGCGGCGACGTGGAGGCCGTGTCCGTTCGTGAGTTTGCCCGCCGCATCGAGGCCGAACCCGCCCTGCTGGATGGGCCGGAGTTCGAGACTACGGCTGGCGTGTTGCACACGTGGCGGCGAAGCTGCGAGCGCTTCGACGCGGGCTGGAAGAGCAAGGCATTCGCCGTGGGCCTGCCCCTCGCTCTGGCGGGCCTCGCGGCGTTGGCGATAGGAGCATTCTGTTGGCTGATGTCCTGAAGCTCGCCGCGCGGCAGGCCGCGGCATCCCTGGCGATGCGGTCCCGGCTCTGGCCGATGGTGCCGAAGGGCCGCGCCCTCATCCTCCGCTACCACCGCATCAGCGAACGCGGCCGCAAGCCCGAGGTCCCTTTGGCGTTGCCCGCCGACGAGTTCGACGCCCAGCTCGCGTTCCTCGCCTCGCGCTATCAGGTGGTGGCGGCGGGGCAGATTGCGCAGGTTGCCGCGGAGGGCCACGCGTTGCCCCCCGACGCCGTAGCCATCACCTTCGACGACGGCTACGAGGACAACTATTCGCAGGCCATTCCGCTCCTTCAGCGTCACGGCCTGAGGGCCACGTTCTTCATCGCCGCCGGCTGGATCGGCACCGAGAACGTCCTTTGGTGGGACCGGTTGCACGACTACATTCGCCAGGCGGCGGAGCTGGGCGCGCGGCCGCTCGACTACCAGGGGCTTCCCCAGCCGCTCGTCGCGGCCCTCGACGCCGCCGACCTGCGAACCCCGGCCGGCGCCGCAAGGCTCGAACACGCCCTCGTCGCCGCCCTGGGCAGCCTGCCATCGCCGCCCGAGGAGACCGACAACCTGGTCGAGCGCATCGCCGCCGCCCTGGGCGCCGACGTGGCAGACCCCGAGCCTTACCGCCCGATGTCCTGGGACCAGGTGCGCGAGCTGCACCAGGCGGGCATGGAGATCGGCTCGCACACCATGTCTCACGCCCGCCTGGCCCACGTCCCCGCCGAGCGGGTGTTCGCGGACCTCGAGCAGTCGAAGCAGACCATCGAGCGCGAGCTGAGCGCCCCCGTATCGCTCCTGGCCTATCCCGCCGGGAGCTACAACCAGGACGTCGTTGACCTAGTGGTGGAAGCGGGCTACCAGGCTGCCTTCACCACGGAGAGCGGGCCGGTCGCCCCAGGCGACGACCCGTTCCGCCTGCGCCGCATCGGCGTTTGGGCGGGTGGCTACTGCGGCGTCTTCAGCGCCTTCTCGCCCTCCGTCTTCGGCCTCCAACTCGGGCGCCTCGCGCGCCGGCCAACACACCAACCTCCCGCAGGTTCCAAACCTGCGGGAGGTTCCGGGATGGAGAATGCCTAGAGTCAGCGTGGTGATTCCCGCGTTCAACGCCGAGCGGTATCTCCGCGAGACGCTGGAGTCCGTCCTCGCCCAGACATATCGGGACTTCGAGGTGGTGGTGGTGGACGATGGCTCCTCGGATGGCACGGCGGAGCTGGTCGAGAGCTTCGCGCAGCGTGTGGCACAGCCGCCCTCGGCTGTGCGCTGCATCCGCCAGGCCAACGCGCAGATGATGACCTCGGGCGGCCCCCTGCCCATCGAGGCCCCGCTCGACGCCAAGACCCTCGAGGAGGCGACGGACGTGTTCCCCGACGCCATCCGCGAGGCCGTGGGCGAGGTGGTCGAGCACATGCGCGAGCTGCAGCGTCAGGCCGCCTCCCGCATCGTCGTGCCCAGCGGCATGCCCGGCGGGCCGGGCGGCAAGATTCAGCTCGGGTAGAGTGGCCCCATACAGCTTCCCGCGATTCGGCCCAGTGGGGCGAAGACTGCCTGAAGGCAGGACTCCAAACAGGCAGTCATCCTGGTTCGGAGTCCTGCCTTCAGGCAGTCTTGGGGCCATCTCCGGCGCTGCCGAATCGCTCAATGCCACCCAGGAGCCTGTCCCAGCGTGGCCATCTGGATTGACGCCGATGGCTGCCCGAACGAGGCCAAGCAGGCGGTCTTCAAGGCCTCGCACCGCCTCGGCCTGCCCGCCCTGCTCGTCGCCAACGTGCCGCTGGCCGCGGCAGGCTGGCCGCACGTCACGCCCGTCTGCGTGTCCCACGCCTTCAACGCGGCCGACGACCACATCGCCGAGAATGCGGCGGCGGGCGACGTCGTGATCACGGCCGACATCCCGCTCGCCGCCCGCGTCGTCGAGCGGGGCGCCGTCGCCATCAACCCCCGCGGCGAGGTCTACGACGAGACCAACGTCGGCCGCCACCTGGCCACGCGCAACCTGATGCAGGACCTCCGCGCCGCCGGCGCCATCCAGGGCGGCCCCGCGCCCATCCGCCCCGGCGACAAGGCCCGCTTCGCCGCCGCACTCGACCGCACCCTCACCAGAGCCCTCAAGGCCGCCCCACCCCCGCACCCCAACTCTTGAGGAGAGAGGCACTGCAATGCCCACCGTGGTGTTGCTCACCGTCTCGAACGTCTTCATGACCATCGCCTGGTACGGGCACCTGAGGCACAAGGACAAGGCCCTCTGGCTCGTCATCCTCGCCTCGTGGGGCATCGCGTTCGTCGAATACTGCTTCCAGGTGCCCGCGAACCGCATCGGCCACAACCAGGGGTACAGCGCCGCGGAACTCAAGACCATCCAGGAGATCATCACCCTCGTCGTCTTCTGCCTCTTCTCGGTCATCTACCTGCGCGAGCCGCTGAAGTGGAACTACCTGGTCGGCTTCGCCCTCATCGCCGCCGCGGGCTTCTTCGTCTTCAAGAAATGGTGAGCGGCGCGGCCCCGGCCGGCCGCTCCAGTCTCCCTCACCCCTCGCGGGGCAGAGACGCCCCGCCTGCAGGGAACGGCCTTGGCCGGAGCGCGGCGCCGAAGGAAGCCAGGTTCATTCTCTCGGGACAGAAGGGAGCCTTGACGCGCCCGTGCGGTCAGCCTATAATGCTGTGCAGTGCTCTAGAGGGAGTTGCGACGATGCCGGAGGCGAGCGCCAACGTGGAGCAGGATCCGCTCGTGGGCAAGACGCTCGGGGGCTGCAAGGTCCTCCGGCGGATCGGCCGCGGGGGCATGGGCGCGGTCTACGAGGCGGAGCAGACGAGTCTGCGGCGCATCGTGGCTCTCAAGGTGCCTCTTGCCAGCCTGATGGCCGAGGACAGGGCGTACGCCGACAGGTTCCTGCGCGAGGCGCGCACCGCGGCCCAACTCAACGACCCCAACGTGGTGCAGGTCCATGACGCCGGGACGGACGGGCGCTACTACTACATGGTCATGGAGTTCGTGGACGGGGAGGGGCTGGACAAGCGGATTCGGCGGAAGGCGGCGCTGCCGCCGGGCGAGGCCCTGGCCATCACGCTCCAGGCGGCCCGCGGGCTGGCCGCGGCCCACCGGGTGAAGCTGATCCACAGGGACATCAAGCCCTCTAACTTCCTGATCACGCAGACCGGGATCGTGAAGCTGGCCGACTTCGGGCTGGCCAAGGCCGTCATCGGCGTTCCGGACCTCACTTGCTCCTCCGCGGTCGTGGGCACGCCGGAGTACATGTCCCCCGAGCAGTGCAAGGGGGAGGACCTGGACCCCAGGTCCGACATCTACTCGCTGGGGGTGAGCCTGTACGAGATGCTCACGGGCCGCCGGCCCTTCGACGCGCAGACGAAGGTGGCCGTGATGTACAAACACGTCCACGAGGCCGTCCCCTCTGACCTTCGGCGCACGCCGGGCATCCCCCCCTCCGTGGCGGCCCTAGTCGAGCGCATGCTCGCCAAGCGCCCTGAGGAGCGCTTCCAGTCGGCCGACGACCTCATCGCCTCCCTCCGGCCCGTCGCGCGCGAGTCCCAGGCCGACGGGAAGCCGCTGGCCCACGAGAGGCCCATGGCCCCCGCAGCCGTCCCAGCAGCCGTCGAGCGGTCGCCGGCCGGCTACGGCACCGAGGGAGCCGTCCGCGCGCAGCAGGAGGCCCTCGAGCGCTGGAGGGAGCTGAAGCGGAAGAAGCAGTTGATCGCCCGCTGCGCGCTCCTCACCGGCGGCGCCGCGGCCCTGGGCATCCTCATCCTCGTCCTCGTGGCGAGCGCGGCCGGGCCGCGCCCCGTCCGCCCCCCGGTCGGAACGGGCAATCTGCCGGTCCCACCTGATTGGGCCAAGGTGTCGCTGCGCCAGCGGCAGATGGCCCACCAGGCGGGAGTGCCCGTGGCCATCGAGGTGCCGCTGGAGGGGGCGCAGCCGCTCAGATTGGTCTACGTGGCGCCAGGCGAGTTCACGATGGGGGCCACCACCTTCGACTCCGTGCGGCCGCACGACGAGCTGCCGCCGCACCGCGTGCGCATCACCAGGGGCTTCTACCTGGGCATCCATGAGGTCACGGCCGGCCAGTGGAAGGCCGTCATGGGCAAGGACCCCTCGGACGTCGGCACCGACCACACGCCGGTGGAGTGCGTGAACTGGCTGGACTGCCAGGACTTCCTCGAGCGGCTGAACAGGCGTCAGCGCGGGACGCGGGTCTTCCGCCTCCCGATGGAGGCCGAATGGGAGTACGCCTGCCGGGCCGGGACGACGACCGAGTACCCGTGGGGCAACGGCATCAGGGGGTGCGCCCGGCACGCGAACGTGGCGGACGAATCGGCGAAGGAGGGCATCCCTGGGTTTGTGGAGTACGCCCGGGGAGAGCGCGACGGCAGCGTGCAGACGGCGCCCGTAGGCAGCTACGAGCCCAATGCCTGGGGCCTCCACGACATGATCGGCAACGTGCAGGAGTGGTGCCAGGACTACTACAGCCCGACCTACTACTCGACGAGTCCGGCGGACGACCCACCCGGGCCGCGGACCGGGCAGAACCGCGTGAGCCGCGGCGGCTGCTGGGCCTCGAAGCCCACCTCGTGCCGCTCGGCCTTCAGGATGGGCATACCGCCGCGCGCGAGCCGCCGCCACCGCCGGAGCCGCCGCGGCTCTCGCCGCGGGGACGGGCCTCGTTGACGTTCAGCGTCCGGCCGTCCAGCTCCGTGCCGTTGGTGGCCGCGATGGCCGCGCGCGCCTGGTCGGCCGAGGGCATCTCGACGAAGCCGAAGCCGCGCGAGCGCCCGGTCTCCCTGTCCGTGATCACCGACGCGGAGGTCACCTCGCCGTGCGGCTCGAAGGCCGCGCGCAGCTCGGCGTCCCCCGTCTGGAAGGACAGGTTACCGACATAGATGTTCATACACCGTCTCCACAAGTTGGACCATCACGCATTCCGCAGTCGGCCGCCTTGAGCTGGTCCGGGGCATGGGGCGCATCGCCAAACGCGGGCTCGGTCGCGCGGCTCCTGGACACTCAGGAGCGTCGCACGCGGCCAGGATGCCAAAGAGAGGCCGAATCGTCCGTGGCGAGCGCGTCACAAGGAGAGCGTTCCAGCGGGCATACGTCACCTGTGCGTGACCGTCAACGGGTCCATTCAAAGCGCAATTATACCAGGCCCGGGGTGGACATGCAAACGAAAATTGAGGCTACTTGGCCTCGGCGCCCTTGCGGGCCTTGCCGCCGTCCCTGGCCCCCAGGGGGGTGAGGGCCTGCGCGATGGCGGCCACCGTATCCTGCGTCACCTTCACCGTGTCAGCGAAGCGGGGGGCCGTGTTGTCGGGCGCCACGGCCTGCTTCCAGACGGCTAGGTACTTGGCGGCCATTTCCCCGTTGTGCAGGAGTTCGTCGCGGGCGCGGAGCGCCTGCGCCGCCTCCTGCTCATCGAGTTTCTCCTTCCCTGCCACGGCGCTCGCGACGGCGTGGATGGCCTTGACCATGCCGACGTAGCCTCGGATGACCTCGGTCTCCGCCAGGATGGCGGGGTCCTTCAAGTCCTGGGCGAGCTTCATGGCCCGGTCGCAGAGGGCGAGGTCCTGCTCGATGTGTTCGACGGTGGGGAAGTAACGGAACAGCCCCTGGCCGAGCTGCGGCGGCTTGCGCTCGCGCACGAGGGCCGCCGCCCGCCCGAAGAACCGCGGATAGGGGATGCCGGAGCCATAGACGTCCCAGCCCACCGGCCCGAGCGTGACGGCCCAATCCGCCGCCTTCTCGGGGTCGGCCAGGCGCTTGCGGGTGGCCCAGGCGAGGGCGAACTCGCGTTCGCTCCGCCCTCGGGCGTTCCATGACCACTCGGCGGCGGCGGCGACGTTGAACTCGTAGAGACGATTGTCAGGCGTCGCGTAGCCGCAGAGGCACTGAAGCCCCTTGTCGGCGAACTCGGCCATCCGCGCCTTGATGAACTGCGGGCCGCTCCAGGGGCACACGATGCGCCACGAGGCGGTGAGCTGCGGGTAGCAACCCAGCCAGCGGCCCTTGCGCGCGAAGTCGGCAAGCAGCGGGTAGATCATCGGCTCGCGCGACGAATCGTAGGTGCGGCCGCCGTCGTAGTAGGTGATCCCGACCTCCGGCGTGTCGGCCACCGCGGCCAGGACCTTGTCGTTCGTCGAGTAGCTGCCCTGGGTGAGGAGGATGCGGAGACGGACGTCTGGGGCCTTCTGCCGCGCGAGCTTCCAGGCACGGACGCACGCCTCGGCCTCGAGGGCGTATTGCCCCTTGGCCTTGCAGCCCTCGCACTCGCACTGGACGTGGTCCTCGGAGAGCCACACGCAGATGTCGCTCACCCCCTTTGTCGCGGCGAGCGAGGTGAACCACTCGGCGAGGAGTTCGGCCGTCTTCGGCTGCGAGAAGCAGGGGGCGTGGAACTTCTCGCCATACGTGCCCTTGGCCTTCTTCCCCTTGCCCAGGAGTTCGGGGTAGCGGTCGTAGATGCCGCTGCGGTGGAGCTGGTCGAGGTGGGTGATGATGGGCACCCACTTGACGGCGTGGAGGCGTGCCGCCTCCTGGCGGGCGGCGTCAATCGTTGCCACGCCGCGCCCCTGCTCGTCGAGCGCCACCTTGGCGTGGACCTCCACCAGGTTCATCTTCTGCTCGGCCATCGCCTCGATGTCGCGCGCGCAGCTCCCGCCCCACTCGCCGCGCTCCGCCAGGTCGGGCCAGTCGAGGATCGCGACCACCGGGATGGTGACCTTTCCGTCCTTTACGTGGGGCGCCAGGAGCTGCCGAAGGGTCTTGACGCCGTGGTAGACGCCCCGTTCGGTGAGCGCAGCGACGGCGAGGCCCTTGTCGTCAGGGAGCGGCGCGATCACGTACGCCTGGTCGGAGTTCTTCAGCCCCGCGAGCTGGTCGGCCCCCGGAACACTCCTTCCGTCGAGCACACCCTTCGCATCGCACGTGCCGATGAGGACAGTGAACGCGGACTTGGGGTCGCTCGGGGGCGTCCTTGTGCCAGTCAGGCTGGCCAGTTCTGCAACCGCAGCGCCTGTGACGTCGCCGGCATTCGTCGGCTTCGTGAACGTGATACCTGTGGTAGGGATGCCCAGTTTGCTCCCGAAACGGACACGCTTGGGCAGGGGGATCAGCCATCTCAGCCAGGCCTTGGCCTCGTCCTCGGCGAGCGGTTCGACGCTCGAACCCTTGGCGCCTGGGGCGGCCCAGGCCGGCCATGGGGCGCCCTCTGGCCAAGCCCCGGTCTTCTTCGGCACGTCAGCACCCTCCAGCAGGAGACATGATGCGGCGAGGAACGCGACCGACAGGGGAAGGGGAGCACGACGCATGGCTAGGCCTCCAGATAGGCCGGACGCGAGAGTGCCTGGAATCAGGTGGCTCCTGGTCTGAGGCGGCCCCGGAGCAACATTGTCGCGTTGTTCAACTCCGCAATGTTCCTGCCCCCGGGCCGCGAACAGCCAGCCGAGGGCCGCGGCTCAGTAGAGGGTCCGGCCTTCGGGCGGCAACTCGATGGTGTGCTTCAGGCGAAGGCTCTCGCCAGGGGCGAGTTGGGCCTCCTTCGAGTAGAGTTCCAGGTTCACCTGCCGATTGTGCTCGCCCAGACACGCGACACAACTCACGGTATATCAACAACTTACGAATTGACTCACTCCAAACCAGCCCGAATCTGACAATCCCGCGCACACACTACAGGTTGTGGGGGAGGGAGCCAGGCCACAAGGGGCTGCATTCGCCCCCAGCTCCCCCAGCTCCCCGGTTCATGGGGGGCTGGGGTCGGGTCGTAAGAATCAAGTATTCTCCACCCCGGCTCGGCTTGGCAACTGCCCCGCCCCGCCGCCCCCTACAGGTTGTGGCTGGTTCCGGGGCACCATCGTGCCTGTCACATTGGGAATCCCTCGCGCCCCTTGACTTCGCCGTGCTCGCGCGGTAGCATCGGGGCAGGCCCAGCCTCGCTCGGCCACGCGCTTCGCCCGACAACCCCGGCCCCAATGCCCCGCGACGAAGGGGCAAGCTTGTCAGGAATCGAGTATGGTGGCCCCCGAACTAACCGAGACAGCCTCTTCGGCCGGGGGACAGGCGGCGGCGCCACGTCTTCAGGCATTGCGGATGAGCAGTTCCGAGTTACGGGTTTGCCCCGAGGTTCACGAGCCGCCGCGCCTGGCAGCCTCCCGTTCCTTGTTGCGCGCGAGGATGAAGGCGGCCGTGTCGAGGGCGTCCTTCTCGCCCTCGAGCGGATGCCCGTCGAAGACTTCCCGGGTCCACATGGTCTCAACCCAGGTCCCGTCCGGCATGAGCCGTTCGGCCGTCTGGGTTTGTGGATCGAACCGGGCCACGTAGGTGTTCTCGACGAGGTAGTAGTCGTGGTTCGGCGTCGCCACGGCGCACCTGGCTCGGCTCGCGGGAAGATGGGACACGGCCGGTATCGGCCTCAGGCTGACTCAGTCGGACGCCGAGCGGCTCTCCTGTTGGTCGCCGAACAGGATGGCCTCGCGGAGCACCTTGAGGATCTGGCCGTAAGCGAGGTCTGGGTCGAAGGCTTCGCCGCCGTCGGGCGGATCGGCCAGGCAGAGGTCGAGGTCCATCTGGCCGTTGCGGAGCGAGCAGGCCTGTTCTTCCGGCCGCTCCACGTTGCACACCCGCACCACATCGAGCGCGTCCTTGAGCTTCCCCTGGTGCTCGGCGCACGCGGTCAGTTCCTGCACCACGTCGGCCAGCGTGGCCAGAACCGACCGGGCAAACCGCTCGACGGCCTTGACGCTCTGCCCGAAGGACGACCAGTCCACCCTGATCTCCACCTCCTTGCCCAGCCGTTCGGCGAGCCGGGCCTGGATTTCGGGCAGGACCCTCTCGCGGACATGATCCACGGCGGCGTCCATGGCGCGGGGATCGCAGGCGTACATGCCTTCGTACACGCCCTGGTCATCCTGGGCATGTTCCACAGGCGGGGTGGCCGGCTCGCCTTCGGCGGCGGCCTCGCCACCCAGGCCGGAGAACGCGGCTTGGAGACCCTCGCCCACGGCCTCGAGGCCCTGGGCCATCGCGCTGCCGAGTCCTTCGGCTACTTCCTGGACGTTGACGCCCAACATGCGGCCGAGGGAGGCGTCCCAGTCGATCTTCCACGCCCCCTCTTGGCGGCGAAGGACGACGGGCAGGGGTATCTCCTCGGGTTCGGTCGCCCCCGGCGCCGTCATCCGCAGCTTCGCGTCCACTATGGCGTCTGCGCCCTCGGCGCGCGACTCGCCCAGCTCGAAGTCGCGCTCGCCTTCGTCTTCGGCTGAGGGGAGATCCGTCGTTTCGGCCTGTTCGGGCACGAGCATGGCCCTCGCCGCGGCGTCGTCCCGGCGCTTGAGGGCGTCAAGGAACTGCTCGGCGGCTTCGCGTGAGCCGGCCAGGTCAACAGCGGCCCCTCCGGCTTCCGCCGGCGGCTCGAAGGCAGGGGACTGCCTGGGGACGAACCCTTCCGGCCACAACGGCAACGTCGCGTCGGCCGGCTGCGCCATTCTCAGCGACCCGATCATGTGCTCGAAGGTCGGGGCGACGCCGTCCCAGACTTCCCGCGGGGCCATGGCCATCAGGTTGAGGAGCCAGCCGCCGCGCGTGAACATCATGACACGGGTCGTCATGGGCCCGGCCTCGCTTTCATGCCGGCCCATCGCACAGACGGCCGGGATGTCGCCGACGCGCGTTTCGAAGGGATCGTCCACCTGGGCCTCGGCCCGCGCGCAGGCCAGGCTGAACCAATCGGCCACCGTATCCTGGCCCTGGGCCGGCCGCACAGAGACCGTCAGCACGACCGCCCCGAACTTGGCAATGAAGAACGCCACGGCCCTGAACGCCCCCGGATCGGAGAAATCCACTTGATCCTCGGGCACGGCCATCTGCTGCCAGTGCATCGGTACGTCAATCTCGAAGGCCAGCCGCCAGTCAAATGGAGTTACAGTCGCCCGCTCGTACCTCACCTCGTCTGAACGCATGCACACGTCCTCCTGCTCACAAACCCAAAGGGGCCTAAGACACGGCGCGGAATCAAGCGATTCCGGGAGAACCCCCTCGTGCGTTGGCCGAATTCCGGGGTCACCATAGAACGCTCTCTCTCCTTTCTCATGACCCCAGGCTTTGGGGTCAAGCCTCAATTGTCTACTTTCTGGCCGATGGTGGAGGCCCGCGGGCCCGGCGCGTGGTTGGGATCGGACTCGGCGGGGAGGGCCCGGTGCAGGTCGTGGTATCGCTGGACCTGCTCGGCATAGCTGCGGTCGAATGTCCGCAGGTACTCGACGAGCCGTGCCATGTCGTGCCCGCACCGCTGCGACATGGCGCATCGGCTGCGGCGGACCTCCTCAATGGCTCGGTCAGCGTCCGTCACTGTGCATCCTCTTTGCTCATACCCGTAGTATCGCGCCGGGGGCAGGGGTTTTCAAGTGCGGTGCGGGCGGGCGGGCGGAAGTCCGAAAGCGGGCGGCTGGGGCGGGGCGGTTGCGGCCGTTTTGTTTTGCTTGCAGGGAACTCCATCTTCGGAAATCTACACCTGGCCGGCCAAGTGCCCCGTCTGCAAGGGCAACCTCACCTACGACCAGGCCTGGGGCTCGATCTACGGCAGGCCGACGCATCTGCGCCACGCACAGAACCCGAACGATGCCACGAAATGCCTCTGTGGCGCTGCCTCGGGCTCCTGCGCCAAGGCCAACAGGTGTGACTGCGACGTCGATTACCCTGAGCCCTACCGCAAGATCTGGCCCTGCCCCTACACCCGGCTCGGCGAGTTCGCCGTGGTGCCCGAGCCGGGCCGCACGATGCTGATGATGGACTACGTGAAGGCGGACGTCGCGCCCAACATCACCAACGACTTCCTCCGCGGCTACCGCTTCCGCCACGGCGGCCGGGGCAACACCCTCTTCGTGGACGGCCACGTGGACCTGATGTCCGGGCAGGACTTCCGAAGGGACTGGGCGGAGCCGGACCACGGAGAGGTGGCCTACGCCAAGGACCCCGTGACGAAGCGCGCCCGCATCCACTGGGCAGTGCTGCGGCCGAACAGGTAGCCCGCATTTCCCCGACCCGCATCATGATCCGCCCCTTCCGCCCCACCGACCGCGACGCGCTCATCGAGATCACCGCGCGCGCGTTCGAAGGCGTCTCCATCGACCAGAACATCGAGGCGCGCTACGGCGTGGTCCACGGCGTGCGCTGGCAGGAGCGGAAGGCCCGGCACATCGAGAACGACCTCGCGGTCAACCCCGCCGGCATCTTCGTGTTCGAGGACGCGGGCCGCATCGCCGGCTTCATCTCCTGCCGCTTCGACCGCCAGACCCTCATCGGCTCCATCCCCAACCTGGCCGTCCACCCCGGCCATCAGGGCAAGGGCATCGGCAAGCAGCTCATCGCCGCCGGCCTCGCCTACCTCCGCTCCCTCGGCATGAAGTTCGTCCGCATCGAGACCCTCGAGCAGAACCGCCGCTGCGTGGCCCTCTACCCGCGCCTGGGCTTCCGCGAGGTTGCCCGCCAGATACACTACATCATGCCCCTCGACAAGTAGGGTGTGCAAACTTGCACACCATCCCCGTTCCGCGTGCAGGCATGCACGCCCTACCCGCCGACGGCGTCGCGGAACATGAGCAACTTGCGCCCCCCCAAAAAGGGGGCGCAAGTTGCCCGGATCGCCCAATAGCCCCCGTAGACCTGCGAGGAAGCAACTTGCGCCCCTGCGCGCGCCCACATGCGCATGTGGGTAACTCCATAAGTCCAGGAATACCAAGGTGGCAAGCCGCGCCAACCTGGCAACTTGCGCCCCATCTGGCCCGAGGGGGGCGCGAGTTGCTCGTACGTAAACACCAATTCGCACCCTTTCTCACATGCCGGAGCGCACCAACGGAGATGGCAACCGTGTTCGCAATCCGCATGGCCCCGCGCTATAATGCCGCGGCGCATCGCACGGTGGGTAGCATGGAGTTCGCCCATGGGCTACGAAGGCCGCGAAGACTCGAGGCAGGACCTCGTGGATGCCGAGTACGGGTCGGGCCACGCCGGCCTGGGGCCTAGCGGCGGACAGGTGGCGTTCGACCTGTTGTTCGGCCTCGTCGCGCCCATCGTGCTGCTGGTGACGGACCCAGCGCTGTTCCGCGCCGACGTGGCGGACCGCGCGGCGCTGCCGCCCTACTGGGCAACCCCCACCTACGTCGTCGTCGGAGCCCTGCTCACGGCCCTCGTGGTCTGGGGCATTACCGGGATGCGGTCCCCCACGCTAGGCATTCTCCTGGCCGGGCCGTTCGCCGCCGGGGCGCTCCTCTTCGTCCTGCTGAGCGGCAAGCTATTCGTCTTTGCATTTGCCCACTCCGATCTGCTGAGCGGCTGGGTGGCCTTCACCCCCTGGTTGACGGCCTTCGTGTTCGTGCGCCACTGCGTCCTCGCCTGCCGCGCGGGCGCCAGCCGCTCCGTGGGGCTCTCCGTCCTCGTCCTGGTCGCCTCCTTCGCGGCCATCGCCGGCGCCCTGTGGGGCGTGGCCGCGGCGCGGCACCGCGCGGCCGCGGTGCTTGAAAGCCAGCTCCTGAGCGACGATCTGGCGGACCTTGATCATGCCCTCGCCCAGATTCAGAGCGCCCGGCAGGTGGACATGGACAACGTGGCGGAGGCCTATGCCCAAATGGAGGAGAACGACCCACGGCGTCCGCGGGTCAAGGATGCCTACGCCAGGATCACCGGGGCGCCGATCGAGGCGGCGCTCCGCCGCCTGTTCCCGCGCACCAGCGAGGCCCTGATCCCCCCCGACGACACCCCCAAGGACGCGGAGGAGGACCCGAACGCCAAGTGGGTCGAGCTGTTGTTCAGCAAGGAGTTCGAGGAGCACACGCAAGCCGCCCGCGAGTTGATCGGCCTCAACCCGGACCCCAAGATGCTCGATGCGATCGTGCTGCGCTACAGCCGGCTGCCGGAGGGGGACTCGCGCCGCGAGTGGGTCGAGAGGGCCTACACGGGCTTGAACTCGGATGGCGACACGATCAAAGACGCGCTCAAGCGCCTTCAGAAGAAAGCCGCTCCCCAGGACAAGGGGCACCCGCCGCAACCCAAGCCCCCCAAGGCCCCTGCCCCCCGAACCCCTCGGCCCCCTGCCCCAACCACCGCTGACGACGCGCCGTGACTTCCGTGGTGGAACGCCCACTTCCCTGCAGGCGGGGCGTCTCTGCCCCGCGTACCGCCTCTGAACCACGATGGTGTAGCCATCGTCATGAACGTCACGACCCCGGCCCGCACCTCCGTCCCCACCGTCGTCCTGCGCTCGTCAAGCTTGAAGAAACTGCATAGAGCGTTCATCCCTTAGAAACTATCTCAGAACCCACGCGGGCTGCGACGCCAGCGATTCTGGCCGCAGGCTAGGAGCACGGAGGAGGCGATGCAACGGAGCGCATCGCTGAGGAGACGCAACGCGGCAGACGCCCCGCTGCCGCCGCAACCCGCAGGGACGCGGCGATTCTGGCCGCAGGCGTTGTCGCGGATGAGGGTCTCGACGGTGTGGACGTTGCCGTTCATCGTCGTGCGGCCGGCGAGGAGGCGGGCGACCTGCTTCAGGCCGTCGAGGCCAGCCACGTCGCCGCCAGGGGGACGCTCGAAGGGGCAGACGCAGTCGAGGCCCAGCTCTGCGAAGTCGGCGACGGTCTCGAGGCAGCGTCCGTGGAAGTGGACGTGGATGAGGCGGCCGTGGCGGTGGACTTCGGCGGCGGCGGCCTGGATGAGCGGCTTGTCCCACTGCCGCCAGAGGCGCGGGCCGAGGAGGGAGTTGTTGCTCCACGTGCAGCCGATGCACAGGCTCTCGACGAGCGTTTGCGTGCAGATGGCGCGGGCCTTGCGGACCACGTGGTCGGTGTAGCGCTGGCGGAGGCCTTCGAGATAGGGCTGAAGGTCGGGGTTCAGGAAGTCGTAGACGGCGGCGTTGAAGCCGCCGTCGCGTCCGCCGCCGTAGAAGTCGAAGAAGGGGACGCAGAGCCAGGCTTCGAGGAGATACACCTCGCCGACCTCGTTCCACGCCTTGACGAGGCCGCTGGTGTCGGGGTGGTCGGGGTCGCCGCCGAGGGAGGCGAGTTCCCAGGCGGGCAGGTCGCGGGCGAGGTCCTTCACGGGGCTTTCGAGGGTCCAGCTCGGCTCGGAGCGTGAGAGGCGGCGGGCGGCGGTCAGGTCGCCGAGGGGCGTCTTGATCGTCGTCCGCACCTCGAGCGTATCGGCGTCGAGCCACTTGTCCCGCGATTTCCATTCGACCTGGGGGTTTGGCAGGCTGATGCCTGCGCCGCCCCAGCCATCGCAGCCGAAGCGCTCGAAGGTGGTCTTGAGGGCGAGGTGGAAGGGCACCTCGCGCTCGAAGGCGATCATGTCCACACACAGGAGCTTGGCGGGGTAGTAGTACCAGAACTCCGGCGCCACGGGCACGCGGTCGCTGAAGAGGCCGCGATAGGCATTGAGCATGCGTTGCTTGGGTGTGTGCCTCACGAAGCGCTCTTCTCTTGGCGGGGCTGGGTGACAAGGACTTCGAAGACGCGGCCTCGGCGCATGCGGCGGACGGTGAACTGGCGGCCTGCGACGGAGAGGGCGTCGGCGATCTTGGGGCGGCGGCCGAGCCGGCGTTCGAGCCAGGCCGAGAGGGTGCCCTGGGGGTCTGGGAGCGCGGCGCCGAGGGCCTGTGCGACCTCGGCCACGGAGCACGCGCCGCCCACCATCAGGGTGCCGGCGGTGAGGGCCTGGCAGGAGCGCGGCAGGCGGTCGTACTCGTCCTCGAGGTCGCCCACCAGCTCCTCCACGAGATCCTCCATCGTGATGAGGCCGAGCGTGCGGCCATCGGGGTCGCGGACGATGGCGATGTGGATGTGCTCGTCCACGAAGAGCTTGAGGAGGACGGCGGCCGAGTCCTCGGGAGCGACGAAGCGGACGGGCCGCGCGACACCGCGCAGGCTGGGGTCGGCCGGGTTCGTGCGCGCCCAGGCGATGAGGTCCTTGAAGTTCACGTAGCCCACGATGCGGTGCGGGTCGTCGCCCTCGCGGAGGGGGAAGCGGGTGTGGGGGTCCATGTGCATGGTGACGATGGCTTCGCCGATGTCCTGCTGCGCGGACAGGAAGGTGACGTCCTGCATTGGCACCATCACCTGGCTGGCGGCGGTCTTGGAGAGGCGCGTGGCGCCGTGGATGATCCTCTCCTGGTGCGAGTCGATCAGGTTGGAGAGTCGTGCCAGGCCGGCCAGGGCGGCGATCTCGTGGAGGGCCGTGGGCTGGCGCCGGTCGCGGCGCGGCTCGAAGGGGCGGTTCACGAGGTGGATGAACCAGTTGATCGGCCGCAGGAGGACGACGAGTGTGGAGAGGGGTTGGCCGGCGAGCAACGCCATCTGGCTGTTGAACCGCACGCCGAGGGTCTTGGGGAGGATCTCGGTGAACTGGAGCATCAGGTAGGTGAAGAGGATCGAGAACCCGGCAAGCCATGCCTTGCCGAACAGTGATTCGACCTGTGCGCCGGCCACGAACGCCCCGATGGTGTGCGCACACGTGTTGAGGATCAGAATCACGCTGATGGGCTGCTCGATGTTGTCTCTAAAGTGTTGCCATGCGGCGGCGACCCTCGGGTGCCGCTGCGAGAGCGTGGCGAGCTGGCCGGGCGTCAGGCTCAGCAGAGCTGCCTCCATGAGTGAGCAGACGAAAGACACGGAGAGCGCCACCAGCACGGCGGTGAGCAGAAGGGCCACGGCAGACTCCTCCGATGGAACGGACAGCGAAACGGGCGAATGCGCCCTCCTATAGCGTAACGCGAGAAGCGAATTCAGGCAAGCCGCGGATGCCGAGTCGGAGGCGGAAGAGGGCGCCGGCGCCGTGGCCCTCGGTGGCCTTGTTCCCGCCGCCCGCGGTGGTGACGTAGATGTCGCGGTAGTCCTCGCCACCGAAGATGACGCTCGACACCTTGCGGGCAGGGAAGGGGATGCGGAGCGCCTCCGTGCCGTCGGGGGCGAGGCGGACGAGGACGCCGCCGTCCCAACGGGCGTCCCACACGTAGCCCTCGGCGTCCACGGTCATGCCGTCGGGGCCGCCCTGGCCCTCGGGCACCTTGAGCCACACGCGGCGGTTCGAGAGCGCGCCCGTGGCCTCGTCGTAGTCGTAGAGGTAGATCGAGCGGGTGCGGGTGTCGGTGTGGTACATCCGCTTGCGGTCGAGGGTGAAGCCCATGCCGTTGGAGACGCCGATGCCTTCCTCGACGACGCGGATCGAGCCGTCGGTGTCGAGGCGATAGAGGCGTCCGAGGCGGTGGGGCGGGGACATGGTGCCGCAGAAGACGCGGCCCGCGGGGTCGGCCGTCACGTCGTTGAAGCGGTTGGGCTCCTCGTCGGGCAGCGAGTCGTAGAGGGTGGTCATCGTGCCGTCGGCCCAGCGCTTGATGGCGCCCTTGGCCATGAACAGGAGCAGGCTGCCGTCGGCCTTCGAGGCCGCGGCGAAGGACGAAAAGCTCACCATGCGGCCCATCGTCCTCTACCGCATCGGCGACATACGCTTCCGCCTCAAGGACATGGCGGGGGCCGTCGCCCCGCTCCGCGCCTTTCTCGCCGCCGACCTGGCCAACCCCGACCACCGCCGCTTCGTCGTCCACGCCCGCTACGCCCTCGCCTGCGCCGAGTTCGCCCAGAACCGCTTCGCCGAGGCACTCCCCCTCTTCCAGGAGGTCCTGGCCGACCCCGCGCCCGAGAACACCTACAAGGGCTACGTCCTGCTGCCCATCGGCGACTGCTTCCTGGCATTGGGCAAGGTGGATGAGGCCCTCGGGCGCTACCGCGAGTTGGAGACGTATCTCGAAGCGGCCATCAAGGCGAAGCCCGACGCGCCGGAGGCCAAGACCCCCGCCGACATGCTCGCCCGCGTCCGCACCCAGGTCGCCAGCCTGCTCCT
This sequence comes from Planctomycetota bacterium, assembly GCA_041320515.1. Classification (GTDB taxonomy): domain Bacteria; phylum Planctomycetota; class PUPC01; order DSUN01; family DSUN01; genus DSUN01. Next base: position 5,017,878 of record JBGLNR010000001.1, on the reverse strand, counting down.
CGGCCAGAAGAAGTTCGACGAGGCCCTGGCCGTGCTGGGCAAGGTTGACGCGGCCGGGCCGCAGGGGGCCGAGGTGCTCTACGGGCGGGCGCAGGCGCTCTTCTTCCTCGGGCGCCACCAGGAGGCCCTGGCGCCGGCGCTAGACTACCTCAAGCGCTTCCCGCAGGGCGCCTTCCTCGTGAGCGTGCTCTACATCGCGGGCGAGGGCAGCTACCGCACCGAGCGGTTCGCCGAGGCCGAGCAGCACTTCGCCGCCCTCCTGGCCGCCGACAAGACGGGCAAGGACCCCGCCCGCGAGGCCGCCACCTACGGCCGCGCCGCCGCCGCCTATCGCCAGGGCACCGCACGGGCCAAGGAGGCCGCCGCGGCCGCCGATGCCTTCCTCAAGGAGTTCCCCAAGGGCCAGCGGGCGCCCGACGTGGCTTACTTCCGCGCCGAGGCCGCCTTCTGGCTCGGCGAGCACGCCGACGCGCTGGACCGCTACCGCAAGCTGCCCGCCGACACCGCCTATCCCGAGAACGCGTGCCACCAGATCGCCGTCTGCCTCGACCTCCTCAAGCGCCACGACGAGGCGGCAGGGGCCTACGAGGACTACCTGAAGCGCTTTCCGAAGGGCAGCCGCGTCCAGGCCGCCCTTGACCGCGCGGCCCGCCTCCGCGGCCAGCTCAACCAGTACGCCAAGGCCATCGAACTCTACGGCGAGTTCTTCAAGCTCTACGCCAACGCCGACCCCAAGACGGCCGAGGACTTCCTCTACCGCAAGGGCGCCTGCGAGTACGAGTTGAAGCAGTACGACGCCATGTTCGCCACCTTCACCACCTACTTCGACCGCTACCGCGCCGGGGTCCACAAGGGGGACGTGTTGTACTTCCTGGCATGGTACAACAGCGAGATCAAGAAGGCCTACGAGGTGGCCGTGCCGCTCTACGAGCTGTGCGGCAACATCCCCGGCAAGTACCAGAAGCCGGCCCTGCGCCTGCTCGCCCACAGCTACGTGAGCCTGGGCAGGGCCCGCCTGGCCGACAAGCAGCAGGAGGAGGCCAAGGGGCTGTTCCTCAAGGCCGCCGAGACCTTCCTCGGCCTCATCCGCAACAGCCCCGACGTGCTGGCCGACGCCACCGAGTATCTCTGGACCGCCGAGGTGTTCCGCGAGCAACGCCGCCACGCCGAAGCCATCGAGGCATTCGAGGCCCTCCTCAAGCGCTTCCCCGACGAGGGGAAGCCCTACGTCATCTACTGGCTCGGCGAGCTGGCCCTCAACCTGCCCAAGCCCGACCACGAGCGCGCGAAGAAGTACTTCAAGGACTTCGTAGACCGGTTCCCGCCCCACCACGAATTGTTCCTGTGGGCCAAGTTCGGCCTCGCCGAGACGCTCAAGGGCATGGGCGACAGCGACGGCGCCTGGCCCTACTACCAGCAGGTCGAGGAGCTGGCCCCCAACGCCATCGGCAACCCAGACGTCCGCGACCGCCTCATCCTCAAGTGCATGCTCCAGATGGGGCGCATGGCCTTCGACAAGAAGAACTGGGAGTTCGCCCAGAAGTACCTGCTCCGCGTGGCCATGCTCGTGCCTGCGGGCGACGAGGCGGCCGAGGCGCGCTACAAGGCAGGCGTCGCCACGTTCCACCTGGGCGACCCCGACGCCGCCATCGCCATCTGGAACGTCCTGGCCCAGAAGTTCCCCGATTCGCCCTGGCGCGCGCAACTGCTCAAGGAGCTGGAGCAGTACAAGCTCCGCCTCGCGCCCGACGGCAAGAGCCTCGAGAAGCGTCCCTGACCCGGTAGGGCGTGCAAACCTGCACGCGGGCTTGGTAGGGCGTGCAAACTTGCACGCGGACTTGGTAGGGCGTGCAAACTTGCACGCGGAATGAGATAGGGGGCCAACAATGGCCGCTACGGCGCCAACTCGAAGCCGCCGCGACGACGTGAGCCGCTGGGTTCTCACCTCCCTCGCCGTCTCGCTCCTCATCCATCTCCTCATCGTCCACTTCGTCGGCAACATCCGAGCCTTCGACGTCGAGGAGTTCTCCACCTCCATCTCCCGCTGGTTCCACATCGTGCAGGAGCCTGAGCCGCCGGGCGCGCGGCGGGTGTCCACCGAGCCGAGCAAGGCGGCCGACACCGGCGGCACGCCCGTGCCGGTGCAGCCCGACGAGATTCCGCTCCTCGACCCCAAGCAGCGCATCCCCGGCCCCTCCTTCCCCACGGAGAGCGAGCTGGCCGTGCCCGCGCACCCGCCGACCGCCTCGCGCGCGCCCGACAGCGAGCACGCGATCATCCACCGCCGCGGCCAGCCGCGGGTGGACCAGACGAACGCCGAGATCGGCGAGGTGGCCCCCGTGCGCACCGTGGCCGCGACAGGCGTCGCGCCCATCGGCACGGGAGGCCGCGGCATCCTGCGCGGCTCGCCCGGCCTGCCCGGCCCGCCCCGGCCACAGCTCCAGCTCCGCGAGCTGAGCGCCCCGCGGCCGGCCACCGACTCCCACGCGGGACCCGCTGTTCCACACCCGTGCCGTCCTTGCCTTGCAGCACATTCCCTCGGAGGAGGCCGCGGCGGCGCTTCGCAAGGCATTGGCCGGCGCTGCCGAACCGGAGAGGCGGGCCGCCCTGGTCCACGCCCTGTCGCTCCGCGGAGACCGCGCGAGCCTGCCGCAATTCCTCAAGGATGCGGCCGACGCCAACCTCGCGGTCCGAACGGCAGCCCTGCTGGCCATTGCCCGGCTGGCCGATGAGCCCGCCAACGCTCTGTTCAAGGCCGGCATGAAGCAGGGGCCGGAGGCGGCCAAACGTGAGGCCACCAATGCCTGCCTGCTCCATGCCGACCGGCTGGCGAAGGTGGGGAAGAAACAGGAGGCCCTCAGCATCTACCACGAGTTGCTCGGCGAGGGCGGATACGCGAAGGCCGCCGCACTGCTGGGCATGGCCCGGGCGGGCGGAGCGGCGGAGGTGGCGGCGATCCTGGAGAACCTGAAAGGGGCTGAGCGCTGCGTCATCGCCGTCACCAGCAACGTCTTCGAGCACATTCCACACAGCGGGCCGGTGGTTGCGGCCGTGTGCGAGAGCGTCAAAACGGCGGACCCCACATACAAGGTCCGGCTGCTCGAGGTGCTGGCCCGGTACGCCGACCCGGCCGGGCTCGCCACCATTCTGGAGGCCGCCAAGGACGCGAGCCAGGCCGTGCGCGCTGCCGCGGTGAGCGCCCTGGGGCGGTTCGACGACAAGCGGGCCGCCGATGCGCTCGTCGCCGCCCTGGCGGCCGGGAAGGAGACGGCTGCGGCCTTGATGGCCGTGGAAACAAGCCCGATGAAGTCCGCCCTTGCAGACGGCTTGATCGCGGCCTTGGCGGACGCTTCCGGCCCGCGACGCGTGCCGCTCGTGCAGGCGCTGCGCGCCTGCCCGGCCGACAAGGCCGTGCCCGCGCTCCTCAAGACGGCGGCGGACGCCGATGGGGCGGTCCGCAGCGAGGTGTTCCTGGCCCTGCGGAGGATCGGGGACCCTTCGGCCTATCCGCGCCTCGTGGAGCGGTTGGCCGAGGAACCCAGCGAGCAGGTGCAGTCCGTGGGCGTCAATGCGCTGGCCGCGCTCGGCGCGCGCATCAAGGACCCTTCGGGGCGGACGGCCCCCGTCCTGGCCCGTCTGGCCGCGGGCGGCAGCCCGGGCCGGCCGGCGCTGCTCCTGCTGCTTCCGCGCATCTCCAGCGAGACCACGCAGGAGGCGGGGCTGAAGTTCGTGCGTGAGGCGCTCGACGCGCGGGACGAAAAGCTCCGCCGCGCCGCGCTCCAGGCCATGGCCGATTGGCCCGATCCCGACCCCGTGATGGACGAACTGCTCCAGGCAGGCAAGAAGGAGCCGGAGTCGGCGCTCGGCGTGCTCGCCCTGCGCGCCTACTGCAAGCAGATCGGCGCCTTGATGGAGAAGCGGAATGCGGCCGTCCAGGAGAAGCGGGTTTCTGCCGAGGACGCGCAGAAGGAAATCGTCCGCCGCTGCACGCAGGGGATGGAGGTTGCCGCCCAACCCGCTGAGAGGGTGGGATTCCTCAGCCATTTGGGGCGGCAGCCCCACCCGGATGCCTTGAGGGCGGTCGCGGGCTGCCTGAACGACCAGAGTGTGAAAAAGGAGGCGATCCAGGCCGCATGGAGCATCGCCTCCGCGCTTCACAGGACTCATCCCGACGCAGTGAGGCCGGTGCTCGAGAGACTCAAGACTGCAACCGACGACAAACGGTTGCAGTCCCGGGTGGAACAACTGCTCAAGACGATGGAGGCGAGGAAATGAACGCCAAGCGGGGTTCCGCAGGTGTTCGCCGATCTCGGCGCTTGACAACGACGCGGCGGAAGTGGTAGCATGCGAAGCACTTGAGACGGCTTGTCCCGATATAGCACAACACGACAACGAGGAAATCCGCAGCCACGCCGGAGTGGCGGAATGGCAGACGCGCTGGATTCAAAATCCAGCAAGCCGAATCCGTAAGCTCTTCCAAGACAATGAGTTGCGACATGACACGAGCGGCGCTGTAGCGCCTGGTACAGCGGTCCGCGCACGGAGAGCCGACGTCTCCGCTGTCGCGGTGCTGGCCGGCTCCATCGCTCAGGAACTTGCCGAGGTGATCCTTGCCTGGCCCCGCCTGAGCGATGTGGACAAAGCCGGCGTCCTGGCGATCATCCGTGATGCCGACGCCCTCGCAGACGAAGGGGCCGGCCGATGAACCCGATCCCAGACGCCGCCCGCATGACCTCGCGGGCGGTCGTCACGAGTCTCGGCAGCGACGGCTTCACTTCCCTGCCTCCGGGGGCGAGAGGCGCTGCCTGCCAGCCTTGCACCAAGTCTGGCACCAACTGCTGTCCATTGGCGTCAGCTGGGTGCGAGAACTGGCCAGAACACGATCTCCTGACCGCCCGGATGCTCCGGTGCCCCAAGAAAGCAAAAGGCCGACTCTCGCACGTATGCTGAGGAGAATCAGCCTTTCGCTTTGGTGGAGACGAGGGGATTCGAACCCCCGACCTCTAGAGTGCGATTCAAGCGTTCCACCGTTCTAAGTGAAAGCCTGTCTGAACTTACGGCGGCGCCACTCCCGTCTTGCACCAAATCTTGCACCAGCCGCGGCGGTACCGGTCCCACGCTGCCCCCCGACCTTACCCACCTGATTGAGGTATGGGCCACCCTGCCGGACACCGTGCGGGCAAGAGTAATGGGGGTTATTGAGGGCGCGAGCATGGCCGTAGAGGAGGCTAGCCCGGACCGCAGGCTACACCCCGGATCTCGCACAGGACACCATCGACCGTGAGAGACGCCAATGGCCACCGCCTACTAGTCTTCTGTCAAGTGTCAACTGATGTGGTCGCCATCGTTCTCGACGATCGGGGGCCATCAGGCCCCTCGCTGTGGTAGACGTCCGAGAGGCCCCGTAGACCCCCCTGAGAACCAACAGCCTCGCGGTTGCCGCTCGCCAGGGGCCGGTGCGGTCGGCCGCGGGGGTGCCGGGCGTCATCTCGTGAAGCCCCGCGAGGAGCACGGCGCCATCCGAGCTTCGCTCGAACCCCTTGACCATCTGCCATTTGAGGAACTCCGCCAGCGTCTCGGCCTGCTCGCGGGCGACGGCAGGGTCAACCCCGACTTCCTTGGGCAACTCGACCGTGAGCGGGAGCTTGAGGCCGCGCCAGCGGAGCGGCTCGGCCTGGCGGAAGAGCGTGAGGAAGCGCTTCGTGGCCGTGCCGTCGCCCTGGCGCACCTCGACGATGGCGCCGTAGCGGCCGGGCGTCTTCGCCTCGGTCACCGGGTTGCACGCCGCGTCGTAGAACGTGGCTTTCAGCGTGTAGGGGCCGATGAGGTCCTTGACGAGCGCGGGCTGCTCGAACTCGACGGGGGGGAACTTCTCGCCGCTGAAGACGCACGGCCTGAAGCACAACTCGGCCCGATCGAGTGCCCGCTTGCGCTCCGCGTCGGCGCTGGGAGGGGCAACGGTCGTGGCCGGGGCGGCCGGCTGCCCGGCGCAGGCGGCTGGGCCACACACGGCCGCCGCCAGGAGGAATGCCCGGAAGGAATCGCGCATCGGATGGCTCCTGAGAATGCCTCCCACAGCCCGTTGGGCGCGACTGATTCTAGCCGAAGCACACGGGGGCCGCAATGGCGCTATGGGGTCAAGACAATGAGGGTGACCTCGGGCGGGCTGAGGAGGCGCATGGGCACGCCAAAGGTGCCGGCGCCGCGGCTGACGTAGAGGGTGGAGCCGTGGCCGAGGCCGTAGCGTCCGATGGTGTACTCCGAGAAGAGCATCAGCAGCCAACGCGCGGGGAACACCTGGCCGCCGTGGATGTGGCCCGAGAGCTGAAGATCGAAGCGCCCGACGGAGCGCTCCTCGACGTAGGGGCGGTGCTTGAGCAGGAGCACGAAGTCGGAGCCGCGGCGAGCGGGGAGCACGCGGTCCTCCTCGTCGGCCTCGATGAGGCAGACCCGCACCGCCGCGTAGTCGTCCACCCCGGCCACGAGGAGGCCGGGGGCCACGCGGACGCACTGGTTGCGGAGGAGACGGAAGCCGGCGGCCTCGATCTGTGGCAGAGTCTCCTTGAGGCTACGGTAGAACTCGTGGTTGCCGGTGACCGCCAGCTTGCCGAGCGGGGCGTGGATGTCGGCCAGCATGGCTGCCAGCGCGTCCACGTGGTCGCTCGACTGGTCGGCGAAGTCGCCCGTGAACACAAGCAGGTCGGGCTTCGCCTCGCGGATGCGCGCGATGATCCTGGCCAGACGCCCGCGGCTCATCAGGGCGTTCAGGTGCAGATCAGTCACCTGCACGACGCGAATGGGGGCCGACCCTGGGGGAAGCTGGGGGGCATGAACCGCGAGCGTTTCGAGTTGCACGGCCCATGGCTCGATGAAGGCCCAGACGGAAAGGACGATAACCGCCGCGACCACCGCGAGCGCCAGCGCCCGCGCCGGGATCCGCAGGCGGCCGACGCCCGGCCGGGCCCGAGCGAGGAGCCAGACCGCCAGGTTCCAGGCGTCCGCCGCGAGGCACATCCCGCCGAACCACACCGTGGCCACCACCCACCAGTGGCTCACCACACCAGCCACGGTCGCGGCCCCCCGCCACCCCGCGCTCTCGAACGTGCGGGAAAAGAAGAACGCCGCCGCCATGGCCAGAAGCCAACAGATGACCAGCGCGCGCCACGGGCCGCGCGCCGGCACGGCCCGCCGCAGCTTCCAGTAGACATAGATCTGCGAGGCGGCGAAGCCGGCCACGACGGCGAGGAAGAAGACGGCCATGCACGCACCACAGGGATCAGGGGACCAGGGTGACGGGGCAGGAGATTGTAGCCGACCCGGCGAAGGGCCGCAACCCCAGTCCTAGCGGCCTCGCGCTCAGGCGGAACTTCCCTTCTGGAGTGCGTGGGCCACGAAGTCGCGGAAGAGGGGGTGAGGGCGGTCGGGCTTCGACTGGAATTCGGGGTGGAACTGGACGGCGACGAACCAGGGGTGGTCCTGGAGTTCGATGATCTCGACGAGCGTGCCGTCGGGGCTCACGCCGCTGAAGACCATGCCCTTGCGGCGCATCTTCTCGCGGTAGGCGTTGTTGAACTCGTAGCGGTGGCGATGGCGCTCGCCCACGGTGGCCGCGCCGTAGGCCGCGTGGGCGTGGGTGTCGGGCAGCAGCTCGCACGGGTAGGAGCCCAGGCGCATTGTGCCGCCGAGGCCGGCCACGTGTTTCTGGCGCTCCATGATGTCAATCACCGGGTACTTGGTCTTGGGGTCGAACTCGGTGGAGTTGGCGCCGGCGTAGTTGCACACGTTGCGGGCGAACTCGATGACGGCGCACTGCATGCCCAGGCAGATGCCGAAGTAGGGGAGCTTCGCCTCGCGGGCGTAGCGGATGGCGGCGACCTTGCCCTCGATGCCGCGGTAGCCGAAGCCGCCGGGCACGAGCACGCCGGCCACGCCGCCGAGGGCGGCCTCGGCCCCCTTCTCCTCGACGTCCTCGGACTCGACCATGCGGACGTTCACGCGGGCGTCGTTGGCGATGCCGCCGTGGGTGAGGGCCTCGTAGATGCTCTTGTAGGCGTCCTTGAGCTGGATGTACTTGCCGACGACGGCGATTTCGACGGCCTTGGACGGCTTGCGCAGGGTCTCGATCATCTTCGCCCAGTCGTCGAGCTTGGCGGGGCCGCACGTGAGGCCGAGCTTGCGGATGATCAGCTCGTCGAGGCCCTGGCGGGCGAAGACGAGCGGCAGCTCGTAGACGAGATAGCTGGCCTCGAGGTCCAGCTCCTCGTAGACGGCTTCGGTCTCCACGTTGCAGAAGAGGGCGATCTTGGCGCGCACGTCGTCGCCCAGCGGCCGCTCGCTGCGGCAGATCAGGATGTCGGGCTGGATGCCGATCTCGCGCAACTCCTTCACCGAGTGCTGGGTCGGCTTGGGCCTCGGGGGTGTTGAACCACAGACGCCAGTTGCCCGGCTTGGGGGCCTCCTTGCCCACGTCGTCGCGGATGAGGAAGTAGTTGGGGCCGAGGGGGTTGGCGTCCTTGACGAGGAGAACGTAGCGGTTCCAGGCGCCCTGGCGGCTGTGGATGAAGTCGGCGGCGGGCGCGGTCGCGAAGGCGGCGATGCGGCTATCGCCGTTGATGTCAACCCGGTTGTGGTGCTCGGCGGGGTCCATGCCGTGGTAGCCGAAGTCGCAGCAGAGGGGGCGGCCCTTGCCCCACAACTCGAAGCTCCCCTTGTCATCGTCGTAGTGGTCGTGCAGGTGGCCCTGAATCATGTGGAACCAGGTTTCGCGGTCGCCGGGGAAGTGGGCGCGGAGGACGACGCCTGAGCCTGGGAAGTGCTCGCTGCCCCACTTGGGCGGGCCGACCGAGGGCGTGGTGTCGAAGAGCACCTCGCGGACGCCGTCGGTGGCGGGGTAGGCGCCGCCGATGCCGGGCCAGGTGGGCAGGCCCTGCTGCTCCCACATCCAGCGCATGGCGTCCGCGTAGTCGGGGTCGCGCTGCCGCCAGGGCGAGTGGCGGAGGCCCTTGAAGCGGGGGTCGGGCGGAGTTGCGATCTTGGCTAGCCACTCGACCGCCTTCTTGAGGCGCTCGTGATGGAGCAGGTCGTCGCCGAGCCCGAGGTTCTTGCGGGCGTAGCCGATGGCCACGATGAAGTCGAGGGCGACGGTGGCGTAGTGGGGGGCCTCCAGCCAGCCGCCGTTGGGGCCGGACCAGGTCTCGACCTCGTGGAACATCTCGCCCACGCCCGCTTTCCGCCACGTCTCGGCCATCGGGTGCTTGGGGAAGAGGAACGACAGGAAGGCCAGTTCGGCATAGACGAGGGTCGTCATGTTCGGGTTGGCCGAGAAGCCGAGGCGCGGCGACCAGTACTTCTCGCTGGCCAGCTTGTAGCCGAGGAAGAGCATGCGGGCGCGGAGCACCTCGCGCTCCCGCGAACTCAGGTGCGGCATCGCCAGGTCAATGAGCGTCGGAAGGTACTGTGTCGGGCCACTCGTCATCCAGTTGTGGGGCGCGATGCCCATGCCAGGCCCCGTGACGTGGCGCAGGACGTTCTCGGTGCAGGCGAGGCTCTCGCGCAGGACCACGCAGCGGAGATGGCTCTCGGCGGTCCAAGGGATGCCGAGGAGGGCGGCCGCGGCGAGCGTGTCCTTGGGCGGCAGGCCCTGGGGCCAGGGACGCTTGTCGGGCGGCACGCCCATGTGCCAGAAGCCCTCGGCGTCCTCGACGGGCTTCGCGCCCTTCGCCCATTCAGCGGCGGCCGCGAGCTTCTTGAGGAACGGCACGTCCCGCTGCATGGCCTGCTGGAGCCGCGCGCGGTCGCCCTTCGTGATGGCGAAGAGGGGGTACGACTGCGGCGGCGTCTCGTCGGTCAGCACGTAGTCTTTCACCTCGTCGAGCGGCGATTCGGCGTACTTGATCTGCCGGCGGGCCGTGTCCGCGGGGCCGACGGCGGTGTTCGCCCCTATTCGCTCGTCGGGCGTGCGCTCTGCCAGCGACAGGCCCCAGGAGCGAACGCCTTTGCCCAGGGGCAGGCGAAGGGTGGCCTTGCGCTCCTTCGAGACGCTGAGGGTGAAGGCCGCGGCCCTGTATGCCTCGCGGTCCGCGGGGTTCCACTCCAGCGGGTTGCCGGTGAAGACGCCCACCGCCCATTTCTTCTCCGCGTCCCACAGCTCCAACCAGGTGCTCACGTCGTCCTGCCACCACTGAATCCAGGGGGTGAAGGTGGTGGTCTCCTCGCCGCCGGCGGCCAGGGGATAGGCCTTCGAGACGCCCAGTCCCGTGCTTCGCCAGGGGTGCCTGGTCCGATAGTAGTCCCACACGCCCGTCGCCAACCCGATGCCCTTGGACAGGTCGAGTTCGAGCGACGCGCCCTTGCCCGCGAAGTCGAAGCGCTCGCTCCACAGCACCTCGGGCTGGTCGCACACGACGCGGAGCCTGGCCTCGTAGGTGCCCTTCTCGAACTGGTAGCTGTAGCTGACCTCGGTGAAGGCCCGCCCGCGCTGGACCCGCGCCTTCAGCGAGCCAAGCTCCCCCGTGCCATGGAACCGTCCCGCCCCGACCCAGCCGCCCTCGCCCTCCCGCTTGCTGCTCTGGAAGCACAGGAGCGGGGGCGGCGCGTCCTTCTCGGGCAGCGGCTTCTCCGAGCCACGCGGAACGCGGATTCTGACCTCTCCTCCGCCGACCTCCCATCCGCCGTCAACCTCGCTGACCGCCATCGGCCACACCAGGTCCTCCGCGGCGGGCACGGCCTCCAGCCGTAGCGTCAGGTTCTCGAATGGCCTCAGGCGCAGCACGCACCAGAGGGTTCTCTTGCCTTTTTCCGACGTTGCGATGTGGAATGGCCTCTCGGCTGCCCCATCCTCGCCTGCCCACACGAGCCGGTGGTGCTTCGGGTCCGCCGCCAGCCCATCGGGGAGGTCGAAGTGGACCAGCTCGTCGGTCCACTCGTGGCCGATGCGCTCCCGCAGCGTCGTCTCCCACACGGCCTTCGGCTGCTCGCCGCCGAGGAGTGGGCCGATGGCAAGGCTCAGGAGCAAGGAGGCGGATGGTGCGGCCTTGGTCATGGCTCCGTTCTCCTCTTCGGCTCCGGAAGCGGAATCGTGAAGTCGCGCTCGGAGGGGTTCCCTGCAACGTAATCCCACGGGGTCTTGTGAGCGTCGTCCACGAAGTCGCTCTTGTAGCGCGGCGTGCCGTGAATGTTGGTGTTCGGGGTGACCAGTTCGCGCGGGAGCTGGCGGACGGCGACCTCGATGCGGTCGGGGAAGACCGAGTAGAGGGCGTAGTCGCACGGGTAGGAAGCCGTGCCGGCAATGGAGACGTGGAATATGCCCTTGCGCTCGATGACGCCCGTCAGGTGCAGGTGGCCAGAGAGCACGGCGAGCACGGTGTCGGCGTGCTCTTCGACAATCTTCAGCGTCTGCCCGTCGTGGTCGAGGTAGCTTCGGAACCCGAAGCTCTTGGCCAGCACGGCCTCCTCGCGCAGGGCGACGAGCGGGATGTGGCACAGGATGATCTTCGGCACGCCGCGGGCGCCCTCGAGCGTGCGGCGGAGCCAGTCGTTCCGCGCCCGGACCACCGCCGGCCCCACGCAGCACGCACCAGCGTTGTTCAGGGCAACGAACAGGATGCCGCCGTGGGCGAACGTGTAGTTCACGCGGCCGTTGCCGAACGCCTCGCGGTAGGCTTGCTCGTGCTTCGGGCTGCCCTCCTGCTGGATGACCTCGTGGTTGCCCACGAGGGGGTAGAAGGGGACGCGGAGGGGCTTGAGCATCGCTCGCCCGAGGCGGCGGCCTCGATGAGCCAGCGCGCCTTCTCGTTGGCCTTGGCGTACCCATCGTTCCCCGCGTCGGCATCCACGTGGGTGTCGTTCTTCCTGCGATAGGGCTCGGCCTTCTCGCCCACCAACGCCTCCTCCCGCGCTGCGCCGGGTGCGGGCCGCAACGGGATGTCGGCCTCGAAGTCGAAATCCAGCGCCCGCATGACAGCCAGCAGGCGTTTGAGGCTGGCGGAGCGGTACTGCGTGGCTTCGTAGCGCTGGATTTGTTGGGGCGCCAGCCCCAGCCTCTCGGCGAGCTGCTCCTGCGTGTAGCCTCGCGCGATGCGGGCCTTGATGAGGGCCTGGGGCAGTTCCTCCGCCCTGCCCACGTGCAGCGAGGCTGCCCGCTGAAGCCCCTCGTAATCGCGCAAGTCCTGCCGCAATTCGTCGGCTAGGGACTCGATGCCGGCGATCATTGATCTGTAGATCTGGTCGTCAATCTTCCCCTTGCCCTCCTTTGCGCCTTCGAGGGCGTCGAGCAACGTCGAAAGCTGTTCCTTGGTGACTCCGTACTGGCGCTGGTTCTGGATCATGTTGCCTCCGTCAGGTCGATGAGCAGAACCCCTCTTGGGTTCCCCTCTCGGTCGCGCCCAAAGAAGCGCAGAAGGCCCTGGCCTTCGCGGCCCTCCATGCCCGTCCAGCAGACGAGGAGATCAACGCCGTACTTCTTCTTCATCGGCGTTCGCGGCGCAAGGTCGTCCAGCAGCACGGGGTCCAGCTTCTCCCTCCGTACGCCGGGACCACACACCCAGAAGCCGTCAATGTCCCGTGGCGCCCGCTTGCTGGTCACGAAGCTGCCGGTTAGCACGAGCCACCGCACTCCTGCCGCCGCGAGGCTCGCCTTCGCTCGGTGGAGGCCGCTAACGAGGCCCTGCCTGTGCTCGTTCCATGTCAGGCGGCGCGCGATCTCCGCCAGAGAGACATGGTAGACGCCCGGCGGCAGGTTCCCGTTCCCATCGAAGTCGGGGATGCCGCCGGCGCGCTCCATGCCCGCTCCATATGGATTATACACAATGATTCTGCTGTGTCAAGCCACCAACAACAACTATGTTGTGTTCACTCGGCCTTGAACTTGAGGCCGGGGAGGGTGCCGCCTTCGGGGGCGGCGAGGCGCACGGCGGCCTCCCAGCCGCCGCCGCCGTTGACGACTTTGACGAGCAACTGGTTCCAGCCCTCCTTGAGCGTGACCTTGGTCTGGTCCTCGTTGAGCTTGAAGGAGCGGGGAACGTCCTTGTCGAGGACGACGGCGCCGTTGAGCCAGATCTTGATGCCATCGTCGCTGCCGCTCTCGAGGACGGCCGGTTGCTCTTTGGGCGACTGGACCTGGCAGCGGAGGTAGCCGGCGCAGTCGCCGGAGGCGCCCAGATCCTTGTTGAGGTCTATGAAGCCCGGCTGATCGCCCGTGGCGGCGACGAGCTTCCACTTGAGGTCCTTCGCGTCCGGCTTCTCGGGGTCGTGGACGGTGCTGGTCTTGCCGCCCTTGTAGGGGCCGCTGGCCATCCAGGTGCTGATGAAGCCCTGGTTGCGGTCGAGGAAGGCGACGGCGTCCTTGGCCTGCTTCTGGACCTCCGCGTTGTCGGACGCTGCGGCGGCTTTGGCGATGGCCTGCTTCGCCCCCTCTGGCGCACCCGCGTCGCCCCGTGGGAGCGGCGGATGGTGGCCTACGGGCAGGTCGAATCGGTCTGGCCAGCCGTCGGCACCGTGCTGCTTCACGACGGCGTGCTCATCGCCAACGCGGGGCGCACGAGCGAATCGGACGGCGGCATCGCGGTCGTCGCCCTCGACCCCGCGACGGGCAGCATCCTGTGGGGCAGAGCCGTCAGCCCCGGCCCGCTCCGCCAGAACGACCTGCTGCGCGTGGCCGACGGCAAGCTGCTCTGGCAGCACGTGCCGATTGACCCGAAGACGGGCGCCCCCGACCTCAAGGCCCCCGTGCCCAAGGGGGCGTCCCAGGGCGGCCTGCTCGACGGCACGTGGACCCGCCTCGGCAAGCGCCGCGCGGGCAACGCCTTCACCTGCGGCGAGGTGCGGGCCGACCTGTTGGCGTGGAACGACGCCCTCATCCTCAGCCCCTCCGCCGCCACGCCCCGCGGGCCGCAGAAGCCCGGGACCGAACTGGACGAGAAGGCCCCGCCGCCGAAGGGCTGGCGGGTCGCCCTCGGCGGCGGCTACCAGGTCGAGGCCATGGCCTTGACGGGCAACGCCGCGATCTTCGCCGGGCGGGTGAAGGGCGCCGCGGCCGACAAGCCGAGCGGCTTCCTCTGGGTCGCCTCGGCCGCCGACGGCAAGAAGCTGGCGGAGTTCCCGCTCAGCGCCCCGCCCACGTTCGCAGGCATCGCGGTCGCGGCCGACCGCATCTTCGTGTCGCTTCAGGATGGCTCGCTCGTGAGCTTCAGCAAGTGAACGGAGCGCTTCGCCCATGACTCGTGAGCGCTCGCTGGCGAGGATGAATGTAGGAGTGGATGGGTGGATGGGTGTCGGGCACTCATCCATTCATCCAACCATCCAATCATCCGCTTTGGCTGCGGCCACGGGCCGCGTTAGGAGGCACATCATGTTCATCTCAGGAACGGGTGTCGTGGTGCTCGCGTTGGGCTTGGCGGCGTGCGCCGCGGCGGCGGCCGAGCCGGCTCCGCCGCCCAGGGCGGGCAAGCTCTCGATTGGCTGGGCGGCCGCCGACATCACGCCGCCCGAGCCTGTCGCCCTCTGCGGCCAGTTCAACACCCGCATCTCCAAGCGGGTGAACGACCCCCTCACCGCCACGGCCCTCGCCATCGAGGCGCGGGACGCCAATGGCGTCCTCGACCAGGCGGTCATCATCTCCGCCGATGTCGTGGCCTTCCGCAGGCGCGACCTCGAGCAGATTCGGGCGCTGGTGAAGGCCCGCGTGCCCGACCTCGAGCCCGCCAAAATCCTCATGGGCGCCACCCACACCCACACCGCCCCGGTCCTCGTGGACGCCCGCGAGGAGGGCTATCACCCGCACGACATCATGTGCACCTTCGTCTACCGCGTGCCCGAGAAGGGCGTGATGCAGCCGCGCGACTACGTCGAGTTCTTCTGCGCCCGCATCGCCGACGCCGTGGTCGAGGCCTGGAAGGGCCGCAAGCCGGGCGGCGTGAGCTGGTCCCTCGCCTACGCGGTCGTCGGCCACAACCGCCGCGCACACTACTCCAACGGCCGCACGCAAATGTACGGGGCGACCGACAGGCCCGAGTTCGACACCTTCGAGAGCACCCACGACCCCGGCGTCGAGCTGCTCTACACGTGGGACGCCGAGGGGAAGCTGACGGGTGTAGTCGTCAACCTCGCCTGCACGTCCCAGGAGGTGGAGAGCGCGGACTACGTGTCGGCGGATTTCTGGCACGACGCTCGGCTGGAGCTGCGCAAGCGCCACGGCGAGGGCCTCTTCGTCCTGCCCCAGTGCAGCGCCGCGGGCGACCTGTCGCCGCACCTCCTCTTCCGCAAGCAGGCCGAGGCCACGCTCCGCAAGCGCAAGGGCGACCTCACGCCCCGGCAGGAGATCGGCCAACGCATCGCGCGAGCCGTCGCCGACGGGTTGGAGCTTGCGAAGGGCGACATCCGCACTGAACTCCCCTTCACCCACAAGACGCAGATGATCCCCCTGCCCGTCCGCAAGGTCACACAACAGGAGTATGAGGCCGCCAAGAAAGCCTACGAGGACTTCGAGGCCAAGGGCCTCGACAAGCTCGACGGCCCCAGCTACATCCGCTGGCGTGTCAACAAAAACATCGCCGCCCGCTTCGACATTCAGGAGGAGCAGAACGTCTATCAGACCGAGATTCACACCCTGCGCCTCGGCGACATCGCAATGGCCACCAACCCGTTCGAGCTTTACATTGATTATGGCCTTCGCATGAAGGCCCGCAGCCCGGCGGAGCAGACCTTTGTCGTCCAGGTCGCCTGCGACAGCCTGGCCTACCTGCCCACCGAGCGGGGCGTTGCGGGCGGCCACTACAGTGCCGAGATCATGAGCAACATCGTCGGCCCCGAGGGCGGTCGCCTCCTCGTCGAGCGCACCGTCGAGGCCCTCAAGGCCATGTGGAAGTGAGCCGGGCGCTGGCGTTGCCGGCGGCCGTGGTGTAGAATGCATAGCAGGGACCAGGAGGACTGCCGATGGCTAGTGTGACCATAGGCCGCGAGGCATTCGCCCGCCGGGCCGAGGAGTACTACGACCGGGCCCTCCGCGCGAAGCTGGAGCCCGAACACAAGGGGGAGTACCTATTCCTTGATGTTGATTCTGGGGACTATGAGGTGGATGTGGACCAGCTCGCCGCGATGCATCGGGCGAGGGCAAAGCACCCGAACACCATCTTCTACATCATGCGCGTCGGCTACCGGGCCGTCGGCCACATGGGTCTCCGGATCACCAGGGGACTCCCTGATGCGCGGCGAGACCCCATCTTGCGGAAATGCAGGGCCGTGTTGGAGGCCATGTATGGCGACCGGCTCAAAGGAGTTGACAGCGTCCCAGATTCTTGAGTCGGGGTTGATCTGGAGAGCAAAAGGGGGCATTCCTCTAGGGTTGCGTTGGTAGGTCGGACCTACACCCCGGAGGCCTGCGCCCATTCCGCCTCAGGGACGGCGAGGAGGGCGCAGACCGTCCAGCGGCTCCGGGTCGAGAGTGCGAGGTCGAGGGTGCCCCCCTTCGCCTCACCGCGCAGCTCGAGGACGCGGGCCGTGTGGGCGCCGTGGAAGGTCGCCTCGTCGCTCTCGCCCCCCGAAGCCGCCCGGAGGTTCCACACCTGGTCGCGGTTGCCGCCGGCGGTGCCGCAGAGGAGCCAGAGGCGGTACGGGCCGTCCTGGACGCGCAGGCGCAGCAGGGCCGGCCCCTGGCCGCCGACGTGGTCCTGGCGGAGATCGGTCGTGTAGACGGGTGGGGGAACCTTGCGCCCGCTGGATGCGTTGACGGTCCAGTCCCGCGACAGGGGCATGTCACCCGAAGCCAAGCCGACGGGGTTCACCCACCCGACGGGCGTCGCCTCGCCGAAGGCGGTCTTGTGTGTCACGCGGATGAAGCCCGGGCGGACGGGCGAGGTCTCCGTCCCGAAGTCCACGCGGACAGTTTCCCCCCGTGCATCCGTGAAGGCCAGCAGCATGGCTGTCAGGAGAATCGAGCGCGCGGTCATTTTGGTTCCTCCTGCCATGGGCTTTCCACCAGACGGAACGGCGCGACCTTGCTTCGGCCCGGGTCCTCATCGCCGGCGGCCAGCGTGTATGCCCCCGGCTTGAGCTTGTGCTCGCGGAGGTCAATCTCCGCGCTCTGAAGGCCGCGCTGGACGGCGAGGGCGCTGAGGCGAATGGTCTGCTCGCCCGCGCGGACGGCCAGCGGCAGGGGGGACACATTCCGCCCCGAATGTGTCCCCAGCACCTTCTGCGGCGGGCCGGCCACGTCGAGTTCCACCTTGAGGGTTGGCCGGTCCTGATAGAGCACGGGGTTGAGCACCTTGAGACTCGTCAGGCCGAACTCCGCCGCCCGCGCAAGGCGGAACGCTCCAAGATAGAAGTCCAGCTTGTCCCCGTGCTTGTAGTCGCTCTCGGAAATGTTGAAGCCCAGGCGGGTGGCGTCCTTCGCGCTTTTGAGCGCACGGATGGGGATCGAGAGCCGCACCCACTGGCCGAGCTGGATTTCGCTCAGGGTGCGGTGGAAGGCGTTCTGGCGGTCGGGGCAGAGGACCTGGAAGCTGAGGGCCTGCCTCGGCGCCTTCTCGCGCGACATCGTGGCGTAGGCCATGAACTCGAGGCGCTCGAAGTCCGTCCAGCCCTTTTCCTCCTCCTTGAGGTCCGCGTACACCCGCGGCCAGCCGATGGGGTATGCCTTCTCGCCGCCGAGGTGGTCCACGGGAATGTGCAGGTGGAGCGTGGGGCGGCCGTCGGCCTTGAGTTCCTTCGACTGCTCGACCGTGCACTCCGCTGGCCCCCAGCGCGCGGGATTGCCCAGGCCATCGAGCCAGAGCACCTCCTCCTTCCCCTCGACGACGGCCTGCTGGCCGCCAGGGGTCACATCTTCATTTCGCACTTCGCCGCCAAGTGCCAAATGAAGATGTGACCCCATGCCCAGGCAGCAAAGGACCATCGCTGCGGCGAATGCTGGGGCTGGCTTCATCTTCCCATCCTTTCAGTTGCGCGTGAAGCTGACGGGCCTGCCGGTTCGGGCGGACTCCTCGATGGCGAAGACCAGGTGGTATGCCTTCGCGGCGCGGGCGAAGGAGAGGTCGGAGTCGCGGCCGGCCTCGAGGCAGTCGAGGAAGTAGCTGACTTCGGCCGGGAAGGGGTGCTCGGCGACGTGCCAGTCGTCGGGGTAGAGGCCCTCCTGCTTCGCCCACTGCTTGGGCGGCAAGTCGGGCGTGTGGTAGAGGGCCTGGTTGATGCCGCCCTTCGTGCCGTGGAGGCGGAGGCGGAAGGTGTAGGGCACGGCCGATTCGGCGTCGGTCGCCACCTTGCCGATTCGCCCGTCGGCGAAGCGGAGGATGGCGCAGGACGCGGTCTCGTAGTCGAAGTCCTTGCGCCACTGTGCGGGCTGCCAGACGCCGTAGACCTCGGCGATGGGCGAATCGTAGCCCATGAAGTGGAGGAGCAGGTCGAGGGCGTGGATGCCGCCCATGAGCCAGGTGGAGCCGCCGGTGGCGGCCTTGGTCTTCCAGTCGCCGATGTACTGGTGAAAGTAATCGGCCTCGCCGTAGTAGAAGGCGCCGAAGAGGCCGGCATCGGCCTTCCGCTTCAGCTCGGCGACGGCGGAGTACCAGCGGACCACGTGGCCGACGTGGGTGACGACCCCGCGCCTCGCCGCGGCAGCCACCAGCCCATCCACCTGCTCGGGCGTGAGGGCGAGCGGCTTCTCGCAGAACACGTGCAGCCCGGCCTCGACTGCCGCGAGAGCGTTCGCATGGTGCATGTGGTTGATCGTGCACACGGAGGCGGCCTGGGCGCCCGATTCAGCGATGGCCTTGCCGAGGTCGTCGTAGTAGGGCGCCGCGAAGCCGAACTGCTGGCGATACCGCTCGCACTGGGCGGCATCCTCGGGCCGGAAGCCGACGACCGCGACGATTTCCGCCCTCGGGTCGCGGCAATAGCCCTTGATGTGCTCGCCCGCCACCCACCCCGGTCCGATGATCATGGTCCGCAGTTTGTTCACAACCGCCTTGCTCCCGGCCCGATGCGTTGGGCGCTCGCCCCCGCTCACCCGCCTACTGTAGCCCTTTGCCGGGCGGGATGTCAAGAGCCCAATGCGCGATTCGGGTGCGTGTAATCTCCTACGCCGCCAGGAGGGGCGCGCCGTGCCAGATGGGGGCAGAAAAGGGGACATTCTCCTTTTCTGCGCAGCAGCCTTTGGCGCCCCAAGGGGGCGAAAAGGTGAATGTCCCCTTTCTTGCCCCCCGGTTTCGCCCTCTGGCGGCTCAGGAGATTACACGCACCCGGCGCGCAAAAGCGTTTGACACGCGGGGCGGGAGTTGGTATCGTGGCGTCTCCCTTGTGCCAGGAGAACGCTATGGCAGCCGCCGAATCGCTCGATGTGACCTCGCCGGCAAGTACGCCTCCACCCGCTTCGCCGCCGACAACAGGGCCGCCATCGCCGCCCTCAAGCCAACTCCAACGGCGAAGGCCCAGCCCAAGGGTGAGCCCCCACCCGATGAAGAGGTGCGCTGGGAGCCGTGGGTAGCTGTTCGATGGAGACACGTTGAGAGGCTGGCGGGTTGCGGGCACTGGCATCGCAGAACGGCCCGACCTGTTCTATGCCGCGAAGTGGACGGATGTGGCGCTGGGGTGCGAGATCAAGGGCACGAGCGGCCCGGACCCGCACGTCGCGGGCCTCCAACTCGGCCACGAGGCGATGGGGCGCGGCGCCCCCCACCGCCTCCGCCTGCTGTTCTCCCGCCACGACGATCTCGAGGTGGAAGCCGTCGGCACGCGCCTCTGGAAGGCCGGCTCTGGCGAGTTCCCGGCAGGCAACTGGCTGCGCCTCAGGCTCGAGATGGCCGGCGACAGGCTGGCCGTCTTCCGCGACGGGAAGCTCGTCCGCGAGATTGACATCTCGGCGGCGCCCGTCCGCACTGGCGGCGTCTACTTCTACTCCTGCGCGGGCGGCGCGGCGCGCCTGCGCAACACCGGCCTCCGCCGCCTCAAGCCGTGAGCGCGGTCCCTTCCCGTTCCCACGCTCCGGGGCGTCTTGCCCGAACCGGGAGCCCAGCTTGGAGTGCGGCCTTCGGGCCGCACCTTGCCCCTGCGATGCGCCGAACTACGGGCTAAAGCCCGCACTCCGAACGGTCCGCGCTCGCGCGCCCGCTTCGGGCAACACGCCCTCTCGCGTGGGGACGCAGCGCACCGGGACGAGGAGGGGGGCGGTGGAAGGGGGTTTCGCGCGCGTGTTCGCGCGCCCTACGGGCCGGTCACAGGCGGGACGCCTGTGCCACCCTCTGGGGTGGGGTGGTTTTGGCGTGCATGTTCTGCACGCTCGGATTGGAGTTGACTCGCCGGGCCGTTTCCCGTACAATTCTGGCTTGTCTTTTTGGGACAGGGAAGGGGGGGATTTGCATGGAGGTTGGCTGGAGATGCCGAATCCGAAGCGCAAGCACTCGCGGACGCGCGGGCGGAAGCGCCGCGCGCACGACGCGCTCCGCGCGCCGCACCTGGTGCCGTGCCGTCAGTGTCACACGCCGAAACTGCCGCACCGTGTGTGCCACAACTGTGGCTACTACGCTGGCCGGGAGGTGGTGAAGGCCAAGGAAGCGTGAGGCATGCGGATCGCACTGGACGCGATGGGGGCGGACGCGGCCCCCGACGTGGAGGTGCAAGGCGCCATCCAGGCCGCGCCCGGGCTGAAGGGCCACGAGGTGGTGCTGGTGGGCGACGAGGCCCGCATCGCCCACGCGGCGGCCAAGCACGGGGGCCTGCCGAGCGGGGTGACGGTGCGCCACGCTCCGCAGGCGGTGACGATGGAGGACGCGCCGGTGGACGCGATGCGGCGCAAGCCGGACTCCTCGATCGGCCGCTGCATCGAGATGATGGCGAACGGGGAGGCCGACGCCGTGGTGTCGGCGGGGAACACGGGGGCCGTGGTGGCGTTCGCCATGCTGAAGCTGGGCCTGCTCGAGGGCGTGCGGCGCCCCGGCATCGCCGTGGCCATGCCGACGCGCAAGGCGGAGCGGACGCTGGTGATTGACTGCGGGGCCAACGTGAATTGCACGCCCGAGCATCTGATGCACTACGGGGTCATGGCGTCGGCCTACAGCAGACACGTCTACGGCGCCCGGCACCCGCGGGTGGGGCTGCTCAACATCGGCGAGGAGTCGATCAAGGGCAACAGGCTGGTGAAGCACGCGCAGACGCTCCTGGAGGCCTCGGGCGTGAACTTCATCGGGAACGTGGAGGGTCGGGACGTTTTTTCGGGCGAGGCCGACGTGGTGGTGTGCGAGGGCTTCGTGGGCAACGTGCTGCTGAAGGTGAGCGAGGGGATGGCCGAGACGATTCTGGGCATGATGAAGGAGGCCATCCAGCGCACGCTCCGCCGCCGCATCGGCGCCATGCTCTGCAAGTACGCCATGTTGGAGCTGAAGGCGAAGGTGGACTACGCGGAGTTCGGCGGCGCGCCGCTCCTGGGCGTGAACGGCACCGTGACCATCTGCCACGGCGGCTCTGACGCGCGGGCCATCGCCGTCGCCGTCCGCGTCGCCACCGACGCCGCGGCGCGCAAGGTCAACCAGCACATCGTCGCCGACCTGCGGGCCAGGCGCGCGAGCTAGCTATCACGAGGGGCCATCGGCATGGGCGAGTGTCCTCGGGCCGCCATCACGGGCTGCGGCATGTACTTCCCCGAGCGCGTGCTGTCGAACGCCGACCTGGCGAAGATGGTGGAGACGAGCGACGAGTGGATCGTGACTCGGACCGGCATCCGCGAGCGCCGCGCGGCCGCGCCCGGCCAGGCCGCGTCGGACCTGGCGGTGCCCGCCTCGCGGCAGGCGCTGGCCGAGGCCGGCATCGCGCCGGCCGACCTGGGGGCCATCATCCTGGCCACGATGACGCCGGACATGCTCTTCCCCTCGTCGGCCTGCTTCCTTCAGGCAGCGCTGGGCGCCGTGCCCTGCGCCGCCTTCGACCTGCTGGCCGCCTGCTCGGGCTACGTCTACGCTCTCAGCATGGCCCAGGCCCTCGTGGTCTCGGGCCAGGCCCGACACGTTCTGGTCGTGGCCAGCGAGGTGCTCACGAAGTTCACCGACTACGAGGACCGCACGAGCTGCATCCTGTTCGGCGACGGGGCGGGCGCCACCGTAGTCTCCGCCGCGGCCCCCGGAGCGCCCGGCGAGGTGCTCCACACCACCCTGGGCGCCGATGGCGCGAACAGCGGCTCGATGACGCTTCCGGGCGGCGGCTCGCGCTATCCGGCAGGGCCCGAGAGCCTCGAGCAGCGGCTGCACTACATCAAGCTGCGCGGGCGCGAGGTCTTCCAGCTCGCCGTCCGCAAGATCGTCGAGGTCGTCAACCAGTGCCCACCTTCACGCCCCTGTTGCCCGGGCCGTCCCAGACGACGATGATGGTCTTCTCGGTCTCCTCGCCGGCGTAGAAGTTGTGGTCCTTGGCCGTGAAGCACCCGCGCGGGCCGCCGATGAAGAGGAGAAGGGGCCGCGAGATCTCGCGGTAGATGTCATAGATCCGAACCCGGCGTCGAGGCAGATCCAGGGGAAGAGGCCCCCGTTGACGCCCCAGGCACGCCACGAGCGGTGGATGTTGCGGATGAAAAGGGTCATCAGGTCGTAGTAGCCGGTCCACTCGCCAACGTGGAGGGCATGCTTGTCTTGGACGAAGGCACTGGCTGCCTGCATGGAGCCTGTCGAGTTCTTGGCCGCCAGTTGCTTCAGCACGTCGAGCGAGGCCCGCACGTAGTCGTCCTTCTCGATGGCGTAGGCGCGGTCGCCGAGGTAGATGGCGGAGTACTCGGTGAAGAGCGGCAGGTTGGGGAACTTGAAGAAGTCGAGGATGACCGGGTGCTGGTGCTCCACGGCGCCCCAGGGCTTCTCGCCGCCTTGGCTCCAGGCCGAGAGGAAGTCCTCGCCCTCCTGGAGCGGCATGAAGTTGGGGTAGAGGTTCGCCGTCTCCACGTCGCCGGTCTGGGCGCCCTGGTGGTGATAGACGAGGCGGGTCGGGTCGAGCGACTTGACGAGCTGCTCGGAGAGGGCGTACCAGGCGGGGGGCGTGGCCGTGGGCTTGCGGCCCAGACAGGCAGGGTCTATGTCCAACGCGGTATTCATTGAAGGACACCACATCAGAACCGAGGGACGGTTCTGGCGACTGAGCCGGCGCAACCACGAGCGGCTGTCGCGCAGGAAGCGTTCGCGGGGCGGGGCGTCGGCGAGGCGGTCGCGGACGTAGCTGACGCCAGGCACGGGCATCAGCACGGCCCAGCCGCGCTCATCGGCCGCGTCGAGCAGCTCCTTCGTGCCCGCCTGCGCGGCGCCGTCAGGGAACAGGCTCGGGCCGTACCAGAAGCCGGGGTTGGGCTGGAACTCAATGGTGTTGAAGCCCATACCCTCGTAGAAGAGCAGGTGCCCGAGATCGCCGATGAAGGGCGCCATCCGCAGGCGAAGCGGGTGGCCGTTCAGCATGAGCCGCCTGCCCTCCGTCCACACCTCGCGGAAGCCGAAACGCACGGCCGGATGCCGGTCGATGGCCTTGCCCTGAGCGTCGAGCAAGGCAACTCGCACGACATAGAGATGCGGAGCACCGATCTCCCAGAGATGAGGACGTTCCCACGGGATGGCGAGGGTCTGGCGATGAGCTTCGCCCAACTGCCCTCCCGCCTCGACCGGCAGCCGCGCCGAGGGCAGGCCCGCGGCCGAGCCGTCGGTCTCGGCCACCTGCACCTCGAAGCGCGCACCGGCCAAGTCGGCGTGGGGGATGAGGCCGACGTGAAGCCGCAGCTCTCTCGCACGGAAGCTCGTCTCGACCAGCACGTCGGCGATCTCAGCCTCTGCGGGCAGGGCTCGCAGTGCTGCGCCGGCCGCGATGCCCGCTGAGGTGCCCCGGCGCACTGCGTCTTCGTCCTTGTACCATTGCGAGCCTGCGCGGCTGCGGATCGCCGTGTCGCGGAAGGCATCATCCCTCCGCTGGTTCCGCGTACCCACCCACCAGCGAGTCACCCACAGACGCAGGCGGGCCTCCTGGCCGGGCTTGACAGCTTGCGTGATGTCCACGCGGGCGTCGGGGCCGATCACTTCGGCCAGCCGTTGGCTGTTCACCCACACAATGGCGTCGCACTCCACGCCCACGAGGTCGAGGTAGAGCCGCTTCCCGTCCCACTCAGGCGGCGTGGCAACTGCCGTCTCGAACCAGCCGCTATCCACGTCGTTCAGGTCGCGTTTCTCCCAGGACTTCCCCGTGCCTCGCACGTGGCCGCGCCAGGTAGGCGACCACAGGCAGGGCAGCTTCACCCTTGTCCAGTCAGCGGGATTGGGCTCGGCATCCACGCGGGTGCCAGGCTGGAAGCTCCACGACTCCAGGGGAAGCTCCTGGCGCAATGGAGCCTGTCCCTCGCCGTATCCTGCGCGCACCAGGAGCGCGCACACAACGACGCCCTGGACGAAAGCACACAGGTCGGCCGGGCTGCACACGGCTTCTCTCCTCGTTCCCATCGCCTCGTCAGCATAGTCGCGCGCGACGCGGCCTGCAAGTGCCTGACGCCCCCTCATTCGGGCAAGCTCAGCTCGGAGATTGGCTGAGCTTGCCATCGTCACCCCGCCATCCGCCTGTCATCCTGCGCGTATGGTACGGCACGCGAAACGTTGCCAGGAGAGAAGAACCATGACACTGAGCCCATTGAGCAATGTCGTAAAATTCCGGACAGAGGAGCCAAGCGCGAATGTTCTCAGGCAAATGGAGGCTACGCGATGGACAAAGAGCCTGAAGGCATTGTCTGGGTGAAGGATGGCTGTCCCCGCTGCGCTGCTGTGAAGGAGCACCTTTCGGGCCGCCGGATCGAGTGCCGTCCAATCGAGGTCGTGCTCGCTGGCCAGGACTCACATTGCGTCGACGCCCTGGCCCAGCTCGCCTGGTTCGCAGTGAACGTTGGCCTCAAGTGCGGCCACGGGTGCCTGTACTGCAGCACTGGCGCCGTCCTGCGCACCCACACCTGCTTCAGGGCACTGGGGGAGAGCCCGTTCGCCCGCGGCTACTGCATCGTTGACCCGACCACACCTGAGAGAGTGGCACGCGACGCAGCACGCATTCGGGAGCGCGGCCCCATCCAGCTCTGCACCCTCACCGATGCCTGGGCGCCGGAAGCGAAGCAACACGACATCGGCCGCCAGTGCCTCGAGGCAATCCTCTCCCAGCCCGGCTGGTCGGTCCGCATCCTCACCAAGAACGCGGCGGTCGTGAAAGACTTCGACTTCATCGAGCGACACCGTGAACGCGTCTCTGTCGGCCTGAGCCTGACTGCCACACCAGAGAACTCGGCCATCAACAAAGTGCTCGAACCGAATGCCTCTGACATCCAGGAGCGAATGCTCGCGACGATCGAGGCCGCCGCAAGGGGTTTGCGGGTCTACGGCATGCTCTGCCCCTTGCTCCCAGGTGTTGCAGACTCACCTGAGCAGATCGACCAGCTCGTCAAGTCCGTGGCCACGGGCTTGCCCACGCGCCAGCCGTTGGGCAGCGTGGTCCACTCCTCGGCCGGCCCGGGCGGGACGCGGCGGAAGCGGAGGTTGCGCACGGCCGAGCGGGTGAGCCAGGAGTAGATGCCGAAGGGCTGGAGCGGAAGGCAATCGGGGTGGAGGGTGAGGCTCTGGCCGGCAGTCGAGAGGTCCACCACCTTCTCGTCGTCCAGCCAGACTTCGAGCCGCGGCGCCGTGACGCGCAGGCGGAGGCGATACCACTGGCTGTCCTTGACGGCGACGGTTCTGGCCGTCGGGTTGCCTTCGCCCGCCTTGCCGTCCACCTCCACCGCCATGGTGCTGGGGCCCCAGGTGCACAGCAGGCGCGTGGAGTTCGCCAGGTGAGGGAAGACGAGGGTGGCGAAGTCGTTGGCGCCGTCGAGCCGCATCACGTCGAGGGCCACCTCGTAGTCCACGCGCGGGAAGTCGCCGGACCAGGCGATCCCGGTCTGAGGGTCCCCCCGTTCCAGGGTGATCTGCTTGTTCTCCACGCTCACCCTGCCGTGGCGGGTGAAGGGGCCTCCCTCGACGACGCGCCAGCCGCCGAGGGTCCTGCCGTCGAACATGCTCATCCAGCCCTCGGCATCGGGGACCAGGGCAGGCCCCTTGCTGGCGGGGGCGCCGAGGGCAGCGTCGGCCTGGGCACGGAGAGCGGCGATGGCGGCCCTGTTGTCGGCGGCGAAGCGCGTGGCGGCGTACTTAGAGGCAAGCTGGCCGAGGTACTCTTCGGCCTTCAGCCACTCCTTGCGCTCGGCGCAGGTGCGGGCGTATTGGAGGCAGAGGGCGGCGTGGCCTTCGAGAGCAGGGGAGCCGGGTGTTGGGTGTTGGGTGTCGGGGGTTGGGGGTTTCACAGCCGTGGGCGGCTGTGCCACACGAGACCCGCGAAGGATGAAGAAGAGGATGACGATGAGGGCAACTGCGGCGGCGATGCCGCCGATGAGGAAGAGGCGGGACGGGGAGGCCCCGCCCATGGGCTTCGCGTGTGCCGGCACCTCCCTGGCCACGCGGGGCAGGGACGCCCCGCCTACAGCTCCGGGGAGGGTGCGGGTGACGTCGCCCGGGGCGGCCGCTGCCTGCACGGGGACCTGGCGGGCGGGCGTGTCGGCGGCGCCGCTCAGGGCGGCAAGCAGGTCGCTGGCGCTCTGGAAGCGGCCGGCGGGGCTCTTGCGCAGGAGGCGGTGGACGATGTGGCACACCTCGGCCGGGGTGCCAGGGGCAGCTTGCGCGAGGGGCTCGGGGTCCACCTGAAGGTGTTTGTAGATGAGGGCGGCGGAGGTCTCGGCCTCGAAGGGGGGCCTGCCGGCCAACAGGTGGTAGAAGGTGGCGCCCAGGGAGTAGAGATCGGAGCGCGCGTCGGCCGCCTGGCCCTTGCAGACCTCGGGGGGCATGTAGAGGGGGGTGCCGAGTGAGGCGCCCGTGGCGGTGACGCTGTGGTCCACGCCCTCGCGCTTGGCGAGGCCGAAGTCGGCCACCTTGGGGACGCCTTCGGCATCGAGAAGGATGTTCGCCGGCTTGATGTCGCGGTGGACGATTCCCTTGGCGTGGGCCTCGGCGAGGCCGGAGGCGACCTGCGTTATCAGCTCCACCGCGCGGCCGAGGGACAGGCGGCCCTCGCGCTTCAGGAGGCCGGCCAGGCTCTCGCCCTCCACCACCTCCATGGCGATGAACTGGTAGCCGCGGTCCTCGGCGACGTCGAAGACCCGGATGATGTTGGGGTGGTTGACAGCGGCGGCGGAGCGGGCCTCGCGCCGGAAGCGCGCCACGAACGCGGCGTCGTGCGCGAAGGACTCGGGGAGGACCTTGAGGGCCACGAAGCGGTCGAGGGTGAGCTGGCGGGCCTTGTAGACGGCGCCCATGCCGCCGCGGCCGAGGAGGCCGAGGACCTCGAACGGCCCGAGCCGTTGGCCGATGAGGGGGTCGCTGCCGTCCGCCGCCTGCGCCTTCCCGCGACCCGGGGCGCGCAGCTTCGCCTGGCAATGGGGACAGACGAGCAGATCGTCAACGGCCGACTCGTAGTCGAGCCGGCTGCCGCACTTGGGGCACTTCGCGGGGTGCTTGGCCACGGCGCACTCCAACCTACCAACCGGTAGGGGAACGGGGCGGTGTGTGTGCCGGGGCACATTCTACAGTGTCCAGAGCGATGAGTCAACCGCCTGCACGATGGCGGAAAATGAACCCTTCAGGTGGCAGAAAAGGGTCCCTTTGGCGGCATCCGCGGCTGCCATTCTGGCAGGCGGGGAGGGGTTGGCACGGGGCATGAATGTTTTCGCGCTGGGCCGCGAATCCGGTATAATGGGCGGGAGTGTGACTGGCCCGAACGAGGTCCGAGGATGAAGGGTGCCGACGCCATGCCGACTACTGAGAAGGGGCGATTCGCCCTGGTGCTCCACGCCCACCTGCCCTATGTGCTGAGCCACGGGGTGTGGCCGCATGGGACCGACTGGCTGAACGAGGCGACGGGCGAGTGCTACATCCCGCTGCTCAACGCCTTCAACCGGTTGGCGGAAGATGGCATTTCTGCTAAGGTTACGCTCAACATCACGCCCGTGCTGTGCGAGATGCTGGCCGACGAGGGGTTCAAGGACGAATTCGTCGGCTACTGCGAGCAGCGGGTCGTCTTCGCCCAGCAGAACGAGAAGGAGTTCCGCGACACGGGCCGCCCGCACCTCGAGGGCCTGGCCAGGAACTGGGCGGCGTACTTCGAGGGGGTCCGCCGCGACTTCACTGACAAGTATGGGAGGGACCTGGTGGGCGGCTTCCGGCGCCTCCAGGACGCCGGGCACATCGAGGTGATCACCTGCTGCGCAACGCACGGCTACCTGCCCCTGCTGGGCCGCGACGAATGCGTGCAAGCCCAAGTGAGGACGGCAGTTACGACGTACAGGCGCCACTTCGGGCGCGCCCCGCGCGGCCTCTGGCTGCCCGAGTGCGCCTACCGGATGGGCCGGACAAGCCGCCCGCCCCCAAGGCCCCCGACGGCAAGGAGGGCGAGAAGAAGCCGTTCGTGGACACCGTGCTGGTTCGCGCGGTGGACGCGTTGAAGGCGATCCTGGTCTACGAGAAGCGGTGAGCGGCACGCTGGATGGATGGATGGGTGGATGGTTGGAGGAATGGATGATTGTCTGACACTCATCCACCCATCCATTCATCCAGGCATCCATCCCGTCGTTCCTTCCCCGGAGAGTCCGTGCGCATCCTGGGCATCGAGACATCGTGCGACGAGACGGCGGCGGCCGTGGTCGAGGACGGCGCGCGCGTGCTGTCGAGCGTCGTCGCGTCCCAGGAGCATCTTCACGCGAAGTACGGCGGCGTGGTGCCCGAGATTGCATGCCGCGCCCACGTGGAGGCCGTCGTGCCCACGATTGACCAGGCGGTGCAGCAGGCCGGCCTGACCCTCGGTGCGCTGGACGCGATTGCGGTGACGACCTGTCCCGGCCTCATCGGGGCGCTGCTCATCGGCGTGGCGGCGGCGAAGACGCTGAGCTGGCTCCTCGGCGTGCCGCTGGCCGCGGTGAACCACATCGAGGCACACCTTTACGCGCCCGCGCTCGACGCGCCGCTCGACTACCCGCTCGTCGGCCTCATCGCCTCGGGCGGCCACACCGCGCTCCTTTACGCCACCAGCCCCGTGGACACCGAGGTGGTGGGCACGACGACCGACGACGCGGCGGGCGAGGCATTCGACAAGGCGGCCTCCGTCCTCGGCCTCAGCTACCCAGGCGGCCCAGCTATTGACCGCGCGGCACGCGGCGGCAACCCCAAAGCCGTCGCGTTCCCCAGGACGATGCTCGAGCCTGGCTCGTTCGATTTCAGCTTCAGCGGCATCAAAACCGCCGTGCTCTACGAGTGCTACGGCCACAACGCCCGGGGGCGCGGCAACGCCCCGCCGCCGGCCGAGGCCGTGCCCGACCTCGCGGCGTCGTTCCAGGAGGCCGTGGTGGACGTGCTGGTCGAGAAGAGCATCCGCGCGGCCCTCTCGCGCGGCGTCGGCACGCTGGTCGCGGGCGGCGGCGTGGCGTGCAACTCGCGGCTGCGGGCACGTCTCGGCGAGGAAGCGGCCAAGGTGGGCCTCCGCGTCCGCTTCGCGCCCCCGGCCCTCTGCACCGACAACGCGGCGATGGTGGCGGGCCTCGGCCACCACCTGCTGGCCGCCGGCCGCGAGGCGCCGCTCGACGTCGCGCCCACGCCCTATCTCCCCTTCTCCCGCTCCCTCAGGAAAGGGAAGGTCTAGCGATGAACGTCCAGGCCCTCCGCGAGCTTCTCGGGCAGGTGCAGCAGGGCAAGGTCGAGCCCGAGGCCGCCCTCGAGCGCATCCGCCGCCTGCCCTTCCAGGACCTCGGCTTCGCCAACGTGGACACCCATCGCGCCCTGCGCTGCGGCGTGCCCGAGGTGATCTTCTGTCCGGGCAAAACGCCCGCTCAGGTGGCCGCCATTGCCCAGCGCCTGGCGGCCGAGGGCTGCGAGGTGATGGCCACGCGGGCGGACGCGGCCGCCTTCGAGGCCGTCCGCCGCGTGCTGCCCGACGC
Organism: Planctomycetota bacterium; assembly: GCA_041320515.1. Classification (GTDB taxonomy): domain Bacteria; phylum Planctomycetota; class PUPC01; order DSUN01; family DSUN01; genus DSUN01. Next base: position 4,987,895 of record JBGLNR010000001.1, on the reverse strand, counting down.
CGAGTACCACGAGCCGGCCCGGATCATTGTCTGCGGCCGCAAGCCGAAGAAGCCGCCGCCGGGCAACGTGCTCGTCGTGAGCGCCGGCACCTCCGATATCCCGGTGGCCGAGGAGGCCCGCGTGACCGCCGAGGTGCTGGGCAACCGCGTGGAGAAGCTCTACGACGTGGGGGTCGCAGGCATCCACCGCCTGCTCCAGCGCGCCGACCACGTGTTCGAGGCAAACGTGCTCATCGTGGTCGCGGGCATGGAGGGGGCGCTGGCGAGCGTCGTAGGCGGGCTGACCAGCCGCCCCGTCATTGCCGTGCCCACGAGCATCGGCTATGGGGCCAGCTTCGGCGGCCTCGCCGCGCTCCTGGCCATGCTCAACAGTTGCGCCTCGAGCGTCTGCGTCGTGAACATTGACAACGGCTTTGGCGCCGGTTACATCGCCTCGCTGGTCAACCACACCAACCTTGTGGCACAGCCGCCCTCGGCTGTGCGCACAGGCGAGGGCGCCTGTGCTACACGGACGCCGAAGGGAAGGAGCAAGCCGTGTCGAACCGCCAGGAAGTGATGGCGGCTGTCCGCAAGCACCGCCTCGTCGCCGTCGTGCGCAGCACGGCCGAGCAGGTGCGGCCCATCGTGGACGCCCTTCTCGCCGGCGGCGTGTGCTGCATCGAGATCACGTTCACCGTGCCGAATGCCCCCGAGGTCATCGCCGCCGTGAGGCAAAGCTACGGCGGTCGCGTGATGCTAGGCGCCGGCACGGTGACGGACGCGAAGCGGGCCGCCGAGGCCATCGCCGCCGGCGCCCGCTACATCGTGGCGCCCAACACGAACGGCGATGTCATCCGCCTGTGCGCGGAGCGCGACGTGGCGGTGATGCCCGGCGCCTTCACCCCCACCGAGGTCGCCGCCGCCTGGCAGGCCGGCGCCGACTGCGTGAAGCTCTTCCCCGCCGAGCTGGGCGGCATAGCGTATCTCAAGGCCATTCGCGCCCCGCTGCCCGAGGTGCCGATCATGCCGACCGGCGGCGTGGACGTGGGCAACGCCGCCGACTGGCTCAAGGCGGGCGCCGTCGCCCTCGGCGTCGGCTCCAACCTCGTTCGCAAGGATGCCCTCGCCACAGGCAACTACGCCCTGATCACCGAGACGGCGAAGCAGTTCGTCGCCGCGGTCTCGGGCGCCTGAGGAGGCCATGCTGGTGCTCGACCCTGGGAAGGAACTGGCGGAGCTTCGCCGCGAGCCGGCCGCGCACAAGGGCCAGTTCGGCCACGTGCTCGTCCTCGCCGGCTCCACGGGCTTTGCCGGCGCCGCGTGCCTGGCCGCCGAGGGCGCGCTCCGCAGCGGGGCGGGCCTCGTCACGCTCGGCGTCCCAGCGTCGCTCCTGCCCGTCGTGTCCAACCAGGGGGTCTACTGGGACAACTATTTCTTCGTCGGCTCCTACAACACGGCGATGTCCGACGCCTACAAGCGAGCCGACGGCTCGACGATGCCCTCGAACGGCCTCTGGGGCCTGCGCGAGCTGGTCAAGCGGTCGTTCGTCTACATGAACGAGCGCGGGATGCGGCCCATCACGATGCCCCACATGACCTCGACCAACATCCTCCCCCTCTACTCCTTCGCCACGGTGCAATACGACTGGGAGTGGAAGTACTCGGAGGGCGACGTGCAGTATCGCTTCCCGCGCGAGTACATCCTGCTCGTCTCGACGGGCGAGTTGGCGGGCGTGTGGCCCGTGCTCCTCGGCGACCACGGCAAGCTGGCCAACGACCCGTGGACCCAGCGCACCTTCGCCGCCGTCTGCCTCGTCCACGAATTGGATTGCTGGGGGCGGAACGACGTGTGGGAGCCGCTGTTCAAGCACGTTCACCGCCTCGTCGAGACACCCGGCCTGGAGGTCTATCGCTACTGGGACGACCGTCCGCAGCCTGTCGTGGCCGACAGCCCCGACCTGCCCACCATCGTCTACTCCCTCAAGGGCAAGGAGGCCGTCTTCGCCGTCGTCAGCTACGCCGAGAAGGACCTCGACGCCACGATCACGATTGACGCCAAGGCCCTCGGCTTCGAGGGCGGCTACAAGTTCCTCGACGCCGAGACCGACAAGGCGGTGCCCGTCGAGGGCAACAAGCTGAAGCTGACCGTCAAGAAGCACGATGTCCGCGAGTTCAGGATGCTGCCCCGATGAGACGACCGGCTGGTCTGGTGGCTTGTGCGCTCCTCACGTTGTTCGCCGGCGCGTGCCGGGCGCCGGTGTCTCCTGTGGCCGTGGCCCCGCCGCGCGAGATGTCGCCCCATCTGGGTGTGCCGCCGGAGCTGGAGGACCGGCTGCTCTACTACCACGGCTTCGAACAGGTCGGCGGGCGGCCCGAGATCAGCGACGCCAGTGTGGCCCAAGTGGGCAACGTCAACTCGGTTCCCGATGGAATGCGGGGACGTGGCGCGCTGACGGGCAAGAGCGGGGCGCTTCAGTTGAGGAGCCCCGAGTTCTCGCCCCACAAGCCGCTCACGGTGATGTTCTGGTGGGCGCTGGCCGAGGACGCGAAGATTGACAGCGGCTTCGGGCTCGTCCACCTCCAGGGCAGGGGCATCATCTCCCACTTCTCGCGCGGCAAAGGCGAGTGGTGTGCCCTCCAGCGCAACGCGGCCATCCTCCAGGTCTACTACTTCCCCGGCATCCAGAACGTGAACGGCATCTACGATGCGGATTGGGCGGATCACGTCGAGTTGAAGGCTGGCGTGTGGCACCACACGGCCCTCGTCATTCAGGGCGCGTCGCTCGTCGAGGTCTACACCGACGGCCGCCTCGCCTGGTCGGTGCGGACCGATGGCCGGCCGTTCAACGAGGAAGACAAGGTGAACGAGGTGACTGTGGGCACGCGGGGCGCCCCTGGCCTGGCCATTGACGAGGTGCTCATCCTCCGCCGCGCCCTAACGGCCGCCCAAATCGCCGACTACGTGACCGCCATCCGCCAGATGCGACAGGCCGCATACCCAGCCCACTAGCAGCCCGGTCAGCCTCCAGTCGCTTCGGGCAGGGAGGCCCGGACCGACTACAAAGCGACTGACGACCGATTCTTGAAAAACACTTGCGTCGAGGCCCATCGTCCGAAGTGCCGAGCTGGCAATAGCTTACACCTCGCTCGCTCGCCATAGTGCCGACGGTTACTGGCGAGTCCTCGGACGCGATGCGTATATATGGTGGAGGGGAAGAGGGAGAGTGAGAGGTGAAGGTGAAAGGGAAGAGGAAGAGGGACGACCAGGACTCGGGCGGCCCCCCGCCCCCCCCCGCGATTCGGGTGCGCGTGGCGCAATGTTGAGCCACATTGAGCAACATTGGAGAACACTGAGCCGGAAGGCCGAGAATCGCCAAACGGCGATTGAGCCACATTGAGCCACATTGAGCAACATTGAGCAACACTGGGCGGTGTAGCGGCAAGCGTCCCGTTCGCCGACCGCAGCCGGGACGGTTGCGGCTACGGTCAGGGGAGTATTGACACCAAGGCGCGGGGCAGGTATACTCTGGCGAGCCGCAGGCGCGAGTCCCCCGAGCTGTTCCCTGTAACGAGGAGCGAGAAAGACCATGGAGTTCGAGGCACTGAAGAAATCGGGAATCACCAACCTGCTGTCGGCCTTCGGCCGGAGCATCTGGCTGCCGCAGGGCATCTTCTACTGGACGGGCCGGGCGAAGAAGGAGGCGGCGATTGACGCGACGATCGGGAGCGCGCAAGGCCCCGAGAGCGAAATCGTCGCCGGCGCGCCCGACAAGGCCGTGACCTTCTACATCCCGTCCGTCACCCGCTCCTTCGCGGGCCTCAAGAGCGAGGACGTGGTGGCCTACGCGCCCATGCTCGGCCTGCCCGACCTGCGGAAGGCCTGGCGCGAGTGGATTCTCCGCAAGGTGGGCGACCTCCGCCCCCGCGTCGAGCCCTGCCTTACCCTCCCCGCCGTCACGCCCGGCGTCACCGGCGGCATCTTCCTGGCTGCCAAGCTGTTCGTGGACAAGGACGAGGTGGTCGTCTCGCCCGACCGGCTGTGGGAGAACTACAGCAACGTGGTCGAGCGGCACATCGGCGGGCGGATCGAGACGTTTCCCTTCTTCGAGGGCGGCCGCTTCAACCTCAAGGGCATGCAGCGCAAGCTCCTCGACACCCTGGCCGCGCAGCCCAAGGCCCTGCTGATGCTCAACTTCCCGAACAACCCCGTCGGCTTCAACCCGCCGAAGGACCTCGTGCAGCCCATCGTGGACAGCCTCATCGAGGTCGTGGAGCAGGCGGGCAAGCCAATCGTCGTCCTGTGCGACGACGCCTACGAGGGCTACACCTACGACCCCGACGCCCTCCAGCGCTCGATGTTCGGCGACCTGTGCGACGCCCACGGGGATCATACGCCCATTGTGCGGAGAAGCCCTTTCCATATCAAGACCTGTCCCACGCAAACTCCCCTCAAACCAGCCCGAATCTGACAATCCCGGGCGGCTCGAAGGTGCAGGGAGAGATTGCCCGAAGATGCGGGACGGCCTATCGCTTGGCGGAGTGTAGGAGAGCGGTGTCGCATCTTCAAGTATGGCTCATCCGACTAAAGGATCGCTTTAGTCGGATGAGCCCTAAATGGCTTTCAACGATTCGGCTCATTCCGGCCGAAGACTGCCTGAAAGCAGGACTCCAAACGCGTGCGGCTCTGGGTTCGGAGTCCTGCCTTTAGGCAGTCTTGGTCACACCCCCGGCGACGCCGAATCGCTGAAAGCCATTTAGCTTCGGATTGAGGAGGGACCAAAGCGACAAGAGGGACCCCAGGGACAGAGTACACCCCGCCCCCCACTGGGGCGAGCCCAGTGGGGGCGGTGACGCCGCGACGGGTGAGTGCAACCTCCTTCGGCGGGAGCGTCACCTGCTTCGCGCACAGCCACCGCGTGTCCCAGGCTGCCTGAGAAGAACATTCCACACTGTACAAGTGTGGAATGTTCTTCTGCGCTGCACCTTGGGGCCGGGGCTAGCCCAATCCGGCGCGCTCGCGCAGTGGCCCGCGTCCTGCGCAGCCCCCGAAGCGGGGCACACCGGAAGAGATTGCATGCACCCATCGGTGCAGTGCGCGTAACCTCCTTCGGCCGGAGCGTCACCTGCTTCGCGCACAGCCACCGCATGCCCGAGGCTGTCTGAGAAGAACATTCCACACTTGTACAAGTGTGGAATCCCCTTCTCCGCTGCTCCCTGGGGCCGAGCATCGCCCAATCCGGCGCGCTTGCGCAGAGGCCAGCGGCCCGCGCAGCCCCCGAAGCGGGGCACACCGGAAGAGATTGCATGCACCCATCGGTGCAGTGCGCGTGACCTCCTTCGGCCGGAGCGTCACCTGCTTCGCGCAGAGCCACCGCATGCCCCAGGCTGTCTGAGAAGAACATTCCACACGTGTACAAGTGTGGAATGTTCTTCTGCGCTGCACCTTGGGGCCGGGGCTCGCCCAATCCGGCGCGCTCGCGCAGTGGCCAGCGTCCCGCGCAGCTCCCAGAACGTGGCATACCGAAGGAGATTACACGCACCCCGCCGCGACGCGCTTATTGACCGCCCCGCGGGATTCTGATAGGCTCTTGCGGGTGAGGAGACACGCGATGGCGTTCGTCCGTTCGGCTGTGTTCTGGTCCGTGCTATGCGCCTGCTTGGTGGGCGGGGTGAGCATGGGGCAGGAGGGGTGGGAGGGGCCGAAGCTCAAGCCGACTCCGCGGCAGGAGGTCTTCGAGTTCACCCGCCGCCCAACGTTCGCGCGGCAGGCGGGGCCGGACGGCAAGCCGCTCCGCGACCGCTACGCGGTCCGCTTCGCCTCCAAGGGCGCGTGCGACGTGGCCGTGGCCATCGAGGACGGCAAGGGGAGGATTCTGCGGCACCTCGTCTACGGCGTCCTCGGCCCCAACGCGCCTGGCCCGTTCAACAAGGACGCTCTGGAGCAGGAGCTGGTCTGGGACGGGAAGGACGACGCGGGCCGCTACGTGGAGAACCCCGAGCGGTGCGTGGCTCGGGTGTCGCTGGGCCTCAACCCCACGTTCGACAAGGTGCTGGCGTTCCACCCGAAGGATCTCACGCACGGCAGCTCGCCCGGGGCGATTGCGGCCGATGCCGGCGGGGTGTACGTGCTGGAGCTGAGCGCCCGCAACCAACTCCGGATGTTCGACCACGACGCCCGCTACGTCCGCACGCTCGTGCCCTACGCGGGCGAGAGGGTGAACGCGAAGGAGCTGAACATCCCGCTCCGCACGACGGAGAACGGGCGGACCGTGCCCCGCCTGAGTGGGTTGGGCGGCGTCGAGCCGTTTGTGGGGGTGTGGGACGCTCAGTCCCTTGCCGCGGCCGCGGGCAAGCTGGTGTCGGTGACCAGCGGTTACGGCGCCCGGCACCTCCTGCGGCTCCGCACCGACGGCCGGGCACCCGGAGCCGGCGACGGGTCGGGCGGCGAGCCGGTCCTGGGCGCGCTCCTGGCCAAGCAGTTCAGCGTCGAGAACGGCCAGGGCCACCTCGCGCTCAGCCCCGACGGCAAGTGGATATACTTCACGGGCCTCGACCCCGATGGCCGCACGACCGGCCGCAGCCGCTACCTCTGGAACGCCGTCTGGCGGGTGCCGTGGGAGCGCAGCACAGGCAGGATGCCTGTGCCACCGGAAGAGGGCCCTGGGAAAGGGGTTGGTGGCACAGGCGTCCCGCCTGTGCGCCACGGGCAAGATGCCCGTGCCACCGGGGCGGTGTTCGACCGCGACCCGACAGTTGGCGAGAAGCCCTGGGTCGGCACCATCGCGGGCGGCCAGGTGTCGAGCGTGGGGAAGGACAACGATCAGTTCTACGTGCCCGAGGGCCTGGCCTGCGACGCCCAGGGCCGCCTCTACGTGTGCGACAGCAGGAACGACCGCGTGCAGGTCTACTCGCCCGAGGGCAAGTTCCTCAAGTCCATCCCAGTCGCCGCCCCGCAGGAGATCGGCGTCCACCACAGGACGGGCGAGATCTATCTCCTGTGCTACGGCGTCGGCCCCATCCACGACGGCCGAATCTCCCCCAGGACAGTGGGCGGGGGTCAGGAGCTGACGTTTCGGAAGCTGGGGCCGCTCGACGACCCGCGGCCGCTCATCGAGCAGAAGCTCGCCATCCCCAAGGGCGATCCCAGGATGACCTTCACCCCGGTCTTCTGCCTCGACTCGTGGGCAAACCCCGCGAGGCTCTGGATGGTCACGGGGCGGGGGCAGCTCCAGATATTCGAGGAGAAGGGCAAGGAGTTCGCGCTCTTCCAGGACTTCGCGGCCGAGGTGGCCCAGGCGGGCCTCATCCCTCACATGCTCGGGCCGTTCCGCGGGAACAGGCTGGCCGTGGACCCCGTGGCCCCATGTTGCAGTGGCGGCAGCACAGGCCGCTCTTCCCGAAGCCGCACTGGGGAAGCTGGGACTCGTAGCGGTCCCACGTCGTCTCCAGCCCGCAGGCGGCCATGTCCTCGAGCATTCCCAGCGACATGTCGTCGCGTGGTTTCGTCGCATCTGCCATCAAGCATCTCCTTCTGGGTGGCCTAGTTGGCTCCGCCCTTGGCCTTCTTGGCCTTGCGTTTGATCTTGCGCTCGATGCGCCGCTGTTTCTTCGACACGCCGCTCTTCGGCGGCTCTTGCTCACCCGGTGGCACGGCGGGCTCGTCCAGCCGTGTGGCTTCCTCGGCCGGCGCCGCGGGCACAGGCTCGGGCGCGGGTGCCGCCTCGGGCTCCGGCGCTGGCTCCTGTGCCGGGGCAGGCGCGGGTTCAGGCTCGGGCGCAGGCGCTGGCTCAGGCGCGGGGGCAGGCTCCGCCTCGGCCTCCGCCGGCGGGGGTGGGGCAGGGGAGAGTGGCTCCGCCTGGGCCACCTCGTCGAACTTCTCGGGGTCAATCGCCAGAATCGCGTCCACCGGGCAGTTCAGGAAGCAGGCGCCGCACGTGACGCACTTGGCCTGAATGACCTTGTGGGCGACCTTCTTCTCCCCCTCGATGGCCCCGGCGGGGCACACCATCGCGCACTTGCGGCACGCGATGCACTTCGCGGGGTCCACCCAGTAGCGGACGTTGGTGCGGCGGACGAGTGCCGCGCCGGGCCGTCCGCTGCGGAACGCCTTCTCCTCGTCGGTCAGCTCCTCGAACCGCTTGTAGACGATGGCGTCCACCGGGCAGGCCTCGGCGCAGGCGGGGATGCGGCCCTCCTGGAGGCGGTCGAAGCACAGGTCGCACTTCACGGCCTTGTCGCCCGCCAGGTTCATCTGGATGCCGAGGAAGGGGCATTTCTTCACGCACTTGGCCGCGCCCGCGCAGGCGTCCAGGCTCAACACAACGGTGCCCCGCTCGGCGTCCTTGGCCAGCGCCGCGTTGGGGCAGGCAGGCACGCAGGGGGGCGTCTCGCAGTGGCGGCACTGGTAGGGGGCGGCGAAGGGGCCGGCCTCCTTCACCCACACGCGCGGCTCGGGCCGCGGCGTCTCCTGCATCGCGCTCGCCAGGTCCTTCGACGCCGAGTGGGCCACGGCGCACTCGGTCATGCAGCGCTTGCACGCGATGCAGCGCTTGGTGTCCACGATCAGCATCCCAGGCTGTATCATCCGGTCTTCCCTTTCGCGTGTTTCGCGGGCCGCTCTTCTCTCTCCGCGTGCAGGTATGCACGCCCTACCGCTTCAATTGCCGCAGCAACTCGCTGCGGATGGCTTTCACCTCGTCGAAGAGCTTGCCGCCCACCTCGTCCACCGGGCGGCCCTCCAGGTCGGCCGTCATCAGCCGCTCGTCGAAGCTGATGCTGCCCAGGAGCGGCGCGCCCTTGGGCAAGGCGCCGCGAAGCGTCTCCATGTCCTTCGGTGAGCGCACCTTGTTGGCGACCAGGAAGATGCGCTTCACCCCGATGTCCTTCGCCATCTGCTGCACGTGGCCGGCGAGGGCGGCGCTGCGGCGGCCCGGCTCCACGACGACGATCATCGCGTCAATCGCCTCGCACGTCGCGCGGCCCAGGTGCTCCGTCCCTGCCTCCATGTCCATGATCAGCGTCTCGTTGCGCTGGAAGGCCAGGTGGTTCAGGAGCGTGCGGAGGAAGACGTTTTCGGGGCAGTTGCAGCCCCCGCCGCCGCGCTTGGGCGCGCCCAGGACCATGAGCCGCACGCCCTTGTGGACGACGCTGAACTTGTCGGGGATGTCGGCGACGGTGGGGTTGATCTTGAAGAGCTTCCCATAGCCCTTCTTGCCCGATTCCGTGCGCTCCGCGATCAGGTCGGCCATCTCGCCAATCGGCGTCAGCCCCTCGGCGTTCGGCACCCCCAGGGCGGAGGCCAGGCTGGAGTCGAGATCTGCGTCAATGGCGACTACGGGCTGTCCCTCGTCGGCGCAGAGTCGGGCGAGAACGGCGGCCAGGGTCGTCTTCCCCACGCCGCCCTTGCCGCTGATTGCCAGTTTCACGCGTCCTTCTCCCGGCCCGCTGAGTCCCCTCGACAGGGCAGCGACTTTGCGAAGGTCTCAAGGCTGCGCCGTGGGAACCCCGGACACCGGCCGTTGGTCCAGGGGGTCACACCCTTCCCTCGCCTTCCTCGTCGCCGCCCTCGGTGCTATCAGAACCTTCAATAATAATAGATAATGAAAACCCGATCAAGCGGCAATTTGGGGAACACGCGATTGCCCCTTGACTTGTCGCGGGCATATGGCTATCATACCCCCTACCGGAGGCGTGTCGGAAACCGTCAACCGCTGGGCACTTTGAGAGGAGAAGGCATGTCGAGGCCAATCACGCTGTTCACGGGACAATGGGCCGACCTGCCGCTGGTGAAGCTGGCCGAGATGGCCAAGGGCTGGGGCTACGACGGCCTCGAGTTGGCCTGCTGGGGCGACCACTTCGACGTGGATAAGGCCCTGAGCGACGACAAGTACTGCCAGACCCGCCACGACATCCTCGGCAAGTTCGGCCTCAAGGTCTTCGCCATTTCCACCCACCTCGTTGGCCAGGCCATCTGCGACGTGATTGACGAGCGCCACAGCCGCATCCTGCCGCCCGACGTGTGGGGCGACGGGGTCGGCCCGAAGGTCCAGGAGCGCGCGGCCCAGAAGCTCGTCGCCACGGCCAAGGCCGCCAAGAAGCTAGGCGTCAAGGTCGTCAACGGCTTCACAGGCTCGAGCATCTGGCCCAAAATCTACGCCTTCCCGCCGACCACGCCCGAGGAGTACGAGGCAGGCTTCGCCGACTTCGCGGCCCGCTTCACCCCCATCCTCAACGAGTTCAAGAAGCTCGGCATCAAGTTCGCCCTCGAAGTCCACCCGACCGAGATCGCCTTCGACCTCTTCAGCGCCAAGAAGGCCGTCGCCGCCGTCAAGGGGGGCGATCTCGATGGCCACGGTGGCCTGGGCCTCGCGGGTGGTGGCGCCCACGTGGGGCGTGGCGATCACCTGGTCGAAGGCGAGGAGGGGGCAGCCGGCCGGGGGCGGCTCCTTCTCGAACACGTCGAGGGCGGCGCCGCCCACCCTGCCGCTGCGGAGGGCTGGTCAGGACGTCGCTGGTGGCCAGGAGGTCGTCGAGGGTGGTCAGGCGGACCTCGAGGCTGCGCGCCCGCTCGGCGCTCACGAATGGGTCGTAGGCGGCCACCTGCATGCCGAAGGCGAGGGCGCGGCGGGCCACCTCGGAGCCGATGCGGCCGAGGCCGATGATGCCGAGGCGCTTGCCGTGGAGTTCGGTGCCCATCGCCCCCTTCTTCGGCCAGTCGCCTGCCTTCACGCGGGCGCTAAGCTGCGGCAGGCGGCGGGCCAGGGCCAGCATCATGGCCATCGTCAGCTCGCATGCCGCAACCGTGTTGCCGCCCGGCGTGTTCATCACGAGGACCCCGCGGCGGGTCGCCGCCGCCAGGTCCACGTTGTCCACGCCCGCTCCGGCTCGGCCGATCACCTTCAGGCGCTCGGCCCCGGCCAGCAGCTCGGCCGTGACCTTCGTCCCGCTGCGAACGAGCAGGGCGTCGGCATCTGCGAGCGCGGCCCGCAGTTGCTCCGGCGGCGCGCCGGCCAGCTCCACCACCTCGTGCCCCGCCTCGCGCAGGATGCTCAGGCCCTCGGCGGACAGCGGGTCGCTCACGACAATCTTCATCTGTTCGTGTCCCTCAATCGCCTATCGTGAATCGCCACTGGCCGCCGCCTGGCGGCGGAGGCCCGCCTCGCCCAGGGTGCGGAGTGCCACGTAGATGGGCAGCGCATCGCCCAGCCGGGCGGCCGTGAGGGCCAGCGGGCCGATGCTGCCCGGCAACTCGTCGTCCAAGCCGTACCCGCTCCGCTCCTTGCTCACGAGGGGGCAGGGCAGATGCTGCGTGAGCGGGGCGCGGACGCCCAGCGCCGCTCCCGTCGCCACGGGGCACAACTCGCCCAGGCTCAGCCAGGCGATGTCGGCCTCCGCCTCGCGCAGGCGCGTGTGGCCCGCCAGCCGCCCGAGGCCCGTCGCGTCCACGCCGAACAGGGCGCCGCGGGCATGCGCCACGTGGCCCGCCGCAAGCAGGTTGCGCTCGAGCCGCCCGGCCGGCGTGAGCCAGCCTGCGGCGACGAGGGCCGTGGCGTCTCCGACGGCGGCCTCCAGCGCCTCCAGGTCCACGTCGCCGCCCGGCAGGCGCGCCACCGCCTGGGTGGGCAGGCCCAGGTCCCTCGCGTGGGCGAGGAGCGGACTGTCGGCAGGCGCCACGACCTCGGTGCGGGCGGGCTGGGTGCGGGCGAAGGAGGCGACGGCGAGTCGCACGGCGGCGCGCTCGGCGACGGGGAGGCTTGGCGGCTGTAGGCTCCAGCGGTCGAGTCCCGTGAGCGCGGCGAGCGCCCGCGCCACCTCGTGCATGACCTCGAGCGCTCCCTGCAACGTAGGAGCCGGCTGATGTGGGTGCAGCGAGCTGAAGCCCGGAAGGCCGGCCGCGCGCCTCGCCGCCGCGGCCCCCGGCCAGGAGGGGCGCGGCAGCGCGGCAACGTCCGCGAAGCGCGCTCGAAGGGCCTCTTCGTCGCTCGCGGCCAGCGCGGGCGGCGTCGGTCGCCGAAGCGCAGCGGGGACCTGCTCGAGGCACTGGAGCGCCTCCTGTGCCGGCTCGGGGAAGTGCCCGTTGTCGCGCTCTGGTGGTTCAGGCATCGTCGGCGTCCAGAGACAGGTCGTCGCGGCCGCCGCCGCTGAAGTCGCTGAGCAGCTCCAGCGCGTGGCGCAGCAGCTCGATGTCGGCCCGGCTCCGCCGCTCCGTGGCGGCGAAGAGCACGCAGTTCTCCATCTCAGGATAGTCGGCCTGGAGCGGGAGCGCGCCCAGCACGTTGCTCTCGAGCAACGCCTGAGTGACCTCCTCGGGGTCGCCGTCGCACTCGACGGCGAACTCCTTGAAGTACGGCGCGCGGAAGCGCAGCGTCAGCCCCTCGATTGTGGTGATGGCGCGCCGGGTCGCGTGGGCGGCGCCCATCGAGAGCGTGGCTGCCCTGACCAGGCCCTCGGCCCCGACCGCCGCCAGGTAGGCGACCGGCCGCACGATCTGGTCCGTTCGGACCCGCTCAGTTGCCACGCCCACGGCGGCAAAGGCATCGCCGCGGCGCTCGACTCGCCAGCCGCCGAGCGCGGGGGCCAGCCCGGGGCGGCAGGCGAGCAGGCCGAGCGATTCGGCGCCGTAGAGCGGGCGCGTGCCCAGCGGCTGGGCGTCGGCCACCGCGATGTCCGCGCCGGCCGCGCCCGGCGGGGCGAGGATGCCCAGGGCGATCGGGTCCACCTTCACCACGAGTTGCGCCTCGCAGCGGTGCGCGACTTCCGCGAGGGCGGCCACGTCCTCGAAGCACCCGAAGAAGTTGGGCTGCTCCACGACCACGCACGCTACGCCGTCCGAGAGCAGCCGCTCGACGTCGCTCGGGCGCGTGACGCCGCCGTGGTAGCCCGCCTCCTGAAGCGTCAGGGGAGGCGAGAGGAGCGAACGGGCGATGGCGCGGCAGCGGGGATTCATCGTCCGCGCCAGCACGGCGCCGCTGCGTCCCGTCGCCCGCACGGCCGTGCGGATGGCCTCGGCGAGGGCCGACGGCCCGTCGGCGAAGGGCGCCGTCGAAAGCTCCAGCCCCGTGAGAGCGGAGAACATGCCCTCCAGCTCAAAGACTGTGCGAAGCACGGGCTGCGGCGAGGAGGGCGTGACCACGCTGGGCGGCACGCTCGCCGCCACCTCGTCCACGATGGCCGGCACGTAGTGGTCCCAAGCGCCGCCGCCGAGGAAGCAGATGGCCTCGTCGAGTCGCCTTCAACCCGGATGACGACCGGGCTGCCCTCCACGATGCCTTGCGGCTCGATGGCGGCCAGCGCCCGCCGCAGGTTGGCCTCGCGGGCCTGGTGCGTCATGATGATCAGCGGCACGGCCTGCGTGGTGTGACGCTCCCGCTGGAGCACGGACGCGATGCTGATGTCGTGCCGCCCGAACTCGCCGGCGATCTTGGCCAACACCCCGGGGCGGTCCACCGCGGTGAAGCGCAGGTAGTAGCGCGACTCGGTCTCCTCGATGCTGCGCACCCGTAGGCTCTCGGTGCGGCCGGGGAACAGGCGCAGCCGCTCGAACGTGTGCTTCGCCTTCCCCAGCAGTATGTCCACGATGTCCGACACGATGGCACTCGCCGTCGGCATCTGCCCCGCGCCGCGCCCGTAGAACATCGTGTCGCCCACCGCGTTGCCCCGCACGAAGATGCCATTGAACACGTCCTGCACCGCGGCCAGCGGGTGCTCGACCGGCAGCAGCGTCGGGTGTACCCGCAGCTCCAGCTCGCCGTTCACACGTTTTCCGATGGCCAGCAGCTTCAACGCGTAGCCGAACTCGGCGGCGTACGCGATGTCAATCGGCTCGACCCTCGTGATGCCCTCGACGTAGATGTCTGGGTAGTGGAAATCCGCCGCGAAGCCGAGCGCGGCCAGAATCGCCAGCTTGTGGGCCGAATCAATCCCCTCCACGTCCAGGCGCGGGTCCTTCTCCGCGTAGCCGTGGCCCTGCGCCTCGGCAAGGGCCTGCTGATACGTCGCGCCCGCCGCGCTCATGCGCGTGAGGATGTAGTTGCACGTGCCGTTCACGATGCCGATGATCGACTCGATGTCGTTTGCGATCAGCCCGTCGCGCAGCGCGGCGATGATGGGGATGCCGCCGCCGACGCTCGCCTCGAAGGAAATCGAGACGCCGCGCTCGCGGGCCGCGCGGAACAGCTCGCGCCCGTGCTCGGCCAGGAGCGCCTTGTTCGCCGTCACCACCCGCTTCCCCGCCGCGATGGCCCGCAGCGTGATCTCCTTCGCCACCGTCGTGCCGCCCACCAGCTCGATCACCACCTCGATCTCGGGGTCGCTGAGCATCGCGTCGAGGTCGTTCGTCAGCACCCCCTCGGGCACCCGCACCCCGCGGTCCCGCGGGCCGCTGACCGAGGAATCGGGCTCGTAACGTAGGAACTCCACGCGATACGGATGGGCGTCGGGGTTAGTCACCCAGACCTTCGTGTCGGGCACGTAGACCTCGCCCGGCTGCTTCTGGTCGGTGGGCAGGCCGATGTGGTGGAACTGGCGCATGAGAAACCTCCTGAAGTGGCTACTGGCGGCAACCCAAGGGGATGATTGGATGAATGGATGATTGGATGAATGCAGGAATCATCAGCAGTCTTGTCTTTCATTCATCCACCCATCCATTCATCCACTCATCCCCGGTTGAAATCCGCCGACAAGTCGGCCCGGGCCTCGATGGCACGGTCGGCCATGCGGAAGAAGTCGTGCTCCGGCGCGTAGCCGAGCACGGTTCGGGCGCGCGTGATGTTGATCTCGAACGAATGGTAGTTCGGGCAGGGAAGCTCGATGGTCGGTATGCCCATCCTGGCCGACAGGTAGCCCGCGGCCGCGCGGTAGTCGAAGGGCGCGGGTGCCGCGACATTGAACGACTGCCCGAGCGCCGACGGGTTGCCCAGCATCCTGTCGAATGCCTGCATCACGTCGTCCACGTGGACGACGTGGCGGCGGAAGGGCACGCCCTGGGCGTTTACCAGGATCGGGATGCGCTCGTGGCCGGCCCTCACCAGGGCGAGCACCTCTTCGCTCACCTCCCCGAAGCCGTGGCCCTTCTCGGCGGGGTTCACGTTGCGCAGCAGCGAGAAGTGATTCAGCAGGTCGTCGCCCTCAAAGACCCACGAGGAGCGGAGGATGGAGAATGGGACGCCGTACTGGGCGCCATATTGCTCGGTCATGACCTCCTCGATGACCTTCGAGAACGCATAGTAGCCTGGATAGGCGAGTCGCGGGTGGTTCTCGTCAATCGGGATGGGCTGCGGGTGGAACCAAATGCCCATGGCGGCGTCGCCCCCGAAGAGGATGAACTGGCGGACGGGATGGCGGCGGCAGGCCTCGAGGATGTGAAACGTCCCGCGAATGCTCACGTCGAAGAACGTCGCGGGGTCCTCCTTCGCCGTGGCAAGCTGCACGACGGCGTCGGCGCCCCGCACCGTCTCCTCAACCGCCGCGGGATCGGTCACGCTCCCGCGAACGCATGCAACCCCCTCGCCCTCGACGGGGCGGTTGTGGACGAGTGCCCGCGTGCTCAAACCGCGCCGCCCGAGCACCCCCAGCACATGCCGCCCAAGCTTCCCGCTGGCGCCGAAGACCGCAACCGTGGCAAGCTCCATCGCGTTCGCCCTTTCCCGCAACTGCCCGGCCTGCATTGTAGTCTCCCCCGCGCGCTTGTCAAGTGCCGCCCTTGATCGCAACGGAGCCTTTCGGTAAGCTATTCGGCGTTCCTCCAACCACTCAGCCCAACAGGAAAGGAGAACGGCGATGCGAGCGAGATGGCTGGCGGTGTTGCTTGTCGCGGGATTGGCCGCGGCCACGGCCTCTGCCGGCGAGGCCGAGGCGAAACTCAAGGTGCTCGTGGTCTGGGGTGACCACCCTTTCAACCAGCCGGCCTTCTGGCAGATGTTCAAGGACAACCACGACATCGCCTACACAGAGGTCGAGCACAAGAATGCCTCCGAGGTCTACGAGCGCGACGACCTGCTCACCTACAACGTGGTCGTGCTATACGACCTCTGGCAGAAGATCACCGACGAGCAGAAGAAGGGCTTCCTGTCCCTCTTCGAGAAGGGCGTGGGCCTCGTGGTCCTCCACCACGCCCTGGCGACCTACCAGGCCTGGCCGGAGTTCGAGAAAGCCGTCGGCGGAAAGTTCCTCCTCGCCCCCGAGAAGAAGGACGGCGTCGTGGTCACGCCTGGCTCGGGCACCGGCGGCGGCCCCCTCAACATCCACGTCTGCTCGAAGGACCACCCGATCACGAAGGACATGGAGGACTTCAAGCTCCAGGACGAGTACTACAACAAGTGCCGCGTCAGCCCCGCCGTCACGGTGCTGTTGATGACCGACTGCCCAGGGAACCAGAAGGAAGTGGCCTGGTGCCGCGAGCAGGGCAAGAGCCGCGTCGCCTACATCATGAGCGGCCACGACCAGAAGGTCTACAACGACCCCAACTACCGCAAGGTCCTCGCCAACGCCATCAAGTGGGCGGCGAGGAAGTGATGAGCGGTGTTCGGTTGTCGGCGTTCGGTGTTCGGGTGCAGACAAGACCCTCCCGGAGGCGATGCCTGCGGGAGGGTTCTCGTTTGTAGTCCCGCCTTCAGGCGGCTCCCCTCCGCGCCTCGTGGTCAAGATGGCCAAGGTGGCCACCGCGCAACACGGGGGTTGGCCACCTTGAAAACTGCGTCGAGCCGGCCCGAGGGTCACGCCGTAACCGTAGTACCAGCAGTGACTTGTGGCTCTGTGCCCGCTCCAACCAGCGGCCCGACCGGGTCTTTCAAGGTGGCCACCTTGGCGTTGCCCCCACTTTGCCGCCAAGATGGTCAAGATGATCACCGTGCAACACACGGGGTGATCATCTTGACGGCGCACCGCCCCGCCACACTGCGCCGGCCATAACATCTTTTCCCGCAGCCACTTATGGCGTTAGCCTCGCCTTCGCTCGCCGCCCTTCCCGCGTCGTCAAGATGATCACGCCCTGCCAGCCAGCCGCCGTCCCGACCTCGTCAATGCCCGGGTCGGGGTCGGGTCTACATTCTACACCGTGCGGCACGTGGCTGCTTCCCTCCTCCGCATTCCCTTGTCCCCCATTCCCCTGTCATTCCTGGCGGCCGGGGAGGAGGGACAAGGGAATAGAGGACAGGGGAATCCGAGGGGGAAAGCGCCGGATGGCGTTCTTCTCTGCGGCCTCTGCGCCGCTGGCTGAGAAGCCCGTTTCGCGTCTGGCGTTTCGCGTGGTTTCGCGTGTTTCACGGGCGGTTCCGCGTGCAAGTTTGCACGCCCTACCCCTGCGGCAGAAACCCGTCTCGCGTCTCGCGTTTCGGGTTTCGCGTGCTTTCGCGTGTTTCGCGCGGCTGAGCCGTGGGACCCAGATAAGCCCTTCCTGGTCACTGGCAAGCCGCTCCGCGTCCAGCCCATCCTCATGCACGGCCGGTGCAGCCCGCGGCCGAGGACCTCGTGGCGCTCCTGGAGCCGCATCGTGAACGACGCAGCCGCGGCCGAGGAGCTTGGGCGCATCGAGGGGGAACTGAAGGCGCTCAAGGCCCGAGCCACCTTCCCCATCGAGTTTCTCCCCACCGCGGCAATCTCCACGACTGCTTCGCCAAGGCGCCGACCCGCGACACGGTGCTCTTCCTCCGCCACAAGTCCGGCCCCACATACTACTACTATGAGTCGTTCGGCCGCCGATTCGTCCCGCCCGTCACACTTGAACAAGTGCGCCAGAATAGTGCCAAGAGCCACGGGCCGGTGACCCTCGACGACGCGGTGGTGGACGACTACGGCGACGTGCTCTGGCGTCTGCGGGGGCTGTATGGCGTACAAAACTTCGTCGGCTCGCGCATCGTCGCACTCGGCGGCGCGGGGGGGAAGTGGGACGGCAAGGCCCCCGCCGTCGCCCGCGAGCGCTACGGGATGGAGATCGTCGAGGTCGGCTACGACGCCCTCGCCGCCCAGCTCAAGGTCGCCCTGGCCGACGCCAAGCTCCGCGCGCAGGCCGATGCCTGGGCGAAACGCTACCTGGCCTTGCGCAGGACCAGGCTGGAGGCCGAGAGAGAGCACATCCCCCTCGCCTTCATCCTCTACGCCGTCTTCAAGAGCTGGCTCCGCGAGCACCAGGCGCCCGCCTTCACGATCAACGCCTGCATGGGCACGGTGATGAACGTGGCGAACACGACGGCCTGCCTGACGCTGAGCCTGCTCAACGACGAGGGCTACATGGCCTTCTGCGAATCGGACTTCGTCATCATCCCGGCGGGCATCCTGCTCCACTACGTGGCGGGGACGCCCGTGTTCCTCCACAACTCCACCTTCCCGCACAAGGCAATGGTCACCTGCGCCCACTGCACGTCGCCACGGCGGATGGACGGCAAGCGCTACGAGCCGGTGCGGATCGTCACGCACTACGAGTCGGACTTCGGAGCGGCCCCCAAGGTCGAGATGCCCATCGGCCAGCGGGTCACTTTCGTGGACCCCGAGTACAGCACGCCGCGGTGGCTCGGCATGCGCGGCATCGTGCGGGACAACCCCTCGTACGACATCTGCCGCAGCCAGCAGGACGTGGAGATCGAGGGCGACTGGCGGCGCCTCATCCCCGAGGCCCGCGACTCCCACTGGATGATGGCCTACGGCGACCACCTGGCCCCCCTCGGCTACGCCGCCCGCAAGCTCGGCATCGAGTGGGTTCCCCTGTCCGAGGCCTGACGAAGGACCAGTGAGGCCCCTTGCGCCCCCCGTGGCAGAGCGCTAGAATGCGATGCGGCCATAGTGTCCGCACGGCAGGAGGACCACCGATGGGCATTGATGAGGGTCTGGTTCGGGAAATCGTCCGGCGCCTCACTGCCATCGCAGAGCCGGAGCGAATCGTCCTCTTTGGCTCCGCGGCCGCGGGGCAGATGACCCGTGACAGCGACGTTGACCTCCTCGTCGTCCAAGGTGCCGCCGACGATCCACGACGCGAAGCGGTGCGCCTGCGCGCCGCGTTGCGGGGTCTGGGCCGCCCCTTCGATGTGATTGTCATGTCCACCGAAGCGTTCGAGGAAAGCAAGGGCGTCATCGGCGGCATCGCCTACCCTGCCCACAAGTATGGCGAGGTCATCTATGAAGCCGCCTGAAGAAGTCAAGCAGGCGCTCATCGGGCAATGGGTCAGGATGGCCGAGGAGGACATGGCGGCGGCGCAAGCGCTGCTGGACGCGGGAGCACGGTTCGTCAGAACGGCCTGTTTCCACGCCCAGCAAGCTGCGGAGAAGTTCCTCAAGGCATATCTGGTCCAGCGTCAGATCGAGTTCCCGAAGACCCACGACATCGAGGACCTCCTGGACCTCGTCGCAACCACCGACCAGGACATGGCCCAGTCCCTGCGCCTGGCCTCGGCCCTCAATCCCTACGCCGTGCAGGCCCGCTACCCAGGCGTTGACTACGTCCTCACGGAGAAGGATGCCCGGGACGCCGTCGCTATCGCAGGCACGGTCCGCGAGGCGGTCCTCCCCAAGCTTGGCTTGGCGTGAGCCCGAGTGCGCGCCTCCCGTCACTCCCAGAGGGAATCCGGTGGAACCCCAAGAAGCCCCAAGCCCGGAAATCAAGCAGCCCCCCATCCTGTTCAAGAAGACCCAGGCCCTCATCGCCGAGATCAGCTCGCTCCTGGGCGGAACGCTGGTGACCTACTGGAACAACCCCAAAGGCTGCGTGTGCCACAACGACGTGGTGGCGCTCTACGAAACCCTCGACAAGCTGGGCAAGCGCGAGACAGTGTACATCTTCATCAAGTCCCACGGCGGCAACGGCCAGGCCTCGCTGCGCATCGTGAATCTGCTCCGCCGCTACTGCTCGCGGCTGGTGGCCCTCGTGCCCCTCGAGTGCGCCTCGGCCGCCACGATGATCGCCATCGGCGCCAACGAAATCCTCATGGGGCCGATGGCCTACCTCACCGCCGTGGACACCTCGCTCACCCACGACCTGTCGCCCATTGACCGCGACAACGACCGCGTGAGCGTGAGCCTGGACGAGCTGACCCGCGTCATCCGCCTCTGGCGCGCCGAGCAGGCCGACCCCAAGGAGAACCCCTACAAGGCCCTGTTCCAGCACGTCCACCCCCTGGTCATCGGCGCGGTGGACCGCGCGGAGTCGCTCTCCATCATGCTCTGCCGCGAGCTGTTGGCCCACCACATTCAGGACCAGGCGGTCACGAGCGAAATCGCCAACACGCTGAACTCGAAGTACCCGTCGCACAACTACCCCATTCTCTTCGAAGAGGCGGAGAAGATCGGCCTCCAGGTCGGCCACATGCAGCCCGAGATCAACACCCTGCTCCTCGAACTCAACGAGCGCTACAGCGAGATGGGCCAGAAGGCGACGACCGACTTCAGCGAGAGCCGCGCCCACAGCAACGAAGTCCTCAACATTTGGGAGTCCGCCGGCATCCAGGTCTACTACCAGGAGGACAAGGACTGGTTCTACCGTGCCGAGGAGCGCCGCTGGATCACGATGAACGACAACAGCAGTTGGCGGCGCATCGAGCGGACGAACGGCAAGACGACGCGCGAGATCCTTCACATCGCGTGAGGGGGCGCCCGGCGTTCGGGCCGCCTCCTCGTCCCTTGCCCCCGGACCTCCTCCCCCACTATATGACAATGCCGCCATGTCCTGCGAAGCAGTACAGGCCACAACACCATGCCACAACACTACTTATGACGTTTCTGCGTACTGCTTGGTACTGCTTCGCACACTTTTCGTGCCGCTGTGCCCCCGGCGGAGGCGGTGCGCATCGCCCCCACCCCGTGAGGCAGGCGGACACGACCGCCAGAGCGACAAATGTGCAACTCCTGGTGCCACTTGCCCTTACGCCCTTTCACAAATCGCCCCAAATCGCGTTGCTGTCGCTCTGGCCCCTCGCGCCCTGCTGCAAGATGATCAAGATGATCACCCGCGCAACACGGGGGGTGAGCATCTTGACGGCCAGCCCCTCAGCCCCGCCTCGTCGCCATAACCATCGTCATATCCACCACATGCACCTCTGCCCCACCCCCATCCCCACCGCTCCCGGCCTCCGTCAAGATGATCACCATCCTCCCCCCGCCGCCATCTCCGCCGTCGAAGCCACCTCGCCCATCTCGGCGCCTTCCCGGTAGACGCTGCCGGTTGAGACCCTCCTGAGCACGCGGAGAATCCCCGTTGCCGCGCGCTGCCGCAACGTCAGGCATGGCGCGAGCTTACACGTCAGCGGCGTCACCAGTGGCGTGGCAGGCGCAGCGCCGCACGATCCCGAAACCCCCGCCTGGACCCTCTCGCGGCACGAGCCATATAGCTCGCGTTGCCGAGCCGGAACTTGGCGGGCCGATAATCGATCATTCTATAGAATGTTTGAGCATCGTGCCGGCTCACCCCACCCAAGTGCTTCGCATCCATGCCAGGTGTAGATTTCCGAACAAACAAAACAAAAACGGCCTCATCCGCCCCGCCCGCCCGCCCGTTCTGTTTTGTTTGCGGGAAATAAATCTACAAGTAGTGGTTCGCTTGACGCCGACACACAAGCCCTTGCCGGCGCCAGTCTCGCCACTCTCGCCGGGTGTTTGAGGGGGGGGCAGCGTGGTTCTGACGCTCACGGGAACTTCCCCCCAACCCCTCCGGGGGGGCATGTGCCCATTAGCTTTCCGGCTGCTGACGCAAGCCCCAAGCCCAGAAGGCCAGCCGCCGTTCCGGCTCTGGCCGCCATTGACGTGTGATCCCGTGACACGCTACGCTGTTGCCGGCCCGCTCTGCCGCGGTCCTCATGCCGACGTTGCCCAAGCCCTGCTTCCTTCGATGGGGGGGGGCATCTTGTGGTTGCTGGCGAACACAGCGCGTGGGCGAGTGCAGCACCCGGGCGCCTCAGCGCCCCCGGCTGCCTTGCCGTCGCGGGGGCTACCTGGGCAGGGCCGGCGATGCAGCGACAACGCCCGTGTGGCCGGATGGGGGCAGCCGGGTCTTGGCCGCTGCCGCTTCCTGCTAACGCCCGTGCTGCCAGTGCCACGCAAGCGGCGACGGTGGGGCAACGACACGGTGTGGGGCGAACACGGCTCAGAAGGGACCCCGACCGGAATGCTGGCTTGCTCACGAGGCAGAAGGGGCCAAGGGGCGATTGCCCATCGTGCGAGCCACGGGCTGCGGAGTGACGGCGGCAGCAGGAAAGCGGAGCGACAAGCCGGCCCCCCCTAGAAGGAGGCGGCAGCACCTCAGCTTGGAACGCCACGGGCCGGCGGGGCCTTGCCCCGACGGGCCAAGAAGCGGGAGAGGATGTGGGGCTACAGTCTGCGGGTGGGCAGGATGGAGAACAGCCAGTATCTGTTTCTTGTCAAGCTGTTTTGTTTCGTTCGTGGGGACTATTCTTCAGATTTCGGGCGGGCGGGCGGGCGGAAGTCCGAAATCGGGCGGTCGGGGCGGGGCGGATGAGGCCGTTTTGTTTTGTTTGCAGGAAACTCCATGTTCGGAAATCAACACCAGGCAGGATCCAGCGGAAGCTGCCCCTCATTGTGGCACCTTGATAGCGACAGAATTGGATCGCACCACGCCGGTCCAGAGTTGGGCCGACTTGTGCTTCGCGAGCATGCCACGATCCAGGGCCATGCTGACGCGCACTACGTGCTCGCCGGGCGCCAGCGTCGCAAACCGGGACACGGGCTCAGTCTCGTCCCCCTTGCCGCCAACCTGGAGTGTATGGGCATCGTCGAGAGTGCGACTGTCCCAACGCAGGTGCTGGAACGACCGCCAGCTTCCATCGTCATCCCTGACCTCAAGGAACAGCGGGGCAAACTCGACCAGGTCAAATGGCTGCTTGCCAGCGTTTACGAAGGACATCCTCAGTCTGGGCTCGTCGCCCCGTCCAACAGCGGCACTGAGTTCGATCTTGAGGCCATTGACAACTTCCGCTGGCGACGCAGTGGGGCCCGCCGGGCGCTCGCCGGCGGCGAGCGCGAGGACCGCCAGAGCGACTGGTACACACAGAAACCAGCGAGCGCCATTCCTCATCGCATCTCCTCCGGTGTTCGGGTTGATTGGAGGGTCAGCTTCGCGTCCATTCGGCCACTCCCCTACAGCAAGTCGAGCGTGAACTTGCCGCCGTTCTCGGGGTTGGGGATGACTTGGCTGGACTTGGGGTCAACCACGAGGTCGAGGTTCTCAAGGGCAACGTAGCCGAGGAGAGGGGGGACGTTGTCGGGAATCTCCATGACCTGGATGAAGCAGTGGCGGTCGAAGATGGTGATGCGGGCCACATCGTAGATGGGCCGCTCGACGTTGCCGTTGGCTGTGCGGACCTCGGCGGCCCTGGAGAAGTCCAGGCCGAGCGCCTTGATCGCGCCGTCCACGAACGTGCGTCCCATGCTTGCGCTCCTTTGAGCCGAGGCTCCATAGAGGATTATACACCCTTGTGCCTGGGCATGCCAGCGCTTCCCATGGCGGATGCGTGCAGTCTCCTTCGGCGGGCCACGTGCTGGGGACTGCGCGGGACACGGGCCGTTGCGCGAGCGCGCCGGACCGGGCGATCCTCGGCCCTAGGGTCCAGCGGAGAAGAACATTCCACACTTGTACAACTGTGGAATGCTGTTCTCAGAGAGCCTGGGACACGCGGTGGCTGTGCGCGAAGCAGGTGACACGCCCGCCGGAGGATGTCACACGCACTCCACCAATGAGTGCAAACTCTCCCCTTCGGTGTGCCCCGCTTCGGGGGCTGCGCGGGACGCGCGCCGTTGCGCGAGCGCGCAGGATCGGGCGATCCTCGGCCCTAGGGTCCAGCGGAGAAGAACATTTCACACTTGTACAACTGTGGAATGCTGTTCTCAGAGAGCCTGGGACACGCGGTGGCTGTGCGCGAAGCAGTTGGGCGGCCCGTCGAGGGAGATCACGCGCACCCCCATGGCACAGCTTGGCCGTCTCAGCGCTGGCGGGTGGAGAGGTAGACGCCGGCCAGGGCCAGGGCGCCGCCGAGGAGCATGAGGGGGGTGAGCCGTTCGCCAAGAAGGGCGATGGCCAGGGCCACGCCGCCAATGGGGACGACGAACTGGAGGGGGCCGAGGACATTGGCAGGCAAGTCCTTGAGGGCGACATACCAGGCGGTGAAGCCGAAGGCGGTGGGGATGAGGGCGAGGTAGACTCCCGACAATGCGCCCTGCCACGGGAGGACGAGTGCCTTGCCCATGACAAGGCAGGCGACGAGGAACGCGACGCCGCCGATGAGCATGCTGATCGTGGTCGTGACGAGTCCGCCGTGGCGCTGGACAACCCTTCGCCCGAACACGGTGTAGGCGGCCCACGCAAGGCCCGACAGCGCGGCTAGCGCCCCGCCCAGCAGGTGGCGCGGGCGACGAAGTGAATGTGGCACAGCCGCCCCCGGCTGTGCAGGCGTGGGCGCGGCCGGGTCGCAGACACAGCCGAGGGCGGCTGTGCCACACGGCTCATCGCCCAGCCATCGGCTCACTGCGTGCGGCTGGAGCACTGAGGCGCCCTCAGGCGGCCGGTCGGGCGACACGCCGCTCAGGACGAGGACGCACCCGGCCACGCCGAGGACGACGCCGCACACCTTGCCCACGCCCACCCTCTCGCCCACGAGGAGCGACAGGGGCACGATGAGGACGGGATTCGAGTTCATGATGATCTGGACGACGATCGAGTGGGTGTGCTGGAGGGCGAGGAAGACGAAGAAGCCCATGGCGAAGCCGCCCGTGAGGCCGAGGAAGAGGAAGGGCAACGGCTCGCGGGCAAAGGCCATCAGCTCGCGGCCGCGTCCGAGGGAAACCACGATGGCGGCGAGGACGATGCCCGTGATGGCGAAGCGGTAGAGGCCGAGGACCACGGGGTCGGTGGCGTGGCGGCTGATGGTGAGCCTGCCGAGGACGAAGACGGTGCTCCAGGAGATGCAGGCGAGCGTGCCGAGGATGAGGGCGCGGCGCTTCATGGCCGGCAATGATAGCGGAATCCGGGGGGCCACGCCAGCAAAGGGAGGGTGGGTGGCACAGGCATCTTGCCTGTGCCTTGCACAGGCGGGACGCCTGTGCCACCAGCACCACCTGGGACATCTCCTGCGGCAGAAGGGGGTGGCACAGGCATCTTGCCTGTGGCCCGCACAGGCGGGACGCCTGTGCCACCATCGCGCCATGCTTGACAAGCGGGCGGGGAAGCCTATCATGTCGGCAGCCAGGCGGAAAGGCAGCGAGGGCACGGCGATGAAGGTCGCAATCGTTCAGATGCGGGTGGAGATGGGGGAGAAGGAGGCGAACCTGGAACGCGCGCTCGTGGGCATCGCCGAGGCGGCCCAACAGAAGGCCGACGTGGTGGTGCTGCCGGAGTGCCCCGACGTGGGCTGGCTGTGCGGCCGGGTGAGCGACCTGGCGGAGACGATCCCGGGGACGCTGAGCCGCCGCCTCGGGCAGGCGGCGCGGGCGCACGGCGTGTACCTGTGCACGGGCTTCACGGAGAAGGCGGGCGAGTGCTTCCACAACACGGCGCTGCTCTACGACCGCCAGGGGCGCCTGCTCCTGCGCCACAGGAAGATCAACGAACTCGAGGTCGGGCTGCGCACCTACACGCGCGGCACCGAGCTGCGCGTGGCCGACACCGAGTTCGGGCGGATCGGCGTGAACATTTGCGCGGACAACTGGGTGCCGTTCATCGTCCAGACGCTGGCGTGCATGGGCGCCCGGGTGGTGCTCTCGCCCTGCGCGTGGGCGTGCGAGCCACGCAAGGCGGCGTCGAACAGCAAGACCATTCGCGAACGCTTCCGCAAGCGCACGGCCGAGAGCCTTGCGGCGATGGCCGCCGCCATAGACGCGAGAGTTACTGGCGAGGTCTCGGACGCGATGCGTATGTAAGAGTGGAGGGAAAGAGAGGAGTGAGAGTGAGAGTGAGAGTGAGAGTGAGAGTGAGAGTGAAAGTGAAAGTGAGAGTGAGAGTGAAAGGGGAAGAGAAGGAGGGGTGGGGGGTGAAAGGGGAAGGATGGCGCCCCCCCCGCCCCCCCATCGGCAGGCGCATGTGGCGCAAGGTTGAGCCACATTGAGCCACATTGGGGAATTCGCGGCCGGAAGGCCGAGGATCGCCAAACGGCGATTGAGCCACATTGAGCCACTTTGAGCCACATTGAGCCACATTGGAAAGAAATTGGCCACACTGTGGAGAGGACGAGGGGCGAGGGCGATGCGAGAAGCCGCGATCATTCGGCAAGGAGGCGGATGCCGGGGAGGCGGGCGGCGGCGAGCTTGGGGGCGAGGAGCTTCAGCCGGTCGGCGGGCTGGCGGGCCAGGACGGCGTAGGCGAGGGGCGTGATGTCGGGGTTGTCGCAGGCGGCGAGGAAGGCGACGAATTCCTGCGTCTGAGCGTCGTCCATCGTCCGCAGGAGCTTCTCGAAGAAGGCGGCGTCCTGGAGGGCGAGCTTCTGGGTGCGGATGAGCTGGTGGAGGCGTTTTTCGAGGCGGCGGCGGGCGAGGGGCGTGAGCTTGAACGACGTGCCGCCGTACAGGTCGTCCAGGATCGAAGCCCGCCCGCCCTTGAGGTCGCGGATGCGTTTGAGGTGGTGGGCATACTGCTCCAACGCCCGCCGCGTGCTGCCGGGCACGCGCAGGCGCATCAGGGCGGTGGCGGCGACGAAGCGCAGGCCGCCGTCCTTCGCCAGGAAGCGTTCGAGGGCGGGGGCCGCCTGGGCATCGCCGAGGGAGCCGAGGGCGACGAGGGCCTCGCGCTGCACCTCCTCGTCGCGGTGTTCGATGGCCTTCTCCAGGATGTCGCGCTTCGTGGCGTCCTTGCTGGCGCCCAGGACGCGGAGGCCGGCGCCGATGAGCCGAGGCTCGAGGGCGTCGAGCATCTTCTCCGCCAGGTCGAGCCAGGAGGCGTCAATGAACGGCTCGGCGGCCTCGATGACGGGCGTGAGCACCTCGGGGTCGGTGAGCCGCTTGGAGTGGGCGATGGCGCACTGGACGAGGAGCTTGGCGGAATCCTTGTCCACGACGTTGCGGGCGGCCAGGCGGAGCTTGGCGGTCAGCTCCTCGTCCTTCATCTCGGACGCGCCGACGAAGAGGGCGTCGGGCGTGGGGGCGTTGGGGTCGCGCTGGGCGAGGGCGGCCTCGGCCGAGCGCTCCTTGCAGCCGTCGGCGAGCCAGGCGATGCAGGCGCCCACGACCCGCGGCCAGTGGGGCCACGCCCAGTAGGGCGTCGTGCCGGGGGTGGCCTCGCCGTGGGAGTTGATCATCACGACGATCACGCGCCCCTTGCCGAACGTGCCGGCGACGATGGCGGGGTGATCGCCCGCGGTGGCGAGGACCTTTGCCGGACCTCCCGCAGGTATTGGAACCTGCGGGAGGTGAGCGGGCTTGAGCGGCGAGGTGTCCACGCAGAAGGCGACGGGTGCCTTCGCCCAGTCAATGCGGTCGGGGAAGAAGGCGCGGTCGGCGGGGGCGAGACGGAAGCCCTTGGGGTCCTTCGCGAAGTCGGCGTAGCGGCGGGTGGTGAGGGGCATCAGGGCTTCGAGCCAGGTCGTGTGGTCGCGGCCGGCCGAGAGGTTGAAGTGGCCGCCGAAGACGAGCAGCCCGCCGCCCGCCTCCACGAAGTCCTTGATCATCACGCGGCGGAGGATGCCCAACTCCTCGGCGTGAATGTTGTCGAGCACGAGCACGTCGTTCTGGAGAAGCTGGGCGTAGGTGTCGGGGAACTCGTCGAGGGCGCGAGCACTGAGGTTCCAGCCGCGGCGTTCGAGGTAGGAGACGCTCTGGTTGCCTCCGCCGATGGCGCCGACGGCGGAGGGGAGGTCGTTGAGCCAGGAGAAGAGGCCGCGGCAGTGGTGCACGTCCAGCTCGCCGTTCCGTGCGAGGCGAATCTCCTTCGGGCGACCGAGGCGCTTGGCGACCTCGGGCGTCTTCTCTTCGTCGGCGTCGTAGTTGTGGGTGCTCGCATAGCCGTCCCAGTTGCGGCCGGGCTTGGGAGGGGTTGCAGGCGGCTTGGCCTCCTTCTTCGCCTTCTCCTCGGCCTCGCGCTGGACGGCCATTGCGGCGGCGGCATCCTCGACAGGCGTGGTGAGGGGGAAGGGCTCGGTGGCGGCGCACTCCAGGTCGAAAGCCACGATGCTCCAGGTGGCGAGGCGGGGGATGACGACGGAGCAGAGAGAACCTCCCGCAGGTTTTGGAACCTGCGGGAGGTTGACGAACTCAAGGGCTTCTTGGCCAGCCACGAGGTCGGGCGAGAGGTGGGCGGCGGCGGCGAGCTTGACGCCTTCGGGCAGGGTGAGGGTGACGGGCACGTCGCGGAGCTTGGCGGAGGGCAGTTGAACTCGGTTGCAGAAGGCGGGGTAGCGGGGGGGGGCCACGATGTTGACGAGAAGCTGCTTGCGGCCGGGAGCAACGTCCCGCAGCCAGCACGATTCGCTCCACCACAGATCGGCCTTGCCGTCGCCCACGGAGAGCCACTTCCCCGGCTCCTTCAGCCGCTTCGTGTCGTCCCACACGAAGGCCGAGAAGCGGGTGAGCCAGCGGGCCATGTCACCGTAGGGCCAGACGCCGGGCGTGGTGAGATAGGTGTAGCGCTGGCCGGCCGCGAGGCCGCAGAGGACGTTGTAGGCGCGGTCGAGTTCGCTCGCCATGTCGAAGGTGATGAAGAGGGGGAGTCCGCCGATGCGCTTCATGTAGTCGGCCTCGCGGCAAATCGCCTCGTAGAATGGCCGCGTGTGGCCGGGCGAGAAATTGGTGTGGCTCCAGTCGCGCACGCTCTCGTCCATCATCAGGCCGTGGCCGCGGGCGCACTCGTGGAAGTCCTCAGGCCGCGGAACGTGCCCGTGCCGGGGGTGCGGAAGGTGCATTCGCGGTACTGGCCGATGACGCCGGCGCCGGCGTCGGTGAGGGCGCGGGTGACGGGCTCCAGGTCGGTCTCGGGGGTGAAGATGACGAGTTTGGCCAGGGGGCTGCGGTCGGTGCGTGCCAGGGGCTCGACGGCCTGGAGGCCGAGGAGGTCGGCCAGGACGTCGTTGACGCCGCCGTCGGCGAGGTCGTAGTTGGTGTGGGCGGCGGCGAGGGCGACGCCGGAGCGGATGGCCTGGATGACGAGACGGCCGACCGCCTCGTCCGCCGCCACGCGGCGGAGGGGGCTGAAGATGGGCGGGTGGTGGCTGATGATGAGCTGGGCGTTGGCCCTGGCGGCTCGGCGGAGGAGAGCGGCGTCCGCGTCGAGGGTCACGAGGACACGCTGGCATGGGGCTTCGGGGTCGCCGACGAGGAGGCCCACATTGTCCCACGCCTCGGCGAGTTCGGGCGGGGCGATGGTGTGGAGGGCCTCGACGACGGTGGCAACGGTGGGGGGCATGGCTCACTTCTCCGGGGGCTTGCCGGCCGCGTAGTTCCAGGCGTTGTGGATGCGGGCGAGGCGCGATTCGTCCGTGGGCGGCACGGGGTCGGCATGGCCGTCGAGGAAGAGGACGTTTGCGGCGTCGCCGTGGCGAAAGTCGAGGCGGCTGGAAGAGCTGAGCCCTTCGGCCCGCAGGCTGGGGCCGACGCCTATGAAGACGTCCACGCCCGATTCCGCGACGACGCTGAAGCCGTTGCGCAGCTCGTGGTTGTGGCCGGGGTCCTGGAGGTGGCTGGCGGCGGGGTCGGGGTAGGAGGCATTTACGTCGGCGAACAGCGGACGGTCGGCGGCGGGCAGAGCGGCCACGAGGTCGGCCTTGCGCGCGGGTTGGTCCGACCGCCTGAAGACGACCTCTGGCGCGAAGTAGTCGTTGGTCCAGCCCTTCGATGGGCACTTCCAGAAGTCGGCGGTGTCCCGGAACTTCTGCTGGCGGGCGGGGAGGATGCCGACGTTCTGCTCGACTTCCTGCGGGGTGACCACGTGGCGGAAGGTCGGGTGGAGCTGCTCGTAGAGGGCGAAGCGCGCGTAGGCGAGATTGCTGAGGTCCTCGGCGATGGGTGGGCCGGCGACGTGCCAGGCGAGGGGGAAGCAATCGCCGTTGGCGCCCAGGTAGGCGGCCGCGCCCTGGTGCAGTTCGCGGAGCTTGGCCATGCAGGCGAGGCGCTGGCCGTGCCTCCGGGCGGGGTCAGCCCCCGGGATGAGCAGCCACACCACGACGGCCAGGAGGCCCAGGGCCAGCAGCGCCTCCAGGAGCGTGAGCCCGCGGGTGTTCCGCGCCGGCCGGCGGGTGGGCGTGCGCCTGACCAGGATTGTGCGAGCCCTGAGGCCGCGCGCGGCGGACACTTCACGGCGGGGGGTTGGGCCGTGCATGTGTCGCGCGCTGATGGGCAGAAGCGAAGCGGCTCCGCGGCAGGGGGCCGCGGAGCCGCACGTGGGACTGGCATTGGTTCGCGCGAACATGTGCCCCCGGGTCATGGCGTGGGCGTCACGCTGTTCCATGCGTCGCGGATGGCCTGCACGCGCGTCGCGTTGGACTCAGGGACCATCTCGACGTGGTTGTCGAGGAAGAGGACGTTGAGCGCGCCGTTGTGGCGGAAGTCGAAGCGCTCGTAGAGCTTCCTCGACCCGTCGGCCACGGGCGACTTATCGGACTCGCGGGTCGCCCTGCCGACGCCGATGAGCACATCGTCGGTCGCGCCGCCGCCGGGCACTGTGCCCAGGGTCCAGCCATCCTTGAGCAGTTGCTTGTGCGTGGCGTCAATGGCCCTGTCCTTCCAGTCGGGCGGGTCGGCCACCTTGTAGCCGGTGTCCCCCTCTGTGAGGACGGGAAGTTGCGTGGCGGGCACGGTCTGCGAGAACTGGGTTTTGGCGATGTGGCCTTCGAACTTCTGGGCGGCGGGCAGGTCATCGGTCTTCACCGTGCCGTCGGTATCCACCTGGCCGTTGAAGAGGCGCGGGGCGAAGTAGTCGGCGGTGTACCCGCGGCCGGGGTCGGTCCAGAAGACCTTGTCGCGGGCCACCTTCTCTGCAATGGTCTCGCCCCTCTCCTTCTGGAGCATGTGGCTGAAGCCGGCCTCGCAATACTCGTGGACAAGGAAGCGCCAGTAGGCGAGGTAGCCCAAGCGGCTCTCGTAGTCTGCATCGGCCGCGGCCGGCTTGTGGGAAACGTAGCCGGGGGGGAAGTAGTCGTCGAAGTTGTTGAAGTACATCTGAACGCCCAGGAAGATCTGGCGTTGCTTGTTGGAGCAGTTGGCCCTCCGCGCGCTGGCGGTGGCGGCCGCGATGACCGGGAGGAGGAATGCGGCAAGGAGCGCGATGATCGCTATGACCACGAGCAGCTCCACCATCGTGAACCCTTGCCTGCGCCCACGTCGCCTGTCCATCGAGTCTCTCCTGTTGCGCCTGAAACCCCGGCGTTCCCCCGGGTTGCCCTCGTGCGCGCTTCGAGGGCATTGGGCCATGCTCGGTTCGGTCGCTCCATCCCTCCCTAAACCATGATACACTCCAGCCACGGGCCTGTCAAACGCCGACACGCCATGTTTCTGTGGTTTTCCTTCCACGGCGTGGCCGGTGAGGGGCGATGCTCGCTGCCAGGGCCAACGCTGCCGCTCTCTCCACACGAGTCCCCTCGAACCGTCCCTGGCAGGGCCTCGGAAGCGATGCCGAGCACTCACGACAAGAGCAACACGGGCAGAACTCGGGCGGGTTACATGCATTGAACCTACTTTGGCCTGTCTTGTCAAGCGCTTTTTTTCCGCCTCCCGCGCCCCGGGTGCAGTGACAGCTTTGCGCGGGCCAGCCAGACCGCACGACGGGCTTAGAAACTATCTCAGAACCCACGCGGGCTGCGACGCCAGCGATTCTGGCCGCAGGCTAGGAGCACGGAGGAGGCGATGCAACGGAGAGCATCGCTAGCGGGCCGGGGAAGCCGCCGAGGAAGCACAGGTCGTTCTCGTCCACGATGCCGCTCCAGTAGGTGGCGACGAGGGTGCCGCCCTTCGCCACGAAGTCGGCCAGCCGCTCGGCGACGCCGGGCCGCACCATGTAGAGCATCGGGGCGATGACGAGCTTGTAGCGGGCGAAGTCCTGCTCCATGTCGACCACGTCGGCGGGGATGCCGCGGCGCCAGAGCTGGCGGTAGTGGGCCAGGCAGTCGGCGAGATAGCCCTTGTCGCGGCGGAGGCACTGCGCGTCGGCGATGGCCCAGTTGTTCTCCCAGTCGTAGACGATTGCGGCGTCGGGGCGAACGGTTGAGCCAATGACCGGGCCGAGCTTCTCGAGGGCCTGGCCCAGCTCGGCCACGTCGCGGAAGACGCGGGTGTTCTCGTGGCCGCAGTGGTCCACGACGGCGCCGTGGAACTTCTCGGCGGAGCCGCGGCTCTTGCGCCACTGGAAGTACTGCACGGTGTCGGAGCCGTGGGCGACGGCCTGGAGGGACGACAGGAGGTGCATGCCGGGGCGCTTGAGCTTGGCCACGGGCATCCAGTTGGTCATGCTCGGCGTGCTCTCCATGAGCATGAAGGGCTTGCCGCCCTTCAGCGAGCGATTGATGTCGTGGACGAACGCGATGTCGGCGGCCAGTTCCCAGTCGGGACGCTCGCCGTGCCACATGGGATAGCTGTCCCACGAGACGATGTCGAGGTGGGGCGCGAGCTTCCAGTAGTTGAGGCCGGGGTAGGTGCCCATCATGTTCGTCGTCACCGGCACGTCGGGCGTGATGCGCTTGAGCGGCTGAATCTCGGCGAGCATGAAGTCGGTCGTCTGGTCGGTGACGAAGCGCTTCCAGTCGAGGTTGAGGCCGTGCACGGAGCCCTCGCCGATGGGGCTTGGCGGCTCGACCTGCGGCCAGTCGGTGTAGGTGTGGCTCCAGAAGCCGGTCCACCAGGCGCGGTTGAGGGCGTCGATGGAGCCGTACTTGCCGTGGAGCCAGGCTCGGAAGGCGCCGCGGCAGAGGTCGCAGTGGCATTCGCCGCTGTATTCGTTCGACAGGTGCCACACGAGGAGGGCGGGGTGGCTCTTGTAGCGCTCGGCGAGCCTGGTGTTGATGATCCGCACCTTGTCGCGGTAGACGGGCGACGTGAGGCAGTGGTTGTGGCGGCCGCCGTGGAGGTTGCGGGTGCGGTCGGGGCGGACGCGCAGGACCTCGGGGTATTTCTGCGAGAGCCAGGCGGGGCGCGCGCCGCTGGGCGTGGCGAGGACCGCGTAGGCGCCGTTCGCCGCCAGCTTATCCATGATCGTGTCGAGCCAGGAGAAGTCGAACTGCCCTTCGGCCGGTTCGAGGCGTGCCCAGGCGAAGATGCCCACGGACATGGCGTTGCAGTGGGCGAGCTTCATCAGCCGCATATCCTCGTCCCAGGTCTCGGGCGGCCACTGGTCGGGATTGTAGTCGCCGCCGTGCAGGAAGTGAGGGAACTTCGGGTTGATCGGAGGGTAGCGGTCAGCCATTGCGGTTCCTTTCGGGAAGATGGCTCAAGAAGGCTCCTGGCACAGTCTTGCTGGCCGGCGCCGTTACCGCACAAGGGGCAGCAACTCATCCCGGGTCATGCCGCACTGCTTGAGGATGCCGAGTAGGGTGCCCGTGGCGAGTTCATCGTGGAGCGGAACGACGGTCTTGAACTGGCCTTTCCGCAAGCTCACGTGGCTGCCCTTCTGGCGCACCACAGCGAAGCCTTCCTTGCGGAGCAGCTTGATCATCTGGCGTCCGGACAGGACGGGGAGTCTAGGCACCGACGGCGACCTCGAGGGGGCAGAGGACGACTTCGGCGGCGCTCTCGGGCAGGTCTTCCTCGCCGAAGCTCTCGATGTAGAGTTCCACCGCTTCCTTGAGGTTGGCGCGGGCCGACTCGATGGTCTTCCCCTGGCTGACGACACCCAACTCGACGCAGTGGGCGACGAACCACTTGCCCTCTTTCGTCAGGACGGCAGTGTACCTTCTGGACATAGCTATCCTCCGAGCGGAATGCTCACCACCCAGTATACCGCGCAGAAGCAGGATTGCAAGGGCGGCAGCGCTCACGAAGGCCGGGGGACCATGGCCCGTACACCCTGCACAGCGATGGGCACGTTATCTGGCGGCCGCGGGGGCAACGTCCTTGCCCCAGGCCTCGACCTCGGTGAGGGCGCACCAGCCGAGGGGCGGGGTCTGAACGAGGTCGGTGAGCTGGAGCCAGGTGACGGTGCGTTTCTTGAACTCGAACGTCTGCGGCTCGGCTTGTTTCTTGATCTCGAGCTTCTCGCGGGAACCGTCGGAGAACTCGATGGTCGCGCTGTGCCAGTGGCGGTCGTGGGGAAAATCGGCGCGGAGGGCGAGGACCAGCTTGTCCACCTCGACGGGGCGGCCGAAGTCCGCCCGCCACCAGAGGTCGGCGCGCTTGTCCGGCCCCCAGGACTGGTGGGGCCAGCGGCCGTGGCCATTGTTGGCCGCGTGGCCGTCAATGGCGTTGCGGGCGGCAAAGTCGGGCTCGCCTCGGCACTCGCTGTTCGATGTGGCGTGGGGGAAGAAGGCGGCCTTGCCCCGAACGTCGTAGGGGTTGAGAGCGACGTTGCGATAGGCGGCCACTTCCTCCGCTGTGGCGGGTCGGGCGGCGATGGTGTGGCGGGCACCCGCGAAACTCTCGGGAGAGTAGACACGCCGTTCGACGCCCGAGGGGACTGGGTATTGGACGACGCCCTCGGGCGCGTAGACGAGGCACTCGGCCATCTTGGCGTCAAGGCGGACGACGAGGTGCTTCGGCCCCGTGATGCAGAGCCTGTCGCCCTTCGCAAACTCTCGCTCGAGCGCCAGCGTTGCGCCCGCCGCCTGCTGGGCCACGATGGCGCCCGCGGCGTCCACGACCTCGATCTTCACCGCCTGCGCGACTTCGCCGGCCCACGCGGCCGCCACGATGGCGGCGAGTGCGATGACAGCGGTTCCATAGAGTGGAGGCGGGGGGAATCGAACCCCCGTCCCGAAGCAGCGCGCCAGGAGCTTCTACGTGCGTAGGCCTATCTATTGATTGTCGCTTCGGCAGGCTCCGATGGCCAGGATCCTGCGTCGGCCAGCCCGAACAGAGGTTTCGCCCCGGCCCCGTCGAGCAAAGGGCAAGGACTAGCCCGCTGTTTGTCGCCCCACAGCTCCCGCGGGCAGGAACTGCAGGACGTGGCCGCCTATCTAGGCAGCCATTGCCATCTGGTGATTGGCAGTTATGTGTGTGCCAGGTTTTTTACGAGGGCGTCCTGACAACCTCGGCACGCGACTCCTGACTCATTCTGCCCGGTCGAATCCTGTTCGCCCCCAGGCTCGCGGGCAAGGCCCGCGAGCATCCCAGATTCCAGATTCCAGATGCCAGATCAGCGGCGATGGGAGGTGGCGCGTTCGATCTGGCGCGTGTGCTCGCGCTTCTTGAGGTCCTGCCGCTTGTCGTAGAGCTTCTTGCCGCAGGCAAGGGCAAGCTCCACTTTGGCCAGGCCCCTCTTGAAGTAGAGGGCAGTGGGCACGAGGGTGAAGCCGCGCTCGTTGACCTTGGTGGCCAGCCGCTTGATCTCGCGGTGGTGGAGGAGGAGGCGGCGCTTGCGCATCGGGTCGTGGTTGCCATAAGCCGTTTTGGCGTAAGGGCTTATGTGCAGGCCGACGAGGTACATCTCGCTCTCCTCGATGCGCGCGTAGGCGTCCCCCATCTGCACCTGGCCGTTGCGGAGGCTCTTGACCTCGGTGCCCTTGAGTTCTATGCCGGCTTCCCACTTGTCAAAGATCAGGAAGTTGTGAAACGCCTTGCGGTTGAGTGCGATCGGCTTGATGTCGTCGTCAGGCATGAGCACTCCTCGCGACGGCAGCCTGTCGCACACCCCTCATTATACCAGGAGGCGGGCGGATTTCAACCTCGCATCCGCCCCGCTGACGCCGGCAACGCAGCCCGCGTGGGTTCTGAGCAGGAGGCCCAGGAGGCGCGTCTCGCCGCAGGGCTTTGAGGCGTGCGACGCGGCGGGTCCACCAGCCGAGCGGTCCGGGGCACCGAGGCGTGTCGGGGGCAGTCACGTTGGCGCGCACGAGCAGGGCCACGTACCCAGGTGTGTGCAGCTTCACGGCAGTGGCCCTGCCGTGGCTGTCCGTGGTGAACTGCGGGATCTTGAGGTCAACCGTAGGCGCGCCCATGGCCCGCCTCCTTCTGCCCCTCGTCCTGTCTCATTCTACTGCGCCCGACGCAGACACGCGACTGACTCCGCCACAGGCCTCCCATTCCCCGCGGAGGAGGGAGTAGGCGACGTGGTCAATGAAGCGGTCGTTGAGGCGGGCGACGTGGCGGAGGGTGCCCTCGCGCTTGAAGCCGAGGCGCTGGGGCACGGCGCGGCTGCGGGCGTTGCGCGGCTCGGCGAAGATTTCAACCCGCTCGACCCCCAGGTCGCGGAAGGCGTGGGCGAGCATGGCACGGCAGGCGAGGGTCATGATGCCCTTGCCCTCGAACTCCGCGCCCAGCCAGTAGCCGATCATGGCCCTGGCCTCGCCGCGGATGTGGAGGCCTATCGTGCCCGCGAGCTTGCCGCGATGCCAGATGCCGGCGACCACCTCGCCCGTCTCCGCGTGGCGCCGCAGGCTCTCGCGGATGAACTTCAGCGTGTCGTCCGCCGACTTCGTGCCGTCCACCCACGGCAGCCACTTCCGCAGCCGCTCGCGGTTGCGGTCCACCAGGGCGAACAGCTCGTCGGCGTGGCGCGGCTCGAGCATCTCCAGCGTGGTGCCCCGGGCCACTCGGTGGGCGAACACGGGCTAGCTCCTTATTTCACAAGCGGCGCGGCGTCAGATGTTCCAGACTCCCGCGGCCCCGTCTGTGGACCTTCCCCGTGTGTGGAGGTGCGCACCTCCACAGACGAACAGACGAGCGCCTCCCTCACTCCGCCGCGTACTCGACCCACAGGGTCTCGGGGGCGGCGCCGGCGTCGAGAGTCCACGAGGCGTCGGGCTGGCCGGCCGCGGTCTTGTAGACGTGGCTCGTCGTCTTCGTCTGCCCGCCGTCTCTCCAGGCGAAGGTGGCCTTGAGGGGCGAGGTGTTTTCGATGGCGTAGACGAGGTGCGCCTCGGCCTTGCGGTAGGGGCGATTGCCCGTGTTGGCGAAGCGGACGCGGACCGGCCCCTGGACGCCGTCGAGCGGGGCATCGCCCTGGTTGAGGGTCTGGCTCCACCAGTCGCCCGGCTCGGGCGGGCGCTGGACGACCTCCCGGTCCTTGACGATTGGCGTCCAGGTCTTCCCGTCGTCGAGCGAGCAGTCTATGTTGTACTTCGATGGCCTGGGCGGGGCGCCGCAGGAAACCCAGTCGGCGGCGTAGACGGCGACGGCTTTGGCCTTGCGCGGGGCGGCGAGTTCGAGGGTGACTTTCGGCGAATCGAAGGCGCCTTCAATCATGTGGGCCTTCGCCTGCGCCACGTTCGGCCCGGCGGCGGTGACGGCGCGGCCAGATGCCTCGTATGTGACTTTGTTGGCGCCTGGCTTGAGGCGCGGAACGACCGAAGATGAGCACTGGCAGGTAGTTACAATCGTCAGGCCCGAATCGGCCAGGGCCTTCGCCCCCGCGCCGAGGCGAAGCCAATACTGGTAGGTGCCCTTCACCTGGTCGGTGAGGTCCAGCCCGTCCTTCGCGTCGCCCGCCTTGGCCCACGTGGCGCCGTGGTCGGTCGAGACCTCGACTGGGCAGGCCATGTTGCCCTTGAGGACGAGGCCGCCGGTGCAGCCGGGCTTGCGGGTGCCCCACTGCTCCTTCGCGCTCGCGGGCGGCGGGGTGGCGGCCACGATGTAAGGGCTTTGCCACTCGAATGTTACGTGGCTGTTCGACTCGTCAGTGATGCCCTCGCGGTACTTGCCCGAGGCGAAGTCGGGCTTGTAGGTGAACACGGCGTTGCCGTAGCGGGCCTGGCCGGGCTTGTAGCCCGAGTCGCGACCGCTCGCACTACATTCTGCGGACGAGGTGCCCTTCCATCGTCGTAAGTCCTTTGCTACCAACACCCGGCCACTTCGCAGCCCGACCGAACTGTAGAAGATCGGTTTGACTCGCGCCCCTTGCGAGGGGCGCGAGTCAAGAGGGAGCAGCAGGCGACACATTCGTCTTGGCTGCAAAACAGGGGGTTCCTCAACGAGAGGAACCCCCTGCTCGATAGCGATCGCTGGCAGAGCCGGCTCAGGGGGTGTCGTCTGGTCCGGCCGCAGGCTTGGGGCGATAGTCGCGGGGGTCGAGGCATGCCTCGTAGGTGGCCCGCTCGATGGGAATCCAGTCGGTTCGCTCGATGCCGCGACGGTTCCGGGAGGTGAGGCTCAAGGGGAAGGCCGATGCAATCTTGATCCAGCGGTCCTGCTCGCGGGCGATGGTGCGGATTTCGTCAGCGACCTCGGAGAGGTCCTGGTCCTGGCTGAAGACGAGGGCGACATCGAAGTCCCCACGATGGGCCAGACGGATGACATCAATGGCCAGGCGCACATCCACCCCCTTCTCCTCGCCGACCAGGAACGTGTGCTCCGTGCCATCGGGCAGCTTCACCCTGCGGTTGCGGTAGCGCAGGGGGCGATGGTAGACGTGGACCCCCTGACGAGACAGGCAAGAGAGCTTGCTCGACCAGAAGTGGTGCCAGAAGGTGTCATCGGTCAGGGCTGGGACCCCCGTGTAGAAACGGGCCTGGGCCAGGTGCCAGTTCTTCCTGGCGCAGACGGCCCGCGCGAGAGGGAGCGGATCGTAGTTCGGGTAGCTGTAGCCGAATGCCTCACGAGCGGCAAAGTAGAGGTTCTGGCCGTCGAAGAAGGCGACTGTGCGTTTCACCGCGGGTTCAGGTGGCACGGAAACGCTCCAGAAAAAAATAACCCCGCCCAGGGCCTTTCGGCAAGCCGGGCGGGGAGCAACTTCTACAAGGATTATAGCACAGCGGAGCCGGAAGTCAAACAGTTTCTCGAACGGCCCCTGCCGAGGGCGGTGCGATGGGTGTGGCGCGGGGCGCGAGTGCATGACAACAAGCCCCAAAGGGCGCCAGACGGTAGCCAAAATGTCGGCAAGGGTCCGGGCGAGGGGAACGGGGCGCGGCGGCCTGCTTCGTTTCTGTCGCGGGAAGTGGTTCCCCGGGTACGCCCAAACAAGTTTGGGCGTGGCACCCACGGTTCTCCTCAGGAAAACAGGGGGGGTGCCACGGACAAACTTGTTTGTCCGTGTCTTTCGCAACAGGAACTACTTCGCGTCCAGGATTCTCTTCCGCAACTCCTCGACCTTCGGCTTCAGTGCCGGGTCGAGTTCAACCGCCTTGTCGAGCTTTTCGATCGCCTCCGCGGTCTTGCCCATCTTCCCGAGCGCCCAGCCCCAGCCGGCGTATGCCTCCGCGAGTCGCGGGTTGATCTCGACCGCCTTCGCGAACTTCTCGCAGGCCTCCGCCGGCTTGCCCATCCTCCCCAGCGCATTGCCCCAGTTGTAGTAGGCCTCCGCGAGTCGCGGGTTGATCTCGACCGCCCTCGCGAACTTCTCGCACGCCTCCGCCCGCTTGCCCATGTCATCGAGCGCGCAGCCCCAGTTGGAGTATGCCTCCGCGAGTCGCGGGCTGATCTCGACCGCCTTCGCGAACTTCTCGCAGGCCTCCGCCGGCTTGCCCATTCGCTGAAGAGCGTTGCCCCAGTTGTAGTGGGCCTCGGCGTGTCGCGGGTTGATCTCGACCGCCTTCGCGTACCTATCGCAGGCCTCCGCCAGCTTGCCCATCTCGTCCAGCGCCCAGCCCCAGTTGTAGTAGGCCTCCGCGCATCGCGGGTTGATCTCGACCGCCTTGGCGAACTTCTCGCACGCCTCCGCCGGTTTGCGCATTTCCCACAGCGCCGCGCCCCACGCGAAGAACAGAACGCCCAAAGCGCTCGGAACGGGCAGGCTCGCGAGGTGAGTTCCACCGACTTGGCTGAAACGTTGCGCTCCCAGGGATTCCCGAAGATAATCGTCAGTGTCGTGAAGTCTCCCCTTCTGAGTTGTCTCGATGTTGAAGCGTTCGCTACGGTCTTCGTACCTCACGAAGGCGTGCACGGGTGCAGCGACGAGGCAGAGCGGCATTCTCAGCCTCTGGCCAATGCACAGATACAGGAACGAGAAGCCAGAGCAATCGCCCTGTTTCAGGTCGAGCACCCGTTCCGGCGTGTTGATGCCTTCGTGGGGTGAGAAGCCTTCGCGCTCGAAGAGGTGGACCCCGATGAGGCGGGCCCTATCGCGCGGGGTCTTACCGGCGGCGGCTGCGGCGGCGACGCGGTCAATGAGGGCGTCGAGCTTGGCGCGGTAGGCAGCAACGTCGAGCTTCGGGTCGAGGTCCTTGGCCATCTTGAGCCATTCGGCGGCAATGTCCACATCGGCGTCTGTGAGGAGCTTCACGGCGGAGGCTGGGAGGGTTCCGCGCAGGATGTCGGTGCCGACGCAGACCTGGACCTCGACGAGGTCGCCGCGCCGCTCGATGACGCCGAACCTGCGGCCCTTCTCGACCGTGGCGACCACCTTGTCGCCGGCCTTCACGTCCGCGTGGTCCTCGATGACGGCGACGGTTTCGAGCCTGGCTTCGGGCGGGGAGGGCTTGGCCGATGCCGGCGTCGGCGGCGTAGCGTCCGCGTCCGGGAGCGTGTTTCCCGCAGCCGGTTGCGGCGCGACCGCAGTCTGAGGTCGCCCCAACCACTGTATGGCCAGGTAGCCGGCGAGCGCCAGGGCGAGGCACAGGATGATCGCGCCAGCGGCGATTCGCGCAAGCGATCTGCGGCTGCTGCGACGAGGGCCGACCCCTGCGGGTGCAAGAAGCTCCCCATCCTCCGGCGGCACGACTCCGATCCGCCCGCACTGCTTGCACTGCACCTCGGCTCCTGCCAGATGGTCAGGCATCTTGTGCACGGTGCCGCATTCGCACTTGGCGGAGATCACCATCTCACCTCACACGACGCTGCGAGCGGGACGGCCCTGAGCACCAGGGCGTCCCCCGCCTCGTCGAGGAGGGCGATGGCGTCGAGATAGGGCGATTGTGGCACGGCGGGCAGGCCGCCGCGGGCCGGCACGTCGGCGGTGGGCGTCGTCACGCGGATGCCCACGGGCCACACGCCCGGCTGCGTGGCGTAGAGCCGGCTGGTGAAGTAGACGGGGTTGGGGTAGACGATCTCGCGGTTCTTGCGCAGGCCGCCGCCGTGGTTCATGTTGGCCGTGTGGGTGATCAGCTCGACGAGGCCGCCCGAGCGAATCGCTGTGTGGATGATGCCGGCCAGGAACAGGGCCTCGGCGATCTCGGCGTTGTTCGGCAACTGCGGCTGGTTCGTGAAGAGCTGGAGTTCCGTGATGGCAAGCGTCGGCTTCGCCACGTGGGGCGCC
The DNA here is from genome assembly GCA_041320515.1 of Planctomycetota bacterium. GTDB lineage: Bacteria > Planctomycetota > PUPC01 > DSUN01 > DSUN01 > DSUN01. The sequence continues at coordinate 4,946,738 of JBGLNR010000001.1, read as the reverse complement.
ATCTGCTTCCGCAGCGCGTCGAGCACACCCGCGTAGGCGGTGGGATAGGCCATCAGCGACTCGAAGGCCCCGAGCGGGTCGTTGCTGCCGCGCAGGCCGCCGCCCATGAGGCTGTGAATGGAGACCGACTCGATGAGCGCGCCCTTGCGCGTCACCAGCGGCTCGTTCCAGGCGAGGTCCTGGCCGCAGGCGATGATGTGAATCGTGGGGTCTGCGGCCTTCATTGCCTTGTGGAAGCGTTCGTAGCGCTCGGCGTACTCCTCGCGGGAGCAGTGGCCGATCTGCCAGTTGCCCCAGATTTCGTTGCCGACCTGCCAGACGCGGACGCGGTAGGGCTCGGGGTGGCCGTTGTCGGCGCGGATGCGGCCGTAGTGGGTCGTCGGGGCGCCGTTGCAGTACTCGACCCAGGCCGCGGCCTCCTCGGGCGTGCCGTCGCCCGCGTTGACGCAGATGAACGGCTCGCAGCCGACGGCCCGGCAGTAGGCCATAAACTCGTCGGTGCCCACGTGGTTGGGCTCGGGCTGGTTCCAGGCGCGGTTGAAGGTGGTCCGCCGCTTCTCCCGCGGGCCGATTCCGTCCTGCCAGTGGTAGCCCGAGGCGAAGTTGCCGCCGGGATAGCGTAGGATGGGCAGGCGGGCCTCGCGCCACAGCCGCACCGCGTCGGGGTCGAAGCCGCCCACGTGGTCGGCGGGGAACAGCTCGGCCTGGTCAATCCACACCGTGCCGGGGCAGGGGAGGGCGATGGCGAGGAAGAACACCTCGCCCCGCTCGAAGCGCTCATCGGGCAGGGAGAAGCGGAGGCCCTGCTTCGCCCAGTGGGGGCCAATCGGGCCGACCTCCTTGCGGAGCAGCAGGGCGCCATCGGGTGTGCCGCGACGAAGGGTCACGACGAGCCGCAGGCCATCGCCCTTCGCCCGGGCCGCCAGCGAGAACTCGCAGTCGCGCGTGCGGTGCAGCGGCAGGCAGATAGGCTGGGCCACGCCAGCAACGGCGTCCTTCGGCAGGCTGGCGACCTCGATGCGCTGGGAGGACTCGGAGGTGAACGGCTCCTGCGCGTCCAACTCGAACTTCATCTCGCCCTGGCCGCAGGGGACCCAGGGGAATGCGACGCCGCGCCTCTGGCTGGCCGCCAGGCCCTTCACCTGGAATTCGCGTTCCAGCCCAGCCACCTTGTGGGCGATCTGGGCGTCGTTGCCGAAGAGGCGCCAGGGCTCGAAGCCTGGATTCCGCACGATCTGCGCCCAGATGCCGTTGTAGATGTTGCTGCCCAGGTGCTCGCAGAACTTGCCGTAGAGGAGCCGGCTCGCGCGCTCTGGCGCGCGGCGGGCGGGGAACACCTCGATCTCCGCCGTCCAGCCGGCCGCGCGCCGCGTCTCGAACAGCTTCTCGGGCTTGCCCATGCCATCGCCTCCTTCGCCTGGTTCCGCCGGTCCGCAGAGCAGCAACGCAACCGCCACGCGGAGGGTTCGTAGTGCGGGCTTCAGCCCGTATCGTGACGTGAGGTTACGGCCTGAAGGCCGCACTACGAACTCCCGCTGCACCGGGTTGAAGTGTCGGGCATCGGCGAGTGATTCTATCCGTTCTCGCACCGGGCCTCAAGCTCGGTTGCGGGGCACGGGGGGGCCGCCTATAATCGCGGGAGGCCTGTTTTGTAGGCGGGGCGTCTCTGCCCCGCGTCGCTTCTCGCGGGCCAGGGACGGCCCGCCTACAGGCTCCTAGGCACTCTTGGATCGAGGAGGCGACTGGACGATGCGAACGAGAATCGTGGCGACACTGGGGCCCGCGACCAATTCCCCCGAGCGGCTGCGCCAGTTGATCGAGACGGGCGTGGACGTGTTCCGCCTCAACTTCTCCCACGGCACGCACGCGGAGCACGCGGGGCGGATCAAGGAGATTCGCCGCCTCGCCGAGCGGCTGCGGGCCAACGCGTGCGTCCTCCAGGACCTTCAGGGGCCGAAGATTCGCACGGGCCGCCTCGAGGGCGGCGGCCCAGTGCCGCTCGCACCGTGCTCCCGACTCACGATCACCACGCGGCCCATCGTCGGCACCGCCGAGTGCGTCTCCACCTCCTATCGGGCGCTCCCGAAGGACGTGAGTCCTGGCGACAGGATTCTCCTGGACGACGGCCTGCTGGAGCTTCGCGTGCTGTCGAAGGGCGCGGACGAGGTGCGTTGCGAGGTCGTGGTGGGCGGTCCGCTGGGCGAGCACAAGGGGATCAACCTGCCCGGCGTGCTCGTGAGCGCGCCCTCGATGACGCGGAAGGACCGCGAGGACCTGGCGTTCGGGCTGAAGCAGGGGGTGGACGCCGTGGCCATGTCGTTTGTCCGCCGCGCCGCGGACGTGCAGGCCGTGAAACGCCTCATCCGCCGCCACCGGTGCGACACGCCGGTCATCGCCAAGATCGAGCAGCCGGAGGCCGTGGATGACTTGTCGGCGATCCTGAAGGCTTCGGACGGCGTGATGGTGGCCCGAGGCGACCTGGGCGTCGAGATGCCGCCCGAGCAGGTGCCCGTGATTCAGAAGCGGATCATCCGCGAGGCCAACCGCCGCGGCAAGTCCGTCATCGTGGCGACCCAGATGCTCGAGTCCATGGTGCGCAACCCGCGGCGATGGGGGCCAGCGAGTAGAGCCAGAAGCGGCGCTCGGAGAGCAGAAGGCTCCCGTAGACCGAGGCCACCGAGATGAGCACCAGGAACGGCATCATGCAGAAGGCGAGCAGAGTCGCCAGCGAAACCAGCCCGGGGTGGTCCCTCGCAAAGCCCGGCATCACCGCCAGGACCAGCCACGGGGTGAAGACCATGCCCAGCGCGACAATCGCCGACCCCACCAGCACCACGATGCCCAGCACCGACCGCAGGAGCCGCGCCGCCTCCGCCGCGCGCCCACGCACCGCCAGCGTGCGGTGGACCGGCATGAACGCGCTCTCGGCCGCCTGCTCGCCCAACACGTCGCGGAACAGGTTCGGCAGCGTGCTCGCCGCCACGTAGGCGTCGTAGATGCCCGACGACAGGCCGAAGTAAGTTGCGGCCACCTGCTCGCGCACGAAGCCGAACGCCCGCGAGGCCATCGTGCCCACGGTCAGCCGCACGAACCCCCGCCCCGCCGGGGCCACGGGCGCCGGCGGCTGTTCCGAGGGGTCGGGCGTGGGGTCGAACACGAACTCCGCGCCGCCCACCCGCAGCACGTCGCCCGCGGCCAGCTCCCGCTGCCGCTCGACCCGTTCGCCGTTCATCTGGATGCCGGAGCGCGAGCGATTGTCGCGCACCAAGTAGCGCCCGCCGGCCAGGGCCAGCACCTCCGCGTGCACCCGGCGCTCGCCAGGCTCGGCGAGCACGATGTCGTTCAGGCGCCCGCGCCCGAGCGTCGTGCTGCCGAACAGCAGTTCGTGTACCACCTCGCCCTGCTCGGTCCGCTGGACCAACCGTGCCATGATGCCACCGGCGTGGGGGTGCAGTAACGGATTTGCGCGGCTGGGCACACTAGAAACCAAACCCCGGCTCCGGGGTTTGGTTTCCTCCTCCACGCGCCGGCCAAGGCACGGGCAGAAGCCCTTATTGAACCGACCGCAGAAGCGCTCGGTTCGATAAGGTGTGCCCAGCCGCGCAAATCCGTTACTGCACCCCCGGCATGGGGAACACTGGGGGGAACGCGCAAGACGGGGATGGGGCGGCTCAACCGCCACGCTGATTATACCGTGCCGTGCCGCCTTTGCAAGCGCTTCTCGCCAGAATCTGCGGGTGCATGCTATCCCCTTCGGCGCGCATCGCCAGCCTCGCACAGGGCCAACGCACGTGCCACGCTGGGTGAGAAGAACTGTCCACAGTTGTACAACTGTGAAATGCTCCTCTCCGCCGCAATCCGGGGCAGGGGATCGACCGATCCTCCCCAGCAAGCTCCCACTGCCGGGATCTGCGGATGCCTCCAGTCCCCTTCGGTCCATGCGTCGCTTGCCTCGCACAGGGCCAACGCACGTGCCACGCTGGGTGAGAAGAACTGTCCACAGTTGTACAACTGTGAAATGCTCCTCTCCGCCGCAGTCCGGGGCCGCGGAGCGGCCAATTCACCGGCGCGCTGCCGCAGGGGGCAGCCTCCTGCGCGGCTCGCGAAGCTGGGCATACGAAGGAGATCGCGCGCACACGAGTCTGCGCGCGACTTGCCCTCCCCGCCCCGATCTGCCACAATGCGGGTCAGCAGCGGTTGGCTCTGAGGTAAGCCCGACAGGGCGACAGGGGGGCAGCCACGGGCGTAAGCCCGTGGAGTGGGCAGCCCAAGGTCCAGCCCCCGCAGGGGGCGACAGAAGCCAGAGGAGAAGCCCGATGGTTCCCGAAGCGAGTGCCCGACATGTCCTCGTGTTCCTCGCCGCCCTCGCCGCGGCCGCCGCCACGGCCCGCGCGGCCGAGATGAAGGTCACAGTATCCGACGACAAGCGGCACGTGGACATCCACGAGGGCGACACCCTGGTGCTCAGCTACTGGTTCGGCACGGCCCCCCTGCCCGAGGGCGTGCCCGGCCGCTACGCCTGCGGCGGCTACATCCACCCCCTCTGCGGCCCCGACGGCGAACCGCTCACCGAGGCCCACCCCAAAGACCACGCCCACCACCGCGGCGTGATGTGGACCTGGCCCGTCCTCCGCCTGAAGGACAAAGTGACCGACCCCTGGGCCGTCAGCGGCACCTGGACCCGCCCCGACGAACTCCGCACCACCGCCGGCGGCCCCGACGCCGCCCGCATCGTCGCCCTCTCCACCTGGAAGTGGGGCGACAAGGAGCCCGTCCTGCGCGAGACCCTCGACCTCCGCGCCCGCCGCTCCGAGGCGCGCTCCCGCATCGTGGACATTGATCTCGTCTTCGAAGCCCTGGTGGACGACCTGGCCCTCGGCGGCCGCCCAGGCGGCGGCTACGGCGGCTTCGGCCTCCGAATGGCCCCACGTAAGGACCAGAAGATCACCCTCCTCACCGACCCCGCCGACAAGGACCCCCGCCGCTCCTGGATCGAATACTCCGACACCTTCCCCTGCGGCAAGGGTCGCGTCGGCATCGCCATCTTCGAGCACCCGACCAACCCCCTCTACCCCAACGCACTTCAGCAGTATCCCAACCTCAACTACGTCATGCCCGCCTTCCCCGGCCCCCGCGAGGTCCCGCTGGCCAAGGGCAAGACCCTCACCCTCCGCCACCGCCTGTGGATTCACCCCGACCACGCCGACGAAAAGGCCCTCACCGAGCAGTGGACCCTCTACGCGAAGACGAAGCCCGAGGGAGAGGGAAAGGGAAAGTGAGAGGGAAAGGGAGAGGGAAAGTGAAAGTGAAAGGGAGGGGGAAGTGAGGGGGGAGTGAGGGGAGGGGACGTGGGGCAAATGGCTTTCAGCGGTCCTGCCCATTGGGGCGAAGACTGCCTGAAGGCAGGACTCCAAACGGGTCGCGCTCCTGGTTCGGAGTCCTCCCTTCAGGCAGTCTTGGTGCCACTGAGGGCGCCGCCGAGTCGCTGAAAGCTGCTTAGAAACTACCTCAAAACTAGGGTGTGTACGGAAATGGGATTGTCAGATTCGGGCTGGTTTGGAGTGAGTCAATTCGTAAGTTGTTGATATACCGTGAGTTGTGTCGCGTGTCTGGGGTCACCCCGAGCTTCAGGCCCTCGCCATCGAGGCCATGCAGCGCGGAGTAGTGTGGGACAACCACAGCAACATCCCCCAGGCGCCCGTGAAGCAGTTGGCGGCCCGACTGGTCGAGATTGCCGATTGCCGATTGCCGATTGCCGATCTCAATCCGCGATCCGAAACCCGGAATCCGCAATTGGACACAGTCCTGCTCGGCGTGTGCACGGGCACGGTGGCGTGCGCCGCGGCGATGAAGATCGCGCTCCTGCACTACGAGGCCGAGAAGAAGGCCAGGGAGGCGCCCGTGTTCGTCGTCCTCGACGGCAACTACCACGGCACCGACCTCTTCGCCCAGCGGCTGCGCGGCATGTGGCCAGGCATCTTCGCCAACGTCGGGGTCGTCGCCGTCCAGCCCAACGCCCCCGACGAGCTGGAGCAGGCGTTCGCCCGGCACGGCGAGCGGGTCGCCGCCTTCTGGGCCGAGCCGATCATGATGAACCGCGAGGCCATCCTCGTGCAGCCCGAGTTCCTCCAGCTCGCCCGCCGCCTGTGCGACGCCGTCGGCGCGCTCATGGCGATTGACGAGATTCAGACCGGCTTCTGGTTCCCCGAGGCCATGATGTTCCGCCGCTGTGGCATCGTGCCCGACTTCGTGGTGCTGGGCAAGGGGATGACCGCCGGCTTCCACCCCCTGTCGGCGCTCCTCTGCAAGAGCAAGCTCGATTGCCTTGCCCAGTACGACGCGATCAGCACGAACGGCAACGCGGCGCTCGCCGCGACGGTGGGCCTCGGCTGCATCGCCCTCATCGAGCGGCACGCCGAGCGAATCGGCTCCGTGGGCGAACGCTACCACGGGCAGATGGCCGCCCTGTGCGGCGAGTTCCCCGACCTGCTGGCCGAGGTGCGCGGGGCGGGCCACATGAGCGGCTTGAAGTTCCATCGCCGCGAGGATGCCCTCGGCTTCCACCGCGCCGCGGTCGAGCGGGGCCTCTGGGTGCGCGCCCACGCCTACCACGAGGGCCACAGCGCCGTCCTCACCAAGTTCGCCCTCCTCCTCGACGATGCGGTGGCCGACTTCGCGGTCGGCGCCTTCCGCCAGCTCCTCAAAGACCGCCCGTGGACCAAGGGTTCGTAGTGCGGGCTTCAGCCCGTATCCGAAGAACGCATGAGCAAGCTCGCACTCGGCATTGACCTGGGAACCACGGCCGTCAAGGCCATCGTCCTCGACGAGCGGGGCGCCATCGTCGCCTCCGGCTCCGCCCCGACTCACCTTGTCCGAGGGCCCGGCGGCCTCGTCGAGCAGCCCGTCGAGTCCATCTGGCTCGACGCCGCGGCTGCCGTGCGAAGCATCGGGGACATCTCCACACGCAGCGACATTCGGGCCATCGCCCTCTCCTCCCAGGGCGGCACGCTCATTCTGCCGGTGGCACGGGCCTCCGGCCTGTGCACCACACAGGCGGGACGCCTGTGCCACCCGGGCACACCCCTCGGCAATGCCATTTCCTGGATGGACACGCGCCCCGCGGCCCTGGGCGCCGCGCTCCTCTGCGGCCACGCCGATGCCTTCTTCTACGGAAAGACCGGCTGGAGCCTTCGGCTCGGCTGCCTCCCCCTCGCCCAACTCCTTCGTCTCCGCATTGTGGGCGGGGCGTCCCTGCCCCGCGTCCGGTTTGTGGATTCCTATGTCGTCGAGCGGTTGACGGGCGAGGCGGCGACCAACCCGTCCGACGCCGCGATTGCGATGCTCTGCAACGTGCGGGAGCGCCGCTGGGACCCCGAGCTGCTCGATCTCGCGGGCGTGGCCCCTGACGCGCTGCCCCGCATCGTGCCCTCGGGCACGGTGCTCGGCCAGATTCGGCGCGACGCGGCGGAGCATCTTGGCCTTTCACCCGACACCACGATCATTGCGGGCGGCCACGACCAGTATTGCGCGGCCTTCGGCGCCGGCTGCCGCGCCGCGGGCGACACCATCGTCTCCTGTGGCACGGCCTGGGTGCTCCTGACGATGACCACGGAGCCACGCTTCGACCAGAACGCTCAGCTCGCCCCCGCGGAGGCCGTGACGCCGGGCCTTTGGGGGTTGCTCGGCTCCTGCTCCAGCGTCGGTGCCGCGGTGGACTGGTTTCGCCGCGTCACTTCAGCAGGCGCCGAGCTGTCCTTCGAGGCGCTCGAGGCCGCCGCGGCCCAAGTCGAGCCATCGCCCGATGGCCCCCTCTTCCTCCCACCAGGCTCCGAGGGCGACGGCGCTTTCCTCGGCCTGGGCCTTCACCACACCTTCGGCCATCTCTGCCGCGCCGCGCTCGAAGGCCCGGCGCTGAAGCTGCGCGCGCTCCTCGGCCGCATGCGCTCGGTCGGGTGCGCGCCCGCGTCGCTCAAGGCCGTCGGCGGCGCCACCCGCTCGATGGCCTGGATGCAGATACTCTCGGACGCCGTGGGCCTGCCGCTGGAGGTCGCGGGCACGCAGGACGTCGCGGCCTACGGCGCAGCCCGGCTCGCCGGCCAGGCCACGGGCCTCATCCCGCCCGACGCCCCCTGGCCCACGCCCGCCGCCCGCATCAAGCCGCGGCCAAAGCTCCGACAAACCTACGACGCGCTCTACGAGCGGTTCCAGAAAGGCAGGCAATGAGACTCACCGAGGCCGAGCACTTCAGGCAGATTGACCAGCCGGTCTACCGTGAGGAGATCGCACCGTATCTGCCCGAGCGAATCCTCGACGCCCACGTCCACCTCGTCCGCCGCTGCGATTATCTGCCGGGCATTGACCCCCGCAAGCTCAAGACCACGGCGCCAGAGCCCGTGGCCGTGGACTTCACGCCCCGGCACCTCGACGCCACGATGCGGCGGCTCTTCCCGAGGCAGCGGTGGGAGGCATTCGTCTTCCACGCCCCCTACACCGCCATTGACATCGAGCGGGCGAACAGTTGGATCGCCTCGCTCGGCCGCCGCCACCCGCATCTCCACCCCCTGATGATCGTCAAGCCGGAGATGAAGGCGCGAGAGCTGGATGCCGCAGTCGAGGTCGGCGGCTTCCGGCTGCGGCGCTTCCTGGGTGGCGCCTCAATCCAGGCGCCGCTCCTTGCGTGAACTCCCGAAGACAGTGGGTGCCAGGGCCACGTGGGGGTCACGAGACCTCTTCATGCCGGTGGAGCCAGACTTACTTGAAACTTACGACCTGACCCCAGGCCCCCAAGAAGCGCTCGAGTCGTGGGAGTCGTGCGAGTCGCACGAGTTGTGGTGCGCCCCGGTGAGCGCCACAACCCGTTGTGTGTGTCCTTGCTGCCCTGTGGAGAGAGCTGGGGGAGGGTCCCAGGCGCATGTTGACATGCGGCGACGGGGCGGCTAGAATCGGCCAGGCAGGGGGTGTCCGACAAACTGCAAGGAGAGAAGCCATGCGGGAAGAGAAGAGGCAGGAAGCGTTGAGCCGCCGCCAGTTCGTCGGCGGGATGGCCGCCATCGCGGTCGGGGCGGAGGCGCTGGCCGCCGAGCCGGCGCCGCCGCCCAAGGCGTTCGAGCGCAAGATCAAGGTCGGCCTCATCGGGCCGGGCGGACGCGGCCGCTGGATCGCCAACCTGTTCAAGAAGCACGGCGGCTACGAAATCCACGGCGTCGCCGACTACTTCCCCGACGTGGCGAAGGCCGCAGGCAAGGCCCTCGGGGCCGATGAGGCACGCTGCTTCGGCGGACTCAAGGGCTACCTGGAACTCCTCAAGTGCGGCGTCGAGGCCGTCGTCATCATTGACGTGCCCTACTTCTATCCCGAGCAGGCCACCGCCGCTGTCCAGGCAGGCGTCAACGTCTACATGGCCAAGCCCGTGGCGACGGACGTGCCCGGCACCCTCGCCATCGGCGCGGCCGGCAAGCTTGCCACCGAGAAGAAACTCGCCTTCCTCGTGGACTACCAGCTCCCCCTCGACCCCTCGAACATCGAGGTGGCGACGCGCGTCCGCGAGGGCGCCATCGGGTCCATCGCCCACATCGCCTCCTACGGCTTCACGGGCATGTGGGGCGACCCGCCCAAGGGCAAGACCATCGAGAGCCGCCTCCGCGGCGGCACCTGGCTCTCCGACATCACCCTCGGCGGCGATGGCATCGTGGCCTACGACATCCATATCATTGACGGCGTGCAGTGGCTGATGGGCAAGCGCCCCGTCGCCGCCTGCGGCTTCTCCCGCACCTGCCGCCCCAACCCCCACGGCGACCGCACCGACTGCCTCGGCGTGGTCTTCGAATACGAGGACAAGGTGCTCTGGACCCACATCACGCAGACGCTGGCGAACGAGGCCGACGCCGCCTCGCTCACCGCCAGCTTCTACGGCACGTCCGCCACGGCCCGCCTCGCCTACTGGGGCAAGTGCTACGTCCGCGGCGGCCCCAAGCACTTCGTCAAGGACGCCGGCAGCGTCTACGACCAGGGCGCCATCCGCAACATCGCCGACTTCTACGACAGCATCACCAAGGGCGACTTCACCAACCCCACCGCCCAGCGCGCCGTGGACGGCACGCTCACGGCCATCCTTGGCCGCGAGGCCGCCGCCCGCCGCCGCTACCTGACGATGGACGAGCTGCTCAAGGAGAACAAGAAGCTCGACGTGGACCTCACCGGCCTGAAGGCGTGAGCGCGCGCACACTACAGGCTGTGGTTGTCTCCTGGCCAGACACCAGCCTGCTGAGTCGCCAGACTCGCCAGACTCGACCGCTCTTGCGGGGCCTGGGGTCAGATGCAACTTTGCAACTTAACTGACCTCACTTTGGTTACGCCTTGACCCCTTGCGGCAGCGGCGGGGGCCGATGAGGACGATACCCGCGTCGCTGCGCTCGCGGCGCACGAGGGCGTCGGGACGACTCAGGCCGAAGCGCGTCTCCATCCTTCGCACGAAGCGCGGGCGGCCGGCGAAGTAGACGCGCGCGAGCGAGGCCGCTGGGCGCGGGGCCTCGTCGGCGACGGCTTGGCGGTGCGGGCGCGAGCGCGCCGCGGCGTCGCGCCAGGCGCGTCACCGCTCACTTTGGGAGGTCCCAGAGCCGGAGCGTCTTGTCGTGGCCGGCGGAAAGGGCGCGGCGGCCGTCGGGCGGCACGAAGACGACCTTCCGGACCTCGTCGGTGTGGCCCTCAAGGCAGGCAAGCTGCCGGCCGCTCGCCACGTCCCACAGGCGGATGGTGCGGTCGGCGGCCGAGGAGAGGGCGCGGGTGCCGTCGGGGGAGAAGGCCACGCTCCAGACGCGGGCCGTGTGGCCGTCGAAGCGGCGGACCTCCTGCGGCTTATCAAGGTCCCAGAGCCGCACGGGGCAGGCGCCCGAGGCGTTCCCCGTGCGCCCGCCGCCGGTGAGGAGGAACCGGCCGTCGGGCGAGGCCGCCACGGCGTTCAGAAGCCCGGTGGCGCTGTCCGTCCATTGGCGCAACTCCTGGCCCGTCTCGAGGTCCCACAGGCGGACGGTCTTGTCCCACCCGGCCGAGGCCGCGCGGCGGCCATCCGGCAGGAGGGCGACGGAGCGGACCCAGGCGGTGTGGCCGGCCAGGGAACGGATCGGCTTGCCGGCCTCCACGTCCCATAGCCGCACCGTGTTGTCGTTGTTCCCAAGGCCGCTGCACGAGAGGGCGCGGCGGCTGTCCGCCGAGAGGGCCAGGCCCCAGACCACGCCCGTGTGGCCCGCGAGCTGGCGGACATCCTGCCAGCGTTCGAGGTCCCACAGGTGCAGCGCCAGGTCGGTCCCGGCGAAGAAGCGGCCGGCCCGCCAGTCGCCGCCGCCGCTGAGGAGCGCGAAGCGGCCGTCGGGCGAGAAGACCACTGCAGCGCCGTAGTTCGGATGCCCCTCTGAGATGCGGAGCTGCTTGCCCGTCTCCAGGTCCCAGAGGCGCAGGGTCTTGTCGTCGCCGCAGGAGAGCGCGCGGCGGCCGTCGGGGGACGCGGCGACGCAAGCGATCTTGTCCGTGTGGCCCTCCAGGCGGCGAATCTCGCCCGCCGGGCTCCCTGCCGGCGCGGCGGCAGGCAGGGGAACCAGTGCCGCCGCAGGTCCGGCGGCCGGCAGGCTCAGGGGCGGTGCCGCAAGAGCGGGCCTCCATGCGCCCCGCGTCCCCAGACACGATGAGCGTCGTGTCCTCGGCCCGGAAGCGGCGCCGCTCGCCGCCAGGCAACTCCAGCTCGATGCCGCGCAGGGGGTCGGCGGCCACCAGGCGGCCCGTGTAGGCTACCCCCTGCGACTGTGCGGTGACCAGTTCTCCCAGCAGCGCTGCCCGGCGAAGCCACGCCTCGGCCACGAGCGCCCAGCGCCCCTCTATGATGTCGCGTAGCCGCTCGTGCAGCCGGGACAGAAGAGCGGCGGCGACGGCCTCGCGGCAGACCTCGTGGCCGGCCTCGATGGCCAGGCTGCTCGCGCTGGCGCGCAGGGCGGCGGGCAGTTCGTCGCGAGTGGCGTTCACGTTGATCCCGATGCCAATCACCGATGGGTCGGCCTTGCCCCCGCGGCATTCGACCAGGACGCCGGCAACCTTGCGGGGTGGCGCGGGCATCCCTTCGCCCCCGCTCAGGGCGGGCCTGCCCGTGGCGCACAGGCGGGACGCCTGTGCCACCACCACGTCGTTCGGCCAGCGGATCCCCGCCCGCAACGGCGTCTCCGCCTCGATGGCCTCGGCCACGGCGACCGCGCCCAGCGCCGTCAGGTGGCCGGGCGAAACCTCGTCGCCGGGCGGCCTGAGGACCACGGACACCAGGATGCCGCGGCCCCGTGGGCTGTGCCAGGAGCGCCCGAACCGGCCCCGCCCCCGCACCTGCTCCTCGGCGAACACGGCGGTGCCCTCGGGGCAGCCGGCATCGGCCCAGGCCCAGGCCACGTCGCTTGTGGAGGTTACGCTGCTCAGCGCCCGCAAGTCAGCGCCTGCCCATCGCTCGCCCAGGCGGTCCCGGATTCCACCGACGTCCAGCATCCACCTGTCCTGACGCGCGGGAGCCGCGCCGTGTGGCACAGCCGCCCTCGGCTGTGCGAACGGCAGTGACGCCTGATGGAAGGCACAGCCGAGGGCGGCCGTGCCACACTGTTGCTTGGATTCTAGCGGATCGGGGGTGGGGACGCAACTAGGGTGGGGGATAAAAGAAGGCGAAGGGGTCGCCCATTGGCATCAACCCCTTCGCCTGTTCGACGTCGGCGCGAGTGCGACGGAAGTGGCCAGCGGCTGCTCACCGTGCCACGGGAGGGGACGGGCGGCACGGCACGGCGGCTAGCCACCTCACGCCTACCTTCCGTCGCTGCGCCGAGTTGTCAAAGACCGTTGCGCTCAAGCTCTTTTCAATCGTTCCGATTGTTCAAGGAGCAATCGGTGTGCCAACCAACGGCGCTGCTTGGGCAGAATCCACGTAACGCGATGCGGCACAGGGACATGCGTCGGGTGGGGGCCTGTGTCGGACATGATCGCTGTCGCGCCCCAAGAGGGGCAGGGGGCCACCAAGCCGTGCATGGCCCGGCCTTTCTCTCTCGTCCTCGTCGTCGAGTCTCTGGGCCTTCCCCTCTTCCGCATTCGCCGACGAGGACGACGATGACAACGGCGACGACTCAGAGATGCTCGGATGGGCGAGACCGGGAGTCATGCCCGGATGCCTTGATCGCCGTCGCGTGAGAACATATAATGTGCGCGTGGGGCGGCCTCGGAAGGCCGTCTGCTTTCTCACGGAACTCCGCGCGGCCGTAGGGGCGCCCCTACGTGGGCGCCCATCCGTGGGCGGCCACATAGGGCCGCCCCTACCTGCCGCCGGAGATAGGAGTCCCGCATGCGCGCGAGGGAGCTGATGCTGCTGGTGCTGGTCGCGTTCCTCGTGGTCCTCCAGGTGGCCCCAGGGGCCGAGAAGCGCGAGGAGAGCTACGCGAACTTCAAGACCTTTGTCACCGTGCTCGAACAGGTCAAGCGCAACTACGTGGTGCAGGTGGACGACGCGAAGCTGTTCTACGGCGCCTTCAAGGGCATGCTGGCCGAGCTGGACCCCTACAGCCAGTTCATGACGCGCGAGGACGTGGAGCAGCTCGAGGTGGACACCGAGGGCGAGTTCGGCGGCCTGGGCATCGAGATCACGCTCGACCAGAACCGCATCCTGACGGTCATCACGCCGCTGGAGGACACGCCGGCGATGAAGGCCGGCGTGCTGCCCGGCGACCGCATCGTGGAGATCGAGGGGCACAACACCTACAACATCACGCTGATGGACGCCGTGAGGAAGCTCCGCGGCAAGCCGGGCACCAAGGTCACGATCACGGTGGTCCACCAGCTTCTGGGCAAGCGCGAGACCATCACGCTCACGCGCGACATCATCAAGGTGAAGAGCGTGCGGGCGAGGAAGATGGTGGACGCGGAGGGGAAGATCGGCTACATCCGCATCAACAACTTCCAGCGCACCACGGTCGAGGAACTGGACCAGGCGGTGAAGAAGCTCGTCGGCGAGGGGCTGAGGGGCCTGGTGCTCGACCTGCGGCGCAACCCCGGCGGCCTGCTCGACAGCGCCGTGGGCGTGGCCGACCTGTTCATTGACAAAGGCGTCATCGTCTCCACCAAGGGCAGGAACCCCGAAGCCGTCCATCAGTTCGAGGCGCACAAGGAGGGCACGTACTCGGGCTTCCCCGTGGCCGTCCTCGTCTCCAACTTCAGCGCCAGCGGCTCCGAGATTGTCGCCGGCGCCATCCAGGACAGCCACCGCGGCATCATCGTCGGCCAGCGGTCCTACGGCAAGGCATCGGTCCAGAGCATCCTGTCGCTCGACAGCGGCTGCAAGCTGCGCCTGACCACGGCCCGCTACTACACGCCCGCCGGCCGCCTCATCCACCGCGAGGTAGACGCCAAGGAGACCGACGCCTGGGGCATCCACCCCGACATCGAGGTGAAAGTGACCTACGAGGACGAGCTGGGCCTCAGCGAGCACTTCCGCGACGAGCGGGTCACGGAGACCACGAAGGACGGCCCGCCCGCCCCGAAGGCGCCGCCTCTCCCGCCCGACGAAGATGGGCCGGACAAGCCGCCCGCCCCCAAGGCCCCCGACGGCAAGGAGGGCGAGAAGAAGCCGTTCGTGGACACCGTGCTGGTTCGCGCGGTGGACGCGCCCCTCATGTGCCTCGAATACTGCGTCAGCTCCCCGCCCGAGCGGTGCGCCAGACTCTATGGCGGCGGCATCGAGAAAGCCACCCCGCCCCTCCACGTCGGCTTGCCCCTCGCCCAGACCGCCGCCAGGCTCCTCGGCCTGGACCGTGGCCACACCCCCCTCGTCCTCGCCCTCGAATGGTCGCGTGCCCACGGCCCTCGCCTCGCCGCCACCTTCGACGGCGCCACCCTCTTCCGCACCTTCCTCGCCGCCATAGACCAGGCCTGGGCAAAGCCCTTCGATGAGCGGGAGCCTGCTTCCCCCCCAAGGGGGGACAATCGCGAATGGCACTGACGTAGGCCCGAAAGGACGATAGAGGGTAGCCACGGGCGTGAGCCCGTGGGGAAGAGGCACTGCGAAGGGACGGTGTTCTGTCTTCGCTCCGAGAACGCCCAGCCGCGTGCAACGCAAATGCCTCGAGATTGACTTGCACTTGACACGGGTTTCTCCTACAATCCATCCACTTGTCCGTTCTGGCGCGGGCGCCCGCGGGGGAAGGGCTCGACCGCCGGGCCATTCGTGCCTGGCCCCGGGCAGTTCTTGCCCGGCGGCAGGAGGTTGCCAACTGCCCAGCCTCCCGGCTGCGCGGGGGCGAGGCGGCCCTAGGCCGAAGCCCCCCAAGGGCTTGGGGTGGGGCAGGGGGCCTTAGTCTGGCCAGGGGCTGGCGTGGGCATGGGGTTTGCCCGCGCTGCTTTGCAGCAATAGGCCCCTGGGGGGCGACCAGAGAACGAATGGCACGGGGGCCGCTGGAAGGGTCTGGTGGCCGCCGTGAGGCGGCTCGGCGTGGGGAGGAGGCCTGTCGGCTTTTTCTAACTCGGCGTAGAGTCTTGGCATCACGATGGTTATGCCGAGACGACGCCGGGGAGGTGGCCGGGGTTGTCGGCAAAAGCGGAAAGGCTGAGCTCGACAGAATCGCCCCCAGGGTGGTCTGGCAGGGCCATGGCCGGGCCACAAATGGCCACATGTTATGGACTTAGAGGCTGCGCGGCATCGCTAGGCGCCGATCTGCCTCATGCGGCACGGGGTTTGCTTTGCATGACCCCGCTGAGGCGGTTTCTGGCTTGTCGGCTGAGTCAGAGACCGTCGGCGCATCGGACTGTCTGGTGTCTCGGACAGTCCAGGACATGTCGGGCAGGGTTGAGGGACGGCAGCCGATGGACGCGAAGATGCCGAACGGCCGCATGACGATCACGGAGGTGGCCGAACGGGTTGGCGTGACACCGAAGACCCTCCTTCGTTGGGAGAAGGCGGGCAAAACCCCGAAGCCGAAGCGCGATTGGCGCGGATGGCGGGTC
The DNA here is from genome assembly GCA_041320515.1 of Planctomycetota bacterium. GTDB lineage: Bacteria > Planctomycetota > PUPC01 > DSUN01 > DSUN01 > DSUN01. Next base: position 4,930,733 of record JBGLNR010000001.1, on the reverse strand, counting down.
TATGAACAGGAGGAGTTGACACAACTACTGGCGTTCCACAACCAACTGTGTGAATGGTGACATGCGGCGGGGCGACCGCGTGCCCATGACCCCCTTTCCTGGCTCCCAAGCCACCTGTTAGGGAGAGTAGGATGACTGCGAAGACGCGTCTGTGGTTGGTCGGCCTGCTCGGTGCGCTGGTCGCGGGGTGTGACGGTTTGCCCCATTGGGTCAGCAAGTTCGACGACATCGAGAAGACGGCGACCCGGCACCAGCTCCGGGAGGTGGAGAAGCGGTTTGAGCACTTCAACGGCACCTACCGCATCGGCATCCCTGACGTGCTCAACGTCAGCGTGCCGGACCACCCGGACCTCAGCGGCTCGTACGAGGTCCGGCCCGACGGCAACATCTCGTTCCCGCTGCTCAAGGACGTGTACGTCGAGGGCCTGACGCCGATGCAACTGAGCGACTACCTGGCGAAGGAACTCGAGCGCTACGTGAAGAAGGTGGACGTGTTGGTCACACTGACCGGCCTCTACAGCAAGACCGTCTACCTGGGCAGCCGCTCGCAGAGCAACCTGCGCGCGTATCGGTTCACCGGCGATATGACGGTGGTGGACCTGATCGCGATGCAGGGCGGCTACACGAAGATGGACTATTCGAGCCGGATGCGGCTGATGCGGGACAACCCGGACCGCAAGGAGATCTACCGCATCCGTTTCGACCACATCCTGCGGGGCGACTTCAGCACGAACGTGCTGGTGAAGAACCGCGACATCCTGTACATCCCGGCCACCGCGTGGGCCGAGGTGGGGTTCTTCGCCGACATGATGACGGCGCCGGCCCGCTCGCTGATCAGCGGCATCCGAACCTACACCGAGCTGCCGTACGCCGCCGATGACGGCAAGGAGCGCGCGAGCAGGGCGCAGTCAACACCCTACTAGGCCCGTTGTGGCGCGCCCCGGCGTGAGAGCAGAGGGGGTCCCAGCGGGCCGAAGGAACATTCGGAAAGGAACTCCCTATGCCGGCGGCCGCACAACCGAAGAAGACGCAGCAGTTCGACTTCTACAAATACCTGGGCGTGATCTGGCGCCGCAAGTGGCTCCTGGTCGTCCCGCTCGGGATATGCCTGCCCGCGGCCATCCTCGCCGCCTCGCTGTATCCCACCGAATACGAGTCCGTGGCCACCCTGGAGATCCAGGACACCCGGCCCATCGCGGATCGCGCGCCCGCGCGCTACTCCGCGGGCACCGCCGCCATGCAGGTGCGGACGCGCGCGATGAACTGGTCGGCGATCCGGGAGATCGTGCTGAGCCGGAAGGTGGACTTCGGGCGCGAGATTGACCCCGACGACCGGCGGCAGTTCGAGCGCATCTTCTCCGAAATTGACCGGCGCACGGCGGTCCGCCCCCTCGGCAGCGGCCACCTGATCATCTCGCACAAGAGCGTGAGCCCCGAGCGCAACGCCAGCCTCGTCAACGAAATCGTCAAGAAGTTCGTCGGCGAGGACCGCCGCGAGGCCCAGCAGCGCGCCAAGGACGACCTGAAGTACTACCGCGACAAGCTGGCGACGGGGAAGACCGGCCTGTCCGAGATCGACAACCAGATCCGCGAGTTCAACCAGCAGTACCCCTGGCTGGCCGACACCCTGGCCGAGATCCAGAAGGACTACGAGGACGCCGAGGCCGAGGAGCTGACGATCCGCCAGCAGAGCCGCGGCAATCGAGCAAGGCGTCCCCCGGACTCTATCGGTAGTGGTCGAGGAGACGGGCAATGTCCTCAGCAGTTGCCTTGGTGGAAGGGTCGCGCTTCCGCTCCTGCTCCTGGTGCGGCGGCTCGACCGTCTGGGGCATCACGTCGTCGGTCGCGTCTCGCTGCGCGCGGTCCTTCCCCCTTCGCTCCTGCCGTCTCTCGCGGGCGAGCCCGGTGGTCTTGAGCGTCTGCGGGGCAGCTTGCCGCTCGCGCGGAGGCGACATGGCATCCTTGATGCTTAGCGCGATCCGACGGCGCTCGAGGTCCACCGATAGCACCTTCACCCGCACGACGCGGCCCACGCCCACCACCTTGTTCGGGTCGTCCACGTAGCGACGGGCCAGGTGGGACACGTGGACCAGGCCGTCCTCGGCCAGCCCGATGTCCACGAAGGCCCCGAAGTTGGTCACATTGGTCACGGTGCCCTCGATGACCATGCCGGGCTTGAGGTTCTCAAGCGAGACGAAGGGCTGTTTGGGACGGGTGCGCACGATGTCGGGGAGCGCCTCGTTGACCCAGGAGTTGACCTCGCACCAGAACTCGCTCTTCCCCTCTCGCTCCCAGTGGAGGATGCCCGCCCAGGTCTGGGGGGAACGGGGGTGGGCCGCCCGGGTCAGACGGAGGACCCGCTTGAACTCGGCTTCTCCCTCACTACCGAACGGTACGAGCGCCATTCCCAGCAGGAGCAGTCCTTGGGTGACCTCAGAGTTGATGTCGGCTGGAGGGCCGCCCTTCTCATCGGGCAGCCACCGCAGGCCGAGAATGCCGACCAGACCGAAATGCGGAGGCAGTGAAGGCTCAAGCCTGCAGATGCTCAACCAGAGGCCGAGGAGTTCGCGGTCCTCCTGATTGGCGGCCACGGCGCGGAGATACGCGCTCTCGGGGTCCTGGGACGGCCCGTCGTAGAAGCCGCGCAGGTACGAACGCCACGACTCAATGTCCCTTCTCAGCACCCGAGCGGCGGAGCGAAGCTCAAGTTCCTCAACTGCCAGGAATGCCCCGCGGAAGGCGTTTGCCCACCGGCCCACCTGGCAGGCCGGCGGCTTCCCAAAGTTCTCGGATAGCCAACCGCAAATCGCTCGATCCAGGCTCGCGCTGAAGCTTGCATCGAGGTGCGCGACCCTGGCCAGGTCAAGAAGGGCTTCCGCCGGGTCCCCGCCGGCCAGTGCATCCAGCCAGGCGCGCCCGAAGAGCAGATCATCCAGGGCCACTGCCGGGGACTCGTGGAACTGCTCAAACCAAGTTGGCGCCAGCGTGGAGGCGTTCGCGGCACTCATAGGAGATCGCCGTTAGTTTGGGTCGCATAGTCGTCGCGCGAAATTATACCGCGGAGAAGGCTCAGGTGCAATCCCCGGGCCTGCTCGATGGTGCGGGCCGGCGCCGACGTGATCTGGCCGACTCTGAAGATGTCCTCCGGGCGATAGTCGGGCATGGGGTGGACGACTTCGGCCCGCAACCTGTCGGGAAGGTCAGAGGAGAGGTCAAGCACGTGACCGTAAGGCGTCTCGTGCGGCGCAGGACAAAAGGCGGGGAACATGCTGGAATCCAGCGCTGTTGGCACTGCCACCAACTCAACAGCTCCGGGGATCCTCGCCCGCAACTCAAGAACCCTTCTCAGCGGGTGGCGGAACACGACGACAGGGATGGGCCGCCCGGGCGTTGCCGTCAGGTGGGCGACGCCCATGCGGTCCCGGCAGCGGTCGGGCCAGTCGCGTGCCTCGACCGGCTCGAAGAGGTCGCTGAAGTCTCCCCAGAAGCCGCTGAACACAGGCCGGCGATCGCGCGAGCGCAGCCAGACATCCAGCGCGTCAGTGACCGCATCACGCCCTCCAGAGCGGCCGGCCAAGAAGTCCCTGGTGACCTCCAAGAAGCGCTCAACCGGCATTGCGGCGGAGCGAGCCATTGAGTCTGCCCGTTCGAGGTGGATGAGATGTTGCCGCGGCTCGAGGCCAGAGAGCAGATTGCCCCTGTTGGCAGTCGTGAAGGTCTCGGGCGCTCCACTCTTTATGAACACGCGGGCGCTGAGATACTCCTCATGCGCTCCCCGCCATGCGCCTTCACTCACGAGATCGCGCAGAGCTACGGACCTCCTGTACGCTTCCTCTCGGGTGGGGTTGACCCTCTCATCCAGCAGGAAGTTGCGCGGCACGAAGCGGAAATTAGATCGCGCCGCGGCGAAGACGCGCAGGGCAGCGTCCATCTCTGGCCACGAATCCCGTCCGAAGGGCATTACAGCTACCCCCTGAGCACATGAATAGGAGGGACGTTACCACACTGAAGGCAGGTTGTCAACAACCACAGGGAGGCGCATGCGTGCGCGCCGAATGGTCATTTGGGTGTCAGGCAGGCCGTGATGCTTGAGGGGCTCGCGGGACGGGCGGTCGAGGTCGTCGCCGCAAAAGACGACGCGGGTGTCCACGAGGCTGGAGGGTTTCTGGGCGGGCATGCGGGTGTCTCCTCTTGCGCGGTGCCGGGCTTGAGGATAGCGAAGTCGGACCGAAAAGTCCAGCGCGACTTTGCGCCGCGCGGCGGGTCGCCAACTGGAATGTGGCGGGCACCGGGAGGAGAAGAGGCGGTCCACAGATTGCACAGATGAGATCGGGCCGCTGAAGCCAGACCCCGATTGCGCGTCCTCTATCATCTGTGTCCATCGGTGGAATCTGTGGACGGCTCTCTGCCTCTGCCGGCTCGTTTCCGCTGCAGCACGGGGGGCCTCCCCTGCGAACCTGCCGGACGGCGTACAACCTGTTGTGGTGTACTCAGGAGGCTACTACAACTTGCTGTGCATTTGGGCAGATAGTTAACATAGTTAACACCTGACCCCGTGGGCGCAGGAGTGGGCGACTCTGGCGAGTCTGGACGACTCAGCCGATTGTGGTTTGCCCACTAGGCAGCCCCAATCTGTAGGGGGCAAAGGGCGTCCCCCATGAGGCGGGAGGCTTGGGGTGGTTGGGAACCAGGCAGAAGGAACTCAGCGCTTGATGGCCTTCGTGATGGACGAGCGGGTGGGCCGGGCCGCGATTGACTACGCAGCGGCCAATGCCCGGGCGAGAGGCAAGAAGACCCTGGACGTCGGCTTCCACGGCGGCGGGGAGCAGACGCTCGCATTCGAACTGCTCGTGGCGCTCACGGCCTACGCCCGGGAGGTGGCCACGAGGAACGGCCTCGGCCTTAGGGCCACCCTTGGCACCAACGGCTGCTTCAGCGAGGCGCGGGCCGAGTGGCTGGCAGGGAACTTCTCCGAGGTCTGCATCTCGTTCGACGGCCCGCCCAGAATCCAGGACTACGCCCGCCCGCTCCGCAACGGCGGCCCCAGCTCGCCTCTCGTCAGGCGAACGGTGAGGGTCTTCGATCGGGCGAAGCTTCTGTACTCCTTCCAGGCCACGGTTACCAGGGACACGGTGGGCGAGATGCCCGCGATCGTGCGCTACTTCGCCCGCCACACGCATCCCTTCATGGTGAAGTTCGAGCCCGTGAGCGACTGCGGGCGGTTCTACGGCAGGGGCGACCAGATCCCGCCCGGTGGAGAGTTCGCCCGATCCTTCAACGAGGCGTACGAGGTCGCCCGGCGGCTTCGGGTGGACCTCGCCTTCTCGGGCATCCGCCTGTGGGGCGCGGGGCACAGCTGCTTCTGCGGAGCCTTCTGCGAGCCGTTCGCGGTGACGCCCGACGCCCGCGTGTCGGCCTGCTACGAGGCGTACTCCGCCGATGCTCCCTACGCAGACCGGTTTCTCTTCGGCTGCTACGATGCCGACCGAGGCACATTCTCCTTCGATATGGCGAAGCTCAAGGCCCTGCGGCAGCGGAATGTGTATGGCCTCCAGCCGTGCGCGCGCTGCTTCTGCAAGTATAGTTGCGCTGGTGATTGCCCCACGCGGAACTTCAGAGCCTCGAAGACCACCGACCTCCGAATCGTCGGTGCCCGGTGCGAGGCGATTCGGGAGATCACGCGATACAGGCTGGCCCGATACGTGGACACCCAGGAACGGAAACCCGCAATCCCCTGCGTAGGAGGTGACTTGTGAGCGAGCCGAAGGCGCAGCCAGCCGTCCCCCAGGTGGACGACCGCCTGCGAAAAGTCCCTGAGGCCGCCGGCCGAAAGGTCGTTGCGGGAGCCGCAGGGAAAGCCGGCATGGGCGCGTTTGTTCTCACCCGTATTGATGCCCTCGAGAAACCGCGGCTGGAGGAGGAACTCATCGAGCCCGGCGGTGGGAGCCCGTGTTCTTGCAACACTGTGTGCCCGTGCGTGCCGGACCAAACCTGCGTGTGCAATCTCGTCTGCACATGCGACACGGTGGAGAGCTGCCTCTCTTACAGCGGTGGTGGAGGTGGGGGTGGCGGTGGCTACGGCGGGTACTATGCGCCGTGCCACTGATGGCGACTGAGTGATGCCCGGTCATGGTGCCCGCAGGGCACAAACACGTCTTCATAAGGGAGAACTGCGTAATGACCCCGTACTTGGCACCGCGTAGACGTTCCCTGTGGCTCTCCGTCTGGGCTGCAGGGGTGTGGATGGGCATGAGCGCCTGCACCGGGCTTGCGGCAACCACAGCGGTCATTAACTTGGTGAGCGAGGGGAATGGCCTCTACTGCGAGCGGAACTACGCCGGCGCGAAGGCGAAGTACCTAGCGGCGATTGCCGCCGACGCCACGTACGCGACGGCTCACAGCAATCTGGCGCTGGCCCACGCTCGCCTCGGGGAGTTCGCCGATGCCATCGCAGCTGCCCAGCAGGCGACTGTACTGGAACCCACCGACAAGCGCCACTGGCTCGACATCGGCAAGGTGTCCGCCATGAACGGGCAGAACGCCGAAGCCATCGCCGCCTTCAGCACGGCGACCGAGAAGGATGCGAACTACGCGAAAGCCTACTACAACCGTGGCTGGTGCTATGACGCTCGGAACGCCCCCGGCGACGCCGCGTCCGCGATAGCCGACTACCAGCAGGCCATCGCCCTGGACGGCTCCTACTGGGCGGCCATGCTGGCCCTGGCTGTCACAGAAGCCAAGGCCGGCGCCATGGAAGAGGCAGTCTGGTGGTGTAAGCGAGCCATTGCGGGGACCTGTGGCGGCGGGAGCGCCTCGGCGCTGAACGTTCTCGCACGCCAGGATCTCAGGACCATGCGCGGGGACGACTTTGAGTTCCAGGCGGAGGCGTCGACCTCCGGCTTCCGCGACGCCTTGGCCGACCTCGTTCATCACAGAACCTCCAGCGCGGTTGTCGCGTTCCAGCAACTGGTCCAGGCGGAACCCAATTCCGCACTGGCCCACTTCATGTACGGCCGTGCATTGGGCGAAGCCAACCCCTCCGATCCGGCCGCCGGGGCGCAGTTCTCCGCTGCGCGCGCTCTGCTTCCTGAGGGCACGTTTGCCTCCACACCCTCGGCGACGCCCCTCTACCTCGATTTCTACCCCGATGGCAGCACTACCGTATCGGACCGCCTTTTCCCTGCGCTCTACGACGTGGTACTGAAGTCGTTGCCCCAAGTTCGCTCGACCACCTCAACTGTGACCAAGGCCGGGCCAAACAGCTTTTCCTACGTTGTGGCCGATGGCAGCCAACTCGATCTAAGCCGGATCGTGGAAGGCACGATCACCGATCCGAAGTTCCCCAACTGCCTAGAACGAAGCCACACGCTCCGCATCCACCTCGGCAAGCTGCTCGGCGCCCTCCGCCTGCGCGAATTCCTCATTGCCACCCGGCCCGAGCTTCAGAGGTACCATGTTGACATTTTCAGCGAAACAGGCTTCTACAGCGGCGACGAAGGCTCGTTCACCGGCACACTCACGACTGCGTCGGCCCACGTCAATATCACCCGCAGCAGCGCCTCCTCCCAGACGGGCGATGAGTACTTCGAGTTGGTCCCGCAGGAATCCCTTGCCACCAATCCTGAACTGGTCGCCTTCACCCTCGCTTGGGCGACCCCCCTTGGGGACGGTGCTTTCACCTTCCAGATCGATCCGGACCCCGACCGCGATGGCATCGACGACTACGGCGAATACATCGGCGGCACCAGCCGCCGCGGCGCCCGGGCGGCCTGGGAGCGGCTCCAGTTCGCCCAACTGCCGCAGCCGCGCAAGGACTTCCTCTGCCGGCACCACGAGAGTCACAGGCGGGACGCCTGTGCCACCAACCCCCCTCCCTTTCAGGGAGGGGGCAGGGGGAGGGTTGGGCTGAGGTGATACCCTCACCCTGCCCTCTCCCTGAGAGGGAGAGGGGTCTGGGAGAGGAGCCCTCTCTAGCGCGGTGAAGGGCATGTACTCGATGAAGCGGACCTCGATGTCGCGCTCGCGCGTGAGGCCGGCCAGGGCGGGGACCTCGGCATCGTTGACGCCGCGCATGACGACGACGTTGACCTTGACGGGGCGGAAGCCGGCGTCGAGGGCCGCGCGGAGGCCGGACAGGGCGTCCTCGACGCGGCCGCCGCGGGTGACTCGCTGGTAGACTTCGGGGGTGAGGGCAGGGATGCCGATGTTGATGCGGCGCAGCCCGGCCTGGGCCAGATGCGCCGCGAGGGGACCGAGGAGGGTGCCGTTGGTCGTGAGGCCCAGGTCGCGCAGGCCGGGCGTCGCGGCCAGGTCGCGGACGATGGCGATGATGTCGGGCCGCAGAAGGGGCTCGCCGCCCGTCACGCGCACTTTCTCGATGCCGCAGGCGACGGCGAGGCGGACGAAGCGGGCGAGCTCGTCCCGCGACAACACGTCGGCGCCTTCGGCCCCGCTCTCGGGCCGGCAATAGACGCAGCGCAGGTTGCAGCGCGAGGTCACAGCGATGCGAAGGTAGCGGAGCGAAGGGGGCGGCCGGTCAGCCATCACATCCTCAGCTCCACGACGTCCACGAGCGAGGAGGCGGGCAGCTCGGCGGCGTCGGGCGGCAGGGCGATGAGGTAGTTGGCCTGGCTCAGGGCGTGCACGTGCGCGGAGCCGTGGTAGGGGAGGGGACGCACGGCCCAGCCCTCTGGCGTGCCCGAGAGGATGCCGGGCACGTGGGCGAGCCGGCCGGGGCGGTGCCTGGCTGGTTCGAGCAGGCGTGCCTTCCGGCGGGGGGGATGCACGTCGGCGTAGCCCATCATCGTCTTGAGGGCAGGCACGACCAGCAACTCGGTGATGACGAGCACGGAGACGGGATTGCCAGGGAGGCCGAAGACAAGGCAGTCGCCGCGACGGCCCACCAGCGTCGGACGGCCCGGCTGCATCGCCACGCTGTCGAACAGGCACTCGACGCCCAGCTTCCCGAGCACCGCGGGCACCAGGTCGAAGTCGCCGGCCGAGACGCCGCCCGAGACGATCAGGACGTCGCTGGCCAGGCCCTGCTTGAGCGCGCGGTGGAGCGAGGCCGGCGTGTCGCGCGCGATGCCGAGCATCCGCGGTCCGATGCCGAGGCGCCGCAGGCGCGCCGCCACGTAGGGCGCATTCGCGTCGCGTATCTGCCCAGCCTTGGGCACGCGGTCCGCGGGGACCAGCTCGTTGCCCGTCGAGAGCACGGCGACGGTGGGGCGGCGGTAGACTGGCACCCGGGCGCAGCCGCACGCGGCCAGCGTTGGCACCTCGAGCGGGCCGATGAGCCGGCCGGCGGGCAGCACGTGGTCGCCGCGGGCCACGTCCTCCGCGCGGAAGCAGATATTCGCGTCCTTCGGCACCGGCGTGCGGATGATGACGTCCCCTGGGCCGGCGCCGGGCTCCGTGTCCTCGACCCGCACCACGGTGTCGGCGCCGTCGGGCACGGGCGCGCCCGTCATGATGCGGGCGCACTGGCCGGGCTCGATGGCCTTGGTCGGCACGGCGCCGGCGGGGATTTCCTCGACGATGCTCAGCGTGCAGGGCAGCGACGCCAGGTCGGCCGCGATGACCGCGAAGCCGTCCATCGCCGACTTGTGGAACGGCGGCATATCCACGTCGCTCGCCACGTCCTCGGCCAGGACGAGGCCGACGGCGTCGTCGAGCGGGTGCAGCGTGGCCTCGCGGCGGGTGGCGGCCGCGAGGACGCTCTTGAGGGCTTCGTCAAATGGAATCATCCACGTTCTCTTCCGCTGCATAGGCCAGGGCCGCGTCAATGTCCTCGGCCTTGAGGCTGGGATAGCTCTTCAGGATTTCCTCCCGGCTGACCCCGTCGGCCACGTTCGCGAGGACGACCGACACCATCACGCGCGTGCCTCGGATGCAGGGCGTCCCATGGCAGATGCTGGGGTTGACGCTGATACGTTGCCGCCAATCATCCATAGTCCATGGCGCCTGCCTGGGTCCCAAACGCGACACGCGGTCACGAAGGAAAATCTGCCGCGACGAAGTCGAGGCCGAGGCGCTGGAGGGTGGCCGCCGTGGGCACGCCATCCTGGGTCCAGCCCATCTCGTCGAGGTATTCCTTCTGCTGGAGCGCGATGTCCACGATCACGCCCTTGTTGGGCCCGGTCTGGAGCGGGGGCCTGCCGATGAGGCGGCCGGGCACCTTGAGCTTGGCGTTCTTGATGCCCTCGCGGAGGTTGAAGGCGATGCGGATGTTGGCGATGCGGTCGCCAATCGTCACCAGGTCCTCAGGCGTCCAGGCCGTGCCCATCGCGTCGTTGAGGAAGTCCGCCTGGGCCTGGGCCGGGATGCAGACGGAGCCGAACATGCAGCAGCCGTCGGCGTTGATGACGTGCATGAGGGCGCTCTGGACGCGGTGGGCCTTGGCCTTGCCCGTGTAGTCGTGCTTCTTGTCCGGCGTCCAGCCGCCGTAGAGGTGTTCCAGCCCCGTGACCGGGAAGCCGGCCTCGGCGGCCCAGGCGCTGAACTGGGTGTGGCGGCCGGGTGTGGCGTCGAGCTTGTAGCTCGACGCGAGGCCGGGACTGAGACGCGGGTCGTGCATGGGCACCTCCTCGCCCTGAATCTGCATCGCGCAGTCCATCGCGCCCTTGCCGATCTTCTGGGCCGCGGCCTTCGAGCCGTTGGCCAGCAGGGCGCCCAGGCCCTCGCGCCGCGCGATCTGCTCGGTTAGGGCGACCATCGCCGCGACGTTGCCCCACGTCAACTCCAGGCCGCCGGCGTCCGCCTTCGTCAGGATGCCCTTCGGGACGCGATGCTGGACGAGTATTCGGACATCAGCCGCAAGGTGGCCGCCGACACGGGCGTCCAGCTCAACGACCTGCGGAAGGCGTTCGTCGCCTACCTGAAAGAGCACAACGCGGAGAACAAGCCGAAGGGCGTGCTCACGACCGACACGGTGCACCTGAACGCGGCGGGCAACAAGCTGGTCGCTGCCCAGATGCTCCTCGCCCTCGGCATCAAGGCCGAGCCCGTGGCCACGAAGGAGCAGCCCAAGAAGTAGAGGAGGACTGGTGCGGACGAGTGCCGTCCTGGCGTTCCCGCTGGCAATCGCTGGGTGCATGGCCGCCGCGCCCGCCGAACTGCGGCCCTATGTGGACCCCACGCAGCTCGATGTGCCGTGGCCCAAACACAGCCACGTCAAGCAGCCGTGGCGCGGGTTCCTGGAGACCAAGCCGGCTGCCGAGATGCTCGACGGCATCGGCATGGGCTTCCACTTCCACGGCGGGAGTATGGAGGCGCAGCTCGGCCTGCTGGCCCAGGCCGGCGTCCGCTGCATCCGCTGGGAGCAGCCGTTCGGCAACTACGACCCCGACATCAAGGGCATCGCCAAAGGCTCAGAGGCCCGCTACCGCGAGGTGCTGGGGCTGTGCAAGAGGCTGGGCATCGTGCCGATCATCCTCATGAATGCCCACCACGGCTACCCGTGCAAGATGAAGCACTTCGAGCGGCGCCTCGCGGCCGACGCGCCGAAGGGCTCGACCGAACTGCTCCTCGATTCGGTCGAGGGCTTCCGCGTCCTCTACTCCGGCACCAATGGCTTGACCGACTACTGGGCGGGCCAGGTGCTCTTCACCGAGATTGACAAGGAGCGGAAGGCCGTCAAGCTCTCCAAGCCGCTGCCGAAGGACATCAAGAAGGGCGAGAAGCTGAATTGCGTTGACTTCTACTACCTGCCGTTCCACCCCGTCGGCACGCCGGAGTTCGAGCACACGGCGGGCGGCTGGGTGGACTACGCCCGCGCCCTCTGCCAGGTGGCGAAGGAAGAGGGGATCGCCATCGAGCTGGAGATATGGAACGAACTGAGCTTCGGCTCGCACTTCGCCGGCGGCCACGGCATCAACGACTACTGGCCGGGCCGCGCGAAGTTCACCAAGGACTTCCTCCGCCCCGGCGGCCACGCCTGGGAGGTCTCGCGCCGCACCATCGAGATGGCGAAGAAGGAGTTCCCCGGCACCCGCTGCATCTGGGGTTGGTCGAACACCACGTTCTTCCATTGCCCCATCAAGGAACTCCCGCCCGGCACCGACGGCCAGAGCTATCACCCCTACGGCACCGGCTGGCGGGAGTTGCCCGAGCGCGAGCAGTTCAAGGGCGACCTGACGCGGTGCGTCGAGGGCTTCGCGCCCACGTATCGCCAGTGCTTCGCCGAGGGCTGGGCGCACACATTCATCCAGTGCGAGTCGCTTATCCGCCACTTGCGGCCCGACCAGCGCCTCACGGTGAAGCCCGAGGGTGTCGAACGCTTCCACCACTACATCACCGAGCACGGCGTCGTGCCCGCCGAGGCGGGGGTGAAGGGCGACGCCGCGTCGCTCCGCCTCAAGGAAAAGTTCCTCCTCCGGGCGGTCCTCTTCTGGCTCAACAAGGGCCTCACCAGGATGACCCTCTTCGTTTCCGGCCCCGACAAGAACGAGGAGGGAATGGGCTTCCACCTGGCCAAGGTGAAGGAACTCAAGGCCATGCCGCCCGATGGCGAGGTGGACCAGTGGCTCTCGCCCGCCCTTCGCTCGCTCCGCCGGGCAGTGAAGGCATTCGACGGCGCCGTGCCGATTGCGAAGCCGAGGCAGTTCGACGTCCAGTTCGCCAAGCTCGGCCCCGACCGCAAGGTCTTCGAGACACCCGAGGGCAAGCCGACGCTGTGGTTCAGCGACCTGTTCGCCGTCCTGCCGTTCCAGGTGAGCGAGCGGAAGTGGGTCATCGCCCTCTACGAGATGACCCCGAACTATAATGTCGAGGAGATGAAGGACACGCCGTATCGCCTCACACTTCGCCCCGTGGCTGGGACGAAGTGCAAGCTGACCTACTATGATCCCCTGGCGGACAAGGCGCTGCCCGCCAAGGTGGTGGAGCGCGGCGAGGACGCCTTGACCACTGAGTTGTCGATCATTGACACGCCGAGGCTGTTGAGCATTGAAGAATAGGACCGATCGGACGGATCCGACCGATCGGACGGATCGCACAATGTACCAGGCACTCATGGCTCTTCTGGCCCTATCGGTCCCACCCCTCGCCCTGGCTGCCGAGCCCGACCTCAAGAAGGGCCTCGTCGCCCACTACACCTTCGACAAGGATGCCTCCGACTCCAGCGGCAACGGCCACGACGCGACGGCGAAGGGGGCGAAGCCCGTCGCCGAGGGCAAGGTGGGCGGGGCCTTCGCCTTCAACGGCACGAGCGACTGCGTGGCCGTGCCGCCGGCCGTGACGAAGGGCCTCACCTGGTTCACCGTCGCCCTCTGGTTCAAGACCACGCAGTCGGCGGGCAGCGCGCGGACCCGCTTCTGGTCGAATCCCTCGCTCCTCGGCGTCTCGACCGGCGGCTGGGGCTCGAACGACCTCGGGCTGATGGTCGAGCACGGGAAGATCGCTTACTTCCACGGCCTGCAGGCCGTAGGCACGGATATGTCGTGGTTCTCCAGCGCGGCCGTGGCGGACGACAAGTGGCACCACGTGGCCTTGGTGTGCGAGGGGCCGCGGATGCTGCTCTACCTCGACGGCAAGCTGGCGAAGGGCGAGGCGATTCGCAACGTCTGGAGCCGCGCCCTCTCCGCCGACGAGGTGGCCGAACTCACTCCCTGATCCCAGCCTCGTGCATCATGGCGCGCATCTCGCGCATGGCGCGGACCATCTCGGCGCGCTGGGTGGGCGTGGTGGCGGCGAGCCATTGGGCGACGCGCTGCTTGCTCATCTCCTGTCCCTTGCCCTTGAACTGCCCCTTGGCCGCCTCGCCGCGCTGCCGCATCTGCTGAAGGATGGCCTTTCGTGCCACACGCGGCATGGCTTTCAGCATCGCCACCGCGCCCTTGGCGAAGGCGGCCATCATCCGGGCACGCTGCTCCTCGGAGACGAGGCCCATCAGCTTCTGCCGGTCCTCGGGGCGGAGCGACTCGAAGCGCTCCTTGAGCCTCGCGTCGGTGAGCGCCCGCTCGACCAGCTTCTGCATCTCGTACGAGCAGGAGAGCCGGTGCGGGAAGTCCGCCTGCAAGTGCGCCTGCGGTCCGTACCGCCATCGCCAGTGGTGTCTGTCTTTCCTCGACGAGGGCCGGTCGCGGACGCGCGTGGTGCGGCCCCCGCGATGCGGTAGTGTCGCTGCCCCCGAGTGGCCGCCTCGCTACGCCACCCATCGCCCCCCCTGGAGGCAAGCGGCAACACCTCAGCCCGGACCACCACGGGGCGGCAGGGGGCGAGGCCCCCTCGCCCGCGGACAGGCACCACAGGCGCGGGAGGGGGCGCGCCTGAAACGGCGAGTCTCCCTGCCTCCACTGTCTGCTGTAAGTGCTGGCGACTCCATTACTTACGACCTGCCTGCCAGCCCGCTGCGTGCCGCCGGAGCTTCAGGCGCGCCCCTGTGCGCGCACGGAAGGGCGCGCCTGAAGGGGCCACTCGTCCCACGCGGCTCCATTGCCGCCCGGCCCGAATCTGACAATCCCGGCGATGGGGCGCCTGCCCGTTCTCCCACGGGCCGGCGCGCTCACCCCGCGGAGGGTCCCGCCCCAACATCTTGGGGGCACCCACAAGAAACCCGGAGGAGCCAGTTTGGGGTTACCCATTGTGGCACCATCTTCTCTCTTGTTCCGACTTGTGCTTGACCAGGCAGTCCACGTGCCGTCGCGGGCGAGGTGAAGCCAGTCGGGCTCGGGCACCCTACAACGCCCAGCCCTGGCGATATTCGGGGTGCGCCACGGCGTCGGCATCGGCGTTGTTGACGATCTTGCCCTCCAGCGGGTCGTACTCAAGCTCGTCCTTGAACTGGGTGGCGACGTTGCCGAGCATGAGCAGCTCGATGAAGGGGCCGGTGTTGCTGAAGTTAGAGAGGGTTGGCGTGCCACCCCGGGCGGCCTGGAGCCAGTCGCGCTCGTGGCCTTGCGATTGGGGGAGCCGCTGGGGCGCTTTCGGCTCGCCGGGGAACCTGTCCTCGGGGTAGAGGAAGATGCCGCCGTTGTGCTCGTTGGCGCGGAGCATGCCCTTGGAGCCGACGATGAGGGCTCCGCCGTGCTCCTTCCACTTCTTGTCGCCGGCGTCGCCCCAGTCGAGCTGGCGGCCGATGTGGGCCTCGACCTTCTTCCGCAGCTCCTTGTTGCCGCCGAACCAGGTGATGGTGATCGGGGGCAGGGTCTCGCGGGCCGGAATCCTGAAGTGCACGACCTCGGTCCTCGGGAAGGAGAGCCTGTTGATCTCGGGGACCTCGGCCTGGATGCGGATTCGCGGCTTCGTGGCGGGCTCGGCGTGCCAGCAGGAGATGGCCTTCGTGGCCATGAAGGCCAGGTAGGCGCTGTGGGAGGCCCACCAGCCGAGCTGTGCGGTGCCGAAGTCGCGCCAGTGGTTGATGTGGAGCCATTCGGCGTGGAACTCGCGGTACGCGGCGGGGCCGAGCCAGAGGTCCCACTTGAGGTAGGGCGGCACCGGCTGCGAGCCCTTGGGGCGCTCCGTCCTGTTCGAGCCGCCGCCGGACTGCCAGACGTAGATTTCCTTGATGTCGCCGAACGCCCCGTCCTGGACCAGCTCGACGCCGCGGCGGAACTGGCCGCTGGACGAGCCCTGGTTGCCCATCTGGGTGGCGACCTTCTGCTTCTCCGCCGTCAGCCGCATCACGCGGGCCTCGTAGACCGCGCGCGACAGCGGCTTCTCGGTGAAGACGTGCTTGCCCGCCTTCATCGCGGCGACGGAGATGACGGCATGCGTGTGGTCGGGCGTGGGCACGACCACCGCGTCAATCCCCTTCCCCATCTTGTCCAGCATCTCGCGGAAGTCGTAGAACTTCGGAACGTCGGGGAACTTCTCGTAGACCTTGGCGGCCTTGCTCTCGTTCACGTCGCACATGGCCACGACGGTTTCGAGCTTGGGGATTTGCTCGACGAACCAACTGCCGCGTCCGCCCACCCCGATGAGTGCGACGCCGAGCTTGCCGTTGGCCGCGTAGGTGCGCGCGGAACGGCCGCTGGCGAGCACCGCTATGCTCACCCCTCCCGCGACCCGCCGAAGGAACACCCGCCGCGCGATTCGTCTTTCCATGGCCGTGTCCTCCTTCACTTCGCACCCAGAGAGGCGTCAACCTGGAAGGTCTTTCGGATCCGGAGCAGCCTGATGTTCACCAGGTCGCTCACGTAGATGTAGTCGTCGGTTGCGTCCACGCTGTTGGGCCAGGCCATGGGGATGTCCTTTGTGGGCACCAGGTCGCCGGGCAGGCCGCCCAGGGAATCGCGGTTGCCGTAGGTGCCGAAGCGCAGGATGCCGTTGCCCTCATTGTCCATCACGGACACCTGCGGCGCAAGCGACGTGGGGAAGTACAGCCGGCCGTAGCCGTCCACGCCGAAGCGGGGTGTCCTGGCGAACACCGGCCCGATGGCGCCGTAGTGGATGTCGTAGACCTTCGCCGGTGCGCTCGGCTCGGTGGGGAACAGGTTGCCCATCGTGCCCGTTGGCGCGTATTTGTAGATGCGGCCCGTGCTGGCCAGGAAGTGGGCATCCTTCTCGAAGCCGGCTGGCGGGTTCGTCGGTTTCCCCTCTTGTTTCCCCGCGTACAGGTTGCCTTTGAGGTCGAAACGGATGCCGCCGGAGCGGGGCTTCTCTCCGAATGCCCTGAAGAGGAGAGGCTCCCACGGCGCCTTGGCAGGGTCAGTCCTGAAGAAGTGGATTGGGCCTGAGTAGTCGGCGCTCGTGCCCTGAGCGCCGAGCGTGGCCAGGCTGCCGTCCGGCGCCGCGGCGATGCCGCGGTCGCCGAAGCCGAGGCCGATTCGCCAGTCGTTGGATATCTTGGGCGTGAAGGCATTCTCTGCGGCGCCGCCCGCCGGCGCCGGGGAGAAGAACTCGCCGTCCAGCCTATACCGGGCCACCGGTTGCCTGTCCGAGTGTCCGTAGAGGTGCCGCCCGCGGGCGTCAATCGCCAGGCTCAGCGCCCGCAGCGGCCTCTTGGCGTCCTGCATGCAGCGCACGAACTGCGGGTTCCTCCAGTCAGTCACCCGGAAGCAGTTCCCCCAGCCTGACCTCCACCAGACCTATGGCTGCCCCTACGCCGGCATCGGCGGCCTGCCGGGCGTCTACCGCAACGCCGAAGGCTTCCCGCGGTTCGCCAAAGAGGCATCCGAGGTCGCGCGCCGCCTCGCCCAGGGCGGCCTGAAGTTCGTCTACCACAACCACAGCTTCGAGCTGGAGAAGTTCGGCTCCCGCACGGGCCTGGCCATCCTATACGAGGACAGCGACCCGAGCGTCTTCCTCTCCGAGATAGACACCTACTGGGTGCAGCACGGCGGGGGCTCGCCCGCGGCGTGGGTCCGCAAGCTCAAGGGCCGCGCGCCCTGCCTGCACCTGAAGGACATGGCGAACAAGGGCGGCCAGCAGCTCATGGCCGAGGTGGGCGAGGGCAATCTCGACTGGCCCGACATCCTGGCCGCGGCCCGCGAGGCCGGCACCGAGTGGTACATCGTCGAGCAGGACACCTGCCAGCGCGACCCCTTCGAGAGCCTCGCCATCTCCCTCCGCAACCTGAGGGCCATGGGCCTCCGGTAGGTGGACGCGCCCCCCTCCCGCACCCCCTCCGGAGCAACTTGCGCCCCTGCGCGCGCCTATACATCGGCCCGGACCGCGGGGCTCGGGCTTCCGGAGCCCAAGCCAGACGCGCTCACAAGTGTCGTAACGCCCGCATCTTATGGAAGCCTGGCGAGCCAACCGACCCCGCGCGCCTGCCATCTTGGCAGGCAACTTGCGCCCCCCGCGTGCAAATGGGGGCGCAAGTTGCCCCTACGTAAACCCCAATTTGTGACTTGTTTCACAAGCCACCCCCCCTCCCTTCCGTCCCTGGGGTCCCTTCTTACCCCCTGGGACGCTGCCGATGATGCCAGAGGATGAGGGCGAGGAGGGTGCCGGCGGCGAGGGCGAAGGCCAGGCTGTCGCCCACGAGCATCAGGTTGCGCATCGCCCCGTGGCGGGCGGCAAGAGCGAAAATCGCCAGGTCGGTGCCGTTGACCAGGACGCCGAGCAGCGCGTAGATGAGGGTGACGAGCGGCGCCCAGGGCCTCGCGCGCCGCCAGCCGAGCCCGCCCGCGACCAGCAGCCCCCCGAGGAACGCCCCACACGCCGAGGAAAGAGCCGACCAGGGCGCGCCCAGGCCCATCGCGTCCTCGCCGTGGGCCAGCAGGTCGTACGGCCCGAGGCCGACGCCGAAGCCCATCAGGCGCAGCAGGCTGACGGCGAAGGGCGTAACACCCAGCACCACCCCCACCCCGCCGCAGACCATGAGAAAACCGCCGGCCAGGATGGCCCGCCGCGTTGCCCGCTCGCCCGCCATGGCACTGCGCTCCTGCTGCGGAAAGCGACAGCTCGTAGTGCGGCCTTCAGGCCGTATCCCCGGGGATGGCGACCCGCCCCGCGAAGATACGGGCTGAAGCCCGCACTACGAACCAGGTACACCTCGGGGTGGCGTTACAGAGCAGCGGCTATTTCACGGCCAGGTAGTAGAGCTTCCCCTCGGCCCGCGTGCGGCCGGCCAGGAGCATGGCGTCCGGGCCGATGCCCATGTAGATGTCGCACCGCCCCGCCGAGCGGATGGCGCCGCCCGTGTCCTGGTCCAGCGTGAAGGCGTAGAACGGCTCGAGCGTGACCTTGCCAGACGAGCCCATCCGCGGGGCCTTCGTCACGCAGTAGGACAGCAGGCCGCGCGGGAACACCGCCTTGTCGGTCGCGATGCTGCGGTAGGGGATGACCGGCACGTTGATCGAGCCGCGGGCCTCCCCGTCCTGCCGCTGGAAGAAGACGTAGGAGTCGTTCTTGTAGACGTAGAGCTTCGTCTCGTGGGGGTGCTTCTCGAAGTACTCGATCATCTTCGAGAGCGACAACTCGTCGGCGGGTATCTTCTTGTCCGCCACCATGGCCAGGCCCACGCTGCCGTAGGGACGATCCGTCTTCCCGTGGTAGCCCACGTTCATCGTCGTCCCGTCGCCCAGCTCGATCTTGGCCGAGCCCTGGACGTGGCAGATGTGGACCTCGAGCGGGCTCTTGAGCCAGACGAGTTCCAGCTTCTGGCTGATGTACCTCGGCTGGTTGAAGATCTGGTCGGTCTCGATCTCGCGCCGGGTGTAGTAGCGCACGATCTCGCCGCTGTCGGCGCGGCGGCCCAACGGCGTGCCGTCATCCTCCTTCGTCACCAGGTCGTCGGGCCGCTTGTAGAGGGGGTAGCCATAGTCGGGGGTGCGGACCAGGCTGCCCTTGAAGATGGGCGTGCAGTAGCCGGTGAAGAGCACGGAGCCCTGCTCGTCGCAGCCCCGGGACATGTAGACGTCGAACCGCTCGGTGATGATGCGCTGGAGGTCGGTCGCGTCCTTCGCCTCGCCGAGCACCTTCTTGAAGACCTCGAGCGTGGCGACGCAGCGCTCGTGGCTGATCCCCTTCGGGTCGTTGGACACCTTGTAGGGGAAGAACTTCTTCGACGACTCCTTCTTGTAGTACTCCAGGCTGTGGTCAATCGCCTCGACGAGGCCGGCGCGGTCCTTGAAGCCCACGCCGAAGTCCGGGTAGTCCTTCGGGTCGATCTTCACGAGGGCGTTCTCGCCGGGCGGCAGCGCCTTCGCGTAGTCCTTCGGCTTCTTCCGGCACCCCAGCCAGCCGCAACCCGTCATCGCCACGCACAGCAGACCCACGAGAACCGCGCGCAGGGTGGACCACATGCACCGACGCTCCTAACAGTAGCACACTGGTTCGAGCGGGGACCGGCCGCCGTCGGGGAACGGCAGCCGGGCACCATCCTACTGCGCCGAGCCGCCCCTTGTCAAGGAAAAAACGGAACTCCCAGCGATTCCGCACCCGCGGACGTGGAGTCTGGGAGTTCCGCAAGAGCGTCCAAAGGAATGAAGCCGACTCCCCGGGCATCGCGCTCCGCCAAGGGCGCCTCCCTGTAGGCGGGGCGTCTCTGCCCCGCGTGGCGCTCTAAGCTCGACTTTCGCCATCAGGCGGGCAGCCGGATGGCGAAGTCCGTGACGCAGGGCTCAGCCGTAGCGGGGGTGCCGATTTCTGACTCGGCCGTTCCCGCCTTCGTGCTCGTCCACATGAAGAACATCGGCTTGGCGATGCAGGCCCAGAAGTACTTCTCCTCCGAAATGTCGCCGTCGCCCTCCAGCAGCACGCCGTCCACGTGGCGCATCGAGCGAATGCTCTGCGGCTTGTTGGCGAACATCGAGAGGGGGCGGCCGAGCGACTTCATGTGCTCCTTGATGCGGCGGGTCAGCTCGTCGTAGGAGAAGTTCACGCTGTAGGCCGGGCGATTGTCCACCACGGTCACGCCGTCGGCGTGGGCGAAGTCGATCTCGTAGTGGCGGAAGCAATCGAGGAAGAAGCCCTTGAGCTGGGGGTATTCGGCGAGAATCTTCTTCGCGCTCTCGAGGCAGAACTTGCCGAACGAGGTTGAGAGGTCGGGGTTGAGGTTGTGGCACATGTGCCAGCCGCTGGGGATGGCGTCGCCCTGGGGCGTGCGGCAGATGGCGTCGGGCCACCGCTCCTCGGCCACGGGGCGGAACCCGTCGGAGTAGTTGAAATACCAGAAGGGCGAGATGCCGGCCTCGGCGATCCTAGCGAGCTGGGCCTTGATGTCCTCGCGGGTGTGGTAGAGGCCCTCCACGTCGGCCACGCCCAGCTCCGCCGCAATCTCCTCGGGCGTGTGGCTGTTCACCCAGTCCCACACCTGATAGGCGTCCTTCTCCTGCCCCTCCTTGCGCCACTTGTGGTAGAGGCGCTCGATGGTGTTGATCCGCAGCCAGCGCTCCTGGCCCTCCTGAAAGTAGTCGGAGTAATGGGAGAAGTGGCCGTGGACCTCGAGTGTCTTGAGGCCGAGGTCGGTGTGGGCCTTTGGGTCGTGGCCGACCTCGATGCCGCCGCACAGGAACACGCCCTCGGAGTCGTAGATTTCAGGGCTGTCGGGATCGAAAAAGGGCTGGTAGTGGCGGTAGACCTTTTCGAGCCCGAGCCGCCAGTCGCCGCCGTGGAAGAGCACGCGCACGGCGGCCTTCATCGGGCGGTCGCCCACGAGGCCGATGTAGGACTGGAGGCATTCGAGCGTTTGGAGCGATTGGACAGGCTTGGCGGCGTAGCCCCAGTTGAAGCCCTTGTCGCCGTTCTCGAACTGGAACGTGGCCATCGGCACGGGGGCGTCGAGGGGCAGGAGCATCGAGTAGCCGACATCGAGGTCGCGGCTGTAGTGGCTGGCCATCGGCAGGATGATGTCGCGGGGCGACACGTAGCTGACCTGGAGGTGGTTGAAGTTGAAGGCGTCCATCCCGTCGAAGACGAAATCGCCGTCGCGGCAGGGCGCCCACACGTGCCAGCCGGCCTGGAGCGGCAGGTTGAAGCCGATGCGGAGCGAGCGGTCGCGCTCGCCCTTGCTGTGCTTCTTGGCCTCAACCTGCCAGAGGAGGCCAGAGTCCGTCAGCTCCATCGTCACCGTGAGGACGAAGGGCGAGCCGATGAAGTGCTTGAGGAATGTGACCTTGTTGCCGTGTTGTGGCCGCGCGGCAATGCGGAACTTGTCCGTCAGGTCGTTGTACCACCTGCGCTCGCGCTGGTCGTAGACGCGCAGGAAGCCGAGGTAGCCGGGGATGTTCTGCCGCTTGATCTGAAAGAGGTCCGCGCCGCTCGGCTTGAAGGCCATCGAGCGAATCCAGCCCGTGGCCTTCTCCACCGCAATCGCGACATCGCCATTCTCGAGGAACCAGCACGTCTTCCTGGTGAGCTTGGGGAACCTGGTCTCCATTCTGTCCTCCGGCCCTTACTGCCCCCTTCCGCTGGACTCGTTGATGGCGCCGAGGAGAGCCTCCGCTGCACCCGCGACACGGTCTGCCGACACATCGCCGGAAGCGGCCATCTCGTCCAGTGCCTTCAGCGCGGCAGCCAGGTTCGGGTGGCCCGACGCCGCGATTGCATCCCTGATGGTCATAGCCCTGCCGTCTTTCTTGATGATCTTGAGTTCCCCGACGATGTACGACTTGTCGCGCCCGATCAGGCCGTAGGCCAGGACCTTGGCCGGGTCGTCCACGATGTCCGTTCCCCTCAGTCCCGGGGCCTTCTCGAGGACGTAGGCCCTGAAAGCGTCGGCAAGAGTCGTGTCGCCCCGGTCGGTGCGGATGCGGACCCCTCCCAAGGCCGTGAGCGCCCTGTAGGAGGCCTCGTTCTTCGCCGTGTCCCATTCTCTCTTGAGCTTGATTGCTGCGCCCGCCGCCTCCAACACCTGACGCTGCCGCTCTGGGTCTCGTATTCCCTCCAGGAGGCGCTGCCCCCACTGCTTGAGGGCGTCGGAGCGAAGCGCCGCGCGGAGCTTGTCGGCCGCTGCCCGTCCCAGGCAGGCCATGCACTTTTCTCCCACGTGGATGACCGCCCCGCAGCCCACGCACTTATGCTCGCTCTTGCGCCAGGCCTCGCGTGCGTCCCGTGCCACGCAGGCCGCGCACTTGTCTCCCACGTGAATGACCGCCCCACAGCCCTTGCAGTTGTGCTCGCGCTGGCGCCACTTGTCTTTGATGGTATCGAGGATGCCTCCGCCCTGGACATTGGCGCTGCCGAGGACGACGAGCGCCAGAACGAGGGCACGAACCAGGGACTCCCGATTCCGCCACCTGTTGGCCATGCTCCCGTCTCCTGTTGGCTCAGAGGGGGTCACGGACAGCCGACAGCCGAGTCTCAGGCGAGCGCCTCTTTGCAGAACTGGACACACTTGCCGACTTCCGCCACCGGGTCCGAGCCCTGCGGAACCTTGTACTCCAGCTCGATATCGGCGGGGAACGTCCACTTCTCCTTCCGCATGAGCTGCAGGATTTCCCTCAGCGGCGTCTTCCCCTGCCCCCACGGCAGGTTACCGCCCTCCGCCGTGCGGTCCTTCAGGTGCAGGCTCACCATGCGGTCGTGGTACTTCTCGATCACAGGGATGGGCGACAGCCCCTTCGTGCCGGCGAAGTAGGGCCCCACGTCGAAGTTGTAGCCGATGAACTGGCCGTGCTCCAGGATCGGGTCCTTCTTGTCCATCACCGGATAGTTGTTCGTGTGATTGTGGAAGGCGACCCAGACCTTGTGCTTGTCGGCGAACGCCGCGTCTCCGCCCCCACGCAGAGCGTAGGGGCGAGAGAGCCCTTCTTCACTTGACTTCCCCCTTCCCCCACCCTATCATCGTGGACAAGGTGCTCGACGGCGCGGCGTGGGATGACCTCATCCACGAAATCTACGTCCGCGAGGTCATCGAGAACGGCCTCGACGACAGCCGCGAAGGACGAACCAAAGATGTGCGCGAAGTCAGGGCGACCTACGGGTTCCACCAACGTGTCACTCGAGGTTTCCAAGGCGAGACTTGAGACTATCAACCACTTCTTTAGGGTTCATGCAGCATCAACGGACCGATGCCACGAACCAACAGGGAAGTGCGAGCAGCCAGCGATTCGCGCCCACTCCATCCCAAGCGGAACTGTCCTCGACCGATTGACTCGTGACGGCCACGTCGTGATGCCGCAGATGAAACTCAGAATCCCACCCCCTGCGGAAATTGAGTTCACACGCATAGGCAGAAACAGGGCTTCCACATTCGCTGGTCTCTGCTCGCGACACGACTGCGAGATCTTCCGACCCATAGACGATCGCCTCCCGGATCTGACCGACGAATCCCACTTATTCCTGCTGGCGTACCGCGCCGTTCTTCGTGAATACCATGTCGTTCTTCAGAGCGCCATCCAACTCCAGTCTACATACCAGAAGCGTGTCGAGGTCGGCCTATCGCCGGGCGCCGAACCATGCGATTTCGGCCTGCTTGCTTGCAATCAGCTCGCTAACGCCTTTGAGTGCCATGAGTACAAGCGACGTTTCGACGAGGCTTACTTGGCTAGCGACTGGTCGCAGGTGAGACACCACGTTATCATCCTCAGGGACCAATCGCCGTCCATTGCCGTTAGTGCCATGTTCTCGCTTGACGATGTCGAAGCTCCCGAGACACCCCGCGCCACTCTCAGCATTTTCCCAACTGGCTCAGATGTGGCGGTCGTCTTCTCCGCGATTCAAGCCGACGTACCCTATGTGGATGCCCGTCTACAGCGACTCCTAACCAGTGAATCCTATTACCAGAAGTACCTGCTATCGAAGCTCATCCTTCAATCGTGCGAGAATTTCGTGATCGATCCGCGATACTATGATTCTCTGACACCTGACCGGAAGGACGCCATTTGTCAGTTCTACGTCAGCACAATCTTTGAGAAGGCCGAAGATCACAGCGACGAAAGGCTGTACCTTTTCTGACTCCTTTTTTCCCCTTGACTTCCCCGTTCCCCCAGCCTATCATCATCCTAGTCGCCGCGAGGTCATCGTAGTGGCCTCGCCGACAGCCGCGAAGGGCGAACCAAGAAGGTCTGGTTTGTAAGGTCGGGGTACAAGGCATGTTAGAATGCCGCACTATTGCCGCGGAGAACTGGGAATGGCACCTGCTGGCCCCATGATGCAACCTCCGCAGATGCCGGAGGGCCCCCCTCCGTCCAATGCCCCCTACCAAAGACCTTGGTACTTGAAGAAGTGGGGAGCAACAAAGGGGCCGTACGGCTTCGACCAGATGGTCGCCATGGCCCGGTCCCGCACGATCAGTCGGGGAACGCCCGTCTGGAGGGCAGGTCTACATGGTTGGACAGTGGCGGGTTCAGTTCCGGAATTGGCGCAGGCCTTCTCTCAGGGTTCGCGCACCTCAGACGATGGCCTTCGACGTGCGGCGACCGGGTACGCATCGCCTCCTGTAGCTGGGGCTCCTGCAACTGGGACTCAGGGAGGGATTCCTGCCTATGAAGATAGCGGCCTTCACCTGCTCGCAGGCGGCGCTGCCCTTATGATGATGGTCGGTTGCTTCCTACCCTGGATGCAGTTGGGGGTTGTGTTTGTCAATCGGGGGCTGGATAATCCAGATGGGGGAGTTGTCTTGGTCCTGGCCTTGTCTGCTGTAGGAGTGGCCGCATACAACGCTTTCGGGAAGCGGGGAGTGTACAGGTGGCCGTACCTTGTCGCTGGAGGCATCGGCACGCTAACAGCACTAGCTGACCTCGCACAGGTGCACAGGAGGGCTGAGAATGTCGCCAAGGCGATGGGTGAACTGTCCGGTGCGCTGGGAAACCCGCAGCAACATGACGAGTCGAAGTTCGTTGGCTTTGGCCTCTACATAGTGTTGCTGGCGTCCGCCGGTTTGCTGACCCTTGGCATCGTGGCGTTGGGACGAAAGGTGCGCTTGCCGAGAGCCTGGCGATAGTCTTACCAGCCCTTGTCGCCCCGATGCTCTGCGTCCCCACGCTGGAGCGTGGGGACGAGGGGCCGCATCGCGGGGTCAGAGGGTGGGCAGGGGGACGGGTTTGCCGGTGCGCTTGTCGGCGGGCATTTGGGCGGAGACGCTGGTGAGGCAGGCGGCGAGTTCGGCGGACGTGGCGGCCAGGCGCTGGGGCTGGTCGCTGACTCCTTCTCGTCCCGATGCTCTGCGTCGGGACGCAGTGTCTTCGACGCTCCAGCGTCGCTCTTCCCTTGCTTCAGCTCCGCCCTTCCGGCAGGGACGCCGGAGCGTCCGCGACAGTGCGTCCCCACGCAGGAGCGTGGGGACGAGTGAGCGGGGCAGGGACGCCCCGCCTACAGGCCGCTGAGCAATCGGGCGGCGAGGGCGGCCATGTCGCGGGCGATGACGGCGGCGGCCTTGGCCCCAAGACCGGGTGATGCCTCGGTGCGGGGGTCCTTGCCGCAGACGTTGAACGGCTTGACGGCGAGGTCGCGGCTGAGCTGCGTGAGGTCCACCAGGCCGGGCTCGAAGTGCCACGTGCATCTTCAGCGAATCGTTGCCCAGGGCCATGTGCTCGCCGTGCCACTCGAGCGAGCCGACGGGCACGTAGACCACCGGGCAGGCGGCGATCCGCGCCTCGAACTCCTGGGGCAGAAGACGCTCGTACTGCACCTTCTCCTGCACTGGCGGTCTCCCCTCAGGACGGCCACTGGCCGTAGCGAAGGAGGATGGCTGGATGATTGGATGATTGGATGATTGTCAGACACCCATCCATTCTTCCACCCATCCAATCATCCAGGGCGACGTTGGTAGGGCGTGCAAACCTGCACGCGGGGCGAAGATGGCGTGTCCCAGGCGCTCTGGGTCTTGCCGGCCAGGTAGTCGGCCTGAGCCGCGTAGACGGGGTAGCGGCGGTCGTCGCGGGGGACGGGGATGGCGCCGCCGACGCTTCCCAGGGCCTTCGAGCGGACGGCGGCGAGGGTGCCGGCGGCCTCGGCCGAGAGGTCGGCCCGCAGCAGGTCGAGGCCCGCCTGGCTCCAGACGACGGCCAGCTCCTGCGCCGAATCGGCGAACGCGGCGGCGGCCTTCGCCAGGTCGTGCTGGAGCTGGGTGTTCCGCGTGTCGCGCGCGATCTTCCAGAAGTGGGGCGCCAGGGGGAAGAGGTCGGCCTGCCGCCCCTGCGCCGTCGCTCCGTCAATGAGGAGCGCGGGCAGCCCCTCGAAGCCCCAGCCGCGCGGCCACGTGGTCGGCGTGCAGTCAGGGAAGATGCTCAGGAGCGCGTCGAACTCCTCCCTTGTGAGCGACTTGCCTTCGAGCTTCGCGAGCGCTCCGAGGACGGGAGGGCCGAGGCGGGCGGGTGCGGCCTTCGCCTTGTCGAGGTAGGGCCGCAGCCGCGTGAAGAACTCTTTGCGGCCGGCGGGCGTGGTGACGCTGGCCTCGGCGGCGAAGTAGCCCCCGCCCATCGCCGTGGTGTCGAAGCGGGTCTTGCCCCAGGCGGCCTCGGCCCTGGCGAGCATGGCGTCGCGGGCCGGCTTGTCGGCGCCCAGGGCGCGGGACTGCCAGTCGAAGAAATCGGCGCGACTCCAGGCGGGGCCGGCGCCATCGCCGTAGCCGAAGGGGAGTGTGTCGAGCTTGGCGAAGAAGGCAGCCGCGGCGTTGGCCACCCTTCGACGGCTGTCCGCGCCCAGGTCCCAATAGCGCGGGTCGAAGACCCCTTCCTCGACGAAGGCGTCATCGTGGTAGCGTTCGGGGGCGAACTTGGCGGCGAGGGTGGGGAACTCGTTGCGGATGAGCCACTGGGCGCTGCACGTGGCGCTCCGTAGCGCCGGGTGGGCGCGGTAGCCGGCCTGCTGGAGGGCCTTCTTCTCGATGAGGGCGGCCATCAGGCCCTCGCCGCGTTCGGCGTCGCGCCAGCCGTCGCCTGCACGGGTGCCGCGGAACCAGTCGAAGAGCTGCGGAGAGAACTGGCCGCGGCCGAGCTGGTCGGCCAGGGCCTTCTCGAACAGGGCGTTGAGGCGCAGCGTGCGCTCCCGATACGCCGCAGGCACCCGCCACCAACCGTGGTCGGGCGCGAGCGACACACAGGCATCGGCCACCTCGCCGAGGATGCGGTTGGAGGTGGCGGAGGCCGCATCGGTTCCGGCGAGCCGCCCCGCGCGGAGGGCGAGCTGGTCGGCCAGGGCCTCGGCCTGGAAGTCTATCGTCTCAAATGCCAGCGGACGGCAACGGGTGAGATAGGTGAGAATGACGCGGCCGAACGGCGTGCGCTTCGCCTCGCAGTCGCGCACGAGGGGATACAGGGCGCGGGCGGCCTTGAGGAACGCCTCCTGGTTCTTCGCCTCCTCGGCCACGAGGGCCTCGGCGAGGGCGCGGCACAGGGCGTCGGGGGCGTGCGGTGGGACAGGCATCTTGCCTGTCGGGTCCACAGGCGGGGCAGAAAAGGGGACATTCACCTTTTCGCCCCCCTGGGGCGCCGAAGGCTGCTGCGCAGAAAAGGAGAATGTCCCCTTTTCTGCCCGGCGGAAGGCGTCCTCGATGGGCACGATCTGGTCGGCCATCGCCTTGGTGGCCTTCGGCTCCTTGGCGGCCAGCTCTTTGCGAACCCAGCCGGCCCAGACGCGGAAGCGCTGGTGGGCGGTGTCGAAGACGTAGGCGCGGTCCTTGGCGTTGTAGGGCACCCACACGAGGGCGTCGAGGAGGGGGATGATGGCCGACTTGCTGCTGCGGTCCTTGCCCTCCGCGGCGTCGCCAAGGTCCCACGCGGCCTCGACGGATGCCCGCGCGGCGCGGGGGTCGAGGGCGAGGGGGGTCTTGGCCAGCACGCTCGCGCCGAGGCGGGCCAGGGCCTGGCGATACGCAGCCTCGGCGGCGCCCGGTGGGACAGGCATCTTGCCTGTCGGGGTCACAGGCTGGACGCCTGTGCCACCTGCGCTCTTGTCGCCCTGGGCATTCAGGGCGCGCCAGGCGGGCCAGAGTTGCGACTCGATCAGCTCGAAGGGCTCGGGGTAGGCCAGGTGCCACGACTCGCGGCGCACCAGGTGCTCCATCGCCTCGGCCAGGCCGTCGGCCGCCGCGAGGGCGTTGACCACGGCGGCGTCGCGCGACGGCACGTCGCGGACGACGGCCGCCTGCTGCTTCAGGAGGTCGCGCGGCGCCCCCTGCACATACAAAGGAATGTGGCGGGCCGCGTCGCAGTGGCGGAAGAGATCGCCGTGGCGCACCAGGAGGCCGGCCCACTGCTCGCGGCCGGCCAGCAGGCCCGCGATGTGGCCGCCCGAGGGCACACGCCATTCAAGAATGGCCTCGCGGTCCGCGTCGCTGAGCTTGCCGAATGCTTCGACGAAGAAGGCGGACTTTGCCGCCGCCTGCCGCTGCCAGGCGGCCTGGTTGAAGTAGGTGCTCACCCCGCCGTCGGTGAAGGCGTGAACGATGTCCTTGAGCGTGGCCGCCGTGGGATAGGCGGCGAAGCAGGCGCGAGCCGCGGCCGCGACAGGCTCGAAGGCCGCGTCGAGGGCGGCCCCCTCCTTGCCCGCCGAGCCTGCCTTGAACTCCAGGTTCGCCACGAACAGGGCGTACTTGAGCGTGCGGCGGCGGTCGTCGCGGATGGCTGGGACGATCTTCTTGCAGAACGGCAGGGCGGCGAGATGATCGTCGTTGGCGTGGACGACCTCGCCCATCAGGCCGTCGAGGTGCTCCCAGAAGTGCAGCCGCTCCTGTTCGAGCGGCAGGCCCTGGGCCAGGACGAGTTGGAGCATCCTGGCCATGCCCGCCCAGTCGCGCCGGCGGCGCGCCGCGTCGAGGAACCAGGCATCGAAGCGCAGGTGGCACAGGCGTCCCGCCTGTGGCCCGACAGGCAAGATGCCTGTCCCACCCGGCGCCTGGCGGAATCGCTCGGCCGCCGCCGCTGCTACGGCGGCGCCGCCCTCCAGGAAGCGCCGGCGCGTGATCGTCTGCTTCTCGCTCATCCGCTATCTCCTGCTCCCCATGCCTTCGCCACTCTACCAACCCCCCGCGCGGCGTTCAAGCGCCGGTTCGCTTGCGCAGCCTGCGCCGCGCGGCTATAATGCACCCGAGGGTACGAGCATCCTACCTCACCGTCGGGGGGCATCGCGATGAGCGGCGGCGAACAGAGCGCGAAGCCAGTCACGCAGGGCTTCGCCCGGCGCAGGAGATGGACGCTCATTGGCTCTGGGCTGCTGGTGGTGGCTGTGTGCATCGCGGCGGCTGTCTCGGCAGGCCTGTGGCAGCGGCCAGGTGGCCGCGGCTCGCCGGTGTCCCAGAAGGCGCCCACGGAGCCGGAGGCGAGTGAGCCCAAGAAGCCCGAACCTTGCGCCAAGGCGATAGAGTGCGTTCCGCGCACCCAGGAAGAGCCTGGCGAGAGCGAACCGACCGAGTACGAATCACGGGCCATCATCGAGGTGGTGGACAATCGCGCTGCAAGCGACCGGGACCTCGACCCCGTGAACATGGCGCAGCTTGTGACGGACATCCGGCTTCGGTTGCTCAACTGGCCAACCATTCGCGAGATCGCGCTCAGCCGAAGGGTGGACTTTGGTGAGGAGGTCGACCCGGAGGACCGGGCCGCGCTCGAACGAGTCTACGATGAGGTCCAGAAGCGGACCAGGATCGCCGCGTTGAGCCATACACATGTCACTGTCTCCTACCGGAGCAGTTCGCCGGAGCGGAACGCCGCCCTCGTGAATGAGCTGGTCAAGAAGCTCGTTGGCGAGGACCGCCGCGAGCAACAGGAACGTGCAAAGGCGGAACTGAGGTACTGTCGTGACAAACTCGCCGTCGCGAAGTCTGCCCTTGAAGAGATTGACAGCCAGGTCCGCGAATTCAACCAGCACAACCCCTGGCTGGCCGGCACGCTGGCGGAGATCCAGAAGGACTACGAGAACGCCGAGGCCGAGGAGTTGAGGGTTCGCCAGCAGATCCGAGCGGGTGAGGAGGCACTCAGCGATGTCCGCAAGGAACTTGCCAAAGAGAAGCCTGAACTGGTCAAGGTCATTCCGGGCCAGATTCCTCCAGAGGTCATCGAGTTCCGCAAGGCGGTCGAGGAGGCGCGAGCGCTCTTCGAGCAGATTGACAAACGTTACACTCGCGCGCACCCGCGTTGGCAGGAGGCATTCGAACTCTACCAGAAAGCCGTGGCCGCGCTGAGAGCGAGAGACGTGTCGAGGCCAGAGGATGAGAGGATCGTCGAGCCCAATCCCAAGTACGCAACCCTCCAGGCTCGCGCCACGGAACTCGAGCGGCAATTGGAGAGACTCCGCGTGCAGGGGCTCGAGGCCAACAAACGAGGTAGTGAATACTACATCCGAAGGCGCAAGGCACCTGAGCTGCTCGGCGAGCGACGGGCACTTGAGGAGCAGCGCTCCGTAGCGGCGGGCACCGCGGCGGAGTACGCAAGCGCAACTCGCAGAGCCATGACAGAGGTCGAGCGCCTGCTCATGCTACCTTACGGCTCGCGGTTCCGAGTGGTCGAGTTTGCGCGCGATGACCGCAGACCGGTCAAGGGCGCACGGTCGCCCAACAGGCCCGCCAGTGCGAAGGGACACCCGGCTAAGGAACCCCCGAAGCAGGACCCCGAACCTCTACGCCCCGAGGATCCGGAGTTCTGACCTACCCCAACCCCGCTCAAGCCGTCAGCCCATTCGCACACGATTGCCGTGCCAGACGCATCATGGAGGCGTAGGATGGGGGCCAATGGGGCTGCGACGGGCGGCGAGAGGTCGAGGAGCGGGTTGCTGAACGGGGGCCTCCCTGGCATCGCTCGTCGGGCGCAGCAAGGGCGCAACCGGCGAACTCGCCGCGACGAGGTGGACATCTTGACGGGGCGCGGGAGGCGGGTGGCCAGTCCAAGGGCAGTGTCATATCTGCTGATGTGGTAAGATGTTATGGCTCGGGTGATCCGTTGTTGCCCCGCGTTTTCAAGGTGGCCAACTCCTATTGCGCGCGCGTGGCCATCTTGAGCATCTTCATGCCCCCGGGATGCCAAGCCCTGGGGCGGAGGTTTGGCATTGTGTGGCGGCATTCTGTGTGGGAGCGGAAAATGGGCGCAGATTGGCGAAATTCTTCATCGGCGTAAGGGCAGGCGCGGCAATGGGTTGCGGAGTTGCGACGGGCGGAGGAAAATTTTCAGGCCAACGAATTGAGGGGGGATTGTCGTTGTACATGTAGAGGGAGAAGATGTCGAGGAAAAGCGGCGCTGGGTGTTGGGGAGGAGGAGGGAGGTCCGAGGACGAGGGATGATGGACGAGGGCGAGGACGAGTGGGGCGCCCCCCCGCCCCCCCCTGCACGAGGGCGTGTGTGGCGCAAACTTGAGCCACTTTGAGCCACATTGGGCAAGACTGAGCCGGAAGGGCGAGGATCGCCAAACGGCAATTGAGCCACATTGAGCCACATTGAGCCGGAAGGGTGGGGATCGCGGTTTCGCAGGGAGGGCCGCCTCACGCCCCACCCCAGTCGGGCTGGGGGAGGCGCTCGGGGATGCGGATGGGGTAAGTGCCGCGCTGGTGGGCAGTTACGACCATCGCGCGGTAGTTGGCCAGGGGGGTGCGGACGACGATGCTGTGGCTGGAGGCGAGGATGAGGCCGCCGCCAGGGGCGCAGTGCTTGAGGGTGAAGAGGGCCTGGCGCCGAACCTGGTCAGGCGTGCCGCGGGCCAGGGTGTCGGTGGAGACGCCGCCCCAGAGGGTGATGCGGCCGCCGAAGAGACGCTTGATCTCCTCGATCCGCTCGATGGGCTGGATGGCCTGATAGGCGTCTATGCCGGCGGCGACCATCTGGTCGAGGATGAGGCGGTTGTTGCCGCAGGAGTGGAAGAGGCAGGGGAGGCCGCTATAGGCGCAAGCGAACTCGTCCAGTTGTGGACGTAAGTGTCCGGAGTCAAATGACTTACGAGCAAAACGATCTTCTGCGGTCTCGAACACTGCCATCTACTGCCAGAACCACCAGATCAGCCGCAACCACGGCCCCATCATCGAGCACGCGCTCACCCTGGACCAGGCCGTCCGCGCCATCGAGGCCGCCCTCGACCGCGGCGTGGGCGCCGTCGGCTTCGTCTCCCCCTCCCACTGCATCCCCCAGATGAAGGCCCTCATCCACGCCCTGAGCCCCCGCCAGCCCAGGCCCGCCTTCGTCATGAACACCAACGCCTACGACACCGTTGAGGCCCTGGCCTCGCTCGAGGGCCTCGTGGACGCCTATCTGCCCGACCTCAAGTACATGGACAGCGACCTCGCCGGCCGCCTGTCCGACGCCCCCGACTACCCCGCCGTCGCCGCCGATGCTCTGGGGGAGATGTTCCGCCAGAAAGGCTCCCGCCTCGCCATCGCCGACTCCGGCTACATCGAGAGCGGACTCATCATCCGCCACCTCGTCCTCCCCGGGCAAATCGCCAACAGCAAGCGCTGCCTCCGCTGGATCGCCGACACCCTCTCCACCGACCTCCACCTCTCCCTCATGGCCCAGTACCGCCCCACCCCCGCCGTGGCCGGCCACCCGGACCTCGGCCGCTGCCTCCGGCCCGACGAGTATCAGGAAGTCCTCGACGAGTTCCACCGCCTCGGCTTCTACCGCGGCTGGACCCAGGCCCTCGCCAGCCCGGACACCTACCACCCCGACTTCGCCCAGTCCCACCCCTTCGAGCCGTCCTAACCCGCGTTGTGTTCCTCGTCCCGACGGCCCCAGTCGACCGCAAAAAAGACTCCAGGAGTCTTTTCTGCAGTCGTTCTCGATCACGTAGGGCCAACCGTCACAACGAGGTCGAGCGTCTCCCCTTGCACTGTCGAGCCGAGAACGGCATCGAGCGGATCGCGAGGCTTGCCGCCCCAGTTGTGGTACCGTCCCGCTCCCGCGTACCGGCCGATGGAGCCTGCGCTGCGCAGCAGCTCTCCCCATGCCAGACGCCATGTCATTCTTGAGTCCGTCGTGTGGGGATGGTGGATGACGATCTTGGGCAACCTCTGCCGGACGAGGTCGCGGAATGAGCGGATGACCCCTCGACGCCACTCCCGCCGAACGTTCGCGTTTCCTCGTGGGCTGAACACGTTGAGATCATGGCATCCGAGGAGCACCATTGGCTCACCCTCGAAGTCCACAAAGTGCGAAGCGAGGTCGTCGACTCTGGCCAGTCCAGCTTCTTGCTTGGAAGTCGGATACGACTTGCCGGTCCAGTGCTTGCGACCATTGCGGAGGTCCACCAGACAGACGAGCTCTGCGTGGAGCTCACGGATGGACTCGGATGCGATCGATATCCTATCCTTGAACGAGTCCACGCCGAGCGTGATGGCGTCCGCGCAGCGCCGAAGCCTATCGCGCAGATCCTCGGTCAGCAATGAGGCTACAGCCTCATCCGCCTTGCGGAACAAGGCGTCCAGCGCCTCCGCCCTCGGGTGGCGGTTGTCCCCCACTTCGTCGCGCGTGATCTCTTTCGGCCATTCGAAAGAGACGAAGCCTCCGCAGGTGACGAGGACCCTTGCCTTCGTTCCGTCGGGCCACTTGTCGCATGTGGCTTCGAGAAGTCGCCGGGCCTGTGTCACTCCTGCGTACCACGGCCCCTTGATGATCAGCCGCGCCCAAAAGGGCCGCCGGCCGGCGCCCGGCCTCGTAGCGACCTCAAACTCTGAGGGCAGGCCTAGCCAATCGCGGAAGTGCGCCCTGTCCTCAGCCTCGTTCGGCTCCAGATCGCACCAACGCGTCTCCCCCGCGCGGGCCCGGACGGTGGGCAACATGCCGTCTATGAGCAGAGGGAGGAAATCGCGGAGTGTGTCGTACCACGCCCGCTGCTCGTCACGATAAGGCGGGTCGTTGTCGCGCTCGCTGATCTGCTTGCAGAACTCAATCCACTTGTCCTTTGCGAACCCGAGGGGAACGCTGGCGGGGTAGGAGGCCAGAGCAGCCGCTCGCGGCGCCGTGAAGTGCTGGCTCTCGTCAAACTCAACGACGAATCCCGGCTGAGGAACGTAGTAGTCGCACGGCGGCAAGCGGTCCGCCTTAACGAAGTCACGGTGGCCCCGCAACGAGGCCAGCACACCATGGATCGCCTTAAGTTCCGGAAGAGTGCGCTGAGCCAACAGGGCATCCGGATGGGCGGGAATGTCGAATGACTTCCCTTTCTCAACGTGCCCGTAGAGGGATCGAAGGAGTTCGGCAATCCGGACCTTACACTCCCCGCATCGTTCGTTGTGGGAGGCATCGGCCCGCGTTCGTTCCACCGGGCGGGGTGGGGTGTCCTGGCGTATTGGTGCTGGTCCGTCATCGTCTCTTGCGGAGATCTCAAACCCCATCCGCGTGAGGAAGCCGTTGGTCTCCTCCCCTCCGCTGAACTCCTGTGAGGGCAGGAGCCGCCCAGTCGCGAACTTGCATGCCAGCGAGACGACATACTTCGGCGAGTACGAATTGCCCTCATGCCGAAGCAGAAAGTGGCGTGACCCTCGCCCTCTTGGCTCGCCGTGCTGGTCAACATGCGCCAGAGCTTGAAGAATGTGCTGCCCCCCAATCTCTCGCGGGATCATTGCCCAGTCCTCCTTCATTTCCTGATGCAGCCGAGGAAGCGATCAGAGCGAAGCAGGAGGTCGAAGCCACGCTGATTGTATTCCGCGCGCGCGGGGGCGTCAAGAGGCGCGGCCGAGGAGCATGTCACCCGACAGACTCATGGCTCCCGAGATCAGTAGGCGAATGCCATTCGCCCATTGTGTGCCAACCCTTGTGCGCGGTCGAAAGGGGGGAAACACGGCGGTCTTCGTGTGAGGGAGGAATTGGCCACCTAGCGGAGGGGGCGCCAGCCTCGCCACCACCTGTGCCCAGCGGGCCGAGGACTTCATCTCCTACCTCGCCTCCCGCCTCTCGCTCGCCACCCAACAAGGCTAAACACGTACGACGCCAATCCGCGACGCAACGTGAAAGTTCTTCGGAAGGGGGCTGGGGGGAACCGTTCTTTCAAGAAGGGTTCCCCCCGCCCGGCTTCCTCAGCCCAGGTCGTCCCAGGCGATGGGGGTGCGGCGGAGGGCGTAGCCGATTTCGCGGCGGTAGTCGCCGTAGCCGACCATCCAGTGGAAGCCGGGCATGCGCTCGGCCACGAGCTGGGCGTCGGGCTTGAACTGCACGTCGATCTGGCAGCGGCAGATGGGGAGGAACGGGGCGTCCACGATCTCGCCCGCGAGGCCCACGTATCGCTTCGCCTCGAAGTCGGGGAGGATGCAGGTGACCTTCTGCCCCTTGGGCATCTCGACCTTCGGGGCCGCGCCGTAGTCGCTCTCGAAGTGGGTGACCACGCGGACGGGGTCGAGGGCCTTGCCGTTGCACCGCCGTGGGCCGGTGCAGTGGGCGAGGGTGATGACCTGGTGGTGCGGGTAGGTGGGGTCGTTCAGGAACGTGGGATGGCCCGTGATGCCGTTGAGGAGCATGCCCGACGGCACGACCACGAAGTCGGACTCGCAGAAGGCGTTGAAGCCGGCGTCGTTGAGCGTGCTCAGGGTGAGGCAGGCGGTGGTCTGGGCGATGGGCATGATGGTGCCCATGCAGGAGTTGATCGTGATGTGGCGGGTCTCGAACTTGGCCATGATGCCGCGGAAGACGTGGTCGAGGAGGAAGCAGTTTTCGACGAATTCGGGCTTGGTTTCGAGCTTGACCCCCTCGGCCTTGAGGTAGGCGGCGGCGCGCTCCTTGGCGAGCTTGGCCGCCGCCTCGTCGGCGCGGGCGGCCTGGATGAGCTTGGCCAGCTCGGGGTAGGGCACGTCCTGGATGTCGAGCTTGAAGCGGTCCTTGGCGAGTGCTGGGGCATTGCCGTGCGCCCAGCCGCTTGCGCCGCCGATGGTGACGATGCGCGCGCCCATCGTGTTCTTGAGGCCGCACAGGGCGCGCAGGCGCCAGAGCATCTCGTCCGGCACGTCCACCACCACGTCGGCGTCGCTCACCGTCTTCTGAGCCAGGCGGTCGGAGTGGGCGCGGAGGTAGCGCGGGCTGATGATCTCGTACCAGAGGTAGACGGGGCCGCTCTTGTGGCGGAGGAAGAAGATGCAGGGCTTGCCGGTCTTCACCACGGCGTCGAGCGCGCCGCCGCCGGCCGCGTAGATGATGAAGGCGTCGGCCTTGGCCATGTCCTCGATCTTCGCCACTTCGCCGCCGCCGCGGACCGCCGCGACGGGCAGGAGCGTGAGCGGGAAGTCGGCCGCGGCGCGCAACTTGTCCAGCTCGGTCTGAATGCGCGCGACCTCTTCGTTGGCCTGCGCCTGCGTCTCGATGCCGCCCCAGGAGCGCCAGCTCGTCTGGTTCCGCCGCGTGGGCGTTTCGTAGGTGAGGATGGGTTTGACGACGAGCGGCAGCCGCGGCGGCGCTGGGGCGCCGGCGGCGGCCTCGGCCTCGGCGGCTTTCACGAGCGAGTACGACAGGCCCAGCAGTGCGGCTCCCCCCGCGGCCTCGAAGAAGCGGCGGCGCGAGAGCCCGCCGCCGTCGCAGGGACAGCAGCGCGGCCGAAGCGGCCTGGCGGGAACATCGCGGTCCTCGTTCACGGTCCGGCCTCCTTTGCGGCGAAGCGTCTCCTCCACACGCACCTCTGTAGCACGAACCGCGGCGCGAGTCAACCCCCGGCAGTTGACTCCGGCAGTCCCCGACGAAACTGGGGCGCTCAAGCAGAGCACACCAGGGGATGGGCGTCCACAGGCCCGGTCACACAACAGTTAGGCAGTGTAGCGCCGGCCCACGCCCCTGTCAACACGAAAATCCGGCCGCCGTATCCCCCTGCCCACCCAGCGCTTGCAGCGCGCTCACCCCGCGGCCCGCCGGGAACAGGCGAGACGAAGGCAGGACGCGCCGGCCAAACAGCCCTCACCGGTTCGGCGGCGCCTTGAGTGGCGAGAAGACTGCCTGAAGGCAGGACTCCGAACAAGGAGAGCGCCCCGTTTGGAGTCCTGCCTTCAGGCAGTCTTCGCCCCGATGAGCCGAATCGCTGAAAGCCACTTAGGGCGCCCAAAGGAATGAAGCCTGTAGGCGGGACGTCCCCGTCCCGCGAGCGCCACGCGGGGCAGAGACGCCCCGCCTACCTGATGTTGTTGATGACGCTCTTCGCCACGTCATGCTTGAGCTTCATGATGTTCGAGATCGTCGTGGACTGGCGGCTCTGGCTCAGCATCGCCTTCTGGAGTTGGAGCCACTGAAGGCCGTGGCTCTGGTTCACCTTGGCCATGGCCGCTGCCACGCGGGTCAGGTCGTTCGCATGAGTGATGGCTTGCCCGCCACCAGCTCGCCCGCCCCTTGGCCGGTGAACCCGCGCGCCATCAACTGCTGGGCCAGCATCCCGGTTTGGATGCCGCTCG
This sequence comes from Planctomycetota bacterium, assembly GCA_041320515.1. Classification (GTDB taxonomy): domain Bacteria; phylum Planctomycetota; class PUPC01; order DSUN01; family DSUN01; genus DSUN01. Next base: position 4,893,124 of record JBGLNR010000001.1, on the reverse strand, counting down.
CCGCGCTCTTCGCCATCGTCGCTGCCCCCCAAGAGTGTCACCCCCAACCCCCGGCCTACGCACCATCTTAGCCGCCGCGGCCTGCTGCGTCAACGCTATCCGGCCCCGGCCTCAGTCCAGCGGCTGGATGTCCTCCCTTGGCACCCTCAACTGGATCGACCGGGCGACTCCTGGGACTCTCGTGATGAGCCGTGCCTTCTCCAGCATCAGCACCATCTGGTGCACCGCCGCCGGCGACACACGGAAATACAGCGCCATGACCGCCTCGGCCGGTGCCCGGCCGTGAAACTCTGTGTAGCAGCAGATGAACGCCAGATACTGCCCCTGCTTCGCTGTGAAGCTCATCGTGTTCTCCCGCAGCCCGACTCCGCAGCGGGAATGTAGAATGTAGCCCTGACCCCAGGCGCTTTCACCCAGAACGCGGTCTCTACGAGAGAGGGATAGAGAATACAGGAGGCCGAGTTCCGCCAACTCACCCAGCTTGGCAAAGAGGGACGGTCGCTTGAATTCAAGGGCGGGCTTTGTGGTCACATCTTCATTTGTCACTTGGGGAATCTCAGCCAGTTGACAACCCGGCACGCGAGAGTATATTGGGCATGGTCATCACGGATTCCGGGGTGCCCCCCGCGCCGTTCGATCCACCGTCATCGGAGGCCCCCATGAGCCATCGCGAAAAGAACCCCGAGCCGATCCTGATCGAGGCCGTCATTCGCAAAAAGGGTGCCGAGCGAAGCAAGGACACCCAACACCTCGCCCGCTCCGGCATGCCTGGGGCGGGTCGGCACACCGTCGAGGCCCTGGCCCGATCGTGCCGAACGGTGCTTAACCTTGCTGACGTTCGCCTGCCGGACGAGTATTTCTATGCCAGCTTGCCCCTGTGCGTCATTGATGCAGTGTTTTCGATCAGTGTGAGGTACTCTTCGACCAGGAACACGGTGGAGAGGTTTTGCCACCGCTTTGGCATCGCGCAGTTCATCCGCGGGCAGCCACTCCTACCCTCAGAACAGCTTTCAGTGGGAGCGTTCATCGAGCTGTATGAGAGGCACGGCCTGGACTACATGACCGACTCCGTGTTCCGGAACCGTCAGAGAACATCTACCACGAACGGCATCCTGAAATCCGAGGCGGTACTGCTCTTTAGCAGGGCGCTCCGAGCCCATGGTGTTGATTGCCGACAGGATGCTGCTAGGATCATCGGGGACGAGGCCTTTGCTCGCCAGGTGCGGAAGATACCTGGGCAGCGAAGTGGAATCTCGCTTCGATACTTCTACATGCTGGCAGGATCGGACGATTACATCAAGCCTGACCGGATGATCGCACGGTTCCTCCAGGCGGCAACCGGGAAGTGCTTCTCGATCGAAGCCAGCCACGAAGTCATCCTCGGTGCCTGGAGGCTGCTTAGCGACGAGCACCCCCGGCTGACGCTCAGAATGCTAGACTACGCCATCTGGCAGCATCAGCGAGTTCGGCGAACCCTGGTTCCTGACTGCCGTAGACGCACGGATGCTCCGATCCTCGTCGCGAAGCTCCGGTTTCGCGACGCCGATGCCGAAGCTTCCGCTTCGATTCGCTCGCGGCAGGAGCCGCGGGGGCCGCTTTGCGACGCAGGTGCTTCGCAACGAGTTGAGTCCAAGAGGCCAAACGTGAGGTCCGAAACCAACATGATGAGAATGCAGGCTACGATCCGAGGATTGGGCCGTTGCTACGTTGGCGGCCTTGAGTACCTTGAGGTCCACATCCCGAAAGATGCCGGGCCATCCTTGCCCGTCAAGGAAGGCAAGCGCGTCCCAATCAGACTCGCCGTTGACGGCCAGTGGTATGCTGCTGGCATAAGGTCGACGTCGAGGAATGCATACATCTGGATCTGCCCAGATGTCCTCGATTCCCATGGGCAAGGAACGAACCTGGCGCACGTCTTGGGGCGCGCTGGTTTCACGAAGAACGACAGGGTCACCCTTGACGTGCAAGGGACAAGCATCAAGGTGGAGAGCAGATAGAGCCTGCGCCCTTTCGTCCCAAAGCACCCGCTTCGATTCGCTCGCGGCAGAAGCCACGACGAGCGTAATGACGAGCAGGTGGAGTGGAGCCGCTGCGGTGAAGGAATCAGCCGAAGAGATCCGAGCAACTGTGCGCGAGCGGTTCGCGCGCATTGCGCGCCCGCCGGGAGAGGAGACGCCGTTTCCCATCGGGCCAGAGAGCACGGAACATCTCGGCTACGCGGCCGACGAGGTGGACTCCCTGCCGTCGGTCGCGGCGGAGTCGTTCGCGGGAGTGGGCAATCCGCTGGCGCTCGGGGCGGTCGCTCCTGGAGATGCTGCCCGAGGCGGGCCTCGTGCGCGCCGGAGCTTGCCGGTTCGCGCCTCCCAGAGCTTCACCGTCTTGTCAAAACTCCCGCTGGCCAGCGTCCCGCCCTGCGGATCAAACGCCACGCTCCAGACCCAGTTCTTGTGCCCATCGAGCGTGCGGACGAGCGTGCCGCTGCGCGCATCCCAGAGCTTCACCGTGTGGTCAGCACTCCCGCTGGCCAGGGTCGCGCCCTGCGGATCAAAGGCCACGCTCCAGACCGCGGCCTGGTGCCCTTCGAGCGTGCGGCGGAGCTTGCCGGTTCGCGCCTCCCAGAGCTTCACCGTGTTGTCATCACTCCCGCTGGCCAGCGTCCCGCCCTGCGGATCAAACGCCACGCTCCAGACCGCGGCCTGGTGCCCTTCGAGCGTGCGGACGAGCTTGCCGCTGCGCGCATCCCAGAGCTTTACGCTGTTGTCATCACTCCCGCTGGCCAGCGTCCCGCCCTGCGGATCGAACGCCACGCTCCTGACCGTGTCCTGGTGCCCTTCGAGCGTGCGGAGGAGCTTGACGCCCGGGGGCAGGTTCTCCGGCGCCTTTCCCTCCGCCCGCCCAGATCGTTCCTCTTGGTTCCGCCGCGCTTCTGTTGGCATGCCATCCGCCTCCTGTGTCGAGCATCATAGCACCCGCGCGGCGGGGCGTCAATGGGGAAGGTGTTGGGGCTGAGGGACAGATGACAGATGGCAGAAAGAAGAAGACAGAGGGGAGACGGCAGACGGCCTCAGGCTTCCGGCCCACGGGCCACGGCGACGTACAACCTATAGCGGCGCGTCTGGAGTTGGGCACAATGGGTGGAGAAGGTTAACATAGTTAACATCTGACCCCAGGCCCCCCAAGAACATGCCGACTCTGTCGAGTCTGCCGAGTCTGGGTTGCTCGCAGCCGGAAGGGCGAGACAGGCAAACGGCGGCCCGGGGGCGGCCTTCACTTGGGCGGCGCGGGCTAATTCGGGGTCTGGAGCTTCGCCGCGTTCTCCCTCTCTAGAGCGGGCCTGTGGTAGCCGAAGTACCAGATGGCGACGGCGCCGGCGAGGGCGATGACGATGGCGATGGGCACGAGCCAGAGGGCGTGGCTCTTCCGGGCATAGGGGTCCGCGAGGGACCGCTTGGCGCCAGGGGGGAGCTTGGCCACGCCGGTGAGCGCGCCGCCAAAGGGGATGTTGATCTTGACGCGGGCGTTGACGGCCCAGCCGTTGGCGTCGAGGATGGGGCCGAGGTTGCGCTTGCGGAGCTTGAGGCAGGCGATGATGACGGAGGGGCCGGAGATGAGGATGAAGATGCCCAGGATGGCGAGCGGCATCTGCCACCAGGTGAGGCTGAGGAAGCCGGTGAAGACCGCGGCCAGCACGCCGCCGATGGCGCCAATGGCCAGGCCGATGGCGGCGAAGATGCCTGCGAACTTCGCGATGTCGAAGGGCGGGTGCGGGGCGGGCGGCTTGGGGGCCTCCACTTTCTTCCCCGCGTCCTCGATGCTCGAGCCCGCCTTGTCGGTGATGGCCTTGTCGCGGGCCGAGGCCATTTTCTCGATCTGGTCGCCGATCATCCGGCCGATGCGCTTGTAGGGGGCCAGGATGGCCTGGAGGATGCTGATGGGCTGCTCGGTGATCTTGGTGATCGTGGCGTCCCAGTCCCGCCCCTGGCGGTCGTAGAAGACGCCGTTGCGGCCGACCATGAGGTTGTCGGAGTCGCCGCCGGTGAAGGCGGCGGCGATGGCCATCTTCTCGGTGCTGCCCTTGCGGGTGCAGTCGCAGTAGGCCAGATAGGTCTTGCTCAGGACGGCCAGGGCCGCGTGCTTGCCCGCGTCGTCCACGCGGACGCACAGGTCGCAGCTCCGGCAGTCGAGGTAGAGCGTGCCGGCTTGGAAGATGGCCTTGCGCTTCCGGGAGTAGAAGTCGGCGAAGGAGACGAAGTTGTTGAGGAGCTGGTAGAGGTCGCGGTAGTAGCGCACCAGGCGCTCGACGGCCACGATGGCGTTCATTTCGGGCTCGAGGGCCTTGTCCTGCGCGATGAGGGCGGCGATGGAGTCCTTCGCGTTGCTGGCGAGGAGTTCGCGGACCCGCTTGATCCCGAGCTTCTCGACGGCGGCGCCGGCCTTGCCGCCGAGCCAGGCCTCGTAGGGGGCCAGCCGGGCGGCGAGCAGGCTCCACTCCTCCGCGGTGAGGGCCGTCTTCGCCGCTCCCAGGATGGGCGCGACCACGGCGGCCTGGAGCGCGGCCATGGCGCCGGCCCAGGCCGGGTTCACGCCTTCCGCAAGCGGCAGCGGCTTGCCCGCCTCGATGCGGGCGAGCGGGAACTTGGCGATCTCGGCGCTGGAGGCCGAGAGGTCGTTCGTGGCCAAGGCCAGGAAGTCGGCCTCGGAGCGGTTGAGGGCGGCCAGGGCGCGGGCGTCGAACGCCGCGAGGCGGCAGCGGGTGAAATAGTCGTCCACCTTGGCCCGCACGGCCTTGAGGGCGCCGAAGGCGGCGGCGGTGGCGTCGCCGAGGGGCAGGATGGCCGCCGGCGCGTCCTCGGCCTTCTTCTGCCAGTCCGAGTGGGCCTGGAGGTCAGCGAAGAACTGGTCCACCCTGGCCTGGTTCACGCCGGGCTTGGTGCTGCGGTCGGCGTCGGGGCCGAGGCAGGCGATGATGTCGGCGATGGCGGCCCGCGTCGCGTCGTCGTCGGCCGAGTCGGCGGGGACGATGCCGTCGCCGTTGAACTTCGTCTGCGCGAAGATGCGGGCGGTGTCGGCGGCGTCCTCAAGGGTGATGGCCGGGGCACTCGCCTTGCCCAGGTTGGTGAGGATCTGCCTGGCGGACGCGAGGAGCTGCTTGCCCTCTGGCGTCGCGTCGTTGATCGCGCCCAGCGGCAGCGCGCCGCCGCCCTTCACCAGGTCGTCGGGGTTCTTCAGGTTGGCGCAGGCCCACTTGGCCGCCGCGATGATCTCGGGCACGCGGATGCGGCCGTCGTGATCCGTGTCAATCAGGTCGAGGGTCTTCGAGTCGAACTCCAGGCCGCGGGTGGGGCAGCTCAGGGCGACCCAGAGCTTCTGGTCGAGCTGGTCGAGGGCCGCGACGCCTGGCGCCAACGCCTCCGCACCGACGAGCAGCTCCTCCACGCCCAGGCATTCTTCGGCCACACCAGCGCCACCTGCCTCATCACGGGCTACGTCCCATCGGTCCGCGTGGACTCCCTCCGCGAGAAGCTCCTGCGCCTGACCGACGGCCGCGTGATCGTCGAGGTGGCCGACCCCCTGGAGACCGACCCCGACACGCCGACGCTGCTGCAAAACCCGCGCCTGCTCAAGCCCTTCGAGATGCTGGTGGCGGGCTACGGGCATCCGAGCTACGGCGAGATCGAGCCGACGCCGCTCGTCGCCGTCAGCTTCCTGCTGATGTTCGGCGTCATGTTCGGCGACGTGGGACAGGGGGCCGTGCTGGTCGCCGCAGGCGTCCTGATGGCGTTCCGCGGGGGGACACGTTCGCGGCGGAACGTGTCCCCGGCGAGCGAGAAGCTGCGCGACTTCGGCACCCTCCTGTGGCTGTGCGGGGCCACGGCCATGCTCTCCGGCTGGGTCTACGGCAGCGTCTTCGGCAGCGACAAGCTCCTCGGGCCGCCCTGGGGCGGTTGGCTCCCCCTCGACGTCAAGAACATCGAGTCCATCAAGCCCCTCCTCCTCGCCACGGTGGGCCTCGGCGTGGTGATGATGACGCTCGGCGTGGTGTTGAACCTCATCAACCGGATCAAGTCGCGCGACTACTTCGCCCTGGTGATTGACAAGTTCGGGCTGGTTGGCTTCATCTTCTACTGGGGCGTGCTGGGCCTGGGCATCCGCGCGATCGTGTGGGAAACCGGGGCGCCGACGGCGTGCGAGGTGCTGGCGCTTGTGGTCCTGCCGCTCCTTGTGCTATTCTTCCGGGAGCCGCTGCACTATCTGATGGCCCGGCGCGACCCCACGCGCAAGGCGCACCTGCTCGAGGGGCTGATGGAGGGGGCGGTGGACATCCTGGAGACGGTGAGTTCCTACGCGGCGAACACCGTGTCATTCGTCCGCGTGGGGGCGTTCGCCCTCGCCCACGCGGCCGTGTGCGTGGCGGGGCGCGCCCGGCGGGCCGGTGTGGAGCCTGCTGGTCATCGTGCTCGGCAACGCACTCGTCATCGGGCTCGAAGGGCTCGTGGTCTCCATCCAGGCGATGCGCCTCGAGTACTACGAGTTCTTCAGCAAGTTCTTCAGTGGCCAGGGGAAGGCCTATCATCCGTTCAAGCTCACGTAGGAGCCAGGAGGTCGCATGGAGAGCAAATTGCGCGTGTCCATCATGGTTTGGGCGGCGGTGGTGTTGCTGATCGCGCTGCCGCTGGGGCTGGGCCTCAGCGTGGTGCTCGGGGCCGAGGAAGCGGCGAAGGAGGCCGAGAAGGCCCCGACCGTCCAGCGCGAGTCGGGCGAGAGAATCGCCTTCGCGATCAGCGTGGCGGTGGTGACCTCGATGGCGTGCATCGCCGCGGCGTATGCCGTGGGCAAGGTGGGCGCGGCGGCGCTGGGCGCCGCCAGCGAGCGGCCCGAGCTGCTCGGCCGCGCGCTCATCTTCGTCGGCCTCGCCGAAGGCATCGCCATCTACGGCCTCATCATCGCCATCCTGCTCCTCGGATACCTCAAGTAGGCTGGCGACGTGCGCTACCACGTGATCGGCGACGAGGATACCGTCCTGGGCTTCCGCTTCGCCGGCGTACCCGGCCAGGTCGTGACCACGGCCGATGAGGCCCGGGCCGCCCTCGAACCGTTCAGGCCCCCGGGCGACGTCGCCGTCCTGATCATCACCGACGCCATCGCGAACCTCGTGCGGGCGGAGGTGAATGCCCTGCGGTTCGACTTCGAGCTGCCGCTGGTCGTCGAGGTCCCCGGCCCCGCCGGCCCCTCGCCCCTGCGGAAGGACCTCTTGACCCTCATCCGCGAGGCCGTCGGAATCAAGGTGTAGGCCCGGCTTCCGGGCAATCTGGGATTTCCCATGGCAAGCGAGAAGGTGCTGTCGGACGAGATTCTGAAGGATGCGGCCACGAAGGCGGACCGCACCCGCAAGCGCGCCGAGCGCGACGCGAAGAAGCTCCTCGACGCCGCCGCGAGGGAGGCCGAGGCCGCGCGGGAAAAGGTCCTCGACGTCGCCCGCCGCCGGGCCGAGCGCGCCGCCAGAAGCATCCTCGCCACGGTCGAGCAGGAGGCCCGCCGCGACCTCCTGGCCGCCCGCGAGGCCGAACTCGACAGTCTGTTCGAGGCCGCCCGCCAGCGCCTCGCCGCGCTTCGGCAGGCTCAGGGCGACTACCCGGCCGTGGCCGCCGCCCTCGCCGCCCAGGCCATCCAGGCGATGGGCGCGGACCGCGTGATCCTCGAGCTGGCCGAGGCCGACCGCTCGATGGCCACCGAGGCCTGGCTGGCCGACGTCCGCCGCCGCGTCGGGCGCGACGTGGCCATCACCGTCTCCGAGCGGCCCGCGGCAACTGATGGTGGGGTCGTCGTCCGCTCCGCCGACGGCCGCCTCCTCTACGACAACTCCTTCGCCGCCCGCCTCCGCCGCCTCTGGCCCGCCCTGAGGCGGGAGCTGGCGGCCACGATCTTCGGGGACACAGGCGGGACGCCTGTGCCACCCCCCTGACGCCGGAGGCGCAGGAACATGAATCTGGTGGCACAGGCCTCCGGCCTGTGCGAAGTGGGCCACAGGCGGGACGCCTGTGCCACCGGGAGAAGACAGAGTTCCGGGCGTGTGATTCTGGTGGCACAGGCCTCCGGCCTGTGCGGAATAGGGAGACGGCAATGGAACGGCAATCGGGAGATGGGCCTAGCCTGCGGCCTGTCGAGCGCTTCACGGAGACCAAGCGCAATCTCCCTCACCACCAGGACCCCGGAAGTTCCTACTTCATCACCTTCAGTGTGCGGGACGGCGAACTGTCCGATGAAGCGATGAGGATTGCCTTCCAGGCTTGCTTGTTCTGGGATGGCAGCAGGTGCACTGTGCATGCCTGCGTCGTTCTGCCGGATCACGCGCACGTGCCTGAGGACTACCCCTTCCTCTATGAGGAAGGCAGAGGGGCCGCGGCCACAGGCGGGACGCCTGTGCCACCGGGAGAAGACAGAGTTCCGGGCGTGTGATTCTGGTGGCACAGGCCTCCGGCCTGTGCGAAGTGGGCCACAGGCGGGACGCCTGTGCCACCGGGAGAGAACGGGGCTCCGGGCGTGTGATTTTGGTGGCACAGGCCTCCGGCCTGTGCGCCGAGCGGAGAGCAACGAGATGGGTATTGTGGTTGAGCACACAAGCGTGTACGCCACCCATGGCGGGCTGGCCAGGGGCCTCGGGCGCTCCGCGCTCATTGCGGCCATCGTGTTGCTGCCCCTGTCCCTGCCGCCCATGTGGTTCGTGCTGCTTCCCGTGACTGCCGCGGTGGGGGTCGCGTGGGCCGTGATGAGCCTCGCGGCCGTGGTCGCTGGTCTGATGTGCCTTTGCTTCGCGCACGATGGCTCCCGCAGGCACGCCCTGCTTGGCATCGGCTGGGCGCTGGCTTCCTGGGCGTTTACCCTGGGGGTCACGTTCCCCCTCTTCTGTGTGTTCGGAGCAATGATCGAGGACTAGCCCAGTGGGGCTCCTGGTATCCACATATGAGTGACCACGGCACCATCACCCGCGTCTCCGGCCCCATCGTGCATGCGTCCGGCCTGGCCGACGCGATGATGTACGAGGTCGTCGAGGTGAGCCGCCTGCGCCTCATCGGCGAGGTGATCCGCCTGCGGGGCGACCTGGCGACCATCCAGGTCTACGAGGACACCACGGGCGTCCAGCCCGGCGAGCCGGTGCGCCGCACGGGCGAGCCGCTGTCGCTCTCGCTCGGGCCGGGCCTGATCGGCAGCATCTACGACGGCATTCAGCGCCCGCTGCCCGAGATCGCGCGCGAGAGCGGCTCGTTCATCCGCCGCGGCGAAAAGGTGCCGCCCCTCCCGGCCGACAAGCTCTGGCACTTCGTCCCCGCCCCCGCCGAAGGGGCCGAGGTTGCCGCCGGCCACGTGCTCGGCACCGTGCAGGAGACGCCGTGCATCGAGCACCGCGTGCTCTGCCCGCCGGGCGTGAGCGGCACGCTGGCCACGGTGGCGAAGGAGGGCGACTACAAGGTCTCCGAGATGGACCACCATCGCGTGGGCGACGACCTGCTCTACGACGAGCCTCACTACAGCCGCGGCGTGCCGCTCCTGGCCGGCGGCTACCTGAAGGCCATCACGCCGAGCTACCAGAAGGTGCGCATCCCCCTCGACAAGCTCCTGCCGAAGGGCACCTACTTCCTCCGCTGGCACACCGCCGGCATTGGCCTCTCGGCCCCCGAGGGCGCCCGGCCGGCCACGTACTTCGTTGACCTCATGCAGGTCGAGCCGTAGAGCCGTAGGTGGAAGCCGGGCGCCACTTCCGACTTCGCGAGTTCCAACATCACGGCCCGGCACCCGGGCCCCCAGCGCGCCAGTCCGGGAAAAGACACCCGCTGTCTTTTCTTGCTCCACAATCCATGCACTTGACGCAAGTATCGGAAAATCCGCATGTTACGCCTAGCCATGTCCGCGCGCAGGAAAAAATGACAGCGGGTGTCTTTTTTACAAGCGCTCCTTCCGAGGGCCTCGCGCTCGGTGTTCGGTCGCTTGGCCAGGAAGGACCCCTTGTGTCGGATGAGCCGGAGATGGTTGTGTCAGGCGGGGGGCGGACGGGCGCTAGACACCCGAGGCCGGGCGGCGAGGCCAGTTGGCGGGCTGTAGGGGAGTTCCGGGGGTGTCCAGTGAGCCCTAAGAGCCGATGGTGCAAGGTGTTACGGCGATGGCCCAACGCCCTACAGGCCGCCAAACCCAGGGGCGCGGAGATTGGCGGGCTGTCGCCTGTTGGGGGTCTAGCGCGGGGGCGGACGCCGCTCGGCGTCGCCGTAAGTCTCGCTAGCGAAATGGGTTATCAAGATGGACCCTGGGCCGCTGGTCCGCCAAGTCCAGGGGCGGGGGGATTGGCGGCCTAGCGCGGGGCGTAGGGACGAGGGGCGCTCGGTACAGGCCCGTCCTTGGCTCAGGTCCAGCCCTCCCCGGGGCCGTGAAGGTGGCAATTCCTGTGGGCGGTCTCCGCCGGCACAGAACCAGCGGGGGGGCATGGCGGGGCCGTCGCTCCTCAGAAGTCGGTCGGCTTGGGGCCTTTGGGGGTGGGCCGGGGCGGCGGGGCGGCGGCGCCATCGCGGCGCAGGGCGACACCCGCCACGACGCCGAGGATGGGGAGAACTCCTGACCGGGTGTAGGTTTCGAGGGTGACGCCGTTCTCGTCGACGGAGAGGGTAACACAGGCGCCGCGAAGCTGGCCGGCGAGCTGGCCAAGGGTCTGGACGATCAGCGCCCCGGGCTGTCCCGCCGCCGGCTCCTTGCCCTGGGTGAGGAGGGCCTCGAGGAGGCCCTGGATGTCGGCGTAGATGATGCCGTGGTGCTTCAGGGACATGGCGTCGGCCACGTTGCGGAAGCGCGGGCTCGCGGCGAGGGCCGTGGTCGGGGCCTTCTGGGCGTCCACGCACTGGCGCAGGACCGCCGCGCTCTTGGCGACGAGGAAGAACTCGCCCACGAAGGCATACGCCGGCTGGTTCGCGGCGTCGGGCAGGACGAGGGTGTGGATGTCCACGCCCTGGTGGGCCTCGGTCTTGCGCTCGACGGCGGGGGCCACGCCGGGCTGGCCGGCCATGAGGCGGTGGATGGTGGTCTTGATGGCGTCGGGCTTGGCCACGCGGGCGCCGAGGATGAACGCGAAGTCCTTGTGGAGCGGCAGGCGGCGCTTGGCGGCGAACTCGGCCACGAAGTCGGGGTTGGCGGCCAGGAACACCTCGCCGCCGAGGGCGCCGACGAAATCGTCGTCGAGGTTGATGCCGAACTGGAGCTTGAGGTTCTGCTTCCCCTCGTCCAGCTTGGCCAGGCCCTCGCCCTGGCCGGCCTCCTCGACGAACTTCACGAGGGCCTGCCACAGCTCCGGGCCGTCCTTGAAGTTGAGCGAGACGAGGAGCGGGCAGTCCTTGGGCAGCACCTGAGCGGCGGCGGAGGTGCCGGGCGTGAGCTTGCCGAGGAGGCGGACGAGGCCGAGCTTCTTCTCGCCCGTGTAGAGGTGCAGCTTGTCGCGCACGCCGCGGCCGTCGAAGGCCGAGGCCACGGCCACCCACTGCACGGTCGTCAGGCCGATGCCGTCGAGGAGCCGCCGCAGGTCGGGGTTGCCGTCGAGCACGGGGCGGTGCTCGGCGAGCGCCTGGCCGAGATTCAGGTAGGCCACGGCCCCCTTGGGGGCAGCGGCGGCCTTGCGCACCTTCTGGAATGCCTCGTTGGCCGCGAGCGGCCGCCGGGCGCGGGCGTCAATGAGCTTCTTCAGGGCGGCCGGCTCGGCGATGGCGAAGGCGTCGCCGATGAAGGCGTAGGCGACGCCGGGGCCTGGGCCCTTGATCACGCGGAGCGCCACGTCGCCATGCACCTCGTCGGCGATGGCCGGGGGCGCCGCCTTGCCTTTTCCTGGGGCCTTGGTGAGGGCAGGCTCCACCGTGCCCGCGAGCAGCTTCTTCAGCTCGCCCTTCGTCGCCGAGGCGTCCAGGAGGATGACGGGGATGCGTGCGGCGCCGCCCGATTCGGCGACGACGAGGGCGAGGCGCGAGCCGAACTTCGTCCAGAGATCGTCCCAGGGCAGCCCCAGGCGCTGCTGGGCGACGCCGCGGACGATGGCGCTGCCGATGCCGAACTGCAACTCGACCTGGGGCACGGCGCGGATGATGTCGCGGAGGCCCGACTGCTCGAAGTCGGCCCAAATCCCCTTCGGGTCGCTCACCTCGGCGTAGAACAAGGCGTCCTCGGGCACCACGCTCGCCAGGTCGCCGCCCCGGCCCCACGCGGCGGCGAGCGCGACAACGGCCAACAGCGCCACACACATCTGCCTGCGCATGTGAGTCTCCTGTTCAGGCGGTTCAGCCCCAGGGTGGATTACAGCGCGAACCCGAACCGGGTTTCGCGCCACACTTCAGCCGACTGAAGTGTTACCCGCCATTCATCCACCCATCCACACATCCCCCTTGACCAATCCCCCCCGCCCCGCTACAATCCCACGGGCCGAGAAGGAGAGAAGAGTCCACCATGCTGCACAGGATACTCGAAGACATACTGGCGCACAAGCGGCGCGAGGTGGCGGCGGCGAAGGCGCGGCGGCCCATGGGCAAGGTGCTGCCCGCCCTCGCCCCGCCTCGGGGCGGCAGGGAGGGCCGCGGCGAGCCGGGCGAAGGCCGCGAGCGCCGCGAGGAGAGGCCCAGGCAGCCCAAGGGCAGGGACCTGTGACCGCCCACACCGGGTTGCGCGGCGCTGTGCTGCAATCCGCAATCCGACAGCGTCTCAGACTCTCGAGTCGGACTTGATTTGGAGTAACACTTCAGCCGAGTGAAGTGAGAGTTCGTAGTGCGGCCTTCAGGCCGTATCCTGGGCTCCAGATACGGGCTAAAGCCCGCACTACGAACTCCCACGCTGTCTGAGGGGCGTGTTTGAGCGTCCACCTCATTCGGCTGAGGTGTCACGATTCGGAGTTGGTGATGGCGACGAGGAGCTGAAGGGCGCGCGCGGCGGCGCCGGTGTCGAGGGCCGCGGCGGCGAGGCGGCAGCCGTCGGGCAGGCCGCTCGCCTTTCCCCCCGCGAGCAGTGCGGCGGCGGCGTTGAGGACCACGACGTCGCGGTGCGGCCCGGCCCCGCCGGCGAGGACGGCGCGGATGATGGCGGCGCTTTCGGCGGCGCTGGCCACCCTCAGGTCGTCGAGCCGCGCCCGCGGCAGGCCCACCTGCTCGGGGGCGACCGTGTAGCTTCGCAGCCTCCCTTCCCCCATCTCGCACACGCGGCTCGTCGTGGTCGTAGTCAACTCGTCCAGGCCGTCGTCGCCGTGGACGATGAGGCAGCGGAGGCTGCCCAGGCTGGCGAGGACGGCGGCCATCGTTTCGAGGAGGGCGGGGTCGTAGACGCCGAGGAGCTGGCGGCGCGCCCCTGCGGGGTTGGTGAGCGGCCCGAGGATGTTGAAGACGGTGCGGATGCCCATCTCGCGGCGCGGGCCGATGGCGTGCTTCATCGCGCCGTGGAGCGCGGGCGCGAAGAGGAAGCCGATGCCCGCCTCGCGGAGCGACCGCTCGACCAGGGGCACCGGCGCGTCCACCCTCACGCCCAGCTCGCGCAGCACGTCGGCGCTCCCGCTGGCGCTCGACACCGCTCGGTTCCCGTGCTTGGCCACGCAGCAGCCGGCCCCCGCGGCCACGAGGGCGGCGGCGGTGGAGACGTTGAAGGTGCCGCGGGCGTCGCCGCCCGTGCCACAGGTGTCCAGCACGTCGGCGCACGGGGCCTCGATGCGCGTGGCCTTGGCCCGCATCGCGCGGGCGCAGCCGGCGATCTCCTCGACCGTTTCGCCCTTCATCCGCAGCGCCACGGCGAACGCGGCGATCTGCGCATCCGTCGCCCCGCCCGACATGATCTCCCCCATCGCCGCCTCGGCCTCGGCGGCGGAGAGCGACTCGCGCGACACCAGCTTCGAGATCGCTTCTTTGATCATTGCCACCCTCGACGCGAGGTGATGCGTGAAACGTGAGAAGAGGGACGCTCTCCGACCCTTCCTTTCACGCTTCACGCTTCACGTTTCACGGCTTGAACATCTCCGCCCCCTGCTCCGCCTCCACCACATAGATGTGCGGCTCCACATTGGTCTGCTCGCGGTAGCCCTTGCGGACGCGCTCGCACAGCTCCTCGACGCGCTCGGCGGCGACCAGGGTGACGGTGCAGCCGCCGAAGCCGCCGCCCGTCATCCGCGAGCCGAACACCCCCTTGCAGTCGCGGGCCAACCCCACCAGCAGGTTCAGCTCGGGCGACGTCACCTCGTAATCCTCGTCCAGGCTGTCGTGCGAGGCATCCATCAGGATGCCGAGGCGGAGCGCATCGCCCTCGAGCATCGCCTGGCGGGCGGCGATGACGCGATGGTTCTCCGTGATCACGTGCCGCGCCCGCTCGCGCATGGGCGACGGCACGCGATGCTGATATGCCTTGAACTGCGGGATGCCCACGTCCCGCAGGCTCTTGACGTTCGGCAGGAACTCGGCGAGGACGTGCGCCGCCTCCTCGCACTGGGCGCGGCGCTTGTTGTACTCGGACGACGCCAGCTCGTGCTTCACCCGCGTGTCGCACACGACGAAGCGGGCGCCGGGGAACGCGCAGGGCACCAGCTCGTGCCGCAGGTCGCGGCAGTCAATGTACACCGCCTTGCCGCGCTCGGCGTGGAGCGAGACGAACTGGTCCATGATGCCGCAGCGCACGCCGCAGAAGCGATGCTCGGTCTGCTGGCACATCAGCGCCAACTCGCGGCGGTTCACCTGGGCGCCCGCGGCGTGGCTGTAGGCCAGGCCGAACGCGACAGTGAGCGCCGCCGACGACGCCAGCCCGCCCCCCGTCGGCACCGTGCCGTGGAACACCACGTCCAGCCCTGGCACGGCGACCCCTTTCTCGCCGAGAATGCGCGCGATGCCCATCGGGTAGACCATCCAGGGGTGCGCGGGGTCGGCCTTCGGGTCCACCAGCGCGAAACTCGCGTCGTCGTGCAGATTCAGCGCGTGGAGGTTCACCATCCCCGTGCCATTCGGGCGGAAGGCCACCACGATGTCGCGGTCAATCGCGATGGGGAACACGTAGCCGTTATTGTAGTCCGTGTGCTCCCCAATGATATTCACCCGCCCCGGCGCGCGCGACCACAGAAGGCCCTCGGCCTTCCCATAGCGCTCCCCCCACGCCTTCATCATCTGCTCGGCACGCGATGCGTCCAAGACCCGCCTCCAACTGGTTCGTGGCCGACTGGCTTCTGGTGGCACAGGCATCTTGCCTGTGTGAACGGCTTCCGGTGGCACAGGCATCCTGCCTGTGTCGGCCCTCCTCTCTGCGAGAGCCAACAACGTCCCCGATTATACCTTCCCGCCCACTTGAGTCAACGCCCGACTCATTTCGTCCTCGTCGTCGTCCTCGTCGTCGTCGTCGAATCGCTGTGTCTTCGCCTCGCCCCCCGTCCCTCTCCTCCCTCGTCCCGCCTCCCCCGTATACCGCAACCCGTGCCAACTGTCCCAACCTCCCCAAGCTCCCCGGTCCCCACCCGGCCTCCTTCACCACAACTTCTTGACAGCGTCCCAGATTCTTGAGTCGGGGTTGATCTGGAGAGCAAAAGGGGGCATTCCTCTAGGGTTGCGTTGGTAGGTCGGACCTACACCCCGGATCCCAGCGGTCGTAGAGAATGCGGCCGTCGGGCGTGAGCGAGCCGTGGCCCTCGTGGAGCGTCGAGCGGCCGATCTGGTGGATGTTCGCCCCGTCGCTGTCCATCACGAACAGGTTGCCCATGATGTGGCGGTTGCACATGCAGTACTTCGGCTCGCGGGTGGAGGTGAAAGCGATCCGCCCGTCGGGGAGGTAGAGCGGGTCGAAGTCGCTCACGCCCGCTCCGAACGTGAGTTGCTTGAGGCCGGCGCCGTCGGCGCCGATCTCGTAGACGTGGTAGTCGTCTTTGATGTCGTGGCGGAGCGAGACGAGGACACGCTTGCCGTCGAAGCTCACCTCGGGGTCGCGGGCCACGCCCTTGGGCAGGTCCAGCAGCGTCCTCACCTGGCTGCCCGCGGCGAAGTCAATGGCCTTGATTGCCCCGGGGCCGGCGAACTTGCCCGCGGGGAGTTCGCCCGTCTGGAACATCGTCTCCGTGTTGTGGTGGTCGCCGGCGTATTGCTTTCGGACGACGAAGAGGATGGGCTGGCCGCTCACGAGGGGATTGGCCACGAGCGCCTCCCGCTGGAGGGCCTGAAGGTCGGCGAGAGCCTTCTGAAGCTCCTGCGGCGACGCATCGAGGAGTTGACGCTCGACAGCCTCGACGCGGCCCAGGAAGTCCTTGGCCTTGGGATACCGCGCGCCGAAGGTCTCGGCGAGGTCCGCGATGGCCAGCCGCAGCGACTTCGCCGTCGCCTCGAATTGCTGCTGCGGCGCGGCCTCCCGCTGGGCTTGCCCGCCGAGGGCCAGGGCCGCCGCCATCGGCAGGAGACATAGGGTTTGCCAGCCAGACCGCCTCACGCATTGCTCCTCGTTGGTCGAGTGTGCTATGGCGCCTCCCGCTGCTCCTATCATAGCTGCCTGTGGGATTGCGTCAAGCGGTGCGCGTTTGACATGGCTGAGGGTTCGGGTGGTGGGCATGCGCCGCGCATGGCCAGAGGCGGCGGGGACATTCAATCATTCTGTAGAATGTTGGAACGTCGCGGGGGGCTGCCGGGGCGAGCGAGGGTTGTCAGCGACGTTCTCACATTCTACAGAATCTTGGAACGTTATCGGGAGGTGACGCAACGCCGCCGAGCTTGCGTGGGTGGGGTGAGGGAGTGGCCACTGCACGCCGCGCCGCCATCCAACCCCCCTCCCTTCCAGGGAGGGGCAGGGGGAGGGTTGAGCCCCTTGCCAATCACGAACGCCCACCCTCATCCGCCTCGCAGATGAGGCGACCTCTCCCTGAGAGGGAGAGGGGTCAGAGGGGCGCCGCCGATTGCGCTTGACAAACATAACGCACCGCGGTAGTGTCGTCGTGCCATGAGGAAGCGATTCCCCCCAGTCCACCCCGGCGAGGTTCTCCTGGCGGAGTTCCTGCGCCCGATGGGCATCAGCCAATACCGGCTCGCCAGGGACATCACTGTCCCGCCGCGGCGCATCAACGAGATCGTCCACGGCAAGCGGAGCGTGAATGCCGACGCCGCGTTGCGCCTCTCGCGCTACTTCGGGCTGTCGGACCGCTTCTGGCTCAACCTTCAGGCCCACTACGACATCGAGGTCGAGAAGGACCGCTTGGCCGGCCGCCTCGACGCCGAGGTCACCCCGCTCCCATCCGACTGCTCTGCCGCCGCCCGAGGATAGAGATCCACCACGGAGGGCACGGAGGGCACGGAGAGCACTGAGGGTGTACGGAGCAGGGGAATACCCTGCTCGGGACTGAACCCAGTTGGCAGCTTCTTTTCTGCGTCCCCTGAGTCTCCGTGGTGTGCCCGGTCTCGCGCCTGCCTACTGCCGTCTGCCGACTGGCTTCCCCCCGCCTCAGGCTCCGGTCCCCTCCGATTCCCTTGCCCCCATTCCCTTGCCTCGCCCCTCTTGCGGACGCAACTGGACAGAGGGATTGGGGACAGGAGAATGAAGGCCGGGGAACGCGAAGCGAGGATGCCCACCACGGATTGCAGGAATCTCGCGGATAGCGAACGGGCGAGATGGATCCCGCAAGCTGCCGCCTGAACCGCAGCTTGGAGCCACGCTCCGCGCATGGGTTGGGGCAGTGAGTGACATTCAATCATTCTATAGAATGTTGGACCGTCGCGGGAGCTACCAGGGTGAGGAGGCGTCGTCGGTGACATTCTCACATTCTGTAGAATGTTGGAATATCGTCGGGAGGGGGCAGGGGGGCGGGCCCCTTGCCGATCTCGGGCGCCCACCCTCACCCTGGCCTCTCCCAGAGAGGGAGAGGGGGCAGGAGGGCCGCGTGTCCCTACGCCTTCCCCGGCCGGCTGTTCTGATTCCCTTGCCCCCATTCCCTTGTCTCGCCCTTCTTGCGGACGGAACTGGACAGAGGAATTCTCGAAGTCACTAGTGGATGCCTTCGCCTTGGCCATTCCGGCGTGGGCAAGACACCCTGTGAGAACGAGTCCTCCTGCCAGCCACAACTTGGCCGTCTCTCTTGCTCCTTCCTGACACGATGTGAAGCGGGCCTGGCCCGGCGGTACCTTGCTCAATCTGAAGGCAGGGGCCAGGGTCGGGAGCGTGGGCAGTGCGTGCCACCCAGAGTCGGCCAAACCCAGAGAGGGAAGCTGGCTGACTCTGGGCAGACTGTGGCCAGCGTTGCCAGGGGTTGACCTCGCGCGGGTTAGGGTGCCAAACCCTGAGGGAGGGAGTTGGCACCCTAACTTGGCACCCTAACGCGGCACGTCGGACGCTTCCTGGAGGCAGTGGGCGTAACACGTGGAGGCGTATGCGGTTATGGCTCGACGCGCGGCGTCTGACGGCGACCGACGCGGGCAAGGATGCCAACTCCTGGGAGGGGGAGTTGGCATCCTTGGTGGCATTCTTGGCGGCGGTGTGTCCCGCGTTGCCGTGGCCAGCTCGTGTGTTACGCAAGGGAGCGGGCCAGCACGGGAGGCGGGGAGGGATCGGCGCTTTTATGTCCTTGCGCGCGCCAGGATGGGGTGCTATAATCCTGACTCGCCGCTACAGGTTGTGCCAGGAGAGACTGATGGCCAAGGGTTCGTATCCGTTCGCCGAGATCGAGACGAAGTGCGCCTCGCGTGCGAAGTTGCCGGGCAGGTGGCCGTGGCCGGCCGCCTCGCAGCTCGGGCAGAAGCCGTCGAACTTGTAGAAGGCGAGGTCGTACTGCTTGGCGAGGGCGGTGACGCGCGCGGCGATGTCGCGGCGGTACTTCGCGCCGCTCTGGCAGCAGTACCAGGGGTTGGAGTTGTGCTCGTAGCCCAGCTTGGCCAGGTGAGGCGCGTGGCTGTAGCCGCTCGATGGCGAGAGCCAGAGGCCGAGGTTCGCCTTCATCGCCTTCAGCGGCTCGACGAGCGGCCCGAAGCCGTTCGGGAACCGCTCGGGCACCAGCTCCCAGAGCGTCTCCTTCTTGTCCCAGCCGTCGTCAATCGTGAAGGTGTCGAACGTTTCGCCGTAGGGGTCGAAGAGCTTCTCCTTGAAGAGCTTGATCAGCTCGACGCAGTTCTTCTCGGTCGGCGGCATCAGCGTCCACCAGGTGTTGTAGTTCACGAAGAGCCGCTGCTCCCTGGGCGTGGCCTGGATGGACGCGATGTAGTCCTGGAATCGCTGCGCCACCCGCCCCGGCTCCGCGACGCCGAGGACCGCGGTCTTGCTCACGAAGCGGTCGGTGACCGTGCGGCCTGGGTAGTGCTTGAGCGTCACGACCCCGCCCGCAGATGCGTTGTGTCCGCCGGGGAACTCCAGGCCCCAGAACGTGTCCTCGAGGAACACCGGCTTGCCGAAGCCCTGGTGCGACGCCTTGCCGCCGTCCATCCTCACCCGCCAGACCGTGGCCTCGCCGATCGGTGTGGGCTTGGGGACGGAGACCTCGAGCCGCCGGCGGATGAAGAAGTCGGCGTCGCCCAGTTCATAGACCACCTTCAGGCCGATGGCCATGCCCGTCCTGTCCTCGCATAGGAACGTGAGGCGTCGGCCACCCGCGATAGCTTCCTCTTTGGCTTCCTTGAGGGCGAAGCAGGCCTCGGGCTGCTCCTCCAGGCGTTCGAGAGGGACGCCAGGCGGAACCGGTCGTGTGTCCTTGATGCCGAGGCGGAAGCCGTCCCGCTGGATGGGAATCGTTCTGCGGGCGAGCTTGTTGACGAGTTTCGTGGCAGAGCACTGCTTCTCGGCGATTCGGAAGTGCAGTTCGAGGAACTCGTTGCCGAGGACGATCTCCTGGTCGGCCCGCTTCACGAACGCGCCTTCGCCGCCGGCCGCGGCGCCGCCGACCAGCAGGGCGAGGGCACACAGCAACGTCATTGTCTTCACGATCGGTTCCTCCGCAAAGGGCGTCTGGCGATTCGTCGCGTGCCACGAGGCCCGAAGACGAGTGCGATCCTATCCCTCGCGTGTAGCAGTGTCAAGGCCGAGCGCCGCAAGCTGGGGCGCCTGGCTGCTGCAATCCAAAGCGGCGGCTCGACGCCGCTTTGGATTGGCTGAGCCGCGCCCAGTCAGCCCAGGCACTTCAGTTCGGCGAGGAGCTTGGCGGCCAGTTGCGGGTGGGTGGAGCGGACGAACTCGATGCGGCCGCGGAGGGCGTGGGCGAAGTGGGGGTGCTGGTCGCGGTTCTGGGCCTCGAGGCCCGTCTTGCGGGCGTTGTGGAGGATGGCGCGAAGCTGGCGGCGATAGGCCCGCGGCACACGGGGGCCGTCGTTGACCACCAGGCCAGTCACCTCCTGCCGTGCGCCGCGGCGGGCGAAGTGGGTCTTGCCCTTCTTGAGCTTGAAGCCTTCCGCCTTGACGATCTGGTGGAGGAGGGGGAGGAAGCGCTTGAGGGAGCGCTCGAAGGCCTCGTCGCCGCTGAAGGTCAGGTCGTCGGCGTAGCGGGTGTAGGCGCAGCCGAACTTGCGGGCGAGGCCGGCGAGGCGCAGGTCGAGGTGGCGGCAGGCGAGGTTGGCGAGGGCGGGGCTGGTGGGCGCGCCTTGCGGGAGCATGCGGTGCTTCTGGCCGACGAGCTTGCGCACCTTCTCAGCAGGCTTCACGGTGCACAGCATCGCCAGCGGGATGGCCACCTCCTCGCCGTAGCCGAGCGACTGGAAGATGCCGCGGACCCGCCGATAGGTGATCGTGGGGAAGAAGTGCTCCAAGTCGAGCGTGACCACGATGTCCTTACCCGCGTGGGGCTGGGCGTTGGTGTGGATGGAGCGGCCGGCGACGAAGCCGTGGGCGGGGTCTTCGGCGAAGGTCTTGGCCAGAATCTCGCGGCGAATCCACTGTTGCGCGGCCTTGAGCTTGGCCTTGGGGGCGTAGAGCACGCGATAGCCGCCCGAGCGCTTGGGCACGGCGAAGGCGACGTAGTGGGGCGGCTCCTTCGTCTTGTCGGGGAAGGCGAGCCAGTCGAGGGTGCCTTTGGTGATACCCAGTGCGCCGGCGAGGTCGTCGCGGCTCGCCAGATTCGGCAGGCCGTTCTCCGCAAGAAGCTGCGGGCGGTGGCCAGCCGTGGCGCGGAGGCGCTTGCTGCGCGGCCGCTTCTCGGGAGGCGGCCCCGCGGGCTTCCCAGGCCCCAGCACACGCCGCGTCAGCCAGTCCAAGAAGCCCATCGCCGTTCTTCTCCGCCTGAATCTGTAATCTGGAATCTGGGATCTGGGATCTGCGAAGCGGCCGGGGCGGGGAGGGCTTTACATCGCTCTCCTGCGCCGGACGTGAAGGAAATTCGCAGAATTTCCTGCACGTCCTGCTGGCGTGAAGCGAGCTAAGGCACGTCCGCGGCGTAACGCCGCAGCGACACTTGCGTGTCGGCTAAAGCTCTCTCCCCGCCCGGCCGCCGCTTCGCGTATCCCCAATCCCAGATTACAGATTGCGGCCGGAAAAGCAACCCGCATGCGTTCTCATGGGTGCAGGCGGATGGTTTCGCCAGTGGCGGCGGACTTGACGATGGCGTCGAGGACGCGGATGGGCCACGCCCTCCTTGCAGAAGGCCGTGGCGTAGAAGCCGTGCTTGGAGTCGGCCAGCAGGTGCAGCGTGGCCGTCCGCCCATCGCCGTAGGAGACGGCGGCCACCGTGTTCTTTCCGCTCTGGCGGGCCGTGACCTCGGCGACGCCCAGGCCCATTACCTGTTGCATGGTCTCGACGGCGTGGATGGCGTAGAAGTGGATGCCGCCGTACTCACTGGTCGGGTCCGATGGGCAGCCGAAGACGCCGCTGCGGGCGCCGCCCAGCTCCGCGCACTTGGCGATCAGCTCCTGCGTGCCCTTCGCCCAGCGGATGGTCGAGTAGGAGGTGAGCAGCGCCTTGTTCCGCTTGGCCAGGGCGAGAATCTTCTTCGCGTCGGCGGCCGAGCAGGCGAGCGGCTTGTCCACGAACGCGGGAATGCGCGCCTGGAGGAACGGCTTGACGTAGCGATAGTGCAGCCCGCCGTGGCGGAAGACGACGACCTCCTGAACGGCAGGGTCGACGAGCACGTTGACGCCGGCGAGCCAACCCAGCCAGGCTGCAACGTCCTTAAGCGTAGAATGATCCCAGTTCATCGGCCTAGACCCCTTGAGCCGCTCATGGACTTCTGCGGGCAGCCGTTTGAGTCGCTCCTGGAGTTCTAGGGGCAGCCGGCTGATACACTGGAATTGCACAGCCTGGAGCTTCTGGAGGGCCTCTCTGGAGGAGGCGATGTAGATCGCGTGGTCGAACATGCCGCTTGCGCATTGCGCGGTCCGCACGACGTTCGCCAGCATGGATTTCAGGGGGATCGGCGCTCGATCCAGATCGACAGTCACTTTGCGGTCTGCGCACTGGGGGTCAACCACGACATTGACCCCTGCCACCCCCCCGAACCAGCGCGCGACGTCGCGGAGAGGGGTGTTCCGGAAGGAACACGTGTTCTTCTTTTCCAGTTTCTGCTCGTATTCCTTTCGCCACTCCGCGCGAGGTCCAGGTTCCTCTTTCTCCACGATGTCTTCCTTCTGGACCATGAGGGTTTCCCGAGAGAAGCGTATGACATCGTCTTGGTAGAACACCCCGCACCCTGCGACGCGTGCCACCCACACGAAGTGCTCTGCAAGGGGCACATCGCCCATGAGTTTGATCGTGACGGGGACCTCCAGAATGGCAGGGTCAACGAAAACGTTCAGCCCGAAGCTACTTAGAAAAGCTGCAGCGTCCTTAAGCGGCCTCTCTACGAGGTCCACGGCAAGTGGCTTCTTGAATCGCTCCTGGACTCCGGGCGGCAGCCCTTTGGCCCCGTGAAGTTGGACCGCCTGGATCTTCTGGATCGCCTCTTTGGACGAGGCGATGTAGATCGCGTGGTCGAACATGCCGGTTGCGCATCGCGTGGCCAACATGACGTTCGTGAGCACGGATTTCAGAGGGATCGGAGTACGACTCAGGTTGACAGTCACTTTGCGGTCAATGCACAGGGGGTCAACCACGACACTGACCTCTGCCACCCCCCCGAACCAGCGCGCGAAGTCGCGGAGAGGGGTGTCCACGAAGTCGCACATCTCCTTCCGTTCCAGTTTCTTCTCGTATTCCTTTCGCCAGTCCGTCTGAGGTTTAGGTTCCTCTTTCTCCACAGAATTCTGGGCGGCGGCCTCTTTCTCCTTCTCCTTCGGCACCGCGGGCGCCACGGGATCCTTCTGGAGTTCCTTGATGTCCGCCTTCTTGATCATGAGGAACTTCCCCGCCTCGGTCTTGAATCCAACGACCCCAGGGGAGTCTGCGACCACTTTCCCCCTGTGAACAATCCCGTCGTTGAGTTCCACTGTGTCGGCGAGGGCAGCAGAGCCGCCCAGTGTGAGAGCCATCCCCATGACAGGTACCCACAACACCAATCTCATGCCGCGCATCTCTCTCACTCCCGATCCTGATTCTGGGTACTCGGCACCACGTGCCCCGTGGATTGGCATGCTAACACTTCGAAGCTGAAGGGTCATCCATCGCCCCGGCCGGGTATCCCTGGCGGACGCTCTCCAGCAGGGTCCGAGCCCGCTTCACCGGCCGGCTGAACCATGGGCGTCCCCTTTCGGGTTGTCAAGAGCATCTACGCGCGCCTGTCAGACCTAGGCGTCAGTCTTGCGGGACGCATCGGTAGATGGCGATCACATGCCTCGCGAGGGTCTGCTGACCCGAGTTTGTCGGTCTCCGGGCGACGAATGTCCTGGCGAACGCTGCCTTGTCAGGGGAGAAACTCGTCGTCGGCACATCCTTCAGGTTATCGAATCGCAGCAGCGTGTAGCGCTTGCCAGGCGTGAGCGAGGTCGCATAGATGTCAAGGGTGACTGTGCCCTTGGTTTCCGAGTCGATGTAGAGGTGAACGGGGACTGTCTTCTCCTGGTCGCGCACCCCCGTCACGGCGCACCCGTAGCACAGGCCATAGTCGTTGACGAAGGAGAATCCCTTCTCCTTGGTCTTCATGAGCTTGAAGCTGCGCGTCTCCTGGCGGACCCAGGTTGTGTTGAACGTCAGGTTTTCTTGATCGAATCCCACGGCGACCATGAAATGGTCGCTGACCCATTCCGGCCGCGCCGTGCGGGGCGTAGGGTATATCTTGGCGCCGATGAGCACGGGATGGCCTGACTTGAGTTGGGACGTCAACCACTGGAGGTACTCGTCCAGAGTGGCATCCTTCCTGTGCCACCACATGGTGGAGGTGAGGCCGAGGGCGGCAAGGACGTGGGGGAAGCCGACCTTGTCAAGCCATTTGTAGGTCTTGTCCTTGGCATAGCCGATCTCGAACGCGGATTTCTGGGAGAGGTAGACGCCGTAGTAGAGGGCGATCATCTGCATGCTCGCCTCGCCGCAGAAGCCGTTAGAGCCTTTAGGTAGGTCCCTCAAACATTGTTTGGCGTCCGGGATACCAATCAGGCAACCGGCATCCGTCGAACGGAAGAAGACGGGCTCGGGCTTCGGTTGGGGGGCACCGGGCCAATGCGCCTCGGCCCCCACAAGCGGCGCAGCACCGTACGCCAGAAGATGCACAGACAACAGCAGGTAACTCGAAGGCAAGAGAGACCCTCCAATCATGCGCACGGGGAACGCTCCGCCATCCGCAGCCGTTCACCGCATCAGACTGTAGCTATTGGCGTTGCCGCTGTCAAGCACAGACTCGCGAGGGAGAGCCGGTTGCCATATGGGGATGTGCCGCAGTGGGAAGGAGTTGCGAGGGGGGCGAGACTGGATTCCCCCAGAAGGGGCATCAGCCGCCCTGGAACTCCTCGGGCCCAGGAACCTGCCCTCCGACACCTCATCGGCCCCGGCCGGCCTCCGGCCATCATCTCTCGCGCCCCTATGACTTCTCCTCAGGTGGGAGGAGGGCGGGACTCAGGGACGGGCGCTTCGCAGGGCGAGGACGATGCACCGCCTTGCGTCCTCGTTGTCCCGGATGTCCCCGAGCAACGACAGAGCACGCTTCGTGTCGCTATCCTTGTCCAGGATCAGGAAGATGGCCGCCGAGAGGCGGCACTCATCGTCTGTCGGCAAGGTCGGTCCCAGAAGGGCAAGGACGTCCCCGCTACTGGCGCCACGTCGCTCACCTGGGTCGCGTTCGGCCAGGTCTGGAGGTGCCGGGCCATGTCCGCGTAGAACGGCTGCTGGAAGTCCACCTGCTTGTCAATGCTGAGGTCCAGCTCGACCGTGGGGGCGACCTGTGCGACCTGCGTCACCGTGTAGCGGGCCAGCTCGCGGCCGTCGGGCGCGTTCATCACGCCCGTGGCCTCGATGGTGTAGATGTTGAACGAATGGGTGCACAGGGGGCTGGTCGTCGTGCTGCCGTCGGCCACGGCGCCCGTGAGGGCGTCGAGCGTCACGTCGAGGACGGTCGTGTTGCGGGGGTTGATGGCGTTGGCCAGGATGGCGGCCTTGCTGTCGGGCGTGAGCTTGCCCCTAACCACAAGCGCCTCCAGGGCGCCGCCCAGATCGTGCGCGAGATCGGCGAATAGCAGACGAACCTCGGCGCCTGATTCGGCGGCGCGGTCCACGCGGCTCGTGGGTTGGTAGTCGGGGCTTGCCGAAACGCTCAGGCTGCCGCTGTCCTTCTTCCAGTAGCGGACGGCGTCGCCCTCGATGGACACCCAGTAGCCGTCCACCTCCTCGCCCGCGGGGTCGCTCTGGCGGGGCTGGGGAAGCCTGTCCGCGTCCTCAGGGTCGTCGAAAGCGAGGGCGATGGGCGTGGCCTTCTCGACCACGCTTGTGGCCAGCTTGGCAAAGAGGCGAAGGCAGCGGATCAACTCGACGAAGTCATCCCTGTACGGTTCATCGGTTCCATCCCCATTCCTATCGAGGGTGCGCGCGTCGTATCCCACGCCCTTGTGCAGCTCCTCGGCGGCGCCGCTCTGGCGGAGGCGGACGCCGCGCAGGAGTGCGCGGAGGACCTCGGCGGGGCATGTGTTGATGTTCACGGGGTATTGTGTGACCGAGGCGGAGGAGGTCTCGCCGACGAATGGGGCGGAGTGGACGGTGAGGAAGCGGGCGAGGCGCTGGTACTCGGGCTCGGTGAGGGTGGTGCTGGCGGTGCGAAGCTGGGCGAGGCTGGTCAGCGCGTGGTCGCGGCGGTAGTTCACGATCTCGCCGGCGATCTGCGTAGCACGGGGGGCACTGGTGTCGGGGGCCGCGGGGTCGAACGGCTCGGCCGTGACCTCGAGGAGCAGATTGCGGAGGAGAGACCTGGGGGCGGACTTGACGTTGATCTTGCCCTGCTCGTCCTCGGCGCGGGCGCTCCACATGGCCCCAGCTGGGTTTGCCGGGAACGTGCCGTCGGCGATGTCCACCCGCAGCTCGCCCGTGGAGTCCACGTAAGGGGAGTTGAAGACGGTCTCGACCTCGGTCGCCCCCGCGTAGCCGCGTTCGTTGAACTCGTGGGACTGTTCGAGTTGGGCCTTGGCCAGGTTGAGAGCGCCGGTGGCGGCGAGCTTGGCGTGGGCGCGGGCGGCGAAGTTCACGCTCGCCAGCTCCTCCTGGCGCATGGAGATGGCGAAGGGCGCGCCGATGATGATCAGCCCCACGAGCACCAGCACGACCATGAGAATGGCGAAGCCGGCCTCGTGCTGCGCGCGGCCTTTCAGGGGACGGATCGGACCGATCGGTCGGATCCGACGGATCAGACGGATCGAGCGGATAGCACGCATGGCAGTTGCCCTCGTGTGGCCTCATTGCTCGGCCGGCGGCTCGCCGTTGAAGACCTCGACGGCGCCGAGCCAGTTGACGCGCACGACCCGGACCAGCCGCTCGTCGTCCGACACGGGGTCGCCGAAGACGCGGAAGAGGACGGGGCGGGCGTGGTGCGCGGGGTCGAGGCGGCCTTCGCCGTCGAAGTGCACGCGCCCGTCGGCGCTGCCGCCGGCGTCGAGCGTCACCTCGGTGTTCTTCGGGATCACGTGGGTCTCTCCGGCCACCAGGCCGGCGATCTTCAGTTCATCAATCCGCCCCCTGAAGTGGTTCGTGCCGTCGGCGCCGATCCAGAGGCTGCCACCCACCTGGCTCAGGCGCCCGCTCGTGGGAGGGTTGGGCGCCAACGCCAACTCCGCGCGCGCCACCTCGATGCCGTCCACCGTGAGGCGGAGCATTGCGGTCGGCACGGGGTCGCCCGTGCCCTCTCGGACCGCGTCGCGCGTGTAGGCGAGGGCCACGTGAGTCCACTCATCGAGCCTGACCACGGGGACCCGTTCAGCCGCCGCGCCCGGCGCGGCGCTGAGCGTCTGTGTCGCGCCGTCATCCCCCACCTGCACCTGCACCGCGCCCTGGAGCCAGAATGCCCTTCTCGCCTCGTCGTAGCCGAGCGTGAGGGAGAAACTCGTGCTAGATTCAGTCCCCTTGCGGGCAACAGGGTAGAGAGCCCCGTCGGCCAGGCTGCCGGAGTCGGGTAGTGTGGGGAAGACATCGGCCTCGATGAACAGCCCCTCCCGCACGCCGTCCAGGTAGGGGCTAGTGACCTGGAGGCTCGTGCCGCTGCCGTCCAGGAGGAGCGCGGTGCCGATGCGCCCATGACAGGGCGTGGGCGAGCCGGCCGCCGTGGCCTCCTGGCCGAGGGCGCCGAGTACCCTGCTGCCGGCGAACTGCGAGGGACTCTCGAAGTGCCAGTTGCTCACGGTCTGGCGTCCGAGGGCGTAGACGGAGCCGACGAGGGGGTGATTGGGGTCCGGACTATCGGGCTGGGGCTCGGCCACGACGACGGCCGGGCTGCGCTCGTGGACGGCGAAGGCCCGGGCCGAGCGAAGGGCCGATTCGATGCTCGAGGTGGCCGACTGGAGCGCGAGGCCGCGGTTCATGCGGTAGTAGACCGCCACGCCGCCGAGCATGAGGATGGCGACGACGCTCATCGTGACCAGCAGCTCGACGAGGGTCGCAGCGGAACGGCGAGGGGGAAAGTGAGTCCGCTCTTCACTCTTCACGTTCACTTTCCCTCTCACTTTCACTTTCCCTTTTCCCCCGCCGCGCTTCACTTCGCGGCAATGTCATCCGCCCCTTCGGCCTCGCCGCGGGCGTGGTCGTTGCGCTCGTTGGGGCCGCAGGACCAGAGCTGGAAGCGGCCGAAGTTGGAGTAGTTGCCCGGCGAGGTCTCGGCCGGACGGACGGAGTTGGTGCCGAGGATGTCGTAGACGTGGCTCAGGCCCGACCGCATCACTGAGGTATCGAAGTAGATGAGGGGGCGCTCCCACTCGTCGAGGAGTAGTGGCCGGTCAATCTCGCCGTCCTCGTAGAAGGCGGAGGGGAGGTAGGGGGCGCTCCGGCCGCCCTTGATATTGAGCAGCACGATGAGCGAGCGGTTGCCACGGTTCACGTCCAGAGCCGATCCGCCTATACCCCATCGCGCGGCATAGGCTTGCACCAGTGGATTGCCCGAGTTCGCGGACCCCGCGAACTCCGAGGGGGGGTAGATCCCCCAATCGTTCTGGTAGGCCTGGATGCCGCTGGCGATGGCCTCGACGGTGGCCCCGGTGCGGCGTATCTTCTGGTTGCGGCGGATGGCGTTGAAGACGGGGAAGAGGATGGCCAGGAGCAGGGCGAGGATGCCCATGACCACGAGCACCTCGACCAGGGTGAAGCCTGCGCTTCGGCGTGGCGGCAGAATGGTGCGGCTGGACATCGCTACGGAACCTTCCTTTGTGACTCACCCGGGTCAGGCGGGGATGGGTGGATGAATGGATGGGTGGATGGGTGCCCGCCAACCTTCCATCCATCCAGTCATCCAATCATCCCCTTCCGCGGCAGCCCCGGGCTGCCGGGAGAGCGGCATCCGGGGCGCACTGCGGCGCTCATTTGGATATTACCCCAGGCCCCTGGGCGCGTTGTCAACCGCTTGTAATGGAGATGTAAAGAATTGTAACGGCCCGCCCCGGAACCGCTTGGGTTCCGCCGTTTCGCCGCGGTCCGGCCATCCTGGCCGCCGGCCGGCGCGGGGCCGCCGGGCCGCGGGCACCGATCTTGCGGCCCCATCGAGGCGTACCGGGCCGCAAGATCGGGGCCGGACCCGCGCGGGAGGGTGCGGGCCGCCGTGCCGCGTGCTCTGTAAAGTCTTGATTGGACGAGACTTGCGTCATGGTCTGGCCGCGCGCGCCTGGGGACTGGCTCGCCCCGGGGGGACTTGGTATGTGTGTGTGAGGGCCGCAAGATCGGGGCGCCGCCCGCGCGCTGGGGTTATTTGTGAACGTCGGTTGAAAAGCGCGGCGGGGGGCGGGCGGTCGAAAAGTGCGGCGCCCTGTTGGACTTTCCGAGCGTGGGACTGGCATACTGGGGGCTCCGTGGAAGAATTGCATGTACGAGCACGCCGCGCGCGTGCCGCTCATCATCAGTTGGCCCGAGCGCTGGAAGGGCGG
The DNA here is from genome assembly GCA_041320515.1 of Planctomycetota bacterium. GTDB lineage: Bacteria > Planctomycetota > PUPC01 > DSUN01 > DSUN01 > DSUN01. Next base: position 4,863,736 of record JBGLNR010000001.1, on the reverse strand, counting down.
GCAGCGCCGCGCCGGCGCCTGCGCGCACGTGGACCTCGTGCGCACCCTGGCCGAACTCGGCTGCGCGCGGCCGGGCGACGACTGGAACGGCACGTCGCTCTGCGGTTGGCTCGACGATCCGAAGGCGGCCTGGAAGGACATGGCGGTGAGCGAGTACTACGCCCACAACATCGCCTCGGGCTATGCCATGCTGCGGGCCGGGCAGTTCAAGTACGTCTACCACACCCCGCCCGACAAGGCGCACGCCGCCCAGCGCGAGCTGTACGACCTGGCGGCCGACCCTGGCGAGTTCACCAACCTCGCCGCCCGTCCCGAGCACGGGCCTCGCATCGAGCAACTCCACGCGGCCCTCGTCAAGGAGCTTGGCGAACACCCCGACGAAACCGAGCTCCGCTGCCGCGCCGACTATGCGAAGGGCTACGACCGCGAGGGTGGCCCCAAGGCCAAAGGAAAGGGCAAGCGGCGGGCTTGACAGCCTGCCCGAGTCTGAGTAAATTTACTCAGGATACTGAGTAAATTGTCGAGGAGGCTGCGGCAGTGGCGTATCAGCGGGCAGTGTTCCGGGTGCTGGCGGGGCGGTTGTCGGAACCGCGGCGGTTCATTCAGGTCCTCGCAGGACCGCGCCAGACGGGCAAGACGACGCTGGCTCGGCAGGTTATGCAGGAATTCTCCGGCACCGCCCACTATGCGTCCGCGGATGAGCCCGCGCTGAAAGACCGCGTCTGGATCGAGCAGCAGTGGGAAGTGGCCCGCACGCGCGCGCGGGGCGCTGGCCGAGAGGGCAGGGCACTGCTCGTGCTCGATGAGGTCCAAAAGGTCTCCGGGTGGTCAGAGACGGTGAAGCGGCTGTGGGACGAGGATGCGGCGGCCGGGCTTCCCGTGCATGTGGTGGTGCTCGGCTCCTCCCCGCTCCTGGTTGGGCGGGGCCTGACCGAGAGCCTGGCCGGGCGCTTCGAGCTGATCCCTGTCACCCACTGGTCGTTCGGGGAGATGCGGGACGCCTTCGGGTGGGACGTGGACCGCTATCTCTACTTCGGGGGCTACCCTGGGGCGGCGGAGCTGGCGGCCGACCCGCCGCGCTGGGCGAGGTACATCCTCGATTCGCTCATCGAGACCACCGTGTCGCGCGACGTGTTGCTGATGACGCGGGTGGACAAGCCGGCGCTGCTCCGACGCCTGTTCGAGCTGGGCTGCGCCTACTCGGGACAGGTGCTGTCGTACCAGAAAATGATGGGGCAGCTCCAGGACGCGGGGAACACGGTGACGCTGGCCCACTACCTGCGCCTCCTGGAGGGCGCGGGGCTTGTGGCGGGCCTGCCGAAGTACGCCGGCCAGGCCGTGCGCCAGCGGGCGTCGAGCCCCAAGCTCCTCGCCCTGAACACGGCCCTGATGACCGCCACGGCGCGCCCCGCGGGCGACAACGCCCCGCGAGACCCCGAGTTCCACGGCCGGCTCGTCGAGACCGCGGTCGGCGCGTCGCTTGTGAACGGCAGCCTGGGAACCGACGTGGAGGTGTGCTACTGGGCCGCCCGCAACCATGAGGTGGACTTCGTGCTCCGCCGTGGCGAGCACCTGACAGCCATCGAGGTCAAGAGCGGGCGCCGCAGGGCCAGCCTGCCGGGGATGGATGCATTCTGCAGGGAGTTCCGCGTCCAGCGGAAGCTCCTCGTCGGGGCGCAGGGCATCCCCCTCGATGAGTTCCTGCTCGCCCCCGTCGCGGCCTGGGTGGAGTGATTGCGAAAGGAGCCAGCGGATGAAGAAGGCGGTCATTCTCGGCGAACGGCAGGCGGCGCTGGTGGAGGTGGCGGAGCCGAGGCCGAAGGAGGACTGGGCGCTGGTGAAGGTGCTCGCGGCGCCGATGTGCACCGAGTACAAGGCATTCGTCGGCGGCCACAAGGCGGAGTTCCTCGGCCACGAGGCCGTGGGCGAGGTCGTGGAGGTGGCCCAGCCGTGCAAGGTGAAGCCGGGCGACCGCGTGGTCGTGCAGCCGCAATACCCCTGCGGCAAGTGCGCGCTGTGCATCGCGGGCGACTACATTCACTGCCAGCACGTGGTGAACTTCGCGGAGTTCACCGGCTCGCGCGAGGGGAGCGCGACCTATGGCCAATACGTGCTCAAGCCCTCGTGGCTCCTGTCGCCCATCCCCGACGATGTGCCCTACGAGAAGGCGGGACTGGCCATCTGCGGCCTGGGGCCTTCGATGGGGGCGTTCGAGGCAATGGGCGTGAGCGCCTTCGACACCGTGCTCGTCACGGGCCTCGGACCCGTCGGTCTGGGCGGCGTGGTGAACGCCCGCTTCCGCGGGGCGCGGGTCATCGGCGTGGATTCGGTGGACTACCGGGTGACGCGGGCGATGGAGATGGGCGCCGCCGCCGTGTTCGACCCAGAAGACGCGGACATCGTGAAGCGCATCAGGGACCTCACGGGCGGGCGGGGGGTGGACTGCGCGCTCGACTGCTCGGGCACTGTGGCGGCGGAGCGGCTGTGCCTGGACGCCACGCGGCGGCGGGGCAAGGTGGCCTGCGTGGGCGAGTGCGGCGAGGACCTGAAGATTCGCATCAGCCCCGACCTCATTCGCACGGGCATCGCAATCTTCGGCTCCTGGCACTACAACCTCAACCTCTATCCCCGCATCGTGCGGGTCATCCAGGAATCGCCCATCATTGGCCTGCTCATCAGCCACGTGCTGCCGATGAGCCGCATCCAGGAGGCCTTCGAGCTGTGCGCGTCGCACGAGACGGCGAAGGTGATCTTGAAGCCGTGGGAGTGAGGGCAGATTGCCGATTTGCGATTTCCGATTGCCGATTTCAGAGAGAGGAAAGGCATGAGCGAGGCACCGATTCATTGGAGAGGACGGTGGATTTGGGCGGAAGAGGAGCTGCCGAGCCGGAATGCCTTCGTCGCCTTTCGGCGGCGCTTCCCGTGCGAGGGCGGGCAGGCGGTGCTGCACATCACCGCCGATTCCCGCTACGTGGCCTGGCTCAACGGCGCCTGCCTGGGCAGCGACGCATTCCTTCGCCGTCCAGTCGAGGCCGACCGTGTGCCAGCCCTCGGCGAGGCCGGGCTGCGTGTGGGTCTTCCCCGCGTGCTTGTGCTCCTTGCCATAGCCGTCCCAGTGGAGGTTGTGATGAATCTTGTCCGCCTCGCGGGCAAGGTACTCGAAGATGTCAATCTCGGTCCCCGACTGCTTGAGGTCGCCGATGGCCTTGCCGAGGGTGGGCGACTGGAGCCAGAAGGCCGACCAGTGGCCGGGCTGGGCCTGGAGCTTCACGCGGCACTCGAAGTAGCCATAGGTCCACTCGTGCTTGCCCTGCGTGGCGATCATCCCTGTGTGGTACTTCTCGCCGACCTTGCTCGTGGTGATCACGAGGTGGCCCTGGCCGTCGAGGGCCACGGCCTCCTTGACGTTCACCGCGTCGCGCCGCCGCCCGAGGCCGCGGTAGACCCACTTCGCCTCGTCGAGCTTCGTGCCGTCGAACTCGTCGCTCCAGACGAGATTCTCGTCCTTGGCCTGCGGCGGCTCGGCCCCGAGCGCAACCGAGGCAAGAGCCAACGCCAATGTTGCCGTCGCCCGCGACGCGATTCGTGTCCGCATCGGAATGGTCCTCCATTGTGAGCCCGGCCGCCTGCCACTTGTATAGACGAGTGCGGCCCCCCTGTCAAGGCCCCTGTCCTTGAGTATGGCCCCCATTCCTGGCGCCCTGGCGTAACGGTAGGCCCCGACCCTCCCCCTACCCCCTCCCTGGTAGGGAGGGGGGTTCGGACCCCTCTCCCTTGTAGGGAGAGGGCAGGGAGAGGGTCGGGCTCATGAGCTTCCAGCAGGCTCATCAGAATTGGGGGCCACACTCGGGCCACTTCCGCCTCTTGCATTCCCGCCTTCACCACGGTACGATCGCGCCTTGCTCCGGGAGCGCGCGAACTGGATGCCTTTGCGCTGCCTCGACCCGCCGACGAATGCCTCGAAGGGCCAAGCATGGCGCAGCGGAAACGATTGGCGAGAGCCTTGGCGGCGGCGGCTCTGGCCGTGGCGCTGGCGGGACGCATCGAGGGGGCCAGAGCCGCCGAGCCCGGCGCGGCCTCGGTCAGCGTCGTCCTCCCGGATGGCAAGGAGCAGACGCGTTCCCTGCTGCCTGGGGACTGGATCTGCGTCCGCATGTTCGACAGATACTGTCCCTACTGGTCGGGCGCCCGCCTGCGTTTCGAGTACGGGGAGTTGGGGCTGTACGTCCGGGTGGACGGCGGCCCGCCGCGGCTTGCCGGGGTTGACGCGGACGGGCCCGAGGGTGTCGGGAAGGTCGCGCGCGCCCTTGCGGCCGGCGCGAGGCACTTCGTGGTCTGGTGCCGCCTCGACCAGGTGAAGGACCTGCCGGCTCTGCCCGACGAGGCCGAACTTGGCTTCCAGCCCACCGACGAGAAGGTCCCCGACCTCTCTCCCATCGCGCGGTTGCCGCAGCTTGCCGCGCTCTACTGCGACAAAGTGACCGGCTACGACCTTTCGCCCCTGGAGGGCCTGACCCGCCTCCGCTCCCTCTACCTGCGCATGGCGCCGGGAGGCTACCCCCCGAAGCCCACGAGCCTCGCGCCGCTCGCGAAGATGAAGGACCTGGTGAACCTGCACGCGGCCCAGCCCGGGCACGTCCAGACCCTCGAGCCCCTCGCCGGCCTCAGCCGCCTGCTCTCGCTCCACGTCGTCTGGACCCAGGAGGTCACGGACCTCCGGCCCCTGGCCGGCCTCACCCGGCTGCGGCGCCTGGAAATGCCGCGGGCCAACGGCATCACCGACATGGCTCCCCTGGCTGGGATGAGCGACCTGGAGTCCCTGGACCTGACCTACAGCCGGGACCTCAAGAGCATCGCCCCATTGGCCGGGTTCCCGCGCCTCACCCGTCTCTCCATCTCGCTCGGGGACGAGGTGGCGAGCCTGGACCCGGTGGCCGGCCTCGGCCAGCTCACCGTGCTCAATCTCCGCCGGTGCGGCAGCGTCGCGGACCTCGCGCCGCTGGGCAATCTCCGCCACCTCACCTGGCTCGAACTGGAGGACCTGCCCAACGTCGCGGGCCTCGCTCCGCTGGCGCATCTGGCCGAGCTGACCAGTTTCCGCCTCACCAAGGCCCCGAAGATCACTGACTTCCGCCCGATCCGCGAGTTGACCCACCTGACGAAACTGTTGCTCGCCGACGTGCCAGGCGTCCAGGAGTTTCCCCCCTTGGGCACGCTCGCGCGACTCGAACAGCTCGAGCTGGCCGACCTTGACGGCCTCGCCAGCCTCCGCGGCGTCGGCCAACTCCCCGGCCTCACCACGCTGAACGTCCGCCGGTGCGCGAAGCTGGCCGACCTCGGAGCGGTGACCGCCCTGCCACGCCTCACCAGCATCACCCTGAGCCGGTGCAACAGCCTCACCGACCTGGGCGCCCTCGGCGCTGCCAAGGAACTCCTCATGGTGAACCTTGTGGATTGCCCGAAGCTCGGCGACCTGACGCCCCTGGCCGCGCTTCCCGCGCTGCGGGAAATCATCCTGTCCAACTGCCCCGGCCTCACCGACCTCTCGCCCCTTGCGAAGCTGGCCGCCCCGCGCGCCATCTTCATCTTCTCCTGTGATGGGATTGCCGATCTCACGCCGCTGGGGGAGCTTCGCGGCCTCAGCGTGCTCCAGATCAACTCCTGCAAGAACATCCACGACGTCTCCCCTCTGGCGCGCCTGGCCGGCCTCACCACGCTGGAGCTGCACAACTGCCCGAAGGTCACCGACGTCACCGCCCTCAAGCCCCTGGTTGAGCGGGGCTGCCGCATCTCGGCCGACCCGCGTCTCCAGCCCCTGTTCCGCGCGCTGCGCCCCACCGACTTCTGAGGGCGAATGGGCAGTTCGACGCCCAAATCGTGAGAAGAAGGCAGGATTCCACACATGTACAGGTGTGAAATCCTCCTCCGCCGGCGCGCAGGCCCGCACGGCCATGGCGGCACGGTGTCCAAAGGGGGACACGCTTGGGTGCAGTAACGGATTTGCGCAGGTTCCAGGGATGGCCCAGCCCCTCGCGGGCGGCGGACTAAAGCCCACGGCGATGCCTTGAGAGCCGTGGGGCACTGCTACGCGACGAAGATGGCCGAGGCGAAGCGCGCGGCGCGCGCCCTGTACGTCAAGGAGGTGAAGGCGGTCCTCGCACACCTGGACGCCCGCGAGCTGCGCGAGGCCCGCAACCTGGCCGACGCTGCGGTCGTGAACCACGACCTCGCCCCCCTGCGGGAGGAGACGCGGGACCTCCTGCACCTCGTGCGCACCGTCAGTGAGGTCTGGGCCAGCGCCAGCGCGGGCGCCCGGAAGCTCAAGCCTGGCGACAAGGTGCGCATCGGCGGCCTCGGCGGCGAAGTCGTCGAGGTCAGCAACGACAAGATCGCCATGAAGATCGGCACCGTCTCCCTCGCCCGACGCGTCACCGACCTGCGGGCCGCCGACGTCATTGACTTCGCCCTCCGAGGCTACGGCGCCGCCGCCCCGGCCACGGAGGCCAAGCTGGGCCTCTTCCTCCTCGCCGAGCGCGACTACGAGGGCGCCCGCAAGCGCATCGGGGCCGCCCGGGCCGACGGGGTGGACGTGGCCCGCGAGCAGGCCCTCCTCGCCCGCCTGGCCCCCCGGGAGTGCCCCGCGTGCAAGGGGCAGACCACCATCCCCTGCCCCGACTGCGGCGGCAAGGGCATCGCGAACATCGAGCGCCAGGAGTGCGACGTCTGCAAGGGCAAGGGCGGCGGCCCATGCGGCTACTGCCACGCCAAAGGCCGCGTCCGGTGCGCCAACTGCAACGGCACGGGCCGCGTCCTCCGCGGCGCCCTGCCCTGCAACGAATGCGGCGGCGATGGCATGGCCCGGTGCAGCAGGTGCCGGGGCAAGGGCTATCTCGAGTGCTCGAAGTGCAAGGGCACCGGCATCTTCACCATCGTCACCCCCTGCGCCAGGTGCCGGGGGAACAGGAACGTGTCGTGTCCCCAGTGCCAGGGCAAGGGCATCCTGCCGCCCTCCGACCTCGTCGAGCCCGAGGCCCCGCCCGCGCCCAAGCAATGAGCGGGGCCTGCCCCTCACCCCCCGAGCGTGGCACGCCGACGGCTTCAGCACGCAGGTGGCTCAGCGGGCGCCAGCCACGCCCCGGGCTTTGGGGCGGTCTCCTGTCCCGCCACCTCTCTTTGACACGCGCGCGGCTTCGCGCTAGGATGGTAGGCAGGCAGGTCCACGATCCGCGGAGGCGCTACGCGTGAAGCACATCATTTCGGCACTGGTGCAGAACGAACCGGGCGTGCTGGCCCACATCTCCACGCTGTTCGCCGGCCGCGGGTTCAACATAGACAGCCTGGCCGTCGGCGAGACGGAGGACGCGGCCGTCTCGCGCATGACCGTGGTCGTCGAGGGCGACGAGGGGGTCCTCGAGCAGGTCGTCAAGCAGCTCCGCAAGGTCATCAGCGTGCTCAAGGTCCAGGACTTCTCGGGCCGTGACTACGTGGAGCGCGACCTGATGCTGATCAAGATCAACGCGCCATCGGGGCGCCGCGGCGAGATCGTCGAGCTGGTCACGCTCTTCCGCGGACGGGTGGTGGACGTGAGCGCGACCGAGCTGATGGTCGAGCTGTCGGGGCCTGAGAAGAAGCTCGAGGCCTTCACCGCCCTGGTGCGGCCCTTCGGCATCAAGGAGCTGTGCCGCACGGGACGCGTCGCCCTGGCGCGGGGGCCACGCTGAGGAGCGAGATGCGCGATCCGCGATCCGCAATCCGCAATCGGCAATGCCTGCGCCTCGGGGGCCCTCTGGGGGCTCGCCGCGCGGCGGACGACTCGAAAGCGCCTCCGCCCGCCGCGCCGCCACCCCTGTTTCCCCAGGGGCCCATGGGCGGAGTGCGGCTGCCACCGGCGGCGCCGGTCCCCGTCCCCTCGCCCGGCCCCAGCCCCCAGCACCAGAAGCTCGCCCTCTACGCCGGCGGCGCGCTCGTCGTCCTCATCGTCCTGGTCATCCTCGTCCTCTCCCCGCGCCGCGCCCCCATCGAGCTGGTGCCCAGGGGCCAGAGCGTGGTGCAGGTGGTGGACGTGCGGCGCTTCCTCGACAGCCCCGTCTGCCACATGCTCCGCGCCGGCAAGCACCCCATCGTCGCCGCCCTCGACGCCCAGGAGGAGAAGTTCCGCGTCAGCCTCCGCCGCGACGTGACGGCGGTGGTGGACACCGACGACAGCAAGATACTCCTCGGGCGCTTCCAGCCCGACGTGATGCGCGACTGCTTCGAGCAGACCATCGAGACGCGCGAGAAGGAGATCAGCGCCGCCCGCAAGGCCGCCGTCCAGCTCCAGATCAAGCAGAACGCGGTGGACGGCTATACGTATCTCTACTGCGACGAGGAGGGGGTGGACCACGCCTACGCCGCCGTGGGGTCGGGCGTGGTGTGCTTCGGCGACCGGTGGGGCGTGCGGCGCTTCCTCAAGGGGCGGGCCGGCATCCGCGGCCAGGCGCTCGACGACCCGCTCTTCGCCGCCGCCTTCGCGCCCGCGCTCGCGCGCGGCGCCCTCTACTACCGGCTCGAAAAGGCCGGCGGCCGCATCGTCGCCTCGAAGCTCAAGGACGTGTTGGCCGGGGCCGGCGAGGGCGTCCAGGCCACCTTCTACGCCATCGCCTCCACCCGCACCACCATCGAGCTGGCCATTCGCTTCGTGGCGACCGACTCCGCCGCGGCCGGGGCGCTCGAGGCCCAGCTCGCCAGGGCCAGCGCCCAGCGCGCCCTGCGCCTCCTCCTCGGCGCCGATGCGATTGTCGCCGCCGCCAGGGCCGGAGCACTCGTCATCCTCACCAGCTCGGTCCCCCTGGACGGCTTCGACGAGATCGTGGCCAAGGACAAGGTGGAAAGGGAGAAGACAGGGGAGGGAGCCAACCTCATCCTCGCCCTTCTCTCCAGTTGAGCGGGGCGAGTTCGTAGTGCGGGCTTCAGCCCGTCCCCGCACCCCAGGATACGGCCTGAAGGCCGCACTACGAACACCTGATCCAGCGTGAGGCCGTATATGACCGACGACACGAAGAAGCCCGCGCCCTCGCCTTCGCCCCAGCACCTGCCCTTCCTCACCCTCGTGCTGCTCCTGCTGATGGCCCTGCACGCCTTCCAGGGGCCGGTGCGCTCGTGGGTGTCGGGGCGGTACAGGGCGCCCGCGGCCCGCGATGTCGAGGAGGCCCGCCATGCTGGCTGACAGGTATCGCCCGCAGACGTGGGCCGAGGTCGTCGGCAACGACAAGGCCGTCGAGAAAATCGCCGCCCTCACCGCGCAGGCCCGCGAGGCCCGCGACTCGCTCGTCCTGCTCCTGACCGGGCCGGCAGGCGTCGGCAAGTCCACAGTCGCCCGCCTCGTCGCCAAGGCCCTGGGCGCCGACGATTGCCACGTCGAGCACATTCCGTCAGGGAAATGCTCGGCGGACAGGGTGCGCGAGGTCGAGGACACGCTCGCCCATTCGGCCATGTTCGGGTCAGGCTGGCGCGTGATCATCGTCGAGGAAGTGGACAAGATCGCTCCGCAGGCCCAAAGCCTCTGGCTAACGCTCCTGGAGACGATGCCCCACAAGTGCGCCGTGGTCTTCACGTCCAACACGCGGCACGACGAGTTGTTCGGCGGGATCGACTCGCCCTTCGTGTCGCGCTGCTACCCCGTCTGGTTCAACACCCAAGGGTTCGCCACGCGCGACGGCGCCCCCGGCCCTGGCGCCCAGCGCCTCAAGTGGATCGCCCAGCGGGAGGGGATCAACGGCAAGCCGGATTCCTACTACGTCAAGCTCCTCAACGGCTGCAAGGGCAACATCCGGGCGGCCATCCACCGAATGGAGCTTGACGCCTGACCCGACCCACACGGCGCCCCGGCCACACGACGGCCGGGGCGCCCACTCACCTGGAAGGAGACCCCGATGGGATACAAGGAGCTTCGCCCTGGCGTCGTGCGCATCACCCTGGAGATGCCCACCGAGTTGTTCGACCGGCTTGAGGCATTCACCAAGGCCCAGGCAACCGCCTACTCCACCCCGAACCTCAGCCACGTCTGCCGCCAGATGCTACAGGAGGGCCTGGAGCGCGCCGGCTTCCCCGATGCCAAGCCCAACGGCAGGGGCAAGGCTGGCAGGAAGTCTTGACCACGATGGGGAGACACGCCGGCGGGTGGGTTCCTGCCCATCCGCCGGCTCTCCCTCACACCCGCCAAGACCCCGCCCCGACTCCTCCCCAGCGACGATGCCATGGCCTGGATCAACCCGACACCGACAGCCGGGCACGTGGGGGAGCCGCGCCTTGCCGCCTCCCGTGGCCTCTCCCCGAGCCGCAAGGTGTCAGTTTGGCCTCCCGGACGCCCGACGGCCCCGCAGCGGCCTTGCTGGACGCCCTGGCGAGACACGTAGGCCGCGACGGCCCGCCGGCCATCGCCAGACAAGAGCGGTAGGTCGCCTCGTCGGCAGCAAAAACTGAACCGCGGTCCGCCCACTCACATCGCCCAGCCTGTGGGCCGAGTAGCCGGCGCTTGCCGTGGACACAGCGACATCCGTCATCGGGCCTCACGTGATGGCAGCGCCGCCGTGCCCAGGATGCCCAAGAGCCGCGCCGAGTCTCCCGCGTCTCTCTGTGGTCCCCGTGGGGCCTCCTGTGGCATCGTCGCTCGTCCTTGTCGCCACCACGTTCTTCCGCCTCTGGTAGCCAACAGAAAGGGCGAGGAAGCTCAGAACGGGAGCACTTCCTCGCCCGTGAAGGTCACTTTTATGGGTTCAAACGGTACGGCCTCCCGGCACCATCTGCCCCTCCACGCCGATTTCTGCCGCCTCCTGCCGATTGACGCCACAGCCACTGCAATCCGAGTTGCCGAGCGGCCTAGCCCTTGCAGCGGCAACAAGCCGCTCAAGCTCAGCGATGGCCAACGCGCGGCAGCAGGCGCTGCCTCGCTCCTGCCTCTCGCTCGCCTTGCCATTCCACCGGCCATGGCTGTGACGACTGGGGAGCACTGCCCCGTCGCGCCGCACTTGACTTCTGGTGCCCCGGGACGACAATGGGGGGCATGAGCAGGCTAAGGCGCAAAGAGGACTGACCGCGTTCGGGGGCACCTACCTTGCGGTGCACGTTGCGGGTTCTCACCGGCGCTCTCCTCGTCGTGACGGCGTTCCTTGCCGGCCGGTGGGCGGCGCGCCTCCTCAACGGGTGGGACGCCTACCATCAGCGACACGAGCGAGATGGGTCGCGGAGCGCGGTGCTTCGAGCGGAGGTGCTCTGCGTCGTGGAGGAGCAGCCGGAGGCGCGCCAGATCGAGGTCCGGCTGCTCTCGGGCGAACGCGACGGGGAGACCGTGACTGCGACCCAAGGCAACACCCACCTCGGTCCCTCGCGCGAGCTTCGGCCCGGTGCCCGATGCCTCGTGGCGCTGCGCCCAGGCGCGCAAGTGGGCGCCGTAGCCTGCCGCGAGCGCGACGGTTATCTGGCAGGCATGGCCAGCGCGCTCGTGGCGCTCCTGGGCCTGATGGGGGGCCGCAAGGGCCTGGCGACCGCGTGCTCCGTGGCGTGGGCCATGCTTCTGTTGATGGGGCTGCTGCTCCCAGGGGCGTTCGGCGGGGCGCGGGCCGCCCTTTGGTGCCTGCCGTTGACCCTGGCCGTCGCGGTGCCCACGCTGCTGGCCATCGGCGGGCCAAACCGCAAGTCGCTCGCCGCCATCGGGGGAACCTTGTGCGGCATCGTGGCCGGCGGCCTCGTCTCGCTCGCCTTCACCCGCGCCATGTCCCTGACCGGCCTGGAGGTGGAGTTCGGCCCCTACTACCACCTGGAGAACCTGTTCTGGTATGCGCCGGCGACGTCGCGGGTGGACTTTGCGAGCCTTCTGGTGGCGGGGATGCTGCTGGCGGGCCTGGGGGCGGTGATGGACGTCTCGATGGCCGTGGCCTCGACGGTGGCCGAGGTGCGGGCAAGGGCACCTGAGGCGGGCCGCAGGGAACTCGCGCGCGCGGGCGTGACCGCCGGGCGCGACATCCTGGGCGCGATGGTGCTCACGCTCGGGCTCGTCTACGTCGGGAGCCATCTCGTCTTCCTCGTCTCGCTCGGGCGGACAGGATGGGCTAACCGCTGGATGCAGTTGGGCAACTACGAGGAGATGGCGGCGGAACTGGTGCGGATGGCCGCGGCGGCGGCCGGGATGGCGCTGTGCGTGCCGGCCACGGCGTTCCTCACGGCGCTGCTCCACAGCTCGCGCGGCGGCCGAACAGGGGAGGAAGCGGCCCGCGCATTACCTCCCCGTGCTCGAAGCCTACGGGCGCCATCATCTTCAGCTCTCCTGAGACGAGTTCGCGGCGGCATCCGTCGTCCGACATGCGGAACAGCTCATCAGCGGTCATCGGCGTCGTTGCGCCCATGGCAGGCTCCTTCTTCCTCGATTAGAGTCTACACCCCACCGGCCCAGGTGTCAAGCCTTCTGCCGCCCTTGATCCGGCGCGCCGCTCACCATATCATTGAAGTCGAACACAGGAAGCCGCATGCCCAAGCCCATCCAATTCGCCAAGCTGTCGGGGAGCGGGAACGACCACGTCTGCGTAGACAACCGCGACGGGCGATTCGATGAAGTGCTGGCCTCGCCGGAGCGGGTCGGGCACTTCGTGCGCACGCTTTGCCAGCGCGGGCTGGGGGTGGGGGCCGACGGGCTGATCTTCGTCGGCCGGCCAAGGAATGCCGGCGAGGCCGATGTGGCGGTTCGCCACTTCGACCCCGACGGCACTGAGGCCGAGCTGTGCGGCAACGGCTCCGCCTGTCTCGTGCGCTGGGTCATCGAGAGCGGCTGGGTCGCAGGCAAAGAGGTGAGGATGGAGACGGCCTCGGGCACCGTGCGCGGGCGCGAGGACGTCGAACGCTACATGCACGTGTGCATTCCCGAGCCATTCGACCTCCAGGCCGGCGTGCAAGTCACCGCGGCGCGGCGGCAATGGACACTCGACTATGCGGTCACGGGCACGCCACACGTGGTGGCCTATGTGGACGACGTGGAGAAGGTGGATGTGGCCCGATGGGGCGCCGCCATCCGCCGTCACAAGCGCTTCGCCCCGCGGGGCGTCAACGTCAACTTCACGCAGGTGCTCGGCGTCGGCGAGTTGGCGGTCCGCACCTTCGAGTTCGGGGTCGAGGCCGAGACGCTCGCCTGCGGCACGGGCTCCACCACGGCGGCCCTTACGGCCGCCCGACGCTTCGGCTGGCCGCGGGACTACACCTGCGGCGGCGAGCCCATCCTCATTCACGTCCGAAGTGGCGACACACTGAAGGTCTACTTCCTCATCGAGGACGACGGCACGATCGCCAAGGTGTGCCTGGAGAGCGTGGTGCGGTTCCTCTACAATGGGATACTACATCCGCAGCTCGCGGAAGCCGCGCTGCATGAAAGGAGATGAATGGATGGGTGGATGAATGGATGAGTGGAGAAGCCCAGGCATCTCTGACATCCATCCAATCCTCCATCCATCCATCCAACCATCCAGTTCTTCACATGTTCAGCATTGACCAAAACTGCCACAGCCTGTGGGACACGCTGCCCAAGCTCCACGCCCTCGCGGCGCACGGCTACAGCGTGACGCACTTCGTCGAGGACATAGATGTCGCCTTCACGGCGATGGGGGCGTCGGTGGACGACGCCGTGCTGCACTTGGCCCGCGAGCGCTTCCATCGCAGCGGCGGGCAGGATTGGGGGGCCGCGCTGTTCTACTCGGAATTCCTGAGCAAGCTCGCGACGGAAATCCGCCACTGGGAGCCGCTCACAGGGCTTCAGACCAAGACCCTCGCGAAGCAACTCGGCCGCTCGGTGGATGACTTGTATGACAAGTTCAGCCCCGGCGACACCTGGCAACTCATCGGGTCCAGCTACATCGGCGACCGCGACCATCATCGCGTGATCGGCGATCTCGCAGTTCGCGAGATTCGGGACTTCCTCCTCGACCTCCTTCAGCGGGCGAAGGCCGACATGCTCCACGCCTTCCCGCAGCGTGACTCCCAGGAGCGGCTCGCTGACTGGCTCCGCGAGGAGGATGCGCGCGTCGCGCGGCTCCTCGAACGGCATGCCGCCGGGGGCCTGGTGGACCTCTATCGAGCCTGGCTCGGCGACCACCTGGGTACCAGCAAGGTGACGCCCGATCTCACGTCGTCGCTCTTCGCCTGCGGGGCCGACGACGCGCGCACGGCCTTGCTGGACGCGTTCGTCGGCGACTACGAGCGCGGCGCCCGCCTCTACAATGAGGCTATCGCGGAGACCGGTTCCGACCTCCGCCCGCTGGAGACCTCGCGCGGCGAGCTGCCCTTCTTCGCCATCCAGGAGCACCAGGGACACACCGTGCGCACCGCCGCGTTCCTGCACGGTGGCACGGTGCAACTCGGCCGACAGACATTCCGGCTGGCGGAGGGTCGGCGATTGCCTGTCCGCGACATGGCGGACGCGGGCATTCGTTGCCTGGCGGGCAAGGCGATTCTCCTGGTCACTCAGGCGCGGGTCGGCCCGAATGGCGCGCCGCTCGCCCTCCCCTATCGCGGCTCGCTCTACATGCCCGCCGCCCATCGCCTGGCGGCAAAGCTCGCGGAAGCCGGCCTGCTGCCGGGCGAGTTGAAGCCGGTCGTTCGCGTGCGATTCCACCTCCTCGACCGTCTGCGGCAGCTCGACACGCCGATCCGCCTGCCCGAGCACCTGGCCGACTGCTTCGGCAAGAGCGAGATCGCCGCCCGGGAGTTGGGGGAGAACTGGGCCGACGTTGCTGAGCAGGCAGCGAAGGGCCTGGCAATGCTCGTGGAGGACGCCTCGCGCAGGCGCTGGCAGGCCGAGCGCTTTCCCGAACTGGCCGGCCGCATCGCCGAGTTGGAGGCCCGGCGCAAAGAAATGTCACAGGGCAGTTGCACGCCCGAACAGATGAGTGGGATTTGGAAGGAGATCAAGGGCCTCCAGGCGCGACTGCTCGACCAGACCGTTCGCCGCATCGCCCGCGACTGGCAGGCCCGCGAGCTGGACTACTGGGATTCCCGCGGCGCCCTGCTCCCCTGGAGCATCGCCCTGGGAGGCCGCGAGTTCTACGACCACCTCATCGCCGACGCGCAGGTCTACGAGGAGCCGCCGACCGGTTGCTCCGAAGGTGTGCCCCACGTACAATAGAGCCTGATGGACGTGACCTCTCACGCGCCGCCTTCGGCGCTGCTGCGACCATAGAAGAGGCGCTGTGCCCCCATCGGACGGGAAACCCTCTACACAGTCCTCCGCGGAGGCCCGCCCGCCCCAGCGGCTGCGCTACACCGCGCGGAGCGCGATGGGGTACGTGACGACGGCCTGGGTGTTCGGCGCGGCCTGGATGTACGGCGGCCCCGCGCCGTGAGGCGGCGGCGGGCGTCGCGCTGCCCTCGGCGCCTGCGGCGGCGCCGCTCGCCCGCGTGTGCTCGCGCTGTGGCGAGACCATCCAGCTCGACGTCCACTACGCGGGCAAGCCGGCCAAGTGCACGCGCTGCTGGGCGACGCTGCCGCCGGAGGCCGGCGAGGCCGTCGAGGAGATGGAGTATGCAGACAGGCCGCACCCGTTCGCCAAGGCGGCGGGTTGGGGGATTTCGCTGCTCGTGCACCTGGCCCTCATCCTGGGCATGACGGGGGCGACGTGGCTGTCGGGGCTCGGAACGGGTTCGGGGGAGGGCGAGGTGGGCATTGGGGCCAAGAGCGGGGATGAGGACACGCTGCTGGACACTGGCGCGCCGAGTCCGGTGGAGGTCAGTGCCCCTGACACGCCGGTGAGCATGCCGAGCGAGACGGCGACGGAGCCGACGGAGGAGGTCCGCGAGCTTGGGCCGACGGTCGAGACGTCGTCGGTCGCGCCGGTGGTCGGCCTGGACCTGGGGGCGGCGGCGAGCGGCGGCTCCACCGCATTCGCGGGAGCCGTGGGCTCCTCCGGTGGCGGCGGAGGCGCGGCCGGCGGCGACTGGGGCAGCCTGATCAAGCAACTGCGGCGCCACGGGCTGGACATCGTTCTGGTCTTCGACAGCACGGGCAGCATGGCAGGCGAGATCGAGCAGGTCAAGACCAAGGTCCTGGCCATGGGCCGGGCGCTTCACAAGCTGGTGCCCGGCGCGCGCATCGGGGTGTGCACGTACCGCGACATCGGGGATGAGTACGTGGTCAAGGGACTTCCTCTGACCAACGACATCGGGAAGGTGTCGGAGTACACGCAGCCGATTCGGGCGGGCGGCGGCGGCGACGGGCCGGAGCAGGTGCAGCAGGCCCTGGCGTGGGCAGTGGAGAACAACCCGTTCCGGAAGGCCGCGCGGAAGGTCATCCTCCTCTTCGGCGACGCCCCGCCCCACGACCAGGACGTCGGCACGGCGGTCAGCACTGCCAGGCGGTTCCGCGAGAACCAGAAGGGGATCGTCAGCACCGTGAGCTGTCACGGCGCGACGGTGCCCTCGTTCGCCGAGATCGCCAAGGCCGGCGGCGGCGAGGCCTTCCTCATCGCCGACCACCGCGCGATCATGGAGCGATTGATGGTCCTCGTCTTCGGCAGCCGCCACGAGGCGAACGTCCGCAAGGCCATCGAGGAGATGGAGCGCGGCTTCTGAGCCGCCTTGTGCGCTCCGTGCCGCAGCGCTGTCACCCAAGGGCGAGGTCGGCGGGGGAGAGGGCGAGCATCCGCCTGGCCTCGATGGCTTCGTTGACTTTGAGGGCGGCGACGGTGGCGGGGAAGGCGGCGTCGGCGGGGCAGGCGAGCTTGGCCTTCCCGCGAATGGCGTCGAAGAAGTTCTCCAGGTGCGGCTGGTGGGGCAGCTTGTCGAGGGCGAGCGGCAGGCCGTAGCTCAGCACTTGGCCGGTCTCGCGGCTCTTCACCACGTTGGGGTCCTCGGGCTTGCCCTCCTCCCCCTCCTTCTTCTCAGGCGCAGGCAGCGGCTCCTTGACGACGTAGTCGAGGCGGGTCCACTTATCCCAGTCGGGCGCGTGGGGCTCGTGGAAGAGCTTGGTCCACTTCGCGTATTCGGCGACGCGGAGGGAGCCTTCGGTGCCGAGGAAGTGCTCGAAGGCCGCGATGCCGCCGCAGGTGGTCGTGGTGAGGGCCTGGTAGGCGGCGCGGACGAGGCCCTCGGGGGTCTCGTAGTCCATCACCGCCATCACGTTGTCGTGCCACTCGCGGCCCTTGTAGAAGTCGGCGCCGCCGGCGGCCAGAATGCTCTTCGGGGGCGTGCCGAGGAACCAGTTGGCGACGTCGAGCGCGTGGCCGAGGAGGCCGGCGAAGAGGCCGGCGCCGTGCTTGCGGTAGTGCTTCCAGTTGCGGAACTCGTGCATCGTGGCGTAGCCGAGGGGCTTCAACTCGTCGTCGCTCATCGCGGCGGCCTTGGGCCAGCCCAGGTCGTCGGCGACGGGCTGGCACCACTGGGCGTTGAGGTGGGTGAGGCGGCCGGGCAGCTTCGCCTCGCGGAGCAGCTTGTCCAGCACGTGCTGGTAGCGGGGGTTGCTTCGGCGCTGGTAGCCGATCTGGAGGAGGCGCCCCGTCTCCTTCGCGGCCCGCGCCATCGCGCGGGCGCCCTCGGTGGTGTTGGCCATCGGGCACTCGCAGTAGACGTGCAGGCCCGCCTTCAGGCACGCGACGGCCTGCTCGGCGTGAACGGCGTCGGGCGTGGCGATGAGGACGGCCTGGAGGTCCTTCTCCTGCGCCAGCATCTCGCGATAGTCGCCATAGTCGGCGGCCTTGTGCCTGTAGACGCTGAGGTAGTACTTGGTGCCCTGGCGGCGATAGGGCCAGGCGTCGCAGATGGCGCGGAAGCGGACGCCTGGGATGGGCAGCGTGGAGTTGATGAGGACGCGGCCCTGGTCGCCGGCTCCGATGAGGGCGACGTTGAGCGCATCGGGGGCCGGCTTGCCCGGCTCGGCGGCGTGAGCGCCCAGCAGCACCAGCCCCGCCCCGGCAGCGCCCGCGCCAAGGAATTCCCTGCGCTTCATCCATCGTCTCCAGCGTGGAGAAGAGCGCTCCCCCAACCCCCCTCCCTCTCAGGGAGGGGGTAGGGGGAGGGTTGGGCGCTCGCGCAGTCCCAGGCCCCAACCCTCACCCTACCCTCTCCCTGGAAGGGAGAGGGGTCCAGAACCAGGCCGAGCGCTGCCCTATCCTCTCCAAGGCCGCTTGCGGTCCTTGATGCCGGCGAGGACACGCTTGGCGATCGCCACGTCCTCGGCAATCTCGAAGTCGAACATGCCGGCCAGGCTGAAGTCGGCGCCGTTCTCGAAAACGTACTGGAAGGCGTTCTGGGGCGGAATCGCCCCCGCAGCCATGACCTTGAAGGAAATCCACGGCTTCTCCACCGTCTCCATCACCTTCTTCGTCTCGTCCGGGTCGTGGCACCACATCGAGTCGTGGCCCAGCTTCGCGCTCGGGTAGTTGTGGTGGTGGAAGGTCTTTATGTAGAAGTCGGCGGGGATTTTCCCTGTAGGGGCAGCCCTGCGTGGCTGCCCTCTGCCGGCGCCGCCGCGAGCGCGTGCCGTGTGCGTGGGCGCCGGCGCCCAACCAGGGGTGTGCAGAGGGCGGCCACACAGGGCCGCCCCTACGTCAGGCGTCCGGCACCCCGTTAGTCTCTGTAGAACACCACCTTGTCCAAAGTCAGGTTCCTGTCCTCTCCCCCCACATTCAGGTCGTTGGTGAAGGCGAGCGACAGTTCGTGCTTGCCCTCGGGCAGCTCGATGGCGACGGGATAGGGGCGAAGTCCGCCGGTCGTGAGCTGCACCTCGGCCGCCTTCTTGCCGTCCACGCTGATCTCGACGTGGGGATAGACGCCTTGGCAGGGCGTGCCGCCGGCCACGACCTCCATCGTGTAGCGGCCCGCGGCGGCGACCTCGATGGGCGTTTTGATCCAGCCGCTGCACCCGAAGCGAGCCGCCGTGTTGTCGGCGTGGAACCAGCCCATGTCTGGCTGCGGCGTCATCGTCTCGCACTCGATGGCCCAGCTCGGGCGGTCGGCGAAGTCGCCGCCGAGGCCCGCCAACAGCGTCGAGGCGTAGCGTGCGGCCTTACGGGCGTTGCGCTCCTCGGTGTCCCAGCGAAGCTGGTCAATCACCAGAAGCCCCTTGCCGATCACCTTGGCCACGACGGCGGGCGGCGAGGTGAGGAAGAGGAGGGCGTCCTTTTTCTCGTAGGGCGCGATGAGCAGCTTGTCAACCGTCAGATTGCGGTCCTCGCCCGTCGCCGCATCGGTCGCGTCGTTGATGAAGGCGACGGTGACTTTGCGGCGGCCCTTGGCTACCCGCCTGGAGGTCGTGCGGGTGCACGTCTCGCGGCTGTCGATCGAGACGGAGCCGCAGGTGATGCCGTCGACGAGCACGTTCGCGATGGGGAACTCGCCATTGCATGGCGAGCCGCTGCCCACGACGCCGAAGACGTAGAGGCCGTCGGCGGGGAACTCGACCTCGCCCGTGGCCGTGCCGACGGTGGCGAAGACCACGCCGTCCGGCCGCTGCTCGACGTACTGGCCGTCGAGCGTCCACTTCTCCACCTCGTAGCTCTTCGCCTTTGCGGGGTCGAGGGGGAGGGCGAAGGCGGAGTCGGCCATGTTGCCCTCTCGCGGCGTCTCGGCCCAACTGATGCCGTGATGCTCGCCGAGCCAATAGAGGTCTTCGCGCAGGATGAGGTTCGACAGCGGGTCTTTGCCCTCCGCCTTGCTCACGATGCCCGAATAGGGCTGGAGGTCGAGGCCCAGGCCGAATCCCTCCTTGACCGCGGCGAAGGCTTTCGGCGTGATCCGGTGCAGCATCAGCCTGCCGCCGCCTTCGACATAGCTACGCAGTGCCGTCGCATCGCCGGCGTCGCCGCGGCAGATGACGAGCGAGTACTTCGACAGGTCGCCATCGGCCGCCGGCGTGTCGAAGCGGAGACCGAGGCGGTGAAGGAAGCCGCGGCATTCCGCCGAAGCGCCGAAGAGGGCGGTCTTGCGCTCGGCGGGGCGATAGGCCGCGAGGTAGTCGAGCAGGCTGACCAGGATTCGCGCGGCGGCCGGCTCGGAGGCAAACTTCTCAACGAGGGTGAGTTGGGAGAAGTAGAAGCAGCCTCGGCCGGCCGGCTTTGCGAGCAAGGGAGCCGTGTCGAGGCCGTTCGCAGAGCCAGAGACCACGAGGGGAATGCAGCCGCCCGTGGCGGGGCGCGGCGGCTCGGCGTCGGTCACAAGGTTGTCACCGCGCCAGAATCTCAGGTCGTCAGGCTCGATGTCAGCGAGGGCGGGATGCCTTGGCCGAATTGGGTAGGCCATCGTGGAGCGGTGGGCCGTGAGGCCGAAGCCGAAGAGGCCCTCGGGGTATGCCTGCTGCTCCAGAACGAGGACCCGGCCTCCCCGACTGGTGAAGGCTGCGAGCGCCGCGCGGCGCGGGTCCACGCGGCCGATGACGGGGCCGCCGGCCTTCTCCGCCGCGAAGGCTCGCGCGCCAATGACCAGCACGTCGAGGCCAAGGGGCAGCTTGTCGAGGGCCTCGACGGGGGCCGCGGCGAGGCCGCCCGACTCGAAGAGCTTGCGCGTGGCGCCCTTGGGATCGTAGAGGCCGATGCGGGCGGCGAGCTTGGGGAGCGTGGGAGGCGGGAAGACGGCGTAGGCGTGGGTCTCATCGAAGACGCGGCGACCGTCGCGGTCGAGGGTGATGCGCCATTGGGCGGGCGTGCGCTTCGCCGCGTCGGGCATGGGCACGGTGAGGTCCAGCATCTTCTGGCCGCCGGGGCCGAGGTCCAGCTCTTCTTTCCCTTGCGCGACGACCCTATCGTCCAGCGATAGAGTCCAGGCGAGGGCGAGCTTGGAAGGCTCGAGGATGTCGTTGAAGACGGCGACGCGGCGGTTCACCTTTCCGCCGGAGCAGAAGCGGGTGTCGTAGTCGAGGCAATAGGCGGCGATGGGCTGGTAGGCCCATTTGTGGGCACACCAGAGGGGGTTCGTCTCGTCGAGCGGGCCGCCCTCGGTGACGGTCCAGGGGCAGATGCCGCTGACGCCCTGGACGCGGTAGGCGAGGATTTGCATTTTCCAGGCCTCGGCCTTCGCCAGGTTGCGGTAGCGGTGGTAGTCGCGGTAGGCGTCGTCGCCGAAGAAGATGGTGTGCGGCGCGGGGTCGCTGGAGGGGACCCAGAGGAACTCGCCGATGTAGAGCGGCTTGTCGCGTTTCCAGAGGAACTGCTTTTCGCCGTTGAGGAAGATGCCGCCGCCCCCGCTGCCAGGGCTGGGCTTGTCGAGCCAGTAGCCTTCGTTCGGCCAGCAGGTGTAGTCGGGATACTCGTGAGGATAGTGGATGCCAATGACGTCCGCCACGCCGCCGGGGTCGCCGTCCGATTCATACATGATGGGGCGGGTGGGGTCGAGCTGCTTGACGAGTTTGCCGAGGCGGATGAGCTGTTCCTTGGGGTAGGGCGTGTTGTCGTTCACGCGGCCGCCGGTGAACTCGTTTTCGAGGCTCCACATGACGACGGAGGGGTGGTTCTTGTGGTGGGCGACCATCGCGGCGAGGTGGGCGGCATAGTTGTCCCAGAAGGCGGGGTCGTTGACGCGATAGACGCTTCGCGCCAGGCCCGATGTCGCGCTCGGCGAGCGTCTTGCCGGCGGCCAGGAGCCGCAGCTTGACGCCGCCGCGCATCCCCTCGACCGGTCCCACGGTCGCGGCGAACGCCCGCCGCTGCCCCGGCAGGGCCGGGAGGCGATACGTGACCGTGCACTTCGGCTCGATGCGCAGGCCTCGGATGGCCAGCAACTCGCCCGGCCACACTCGGGAGCCGCCGAGGGCCGGATACTCGAGCATCTCGGGCGGCACGGCCCTGGCGATGAGCGGCACGGCGTTCACCGCCGCGGGCTTCATCTCGCCCAGCCAGACGACGCCTGCCGGCCGCCGCAGGACCGAGCGAACCATTCGCCCGGGCACCGCCACCTTGCCGAGGACCGCGTGGTCGAGTTCCAGGCCGTCCTTCGTCGGCTTCGCCGGCCCGCGAAGCGTCGAGCCGTCGAGCAGGCTCACCTCGTCGTCCTTCGCCGCCGCGGCGGCCATCGCGCCCTTGAAGAGGTAGCGGGCCAGGCCCTCGCGGGCGAGCGTGAGGACGCCGAGGGGGCTGTCTATGGCCAGCCGCTGCTCGTCAATCCACAGCAGGGCGCCGGGCACGGGCTCGCCCTTCTCGCGGTAGAGCGTGCCGGCCCTGTCGCCCGGCTCGGGCGGCGGCAGGGCCGGCACGAAGTCCACGGCGCGAACGGCGGCGGCGTCAAGCTCCCGCTCGCCCAGGAGGGGCAGGCGGGCCTTGAACTTGCCGGCCGCGAGCGAGGCCACGTGGGCGTACCACACCTCGCCGCTGGCCATCCGCAGCGCCTCGGGAGCGCGGATCGAGCGGGTCTCGGGGTCTCGGATGACAAAGAGCACGTCGGTCCAGGCCACGGGCTTTCCGCCCACCTGGAGCCCTTCGGCGGCGAAGGCCACCTTGCCCTCGACGCGGCCGCCGGGCGTCTGAACCACGTCGGCCTGGGCGGCCGCGGCGGCCAGCCACAGAGCCAAAGGGCCGCACAGCGCAGTGCTTGCGATCGGTCGGATCCGTCGGATCCGACCGATCCGTCTGATCATCGGCCCCATCGTTGCCACCTGGTCGCATCAGCGCACATGAACGCTCCGAATGCGCCCAATCAGGTACGCCGATAGCACGGCATCCACCGGCCGCGAGGTGTCCACCAGCACGTAGTCCACGTGGGCACGCTCGCAGGCGGCACGAATCTCCTGAACGAACTTGCGCACCTCCTCGAGATACGCCGCCCGTATCCGCTTCGGCTGCGTCACCACCTCGCCGTCCAACTCGAGCCCGATGAACTTGCAGGAGCCGTCGAACGGGAACTTCAGCTCGTAGGGGTCGAGGACGTGGAAGACGGCGACGTTGTGGCCTTTGAAGCGCAGGTGGTCAATGCCCGCGATGAACTCCTCGACGTGGTCGAAGAGGTCGGAGAAGAGCATGACGAAGCCGCGGCGGGGGATGCGGTTAGCGAACTCGTGGAGGATGGCCGCCACGTTGGTGCGCGGCAGGCCCTCCACCTTCTCCAGTTCCTCGGCGATGGTGCGGACGACGCCCATCGTGGTCTTCGGCTCGATGTAGGTGCGGAGCTGGTTGTCGAAGATGGCCAGGCCAGCCGAGTCGCGCTGGCGCACGCACAGGTAGGCCATCGAGGCGGCCATGAACTTGGCGTACTCGAGCTTCGAGACGCCGTGGGAGGCGTAGTGCATCGAGCTGCTGGCGTCGAGGAGCAGGTTGGCCGTGAAATTGGTCTCGGCCTCGAAGAGCTTCAGGTAGTAGCGCTCGGTGCGTGCATAGACTCGCCAATCCAAATGTCGGGTTTCGTCGCCCGGCACGTACTGGCGGTGGTGCGAGAACTCGGTGGAGAAGCCCTTCAGGGGGCTGCGGTGCATGCCGACCTGGAGTCCCTCGACGACCTCGCGGGCGACGAGTTCGAGCGGCCCGATCTTCTGAAGGGTCTCAGGATCGAGGTATCGCGGCCTATGCGGTTGCGGGCTTGCCATCGTAGAGCCGTTCGTCGGCCGGGATTGTGTCGAGCAGCTTCTTCACGATGTCGTCGGTCTTCAGCCCCTCGCTCTGGGCGGCGAAGTTGGGGATGAGGCGGTGGCGCAGGATGGGCAGGGCGACGGCGCGAATGTCGTCCACCGAGGCGGCGAAGCGCCCTCGCAGAATGGCGCGGGCCTTGGCGGCGAGCACCATGTAGATGCTGGCGCGCGGGCCGGCGCCCCAGGTTATCCAGTTCTTGATGAAGTCGGGCGACTCCGGGTCGCTCGGCCGCGTGGCGCGGGCCAGCTTGGCCGAGTAGTTGCAGATGTGCGGGGCCGCGGGCACGCGCCGCACCAGGCCCTGGAGGTTCAGAATCTCCTCGCAGCTCAGCACCTCGTTCAGCTTCTCCGGCATCTCGCCCGTCACCCGCTCGATGATCGCCAGCTCCTCGGTCCAGCTCGGGTAGTCCACGAAGATGTTGAAGAAGAAGCGGTCGAGCTGGGCTTCCGGCAGCGGGTACGTGCCCTCCTGCTCGATGGGGTTCTGCGTGGCCAGCACGAAGAAGGGGTTGGGCACGGGATAGTCCTCGCCGCCCATCGAGACCTTCTTCTCCTGCATGGACTCGAGCAGCGCCGCCTGAGTCTTCGGCGGCGTGCGGTTGATCTCGTCCGCCAGGATGATGTTGCAGAACACGGGGCCTTTGACGAACTTGAACATTCGCTGGCCCGTCTGCGGATCGTCCTGGAGAATCTCCGTCCCCGTGATGTCGCTGGGCATCAGGTCGGGCGTGAACTGGATGCGCTTGAAGCTCAGCGAGAGGGTCTGGGCCAGCGAGCTGACGAGGAGGGTCTTGGCGAGGCCCGGGACGCCGACCAGGAGGCAATGGCCGCGGCAGAAGATCGCGGTCATCATCTCGTCAATCACCTGGTCGAGTCCGACGATGATCCTGCGCAACTCGGTGAGAATCCTGTCGCGGCCCGCGCGCAGGTTCTCCACGGCCTTCTCGTCGTCTTGCGTGATTCCCACGGTCACATCGAGCGATTCGGCGGCTGCCATAGCGTTCTCCTGGCACAAGGGAGACGCCACGATACCAACTCCCGCCCCGCGTGTCAAACGCTTTTGCGCCAACGCGGTACTTCTTGTTCATCCTTTTCCCCTGCGGAAGATGGCTCCCCACAAGGGAAACATACCATTCTTAACATATCATGTCAAGGTTGACGGAGTGCTAGGGCGGTGTGAGGTGGCGGCGTGGGCGGGGCCTGGCCTGGGGCAGTCACACTACCGCATCGCCCTCCGGCGGAGGCCCAAGTTGACAGCCCGCGCCAATAAAGAAGCGGGTGCTTGCGGGGGGCTGCACACCCAGTTCTGCCGCGAGCGTCGCTCCGCGTCCTGCTGACGCCCAGCCTGTCAGCCCACGGGGAGCACGGGTGTGGGGGTATCCCGGCAACGATGGGGAAACGGAGCACGGCAACGGTGCGAGCCGTGGCGACCCAGGGGCAGCACGCGACCTGGGACCCAAGCTGCCGCTTCGGCAGTCTTGGGGGGAGCGGGCGTGGTCGCCGCGAGCGGGGGGGGGAAGGCTATCGCCCCGCAGCCGACCGCCGCTGGCACAGCGGGGGGAGGGAGGGGGGGCAAGGGGACGGCCACGGGCTGACCCGCGAAGGTCATTACGGGAGAGCTTTGAGGGACGGGGCAGAGGCGCGGCGACCGCCGAGAGCTTGCTGTCAGCGCTTCGGGCAGGTCTTCTCTTTCCGCTTCTCGCGGGCCTCTGCCCTGAAGACCTCGATGACCAGCAACCCCGCGGCCACGCAGATGCAGGTGTCGGCCACGTTGAAGGCGGGCCAGTTGATGATCTCGACGTAGAGGAAGTCGCGCACGTACCCGAACCACACGCGGTCCACCAGGTTCCCCACGGCGCCGGCCGCGACCAGGCCCAGGGCCATGGGCAGGAGCCGCTGCCCCGGCTGCGCCTTGCGCAGCATCCAGAAGACAGCGCCGAGGGCGACGACGGTGAGGAGGATGAAGAGGTAGCCCTTCCCCCGCAGCACGCCGAACACCCCGCCCGTGTTCCGCTCGAGCTGGAGCACCAGCAGCGGCGAGAAGAGGGCGTGCCGCTCGCGCAGAAGCGGGTCCGCCCTCAAGTGGGGCAGGAGCCTGCCGGAAATCTCTTGCGGATAGGCCATCTCGAGGACCAGTCGGTTGACCTTCCGGATGCGGTCCTCGGGCAATTCCTGGGATTCATGGGGCAGGAGGTGCGAGAGCGAAGCCGTGTCCTGCAGGCTCGCACCCCAGACAAGGTCGGGCTGGCTCAACGCGGCATTGAGCGCGCTCAGGACCTCGGCTTGCTGGCTGGCGTCGAGCGCGTTCCCCAGTGTGGCGCCGCCGACCGCTGCCCTGGCGCTCGGAGGCAGCAGCGCCCAGACGCGCCTGCCTGCGCTCGGCTGTTCCGATGGGCCTTCGGCCTTCAGCCTCGCGCACAGGCGCGGCCAGTTGAGGACGTCGTCCGGCCTCACCTGGGGAGAGAGGCCGAGCCATGCGAAGATGAGCTGCTTCGAAAGGAGGTCGGCGGCAAGGGCCAGGGCGGCTGGGAGCCAGAACCAGCGGCGGATGCTCATTGCCCCTTGATCTCTAGCTCGGCCTTGCGCTGGCACTCGATGCACAGGCGCGCCCACGGGATGACCTTCAGGCGGTTCTTGCCCACAGGGTGGTCCCCCTCCTCGCAGGTGCCGTAGGCGCCATCCTCGATCCGCTGCAGGGCGGCGTCTATCTCGCGGAGCACTTCCTCGGAGTTCTCGATCAGGCCGATCATGAAGTCCTGCTCGAAGTTGTCGGTCCCCAGGTCGGCGAAGTTCGAGATGTCCAGCGTCGCCGCATCGTCCTTGGTCTTGCGGAGAGCCCCCTCCTCCAGGTGGTTCACGTCCCCCGCCAGCATCGCACGCCGCTGCTGCAGCAGCTTTTTGAAGGAGGCCAACTCCAGCTTCGTCATCTCTGCCCTTCACCTCCGCGCAGAACAAAAGGGGAACGCGGACGCCGCTCCGCCAATCGAGCGTAGACAACGCATTGTACCCCTTCAGGCGTTTTTTGTCAACCGTAAGTTTCCCCTTGCAGGGGGGCGCCCGCCACACCCGGGCGGCGTGTCACTCACCCCCTGAACGCACAATTCCCCTTGACAAGTCGCTCACCGAACCCTACCCTAGCTATAGAGGAGGCAGACCAATGCGCTACCGCATCCTGAGCCTGCTGTTGGCCGTTACACTGCTGGTCCTTGGGGCGTGGCTGGTCGGCAGGCGGGGCCCTCCGCCAGGCGTGGCCGCCGAGCCCGCCCCGCCGAAGGAGGAGGCCGCGGCGCCTCCACTCAAGTGGGACCGGCCCCGCTTCGACGCCCGGGCCGCCGAACGCCGCGACATGGTCCGCTCCCAACTCGAAGGCGAGCGCCGCGGCGTCACCGACCGAGCCACCCTCGATGCCATGCGCGCCGTGCCGCGCCACGCATTCGTCCCCGAGGGGCTCGCCCGCCGCGCCTACGACGACTGCCCCCTGCCCATCGGCCACGGCCAGACCATCTCCCAGCCCTACATCGTCGGCTACATGACCCAGGCCCTCGCCCTCAAGCCCGGGGACAAGGTGCTCGAGATCGGCACGGGCTCCGGCTACCAGGCCGCCGTGCTGGCCGAGCTGACGCCCAACGTCTACAGCATCGAGATCGTCAAGGCCCTGGGCGACGCGGCGAAGGGTCGCCTCGAGAAGCTCGGCTACAAGACCATCGAGTGCAAGGTGGCCGACGGCTACCACGGCTGGCCCGACAAGGGGCCCTTCGACGCCATCATCGTCACCTGCGCCGCGGGCAGTGTGCCCCCGCCCCTCCTCAAGCAGCTCAAGCCGGGCGGCCGCATGTGCATCCCCGTCGGCCCCCCCGGCCTGGGCCAGGACCTCATCCTCATCACCAAGGACGCCGAGGGAAAGGCCAGGAGCAAGAGCCTGATGGGCGTGATCTTCGTGCCCCTGACGCGTGAGGTGAGGTGAGGAACGGTGTTGTGTGTTAGGTGTTGGGTGTTGGGGGCATCTTGCCGGAACCAGGAGAGAGCGACGCAGTTCGTGGTGCGGCCTTCAGGCCGTACGGATACGGGCTGAAGCCCGCACTACGAGCCCTGATACCTGGAATCAGCAATTGGCAATTGGAAATCGGAAATCCGCCATGCGGCTTCCCTTCCTCATCGCCGCAACCAAGTCGCCACGCTCTCCCGCGACTTCGTTGTGCCCGAGGGGATGCGGGGGCAGCGCCTCAAGCTCCGCTTCGGCGGCGTCAAGTACAACAGCACCATCCTCGTCAACGGCAAACAGGTCGGCGGCCACTTCGGCGGATACGAGCCGTTCCAGGTGGATGTCACCGATGCCGTCCGCTTCGACAGGCCGAACGAACTCGCGGTCCGCTGCCAGACATGGGCTGGCGTGATGACGGATGGCCCGAAGCAATTCAGCAAGGCGGGCAGTTGGGACGCCATCCGCAGTGCCCCACGCGACCGCATCCTCGCGCCCATCGGCGGGCTCTACGGCCTCTACGGCATCTGGGACGACGTGACTCTCGTCTCGCACCCCGTCGTGTACATCAAGGACCTGTTTATCAAGCCCTCAGTCCGCCGCGGCGAGCTGGTCGTGGACTACACCCTCGCCAACGAATCGCCCGCCGACGCCGAGGTCGAACTCTCCGCCGCCGTCGAAGGCGCCATCGCCCTCCCCACGGCCGCCGTGAAGGTGCCCGCCGGCAAGATCGCTCTCACAACGTTGAGGGCCGCCTGGCCCAAACCCCGCCTCTGGTCCCACGCCGACCCCCATCTGTATTCTCTTCAATCTGTAATTCGGAATGTGGAATCTGGGATACGCGACAGCGTCGCGTCGCGTTTCGGCTTCCGCGAGTTCTGGTGCCAAGGTCCCGACTTCTATCTCAACGGCTCGAAGATTCACCTGCTCGCCTCCAGCGGCTGGCCGCCCCACGGGCCGAAGACGCGGGAGGAGATCGCCGCCTTCTGGCGCGGCCTCAAGGCCTGCGGCTGCGTCGCCTTCCGCACCCACACCCAGCCCTGGCCCGCCGCCTACTACGACGTGGCCAACGAACTCGGCATCCTCGTCATCGTCGAGGGCGCCGTGTGGAACGACGACGACATCTATCGCGTCAACGACCCCGCCTTCTGGGACAACTATGCCGCCCACCTCGCCGCAATGGTCGCCCGCGACAAGAACCACCCCTCCGTCGTCATGTGGAGCCTCGAAAACGAGTTCACCGGCGGCCGCGCGAACGACAACACGCCCTTCCCCAAAGAACAGCTCATCCGCCTCGGCAAACTCGTCAAGCAGCTCGACCCCACGCGGCCAATCGTGTATGAATCGGACGGCGACCCTGGCGGTGTGGCCGACGTCATTGGCATCCACTATCCCCACGAGTATCCCGACTACACCTGCTGGCCGAACGAGGGCTATTGGCTCGACAAGCCGAGCCCTGGCAGCGGGGGCGGCGGCATCTTCCTCAACGGCGAGAAGGCGTTCCTCTGGAAGCGCGACAAGCCGCTCTACATCGGCGAGTTCCTCTGGGTCCCCTCCAGCGACCCCGCCCCGCACACCATCTTCTTCGGCGACGACGCCTACATTGACTACAACCACTACCGCAACCTGGCCAAGGCCGAGGCGTGGAAGATGCAGATCCTCGCCTACCGCGTCCAGGGCGTCAGCGGCATCTGCCCCTGGACCGTCACCGAAGGCGGCCCGCTGATCGTGTACAACCCGCTCTACCGCGCCCACCAGGAGATGTACCAGCCCATCGCCGCCTACTGCCTGGACTACGATCGTTCCTTCTTCGGGGGCGAGAAGGTCACCCGCCGCATCATGGTCTTCAACGACTCATTGGCGCCCGCGAAGCTCACGCTCCGCTCGGCATTCCCCGCCCCCGAGCCGGGCGCTGAGGCCCAGGTGCAAAGCATCGAGCTTGCGCCCGGCGAGAGCCGCCAGGTCGAGGTCACTCTCCAAATGCCTGCCTACAACCCCAGGAAGGGGGATTGGGAGTGGTCTCTGCGCCTGGAGCACGACGGCAAGGTGGTGCAGGACCAAAAGCTCTTCTGCTTCATTGGCCCCCGCCCGCGCCTGCCCAAGGTCTCCGCCCGCGTTGGGCTATTCGACCCTCGCGGCGACACGCGCGGGCTCTTCCAGGAGCAGGTATTCGAGGCGTCCCCGGTGGCCTCCCTCGACAAGCTGGACCCGAGCCTTGAGCTGCTGGTGATCGGGGCCGGCGCATTCAAGCCCTTGGCGAAGGGGACGTCGGTCATCGGCCGCATCGTGCCGGAGCGCGCGGCGCTCGACGCCTTCCTCGCCCGCGGCGGCCGCGTGCTCGTCCTCGAGCAAGAGACCTACCCCGAGGGCCTCTTCGACCTGAGCCTGACGAGCCATTGCTCGACAATGACCTTCCCGCTCGCGACGCCCCCACTCGGCGCAGGGTATCCCGCGCTGGCCGACTGCTGGCCGTCAAGGGAGAGCCTGGAGTTCTGGCGGGGCGATAACCTGGTGACGCAGCACGAGCCGCCGCGCCCGGCCAAGGGCGGTGCGATTCCCATCCTCGTCTCTGGCTCCGCTGCCGGCCTCGACAATGCGCCGCTCCTGGAGCGCCCGACCGGGCGCGGATGCCTCGTCCTCTCCCAGCTCCTGCTCGTGAAGAAATTCGCCACTGAGCCGATCTCCGCGCGCATCCTGACCAACCTGCTCGGCTACCTCGCTGGCTACCAGCCGAGGCAGTCCAAGACCGCCGTCCTCGGCGGCTCGCCGGAGTACCGCGCCCACCTCCGCAGCCTCGGCCTCCGCTTCGACATGGTGAAAGAGCCGCCCCGCGACCCCGCGGCCTACTCGCTCCTCGTCTGCCGCGGCGAGGTCGGCGACCCTGCCGCGCTCCGCCAGTTCGTCGAGCAAGGCGGACACGCCCTCGTCCATCGTCTCCCGCCGAACGCGCTCGGCCCGCTCTGCCAGGCGTTCGGCGCCAAGCTCCTCGTTCAGCCTTACTCCGGCCACGTCGCACGCGCTGAGCCGCCCGAGCCGTACTTTGGGCCGGCCCTCCGCGACCCGAGGGAGTACCCGAAGCGACCTGACCCGCTCCTGTCGAGGCTGGCGCGCGAGGACCTCTACTGGCTCGGCGACCACAAAGGGATCTCCTGGGCGGAGACCCCGCGAGCGACGGGGATGGCCGACTGCACCTTCGGTAAGAGCCTGGACGACCTGAAGCCCGTGACCTACGAATTCGGCAACTGGACGCTCGACGGCCAGCTCGTCGAGCGTCGCGGCGCCGCCGCCGCATACGCCGAAGCACTCCGCTGGGATCCGGGCTTTGCCGAAGCCCATTTCCGATTGGGTTTCGAGCTGGGCCGCCAGGGGCAGGACACCCGAGCCCTGGAACACTTTGCCGAGGCGGTTCGGCTCGATCCCGAGCTGGTGCCGGCGCGACTGAATCTCGGGATCGCGACGCTTCGCCACGGTCGAACGAACGAGGCACAGGAGCATTTTGCGGAGGTGTTGCGACGGGAGCCGACGAATGCGGTCGCCCGGATGCACCTGCGAAATCTGGGCGAACCACCTGCCGGGGGACAGCGCATACCTCTGTCGGTTGGAGACTCTGGAGGCTCGAACCCATGAATCCCAGGCATCCGCTGGCGTTGTTCGCTTCGCAGATGTCTGGCAGGGCCATGAAATATTCCGGCTAGCGGCTGAGGCGTTTCTCGATGACGAATTGATCGCGCAACTGCCCATCGCTGCCACGACCCGCGAGCTGATGAAAGGGCAGTTGGGGCGCGGCTGCCACCTGCTCGCAATGCCCAAGCCGCTGGAGGGGGCGGGAGCGCTCAACTATGCCTGGTACGCCTTCGACCCGGCCGACGGGCATCTGATGGCCTGCCTGCCCGACGGCTCGGACGGCGTGCCCATCGAGTACGAGGCCCTCAACATCGCCTTCGGCGCCGCGTACGCCACCTGGCCGGTCAGCGTCTTCCTCGCGTTCGACTCGTTCCTCTACAGCTACGCCGCCAACATGATCGCCATGTGCGACGGCGAGGCCGTGTTCAAGGAGATGCACGTCGAGGCCCTGAAGTCGGCCTGGGACTTCCAGAATAACCTGTGGAAGAACGCCGTCTTCGGCGGCACTGACCCCGTGCTCCAGTGGATCGTCGGGTCGGTGCTGGCCACCGCGTGGCTCGAGCACGCGATGAAGCACCAGCTCTGAGGCCGGCCCCCCTCAGTCCCCGTAGTAGCGGTTGATGAGTTCCTGAACCTGCTTGATCAACTGCTCCTTGGTCGTGTCGTCGCCCTTGGCGGCCTTGAGCAGCTTCTGGATGTCATCCAGGCACTGGGGGCAGTCGTACTTCACGGTCTCGAGCGTCAGGCCCTCGAGGTAGGCGGGCGGGTTGCCGCTGCACAGTTGGAGGATGAGGATGGCGAGAGCCGTCGTGTACTCCGTGCCCACCTCCTCTTCCTTCTGCGCCGCGTCCCACGAGCCGTCGGCATTCTGGCGCTCGAGGAGCATGGGGCAGATGGCCCCCTGCCATTCCTTCCAGTAGTTGCCGCCCGCGACATACATGGCCCGCGACGCATAGTACCAGTAGTAGAACGGATAGAGGCCCCGGCCCCCTTCCTGCTCCCACGCTGGGAAGCTCTTGCGCAGGGTGGCAATGCCCTTGCGCACGACCGGGCACTTGCCGCCCACGCACATCAGCGTGGTGAGCACCCCCACGGCGTTCGTCGTGTTGGTGACCTCCTCCGACTTCACCTGATAGGCGTAGGCCCCTCGCTCCTCGTTGAAGCAGCGGCGGCAGTAGCCCATGTAGTCCTTCCGCACGTTCTCGGGCAGCTTGTAGCCTGCCGTCTCCGCCGCGGCCAGGGCGATGAGCGCCCAGCCGCTCGCCGACAGGTCGCCGTTGTCCGCATTCGCCTGGTAGCGCCAGCTCCCGTGGTACTCCGCTTCCGCCGCCACCGGCCCGGC
The DNA here is from genome assembly GCA_041320515.1 of Planctomycetota bacterium. Classification (GTDB taxonomy): domain Bacteria; phylum Planctomycetota; class PUPC01; order DSUN01; family DSUN01; genus DSUN01. The sequence goes on along the minus strand of JBGLNR010000001.1, from coordinate 4,831,234 downwards.
GATGGACTGTGGCTTCGCCTCCGTGGCCTGGCAGCGCACGAGGAGGCCTGCCGCACCCGTCAGCATCGCGCGGGCCTTGGCGTCCTTCGGGTGCGCGTGCACGTACTCCGCCAGGGCCAGCGTGGCGATGGCGTGCTCGTAGATGAAATGGCTGTTCGGGCCGTCGCCGATCAGCGACCCCGCGATGGCGTCCTCCAAGTTCGCGTCGTCCTTGTGTGTGCCCGGCGGCACGTAGGCCTTCGTGAAGAAGTCCATGCCCCTGGCGATGGTCTTATCGAACTCTGGCAGCTTCTCGCCGATGAAGCCCATGAGGGCGAGGCCGCTCACGCCGTAGTGCCCGCTCTTGGGCTCCCAGCAGCCCTCGGCCTTCTGCTTCGGGGCGAGCCAGAGGAGGCCCTTCTTGATCGCCGCCTTGATCTGCGCCATCGAGGGCTCGTACTGGACCAGCGTCGTCTCCCGAAGCTGAAGCGTGTAGGGCGCGCCCGCGCGGGCACCCTCCTCCGCCACGAGCTTCACCTCCAGCAGATACGTTCCGCGGCGGACGCGGTGGAGCATCTGCTCGGGCTTCCCGGCCCGCTGGCCATCCACCCGCGCGATCTCCTCGCCATCTTCGGCATACAGGACCAGGCCCACGTCCACGGCGGGCACACCGGTCGCGCTGGCGCGGAGGAACGTGGGGTTCTGTACCTGAAGCCGGAAGAAGTCCGAGTCTCCCCCTTCACCCATGGTCGCCTGCACGTCGCAGTTCGTCGCCACCTTCTGCGCCGTGTCGAAGTCGCCGTTCGGCTCCACTTCCTTCACCGCGGCCCCAGCGGCATAGCCCGCCGCCAGAAGCCCCAGCCACATGGCTCCGGACACCGCTCCGGCCACACCGAGACCCCGCCAGTGTACCATTGCCTTGCCCCTCAAAGAGTCAGAGTAAGACACCTGCGTCACCCCCCACAACACGCAGTCCCGCGCCTCCCTTCGTCGTGGCGAGCCGGCCCGCCACTCACGATGGCTCGTTGCGCCTTCGCCAAGTACTCTCGGACCTCAGGCCTCGCGCTCACACGGATTCGCCTTGCAGGAGAACATTGCGGTAGAACGAGTACCCGTCGCGCGCGGCCTGCTCGAAAGCGTCCTCGGCAAACACCTTGAGCGAGACGATGGGCCGGAAGTCACGGTCCCACATCAACTGATATGCCTGGTCATCCAGCGCCGATTCCAGCGTGGGCGTGAGGTGGTCCACCAACGCCGCCACGTCCAGATCAGAGTCCGGCTGCACGCGCCCTTGGGCGCGCGAGCCGAACACGATCACCTTGCGCAGATGGCCCGGCGCGGCGCGAGCCAAGCGAAGCTTCAGCGCCGCCGCCAAATCACGGTCGGCCTGGGTCACCGCTTGCCTCCTAGGCGCCTGCCCTCACGTGGTGGGCGGGGGCTGACGCGGACGAATGGCGCCTTGTCCTCGGCTCCGAGCGAGAGGCTTGCCACGATGAGCGCTCCTGTGAAGGCGGTGGATGGCCGCATACTACGCCTTTCTGTGCCGAGCGAGGAGTTCGGCGTAGACGCCGCCCACGACCTCGGCCTGCCGTTCGAGCGAGAAGTGTTCGATGGCATGCTGCCGTCCGCTGGTGCCCAGCGCCCGCCGTCGTTCGGGGTCGCGGCCCAGCGCCACGATGGCGGCCGCCAGTTCCTCGGGCGTGTCGTTCACCACGATGCCGCGGCCGCCGCCCACCAGGTCGGGGAGCACTCCGCGCCGCGACGAGATGACGGGCAGGCCCATCGCCATTGCCTCGCGCACGGCACGGCACGAGCCGTCCGTGCCCGGCACCAGGAACACCTTGGCGTCGAGCGTCGCCAGGGTGCGCACGTAGTCGTCGCCCGTCTGGTAGCCTGGGAAGAGGACGATGTCGCTGAGGCCCATCCTGCGTGCGGGGTCCACGGCGATGGCCTGCATGTGGGTGCCGCGCCCGACGAGGAGCGCCCGCAGGCTGGGCAGCTCGCGGTGCGCCCGCGCGATGGCCTCGAGGAGGACGTCGTAGCGCCGCCGCCACTGGATGCGGGCGACTAGGCCGATGACGAACGTGTCGGGCGTGAACCCGAACTCCGCCCGCCGGTTTCCCAGCCCGCGCTCGGGGTTGAAGCGGTCCAGGTCCACCGCCGTGTCGAACAGCCAGGCCCGGTCGGCGGGGAGCCTCAGGCGCCCGATTGCCTGGCGCCGCGCGGCCTCGGAGAGGAGGAGCATGCCCTCGGTGAACTCGCGGGCGAGCCGCCCCTCCCAGTAGCCCTTCGGCCCCTCGCCCAGGTAGCAGGAGCGGACGACGAGCGGGCGGCCCGCCATCCGCCGCGCCGCCAGGGCCGCCACGATGTGGTCGTTCCGCATGTGGCAGTGGATGAAGTCGAAGCGCTCGGCCTCGAGCCAGCCCCGCAACGTCCGGCCGTCGGGGTAGTTGTGGAACGGGTTCATGTGCTTGTTCAGGGCGAGGCCGGCGCGCAGGGGCACGCCGCGTTCGAGGACGCGCGGCTCCACCTCGTTGGTCTGACCGCGCGGCGCCCGGCCGCAGGCAAAGGCCACCACGTGGCCCTGGCGCTGAAGCGCGGCGGCAAGGTTCAGCGCCGGCTCGGCAGGCCCCGTCCAGCGCCAGTTGCTGAAGAGGTGCAGGACCTTCATCGGCTCCCATCCGCAACTCCGCCTCGCGACGCTGCCGCTCGCGCCCGACGCCGCACGTAGCGGAGCACGTCGCGGGGGAATCGGCCGCGCGTCAGTGCGCGCTCGCCCGCGGCGTAAGTCACCAGGAAACGCATCCTGTCCGTCGCGGTCACTCCCACAGGAAGGTCCGCGAGCTGGCCCAGGTTCTTCACCCGGCGCCGGCGGGTCAGCCGCTTCCAGGCCGATAGGCTCTCGAAGTCGAGCAGCCAGAAGGCCCAGCCCTCGGCCCGCTCGGCGGCCAGGATGTTCTTCGCCGACCAGTCGTCGTGGTAGATGCCCAGGCCGTGCACGCGGCGCAGCCACGCCGCCAGTTGCCGAACCAGCAGCCGCTTCGCCTTCAGCCCGGCCTCGGAGAGCGGGCCGCCGAACCGCTGGGCGAGGAGCCGGGGGAGGGGGGCGGCCTCCTCGATGTAGCGGGTGACCAGGTAAGCGCTCGGCCCGCGCCGCAGGACGGCCAGCGGCTCAGGCGCCTCGACCCCCTTGCGAGCGAGGAACCGCGCGCCCCGCCAGGCCCTCTGGGCGCGGGAGCCGCGGAGAACCTCCTTCGCCACGTCGAGCCACCCCGCGCTGCGGTACTCCTTCACGCACACCCAGGCCCCCCCACACCGCACCCGCGTCACGGCCGTTCGCACGCCATCCTTCAGCACGTCCTGTCGGGACGCCAGGGCCTTGTCGTGGGCCATCAGGGCTTCCGCGAGCTGGGCCGCCGACATGCCCGCCGCTCCGTCACCCCTCGCCTCAAGCTGGAGTCTGAAATCTGGAATCTGGGATGTCCCCCGTCCCCCGTCACTGCTCGGTCATCTTCGCCAAGGCGTCTTGCGCCTTGTCCCGTCCGGCCTGCGCCGGCCCGCCGTCTCCTTCGGCCGAGGCGGCCCGCCGGTGCATGTCCCAGAGCTTCGCGTACTTCGTGAAGACGCTGTATGCGGCCAGCGTGCACAGGATCAGGCCGCGCTTGCCGTCGAGGAATCCGTGATTCAGCACGAACATGCGGAAGAAGCGCCACAGCGGGCGCAGCGTCAGCCTCCCCCACGTCGCCCGCTTGCCCTGCCTGTAGAGGTCCTGAGCCCCCCAGGTCGTGTGCCGCCCGCACTTGAAGAAGTACTGCTCGAACGAGCGGTACGTGTCGTGCAGCAGCCACTCGCGGATCGTGCCCAGGCGCCCGCTCACGGTCGCGCGCTCGTGAGCCTGGCGGTCCTCGTAGTGCCCAGCCCCCTTGCGCCAGAGGCGCAGCACGTAGTCCCTGTGCCACCCGCAGTGCCGGATGAGCTTGCCGAGGAAGCGCGACCGCCGCCGAACGTGGAAGCCATCGAACTCAGTGCCCCCCGAGAGAATCCCCTGGATGCGTGCCGCAAGCTCCGGGGGGACCCGCTCGTCGGCATCCAGCACGAAGACCCAATCCCCCGTGGCCTGGGTCATCGCCCAGTTCCGCTGAAGGGCCGCGTTCACGAACTCGTGCTGAAGAACATGGGCCGTGTACTCGTGGGCCCACTCGGCCGTCCGGTCCTTCGAATACGAGTCCACCACAAGCACCTCGTCGGCCCACCTGACGCTCTCGAGGCAGTCCCGGATGTTCTCCTCTTCATTGTAGGTGATGACGATGACGGACAGGGTCGCCGGCAAGTCAGGCACTCCTGGCAGAGAAAGGGTACGCGCCACTCCTGTGCCGAGCATCCGCTGGATTATAGGCGTCACCGTCCGGGATGTCAAGAAGGACACCCCACTCGCAGGCGTGAAGAGTCCAGAGGCCGGTGGGCAGGCTGGCCGGCGCGCGGGTAGAGCGTGGCGATGGCTGGGAAGCGCAGGACGGACTGTGGCGGGGTCGCGGGGCGGCCCGCGTGGGTTCTGAGATAGTTTCTTAGCCCCGCACGGGGCGACGGAGTAAAGCCCACGGCGATGCCTTGAGAGCCGTGGGTTGACGGCGGACGCCAACCCCCTCCCCCAGCCCCGTATGGGGCGGCGGAACCGCCACGTCAGGGCGCCGGCCAGCAGACAGTCTTCCGCCGCCCCCTGCGGGGGCTGGGCTGGGTGAGAGGGGGGCCGCCAGTGCTGCGCGGGACGCGGGCCGTTGCACGAGCGCGCCGGATCGGGCGATCCTCGGGCCCAGGGTGCAGCGGAGAAGAACATTCCACACTTGTACAACTGTGGAATGTTGTTCTCAGAGAGCTTGGGATACACGGCGGCTGCGCGCGAAGCAGGTGGGCGGCCCGCTGAGGGAGGTCGCACGCGCCCGCGCCGACTTGACACGGGGCAGCGGGTAGGGATAATAGTGGTTGGCGGAGGCTGCTGCGGCGAGGGCGACAGCCGGGCCGTCGAGGGAAGATGAGCTGTCTCAAAGGGGACTCGGCATGAGGAAGATCAGCCTGGAGCTGGTCGTGGGGGCGTTCGTGGTGGCGGCCCTCGCGCTGTTCGCCTACTTCACGGTGCGGATCGGCCAGGCGGATTCGCTGGGAGGGAGCGCCTACGATGTGACGGCGCGGTTCTCGGACGTCGGGGGGCTGAAGCGGGGCGCAGAGGTCGCCATCGCCGGCGTGCCCGTCGGCCGCGTGACCAGCGTCGGCCTCCTCGACTACCACGCGAACGTGGCTATGGCCATTGCTGGCAACGTGAAGATCCACGACGATGCGAGCGCGGCAGTGAGGTCGCGGGGACTCTTGGGCGAGACGCTGGTTGAGATCACCCCGGGCAGCTCCGGGGTGATCCTGAAGCCGGGCGAGCGCATCCGTGAGACGCAACCCGCGCTCGACCTCTACGACCTCGTCTCCGAGGTCACGGGGGGGAGCAGCCAGGCGGCTTCGCCGGGAGGAAGCACCTACGAGCTGACAGCGCGGTTCACGGACGTAGGGGGGCTGAAAGGCGGCGCCGACGTCGCCATCGCTGGCGTCCCGATCGGCCGGGTCAAACAGGTCTCGCTCCAGGACTACCGGGCCAGCGTGCTCATGGCCATCGCCGGCGACGTGAGGATACAGGAGGACGCGATTGCGACGGTGAAGACGCGCGGGCTTCTCGGCGGGACCATCGTTGAGATCACCCCGGGCGGCTCCGAGGTGAACCTGAAGTCGGGCGAGCGCATCCGCGAGACGCAGCCCGCGCTCGACCTCTACGGCCTCGTGGCCAAGTACATCTTCGAACAGAAGTCTGGAGGAGGCATCCAGTGAAGTGCCGAACGTGGCTGGTGTGCGTGGGGGCGGCGGCCCTGGCGGCCGCGGGCGAGCCGGGACCGATGGACCAGGTGCGCGTGAGCACGGACAAGCTGCTCGCGGCCCTCAGCGATCCGGCGCTCAAGGCGCCGGAGCGGAAGGAGGAGCGGCGCCTGAAAATCTACGCCGCCATTGACGAGCGGTTCAACTGGACCGACATGGCCCAACGCACCCTCGCCCGCCATTGGGCGGCCCGCACGCCCGAGGAGCGAAAGGAGTTCACACGGCTCTTCAACGAACTCCTGCGCCGCACCTACGTGTCGAAGATCGAGGGCTACGCGGGCGAGAAAATCCGCTACAAGGGCGAGCGGATCGAGGGCGACTACGCTCGCGTGGACGTCGTGCTCGTCACGACGCGCAACGTGGACATCCCGATCGAGTACAGCGTGAGGAAGTACGACGAGGGCGGCTGGCTCGTCTACGACGTCGCCATCGAGGGCGTGAAACTCGTCAACAACTACCGCACCCAGTTCGCCAGCATGCTCAACAGCATGGCCTACCCGCAGTTCCTCGAAAAGCTCAAGGCCAAGGTCGCTGAGACCAGGATCGAGTAACCCGCGAAAGGGGAAGACGACATGGTGAAAGCAGGCCGCGTGGCCGTTCTCGTGGCAGTGGCTCTGGCGCTTCTGGCCGGCCGGGCGCGCGCGGCGACGCCTGCCGCGCCCAAGGCCGCCGCGCCGGCCGACGTTGATCCCTTCGAGAAGAAGGAGGCCGCCGAGCCCGCGGTCCCGCCCCTGCCCGACCCCTTCGAGGGCGTGAACCGCGCGTTCTTCGGCTTCAACGACAAGATGTACTTCTGGGTCCTGCGTCCCGCGGCCCGGGCCTACAAGGCCGTGGTGCCGCGGCCGGCCCGCGTGAAGGTCGGCAACGCCTTCGGCAACCTCGGCGCCCCCGGGCGCAGCCTCTGCTGCCTGCTCCAGGGCGACCTCAAGGGCTCGGGCAACGAGCTGGCCCGCTTCGGCGTCAACACCACCGTGGGCGTCCTCGGCCTCGGCGACCCCGCGAAGCACTGGCTCAAGATCAACGTCCGCAACGAGGACTTCGGCCAGACCCTCGGCTACTGGGGCCTCGGCATGGGCAGCTACGCCAACTTCCCCATCCTCGGGCCCGGCTGCACCCGCGACACCGTGGGCTGGGTGGTGGATGCGGCCCTCAACCCCCTCACATACCTGCCAGGCGTCGGCTTGGCCTCACAGATCAACAAAACCTCGCTCACCCTGGGCGAGTACGAGGACTTCAAGAAGGCCACGCTCGACCCCTACGTCGCCATGCGCGACGCCTACAACCAGCACCGCCGCCACGCCACGGCGAATTGGGACTGACCCGCGCAGACTGCTCAGGGGGAACGGCCGTCTGGCTCCCGGAAGAGCCGTTGGGGCCCCCCGCTCATCGCCCTCGCCGCCTTCAACCTCGACTTCCTTGCGCTAGACCGCCAACAGGCGGCATCTCCATGTTCCCGCCGGCTCGCGGAGGGGGCGATTGTGGAGTGCGGTGACGCGGTCACCGCTATTCCTTCCCTCGGAGGAAGGCGGCCAGTTCCTTGTGCCCTGCGGCCTCGGCGACGGCTGAAGGGGTCCGGCCGGCCTTGTCCTTGGCGCCGGCTTTGGCCCCCTGGGTGTGAACGTCGGTTGAAAAGCGCGCGGGGGGCGGGCGGTCGAAAAGTGCGGCGCCCTGTTGGACTTTCCGAGCGTGGGACTGGCATACTGGGGGCTCCCCGATGTCCCCGGACGCCGGCCCAGCGATGCCTTGAGAGCCGTGGGTTGACGGCGGATGCCAAACCCATCCCCCAGCCCCGTATGGGGCGGCGGAACCGCCACGTCAGGGCGCCGGCCAGCAGGCAGCGTTCCGCCGCCCCCTGCGGGGGCTGGGCTGGGTGAGAGGGGGGCCGCCAGTGCCCCACGGCTCTCAAGGCATCGCCGTGGGCTTTATTCCGCCGCCCGCGAGGGGCTGGGCCATCCCTCGAACCTGCGCGAACCCGCTACTGCACCCAAGCCTCGCGGCCAGAGATCGGGCCTCGGGCGCACGTCACGCGTCACGCGTCACGCAACAGCTTCTCAACCACTCGGGCCACGCCGTCCTCATCGTTGGACGGACCGACGAGGTGGGCGGCGCTCTTGACGGCGTAGGCGGCGTTGCCCATAGCGATGCCGAGGCCGGCGGCCTGGAGCATCGAGATGTCGTTCTCGTCGTCGCCGATGGCCACGACCTCCTCGGGCGCGATGCCGTTGGCGTCGAGGATGTCGCGGAGGGCGGCCCACTTGGAGGCCGCGCCGTTCTGGAACTCGAGGAAGTTGCCGAGGTACTTGGCCGAGCTGAGGAGGTGGCAGGTGGTGCGGCCCGCCAGCCGCTCGCGCAGCAGCGGGCGGATGCGCTGAAGCTCGGCCAACTCGCCGAACGTGCAGACCTGTATGGCCGGGGCACGCAGCCCGCCGTCGAGCGACTTCACGAAGCGATACCAGCCGTCGTTCTTCAGCAGGTAGTCGGCGTGGTAGGGCGTGAGCGGGGCGCCGCGCTGGAGGTAGAAGTCGGTCCGCGTGTGGAACGTGTCGGTGTAGACCATCGGCGTGAGGCCGAAGTCGCCCAGCGCGCCCAGGAGCAGCCGCAGCACGTCGGGCGCCATCGCCCGGGCAAACATCGTGCGGTGCGAGGCCGTGTCCTTCACCAGCGCGCCGCTGTGGCAGATGAGGGGGAGAGCGAGCCCCAGCTCCTCGGCGATGGGCTGGGCCGTGCGGTAGCGGCGGCCCGTGCACAGCACGACGTGCAGCCCTGCCCCCACGGCGGCCCGCAGCGCGTCCCGCACGGCGGGGCGGAGGTGGGAACCGCTGTCGAGAAGGGTGCCGTCTATATCCACAGCGATGAGGCGGCATCTGGGCATTGTCAATCCCATGGCTGCGTCCAGCGCGCTGTAGGGGCGGCCCTGTGTGGCCGCCCTCTTCATGTCGGAGGCCCAGGGGGGTGCCCGGGCGCAAGAGGGCAGCCACATAGGGCTGCCCCTACGGCATCACGTATCACGCGTCACGATCTGCATTTCGACCAATCCCCCATCTTCCCGAGGTGCAGCCTCAGGATGTTGAGGGCGGACTTCGCGGCGCGGTCCTTGATGAGTTCGCGGCTGCCGACGAGTTGGACCCGCTCGACGGTGGTGGCGACGTCGGTGGCGAGGCCGATGTAGACGAGGCCGACCGGCTTCGCGTCGCTGCCGCCCGTGGGGCCGGCGACGCCGGTGGTGGAAAGCCCTATGGCGGCCTTCGCCCGCCGGCGAACCCCCTCGGCCATCGCGCGGGCCACCTCCGCGCTCACGGCGCCGACGGCCTGGATGGTTTCGGCCGGGACGCCGAGCAGCTCGGTCTTGGCCGCATTGCTGTAGGTCACGAGGTCCTCGAGGAGGAAGCGGGAGATGCCGGGCACGTTGGTCAAGAGGTGCCCCACGAGGCCGCCGGTGCACGATTCGGCGACGGCGAGGGTCTTGCCGTGGCACTCGAGCAGGCGGGCGACGGCCAGCTCGAGGGTGTCGTTGTCCGTGCCGAAGATGGCCTCGCCGAAGCGCTGCCGCACCGCATCAAGGGTCGGACCCAGCACCCGCTCGACGCTCGCCTGGTCCGGCCCCGTGGCCAGGAGCTTGATGGAGACGACGCCGCCGCTCACGCGCAACCCGATGAGGGGGTTGGCGCCCCGCAGCACCAGGTTGCCCAGCTTCTCGTTCACCGTGGATTCGGGCACGCCGAAGGTGTGGAGCCGCTCGACGCGCACGGCCCGCCGCTCGATGGGCAGGGCGGTGATGAAGGGGGCCAGGCTCTTCTCGAACATCGCCCTCATCTCGCGTGGCACGCCGGGCAGGAAGGCGACGCAGGCGTCGCCGAGGCGGAGGATGAAGCCGGGGGCTGTGCCCTCGCTGTTGGGCAACACGTCGGCGTCGCGCGGGATCATCGCCTGGATGCGGTTCTGGGCGGGCATGGGCCGCCCGAAGCGCCGGAAGCGCTCCTCGATGGCCGCGAGCGATTCCTCGTGCAGCTCGAGCGGCGCGTTGGCCACCTTCGACGCCGCGTGGCGGGTCAGGTCGTCGTGGGTCGGCCCCAGGCCGCCCGTGGCCACGACCAGGTTCACCCGCTTCGAGGCGTAGCGGAGCGATTGCTCGACATGCTCCTCCACGTCGCCCACGCACGTGTGGTAGCTGATCTCGACGCCCAGCTCGAGCAGCCGTTCGGCGAGCCAGGCCGCATTCGTGTCGGCCACTTCGCCGTTCAGAACTTCATCGCCAATGGAGACAATCACTGCTTTCATTCGGTTTCCTCGTGGATGAGTGGATGGCTGGATGATTGGATGAATGTCAGACACCCATCCACCCATCCACCCATCCACCCATCCATTCATCCATCCATCCCCTGGATCACGCAACAGGCTTCTTCTTGCGGAACCTGCCCACAATCTTCTTCAGCCCCTTCTCCTTCACCCACTCCCACCCCTCGCGCGCCTCTTCCACGCGCAGGACGAAGAGGAGCACGACGAAGACGACGAACGCCGCCAGCGAGGGCACGGCGACGTGGATGAGCTTGCCCACCTCGTACATCACGGCCACCCGCCCCAGCCTCGGCCCCTTCGCCTCCCGCACGAAGGCCACATTGTCGAGCCAGAAGTCCACGCCGGGCACGCCGGGCGGCACCTCAACCTCGAGATAGGCATCCCAGTTGATTGCAGGCGTGCCGGGCTGCGGCGGAGGCTGCCCCGTGCCGAAAGCTGGGTGCGGTATGAATGCCGAGAGAGGAACCGAGTAGGTCCTGCGCTTCGTGCTGGCCACGATTGTGATGCTCGCGTCCCAGGATACGGGCGGGCCTAGCTTGGCCCTTGAGCCATCGGGGGTTGCCGCCCCCACCGACCTTGTGTCGGTGGAGCGAAGGATTGGCTGCTCCGGGCCGCCGCCCCCACCCCCCCACCCCCTCCCCCTCCCCCCGCCGCGCGGCGGGCGGAGGGAGAGGGGGTGGGGGGGTGAGGGCGGCGGCCCGTAGCAGCCAATCCTTCGCTCCACCGACACAAGGTCGGTGGGGGCGGCAACCCCAGACGGCTGGAGTGCTACCACATGGCTAGAGTTCCACCACGCCCGCCACGAGCTTGAAGCACGCGCCGGTGGGAGAGCCCTTGGGGAAGGGCATGCCCAGGCCGACCGTGAGGAGGCAGTTCCGGGCGATGCGCTCGCCGGCGTGGACACGCCGCTCGGCCTCGGGGTCCGTCACGACCAGGTGGTACTCCACCCCGCCCCACCTGATGCGCGCGCGGCACTGCGGGGCGCCCGACGCCGAATGAGTGGCGTAGGACTCCACACAGTCGCTGTGCACGAGCTGTAGCGATTTCCGCCGCTCGCGCGGCAGGGCACGAAGCTCCATGAGCGGCACGCGGTCGGAGTGGTTGTGGAGGATGTGCTCGGCATCCTCGCAGTACGCCAGGGCGTCGCGCGCGCTCACTGTCCCCACGGCACGCCAGGCGCCAGGGCCGACGGGGCGGTTCTCCGGCTGAAAGCCGAAGGTCCTGGCCTGTTGAGCGCGGATGGGGAACTCGACGGCCTGGAGCAGCCGCGGCTGCTCGCCGCTGACCTGGATGCTTGCTGCCGGCAGCGCTCCGTCGCTCAGCGCCGAGATGGGCCGCACCCACGCCCTCCGGCGGGCGCACACGCCGGCCACGCAGTGGCGGCTGTACTTGCGCGAGTTGGCCAGGCAGACGATGCGGCAGCGCCCCTCGCGCAGCGACGGACAGCCCTCGCACTCACCCAAGCCTGTCCCCGACGGGCCGCCGCTCATCCGACTCGTCTCCTTCCGCACCCCCTCCCTCTCCCGCCCTCGCCCCCCTCGGCCCCCCTCAACCCCCCTCCCTCGCAGGGAGGGGGTAGGGGGAGGGTTGGGCGCCGGGACCAGTCCCGAACTCCAACCCTCTCCCTGCCCTCTCCCTGAAAGGGAGAGGGGTCTGGGCACCCCCTCCCCCCGCCGCGCTGGCCGAGCCCCTCACTCGATATGGCGAATCTCCACGTTCGGCCACACGCTCTTGAAATGCTCCGCGACGAGCCGCCGATGGCACTTCCTGGGCGATGGTTCGCTACAGAGCAGGCAGGCCCGGTCGAGGGCCTCGGGCGTCAGCTTCTCCTCGACCCGCCTTTCCGCCAGGAGGGCCAGGAACCGCCGCTCGTACTCCGCCCAGTCAATCGCCTTCTTCTTGTACGCCGCCAGGATCTCTTCCGTGGGCGCCAGGAGCGGAAGGTGCTCGTACTCGATCCCGGCGATTGCCCTGAGAAAGTAGGCTAGATCGTCCTTCTTCGTGAATCCGGCGAGCTGAGAGACGTTCTTGAGGCGAATGTCAACGACGCGCCGAACGCCGGCCCCTTGGAGGGCGGTGAAGAACCGCTCCGCCGGCTTCTTTGCGAAGCCGATCGTGAAGATCGTGATGCGGGCGCCCTTGGGCGCCTGGGGCTCACTCATGTCTCTTCCTCCTGGTCAGGCGCCCGGCAGGCAATCCGCTCCGCCTGCTGGTCAAAGGCGCGCTCGGCAAGCTCACGCTCGGTCAGGTTCGGCTCGAACAGGGTTCGCTCGACCTTCAGCTTCCTGGCCAAGCGGCGGCCGGCCGCCCGGTGGTCCTCGAGCGTCCCGTCCTCCAGAATGTGCTGGATGGCCAGGCCGGCGGCGTCCAGGTGCCGGCAGACCAGGATCGTCCGGTGGCACTCCAGCGGGTCCTTCTCGGCGCACATGAGGGCGACGGCGTGGCGGGCGGCGCCGGCGCGAATCCGCTCGAGCCCCTCGCGGAACGCCTGCCTGGCCGCCACGCGGCGAAAGCTCACGCGGCCGTTCTCATAGCACGCCGGGTCGTCGGGCCGGGCGCCGAGTTCCTTCCCGAAGTACGCGTAGCGGATGCCCGCGCTCCGCAGCGCGGGGGCCAGCTCCTCCCGGTTGAAGTGCGGGCAGTACCGGCTGTAGGGCGCCGACCGCACGTCCGCAACCACTGACACTTGGTGGGACTTCAGCAGAGCGACGAACTGCTCCGTGGTGTGATTGGAGTGCCCGATGGTGTAGAGGACGCGCGCATGTGCCTCAGCCACGGGGTTCCCCTTGGCCCGAACTGGGGGGTCCGCACGCGCACATTCTATGCACCACGGCGAAGCGCGTCAAGGTATGCGGAGAGAACGTCCAGGTTGCGGATGAAGGTTCGGCACTCGATCCAGCCAACGTCGAGCCAGCGGCCCTTGGCGTCCAGGGCGGCGAGGACGCTTCGCACCTGGCCCTCCATCCCCTTTGCTCTGGCCCGGAACTCATCGGCCGCGGGCTTGCGGGCGCGCTCGGCCAGGATGGCCTCGCGGCCCTTCTCCTTCGCCGCGCGGAACCAGCGGGCGGCGCTCTCGACGCCGTAGTCGCTGATGAAGCTGTAGTGGGTGGGCAGGTTGTCGTCGCGGTAGGTCAACTCATAGGTGTCCTTGACGAAGTAGAGGGGGCGGTTGGTGCCCAGCTCGTAGAAGCGCGCCCAGCGGGGCTTGTCGCCGGGCAGCTTCGAGCGGTCCAGCCAGTCGAGCGCCGCGGGAATCGGCTCCAGATACTTCGCGTCGCCCGTGGCGAGCCAGACCTCGATGAGGGAGCGGATGTTCCGCACGGCGACCGCGGAGCAGGCGGCGGGTGGCTCGAACTTGCGTGCCCACTCGGGCTTCAGGTCGTGCGTGTACTGCTGCGCCCAGCCGGCCTGCGGCGCTTTGAGCTGGCTCTCGATGATGAAGCCGCCCGCCCGCGTAGCGGGTCGGGCGCTGGAGCGTCGTGCGCGAGCCGTCCAGCTCGATCTTCACGTAGGGACCGGTCTTCTGCTCCGGCTCGGGCTGGCCGAAGACCTGCGGCCAGCCGCCCTTGGGGAGCTGAGCCTTCAGCAATGCGTCCAGGCCGTAGTTGAGCGCTTCGTGGATCGTCTCATCCTTGACCAACTCGTCCACTGCCATCAGGTGGCGCAGCGCCGCCTGCGTCGTGTCGTCGTCGAGGACAGAGTGGATGCGGACGCTCCTGGACTTCGGCTCGGGCAGGTGGCGGTACGCGAACCGCTTCGAGCCGGCGTCGCTGAAGTCAATCGAGTACTGCCAGCCGCCCGAGCGCATCTGGCCGAGGACGAGCGCGTGGGCGGCGGCGACGGCTGCGTCGAGGAACTGCTTGTCGCCCGTGGCCTGATAGGCGCGCACGAAGGCAAGGCCGACCGCGGGCGTGCCCGGCGGCTGCACCCACACCTGGCTCTCGGTCGCCTTCCCCTCCCCTTCCCGCTGCTTGAGGTCCTCCGAGTAGCGCCACAGGTAGCCGCCGTGGCAGGCGACCTCGGTGGTGAAATACGCGGTGGCCTTCTTCATCGCGGCAAGCGCGTCGGCAGCCAGACCGCCAGCCTGAGCGGCGGCCACGAGGGGAAGGAGAGCAAAGAGCAGGCGTTTCATGGCTCACCTCAGCTTGAGGATGCGGCAGGCGTTGTCGCGCGTGATGCGGCGGCGGGCCTTGGCCGAGATGTCCACCTCGCGGATGTACTGGATGATGGGACACTGCTGGCCGGGCTTCAGGTAGTCGGTGCCGAAGCAGAGGCGATGGCTCCAACGCTCGAGGAAGCCGCGGCCGAACTCGGGGTCGCGGGTGAGGGCGTTGTAGCCCGAGCCGGCCGACAGGTCGCCGTAGATGTTGGGGAACGCATCGAATATCTGCTCGACGGCGCCGCCGGGCACGACGGGGCGCTTCGGGTAGCCGCCGCGGTCCTCCTCCCGCACGTCCGCGCTAATCTCCGCCCACCAGTGCGGCGCGTGGGCGAAGAACACCGTGTCGGGGCACGTCGCCAGCGCGCGCCGGAGCCCGGACAGTCCCAGCGCGTCGGTGCCGCGCAGGCTGTCTATGTGCAGCGTCACGGGCAGCCCGAGGCGCCCGCAGGCCGTGTAGATGGCGATGAGGCGCGGGTCGTCCACGGGCAGGCCCGAGAGCGATTCGCCGAAGCCCTTCGCCCCCTGGTCCACGTAGTCCTTGATGAGCGAGTAGAAATCGGTCTTCGGACTCGAGTTCTCGACGCGCGGGTCCACGTTGCAGAAGGGAATCAGCCGGTCGGGGAAGCGGCGGCACGACTTCAGCACGTAGGTCGTCGGCACGTAGTAGTGGAGTTCCTCGGGATTCTCGACCGAGTGGACGACCGCCCTCTCGATCCCCTGGCGGTCCATCCAGCGGACCATCTTGCCCGCCGTCAGCCACGCATGCCCCCGCCGAATCCGCCCGATGTGCGTGTGAACGTCAATCATGTCGTCCTCGTCCCTCCTCCTCGTCCTCGAACCACCCTCGCCCCGCGCCCCACAGTATAGCGGCGCCACGCCGCTCGTTCAACGCCATTCTCACATTCTTGAGAATGTGAGAACGACGGGCCGGGTCGCCTGGTGCGCCCCTGGGGGCCTCGGGGCGGCTGACAGGAGAGGCCCACGGGGCTACGATGCTCCGTGCTCCGCTCGGAATGACCGTGCTGGGGCCTATCGTTCCTTGTGCAGAGGTCGGCAGCAAGGATGAATGGATGGGTGGATGGGCGTCAGACAATCATCTGGCCTCGCCGCGAACACCTCTCACCGTTGTGGTATAATGACGCCGCTCCGCGAGTGCGCGAGCGGTGACGCCATTTCCCCTTGTCAGGAGGAGCGAACGTGCTGCTGGCGAGCAACCACATGTTCCCCACGGGACCGATCGAGGTGGTCTTCAAGCGCCTGGCAAAGGCGGGGGCGGGCGGGCTGGACCTCTTCCTGCCCCACGTGCCGTATCTGCTGGACGCGCGGTTCGGGCCGAAGAACCTGGAGGTCTGCCGCCAGGCCGCGGCGGCCGCGGGCGTGCCCATCCACAGCATCATCGGGGCGCCCCTCCAGGGCAATGCGGGGTTCGGCGCATACCTCGGGTCCGATGCCGACAAGGGGCGGGCCGAGAGCGTCGCATTCGTCCGCCACAACGTCGAGCTGGCCGCCGCCCTGGGCGCGAGCCACTTCTCCACCGCCGAAGGCCGCCTGCCCGACGGCGCCGACGAGCGCGAGATGTGGTCCCGCCTGGTCCGCACCCTCAAGGAGGCCGCCCCCATTGCCGAGGCCAAGGGCGTGACCGTTCAGCTCGAGCTGCACCCCGGCCTCATCGCCAGCACGCCCGACAAGGCCCCGCGCCTCATCGAAGAGGTCGGCTCCAAAGCCGTCCGCATCTGCCTCGACTTCTGCCACGCCAACGTCATCACCAAGGGCGACCCCGTGGGCATGATCCGCGCCCTCAAGGGCGCCATGGGCGCCATCCACATCTCCGACGGCATTCAGGTGAGCGGCCTCCACCTGCCCATCGGGGCGGGGGAGATTGGCGTAGACGCCTGCATCCGCGCCGTCAAGGACGCCGGCCACGACGGCCCCTGGGTCCTCTGCATGTATGGCAACGCCTTCCCCGAGTTCACCCTGCGCACCGCCGTCCGCTTCCTCCGCGAGCGGCACCCCGACATCCTGGCCGCGTGAGAGCGCGGGACGGGACCGCCCGATGGGCGTGAACGGGCACACCCCACAGGTTGGGGCTGCCTCCGGCCACACCACAACCCGCTGAGTCGTGCAGTCTCGCCAGACTCGACAGCTTTCGCGCCCCCCGGGGTCAGGTCTTCACTATTTCCTATTTGGCAGGATACCCAACAGATTGCGTCTGGCTCATGGTCATACCACAACAGGCTGTACGTCGCCGGGATTGTCAGATTCAGGCTGGTTTGAGGGGAGTTTGCGTGGGACAGGTCTTGATATGGAAAGGGCTTCTCCGCACAATGGGCGTATGATCCCCGTGGGCACCGCCCTCCACGCGTCCCCGACTGCCTGGCACGAAGCCGCGATTCCCGCCGTCTGGCGATTCTCTCTCCTCCACCCTATGACGGAGTCGCGCGCTGAACGGCTTTCATCTTGCGGCCCCGGCGGGCGCCCGCTCGCCCAGCCCCGCCGCAATGCCGAACAGGTGATCACTTCCCTCTTTCTGGATTTGATCACCTGTTCCGCGGGGGG
Organism: Planctomycetota bacterium; assembly: GCA_041320515.1. Lineage (GTDB taxonomy): Bacteria > Planctomycetota > PUPC01 > DSUN01 > DSUN01 > DSUN01. The sequence goes on along the minus strand of JBGLNR010000001.1, from coordinate 4,814,331 downwards.
ATGTCTTTTGTAAACCATTGCCCATCAATCACTTATGGGCCACCAGGCGTAAACATTCGTCGAAGGCGTTGGCGACGTGGGAGTCATGGGGAGAGGAGGGAGCGGAAGCCGGGAACAAGCGGGTAGAGCCAGATGTCTTTGCGTGGGAGCCGCGCGGTGTGGTTGCGGTCGAGCTTGCCGCGTCCCTGGGTGGTGCCGACGTGGACCCAGTTGGCGGCGCGATAGCAGGTGCCAGGGTAGCGGTCGGCGTCAACAAAGGTCTCGAGGAGAAGGGGTTTGTAGGCGTAGCGCGCGGCCCAGTCGTGGGGTAGGCGTCGGGCGGCGAGTGCGAGGAGCTTGGAGGCGAGGTTCTTGGAGGCGATCCACGGGAGGATGAGGTAGCGTGCGTTGTTGACGACGCGGTGGAGGTTGCGCTGGCGTTGGGTGTCGGTCCAGCCGATCCAGTGGTCGCGCGGGCCGAGGCGCCAGGCGGCGGCGCCGAAGCCGAGGAGGGCGAGCGTGCGTCCCTGGGCACGGGCGAAGTAGCGGAGCTGGGCACCGGGCAGGGGTGTGTAGCCGAGGTAGTGGTAGCGGGCGATGTATTCGTTCCAGAGGTGGGACTCGGCCCGGCCGGCGACGAGGTGGAGTTCGAGGGGGCCGAGGCGGTGGACGGGGGCCGTGAGGGGCGGGCCGGGGTCGGTGGCGGGGTGGGTGTGGGTGTGGGAGGTGGGGCGGCGGACGGGGTGGCGCGGGGGCGGCAGGGGGATGAGGCCGTCGGCGTGCATGCGGAGCATGGCGACGCGGCAGCTCATGGCCTTGGGTGCCCCGTCGGGCTTGGCCCAGCCGAGGCTCCGGCAGACCTGGTGTGAGAGTTCGGCACGGCTGGCCCCCGGCGCGGCGGCGATGAGGGCTCGGATGGCGTCGAGGTCGGCGGGGGTGAAGTCGCGTCCGCAGTAGCGCATGGGCGTGCCTCAGGTGTCGGGCGGGGGCACGGCGGCGAGTGCGCGGCGGCGGGCCTCGGAGAGGTTCCAGGGGAGGAAGCTCTCGGCGTCGGGCGGCGGCTTGCCGCCGTGGCGGGCGCAGGCCTCGAGGTAGGCGGTCAGCCAGAGGCGGGGGTTGAGCCTCCAGAGCCGCAGCGTGGCGAAGAGCGAGAAGAGTGCCGCGGCCAGATGCCCGGCCCACAGGGCCACGGAGCCGTAGAAGACCTTCCGCGCGACGGCGGGGCCGCGGAGCTGGCGCTCGGCCTCGGAGTTGTCCATCGGAATCCAGGGGTGCTCGACGAAGCGGGTGAGGCCCTCCCAGTGGCCCAGCAGACTCTCCAGTGCCCGGCGGCGCGCGGGGTGGAGGTCGGGCTGGGCGAGTTCCTCGTCGCGGCGCGCGGCCATCGCCTCGACGGCACTCCGCACCGCCACGTCGCGCGGGGCGAAGGCGGCGTACGTGTCGAGGGCCTCCACGCGCAGGCGATTGAGGTGCACAAGCTCGCCAATCCTCTGCACCCACGACAGGCCCCACTCCCGCTCCTCCGGCCAGTCGCGGGCCACGCCCAGGAAGTCGCGCCGCACATGCTGCCAGCAGAAGGCCAGCAGCACCCGGCCCGCCTTCACCACGGTGAGCCGCTTGTAGGCCACATAGCGGTCCACAATCAACACGCCCTCCTCCACCCCCGCGAAGTGCGCCTCGGGGACCCGCGCACTGCGCGAGGGGTCCAGCACGAACACCACCGCCGACTCCGAGCGGAACACCCACAGCCACCAGTTGCTCCCCACCTTCCCCTCGACCGGCTCGAAGACGTGCCAGGTCGTCTCGTCGGCGTGCCACTGCTTCTCCGCCAGATTCCGGGCCACCAACCCGTCCACCAGTGGCCCGAAGAGGGGAGCCAGCCGCCGCAGCCCGTCCGTCACCGTGCCCGGCGAGAGCACCAGACCCTGCGTCGCAAGGTCCGCCACCAGCCGGCCCAGCGGCCGCAGGAACTCGTACTTGTCCAGCAGCACCGTCACCCACACCGAGAGGCCATAGAGACCTTTCGGAATCAGCTTCGGCGGCGGCGGGGCCACCACCACCGCAGGCCAGTGTCCACACCGGCACGTCGGCCGGTAGCGCCGGCGCCGATACCGCCGCCGATACGCCCGCACCGCCACCTCCACCTGCTCCGAATCCTCACTGCCCCCGATCGCCTCGAATGGCGCCCCGCACACCTCACACCGGCACTGCCCCACAGGAAGCTCCACCCACTCCTCCACGACCGGCAGATGCGCATGGCTCCTGCGGCCAGGCCCGCGCGTCCCGCGGCGGTGGCCCCGCGGAGCACTCCCCGGCTTCGCCCCCTCGGGCACCCGCGGCCCCGGCCTGCCCCCTGGACTTCGCTCTGACTTCCGGCCAAAGAGCTCCCGCTCGCGCATCCGCAGCTTCGCCTTGAGTGCCTCCACCTGTTGCCTGAGCACCTTCTCCCGCTCGCACGCACGACGGTGCAGCCCCTGGTAGTGACCCACTGCCCAGCGCAGCTGCGACCTCTCTACCCACACGGGACATCCCGCACACTCCCCATGGCGCCCCACCCCCAGCCGAAGCTCCCCACAGGACGCTCCCGCCAACTCACTGGGCAAAACCACATCCAGCGCATCCATGTCCCCCTTATACCAAATCTCGCCCCATGTGTCCAGCCCAAATCCTTCACCAATATCCTCTCTCCACCCTCCCTACCCAGCGACCCACTACGCCTTGGACGAATGTTTACTGCCGATGCGTCCCAAGTGTATGTCTGGGTGGACTTTACGTACACCTCGCCCAACCAGGCGCCCGTCGCCGCGCTCGCGGCCAACCCCACGGCCGGCCCCGAACCGCTCCTGGTGGACTTCGATGCCTCGGCGTCGAGCGACCCCGATGGCACCATCGTCTCCTACACCTGGGACTTCGGCGACGGCGACCAGGTTGCTGGCTTTGCTTCCCTCGAACTCCACCAGCCCCAGCTCGGGCTTCTCCCACTTCAGCCCGTCCCGGGAAACGGCGTAACAGACGCCCATCTCGCGCTGGTCATCGTGGTAGCGGACATCCTGGCGCCTCTCGCGCGGAGTCCTGCTGACCAACGAATCGCGGATGAACGGGCTGTACCAGCACTTGTACAGCCTGTCCTCTTCGTCGTAGAGCACGTTGGCGTAGAGGTTGTCGAACCTCGGCTCCCACGGCTTGTCCTCGCGGAACAGCGGGTTGGCCGCATGTTTCCTGATCGTGCCCAAGGCGAGGCGGGCGTTATCGAGGCGCTCAACCAGACGGCTGTCCAGCAACAAGTGCCGTGAACGGACACGGACAGGCGGACGGCCACCAGGAACCTCCTCGCTGGCCTGCCCGCTGCATTGGCCGATGAGCACAACAGCCATAGCGAGCGGGAGGTACGGGGGCTTCATGCCCATAGCCGGTCTCCTCCGAGTTCGATCTCCATCGGTTCAGGGTGGACTGGACAGATAGCCATCGGGAACAACGCCCTCTGCCACGGCGCCCGCGTCAGCGGAAGGACAGGATTGGTCCCGTTCAGGTACTCCTCGAGGTTGGTGTGGCCGTCGCCGTCGTTGTCCTTGTTGCCGTCCGATGGGTCTCTGGGGGCGAGGCCGTGCTGGGTCTCCCAGGCGTCGGGCATGCCGTCGTCGTCGGAGTCCGCGGGGGGCGGAGCCGACTTGAGCTCCGGGTAGCCGCCGACGTCGTTCGGGGAGTTGATGATCTCGCCTGTGCCTGCCTCGACCTCTTTCACGAGGCGAGAGTCTGCGGCATCGCGGCGAGGGAGGATGGCGCCGGCCGTGGCAAGCACTTTGCGATACGCCTCCTCAGCGCGGTCAGTCGTCACGGCGGCTTCAGCGGGTATCGCCAGCGGCTCCTGGCTCAGGAACTTCTCGACTCCGGTGGGGTCAACGTGGACGTAGGGCGGGCGTTCCTCGGTGCGTTGTCGTTTCGCCTTGATGAACTCCAGGTAGGGCGCGTTGTCGAATCGGGCGATGCCGAAGAGGCCCGTGTCGCCCTGGTTCTGGGGGCCAGCCCCTTCCAGCACGTTGCCCGAGGCGTAGAGGTAGCCTGGCGCGCAGCGGTCGGGGTAGAAGAAGATGAAGGCGAACGCCTGGTCGGGCGCCCGCATGTTGGGCCGCTTGATATAGTTGGCCACGTAGTTCACCTGCCCCTCGCCGCCGTTGGTGTAGCCGTGGGTGAGGTAGATGACGTTGTTGCGGACGTCGCAGGCGGTCTTCCCGCCGACGTGTGGGCCGCGGGCGTCGTGCTTGGCCAGCAGGTTGTGGTGCAGGCTCACCTGGTGGTTGTGCAGGATGATGCCCATGCTGTGCGGGCCGTCGTGGTGGAAGCTGTAGAAGAGGCCCTCGGCGATGGTGCTCCACTGCACCGTCACGTCCTGTGAGTCCCAGATGTCCATCGTCTCGTCGAGCGCCCAGCTCATCGAGCAGTGGTCGAGGATGACCTGCTTCGAGCGAAGGACGCGGAAGGCGTCGTGCTCGAAGACGCCGGGGAACTTCTTGAACGCCTCGCGGCCGATGCCGTCGCCGGGGCGGAAGCGCATGTGGCGGACTACGATGTCGTGGGTGTTGAAGGCCTGGGAGTGGTGGTTCCGCACGCAGATGCCGTCCCCGGGGGCGGTCTGGCCGGCGATGGTCAGGTAAGGCTCCGTGATGGTCAGCTCTGCCTTGAGGGGGATTGTGCCCGAGACTCGGAAGATGACGGTTCGCGGGCCTTTCTCGGAGCAGGCGGCGCGGAGGCTTCCAGGGATGGGCTTCTCCGTCTTCGGGTCGTAGTCCTCCAGGTTGGTGACGAACAGCACTTTGCCGCCGCGTCCGCCCTGGGCATAGGCCCCAAAGCCCTCCGCCCCGGGGAAGGCCCGGACCCTCTCGCCGCCGAAGGCAGTGTGCCCCAGAGCGGCCATCGCCGCACACGCCACGATCCAGCTCAGCCACGGAGCCTTCATTGTAGTCACCTTATTGCGTCCTTTTGCCTGGGGTTGGTGCCGTTCAGCCATTCCTCGATGTTTGTGTACAAGTCGCCGTCAGGGTCGGCATTGGCGTCCGAGGGGTCCTTGGGGTCCAAGCCGTGCTGCGTCTCCCAGGCGTCGGGCATGCCGTCGTTGTCGGAATCCGCGGGCGGCGGGGCAGACTTCAGCTCCGGATAGCCGCCGACGTCCTTCTGCGAGTCAATGATCTCGCCCGTGCCCGACTCGTATTCGCGGAGGATGCGGGCGTCCACAGCGTCGCGCTTGGGGAGCGCGGCGCCCGCCGTCGCCAGGACCTTGCGGCAGGCATCCTCGGCGCGGTCGGTCGTGACGGGTGTGCCCGACCAGAGAGCGAATGGGTCTTTCATCTTGAATGCCCCCGCCGCCGGGCCGGCGACCAGCCGCCAGTTGTCCCGGCTTCCCTCCGGGTCGCCCTCGAGGCAATTGCCCGCCATGAACATGAACGCCCCCGGGTGGTCATCGAGGGAGAAGACCTGCTTGCGGTTGGGGCGCTTGATGTAGTTGCCCACGTAGTTGAGGCGCATCCCGCTCTTCTGGACATAGCCGTTCGAGAGGTAGATCACGTTGTTGCGGAAGTCGAGCAGCGTGTCGCCGGCCGGGCGCGGGCTGCGGGTGTTGTGCTTGGCGAAGAGGTTGTGGTGCACCGACACGTCGCCGCCGCTGATGATGATGCCCATGCTGTGCCGGCCCTTCGAGTGGAAGCTGCGGGCCAGGCTCTCGGCCAGGATGCTCCACTGGACCGTCACGTCGCTGCTGTCCCAGATGTCCATCGTCTCGTCGAGTGCCCAGGAGAGGGAGCAGTGGTCCACGGTGACGCGTTGAGCCCACAGGAGGCGGAGCGCGTCGGCCTCGAAGGTGCCCTTGATCTGGGCGAAGCCTTCGCCCCCAAGCTCATCGCCTAGCCGGAAGCGCATGTGGCGCACGACGACGTCGTGAGTGCTGATCTGGCTGTGGCGCATCTTCACGCAAATGCCGTCGCCCGGCGCCGTCTGGCCGGCGATGGTCAGGTAGGGCTCGGTGATGATCAGATCGGCCTTGAGCGAAGCCTGTCTTTGCGCCTGTTTCTTTGCGGCCTCGCACAAATGGCCAGAATGTTGAATGATGAATGATGAATGCTGAATATCGAATGTCGAACTGCGAAGGACCGCCCCCGCTCCTGCCGTCATTCATCATTCCACATTCAGCGTTCAACATTCGACATTCCCCCTGCCATTCGCGGGGAAGGCACTGGTGACTCATGGCTGACGCCCCCATGACATCAGGCGGCTCATCCCCCTTCCACCAACGCTTCACCATCCGCGGCCGCGTCGTCGAGCGGCGGCTCGACCAGTACCTCGCCGCCGCGCTCCCCGACTTCTCCCGCACCTTCATCCAGCGCCTCATCCGCGAGGGGCAGGTCAGCGTCAACGGCCTGCCCACCGAGCCCAGCTACCGCATCCGCAAGGGCGACCGCATCGAGGTCACGGCCGACCTGCCCGAAGGCCCCGCCGTCGCCCCAGAGGACATCCCCCTCGACATCGTGTTCGAGGACGAGCACATGCTCGTCGTCAACAAGCTCCCCGACATGGTCGTCCACCCCGCCAAGGGCCACCAGAGCGGCACCCTCGTCAACGCCCTCGCCGCCCACACCCAGACCCTCTCCTCCGCCTACGGCGAGCTGCGGGCCGGCATCGTCCACCGCCTCGACCGCGACACCAGCGGCGTCATCCTGTGCGCCAAGACCGACCTCGCGCACTCCGCCCTCGCCACCCAGTTCGAGGCCCGCACCGTCGAGAAGCACTACCTGGCCGTCGTCGAACGCGAGCCGGACCTCGACAGCGACCTGATTGACCTGCCGCTCGGCCGCAGCCGCCGCAACCCCGAGGCCGTCGCCATCGTCCGCCAGGGCGGCAAGGAAGCACGGACCATCTACCGCGTCCAGCGCCGCTACCGCGGCTTCGCACTCCTCGACGTCCAACTCCTCACCGGCCGCACCCACCAGATACGCGTCCACCTCGCCCACATCGGCCATCCCGTCGTGGCGGACAGCCTCTACAGCGACCGTTCCGCCCTCTACCGTTCCGACCTCCTCGGCCGCCCCCCAGCCGACGACGAGCCCCCCCTCATCGAGCGGCAGGCATTGCACGCCCACCGCATCATCATCACCCACCCCGCCGATGGCCGCCGCCTCGAATTCTCCGCCCCGCCGCCCGCCGACATCGTTGCCCTCCTCGCCGCCCTCGACGAACTGCGCCGCCGCTGAGCCGCGTCTCCAGCCGCCGAAGCGGCTCCTTGTGGCTCAGTGTTGTCCAGTGTTGCTCAGTGTTGCTCAGAGTCGCGCACACGCCGTTTGGCGATTCTCGCCATTCCGGCTCAGTGTTGCTCAGAGTCGCTCAATGTTGCTCACGAGTGCGCACACCGTCGCGCAGGGGGTGGGGGGGGCGCCCCCAGAGCATGCCAACTCTCCCCCCCTCTCGACCTGGCAGACTCTGGGGCCGGCCCGGCCAAGAATGCCACCAAGGATGCCAACTCCCCCTCTCTGGATTTGGCATTCTTGGGGCCGGCCGGTGCCCCATCGCCCCAACAGTTGCCATAAGCGTATATCCTGCGGCATGTTATGCCGTTTCCCTGTCCCTCGTCCATACTTGATCACCCACGGCTGCACCCGGGGGATGATAAGTATGCTAGAGCCGCGAGAATCGCCAATCCTCGCCCATCTGTCCATACTTGATCATTCTCTCCCTCTGGGGGTTGAGCAAGTATGGCGCAATCGCCCTGCCTGGCCGCGAAGCTGCCGCTTCAGACCCCTTGCGGCAGGAGCCGCACTCTCCGCGAACGGTAGGGCGTGCAAACTTGCACGCGGAATCCGCGATCACCGGGGCCGACTCACTGTCCGTCCCGCGTGCAGGTGTGCACGCCCTACCTCCCTCTCCCCCCGGGAGAGGGTTGGGGTGAGGGCGCCCGGCCTGCCACAGGCGCTGTGAAAGGCACCCTTCCCCCCGCCTCTGGCGGGCGACCGCTCCGCACGGGAGAGGCCGAGACCGAACGACGGCTTGACGTCCCTGCCGCACTGCAATATGATGGAGTTCAGCGACGTTCTCGGCCTGGTTGGCGAGATCAGCAAGGCCGCCATGCGACACCGCAGGCCGCCTCGCCGAAGCAGAGAACGCCGCTGAAGGCCGCTTCCTCAAGAGCCCGTATGTTGTAACTTACGGCCTGACACCTTTCCACCGCTCCTGGCGGAGGGCGAGGAGGTCGTCCAGGCGGGCGGTGGCGAGGCAGACGACGGTGTCGGCGGCGCCGGAGTAGAGCTTCACCTGGCCGTCGTCCGCGAGGAGGGTGCCGCAGGGGAAGATGACGTTGTTGCGGAAGCCCTGCCTGTCGGTGCGTTGCCGCGAGGAGTTCACGGGGCGGTGGGACAGGGGGGGGTCTCAAGCCCGGCGAGATAGATCGTTGTGGTCTCGATGAACTCCTTTGCCCGCTGAACGGCAAGCTCGGCTGTCGCCCTGGAAATCTTGCGGGTGATTTGGTAGTCGCTGACCTGCCGAAGGTCGAATGCCTGGCGGATGTAGAGGTGGAACTTCCTGTCCAGCAGACTGGTCTTTGCGAACTCACGGCCAAACGCCGCGACGACGTTTCCGTGGCGGGAGAAGGCCAGGCCCTTGGTGAGCAGGAGCGCGCTCGCGCAGTAGAACATCGTGTAGTACGCTCTCGATGACGCGGAGCGGAACGACCCGCGGGCAAGGGATGCCTCTGCATCACCGAGGGCCTCCGCGGCCGCGTCGAGGTACGCCGGGATCTCCTGCGCGCTCATACGGGGATTGCCTCGCGGCGAACGTTGGTCAGGAAACCGGTCTGGCCGCCAAGGAACTCCAGTTCGTCAACAGGGCAGAAGCTGATTGTGATGTCGTGCTCCAACGAGAGGCGCGAGCCGAGCGCACTCATCCGCTCCAGCTCCTCCCCCACGTCTCTGACTTCGTCCAGGACGACCAGGATGTCCATGTCCGAGCCGTCCCGCTGCTGTCGGCGCGCATAGGAGCCATAGAGGCAGACCTCGCATAGTCGAGCGCCATAGATTTCGGCGAGGCCCGCGCGTACCTCGGCGAGAATCGCTCGGGTGCTCTGGCCGAGGCGCCTGCTCTCTCTGGGCATGTTCTATCCCCCGGATTACATGGCGACGACTTCGGCCTGAAAACGATAGGAGTCCACCGAGCGGCGCTGGTGGCCGGCCTGATAGACGCGGCGGTAGCGTGCCATCGTCTCGACCAGGGCGCGGCCCTCCGCGATGGTGATGCTGATGGGCTTCTCGGAGTAGATGTCCTTGCCCGCCTGGGCTACGAGGATGGCGGCGGGCGCGTGCCAGCGGTCGCCCGTGGCGATGAGCACGGCCTGGATGTCCTTGCGGTCCAGCAGGGCGCGGAAGTCGCTGTAGTCCACGCAGTTCGTGTCGCCGTAGCGCGCATCGGCGCGGGCCTTCCCCGCGCGGCGGCGGCCGTCCTTGCAGTCGGCCAGCGCGATGCAGCGCAGGTCGGCGAACTCCATGAAGTGGTCGAGCACCACCGTGCAGCGACCGCCGTAGCCGATGACGCCCAGCGTCACCTGATCGCTCGGCGGCGCCTTGCCCTCGGCCCCGAGGGCGGAGGCGGGGAGGATTGCCGGCCCAACGGCAGCGAGACCGACGGCCTGAAACGCATGCCGCAGGAACACACGCCGCTCAACAGGCTTGCCCATGGTGACTACTCCCAACACAAGGCTGGGAACTCATCTCTCCGCCAGCCTCGCCTTGGTCTTCTCCCGCAGCCTCTCCAACTGGTCGACTATATCTGGAGAGTCCTTGGCCTCGCACAGCATCGCGAGCTGCCTGCGGATGTACGCCCAGTCCAGCCTCTCCCATTGGCGTGCCAGGATGCCCTCGACATCGTACCAGTCCAGGCCCCGTTCAGCGAACGCCTTGAGGACGACGAGGTCCTCCGCTGAACAGGTCACCAGGGTGAGTCCGGGGGCGTACTCGCACGCCCTCGCTCTGGAGACGACTTCCTCCTCGAAGGGGAGGCCCCCCAGCGCAATGTCCACTCCCACCCCGTTCGTGGCCTCGATGAGCAACACGCGAGCAGCCAAGGCGAACTGCGCGGCATCGGGCCGCCGGGGCTTGAAGCGCGCAAGAAGTTTCCCGACGAAGACCTCCTCCTCACCGAAGCCGGTCATCAGCGTAATGTCCACATCCTGAGTAGCCCTCTGCTGGCCCCAGAACTGAACGGCCAGGCCGCCGATGAAGCAAAAGCCCCATCCCTGCTGCTGGAGGAAGCTCTGCACCTCCGTAGCTGCATCGAGCAGGTGGATCATCGCCTGAGTTTCCCGAAGAGGCGCTGCTGCTCCGCAAGGCCGCTGGTCTGCCTTGGCCGAGCGAATTGGTACCCCAACTCAAGCATGTCCTGCACGATCGCCAGGCTGCGCTCATGGGTCTGCGAGCGCAGTTCCTGATAGCGGAAGCGCTCGAGTTCCGGCCCCGCCCACTTCCAGGTCTCCACCCACTGCTTGAGTTGCTGCCTCTGAGCATCGGTCATCGGCACGTTCCTCACCCCCAGCGCACATTATACCGCTCATGGCAGCGGGGTCAAAGCATGCCTCCCGTCCGCGCCGGAGGGGAGGGCGCTGAGGCCAGCCGCCCCGCCGCCGCCTGGGGCGGCTCGTGCGGGAAGAGGCGGCGAAGCCAGTCAAGGTACGGCGCCTCCCACGGGCTGCCGAGGAAGAAGCGCGCCCCGAGCGCCAGGGCCGCATCCTCCACGGCCCGGAACGCCTCGTGCCCCGGCCGGCCCGGGACGGTCGCCCACGCGGCATCGTCGGACGCCACGCGTCGCGCCCGCGCCACAAACCACTCGTGGCAGCCCTGGACCACGGGGTGCCAGGGGGGCACGCCCAACTCGGCGTCCGCCACGCCCACGGCGACGACGGGCGGCGCCCCCGGCCGCTCAAGGAGTCGCCCGTGCCACCGCAGCGGATGGCACAGGACCCACTGAAAGCCCCAAAGATCGGGCAACCGGTCCGCCACCTCGCCGAGCAGGCGGGCGAACTCCTGGCGATAGGCCTCCGACCGTGGGGCGACGGCCCGCCGCCACGCGGCCTCGTAGCCGTTGGCCCACTCGCTCCATAGCGCCGTGCGGAACAGGTCGGGCAGGGCGGGCGCCGTGTGGGCTCGGATGCTCTCGGCAAGGCGCGCCCGCCCGGCGTCGGGCCACGCGATACTCCCGAAGTCCGCCGGCACGTCCCGCACGAACCCCTCCGCGTCGTCCCACAGCAGCGGCCAGGCCTGGAGGAGGAAGCCCTGCGGCGAGCCGGCGTAGAGCGCGGCCAGCAGCGGCGCGTCGGGCAGCAGCGTGCGCGGCACCTCGCCCCCCCGCAGCCCCGCAGCGCCCAACACCCGCTCGCTCCAGCGGACGTATGCCTCGCCGAACAGCGACGAGGCGTCGTCCCCCGGCACGGGCACGTGCGCTAGCACGTGATACACCAAGTCGTACCAGGAACTGACAGACGCGGCGAAGCTCACCCTGGCAGCCCCCTCGAATGGACCATTCCCTCGGGAGGCGCGCCTACGGCTGGCGTGGGACGGGCCGGAGGATGAGGCGGAACGCGCGCTGTCCCTCGGCCTGGCAGCGGTCCAGGAGCTTCAGGTTGTGCTCCAGCCGTGCGTGAAGGGTGCGGGTCTGGCCCAGGGCCTCCTGCAGCTCGCCCGCGCGGCGCGCGAGCTGCGCCCGCGCGCCCAGGACGCCCTCGGGCATTCCCGCCATCAGCGCTTCCCAGCGCAGCTCGAGGTCCCCGTGGCGGGTCATCACGGCCCGTCGCTCGGCCTCGAGGGCCTGGCGGAGGCGCCCGATGGGGATGGGTTGCGAGGTGCCGCGGCCGCGCTCGCTGCTCAGGGTGAGCACCTGGCCGCTCCTGAGGGGCATGGCGCCCGTGCCCTGGCCGTGCACGATCACCCGCGCGGCGCCGTCGTGCGCCGCCAGGGTCACCATCGTGCCCGGCGCGGCCCCGGGTGCCGCGGGCTCGGGCGTCACGTGCAGGCTCACCACGCCCGGGCCGGCCGCCACGTTGGCCAGGGGCGAGGCCACCATCGGCGTGCTCTCGCCGCCCGTGCCGCGGCAGTAGGCCTCCCCGCGCACGAGCTGTAGCGCCGTGCCGCCGCGCGGGTCCATGATGCGCACTAGGCTGCCGGGCGCCAGGGCCACGCGGAGCCGCCCGCCCGCCAGCGCCAGCGTGGCGCCCCCATCTGGCGGCGTCGCCACCAGGTCGCCCGCCGCGAGCCGGGACCAGAACAGGTCGCCCTTGGGCGTGTGGAGCACGGTGGTGCGCCGCCACCGGCTGGCGCTGAGCTGCTCCGGCGGGCGCGTCTCGATGAACTCGCCGGGCGCCTGGAGGAACCTCCAGTAGCTGATGCCGCCGAACACGTTCGGGTAGCGAACCGTGTTGCAGGGGGGGGCCACCGGATCGCAATGCTCCTGCACCAGCCTGGCGACCTTGGCGAACTCGGGGCGTCCGCGCCAGCCGCCGGGGCGGTCCTTGTCCACGTCGCCAAGCGGGCTCCACGAGATGGGGGACGCGATGGGAATCCTGTCCGCCTTGCCCCTGCCGTAGGCCGCCATGATACGCCGGCTCGAACGCACCAGATCGCCCATGGGCTGCATCCCTTCTCTGGATGAGGGCCGACACGCGGGCCAGGGACGGCCCGCCTACAGGGCCTCTAATGAACAGCACGCAAAGGGAGAAGTCAAGCCACGGTGCCGTCGTTCGAGGCACCGCCCCATACCTATTGGGCGACGCCACGCGGGAGCGTGGGGACGGGAGGGTGCAGGTTAGGGCGCCAAACCCTGGGAGGGGGAGTTGGCACCCTAACTTGGCACCCTAACCGGGGGCAGGCATTGGGGAGACGTAAGGTGAATGAGGGCAAGGGTTTATGTCTGGGTCGCCGACCGGGTCGCCGCCAAGGATGCCAACTCCAGGGAGAGGGAGTTGGCATCCTTGGTGGCATTCTTGGGCGCCCCCCGCCCCCCCGTCGAGCTGTGCGTGGCGCACGAGTGAGCGACTCTGGCCGACTCTGAGCGACACTGAGCCGGAAGGGCGAGGATCGCCAAACGGCGAGCGGGCCACTTTGAGCGACTCTGCGCGACTCTGGGCAACTCTGGGGCGCTGGACATGGGCGGCTGAGCACACCCTATGGGGCCGAGCGCTTCCGGGGTTTGACACGCCGCCCGGCCAAGGGTAGGATGAGGGCCAACGGGCGAGGGGCAGAAGGAGGCAGGGCGATGAGATGGATTTGCATTCTGGCCTGCGTCGCAGTGCGGCTGGCCACAGGCGGGACGCCTGTGCCACCAGCACAACAGGCCGAGGACATGCCGAAGATTATCCTCGACGACTCGGCCGGCGACTGGCTGGTGGACCGCTTCGCGGGCAACAGCACGGCCGGGCCAGAGTTCCTCCAGGGGCCGGCGCGCGAGGCCGGCGGCCTGGGCCGCTGTGGGGCCTGCCCGTTGCCCGACGGCACGGTCATCATTCCGTTCCCCGGCGGCCTGGCCGAGGTGGACGCGGGCGGAACGCTTCGCCTGCTCTTCGACGACGGCCGCGACCCCGTGGAGCGCACGACGGGCCAGGTGTGCGCCCACGCGGGCGTGGCCTACAACCCGAAGGACAAACGGCTCTATCTGACGGGGCGGAACTGTTTGCGGCGCCTGGTGACAAGCCCTGATGCCCCGGCCCAAGCGGAGGTGGTGGCCGGCGTGCCAGGGAAGGCCGGCTTCGACGACGGGCCGGCCGCCGCCGCCACCTTCACGCGCATTGACAGCATCGTCATCAACTCCCGCGGCACCATTTTCGTCCTCGACCACAACAAGCGCATCCGCCGCATCGAGGACGGCCAGGTGACGACCCTCAACGCCGCCGTCAGCAGCGGCAAGCGCACCGACGGGCCGCTCGGTCAGGCCACCTTCGCCCTCATCGGCCTCGGCGGAAACCTGTGCGCCGGCGAGGACGACGACACGCTTTACCTCTCCGACCACTGGAACTTCTGCGTCCGCCGCATTGACCTCAAGAAGGGCGAGGTCACGACCGTCGCAGGCATGCCCAAGCCCGCCCAGTCAAAGCCCCAGGAGCAGACGGCCCAGCAGAAGCGCTACAACGCCAACTGCGACGGCCCGGCCCTCACCTGGGCCAGCTTCAACTCCGGCTGTGCCTATGTGTGCTGGGACCCCGTCCACCGCGCCCTCTGGTGCGGAGGCCCCGACGAGAATCGCTTCCGCTGGCTCAAGGGCGGCGAACTCCGCACCGTCGTCGGCGCCAAGCCTGACCAGCACAAGTGGCCGAAGGACGCCGTCGCCGTGCCCGCCGAAAAGGTGTTCCTGTGCTGGAACGCCGTCGTGGGCACGGACGCGAAGGGCGGCGTCTACCTCTCCTGCTCGGGGGAGCCGAACGGACTCTGGCGGGCCTACAACCCGAAGGAGGCCAAGCCATGAGACGCTTCCTCCTCGTCCTGCTCATGCTCACTCCCCTGGCCGCCGGCGGCCAAGGCATCGAGGTCGGCGACGAGTTCTTTCTCCTGGCCGACGGGCCGGGGAAGGGCATTCAGGCCACGCCCGACGCGGCCTTCGGGGACGGCGCATACCTGGCCGTCTGGCGCGAGGGCTGGCACGGCAAGGGGGGAAAGGCGCGGGTCCATGCTGCGCGCGTCTCCGCCGAAGGCAAGGTTCTCGATCCCCAGGGGATCGAGGTCGCTCCCTGCAAGGACGGCATCCAGGAGCATCCCCGCGTGGCCTTTGCCGCCGGCGTGTTCCTGGTCGTGTGGCAGGACTTCCGCAATGGCAAGGACTGCGATGTGCTCGCGGCGCGGGTGAGCAAGGAGGGTAAGGTGCTCGACGCAGAGCCCATCGCCGTGGCCGCCGCCCCGCGCACGCAGGCGTTGCCCGCGGTCGCCTCGGACGGCAAGGGCTTCCTCGTCGTCTGGCAGGGGATGGTCGGGGAAGAGACGGCTTACCGCGGCTTCGCGGCACCCGTGTCCGCCGACGGCAAGGTGGGCGCGACCGTCGAGACCGGGGCGACGCCGCAGCCGAAGCTCGCCTGGAACGGCAGGAACTACCTGGTGGCCTGCGGAGGCGCGGGATTCTGGTCGGGCGAGGTCCGCGGCGTCCTCCTGGGCGCCGACGGCAAGCCGGCTGGCAAGCCCACGGCGGTGCTCGGCGGCACCAAGACAGCCGTCTTCTCCCTCTCGGCCGTGCCGGACAAGGGTTGGCTGGTCGTGAGCCACCGCTCGCCGCCCGACCCGTGGGGCTGGGGCGGCCCGGGCGCGATGCGGGCGGCCTTTGTCAATGCCGAAGGCAAGGTCGAGAACCCCGTGAAGGAGGACTATCCCAAGGCCCGCCTGCCCAACTGGCTCGACATGGGCAAGCCTCCGAGGCGGCCCCACCGGCCTCCTCGACAGCCGCCGCGAACCTACAGCACGCCGCCTGACACTGCCGATTGTGCTCGCCCAGACACGCGACACCACTCACGGTATATCAACAACTTACGAATTGACTCACTCCAAACCAGCCCGAATCTGACAATCCCGCCGACTTACAACAGGTTGCGGTTTGCCCCGGAATCTGCCACAACTTGTAGGGGGCAGGAGACCTCCCTCAGGGATCGGGAGAAGTGGGAAGACTGGGAAAACCGCCCTCTCAGTGCCCCACGGGCACGGGGGGCATGCCGCCGCCGATGAGGGAGAGGGCGGCGAGGAGGGGCGAGGGGGCGGCCGGGGGGCGGCCCGACTCGTCGGCGAGGTGTTCGGCGATGTCGCGGACGCGGTCCGACAGGCCGAGGAAGACGCCGAGGACGCGGGCGTCGAACTGCTTGCCGGCCTCGCGCGACATGATGTCGAGGGATTTCTCGAAGGAGAAGGGCTCCTTGTAGGGCCTGCGGGAGATGAGGGCGTCGAAGACGTCGGCGACGGCCACGATGCGGCCGGAGAGGGGGATGGCGTCGCCCTTGAGGCGGCGGGGGTAGCCTGCGCCGTCGCAGCGCTCGTGGTGGGTGAGGGCGATCTCGCGGGCCATGGTGAGGAAGGGGATGCCTTCGAGGATGCGGGCGCCGTTGACGGTGTGCTGCTTGACGATCTCGAACTCGTCGGGGGTGAGCTTTCCCGGCTTGCCGAGGATTGCCGAGGGGATCGAGATTTTGCCGATGTCGTGCATGGGGCTCGAGTAGGTGATCTGTTCGAGGAACTCGGCGTCGCAGCCGAGGCCGCGGGCGACTTCCTCGCAGTAGGCGCTCACGCGGCGGATGTGGTTGCCGGTGTACTCGTCGTTGAGTTCGGTGACCCGGGAGAGGACGAAGATGGATTCGAGGTGGGCCTTCTGGATGTCCTGGAACGACTGTTGGATGTGGCTCAGGGCCTCGGAGAGCTGGCGGGTGCGCTCTTCGACGCGGGCCTCGAGGTCGCGCTGGTAGGTGCGGTTCTCGGCGAGCAGGGCGCGGCGCTCGGCGGCGCGGGCCACGCTCAGCACCACGTCGTCCACGTCGAACGGCTTGGCGATGTAGTCGTAGGCCCCGAGGCGAATGGCCTCGCGCGCCGTGTCCATGTCGGCGTGCGCGGTCATGATGATCACCGGCAGCTCGGCGTCGCGCGCCCGCAGCTCGCGCGAGAGTTCGAGCCCGTCCATCCCGGGCATCCGGATGTCCACCACGGCCACGTCGGATTCCTCCACGCGGCCGGCCGCGAGGGCCTGCTCGGCGTTGGGGAACGTGCGGACGGTGTAGCCGTTGGCCGTGAGCGCGGTGTCGAGGAGGGCTCGGATGCCCTCTTCGTCCTCGACCACCATCACCCTGCGGCTGCGGCCCTCGCCGGGCTCGGGGCGGGCGGGGCCTGTCGGGGTCTCGCGTTTGCGGCTGGGCATCGGGCGTCTCCTTCTCGTCGGGACCGCGGGCTAGCTGGCGGCGCCGACCAGGGACTGGTTGGCCGCGGGGGCGTCGAGGGCCCGGCGCACGGCGGCGAGCAGGGAGCGAAGCTCGACCGGCTTGCCGAACAGCCCGGCGATCTGCGGCATCGCGTCCCACACGGCGTAGTCGTCGAACAGCTTGGGCAGCCCGGAGCAGAGGACGACGGGGAGCGTGGGCCAGGCCTTGTGAATCCGCGCGAGCAGCTCCAGCCCGTGGATGCCCGGCATCTGGATGTCCAGCACCGCCAGGTCCACCGTCGCCGTGCGCAGCAGGGTCAGGGCCGTGCCCGCCCCCTCGGCCTCGAGGACGCAGTAGCCATCCTCCTCGAAGGCGTCGCGGAAGAGCTGCCGCACCATCGGCTCGTCATCCACGACGAGAATCGTCTTCATCGCCCGTCTCCTTCGCAGCCACAAGCGGCTCGCCTGCGGCCTGGTGAAAGGGAGTGTGGAGGGGGAGGGTGAAGCAGAAGGTGCTGCCCTGTCCCTGCTGGCTTTCGACCCAGATGCGGCCGCCGTGGGCCTCGACGGCCATGCGGCAGAAGGCGAGGCCGATGCCGGCGCCGCCCATGCCTTGATGGGAGGGGAGCTGGTGGTATTTCTCGAAGATGGCCTGCTGCTGTTCGAGGGGAATGCCCGGGCCGTTGTCGGCCACGAAGAGGAGCACCATGCGCTGTTCCACAGGCTGGAAGCCTGTGCCACCAGCATCTGGTCCGGTGGCGCAGGCGTCCCGCCTGTGGGTCACAGGCAAGATGCCTGTGCCGCCAGCCGTTGTGGCGCAGGGCCGGGCGGCGATGCGGATGCGGCAGCCGGGCGGCGAGTATTTGGCCGCGTTGGCCAGGAGGTTGCTGAGGATGCGTCGGACCATCTCTCTGTCGGCCTCGGGCGCCCCGGCGGCGGGGTCGCACTCGACCTCGACGGAGCCGCCGGAGGCGGCGACGAGTGCCGTGGCCTCGGCCGCGGCCTCGCGGAGGAGGGGCTCGAGGTCCACCGGCGCGCGGTGCAGCTCCAGCGCCCCCTTCTCCATGCGCGTCACGTCGAGCATGGTCGTGCTCATGCGCAACACGTCCTTGCAGCTCGTGTAGGCCCGCTGGAGGTAGCGGAGCTGGCGCTCGGAGAAGCTGGCGGCGCCCTTGCCCTCGACGAGTTGGATGTAGCCCATGGCGCTGGAGAGGGGGGACTTGAGGTCGTGGACGAGCATCTGCACGAGGCTGTCCTTGACCTCGGCGAGTTGCTGGAGCTGGCGGTGGCTGGCCTCGAGGCGCTCCTGGGCGCGGCGGGCCTGGAGCACCTCGCGGCGCATCTCGATGGAGGCGGAGACGCGCATCACCACGTCGGCCGGCGACACGGGCTTGATCAGGTAGTCGTAGGCCCCCAGGCGCATCGAGCGGAGCGCGGTCTCGATGTCGCCCACGGCGGTGATGACGATGACGCTGGTGTCGGGCGCCTCCATGCGCACCTTCACGAGCAGTTCGACCCCGCTCATCTCGGGCAGCATCAGGTCGCAGAGCATCACGTCCACCGGCGGCGCCTGGCCGGCGCGGCTCGCGCGGATGCGGCCGAGGGCCTCGGCGGCCGTGGCCGCGCCCGCGCCGAGGTAGGAGGAGCGCACGAGCCCCCTCGGCACGGTGGACGTGCTCGACGGCCCAATGATCCGCCTCGTGCCCGGCCTGAGCCTCGCCTGGCAGGAGGACCAGCCGCGGCAGCGGGCGCTCGTGGTGGACGCCGGCTCCGCCTCGGCCATCTACCGCCTCGACGACCCGAAGCAGGCGGCGGTCTTTGACTACACGACGAGCGCCCTCCCCTATCATCTGCTCGACAAGCCGAAGACCCTCATCATCGGGGCCGGCGGCGGGGGCGACGTGTGGCTCGCCCGCTACCACGGCTGCCCCGACATCACGGCGCTGGAACTCGACCCCACCATCGCCGACCTGATGACGGGCAGCCAGGCGGACTTCGCCGGGCGCCTCTACAGCCAGCCCGGCGTGAAGCTCGTGGTGGCCGAGGCTCGCGGCTTCCTCGCCCGCACGAACGAGAAGTTCGACCTCATTCAGCTCCCCCTCGTCGAATCGTTCGGCGCGGCGGGGGCGGGCGTCGCCGCCCTCAACGAGAGCTACCTCTACACCGTCGAAGCCTTCCGCTCCTACCTCGACCGCCTCACCCCCAACGGCATCCTCTGCGTCACCCGCTGGCTCCGCAACCCCGTGGCCGACTGCGATTTCATCCGCATCCTCTCGACGGTCATCGAAGCGATGGGGCGAGAAGACACCCATCCAGCCCTGCGTATCATGGCCCTGCGGGGCATGTTCACGGCAACGGTCTGCGCAAGCCCCGCGCGGTTCTCGGAGGAGCAAGAGGCGGCCATGAACAGGTTCCGTCACAAGCGGGGCTTCGACGCCATCTGGACGCTGGAGTACACCATGGCTCCTGATTGCGCGCTCTACCTTGATCAGGCAAACATCTACAACCGGATCCCTGAGCCGTATCAGTACCTGGCAACAGAGTACCTCCTCGGCCTCTTCGGCACCCGTGAAAAGGCATCGTTCATCGGGCATCACCCCTTCGACATCACGCCGACGACGGACGACCGGCCGTATCATTCGCTCACGCAGCGCTGGCGGGGGATTCGGCATCTGCGGGAGAAGCTGGGCGGCCAGTGGGTGCGGTATGCCGACTGGGGCTACATCGTGCTCTGGGCCACGCTGGCCCAGGCCGTCCTCCTCAGTGCCGTGCTGATTCTGGTGCCCCTCTTCTTCTTGGGCCACAGGCGGGACGCCTGTGCCACCGGGAGTGGGCCTGGTGGTGGCAGCGGTGGCACAGGCATCTTGCCTGTGCGCCCCCACCACAGGCGGGACGCCTGTGCCACCGGAATCTACTTCGCCTGCCTGGGCGTGGCCTACATGTTCATCGAGATCGTGATGATGCAGAAGCTGGCGCTGTTCCTGGCCAGCCCGATCTACGCGGCGGCGATTGTGCTCGCGGCGTTCATGGTCGCGTCGGGCCTGGGCAGCCTGGCGGCCGGGAGAGGAGCCACAGGCGGGACGCCTGTGCCACCAGAGGTCGCCGTGACGCGGGGGGTGCTGGGCATTCTGGGCGTAGGGCTGCTTCTGTGGTTCGGGATGGATTGGCTGCTGGGGTGCCTGGCGGGCCAGGCGTTCGCCGTTCGGGCGCTGGCCGCCACGGCGTGCGCGGGCGGGCTGGCGTTCTTCATGGGCATGCCATTCCCGTCGGGGCTTAGGCAGTTGGCGGAGCATGCGCCGGCGCTCACGCCCTGGGCGTGGGGGGTGAATGGCGCGGCGTCGGTGGTGGGGGCGGTGCTGGCGATGGTGCTGGCCGTGTCGTGGGGCTTCCGGCTCGTGCTGCTGGTGGCCTTCGCGCTGTATGTGGTGGCCGGTGTGGTGATGCCGCGGATGGCGCGCTGAGGATGGGGCGGATCGGACAGATCGGACGGATCCGACGGATCGGACGGATAGGGACAATGGGAGCCGCACGAGGGCGGCTCGCCCTGTCCTGCCGGTCCTGTGCCCTGCAAGCGGTCAATCGCCCACGGGGTACTGGGGGCGGAAGGGGAGGCTTTCGGAGCTGGCCTCGCCGCCCGGGCGGCCCTCGGCGGCGGGGGCGGGCTTGGGGCCAGGGGTCTCGAAGACGATGCGCTCGACGCTGATGCGGACGGCCAGGGGCTCCTGGCCGGGGAACATTTCGAGGTAGCGGTCGCTGGCGGTGGCGCGGACCTGGTCCTGGATGGCCAGGAGGTTCGGGCGGTCGAAGAGGCGGCAGCGGAGGCGGGCCTCGCTGGGGACCTTGGCGTTCTTGGGCAGGACGAGTTCGAGCGTGGCGTCGGCCACCTCGTCCATGGCGGCGACGGTGCGGTTGATGGCCTGCTCGACGCTGGCGGCGCGGAAGGAGACCTGGCCGCTGGGGGTGTCGAAGATGAGGTAGCGGCCGTGGGTGCTGCTGGAGACGATCTGGACGGCTCGGAGGATGGCGCCGAGGACGAGGAGGAGGACGAGTGTGGCGGCGGCGGCGGTGACGGTGATCCTGCCGGAGCGCAGGGCGCGGTAGTCGGCCATGAAGGGGTTGAGGCGCTGGCGCCAGAGGTCAATGGTGACGGCGACGATGAAGGCGGCGGCAAGGATGCTGGCCGCGAAGTCGATCCAGTTGGCGATGCGGCGAAGCAGCTTGATGCCCATTCTCAGGCTCCCTTCGTGTTAGTGTTCGCGCTCGAGGTTTTCGACGAACGAGGTGTCCACTTTTCCGCTGACGAAGGCGCTGTGGCCGAAGATTTCCAGGTAGAGGGGGATGGTGGTCTTGACGCCTTCGATGACGCATTCTTCGAGGGCGCGGCGCATGCACAGGCGCGCCTCCTCGCGGGTGTTGCGGTGGACGATGAGCTTGGCGATCAGCGAGTCGTAGTTCGGCGGGATGCGGTAGCCGGCGTGGGCGTGGCTGTCCACCCGCACGCCTGGCCCGCCGGGCCAGAAGAGCTTGGTGATGAGGCCGGGGATGTCTATGCCCGTCATCATCTCGGTGACGGGGTGCTCGACCTGGATGCGGCTGTTCATCTCGATGAAGAAGTGGTGGCCGTCGGGGTCCACGAGGAATTCGACGGTTCCTGCGCAGGAGTACTTGGCGGCGGTGGCGATGCGAATGGCGTCGTCGCCCAGGCGGCGGCGGAGCTTGGGGGTGAGGATGGGGCAGGGGGATTCCTCGACGAGCTTCTGGTGGCGGCGCTGGAGGCTGCAATCGCGCTCGCCGAGCTGAACGACGCGGCCGTGGTGGTCGGCGAGAATCTGCACCTCGACGTGGCGGGCGCGCTCGACGACCTTTTCGAGGTAGACGGCTGGGTTGCCGAAGGCGGCCTCGGCCTCGGAGCGGGCCACGTTGAGGTGGTTCATCAGGGCGATTTCGTTGTTGGCCCGGCGCATGCCGCGGCCGCCGCCGCCCCGGGCCGCCTTGATCATCACGGGGAAGCCGATCTTGCGGGCCAGCTCGCGGGCGTCCTCGTCCTTCTCCAGGGGGCCTTCGCTGCCGGGGACGATGGGAACGCCGGCCTTCTTGGCGAGCTGGCGGGCCGAGGCCTTGTTGCCGAGGAGCTGCAAGGTCTCCATCGAGGGGCCGATGAAGGCGATGTGGCAGTCGCGGCAGACCTCGGCGAAGTGGGCGACCTCGGAGAGGAAGCCGTAGCCGGGGTGAATGGCGTCGGCGTCGGCCACCTCGGCGGCGGCGATGATGTGGGGGATGTTCAGGTAGCTCTGCGCGCTGGCGGCCGGCCCGATGCAGATTTTGTGATCGGCCATGCCCAGGTAGAGCGCGCCCGCGTCGGCCTCGGAGTAGACGCACACGGTCTGGACGCCCAGCTCCTTGCAGGCCCGGATGATGCGCAGGGCGATCTCGCCCCGCGAGGCGATGAGGACGCGCGAGAACACGGCTCTCGGACTCCTACCAGGGGCCGGGGTCAGGGGGCCTTGGGCGCGATGAGGAAGAGGGGCTGGCCGTATTCGACGGTGCGGCCGTTCTCGACCTCGATGGCCTGGACCACGCCCTCGACCTCGGCCTTCAGCTCGTTCATCACCTTCATCGCCTCGATGATGCACAGCACGGTGTCGGGCTTCACCTCGTCGCCCACCTCCACGAAGGCCTCGGCGTCGGGCGAAGGCGAGCGGTAGAGGATGCCGACCATGGGCGACTTGACGACGTGGACGTTGCCCGCCGCGGGCGGCGCCGGGGCCGCGGGGGCGGGCCTGGCCTC
This sequence comes from Planctomycetota bacterium, assembly GCA_041320515.1. GTDB lineage: Bacteria > Planctomycetota > PUPC01 > DSUN01 > DSUN01 > DSUN01. The sequence continues at coordinate 4,791,674 of JBGLNR010000001.1, read as the reverse complement.
CGAGGCCGGCGATGGGGCGGGGGCCGCGGGCAGCGGAGCGGAGACGACGACTGGGAGCGCGCCGCCGTTGCGGGCGCGCCGCAGCGCCACCTTGAGGCCCTGCCACTCGATCTCCAGCTCGTCGAGCTTCCGGGCCTCCATCAGGCCGGTCAGCGTGTCAATCAGGTCGCGCACCTTGCTGAAGTCCATTTCCCTGCTCCCGTCTCGCGCCAGGGGACCTCGGGAGGACACGGCTGGACAAGCCAGCCGTGCCACACCGGGCCTAGGCGCGCTCGAGGTAGAGGCCCGTCCGCGTGTCCACGCGCACGCTCCCGCCCTGCTCGACGAACAGGGGCACCTGAACGGTGGCGCCGGTCTCAAGCGTGGCGAGCTTGGTGGCCCCGCTCACCGTGTCGCCCCGCACGCCGGGGGGCGTGTCCGTCACCTTCAGCACCACGCTGTCGGGCACCTGGGCCTCGATCACCGTGCTCTCGTAGAAGGAGACGAGAACCTGCATGTTCTCCTTGAGGTAGATATCCTTGCCGTTGAACGCCTCGGCGCTCACGGGGAGCTGCTCGAAGCTCTCGGGGTCCATGAGCACGTAGTGGTCGCCCTCGCGGTAGAGGTACTCCATCTCCCGCTTCTCGATGTAGGCCTGCTCGATCCGCTCTTTCGAGGCAAGGGTCGGCTCGATCACCTGCCCGGTCATCACGTCCTTGAGCTTCGTGCGCACGAAGGCGTGGCCCTTCCCCGGCTTGATGTGCTGGAAGTACACGATCTGGTAGAGCTTCCCGTTGTAGACGATCGTGATCCCGTTCCGGAAATCGTTCGTCGTGATGATCGGCACCGCCAACCACTCCTATTGATGACCGGGCGAGAACCCCCGGGTGCAGCAACGGATTCGCGCGCCTGGGCACACCCTATTGAACCGAGCGGCTCTGCGGTCGGTTCAATAAGCGCGCTCTCTTGGCTACGCTGTGCTCAGCGCGTCCGGGGGCCGGAAACCAAACCCAGGCAGGCTGGGTTTGGTTTCTAGTGTGCCCAGGCGCGCGAATCCGTTACTGCACCCAGAACCCGTGGGCCCCGCACGGCCCACCGGAACACCGCTATAGGATAGCAGTTTCAATCGTCTTGGGCAAGGCCGAGAGCACTTCGGGGCCGTCGGGCCGCACGACCACGAGGTCCTCGATGCGCACACCGCCCCAGCCGGCGCGCCACCCGGTCGCTGCGAAGGGCGTCGAGTTCCTCCTCCGCACCGTCCGCCCCGACGGCAGTTGGCCGATTGACGTCAACCTGGCCACCTGGGTCACGACCCTCTCCGTCAACGCCCTGGGCGACGCCTTGCCCGCCGAGGCGCGCGAGCCGATCCTCGGCTGGCTTCTCAGTCAGCAGCACCTCGTCGAGCACCCCTTCACCCACGCCGCCCCCGGCGGCTGGGCCTGGACCCCCCTCCGCGGCGGCGTACCCGATGCCGATGACACGGCGGGCGCCCTCATCGCCCTGCGCGCCCTCGTCCCCGACGATGCCCACGCTTTCCTGGCTGCGTCCCTGGCGACGGACTGGTTGCTGCGCCTTCAGAACTCCGACGGCGGCATCCCCACCTTTTGCCGCGGCTGGGGCAAGCTGCCCTTCGACCGCTCGGCCCCCGACCTCACGGCCCACGCGCTGCTCGCCTGGCGCGCCTGGCTCGACAACCTGCCCCCTCGCCTTCGGCCCCGCGTCGAGAGGGCCATGCGCCGCGCCGTCGCCTTCCTCGAACGCTCCCAGCGCCCCGACGGCTCCTGGCTCCCCCTCTGGTTCGGCAACGAGGCCGCGCGCGACGAGGCGAACCCCGTCTGCGGCACCGCCCGCGTGGTGATGGCCCTCGCCGAGATTCCGCGTGCAGGTTTGCACGCCCTACAGTGTGGGGCCGGATGGCTCCTGGCGGCCCAGAACGCCGACGGCGGCTGGGGCGGCGCACCGGGCGTGCCCTCGAGCATCGAGGAAACCGCCCTCGCCCTCGACGCCCTCTCCCGCATCGCCCTCACTTCTTCCCAATCTGGAATCCGTAATCTGGAATCTGGAATCGCCGCTTCGGCGGCCTGGCTCGTCGAGCGCACCGACTGCGGGCGCTCCTTCCCCCCCGCGCCCATCGGCCTCTACTTCGCCAAGCTCTGGTACTTCGAGAAGCTCTACCCCCTCATCCTCACCGTCGGCGCATTCGAACGCGCCCTTGAACTCACACGCCGCCCGCGCTAGCATGATGCGATGAAGCAAGCTCTCGCAATGGCTCTGGCGTGCGCGCTATCGGCGCCCGTTGTGGCGGCGGATTGGCCCATCTTCCGCGGCGATGCCGCGCTCAGCGGCCGGGCCGCGGGCAGCCTGCCCGATTCGTTCGTTCGTCTGTGGCGATTCAAGACGGGCGACGCCGTGAAATCCTCCGCCGCCATCGCCGGCGGCCGCGTCTTCGTCGGCTCCAATGACTCCAAGCTCTACGCCCTCGACCTGGCCACGGGCAAGCTCCTCTGGTCGTTCAAGGCCGAGGACTGCATCGAGGCCGCCCCATGCGTCGGCGGCGGCAAGGTCTACGTCGGCGCCGACGACGGCTTCCTCTACGCCCTCGACGCCGCCACCGGCACCCTCGCCTGGAAGTACCAGACCGAGGGCAAGATCATGGGCGGCGCAAACTCCGTCCCCGCCCCCGACGGCAAGGCCACCTGGATTCTCGTGGGCAGCTACGACAACCGCCTCCACTGCGTGGACGCCGCGACGGGCAAGGGGGTCTGGACGTATTCCACGGGCAACTACGTGAACGGCGCGCCCGCCGTGGCCGACGGCAAGGCGACCTTCGGCGGCTGCGACGCCATCATCCACGTCGTCGCCATCGCCGACGGGCGGAAGCTCGCCGCCATCGAGACCGGCTCCTACATCGCCGCCTCCGCCGCCATGGCCGGCAGTCGCGTGTTCGTGGGAAACTACGGCGGCGACTTCCTCTGCGCCGACGTGGCGACGGGCAAGATCGTGTGGAGGCGCCCGGGCGCGGACGGCGACCCCTTCTTCGCCTCGCCCGCCATCGGCGACGACCGCGTCGTCGTCGGCTCCCGCGACAAACGCCTCCACTGCTTCGCACGCGACTCCGGCAAGCCGCTCTGGACCTTCCGCACGCGCGGCGAGGTGGACAGCTCGCCCGTGATTTGCGGCGACAAGGTGGTCTTCGGCTCCGCCGACGGACGCCTCTACATGGTCCGTCTCGCCGACGGCAAGCAGCTCTGGTCCTACGAGGTCGGCGAGCCCCTCACCGCCTCGCCCGCCGTCGCCGACGGCATCGTGGTCATTGGCTCGGAGGATGGCACGATCTACGCTTTTGGGCGGCGGTAGAATCGTCCTCGATTCACTCGATTCACTCGACTGAATCGAGGAAGATTCGAGGACGTGGAACGAGGACGGTAAGAGGGCCAAATGCGCATCATCTACCTCATGCCCGGCGCTGGCGGCAGCTTCTACTGCGAGAACTGCCTCCGCGACGCCGCACTCATCCGCGCCGTCGCCAAGCTCGGCCACGACCCGCTCATGGTCCCGCTCTACCTGCCCCTGAAGATTGACGAGCCGACCAGCATCCCCGCCGCCCCCGTCTTCTTCGGCGGCATCGGCGTCTACCTCCAGCAGAAATCCTCCCTCTTCCGCCGACTTCCCCGCTGGCTCACCCGGTGGCTCGACGCCCCCTGGCTCCTCCGCTGGGCCGCGAAACGCGCGGGCATGACCAGCGCCCGCGACCTCGCCGACACCACGCTCTCCATGCTCCGCGGCGAGGACGGCCATCAGGCCCGCGAACTCGACCGCCTGATCGAGTGGCTCGCCGCCGAGGAGAAGCCCGACCTCGTCTCCCTCTCCAACTGCCTCCTCATCGGCGCCGCACGCCGCCTCAAGGAGCGCCTCCGCGTCCCCATCGTCTGCGCGCTTCAGGACGAAGACATTTTCCTCGACCCGTTGCCCGAGCCGCAGCGGAGTCAGGCTTACGACGCCATCGCCGAGCGGGCGGCGCACGTGGACGCCTTCATCGCCGTCAGCCACTACTACGGCGGCCTCATGCGCGAGCGCCTCCGCATCCCCGCCGAAAAACTCCACGTCGTCCACAACGGCATCCCCGTCGAGGGCTACGAGCCGGCGCCCGGTGGCACAGGCGTCCCGCCTGTGCTCGGCTTCCTCGAGCGCCTCTGCCACGAGAAGGGCGCCGACATCCTTGCCGAGGCATTTCTTCTTCTTCGCCCGAAGCTCCCCGGCCTCAAGCTCCGCCTCGCCGGCGGCTGGACCACCGCCGACGAGCCGTTTCTCGCCTCCATCCGCAAGCGCCTGGCGAAGGCGGCCAGGCCGTGGTTGCGGCCGGCGATGACCATCAGCCCGCCGCCGGTGCGAACCATGTTCTCCATCTCCGCCACCTGCTGCGTCGTGATCTTGTTCGGGTCGGGGTCGAAGAGGACCACCACGTCGTACTTCTTCCAGTCCTCGATTGACCGGGGAAGCCGCTCGATGGAAACGTTGCCCTGGTGAACGTAGTCAATGTCGGCGCACTGGAGGTAGGTCGCCAGCTCGACGACCGGGTCGCGGAGCAGCGCAGGCACCAGGTAGAAGTATTCGCGGCTGGCGTTCCCCGCGATCAGCAGCACGCGGAGCGTCCGCTTCACGACCCTCACGTGGACCGTGGCCTTGTTGTTCTCCGCGTTCACCTCGTCCTCGTACTGGGGCAGGACGAGGCGGAACTCGCGGGTGCCCTCGGTCTCCGCGATCGTGGCGATTGCGGCCTGGCTCTCGCCGCGGGGGAGGACGAGGGGCCGCTCGTTCACCTTCTGGCCCTCCTCGAGGAGGGTGAGCTTTGTGGCGAGGGGCGCGCTGACTTGGTTCGTGATCTTCACGCGGAAGCTCAACACGTCGCCCAGGCTGACCTCCGGCTCCACCACCACCTCGTCAATCCGCAGGTCTCGGAGCGGGAACTCCGAGCCGAACACCACCGCGTGGACTGGCACCCTGGCGTCCGCCGCCTGCGCGCCGGCGTCGTCCAGGCGCCGCCCGCCCGTCTGGCGGCCGTCGGTGAGCACCACGATGCCGGAGAGCCGGTCGCCCGCCATGTCGCGCAGCGTGTCCTGGAGGGCATCCCCGATGTTGGTGGATTCCCCCGTGGGCGTCGGCGCGGTCTGGAAGGCATCCTCCCTCGCCACGACGGGGTCACTGTCGCTCTCCCTGTGCGCGAATTCGCGGACCAGCTTGAGGGCATCCGAGAAGGTCAGCAGCCTCACGCGGTGGGTGCGCGTGAGCTTCTCCTGGAGCTTCTGGGCCACCGCTTGAGCCGTGTCGTAGCGGCGTCTCTGGCTCTTGGGGCTGGCCTGGACGAGCGGGTTGTCGCGCGCGTCGGGGAAGGCCATGCTGCCCGATTCGTCCACGAGAATGGGCACCACGGGCAGCCGCCGCTCGCGCCGCACCATCGTGAGCGCTGGCCGCGCGAGCGCGGCCAGGGCCAGCACGGCGACCGCGATGCGCAGCGCCCGCAGCACCCGCACCTGGCGGCGCGTGAGCGCCCGCGCCGTCGCCGCCTCCTGTCTGTAGAGCCAGGCGTAGAATGCGCTCAGCGCCGCCGCCACGACGAGGAGCAACAACGCAACGCTCTGGCCGCTGAGCATCGTGGGCCTCATGCCGCCGCTCCTCTCCTGCGCCGGCCGAAGCGCACGGCCAGGAACGACTCGGCGGCGAGCACCGCCGCCAGCAGCCAAAGCACTTCAGGGGCCAGCTCGGTCACGGCGTGGAGCCTGGCGGCGAACTCCTCCAGGGGCACCTCAGGCCCAATTGGGCGCCAGGCGCCGCCGAGCGCGTCGCGGACCTCGCCCGCCGAGAGGCGGCTCAGGTCGCCCTCCTGGGGCATCTGGTTCACCACGAACCGCAGGCGCGGCAGCGCCTCGGGCGGCGCGTCCACAATCTCGTAGAGGCCCTGCTGCTGGGTCCCCGCGAACGTCATGAGCCAGGCGTCCTTGCGGTCGGGGGACACATTCCGCCCCGAATGTGTCCCCAGCCGGGGGGTCACGCGCTCCCGCCGGCCGTCGGGGTGCCTGAGCATCAGATGCTGCGTGGAGACGAACACCGGAGACTCGAACCGGTCGCCCACGCTGAGGTTCACGCCAGCATCGGGGCTGCCGACCAAGTATCGCAGGAGTTCCTGAACCAGGATCGGGAACTCGGCGGTCGCCGGGAGCCGCGTCCATTCCACGCCGGCCGTCGTGTTGGCCAGAAGCACCTTGCCGCGTCCGAAGCCCTTCTCGACGAGCGCGGGCGCGCCATTCGAGAGGGCGAGGACCACCCGCGCGCCTGCCTGAAGCTCGATGTCCATGTGGTGCAGGAAGCTGGCATCGGACCCCCCGCTGCCCGTCAGCACGGCGAGAGCGGGGTGGGTGGACTGGCCGAAGCGCAGCGCATGCTCGTCCTGCCCCTCCGCCGTCTGGCCTGCCAGCCGGCACGGGAGCAGGCCCTTCCCCTCCCTCAAGAGAAGCTTGTTGTATTGATAGACGTTCACCCGCGGGCCGAGGAACAGCCATAGGGCGCCGCCGTCGCTCACGTAGCCCTCCAGCTTTGCGGCCAGGGCCTCGGTGAGCGAGCCCGTGTCGCACAGGACGACGGCCCCGTATCTCTCGACATTCTCGTAGTCGGCCTGCGAGGGGTGGATGACCTTGGCCGCGAAGCGCGAGACGCGCTCCATCCCTGGATGGCTCGGTGGGGCGATGGCGCGGACGAGGTACGCGCTGGGGGGCAGTGCGGAACCTCCCGCAGGCTCGGGGACCTGCGGGAGGTTGGGTGAGGACGCGCTCTCGTCGAGGACCAGCACCTCGACGTTCTCCGGGACGGTGACGAGGCACATCCGGCGGTTGTCCACGCGGTGCTCGTCGCCCTCGACGACGGCCTCGATGAGGTACTCGCCCGGCCGGGCGAAACGGTGCTCGAACACCAGGGGCGCAGGTGGCACAGGCATCTTGCCTGTGGACTCCGGGCGCGCCTCTCGCACGCCCTTCTTCACCCCGTCAACGAGGAAGGTAACCGTGGCCGTGGCCTCGGGCGGCGGCTTGCCCCATGCCTCCACCCGGGCGCGGAAGCGGACGGGCATCCCCGTCGAAAGCAGCCATTCCTCGGGCCCAAGCTCGGTGAGCATGTAGTTGAACTTCGGCTCCCCGCCAACGTCCACGAGGAACATCTCGCACTTGGCCGATAGCTTGCCGACAAGCTCTGCCGCCAGTGGCACAGGCATCTTGCCTGTGTCTCCTCCCCGCAGCCAGGTGTACTTCTGGAGGTCAGAGAAGACGTAGGCCTCGGGCTGGCCGGCCTCAGCATCGTCCACATGCTCCATCAGCCGGCGGATACCCTCGCCGATGGGGGAGGCCCCCGAGCCCGCGCGCAGGGCCTCGATGCGTGCCGCGGCCGTGTGGAGGTCGGTCTCCTTCTCCATCACCGTCTCAGCCCTGGTGCAACAACTACCACGGCCCCACCATCGGCCTCGCCCGCACCGACGACTTCAAGACCTACTACCAGATGGAGAATATGTTGCCGCCCTACAACCGCAACGGCGTCCTCTTCCCCCGCAAGATCGCGGGGAAGTACGCCATGCTCCACCGCCCCAGCGACCGCGGCCACACGCCCTTCGGCGACATGTACTACGCCGAAAGCCCCGACCTCGTCCACTGGGGCAAGCAGCGCTACGTCTTCGGCACCCGCGGCGGCTGGCAGAGCACCAAAGTCGGCCCAGGCCCCGTCCCCATCGAGACCCCCGAGGGCTGGCTCTGCTTCTACCACGGCGTCCTCACGAGCTGCAACGGCTTCGTCTACAGCTTCGGCGCCTGCCTCCTCGACCTCAACGAGCCGTGGAAAGTCCTCGCCCGCACCCGTCCCTACCTCCTCGCCCCCACGGAGCCCTACGAGCGGTCGGGCGACGTCCCCAACGTCACCTTCCCCTGTGCCGCCATCGTCTTCCCCGACAAGACCGTGTGGATCTACTACGGCTGTGCCGACACCTGCACCGGCCTCGCCATCGGCAACCTCGACGAGATCATCGCCTTCACCAAGGAGAACAGCTTCTGACCACTTGATTCTGCGGGGGTTTGGGTGTACTTTGGTTGGTGGAGGACACCGGAGCGTCCGCCCAAGCGTTGAAAGGGCCGGCGGTGATGAACGCTGAGCAAGGCCTTGTGAAGCGCGCCAGAGCTTTGAGCTGGGATGGCCTCCGGGCGCTGTGGGAGGAGATCCTGGCAGGTGAACCTCCGAGTTGGCCGAAGAAGGGGAAAGCGTTCGAGCACCTGGTTCTGCGCGCCTTCGGGTGCGATGGGGCGAAGGTCCGATGGCCCTACGAAGTGAAGGTCGGGGGCCAGGTCATCGAGGAGATAGACGGCTCAGTCCATGCGGAGGGTCTTTGGTGCCTTGTCGAGTGCAAGGACACCAGGGAGCCGGCCGGTGTCGAACCTATCGCCAAGCTCAGGAACCAACTGCTTCGTCGCCCATCCCCGACAGTTGGCCTCCTGTTCTCGGTGGGCGGTTTCACGGAGCCTGCGCGGACCCTGGCCGGCTTCGTGGCTCCTCAGACGATTCTCCTGTGGGAGAGAGATGAGGTGGACCACATCCTCAAGAAGCAAAGCATCTGTGCTCCGCTCGTGCAGAAGTACCGCCGATGCGTTGAGGAGGGGCGTCCCGACTACCGGTTTGACCTGGAGGAACAAGCATGAACGCCTACGTAGTAACTGAAGGTGAATCCGATGCCAAGTTCCTCAGCGTGCTCCTAGCTGATGAGGTGCGGGAGGGCTTGAGAGTGGTGCAAGGAGGCGGCAGGTCCGGCGCCATCTCATTCGCGCGCTCCCTCAACTCCGCGCGGCAAGTGCCGGTGGCATTGGTCTTGGATGCGGACACTACGAACGAGGGGCGGCTGCGCGAGGAACGTGTAACGGTAAGCGATCTTCTCCACATGGGGGCCAGCGGCGCGCCGATCAAGGCCTTTCTGGCGGTCCCGGAACTCGAGGTCCTCTTCTTCTCTGACCGCCAACTCCTCGCCCGAATCCTGGGGCGGGAAATCCCTCACGATGACTGGATCGCCGGCCGCTTCGAGCCCAAGAGGGCTCTAGGGCGGATGCTTGCCGACGAAATGGGTCCGGGTGTGATGTCGCGAATCGTGGCGAACCTTACGGAGGCCGATGTGGAGCAGTTGGCTGACCACCCACTGATCAGGGACATCCGAGGCTTCCTTGCGGAGGCCTTGCAGCCCGAGATGGTGCAGACCTGAAGCCGCCGCGGGCGACGGACGGAGCCGCGAACCGCTTGCAGGGAGTGGACAGCGAATGAAGCGCGACGAAGCCATTGAAGCCATCCGCGCCGTGCGGCACCAAATCTCCGCCGAGCACCAGCACAACACCCGCCTGCTGACCCGCCACTACCAGGAAATGGACGAGTTCTACGCCGGCCGCATGTTGCGCAGGACCGGCCCCGTGGCAGCCCCTGTGTCCGCATCCCGAGACGGCTCGCGCACCGGCAGCTAGCCGACACCTGCGCCGGCCTGGCCATCGGCCACCCCGACGAGATCATCGCCTTCACCAAGGAAAACAGCTTCTGAGGAGTTGACGTCCCCTGTGCCCCGCGCTAGAATGGGACTGGCGGGAGGGACTGGAAGGAGGCCGCCCGTGGCCGGCGACTTGATCGTTTGCAGCCCCGAGGTCCTTCACGGCAGGCCTATTGTGAGGGACACCCGCATCTCCGTGGGCCTCATTCTTCAGTGCCTTGCGTCCGGCATGACCAGGGATGACATTCTCCACGCCTACCCCGCGCTGACCCCCGAGGGCTTGAGCGCTGCGCTCGACTTCGCGGCGCGCCGATTCGATGGCGGGCAGACCGAGCACCAGCGGCTTGCGGAGGCATCGCGCGCTGCCGCCGAGGCATCGGGCGTCCTTGATTTCATGCTTGACGATCCCATCCTGGATGACTACACGGAATAGCCAATGGGAGCGGGTTCGCCCGAGCGCGGAGAGGTGTGGCTCACCCCATTCCCCATGCCTTCCAGGGACCAGGCCCAGTCCAAGCTCAGGCCAGTCCTGGTCGTCTCCGCGGCGACCCCGGAGCAGACGAATGGCACAGTGACCTGCGCCGCCATCAGCAGCTCCACATACCGCCTCACCGACTTCGACATCCCGGTCGCCGCGCAGACCCGCCTGGGCCACGCGATGGGCCTCAAGCGGGATGGGGCCATCTTCTGCGCCATCCTCCAGACCACGAGCGTCGCACAGTTGGTGCGGAAGATCGGGAACATTGATGCGGGCACCCAGGCCAAGGTAGACGCCAACCTCAAGAAGCTCATCTTCCCAGTGCTGCCCCCTTGAGCCGGCGGCGACCCGCCAGGGGCACCCGACACGGTGGCGGCAACAGGCCATCTGCCCCTGTAGGTGGGGCGTCTCTGCCCCGCGTCCCGGCTTGACATCCGCCGCGCCAGGCCATAGAATGGGCGAGGAGACGGCAAATGGAACGCGACGAAGCCATTGAGGCCATCCGCGCCGTGCGGCACCAGATCTCGGCGGAACACCAGCACAACACCCGCCTGCTGGTCCGTCACTACCAGGAAAGACGCTGCCACACTCCGTCCTGCGCTTCCCAGCCATCGCCACGCTCTACCCGCGCGCCGGCCAGCCTGCCCACCGGCCTCTGGACTCTTCACGCCTGTCGCCCGGTTCTTGGGCTTGCTATTTCATGTACCATAGCTATAATGAAAATCTTTGCGTGTCCCAACCTGGCTGCACAGTCTCCTGGAGGACGGCATGGCCGACCATACGACCGCGGACCTGCGAAACCTGATGATTGCCGGGCACGGGGCGGCGGGCAAGACGACGGTTGCCGAGGCGATCCTGATGGAGACGGGCGTGACCAGCCGCATGGGCAAGCCCCGCGAAGGCACGTCCGTGCTCGACTTCGACGACGAGGAGAAGGCGCGGCGGTTCACCATCTTCTCGACGCTCCTCTACGTCAAGCACAAGGGCAAGCAGCTCCAGATCATTGATACGCCCGGCTACGACGATTTCTTCGGCGAGGTGGCGAGCGCGTGCGCGGCGGTGGAGACGGCGCTCATCGCGGTCGCGGCCGACGCCGGGGTGCAGGTGAACACGCGGCGCGCGTGGAAGCGCGCGGTGCAGCAGGGCCTGGCCCGCGCCATCGTGATCACGAAGATGGACGCGGAGAACGCGAAGTACGATGAGGTGCTGGGCAGCATCCAGGCCCTCTTCGGGAAGGCCTGCGTCCCCGTGACGCTGCCCGTCGGCTCGGGCTCGGCCTTCAGCGGGGTCGTCAGCACGCTCAACCCGCCCGCCGAGGCAGGCGAGCAGGCGGCGGACGCCGCGAATGCGCTCAAGGAGGCCATCATCGAGTCGGACGACGCGCTGATGGAGCGCTACCTGGGCGAGGAGGAGATCGCGCCCGCGGAGCTGGTGGCCGGGGCCGGCAAGGCCATGGCCAAGGGGACGCTCATCCCCGTGTTCTGTTGCGCGGCCGAGAAGCGGCTCGGCGTGGCCGAGCTGCTCGACGGCATCGTGTCGCTCTTCCCCTCGCCGGCCGAGGGGCTGCGGCGCCAGTGCGTGAAGGCGGGCACGGAGGAGGCCGCCGAGCGCCCGCCGCAGGAGGCCGCGCCGTTCGCCGCCCAGGTCTTCAAGGCCCTCTACGACCCCTACGTGGGCAAGCTGGCCTTCCTGCGCGTGTTCTCCGGCACGCTGAAGCCGGAGGACGGGTTGTTCAACGCCCGCGCCGGCGAGCGCAGCAAGCTAGGCCACATCTACCGCATGCTGGGCAAGGACCAGGTGGAGGTGGACTCCGCCGTGGCCGGCGACCTCGTGGTCGTGGCGAAGATCGAGAGCCTCGAGGTGTCCGACACCCTCTGCGATGAGCGGGAGCCTGTGGCGTATCCTGCGATCGCGTTCCCGACGCCCATGGTCTCGCGTGCGGCGGAGCCGAAGACTCGCGCGGACGAGCAGCGGATGAGCACGGCCCTCACCCGCATCGCCAGCCAGGACAAGACGTTCCTGGCCGGCCGCGAGGAGCAGACGGGCGAGACGGTGATCACGGGGATGAGCGACCTGCACCTCGACGTGGTGATGAGCAAGCTGGGCCGCAAGCCCTTCGAGGTCGAGATGAACCTCAAGGAGCCGCGCATCCCCTACAAGGAGACCCTGGCCGGCAAGTCCAGCACGTCCTACCGCCACAAGAAGCAGACCGGCGGCAGGGGGCAGTTCGCCGAAGTCCACCTCCGCGTCGAGCCGCTCGAGCGCGGAGCGCAATTCGAGTTCGTGGACGAAATCTACGGCGGCGCCATTCCCAGGCAGTTCGTCCCAGCCGTCGAGAAGGGCGTGCGGGAGACGATGGCCAAGGGCGTCATCGCCGGCTGCCCGGTGGTGGACGTGCGGGTGGCGGTCTACGACGGGAAGTATCACGAGGTGGACAGCTCGGAGGCGGCCTTCAAGATCGCCTCCTCGCGGGCGTTCAGCGAGGCCTTCCGGAGCGCCAGGCCGATCCTGCTCGAGCCGATCGTGAACATGGAGATCACGGTGCCTGGGAAGTACTTCGGCGACATCTCCGGCGACCTGAGCGGGCGGCGCGGCCGCATCCAGGGCATGGCCGTCGAGGGCGACGAGCAGATCATCAGCGCCCAGGTGCCGCTGGCCGAAGTGGCCAACTACTCCACCCAGCTCCGCTCCGTCACCGGCGGCGAGGGCAGCTACACGATGGCGTTCTCCCACTACGAGCCGGTCCCCGCGCGCATCCAGGAGGTCATCGTCGCCAAGGCCGCCAAGGCCAAGGCCGGCGAGGAAGAGGAGTAGCCCTCGCCCGCCGCCTCCCCGCGCACGATGGTGCCGGTCTGCCCCATCCACCCAGGTGCGAGGTGAGGAATGAGCAAGGCGCTGCTGGCCGCGTTCTGCACCCTTGGCGCGGCCGGGCTGGCCGCTGCGGCGACGCCGCTGGAGCACCTCCGCGCCGCGCCCAAGCCGAAGTTCAAGGCGGGCCACACCCTCCCGCCCCTCACCCGCTGGGGCTGGCGCCTGTCCCACGACACACAGGTCGAGCTGGCCGAGCACTGGGGCTATGCGCTCGAAATGGGCGAGGCCAACGCCGCCCTCGTGCCGCAGCTCGACGACCCGAAGAGCCTCCCCGCCAAGCTCTGCGCCCTGACCGCATCCGACCCCAAGCGCTACCCGCTCTCCGCGCTCGCCTATCGCGCCTGTTGCGACGGGAAGTTCATCGAGACGCTCCCGCCCGAGACCTGGTGCCAGGAGGCCGACGGCAAGGTCATCGAGCCGAGGACCTGGAGCCCCGAGGCCCCCGACGCCGTGTTTGTGAAGGCGGCCGAAGCCGCCGTGGCGCCGCTCAGGAAAGTGCTCGAGAAGGCCCCCATCGCTGTCATTCTCAACGGCGGCGAGTACGCCCTGAGCGTCGCAGGCCACAGCGCCAAGGTGTGGCAGCAGGACCCCAAAGTGATGAAGGCCACACCGCAACCGCTACGGCGGCTGGAAGGCCTGGGCGTGGGACTATCCGCCGATGCACCGCGTCTCCGACCTCGCCAGCAGCTCGATCTACTACATGCACTACAACTCGGGCTGGACCGGCGACAACGACATGCTCACCCAGGCCCTCAACGCGACCGCTCAGCACCTCGCCCAAGGCGATGCCCTGTCCTACAACTGGCTCAACGCCGGCTGGACCCGCGAGAAGATGGGCGAGAAGGCGTTCGGCGACCTCGCGCGCTACGCCGGCTACCTCAAGTGCTACTACACGGCCGGCATGCTCGGCGGCGTCGCCGGCTACTTCGCCTATCCCAAGGGCGGCTTCGACGGCGACATCTCCGAGACGCCGCCGCACTGGCTCGCCCAGATGACCGCCCTGACCGCCTGGCGGAGATCGCTCTCGAGCCGTGAGGGACCGCCTGCACGGTCGCCCCCACTGGGCTTGCCCCAGTGGAGCGAAGGATTGGTCACTACCCGCTGGCCTGTCCCTCACCCCCTCGCCCCCTCTCCCCAGGGGGAGAGGGGGGTGGGGGATATGGGGGCGGGGGCCCTCGGGCAGCCGCGCGGTGGTTGCCAATCCTCCACCTCACCGAGGAAGATCGGCGGGGGCGGCGGCGCGCGGATCGCTCACTTGTAGCCGTGGATGAAGTCGTGCAGGCCGGCGTTGCCGGGGGTGGCCTCGATGCGCTGGATGATCGCTCTGCCGCGCACTGGGTCCAACTCGAAGAGCGCTTGCGTCACCTCCCGCGTGTAGCCCGGGCGGTCTTGGGGGGGAGGCGGGTTCTCGATCAGGGCAACGATGGCCTCGAAGGAATCGGTGTCCTTCATGGCTGCGAGGGTACGCGCGGCCTGGCCGCGAACCTGCTTGTCCTTGTGCTTGAGCAGGGGCCGGACGTGTGGGACCGCCCGCGGGTCTCCCGCCGCCTGGAGAGGGCTGAGTATGTAGTATGGAGCCGTGGGGCCGGGGTTTTCGAGCAGCTTGCAGACGGCGGGCACCGCGCTTTCCAGCGCTTTCGGATGCATCAGGCCGATGTCGAAGAGAGTCAGCACCGTGGTGTTCAGGTTGTCGGTGGGCCGAGCCTTGGCGATGGTCTCGGTCAGCGCCGGGACCGCCTCGGGGCCGATCGCCCGGATCGCCTTTCGGAGGTCCAAACAGCCATCGTATCCTGCCGGCGCGGTGTGGGGCAGGAGGTAGGCGGCCATCCGGCGGGCGCGCTCGGCCCCATCCTTGATCGCCTGGATGGTCTCCCACTGCTTGCGCAGGCCGAGGCCAAGCTGGACCTGCGCCCACATGGCCTCCCTGCCGCCCGGAACGCGGCCCTTGCCACTCGGCTCCGCTCGGGCGAGTCGGTAGGGTCCGGGGTTCCAATCCTGCCTGTAGCCGTAGCAGGTCTTGTCATCCAGCCAGAAGAGCCCCTGGCTGCCCTCACCCGCGGTGTGGATGGGCGAGAGCGCCCCGTTTTCGGACTGCATGAGGAACAGCACTACTCGATCCGTCTGGATAGGATCACTGGCCTCTCTGGCCCAGCCCAGGTTCTTGGTGTGCTTTGCGACGGCAGGGACCTCAATGGTGTCGCCCGGCTTGATGGCGGCGCGGGACGCGTGGAAGACGTGGTCCACCCGCACCTTCCCCTCCCCGGTGTGCGTCCCCGCCACGATCAGGTCGGCGGAGACGCACATCCTCTGAACCGAGTCATGGGGAAGGCGCGTAGCTTGGGCGGCGGAACTCATGGAGAGCAGGACCGCCAACGCGGCTCCGACGCGCGTGGCCCTCGTCCCAATCATGTTCATCGGGCGCCTCCCAAGTGACATGAGACATGGGCTGGCTTCACGAGCCCGACCGGCCGGCTGAGGTAGAGCTGCTGCGGTGACCTCACGTCTCACCAGATGACGTCCACCAGGCCGGAGGCGGTGATCTCGGCATCTCTCGAAATGACGTCGGTCTCCGCGTCGATCACTTCGCGGAAGATGAGCGCGGTGGCCACAATGATGGCGTCGTGAATGTTGAGAGAAGGGGGGAACCGCTGCACGACGGCTTCGTCCAGAGGGTAGACTATGCAGTTCGACGCGCTGGCCACATGGGCCAGGACTCGCGGGAGGTCAATCTCGATCCGTTTCTGGGGGTAGAGGTAGGCGATCTCAGCCATGGTGATCGTCGGGATCACAAGGTCCGCTGCCGGATCCCTCATGGCGGCCCGTGCACGGGCGCTCAGTCGGCGATTCCGCTCCAGGAACCATACCAGTGCGTGGGTGTCTAGCACGTGCGTCATTCGCCGGCCCCACTGCCATCGTCCCAGGTGACGCGGTACTCCGTGGCATCAATATCCTTCTCGGTGGATTCCGCCTTGCCTTCGAGGATGCCCTCGAGGTCGGCAAATGATCGGGGCAGGGTGGGGAGGCTGGCCTCCCGCAGCCGAGCCTTCAGCACGGTCAACTGCGCTTCCATGCCCTTCACCTGAGCCATCAGTGCCTCTGTCGTCATCGAGCATCGCCTCCTTCCGCGCTTCCCTACTGGCGAATTATACCCCGACAGGGCGGCCATTGCCAGAGGGATTTCGCCGCTATGTGTTGCCCCGTGCTCCGCAGCTCTCTACTGCTGCGAGCAGTTGACCTTGGCCGCCTGCGCGCCGGGCATGTCCATGCGCGGCTTCTGGGCGAGCAGGGCACGGAGGGGGTCGAAGCACTTGAGGAGGAGCTGGTAGTCGGGGTCGTCCTTGGTGGCGAAGATGGCAGCAGCCGTTTCGGGTTTCGAGTTTCGAGTTTCGAGTTCAGAGAGGGCGTCGGGCTCGGGCTTCGCCACGCAGGAGCCGCGGCCGCCGGCCGCCTTGGCGAGGGGGGCGGCGAGGAAGTCGTTCAGCTCGGGCTCGGTGACGCGGATGTAGCCGCGAGTGGCGACGCCCTTCTGGTGGCACTCGATGCACCGGCGCTGGGCGACTTCGGCGAGTCTGGCCCTGAGGTCCTTGGGCACGAGGCGGCGGCCGCCCTCGATGTCGGGATAGGCCATGTCATAGGTGGAATAATAGGGGATGTTGAGGTCAATCCAGGTGAAGAGGCGGCGGCGCTCGGCGTCGGTGAGGGTGAAGCGGGGCTTGCCCTCCTTGTCCACGTGCGCGCCCATGAGAATCGGCGTGAGCTTGCTGGCGGGCGACCCCCAGGCCTTGGGGGTGATCTGGAGGATGTTGGCCTCCTGGCCGTTGCAGGTGTTGATCCAGCTCACGTAGCGCTGGCTGAGGGTGTCGTAGGAGACGTTGAACCACTCGGTCTTGCCGCCCGTGAGGTCAACCCGCTTGGGCGGCTCGGGGCCGCTGTGGCACTTGACGCAATGCTTGTCGAGGACGGGCTGGACGACGCGGGAGTAGTCGAAGTGCTCGGTGCCCCATTCGGGCGGCGCGAGCGACTCGGGCGGGCGGCTGACCGCGTGGGCAACCCCCCCCTCTCCCTTCCTGGGAGTGGGTAGGGTGAGGGTTGGGCCGTGGGGCTGGACGGGCCCCAACCCTCCCCCTGCCCCCTCTCGGGCGACTTGGGGATTTCGCCCTTCTTGGGCAGGTCCGTGATCTCCTTGACCACCGGGGTGTCCTTGCGGGCCTCTTCGGGGGTCTTGGCTTCCTTCGGCGCGGGGGGCGGTGTCTCGGGCTTGGGGCTCTCGGGCTTTGGCTTGGGGCTCGGGGCGTCGGCCTTTGCGGCTTCGATCTGGGCGGCCTTGCGGCGCGCGGCGCCCTCGGGGTCAATCCAGCGGTCGCGGATGTAGCCGACCGAGGTGGCCGCCGTGGCCACGATGTGGATGGCCACGGCGACGAGGAAGTACTGCATGATGCGCGTCTTGGAGAACGCGGTCAGCAGCTTGTCGGGCGAGTGCTTCTGGATTCCCTGGGGGTCACTGGCCATTGGGGGTCTCCTGGGTTCTGGAGGGGGGGCGTTCGCCGATGGCGGCGACGATGCCGCCGGCGCGGGTGATGGCGTCGAGGACCGGCTCGAAGACCTCGCGCCCCGCGGCGCGGTCGCAGCGGAAGAGCACGGTGCGGGCCTCTGCGGTGCGGGCCTTGCGCAGCAGGTCGGCCAGCTCCGTCTCCGCCGAACGGGCGTCGGGCACGCGGCGGCCTTGGACGTATATCTGGCCCTGGCCGTCAATGGAGACGACCGTAGCGCTCTGGCGCAGGCGATCGAGGTCGGGCGCCGCGGGGGGCTTCACGGCGATGCCGGCCTCGCGCGCGAAGTTGCTGCAAATCATGAAGAAGATGATGAGCTGGAACGCGATGTCGGCCATGCTCGCCACGGGGATGATGATGCGGGGCCGGCGGCGGCCGGGACGGGCGTGCCTCATTGGCCGCCTCCCGTCTCGCGCACGATGCAGATCGTGCCGCCCGCCTGGGTGATGGCGGCCATGGCCGCGAAGTAGTCCTGGTACTCCACCTTGCCGGCGGACTCGAGGATCACCACCTTGGCGTCGCCCTCGCGGCTGTGCAGCTTCAGGGCCGCCAGCTCGCGCCGCAGCTTCGGCAGGTCCAGCTCGGCGTCGTTGAGCGTCAGCTTGCCGTCGCGCAGGCAGACCGTGGCCGTCTTCTTCTCCTGCTTCTCGGAGCGCTCGCCCGAGGGGAACTCGGTGAGGAGGCCCCGCGTGGCCACCAGCGTGGTCGTGAGGATGAAGAAGATGATGAGGAGAAACGCGATGTCGGAGAACGAGGACACGGGGATGTCGTCGAGCCCGTATCGGTGGCGTTCGCGGCGGGCCATGGGTCACTCCCTACTGGCGGACGCCGGCGCGGGTGGCGATGAGGTCGAGGAGTTCGGACGACGCCTCGTCTATCTCGAGTTCGATGCGGTTGGACATGGCGGTGAAGATGTTGTAGGGGATGACGGCGGCGAGTGCGATGAGGAGGCCGGCGGCGGTGGTGATGAGGGCCTCGGCGATGCCCGAGGCCACGCCGCTGGCCTCGACGCCGGCGGCCGACAGCGCGCCGAACGAGGCGATCATGCCCGTGACCGTGCCCGTCATGCCGAACAGGGGCGCCGCGCTGCCCACCGTGGTGAGCACGGTGAACCGCTTCTCGACCGCGTTCATCGCGTGCTGCGTGTAGTCGCCCATCGCCTTCTCCATGATGGCGAGCAGCGACTCGACGCGGCTGGCCAGCGAGCGGTGCTTGGCGTAGGACTGGAGGCCGGCCAGGAGGACGGCGGAGACTGGGCCTGGCGTGTTGGCGCACAGCGCCGCCGCCTCATCCACGCGGTCCTCCTCGACGAGGCCGAGCAGCTTGGCGCGCAGCGCCCGCGTGTCGCTCTTGCTGTGGCGGTAAAACGCCAGGCCGCGGTCAATGAGCACCGCGATGGTGAAGATGCTGCACAGCAGCAGAGGCACCATCATCGAGCCGCCGTCAATCAGTAGCTGGAGCATCGGCCATTGCCTCCTTGTGAATCTGAGCCAACATGTGGTAGCCCTCGAGCGGCGCCATCGCCAGGCCCTTCACCCTCAGGTGATGGGGCGGGGCCAGCACGAGTTCGCCGGTCACAGGGTTGTACGTGCTCTCCCGAATGCGGGAGTAGGGGATGCGTTCGGTGTAGGGCCTCGGCCCGTGGGCCACGAGGGCCAGGCAGTCGCGCAGCGCGAAGGCCCACAGGCGGCCCGGACCGCGCCAGCGGCCGACGTCTACCCGGCTCTCCGTCCGCACGGCGAACAGCACCTCGTCGGCCCCGAGGAACGCCTCGGCCAGGCGCCGCTCGCCGTGGGCCATAGCGGCGAAGGCCGGACCGGACCACTCAAGCGGCTGGGTCCGCGCGGGCGGCAACTCGGCGACGAGCGTGTGGGACATAGGCACCTGCACGTACGGGCGGCCCTGTGTGGCCGCCCTCTGTTGGACGCCCTGTGTGGCCGCCTTCCGTTGGGCGCCCACACAGGGGCGCCCCTACTATTTGTTCGCGTCGGTGTCCCCGACCCTCACGAGGGCCTCCTCGGTGAGGCGGCCGCGGGCGAACTTGGCCCACTTGCTCGCCGGGTAGTCCCACGTCAGGCGCTTGAACTGCCGGTAGGCGTTCATGGGGTCGCCCCGCTTCATGTAGCAGTCGCCGCACCAGTACGTGGCCTCGGCGACGAGGTCGGGCTCCATCTTCGGGGTCTCGGCCAGGGTCTTGAAGACCTCGATGGCCTTGGGCAGGTCCTCGGCCTGCATGTAGCACTGGGCGCTGAGCACGAGCGTGCGCCCGGCGAGGCGATGCGTGGGGAAGCGGACAGCGAGGCGGCCGAACACCTGCCCGGCCGTCTTGCTCATCTCGCGGGCCTGCATCTCGAGCTTCTCGCGCTCTACGGGGGTTATCTCGGGCGTGGCCTTGGCCCGCAGCTCCTTGCCCTTCGAGAGGAAGTACTGGCCCAGGCGCGCGATGGTCTCCGCCACCAGCTCGTTGTCCGGGTAGCGGTAGGACAGCTTCACGTACTCCTCGCAGGCCTGGTCAATCAGGCCCATCTTCTCGTAGACGAGGGCCTTCTTGTACTGGGACTTCGGGGCGTAGGGGCTGTCGGGGTAGCTGGCCACGATGTCGGTGAAGCGGCTCACCGCCTCCATGTAGTTCTTCTTCTTCGCGTCCTCGTCCTTCATTTCGCTCGCGAACTCGAGGGCGAGGTCGGCCAGCAGGTAGTCGGCCTGGGCGCGGGCCTCCTGCTTCGAGGTCGTGCCCCCCGCCACCAGGCAGTGGAAGCCGGAGACGGCGCCGCAGGCGACCGTGATGAACATCATGGGCCAGAGCGGCTGCGGCGACCACAGGTTCTCGGTCACCGCGGGGGCCTTGAGCGCGGGCTGCACCCACACGATGCCCACGAAGCCGGCGAGCATCCCGCCCAGGAGAATCCAGGTCGAAAGGTAGTCGCGCGGCTGGAGCAGAATCCACACGGGCACCACCGACGCGATCACCCCGTAGGCCAGGAGCACGAGCAGCCAGACCGTTCGCACCGAGCCGGCCGGGACGCCGAGGTCCTCGAGCCGGATGGGGAGCACGAAGCCGAGCGCGACCACCCCCGCCATCAGCGCGAGCGCGATCGCCGTGCTCAGCCAGGTCTTCATGTTCAGGCGATACGTCAGCACGCCGAAGAGGATGGCGATGAGCATGAGCGCGAAGGTGGGGAAGACTATCTGCGGCGCCTCGATGAACGTGTCGGTCGTCACCGCGCAGAACGAGGTGATGACCAGCACGAGGCCGATCCACACGAAGATGAGAAAGAGCACGCGCGCCGGGCCGCCGAGGATCGAGCGCGCCACGTCGGGCAGCGAGTTCCCCCTGTTCCGCACCGAGATCATCAGCGTCAGGTAGTCGTGCACCGCGCCGATCAGCACCACCCCGAGCAGCACCCAGAGCGCCGTGGGCGTCCACCCGAACGCCGCGACCGCCATGATCGGCCCGATGATCGGCCCCGCCCCCGCAATCGAGGCGAAGTGGTGGCCGAACAGCACCACCGGCCGGGCCGGACAGTAGTCCACCCCGTCGTACTGGGCCTCGGCCGGCGTCTTCGCGTCCGTGGGCGCGATCGTCTTCCGCTCCAGCCACCGGCCGTACCAGCGGTACGCCAGCACCAGCCACACCACGGCCACCACGGCCAGGAGCAGGCCGCTCGAGTGCCACGGCACCGCGGCCACCATGCCACCGCACAGCAGAGGGCACATCGCTATCGAGCCTCCAGGCAAGCTCCCGTGAACGATCCGCCTGCGACCCCGCCCGCAATGAAACCACAACGCGGCCCCGGTGTCAACCGGACGGGGCCATTGGGGCACGGCCCCTGGCCCTGGCAGCCCTCCCACGGGTTGAAGGGCCCGACCCTCTCCCTGCCCTCTCCCTGGAAGGGAGAGGGGTCCGGACCCCCCTCCCTCTCAGGGAGGGGGAAGGGGGAGGGTTGGGGCCCGTCGCCGGCTAGAGCCACCGGGATTGGGGGGCCGCCCTCGCGCCGCCGGCCCGAGGCGCGCTTGCGCCCACCGGCCCGAATCGCTGTACTCTGTGGGCGACGAACCAATCTCTCTCGTGCCCTCTCCGTCCCTGGGGCCGGCCGATGAGCGAACTCGACGCACTGGTCTCCGCCGTCCTCGCCACGCCGAAGTACCGGGCCGTGTGCGCCGACACGGTGCGCCGCCTGGGCGCGGCCGAGCTGGCGAAGCGCGGCGGCCTCAAGCAGGCCGTCAAGGCCACCAAGGCGCGCCTCCACCAGGTCTTCGGCGCGTTCGGCCCCCCGCCCGACTACGAGCGCCTGTTCCGCGGCCTGGCCGCCGCCCACGCGAGGAGCCTGTCCAAGAATCCGCGTGAGGCTGCGACGCCCGCGATTCTGGCCGAAGGCGAGGAGCACGGAGGAGGCGATGCAACGGAGAGCATCGCTGACGACGCGCGACAACGCCTGCGGCCAGAAGTCGCGGCGTCCCTGCGGGTTGCGGCGGCAGCGGGGCGTCTGCCGCGTTGCGTCTCCTCAGCGATGCACTCCGCCGCATCGCCTGCGTCGCCGCGCCTTGCATCCGCCCCGCTGACGCCGGCAACGCAGCCCACGGGGATTCTTGGACAGGCTCCTGTCGGCGACGCCGAGGCGTTCCGCGAGGCCTGCCGCGCCGCCATGGCCTGCCACGCCTCGACCCGCGAGCGCCTGCCCCTGCTCGGCCGCTTCCACGCCGAGGTCTTCGCCGTCACAGGCGTACCCCGCCGCGTCCTCGACCTCGCCTGCGGCCTCCACCCGCTGGCGATCCCCTGGATGGGCCTGCCCCCCAAAGCCTCGTACCACGCCTGCGATCTCGACGGCCGCGCCGTGGCCTTCCTCAACCGCTGCGCCCCTTTCCTGGGAAAGGGCTTCCAGGCGGTCCACGCCGACCTCCTGCGCGCGCCGCCGACCGAGGAGGCCGACGTGGCCTTCCTGCTCAAGGCGGCGACGAGCCTCGAGCGCCAGGAGCGCGGCGCCACCCGCCGCCTGCTCGACGCCCTTCGCGTGCGCCACATCGTCGTCTCCTTCCCCATCGCCAGCCTTGGCGGGCGCGACAGGGGCATGCGCAGGAACTACGAGCGAGCATTCCGCGCTCTCCTGGGCCATGCGTCGTGGACGGTCGAACGCCTGGAGTTCCCCGCGGAACTCGCCTTCGTGGTCCACAAGCCCCTCGCCGCGACATTCTCACATTCTTGAGAATGTGAGAATGTAGGCGACGGTCCTGCCGCCCCCGCCCCGAGCCGTGGGAGTATGGCCCCCAATCCTGGTGAGCTTGCTGCCAGCTCTTGAGTCCGACCCTCTCCCTTCCCTCTCCCTACAAGGGAGAGGGGTCCGAACCCCCCTCCCTACCAGGGAGGGGCAGTGGGAGGGTCGGGGCCTGCCATCACCCCAGAGCGCCAGGAATGGGGGCCATGCTCGAGCCGCGGCGCCGCTTGACTCACTGCCCCGCCGGGCGCTACACTAGTGTGGTTTCAGTGAGAACGGCACACCGGCCTCTTTGAGGTGGCTCGACATGTCCAGCATCTGCCCGCTCGCGCTGTTCCAGAACATTGGGATGCCCGAGCTGATCATCATCGGCATCATCACACTGCTGATCTTCGGCCCCCGGCTCCCCTCGGTCATGCGCTCGATTGGCAAGGGCATCGTCGAGTTCAAGAAGGGCCTCCGCGACACGGGCGAGGAGGTCCGCAAGGAAATCGAGGCCTCGCCCGAGCCGCAGCCGAAGAAGCAGATCGAAAACAAGTCCTGACTCCCCACGTCTGGCCGGCGGCGTAGCCAAGTGGCCCAAGGCGAGTGATTGCAAATCACTTATCCGTCGGTTCGAATCCGACCGCCGCCTCCACGCGGCGAACTCGCCGTCGTCTACAGCCCCTTCGACATGGGCTGCGGCTGGGAACTCAAGCCCCACCCCTACGCCGTCGGCTACGAATCCCGCGACGCCGTTCAACTCGGCGTCAACATCGTCCTCCACGCCGTCACCCACTGACGGCGGCGTTACATGCTCAATCTCCCACACTGAATTTGAGCATGTAGTCGTTTGGCAACATGTGCCGTAACCTCTTGCTTCGCAACTGTTTATGGCCCAATGCCGCCTCATGCCCGAATGGCCCGCGCTACATGCTCAATCTCCCACACTGAATTTGAGCATGTAGTCGTTTGGCAACATGTGCCGTAACCTCTTGTTTCGCAACTGTTTATGGCCCCACGCCGTTTCATGCCCGAATGGCCCGCGCTACATGCTCAATCTTTCTCGTCCCCACGCTCCCGCGTGGGGATGCACTGGCTTGGACGCTCCGGGGTTCCCCGCCCCCGCCGGAGCGGAAAGCCCAAAGACGCACGCGGGAGCGTCCAAGACACGCCGTCCCGACGGGGGACCGTCGGGACGAGAACTCGAGGAATCTCTCTTCATTCCCCTCCGCCCCCCCCGGTCAGCCGCCCGGTGACTCTAGCGGACCACGCCCAAGTGATTCGAGCAGAGGGGGCCGCCGGGTGGGGTGTGGGGGCTGGGAGCGCATTGGGCAGCCGCAATCTCTCCTGGGCTTCGCCCTGCTCCCCTCTCGGTTCTTTGTCCTATCATTTTACCCGGAATCATTTTACCAGTTCCTCTTCGCTCCCAACGGAAGTCGGCGTGCCCGCCACGGACTCGCTTCGACGCTTCGGGGGCAACCTTGGCATCGCGATCTCTGAGGGCCGGACACGGCGGCGGGTGGGGGTGTGAGAATGGTGGGCGGTGGCCGTCAAGTGAACGGCCTAGCGACGACCCTCAGCGATCTCGCCCGAAGAGGACAGCATGGGCTGCGGCAGGTGTGTCACAAGGTACTCACCCAGCCGCTTTGCCAGAGCCATCAGCCGCGTGACCTCATCGGCGCTGATTGCGACCTTGCGGCCCTGAGCGGCCGAGCGATCCCCTGTCACATCGAGATAGGCTTGGTCAACAACGCCCATCTTGTGAGCCAGAAGGTGACGCTTCTGGAAGCATCGGCAAGCGAATGCCCATTCCGCCTCGTCAACTGCTGTACTGAAGTCCAGGCCGAACAGGGCTTGGACGCGCCGCTTCGCGCTGTCGAGGTTCTGGAACGACACGTTCTCCGCCTCTTTGGGGTTGCGGACGGATTCGGAGCGAACTCGGCACGTCTCCCGGCCGAATCCGTCAAAGGCCGAGACAACGTTCTCCATCGCATCGGAGATGAGATGTTCGGCAATGTCTGCCCCGACTCCACTTGCCAGGGCGACTTCCTTTTCTGCAAGGTCCAGGTTCTTGCTGAGAATCTGCCTTGAATTGTGAGTGCCACAGTCAGGGCAATATGCGAAGACCCCGTAGATGGTGTATCGAAGGGTGCATCGGTCGCAGATCACCTCGGTCTCAAGCCGCTTCTCTTTGTAGTAGCGAATGGGCGGGGTGCTGCCTCGCTCGACCTTCATCGAGAGTCCGATCCCGAAAGGCCCGCGAGCCGGGTGGTTGAACTCCATGCCCTTGAGGTCCTGGTAGACAGCATCGGAGACTTCCCTCATGAACACCGACTTGGCGTACTCGATCTGCTCCTTCGTCCCGAACTGGCCGTGGCCTGCCGTGTGCCCGCAATACGGGCAGTGGCAGGGAACGTCACCCTTCAACCCCGTACCAAACTGTACCTTGAAGTAGCCTTCACACTCGGGGTCGGGACACTCTCGACCGGTGAACCCGTCCTCATCGGGCTCAATCGGTATCCGAACCCGGTTGCCCAGGCGCTCCAAGTGTGTCACCGGTGAGGGTCCTCAGCAGCCGCTGTTATGTCCTCACCCGAATCTCCCCTGGGGGCATTTCGGAGGACACTGTACTTGGTCCCTGGCACGTCCGAGCCTCCACCCCTGTTCTCCGGGGAGTTCCTCTGCGGCTGAAGAACAAAAGCAAAGCAGCCACGCCAGCCAGTCTGGCATTCTAACGATCCTACCGCGCGAGACTCCCGTTGTCAACAGCCTTCTGCGCAGCCACGCTTCCCTTGACAAGTAGCCAGGTGTCACACCCTCGAATATCAATCATCCCCCATTCGACACCCGTGAGTGGCTGCCCCTTGACGTCAGCGATCTCGCGCGATGGCATGACTGCTTGAGTGCGCCCGCCCCTGCGCATGGCGCGGCGGAGCGGGCTTGATAGCAGGGGGGCAGCGCGGTAGAATAGCAGCCAATACAGTTTGTCGGGTCATGCCGCTCGGCCCGTGTACCGTGGGACTTGGCGGGTAGCAGGTATGGTGAGTCCGGTCCTGATTCAGCGCTCTGCCTCTTGCCCTTTGCCCTTTGCCTTTTGCCTTTTCCTGCCCCCGCGGGTCCGTGGTGTGCCTGGCCCCGCGGCCCTGATACGATGCACGTGAGCGACGACACGCCTCCCTGCGGGAACCCGAACGCATGATGACCCTTCGCCAGTTCGCCGCCGAGCCGAAGACGATCCCGACCGCCACGGGCTGGTATCTCAACGACCTGGGCGAGGCCCGCGGCAAGCAGGAGCTGTTCACCCACCAGTCGCCCCAGAAGCTCAAGGTCCTCCGCGAGCACGCCCTCATTGAGAGCGCCGTCTCCTCCAACCGCATCGAGGGGGTCGAGATAGACCAGAAGCGCGTCCGCACCGTCATCTTCGGCAAGCCCCTCCTCCGCGACCGCGGCGAGGAAGAGGTCAGCGGCTACCGCGACGCCCTCAAGCTCATCCACGAGCAGGCCGCCAGCCTGCCGCTCTCCGAAGACACCATCCTCGAGCTCCACCGCCTCGCACGCGGCAACATCTGGGACGCCGGCCAGTTCAAGCACGAGGATGGCGATATCATCGAGACCTATCCCGATGGCCGCAGCCGCGTCCGCTTCAAGACCCTCCCCGCCGCCCAGACCCCCGACGCCATGCGGGAGTTGATCGGTCTGTGGAGCCGCTGCCTCCGCGACCGATGGGTCCCCCCGCTCATCGCCCTGGCCGCCTTCAATCTCGACTTCCTCTGCATCCATCCCTTCCGCGACGGGAGTACCTGATGCCGCTCCTCTTCATGAAAAGCTTTCCGGAAACACTCCTCGACCAGACGTGCCGGATGGCCGTGCGGCGGCAGATCGAGTATGCGAGGGATTGCGACGTGCCCTGGGGGATCTCGGAGTCCGCCCACAACCTCGTGGACCGGCACGGCAATTATCAGTACAAGGCCTTCGGTATTCCCGGCCTCGGCCTGAAGCGCGGCCTGGGCGACGAGCTCGTGGTCGCTCCCTACGCCACCGCCCTCGCCGCCGGGCTCGAACCGAAGGAGGCCGCCCGCAACCTGCGGCGCCTTGCCGAAGAAGGCCTCGAAGGCGCCTATGGTTACTACGAGGCCATCGATTACACGCATGGGAATGCCGAGGAGCCCGAAAGCGACGGGAAAAGAGCGGGTCTCGCCCGGGGAACTGTCGTGCGAGCCTTCATGGCCCATCACCAGGGGATGACACTCGTGTCTCTCGCCAACGCCCTCCTCGGCGATCCGATGGTGAAACGCTTTCATGCCGACCCGCGCGTGCAGGCCACCGAGCTGCTGTTGCAGGAGCGGGTGCCTCGCCAGACGCACATCACCCAGCCGCGGCCGGTCGAGGAAACCCGCGTGGCCGGCCCTCAGCCCGCGCTGGCAGTTCGCCGTTTCCGGTCGCCGCATACGCTATTCCCCCATGCGCAGTTCCTGTCCAACGGCAACTACACCGCCATCGTGACGAATGCGGGAGGGGGCGCCAGCTTCTGTCGAGGCAGGGCGGTCACAAGACACCGGGAGGATCCGACCCGCGATCCGGGGAGCCAGTTCCTCTATCTGCGCGATGTCCGGAGCGGCTCGGTGTGGTCGGCGACTTTCCACCCCACGGCCAAGGAGCCGGAGGACTACCTGGTCTCGTTCCTCGCGGAGAAGGCGACCTTTCGCCGCCGGGATAACGACATCGCCACTCTGCTCGACATCGCGGTCTCGAACCAGGACGACGTTGAGGTGCGGCGCCTGGCGGTGACCAACCACAGCGATCGCCCCCGCGAGATCGAGATCACGAGTTTTGCCGAGATCGTTCTCTCCCCGCCGTGCGACGACCTGGCCCATCCGGCCTTTGGCAAGCTCTTCGTCGAGACGGAATACCTTTCCGAGAGCGCCGCCCTCCTCTGCCACCGCCGGGCGCGCGCCCCGGAAGAGCCCGGGGCGTGGGCGATCCACGTCCTGAGCCTGGAAGGACGGAAGCAGGGGCCGGTGGAATGGGAGACCGACCGGGCACGCTTCCTGGGTCGCGGCCGCGGTCCCGAGAACCCCCAAGCCCTGGACGGACGCTCCTTGTCCGGCACGACCGGGTTCGTGCTCGACCCCATCGTCAGCCTCAGGCAGCGTATTCGCCTCGCGCCGGGCGGCTTCATTAAGCTGTCCTTCGCCACGGGGATGGCGTCCTCCCGGGAGACGGCCCTGGCTCTCGCCCAGCGCTACCACGAGCCGAGCGCCGCGGCGCGAACCTTCGCTCTCGCCTTCGCGCATGCGCAGAGCGGCCTTCGCCACCTCGGCATCTCGAGCGAACAAGCCTTGCTCTTCGAACGCCTGGCCTCGCGGGTGCTGTATACCGACGGATCGCTCCGCGCGAGCCCCAAGCTTCTGGCCCGCAACACCCTTGGCCAGGAAGGCCTCTGGCCGCATGGCATCTCCGGCGATCTCCCTATCCTCCTGGTACGGGTCGTCGAGGACAACGACCTGCCTTTGGTGCGCCAGGTCCTGCAGGCGCAGGAGTACTGGCGGCTCAAGGGGTTGAGCGCCGACGTCGTGATCCTCAACGAACACCCCATAAGCTATCTCGACGAGATGCATGCGCAGCTCGTGGCCCTCCTCGACAATGGACCCTGGAGGACCTGGAAGCACCGGCCCGGGGGGACCTATCTCCTCCGTGGGGACCGCATGGCTGAAGCCGAGCGTATCCTCCTCGCGGAGGTGGCGCGCGCCGTCCTGAGCGGCGAGCGGGGAGATCTGGCCAACCAACTCGACCAATGCGATCCCGAGTGGCCGGAGCCGAAGGAATTCGCGCTCTCCGAGGAGTCGAGCTCGGCCGCCGCGTCACCGGCGCAGGTGGCCGTGCCCCCTCTCAGCCTGGCCAACGGCGTGGGCGGTTTCGCCGACGACGGGCGCGACTACGTGGTCGTCCTGGAAGCGGACCAGGAGACGCCCCTGCCTTGGGCCAACGTCATCGCCAATCCCGCGTTCGGGACGGTGGTCACGGCTTCAGGGTCCGCCTACACCTGGTCGGAGAACAGCCGCGAGAACCGCCTCACGCCCTTCGCGAACGACCCTGTGACCGACCCCACGGCCGAGGCGCTCTTCATCCGCGACGATGAGACCGGAGAGACCTGGTCCCCCACGCCGGGCCCGATGCCCCGCACGGGCGGAGACGGTCGCTTCGTCATTCGGCATTCCGCCGGGCTGACTCGTTTCTCTCGCGTTGCGCACGGCCTGCGCCAAGACCTTGACGTCTTCGTAGACGCAAAGGACCCGGTGAAATTCTCGCTGCTCACGCTCACGAACGAAAGCGGAACGGCGCGTCGCCTGAGCGTATTCGCCTACAACGAGTGGGCTCTGGGACCGCCGCGGGTAGGCCAGAGCACGCACGTGGTGACCGAGCTCGACTCCGCAAACGGAGCGGTCCTGGCCAGGAATCCCTACAGCCAAGAGTTCGCGGGGCGCGTGGCTTTCGCGCACGCGAGCGAAGAGCTGCGCTCAGCAACGGGAGATCGCACGTCGTTCCTGGGTCGCAACGGTTCCCTGGCGCATCCGGCGGCGCTCCGCCGTGAAGCCCTGTCGGGCCGCTTCGGGGCGGGGCTCGATCCCTGCGCCGCGCTGCACGTCTCCGTCTCTCTGATCCCGGGGGAGACGCGCCTCCTTGTGTTCCTGGTCGGGCAGGGAAAGGATATGGACGAGGCCCGTGAGCTTCTCGGCCGTCACGGTCGCGTGGCCACCGCGGAAATCGCCCGGGAGACCGTACGCCTGAGCTGGGACGGCATCCTCGGCACGGTCCAGGTCCATACGCCGGACGACTCCTTCGACCTGTTGATGAACCGCTGGCTTCTCTATCAGGACGTGAGCTGCCGGCTGTGGGCCCGATCCGCTTACCACCAGCCGGGCGGCGCCTTCGGTTTTCCCTGCCCCGCGTCTTGGTTCCCGCCTCACGCGGCGAGAGGAACGCGGGGCAGGGACGCCCCGCCTACAACCCCATGAAACCCCCGCGGGGCAGGGACGCCCCGCCTACAACTGCCCCCTCTGCCCGCGACCCCTCACTCGATGTATTCCCTCTCGATCCAACCACGGAACCTCTCATTCGCCGTGGACCACACCCACTCCTCCGCTTTCTCGCACAACCCCTTCCTCACAGGATTCTCGTGCATGTACTCGAGCGTTGCCCACGCCCGTTCCTCCGACCGCAACCGATGCTCGTGGTACTCATCCTCCCACACCTTCCCCACCTTGGCGCCATAGGCCCGGCGAAACCCCTGCCACGTCACGCTGCCGAAGCCGTGCATCACCGCATCAAGGGAACGCTCCTCGCCAAGCACAAACAGCCAGTGCACGTGGTCCGGCATCACCACGAAGGCAAGCAGATGAGCGTGTTGGTTCCTCCGGTGCCAGTCGATGGACCCGACGATGGCCTCCGCCGCAGGGGGATCAGTCAGTGTCAACGAACAGGCGGCGTCACGGCATTTCGTGATGTGATAGGCCGCGCCTGGTTCCGAGAACCGCCCCCACCGCAGATTCGCGGCATGTGGCACGTCCTTCATCTTCACCACCCCTGTAGGCGGGGCGTCCCTGCCCCGCGTCCTGGCCGTGCGCGCCCCACGACGTCACATTGTAGGCGGGGCGTCCCTGCCCCGCGTCTTGATTGGCGGCGTGCCGTCCGCGACCCGCGACGATCGCATTGTAGGCGGGACGTCTCTGTCCCGCAAGAAAAGAACGCGGGGCAGGGACGCCCCGCCTACATTGCTCGAAACCCCCGCGGGGCAGAGACGCCCCGCCTACGACTCGGCCTAAGGCGACGGCTCAGGAGGCCGTGGCCGCTTCGCCGCCTCGAGCTGTTCCCTCACGAACCGCGCCTTGCGCTCAAGCACCTTATCCCCGCAGCCCTCCATCCTCTTCAGCTCCGCCTCCATCGGCCCCCAAAGCACAGGATGCTCCTTCGCCACGCCCGCTAACAGCGGCACAAGGTTAGACCGCTCTATCCTTCTGCCGAACGTAAGGCACAGGCTGTCGTCGTACGCATCGCCGTACAGACCCGAGGCTGCTCTCGGTTGCTTCGCTGTGCCCACAGCACCCGTCTTCGTAGCGGGGCCACGCCGCCGAAATCGTGACTCCCAGTCGTGATAGTAACAGTAGGCCGACACTGTATCCGCATCGAAGTCCGTGGGCACACATCCGCTCTCTTTCGCGATTGTATACGCAAGGGTTTCCGAATGGGCCTTCACTGCGCGCGGAACAGCCTGGCGCACGAACTCTTCTGGAGGGAGCGCATACCACTTCCGAAGGGGCAGGCTGCCACGCACGTCTTCAGTCAGCATGACAAATAGGCTGTCAATCGTTGGGATCAGGGCGTACACCCAATCGGAGTACAACAGGTGTCGCTCGCCCTCCCCTAGGATATCAACGACAACATTGAACACGTGGTCAACGCTCTGCGCCTCAGGTGGCTCGAAGTCGAGGCTCGCCAAGCCCCCGCGCCTGAGCGGGACGTACTCGACCACATCGCACGCCAGTTCAGTCCTCTTGCAGCGCACACGGACGACGAATGACCGGATGCCGCCAGGCTGAACCACTTCCAGGCGTTCGGGTGACAGCAGGTCCCAAGCGCGGGGAGGCAGCAAGTGGAACACCCCGTCGTCACGCTCCTCATGGGACTCTCGCGCGTTGACCAGAACGTCGAGCGCACCCAGATCCGTCCGCGCCTCGGCCACATCTACTATCTTGGGTCGCATCGAACTGATGACTCGCGTCCCGAGGCTGTCTTCCTTGACGGTGAGAGATCCAATTGACACTACCTTCAACGAGGAAAGCGTCACGAATTCCCTTGAGTCATTGATGAGTTGGAACGCTAGCTCAACCTCGCTCACGTTGCGCGCGGAAGTTGCGAGCAGCTCACGCATGTCCTCCAGCTTGTTGTGACCTGAAGGCTCGAAGCGCTCGGTGCGGAAGAGGAGCTTGCCGGTGCGGAGGACGACCTCGCCGGGGGCGTCGGCCGGCCGCTCGCTCGGGCGGAGGAAGAGGAAGTACGCGGCGGCCAAGAGAGCCACGAGCGCCGCGGCCGCCGCGAGGACGATACGCCAACGCCTCTTGCCCAGGCGGCGCGGCGGGACTTCCGCGCTGCCAGGCGCTCCATCGGCAACGGCAGGCTCCCCCTCACGGTCATTCCGAGCGGAGCCTTGCGAAGTCGAGGAATCTCTCTTCTCTGGAGCCTTCGGAGAGATGCCTCGACTTCGCTCGGCATGACTGACCTTGCCATCGCTCGTGGAGAGGCCGGCCGTAGCGACAGACGGCTCGTCTGTCGTCTTCTTCGAGCGGGGGACAGGCGGGCCGCCTGTCACTACGGCTTTCCGCAACGCGGGCCCAAGAGGCGCCGTGCTCGAGTCTGTGCCCGGCTCGGGTGCCGCACGGGACTCGATGGCATTGAGCGTTTCGAGAAGACTCTGAGCGCTTGCGTAGCGGTCGGCTGGGTCCTTCTGGAGGAGCCGGTGAATGATGCGGGAGAGCGGGGGTGGGCAGGCGGGCGCGAGGTCCACCAGCGGGGTGACTTCGGTCGTCAAGCGCTTGCGGACCAGCTCCGCGGGCGTCTGGCCGTCGAAGGGGGGCCGGCCGGCGATGGCCTGGTAGAAGGTGGCGCCCAGGGAGTAGAGGTCGCTGCGCGGGTCCGCGGGGTGGCCCTCGGAGACTTCGGGCGCCATGTAGAGGGGAGTGCCCAGCGCGGCGCCGCTGGCTGTGACGCTCACGTCCACCCCCTCGTGCTTGGCGAGGCCGAAGTCGGCCACCTTCACCAGGCCGTCGGAGGTGAGGAGGAGGTTGCCGGGCTTGATGTCGCGGTGGAGGACGCCGACGGCGTGGGCTTTGGCGAGACACGATGCGACCTGTTTCAGCAACTCGAGTGCGCGGTCAGGCGGGAGACGGCCCTCGCGCTTCAGCAGGTCCGCGAGCGAGCCGCCCTCGACGAACTCCATGGCGATGAACTCGTGGCCCTTGTCGCAGCCGACGGTGTAGACCTCGATGATGTTCGGGTGGCGGATGGCCGCGGCGGCCCTGGCCTCGTCATCGAGACCAAGTTCCCTACCGACGACGTGGTGATCGCCTCGCTCGTTGTCGAGGCGCCGAAGGATGGCGTGGGCGACGCCACGGGGGCGATTCAGGCGGCGATTGACGAGGCCGCCGCCGCGGGCGGAGGCGTCGTCTTCCTCCCCCCAGGCCGCTATCGCCTCGCCGGCCGCCTCACCCTCAGGGAAGGCGTCACCCTCCGCGGCGACCATGTGCCCAACCTCCCGCAGGTTCCAAAACCTGCGGGAGATTACACGATTCTCATGCCCACCGCGGACAAGGGAAAGGGCGACGGCCCGCCCGCGATCACGATGGAGCGCGGCACGGGCCTCACCAACCTGGCCATCTGGTATCCCGACCAGGACCCGATGAAGATCGTCCCCTATCCCTGGACCATCCGCACCTCGGAGAAGGTCACGGGCAACAACATCACCATCCAATACGTGACACTCGTCAACCCCTATCAGGCCATCAAGATCGGACCGGAATGGAACGAGCTTCACACCATCCGCAACGTCGTCGGTACGCCGCTCAAAGCGGGCATCTGGATTGACACGTGCACGGATATTGGGCGGCTGCACGACGTTCAGTTCACCCGCGCCATCTGGCAGGTCTCCGGCCTCCCCGGCGCGCCCACCACTAAGGAGGCGCAGGATGCGCTGGACGCGTTCACCCGCAAGGAGGGCGTGGCGTTTGAGATTCGGCGGTCCGACTGGGAGTATCTTCACATAGCTAGCGCCGGCGAATATGGCGTGGGCATGTTGTTTCGCCCTGGGCAGCAAGGAACGACAAACGCCGTCCTCTTCGGCTGCACGCTGGCGGGACGGACGGCCCTGCGTTTGGATGCCCTGAACGAGATTGGGCTTTCGGTCAGCGAGTGCCAGTTGCACGGCTCCGAGCAGGCCCTTCACGCACCACAATCCTTCAACTCCACCGCGCTCGTTCGGGGTGGCGTCGTGTCCAACGGCCTCGTGCTCGAAGGCCCCGGCAACCTGCTTCTTCGCGGGTGCGAGTTGTGGGACAGGAAGAAGCCCTTGGCTGAGGTGGCCAACGGATGCCTTTCGGTGCTTGCTTGCCGCTCGCAAGAGGGGCAAGTGGTGCTTCGCGTCGCAAGTGGCGCCCGCAGGTTGCTCGTGCTGGGCAACAAGTTCGACGTTCAGATTGACCAGGAGCACCCGCCCCGTGGCGGCATCCTGTCGGCGGGCGAAGTCCCCATTGCAGAAGGACGACCGCAGGCTTGGTACAAGCTGGCTCCCAAGCCTCGTCCAGCAGCCGCATCCCTCCTCGTTGTCACCGACTTCGGGGCGGGGGCGGGGGAGCAGGACAACACGGCGGCATTTGCGAAGGCGCTGGAGGCGGCACGGAAGGCGGGGGGCGGCACGGTGTACGTGCCCGCGGGGAACTATCGGTTCGCGGGGGAGATCGTGGTGCCGTCGGGGGTCGAGCTTCGCGGGATTTTCGATGTGCCCCACCATACGGTCTCGGGCGGGTCGGTGCTGATGCCGACGAGCGGCAAGGGGAAGGAGGATGGGACGCCCTTCATCCGACTCGAAGCGAAGTCGGGGCTGAGGGGGCTGACCATCTGGTATCCCGAGCAGGACCTGCGGAACATCCAGCCCTATCCCTGGGCGATTCAGAGCCTGGGGCCGGGGTGCTGGCTCGTGGACCTGACGCTCGGCAATGCCTACCAGGGGGCGGATTTCTGGACGCATCCCAGCGACGGACACGTCATCCGCTACCTCGCGGGCGCTGTGTTCAAGCGCGGACTCTTCGTCTCAAAGTGCAAGGGCGACGGATGGGTCGAGGACGTGCAGTTCAACCCCCACTACTCGGTCCGCGTGCATCCGAGCCTGAGAAGCCCGTACACCGAGGGGAAGAGCATCCAGGGAGTCATCGAGTACCAGCGGGCGAACCTGGAGGGGATCGTGTTCGGGCGGTGCGAGAGGGAGCACGTGCGGGGCACGTTCCTCTACGCCGCCTACGACGGCATCGCCTTCCGCGACGATGAAGGGGGCGCGAATGCGACGGTCATCAACCACGGCACGGACACGGGGAGCCGCTGCGCCGTGCTGGAGGGGAGCGCGAACGTGACGTTCATCAACGCCCAGCTCGTGCCGCTCGGGGCGCACGAGGTGGGGGGGATCATCGTAGGCGATTCGTTCAAGGGCAAGGCGAGCTTCTTCAACACCCAAATCTGGGGCGGGAAGACCAGCGGCATCATCGGCGGACAGGGCGACGTGCTGATCCAGGGCGTCAACACCCTCTGCGGCCCCTTCATCCTCAAGGGCGGCCGTGTGGCCATCGAGAACGCCCACTGGACCCGCGACTTGCCCGTCCACATCCGCGTCGAGCCGACGGTTGAGAGCGCCCGCCTCATCGCCAATCTCGCGCCGAACGAACTGAAGATAGATTGTGGGCCGGGCCTCCGTGCTGTGGGCGGGGCCTCCGTGCCCCGCGGGGCAGAGACGCCCCGCCCACAACCCCCGCCGCGTCTCTACGCCCGCTGCAACTCGCTGGCCATCGCGCCCGCGGCGGACCGCTTCACGTTCAAGACAGGCTTCGAGGCCGGCGAGCCGCAGCCCGCGGCCAACGCCCTCGCCCAGCAAGGCGGCGGCATCAAGAGCGTGAGCAAGCCCGAATGCCGCGTGGCGGATATCCGCGGGGCAGAGACGCCCCGCCTACAATCCGGAAAGCGGGCGCTGCGCGTCGCGGGCGTGGCGGACGACCCGGCCTACTCCCACGTCTACTTCAGGCTCTTCGAGGAGGCCATCGGCGTCGCAGCGGATTCGGTCCTGAGCTACTGGATTCGCCCGGCGAACGACCGCGGCCGCTGCGTGGGCCTTGACCTCCTCTTCGCCGACGGCTCGGTCCTCCGCGATTCGCAGGCGAAGACCAGCGACGGCGGCGGCGTCCACCCCGGCAACCCGAAAGGCGAGGTGGGCAGGTGGACGAAGATAGCGATCCCCCTCGGCCAGACCCACGCGGGCAAGGCCATTGCGGCCATCCTCGTCGCCTACGACAGCCGCTCGGGCGGCGGGGCCTTCGAGGCCTGGGCCTGGATTGACGACCTCGCCATCGAGTCCGCCCAAACCGCGTCGGTTGCGGTTGCGGCCAAGCCTGCGGGTGGTGTCTTCAAGGGCAAGGTCGAGATTACGCTCTCGGCGCCGGCGGGCGCGGCCATTCGCTACAGCCTAGACGGCTTGTCACCGACGGCCGAGTCCCCCCGCTACGAGAGGCCTATCCTCCTCGACCAGCCTGGCCTCTGGGAGCTTCGCTTGGCCGCCCAGGGTCCCGATGGCCGGCTGGGCATCATCTCCGCCGAGTTGTATGAGATCCGGTAGGGTGTGCATACTTGCACACCATCTTGTTCATCCCGCGTGCACGTATGCACGCCCTACCAGCCTCGGCGACGCGCTGGACGGCGACGGCGTAGGCGGCGAGGCGCATGTGGGCCTTGTGCCGACGCGAGGCGGCCAGGACGGCGTGGTAGGCGTCGGTCATCTTCTTGTCGAGCATCTCGTGAACCTGCTTCTCAGTCCAGTAGAAGTGGTTGAAGTTCTGGACCATTTCGAAGTAGGAGACGGTGACGCCGCCGGCGTTGCAGAGGAAGTCGGGGATGACGTGGATGCCGGCCTTGTGGAGGATGGCGTCGGCCTCGGGGGTGGTGGGGCCGTTGGCGGCCTCGGCGACGATCTTGGCCTTCACCTTGCCAGCGTTGGCGCCGGTGATGACGTTTTCGATGGCGGAAGGCCACAGGATGTCAACGTCCAGCTCGAGCACCTGGGCGTTGCTGATCGGCTGGGTGCCGGGGAGGCCGGCGACGGAGCCTGTGCGGCGCTTGTGTTCGAGGGCGGCGTCGGGGTCGAGGCCGTCCTTGGCGTAGACGCCGCCCTGGGTGTCGGTGACGGCGACGATCTTGGCTCCGTAGAGCTGCTTGCCCAGGATGGCGGCGAAGGAGCCGGCGTTGCCGTAGCCCTGGACGGCGACGGTGGCCTTGGCGATGTCAATGCCCAGCTCGTTGGCGGCTTCGCGGACGGTGTACCAGCCGCCGCGTGCGGTGGCGTCGCCGCGGCCGGCCGAGCCGCCGAGGGCGAGGGGCTTGCCGGTGATGACGCCGAAGGAGTTGTGGCCGGTGAGCTTGGAGTATTCGTCCATCATCCAGGCCATGATCTGGGGGGTGGTATAGACGTCGGGGGCGGGGACGTCCTTCTCGGGGCCGAGGATGCGGCCGACGGCCTGGACGTAGGCTCGGCTGAGGCGTTCGAGTTCGGTGGCGGACATGTTCTTTGGGTTGCAGATGACGCCGCCCTTGGCGCCGCCGAGCGGGATGTCCACGACCGAGCACTTCCAGGTCATCCAGGCGGCGAGCGCGCGCACCGTGTCAATCGTCTCGTCGGGGTGGAAGCGGATGCCGCCCTTGGTCGGGCCGCGGGAGTCGTTGTACTGCACGCGGAAGCCCTGGAAGACCTTCACGCTCCCGTCGTCCATCTTCACCGGCAGGGTGACGTGGAGTTCGCGCATGGGCACGCGGAGGAACGCGCGCATGGCGGGCTCCAGTCCCAGCAGGGCAGCCGCCTCGTCGAACTGCTGCTGGGCGATCTCGAACGGGTTCACGCCCTTCTCGTCAGCCATCCTCGCCTCATCCTCTCTGACGGGTCGTTGAGGAGGCCCGTCGCCCCTTGACACCTCTCGCCCGCCGCGCAGGTAGAACCACACACCTGCCGGAACGCGGCGGCAAGCGTTGCCGTATTATACCGGACCCGCTCGGAAAGTCAAGGCAGTTTCAGAACAAGCCCAGTCGCCCGCTCTTCCGCAATGGGAGCCATCCTCGCCGCATGCGGCATGGCGTTGGGTGGAATAACACGCAACAGCGGCGCTTTCCGCCGTATCGCCGCAATCCGCGCAGACGGGTCCAGCCCGGGCCTGCGTGCCATCGAGTCCGGAATTGTGGCGTGCTATGGGCGGTTGAGGAGGCTCAGCGCTCGCCATCGCGCGCCTTCGGGCGGGCGCGGCGGCCTGCGGGAGCAGGGCTCGGGCAGGGCATGCGGTCGCCCAGGCACACCGTCAGCGGCGGGGCGGCACAGCTCCGGCTTCACCTGGATCACCGCATGCACGCTCTCGGCCGCGAACACCTTCGCCCCACCCGAGCCCTGGAGCAGCGGCGCGTGATGCCCGTCGTAGACCACCACATCCGCCTGCCGCGCGATATGCCCCTTGGAGTCCACGATTTCCGCGCGCGCCACCCCGTATCTTGGCGGCAGATGCTCGCGGAGGAAGCCAATGAGCACCTGCTCCACCCGCATCCCCTTCTCGTACGTATGCTTCCCCCCGGCGAGGCGGGCATCGAACTTCGCCCTCAGTGCCCGCTGCTCGGCCCGGAACTTCCTCCTCAGCGCCTCGCCCGCAGTCTGCTCAGCCATCGTCGTCCCCTCGGCCATTCCTCCCTGCCCGCATCACAGGCGGCGCGGGGGGCGGAGTCAACAGATAGCCGCGAATCGCACGCGTGGGGACACGCGGCTCGCGTGTCCCGCCGTTCGGCCCTCGACACGCCGGCGGCGTGTCGCCACCAGTTTCGACACGCGAGCCGCGTGTCACTACGGGTGGGCGGGGTTTGAGGGGCCGGGAGGCTGGGGGCTTGGGCTGCGGGTTCCGGATGGGTCGCCGACAGGGGGGCGTGACGCGTGACCCGTGACGCGTGACCAGGAGGACCAGAGGAGACGTGGGGACGAGGGGGCGAGGCCAGTCGGCGGGACAGCCGAAATCCACAGCCCAGGGTGGGAGTCCTTGAAGAGGGGTCTGGGGAGGAACTTCGTGCAGGAAGTTCCTCCCCAGTTTCTTCCTCGGCTGGGTCAGGCGTCTATGATGGCTTCGGCCTGCTGGCGGTGGGCGTCCATGATGTAGGGGAGGCCGGAGATTTTGGCCGCTTCGTCGGTGAGGGCGAAGACGTTGTGGCGGCCGATGGTGGCGAGGCAGAAGTTGCGGCTGCCCGCCATCATCTGCTGGAGGCCGACGCGGAGTTTGTCCGCGAAGGTGTAGATGCCGATGGCGCCGGTGGGCAGCTCCCTGACCTTGGCCTTGCCGTACTTGGCGACGAGTTCTTCGTAGCAGACGAAGATTTCCTCTATCTTGTGGCCGTACTCGCTGACGGTCTTGGGCAGGCCGCCGTTGCCCTCGGCAGCCCAGAGGCCGATGTTCTTGCCGACCATGCCGGGGATCATGAGGGCGCGGCCCATGCAGACGGCTTTGACGAATGGGGCGCCCATGGCCAGGACCTTGAAGATGTGGTCCTCGGTGGAGAAACCGCCGGCCATGGCCAGGTCGGGCGTCCATTCACCCCGGGTGGCCAAGCGCTTCGCGCATTCGTAGGCCATGGCCTGCAGGTAGAAGGTGGGCACGCCCCACTCCTCCATCATGCGCCACGGGCTCATGCCGGTACCGCCGGGCGCGCCGTCGATGGTGAGCAGGTCGATCTTGGCGTTCGAGGCCCACTTCATGGCCATGGCGAGCTCGCGCATGGGGTAGGCGCCGGTCTTGAGGGTGACGCGCTGCCTGCCCGCCGAAGTTCCACTCCGAGTGGCCCTGGATGAGCAGCAGGTCGAGCGGCCCGCCGCCCTTGCCGCCGGAGCGGGGGTCGGGCAGCGCACCACCGATGGCGAACGCGAGTGAGCACAGGAGCATGATCGCCACACGCACTGGGAGTCTCCTCTTTGCCGCTTGAGTTCTAGGCAGCCGTGTCCTATCCTATGCATTCGGTTGGCCCGAGGCAACCGCGGTCCTTCGAGTATGGATGGAGGAGAGGGTTCGGCATGCGCAACTGGCCTCTTGTGCTCCTCGCGTTGTTCCTCGCCTGTCCGGCCGCGCTCGGCGGCGAGGGCGCGCCGCCGCCGAAGCAGGTTCTCACCTGGGAGGAGCTACCGCCCCTGCCCGAGGCCCTCGGCGTCGGTGGGGCCTTCGCGGGCGTCTCGGGCGGCAAGCTGATCGTCGTGGGCGGCACCAACTTCCCCACCCCTCTGTTCCAAGAGGGAAGGAAGCGTTGGGTAGACGCCCTCTTCATCCTGGCGCCGAAGGCAAAGGAATGGAGAAGGTGGCCCTGGGGCAAGGTGGCGTATGGCGCATCGGTGACGCTGGAGGACTCGCTGCTCTGCATCGGTGGATGCAATGAGGAGAAGTGTCTGCCCACGGTGTTCGACGTGTTCCGCTCTATCCCGTGCGACGTCGTTGAGCCGGGCAAGGCGCCGCACAAGCCGCTCCGCATCCCACCCCTGCCGAAGCCTTGCGCGATGGTGAATGCGGCAGCAATCGGCAAGACGATCTATGTCGCCGGCGGCCAAGAGACAATGACAGCAACGGAGGCAATGAGGAACTTCTGGGCGCTCGACCTCTCAGCGCCCAGGTGGGAATGGGAGTGGCAGGAGCTTGAGCCGTGGCCCGGGCCGGGGCGCATCCTGCCGGTCGTCGCCGCGCAGGGCAATGGCTACGAGACCCAGGTCTACGTCATCAGCGGCGCGAAGCTGTCGCCCGACGCGGAAGGCAAAGCCGTCCGCACGTATCTCACCGACGGCTATGCCTACAGCCCGAAGGCGAAGAGGTGGCGGCGGATCGCCGACGTGCCGCGGGCCGTCGTGGCCGCGCCCGCCATCGCGAGCGGCCAGTCGCACATCCTCGTCTTCGGCGGCGACGACGGGGAGAACGCCGCCCGCATCCAGGAACTCAAGGACAAGCATCCCGGCTTCTCCCGCGACATTCTGGCCTACCACACGATCACGGACACGTGGGCAAAGATGGGCGAGATGCCCCTCGGCCAGGTCACGACGACCGCGGTCCGCTGGCAGGGCGGGATCGTGATCCCCAGTGGCGAAATCCGGCCCGGCACCCGCACGCCCAAGGTCTACTTCGCCAAGCCCGCGGAGCGGAAGACGCACTTCCAGACCCTCGACTACATCGTGCTCGCCGGCTATCTGGTCGCCCTGGTGGCCATCGGCTTCTACATTGCGCCCCGCGAGAAGACCACCGATGACTTCTTCCTCGCCGGCCGCCGCGTGCCCTGGTGGGCGGCGGGCCTGAGCATCTTCGGCACGCAGCTCAGCGCCATCACCTTCCTCTCGATCCCAGCCGCCGTGTTCGCAACCGACTGGGTGCCGTTCCTCGCCAACATGTGCATCGTGCTCGTCGCGCCCGTCGTGGTGTTCTTCTACCTGCCGTTTTTCCGGCGGCTGAACGTCACGACGGCCTACGAGTATCTCGAGAAGCGGTTCAACCTGGCCGTGCGGCTCTTCGGCAGCGTGTCGTTCATCCTCTACCAGCTTGGCCGCATGGGCATCGTCGTGCTGCTGCCCGCCCTTGCGCTGTCGGCGGTGAGCGGCATCGGCGTGACGGCCTCGATTCTCATCATGGGCGTGCTGGCGACCTTCTACACCGTGCTCGGCGGCATCGAGGCGGTGATCTGGACGGACGTGCTCCAGGTCTTCGTGCTGATGGGCGGGGCCGTGCTGTGCCTGTGGGCGATGGCGGCGGGCACGGAGGGCGGCCTGCTCGGCCTCGTGGCCCAGGGCGCAGCCGACCACAAGTTCCACCTGGCCAACTGGACGTGGGACTATACCTCGATGGCTCTGTGGGTCGTGGTGCTGGGCAACCTCCTGGGCGTGCTCGTGCCCTACACGACCGACCAGGCGGTGGTGCAGCGCTACCTGACGACGCGCGACGAGAAGGCCGCGGCCCGCTCGATCTGGACGAATGCCGCCCTCTCCGTGCCCGCGTCGCTCCTCTTCTTCGGCATCGGCACGGCGCTCTACGTCTTCTACAAGAACCGCCCCGAGCTGCTCGACCCCGCGCAGGAGAACAACGCGATCTTCGCCTCGTTCATCGCCCGCGAGCTTCCGGCCGGCGTGTCGGGGCTCGTGATTGCGGGGGTGTTCGCCGCCGCGATGTCCACCCTCGACAGCTCGATGAACAGCATCTCGACGGCGGTGGTGACCGACTTCTACCGCCGCTTCAAGCCGCAGGCCGAAGACCGCTTCTGCTTGAACCTCGCCCGCTGGCTCACGGGCATCCTCGGCGCCCTCGGCACCGGCACTGCCTTGTTCCTCGCGAGTCTCGACATCAAGCAACTGTGGTTCTTCTTCACCTCGATGCTCGGGCTGCTGGGAGGGGCGCTGGCGGGCGTGTTTGCGTTGGGCATCTTCACGCGGCGGGCGAACGGCCCCGGCGCCCTGATCGGGGCAGCGGCGGGGGCTGTGCTCTCGACCCTCGCGTGGCGCTGCACGGCGATCCACTTCTACCTCTACGGCGCGATCGGCGTCGTCGTGGCCTTCGTCGTCGGCTACGCTGCCAGCTTCGCCTTCCCGCGCGCGGCCCAGCCGCTCGACGGCCTGACCGCATTCACAATGCGCAGGCCGCCTCTCCCGGCAGGCCCCGCCCTTTACCCGCCGGGGCGTTCGTGATAGGATAGGGGCATGTCGAGAGTTGACTCGCTGCGAATGGACAGGTCTGCGTTCTCTGTCAGCCACCTCTCCGCCGAGTCGGACGAGCGGGCCTACTGGCTCTCGCGCACGCCTCAGGAGCGCCTCGAGGCCCTCCATCTACCGCCCGACTTCAGAGACTTCTTGAGGTTGCTCAACGAGAACCGCGTTGAGTACCTCCTGATCGGCGGCCACGCCGTGGGCTACCACGGCTACCCCAGGGCCACCGCCGACATGGACGTCTGGGTGGCGGTGAGCCAGGAAAACGCGGAGCGAGTGGCCCGAACCCTCCAGCAGTTCGGCTTCGCCGGCCCAGAAGTCCAACCCGGTCTCTTCCTGAACCCAGACCAGATCATCCGCATGGGCGTGCCGCCGCTGCGGATCGAGATTGCGACCTCGATCTCCGGCGTGCGCTTCGAGGAATGCTACGCCGCCAGGGTGGTTGGCGTTCTTGAGGGCATCGAGGTGAGCCTGATCGGTCTGCCGCACCTGAGAGCCAACAAGCAGGCCAGCGGCCGGCACAAGGACCTGAACGACCTGGAGAACCTGCCGGACGCGCCTTGAGGCGACGGCCCGGTGCGGAGGCACGGACGATGCGAATGTGGCTCGCGTGGGCAGTCCTCCTGCCCGCGGTGGCAATGGCCGGCGAGGTGGCCTTCGTCGAGAAGGGCGTGCCCAAGCTCGTCCGCGAGGTCGGGGCGGAGTGGAAGCAGGGCGAGGGCTTTCTCGAATGCGGGGGCGTGAACAACTTCCTCTACGCCGGCAAAGCCCTGGGGCCGGGCGACTTCCGTGTGAAGGCACGCCTGGCCATCTCGAATCTCAAGAGCAGCGCGGCCTCATTCGTCCTCGAAGGTCACAGCCACTTCGGCCTCGATGGCCGCGGCGGCCAACTCTTCGTCGAAGGCCCCCTCCTCGGCGGCGCCGCGAAGATGCTCAAGCCCAATGCCGAGTTCCTGGCCGAGGCCAAGCCCTTCGTCTTCGAGGCCATCCGCAAGGGCGACGAAATCGCCTTCCTGATTGATGGCAAGGAAGCCCACAGGACGCCCTTCAAGCCAACGGGCGATGTCACCTTCGGATTCCGTCCCTGGAGAAGCACGATGCAGATCAGCGAGTTCGCGGCCGAAGGCAACTTGACCGATCCCCCCAAGCCCCTCGAAGGCCAGGTGGACGTCTTCACGAGCGGCACCGCGCTCGACCGACGGCGGGAAGACGTGGGGCAAGATGCAGGTCGTCGCCGACCAGGGGCCGCACGTCATCGGCAACCCCTGCCCCGTGGTGGACCGCACGACCGGCACCATCTGGATGCCGCTGACGCGCAACCGCGGCGACGAGCCGGAAAGCCAGATCATGAAGGGCACGACCACCGAGCCCCGCACCGTCTGGCTCACCAAGAGCACGGACGACGGCCTCACCTGGTCGGAGCCTGTGAATATCAGCGATACGACCCGCAAGCCCCACTGGCGCTGGTACGCCACCGGGCCGGGCGTGGGCATCCAACTCAAGAGCGGCCGCATGGTCATCCCCTGCGACCACTCCGACCACAGCGACCCGAAGGCTCACCCCTACCGCTCCCACGTGATCTACAGCGACGATCACGGGGCGACGTGGAAGCTCGGCGGCGTCATCGCCGACAAGGTGAACGAGTGCCAGGTCGTCCTCCGCTACACCCTCGCCGGCCCGCAGGACAAGAATCGCCTCTTGTTCTCCAACCCCGCCAGCACGAGCCGCGTGAACATGACCGTCCGCCTCAGCTACGATGAGGGGAAGACCTGGCCCGTGGCGAGGGCCATCAACCCCGGCCCCTCGGCCTACTCGTGCCTCACCGTCCTGCCCGATCTCACCATCGGCTGCCTCTACGAGCGGGGCGACCGCGGCGCCTACGAGAGAATCACCTTCGCCCCCCTCGCCACCAGGGCCTTCACCGCCATCGCCGAGGGCAAGGAGTAGGCTCGCCCGTCCGGCTCAGTCTCGTCCAGTCTCCCCAGACTCGCCCGCCTTCTGGGGGGGCAGGGTCAGATGTTAACCATCTTAACCTTTTTCCTTTTCCGCCACCCAAGCACCGCATGTCTTGGCTGCTCGCTGCGACACCGCCGCCACCACCGCCTTCTCAGATAGGGCGAATCTCGCATGGTGTCCCCCGAGGGTCTTGAATTGACTCGCGCCATTCCCCCCTACTGGGGCGCCCGTGAGGCCCTGCCTCGACGCCCGCCGGAGCGGCGCCACAAGTGTCTATTCGTCAATATCTTACATCGCTGCCCATCGCGGCCGCGCGGGCTGGTGGAATTGACTCGCGCACTTCGCCGGGGCGCGAGTCAAGAAACCCCTTCCTCCTCCCAGCGAGCTGGTGTCACGAGCTGGTGTCAGGTCGTAAGTTACAATA
This sequence comes from Planctomycetota bacterium, assembly GCA_041320515.1. Classification (GTDB taxonomy): domain Bacteria; phylum Planctomycetota; class PUPC01; order DSUN01; family DSUN01; genus DSUN01. The sequence goes on along the minus strand of JBGLNR010000001.1, from coordinate 4,747,128 downwards.
TAAGGCTTGACAAGGCTGCCCGTGCTGTGTAATGTGTGGGCATGAGCCGGCCGCTGCGAATCGAGACTCCAGATGGCGTGTATCACGTGACGAACCGCGGCCTGGAGCGCCGCGAGATCGTCCGCGACGGCTCGGCGAGCGCTCGCGCGAGCTTGGCCGCCGAGGCGGCGTAGATGAATGAGGCGTGCGGGTCGGGGGCGTAGGCGCTGAGCATCAGTGACTCCTGCCAGCTCGCCTCGCCCGGGCGCGGGTGCGCGGTCGACTCGATGCCGCCGCTCACCCCGCCCTCGGGGGTCTGGAGCCGGTGGTAGAGGCCGAGGTTCCACAGCACCTCGTCGAGGATGTCGGGGATGTTGTTGTCCGCCTCGATTGACGGGAGGGCGAGCCTCGCCTTGCCGATGAATTCAGGGAACAGCTCGTAGAGGTCGAGGAGGACCCACATCGCCGCCGGGTGCGCGCTGTTGCGGTCCCAGTCGCCGGCGTCCATGTGCCCGCCCCAGGCCTCGGGCACCAAACGGTCGGTGCGGCGCGTCATCAACTCCTTGAAGTTGCAGGCGCCCTCGCAGTCGCTCAGCTCGGAGGCGAAGACCTTCACGCCATCGGCCGGGTGCATGTTGCGGGGCCGGCGGTAGTCGGTGAAGGGCGGCCCCAGCTCGATCCCGCTGCGGTGGTGCAGCAGGCCCTTCATCGAGAGCTGGAACCCCCGCAGCCAGACATCGTCCGTGATCTCAAACGGATAGGAGCAACCAACGCCTTCCACGCAGACTCGGTAGCGGCCGGGCGTCTTGAAGGCGCTGAAGTCCAGCCCCAACACGTCGGTCTTGCTGTAGTTGCGCCCCGCCTTGAACGTCTCCTTGTCGTCCGCGCCCTTCAGGCGTTGCGCGACGCCGTCGAACGCCGGCTTCCCCGTCGCGTCGTCGAGCAGGTGGAAGCGGAGGCCGTCGGCGTAGCGGTGCGGTCCGCCGGTGCCGAGCCAGAGCGAGAGAAACGCGCGCTTGAATGGGTCGTCGGGCCGGAAGCCGATGGCGCTCACGTGGACCGCCTCGCTGCGCTTGACGCCGGGGAACTCGATGCGATAGCGCTTCCCCTCGACCAGCGGGCGAGGGAGCTTGAGGAACACGTGGACATCGAAGGCGAGGGACTGGAAGGCATTGGGCTTCCGCTTCCACCACACGCTCGCCGGGGCGGCCGGCTCCTTCCAGTTCGGGTCGTCTATCCCGACGATGCGGTAGGCCGCAGGCTCCTCGATGGTCTCGACGCTCAGGTCCTGCCCCGTGGCCTTGTCGTCGGGCTTGAGACGCTTCGCGTTCACCGCCAGGTAGCCCAGCTTCTTGTTGCCACGATGGACGACCACGGCCAGGAGCGACTCCTGCACCTTGCCGTCCTCGACCACGAGCACCTTGTCCTCCTCCTTCCCCTCGCGCTTCACCACGTCCCCCTCCTGCGGCTCGTAGGGCGCCTGCGGCACGGCCAGGAACTCCTTCTCCTGGATTCGCAGGACGAGCAGGTCGGGCGCGGCGGGGCCGACGTGGCGGAGGTCGGGGCCGTCGGCCGGATGCGGGGCGCCGGCGAGGAGTTCCTGCTTGCGCTTCGCCCGCGCCTCCTCGGCTTGTCGCCGCAGTTCGGCCTCGCGCGCGAGGCGCTTGCGCAGGCCCTCGCGGGCGGCCAGAATCGGCGGCGTCGGCTCCACAAGCTCCAGCCGACGGAACGTGAGGTCAACGGGGGCGGGGGTCCAATCCCCCATGACGATCAGTTGCCCGACGTGCGCCAGGTCGAAGCCCTCCTGCTTGCCCGCCTTCGACACCTTCCCAGGCTCCCTCAGCGACGCCCCGTCCTCCGCGGTCACTGTCGCGGTCTCTCCCGCCGCGATGCCGCCGACCTTGAGGGTGAACTGGTGCGCCGTGTCGTCGGCATCGTGGAGCGCGACCAGGATGGTCTTGGCCCGGTTGCCCTGCCCCACGGTCACGGTGAGGGCGGGCGTGCGCTCGGCGAACGCCGATAGGTCGGCCTTCAGCGGGAACCCCATGCCCCCCTGCCCGTTCGGAGCCTTCACCTCCACGCCGCCTTGAACGGCCTTCACCGTCTTGTCCCAGCCCAGAAACGTGAATTGCGGCGGAGTGGCAAACTCGCTCACGAGCGGCCTAGGCAGGTCGTTCTCCCCTCCTGCCCCCATTCCAGCCAGCAGGGCCAGCACGAGAGCGACTCCGAGCCCGTGGCGCGGGCAGAGGCTTCGCATCACCGGAGACTCCTTCTACTCGCCGTATCTCACCAGGTAGTAGGGCGTCTTGTCGCGGGCGCCGTCAATCGTGAATGCCCCATTCTCCACGGTCAGGGCCGCCTCGGTCGGCTTGCCGTCGTGGTCGAGAGCGATGACCTTTGGTGTGCCAGTCCGCCGAATGGCGATGCGGGCCTTCACGGGCTCCATCACGATCGGCCCCTCGCCCTTCGCCAGCATGCGGTCGCCCGAGGGCGAGAACTTCATTCCCGTGTTCCGGGCGCGGGCGATGGCCACGACGAGCAGCTCGCCCGCGTTCTCAACCGTCTTGTCCCTCTCTCGCGCCGTGACGTAGATCGCGCCGAAGCGGCTCTGCGGCTCGATGGTCACGCCGCCCAACTCACACTTCTGCCCCTCGGCGAAGCCCACTACCGCCTTTGTTCCCGGCGTGTCCATCGTGAAGAACCCGCCCTCCTTCCACCGCAGTTGGCCCGTCGTGGACACCAGTTGCCCCTCCTTCGTGTGCGGCGCCAGGTCGAAGGCGGGCGTCTCCTTGAACTCCTCGGTGAACGCGACGGCGCAGCGGGCGACGGCCAGGGCGCGGGCCGACACCTTGTCGTTGTCCAGCTCCTTGTCGTCGTAGCCCTGGAGCACCTTGTCGCCGAAGCCGAGCTTGCCCTCGAAGAGCGAGGGCACGTGCACGTTGAGCGCGGCGAGGGTCTCGGATTCCTTCACGTCGCCCCGATGAATGTGGCGGGCGACAGCGGGGAAGACGCCCAGCACCTGGGGCGCCGTCACGTCCCACTGCTGCCGCCCCACGACCTGGCTGAACGCCGCCGTGTCGCCGTTCTGGAACATGTACGACACGTCCCACCCCTGAAGCCCCAACCCGTAGGCCCCGATGATGGCCGGCCCCTCGACGCCCATCTCGTTGGGGAAGACGTGTATCCACTCGGAGAACATGAACGGCTGGTTGGCCACCTGCTGCATGCCCGTGCTGAGCAGGCCCGAGCCGGCGCGAGCGAGCATCGAGGCGTTGGCCCGCCCACCGAAGTAGTTGTGGCGGTCCACCGTGCCCACGAGCGAGTCCGAGTGCAGGTTGGCGAAGTGGCTGAACGCCCGCCCAGCCTGCCAGTTCGTGCTCACAATCTCCCCCTGGTAGCCCGCCTCGCGCACGGCCTTGAGATACCGCAGGTAGAACTCGCTCTGAAGCTCGTACAGGAATTGGAGCGAATCGAGCAGCCGCCGCTTGCGGAACGACTGCGAGGCCTCCAACTGCTGGGGGTCCCAGAACCACGGGTTGCCGATGGGCAGGATGTTGCCCTTGTCGAGCCCCTCGCCCTCGGGTGGCCGGAAGCCCTCGTTGCCGAAGCTGTTGAAGGCCGCCTTGCCCCAGGCCGCGACGAACTTCTGCTCGGTGCCGTACTTCTTCTCCAGCCACGCGCAGAAGCGCTCGCCCGTCTGCTTGCGGATGGTCTCGCTCGCCTTCAGCGGCGCCATCGAGGTGTAGAACATGATGCTCTGCTCGTTGATGATCTCGATGAACGCAATGGCCGGGTCCTCGGCATACATCAGCCCCGTGTAGGGGTTCTTGTGCTTCAACAGGTTCGTCGTGTGGAGGATTTGGACGTTTTGCAGGTCGGGCGAGTAGTGGACCGCACTGTGCGGCGTCTCGACGCGGCCGCCCTTGAACGGCCCAAGCTCTTCGAGGAAGGGCACGTACTGCTTGTCGCCCGGCCCGAGCTTCTGCGAGCCGAAGTGGGCAGAGAGCTTCACGTAGACCCCCGCCTCCTTCAGCTTCGCGACCTGGTAGTCCATCAGGTCGAGGCCGGCGGGGTCGAACTGCACAAAACTGTCCTTCGACTGGATTCCGCCCCAGCCGGCGTTGTCGGCGTACTTGTGGAGGCGGACGGCGTTGATGCCATACTTGGGGTAGAAGGCGGCGCGCTTCTCGGCCAGCTCCTTCTCGGGCTTGCACGCGCCGTAGCACAGGTTGGTTGCTCTCGCCCTCGTTCTCGTAGCCGCCGACGGGGATGGGCGAATAGCAGTCGGGGCCGCCCGCGCCCGAATAGGTCCACTCCCATTCGCCCTTGGCGCCGACGCGCCAGACGCCAAAGCCCCAGGGGAGGCGTGCCTGGCCGTTGTTGTAGACCCACAGGGTGTTGCCCGCCTTCTTCGTCCGCTCGATGAGGCCCTGGGAGCCTTTCCAGGCGTGGGTGTTCAGGATGTCCACCATCTCGCCGAAGGGCGTGTAGTCCTTCTTATCGCTGCCGTCGCCCATTGGGTTGACGGAGATCAGAAGCCCCGGAACTTGGCGGCAGAGCTTGATGTAGGCCACGGTCTGGTCGAATGTGCGGTTCCACGAGTTCAGGAGCGACTCGCGCGGCTCGTCGTAGATCATGAAGGCGACCTTGAAGTCTGGATGGGCGTCGAGGTACCTCTTGACTTCCTTGAGCGCGGCGACGAAGGGGACGTCGAAGCCGGGGCCGAGTTCCTTGATGCCGATGCGGACGATAGCGTCGGTGATGAAGCCGATGTCGGATTGCTTGATGGCGTTGAAGCCGAATTCGGCGCAGAGCTTGCGCAGCTCGTCCCAGCCCTTGAAGTCAATCTCCACCTTGCCGTCGGCCGTGATGCTCCTGATCTTCGGGCCGTGGATGGTGAGGGTATTGCAGCCGTGGGCGCGCATGTCGGCCAGCTCGCGGCGGAAGGCCGCGGGGTCGCTCGGCGCGCCGTAGAACCAGCCGAAGGCCATTTCGGGGTCTTCGAGGAGCTTGAAGGGGAGGACGACGACGGTGAGCTTCAGTTCAGACGCCGGCTTGTTGGCCGGCTTGAGGGCCACGGTGCCCTCATAGGCGCCGGGCGCGGCATCGGCGGGCGGCTGAACGGTGAGCCAGAACTGGGTGGTGCGGCCCTGGGGGACGTTGAGGGACTTGAATTGCTCGATGGCCTCGGGGCCGACCATCCACATGAAGGGCTTCACGCCGCGGGCGAGCTGGCGGACGAACCGCACGTCCACCGCGCTCGCCTTGAGCAATGCGTCCTTCGGGCCGCGCAGGTCGGAGCAGGCAACGGTGACACCCTGGAGGTTGGCGAGGGGCAGCACGGAGAAGCTGATTGGCTCGTATTCGCCGGGGGTGACAAAGAGCCGCAACTCGCTCTTTACCTCATAGGGGCGGGGGTTGGTGTTGTAGTAGACAGGCTCCAGGTAGTTGCGGGTGAAGACGACGCAGCCCGCCTGCTTCTGGGCGTCGGTGGGCGTGGGGGCAGGTGTGGACTCCTCGTGCTCCAGGAGAAAGAACTTGTTGAGTTTGCGCAGGATGCGGACAGTGGACTTGATGTCCTTGTTGCCGAGGAGGTCGAGCTGCTCGTCCAGCAGCGTGTCCGACACCGTGGCGCCGAGCGCGACGCCCGATGCCGCCAGGACGCAGAGAAGGCTTCTCATCAAGTCACTCCAGGATGAAGTCGCCGAAGAGGATGGTGGCCTCCTCGCCCGAGGCGATGGTGAGCATCTTGACCTCGGACAGGTCGGCGGCGGTGCCGTCGTTGTTCGCGATGCCCGTGAGGGCCACCTCCAGCTCGTTCTTGCCGGGGGCCAGGGCGAAGGAGCGATCAACGCGGGTGTCGTAGCCCGCCGTCCCCTTGTGTTTTATCGTGAGACCGAGCGTGGCCGGCTTGTCGCCGGGGTTGACGGCGGCGAACTTGAGGGAGGCGAAGGGGCGCCAGTCCTTGATGTTCAGCGCCCAGTCGGCGAAGAAGCTGTCCTTGGCAAACTGGGCTTTGAGGCACACGCCGCCGAGCCGGGCGTCCTCGGTGAGGGAGGACTTGACGTTGGCGGAGTCGCGGGGGAGTTCGCCCTTGGTGAACCCCCAGAGCACGGCCTTCTTGCCCGCGGCCGCCGGCTGCGGGGCAGCAGGAGCCGTTGGGGCGCCCTCCTTCGGCACGATGGTGATCTTGGTGTCGCCGACGCCGGTGATGACGACATCAATGGTGCCCGTGATGCGGATGCCCTGGCCTGGGGCCGCGGGCGCCTGGGCGGCGGGCGCGGCCGGGGCGCCGGCCTCGCCTTCGAGATAGAAATCGCCGAAGTAGAGCGTCGCGCCCGCCGGGCCGTCCACACTCCAGATCTTCACCTGCGACAGGTCGGGCTTCGACCCGTCGTTGTTCCTCGCGTTCGCCAGGTCCACCTCGCACGTCCACTTGCCCGGCTTGGCCACGAGCGGCACGTCAACTCGGTTGTCGTAGGTCGTGCTGCCCTTGTGCTTCAGCGTCACGTTCAGCTTCGCCTCCTGCTGGGCGGGGTTGAGGACGTCGAACTTGAGCTTGCTGAAGCGCGACCAGTCCTTGGCCCGGCAGTCGGCGAACCAGGTGGCCTTGTCGAGGACGATTTTGAGGCACACGCCGCCCAGCTCGGGCTTCTCGTCCAGCGAGCCCTTCACCCCGTCGGGAATGGAGTCGGGCATCACGCCCTTGCTCACTTCGAGGATGGGTGCCCGTCGCTCGCCGGCCCAGAGCGCCGCGGCCAGTGCGCACAGCGCCACAGTCAGCTTGGTTCTCATTTGCCACCTTCCAGGATGAAGTCGCCGAAGAACACCGTCGCCTCGGCGTTGCAGGAGACGTACCACTGGCGGATGGCCGACAGGTCGGCGGCCGAGCCGTCGTTGTTCGCCGCGCCCGCGAGGGGCACCACGATCTCGCTCCTGCCGGGCGCCAGCACGAGGTCCTCCTTGTCCACCCGCGTGCCGAAGCTCTTCGAGCCTTCGTGCTTGATGGTGAACCCGACGGTGACTGGGGTCTTGGCGGGGTTGAGGGCGGTGAACTTGAGGCTCGAATAGCCGCGCCAGTCCTTCAGCCCGGCCTTGGACATGCCGAACGAGGATTCCTTGGTGAACGTGACCTTCAGGCACACGCCGCCCAGCTCGGCCTTGTCGTCGAGGGCCACCTGGGGATCGCCGTTCGTGTCGTTGGGCATCGAGCCTTTGGAGACGCCGAGCAGCGTAGCCTTGGCCCCCGCGGCGGGGGCGGGCGTGGCGGGCTGGGTCGCAGGCGGGGCCGGCGCCGCGGCGCCTGGGCCGAGGCCGGTCACTGTGAGGTCCACCGCCATGTCGCCCACCTTGCCCGTGATGCGGACCGGCCCGCCCGACGCTGCGGGCGCCCGACGCCGCGATGGGGTGCGGGAGGCCCTCGATGCTCAGGAGCCAGCTCCGCAGCTTGTCCCGCGGCCGCGCGGCCAGGGCCTCGAAGTCGAAGCAGTACAGCTCCTCCACCGCCTTGCCCAGGATGCGCTTGAGCGCCGCCGCCTTCACCGCCGCCAGGCCGCACGCCTCCAGCACGGCCCCCGCCTCCGTCGTCATGCTCACCCGCAGCTCATTCCAGTCCACGAACTCCTCGGCCAGCTTCGCGTGGGCCTGCCGCGCCTTCGCCGGCACCGCGTCCGCCCACAGCACCGCCAGAACCACCTGGTCCACCAGCGACTCCTTCGGGTCCGGCGGCTCGCCCAGCTTGTAGGCCCGGGCCAGGATGGGACGGAGACGCTTCGTCTTGCGGATCGAGAACTTGTGGGCCATCGTTACCACCCAGCATGCGGTGCCACGGCAAACCTCAGGACCATGAAACCACGTTGTTGCATAGTACCCCTCCCCGAACGCAAAGTCAACTGCGATTTGCCTCGCCGCGGCGCTGCCACCTGGTCCCGCAGCGCTTCCCACCTTCCCAGGCCTTCACCCTCACCCTACCCTCTCCCTGGAACGGAGAGGGGTCCGGACCTCCCTCCCCGTCAGGGGCAGAGGCCCGACCCCCCCTCCCTCTCAAGGGCAGCCCTCCGTCTCAGGGGCAGAGGCTCTAACCCCCCTCCCTCTCAGGGAGGGGGCAGGGGGAGGGTTGGGGCCCGGAGCTACCCGAAGCGCCAGGACTGGCTGCCCTGCTCCGGCCCCGCCTGCCGCCGCCCGCTGCCGCCAGCGCCACCAGCCCCAGTCCCCCCAGCCCCGCGAGCAGCAGACACACGCCCCCCAGCCCGAAGCTCGGCACCAGCACCGAACTCACCGCCAACGCGCCCAGGCACGAGCCGAACAGGTCCAACCCGTACAGCGCCCCCGCCGCCCCCGCGCCCCCCGAGTGGAGCGCCGCCGCCAACGGAAACTGGAGGCCCCCCACCCCGCCCGCAATCAGCGCGGCCAAGCTGAATGACACCCCAGCAACAGCCGGCACCGTCCCCACCCCCGTGCCCACGGCCAGCCACAGGAGCCCCAGCAACACCAGCGGATACCCGCAGATGCACACCTGCACGCCCACCATCCGCCGCCACGTCGCCTGCCCGCGAGCCACCCACCGGCCCGACACCCACGCCCCCGCCGCCAGGCCGAGCATGAACGACGCGACGAGCAGCCCAATATAATGGTACATGTAGCCGCAGGCCACCTGGAACCCCAGCAGCACCGTGAACTCCACGCCCATCTCGATCAGGCCCGTCGAGGCCACCGAGAACGCCAGCGCCCCATCGCTCCAGCGCCTGTAGGCGGGGCGTCCCTGCCCCGCGTCCCCCTCCCCCAAGTTGTAGGCGGGGCGTCCCTGCCCCGCGAGCCCCTCCTCCGAGTTGTAGGCGGGGCGTCTCTGCCCCGCGACGAACGCGTGGGCGAGCGAGATCGCCGCCACGATGCCGAGCAGAGCCAGCGGCGCCACGAACGGATAGCGGTCCAGGAACTCCAGCACGCGCCCCAGGTCGAACGCGGGCGGCCTCGCGCCCGGCTGCCGCGCGCGCTGCTGCGCGCTCCAGCGCTGCGCCTCGTAGTAGTAGCAGCGGGGCGCGAGGTCGTGGTTCCGCTCCGCCGGCGCGCTCACCACGCGCTGAAGCTCTTCGAGCCGTCCGCCCACCAGGTCGGCCTCCCACGAATGCGCGTCCACATACGACGTCCCCACCCCGCGCTCCGCCATCCGCGCGTCCAGCACGCCCAGGCGATGGCTCACTACCCCTTCGCGGTTCGACGCCAGAAACGTCACCGGGTCGCCAGGGAAGACGATCACGTGGGGGAACGCCGCCGCCAGCGACCCGTGCAGGCAGGCCAGCAGCCGCCGCGACTCTTCGGGAATGTAGTCGTGCCCCCCGCTCGCGTGGAACGCGAACACCCCGCCCGGCTCGAGCACCCGCGCCACCTCGCGGAAGAACTCCACCGTGTAGAAGCGGTTGGCCTGAGCCGTCGTCGGCGGCCCCACCGCCGAGATGGTCACGTCGAACCGCTGCGGCGTCCGCTTCACGAAAGCCCGTCCGTCGGCGAGGACCACTTTGACCCGCGGGTCCGCGAGCCCCCGCACCGCGGCGCGGTGGAAGTCCCTCAGCACCATCTCCACGACGAGCGGGTCCAGCTCCACATACGTCAGCCTCTCGACCGAGGGATGCTTGAGCACTTCCTCGACGACGCCCGGCCCGCCGCCGACGAGCAGCACTTGGCGAGGGTCCGGATGCTCCAACATCGGGAGATGCGCGGCCGCCTCCGCCGCCGGCGCGTCAGGATAGATGAACGCCAGATTCCCGTTCGCATAGAGGCTTCGCTGCGCCGAGGCCAGCGACTGCCGCGTCACCACCACGCGGCCGTACCGCGAATCGGCGGCTTCCATCACGATCAGCGGGCGCCAGTAGGCCGCATCAAGGCAGGAGTCCCATCGCCCACCGAGCCCCGGCAAGCCTACCAATGCCAGGAACGCGCCTGCAACGACAAGCCAGAGAAGGATGGTCAGCGGCTTGACTGCGTCGAACCAGTGGTCTCGGCCAAGCGCGACAACGGCTACCCCGTAGAGCGCGCACAGCATAAGGGCGAGGCCGCTCGCGTTGCCCAAGTGGACCAGAGCGGAGGTGTAGCTCACTCCACCCACGGCGGCGCCCACGGCTTCGAGCGTGTACACCCCACCCAGGCTCCCGCCCACTTCCCCCGCCACGCGGGCCGCAAGCGGAAACAGGAACCCGTTGAGAAGGCAGAATGGCCCCAAAAGGAGTAGGGAAGAGGTGAGCATGAGGCCGAATGGCCGCACCTGGCCGAGCGACACCTCGCCCCTTGAGCGGAGGATGACCTTCAGGCCGCGGGCGCCGATCATCGTCGCCACGGCCAGTATCGCCGCGACAATGAGCAGCGCCGCGAGCCACACGCCGGGCCGCTTCAGCCGCCGGGTCAGCCGCCCCAGGCCCAGGCTGCCCAGCCCCGTCCAGAACAGCCACGTGCCCAGCATGGCCCCGACGCACAGCTCGTTGCCGTAGAACGTCACCACCATCTCGCGCACCACCACCACCTGCGCGACCACCCCGCAGAAGCCGATGGCGAACACCGCGAGCGCCTTAAGGGCACCTTCAACGGCAGCTTGTTCGACACCGACATGGCCCGGGAGCGCGACCGCATCAGGAAGCGCGACATGGCCGCTCTCCAGGCCTTCCTGAAGGGAGATGACCCGAGTGCCGGCGGGCAACTCGCGCTCGGGTTCTCGCCCTACGATTTCAGCATCATCCCCATCGAGACGATCAGCGCGATCTATGAGAAGTTCATCGAGGCCGGCGACAAGACGCGCCGCAGGCAATCGGGTGCCTACTACACGCCCCCTCATCTTGTCGAGCTTGTGGTAGACCAAGCCATTGAGGGGTGGGATTCCCTGCTGGACAAGAAGGCCCTCGATGTAGCAACCGGCTCGGGGATCTTCTTGGTCAGCCTTTTCAACCGCATGGCCGAGCAGTGGCGCAGAGAGTATCGTGGTGTGGGGAACTCCGTTCTGGCGAACGGCCTGACCGATATACTCCGCGAGCGCCTCTGCGGCGTGGACGTCAGCGTGACAGCATGCAGGATCGCAACCTTCAGCCTCTACCTGGCCCTTCTCGACCAACTGGAGCCGCGCGATATCGAGAAGCTTCGGAGAGCGGGCTGGCAACTGCCACGGCTTCTGAAACTGCCCAAAGCAGGCACCCGCTCCGACGGCCCGCATACCGTCATCAAGGGGAACCTCTTCGACCCGGGCCTCCCGATAGACGAAGGCTCATTCGATCTCGTTGTGGGCAACCCGCCATGGGTTAGCCGCGGCCAGTCAGAGGATAGCGACTTCAAGCAATGGTGCAAGAATCATCGGGAACGTCCCGTCCCCGAGGGACAGATTGCTCATGGCTTCATGTGGCGCGCCCCCGAGTTCCTTGCCGCAAGAGGTCGTGCCTGCCTGGTCCTCCCTGCGGCCGTCTTTGTGAACCAGACTACAAACGCTTTCCAGCGTGAGTGGTTCCGGCGCTTCGCCGTGGAGCAGGTGAGCCAACTATCCGATCTAAGGCACGTTCTTTTTGTCGGATCCAAGCATCCGGCCGTGGTGGTACGGTTCACCAAAGCGCCGCCGGTCCTCGACGAGGCCCGCATTGAGTACGCCGTGCCTAAGGCGGACCCGCAGAGCCTGAGAGGAGGGCCTGTCCGCGTCTTCGACCACGACTCTTGGGGCATTCGGCAGTCTCAGGTACTGGTATCGGCGGCAGACGAGAAGGCCCCGCTGGTGTGGAAGGAACGGCTGTGGGGCACGCCCAGGGACCTCAGATTCCTGGATCGTCTGATGGACATGCCTCACCTTGGTGACCTCGTGAGTTCGCCAAAGAGCAGGAAGCCGAAGCGATGGATCAAAGGACAGGGCGTCCAGCCTTACAACCCCGAAGAGATCGACCCGAAAACCCGCAAGCCGCTGGTCCCCAAGCAACCGCGGTGGTCCAAGGACATGCCCTTCCTCGACGCCAAGACAAACTTCAGGTTTGTTCTGCTGAGCGCCGAGACACAATGCGTCCCACGTGAACTCAGCAAGCTACGGCGGGAGGCTGACCCGCGCCTCTTCAGCCCGCCGATGGTTATTGCCAACGATGCGTTGACGAGGGTCGCATTCTGTGGGTTCCCGGTTCTCTTTCGCCAAGCTCTGCAGTCGATTGCCGGCCCTCCGGAAGATGCGGACCGGCTGCGACTTCTCAGTGCAGTGATGAACTCCGACCTCACAACCTATTTTCAGTTCCACACTGCGGCGAGTTGGGGCACTGAGAGAACCGAGGTGCACTTGTACGAGATCCTGCGCATGCCCTTCCCGCTTCCCGAAGATACGCTGGACCCGACCAAGGCGAAGAAGACAATGGCGGCTGTGTCTCACAGGCTGAGACACCTCGAGGCAAACGGGGAAAAAGCAACGAAGCTGCGCCAGCAACTGCTCGACGAAGCGAGAGCCGACATCTGGCCCCTGATCCTGGACTACTACGACATTGACGACTGGGAGGAAATGCTCATCGAGGATACGTTGCGGGTGTGCGTGAGAAGTTCCACGCCAGCAGGCCCGGCCGCCGACATTCCTGCGCTTCGCGCCCCTACACGCGACGAGCAGGAGCAGTACGCAAGCCTGTTGTGCCGGGTGCTGAACACGTGGGGCAAGGGTAGCGGCTATACGGTCAACCGCTCAATCGTGGCTCCGCGGGGCGGCAGCGTCGGAGTAGTGACGCTTAGTAAGGACCGCGCCTCAAAGGAACCAAACTGGTCAGGCGGGTCACAGGAACTCAACAAAGCGCTGGCGGAGATTGCGAAACTGCTGCCTCAACGGCGGGCCGGCATCGAGGTGGTTAGGGGCATGAAGGTCTTCGGAAAGAACGAGTTGCACATCGTCAAGCCGCTGATGCTGCGGTTCTGGACACGGACGGCTGCGCTCAACGACGCCGACGAGATTGCGTCGGCCATTCTACGCGCGCGATGAAGGGGAGGCCATGGAAGCTGTGGGCGATCCGAGTCTCTGGTCGGACCTGGTCCCCGACAAGTTCATGCCACAGATCATCGCCCTGGTTCTCGACGGCTGGGGGGCCTTCGACAAGCCGGCCAGAAACGAGCGGGAGGTGCCGATCACCCGCATGTTCTGCCGCCACCTATGCGCCCGAAAGAACGCGAGCAGGGACTTGCCCTTCACCATCTGGCATGAGTCCGAACTCGGGGATGCGGCGGGAAGGCAAGTCGGTCGCATTGATCTGAGGTTCTGCCACGGCTACAGGGAGGACGTGTACTTCGCCTTCGAGTGCAAGCGCCTGAATGTGGTGGGCAACTCAGGCAGCCGCCACTCGCTTGCAACGGAATACGTTCAGGAAGGGATGTTGCGCTACCTGGAGGGCAAGTACGCCGGGGGGCTGGACAAGGGCGGCATGCTGGGGTACGTGATGGACGGCGATGTGAGTTCGGCGATTGGGGCGGTCGGTCGCAGCATCACGGTGCAACGCGCGAGACTCAAGCTCAAGAACGGGGGGCTTGAGCGTTCCACCTTCATGCCTGCTGACGACCGCGTGAGGGAAACCCGCCATTCATTTGACAACCGCCGGTTCGTGATCCACCACATCTTCGTCGCAGTGGGTTGATCTGCCCGCTCCTATCCGTGCCCATCCGTGCCATCCGTGGTTGGATTCCCCTTCTCTGCGGTCTACGCATAGAGCCGGCAGAGGGTGGGCCAGTAGTTGTCGGCGAGGGGCCGCATCCGCCCCCCTGCTGGGGCTGATGATGCACGGCGTGAGCAGGATCATCCCGGCTGGTTCTCTCCCCTTTGCACTTTGCCTCTTGCCTTTTGCACTTTGCATTCTCACTCGGGCGCGGATCTCCCTCAGCGCCCTTTCATACTCCTCCGCCGAAACGCCCCGCAGCGCGTCATTCGTCCCCGCGCTGAAGGTAACGAGCGACGGCTGGAAGACGAGCACCGTCCTCTCGACGCGGGCGGCCATCTGCGGTGCCGTGTCGCTCGCCACTCCCGCGCACACCACCGTCGGGGCAGGGCGCCCCGCCTCGCGGAGCGCCTGCACGATGAGCTGCGGATACGTGCAGCCGTCGGTGATCGAGTCGCCCAGACACACCACCCGGCCGCTCGTCTTGGGAGCCAGCGTGGCGCGGCGCGCCGGCGCGCACGCGCCCAGCGCCATCCCGACGCCGAGCGCCGCCCAGGCCATGACTCGTGCGCGTTCCGCCATCGCCGCCCCCTTGCACCCCAAGTGAATGACATTCGACGAGCCCATTCTACCGGCCACGACCGTCCCGTCAAGGGTCGGTAAGGTGGCGGGTGCGCGTATGGGCAACGGAAGGCGTCGTCGGCCTCCGAAGAAGGCGCTCGAAGCTCCTGACAGCCCGGTTCGCACGGGCTGGGATGGTGTCATGGCCAGACTCGTCCGCGTCGCCCCGATGCTCGAGCGTGTAGGCGACTGGCGCGAGTTCCACCAGTGCGTGCTTTTCTCGGTCTACGGATGGGACTGGGCGGAGCCCCCGCCGCTCCCCCGCACGGCTTGGCTCGGAACGGGCCTTCTGGTAGAATCCGCGGCATGGAGCGGGAAATCGTGGTCCGCGGGGCGCGGACGAATAACCTCCAGGACATCAATGCCACGATCCCCCACGGCCGGCTCACGGTCGTGACGGGCGTGTCGGGCTCCGGGAAGTCGTCGCTGGCCTTCGACACGCTGTACGCCGAGGGGCAGCGGCTCTACGTCGAATCCATGTCCGCCTACGCCCGCCAGTTCCTCGAACGCATGCGGCGGCCGCCCGTGGACCACATCTCGGGCATGCTGCCCAGCATCGCCCTCGAACAGCGCAACCAGGTGACGAACCCCCGCTCGACCGTGGGCACGGCGACCGAGATCAACGACTTCCTGCGTCTGCTCTTCGCCAACGTCGGCCGCACCGTGTGCCCCGACTGCCGCGTGGAGGCCGAGCGGCACAGCCCGCAGACGGCGGTCCGCTTCATCGAGGGGCTGCCCGAGGGCACGCGCTTCCTCGTCCTCGCCCCCATCGCCATCGAGTCGCCGCAACGGCTGGCCTTCCTCCGCGACCACCTGGCCTCGGCCGGCTTTCGTCGGGCGCTGGTGGGCGGCGAGGTTGTGGACATTGCGGGTTCTGAAATCGGCAATCGGCAATCGGCAATCGGCAATTGCCTGGAGGTGGTGGTTGACCGCCTGACGGCGAGCGCCGAGCGGCTGAGCCGTGCCGCCGATTCCCTGGAGATGGCCTTCCGCATCGGCTCGCGGGGGGCCGTGGTGCTCACGCTCGATGCCGACGGGCGGCCGGGGGAGCGGCACCATTTCTTCGCCGGCCTCGTCTGCCGCTCGTGCGCCCGCGAGTTCCGCGAGCCGCGGCCCGAGATGTTCTCGTTCAACAGCGGCGTCGGCGCCTGCCCCACCTGCGAGGGCTTCGGCAAGGAGGGCACCCTCGACCTCGACAAGATCATCCCCGACCACACCAAGACCCTCGCCGACTACGCCGTCGCGCTCTGGGCCACCCCCGTCCTCAAAATGATGACCGAGTGGATGGTCGAGTGCGCGGCGGAGGACGGCATCCCGACCGACGTGCCCTACCGCGACCTCACGGCGGAGCAGAGGCGCTGGGTCATCGAGGGCAAGCCCGGCGGCGGTGACGACCATTTCTGCGGGATCAAGGGCTTCTTTCGCTGGCTCGAGGGCAAGAAGTACAAGATTCAGAATCGCATCCTCATCGCCCGCTACCGCCGCTACGCCACGTGCCAGACCTGCGGCGGCACGCGGCTGAAGCCCGACGCCCAGTTCGTGAAGCTCGGCGACCGCTCGTTCACGGAGCTTCTCAAGCTGCCCGTGCCCGAACTCCACCGGTTCTTCGACGCGCTCGTCTTGCCGGCCGCCGACGCCGAGGCGGCCCGCACGCTGCTCCGCGAGGTCCGCGGCCGCCTCCAGTACCTCGAGGACGTGGGGCTCTCCTATCTCACGCTCAGCCGCGAGACGCGCAGCCTCAGCGGCGGCGAGGCCCAGCGCATCGGCCTCGCCTCGGCCCTCGGCAGTGCGCTCACCAACACCCTCTACGTCCTCGACGAGCCGACCGTCGGCCTCCACGCCGCCGACACGCAGCGCCTCCTGGCCATCCTCCGCGCCCTCACGGGCAAGGGCAACACCGTCGTCTGCGTCGAGCACGAGCCCGAGGTCATCCTCGGCGCCGACCGCGTGCTCGACCTCGGCCCCGGCGCCGGCGAGCACGGCGGCCGCCTCGTCTTCGACGGCACGCCGCGAGAGCTGCTCGACCGCGGCAAGGGCGAGACCGCCGACTGCCTCCGCCAGATGGTGGCACAGGCATCTTGCCTGTGCTCGCCACAGGCGGGACGCCTGTGCCACCGCGGGCGCAAGCCGACCCGCTTCATCACCATCCGCGGCGCACGCCAGCACAACCTCAAGAACCTCACCGTCCGCATCCCCCTCGGCGTCCTCGCCTGCGTCACGGGCGTCTCAGGGGCAGGCAAGTCCACCCTCGTCAACTCCACCCTCTACGCCCACTGGCGGGCGAGGAACGGGGTATGTGGCACAGCCGCCCTCGGCTGTGGGGAGAAGGCCACAGGCCCAAGAACACAGCCGAGGGCGGCTGTGCCACATGACCTCCAGCCGGGCAAGTGCAAGAGCCTCCGCGGCCTCGACCAGGTGGGCGACGTGGTCCTCGTGGACCAGAAGCCCATTGGCCGCTCGGCCCGCTCGAACGCGGCCACCTACACGAAGGCATACGACGACATCCGCCGCGCCTTCGCCGCCACCCGCCGCGCCCGAACCCTCGGCATCACCGCCGCCCACTTCTCCTTCAACGTCCCCGGCGGCCGCTGCGAAAGCTGCCAGGGCATGGGCACCCAGACCGTGGACATGCAGTTCCTCTTTGCAGTCATGCGTTCTACGTGATCAACACTGATAACTTCGGGTTTTCCGCCGAGCGGGGCTGCCGAGCGATAGTGGATATCTCAGGTAAGGAGCCGGAAGATCACAGCCTCGTGGTCGCCCTTTACAAGGGCAGAACGTATGCGCGGCGCCTTCTACGTGATCCCGACAACCCCGGGGTGCTTGCGCTCGAGTCAGAAGCCAAGAACCCACTCCGGCGCCGCAGTTCCATGCTCTTGCCGACTCAGGAGGTCCGCCTTCTTCCCGTTGTCGGGATCTTGTTCCCAAATAGTCGGCATTCCCCTGACCCAGAGGGTGAGGCGGCCTTGGTGGCAGACACTGGCCTTCTGGAATGCGCTGAGCTTGCTTGCAGGGTGGAAGGTGATAGCGCCCTGCCTCTGGCCCTCCCCAATCAATGGATACTCGGTGGGAGGCAGATCCTTCCCAACGAACTCCCCCAGAGGATGGGGGACATTGTTGCCTTGGCGACCTCGGACGGAGCAGTGTTCAAGCGGATTGGCCGTTCGATCCCTGGCGCCGAGTACATCCGGTGGTTCGAGTCAATCGGAGGCGCGGGTGAATCACTGCTCGTAAGGACAGAGGAAGTGGATGGTACTGAGCAAGTGTTTCCCGGCGTCCCGCTTCTGGTGTCGGTGAGGAGGGTCATCGGCATCCTCTATGAACATTAGGCGAGGGCAGAGGAGGATGGGAAGGGTCTCGTCCCTCCGCCGCGCTCACGTCGCACCAGAACCTGATCGTTGGGCAACAATCGGGGCCAGGCCACAAGAGGATGAACTTGGCGGCCAGTCTTGTCGGCCGAGCGCCCTCCACCGGTGGACCAGGCGGCGCCGTGACACCTGGGATGGCCTTCGGCCCTGATGGTACAGAGCCACGAGCGGCTTCCTCAATTGGGCCTAAGTCAAGGCTGAGCCACCAGTCCATTCAGCGTGGGCCCGGGCGCCATGCGAGTTGCAGAGCATGGAGCAGACGCATGAGCCGCTCGTGCCGTGATCATCCCGACGGTCACTACCTTCTCTCGCGCCCGCGATCCCGGCCGAGTCCTCCTCCTCGGGGTGGCGCGAGTTCTATCCTGCTGAGACTCGGTCTCGCACTCACAGGCTGGCGAACACGAACACCACCCTCCCGATGACGGGACACGGCACCTCGGTGCCCTCCGCCCAGACAATGGGGGGGTGCTTCTCCAGAGGGGCGGCAGGAAGGAACAGCCAATGCTTCTCCGCCTTGACGAGCTGGCGGACGACGCAGCCTGATGGGCCACGCACCGCCACGAGGCCGTCCCCAGCTTTGAGCAGCCGCTCTGGGTCGTGGACAGAGCAGTCAACCCCGACCAGGCTCCCTTCCGGAATAGCAGGAGCCATTGCGTCGTCCTGCACGCGGAAGCCGAAGGTGGCCTTCGGGTGCTTTATGGCCGAGTGAGGGCAGAGCAGCCAGCCATCCTTGTCGGCCTCGAACACGTTCTCGGGAGGAGGCGCCGCGGCGGCACCCGACAGCACCGGGACAGCCACGTGTTCATCGGCGGCAGCCTGAACCTGGCCCTGGGCTGCCAGCCATTCCTTCGCATCGACATCCGCTGGGACGACCAAGATGGCGGGATGTGTGGATCGCTTGGTCGTGAGCAGCTGCTCCTCCAGCCTGGCATTCTCGTCCAGCAGGGCTGTGAGCAGGGAAGCAGCGTCCTCGGCCGGGGCAAGCTCTGCCTCCTTGGGGAGGTACTGCGGGCCTTCGCCGTGCACCAGCCATCGCGGGTTGACCCGTGTGAGCGCCATCATCTTCACGATGATGTCCATGGGCGGGACACGGCCGTTCTCGAAGTTCAGATAGGACGTGAGCGGGATACCAAGCGCCCTGGCAAAGGCCGACCGGCCATGCTTTCCATAGGCTGCCTCTCGAAGACTGCCGAGCCGTCCAGCGAAGTCTTTCATCATCGGCCCACCTAAACAAGTGGAATCCACTTGACACGGCCCACTCTCTGGGGTATACTACCATCGTCTGGGCCACCTGTTCAAGTGGCCCGCGTGTCAGATTACCCCATGGCTGGGCGGCTGTCAAGCCCCAAGAAGAAAGGAGTGTGTAGGATGTCTCTCTCGACGCGGAAGTTCATCGTGCTCTGCTGCGTGGGAGTCATCTTCCTCGTGGCGAACATCTGGCTCGTCGCCAGCTGGCTCGAGGAGAAGGGAGCAATCGAGTTCGCGAAGCACATCAAGGCGGAGTACCTGACCGGGACAGCCATCACCATCATCGTAGTGCTGGTGATCCTGCTCGTGAAACCTGGCAGGGAGCGAAGCCTTGTCCGTCGCTGCCCTGTGTGCGACCACGTCCTGGTTGGGCGAGCGGGGTATTGCGGGGAATGTGGGAGTAGGGTGTGAGCAAGGCGACCTTCGCCTTCTCGACGGCAAGAGGTCCCTCGGCACAGCCAGTGCCCCGCGCCCCCAAACCGTCCTCGATCCAGCGAAGCCCGGATGCTCGGCTTCGCGCCATGCAGACACCGGGGGTGTGGTTCACAGGACGGATACCGGCTTCGCAGGCCGATGGGCACGCCGAAGGCGGTGGTGACGCCCCCAGTCACACCTGTAACATCAGCCCGTCTCGTCAGTGGGGAAATGTCCTCTTACACAACAGACTATGGGCACCCAGCTGCAATCGCGACATGACACTTCCTCAGGTAGTCCATGCCCGTCTCGTCCTGCCATCGTGCCTGGAGCACTGCGGCGCTTAGCCTTGCAGGGAGGCAGACGCCGAACTTCAGGGTGCGCTCTGCCTGCCTCAGATACGGCCTGGGAAGCTCTAGCGTGACATCGTGGAGGGCGAAGGACAAGTACTCAGCCACTTGCCGGATCTCGCATTCCGTGACCACAGTTATCTTCAGAGGATCCCACCTAGTCCTGGATGCCCCGTGACGAGCCATGCTCCCAGCAAGCGCAAAGTTGGCCTTCGAGCCCGCGAACGTCCAACATTCGAATGTGCCTCCCCCGGCGCTGCGGATGACCACCTCGCCCCTCTTCCCCCATCTGTGCTGTGCTCTCGCCTCCTTCATTGCCTTCTGCGCCCGACCTGACCACCTAGGTGACACATTGCCTGACGTCAGGACGTCGAGCCGCGCCTGCGCTAGGTCGAAGGAAACGGCTCTGGGTGATCCTAGCCAGTAGCACTCCGGCTCCACCGTGATGTGCATGGAGCCCGTCGGCATCTACCACCTCGCCGACCCCGATTTCGCGGCGATTGACGCCCTGGCGATCTCGTATATGTATCAGCGGGGCCTCGACGCCCTGGCCGCCTCGATGCTCGCCGCCACCGTGGCCGAAGCGTTCCGCCCCGACGCCACGGTTGACAGCGTGTGCCAGGCCGCCCTCAAGGCCGCGCCCACGACGCCCCTTCGCACGTTCGACCGCCGCCCCTTCAAGAGCTGCCGCCACTACCTCGAAACCTGCCTCGACATCGCCGGCCGCTACGACGACGTCTTCGCCGTCCGCAAGGAGCTTTACGACAAGTGCCTCCTCTACCACCAGATTGACCCGTTGGAGCTTTGGGGCTTCTCGCTCGCCATGCTCAAGGTGGCGAAGGGCGACGTGCGGCAGGCCGCCGTCGGCGGCACCAACATCGGCCGCGACAGCGACACCATCGCCGGCCGCGCCGCCATGCTCGCCGGCACACTTCGCGGCGCCTCCAACGTCCCCGCCGAGTGGGTCGCCCTCTTCAGCGCCGAATCGCTTCAGCGCATTGACCGCAACGCCGAGCGCCTGGCCGACCTCGTGTCCAACGCCAAGCTCCCCTGCCTCCGCCGCCGCCAGGCAGTCGCCGGCGTTCCGCCGGCCTGAGCGTTGCTTACGCGGCGCCGGGGCGGTATAATGATGTGCGTGAGAGGAAGCAAGAGAATCGGCGGATAGGAGGCGTGCGAATGGGCACATTCTACGTCCCGATCAAAGTCAGGAACTGGCAGAACCGCTTCCTGCCGCCCGGGAAACGCGGGGAAGAGATCACCTGCAATGCCATGGTGGACACGGGAGCCGCGGAACTCGCCCTGCCCGCCGACCTCATCGAGCGACTCAAGCTGGCCGAGCTAGGCACGGCACACGTCTTCACCGCTGATGCGGGCGAGCACGACTATCGCCTCTTCGGCATCGCGGAGGTCGAAGTCCAAGGGCGCGTCTGCCACGTGAGGGCCATCGAACTCCCCCGCCGCGCCCGGCCCCTCCTCGGCGCCGCCCCGCTCGAGGCGATGGACTGGCACATCGCCCCTCAGGAGAAGAAGCTCATCCCCAACCCGGTCTCGCCCGAGAGGGCGCTGCTGCCGCTCTGTTGACGGCGATTCGCTATGCCCGTGAGATCCTTGAATTCGTCCGTCCTCAAATGGCCTGACTTGGCCACGGTCCGCCACGCCTTGCGACGGTGGGTCAAGGATGCCGTGCGCCTTCACCCCGACACTCTCCTGATCGGCTATTTCGGCTCCTACGCTCGCGGTGACTGGGGCGTGGGCAGCGACCTCGACCTCATCATCGTCGTCGAAGCCTCTGGCCTCCCTTTCGAGCAGCGCTCGCCTGAATGGGACACCACGTCCCTCCCCGTCCCCACCGACGTCCTCGTCTACACCCGATCGGAATGGGACGCATTGGAGCCGACCCGCCGCTTCACCCGCATGCTCACGCAGGAAGCCGTCTGGATGTATCGCTGTGATCCCGCCTCTTGCGCTGCCGTGCTTCCCACGGTATGATGATTGGGGAGGGGGAAAGATGCGACCTGACACTCTGGAGCGAGGATCATGACCCAGTTGTTGGAGAAGGCGTTTGCCGAGGCGTCCAGGCTGCCGGATGCCGAGCAGGATGCATTGGCCTCTCTCATCCTCAGCGAGATGGAGTCGGAGGAGCGCTGGCAGAGGAGCTTTGCGGAGTCCGCCGACAAGCTCGCCGCCCTTGCCACAGAGGCGCTGGCTGACCTCGATGCTGGACGCGCCGAGCCACTCGATCCGGACAACCTATGAGATCGTACAGGACCCCGCGGTTCCACAGGGCCTACGAGCGGCTCCCTCCGGCTGTCCAGGCCCTCGCGCGCAGGGCTTTCCGCGCGTGGGTGAAGAACCCGTTTCGCCCCTCGCTACACTTCAAGCCGGTCCACCCGACCCTGCCGATCTGGTCTGTCCGAGTCGGGATTCACTGGCGAGCGCTGGCGGTCAGGAGAGGCGACTCGGTCGCGTGGTTCTGGATCGGCCCCCACGAGGCGTACGAAAAGCTCCTGGCGAGTCTCTGAGATGACCAAGCGCGAACGCGTCGAGCGGGCGATGAGGGGGGAAGAGACCGACCGCGTGCCGCTGTACGACATCCTCATCTGCGACAAGGCCATCGAGCACTTCAGCGGCGAAACGCTCCCGCCCCACTCGACCTTCGGGCCGCTCGAAGACCGCGAGTTCACCGACGCCGACGGCTTCGTGCTCCACGAGAGCGCCTTCGCCAAGACCTGCTGGATCGAGCGTCGCCCCTTCGACGACGTGGGCGGCGCCGCCGAATGGCTGAAGAAGTGGACGGCCCGTCAGCTCGACGGGGTGAAACAGGTCGAGGCGAATCCCCGTGAGCGCCGCGAGGGGCACGAACGCTGGTTCGCCGATGTTCAAGCCCGCATCGGCGACACGGTGCACCTCTACACCCAAGTGGGCGTGGGCCTCGACGATATCCGCCACCGCCTGGGCTTCGACCTCTTCGCCTACCTCGACGCCGACCAGCCCGGCCTCATCTCCGAGGCGCTCGAAGCCTGCACGCGGCACCACGTCGCACTCACCCACGCCATCGCCAACCTCGCGCTCTCCCCCGCCGTGCTCACCTATGGCGACATCGCGTGCAAGGGGCGATTGCTCCACTCCCCCGCCTGGCTCCGCCGCGAATTCTTCCCGCGTCTCCGCCGCCTCAACGACGCCTGGCACGAGCACGGCTTCACCTGCCTCTTCCACTCCGACGGCTATCTGATGGAGGTGCTCGACGACCTGGTGGCCGCGGGCAGCGACGGCCTGAACCCCATCGAGACCGTTGCGGGGATGAGCCTCCGCGAGTGCCGCGAGCGCTATCCCAAGCTCTTCCTCGCCGGCGGCATTGACATGAGCCAGCTCCTCTCCAACGGCACGCCCGACCAGGTGCGTGAGGTCTGCCGCCAGGCCATCCGCGACGCCTACCCCGGCTTCCTCATGGGCTCGACCACCGAGGCCGACAACTCATGCCGCGCCGAGAACCTCATCGCCATGTTCGACGTGGCGATGGAGGGAATCCCGTCCTGACCCCTGCCGCGTCCCCAGAACCGAGGCGTTGGCCCGCTTCGGCTGTCCGGGCATGCGGCATGGGGCACGCTTTCTCTGGGCGCACCATCCCCTCGCATCGGGTGCGGACGAGGATTACGGAGTTGTTCAACTCCGTAATTCTCGTTTCCTCCGCGCTCGATGCGTGAGTCGAGTCCCTCCCGACGGCTGCGTTGACCTTCGGGAGGGCAACCAAATTGTCAAAGAGCAGGAGCGGCGGCGCCGACGCTACTCGCGTTGGCTATGCTTTCGCCGGCCGCCTCCGAGCCGCGCTCGAACAAGGGGCGGCGTGCCCTCCGGCGGGCACAGGCCAATGCGGAATGCGGAACTCGGAATGCGGAGTTCCGGGCACTTCGCACTCCGCATTCCCCACTCCGCACTTCCTCCTTGCCGGGCTTCTCTCGTCCCGGCGGGGCGGCTTCATCGGCCTGGTTCAGGGGCCTTCTTCGCCGCCCTTCGAGCGCCGCGCGTACCGCGGAAGAACGCCCCATCTCCGGCCGGGGCATTCTCCCGCGCGTAGCTCAACGGCCCCATCCGCCCAGTGGCGGGGGGCCAAGGAACTGTGCCCAGCGGCCAGCCTCTTCTTGGCCTCTCACCGGTCCCACAAGTCCCACGGGTCCCACCTGTCCCACTCTCTCCCTCCACCCCTATATACGCATCGCGTCCGACGCCTCGCCAGTAGCCGCCGGGCTTATGGCGACAGGGCGGGCTGCAAGGGGTTGGGAATAGGGCACTTCGGGCGGGAAGGCTCGACGCAAGTTTTTTTCAACAATCGGTCGTCGGTCGGTTTGTAGTCGGTCCGGTCAATCGGCGCGCACCCGCTCGCCGGCTGGCCTGTCTTGCTATCCCCTGCGCGAGGGGGTAGAATGGCGCCGTTGGTACGGGGGTGTCCGATGGAAGCGATGGCGCGCGCCAAGTGGCTGTGGCTTCGGCGACTCCTCACCGCGCTTGTTCTCGCCGGGACTGCAAAGGCGAGGGCAACGATGTGGTCCGACCCGACGTTCGAGGACATGGCCGGGTCGGCGGACCTGATCGCGGTCGTCGAGGTCACGGAGGGCGGGGCATTCACGTGCACGGCCAAGGTCGTCGAGCTGCTCAAGGGCGAAGACCCGCGCGCGCCCATCCCAGTCGGCGGCTACAACAACCCGTGGTGGCCGCCGCACGCCGTTGAAAAGGAGTCCCTGGCCCAGGGCGACCGGCTCCTGCTGTTCCTTCACCAGCGGGATAGGGCGAAGGGCCTGGGCGAGAAGGGTGAAGGAAAGGTGTGGGCCGTCCCGACTCCGAGCGCGGGCGACTACCGGATCAAGGGGGGCAAGCTCCACGGCGGCTGGCTGAATGTCAGCTACCCCCACTCGGCGCCCGGGGTGGATGCCGAGCTGGCCATTGAACTGGTTCGGGGGTTC
Organism: Planctomycetota bacterium; assembly: GCA_041320515.1. GTDB lineage: Bacteria > Planctomycetota > PUPC01 > DSUN01 > DSUN01 > DSUN01. The sequence goes on along the minus strand of JBGLNR010000001.1, from coordinate 4,722,562 downwards.
CTGCTCCACCAGCGGGGCCAGGAGCCGGCGGACGCTCGGCGGCAGATTGCCAAGTGGCTCGCGGTGCCCATTGTGAACGCGGTCACGGCGGGCGATGACCCGGCCAATCTCGCACTGGCGCAGACGCTGGAATGGGCGCTATGCGCCCAAGGGGCGTACGGGGACGCCGCGATGGCCCCCGCGGTGCTGGCCGCCGCGCGGTGCCCGAGCGCCTGGGTGCGCCGCTGCGCGGCGCGGGCGCTCACGTCGTGCAAAGGCTCGGACGAGGCGCTCTCGGCGCTGGGCGAACTCCTGCGGTTCAACCACTCCTTCGTGCAGGCCGAGGCCGCGAGGGCGTTGCTCCAGGGGCCTTTCCCCAGGGCGCGCGCCGTTCGGCTCCTGGTCGCCGCGCTGCCCGGCGACGCCCGCGGCAGCGGGCAGAGGGGCCTCATGGACCCGCTGCGGAACGCGAACGCTTCGGGCCGCGAGACGATCGTGCGGGCGCTGACCCACTTCGAGGCGTGGAACGAGGCGCACGAAGGGTTGGTCGCGCTGATTCAGGACGACGGGCTAAGCGAGGGGGTCTTCGATGCGCTCCGGGCGCATTTCCTCAAGTTCCCCTCCGTGGGGGCGCGGGCCAAGTTCCTCAAGCTCTACGCCCGCTGCCCGCACGAGGCCCTGGCGCAGTTCCACAAGTACCTTCTGGCGGAGAGAAGCCCGGAGTCGCTGCGGGCGGTGGCGGACAAGCTTCTGGCCGAGGATGTGTCGTGGCCTGACCGCGATGCTGCGCTGCGTGAGTTCGCGGCGGCAGTGGAGCCCGGGGACAGGCGGCTCGCGGACCTCGTGGTCGGCCTTCTCAAGAAGCATTGGGGCGGCAAGGACACGAACGCCAGTGGCATCATCGCCGCCTGCATTCCCGTGGCGTCCGAGAGGGTCGAGAAGCTCCTCGACGAGTACCCGGCCACTCGGATGGAGAAGAGCGAGTTCCTGAACCTCGACATCGTGCGGCGCGCCGTGGCCCTCAAGCGCGCCCCGCCCGCGGACGCCGCGAAGCGCGTGGATGCCTGGCTTCAGCTCATTGGCGAGGAGAGGACTCTTGGCTATGCCACCGCGTACCTTCTCCGGGAACTCGTGCGGGCCACGCCCGAGGCCCTGGCTGCCCATGCAATCGAGGGCATGCGCGCGCAGTACAAAGGCTACCTGCCCGAGGCCGCGAGCGAGGCAATCGAGGCGCTTGAGGGCCAGAGGGCAAGGCGCCCCGCGGCCCAGTGGCTCTTCCTCGGCGTCCCTGAGGGCGACGAGCGGCGGACCGAGGGCATCGAACAGGGAGTGAAGACGGCGACCTGGATAACCGACGTGAGGGCGGCAACCTACGACGACTATCTGGCGGCTAAGCGGAGCAAGCGGCTGTTTGCCGAGGAGCAGCGCGGCGAATTCGTCTACTACGCCGTCAGGAGCATGCTCGACGTGCCCATGCCGGCCGCGGGCGCCGGCCAGCCAGGAAGGGCCTCCATGAGCATCGTCAAACGCTTCAAGGCATTCATCCCCGACGAATACCGGTAAGCGGGACAAAGGCGAGGGTGCGTGTAATCTCCTTCGAGGACTCTGGCCCCACCTTGGGCCTCTGCAGGACGCACGGCCAGCTCAGGGGCCTGACAGGAGAACTGGGCGTTCCGCGGCCCGACGCCGCGGCGGAGACCAGTGTTCCACAGTTGTACAACTGTGGAACGATTGTTCCAGAGCAGCAGGACGGCGTGCTCGTTCGAGTATGCCGTGTCTTCCTGGGACGCGACGGGATGCGTTGGGAAGATGGCCATTTCGGAGTTGAGCAACTTCGGAATCAGCTCCGGCAAGTCGGGGGCGTGACGTCTCGTTCAGGGAACGTGATCGCACTGGGGGCCTCCGGAGGGCATGGGCCAGCGGGGGGGCGCGACAAGACAACGGGGCGACGCGCGGGCCCACGCCGCGGCGGAGAGGACGCTTGCGGAGTTGAACAACTCCGCAAGCGTGCTTCCGTAGAACTCCGAGCACGGGGATACGCCATGGCTCGGTAGGAAATGGCCCACGAAGCGACCGAAGGAGATTACACGCACCGCAAGGGCGAGACCCGTTTGAAAAACAGGCCGCTTCCGTGTACATTCGCGGTGTGGGAGGCTCCCACGGGCCTGGAGACGGTGCATGCGGTTCGCATCAGTGGCCATCTTGTTCCTCGTGGCCTTCGGCCTCGCGTTCGCCGCCGAGGACCTGGCGCTCGACGAGCCGGCCGAGAAGCTGCCGGCCGTGTGGCTCGACGAGCTGGACGTGAAGCTGTCGGAGTGCGGCTGGGAGCGCACGCGGAGCAGGAAATCGGTCGGCGGCCAGCGCGGCCTTGCCTCGGCCCGCTCCGCCGCCGCCCAGAAGCCCGGCTGCGGCTGCCTGGGCATCCCGAACCCCTTCGCGTCCGCCCTCTCCGCCAGCCAACTCGCCGGCCCCGTCCTGCCCATGGCCGTCGTCCTGGCGCCCCACGTCGTCCGCCTTGCCCGTCGGCGCAGGCGCCATTCCCCGAAGCGTTCGTAGCGCGGGCCTCGGCCCGCATCTGGACCCCAGGCTGCGGCCCGAAGGCTGTACGCTCGGTTCTCTGCTGCGTTGACTCGCGCCGCCTGGGCCGGTACAATGCGGCCCCGCACTGGGACATCCTGGACCCTTGGCTGCGAGGGCTGGCGTGAGCGGGCCGTTTCAGACGTACGACGAGGCGATGCAGTATCTCTTCCACTTCACCGACTACGAGCGGATGGCGAAGCCGCGCGACGCGGCGACCTCGGCCTTCGGCCTCGCCCGGATGAGCCAACTCCTCGCCTTCCTGGGCAACCCGCACGAACGCCTCCGCGTGGCGCACGTCGCGGGCACGAAGGGCAAGGGCTCGACGGCGGCGATGACGGCCTGCATCCTGGGGCGGACGGGCGCCCGCGTGGGGCTGTACACCTCGCCCCACGTCGAGTGCATCCGCGAGCGGATCGTGGTGAACGGCGAGTGGATTCCGCAGGAGCGGGTCGTCGCCCACCTGAACCGAATGCACCCGTACCTCGAGGAGAGCCTGAAGACGAGCGACAAGTATACGCCGACGTTTTTCGAGATTTTCACGGCGATGGCCTTCGCCGACTTCCTGGAGCAGGGGGCGGACTACGCGGTGCTGGAGGTGGGCCTGGGCGGGCGGCTGGACGCGACGAACGTGGTGGCCGCCCCCGCCGCGTGCGCCATCACGCGCATCGGCTTCGACCACACGGACAAGCTGGGCGACACGCTCACGCTCATCGCATCGGAGAAGGCGGGCATCCTGAAGCCCGGCGTGCCCGCCGTCGTGGCGCCGCAGGAGGCGGAGGCCCTGGCCGCCATCCGTCAGCGGGCAAGGAACCTGGGCTCGCCGCTCCGCCTCGTCGGCCAGGAGATTGCTCTCGTGGACGCGGGAAGCCGCTTCGCCGTGGCCACGCCGCGGCGGCGCTACCCCGACCTGGCCGTGCCCCTGGTGGGCTCCCACCAGCGGGTCAACGCGGCCGTCGCCATCGGCCTGGCCGAGGAGGCCGCCGAGGCGGCGGGGCGGCCCCTCTCCCCTGCCCTCGCGCGCGAGGGCCTGGCCGCCGTCCGGTGGCGGGCACGCATCGAGACCATCGCCGAGCGCCCGCGGGTGATCGTGGACGGCGCGCACAACGTGGATTCGGCCCGCACGCTCATGGCCACGCTCGCCAGCGAGTTCACCTTCCGCCGCCTCCTGCTGGTCGTCGGGATGGCGATGGACAAGGATGTTGACGCCTTTCTGCGCGAGGTGCTGCCGCAGGCGGCTTTTGTGGCGTTCACCCGCAGCCAGAACCCCCGGGCGGCGCCGCCCGAGGAGCTGGCGCGGCGCGCCCGCGCCCTGCTGTCGCATCTTCATCTGGCACATAACGGCCACGTGCGAAATGAAGATGCGACACCGCTCGAGACGGCGGCGTGCGAGCGGCCCGGCGACGCGCTGGCCCTCGCCCGCAGCCGGGCCGAGGCGGACGACCTGGTGTGCGTGACCGGCTCCTTCTACATCGCGGGCGAGGTGCTCGACGCCCTGCGCGGCCACACGCTGGCGTGACGGGCGTGACAACCGATTACATTCCCTTGCAGGAAAGCGCACGCCGCGGGCCAAAAAACACTTGCGTTGCCGACGGCGCGGGGCTATCATGATACGCAGCAGAAAGTCCCTGTTCGACCCCGTCCGTGTTGGGGGAATGGCACCATGCGCAACTGGTTGAGCCTCGCAGCACTGGCCGTGGCGCTGGCTGCCGCGGCCGCGCTCGGCGACACCGTGGGCCTGCTCGACAAGATGGAGCTGGCCGGCAAGAAGATCGAGATTCTCGAAATCCGCGAGAACGACATCCTGGTCCGCGTCGCCTACGGCGACATGGTGGTCGCCCGCTCGCGGGTGACGGCGATGAAGGTGGACTTCCCCGAGCGGCTGGCGTCGCTGAAGGAGCAGGGGGGCGACACGCCGCGCGCGCTCTTCAACCTCGGCCGCGTGTGCGCCCAACTCGACATGCCCAAGGACGCCGCGACCGCCTACCGCGAGGCATTCGCCCGCAAGGACGTGCCCGAGGACCTCCTCCTCCCCCTCGCCGCCGAACTCGAGCGCTGCGAGGACTGGGCCGCGGCCAACCTGTGCTATGCCGCGTACCTGAAGCTCCACCCCGACCACGCCGACGCGGCCGCGAAGGCCCGCGCCGCCGCCAGCAAGGCCGCCCAAGCCGTCCCCACGGCTGAGGCCCCCGTCGTGGCGGATGTGAAGATAGACAGCACGCTCCCGCCCACCGCGCCCGGCGCGCGCCCGGTCCGCCCCGCGCAGCCCGAGGAAACGCCCGTCACCCAGCCCGGCGAGCAACCCGTCCAGCCCGAAGACCCCGCCCAGCCCGCCGGGCCGCCGGCGGCGAAGGAACAGGAGGGCCTCGAGTCCAGGGCCGGCTGGGCCACCGAGGCATGGGGCAGCAGCGTCGAGATCAACGTCGGCCCACCGCAGGGCACCACCGACAAGATGGTCCGCGTCTTCCTCGCCGGCGCCGAGCAGGACAAGGCGTGCGTGATGCTCGAGGAGGACTTCGATCTGACGAACAAGACGACGCTGACCTTCGACGTGCTGAACTTCGCGAAGCAGACGATCACCCTGGGCGTGGCCTTCACCACGAGCCCCGGGTGGAAGTTCTACGAGAGCATGCCCGTGATGGTCATGCCCACGGGCAACACCCCCAAGGCGGTGACCATTGACCTTGCGGGCGACCGCTTCAAGAGCGCCGAGACCCAGTGGCGGCACAAGACGACGATCCAGAACAAGCACCGCGTCGTCAAGTTCTACTTCCTCCTCTACACCAAGCAGACGAATGCCTGGGTGTTCTTCAACAACATCCGGCTCGAGCCCGCCGACGCGCCAGGGGCGCCAGTGCCTGCGGCAGGGCCAGCGCCAGCCCCGGCTCCCGCGCCCGCGCCGAAGGCCCCGGCCCCCAAGGCCCCCGAGCCCAAAGCACCCGTGCCAGCGCCCGAGCCCTCGACATCATCTGGCGGGTGAAGCAGGAGTTCGGCCTGCCCGTGGCCGCCTACAACGTCAGCGGCGAGTTCGCCATGGTCAAGGCCGCCGCGGCCAACGGCTGGCTCGACGAGCGGCGCGCCGCGACCGAGGTCCTCACCGCCATCCGCCGCGCCGGCGCCGACATCCTCATCACCTACTTCGCCAAAGACCTCGCCCGCTGGCTGACGGAGTAGGCGAGCAGACACAAGGGATGACTGGATGGGTGGATGAATGGATGGTTGCTTGACACTCATCCACCCATCCAATCATACATTCATCCGCGTGGTGGTCACAGCGAGGACGGGATGTGATCCGCATCAAGCCCCATCACTTCATTGACATCGTGGCCGACATTGGCCGCGGCCAGACGAGTTGGCAGCCGCACCCCTACGGCCACGCCGTCCACACCGTTGCTGCCGCCATCCTGGCCGACCCCGATGTGATGGTGGAGATGGAGCTGGGCGCCGACGACATCTGCGCGCCGTGCGCCCACAACGTCGGCGGCCTGTGCGACGACGTGATTGACACCTCGTTCCGCCCCGCCGCGCCGTCGTCCAAGCGCGAGTGGAACCTGCTCATTGACCGCCGCTGGTGCGAGCGCCTCGCCCTCGCGGAGGCCGACCGCCTCACCGCCCGCCAGTTCTGCGGGCGCCTCCGCGAGCGCATGGGCGACATAGCCGACATCTACCGCGAGGTCCCCCCCGAGCGCGCCGCTTCCCGTGCCCGCGACATCCGTGCCGGCATCGCGCGTTGGCTGTGATTGCTCGGGAGTCCGACTACTCGACCACCCGCCTGTGGACGCACGGGGGGCAGCGGTTCTCGGGGTCGAAGACGACGACGCCGCGCACGCAGGTGAGGCGGACCGAGAGGCGCTCGTCGAAGGCCGTGAGGTTGGCCTCCTTGCCGACCTCGAGGCTGCCCATGCGGCTGGAGACGCCGACGACCCGCGCGGGGTTGATCGTGGCCATCTGCACCGCCTGCCGCAGCTCGACGCCCATCAGCCGCACCGCGTTCCGCACCGCGCGGTCCAGCGTCAGGTTCGAGCCGAGCACGCGATTGTCCTTCACGCTCCGGCACACGTCGTCGGGGCGGGCGTAGACCTCCTCCCCATCGTCCCGCGCGTAGCGTCCCTCGGGCAGCCCGGCGGTGAACATGGCGTCCGTAATGAGCGAAATGCGGTTCAGCCCCTTCGCCTTCAGCGCCAGGCGGAGCATGATCGGGTGCACGTGCGCGCCGTCGCAGATCACCTCGGTCGTCAGGTCGTCCGTAAGCATCACCATCTCGTCGAGGCGGGCGCGGCTCAGGCCCCGCTCGGGCGGCGGATAGCCGTAGCGCGAGGCGTTGAACAGGTGCGTCGCGTGCGAGAGGCCCGCGCTCACCGCCGTCTGAAACTCCTCCCACGTGACGCACGAGTGGCCCACCGAGGCCACCACGTCGTGAGCCACCAGCGTGCGGATCAGCTCCGTGCCGCCGGGGATCTCGGGCGACAGGGTCATCAGGGCAATCGTGTCGCCGAACCGCTCGAGCACGTCGTCCAGCTCGCCCTCCTTGTGGGCGCTGCGCGCCCGCTCGGGGCTGAGGCCCCCAATGCACACTGGGTTCACGTACACGCCCTCGACGTGGGCGCCGAGCACGAGCGCGCCGTGCGGCGGCTCCGCGCGGAAGTGCTCGACGACGCCCAGCCACTCGGGCTCGACCGACTGGGCCGTGGGCACGAAGGCGGTGCCGCCGCGGCGGGCCTTGTAGCGGGCCATCGTCGCGATGCCCGCCTCGTCCGACGCCTTTCCGCCCCCGGCGCCGTGGCAATGGATGTCAATGAACCCGGGCGTGAGGGTCAGCCCATCGAGGTCCACCACCGTCTCCCCCTCGTGGGTGTCGGGCGCCTGGAAGTGGCCGAGGGCGGCGATCTCCTCGCCGTGGATGCGCAGCCAGCCGTTGGCTCGCTCCTCCCACGGGATGACGAGCCGGCAGTTGCGAAACAGCACGCTGGGTACTCCTGAGTGGCTTGGGGCCGCCGCGCCGCGGCGGCGCTCTTCCTGATCCTACCGCGGCAGACCCGTCCAGTCAACAAGGGGCGAAATTCGGTTGAAGGCCAGGGGGCGTTCTGCTATCATCATGGAGACTCCCGCCGGGATTGAGGGGGGGAGTCTGCGAGCAAGGGCCGTTCCGCAGGCGTGGCCCGGAAAGGACTTTTCATGCGTCAGTCAGCCAGGTTAGGCATCGCGTGCCTCTTTGCGGCGTGCGCCATCCCAGGCTTCGGCGCGGTGATCCTCACGCCCACGGAGGACACCTACGTGCAGAGCGACGGCAGCGGCCCCTACGGGACAGTGGACGCCCTGCGCGTGAAGTGGAACAACAACGACGACGGCTACCACCGCAAGGCCTGGTTCCAGTTCGACCTCTTGACCGTGGGCGGGAGCCTGGCCGGCGCCACCCTCAACCTGCCCTTCGTCAACACGAACGCAGGGGCGGACCCGTCCGGCAACTGGGCATTCCAGGTCTACGGCCTGACCGATGAGACGCTCGATGCATGGGACGAGGGGGTCATCCGCTGGGCCACCGCCCCGGGCAACGCCACAGGCAACCCCTACACCAACGGGAACACGGTGGACCCCACGAAGACGGTGAGCCTGGGCACCTTCACCGTCAATGGCACCGGGGACGGCACGACGTTCGGCATCTCCGGCGCCGCCCTCGAGAGCCTCCTCGCCGCCGACACGGACGACCTGGCCACCTTCATCCTGGTCCGCGACACCCGTGGCACGGGCTCCAAGACCTACGTCCACGGGGTCAAGTCCAAGGATGTGAACGTCGGTTGAAAAGCGCGGCGGGGGGCGGGCGAAAACTGCGGCGCCCGGGCCTGTGGATAGGACCACGACAGTATACCCGCCCCGATGCGGGTGTCAAGTTCTCCTACGCGTTTTTGCGCTCGTCGGTCGGTTCGGTCCGTCCGCGGTGTCGGCGTGTGGACTCGCGGAGGCGATAGCTCTCGCCGTTGGCCTCCAGGATGTGGACGCGGTGGGTGAGGCGGTCGAGGAGGGCGCCGGTGAGCCGCTCGCCGCCAAGGACTTCGGTCCACGCTTCAAAGGGCAGGTTGGTGGTGATGATGAGGCTGGTCCTCTCGTAGGCTCGGGCGACGGCCTCGAAGAGGAGTTCGGCGAAGGCCCGCGACGCCTGGAGCACGGCGTCGTAGGCGATGGCGAAGCCCCAGTCCCAGTCCTCCGCCATCACGTGCCGCGCGGTCCGCAGGTCGCGCTCCGCGCGCGCCAGCGCCCGGCTCACCTCGCTCTTCGAGATCGCCTCCTTGCGGATGCGCCGTGCCCGCACCAGTTCATCGTAGGGCATCGGGGTCCCCCAGGATGAGTATCTTCTGGCCCGCCAACACGCGGGCGAGGAAGCCCCCCTTCTCCCTGCGGCGCCGGCGGCACTCTGCCTCGCTCAGCAGCGTGTAGTTCACCGTCCTCGCCAGCGCCTTCTCCGCCTCGCCCACTGCGCGGTGAACCTCCATCTCATCGGCGTCGCCCACCACCAGCAGGTCCACGTCGCTCTCCGGCCCCGCCTCGCCGCTGGCCATCGAGCCGTAGACGAAGGCGGCCTGGATGCCGTCGCCGAGCGGCGCCAGGGCATCCCGCAGCACGTCGGCCAGGCCCACCGTCTTGAGCACCAGGCCGCGCAACTCCGGGAAGATGGGGCACGCCGCATTCACCTGGTAGTAGGTGCGGTTCCCGCTCGCCTCCTTCGTCACGATGCCCGCCTTCGCAAGCGACACGAGTTCCCGCTGCACCGTCACCACGGGCCGCCCGGTGCGCCGCGCGACCTCGCGCAGGTGGAAGCGCGTCTCGGGCTGCACCAACAGCAGCCCCAGAATCCGCTGCCGAGTCCGCGTCATCAGGGCGTCGAGCACGACGCGCGTCCTTTGTCCTTCGTTCCGAATACCGGAACTATCGTATCAATTCCCGGAACATCCTGCAAGCGCATGCTGCCCGTGCAGTGGGGCAGGCGTCCCGCCTGCCAAGAGGCTGGCAGGCAAGATGCCTGCCCCACTACGTCATTCCTCGTCCCCCTCCTCGCCCGCCCCCTCGCCCCCCATCCGATACTTGATGTCGTAGTTCACGATGAAATCCAACTCCTCGTCCGTGAAGCCGTAGTGCTGGGCAAGGATGGTGTCCACCACGTCAAAGATAGGCTTGGCGACACGTGGTCTGAAGCGTTCGTACACTACAGAGCCGCCAATCTGGTAATCACCTTCAGATAGAGACGAAGTCCCCTCAAGGCATTCCATGATCTGCCCCGCAATCTGCGGAAGCTCTGGGACTCCGCCGGCTACTGAATCCGGAATTGGCAACCACCCGATATCCGACGGGTTGAAGTCACGGCAGTTTGTGCGTGCTTGGTACGCCCAATAGTGGAGCGTACTCCACAAACAGCAGAAGGCCGTGTCTCTGGTCAGTTGGGAAGTGAAGCCCACGCACTGCTCCCGTGTGGAGCTTCCTTCGACGCCATCCCGCCAGAACTTCGGCGCGCGGATCGTGAACGTGAACCAGTGGCCCACCCCGGTGATCTTGTAGTACACGCGATAGGGATCAGAACTCCTGGCAAAAAGCTCCCCAAGCCTGTGCTGAGCCGATAGCACCTTGCCATAGGCGTCCAGCTCGATTCTCGAGCGGAACTTCGGGATGTGCAAGTCCCCGAAACTGTCGAGCGATGACAACCGCAGGTACTCCACACTGGAGAATAGATGGGAACGCTCCAAGTCATACCACTTGTGATACCGGGTGGTCCACACGGGGCCAATGCTGGCGGCCGCCTTCATCGAGAGCACAATGGAAAGGCGGCAGTGATGCATCCCATCGAAGAGTTTCGATGGCCGGTCGTCGAACGTCGCAAAGGAGAGAAAAGCAGATCGCGCTCGGAGAAGCCTTCGAGCGGTCTGCATCCTCTGGGTGGAGACAAGCGGGGCCTGCACGATAAAACCGAAACGACCAGACGCCCTCAAGACCCCATAGGCGCGTTCGATGCACAGGGCATACAGGTTCCCACACTGCTCAGTGGCATACCCGTGTACGGCGTACTCGCGCCTGATCTTGCTGTATTCGACATACGGCGGGTTGCCGATGATCACATCGAATCCGCCACGGGCCATGATGCCGTAGAAGTGGACGAACCAGTGGAAGGGCTTGTGGGAGGTGCGCCAGGCGGCCAGCTTGTCGGCGTACTTCTTCTTGTCGGTGATCGTGTGGGGGCTGATCTCGTATTCGCCGGCCAGGTAGGGGTCGAGTTCGGCGTCGAGCTTGTCGAGGCGGCCGCGGAGTTGGGCTTTGGCCTCGGAGAAGGCGCGCGCGTCCATGCCCTGCTCGGTCTGCATCTCGTGGAAGCGCTGGAAGGCGCGGTCGGCGATCTCGGCCTGTTCCTTGATGCGAGCGACGGCCTGCTTGTCGGCGGCGAGGTCGTGGGCGACGGTCTTCTCGACTTCGGCCAGGGTGGCGTAGCCGACGAGGGAGTTGCCGGCACGGATGTTGAAGTCAATGTCGGGCAGCGGCTCGATGACTGGCAGGCAAGATGCCTGCCCCACCTCGACCTGGGCGACGAGTTTGAGGAAGAGGCGGAGCTTGCAGATTTCCACCGCCTCGTCCATGATGTCCACGCCATAGAGGTTGCGGACGATGATGGTCTTGAGGACGAAGTAGTCGCGGTTGGGGTGCCGGCGCACGTTGTCAAGCACTTGGGAGAACAGGCGGTGGTAGTTGGGGTGGCGCTTGCGCCCCTCGTCGCCCCATTCCTCGAGGAAGTCCTCCATGCGGTCGAGGCAGGCGTCGTAGAGGGGTTTCAACACGTTGAGTGCGGCAAAGAGGAAGGCGCCGGAGCCGCAGGCGGGGTCGAGGATGGTGACGCCCTCGATGGCCTGCCAGAAGGCGTTGAGGAGGTCGGGGCCTTCGGCGCTGCGGATGGCGTCCTCGGCGAAGCGGCGGATGTCGAGGTTGAGGGTGATGAGGTCGTTGATGTCGCGGACTTCGCCGGCGGCGAGCTTGCGGCGGAGGTCGAGGCAGCGGGTGCGGCGCTCGACGTATTCGCGCCAGGTTTCGGTGGGGAGGGCCTGGTTCTTGCCCTGGGCGTCGGGGATGACGGCCTGGCCGAGGTTGTAGTGCGGCGGACGGGTTCGTAGATGTAGCCGATGGGGTCGGCCTGGAGGAGGGACCAGACGGTGGGGCAGGCATCTTGCCTGCCATCTTCTTGCAGGCGGGACGCCTGCACCACGTCGAAGGCGATGCGGCACTTGGGCTTCGCGGCGTCGAAGAGGTAGGGGATGACGGTGTTCTGGCTGATGTAGCCGGTGATGTCCTCTTTGGTGTAGTAGGCGCCCATCTGTTTCTGGTTGATGTACTTCTCAAAGATGTAGCCCAGCACGTCGGGGTTGATCTCGTTGTCGGCACGGAGGGGGCGCTCGTCGAGGTGCCAGTGATAGGCGTCGAAGAAGGCGAAGAGCTTCTCGAAGGCGCGGTCGGGGATGGCGATGGTCTGGCCGTGAAGCTCCTCGATCTGGTGGCGCTGGAAGATGCCGCCATTGAGGTAGGGCACCCGCCCAAGAAGCTCTCGGGCCGACGCGGAGCGGTCCCCGGGCTTCTTGGCGAAGCCCTCGAAGAAGAGGGGGCAAAGGAAGTCGCGGTAGTAGTGGTCCTTGCCCAGCGTGGCGCGGCAGTGGGCCAGCTTGTGAGCGAGATAGTCCCGGTCGCCGTCGAGGAAGCCCTTCTTCTGGATGAAGTAGATGAACATCAGGCGATTGAGCATGACGGAGACGTACCAGCGCTCCAACTCCTCGTCGGGAATGCCGTCGAGGAACTTGAGGAAGGCGGCGTGCTCGGCCTTGAAGAGTTCGTAGAAGCGTTTGGTCACGCGCTCGACATCGAAGGCGGCGCGGACACGGCCCGTTACGTCGGGCAGCGTCAGGGCTTCCTCTTCGTCCAGGCTCACGGCAAGGTGTTGGAGCTTCTGGATGAGCGCCTCGCCCGTTTGGTTGGTGCGGAACGGAGTCTCGCGGGGGGCGGTCGGCTTGCCGGGTTGCCGCCTGACCCATTGCCAGACCTGTGTGGTGCGCGCGCCGTCGGTGTAGATGATGAGGTGCTCGTGGGCGCACTTGGTCAGTTGCCGCTCGATCTTGCGGCGGGTCGGGTAGTCGGGCATGCTGCCGTCGGGGAGCGGGTCGCAGGTGAAGACCTGGAAGCCGCGCTTCTGCGCAACGGGGTGGAACGTGAACGAGCGGTCTTCGACGAGGACGGGGAAGGTCGGGTTGGGGTGCCAGTCCCAGCCAAGCTCTTGGGTGAAGAGGGCCTGCAAGTCGAAGTCACGCTCGAAGTCGGCCAGCGCACGCTCCTGATGGGCATCGTGAACGTCACGCCCGACTCCTTTTCCGACGGCGGGCAGTTCTACGACACGGCGAAGGCCATCGAGCACGGGCGGCGCCTGGCCGCCGAGGGCGCGGACATCCTGGACATCGGCGGCGAATCCACCCGCCCTGGCGCGCAGCCCGTGGACGCCGAGGCCGAGTGCGCGCGGGTCCTCCCCGTCATCGAGGCCCTGGCGAAGGAAACCGCCGTCCCCATCTCGATTGACACGTCGAAGGCCGCCGTGGCCCGTCGGGCGCTCGACGCGGGGGCGACGATTCTAAACGACGTGACGGCCCTCCGTAGCGACCCCGCGATGGCCGCCGTCGCCGCACAGGCGGGCGTGCCGCTAGTCCTCATGCACATGCAGGGCACGCCGCGGAGCATGCAACATGCCCCCCACTACGGCGACCTGATGAGCGAGGTCGTCGCCTACCTGCGCCAGAGCATGGCCATCGCAGTGGACGCCGGCGTCCGCGATGACCAGCTCGTCGTGGACCCCGGCCTCGGCTTCGGGAAGACGCTTGACCACAACCTCGAACTCGTCCGGCGTCTCGGCGAGTTGCGGAGCCTGGGCCGCCCCATCCTCCTCGGCCCCTCGCGCAAGAGCATGATTGGCAAGGTGCTGGGGTCACATCTTCATTTCGCACATGGCGGCTATGTGCCAAATGAAGATGTGACCCCTATCTTGCCTGTGACCGAGCGTGCCTTCGGCACCGCGGCCCTCGTCGCCCTCGGCATCGCCCGCGGCGCCCACATCCTCCGCGTCCACGACGTGGCCGAGATGTCCCAAGTCGCCCGCATGACCGACGCGGCGCTCGCGCGAGAGAGGGCAGGGCTTTCCTGCGGGTGCGGCTGAGCCTGCTCTGGATCTGTTGGTGTATGTGCTTCCGCCGTCTCGTCGCGAAGCTCTTGCTTCGCGACGCACTTCCCCGAAGCTCCCGCTCGCTGCTCTTGCGGCAGGAGCCGCACCACACCCGTTGCGAAGCCGGAGCTTCGCAACGAGAACAACCCAGCAAGCGGGCGCGGCAGGTCGTAGTGCGGGCCTCAGCCCGTATCCGTGCGGCCTGAAGGCCCAAAGTGTTGAATGTAGATCTGACCCCGGTGATGGATCAGTACTCGGACCATAGGCGGGGAACCAGTAAGGCAGGTTCTTCACTGCCGGAGTTCGGCTATCAGGGCTCGCGCTTCATCCGCTGCCGCCGACTTGGGCGCAGCATCCACTGCCTTCTGCGCCCATTTGCGGGCATCGACTGCTCTGCCGTTCTTGGCCAGCGTCTTCGCCATAGTCAAGTAACTGGCTGCCTTTGCTTCATCGCTTGCGCCTGTTGCTGGGGAAGTCCCATGTGGGCGTGGGGATCCGCTCTCACGGACAGCCTTGGCCGCGTCGTACTCGCCTGCCTTGCGCTCGGCGGTGACCACATCGGTAGCCGACGCGCGAACAGCGCAGAGCGTGCCATTGACCTCTCCGAACTTCAGCCAGCCGTAGCAGTACCATTTCACCGGCATGTCATCCGCGTACAACTTGCTGTCCGCGATGTCCCCGAAGGGACCCTGGCCCTTTGGGCGATAGACGTCTTTGGTGACCGAGGACTCTTCTGTCCCGAGCACCGCACGGACCTCTTGGATTGTTGGTCCACGGCAGTCTACGATGGTGAACTCGACGTTGCCCATGCGGCGGCTCAGGTCTTTGGCCAACTGGCGGACTGCTGCGGATAGCGAAGGCTGGGCATTGAGGGCGTCATCAATCGCTTTCCCGCACCGGAACCCGGCCTTAGCCAACTTGAACGCCATCTCCAAGTTAGGCGTCCCCATTGTCGTCGCGCCGTGGCCTTTCTCCCGGAACAACTCCAATGCCTCGATCTGCTTGGCAAACCGGGTTGCGGGGTCGAGGTCGGCGAATCCGACCTTAGGGGAGGGCGCCTTGCCCCCTGGCACCGGGCCCTTGTCAAGTAGTGCCAGCGCCAGCAGGGCCATGATCCCGGCCTCCGCCTTCCGGTACTCCTCGTAAGTCGCCGATTCGTCCACGACCCTCCGCGCCAGCTTGATCACGGTAGAGAGCATCTGCAACTGCTTCAGCGACTGCTCTGTGACGGACCGGGAGGCCCCATCGGGCTGGATCCGCCAGACGCCTTCCTTGCGGACCATGGTCATCGTGCCCTGTGGTCTGCCGGGGAAGACGATGGTTGCTCGGTCCCCCTGTTGGGACACCTGCGCCGCCTCGACATTCTTGGCCATGTTCGCAAAGGCGGCGTCGATTTGCTTGACGCTATCGTTGAAGGCGGCATCGGCCGCGTTGCCATACTTGGCCTTCATGGCCACAGCCAGTTCGCGCGACCCGGTCAACACAGCGAACATAAGCTCATAGCCGTGCCTGACCGCTTGATCTCCTGGGCCGGACAGATCGAGGCAATCCAGGAAATCGGCCGCGCTCCCTGCCTCAAGCGCTTGGGTAAACCTGGCCAACGTGGCCCGCGGGGTCTTCAGCTCGGCGGCCGGGGCGGTTGCTGAGGTCACTGCGATAGCCAAGAGTGCACAGGTGCTGCCCGGGAGCAGCGCACGCCTTGTCCGGCAGGAGACTCTGGGTAACATGGGGCCCCCTCTTACGTCCAAGTCCAAGGAGAATGGCACATTCACGGGAGACTTCCCTGGATCCCGTTGACACTCGCAGTTGCCCGAGTGGCTGGCATTCTATATTGTACTGGTTCAGCGTGAAATGGACAAACAGCCCTCGGAAGCAAGAGACTCGCTTGCCTGCGGCAAGCGGGAGTTTTCAGAGGCATCAGGGGGCTCTGGATGGCCGTGTCCCCCCGATGAGGGGGTGATGGTTGGGGGAGCCGGTTGGCTCCCCCTCGGCGGTCATCCCTCGCCCCTGCCGGCTATCCCTGGTGGGTTGCTCTCCAGCAGGGGCCCGCTTCAGTTTCGCCGGCCGGGTGCATCATGGGCGTTTCATCTCCGTTTGTCAAGAGCGCTTCCGGGTCAGGGTGCAGTAACAGCTTTGCGCGGGCCAGCCAGACCGTACGACAGGCTTAGCCCCGCACGGGGCGGCGGAGTAAAGCCCACGGCGATGCCTTGAGAGCCGTGGGTTGACGGCGGACGCCAAACCCCTCCCCCAGCCCCGTATGGGGCGGCGGAACCGCCACGTCACCTCTGGCTCGGCCCCGCCCCGTGGCGGCCCTACACCGGCTGCCCGACGGGCGGCGGAAGCTGGTATCACTGCTACGACTACGCCCTCGGCTTCATCGCAGGCTGGGGCGCCCACCCGCTCGACCTGCTGGTCTGGGCCTACGACCTGCACACCCTCGGCCCCTGGGAGGTCGAGGGCACGGGCGTCATCCCCACCGAAGGCCGCCACGACGCGGTGATAGACTGGAACTGCCGCCTGCGCTTCTCCAACGGCGTGGCGATGAACTATCAGGCCTGGGGCGTGACGCCCGAGACCGAGCCCAAGCTCGCCCGCCTCGGCAACTACACCCAATTCATCGGCACCGAGGGCTGGCTCGCCGTCTACTACGGCGGCATGTGCTGCGAGCCCGACGCTCTCCGCACCGTGCCCCTCGGCCCGAACGACGTGCACCTGAAGGAGAGCTACGGCCAGGAGGCCGACTTCATCAAGTGCGTGAGGACCCGCGAAACGCCCGTCAGCCCCATCGGCGACGCCGTGCGGAGCGACACGATCAGCCACGTGTGCGACCTGGCCATTCGCCTGGGGCGGCCGCTCAGGTGGGACCCGCTGAAAGAGGAGTTCGTGGGCGACCCTTCGGCTTCGCTCAAGGCAGGCCCCGACGCGGCGCGGCTCATGCGGCGCCCCATGCGCGAGCCGTGGCGCCTGTGAGCGGTCCTCTATCGTCCTCGACCCTCCTGGCTTGCGCGCAGGGGAATCGAAGACGAGGGACGAGGACGATAGCCGAACACCTTCGGCCACGCACATTCTTGACAACCCTGGCTCCCGCAGCTACCATTGCTGCCGGAGACCAGCCCGCGCCACAAGCTACCCAGCAGGAGGGACGCGATGAGCGCCGACGACGCGACACGGCTCCTCGATCTGGCAAAGAAGCGCTTCGGGTCTCTCGGCGGCATCTCGGCTGCCGAGGAGAAGCTCATCCGCGCCGCGGCGGCAGGCGAAGTCGCAGATTACCGCATGCGGGTTGCCGGGAGCGACGACCCTGCGAAGGCTGATGCATGGGGCGCCGAGCGCAGGCTGCGAGCCGAGATCATAGCCTGGCTATGCACGGACCGTCAGGCCGTGCAACTCATCTCCCACCGCGGGATCCGCCTCGCAGGCGCGCGCGTAGTGGGCAAGCTCGATATAAGCTACGCGCGTATCTCCTTCCCCCTGTGGCTCGACAACAGTTCGTTCACTGACGCCATCTGGCTGACAGCCGCGCATCTGCCCGAGCTGTCACTCGAGGGAACCCACACGCCGGGCGTGCAGGGCGACCGGCTGGAGATCAAGGGCAGCCTGTTCCTTCGCTGGGGCTTCCGGAGTGAGGGGACGGTGCGGCTCCATGTGGCCTCAATCGGCGGCGACCTCGACTGCAAGAGCTCCGAGTTCATCAGTCCCGGGGGCGTTGCGCTCAGCGCCAACCGAGTGAGGGTCGAGGGGACGGCGTTTCTCTGCGACGGCCTCAGGGCCCATGGCTTGGTCTCGCTTGAGGCTGCCACCATCGGGTGCCAACTCCAGTGGTGGGGGGTGAGGGACCGCGACAAGACGGAGCTGGACCTCCGGTCGGCGAAGGCCGGGTCGTTGTGGGACGAGGAGGCGAGCTGGCCACAGCCACAGCGGCTCTTCCTCCACGGCTTCGAGTACGCGGGCATCTACGCTGAGGCGCCCAATGAGGCGGCCAAGCGCCTCGACTGGCTGCGGCGCCAGCCGCAGGGGCAAGGGCAGTTCTTCCCCCAGCCGTACGAGCAGCTTGCCAAGGTGCTGCGCGAGCAGGGTCACGAGGAGGACGCTCGCGAGGTGCTGATCGGGAAGAACAAGGACAGGGCCAGGTTCGCGCGCATGGGCCCTCTCGCGCGGTTCGGCCACTGGGTGCTCGGCAAGACGGTTGTCTACGGATACCGGCCCTGGCGGGCGTTTTACCTGAGCCTGCTGGTGGTCGCTCTGGGCGCGATCGCTTTCTCGGCCGCACACCGGGGCGGGTTGATGCGGCCGATTGTAGAGAGGGGGGGCGGCGTCGAGCGATTCAGTGCGGTGATGTACTCGATTGACGTTTTCCTGCCCATCGTGGATTTCTGCCAGGAGAACGCCTGGCGCCCGGACGCTATGACGCTGATGGGCCGCTTGGTGAGGTGGTACCTGTGGGTGCATATCACGCTCGGCTGGGTCCTCACGGCAGCCTGGGTGGCCGGCCTGAGCGGGCTGGTGAAGCGATAGCTGTCCCCTCACGGCTCGTGCGCGCATGTGGCGGACGGAATATCGAATGTCGAACGCTGAATGCTGAATGACGAATGAAGCCGAGCGCGGAGTCTGTTCTCGCTCATTCGTCATTCAGCATTCGGCGTTCAACATTCAGCATTCGGCCCCTTTGGTTGCGGCCACGGGCCGCGTCAGGAGAAGCTAATGGCGAAGTATCGCGTTGCCCAGGTCGGCTGCGGGCCGCGGGGGAAGCGGCATGTCGAGGGGTTTCAGCGAAACCCCGACCGCTTCGACCTCGTGGCCATCTGCGACATCAATGAGGAACGCCTCGCCGCCGTGGCCAGGGAATACGGCATCGGGAAGACGTATCCCGACGCGGAGCTGATGCTGACGGTGGAGAGGCCCGACGTCTTCTGCTTCGTCACGCCGCCCAAGGTGCGGGCCGAGCTGGTCGAGATGGGCATTCGCCACCGCGTGAAGGCCATCGCGTTCGAG
Organism: Planctomycetota bacterium; assembly: GCA_041320515.1. GTDB lineage: Bacteria > Planctomycetota > PUPC01 > DSUN01 > DSUN01 > DSUN01. The sequence continues at coordinate 4,703,790 of JBGLNR010000001.1, read as the reverse complement.
AAGCCGATGGCCACGTCGCTGGCCGAGGCCCGCCGCATCCGCGACCTGTGCGCCGAGGCGGGCGTCAGGTTCATCGTCTCCCACCAGCAGAAGTACGGCGAGCAGTGGGGCAAGGCCAAGGCCGTCTACGAGCGGGGCGAGATTGGCGAACTCGTCCGCATCCACGCCTCGTCGCGGGCCTGGCTCTCGCAGCTCGGCACGCACCTGGTGGACTACATTCTCTGGTTCAACGGCGGCAAGCGGGCCACGTGGGTCGTCGGCCACGTCCACGGCCGCGAGGGGCTGAAGGACAGCCATCCCTCGCCCAACTACACGGAGGGCGAGATCGCCTTCGAGAACGGCGTCCGCGCCTTCGTCCAGTTCGGCTACCTCTCGCCCCAGTGGCTTCCGAAGGAGAACTTCTGGACGGACAACCGCATCACCCTCTACGGCACCCACGGCTACGCCTGGGCGAACACCGATGGCGACTGGGCGGCGTTTGGTGAAGAAGGGCGCGAGCACGCCGTCGTAGAATGCCTGGTCGCCGCGGGCGCCCTTCCAGAACTCGGTGAGCTGCGCCTTGCTGGCCTGATAGCGCCACCAGGCCTTGCGGACGATGTGGCGCTGGATATCCAGCAACTGCGCGGGGGCAGGCGGCTGCCACTTGACCATGCCCCAACGCCCGGTCTCGTGGACCGTGCCGCCCCAGGTCATGCTGACGGGTCCCCAGCGCATCGTGGAGAAGCGCCACGTGTCCTCGTTGCCTTCGAGGAAGGGCAGCTTGTCGTAAAGCGCCTCCCAGGCGATGGTGATGGCGGTGCCCCAACCGGTCTTGAGGACGGCGGTGTCGGTCTGGAGGCTGCCGACCCTGTTCTCGAGGTAGCGGTAGAAGCGGTGCGGGGTGTTCCAGTGGTAGATGTCGGTCTTGGCCTGGGCGAGGTGGATGAGCCACTGGTAGTAGACCTGGCCCTTGAGGCCCGGGGCGAAGAACATCTCGAGCGTGCTGCCGCGGCGGCCGTCCTCAAGCATGATCTGCTCGATTTCTGGCTCGTCGGATCGGATGAAGACATGCCAGCCGTAGGTGTCGTATGCCATGTAGAGGGCCGTCTCGCGGCCCTTGGCGGCCTCGGGGCCTTTCTCGGCCAGCGGACGCAGGGCGCCCGCGTCGGCGGCCAGCTTGTCCTCCTCGCCGCCTGGGTAGGCGAAGAAGCGGGTGTTGGCGTTTCGGGCGTCCTTCACGAAGTCAGACTGCGCCCAGGCGCCGGCGCCCTTCGGCACTTCGGCGAGGACGCGGCAGGTGTAGACGTTCGTGGCGCGTGAGGTATCAACCATGGCGTCGGCGCGGGCCTTCAGCACCTTCGCCACCTCGTACTCGCGGGCAGGCTGGCGATGTCAGCGGCCAGGCGGCCGGCGTTGGCGACGGCCTGGCGCAGGGCACCGAGGGCATCCGCCCCAGCCTGCCGGTTGCGACCGAGAGCAGCCGACTGTGCCTTGAGGGCGGCCATGTAGCTGTCCCAGTGCGGGTGCTTGGCGGCAGCCCGCAGCGCCTCGAGGCGCCTGTCCAGTTCGGAGGGGGTCGGACAGGCCGCCGGCGCGACGGTCTGGCCGACGGCCTGGACGATCAGAGAGGCCGCCAGGAGCGCTGCCACCAGGATGGGTCTGGACATGCTTGGCGCCCTTCGCTATCCGCTCAGCTCGACTTGCTGCCCTTCAGCGCTGTCGCGGAGGCCGTGAGCTTGGTGACGTCGCTCTTGGCGCGGAAGGCGAGCTGGCCGCTGACCAACCCTGTCCCTTTGGCAGTCTAGGCGGCCTCGCTGGTGGAGTCAAGCGGCGCTCCCGCAATGGCGGCCAGCCCGGCCGGCTGCTTGACGCATCCCGTGCATGCTCGTACAATCCGATGGAGCGCTGGGCTGGCACTGCCCTGGGCACTGAGAATAGCGAGGAGGCAGATGAGTCGCGCATTGACCCGCCGCTGTGTGCTTCGGAGCGCCGCCCATGGGGTGGGCGGCCTGTTGGTCCTGCCGTGTGCCCGAGCCGCGTTCACCTATGGCGCAAACGAGCGCCTCCGCTTCGCCGTGGTGGGTATGGCCGGCTACGGCGCGTACCACGGATTCTCCGAGCTGCTCTACACCTACGGAAATGTCAGCTACGCAGTCTCGTGCGACGTGGACCTGCGGAAGGTCCAGAGGGTCTACGAGTCCTGGGAGAAGAAGGCTGCGGAGTGGGCGAAGTCCGACAGTCCGGCCCAACGGCAAGCCGCGGCGGAGCACTATGCCCCGCTGGTCGCGAAGAAGCCCCCGCTCTACGCCGACTTCCGCCGCATGTTCGACGAGGCGGCCGACCAGTTCGACGCCGTCGTCGTCGCCACCCCGGATCACACGCACGCGATCATCGCAGCCGCCGCGTTGCGGGCCGGCAAGCCGGTGCTGGCCGAGAAGCCCCTGACGATCAGCGCCTTCGAGGCGCGGGCACTGGCCAAACTGGCGAGGGAACGCAAGCTGCCCACGCAGATGAACAACGGCGGGGCCGCCAGCCCGGGCTTCCGCCGCGGCGTGGAGATCATTCGCGAGGGACTTCTGGGCGACGTGCGGGAGGTCCACGTCTTCTTCAGCCGCGGCGGGCGGAACCTCCAGAAGCCCCCGCAAGGCACGCAGGAAGTGCGCAAGGAACTCAACTGGGATCTCTGGCTGGCGCAGGTGAAGTGGCGCGAGTACCACCCGGAGTGGATCAACCGCATTGCGTGGCGCGACACGAGCATCGGCGAACTGGGCAACTTCGGCCCGCACTCGGCCAACATGGCCTTCATGGCGCTGAACGTGAAGGACCTCTGGCAGGGGGCGGGCGGCGGGCGCATCCGCATCGTCGCCGAATGTTCCGAGGCCAACCAGCTCTCGTACCCGCGTTGGGAGCGCATCCGCTGGGAGGTGCCGGCCAGGGGCGAGCTGCCGCCCGTCGCCTTCACCTGGCACCATGGCTATCCGCCCGACTACGCCCCCGGCACGCGGAAGATGCTGGAGGGCATCCTGCGCGGCCACGGGGCGACCGACCAGGAGTTGAAGGACCTCCTGCCCTATGCCGGCTGCCTGATCCTCGGCAGCAAGGGTCTCCTGGCAACCACGAGCCACAACACCGAGGTCCGACTGCTGCCGAAGCAGAAGTTCGAGGGCGTCGAGCAGAAGCGGCCGCGCACCCTTCCCACCGTGTCGAACCACTACAAGGAATGGGTCGAGGCCTGCCGCAACGGCTCGACGCCGTTCTCCAACTTCGAGTACACCGCGCCCTTCGCCGAGTTCCTCAATGTCGGCAGCCTCTCGACGCGGTTTCCCGGCGAGGCAATCGAGTTCGAGCCATCAACCGGCCAGATCAGCAACCACCCCAAGGCGGCCGAGTTCCTGCGCTACGAGTACCGGAAAGGCTACACCATCTGAGGCACGACTGACATGGGAAAGCGCCTGACCCGCCGCGGTTTCATCGCCGCCGCCGGCGGCCTGCTGGTCCTTTCATCCGTTCGCAGCGCCCGCACGTATGCGGCGAACGAACGGCTGCGTCTCGCGGTCTTCGGCAACATGTACAACGCCGCGCACTTCCTCACCGCGTCGCACATCTACAACGCCGAGGTTGTCGCCCTGTGCAACCCCGACCAGAGGAAGATCCCCGCCATCCTGAAGTCCTGGGAAGAGCTGGCGGGCCGTGAGCTGCTGGAAGGGGAAGGTAAGCTCGTGCTCGTCGAGGACGTGGAATACGATGACCTCGTGGCGGCGGTGGCGCAGGTGCTTGAGGCCGGTGAGGAGGCGGTCGGCGTTTGTAAAGAGGTCGGAGATGACGATGAGCATGCCGCGCCGGCGCACCTGGCCGACCATGTATTGGAGCACCTCGCCCAGCTCGGTCTTGCCCGTGGGCTTGACGTTCTCCAGGGCGTCAATCAACTCGGCGCGGTGGCCGGGGTTGCTCGAATCGCAGATGAAGCGGCGCACGTGGTCGTCGAAGAGCGCGAGGCCGACCGAGTCGCGCTGGGTCAGCATCAGGTAGGCGAGGGACGCGGCGATGTAGGAGCCGTATTCGAGCTTCGAGACCGCGCCCGAGGCGTAGCGCATGGACTCGCTGATGTCTAGCAGCACGTAGCAGACGAGGTTGGTCTCCTCCTCGTACTCCTTGATGTAATGGCGGTCGGAGCGGGCGTAGAGCTTCCAGTCGAGGCGGCGGAGGTCGTCGCCTGGGGCGTATTCGCGGTGTTGGGCGAACTCGACGCTGAAGCCGTGGAAGGGGCTCTTGTGGAGGCCGGAGATGAAGCCCTCGACGATCAGGCGGGCCTTGAGGTCCAGATGCTCCAGCTTCGCCAGCACCTGGGGGTCCAGATAGCGGCGCGCGTCGGTTGCCTTGTCCGCGGTGTCGGTGCTCATGTTCCCCATTGTACACAAAACAGCGGGGAAAGCATCCCTCAGTGGCCAACGGGGTGCATGTAGTCTCCTTCGGTATGCCATGTTCTGAGAACTGCGCGGGCCGCGGGCCTCTGCGCAAGCTCGCTGGATTGGGCGATGCTCGGCCCCAGGGCGCCGCGGAGAACAACATTCCACACTTGTACAACTGTGAAATATTGTTCTCACACAGCCTGGGACGCGCGGTGGCTGTGCGCGAGGCAGGTGACGCGCCTGCCGAAGGAGGTTGCACGCACCCGGCCAACGGGGATGCAGCGACGGGCTGGCCCAGGAGGCAGTGACCTTGCCCAGGCAATCTCGTCAGGACGGTCCTCCATCGGGATGCCGTGTCTCGAGCGCTGCCGTGCCACTCCTTGGCCTCTTGCGCTCTGAGAGCAGGAAGAAGACGCCTGAGCGCCCCGGACAGCCCAGTCCCCACGCCGGAGCGTGCGGGACGAGAGAGGAGCGGCAGGATAGGGAGGCGTTCCCCGCTCGTAGTCGCAGACCGCTACCTGACCCTGGCGAGCCCCGCGGAGGGGCCATTGCGTCATACCCGGGCCGTCGCAGATTCGTTACTGCACCCGGCCCAGGAGGCCGACCATGAAGGTGGTTGTCCGCCCCAGGTCGAGGGCGATGGCGAAGAGGAGGGCCTGGAGGGCCTGCACGGCGGCCAGGCGGAGGAAGAGGCGCTTCGGCTCGCGCGCCCGACGCCACAAGTAGTCCACCGCCCCCAACACGAGGAGCGGGGTGAGGAAGAGCCAGAGGCGAGCGGTCTCCCCCCGATTCATCCCCGCGAGGTTCAGGAGGAGCAAGAGCGCGACGGGCGCGATGAGGAGCGCGCTCCGCCCGCGCAGCGAGCGGTTGCGGAACGCCCCAACCACTTCGCCGAGCCAACCGGCCAGGACGACAAGACCAAGGCCGAAGCCGAGCGAGAGGGCGAACTCGAAGGGCACCACGGCGACCCAGGGCCACCAGGTGCGGCCGGCCGCGGCGTTGAAGAGCGCGTTGTTCCGCAGGCAGGCTGCGATCACGCGGAAGGTCGGGTAGCCGAGCGACACATGAAGGAGGGCGGCCAGGGTGAGGAAGGCCAGCGCCGCGGCGGCCGCGGGCCGCCAGTAGTCGCTCACCGCGTGCTCCGCGCCTGCTGCCCGCCAAGCCACGAGGAGCGTGAGGCCCAGGCTCACCGCGACCAGGCCGAAGCCGATGTGGAAGAAGCCGAGGACGTAGAGCGCCGCCCCAAATGCGGCGCCCCACGGCCAGCTTCGGCGCACCACGGCCCGCACGCCGCAGGCCACGAGCAGGAGCGTGAGGACGGGATATGCCTGGTCGAACGAGGGGCTGAAAAGGTGCGTGCCGGGCACGAGCGCCGTCAGCCCGGCCGCAACGAGCGACGGCGCGGGCGGCCAGAGTGGCCGCACGGCGAAGTAGCAGGCCAGCGGCGCAAGAGAGGCAATGACGATGGTGAGGAAGGCGAACGTGAGCGGCGTGGCGGCGACACAACTGCACTGGCCGCTCCCGCGCAAGACCTCGCTCGACGGCAGGTCCCTCTCCGCCCAATCGGTGATCGCGCCGGCGAGGCCGGGGTGTGCCTCATAGAACCCCTCGACGCCCACAAAGGCCAGGATCGGCCCCGGGGGGTGGACCTGAGGATGGTGGATGTGAACCCAGCGAGGCGTCTTGGGGATGGGGCTGACATCGAGCCAGTGAACGTAGTTGGACACGAACCGGCCCGCGTGGCCGACCTCACCTGCTGCAACGGCGTAGGAGCCTTCGGTGTTCTGCCAGACGAATGGCCACATCAGCTCGGCGCCGGTGTAGAGCTTGGGGAGGCAGGCCGTGCCGCCGTGGAGGAGGAGGCTGCCGAGGGTGAGAATGCCAGCCGCCATCCACTCGGCGCGGCGGGTGGGCGGCCCGCGGCGGATGAGAACATAGGCCCAGCCGCCGAGGAGCGGCAGGGCCAGGAGGCCCAGCAGGAGGAGCGACCCCCACGAGGGCGCCGGGCGGCAGGGGTAGACGTATTGCCCCTCGACGCCCAGGGTGGGCCGCGCGGAAATGACCCAGCCCACGCCGAGCGCGCTGGCGGCCAGAAGGACGAGCGAGAGCGCGCGCTCGGCAGAGGGCTTCGTCAAGGGGACGGCTCCGTGGGGCGGCCCGCGGCGAGTTCGGAGTAGATGTCCTCGATGCCATTCGTCGAGGCTTGGAGCGTGAAGAGTTCGGCGACGCGGCGGCGGCCGGCCTCGCCGAGTCTCTGGGCGCGGGCGGGGTCGTTCACGAGGGCGAGGGCGGCCTCGGCCAGGGCCGCGGTGTCGCCGAAGGGCGTGAGGAGGCCGGTCTGGCCGTCCTGGACGATTTCGGGGATGGCGCCCGAGCGGAAGGCGACGACGGGGCGGCGGCAGGCCATGGCCTCGATGAGCACGCGGCCGAAGGGCTCGTTCTCCGAGCAGTTCACCACCACGTTCATCGCGTCGAGGCGGCATTGCCGATGGCGGCTCTTGGCATCAAGCCTGCGGCCGGCACGGTGCTCGGCGCCGACTTCGGAGCCACCTTTGGCAACAAGGCTGGCAACGACACCGCCCTCCGCTCCTACTGGAGCAACCAGGCCACCGGCCTCGTCAGCGACGAGGTCTTCGAATTGAAAATGGAGCCGGCCAACTGGGGGGCGCTGGAACTGTCGGAGTGAGAAGCCGATTGCGCCACCGGACAAGAACCAAGAGCTGTCATTCCCGCCCGGCTGGCAGGAATTCGTCGGACATTAAGGGCAGATTCACCGGCCCAGCAGTAGACATGCCCTGAAATGAGGCCCACGTGGTCTTAAGTGATTGTCCGCAAAGAACTAACGCGCGTTCGACACGGCGCCAGGGGCGGGAGCGGCGATCTTCTGGTCTTTCCCTATCACGCGGCGGTACTCATCCGGGTCGCGCATCTTCTCAATGAGGAATCTGACCCAGGCGGGGGTATACAGGTAACTCTGATTGGGCTCGTCCCATACGCAGTACTCCTGTTTAGTTGCGGTCAGGTCCACTGCATGGGCACTGGGGCGAACCTGGTACTGTCTCCAGCAAAGCGTGTGTTCGCTCACGGTGAATCTACAGCGGATTCCTTCCGCCACGGCCTCGGCTACCCTGCCTGGCTTGAGCATGCCCTTGTTGGCCACAGGAACGTGCCTATCCCGGATGAGCGCCTTGAACTGGTCATACTTCTCCATGTGCGCGGGGTCATCGGGGTCGAACTTGATGAACTCCACCGCTGCGTCTGAGGAACTCGGCCGGCTCCCCACCTTTGGTATGATGTAGACGCGGAGCGCGAACCGCTGATCGGCCAGCACTTGATCGGTAAGCCTACCTCGGAACTCCGTGATGAACTTCAAGACATCTCCCGCGCGCTTCCTCTGTGAGGCGCGGATTGCGTGGACCTGGCCCGCCTGCAGCGTCTCCCCGAACTGAAGAGCGAAGGCCAGGCGCGCGTTGAGCGCGAACTGGTCGCCAAACTCTCGAACGAGTAAGGCCTCGAAGTTCGTAAGGCATGCTTGGCATTCGCCGAAGATCTCCTCGTCCAAGGCAGGTAGATGACGATGCTCAATGCGGTCCCGTAGTTCGGTAAGTAGCTGAAGGTTGAAGCGCTCTGGGGGGTTGTCCGGACCGAAATGCTGCCTGAGGCACTCGCGAACCTCCCACATCTCGCCGCTTGCTTCGTCACGAAAGGGTCGGATGCCCTTCTTGAGGAAGATGGCGTGGAAGATAGCGGTCCAAGCGATGATCATCAGGACGATGTAGTTTGCCGAACGGAAGTCCTCTTCTTCATCCAGTGTTGGTGTGTTGTAGACTGCAACCGCCCTTATCGCGGCGGCGCGAGCTTTCCGCAGAAAGTCTGCGCATTCCTCACTCAGGCCACCGTATCTCGAGTCCCGTTCCTTGGGTAGCCTGTTAACCCAGGTGATCTTGCCAGAACCATCGGGAGCCACCTGGTACATGGTCGCCGCATACCGCGTGAGCGCAGTCGTGATGGCACTCAGGGTGCTTGTGAATCCATAGGTCTCTTTGGCGTACTGGAGTAACTGCTCCATGGTGGCTCCCCCTCGCTCGCGAGCGGCGAGATCCTTGACCATCGAGACCGTCCACTTGTGGTACCTGCTCATATCTGTCTCTCCCTGGCGGAAGGTGTGTCCCCAGCAGAATAGCCGCCGAGCAGCGGGAAGTCAAGAGTGAGGGGGCGCCCCGCGCGTCTTCCCCACGCAGACCGCAGGGAGGAGAGGAGGGACCTTGCGGCGTTAGGCGATCGGCCTCCCAGAGGCGCGGGGTGAGCGCCTCGTTGGGCCGACGGCAGGAGTATCATGACCGTTGTGGCTCATGGGCGACGTGCCAGAGGCTCACATCCCTGTGCGCACAGGTGAGCCTCTGGAGTGGCCGATGCCCCATGTGTCTTGACCGCAAGGGGTTAGAGATTCCGTGCCAGGGGCTCACTTCCCCAGGCGCGCAGGTGAGCCTCTGGCGCTCTTGACGCGGCGGACGGGGGACGGGCTATCGTGGCGCTCACTTCTTGGGCCCGAGGCGGCGGACGATGGCTTCCTTGACCCAGATGTCGCCAGGGGAGGAGACGACATCAATGCGGAAGTTCCAGCCCCAGTTGTTGGCGAAATTGGCGTCCTTGACGCGGAAGGTGTGGCTGTGCCAGCCGGGCTCGGCGGGGAGGGTCCACCACTCGTCGGTCTGGCGGTAGCCTTTGGCCGATTCGTAGAGGAGGTTGCAGCCGCCCCCCTTCGCGGCGTCCACGCGCCGGGCGACGATGGTGATGTCCATCTCGGCGTCGCCGACCGAGGCGTAGCTGTCGTCCACGTCGAAGTAGACGTAGTTCATCTTGTTCGCCTTGTCGGTGCGGCGGACGTGCAACCCGTCCACCTGGCCCACGACGGTCTTGCCGTCCCCCTGGTCGAGCAGGCTCAGGCCGCTCTCGGCGTTGGCGGCGCCGGTCTGGCACGAGACGCTTTCGGCCGCGCCGTAGTCCTTGAGCCAGGGGAAGGGCCTCACGGCGTTGGCCCGCGCCTCGGCCACCCACTGCTCGGGGAGGCGGGTGATGAAGAGGGGGGTGCGGGTCAGGGCCACGTCCGGCCCCGCCTCTCGGGCCTTCCCTGCCAGATCGGTCACGGTGACGGGGGCGGGGAGGCGTAGGGTGTCGCCCTTGTCGCTGGAGGCCCAGGCGACGAGGACAGGGCCGGCCGCGCCCTGGAAGGCGAAGGCGTAGCTCTGGCCGGTGGGGTTGAGCCAGCCGAGGGTTTCGGGCCGGCGGCCGAGCAGGCCGGCCATCGTGCTGAGCGCGTGGAATGAGGGGCGTTTGGTCCAGTCCTTGCGCAGGATGCCGAAATCGCCGTCCGGGCCATAGGCCGGGCCGCGGCCTTCGAACCAGAGGACTCGTTCGATGCCCTGGGCGAGGCAGAGGACGCAGGCCTTGGCGATTGCCTCGGCCTGCCGCGCCTCGGCCCCGGGCTTGTCGGTGGAGGCCACGCCGACCTCGCTGACCCACAGGGCGATGTCGGGGCGCTGATAGGTCTTGGCGAGCATCTTGCGGAGGTTGGCGGCCATAGCGAGGAAGACCGGCTCGCGCCCCTGCATCACGGCGCCCATGAGCGAGTAGGGATGGACGTTCACGAAGTCGAAGCAGCCGCCCGTTGGTGTGCTGCGGCTTGTGAAAACGGGTGCAAATTGGGACTTACGTATGGGCAACTTGCGCCCCCATTGGGCCTGCGGGGGCGCAAGTTGCCTGCCGAAGTGGCAGTCGCGGGGCGCGGGCCGACGCCATCGTGTTCCATAAGAGACGGATATGACGACACTTGTGAGCCGGGCGGGCATGTGCGCAGGGGGGACGGTCATGTGGTCCTGCCTGATGCACACGTGTGCGCGCAGGGGCGCAAGTTGCTTCCTCGCACGCATGCTGGGGTTATAGGGCGATCCGGGCAACTTGCGCCCATTTTGGGGGGGGCGCAAGTTGCTCACGAACGCGGATGCATTGAGGGCTCGGCCTACGCCCCGTCGCCCTCCGCGGGGGCGTCGAAGGTGCTGGCGACCTCGATGATCCGATACGCCGCGCTCTCCCCGGCATGCGCGAAGGCCACCTCGTCGCCGACGCGGCGGCGGAGGAGGGCCTGGGCCAGCGGGGCAAGGTAGGCGATGATGCCGCGCTCCGTGTCAGAGTCCCAGGGGCCGAGGATGTGAAGGGTGCGGCGCTCGCCGGTCGCGGCGTTCTCGACGGTGACGCGGGCGCCGATGGAGACGTGCTCGGTGTGGACCATGGCCGGCTCGATGGGCCTGGCGCGCTGGAGTTCCTCGCCCATCTCGATGGCCCTGGCGTTGAGGACCTGCTGCTCCTGGATGGCGGCGCGGAAGTCCGCGTTGTCCGTCAGGTCGCCCGACTCCTTGGCCTTCGCAATGTCCGCGCTGTTCTTCGGGATGAGGACGTTGACGATGCGGTCGTGTTCCCTGCGTCGGCGGGCGATGGCGTCGGCCGTGTTGTAGATGTACTCGGTCGGCGCGGTCTCGGCCTTGTGTTCGTCCTCGACGAGGAGCTTGGGGAAGCGCCGCACCATCTTGCGTTCGAGGATGCGCGCGAACTGTTCGGGGAGCACGCTGCTCTGGTGGATGCGGAAGTGGAGGCGGACCGCTTCGGTCTCGCTCATGCCCTGGAGCATTTGGTCGAAGTAGGCCAGGTCGCCGGCGCGCAGGCTCTGGCGTATGTCCGCCATCTCGTCGCCCTGGTCGAACGCGGCCCACTCGCCGCGTTGGTGGGCCTTGCGGCGGGCCAGCACGTCGCCCTCCGTGAGCAGCCGCTCGAAGACGTCGGCCGGCGTGGCCTGCGTCCTCCAGCGGCTCAGGAGCAGGTTGCGGCAGACCCAGGCGAACAGGGTGAGGTGGCGCCGCGGGTTGGCCAGGACCTCCTCGGCGAAGGTCTGAATCGTCGGTGGCTCCCCGTCCTCGGGCAACCCGTCGGCCGCGGCGTCCCACAGGCTGTCGGGGCCGCCGAGGAGGACCTGGCGGCAGACGTTGCTCGGACTCTCCGCTTGGGCGAGCAGCATGCGGAAGACCTGGGAGCGCGTGGCGTTGCTGGTGAGGCCGTTGAGGAGCGGCAGGGGGTTGGCCCCGTGCCGCTGGACGATCTGCTCGGGGGTGGGGAAGGCGCCGGCGTCGGCATCGAGACGGGTGAGGAGGGACGCGGCCTCGAAGGCATCGCCCGGGTTGGGCTCGGCCGGGATGCGGGCGGCGATGGCGCGCGCCGCGGGGAGGAGGAATGCCTCCGGGTCGGCCCCCTTGGCCATGTTCTGTGTGTATTCGTCGAGGGCCTCGGTGAGGTGGCGGAGGTCCTTGAGGCGGGCGAAGCGGCTCGACATCCCCTCCTCGTAGGTCAGGGGCTTGGCGCGGAGGGTGAGGATGGGGTTGCTGCCGGTGCCGATGGTGACGTATGGGTCGCGCTTGAGGGCGGCGCGGGCGGCGGCCCACCACTTGCTCCAACTGTCGGCGGGGATGGCGAGGCCCTCGACGAGGTCGCGGAGGGCGCGGCACGAGACCCGTCCGTCCAGGGCCTCGAGGGCCATGCGCACGAGGCGGGCCGGGTCGTCCGCGGCCACCTGCGTCAGGCGGGCGGGGTCCGTCTTCCGCAGGACGAGGAAGCTGTCGGCCGGCAGGCGGACGAACATGCCCTCGATGTTCTCGAGGGGCACCTGGTGGCCGGGCTTGCGCTCGAAGTCCACCGTCGCGCGGGCCGTGAGGGGGTCGAAGCCCTTCACGCGGCCCACGCCCCAGCCCGCCGGGTGGTAGAAGTAGTCGCCCTCACGATACGACAGGAGCTTGTCGAGGGTGGCCGCGGCGGCGCCCAGGTCGTCCGTGGCGAGGAGGCCGGCGCGGTCCACGCAGGCGCCGAGGTGCGGCACGCCCTGGTGCGCGTGGCGGTAGCAGGCGAGGAGCGCGGCGCGCACCTCCTCGTTGCCCTGTGCGGCCGGCGCCACGGCGCGGAGCAGCGGCAGCGCCTCGCCGTAGCGTTCCGCGCGGATCAGCTCGGGGGCCAGCGCGAGCACCAGGTCGAGCGCCCGGGCGCCATCGCCCGCATCCGCCATGCCCTCGAGCACGCGCGCCAGGCCATCGGCGGGAAGCGCCTCCGCCTCCAGCAGCTCCAGCCACAGGCTCTCCACCGTTCCGTAGTCCTTGCGTGCCGCCGCCTTGGCCAGTCGCGCCACGACTCCGCTCGCATTCGGCTCCACCTGTGTGCCCGCTCCTTTCTCGGTCAAGGGACGATGAACCGCACTTTCCTGTCCAGCAGCTCCACCGTGGCCGGGAGCAGGCCGGCCGGGTCGCCGTCCACGTGATAGCGCACCGGCTCGCCGCTCGTCAGACGCACCGAGCGGCCCCGCAGGTAGCGGGTGCCGCTGAGCCCCGGGCAGCGGGCCAGGAGCGCGAGTATCGCTCGGAGATAGCGCCAGAAGCCGCCGCGGGGCAGCACGCACACGTCGAGCGAGCCGTCATCCGGCTTCGCGTGGGGGGTGATTCGGAAGGGGCCGCCGTAGCTGCCCACGTTGCTCACGAGCGCGAAGCCCTGGGCCTCGACGGGCGGCGCGCCGTCCACGCTCACGCCGATGCGAGGCGTCCCGTAGCGGGCCAGGCAACCGACGATGAGGGCCACGTACCGCCGCATCCGCATCGGGCCGGTGCGCTCGGCGGCCAGGCGGGCGGTGATCTCCGCGTCGAAGCCGGCCCCGACCATCGAGACGAACCGCCGCCCCTCGACCGCGGGCAGGTCGAGCGCCCGCTCGCGGCCCCGCGCCACCATCTCGCAGAACCGGCTCACCCGTCGTGGCAGGCGAAGCTCCTTGGCTAACACGTCGGGTCGATGAGGTCTTGTCGAGGCACGCGTAACGCCGCCGTCTCGGCGGCCCCGACAGTGCCAGCGAGACGCTGGCGTTACGCAAAGAAGCCGAATCGCTGAAGCCTATTCAGACGGCGGCCCAGGCGGCGGCAAGGGTGCGTTTGGAGCCGGCGATGAGGGCCTCGACGCTCTCGCCCTTGAGGGGCTTGACCTCGAAGCTCAGGACCGGCCGCTGTGCACGGTTGAGGAAGCCGGCGTCGAGGAGCGCGCGGAGGTAGGCAGCCAGTTCCGCGGTGTCGTTCTCGCCGCCAGGCACGCCGAAGCGGGGATGGCTGTCGCCGTATGCCTCGTGTGCGGGGTCGCGCATCGCGCAGTTGCCCATGTGGGCGTGGACCAGGAACTCGCGGGTCGCGGCGACCGCCTGCTGGGGCGTCTCGCCCTGGAGGGGCAGGTGGCTCAGGTCAATCATCAGGCCGAAGGAGGGGAAGTCGCGGCGGACGCGGCGCGCAACCTCGGCGGCCTCGGCGCTCGGGCCGATGAGGCAGTTCTTGCCGAACGGCACGCGGTCGAAGGTCTCGAGAATGACGGGCAGATTGCCCCTCCGCGCGGCGTAGTCGGACAGCCACTTGAGCGAGTCCACCAGGCGGTCGGTGGCGGCCTTGCGCCCGGCCTCGCCTGGGTCGGGGCCGCTGAGGACGGCCAGGCCCTCGGCGCCCAGCTCGGCCGCCTGGTCAATGGCCTGCTGCACGGCCTCGATGGCGGCGGCGCGAGCGGCGTCGCTGGGCGCGTTGAGGTCGAGCTTGCCGCCGAGGAGGATGGGCTGCGCGCCGAAGGCGACGGCCATGCGGGCCGTCTCGGCCAGTTCCCGCACGCGGCGGCGGGTGGCCGGGTCGTTGATGCGCGTGACCTCGATGGCCTCGAAGGCGGCGTCGGCGGCCAGGCGCTCGACGGTCTCGGCGATCGGGCCGTCGCCGCCCATCGTCTGGGGCCAGAGCATGAAATGGATGATGCCCAGGCGGGCGTAGTGGGAGAGAGGCTCGTTCACGGGTGTGCCCCAGCGCGGCGGCGGAGGATAGAAGGCAGACGGCAGATGGCAGAAAAGACGGGAGAAAAACAACCCCTGCTTTCGTCTGCCGTCTGCCCTCTGCCCTCAGGCGTCCACCTGCTGGCCTTTCACGCGCTCGACGAGGGCCACGTAGCGCGGGTCGCGCCGTATGCCCTCCAGGTCGGGGTCGCGTTGGAGGTAGGTGGAGTCGCGGTAGCCGAGGCCGACGGCGTGCTCGAGGGTCTCGATGGCCTGGTCCACCTTGCCCACGAGCGCGTAGTCGCAGGCCAGGTTGTAGTGGATGATGGGGTCGCTGGGCCGCAGGCGGCACAGGCGCTCGTCTATGCGCAGGCCCTTCTCGAAGTGGCCGCGCTCGGTGTAGTTGTTGCCGAGCGCCAGCAGCACGTCGGTCGAGTTGGGCAGCCGCTTCAGGATTCTCTCAAAGAACGCGATCTCGAAGTCCAGTTCGTCATCGCTCTGGCGCTGGCGGGCTTCCACCTGGGCGCCGAGCGCGTCGCTGTTCCCCGTTTCCCCCATGAGCGGTCTCCCGGCATGTCAATTGTCCGGTCACTGAGCCGTTGCGATCATGATAGTCTTCCGGCCACGGCAAGTCAAGCTCGCTTGACTTGCCGGCACGGGTGTGGTAGAACCGCGGCCCGATGGGGTTCCCGTTCTCCCTCTCTATCGTGGTGGACCAATGCGGGATTTCAACCTGGTCGCGATGCTTCTGCGCGTGCCGCCGCTGCTCTTCGCGCTCACCGTGCACGAGTTCGCCCACGCCTGGGTGGCCTGGCGCTGCGGCGACCCGACGGCGAAGATGCAGGGGCGGCTGTCGTTCAACCCGCTCGTGCACCTCGACCCCATCGGCGCGCTGTGCCTGCTCTTCGCGCCCATCGGCTGGGCCAAGCCGGTGCCCGTGAACCCCTACAACTTCCGCCACCCGCGCCGCGACGACATCCTGGTTTCCCTGGCCGGCGTGGCAGTGAACATGGCCACAGCCATCGCCGTGGCAATCCTCCTCAGGCTCGCGTGGGCCGCAGGCATCCAGCCGCTGAGCAGCCGCGCGCTCGCCATCGTGTGGGTGATGCTCTACGAACTGTGCCTGATGAGCATCGGCCTGGCCATCTTCAACCTCATTCCCATCCCGCCCCTCGACGGCTCGCACGTGCTCCAGAACATGCTGCCCTACGAGCAAGCCGTCGCCTACCGGCGCCTCGCGCCCATCACCTCGATGGTCTTCCTCGTCCTCGTCGTCTCGGGGGCTATCAGCAACGTGATCTTCTGGCCGGTCATCCACCTGGCCCGGTTCTTCCTGGGCGACACGCTTCTCTTCGGGTCCGCAATGATCCGGGAGTTCCTCCTGCATGTCTGACGAGCCCGCCTCGCCCCGCCTCTACGAAGAGGAATACGGCTACAAGGTGGACTTGGAGGTCTTCAGCGGCCCCCTGGACCTGTTGCTGTACCTGATTCGGCAGGACGAGGTTGAGATCGCCGACATCCCGATCTCCCGCATCACGGACCAGTACCTCGCCCACATCGAGCTGATGCAGGAGATCAACGTGAACGTGGCCGGCGAGTTCCTGGTCATGGCCGCCACGCTCATGGAGATCAAGTCGCGCATGCTCCTCCCCCGCCCAGAGGCCGAGGGCGCCGAGGAGCAGGAGGACCCCCGCTCCGACCTCATCCGCCAGCTCATCGAATACAAGAGGTTCAAGGACGCCGCCCGCACCCTGGCCGCCCGCGCGGGCGAGCAGGCCCTCAAGTTCCCCCGCGGCGCCGCCGCCGTCCTCGGCGCCCCCGAGCGCCCCGCGTCGGAGGAACTGCCCATTGACCTCGGCGAGGTGACGATCTGGGAGCTTCTGGCCGCCTTCAAGGTCATCCTGAGCCAGACCACGCTCGACTCCACCCGCCACATCGTCCTCGACGAACGGCCCGCGACCACCTACTGCAACGACCTGCTGGACGAACTCCGCCAGCGGGGACACATTCGCAACGGAATGTGTCCCCCCGGCGCCACCCTCCGCGAGCTGTTCGACCCCGCGGCCGGCCGCCTGGCCCTCATCAACGCCTTCCTGGCCCTCCTCGAACTCATCCGCCGCCGCCGCGTCCGCGTCGAGCAGGCCGGCCACCACGGCGAAATCCGCATCGTCCTCCTCAACGACACCCCCGTGACCGCGGCCAGCGCCCAGCGCGTCGCCCGGTCGAGCCGCGGCGAGCCGGCCCGCCGCACGGCCCACACCAACGCCACGCCGAGGGCCAGGGGCAGCGCCAGGCCGAGCCCGTGTTGACCGCTGAATGGCACGAACGGCTGCGCGTCCACGCCGCTTCCTCCGGCCCGTTACGCCCTCCGAGGCGACAGGCCCTGCTCTTGTGACAAGAACTGCCTAAAGGCAGGACTCCAAACGCGCTCCCGTCTTGTTCGGAGTCCTGCCTTCAGGCGGATTGGGCTGCGAAGGGGCCGCCTGAAGGCGGGACTCCAAACGAGTTGACCGCTTGGGCAACACGCCCTGAAGATGCGACCCCCGAGCGCTCAGTACGTGATGACGATTCGCTGGAGGTCCTTGCGGCCGGCAACGGGCAGGGGGAGTTCGATGGACTCCTGGCCGCGGAGGCCGCGTATCCGCTCGGTCGTGAAGCCCAGGAAGTCGCCGGACTTGCCGAAGTATTCGCAACGGACGTAGCCGCGGGCGATGGCGTCGAGGGCAAGGCGGGCGGGGAGCGCGTTGCCCGCCTTGTCGGCCAGGGCCGGGTAGTCGGCGTCCTTGAGGGGGAAGGCCGCGGTGCGCTTGAGGGTGAGGACGAGGGCGCGGCTGCCGCGGGCCACTTGCTTGCCCTCCAACGTGAAGTAGTCCCTGAATGCCTGCGCGTCCACCTCGACCTTCGCGGCGTCGAGCGGACGGGCGGCATCGGCGATGCTGGAGAACAGGGCGCGGTAGTCCACGAAGATGGCCGAGATGCCCAGGATGGCGGCGGCGATGAGGATGCCCATGGCGGCCTGGCGGAGCTTCTCCCGCCGTGTCAGGGGCTGCGGCGCCGGGGTGGTGTCGGCCTCGGCGGTTTCCTGGCGCACGTCTAGCTCGCCGCCGGGAGCGATGGCGTAGAGGGTGCGGACCTCGAGCCCCTTTCGGAACTCGATGCTGCGCAGGGTGGAGAACAGGCGGGCGCGGTCGGCGATGGGGAAGACCTTGAGGAGCTGGCGAAGCGCGTCGGCGATGACGGTGGAGGGCGAGCCGCCGAGGGCGTCGGCGGCGAAGGGGTGGTCGTCGGCCAGGAGGCTGAGGGCGGAGCCCTCGATCTCGAGGCTGAAGCGGAGGCCGAGCGACTCGGCGAAGCTGGCCCATTGGCGCAGCGCGGCCGCGGCGTCGGGCGCGTCCGGCACGCGGCCCTCCAGGAGGCCGTCGAGGATGACCGTGCCTTCGACCTTTTCGCTCATGGCGCCCCCCGGTGAAACAGCGGACCCGCCTCGCCCAGGGGCGTCCAGTCCCCAAGGTCCTCGCACCAGACGAGGGTCGTGACATCAATGCGGCCGGACCGCAGGAGGTCCTGGAGCGCGGATTCGGGGAGGGGGCCGCGTGACTGGCCGTTGACCTCGTAGTACCAGAGCCTGGGGCAGGGGTCGGGCATGCCAAGCTGGCGCACGGGGGCGCCGCCGGGGAGGGCCTGGCGGGTGTCCATGCCCAGGGCCTGGTCGTGGGTGTCGAGGCGCGCCGTGGTGAAGGCGCGGAATGCCTCGTGCTTGATGCGTTCCTGGCGGAGCTGCTCGCGGAGGCGGCGGTTCTCGTTCGCCACCTGCTCCTGGCGCTCGCGCTCCCGCTTGAGGTTCGGGAGCACGGCCACGATGATGATGCCGATGAGGGGGAAGAAGAAGCAAAGGAAGAACCACCCGACCGGGTTGCGGCCCTTGCTCACGGCGACGATGACCCCGACCACCCCGCCGATCACGGCCACGATCAGGTGGATCAGCAGTTGCTCTTGGTCCACCGGCCACTCCTCGTCACCGTCGGGCGGCGCGTGAGAGCATTTGTGTCACTCCGGCCGCGTGAAGCTCATCCCGCCCCCACCGAGCTTGTCTCGGTGGGGCGAAGGATTGGGCACTACCCGCGGACCGCCTCTTCACCCCCCTCCCTTTCAGGGAGGGGGCAGGGGAGGGTCGGGCGCCTGTCCTAATCCCGAAGCCCTACCCTCACCCTGCCCTCTCCCTGGAAGGGAGAGGGGTAGGAGGGGGGCCGCGCCCGCGTAGCTGCCAATCCCTGGCTCCACCGACGCAAGGTCGGTGGGGGCCAGAACCTCTGTGCCGTAACAGAATAGCATCAGGCGTCCATGAATTCCAGCACCACGAGGTTGTGGAGGAAGTGGATCAGCATCGAGGGGTACAGGCTCCCCGTCTTCCACTTGGCCCAGCCCAGGAGCATCCCAAGGAGGAACAGGTAGGGCGCGGCCAGGAGCGAGAAGTGAAGGATCACGAAGAGGGCCGACGCCAGCATCAGGGCGCGAACGGGGCGAATCGCCGCCTGGAGCCAGTGTTGGACGAGTCCACGAAAGGCGACCTCTTCCGTGACGGCCGGCAGGACGCAGATGAGGAAGACGAGCGCGGGCTCGCCGACCCCGGCCTCGCGCAAGCTCGAGATGACGAGAGGGCCGCGCGCGCCCACCGTGCGGGTCAGCCAGGAGCTGTAGACGTAGTTGACGCCCAGGCACAGCGGCAGCGCGCCCAGGGCGAGCCACGCCCCGCGGTGGAGGAAGCCGAGGCGCCGGAACTGGACGGCCAGCGAGGGCCAGTGGAGCGCCGCGACGACGCACGTGGTGGCGAGCATCATGCCCGTCTGGAACAGGACGGCCAGGTCGAGGCGCTGGCCGCCGAAGAGAAAGAAGGCCAGGAGCGCCGTGGCCACGACCACGGCGAGATAGGTCCAGAAGATGGGCGCCACGTGCGGCGCCTTCTTCGCAATCAGCTCCCCCTCCGTGAGGCGGGCAGGGCGCGCCAGCGGCAGCACCGCCTCCACGTCCTTGTAGGGGGTCGCGCACTTCGCGCAGAAGTAGAACAGCGGGTCCAGCCGCGCGCCGCAGTACGCGCAGAACTCGGGCGGCGCCGAGACCGCCACGGCGCCTGCGTCGCTTCGTGCGGGGACCGCCATCCCTGCCGCTCCAGCCCTCCCTGCCGATTCGCCCCCGATGCTACCAACTTCCCCGCGGATGTCAAGCCCGGCCCGCGGGCCAGGCTCTGTACGACAGTAGGGCGGCACGTGTAGCGCCAGCGTCCCGCTGGCCGCCTGGGGCCGCCGGGACGGCGGCGATACGAACTGTCGTACAGAGCTTAGTGCCAGTAGATGGCGTGGCCGTGGCCGAAGAAGAACAGCCAGTCAATGACGACGGAGAACCCTCGAACGCGTGGGAGCCGCCCACTCCGCAGGCAAGGTGGGCGTCGCACACATCACCCAGCTCTACCTCACGTGGCAGGGCACGACCGGGCTTCTTGGATGGGGAGGGCTGGCTGGCCTGCTCGAGCCCGAGGTGCGCGGGCACATCGCCTACTGGATGGGTTTCCGCTACCAGCGTCTGAAGAAACTCGACGAGGCCACCGCCTTCTTCCGCACTGCCCTCGCCGATGCGCCACCTGACTCAGCACTCCGGCGGCTCGCTCAGGCCGAACTCACCCGCCTCAGGCCATGAGCACGCGGCTCCGAGTCGGCAGGCGAGACAAGCCTTGACGCCGGAACCCTGGCCGCCCCAACTGCGTGCTCTCGACAGGGGCCAGGAGCTGTGGCGTCAGCAGCGCGAGTCGTGGGAGGCCACCTGCGCCGGCTTCTCGTGGGACGGGCGACGCGTGGGAGAGGCGGCTCGTCAGCGGATGCGGCGGGGGCTGAGGCGGCGGAAGCGGAGGCCGACGATGCCGCCGTGGGCGGCGGAGAGTTCCTGCATGGTCTTCCGCAGGAAGGCGTGGAGTTCGGGCCGCTGGGTGCGGGCCAGGTAGCGGCGGGCGATGTCGGCCATCACGGCGTTGTAGCGCTCGCGGCTGCCCGTGTGGTGGGGCTTGCCGCCGGCGAAGCGGCGGAGGGTGCCGTCGGCCTTCGGGCTGACGTGGTACATTTCGTGGACGACGGTGCCGAGCTTCTCGTCGAAGGGGACGAGGAGGAAGCGTGGGAGGCGGTATTCGACGACGTAGAGGATTTCGACGCCGCCGAGCACGATGTGGGGCATCTCCCAGGCGGCGTTGGGGCGTTCGAGGACGCGGCCGCCGTGGGGGAAGCGGAGGGGACGGATGGTGGCCTGGACGCCGCCGAGGGTGGAGTAGCGTGCCTGAGAGAATGCGACGGCGACGCGGGTCATGTCCACGTGGCGCAGTTCGTCGCACGTGGCGGCGACATCGGCCATCAAGTCACGCATGTGGGCGGTGAAGTCGAAGGGCATGTCGGGCGGGTCACTTTCCCTTGGGCGCGGGCCGCTTGGGCGGCTGCCAGATGGCGAGGAGTTCGTGGACGACGAGGGTGCCGTCGGGCGCGGCCAGGAGCGCGCGGCCCGAGGTCAGCGTGGACTCCGTGGCCGCCAGGGTCGTGCCATCCTCCATTTCTGCTGACAGGCTCGGCCCGACCAGGGTGAACGTGAGCTGGTGTGGGGCTGAGGGGCCGGCGCTGGCGGGGTAGGGCTTGGTGGCGAGGACCTTGTCGCCCTTCGCGCCACGCAGGCCGAGGGTGGCCTGCCCGTTTCCCACGGCGACGTAGTAGTATTGGAAGACGCCCGGCTGCGGCTCGCCGAGGCGCGCGCCGAGGAGGACGCTCGAGCGGCCCTCGGGCGTCCAGCGGAGCGACAGCTTGTAGTTGTCCCAGGTGTCGAGGCCGAGTCGCTGCGGGCCGCTGCGCCACAGGGGCGCGGCGAAGTGGGCGTCGAGGGGGCTCGCCGGCGGCACTATGCCCAGGCGGGTCTCGGCCAGGAGCATGCGCGACGAGAGGCGTTCGGGCAGTTCGGCCGGCTCGGACCTGGGCGCCGCCGGCTCGCGCAGCTTGAGCAGGCAGTCCTGCAGGTCGTTCGTCAGCTCCTTGTGGCTGAGGATGGCGGGAGAAGTGGCGCCGTAGTGGTCGAGGGCGCTTTCGAGCAGCTTCCGCGCCTCGGCCCACTGCCCCTTGCGGTACGCTGTCAACGCCGCGGCGACCACGGTCTCGGCCTCCAGCTCGTCGAGCCAGGGCGCGACATCCTCGCCCGCCTTCTGCGCCTCCAGGAGCTTCTGCTTGGCCTTCGCGGCCTCGCCCACGGTGAGGCAGAGGACGCCGAGCTTGAGAGCGGCCGCCCCGCCCTGCGCCCGTTCGGTGGCCCATTCGGCGAGCCGGACCAGTTGCGGGCCGGGCAGACTCCACACCTGCTGGCGCAGTGGGGGCTGCCCGCCGGCGTCGCCCTGGCGCCGCAGGACCATGAGCGCCTTGAGGCCGGAGCCGGCCAACCCCTCGACCACGTAGTCGTGGCCATGCAGCGAAAAGGGCTTGCCGATGAAGGCGGACTGTCCCTTGAGGATGGCCTCCCATACCTCGACGAGGAGTTCGACGCGCCGCTGGAGGTTGTTGAGGGCGGTCGCGCGGTGCTCGTCTCGGTCGGCCTCTGGCACGGCCTTGCACGCGTCGAGGGCCTTGGCATAGTCGAGCTTCTTGATCTCCTCGTGTACGAGGCCGAAGTGCTTGGCCAGCGTTCCCAGGGCGCGCCGGCGGCCGAGGGCGGCTCGGCGGTCGGCGGCTTCTCTGAGGCGGGCGCGCTCGGCCTCCACGTAGGCCGTGGCCGCGGCGCCCAGGGGCTCGGCGGCGCGGGTGATCCAGGGGATGCCGATGTCGGCGATGGCGGCGTAGAGGGCCAGCCCCTCGTCGAGCTTGCCCGCCTCCAGAGCCGCGCGGCCGCGGCTTGCCAGCGTCAGGTACTGCTTCTGAGCCTCTTCGCCGAGGTCGGCGAAGCGCGCCGCCAGCAGGTCGGCCCACGGGCCGTGGCGGAGCGAGGCTGGGGCCGCCTGGCAGGCCTGGAGCGCCGCGCCGAACCGGCCCTGTTTCTGGAGCGCCGCCAAGTGCTCGCCCACCTCGGCGTACACGCCCTCCCCATCCACGCTCAGCGCCTGCTGCCGCGTGGCCAGACGCGCCCGCAGGCGGATAGCCCAGGAGGAGTCGCCCGCGACCAGGAGGGCGCGGCGCAGCCGCAGCGCGGCGTCGCCGTGGGCGTCGGGATTCGCCCGGTCGAAGGCCAGCGCCTCCTCGACCAGGCGCAGGTCACCCTCCGCCAGCGCGGCCTCAGGGAGCGGGGAAGGCGGCGTGGGGGGCTGCGGGTCCCTGGGCGCCTCGGGCTCGCCGCCCTTCGCCGGTCGCTCCGGCCGTGGGGCGACGGACCCCTGCGGCGCCGCGCCACGTGGGCCGAACCTCGACCATAGCGCCCACCCGCTGGCCACGACGAACGCCACGGCGAGCGCCGCGAAGGCGGCGGTCCAGGCGGCCCGAGCTGCCTTGCGGCGGCCCCCCGCGGCGGCCCCTCCCGCAGGCGTAGCGATGCCCGGCAGCGGGGGAGCCGCTGGCATCGCGCCCTGGTCCGGGAACGCGACGGGGGCGATGGCGGGCCCCCGGGTCCGGCGGCACTGCCCGCCGGCCCGGGGGCTTTCCCGCTAACGCTTCGACGGGAGAGCGACACCCCTTCCTCCAAGACTTCCCGGAATCCGCAATCCCCTGTTGACAGCAGAGGAAATGGGTGTAGAATCACCTGCAGTTTGTGGGACAGAGATACCCGGAGCATCGCGATGAGAACGTTCTTCTACATGGGGCGCAATCCGAGGAACAAGAGCAGGGTGAGCTGGAAAATCTGGAAGATCCAGCGCCAGGGGAAGAGAGTCACGACTCGCTGGGGGCCAGCCGCCTTGGTGAAGCGGAAGGTTGTGCCAAAGGGCACCCTCCAAGAGAAGTCATGGGTCTTCCCATCAGAAGCGCAGGCCAAGGAGGACGAACAGCGGAGGGTTGACCGCAAGACCACGAAGGGTTACGAACAAACTCCGCGAAGGCGTTCATGAGAGAACGCTGACAGCTTGCCCAAGCGCGGGTCTTGGAGGGCCGCCGAAGCTGGCGGTGCGTGGTGCCCCCAGGTACCGCGCCGCTGAGCCACAGCCCATGGTGCGAAGCTCGGCCAAAGCTGGTATAGTACCATGGCCGTTCCAGACCGGCGAACGGGCACAGAACCAGGCTGGGAGACGCAGGATGATCCAGGCGGACCAAATCGAGGTCAATCCCAACGTGATGCTGGGCAAGCCCGTGATCCGTGGGACGCGGGTTCCCGTGGAGCTTGTCCTCCGCAAGCTGAGCGAAGGCGCCACCGAGGCGGAACTGCTCGATGGCTATCCCCGGCTCACGCCCGAGGACCTCCGCGCCATTCAACGCGCCTCCGGCCACAAACTCGTCCGCCTTCCCACCGTGCGCCTCAAGCCGAGGAAGCGGCCCGTGGCGTCCTCGTAGCCCCGCCGCCGGCCCTGAGTCAAGCAAGGTCTCCCCCGAACTGAATCAGTGTAGACTGTGACTTGACCCCGGTGCGGAGGTCGTCTATCCATATCCATGGTAACCCAATGTGCAGAGCCTATCAGACCGCCGGCCTTTGAGGCAAGACAGCAGCCCACGGCAAATCTCGAAAGAGCGGAAGCGCGGGGTACCATCCACTACACCCAGGCTATCTCTCACTTCGCGCGACAGACGAGGTACGGGCCAGTTGCCATCCCACGCGGACTTCAGGAACCCCACAAACCGCTTTGTTTCCGCGATTCGAAGGCAACGGTACCCATCGTCCAGACATTTGCCCGTTTGCCACGGGAAGACCGGTTTCTCGACCCCTCCGCACCTGAGGGCAGCCTTCACGAGAGCTGACTCCCTCCTGGTGAGGCACAACCAGCACGCCGGGTCATTGATACCATCGATGTTGTTCACTGCCCACAGCGTCGCCCTGCCGATCCTGCCCTGCAAGAACGCCTCGGTCGCCGTGGCCTCGAGTACGGCTACCTCATCCACGTGCTGTGGCCAGAACTCCTTGCACCTTGAACGGACCCGCGGCAAGTAAGAAACAACTTGGTTAAGGAAGAAGTATGATGGCGTTGAGCGCTTCATAGTCCAGCGAAGCGTCTTGTGGGCGAGCACATACTCGACTAGGCTCGGATCTGGCTCAGGTTCCATCGCTAACGCCACCAGCTCTGCTGCCGAGTGCTTACTCCAAGCGTGCGTACTCAGAATCTCGCGCCAACTCATTTGCAGCACAGGGTCAACAACGGCTCGATCAATGAAGCAGTAGAAGTGATCCATTCCCATGGTCGTCTACTTCACCTCGTCGTGTGGGGTCTCTCAGTCAGCAAGAGAGAACCCTTGCTTGAGAACCCACGCCTTGGTGGCCATGAATAGGCGGATCATCTGCTCGTACTCCGTGAGCCTGACCAGCACAACAAGGGTCCGGGCATCCGTGCCCTTCGTGTTCCGGACGGTACACTTCTGCTTCAGACGCCGCCCCAAGTCCTGCAGCCATTTCGGTAATCTTCGCTTGTCGCGCACGTTCACGATGTCCCTGGTCCCCTCACCACTTGGCTTTGCGAGGGAGAGCTGGCAGTACCTGAACTGTGTGTAGCCGCGGCGAGTCCCTCGCATGAAAGTCAGCGATCGCCTATCGAGCCCCGCAAGGGCTTTGTCGTTCGGAACCTTGACTGGCCTGACCTCGATCCTCCAGTGCGTCTTGTCGGGAAGCCGGAGGAGAAACTCCCATCGATTCCGCATCCGGCTGTTCCGGTCAATGACCGAGTACCGGCACTCCGTGCCGCGTACTGTAGAGCCAGCGAACGTCCAAGTAGCAGGTCGCTCCGTTAGTCTTTCGACCTCAGCCTTGTCCAGGCTATATTCAGCCAATGCCACACCTCCTTGTTAGTTCCGGCGACACCTTACTGAACTCCGGGCCTTTCCTCGCGGGCTGGCGTCGCTCGCTCTGCATTCGCCTCAGGTTCCGTCCCGAGGCCGAGGTGGCGGCGCGCGACGGCGAGGAACTCGCTACCGCGGGCGATCATCTCCTGGACACGCTTTGCGGTCGCGTCCCACTCGATGCCGTAGTCGGGGTTCATGCGGGAACGGCTTCCTCTCGGACGTTCTGGAGGAAGGCGGTCTGGCCCTCGGCCCATTGGGCCTGGGAGACGAAGACGCGGCTGAGGCTGGTGCCGCAGTCCAGGGACAGCGAGGAGATGAGGTGGCTGGTGCGCGCGATCTCGGCATCGTAGTCGTCGAGGGGGTCGAGGACGATCAGCACGTCGAGGTCGGAGTCGGGGGTCGCCTCGCCGCGCGCCTGGGAGCCGAAGATGTAGACGCCCTTGAGGCGGTCGCCGTAAATTCGGCGGAGCCCCAGGCGAAGTCTGGCCAGAATGCCTGTCAGTCTTTCGCTCATCGTCAAGCCCCACATCAGGACATTGCTGCCCCCACCCGTGAATGATAGCAGCGGACGGGCGAGGTGTCAACAGGATGAGCCGATTTCGGCGGAGCGAGAGGCCGCCCCCATGAACCGGGAAGGTTGGGAAGCTTGGGAGGGTTGCAGCATGTTGGGTGTCAACCGGCCACCGTACACAAGAGCTTGTGGTAAAGGAGGCCGGCGAGCAACCGGGAAGCTTGGGGAGGGTTGGGGCAGAAGCCATTCAGGCGGTTTCAGGGCGACGGGAGGGGCGTGCCGAAGGCGGCGTGGGCGAGGAGGTGGAGGGGGTGGTAGCAGGGCTTGCCTGTGCCGTGGGCGAGCTGCATGCGGCAGGCGGAACACTCGGTGACGGACCGACACCCCGCTGCCCGACTGGTCGAAGTACGCCGACCAGATACCCAAGCGCAAGCGCGACTGAGCCGGGCACACATCATTTCCTGCCGGCGCGGGTCTTGTAGAGGCCGTAGCCCACTTCGCGCAGCGCATCCCTCGTCTCGGGATACGGCGTGTCGCAGCCGTCGAGGAGGCCAATCTGGTAGTTCTCCTCGTCCAGCGCGCGGCCCGTGGCAGGCTCGTCGGTGTACTTGAACCAGTGGGTGCCCACGAATTGCGGGTGCCGCAACGCTCCCTCGACGTACTCCCGGTATGCCTTGACCCGTTCGGCCTGGTCCTTGACGGGCACGAGGCCGGTGTGGAACATGCCGCGGTCGAGCGCGCCGAAGTGGAACTCGCCGACGATGAGCGGCACGTCGGCCCCGCCGGGAATCCGCACGCCGTCTTGCATTTGCCAAGGCTTGTTGTGTAGAATGATATTCACTGGCGCGGACGAGGGGCGCCTCATGCGATTGAGGTGGGGCCACGCGTGACGTCGCGGCGTTCCGGAAGCAAGGAACCGAGAAGGGAGCCGGGGTGATGGGACATAGTGAGCCCTTGAAATGCCCCCCGTTGGTTGAGGTCGTTCTTGAGGTCAGGTGGCAACTACAGCCGGGGGAGGGCCCGAACCTGTGGAATGACCCGCATTATAGCCTTCTCGTGGGGAAGCTTCACGCCAACCTTGAGGCCACATATCCAGTGCATGAGGCGTTACCGGCTGCCATGATCCCTGACGAGATATCCGCGTGCACCGTGAAGCATCGCTTCCGCGCGAGCAAAGGCGGATGGCCACTTGTCCAGATCGGCCCCGGAATACTGACCTTGAACGAAACCCAACTTTACACAACCTACCAAGCGTTCCGTCCTCACGCCATGTCACTCATGGAAACCTTCTTCAAGGTGTACCCTGAGAAGCCCAAAATCAGCAGCCTACTCTTAAGGTATATCGATGCCGTTGAGATGGATTACGCTGCCGAAGATGTTTGGCGGTTCCTGGGTGACAAGATGCATGTGCCCCTCGGCCTGCCAGCCCAGTTCTTTGACGGCATAGATGTTGCCAAGCATCCCCTACGCTTTGTTTGGGAATCCTCTTTCCCGTGCAGTAGCCCGAGGGGAACAGCCACGTTACGCTTTGCCACCGGGAAGAAGGCCCAGAGGCCCGCCCTTGTGTGGGAGCAGATGGTGCGCACGAGCGGCGATGAGGTGCCCCCAATGCCTGGCGATTTCGGGACGTGGCTGGATTCGGCACACGCGCTAACGAAAGCGTGGTTCCTTAGACTCATTGCGGGTGAATTGAAGGAAAGGTTCAACCAATGAGCGATCTGAGTTCTCCCACAGTGATCACCGATGGCGCCGAAGCACGGACAGTCCTGACTAGCCGGGCGTTGGACATGGATGATGCCCCGCCGGACCGGCCACGGCGCGGGAAGCGCCTCACGAAGCGCTTCGCGGCCGCGGCTCTGGTAACCTGGACATCCTGTTCCGCGGTTCTCGGCAACTCCGACCCCTGGTTGGACCGTGGCGTCACAACCACCATGGTTCTCGAGAGCCCTCATCCCAGGGCCGGGGCTAGGATAACCCTGGCCCAAGCTCTGAGGATGGTCAGCGAGTTCAACAAGCGGATGGACGACGCCTATCTGCGCCTAGCCGAGGACGAAGCTCAGATGGAAGCGAATTGGGAGCAGGAGGAATGATCTACGATCAGGTCTCCCCGGATGACCCGATACGCCAGGGGGACATATTCGAGTCACTGCCGCGCGTCCGTGTGCCCCTTTGCGCAATCCCTATCATAGAAACCGGCAGCAGGACGCTCCGGGCCGCAACATGGCAGGAAATCGTTAACGGAGTTCTGAAACGGGAGGAGCACGCGGTTGCTGCGGCGCTCCAGCTTGCTCCAGTAAGCGCCATCGTGATCACTCAGGACTGTGACGCTGTGCGGGAGCCTGAACTCTCGCTCTGCGAGATAAAGCCCTTTGAGGAACTCGAACCGGATGTCGCAAAGAGCCTCAAAGCGCGGGTGGGTGCGATCACCAAGAACGCTCGGAAGAACTACAAGTGGTTCTACCTGCCGCCCGACGCGAGCATGGGATTCGGGGACATGATGGGGGTCGACTTTCGCTGCACCATGCGTCTAGCACGGGAGGAACTGGAGCGATACCGCCATCTGCGGCGCGGGCGACTGAGTCCTGTGGCTTACGACCATTTCAGGGAGCGCTTGGCGCACTTCTTTCGAAGATACGCCTACAACGAGTGGTACCCGCTCCGCCGCGAGGAAATGGAGTACTACGCTCAGCAAAGCCACGAACCTGTCGAATGGTACCCCTGGCAAGAGGGAAATGCTTAGCGCGGATCACATGCGCTCATAGGGCCAGTTCGCAACGCTACTTCTGCTGCATCCGTATCTGGTAGAGTCTCCGCCCGATCTCTCGACATGCAGCGATGGTCTCGGGATAGGGCATGTCGCAGTCGTCGAGGAGGCCGATCTGGTAGTTCTCCTCGTCAAGGGCGCGGCCGGTGGCCGGCTCGTCGGTGTACTTGAACCAGTGGGTGCCGACGAAGCTGGGGTGCCGCAGGGCGCCCTCTACATATTCCCGATAGATTTTCGCCCGCTCGGCCTGGTCCTTGACGGGCACGAGGCCGGTGTGGAACATGCCGCGGTCGAGCGCGCCGAAATGGAACTCGCCGACGATGAGCGGCACGTCCGCCCCGCCGGGCACACGGAAGTTGGCGATGGAGCGGCGGTAGAAATTGTAGCTCACCACGTCGCAGAACTTGACCCCCGCGGCCACCGCCCTGTCGTTCACCCACGCGAAGCGGCAGCCGAGGTAGAGCTGGTTCGGGGCCACCTCCTTCACGGCCTCGCGAATGGTCTTGAAGTAGGTCTCGGCCGTCTTCGTGTAGAAGGCGGCCAGGTCGTCGCGGGCCTTCGCCTTGTCGGGCGCGCCGCGGTGCTGAAGCAGCGCCTCCCACGAGACGTGGCTCGTGCCCCAAGCGGCGTTGAGCTTCGCGATGTCACCGTGCTTCGCCTTCAGGTCGTCGAGGAACGCCCTCTTCGCCGCCGCGTCGGGGGGCGACTGGAGGGCGGCGACGGCGAGCGAGGTGTCGTCGCCCCAGGCGATCTCGTTGTCCACGAAGAACCCGATGCACCAGGGGTCGCCCGCGGCCTTGCCCACTTGGGCAGACATGGGCTTGTCGGGCCACCGCTTGCCATCCTTGTCGGGGAAGTTGTGGGTCCAGATGTTGTAGCAGTAGTATTCGAAGCCCGTGACGCCGAACTTCCAGGTGAGCCAGAACAGCACGCGGGACGCGATGAGGGGGTCCTCCATCTGCACGTTGGGGCAGGGGAGCATGGGGCCGGCGGCGACGTACCAGAAGAACTTCTCGCCCCGCGCCTGGGTCTTCCGCACCATGGGCAGCATCTCGTCGGCGGGCAGGCTGTAGACCTTGTTGGCCCGCTGATCGATCTGCGGGTCGAAGATATCAATGATCCCCTCCAGCTCGGGCCGTGGGAAGCTGCCGCCGATCATGATCATCAGCTCGGGGCACACCTTGCGGATGGCGTCCGAGCGCTTCCGCATCTCGGTCCAGTCCTTCGTCTCGTCCCCAATGTAGACCAGCGCCTTGTCAATGAGGCCGAGCTTCTTCACCGCCTCGTAGCGCTCCCTGAGCCTCTCGGCGTTGCCAGTGAAGTTGCCGGAGAGGTAGATCGTGCTCATCCCCCGCTCGATGCAGTAGGGGATGTCCGCCAGGTCGGGCGAAAGCACGTCAGCGTACTGCTGCACGGGGCTGAAGCGGTGGTCGAGGAGGAAGTCCAGGTACTTCCGCTTCAGCTCGGGCGTGAGCTTGCCGTGGGCGCGGGCGATGTTGCCCCAGATCGTCTGGCCCATCGTCTCGAAGTTCCACACCTCGGGGACCTTGTAGTCCCACACCTTCACGGCCAGCTTCAACTCGCGCGGCGGGGCGTTCTTCGCCTTGACCGTGATCGTGCCCGCGTAGTTGCCCGCCTTGGTCTCGGGCCGGGTGCGAATCGTGAACCAGTAGGGCGTGGACACGTGTTCGGGCAGGTCGGCCGTGGCGAGCGAAACGAGCGGGTCGGGCACGTCGAAGTTCTTGCCGTGGAAATACCAGTCGCCGATCTTGCCGTTCTTGTGGAGCCTGAAGACGTCCTGGCGGAAGCAGGCGATGTCGGCCTTGGGGATTCTCGCCCCGCTCTTCGCGTCGGCCAGGTCGCTCCACTCGAATGTCACGCCCTCCAGCGTGCCGTTCATCGGGTAGACGAGCACCTGGAGGCCCTCGAACTCGTTTCGCGCCATCGCCATCTCGTAGCTTTCGTTGAACGGCCCGAAGAAGCGATAGCGGGTGTCGCGGTCGCAGAACTTCTCCAGCGTGTGGGTCATGCCCACGAGGTATGGCTTCTCCAGCGGCTCGAAGTCGAGGACGATGCGCGGCCGCTTGGACGCGTCGGCCGCCTTCTCAGACGGGATGTCAATCTCGGCCGTGTTGGGCATCCGTTTGTCGGGCAGCGCGAGGGCTCGGAGTTCGAGCCCCAGGTTCACCCTCGGCTCGGCGAGCCACGTGCGGGCGAGCGGCGTGATGTTGAAGTCAATCCACTTCCCGCCCTCGGGCACGCCCAGGAAGCGGTACTTGTGGGGGAACCACTGGCCGTTGAACTCCCAGAGCGAATAGGAGTCGGTCATCGGCTCCATATTCTCCTCAAGCCGGGCCATCACGACAGAACTCCAGTCCCAGTCCTTGGGCGCTGGGCGGTAGCTGATTTCGCAGATCATCCGGAGCTTCTGGACCGACGGCACGAAGACCTCGAGCCGCGCCCGCGCCAGCTTCTTCCCCTTGAGCGCATCGGGCAGCGGGAACTTGAGGAGCATCGTGTTCTCGATGCCGCGGAGATACAGCGCGCTTGGCGCTGGGTCGGCAGGCTTCTTCGCCTTCGGCCCCCAGAGCGTGCTCGTCGTGCAGCCCTGGTAGCCGCCCACGCCCTCCTGAAGCGTCACCGTCTCGGCCAAGGCCAGCGAGGAGGCCAGCGCTAGCCACACAGCCCATCGAGCCATCTTCTGCCCCTTTGCACCGAGAGCCAGTTCTCCCTGCTCCCCAATTGTGGCACGGGAGGGCTTGCGGGTCAAGGGCAATACGGGACGATGCGCATGGGGCCGATCGGTCGGATCCGTCGGATCCGTCGGATCTATCCTATGCGCGACGCCGCTGACATGCTATACTGGGGCTCGTGTGGCCGGGTCCCCGTTCCTGAGGAGGTGCTCACATGCAGATCGTCGCTGTTCTCGGCAGCCCGCACGGGATGAAGGGCAGCACGGGCAAGGTGCTCGACGCGCACATCGCCGCCGCGAAGGGCCGCGGGGCCGATGTGACGCTCTTGTCCCTCGGCGAGCTGAAGGTCGAGCCGTGCCGGGCGTGCGACACGTGCCACAAGACGGGCACCTGCCCCACCCGCGACGACTTCAACGCAATCAAGCACGCGATGCTCGCTGCCGACGGCATCGTGCTGGCCAGCCCGAACTACATCGCCAGCGTGACCGCGCAGATGAAGTGCCTCTTCGACCGCTGGTGCGGGCCGCTCCACCTCCAGGCGATGGAGGGCAAGTACGGCGCCGCCGTGGTCACGAGCGGTGGCAAGGAAAGCTCCGAGGTCGAGGCCTACATCCTGCGCTTCCTCCGCGCGATGGGCTGCTGGACCGTCGGCAGCCTGGGCGCCGAGGGCTGGCGCCTCGCCAACCCAGCCACGGCTTCGCCCGTCCTGGAAGCCGCCGCCGACCTTGGCACCCGGCTTGTCGAGGCCATCGAGAAGAAGGAGGCATTCCCCGACCAGCTCCCCGAGCGCCGCGCCTTCTTCGAGCGGATGAAGATGCTGGTCACGATGCGCAAGGCCGACTGGCCCTTCGAGTACGAACGCTGGCGCGCCCTCGGCCGGCTGTGAGCCGCAGGGAGGATGGAGGACACGGTGATGGGGCGATCGGGTGAGGTCCGCCGGGTTCAGGTTGTTGTGATTCTCCTGGCGTGGCTCAGCCTGCCCTGGGCGCGTGCAGGGGAGAAAGCGGTTGGGCCGGCCGAGCTGATCGAAACCCTTCGCTCGGCGACCGACTGGCACAAGCGGTATGAGGCGGCTGCCCTCCTGCGCTCCCACGCGACGACCGAGGCCATGGCAGCGGTCACCGACGCCTCCGAGCGCGATGCCGACTGGCGCGTCCAGAAGCAAGCCATCGGCACAATGAGGGAGATGGCCATCAAGAAGGCTGACCTGATCGGCGAGCGGCAGGTCAGACTCCTGGAGAAGATCCTCGACGATCCCAATGGCCGCGTCGAGGTCCGCCAAGAGGCCATTCCCACCTACCGCGCCTGCCACCCCGGCCGCGGCGAAGGCGCGTCGTGGCCAAGGGCACGGGCGCGAAGAGCGACGCTTGGCGTGAAGTGCGCCTCGTTGTCTCCAAGGGCGTCTTCACCGTCTCGCTCGACGGCAAGCAGGTGGCCGAAGGCAAGGACGCCTCCTGCCCTCACAAGGGCGCCATCTCCTTCGTCGCCAAGGGCCAGCCCTTCGAGGTCAAGCTACTCCGCGCCCGCCCCCTCAACCTCGAAAAGCACGCAAATGTCCCCTCCCCCGACTCCGCCTGCTTCGTGTGCCACGCCAACTTCGAGGACGAGAAGCTCTCGAAGAAGCACGCGAAGGACAACAGCGCGAAGGAGGGGGACGAGGACGACTACCTCCGCCCCGCCAAGGAACGGCCCAAGAAGTTCGGCTGCGCCGGCTGCCACGGCCCCTGCTTCGACCACCGCTCGGACGAGGATAACGTGACCGTGCCCGACATCATGTACACCCGCGGCGAGGTCAAGGCCGCCTGCCTCCAGTGCCACACCCCCCACAAGACCGAGTCCAAGCGCAAGGACGGCGACGGCCCCCCGCCGCCCAACGCCGTCTGCACCGACTGCCACGGGCGCCACCGGTGCAAGAACTGACCCTGCGTTCGTAGTGCCGCCTTTAGGCGGTCCTTGCCTTTCGACCGGGCGGCAGCGTCTTCACGCCGGGGATGGCGCGCAGGCCCTTCTCGGCCCCGGTCGGGCAGTAGATGACGAGCAGCCGCATCGTCCGCTTGCCCGTGTTGAGGGTCGAGTGGTAGGCCCCAGTGGGCACGAAGATCGAGGCGCCGGGGCCGACCTTCACCGTGCCGCCGTCATCCACCATCTGCTCGCCGGCGCCCGAGATGCAGTAGATGATCTCCTCGGTGCCCGGGTGATTGTGCCGGTCGTGCCCCTTGCCGGGCGCCAGCTCCACGAGTCCGCACGTCATGCGTTTCGCCCCCGTGAGCTTCGGCTCGCTCAGCAGCCGAATCGTGCCCCAGTCGTAGACGAGGGTCTCCACATCTTCCGGCCGCACAATGCTGCCCTTGCCGAGTCTGTCCATTCGGTTGCCCTTTCCTTCAAAGGCTGAGTTCCTTGAACGCTCTCGCTTGCGCTTCTATCGAGCCCTCAACGGCAAGCCGTTCTATGCTCGAAGCGCCGAAGAACCCAGCGATTCCCCTGGTGTGCGCGAGAATGTAACGAACGTCCTCCGGCTCGGCGATGGGGCCGCCGTGGCAGAGGACCAGGATGTCGGGGCTCACGGCCTTCGCGGCGTCGTGCATGGCCTGGACCTTCACTGCCGCCTGTTCGAGCGTGAGGGCGGTGTGGGCGCCGATGCTGCCCTTCGTCGTCAGGCCCATGTGCGGCACCAGCACGTCGGCCCCAGCCTTCGCCATCGCCACGGCCGACTCCTCGTCGAAGACGTAGGGGCACGTGAGCATGTCCAGCTCGCGGGCCAGGCGGATCAGTTCCACCTCCAGCCCGTAGCCCATCCCCGTCTCCTCAAGGCCGGTGCGGAAGACGCCGTCAATAAGGCCGACGGTGGGGAAGTTCTGAACCCCATCGAAGCCCATCGCCTTGAGCTGCCGCAGGAACACGGGCATCAGGCGGAAGGGGTCGGTGCCGCACACGCCGGCCAGCACGGGCGTGTTCTTCACAACGGGCAGCACCTCGGCGGCCATCTCGACCACGATGGCGTTCGCGTCGCCATAGGGCATCAGCCCCGCGAGCGAGCCGCGCCCCGCCATGCGATAGCGGCCCGAGTTGTAGATGATAATGAGGTCGGCCCCGCCGCGTTCGGCGAACTTCGCCGAAATCCCCGTCCCCGCCCCGCAGCCGAGGATGGGCCGCCCCGCGGCCACCTGGCCGCGCAGCCGCTGTAGCGCTTCGTCCCTTGGGATGAACGGCATGCTCAATCTCCCTTCCTTGTTTGCTGCCCTCGCGCCTGAGCAGCCTTTGCCTCCCGTAGCTCGACGCCTCTGAGATAGACAAACAACCCCAGAATTGTGGCGAAGACGCCTATGGCGATGCCCACCTCGTCGGTACGTGCAATGAAGAGTCTCGCTGCGCATGTGACCGCCCAGAAGACACCCAGCAACATGAAGTACACGCCGGCAACGCGCCAGCCGAAGACGGGGCCGACTACCGCGGCAAGTGCCCACAGCGCAACCGCGATTACGCGCGCCATGGCTATGCCTCCTTCTGTGTCGTGGTTGTCGTGGTTTTCTCGATGGCCTTGAGGACATCCTGCTTCTGCTCGTCCATGCGGCGGAGGATGTCGCGCTTGACGCCGTGGAGGTAGACGAGAGCGCCGATCACGGCGCCCAGGATGCCGATGGGGACCATCAGTTGGCCGTCGCCACGGTCGCGACTCCACAGGCAAGCCCAGCCGGCCCCCGCGATGGCCAACAGGCAGCCAGCCGCTTTGTAGCGCCCCTTCTCCACGAGCAGAACAAGCGCCACGGGAAACCCGAACAGGAACGCGGCCAACACGGCGTCCATTGCAATCCTCCCTTTTCTCGTTCCCACGCTCCGCGTGGGAACGGCGGCTCGGCGACGCTCCGCGTCGATCCGAGCACTGGCGCAGAGCGTCCAGGACGTGCGTTCTCACGCAGAGCGTGGCAACGCGAAGAGCAGTGCAGTGACGCATCCGGGGCAGCTCGTCCTCAGCGCGCGCGGCGGCCTGCCGCGTCAGCCGCGTCATTCCAACGTTCTTAAGAACGTGAGAACGACGGCCCCGAGCTTCGACAGCCTGTGCACTACCCATCTTCCGCGGTTCCTCTTCGAGACCAGGCCGGCGAGCACCAGCCGCCTGAGGTGCTCGGCTCCCGTCTTGTAACCCACGCCCAATCGCTGGCACACGTGCAGGAGAGACAAGTCGGGAGCCTTCTCCAGAACGCGCATCATCTCGATTCGCCGATGGTTGGCGAACCCTTTGGCGATGCGTTCCAACTTCCGTTCGCTCTTCTCTTCTTGTTCCACCTCTTGGGCTCCTTCACGCTAGGGGCAGGGGTCCGCGAGTTCTGACATTCTTGAGAATGTGAGAACAGCGCCAGGCGGTGCATCGGTTTCGCCCCACTCGCCTTGCGGGCGCTTCGCGCGCGCCTGAGGCACGGGCCCGCATCGTTCTAACATTCTTAAGAACGTGAGAACAAGGCCGCGGGACGCAACGCCCTCCCCCCTGGCGGCGCGGGCGCTTCACGCGCGCACGGGGCGGGGGCCAGCAATGGTCTGAGCCCACGACACCGGCATCACGCTTCTGGAGGCCCAGGAGTTCATCGCCCGCTACTTCCGCCGCTACCCCCTCATCAAGAAGCAGATGGAGGACACGGTGGCCGCGGCGGAGCGGGACGGCTATGTGACGACGCTGCTCGGCCGGCGCCGCCCCATCCCGGAAATCTACAGCGACAACCAGGGTACGCGCTCCGCCGCCGAGCGCGCCGCCATCAACACCCCCATCCAGGGCTCCGCCGCCGACCTCATCAAGGTCGCCATGGTCCGCCTCGACCGCCGCCTCCGCGACGCCTGGCCCGACGCCTGGATGATCCTCCAGGTGCATGACGAATTGGTCTTCGACGTCCCCGCCGCCCAAGCCGAGGCCGTGGCCGCCCTGGTCCGCGAGGAGATGGAGGCCGCCATGCCGCTCAAGGTGCCCGTCAAGGTGGACATCACGATCGGCACGACCTGGGCCAAGTGACTCTCCGCGCTTGACACGCCGGCCCCAGATCGGGTTTACTAGAGATGTGGGCCTGGGGAGGCGACCGGCGAGTCTGGCACAGGAGCCTGCATGCACCCCGCTCTCGACGCCGTGCTGGCGCGGCACGGCAAGGACCGCAGCGACCTGATCCCAATCCTCCAGGAAGCTCAGGACGCCATCGGCTACCTGCCGACGGAGGTGCTGGCGGACGTGGCGCGCCACCTCAACGTGCCCGAGGCGGCGGTGCGCGGCGTGGCGAGCTTCTACGCCCAGTTCTACTTCGAGCCGCAGGGCAGGCACCGCATCCGCGTGTGCCGCGGCACGGCCTGCCACGTGCGCGGCTCGGCCCAGATTCGCCGCCTCGTGCAGAGCAAGCTCAAGGTCCAGGAGGGGCAGACGACGCCCGACCTGCTCTTCACCTACGAGACCGTGGCCTGCGTGGGCTGCTGCGCCCTGTCCCCGGTGATGATGGTGGACGACAAGTACTTCGGGCGGTTGACGCCCGAGCAGGCCGACGCGGCCATTGACGAGTACGCCCGTCAGGCCCGTGCAGAGGAGCCTAATGGAACGACTGCGATCGGCGGCTGACCTCTCGGCGCTGAAAGAGAGCATCCGCCAGCAACCGCACCGCCAGCTCACCACCCTGTGCCTGTGCGACACCGGCTGTCGGGCGTTGGGGAGCATGCCGGTCCGCGAGGCGCTTGCGAGGGAGTTCGCCGCCCGCCCCGAGCTGGCCGACAGGCTCCGCCTCCAGCGCACCGGCTGCCACGGCTTCTGCGAGGCCGGGCCGCTCCTGGCCGTTCGGCCCGAGGGAGTCCTCTACGTGCGCGTCAAGGCCGAGGACGTGCCTGACATCGTCCAGGCCACGCTCAAGGGCGAAGTGGTCGAGCGCCTGCTCTACGTGGACCCCGCGACGAAGCAGCCCGTCCGTCTCGAACGCGATGTTCCGTTCTACAGGAACCAGACCCGCGTCGTCTTCCGCCACTGCGGGACGATTGACCCCGAGAGCATCGAGGACTACTTGGCCCTCGACGGATACGAGGCCGCGGCCAAGGCGATCACCACGATGACGCCCGATCAGGTCATTGCGGAGGTCACGGCCAGCGGCCTGCGCGGCCGCGGCGGCGCCGGCTTTCCAACGGGGAAGAAATGGCAGTTCTGCCGGGCATCGGCGGGCGACACCAAGTACCTTATCTGCAACGCCGACGAGGGCGACCCCGGCGCCTTCATGGACCGCGGGGTGTGTGAGGGCGACCCCCACGCGATCCTCGAAGGCATGCTCGTCGGCGCCTACGCCATCGGCTGCGGCCACGGCTACATCTACTGCCGGGCCGAGTACCCCATCGCCATCCTGCACCTCACCAAGGCCATCGCCGACGCCGAGGCCCTGGGCCTTCTGGGCGACAACATCCTCGGCAGCGACTTCTCGTTCCACCTCAAGATCAAGCAGGGCGCGGGCGCCTTCGTGTGCGGCGAGGAGACGGCCCTCATCGGCTCCATCGAAGGCCGCCGCGGCATGCCCCGCACGAGGCCGCCCTTCCCCGCGCAGGCGGGGTTGTTCGGCAAGCCGACGAATATCAACAACGTGGAGACCTTCGCCTGCGTGCCGCCGATCATCACGCGGGGGGCCAGCTACTTCGCCTCAATGGGCACCGAGCGGTCCAAGGGCACCAAAATCTTCGCCTTGGCCGGCAAGGTGAAGAACACCGGCCTCGTCGAAATCCCGATGGGCGCCACGCTCCGCCAGATAGTCTTCGACATCGGCGGCGGCATCTCGAAGGACCGCCAGTTCAAGGCCGCCCAGATGGGCGGGCCGTCCGGCGGGTGCGTCCCCGCCCAATACCTCGACCTGCCGATTGACTACGATTCGCTCCAGGAGGTCGGTGCCATCATGGGCTCCGGCGGCCTGATCGTGGTGGATGAGGACACGTGCATGGTGGAGCTGGCGCGCTACTTCCTCGACTTCGTGCAAAGCGAGTCGTGCGGCAAGTGCGTGCCCTGCCGCGTCGGCACGCGGCGGATGCTCGAAATCCTCACGCGCATCACGAAGGGGCAGGGGAAAGAGGGCGACGTTGACCTTCTGGAGGAGATCGGGAGGACGGTGAAGGTCGGCTCGCTGTGCGGCCTGGGCCAGACGGCGCCGAACCCCGTGCTCTCGACGATCCGCTACTTTCGCAACGAGTACGAGGCCCACGTGCGGGACAAGCGCTGTCCCGCACGCGTGTGCCGCGACCTGGTGGCCTACACGATTGACCCCGAGAAGTGCATCGCGTGCGGCAAGTGCCGCAAGGTCTGCCCCGCCGAGGCCATCGAGGGCGAGAAGAAGGTCAAGCACAAGATTCTCCAGGACAAATGCGTCCGCTGCGGCGCCTGCTTCGAGGCCTGCCCCGTGGACGCGGTCCTGGTCGCGTGAGGAGCCCTGATGCCCGAGAAGACGATCTCATTCACGATTGACGGCCAGCGCGTCGAGACGTCGCCGGGGACGACCGTGCTCCAGGCCGCGCTCGACGCCGGCATCTATATCCCCAATCTGTGCTATTCGCCGAAGCTCGAGCCCTACGGCGGCTGCCGCCTGTGCATCTGCAAGATCGGCGGCATGCGCGGCCTGCCCACCGCCTGCACCACGAGGGCCGCCGACGGCATGGCCGTCGAGAGCGACTCCGACGAGGTGAACAAGGTGCGGCGGATGATCCTCGAACTGATGATCTCCGACCACCCAGCCGACTGCCTCTCGTGCGGGGCGAACCGGGTGCAGTAACGGATTTGCGCGGCTGGGCACACTAGAAACCAAACCCAGCCTGCCTGGGTTTGGTTTCTCCTGGGCGCCGCCGGCCAAGGCGCGGGCAAGCCGAGCCCTTATTGAACCGACCGCAGAACCGCTCGGTTCAATATGGTGTGCCCAGCCGCGCAAATCCGTTACTGCACCCTCTGGGACTCTCGCGCTTGCATGTTCAGGGGAAATATGGTTCTCTATGCCTCCGTGAGTTCAGGTTCCCATCCGCCTTTTTGGAGGAAACCGGGGTGATGAAGCA
The DNA here is from genome assembly GCA_041320515.1 of Planctomycetota bacterium. Classification (GTDB taxonomy): domain Bacteria; phylum Planctomycetota; class PUPC01; order DSUN01; family DSUN01; genus DSUN01. The sequence goes on along the minus strand of JBGLNR010000001.1, from coordinate 4,664,613 downwards.
CGTGGCAGTGGCGGTGTTGCTCGTGGCCGTGGGCCTCGCGGGCTGCGCGGGGCCAGGCGGCAGGCAGGCGGCGCCGACCTTCTCGGGCGACGTGTCGTTCCTGATGGCCCACACGGATGTCGTCGTGCTGTCGGACAAGTCGGGCCAGGCCCGCGTCGCCGTCGTGCCCCTCTACCAGGGCCGCGTGATGACCAGCACCGCGGGCGGCCGCGGCGGAATGAGCTACGGCTGGATCAACCGCGAACTCGTCGCCTCGGGCCAGCGCAAGCCCCAATTCAACCCCCTCGGCGGCGAGGACCGCTTCTGGCTCGGCCCCGAGGGCGGACAGTTCTCCATCTACTTCCCCCCGGGCAAGCGCGACAAGTTCGACTTCAAGGACTGGCTGGTCCCCGCGCCCATTGACTGGGGCGGGTGGGACGTGGTGGAGAAGGGGCGGACGAGCGCCCGCTTCCGCAAGGCATTCTCCCTCACAAACGTCTCGGGCACCAAGCTCGACATCGTGGCTGACCGCACCGTGCGCCTCCTCGAGCCGGCCGACGTGAAGAAGCACTTCGGCATCGAGGTGCCCCCCGCCGTCAAAGCCGTCGCCTACGAGAGCGACAACAACGTCAAGAACGCCGGCGACAAGCCCTGGACGCGCGAGACGGGCACCGTCTCCATCTGGATCCTCTGCATGTACAACCCCTCCCCCGCCACCACGGTGGTCATCCCCTACGTCGAGGGGCCGGAGGACAAGCTCGGCCCAATCGCCAACGACACCTACTTCGGCAAGGTCGCGCCCAGCCGCCTCAAGGCCAAGGGCGGCGTGCTCTATTTCAAGTGCGACGGCAAGGAGCGCGGCAAGATCGGCCTCAGCCCCCACCGCGCCAAGCCCATCGCGGGCAGCTACGACGCCGCCAACCGCGTCCTCACCCTCGCCACCTACACAAAGCCCGAGAGGGCAACGGATTACGTCAACTCCATGTGGGAAATCCAGAAGGAGCCGTTCAAGGGCGACGTGGTGAACAGCTACAACGACGGCCCGGTGGATGGCGGCCCCCCCCTCGGCCCCTTCTACGAAATCGAGAGTTCATCTCCCGCCGCCTTCCTCAAGCCCGGCGAGAGCCTCAAGCACTGCCACCGCACGCTCCACCTCGAGGGCAGCGAGGCCGACCTCGATGCCCTCGCCAAAGCCGCCCTCGGCATCGGCCTGGCCGACATCAAGGCCGCCTTCCGGTAGCGCCGCGGCCGCTTCCCGAGCAACTTGCGCCCCCCCAAAAAGGAGCGCAAGTTGCCCGGATCGCCCAATACCCCCCTCCAGACGTGCGAGGAAGCAACTTGCGCCCCTGCGCGCGCGGCCATACATCGGCCCGGACCGCGCGACGCGGCCCTCCGGCGCCCAGGCCAGTCGGCCTCACAAGTGTCGTCACGTCAATACCTTATGGAATGCGCGCGGGCCTGGCGAGACCGCTCGACTGCCATCTTGGCAGGCAACTTGCGCCCCCTGCGTGCAGCCGGGGGCGCAAGTTGCCCTACCGTAAGTCCCAATTTGTGCCTTTGTTCACAAGCAATGCCCTCCCGAAGGAAATCGCGACGCGGCCCTCTCGTCCCGTGCGTCCCTGTGGTCACTTGGGTCCCTTCTCCCTGCCCCCCTTCCATTGTCGCGGCCCCTCAACTACGGCGCAGCAACGGCGAATCGCCCAGTAACCGCGGCGTATGGCATCGCACCGCAACCCCTGCTGTAGGGGCCTCTACTCGGCGTCCGCTTTCCGCGGCAGCAGCTACTTCAGGCTCACCTCCACCCTCCACACTTTGCCCTCCTTGAAGTTGGCAAAGAAGTTTGCGCCGAGGTCCTTCAGCTCATAGCCGTAAGCAGTGACGGCGCCATCCTTGTCCTTGACGGTCGTGCGCGGGATGCCCAGGGCCTTGGCGACATCCTCCTGGCTGTCGCCGATCTTGATCCCACGGACCGGGCCCTTCCAGCCCCGGAAGAAGAAGCACAGTCGCACCACCTTGTCCCGAACCTTGAAGCCGTAGGCCCCGTAGCCCAGGTACACGTCGTCCTGGGCCTCCGTGGCTCCCCGGTCGGCCCACATGTCCTGCGGCGCGCCGTACGTGGCGAACATCTTCGCCATGCTGCCGCCGCAGGTGTTGATGATTGTTGCGTCGGTAATGGCGTCCTTGGCTGGGTTGGCGCTGTCCTGGGCCTCAGCACCCGCGGCAAGCGCGGCCATGAGCGCGGCACAAACCGTGGCCAATCGCATCGCAGTCTCCTTTCGGACGAGGGGCATTGCCTCTGGCGGAGGTGGCAGCACTCTGGCCGCCCCACCTTTTGCCATTCCACCCAACGATGGAAGGTCGGAGCGATTATATGTTGCCCGCACGGCGCAGTCAAGCAACTCGAGGGGATCACTGGTGCGGCGGCGCGCGAGAGGGTTGGCGAGCAGTCCCTTTTCCCCGCAGGAACCCGGAACCGAACAAGCGACCTTGCGTCTAAACCTAAGTGATGTCATAATATGGGGCGATCCGGAATCCCCCTGCTCAAGGAGCCACTGATGGCCGATGCCGTCGCCGAAGCCCCCGCGGGTGCAGTGACCGACCAGGATGTGCAGGACCTCGAACGCTTTCGCAGCGCCTGCACCCGGCTCCGCGAGGAGCTGCGCCACATCATCGTGGGCCAGGACCAGGTGGTCGAGGAGGTGCTCCTGGCCATGTTCTCGCGGGGCCACTGCCTCCTTGAGGGCGTGCCCGGCCTGGCCAAGACGCTGCTGGTCCGCACCCTCGCCCGCGTGCTCTCGCTCCAGTTCCACCGCATCCAGTTCACGCCCGACCTGATGCCGTCGGACATCACCGGGACGGAGATTCTGCGCGAGGACAAGACGACGGGGCACAGGGCGTTCGAGTTCGTCCACGGCCCGCTCTTCGCCAATATCGTGCTGGCGGACGAGAGCGGCAGCGGCGGCGTCCTCTGGGCCGACGTGGTGGGTGCCGCCGTAATCTCCCACGTCGCGGAGTTCCAGGAGCGCGTCGAAGTCGGCGCCCAGCTCGACGGGCCAAACGCCCGTCCTAGATAGCTCGCCACGATTCCGGGCCGATGAGGTCTTGTTGAGGCACGCGTAACGCCGCCGTCTCGGCGGCCCCGACAGTGCCAGCGAGACGCTGGCATGTCGGGCCGGGGTGGTGTAGAATACGGTGGTGGGAGGGGCGACGGCCAGGAGGCCCGCAATGGCCAGGAGCAAGACGAAGATGGGACGGACGTTCGTGGATGTCGAGGTGGAGAACTTCAAGGACCTCGAAGACCGGCGTGCTGCCGGGAATGGCCACGTCAAGGTGCGGAAACTGAAGGTCCGTGCCCTGGTGGACACAGGCTCGGCCCTCCTGTGCCTCCCCGCCAAGGCAATCCGCAAGCTGGGCCTGCACAGGAACAGATCCACGAGGGTCCGCACGGCAAATGGGGTTGTCGAGCGTGGCATCTACCAGGCCGTGCAGATCACCATCCTCGAACGGCAGTGCCTCGGGGAGGTGATGGAAATCCCCGAAGATGTCCCGCCCCTCCTCGGCTTCATCCCGCTCGAAAGCCTGGACCTGGTGGTCAACCCCAAGTCCAACCGGGTCACCCACAACCCCGAGAACGGGGGGAAGTATACGCTCGACCTGCTGTGACCGCTGGGGGCGGCTATCAGGGTAGCCTGTGCCTGCTGCGCCGCGTCGAGTTCGGGGGACTGACGATGCTCTGGCGACACGAGGCGTGTGAACCCCCCGTGAAGCGGCAACAGCCCCCCGCCGAAGTCCCCCCCGCCAGCGGCACCCAGGCAGCCAGACCCAGCCGGAGATGGCTTCGCGTCCTGATCGTTGGGCTGATCACCCTCGTGGTTCTCTATGTCGTGTGGTGGTTCTACCCTATCACCTGGACCACGACGACGACCGAGAGGCACCCGGGCGGCATCGAGATCAGGACGACCCATCTGCACGAGTTCGCGCCCTACATTGGTTTCGCAGACAACGACTCCCGTGTGGTGCTGCCCATCCCCTACCACCACGTGAACGAGACAGAGGAGCGAACGCTGTTGGTCAACGGCGCGGTGCTCCTCACGACGCGCGGGATGGACTTCGCCGACATGCGCCCTTCCCCTGCCGGGACGTACGTCGTGGTGGAGCACTTTGTCCACACACAGCCCATCAGGGTATACTGCGCTACGACAGGCAAGCACGTGGAGCTGGCCGTGCCCGAGGACTCACACGAGGAGTTCCCGGGCCACCACAATGTCTATCCCTTCCGGTTCCTGCGTTGGGAGAGCGACAGCTCTTTCCTCGTGGAGGTCACGGGCAACGATTTCTCGTCGCCTGGGCTCTCGCACTACCGCCAAGTGTGGCGCGTGGACGCGAAGACGGGCGCACGGAGCCGCATCGAGTAGGGCAAGCAACGAGAGCGAGCAAGTCTGTGAGAGTGGCCGCCCGCATTCTGGTGTTGGTTCTCTTCCACCTCCTCGCCGCCGCGGCCGAGCCTTGCCGCATCGAGGTAGTCGAGAGGGGCAGCGGCTGGGCCGTGCCGCTGGTGGAGCTGCGCACGACGCATCAGGCACGATTCGTGTCCGACAACGCGGGGGTGATCGCCCTCGACATGCCCGAGCTGATGGGGCGGGAGGCGTGGTTCGACGTGCTCGGCCACGGCTATGAGGCGCCGAAGGACGGCTTCGGCTATCGCGGCGTACGGCTGACGCCTCAGCCGGGCAAGACGCTCAGGGTCGAGGTCACGCGCACGATCATTGCGAAACGCCTCGGACGCCTCACGGGGGGCGGCCTGTTCGCGGAGAGCCAGAGGACGGGGCGGGAGGGCGATTGGCCCGAATCGGGCGTGCTCGGCTGCGACAGCGTGCAGAACGCCGTTCACCGCGGCAAGCTGTTCTGGGCCTGGGGCGACACCACGCTGGCGCACTACCCCCTCGGCATCTTCCACATGAGCAGCGCGACAACCGCCTTGCAGCCCCTTGCGTCGTTCGAGCCGCCGGTGCGGGTGAAGTTCGATTACTTTCGCGAGGCGAACGGCCGCCCGCGCGGCGTGGCGAAGATGCCGGGCAGCGGCCCAACGTGGCTCAGCGCCTACGTGAGCCTGCCCGACAAGGGCGGCACGCCGCGGCTCGTCGCGACCTACGTGAAGATCAAGCCGCCCCTCGAAGCCTACGAGGCCGGCCTGTGCGTGTGGAACGACGCGGCGGAGCGCTTCGAGCGACACCGCGTCGTCTGGACGAAGTCCCCCGCCGCGCCCAAACAGCCCCCCGCGCCCGACGGCCATCCAGCGCTCTGGAAGGATGCTCAGGGGAAGGAGTGGGCGCTCTTCGGCAGTCCCCTGCCCACCCTGCGCTGCCCCGCGACGTTCGAGGCGTGGCAAGACCCCGCGCAATGGGAGGCGCTCAAGCCGCAGGATAGCCTGGCCTCAGCCGCCGACGGCAAGGCCGTGAAGCCGCACAGCGGCTCGATTGCGTGGAACGCCTTCCGCAAGCGCTGGGTCACAGTGTTCATGGAGCGCTTCGGCAAGCCGTCGGCCTTCGGCGAACTGTGGTATGCCGAGGCCGCGTCGCCGACCGGCCCGTGGGGCAAGGCCGTGAAGGTGCTCAGCCACGACAACTACACCTTCTACAACCCGCGGCTGCACCCCGAGTTCACGCCGCCCGACTCGCCCATCCTGCTCTTCGAGGGGACCTACACCCAGCAATTCGCCGACAAGCCGCAGCCGACGCCGCGCTACGACTACAACCAGATTCTCTATCGCCTCGACCTCGACGACCCTGCCCTCAAGCCCACGCAGTGAGCGACCCCGGCGTCCCCTCCCCTTTGTGACGGGCGGGTGCAGTAACGGATTTGCGCAGGTTCCAGGGATGGCCCAGCCCCTCGCGGGCGGCGGACTAAAGCCCACGGCGATGCCTCGAGAGCCGTGGGGCACTGGCGGCCCCCCTCTCACCCATCCCCCAAGCCCCCGCAGGGGGCGGGGGAACGCTGTCCGCTGGCCGGCGCCCTGACGTGGCGGTTCCGCCGCCCCATACGGGGCTGGGGGATGCGTTTGGCGTCCGCCGTCAACCCACGGCTCTCAAGGCATCGCCGTGGGCTTTACTCCGCCGCCCCGTGCGGGGCTAAGCCTGTCGTGCGGTCTGGCTGGCCCGCGCAAAACCGGACCCAACGGAGCTTGCGGGGCACGCGCACGTCGGCCTGGCCGCTGTCGCGGGCCAGCTCCTTGCCGGTCGCGCTGTCCAGCAGGCGGACACGGACGGGGTATATGCCCGCCTTGGCAAAGGTGTGCGTGCAGTAGGGCACGCTCGTGCGGACGGGCTGGCCGCCCGACTCAAACTCCCACTCGAAAGCCGGCTTGGCGGGGCCGTGGGACACCGAGGCCGAGAACGGCGAAGCCACGCCCACGTCGCACACGCTCCACGTGGCGTCCAGCCCGGCCACGGTGAATGACGTGGGGATGAGCACCGTCCCCACTTGGGGGCGCTCCGCATCACAGAAGCGGAACTCGGCGGGGCATGTTCCGTCCGCGGCGAAGGTATGGAGGATGGTGAACCGGGCCGAGCCGCCGGACACCTGCACCACGTCGCCGGCGTGCGGAGCGTCCTCGTCGTCGAACGACCAGTTCCCACGGACGCGGCGGACCCACGCGGGCAGGCCGGTGATGGTGGCCTGGCAGTTGTAGACCTTCCCGACGGTGAGGGACTCCAGACTGATCGGCCGGAAGACGACCCGTGCCGCCCCCAGTTCCTCCTGAAGACGCGAGAACTCGACTCGGGCCTTCCGCGTGGCCTCGACGGCCTGTGTGGCCCCCTGGGCCAGACGCCGGGCCTCGAGGCTGTCGGTGATGACGCCGCAGCCCTCCCAGACCGCGACGCCGCCCTGCCAGAGGGGGTCCACGATGATGGCCTTCACGACGCCGCCGAACCCCCAGACGGCGCCGCGAGCCGTGGCCCACGCCGCCGACGGGTCCTTGCCGTCCTCGAGGTCCTTGTTGAACTGGCGAAGGGACTCCTCCTGGGCTCCCTCGCCAATCTGGACGACCGCCGCGATGCCCAGGCTGTAGTAGACGCTGTAGCCGGCCGACTTGCCGTAGAGCTTGAGTCTGCCCCAGAACCACTCGTCGTCGGGACCCACCTCGTCAGCGGCCCGCTGGACAGCGGTGGACACGCCATGGTAGATGCCGTAGGCCAGCAGGAGGTAGGATGCGACCTTGAGGCTGGGCCGGATCTCGGGCGGAGCGTCGGGCGTCGGCGTGCCTGCTTTCGGCGGCGGCGTGCCCTTGGGCGGCGGCGCGCCCTTCGGTGGCGCCGTCGTCTTCCGCACCGTGGACACCGTCCCGGCCCGCGACGGGGCGGTCACGCGCTGCCGGAACTGGCTGGGTGTCATCGTTTCCCCGGTGGCCAGGTCGGTGATCGTGCCGTTGGCGTTCCGCTGCACCTTCATCCCGGCCATCCGGCCGGCCGTCTGGGGGTCGCGTTGCGCCAGCACCGCCATGGTCTCCTCGTTGGTGATCTGCACCTCGGCGATGGTTTCGCGGACGCGCTGGGCATCCGCGTGAAGGCCCTGGCGCTCGAACGACCTGACAAGGTCTTCCCGCATGCGGAGGAGTTCCTGGCTCATGCCGCGCCCGGCTGCGGCGGCCCGCTCGAGGTTCACCTGGGCCTGCTGGAGGTACTGCCGTATCTTCTGCGCCCTCACGTGAGGCAGGTCGGTGGGGTCGCACACGCCCGCTTTATCCCAGTCCGCGTGGCCCTTCCCAAGCATCCGGGCCTTGCGGAAGAACTCCGGGTCGTGGTGCTCGGTCCCCGTCCACTCGGCCGCCTTGGTCACGCTCTTGGCGATGGTGTGCCCGTCAATCTGGTCCAGCTCGGTCGCCGGGTTGCGCGAGATGCCGGCGTTGCTGGCCTTCATGGCGTTGCCCAGCGACCCCCCCTCCGGATCGAGGTGGCCGAGCTTGCCCTCGGTGGTCGGCATGCCGAGCTTGCCGAGCTTGCCCTGGCTGGTGGCGTTCATCGCGCCAGTGGCCACGAACGTGTCCGGTGTATTCGCCATCCGGCGGACCCACGCCCGGTACTGCGGCGTGCCCACCTTCAGGTTAGGCGGCTTCTTCCAGATAATGCCATCGTGCCGGGGCACGACGTAGCAGTCGGGGAACTCCTTGACTTCCAGGTTGTGTTGCTTCCGCAGGTTATCGGCTAGCTTGGCGCCGGCGCCGGCCTGCGTTTCCGTCACGTCAATGTCGCTCTCGATGCGCTGGGGCCGCGAGCCGGTGTTGGCGATGCCGTCCGACACGCCTGCCTCCTGGCAGGCCTGCTGGAGCGTCTCCCACCGGTTGTCGCCCACGTTGTGCGCGGCGTGGACCTGGTCCATGCGGGCCCGCCACTCGGCCTCCAAGCGCACGACCTCCGGGTGACTGTGGTTGAGCTGCGTCGTCCCGTCCGGGGCGCGAACGTACGCCTCCGGGGGAACCTGCCGCGCGAAATCGGCGTGGGCTTGGGCGATCTCCTTCCGCATGGAGGCCCGCTGCACGCGGACGTCCCACTGCCCGCCCAGGGCCAGACCGGCCAACGACAGAGCGAGGCCGAGGGCGCAGCAGATGCGTCGCGCCCGTGTCTCAACAGCGGTTCCGGATTCCTTCATTGGCTCAACTCCCCCTCACTGTGGCGGCTCTGGTCCGCTTACTTCGGCGTGCCTGGTTGGCCCTTACCCGCGGGCGGACGGGCGGCTTGCAGGGCGGCCCAGTGCTTGAGCAACGCCTGGGCGAACTCGCGTTCGGCAGGCTTGGCCCACTTGGACTGCGCGATGGCCTGGAGGTCGGCGCGGGCCGAGGCCGCCTTCCCTTCGCGCAGGGCCAGCGCCACGTGGGGCGCGCCGGCCACGGCCTGAAGCGCGACCAGCGAAGCGCCCTGGGTCTGCTCGTGGGCCAGGACCGCCCGGGCCAACAGGACGGACGCCGACTGGGGCCGGGCCTTCGCCAAGCCGCTCAGGAACGCCTCCCCGCGCGGGGCAAGGCCGTCCAGCACATAGGCCAGCGTCATCATGGCCACGAGCTGCGGCTCGGCCAGGGCGGGTTCCTTGGTCAGCGCCTTCTCGAACTCGTCGAGCGCGGCGGCATAGAAGGTCTGGCGAAAGAGAATCTGCGCCAGGCAGAGGCGGAACTTCGCGTTGTCGGCCTCGCGGCGGCAGGCGCGGAGCGCGGCGTCTTCCGCCATCGCCAGTGCGGCAGCGCTCGTCGCGTTCTCCCCGTAGGCCAGCGCGAGCAGGAGCCAGTAAGTGCCCTGTTGTGAATCCAGTTGGGTCGCTGATTCGGCGTACTCGGCCGCCATCTCCAGCGCCAGGGCGTCCTTCTTCTGCCGGGCCAGGTCCAGCAGCGCCGCGCCGTACTTGGCCCGAATGCGCGCCAGCGCCTGGGCGTTCTCCTGCGTGGGGCTCGCCCGGTAGCGGTCCATCGCGGCCAACTCATCGGGGAAGGCCGTCGGGGGCGGCTCGCCACCAGCGCCCGGTCCGCCAGGCAGCTCGCCGGCTAACATGGCGCCGCCCGCCGCGGCTGACAGAGCGACGGCAAACGCCCACCCCATCCTACGCCTGTGGCCTGCCGCACTCATGGTCTCTGTGCTCCTCTCAGAGCGTCGCGGACCCGTCAGCGCCGGTCGGTTCCCACCGGAGCCCTATCCTCCTCAGCGGCAGGGGGATTGTAGCATGGGCTGCGGTGGCTGTAAAGCGGTAAATCCTGGGGGCTTGGGGGCAGAGCCCCCAAGTCTTGGGCCGCTGCGTCGGGCCCGACGACACGTACCCAAGCGAAGTGGCGGTGTCGCGTCTTCAAATATCGTAACACTACAGCCGAATGAAGTGGAGGCTCAAACACGCCCCTCAGACAGCGTGGGAGTTCGTAGTGCGGGCTTTAGCCCGTCTCTGGCGCCCAGGATACGGCCTGAAGGCCGCACTACGAACTCCCACTTCATTCGGCTGAAGTGTTACCAAATATCAACTATCCCATCGGGCGGCTGTGGGGTGGCGGCGGCGAGTTCGGGGGACACCATACTCGACTCCGCCGTTCAGATCGGCTGCGCCAAGCTCTTGACAACACGGGGGGGGCGGTGCCAAGTCCTCAAGCACCAGTCGTCCAGAGCTGACTCGAGGCTGCCGCTGTGATTTGGCCGAACGAGGCGGCCCTGTCGCCCGAGGGAATCGAGTGCGTAACCAAAGTGGGGACACTTAAGTTGCAAGTTGCGGCCTGACCCCAGGGCGCGAAGAAGCGGGGAGCTTGGGGAGGTTGGGAAGGTTGGGCCGGATGGCCGAGAATCGCCGATCCGGGAGTCGGGGGGCCGGGAAGCTTGGGAAACGCTTGGCAGGACAGGCGAGAACCGCCAAACGGGGACTTCGGGCAGCGAGGGGGCACAGGTGGGGATGTAGGATGTGGGGAATGGGGCGCCCGCCAGTTTGACTCGCGCCCCGGCAAAGGGCGCGAGTCAAACTGTGGCGGCGGCGACGCGAGGGGGGATACGATGTAAGTGTCGTAACGAGAATGCGTTATGGAGGTCAGTCGCGTGGCCGCTCCGCCTGTGGGGCTGGCGCCCAGGTAGGGGGGAAAAGGGCGCGAGTCAAACGGGGCGTGTTGCGGCCTCAGCGGCGGGCGGGGGGGCGGCGGAGGAACTTGATGAGGTTGACGAGGTTGCCGGCCTTGTTGTAGCGCACCTGGTCGGCCAGGCGGGTGAGCATGAGGATGCCGAGTCCGCCCTGCCCGCCCTCGCTGTGGCGCTTTCGGGCGGCGTCGGCGGCGTTGGTGAGGGTGGCTTGGTCGAGGTAGCGCTGGGCGTCGAAGCCCGACCCGTCGTCGCGGACGGCGAGGGTGACGGCGGCGGGGTTCTGTCGGTATTCGATGCGGACGCGCTTGGCGGGGTCGTAGCGGTTGCCGTGTTGCATGGCGTTTCCGACGGCTTCGCGGAAGGCGGCCTGGACGGCGGCCTGGGCGTCGTCGGGGAGTCCGCTGGCGTGGAGGAGGGCCACGGCCAGCTCGACGGCGCGTTCGAGGTCGGCCCTGCGGCTGGGGAGGATCATGCGCACCTTGCGGCTCGAGGGCGGGTGCGCGGAGCGGACGGCTCTGCTGGCGGCGGCGGCGGTGAGCTGGTGGATTTCCACGGGCTCGGCCAGCTCGACGTCGGCCCGCACGCGGAGCTGGCCCGGCCGGCGCGGGTCGAGGCCGCCGGGGAAGAAGGCGACGACGGGGACCCAGTTGGTCTCGGCCAGGTGGACCTTCAGGGCCTCGAGGGCCTCCTGGGCCCAAGGCGGAGCCATGTCGAGCATCACGAGACTCACGTCCGGCCCCTCGGCCTCGGCCAGGAGGGCCTCCGCGCCATCCACCAGGCGGGCGGCCCAGCCCGCGGCTTCGAGCGCCGACTGGAGGATGGGGGCGAAAGGGCCGTCCTCTGGGACGGCCAGGAGGATGCAACGCCGCGTGGTGCCCTGGGGGTGGGTTTCTGGCATGGTTCTCCGCAGTTTCTATCCTTCGCGGCGTGGCACGGCTGGCTGGACCAGCCTGGCGGCTGGTGCCCGCCGTGCAGGCACACGGTCGGCCGAGCCGACCGTGGCACAGGCGGCTCAGGCGATGCGCGCGGCGCGGAGCGGGCCGTGAGAGGCGTGGACGCTCTCCCACCGGTCCTCGGGGCCGTGGACGGCCTCCTCGTACTCGGCGTCCGAGATGGGGAGGGGGTGGACGGCTGGCGCGGGGGCTGGCTTGGCGGCCGGCTCGTGCACGAGGCGCCGGAGCAGTATCTGGATGTGGTGCGGGGGGCACCGGACCGCCTTGACGCGCAGGCCGGTGGCCCGGCGCACCGCCTCCGTGGCCTTCGGATTCACGTCGCCCGCGAAGGCGACGCACAACAGGTCGCCCATCTGGTCAATCGGGATCATCTTGTACTTGGCCAGGACCTCGAGCGGGACGAGGCGTGCCACGGCGATCGGGATCCTGCACTGCTTGAGGTCCACGTCGGCCACCTTGTAGCCTGCGGCGAGCAAGCTGAACAGCTCGGCCTCTGCCGGGGCGCGCAGCCCGGCGAGGATGCGGCCGAGATACGTGTCGGCCCTGCCGCTCACGGCGAGCTGCTGGTGGAGGAACTCGCGGGTGATCGGCCCCTCGGCGAGCAGGTGGCGCCCCAGGTTGGGGTCAGCCGCCTCCTGAGGGGCGGCTCCGGGTGGCGGCGTCTCTTCCTCCGTGGCGAGCATCTTCAGCACGTCGTCGGCCGTGCGTCCTTGCTCGTCGGTGGCGGCGGCGGCGGGCGGGCGAGCGGGTGGCAGCGGGAGCGGTTCGGCCTCCTCGGGCTCGCTGGGAGCGGGGGCCTTGGCGGCCGCCGGCGTCGGGCGGGCGGGCTCGGGTCCTATCGGCTTCCTGCGTTTCTTCTTGAAGAGCCATTCAAACATGGCCAGCACTCCGGGGGGCTGGGGGTCACGGCTTCTGGATGGCCTTGGCCATGATCTCCTTGAGGGTTTCGGCGAGCTGCTTCTGCTGGGCGAGTTCGGCCCTGAGCGCGGCGACCTCGCGCCGGGCCTCCTCGAGTTGGGCGCGCAGGGCGGCCGCCTCGACCGCGCCTCCTCCCAAGGGACCGAGGGGGGCTGACGGGTCGGCCACATCCCCGGCGAGGGCCGGCTCGGGCTCGTCCAGGCTCACGTCGTCGAGCGGGGATTCCACGGGGGCCTCCTGGGGTGGTGGAGCTTGCTGGGGCGGGGGCGGCTCGGGCGTCTGCCCGGCCTCGGGGGCCGCGCCGAGTTCGTCGAGTGCGAGGCGGACCTGGCCGGCGAGGTGGCCGCTGCTGATGCGCGCGGCGAGCGCCGCGGCCTGTTCGAGGGCGCGGCGCGCCTCGGCCACGCGGAGGGTCCGGCCTTCGGGCGGCAACTCGATGGTGTGCTTCAGGCGAAGGCTCTCGCCAGGGGCGAGTTGGGCCTCCTTCGAGTAGAGTTCCAGGTTCACCCGCCCGTCCTTCGGGCTGCTGTTGAGGAGGCAGCGGCTGACCTCCGCGGGGTCGAAGAGCGAGGTGATGGGCGGGAACGCGGGCTTGCCGGTCAGGGCCTTCGTGTCCAGCTTCCCGTCGAGCCACGGGATGGGGAGGTCGGGCGGGAGAAAGCCAGTAAGGTCGAAAATCGTCCATCCGCCTTCCGGCATGTCTTTGCCCTGGAACCAGGCGTCTTTCTCCTCCGTGGTGGAAGGGAGCGGCCTGAAGTCGTACTTCCCCTTCCTCCGGAACTGGATCACTGTGCGCTGGGGGTTGGGCGCGGCGAAGCTCGGATGCGCCCGGAGGCAGGCTTGGCGCGGCTCCTTGCCGGCATTGGTGAGGGTGGACTCGATGGTGACCTTGGGGGCCTTGGGATCGAGCGTGATGGTGCGCTTGAGGAGGAGCTGGTTGCGGAGCTTGGCCTCCATCGTGATGGCGTTCGCGGTCTTGGTGACGACGCGGTACGGTTCGTTCCAGCCGGGGGAGCGATACGCGCCTTCGGAGTACTCCTCGTAGCCGGCGGCGTCGGGGCGCTCGAAGCCCTTCTCAGTGACCCGCTTGATGATCTCGCGGCCCGTGGGCTTGTGGACCATCTTCCAGATGCGGCCGCCGAGGCTGGGGAGAATGGCGAGTTCAAGGGCGTCGTTGCTGAGGCGCACGATGGGCAGCTTCTTGCCCGCGAAGCTCACGCTCTTGAGCCAGCCGTCGAGGTTGCCGTGCTGGTGGTGCTCGCGGATCATCGTGAGGCCCTCTTTCCTGGCGATGGCCTCGAAGCGCTTGAGCAGCTCCCCCTCGTCCTCCGTCGCCGTGTCCACCAGCTCGTTGCCCTCCTCCTTGAAGCCCTGGCGGGAGTTGACGATCTGGACGTACATGATGGGCAGGCGAGCGACCTGGACGCGGTGGAGCAGCACTGGGTCGCCGGCGACGGCCTTCTCGGCCTCGTCGAAGATGCGGGCAGCTTCTGCAATCGCCTTGTCGTTGAGATAAGGCGCGTCGGGCTTCGTCCAGATGAAAATGTGCATGTTCGGGTCGTCGAGGACCGGCTTGTGCATGAGGGCGATGTAGGCGCGGAGCTGGGGCGCGGCGGCGCCGTAGAAGCCGGCGAGGAACTCGTCTATCGCCTTGTCCGTGTCGTACTTCGGGTTCCACATGGTCTTGGCGATGATCCAGGTGCGCAGCTCGGCCAGCTCTGAGCCCTTGGTGTAGTAGCAGGCCTCCTCGTAGAGGCCCTTCACGCCGTTGGCGATGAAGAAGCGGATGTTGGGCGCCAGGGCGTAGAGGTTCGGCCAGGGCATGATGCTGTGCCCGTAATCTATGATGTAGTCCCAGATGTACAGGCGGTTGCACAGCTTGTTCCAGCCCTGGATGTCCTTGACGAACTTCTGGTTCTGGGGGTGGGTGGACTTGTCGAGGGGGTGGGCGAAGTCGCACTCGATGGTGCACAGGCGGGCGCAGGCGTTCGGCTCCACCCGCAGGGTCTTCGGCGGCGTGCGGGTGTACTGGTAGGCCAGCGTGTCAATGATCTTGTCGGGATAGTCCTTCGCGATGTCGCGTGCGATGGCGTTGACGAAGGCGATCATCGTGGCCGCATGGGTGCCCTCGGCGTCGTCGAGGGCCTTGCACTTCGGGCATTCGCAGAAGCTGTACCAATCGTTCTGGGAGACCGAGAAGATCGTGGCCTTAGGCGAGTCCTGAATCCACTTGCGGACGGTCTTCTTCGCAATCTCGATGACCTCGGGGTTGGTGAGGCAGAGCTGTGTGTTGCCAGGCGTCCGCTTGCCCTTGGTCTCCGAGAAGTACTCGGGGTGGGTGGCGAAGTGCTGGGCGGGGTTGAGGATGGAGTTGAAGGTGTGGACGAAGTGCGAGTAGTCAATCTTCCCGCCGCGGCGCTCGTCGAGTTGAGTCTGCGTGCCGTTGATCTTGTTGCGGACCGCCCAATCGGCCGGGCGGGAGCAGGGGTAGTCGGTAGAACGGAGTTCGAGGGGCGGGACGTGGCGGACGCTCAACTCGGCGATGTCAAACGTTCCTGTCTTCGGGACGACGGTGCAATCGGGCGTGAACCATCGGCAGCCGCAGCAATCTTCGAGGAAGGTGTAGACCGCGTAGAGCACGCCGCGCTGGTTGCCGGCGAGGACGAGGGCGGGGCCTTTGGTGCGGATGACGATGCCCTCGAGGCCGAGCCCCCCGAGGTCCACGCGGACGCGCAGCTTGCGCAGGGTCTTCGGGCAGTTGCCCACGACGATGGGCGCTTGCTCCCCAAGTGCCCCGTCGGCGACGAAGGGCAGGCCCTTCCCCGTGAGCTCCTCGATGTGCGCGTTGAGGTCCTTCGCCGCGAAGTCCTCCTGCGGCGTCGGCTGCTCGGGCAGGACGATGGCGTGGGTGGCGGGGTCCACGGCCTTGCCGCCGATACGGAGCACACACGTGCCGAGTTCGGCCTTGCGCTTGGCGACCGCGTCGCGGGCAGGCTTGATCCTGGCCTTCATAGTGTCCAGCTCCTTTCTGCCTGGCAGATAGGTCGGGCAGTCGTGCAGCAGGGAGTCCACCTCGGCTTCGATTCGGCTGATCTCGGCCTCCGCCTGGCGGCAGGAGAGCAGGCGGGCCGCGTCGTCGAGTTGGCTGCCAAGGGGGGCAAGATACGCCTTCGTGGCCGCGGCGTCGAACTTCGATTGCTCGAGCTGGGCGCGGAGAGCGGCCCGGGCTTCGGCCGCCTCGCCACTCGTTCCCGGGGCGGGGCGAGGGGGGATGGGTTCGCCCGTGAACGCGCACGACGCCAGGGGCAGCAACAGCCCGCAGAGCAACAGCCTCTTCATCATCGCCCGTCCTCCTGGGGTTGAGGGTGCGCCGCTATGGTAGTCGAACTGCCTCGTCTTGGCAACTGAGGTTGTTGTGCTATAATCAGGGCGAGTGCTGTAGGCGGGGCGTCTCTGCCCCGCGTGGTCACTCCTCGCGGGCCAGAGCGGGGTCAAGCGCGATGGACGAGTGTCGGGCAGTGCGGATCGCGGGCGGGGTGGAAGTCCCCCTCGACGAGCTTCGGTTCCGATTCACCCGGAGCAGCGGCCCAGGGGGCCAGCACGTGAACAAGGCGGCGACGCAGGTGGATGGGGATGGTGAGGAGGCGCTCGACGGGCTTGCCCTGCGTTCGGTCGGGCAGCGGCGGCGGCCCGGCCTGGGTGGCTGGATTGTTCCACGTGAAACGTATAACGCTACGCTCAATCGTGCCAGCCCCCTCGACGCGCAGCCGGGCGAAGCGGCCTATCGCGTCGTCCTCCACGTAGGCGCCTGGCTTGCCGTCGGGGCGCATGTAGGCGTGGACGCCGTACCGGAGGTCCACGAAGCCGATGCCGTAGTTGCACGGCCAGGCCCAGTTGCCCGTGGCGAGGCGGAGGCCGTCGGCGTTGAAGAGGTCAACCTGCCCGCCGAAGCTCTTGGCCGCCATGACCCAGGCGTTCTTACCATCGTTCACGGCGCTGATGCTCTGGTAGTTGCCGCCGGAGCTGAGGGCGAACCACAGCGGCGTGCCGTCGGGCGTGCTGCGGCCGACGCCCGTGCCGTCGGCGCCCCACCCGGGGACCATCTTGTTGTAGAGGTCGGTCACGGCCAGGTAATAGATGTCGCCCGTCACGCGGTCGGCGGTGATGGCCTCGATGCACTTCATCTTGCGGGGGGACGGGTCCTCCTTCGGGCCGAGGGTGACGGGGTTGTCGAAGTCGAACGCCGGGTTCCCCTGGCCGTCGAGGCCCTTGAATGGGATGCGCCTGAACTGGAGGGAGTAGTGGCCGCCGGCGATGAGGTCGCCGCCCTTGGTGAAAGCGATGGTCGCGTAGGCCCAGCCGCCGAGGAGCCTGTGGCGATTGTCGTAGTCGAGGGCCGTCCGCGGCTTCAGCGGGTCACTCACGTCGAGGAGCAGCAGGCGGCCCGTGCCGCCGAGGTTGGAGTAGAGGATGAAGGGCTTGCCGCCGAGGACGACCGCCCCGTGGGGCGAGCCGGGCGACAGGCTCCGCGGCTTCTCGTCGCCGGGCAGGTCAACGCTGCCCCTCGGGCTCTCGACCACCCACTCCCACGCCCCCGTCTTCGGGTCAACTCGGAAGATGCCCGGCCAGCAATAGACGAACTCGGGCTTCGTCGGGTGGACGACTGCGGTATCCATGAAGTTGCTCAGGGCCTCGAAGGCGACGGCGCCGCTCTCGGGCCAGAGGCAGCGGAGGCGTGCGTGCTCGCACAGGAGCAGCCGCCCATCGGGCGCGATCGCGGCGTCGCGCGGGTCGCTGAAGAGGTCGGACGCCACAGGCGTCCACTCCCCCTTCGGGCGTTCCCTGCCGAGGACGCGCAGCACCTTGCCACTCGCGGCGTCGAGCCAGGCGACCTTGGCGGCCTTGCGGTCAATGACGGCAAGGCGTCCCGCCCCCGCGGCGAGATACTGCGGCGTCTCCAGACCCGTCGCATAGCGCTTGCCTAGCGCGCCGTCGGGCTTGAGCGAGACGACCTCCTTGCCCGCGATGGCCCACAGGACGCGGTTCTCATCGGTTGCCACATCGCTCACGCCGGGGAGGGGCCAATCGCTCTTCTTCTGGCCACTGGCAAGGTCGAACGAGCGGATGAGATTGAGGTCGGGGATGCCCACGAAGGCTATCTGCCCAATCACGGCCACGCCCGCGACGCCACCCGGCGCCTTCTCGCCCGGGGCGAAGATGGCATAGCTCTCGGCCCCATTCGCCATCTTCGCCCGCTCGCACGAGGCCGTGAGGCGAATCAGCTTCGTCCCCTCCCCCTTGCCCACCGCGCCGACGAAGCCTTCAACATCAATTGTAGGCGGGACGTCCCCGTCCCGCGTATCGCGGCGTGGTGACACGCCGCCCACAAGGGCCAGGCCGCCCGTGAAATCCTTCTCGGCGAAGTTGGCCGCAAAGACTGGCTGGCCGGACGATGCGTAGCGTCGGAGCGGGTAGCCCGCCTCATCGTAGATCGTCGTGATCACGAACCCGCCATCGGGCAGCGCCACCACGCGGTCTGCGTTGTCGCAATTGTACGCCCCCATCGCGCAGCCGTTGTCGCCCACTGCTCCGTCGTCCACGATCTGCACGTCGTGGCTCACGCTCCGCACTTCATACTCGCCGGCGGGCACTGGCTGCCCGAGGTCATCCAACCCATCCCAATACAGCTCGGCTACGCCCGTCGCGTCGGCAAGAAGCGTCCGCAGGAGCGTCCCATCCGGGCGGTACACCCCGGCGCTCTGTCGCAGCTGGCATCTCTTGAGGGTTGCGATCTCTCGCCAACCCGACGCGGGCCGAGGATCGGGGTAGTCGTACGCGCCGACGCACACCCTCCCATCGCGGAGGCTGAATGGCCTGCTATCGCGATCGTGGAGCAAGGACATCATCGCGGACATCATCCTCGATTGGGGTTCCACATAGATCCCCGGCAGGCCGCCGCCCCAGGTCACGGCGGGGTCAATGCGCAGATCGCCCCTGTCGGGAGCAACGAAGCTTGGGGGGACGCAGACGCTGTGGAGGCCGTACCCCGAAGCGGCGAGCCACTCGTAGGGGTTGGCGGTGACGGGCAGCGAGCCACAGGAACCGCTCGTGCCGCTGAGCACACTGTCCATTGTGATAGACGAGGCACCCGACACCTCGTCGGCGATCAGATTGGTGTTGTTGCCGGCGAAGACCGAGTTCTCGACACGAGCCCCTCCGCCCGCGAGAACAACAAGCCCTGCGGCCGAAGAACCCGCGATTGTCGCGTGCTTCACCGTGACCCTGGCGCTGGAGCGCAGAAAAGCCGCGATGGTGCAGCGGTTGAAGACGCAGCTTTCTATGCCAAGCAGGTCCGCGCCCTCGGCCGCTAGACCGCGCGACAGGCCCTCGAACGTGGAGCGCTCAACCCAGACGGCTAGGCATTTCTCGATCTTGACCCCCTGCCCTGTCCCGCGGAACGTGAGGCCTGAGACAGTGAAGTTCCGTAGGCGGTAGAGGCGAAGGGCTGGGTCCATCGGGGTGGCTGGCTCGAGGACGACGGGGCCGGGCTTGTCGCCCGTAAGCTTGCCGTTCTCGTCGCCCGTGATGGACATTCGCTCGCCATCGGCGGCGAAGCGCTCGGCGAGGAGGGCGGCGCAGCGGTAGGTGCCGGGGCCGATGACGATGGAATCGCCGTTGTTCACCGCCTGGACGGCGCGCAAGACCGTGGCGAAGGCGGTCTTCGGCGTCTTGCCGTCCGCCTGGTCGTTGCCGCTCTGGCGGACGAACCAGGTGTCGGCGAGGGCCGACGAGGCGGCCAGAAGCACGATAGTGCATCGCAGCGCGGTTCTCATGCGGGCGCTCCTTGAGGAAAGCGGTGCATGGCCGTCTGAGTGGGCACGCGGTCGGGCGAGACGAGGAAGTAGGCGTAGGCGCGGTGCTTGTAGCGGCCGACGCGGCCTCGAAGCTGATGCAGGTCGGCCAGGCCGAACTGGTCGGCGTTGTGGACGAAGAGGGTGTTGGCCCGCGGAATGTCGAGGCCCGACTCGATGATGGTGGTGGAGACCAGCACGTCGGCCTCGCCGTTGACGAAGCGGGTCATGTGCTCCTCGAGTTCGTGCTCGTTCATCTGGCCGTGTCCGACGATGAAGCGTGCCTCTGGGACCAGGCCGCGGAGGTGGCTGGCCACGGCGTCAATGCTCTGGACGCGGTTGTGAACGAAGAAGACCTGTCCGTCGCGCGCCATTTCATTGAGGATGGCCTCGCGGATGAGTTCGCGGCTCGGGCGGCAGATGCGGGTGCGGATGGACAGCCTGTCCTGCGGGGGGGTGGTGAGCGAAGAAATGTCGCGGATGCCGAGCATGGCCATGTGGAGCGTGCGGGGGATGGGCGTGGCGGTCATCGTCAGAATGTCCACGATGGCGCGTAGTTGCTTGAGGCGCTCCTTGTGCTCGACGCCGAAGCGCTGCTCTTCGTCCACGACCACGAGCCCGAGGTCGCGGAAGTGCACGTCGCCCGAGAGGAGGCGGTGGGTGCCGATAAGGATGTCCACGGCGCCCTCGGCGGCCCGGCGGATGATGTCGCGCTGCTCGGCTGGGGTGCGGAAGCGGCTGAGGACCTCGACAAGGACCGGGTAGTCGGCGAAGCGCTCGCGGAGCGTGCGGAAGTGCTGCTGGGCGAGGACCGTGGTGGGGACGAGGACGGCGACCTGTTTGCCGGCGGCGACGGCCTTGAAGGCGGCGCGCATGGCCAGCTCCGTCTTGCCGTAGCCCACGTCGCCGCAAAGCAGGCGGTCCATGGGCCGGGCCCTTTCCATGTCCTCTTTGATTTCGGCGCACGCCGTGAGTTGGTCGGGGGTCTCGGCATAGGGGAAGGCCCGGTCGAACTCGGCGACGAGCGAGTCGTCGGGCGGGTAAGCGATGCCGGGCATCTGGCCGCGGAGGGCCTGGACGCGGAGCAGGTCCTGCGCCATGTCGCGCACGGCGGCCCTGACGGCGGCCTTGCGGTTCTCCCAGTGGGACGTGCCGAGCTTGGAGAGCGTGGGGCGGAAGCGGGAGGAGCCGACGTATTTCTGGACGAGCTGTATCTTGGTGGCGGGGACGTAGAGGAGCACGTCGTCGGCGAAGCGCAGGGTCAGGAAGTCCTCCAGCTCGCCGCGGCGATTGAGGCGTTCCATGCCCTGGTAGCGGGCGATGCCGTGGCCCACGTGAACCACGGTGTCGCCGAGCTTGAGGTCGAGGAAGCTCTCGATGGGGGCGGTGGGGCGGCGGCCTGGGCGGCGGCGCTGGGCGTAGCGGTTGAAGATTTCGTGGTGGCCCACGCAGGCGAAGCCCAGGCCGCAGAACTCGAAGCCCGCCGACAGGAAGCCGTCGCGGTACTCCAGGCGGCCGGCGAGGGCGAGATCGGCGTCGCGGAGGAGTTCCTGGAGCCGCTCGCGCTCGCCCACGTTGGCGCAGTAGACCACCACGGGGTCGTTCGCGCGGGCCAGGCGGCCAAGCTCCGAGCAGATGCCGGCGAGCTGCCCGTCGAAGACCTGGGTGGAGTGAACGTCGAACGTCTCCACCCCCTCCTCGGCGCCGGTGTAGAGCGAGTAGGTCTGGAGCAGCGGGAGGCGGGAGAGCGCGGCAAAGAGGGAGTCGAAGCCGATCAGGCGCTCCCGGTCGCCGAGTTGCTCGGCCGCCTTGTCGGCGCGGTCCTGGACCTCGAGCGGCTCGTGGACGCAGGCCCATGCCCCCTGCGGCAGGAAGTCCACGAGCGAGCGGGGCGTGCCCTCGCCCGCCTGGGCGACCTGGCGGCCCGTGAGGGCGACGATTTCGCAGGCATCGAGCCGCGCGTCCGAGCGCTGGCTCTCGACGTCGAACGTGCGGATGGACTCGACCTCGTCGCCGAAGAACTCGACGCGGCAGGGCTTGGAGGTGGCGAGGGCGAAGACGTCGAGGATGCCGCCGCGCACGCTGAACTCCCCCGCCGCCTCGACCACTGGGACGCGGTCGAGGCCCCGCCCGACCAGCCACTCAGCGACGGCCTCGATGCGGTGGCGCCCGCCCACGCGCACGCCGAGGGTGCCGTCGGCCACGGCCTGGGGGGACGGGACGGGCTGAAGCAGGGCGTGGACGGGTGCGACTATGATGCCCGGCGGCGCGGCGGCGCGCGAGGCGGCCAGCCGCCGCAGGAGCGTCAGGCGTTGCGACTGCGCAAGGCCGGGGAACGCTGCGTCGTCGGGCGCCGCCTCCCAGGGCGGGAAGAAGGCGGTCTCCCGGTCGGCGAAGAGCCGCAGGTCCTCGGCCAGCTCCTCCGCCGCCTCGGCGGACGGGACGACGACCAGGAGAGAGGAGGGCGACCGCCTTGCGACGGCAGCCAGGAAAACGGCGACAGAGGATCCCCACAGCCCGCCGGCCGTCCCCCCCCTGCCGGCGGCCAGGCGTCCGACGAGGCGCTTGAAGCGCTCGTCGCCCTCCAGGCGTGGGACGAGCGGGGTCAGTGAGCTAAGCGGGAGCACTCCTCTCGCCATCCGCTCCGCGGCGAAGCACAGCGGCGACATCGTCGCCGCACTCCACACCCCATATCACGCTCTGTTCTGGCCGCAAATGCAAGGTGCCCGATGCCGCCATCGGCGGCACCGGGCACCCTGTGCGCGAGTCATCCACGGGTCGGTGGCCAAGAGCGACTCGCACGGGACTTCAGTGGCGACTCGGTCGCAGAGCGACAGAGATCGCTACTCGGTGGTCTTCTTCTCGACGGTCTTCGTCTCGGTGGTCTTCGTCTCGGTGGTGGTGGGGCCCTTCGAGGTGTCCACCTTCGGCGTACCCGTCGTCACAGCGGGCGTCTTCGTGTCGGGCACGGGCTTCTTCACAGGAGCCGGGGTGTCCTCGCCGCAGCCGACCATGCCCACTGCCATGACAGCCGACGCCACGGACGCCAGAATCCACTTCCGAATCATAGGACCTCCTTTGCCAGTATCGGGGCTAACGCTCTGCCCCATGTGGCGATTCGGCAGCCGGCTTTCTGGCGTGCCGGCCTGCCACAGGCAGGGCGATCACATGCACCCGCCTCTATACGTGCCAGAGATGCTAGCATTCCGGGCCGTCCGTGTCAAGCGCACGGCGATGCAAGGGGAGCTCTGGCCGATGTCGCCCGGGGCGCCGGCGGGGAGTTCGGCCTTGCTCCATTCGCCCTTCGCATCGGCTACGAGGAGGAAGGAAGACGCGGATGTGGTGACGAGGAGGCCGGGTCGGCCATCGGTGGAACAGGGGGCGAGGGCGAGGCAGTCGGCCCCCACCGCGGGCGCGGCGGTCGCCGGCTTGAACGTGCCGTCGGCACTGGCCAGGCGGACAGCGGTGGCGGAGCCATCCCAGGACACGAGGTCGGCCAGGCCGTCGCTGTCCAGGTCGAGCCAGGCGAAGCGGCGGCTCTTGGTGTCGAGCCTGGAGGCGGCCGTGATGTCCTCCATGGCGTCGTCGCCCTTCGCGCGGAAGAGTCGGTCGCCGGCGGAGGAGGCGACGAAGAGGCAGGGCTTGTTGAGAGCGGGGAACTCGATGGCGGCGAGGCCGGCGATGTCGCCGGGCACGTTGCCCACCGTGGCGTGGGCCATCCAGCGGACGCCTGCGGTGACCGGCACGTCGGCGTCGGGGTCCTCGGCGAGGTGGCGGGCCATGCGGATGAGCATGTCGGTGCCGCCGGCGTAGGTGCCGGCCATCTGGGGCGCGTAGCCGGTGACGCTCCAGCGGGCGTCGCCGGCAGCCTTAGCGTCAAGCCACAGGCCGGCGACGTGGAGGTACGCCCGCCTCTCCTCATTCCTGAAGGTGCCGGCGAACAGGATGGCGGGGTCTTTGGCGTTGGCCTTGAGCGCCTGCTGGATGTCGGCCACGTGGTCCTTCGAGCAATCGGCGAGGGAGAGCGTGTGTTCGGCGGGGGCCTTGCCCTTGATGGCCGCGGCGGCGAGCTTCCATTCGAGGGCATTGGCTGTCGGCTCGATTGGGCCGGCGACCACCAGCTGGGCCTCCTCGACGAGGTGCTTGGGGGTGAAGCGGGGGTTGATGATGGCAAGGGCGGCGGAAGAGCAGGAGAAGAGAAGAACAATGGCAAAATGACTCCGGGTAAAATGATGGGAGAAGAAAGAGGGGAGAGAGTGGGTTAGCGAGAGAGCGTTTTGAAGGTGATGGTGTGGTGGTCGAGGTTGGTCCATTGAAGGGTCCTCAGGCGGGTGTGGGAGAGGAACTTGCGGAGTTGCTGCTCGTAGGCGGTCGGGTCGCGAGTGACAGCGGAGAGTCTGAAAGCGGTTGAGGGACTCAACAGGTGCGCGTGCTGAGTCCCCATGTCGCGGGGGCCGTCAACAATCTCGATGTCCCCGACCACCTTCTCTTCGCCTCCGCGCAGGTGGACAACGGCCTGCTGGCAGAGTTCTGCGGGCAGGAACGCCCCCCAGTCGGAGAGCAGGTCGAGCATGGTCGTCTTCAGCCAAGCCGCATCGCGGTCCGCGTCGAGCCAAGCGGAGTCCTCGATGCGGTATCGGCGGCGGCGCTCTGGCGTGAGCTGGGTGGAGACGAACGTGTACTGTGCGGACGGTGGCCGCATGTTGACCAGCTTCCCGTGGTTCAGTCCCGTCAGCAGAAGGTACTGGATGGCCTGCTTGCGATGTCGTTGCGTCAGTGTGGCTGCTGCCTTCAGTTCGTACACCGCGGTCCCGTTGACCAGGACGTCGATGAAGTAGGTCTTCGAGAAGCTCTGGAAGGAGACACGGATTGGGGCCTCGACACGTGTGTCCGCGAACCCCACGTTCTTGCAGCGGAATGCCAGTTCGTTCTTGTACACCCGCTCGTCCCAGAGTCGCCCAAGCTCATTGTGGATGTCGAAGACCAGTCTTATCACCGTATAGTCGAGCTCATGGAATTCCTCTTGCGGGATGGCCCGAATCCCAGCCGGGCATTCTATCGGCATCTTGCTCTCCTCCTCCCTCTTCATCCTGTCATTTTACCCGGGATCATTTTGCCTTCTCCCTTCCCGCCTCGATGTTGTCAATGATTGTAAGGCCCTCGGCGTAGAGGCCGAAGGTGCCGGACTTGAGGTCGGGGTCCCTGACAGCGGTGGGGAAGACCTCTTTGCCGTTGAGCCAGGCGTGGAGGGTGTCGCCGCGGGCCTCAAGGCGCATCGCGTCCACGCGCCACTGGTGGAGGCCGCGCTCCTCGGCGACGGGCTGCGGTGTGTCGCGCCAGCCGGGGCACATGGGGTTGGTCTTCCAGTCGAAGGGGGCGAGGGCAGGGGGCGAGTCGCTCTTGGCCAACACCGTGTCGGCGCCGTTGAGGCGTTTGATGAGGCGGGCCTCGGAGCCGTCGTCGCGCCTCTCGACCTCGAGGCGGTAATGGCTGTTGCCGTCCGCGGCTCGGATGACGAGGCCGTGGATGGCCTTGCGCCCCTTACCGATCTCGAATGCCTGCCCCCGCTCGCGGGGCGTGAGGAAGACGTCGGCCTGGACGCCGTAGTCGGTCCACGGCGTCGCGTGGTCCCACAGGAGAATGGACTTCGCGGCGCGGTTGTGCTGCCAGAGGGAGTTGAGGAAGGTGTGGCCCGCGGCCGGCGGATGCCACTGGCCTTTCTCCTTGTCGAGGTCGTAGCAGGACCAGAAGCGGAGGACGGCGGTGCCGCAGTTGAAGTCGTCGGCGAAGCGGTCGGCCACCTGGATGGGCGCAGTGGCCTTGATGCCGCCCGCCTCGGCGGTGACGAGGCACTCGCCCGGCTTCTCGCAGACGAATCGCCCCTCCGCATCAATCTTCCCCTCTGAGCAGCTCCACTTGACTTGCGTGGGCACTTGCTCGCCAAGGCCATTCAGGACCGTGGCCCTGAAGATGATGGGCATGCCCGATGGGACGCTCACCTGGCGGGGTGCAATGCGGATTTCGGCCGGCGAACCTCCCGCAGGTTTTGGAACCTGCGGGAGGTTAGTTGCCGTGAACGTGAGGTCGGCGACGTGGAGCCGCTGGTTCTTGAGGTCGGGGAGGGCGCCGGCCATGTAGTATTCGTTGGGCACGGTGAGGCGAATCGCCAGCTTGCCGGCGGGCAGGGCCGCATACCAGGAGTAGGGCGCCCAGTCGGGGGTGTCAATGACCTTCGTCTCCAGCTTCTGCCCATATTGCCCGCCGACGCTGAGGATGAGGAGGGGCCAGGCGACCGCAAACTCCGCTTTCGCGCGAGCCGTGATGACGTAGGGGCCGGGCCTCTCGACGGTCAGGAGGGTCTCATACACGGTGCCGAACGAGCCGCCCTTGAACGTGATGCTGCCGTCGGGGTTGCCGCTGCCGACGGAGGTGAACTCGGCGATGGCGAGCCTGGTCGCACATCTCGACTCTACCTACTGAAGGGGGGAGAAAGTGATACAGATAGAGCGGAAGGGCGAGAATCGGCGATTCTCGCGGTTCCAGCCCATCTGTATCACCCCCTTTGAGGGCCGGGGGTGATACAGATAGGCGGCAGGACGGGCGTCCCCACGCGGAGCGTAGGGACGAGAGGCAGGGTTCAAGAATGCCAACTCCAGGGAGGGGGAGTTGGCATTCTTGGTGGCATCCTTGAGCCCCCCCCCCGCCCCCCCGGCCAACGGCACGGGCATCACTTGGCAACCGTGAAGGCGATGGCCTCGCCCTTGAGGGTCACGAGCTGGAGGCAGCCGGACCAGTCGCCGCCGCCCTGGATGACCTTCATCAGCACCTTGTTCGCGCCGGCCTTGAGCCTGGCGGGGAATTTGTCGGAACCAGGCTGGCAGCCGCGGCTGAGGTTCTTGCCACCGAGCTTCGTGCCGTTGAGCCAGAGGACGAAGCCGTCGTCGCTGCCGAGGCGTAGCTCGACCTCGGTCTCCTTCTCGACCGTGACCTCGGCAACCATGTAGCCGATGCACTGGCTGCCGTTGCCAAGGGCCTGGTTGAGGTTCACGATGCCGTCGTCGTCGCTCATCACTTTCTTCCAGGCGTAGTCCTTGCCGTCGAATGCGAAGCCCTTGTCGAGGGCGACCTCGGTCTCGGGCGGCGCGCCCTTGTCGAACAGCTCGTTCTTCGGGTTCGGGATGGGGCCGGCGACAGCCCAGTGTGCGATGAAGCCGGGGGGGACGTTGAGCGGCAGGTCGGTGACGCCGAGCTTGCCGAGCTGGGCGCGGACGGCTTTGCGCACGTCGCGGCTGTCGGTGAGGGCGAGGGCCTTCTTCAGCACCTCAATCTGCCGCTCCCTCGGCACGTCGGTCGGCTCGGCCAGGATGCCCTGGACCGCGGCGGCTGCCGCGGCGGCGACCTTCTGGTTCACGTCGAACTGGGCCACGGCCAGGTCGAGACCCTCCTTGTGCGGGCACCAGGAGAGGATGCCGAGGGCCTCGATCCGCTCGTCGTCGCTCTTGGGGGCTTTGAGGGTCTCGACGGCCTTCGCCGCGAGGGCCGAGCGGTCGAGTTCCTTGCTCGGCGTTGTGTCCACCTCGATGTCGCCGATGGCCCACTGCATTGCGAGCTTCACGTGCTCCTGGAATGCCTTGTCCTGGAAGACGTTGGCCCCATGTCCGTGGGCGTTGTAGAAGACGCGGCCCTTGCCCCAGGGGCGGAGCCAGCAGATCGCGTAATCGCGGTCCTTGCGGCCGCCGCGGCTCACGTCCAC
The DNA here is from genome assembly GCA_041320515.1 of Planctomycetota bacterium. Classification (GTDB taxonomy): domain Bacteria; phylum Planctomycetota; class PUPC01; order DSUN01; family DSUN01; genus DSUN01. Next base: position 4,637,567 of record JBGLNR010000001.1, on the reverse strand, counting down.
GCTCGAGTTGTCTATGCTCATCAGCACGCGGACCTTGCCGCGTTCGTAGTTGCGGAACTGGTAGATTTCGTCGCTGATCTCGAACGGCCCCTTGCCGAAGGGCTTCATGAGTGGATGATCGGGGTCTTCAACGCGGCTGCGCACCTTCTGGCTCCAGGGGTGGCCGCTGAACCAGCCGTTGAGCATCTCGCCGTACTCGGGCCAGTCGTAGAAGCAGTCGGTGCACGAGTGGAAGCCCATGAAGCCGGCCCCGGCCTTCATGTGCTCCATGAACGCCGTGCGCCACTCGGGCTCCTTGAAGAGCGTGCCCGTGGTGTTGTTGAAGATGATCAGGTTCCACTGCTTGATGCTATCGGGGCTGAGCAGCTTCACGTCCTCGCTCACGACGGCGTTGTAGCCGAGGCCCTCGGCGATGGTCTTCATGATGGGGCTGCCCTTCTCGATGGCATCGCCGTGGCGAAAGCCCTTCGTGAGGCCGAAGACCAGCACGTTCTTCCTCTCGGCGGCCAGGCCGACGGCGAAACCGCCCAGGAACAACGCGAAAACGATTCTCCGCACAGCATGGCTCCTCTCGAGTAGTGAAATCGATTCGATCGATTCGATCGATTCGACGGATCCGACGGATCGGACAGATTGGATGGCGACAGCTACCTCTCCCTCACGGTGAACGCGATCTTCTCGTTCTTCGGCCCAACGATCTGGGCGGCGACGCCCCAGTCGCCCTTGGTCTGGCTCACCTTGACGAGGAGCTTGTTGGCGCCGGGCTTGAGGGTGGCCTTGTAGCGGAACTCGCCGGGCCGCAGGCCCTTGGTGCCGATCTGTTCGCCCAGCTTCTCGCCATTGAGCCAGGCGGCGAAGTGCTCGCGGGCGCCGAGGAGCACCTGGACGGGCGTCTCCTTCTCCACGCTCACCTCGGCATAGGCGTAGCCGCCCACGGCGTCGGCCTTCGACACGAGGTCGCGGAGCTTCACGAGGCCGTCGTCGTCGCAGGCGGCCGGCTTCCACGAGAAGGTCAACGGCTCGCCCTCGCGCTTGACGATGAAGCCACGCTCGAGGTCCACGCCGGCCTCGGGGGGGTAGGCGCTGCCGAGGAAGGAACTGTCCTTGTTCGAGATGGGGCCGGCGATGAACCAGTGGGTGATGAAGCCGGGCGGCGCGTAGATGGGCAGGCCGGTGACGCCAAGCTGGGTGAGCTGCGCGCGGATGGCCTTGCGGAGGTCGCGCTTGTTCCCGCAGCAGTCCAGGGCCTTGCGGAGGGCCTCGACCTTCTGCTCCTTCGGCATATCTGGGCAGGCGGCGGCGATGGCCTGGGCCGCGTCGGCGGCGAAGGGCGCCGCCTTGCTCGCGGGGTCGAGGGCCGCGACCACCGCGGCGAGGGCCTCCTGGCGGGGGGCCACGGCGGCCAGGTCGAGGGCCTCGATCCGCTCGTCGTCGGTCTTCGCCGTCCGGAGCTTCTCGATGGCTCGCGCCGCGACGGCCGCGGGGTCCTCGACTTTGCTCGGCTCCACGGGCACCTCGAGGTCGCCCAGCGTCCACTGCATGGCGAGCTTCATGTGCTCCTGGTACTCGGGCATCTTGAAGACGTTGGCCCCGTGGCCGTGGGCCTGGTACATCACGCGGCCCTTGCCGAAGAGGCTGATCCAGCAGGTCGCGTAGTCGCGGTCCTTGCGGTTGCCGCGGCTGACCTCGACGCTCGGGCGGTAGATGCTCATCAGGATGCGGGCGCGGGTGCGGTCGTAGTTGCGGAACTGGTAGATTTCGTCGGTGACCTCCCACGGCCCCTTGCCGAAGGGCTTCATGAGCGGGTGATCGGGCTCCTCGATGGTGACTTTGACCTTCTGGCTCCACGGGTGGCCCGAGAACCAGCCGTTGACCATCTGGTTGAACTCGGGGAAGTCGTAGAGCGAGTCGGTGGCGGAGTGGATGCCGATCCACCGCGCGCGTCCAGCAGGTGTCCGGAGTCCTCCACCACGGCCTGGCTGAAGCCGTCAATGGCCCGCAGCGGCCCGCGCAGGTCGTGCGACACCGAGTAGGCGAAGGACTCCAGCTCCCTGTTGGCCGCATCGAGTTCGGCCGTGCGCTCGCGCACCCGCTGCTCCAACTCGGCATTCAGTCTGCGGACCTCTTCCGCCGCCCGCTTGCGCTCGGTGATGTCCTTGAAGACCACCAGGATGAGTTCCCTCCCGCCCAACGTGATCAGAGCCGGGCTGAGATCCGCGAAGAAGAGGCGCCCATCCCTTCGCCTGAACCGGATGTCGTTCCGGATGACCGCTTCTCCCTTGAGGAACTTCTCGACCTGCTCGAGGATGAATGGCACGTCCTCCGGCGGGACGACATCGGGGATGTCGAGTTCCAGAAACTCCTCTTGCGTGACACCCAGCATGTTCGAGCACGCCGCATTGCAGAGGGAGAACTTCCTGGTCTCCAGGTCGAAGAGGAACATCCCGTCGCTCGCGCTGTCGAAGATTGCCCTGAACTTCCGCTCCGATTCCCTCAATGCCTCCTCCGCCCGCTTGCGCTCGGTGATGTCCTTATCCACGCCACGATAGCCTCTGAGATTCCCCGCTTCGTCCAGTATGGGCACGCCATTGGTGAGGAGGCAGATCCTCTCGCCGCTCTGCCGGACATTCCAATTCTCCAGATCCACTATGGGCGCCTCTTTCTGCGCGATCTCGGCGAATATCGCTCCTACTCTCTTGGCTTCCTCCGGTGGCATGAAATCGAACGGTGTCTTCCCGAGGACGCGCCCAAACAGCTCAATGCCCTTCGGCGAGCCGTAGGTATAGACGCCATTCTCGTCCGTCTCCCACACCCAATCGGCCGTGCTGAACGTGATATCCCTCAGCCGCTCCTCGCTCTCCCGCAGGGCCTCCTCCGCCTTCCTGCGCTCGTACGACTCCATTGCGACAGAGACATAGTTGGCAGCCGCAATCGAGAAGCTCTGCTCGTCTAGAGACCATTCACGAGTTGGGCCGACATGCTCGTGGCAGATCACTCCGACTACCTTGCCTCTCAAGCGGACAGGAGCGTCCATCATCGAGGCAATGCCCAAAGGGGTCAGGTAAGATCCTGAGAACTCGCTTGTCCGCGAATCCCGATGCGCGTCGTTCGCAGCTATGATCTCCTCCCCTTCCAGGGCGCCGAAGTAGCTGGGATAACTGGCCGCCTCCAACACAGCTCCCTCTGAGTGGCGTTTGCTATTGCGCTCGTAGAGGTCAACGCAGCGAATTCCAGATGGACCTTCAGTGTAGAGCCAAACGCTGACTCGCGCGACATCCAGCGCTTCAGCAGAGGCTTCTGTAATCGCTCCCAGTGCAGCTTTGAGTTCGCCGCCGAAGATTGATTTGTTGGCAGCGAGCTTCGTAAGCGCGTTGTTCAGTCTCTCAGAGAACTCGCTCCTCTGCTGAAGTACCCTCTGCGCCTTCTTGCGCTCGGTGATGTCGCGGCAGACGCAGAAGACGAGTTTCCGCCCACCACAGATGGCCCCGTTCGTGCTGACTTCGACGTCGTAGATGCTGCCGTCCTTGCGCCGGTGGCGCGTCTCGAAGTGAGCGCCGGCGGGGTCAACCGCCCGGAGCATGTCCAACAGTTGCTCGCGCGTCCACTGCGTGTCCCAGTCCCACACGTGGAGTTGGAGCACTTCGTCGCGGGAATAGCCGAGCATCTCGGCATAGCGGCGGTTGGCCTCGAACACCTTGCCGTCCTCGTCGAGGACCACGATGCCGTCGCTGGACTCCTCGACCAGGATGCGCCGGCGCGTCGCCTCGTCGGCCAGCGCCTCCTCGGCCCGCTTGCGCTCGGTGATGTCCTCGCAGTAGCCCAGGGCGCGCCCGTCGCCGATCAAGTGGACGTTCAGCCAAACCCAGATGATCCGCCCGTCCCCCCGTTTCATTCGGAACTCGCCCTGCACTCTCCCCTCGCGGCCGAGGAGAGCCAGGGCCTGCCGAACGGCTTCGCGATCTTCTTCGGGATGGAGATCGAGGGCGGCCATTCTGCTCAGCGTGGCGGCGTCGTAGCCCAATAGCTCGACGGCCGCGGGATTGCAGTCCGTGAACCGGCCCTCGAGATCGCTCACAAGAATGGCGATCGGCGCTTGCTCAGTGTACACGCGGAACTTCTGTTCGCTCTCCCTCAGCGCCTCCTCCGCCCACTTGCGCTCGGTGACGTCCTCGTAGACCGTCACGATCTCGCCCGAAGGCAGCCTGTAGACGTAGTTCTCCCGCCATCCCACGATCCGCTCGTCACGGTAGATCGTCGCATCATGGTGCTCCGCCTCGCCCGTGCGCCACACGCGCTGGAGCACCTCCAGCAGCCCCATCTCGCGCACGCAGGGGAACACTTCGGTCACTCGCCGTCCCAACACGTCCGCCTTGCCTACCTGCTCGATCCGTTCTCCAGCGCGGTTGAAGTTCACGAACACGAAGTCCTCGCCGTTCTCGACGGCTCCATAGACGGCGACCCCGCTGCTCATGTGGTCGAACAGCTCGTGGAATCGGACCTCGCTCTCGCGGAGGGCGGCTTCCGCCCGCTTCCGCTCGGTGACATCGCGGAAGATGCCCAGGAGGCAGTCGCGCCCGTTGACTGGGGCGTGCGCCGCCGCAATCTCCACCGGAATCACCTTGCCGCTCTTCGACACGAGGCGCTCTTCCAGGATCTGCGTGACGACTGCCGCCCGGTGCTTCCCGAAGGTCGTGGACACGCCGTTGGCCACGGTCTCGGAGGGGTGGAGGATGGCTTGCGGCTGGCCCACCAGCTCGGCCTTGTCGCGTTCCACCATGCGGCACAGGGCCGGGTTGCACTCCAGCAGCGTGCCGGTCTCGGCGTCGGCCAGCGCGATGCCGTCCCTGGCGTTCTCGAACAGCGCCAGGTAGCGTCCCTCGCTCTGCCGCTGCGCGGCCCCGGCCTGGAACAAGGCGCGGTAGTGGGCCTTCCTGTGGCGCTGCCAGACCACGACCGCCGCGGCGCCCGCGGCAAGGACGAGTCCGAAGGTCAATGCCAGGATCAACACCGACTGGAAGCGCCAGACCGCGAGGACTTCCGCCGCATCCACCTTGGCCACCATGAACCAGGGCGAGTCGGGGATGGGTTTCGTGACCGAGAACACCGCCACGCCACGATAGTCCTTCCCCTCCACGACCCCTTCCTTGCCCAGCGCGGCCATGACCGCGCGCCGCTGATCGCCCAGGAGAACGCCCGGCCCTACTTCGCCTACAGCGCCTTCTACCCCGCCGAGCGGGCCTACACGCGGATGTTCGCCGAGATTGACCGCGACGAGGTGCTCCTCCCCTCGCCGCTCCTCACGGCCGCGTCGGAGCACGTGCTGCTGCACTTCCAGTTCGGACCCGACGGCACGCTCACGTCGCCCCAGGTGCCAGAGGGCAACATGCGCGACCTGGCGGAGACCGGCTACGTGACGGCGGAGAGGATTGCCGCCGCGGCTGGACACCTCGAGAAGCTGAAGGCACAACTCGACAGGAAGACCCTCCTCGCCGCCCTGCCCAGGAGGCCAGGCGCCGCCCGGCCCGCTCAGCTCGTGCAGGGGACCGAGCCGGGGCAGGCGCCCCCCAGTTCCCCCGTGCAGCAGACGATGCGCAACATCGGGGAGTACAAGGCCCGCAGCCGCTCCTACCAGCAGGCCGCGGTCCAGACGGAGAACACGACCCTCCGCGCGGCCAGGGTGTATCCCGCCACCGAGGCCGTGCACCGCCCCGTGTGGTTCGGCGACCGGCTCATCCTGGCCCGCCGGGTGCCTGTGGGCACCTCGGAGTACCTGCAGGGCTGCTGGCTCGACTGGGCGGGGATCGAGAAGTGGCTGCTCGCCGAAATCCGCGACCTGTTGCCCCAGGGGCGGCTCGAGCCCCTCGGCGCCCAGACCACCGACACGCGGGCGCGAGTGCTCGCGTCGCTCCCCGTGCGGCTGGTGCCCGGCGCGCTGCCGGCGGAGCCGCGGCCGCTCCTGTCGCCCATCTCGCTCTCGCTCGTCATCGCGTGGGCGTGCGTCCTCGTGGCGGGCGTGGCCGTCGCCGTCCTGCTCCTCGGAGCCGTGTCGCTCAGCGAGCGGCGGGCCGCCTTCGTCTCCGCCGTCACCCACGAGCTGCGCACGCCCCTCACCACGTTCCAGCTCTACAGCGAGATGCTCGCCGAGGGGATGGTGAGCGACGACGCGAAGCGGCAGCACTACCTCAAGACCCTGTGCAGCGAGGCCGACCGCCTGAGCCACCTGGTCGAGAACGTGCTGTCTTACGCCCGATTGGAGCGTGGCCGCGCCCGAGGGCGTGTCCCGGCGATCCCGCTTCGCGAGCTTGTCGAGCGCGTCCGCGAGCGCCTCGGCCGCCGCGCCGAGCAGGCGGGCATGACCCTCGCTGTCGAAGCCCCCGGCGAGGTCCTGGAATTGGCCGTCCGCGCCGACGCCACCGCCGTCGAACACATCCTACTCAACCTCGTGGACAACGCCTCCAAGTACGCCTCCGACGCGGCCGACAAGCGCATCCATCTTCAAGCCGTTCGGAGTCCTGCCTTCAGGCAGTCTTCAATTCTCCTCCGCATCCGCGACCACGGCCCCGGCCTGTCGGCCGACGCCCGCCAGCGCCTCTTCCAGCCCTTCTCAAAGTCGGCCCGCGACGCCGCTCACAGCCGCCCTGGGGTTGGCCTGGGCCTCTCCCTCAGCCGCCGCCTCGCCCGCGACATGGGCGGCGACCTGAGCCTCGACGACGCCGTGAGCGACGGCGCCTGCTTCGCGCTCTCGCTCGCGTGCGCCTGACCGCGGGCAGCAAGCTCATCGCTTAGGCGGCCAGATGAGTTGGTTCCGCAGCATGTCTGGAGAATAGCAGGTCAGAAGGATACAGCACCGCTGAAGAAAGTCCCGCAGAGGGACCTGGGCGCTCGCCACGATTCCCGCGTGTTCCCGCCCCTCCGCGAGCCATCGCTTGTGCAGTCGCGTGAAGTGGCCGACATTGAAAGTGACAATGCACCCGTCTTGAGAGGCTGCCCATTCGAGCTGGGCCTCGTCCTCCTCGGCCTCTCGCCCGGCCTCCCAGGCGCTGATCGCATCGAAGCCGCGAGACCGCAGGGCCTTGGCGGCACGAACGTGGATGTTCGCGTCCAGGATGAGGCGCAGCGCCTTGCGCTCACTTTGGGCCAACGGAGCCATCCTTGACAAAGAACCCCTCAGGGGTGAGCGTGAAGCCGTACTGCGCGGCAAGTTCCTTTGGGTCTATGGGGCGAAGAAGCTCCTCCATCTCCTCCTGGTGCTCGTAGTAGTACGCAAATGCCTCGTGGAGCGCCGCCGGGGGGATCGGGTAGCTATCGAGAATCTCATCAACATCCATCCCCTGCTTGTAGCAGGTGATGATGCACCGCACTGGCAACCGAGTGCCTCGGATGATGGGTTCCCCCCCGCACACACCCTTGCGCCGCGTGATCCAGCGGTAGCGCGTCGCCGTGCTCATGGCCGTCTCCTATAGCCTGCTTTCCCCACTATACTCATTGCCCCGCCCGTTTTCAACCTCGCGCCGTCGTTTGCACTTGATTTCCGCCTGAAACGCTGTATATTCATGGGAGCCAAGCTGCAAGGAGTTTCCCAATGAGCCAGAAGTCGAGACCCTTCGAGCAGCCCGCGGTGAAGACGACCATCGTCGGCGGGCGGCCGCCCGGGGCGGGGAAAGGCGTGGGCACGATCCCACGCGGAATCGAAATCCTCGTCAAGAAGGCATCGGTGGATGCCGACTTCAAGCGGCTTCTCCTGGAGAAGCGGGCCGAGGCGGCCGGCGAGATTGGCCTGACGCTGGAGGCGGCCGAGACGATGATGGTCAACGCCGTGCCCGCGGCGCAGCTCGAGGCCATCGTGGCCTCGACCACCGTGGCCCCCGTGAGCCGCGCCGCCTTCCTGGGCAGGGCTGCCGCCGTCATGCTCGCCGCCCTGGGGGCGGGCATCGGCTGCGACAGCACCGCGCCCGAGCCCCCCAAGCCAACTGGCATCGCGCCCGACCGCCCGACGCCCAACAAGAGGCCCCAGCCCGAGTACCCGCCGCCCACCAAGGGCATAATGTCCGACTACCCGCCCACGAAGGTCAAGGAGATGGAGGAGCCGGCCCCGCCGCCTCCTTCGCCCGACAATGCTCCCCCAACAACCACGGGCGTTCGGCCCGACTATCCGCCCGCGAAGCCGAAGAGCGAGACGCCCACGACGACCGCTCCGTCCGAGCAGCCGATGATGCCCGTGGCCGGCGCCATCGCGCAGCCCGTCCCCCGCACCAAGCCCGCCGGCGCCCCGTCCGTGGCCAAGGGGGTTCAGCCAGACCGGCCTTGAGGAGCCTGCCGATGTCCGCAATGCCAATCGCTATCCCCCGTGGGATCGAGGTGCTGGTGAAGAAGGCGTCGGTGGACCCCGCCTTCCGCGCGCTCCTGGCGCTGCGCGAGCGGGCGCTCGAGGAGCACCTGTTCCGGACGGCGGCCGAGCTGTTCGGGCGCGACGCCGGCTACTGCCGCGGGCGCGGCGGCGGAATGCACATTGCGGACTTCAGCGTGGGGCACCTGGGGGCGAACGCCATCGTGGGCGGCAGCATCGGCATCGCCGCGGGGGCAGGGATGTCCGCCCGCTACCGGGCGAGCGGCCAGGTGTGCCTGTGCTTCGCGGGCGACGGGGCCTACTGCAACGGCATCTCGTTCGAGTCGCTCAACGTCGCCTCGATGGGGCAGTTCACCAACGGGCTGGCTGGCCGCGCCTTCGGCGTGCCCACGATCTTCGCCATCGTGAACAACCAGTACGCGATGACGGGACAGGTGGAGGGCGAGGTGACGGCGGTGGACCACATGGCCCGCCGCGGCGCCGCGTTCAGGCCCGACAACCTGCACGCCGAGGTGATCAACGGCATGGACGTGTTGGCCGTGCTGGATGGCATTCGCCGCGCGGCGGACCTCGCGCGCGGGGGCAAGGGGCCGGTCGTCTGCGAGCTGGTCACATACCGCTACCAGGGCCACTCGCTGAGCGACCCGCGCACGGAGTACCGCAGCAAGGAGGAGGAGGCGGCCTGGCGCGAGATTGATCCCATCGTGAAGCTATCGGCCCAGCTCGTCGAGGCGGGCGTGTGCATGAAGGACGAGGTCGCGGCGATCCAGGAGCGGGTGGAGGCCCGCCAGGGCCGGGCCACGCGCCGCGCCGCCGAGGCCCCCGAGCCGAAGGCCGAGGACGTGCTGGTGTTCATGTACAGCAGCGGCACGTCGGACACCGTGCCCGCCGAGGCCAAGGCCCCCCGCCAGCTTCAGGCGCCCTCCCCCATCGCCCGCAAGGACGGCAAGATCACGTTCAAGGAGGCGATCAAGGAGGCCCTCATCGAGGAGATGGTGCGCGACAATCGCGTCATCTTCTACGGCGAGGACGTGGCCGACTACGGCGGGGCGTTCAAGGTGACCAAGGGGCTGATTGACATTTTCGGCCGCGAGCGCGTCTTCAACACTTCGATCTCCGAGGCGGCGATCATCGGCACCGCGGTCGGCGCCGCCATGACGGGGCTGCGGCCGGTCGTCGAGCTGATGTACTCGGACTTCGAGTACCAGGCGGGCGACCAGATCTACAACCAGGCGGCGAAGTGGTCGTACATGTCGGGTGGCAGCCTGGCCGTGCCGATCGTCATCCGCTCGTCGGTCGGCGCGGGCAAGGGCTACGGCGGGCAGCACTCGCAGGCCCTCGAATCGCACTCGACGCACACGCCGGGCATCAAGGTCGTCTTCCCCTCGACGCCCTACGACGTGAAGGGGCTGCTGAAGACGGCCATCCGCGACGACAATCCCGTGATGTTCTGCGAGAGCCAGGCGCTCTACAACGAACCCGGCATCGTGCCTGCGGACGACTACGTGGTGCCCTTCGGCGTCGCCGCCGTCCGACGCGAGGGCGCGGACATCACGCTCGTCTCGTGGGGCAAGGTGGCGCTCGACGTGCTCAAGGCCGCGGAGGTCCTGGAGGCCGAGCACAAGGTCTCCGCCGAGGTCATTGACCCCCGCACCCTCATCCCGTTCGACATCGAGACCGTGCTCCGCTCGGTGCGGAAGACCGGGCGGGCCGTCGTCGCCTCGCAGGCCACCCGCACGGGCAGCTACACCGCTGAGGTCGCCTCGCAGATCCAGGAGCAGGCGTTCGACTACCTGGACGCCCCGGTCGGCCGCATCGGCGCGCTCGACGGCGTGTCGCCGCAGTCCTACGTCCTCGAGCAGGCGTACCTGCCCAGCGTGGCCACGATTGTGGCCGCCGCGCGCAGACTCGTCGGGAGGTGAGCCGCGATGCCTGAGGGCGCGCCGAGCTACCATCGGATGTTCCCGCTCAACTCCGCCCAGCTCGAGGCGGCGGCGACCGGCCACACCTATCGCCAGGGCGTGCGGTACGCCCAGAGCGCCCACGTCACCGACCAGCTCCGCGTCGGCTCGGCCCTCAGCGCCCGATTCCACGGCACGCGCGGCATCTACAACACGCGGCTCGACGTGAGCGACCGCTCGTTCCAGTTCGAGTGCACCTGCCCGCTGGGCGGCTCGCGCGAGCCGTGCAAACACGTCATCGCCCTGGGCCTCGCCTGGCTCGAGCACCCCGACAGCTTCCGCGACCTCGACGTCACGCTCTCCCGCCTCGCCCACATGAGCAAGAGCGACATCCTGACCCTCATCCGCCAGGCGGCACAGAACCTCCCCGAACTCATCCGCCTCCTCGACCGCCGCCGGCGCGAGTGACCCCGAGCAGGCGGTACCGGTCACCCGTCGTCGCCACCGATGGTAGCGCGGCAGCCGTTCTGTCGTCGGGATTTGTGGGCGTGGCCAGCACAGGCAGGAGGGGGCCCCGTGGCAGTCAGGGCGCAGGCGACTCAGAGAGGTGTTCCCTGATCGCCTCGACGAAGCGGGTGGCGTTGCCCAACGCTTCCGCAGCCTTCTCGCGTGTCAGGAGCTGGCTGACCTTGTAGTGGGAGACCTGGCGCAACTCGAATGCCTTGAGGTACTTGGCATCGTTGAGCGCCGTCTGGGCCTGCTCCAGGCGGCAGCTCACCAGGGTGGCAACACCCTCCGGCTTCATACCGGCACGCCCTCCAGGGCGACAGCTTGGGCAAGGAGCGAGTGGCGCTCGGGGCCATTCTCCCATTCGTCCCGAGAAAAGACCACCGGCACAATCACGATCCCTTCCTGATACCCTGCCTCCCACGCGCAGTCGCTGACGTAGTCGCGGACCCCCTCTCCTGCGGCCCCCTCCACAACAACGAGGACATCCATGTCCGAGTCAGGGTCCGCGTCCCCTCTGGCCCGCGAGCCGAAGAGGACCAGCCGGTGGACAGCCACCCGTCTTAGCAGGAGACGCTTGAGGCGATCCAAGGTCAGCTTCTCGGTCCTGGTCACCTCTGACACCCCTCTTGCGGGCAGCAATGATTGGCCTGCACTCCCTTGGGATGCCGAGGCGATTCCACCCGTGTGCCCGCTCGTCCAGGCGTTCGTGAGATTCGTCAAGCGGAACAGGGCCATCTGCGCCTCGGTTGCTGCCGTCCTCATTGCCACCACCATCTTCCTCTACGTCAGCTTCACGCGCCGGCGAGATGAGCGCATCGGCGCCGCCGAGAAGCAGCGGAAGGAAGCGCCGGCGGCAGGCGACAGGCTGAAGGCCGCCGCGGAGCGGGCAGAGGCGGCGAGGGACTGGCGTGGCCTGGCCGCCGCAGCCGAGGCCATGCGGGCGGCGGGGGCCGCGGCCGAGGCCGTGCGGGCGTACGACAAGGCCATCGCGCTCATTGACAGGGACCCCAGGGCCGAGCGGGAGGCGCTCGAAGAGAGGGAACGGCTGGTTCAGGTCAGGGACGGCATCTTCGACGAGCGAGCGAAGGCCCTGTGCGTGGGCTTCTACGACGCGATCCGCGGGCTGCCGGCCGAGGAGCAACAGCGGCGGATCACGGCGAAGCTTACCGAGGTCCACGGCACCCCCGTCCAACCCATCTTCTCCGCCGACGGAGGGGCGGTGGTCGGCCTCTACCTGGCGGGCCAGCCTGTGCGGTCGCTCGAGCCCCTCAGGGGACTGCCCCTCACGTCGCTGAACTGCGAGGGGACGGGGGTGAGCGACCTTGGGCCTCTGAAGGGCATGCCGCTAAGGTCGCTGAACTGCCGCGGGACCCAGGTGAGCGAACTGGGGCCGCTGAAGGGCATGCCCCTCACGTCGCTCAACTGCGAGGCCACCCAGGTGGGCGACCTCGCGCCGCTGAAGGGCATGCGCCTGGAGTCCCTGAACTGCGGACGCACCCAGGTCGGGGACCTGGCGCCTCTGGCGGGCATGCCCCTGGCCTCGCTGAACTGCGGTCTCACCCGCGTGGGCGACCTGGCGCCCCTGAAGGGCATGCCCCTGGACTCGCTGGTCTGCATGTACACCCGCGTGGGCGATCTGGCGCCCCTGAAGGGCATGCCCCTGACCTGGCTGAACTGCGAGATGACCCGCGTGAGCGACCTCGGCCCTCTGGAGGGCATGGCGCTCGACGTGCTCACCTTCACGCCACGAACCATCAAGAAGGGCATCGCCGCCGTGCGGGCGATGAAGACCCTCCGCGAGGTCGGCGACGACGCGAACCGGCGGCTCAAGCCCGACGAGTTCTGGATGATGTACGACGCGGGCGTCTCCTCCGCCGCCGCGGACGCCACGGCGGGCGGCATGGATGTCCGCTACTTCCTCGAACGCCTCCGCACCCTCGCCCACCTGCCCGAGCTGGACGAATCGCACACCGCAATGTCCAGCACCTGGGACAGGTCGGGGGGGAACAGGGACGGCTCGGACTTCAAGCGGGTCGAGGGCGCCCGCAACGTCCTGCTGGACGCGGACGGGCCGGGCTGCATCCACCGCATCTTCACGGGCAGGCTCGGGCCGCCCGTCAGGGGCACCCGCATTCAGATCGTCCTCGACAACGCGCCATCGGCCATCTTCGACCTGTCGGTGGACGACTTCTTCGCCGAGAAGGGCGGCCCGTTCCCCTATCCCCTCGTCTTCCACAAGACGTATCCGGGCACGCTCTTCCCCATCCCGTTTCAGAAGCACTGCCTGGTGACGCTGGTGAATCCCGAGGCGAAGAACTGGGGCAACTACTGGCAGGTGACGTGGACGCGATACGGCCCCACGGCCCAGGTGAAGAGCCTCACGTGGCCTCTCACGGAGGCGGAGCAGAGCGAGGCGGCGAAGACGGCCGACGCCTGGCTCGCCGCGGAATCAGGGCCTCCCGCCCAGCCGGCCACGTGGGCCGTCGCCAAGGACTTCCGCCTCACGAGCGGCGAAGTGTGCCAGGTGGCCCTCGACGGCTGCGGCGTGGTCCGCCAACTCCGCGTCGCCGTCGAGCCCGCCACGCCCGAGGCCCTCCGAGGCGTCCGCCTCAAGGCGTTCTGGGACGGCAGCACGCTGGCGAGCGTGGACGTGCCCCTCGGCTACCTGTTCGGCCACGGGGACCACGCCCACGCGGAGGGGACGCGGTTCGACTCGTTGCTCCTGGGCGTGAGCGAGCGGGATGCCTACTGCTGCTTCCCCATGCCCTTCGCCCGCGGCGCCGTGCTGAGGTTCGAGAACCTCTCGCCCGCCGCGGTGGACAGGCTTCACGTGCTGCTCGACGTCGAGAGCCGCGAGTCGCTGCCCCCCGCCTGGGGCAGGTTCCACGTCACCTGGACCGAGCGGCCGGCGAACGCGCCCGACGCCCCGCGGCACAACCGGCAGAACGTGCATGTCGCGCTCGACCGCTCGGGCTTCGCGGGCAAGTACGTCGGCATGCTCCTCCAGGTTCACTGGTTTCTCGGCGGCTGGTGGGGCGAAGGCGATTGGCTCATCTGGTCCGACGAGACCGACTGGCCGCCCAGCTACCACGGCACGGGGAGCGAGGAGTACTTCAACAGCGGCTGGTGCCGCTTCGACCGCAAGGCCGTCTCGGGCTTCATCAAGACCCATCCGGGCGACGTGGCGGTCTACTCCTTCCACCTGAACGACGCCTTCCAGTTCCGCGAGAACATCCGCGTCGTGGAGGAGACGCTGGCGCCCGGCCAACCGCTCTGGGGCAGCACGGCCTACTGGTATGCGTTGCCCGCCCAGCCGGCCGGCTCCCGCCCCGACCTTGCCCAGCCCCGCCCCGTCAAGCCGCGTTGACCCGCCCGATGCGGCACGTCTCTGGCGAGGAGACGACCATCCCCCCTCTCCCTCGGGGAGAGGGAGAGAGGCTCTCTCCGCCCTAAGAAACTATCTCAGAACCCACGCGGGCTGCGTTGCCGGCGTCAGCGGGGCGGATGCAAGGCGCGGCGACGCAAGCGATGCAACGGAGCGCATCGCTTGAACATGGTCGAGCCGCCGAAGTACATGGCGGTGTACTCGGCCCCGAGTGGCGAGACCTGGTACATCTTCTCCGGTGGGATGCACTGGGGCAGGAAGCCGCTCTTCTCCCAGGCCGAGGTGCTGCTGGAGACCGGGGCGATACGACCCTGCCGCTGATGGCCCCGCCGAGCCGCGCGATGCCGCTGAGGCGGGCAAGAATGCCAACTCCCCGCGCGCGCAGTTGGCATTCTTGCCTGGCACCCTTGCCCCGATCGCCAGGCGGCCAGCGTGACCGATGGGCGTAACACTGCGGCGCGTATAGACTTATGTGGCCACGACGCAGCATGCAGAGCCTGCCTCCTGCCCACGCAGCCAAGGATGCCAACTCCAGGGAGGGAGAGTTGGCATTCTTGCTGGCACCCTTGGCCGTGACGCCTCCCCTGAGCCGGTGGCTACCGCTCGTCGGGCAGAAGCTCGTGCGCGTGCTCGAGGAACCTCGCCAGCAGCGCGACGGTGGCCTCGATGTCGTCGGCGTGGCAGAGCTGGACCGTCGAGTGCATGTAACGCACGGGCGCGCCGATGGTGGTGCTGAGGGCGCCGGCCCGCGACTGCTGGATGGCCGAGGCGTCGGTGCCGCCGCCGACGTTTCGCTGGCAGGGAATCTGGTGCCGCTCGCACAGGCCGAAGAGGAACTCGACCAGCCGCCGGTCGCCGATGGTCAGGCGGTCCATGATGTAGACGCCCGTGCCCTTCCCCAGCGCGCAGGTGTTCTCGTGCTCGCCGGCGTAGGGACCCCAGCAGAGGCTGCCGTCTATGGCCACGCCGATGTCGGGCTCGATGGCGTAGGCCGCGGGCCGCATGCCGCGCAGGCCCACCTCCTCCTGCACCGAGCTGACGGCGTAGGCGTCCACCGCCGTGTCGCTCACCCGCCGCATCGCGTCGAGGAGACAGTACGTGCCGATGCGGTCGTCGAAGTTCCTGCCGACGTAGACGTTCTCGTTGAGCAGCTCGAGGCCGGGCGCGAACGTCACCACGTCGCCCACCCGCACCAGTTCGCACAGGGCGTCGCGCGGCAGGCCGGTGTCGAGGTATGCCTCCTCGACCTTCGTCACCTTGTCCTTGCTGTCGCCCCGCGTGTCAGGCACGACGACGGCGCCGACGGGCTTGCGGCCATGAATGACGACTCGCTGCGAGACGATGACCTGCGCGTTGAGGCCGCCCATCGGCTCGAAGCGGATGAAGCCGTGGGGGTCAATGTGCTTCACCATCATCCCGATTTCGTCCACGTGTGCGGCGAGCACCACCTTGAGTGGCGGCGAGCCGTTGGCGGGGGGCCGGGTGGCCTTCTTGAGGCCGATGACGTTGCCCAGGCGGTCGCGGCGCACCGCGTCGCAGCTCCCCCGCAACGCCGCCATCACGACGGCCTGCGCCTCGTCCTCGTAGCCCGGCACGCCCGGGGCGTTGCACACGCGCGCGAGCAGCTCCTGGTCCATCCTCAAGCTCCTCTCTGGTGTCAGCGGCGGGGGGCCAGAACAACTGCTTCACACAGGCTCAAACCAGAAGATGCTCTCAAAGTACGTCGCCGTGTCCCGCTCGGTGCGCATGGGCACGGGGCGGTGAAAGGTGTCCACGAGCTTCAGGCCGGCCATCTCGCCGATGGCGGGATAGAGGCCGTGGCGGTCGTTGGCCACGACGAAGAGCTTCGCCGTGGGCTTGAGCCAGGGCCGGATGTGACGGAAGACCGCCGCAATGTCGGCCTGATAGGCCCTCTGAGCCTTCTTGCCCTTGCCGAGTGACATTGGGCCGATCTCGCTTGCGTCCCGCCGCTCCAGCTCTGGGAACAGCTCATAAGCATACCTGTGCTGCTCGTGGTAGTCAATCATGCCCACATAGGGCGGCGAGGTGAAGACGCCGTCGAGAAGGACACCCTCTGGCAGCGGCGTCGTTCGCGCGTCGCCCTGGAGCACGGTGGCCGTGGCGGCGGTGGCACAGGCGTCCCGCCTGTGGGTCCGGAGGCGGTCGAACTCCTCGATGCGGCTCACCGTGTCGCGCGAGTAGCGGCGGAAGTACTTCAGGCCATCGCTGAGCGGCTGGCACATTCTGCGGTGCTTCGGACAGTAGTACTCCTCCCCCGGCTTCAGCGGCTTCTTGGGCCGGGCGAGGTCGTAGTGCGGGACAAGGCGGCACGAGCGCGCGGTGCGGCTGAGGATCACCTTCAAGAGGTCCTGGTTGCGGTAGTCGGGGATGATGCTGCGGTAGAAGAGGAGCTGTTGGAGGGCCTGGGGGGCGATCCAGGCGTTCAGGTACTCGCTCTCCGATGCGAATGAGCCGGGCCTCGGCACGAGGGGCAGAAGCCCGCTGCCCTTGCCTTGGCGGGAGAAGTCCTCGACTCGGCGGCAGGCGTCGGCCACCTCGCGGCGGAGGAGGGCCAGGTCGTGGCGGCGGGTCTTGGCCTCGATGACCATGCAATTGAAGGGCGACAACTCAATGCCCAGGGCTTTCATCCCCAGGGCGTTGGCCTCGACCAGTGTGGTGCCCGAGCCGCCGAAGGGGTCGAGAATCGTATCGCCTACCTTGAAGAACCGGCGGAGAAACAGCTCGACGAGTTGGGGGACGAACTTGCCGAGGTAGGGGTGGAGGCGGTGGACGTGTTTGGTGCGCTGCCACTCGGGGAACTCGATGAGCGACAGGTCGCAGCCGAAGGTCTCGATGTTCTTCCGCACGTCCACGTTGTCGGCGAGGGCGGCATCCGTGAGGAAGATGCGGCGGCGCTGGTCGCCCGTGAGGCCCGTCTGCGAGGCGGCGGGGGGCTCGAGGAGGGAGAAGGGGGTGGGGGTCGGCTCAGACACGCACGCATGTCTCCGCGGCCGGGCTTGGACGGTGCAGAGGCATTGTACAGGATGGGGGGCGCGGCTTCAACGCCCGCGGCGCCTGCGGCGGAGCAGGCCCAGCGCGCCCAGGGCGAGGAGCGACAGCGTGGCCGGCTCGGGGGTCCACACCTCGCCCGTGTGGTGGTAGAACACGTCCTGGAACGTCAACGCGCGGTCGAAGATGGCGATCTCGTCCATCATGCCGTCCATGTAACGGGAGCCGAGGTCTCTCCCGTAGCGCCCGATGGCCAGGTCCAGCGCGCCCGTGATGGACGTCGCGTCGGAGGCCACGGCAGGGTCGAGGATGCCATTGAGGTAGAGCATCAGCGTGTCGTCGTCCTTCACGGCGGCGAGGTGGTACCACTCGCCGATCGTGTAGGTGCTGCTGGAGAAGAGCTCGAGGAGTTGAAGCGGGTCAAGGGCAAGGACTTCGAGGTCATCGTCCCCACCGGCCCCAACGAGGGGCCGCGGGCGAAGTAGCCCTCGGAGCAACTTGCGCCCCCCCAAGAGGGGCGCAAGTTGCCCGGATCGGCGATCCCCCGCAGCCTACGGACGCTATGCCAACTTGCGCCCCCACACACACTACACTGGCGGAGTGTGGGTAACTGCGTAACTATCGTATTGTCATAGAGATAGTGTCTTCCGAGCTGTCAGCTTGCGCCCCTTCGCTCGGCCGGGGGGCGCAAGTTGCCCGGGCCATGCAGGCGAGCAGGACGACCACGAGCAGGGGTGGGAGGATGCCAGTGGCCATGCCCCAGGACATCGAGGTCACGCCCGCCACGGCGCCGACCAACCACGGCATCAGGATGCCGCCGCCATTCCCGAAAGCTGCCAGAAGCGCAAACATCGAGGCCCCGCCGTGGGGGAACCTGTCCGCCGCCAGCGCCAGCATGCTCGGCCACAGGCAGCTCACGGCCAGCCCCATCGCCGCGCACGCCACGAGGGCCACCGGCCGCCACGGGGCGAACGACGCGACGACGTAGAGGCACGCGGCCAGGCCGCAGCAGGCGATCATCAGACTGGTCGCCTTGACCCGATGCCCAACCAGTCCCCCCGCCATGCGGCCCGCCGCCATGACCACCGAAAAGACCATCAGAGCCCGCCCCCCCGCCATCTTCGAGTAGCCCAGCCCCTTCTCCGCATAGGCCGGCAGCCACTGGGCCATCGCCAGCTCCGTGCACCCCACCAGGAGGATCGCGGCGAGGGCCGCCAGGAAATATCGCTCGCGGCACAGCCGCCGCAGGGGCATCCTGTCGTGCCCCTCCGCCACGAGGGCAGGCACCCGCATCCCCACGAAGCCCGCGGCCACGAGCACGCACAGCGGGATCAACGCCAGCGAAATCGTCTGCCACGCCACGCCCCGCCCCAGTGCCTCCGACACGCCGAGCGCCGTGGCGACCGCGCCAATCGAGTAGAACGAATGCAGCCAGTTCATCGCCGAGGTGCGCCCGTGGGGCTGGAGCGCGGCCACGATCGGGCTGAGCACCATGTCCAGCACCCCCGCCCCCAGACCCATCACGAAGGCGGCCCCGAGCACGGCGGGGTAGCTGCGGGCGAAGCCCAGCACGGCCAGCCCCACGCCCACGAACAGGCTGCCCGCGATGGCGAATGGCTTCGCCCCCACGCGGTCGGCCAGCGGCCCCGTGAGCACGATGCCCACCACGAGGCCCACGAAGATGGCCGAGCCGATCCGCCCCTCTTGCTCCGGCGTGAGCCCATGTTTGCCCCCCATCGCGGCGCTCAGCGTGGTGAGCAGCAACGGCGGCAGATTCACCGCGATGGCCAGGCACACCATCCCCGCGTAGTTCACGGCCAGCGAGTAGGCGAGAGACCGTTGCCTTGTGTTCGACATAGGGCTGTTCGGCGCTCCTACAACAAGGCGCTAGGCTACCAACCTCCCCGCCCCTGAGTTCGGCAATGTGGACAGCAGCGTCGCTACGGGTAGGCCTCCAACCCTGCTCGCATTGCGCCCTCGATGGTGCCGTCAACGAAGCCCCCACCAGGGAACATCCATTCCTTGGGATCGTAGCGCATCGAGCTGTACTTGAAGATGGCGAAGTCCCAGTTGTCAATCTTGCCTCTGAACGTCAGCCGCGCGATCTGCGAGACGACGTCGCAATCGCACCGGTCGAGGTAGACGTGCGTACCTCTGAAGCGCGGCACGTAGTAACGGTTGGGGTCTTTGAGTACTTCCCTGTTGAAACGCTCGACAATCTCCTCCGCTTGCTGCCTGATCTCGCGCGGGATTGCTTGCTTCGCCATCGGTGTCTCCTTGATATGCTCACTTCTGATGCAGCGTCAGCCGCTGCGTCGTGCCTGGGGGAACCGTCACCTCGATGTCCACCACGAACTTGCCTGGGATGGCCTTGGCGCTCCAGACCCTCGCCTTGATCGCCTCATCTGTCGGGTTGTGTACCTCGATCCCCGCCTCCGTCGCCGTCCAGAGCGTCCATGCGAGCACGAGCCTCTTGTTGGATGACATCAGCGTGTTCCCAACGTAGAACGGCGTGTCCTTTGTGTTCGGAAGGGCGGCATAGCCCCAACCGAGGTGCGCGCCGATGTGGGCAAGGAAAGGCGGACCGGAGGTGGTCCCGGGGAGAGGCGACTGCTTGACGAGGCCGCTCCAGAAAGAGTAGGCCAACCCTTCGGGGGTCCAAAGAGAGGCCGGCCATTCATCGAACACGGGGTAAATCTGGAGGGGAAGGAACTTCGGCTCGCCGCCTGCCTTGAGAGTTCCAGCAACGCCGAAATCATCGGCCGAGAATCTGAGGGTTCCAAGGGTCTCTAGCAGATCCCCTTGGGTGAGTTGGATCGACCACGGCGTGGGCTTCTCCGAGCCGAGCGAAGGCCGCCAATTCCACGGCACGTACATGTAATTCGCTTTCCACTGCTCGACCCACTCCGCGCGCTTGAAGACGTCTACTCCTACCCTAGACGGTCTCGCGCGCCAACCCATCTCCCCCTTACCCGAAACGGTGATGGCCTTGAGCATGAGGAAATCGCCAAGGGATGCGCCTTCCGGCAGGTCCATCAGAGTCCCAGGCTCGCCGTCAAGCTTCCCATCTACAACCTTCCCGTCCCTTAGGAATCTGTAAGCCGTGCCTGCGGGCACGCTGTTGATGCCGGTGAATATCCCGCTGTCGGGCGCCACGTGGACGCGCGGGTGGAACTCGGTCTCAACCCCGGTAAGGAAAGCCATCGGGCCCGGATTCATCCCTTCCGGGCTGCCGATGCCGGTCACGATGTCATGCCACTTGCTCACCTGTGCATAGGCTCGAAAGGTGCGGGTTAGCTCGGTGTTCTCGATCCTCCAGGCATCCATCCCGTAGTTCACCGGGCGAATGTAGCGACGATTGACATGGTAACCCGTGAGAGTCATCGCGTTGCTGGCGAAGGGGAACTCCATGATGGTGGCCAGGGGGTTCTTGCCGCCGAACTGCTCGGTCTCGGCGGGGGTGGGAAAGCAGGGGCGGATGTACCAGATGCCGTGGCGCCCGCTCGGCCAGATGCCGGTGTAGCTTCCCGCCGCGCCGAACCAGTTCTGCCTGTCGGCACAACGGGTGAAGTACCCACGCGTCACAGTGCGCAGATGTGGGGAGATCGCGCGCCGGCCTTTGCTGTCCGTCACGACGAGCATGAAGTGGGGCCGCGTCATCGTCTGGAGCGACGGCTCGACCGGCTTCTACGGCAGCCTCTCCGCCCGCGGCGGCAGCCTGAGCGGCGACGGTGGCTTCGCCGAGGTCTCCGGCAAGGGCTACCTCGATTTCCGCGGCTCCGCCGACCTGCGTGCCTCCGCCGGGGCCACCGGGACCCTGTTGCTCGATCCGGACGACATCATAATCGTACCCGGCAACGTCTACACCGGCACGGCCCCCAGCTTGCTAGCATGGCTCCCCACCAATCCAGGCGGCGTGGGCGACGGCATCTGGGACTTCCCGGAAGACCCCGGCCCTCAGACAATTGGCGCCAATGACGTCACGACCATCCTTGGGTTGGTCTCACTCGACCTGCGGGCCACGAACAGCGTGGTTGTCGGCGCTCCACTGAACTACGCCAGCCCGAACAGCCTTACCCTCACCGCGGGCAATCTTGTGGGCGTGGCTGCCCCGATCACGAACGCCGGGCCGGGCGGGATTGCGATGATCGCGCCCACGGTCAACATCGGCATCGGCGCGCCGGTCATGCTGAGCGTCGGCGTCGGCCTGGCGATCACGACCGACAACCTGACGGTGGGCGCGCCGGTCATTTCTCCCAGTGGCATCTCGATTGCGCCCTTCACGGCCGGCCAGGGCTTCGCCTTGAATGCTGCCGGGCCGCCGGCCGCGGGTGACCTCTCCACGGCCACGCTGAATAGCCTCTTCACCGCGGGCAGTGGGATCCTGATCGGCGACGCCAGCACAGGCGCGATCACCGTCAACGCAGGCAACCACGGCACGCAGGACTGGGGCGTCCTGAGCCTTCGCGGCACGAGCGTCACCTTCACTGGCCAGCTCACGCTGCCGAGCAACGCCCAGATGCTCTTTGACCAGGTCGCCGGCGCAATCACCGGCAGTGGCGGCATGGACCTCGTCATCCCCGGTTGGGGGATGCTCGCGTTCAACAACGTGGGCGGCGCGGCCAACCTGATGACCAACGTCAACCGGCTGGGCACCACCACAGTCTCGGGGCTGACCCTCGACAACTCGGCCAACAGCCTCTCGGTCGAGAACCCTGTGGTCTCCAACAACAATCCTATCTCGATAAACGCCTTGGGCTTAACGAACAGCGCGGGCTGCACCATCAACGCAGGGACAAGCACCTTCACCCTGAGAGCCGACGGCGTCGGCCTTCTCGCGACCGTGACCGCCGACGGCGGAATCTCGATTGCGCCCCTGTCGGCCGGCACGTCCGTGGGCCTCAACGGCGGCATCGGGACGCTGGGCCTCACAACGGCTGAGCTGGGCTTCCTTTCGAGCAACGGCGGCACCGTCACCATCGGCTCCGCGGGCGCCGGCGCGGTCACGGTCGCCGCAGGGGATCTAAGTGCCCAGAACTGGACGGGGCTGACGCTCAACGGCGCCAGCGTGGCCTTCACCGGCCAGCTTACCCTGCCGAACAATGCGCTGATGACCTTCGGGCAGGTCGCAGGCACTGTCGCCGGCAGCGGCGGCACCGACCTGGTGATCGGCGGCACGACTGGAACCCTCGCATTCACCAACGTGGGGGGCAGCGCGAACCTGATCACGGACATTGACCAACTGGCGGCCAGCGCCGTTGCCGGTCTCACCCTCGACAACCAGAACAACAGCCTCACGCTCACCGGGGCGCTCGACTCCAGCAACCAGCCCATCTCCATCAGCGTGGGCACCGGCACGTTCACGAACAACGCGGGCGCCACCATCAATGCAGGGACGAGCACCTTCACGCTCAGCGCCGACGACGCGAGCATTAGCGACTGGATTGCAGCCAACGGCGGCATCACCATCTACACGGCCACGGGTACGCAGGACATTGACCTCTCGTCGGGCGGAAGTGGCACGCTGAGCCTCGACGCCAATGAGTTCGGCTTCCTCAGCTCCACTACCGGTGTCACCATCGGCCGCACCACCAACGCCAGCAACATAGACATCGGCCAGTCCGCTGCCCTCACCCTCGGCTACAACCTCACGATCATCGGCGACGACTACGACCAGGGCACGAACACGGTCACGGCCAACGCGGTCACACTTCAGGTGGACACCATTGACGTCGGCACCACGCTCACGGCCAGCGTCGGCGGCATCACCATCGGCCCCCGGACCGCGAACCGCACCATCGCCCTCGGCGACAACGCCACGGGCAGCCTCGACATCAGCGAGGCCGAGCTGGCCCGCCTCAGCGCCGTCACCGGCCTCACCTTCGGCAACGTCGGCGCCGTCGCCGCCGGCGCCATTGACGTCCAGGACAACGACGGCTCGCCCTCCCTCGCCTCCACCTTGCCCATCACCCTCCTCACCAACGGCGCCATTACCGTGGACAGCACGGTCTCCGTCCCATCCGCCACCCTCACCTCGCTCGGCAGCACGGTGGACATCAACGCGCAGATGACCATCGGCAACGCCGGCAACCTCGGCATCACGGCCTCCGGCAGCGTGACGATTGCCGGCAAGATCGACTTCGCCACCGGCACAGGCGGCGACCTCACCATCACGGCCGGCGGCAAGGTTGATGTCAACGCAGCCATTGACCCGCCGGCGCAGGTACTGATCGACTCGAACGGCAACATCACGATCAATGCTGCGGTGACGGCGGACGACCTCATCCAACTCCGCGCGGGGCGCACCACTGGCATAGGCGGCGTGGAGATCACCGCCAGCGGCAGCCTTGTCACGGACAACGTGGCGAACACGAGCGACATCTGGCTCGAGGCCAGCTTCGCCGGCGGCACGAGCGGCGACATCATATTCCGCGGCAACGTGACCACTGAAGACCTCCTGACTGCCGTCGCCCACGTCGGCGCCATCAGCCGCACCGCCGGTTCGCTGTCGGCCACCCAGGCATCCCTGTACGGCGCCACGGGCGTCGCCCACAGCTCCATTGACGTCACCACGCTCGCCGCCGGCACCGGCGGCGCGGCAGGCCAGAACATCAACCTTACCGACACCGCCGGCGGCCTCGACATCGGCACCGTCGGCACCACCGTCGGCGTGAACGCAGGCCTCGGCGACGTGACGCTCCAGTCGGGTGCGGCAGTGACCCAGAGCCAGGCCCTGGTAGCCGCGGGGCTGGAACTCCTGGGGTCCGGGCCCTACACCCTCACGAACGCCTCCAACGACGTCACGACGCTGGCTGGGAACACGGGCGCGGTGAGCTTCCGCGACACGAGTGGTTTCGCCATCGGCACGGTGAACACTGTGGGGCTGACGTCGAGCGGAATCGCCTCAGCAGAATAGCCACTTCGCGTCCGCCTGTCAACCGCGGAAGCCATTCTCAACCCCCTCGGGCCGTTGCCGGCCGCCCAGTGGGGACGCGCACTGCGCCGGCGAGATTCTCACATTCTACAGAGTGTGGGAATATCGCGGCGAGCGCAGCGCCCGACGAAAGTGCATGGGCGTCCCGCGACACAAGATGGCGGGGCACTCCACGCGGGGCGCCGGCGCGTCGGACCGTCGCCGGCGGCCCCGTAGGGACGCGCACTGTGCCGGCGACACTCTCACATTCTACAGAATGTTGGAATGTCGCGGCGAGCGGAGCCGTTGCCCCTCTTCACCGCGGCCAACTCGTCCATCCTGTCCGCCCTGTCCAAGCAGGCATCAGCGGCTTTGCCTGTCGCGCATGGCGCATTTTTCTGCGAAAACGCTTGACAAAGCGCATTGCTATGGTATACTAGGGGCGTGAGCAGCAGCACACCCTGCCCAGCTGCTCAAAGGGTGAGGCGGCGGAACGCCTCGCCCAACGGCTGGCACGTAGGCCAGCCGCTGCATACCAACCCGATTCCGCAACTCTAGACATATCAGCGGATTACGGCCAGGCACCGGCCCATGAGCGGGCCGGCCCCGGCCCAAAGGGGGTGCCTATCGAAGCACACGGCCATGCGTGCTCACTGTGTGGGGTGTAGTATCTGAGTACTGTGGAACCTGTCGAGGAGAGACAACATGAGTGCGAAGGTGACCACCTGTTTCTTGCCGCCTGGGCCCCCCTCCCAGGTGTGGCTCACACGCCTGTCGAGTGTCGCGCGGCGGCCCATCCAGTGGCTGTGGCCGGGGCGCGTCCCGCTGGGCAAAGTGACCCTCCTGGTGGGCGACCCCGGGCGCGGCAAGTCGTTGATGGCACTCGACATGGCCGCGCGCGTGACCACCGGCGCCCCGTGGCCGGACGAGGCGCTCGAGGCCGGCGGCGAGCCCGTGGCCCGGAGGCACCAGGGCATGGCGCTCCTCTTGACGGCTGAGGACGACACAGCGGACACGGTTCGCCCGCGCCTCGAGGCCGCTGGGGGCGACCCCGAACGCGTCGTGGTCCTGCGCGCGGTGCAGCGATGGGACTCCGAGGCAGAGCAGATGTTCTCGCTGGCGCGGGACGTCGAGGCGCTGGATGCCTGCATCAAGCGGTGCGGGGACGTGCGGCTGGTGGTGCTGGACCCCGTGAGCGCGTACCTCGCGGGGGCCGACGCGAACAGCAACACGAGCATGCGCGAGGTGCTGGCGCCGGTGCGGAGCCTGGCGGAGCGGACGGGGGTGGCGGTGGTGGCGATCAGCCATCTGACGAAGAGGGCCGACACCGCGGCCATGTACCGCGCGATGGGCAGCATGGCCCTGGTGGCCGCCGCGCGGGCCGTGTGGGCAGTGGGGCCGGACCGCCAGACTCCGGGCCGGCTCCTCTTCCTGCCCCTGAAGTGCAACCTGGCGGGTGGCGTGACCGGCCTCGCCTACCGCATCGTCCCCTCGGCCCAGTCGCCCGACGTGCCGGTGCTGGCGTGGGAGCGCGGGGCGATTGCCCTGTCGGCGGAGGAGGCGCTGGATGCCCGCGCGAGCGCCGCCGGACGCCGCGAGCAGGCGGGTCTGTGGCTCGAAAGTGCTCTGGCCGACGGCCCGAGGCCCGCGGCGGAGGTCGAGAAGCAGGCCCAGGCGGCGGGTTTCTCCTCGATCACCCTCCGCCGCGCCCGATACGATCTCGATGTGGAAACCATCCGAACCGGGTTCGCCGCCAGTTGCCTGTGGCGGCTGCCGGGGTAGGCGGACACGCCTGTGGCGGAGGCCGCGGTACAGATCGAGGCCCCCGCCCCCGAGCTTCCTGCTCCGCAGGGGAGCTAGCGCCGAAGCAGTGGCCCTTCCGCCATACTTGATCATCCCTGGGAGGGGCGGGATTGATCAAGTATGGCGGGAACGGGCACGGAAGGCTCAGGATCGCCAAAGCGCCATACTTGATCACCTCTGGGAGGGGCGGACGTGATCAAGTATGGCGGGAATGGGCATGAAAGACTCAGGATCGCCAAAGCGCCCGCCGCGGCTCAGCCGTTGAGGCCCTCGCGGGCGGCGAGGGCGTCGAGGCGGGCGACGCGGTCGGCGGTGCGGGGGTGGGTGCGGAAGAGGTTGGCCATTCCCTCGGCGGTGAGGGGGTTGACGATGAAGAGGTGGCTGGTGGAGGGGCCGGCGGCCAGGGGCGTCTGCCGGGCGGTCGCTTCGAGGCGCTGGAGGGCGCTGGCCAGAGCGTGGGGCTGGCCGGAGGTGCGCGCGCCATCGGCGTCGGCCGCGTACTCGCGGGAGCGGGAGATGGCCATCTGGATGAGGATGGCAGCGATGGGGGCGAGGATGAGGAGCAGGATGCCCAGGATGGCGCCGAGGGGATTGCGGTCGCCGTCGCGCCGCCCGCCGCCGAAGATGAGGCCAAAGCGGCCGATGGAGGCGATCATCATGATGGCGCCGGCCAGCGTGGCCACGAGCGTGCTGATCAGCGTGTCGCGGTGCTTCACGTGGGCCAGCTCGTGGGCGATGACGCCCTCGAGTTCGTGGCGGCGGAGAGAACGCAGGAGCCCCGCGGTGGCCGCGACGGCGGCGTGGCGCGGGCTGCGGCCCGTGGCGAAGGCGTTGGGCGCCTCCTGCGGGATGATGTAGACCCTGGGCATGGGCAGGCCGGCGCGCCGTGCCTGGTCCTCCACCACGTCGTACAGCTCCGGCGAGTCGGCGCGGCTCTTCACCGGCTGGGCCTTGTACATGGCCAGCACGATGCGGTCGCTGAAGAAGAAGGTGACGAAGTTCATGCCCGCGGCGATGACGAACATGAGGATGGCGCCGTGCATGCCGCCTACAAGGTGCCCCATGAGCACGAGCAGGCAGGTGAGCACCACCATCAGAAGGCCTGTCTTGAGTGTGTTCATTCTTTCCCTCGCAGTTGTATGGTCGTCCTCGTCCGTCGTCATCGTTCTCGACTCTTCTCCTCGCAAGCCAAGAGAATCTGGACGCGCTCCTGGAGCTTGTCGTAGAAGAGCGCCTCGTCCACCGGCAGGTCCACCCAGGCATCGGTCCAGGCGGAGAGGAGCATGGCGTTGGAGATTTGGAGGCTGTTGATGCCCTCGGAGCCGTTGACGGCGAGGGGGGTGCCTTTGAGGATGGCCTCGACCCACTTGCGCGTGACCTCGGCGTGTGAGCCGCCGCCCTGGCGGACGGGGATTTCGCACTTCCAGCACTCGGGCTCGCCAAAGCCGCCCTTGTACTCGCGGATGTGTTTGCTGACCGGCTCGCGCGTGCGCCAGAAGGTGAGGGCGCCGCCTTCGAGCACGAGCTTGCCGTTCTCGCCCGTGATCTCCAACCGGTTCGTGCCTGGGGCCTCGCCGGTGGTGGTGACGAAGAGGCCGCTGGCGCCGTTGGGGTATTCGAGGTAGGCCGTCGCGTCGTCCTCGACCTCGATGGCGTGGTGCTTGCCGAAGGCGACGAAGGCGCGGACGCGGCGGGGCATGCCGCAGACCCACTGCCAGATGTCGAGGTTGTGGGGGCACTGGTTGATGAGCACGCCGCCGCCCTCGCCGGCCCAGGTGGCGCGCCAGCCGCCGCTCTCGTAGTAGCTCTGGGCGCGATACCAGTTGGTGATGAGCCACACGCTGCGCTTCATCGCGCCCAGCTCGCCAGAGTCCATCAACTCCTTGAGCTTCTGGAAGACGGGCACGGTGCGCTGGTTGAACATGATGCCGAAGACCCTGCCCGTGCGGGCGGCGGCTTCGTTCATCTCGCGCACCTGACGGGTGTAGACGCCGGCCGGCTTCTCGGTGAGGACGTGCAGGCCGCGCTCGAAGGCCGCGACGGCGATGGGCGGGTGGAAGTAGTGGGGCGTGGCGATCACAATCGCGTCGGCCACCTTGGCGTCGAGCAGGGCGTCGGAGCTGTCGAACGCCGCGATGCCTTCGCCGAGGTGTTCCTTCGCCCAGGCGAGGCGTGCGGGCGCCACGTCGCACACGGCGGTGAGCCTGGCGTTGGGCACCTCGCCCTTGAGGATGTAGTTCGCGTGGTGGCTGCCCATGCCGCCGAGGCGTGTAGCGCGGCTGACCCGTGTAGACCTCGTAGGCGAAGAACTTGAGGAGCCATTCCGCGCTCTCGCCCTGGGCGTTCTTGGCCACGGGCTCGAAGTAGACCGTCACGTCCCGCGGCCGGTCGCCCCGGAAGCGCCGCGCGCCCGTCACGTTCACCAGCTCAACGTCCAGCGAAATCGCCTCGTCCGGCCGATACGTCTCCTTGTCCGTCCGGATGGCGAGCTGGACCCCGTTCCTGGGCTGGGCGAGCCGCGCCGAGAGGCCGCGCAGGCGGTCGGCCCGCGACGCCTTCTTCGCCTCCCGGTCGTCGTCCTTGCAGATGTCGAGCCCGAACAGGCCGAGGAGGAAGTCGGGGATTTCCTTGTAGTTGATGTTGCCGGTCACGCCCACGAAGCCGAGGTGGAGGTAGTGGGTGCACTGGGGGCGGTAGACGGGGTTGCCCTCGGCGTCCGTGTTGAGGCCCAGCAGGCCAATCTTGTAGTCGCCGCCCGACTCGCCTCCCTCCTTGTCCGGGCTGCCCCAGGTCACTTTCTCGTGGCCGGTGACGATCAGGCCCACCGCGTCCTGGTGGTGCTCGACGACGCCGATCTTGCCCCCGCCGATCCCCGCGTAATAGCCGTCCACCTTGGCCCCCCCGACCGGCACGGTGAAGGGGCAGTTGGCGTAGAGGCCGAACTGCGGCTTGCCCGAGAACGTGAAGCCGATGTCGAACATGTCCAGCGCGTCGCGGCCGCGGTTGTTCAGGTACGGCCCGGCGACCGGGATGTCCGCGCACCCCGGCGCGCACGCGGCCAGGGCCAGCAAGGCGAGGAGTCCACGGGAGTAGCGGCGTGGGAGGGTCATCTGCGTCCTGTGCGCCCGCGCATTGGCCTCGGCTCGGTGCCTCAGCCCCTCTACCACGGTAAACTACCCGCCGACGAAAGTCAAGCGCCGATGCGGCCGCGGCCAAAAAAAGCCTTGACACGGCGCCGGGCCTTGTGGTATCCTCTCCATACGCACGCCTGTTCCGCATACCCTGAAGCCAGTTCTCCGTCTGTTCGCCAGGTTTCTCCGAAGGACTTCTGGGTTGTCGCGTTTCGCTCGGACGGCGGTTCTCGCGTCCGCTTCAGCACGGCCTGTGGCCAGATGACGCCTTCCTGGTTGAGCGAGAGCATCATCCGCGCAGCACACGACCAAAGCATCGTCCATTGAGACCCACGGCGGCCTTGTGGCAAGGGCGCCCCAGCGGGCCGCGCAGCCGAGGAAGCACCTGGTCCGACACGCATGAGTCCCAGCGAAGCCCCTTGTCCCGTCCTCGGCCTCCTCGGCGGCATCGCCGCCGGGAAGACGACGGTGGCCAGGATGCTGGCCGGCCTGGGCGCTCGCGTGGTCTCGGCCGACGCCATCGGCCACGCCGCGTTGGCCGACCCGGCGGTCCGCGACCGCATCGCCGCCCGCTGGGGGCCAGCCGTGCTCGACCCGGCCGGCCGCGTGGACCGCGGGCGCCTGGCGGGGCAGGTGTTCGCCGACCCAGCGGAGGTGGCGGCCCTCGAGGCCCTCACCCATCCGGCCATCCTGGCCGAGATGCAGCGCCAGATCGCCCAGGCCCGCGCCGCGGGCGCGACCGCCATCGTGCTGGACGCCCCGCTGCTCGTCGAGGTGGAGTTCGACCGCTTGTGCGACTGCCTCGTTTTCGTGGATTGCCCTGACGGCGTGCGGCGGGCACGGGCCGCCCAGCGGGGCTGGGACCCCGCCGAGCTGGCGCGCCGCGAACGCCTCCAGCGGCCCATCGACGCCAAACGCGCCCGCGCGCGCTTCGTCATAGACGGCAACGCGTCCCTCGAAACCACTTTGCGACAGGTGCAGGAGCTATGGCAAGAAATCCTCGCTCGGTGAAAGAGAAGAAAGAGCCCCGCCCCAACCCCGACTTCGGCAGGGGCATCCTCCCCAACGACGCCGACCTGGCCGAAGAAGAAAAGGCCCTCGAAGAACACATCGAGGACTCCAAGAAGACCGGCGAAGAACTCCAAATCGGCCAGCTCAAGCGACTCAAAATCCACGAACTCCACGCCATGGCCGAAGAGGACGGCCTCGCCGGCATCGCCGGCCTCAAGAAGCAGGAACTCATCTACCGCATCCTCGAAGAACGCGTCAAGCGCAACGGCCTCATCAAGGGCGAGGGCACCCTCGAGGTCCTCCCCGACGGCTTCGGCTTCCTGCGCTCGCCCGACTACAATTACCTGCCCTGCCCCGACGACATTTACATCTCGCCCTCGCAAATCCGCCGCTTCGGCCTCAAGACCGGCACCGTCGTCGCCGGCCAAATCCGCCCCCCCAAGGAAAACGAGCGCTACTTCGCCCTCCTCCGCGTCGAAGCCATCAACCACGCCGCCCCCGAGGAACTCGCCGACCTCATCTGCTTCGAAGACCTCACGCCACTCCACCCCGACAAGCGACTCGTCCTCGAAACCTCCCCCGAAATCATCGAGACCCGCATCGTGGACCTCGTCGCCCCCATCGGCAAGGGCCAGCGCGGCCTCATCATCTCGCCGCCCAAGGCCGGCAAGACCATTCTCCTCCAGAAGATCGCCAACGCCATCACCGCCAACTACCCCGACATCTATCCCATGGTCCTCCTCATTGACGAGCGGCCCGAGGAAGTCACCGACATGCAGCGCTCCGTCAAGGCCGAGGTCATCTCCTCCACCTTCGACGAGCCGGCCGAGCGCCACATCCAGGTCGCCGAAATGGTCATCGAAAAGGCCAAGCGCATGGTCGAGTACGGCAAGGACGTCGTCATCCTCCTCGACTCCATCACCCGCCTCGGCCGCGCCTACAACACCGAGTGCCCCCACAGCGGCAAAATCCTCTCCGGCGGCGTGGACGCCGCGGCACTCCAGAAGCCCAAGCGCTTCTTCGGCGCCGCCCGCAACATCGAAGAGGGCGGCTCCCTCACCATCCTCGCCACCGGCCTCATCGAAACCGGCTCCCGAATGGACGAAGTCATCTTCGAAGAGTTCAAGGGCACCGGCAACATGGAACTCGTCCTCGACCGCCGCCTCGAAGAGCGCCGCATCTTCCCAGCCATTGACGTCAACCGCTCCGGCACCCGAAAGGAAGAACTCCTCCTCACGCCCGAGGACCTCAACCGCGTCTGGGTCCTCCGCAAGGTCCTCAGCGAGATGAACGCCACGGAGGCCATGGAACTCCTCATCGAGCGCATCAAGCGCGCCAAGACCAACAAGGAGTTCCTCAGCACCCTCGGCGCCCCCGGCGGGCGGCCGTAGTCCGTGTAGTCCACGCAGTCGCGGTGCGTGAGGGTCGAGTAGGCCAGCGGCGGGTAGGAGGCCCTGCCGCCGAGCCAGAACGATGGGATGCCCGTGTGCGCGGTGAGGCCGGGCCGAATCGCATTCGCGTCTGCGAGGTACTGCTCGTAGGCCGAAGGGAGGACGAGGCTCCAGGCGTCATACTCCGCATGCTTGCGCTCGGCCTCTGAGCGCTTGCCCTCGACACGCTGTGCGACCCACTTGGCCGCTTCCTGGTTCCGTCGAGCTTGATGCCCGTCGAGGGGCTTCGACTCCTCCCAGTAGCCGTGGGTCGTGGCGTACCAGTTGAGGGCGATGCCCGCGAAAGCCGCCAGGTCGGCGTACTTCTGCGTGAAGAGCGCGTTGCGTCGGCGAAGCTGGCTCAACTCCTCGGGCAGGGTGTGCTTGGGGTTCCAATCCTCGTGGTGGAGCGTCGCGGGCATGTGCGGGGCTGCACGCTTACCGCAGCGGGCGAGGGTCATCAGCCCAATCTCGTCCTCAGTGGGCCGGATGAACTTCTCTATGGCAGGCCCTGCGGAACAGTTCGAAAAGGACGCAAGGGCGGCATCCAGCCCGCTCCGCGCGTGGTCCGTGGCGGGTTCGAGACCCGGCTCGCCTGCCCCTGTGCCCTGACCGTAGTAGGTGGTGATCGGCGAGCCAGCGTCCATCTTCGCCTCGCCGAACGGGGCGTAGGAGTTCAGTCCGAAGTCCGACACAGGCTCGCGCGGGTAGACGAAGAAGTGGGTCGGATAGCTGAGGGTCGCCTCCGGGCGCACCTCCAGATGATAGAGCCCTGGCGCCAGGGCTGACGTATCGAGACGTGCGTGCCCGGTGAGGAGCGGCTCCTTCGTCTCGCCCTCGCGGGCAAGCACTCTCTCGAATCGAGTGCCCCGCAGCACCACCTGGAATTCACCAACCGGCTTCGCCCCGCCCGGCGTCCGAACCGTCCAATAGACGTCCACCGGGTCGCCCCGAACGAAGCCCGCCCGGTTGCGATAGGTGTAGAGGGAGACCGTGGCCGGGGCCTTCTGGTCGCTCACGAGGAGCAGCGCCAAGGCGCCCTTGCCATCGGAGACCAGTTGCCAAAGCCCTGAATCCACGGCCGCGGGCAACCCGCAGGAGAACGCGCCATCGCCTTCCCGCGTGAGTTTCACCGGAACGGCCTCTCTCGTTCGGTAGAGGGGGACCAGGCTGCACCCAAGTTCCGTCAGCGGCCTGGCGCCTCGTCCCACAGGCGTCAGGCGGCAGCGGTACTGGGCGCCTGGGGCGACGAAGAACTGCGCCGTCTCGAACAGGTAGGACGCGCCTGAAGCGGCGTCGAGCATAGCGATCTTGTGCGGGAGGGCATCGAAGGTGTCTGCCACGGGCACCACATGCTGCTTGGTCTTCTCGACGGGGAACGTGATGGGAATGGTGGCCTGGCCGGGGAGCGCTGCCACGGGCGCGACCTCCGAGCCTTTCAGGCACACAGGCAGGTCTGGATGCCCCGCGACGGCTGCGACGGTTCGCGTATCGAGCCTGCGCATCCCGACAAGTCGCGTTGGCGGCGCAGGGGGCAGCTTGAGGCGCAGTTCCGCATCGCCCACCAACTCCACCTGCCCGGCCTCGGCCAGGGTCACTCTGCCCCGCGCGTCGAGCGTGAAGGGCACGCCGTTGAAGCGGTATGCCTTGCCCGTTGGCGTCGGCGGGAGGCAGAGGATGACGCGGCGGAAGCGCGGGGCCTCGGCCGCCCCTCCTTCGGCTTTCGGGCGCCCCTGCTTCTCGGCATCCTCCACCGGCTTCAGCACGCCTGCCAGCAGGTCGGCTCCCTCGTAGGCGATGGCCATCGGGGCGGCGGCGGACCGCTCCCCCGCGAAGGCGCGAAGGGTCACAGGCCAGCAGGCCACTTCGGCCAGGCCGCGGCCGGCCTCGATGGTCACGCGAGGGTCGTCGGAACTGAGCTTCCCCCGTTCGAGCGCAAAACGGACATCGCCGGGCATCAGCACGTGCTTCCCGTCGTGCAGTTCCATCTTTGCGGTGGACGGGCGATTGATGCCCGGCACCACAGGCGGCCCCTCGACTCCAAGCTCCTTGAGCAGCTTGTCAGCAGCGCCAATGCCCTCGGCGGCCCCGCCTTGAAGTCCAGTGCTCGCCGCCCCATCCAGCAGGCCATCCCGGTAGTCCAGGATCGGCGAGCTATCCACTCTCATGCTCATCGGCCATGTGGCCACCACCCAGCCGCCATAGGGCGACCGCCGAATCTCGTGAGCCCCCTCCAACGAGGCGAGCTTGCCGTCCCTCTGGGCGACCAGGCCGATCGTGACCTCGCTGCCCCGTGCGGCACCTGTTGTCAGCGCCGCCGCGCCGAACAGCGCAGCCACCAGGCGGCTCGACGCCATCCAATCGCCTCCTCTGCTATCGCCTATGGCTTCTCGGTAGCGAACTCGCAGCGCCTTTCGGGCAGATCGAGGGCGGGGGCGCTGGGACCCCAGAGCACAGTATACGTCCGCGCCTCGTTGGCTGGCAACTCACCCATGGCCCATTCAAGGCGAGAACGCCGCGGTCAGGAGAGTCCAGCCCGGCGATTGAGCGGGCCTCCCCGTCTCTGCTATAATCCCGCGGTCCGGCTCTCTCTTGCGTTTCTCCGTGCGTTTCGCCCAGGCACTTCAACGAGAGGACATGGCCCCTTGATGCTCTTTCTTGCGCGCGTCTCTCTGGCCGCCACACTGGTGTTCGCTCTGCGCTCCATCGCGGCCGCCGACGATGCGGTTCCACCGCCCTCGCGGCTTCCCGCACAGGTGATCGTTTCCGGGAGAACCTCGACCCTCAAGGAGGTGAAGACCGCCTGCGTGGGGGACACGGTGCCGCGAACGTACTCGAGCCCTCGGCTGCGCAATACCCCGGGCTTCTCCTGGTACGTGAGCCAGCACTACGCGCTGAAGACGGACTACAAGCCGGAGACGGCCGAGTCCTACCTGCGGCTCCTCGAGCTGGCCTACCCGCACTACGTGGAGCTCTTCGGGGCTGAGCCGCCGGGCATCCACGACAACCGCATGGCCGTCGTCTACGCCAGCAGCCCGGCGAAGTGGCAGGAGGCGATGAAATCCGACGGCGTGGACTGGCGCGGTGGCGGGGGCGGCGTGACCATCCTGGGCTACAGTTGCGCCTACGTCTACCCCAGCGGCACCCTCGCCTACCACCAGCGCTACATCCTGCTCCACGAATGCGTCCACCTGTTCCAAGAAGCCCCAGAACCTGTGGGACACCACCCGGCTCCTGGGGCTCCTGGCGCTGTTGCTGACCATCGAGTGGGCGGTGCGCAAGTACAACCGCCTGATGTAGGACTGATATGTCCGATCCGACTGATCTGACTGATCCGACCGATCTGGCCGTTCCCTGCCCGGCCCCCATCGAGCGGAAGCTCTCGGCCCTCCGCCGCTCCGTCCGCCTGTGGCTGGCCCTCGACGGCGCGGCGGTGCTGGCCGTGGCGCTCGTGCTCCTCTCGGCCGCGAGCCTGCTGGTGGACCGCTATCTGCGGATGGACGGCACGCAGCGGACGCTGAGCCTGCTCATCGGGCTGGCCGCGCTCGGCTTCCTCGCCTACAGGCGCCTCGCGCGGCCCCTGATGCGGCAATTGGACGACGAGACGCTGGGCATCCTGGTCGAGGCCCGCCACCGCGAGCTGGGCGAGCGCCTCATCAGCGCCCTACAGTTCGCCAGGATGGGCAACCCCGAAGCCACTGGCTCCTCTCCGGCCCTCATCCAGGCGACGATTGACGGCGGCATCCGCGCCGCAGAGAGCGTGGACTTCGCGGACACGCTCGACCGCCGGCGGCGGGGCGCGAACCTGGCGGCCATTGCCGCCGCCGTGGCCATCGTGGGCGCCGCGTGCGCCCTCTTCCCGGCCACCATGCGCCTCTGGTTCGCCCGCAACGTGCTCCTGCTCGACCGCTCGTGGCCCCAGGCCACCCATCTGGCCATCCTGGGCGCGACGGGCAACGAAATCGTGTGCCCGCGCGGCGACGACCTGACGATTCAGGTGCAGGCCGACCCAGGCGGCGTCGTGCCCTCGCTCGTGATGCTCCGCTTCCGCCAGGAGGGCGGCGCCTCGGGCGGCGAGCCGATGGCCGTCGTGGGCGGCAACACCTTCAGCACCACCTTCCGCAACGTCCTCGAGCCGCTTCGCTTCTACGTGTGGGGCGGCGACGCCGAATCGCCCTGGTGCTACGTGCGGCTGGTCGAGCGCCCCATCGTCGAGTCGCTCACACTCGTCTGCACGCCGCCAAAGTATGTGGGCAAGGGGCCGCACCCGCTCCCCTCGGACGTGGGTTCCTATCCCATCCTCCTCGGCAGCACGCTCGAGGTGCGGGGCGTGGCGAGCAAGCCGCTGAAGTCTGCCGAGCTGTCCTTCGGCAAGGCCAAGCCCATTCCAATGGAACCTCCCGCAGGTTTGGAGCCTGCGGGAGGTTGGCGCGAGTTCCGGGCCACCCTCGCCGGCGACACGCTCCAGAGCAGCACCTATGCCATCGAGCTGATGGACAGCGACGGCTATGCCTCGCGGCAGCCGGCGCGCTTCTCGCTCAAGGTGGTGCCCGACCAGAAGCCCGCCGTGCGGGCGCGGCTCGAGGGCATCGGCGACATGATCACCCCCCGCGCCGTCGTGCCCCTCCACGCCCGAATGTCGGACGACTATGCCGTCGTCGCCGCCGAACTGGTGTGTGTCGTTGCCGCGGACTCCGCCACGGAGCCCGTCGAGCGGCGCGTGCCCTTCGGCGGCCGCAAGGAGGCCTACGGCCAGAAACAGCTTGCCCTGGCCCACCGCCTCGACGTGGCGCCCCTCGCCCTCGCGCCCGGCACCCACATGGCCGTCCACGTCGAGGCGAAGGACAACGACACGGTGTCCGGCCCCAAGGTCGGCCTCTCCGGCACCTTCTCGCTCCGCGTCGTGACCGAGGACGAGCTGCGGGCCGAGCTGCTGCGCCGCGAGCAGGAGCAGCGCCTCGAGTTCGAGCGCATCCTCAGCGACCAGCAGAAGCTGCTCGAGAACTCGCGCGCGCTCGAAGCCACGCTCAAGCGCGACCCCACCCTGGCCGCGAAGGACAGGGACATCCTGGCCGCCTCTGAGAAACTCCAACGCCTGGTCGGCGGCCGCGGCCTCGCCATTGCCGCCCAGTTCGCCCAGATCCTCGCCGAGGTCGAGAACAACCGCCTCGAGCCCGACCCCCAGGTGGCCCGCGACCGCCTCGGGGGGCGAATCATCGAGCCGCTCGAGCTGCTGGCCCGACGCGGCGTGCTCCAGGCCGCCGACCTGCTCGACGTGGCCCGCAAGGCCCTCCCGGCGAAGGAGGGGCGCCCGAAAGACGAGTCCCTGGCCGCCCTGGCCGACGCCGCAAAGGAGCAGGACGAACTTGTGAAATCCATGCGAGAAATCCTCCGGCATATGGTAAAATGGGAGGGATACCAGGAAGCCGTCAACCTCCTCCGAGAGGTCCTCAGGGCGCAGAAGAACCTCAACGAGGAGACGATCAAGGAACACTTGCGGCGAATCCAGAAGATCTTTGAGTGACCGCGAGTTCGTAGTGCGGCCCTCAGGCCGTACGAGGATACGGGCTGAAGCCCGCACTACAAACCCAGGGACCCGCGACAAGGAGTGCTGCCATGAACCGCCTCGCTGCCGTGCTGATGGCTGTTGGCACCCTTGGCTACGCGCTCGCCGCCGAGCCGGCCCCCAAGGAGAAAGAGGCCCCGCCCGCGGAGACCAAGCCGCTCAACTCGCCCCTCGGCATCCGCCAGGACGGCGTGCGCCAGATGGTGGCCGAGCTGGAGCAGAAGTTCGCCCGCCTCGCCGAAGTCCTCAAAGCCAACGAGCCCGAGCAGGCCGCCAAGCTCCTCCGCGCACTCCAGGAGTCCAAGGAGGCCATCATCGAGCGCCACATGGCCAAGATCGTCGGCCTGCTCGACAAGGGCGACCTCGATGGCGCCCGCAAGGCCCAGGACCTGGTGATGCAGGACCTCATGCGCCTCATCGAGGTCCTCACCGCCGACGAGAAGGACGAGATTCAGAAGCGCATCGAGCAACTCGAGGCCTGGAAGAAGGAAATCCGCCAGATCATCGAGAAGGAGACCGGCGAAAAGCGCGAGAGCGAGAAAGTCGCCAACAAGGACGAGGTGCTCAAGAAGCTCGACGAGCGCATCCGCGAGCTGGAGGGCCTCGTCGGCAAGGAGAAGGACGTGCTGGCCAAGACCGGCTCGGCCAGCAGCCAGGACCTCCAGGGCCTCGGCCGCATCGCCTCCGAGCAGAAGGGCGTCCGCGAGGCCACCGAGCGCGTGGCCAAGGACATCGCAGCCGAGGCCGGCGGCCAGCCCGGCAGCCAGCCGGGCACGCAGCCGGGCGGGGCCGAGGGCACGCAGCCGGGCGGCGCGCAGGGCGGACAGCCCGGCGGCTCCCAGAGCCAGGGCGGGTCCCAAGGCGGCTCGCAAGGCGGGTCGCAGGGGGGTTCGCCCTGGTATTGCGACCACCCGACGGAGCCGACGCTGCGGCAGGAGAGCTACGTGCTGCGGGTGCTCGTGCCCCTGGCCGAGAAGCTCTATCCGCACGACGCGAAGCGACGGGCGCTCGTGGGCTACTCGAAGAGCGGCTGGGGGGCGTTCACCCTGCTGCTGCGGCACCCGGAGGCATTCGCCGCCGCCGCTGCCTGGGACGCCCCGATGATGATGGCCCGCCCCGCCTTCGAGATGGGCGGGATCGTGGGGACGCAGGAGAACTTCGAGCAGTACCGCATGACGCGGCTGCTGCGCGAGCGACCCGACGCCGTGCGCGGGGCGAAGCGGTTGGGGCTGTTCGGCTACGGCAACTTCCGCGCGGACACGCAGGCGGCCCACGCCCTGATGGCCGAACTGCGCATTCCGCACGACTACGCCGACGGCCCCGCCCGCAAGCACCACTGGGAGAGTGGGTGGCTGGAGGAGGCGGTGAGGGCGGTGCGCGACATGATCAAGTGAGGCAAGGAGACAGGACGGATCGGACGGATCGGACGGATCGGTCGGATCGGACGGATAGGCCAGGCCGGCATGGCCGCCCGGCACACCCACAAACCCCAACGAAAAGGCCCCGCGAGCGCGGGGCCTTTCGTTGCGGCCGGCAAGCGGGACGCTTGCCGCTACAGCGAATTGAGGTAGGCGATCAGGTCGGCCAGCTCCTCCTTCGACAGCTTGCTCGTCACGCCGTGCTTGTCCTCTTTGTTCCAGACGGTGAAGACCTCTTCGAGCGTGGCGGAGCGGCCGTCGTGGAGGTAGGGGGCGACGCGGTAGATTTCGGTGAGCTTGGGGGTGTAGAAGCGGTTCTCGGGGCGATCGTAGGGGCCGAGGGTCCCCACGTCGTAGGCCTTCAGGTCGGTGTAGTACTGGCCCGTGTGGCACGTGTTGCACTTGGCCTTGCCGTCGAAGAGCGCCTTGCCGCGCGCCCCCGCCTCCGAGAGCTTGCCGTTGACCAGGAAGGGGTTGGGGTCGGCCTTCAGCGACTTCAGGTAGGCGTCCACCGCATTCGCCGTGTCGTCGGGCACGACGGCGAAGAGGATGTGCTTGAAACCGGCGCGGACGGCGACCTCGGCGGTTTGGCGGACGCCCATGGCCATCACGGGGGCCGTGTAGTGGGAGTAGACGAGGCTGCGGTTGCGCTTGTGGTTGCCCATCCCGTCGTTCAACAGGTCCCAGCGCAGGCCGTCCATCCGCGCGTTGTTCGGGTGGCAGGTGCCGCAGCTCTGCCATTTCTGAAAG
This sequence comes from Planctomycetota bacterium, assembly GCA_041320515.1. Taxonomy (GTDB): domain Bacteria; phylum Planctomycetota; class PUPC01; order DSUN01; family DSUN01; genus DSUN01. Next base: position 4,598,393 of record JBGLNR010000001.1, on the reverse strand, counting down.
CACAACTCGGCGTCGTGGAAGGCGACCTCGCCCTTGCGCACCATGTCGGGCTCGGGCTGGTCGCCGATGGGGATGTTCTTGGCCAGGTTCCCCGTCTCCGTGTCCATCACGCACAGCGCGCCCCCGAAGTAGGTGGGCACGTAGAGCTGCTTGCCGTCGCCCGACAGGGCGATGCCGCGCGGCCCGCGCTCGAAGGGCCTGTCGGCCGCGTGAAGGTACAGCAGCGTGCGCCCGCCCACGGGGTAGCGCTGGATGAGTTCGGCGAAGTACATGGCCATCAGGTCGTTGACGAGCTGGAAGCGGTACTTGGGGTCCTTCTTGACTTCGGCCCAGGGATTGATGTTGGCGGAGCCGAGGCTCTTGGCGTACTGGTCGGGAATCTTGCCGGTGAGCATCTCGACCAGGCGGCCCACGTGGATGCGGGCCACCTCGTGGCAGCCGCTCAAGCTCACCCACAGCGTGTTGCCGTCGGCGGCCAGGGCCAGGCCCCAGGGATCGGCCGCGCCCAGGTCAATGCTGTCCAGCAGCATCGTGGCGTAAAGCTCGTTGGCCGTCAGGTCAATGACGGAGAGAGCCGAGGTGTTCATCCAGCCGCGCTCGAGCTGGGTGGTGGGCACCTGGAAGCGGGAGACGCTGTGGACGAGGTAGGCCCACTTGCCGTCGGGCGAGATGCGCACCTCGCGGCAGTTGGTGGAGCCGCCTGGGAGCTTGATGGTGGAGCCAGTCTTGCCCTCCTTGACGTCGAAGATGCTGACCGAGGCGGCGGTGGAACTCTCCGTGGCCGGCCCGTAGGCGAGTGAGTTGGCCACGACCACGCGGGCCTCGTCGGGGGTGACGGCCGCGTACATCGGCTCGCGCACGCACTTCACGCGGAACTTCTCGGCCAGGTCGGCGCAGTCAACCGCCGACACCGTGGAGTCGCCCATGTTGCACACGAACAGGCGGCCGGCCTTGGGCGCGAGGGCGAGGCCCGCGGGACGGAAGCCCACGGGGATGCGCTTCGTCTCCTTCCCGCTGTCCGTGGCGAGGGCGGCCACCGCGTTGGCGGTCTGGAGGGTGACGAAGAGCGTCTTGCCGTCGGCCGAGAGGGCCAGGCAGGTCGGCCCGCCGGCCACCTTCCACTCGGCCGTCTTCTTCCCCGCCGCGGGGTCAATCACGGCCACGCAATCCGCCGACTGGTCCGCCACGTACACGGCCTTGCCGTCCGCCGACGGCAGGGCGGCGGAGGGGGAGCGATACGTCCCCGCCCCCACAGCCGAGCACAGGGCCACCATGGCCGCCCAAACGGCGATGCCGACGAGAATTCGACGTGAACTCACAGTGCAGCCTCCTGCTGAGGTGAAACGTGTGCGCCCATCGCGCGCGAGCTATCACAAATAGCGAAAACGCATGGGAAAAGCAAGTCGCAATCGTGCCCCGGGTGCAGTAGCGGATTTGCGCGCCTGGGCACACCTTATTGAGCCGAGCGCTTCTGCGGTCGGCTCAACTCGGCCTTCGCCATCGTGCGGGACGTTGGATGGCAAGGAATGAAGCCGACTCCTTGGGCATCGCGCCTCGCCAACGGCGCGTCACGGCTCGGCCGCGGGCGCCTTCCGTGCGGCCACGACGAGGGTTTCGCCGAAGAACACGGCGGCGGAGAAGAGGGTCCTGAAGACCTCCCAGTTGCGGCCGCGCTGCGCGCGGTCGCGCTCGCGGGCGAAGCTGAGGGCCGTGTAGAGCGCCGAGAAGGGGTAGAAGACCGCGTGGGGCAGGCTGGCCAGCTTGATGCGGTTGGCCCGCACCGCGGCGATGCGGAAGCCGTTGGTGTGGAGCATGTAGCGCAGCCACGGGAAACTGATAGGCGTGACGTGGTGCGAGGGCGAGGGCGCCGACTCGTCCAGGGGGCGCTTGAACTTGTTGTGGAAGCCGCTCATGAGGAAGCGGAAGCGGCTGCGGATGGAGCTGACGTTGGGGGTGGAGACGACGAGGAGGCCGCCTGGGCGCAGCTTGAGCAGTTCCTCGGGCGCGAGAGGGATGTCCTTGTGCTGCTCGGCGAGGCGAGCAACGGCCTCGGCCTGCTTGGGGTCGGCGAGCTTCACCAGGCCCTTGCTGAGCATGGCGACGAGGGTGCTGGCGTGGGAGCCGAGGCTCTTCGCCGGCAGATAGTGGACGTTGCCCGTCTTGGGATGGTTCTCGCCGATGGTGGGGCCAAGGAGGTCGAAGCGGCGGCGGCCCTTGCCGCCGCGGCGCTCGGGCACGAGGCTCTCATACGAGACGCTGAAGAGCGGGGTGAGGGCGCCGCTGAGGTCGAGGCCGTTGGGAGGGACGCGGGACAGGGACGTCCCGCCTACAGGAGGAACGCGGGACACGGAGGTCCCGCCCACGGAATGGCACTTGACGCAGTGCTTGTCGAGGACGGGCTGGACGTCGCTGGGATAGTGAAGGGGCCGCGCCCCCGCCTTCTCGCCGGGCTGGGGGCCGGGCGCCGAGGGCGCGCGGGCAAGCGCCTTGAGCGCACCGAGCGCCGGCGCTTGGTCGGGCGTCTCGTGGCAGCCCACGCACGAGCGGGTCTCGCCCGGCATGTAGTTCACGAAGGTCCGCTCGGTCTGCACGGCCATGTGGTTGGCGTCGAGGGCCTGGAAGAAGATGTTCTTGCCCGCGGGCACGAGGAAGTGGGCCGAGCCGTCGGACTCGACGGGCACGACGCCGTGCTGGACCTTGAGGCCGAGGTGGGTGTCCTTGGTGATGACGACGTGCTGCTGGTCGTATTCGTCGCCGCCCCAGCGGCGGCGGGCGGCCCAGGGGCGGGGAACCTGCTCCAGGATGCGTAGGTGTTTCACCGTGCCGCGCTCGACGGCGAGGCCGTGGTAGACATCGGCCACGACGCAGCGGGCGAGGCCCTTCGCGGCGAGGTCGGGGTCGCGGGCCGTCTCAAGCACGGGCGGCACCTGCCGCGGCCGGAGCGGATAGGGCTGCCAGCACGAGATGTCGGGGTCGCGGTAGATCAGTTCCACGCGGCCCGTCTCGTCGAGCAGATAGATGCCGTAGCCCTTCGGGTCGGTCCAGGCGGGGCCTGCCGGTTTGTGGGCGACGAGGAAGTGGGACTTCGAGAGCGGATAGGGGTCTTTGAACAGACGCCCCTGGCCCCGGCCGTCGCCCTGCCAGGGGCCGTCGCCCTGGCGGAAGGCGAAGCCGCCCTCGGCGCGGATGTCCACGTCGGGCGTCAGGTAGGTCATCGGGTCGCGGGTGCGGATGCTGCCGCCGCTCATATTCAGGCGGATGACGGTGCCCACGCCGTTCTGCGGGCAGTGTGGCGTGCCGAGGACGACGTAGTGGTTGGGCTCGTTGGGGATGGGGCGGCCGTAGATGAAGGTCGGCGGCAGCGAAATGTCGTTGGCGTAGACCTCCGAGGACATCGAGCCGTCAGGATACATGGCCCAGAGGCACTTGACGCTCACTGCCCCCTTGTCCACGTATTCCCAGCGGGTGTAGAGGAGGCGGCCGTCGGGCATGAGGACGGGGGATGCCTCGCTGACCGACGAGTTGCTCAGCTTGCGCAGGTTCCTGCCGTCGGCGTCCATGCGGTAGAGCACGGTGGTCGTGAAGTCGTCGGGGCCGTCGCACAGGATGCCGTACTGGCAGCGGGTGGAGATGAAGGCGATGCCGCCGTCGGCCAGGTAACAGGGGTGCATGTCGTCGGTGCCGTGGTGGTAGTGGGGCCGGGCGCGGTACTGCTCGACCAGCCATTTCTCGTTGTCCTGCGGGAAGGTGAGCTGGCGCAGGCTGGAGCCATCCACGCCCACCTCGTAGATGCGATAGCCCTCCTGGTGCGCGCCCTTCCAGGCGAAGACGATGCGCCTGGCGTCGAAGGAGAGGTCGAAGCGCTCGAACACACCGCCCTTGAGCGAGGGGCACAGCTCGCGGACGGCTCCCGTGCGGAGATTGAGCACGCACAGGTTGCCGCCCGGCTTCCACGAGCTGTTGATGTACTCGGTGTAGTAGTGATTGGAGTCGTAGGTGAGGCGCCTGACGAAGACGATCTCATCGAAGTCGAGCAGGGGGTTGCGGGCGATGAGGGCCTCGCGGCGAAGGGTCTCCACCGCCTGCTTCCAGGCATCGAGGCCCTGGGCGTTGGCCTCGCCGCCGGCCCACTTGGCGGCCTGTTGCTCGAGGGCGTCGAGGCGGCCGAGCAGAGCGTCGCGCTCGGCCCTGTCCTGGTAGAGGGTGTTGATGTTGGCGCGCAGGCCATCGAGGTCGAACGCGGCGACGTGGCGCAGCGCCTCGGCGTGGCGCCGCGAGGCGAGATACAGCTCCCGGACCTTCGCGAGTGCCTGGGGCGAATCCGCGCGCTGGGCCAGCTCTCTGGCCTGAGCGGCGAGGGTCGCCGGCCGCTCGACTGCCGCGGCGTAGCGGCGTGCCAGTGCCAGTTCGCAAAAAGGGGACAGGCTACTTTTCTGCGGCGGCCCAGCAGGACTCAGGAAAAGTAGCCTGTCCCCTTTTTCCTGCCAGATGCCGTCGGCGCGCTCCCAGGCCATCTCCTGGCGCGAGGCGGCGTCGGCGAAATCCCGCTCCAGCAGCGCCCATAGGCGGTCGGCGGGGCTGGCCCCGCCCTCGGGCAGGGCGAGGCCGCCGCGGCCGTCGAGGCGGAGGGCCTTGCCCGCCTTGCCCTCAATCAGCGCCACACCCTGCGGGATGACGACGTCGTTGCCGTTGCCCGTCGCGTCGGCGCCGTCGGCGTCGAACGTCCAGCGCGCCACGAGGCCCGCCTGCGGCCCCTCACGGTCGGCCGCCACCTCGGCGTCCGCGAGCGCTCGACCGTAGACCCGCACGTCGTCGAGGTCGCCCTTGAGGTGGCTGGGCATTGGGAAGTTGGGCGAGGTGGCGCCGAGCCTGGCCACGTGGCCGGCGGGGCCGGGCTGGAAGTCGAGGGTGCCCGTGGCGTCGGGCTGGCCGTCCACGTAGAAGCGGAGTTGGCCGCCCTTCGCCACGGCGACGTGGTGCCACTGGCCGTCGGCGACCTGGCGTCGGCCCTCCACGCAGCCGACCCAACCGATGTCGAAGGCGAGCCTGCCGCCGCGAATGAAGAAGCTCTTGCCCTGGCGCGCCCAGTTGCCCTGGGCGGGCGCCGTGGCGAAGACCGTGCCGCCAGCCGCCGTGCGGACCCAGGCCGTGACGGTGAAGGGCGAGCGGCCCAGGTCGGGCAGCGGCACGCGCCGCGCGGCGGCAGGCTTCTCGCGGGCGAGGGCCGCGAGCGCCGCGCGGGCCGTCCGTCTCCAACTGCCAGAACATCACCGACATCACGGCTTTGCGCGGCGCCGCCAAGCGCGGGGCCACCATCGTCGTGCCCAAGGAACTCCAGCCCCAGCTTCCCGAACTGAAGAGCGCCACCGACTTCTGAGGGTTCGCTTGATTGCGCGAGTTGGCGGCGCTATGATCCGCAGGGAACAGGGAGCTGGGCAGGTTCATGCCCCTCATCGTCACGCCCGAGGGGTTCATGGACATTCTGTCAGGAGATCAACCATGCCCAGCGACCCTATCGTGGAGGAGATCCACCGCATCCGGAAAGAGATGTGGGAGGAATGCGGCGGCGTAACACTTCAGCCGAATGAAGTGGGAGTTCGTAGTGCGGCCTTCAGGCCGTATTCTACGCCCCAGATACGGGCTGAAGCCCGCACTACGAACTTCCCCGCCGTCGGAGCGGTGTGCGCGTGTCCACACTTCATTCGGCTGAAGTGTTACGCGGCGGCGACTGCGACAAGCTCGTTGCCCGCTGGATGGCCGCCCAGGCGAAGCGCAAGGGCCGCCTCGCCCCGAAGCCCCCGCGCGCCAAGCGGCGCTCTGTTGCGGCCAGGTAACGTAGGTTTCGGCGTTGGGTGCTCGGGATTGGGGATAGGACAAGAAGGGGCGAAATGAACACGAGAGTGCTGTTCGGGCTTCTCCTGGTTCTTCCCTCCCTCGCCCCATGCGGGCGCGCATCGGCGGAGGGGCGCCTCGCCCAGCCGGCCGAGGTGTCAGTTCGCCAGCCGAATGGGGTGACGAAGCGGGAGATGCTGCTGCCGGGGCAGTGGCTGTACGTATTCGGTCGCGGGCACGCCTACTATGCTCTTTACCGGCGCGGGAGGGAGCTTCGGTTCGAGTGGGACGGGCCGCGCCTGCTCGTCAGCACCGACGGGGCCGAGCCGCGCCTTGAGGGCGTGGTGGTGGAGGGGCCGGCCGGCCGCGCCGCCGCGCTGAAGGCCATTGCCGACAAGGTCAGTCCCCTTACCCTATGGTGCTCCGCGAAAGAGGTCGGAGCGCTGCCACCTGCCCCGGAAACGGCCGAGCTGGCGCTCTACCTGGGGGGAGCGGGCGACTTCGATGCGTCGGCGCTGGCGGCGAAGTTCCCCGGCCTCTGGGCGCTCGGCCTGCGGTCGCAGGGGGGCCAGGCGGCCTCCGAACGCCTGCGCGGCCTGGACAAGCTCCCCAGGCTCACCTCGCTCCATATGGAGGGCTTCACCATCGAGGACCTCGGGCCGCTGGCGCGGCTGAAGCAGTTGACGGCGCTCCACGCCGCGTGGCAGAGCGATCAGGCCGACACGCACCCGGCGGCCGTGCTGGAGAATATGAGGAAGATGGGCGTGAAGGAGGAAGGGAGGCCGGCTTGTCCGAAGGACCTCTCCCCGCTGGCGGGGCTTTCCGAGCTGAGGTCCCTCACCCTGAGCGGGGCGTTGGATGCATCCGACCTGCGGCCGCTGGCCAGGCTGACGAAGCTCGCCTCCCTGAGCCTGGCCTATGGCAGAAACGTCACGGACCTCAGCCCTCTGTCCAAACTGAGCAATCTGGCGGTCCTCGGACTCCAGGGCTTCAAGAGTGTCTCCGACCTCGCCCCGCTTGCCGGACTGGACAGACTCACCGACCTCTACCTCCGGGGCTTGGATAGCGTGAGCGATCTCAGCCCGCTCGGCAAGCTCACCGGCCTCACGCGACTGTGGGTCTCCTGCCCGCCAAAGATGGCGAACCTGGAGTGGCTGAAGGGCCTGACGAATCTCCGCAGACTTCGACTTGAAGCCGGCAAGGACACCCGAGTGCTCCGCGACCTGAGCCCACTCGCGGCTCTCACGAAGCTCCGCGAGCTCTGGCTCAGCGACTGCGCCGGCCTCGCCACGCTGAAGCCGCTCGCCCATCTCGCCGACCTCGAAGAACTCTACATCATCGGGGGCGGGGATGTCTCGGACCTCGCTCCCCTCGCGAGCCTCGGCAGTCTCGAGCACCTCGAAATCTACTGTTGTGACCACATCGAGGACCTGGGACCGCTAGGCCGGACGCATGGCCTCCGACGGCTCAAGATGGTCTTCCTGCCGAAAGTCCACGACCTCGCACCCCTGGCCAACGCCAGGGGTCTCACCGAACTGGACCTCCGGGGATGCGGAAAGACCAGGACCCTCGATCCCCTGGGTAACCTCACGCAACTTAGGGACCTCCGCTTGAGTGGAGCGGAACGATCGGAGTTTGACGAGATAGAGGACTTGGCGCCCTTGGCCAAGCTCACCGGCCTGACCGCTCTGTTCCTCTACCAATTCCCGAAAGTGAGCGACCTCGGGCCGCTGGCCCGCCTGGCGAAGCTGCGTCGCCTCGGCATGATCGGGCTCAAGCGGGTGGAGAGCCTGGCGCCCCTGGCCAAGCTGACCGGCCTCGAACAGCTCGAGATGAATGGGTTGGAGCGAATCGTGGACCTCGGCCCCCTCGCCCGCCTCGAGCATCTCTCCGACATCACCCTGATTGACTGCGCGAGGGTGCGGGATCTCACCCCGCTGCGCCATGCCATCAAGCGGGGAGCCAAACTCGACGTCTTCGACCACCTGCTGGAGAAGCAACTGAAGGCGCTTCAGGCGCAGCCGCGGTTCTGAGGTGGCCCGCCGTCGCGTCCGCGGCAAGCCGGCAGGACCCTGGCGCCGCAAGGGCGCCACTCCGTCCCACGCCACGACCGTGCTTGCCGCGAAGCCGGGATTCCTGTAACATTGTTGCTTCCCAGGTGGCCTACCTATCGAAGGCGCAGCACCGTGTTCCCTGCAAGGCAAGGCAGACTCCTCGATGTTGATCTGGCGACCACTCACTTGACGTGGCGCGAGGTGCCAGAGGACATGCTCCGCCGCTATCTCGGCGGGAGCGGGCTGGCGGCGAGGATGCTGTATGAGGAACTGGACCCTGCGATTGGCCCGCTTGCGCCGGAATCGCCGCTGGCGTTCGTGAATGGGCTGCTCACGGGCACACCCGTCATCTGCTGCAACAAGGTGTGCGTGTGCGCCCGCTCGCCGCTCACCGGCATCTGGGGCGAAGCACGGGCGGGCGGGTTCTTCGGGGCCGAACTGGCGCGGACGGGCATCGGCGGCATCGTGTTCCGCGGGCAGGCATCGGAGCCGGTCTACCTCTGGATTCACGACGGCCAGGCCGAGCTGCGGCCGGCGAAGCACGTGTGGGGCAGGGATACGTTCGAGTCGGCGGAGATGCTGCGGGCCGAGACCGATCCCAAGGCGCAGGTGGGGGCCATCGGGGTCCGCGTCCTCGCCTGGCAGAGCGGCAACGCCTGGTGGCTCAAGAACATCCTGTTCCCCTGGCAGGATTCGGTGAAGCACGTGGACGCGGTGTCGAACGCGCCGTACCTGCACATGTGCCTCTCGCCGCGGAGCAAGCCGACGTCGGACGAGGCGGCCGGCTGGACGGTTGGCCAGGTGCTCGACCACGCCGAGAGCCACTGCCTGCCCGAAATGGTGAAGGGCATCAAGGCCGTCAAGGAGCTCTGCGACCAGCACGGCCTCCGCCTCATCGCCTACGAGGGCGGCCAGCACCTCGTTGGCGTCGGCGGCGGCCAGGACAACGAGAAGCTCACCGCCCTCTTCCACGCCGCCAACCGCCACCCCCGCATGGGCGACATCTACCGCAAGTACCACGACGCCTGGCGCGACGCCTGCGGCGACCTCTTCTGCACCTTCTCCTCCATCGGCAAGTACTCGAAGTGGGGCTCCTGGGGCCTCGCCGAATCCTGGGACCAGACTCCCGACGACTGCCCCAAGCTCAAGGCCACGCTCGACTGGAACCGTGCGAACCCCCTGGCCAACGACCCGCCCCGCATCGAGGGCCTGGCCGACGCCAAGGCAAAGGTCGGCGAGCCACTCAAGTTTGCTGCCCGCATCGCCGACGACGCCAAGTCCCGCATGGCCGTCATCGTCGGCTGGAGCAGCACCGCGCCCGACGCTGTGTCCTTCACCGACGCCCGTAGCCCCGAGACCGAGGCCCGCTTCACCCGCCCTGGCACCTACACGCTCCTCATCCGTGCCTCCGACGGCTTCGCCCGCTCCGAGAAGGCCATCGCCGTGACCGTGGAGTAGCGCCCGTCCGTGTTCGTCCGTGCCTGTCCGTGTGGCTTTCCCGCTCCCACGCTCCGCGGGGGGGCGAGCAACACGCCAACCAGGCCCTCAAGATGGGCGAGTACCGAGAGGGATGGAAGCTGTGACAACGTGTGAGCTTGCTTCAAGAGCATGGCCTGGGGTGAGGCTCACCCTCGTTTCCGCGCTGATCCTTGCAGCGGGGCATGGCTGCGCGGAGCAGTACATGCAGCACCCCTACCCGGGGGCTGCCTTGGCCTGTATCTGGGCCGGCTTGGTAGGCCTCCCCGTGTTGGCGTGCGTTCGGCTGGTAGTGCCCTCCTTCAGGCGCATGGTTCGCGGCGAACCGCGGGACCTCGCGGCCCTCTGCATAGTTCTGCTCGCGCTCCAGTGCTTGCAGACGTACTCGCATTGCCACGGGCTCGGACTCCTGAGCCCATCTCACTCCAGTGTGCTATGGCACTGGCCCGAGGCCCCGAAGCCTCACTACCTGATAGCGTGGGTTTCGGTTCAGATGCTTGCCTGTCTTTGCTTGAGCAGGCTTTGGTGGATGCGAGCCTACGAAGTCGCGCTCAGTTCGGGTCCCTATTGGGTCTGGTCCGTGAGCTACTTCCTGGTGTCCCTTTGGACTTTCGGGCACCATTGGGGTGCCACCTTCTGGGGCCGCGCCTGGGAGTCGTAGCCGCACACCGGTGAACCTCGGGATGAAAGGCCTAGTCATGCTGTACCTTGTGCGACGTATCATGTTGAGCGCAGCTCTCTGTCTGGATGCTTCAGCGTTCGCCGGTGGCTTGGCCTACGACGAGCAGTCCGTGCCGCGGTTCAACGTGCCACGGATGTCGAAGCCGCCAACCATTGACGGCACAACCGGCGCCGACGAATGGCGCGAGGCGGTGAAGGTGATGGGCGTCGTCTGGACCTCCAGCCTCAATTACCGCGACCGCCCCATCTCCTTCTGGGTCGCCTGGGACCCGCAGCACCTCTACATCGCGGCCCGCTCCGACATCCTGCCCGGCCATCGCCTCTACCGCGGCAAGCGCGAGAAGTACACGGCGGGCGTCGTCTTCGACGACTCCTATGAGCTGGGCATCTTCCTCCACGACCGCAACAAGCTGCCCGGCCAAGTCTCCAGCTTCCTCAAGTTCGTCATCAACTCGCTGGGCAGCGGGGAGTTCATGAAGCTCTATCCCGCCATCGGCCAGAACCTGTTCAACTGGCGGCCCGACATGGCCATCGCCAACCGCATCCACGAGGAGGGCGGCAAGCAGTGGTGGGACATGGAACTCGCCGCCGACCTGAAGGACGTGGAGATGCCTGTCGAGCACAAGGCGGGCGACAAGATGGACATCCTGCTCGCCGCCCCCCTGAAGAACCCCGACTGGCAATGGCTCGACGTGCCAAGCGCCTCGGGCCACCTGGAGCACTATGGCTTCCCCCGCACCGTGCTCACCGCCGACAAGCCCTACGTGCAGATCGAAGAGCTGAGCGGCCTCCACGACGAGAAGCTCAATCTCAAGAGCGTCATCTACAACCCCTCCGACAAGCCCGTGAGCGTCAAGGCCAACGTGCAGGTCCTCCACGGCAAGATGGGCCGCGCCCGCGAGCGCGGCATGCCCGAGAACGCCAAGGTCGTTGCGCAGGAGGAGAAGACGCTCGAGATTCCGGCGAAAGGCTCCGCCCGTTTCGATGTGGCCAAGGCATTCCCCGGCCTTGCCTATCCCAAGCCCGAGGGCAAGGAGCCGGGCGAGCTGTCCTGGTACAGCTACAGCGTCACCCTCGCCGGCGAGCCGATCTACACCTATCAGCTCAGCTTCGCAGGCACCGACAAGAGCTACCTCGTGGCCAGGCCGCGACCCAACATCCTCGAATGCGAGGCCAACTGGAATCCCGTTCGCGGCCTCTTGTTCCTCAGCGCCGATACCCTCGATGCCCCGCTGAGCGCGGGTGCGAAGCCCGCCGGCGCCGAGTTCGAGATCACGTATGTAGTCCCGCCTTCAGGCGGTCTTGAGAAGTCCGAAGACCGCGTAAACGCGGGACTACGTACCCGAACCGTGAAGAAGGGCCGTCTGGGCCACTTCGTTTACTGCAAGTATGAGGACCTTGTCGAGTTGCCCGGTGTCGAGCCGGGCGAGTACCAGGTGAAGCTCAGCCTCGTGGACGCGAACGGCAAGCCGCTCCTCACCCGCGACGGCATCAAACTGGCCAAGAAGGACGAGGGCAAGGACTTCGCCAAGTGGTGGGCACCCGCCGCGACTACGTGCTGGACGGCCTCGGCTTGCCACGCCAGATTCAGACCGATGGCGGCGACGTGCTCGCCGCCCCCGCACGCATCGTCGTCAAGGTCGGCGGCAAGGAGCACGTGGTGCCTGGCAATGGCCACGTGCAGATCACCGACGCGAGGGACTGGCGCGTCGAGTTCAAGAGCCTGCGCAAGGCGGCCGGCCTCGTCTTCACGTCCAAAGGCTCGATGGAGCAGGATGGCCTCGTTGAGCTGGAACTCACCTATGCGCCCGAGAAGGAGCCGGTCGAGATCGAGGAGCTTCGCATCGAGTGGCCCCTCGACGACCGCGACGGCCTCCACATGTCCTGCGTCGGCCAGGGCAACGAGCAGTCGGGCCTCACCCACGCCATCGAGGAGGCGACGAAGGAGAAGCCGGCCGGGCTCAAGTACCCCTGGATGTCGCCGCTGGTGGACATCAATGGAGACGGGCATCTCGATATTCTCTACTACGGCCACCACGGGGGCGGGGCAGCCATCTGGCTCGGGAAGGGCGACGGCACGTTCGCCCTCGACCCCGCGGGCTACAGGGCGCGCTGGGCCTTCGGCGGCCGCGACCCGCTCTGGTGGGACTTCACGGGCGACGGCAAGCCCGACGCCGTCGGCTCGGAAGGCTCGGACATCGCGGGCCGCCTCTTCGTGAACGACGGCACGGGGCACTGGCGGAAGACGCCTGCGATCCTCCAGGGCAAGCTGCTCGACCTCGATGGCGATGGGCATCACGACGAGCTGTGGCAATCGCGAGGCGTCGCCGCGACCCTCGAGCCGAAGCCGCGCTCCTGGGGCGCCGAGCCGCCCGACAAGATCGCAATCACCCCCGTCTGGAAAGCCGAAGACCTCCTCGGCTGGCCGGAGGGCGAAGAGCGCTCCGCCCACCCCGGCGGGCCGCAGTTCCACACCGCATTCAGCGTGGACCTCGATGGCGACCATCGCAACGAGCTGATCGTGATGTTCCTCGCGGGCATGTTCAGCGGACGGATGCACGCCTGGGTCCTCGACCGCGACCCGCAGGCCCAGGGCGCCGCAGGCTGGAAGGATGCCACGGCCGCGCGCGGCCTGCCCGCCGGCAAGGGGCACTGGTATCTGCCCGAGGACCTCGACGCCGACGGCGACCTCGACCTCATTGACCTGGCGACGGGCCACTGGCACGCCAACGACGGCAAAGGGCGCTTCACGCAAAGCCCCGCGCGCATCTACGACCCCGCGGCCCGGCGCATCGGCAAGCCCTGGGACGGCGACGGCGAGGCCGAGCTTCTGGACCTCGACAACGATGGCCGCCGCGACCTCGTGATGAGCGGCGACCACACGACCGCCAACGGCGTCTTCCTCAACCTCGGCGGCCGATTTCAGGAGGCCGGCGGCGTTCCGGGCAGCCGCCGCGGCCGCAAGTTCGGCGACGTGGACGGCGACTGCGACCTCGACATGGTGGTGGCCGGCAAGACGGTGCAGCTCCACCGCAACGACACGGCGAACCTGGGCCTGCGCGTCCGCCTCGTGCCCAGGGCCGCCGCCGAGGCCCACCTGGGCTGCGAGCTGTGGGTCTATCAGGCGGGCAAGCTGGGGCAGAAGGAGGGGCTGCTGCACTACCGCCAGTGCTTCATGGAGCGCTCCCTCCACCGCTCGAACGTCCTCGTCCCCGACCTGCACGTTGGCCTCGGGCGGGCCGAGGCCGCCGACATCCGCGTCCGCTTCCCCTCGGGCGTCGTGCGCGAGGCCGCGGGGGTGAAGGCGAAGTCTTTGGCCGTTGTGAAGGAGTAGCCGATGGCCGCCTCTCGGCGCGCGCTCGCCTTTCTCCTGGTCGTCGGGGCTCCGCTCGCGCGGGCGGCGGAACAGGATGCCTATGGGGCGTTCAACCGCTTCTCCGCGGCGCACTTCGGGGCAGAGCGGGAGGAGGAGATGTATCGCGCCTTCGGCAAGGAGCTGAAGGTCGAGGACGGCGGCCTCTGGCAGCACGTCTCAGAGGCATCGGCCTGCTTCGCGTGGCAAACCAACCTCCCCGCCAAGAGCCTCGTCGAGTTCGACACCACCGCCGCCTACGGCCAGAAGACGGCCGAGCCGGAGCGCTGCTTCGCGCTCCACCTGCACCACCTCAAGGGCCTGAAGCCCGACACCGCCTACCACTACCGCCTCGTGAGCGTGGACGAGCGCGGCAACCGCATCGCATCGCCCGACGCGACCTTCACGACGAAGAGGCTGCCCGACGCGGTGCGCATCCCCGACGATGTGGCGGGACCGCCATTCGTCCTCGACAGGCCGAACGCGACGTATCTGGTGACGCAGGACATCGCGGCGGACGGCACGGCCATCTTCATCGCCGCATCGGGCGTCACCCTCGACCTCGGCGGCCACACGGTCACCTACGACGAGAAGCGCGACACGGCCAACGAAGGGGCCTGCGCCATCCGAGGCCACAAACAGCGCGGCATCGGCCTGTCGAACGTCAAGGTCCTCAACGGCTCCCTCCGCCGCGGCAGGGGCGGAAGCACCACCGAGAAGGTCTGGGACACCCTTTACAATCCCCTCTTCTTCAGCAAGCCATCGAGCCTCGAGATTGCGGGGCTGAGCGTGGACTACGACGGCTGCCAGGTGGCCGCCATTGCCCTCATCATCCGCGGCGAGAAGGTTGATGTGCACCACAACGCCTTCCTCGACCGCGGCAGCGACCTCTTCAACCGCCACACTGGAATGGACGCCGTTTCTGTCGCGGCCCAGAACTCGCACGTCCGGTATAACCTCATCAAGCGCACCCGCCACCGCGGCGTCAACGCCTTTCAGGGCAGTGAGATTCTCGCCAACGAAGTCTACATTGACAGCTACGCCACGAACTCCTACGGCATCATGTACTACAGCCAGCAGGGCGCGGCGGGGCTTCGCATCTTCGGCAACCGCATCTTCGGCGCGGGCTACCACCCCATCGGCATCGGCTCGGGGCAGGGCTACAGCGACGTGAAGGTCCGCCGCAACTACATCCAGGTGCAAGGCACGATAGCCGAGGCCCGCTGGACCGGCGGCCAGGGCGGCGGCGACGACCCAGGCCAGCTCCACCCCGTCAACGGCATCCGCCTCCAGCGCCCCCGCCGCCGCATCGAGCACGCCGATAACGTGATCGTGGTCAAGGGCAGCGGCCAGGGCTGCCTGATGCGTGGCGTCTGGATCGTCCCCGACGACCAGAGCGGCCCGGGGCTCAGCTTCCGCAGCAACCGCATCAAGCTCATCGCCGAGGACGCCGTGGCCGAGGGCTCCGCCCTCTCCTGCGGCGGCACGCCCAATCCCCCAGGCCCCGCAACGGTTGACCTCGAGCACAACACCGTCATCACCAACCTCTGCCACGTGCAGTTCGGCGACAACTACTCCCACGGCGGCCACTACGGCTTCGAGGCCAACGAGTTCATCAAGCTCGGCAACGACCCCCGCTACCGCACCATCCGCCTGGGCTGGAACGGCTGGAAGTACGAGACCTTCGGCCACACCTTCCTCGACACCGCCTTCCAGGGCGGGGCCAGCTTTGATTCCGTCTCCTTCGACGGCGCCCAGCGCGGCCGCTACGACTTCTCTATTGCCTGGACTCTCGGCCTCAAGGCCCCCGCGGGCGCACGACCTCCAGGTCCTTGATGTTCTGCCCCGTCCAGTAGGGGTGGGCAAGGACAGCCTGGCCGCCGGCGTCGAGAATGGCGTCCACCACCGTCTGAATCTGCTTCGACCTGGGGACGCGGAAGCTCTCGGGCAGGTCGAGGCCGACGAGGTGGTAGCCCGGCCCGCCCGTCGGGTTGGCGCAGACCAGCTCGATGCCTCGGATGAGGACGAGGCGATTGGGGGCGAGCGGCGTCAGGTCGGCCAGGCGGTCGTGGTCGGTGAGGGCGAGGAAGTCGTAGCCCTTCGCCGCGTAGTCGGCCACGCGCTCCTGGGGCGTCCGCGCGCCGTCGGAGAGGGTCGTGTGGGTGTGGAGATTGCCTTTCAGCCACAGCCCATCGCACTCGAACGGGTTGTCGAAGCTCGTCATCTGTCAGGGCTCCCGGGGGAAAGAGGGGGCGAGGCGCGCGACGGGGCGCCCTCGCGGTACTCGACGCGGTACAGCACGATGTCGTGGTCGTCGAAGTAGTTGGCAACGACTTGGTACGAGGCGATCCGGCGGAAGCCAGCGAACAAGTCGGCGCACTCTCGCAGCAGCGGCTCGCGCTCCTTGCGGTAGGCGAGGACATAGGCGGGCCGCCAGTGGCGCATGCTCTGGCGCATCTGCTCCACGTCGAGCTGCTCGCCCGCGATGGGGCGGACCTGCTTCGAGAAGAGAGCAACGAGGTGGGAGCAGTTGCCCGCGAGGACGACGGGCGGCCGCTCGGCCTCGAGACGGCGAGCCACGTCGCGGGCCATGTCGAGGAGCGACGTCCCCGGCGGCCGGGTCAGATAGCGGCCCACGGCCGGCGCCTGCGAGAGCGCGTAGGCGGCCACCAGCAGCCCCAGCACCAGGCCCCGCCGCCGCTGCGGCGCCACGCGGGCCACCGCGCTCACGGCCACGTATGCGAAGGGATAGATGGTGAAGGTGAGCCATCGCGGCACCTGGTAGTCGAAGAAGCCGAAGAACAGCATCCCCACGGCGCCCCACGCCGCCATCGCCGCCAGGTGGCGGGCCGAGGCCGCCGCCTCTGGGGCGGAACGTGGCCGCCCGCGGCCCACCGCGAGCCAGCAGACGGCGCCCAACACCGCCGCCACGACGAGCGCCCGCCGCGAGGAGTGGAGCGAATGATACCAGAAGAGCTGCGCCTCGTGCGACAGGACATCACCGAGCGACGACACGTCGGCGATGTTGGCCACGGAGCCCCGCAGGTGCCGCGCCTCGCCCGGCTCGCCCACGGCCAGGGCGATGGCCAGCCCCCCCAGACAGGCCGTGGCCGCAAGGACGCCCCCGATGCCCAGCGCCCCCCGCCGGTCTCCGCCGCGCCAGGCCGCGCGCGCCTGCCAGAGCCACAGCAAGCCCACGGCGGCCGGGGTGTAGACGAGATTCAGCTTCGTCAGCATCGCGGCCGCGGCGCACGCGCAACTCGCCACAGCCCACACCCAGCGCCCGCGCCATCCCACCCAGAAGTAGAGGGCCAGCAGGCCGAAGAGCGTGCCCATCGGCTCAACGAACGCCAGGCGCGAGAACGCGAAGTTGTCGAACGCCGCCGCCGCCAGGAGGCAGCAGGCCAGGCTCTCCGCGCGGCTACGGGCGCGACGGCAGAGCGCGTAGAACGCCGCGACGCACCCCACCGAGCACGCGACCGACAGGTAGCGGGCGGGCACGAGAAGCGGGTGGAAGACGTAGCCCATCGCCACGGTGAGCAGCGAGTAGAGGGGCGTGACGACGCACCAGTTGGCGTCGTGCTCGTTTCGCCACGAGCCGAAGGCGTGGTGGAGCGCCGCCGCCTTCAGATAGTAGCCCTCGTCGGTCAGGAACGCCCCGCTGGAGGTCACGATGCCGCCCGGCGGGTCGCGCTCGATGGCCACGAAGCGCAGCAAGAGCAGCCCCGCCACCGCCGCCGCGAGCGTTCCGTTGATCGAGCTTCGCGAGGACATCGAGGCTCCCAGAGGAAGCGGTGTGCAGGTGTGCACACCCTACCGCTCAAGCCGCAGCCAGCGGCCGCTGTGGGGCGGCAGCGGGATGGGCTGGTCGAGGGCAAGCTCTTCGCCCGTCACGGCGTCGGCCATTCGCCGATAGGCGGCGTCGCGGGTGTCGAGCGTCGCGGACGCCGCCGGGCCGTCGTTGATGAGGAAGTAGTGGTCGGCGGCGGGCGCGGCCAGGCGGTAGGCGATGGCGCCATAACAGGCGTAGGGCGAGCGGTGTTCGCCGAGCGCGTGGCGCACGAGCATCTCCTCGGCCACGATGTCGCCCGGCCGGTAGCACATCAGGCTGGCCTCGCAGCCCAACACGACTGCCGTGCCCTTCCCCAGGCGATTCTCGGCGATGGCGGGCGCCCCGCCGTCGTAGTGGGCAATGGCCTGGGCGGCGGTCAGCCGCAAGTCCGCGACAAAGCCCTCGAGTTCCACGCCCTCGATCGAATGGGGCACGTTGCTCGAATACTGGTAGTCGCGGATGACGCAGCCGAAGACGCCCTCGAACGGCGTGCCCTCGCCCGTCGGCAGCAGCCGGCCGAACTCGTCGTAGTAGGCGCCGGGCATGTCAAGCACCAGCCGCCCGCCGTCGTGAACGTAGTTCGACAGGATGTCGAGCAGGTCGCTGCTGAGGGCGATGGCGGCGGGGAGGTAGATGACGCGGTAGCGGCGGGCCAGGCCCTTCCGCAGGTCGGTGGCGGTGACGTGCTCCCACGGGACGTTCTGGTTGATGAGTGCGCGGGCGACGCCGATGCGGGCGTGGATGGGCACGTGCTTGAACTTGTCGCGCCCGCACGTGGAGATGGCGGCCCACATCGCCTCGTTGTCGAAGTCCACGAAGACGCCGACCAGCGGCTCCTTGTGGGCTGCCCAGAGTTCGTCGCGCCAGCGGCGGGCGGCCTGGCCGATGTGGCCGACCCGAATCGCGCGGGCCGTGGGCTGGCCGTCGCGGCCCAGGAGCGCGTACTCGCCCGCCTCCCAGCCGGCGCTCCGCCCGTTCCAGCACCAGTGGCCGAAGCCCTTGAAGCCGGCGGCCAGATAGCTGAGCATCAGTTGCGTCATCACCCCCTCGTCCACGGTAAAGCCCGCGGTCTTCGCGGCGCCGGCCGGCTCCCAGCCCTTGCCGCCGCTCAGTTGCTGCGGGCCGCCCGTGGACTCCCACGTGGCCGCCCAGCCGCCCTTGAACCAGTCCTGGGCCAGCGACGCCTGCATGTAGACGGGGCGCACGACCTCGAAGTCCACCTCCTCGAAGTGCCACGACAGGTGGATGGAGGAACGCCGTGGGCGGCTTCGGCCTCGTCCTCAAGGCCGGCCAACTGCTCGGCAACGATAAGCCGCTCCACCCGCGCACAGCGGCCGGCGTCTCAAGGGATGGCCGTTACCTCTACCTTCTCGTGATTGACGGGCGGCAGCAGGGCACAAGCGAAGGCGCCTCGACCGCCGAGGTGGGCGAATGGCTCAAGCTGCTGGGAGCCTGGGACGGCATCAACCTCGACGGCGGCGGCACGACGACGATGGTGGTCCAGGGCGCCGACGGCAAGCCCCGCGTCCTCAACCGCCCCGTCCACCTCAACATCCCCGGCCTCGAACGCCCGTCGGCCAGCCATCTCGGCGTCAAGGCCGAGCCCCTCAAGCCCAAGGAGCGATCGTGACGAAACTGCCCAAGCCCTTCGACCTCTTCGCCGCGGAAGTGCAGTATTGGCGGCTCGAGCCGCGGTACTGGGAGCCAATCCTGGTTGCCGCCAGGGATGCGGGCCTGCCGGGCATATCGAGTTACGTGCCGTGGGAGGTCCACGAGGTCGAGAAGGGGCGGTTCGACTTCGACGGCTCGACGGAGACCCGCGCCGCAACCTGCTCGGCTACCTGGAGCTGGTGAAGAAGGTTGGGCTGAAGCTGGCCTATCGCCCCGGCCCCTTCGTGTGCAACGAGATGGCCTGGGGCGGCCACCCCCGCCGCATCGTGATGGGCGACGTGGGGATGATGGCCTGGCAGGCCGACAACGCGCCCGCGCCCGGCTACATGCTCCAGGCCAAAGAGGGCTGGCAGCCGTCCTACCTCCACCCCACCTATCTCGACGAGGTGCGCACGTGGTTCGCCGCCGTGGACGCCGTGGCCCGCGACTTCACCGTGGCCAAACGCGGCCCCATCGCCACGTGCAACCTCGACAACGAGGTGAGCTACATCGTCCGCGACAGCTTCTTCGGCGCCGACTACAATCCCTGCGTCGTCGGACGCGGCGGACTCTATCACCAGTGGCTCGCCCGCACCTACGGCTCGCCCGACAAGCTGCCCTACAAGGACGCCTTCGCCTCCTTCGAGGACGTCGAGCCGCCGCGGAAGCTGGAGGGCGTCGAGGCCAATCTCCGCTGGTACTTCGACTGGGTGGCCTTCAAAGAGTGGCTGATGGCCAAGTACCTTAGAACCCTGCGGGCGATGCACGAGGGGTGCGGCCTCAAGGGCGTGAGCTACTACACCAACATCAACCCCCACCGTCCCGAGGGCGTGCCGACGAATTTCGCCCGCTTCGCCGAGGGCACGGGCGGCCTGGTCGGCTACGACTTCTATCGCAATCCCTGGCTGAGCTATTCAGGCTACTCCTCGATGGCTCGCGTGCTCAAGCTCATGAACGCCACGCTCCCCGTCACCTGGTCCGCCGAGTTCATGGGCGGCTGGTGGTTCGTCAACCTCCAGGGCAACCGTGTGCCGAGGAACCACACGGAGTTCATGAGCCTGGCCGCGATGGCCAACGGCTGCAAGGCGATCAGTTGGTTCATGTTCCACGACCGCCACTGCTGGGGCGACTCGCCGGTGAGCCACATGGGCCATCGCCGCGAGAACCACGAGGCCCTCCACAACGTCGTCGCCGTCGCCCGCGGCCTCAAGCAGTGGAACTCGCTGAAGCCCGTGAGCGACCTCGCCATCGCCTACTACCGCCCCGCCATGTGGCACAGCCACCTCGGCGACCCGATGCCGTGCGCGGACAACGACCTCCATGTCGGCGACCCCGTGCTCTGGGGCGCCCAGGCGGGCGCCGCCGTCGCCGAATACGAGGGGCTTTTCCGCCTCGCACAACAGGCCGGCTACCACGCTGCCGCCGTGGACATCTCGGACGCCCCCGACAAGCTCGCCGAGCATTCGCTCGTCTGGCTCGCCGCCGAGCCGTTCATCGAGGAGAGCGCCGACAAGCTCCTCGCCGCCTGGGTCCGCAAGGGCGGCACCCTCGTCGTCAGCCACACCTGGCCGCGGGTGAACCTGGCCGGCCAACCCCTCGATTTCCTCGGCCTCGGCGGCCCGCCCGACCTGCCGGCGAAGCTCGGAAAGGGCAAGGTCGTCTGGTGGAACGGCACGGCTGCCGCCGAGCCCGGCAAGGAGGACATCGAGAGCGTTGCCGGCGTGCGGGCGGTCCTCAGTCTCTACATCGGGAAGCCCGTCGTCACGGCATTGACGGAGCCAGTCACCACCATGCACTCCAGCGAGGGCCGCCGCACGGCCGGGGAGCCCGAGGCGCACAACCTTGTCGAAGCTATTCTGCACCAAGCGCCGGGGGCGAAGATCCTCTACCTCCTCAACCACCACGACCGCGCCGTGAACGCCGCCGTTCGCTTCGGGAGCATCCGCAGTGGCTGGCTCGCCGAGGTCGGTGGCCTGGGCGCCCGCTTCCCCATCATCGAGGGCATGACCGAGGTTGACCTCGACCGCAAGAGCGCAAGGGTGTTCAGAATTGTGCCGCTTGCCGGTAGAGACGCACTCGTCCGTTTCTCCGAGAAGATGGAATCCGCCTTGGCCAAGGCGCATGTGACGGAGGAAGACATTGTCAAGCACTTTCACCAGTGGCGTCGGCGGCAGCGTGTTCGCCGTTGAACGCCTCTTTCTCCTTTCCTCAGTTCTTCTCGCAGGTTGCCTGCCGCGCGGCGCTGCCGAGAAGCAACGAGTCCCGCCTCCGCTGCCTGTGCTTGGGCCGACGGCGCTGATGGGCGACGCGGGCGATGGGAAGGCGTTTCTGCGGTGGAATCCGCAGATCGAGGACAAGCGGGTCGTCGGCTGGCGCGTGCGGGGGCCGCAGGGCGACGGCGCCGTTCTCACTGAGCCAGCTTGCGTCGTGACAGGGCTGACGAACGGTCAGGTGTATCGCTTCGCCGTCGTGGGCGTCCTGGCTGACGGCCGCCTCACGCCGCCGAGCAACAGCGTCGTGGTGACGCCGCGAGCCGTTGCAGCGGCAAGGCTCTCCGACCTGCGCGCCTGGTCGTGGGACGCCCGCACGGGCACGCTGGCCAAGGGCGACCGAAGCGATTCCCTCACCTTCGGTGACTTCAAGGACGCGCCGCTCGTCGTCCACCCCGTCCGCGTGACCTTCCCCGACGGCCAGGAGCTGGTCTACGACCGCTTCCGCCCGGCGGACTGGAAGACCCGCGACGGCGAGCATCTGCTCTATCCGCAGCACTTCGGCAACGGCCTCGACATCGGGCGTTTCGATTCCCGCGGCCTCGCCCTCATCATCCCACCCGAAGGGGCGAGGCAGGTGGAGAAGAGCGAGGACGTCGCCCACTCGCCCGCCAGACCCGTCAACCCCGACTACCGCGACGCCCAGGCAGGCACCGTCCACCCTCACCTCACCGACCCGATGACGCTGCCGCTCGAACGCTACCACCACGACGCCCAGCCTCGCTGGCTGCCGCCCCAGGTGGATGGCGACCGCGTGACCTTCCACTACTGGCAGCCCCTCACGATGATGGGCTACCGAGCCTGGATTTTCGTCCGCGTGTGGGAGACCTGGTGGCCCATCGAGCGCGAGCGCCACGGCTGCACGTATCACGGCCTCGCACGCCTGGTCGAGGTCGAGGTGCCCAGCGCCTGGAAGTGGGGCTACCAGGTGATGCTCAACAACGGCTTCGGCCCCGCCGGCTCCCGCAAAGGCGTCGTGAGCTACAACACGGGCTTCCGCGAGCCAGGGCGCGAGATTGTGGACTTCTCGGGCGAGCGCAACCGCCAGGTCTACTTCCAAGGCCCCAAGCCGCCGCGCCGCGCCGGCGGCTATCACCCGAGCCAGGACTGCCTTCAGGCCCAGCCCCTCATTTTCTACGACTGGCCGACCGGCTCCCTCACCATCGCTGCCGTCGCCTTCGAAAGGCGGGGGCTCGCGGATGCGTTCGGCGTCGAGGTCGAGGTCTGCAGCCCCGAGGACCTCATTCTCTCCAAGCTCGATTGGAGCAAACGGGGCGAGTCCGAACGCCAGTACCGCGACGCCCTCCGAGTCGCTAAGGCACAGCGGTCGCGTCTCGACCTCGTCTACCTCGTCCATTGGGCCGAGGACCTTGGCGTAACAGACTTGTTGAGCCAACTGCTTCAGGATTCGGGGTTGAGTTTGCCCCCGAACACAGAAAGGAGCGAGGAATGAAACTCGGCGTGTTGACGGCGGCGTTTGGGAACATGCCCTTCGAGGAGATGCTCGACACGGTGAAGGCGATGGGCCTCGGGGCCGTGGAACTGCCCGCCAGCGCCTACGGCACGTCGCCCCACTGCCCCGTCGCCGACCTGCTCAAGAGCGCCTCGCTCCGCAAGCGCTGGCTCGACGCCGTTGCCAGTCGCGGCCTCATCATCTCCAGCCTGAGCTGCCACGGCAACCCCCTCCACCCCGACCCCGCCTACGCCCGCCTGAGCGACCAGGCCATGCGGAAAGGCATCGTCCTCGCCGAAAAGCTCGGGCTCGACCGCGTCAACGGCTTCTCGGGCTGCCCCGGCGACCAGACGGGCAAGAGCCGCGTGCCCAACTGGGTCACGTGCCCCTGGCCCCCCGACTTCCTGTCGCTCGTCACTTGGCAATGGGAGAAGAAAGCCCTGCCTTACTGGAGCAAAATGGGGAAATTCGCCGCCGACCACGGCGTCAAAATCGGCTTTGAAATGCACCCCGGCTTCCTCGTCTACAACCCCGAGACCCTCCTGCGCCTGCGGGCCGAGTGCGGCAAGAGCCTGGGCGCCAACTTCGACCCCTCCCACCTCTTCTGGCAGGGCATTGACCCCATCGAAGCCGTCCGCGCACTCGCGGGGTGCATCTGGCACGTCCACGCCAAGGACTGCCGCGTGGAGCCTGCCGTCGCCCGCGTCAACGGCGTCCTCGACACCAAGCACTATGGCGACGAATTCAACCGAGCCTGGGTCTTCCGCACCTGCGGCTACGGACATGGCGAGAGCTTCTGGCGCGACTTCGTCTCCGCCCTGCGCCTCAGCGGCTACGACCACGTCCTCTCGATCGAGCACGAGGACAGCCTCATGACCACGGACGAAGGCATCGCCAAGGCCGCCGAATTCCTCAAGGGCATCCTCATCCGCGAGCCCAAGCCGACCTCGATGCATTGGGCATGAGCCATCCTCGATTCCCAATTGCCGATTCCGGGATCGTTCCCGTCGTTGAGTGGAAGCCGGAAGCCGAGGAGAGTGCCAATGGGCCTCAAGCGGTTGCTCCGTAGGTGGAAACTGCTTCGGGAGCTGAGATCCCGCAGGATCGACGGCGGAGGGGTCGGTGCAGATGGCAACCTTGTTGCTGAGCTTCAGAGAGACGCTGGAGCCACACCAGCCCTGATCAGGTGCCTGAGCCATGGGGACAAGACGGTTCGGGAAAATGCCATTTTCGTCTTGGGGGGCGTGACCGACGAGCGCGCACTACGTGGGTTGATCGGGTGCCTGAAGGACAAGGTCGCCAGCGTGCGCGAGCGTGCGGCCTACGACCTGGCTCACTTCGAGAACCAGGCAGCGGTGCGGCCGTTGGTCCCTCTTCTGAAGGACGAGAGCGAGGACGTGCGCATCGCTGCGGCCGGGACACTCAGCGGTCTCGCCGATCGGTCCGCCCTGCAGCCACTGACGGAAGCGCTGGGTGACCCAAACAATCTGGTACGGATGTACGTTGTGCGTGCCATCGGACACATCGGTGACGCCACTGCCGCAGGGGCATTGCGTCATATGCTGGCTGATACCGGCCCGTTCGTGCCGTGGGAGGCCCTCCGCGCTCTCGCCGACGTAGGTGCTCCCCTGGCACCGGAAGAGGCAATGAAGGTCGCTATGGCGCTTGACGAGTACGAGCGTGGGATGGCAATCGAACTCATGGGCAAACTGAAGCAAGAGGGTGCGTCACAGGCGCTCGTTGGGGAATGGCAGAACCTTAGCTGGTCAGGCCGGGGGAAGGCAGCGAAGGCTCTGGAGCAGCTCTCTTACGAGGGTCTGGCTGATCTCCTGCTGAATGGGCTATCAGAGGCCCGCAGACCCGGACCGCCAATCAATGACACCGCGCTCCACGTGCGTGACTTCGACAAGGCAGCCGCCGAGATCCTCGGCCGATTGCGTGACCCCCGAGCGGTTGACCCGTTGATTGCCGCCATGAACGACACAATGCTTGGCTGGAATGCTGGTGAATACGATGGCGCCGCAGTTGATGCCGCCGCGTCTGCTCTTGTCAACATCGGCGCGCCAGCATTTGCCCCCTTAGTCAAAGTGCTAGTCACATCCCCACCGTGGCTGGAGGGGGCATCCTGGACGGCTCATTACAGGGCGTACAGGGTGCGTAGAGCGGCAGCGAAGGGCTTGGCCAGACTGGGTGATAGGCGTGCTGTGCCGCATCTGCGCCAAGCAATGGGGGATCCCAATATGAAACCGTACGTGGAGGATGCTCTGCGGCAACTTGGTGAGACCGTCTAGCCGGAGCGGTTCGGGGGACATCTTGCTCGATTCCGCGGTGTGCATGCGCCCTACCGGCGTTCACTCGATGGCTTCGGCGAGGCGTTTGTCGGAGAGGATCAGGTCGTTGACGACGGCGGAGAGGTCGGTCTTCTTCTTGCGGGCGATGCGCTGGACGAAGGCCATCGCCTCGTCGTCGAGGTACACGGGGATCTCGAGCTTGAGTCCGGGGCGGTAGAACTTGCCCCGGACGCCCTTCGAGAAGTCGTATTCCTTCCTCATCCGTTCACTGGCCATAGACCGTGTCCCTCCGAGGTGGCCACAGCCGCTCAGTGGTTCCGCGGAGCCGAGGCAGCGACGGGCCGATGGGAGCGGCGGTACTTCCTCACCTGGGCAGCGTAACGCCGGTTGTAGTCCTGGAGGAGCT
Source organism: Planctomycetota bacterium (assembly GCA_041320515.1). Classification (GTDB taxonomy): domain Bacteria; phylum Planctomycetota; class PUPC01; order DSUN01; family DSUN01; genus DSUN01. Next base: position 4,573,096 of record JBGLNR010000001.1, on the reverse strand, counting down.
GGACGAGGCGCTTGGGGTCGTGGCCGCATTCCTCGGACATGCGGCGGCGGGCGCGGCGCACCTCTTCGATGATCTGGTCGGTTTTCGTCATGTGGCTTCTTCCTCTAGCATCAGCTCCAGCGGGGTCACAAGGGCCGGGACGTGGAGGCCCAGCAGCGCGTTGACCCGACGGATGTGGTCGAACTTGTTTGCATTGGCCAGGTGCTTGCAGTTCCACGTGAGCAGGTAGTCGGCCTTGTGGACCGATGCCAGAGCCAGGTGAAGCGCATCCCCAGTGGGGTCTGCTGGCATCAGGACGGAAAAGGGATGGAAGGGCCACGGAGTTCCCGGATACCGTGGTTGATGCGAAAGAGAAGGAACTCAAGAAGGCCCGCTTGTGTAAGTCGAACGATGGGCACATCATCGCTCTGGCGATCGTCAGTGGGGCGCGGACTCTATGCTCCAACAACAAGCGGAAGAAGCACCTCTTTGCGGACTTCACGAACAAGGCTCTGATTGACGACCCAAGGGGCGGGGTCTATCAGAATCCCTCCCATCGCCACTTGCTGGCCCACACGCCGTCCTGCAAGCGGGGACTGAAACACGCCCCAACCTCTCTCTGAGGTCAGTGCGTCCGCCGCGAACCCAGCTACTTCGCCACGTAGAGGAACGGCCTGCGGAACATGCCGCCGAAGTGGTGGGGGCAGTGGAGGCGCAAGGCCAGGGTGTTCGCGCCGGGGCGGAGCTTGCCCGAGAGGTCAACGTCCCACTCGAAGCGGTAGTCGTTGTACCACCAGATGGGGTTGGCCTGGCGGTGGGCGACTTCGGCGCCGTTGACGTAGAGCCAGCATTCGTTGAAGAGGCCAGGGAAGCGGATGTGGACGGGGGCCTTCGCCTGGCCACCAGGGATAGCCGCCGCCTTCGGGCTTGGTGGTGGTGAAGATGCCGCCGAGGTCGGCCATGGCCTGTCGCGCGGCGGTGCGGTCTCGACCTGTCGGACCGGCCTGGCCTCCTTACCCTCGGCAGGCGAGCTGAGCTTGCCGTCGGCGCTGGCGATCGCCGGCGTCTTCCAGCCGATGCGCACCCGCAGATAGCTATCGCCGTTCAGCACCTCCAGCCGGTTCGGGCCGGCTGGCGCGGAACTCCAGGCTCCGCAGCACGCCACGACGGCCAGCGCAGACAGCCTCCGGCTCACGATCGGCGCCCCTTCTCCTATTCCCACTTGATCTGGCTGAAGTCCGGCCGCATCACCGCCGTGCCGCGGCTGTGCGAGCCGACGTTGACCAGGACGCCGTACTTCGCAGAGTAGACGACCTGAGCATACGGCGAGGCGAAGCCCATCGCGGCGTCGGCCTCCAGCGGCAGCGGAGCCCACGTGTTGCGCTTGAAGGAGTAGACCCACTGCTCTCCGCCGCCAACCACCGCAAAGACCGCGTCCTGGCCATCAATGTACTCGGCCGCGCGGGGGCTGGCCGGCGGCTGGGCCTTCGGCTTCAGGTCAGTGAAGGCATTCCTCTTCACGTCGTAGACCCAGGTGCCTTGCCGCACCGCCTTCTCCCTGCTGCCGACGAACTCGTAGAAGAAAACCTGGTCCCTGTCGGCCATGTAGCAGAACGGCCTATCCTCGCCGGGGCAGCACGCCGGGCCTGACGCCACCTTCCTGACGGTCAGCGTGTTGGTGGCGGGGTCGAGCGAGCTGAAGTAGACCTCGCCGGGGAAGAACCGGCCGTTGTAGGGCTCCAGCCCCCCTCCGAAGCCGATGATGCGCCCGTCGGGAGTGGCCATGTTCGCCCTGCCGTAGACGCCGGGGACGCTGTCGTCCTTTGCGACGCTCACCGGCTGCCTCCGCCACACGCCGCCACGGTCGAGGTCGTAGAACCAGGAGTAGCGCTGGCCTGGGGCCTTGGCGGTCGCGGCGCCCCATCGCCGGCTTTCCGCGCCGGTGCTGACGTACATCCGGCCATCCACGACGCAGTAGTAGTTCCGCTGGTGGCCGGCCGGCGGGCCGCCGCGCAGGCCCATGCAGGTGCCGTCCCAGTAAGCGGGCGGAATCCAGTCGTTGTGGTCGCCGGCGGCGTAGACCCAGCGGTTGGCGCCCGGCGCGTAGACTGCCACGTCGTTCACCTGGTAGGTGGAGTGGCCGCCGCCGAAGTAGTAGACATGGCCGCGGACGGGATCGCAGGCCGCATTGCCCCAGCCCTTGTCCACGCCGTCGTGCGGCGGGCGGACGTGGACCCATTTGTTGGCCGGCAACGCTTTGAGCTGCGCCACGGCGGCCGGCTCGTCGGGCGGGATGGCGTGTGGGCGGAGCGGCTCGGGTTCGGCCCACGCCGGCGCCGCCTGGGCCGCCATCTTCGACACGTCGAGCTTGAGCGCATAGGTCTGCCGCGCGCCGCGGCCGTCTTCCGCTTGTTGCGCGAGAATTAGCAGGCCGTTCCGCTCATCGAGGGCGATCTCCGCCAGACTGGCGCCGTGGCGTGTGCGGCACATCTCGCCAGTCCAGGGCTGCCGGTCGAGCTGTCGCCATTCCGCCGTGGCAGCGTCGAGTCCCCAGAGCGTGACGGTGCGCGGCGCGTTCGCGTCCCACATCTTCGTCTCCCAGGCCACGAGCAGCACCAGCCCCGAGGCCGGGTCGTAGACGAGCTTGGGCCACAGCGTCGGCGGCGGGCGGAGAGGCCCGGAGGCCTCGCGCCACTGCTTCGTCTTGCAGTCGTAGAGCCAGGTGTCGTTGAGCCGGCCTGGGGACCCCTCGCCCTGCCCCGGCGCCCAGAGGTCGTGGCGCACGAGGCCGCTGTGCCCGCCGAACATCACGATGGCCTGATTCCTTGGGTCGTAGACCAGCGGCGTGCCGCAGCGCGGGGGCGGCTCGACGCGGAGCGCCTTGTCCAGCAGTAGCTCCAACACCCAGACCGCGCGGCCGCCGCCAGCAACGGCGTCGCCCCACTTGGCCGCCGCCGCAGCGTCAACCGCCTGCCTGAGCGCCTTGCCGGCGTCGGCGAGCATCGGCTTGCAGCCATCCGGCACGGCCATCTGCTCGAGTGCCGCGACGGCGTCGGCGAAGCCCTGCCGCACACCCTCGGCCTTGGCGGCGCCCTGGCCGCGGCCCAGCGCCCAGGCGGCATCGGCCGCCTTGCTGGCCGTGGCCATCAGCGCCGTCGCCGCGCGGCGCGCCTTCTTCGTTTCATCGGCGCCGAACGAATCGCTCACCCGCTGCCAGGCGTTGTCGCTGAAGCGGTACACCAGCGTCCCGAGATGCCCGCTCACGCTGCCGGTGGACTTCGCCACGTCCAGGTTGGCCGCGCCGAAGTGCGGGAAGAGCAGAATCTCGTCGTTCACTGGGTCATAGCAGGTGCTCTGGCCGTAGCAGGGAGGCGGCCCAGGTTGCAGGTCGCCGGCGAGGACCAGGGCCGGGCCCTCGTAGAAGTGGTCGGGAAGCACTGCCGGAGAATCCCAGCCGCCGAACGCTGTCCTGGGCTTCAGGTCCTGCCACTTCCTCGCCTGCGGGTCGTAGGCGGCCATCAGGCCGGGGACCGTGTAGACGATCTGCTTGCGCCTGGAGTCCCAGCAGGCGCCGTGGTAGACCTTGGCCAGCATCGCTCCCGCGTCGAGGCCCGGGATCGGGCGGTCGATCTCGATCGTGACGGGCGAGGCTGCGGGCTGGCCCTCGACCCGGCGCCCCGTCGTCCAGCCGGTGACCCGGACGATCCGGGCCGTGCCGAACAGCGTGCGCGAAGCGAAGTCGGCGGCGCTCAGCGTGCCGCCCTCATGCCAGGGCATGGGGTCGAGAGGATACGTCTGCACGACCTCCAGCGTGGTCGGCGAGAGCTTCCTGCGGACCCGACTGCAGTGGGTCGAGATGTTGAATGCGTCGTCGTTCATCCCCGCGAGGATGCAGTCCTCCCAGAGGAGCGAGCCGCCGTTCCCTTTCACGTGGAAGCCATCGCGCCAGGACGACGTCAGCCGGCCGCTGCCCGGCTTCGGGCGGACGTGAACCCGCCGAAAGACGACCTCGCCGCGGTTGCGAATGACCCGGAACGCGAACCAGGGGGCAGACCAGACCTAGACGTCTTCGAAGGTGACCGTGTCGTTGTCGAAGATGTCCAGACAGCCGCCCGGTCCGTAGCGGTGGGCGATCCCGGGGACAGGCAGGCTGATACGCCACTCGCCATGCCTAATGTCGCCGAACTCCCGGAACTTGCCGCCCGTGAACACACGCACCGTGCTCGCCGCGGGGCCTGGCTCCATCCTCTCCACCCAGTAGTGGCGACCGAGCAAGCCGTAGGCTCCTGGATGCCACAGCATGGCAAATAATGCTTGCTCGCCGTCCTGCCTCGTCGGGCCGCCTTGGAGCCGGGCGGCCTCTCCTGCACCCACCACCACGTCGAGGTACCGCCCTTCGGCATTCACCGCCGCGACGGTTCCATCGCCGAAGGGCAGCGGGTCGAAGTCCACCTGGAGCCGCCGGACCGTGATCCGTCGGGAACCGCGCAACCGAAGGAACCGCGCGTCCGGCCCCAACAGGAAAGTGCTTCCGCCCCCGTCCAGGGTCAGATCCGTGACACCCTCGAAACGGAAAGCATACCGTTCGGGGGCCGTGGCGACCCTGATTCGCCTGCCGGCAGGGAACACGAGACGAACCGGTCCTGTCACCGACCCAGCAGCGGCGAGCATGCGCTCGATCGCCGGGCCATCGTCCGTGACGCCGTCGGCCCTGACCCCGAGATCGGCGGCTTTGACCACTCGCTCCCTCTCCTGAACACGGAGGCAGGAGACGATGGCTCCACAAGCCGTGAGCGCCAGCACGGTCGTCAGAAGCGCCATCTGCGGCGTCCGAATCACTCCGCCCTCCACTCCAGGAGGCTTCCCCTCATAGTCGGTCTATGCTATCTCTCATAGCCATTGAGAGCAACTCCCGGGGAGGAAGCAGAGCAGGTCGCGAGACGCTCACGCTCACCACCCCAATGCTCCGTCACCACATTCGGGCACGCGCACACCAGATCGACGATGACGGTCTTGACCTTCCCGTCCTTCCGTACTGCCTCCAGCACCGTGCTTGCGAGTTCATCTTCCATTCTCATTATCCTCCGTGCTCTTGTTAGTTCAGGCATTCTCGCTCTTGAGAGTGCCTGAACTTGACCCACGTGTCGGCCTGCGGCATACTACCCTCACCACGAGCGGCCCGTAGTCACCGTGGCATGCGTTGCATCGGGGGATCTTCGCCACTCCCAGAAGGACATTCGCCCAATGAGACTGCTGAACACAGACACGATCCTCGCCGCACTGTTGCTGGCTCCGTTGACTGGTTTGCTTGTCACCGCCAGCATCGCTGACCCTGCTACGACGCTCTGGTTCGACAGGCCGGCGAAGAACTTCCACGAGTCGCTCCCGCTCGGCAACGGTCGGCTTGGGGCGATGGACCTGGGCGGCGTGGACGCGGATCGCATCATTCTCAACGAGTCCTCCGTCTGGTCTGGCGGGCCGTACGACGCCAACAAGTACGACGCGCACCGATGCTTGCCGGAGGTCCGCGAGAAGCTGTTCGCAGGCGACATCGCCGGGGCCGGCAACGTGCTGAGCAGGAACTTCCGCTATGCGGACGGCGTGAAAGGCTGGATGGAGGAGAACCAGTTCGGCTGCTACCAGACACTTGGCGATCTCGTGATCGAGTTCGGCGGCGCCGCCAGGACTCGGGTCACTTCGCCGAGCGGACATGGGCCGGGCGACGGCAAGGGCATCGAGAACAGCGTTGACGGCGATCCGGGCACGAAGTGGTGTGTGGACAAGGCCGGCAAGTCGGTGCTGTGGCAGATGGAACTGCCGGCAGAGCGCGCGGTGACCGTGTACGCGTTGACCAGTGCCGACGATGTGCCCACCCGGGACCCGCAGGTGTGGGTGCTCGAGGGCTCGGCGGACGGCAAGACGTGGGTTGAGCTGGACCGCCGCAGCCCCGGCAAGCCGTTCGAAAAGCGCCATCAGACCAAGACCTTCCAGATCGCCAAGCCGGGCGCCTACCGATTCTATCGCTTCAACTTCACGCCTCAGGAGACCTACTTCCAGGTGGCCGAAATCAGCCTGGCCGGCGCGGCAGCGAGTCCGCTTGCGTTCACTGACTACCGGCGCGAACTCGACTTGATGACTGGCCTGGCCATCACCCGCTACACGCACAAGGGCGTGGCCTTCACCCGCGAGCTGGTGGCCTCGAAGCCGGACGAGGTGATAGCCGTGCGCCTCAAAGCCGACAAGCCCGGAGCCCTGACCTTCACCGCCGCTCTCGTACGCCGGCAACATGCGACCGCCAAGCGCGACGGCGAGTTCCACAAGATCGAGGGCCAACTGCCCTTCAACAAGCCGGGCGGCGGAGGCGAGGGCGTGCGCTTCGTCGCGTGGCTCTGCGCCACCACTGTGGGCGGCAAGGTCTCCGCCACGGACGATGGGCTGGCCATCACGGGGGCGGACGAGGCGATGCTGATCGTGTCGGCGGGCACGAGCCTGTTCGACAAGGGGTTTGAGGCCATCGCGCGCAAGCGCCTCGACTCGGCGCTGGCGCTCCCGTTCGACGCCCTGCGCGACCGGGCGATAGCGGACCACAGGAGCTACATGGAGCGCTGCCAACTTGCGCTGCCCGCGGGGCCGAACGCGTGCAAGGCATCTGGGCCGAGGAGTACTCCACGCCCTGGCGCGGCGATTTCCACAGCAACATCAACCTCCAGATGAACTACTGGCCCGCCGAGGTGACCAGTCTCTCCGACTGCCATCTGCCCCTGTTGCGATTCATCAAGGGCGTGGCCCGGGAGGGCGCCAAGACCGCCAAGGCATACTTCGACGCACCCGGCTGGATGGCCAACCACACGCAGAACCCGTGGTTCGAGACCGCTCCGAGCTTCCTGCCCGCCTGCATGGGGCCGACCTGCGGCGCGTGGCTGGCCCAGCACATCTGGACCCATTATGAGTTCACCCAGGACGCCGCGTTCCTGCGCGAGTACTACCCGCTCCTGCGGGGCGCGTGCGAGTTCTTCCAGGCCACCCTGGTCGAGGACCCGCGGCACCATTGGCTGGTGACCGTGCCGTCCAACTCCCCGGAGAACTCCTACGCGTTCACCGACAAGGCCGGCAAGCGGCACACGACCGCGCTCTGCGTCGGCTCTACCTACGACATGCAGATCATCCGCGACCTGTTCCTCAACACCGCCGCTGCCGCTCGCGTCCTCGGGATAGATGCCGAGCTCGCCGGGCGACTCGATGCCCTGCGCGCCCGGTTGGCGCCCACCCGCGTGAACGCAGCGGGCCGCATCATGGAGTGGCCGGAGGACTTCGAGGAAACGGAGCCGCAGCATCGGCATTGCTCGCATCTGTGGGGGCTGTTCCCCGGTACCGAGATCAACCCCCACACGCCGGAGCTTTTCAAGGGCGCGCGGCTCTCGCTCGAACGCCGCGGCGACGCCTCCACCGGCTGGTCCATGGCGTGGAAGGCCAACTTCTGGGCGCGCCTGCACGACGGCGACCGCGCCGGCAAGCTCCTGGCGATGCTGATCGGCCGCGGCGCCGGCAACCTGATGTGCCTGCACCCGCCCTTCCAGATCGACGGCAACTTCGGCGGCTGCGCCGCCGTGACCGAGATGCTGCTGCAAAGCCACGCCGGCGAAATCGTCCTGCTGCCCGCGGTGCCTGCGGCCTGGTCGGCCGGCAAGGTCACCGGCCTCCGCGCCCGTGGCGGCTTCACTGTGGACATCGAGTGGAAGGACGGCAAGGTCACGAGCTACCGCGTCGCTTCCCCCGGGCCGCGCTCAGTGAAACTCCGCGTCAGCGGCGAGACAAAGACGATTCAGTCCGAGAGGATGTGAGCGTGCCAGGTGAGAGAATAACTATGGTAACACTTCAGCCGGCTGAAGAGAATTTTGCGGAAATTCTCGAAAAAACACGATTTTCCGCTGGGTTTTTGGAAGAATATGCGCATAATAGAGGGGACGACACCTGGGGCCGAAACTACTGGGACTGGAATGACCCCGTCCAGGCCGAGAACGTGACCGAATGGGTCGCCAACTACCTGATGGACAACCCCGATGTCTTCCCCAACTGGCGGAACGACGTTCGCAACATCCTCTCGCTCTTCCTCCACCGCACGAGCGTCTCGCCCGCTTCGGTGGGCGGTGTTTACTCGGGGGCGTGGGCCTACCCCGAATCGTCGTCCTGCTGCGGCCGCTCGCTCTGGTATGGCCCGATGGAACTCGCGGGCACGTGGGCCAAGTATGCGGCCCTCACGGGCAGCGAGTGGGCGCGCGAGATCGCCCGACGCCAGATTCTCCTCGCCACCTACGACGCCCACGAGACGGGCGTGGTGGAGGACAACATTGACGGCGGGCAGGTCGTCGCAGGCGCCTGGTTCAAGATCGCTCACCCCATGGCCCTCAAGCACACCCTCGCCACGATGGCTTGGCTGCCCGACATTCTCGGCGCCAATGGCGAGGACCACGTCATGCGGACGACCTCGGTCGTGCGCTCTCTGATCCGCTTCAAGGGCATGGTCTCTTACATGACCTCCGACGCGCCCGCGCCGTGCGTTGACGTGCTGCGCGTGTCGTTCGCGCCGAAGTCCGTCGTCGCCGACGGCAAGCCGCTCCCTTCACAGCAGGAGCTGAAGGCGAACGGCTACCAGGTCAAGACGCTCCCTGGCGGCGACTGCCTCGTCACCATCCGCCACGATGGCTGCCGCGTCGTGATCATCAGAGGCGATGCCAAGCAGCAGGCGCCTGAAGGCAACGGCGGCTTCGGGGAGGGCGGGGGGCCGAAGGAGGCGCAGCGCGTCATTTTCGGCTATACGGGGCGAACCGACTTCGTGGATTCCGCGGGCAATGCCTGGCGGCCGGCGACGGAGTGGACGATTCTGCTGGGCAACGGGGCCGATGCCGTCGCAAGGGCGTGGTGGACGACCCCGCGCGCCGAGACCATCGAGGGCACGAAGGACCCCGAGTTGTACCGCTACGGCGCCCACGGCCGCGACTTCACGGCCTGGTTCACTGTGGGGCCGGGCACGTATCACGCGCGCATCAAGCTGGCCGAGACGCGCGAGGCCGAGCCAAGGCTTCGCGTGATGACCGTCGAGATCAACGGCCAGCCCGTTGCCAAGCACCTCGACATTGCGGCGACCGCGGGCGGCGGGGGACACATTCGCAACGGAATGTGTCCCCAGGCCGCCGACCTGGTGTTCGACAACATCGAGCCGAAGAACGGCTGCATCGCCCTCCGCTTCCGCAACCGCTTCGGCGGCGAGGCAATCGTCCAGGCCATCGAGGTCGGCCCGGGCGCCGGCGGCGAGGGGGCGAAGCCCATCTGCCTCCCGCCGCCCGACGCCGAGGCGGGCAACCTGCTCGTCAACCCAGGCTTCGAGGAGGGCGTCACCGGCACCACGGGCAGCCACGGCTCGACGGGCGGCGGCTTGGGCTGGAACTACGTCTTCAAGGGCAAGCAACGGAGCTATGTCTGGGGCGAGACCGGCTTCAAGATTCACCCCGAATGCGGCCTGCCCAAGCCGCGCACCGGCAAGGAGGCCCTCCGCACCCACACCGATGGCAATGGCCACAACGTCGTCTGGCAGGACGTCGAGGTCGCCCCGAACGCCAAGTATCGCGCCTCCGTCTGGGTCAAGGCCGCCGACCTCCACGGCAAGGGCTTCGGCGCGAAGCCCACCGATTCCGCCGGCCTCATCGTCGAGGAGCTGGACGAGAAGGGCAAGGTCGCAGTCCAGCACCCCAAGATTGCGCTCGCCAAGCCCGGCGATTACGCTGAGCTGACGACGACCTTCATCACCAGTCCCAGAACCGTCACTATCCGCTTCATCCTCGACACCGTCATCGCGGCCAAGTACGATGAGGGCCACGTGACCTACGACGACTGCGCCCTGGAGCGACAGAGGTGAAGATGAAACGCCGCATCCTCTGGGTCTTGCTGGCCCTTGTGGTCGCCCTTCTCTGCGTCGAGGTGCTCACGTATCTGCTGTTCGCCAAGGACCGGGTGCCGGTCCTGATGGTTCGGGAACTCTTTGGCGATCCGCCTCAGAGCGGGCCGCGGGGTGCCGGGTTTGTGTGCGTCTCGGACGACACATGGGCATCGCTATCCGATTCGCAGCGAAGGGCGCTCGACCGCGCCCTGAGCCGCTACTACGTGCGCGTCTATCATGGCAAGGCGGAGATCCCCAGCACGGAATGCGGCGGCGTGAGAGGGGGGCTCAGGAATGGGTTCATCCTTTCCTACGAAGTCAAGTCCGGCTCTGGACTCTGGTTCACTGCCAGCTACAGCAGTTGGCGGGATGGGCTTTCCGCCTGGGGGCACACGGCATCGTTTCTCTGGCTCCCTTGGGGTTGGGTCAGGACCTGGCAGAGCCCCCAGTGGGTCTCGTAGGCCACGTTCCCGGCTCTTCTGGCTAAAGCGGTCCTTGGGCTTGCGAGAGGATGTGCCAACCTGTGTGGCTGTGAGGAAGCGGCGCTCAGGGCTTCTTCTTGCCCGTTTTCCAGCAGGCGTGCTGGAGGAGGTGGCCGGTGCGCAGCATCATGGCGGCCTGACGACTCCAGACCGAGTTGTCGGGGAGGTAGACGGGCGGGCTCTTGGATTCCGGGAAGCCCTCGGCAAAGAGGTCCGCCGCCTTCTCGATCAGGCTCTTGTCGCCGGTGCGGTGGCCGACGTAGGCGTAGAGGCCGGAGAGGAAGATCGGTGCGTCGAAGAAGGTGGACGGAAACTTCCTGCCGCAGCCTTCCTGGAGGAGCTTGAGGACGGCCTCGTCGCCCGTGCGGTGGTGCAGTTCGCAGAGGAACTGGATGGCGTAGCAGTACTTCACGTCCTCCTCCTGGTAGTCCTGGCCGCGGACCTGGGCGTCGGGGTCGAAGAGGTGCGGGCCGTGCCGCTTCTTGAGGGCGGCGACGTGGGTGCGGAAGAGCTTGAGGGCCTCGTCGAGCCAGCGCTTGTCAGCCGTCAGGTCGTACATCGCGCCGTAGTCGCCAATCGTCCAGCCGATGGCGGCCATGTTGCCCTGGGGGCCGGCCCAGGGCTTCTTCTGGGCGACCAGAGAGCCAGTTGCTCGTGACGTCGGGCGGCCTGTAGAGGCGGTAGCCGTGGTGGTCGGCGAAGTTGGAGTCGCGCAGCATCAGGCCGCGGTGCTCGGGCAGCTCGCGGTCGGACCAGTGCTGGTCAACGTCCACGCGGTGGCGCACCATGTCGGTGGCCAGGCGCAGAAAGCGCACGTCGCGCGTGCGCAGGGCGTTGAGGAGCATCACCTCGGGCCAGTCGTAGTGCAGGCTGCACGGGCCGCGGCCGGGCACCGCGATGTCGCCGAAGTCCATCCAGCCGAGCCAGAAGAGGTTCTCGCGCTCGGTGACTTGCTGGCGCGCGCGGAAGAGGCTGGTCGGGCTTTCGGGGTCGGCGACGCTGCGGGTCATGCGCATCCAGGCGTCGAGCTTGGCGTCGCACTCGGCGTTGCCGGGCTGCTGCGCGCCCTCCGCGCCCCCTGGGGCGCCATTCTCCTCACCGGCCCCACCGGCTGCGGCAAGACCACCGCCCTCTACGCCTGCCTCAACCACCTGGCCACGCCCGAGCGAAAGCTCATGAGCGTGGAGGACCCCGTCGAGTTCCTGCTCCCAGGCGTCGTCCAGGTTGCCGTGCGGCCCCAGGCGGGCGTGACCTTTGCCACGGCGGTCCGCGCCTTCCTGCGCTCCGCGCCCAACGTCATCATGCTCGGCGAAGTCCGCGACCTCGAGTCGCTCCAACTCGTTCACCAGGCCGCTCTCACAGGGCATCTGGTGCTCACGACGCTCCACGCCGACGAAGCGGCGCGGGCGCTCGTGCGCATGGTCGAGATCGGCAGCGACCCCTTCCTCGTGGCCGACTCCACGTGCGCCAAGTGCCACCAGACCGGCTTCCGCGGCCGCGAGGTCATCGCCGAGGCCCTCGAAGTCACCCCCGAAATCGGCGCCGCCCTTCGCCGCGGCGCCTCGCTCGACGAACTTCGCACCATCGCCGTCGGCCAGAGCATGACCACCCTGGCCGCCGACGGCCTCCGCCGCGCCGCCGAGGGCCACACCTCCATCGAAGAAGTCCTCCGCGTCCTCTGAGAGCCCGCCATAGGGTAGCCACGGCGTGACGGCGACGACATCCGGTTGAAGTCGTCCGCAGTCCCAGAGTATAATGTGCTTGCAGAGCGCCGCATGGCTCAACGGGATGGGAGCCGAGCATGAAGCCAAAAGTCTACATCGAGACTTCCGTCGTCAGCTATCTGACGTCCAAGCTCTCCAGGGATCTGTTGGTTGCGGGCCACCAGCAGGTGACGCAGGACTGGTGGGAGCGCAGACGAGGGGATTTCGAGCTGTTCACTTCCGAAGTCGTCACTTCGGAAGCAGGTGAAGGGGACGCGGAAGCGGCGGGCAGGCGTCTGCGAGCACTCAGTGGCTTGACGCAGCTTCAAGTGTCCCAGGCGGCTCAGGCCCTCGCCGTCGCCCTGGTCGCTCAAGGTGTCGTGCCGCCGGGGAAGCCCGAAGACGCCCTTCACATTGCCCTCGCGGCGGCCCACGGCATGGACTACCTGCTCACCTGGAACTGCGCGCATATCGCGAACGCCGAGATGCGGAAGGCCGTTGAGGACGTGTGTGCCTCGCTCGGCTACAGAGCGCCGATCATCTGTACGCCAGAGGAACTCCTGGGAGAATAGGCCATGTGGAAAGACCCTATCGTGGAAGAGGTCCGGCGCGTGCGAGACGCTCACGCCGCGAGGTTCAACTATGACCTGGCGGCGATCTGCGAGGACTTCAGGGAACGCGAGCGGCGCTCGGGGAGGAAGGTCGTGTCCCTTCCCCCCAAGCGCCCTGTTCGCGCGGCACGCTTGCACCACAGAGAGCAGGCGGCCGCTCCCGCGCGTAGCGGCCAGTAGTGTGCATCCTCCGGAGGAGAGCGACAGACTCAGTAGGAGACTTGGCGTGCAAGCACTGACAGTGGCTTCCATCATCCTGTTCGTCGGCCTGGCCCTGGGCGAAGCGGGGGCAGGGGAGTTGTGGATCGGCGCGGCGACGGCGGACATCACGCCCGAGAAGCCCGCCGCGCTCGCCGGGCAGATGAATCTGCGGGTGTCGAAGAAGGTGGACAACCCGCTCGTCGCCACCGTCCTGGCCCTCGAGGCCCGCGACGGCGAGAAGGTGCTCGACCAGGCCATCATCATCTCGTGCGACCTCGTGGCCATCCGCCAGGGCGTTCAGGAGCGCTTCCGCGAGCACGCCAAGCCGCGTCTGCCCGGCTTCGACCTCGACAAGCTCTTCCTCAACGCCTCCCACACCCATACCGCGCCCTGCACGACCGAGGACCTCTACGACATCCCGAAGGAGGGGGTGCTCCAGCCCGCGGAGTACCTGGAGTTCCTGCTCGGTCGCCTGGCCGACGCGGCGGCCAAGGCGTGGGAGAGCCGCAAGCCCGGCGGCGTGAGCTGGGCGCTCGGACACGCCGCCGTCGGCTCCTGCCGCCGAGCCGTCTACGAGAACGGCACGGCCCGCATGTACGGGGCCACCGATACGCCCGACCTGCGCAGCATCGAGGGCAACCAGGACCCCAGCGTGGACATGCTGTTCTTCTGGAACGGGGAGAAGCAGCTCCTCGCCGTGGCGATCAACCTGGCCTGCACGGCGCAGGAGGTGGAGAACCTATCGTCGGTCAACGCCGATTTCTGGCACGACGCGCGCGAGGCGCTCCACAAGAAGCACGGGAAGGACCTGCACGTGCTGCCCTGGTGCGCGCCGGCCGGCGACCAGTCGCCCCATCTCCTCTACAACAAGCGGGCCGAGGAGCGGATGTGCAAGCTCCGCGGCCTCACCCGCACCCAGGAGATCGCCCGCCGCATCGCGGGCGCGGTGGACGACGTGCTCGACGTGGCGCAGAAGGACATCCGCACGGCAGTCCCCTTCGTCCACAATGTCAGCCGCGTCCAGTTGCCCATGCGTAAGGGCACGGAGGCCGAGCTGGCCCGCGTGCGCGCGCAGCAGGACGCCTTGTCGAAGGCCCCGCCCACGACGGCGACGGGCGTGGCGATTGCCACCAACCCGTTCGAGCTGTATCTGGACTATGGGATTCAGATGAAGGCGCGGAGCCGGGCGGTTCAGACGTTTCTCATCCAGCTCGCCACCAGTTCGGGCGGCTACTTGCCCACCGAGAAGGCCGTGAAGGGGGGCCACTACAGCGCGGAGCTGGTGGACAACATCGTCGGCCCCGAGGGCGGCAAGGCTCTCGTCCACGCCACCGTGGCCGCCATCAACGCCCTGTGGCCCGCCGAGGGGAAGTGACTGCTCCGTGCCGCTGAACAGCCGAGATGGGACGAATGGGACCTATGGGACACATGGGAGGGCCAATGCTCGATGTCCCATTGGTCCCATAGGTCCCATACGTCCCATTTCAGCTCACCCCAAACCTCTCAGCCAGCGCATACTTCGCGTGCACCCCGATCACCTCGTTGAGTCGGTCGAAGGGCATGAGAGCGGCCTCGGCGCCCAGGGTCGTGCCGTCGCGGCGGAGCTTCGCGTAGATGGCCTCGATGGCCTGGGCCGCGGCGAAGAGGGCGGCGAGGGGGTAGACGATGAGCTGGAAGCCCAGCTCGGCCAGGCGGTCGCGGGGCAGGATGGGCGTGCGGCCGCCTTCGAGCATGTTCGCCACGTTGGGCGCGGGGGCGCGGCGGCCGATCTCGGCCAGTTGCTCCTCCGTGAGCGGGGCCTCGATGAAACTGGCGTCGGCCCCCGCCTCGCGGGCCGACGTCACGCGGGCCACCGCCTCGTCCATGCCGTGAACGGCCAACGCATCGGTTCGAGCGACGATGAAGAAGTCGCGCCCCGCCCGCGCATCTGCCGCGGCGCGGATTTTGTGGATGTATTCGTCGCGTTCGATGACCTTCTTGCCGCGCATGTGGCCGCACTTCTTCGGCCACTGCTGGTCTTCGAGGAAGCAGCCGGCCGCGCCCCCGGCGATAAGCTCCGTGACCGTGCGGTGCACGTTCAGCGGGTTGCCGTAGCCCGTATCGGCGTCCACGATGATGGGGATGGAAACGCTGCCGCAGATTCGGCGGGCGCGTTCGACGATTTCCGTCTGCGTCAGCAGGCCGAGGTCGGGCTCGCCGATGGCCGTCGCCGCCACGCAATAGCCCGAGATGAACGCCATCGGGAACCCGACCCGCTCGACGATCTTCGCCGACAGCGTGTCGTAGACGCCTGGGAACGCAATCGAGCCGACCTCGTCGAGGATGCGATGCACGCGCGTGTTGCCCATAGCCTGCTCCTTTCGCCCCCGATTCTACGCGCCGCCCACGGAATAGCAAGCGGGCCTGCCCGACTCAAGCGATCCACGGAGAGCCAGGACACTGCAGCCGGAGCGGCCCATTGCGGCCCAATGTGGCTCCGTGTTGCTCAGAGTCGGCCAGAGTCGGCCAGACTCGGTCACTCGCCGTTTGGCGATTCTCGCCATTCCGGCTCAGAGTCGGCCACTGTTTGCCAGTGTTTGCCACTTGCGCGCCACGCGCTGCCCACGGGCAGGGGGGGGCGTCCCCCCGGCCCAATCGTCCTCGTCCTCGTCCCTCGTCCTCCAAACTGCTCCCCACCCTATGACCCCTGCGCCATGTGGGCCCAGGCAGTACAGGCCACAACGCATTGATAGTGGGCTACTTATGGAGTTTCCACGTACTGCTTGGTACTGTTTGGGCACGCTTTCGTGCCGCTCTGGCCCCTCGAAGGATCGCTTGAGTCGGATGAGCCATGTTTCGCATGCCCTCTGCCCTCCCCTGCGCGCCCGCCGGAGCCTCAACCCCGCCAACGGTGACCGGCGAAACCCCTCCTCCCACACCAGTACAACGGCTTTCCCCCCGAATTTGTTGGCCAAAAATCTTCCGGCCTGCCCCCTCCACTCCCCAACCTCTTCCACCCCAACCCCTTCCGCCGATCAGAAATTTTCCATTCCTGGCACCGGTTTTCTCGCAACGCCTGGAGCTGGAGGTGGACCCCCGCCCTGCCAGTCCTATCCACGCGGCTTGACGGCCCGGGCAGGGCAGGAGTATAATCCAAGAAGCAACCGGTCGCTCTCGCTACAGTCTGAGGGGGCAGGAGGCGCGACGTGTCTGGACCCAGCAAGTCGGAGGCGCGCGAGCACGCGAGCCTGGCCCCGCCGCCACGCTACGAGAGCGAGGCGGCCGGAGAGCCAGCGGCCCCGCCCGTCACCGAGGCCATGCGGAAGAACGCCGAGTGGCTGGACAAGCACGGGGGCCTTCTCGCGGACTACGGGGACGTCTGGGTCGCCATATGCGGCGGCGGGCCAGTATCCAGCGGCGAGACCCCGATGGAGGCCATTGAGAAGGCGGACGCGGCAGGTCACGCCGGCCAGGAAATGCTACTCGTCTACGCCGGCGAGGACAATCTCATTTACTGACGTGGGGACGAGCGCGTGAGTCAGGTGCGCCTCGAAGCTGACAGGGGGTATGACTTTGCCCTCAGAGGGGTCCCGTACCGTGCTCGGCGCTTGCAGGTCCGACTGCGCTTGAGTCCTCGGTTCAGCGCTGCCGCGCTGCTCGACACAGGCGCATACTTCAGCTTCTTTCCGCAGCACGCCTGGGAAGGTCCCATACCCCGGGATTGCCGCCAGGTCATGGAGCCGGAAGGGCTTTTCTGGCTCCACGGGCCTGAGGCACCGCGGCAACGCTTGTGGCCGGGCACGTCCGCCTTCGAGGCCGTGGTCCGCCGCGGCACTGGGATTGGCCTCGACCCGCGCGAGGCCATCCGTTGTGACTTCGCGCTCGTGCGCACGAGCCTCTACGACGCTTGGGGCGGCGACTCCGGGCCGCTTGCCCTTCCGTCTCTCCTCGGCTACACTGATGCCCTGTCCCGCGAGCGTCGGCCCCGGAACATCCTTCTGGGCTTCGCAGGAATCCTCGACAAAGCCCAGCTTCTCCTCGATTATCCCAATGGGACAATGGCCTTGAGCTTCCACCCCGCCCAATGAAAGGAGCACCTCGTGCGTCCCATGCGTCACTTCCGTCCCTTGGGTCCCTTGTGTCTCTTCCTGGCCCTCTCAGCCCTCGCCGCCGAGCCGCCGGTCTTCGTCTGGCTCGAGGGCGAGGCGCCAGCCAAGGTGACCGGGCTGAAGCCGAACATGGCGGGCTGGGGGCACAAGGAGTTTCTGTCCGAGGAGAAGTGGCTGCACATCAGCATGGACCCCGCGGCGGTGGAGAAGGAGCTGCCGGCTGGGGGCGGGTCGCTTGAGTACGCCGTCGCCACGCCGAAGGATGCGACATACGAGGTCTGGATGCGCATCGGCTTCGAGTTCGTCCGCTCGGCCTTCGAGGCAAGAAGGTGACGTTCAAGGACAAGTGGATTCGCGACTGGTGGAGGAAGCACCATGCCGACGCCGACTAGAACCCCCGCGCCGCGCCACCCGTTCCTCACGTGGCTCAACAGCCCCGAGCAATTGGCCCGCACCCTTGTGGGCCGCGACCCTGTCATGCGCGCGCTGTTACAGGGCATCGCCGCCACGACCCAGGGAGGGCCGGCAAACCACGTTCTCCTTGTGGGGCCGCGCGGCATCGGCAAGACGCACATTCTATCGCTGCTGGACCACTACGCCTCAGGGCGCCTACAGCCGCCAGAGGAGTTCAGGCAGGCCATGGCCCCTTGGGTCCCTGTCTTCTTCAGCGAAGAGGAGTTCGCGGGCCAGAACTCCCTGGCGAACTTCCTACTCACTGCACTGCACAAGCTGGGCGAAGCGAACGGCCAGGAAGAGCTATGGAAGCTCCCAGCCGACCTCCCCGCCCAGGGCGACGCCGCGGTGACCGAGTGCTGCTTCGAGCGCATCCGCAGGTTCCACGCCGATCGCGGGAGGCGTGTGCTTTTCCTGATTGACCATATCCAGCGCATCCTTCAACAGTGGGCCAGCGACGACCACGACTCTCTCCGCGCGTTCCTGAGCGGACAAGGCTTCGTCCTCCTCATCGGCACAGCCCCCAGCGTGTTCAGAGAGGTCCTCAGCCAGCGCGCCGCCTTCCACCAGTTCTTCGACATACAAATCCTCCATGACCTGTCCGAGGAGGACACCTTGGAATTCCTCAGGCGGCTCTACTGCGAAGACGGCCGCGAGGCCGACTTCGATGCCCGGCGCGAGGAACTGAGCCGCAAGCTGCCCGCCGTCCTCACGCTCACGGGCGGGAACCCGCGCCTGATCCTCTTCCTCTACCAGGTGGCGGCGCGTTCGACGTTTCTGGAGATCGAGACGGCCCTCAGCGAATTGCTCGACGGCCTTCACGACTACTTCCTCCAGCGCTTCGAACGGCTGTCCGATCAGCCGCGCAAGGTGCTCGATACCATTGCCCAGATGCCCGGCCCGGCCACGCCGACCGAGATTGCCCAGGCGGCTCGGCTGACCCCGGCCCTTGTCAACGCCCAACTCCGCCGGCTGAAACGCGATCACTACGTCCAGGTCGTCAAGTTCGCGCGCCACAAGTCCACCCGCTACGACATCACCGAGCGCCTTTTCCGCATCTGGCGCCAGACCGCCACCGTCGCCGGCAAGCGCCGCTTCCGCTTCCTCACCGACTTCCTCAAGCTCTACTTCACCCCCGACGAGGTCCGCTCCCTCTACGCCCACCACGCCGCACTGCTCGGCCCAGGCATGGCAGGTGGCCGCGAGGCCATGATTCGCCACATTGAGGAACTCTTCTACCTCCAGTCTGCCGCCTATGGTGGAACCCGCCGTGACATCTTCGCAACGCGCATTGAGGCGCTTCTCGGCCTTGGAGAGACGCAATGGGCCGAGGAGGAAGCGGACCATCTCCTGTCTGAGTCCCTCGCAAACGGTGACAACGCGAGCGCGGTCGCTGCCAACACCGCCAAAGCGGACATTCACATGAAGGCGGCCGAATATGTCAAGACATCCGAAGACATAGGCGCCCTCGTAGGACTCAAAGCCTTTTCAGAAGCGCACGCACTCGCTGAGAGGCTTGTCGCGCTTGCGCCTGATTTGCCCCTCGCCTGGCTCCGGCTTGCAGGTGTCGCCCTGCGGACAGGCGAGTACGAGCGGGCGCTGGAAGGGTTCCGTACGGGCGAGCGACTGGGAGTTCCTGGCGCTGGGATCGTCACTGGCCAGGCCCATGCGCTTGTCTTGCTGCAACGCTATCAAGAAGCAGCCGATTGCGCTCAGCGGGCAGTTGCGCTCGATCCCAAGGAACAGAGAGCATGGTACGCGCTTGGGGCCGCTGCTCTGGCCACCGGAGACAACGAGCGGGCGCTGAGTGCATTCAGCAAGGCCGCTGAGGTCGGCAACCCAACCAGCGGCCTGTGGAGACTCCAGGCCGTGGCATTGAACTTCCTGGACAGGCCCGAAGAAGCGATCGCGGCTGCTGAGCGGGCATTGGCTATCGACCCCTGTGACGCGCTAAGTTGGCGGGAAGTCGGGTTTGCCCGGCTGTTCCTCAACGATGAGCGTGGCAGCCTGGAAGCGTTCATGAAAGCCACTGGCCTCGCTGAACAAGGCGACGTCCCATGGCGCGCGCTGGCGCTCAGCCTGGAGATGGTACGCATCTCACAGAAGTTCGAAGCAGATTTCGGGTCTTTCCAGGAACAAGGTGTTCTCCCAGATGCCGTCGGTCGCGATAGAGCAGACATCCTCTTGCTGAATGGCAGATATGAGGATGCAGCAAGATGCTTCGGCGAACTCCTGGTCGCAAGGCCGCATGACTGGATCCTTGCCGCGGATAGGGAGATCGCGGTGGCGTGCCTGGGCCGCTATGGCCCCCACATGGAGGCCTTGCCGACCGCGCTTCAGCGCGTGGGGGTTCCGACTCAGGTGGCCTCGGCGGTCTTTGACTTCGCGCTCGATGTCGCAGACCGAGCGTCCATCCGTGGAGAAGCGGATGTCTGGCTGGGGATGCTAGGCGCCGTGACGAGCATCCCTACTTGGCGGGCGTGCGAGTGGTTTCGGCAGCGGGTTGGCGCGCTTCTGCGCCGGGCAGTGGATTTCCGGCCGCAGGAGTTCCTGGCGGCGATGGAGATCGTGCGGCAGAATGTGACGGAGGAAGATGTGCTGCGGCTCCTCGACCCGTTCGTTCAGGCGGCGGAGTTCATTCGCACGCGCGACCTGACGCTGTTGGAGCGCCTGTTCCCCGAGGTGCGGGAACTGGTCCTCGACATCGTGCATCGTGTGGCGCCGGAGCTTGACGAGCTGGTGAAGCCGGCCAAGTGACAAGCACTCCGGGCGCGGCGGCGTGAAGGGGGTTGCGCGGGCGGGGTTGGGGGGTATGATGGGGGCATGCGGTACGACCCCGGGGTGCACCATCGCCGCTCGATTCGGATGAAGGGCTATGACTATGCGGAGCCGGGGACGTATTTCTTGACGCTGTGCCTTCAGTCGGGGGAGGGGGTGTTCGGGCGGATTGCGGGCGACGAGGTGCAGGCGAGTGCCGCAGGGCGGATGGTCGAGAGGTGGTGGCAGGAGTTGACGCGGAAGTACACGCATGTGGCCCTGGGGGAGTATGTGGTGATGCCGAACCATTTTCATGGGATTGTGGTGATCAAAGGGGACGCGCCCATTCCGGCGCGCGTAGGGGCGCCCCTGCGTGGGCGCCCTCCGCAAATGCCCGGGCCGGCGCGGAGTCCTGCCTTCAGGCAGTTCTTCAACGTCAAGCTGGCGGCGCTCATGGCGAGGGGCAGTTGCCGCAACAGGAACTGCCTGGTCGCGATGGCCATACTCTCCGGGCTTGTGGCCGGGGCGGCCGCGGGGGCCGAGGCGAAGCGGGGGGCCGCGCAGGCGGTGATCGTGGAGAAGGGGCCGGAGATTGATGGCACGCTCAAGTCGCCGCTGTGGCAGCAGTGCCCGCCGCTCGAACTGGGCGAGTGCACGGCGGAGAAGCCAGGGCCGTCTAAGACCACAGCCCGCCTGCTCTTCGACGCGACGCATCTCTACGTGGCCTTCGAGTGCGCGGAGAGCGATACGGTGGGCCTCAAGCAGGACTGCACCGTCCGCGACGGGGCGGTGTGGGAGGACGATTGCGTCGAGCTGTTCGTCACGGGCGACATCCGCGAGGGTTACTTCCACTTCGCCATCAACCCCCGCGGGGCGCTGATGGACGCGCGCACGCGGGGCAACAACCGCGATGACGCGGCCTGGAACAGCTCCGCCGTCGCCAAGGCCGCTATCGCCGAGGGCAAGGGCTGGACCGTCACGATGTCCGTGCCCCTCAAGGAGCTTGGCGCCTGCGTGGGCGATGGCCAGACCTGGGTGCTGAATCTGAACCGCACGCGGCCCGCACGCGGCGGCCAGGGCATCGTCGAATGGTCGTGGGCCGTGATGGGCTCGAACGACTACCACCAGGTGCGCGACTTCGGGCAGGTGAAGGGCGTGAAGATCGTCCGCCGCGACGACGGCGTGACCCGCGAGGCCGCCGCGCCCCCTCCCCCGCCCACCTACGACCGCGGCGAGGAGGCCGGCGGCGTGACCATCTACCGCAAGCTCGATGAGCTGACGCTGCGCGACACGGGCGAGGGCACAGCCCACGGCATGGACCTCCTCATCCGCAATTCCGACGGGCTGAAGGTCGCCTTTCTCGCCCGCGGCACGGGCGGCGTCACGACCGCACAGTTCAACATGGCCGACGAGCGGTCGAACGACAACACGACCTCGGACGCCTACCGCCTGGTGGGCGAGGCCTGGCGGCCCGTGCTCTACCGCGTGGACCGCTTCTTCTACAACGACGGCATGAGCCGCATGGTCGCCCGCAACACCGTCTTCCGCAACCTGCGGTTCCACGGCAACAAGACCCCCGACAAGAAGGGCGTGCTCGAGCTTCGCAACTTCGTCATCTACCGCGGCGAGGACAAAGACACTCCCTCCGCTCCGAGCGGACTGGCGGTCAAGCTGGCGAAGCCCCACGTCGCGCCATCTCTTCGCTTGTCGTGGCGGTCCGCGACAGACAACATAGGTGTGGCGCTTTACGTCATCGCTCGCACCGATGCGCAGGGCAAGTTCATCAAGGTCGGTGAATCATGCACAACCGAATACGACGAGATCGTCCCAGGCCCCCCAAAGCCTCGCTATCGCGTCCTGGCTGTGGACTTCGAGGGCAACGTCGGCCCGTGGTCCGAGGTCCTGCCGACAGAGGCGCCGGCGTCTCCGGGCGTCTTCGTCGCGGAGCCTCCTGAAGAGTGGGAGCTTGCCAGATACGCCGGGCGCGTCCGGGCCATTCATGCGGCGGGCAAGGGCAAGGTGGTGAGCGGGCGGGTGCTCTGCTTCGGCGATTCGCTCACCGGGGCGACCAACTACCGCCGCTACGTGGAATCGGCCCTCGGGGTCTACGACGTGTGGGCGCGCGGCTATCCCGCGATGCGCACCGACTTCGGCCGCAAGCGCATCGAACAGGAGCTTACCGAGGTCAACCCCGAGTTCTGCCTCGTGCTCTACGGCACGAACAACTCGAAGGACGCCAAGGCCCTCCCGCCCGCGATGGAGGACCTGTTGGCCATCGCCGCGAGCTGCGAGAAGCGCGGCACCGTGCCCGTCATCGGCACCATCCCGCCGCGGGGCTTCAACGACCCCAAGAGCGAGCCCGAGGCCCGCTACAACGAGGCCCTCATCAAGGCCTGCCGCGAGGCCAAGCTCCCCATCGCCTACGTCTTCGAGGAGTTCCTCAAGTTTGAGGCGAAGGGCGACCGACGCACCCTCCTGGCCGACGACGGCGTCCACTACATCGGCGGCGGCTGGGAGGCGACGGCCCGCGCCTGGGCCGCGGCAATGGCCCAGGTGCGCTTCGCACTGCTGGACAGAGAATGAGGGAGCACGTGAAAGCCCTGCCCTGCTGCTTCGTCTGGGCGATGGCCGTCGGGGCCGAGCCGTCGGCCCATGTTGCGGCGCACCTCGCGCGCCTCTCCAGCGGCGACCCTGCCATCCGTACGGCCGCGACGGAGGCGCTGGTGGCGTTGGGGCCGAGGGCGCTGTTCGCCATATGCCCTTTCATCCAGCAGCACCTCGGCGACAAGGCGGAACACGCCTGGCGCGCCGCGCTCGGGGTCGAAGAGCAGATCGCGCTCCGCTGTCAGGATGACCCACACCTCGACGACTACTACAAGGCTCTGAAGCCCCTCAAGCTGCCGACGATGGCGGCGAAGCTGCCGGGCGGGCTGACGATGGAGTTCGTGCGGATTCCCGCGGGCACATTCGTCCAGGGCAGCGGGAACCCCGGCACGGGGGTGCTGCTCGCCGCCGACATGCCCTGCAACTACGCCCCGGTCCGCAAGGTGGCGCTCACGAGGCCCTATTGGCTGGCCCGCGACGAGGTGAGCCAGGAGCAGTGGGAGGCGCTGATGGGCTTCAACCGCAGCAGGGAGAAGTGGCCGCACCGGGCCGTCGAGGCCGTGTCGTGGCACGAGGCGCTGGAGTTCTGCCGCCGCCTGTCGAGGCTGAACCCGCCCCACCAGTTCACGCTGCCCACCGAGGCGCAGTGGGAGCGCGCCTGCCGCGCGGGCGGCACGAGCCGCCACGCCTTCGGCAATGAGAAGCTGCTCCGCGGCGACTCACGGCTTGACGAGGGCGGTCCCTGGCACGAGAACCGCTTCGGCCTCCGCCACCTGCACGACAGCGTTTTCGAGTGGTGTCTCGACTGGTTCGGCATCTACGCCGAGGAGGCGGCGACCGACCCTGTGGGCACGGGCAAGATGCCTGCACCGCCGCCTGACGAGGAAGCGGCCGGCCCTGTGGGGATTGGTGGCACAGGCGTCCCGCCTGTGGGCACAGGCAGGATGCCTGTGCCACCACAGGAAGCCCGTGCCGCCGAGCAGTACCGTACCATCCGCAGCAACTACCGCTGCTGCTCCGCCGCCGAGTGCCGCGCCGCCCACCGCTTCGGCTTCGAGCCGGCCATCCAGCGCCACGGCGTCGGCTTCCGCGTCGCGCACTCCTCGCGCTGCGCGGCGAAGAGCTTCTTGGCCTCGAGCTTGGCCTCGTACTCGGCCTCGAGCTTGTTGCGGACGCGACGGACGACCCGGAGCACCTCGCCCCGCTTCTCCTCGTCCTTCGCCAGATTCTGGCCAAGCTGTTGGGGGTTCTGGGCCGACTGCTTGAGGAACTCGGTGTCCTGCGGCTCGGCGAATTCGCGGTTCTCGAGGTGCTTGGCGAAGCGCTTGATCTCGTAGGCGGCCTGGGCCGCACGCTCGGCGGCGTCGCGGGGGGACGGCTCAGCCGGAGCTTCGCCCTCCCGCTTCTCCATCTTCGCAAGGCCCTTCTCGATCCGCTGGGCCTCGTTCTTGGCCCGGCGCAGCTCGGACTCGATGTCGGAGGCAAGGCTGTCGTTGGCGGCTCGGACGCCTTCGAGGGCCTTCTGAAGGGTCGCCTCGGCCTGCTTCTGCTCGCCGGCCGCCTTGTCGGCGCGCTGGGCGGCCAGCTCGACGACGGCGTTGGCCATCCTCTGGTCGGCGCGGCCTCGGACCAGCTCGCGGTTGGCCTGCTCGATGTGCTTGGCGGTTTCGGGGCGTGCGCCGCCCTCGGCCCAGTCGCGGAGTTCCTTGACCTTCTTGGCGGCCTCGCCGAGTTCCGTCTTGAGGCGCACCTGGTCGGCGGCGGCGCCGCGGAAGTCGCGCTGCTGCGCGGCGTCGGGCTCCTTGCCCTTGGGCGCGGCGCGGTCGAGGGCTTCGGTGGCCGCGCGGGCCTCCTGCTGGCGGTCCACGAGGCGTTCGAGGCGGGCCTCGGCCTCGTCAAGGGCGCGTTCGAGCTTCGTCTGCGAGACGCGCTCGGCGGCGTCGCGGATCTCGCGGAGGGTCTGGCGGGCGCGCTTGGCCTCGGGCACGGCCTGCTCGATGCGGCCGGTGCGCATCTTCGCCGCGGCCGCCTGCATGTCGGCGGCGGCGCGACCGAGCTTGCGGGCCATCTCGGTAAGCGTGGGGTCGGCCTGAGCCGCGGGGTCCTGAGCCGCCTCCTGGCCGGCCTTGCGGGCCTCCTGGGCGACGCCCTCCTGCTTCTGGGCGAGCGCGCCGCCGGCGTCCTGGTTCTCCGCGCCCTTGGGCTGGGGCTCGCCTTCCTTGGGTGGGGTGGCCTGAGCCTGATCGGTGGCTTCGCGGACGATCTCCGCCTGCCTCTTCTCGAGGTCGCGGGCCTCGGCGGCCACGCGTTCGGCCTGGCGGGCGAGGTCGCGCTGGTTCTCCTGGCTCTGCTGCTGGGGGGCATTCATCTGCATTTGGGCCGCCTCGGCCTTCACCCGCTCGGCCTCGATGAGGGCGAGTTGCTTGAGCGGCTCGGTCGACATGGGCACGGCGCCTTGAGGCACGACCTGGGCGTACTCCTCCGCCACGTCAATCTTCGCGATCTCGGCCAGCGCCACGCGGAAGGCGTCCACCGCCTTGCCCGTGTCGTGGGCGACCAGGGCCTGGTGGCCCTTGGCCACGTATTCGGCGATGCGGCGGAGGTTCTCCTGCTTCGCCGGGTCGTGGCTCTTGGCGTAGGTGAAGAGCTGGTTGGTCTGGGGGTCCACCATCGTGGCGGCCAGCTCCTCGCTCTGGCGGTTGTAGTCGTTGGGCGGCAGCACTTCCTTCTGGATGTGGATGTGCCAGGCGGCGCGGAAGATGGGCTCGAGGCTGTGGGTCTCCTCGTGGCCTTCCTCCATCGGCTCGGTGGTCCAGGTGGCCCAGGTCTCGTAGTGGACCACGGTGATGAAGTAGATGTCGGAGACGGCCTTCTGCCCCTTGCGGTCGCGGCATTCCAGGTAGTAGGCAATGACCTCTTCGGGCGCGGCGGGCGGCCGAATGTCCTCCAGACGGAAGTTGAGGATGGCCTTCGCTACCACAGGCGGGACGCCTGTGCCACCAACCACGCTCATCGGCACGCGTAGTTCCTTGGGGCTCTCCTCGCTGGCGCGCATGTAGATGAAGTCCACACCCTCGACCCCGAAGTCGTCGCCGGCGTCGGCCAGTGCGATGATCTCGCCGAGGGGATTGAGGTCCACCGTCTCGGTCGGGTGGGTGAGCGCCACGGCGGGCGGCCTGTCGGGCAGGGCCTTCACGGCGGCTGGGCCGGGGCTCTCGCCCTTCTGGTTCGTGATGTCGCGGACGCGGAAGGTATAGGCCGTGTCCTTCGTGACCTCGAATGCAGCGAAGGCGGAAGTCCTCTTCTCGGCATCCACGGTGAGCGGCTGCTTGGCCCCGCCCTCCCATTCGAGAGCGCCGTCGGCGAGCGGGCGGTTGGTGAGGATGCGCACCGTGACCTTCGAGCCGACGGGCGCCGCCACGTCGCCCGTGACCTGCACCTCCTTGCGCTCGGCCAGCTTCAGGTAGTCAGGGAACCGCGTGACGACCTCGATGCCCTCCAGGGCGAGCG
The DNA here is from genome assembly GCA_041320515.1 of Planctomycetota bacterium. Classification (GTDB taxonomy): domain Bacteria; phylum Planctomycetota; class PUPC01; order DSUN01; family DSUN01; genus DSUN01. Next base: position 4,546,774 of record JBGLNR010000001.1, on the reverse strand, counting down.
GGTCGTAGACGCTGATGCGGTGGGTGGCCGTGCGGTCCTCGCCGGCGGCGACGAAGAACTCCATTTCCTCGTTGACATCTGGGATGACGATACGGAAGCCGTTGAGCCGCTCGACCTCGGCCATCGGCAGGTGGCACCAGCGGGTCTGGCCCTGCTCGGCGGCCAGCGAACGGAAGTGGAGGAACACGGGGGCCTCCGGCGCCCGCGAGAGCGTGGCCTCGAGGTCGAACGGCGTGCCGCGCAGCAGGCTCGTGTCCTGGCGCGACAGGGTGAAGGCGATGGGCGGCTTCGCCTCGGGGGGCGTCTCGATGGCGGGGCGGTCCTCCTGCGTCGGCTCCCACGGCCTGAGCACGCGGACGGCGTGGTGGCCGACGGCCGCTGGGAAGCCGATGCCCGCGGCGAGGTAGGCCACGAGCACGACGGCCGCGGCGACGCCGTATTTGCGGAAGCGGCTGAGGTCAATCACCCGCCGCAGGTCGAGCCGCTCGGCCCGCGAGGCGGCCGAGGCGATGATGGCCTCGACGAGGCCCACCTCCTGGGCCGAGAGGAACTGGCTGTCGCGGAACTCGGCGGCGGACACGAGCGCCCCCTCGAATCGCGGGTCGTGCTCCTCGACGTACAGCGCGAGTTGCTGGTCAGCGATGCGCCGCAGCAGCGGCGCCACAACGGTGCGGGGAGCAGCACAATGGCCAGCCCCGAGAGTGCGGCCGTGCGCTTCCAGGCACGCCGGACCGTGTTGAGTCGCTTCGCCACGCGAGCGTAATCGTTCATCTTCATGTACTCCGACGGCCTAATGCCGTGTCGCGCGGTTGCCGAGCGCCAGCTCTCCCACCGAAAGCATGGCGACAGCCAGGAGCACGTACCACCAGAGCCCTGCCGCGTCGTCGCGGCTGGAACGCTTGCCTTCAGGGGCGCTTTCCTCGCCCGCGACCACCTCGCCCTGGACGCGTTCCAGGGCGGCGATGATCTCCTGCGGCTCGACGGCCGCGGGGTCGGCCTCGGCGGGGTCGCGGTTCACTGCGAACTGGAAGACCCCCTTGCCGCCCTTGTCGAGGACGCCATAGAGGCCGGGCCCTGACGCCAGCACACCCACTGCGACAATGCCTTGAGGCATTCCGGGATGCCGGCCAAGGTGACTGCCGGGGCATCTGAGGCAGCACTGCTGGCGGGCGTCCTAACGCTCATCGCTCTCCCTCCGCGGCCGCCGCCGCTGCCTCATTGCACGTCTCGCCGTCAACAGATCGCCGACGGCCCAGCGGCGCTCGCCCTCTACGCGGGGCGGCTCCGCCATCTTCCCGCTCCGAATGAGGTACTCCAAGTGATGCCGCCGGCAACCGAGCACCGCGGCGGCTTGCGAGGTCGTCAACGTTTGCGTTTCACACTCGCTCATCGGCATCTCCTTTTCCCCCCAGTCTCTGCCCTGATCCTACCACGTAATTCGGACACGTCAACCCTAAACCCTTATGCAGAAACACGTTATGACCGTCATATGACCTTAGAGCGGGGAAACAGGCAAGCCGTAACTCGTTGCAACAGCCCCGATTCGGAGGGGATGGAGTCCCGCCGCGCCAAGCGGAATATGGCCTTCATATGACCTTCTCTTGCGTGGGATCGAGGCCGGACTCAGCGGCTCGTGGCGTTTGCGCTTGCGCGCGCTCAGCTAGGCGGGAAGACGCGAAGCAGCTTGGAGAGGCGGTACTTGTAGGGGTCCTTCAATACCCCTCCTCCTTCGTCCTCCTTCAAGCTGTAGGGAGGTCTGCGGCCAATGCTCTGTGCCGTTGTTAGGCATACTGAACCCACAAACCAGTGCTGCTTCCCGCCCTTCTGTACAGGCCGGCCAAATCTCCGGTCAGTGAAGTACTGTCGAAGTGTGAACAAAGGGTCGGCGCTGTCCGTGACCTCTGGCTCCACACCTGCCGACTGCGCCCGCCTCGCGGCGCCATCCACGGGGACTTGCTCCGCCGCTTCCCCTGCATGTGCCGGCGGCTTGCCAGTCCTGTCGTCTTCTGCCGCACCTGCCGCCTGTCCTTCGCGGTCACGCGCCGCCCACACCACGCCCCACAACTCCTGGGATACGTCCCACATGGTCTTGTACCACGACCGCGCGGTGTGAAACCAGTCGTCCTCAGCAATCTCGCGGTCCGGCGTGGGTATCTCAGGGCAGAGGTCCTGCCGCTCCTGCCAAAGATGCTGGATTCTGGAGTCATGATGCAAGTCTGCGATCAAGCCTTGCAGCGGGCGATAGCGGGCGATAGGGCCAACCAGCAAGACGTTCCTCACCCTCCCCCAGTTCAGGTGCTTATCCTTTGTCAGTAATCCTAGGCGTTCCAGCGGGGCCCGACAAGGTGGGTACCACTGGAAACAACCGCGATCCAGAATGTCCTTCAGCGCCTCCAAGCTCGACTTCCCCCCGACCGGGACCGACTTGCCGCCCATCGCCAGCGCCGCACGTTGTCGAGACCGGAACATCACACGTTCGTCGAAACTCAGTTCGGCCGGCGGCGCAGGCACAGGCTGCCCTTTCTGGTCTGCGATCTCATAGAAGCCCCCCATGACGTAGAAGCGTGCGCCATGGATCACAGCATACGCGAAGTATGAGTCAACCTTCACGGCAAGGTCCTTCGCCGCCCTCTCAAGTTGCGCAGCGTTCATCAGCATCGCTCCTGCCGCTTGCCGTGCCCCCGGCTGCTCGTCGGCGGCATCGGGCGGCTTCGTTGCGCCCGGCTCCTCCCGACATAGCCATTCCGTCAAGACCCGCATCCGCTCCAAGGCCAGCTTCGCCGCTCCGGCACGTCCCCCCGCGACCTCGCGGGTAGCCATGGTTGTCGAATCCAGGAACATGTCCGCGCCGCGCCCATGGACCCCAAGATACTGGCTCCATGTGGTCGTCCCATCGGGCGACACGCCCTCGACGGTGTAGACGAAGGTCGCATCAGGGTGTGGAGCGTAGCCGTGATAGGCGCAGAGGTAGTAGTGGGCGGCGTCCCAAAGATCGGCCTCGTGGCCTTGGAGAAGCAGTGCGTCAATCCCCTTGATGGCCTTCCGCGCTCCCGCCAGCGCGTCGGCAAGAGCGGCATCATCTGCCATGCCCAGGCGGTCTCCCAAGACCGCGAGATGGTTGACATACCTTTCCGAGTCCTCTTTCACCCGCCGCACCCGATCAAACATGGGCTCGCCAATGAGATCGCCCCATAGGCTGCAATGGGCCAGAGCAAACTGTCTCAGGTCAGCAAGCTCTCTCTGGCACGCTGCCAGCCCCGTGATCGGACGACCCTGCGCGTCAAGGTAGCCTCCCCCTTCCCATCGCTCCACCTTGGGGGTCGCCCCCCGCTTCATGGCTTCGTCCACGGCACCGCAAGCGGCCGTGAGCCGTCGTTCCAACTCCGAGAACAGCCTTGTCGCACGGTCGCTCACGTGGAGCGTGGCAAGGTGCAGGAACTCGGCCCGCAACGCCGGGCGCTCCCTCACCGACTCCACCCATCGCCACCGAAGCTCATTCCACTTGGCAACCCAGTCGTCGTGATGCACGGGGATGAGGTCATCTCGGTAGGCACTGACGTGGGCCTCAAAGGCTTCAAGCAGAGACTTCGGGTCACGCTCTCGGACGGTCTCCATCGGGGTTCCACCTGCCCCTTCCCCACTTGTGGGCGGCTGCGCCAGCTTCGCCCGCGCCAACAGCTTCACATGAGCTGTCCGCAGGTCGTCACACCACTGCCCGAGCGCTCGGTCCAATCGTGCCAGCCAACAGGAGAACTTCTCGCCTACTGTTGCGACGGGCGGGCAAGGGGGCGCATTCCGGACCATGCCCTGGTCCACGAAGGGTGCAAGAACCTTCATCGCCTCGCACCAAACAGACTCCACCCACCGATGGCATTGGTCAATATCGCTATGGTCCTCGCCGGCCAAGATACTCAACACGTCAGGCGAGGGAAACGCCTCCCACAAAGGGTCCGCCTCGTCAGTTCCGCGCCAGTCACTTCGCCACGCGAACACGGCCACCCATCCTCGGCCATCGCTAGGCTCCGTCCCTTTCAGGGGGCGCGCAAGCAGAGCGCCCGGCCCCACCCGCATTGGCTCCAGCCGCGTGACATGGGCAAGAAGGAGCGCGCCCGCCTCTTCCTCCTTCGCCAGAAGGCGCGGCTCCATCTCGCAGTGCAGATGCGCCACAATATATGCTGCCGCCACCGCCTTCATGTAGGCATCGGCTGCCGCCTCACGCTCATCCCGTACCGGCGACGCTTCTGCGTCGCGCCTCTGCTCGCCGTCGCTCTTGCCCACCGCTCGCCCTCCAGTGTCGCTCGTGTGAAAGGGCCAAGGCCGTCAACGGGTGCTCCCGCTTGAGAGCGCCGCCCAAGACCCGGCTTCACAACGCTGACCTTCGGCCCGGACCCGGAGGGCGGGGGGCCGTGGGCAGGCGGCATCAGCCGGGGCCTGGAGAAGCAGCAGTTGGGCGCCGGGGTGGTGCTGGAGAAGCTGGCCTACACAGTGATGCTGGCGAGGGACGGCTCGCCGCTTCTAGCGCTCGGTGCCTCCCTGTCGGAGCTGCCGAAGACGGCTGGGGCCACATTCGAGTGGCAGGTGCGGTTCCTGGGTGATGGCGACAAGACGCTTGGCGTGGTTTCGATGCCGGCGCAGGAATCGGCCAGCTACTTCCTCGTGGCGCCGAAGACCTGGCGGGACAAGGGCGGCCGGGCCGAGCTGGCCTTGCGGCTTTGCACGACCGACGCCGCTACGGTTGGCCGCGGCACGCGGCTGATGCGTCTCGCGCTCCGCCTCCTTACCCTTCGCTCCCTGGGCAACCCGAAGCCCGTCATCCGCCAGCTCGGCCAGGTCGAGTTTGCGGTTCGCTGACCGGAGAGATCGGCAATCAGAAATCGGAAATCGGAAATCTTCATGCTGCTCGACAACGCCTTCCTGCCCGACCCGCGGGTGGCGAACGAGGCGCGGAGCCTGGCCCGCGCGGGCTGCCGCGTGACGATTCTGGCCTGGGACCGCGAGGGCGAGCGGCCGCAATCGGAGTGGTGGCAGGGGGTGCGGGTCGAGCGGTTCGGGCCGCGCAGCCGCCACCACCGCGGCTCGGTGCAGGCGTTGTACTTCCTCGCCTTCTGGTGGCGCGTCCTCTGGCGGCTCCTGGGCGCGCGGGCCGACGCGATTCACTGCCACGACTTCGACACGCTGCCGGTCGGCTGGCTCGCCGCGGCGCTCAAGGGCTGCCCCCTCATCTACGACGCGCACGAGAGCTACGCCGACATGCTCAGCGGCAACGTGGCCGGCTGGATTCGCCGCGCGGTGGCCTGGGTCGAGCGGCTCCTGATCGGCCGGGCCGACGCGGTGCTCACCGTGGGCGAGCTGCTCGAGGCTGACCTGCGCCGCCGCGGGGCCCGCCGCACGTGGGTCGTGGGCAACTGGAAGCCGCTTGAGGAGTTCGCCCTCGACCCCACGGCCGTGGCCGCCGAGCGCCGCAGGTTAGTGCAACCCGCCGTGGGGGTGCCACCCTCAACGGCTTCCGTTGAGGGTGCGGCGGAGGGCGATGACACGGAAGACACCCTCAAGCGGGGACGCTTGAGGGTGGCACCCCCCGAGGCCCCCCTGGTCGTCGCCACCATCGGCTGGCTCAACGCCGACCGGGGGATCGAACCGCTGCTCGACGCCGTGGAGGGGCTCGACGATGTGGCGCTGGTGGTCGGCGGCGACGGCACGCTGGCCCCGCGCGTCCGCGAGGCTGCCGCCCGCTGCTCGCGCATCCGCTACCTGGGCTTTGTTGACCCCGCGCGGGTCCCGCTGTATACTTGCGTGGCTGACGTGGTCTACCACGGGCTGGACGCGACGAACCCGAACGCTCGCTACGGCGCGCCCAACAAGCTGTTCGAGGCCCTGGCCGCGGGGAAGGCGGTCGTGTGCAACGACTGCGGCGAGCTGGGCCGCATCGTGCGCGAGGAGGGCTGCGGCGTGGTGGCCGACGCGCTCACGGCGGAGGCCCTCGCCGGGGCGTTCCGCGAGCTGCTCGAGCCAGGCCGCCTCGCCGAATGCCAGGCCCGCGCCCGCCGCGCAGGCCGCGAGCGATATAACTGGGCCAGGGCAGAGAGCACGCTCCTCAACCTCTATGCGAGCCTGGGGATTGTCCCCAAGGCAGGCGCTCGCGATGGCTGAAATCGGCAATCGGCAATCGGCAATTGGCAATGCCAGACTCTCCGTCGTCATCCCCGTCTACAACGAGCGGGACACGATTGCGGAAATCCTCCGCCGCGTGGAGGCCACGGGCCTCGCCCACGAGATCATCGTGGTGGACGACGCCTCGACAGATGGCACGCGCGACGTCCTTCAGCAGCTCCCGCCCAGCCGCGTCCGTCTCCTGCTCCACGAGAGGAACCGCGGCAAGGGCCGCGCCCTAAGGACCGGCTTCGAGGCCGCCGAGGGCGACATCGTGCTGGTGCAGGATGCCGACCTGGAATACGACCCCGCCGACTACCCGGCGCTTCTGAAGCCCATCGTGGACGGCGTGGCCGACGTGGTGATCGGCTCGCGCTTCCTCGGCGGGACGCACCGCGTGCTCTACTTCTGGCACTTCCTGGGCAACAGGTGCCTGACCACCTTCTCGAACGTGATGAACAACCTGAATCTCACGGACATGGAGTGCTGCTACAAGGTCTTCCGCGCCGAGGTGCTGCGCGGCGTCGCGTTGCGCAGCGAGCGGTTCGGCATCGAGCCCGAACTCGTCGCCTGCGCCGCCAAGCTCCGCTGCCGCATCTACGAGGTGCCCGTCTCCTACTTCGGCCGCGACTACGCGCAGGGCAAGAAGATCACCTGGCGCGACGGCCTGGCGGCCCTCTGGCACATCCTGCGCTTCGCCTTCACCCGGCCCAAGCGGCGGCCCCCGCCGCCGGGTCCCACTGAGCGGCGGGAATAGGCTAATGATTGTCGTCCTCGGGGCCGGCCTGGCCGGCCTCAGCACAGCCTATCATCTGCGGCGGGGCGGGCGCCGCGACATCGCGCTCCACGAGCGCGAGGAGCGCCCCGGCGGCCTCTGCCGCTCCGAGGCACGCGACGGTTTCACCTTCGATCACACCGGCCACTTCCTCCACCTCCGCACCCCCGAGGTGAAGCGTCTGGCCAGCCGCCTCCTCGGCCGCGACCTGGCCGACGTTACCCGCAGCTCCTGGATCTGGTCGCAGGGCGTCTTCACGCGCTACCCCTTCCAGACCCACACCTACGGCCTGCCCGTCGAAACCGTCAAAGAGGTGCTACTCGGTTACATCCGCGCCCACTCGTGCGGCAATTGCCGATTGCCGATTGCCGATTGCCGATTGGAATCTGGAATCTGGGATGTGGAATCTGGAATTCCCCACAGCTTCGAGCGCTGGGTGTATGACACCTTCGGCGCCGGCATCGCCAAGCACTTCATGATCCCGTACAACGAAAAGCTCTGGGGCATCCACCCGCGGTTCCTCACCACAGAGTGGATGGGGCGCTATGTGCCGCCCGCCTCGCTCGATCAGGTAATCGAGGGGGCGCTCACCGACAAGCCGGCGGGGGAGGGCTACAACGCCACCTTCCGCTACCCGCGTCAGGGCGGGATCGAGACGCTGGTCCGCGCCCTCGCCGCCCGCGCCGGCCCCATCGCCCTCGGCTCCGAGGCCGTGGCGATTGACCCGCGCCGCCGCCGCGTGGAGTTCGCCGACGGCTCCCGCGTGCTCGCGGTAGACCTCGTGGGCGTAGAGGAAGTCGGCGTAGTCGGTGTTGGTCGAGATGGAGTGGTCGGAGGCGAAGACGAAGCGCGCGCCGCGGGCTTTCATGCCTTTCATGAACTTCGTGACCTCGCGGCGGATGAGGCGCTTGTCGTGGCTCTCGATGATCCGCTTGTCGAAGCCGCCGACGAAGAGCAGCCTGTCGCCGTACTTCTCGGCGTACTCGAGGGTGTCGTTGCCCGCCGCGACCTCCATTGGATTCAGGCCGTCGAAGCCTGCCTCGACGATCATCGGCAGCGCCTCGCGCGTGCTGCCGCACGTGTGGAGCACCACGGGCAAGCCGTAGCCGTGGAAGAAGTCCACGGCCTCCTTGAAGTACGGGAAGATCAGCTCGGCGAGGACCTTGGGCGAGGCGAAGAGGCCCTTGTTGTAGCCCAGGTCCTCGTACATCCACATGCCATCGGGCACGCCCGCCTCGTCGAAGAGCAGCTTGTAGTGGCCCTTATAGAAGTCGGTGTAGACCCGGGCGTAGTCGTGAATCCACGCGGGGTCGAGGAGCAGGCTCTGGTAGAGCGTGATGTCGCCCATGCTCGCCCGCATGCACTCCCAGATGAACAGGTGGCCGTAGAAGGTCCAGCGGCCCTTGCCGCGCCATTCGGCCAGGGCCTTCTTGGCTCCGTCAATGCCCACGCGGGTGCGGTCAACCTGCAGGAGGTGCGGGCGGTAGTCGCGGTCCCACACCTCGCGGCTGGTCATGCGGAAGTCCACGTGCTCGGGCGTGCCGGACTTGTTCTTCCAGTACTTGAAGGCGGCGCCGGCGCCGTTGCGGGTCACGCGCCACTCGTCGCTCTCCTCGACCAGTTCCGACACGCCCTTGAGCGGCATCATGTCGAACCAGCCGCCCACGCCGGCCATGTCGAAGCCGAAGTGCTCGGTCGTGTTGACGGGGTCGTCGAACTCCTTCTCGACCTCCTGGCCGCCTTCCTTGACCTTCCGCTTGTTCCTGACGGTGGGATAGCCTTGCGTGATCCACTTCTTCAGCGTGTCGCCCCAGGGGCTGTCGAAGAGGGGCACGTAGTCGGCCGGCTGCCTGGCGAACAGGCGGCGCAGGTTCTCGGCGGGCGTCATCATTGCGGGGCATCCTTCGGCTGCGGTTCGGCGTCCTTCGGGGCGGCTGCGTAGTTGGCGTGCTCGTGCACGAGGCGCCAGGCCGCATCGCTCCTGGCGAAGACCAGCGTCTGCCACGTCTCGCGGCGGAAGGGCTTCTCGTTCTCCGCGAGGGTGCCCAGGAGCGCGACCTTGGCGAGGACGACGGCCGTGTCGCCGAAGAGACGGACCTTCTGGACCTCATAGGAGACGGCGAGGTCCTTGAGGTGCCCGCGGACATCCTCGCGGGCCTTGGCGATGCGCTGGAGGCATTCGGCCTTGCCCGTCGAGCGTTCGCCGTTGGACCACACGATGGTGGCGTCGTCGGCCAGAATCTCCTCCAGCCGCTTCGCCGGCGTGGCCCCGACGATGAGCAACCTGTAATTCACCTCGCGAGCGAGATAGGTGAGCAGCTTCGTCGTCTCGTCGGCGGTCTCCCCCTCGCCGCCTGCCGCCGCGAGCCCAAGAGCCGCCAGGCAAACCGCCATCACGCGCACACTAGCCATGTTCAGCACCTCTCAGGGTTCTGGTACACGGATGGGGAACGGGGTCAGACTACATTACCATGTCGTGCCGAGCTTGTCGAGACCGCTTCGCTGCTTGCAAATGCCCGACGAGGTCAGTACCATGACAAAGTGAGCCCGACAATCTTCAAGTGGAAAGGCTATCGCTTTTTCTTTTTCTCGCGCGAGGAAGATCGGGCGCATGTTCACGTGCACTGCGCTGACGGCGAGGCCAAGTTCTGGCTCGAGCCGACCGTATCGCTCGCCAAGAACTATGGGCTCCGCAGCTCGCACGTCGCGCAGCTGGAGCGTGTCGTCGAGGAGCGTAAAGATGAGGTCGTTAGCGCGTGGAAGAAGCACTTCCGCCGTTGAGGTCACCCACATCAGCCGTCACGGCCTCTGGCTCCTCGTCGCGGATAGGGAGTACTTCCTCCCGTACGACCAGTTCCCCTGGTTCCGCGACGCCAGGCTGCGCGAGATCCAGGATGTCGAACTGCTGCACGGCTCCCACCTTCACTGGCCGGCGCTCGATGTGGACCTGTGCCTAGAGTCGCTTGAGAACCCCAACGCCTACCCTCTGGTCTACCAGTAGCCCATCTCCCATCCTCGAGGTTGTTTCTCTGCTTCCTTCTTCTTGACGGGGGAAGGCTCGATCTTGATGAGCCTCATCCGAAAGCCCGGCTCCTTCGGTAGGGGGCGGTCATCTCTGACCTTCCCAAGATGACCGAGCCAGTACTCCTTCCGCTTGGCATCATACCAGAGGCGATGCGCGTTGCGGTCCCTATCGGCTTCAACGACAAGCAGTCCTTCTGCTGTCGGCGTGACCTCAAGTTTCTTATCACCCCTGGCATCAACGATGGAGAACTTCCCATCGGCAAAGGCAACGGTGAACTCCGGATCCTTGGGATCGTCGGGCTTGGCATAAGTGCCAACGAGCGGGAGACATACGGTCTTGGGGTCCGGCTCTTCGGGCTCAGCACCTCGAGCACCGGAGACCAGCATGCTCAGGGCAAAGACCGCAAAGGCTTGCTTCATTGCCATCCTCCTGAGGGCGAGCGAAAGGGCCTCGGGCCTACGAAGACGCGACGGGTCGCTTCCTCGGCTTCAGCCGCACGGGGGGAAGGCGGACAACCTTGTGACCACACTCCCGCTCAATGCGGCGGAAGTCCTCGCAGATGGCGTGCAGGTCCCCGTGGAACTTGGCCGTGTGTTCCATGCGGTACTTGCGCACTTCCTCTACGATGGGGTCCTTCATGAGCTGGCCTCCAGCAAATCCTCGGGCGTACAGGTCTCTGGGCAACGGTATCCTGCGTTCTCGATGATCTGACGGATCATGAGGCGCGTGAACGGGTTGTTGATGTGGGCGAAGTTCCACGTGAGCAGAAGGTCCATCCCGTTGACGGCTGCCACGGCGGCGTGGAGCGCATCTTCAGGATGCTCCTCCGGAATCCCTTTCCCCTCGACTAGCGCCCGGCCCAACGCCTCGGCCTTCTGGTCAATGTGCAGCATGTGGAAGGGCTCGATCGCCCGGAGGCGCTTCTGGCTTTCCGCCGCATCGCCGCGGCGCGCCTCGTCGTAGACCACGGCCGATATGTGAGTATCGAATTCGCTGAGGAGGCGGGGCCAGAGTTCGTTCGTCGCTTCCTGACGGGCCGCAATCAGGAGCCGCCCCTCAGCGTTCGTGCGCGAGCCGATGGGAATTCCCTGCCCATTGATAGCGTAGGTATACCACTCGCCGTCCCAGGCGTGGTCGTTGATGCGCTGGGTCATCGTGTCGGCGGTGGCCGCGAACTCCTCGGCGTCGGCCTCGCGGCCGATGTGGGCGGCAAGCTGGGCCATGAGGCGCGCGGCGTGGACGCAGGCGCAGGAGAGCCACACGCTTACGCCCTTCTCGCCGCCGATGGCGGAGATCGCGTCGTTCCAGTCGCCGTAGCCGATGCTGCACAGGCCGTGGTAGCCCGTGTTCCGCGAAAGGGACCGAACCGCTCGGCAGGCGTGGTCGTAGACTGTGCCGGCCTGGGAGAAGACACGGCTGGACAAGCCAGCCGTGCCACGCAGCACGTCGGGGTCGAGGAATGGGACCTGTTCATCGAGGAAGGCGAAGTCACCCGTTTCCTTCAGGTAGCGCACAAGGAGGTCGGGAATCCAGGAGGGGGAGTCCTGGTACATGCGCAGGTCGTGTCCGCCGCCGGGGAACTTCTCGTATTGGCGGACCGCCCGGCCGTCGGGGAACTGGTAGCGGAGGGCGGTGGCAAGCTGGGCGCGGACGTAGGGCGCCTCGAAGTCGCAGATGCCCAACAGGTCCTGAAGGATGTCGCGGTAGCCCACCTTGTCGAGGGCGCGGATGAAGCGGCTCTGGTTGCGGGCCTGGAGCTTCGACCAGACGTTGAAGCAGCGGTCGAGCGCCGCGTCGGGCGTGGCGATGGCATTGGCGAGCACCTTGCGCCGCCACGTCGCGGCAAGGCGCTTCCGGCACTCCTCAACACCATCCAGCGCCTCGCGGCGGACGCGGCCCAGGAACGCCGTTCGCTCCTCCGCCGGAATGGGGCACTTGCCGTAGGCGAGGGTCCAGGTGCGGGTCTCGCCCGCGTCGAGGTGCGCATTGAACTGCGCGGCGGCCACGAGGCCGTCGTAGGGCTGAAGGCCGAGGGAGTTGAAGCAGGCGCCCTTCTGCACTGCCGCGGGAATGGGGGCGCGGGCCGGGCCGCCATCGAACACCTCGCCCATCATGTCGAAGCCATCGAAGGGCGTGGCGGATGCCAGAAAAGCGGCGCGGGGATGCTTGTTCCCCTGGTCGTGGTTCAGGAAGACGAGAGCACCATTCTCTACGATGCCCTCGCAGACGACGCGGGGCACGAAGTAGTAGGCGGGATAGCTGTCGAGGCACACGCGCAGGCGCAGGAACCACGACAGGTCGCGGGGCCGTCGGCGGCGGTTCGCCAGCGTCACCTGCCACACCTCGAGCGGCAACTCGTCGTGGACGAAGACTCGCAGGCCGCACACCAGCCCCTCGCGCGAGGCGCGAAGCTCGAACGTGTCGAGGCCCTGGCGGCAGGCGAAGCCGCGATACTTGCCCTCCTCATAGCCCACGATGGGAAACATCGGCCAGGCGCGGCCAGGAGCGGCGAACCGCGCACCGCGCGAATCAAACGAATCAGGCATCCAGTGGCTCGATTCCCTCGATTCTCTCGATTCCTTCGATTCGCGGTTCTCACCGGCCTTCTCCCGCACCCAGAAGCCGCGGGCGTCCTGCGGCTGGGGCGAGGTCGGCACGTAGTTGGTGTCCAGGTGGCTCGTCATCTTGCCGGCGAGCACGCTGTCCACGCACGAGAAGCCGCCGGCGTGCTGGTCCCAGAACGAGCCCCACTGGTCGGCCTCCCGGTGGTGGCTGCTCGCCATCAAGTGCAGCATCGGACGCGGCGTGTGAAGGGAGCGGAGGGCGACCTGGCTGTCCACCAGGAAGCCCTGCCTGTCGCGGGCGTCCTCGAACACGGCGTAGCGGCTCCTCAGCGCCTCGGCCTCCTCGGCGGACAGCCCGTCGAGGGGCGGCCGCCCACCGGCCAGGTTCTCGCGGCACTTCCGCACGAGGGCGTCCATTGCTGCCGGGTCAGTCATCATCGGGTTCCTCCGGTTTGCGGGCGCTCGGCCGCTGCCGCCGCGTCGTAGAGCCGCTGCGACCGCTCCTGCCAGCCCGAGGCGAGGTACCAGGTGTAGCCGACGCTGCCAGCGTCGCAATGCCAGTCGTGGATGCGCGCGTAGGCGGCGGCGTCCTGAAAGCCCTCGGCCTTGTGGGGCGAGAGGCCCATCGCAATGGCGCGGTTGCGCTCGGCGATGGCCTCCCTGCACTTCGCCGCCACATCCTGCGGGAGCTTGCCGTCCGCCAGGGCCTGCTCGATGGCGATGCGGGCCTCGCACTCCTGGCCCCCCTCGCGGAGCGCCTCGAAGCGGGCCGTGGCCACGGGGCCGTCGGGGCCTGGGCCGAGGAGGGCGGTCTTGATGTTCAGGTTCCGCCAGCTCGCCTTGGGGTAGCGCTCGTAGACGCGGCCCGTCCGCGCGCCCCTCTGGCCGTCCAGCACCGGCCAGAGGTCGGCCCCCCAGCGTGCGAAGCCGCGCTGGTCGCCGCCGATGTTCTGCTCGCCGATCAGGCGGAACGTGGTCAGCGGGTTGAGGTCGGACACGTCGCGGGCGAACTGCGCCATGAGCCGGGGGTTACGCCAGCCCTGGCGGCTCGTGCCGTCGTAGGCGATGAAGCGCGGGTGCCACACGGCCGAGGTGTAGATGACCGGCACGCCATGCACCTTGTCGCGGTAGGGATGGGCGTGGCTGGCCCAGGGTACGCCAGGGAGAAGCTCGGACCACAGGGCGACGACCTCGGCGGTGGGCAGCGTGTCGGTGAGGAGCCCCAGCACCAGGTTCTTCTCTATGCCCCGCTTCTTCATGCGCTCCAGGAGTTCCCGCGCCAGGCCGTGCCAGAGCGGCTTCGCGGCGGGGTCGGAGTATTGCGGGAGCGCGAGGGTGGAGGCCGTGCCGCCCTCCACGACGGTCACGCCCGGCCCCTTGCCCTGGTAGGCCAGGCGGTCCGCCTGAGTGTCCTTCGCCTCGTACTTCAGGTCGCCCGTGAACCGCCCGCCCTCCAGAAAGTTGTCCCACACGTAGAGGCAGACGAGGGTGGACGGCCCGAGGTGCTTCGTCACCAGGTCGAGGTACTTCTCCATGACGCTGAAGTCGTGGCGATAGCTGCCATCGGCCTGCTTTGCCCACCGAACCATCGTCTGCTCGTTGCCCAGATTCGTCTCGCCGATGAGCGGGACGTAGCAGGTCTTGGCGCCGACCTCCGAGATGAGGGCAAGCGACTTCTCGATCAGCTTCCAGTGGGCCTCCGACCAGAGCGGGACGCCGTACTCCACGGCCAGGGTGTCGGGCGACTGCACCAACTCGACGAACGTGCGGTAGCTCCTGGGGTCAGGGAGCCGGAAGGGGCCGCAGTATGCGGATGGCGTCCGCCGATTCCAGGGCATCCCCGGCATCGAGCGCGCGGCCAACGGCCGGCTCTGGGCCTTGTGGTACAGCGGCGGGACGACCGAAGGCCCCGAGAACTTCGTGATCCTCGTCACGAGCGGCGACGACGGCGCCACGTGGTCGGACCCGAAGCTGGTGATTGACCCGCCCGGCCAGGTGCGCGCCTTCGACCCCTGCCTGTGGCACGACCCCGACGGCCGTCTGTGGCTCTTCTGGGCGCAAGGCACCAGTTGGTGGGACGGACGGGCCGGCGTCTGGTGCACCGTGGCGGCGAAGTCGGGCGACGCCGACCCCGCCTGGTCGCCGCCGCGCCGCCTGTGCAACGGCATCATGATGAACAAGCCGACCGTGCTCTCGACCGGCGAATGGCTCCTCCCCGCCGCCGTGTGGATGCACAAGCCGCGCGTCCAGGACCCCAAGACGGGCCACACCCTGGGCGACGAGGTGGGCGCGAACGCCGTCTGCTCGACCGACCGCGGCGCCACGTGGACGCGGCTCGGCGGCGCCCAGGTGCCCCAGCGGGTCTTCGACGAGCACATGTTCGTCGAGCGCCGCGACGGCACGCTCTGGTGCCTCGTGCGGACGAGTTACGGCATCGGCGAGAGCACCTCGCGCGACCGCGGGCGCACGTGGAGCCCCGGGCAGCCCTCGGGCATCCCCCACGTCAACTCGCGCTTCTTCATCCGCCGCCTCGCCTCGGGCCGCCTGCTCCTCGTCACCCACAACCCGCCCGACAAGAAGACGCGGTCGCACCTCATCGCACGCCTCTCGGAGGACGACGGCCGCACCTGGCTCGGCGGCCTCATGCTCGACGAGCGTGCGGGCGTATCGTATCCCGACGGCGTTCAGGCCCCCGACGGCACGATTCGCGTCATCTACGACTACTCGCGCACCGGCGACAAGCAGATTCTCATGGCCGCGTTCGCCGAGGCCGACGTCCTGGCCGGCCGCTGCACCTCGCCCCACGCGCGCCTGCGCGTCCTCGTCAACCAGGCGACGGGGGCGAAGAAGGAGGGCAAGTAACACTTCAGCCGAATGAAGTAAGCTGAAGTCAACGCACGACCCGTGTGGCACAGCCGCCCTCGGCTGTGTCTTCCGCCGGGCCGCGCCACCGTCCCCACAGCCGAGGGCGGCTGTGCCACATGCACTTCATTCGGCCGAAGTGTTACGAGGGCAAGTGAGTGGGGCAGCAGCGTGGGCGACTGGCGTGCGCTCACGCGAATTCGGCCACGGGCACAGAGCATTCGACGGCAAGGCTCTGGCTGTGCCGCATGATGAAGACGCTCGCGCGGTAGCCGACCCGCAGGATGTAGAACAGGCGGTCGGGATGCTTGGCTCTCGCCCGGTCAATCGCCGCCAGCTCGTCGGCGTCCAACTCGTAGTCGCCCGACTCCACGTCGAGGGCCAGGTACTCCCCCTTGTGCTTCGGCTCGAGCTTCGCGCGCAGCGCACGGGCGTAGTAGTCCTCGGCCCTGCGAGCGAACGCCTCGGGGTCCTTCGGCGGCTTCACCATCGCCACGCCTCCTGGCTCTCGCCCTCCCCGCCTGCCATTCTACAGCAGCAGAGGCCGACATGCCAGCGCCCCTCTCAACCACTCAGTCCTGCTCATCATCTGAGCTTCTGTTCGTTCTCGCTGATCCAGCCTTCTATCCTCTGGATATGGGCCTCTATGTCAGCGATCTTCTCCTCTTGTTCGGCAAGCCAGCCCGACGCTCTTTCACGGAAGTCGTCGCTCCACGCAGAGGCGATCTGGTCCCGGAGGTCATCGGCATGTGCTCTTGCTCGACTCAACGCGTCAGTTGCTCGGCGATGCTGCTCATAGTTCTTCTCGAGGTTCGCCCTGACCCTCGCTTGATAGTCCTGATGCTGCTGAACCCTTTGCCCCTTGATCAGGTCCCACCAAACGTCATGGGCGCGTCGCACCTCCTGAATCCTGTCGAAGCACTCCTGCTTATGTTCGCCGAACATCTCATGCTTGTACTTCGACAGCAACTGGCCCGCCTCTCTCAACACCTGGCCAAGTGCCTTCATCTCCTGCACATCGATGCCCAACCCAGGCAGAGGCAGATCACATGGCCTAGCCCGTTCCGCTTCAGCCAGAATGTCACTGCGGTGCTGTTCGGATTTGAACCTGCGGCCCTCGTTTTCGGAGTTCTGCCTGTCTCGCGTTTCCTCGCATGCAGCACTGAACTTCTGCCAGAGTCGCTCTCTCTCCTCTCGCCGGATTGGTTTCAGCGTCTTGAACATCTGCGAGACCTCTTTGGCGTGTGCCCAGAACGCTCCGTAATCCCTCTGCGTGCACATGATGCCCGACCAATGCTGCGAAGCCAAAGACTGAATCTCGCCTTCGAGTGAGTGGGCATTTGCCTTTGACTGATCGTCAAGCTTCGCCTGCTGGTCCTTGGCGTTGTCGCACAGGGTGCCCAACTCTTTCCACAAGCGTTCCCTATCCTCCCGCCGGATTGGCTTCAGGGTCTTGAACATGTCCGAAACTTGTTTCACCTGCCGCCAGAACGTGCCGAACTGACCATCCTCGTAGGCAGAGGCGATTGAGCGAAGCTCGGCTTCTATCGCTCTCGCGTTCTCCTCAGGATCGCCCATGGAGTACCCCTTCCTCTTGGTACCTGGGATCCCAGGAGCGCAGAAGCCAGGGAGGGAACCCGTTCCTCCCAGGGCAGTGCCGCTCCCATATGCCGTTCGCTGGATTCTACGGATACCCGGAAGCGGAGTCAAGCGCACGTCGCTACGCAAGAACGGCCCGGCTAGCTTGACACGGCGCCCGTAGAAGATAGGCTATGCGGGCAAGGCAGCGGGCGGGGAGTTCGACGACGACGACGAGGACGAGGACGACGACGAGAGCCAAGGAGCAATGCGATGGGTGATCAGCGGCGGATTGTGAATGTGATCAACTTCATCCGGGCAGTGGAGCCGAGGGAGCCGGCGCCGGATCTGCTGGAGCCGGTGGTGAATCAGGTGCGGCTGGTGCGAGAGCACGGGCTGCCCGCGACGTTTCTCATCCAATACGACGCGATGCGGGAGGAGCGCTTCGTCAAGGTGCTCAAGGAGGGGCTCGACGAACGGCACGAGGTCGGGGCGTGGCTGGAGATCGTCCAGCCCCTCGCCGAGGCGGCGGGGCTCAAGTGGCGCGGGCGGTTCCCGTGGGATTGGCACGCGGAGGTGGACTTCGCTTTCGGCTACACGCCGTCGGAACGCGAGGCGATGATTGATGTGTTCATGCGGGACTTCGCGGCGACGTTCGGGCGGCTGCCGCGCCCTTCCGAAAGGCCGAGTTCGACATCATTTACAACCGCGGCATAGACCGCTTCGGCGAGCTGATCGACCTCGGCGTGGCCGCCAAGCTCATTGAGAAGTCCGGCGCCTGGATCTCCTACGGCGACCTGCGCCTGGGCCAGGGGCGCGAGAAGGCGATCGACTTCCTCCGCGAGAACCCCAATATCTCCGGCGAGATCGAGGCGAAAATCCGCGCCGCATCCCCAGCCTCGGTCGTCGCCACCCCGACGGACGACGCCGGCGAAGAGAGCTGAGCGGGGCCTGCGACGGTGCGGAAGACGGGGCCATCAGTCGTGGCACGGCTGGCTTGTCCAGCCGTGTCCCATATTCAGGGGCTGACAGGGTAGCATGAAGACCGACGACATTCGCGAGAGTTTCCTCCGCTTCTTCGAGGAGCGCGGCCACCTCCGCCTCCCCAGCGACTCCCTGGTCCCCGCCGACGACCCGACCCTGCTCTTCACCGGCGCAGGGATGAACCAGTTCAAGGACGAGTTCCAGGGCAAAGGCCGCCACAAGACGGGCCTGCGCCGCGCCTGCACGAGCCAGAAGTGTCTACGCACTGGGGACTTAGAGAACGTCGGTCGTACGCCATCGCACCACACGTTCTTTGAGATGCTGGGCAACTTCTCGTTCGGCGACTACTTCAAGCTCGAAGCCATGCAATGGGCCTGGGAGCTTGTGACCAAGGCCTACGCAATTGACGCAAATCGCCTAGTGGTAACATGTTACGAAGGCGACGACGAGACGTTCGCCATCTGGCGCGACGTTGTCGGAATCCCCAGGGGGCGGATCTACCGCTTTGGCGAACACGCCAACTACTGGCCCGCCGACGCGCCGAGCGCCGCCCCAGCCGGCACCCTCTGCGGCCCATGTGCCGAGATTTTCTACGATTACGGCGAAAGCGTCGGCTGCCGACGCCCCACGTGCGACCCCTCCTGCAACTGCTCCCGCTTCGTCGAGATATGGAACCTGGTCTTCCAGCAGTTCATGAAGCAGGACGATGGCAGCCTCAAACCCTTGCCGCTCAAGAACATAGACACCGGGGCCGGCCTCGAACGCATCGCCTGCGTCCTCCAGGGCGTGCGCAACGACTACGAGACCGACATCTTCGCGCCCATCGTCGCCCAAGTGAGCCGCCTCAGCGGGCGGCGGGTCGAGGCGGGCGTGGCCGAGCGCACCCGCATCCACCGCATCAGCGACCACGTGCGCGGCGCCGCCTTCGTCATCGCCGACGGAGTGCTCCCCGGCAACAAAGGCCGCGGCTATGTGCTCCGCCGCATCCTCCGCCGAGCGGTCCGCGACGGCCACGACTTGGGCCTCGACGAGCCCTTCCTCCACAGGCTCGTGCCCACGGTTGTGGACGCGATGGGCCACGCCTACCCCGAGCTGGCTGCCCGCCGCGAAAACCTCGCTCGCATCATCAAGGCCGAGGAAGAGAGCTTCCTGGGCACGCTCAGCCGCGGCTCGGCCATCCTCGCCGATCACATCGCCGCCGCCAAGGACAAGGGCGAAACCGCCCTCCCTGCCGACATATCTGCCGACTTGTGGGACACTTATGGCTTCCCATTCGAGATCACTCAGCAGATTTGCGAGGAGGCCGGCCTCGCCGTGGACCGCGCCGGCTTCGAGGCCGACATGGAGCGCCGCCAGGCCGGCAGCAAGGGCGGCGAGCAATTTGGCCAAGTCTTTGATACGTCAGCACTTGCACAGGTGAAAAGCTTCGCCAAGCCCACCGCGTTCAAGGGCTACGAGGCCGAGGAGGCCCTGGCCACCGTCGTGGCCATCGTGGCCGACGCCCATCTGGCCGAGGAGGCCCCCGAAGGGGCCGAGGTCATCCTCGTCCTCGACCACACCCCCTTCTATGGCGAGAGCGGCGGCCAGGTGGGCGACGAAGGAACCCTCGAATCGCCGACGGCCCGTGTGGAGATCACGGCCACCAGCCGCGCCGGCGACTACACTCACCACCACGGTCGCGTCGTCCAGGGCACACTCCGACGCGGCGAGCGCGTCCGCGCCATCGTCGCGTCCGAGCGCCGGGCCGCCATCCGCCGCAACCACACGGCCACCCACCTCCTCCACTGGGCGCTACGCAAGGTCCTCGGCGCCCACGCCGAGCAGGCCGGCTCGCTCGTCGCGCCCGACCACCTCCGCTTCGACTTCACCCACTTCGCTCCCCTCACCCCGCAGGAAGTCGAGCGCGTGGAAGCACTTGTGAACGAACGCATCATCGAGAACACCCAGGTCACTGTCACCGAGACCACCCTCGCCGAGGCCAAGGCCCAGGGCGCCATGGCCCTCTTCGGCGAAAAGTACGGCGACAGCGTCCGCATGATCAGCGTAAGTGATTTCTCCAAAGAGCTTTGCGGCGGCACCCACGCCGAGCGCACGGGCGACATCGGCCTCTTCAAGATCACCAGCGAAACCGGCATCGCCGCAGGCGTCCGCCGCATCGAGGCCGTCACCGGCCACGCCGCCTACCGCCGCGTCGTCGAGCACGAGGCCCAGCTCGGCCGCCTGGCCGAAGTCCTCAAGGCCCCCCGCGAGCGCCTCGCCGAGCGCGCCGAGGAACTCGTCGAGGAGACGAAGCGCCTGGCCCGCGAGCTGGAACGCTCGAAACGCCAGAGCTTTGCGGCGAGCGCCGGCGGCGGCCCCTTCCAGGAAAAGGCCCGCGTCGGCGACACCGTGATCATCGCGGGCATCCTGGAGGGCGGGAAGGTGGGCGACCTCCGCCTCGCCGCCGATGGCCTCCGCAAGAAGCACCCCTCCGCCGCCATCCTCCTCGGCGCCAGAGACGAGGGCACGGCCCACCTTCTCTGTGCCCTCACGCCCGACCTTTCCAAGCGGGGCCTCGACGCCGCCGACGTCGTGGGGGACGCCGCGAGGCACATCGGCGGCGGCGGCGGCGGCCGTCCCGACCTCGCCCAGGCCGGCGGCAAGAACCCCGACGGCCTCCCGGCCGCCCTCGACTCCGCCATCGCCGCCCTCACCGCCCTACTCGAGAAGCCCAAGCCCTGAGCACCGAGCGCCGCCTCAGATCGGCATAAGTATCAGCCAAGTCAGCACTTGGGCAGATTCCGCCTCATTGCGCAAATTCAGTCGTTTTTCGACACGCCCCTTCTCTTTTCGACACCCCTGCGGCCACCTGAGACGGCCCTTTCAGCGGCGCAAAGGTGCCCTTTTCTGCCATCTCGAGGGTCCCTTTTCCGCCATCGCCCTGGCCCTGGTGTGAACGTCGGTTGAAAAGCGCGGCGGGGCGGCTTCTTCAGCCTGGTTCAGGGGCCTTCTTCGCCGCCCTCCTGCAGTGGACCTTCGTGCCGTCGCGGCGCGTGACCATGTGGCGTGGGTCGCGGCAGGCGGGGTCCTTGCAGTGGTCGAGGCGATGGTAGTCCACGCCCTGGGGGAGCCAGGTGAAGCGGCGGTGCTTGAACGACGGCTTGGTGCGGAGGTCGTCGGCCCCGAGCTGCGCCAGGTCGCTCTCGCGCAGCCGCGAGGTGATGGCGGACGCCATCGGGTAGCCGGGCACTCCGCCCCTCGATTCGGCGGTGATGACCAGTTCGCGGCCGTCCTTGCCCTCTTCGCGGGCGAGCCGCACCGTCACGGTGCCCAGGTCGAGGCGGATGCCGCTCTCCGCGCGGAACACATAGGTCAGCGTCTCGCTCTTCAGCCCCCGCAGCGGGTGCTTGGCCAGCCACGCGGGGTCGCGGGTGAGCGAGAGCGCCTTGGATGCAGGGTTCCAGGCGAGCGCGCGCCACGAACGCCCCTCGGCCACGAGGTCCCACGATTCGCCCTTGACCTTCCCCGAGGCGACCACCGTGCCCCCGGTCTCGGCGGCCCATTGCCGCACCCCTGCCGGGTCGTCGAACACCGCGTAGCCGGCATTCAGGTAGAAGGCCACGGGCGCCGGCACGGCGCCGAGGAACGCGACCGGCTTGCCTCGCGCGGCCACCAGGGCGGCCTGGCTCCTCTCGTTTCGCGGCGGCGTCCAGTGAAGATAGATGCCCGCCGACAGCCATCCCATCACCCATAGGGCGGCCACGGCGCCCAGCGCCATGTGGCTGCTTCTCATCCAGCCGGCCGCCATCAGCGCCACCCCCACGAGCCACACGGCGACGAGCGCCGGCCAGTTCGACCCGGACCCCGCCCAGATGCCGAAGTAGACCATCAGGGCGATCAAGGCCATTCCCGCAAGGCAAAGCACCGACTGCACCGCTCGCCTGGCCACCGTGCCCAGCTCGTCGCGGGAGAATTGCGCGAGCAGCCGCCCGGCGACGATGGCCGCGAAGGGCACGAGGGCCAGCACGTGCCGCGGCTCCCGCGAGCTCGACAGGGCCAGCCACACCAGGATGCCCCCCGCGAGAAGCGCCGCCACGGAGGGACCGGCTTCGCGCCGGGCCCTCGTCCAGAAACCGTTTAGCAACGCGATGGGCACCAGCGCCACCCAGGGCAGGCAGAAACCCAGGAGGCGCTCGAGGTCCTTGTGCCACCCGAACGCCTGGCCAGGCGGCTGAAGGTGGCGCACCACGTGCTCGCGCCAAAGGGCGCGCAGTGGCTCCACGGTGCCCGCGGCCACGCTCCCCGCAAGCGGCAGAATGAGGAACACGAAGATAGAGACGAGGGCAGCGAGGGCAACCGTTCGGGCGGGCCGGAGCCATGCCCAATCCTTCGCCGTCGCCGACAGCACGAGCGCGCCGAGGATGGCGACGCCGTAGGTCTCCCGCGCGCCGAAGTTCGCGGCCAGGCCCACAAGAACGCCGAAGACCAGGAGCCAGCGGCGGCCGGCCTCGGCGTGATGCTTCACAAAGTACCAGAGGCACCAGAGGATCGTGGCCGCCTGAGCCATATCGGCCGTGCCGTGGCGGCCCCAGTGGATGAAGCCGTAGCTCGTCGCCAGCGCGCCGGCGCTGAGGACCGCCGCCAGGCCGTCGTGCCAGCGGCGCGCCAGGTCCCAGGTGAAGAACAGCAGCGCCAGCGCCCAGAGGGCCGAAGGCAGCCTGACGGCCAGCTCGGTCACCCCGCCCGAGAGCCAGGCGAACGGCGCCGCCTGCCAGTAGGCGAGCGGCGACTTCTCGCAGCCGAATGGCCCGCCCGGCACCGGCCAGAGCCACTGGCCGGTGTTGAGGATGTGGCGGGAGACGATGGCCGAGCGCGCCTCCGCCTCGTCCAGCGGCGGCGCGCCCAGGTGGGCGAGCAGCAGGAACGCCGCGACGGCGAAGACCAGCAGGATGGGCAGGGCCTTGCGCACGCGCACCTCAGATCATCGGCTTGCTGCGCTTCACGAGTTGCACGGCGAAGCCCCACGGGTCGCGCACAATGGCGATCTCGTCGCCCGTCGGCAACACCTTCGGCTCGGCGGCAGGCGTCGCCCCCGCGGCCAGGAGCCGCTCGTAGTCGCCCTTCACGTCGTTCGACGCGAAGGCCAGATGCAACATGAGCGGGTCAATCGCCGGGAAGTCGAGCGGCTTCACCACGGGGTTGTTGTAGAGTTCGAGCATCACGTGGTTGGCCGAATCCGCGAGGAAGCGGACCGGCACCGGCTCGTCCTTCGCCAGCACCACGCGCATGCCCAGGTGCTTCACATACCACTCGGCCATCGCGGCCGGGTCCGCCACGTCAATGCCCAGGTGCTCGATCTGCATTGCCATGTGCTCCGTTGCTGGTAGGGTGTGCAAACCTGCACACCATCCTTGTCGTCCCGCGTGCAAGTTTGCACG
This sequence comes from Planctomycetota bacterium, assembly GCA_041320515.1. Taxonomy (GTDB): domain Bacteria; phylum Planctomycetota; class PUPC01; order DSUN01; family DSUN01; genus DSUN01. The sequence continues at coordinate 4,523,419 of JBGLNR010000001.1, read as the reverse complement.
CCCTACCTGCCCTCCTTTGTGGCCGGCTTGTCGCTCTCGAGGGTCGCGGCGCCGAGGGAGAGCTTGCCGGGGGCGAGGAGGGTGAGGCTCGCACGCCCGTCGGCGTATTGCTTGGCGACCGCCGCCGTGCCGCTGAAGCTCAGTTGCCCCTCGCTGTAAGTGACCGGCTTCGCCGAGGCGATGACCCAATGGGTCTCCTTCGGCAGCCTGACCTTGACGCCCGGGACGCCCGCCAACCGGGCGAACTCCGGCTTCGGCTCGTCGGGCTTGCGGGGGTAGATGGCGATGGTGAAGCTGTCGCCCGGTTTGCCCAGGATGCGGAAGAGCCACTGGCTCTCCTCGAAGGGTCGCTTGTGGAGTTCTCTGAACCGGTTGGCATTCACCGAGGCGTTCCTGTGCGACGCGCTGCCGCCTTTGAGCATCCTGTCCATCGGCTCGATGAGAAACACATCGAGGTCCACGCCCCACTCGCCGACCAGTGTGTGGGCCCCCGGCGTCTCGCCGCGCTTGATGAGCCCGGTCGTCAGGCTCCAGAGGTTGAAGGCCGGCTCCAGCTTCTCGTTGCCCGACAGGTCATCGTGGACGAGCAGATAGCTCGTCCCTTTCGGGTCGGGGTCCTTCACCAGGATGACCTGGCGGGACCAGGTGAAGGGCGGCACCTCGGTCGGCTTCCCCCAGTTCATGTCCGCATGGCAGTCGGGCTTGTCGTAGCGATAGGGCACGGTGTGGAAGAAGCGCTGGGGCTGCTCGCCGCGGGCGTAGTCGGCGGCGGGGAAGCTGGCGAACTCCTTGATCTCGCCAAGCGAGCCGCTGGGGTCGGGCGAGGTCTCGTCGAAGGCGTATTCGAGGCAGGTGAAGGGCTCGACGTCGTGGTCGAACCAGCGCTTGCCGGTGTAGAAGCAGCCGTGTGCCAATACGGGGGCGGCACGCGCCCGCCCTACCCGGAGGACAACCTGCCGGAGCTTCTGGAGCTGATCCTGAATGGGAAGCCCGACCTCCTCATCCGCATGGCCCGCGGAGCGGACTGGATGATGTGCGCCCCTTGCCCGAAGCGCGTGCCCACGCTCAACGCCTGCGTTCACATCCTGGGGTCGTGCGGCCTGTCGAACGAGAAACGCGACCTGGATATGCTCCAGAAGCTGGGCCTCCACTTCGGCAGCACGATGAAGGCCAGAGACCTCTTCCACCTGATCCTGGAGCGCATTCCCACGACGCAGGAGATCTGCCGCAGGGACGAGGCGTGCGTCTGCCCGTCGGTGTGGTGGGATACCTGCGGCGAAAGCAACCGAGCGCAGGGCAGTCCGAACTACGAGAAGGGAAGGGTGGAACTGCTGGCAAAGCTCGGGCTCCCCTGATGCGGTCAAGCGGCCTATCTCAGAGGAAGTGAGCGTGAGGCCCTCGCCGGCGGTGATCGGGATGTGCCTGCTGGCCGTAGCCGTTCGCCTGGCTCGCGCCGCGCCTGCTCGCGGGCCGCACCAGTCCTTGACAGTCACTGAAGCGCATGGTATACTGTTCGGCAAGTGTTCGGTTCACGCCTTCGTGAGGGGCCGTGCCGCCCGACCTTGGGCGCTCTTGCCCCAGGCATGATGCAGCAAGAGCGGCGATGACACGCACAACCGCGCGCAAGCGGCGCACCAAGTCCGACCACATCTGCGAGAGACTGCGGGCTGACATCGTGTCGGCGACCGGGCCGCCGGGGGAGCGGCTGGCCTCCGTCCGTGCCCTCTCCCAGCGGTTCGGTGCCAGCATCTCCACGGTCCATCAGGCTTTGCGGCAACTGGGTGTGGAGGGCTATGTGGAGACTCGGCACGGCTCGGGGACAGTTGTGGCCTCGCGCCACCGGCCGATCACGATGGCAGATACGGTGGCGCTGTGCATGCCGGCGCGCGGGCACTTGTGGTCGGACCTGGCCGCCCTGTTGATGGAGCTGCTCGCCGACCGGGGCCGGCTCGGCATCCTACTGGGCCTCGAGGGGCAGCACGGCACTGGCGAGGAAATGGTCCGCCGCTTGGCCCACTCGGAATCCCGCACGGTGATCGTCCAGGCCGGCAGCCACTTCCCCTTCGCCGTCTTCGATGCGCCGGGGATGCGGCGCAAGACCGTGATTGCGGTGGTGGCCTGGTGCAGCCCCATGCAGTGGCCTGGCCTCTACCGTGTGCTGCCCGACCGGGAGGCGGCGGCGCGGCTCGTGGCCGACCACCTCCGGGCGCGCGGGCACCGGCACGTCCTGATACTGGGCACGCCGAGCCAGGCCCACGCGCTGGCCACGGGCAACCCGCTCGATGACTCGCCCGGCGCGCCCTTCGCTCGACGGTGGAAGGAGGGCGGCGGACGGTGGAGCGTTCTGGCGAGCCAGCCGACGCAGGGTGCCAGAGAGATGTGCCTGGATGGGGCCGCTCTCTTCGGTTTCCTCGATGGTCCCGAGCCGCCGACGGCGGCGTTCGCCTGCCGCGACTACGAGGCATGGCTGGCTCAGGGCCGCCTCCTGCGCAGGCGCCCCGAGCTGCTGGCCCGCTTCGACATTGTCGGCCATGGCAACACTCCATGGAGCGAGGCGGCCCAGCCCCCGTTCACCACGGTGGACCTCCGCCTCGAGCGGATAGCGGACGAGGCGATGCGCATCCTCGACCGCCTCGCGGAGGGCGAACTGCCCACCGAAGCCCTGGTCAGCGTGCCCCCCCGCCTCATCGTGCGAGGGGGAACGTAGAGCGTCGCTTGGCATCCCATTCGACAGGGATGACCTGCCTCGTGAGAGGGGGGAAGAGCCGCGACCGCTGGAGAGGTGCTTCCCCCCGGGGTAACGTGGCGATTGCCGGGTCCCAGAGGCAACCGTGCCAGCCGGAGGCCGAGCATGATACAACGAAGCCCTGCACCGTTCGCCGTTTCTCTTGCCCTACTGCTGGGCATGCGCGGCGCGTCCGCAGCGGAGAGCGACCCGGGCCGCCAGCAAGCTCCGCCTCCTGGCCCTGCGCGTCCCTGAGGCATTCGCGCGCTGGGAGGCCCGCCTCGCCAAGCTGCCGGCCGACACCCCGCTGCGTCAATGGGACGGGCCGCTGCCCTTCCCGAAGGCCGGCGTGACCCTGGATGCCCCCGCGCTGGACGATGGGGTGTATACCCTGGCGGTTGCGCTGGTCTCGAAGCCGCGAGCGGGTGGTCATCCCGCCCTTCACGCCGCTGGAGGCCGACGAGGCGCGCCGCACGGTGAGCTGCGTGCTCCGCCGCCACGAGCTGGCCGGCACCGGGCTGTGGAGCCAGGTGTGGAGCCAGGGCCGCCCACTCCTGACCGCGCCCATGCGGCTCGAGGTCGAGACGGCCGGGGAGACGTCTGTTGCGGCAGGCGGCAAGGTTACCTTCACGGAGAAGGCTCCCGACCGGGTGCGAGGCGGCGCGGCATGGGCCGCCGGGCCGGTGCAAGGGCGGACCGAGTTCGACTTCGACTACGACGGAATGGCGAGGATCGCGCTCCACCTCGCGCCCGCCGACGTGCAGGTGGACCGCATGCAACTGGTCATCCCCATGAGAACCGACGAGGCCTGGCTCATGCACCCAGTCACGGACCTCCTGCGGTTCCACTACGCCGGCCGCATTCCCGACGGCAAGGGACGCCTCTGGGACTACGGGGGCAAGCTGAAGGAAGTGCGCTACACCGAGACCGGGCAGCCAGACGCCGACGGCAAGGTGTGGGACTCGCGCCATGTAGGCCGTTGGCAGTTGCCCGGCCCCTTCGTGCCCTACATCTGGCTGGGAGGGCCGGAGCGCGGCATCTGCTGGTTCGCCGAGAACGACCGCGACTGGAGCCTCGACCCGGCCAAGCCGTGCCTGGAGATACGGCGGCATGGGGCGGCGACCTCCCTGGTGGTGCGCCTGGTGACGAGGCCGGTTGCCCTGAAGCGGCCGCGCACCATTGTGTTCGGCCTCATGGCAACGCCCGCCAAACCAATGCCCGATGCCCCGGTCAGCTTCCGGCGCTGGTGGACCGGCGTGCCGAACGAGAAGAGCCGCGACGTGGTGGGCGTGGGCTTCATGGGGGCATGCTACTACTGGGGTGCCGCAGGCCCATGCTACGCCTTCTACCCGGCGCTGAAGAACTTCGGCATCTTCAACGAATTCGCCAGACTCCGAGACGGGGGGCGGGCGGACCCTGGCTTCACCGACAAGTGGCTCGCGCAGTTTGCCGCCTCGGAGTTTGAGCCGCACCTCAAGACCTATCGCGCTCACGTCAACTGGTCGGTCGGCTTCTTCAGCGGCACTGCCTGGAGGCGGCCCGCCCCCGCCGGCCAGAGCCGCTACGTCGCCCCCTACACGAATGGCCGGGCGATCAACTGGGGCGAGGAGGTCCGCACCTTCCTCGATGAGTGGAGCACCATGGACATCGCCGACCCGCGCTGGCCGGGCGAGGAGCGCTTCGTGCGCAGCCCACGCGGCGGCTACCGGCTGGCGGCATACGGGAAGGTCAGCGTACCGGACGACACCTGCGGGGTCGCCTATGCCGTGGACCCTGTGCCGAGCTGGCAGGACATGGTCCTGCACTACCACAAGCGCATGCTCGAGAGCTTCGCCGACGGCATCTACTTCGACAACTACTTCCTCGTGCCCAACTACAGCCCGTTGGGACCGGGCTACGTGGACGACGACGGCAATCTGCGGCCTGGCGTCAACCTGTTCGGGTTCCACGACCTGACGAAGCGGGTAGCCGTGATGCAGCACCAGATGGGCCGGCGGCCCATGGTCTTCCTGCACATGACCAACACGAACGTCGTGCCCATGCTGTCGTTCGGCACGCTGCTGCTGGACCACGAGTGGCGCGACCAGGGGGATCTCCGCGACAAGGACTTCCAGGAGCGTCTGTACCTCGACGACGACGCAAGCCTTCTGCTGGCCCAGAGCACGGGCCTCCAGAGCGGGTGCATCGGGGTCGTCCACAACCTGCTTCGCGGTGAGCAGAACGTCCGCGGAGCCTTCGGCGTCGCTCTCGTCCACGAGATGAAGCTCGACGTCAACACCTCCCGGCTCACGCAGGAGGTGGGCGGGAGGCTGAACGACTTCGGCTACGGCCTGGACGACTGCCGAGTCTGGCGTTACTGGGACGCTCCGCAGCCAACGCGAACCACGGGGCCGGCCGTCAAGACGCTCACACTGGCGCGGGGGGGCAGAGCGATGATCGTGGTCAGCAGCTTCGGTCCCGCGGGCGAGGTGGGGTTGAGCCTGGACAGGAAGGTGCTGGGCATGGCAGGCGAACTCGTTGCCGTGAACGCCGAGACCGGCGAGCGCCTCGCTCAGCCAGCGCCAGGGGAGTTCACGCTGACCGTTCCGCGACACGATTTCCGCCTTGTCGTGATCGGCCCCGCAGATGGCCCGCCGGACACGCCCAAGCCCTAGGAGGCATCGTCATGCGCGTCGGGTTCGCGAATGGGATAAGGTTGCTGGTGCTCCTGGCGGCCTGTTCGAGCCATGGTGCCCTTGCCGGCACCGTCCGGTTGCAGGCGGGGGAGGAGTCGAGCTTCGCCGTGCCGCGGATGAGCACGCCGCCGACGATTGACGGGGCCATCGTCCCCGCCGAGTGGCGCGAGGCGGTGGCCGTGAGCGGCATCACGGACGTTGGCAACGACCTGCTGGACTCGCGGCCCGCCACGTTCTACCTGGCGTGGGACGCGAAGCACCTCTACATGGCCTGCCGGGTGTACCTGCGTGGCGGCTACAAACCGCGCAACCACGGCGGGCGCGTGCCGGGCGGCGCCAACGCCTTCGATGACGGGCTGGAGTGCCTCTTCAAGCCGCTCGGCAAGAACGTCAGCAACCAGAACCACGCCACCGAATTCAAGTTCAACATCAGCAGTCTGGGCCACGGCGGCACCTACACCCGCCTGGTGGTCGGGCAGATCATGTCGAACTGGGAGCCGAAGTTCCACACGGCCACCCGCCTCACCGAGCCCGGCACCGCATCCGAAGGCGGCAAGTGGTGGGAACTGGAGACGGCGTTCTCGCTCGCCGACTTCGAGCTGGTGGGCGACAACCAGGCCGGCGATCAGTGGAAGCTCATGCTCGGCATCAACCACCTGCCCGCTGCCGGCTGGATGCAGGAGCGCATCCCCTGCGTCGGCGGGTACTTCACCCCCGATGGCAAGCCCGTGGCCACGCTCGTCGAGAACACGCCAGCGGTCCAGATGATCATGGACTCGCCCTCGAACGTCGCCTCCGACGGCACGGTGAACCTGACCGTGAAGGCCTACAATCCGGCGAAGGCCGCCGCGCAGGTGAAGCTGACGCTCGATGTGGCGGGTAAGATCGCCAGGAACGAGACGCTGGAGGTGCCCGCGGGCGGCGAGAAGACCTGGAGCGTCACCGAGAAGCTCCCTGCCGAGGTCAAGGCCGGGCGCCTGACGCTCAAGGCCACGAGCGGCGACGCGACGCTGCTCTCCTACATTCTCCCCTTCGAGGTTGGCAAGTACAACCACAGCCGCTCGTCGAGAGCTACGTCGCCGCCGCCCGACGCTGCCGCGAGGCAGGCTTCGACGGCGTCCAGCTCCACTGCGCCCACGGCTACCTGATGAGCGAATTTCTCTCCCCCTACACCAACCGCCGCGAGGACGAATGGGGCGGGAGCCTCGACGCCCGCGCCCGCTTCCCCCTCGAAGTCCTCCGCCGCATCCGCGCCGAGCAGGGCCGCGACTACCCCGTCCTCGTGAAGCTCAACGCCGAGGACTTCATCGAGGGCGGCCTCACGCTCGCGGATAGCTGCCGCATCGCCGCAATGATGGTGGGGCAGGGGATTGACGCCATCGAAATCAGCGCCGGCATGGCCGAGACCGTGGACAGAATCGTCCGCAAGCACATTGACGCCCCCGAGAAGGAGGCCTACTTCCTCCCCTACGCCCGCGAGTTCCGCCGGCCCGGTGCCACAGGCGCTAGTGGCGGAGTTGCCGGTGGCACAGGCGCCAGTGGCGGAGTTGTTGGTGGCACAGGCGTCCCGCCTGTGTCCTGTCCCCTCATCCTCGTCGGCGGCCTCCGCAGCCTCTCAGTCATGGAACAGGTCATCCAGAGCGGCGCCGCCGACTTCGTCTCCCTCTCGCGCCCCCTCATCCGCGAGCCCGAACTCCCGAACAAGCTGCGCGATGGCTCAGCCACCCGCGCCGCCTGCATCTCCTGCAACTGCTGCGGCCCCGACGACGCCGGCCGCCTCGCCTGCACCCTCGACCTCCAGCTCGCCAAGCGCGCCACCTGCCCCCCTTGACAACGCCCCTGCTTCCAGCTATGAAGGCTCTTGTGACCTGTGGCGGCCGCCCCCATCACAGTCCGGGCAAACAGGGGAATACAATGCTCGCTCGATGCGCGATGATTGGCATTTCATTCCAGGTTTCTCTAGCGTTGGCGGCCGTTCCATATCTGGATCCCGCCGAGGCGAAGGGGAAGCCCCAGGACCTGGCCAAGGCCATCGGCAGCCTGAGGCATATTGACGAGCGGACGCTCACGGAAGCCGAGAAGACAAAGAAGGGCGTGGAGATGCAGGCAGCGTGGGCCGCGCTGGTCGGTGCCGGCCAACGGGGGGCGTTGGCCCTCAAGCGCGAGATCGAGGCCGTGGACAAGGCGGGCGAGAAGGACGATTTCTTCAAGCTCGGCGCGGCCGCGCTGCTGTGGCAGATCGGCAAGCTCGACGAAGCCGGTGCCATCGCAAAGGTCTGGGGTGCCACGCCGCTGGACGCGCAGTACAACTACGTCTTCTACACCGCCTTCGAGGCGGCGCAGACACAGGACCCGCGCGCCCTGCCAATGCTCAGTGCCTGCCTGCGCGACAGGAAGGGCAGCGTTTTCCTGGAGCAGCACATGCTCGACGTGAAATGGCCGCTGACCCACGCGTTCCTGTGGGGCGCCTTCGGCCCGAAAGGGCTGCCGGCCCTGCACGAGGTCCTCGCGAACTCCACCGACCAGGTGGAACGGCTCTCGGCCTTGTGCATCCTCGGCCGGGCGCAGTACCTGCCGGCGCTCCCCACCATCCGCAAGCTGGCCGCGGACAAGGACGACGGCGTCCGCCGCACCGCCATCCAGATGCTCGGCTTCTTCGGGCACCCACAGGACTACGGCTTCCTGGTTTCCGGCCTCAACTCCAAGGACCCGAAGGAGGCACATCCGCACGCCTTCGCCTTGCTCGAGTATGAGGACCTGAGGGCGGTGGAGCATCTCATCCCGTTGCTGAAGTCGGATGATCAGACGCTCCGCTACGAGGTCCTCGGCGCGCTCCGCCACCTGCTGACTCCGGCGGCCCTCGAAGCCATGCATGCCCACGCCGCAACGGCAAGGGCCGACCGCGAGAAGAAGGCCATCAGCAATTCCGTAGCCGACATCCTGAAGGAGATGGGCCTCACGTGGGAAGCATATGCGGCCAAGCCGCCGGCCGAGAAAGCGGCCCTGCTGGCAGGCGTTCGGCAGAAGGAGGAGGAACCCTACAAGCTCAAGGCGGACGACCGCCAATTGACCCGCGCCCAGCTTCTCGAAGCCGCCAAGGAGTGGAGGCAGCGACGCTCCTTGCGAGGGGGCGACTCCTATGCGTGGGTCCATGACCGCCACATCCTGGCTGTTGCGACAGCGGAGGACCTCGACCTCCTCCTGGACGTCCAGGCGTTCGTCTACCGTCGCCTCTCCGACGAGTGTCTCTACGAGGTTGACACCCTCGACAAGCTCGTCAGACGCCTGGGCCGAAGCCGATACCGGACTTCCGTCGGCATCTGTGACAAGGTCGAACCAAAGGCGCCATAGACGAGCGGGGTCCAGCCAATCCCGAGAGCGCGTCGAACCGTGGCCACGGGGGGCAGTCCGAGGCCCCGCGCAACCCGCCGCACGGCGGTCGCATTGCGGGCAGGACATGCGCCCACCCAAGTCGGGGCACCGTAGGGCCGCGGCGGGCGCACCCACAGCCAAATGGAGGTTCATCCGACGGCAGCCGCGAGGGGTGGTGGAGGCCCGAAGATAGGCGACGTTCCATCCAGCACCACATAAGATATATTATCGGACGTGACGCGACGACACAACAGCTTCCCCGCCAGACCTCTCACTTGGGCCGGCTCAGGTCAAGGCAGCGGAGCCCAGGTGGTGAGTTGGATGAAGTAGCCGAGCGCTTCCGCCTGCTCGAGGGTGGGCAGGAGGCGGTCGAGCGGAATGGTCGCCACGACGTTCGGGCCCGTCGCGGCGGGGTCGCTGAACCCCGCCTTCTCGAAGTGCTGGCGCAGCTTGTCGTCGCCCTGCCGCGGCGCCGTGAGGGTGAGGACCGTCGCATCGCGCTTGGCGAGGTCCGCAATGAGGTCGGCGTACTTGCCCTTCAGCCGGCTCACGGCCTCGGGCACCACGAACCAGGTGCCGTCGTCGGCATACTCGAACACCCAAGCGTTCGCGGGCGCGAAGTGGCAATACGTCCTCGCCCCCAGCCGCGCCCGCTTCGCCGCCTGGCGATATGTGAATGCCTGGGCGGCGACCTTGAGCCGCACGTCCAGCGTCGCCAGCCGCGGCGGCCGGTCGTGGATGCGCGCGGGACGATACAGAATGTAGTTCGGCGACTCGGGCGTCGTCTCCCCCAACTTCGCCTCGTCCACCCGCGTGTAGACCGCCGTGTAGCGCTCGGCGTCGGGCGGGACGCTCAGGGGCTTCGTCAGCACGAACAGGCGGGCGCGGGCGCTGGTCCACGGCAGGTAGTGCAAGTCGCAGTAGAGCAGCTTGCGGTGCGACTCCATCGCCTGGAACGCGAACGTCTCCTCGATGGTTTGCCCTGGCATCAGGATGCGGGGGTGCCTACGCCGATTCCCTGCGGGACGACGAGTTCCGCGTCTCCGCCCTCCAGCTCCTCGGCTTCAACGCCACGAAGCACGGGATGGCCGAGCCGGCCATCGAGGCCTACGCCACGCTCCTCGACGAGTACGGCCAGAACGACAAGGACGCGAAGGGTGAGCCAGTCCCAGTGCCCCAGAAGGATCGCCTCCGCTCGGGGAAGTACAACTGGGACGGCGTCCGCCTGCCCGTGCCGAAGGGGCTGGACCTGGGCGAGGTGCGCTTCTCCCTCGGCTTCCTCTACTGGCAGAAGGAGAAGTGGACCGAGTGCGTGAAGACGCTGGTGCCCTTCGCGGAGAACCCGCAGCTCTTCGAGAACAAGGCCCGGCCCAAGGCACTGTTCATGGCGGGGCAGAGCTACTGCCGGGCCTACGAGCCCGACAAGGGCCTGCCCATCCTCCTCAAGCTCATCCGCGACCACCCGGCCTACGAGGCCATCGAGGAGGCCCACGTCCACGCCGCCCGCGCCGCGGTCGAGGCCAGGAAGTGGTCAGAGGTGGACCGCCTCTACCAGTGGTTCGTCAAGGAGAAGCCGCGCTCGGCCAGCCGCCCGCACATGGACCTTTTCGCGGCCATCGCACTCGTCGGCTCGGGCAAGGCGGACGACGGGCTGCCGCGCCTGCGCTCCATCGCCCTCAGCGACACCTATCAGGACGTGAAGGCCGACGCCTACTACCACTGGGCGAACGCCCTGCTGGCCCAGGCGCCGCCGAAGACCAACGCCGCGTTCGACTGCCTGGAGAAGAGCGTGGCCCTCTACCCCCGCGAGGCATCGTGCCTCGCCGCGGGCAAGTGCGCCATCGAGCTGAAGGACTGGGAGAAGGCCCAGTCCTATCTGGCCCGCGCGGCCCGCGAGTTCCCCGCCGGCCGCCGCGAGGCCGTCGAGGAGGCCCGGCGCCTCCTCCCCGAAGCCCAGAAGCACGTGCCGAAACAGAAGTAGGGGCGGCCCTATGTGGCCGCCCTCGTCAGGCCCAGTGGCACAGGCGTCCCGCCTGTGACCCACAGGCGGGACGCCTGTGCCACCGGGAGAAGCAGATGCTTGATGGGAGGATTGGTGGCACAGGCCTCCGGCCTGTGCGGTGGGTCAGCACAGGCAAGATGCCTGTGCCACCGTGAGAAGGAACGAAGGAGACTGGCATGCGAAGAGGGCGGTTCGTGGCGCTGTGGGCGCTGTTGCTGGCCTTGGCCCCTTGTGACGCGAGGGCCGGCGAGGCAGACCTGGAGCTGGATGGCCTGCTCGAGGACAAGGAGAAGGTGCTCGAGGGCGAGATGAAGAAGGAGGCGCCCGGCGACCACAGGGTCTTCAGCGTGGTGACGGACGACGACATCAGCGCCCTCGAGGTGGGCGACATCTACAAGAGCAACGGCTCGTTCTTCAAGGTCGCGGGCATCGGCTCGAAGGGGGCCTCGGGCGGCAAGTTCAGCGCCGAGCGGACGGCCGGCCGCTTCGACCCCGCCCGCACGTGGACCCGCGTGAGTGGCCTCGGCCCCCTCACCATCATGACCAGGGAAACCCTCTTCAGCCTCTACATGGACGGCGGCTGGGTCATGCACGCCATCTCGTTCGTGCTGCTCATCGCCATCGTGCTCACGCTCAACAGCTTCTGGGTCTACCGCCGCAGGAAGCAGTGCCCGCCGCGGTTCGTGGACGACGCTCGCCGCGCCATCAGCAGCGGCGACCTCGGGCGGTTCGAGGACCTCGCTCTCCGCGAGAAGGGCTTCTTCCCCGCCGTGTGTCAGGCGATGGTGATGGATTTCAAGGCCTCGACGATTGACGACATCAAGGCGCGGTGCGAGTCGCGGGCCTCCCAGCAGATCACGCTGCTGCGGATGCCGCTACGGGCGCTCAACCTCGCCACGGTCATCTCGCCGCTCCTGGGGCTGCTCGGCACCGTCATCGGCCTCGTCATGTCCTTCGAGAGCATCCAGTTCGAGGCCGCCAGCGCCGCCAAGAGCCAGCTCCTCGCCGCCGGCGTCCGCGTCGCGCTCTTCACCACCGTCTACGGCCTTGTCGTCGCCATCCCAGCCCTCGCCGTCTACTTCTTCTTCAGCCAGAAGCTCAACCTCATCGCCTCCTATTGCGAGGGGGTAGCCACCGAGTTCGTGCAGCAACTGGCCGCGCTCAAGAAGCGCATCGCAGGCGCACCCGCCGCCCAAGGCGTGGACGCTTCGGCCCCAGCAGCGGAGAAGCAGCCATGAAATTCCGCGGAATCGAGGACGAAGACGAACTGCGGATCAACATGGATCCGATGATTGACTGCGTGTTCCAGCTCATCCTGTTCTTCCTGGTCACCACGTCGTTCATCCGGATGGAGCAGGACCTGTCCATCAACCTGCCGGTCCACAGCCGGGAGCTGAAGATCAAGACGCCGCCCGCCCGGCCCGTCGTGGTGAACGTGAAGCACCTGCCGGGCGGCAAGGCATACTATCACGTGGAGAACGAGCGCATCTCGCTGCCCGCGCTGACCATCAACCTCAGCCGGGCCAGGGTGCGGAACAAGGACCAGGCGGTGGTCATCCGCGGCGACCGCAACGTGAAGTGGGAGAACGTGGCCGCCGTCATGAGTTGCTGCGCCCAGGCGGGCATCGCCAAGGTCTCCGCAACCGTCGAAATCCGCGAAGAACGATGAGGGCAAACCCATGGCAGAAGAAGCCGGTCCTAACGTCGTGGAGGTCAAGTACGGCACACACTCGAAGGAGGAGCTGGCCAGGGCCGGCCGGGTCGAGATCATCAGCCCTCGGGCCGTGCTGATCGGCCTGCTCGTCTTCGCGCTCCTCGGCCTCGGGGCCTTCTTCTGGCGCCTCACCGCACAGCGCGGCGCTCAAACCGTCCTCAAGGAGTTCGAGTTCTCCATCGAGGAGCCGGTCGCCGACGACTTCGAGCTGAAGGACCCCATCCGCGACATCCTGCGCGAGACGCCCGAGGAGATGCCCAAGGAGAAGGAGGAGGAGCGGCCAGACATCCAGATGGCCGTCGTCCCCGCAGAGGTCAAGGTGCCAGAGGAGCACATCAAGAGCGAGAACATCGAGGTTGAGACCCCCACCATCGAGCCCTCGGCCACCGAGATTGACCTCGACGCCCCCGAGCACATCTCCGAGACCAGCGAGACCGTCACCTACGCGGTGGACCCCATCTCGACCTCCGCCCCCGGCCCCGCCGACATCTTCAAGTACAAGGAGCCCAGCCCGCGGGACAAGCCGCTCCTCCACTGGATCAACCGCGCGCCCAGGCCCAGCCGCGTGCCCGAGGTGCTGCCCAAGGCGTTCGGCGACAAGGATGCCCCCACGGGCGGCCTGCCCAACGTGCAGCAGGTCCGCTCGCTCTCGAAGAGCGGCCTCTCGCAGGTGGTCGTGATCTTCGAGGACCACGTGGACATCTACTTCGCTCGCGAGTTGGTCTTCCAGCGGCTTGCCCAGGCGCGCGAGCAGCTCCCCGAGGGCATCGAGCCCGAGCTTGGCCCCATCTCCACCGGCCTCGGCGAGATCTACCAGTACGCCCTTCTCACCGGCCACTACTGCCCGGAACACCCGCGCGTGTGGACCAAGCAGCCCGGCAAGTGCCCCGAGTGCGGCGCAGCGCTGCGGAAGAGCGATGCCGGTCTGATGGAGCTGCGGACGCTTCAGGACTGGGTGGTCGCGCCCCAACTGCGGCGCCTGGCCGGCATCACCGAGGTGAACAGCTTCGGGGGCCTCGTCAAGCAGTTCCACGTCATCCCCGACCCGGCGAAGCTGCTGAAGTACGACATCTCGCTCCGCGACATCCTGGAGGCCCTCGAGGCGAACAACGCCAACGCGCCCGGCGGCTTCATCGTGAAGGACTGGGAGCAGGTGAACATCGTGTCGAAGGGCCTGCTGCACGACATCGCGGACATCGAGCGCATCGTGGTCAAGGCCGAGGACGGCACGCCCGTCTACCTCGAGGACCTGGCCGACGTGAAGCTCGGCCACCAGACGCGCCACGGCGTCGTCACCCGCGACGGCGAGGGCGAGGTGGTGATCGGCATGGCCATCATGCTGAAGGACGCGAACTCGAAGGTGGTCGTGGACCGCGTGCGGGCCGCGGTGCCCGAGATCGAGAAGACCCTGCCGCCGGGCGTGAAGGTCGAGCCGTTCTACGACCGCACGTCGCTCATCCAGGCCTGCGTGAACACCGTGTCGAGCGCGCTGCTCCAGGGCGCCGGGCTGGTGGTCCTCATCCTCTTCCTCATCCTGTGGGACCTGCGGGCCGCGCTCACGGTCGCCCTCACCGTGCCGCTGGCGGCCAGCGTGGCCTTCCTGCTCATGGGCTGGCAGGGCGTGACGGCCAACCTGATGAGTCTGGGCGGCCTGGCCATCGCCGTGGGCATGGTGGTGGACGGCGGGATCGTGGTGACGGAGAACATCGCGCGGCACATGCGCGAGCGGGCCGAAACGGGGCTCTCGCGCGCCGAGATCGCGCTCGACGCCGCGCGCGAAGTGGCCGCGCCCATGGCCTTCGCCATCCTGATCATCATGGTCGTGTTCCTGCCGCTGTTCACCCTCGAGTCGCTCGAGGGCAAGATGTTCAAGCCGCTGGCGCTCACGATGTGCTTCGCGATGGTCGGGGCGCTCGTGGCCGCGCTCACCGTGGTGCCCGTGCTAGCCGCGCTGGTGGTCAAACGCGCGCCGCCCCGGGCACGCGGCGACGCCGTCACGCGGCTCTTCGAGCTGCTCTACACCCCCGTGCTGCGTCTGGCCCTGCGCGGCCGCTGGATCACCGTGGCCGTCGTGGCCGCGGCGACGGTCGGCACCCTCTCGCTGCTGCCGCAGATCGGCACCGAGTTCCTCCCCGCGCTCGACGAGGGGGCGTTGGCGATCAACGTCGTGCGCCTGCCCACGGCCAGCGCCGAGGGCTCGGCCCTCCAGTGCTCGGCCATCGAGCGCCGCCTGCTCGCCACGATCCCCGAGGTCACCACCGTCGTGTCGAAGACCGGCCGCGCCGAGATCGCCGAGGACCCGATGGGGCCGGAGCAAAGCGACATCTTCGTGATGCTCAAGCCCCAGGCCGAGTGGACGCCCGGCCGCACGCGCGAGCAGCTCATCGAGGCGGTGCGCGCCGAGCTGGCCGCCTTCCCCGGCCTCAACGCCGCCTTCTCGCAGCCCATCGCTCTCCGTGTGAACGAGCTGATCAGCGGCATCAAGAGCGACCTCGCGGTGAAAATCTTCGGCGAGGACATGGGCACCCTCCAGGCCACGGCCGAGCGGATCGCGCCGATCCTCACCTCCATCCACGGCGCGCGCGACATCAAGATCGAACAAGTCTCAGGCTTCTCCGAGCTGGAGGTGCAGATGGACCGCGCGGCGATGGCCCGCCACAAGGTGAACGCGGCCGACATCAATCTGCTCATCGAGGCGGCGGTAGGCGGCAAGGTAGCGACCACCGTGTTCGAGGGGCAGCGCCGCTTCGCCGTCCAGGTGCGCTACCCGGCCGAGCACCGCGGCGACCCCGAGGCCATCGAGCGCCTGCTCGTGCCCTCGCCCGCCGGCTACCAGGTGCCGCTCGCCGATCTGCTCGTCGAGGGCCGCGACGGCCGACGCATCCGCGAGGTCCAGACGCCTGCCCAGGTGAGCCGCGAGGACTCCAGCCGCCGCCTCGTCGTCGAGTGCAACGTGCGGGGGCGCGACATCGGCAGCTTCGTCGAGGAGGCGAAGCAGAAGCTCGCCGCCATCGAGCAAGGCCTGCCGCACGGCTACCGCCTGGTGTGGGGCGGCCAGTTCGAGAACCAGCAGCGGGCCATGGCCCGCCTGCGCATCGTGGTGCCCATCGCCATCCTGCTCATCCTCGTCCTCCTCTTGGCCGCGCTCGGGTCGCTCAAGAGCGCCCTCCTCGTGCTGCTGGCCCTGCCGTTCGCCGTCGTCGGCGGCATCCTGGCCATCTACCTGCTGGGCCTCAACCTCAGCGTGTCGGCCTCGATTGGCTTCATCGCGCTCTTCGGTGTCGCCGTCGAGGACGGGCTGGTGCTCGTGAGCTTCTGCGACCAGTTGCGGGCCCGCGGCCTGGCCGTCCGCGAGGCCGTGCTCGAGGCCTGCCGGCTGCGCGTGCGCTCGATCATCACCACCAGTCTCACCACGCTCCTGGGCCTGTTCCCGATGCTCTACGCCGTTGGCCCAGGCGCCGAGCTTCAGAAGCCGCTCATCGCCGTCATCTTCGGCGGCCTCATCACCCAGTTGATCCTCGTGCTCACCGTGCTGCCCGTCCTCTACACCCTCGTGAACCGCGACCGCCCCCTGCCCGAGCAGGTGGCGGACCAGCCGGTGTGAGGGACATTGGAGGAATGGATGAATGGATGGGTGGATGAATGTCAGAGGGAAAAGCCTGCCTCTTTCATCCATCCATCCACCCATCCATTCATCCATTCCTCCACGCACCCACCCATCCCCTCACCCCGACTGGCAGTCAACCCGCCTCTTCGGTAGAATAGTCTGCCTGTGAATGACCCTCCCGTCGTCCCAGGAGCAGAGAGCATGGACTCTGTCCGAATCGGCATCGTCGGCCTCGGCGGCATGGGCAGCCACCACGCGAACTACATCCTCAAGGGCGAGGTGCCCAACGCCAGGCTCACCGCCGTGTGCGACGTGGCGCCCGCACGCCTACGCTGCCACACTCCGTCCTGCGCTTCCCAGCCATCGCCACGCTCTACCCGCGCGCCGGCCAGCCTGCCCACCGGCCTCTGGACTCTTCACGCCTGCCGTGGCTTCTTTGCACTTGACTCGCCGGGCCGGTTCCGTATAATCATGGCTTTGGCGATCCACAGCAGGAATGCGCCCCTGCACTATTTCAGGCGGCATCTGCGGCCATGCACAATCGTCGAATGCTGGTCTTCAGCGGCAACGCGCATCCCGCGTTGGCGAAGGCGATCTGCGACTACCTGGATATTCCCCCGGGCAACGCCGTCGTGAAGAAGTTCCCTGACGGCGAGTCGGACGTGAAGATTCACGACGACGTGCGTGGGGCCGACACGTTCGTGGTGCAGCCGACGTGCCATCCGGTGAACGATAACCTGATCGAGCTGCTGCTGCTGGTGGACTGCCTGAAGCGGGCGTCGGCGGACCGGGTGACGGTGGTGCTGCCGTACTACGGCTACGCGCGGAAGGACCGCAAGGACGAGGGGCGCGTGCCGATCACGGCGAAGCTGGTGGCGAACCTGATCACGACGGCCGGCGCGCACCGCGTGCTGGCGATGGACCTGCACGCCTCGCAGATACAGGGGTTCTTCGACATTCCGGTGGACCACATGAGCGCCGGGGCCGTGCTCGCCAAGCCCTTCCAGGACGAGAAGGTGGAGGACCTGGTGGTGGTGAGCCCTGACGTGGGGTCGGTGAAGCTGGCCGTGCCATTCGCCAAGCGGCTGGGGGCGGGCCTGGCGGTGGTGGACAAGCAGCGGGTGCGGCCCGACCTGACGGAGCCGGGTTTCGTCATCGGCGACGTGACGGGCAAGAACGTCCTGATGATAGACGACATTATCGCCACCGCCGGCTCGGTGTGCGCCGCGGCCAAGCTGCTGCGCGAGCGCGGCGTGAGGTCGGTGCAGGTGGCGGCAACGCATCCCGTGCTGTGCCCGCCGGCCGTGGAGCGGCTGGGGGCGGCGCCGATAGACCGCATCGTGGTGACCGACACGATTCCACTCCAGGACGCGGCCAAGGGGCTGCCCATCAGCGTCGTGTCCGTGGCGGGCCTGCTCGGCGAGGCGATGAAGCGGATTCACTTCAACGAATCGGTCAGTTCGCTGTTCAAGTAAGATGCCTTGTGGAGCCTTGCATGGAAATCGCGACGCTACAAGCGACGAAACGCCAGGAACTTGGGACGCACGCGGTGCGCCGGCTGCGGCGCGCGGGCCTGCTGCCCGCGGTGCTCTACGGGCGGCGCCGCGACACGGTGCCGCTGAGCGTACCGAGCAAGGAGATGAACCGGATGATCGCCGCCGGCACGCGCATGGTGACGCTGGACATCGGCGGCGTGCAGGAGCTGGCGCTGCTGAAGGACATCCGCTACGACGCGTTCGGCGACGAGCTGCTGCACGTGGACCTGGCCCGCGTGGCGATGGACGAGAAGGTGACGGTTCGGGTGCCGGTGGTGCTGCACGGGCTGCCGAAGGGCGTGATCTCGGGCGGCACGCTGGACCACGTGGTGCAGGACATCGAGGTGACCTGCTTCCCGCAGGACATTCCGGACCGCATCCGCGTGGAGGTGGCGCACCTGGACGTTGGGCAGATGGCCTACGTCCGCGACCTCCCGGCGCTGCCGGGCGTGGCGTTCGGCCTCGAGCCCGAGACCCCGGTGGCCGTGGTCCACGCGCCGATGGCGGTGAAGGAGGAGGCGCCGGCTGAGGGCGCCGCCGAGGCGGCCGAGCCGGAGGTGATCGGGCGCAAGCCGGCCGAGGAGGGCGAAGAGGAAGAGGAGGGCAAGAAGTAGCGGCGCGGCCTGGCGCGCTCGCCGCGCCCTGTCCAGGCTCAGGCCCGAAGGGAGCCAGCCGAGGGGCGGCGGATGAAGATCGTGGTCGGCATCGGCAATCCGGGCAAGCGCTACGAGCGGACGCGCCACAACCTGGGGTTCCAGGTGGTGGACCGCTTGGCCGCCGAGCACGGCATCGAGGTGAGCCGGCGGCGGTTCGACGCTCGCGTGGGCGAGGGCCAGATCGAGGCCCGGCCCGTGCTGCTCGTGAAGCCGCAGACGTATGTGAACCTGACCGGGAGCGCCGTGGCTCCCCTGCTGCGTTGGTACCGCAGCTCGACCGAGGACCTGCTGGCCGTGTGCGACGACCTGAACCTGGAGCCGGGCAAGCTCCGCCTGCGACGACGGGGCTCCAGCGGCGGCCACAACGGCGTGCAGTCCCTCATCGAGTGCCTGGGCACGGAGGACTTTGCCCGCCTGCGGATGGGCATCGGGCGCGGCGACGACGCGGTGGCCCACGTGCTCGGGGGCTTCGGGCCCGGCGAGCGGGAGGCCGTGGCCGACGCGGTGGCCGCGGCGGCCGACGCCGTGCGCCTGTGGCTGCGGCTGGGCGTGGATTCGGCAATGAACGAGGTGAACCGATGAGAGCAAGGAGGTCGCCCTTTTGAGACTGTACGAAGGCATGTTCCTGCTCGACGACGCGCGGTGCAGCGAGAACATCCAGGCCGCCACCCGCGAGGTGCACGCCATCCTCGACAAGAACCAGGCCGAGGTGTTCACCGCGGAGAAGTGGGACGAGCGGAAGCTGTGCTACTCCATCAAGGGGCACAGCCGCGCCGTCTACTACCTGGTGCGCTTCACGGCGTCGGCCGAGGGCCTGGTCGGCATCGAGCGCGACGGCGGGCTCAACGACACGATCCTGCGCCTGCTCATCCTGCGCGACGAGCAGAGCGAGAAGCTGCACAAGGCCGGCCTGCTCGCCGTGCGGCCAGGCGAGCCAGGCGAGCCCATCCAGTCCCTCTCCCATCGGCCCCCGGCCGAGCCGCCGGCCCCGCCCGCCGGCCGTTCGGAGTACGGCCCGCCCCGCGACGGGGGCGACGGCGATGGGGGCGGCTACCGGGGCCGCCGCCGCGACGACGCCGACTAGCGAGGACCGCGCATGCCGAACTACAACAAAGTCATCCTCATGGGCAATCTCACGCGCGACCCCGAGCTGCGCTACACCCCGAGCGGCCAGGCCGTCACCGACATCAGCCTCGCCATCAACCGGCGGACCAAGACCCCGGAGGGGGAGCGACGGGAGAGCGTGACCTACGTCGAGGTCACGGCCTGGGGCAAGCAGGCCGAGCTGATCAATGAGTACTTCTCCAAGGGACAGGCCATCTTCGTCGAGGGACGCCTGTCCCTCGACCAATGGACGGCCCAGGACGGGCAGCGGCGCTCGAAGCTGCGCGTCGTCATGGAGAAGCTGGAGTTCCTGGGCCAGCGTTCGGGGGCGCCTCGCGGCGCCCCGCGCGCGCCGGGCGCTCCGCCTCGGCCTCGACGTCTTCCTCTACCCCCTCGGCAAGGAGCCGGCCAAGGTTGACATCGCCACCGACCCCCTCCTCAACCAGCAGCGCCTCACCATCACCCGCGCCGGCGGCGACGGCCATCTGAACCTCATCACCTGGGGCGAGCCCCTCGATGTCAAACCCTTCGGCCCGGGCTATCACATCAAGGGGACTGACTTCGAGGACTACCTCTTCCTCTCCGCCGAGCCAGTCAAGTTCCAGGAGGGCAAGGTCGCCTTCGAGGGCCGAGCCGGCCTCATCCGCCTGGGCGGCCCGAAGCCCACCCTCCACCTCTTCGACGGCGCCCGCATCTCGTTGGATGGGAAGAGCGTGACGGCGCCACGCTGACGGGCAAATGCCCCACTCCGGACGCCTGACGCCATACTTGATCATCTTCCTCCCGCTCCAGGGGTGATCAAGTATGGCGCTTTGGCGATCCGCCCGATTCTACGGCCCTTCTCCCATACTTGATCAATTCTCTCCCCCTCAGGGTTGATCAAGTATGGCGCTTTGGCGGGGTTGGCCCGGAATCGCGCCGCCAGGTCGCGGAAGGCGGGAGCCCAGGCCTTCTCCTTGCCGTCGGCCGTGAACAGGCCGGTGAGGCGGCTCACGTCCTTGGCCTCGGGGTGGTCGTACATCCCCCAGTTGAGCCAGCCGCAGGCGAGCGGGGCAGTGGCTTCCACCAGATGCCGGCACCACTCGGCCTGCTGTTCCTCGGTCGCTGGCTTGCCACCGGGATCGAGCGGCCCGCCGCCGTACCAGCCGAACTCCGCGAGCACGAGCGGCAGGCCCGGCTTGGCCGCCTCGCGCGCCATCGCCTCCAGCGCCGCCAGATTGGCGGCCTCGGCGTCCGCACCTTGGTACTTGTAGCTCCCGCCCACGAGTGGGTAGTAGTGAAGCGACATGAAGTCGAGGTGCTTCGCTATCGCGGCGGGCCGGAAGCCGGCGTACTGGCTCAGGGCCAGCTTCTGAGCCGGGACGGACCACTGGATCAGGCCGACTGTCACCATGGCATCGGGGTCGGCGGCGTGGATGGCCGTGGCCTGGCGTGCGACCCACTTCTCGGCCAGGCTCTCGCGGAACCGCTGGTAGTCGCCGATGTACGGGGCTGGGTGCTGAGCCTTCGGGTCAGGGACGGGGACTGGCTCCTGCCCGTGGTCCTTGCGCCACGCCTCCCATTGCGTCCGCATGTGAGGCGTCTCCCAGGCGACGGATGGCTCATTGCGCAGGTCGTAGGCCCAGATGGTCGTGCGGCCGCGGCAGCGCGCCGCGGACAGCCGCCAGTAGGTGTCGAGGGCCTTCAGCGACGCCTCGTTGGCGTCGCAGCTATGGAAGCTCATGCCCTTGGTCCACGCGGGCGCGCCCTCCCAATGGTCTGGCCCCGTGGGGTGGACGTACAGCCCCGCCTCGTCGGCGAGGTCGAGGAGCTTGTCGAACTTGGCCATCCCTTCGGGATCGAGCTTGTCCGGCTCATTGAAGAAGGAGCCGAAGGAGATGAACACCCTCACGACGTTCGCGCCCAGCTCCTTGAGCCGGGCGAAGTCGCGGCGTGTGGCCTCGGCGTCGAACTGCTTCCACAGTTGCGGCGCCCAGCCCGTGCCCGGCCTGTAGTAGTTCACGCCGAAGGGGACAAAGGGCCGGCCGCTGGCGTCCACGAAGCCGCGACGGGCGCGGTCCACGTGGATGCGCGGCGGGTGCTTGTCCGCCGGCGCCGCACTGATGAGAGCCAGGGGCAACAACGTCGTCAGAAGCATTCAGGGGGTCCTCCGTGAGTCTGGTGTGAGGCACCTCAGAGTTTCTTCCCCTTCCAGATGTCCACCGCCACGTCGTTCTTCTGCGGGGCGCCGGGCGTGCTGCGGCCGGCGGCGACCAGCTTCTCCAGGAGGCCCGCGAGGCGTTGGACGACTTCGGGGTGCTGGGCCTGGAGGTTGGTGCGCTCGCCTGGGTCGGCCTCCAAGTCGTACAACTGGACGGGGGGCAGGCCGGCCTTGTGGGCCGCCGCATCGGTGTCCTTCGGCACGAACCAGCCGCCGGAGCCGGGGCAGAGGAGGAGCTTCCACTTGCCGGCCCGGATGGCGAACCTGCCGCCCGCCGAATGGTGGACCACGGCCTCGTGGATGGGCCGGTCCTCGCCCTTGAGGAGCGGCAGCAGGCTCACGCTGTCCTCGCCGGCGGTCTCGGGCAGCTTCGTGCCCAGCAGGTCGGCGAAGGTGGCCATCAGGTCGGCCTGGACGACGGTCTGTCCGCAGCGGCTGCCCGGCTTGACCTTCCCTGGCCAGCGGACGATGAAGGGCACGCGGTGTCCGCCCTCCCAGGCATCGGCCTTGTAGCCTCGGAACGGCCCGCTGGGGAAGTGCCCCTTCGCTTCGAGCTGGGGCACGCCGATGTAGGGGGCGCAGCCGTTGTCGCTGGTGAAGACGACCAGCGTGTTGTCCGCCGCGCCGCTCTGGGCCAGGGCGTCGAGCACGCGGCCGACCATCGCGTCGGTCTCCATCACGAGGTCCGCGTAGGCGTTCAGCCCGCTCTTGCCCCGCCACGGCTCGTTCACGGCCAGAGGCGTGTGGGGCGAGGTGAGGGGCAGGTAGAGGAAGAAGGGCTGCTTCGCCGCCGCGCTGTCCTTGATGAACTGGCAGGCGCGGTCAGCCAGCGCGGGGAGGACGGCCGAGAGCTTCCAGCCGGGGAGCGCCGGCCCCTGGAGGCTGGCCAGGTTGCCTCGCAGCAGTTCGGCGGGTAGGAACTCCGAGGGAATGCCCACCATGCGGTCGTTCTCGATGAAGCAGTAGGGCGGCCAGTTCGGCACGTCGGTGCCGAAGTAGGCGTCGAAGCCGCGCGCGGTTGGCCCGCCGGCGATGGGCTGCGAGAATGCCTCGCGCCAGAGGGCGCGCTGCTCCTCGGTCGCCGCATCCTGGGCTTTGCCCTGGAACGCCGCGCCCTTTCCTTGCGGGATCGGCCAGTCCCAGCCCAGGTGCCACTTGCCGATGCACGCCGTGCGATAGCCCTGGCCCTTGAGCAGGCCGGCCAGCGTGAGTCTGTCGGGCGCGATCAGCGGCTTGCCGAACACGTTCACGATGCCCGCCTGGAGCCGCGTCCGCCAGTGGTACCGCCCCGCGAGCAGCGTGTAGCGGCTGGGCGAGCAGACGCCCGAACTCGTGTGCGCGTCGGTGAAGCACACCCCCTCCGCCGCCACGCGGTTCACGCAGGGCGTGGGTATCTTGCCGTTCGGGTTGTAGCAGCGCACGTCGCCGTAGCCCAGGTCGTCGGCCAGGATGCACTCGATGTTGGGGCGCTGGGCCGGCCTCTCCTCGGCGCCGAGCGCGCGGGATGCCGCGAGGGCCGACGCGCCGGCCCCCACCGCCCCGAGAAACGCCCGTCTCGTGCAGCCAGCCATCGTTCACTCCTACTGAAGTCTCTTGAGCAAGGCGTCGGCGCGGTCGGCGAA
Source organism: Planctomycetota bacterium (assembly GCA_041320515.1). Lineage (GTDB taxonomy): Bacteria > Planctomycetota > PUPC01 > DSUN01 > DSUN01 > DSUN01. The sequence goes on along the minus strand of JBGLNR010000001.1, from coordinate 4,500,207 downwards.
GGTGGAGGCCTCGTAGCGGGTGGCCAGGGCGGCGAGGAGCTTGCCGGCGTCGGCGCGGCGGCCCTCGGCGATGGCCTTCTCGGCCTCGGCCAGCTTCGCCTCGGCGGCATCGGCGAGCTTCTTGGCCGACTCCGCGGCGGCGAGGCAGGAGGGATCGGCGCCCGATACGGCGGCGAGTTCGGAGTAGAGGGTGTAGGCCCGCCCCAGCTTGCCTGCCCGCTCGGCGGCGGTCGCGGTCGCAAGGCGACCCTTGAGCTGCTGCGGGCCGCCCACGCGGGCGAGGAGCCAGTCGCGCAGCACAGTGGAGTCCTGCTTCATCTGGTGGGCGAGGCCGGTGTACTCCTCGAAGGTCACTTTGGCGCCCGCTCTGGTGTAGAAGTCCACGGCCTTCTTGGCGTGGGGGAAAGCTTCGCCTTGTCCTCGGGCCACTTGGCCAGGGCCTCGTTGGCCCGCTTGAGAAGCTGCTCGTAGATCGCCTTGCACGGCGGCTTCTGCACCTTCTCGCGCAGCGCGGCCGCTTCGTCGGCCTTGAAGAACACGCCAACCCCCGGCGTGGCGGCGAATGCAACCGCGGGCGCGAGCACAATGGTTAGCAGTATCGAACGCCTCATCGGGCGGCTCCTCTGCATGTGTGGCGGCAGGCCGGCAGCGTGGCCGCGTGGCCCGAACGCTGGATGCTCCCGCGCCTCTCCCCGCTCGTCGCCGGCGCCCACATCCGGCCTTCCCGGATAATGGTCGGATCCGTAAGAGTCTGGCAGTACAGAGGTTACGCAAATGGCGGTCTTCATTATCCGGGGCCGGTAGAAAACAAAGGGAGATCGGGAGTTGTCATCAGCGGCCTGGTGTAGCGGCGGAGTCGCTTCGCGTCGCCGGGGTTCGCCACGGCGAGCAAGCCTTGCTCGACCCACTTCCTGAGCATCTTCGAGGCAGCTAGCGTGTCCACCGACTGCATGATCTGCCGCAACTCCGCATTCGTGATGCTGCCGTGCTCATTGACGAAGGAGTTGACGCGGTCCCAAACCGAGGGCCGCTCCAGGTTGAGGAGGACGACGCACACGGCATCTCTGGGCAAGGCGGGTGGGGTGAGGTAGAGCGGCGAGTACAGGCCGGCCTGCTCCATGGTGGCGAACATCATTCGCGCGCCTTCACCGGCGTCCAGGTTCGGCGGGTTCGGAAACTCCCGCAGGTGGCTGACGATCGCGGGATTCCGGTTGAACTGCACTTGCGTGATGTTGCCGGGGGTCACTCGGCCCGGGAAGAGGCCGGGACTCTCGACCTCCAGACGATCGTCGAAGATTCGGATGTGAATGTCGGCTGGGATGTGATAGTCGCGGTGGATCACCGCGTTGGTGATGGCCTCGCGGATGACCCGTACACGAGGGCGGCCCTGACCTGCACGATCAGCGGCCCCGTGATGGTCTTCGGCGGACGGGCGAGGTTGGGGGTCGGGCCATGCTCGACGCGCCTGCCGTTGTAGTGGAATACCCGGACCGCCGCCTTGGCGGCGAGCAGAGCCGAGGGGTCCTCCGCGAAGAGAAGAGCGGCTGCTCTCGTGGGGCAGAGCTTGTCCTCCGCGTTCCGACGCGCGAGGCCAACGTGCTGAAGCGCGTCCCGCAACGGCCGCGTCAGGCTCCGCGCCTCCGCGTACGCCCGCCAGTACGCCGTGTCCAACAGGGTGATATCCACGTTTGCCTCAAGCTGGCTCTCCGCGGTCACAGTCCCTCGCCCGAAGCACAGTTCCGTGATCTCCGGAGCGGTCAACTCTCGGTTGCTCCTGTCGAGCCGGACGAATGTCCCGTTGTCCACGATCGAGTGAACGGTTGGGCTCTTGTGCATGCGCACGACGGCGACTGTGCCCTGCTTCCCGTCGCGCAGCGTACACCCGACCACCGTGAGAGACGGCGGCGGGACAAGAGGTGGGGTGATCCGCGAAGCAAGGAGCCGCCGGAACTCGTCGAGGTTGGTTGGGTTCTCTTCCAGCCCGTAGACCCTGGCTCGCCCTCGCCCCTTATCGGAGTCCTCGACGCCGAGGATGATCCATCCCCCGTCGGCGTTCGCAAAGGCGACGGCTGCCTCCAAGCTCGAAGAGAGCTTCTCCCGAACCCGCTTGAACTCGATGAAATGGCCTTCCTCTCGCGACAGGATGTCGTCAACGAGGACATCGTCGAAAGGAGGCACGGACGCTTCCAGGCGTTCCTGGGCTTCGCTCAATGACTTCGCTCCTCGGCTACTTCAGCTCGCGCTTGAGGACCTTGCCGCCGGGGTTGCGGGGGAGGGCGTCGCGGAACTCGACGATGCTGGGGACCTTGTAGCTGGCGAGGCGCTCGGCGCAGTGGCGCTTGATGTCGAGTTCGTTGAGCTTGTGGCCCTCCTTGGGCACGACGACGGCCTTGACCAGCTCGCCCAGGTAGGCGCTCGCGCCCGTGGCCTCGATGCCGACGACGGCCACCTCCATCACCCCCTCGTGGGTGAGGATGGTGTTCTCGACCTCCATCGCGTAGACGTTTTCGCCGCCGACGATGATCATCTCTTTCTTGCGGCCACGGAGGTAGACGTAGCCGTCCGCGTCGGACATCGCGAGGTCGCCGGTGTTGAAGTACTCCTCGCCTTCGTGGGTGAAGCAGGCCTGTTCGATAAGGCCCGGGCGCTTCCAGTAGCCACGCACGATGTTCGAACGATGGAAGCAGAGCTGGCCGACCGTGCCGGGCGGCACGGGCTTGCGCTCGTCGTCCACGATGAGTTGATGAATCTCGGGGAGGAGCTTGCCGATGGAGTCGGCGTGGGCCGTCGCGTCGCAGTTGGGCAGGACGTGGGTGGCGGCGATGGTTTCGGTGAGGCCGAAGAAGTTGTGGAGGGCGACGTTTGGGAAGCGCTCGCGGAGCTTGTGGATCGTCTGGGGCGGCATCATCGAGCCGGCGTAGGCGATGAGGCGGAGCGACGCCAGGTCGTGCTTCTCCAGGCCGCGGGACGTGGCGAGCCAGTAGAAGAGCGTGGGCACGCCGAAGAAGGTGGTGCAGCGGTGCTTCTCGATGAGCGCGACCAGCTCGGGCACGTGCGGCCGCGGGGCGACGACCACGGTGGAGCCGAGGTAGGCCGCGGCGGGCAGCATCGAGTAGAGCGCGGTCGCGTGGAACATCGGCACGACCAGCAGGTGCACGTCTTCGTGCCGCCAGCCGTGGGCGAGGAGGGACATACGGACGTTGAACAGCAGGTCGGCGTGGTGCATCACGGCGCCCTTGGGCTGGCCCGTGGTGCCCGAGGTGTGCATGATGATGGCCAGGTCGTCGGGCGAGATGTCGGGCGGCGAGTAGGGCTGGGGCTCGGTGGCGAGGAGCTGGTCGTAGGGGATCAGCCCCTCCTCCTCGAAGCCGACGCTGACGACGTGGGTGATGTTCGGGCAGTCGGGGAGCGCGGCCTGGGCGGTCTTCCACAGGCTCTTGTGAGCGATGAGGGTCGAGCCGTCGGTCGTGCTGAGGATGTGGTGCATCTCCTCGGCCCGCAGGCGGGTGTTCACGGGCACGACCACGGCGCCGAGCTTCACCAGCGCCCAGTAGACGAGGAAGTAGTCGAGGCAATTGGGCAGCAGCACGGCCACGTTCTCGTGCTGCCTGATGCCGAGGCGGTTGGCGAAGGCGGTGCGGAGGCGCTCGATCTTCTCATCCGCCTCGGCGAAGGAGAGCGCCACGTCGCCCTCGACGATGGCCGTCTTCCTGGGGAACCTGGGGAGGTTGTTCTCCCACATGTCGCGGGTGCTCTTGATTTCGCGGTAGCCCATGGCGTTCTCCTGAGCGAAAGGGACGGCCGCCGGGCATTATAGCGGGCTGGTGGGGAAAATCAACGCGGGGCCAGACTACAAGCCGCGCTCGCGGTCAGCAAGCAGTTCCTTACTCAATGACAGCCCCTTGATCGCCAATGGCACGACACGACGCTTCCAGTACTCCGAGGCCGGACGCTGAATTGGAGTGACCACGGCGATGGCCTTCCCATTGCGGAAGACTTCAAGCGTCTCGCTCGCCTCTACGGCGTCGAAGTAGCGCTTGGCGTGCCTGGACAGGTCTGTGACAGTCACCCCTCGCATGCCCAACTCCTGCGTACCCCAACCCCTAACACCTGACACCCAACACCGCTCTTCTTCACAGCGTCCACGGCTCGCGCTTGGGGCGGTTCACCCAGCGGCTGGCGTCGGGGTCGCCGATGAAGTCTTCCTTCACGGGGTCCCACTTGAGGGGGCGGCCGAGCCAGTAGGCGAGGTTGCCCAGGTGGCAGACGCTGACGCCGCGGTGGGCGAACGCGATGTCGCGGAAGGGGCGCTCGCGGGTGACGACGCAATGGAGGAAGTCGCCGGCCAGGCCGCCGTCGCCCTTGTAGCCGAGCATCTCGACGGGCCGAATGGGCTGGCCCATCCTGCCGCGCGACGCCTCGCCCGCGGTGCCCTTGTAGGTGATGTCGCCGCCGCCGCCGTGGTACATGCGGAAGCCGCTCGCGTAGACGTAGGTGAGCAGCTTCACGTCCTTGCCGTCGGGCGGGAGGATTTGCACGGGGCCGGTCTCCTGGAGGTCCATGGCGAAGACGACGGCGCCGAACTTGTGCGCGCCCCAGTCGGTCATGCCGCCGCCGGAGTAGTCCTTCCAGGCGCGGAAGCCGAGGCGGCCCTTGTTGAAGGGCGCCCAGGGGGCGGGGCCGAGCCAGAGGTCCCAGTCGAGGCCCGGCCCCACACGCTGCACTTCCCCCACGCCATGTACGCCCTCGAGCACGGCCTCCACGTCCTCATCGAGAAGCCGATGGTCTGCGGCGTCGGCAACGCCATCACCTCGGCCAAGCTCGCCGCGAAGAAGAAGCTGGTCTACATGATCACCTACCAGCGCCACTTCGAGGCCAAGTACGTCGCGGCCCGCGACCTCATCCGCAAGGGCGAGATCGGCGAGGTCAAGAGCTTCTACGTCTACATGGCCCAGGACTGGCCCAGCCCGCGCATCGGCTGGCGCGGCGACCCCAAGTTCTCCGGCGGCGGCCAGCTCAACGACTCCGGCTCCCACTACCAGGACATCCTGCTCTTCATGACCGGCCTCATGCCCAAGAGCGTCGAGGGCGCCTACGACCTCATCTACCGCGGCGAGCGGGCGAAGGTCGAGACCAATGGCTCCTTCAGCGTCGTCCTCTCCAACGGCGCGGCCGGCCGCCTCATCATCATCGGCGACTACATCAAGGGCTTCAACGACGACGTCCGCATCCTCGGCGACAAGGGCATGATCTCGATGTCCACCGCCGACAACCTCATCACCCTCGCCCGGGACGGCCAGAACACCATCAAGATCGAGGCGAAGGCGCCGCCCGACTACCCGCCGAACCCGCCGTCCAACTTCATCCGCCTCATCACGGGCCAGGTCGAGGAAAACCACGTCCCCGCCCTCTTCGGCGCCCAGGTCGCGTTGCTCACCGACGGCATGCTCCTGAGCGGCAAGACCCGCAAAGTCGCCGACTGCGCGGCCATCCTCAAGAAGGCCGGCTACGGCTACAAGGACCTCGTGATTCGGTAGCGCCTGCAAACCTGCGGTGGCACAGGCATCTTGCCTGTGCCGCCGCCTCCATTGTTGATGCCCTCCAGAACCCGCGGGGCCGCAACAATGAGAGGCGACCGCCGACCCAGCGGCGACGTTCTCACATTCTGTAGAATGTTGGAATGTCGCGGGACACCACCAAGACAAAGTGTAAGACAGCCAAACCGCAAAGAGTCAGAAAGTCCTCGCGGAACACACCACCCGAAACCCGTTGTTGACGTACCGGGTCACGGGGTCGAGCCCGAGCCGGTTCGCGGAACGGCAGCTCCACGGGTAGTTGGCCCACGAGCCGCCCCGCAGGACGCGGAGCCGGGCCGAAGCGTCTTCCCCCTTCGATTCGCTGCCGTCGTATGAGTCGGCGTAGGGCGAGGCGCACCACTCCCACACGCTGCCGTGCATGTCGTAGAGGCCCCAGGCGTTGGGCTTCTTCTCCCCCACAGGATGGGTGCGCGCCCTTGAGTTGTCCGTGTACCACGCGTAGTCGCCCAGGCCCGCGTCGGAGTCGCCAAAGCAGAATTGGGTCGCGGCGCCCGCGCGGCAGGCCCACTCCCACTCGGCCTCCGTGGGCAGCCGGAAGCCCCCGCGTGGCACCTTCTCGTTGAGTCTCGTGACGAAGCCCCGGCAGTCGTCCCAACTCACCTGTTCCACGGGGTTCTTCGTGCCGGTGAACCTGGCGGGATTGTTGCCCATGAGGGCCTGCCACTGCTCCTGCGTGACTTCACACTTGCCCATCCAGAACGGCTTCCCGATGGTCACGGTCCTCTGGTCCTCATCGGAATCGCGGTCCTTCTCGCCGGCCGGGCTGCCGATGGTGAACTGGCCGGCGGGCACGATCACGAGGTCCAGGCTCACCCCGCCGCCGAGGTCCACCGCCTCCTCCATCTTCACGCCGAGGGCCTTCGCAGTCGCCTCCTGCCGCCGCTTGGCCTCCGCTGCATGGAAGGGCCAGAGCGTGTACACCTCAACCGCGGCCTTGGGCGCAGGGGGCTCCACCGGCTTCTTGGGCGGTGAGGCGGGCCTGGCGGCCTTGGTGGGACGCGGCGCGGCGGACGCCCTGGCGGAGCTGGCGATGCGGAAGCCAACGTTGTCGCCCCGGAAGCCGGCCACGCGGACGCTGCGCTCCGCCGAGCGGCAGTCCCAGGGGTTGTTGAACCACGAGCCGCCGCGCAGGATGCGAAGGCCTGAGGGGGCCTGTTCGCCCTGCGATTCGCTGCCGTCGTACCGCGTGGAGAAGGGCGAGGCGCACCACTCCCACACGTTGCCGTGCATGTCGTGCAGGCCCCAGGCGTTCGCCCTCCGCTCGCCCACGGGGTGGGGGAACCAGGCGGAGTTGGCGCTGTGCCATGCGTAGTCGCCCAGGCCGGCGTCCGAATCGCCAAAGCAGAACCGGCTGGCGGTCCCGGCCCGGCAGGCCCACTCCCACTCGGCCTCCATGGGGAGCCGGAAGCCCCCGCCGGGCACCCGCTCGTTGAGCCTTGCGAGGAGGGCGCGGCAATCGTCCCAGCTCACGCGCTCCACGGGGTGGTCCGGCCCCGCCACCTTGGCGTCGCTGGTGCCCATGATGGCCTCCCGCTGGCGCTGCGTGACCTCGTACTTGCCGAGCCAGAATGGCCTGGCGATGGCCACGGGCTTCTGGCCCTCGCTGTCGTCGCGGTCCGGCTCGGCGGCCGGGCTGCCGATGTCGAACCGCCCGGCGGGGATGAGGACGAGGTGCAGCGTCACCCCGTCGCCGAGCGTGACCTGTTGCTCAACGCCTGTCCCCAACTCATTCGCCACGTCGGCCTGCCAGCGCCGGGCCTCCGCGGCATCGAAGGGCCACACAGGCTCCGCTCTCTTCTTCGGCTCGGCCCTGGTGGCTGTCGTCGGCTTCGGCGGGGCCTGCGCCTCGGGCGAAGAGGGCCAGAGGACAATTGGCAGGCCGATGGCGAGGACGAGGGCAAGGGCCAGGAGGCCCCAGCCCCAGTACAGGACCAGGATGTCCACCGCATAGTCCCTCAAGACCGCCAGGAACGGCTGGCGGGCGGGCGGCGCCGCCTCCTGCCGGGCCACTGGCGCAGCCGCGGCGGCCCTCGGCGGCGGAGGCACAGGCGGGGCAACAGGCGTCAGCGTGGGGATGGCGGGCGGGGGGGACTCCTCGACGACGGTCGCCTCGGGCACGGGGGGGCCGATCCCCAGCTTCTGGGCGAGTTCCTCGTCGTACGGGCCTTTGGTCTTGGGGTCCTGGAGGATGACACCTGCGCCGTTGACCTCGTTGAGCATTTCCTGGACGCGGCGGATGCGGTCGGGGTCGCGGTGAAGGGCGTAGCGCTTGAGTTCAGCGGTCTGGCGGAGGACGGCCTCGTGGACGACATTGGGGTCGGGCTCGAAGAGGGGCAGGCCGAGGATGGCGTAGTGGTTCGGCGGGCGCGGGCCGGGCGGGATGCCGAGGAGTTCGGTGTAGAGGTCGTCAGCCATGCCGTCAACATGCCCCCACGCGGTGATGCCTCCAGGCGGCGACCTGTTTGGCGTCGAGACGCTCCTTGGCGAGGGCAAGCGTGCCCGGGCCGCGGTAGTCCCACGGCGCAGGTTGGTTTGTAGTGCGGGCCTCAGCCCGTATCTCGTGCTTCTCGCGATCCGCCGCCTCCGCCACATTGGTCCGCCGCACTTCCTTGCCCGCCGCGTCGAGGAGAAGGAGCAAGCCGTCGCTCGTGCCCACCAGTGTGCCCGCCTTCGTCGCAGCGACGAATGGGTCAACGCCACCAACCTGGGCAGTCCACTTCGGCGAGCCATCGGGGCCGAAGGCCCGCACCTCGCCCTTGCCCGTGCCCACGACCACGAGCGAGCCGTCGGGGGCCACGCAGCCGGAAGACACGGCTGGGCAAGCCAGCCGTGCCACAGTCTTCTCGTGGGCAATGAGCAGCAGGTTCTTGAAGCCGAAGGCGGCGACGGAGCCATCATCGGCGATCCACATGCCGACGCCCTCTCGCGGGCCGAGGCGGCCGCGGCCGTCGTCCTTGGTGCCCTCAATGGTCACCTCGTCGCGGGCGACCACCTTGCCCGCCTTGTCCACCACGTACACCACGCCATCGAAGTCGGCGAGGGCCGTGGCCGCTCCGTCCTTCGCCACGGCAGCAAAGCTCGTGAGGGCCGCGTAGGGCGAGCGGCGCTCCTTGTCCTCGCGGAGGCGCCAGACGACCTTGCCCGTGGCGACGTTGAGGAGAATCGCCTCGCAGGACGTGGGGACAAACGCCGGGTAGCCCATGCCGCTGAAACGTGGGCGGGTGTCCATCGTGAAGAACAGGTAGCGGCTGTCGGGCGAGAAGGCTGCGCCGACGGGGAATCGGGGCGTACGAATCTCGTGGCGGAAGCGCACATTGGGCACATCGTCGTACCGCGCCCAGGTGGTCTCGCCCACTTTGCCAACCAGCATCCCCGCTGAGCGGCCGAAGGCTGCCGTTCGCCCATCGGGCGCGACAGCGAAGCCGCCCTGGTAGTCGGGCGGGAAGCGCTCGGTCGGCCCCGAATAGGCGTCGAGCCGCAGTTGCGGCAGCATCCTCGTTTCCGCCGCCGCGGTCCCCGTCACCTTGCCCGCCTCGTCCACGAACGCCAGCGTGTCCTTCTTGCCGCTGAGGACGGCGACGGCCTTGCCCTCGGGCGTGGCGAGGAGGCGCCGGAAGCGGCGGATGGGCGTGAAGTTGAGGTAGGGCTGCCGCACCGGTGTCGAGTTGGTCCCGACCGTCTTCAGCTTCCACGGCGGCGGCGGCCCGGGCGGCGGGGTGTACCTGTACGGGTTGGCCTGGAAGACAGCGAGGAGGTAGTCGGCTGCTTTCTGCATGCCCTCGAGGTCGTTGGCCACGACCGCGATGGCGTGGCGGCCGGCCATGAAGGGGCTGAAGCAGGCGACGAGCCGCCCCTGCCCTCTCCCGGGCACGTTGGGCGTCTCCATCCAGGGCGTCACGGCCCGCAGGCTCTCGCCCAGCGCGCCGCCGGAGAAGACGATGCAATCGGCTCCCACCATCCAGGGCGGCTCGATCTCGGCATAGCCGCCGCGCTCGGGCTCGTGGGAGCGGGTCTTCTTGTTGATGTAGGGCACCAGGTTCTCGCGGCAGCCGATGAGGCGGCCCGCCTCAATCTCCTTCAGCCGCGCGGTGTCCTCCGGGCGCGGATACCAGCGGACCGGGATGGTGTCGTACTCCTCGGGCTTCACCGCCCAGAGCCGGACCTTGCAGTGCTCGCCTCCGCCCGCGGCGATTCTCTCGGCGAGCTTCTTTGCGATGGGCAGGACATTGGGCTGGGTGTGCTCGACGATGATCCACTTCTCGCGCACGCTCCCGACGACGTCGTGCAGTTGCGACGGGTTGGGAGTGTGCACATCGTCGGGGTACAACTGGGCCGCGGGCCATGTGTTCCGGAGCGGAGCGACGTTCAGGTCGAGGGTCGCCGTGAGGCCGGTGAGAAGCTCCTGGGCCGTGAGCTTCCAGTGCCCTGGGGTGTCGCGGGTCGGGATCCAGAAGTCCGCCGCCTCGCCGGCCGCGCGGTGAAGCGTGGCGCGCAGCTTCCCGCCCGCGTCGTGGATCGTGTAGCGCACGGGGACCGGACCCAGCGAGCGCCCCTCGCTGCTGCCGGTGACATCGCAGGAGAAGACCAGTTTGGTGCTCAGGATGGGCTCCCCGCGCACTTGGAGCCTGATCGCCGCTGGGGCCGGCTTGCAGAGGGCGAGAACCGTCGTAGGCTCGGTGATCAGGTCAACCAGCACTTCGGTGCGCCCGCCTTTCTCAGAGCCCGGCAGCGTGGTCTGCTTCACGAGGTCGCGGACGGTCCAGCCCGTGCCTTCGAGGGAGACGGGGAGCTTCTCGGTCGGCTCGAAGAAGTCCGAGTGCTTGCCCTTCGCGTCGGCGATCACCACTGCGTAGCGGAGGGGCGGGGCATCGAGGCACAGGACGATGGCGCGGTCGGGGTCGGTCGTGGCGAGGGGCGGGACGCCGGTCTTGGCGAGGGCGTCGGCGAGGGGCTGGCGCCAGTTGGCGTCGAACTCCTCCCAGAGGGCGGCGTGGCTCTTGGCCCCGAAGCCCTGCATCGCCCAGATGTGCTTGATGGGCTTGGGCACGACGATGGCGTCGGGCACCTTCGCCAGGCAGTCGCCCGTCATCACGATCTTGCCGCCGGCCTTCTGGAATGCCTCGATGGCCTTGAGCGTCTCGGGCACGAAGGGCTGCTGCTGGCGGACGATGAAGAGCACCTTCGTCGCGGCCGGGATGCCGGCCTTGGGCACGTCCTGCTCGGCGACGATGGCGGGGGCGCAGCCGAGGCGGGTGAGGTGGCAGTAGAGGGCGTGATAGGCGTAGTAGGTGCGGTCGCCGAACGCCTGCTCGGCGTCGGTGGCGAGGATGGCGAAGCGGGCGTCGGGCTTCGCCCGCGTGGCAATGGTGCCGTATTGGCCGCAGAAGGCCATGCCCGTGCCGCGGCGGGCCAGCTCCTCGAGGCCCGCCTCGGCCTGCATGGGCACGCCGCCGCCGTCGAGGCCGCGGCCGAAGGCATGGAAGAGGTCCTTCATCTTCCCCTCGGCCGACGTGCCCCAGCAGGTGGTGATCCAGGCGGGCTGGCCGGGGAAGTTGCCCTTCGCCCAATCGGTGGTGAAGGCGGCGGACATGGGCCAGTTGCCGAAGTCGGTGTAGGTCTCGTAGCAGGAGGCGCTCATGTCCCCGAACAAGTGGCGGGTGGGCTTCCCTGCGTCGTGGCCGGCGTTCTCGAAGAGCGTGCGGGCGATGTCGTGGCGCACCAGGCGGATGGCATCGTTGTAGAGGCGGTTGTGGTGGCCGAAGCCGAGGCGCATTTGGGCGTGCCCGTAGTCCACGGCCTCCTGCATGATCTTGAGCGCCCTCTCGCGGGCGGCGGGGTCGGCGGAGAACTTGTTCTCGTGATACCACTTGCGTTCGTCGCGGGTGGGGTTGCGGAAGCCGGCCTGGGCCACGGCTTCGCCGAGGGCGCGGTTGCGGTCGCCCACGTGGGCGTCACACGGCACGCCGCCCTCCGCGTAGCCGAAGAGGGCGGGGAACCAACTGTAGTTGACGCCGAAGAAGGACGGGTAGTCGCCCGTCTGCTGGGTGAAGACCTGCATGTGGCGGACCATGCGGTCCACGGACGGCTTGTAGCTGTGGTGGTATGAGAGCGTCTCCAGGTACAGCCCCGGCCCGCGCATCGGCGTGAGATCGATCAGGCGGATCTGGTGGCGCAGCAGCCGCTCCAGGAAAAGGTCATTGGGGGCGGGTCGGATGGCCAGCTCGGCGGGGCCGGCGAGGGTCTTCAGGGCTTCGGCATCCAGCCGGGGCATCTTGGTGTCGAGGATGCTCGTGTGGCCGGTGCAGGAGCCCATCTCGACGCCGGCGTTGCGGAGCATCGCCAGCCCCTCGTCGGTCGTGGGCCAGCAGCCCGTGCAGCCGCTCATGGTGTGGACGAAGAAGGGGCTGCGGCTGTGCCAGGGCACGATGGTGAGCGGGAGCAGCTCGCTGCGCGTCTCCCCCGCCACCACGGCCAGGCGGTAGTCGCCAGGCGGAATGTCGCGCAGGCGAAGGGTGACGAGGCGCGAATCGAAACCTGGCGTCTCGACCGCAGGCAGAACGACTCTCCCAAGGAGCATCGGCTGTGGCACGGTCGGCTCGTCCGACCGTGGCTTCCCGTCTCCCGCACGGCTGGGCAAGCCAGCCGTGGCACAGGACACCGTGGCCTCGTCGCCCTTGAACCCAGCCGAGGCGATGACGGCGAACGTGGCGTCCTCGTGCTCGGCAAAGACCGTTCGGCCGCGATGCGGTACAAGCCAGAGCTTCCCCGGCGGCACATCCGCCCTGGCCACTGCCCCCGCCGGCTTGAGCGTGAGGCAATCAGGCACACGCCATTGGCAGTGCCGTCAAGGTGGCCACCGGCCTGCTTGAGCCGGGCGCCGTGGCCACCTTGGCGGAGCGGGCGCAGGGGTTCCTTTCATCTCAACTCAATGATCCGCACACTGCCGGCCAGAACCTCGAGCCGTACAGCATTATCCTTCACCGCCAGCTTCTCGGCCGGCAGAAGGCGATCGTGTGCGGAAGTGATTGGGACGCGGCACCTTATGGCCACGGGACGGTTCTCGCGGTAGTCGGTCGGCGTAATCCCTTGCTGCGGCTTGAGTTGGCCCGCGGGGTTGAGTAGCGTGATGAGCCAGCCCTTCTCGGAACGGCTGACCAGCCACTCGACATCGCCCTCGACCTCCACCGGCATCAGCCCCCGCGTCAAGTGGGCGAGAAGCCGGGCGACCGCGGGATGCGCCTCGCGATTGATTCCAAGTCCATATGGCACGGATAGATAGATGAGGCGCCCCCGCCCCCTGTCCTCCGAAGCGCAGAAGGGGACGCCATCAGGCGTCGTGGCGAGGACCTTGTGGCTCCACTCGGTGGCCCTCAGGCGCGGCGGGGCCTCGATGGGACGGCAGCGGTAGCGCTGGGATGGCTGCATCTCTTGTCCTCCCAGCCACTTATAGCCTTCCGTCTCCACGGCATCACCTGCCTTCGGCAGGTTGAGCGCCTTGAGGCCAGGGCCGGTCAGATGGGCATCGGCAACGACCAACGTGCCGCCGTTGTCCACATACGCCGCCAGACGCCGCCCCTCCGCCTCGGTCAGCTCGATCTCGCCGGCCACAATGACGGCGGCATAAGTGTCTATCGTACGCCACTTTGCGGCGTCGGGATAGGCGAAGATCACGTCGAACATGTCGCCGAACACGCCCGGCAAGTAAACCTCATTGGTGCCCGTGATGGGCTTCTCGCTCTCCGGGCCGATCGGGTAGTAGGCGGTCCACAGGTACTCCTCGAGCATCTTCTCGTGGGTGCCGAAGCGGAAGCGGTCCTGGTGCCCGTGCCAGTTCTTGAACGAATTGGGCCAGAAAGGGGCCGGCTCCCAGCCGTGCGCGTAGTCCACCAGAAACGCCACGGGGGTGAAAGGGGTCCCGCGGTCGGGCTCGGCAGCGGTGACGCGGAGGAAGCGGTCCACCAGCTTGCCCTTGGGCGAGAGTTGGACCTCCTGGATGCCCGCCGCCGAGGTGCCGCCGGGCCGCCACCACTCGTCGAAGCCCTGCTCGTGGTAGAACATCGAGGAGCCGGCCATATACTGGTACCAGATGTCGAACTTGTACCAGGTCATGCCCGCGCCGGAGAAGACCGAGTAGTAGTTGTCGAGGAGGTTCTGGGGTGAGGAGAAGCTGCTGCCCTTGCTGAAGATGGTCGAGGCGTCGCCGAAGTTGCACGAGCGATACGTCGCCGTGAGGCCCGCGTGCTGCCGGGCCGCCCCCCGCATGAACGCCCAGCGCATGCCGAGCACCGAGCTGGTACAGGCCGACGACTCGTAGCCCGCCGTGCGTGCACCCCAGTCGAAGCAGAGCGGCGCGAACACGATGTTGCCCACCGACAGGCAGGCGATCACGTCCTCGTAGGGATTCCTGTCGAGGTCCTTGCCGTAGACCTTCCGGTACTTCTCGGCGTTCGACGCAAGTGTAAGCGGCACAAAGGCTTCGACGAGCTGGCGGCGGGTCTTGGCGCCCTCTGTGGCCTTCTGCATCTCCTTGCCCTCGGGGTAGAAGTAGCCGAGGCTCTCGCCCGCAATCGAGCCGACGTAGTGGTCGCGGTGCTTCTGGAATGCCTGGGCGCCCTTCTCGCCAACGGGCACCCCGCCGTGGTAGTTCATCATCGTGGCCCAGGGGCGGTCGGGATGCTCGTCGAGCCACTTGGCGAACCGCTGGCCCGCGGGGTTCACCTCGCCCGTCTTGGGGTCGGTCGCGAACACGCCGCCGCCGACCGTGTGGAACGTGGGCACGATGCGGGGGTCGGAGAAGATCGGCACGTCGTCCTTCCCGCCGTACTTCTTCTCGAACTCCTCGCGGGTCTCCTGGTCGTTGATGTTGTAGGGGAAGCGGACGCGGTCGGGCTTGTCGCCGAGCCAGGTGGACGCGGCATCGGTGTGGCTGACGTTCCAGAGGTACAGGAAGCCCTTGTCGCGGAAGGTGTGGAGACGCCATTCCTTGGGCAGCGCGAAGTCGGGCTTGCGGCGGGCCAGGGGCACGAGGTCGGCGGGGATGCCCTTGCTGCGGTATTCGGCCAGAATGTCCCAGGCGTGGCTCTTCGGCCGCTCCTTGATGAGCGGGCGATAGGCCGCGTCGGTCGTCAGCACGATAGCGTCAATCTGCCGCGGCTCTGGGTCCTTCGTGGTCGAGAGCAGGCTGAGCTTCGCGGTGCCTTTCCTCAGCGTGGCTTGGCGCTTATCCCACGCGAAGGCCCAGCCCCAATAGAGCTTCGCCTCATTGTCCTCCTCGACGATAGCCTGTTCGCCGTACTTCCCGAGCCACGGCGCGGCGCCCTCCTGCTCGATCTGAATCTGAAAGCGTTCCGTCTCCTCCCGCCAATCGCCGTAACGCACCCACACGAAGTACTCGCCAGCAACAGCGATTTCGATGGGCTTTGTGGCAACGGCCTTGTCATCCTCGCCCCCAGCCGCAATGGAGAGGAAGCCGCTCTCGCCCCCCTGATTCCACTCTGCCGCCCACCCTGGCCCCGACAGTGCCCAATGCCCCTCCGTCTTCTTCATGTTCGGCTTGCCCATCGGCCAGCAATGCCCGCGCACCCCGTCGAGGTGCTCCGCCTCGAGCCACAGCGATTCACTGGCAGCAGGCACGGCAATAACCAGCAGTGAGAGAAGGGTACGACGCAGCATCATGGGCTCCTTCCTACTTCGTCCTCGCACGGACTTCGTCGGCGGAGAGGGCCCTGGCGAAGAAGCGGAGGTCGGCCAGGCGGCAGGCGAGGAACTCGGGGCCGCCGAAATGGGGGTTGCCGCCGAGGGCGAAGTCCTCGGCCGAGGAGACGACGCTCTCGGGCACCTTGGCGGTGGAATGGGCCGCGCCGTTGATGTAGAGGGTGAGCTTGGTTCCCTCCTTGACGGCGGCGACGTGGGTCCACTTGCCCACCTCGACGGGCCAGCCCTCCGTGCCGAAGAACTGCCCCGCCTCGATGCGGGCGTGGAGCTTGCCCTGGTGGACGACGAGCCGCAGCGGGTCGTCCATCCCCTTGCACCAGGCGCTGAAGACCTGGCCGTAGTTGGTCTTGGGCAGGGCGGTGACGCAAACCCAGAGGGCGACGGTGAAGTCGCGGTCGGGGAACTCGGCCAGGGCATAGGTGATGCGGCCCGCCTGGCCGTCCAGCTCGATTCGCCCTATCTGTTCGGCTGCGCGCTTCCTGCGCCGGGCTCCCCCGGCGCGGATGCGCTGCTGCCCGAGCTGCTGCGGAACCGCAGCTTCGAGAAGGGGGCGCTGACCGGCCCCAAGCCCATGCCCGAGGGCTGGAGCAAGTCCCACGGCTGGCAGCTCTTCGCCTTCGGCGGCAGGTTCATGGTCGTGCGGGCCGACCCCACGCGGAACGACCCGCTCGTGCTCATCGGCCAGCGGAACTGGGAGGCATATCGCCTGAGCGTGCGGGCGCGGAAAATTGATGGCCCCGACGGCATCGCCGTGCTCTTCGACGTGCAGGACAGGCGGAACCACATCCGCTGGACCATTGGCGCGAACGGCAACTCCCAGCACGTCCTGGAGTCGGTCGGCGCCGGCGCCCCCCGCCTCCTGGTGCCGCCCGTGCCCGGCCGCATCGAGACGGGGCGCTGCTACCGCCTCGACGTGAGCCTGCGCCGCGGCGTGCTCCAGTGCTCGCTCGACGGCCGCCTCGTCCACCACGTGGCCCACACTCGGTTCCCCCACGCAGGCTTCGGACTCGGCGCCACCGACTCGACGGCCGAGTTCTTCGACTTGGGCGTCTACGCCCCCAAGGACACCCCGCTCTTCCTCCTCGACAACCCGTCCGCGATGGGGCTGGACACGCTGGCGAGCGACTGGACGCCTCTCCGCTCCGAGGGCAACAAGGCCGCGTTCACCTGGGACGCGCTGTACCCGTTCAACAGCCACTTCAGCCAGTCCATCAGCGTATCGGAGTACCAGGTCGGCGACGCCGGCCTCGCCCAGGCCAGCATCCCCATCACTGGCGGCGAGAGATACAAAGGGCGCGTGTACCTCCGCGGCACGGGGCGGGCGCCGATCACGGCCTCCCTGCGCTCCGCCGCGGGCAAGGTCTATGCCGCCCAGACCCTCGGCGAGCTGACCGGCACCTGGCAGGCCCACGACTTCGTCCTCAAACCCACTGAGTCGGACTCCGAGGCCGTGTTCTGCCTCACGGTGGCGGGCAAGGCCGCGGTGTGGGTGGACCAAGCGTCGCTCGCCGCTGAGAGCCGCCGAAGCCCCTTTGGCCTTCGCAGCGACGCCGTGGCCGCGCTGCGCGCCCTGCGGCCAGCCCTCCTGTGCTGGCCCACCGGCCCCAGCGCCAACCACTATGCCTGGCAGCGTGGCATCGGGCCGGCGGACGAGCGGGGCGTCCTCTCCATCACGAGCGGCGCCGCGCCCGCCTTCGAGCCAGCCTGCGGCGACTTCGGCACCGACGAGTTCCTCGCCCTCTGCCGCGAACTCAAGGCCGAGCCCGTCATCGTCCTCAACCCACGCCTCGGCATCCTCTCCATCCAGGAGTTCCTCAACTACTGCAACGGCGCGGCCACCACTCCCCGCGGCAAGCAGCGCGCCGACAACGGCCACCCCGAGCCCTACGGCGTCCGCCGCTGGCTCCTCGGCGGCGAGCGCCTCGCCGAGGTCGGCGGCCAGGCATACCCCGTCGCCCTCGCCGAGCTGGCCCGCGAGATGCGCGGCTTCCAGCCCCCGCCACAGCTCGTTGCCCTCGGCGGCCCGCTCCTCGGCGACTGCGAGGAGGACGCCCGCGAGGCCAAGCAGGCCGGCCCCATGGTCAGCCACGTTGCAAAGGACGTGACGGGCCAGGAGACGGATGAGATCGAGCCAGACCTCGCGCTCGCCGTGACCGAGGCGGCCCGACAGCTCCGTGCCCACTCGCTCGACCTGGCGCTGGTGGACTGCGGCCTCGACGATTGCCTGCCCGACCCCGCGCCCGCCCTCGGCTTGCTCCTCAACGCCCTGTCGCGCGAGGGCGGCCCGCGGGCGATGGCCGCCTTCCGGTGCTCGCCGCCGCGCGCGGCCGCCGGCCAGCAGCCGGCCATTGTGGACCTCCTTTGCGGCCGCGAGGGCGGCCTGCCCGAACGCGCCGTGTGGGAGCTGTTCCGCGCCCACCCGATGGACGAGTTGCTCCAGGTCAGCGCGCCCGCACCGAGCGCCGGCCCGCCCCCACTCGACCTCGTGGCGGGACGCGATGGCGACAAGGTGATCCTGCGCCTCCTCCGCCGCACCGAGCGGGAGACCGTGGCTCACGTGAAGCTCGAGGGGCTGGGCAATCGCCGGCTGGCCCCACGCGCCGACCACTTCATCGTCACCCACGAGGCCGCCGGCCGGCCCGAGCCCTGGTCCCGCGCCCAACTGCCCGTGCAGGGGAACGAGGTCACCGTGGCGCTCAAGGAGGGCCAGGCCGCACACCTCGTGGTCCTGCGGCTCGAAGGAGGACAGCCGTGACCTTCTCGATTGACCCCGAC
Source organism: Planctomycetota bacterium (assembly GCA_041320515.1). Classification (GTDB taxonomy): domain Bacteria; phylum Planctomycetota; class PUPC01; order DSUN01; family DSUN01; genus DSUN01. Next base: position 4,482,121 of record JBGLNR010000001.1, on the reverse strand, counting down.
AAGTACCGCGTCGTGGACCTCTCCTACCAGGTCGTGCCGCCCGGCACGCCCGACCGCCCCTTCGTCATCCAGCGCGGCCGCCTGGGCGACAACGCCTACAAGTTCGACATCGTCCGCTCCCACACCCACGTCGGCACCCACGTCGAGTGCCCCGCCCACTTCTATCCCGGGGGCAAGGACGTCACCGAGCTGCCCCTCGACACCTTCTACGGCCGCGCCGTCCTGCTCGACGTGCCCGACGCCGGCGCGGCCCAGGAGATCGGCCCCGCCTACCTCGACGCCGCCTTGGGCGCCCTCATCCAGCACCGCGACATCGTCATCTGCCGCAACAGCGACCCGCGCCCCGGCCCCCACCCGTGCCTGACGCCCGAGGCGGCCATCTGGATGCGCGACCGCGAGGTCAAGCTCCTCGGCATCGGCACCGACTTCTCCCTCGGCGCCACCATTACCGCCGCCCGAGCACTCCACGACATCCTGATGGCCCAGGACGCCTGCCTCGCCGAGTTCCTCGACGGCCTCGGCCAGTTGCGCCGCCGCGAGTTCTTCTTCATGGCCCTCCCCTTCAAGTGCGCCCAGATAGACAGCGCCCCCGCCCGCGCCATCGCCATCGAGGAAATCTGACCCAACGCCCGCGACCGCAGGTCCCCAGAGGGTGGCACGGCTGGCTTGTCCAGCCGTGCGTGGCCAGGGCAGCAAGCACTGCTGGGCAAGGCAGCCGTGCCACGGCTCCCTGCGCGCGCCGAGCACCGCTGGACGCGCTATGGCCCCGCGACGCGGGCGGCCGAGACTTGCGGAGTTGTTCAACACCGCAAGTCTCGTTTCACCCCCCCGCGGTGCGCGACGAGTGCCCCCCCGAAGGCTGCCTTGGCCTTCGGGGGGGAGCCCTGGCCAGAACCTCCCGCAGGTTTGGAACCTGCGGGAGGTTAGGAACAGGGCTGAACCGAATTGTCAAAGAGCATGCACGGCGGCCTGACGCGACGGGGTTGGCTATGCCGTTCGCCGCCGCCTCGGAGCCGCGCTCGAACATGCACACCACCTCGGTCCGCCGTTCGCCCGCCTGCCCTGCCACGCGCTCCAGCACGCACACCGCCTCGAGCGTGCCGCGCCCCGCGGGCAGCATCACCGCCCAAGCCACCGCGGCCAGCGCCGCCGACACGCCCACGGCCAGCGCCGCCCTCACCGCGCGCCCCCTGCCGCGCCAGGCGAACCGGGCCGCCAACACACCCGCGGCGAGCAGCGCCACCGCGCCGCCCACCAGGCGCCATCGCACCGCCGCATCCCACCGCGCCCCCCGGAACGCCGCGTGCAGCCCTGCATCCGTCCACTCATCGCGGGTAGCCGCACCGACCCCCAACAGCCTGGCGGCCGCCCCGGCGGCGAGCCCCGTCCGCACCCCGGCGCACACCGTGCCCAGCCCCACGCGCCACACGCGGACGCCGTCGGCCTGCCGCGTGGCCTGCCGCTCCGCCAGCGCTGCGAGCCACTCGCTGGCGCTCGTGCGGCCCGCGCAGCCGCCCAGCTCCGCCAGCAGGGAGTCCGACCGCACCGGCGCCTGGCCGTCCAACGCAAAGCCCGCCACGCCGCCGCCGCGCACCCAGTCGGCGATGGCCGGGCGCGCCGCCGCGGGCACCTCCCCCCCGTCGCCCGCAAAGGCCAAGGCATCCAGCGCCGCATACCCTGCCGCCAGCGCCGGCAACTCGTCCGCCGCTGCCGCCGCGGCACAGCTCCCGAACAATTCTTCGGCAGCCGACTTCGGCGCGGCGACGGCGGCCACCAGCGGCTTCCCCTCCGGACCCCGGCGGAGGCCCAGCGCCACGTCGGACTCGTGAAGCACCCGGCCGCCGCTCGCGCGCACCACCACCCGTGCCCGCGCCCCCTCGGCCCGCGCCGCGGCCAGCGCATCCGCCAGCCCCGCCGCCTGCGCCCCAATGCGGACCGCCTGGCGATAGGTCACCCCCTCGACCGTCAGCTCCAGCACCCCCTCGAACGCCGGCCCCTCGTTCGCCACGGTCGCGCGCAGCCACACAGGCGCCCCGGAGCGGAACAGCCCACCGAACCCGGGCCGTAGCGTCGCCGACACCCCGCCGCCGCGGCACGCCAGCGCCCCGACGGCCAACGCCCACGCCCCGACCACTGCGCGCATGGAGACACCCCGCCAGAGGCCAAGACTCTGGCCCCCGATCCTGGTGAGCTTGCCGCAAGCCCCTGAGCCCGACCCTCTCCCTACGAGGGAGAGGGGTCCGAACCCCCCTCCCTCTCAGGGAGGGGGCAGGGGGAGGGTTGGGGCCTGCCGCTGCCCTGGAGCGCCAGAAATGGGGGCCATCCTCAGAGGCGAAGACCCAGTTGACAACGCCGCCGATTTCTGGTAATTATATAGTTTTGGCCGAGCGCGTCCAGCACGGATGGGCGATTAGCTCAGTTGGCTAGAGCGCATCCCTTACAAGGATGAAGTCGGCGGTTCGAGCCCGTCATCGCCCACCAGTCGGTGGGTGGCCTGGAGCGACCCGCCGGCGCATTGACAACTCGGGGGCGTAGCTCAATTGGTTAGAGTACCAGATTGTCGATCTGGTGGTTGCGGGTTCGAGCCCCGTCGCCCTCGCCATAGGCTTCTATCGAACCAGCCTCGTTGACTCCCCTTGGGAATCCTGGACTTACGCTGATGACCGAGGGCCCCACGGGGGCCTTCGTGTCATCTTGAGAGCCGTTTTCGGCACCTTCCTGGTTAGAACGGGCACAGATTCCGGCCACCCCGAAGGTGATCTCAAGCTCCCCCGCCGCCCTGTCTACCACCACCGACTCCACCATCGTCCGAAGGATCGCCGCTTGGTCTACGCAGCTGGCTTGATCCGGTTCCCCTCTCCCACTATCATCGGGGTGGGAGGAGCAGAGGAAGACGCCCCTTGGACAGCTTCCCGTGGCGGCAAGCCCTCTCGGTGCCACGAAGCCGCATCCGCGAGGTTTCGGAGCTGGCGGCTCAGGCCAAGGACCCGCTGCGCCTGTACTTCGGCGAGTCGAACGTGCCGACGCCGCTCTTCATCAAGGAGGCGGCGAAGCGGGCGCTGGATGAGGGATATACCTGCTACGCTGAGATGCAGGCCCGCTATCGGGTGTTGCGCGACCTGGCGTGCGAACGGCTCCGCCGGTGCCCGCGGGTCCAGCTCGCGGAGCCGCAGGGCGCCTTCTACGTCTTCCCACGCATCGAGGGGCTGGGCGACTCGTTCGAGTTCTGTCGGCGGCTGCTCCTGGAGAAAGGCGTCGGGCTGGCCCCCGGCTCCGCCCTCGGCGCGGGCGGCGAGGGACACGTCGGCCTCTGCTTCGCGGTCGAGGAGAGCATTCTGGCGCCTGCGCTCGAGCGCCTGGGCGAGTTCCTTGGGGGTTGAGCACGGGACAGGTCCCACCGGTCCTACGTGTCCCACGTGTCCCACAGGTCTCAAGCAGGCGGGACTTGTGGGACCCGTGGGACCTGTGGGACCACAGACACACGGAGAGCGACGCATGAGGGTGAAGCACTACTCGGACGTGGCCGCGCAGCGGGTGGAGGAGGGGGCGAAGGGGGTGACGATTCGCTGGGTGATCAACGAGGGCGATGGGGCGGCGAACTTCGCGATGAGGCACTTCGAGATCGCCCCGGGCGGCCACACGCCGCACCACGCCCACCCGTGGGAGCACGAGGTGTTCGTGCTCACTGGGCGCGGCAAGGTCGCTGGCCCGGAGGGCGAGCGCGCGTTGGCGCCGGGCACGGCCGTCTTCGTGCCGCCTGGCGAGGAACACCACTTCGCCAGCGACGGCCCCGAGCCGCTTACGATGCTGTGCCTGGTCCCGATCGCAAGGACGTGCACGGCGGGGTGAGGTGGCCCCGTGGTCCCATGGGTCCCGTGCGTCCCATAGATCCTTCGGTCGTGACTCGTGCGCGGTTCGCGCGCATGTTCGAGCCCCAATGTCGAATATCGAACGTCGAATGCTGAATGTTGAATGACGACGGGTGGCCGACGCGGAGCTTGTCTTTGCCAGTTCAGCATTCGGCATTCAGCATTCATCATTCGACATTTGGGCTCTTTGGTTGCGGCCACAGGCCGCATTGAGTCCTATAGGTCGTATAGGTGCTATGGGACCGATGGGACGTATGGGACCGATGGGACCGATGGGACCGACAGGGGGCCTGGGGGCTACCGCCCTTCGACGCGCCGCGCGGCCGCGACGGCAAGGAATTGCTGCGCCGTGCGATAGGCGGCGTCGCTGGGCTGCGGCGGCACGATGACGGGCGTGTCGAGTTCCAGGGCGCCGAGGAGCTTCAGATAGGTCGGGTAGTCGAGGACGCCCTCGCCCAATGGCGCGGGCCCGACGAGCGGCTCGTCGCCCGATGCCACGAGGCGGAGGTCGGTCCCGTGTTCGCGACCGAGCTGGACAAGCTGAAGGCGGGCCGCCGCTACGGCGACGCCTTCACCGCCTGCCGCCAGTTCCTCGCCGCCCACCTGGGCACGGTCGAGGCGGAAAAGGTCCAGGCCGCCCAGGCGGCCCTCCGCGACGAGCTGGGCAAGGTGCGCGACGACCACGGTCTCCGCTTCAAGCAGGCCACCGAGAAGGGCGACATCGAGGGCAGCCGCCGCGTCATCGCCCAGCTCACGCAGTACGACGCCCCCGAAATCCGCGAGGACCGCGACCGCATGCTCGCCGAAATCAGAGCCAACGAGCGGAAGCCCGGCGGCGAAGGAGCTGGGCCGCATCGGCAAGGGCGCCGCCATCGGACCCCTCATCGAGACCCTCAAGGACCAGGAGTTCTACGTCAAGTCGTGCGCCATCAACTCCCTCTCGGAGATCGGCGACCCGATCGCCCTGCCCGCCCTGGCCCCCCTCACCAAGGCATCGTTCCCCGTGGTCTACGACACGGCGGCCCGCGCCTGCGCCGCCCTGGCCGCCGCGCCCCGCGACCGGTTCGCCGACGCCTGGAAGCTCATTGACCCCAAGGCCATCGCCAAGGAAATCGCCGAGGCCCTGCGGGTCCAGGACAAGGAGGAGTCGTCCGCCACCTCCCGCTACCAGACGGCCCTCATCGAGACCCTGGCCCTCCTCGACGCGAAGGACGCGGCGCCCGTCATCCGCTCGCTCTTCGACAAGGCGAAGGACCCCGCGGTCCGCAAGGCGGCGGCCGACGCCATCAAGAAGCTCACCGGCGAGTCCCTCGCGCCCGAGCCCCCTCCGCCCCTCAAGGCCGAGCCGCCCAAGGAGGCCCCCAAGGCCCCCGAGCCCAAGGCCGAGCCCCCGAAGGCCCCGGAACCCAAAGCCGAACCCGCCCCCAAAGCCCCCGCCACCCCCGCCCCGCCCGCCAAGGGCTGATGGTCCTGCTCAAGAGTACCCCCGATATCTCAGGCCACGTCCGGGCGGAGGTCCCCGACCGACGCGGCGTAGTAGAGCGGCAGGAACGCGAGCCGTTTCTCGGGCAGGGAGGCATGCGTTCCCGAATAGAGGACGATGCCCTCCGGGCAGTTGGGGTATCTCTCCAGCATCAGGTGCAGGCTGCGGAGGCTGCCGCCCGCCCCCGACTTGACCTCGATGGGCACGACCCGCCCGCCTCGGACCGCCAGGTAGTCCACTTCGGCGCTGCTGCCGCGCGCCGCGCGAGCCCAGTAGAACAGCTCCGGCGAGTGGCAGGCGATCAGCTCCTGGGCCACGAACTGCTCGGCCAGCTTCCCCCGGTAGATGGCCAGCAGGTCGTCGTGGCGCAGCTCAAGGTCAACCGGCACCTGGCACAGGCGTTGCAACAGCCCGATGTCGAGCATCGCGGCCTTGAACCGCCGCCCGCTGGCTCTGGCCCCGAGCGGCAGCCCGGACGGGTCGCACGAGGCGATCTTGTGAACCAGCATGGCCTTCCGCAAGACGTCGAACGCACGGCTGTTGGTCGGGCCCGTGTGATTGCCGTCCAGACGCGTGTACTTGATCTGCTCGCCCATCTGCCGAGCGACGTTCAGCAGCACGGCGTCCAGACACGCGCGGTCAACCCGCGGGGTGTACTTGGCGAAGTCATCGCGGCAGGAGCCGAGAATCTCGCTCTGGACCCTGAAGGCCTCCAGCAGGGAGCCGGAGTCGTGGTAGGCCTTCACGCTCTCGGGCATGCCGCCGACGAAGAAGTAGCTCTTCAGTTCGGCCAGCAACTGGCGCTGAATCCCCCCGTCCACACCGGACGGGTGTCGGGCCGCACATTCGGCCGCCACCTCGTTCCCGATGCCCAGGAGATACTCGTGAAAGGTCATGGGATAGAGGTGGAGGTACTGCACGCGGCCGACGGGAACGGAGATTTCGCCCAAGGCGAACCCCATCAGCGAACCCGCCGCGATCACGTGCAGCTCGGGCAGTTGCTCGTAGAAGTAGCGCAGCGCCATGATCGCGCGCGGGCACGCCTGGATTTCGTCCAGGAAGAGCACGCACCGGCCCGGCAGGATGCGCGTGCCGCTGTCCACCTCGAGGTGCCGCACGATGGCCTTGGGGTCGAGATTGCCGCCGAAGTGCACGTGCAGGTCGCGGCGCTTCTCCAGGTCAACCTTGACCAGGGACTCGAACTGCCCGGCGGCGAAGTGCTCGACCAGCCAGGTCTTGCCGACCTGGCGTGCGCCGCGCACGATCAGCGGCTTGCGCCGAGACGACACCTTCCACTTCCCGAGCTGCTCCTGCGCGAAGCGGTACATCGCCGTGCCTCCGGAACCCGCGGTTTGTAAGTTTAGAAACTCTGCCCATATTCTAATGGGTCTCGATAGAAAGTCAAGGTTGTGAGCCGAACGTGGGCATCTGTCCCCCCGGCCTCCCGCTAACGGCTCGGGACGCAAACAGGGCGTTGACAATCAGGGGCGCCCGGCGTATACTCACTGCGGTTGGCGGCGCCCTGCTGCCAGTCTCCCCGCCCAGAACCACTCCCCGACCCGTTGCGTGTGCCCATGGCCAAGCCCAAGGACCGGCCCGCGGCGGCCAGCGCCGCCGAAGGCATCGTGCAGCGCTACCTCCAGGAGTCGCGCGACTTCGCGACAGGCTTCCTCTTCATCCTCCCCCTCCTCATCGGCTACGAGGTGGGCATCCTGCTCCTGCGCTCCGACGTCATCAACTGGGCGCACGCCATCAGCCGCCTGGTGTTCCACGTCTTCGGCCGCGCGGAGCCTGTGGTCTTCGCCGCCGTCATCGCGTTCCTGGCCTGGCTGGCGCTGCGGCAGACCGAGAAGCGGCGCGTGGACGCCGAGCTGTTCGGGCTGATGCTGCTCGAGAGCGTGGTCTACGCCGGCGCCATCGCCCTCGCCGCAGGCTTCGTCCTGCGCCACCTCCCGCCTCTCGCCAACCCCGGGCCGGGGCGCGAAATCGCCCGCGACATCGTGCTCTCCGTGGGAGCCGGCGTCTACGAGGAGGTGCTCTTCCGTGTCGTCCTCCTGGGCGCCATCTACTACGGCCTGAAGCTCTGGAGCGGCCTGGGGCCGGGCTGGGTGGCCGGCATCAGCATCGTCGTCTCCTCCCTCGCCTTCGCCGCCTGCCACCACCTGGGCCCGTGCGGCGACCCCTGGACGGTGGGCCGCCTGGCCTTCCGCTTCGCCATGGGCGTCCTCTTCGCCGCACTCTACATCTACCGCGGACTCGGCATCGCCGTCTACACCCACGCCCTCTACGACATCTTTGTCTCCCTGGGCACGTAGCGCCGGCAGGGGTGTCAGGTCGTAAGTTGCAACATAAGCCTCGGTCCTCCCCCCGAAAGCTCCCGTCGCGCCTATTGCCTGGCTGGTCTGCCAGCTATGCTGCAACTTACGGCCTGACACCAAACGCAAATGGTAGGGCGTGCACACCTGCACGCGGAACCCGCTTGCGTCCACGGCCCCGCCCGCCTCGACTCGCCGTTTGGCGATCCTCGGCCATCCTGTCCAGAGTCGCGCGGGTTTCTCCGTTTCCCGCGCACCCGTTTGCCTGTTCTCGCCCTTCCCGCTCAGTCTCGCACGGACTCCCCAGAGTCGGCAGGTCCAGAGGGCAGGCGGGGTCAGGTCTTCACTATTTCCTATTTCGCCAACCCCACCTCGGCCTCTGTCAGCCGTGCGGTCCTTCAGCCACTTCTCGCACACCTGGTAGCCGCCCACCCGATAGTCCCACACCGCCTGTGGCACGGGGGCGAAGTGCTCCGATCTGTTGATGTAGACGCGCTGCTCGGCCGGGTCGTAGCGCAGGCCGGCCTTCGTGCCTTTCGCCACCTTGCGGTCGCCCTGGCCGCCGAAGTGCGCCGCGGGCGTGTCGAGTTCCGTCGAGCGCAGAAGGTGAAGCTCTGTCAGCCGTTCGCCCAGCTTCGCTACCTTGTTGAACAGAGCCGCATCCTTCGGGAAGGGGACGCGTGGGAAATCGCCCCGCAGGAACTCGGCGTACTTGTCCCGGTATGCCGGCGCGTGGAGGACGGCGTAGACGTAGTGGAACACCTGCTCGGGCGTTGGGTAGCGGCAGTGGGCCGCCTTGAGCGCGTCGAGGAGCTTTGGGTGGAGATTCGGCGTCCGCTCCGAGGGCTCCATTGCCGCAAACAGGTCGCGCTCGCCATTGGGGTAGAGGTAGAGGGGGAACACATAGTCAATCGTCTTCAGCGAAACGCACACATGATCAGCGAGGACATCGGCCACAAAGGCATGGTGCCATGCCCCTACATGTTCCACGCGCTTGGGTGTAACCAGGGCGACGTTCTCTTGAAGCATGTTCCGCATAATCTCAGGTCGAGGCCTGCAGTGGAAACCACCGGACTCACCCGTGTAGTACGTGTGCCGTATGTCGAACGGCCGGTATAGTACGGCAGCAATGTTGTCGCGGCGCGGCCCTGACTCCCGGATGTCTTGCTGCGCCCGCGCGACCGTCCAGTCCTGGCTGTCCTTCCCCAGCCTATAGCCCTTCCGCGCGAGTTCGGGGTCCATGCGGGAGAAGACGGTGACGGTGCGCCAGGCGTCGTCGGTCGTCCACTGGATCGTGAGGTGGTCGCGTGCGGTGACGATGCCAACGCTGTTGGTCGGGAAGAGGTCGGGAAGCGACGGGAAGCGCTGGAACGCGGCGTGGCGCCGGTTGTCGCGCGGCACGAACAGGTACGATGGCGAACTCCCCCGCAGTTGGCGCCAGGTCGTGCATGTCCGGTCGTGCTGCCGGAGCCAAGCGAACTTGCTCTCGCGCGTGCCCCAGAGGTCAGCGTGTTGGACCTTGGCCGATTCCTTCTTCTTCCCGCCGCGCTTGACGAAGAGGGCGATAGCAACGCCCTGGCGGATGTCGAAGACATTCCCGTCAAGGCTGCCGTCAGGGCACGCTTCGCGCTTGAGCGAGTTGCCGTGGAGGTCGAGGACATAGATGTCGTCGAAGGTCCGCATCAGGCTCTGGCGCATGCCGCGGAAGGTTGGGTTGTCCAGATACGCGTGATTGGTGATCATGCCCACGATGCCGCGGCCTGCTTGGTCAATCTTCGACTGTGCGAAGCGCAGGAACTTCACATAGTCGTCCTGGAGCCACTTGGGGTTCTTCTCGCCCAGAGCCTTGCCGTCCACCTTCTTGTAGTCTTCGATCAGGCCGCGGATCCAGTCTCCCTGATTGCAGGAGTGCCCGGAATAGGGGGGGTTGCCCAGGATGACGAGGATGGGGGTCTGCTTCTTGACCTGGCCTGCGAGGTGAGCCTCCCGGGAAAGCGATGAGAGACCGGGAAGGTGGCTCTGGTCAAGCTCCGTCATGTCGAGGGTGTTGGTCAGGTAGAACTTCACGCGCTCGTCGTCGGCGAGGCGGTGGCCCAGCTCTTCGAGGAAGAAGGCCATCTTGAGGTGGCCGACGGCGTAGGGAGCCATCATCAGCTCGAAAGCATAAAAGTTCTCGAGGATGTGGCCGCGAATGAACTCTCCGCGGGCGCTCTCGGCAGTGCCATACTTGCTCTCGAACTCGGCGACCGCGACCCTGGCCGCCTCCGCGACAAAGGTCATGGTGCCTGCCGCGGGATCGAGAAGCGTGACGCCATCGGAGGCCAACCCGTCGGCCATGCCGAACTCGCTCTTGAGGAGCGAGTGGAGGGAGCGGACGATGTAGGAGACGACGGGCTCGGGGGTGTAGTAGACGCCGCGGCGCTCGCGCTCCTCGGGGTTGTATTGGGCAAGAAAGGTCTCGTAGAAGTGGACGATGGGGTCGCTGCCTTTGTGCTCCCGGTAGTACTTGTCCAGGATGCCGGCGGCGTCGGCCTTTGCCAGGACCTCGGCAATGTCGTCCACGACCCACTCGATCTGGGGCGGCGGGTCCTCGAGGGAGACGAAGCGGAAGACGTCGCGCAGGACGCCGATGGTGTGGGGAATGTGGTCGAAGGCGCTGCGGCGGGTGAAGGCGGCAGTGGCGCGGGTGCGGGCCGCGAAGAGGCCGTAGGTGATGGTTTGCGCGTAGAGGTCGGCGAACTCCTCGTGGGTGAGGTCGGCGATGAGGAACTGCTTGAATGCCTCGTAGAAGCCGGAGAGCCTCCCGCCGCCGGCCTGGTCATCCTGTGTGATCTGCAGCGCTAGAATGCGCCGCAACTCGCGGGTGAGGTTGGCAAGCCGGATGGCGAGTTCCTCGGCCGTGGGGGCCTGGGGGAGCTGGAAGTCGAGGAACTGGTCGAGGAGCGCCCACAGCTCGGTGGGCCGCTCGATGGCGGGGGCCGCGTGGAGGTCGTTGAGGATGTTGGGGCTGGCGGCGTGGACCGTCTCGACGTGTTGGCCGTTGCGGTAGAGGCGGAACTCGGTGAAGTTGGTCAGGAGCACGTTCGGGTATGCCACGCGGTAACGGCGGAGCTGTTCGGTATCCGCGATGCCGGCAAGATCCGTCTGGGTGGGGTTCTTGGCCTCGACGTAGCCGATGATGGAGTCGGTGCCATTCCAGAGGCGGAAGTCGGGGTTGCCTGCGTCGGTGGGCGCGGGCTGGACGGTGACGTGGACGTGGGGGCGGCTGGTGGCGTCGGCGACCTGTTCCAGGAGGTCGCGGAGCGCGCCGTAGAAGCTCTCCTCGCGCGCGTCGCCCGCCGCGGCAACGGCGCCGAGAGCCTGCGCGTACTGCTTGAAGATGGTCGCCCTTGTCATTGGCCGCTACGCCGCGGGGTGGGGGTGCCCGGAGACTCCGCGCCACACGAGGCAAGATACTTGGTTTGGGGCCAGGTGTCAAGCCCTGCAGGGTGCGTGTAATCTCCTAAGGTCAAAGGGTGCAACGCGAACGCCCGAGGGCGTAGGGGCGGGTGGGGTCGGGTCCTGGCTTTCGGCTGTCGGCCCCATCTGTGCGTTGATGAAAAGTAAATGGTTAAAATGGTTAACACCCGACCCCAGCCCCCCATGAACCTGCCGACTCTGCCGAGTCTGCCGACTTGGGATTGTCAGATTCGGGCTGGTTTGAGGGGAGTTTGCGTGGGACAGGTCTTGATATGGAAAGGGCTTCTCCACATGAACGGCGGCACGCTCGACCTCGGCGGCAACAGCCAGATCGTCAACGCCCTCAACTCCGCCAACTGGCTCCCCAACATGGGCGGCACCATCACCTCCGCCTCGCCAGCCACCCTCACCATCCAGACCACCAGCACCTTCTCCGGCAGCCTCACCGGCGCGCTCTCCCTCGACAAGGTGGACAACACGACCGCCATCTTCACCGGCGGCCCCTCCACCATGACCGGCACCCTCGCCGTCCGACAGGGCACCCTCCAACTCCGCGACGAAGCCGTCTTCCCCAACGTCGCCAGCGTGGACATCAATTACGCCACGCTCCAGCTCGAAAACGGCTACCTGGCCGCCTACAGCAACCGCATCAACCCCGCCGCGTCGGTCACGATGCGCGGCGGCACCCTCGACCTGCGCGGCGGCCCAGGCGTCTACTCTCAGGAGAACCTCGCCGTCGTGAACCTGCTCGGGGGCCAGAACACCGTGAACATCAACGCCGGCGGCAGCGGAGTTGGCGAAGTCGTCGTTGGCAACCTGGTCCGCAACGCAGGCACCTTCCTCAGCCTCACCACCGGCTACGGCTTCATCGGCACGCCAGGCAACGACACCACGGCTGACCGCCTGGTGCCCAGCAACATCAACGGCTTGCCAACCGCCAACACCAACGGCATCATCGGCGGCTGGGCCATCGTCGGCGGCGACCACTTCGCCACCTACCTCCCAGGCCAGGGCCTCGGCGCGCTCAGCAACACAACCGACGGCTTCGCCAACTACGATTCCGGCGACGTGACCCAGGCCCTCGCCTTCGAGAACGTCAACGACGGCGCCAACCGCACCATCTCCTCTAGCCGCACCGTCAACGCCATCCGCAACGCCCCCAACGCCGCGAACACCTGGACGATTGCCTCCGGGCAAACCCTCACCATTGCCAGCGGCGGCCTCCTGACCAACAACAATAACTCCTTTGTCTACACCGGCGGCTTCCTCACCTCCGGCACCAACGAACTCGACGTCTGGGTGAACCAGAACAACACCTACATCCGCAGCGTCATCACCGACGGCCTCGCCGGCCCCCTGAGCCTGGTCAAAGGCGGCGGCGGAAACCTCCAACTCGAAGCCAACAACACCTACACAGGCACCACCTACGTGGACGCCGGCACCCTCACCCTCAACCGCACCGGCGCCAACGCCAATACCGACGTCGCCATCCCCGGCGACCTCGTCATCCACAACGCCACAGTCACCGAGAACATCGCCCAGCAGATCAAGAACACTGCCGACGTGACGCTCTACAGCGGCGCCGTGCTCAACCTCTTCAACGGCGCCGTCACCGAGCGGTTCAACTCCCTCACTCTCATCAACAACGGCGGCGGCGGCTCAGCCCGCAGACGATTGACGTGACCGGCACCGCGGCCAGCCCGCTGGGCCTCTTCTTCTACGCCGACATCGGCACCGTGCCCACCGGCGTGGCCGAGGGTGGCCTCATCAAGACCGGCACCGGCCTCCTCGCCCTCGGCGGCGACGCCACCGGCCAGTTCGGAAACCCCGGCACCGACACCGACGTCTTCAACGTCCAGCAGGGCATCGTCCGCATTGACCACGCCAACGCCCTCGGCTCCAACAACGCCGTCACTACCGTCCAGAGCGGCGCCGTCCTCCTCTCCCGCGGCAACAACGTCATCACCGGCGACATCCGCCTCAAGGCCGGCAGCACCCTCGGAACCACCGAGGCCGACGCCACCTTTGGCACCGCCTCCACCTCGACATCCGCCCAATCCACCCTCACCGTCGCCGGCGACGCCACCATCTGCGTCGGCGACTACTTCCTCCAGGACTGGACCACAGGCTACACCATCAACCTCAACGCCAAGCTCACCGGCGGCGGCGACATCAACCTCATCGGCCCGCAACTCACCAACGCTAACGGCACGCTCCGCCTCGGCAACAACATCGCCGACGACCCCGCCGCCGGCGGCATCACCCCAGGCGCAAACGACTACTCCGGCACCATCACCCTCAACACCAACACCACCCTCCTCGCCCAGGCCACGGCGTCCGCGGTCACCGGCAACCAGCTCGGCACGGCCACCATCAACCTCGCCGGCGGCACACTCGCACTCCGCGACAACAACTCCGTCAACTACGGCAACAACGTCACCCTCTCCGCCAACTCCTTCATCAACGCCAACAACGCCGGCGCAAACACCGGCAACACGATCACCCTCGGCACACTCACCGTGCCGACAGGCTCCGTGGCCCTCACCACCACCTTCCTCCAGGGCTCTTACTGGAGCGTCAACAACAGCTATCAGATCGCGTTCGCCTCGCTCGACGGCGCCGGCACCCTCATCAAGGGCGGCCACCAGGTCGTGAACATCAACTCCATCGCGTCCACCTACTCCGGCGACATCGAGGTCGCAGGTCCACAGGGCATGGCCGTCCCTGCCTCCGCCGGCCTCAGCCTGCCCAATGGAGCGACGCTCCAGAACTTCACCGTCAATGGCGTTCACCACGCCAACGCCAGCACCACCCTCAACGTCGCCGGCACCCTCCGCATCGGCGACAACGCAGGCTCCGTCGTCAACGGCACCTACGGCATCACCAGCGGCAGCGTCACCGGCGCGATGCTCGTCCCCAACACCACAACCATCGCGGCGGGCGTCCTCGATAACAGCGGCATCATCGGCTCCACTGGCGGCGCCGCAACCCTGGCCGCCACGACCCTCACCGGCACGGGCGTCTACCAGACCTACGGCCAGCCCCTCACCGTCAGCGGCTCCCTCGCCGACGGCGCCACGGCCAGCGGCATCAAGGCCGCAGGCAACAACACCGTCACCTTCACCCCCGGCACGCTCGGCACCAGCACGGGCGTCAGCCAGGTCCAGAGCGGCACGCTCCGCGTCGCACCCACGGCCCCCACCACCAACCCCTTCGGCACCGGGGACATACAGGTGCTCGCCTACGCCCCGCCCACCGTCACCGCAGCCACAAGCTCCACGCTCATCTTCGACGGCGGGGCCAACGCCATCGTCCAGAACTCCAACATCGTCAACAGCGGCCTCGTCCAGGTCGCTACCGGCTCCGTCACCGTCGGCGGAGCCATCAGCGGCCCAGGCCCCAACGCCTACGTCCCCGGCCTCCTCGAGACCATGGGCGCCTCCCGGAACGTCACAGGCACTGCGAGCACCGGCAACTTCGGGATCAAGCTCGAGCCCCGCATGACACAGACGAACGTCGTCACACAGAACCCCATCACCGGCTGGGGCGACAACTACACCTGGGTCTACACAGGCCAGTTCTACGACGCCGACGGCCGCTTCAGCTTCATAGAGAACGTTGACGACGACGCCTGCGTCTTGATCGACGGCGTCACCGTCCTCCTGAACACCAACAGCAACATCACCAGCACGGCGTCCACCGTCGGCCAGCGCGACGCCACCGTCAGCTCCGGCCAGAACACCTACGGCGGCGCCACCGACTTCGGCATGGGCCCCAACAGCGACGGCTGGCACACCATCGAAATCCGCGTCGCCAACGGCGACGGCGGCGCCGGCCCCTGGGCGACCCTGGGGCCAAACGGCTTCGCCAACAACTTCGGCTTCGGCCTCAACACCGATGGCACGACCGCCCTCGACGGCGCGCTCTACACCCGGCCCATCGACCCCGGCGACGCCTCTCTCTTCCGCACCCCCGTTGCCGCTACGGGCAACATCCAGGTTGACGCCGGCGCCAGCCTCACCGCAGGCTCCTTCAACAACATCACCACGATCACCCTCAACGCCACGGCAGCCAACCCCGTGGCCCTCGGCCTCCTCTCCCACGCCTCGCCCACGGCCAGCGCCGCCACCAACCTCGTCGTCGCCGGCACCAACCCCAACGTGACCCTGGACTTCGGCGCCAACAACAATGCGACCGTCACCAACTTCACCGCCCCCGCAGGCACCACCCTCACCAAGCTCGGCGCCGGCGCCCTCATCCTCAGCGGCTCCGACACCATTGGCACCGGCTCCATCATCAGCATCGAGGGCGGCAGCGTCTACCTCAACAGCACCCACACCGGCTCCGTCTCGATCAACGTCAGCAACGGCGGCCTCCTTGGCGGCGCCAACCCCGCCTTCGGACCCAGCGAGATCATCGCCGTCACCGTCGGCGACGGCACCCTGGCCCCCGGCCCAGCCGCCGGCACGGGCATCCTCCACGTCACCACCGTCGTCCTCGGCGAGCAGAGCACCTTCGAAGTCCACCTCAGCGGAACCACCCCAGGTCTCGAACACGACCAGTTGAGCGTGGAGGACACGATTGACCTGGCCGGCGAACTCGCCGTCTCCATTGACTACAGGGCCATCCCCGGCGAGGTCTTCCGCATCATCCAGACCGCCTCGCTCACGGGCGTCACAGGCATCTTCGACGGCCTGCCCGAGGGCTCCCTGGTGCATGGGGATGGCGGCAACTTCTGGATTCGCTACGGCGCCGACTTCGTCGAACTCGTAGCCGTCCCCGAGCCGGCCACGCTGCTCCTCCTGGGTGCGGGCCTTCTGCCCCTCATCCGCCGCCGCCGCCGCGCCAAGCCGTAGCGTTCACGCTGCGGAAATGGAGCGGCATGCGTAGCGCCAGCGTCTCGCTGGCCGCCCGAGGCCGCCGGGACGGCGGCGCTACCAATTTCCGTACACACCCTAGTTCGGCTACGTCCCCTTCAGCAAAGCGGGGGCCGAACTCCTCTTCGAGGTCGTCGCTCGAGCCTACGAGAGGGCCAGCCTCCTCGTCACCACCAACTTACCCTTCGAGACCTGGACCGAAGTCCTTGGCAGCGAGCGGCTCACCGGCGCCCTCCTCGACCGCCTCACCCACCGCGTCCACATCCTGGAGGCCAACGGCGAGAGCTGCCGCCTGCGCGAGTCCAAGCGGCGACTCCGCGGGCGCACCGAACCGCACGACCAGCGCGAAACCGCATAGGAGAACTTGACACCCGCAACGGGGGCGGGCAAACTACCGTCACAGGTGCCGCGATTCTCGCCCGCCCCCCGCTGCACTTTCCAACCGACGTTCACAGACCTGCCAACGCAACCCCAGAGGAATGCCCCCTCTTGCTCTCCAGATCAAGCCCAACTCAAGAATCTGGGACGCTGTCGGAGATTTTTCCGCAAAAAAGGGCTTGACAAGACGGCTGGACCCGCTACACTATCAGGGGCAAAGTGGGGAAGAGCGGGGAAAATTGGAGCACGGTCCCAATGTTCCTCGGCGAATACGCCCACGCCCTTGACAAGGAGTGCCGGGTCGCTCTCCCCGCCCGGCTGCGCGATGCCGCGGGCAAGGAGGCGCTCGACGCCGGCCTGTGCCTCACGTGCGGCGCCGAGCCGTGCATCGTGGCCTACACCCACGAGCGGCTCGAGCGCCTGCTGTCGGTGCTCGACGCCGACGCCTCGCTGGGCAAGACGGCGGCGCGCGACTTCAAGCGCGCCTTCGGCGCCACCGCCGCCGTCGCCGCGCCTGACGGCCAGGGACGCATCCGGCTTCCCGAGCCTCTCCGGGCCTACGCCCGAATCGAGAGGAACGTGACGATTGTCGGGGTGGTGAACGCGATCGAGTTCTGGAGCACCCCGGTCTACCAGGCCCTGGCCGCCGCCCGGCGTGCGGCCTACGAGCGGCTGGCTCCCCGCGTGTTCGGCTGATCCCCACCAGGAGGCTGGCCTCTTGCCGCGCCTCATCGCATTCGTCGGCATCGTCGCGCTCGGCGTCGCCGCCGCGCTCGCCCTCATCTCCGAGCGCTCCGCCATCACCGGCACAGGCTACCGCGTGGCCCGGCTCGACGGCGAGCGCCGCCGACTCGTCGAGGCCAACCGCAAGCTCGAAGCCCAGGTCGCCACGGCCAAGACCCCCAACGCCATCGCCGCCAGGGTCAAGGGCCTCAACCTCGACCTCGTCTCCCCCGACCAGTCGCTCGACCAGCAGCTCGCGAAGGAAAAAGAGAACGAAAAGGCCAAAGCGGCCGCCGACCGCGCGGCCCGCACCAAGAAGAGCCGATGAGCCATGAGCGTGCGTGAAGCCATCCTGATGTCCTGCCTGGTGGTGCTCGGCGTGGTGAACTACCGCGAGCGGAGCGCCGGCAACCGCGCGCGCCTCGCCGCCCTCCTCCGCCGCGAGGCGGCCCTGACGAGCGACGTCGCAGCCCTGCGCCACAAGGGGCGCGCCCTGCGCCAGGAGGCCGAAGCACTCACCTGCGACCGCTACTACGTCGAGCGCGTGGCGCGGACCGACCTCGGCTGGCGGCCCAGCCCCCTCCGCGACCCCGGCATCGCCCCCCCGCTCGAGCCCCCCACCGCCATCGTCCAGGCCCCGCCGCCGGTTGTTCCCCCGCCCGCGGTGGCCGGAGTGCGGCCACCCACCCTCACGGCAGATGACAGGCGGCCCCGCCGTTCTTCTCCACGTAGCGCTGGTGGTATTCCTCCGCCCGCCAGAAGGTCGTGGCAGGAACGATCTGCGTCACCAGCGGGCGCGGAAACGCCTGGTCGGCCGTCAGTTCCGCCACGTACGCCTCCGCCGTGGCCTTCTGCTCGGGCCGCAGGTAGAAGATCGCGGAACGGTATTGCGTCCCCCGGTCCGGCCCCTGGCGGTTGAGGGTGGTCGGATCGTGCAGCTTGCGGCCCAGCGCCATCGCGAGGTTGCCCAGGTGGCACACCGTGGCCGAGCGGTGGCCGATCTCCACGGTCGCCGCCGTCCTGCCCCGCGTGCGCACGCTCTCCACGAAGTTCCCCATGTGGCCGCCGCGGGACTGGAAGAGGTGGACGTCGTTGGCGCCCAGCGGCGCGGTGATCGCGCTCATCGGCTCCCCCACCAGGCGGTCCGCGTCCACCCACCCCTCCGTGCCGATGAACTTGCAGCCGGCAAACTTGTGCGTGCCGTGGACGACCACCCCGCTCGCATACGTGTAGGTCAGGTCCACCTTGGAGAAGGTGTTCCACAGGCCGTCGAAGAACTCGCCCTTGCCCTCGATCTCGATGGGGCCGGTGTCGTCGGCGCCGAGGCCCCACTGGGCCACGTCGAAGAAGTGGGCGCCGAAGTTGGTCATCTCGCCGCCCGAGTAGTCGCGGACGAAGCGGAAGTTGTAGTGGCAGCGATTCTTCGAGTAGGGCGCCCAGGGGGCGGGGCCGAGCCACAGCGCGTAGTCGAAGCCCTGGAACACGCGGGCGTAGCGCGCCGCCGTGTCGGCCATCGCGCGCCCCTCGCCGATCGTCAGGGTCATCGGCTTCTCGCAATACACGTCCTTGCCGCTCTTCATCGCGGCGATGGCCATGTGCGCGTGATGCTGGTCGGGCGTCGCGATCAGCACCACGTCAATGTCGGTCCGCTCCATGATCTCGCGGAAGTCGTGGATGCCGGCCGTGATGTTCTTCCCGCGCTCCTGCTCTTCGTAGGACTTGTTGCACTCGCCCACGCGCTGCGCGCGAATCGCCTCGTCCACGTCGCACACGGCCAGGAGCGACACCTCCTTGTTGCGGATGACGCCCTTGATGAGGTCGTTGCCCCGGTTCCGCGCGCCGATGGAGGCGGCGAGGATGCGGTCGTTGGGCGACATCGAGCCGCTGCGTCCCAGCGCCGTGGCGGGCACCACGAGCGGCGCCGCTGCCCCCGCTGCCCCCAGCAACCTCAGGAACCCCCTGCGGCCCATCGCGCGCTGTCGCCTCATCGGCCTGCTCCTTTCGCCAAGCGTGGCCACCCCTGTCCGAGCCGATTATACCCGTCAGCCCCCGGACATTCCACCGCAATTCATCGCGCGTGCCTCCAGTCACTCTACCTTGACGGCCACGCGGCGGCAGCTGGTCCGGGGCGGCGCGCCGTCGCGAGTCTCCGTGCTTCGTGTCTCGGTCATTTGTGCTTTGTGCTTCGGCATTGTTTCGGATTTCGGGTTTCGGATTTCGGATTTCCCGCGTTTCGTGAGAAATGCGGGCTAGCCGTCGCGGAGGACGAGGGCGCCGTTGACCAGGACGTGGCGGACGCCCTCGGCGAGGAGGCGGGGCTGGTCGTAGGTGGCGCGGTCGCGGATGGTGGCGGGGTCGAAGACGACGAGGTCGGCGGCCATGCCTTCGGCAACCACGCCACGGCCATTGAGGCCGTAGCGGCGGGCGGGGACGGATGTGATGCGGCGAATGGCTTCCTCAAGGGGCAATAGGCCAAGCTCGCGGACGTAGTGGCCGAGGTAGCGGGCGAAGCAGCCCGAGGCCCGCGGGTGCCGGGCGCCGCCCATCGGGATGCTGTCGCTGCCCACCAGGCAGAGCGGGTGCCTCAGAACGGCCTGGTGGTCGGCGTCCTCGATGGGCCAGCCGACGACGCCCACGCGCAGCCGCTCCTCGATGAGCAGGTCCATGCAGGCGTCGAACACGTCCTTGCCCACCGCGCCGGCAAAGGCGGGGAGGCGCATGCCCTCGAAGCGCTTGTTCCGCTCGCCCCACACGCTGGCGACGTGGACCTCGCCCCAGTCGGCCTCGGGCGCCGCGGCACGGAGCCTGCTCCGCCGAACCGGGTCGCGGAGCATCGCCACCGCGGCGTCCACCCCGCCCGCGTAAACCTCGGGCGGGAGGAACAGCGCCGACATCAAGGTGTAGCCCTTGAGGTAGGTGTAGATGTCGAAGGCGATGTCCACGCCCCTCTCACGCCAGCGCTCGACGTGGGCGAGGACCTCGGCGGCGCGGCCGCGGAACCTGGCCTGTGGCCGCAGGTGGGAGATTTGCACGGGGAGGCCGGCCCGGCGGCCAATCTCGCACGCCTCGTCAATCGCCTCCAGAAAGCCGTCGGTGTAGTTGCGCAGGTGGCTCACATAGACGCCGCCGTGGTCGGCGACGACCTCGGAGACGGCGACCAGTTCCTGGGTGTCGGCCTCGCAGCCGGGGAAGTAGGTGAGGCCAGTCGAGATGCCGCGAGCGCCCTGCTGCATCCCCTCGGCGGCGAGGGCTTTCATTCGGTCGAGCTGTCGAGGCGTCAGGGGGCCGCGGCTCATGCCCGCCACCTCGGCACGGAGCAGGCCGTGGGGAAGGATGGGGACGACGTTGACCCTGCCGCCCTTGAACAGGGAGAGATAGTCAGCGACGGAACGGAAAGGCGGCAGCTCGGGGTCTCCCATGATGGCCGCCAGGTAGTCGCGGAAGACGGCCTGGGTCGCCGGCGAGGCGGGGGCGAAGCCGAGGCCGCACTGGCCGACGTGGTACGTGGTGATCCCCTGGCGAAGGCCGTCGAGGTGATTCGGCTCGGCCAGGAGCGACAGGTCGAAGTGGGTGTGGACGTCGTGGAAGCCGGGGGCGACCGTGAGGCCGCCCACCTCGAGCACATCGTCACCGGACGACACGGGGAGCTGTCCGACTGCCACAATGCGGCCGTTGGCCACGGCCACGTCGGCGGGCCGAGCCGCCGCGCCCGTGCCGTCAATCACCACGCCACCGCGAAGAACGATGCGCGCTGCTTCGGCCATTGGAGCGTCCTCACGGCGGGTTCAGGAGAACAACTCGCCCAGCAACTCGTCTCGAGAGAGTCCGTTGTGCTCGGCAACGTCGCGGAGGATGCCATTGAGCGTGCCCAGCCGGAGGGGGTTGTGGGCGGGGACCGTCACGTGATGCTCCCCATGCTCGCGGGTAGTCAGTCGCATATGGCTACCTGTCTGGCGTGTCACTTGGTAGCCGAGCCCTCGCAACGCCCGCGCCAGGTCCGCGCCGGACATGTCGCGTGGGAGCTTCATACGGCGAGCACCTCATCGCGGACGACGTGCAGACGAATGAGCCTGGGCCGAGACGCCGCGTCGGCGAAGTGGCACGAAACGGCGTCCTTGACCATGTCCCGAAGGCCGTCGAGATCATCGGCCTCGGTGAAGATCGACTCCCCCACGGCCCTAGCAGTGTAGCCACCCTCGGGGGCCTCCTCGACCAGGAAAACGATCTCAGTCATATGCCCTTCTCCATCCGTCGCCACCCGGGCGAAGCAGGCAACGAACTTGCACACCGCCCCGCCCACAGAGTATAACCTGTGGGGCGGCATGCTGCAAGAGCACCGCCCATCCCTGAAAGGGCACGATGATGAATCCTGCGACGATTCTTGAGCTGGACACGCCGGCGCTGGTGATTGACCTGGAGGCGATGGAGCGGAACCTGCGGCGGATGGCCGAGTGGTTCGCCGGCCGCCCGTGCAAGCTCCGCCCCCACGCGAAGACGCACAAGTGCACCGAGGTGGCCCGCCGCCAGGTGAAGCTGGGGGCCATCGGCATCACGTGCGCGAAGCTGGGCGAGGCCGAGGCCATGGCCCACGGCGGGATCGAGGACATTCTCATCGCCAACCAGGTGGCCGGCGCGCTGAAAATCCGCCGCCTCGCCGCCCTGGCCCGCCGCGCGGCCGTGACCATCGCCGTGGACGACCTGGCGAATGCCGCCGAGATCGGCCAGGCGGTCCGCCACGTGGGCGCAACGGTGGGCGTGCTGGTCGAGGTGGACACGGGGATGGGCCGCTGCGGCGTGCCGCCCGACGCGGCGACGGCCGTGCGCTACGCCCAGGAGCTTGAAGAGCACCTTCAGTTGCATCTTGCCAAACGGCGTGTTGTGGTCGTCGAGGAGCTTGCCCTCAGGCTCGGCGTAGAACTGGGCTGGGAGCGACTCGCGCTCGGCGGTCATCAGGTCGAGACGGTACGTCGGCATCCTGTGGCCGCCGAAGTCAATGGCGACGGTCTGTGTCAGCCACTCGTCGCGCCAGTCGCGCCCGAACGGCTCCTTGATCTCGAAGCGGGCGAGGTCGGCGGCAAGGGCCGCGGTGGCAAAGAGCAAGATAGGACCGATGGGACGGATGGGACCGATAGGACGCATGAACCAGGCTCCAAGGAATCCAGAGCAGCACCGGGGCGCTGCCCACAAGATACCACAGGCGCGCCAGGATTGCGACTCGCGGCGAATGCGGCATTGACATTTGCGCGGCGCTGTCCTATGCTTCAGAGACCAGTGGCATTGTTAGGAGAGTACGGCATGGCGTTGAAAGTGAGTCGCGTGGACACTTGGGCGGCCGCCATCGTGGACAAGCCGGGCGGCCTCGAGGGGAAGCTGGACGCCCTGGCGCGGGCGGGGGCGAACCTGGAGTTCGTGGTCTCCCGCCGCGCGCCCGACAAGCCGGGCACCGGCGTGGTGTTCGTGACGCCCATCAAGGGCGCCAAGCAGATCAAGGCGGCCAGGGCCGCGGGATTCTCGAAGACCAAGAGCCTGAACGCCGTGCGGGTGGAAGGCCCCGACAAGCCCGCGCAGGGCGCGCGGATCGCCCGCGCCCTGGCGGTGGCCGACCTGAATCTGCGGGGCCTCACGGCGGCGGCAATTGGCAAGCTCTTCGTCGCCCACGTCGCCCTCGACACCGCTACGGCCGCCGCGAAGGCGATGAAGGCCCTCAAGGGACTCAAGTAGCCCGCGGTTCTGCGCACGTCTGGCATCGGGGCGCTGGCGTCCTTCAGGGTGAAGGCAGGCGCCCCGGACTGCTCACGGCCGGTGCTCCGCCGACGTGGATGTCTTCGTGTCTCTCCTCTGGTTAGGCAGTGGAGAAGGCTTGCAGAACGGTTGGCTCCGAGATACAATAGGGAACCGGCGGTCCGCCGTGGTCGCCGGCGAAGGGCATTGTGGGAATTCAGGTTTCTGTGGGCGCTCGACTGGGGGATGGCGCATGGGACAACAGTGGTATTGGATGCAGGGCGAGCAGAAGCTCGGTCCTATAGAGACGGCGGGCCTCAAGGAACTCGTGCGGAACGGGCAATTGAGGCCAACAGACCTGATCTGGCGGGAGGGATTGCCCAACTGGGTACATGCGTCGCAAGCAAGGGGGCTGTTCCCGGACCGGTCACCTGTCGCGGCTGCCCGGCCAGCCCGAACAAGGACTTCGCCACAGCCAGTACTGCCGGCTGAAACCGTTCCCCCGCCGCTCCCTCCAGCGCTGACTCAACCGGTCGGAGGCCGACGGATTCGGCGGGTTTGGGTTGTGTGGGCGTTAGGGGGCGGGCTTGCCGCAGTCTGCGCCGTTGTTGCGCTCGGCGTCTTGCTGATGAGCCGCGGCGGGGGGCCCTCAGAGAAAGACATCGAGAACGCCGTTCGCGGATTCTACACACCCGAAGGGCGAAATTGGGCTCACCATATGGACATGGGGGCACCCATCATTGCCGGAGTCCATATCGTGCAGCCCGGGGTGCGGCGCGTCGGCAAGTCCTGGGTCGTTCGCGTTCGCGTGACAGGCACCGATCGAATGTGGGGGCAACGCGAGCCCTTCGTTACGGAACACGATTACAGGATAGAGTTCATAGAGACTGAAGGGGGATGGGTGGTAAAGGAGCGGTTTGTGAGACTGTAGCAACGTTACAGAGTCCTGTGAGCCGCTCTTCTCGGGAAGGCGGCTACGATTCGGCCCAGAATCGAGCCTTTGGATGGCCTCGCCGTGCTCAAACGTGGGTCTCCACACGGAATGGGACGCTCAAGCCGAGCACGAAACTCGAATCTTCGGCCTATTCCGCTGGGCCAAAGCAGGCTTCCCGTCGGGTCGGCTCTGTAACGATGCTACACTCTCTATCTTCCGGACTAGTTCGGTCGAGTTCGGGGCACGCCATACGCGACTCCTTGGGACAGGTGGCGACTGGGGATGGCGTCGTCGCCGCCCGAATGTCGGTGCGACAGGATCGGAGCAACGGTCTGGGGAGGGAGCAGAACGGCTCAGGCATCGCCTCGGATCAGTTCACGGGCGAGTTGGCGGAGGGCGGCGGGGCCTTGCTGGCGGAAGAGGGCCAGGGCGGGCTCGTCGGCCAGCTCGCGGAGGATGGCGGAACGACGCTTGATGTCGGGCACGGCGGCGGCGACCTCCGCGCGAAGCTCGCCGAGCAGGGAGACGAATTCCGCGAAGTCCTCGGGGATCAGCGGCTCGACTCCCAGTCGCAGGCGGCGGGCGAGGGCGGGGGCGGCGCCGCCGGTGGAGACGCTGATGGTGAGGTCGCCGCGGGTGAGAGTGGAGGGGACGATGAAGTCGCACTCGGCCGGGGTGTCCACCACGTTGACGAGCGCGCCGTGCTTCCGGGCGGCGGCGGCGACGGCGCTGTTCACGGCAGGGTCGTCGGTCGCGGCGTAGACCAGGCAGGCGCCGGCGACATCCTGCTCCTCGAAGGGGCGCTCGATGCGCCGCACGCCGTCAAAGGCCCGCAACTCGTCGCAGAAGTCCGGGCTGACGATGGTGACGACGGCCCCGACGTCGAGGAGCGACTGCACCTTGCGGCGCGCGACGGCCCCGCCGCCGACGACGAGGCACGGCTTGCCTTCCAGCGACAAGCAGATGGGGTAGTAGCGGCTCATTGGGTGAACCCAACCCTCTCCAGCCGGAGGAACAGGAGTTTGTAGTGCGGCCTTCAGGCCGTAGCGGGGTCAGGGACGCGGCCGAAAAGACACGGGCTGAAGCCCGCACTACGAACCCTTGTGCGGCCGGCTACGCCAACTGGATTCGTTTGCGCATGAACCACTCGACGGCGGCCATAGCGACGAAGAAGAGGAAGAAGGTCGGGGCGTGGTGGAGGGGGACCTTCACGGGCTCGGTCCGCCGCTCCTGCTCGGCGGCGAGGCCGCGGGCCAGGTCGTTGAGGACGACCCATGACGAGTAGGTGCCGCCTGTGCGGTCGGCCAGCTCCTTGAGCAGCTTGTCGTTGAGGCTCAGCTCGGCCATCTCGAGGTCGGGCTTGCCGACGGTGAACTTGACGGTCTGCGGCTTGCCGAGGGGCTGGTCGCCGAGGCGTGCCTCGAAGATCGCCTCGTGGGGGCCGTGGGTCTGCGGGGCGTACTTCAGCTCGTAATCGCCGAGGCGGCTGTCCATCTTCGGCAGGTCGAGCTTCGTGCGCTCCTTGGCGGGGCCGATGACGGAGACGAGGACCTCGCCTGTGTGGCACAGCCGCCCGCGGCTGTGGCGGCCGCCGTCCCCGTCTCCCACTTCGCGGACGTGGCCGACCTCGGCAACGGCAAGCGCCAGATGGTCATCCACGCCTATCCGAAGTACTACCGCGACGGCGCGGAGTTCAAGCCGGCCGTCGAGCGCTTCGAGAAGGCCGCCGCCCCCTGGCTCGCCGAAGCCGTCCAGGGCGTCCACCGCATCCGCGTCAAGGCCGACGGCACGCTGCGGATGGAACACCTCGACGGCGCAATCGTCCAGCGCCTGCGAGCCATCGCCGCCGTCAATAAGGCCGGCCGCGTCGTGCGCCGTGACACGATTGACCTCTCGGCCTGGGCGGTCGCCCTCGACGGCAACCGCGTGGTGTGGACCTCGCCCGAGGGCTGGACCTATGAGGCCGTCTACACCGCCGACCAGGCCATCACCCGCCTCACCATCCCCGCCGCGCGCCAGGCCGCCATCCGCAAGCGCGCGCCCGCCGAAGCCTTCGCCATCGGCCCCGTCTCCGAGTGGGACGAAAGCGGCCTCGGCCCCGACTGGGCCTGCGCCCAGGGCGACGCCGCCGACACCGAGGGGCAGATTGCCTGGACGTGGCGCGGCAAGCGCGTCCAGAGCATCAAGCCCGCCCTCGTCGGCGCACACCCCAAGCGCCGCATCCGCTCGCGGAAGGACGCCCAGCTCATCGAGGCCATCCCCGCCTCCGCCCTCGACGGCAAGGCGGTGCTCGTCTTCAACGACAGCGTGACCTATCAGCAGGGCGCGGACGGCTACGCGGGGTGCGCGGACACGTACATGTCCAGTCGCGTGGGCAGGGAGAACTACAATTACGGAATCACGACGACCAACATCATAGGAGCGGAGACCACCAACAGGTACTTCCGCGCCCTCCAGCGCTGGGACTTGACCGCCCTGGCAGGCAACACGATCTCCGCCGCCACGCTCTCCCTCTACAACAGCGACAGCGGCACCACGACACAGAGCGGCACGGTGCAGGCTTATGCGGTACTGCCCGCCAACACGGGATGGGTGCAGGGCACCAAGAACGCTGCCACGGCAGGGGCGGGTGAGGCGTGCTGGAACTACAAACTCTACGACACCACGGCCTGGGCAGGCTCCGTCGGCTGCGGCACCAGCGGCACCGACTACAACGCCACCCAACTCGGCAGCGGCAACTGGACGGATGGGGTCGCGGGGTGGATTGACATCGCACTGACCGCCTCCGTCGTCAACGGCTGGATCGCCGGCGCGAACGACGGCATCCTTCTGCGCGCCGCGACGGAGTGGAGCAACGGCTACTTCATGCTGTTCGTCTCTGCCGAGGGCACGGCGGCCAATCGCCCGAAGCTCGCCCTCACCTACGCGGCCACGCCTGCGGGCGGCAACCTCCCCGTCCTCGATCACCATCGCAGGCAACAGGAGAATTGACCATGCGCCCCTCCGCCCGCTCCGAACTCCGAGGCATCTGTCTCACGCTCCTCATCATCGCCGCCGTGTTCGGCGGCTTCGTCCTCTGGCTCTCCTGCGTCTGCGCCACCGCCGAAACCCTCAAGCAGTCCACGGCCACGCAGAAGGTCATCCTCGGCCCCTTCGTCACCAGCGCGACCGGCTACACCATCTCGACCGCCCTCACCGTCACAGTCACCATCTCCAAAAACGGCGCGTCCCTGGCCGCCCGCGCTTCTACCGTCACCCCCGTGAGCGTCGGCGGCGGCTACTACGCAGTCACCCTCGACGCCACGGACACCGACACGGCGGGCAATCTGTTCGTGGCCGGCTACGCGAGTGGCTACCTGCGATGCTCGGCCAGGTGCGACGTGATTGCGGCCGGCGCCTGGACGCCCCGCTACACGGCCACGCTCCAGGCCGTCAACGCCACGCAGGTCGAGGGCGCCGACGCCACGGACACGCTCAAGGCCCAGCCCTGGCTCGCCACGACCCGCACGATTACCGGCGGCACCGTCACCACCATCCCCAACGTCACCCTGGCCAATGGCGCCCACGGCGGCGCCGCCGCGACCCTCACGCTCTCCGATTACTCGGCCTTCAAGGCCACGGGGTTCAGCACACACTCCGCGGCCGACGTGTGGGCAGTCACCACGCGCACAGTGACCGGCGGCACGATCACCTCCGTGCCCGCCGTCACCCTGGCCAATGGCGCCCACGGCGGGGCTGCCGCCACGATCACGCTCTCGGACTACTCCAACTTCAAGGCGACCGGCTTCTCCACCCACTCCGCCGCCGACGTGTGGGCAGTGACTACCCGCACGATCACCGGCGGCACGATCACCTCCGTGCCCGCGGTCACCCTGGCCAATGGCGCCCACGGCGGCGCCGCCGCCACGATCACCCTCTCCGATTACTCCGCGTTCAAGGCCACCGGCTTCTCGACCCTCAGCTCTGCCGACGTATCGGCCGCCGTCTGGAATGCCGCGACCGCGACCTATGGCACCGCCAATTCCTACGGCGCCCTGGTCGAGTATGCCCTTGACACCAACCTCGCGTCCCGCCTGGCCGATGCCAGCTACACCGTGCCCCCGACCGCGGGCGCCATTTCGACTCAGGTGGCCGCCGACCTGGCAGCGGCGCACGGCGCAGGCTCCTGGCTCTCGGGCGCCGGCCTCGACGCCGCGAGCATCCGCGCTGCCCTCGGCCTGGCCGCGGCCAACCTCGACACGCAACTGGCCGACCTCCCGACCGTCGCCGAGTTCGAGGCCCGCACCCTCGCCGCCGCCGGCTACGCCCCGGCCGCGACCGCGCTCTCGTCCGCGACGTGGACCGGCACCCGCGCTGCTTACCTCGACACCATCCTCAAAATCGTGCAGGGAGGCCGCTAGTGGCTAACGAAATCCACGTCACCTGGCCCTCCGCCGCCGCCACCCTCTACGCGATCATCCGCAAGGTGAGCGATGGCACGGTCTGGGATGTTGCCGCCGCCGACTGGGAGGCGTGGGACGACGGCTCTATCGGCGATTACGACATCCCCCTCACCGACCTCGGCGGCGACCTCTACGCGGCCGACTTCCCCGCCGCCATCGCCGATGGCACACAGGTCCGCATCCACTACTACGAGCTGGCCGGCGCCGCCCCCGCCGTGGGCGACATTTCTATCGGCCACGAAACCCAGTACTGGCTGGGCGCCGCCCTCACACCCACGCCGCCCACCTCTGGCCTCGTCCTCCTCGCCCGCGCCCAGCAGTGCGCGCAACTCGCGTCCCTCGACACCGACCTCCTCGCCCACCTCATCGCCGCCGCCTCCGCCGCCCTCATCAAGGTCTACGGAGAGTTCGCATCCCAAACCTTTACCGAAGTCCTCGACGGCGACGGCACGGCCGAACTCGTCCTCAAGCACCGCCCCGGCCGGGCGCTCCGCTTCGGCGGCGGCGGGCCGCGGCCCCTCGACGACGCGATGCTCGAGAAGCTCGAGGGGCTCATCACCCAGCGCGTCAACGGCCTGAAGAGAAGCCCGATGCGCGCCGCCTACGCCCTCGACGACGAAATCTCCTGGTGCTCATTCGTCAAACCCATCCCCTGGCGCATCCACGACAACGATGCCGACTACGAGAAGTGGCTCATCGCCTACACGGGCGACCCGACCGTGAAGGCCCAATACGTCACGCCCGAGTTCACCCGCGCCCAGCTCGGCAAGCCCCTGGGCCAGCTCGATTTCTCGCCCTTCCTCGACCGCATGACCTACAACGACAGCTACTGGGCCGTGTTCCTGGGCAAGCTGGTCGAGGCGTCGAACGCCGCCGACCCCGAGACCCCGTGCGGCTTCGTCGGCGGCCAGTCGCCCAACCTCTTCGGCGGCTACGACTACGCGAAGCTGATGAAGAAACTCCAGTTCCTCGAATCCTACAACATCGGCTCCTCGACCGCCATCATCCGCTCGTTCAACCCACAGAACGCCATGCCCATCGTGACGACCCACTTCCACAACGACAAGCGGGGGACGGCCAACGACATCTGGCAGACCTGGTACTACCTGGCCCACGGCAACCGCGGGATGATCGGCTGGGTCGAGGGCTGGTTCGAGAAGGACGGCAAGCCCCGCCCCTGGCTCAAGGAATACGCGGCGACGAACAAGGAGGTCGGCGGCGTCCAGGGCAAGAAGCTCGTCGGCGCACGCTGGCTCCACGACGGCGTGGGCGTCTACTACTCGCACCCCAGCATCCAGGTCTCCTGGTGCCTCGACAGCGAGGCCCACGGCAAGACGTGGGTGAACCGCAACGGCGACAACCGCCTCGGCACCAGCCACCTCGTGCGCAAAGCCTGGGAATACCTCCTCACCGACAGCGGCCTACAGTTCAACTTCATCCCCTACGACGAAGTGATCGTCAACGGCGTGCCCAAGGAATACAAGGTGGTGGTCCTCCCCGCCTGCTATGCGTTGAGCGACGTCGAGGCGAAGCGCTTCCGCGAGTTCGTCGAGGCGGGCGGCACCCTCATCGCCGACTTCGCCCCCGGCCTCTTCGACCAGCGCGGCAAGGGGCGCACAAAGGGCGCGCTCGACGACCTCTTCGGCGTCAAGCACGACGGCACGGAGACCAAGAGCGACTTCTTCGGCGGCGACGGCAAGCTCTGGGTCGAGACCAACCAGGACGCTGCCTTCGGCTACAAGAAGTACCGCGAGCTGCTCGGCACCGTGCCGTACCAGCTCGAGGGCGCCTTCGCCGTGGCCGAGCGCAAGCTCAAGACCCAGATCGTCCGCAAAGTGGGCAAGGGCATCGCCATCCTCGCCAACCTCTCGCCCCAGCGCTACCTGCTCCACCGCGAGGAGGGCACCACGGCCGACGAACAGCGGGGCACCTTCCTCCAGCACGTCCTCGCCGGCGGCGCCAAGCCCTGGCTCAAGATCGCCGGCCCCGATGGCCAGCGCCCCCGCAACATCGAGGCCACCTACTGGACCAAGGGAGGCCGCACCCTCGTCTTCGTCCTCCAGAACGCCGAGGTCACGGGCAGCGACGTTGGCGGCGGCGGCGTCGAGGGCCTCACGGCCAAGAAGCACCCCATCACCGTCACCCTCCCCGCGCCCGTCAAGGACGTGGTGGACGAGCGCACGGGCAAGAAGCTGGCCGACGGCGCGGCCTTCACCCTCGACTTCAACCCCGTCGAGGCCGCCTTCTTCAGCTTCGCGGGCGAGCCGCCGAGGTGAAGGCTGCGCCAACTCGCGTTCACAGGGTCTCGGCCCGCCACATCCTATCTGGCCCGAATGGGGCGTGTTGCCCAAATGGAGGAACCCGCATGTAGTCCCGCCTTTAGGCGGTCTTTGGCGGCAGGCGCGCCCCTGAAGGGCACAAGACCGCCTGAAGGCGGGACTACGTGCGCGCTTGCTCCTGGCTTGAGGGTCTTGGCAACACGCCCGATGGCATGTGGACGCAGTGCCACCGCCTATTGATCTCGGCGCAAGCAGTGACAAGGTCTATCATGCCGAGCGAAGTCGAGGCATCTCTCCTGGGCGTCAGGAGAGGGGAGATTCCTCGACTTCGCAAGGCTCCGCTCGGAATGACCGTTCTGGGGGCTCATCTCTGCTTGTGGAGAGGTCCGTAATCAGGGCACGTGCTTCACGCGGTAGAGCACCCCGTCCCGAACCGCGAGATACTCCGCCACACCGTCGGGGTGCAGCGTGGGCCCGCCTGGGGCGACCCAGTCGTATTCCGGCCCTGGCGTGCCGTCGAGGACGACGAGCCACTTGTCTCCCTTCCTCGCCGCATAGGCCACGCGCTTGCTGTCAGGGCTGAAGCACGGGTCAGCGGCCTGGTCGTATTCTGGCCCTGGGTCGCCGTCCAGGACGACGCGCCATCTGTCCCCCTTCTTCGCTCCATAGGCTAAGCGCTTCCCGTCGGGGCTGAAGAAGGTGTCAAGGACATCGTCGTATTCGGGGCCTGGTTTGCCGTCGAGGACCACGCAGTCCTTGTCCCCAATCCGCGCCGTGTAGACGACGCGCTTGCTGTCGGGGCTGAATTCGAGGCGGAAGATGCCGTCGTGTTTCGCCCCATGCTCGCCGTCTATGACCGCGAATGTCCTGCCGCCGCTCTGCGCCCTGTAGGCCATGCGCTTGCCATCGGGACTGATGGCAATGTACCACACGTCTTCGTACTCCGGCCCCGGCTTGCCGTCGTGGACGACGAACCACTTGCCGCCCGTCCCTGCCGCGTAGGTCAGGCGCTTGCTATCGGGACTGAAGACGATGTCGGTGCTATGGACCTTGTCATGCTCTGGGCCTGGCTTGCCGTCGAGGACGACGAATTCCTTGTCGCCCCTCTTCGCCCAGTAGGCGAGGCGCTTGCCGTCAGGGCTGAAGGAAGGGAAACGGACCTCGTCGTATTCTGGCCCTGGCTCGCCATCGAGGACCACGAGTCCCTTGTCTCCCCTATCCGCCCCGTAGGCCATGCGCTTGCTGTCGGGGCTGAATACGATGCTCCTCTCCTGGATACCGTCGTACTCTGGGCCTGGCGTACCGTCGAGGACGAGGAGCCACTTGTCTGCCTGCCTCGCGGTATGTGCCACGCGCTTGCTGTCGGGACTGAAGAGAACTAGGGTGACATTATCGAATTCCGGCCCTGGCTTGCCGTCGAGGACGACGAGACACTTCTTGCCCCTCACCGCCAGGTAGGCGACACGCTGGCTGTCGTCACTGAAGACGAGCCCGGCCACAGTGTCGAACTCCGGGCCTAGCTTGCCGTCGAGGACGACGAGCCACTTGTTTCCCCTCTTCGCGCCGTAGAGCGGAAGGCGACGACGGGGCGGCGGCAGGCCATGGCCTCGATGAGCACGCGGCCGAAGGGCTCGTTCTCCGAGCAGTTCACCACCACGTTCATCGCGCTGAGCGCGGCGAGCGGGTCGTCGCGGTGGCCGACGAAGAGCACCTTGTCGTCGAGCTTGAGCTTAGCGGCCACAGCCTTGAGGAGCGTGGGGTAATCGCTTCCCGGGGCCGCGTAGAGCGGCGCCCCGACGACGAGGAAGCGCGCCTCGGGCGACCGCCGGGCGAGGCGGGCGGCCATGCCGAGGAACAGGTGCTGCCCCTTCCAGGGCAACAGGCGGCCCAGGCAGCCGACGACGGGCGCGTCGGGCGCGATGCCGAGTTCGCGGCGGAACGCGGCGCCGGCGCCCTCGGGCGGCACGTCGGCGGGGTCGAGGCCGTTGGGCACGACGAACACCTTCGGGCCGTCGCCGAGCGAGCGGGCGATGAAGCGGGAGGGGGCGATGGCGACGGCGCAGCGCTGGAGGAGCCGCCGCTGCGCCCAGGGGGGCACGGCGTGGTCGCGCACGTGCCAGACCAGGAAGACGCCTTCGCTGGGCGCGACGCCGCTGGCGATGATGGCGGTGCGGAGGGTGTTGGGGTGGATGGCGTCGAAGCGCCCGCGGCGCGCGATGCGTCGGAGCGCGCGGATGCCCCGCCAGAGCCGCCAGACGGCCAGCAGGCGGCTGCGGCCCCCGATTTTCGCCACGGCGAGCGGCTGGACGGGGACGCCGAGGGCGCGGGCGCGGTCGGCCAGGGTGCCCGGCGGGCAGGCGAGGGTGGGGGCGAAGCGCTCGCGGTCGAGCGTCTTCAGCAGGCCGAGGAGGCTCACCTCGGCGCCGCCGAGGTCGGTCGCGTGGTCGAGGAAGAGGACGTTCATCGCCTGGCGGCCCTCCGACGAGCGGGTCAGCCGGCAGTGGCGAAGGCGGCGGCCTCGACGCCCCTGAGCAGGGCGTGGCGGTTGAGTTCGTAGAGCGCGGCCTTGCCGCCGGGCAGGGCCGAGCGGACGTGGTCGAGGAGCCGGCCGAGGGGGAGCAGGGAGCGCGCGTGGTTGTAGGCGCCGACCATGACCATGTTGGTGACCCGCACGTCGCCCAGCTCGTTGGCGATGTCGGCCGCGGGCACGGCGATGAGCCGCCCCGGCACCGCGGCGGGGTCGGCCTTGACCATCGTGGAGTTCACCACGGCCAGCCCGTCGGGGCGCAGGCTGGGGGCAAAGTAGTCCCACGAAATCTGGTTCATCGCGATCAGCGTGTCGGGCTGGGCGATGACGGGGGAGAAGATTTCGTCGGACGACACGATGACGTAGCAGTGGGCGCGGCCGCCGCGCACCTCGGGGCCGTAGGCGGGGAAGTAGGTGACGTTGCGCCCTTCGTCCATCATGGCTTGGGCGAGGAGCTTGCCGGTGAAGATGACGCCCTGGCCGCCGAAGCCTGCGATGATGACGCGCTCAAGCAACCTCGTATCCTCGCGTGGTTGGATGGGTGGATGAATGGATGGGTGGACGAATGAAAGCGAGAAGCAGCCGCTCCCTCATCCATCCATTCATCCAATCATCCATTCATCCTTCCTCGTGTCAAGTCTCACGCGTCTCCCAGTCGCGGAAGACGCCGAGGGGGTAGACCTTGGCCATCTCGTCCTCGATGAAGCGCATGGCGTCCAGCGGGGTCATGCGCCAGTAGGTCGGGCAGGGGGAGAGGAACTCGACGAGTGCGTAGCCGTTGCGCTCGGTCTGGGTGAGGAAGCCCTTGCGGACGGCTCGCTTGGCCTCGCGGACGCGGTCTGGGTTCGAGAGGGCGACGCGCTCGATGTAGGCCGGCCCGTCGAGCGTGGCGAGCATCTCGCACACGCGCATGGGGTGGCCGTGGTAGCCGGCGTTGCGGCCGACGGGCGTGGTAGTGGTCTTCTGCGCGAGCATGGTCGTGGGCGCCATCTGGCCGCCGGTCATGCCGTAGACGGCGTTGTTGACGAAGAAGACGGTGATGGGCTCGCCGCGGTTGGCCACGTGGATGGTCTCGGCGGTGCCGATGGCCGCGAGGTCGCCATCGCCCTGGTAGGAGAAGGCGACGCACTCGGGCCGCACGCGCTTGATGGCCGCCATCACTTCGGGCGTGCGGCCGTGGGCGGGCTCGCACATGTCCACCTTGAGGTACTGGTGGGCCAGGACGGCGCAGCCGACAGGCGCGGCGCCGATGACGCGGCCGCGGATGCCCAGCTCATCAATGACCTCGGCGATGAGGCGGTGCACGATGCCGTGGCCGCAGCCCGCGCAGTAGTGGGTCAGGCAGCGGACCAGCGTGTCGGGACGCTCGTAGAGCGGCTTCATCGGCGTGTGGACTCCAGGAGGGCCGCGGCGCAGTCCAACACTTCCTGGGCTTCGGGGACGAATGCGGGGCGGCCGAGGAGGGCGACGGGGCGCCGTCCGTCGAGCGCGAGGCGCACGTCCTGGGCCATCTGGCCCATGCTCATCTCGACCACGAGGACGCCGCGCGCGCCCGCCGCCGCCACGGCGATGGCCTGGGTGGGGAAGGGCCAGAGGGTGATGGGCCGAATGAGGCCGAGGCGCAGGCCCCGCTGGCGGCCCAGGGCCACGGCCTGGCGGCAGATGCGAGCGCACGTGCCGTAGGCCACCAGCACCACCTCCGCGTCGTCCGCCGCCACGGCCTCCCAATGGGTTTCGTCGCGCTCGACCTGGCGATAGGTCTCGAAGAGCGCATAGGTGTGCCGCTCGAGTTCGCCGTCGCCCAGGTAGAGGGAGCGGACGATGTTGGGCTCGCGCCCCTCGCAGCCGGCGAGCGCCCACGGCTTCGGGGGCGGCGGGGGGAAGGGCTGGTCGGGGAAGACGACAGGCTCCATCATCTGGCCGAGATAGGCGTCGGCCAGGACGATGGCGCACATGCGGTAGCGGTCGGCCAGCTCGAAGGCCTTGGCCGTGAGGTCGAACATCTCCTGAACGCTGGCGGGAGCGAGGACGATGCAGCGGTAGTCGCCGTGGCCGCCGCCGCGGGTGGACTGCCAGTAGTCGCCCTGGGACGGCCCGATGTTGCCGAGGCCCGGCCCGCCGCGCTGGACGTTGACGACGACGGTTGGGAGGCGCGAGGCGGCGATGTAGGAGATGCCCTCCTGCTTGAGGCTGATGCCGGGGCTGGAGGAGGAGGTCATGGCGCGCTTGCCTGCGGCGCTGGCGCCGTAGACCATGCTGATGGCGGCCAGCTCGCTCTCGGCCTGGATGAAGACGCGGCCCAGCTCGGGCATGCGGCGGGCCATGTAGGCGGCGAACTCGTTCTGGGGGGTGATGGGGTAGCCGAAATAGGCGTCGCAGCCGGCCTGGACCGCGCCCTCGGCCGCCGCCTCGTTCGGGAGTAGAATAGGAAGCGGCTCGACAGACAGTGGCAACGTGCGGAACCCGTGAGGGCATGGCGCTGAAGTACCGAGTCCAGTACATGGACGAGGCGGCGCTCGACTTCGAGGCCCTGCCGAAGCGCGCACAGGCCATGGTCGTGGCAGGCATCCGTGGCCATCTGGCCTCCGACGCCGACCGAGAGACGAGGAACCGCAAGTCGCTCCGCCCTAACGACCTGGCAGCCTGGGAGCTGCGACTCGGCGACTATCGCGTCTTCTATGACGTGTTTCCTCAGGAGGGGACGGTGCTAGTGAAGGCCGTCGGGTGGAAGGTCCATAGCCGACTGTACATCCGCGGCCGGGAGTTTCTGCTATGAAGACACTGGAGATCTCCGATCGCCCTCGTGACGTCCGCCCGCTCCTGGAGCTGGCGAGCGAAGAGAACCTGCTCATCACAACGCCGGGGGGCAGGCAGTTCGTCCTCGCCGAGATTGACGATTTCGAGGAGGAAGTCCGCCTGGTTCGGGAGAACGCCGAGCTGATGGCGTTTCTCACAGCCAGGTCGCGCGGATCGGGAAGGCTGACCGAGTCCCAACTGAGGAAGCGGCTCGGCCTCCCCTCGACGGCGAGGCCGCGCCAGCGGCGGCCACAGGCCAGCACGACGCGATGAGTCGGCGTGTCATTGCCATGCCGGTGCCTGGAGAAAGGGGGCAAGGCCAGAAAACAGAAAATTGAGGTCTGACCCCCAGGCCGCCCCTCGATGCCTCTGAAAACTCCCGCTTGCCGCAGGCAAGCGAGTCTCTTACTTCCGAGGGCTGTTTGTCCAGTTCACGCTGAACCAGGACAGGCCAGGACTCAACGAAATGAGCCAGAAGCAGAGAATCATTGAGAAAGCCATCGAGCTGGTCAATGCCTCGCCGCAAGGGAAGCGCTATACCGAGCTGCTCCGTGAGATCTGCGCGGCTTTCCCCGGTATCTCGCGCAATGCCGCCCAGGGCGCGCTTGTCTTCTTCCGGAAGCACATTCCCGACAACATTTGCCAGCCGACGCGCGGGTTGTACCGAGCCGTTAGCTTCCAGGAACAAGGGCGGCGTGACCCCGAGCAGGGAGGCGGGCACATGCGGCTCGATCGCCTCTACCCGACGGACCCACGTTCACCGGGGTCACTTGGTCGCGATCTAGAGTCCCTCGCGGCCAGCGTAACCTCGTGGCGTGCCAAGGATCCGGGGACCCCGGGATGGTATGGGCGCGTCGCGGCCACCCTAGGGTTCGAGACCGAGTTTCGACCGAGATGCTTGGGCAGGAAACGCATCGATCTATACAAGGCCTATCCCACCGGTGAGCTCCAGTGTCGCGTTGCAGTAGAGGTCGAAGCGTCAACCATCGAGAACGCCTACAACGACCTGTTGAAGATCATGCAGTTGCTGAAGTCTGACGAGGTCGACTACGGGGTTGTGATCTTCATCCAGAACAACCGACCTCGCGAGCCAAAGTTGACAGCCGGTCAAGTGAGAAGATCCATCGTCGAATCTTTCGACAAGGTGCTCGAAGACTTCAGGGGGAGACTGTCTCTCTACCAGGGAAACCCGCTTGTGTGATTCCCCGAGACCATACGTGGCTAATTACTGGAGTCAGCCCGATGAGCGAGGAATGGCACTACAGTCGTGGCGAGGAGCTGGTTGGCCCGGTTTCGCCGGCCCAGCTCAGGAAGTTGGCTGCGAGCGGCCAGCTCTCGCCGGACGATCTGGTGTGGAAAGAGGGCATGGCCGACTGGGTTCAGGCCAGGAAGCTGAAGGGGCTATTCCCGGCCCAGCCGGCAGCCGACGTGCCGCCGCCTCTGCCGGTTTCCCCTGTGCTGCCGGCCGCGCCACCACAGTCGTTGCTGCCCATGCCCATTGCGCCCGGCTTCGCCTGGAAGGAGTGGAGCATTGGCGGCAAGGTCATCTTTGTCGCGTCCTGCGCATCCGTGGTGTCCATGTTCATGGCGTGGGTGGACACCGGGATTCGGTCTCAGTCAGGGTTGGCGCAAGGGGGCTTCTTGTTCCTTGGCCTGTACGTCTATCCGGTCGTGAGGCTCTTTCAGAACATGCCCATGAGCAGAGAGTGGGGGCTCACCTGCTCGATCGGCTCGGTTGTCTGTGCGGTCGGGTACGTCGGCTGGGTCCGCAGTCAGAGGAGCGAACTCTTGGGGACAGTGGTCTTCAGCTTGGTAGGGGGCGGGGCCTGGTTGTTCCTCCTGGCATCCATCGCGCTGATCGTCGGCGTGGCCATGTACACTGCGCCAGGGAGGAGAACGTAGGAGTTCACGCCGGCCGGCATTACAGAGGACTCGACATGAAACGACTGAAGTGTCCGAAGTGTAGCAATGAGATGCCCGTCCAAGCTGGAGCCAATCAGGTGACGTGCAGCGGGTGCGGCGCGACATTCAGGTTGAGACCCGGCAAGGTCTCGCAACCACAGCGAACAGCACCGCCTCCCTTACCTCCAAGAACAGCGCCGCCGCCTCCCGCGCCTGACCAACTGCCGGAAGGCATCTTCGTACCGGACGTCCCCTCAAGCGCGGCTCGCACAGCGCCACAGCACCCTTCCGTCCGCGGGCGGCCATGGCGACGATGGGCCAAGAATGACCCCGTTGGTGTGGTTCTTGCCATCATTGCGGCAGTAGTATGGGCTGTGGCCGGTGCGCTCTGGCTGGGGAAGGCGGGCGTGATCGGCTGGGGCGGCGGTACCTCCACCATGAGCTTCGAGCAGTTCAAGAACCTTGTCAACAGCGGTGGGCAACCTGACTTCCAGGGGCCGTACCCGGTGCAACAGTGGAGATCAATGGCCAGCTTTAAGGCAATGGTTGGGGAGCCGCTGAGGATGCAGGTGGTCGGCGACAGCCGCTATCTGTACTATCGCGTCAAGGAGGGCACTGCACAGGTCATCATCGAGGGCTACGACGTGCAGGTCAGCCAGGACGGGTTCTTCGTTAGCCGGGTGAACATGCATTGATCCCCCAGCGGCCAGATGGCTGACTTGGCCTGGTGACTACCGCAATTTCGGCGGGTGTTCACGCCCCCTCCAGCCAGAGGCTCTCCACCCCCAGCCACCGCCCGAACGAGGCCCCGGCGCGCGGGAAAAGCCACACGGGCGATCTCGCCGCGGGATTCCGTGGGAATGGTGTCGTGGGAATGGTGTCGCGTCTTCAAATATCAGAACTCAGATCATCTGTGACTCAAAACACCAGAAAGTCCGCCAAACCTTTGGCCCGCAGGAAAGTGCCATTCGCACAAGTACTGGTGTAGCAAGCACTTGTGTCTTGGGGGCTTCCCAGAAAACGCCAACAATGCGGACTATTTACTGGTGTTAGTGTCCGAATCGGCTTCATCGCCAATCACGGGCAGGAGACAGGTCAACGCAGTTCAAGGCGATGCCGATGACCTTCGAAGGGAACAGCCGGGCCATCAGGCGCTCCTACAGCTCGAAGAACTCGGGCAGGGGCAGGATGGGCACCTCGGGGTGGTGGCGGAGATGGGTCCGGGTGGGCTGGTGGCAGAAGACCATCCCGTGCGGGGCACAGCCGTGCATCAGGCCCAGCGTGACGCCCGAATACGCGGGCTCGATGAGCGTGCCCTGGCCCTCGACGACCAGAACCTCGTGGTGCTTGTTCTCGACGAGCATCATCTCAACCGCGCCGGGCACGAAGTCGGAGATCACGCGGTCCACGGCGATGCCGTAGCCTGAGATCATGATGCCCGTCTGGCCCGTGGCGATGAAGCGGGCGTCGCGCCCGCGGCGGGCCAGGGCGTCGGCCAGCTCGACGGCGACGAGCATCTTCCCGATAGCGCAGTCGGCCCCCACGGTGAGGATGCGCTTGCACGGCAGCGTGCGCGCGAGATTGGCGCCCAGCGGAATGCCCTCGGGCGGGCGGCGCACGTCGTGAATCGTCACGTCGTGGGCGAGGGCGAGGGGGCCGAGGTGCGGGTCGTCGGCGATCATCAGGTGGAGGCCGCTGATAATATCGAGGCGGTGCTCGATGGCCTCGGCCAGGATCTGGCGCCAGTCGTCGGGCAGCCCCCCACCCGCGGGCGCGATGCCGACGAGGAGCGAGCGCGGCTCATAGCGCATCGCCTCGGCCACCGAGCCGACGATGGGGATGCCTCGCCCCACGCCCACGATATCGGCCGGGTCGCGCCCGGCGTGCGTGCGGTCGAGAATGACCACCACGTCGCGGGGCCGATAGCGCAGGATGCACGTGGCCGTCTTCGACGTGAAGACGCCCAGGTGCCCATCAGTCAGCAGCAGCACGCGGCGGTTCTCGAGCAACGCGGTCGCCCCTCAATGCTCGCGGAGATCGGGCGGCGCCGCGAGGCCACCTGTCCCAGCGTGCTGCCAACGGACATGATGGCATGCTCACTTGCTCGGCAGCATGCCGCGCCAGAAGCCGATGGGCCTGGGCGTGCCATCGTCGGCGAGTTCGAAGGCCGCGCCCTCGGCGTAGCGGCGTCCCGCGATGGTTGCTCCACCCTTGCCGATCATGATCTTCACGCCCGGCCGGAACAGGATCAGATCGCCCTCCACGAGGTTGTAGTCGCCGATCGCCAGCAGCGTCTCGCCTCTCTCCACGATGGTCAGCCCCTTGTCCGTGCGCGGCCCGTCGCGCCACGAGCGGCCGCGGGCGAAGCCATCGCGGCCCTTCAGGTCGGCGATCCCGTGGGCGCTGGCCCGTTTGATAGCCATCCCGCCGCCCTTGAGTTCAAACACGCCGTCTCCGTGGATCGAGTGCATCCCTCCCGTGGACTCATGGGGCAAGACTTCAGAGAGCGACACGAACCAGAGCGCTTTGGGCGAGGCGCACGCCAGGAGTTGGCTGCCCCACACGGCACGGAAGCAGGGCACGGGCACGCGGTGCGATGCCTTCATCGCGGTGTGCTTCGCGCCGGCATAGACGCACAGCCCCTCCTTCCCCGCACCAACCAGGAGGATGGCTGGCTGGCCCTTTGCCTTCATCACCATGCCGCCCGTCACCGAGCCCTCTCGTATATCCGCGGCGGGCGCCGTATCGGAGCCCGGGACGACCGCGGTTGGCCCCTCGCCGGGCCTGTTGGCGGGCACGATTCGCACCCCGCCCTTCTCGCCCCCGAGCATCAACACCTCCCGGTCATCCTCTTTGCGCCACGTGACCCTCGACACGGGGGCGAGCTTGGCCAAGCTCTCGGCGAGCTTGGGGCTCTTCGGGTCGCGGATGTCCACCACGGCCAGGCCCTCGCCGCCGCAGGCGGCCCACAGGCGCTCCTCGCCCGCCTCGATGTCCAGGATCGGACCCTTGCACACCGCCACGTCTGCCACCACCTTCGCCTGAGACTTGTCCACCGCGAGGAGATGGCCCGAGGCTGTTCCCACAAGCGCGATGGGGCTGTCCTTTCCCGATGTCCCGAACGCGGTGGGGGGATAGGGCAGTTCTATGACTGGCTCCGCCTCGAACACCCCGTCTTTCTCCGAGGCGTACCATGCCAGCTCGTTCCGTTTGCCGGACCAGCCGACGAGGAGGACCCTGCTGTGAATGCCGACGAACTGCGCCCCCTGTCCCTCGCGCGCGATGCGCTTCGTGCGGCGAACGCCCTGCACGGGGTCGGCGGACAGGAACAGGATGCCGTTCTTGGCGTCCGCCACGACGAACCCGCCGAGTTCTTCGGCCCAGAACACGTCCCGGGGCGCCGGGCAGAGCGCCGCCGGGCACCGGAAGGCCAGGACGCCGCTCACGGGGGTCCCCTCCATGGCCTTCTCCTCCCGAGCCAGCAACTCCTCCAGAGGCATGACGCCGCCCATGCCATCGAAGGCGTAGTGCAAGAGCGGCGTGGGAGAGGCGAGCGGCGTCGAGATGCCGAACCCCTTCAGCGGGAACTCCTTCTTCGCGCGCACCGCCGCGTCGTCCGCAAACCACAGGCAGTCCCCTGGCGACACCTCCATCTTCTCCAACGTCAGGCCGTCCCCGCCAGTCACGCGAGCCACGCCGTGCTCATCGGGCTTGAGCTTGTCGGCATCTTCCTTCGAGAGCGAGACGGCCACGTCGCCGCCGAGGAGCGCGCCCGTCACCTCTCCCCCAGGCCCACCGCCCTCGAAGGCCATCACGAAGTTCGGCATCACCCCCGTCCGAGCCATGCGCCGGACGGCCTCTCTGTCCCCGCACACGAGCGCTCGGTGGACCCATACCTCGGCTGCCTTGCCCGCCACGGCCACCTTCACCCAACAGCCCTTGACCTCTTTGACATCAAGCTCCGTGGCGAAGAAGAGCATCTCGCCTTCGGCCTGACCGCGCCCCGGTGCACCCGGCTTCTTGTGGAGGTCGGCCCGGTGCATGCACACATATGCCTTCTTCGTCGTCGAGTCCACCGCAGTCGTGGAGCCTTCTACCGCCGGGCTCTCGCTCGCCGTAGTCGCTGAGCCTTTTGGCGCAGGGCTCTCGCCCCCCCCGCACCCACCAATGGCCCACAGCCCCGCTGCCGCTACTAGCACAGCGCGCCAGACGCCCCACCCATTCGCCCAGGGCATGTCACACATCGCCCGCCCCCTTTGCTGGCCCACAGGTTTCCTCCCACGGCTCTTATGCGATGATAGCTGCGCCGGGAACGCCTGTCAAGGCCGATGCCAGGAATCCGTGGGGGGTTGGTGGCAACTGGCGCGGAGGGCGTCCCAGATAGCTCGGGTGGTGGCCACCATGGGCGGGGCGGCGGCGGATGTCAAGGGAGAGAAGCGAGGGTCCAAGACTCGCGCCCCTCGGCGGTCCTTCAGCCACTTCTCGCACACCTGGTAGCCGCCCACCCGATAGTCCCACACCGCCTGTGGCACGGGGGCGAAGTGCTCCGATCTGTTGATGTAAACGCGCTGCTCGGCCGGGTCGTAGCGCACGCCGGCCTTCGTGCCTTTCGCCACCTTGCGGTCGCCCTCACCGCCGAAGTGCGCCGATGGGCTGTCCAGTTCCGTCGAGTCCAGCAGGTGAAGCTGCGTCAGCCGCTCGCCCAGCTTCGCCACCTTGGCGAACAGAGCCGCATCCCTTGTGAGCGGCACACGCGGGAAGTCGCTCCGCAAGAACTCCGCGTACTTGTCCCGATATGTCGGCGCGTAAAGCACCGCGTAGACGTAGTGGAACACCTGTTCGGGCGTCGGGTAGCGGCAGTGGGCGGCTTTGAGTGTGTCGAGCAGCTTCGGGTGGAGGTTCGGCGACCGTTCCGACGACTCCATCGCCGCAAACAGGTCGCGCTCGCCGTTGGGGTAGAGGAAGAGAGGGAAGAAGTAGTTGATGTGGTACGCTGCGACAGACTTGTGTGCTCCGATGGTCGTGGTGACCAGCGCGCCGAACTCATCCTGGTTCTGCTTCGGCGCGACCAGAGCCACGTTGTCCTGGAGCATGTTCCGCATGATCTCAGGCCGCGGCATGCAGAGAAAGCCGCGGGACCTGCCCGTGTAGTACGTGTGCCTTGTGTCGAACGGACGGTACAGGATCGGCACGACGTTTTGGCGGTGCGGGCCTGACTCCAGCAGGTCCTCTTGCGCCAGGGTGACCTGCCAGTCGCGGAAGTCCTTCCCCAGCCTGTAGCCCTTGCGAGCGAGTTCGGGATCCATGCGCGAAAAGACGGTGACAGTGCGCCAGGCGTCGTCGGGTGTCCAATGGATCGTGAGGTGGTCGCGTGCGGTGACGATGCCGACGCTGTTGGCGGGGAAGAGGTCGGGAAGGGAGGGGAAGCGCTGGAAGGCGGCGTGGCGCCGCTCGTCGCGCCGCACGAAGAGGTAAGACGGCGAGTTCGGCCCTAGCTCGCTCCAGGGGGTGCATGTGCGGTCGTGCTGCCGGAGCCAGCGGAACTTGCGCTCGCGCGTGCCCCAGAGGTCAGCGTGGCGAACGTGTGCCGCTTCCTTCCTCCTCGGCCCGCGCTTGACGAAGAGGGCGATCGCGACGCCTTGGCGGATGTCGAAGACGTTCTGGTCGGGGCTGGCGTCGGGGCACGTCTCGCGCTTGAGCGAGTTGCCGTGGAGGTCGAGGACATAGATGTCATCAAAGGTCCGCATCAGGCTCTGGCGCATGCCGCGGAAGGTCGGGTTGTCCAGGTACGAGTGATTGGTGATCATGCCCACGATGCCGCGGCCCGCTTGGTCAATCTTCGACTGTGCGAAGCGCAGGAACTTCACGTAGTCGTCCTGGAGCCACTTGGGGT
The DNA here is from genome assembly GCA_041320515.1 of Planctomycetota bacterium. Classification (GTDB taxonomy): domain Bacteria; phylum Planctomycetota; class PUPC01; order DSUN01; family DSUN01; genus DSUN01. The sequence continues at coordinate 4,438,523 of JBGLNR010000001.1, read as the reverse complement.
TCTTCTCGCCCAGGGGCTTGCCGTCCACCTGCTTGTAGTCCTCGATGAGGCCGCGAATCCACTCCCCCTGATTGCAGGAGTGCCCGGAATAGGGTGGGTTCCCAAGGATGACCAGGATGGGCTGCTGCTTCTTGATCTTCGCGGCGGAGCGCGACTCGTGGGACAGGGCGCGGTAGAAGGGCATCTCGCTCTGGGCAAGCTCTTCCATGTCGAGGGTATTGGTCAGGTAGAACTTCACCCGCTCGTCGTCGGCGAGGCGGTGGCCCAGCTCTTCGAGGAAGAAGGCCATCTTGAGGTGGCCGACGGCATAGGGAGCCATCATCAGCTCGAAGGCGTAGAAGTTCTCGAGGATGTGGCGGCGGATGAACTCCCCGCGGGCGCTCTCGGCAGTGCCGTACTTGCTCTCGAACTCGCCAACGGCGACCTTGGCCGCCTCGGCGACAAAGGTCATCGTGCCCGCCGCGGGATCGAGCAGGGTAACACGGGGGTCGGCCAACCCGTCGGCCATGTCGAACTCGCTCTTGAGGAGCGAGTGGAGGGAGCGGACGATGTAGGAGACGACGGGCTCCGGGGTGTAGTAGACGCCGCGGCGCTCGCGCTCCTCTGGGTTGTATTGGGCGAGAAAGGTCTCATAGAAGTGGACGATGGGGTCGCTGCCTTTGTGCTCCCGGTAGTACTTGCCCAGGATGCCGGCGGCGTCGGCCTTCGCCAGGACCTCGGCAATGTCGTCCACGACCCACTCGATCTGGGGCGGCGGATCCTCGAGGGAGACAAAGCGGAAGACGTCGCGCAGGACGCCAATGGTGTGTGGAATGCGGTCGAAGGCGCTGCGACGGGTGAAGGCGCCGGTGGCGCGAGTGCGTGCGGCGAAGAGGCCGTAGGTGACCGTCTGGGCGTAGAGGTCGGCGAAGTCCTCGTGCGTCAGGTCGGCGATGAGGAACTGCTTGAACGCCTCGTAGAAGCCCGAGAGGCGTCCGCCGCCGGCCTGGTCGTCCTGCGCGATCTGGAGCGCCAGGATGCGGCGCAACTCGCGGGTGAGGTTGGCAAGCCGAATGGCGAGTTCCTCGGCCGTGGGGGCTTGGGGGAGCTGGAAGTCGAGGAACTGGTCGAGCAGGCTCCACAGTTCGGTGGGCCGCTCGATGGCGGGGGCGGCGCGCAGGTCGTTGAGGATGTTGGGGCTGGCGGCGTGGACCGTCTCGACGTGTTGGCCGTTGCGGTAGAGGCGGAACTCGGTGAAGTTGGTCAGCAGCACGTTCGGGTATGCCACGCGGTAGCGGCGGAGCTGTTCGGTATCCGCGATGCCGGCAAGATCCGTCTGGGTGGGGTTCTTGGCCTCGACGTAGCCGATGATGGAGTCGGTGCCGTTCCACAGGCGGAAGTCGGGGTTGCCGGCGTCGGTGGGCGCGGGCTGGACGGTGACGTGGACGTGGCATAGGCCCTTGGCGTCGGCCACCTGTTTGAGGAGGTCGCGGAGCGCGCCGTAGAAGCTCTCCTCACGGGCGTCGCCTGCCGCGGCCACGGCGCCGAGGGCCTGCGCGTACTGCTTGAAGATGGTCGTCCTTGTCATCGGCCGCTACGCCGCGGGGTGGGGTGCCCGAAGTCTGCGCGCCACACGAGGCAGGATACTTGGTTTGGGGCCAGGTGTCAAGCCCTCCAGGTGTGCTTGGTGATCTCCTGCGACCAAAGAGTGGCACGCGAACGCCCGAAGGCGTAGGGGCGGGCGGGGTCGGGTCCTGGCTTTCCGCTTTCGGCCCCATCTGTGCGTTGATGAAGAGTAAATGGTTAAAATGGTTAACACCCGACCCCAGCCCCCCTATGAACCTGCCGACTCTGCCGAGTCTGCCGACTTGGGATTGTCAGATTCGGGCTGGTTTGGAGTGAGTCAATTCGTAAGTTGTTGATATACCGTGAGTTGTGTCGCGTGTCTGGGCGAGCACAATCGGCAGTGTCGTCGAGGTCAAGGGGCTTGCCGAAGGCACGGCCGTCACCATCGAATCCAAACAGGTCGCCGACTACTGGAAGAAGTACCGCAAGGTCCTCGTCACCAACTACCGCGACTTCGCCCTCGTGGGCCAGGACCTCCAGGGCAGCCGCGCGCCCGGGCACCGCTTCCTCCTCGCCGACAGCGAGGAGGCATTCTGGGACCTCGCCGCCCACCCCCGCGCCGCTGCGAAAGAGCGGGGCGAGGAGTTCCTCGACTACCTCAAGGCCGTGCTCCTCATTGGCGCCCGCATCGGCGACCCCCAGGACCTCGCCTGGCAGCTCGCCTACTGCGCCCGCCAGGCCCTCCGCTGCCTCCGCGGCTCCGGCCATCCCGCCCTCGCCGCCATCCGCGCCGCCCTCGAAGAAGCCCTCAGCATGAAGTTCACCGGCGACAAGGGCGCGCACTTCTTCGAATCCACCTTCGTCCAGACCCTCTTCTACGGCGTCTTCTCCGCCTGGGTCCTCTGGGCACGCGGGGCAAATGTGGCACAGCCGCCCCCGGCTGTGCAGACTGTAGGCGGGGCGTCTCTGCCCCGCGACCCACAGCCGGGGGCGGCTGTGCCACACGACAGGGCCGAGGCCCGCTTCGACTGGCGCCTCGCCGCCGAATACCTGCGCGTGCCCATCCTGCGAAAGCTCTTCCACGAGGCCGCCGAGCCCGGCGCGCTCCTCGACCTCGGCCTCGCCGAAGTCCTCCACTGGGCCGCCAACGTCCTGAACCGCGTGGACCGCGCCGCCTTCTTCAATGCCTTCGAGGAGCGCCACGCCGTCCAGTACTTCTACGAGCCCTTCCTTGAGGCATATGACCCCGTTCTCCGCAAGGACCTGGGCGTCTGGTACACCCCCGAGGAAATCGTCCAGTACCGGGTCGCCCGCGTGGACACGGTGTTGCGCGAGGAACTGGGTGTCGAAGACGGCTTGGCGGATAGCAACGTCTACGTTCTCGACCCCTGCTGCGGCACGGGCGCCTACCTCGTCGAAGTGCTGCGCACCATTCACGCCACGCTCGAGCGATGGAGCGCGTCTTCGGCTTCGAAATCCTCCCCGCCCCCTTCGTCATCAGCCATCTGCAACTGGGCCTGCTCCTCCAGCACTTCGGCGCACCGCTCGCCCCCACTGGCAAGGAGCGCGCCGGCGTCTACCTCACCAACGCCCTCACGGGCTGGGAGCCCCCAACAGGCCCGAAGCAGAAGCTGCTCTACCCGGAGCTGGAGGCCGAGCGGGATGCTGCCGACAGCGTGAAGCGCGAGAAGCCCATCCTCGTGGTGCTCGCCAACCCGCCCTACAACGCCTTCGCCGGCACCAGCCCCCAGGAGGAGGGCGGCCTGGTGCGGGCATACAAGGAGAGCCTGAACACCTCCGTCCACGATGGCGGTTGGGGCATCAGGAAGTTCAACCTCGACGACCTTTACGTCCGCTTTTTCCGCATCGCCGAGCGCCGAATCGTGGCGAACGGACGCGGCATAGTCTCCTTTATTTCCAACTTCTCTTACCTTGACAGGCCATCCTTCGTCGTCATGCGCAAGCGCTTCCTCGAGGAGTTCGACCAGCTCTGGTTCGATTGCATGAACGGCGACAGCCGGGAGACCGGCAAGCTGACGCCCGAGGGGCAGCCCGACCCCAGCGTGTTCTCCACCGAACACAATCGCGAGGGCATCCGCGTCGGAACCGCTGTCTGCCTCCTTGTCCGCAAAGGTGGCGAAACTGCCAGGCCAACCGTGCGTTTCCGCCACTTCTGGGGAGCGGCCAAGCGGCGGGAGCTTCTCGGGAGCCTCAAGGCCAAGCGCTTCAGCGCCGCTTACAGCACAGCGAAGCCCTCGCACGGCATCCGCTACTCGTTCCGGTCGGCGCGCGTCACTGCCGAGTACTCGGTATGGCCCGCGCTCCCCGAACTCTGCGCGGTGCCGGCAAGCAATGGGCTCATGGAGAAGCGGGCAGGGGCCTTGTTCGATGTTGACCGGCCGGCGCTCGAGCAGCGCATGCGCGCTTACTGGGATCGCACCATCGTGTGGGCTGAGTACCAGGCGATATGCAGCGCGCTTACACAGCCGCGAGGGAGGTTCGACCCGGTTGCAGCCAGGGCCAGAGCCACTTCCACAGAACCTTTCCTCACAGAACGAATCGTGCCCTACGCGGTTAAGCCGCTTGATGTCCGTTGGTGCTACTACACAGGTGTAAGGCCCGTGTGGAACGAGCCACGCCCCAGGCTGTGGGCGCAGTGCTGGCCAGGCAACTCGTTCCTGGTATCACGCCCCACAGGGTTCATCTCGCCCGAGGGAGCCCCGCTGTGCTTCACCTCCCTCTTGGGCGACAATGCCCTCATGCACGGCAGCGCGTGTTTCTTTCCCCTGCGGCTCAAGAACAAGGAGCGCTTGCACAAGAAGGACGAGATGGCCCTGTTCCGCCTCCTCGGGGACACAACGGAGCTAGAGGAGCCCGCTGCCAACCTCTCGGGCGCGGCGCGCGCCTACCTGACGTCCCTGGGCGCAAGGGACCCCGACCGGGCATCGGAAGCACCGCTCCTCTGGATGCATGCCCTGGCGATCGGTTACGCTCCAGCATACTTGGCTGAGAACGCGGACGGCGTCCGTCAAGACTGGCCGCGCATCCCACTGCCGGCGACCCTGGAGGTGCTGAACCGTTCGGCGGCGCTGGGGGCCGAGGTCGCGGCGCTGCTCGATGCGCAGGCCGGGGTCAGCGGCGTGACACTCGACCCCCTGCGGCGCGAGATGCGGTGCATGGGCTCAATGAACCGCATGGGCGGGGGGCCGCTGGACCGGAACGCCGGCGAACTCGACCTCACGGCCGGCTGGGGCCACGCGGGCAAGGGCGGGGTGACGATGCCAGGGTCGGGCCGGGTCGAGGAACGCGACTACACGCGCGACGAGCGGGCCGCCATCGAGGCAGGCGCGAACGCGCTGGGGCTGTCGCTCGACGAGGCGCTCGCACACCTCGGCACGAGGACGCTCGACGTGTTTCTCAACGGCGTGGCCTTCTGGCGGAACGTGCCGCGGGGCGTGTGGGACTACTTTATCGGCGGCTACCAGGTGGTGAAGAAGTGGTTGAGCTACCGGGAGAAGAAGCTGCTCGGCCGGGGCCTGCGGGTCGAGGAGGCGCAGCACGTGAGCGAGATGGTCCGCCGACTCGCCGCGCTCCGACTCCTCGAGCCGGCGCTCGACGCCAACTACCAGGCGGTCAAGGCGCACGCGTTCCCCTTCGGGGGCGCTCAGGGGTAGGAGGCAGTCAGTCGCGCATCCTAGCCCATGCCGAAAGTGCAAGGCCCATGCCGAAAGTGCAACTTTCTGAGTCCGCCGCTCCCGTCGTTTGAAACGGTGTCGCATGCTCGACTTCCTGCTCCGGTGCCTCGCCAAGTCGCTCCTGTGGCTGCGGTATCGAGTCCGCACCAAGGGCCTGGACGCGGTGGCCGCGCGCGGCACGAGCGGCATCTTCTTCTTCCCCAACCACCCCGCGCTGATTGACCCTGTCATCCTTATCTCCCTGCTGCACAAGAAGTTCCGAGCGGGCGCCATCGCCGAACAGGATGAGATTGACCGCTTCTTCATGCGCTTCCTGGCGCGGCGGGCCGGGGTAATGCCCATGCCAGGCATCGCCCGACACGGCCAGAAGGCGAGGGATGGCATCCTGCGCACCCTCTCCGCCGCCGCCGAGCGGGTGCGACAGGGCGAGAACCTTGTTCTCTACCCGGCCGGGCATCTGCAACACTCGGCGCGCGAAGACCTCAGGGGGAACAGCGGGGTCGAGACCCTGCTGCGCGCCGCGCCCGACGCGCGAGTCGTCCTCGTCCGCACCCGCGGCCTCTGGGGCAGCGGATTCAGTTGGGCGAGGGGGAAGCCCCCCTCGGTCAAGGCCACGCTCAAGAAGGGCATCGCCGGCCTCCTTCTCAGCGGCCTGTTCTTCGCTCCGCGGCGGCTGGTGACAATCGAGTTCGTCGAGCCAGAGGACTTCCCGCGGGCGGGCGGCCGTGAGGAGATAAATCGTTACCTGGAGCGGTGTTACAACGCCGAGCTTCCCCGGAACACATTCGTCCCCTACACCTTCTGGCGCGGCACGAGGCCAGTCCACCCTCCTGAGCCACAGATCGCTCGGCTCCGCAGCGGCGCTCGGGCTGTGCCCCCCGCCACGCGCCAGGCCGTCCTCGATCACTTGGCGGCCCTGGCCGGCGCAGCGCAGGTGGGGGACGACGCTCATCTCGCCCGCGACCTGGGGCTGGACAGCCTGGCCCGGGCCGACCTCCTGGCGTGGCTTGAGGCGGAGTTCGGCTTCCCCCAGGGCGACGCCGATGCCCTGAACACCGTAAGTGACGTGATACTGGCCGCTTGCGGCGAGACGGCGACCTCGCAGCTCACGGAGGTCAAGCCGGTCCCGAAGCGCCACGGGGATCATACGCCCATTGTGCGGAGAAGCCCTTTCCATATCAAGACCTGTCCCACGCAAACTCCCCTCAAACCAGCCCGAATCTGACAATCCCGGACACACCCTACTGGCTGGGGCTGGCTACGGCCACACCACAACCCGCTGAGTCGTCCAGTCTCGCCAGACTCGGCAGGTTTTGCGCCCCCTGGGGTCAGGTCTTCACTATTTCCTATTTGGCAGGATGCCCAGCAGATTGAGTCTGACTCATGGTCATACCACAACAGGCTGTACGTCGCCCAACTCGGCCAAGTCGTCAACTTCGCTGGGCGAGGTGTGAGAAAAGACTCCTGGAGTCTTTTCTCGGCCTCAAGTCGTCAACTTCGCTGGGGGTGTGAGAAAAGACTCCAGGAGTCTTTTCTCGGCCGAGGGGACGCATGAAGTGGTCGCGGAGGAAGCGCGCGCTGATCATTGCGGGCATCGCGCTCGTGCTGCTGCCCGTGGCGTTCATCCTGGTGGCGAACGCGATGGTGACGGGCGGCGCGCGGGCCTGGATCAAGCCGCAGGCGGAGCTGCCCGCCTGCCAGGTGGCCATCGTGCTCGGGGCCGGGGTGCGGGCCGACGGCTCGCTCTCGGCGATGCTCGAGGACCGCGTGGCTACGGGCGTCGAGCTGTACAAGGCGGGCAAGGTGCGCAAGCTGCTCCTCAGCGGCGACCACGGCCGCATGGCCTACGACGAGGCGAACGCCATGCGCCGCCACGTCCTCGCCGCCGGCCTGCCGCCCGAGGACGTGTTCCTCGACCACGCCGGCTTCTCGACCTACGAGACGATGTACCGCGCCCGCGACGTGTTCCAGGTCAAGGACGCCATCGTCGTGACCCAGGGGTTCCACCTGGCCCGCGCGGTCTACACCGCGCGGCAACTCGGCCTCGACGCCTGGGGCTGCGAGGCCGACAAGCGCTCCTACGCCACCGCCGCGCGCAGCACCGTGCGCGAGTGGCTGGCCCGCTGCAAAGCCGTCGTCGAGCTTCATCTCACCCAGCCCAAGCCCCGCTTCCTCGGCCCCGCCATCCCCATCACCGGCGACGGTCGCGCAAGCTGGGACACCCCGGATTGAACTGCAAGCCAGTCCAACGCCTCCGCCCATCCTGGCGTCGTAAAAAAGACACCCGCTGTCTTTTCCCAGCGCGCGCCAGCTCTGGCCAGCGTAACGTGCGTGTATGCCTGTACTTACATCATGCGTAGCGTTGGATGGTCAAGAAAAGACAGCGGGTGTCTTTGTCAGTGTCCAGCGGCCCTCCACCACGGCCCAGGGGGGAGGGAGTCACTGCACAGTCTGCCGAAGGCCGGTGGGACTGATGCGAGTGATGAGGCTGAGGAGGACCGGGCCTTCTGGCGGCGGGCGCCAGTCGTGCAGCGCTTTCCCGCCCATTTGTAATAAAGACACCCGCTGTCTTTGTTCCGAGCGCCCCGGCATGGTCCAGCATAACAGGCTGTCATGCCTATACTTACGTCATTAGTAGCGCTGGACATCCAGGAAAAGACAGCGGGTGTCTTTTTCAGGGCGCAGCGGTCCCCACCGCGGCCCAGGGGGCAGAGAGTCGCTGTGCAGGCTGCCGAAAGCTGGCGGAACTGGCGGAAGTGGTGAGAGTGGCGAAGGCCGGGTCTTGCGGCAGGCAGCAGTCGGGTGATGCCTTCCCAGTTGCTCGGAGGTCTACGCCTGGCACCGAACGTTGATCATCTAGTGGGCGGAGCGAGGGCCCTGGGTGAACGCTGTAAGTGCCACATGTTACGATGGTTATGCGAATGGCCGGTGCGGGCGCTAGATGATCAAACTCAGGGAGAGGGGGATTGATCGTCTAGCGCCTGGGGTGATCATCTGAGCGCGTGACGCGGCGTCAGGGCTGCGGCGGGGCAGGCTCGGAGCGGACGATGGCGGGGATGGCCTTCCAGCCGAGGGCGCGGCAGGCCAGGTAGCGGCGGTGGCCGACGACGATGCGGTAGCGCCCGCCCGCCAGCGGGGCGACGACGATGGGCTGGAGGAGGCCCCGCTCGCGGATGTTCGCCATGAGCTTCTCCGCCTCTGCCACGTCCTCGGGGTCCGCGGGCAGGGGGACGTCCCCTGCTTCGATGAGGCCGAGGGGGATTTCCTGCATCGCGTCGGGCGGCCCGGGCAGGCTGCCGCGCATCACGCCGTCGGTGCCCTTGCGGAAGGAGTAGACGAAGGGCATGGCGATGTCCACCCGGGGATTGAGCTGGAGCGCTTTGAAGATGTGTCGGACGATTTCGTGGGTGATGCGGGGGCGGTCCTTGGCCATGGTCATGTAGCGCAGGCGCATCAGGATGCCGTAGTCCCACATGTCCGAGCGGATGTAGGGCTCGCTGCCGGTCTCCTTGATGACGTCGGCCGTGACCTCGCGGGCGGCGTCGAGCAGGGTCTGCTCCGCCGTGTCCCAATCGGAGTCGTAGGTGATGCGGACGACCACCTCGTCGAGGAAGAAGGCGGCCTCGGCCTTGGGCGTGTAGTTGATGGCGACCTGGCTGAAGAGCATGGCGTTGGGGATGAGGATGTTGCGGCCGATGGCGTCCTCGGAGCCGATGGCGCCGCCGACCTGGTCGAGGACGGTGTACATGAGGCCGATGCTCTTGACGTCGCCGATGAGGCCGAGGGAGGGGAAGAGCACGCGGTCGCTGATGCGGAAGGGGCGCTTGAGGGTGACGAGGACCCAGGCCGCAATGCCGCTGACGGGGGCCTGGAGGGACCAGGTGAGGCCGACCAGGGCGAAGCCGGCGAGCATGCCGCCCACCGTGTGAAGCATTCCCAGTGAGTAGAAGAACGCGCCCATGATGGTGAGCCAGGCAAGCACCCCGACGAAGCCGGAGAGCATCTTGCTCTCGCCCTCGGGGCCGCGGCGCCAGCGCACCCAGTCGGCGATCAGGATGCCCGCCGCGCGCCGGAACGCCAGCACCGCGCTGACAATGCCCAGGAGCTGCCAGAGCGTGCGGCCGGGGGCCAGCCACACGGGCCACGTGCCGGTCTCGTGGAGCGCGAAGAAGCCCGCGGCGGCTGCGGCGAACGCGACGGCGGTGACGACTCGGCCCTTCATCGGTGCCCTTTCCCCGTGGGAGGCGCCATTCGGCGACGGGGGCGAGTGCCCCGTCAGTATTCTATAGGATAGCGAATGGCCAGCAAAAGTAAAGGCTTGCTCCGGGAAAACAAATCGAGTAGACTTCCGAGCGTGGCGGGCCGCCACTGGATCGTCATCCTGGCGATGGTCAAGTCGGCCGCGGGCGGCATGCTCAGCGTCGGCCTGCTCGTGAAGCTGGACCGCCTGGGGTGGAGGGAGTGGGACCTGGGTCTCCTGATGGCGGTGACGGCGACGGTCTACACGGTGGTGTGCACGGTCTACAGCCTGCTGCTTCATCGGGTGCCGCTGCAGCGGATGATGGCGGTTGCGGCGGGGGTGGCTGGTGCGGCGGCGGTGGGGCTGTGGGCCTTCCAGGGGCGGCTGGCGCTGTTCGCGTTTGCCACGGCCTTCTGGTTCGGGACGGCCTTCTTCTGGCCCTCGCTGATGGCTTGGATCGGGGAGAGCGACGAGGCGCACCTGGTGGGCGACCTGTCGGCGTTCAATTGCGCCTGGACGATTTCGGGGGCCGTGGGGGCGCTGCTGGGGGGCGGTGACGAAACAGATCAAGGCGGGCCTGAAGTCCCTCGAACAGCAGCAGCAGGACTTCGTCGAGAAGGGGCTCCGGGCGGCCCAGGAGGGGAAGGGCAAAGATGCCCAGACACAGTTCCAGGCGGCCGAGGCCTTCGGCGAGCAGCTCATCGCCCAGGGAGCGAACAAGGAAGAGGTCGAGTCCCGCCTTCGAGGCGCAAAGGGCACGATCGATGCCCTGAGGAAGGAGGAGGAGGCGGAGGCGATCGGCCTCTACAGGAGGGTGCAGGACCTCAAGGAAGCTGGGCGCTACGAGGAGGCGTTGCGAGGCGCCCAACAGTTGCTCCAGTACGACGTTGGGGGCAAGAGCCGCATCCAGCACGAGATAGACGCCCTGGCACTCGACGTGGCGAAGGAGCAGACCACGGGCCAGCTCAAGAAGCTGGAGAGGATGAAGAGCGAGTTGGGGAGAATTGAGGACCGGACCGTGCTGCTGACCGATGGCCGGCCCCAGCCCCAGCCGCCGCCGAAGCCCCCCGTCCAGCCGCCGGCCGCGAGGCCCGATGAGCGCGGGGAGTGGGCGGCATGGGACCGCGTCAACGGGCCGGCAGCGGTGCCTGAGACGCCGCTGCGTCGGACGCAGGACGAGTATGGGACGCTGATGAAGCGCCTCGACGACTTGGCGAAGCGCCAGTCCCGGGTGGCGCATGGCGACGAGGGGCGTCTCATGGACTTCGACACGAGCCTGCTTCAGTGGCCTCGCCCGTTCTACGGCCAGCCGCCGAAGGAGCGCGACGTCCGAGCGGCGATTGCCTACCTTGAGCGGCGCGAGGCCCAACTCCGGCCCGACATCCCGCCGAAGAGAGAGCCGGTTGGCGAGCGCCGCCCCGATTCCGGCGCCGCGTGGGGGCGTGCGCCCGCGCGCGAGGCCACGGCAGGGGGGCACGAGGGCGGGCGACCGCGTGAGGGGGTGGACCTGTCGCGGCCCGGCCGCGGCGATGCCGGCGGCGCGCTGAGGATGCACGATGTTACAGACCTGACGGTTGACATCCGGCACTTCCAGGGACGGCGGTCAGCGCTTGCCTCTGATGCAGGCTATGCATCCACTGGCGGCGCGCTGGCGGCTCAGCAAGGACAACTCGCCCAGGATTTCTTCGGCGCCGAGGAGAACGGGGACAAGAAGGACGAGAAGCTCACGGGCGAGAGCCTGGTGGATTTCATCAAGAAGAGCATCGCCCCCGGCACGTGGGGCGATGGGACGACGCTGGACGACGGGAAGACCCCCTACACGATCACGTACCGCAACGGCCGAATCGTCACCGTCCACACCCCAGAGGTCCAGAAACAGGTGAACGACCTGCTGGAGAACGTTCGGAAGGCCCGCGGCCCGCAGGTGCAGCTTGGCCAACAGATCACCCTCCAGAAGGCGAGCGGGAAGCTCAAGCCAGGGGACCAGTTCGGCTGGAGCCTGTCCGAACCCAGGAACTCTGGTGCCGTGGACGTTGATTTCGGGTACAACGCGATGACTTTCCAGACGCACTCGAAGGGCCCCGCGCTTGACCCGCGGTTCCGGGACTTCGTGGCCCGGAACTACGACTGGTCGTTCGAGACGCGGGGCTTTGTGGACGCGGCCGACCGCGGGCAGGACCCTGACGACATCAGCAACTTCGGCGAGACCCTCAGGTTCAACCTCGAGCAGAAGGTGCAGGTGAACGGGATCAACCTGAACGTGGCGCCGGGCGAGGCCAATGGGATCGGCGTGACGTTCAACACGGGGAACAACGACCTGTCGTATGCGGTTGTGGACGAGGCTCAGCTTCGCACGCTGCTCGAGCTGGACGCGGCGAAGAAGCGGGAGCGCGTGGCGGCGAACCCGAATGCCCAGGAGACCATCGTGGGCACCGACGCCTGGCTGCCCAACGAAATGCGGGCAAACGTGCGGTTCGCGGGCGAGACGGGCAACAAGCTCGACATCGCGGGCAACCCGATTGAGCTACCGCATCAGAAGTACATCCTCATCAACAACGGCAGCTTCCTCACCGCGGTTCAGGCGAACCCGATGCAGCACTGGACCGAGGCGATGAACCCTTTGCCGTTCGCCGTGACGGCGCCCGAGATCGAGGTGCCGCACGTGGGGCGGCTGGTGAAGTTCGAGAAGACCCTGGTCGAGCCGGGCGACGAGCTGGTGCTGAAGGCCAGCTATCGGTACTCGGAGAAGTGAACCGTCCCCTCCCGCAGGTTCCAATACCTGCGGGAGGGTAGCCGGATAGACGGGGGCGTGGGAACAAGAGTACCCTCCCGCAGGTATTGGAACCTGCGGGAGGGCGAACCGAAAGGAGGCCGAAGATGCGGCGAATGGCAATGGTGGCGTTGGCAGTGGGGCTGGCCGCGCCCGGGCTGTGGGCGGGCGAGCCGACAAAGGGCGATGCCTCGCGCGAAAAGGGCGAGGTGACGCTTAGCTGGGATCAGTTCGTGAAGATCACGGGCTACGACCCGGCGAACAAGACCGGCGGCGGCATACTCACCATCCCCTGGGCCGAGGTGCAGAACCTCCTCGGCGTGAAGGTGGAGAAGATGGGCCAGGCCGCCACGGTGGACCTGCCGTGGACCGAGTTCAAGGCCCTCCTCGAATGGTCCATCAACCAGAAGGCGGGCAAGGCCACGGCCCCGCCGCCGACCGATTACGTGATTGCATCGAGCGAGTACAGCGGCAACCTGACCGACGACGGGGCGACGCTGACGCTGAAGCTCAAGGCCGAGGTGCTGCGGCAGAATGCCTGGACGCGCATCCCCATCCTGCCCGGCACGGTGGCCATCACGAAGAGCACGCTGCCCGAGGGCGTGTTCCTCAACAGCACGGGGCAGGCGTACGAAATCCTCACGCAGAAGACCGGCGCTCTCGACGTGACCGTGGAGTTCGCGGTCGCCGTCGAGAAGGACGCGGGGATCAACCGCGTGAACTTCCAGCGGATCACGCCGGGCGCGAGCGTGCTCGACCTGACGGTGGCGCGGGCCAACGTGGACGTGAAGGTGGCGGGCGCGCAGTCGCAGCTCGTGAAGACGGCGGCGGACAAGACGCAGGTGGCCGCGGCCATCGCGAGCGGCGTGCCGCTCACCGTCACGTGGGAGCGGGCGCTGCCGAAGATCGAGGCGGCGCCGACCAAGCTCTACGCCGAGACCAGCACCCTTGTGGGTGTGGCCGAGGGAGTCCTCATCTGCCAGGAGACCGTGAGCTTCAACATCCTGCACACCGCGGTGCGCGAGCTGAAGCTCAAAGTCCCCACCGACGCGAGCGTGCTCACGGTGCTGGGCCAGAACTTGCAGGACTGGCGGGTGGCGGCCCAGGGCGAGCTGACGGTCGTGTTCCGCAACGAGGTCATCTGCTCGACCCAGCTCCAGATCAGCTTCTCGGAAACGCCGGCGGCATCGTGATGCCGTGGGTCGTGGGAGCGGTTGCGGATGGGACCTCGAAGCCGTTGGGCATGGCCACGGGCGCCCTCCCGCCCCTGCTCATGGTCGCCCTGCTCGTCTGGATGGCCCGAGCAACTTGCGCCCCCCGGCCGAGCGAAGGGGCGCAAGTTGACAGCTCGGAACGCACTATCTCTATGACAGCACGATAGTTACGCAGTTACCCACACTCCGCCAGTGTAGCGTGTGTGGGGGGCGCAAGTTGCTCCGAGGGCTACTTCGCCCGCGGCCCATCGGTAGGGCCGGTGGGGACGATGACCTCGAAGTCCTTGCCCTTGACCCGCTTCAACTCCTCGAGGTTCTTTAGCCGGCTGTCGGGCGCGATCGAGATCAGCCAGTCCATCCCGTTGTCGGCGCAGTACATTCCATACTTCTTCAGCCCTTCGAGGATGGCCTTGGGGTGCTTGGAGAAGCCTGAGGTATCGAAGTCCTTGCGGAGGCGGAGGCGCTCGCCCATGCGGGGCACGTTGGGGCTGGTGTTGCGGCTGGCGAAGTGGGTGGCAGGATAGACGTACTCGCGGCGGGTGCGGCGGAAGGTGACGCGCATGGCGTGCTCGACGAGGCCCCGCTCGCACTCGTCGAAGCGGATGGCGGCGGGGACGATGGGGAGGCCCGCCGCGTCCGAGGAGGTCCAGCCCGCGGGGCGCGTCTTGTTCGACTTGAGGTCGAAGACCGACGCCTGCGCCGCCTCCCAGCCCGCGTCCGTCTTCCGCCCGGTGTAGAACTCGTAGAGCATCGCGTTCACGGGGTCCAGGACGAGGACGTGTCGGTCGCCCTTGCCCTCGCGCTGGAGCTTGTCGAGTTCGCCGCCGTAGATTGGCCAGCCCTCGATGGGCGCGTTGTCGGGGATGGGGAACGGCCCCTTGTCGGATTCGCCCGGATACGCGGTGATCTTGACCGTGATCTTCTTCTGGTTGGGCGGGACGATGACGAAGCCCATGTCGAGGTTGAACCACACCCATCGCTCGGCGTTGCACGAGGCGATGATGTTCTTCGAGTTTGGGTGCACGGGGCGCTCCGAGATGTCCTCGTTCCACGGATTGTCGGGCGGGAACACCTGGAGGGCCGCCATGATGCGGTCAGCCTCGGGGGTGTTGAACAGCACGGGCTTGGTGATCTCGGGCATGGGCGGGCGCTTGCGTTCGGCAGCCCCGACGCAGGCCGATGCGAGCAGCAGCAGTGCAATGCTCTTCGCCATCCGTGGTCTCCTGGCAGCTCCCTCGTGTCTCGGACAGGATGCTGGCCTCCATCCTACAGTTCGGCTCGCGGTTCTCAATGGGATGGGGGATCACTTCTCGCCCATGCGGCGGAGCTGGACTCGCGCGATGCTGTAGGCTTTGGAGTCAGGGTCGGCCAGGCGAACGATTTCCTTGTACTGCTCGGCGGCCTCCTGCTTGTGTCCCTGCTCGAGAAGCAGCTCGGCGAACTGGAGGCGCCACTGGCAGAGGTAGGCGGGCGAGGTCTTGACGGCGATGGCCTTCTTGTAGTGGGCGATGGCGCCCGTCATGTCTTTCTTGGACACGAGGACGCGCGCGATGCCGGCCTCGATCGCCCCCTGGTAGTAGGCGGACGAGGACGAGCCGGCTGGGAGGGCCTTCTCGGCCTCGGCGTACTGGCGCAGGGCGTCGTCGTAGCGGTCTGCGCGATGGTAGGCGGACGCTAGTGCCTCGCGGGCCGTGTAGAGCGCGGGCTGTAGCGCGACCGCGCGCTCGAGCAGGCGGATGGCGTTCGCCGCCTCGCCGTGCCCCAGGCACACGGTGGCCACGTAGTAGTGGACCAGGCCGCGCCCGCTCGCCGCCTGCACCGTCTTCTCGCAGACCTTGTAGACCTCCTCGAAGCGGTCCGCCTGCGCGAGGAACGCGACCAGTGGGGCGTAGCGGGGGTACTCGGCAGGGGCGGCCTGGACGAGCTTGTCCAGGGCCGCGGCCAGCGCGGCCATGAGCTTGCCGCTGCTTGCCGCGTCGAGGGCGCCGGCCCGCCCGCCGACGACCTTGCGGACCTCCTCGTAGAACTGCCCCAGGTCGGTGGGCGTCGCGGCGGCGCTCTGGAGGGCCTCGGTGGCCCGCGCGACCGTGGCCGCCGCCTTCGAGGGCTCCTTGTTGCCGATGTGGACGTTGAGCAGCTCCGTGTAGTTGCCCAGCTTGGCCGGGTTCTCCTTGATCCGCTCCTCGTACAGCCGCTCCAACCCGGAGTCGAGGCGGACCGCTATCCGCCGGGTCTCGCCGCCCTTGAGGTCGAGGTGTTGGGTGAAGGGCTGGAAGAGGGGCTCCTTGAGGACGCGGAGGGTGTGGGGGCCGGCCTCGATGCCCTGGATTTCGAGGGGGGCCGTGCCGCGGCGCTCCTCGTCCAGGAACACCACGGCCCCGTCGGGGTCGCACTCGACCATGAGGGTGGCGAGCTGTACGCGCTGGAGCGCGTACGCCACCTCGGGCCGCGTCGCAGGGTCCACCTCCTCGTGGTGGGGCTTGTAGCCGCGCCTCACCACGCGCACGCGGTGCGGGCCGGGCGCCACCTGGGCGCGGACCGGCGTCTGGCCGGCCAACTCGTCGTCAACGTACACGTCGGCCCCCTCGGGCGTCGAACGCACCTCGAGGGGGAGCGTGGGGGCGGCGGGACGCAGCACGCGCGCGCGCAGCTTGGGCGAGAGGGCGAAGGCAGCGGCGGTGACCAGGAGCACCAGGGCCACGAGGCACACGATGGCCCTGAGCACCTCGCGGTGGGCCGCGTGCGCTGGAGATGGGGTCTCGACCGTATCACGGCTGCGGAGGTCGTCCACCGGCAGACAACTCCTGAGCAGGCGAGGCCGTGCTGCCGCGTGGCATTATATCAGAAATCACCCTTTCGTGCGCCAGCTTTCTTCGGCGGCTCGGCCGGGGCCGTGGGGGCGGCCAGGCCCTTGCCGCCCATGCGGAACAGGTCGCCCTCGTCGTCGTTCTTCCGCTCGTCGGGGAACTCGCCGGGGCGGAAGCGGTAGAGGACGCTCTTGAGGCGGCCGACCTCGCCCGGCTCCTGGCTCTTGAGCGCGGCGGCCCAGGCGGGCGGGTCGAACTGCTCGATGGGGATGTTGGGCTTGTGGTCGGGGCCGAGGCTCACGACGATCCAGGCGTCCGGCAGCTTGCCGTCCGCGCCCGGCCGCCCGCGGCTGTAGCGGTAGGGCTGGGCCGGCACGAAGCGATCGTTCACCAGGTTCGGCAGGAAGGCGGGCACGAGCTGGTCGAGGGTCTCCGGGTACTCGCCCTGCTTGGCGCGATAGGCCTCGAGCGCCTTGCCAATCTGCTCGAAGTCGCCCTCCACGCGGCGGGCGACGATTGCCTTGCCCTGGTCGAGCATCCTTTCCAGAATATCAGCTCCAACTTTAGCGGCTCTTGCGATTGCGTCTCCAGCTCTTACTTTAAGTTCGCTTGGTCTTAACCAAATGTGCCTCTGATTAAGCAGTTCCTCACTGCCATCTCCTACGCCAATCAATCCGTTAGTGCACTTAAGCCTATACACTAAACTCCAGATATGGACCGCACTTGCGGCGGCCCGACCTCAACCCATGGATGCAGGGTCATCAGCCATCGCCGAAATGAAGCGACCCTTGCTTGGGCGTCGCGCAGGCGTCCAGACCTTCCCGCTGAACAAGGGCGTCGGGCAATGGGAGCCTCTCCAGGGCGCGTGGTTCCACCTTGATGGCGCCGCCGCCGTACGATTTCCCGACCTTCCGGAGGTTGCGGACCGTCTCAGGGCTCGACAGAACCCTCCACAGCCTCTCGGTCATCTCGGGGGAGGAGGCTTTCGGGTAAACGCACAACAGGCAGGTGAGCGGCACCACTTGGGCATGGTTTCTGATGAAGCGCGCGCTTCTTCTGCCGAGGTAAGCGAACAGGATCGGAGGGACCTTGCGTGTCTCCATGCGGTACCACGGCCTTCGGGTCTTGATGAGCGTCTTGCCGGGCACACCACTCCTCTCGCCATCCTCAAGGTACTTCCTCACGCTCGGCGGGAGTTCATCGAGCGGCAAGCCGTTGACGTTCAAGAGGCGGGTCGGCCTTCCGTGGGCCTCAAGGCGCTCCAGATCCTCCTGGCCGAAGCTCTCTCCCTGAACGTCCCGCGTCCGCCCAAGGGCCTTCACCAGGAGGGAATCAGGGATGCCCAGTTCCCTGGCGCGCGCAGAGGTCATGAAGAAGAAGCCATTGTCCCCAGTTACAATGCCGCGCACAACGGTGGCGAAGTCCCCAAGGGTGAACTTGTGCCCGGGGTCAGCCGACGGGGGCCGCGACAGCCCTGTCGCCAGGGCCTCGGCCAAGCCGCGGCGGTGGACCTCGATACCCGCATGTGCCTCTTGGGGCTCCTGTGACACGAGGGCAATCAGGCCCGTGGGGTCGCGGGCGAGGCACTTCACCCAATCGAACTCAGGTGTCGGTTCCGCGTTGCGGATCAGGAACACGAGCGCATTGGTGTCCACTTCAGGGAAGGGGGCAGCCTCGGGCGCGAAGGCGATCACAGCGTCCAGCCGGAATCGGGAGCAGACCCACTGCCACAGGGCATGGGCGAATACGCCTTCGCAGATGTCGGCGGAGACGATGTACGCCAGCCTGCCGCCGGGCGCCAGACTGAGGAGCGCTCGAATGAGGAAGTACACGTGCAGCCCTGCCCGGCCATCGATCCGCAGGCCCGTCGCTCCCTGTGCAAACTCCCGCAACTGTGCCTTCCGCGCCGCCGAGAGGCGGTGGTGGCGAATGTAGGGCGGATTGGCCACTATGGCGGGGAAGAGTTCTGGCGGGGGATCAAGAACGAAGTCCCGAATCCCCACATTGCGGAGGTCGCAGGCATCCAAGCCGGACCTCTCTGCCTTGGCGACGACGTCCGCATCAATGTCGCACCCGAACAGTTCCAGAGCGAAGCCGTGAGATTGCGCGTAGCGTTTGGCCGCTCGGAAGAACACCCCTTCGCCCAAGGCGGGGTCGAGCAGCCGCGGTGGCCTGTCCTGAAGCGCATAGGCGGCCATGGCATCGGCCGTCCAGTCTGGCGTCCAGAACTGCCCCTTCTTGCGGAGGGCTTCCCGCTTGGCCCCGGCGCGAGGGAGTCTGGCGATGCAAGCGTCTGCCATAGCGACCTACTGAATGGAGTCCAAGAGAGACAATGCCTCTGCGGACAACGCCGATTCTCCCCCGACGAAGCGGACATAGGGGAGAATGTGCCCGTTCTTGTCCGTGATACAGTCGGCCACCAGCGTGGGCTCCTCGATGGTTGTCGCCAGAGGATAGGCATAGCGGTAGTAGATCTTGTAGATGATCTTCTGAGTGGTGGCACCGCCCGGCGCCTGGAACACTTGTGTGGTTGGCTCAATGTCGCCCTGAGAGAGCAGCTTCTCCGCATCCCTGAGCGATATGCCGTATGCTTCGTCGAAGAACGCATGCCAAACGTGGATAGGGACCTTCCTGTCCCGTTCCCACGTCCGCAGTGGCCCCCTGTCTTCCTCTTTGATGATGATCGTTGGCAGGACCGCGCCCTTCTTCAAGCCGAGCCGCCCCTGAAGGCGCTTCTGCGGCGTAAGGGCCGTGGCGTAGTCAGGCATCAGCCTGGCCCGCCAAAGGCTGTTCTCACATTCCACTGCGACGACCGCGTGCTCCAGAAGATCCTGCATCTTCGGGTCATCTTCTGGAGTAAACGGCAACTCGCTCAGGCCGCCCAATCCGGCCACAGCAGAATCGACCTTGGCTCTGTCTCGTGCGCGACAGACCAGCAGGTCAGGTCGCTTCATGTTGCGGAGCCCGGCCTTCTCGAGGCGCTCGAAGTACAGCTCGAACGCGCGGACGTCGTTGTCTGGGGCCGTGCCGCTGGGTCCATAGGGAAGCGCGAAGTACTTGCCCGTCGAGTTGACCGCCTGCGTCAGCCGCTCCTCACTCCAGACCCCTTGAGACCAACGCATCAGGAAGTCGCTACCACGGAGACGGCGTGGGTTGAGGATGAAATCCGCCCAAGGGGCCTTCCCGATCGCCCGGAGCGTGATGGAGATGTCCTCCATCGAGACGGACAATGCCCTCTCGAATGGGTGCTCTGGGTGTCTTGCCATAGCCGAGACCCTTCCTGTATGAACTCCGGCGACGCCTTGCCTATCTCTCGTTCGGCGGCGACCTCACCCCGCCGCCTCGCCGGTGCGCGCGAAGTCGGCGATGAGGGAATCGCCGTTCTCCCACTCCTCAGGGGTGAGGGCGATGGCCTCTTCCGGCATTCTAGTCGGCAGCCGAGGAATTGTCAACGGCGGCGCCTGACGCCCGGCTGGGGGCGGGGCCATACTTGGCCATGATGCTCTGGAGGAGGGGCTTGTTGTAGAGCCACCAGACGCAGGCGGGGACGGTTCTGGCCTCGCCGGTCTCGGTGTCCTCGTAGGCGAAGCCGGCGGCACACATCTCCATTCGCTCGGATTCGATGGAGTGGATTTCCTCGAAGGGGAGGATGATGCTGGTGAGGCGCTCGCCGATCCAGGTGTGCCTGGCGAGCTGGTCGTAGAGGGTCTTGCCGAAGAGCAATCCGCCGAGCCGCGCAGGCGCGAGAAGCCGCGGGTGGCGTCGAGCTTCGCCAGCTTCGGCTCGAGGGCCTTCGCCATGCTCACGGCCTCGGCGGTCAGCTCGTCGAGCGGGCGCGTGAGGAAGTGGCTGATCGGGCGGTAGCGCTCGCCGTCGGGCACGAAGATGGTCGCCGCCTCGCAGTTCGGGTGAACCTTGTTGAAGGTGCGCGTGCCCTTCTTGCGGAAGAAGGAGAGGGCGCGGTCGAAGTGGAACTGGAGGCCGAGGGAGGCGAACTCGACCTTTTCGTGGGGGAAGGCGGCGGCGACGATTTCCTGGACGTCCTCGATGGTGGTCGAGATGTCGGCCTCGAAGCGGCCAGGCTCCCAGGTCTCTGTGAGGGGGAGGAAGTTGAGGGCCTTGATGTGGTCCCTGTGCTCGTAGCACATCTGAAAGAGGTCGGCGATGTGCGCGTCGTTGATGTGCCGGGCCACCGTGCACATGATCGCGTCTTGGCGCTGGGTAGCGAGTTTCTGGAGGTTTTCGAGGGCTTTGAGCTTGGGCTGGTAGCAGGCTGTGGTCTTGCGCATGCGGCCGTAGATGCTGGGGTCGCGGCCGTCGAAGCCGAGGAAGACGGGGAGCTTCCTGTCGCAGACCCTCTTGCAGAATGCATCGCCCAAATGCTCCGCCTCCGCCGATACCGCGTCCAGGCATTCTCCTCCGCCGAGGCCGCCCTCGCCTGGCCCGGCCTGCCCGACGCCGATGCCGTGGTCACCGACGTCAAGATGCCGGGCATGGATGGCGAGGAGTTCCTCGTCGAGGTCACGCGCCGTGGCTTCGCCCTCCCCGTCACCATGATTACCGGCCACGGCGACGTCTCGATGGCCGTCCGCTGCCTCAAGGGCGGCGCCTACGACTTCGTCGAAAAGCCGTTCGAGGACGACGTGCTGCTGGCCTGCGTGGCCCGCGCGACCGAGAAGGTGGCCCTCCAGCGCGAGGCGGCGGAGCTGCGGCGGCGCCTGAGAATGCTCTCGCCCGAGGAGGACGGCCGCATGGGCATGATCGGCCGCTCGCGGCCCATGCTCGACCTCTACGAGCAGATCGAGGCCCTCGCCCGCAGCGACGCCCCGGTCCTCATCGTGGGCGAGACGGGCGCCGGCAAGGAACTCGTCGCACGCGCCCTCCACGCCCTCCTCCTCGACGAAATCGAGAGCATCCCCCTCCGAGCACAGGTCCAGCTCCTCCGCGTCCTCGAGGACGGCCTCGTCGTGCCCCTGGGCGGCGACAAGCCCCGCAAGGTAGATATCCGGCTCCTGGCCACCACCAAGGCCGACCTCCAGGACGAGGTGCGTTGCGGCCGCATGCGCGACGACTTCTACCACCGCATCGCCGTCCTCACCATCGCCGTCCCACCCCTCCGCGAGCGCCGCGAGGACATCCCGCTCCTCGCCTCCTTCTTCCTCAAGCAGGCGGCCCAGCGCAACGGCGTCCCCGTCCCCAGCCTCCCCGAGGCCGCCCTGGCCGACGCCGGCGGCTTCACCCTCGACGACGCCTTCGCCGCGTCCCGCCACCTCTCCCTGCCCGCCGCCGCCGGCCGCCTGCGCGACGAGATGGAGCGCACCGAGCGCGCCGTCATCGAGGCCACACTGCGCGAGACGGGCGGCGAGGTCGGCGCCACCGCCCTTGCCCTCGGCATCTCCCGCCGTGCCCTCTACGAGCGCATGCGCCGCTACGCCCTCGCCAAGGAAGCCTTCCGCGAACCCTGAGCCCCGGCGCGAGGGGTGGGACCCGTGGGACCTGTGGGACTTGTGGGACCCGTGGGACCCGTGGGACCCCAGCGGGTCGTACCTGTCTAGCCAGGCGAGCGCTTGCCCACTCTCCCTCGGGGAGAGGGTTGGGGTGAGGGTGCTTGTGCCCTCGCCAGCCTCGCGGCAGGCACCCTCACCCCGCGCCCGCTAGCGGGCACCCGCCCCCCAGGGGGGAGGGGGAAAAGCCCCCCTCGCTGAGCGCGTGCTGCGGGTCCCACCGGTCCCACCCGTCCCACCGGCCCCAACCTATGCCAGCGTACGCCATAGGAGTTGGCAAAGGTCGAGTCACGGCGCGCTCTCAGCCTCGCTGGCCCCCGCGGGAAATTAGGGACAGATACCTTTTTACCCCAAGCTGTGGCTAATTTGGTATCTGTCCCGAATGGCACTAACTTAAGGCTTTTCGGTATCGGTTGCGGTGTTGGATTTCCTTGAAGAGGTGACGGGGTTTGTTGAGAAGCTGGTAGTTCTTGGGTCGGCGCTTTCGTGCTCGGGGTTCGCTACGATTGGGGCGGTCGGGGATGGGGTCCCGTGCGAGAACGGACAGGAGGGTTCGGAAGAGCCGGTTTCGTTTGCGCGGGGTGAAGACGCTCGCCGCAAAGACTGGCGCCCACTGCCGCACGGTGGCCACGGAGCCTTTGAAGCTGATGCGGTGGACGGGGAGTCCCCCTGTGCTCGCGGCCTGGGCCATGAGGCCGCGGATGAGGTTGTAGGCGATCTGGTGCAGGAGGAGTTCGCGGTGGACCATGGCCGGGGTTTTGCAGCGGAGGATGTCCATGCCGAGGCTGATCTTGATGTCACGTAGGAACAGCTCGGCCATCCAGCGGCGGCGGTAGAGGTCGGCGAAGGCAGTCGTGGGATAGGCCTTGGGGTCCAGCAGTGTGGTGGCGACCGTGATGGCCCGGGTGCGAAAGCCGGGGACATCCACTCGGAAGCGAATCTCGCGCACGGGGAGGCGGTTGGGCATGGCGTCCCAGTCGGCCCGAGAGAGCCACTCGGGGCACGAGCCGGTCTTGTGCCAGGCGAGGAGGCGGTCGCCGTCGCCGAGGGTCCGCAGGACGGTGAGGCCGACCGAGCGGCGGGGGTGGTTGCCCATGACCGAGTCGATGCCGCGCTGGGAGAGGCAGTAGTAGTCGGCGTAGCTGCAGAAGCCGCAGTCGGCCAGCACGACGTCGCCGGGCTCCAGGAGGTCCCAGAGCTGGTGGAAGAGGGTTCGCTCGTGGACCCGGAGGGCACCTTTGGCCAGGTCCAGGAGGGCTCCTGTGGCCAGGGAGAAGATGCCTACGATGCGCATGAGGGGGAAGCCGCATCCGGGCTTCGCTCGCGGAGATTGGGGATAGATCCGCTGATTCTCGGGCGTATCAGGCATGGAGAGGGCGGAGCCGTCGGCTACCTTCACGGGCCGGCCGAGCCAGAGGCCCTCCGCCGTGGGCATGGCCTGGACCGCTGTGCAGACCTGGTCGTGAACCTCCTGGAGGTCGGGCAGGCGCAGGCGGCGCCGGGCCTTGCAGTAGGCGGCGGTCTTGGGCGACGCGGTCCCCCCGCCCTCGAAGGCGAGCCAAGCGAGGAAGCCGCGGACCACCTCGCGGCACGCCTTGTGCGCCGAGAGCACCTGGGAGAGGAAGAGCCAGAACGTCCGCCAGGGGGGAAAAGAGCCTTCGGCGCTTCGGGTTCCCGAAGCTCTCGGGCAGTTCCAGCCACGGGGAGAAGAGTCCCCCGAGTTCCCAGACCTTCAGCTGCCGGAGCCTCCGCACCTCCGCTGCCACACGCCGCACACCGCTGGCCATGGGCCTGCCTCCTGCACCGCGACGGCCGGGGATGGCGGGGAAGACTACCCGTGTTTATACTGGTAGCCACCGGCGAGTATACTATGCCGCCCGGAGGAACGCAACATGAAAACCGGAAACTCCCTCCGTGCCCTGGAGCGGCGCCACCAGGTCCTGGCCGCGCGCCTGGGCCGGCTCGGGCTGGTCCTCCAGGGCACCCTCCTCACGCGCACGGTCCTGCGGGAGCACACTGCGGCCCCCGGCCGCACCAGGGCCTACGGCCCCTATCACCAGTGGACATGGAAGCACGAGGGCAAGACCGTCACCGTGAACCTCACCGCCTCACAGGCGAGGCCCTACCAGAAGGCCATCGCCACCCACAGGCAGGCCGAGCGCATCCTGCGCCAGATGCGGGACGTCTCCCTCCGAATCCTCGAGGCCACCACCGTCCCCGTCAAACGACGCAAACTCCGCACGCCACTTGACTTCCGCTTAAGTTAGTGCCATTCGTATCTGTCCCTCCTATTCCCACACCCGTCCCACCGGCCCCAACCTTTGCCAACGTGCGCCACAGGAGTTAAGGTTGAAATGAGGGACAGATACCTTTTTACCCCAGGCTGTCGAGCTGTCGCTAATTTGGTATCTGTCCCTCCTATTCCCCGTGCAGCGGGTCCCACCTGTCCCACCCGTCCCACCGGCCCAACCTTTGCCAACAACCTTTGCCAGCGTACGCCATAGGAGTTGGCAAACGTCGAAATGAGGGACAGATACCTTTTTACCCCAAGCTGTGGCTAATTTGGTATCTGTCCCTCTTATTCCGTGGGCGAGAGATAAGGGACAGATGCCCTTTTGCCCTGAGGCGCGGCTAATTTGGTATCTGTCCCCTTTATTCGATTCTTCTCCATCCGAGAGGGGGGTGAACATGTCGACAGGGGATGGCATGGCCTCGGCTGCGGCGGAAGCCGAGCCATACGTGCCCTTGTGACAAGCGCTTATGGCTCGGCTGTCCGCTCGCTCGGCCCGGGTCTTCGACATGTTCACCCCGTGTGTTGCGCGTGAACAGGTCGAGCACGTCGCTCGGACTATGCGCAGCCCGTGTCTTCTGGCAGCCGCACCATCCACGTGGCGCCCTCGCGGTACGGGGTGATGCCCAGGGCGGTTTTGGCCCGACGAAGGGTCATGATGGCGAAGCCCGCCTCGCGCGCCCGGCGCTCGACCTCGCCTGAGGGCAGAGGCCCGGCGGAGAGCACTTGCCTGAGCCACTCGGCGGCCTCTTCGCGGGGAGTGGGCTTGGGGAGGGCCTCCATCGCTTCGTCGGCGGTCATCGCCACCGGCTCGGGCTCCCAGGCCGATGGCGGCGTGCAGTTCGGGGATGCCCTGGGTCTGCGTGTAGCGGTTGTGGCCGGCGCGGATGGCCGCGATAGCCGCGTCCTTGATCGGCTCGGGCACGTCGAAGTCGGGCTGCCCGATGCTCAGGTTGATAGGGTCCTCCATCGTCGCGGCGAGGTCGAAGACCTTGCGGATGCCCGAGGCATCAATGTGTTTCACGCGGTCGGAGAGCATGGCAGCTCCTGTCTCAGAGGCCGTAGAAGTCGCGAATGGACTGAATGGAGGCCGTAGAAGTCGCGAATGGACTGAATGGTGGGCGGCAGGCCCTTGCTGAGGGGCGTGCGGGCGGCGAGGCCGAGGAGCTTGCGGGTGCGACTCGTGTCGGCCTCGGTGTGGCGCGCATCGCCCTTGGCGAACTCCTCGTGCCGCACGCGGGCCTTCTTGCCCAGGACACGCTCGATCTGGCGGATGAGCTGGTTCACCGTCACCGTGCTGGCGCCGCCGACGTTGAACGCGGTGTCGCTCAGGGGCGAGCGGGCGGCCAGGAGGTTGGCCTCGACCACGTCGCTGATGTAGGTGAAGCCGCGCGACTGCTCGCCGTCGCCGTAGACGGTCAGTTCCTCGCCGCGGAGCATGGCGAGGGTGAACTTCCAGATCGACATGTCGGGCCGCCCGAGCGGGCCGTAGACGGTGAAGTAGCGGAGCGAGATCGTCGGCACGCCGAAGTTGTGCTCGTAGAGGTGGCACAGGTGTTCGCCGGCCAGCTTGGTCACGCCGTAGGGCGAGAGCGGCACCTTCGGGTCGTTCTCCCTGGTCGGGCGGTCGCGGCCCTCGCCGTAGACGGACGACGAGGAGGCGTAGACGAACTTCCTCGGCTTCACGCGGCGGGCGCATTCGAGCATCCGCTGGGTGGCCAGCACGTTGTTGTTGGTGTAGATGTCGAAGGTCTCGCCCCAGCTCGCGCGGACGCCGGCCTGGGCGGCCTGGTGGAAGATGTAGTCGGAGCCGGCGGCCAGGGCATCGAGGTCGGCCGTCAACACGTCGCCCTCGGCGAGCGAGAAGCCGGGCCGCCCGGCCAGCGCGGCCACGCGGGCGTCCTTGACCGGGCGCGGGTAGTAGTCGGTGAACGAGTCAATGCCCACCACCTCGGCGCCCTCGGCCAGCAGCCGGCGGCAGATGGCAGAGCCGATGAACCCCGCGGCGCCCGTGACGAAGCACTTCATGGGATCACACGAGTCCCTTCTTGCTCCGGGTCGTCTGAAGCTCGTTGGTGGGGATGCGGCGCTCGAGGAAGGTGAGCGACAGCTCGATGGCCTCGCGCGCCTCGTCGGGCGTCGTGGTGCCGATAGTCACCATGTCCTGGTCGCGGATGGTGTTCCACACGAAGGCGAGGCCGACCGGCGGCAGGATGCGCCCCGCGGCCAGCGGCTTGATGGTCATCACCGGCTTCTTGGCGTTCTGGATGATCCGCATGCACCAGTCGGCCTCGACCGTCATCAGGAACCCGGCCGAGTTGTAGATCTGAATGTAGGTTTCGACGTCGGCTCCCGTCTGGTCGGCGATGACCACGCTTTCGGGCAGGTGCGTGGAAAGGCCGGGGATCATCCCGCGCTCGCGGACCAGCTCCGCGTAGCCGTCGTAGCCGCGAATCGTGCGGTTCAGGCGGTCCACCAGGCAGTCCACCAGCGACGAGTGGGGGAAGCAGAAGGTCGCGCCCAGCTCCTTGCAGCGGTCGAACACGAGGGCCGGCTCCTGCTCGGGCGGCCCGCCGGGGCGGATGTTGAACGTGGGCGTCAGGATGAGGTGCATCTTGCGCCCCGTGCGGTACTGCGCGTCTTCGATGGCCCCGCTCAGCATCGGCACGGGCATCCCCATCACCGCGTCCACGCCCGCCTGCAGGAACACCGTCAAGATGTCGGCCACTCGCTCGCGGGTCATGAACTCCCGGATGAAGCGGTCCTTCGCCGCCGAGGTGTGCGAGTAGCCCAGGAACCAGTTGGTGCCCGCGATCAGCCGCGAGATTGGCACGCCGCCGACTGTGGTGTGCGGGAACTCCGACATGCTGTTGTGTCCTTTCCGAAGCCGGATCCTCCCGTCCAAGAGGGTACTCGCGCCCGCCCGTAGCGTCAAGTCGCGCCCTGTCTTTCCGAGCCGGTTGAAAGAGATCGCGGAACCGGTACACTGATTGACATTGCGGTAGCCTGTGAAACACGAACCAGGGAACGAGCGAATGAAGACCCTCAAGAGTGGCGGGCACACCCTTCTCCAGCAGGACAGCGAGACGACGCGAATCGTGGCCGAGATGCTCCGCGACATCGAGCAGGGCGGGATGGACGCGGTCCGCAGATACAGCAAGAGGTTCGACGACTGGAACCCGCCGAGCTTCGAGCTGGGGCGGCTGGAGATCGAGCAGGCAGTGGCGAAGCTCTCGGAGGAGGCGATTCGGGACACGGCGTACTGCCAGGAGAACGTGCGGCGCTTCGCCGAAGCGCAGTTCGCCACGCTCCTGCCGCTGGAGGTCGAGGTGCGGCCGGGCGTCATCCTCGGCCACAGGCACATCGCCGTCAACTCCGTCGGCTGCTACGTGCCGGGCGGACGCTACCCGATGTTCGGCTCGGCCCAGATGAGCATCATCCCCGCCAAGGTGGCCGGCGTGAAGAGTGTGGTAGCTTGCACCCCACCCGTGAAAGGGCAGGGCAACCCCCCTCCCTCTCTAGAAGGGGGCCGCAGCAACCCCCCTCCCTCTCAGGGAGGGGGCAGGGGGAGGGTTGGAGCCGGTGGTGAGCCCAACCCTCTCCCTACCCTCTCCCTGGAAGGGAGAGGGGTCGGAGCCAACCCCCCTCCCTCTCAGGGAGGGGGTGGGGGGAGGGTTGGGGCATACCCCGCCACGATCAACGCGATGGCGAAGGCGGGGGCCGACCGCATTTTCGTCCTCGGCGGCGTCCAGGCGATGGCCATGATGGCCTTCGGCCTCGGCGAGGTGGAGCCGGTGGACATGCTGGTCGGCGCGGGCAACCGCTTCGTCACCGAGGCCAAGCGCCAGCTCTTCGGCCGAGTGGGCATTGACCTGCTCGCGGGGCCGACCGAGATCCTCGTCATCGCCGACGACTCGGCCGACCCCGCCCTCGTCGCCTGCGACCTCCTGGGCCAGGCCGAGCACGACCCCAACAGCGGCGTCTGCCTCATCTGCGTTTGTAGGCGGGGCGTCTCTGCCCCGCGAGACGCTTGTGGGCGGGGCGTCCCTGCCCCGCGAGACGCCGAGGCATTCGCGCACGCGACCGTCGCGGAACTGGACAAGCAACTCGCCGTCCTCCCCACCCGCGACGTGGCGGCGCTCTCCTGGCGCGACAACGGCATCGTCCTCGTCGCCGACAGCCCCGAGGAAGCCTGCCGCCTGAGCGACGACTACGCGCCCGAGCACCTCGAACTCCACGTCCGTGACACCGATTTCTACGTCAACCGCCTGACGAACTACGGCTCGCTCTTCATCGGCGAGGAGACGACCGTGGCCTATGGCGACAAGAGCATCGGCACCAACCACATCCTGCCCACGGGCCGCGCGGCACGCTACACGGGCGGGCTGTGGGTCGGCAAGTTCCTCAACACCTCCACCTACCAGCGGCTGACGCCGGCGGCCAGCCGCGAGATCGGCTCTGTGACCGAACGCCAGTGTCTGCTGGAGAACGCTCCACGATGCCCTGGCCCCGATCGTGTCGCCCATGATCGCCGCGGCCCGAGCCATCCGCCAGCGCCACGGCCAGACCGTCCGCATCGTCTTCATCGGCCCCTGCATCGCCAAGAAGAACGAGATCCGCGACCCGAAGGTGACAGGGGAGGTTGACGCCGTGCTGTCGTTCCGCGAGCTGGCGGACATGATTGACTCGTCCGGCATCGAGCCCGAGACGCTGCCTGAGAGCGGCTTCGACAGCCCGCGGTGCCACATCGGCCGCTCGTTCCCCATCTCGGGCGGCCTGCTGAAGACGGCCGGGCTTTCGACCGACATCCTGGAGAATTCGGTCGTCACCACGGAGGGGAAGGACCGCGTGCTCGACGCCCTCGACGCGATGGCCGAGGGGCGCAGCCAGGCCAGGTTCTTCGACGTGCTGTTCTGCGAGGGCTGCATTGATGGGCCGAAGATTCTCAACGACTTGAGCGTGTTCGCGCGCAAGGAGATCATCGCCGACTACGTGAACGAGCAGAGCCGCTTCACGACGCAGAAGGACATTGCCGAGGCCCTCGCGGAGTTCGTGGCCCTGGACCTCACCCGCGGCTTCACCCACCAGGACCTCAAGCTGCGGCAGCCGACCGAGGAGGAGATCACCCGCGCGCTCCAGGCCCTCCGCAAGTTCGCCCCCGAGGACCAGCTCAACTGCGGCGCCTGCGGCTACCGCACCTGCCGCGAGAAGGCCATCGCCGTCTGCCAGGGCCTCGCCGAGCCCGAGATGTGCCTCCCCTACCTCGTCGAGGAACTCGAGGAGACGTGCAAGAAGCTCCAGACCTCCCACGTGGAACTCCAGAGCGCCCAGCAGCGGCTCATCGAGACCGAGCGCCTGGCCTCGATGGGCCAGCTCTCGGCCGGCGTGGCCCACGAGATCAACAACCCGCTCGGCACCGTGCTCCTCTACTCGCACATGCTCCTCAAGCAGCTTCGCGACGGCGACCCGCGGCGCGCCGACCTCCAGATGATCGCCAGCGAGGCCACGCGCTGCAAGACCATCGTCCGCGGGCTGCTCGACTTCGCCCGCCAGTCGCGCGTCGCCAAGGCCCCGACCGATCTGGCCGCCCTGGTGCGCGACGTGTTCACGATCATGGCCACCAAGGCCCAGGCCGCCGGCGTCACCCTGGCGCGCAACGTGCCCGAGGGCCTGCCGCCCATGATGCTCGACGCCGCCCAGATCAAGCAGTTGCTCGTCAACCTCGTCCACAACGGCATTGACGCCATTTCGGGCGGCGGACAGGTCACGGTCGGCGCCCGCCTGCGCGACGGCGGCCGCAGCGTCGAAATCCAGGTCGCCGACACCGGCTGCGGCATCCCCGAGGAGAACCTCTCTCGGCTCTTCACCCCCTTCTTCACCACCAAGGAGATGGGGCAGGGCACCGGCCTCGGCCTCGCCATCTGCTACGGCGTCGTCAAGATGCACTCCGGCGACATCGCCGTCGAGAGCCACGTGGGCAAGGGCGCCACCTTCACCGTCACCCTCCCCATCGGCGACGCCGAGGCCGCCGAGGCAGGCAAGAGCCAGGAGGCGCACCAATGAGTTCCCCGCCTCCGCATGTCCTCCTCGTGGACGACGACCGGGACTTCCTGGACATGACGAGCCACGTGCTCGAGGCCGCGGGCTACCGCACCACATGCGTCTCGGACCCCGCGGCCGCGCTCGACGCGATGGCGAAGCAGAAGCCGAACCTGGTCGTCACCGACCTGATGATGAAGGCCCTGGACTCCGGCTTCTCGTTCGCGCGGCAGGTGAAGGCGGACGCCCGCTTCCGCGGCGTGCCCGTGATCCTCGCCACGGCCATCGCGTCGCGCCTCGGCCTCGACTTCACCCCGCGCACCCGCGACGAACTGGCGGCGATGGGCGCCGATGCCTTCCTCGAGAAGCCGCTCCGTCCGGCCGACCTCCTGGCCACGGTCGGCAGGCTCCTCGCGCGAGGCTCTGGGGGAACGAACCCATGAGCGACACGGTCCGAATCCTGGTCGTGGACGACGAGCTGGGCATGCGCGAGGGCTGCCGACGCATCCTCACCGACGAAGGCTACGACGTCGAGACGGCCCCCGACGGCCTGGCCGGGCTCGAACTGTTCCGCGAGCGCCTGAAGGAGGAGGGAGAGCCCCTGAGTTCCGGTGGCACGGGCATCTTGCCCGTGGACCACAGGCGGGACGCCTGTGCCACCGCCCACAGCTTCACCGCGGCGCTGGTGGACCTCAAGATGCCGCGCATGGGCGGCCTGGAGCTGGTCGAGAGAGTCCACGAGCTGGACCCCGACGCGCTCATCCTGGTGATGACCGCCTACGCGACGATTGACACCGCGGTCGAGGCCACGAAACGGGGCGCCTACGGCTACATCCCCAAGCCCTTCACCCCCGACGAACTGCTCCTGCCCGTGCGCAACGGCCTCGAGCGCCGCGCCCTGGCCCTCGAGGCCCGACGCCTCCGCGAGGAGCGCCAGAACCGCCTCCTCGAGGTCGCCTTCGAGCGCTCGAAGTGCAACACGATCATCAATTGCATGACCGACGGCGTGCTGGTGGTGAACCGCGACGGGCAGATCGTGCTGCGGAACAACGCCGCCGCGCGCATCCTGCCCGAGTGCGCCGCCACGCCCCTGCCCGCGCCCCTCGACTGCCTGTCGTGCGCCCCGCTGGCCGCTCTGGTGGACGAAGCGCTCCACGCGGCCTCGCTGCCGATGATCGTCTCGCGCGAGGTGGCCCTAGGCTCCTGCACCTACATGGCCAACGCCAGCCCCGTCTTCGAGCCGGGCGGCGCCATCCTCGGCGCCGTCGCCGTCCTCCGCGACATCACGGCCATCAAGAAGCTCGAAACCGCCAAGTCCATGTTCGTCTCCATGGTCGCCCACGAGATCAAGAGCCCTCTGGCCGCTATCGAGGGCTACCTCCAGGTGATCCTCGGCGGCATCGGCGGCAACGACCCCCAGCGCGACCGCCACATGCTCGAACGCTCCCTCCTCCGCGCCCAGGCCCTGCGAGGCATGGTCTCCGACCTCCTCAACCTCACCGCCATGGAGGCCGGCGCCTTCGTGGTCCGGCGCGAGCGCCTCGACCTCGCCGAGGCCGTCGCCCAGGCCGTCGAGACCTGCCGCGAGAAGGCCGAGGGCAAGCACATCGCGCTCGCCCTCCACAGCCCGGCCGGACCCCACGAGCCGGTCCTCGCCGACCGCTCCGCGCTCCTCAGCATCCTCACCAACCTCATTGACAACGCCGTCAAGTACACCCCCGAGAACGGCCACGTGGACGTCGCGGTCGAGCCCAACGGCATGTACGCCAAGGTCGCCGTGAAGGACGACGGCATCGGCATGACGCCCGAGGAACGCGACCGCGCCTTCGACGAGTTCTTCCGCGCGAAGAACGACTCGTGACCTGGCATTCTCATGGCCCCCACTGGTGGTCGGAAACCAACACACACCCAGTGGGGGCTAATTCTACATGACTCCACAACATATTGCCAGCTCCCGATTTGCAAATATCGTGTCGAAATCGTGGCGAGTTATTTAGTTGCGGACCTGTACAGGTCCGCAACCAGCTCACAGAGGCATTCACCAACCACCGAGTTGACA
Organism: Planctomycetota bacterium; assembly: GCA_041320515.1. Taxonomy (GTDB): domain Bacteria; phylum Planctomycetota; class PUPC01; order DSUN01; family DSUN01; genus DSUN01. The sequence continues at coordinate 4,406,360 of JBGLNR010000001.1, read as the reverse complement.
GTAAGCGTCGCGTGGGCATAGTCCCGGACCTGTACAGGTCCGCAATCATGCCTCAGAAGCACTTCTCAACGGGCGAGTTGACACCGCACGGCTCATTGGGATAATTGCGCAGTTGTACAGGCCCGCTGCCAGCTTACAGGAGCACAGGAATGGATGAACTCATCGTCCGCGTCTTGCGCACAGTCGCCTGCTCGACCCGGCTGCGCATGCTGGCGCACCTCATGCGAACCGACGAAGCCACGCCGAGCCAGCTTGCCCGGGACCTCCGCATCCGCCCCGCCGTGGTGGCCATCCACTTGGCCCGCCTGACCTCTGCGGGGCTGATCAAGCGCCGCAGGTCCGGGGCCAGGCACTACTCTTCCGCGCGCTCACCATACAACGACAGCACCCTCAGCGGCCAAGTGCTCGCATGGCTCCGCGATGCCTTGACAGCAGGCGGCCGGAACCAGCCGACTGAGACCTCCGCCCAGACACCCACCGCCAGGCCCTCGCTGGAGGCCCATAACGCTGTGTTCGACGCCGCCACTGGCTTCACCCATCCTCGGCGCATCCAGATCCTGCGCCGTCTGGCAAAGGGCAGACCGCCGGATGTTGCGGCACTGATGCGAGAACTTCGGATGTCCAAGACCGCCGTCAGCCGGCACACCGACAAGCTCATTCGCCGCGGCTACGTCCGCCCACTGCCCCCCGTGCGCAGCACCACGTACCAACTTGTCCGCGCGGGCAAGACCCCCCTCCACGGGCGCCTACTGGCGATCGTGAGCAGACACTGGGCGGGGCGCGACCTGGCGCGCTAACCAATGCTCTGGCCCGTCCCCCCTCCAACCTGGATCGCGGCGGCCCGCGCCGTGCAGACCCCTCGCGTGTGCGTGCGGCACCGGCGGCGAATGTGCCGACTGCCCCCGCGCCGCCTAGTTGCGGACCTGTACAGGTCCGTAACCATGTTCCGGCATCCTGGGTCCCCCTGCCAGCCCGTACACCCTGTGCCAACCACCCGAATGAAGCTCGCATGTCCCCCCTGAGCATGGTTCCGGACTTGTACAGGTCCGCAACCATGGCTCCGCTCTTAGGCCCCCCGCTCGCCAGGCCGACGACCGCGCGGGACGCCCCGAATAGGCTCACCCGAGGCTGTCCTGGAACGTGGTTTCGGACCTGTACAGGTCCGAACCGAGGTTTTCCACCTCGCCTCCCACCACCACTGCGAGGCCAGGCAGGTATGTTGCCATGGGCGACGTGTGCGGTGACCCCATGCGGTCTTGACCTTCCTGGCGCTTGCGGCCCCCGCGCTTGCCAGCCGAAGGCATAGCTGCTACTCTGTTCTCAGCAGGTACTGCTTGGCCGAACATGGCCAACGTGTCGGCCCCACGGGGCGGACGGCAAGATATGCGGATGTGCGTCTTCTCCCATTCCTATGTCGTCGCGGCGAATCACGCGAAGCTCGAGCGCCTGGCGCGCATGCCCGGCGTCGAGCTGTCGCTCGTCTGCCCCCGCCGCATCCGACGCGAGTTCGGCGTCTATCCCGTGCAGCGGACCTCCCATTCGGACTACGAGATCGTGCCGCTGAGAGCCGTCTATTCCTCGCACAACTACCGTTTCTTCTATCTGGGCGCGTGCCGCGCTCTGCGGCGGCTGAGCCCGGACGTCTTGCACATTGAGGAAGAGCCATGGAGCCTGGCCGCCTGGCAGGCCATTCGGCACCGTCGGCGCCGGCCCGGCGTCAAGATCGTCTTTTTCACCTGGCAGAACCTGCGGCAGCGCCACGGCTTCCCGCACGGACGGATCGAGAGGGCCGTCCACGCGGCCGCCGATGCGGCCATCGCGGGCAACGCCGAGGCCGCCGAGATTCTGCGCGAGAAGGGCTTCACAAGGCCCGTCCACGTCCTCCCCCAGTTCGGCGTGGACGAGGCTGTCTACGTGAAGAGCCCCCAGACGGCGCTGCGCCAGGAGTTGGGCCTTCGCGGCTTCGTCGTTGGCTTCGCGGGCCGCCTGGTTCCCGAGAAAGGTGTCGCGCTCCTGGTCGAAGCCGTATCACACCTCACTGGCGATTGGGGGCTTCTCATGGTTGGGGGCGGGCCACTGCGGCAGGAACTGGCCCGCCGCTTGGCTGAGCCGCCTTTCGCGGGCCGGGCCGTGCTCCTCGACACCGTGCCCCACGCCGACATGCCTCGCTACCTGAGCTGCATGGACGCCTTGGTCCTGCCGTCGCAGGCAGCCCCCCACTGGAAGGAGCAGTTCGGCCACGTGCTCATCGAGGCGATGGCGTGCGGGGTGCAGGTCGTCGGGTCCACCTGCGGCGAAATTCCCCATGTCATCGCGGACGCTGGCCTGACGTTCCCCGAGGGCGATGGGGCGGCGCTGGCCGACGCGCTGGGGCGCCTGATGGCCTCGCCCGAGATGCGGTCCAACCTTGCCGAGCGCGGGCGGCAGCGCGTGCTCGACTGCTACACCGACGCGCGAATCGCCCAGGCCACGCTCGACATCTGGCGGGAGGTGCTGGGCCGATGAAGATACTGGTCGTGGCGGGTTGGATGCATCCCGACGCGGAGGGCGGCAGCTTCCGCGTCGTCTACGAGGCTGGCCGCCGCCTCGCCGCGCGCGGCCACGAGGTGCACGTGCTCACCCAGCAACTCGACCCGCTCCACCCCGCCGAGCAGGCGGTCGAGGGCATGCGAGTCCACCGCTACCGCACGACGGCCTCAAGCGGCCTCCGCTTCTTCCTCTCGACCTATCGCGCCGTGCGCCGCGCGGCGAAGCAGCTCCAGGGCGAGGTCGGCTTCGACGTCCTTCACACGCACCACCCCGTCTCCGCCTTCGCAGCGTTGCGGACCCGCGCCCTCCGCCAGGTGCCCGTCGTCGCCACGCTCCATTCGCTCGCCTTCCTGGAGCACCTGGACCGTCGGGCGCACGGCCGCCCGCGGCCCCGGCTCCCGGGGCCTGGGGCGCTCGCGCTCCTCTGGATGGACGGCTTCATCCTGAGCCGCAGCAGCCGCGTGGTGGTCTTGAGCGATTTCACGCGCAGCCTGGTAGCGGAGTCCTTCCCCCAATCGCTGGGCAAAGTGGTCAGGCTGCCGGGCGGGGCGGACCTGCGGCAGTTCCGCCCCGAGCCTTCGCGTCGCGACGCCCGCTCGCGGCTTCGGCTGCCCAACGACAGGCCCGTCTTCTTCACCTGCCGGCGGCTGGAGCACCGCATGGGGCTGCCGGAGCTGGCGCGCGCGGCCTCGCCCACCTGGGCGTCATCCGCGCGCTCCTCGAGAGCGGCCTGCCCATTGACCGCGTGGCCGGCACCAGCATGGGCGCCATCATCGGCGCCTCCGCCGCGATGGAGATGGACTACGAGACGCAGCTAGCCCAGGGCCGCCGCGCCTTCGTCGAGGGCAGGCCCCACAAGGAGTACACACTGCCCCTCTTCTCCCTGATGCGCGGCCGCAGGCTCAACCACCAGCTCGCCCTGGCCTTCGGCGACACCTGCATCGAGGACCTCTGGCGCTCCTTCCTCTGCGTGTCGTGCAACCTCACGACCACCCACATGGTCGTCCACACCCGCGGCCTCGCCTGGAAAGCCGTCCGCGCCAGCCTCGCCATCCCTGGCATCTTCACCCCAGTCGTCCAGAACGGCGAGCTGCTGGTGGACGGCGGCGTGCTGAACAACCTGCCCGGCGACCTCCTCCGCGCCGCCGGGTGCAGCCGGGTGGTCGTGGTGGACGTGAGCCCCCCCCTCGACCTCGCCATCGGGTGCGACGAGTTCCCCTCCCCCTGGCGCCGCTTCTGGCGCCGGCTCTGGCGGCGAGAGCTGACGCCTCACGTGCCCAGCGTCGTGGACATCCTGATGCGCACGGTCGTCATCAGCAGCGAGCAAAAGGTGCGGGAGATCAAGTGCGACGCCGACCTGTGCCTGACCCCGCCCGTCACCCACTACGGCATGCTACAGTTCGACGCCATGCACGCCATCGCCGAGGCCGGCTACACCTACACCAGGCAGCTCCTCGCCCACCCCGACCGCCCCGCCTGGCTCAACGACTTCCTCGCCCCCTGACCCAGCCGGTGAGTATGGCCCCCAATTCTGGTGAGCTTGCACGAGGCCATTGAGCCCGACCCTCTCCCTACAAGGGAGAGGGGTCCGACCCCCCTCCCTGCCAGGGAGGGGGTAGGGGGAGGGTCGGGGCCTGCCACAACCCCAGAGCGCCAGGAATGGGGGCCATACTCCCCTCCTCCTTACGATTTGGGTTTCTCCCCACCCCGGCGCTATAATGCTGTGGAACCGAGTGGTTGGACACGTGGAACCTTCGGATGGAGAGCCGCCATGAATGCGTGGGCGAGCAGGCTGGCTGTGGGGTTGGCCGTCATTGTCCTCGCCGCCGCGACGGCGCGGGGCGAGCTGTGCCCGAAGTGCCGCGACCTGGTGTTCACGATGGACGTCGGCCAGTGCGCCGAATGCCCGAACACGACGGGCAGCAAGGCCCTCAAGCTCTGCAAGAAGTGCAGCGCGAGGCTCGGCCAGTGCGAGCACTGCCGCGCGCCCCTGAAGCAGGGCGCCGACATCACGCTCGGCGAAGAGGCCAACGGCAAGACGATTGCCGCCGAGGTGAAGCAGACGCTCCTCGTGAAGCTGCCCGGCAACCCCACGACCGGCTATCAGTGGAGCCTGAGCAAGCTCGAGGGCGAGGCGATCGAGGCCGTGGGCAAGCCCGACTACGTGGCCGACAAGAACCCGCAGAAGATGGTGGGCACGGGCGGCACGTATCACTTCACCTTCCGCGCCGCGAAGCCCGGCAAGGCCACCCTCACCCTCGCCTACGCCCGCCCGTGGCAAAAGGACACCCCGCCCATCAAGACCTTCTCCCTCACCGTCGAGGTGAAGGCAGCCGAGCCCAAGCCCAAGCCGTAGGCCGCCGCGGGCCTCCTCGTCCCGATGCTCCGCGTCGGGACGCGCTGTCTTCGACGCTCCCGCGTCGCTCTTGCGTTGCTCGGCACTCGCCCAGGGAGCGGACGCCGGAGCGTCCCAGACATCGCGTCCCCACGCTGGAGCGTGGGGACGAGGGAAGGGAGTGGACCGTGTGGCACAGCCGCCCACGGCTGTGCTGGCACGGGCGCGGCCCACGGACGGACACAGCCGAGGGCGGCTGTGCCACATCCGTGTCACTCGGTCCAAGTGTCACTTCTCGACGAGCGCCTCCCAGCCCTTGGCGTCCTTCGAGGCGTTGAGGATGATCTCGAGCACCGCTCGCCCCTCCTCGACCGAATGGAGCGGGCGGGTGCCGGTGTTGAGGCAGGTGGCGAAGTGCGCCATCTGGTCGGCGAACGTGTCGCCGCCGCCCAGCACCATCTTCGCCGGCTCGCGGAAGCCGTCGGGCAGCAGGAACAGGTCGTTGCCCGAGCCGAAGAGCTGGCCCTTCTCGCCCACGACGTGGATCTGGTGGGTGCCGTAGGGGTTGGGGAAGGCCCACGAGGTGAGGATTTCGCCCAGGGCGCCGCTGGCGAAGCGCACCTGAACGCTCGCCGTGTCCTCGCCCTCGATCTGCTGGACGAAGCGGCTCATGCTGCCCCGCACGCCGACGGCGGGGGAGCCGCCGAGGTAGAGCAGGCGATAGGTCGGGTGGTAGCCGGTGTCAATCAGCTCGCCGCCGCCCTGCGTCTTCAGGCTGGCACGCCAGGTGCCGGGGAACCACTGGACGCCGGCCAGGAAGCAGTCCTGCGAGCGAATCCAGCGGATGGTGCCGATCGTGCCCGCGTCGAGGAGCTTCTTGGCCTCCTGCACCGCGGGCAGGAAGAGCTGGTTGTGGGCGGACATGTACGTGATGTCGGCCTTCGCCACGGCCTTGGCTATGCCGTCGGCCTCCTTGAAGCCCATGCACATCGGCTTCTCGCACAGGATGTGCTTGCCGGCCGCCGCCGCGTCAATGATGGCCTTGGCGTGCAGGTGGTGGGGCAGGCAGATGACCACGGCGTCAATGCCGTCGGCCATGTCCTTGAGCATCTTCCGCCAGTCGGCGAACGACGGGCGCTCGCCGCCGAGCTGGTCGTTGCGCGCCTTGAGGTTCTTCTCCGCGATGTCGCAGAGGGCGACGCACTCCACCTTGTCCTTGTGCTTCAGCATCCCGCCCACGTGTGCGCCGGCGATGCCGCCCGAGCCGATGATGGCCAGCCGCACCTTTCCTTCGACCTTCTTTGGCATGGGACTTCGCTCCTTTCCTGGCCAAGAGGTTGGGCGGAAAGCATACCGCAAACGCCTTTCCGCTGCAAGTGGATTGACAAACGGCACGGGGTATGGTAGATATATGCCCTGAGGTGACGGACGGGGAGCCGACCGGGACCGCCTGCGCCCGGCCGGCGTGGAGTGGAGAGACGGGGGCAGGCACAAGCTAGGAGACGCCCGTATGGGCAGACGCATCGCGTTGGGACTTGGCCTTGCCGCCGTGCTCGCCGGACTGACCGGCTGCACGGACTGGCGAGGAGGTGTCCGCGGCTTCCTGAGAAACCGCCTGCAGGACACGCTCGAGATGGCAGAGATTGGGGTGACGGTTACCGACAAGCCGCAGTTCTCGTTCTATGCCGCCTTGCTGTCGGTCGCCCCATGCGGCTATGGCGACGTGAACGGCCGCTTCTACGGCATGGGCGGCGCCAGCGTCTCGCTGGCACTGTCGGGGCCGCCGAGACGGCGGCGTTACGTGTGTCTCAACAAGACCTCATCGACCCGGAATCGTGGCGAGCTATTTAGCCAGAAGCGCCTCGATTGTCGGCGTCAGGGTTGGGTCGATCTTTGCGGCCATATCGAGCTTCTGTATAGCCTCGGCCTTTTTCCCAAGGGCATTGAGTGCCATGCCCCAGTTGAAGTAGGCCTCCGCGTTTCGCGGGTTGATCTCCGCCGCCTTCGCGAACTTCCCGCACGCCTCTGCCGGCTTGCCCATGTCTTTCAGCGCCCCACCCCAGTTGAGGAAGGCATTCGCGTCTCGCGGGTCGAGTTCAACCGCCCTTGCGTACTTCTCACACGCCTGCCCCAACTCCCCCAACGCGTCCAGAGAGTGACCCCAACCGGCGAATGCCCCCGCAAGTTTCGGGTCGGCCTCAACGGCCTTAGCGTACTTCTGACACGCGTCCACGTGCCTGCCCATCTTCTGGAGTTCACTGCCCCAGTTGTAGTAGGCTCTCGCATCTCGTGGGTCCATCTCCGCCGCCTTCGCGAACCTCCCGCACGCATCCTCGTGCCGGCCCTCGTCCCGCAGCACAATGCCCCGACTGATGCAGGCCTGCGCGAGTCGGCGGCGCATCTCAACTGCGTTCCCATGGTCACCCATCTTCCCAATCGCGTCACCCCAGTCGAGGTAGGCATCATCGAGTCGCAGATCGATCTCCATCGCCTTTGCGTACTTCTCACAGGCATCTGCTGGTTTGCCCATGTCCTTTAGCGCCTTGCCCCAGGCGAAGTAGCCATTCGCGTCTCGCGGGTTGATCTCGACGGCCTTCGTGCACTTCTCGCATGCCTCCTTGTAAGAACCCCTATCCAGCAGTGCCATGCCCCACATCGTGTAGGCCTCCGCGAGTGATCGGCGCACTTCGGCCGTCTTCGCGTCGTTGCCCATCTCCGCCAGCGCCTTGCCCCAGTTGACGCAGACGTCGCCGAAGCAAGGGTCATCGGGTCGCATTGGGCTCTTGATCGCCTTGGCGTACTTCTCGCATGCCTCGGCGGCGTTCCCTACCTCCAAGAGGGCATTGCCCCAGTTGTGGAATGTCCTCGCGTCCTGCGGGTTGATCGCAGCCGCCATGGAGTACTTCGTGCAGGCATCAGCTGCCTTGCCCATCTCTGCAAGCGCCACGCCCCAGTCAGCGTACGCCCTTGCATGTAGGGGGTTGATCTCAACCGCTTTGGCGAACTTCTGGCACGCCTCCGCCGGCCTCCCCCATTTCGCGAGCGCTGCACCCCAGCCCACGTAAGCCGCCGCGAGTCGCGGATTGGTCTCGACGGCCTTCGCGAACTTGTCGCCGGCTTCGGGGAACTTGCCCAGCGTATGCAGCACTAGGCCCCAGGCGGTGTAGGCTTGCGCGGATCGCGGTTGGATCTCAACAGCCTCCGCGAACCTTTTACAGGCATCCGCCGGCCTAGCCGCGTCGTTGAGAGCATCGCCCCACTCGAAGAGAAGAACGCACAAGGCGGCTGGGACATGCAGGCTAGCCAGATCGATCCCGCCTGCCTCGCTGAAGCGCTGGTCTACCCAATGCTCCCGGAGGTACTCGTCACTGCCGTAGATCCTTCCCTCATGGGTCGTTTCGACGTTGAAGCGGTCGTCGTTGTCGTTATACCGCACGAAGGCGTGCCCAGGTGCAAGGGCGAGGCAGAACGGCATTCGCAACTTCTGGTCAATGCATAGGTACAGGAACGAGAAGCTAAAGCAATTGCCCTTTTCCAGGTTGAGGAGAAGGTGCGGCCTGCTCACGTGAGACTTGTAGGTGAACTCCTCGCACTGGAAGAGGTGGACGCCGATAAGGTGCGCTTTCTCGCGCGGGGTCTTGCCCGCGGCGGCTGCGGCGGCGACGCGGCCAATGAGGGCGTCGAGCTTGGCACGGTAGGCGGCAACGTCGAGCTTCGGGTTGAGGTCCTTGGCCATCTTGAGCCATTCGGCGGCGATGTCCACGTCGGCGTCTGTGAGGAACTCCACGGCGGAGGTGGGGAGGGTTCCGCGCAGGATGTCGTTGCCGACGCACACCTGGACCTCGATTTGGTCGCCGCGCCGCTCGATGACGCCGAACATGCGGCCCTTCTCGACCGTGGCGACCACCTTGTCGCCGGCCTTCACCGGCGTTCCGTCGGCAACGACGGCGACGGTTTCGAGCTTGGGCTGGGGCGGGATGGGCTTGGCCGCGGCAGGCGCCTCGGCGGCGCGGGCGTACCCGCGGCTGGCGAGAGCCAGGACGAGGATCAGATGGCAGAGGCGGCTCGAAGCAGTGCGAAGTTCCACGATCGGCTCCCTGAACGAACGCCCTGTGCCCTGCATCATGGCGCAGGGGCACAGGCGTTGTCAAGCAGGAATCCTCGGCCCGTGGACTTCGCCCGATGCCGTGTCACGCCGAGCCTGTCGAGGCATCTCTCTTCGTCAGGCTACGAAGGAGGAGAGATCCCTCGACTTCGCTCGGGATGAGAAGCAGAAGTCTGGGCGCGCAAGAGACTTCGCGGCGAGAAGAAACCTCCCGCGGGCCTGCGAACCCGCAGGAGGTTACTGAATTGCGAATGACGCGCACAGCTACCACAGCGTCTTCACAACGCTCGAGTCTCGGATTTCCTCGTCTCTCGTCACGAGCGCAGTGGACGAATCAACCGAATCGCGGAATACGACAGCCGTGGCGGTGATGATCGCGTCGTGAAGGTTGAGACGCTCGTCAATGGCCTCGACGCAGGCGAAGTCGAAGGGATAGACCACGCACCGGGCGTCGCCCTCTATGGCCGCGACGACATCCCCGAAGGAGATAGGGATTCGTCCCCTGCCGAACAGGTAGCGGACCTCCGCCAGCACAATCGTGGGAATGACCAGACTGGCCGATGGGTCATCCATGGCGGCCTCCGCGGCCACGGATAGCCGCTTATCGCCGTCCAGGTACCACACGAGCGCGTGGGTGTCTAGCACGAACGTGCTCACGCGTCGTCCTTGAACCTGGCCTTGGCTGCGGCGAATTCCTCGGGGGTGAACTTGCCCTTGCCCCGGAGCGCGCCCTTGAGGGCGCGGAGGCCGCGCGGCGTCTTGGCCTTCCGCACGTCGCCGCGGTATGCCATGAGCACACGGAGCTGCGCCTCGATGCCACAAATCTGGGTCTTCAGGCTCTCCTGGCTCATAGCGGCAACTCCTCCAGCAGCAACCTCCCGCGGGTCTGGGGATCCGCGGGAGGTCGGGTGCTTCAGACTTCGGCTTCGACGCGGTTGATCTTGGCCAGGTCGGCGACGCCGAGGCCCAGCTCGGCGGCGCGCTCGACGTGCTTGATGGCGTTGTGGTAGGGCTTCGGCAGGCCCTTCTCGACCCGCTTCGCCTTGATGATGTCGGCCAGCCCGCCCACCAATGGCGGGCGGGGGGAGAGGGGGGGTATGGGTGTGGCCGCCCGCCGTAGCTGCCAGTCCTCCGCTCCGCCGACGCAAGGTCGGCGGGGGCGGGAGCATCGCAAGGGCGACGCTTACGTCTGAATCGCAGTCTCCCGGAGGGAGAGGGGGCATGGGCACAGTGGGTCAGGGGCGGGCGCGGGAGCGTTCGACGGGGGCGTTCCCACGGGGGGCCGTGGGTGCGAGGGGAAGTCGTGGGGACCGCGGCTCGCGTGTCCGGCACCCGCGGAGGGCGACAGACGAGCCGTCTGTCCCTACGGCCGGCGACGGGGCGCCCGGTGATGGGATTGCGCAAGGGTCCCAATCTTGCGGCCCCATGGGGGCAGGAAGGGGCGCAAGATCGGGGCGGGGCGCGGGTTCAAGGGGGAGATGGGGGAGAGGCGTCGGTTCCGCAAGCATTGGCCCCACATCGCTTTATGGCTGAGTCTGGAGGTGGGCGGCGGCATGGGTCGGGGGATGTGGCCGGGCGCAGGCATATGTGTGTGTGGGGCGCAAGATTGATGAAACGGCGATTGGCCGCGGAATTGGGGGGTCTTTCCGATGTTGCGCCCCTTCGGATGGGCCGCAAGATTGGGGGAGATTGCTCGACTTCGCAAGGCTCCGCTCGGAATGACCGTGCTGGGATGCCTATCATTCCTCGAGCACAGGTCGGCAGCAGCAGAGCCAACAGAGAGTTCAGAGCGGCAGGCGGGCTTCCTGGGCGAAGCGGCGGAGGAGGTCGGCCTGCTGGGGGGTGAGGGCCTTGGGGGCGGTGATGCGGATGCTGACGTAGTGGTCGCCGTGGCCGCCGCCCGGGGTGGGGGCGCCTTTGCCGCGGAGGCGCAACTTGGCCCCGCTCGGTGTGCCAGGCGGGATGCGGAGGCGAACCGAGCCGTCCATCGTCCTGACCGGGACGGTGGTGCCGAGGGCGGCCTGGACGATGTTGAGTTCGACGTCGGAGAGGATGTCGTGTCCCTCGCGTTGGAAGGTGGGGTGGGGCTTGACGTGGATTTCGAGGTAGCGGTCGCCTGGCGGGCCGCCGGCGGCGCCGGGCTCGCCTTCGCCGGTGAGGCGGATGCGGGCGCCGTCCTGGACGCCCTGTGGGATTTTGACGGAGAGGGCGCGGTCGCGGAGCACCTGTCCGCCGCCGGCGCAGGCGGCGCACGGGTGGGCGATGCGGCGGCCGCGGCCGAGGCAGTCGGGGCAGGGGCTGGAGACGGAGAAGAAGCCCTGGGACGATTGGGTGGACCCCGTGCCACGGCAGGTGGGGCAGGGCTGCGGGGCAGTGCCGGGGCGGGCGCCGGAGCCGCCGCAGGTGGGACACGTCTCCGGCCGGCGGACGTGGAGGGTCACGGTGCCGCCGTGGATGGCGGTCTCGAAGGGGATGTCGATCTTCTGGAGCAGGTCTTCGCCGCGTTGCGCGCGCCCCGCGGCGGTGCGGGTGCCGCCGCTGAAGAAGTTAGAGAAGATGTCGGAGGCGTCGAATTGCGCGCCGCCTGCCCCGCCTGGGCGGGCGGCGCCGCGAACGCCCGCCGAACGTAGGAATTCGTCGAGGTTGCTGAAGTCGCCCGTGGCGAAGCCGTGGGCGCGGGCCTCGCGGAGCTGGTCGTAGCGCCGCCGCTTCTCGTCGTCGCTCAGCACGCTGTGAGCGGCCGAGATCTCCTTGAAGCGCCGTTCCGCACCCTTGTCGCCCGGGTTGCGGTCGGGGTGGTACTTCTTCGCCAGCTTGCGGAACGCCTGGTTGATCTGGTCCCTGGTGGCCTTCTTGTCCACCCCGAGGACCTGGTAGAAATCCTTCTCCTCCATGGCCGTCGCGCGCTCCTGTGGGGCCTCCCGACGGTATTATAGGGCATTGGGTGCCCAACCGCAAGGGGCAGCGCACGGGGGGTGCGTGTAATCTCCTACGCCGCCAGGGGGCGGAGCCGGGGGCAGAGAAGGGGACATTCACCTCTTCGCCCCCCTGGGGCGCCAAAGGCTGCTGCGCGGAAAAGGAGAATGTCCCTTTTCCTGCCCTTGGGGGAGTGTGGCCCCGAGTCCTGGCGCCTCCTCCCGCGGCTCCGCAGCACCCGACCGGTGCCGCTCGGGGTCAGGGGTGCGGGGCAGAGCGTGTGCAAGCGACGATTTGGCAGTACGGAGGAATTTTCTTGCGTCGAGTGCTTCAGCTCCAAGTGTCGTGACCACGCCCACTTGCGGCCCGCCCCGTCGCCATAAGCCCCGGAGCTACTGGCGAGTCGTCGGACGCTATGCGTTCATGAGGGTGGAGGGGAGTAGGGGCCAAGGGGACTGGTGTCGGGCGGGCTTGGCTCCCTTTGGTCTCTTGCTTCAGGCGCCCCCGCCCCCCTGCCGGGTGACGCGTGTGGCGCATGGGTGAGCAACACTGGCAAACAGTGATCAACACTGAGCCGGAAGGCCGAGGATCGCCAAATGGCAACTGAGCGACTCTGGGCAACACTGAGCCACACTGGGCAACACTGTGGCGCAGGCGTGGGCTGGCAGGGAGAGGCGTCACTTGGGGATGGCGGCGACGAGGCAGCGGCGGTGGCGGGGGCCGTCGAACTCGCAGAAGTAGACGGCCTGCCAGGTGCCGAGGACGAGGCGTCCGGCGGCGACGGGGACCGTGACCGAGGAGCCCACGAGGCTGGCCTTCGCGTGGGCGTCCGAGTTGCCCTCGGCGTGGCGGTAGCCGGCGTCGCGGGGGACCAGACGCTCGAGGACGGCCATCACGTCGCGCGTCACGTCGGGGTCGGCGTTCTCGTTGATCGTCACGCCCGCGGTGGTGTGGGGGACGAAGACGTGGCAGACGCCCTCCGTGACCCCGTCGGCGCGGAGGGCTCTGTTCACCTCGGCCGTGATGTCCACGAACTCGGTGCGGGACTGGGTTGGGACGGCGAGTTCCTGCATTGTGGGTCTCCGTTGGGGTTCAGCGGATGAGGCGTGCGTTGGCCCAGTCGACGTGGTCGCAGATGTCGAAGTCGGCGCCGAAGTCGACGACCAGGGTAAGGCGGGCGGCGCCGGCCACGTCCACGGCGACGGCGAGGGCCTCGTCGCGGCCCGTGAGGCCCTTGCGCTCGAACTTCGGCTTGCCGTCCACGAGCACCTGGACGTCCACGTTGCCCCTGTCGCCCGCCTCCTCGTCAATGCCCACGTCGGCGAGGAAGCGTGTGTAGGCGCCGCCGAGGTCGTAGGTGAGGCGGCAGCGGGAGTGGGTTCCGAGGCCCTTGCGATAGGTTCGCTCGCCGATGCGGAGGGGATGGCCGTCCACGCTCGCATCGCGGCGATAGTGCCACACAAGGTCGAAAAAGGGCGTCTCCTTGGCCTCGGCGGGGTCGAGGTCGGAGAGGTAGACGAGGCGTCCGCCGCGGAACTCGAGGCTGAGGAGTCGTCCGATGCTGGCGCAGACGTTTGACACTGTGACCAGCGCCCTCTACCGGCTGACGTTCGCCCTCGGCCGCGAGCCGGGCGGGGCCAGCCCGGAGCCGACGCTGAACTTGGCGGCGACGGGGAACGCGGCGGGAGCGTTCGTGACCGCGGGCGCCGCCTTCTCGTCCCGCTCCTACGACTTCGTCGCTGCCGGGCCGCTGACCACGCTCACCTTTTCCCAGTCGTCCCCGCCCGGTGCCAGCCCCATCGTGGATACCCTGGTGCTCCAGCAGGCCGTGGCCCAGCCCTTCCAGAACGGCAGCTTCGAGGTGCCCGTCATCCCGAGCGGCAGCCAGTACGGCCTCGGCAACAGCAACTTCCTGGCGGGCTGGACCTCGACGACGACGAACACGAACATCTCGTGGACGCAGAATTACCTCTACAACCCTGGCTTCGACAAGGTGTCGGACGGCGCTCAGGCGGTGATGATGAACGGCGACGGGCTGGCCACGACCACGCTCTCGCAGATATTCCAGACGGTCCCCGGCGGCAGCTACACGGTGTTCTTCGACCTCGGCCACCAGGGCGCCTCGACGGGCAGCCGCCCCTCCGTGTGGGTCGAGGTCACGGGCAGTCCCGCGCTCCAGTTCCTGGTGGACCCCGAGCCCGGCTTCTCGACCAGGGGCTACAGCTTCACCGCCCTCGGCACCGCCGCCATCCTCACCTTCACGCAGTCCGACGGCCCGATGGACTACAGTCCCGAGCTGGACAACGTGGTCCTCCGCTACGAGGGGGGCGGGGCCGCGATACCTGAGCCTGCCACGATGGGGCTGCTGGCCGCCGGCCTGTGCGCCCTTGCCCGCCGCCGGCGCCGCGCCGCCGCCTGAGCCTGCCGCGGATTCACCTTCACTTTCTCACTTGTACCCGAATGCCTTGAGCTGGGCGTCGAAGTTCGCGGGCAGCTCGGCCGGGGGCTTGGCGGCGTCGCGGGCGGCGTAACGCAGGAGATTCCGCAGCAGGCGCTCGGCGGCGGGATGGCGGCCAAGCTCCTCACGGATGCGCAAGGTGTTGAGGATGAACCGCCCCGCCCCCAGGGGGTAGACGGCGACCAGCAGCCCGGACGAATAGGCCTGCGAGGCGTTGATGCCGCCTGCCACGGCCTCGGCCGGCGGCTCCTGCCCAGCCCAGACGTGGTCGGGAATGAGGTCGCGGTAGAACGTGAGGTCGAGCAGCCCGCCGGCGGGCAGGCCGTCGAAGATGGGGTGGGGCTTGGCCCATTCGTCCTTGAGGTAGACCCAGCTTCGCATGGCGGCGAGGGAGCCTTTGTTGGCCAGGGGCAGCCAGCCGACCGGGCTGTCGCCCTTTCGGAAGACTTCGGGGCACAGGAAGATGGCCGTCGAGCCGCGCGCGATGCGGCGGGCGAGGTCGCTGAAGGCCGTGGCGTCGGCGGGTGGCTTGGCACCGACCAGGATCACCTCGCGGCGCACAGCCGAGGGCGGCTGTGCCACACGAACACCGTGGTCGGTGAGCCACTTGGCCAGACCTGGGTCGTCCCCCCAAAGCGTAACCTCGGCCTCGACACGCGGCATCTCGGCGGGGTCGGCGACGTGGAACTCGATGGCCTCCCCTGCGGCTGCGGCGCCCTTCTCAATCGTGGCCAGGAAGCGGTACTTGCCTGATGGCCAGTCAACCACCACATCGCCCTTGAAGACGGGCAGCACCATCGGCGGCTCGGCCTTCCCCTTCGGGTTGGGGATCGTGAGGTTGACCGTTCGCTCGAAGACGCGGGGCAGGGACGCCCCGCCTACAGCGCCGGGCAGGGACGCCCCGCCTACAGCAGGGCCGACGACCTGGAGCCGGACCGGGTAGTCGCCTGGGAGCAAGGCATCTTCGTTGGCGAGCACGGCCTCGAGGTGCATCTTGGAGCCGCGATAGACGTTCGCGGGCTCGGCGAAGAGGCAGAAACGCAGGGGCGCGAAGCCATCGAAAAGGGCGTCCACCGTACCGGGCTTCAGTTCGCGGAACGTGGTGAACAGCCCCTCGCCCGTCATCCCCTGGTCCACGGTGCCCGTGAGGCTGTAGCCGACGATGTTGGGGTTCGAGCGAATGGCGTTGATGCCGAGGAGCCGCTGGCCCGCCATCTTGGCGTTGCTCTGGGCGAAGAAGTCCTCGGGGCGGCCGAAGGCTTCGGCGAGGCGCCAGCGCTCCCAGTCGGCGAGGAACTTGTCGCGTTGGGCGCGGTAGAAACGCGCGTCGTCGGCCTCGCCCTTGCCGAGCTGCTCGTAGAGCCGCACGACGCGGAGCAGGTCCACCGCGCTCCCGACGCCGTATTCGGAGAGGAAGAGGGGACGCTCCGCCTTGCCCACCGTGCGGAGGGTGCGGATCACGTCGGCGGTGTGAGGCACCCGCTGATAGGGGTGCTGGTCGTCCATCGTGTCCTCCCAGACGGCGGAGCCTGGGTTGCTGAACGTGCCGACGGCCAGCTCCGCCTCTTCGCCCGGCGTCCTCTTTGGATAGAGCTTGAAGGTGGCGGAGTTGGGCGTCGGGCCTGGGGCGAGCTGGCCATAGCTCCAGAGGCCGTTGGGGTTGCCCTTGATAGAGAAGTCGGCGGCGGCATGGCTGGCCTTGCCGCCCTCGGCCCTGACCGTCACATCGAGACCCGTGGTGTCGGCGCCGTAGTTGCCGTTGCCCCAGCCGACCACGGCGTCGAGGGTGTCGCCCTTCTGGACCTCGAGGCTCTTCACGAACTGGGCTTCGTTGCCCGCGCCCTTCACGTTGATGAAGGCGTCGCCGAGCGCCTTGCCGCTGTGGAGGAGGTGGACATCGGTCGTCGCCTTCTGCGCGATGCCGATGAACGTGGCGCCGACCTCGGCCCTGCCCGCGGCGGGAGCGGTCCAGCGGACGACGCTGTACTCGCCGTCGCGGCCGGGGTGGAACGAGAGCTGGCCGGGCGCCCAGGTGATGCCCAGGCCCCTGACCACGTGGTCGGTCACGTTGCGGATGACGCAAGGGTCCACCCGGTCGGCGCTGCGCCAGCCCTCGACGCCGATGATCCGCTCGCTCGCCGTCGCCACGCGGTCCCACCGGCCGCTGTTGAGGAGCACCATGCGCGAGTCGTCGAGCTTGCGGAGCGCGGGAAGGGTCTGCACTGCGTGGCGGAAGACCGGGCCATCGGGCGTCTCGTTGAGAAGGCCCCAGATGACGATGCTGGGATGATTAGCGCTTGGCGACGCCCGAAATCCAGCGGATGGCGTTGAAGCGCATCGCCTTCACGTTCACCAGGTCGCGGCGGAGCCAATCGGGGTCCACGGGCATCTCGAGGCCCACGGGGCAGCAGTTGCCCGTGTGGGAGCATCGCAGGTAGATGCGGCGGCCGTTGAGGCGGAAGGCGCCGTTCTCGAAGCGGAAGTCCCGGAAACCGCACCGCACCGAATGCTCGTCCATCGCCTCGGAGCCTTCGGCCCGGACACGTGCCGTCACGCGGTAGAGGAAGGGGTCGTTGAGGTCCCACAGGTGGGGCCTCTCAACACGCAGCTCGGCCTCGACGAGTGTATCGCCCGGCGCAAGCTGGCGCTCGACGCGGGCTGTGACGAGTGTTTCGCCACTCGCCGCCGGCGCCAGGGTGAACTCCATCTGGCCCTTGGCCGGTCCCGCGAGAGCACTGTGGGCGGTCGCCTCGATGCGCACCATCCCCGTCTTCCAGTCGGCTCGGGCGAAGATGTCGGCGAGGCGCACCGGCGGAGCGAGGAGCAGCTCGACGGAATCCATGATGCCCCCCTGGTTCCACGCGCTGCCCGACGAGTAGGGGATGACTTTGTTGCGGTGCGGCGTCTCGTTCAGCACGATGCCATCTATCGGCGCGTGCGTCGGGTTCAGCACGCGGACGGCCAGGAGGTTGGGCGCCCCTGCTTTGACGGAGTCGGTCACGTCGAGAGTGAAGGGGGATTCGCCGCCCTCGTGCTCCCCTGCCTTCGCGCCATTGAGCCAGACCTCAGCCTTGTAGTCCACCGCCCACATGTCCATTCAGGGCGGGGTGTGGCGGGCCGTCGAGCGGGGGCAGGAGCTTGGCTGCACGGCGCTCCAGCGCTTCACGCGGAACAACGTGCAGTGGCTGGCCGCGCCGCTCACGGACGACGACTGCGAGCGGTTCCACGAGGCGTGGCAGCGCTCGGGCATCGGCCCCATCATCGCCCACGCGAACTACCTGATTGACCCGGCCAGCGCCGACGAGCGCGTGGCCCGGCTCTCCCTTGACGGGCTGATCGTGGAACTCCGGCGGGCGGCGGCCCTGGGCATCCGCTGGGTGGTCCTTCACCCAGGCAGCCACCAGGGGGCAGGGGAGGAGAAGGGGCTGCGGCGGGCCGCCGACCTGGCGCGCCGGGCGCTCGACGAGACAAGCGGCCTCGCCGCGGGCCTGCTCCTTGAGACCACGGCGGGGCAGGGCACGTCGCTCGGCTATCGCTTCGAGCACTTGGCGTGGCTGCTCGACGCCATCGGGGCGCCCGACAGGCTCGGGGTGTGCCTGGACACCTGCCACGTGTTCGCCGCGGGCTACGACCTCCGCACGGCCGGAGCCTATGCCGCAACGGTCGCCGAGTTCGACCGGGTCGTCGGGCTTCGCCACATCCACGCGGTCCACGCGAACGACGCGAAGCGGGAGCTGGGGAGCCGGGTGGACCGCCACGAGCACATTGGCAGGGGCAAGCTGGGGCGGGAGGCCTTCCGCTGCCTGCTGCGCGACCCCCGCTTCGCCGGCGTGCCGAAGCTCCTCGAAACCCCGAAGACCGATGAACGGGGCAGGGAGTGGGACCGCGCGAACCTGGCGCTCCTGCGCCGCCTGGCCTAGTAGTCGTCGTTCGCGCTGTCAATGCAGATCAGACCGAGAAGGGCATCCAGGAGTTCGGCGGGATGGATGTCCACCTCCAGGGCGATGGGGAGGAGGCCGAGGTGGGCTCCAATGGCCCAGTAGTCGGACATGCCCTCGGCGAAGGGCGCGTCGGTCGGCAGCAGCATCCCGACGCGTTCGACCCTCGAGGTCTCGGCTCCGCTCCCCTGGAAGCGCTCGTACTCGGCGAAGGTGAGCGGGCCGATGGACAGCTCGTTGTGCTGGAGCCCCCAGGCGAAGCGGCGGCCGTAGCCCCTGCCCAGGAAGACGCCATGCGTGTTCCCCGCGCCGACCTGGAACGCGCGCGTCACGTGGATGTTGGCGTGCGCGCTGGAAGGGAAGAGGTAGGGAATCGAGGGGGGCGCGACGCCGAGCGAGACCACGTCCAGAAGATCCAGAACACGGTTCGGGAGGTAGAAGATGACAGAGCGCAGGGGACTGGGCTTGGACTCCCGCGAAGAGCCCGCCAGCGCCTGGCCTGGGAACGCGACAACGGCCAGGGCCAGAGACCCAGCGACGAACGCGGACGACATTCGGCCACGGATTCGCGTTCCCATCGGTTACCCTCCGGGAGTGCAGGGGTAAGAGGATCGGACGCCGCTTTCACGCAGGCAGTCTACCACCGACCACGCTCCCGCGCAAGGCGGGATGCCGCTTGACAGTGGAACAGGCAGCACAGCACGAGGCGTAGGGGTTCGGGCGATGCCTCAGGGCATAGCAGGGGCCGATCAGGGTTTCTGCCAGTGCTTGATCTTGGCCATGTACTCGCCGCGGTCATACGTGTCCGTGGCGCCTGGCTCGAGGCAAGGGCGCGAGCCGGTGTGGCAGCGGACGCAGTTCTCCCTGGACGTCTCGGTGCGCAGGAGGGGTGTCGCGCGGGTGGCGGCGCTGTCTTTGAGCAGTCTGATGCCGAGGTGGGCACGCGCGCCGCCGTGGCAGCACTCGCAGCCCACGCCCTTGACTGGGTCCTGGCTTCGGCGGGCTCTCGTTGCCCTGAGGGCATCGGGCTCGGTGGACTTCTCGGGCTCGAGGGGCTTATCGGGGTCGAACCCGCCCGGCTGCCTGTAGCCGGTGGTGTGGCAGGTGAGGCAGACTGGGTTCCCGTGCTCCTTTCTATCGAGGAGGGTGACGTAGGCGCCCGCGTGGTTGGTCTTCTGCCAGGAGTAGAACTCCTTGATGTGGCAGAGCTTGCAGACGTCGGAGCCGACGTGGGTGCTCGTGCAGGGCATCTTGGGGTCCTGGGCGGCGCCTGGGAGTGGCTTGCCGCTGAGGGCGGCAGTGAACTCGGCGATGAGGCCGGCGAAGGCGGGGTCGGAGGCGACGTTCTTGTCGAGGATGGCCGCGCGGCCGGTGACGGCGGGGAGGCGGCCTTTGGGGAACGAGCAGTCGAGGCAGGCCAGGGTGCAGCCCTGGTCGCCGATGTAGGAGACGATGCTGGAGGGGGCGGCGCGGGGGCCTGCGACCTCGTAGGGAGGGGAGGAGACGGGCGTGAGGCCGCCGAGGAAGATGTGGACCTCGCCGTGCTTGCGGGCGAGTTCGTGGATTTCCTCGGGGGGCAGGAAGGCGAGGACGACGATGACGTCGGCGGCGTTCTTCACGACGTTGATGGTGGACCTCAGAGCGGCATCTGGGCTGATGAGGCGGACGCCTTTGCCTGGGTGCTTGGGCAGGATGTCCTCGCGCAGGATGCCGATGAGGGCGACGCGGAGGCCGCCGCGGCGCAGGATGTGGTGGGTGGGGAAGATGGGGGCGCGCGTGTCGGCCCGCACGAGGTTGGCGGAGATGAGCTTGAACTTCCTGTCCTTCCCCAGGGCGCGCAACTCGTCGAGCGAGAGCGTGGCCTCGTTGTCCCCGCAGTTCACCACGTCGTAGCCCAGGCGGTCGAGGGCCTTGAGGGTGAAGGCATTGACGGATTCGGCGGCCTCGTGGGCGCGCAGCATGCTGTTCCCCACGTCCGCAACGATGCGGTAGGGGCGGTCCTTGGCCCAGGCGTCGAGTGCGGTGGCCATTCGGGCCACGCCGCCCAGGGCGCCCTCCTCGCAGGCGTAGGGGGTGAGGCGGCCCTCGATGTCGCAACTGTAGAGGAGCGAGAGCTGAGGGGGCTCGCCGGTGAGTCCGACGCGGTCGCCGTCGCGCGAGGACAGGCCGCCGCCGCTGCCGCTGGGCGCCAGGAGCTTCCAGACGAGGTAGCCGATGCCGGCGACTGCGGCGAGGAGGAGGGTCCAGGACACGAGCATCGCGACGAGGCGGAACTTGGGTCTGCCGTGCAGATGGCCTTTTGCCATGGCTTCACCTCGCTGGAGAGGGCTGAGAGAGGGCCGCCTGGGCGGAGGTAAGGACGATGACCTCGACGATGTCGCGGGCCGAGCAGCCGCGCGACAGGTCGTTGGCGGGCCGCGCGATGCCCTGGAGGAGTGGCCCGTAGGCCTGGGCGCCGGCCAGGCGCTGAACGAGCTTGTAGCCGATGTTCCCCGCGTCGAGGTCGGGGAAGACGAGCACGTTTGCGCGGCCGCCCACGGGGCTGCCGGGGCACTTGGCGGCGGCGATTGCTCTTCCGATCTTCACCCCCACGCCTGTGGGGAATGCTCGCGGAGGCGGGGGAGGGAGTCGAGCTCGGCCGGTTCACCCCCACGCCTGTGGGGAATGCGCGGCTGTGGCGGCCGCCGTCCCCGTCTCGCACGGTTCACCCCCACGCCTGTGGGGAATGCACTTGCTGGTCGGGCTAGGATCGGCGTTTCATGAGGATCAGCCCCTCAAAGTCTTCGGGTTCCCTTCGGGTCTTGCCCCAGGTGCGTATAGCGAATCCCTGCTCGTTGTTGGTGGTGTGAATGGCGATGGCGTTGCCGTCGCCGAGTCGGCGGTTGATCTTGTCCCAGAGCTTGTCGCGGACCATGCCGGAGAGCGCCCCCACGAAGACGCCGGCGTGAGGTTCGAGCATCCAACGGGTAAGCTCGCCTCGAAGGCTGGTGGGGACGTTTTCGAGGATGAAGATGACCATGTGCGGTCCTCGCTGTCAGAAGGGCACGTCGGGGCCGGGTTCGCCGTTGGTGGGGCTGTGGTCGAGGCCGCCCTCGACTTCGCCGCTGGGGTCCCACAGGTGGCCGGGGGCGGCGGGGTCGGCGTCGAAGTCGGGCTGTTGGGTGGCCAGGGGCGCGACGCCGGAGGTCTCGATGCTGAGGCAATCCTCGATGTCGGGGAGGATGCGTTCGAGGAGCCGAGTGCCCTTGAAGGCGTCGCGGCAGGCGATGCGGACGCGGCGGTCGATCTGCTGGTCGCCCTGGGCGGTGGTGTGGAATGCGATGGGAATGGTGAGGTCGGCTTTGTAGAGGTCGGCGATGTCGTAGACGAAGGAGAGTTGTTTCCCTGTGTGGACGAAGCCGATTGCGGGGGAGAAGCCTGTGGCGAGGATGGCGGCGTGGCAGAGGCCGTAGAGGCAGGCGTTGGCGGCGGAGAGGGCGCGGTTGATGGGGTCGGTGGCGTCCCACTGGTCGCGGCGATAGGTGCGGCCCGTCCAGGGAACGCCTGTGACGCGGCTTGCAGCGGCGTAGGCTTCGCGGACGCGAACTCCCTCGCGGCCTCGGATTTGCTGAAGGGCGAGGCCAGGCGGGAGTGGGCCGAGGCGCTTGCGGTACATGCGCTCAGCGACGGCGAGGCGTGTGGCGTCATTGGAGGCGAGCCGGGCCTGGCGGAGAAGGTTGGCGGCGGAGCGGGTGCCGCCGGTGCCCGAGGCGTAGAAACGGACGCCTTCTTCGCCGCACCAGAGGAGGAGGCAGTCGTTGTCGGCGAGCGCGCGAATGGCCGCGTGGGTGATGGTGGTGCCTGGGCCGAGCATGAGGAGGGCAAGGGAGGCGATGGGGACGGGGGTGATCGTGTGTTGGTCGCCCTCTTTCCTGTGGAGCGCGATGGCCTTGTCCTCCTGGTCTACGCGGGCGTGCTCGACGTAGAGGTGGGAGAGGCTGTCGCGGATTTTGGGGATTTCGTGGAGGTCTTGCATCTGTTTCCCCTCAAGCCCTGACGCCCCACGGCCTACTGCTGGTCCTCTCGCACCGGTGCGACGGTGAGGAGTCCGAAGCCGAAGGCTTTGGCAGAGCCGACACCACAGCGGAGTGTCTCGGCGAAGATAGAAGCATCAGTGACCCTCAATATGCCGTCGATCATGGCACCACCGAAGGTCATCTTGGCAGACGAGTTCTCCTCTTCACCAGCGCTCTTCCAGGCGTAGAAAAGCTGCGTGGTGACGCGCCAGTTGTCGTCCCAGCCATCCTTGCCCTTCCCGAACACAGGCTCGAAGCCACCCGCAGCGGCCTTGCGCCATAGCCAGTCAAGAATCGCAGCGGGGTCTCTGCCGACACTGAGGCGCTTGCCCTTGCCTGCGAGGGGGTCAGTGCTGAGCTTGCGAGTTGGGTTCGCGTTCAAGCGGAAGCGGAGCTTTGTGCCTACAGGAAAGTCGTGAACGATCTCACGGACCTGCGGGGGGACGGCGAGCAAGTGGCCGGCGTTGCCAACCGGCTTGCGCCCGTGCGGGCTGGGCGTGAGGCCGAAGGCGTAATGCCAGTCCGGCTTCTTCGCAGACTGGACGAGGACGACGGGAGGGCGGCCATCGTCCTTCTGCTCCACCCCATAGTCAATGCGGAACAGAAAGCCGCTTTCGTCGGTGCGCTCCTCGTGAACATGCGCGCGGCTGGCGAGCACGTCGTCCGCCGCCTTCTGATCCGGGTGGTGGTCAGGATTGTTCGGTCCTAGCGGGTCCCTGGGGCATTCCTTGGAAGGGAATGCCATGGCGAGTCGCTGGTGGACGCGGTAGAGGTTGCGGAGCCAGAGCCGGCCCGGCCGGGGGCGGTCGGGGTCTGCTCCCACGTCAATCAAGAGGCAGGAGAGGTACATGGCTATTCCACCTCCTCGGGTTCGAGGCGTCGGCGGCGGGTCTCCAGTGAGCGGAAGCGGATGATTTCGTCGCGCTTCTGGACGATGCGGTCGCGCCAGCGGGGTTCCTCGGGGTTGATGCGGTCGAGGCCCATGCCGAGGCCGTATTCGATCATGGTCACGGCGTCGTGGCACAGGCGGCAGAGGGAGCGGAGGTCGTCGAGCGTTTCGTCGCCGCCCGCGCGGCGATAGGTGATGTGCTGAACGGTTGTGGCGATGGACTTGCAGAAGACGCAGAGGTGCTCGTCATTGTCCAGACGCTCCAGCCGTCGCTTTCTGTACTCGGTGTTTCGGTAGTTGGCCGTCGGACGCAGAGGCGGCGGGGCAGAACTCTGCGCAGGCTTCTCCGCGACTGCGAGATCGCCGTTGGGACCGACCCGCAACGGTTTGCGGATCACGAATCTGGGCCTATGGGCCGGGGGCTGGAACGTCAACGGTACGTCGTACCAGATGAGAGCGTTCTCCGGCGCCTCTGGCCGTTCGACTGTTGGCTCCCAGTCAAGGAGACAGTCTACCGACTCTGGCGCCGAATCCCCTTTGAGCCGCTGTCGCCAAGGGATGGACGTGAGCGCCGAGAGCGGGTCAGCGTAGTCGCCGCGTGGGTGTTCCAAGAGAGGGCGCGTTGGCGGACAGCACTTCCGTCCGAGATAGAGCGTCCACTTGGGCTGCTTGAGGGCGCCCTCCAAGTCAGCGATCAGAGCGACCTCGCCATGAAGGGCGACGAGGAAGGAAGCATCGCAGAGATACTCACGTCGTGTAAGCATGGCGCCAGGCTTGCTCTTGCCGGGGCCTTCGGCAATGCGCATCTGCATCTTGGCGCCGACCGTGTGGTAGTCCCACCAACGAACGCCAGGGGCGTCTATGCGCACGCCCATGCGCAGGGAGCTAAGTGTGGGGAGCCATCGGTTCTGTGCCTCCGGCCGCGGAACCCCCAGCGCCGCGCAGAGGAGGCCGATCGGCCGCGGGCTGCACCGGCCGTGCATGAGGATGGGCTGGACGCGGAGCGGCTTGCCAGTGACCAGGAAGGGCTTATCTGGGTCCCACGGCTCAGCCGTCAGCTCCTGGGCGCTTGCGGCAGACAGCGCGAGGACGCCGCCCGCGATCCCCGCCGCCGCCACTCCCGTGAACTCCCTTCGGCTCATGCAGTGAGGGCACATAATCTCCTCCTCGCCTCCCATCACCACTGTCATCAGACCTTGCTCCGGCTCGCAGCCCCAGCCCCCCCATTTTGGCCCCTGTCCGCGCATTGTCAAGTGGCACGAGGAGCAGGCAGAAGATTGCACACCTGTACAGGTGTGCAGTCCAGTCATGCATTCTGTTGGCCTGTGTCTACGCGTTGCCCGCAACGGCAGGGGTGGCACCAGTATCCCTGCCTTTGCAGGTCTGGGATCCTATGGCGCCTCACTCCGGCCACTGCCTGCGCGTGGTCAGGCGGCAAGCGGGCCGGGACCAGAATTCCACACATGTACAGGTGTGGAATCCTCTTGGGGCCACGAAACACCAAAGCCACGGCGCCGTCAAGCACGCTCATCCCGCTCGGCCCAATGTCTCTGGACGATCTCCATGAGCCGCGCGTGACAGGGCGTCTTGGGCACCGGGGCGAGCCGGTAGGACACTTCCTTTCCCCCGCGTGCGGGGCTGATGTACTGCCGACGGATGAGCTTCGCCACGTGCCGGCTCAACGCGGGACCAGACATCCGAAGCTCGCGGGTGATTTCCCTGGCCGACGCAGGCGCCGACGACGAGAGGCGGCGGAGGATCTGGATGCGCCGTGGATGGGTGAAGGCCGTGGCAGCATCAAGGACGACACGGTACGCTTGCGGGAGCCCATCGGCCGCGGGTCGTTTGCGGGATCCGGATGGCAGGGCGCGCCGCGGAGGCGAGCCCTCGAAGGGCAGTGCAGCACCAAGCCATGCGGCCACTTGGCCACTGAGTGTCTCCGGGCCGTAGGGCGAGCCCGCGGCGCAGTAGCACTTCCTCCCCGAGCGCCGGCGCTTCACCAGCCCCACGGCAGCGAGGCGTGCCAGGTGAATGCAGGCCAGGTCGGGCCGCACGCCCAGGTCGCTGGCAAGCCGCTTCACCGTGAGTTCCTGTCCCCCGCCAAGCCGCGACAAGATGCGCAGCCTCGGCACGCACGCAACCGTCCGCAACACACGCACGATCAACTCATCCATTGTGTCGTGTCCTCGGGAGGAGGATTCCACACATGTACAGGTGTGGAATCCTACCACTGCTTCCCATCCCCTGTCAACTGCAGGCCCTGCCGATGTTGCGGCCCTCTGCCCCCGGGCGTATAGTCAACTGGCCGGAAACGGAGAGGAAGAAGGAGCATCTCAATGAACGTGACGGGGATCCTGCATCTGCTGGCGGCGGCGGGGGCCGCCCTTGGGGCGGAGGCGCCCTGGACGGCGAAGGAACAGCCAGACCTCGCTGCGCTGGTTGGGAAGGCGGAGCCGCTGAAGGTCGAGGAGCTGGGCGTGCCCGTGACCTCGGTGCGGCGCGGCGAGCTGATGCTCGTGCCCAACCCCGACGGGAAGACGTATGACTTTCTCCAGTGGTACTTCAAGGGCTACGGCGGGCCGACCACGGTCTTCATCGGCGACCTGGCGACCGGCGCGGTGAAGAAGGACGGCATTCCCGACCGGCGCCAGATTCACATCTGCGGCCGCGTGCTCGGCCCCGACGGCAGGCTCTACATCGCGACGCCCGACTGGCAGAAGGGGATGGAGGTCTACGTCTACGACCCCGCGACGAACGAGCTGTCGTGCAAGGGGGTCGTGGCGCCGGGCCTCGCGGGCGAGACGCGGCCCATGTGCATCGGCACCGACGGGATGATCTACGGCAGCGGCAGCTACGACAAGGAGCGCAAGGCCGGCGCCTACCAGATTGACCCGAAGACGGGCAAGGTGAACGACTACGGCCCCATCGGCCCCAGCCACGCGCCCAACGGCTGCTGGGGCTACTCGATTGCGGCCGACGAGCGCTACGTCTACGTCGCCAGCGGAAAAGTCCCCTGGTTCCTCGTCGCGCTCGACCGCCAGACGGGCAAGGACGAAACGCTCGTCACCACCGAGACCGTCGGCGGCATGGTCAGCGTGAGCCAGGGGCGCCACGGCTGCACGGCGAGCTCCAGCAAGGTCGTCGGCACCGAAGGGAATGCGACCCAATACTGGCTCCATCAGGGCAAGGCCATTCCGAAGAAGGACCCGAAGGAGAGGCCGCCCTGGCCCGAGCCGCCCGACGCCAGGCCCTGGGTCACTTTGCCGCCCCAACCCGAGTTCTACACCGACAGCGCGACGCCGGCCTCCGACGGCAAGGCCATCCTCTGGTATCGCACGCCCGAGGCGAAGGCCGAAGGCCGCGAGTGGAAGGCCATCCCGCTCCAGGTGCCCACCTACCCGATGACCATCAACCGCCTCGCCGAGCTGCCCGATGGCCGCGTCCTCGGCACCGCCGATTCCTACGAAGGCAACTTCCTCTTCGACCCCGCCACGGGCAAGAGCGTGCACTTGGGAAAAAACGCCCTCAGCCACTATGCCACGGCGATCCTCGATGGCAAGGTCTACATGAGCGGCTATCCGTCGTCCATCGCCTACGTCCTCGACCCGACGAAGCCCTGGACCATTGGCATCGGCGACCCCACCCACAAGCCGCTTGCCGAGACGGATGAGCGGAGCAACCCGCGCATGCTCGGCTACCTGAACAAGTGGGCGGGCACGCACAAGATGTATGCCGCCGCGGTCGGGGCCGACGGGCGGGTCTACTTCGGCGGGCGCTGGGTCCGCAACGGCTCGGGCGGCGGCTTCGCCTGGTGGGACACGCGGAAAGGGGAGGGTGGGGGATTCTGGCGCGAGTTCAGCAACGCCCAGATCACCCACCTGGCCGCGGCCGACGACGGCAAGCTCATCGTCATCTCCACCATGCGCGTCCGCGACGCCACGCTCGGCAAGCCCGAACTCAAGCAGGGCAAGCTCTTCGTCTGGGACACCGCTGCGCAGAAGCTCGTGCGCGAGATCGAGCCAGTGATGGAGGCAAAGGGCACCGGCCTCGTCGTCGGCGTGAGCGGCGCGCGCATCCTCGGCTGGACCGAGGACCCGGCCGACCCCAAGTCGAGCATCCTCTATGGCGTGGACGCGGCGACGGGCGAGGTCGCCTTCCGCCGCAAGCTCCCGTTCCCCTTGCCGGTCGGCATCGGCTCGAACCAGATGGAGCCCCACGATTTCCGCCTCGGCCCCGATGGCAAGGTCTGGACCTTCCTGGCCGGCGCACTCGTCCGCATCAACCCCGCCGACACCGCCATCGAGGTCCTCGGCAAGCTCCCCGGCGGCCGCCTCGCCTTCTCTGATGGCGACGTCTACCTCTCTGGCAGCGAGCACCTCCGCCCTCCTTGCTGGCGAGGTCCACCTTGGGCGCGATGGCGAGCGGGCGGGGCCTGCGGCGGAACGGCGTGGCCATCGAGTAGCCGCCCATGAGGACGGGCGTCATGTTGTCGAACACGTCCACGAGATACAGGCCCCACTGCGACCAGGGGGTAAGCTTGCAGGTGACGAAGAAGTACTTGCCGGCGCCGAGGTGGGTCTCTGGCTCGGCCAGGGGGCAGGGCATGGCGAAGCGGGGCCACGATTCGCTCACCAACCCGTCCTCGATGATCGGCTCGACCTTGCGCCCTCGGCCAGGGATGCGCTGCACCACGCCGTCGGCCTCCTGCCGGCCCTTCGCAGGGTCGAGGAGGAGGAATTCGCCCATCCGCCCGACGCCGTGGTGGCCGGAGACGATGCAGGCGATCTCGGTCGGGTGGCCGGGGATGGGCTTCGGCCAGTACATGGCGTTGGGCCAGTACGAGTTGCTGCCGTAGTACTCCATCTGTTCCGTGCCGTCGGGGTTCATGTGGAAGAGCAGGCGGCTGAAGTAGTGCGGGGTGTCGGTGTACTCCCAACGGCTGTAGATGACGCGGCCGTTGTTGAGGACGGTCGGGTTCCAGCTATGGTCCTGGTCGTAGGTGATGCGGCGCTCGCGCTTGCCTGCGGCGTCCATCAGGTGGATGTTGCCGACGTACCACTGGCCGGTGCAGGGGACGGCTTGCTCGCAGGCGGTGGAGACGAACATGATATTGCCGTCGGGCAGGTAGCAGGGGTCGTAGTGGAACACGTGGGGATCGGTCTGGCTCGTGATCTGCCGCAGCCCCGAGCCGTCGGCGTTGACCTCGAAGACGTGGCGGCCGTTCGAGTACAGGACCTTCTTGGCGTCGAAGCTGAGGTCGAAGTTGCTGATGCTGCCTTGGGCGGTGTGGAGCACTTTGACCTCGCCGTCGGGCCGCACGGGCGAGAGGACGACGAGTTCGCTGCCCAGGCTGTTGGGGCCGCCCCAGTTCGAGTTGAAGCCCGGGCCGCCGCGGGCCAGGAGCAGCTTGTCCATCCCCTGGAGGAGCGGGTTGGCGAGGAGGATTTCGCCGCTCGCCTTGTCGGCCTCGGCTCGGACGGCCAGGACGGCCGCGAGTGCCTCGGGCCGGGCCGCGAGCGCGCCGGCGAGCGCGGCGTCGCTCTGCTTCGCCAGGTCGGCGATGCGTGCCAGATACTCCGGCGCTTTGGGATAGCGCTCGCGGAACGTGTCGCGCTGGTCCTCGACCGCGAGGCGCATGGACTCGATGCGATGGGCCTCGGCCACGGCCTCCTGCACGGTGGCGATGGCATAGTAGCGGCCGCGGGCGGCGGCAACGTCCTTCGGGGGCTCGGCCGCCTTGAGGGTTTCGAGCCAGCGCCCCGAGCTCGACTTCACCGACGCCGGCTCGGCGGACAGCGCTTTGTCGAGGTCGGCGCGGCGAAGCTCCGCGGCCTCGTTGTACTGTCGCACGAGGAAGGCAGGGTTCCCTGGCGCCCAGTCGCTGAGGAACCTGGTGTAGCTGGACATCTGGCGGCGCTCGAAGACGATCCAGATGCTGTCCTTCTGTTCCCAGGCAATCTGCGCGCTGCTCGCGGGGTCGGGGAAGTCCTTCTTCATCTGCCCGTAGAGCGCCTCGCGGCGGCCGATGCGGTGGGCGGAAGTCCCTGCACCGGGCCGGGCCGACGCTGGCTGTGGGGTGAACCAGAAGGCGGCCGTGCCGTCGGCGGCGACGGGCAGGGCGGCGAGAATCTGGTAGTCGCCCTGGCCGTCCGTGATCTCCCACGTCACCTGGTTCGGCGCCGCGGGCTCTTCGGGCCGCCGGGCCGCCGCCGCGCGGCGCGGGGGCAACAGGCTCACGCGGCCCGCGCCCAGGCCCAGGCCGACGGCGAACGGGTTCTGGCGGTCGAGCACGCGGTCCACGCGGGCGGAGCGGCAGAGGAAGATGAGCTGGCCGGGCTTGGCGTTCAGCGGCCTGGCCAGGTCGGCCATCTCCCCGTCCTTGAGTTCGGGGAGTTCGCGCCAGCCGATGGCCTTGCCATCGGCGGCGGGATAGGTCTTGGCGAGGTCGAGCTTCCGGGCGCCCTCGATCTCCCGCGCCTCCTTGCTGCCTGGCGCAAAGGGGCCGATGATGCTCCAGGGGCCGAGCGACACGCCGGCGTCGGGCGCGACCAGCGCGTCCAGCTCGCACTCCCAGCGGAGAATCCCCTCGCGGGCCGCGGCCATCGTCTCCTGCCAGGTGCCCTTCTTCTCGTAGACGGGCTGCTTCGGGGCCTTCTTGAGGGCGGCGCGGCGGGCGAGTTCCTCCTTCGAGGGCAGCACGACGTCGGTCTCCTCGCCGAAGACCTCCAGCTCGACGATGGCCGACCAGCCGTTGGGCGTGTCGGTCTTCGCGGGCTTGCCGGCCTCGACGCTGTAGGTGCGCCAGAGGCGGAACTGCACCCAGTCGGCCTTCCCGGGCACGAGCGTGCCGCCCGCCTTTTCGACGAACCAGGTGTGGAAGCCGCCGCCGTCGCGGCCGAGAATCTTGTCGCCCGAGGTCAGGTGTGGCTTTTCGGAGAACTCGGGCGGCTTGCCGGGATTCGCGCTGTTGTCGGCGAAGCGCACCTCGAAGTCCTGATTCGCCCGGCGGTCGCCGTTGAAGCTGAAGACGCCGACCTGGTGGATGGGCTTGGGCTGGCCGAGGTAGTAAGTGACGATCGAGGGGCTGCCATTGACGTTTGCCCTGCCTTCGCCGCCCTGCTCGCCGGCGTCGCCGTCGGTGAGGCACGGGATGCCGCCGATGGTGGCGCCGCGGTCGGGCACGACGGCCACGCCCTTGCGGCCGAGGAGGTTGCGCCCCTGGAGGCCGCGGATGCGCTGGTCGCACTGGTCGAACGCCTGCGGCGTGCTGGCCCAGGCCTCCGTGTTCATCACCACCTCCGCCCCCGCCGCGGAGGCGGCAGCCGTGCAGAGGGCGACGCAGGCAAGCCCCATCAGTCTCGCGAGTTGATTCGGCATGATTCCTCGTTCCATAGCTTGAGGGCTATTGTAGCTCATCTCCCGGCGAATGCAAGCCCCCGTACCACTTCAGCCGAATGAAGTGGGGCCTCAAGCACACCCCTCAAGGGGCGGGGAAGTTCGTAGTGCGGGCTTTAGCCCGTATCTGGCGTCCGGGATACGGCCTGAAGGCCGCACTACGAACTCCCACTTCATTCGGGTGAAGTGTCACAAGCCCCCAGTCACAGCGAGCGCCTTGGCACCCCTTTTGCTCTAGCCATCTCGCGTCGCACGGGCCGTGGCTGCCCTCGCGGGACCAGAACTGGCCACGCCCCGCGAGAACTGCGGTGTTTTCGCCATTCCCCCGCGTGGGGGCGCGGCGGCCGGCGTGGGCGGGGCAGGGGGACTATGGAGCGGGCTCCATAGCCTGCCCCCCCAAGACGCGCCCGCCAGGGCGCGCCCAGCCGCTCCTGTGGAGGCTGAGGAACTGAATGCCCCGCGATGGTCTCCGGCCAATGTGGGCGGGGCCTCCGCGCCCCGCGCGGGGCAGAGACGCCCCGCCCACAGGGGTGGCCACCCCATGGCGCTACTGCTTCGTGGGCATCCTGTGGCTCCTCTGCTCCTGCTCGTCTGAGACGCCAGGTGTGCCACCATCCTCCGGCGCCGCCAAGCCCCCTCTGGCGCCGCTCCCCGCCGCCGAGCAGGCGAGGCTCCGCGCGCTCTTCGACGAGAAGGACCAGGAGGCCGCCAACTCCCTCGGCATGCGCTTCCGCCTCATCTTCCCGGGAACATTCACGTCGCGGGCCGGCACCACCGCTATCAAGTGGCCCTTCTACCTCGGCGCCTGCGAGGTCACACAGGCCCAGTATGAGAAGGTGACTGGCGAGAACCCGTCGCACTTCCGCGGCGCCAACCTGCCTGCCGACAGCATCAACTGGGATGAGGCCCTGGCGTTCTGCCGCAGGCTGTCCGAGGTCGAGGGCGCCGAGTACCGCCTGCCCACGGAGGCCGAGTGGGACTATGCGTGCCGGGCCGGCGCGACCACCCGGTTGTGTTGGGGGGACTCGCCGGACGCGATCGGCCTCCACGCCTGGGTCCGCGGAAACAGCGGCGAGCAGTCCCATCCCGTGGGCCTCAAGAGGCCCAACGCCTGGGGCCTGTACGACATGCACGGGAACGTGTGGGAATGGTGCCAGGTGGTCCCTGGGGGCTACACCGCAGGCAACGGGGACAGAGCCTTGCCCGGCACCCTTCGCGGCGGCTCGTGGGCCGAGGCCGAGGCGGGCCACTGCGGGCTGCTTCATTCCTTCGGGAGCGTGCCGGGCAACCGGCTGGTAACCAACGGCTTCCGCGTCGTCAGGTCCCTGCCGTGAGGTCCGGACACAAGTTCCCAAGGGGCTGTAGGCGGGGCGTCTCTGCCCCGCGTGGCTGTCCGCGGGCCAGGGACGGCCCGCCTACAGGCTTCGTCCCTCACGCACTATTGACCGGCCGGGGACAGCCCCTGGAAGCCGAAGTAGCGGGCGGCGTTGAGGTAGGAGATGTCGCGGACCAGGCCGCCGACCAGTTCCATGTCGCGCGGCAGGAGAGTGACCGGCTCGCTATTCGTCTAGCCGAACCGCTCGGTGTAAAAGCTGGCGATTGCCTGGCTGAAGGCATCGTAATGGAGGGGATCGCCAATCTGGGGAGCCGGCGGGGCCGTGACAAAGCTCGTGGCGCTCAGGTGTTCGTTGTCCATGTCGACGACGAGGACGCACCTGGCCTCCAGGCCCTCGCCGTGCAGTGCCGAGCGACCCGTGATGCCTCTCACCTGCCGCACACAATGCTCAACCAGCGCGGCCGGGTTCCTGTGCGTGGTGCGCTCCGCCCGCAAGGGAGAGATGAAGCTTGCCGCGCCGTTGACGACAAGGACTCCCCCAGCAATCGCCTTGTTACTGTAGCGATGGACGTGCTCGTGGTGCGCCTCGAGATCTCGCTTCCGGTTCTTCACGGCCTTGCGGTGCTCGGTCATCACGCTCTTGATCTCGATGGCAATCTGCACCGTTGAGGGCCGCGTCCTGCGGATTGGCTCGCCCCCCTCAGGCGGCGGGGCGCCCGGCGGCGGAGCCCCGAGCACGAGGTCAACGTTCCAGTCCGACGTGCCGGCGTTGATGGTGAAGTTGAGGTCGTAGACCAGATTTCCGGCGGCGGCCCGCTCCGCCATGGAGGCAGAGCAGGAGAGCAGGTCGCGCACGATCGCCTCAGCCAGCGCG
Organism: Planctomycetota bacterium; assembly: GCA_041320515.1. Taxonomy (GTDB): domain Bacteria; phylum Planctomycetota; class PUPC01; order DSUN01; family DSUN01; genus DSUN01. The sequence continues at coordinate 4,373,530 of JBGLNR010000001.1, read as the reverse complement.
TTGGAGTGCTTGTCGGACCGGGGGTGATAGCCAAGCTCTTGGAGGTGATGGAGGAACGAGAGCGGGTTAGGACTCATAGAAGTTCACTTCCGCGAGAGCAGGAAGATACAGAAGCCTCTTCTTGGCCAGAGCGAAATACCCTTCGTCCACCTCGAACCCAATGGAGTTCCGGTGCATCTCGATGGCGGCCAGCGTGGTGGTGCCGAGGCCCATGAACGGGTCCAGGACGGTGTCGCCCACGAAGGAGAACATCCCGATGAGACGCTTCGGTATCTCCACGGGAAACGGCGCGGGGTGCTCCCGTTGGAGTTCGCCCGGCACGTCCTCCCAGACCTGCTGGAACCACGTGCCGTAGTCCTTCTTCTCGATCATCGAGAGCGCGCGCTGCTTCTGCGTGGGATGCCGATAGCCCCCCGGCTTGCGGAACATCAGGATGAACTCGATGTCGTTCTTGATGATCGCGTTGGGCTCGTACGGCTTGCCAAGGAAGGCCGAGCCGTTCCCGTCCACCTCGGTCGTCGCGTTGGCGATCTTCCGCCAGATGATCGGCGCGAGCGGGTCGAAGCCGATTTCCTGGCACTGAACGAGCAGGTAGGCGTGAAGGGGGTCCACAAGGTGGCGGCCGTGCTGGCGGCGGGAGCGGCACACGTCGCCCACGATGACGCACATCCGTCCCCCGGGCGCGAGCAGGTCGAAGCATCGGCGCCAGACTCTGCCGAGTTCCTCCAGGAACGCCTCGCGGTCATTTATGTGACCGAGTTGGGCGCCGTCATGGTCACCGGCGTACCTCTTGAGATTCCAGTAGGGCGGGGACGTGACGACCAGGTGCACTTGAGTCTCGGGAGCAAGCCCCTGCATCTCGCGAGCGTCCCCAAGATAGATCCGATGAACGCTCGTGAGGGACCCGCCATGCTTCGCCCAGGCCTCACACTTCGCGTGGAACTTCTGGGCCAGTTTCGGCTCTCTGCCGTTGCGGGGCACTGTCGCCGCCGCGGGGCCGGGCGCAGCGAACAGCTCACCCGGGTCCTTCCACGATGGCATCTGATTCTTCCCGGTACTCATGGCACGGCCTCGACACGGTTCCACTGACCCAAGCATAGCACGTTCCCGCCTGAATGGCAACCGCACCCTCCCGCGGGTTTGGAACCCACGGGAGGGTGTGCACTAGCACGCCGGCAGCCCCTCGAAGCCGAAGTAGCGGGCGGCGTTGCGGTAGGAGATGTCGCGGACCAGGCCGCCGACCAGCTCCATGTCGCGCGGCAGGAGGCCCCGCTCGATTTCGCCGCCCAGCAGGTTGCACAAGAGCCGACGGAAATACTCGTGCCGCGTGTAAGAGAGGAACGAACGGCTGTCGGTGAGCATGCCCACGAAGGGGCTGAGGAGGCCCATGTTCGAGATGGCGTTGAGGTGCTCGAGCATGCCGTCGGCCTGGTCGTTGAACCACCAGGCGCTGCCGACCTGGAGCTTGCCGGGCACCGAGCCGTCCTGGAAGTTGCCCACCATCGAGGCGAGGACGGCGTTGTGGGTGGGGTTGAGGCTGTAGACGAGCGTGCGGGCGAGCCGCCCCTCGTCGTCGAGGCGGCCGAGGAAGCGCGACATCGGGGCGGCCACGGGCCACTCGCCAATCGAGTCGCCCCCCTATCGCATCTCGGCCTGGGTGAAGGGCAGGGACGTGCGTGGTGACGCGCAGGACCAGGGGGCGGGGCTGTGCATCGAGTGGAGCGACGCGAAGGGGCAGTGGCTCGGCGGCCACTATCCGGGCTGCAAGGCCGGCACGTTCGACTGGACGCGCATCGAGAGCGAAACCGGCGCCGTGCCCGCCGACGCGGCGAGCGGCCACGTCGTCCTCTACCTCCGCCAGCATACGACCGGCACCGCCTGGTTCGACGACGTGGAGGTCACGGCCATCCGCGGGCCGGCGCTCGACTTCGGCATCGTGTCGCCGCACTACCGCGCGACGGTTCAGCGGCCCACGGAGGGGAAGAAGCTCGGCCTGCGCCTGCGGCTCAATCTCGCCGAGCACGACCTGCCGCTCCCCAACGTGGTGTTCGAGGCATCCATCGCCGCGGCCGACGGACGGGTCGTCGTCACGCGACGCTCTCCCCGCCAGACCGGGGCTGAGGAGACCGCTTACTGGCCCCTCGGCCTGCCTGAACTGGCGGTCGGCCGCTACACGCTCTCCGTTGGGCTTCTCGGCGCCGATGGCCGGCGGGTGGGGGAGCCGACGGCTGCCGCGTTCCGCGTGGCCGAGCCGATTCCACGCAAGGTGGCGCTCGACGAGGCGGGCCGCCTGCTCGTCGAGGGCAAGCCATTCTTCCCCCTCGGCCTCTATCTCGGCCCGACCGAGGACGAGCACCTGGCCCGCATCGCCACGGCAGGCTTCAACACCATCCTCTGCTACGGCTACGGCGCGGGCAAGGACCCCCGCGACTACCTCGACCGCGCCGCGAAGCACGGCCTCAAGGTCATCTACTCGATCAAGGACTTCTATGAGGGCTCGACCTGGCATCCGAAACAAGGGGGGACGAGCGACCTCGACCAGATGCGCAAGTACATCACCGAGCTGCGCGACCACCCCGCCCTCCTCGCCTGGTACACCAACGACGAGCTGGGGCCGGAGTGGATGCCCAAGCTCCAGGCCGCCTACGACCTCGTGTGCGACCTCGACCCCGGCCATCCCGCGTTCCAGGTGCTCTGCGTCCCCTCGCAGAACCACCTCTACTACGGCGTCACCGACATCCTCGGCGTGGACCCCTATCCCATCCCACGCCATCCCGTGATGATGGTGGGCGAGTGGATGGACACGGCTCGGGCCGCAACGTGGTGGGCGAAGCCGGCCTGGTGCGTGCCGCAGATTTTCCAGTGGGCCAACTACTCGAACGACGCGAAGGACCGCGAGCCGACGTTCGAGGAGAAGCGGGCGATGGTCTATCTGGCCCTCATCCACGGCGCCCAGGGCCTCATCTGCTACTCCTACTATGATCTCCTCAAGGGCGACGACAAGGCCGTCTTCGAGCGGCGCTGGAGAGAGGTCAGCGCCATCTCCGGCGAGGTGGCGAAGCTCATCCCCGTCCTCCTCGAAGGCAAAGAGGTCGCAGCCGACCTCAAGAGCGCCGTCCGCTACCGCGCCCTGGAGCACGATGGCACGACCCACATCATCGCGGTCAACACTTTGCCGGTGCCGCAGGACGCGAGCATTGGCCTACCCAAGGCCAAGTGGACAAAGCGCCTCGGCCCACTGGAAGCGGCTACCGAGGTCGCGCGCTGATCTTCCATTCCGCGCTCTCGGAGGAACCTGCAATGAAGTCTTCGGCCTGTGTGGTAGTGCTTGTAGCTGCTTGCCTGGCCGGCTGCTCCGACACGTCCGGGCCCAAGGCGATCTACCTGGTTCAGGGCCAGGGCGTGCTCTCGGGGACGGACCTGAACGCGCATCCCGAGGTCGTTGTCGTGAACACGTTCGAGGAACTCTGGCAGCGCACCGATAAACCGGTCGCGCTCTGGATCGACATGAACGCCGTCGGGCTCGTGGACATCGCGCGGCTCCGGTCCGGGCCGCGGAAGTGGTACCCCATCGCTGTGGTGGGCTGCCACGACCCGCTCTACGCCTTCCGGGAGACCTTGCCCGCCTTCGGGACCATCAGTGGCCCAGCCGTGGACTGGGCGAAGCGCTCGGTCTCGCCCGGGTTCAGCGTCGGGATACTCCTGGAGGACAGAGGGAACAGAACGAAGGGAGGGAGTTCCTGGTGGAAGGGATACCCGGGCCCGCCAGCGGTCAAGGTGATCCTGGAGGTCACCAATGCCCTTCTTGAGGGCCGGCGCGATGAACTCATCAGCGCCCCGCCTGATCCAGGGCCTCGGCCTTGACTCCGCCGCCCAGGGGTTGTATTCTGCAATAGGGACTGAAGGCCGCGGGACAGGCTTCATGTGGAGGCAGAAGGACATGAAGACGATAGAGCTTGATGTCGAGGGCCTGCCCGAGCCGTTCGTGCAGGCGGTGAAAAAGATGGTGGATACCCTGCGCGAGCAGTTCAATGGCAAGGGTGACAAGCCCCGCCCCGTTGGACTCCTCGTCAAGGACGGCAAGGTCCTCACCCCCCTGACGCGCGAGGAGATCTACGACGATGTCGGGTGAGGTAGCGCTGGTGGATGCGAACGTGCTCGTGTACGCGCACTACCAGCAATCGGAGCACCACGCGGCATCGAAGGCTCTCCTCACGAGCGCTGAGGCCGGGCAGGTCGCGCTCTGCGTGACTTCCCAAGTCTTGGCCGAATTCTACTCCGTAATCACCAACCCGCGCCGCGTTAGCCCACCCTTCGAGCCGTACGAGGCAGTGGCAGCTCTTGACCACGTGCTGGCTCTGCCGGGAATCTCCATCCTGCCCCTGCCTTCGGACGTGCCGAAGCGATGGATCGAGCTGGCGAGGGACCGCGCTTTGAAGGGAAAGCGGGTCTTCGATCTGCAACTCATTGCCACGATGCAGGCCAGCACGATTCGCCGAATCTATACCTATAACCTGGGTGATTTCTCGGGGTTTGTGGGGATCGAAGCCATCAGACCCTGAGCATCTCAATGCGCACCCCGACCTCTCACAAAGTAGCCCGCCTGGCCGTCAGAGGTTGCGCGCTAGCTGTTCTCTGGGTCATTGGCGCACAGGTTTGGGCCGGCGAGACTCCCGACCCCTGGGGCGTGATGGGGCAGGTGCCGCTGAAACTGGAGGCGCTGTTCGACAACGACGCCATCGCCGATGCGCAGCGGCGCTCCGACGGGAACTTCGACTGCCCCGACCACGCCGCCGATATCCCTGGCTCAGTCTTCCCCGCCGAAAACCTGCCCGCGACAGGCTCCAAGTTCTCCTTCGACAACGTGAGCTTCCTCTTCCCGAGCAAGGAGCGGGGGGACTTCAACAACGTGTCGTGCAACGGCCAGCGGATCGAGGTGCCGCCGGGGCGCTACAAGGCCCTCCACGTCGTCGGAACGTCCGAGAACGGCAGCTTCCGCGACACGCTGGCCCTCGCCTACAAGGAGGGCCCGGCCGACGCCGACTTCGCGCTGAAGGACTGGTGCCAGAAGGCGGAGCCGCTCGAGGACCATCGGGACGACGCGGGGCCTGGGGCCGGCGTGGCAGGCCTCGCAGGAGAGTTCGTCGAGGTGGAGCTTGGGGAGGCCGGCGTGCGCAGGCACGGGCGCGCCGAGGCGGCCCGCGGTGTGACAGCCGTTGCAGGTGAGGGAGGCGGAATCGGGTCTGGCCGCCTTGCGGTCGCCTGCGATCACGTGGTCGGCGCCGCCGCGGTGGCAGTCCACGCACTTCAGCCCCGCCTTCGAGTGCACGTCCGCGTCCAGGCAATCCGTCCAGTCGGCCGCGCCCTTGGCGGGCCGGCGGTGGCAGAACAGGCAATTGGCGTCGAGCGGCTTGCCGATGTCCAGGTGCACCTTGCCGTCGGGGCCGAAGAGGGCGGGGTTGTACTTCACCTTGACGGCGGGCTCGGCCGACTCGTCGGGCTTGGCGTCGGGGTCGAGGGATGCGGTCTTGCCCTCGACGTGTCCGAAGCCCGCGCCGACTGTGGCGGCCCACTTGAAGTTGCGGGCGGCGATCTGGGCGGCGCGCTCCACGTGGTCGTAGCCGCGCTGGCCGTGGCAGGCCAGGCAGTCGGTCTCGAGCACGCCGGTCTGGTCCCAGCGGGCCTGATAGTAGTCGGGGCTGGCGTGCGGCTCGGCGGCGGTGCGGAGCGCGGGGTTGGCGGCCAGGTGCGCGTCGTAGCGGTTGCCCGCGGCGTCGCGCTCCATGCGTCCGCCGCCGACGTGGTATGCGCCGAACTGCACGGCCATGTCGTAGGCGGTCATGTGGGCCTTGGGGTCGAAGTCCTCGGGCTTGGCGGCCAGCGCGTGGTGGGAGAGGGGGGCTGCCATGCCCGTCGCACCGTCGAAGCGCGTCCACACGAAGCGGTCGGCGCGGTACGGCACGGGCTTCAGGCTGGGGTAGGCGCGGCTGTGGGTGCCGCGGCAGATCGTGTCGTACGTGTGGCAGTTCTGGGTGGAGCAGGTCATCTTCGGGCTGTAGGGCGCCAGGCTGGCTGGGCCGATGGCCTTCCCCTGCTCGTCCGCCAGCGCGATGCGGTGGACGTCGGGCAGCGGCACCTCGGCCGCACGGGCGAGGGTGGTGGACAGGGCGGCAGCAAGCGACACGGCCCACGGGATGCGAGACACCGAGCGTCCTCCTCGGATAGCGGGTGGTGGCTGGTCGATCTTCGGCTGGCGGGAATTGTAGCAGACGCGCCCTGCCGGCGCAAGCGGCGCGAGGGGATGCGGAGCGATTGCGTGGTGGCCACAAGCGGGATATAATGTAGCCACAGGCCCAGTCCACAACGGAGGTCATGCCGATGGTGCAAGCAGGTCTTCGGGAGTTCAAGAATAGACTCGGCTACTACGTGCGTAAGGTGCGCGAAGGCGAGACCGTGGAGGTCACGGACCGCGGCCGCCCGTTCGCTCGCGTGGTCCCCTCCAGCGAGGCGGAAATCCGCAGGAGGCTTGAGCCGCTCATCAAGAAGGGGCTTGTGAGCTGGGGGGGCGGCAAGCCCAAGGGGCTGTACCCGCGGATCCGTGCCACTGGCAAGCCGCTCTCTGAGATGATCCTGGAGGACCGCGGTGACCCTATACCTTGACAGCAGCAGCATCGTCAAGCTCTACGTTGATGAACCCGATAGTGCGGACGTGGAGCATCAAGTGGCTGGTGCTGAGGATGTGGCAAGTTCGCGAATCGCCTATGCTGAGGTCCGGAGCGCGCTCGCCAGGAAACGCAGGGAGGGAGGCCTGTCCCCGGCCGACCACGCGATGGCAGTCTCCACCCTCCGTGCTGAATGGCCGAGCTTCGTCGTTGTTGACGTTACGCAGCGTGTAGTCGAGCTTGCGGGCGACTTCAGTGATGCCCACAGGCTCCGCGGCATGGACGCAATCCATCTCGCCTCCGCGAAGCTCTTGGCCTCTGAGTCAGCGCTGCCGGTTCGCTTCTCGTCCTCAGACCGGCGCCTTCGAGCGGCGGCGGCCGCCGAGGGCGTGGCATAGCCTGAAAGGGGAACGCGGGATGGGGAGCTGCGGGGCAGGGCTTCTGTTGCTTGCCATCGCCGTGGCTGCGGCGGCGGGCGAGGAAGCGCAGGGGCGGTGGACGGCGGAGCGGGCCACGGCGTGGTACGAGAAGCAACCGTGGCTCGTCGGGTTCAACTACGTGCCCAGCAACGCCGCGAACACGACCGAGATGTGGCAGGCCGAGACCTTCGACGCGGCGACAATTGACCGCGAGTTGGCTCTTGCCCAGGATCTCGGCTTCAACTCCACCCGCGTCTTCGTCCAGTTCCTCGTGTGGAAGCAGGACCCCGAGGGGCTGAGGAAGCGGCTCGGGGAATTCGTCGCCCTCGCGGCCAAGCGCGGCCTCACGACGATGCCCGTGCTCTTCGACGACTGCGCCTTCGCCAACAAGCAGCCCTATCTCGGCAAGCAGGACGAGCCGGTCCCAGGCGTCCACAACTCCGCCTGGACCCCCAGCCCCGGCCACCAGCGCGTCGCCGACAAGGCGGCGTGGCCCGACCTGGAGAAGTATGTGGCCGACCTCGTCGGGCACTTCGCCAACGACAAGCGGATCGTCGTCTGGGACCTCTATAACGAGCCGGGCAACAGCGGCATGGGCAACAGGAGCCTGCCCCTGGTCCGCGAGTGCTTTGCCTGGGCACGCAAGGCCAAGCCCACCCAGCCCCTCACCATCGGCGTCTGGAATGGCGGCCTCAAGGAACTCAACGCCGCTCAACTCGAACTCTCGGACGTCGTGAGCTTCCACAGCTACGGGAACCTGGGCGGCGTGAAGGGCATGGTCGCGGGGCTTCGGGCGCACAAACGGCCCATCCTCTGCACCGAGTGGATGGCGCGCGGCATGGGCAGCCTCCCCAAGTCCCACCTTCCCTTCTTCAAGCAGGAGCGAATCGCCTGCTACAGCTGGGGACTGGTCAACGGCAAGACCCAGACGCATCTCCCGTGGAGTTCGAAGAAGGGCGATCCCGAGCCGAAGCCCTGGCACCACGACCTCTTCCGCCGCGACCTCATGCCCTACGACCCCCAGGAAACGGAGTTCATCCGTGCCTTCCTTCACCCCAGCAAGCCTTAGTACACAGCCATGCGATAGAGGGCACAGAGCGCTCCCAGCGGGGGGGCTCGTGCGTCCCGAGGGGACGGCTGTAAGTTGCCGGCGGCTTCAGCCGCCGGATCGCGAGGCGGCCCCGGGGCCAGTCCCGAAGGGACGGCAGAACCCCGTTGAGAGGCGGTCCGTGACCCTGTCTGCCGTCCCTTCGGGACTTCGGTGGTTGTGGCGCGCGAGTCCGGCGGCTGAAGCCGCCGGCCACCCACTCCGCTCCCGTTGGGAGCAAGGCACCGAGGCGCGCGGGACCTTGTCCCTTTCTATGTGGGGCGGCGTACTTGGCCTTCTCGTGTGCCTCGCGTGCGCTCCCGCACTTGCGGCTACCCAAGGCTGGCGGGGCGATGGGAGCGGGAAGTATCCCAACGCCGACCCGCCGATCACCTGGGGCCGCATCAGCAAGGCCGTCAGCGGCCTCCGCTACTCCGCTGAGCGGCCCGCCGAAGGCGTAGCCGGCAAGCCGATGCGCGACGGAGTTGCCCGCGACTGGCTCGTCCTCGGCCCGGTCCCCCTGCCGCCCGACACGAAGGTCGAGCAGGACACGCTTCCCGGCGAGACCGACCTCGCGCCCGTCGAGGGCGACCGGGCACCCGGAGCTGGCGACGGGTCGGGCGAGTTGGTGTGGAAGAAGGTGACGGCTGACGCGGCGCTGCTCGACTTCGCGGCTCTCTTCGGCAAACGGCCGAGCGGCGTGGCCTATGCCTTCACGAACCTGTTCTCGGAGACGGGCGGCGCCTTCCGCCTCAACCTCACCTACGTGGGCGGCCTGCGGCCCATCGTGAACGGCAAACCCTCGCAGGCATTCGGGGCGAGGTCGAGGATCGTGCTCGCCAAGGGCTGGAACCGCCTCCTCCTCAAGGCGTCGCCTGGCGAGCAGGGCGATTGGTTCCTCATCCCCATCCTCCACGCCTGCCCGCCGGCCGAGTGTGAGGAGACGGGCATCGCGTGGAAGACCGCGCTGCCCGGCGCCCACCCGGGCTTCTACGGAGCCGGCATGGGCGTCGGCTCGCCCGTCATCGTCGGCGACAGGCTCTACCTCCTCAGCGAGCCGCACGACCTCCTCTGCCTCCGCAAGAGCGATGGCAAGGTGCTATGGGTGAGGACGAACAGCTACCTCGACGCGGCCACCGACGAGGAGAAGAAGTCGCCCGCGGGCCAGGAGGCGGCGGCCATCGCGGCGAAGCTCGACGCAATCAACGCCGCCCTCGTCGCCGGCCCGCTCACGGCCAAGCAGTGCGAGGAGAAGGTGGAACTCGAGAAGGAACTCTACCAGGCCATGCGGGAAACGGGCAACCGCCAGTATCGGCGCGGCGAGACGCCCGACGTCGGCTACTCCGGCTTCGCACCCGTCACCGACGGCCAACTCATCTGGGCCTGGTTCGCCTCGGGCGTCCTTCCTCCTCGTAGCCGATGCGAAGGGCGAATGGAGCAAGGCCGAACTCCCCGCCGGCGCCCCGGGCGACATCGGCCAGAGCTCCCCTTGCATCGCCGCGGACCTCGACAACGACGGCTTCGTGGACGTGCTCCAGCCCGGCGAATCGGCGGGCCTCCTCTGGCGCGGCAAGCCCGGCGGCTTCCAGACCCCCGCCAAGTGCCCCGTCGCCACGGGCGGAGGACCCGCCGTCGCCGCCATCGGCGACTTCAATCAGGACGGCTTCCTCGACCTCTTCCTCCCCGGCCCCGAGAAGAACACGCTCTGGGAGAACGACGGCAAGGGCGGCTTCCGCGACGTCTTCCGCCACAGCGGCTCGCTGAGCTACAAGTGCCCGCCCCGCGCCACCGCCGCCGCGGCGATGGACCTCAACCACGACGGACGGCAGGACCTGTGTCTCGTCTACGCCGAGGGCGAGCTGCTCTACCACTGGAACCGCGGCTTCCGCGCCTTCGGCGAGGAAGGCGAGGTCCGACTCCCCTCCCCGCAGGCCGACGCCGGCCAGCCGCGCCTCGGCCAGCGAGCCCTCGCCGCCGCCGACCTCAATGGCGACGGCTCGGCCGACCTCGCCGTCCTCCTCACCAACGGCGATCTCATCGTTTGCTTCAACGAGCAGGCCGGCGTCCCGGGCGTCCGCCTGCGCCTTCCCAAAGGCGCGGCCGGCCCCATCACCGCCAGCGTCTGGACCGGGGACAAGCGCCCCACCTGCCTCGGCGCCCTCCCAGTCCCCGGCCACTCCCCCGCCGCCTTCCTCTGCACCCGTTACCCCGGCAAGTGCACCGTCAAGTTCCATCTGCCCGGCAAACCCGACCAGTCGGCCCCCCTCGCCATCGAGGACGCCCCGAAGGACTTCACCCTCCCGCCGCCCTCCCGCCAATGACGGCGGGGCGACGCGGCCCGGCTCAGTGTCGCTCAGTGTTGCTCACAGTCGCTCACTCGCCGTTTGGCGATTCTCGGCCTTCCGGCTCAGTGTCGGCCAGTGTTTACCAGACTCGCGCACCCGCGCGCGCGCCGCCATCGCGGCCTGGGGGGGAGGGGCCTCGCGCCGCGGCCCAGGAAGCCGCGGGCGCGTGAACGCAACTCCAAGATACCCAACGACATACAACATGGAAAGCCTCCTCGTCCCGACCGCCTTCACCTGCCGCCGCTCCTCAGGCGGCCACACACTCCCCCCACCCATTGACGCGCATGGCCCCGCGCGCTGCCGTCCGCGCGAGGCCGATTGACGCAAGGCCATATCCGCCTTGTGGTTATGGCGATCAAAGAGAACCTCCAGAAACTGCCTGGTGTCAGTTTGGTGCCGCCTGGCCCCATTTTGCCGTTCGAGTCTCAATACGCATCATGGCGGTTATGATAAGCGGCTCATCCGACTCAGGCGATCATCGGCCGGCGCTCCACCCCGTTGGGCGGCGCCTCGGCCCCGCCCATACTGTATCATTATTGCGCGCACTGCGCGCACCCAGTCTGGTATTCCGGACACGCGCCGGGCGTGGCATCCCAAGTGTCTATCTGGCAAACACTTGAGTTCTGGCAGGTGTGGCCGCGCTGGCCCCCTGGCAGTCATACTGTATCAACTCGCCCTGCGATTTGATACAGTATGAGCCCAGCCCCAGGCTCTCGGCCGCTACGAGGCGATCGCTTCAGGCGGATGAGCCTGATAAGCTACGCGCTGTTCCTGCGGGCGTGGTCCCTCAGTCCTCAGTGGCCGGCGGCACGGGGAAGCCGCGGTCGGCGGCCCAGAGCCGGGCGAGCCGCGCCCGCTCAGGGGGCCGGAAGCGCAGAAGCCCCTCCGCACCGCAGGGATCCACCACTTCGCCAAGCAGCGCGACAGCCGACGCCGCGACGTGGCCGTCCCAATGGCCCACGGCCCGGACCAGCGTCGGGAGCCAGGCAGGGCCTGGCTTCCCCTCAAGAGCGAATCCGTATCGCGCGAGGACGAAGCGGCGCCGCTCGGCTGCCGACATCTCGCCAAGCTGTCGGAGGATGGGCCTGATTTCCTCAAGCTTCTTCTCCCGCCCTGGCGCGAGATCTGTCGCGCGGTACTCCAGCCACGATAGCTCCCTCTCCGCCGCCTGCCGCTCCGCGAGCGATTCGGAGGCCGCGAGGCCCAGGATGCGCTGGAAGTACTCGCTCGGCGCGGCGTCCCGAAGCGCCGACAGCATTCCCTCGAATTCGCAGTCGAGATAGCTATTGTTTGCCCAGGGTCCTCTGCGGAGATGCGGGCAGCGGTCGAGCAAGCCGAGGTAAGCGGCCAGTGCCCGCGGGTGCTTGCTCGTGAGGAGAGGGATGGCATTCCTGGCCACTGAGTCGTTCCGCTTGCGCTGTTCCGCTATCGCGTCATTCACCGTGCTGATCAGTTCATCCACGAGTTCCCTGTGGCCCTCCCGTACCCCGATCGCGAGGCAGCCGGACCGGTTGTAAAGGTCGGTGAAGTTGCGCCGCGCCGCGAGCGCCGCTTCGAGTATCTCGCGCGCCGACTTGGGGTCAGCCAGGAACAGCCATTCCAGCTCCCGGCAAGAGGGGCCAGAGCGTTCGCGAATGCCATGCTGAAGCCGTTCCACCAGCGCGGCGGCTGCATCCTGGGGCAGGCCGTGCTTCCCAATCCATGCAGGCCCCCAGGCGTCCACAAGCTCACCGACCGATTCGGCGTCTCCCTGCGGGCCAACCAGCCCCCGCAGATGGGCACGGAGCTGGTAGTCCGTGTTGTAGTCCCTCTTGACGAACCCCCTGTCAACTCCGCAGCGCTCCAGTTCCTTCCGCATGACATTGGGGAAGAGCCTGGCGTGGGTCGTGAACGCCCTGTGGTAGCCGTAGCCCTGGTGTGCCCGAGCGGGCATTCCGCGATTTCTCGAAGCTCCTGCGCGAGGGCAACGCCCAGCAGAAGAGGAGCGCGCTCGTCCCCCTCAGCGGCGTCGGGTCCGAAGCGGCCATCGCCTTGTGCGTCGCCGCACTGGAGAGCGATGAACTGGCCGAGACGGCTCACGGGTGCCTGAACCGCATGTGGTCGTCCTATGGCTCAAGCGACCGGGAATGCGCCCGGCGCGAGGCATTCGCCAAGCCGCTGCTCGTCAAGGCAATGGAGTCTCCGATGGTAGGCGAGCGGGTCAAGGCCGAACTGCGCAATCGCCTGCCGCACCTGTTTCGGGAGCCACGAGAGCTTGACCTGGCCGGGGCCGAGCGGCTTCTTCTCAACCCCGCGGACCAGTGCTACCACGGCATGGGCGAGGGAGAGGCACACAAGCTGCTCGAAGCGATGGCGGACCGCCCTGACCCGAGGTTCGCCCCGCTGCTGGCGCGCATCCTGCGGGAAGTCCCGCCCGCTCGGGAACACCAGGGCTACAGCTACCACAGGGCATTCACCACCCACGCCAGGCTCTTCCCCGGTGCGATGCGGAAGGAACTGGAGCCTCGACCTTGTCGTTGAAGACGACATCGCCGTTGGCGACGATGCGCACGGGCTTGTCGAGGTCAACCATCCGGTCGTCGAGGAAAATGGTCAGCTCCTCGACGTGCTTCGTGACCAGGTTGATGCGGTTGCCTTGGACGACGGCACCCATGACCTGTCCCATGCCGCGGGCCATTTCGCCGAGGTAGATCATGCGAAGCTGGTCGGGCTCGTACTCCTGGCCCATGGGGGCCTTGATGGCGACGCGGCGGTCAGGGTCGAAGACGGTGGAGGCATAGCGCTCGATGCAAACCCAGTAGGCGCTGGCGTTGGAGGGCTCGAAGCCGACGAGGCGGGCGCGTGGGGTGTAGGGGTCGCGGGCCTTGCCTTCGAGCCAGGCCAACACCTTGGGGTTCAGCTCGGGCAGGGCCTGGTTGCGGGCGTAGCCGGGCACCTCCTCGCGCTGGACGTCGTAGCCCCAACTGTCGAGGGCCTTGTAGGCTTCGCGCTGGGAGCCGATGACGTCGGGCGAGGCGTGCTGGCTGACGATGAGGTAGACGGGGAGGCTGGCAGCGGCGCGGAGGTAGAGGCGGCTCACCTCGTCAATGGAGGCGTTGCGGACCACGAGGGCGGCGAAGCGGTCGGGCCAGCGCAGGCCCACGGCCCAGGCCAGCAGCCCGCCCCCGCCCGTGCCCTCGAGGTAGACGCGGTCGGTGTCAACGTTGTAGATCCTCATGGCGTGGCGGAGCGCGGAGAGGGGAATGTTGAGGTGCCCGGCCCGCCAGCCGGCCTTGGTGGGGCTGCTGGGGAAGAGGAGGATGTGCTTTTCGCCCGTGGCGACCGACTCCCAGTTGTAGAAGTGTTCCTTGGCGGTCTCGCCGTCGCGGTGGAGGGCGAGGATGAGGGGCCAGGGGCGGCGGGGGTCGTAGCCTTTGGGCACGTAGGCCACGTAGTTGGCCCGGACGAGCAACTCGTCCACGAGGAAGGAGCCCTCGACGAGGCCCGTCTTCTCCTGCCCGCGCTCGGCGGATTCGCGGAGCGCGCCCTGGATGGCGGGGAAGGAGACGCCGCTGCGCGCGATCTGGAAGAGCAGCTTCTCGCGCTCCGCCTTGTCCCGCGTGGCAAAGGCGCGGGGGACGAGGAGGAGCTTCTCGACGCGGGCGCGGCGCCGCACCAGCTCGTCGTCGGCGGGGTTGGCGGCCACGAGCTGCTTGTAGAGTTCGAGGGCGGTGCGGATGCGGCCGGTCTGCTCGTTGTGCTCGACGAGGAGCTTGAGCAGCTCGGGCTCGCGCGCGCCGGCGTCGTAGGCTTCCTGGAAGCGCTGGAGCGCGCGGTCGCGCTGGCCGAGGCGCAGCAGCACCCGGGCCTCCGCCGCCAGAGCCGTGGCACGGCTGGCTTGCCCAGCCGCGGGATTTGTGCCTGCCGTGTCCCCTTTGGCCTCGTGCAGCTTCGTCAGCTCGCGGAGGGCCTCGGCCCGCTCGCGCAGGCGCTTGGCCTGCTCGGGGTCCGTAGCCGCGGCGGCGGCGCGCTCGGCGAACGACAGGGCGTCGGCCCACTTGCCCGTTTCGGCGGCGGCTTGGGCGGCCCCTTCGTAGGCCTCGGTGAGCTTGTCGTCGAGCGCCAGAGCGCGGCGCCAGCGGGTGAGGGCCATGTCGTACTGCTTGCGGGCCGCGAAGCCCACGGCCAGCAGGTGCTGGGCCATCGCGGCGTAGGAGCTGTCGGGGTACTGCTCGAGGATGGTGATGAGCGGCCCCTCCGCCTCCTCGAACTGGCCTTGGGCCTGGAGGCGTCTGGCCTCGTTCAGGAACGGCAGGGCGCGCTGGTCGAGGAGGGGCTGGAGCCTGGCGCGGGCCTGGGCGTGGTCCCCCTTGAGTTCGAGGGTGCGGCGCAGCTCGGCGATGGCCTCGGTGTAGAGGCGGCGCTCGACGCAGTATTCCGCGAGGGCGAAGTGGCCGTCGGCATCGTCGTCCTTCAGGGCGCCGGCCCGGCGCTTGTAGGCCTCGTGGGGCGACTCGCCGCGCTCGATCTCCGCAATCTGCGCGCGCGGCACCGTGATCTCGGACGCCCCGGTGCGGATGCGGACCTCCTGGGCGCCCTCGAGGACGATCTTGCCCTCCAGCACGTTGCCATTCTTCAGGCGCACTACATCGGCGTGGGCCGAAGCAAGCACGGCGAGCAACAGGAACAGGCGGGCATTGCTCATGCCGGCATTCTATCAACGCCCCGGCGGGAAGTCAAAGCCCACCAGTTCCGCGCTGGACTTTACCCCCCGACTTCGCTATCCTCAGGCCCGGCATCCAACGGGAGAAGAGACCACCGCATGCACGCCCTACATGTTCAGCGTGGCGACAAGCGTCCCGCTTGTCGAACGCCACCGCAAGCGGGACGCTTGCGGCTACGCCGGCGGCGCGAAGCGGGAGCTTCGCGACGAGATGAATGTGGCTCAGGCTGTCTGGCCTTATCCGCGGCCATCCGTGTGATCCGCGGTCAGATTTCCTCTCTTGCCTTGTCCGTGCCATCGGTGTAATCTGTGGTGGTTGCTTCTCCGTGTTCTCGGTGTCTCCGTGGTGAACCGAGGGGAGAGCAACCACGGACCGCACGGATGACACGGATGGGCACGGACAAGCAGCCGACAGATCCGAAGTCCGGAACTCGAAATCCGAGATCGTCTATCCGTGCAATCCGTGCAATCCGTGGTCGTCTTCCTCTTCTCTTCATCCTGGCCGGCTATGCAATCCTGGCCGCCGTGGTGCAGGCGCACTGTGCGGACTTGTTGACATCAGACGGCCAGTGCTATCTGCGGATGGCGGAGAGCTATGCGAAGGGGGATTTCCGGCACGCGGTGTTCGGCCACTGGTCGCCGCTGGGGGCGTGGATGGCGGCGCCGCTCGTTGCCGCGGGCCTGTCGCCGCGCGTGGCCTTCCGGGTGATGATTGGGCTGTGGGGGGCGCTGGCCGTCCTCGGCGTGTGGCGGCTCGCCGGCCGGTTGGGGAATCACGGATTCCAGATTCCAGATTCCAGATTGAAATCGGCAATCGGCAATCGGCAATTGGCAATCGCGCGTGTCGCGGCGACCGCGTGCGCGGCGCTGCTGGCGCTGGAGTTCTCCTTCGACCACCGCGTTGACTTGTTGCTCGCCGCGGCGCTGCTGTTCTACCTCGATGCGGCGATGGATGAGCGCCTGCTTCGTTCGCCGAAGTGGGCGTTGTGGGTGGGCGTCCTCGGCGGCATCGCCTACCTCGCCAAGCTCTACGCGCTTCCATTCTTCGCCGCCCACTTCACTCTCATCGTCCTAGTTCGTGCTTGGTTCGAGTCACGCGTCACGCGTCACGCGTTACCCGACGAAGGCGGAATGGAATCTGGAATCCGTAATGTGGAATCTGGAATGCCGCTTCGGCGCGCCGCTCTCGCATGGGGCCTGGGTGCCGCCGGCTTCGCCCTCGTCGCCGCGCCGTGGGTGGCCGTGCTCTCGGCCAAGTATGTGACCCTTGTAGCGGCCGTAGACCTCGTGCATCTCCTCGACGCTGTCGAAGTAGCCCACGATGTGCGCCGCACTGAACGATTCGCCCGCCTTCACCGGCCTGCCGTGGACCTCCTCGATCATGACGATTATTCCGCCGGGGCGCTGGCTGCACCACGCCTCGTAGACCACGCTCGGCTCGAGCGTCAGCCCCGCCAGCCAGGGGCCGTCCTTGCCCGTCGCCTTGTCCCGCAAATGATACGCCCGAATGAAATGCTCTGGCGTCTTGTTCAGGTCGCGGCGGTAGCCGAACTTCAGGTCGGGCGGGAAGGGCGCGAAGAACTCGCTCGCCGGAATTCGCACCCCGTTGGGGCCGCCGAGGTAGCTCAGATACATCTCGCTGAACGTGTCCCCCTTCTCGTGGCGGACGCAGCCCGGCACGTCGCCGCGCAGGAACACCTCGGGCGAATCGCTCACGCTCTCGACCTTGTCCATCAGCACGAAGAACCGCTCGCCCTTCGGGAACACGACCCGTTGCGTCCAACGCGACCCCGCCTTGCGCCCTGGGGCGGCGTACTCGTAGCGATAGGTCGTCGTCACCGCCACGAAATCCTTGCCGCGAATCACCTCCGGCTGCACCGGCTTCATCCTGTGGCAAAGCTGCGGCCCCTCCACCACCCGCTTGCGATGACTGCTCCCGTGCGCCATCAGCGCATAGTTCCGCCGGGTCGGGTCCGTCTCGTTCGTGAACCACGTATACCTGCCGACCCCATGCCCGTCTGGCGCGAACACCTTCTCGCTCCAGGCCTCATCGCTGCCCGATTCCATCAGCCAGTCAATCACCATCAGCCCATCGCCCGCCTCCCTGAACCCCGTGGCCTTATCCAGAAACGACCCCTTCTCGATCCCCGTCATCCAGTGCTTGGGATTCTTCTTCGGGATCACCGCCTCGAGCCTATCGGTCTCCACCTTGATCGCCCGCTCGTCCTCAATCACCCGTGCCCACTCACCCTCTTGAGCCACAACCGCCCCAACAATCGCCATCGCGATCAACACCCCCAACGCCAACGGAGGGAAGAACGTCATGGAAGGCCTCCTGAGCCATCCTCCCCGCTCGCCCACCATGCCAAGTCCCGGCCATTCGGTCAAGCGCTCTCGTGACTCGCTTGTGTGACTGGCACAGTTCCGGTTGTTGCGGTGGTTCCGGTGCTGATTCTGGTTTCCATTCCCCTGCCCCCATTCCCTTGCCAGGATCTTCTCCCCCCTGCGGACAGACGATAGGCAAGGGAATAGGGGCAAGGGAATCAAGAGAGGATAGGGAGCCCGTTCCTGTGCCGGGGAGGTCTCAGGTCGTAAGTTACAACTTACGGCAAGTGTTGATGAGCGCTCTCATCTCGCCTTCTCACTTGGCTTGCCAAGACGGCATTGTTCAGGTTACGACCTGACACCAACCTTTCACGATCATCTTCGGCGACACCCACCTTGCTTGATGAGATTCCCCGTGATTGGCACCTACTTTATCACACGAAACCCGTCGCGCATGCTGTTGGCGATGCCAAGATCGGCCTTGTCTTCGCTGCCCCTGTAGGGAATCAGGTAGGCAACTTTGACGACACCCCAAGCCGTCCTGTACACCGTCGTCGCACGGTACACGCTCAGCGCGACCGGTTGGCCAGAGGGACCTTTAGCATTTTCGAACCGAGTGACACCGGCAAGCTGGAAACGCTGATCGGCGAAAGCAATGTCCGTCAACTCGGAGTCGACCCCTCGGATTCGGGGGACTGTGGACTGGAACCCCTCAATGAACTGCTTTCTGAAGAGAACGGTGTTGTCGGCGGATTCCGTCACTTCGCGGGAGGCCTCAGCTCGTCTTTCCTTGAGGGCTGCCAGATCGCCACGTAGCTCAACAAGATCGGGATCCTCACACTTCGACGTGATTAGCATCGTGAACCTGTCGCGCCGTTCCGGAGAAACGAGACTGGCGATCCGTCCCTGCAACTCCCTCGCCAATTGTGCATTCTCCGTAGACAGGCTCTGGAGGCAGAACGCAACGTACTGCTCGCCGCCGTTCTTGAGAAGAAAACGCAGGAATTCGTCTTTCTCTTCCGTCGGCGCGGGCTCGAGCATCCGCAATCGGCCCGCGGTGCGCTTGTTGAGCAACTCTCTGACGCTGATCTGATCGTTGATCATTTCTTCTGATACGAGTGCCCGGACCTCGTGTGTTAGCTCTTGAAGAAGCTCCCACGGTATGAAGTAGAAGAGGCACTGTGCGCGAACTGCAAACTTGGCGCCCCTGTACGTGTACTGATCCAGCGTCTGTTTCCGAAGCACCTTCACCCGCGACTTGGAGAGCGGTTCCTTTAGCCTCGACAGATCCTTCTGCTCGCTGGTTCCACCGCCACTCAATTCCACCATCAGCGCCCACTCATCCGTGTCGATCCATTCCCATCCGGGGGTGCTCACGTCGGACGGAACAGCGAAGTGGCGGTCCGGATAGCATTGGTACTTGGCGCCGAGTGCAACCTGATCGAAGAGCCGAATCGGCTCACCCTCCGTTGGGCGGGATTGGAGCCGTAGCCGTTCCACCTCGAGGAGGTCAGCTTTCGCCTTGTACTCATCCTCAAGCTTCTGTGACTTCTGCGTGTACGTAAGCTCAAGCTCACGCTCTTTCAGAGCGACAGAACTCTTGGCGAGAAATGCGAATACTCCCGCGACAGCCGAGGCGACCACGACCACGACGCTGGCCAGGGTAACCAAAGGATGCGTTTCCAGAAAACCCCGTAGCGCGTTTCCCGCAGGTGGGTTCGCACCCATAGGCTAACTCCAACTGACCCTTCGAGACCGACTGAAAGTGGTTCCATTGAGGCATACGGAACGGCCTCGCTGGCATTCTACGGCACCTCCGTTCTGCTGTCAAGCGGCTCTTCGGTTCTGGTCAAGGCGCCGACCAGAGCTTCTAGGAAGAGCACCGTGTGCATGAGCAATGCCGGGAATCGTTCTCGTACCTACCTTGCACCCCCCTTCAACCACGATATCTCGGCCTCGGCCCAGGCGGGCGTCGGGCGGGGGGCGGGGTCGAGAAGGGCGAGGGTGACGGGGTGGGAGGGGTCGTGGTTGAGGAGGGCCTGGCCCACGAGCGTGGCTTCGGGGCGCTGGCCGGCGGCGATCAATGCGACCATGAGCATGTGGCGGGCACGGGTGCTCTGGGGATAGGCTTCGGCAGCACGACGAGCGAGGGACAGGGCTTCCTTGGGGTCGTCGCGGAGGAGGAGGCGGGCGAGGTAGAGGGCGGCGGCAGGGGCCGGGATGCGGCACTTGAGGGCGAAGCGGTAGTGTTCGATGGCCTCGGGGCGCTTGCCTTGGCGCTCGAGGGCGAGGCCGAGGTAGAAGTGGGCGGTGGCGTTCTGCGGCTCAATCCCAATCGCCTTCGTGAGGAGTTCGACGGCGGAGGCGAGGGCGGCTTCGCGGCGCTTGGCCGCGGCCGTGGGCTTCGGGCGGCGCGCGCGTGGCATCGTGGGTCTTCTCCGTCGTGTTGCAGGGGTAACTCGCCGGCTTGCCGGCCATTCAGGCGCAAGATGATAGCGCTGCCGCCCGCCGGAGTCCAGCGCGGCCGCGGGGGATTGGGCGACCCTGCGTCCTGTCGGCGTGCGGCCGTGGGGTCAGACGCCCCGGATGCCGAGGCTGGTCGCCGTGGCGCGAATCTCGTCCACCTGCCGCTGGTAGGTGGGGAGCGCGGCCTGAAGGTCCTTGAGGAGGGCCGAGCCCTCCTGGATGCACTTGCGCTCGTGGTCCATGGCGTGGGCGTGGAGAACGACCTTGATGTCGGCGCGGAACATGTCGTAGTAGGCCATCTCGAGGACGTGGTAGACGTCGAAGCTGCCGCGTCGGCCGGCCTTGCTCGCGATCTTGGCGACGATCTGCGTGAGGCCCCCCGGCTTGATCTCGGATGCCGCGTCCCTGGCGGCGCGGCGGATCTGGCTCTCCACCTCGGAACTGTCCCAGTATCCGGGAAGAACCTGATACGCGAGGACGGGGTGTTGGAGGAACTGCGTCCAGGGCGCCGAGGCGTCGGCGTGGACAGACGGAGTCGGTGTCCCTGAGCCGAGCGCCGACATGGCGATGCCGCTGCCGCTGATGCCGATCTTGACGAGGCCCGAGCAGAGGACCGTTCGGAGCCCGTTGTAGATGCCGAGGACGGCCTTGGTGGCCAGGCCGGCCGCGAGGCCGCCGATGGCGCCGCCCACAAAATCGTACTTCCACACCAGGCCCGTCAGGTCCTTGACGATCTGGCTGAGCAGGTCGCTTGCGTCCTTCACCTCGACCATCGTCTGTTGGAGCAGCGCCATCTTGGCGGCCTCGAGGCCCTGGAGTGCGGCACGGTGCGCGGCGAGGCGGTGTTCGACGGCGGTGGCCATATCCATCGCGGTCTTGAGAGCCGGCCCGGCCTCATAAGCGATCCGGCGCAGCCGCGTCTCCTTCTCGCGCACGGCCGCCTCCACGGCGTCGTGGGTGTAGGACGACCCCGTGTTGCCCAGGGCCGCGGAGGCCCGGTCGCGCCGCACGTTGGCCGCGTCCTGCGCGGCGCTCGCGCCCTCGAGCTTGGCCCAGGCCTGCTGCTTGGCGAGGCCGAGCTGGCCCAGACCCGCGGAAGACCTGTTCTTGTCCCATGCCCTCCAGTACTCCTGGTCGGCAGCACGGT
This sequence comes from Planctomycetota bacterium, assembly GCA_041320515.1. Classification (GTDB taxonomy): domain Bacteria; phylum Planctomycetota; class PUPC01; order DSUN01; family DSUN01; genus DSUN01. Next base: position 4,352,377 of record JBGLNR010000001.1, on the reverse strand, counting down.
ACTCCTTGTGCGCGGCCCAGTAGTCGTCCTGTGCCTTTGAGGAAGCGTCCGCCGCCGCGCGGTCCTCCTGCTGGAGCCTCCGAGTGTGCTGTTGCTGGTCCTTCGTCTTCACGTAGTCCTGGTCGGCCCGAAGCTGGCTCAGGCAGTCCTGGAACTCCTGGTACAGCCTCGGCACTGAGAGACCCAACGCGTCGCCTTCTGCCATCGTGCGTCTCCTGAAAGGAACCGAGTTCCGAGCGGCACGCGCCAGCCAAGACCAGTCACGCCCTTCCTGCCGAAGGACTCCGCCGAGTTCGGGCACACACCCCCCATCATCCTACGCGCCTGCGTCCTGCCTGTCAACCAGTTCGAGCGCCGTACCGAACTTGCCTGACATCGTAGGACATGGTATAAGAGTGGGCAGGATCGGGCGGCGGGCCGGCGGGGCGCCGCCCCGTGTTGTTCCACGAACAGAGGAGCCTTGGATGAGCGTGTCTGGTGCGCTGCGGCGTGTGTGCGTGAGCGCGTGCCTGGTGGCCGCCCTCGCGTGCGTGTCGGGGTGCGGGTCGTATTGGCAGGCGCGGGGCAGGGATGCGGCGCAGATGATCGAGGTCGGCGTCACCTACACGCCCAAGCCGTCCAACGCCTTCTTCCTGTGCGGCGTGAGCATCGTCGGGGTGGGCGGGGGCGAGATCGAGGGCACGTTCTCGGGCATCGGCGGCAACCAGGTGGGCACGACCAAGTGCTACTACCGCAGCCGCGGCCTGGGGCTGTGGACCTATGAGGAGCTGGGCTGGGGCGAGTACGACGTGGCGAAGCAGGAGACGCTCTACAGCTACTACGGCGGCCTCATCGGCTGGATCGAGCACTTCCCGCGGCGGCCCGGCTACGCGCCCGCGTGCAACCACTTCATCCACTTCGGCCACCACGGCTTCGTGCTGAACGTCCGCTACTTCGAGCTTCTCGACTTCCTGCTCGGCTGGACGATGCTGGACATCTGCGGGGACGACGGCGAGGACGTGTTCGGCCGGTGGCCCTGGCAGGCCAAGGGCGCGCGCAACCTGCCGCCACGGTACAACTTCCCCAACTGAGCGCTGCGCGCGGGCGTTGACTTGTCTCCGGGGCTTTCATATACTGGGCGTCAGGCGGAGGGGGTCCTGGAGCAGGGGCGATGCGTCCCGAAGATGATGCGCTGATCGCCGAGCTGTTGCTCAAGCGTGGGTGGCTGGACGGGCCGAAGCTGCGGCGCGCGGTCGAAATCTGCGAGGCGGCCCGCACGCTCGAACTCGCGCAGGACCTGCTCCAGGTGCTGGCGCAGAAGGGCTTCCTGGCCGAGGCGCAGCTCCGCGAACTCGAGGGCGAGCTGGGCCTCGACTACCTGACCCGCCCCGAGTACCTCCAGGCCATCAGCGGCTATCGCATCTGGGGCAAGCTCGAGCCCTGGGGGCTGGGCGCCATCTTCAAGGGGCTCCAGCTCTCGATGGAGCGGCCCGTCGCGCTCAAGGTTCTGGCCCCGGCGGCGGCGGCCGACGCCGAGCTTCTCGACCGCTTCCTGGCCGAGGGCCGGTGCGCCGGGCGGGTGGACCACCCGAACCTGGTGGGCGCACTCGACCTGGGCCAGAGCGGCCCCTACCACTACTACGCCGTCGAGCTGGTCGAGGGCCAGGGCCTGCGCGAGGCGCTCCGCGGGGGAGCCATGCCCGTGGCACGGGCACTCGACATCGCGCGCCAGACCGCCCTCGCGCTCGCGCACCTGCACGAGCTGGACCTCACGCACCGCGACGTGCAGCCCGCCAACATTCTTCTCCTCGCGGACGGCACGGCGCGGCTGTGCAACCTGGGGGCGACGCGGCTGGCCGGCGACCCCTCGGTCGCCGCCACCGGCATCCCCATCGGCGCGCCGGGCTACACCGCGCCCGAGCTGCTGGCGCCTATCGCCCGCGCGGACATCCGTTCCGACATCTACTCCCTCGGCGCCACCCTCTACCACGCGGTCACGGGCCACCGGCCCGGGCGCGCCGACCTGGGGCCGATCCTGCCCCCCGCGATGGTGCGCGGGGAGGTGCCCGCCGCGGTGAGCGACCTGGTGTGCCGAATGACCGCCGCCGACCCGGCCCAGCGGCCCCAAAGCCCCGCCGAGCTGCTCCACGCCCTCGACGCGCTGCGGGCTGGCGCGGGCGCGGTCCCTGTGCCGGCGCCCGGCGCCGTCGAGCCGCCCGCCATCGCCCCCGTCGCGTTCCCGGACGCCAAGGGTGCAACGATCAACTGGCAATTCACCATCGAGGACGCGAGGAGAAAGCTCAAGAAGCTCTACCCATCAGTGCCAGATTGACAGAGTACTAGAGGCAGCGGACCCACCACGGCCCGGACCACCACGAGGCGGCGGGCTTCCGCCGCACCAAGAGAGCCGGGCAGAACACCTGAGTCACCGGAAGCAAGGTGGGCGCCCGACGACGCCCCACCACGCGGACCTGACGCGCGGGCGCCGCTCAGTAGGTGGCCTCGACCTCGATCGTTCCCTTCCCTTGACGCAGGCGGATGATCTCCCGCGCGGGGTCGAAGTCTGCCCACGGCTTGCCGTTGACGCTCACGGCCTTGAGCGGCGCCGCCGCCGGATGCCGCAGCCGCAGGAGAAGGGCCTTGGGCGGCTTGCGGGCGGGGGCCTCGATGGCCGCCGCGATCCTGCCGTTGGCGGCGTCGGAGACAATCTCGTAGGCGACGGCGCCGAAGTGCGTGGGCGCGTTTCTCACGGAGATTCTCCTCCCCTGCTCCAGCCACGCGCGAGGCGTCGCGCGAGCCAGCCAGAGCGAATCGCCCTCCTCCATGACCAGCAGGTTGCGCAGGCGCTCGAGGAACGCCGCCTCCTCGAACGACTTGTCGGCCGGCCCGCGCGTCGTGTGCTCGTTGAACGTGTAGGGGCCGACGACGATGTCCACGGCGTACTGGTTGAAGAAGGAGCGGAGGAAGCTCGGCACGTCGTCCCACTGGAGATGGACGTTTGCCGTCCGCTCGATGCCGCACTGGTAGTACCACCCTGCGTGGCTGAACCAGTGCTTCTCGGGGTCGTAGCCTGGGGTTCGCATGGGCAGGCGGTGGTGCTCCAGGAGCAGGCGGTCCTCCAGGACGTCAACCATTCCCTGGGCGCGCGGGTCGTTGGCAGGTAACAGGCCCGAGAGATTGATGAGGTGCACGCCGCCGCGAATCGCGTCGGGGTAGAGCCCCGGCGTGTGCTCGGGGCTGCCGAACGAGGTGGGCATGCAGCGGCTGGCCGGGCCGCGCATGTACGGCGTCGGCGGCAGGAACGAGCGGTACGTGCCGTCGCGCACCCGCACCAGGGGCGAGAGGACGAAGGACTTGTCCACCGCGGCCAGGATGTCCGTGGCGTAGGCCTGGGCCTCGGCCGCGTATTTCCTGCCCAGCTCGGCGTCCAGGTCGGCGATGGCCTCGGCGTAGCGGCGGAGGCCGAGCCAGTAGTTGGCGTTCGTCTCGTACCACAGCCGCCAGTTCGTGCTGTCCCAGATATTGTGCGGCGGCAAGAGGCCGTGGCACCAGGCCCCCTCGCGGCCGGGCACGTCCTTCAGGTGGGAGTGCCTCTGCCGGATCATCCAGTCGGCGTTGGCCTGAAGCTTGGGGACCGCCTTGCGGAACCACTCGGCGTCGCCCGTGAGGAGGTAGTGCTCGGCCATCTGGAACTGCATGACGCCGGGGCCGCCGGCGTGCTGCCAGTCCCACTCCACGCCGCTCATGGCCCCGATGGTGTCCGCGAACAACCCGTCCATTTTCGCGGGCTGCTTCTCGTCGCGCTCGAGCCAGCGCGCGAGGCCGTCGCGGGCCGCCTGGTGCATGCCCTGGAGGTCGAGCGCGCGGAGGATCAGAAACGTCTCGTGGGCGAGCGCGTCGTAGGGATAGTCGCGGTGGATGTAGCGGCCGCGCGCGTCCTTCTTCAGGACGCGCAGGAGGTGCCATGCCCCGCAGCGCCAGGCGTCTGTCAGGCGTTGGTCCGGCACCTCGACCTGCGCCGCCGGCCCGAACTCGGGCTTGGGGTAGGGCGGCCAGTTGCCGCCGGGGTGCATTGCCTGCATGGCGCCCTCCCAGGTCTGCTCCGCGTGCTCGCGGACGCGCTGGCGAACGGTCTTGATGCCCTGTGCGGCGAGTTCCTTCTCGAACTCCCGCGCGTTCGTGGCCTTCGAGGGGAACACCAACGACGCAGGCTCGGGCTGGGCGCTGCGTTCTGGGGAGTACACGTGCCACACCGCCGCGTTGCCTTGTGAGTCGGCGTGGGGATTGGCCGCCTGGACGCTGTCCACCAGGTCCTTCGTCAGGTCCCACACGCGGGCCTTTCCGCCTGCCTCGGTGATGGCCAGCTCAACGACCGTAGTGTCAAATGAATGGTCGCCCTTGGGGCCGACCACCAGCGAGACCAGGTCGCCCGGCTCCACCGCTAGGTTTGCTACGTCGGCTGCTTGCGACCCGGCCCGCTCGATCGTCCCGCCGGCCAAGACCCGCGTGCCCGTCTTGGTCCCAAGCGTGAACCACCACTCGATCCCGTTGCCCCCTTTCGGGTCGGCTCCCATCACCCTGCCCTTGACGACTACGCTGCCCTGGATGGGGCTTCGCCAGGCCACGGCCACGGGCCGCGTGGGGCCGGGATGCATCGCCACGCTGCGGGCGGGCAGGGCGAACGTGCTGACGGTGATCGCCTTCTCCGCCGGGTTGCCCCCAAACCAGGGCGTGGCATTGCTGCCCCAGCCACGGATGGCGGGGCTGCCCGCGATGGCGTCCACCTTCTCGGCCAACAGGTCGCGTGGCGCAGCCACCCCTTGCGCCGGCGCGGGGTTCGGCGCCTGCTGCCGGGCCGTCGCGCGGACGAAGAAGCCATACTCGGGCGCCAGAATCGGCCCGCTCTCGAGGTCGGCGGGGAGGAACGAGAAGCTGCCCGCGCCGGTCCGCGCGGTCACGATCGTGCGGTTCGCGTCCTCCAGCCGCGCGTGCTGCCGCCAGACCCTGGTGTTCAGCGTGGAGCCCAGGTAGAGAAGGGGGACGGCGATTCCGCGCCGCGTGCCGCCAGTGGGCTTCGATGTCCAAGCGCTATCGCCCACCATGGTGGTCCCGCCGTCGCCCGCGAGCGGCCGGGCTCTGCCCGCGATGCCGTTGTAGGCATCGAGCCGCCCATCGAACGCCAGCTTCTCGGTGCCGGCCTGGAAGCCCCACTCGATCTCCACCTCCACGAGCTTCCACGTCTGGGGCGTGATGACGCGCACCGTTGGCGGCCCTGCGGGCGGAGCGACGCCCCCCTTCACGGCCACGATCAGGTTGTCCATCGCGCCTTCCTGCCGCAGCGCATCCACGGCGTAGACGTAGCTCAGGCCGTCGGGCGACACCTCGGGCTTTGCCGCCATCCGCAGCTCTCCGCCTCGGCGCGACCACCAACTCGAGCTGTCGCCGTGCGGCAGCCAGCGCACCACGACGTCGTCGGGTCGGGGCACGGCCTTGGCGCCGGCCGGCCAGACCAGCTTGACCCGGCTGACCGGCCGCGGCTCCTCCCAGAGCAGGCCGCAAAGGACGCCCGCCCGCTTGTGCTTGAAGGCCGAGAACAGGAACTCGGCCTCCGGCGGGTTGCCGCCAGGCTCGCGGCCCGGCTGGTAGAGGTACGCGCTGGGCGCAATGTCCGCCGGTTGGCCGACCAGCGGAGCCAGGTCGCCAGCGGCGGCTCTCGTGACCCCCACGTGGCCCTGGCACCCACTGTCTTCGGGAGTTCACGCAAGGAGCGGCGCCTGGATTGAGGCGCCACCCAGGAAGCGCCGCAGCCGCTTACGGTCGGCCTCAGAGCATCGGCTGAGCAGGGCTCTCAACTCAGCCTTTGACCTTATGGTGCTGCACTCGTGGGTTGGCGAGAAGTACACGGCCACCGGCTTGCCCGACTCGACTAGCCTGGCGATGTTGAGGAGCGTGCCCTTGCTCTTGGCGTCCCAGATCATGAAGCCGAAGTCGGCGTCACAGGCCATCTCGGCGTCCTTCAGCGCGTAGTATTCGAACCCGCGCTGTCCGTTCGCCTGGACGACGTGTTCGGGCCATCCGCCGAGGTTGTTTCGGCACCCGGCCTCCATGCAATAGACAACGACCTCTGCGTGATGCCGTTCCGCAAGAAACGCCTGCACGGCCCTATCGGCGCCATCGGCATCTCCCACGACAACGCGGAGGCCGCGTTCAACGATGTTCTCAAGCCTCGCCCGGATGGCGCTGTCCAAGCGTCCAATGTGTCTTGAGCCCCCGATGAATACCGTGCTCATGACGCGCTCCCATCCAGATGAGCTGAGGTCGTGACAATCTACTTTCCCCGAAGAACAGGACAGTTGTGGCCTAGCCCCAGGTCCGCAGACCCTTACAGCAGTTCATACAGCGGGCGGAGATCCTTCGGTGTGATGGGGCGGCGTGCTGGCGGAGTGTCTTCGAAGACCGCCACGCAGGAAGAGGCAGCGCAGTGCCTTGATGGCTGCCACTTCTCCTTCGGGTTGGTGTCAAGAAACACCTCCCGTCGCGCCGCTTCGAACTCCCTGGAAATGTAGTGGCCGGCATCCGCGCTTCGAGGATGCGATGAGCAGATCGTCGCTAGCCACCCATCCGTGTCGTCTGCCGCGCGCCGAAGCGCAGAACCCCATTCATCGCTAACGTCCAGGTCGCCGGAACGATAGTGAGTGTGCCCAACAACAAACGCTCCAACCTCACCAAGCTCCGCGAGGCCCTGCGTCAGTGCCCGGAGAGTAGCGGGCGTGATGTCCCGACTGTTGACCATGCGCGCGTGATTGCTCCCGGACTCAGCCTTCCAGGACTCGTACCCGTCGAAGGCAAGTTTCCTGATGTCCGAAGTATCCCTCTTGGCTTGCCGAAGCGCAAGTCCGTACGATTGACCGTTCTTCGGCTTGACCACCCCTAGCGAGTGGCACATGAATATGCCGAACCCAGGATGGTATGCGCAGAGGTGCAGGCTCCTCCCCCACAGTTCGAACATGCGATGGACGGCTTCGCCGGCCTCGGCGCCGTAGCGAGCAACCAGGTCAAGACGCACATGGCCATAGTGCCCCGGCGGGGTCTTCCACTCAGGGGTCAAGGTTCCTGAGAGGTCGCTCCACTGGGTCCAATGCGTGTCGAGGAACTCCTTAAGTGCAGTAGCGTAGGTCTCTCCGAACTCGTGATTCCCGCTGAGAAGTACGACGGACTCCCCACAGCGGCACTTAAGGCGTAGAACCTCCTCCAGCGCTTCAATGGACTTCAGCCCATTGTTGACGTAGTCTCCCAGAAACACTGCACGCGCCCGGCGATCCGGCTTCGCACCCTTCTTGGGGAGCTTGCCTTTCAGCCATTTCGCAATGACGCTCGCGCTTGAGGCATCTCCGTGGATGTCCCCGATCACGTATAGTCTTGATCTCTTGGGAAGCACCTTAGTCCCGTTTTTCGGGGCAGTTTCTTCCATGACCCCCTCGGCAAACGGGGCATTGGGGCCCGGAACACCCCATGCTCTGCGTAGGGCCCTGGGCAGGTTCTCATTCAGGAGTCTGTATAGGAGGGGTGGTCGTGGCTGTTGTCTGGCGCTCGTGATCGAGGCGATAAGGCTGCGGAGGGCTGCCCATTTCTTGCCCCGGCCAGCAGAAGTCGAACTCTTCGAAATGAGACGCTTGCCGTAGGCATCGAGGTAGCTGAGTAACCGAGTGGCATAGGGCACGCCAGGTTGTGGATCAGCCGCGAGGTGGATTCGTTCGACCCGATAGTCCCAGGCTTTCTCGATAGCCTCCTTTGTACCTGTGGGCATGTCCTGTCTGCTAGTCGTACGCTGAAGCCACTCCTTCAGTTCATCGAGGCCGCGAGCAGTGGCCTTGAGCTTCCCGCTTGATTTTGCCTTCTGCCGAAGGTCATCAAAGTAGGCGGTGGAATTCATCGCGTCTCCTCCGTTCCTTGCCCTGGGAGTCAGAGGTCGTTGAGGAACTCGTCAAGAGGCTTGACCCTTCCCGCTGCGATGTCCTTTTGGGCGCTGAAGGACGCGCTCGAGCCGGCCACCGGGCTGGGAGTCGCGGGCGATTTCGGCGTCCCAGTCGTCGCTGTGCTCGAGTTCGAAGTCGGCCAGCCAGGACAGGAACTCCTCCCGCTCGTCCTGGGGAAGGGCCTTGACCTGATCCGCGAGTTCTTCGACCTGTGTGGTCATGGTCGCTCTCCTGTGCGCGCATTGTAGCCCGCCGGGCGCGGGGTTGTCAAGGGCGCCGCAACGTCAGCCGACGCCTCATTGGACGACGAGGACGACGACAACGACGACTGGCCGCTCAGCACTTGCCCATTTTGCGCAGGGCCTCGAAGGAGCGGCGGGAGACGTCGAAGCCGAGGCCGTCGGCGCCGCCCTCCTCGACGACGTAGACGGTGGTGTCCCCGGTGGTCTCGCAGAGGCCGAAGATGGTCGGCCAGTCGGCCTGGCCCTCGCCGATGACGGAGCCGGCCGGGCCGCCGAAGTCCTTGAGGTGGACGGAGAGGGCGCGGCCAGGGAACTTGCGGAGGATGGCGATGGGGTCGCCGCCGCCGCCCGCACAGTTCCCGATGTCCATCTGCATGATCACGTCGTGCTGCGTGCTGCTGAACAGGATGTCCCAGGCGGTGCGGCCGTCGAACTGCACGAAGTCGAAGGGGTGGGCGTGGTAGCCTGTGCGCATGCCGAGGGGCTTGAGCTTGTCGGCCACGGTGTCGAGGATGCCGGCCAGCTCCTGGATTCCTTCGATGGAGGACATTCGGGGCTTGTCGGCGGCGATGATGAGGTAGCGGTTGCCGAGGGTCTGGTTGAAGTCGATGGTGCGACCCAGGTTGTCGCCGAGGAGTGCGCCGGTGGCGAGGTGGATGCCGCAGCAGGCGAGGCCGCTGTCGTCGAGCATCGTGCGGATGGCCTTGACGGGGTGGCCCATCCACTCGAGCTTGTCGCCGCCGTAGCCCCAGGGCTCGACGGCCACGTAGCCGATGTCGGCCACGGCCTTGAGCGTGGCGGGCAGGTCCTTGCTGCACTCGCCGCGGACCGAGTAGAGCTGCAAGCCGACGGGAGTCTTCGCCACGGGCTGTTCCTCCTGGCGCGGCACGGGGCCGCTGGGAACGGTGTCCTCCCGGTTCACGAGGGGATGAATGGATGATTGGATGGGTGGATGGTTGCCTGACACCCATGCCGTGCACGAGATAGACCTTACGAACAGCGTCCTGCCCGGGCATCCCGTCGAGGACTAGGGCTTCCTCGTCGCCCAGCATGACGGTGGAGCGAGGTGGATTCAAGCCCCCGACGGCGTCCACTTCCGCATTGGCGATGTCCTGAGCGGTCCGTCCCTGGGCATCGGCAACATCAATCCACACCAACCCTGGGTGAGGGTTCTGATCTGACTGCTGGCCGCCGACGACAACGTACTCACCATCACCCTGATGCGTGAAGCCCTCAGGGTAGCCAAAGCAGTAGTCCATCGTGGGGTTCTCCACGACGAATGCAGCAGTCTGGGGCGCTGGCCGCATCTGCGTTGGCGTACTCCCGAGAGTAGCAGTGCACCCGGTCACAAGAAGGCCCGGGATGAGAAGGAGACCTGTGTGCGCCGCGACTTTGCCTGTAGGAAGTCTCATGTTCGCACCTCCGGTCGGGATGCCTTGGATCTGCCGGGCGGGCGACGTTCGGAAGCGAAGTAAGAGGACTGCGGCAGACCCCTGAGCCTGGAAATCACATGGCCGCCTAACGGCCTCGAGCTAAGCCGCTCGGCGGAAGCGGGCAACGTATCGCCTATTCTCGCGCAGGCCAGCGGGCTAGGCACCCCACCCTATGGCCCAGCCCGCCGGGTCAGCTTCAGCGAGTTGTTGGGCCGCCCAAGAGACTTCCTAGGGCGCCGCTGTGTGCCACCTCTCGCCATCCCAGCGCGCAATGTGATTGGCCGGCTGGCCTCCCGCTTCGGTGAAGTACCCGGCGGCGTAGAGATCTCCGCTGCTGTCGAATGCAAGAGCGAAGACGCGCTCGTCTACTCCCCCAGCAAGGGGGTGCCAGACCGCGCCATTCCAACATGCTATGTTCCTGGCCGGAGCCCCGTTCACAGACTCGAATTCACCTCCCACGCACAACAAACCGGCGGGAGTCACAGCCATGGCAAGGATGGCTGGTCCTTCGCCCAACTGATCGGCAATGGTCGTCCACTGTGTGCCATCCATGTAGCCAATGAATGCGCCGCCCACTGTGCGCTGACCCGCTGCGTACAAGCGCCGGGCTTGGCCTATGGCCAGATGGAGACTGATGTCAGGATTGCCCGTCTCTATCTGTGTCCATTCTGCGCCGTGCCACTCCGCCATATAGCCAGACGCCCCCTCAGCCGTGAGGGGCACCTCGCCAGAAACGTACACGTCCCCCGTTGCGGTTGCCGCCAGGGCCCAGACATTCACCCCATTGAACCCCTCGCCCAGACTGGTCCAATTGTCGCCGTTCCACATTGCCACATAGCCCATGGCGATCTCGGCGGCATTGTCCGCGCTTGGATAGTAGAACATCCCTGCCGCGTAGAGATTACCCTCTCCGTCCAGGGCCAGTCCGGTCACCGGGACATTGCTGGATAGGCGGCCAGGCATGAGGGAGTCGACCACGAGGCTGAAGTTGCCGGTGATATCCTGCCAGCCGTCGCCATTCCACCTGATGATTGCCGTGGAGTTGCCGCGGGTGTCATCCGTGAGGATCTCTGTGTAGAGGCGGCCCGCAGGGTCCACCACAAGTGAGTTGCCTGCAGTTCGAAACCCCGTTCCCAGCTCGGTCCATCCTTCGCCATGCCATTGAACAAAATGGCGCAAACCATCGCCGTCCGCGCCAAAGCCACTGGCATAGAGATGGCCCTGTTGAGCGATGGCAACGTTGTCGATCAGTGGCCAGGAGGTAGAGGCGATGCCGGGGGGAGGCGTCACGAGAGTCAGGGTTGCTGCAGGAGAGGGAAAGGGGATCGAGACCGGCGTGTCTGGGGCAGCCGCCTTCGCTGTGGCATTGTAGGGGGTAGAGAGCTCAGTCGCTGGCATGACCTGAGGGGCGCATGCCGCGCAGAGAGAGAGGATGCAAGGGAAGAGGAGTCGTCTCATGGTTCTGCCTCTTTGATCTGTGCTGGCGCGATCTGCCCAGCTGGGTCGAAGTGAATGGGGCGCAATCCCATTCCTGCCATCGCGCCTTGCGCGGCGGCCCAACGGCCTCGAGCTATGCTGCCCGGCGGCTCGGGCAAGCTCCTCTTCATTGTATGGGAGGAAGGCTGGCCAGGCACCATCACGTTTTCGCCCGCCAGCCGGGTCAGCATCAGCGAGTTGTTGGGCTGCCGAAGATGGCGTCGCGCCCTAGGACTAGCAGTCCATCCTGCTTCCGGATCTCAAGAATCCAAGGGAACCTATTGAACGCAAGCGCGAACTCGAGATCTTCGGAAGGGAAGGCGCGACTCTGTGGGTCAGTGTAGTACAGCCCGGATTTGGAGCTTCTCACGCGGGCCTCGATCTGCGAAAGGTCGGGATTCCCTCCCAGGATCAGGCCCTCCAAGTAGTCGGCGCACGCGATATCCTCGTCGCCCCAGCCATCTGGAAAGACCCCGGTTGTGAGCAGGGCTACCTCGGTTTCGGGAGAACGACGAAGCTCGTCGGCGACCGCGGCCGCATTGCATAGGCAGGCACCCAGAAGCCGGGTGGCGTGAGATGCTCGCAGCGCTCCCTGGGTTCCCGCAGTTGTGCGGAGGAGAAGGCGGATACCTGAGAGAGGGGCTCGGCTAACCTCAGACGGCGAGTTGCCAAAGTCTGCTCCCTCCACTGGGATCCCGTCGATCTCTGCAATCATGAGGCTGCCCGGGAACTGACGTCGAAGCGCGAAGGCTTCATCGACGCCGGCTACGAGGACAATAGACTCTGCCCCAGCCTCAAGTGCATAGCACGCAGTGGTAATGGCTCGTAGAACATCGATCACGACCACGACACCCGTGCACTGCCCAGCTGATTCGAGAGTGGCGCGCTGGATCTTCATGGCTCAAGCAGGACATATCCCCGGCAGCCCAACGGCCTCGAGCTAAGCCGCTCGGCGGCTCAGGCTTGGTGCCTTCATTGTAGGGCGACTCGGCAGGCTGGGCACGACTGACTATTCGCCCGCCAGCCGAGTCGGCTTCAGCGAGTTGTTAGCCCGCATCATGACCCGTTCTTGGTGGCGCGGGCGCGCCGCGAAAGTAATTGGAAGATGAAACCGATTGCGGCCGCCCAGAGCAGGCTGTTGAGAGCGAACCATACCCATCCGAGCAAGCCAGCGGAGATCGCGCGGGGCAAGGGCGACGAGATCACGAAAGGAAGGACAGGGAAGGCTAAGAGCTCCAAGACTGTCCCAAAGGTCGCAGCCCTCGCGGCGGCCACTGGGTCGAACCCGGGCTCGCCGGGAAGCGTGAAGTAGAGGCTGGCGACGAGGGCATATGCCGTGAGTGCAAGATGAATCGCGGCGAATACAATCACGAACAGGACAACCCTTCGGGTCACAGCGTCTTCCCTCTGTCGTGATTGACGGACTCGCACGATGCGGGCTAACGGCCTCGAGCTATGCTGCCCGGCGGTTCAGGCTCACCACCATTCTCGCGCCTGCTAGGTGGCGGGCAATCCGCCCCACCCTTTTCGCCCGCCAGCCCCGGCTGCCCCCTCCTCGCCTTCGACCAGGTGATCGCCACGCCCCACGTGGGCGCCACCACCCGCGAGGCCCAGGCCACCGTGGCCATCGAGATCGCCCAACAGGTCGTCGCCTGCCTGCGCGGCGAGCCGCCGCGGAACGCGGTGAACGCCCCGTGCATCGAGCCCGAGCTGTTCGAGGTGCTCGGCCCCTACATTGACCTGGCCGAGCGGCTGGGCAGCCTGCTCGTGCAACTGGCCGAGGGCGGCATCAGCCACCTCACCGTCACCTACCGCGGCGAGATCAACCAGCAGGACCTCCGCCCGCTCACCACCGCCCTCCTCAAAGGCGTCCTGCAGCGCGCCATTCCCATGGTCAACTACGTCAACGCCCCCGTCATCGCTACGGAACGTGGCCTGAAGGTGGATGTCATCAAATCGGGCTCCCTGCTCGCGCGCCACACGCCGCGCATCGTGCGGGTGGACAACTACCGCGTGGACGCGGCCCCCGAGGGCCACCTGCTGGTCACGCGCAACCAGGACCGCCCCGGCGTCATCGCCCACGTGAGCGCCGTGCTGGCCCGCCGCGGCATCAACATCGCCGACATGACCTGCGGCCGCGACCACCCCGGCGGCACCTCGATGCTCGTCATCAGCATAGACAGCCCAGTCACCCCCGAAATCGTCCGCGAGATCGAGGCCTCCCCCCTCATTCTCCGTGCCCAGCTCGTGTCGCTGTAGGGTGCGCCCCGAGTCCTGCTGACACCGACGCCTGCGTTACTCTTGCGGGCCGCTCGCCCAACCGGTATGGTGGGTACTGAAACGAGGAACGAGACGCTGCACGAGGAGTTGGCAATGCTCACATTCCTGGCGCATTGGGACGGGAAGGCGCTCGTGCCTGACGAGCCGGTTGACCTACCGGCGGGCACGAAGTACCGGGTTACCGTCCGGCCATACATCGAGGAAGAGGAAAAGCCGACAGAGGCACACTCGCTCCGCAGACCTTCGCCCAACGCGGCCTGCGCCGCCGAGGACGAATATCCGGCCTAACCTCGCGGAGATCCACGGCCGCCACCTGCACGGAAGGCCAGAGCGCCGACGGGCGACGCGCACTTCGAGCAGGCAGGCTTCCGGAATCTCTTCCCTCAAAGCTGACGGCAGGGCAGGCCAAACGTCTCGGCCACGGCCCGGTTGGCGACCTGGCCGAGGACGAGGTTGAGGCCGGCTCGGATGGCGGGGCTCTCGGCGGCGGCACGCTGGTAGCCCTTGTCGGCAATCTCCAGCAGGTACGGCAGCGTGGCGTTGGTGAGGGCGTAGGTGGAGGTGCGCCCCACGGCGCCCGGCATGTTCGTGACGCCGTAGTGGACGACCCCGTGCTTGATGCGGATGGGGTTTTGATGGGTCGTCGGCTCCGTCGTCTCGACGCAGCCGCCCTGGTCCACCGACACGTCCACGATCACCGCCCCTGGCTTCATGGTCCGCACCATGGCCTCGGTGACGACGACGGGTGCCTTGGCTCCCTCGACCAGCACGGCGCCGACCACGAGGTCGGCCTGCCGAATCTTCTCCCGCAGCGTGTGGGCGTCCGAGTAGAGCGTCGTCACGTTCGCAGGCATGATGTCGTCCAGATACCGCAGCCGCTCCAGGTTGATGTCGGTCACCATCACGCGGGCGCCGAGGCCGGCGGCGACCTTGGCCGCGTTGGTGCCCACGGTGCCGCCGCCGATGACGAGCACGGTGGCCGGCTCGACGCCCGGCACGCCGCCGAGGAGGATGCCGCGGCCCATCATCGGGCGCTCGAGGTGCTTCGCCCCCTCCTGAATGGACATCTTGCCCGCGATCTCGCTCATGGGCGTCAGCAGCGGGTGCCGCCCGTCGGGCGTGTGGATGGTTTCGTAGGCGATGGCCACGATGCCCGTGCCGAGCAGGGCCTCGGTCAGCTCGCGCGACGCGGCGAAGTGGAAGTAGCCGAACACGGCCTGCCCGCGGCGCAGCAGGGGGAACTCCTGCGGGAGCGGCTCCTTGACCTTGACGACCAGATCGGCCTGGGCGTGGACCGCCTCGGCGCCCTCCACGATCTCCGCCCCGTGCTCCGCGTAGCGCGCGTCGTCAATGCCGCTCCCCTCGCCCGCTCCGCGCTGGACCAGGACGCGGTGGCCGCGCCGCCGCAGCTCCTCGGCCCCCACGGGGATCAGCGCCACGCGGTACTCGTCCGCCTTGACCTCCTTCAGCACGCCGATGACCACGCTGGAGCCTCCTGAGAGGGCGCCCTATCGTGAACTGTCAGCCCGGAACACGCGGGCATTATAGCCCGCGCGCTTTGCCGGGTCAATGTGGTTGACAAACCCGTGCGCCTTTGCTAGATTCATTGGCGGTTCGGGTTCGCCTGGGACACAGAGCGTCGCTATGGGACAGGAGCGCTGGGCTCGCCTCGGGTGGCAAGGCATCTCGTTCGACGTGCCGGAGGACTGGTGCCCCGGCAGCCTCGAGGGCGACGCTGCGAACGGCTACCTCCGCGTCGAGGACGAGAGCCACATCCGGCTCGAGCTGCGGTGGGAGACGGCCCGGAAAGCTGTCGCCGCCGCGGCGCGTCTCGTGGACGACTATGTGAAGCAGACGCGCAAGAAGCTCCCCCGCGGCGCGCCGGAGCCGTCGGTGGACCGCGGCCGGGCTGTGAAGGAGCTGGCCGGCCTGGACCACGAGGCGTTCACCTGGCGCGGCGGCGGGTTCAGCGCCCACAGCCTGCTGCTGGTCGCCCCGGACGCGAAGCGGGTGGTTCACCTGCGGGTCTTCTTCGAGGAGGGCGGCGAACACAAGGCGTTGGCCCGGCGGCTCTTTGACAGCGTGCGCCTTGCGCCGGCAGACGGCGCGGCCGAGTGGGCCGTCTTCGGCCTGCGCTTCGAGTCGCCCGCGGGCTGGCGCCTCGAAGAGAGCGCGCTCCGCACCGGCCTGCTCCGGTTCCTGTTCAAGGCCGGGAACGACGAGTTGGAGATCGTGCGGCAGAGCCTGGCGGCGATCACGCTCCAGAGGGTCTCGCTGGAGCAATGGCTCAGGGGCCAGTTCGCCAAGGCCCTGCGCAGCTATCGCTGCACGGGACGGGGCGACGAGTATCGCGGGCATGCTGCCGCGCGCTACGGCGGCGAGCTGAGCCTGCGGGCGCGGCCCCTCGCCGTGTTCCGCCGGCGCAGGTACAACACGACGCTGGCCTGGCACTGCACGGAGAGCGACAAGCTGTTCGCGCTCCGTTGCGAATCGCCGCAGAGCGAAGACCCCCGGGTCGAGCGCTGCGCGGACTCGATCGCGTGCCACTGAGCATCGCGTGCAAGTTTGCACGCCCTACGGCTCGATTGTGTGCCATTGACGTGCAGGAAAGGACCGCGTGCCGAATTGGGCCTTCTGGCGCCGCCCAAAGCCGCTCTCGCGCGAGCAGTCGCTCGCCTCCGTGCCCGTGCGCAACCAGGCGGTGCGCGAGGAGAAGACGGACGCGGATGAGACGCGGCTGGTGATCCCGCTCCGCCCCGCGTGGTGGGCCAGGGCGCTCTCGCGCGTCCTCTACGTCCCGAAGCAGCGGCGGGTCGTGCTCGACGAGATCGGCGCCTATGTGTGGGGGCTGTGCGATGGGAAGAAGAGCGTCCGGGACATCACCGCTGCCCTGTCGGCCCGCTACAAGCTGCACCGCAAGGAGGCCGAAATCTCCGTCGTGGCCTACCTGCGGCAACTGGCCCGTCGCGGCCTCATCGGCATCGCGGTCCTCAACGTGCGCGAGAGGCCCAGGAAGCAGGAGCGCTGACCCCTCCTGACCCCGCTGGAGACGCCCCCGAATGAGCGAACCACAAGCCGGCCCACGCAACGCCCAGGCGCGCATCGGCAAGCAGATGATGCTCCCCTGGAGCAAGGCATTCGAGATCGCGCTCAAGAGCATCGTGCCGCTGTTCGTCGTCCAGCAGAACTTGTTGCCGTTCCAGGCGGCGAACTCTTTCTGGAGTGCGTCGCAGTGCGGCCCCCAGGCGTGGCGGCCGCTTCGGAGGGATTCGAGGACGAGGCGTTCGTCCTCCGCCGTGATGGGGGGCCAGGGCTTCACCGCCCCCTCGGGCACGTGCTTCGGGCCGCCGTTGATGGCCAAAGTCGCCACGTGGACTCCTTCCTCGTTCTTCCGGGCCTACCTGCGGGATTTCGCGCCTGGGGTCTCCCATGCCATCGTCGGGCGTCGTTCGGACTCAACGCAGTCCGCCAGGTACAGGTCAATGAGGTTCTGGTACTTCATGCCTGTCTCACGAGCCAACTGCTTGAAGTAGACCACCGTCTCACGGCGGAGGCGCATCGTGACTTGCTGCTTCAGCCGGCCGATATAGGGGTTCGGCCGCGACTTCATCTTGCTGAGATCGTATTCCTTCTTCATGGGCTCACCCCGGATAGAGTCTGCGTTCGGTTGACGTCGCTCTTCGCGCCGAGACGATCCGGATGACCGATTCGTCCTCGCGGTAGCAGTGGCAGACCAGCAGCACACGCTGCCGGGGACTTCTGCCGAGCAACAGAAAGCGATCCTCCCACTCAGAATGGACATCGTCGTAGAAGAGGACCGCGTATGGGTCGAAGAAGGCGGCCTTGGCTTCCTCGAAAGCGACGCCGTGCTTCCTGCGGTTGGCCGCGTTCTTCGTCTCATCCCACGTGAAGGACAGCCACTTCATAATTATACTATCATTATCTCTGGGTGCGTGTCAAGCCGAACCGGCGACGCAAGGCATTGGCCTGCCGCGGAGCTCCCCGCACCGTTCCCTTCACTGGAGCTTTGCCAGCGGGATGTCGAGCGTCTCCTCCATGCCGTCGGCCTCGATGGTGAGCTTGATCACCTGGCCGGGCTTGGCGACCTTGAGGGCGTCGAGGAACTGGCGGACGCTCTTGACGGGCTTGCCGTCGAGTTCGAGCACGGGGTCGCCCGCCAGGAGGCCGGCCTTGGCCGCGGGGGAGTCCTTGGCCACCTCCTTGATGCGGACGCCGCCGCCGTGCTCCTCGACGGAGGCGCCGAGGAAGGCGGCCGGCGGGGGTTGCGGGGGCTGCGGCGGCCGGTCCGCGTCGGGCGGGCGGGCGGCCAGCTTGAGCTTGAGGTCGAGCGTCTTCCCCTCGCGCGTCACTTGGACGGCCATTTCGTCTCCCACGTTCTTCGCGCCCACGGCCTCCATGAGGTTGTTCTGGTCCTGGACGGCCTGGCCGTCGAGCGTGGCGATGAGGTCGCCCTTCTTGATGCCGGCCTTGTCGGCGGGGGACTTGGCAGTGACCTCTTCGACGAGGAGCTTGCCCTTGTCCTCCTTGGTGCGGATGCCGAGGAAGGGGACCTGGGGCACCTTCTGGGCGAGGACCCACTGGCGCCAGTCGCGCTCGACCTCGGCGATGGGCTTGCCGAAGACGACCTCGATGGTGCGAAGGGCGCTCTTGTCGTCCGCGTAGCTCTCCTTGTCGGTGTAGGCGTCGTAGAACTTCTTGAGGAGGCCCTTTTCGAGCATGTAGAAGAGCATGTAGCGCGACTGGGCGTAGGCGATGATCGCGTTCTGCATGAACTGGGGGTGGTTCATGCCCATCACCTGGGTCCAGGGGATGTTGCGCCTGGCGCGGATGGCCTGCTGGAGGATGCCGAGGCGCTGGGAGTGGGCCGGCACCACGTTGCCGCCATCGCGGCTCGCCGTCTCGAACAGCGTGGCCAGGCCCTCGACGAGCCAGATGGGATGGGTCTGGCGCCGGGCCGACATGTCGGCGAAGTGCAAGGCGTGGGTGAACTCGTGCATGATGACGCTGGTCTTGACGAGCTTCCAGGCCGGGATGTCGCCGCACAGGAGCACGTTGCTGCCGGCGTTGAACACCCCGCCGCCGCCGCGGGGGAACACCTTGCCAGTGTCCGCCGTGTTCAGCAGCACGATGTAGATGTGGTCCTGCGGGCGGTTCTGGAGCAGGTTCTTCCACTGCCACTCCCCGTAGTCTTCGAGCGACTTGCGTATCTGCGCCAGGTCCTCGTCGCTGCGGGTGTGCATGTAGACGAAGTTGCGTGCCTTGTCGTGGAGCGTCTTGTAGGCCTTGGCGTCAATGCCGCGGCCAGCCAGGGCCTTGTGGACCCGCTCGACGGAGAGGGCGACGCCGCTCTCGACGTACTTCGCCCGGTCCCCCATCAGCTTCTTGTATTCGGCGTCCTCGCGCAACCCGTCGAGGTCGGGGTCCTTCTCGATGTGGCCGAACTTGATGAAGCCGGCTTCGAGGGACTTGCGGAGCATGGCCAGGGCCTTGGCGTTCTCCTTCGTGAGCGCGTAGCCGCAGGCCAGGTTGTAGATGGACGTCGCGTCGTCCGGCTCGGCCTCCAGGATTTCCTGGTAGAGGGCGATGGCCTCGGCGTACTTCTTGTCCTGGAGCAGCTTCAGCGCCTTCTCGCGCATCTCGTTGAGCTTGGCCTCGGCGATGGCGGGCCGCTCCGTGACCCCCTTCACGTCGGCCTGGGCCACGGGGCGGTCCTTGCCGTCCACCTTCAGCGCGAGCTGCTGGGGGGTCTCGCCGACGATCTGGCCGCGGAGCTTCGTGCCGTCCTTCAGCTCGACCACGTAGGTCGCCCGCTGGTGCTCCTTGACCTCGCCCTTGGGAATCGTCAGCTCGCCGAAGGGGGAGCGGAGGACGAGCGTCTTGTCGTCCTCGCGGACCACGCGGCCCTTGAGCGACTGCTCGTCCTTCGTCTTCACCACGTCGGCGGAAAGCGGCCACGCGGCCAGAAGCAGGGCAAGGGACAGCCAGAGACGAATCCGCATCAGCCAGACTCCTGCAAGTGGGACACGCGCACGGGAATCGCCGTGCCGCTATCATGCCACGCAGCCGGCGGGCGATCAAGAGCGGCTCCCCACGGGCCATGTCTTCCTCCTTTCCCGCTATCAGTCACGCATTGGCTTCGCCGCCCTTGCGTTCGCCGAGGAGGACGGCCAGGCCGGCAGGCGAGGCGATGGCGTAGATGGCCTCCATCGCGTCGAGGAAGCCCTCCCCGCCGCGCCAGAAGGGGAAGCTGCCGAGCCGCCTGGGCAAGGCCGCGGCGATGGGCGGGATGCGGACTTCGCCCAGGGTGATCGTCTTCGCGTCGTCGGCGCCCCAGAAGGCCCCCGCGTCGGCGGGCAGAGGCTCCGCCGCCGGCGCCGGCTCGCTCGCCGCCTCCGGCTTCGGCTGGGCAGGGGCCTTGGCGCCGAGGAGCGTGATGAGGCGCTCGCGGGTCATGCCCCGGAGCTTGAAGATGAGGAAGGGGTCGCGGTCGAACTCCTCGCCGAGGAGGTAGTAAACGGCGGCGATGTGTTTGCAGGGGTTCGACCAGTCGGGGCACGAGCAGTCGGTCACGAGGTCCTTGCTCTTGCCGGGGAAGAGCGAGAGGCCGGCGGCATTGAAGGCGTCCTCGCCTGCCATGTGCGCGCCGAGTCCTCGGCTTCCGCAGCCGATCATCCCGATCGCGATTCGCTCATTGGCCCCGAGCACGCGGCCATAGCTCGCCGCGCCCAGCGCCGCACCCACCGCCCCGGCTGTCCTCAGGAACTCCCTCCGGGACTTCCGCTTCATGGCAGGTCCTCCAATCGCGTCAGGTTGCCAGGTTGCGCCACAATCGTGCTTCAGATGGGCAAGTACCGCACCTGCTGCACCCGAACGATGTCCAGGTCGGGCCTGCGCCGAAGCAGGCCACGCACGATGTTGTTGTCGAAGTTCTCGTCCGCGGCGAGCCGGAGCATGGCCTACGGGCCTCGGTGAGCGCGACGGGCCACCAGGCGGTCGCGAATCCCGCGCGGGTCGAAGCGCGCCTCGTTTTGCTTGCGGACGGCGGCGGCTTGAGCCCTGCGCTTCTCCAGGTAAGCCTCGACCTCCGACGTCCGGTGCAGATAGTAGCCGAGCACCTGGTAGATGTCGGCCAGTTCCAGGGACGGATACCTCTGAGCGATCTCCTCCGCGGTCGCTCCGCCGGAAAAGGCGGCGATCACCGTGTCCAGGGTCACTCGCGTGTTCCCCACGCGGATCGCCCCGTCTGCATCGGCGTGAATCGGGACTGCCTCAGCCGTCAACGTCGGCATCATGGGCGTGACCTCCATCATCAGCATACTAGGCCAACGCCGCCGTCAAGTCAAGTTCCCCTCAAGCCGCGGCCCCTTCCCGCGCCGGCCGCCACGGGTCGGCCACGGCCATGAACTCGCTGCTGGAGGGCTTGTTGTGCTGCATGCTTCGTTGGTGGAGGCGCGCCCCGAGGCCCCCGCCGGAAGGGCAGGTGTGCCAGGAGCAGAATATGGTTCCCCAGCACTTGCAGAAACCCGAGTCCCCAGCGCCCGAAGGTTGCCTTGGGAAGTCAACCTACCAGTTCCAGTTGAGGCCCGGGGATCTCTAGATCCGGCGCTTCATTTCGCAATGGGCCGGCCACACCAAGCGTTGTGTTGCCGCCCCAAGACAGCGGAAGCCAGGACAATGCCTGACATGACTACGAGAATGCATGCCATAGCTACACGGCTTCGGCGCAGACTAAGCCAGCATATCAACCCCTCAAGCGCCAAGAAGCAGCTCGTTACCAAGATGCCGTCCTCCAAGCCCAGCCTGACGACGTCATCATATGAGACGTTGTACTGCCCAGCCCCCGACACAGTTTCTTGTTGGATGTGTTCAGGAGCACTTGCAGCGTGCAGACTGCAATATGGTCGGCTTAGACCGCGGGTCGTGCCCCGCGAGAGTAGATAGAAAGGCTCGGGGCCATAGGATGCACAATAATGAACGCTCTCTGTCGCCGGATTCCCACAAACGACGCAGTATCCGCTCTCTCCCGCGCGCCAAG
This sequence comes from Planctomycetota bacterium, assembly GCA_041320515.1. Classification (GTDB taxonomy): domain Bacteria; phylum Planctomycetota; class PUPC01; order DSUN01; family DSUN01; genus DSUN01. The sequence continues at coordinate 4,330,935 of JBGLNR010000001.1, read as the reverse complement.
GAATCAGAACCAGCGACCACCCAACCCCAAACCAGTAGGCAGGCAGACAGCACGCGGCGATGGACCACGTGATAAGAACCCTTCTCTGTTTCGCTCCCGTGACACCCAGTTTCTCTAGTCTGATCGCAGCCAACCAGACGAAGACTAGGAAAAGAAACAAGACGGGAGCCAGGCCAAAGCAGACACCGACCACTCGATAGACAAGGTTCCCTATCCCTTCATCGCGAACCCCTGTCCTCGCTAGAATGACGAGAACCACCAAAGAGATAACCGGGGTAAGCCCTAACGATATGAGGATGGCCTTCCAGGGTCGCTTGTCCATGTCCCACACGGTACTGGCCTCCTTGTGTGTCCCGTGAAAGCTCGGAAGGCAGTTCCGCGGACACCTCACTCAATCACCGAGGCCTTGGACCTCTTGACCGACGATTGCTTCGCGCCTTGGGCGGCACGAGCGACTCGGGGTGCTTCTCCTGTTTACGGCGCAGGTGGGCGACCCAGCCGCGCAGGCCGCCGTGCTCGCGGACGAGGCGCCGGCGCCTCTCCCGCACCTCGTCAATCAGTGGATCAGAGAAGTGTTCGCCTTTCTCTTTCATGTGCCTTCCACTGCCCAGGCAGACTTACCCATCAACCTGGATTGTATTGCGCGTCGGCGCGGTTGTCAATCGCAAGGCGGGGAGAGGGTACAGTAACGGACTTGCTCGCGGCGCGTGCTCGTTTGTAGTTCGGCGTTTACGCGGCTCTTCCGCGCGCCTGACCAGCCAACCAGACCGCCTGAAGGCCGAACTACGAACAAGCATGCCCCTGTCCCGCGCAGATTCGTTATTGCACTCGCGCGTGATCGGCCTCATAGAGAACCGTTCCTGTCTCGAGAATCTCACGCAAGAAGCTGTCGCCCATGGCGAGGCGCTCGCGCACCTTCTCTGGGGTGCGGACGACAAGGTCGACGGGAAAGCCGGGCCTCAGCTTGACGCGGATTTCGGCCGACTTCGCTGCCGGCTTGCCCTCAAAGGGCAGGATAATGAGCAGGTCAACGTCCGAGTCGGCCCCGGCCGTCCCGCGGGCGTGGGAGCCGAAGAGGACGATGCGGTCGGGGTGGAACTGCGTCGCGATGCGCCTGCCGAGTTCAGCAATCCGGGATGCGTCAACCATAGCCTGCTCCCGCCACCTTGGCCCATTCGAGCCAGCCGGCCTTCTTGCGGTCGCCGCCGGCGGCGCGCAGCTCGGCGAGGGCCTGTTGGACCACCTGGGTGTCCTCAAGTGTTTCGAGCCATTCGATGAGCGCCTCCCAATCGTCGGCGCTCACGACCGCGAATCGCTTGCCCTTGATTGTGGCGAATTGAACGGATTGGAGCGCTTCTAGCCCGCTCATGGCGGCACCTCACATTGCCGTGGCCTCCGACTGGCATTCTAGCCCGTGGCGGGGCCGTTGTCAACGACCGAGCGTTTGTGGGGCGGGCGCCGGCGTTGCAGCACGTTCCGTCGCCCCCGCCCACCTTGTGTCGGTGGGGAGCCAGGAAGCTCGCAGGCCACGCACGATATTGTTGTCGAAGTTCTCGTCTGCGGCGAGCCGGAGCATGGCCTATTGGCCTCGGTGAACGCGACGGGCCATCAGGCGGTCGCGTACCCCGCGCGGGTCGAAGCGCGCCTCATTCTGCTTGCGGACGGCGGCGGCTTGAGCCCTCCGCTTCTCCAGGTGGGCCTCGACCTCCGACGTCCGATGCAGATAGTAGCCGATCACCTGGTACACGTCGGCCAGTTCGAGGGACGGATACCTCTGAGCGATCTCCTCCGCGGTCGCTCCCCCGGAGAAGGCAGCGACCATCGTGTCCAGGGTCACACGCGTGTCCCCCACGCGGATCACACCATCAGCATCGGCGCGAATCGGGATCGCGTCAGCCGCCAGCGTCGGCATCATCGGACTGTCCTCCATTACCAGCATAGTAGGCCGGCGCCGCCGTGAAGTCAAGTTGCCCTGACGCCGCGGGTGCAGTAACGGATTTGCGCAGGTTCCAGGGGTGGCCCAGCCCCTCGCGGGCGGCGGAATAAAGCCCACGGCGATGCCTTGAGAGCCGTGGGGCACTGCCGAACAGCGCCTCGTTCACCACGTCGGGCAGCCCGTTGCCCGATTCGGGGATGTTGAGGGGCAGGGCAGCGAAATAGTCGGGGGCGATCTCGGCCAGTTCCAGGAGCAGGCGCGAGACCACCAGGTGCTGGATGCGGCGGTCCCAGTCCCCGGCGTCCATGTAGCCGCCCCAGGCATTGGCCACGAGCTGGCCGGTGCGGCCCTGGTTGAGGTTGCCGAAATTGTTGTCCTTGCGGTTCAGCCCGTTGCCCGAATCCATCAGGCCGCACGTGGAGTGGAGGATCTTCAGGCCATCGTCGGGGTGGAAGGGGCGGGGGCGCTTGAAGCTTGTGCGCACTGGGTCGAAAGCGATGCCGCTGCGCTGGTGGTAGAAGCCGCGCGCAGAGATGAAGAATGCCTGACGCCATGTGTCAGGCCCGATCTCGAAGGGATAGGAGCATCCGACGCCCTCGACCGCGACGCGATAGGTGCCGGGCGTCTTGAGCGGCGAGAAGTCCATCTCGTAGACGGGCACGCCGCTGTAGTTGCGCTTGTAGGCGTCCTCGGGCTCGGCGGCGGCCTTCGAGAGGGCGGCCTTGCCCTGGAACACGCTCTTGCCTCCCGCATCGAGGACGTCGAAGCGGGCGCCCTCCTGATAGCTCACGCCCCCGCCGCTGCCCATCCAGCACGAGAGGAAGGCGACCTTGGCCGGGTCGTCGGGCCGGAAGCCGAGGTGGGAGACGTGGACGGCTTCGCTGCGGAGCTTCGCGGGGTCCCACGTGAAGCCCGTGGCCGTGAGGTGTCCGCCGCGGAAGCAGAGGAGGTATTCGCGTCCAACGACGAGCGGCTTGGGCAGGCGGAGGTAGAGCGTGTGCTCCATCGGCGCCTCCATTTGCCAGGGGCCGACGCGCGCGAAGTCACTCGGCTTGCTCTTGCGGCGCACGGCGACGGGGGCCGCGCCGTCGCCCGCGTAGTTGGGGTCGTCCGGGCAGCGGACGCCGTAGCTGGCGGGCGCGTCGGCCCAGGCCGTGTCGAGCTTCGGCCCCACCACGCGGTCGGGGGTGTAAAGGAGCTTCTCGTCCTTGCCCACGAGCGTTCCGAGGAACTTGCCGTCCCGGTGGACCCAACGCTGATGGGTCTTGCGGTCCACCTTGTCGTCGGGCTGGGGCTGGTAGGGCACCTGCCGCCCGTACTCCGCCCGCCCGGCCTGCACGACCACCTCGATGGTGTCGGGCGCCACCATCCCCACGTGCACCACCTCGGGCGTCTCGCCGCACAGAGAAGAGGAGGCTATAAGGAGTGCAGGAACCCAGGAAAGGAAAAACAAGAGAGGTATCTGGGCCGCCGCCGAGCAACCCCCGGGCATGGCTTGCCTCGGCTTGCCCTGTCCGTACGCTCCTGTTGCCCATCTCCTTTCCTGCATTCCTGCTTTCCTTATAGTTCCCTCTTTTTCGTGCCCTCAGTGGAGGAACAGGCGCAGGCCGGAGTGGACCATCACCATTCCGTACTGGTCGGCGGCCGTAGTGACCAGGTCGTCGCGGGCCGAGCCGCCAGGCTGCATGGCGTACTGCACGTTCGTGCGGCTCAGGCGGTCAATGGAATCGCGGAACGGGAAGAAGGCGTCGGACGAGCAGACGATGCCGTCGAAGCGCTTGGCCCAGTCGAGGCGCTCCTCGCGGCTCAGGGGCTTCGGCGCCGCGTCGAGCTGGCCGAGGAGCCACTCCCGCTCGGCCTCCGCCAACTCGTCCCACAGCAGATAGGCGTCCACCACGTTCGTCTTCTCGGGCCGCCCGAGGCCCTTCTTGAAGGGCAGGGCGAGGACGCGCGGGTGCTGCTGGAGGAGCCACTTGTCGGCCTTGCCGCAGGCGAGACGGGTGCAGTGGACGCGCGACTGCTGGCCCGCGCCCATGCCGATCACTTGGCCGTCGTAGGCCAGGCCCACGGAGTTGGACTGCGTGTACTTGAGGGCGACGGAGCACACGAGGAGCGAGAGCGCCGCGTCCTCTGAGATGGCCTTCTTCGCTGAGACCACGTTCTTCAGCAGGTCGCGGGTGATCTTGGCCGTGTTGCGGGTCTGTTCGAGGCGGAAGCCGAAGAGGTCGCGGCTTTCGGTCTCGGGCGGCTCGTAGGCGGGGTCAATCTCGATGGCCAGGTAGCGTCCGCCCTGCTTGGCCTTGAGGATGCCGAGGGCCTCCGGCTCGTAGCCCGGGGCGATCAGGCCGTCGGACACCTCGCGGGCGATGAGCTTCGCGAGCGACACGTCCACCACGTCGCTCACGGCCGCGATGTCGCCGAAGGAGCAAAGGCGGTCGGCCCCCCGCGCCCGCGCGTAGGCCGTGGCCACGGGCGACAGCTCTTCGCCCTCGGGGATGAACTGCGAGACGCGGAAGCCCTCGTCCAGCGGCTTGGCGATGGCCGCGCCCGCGGGGCTGACGTGCTTGAACGACGCGGCGCCCGGCCGCCCCGTCGCCTGTTTCAGCTCGCGGGCGAGCTGCCACGCGCCCAGCAGATCGAGCAGGTTGATGTAGCCCGGCGTGCCGTTGTGAATCTTCAGCGGCGACGGCTCCTGCTCGACGACGAGGCGCGCGAACTTCTGGTGCGGGTTCAGCCCGTACTTCAGCTTGACTTCCACCGAACAGCCTCCAGAGAGTGACCGCGAATCACGCGAATCGGCGCGAATGAGATGATCGCAGAAAAGCGGGCAGGCGTCAAGCGGGTCGGGGCTGTGGCAGCATGGCCCCTGGCTCCGGCCCGCCTCTCGACCCCCCGATTCAAGACTCGCGCCCTTTTCCCCCCTAATTGGGCGCGAGTCTTACCCCGCCCTGCCAGCCGCGTGCCGGAAGCTGTAAGTGTCCTCACAGCCACAGGTTACACTGAGGGGCAGCATGCCCCCGGCGAGGTGCCAATCAAGACTCGCGCCCCTCGAGGGGCGCGAGTCTTGAATCGCGGCTGGCAACGCAGGGGGCAAGGTGTATAATGCGGCGGTCGGGAGGGAGCGCGGCTTTGAGGACGAAGGGGGATGCCGATGCGCCGGATCGCAGCCCTGTGTCTCGCGGGATTGTGCATGGCCACAACCGCCCACGCGGGCCTGTTCGGCGGCAAGTGGTGGAAGGAGGTGCCCACGGGCGAGGACATCGCCCGGCTGCCGATGAGCCTGGAGAAGGCGAAGGACGACTGGGAGGTGGGGCCGGGGCTGAAGGTCGTGGGCGACGACTCTCTCGGCATGGCCGTGCTCGAGCACTCCGGCGGAGCAGTGGGCTTTGTGCGGACGAAGCGCCCGGTCGAGGGGCCGTGCGAGATCATCGCGCACGTCCGCATCACCGAGGAGAAGGCCAGCCACCACGGGGCCACGCTGGCCTGCGGCGTGAGGGGGCCAAGCGCCGCGCCGGACTCCGACTACGCGCTCGACGCGGCTTCATCGCCGGCAACAGGACGCTTCAGTCTCGCCCTCACGCCGCGGATGGGCACGTACCAGAGCCACGTCTACCAGACCCCTCGGCCCGCCATCGACGGCTCAACGCGGTCCGCGTGGACGGCGATTGGGAGGGCTGGCTCCGCTTCTTCCTGGCCGGCGTGGCCGAGGTGGCCGACGGGGCGACTCGCACGGCGCGGGCGATCCTCGACCTCCGCGAGGAGCACCGCCGCCTCGTCGCGGCCAAGGCACAGAAGGCCAGCTCGGCTCACGCGCTCCTCGACATGCTCTTCAGGAACCCCATCGTGACGACGCACAGCGTTCAGCAGGGGCTTGGCTGCGGCCACGACACCGCCAACCGGCTCGTCGCCGACTTCGAGGACTGGGGCCTGCTCGAGGAGACCACGGGCAAGCAGCGCAACCGCCGCTTCCGCTACGGCCCCTACCTGGCCCTCTTCCCCACCGCCTGAGCGTGGCGGGTCGCACTTCAGCCGAATGAAGTGCCGCCTGCCTCTGGGACAGACCGTGTGGCACAGCCGCCCTCGGATGTGTCTTCCGGGGCCTCGCGCCGCCTCCAGCACAGCCGAGGGCGGCTGTGCCACACGCACTTCATTCGCCTGAAGGGTTACCGTAGCGGCAAGCGTCCCTCCTTGCCGACTTGCCCACCGCAACCGGGACGGTCGCGGCTACTCACCACTGCCCCACCCTCACGCCCGCGCTGCCGGCCGGCGTCGGGCCGTAGGGCGTGCAAACATGCACGCGGAACGAAGAAGAGGACGGTGTGCAAGTTGGCACACCCTACCATTGCCCCACATTCAAGGCCGCGCTGCCGGCCGGCATGAGCCTTGCCACCAGGTAGCCCAGGGCGTCGCTGATGTGGCCCCGCTCGGGCTCGCTCGTGTCGGGCATGCCCGTGTGCGGCTGATACACCATCTCCTCGAGGTCGGTCAGCAGCCTGGTGCAGCGCGGGTGAATGCGCAGCTTCACGCGGCCCAGCGCGTCGCAGAAGGCGGCGTTGACGGCGTTGTAGCGGTCGCGCCGCGCGGGGTTGGCCGGCGGCACGCAGATGCGCGCCTGCGGGAAGCACTGGCGGATGATCGCGTAGTCGCTCTTGCCCGTCGTCGAGCGGTGGCTCCCCGCCGCGTCGCCGAAGACGTGTAGGGGCGGCCCTGCGTGGCCGCCCTCTTCACGCGCCTGGGCGGGCGTGGATGCCCCGGCGCGCATGGCCCGAGGCGCGCCGCTTGTCGGCCGTTGGGGTCGCCCGGGCATTGGCAGAGGGCGGCCACGCAGGGCCGCCCCTACGAGCCACTGTCCGAACGCCTCGCACATGGCCAGCGTGCCCGAATCGGTCAGCCAGATCTCGTCCACCACCCGCAAGGCCGTTCGCGCCCAACCTCCCGCAGGTTCCAGAACCTGCGGGAGGTTAGAGGGCGGCTCCCACTGCGCGATCACGGCGGTCATGGGCGACACGTTGAAGTCGAGCGCCCACAGGATCGGCTGGCCAGGCACGAAGTCGGCCGCCTCGCTCACATGAATGTCGCGGTCGAAGGCGTGGTAGATGCGGCCCGCGGCCGTGACGATGAACCGCCCGTCCAGCTCCTGCGCGGCCAGGAGCGGGTCGTAGCCGGCCTGGAGGGCCGCCACGTAGTCGCTCGGCAGATGCTTGTTGTCCCTCGTGCGGGCGAAGATGGCCTGGTAGCGGCGACGGGCCTCGGGATGCGAGGGGTCGGCGGGCCGGCGGACGAACTCGTCGTAAATCCAGTTGAAGCCGTTGGGCGAACTCGTCACGCGCCCCTCGCGCGCGTCCACATTCTGCCCGCGGAGGCGGCCTTGGACGACGCGCCAGGCCTCCAATCGCGTGTCGCGCAGCTCGTCGAGGTAGAACCAGCCCAGCTCGATGCCCCGTAGCGAGTCGTAGTTCTCCATCGAACGGCACAGGATCTCCGCCCCATTGGCCAGGCGAAACCGCATGTCCGTGACGTTGAACCTGTGGGGGATGTGGTATTCGGCCAGGAAGCGCTGAAAGGTCCGCAGCGTCGCGTCCTGGAGCTGGTGGTAGCTATTGGCCCCGATGAGGCCGAGGGCGCGGGGGTTCTTCAGCGCCTTCAGCAGCGCCCAGAAGCACCCCGCGTGGCTCTTCCCCGAGCCGATGCCCCCGAAGAGCCCGGCGAACCGGGCCTTCGAGTGAAGGAACCAATACTGGGCTTCCAAGGCGTTGTAGTGGAGGGTATTCATGGGTGTTCGGTGCTCGCGTAGGGAAATGGGACTCTCGTGGGTGCCACCCTCAAGCGTCCTCGCTTGAGGGTGTCTTGTCTTGCCCCCGGAGGCCAGGAGCACCCTCAACGGGGGCCGTTGAGGGTGGCACCCCCTGCGGGGATGTAGCACAGCCGGGGGCGGCTGTGCCACATTCACTTCATTCGGCTGAGGTGTTACTGTGCAAGCGTGTACGCCCTACGGCTTGGGACGCCTGGCGCGCGTGAGGACCGACTTGCACAATGGTAGGGCGTGCATACCTGCACGCGGGACGAAGACTGGTAGTGCATGCCTGCGCGCGGAACGAACGGCCCAAACCCCTTGCATCACACGGGGTCGCGGGCGCCGGCGTGGTATGCTCGGGCTGCCGTGGGCAGTGGCGCGGAAGGATTCCACACCTGTACAGGTGTGACATCCTCTGTTCTGCTCGCGTTTCTGGCCACAGATCGCCCCCCCTTCGCGCATGCCGCCTTGGAAGGAGGGGCCTTCTCCGCCACGCGGAACGAAGAGGATGTGCAGGTAGGCACACCCTACGGCTTGGGACGCCTGGCGCGCGTGAGGACCGACTTGCAGTTGCGCAGTTGCCGCCGGTTGGCGGCGGCCAGGCTGTTGCACGTGACCGTGTAGTTGCGCTCGACGCACGAGATCAGGTAGAGCCTGACCGCGCAGTCGTTGGCCGAGCGGACGAGGAAGACACAGTCTTCGTGGCACGGGTCGTGCCAGAAGGGGCAAACGCCGCGGAGGGTGGCCTGGGACTTCGGTGCTCTCATCGCATGTCTCCTTGGGTCAAGGGAATCGCCCACTTCTCGTCCCTACGCTCCGCGTGGGGACGCAGCGCCGGCCGCTCCGCGGCCATTGGGGCCGGGGGCGCACGCGAATGGACGCGGAGCGTCCGAAGCCGCATCCCCCCGCAGAGCGGGGGGACGAGAAGCCGCGGGTCACGCGGCCGGCGCAGGGCCGTCGAAGTGGATGTAGACGTGCAGGGCATCCCCTGCCCCGAGTTCCTCCAGCTCGCGCAACTCGGTGCGCAGGGTGTCGAGGCGGACCTCCTGCTCGCGGACCTCCTTCCAGTAGCCCACGGCGGCCGAGGGCTGGAACTTGAGCGACTCGTCGCGCCCGCGAAGCTCGTCCTGGCCCTCGAACCGCCGCTTCTCGTCGGTCTGGCCCTTTTCGACGCGCACGCCCTCGGCGATCATGTGCTCCACGCGCGCGGCCAGCTTGGCGATCTCGGCCCGAAGCTCGTCCTTGCGGCTCGGCAGCTTCACAGCGGCTTCTGCTTCCTTCATCGTCGTGCTCTCCAGAATGAAACCTCCCGCAGGTTGGGAACCTGCGGGAGGGCCAAGGCGCACCGCACCTTCGGCGTCAGTTCCATTCTCGGCCTCTCCATGACCGGCGATGGGCTGCTACCGACTTCGGCCCGGGCAATGCAAACCCGTGTGGCGTGGCACAGGGCGGGTGCCACCCTCAACGGCTTCCGTTGAGGGTGCGGCCGCTGACGGCCCCCCAACCCACCCTCAGGGTGGGGCTAACGCACGCTGGTCCACTGTCAGCCAATTGCACTACCCATGCACGAGTCAACAGCACGGTCATTCCGAGCGGAGCCTTGCGAAGTCGAGGAATCTCTCCGCACCTGCGCAGGAGTCAATAGGCACTCACGCGGGGGCCACGGGCGACTCGCCGATGAGTTCCTGGGCGATGGCCACGGCGCCGAGGGCGACCGCGTCGTCGCCGAGCTTGCTCTGGACGACCTCGCCGCCACGCCGCGCCCCAGGCAAAGCGTCCGAGGCCACGATCTTCTGCACGATGGGCAGGACGAAGTCGCCGCAGGCCTCGATCACGCCGCCCCCGAGCACGATCACGTCGGGGTCCACCAGGTGCCTGACCGTGAGGCAGGCATAGCCGAGGAACTCGGCGGCCCGTCGCATCACGTCGCACACCAGGGGGTCTTTGGCTCTGAGCGCCCTTCGCAGGGCCTTGCTCTTGATCGGTCCTCTGCCCTTCGGCAGGGACTCGCGCAGGACGGTTCTTCGGCCGGCGGCAATCGCCTTGCGGAGTTCGCGCTCGATGGCGGAGCGGCTGGCGACGGCCTCCAGGCACCCCCGGTTGCCGCAGCCGCAGCGCGGGCCGCCGGGGAGCATGACGATGTGGCCGATCTCGCCGGCCGCCTCGCGGGCGCCGCGGACGAGTCGCCCGTCCACGATGACGCCGCCGCCGATGCCCGTGCCCACGAAGATGCCGACCACGCTGGCCGCGCCCCGCGCGGCCCCCAGCCACCTCTCGCCCAGGGTCCCCAGATTCACGTCGTTGCCGACCGCCACGGGCAGGCGGAAGCTCCTGCGGACCGCGGCGCGGATGGCCACGCCCGTAAGGTTCATGTTCGGCGTCACCACCACGCGCCCGCGGTCGGGGTCCACCACGCCGGGGATGCCGAGTCCCGCCGCCGCCAAGTCATCGTGGTTCACGCCCCCCTCGGCCAGGGCGCCCTCCATCGCGGCGAGAATCGCCTTCAAGGACTCCCGCGGCGCCGCCTTGCTTGGCGTGTCGCAGCGCTCGCGGGCGAGGATTTCGCCGCACGGCCTCACCAGCGCCGCGAGTATCTTGGTGCCGCCCACGTCCACGCCCAGATACAGCTTCTCTCTCGCCTTCTTCGCCAACGCTGTCCCCCAATCTTCCTTCAATCTTCTTCAGAGCGTCCAGGAGGATGGAGCCGATCTCCTTTGGCACCGAGTTCTGGTCAATGCCCTTCCCTGTAGGCGGGGCGTCTCTGCCCCGCGTGGCGCCTCGCGGGCCGGGGACGGCCCGCCTGCAGACTTCATTCTCTTGGACGCTCCTGGTTGCTCAGAGGATGGCCTTCGCGGCTTTGCGAGGCCCCTTGCTCTTGCCGAATGCCTTCCAGGCCACGAGCGCGCGCTCGAGGGCCATGCCCCGCCGGTTCTCCAGGAACGCGATCGCCGCGCCCAGCGCCTGGCCCGCGACCGCCTCGTCGCCGGCGGGCCGACGCCGCGCGTGGTATCGCGTGATCCGCTCCTTGTAGACGTCCGCGTCGTGCACGTCCCCCAGCGCGTCCTGCATGGCCTGCATGGGCGCGATGAGCGCATCGAGGCCCTGCGGGTACAGGTCGGCCAGGAACTCGGCGGTGTAGCGCAGCCTCTTGCACTGTATGCGGAGCGCGTGCTGCTGCCCGACGGAGGCGGCGGCGAGGCCGCGCCCCGTCTTCCTCACGGCCCTCAGACGCTTGAGGAGGATGCCCGGGGCGCGGCCCCGCAACCGCACCTCGCCGCCCCCGGCCAGCGACACGAGGCCCCCCTCCGTGGCGCGCCCCGTGAGGATTGGGTCGTACTTGGCGCGGAAGGCGGCGAGCCGCTCCGAGCCCTGGCCCTCGATCAGCGCGAGGAAGTAGCGCCGTCTGCGCCGCCGCTCGGCCCCCAGCAGGCCGCGGAGGTAGGGCCAGTGTTCGGCGGGCGCCTGTGCCGCATAGTCGCGGAGGAACACGAGGAACACGTCGGAGTCGCGCACCTTCCCCAAGGCATCGGCCAACAGTTCCAGTTCCGCGCGCAGGGCGGGCACCAGGCCGTCGAGGGCCTTGCGGAAGGCCTTGAGCGCCGCGCGCAGCCGCCGCAACGCCACGCGCATCTCGTGCACGTACTCGATGTCCTCGCCGTAGGGCAGGCCGTAGGCGCGGGAGAGAAAGGTCTCCCACTGGGTCTGGAGCACGTGGCGGGCCACGTCGGCCGCCGTGGGCTCTGGCGGCAGGGCGTTGAGGGGCGGGTCCGCCCCCTCATAAACGGCCACGGCGCGGATGGGGCGCAGCATGGTGGCGTTCCACGCCGCCAGCCTGCCACTCGCCCCGCACACCGTGTCGCGCACCGCGCCGTTGCCGGAGACGAGCAGCTCGACCGCCTGCCCGTCGTCGAGGGCCGCGGCCACCGTGGCCTCCTGCGTCCCGCCTGCCGTCAGGCCCTCCGCCAGGTCGGCCAGCGCCGCGACGCGCCGCGCGATGGCGAGCACCACGGCGCGGCCGGCGTCGCCGGACCCAAGCGGCGGGGCTGCCTCCGGCGCCAGGGCTTCCAGGACGATCTCCAGTTGGCTCCCGGCCGGATGGGGGACGGCCTGCTTGAGCGCCGCGCGCCAATCAGTGCCGAGCGGCTCGACTGAGTCGGCGGCGCGGAGAGCGGCGACGAGTTCCACCAGCGGGCGCGCCGTCTTCGTCAGGCCGTGGAGATGGGCGGTCTGCGCGAAGAGGCGCTGAGCCATCGCCGCGGCGCGGAGGCCCCGGGCGGGGTCGAGGCCAAGGGCCTCGCACAACGCGGAAACGTCTTCGCTCGCGATTGGCTTCGACATGGCAGAAGCATCCCATCTTGCCTGGGGAGTGCCCCCATCCTAACCGCCTCACACGCCCGTGTCAACCTGCGCGCGCGAGCAAATCTTCGGCCCCCCACCCCTTGCGGTTCCCGCCCCTTGCCGCTACAATCAGTGGGCAGCACCCGGCGCGCTGCCCGCCCTCCCCGCAGGGAGAGGGGCAGCCGCCACCACGAAGGAGGAGACATGGAACCGGAACTGATCGCGGACTACCGGTGCGAGTGCGGCGAGAACCCGCTCTGGCACCCAACCGAGAGGCGGCTCTACTGGGAGGATATCCCGAAGGGCCGCATCTTCCGCTACGACCCAGCCACGGGCCGCCACGAGATGTGCTGCGAGGGCGACGTCGTCGGCGGCTTCACCCTCCAGGCCGACGGCAGCCTGCTCCTGTTCATGGCCAAGGGCGCCATCAAGCGCTGGGCCGACGGCACGATGACCACCCTCTACGACTCGCTGCCCGACGAGGAGCGGGGCAGTGCGTTACGCGGGTGGTCCGCACCATTCCGCGCGAGGGGGAAGCCGCTTGGGACCCCGTCGCCGGCACGATGAATGCCGACCGTCTCGATGGTCACGACGCCGCGGTCCACCTCGCCGGCGAGCCGATCGTTGGCCGGTGGACGCCTGCCAAGAAGGCCCGCATCCTCAGCAGCCGCTCCGGGGGCACGCGGCTGCTCAGTTGCACACTTGCCAGGCTGAAGCAGCCGCCCAACGTCCTGGTCAGCGCCTCAGCCGTCGGGTTCTACGGGGATCGGGGCGACGAAACCTTGACAGAGGAGGCAGCCCCAGGCAGCGGCTTCCTGCCGCAGGTGGTCCGCGCCTGGGAAGCGGCGACCGAACCTGCGCAGGCGGCCGGCATCAGGGTCGTCCACCTGCGCTTCGGGATCGTCCTCAGCCCCACGGGCGGGGCGCTCCCACGAATGCTCCTCCCGTTCCGCCTGGGCCTCGGCGGGTCGGTGGGCAGTGGGCGCCAGTTCATCTCCTGGGTCGCGCTCGACGATGCCGTGCGCGCCGTCACACACGCCATCGAGGCCGCTGGGCTGGCCGGGCCGGTCAACGTTACATCGCCGCACCCTGTCACCAACGCGGATTTCGCCCGCACGCTCGGACGCGTCTTGCGACGGCCTGCTCTGTGCCGCGTGCCTGCGTGCGTGATCCGCCTGATGCTGGGAGAGATGGGCCGCGAACTCCTCTTGAGCAGCGCCCGTGCGGTCCCTGCCCGACTCCTCGCGTCGGGCTTCAGCTTCCGCCATCCCGATCTTGAAGGCGCTCTCCGCCAAGCTCTGAGTAGCCATTGAGCTTCCGTCGCGGCTGCCTGCGGCGGGGCTGTGCAGCCCGCGGTTGCGGGCTATGGCTCCGGGCGTGCCTAATCGCCTCACCGGGTCGCACTTGTCCGGATCTCGACGCAGGCCGCGTGCAACCGGCCTATGGGACGGAACTGGACACTCCGAGAGGTAGCCGTCCCGTGGTGCTTTGGAGTCTGGAATGGGCATGATCAGGCCGTGTTGCAGGGTCACATCAGCGCCGCTAAAATGAAGTGCTATGGTCACAGGGCGTGTGCTCCTCTCGCTCACTGCCGTGCTCCTTGGCCCGCTGGCCGCACTGCATGCAGCGGATCAGTCGCCTACGCCACTGTTCCAGTACCGCGTGCTGATGAGTACCTTCCGTAAGGCGCCAGCCAACACCCCCGAGCGCGTGGTGGCGGACCTGAAGGTGGCCGTGCCGGACGACATCCGGCCGTGGGCAGCCATCAGTGTCTTCCGGCTCCCTGCTGCGAGTCAATCTGTCCCCTTGCCTGCTCGAGCATAGCTGTGAACCGCGCCAGCCTCTCCTCGTCGCTGCCCAGCGTTGTCAATGGCCGGAGCCGCCTCTCCGTGAAGTACCCTTGGATCGTGGGGTCTTCGGTTCCCAGAAGGACCCTTGTGACTTCGTCGGGCAGCTTACGGATGAGCGTAGTGAGTTGGTAGACCCTCTGACGCGACACACCGAGGATGCTGGCGGCCTGGGCGAGAGTTCGGACTGCTGGCTGTTCGAAGACTTGGAGGAACCGCAGACCCTTGACGATGGGGTTCTCCCAGTCCTGCCTCTTCACATAGTGCCGCCATTGGCGGGTCGTGATTCTCGCCAGATGAGCCAATTCCTCTGGCTTCTGGCCTCGGACAAGGAGGAGCCCTCTGCTACATGTTCTGCTGTAGTAAGGAGTTAGCTCCCAGGCGACACGTGAGGCGATTGTTCTGTTGGGGTAACGACCGGGGAGCCACGATTTTTCGGCCCGAAACGTTCTCCACCTCGGTTGACTGGGGCCGCCGCCGAGTCCTCTCGGTGACGGCCCCTCGCATGTCCGTCCCGTTCGCCGATCTACGCCCTTCCCCACATCCGCGCCCATTCTCCCGAACCACCCAGATGCCCAAAACAAAATCTGTGGCCCAACCCCATGGGGCCTCCGGCCCCCGGTGATTCTCCAGGCGACGAAATTCTCCAGCAGCGCGCTCTCGAACACCCCCGTCGGGCCGCTCTCCTCGGTCTTCGGTCGGACGCTCCAGTCCGCGTTCCGCCCCCGCACGTAGCCCGCCCCGGGGTCGGCGAGAGCCGACCATAAGTTCTATCACACCCACGTGATACGAAGACGCTCTCGCGGGGCTCTTGGCGTCTTCGGTATCTCCGTTTCCGCCTCTCGTCGTCTCTCCCAAGGGTAGGGGAGCGGCCCGGCCGGTCACCCTCTGCGCCACTGAAAAACGCCCTCCGGAAGGACCGAAACGCCGTTCGCCAGGTAATACCTCACAACGGGGGGGGTGGTAATGCCCCCGGGGGCCTCATGGTAATGCGCCGGGCCACTTGTGGTAATGGTCCCGGGAGATATTCGCGGCTCTGTCTCGCTCGCGCAATCTGACACGCCGAACTACGTGTCAGATTGCGCAGGTCCTCTTGCACGTCGGCAATCTGTCACGTAGAATGGCGTGTCAGATTGCGCCCAGGTTCCTCTGCCCCTACCTTCCGAGGACGAACATGAACACCCCCGAGAATCCCACGCAGGTTCGCCGCACGCTCGACAGCCGCCTTAGGCAACTGGTCCCGCGAGGGCCGGTCCTCCTGGCCTCGCTGGTCCAGAGCGCCCGAAGGTGCGGACGCTACGGCTGCAAGTGCAACCGGGGCGAGAAGCACGTCCGCACCCAGATCACCTTCAAGGAGGCCGGCAAGACCCGCTCCATCTACATTCCCGCGGACCTCGTGGGCGATGTCAGACAGTGGATCGCTAAGGCCCGCCGGCTCCAGGGCCTGCTGAAGGAGTGCTCCCAACTGGCCATCGCCCTCCTGCGCAGCAAGGCTCAGTCAGGGAAGAGGCCGCGCCGGCGTCCGCGATGACGCCCTCCGTGGGCAGCAGGATTTCTTGACGGAATTCTGCGGCAGGCACTTGCTATTCCCCCGCGAACGAGGATGTATGTGACACAAGGCTGCGGCGGCACTTGGGCCGCCCGCCGATGGAGGATGGACCATGGAACGAACGCTCGAAGTCGCCTGCGAGGGGACGGCTAGCAGCTTCACCGTCCGCAAGCTGAGCCGGGCGACGCTGTACGGCACCCGGCGGCGGGTGCCGGTGGATGCCGAGGGCAGGCCCTGCCGGGCTGCGGCGCTGACCCGCGACGGACGGTTCCTGCTGCCGGCAGGGAGCACGGCGACCCTCCACCTGGATGATCAGGGGGATGCCGTCGAGCGCGGCGAGCTGCGCCCTGCGCGTGGCAGCCAGGATGCGGCTTCGGCTTCCGAGCCGCACGTGGCGGAGGCGACTGAGCTTCTGGGCTGCACGGTCCGGCAGGTCTATGCCTTGGTGCCCGTCGCGGTGTCGGGCCGGCTCGACGAGCTTCTGGCGGCCACGGGCATCTGCCGTCTGGGCGGTGACGAGGCGCGCTTCGTGGTGAAGAACGACGCAGGCTACTTCCTGCTGGCCGGGGAGGACACCAGCTTCACGGCGACGAGGCGCTCGCCGATGGGCACGGGCGTGCCGAGGCCGGCGCGGGCCGCGTCGAAGACCTCACGGAGGCGCGCGGCGATCTCCTCGTGCGTGAGGCCCAAGGCGGCGACGGCCGAGCGGTCGGCGTCGAGCACTTCCTCGATGGGGCGAGGGTCGGTGCCGAGGAAGCCATCCCGCGAAAGGACGCCGGACCTCATTCGCTCGAGGACGCGCTGGAGTCGAGGGTCGTGTTTCATCTTCGCCTCACCTGTGATGCGCCGCGCATCACGTGAACTTGTCGTAGAAGATGCGGCCTTCGGGGATTCCCTTCGCCCTGAGGACTTTGACCGAGGCATCTATCATGCCGCTGGAGCCGCACAGGTAGCCTTCCTTGCCCGAGCCGTCGCTCACGTGGCGCTCGACGACCTGGGTGATCAGGCCCTTCTCGCCGGCCCAGCCATCGCCCTCGGCGCCCGAGAGGGCGGGCACGAAGCGGAGACCGGGCATCGCCCGCTCCAGCTCGCGGAACTCGTCGAGGAAGAAGAGGTCGCGCTCCTTCACCGCGCCGAAGAAGTAGGTGCACTTCCGCTGGACGCCATGCTCGCGCATGTGGCGGGCCATGCTCCAGAAGGGGGCCATGCCCGAGCCGCCGGCGATCCAGACCATCTCGGCGTCACCCTCGGCGAGGCGGAACTCGCCATAGGGGCCGTTGAGGCGCACCTCGTCGCCCTCCTTGAGCTTTGTGAAGACCCAGGTGGTGCAAATGCCGTTGGGGACGAGGCGGACGATCAGCTCGACGTGCCCCGTGTCGCTCGGCGGGCTGGCGATGCTGTAGGCGCGGTAGACGGGCTCGGGATTGTCGCCGTAGGCGGGGGCCTCGAGTTGCACGTACTGGCCTGGGGTGAACTCGATGGCGGCCGGCTCGGCGAGGCGGATGCGCAGCTCCCTGATGTCGTGCGTGAGGTTGCGGATGCGCTCGACGGCGCCGGTGAACTGCTTGACGCGGAAGAGCGCCTCTGGGATCTCGATGGCGAGGTCGTTGCGCACCTTCACCTGGCAACTGATGCGCACCTGGGCCTTGACCTCCTCGGGCGTCAGCAGCGTGAGTTCGGTCGGCGCGATGGGGGGCGCGCCGTCGGTTATCTTCACCTTGCAGTAACCGCAGGTGCCGCGGCCGCCGCAGGCCGAGGGGATGAATATCTGCTGCTGCATCAGCGTCGCCAGCAGCGGCTTGCCGCCCTGGACCTCGAGCTTCTTCGCGCCCTGGTTGATGTCAATCGTGCACGGGCCGTAGTTGGCCAGATAGCGCTCGGCGATGAGCAGGATCACAGCGGAGACGAGACACGTCGCCGCGACCACAGCCGTGGAGATGAGGACGAAAGAGGCACCGTCCATACGCTGCGCCGACCTAAGGTTGAACCATGCCGCTGAAGCCGACGAAGCCCAACGCAATGATGCCTGCGATGATGAGCGTGATGCCCGGCCCCTCGAGGGCGGGCGGAACCTGCGCGTTCTTGAGGCGCTCGCGGATGCCGGCCATGAGCACGATGGCGAGCATCCAGCCGCCGCCCGAGCCGAAGCCGAAGACCAGCCCCTCCACCACGCCGTAGTTGCGGTTGGTCATGAACAGGGCCGCGCCCAGCACCGCGCAGTTCACGGCGATCAGCGGCAGGAAGATGCCGAGGGCGTAGTAGAGGCTCAGGCTCACCCGCTCGACGAGCATCTCGAGGAACTGCACGAACGCGGCGATCACGACGATGAACACGATGAGCTGAAGGCTCTCGAGTCCATTGGGCTTGAGCACCCATGCGTAGAGCGCGGCGTTGATGCCGCAGGTGATCGTGGTGACGAAGGTCACGGCGAGGCCGAGGCCGACCGATGCCTTCATCTGGCGGCTGATGGCCAGGAACGAGCACATGCCGAGGAAGCGGGTGAGGAGAATGTTGTCCGTCAGCGCGGCGGAGACGAGGATGGTCAGGAGATGGGCGGCGTTGGGGGCGTGGGACGGGTCGGTCATTTCCTCGCCTCCTTGGCCTTGCGGGCCGCGTCGCGGCGCAGGGCGTGCGCCCGCGCCGCCCAGACGATGAGCGCCAGGATGAAGAACGCGCCAGGCGGCATCACCATGATCGTCCACGAGTGCCACCACACCCCGCGGGCGGGAAGGGCGACACCGAAGACGCTGCCGAAGCCGAGCACCTCGCGGATGAGCGCCACGGTCATCAGCACGCCCGAGTAGCCGAGGCCCGCCCCGAGGCCGTCGAGGAGCGAGGGGAGGACGGGGTTCTTCATCGCGAACGCTTCGGCGCGGCCCATGATAATGCAGTTGGTGATGATCAGCCCCACGTAGGGGCCGATGACGCGGTGAACGTCGGGAAACTGCGCGCGGAACACGATGTCCACCACGATCACGTAGACGGAGGCGAGGAGGACCTGGACGATCATGCGGACGCGCTGGGGGATGTAGTTGCGGAGCGCGCTGCACGTGGCGCTGGTGAGGGCCGTGGCCCAGATGAGGCCGAGGCACATCAGGAGCGTGTTGAACATCAGGTTCGTGACGGCGAGCGTCGAGCAGATGCCCAGCACCTGGCGGAAGATGGGATTGTCGTCCCAGAGCTGGGTTACGAACGCCTTCTTCGCCTGTCCTGCCGTTCGCATCATCGAGGCCACCACGGTTGTTCAGGGGATGAATGGATGATTGGATGGATGGATGAATGAAAGAGAGGAACCTGGCCGGCTCTTGCATTCATCCAGTCATCCATTCATCCACCCATCCCCGTTCCCCTCATCTACCCCTTCGCCATTCGCTCTCCATCGCCCGGTGGAACTGGCGGAGATTCTCGTCGAGGAAGCGGCCCACGGCCAGCGACGTCTGCGTGGCGCCCGTGATGGCGTCCACGTAGCGGCCCGCACGCGGGTCGTTGTCGCTCTGCGGCGCGCCGCCGCCGATGTAGATGAACCTGGCTCCCTCGGCCGGACGCGCGGCGTTCAGGCCGGCGAACCGGTCCTGGAACTCCTTCTCCATGATGCGGCCGCCGAGGCCGGGCGTCTCGGCCTGGTCGAGGAACACGAGGCCCGTGATCTGGCTGAGGTCGGGTTTGAGGGCCATGAGGCCCGTGATGCGCGCCCAGAAGCCCGTGCCGGCAAAGCGGAAGGCCACGGCCTCGACGTCCGCATCCGAGCGCGGGGCGCCCGGCTCGGCCTGGGCGCGGTAGGCGCGGAAGAAGTCGAAGGCGCGCCCCGTCTCGGGGTCGCGCACGACGAGGCCCCGCTGGACGCGGCTCCGCACCGTGGCGGCGATCTCACTCGGGCTCATCCTCGCCGCGTCGCCCAGGCCGAACACGCTCGCCAGGGCCTTCTCCTCGCGCAGCGCCTCGTTCTGCCGCACCTTGGCCGCGGTCGCCACCTGAAGCGATGTGATGGCCGCGGTGAGGACGACCGATATGGCCGCCGTGAAGCCGAGGACGTAGCCGGGGCCGTTCACGTTGACCTTCATGCCGCGGCCTCGCTCTTCTGGGCATGATGCCGAGCTTGCCCGGGCGGAGCACGTCGCCCTTCTTGAGCCGGGTGATGAGCGGCTCGATGTCGGACAGGGGGACGGCGAAGCCGATGCCCGAATCGTACCATTGGATGCCTTCGCCGGCCGCTCCGCCCCCTGGGGCGAGGGGGACGGCGATGCCGACGACGCGGCCCTCGATGTCCACCAGCGGCCCGCCGTAGTTGGCGGGGGAGAGATTGGCGTCGGTCTGCACGGCCTTGCCGGAGAAGCGTTCGAGGGCGCTCACGATGCCGGCGGAGAGGGCGGGGGCCTCGCCGCCGTAGCCGACGCCCATCGAGACGACCCACTGGCCGACCCTGAGGTCGCCGCGCGGGGCGAAGGCGGGCACGGGCAGGTCTTTGACCCCCTCGAGCTTCAGCACGCACAGGCCGCGCGTCTCGTCGCGTCCGCAGAGCTTGGCCACGTGGCGCGAGCCGTCCTGGAGCACGACCGTGATGATGGGCGGCTGGCGGAGGAAGTTGAAGGTGCTGGTGATGATGAAGCCGTCGGGCGAGATGACGACGCCGGTGGTTGGCCCTTCGCCGGGCTTGCTGACGGGTCCCATGCGGCGGCGGGGCGCGGGGCGGCCTTTGGCCTTTGGCGCGGGCGGGGTGGCCGGGGCGACGCCGCCGTAGCTCTCGATGGTGACGAGCGAGGGCAACACCTTTGCCGCCGCGGCCCGGAACGCCTTGGAGACCAGTGTTGGGTCGGCCTCGTCCTCCGCGGCCAGTAGCCAGGAGTTCCCCGCAATGAACAGCAGGCACGTGGCGAGCAGCCACGTCGTTCTGACATTCTTAAGAATGTGAGAACGTCGAGCAACCGTTCGGAAGGTGTGTCGGCGCGTGCCGGTGGCGCGGTGCGACATTCCAACATTCTCAAGAAAGTGAGAACGTCGTGCAACTGGTTGGGAGACGTATCGGCGCGTGCCGGTGGCGCGGTGCGACATTCCAACATTCTTAAGAATGTGAGAACGACGCCGGACTGGGTGGAGCGCGGGGGGGACGGTGGCGGTGTGGCGGGGAGAGGCGTGGTGGGTCACTTCGGCTTCTCCTGCGGCGCCGTGGGGGTGAGGGAGACGGAGACGATGGCCATGCCGCGCTTGAGGAGGAAGCGGACTTCCTTGCCCGGCCTGAGCCTGGCAATGGCCTCGTCGTATTCGCGGCAACTGCGCACGACCTCCTGGTCGAGTGATAGCACCAGGTCGTCCTTGCGGATGCCGGCGGCCTTGGCGGGGGAGTTGGGGGCCACGCTGTCCACATAGGCGGGCGCCTTGTCGCCGCTGAGCCTGAAGAGGCGAATGCCCACGTAGGCTCCCTGGCCGGATGGCGGCGGCTCGTCGGGCGGCGTCGGCGCATCCTCCTTCTCGTCCTTGCCCTCGACGAAGCGCTTGAGCATGTCCACGGGCACGGCGTAGTTGATGCGGGTGCGGGTGTTCACGCTCTGGAAGAGCTTGCCAATCATCCCCACGAGGGTGCCGTCGAGCGTGCACACGGCGCCGCCGGGGGCGCCGGGGTTGCCCGTGATGGCGTCAACGAGGAGGATTTCGCCCTCGTAGGGCACGTCCTGCGTGCGGTGGCGGGCCTCCATCTCGGCTCGGACCGACACGATGCCGAGGTTGACGGAGAGCGGCTCCTCGTTGGAGGCGACGTTGAAGGCGTTGCTGACGGCGAAGACCCAATCGCCCTGCTCGGCCCGGGCCTCATCTGACAGGCTGAAGTAGAGGGGCGTCTTGGCCTCGACCTTGAGGAGCGCGGCCTGGAGCTTCTCGCTGCGGCGGACCTCCTGCGCCTCGCAGCGGCGGCCGTCGGGCAGCACGACGCGGAGCGAATCGCTGCCCAGGTAGATGCCCTGAGCGGCGAGAATCAGCCCGTCGGGCGACACGAGGAGCCCTGTGGCATAGCCGTGCTCGCGCCCCGCCCCGCCGCCATAGATGCGGACGCAACGCTTCTGGGCGTAATCCATCGCGTCGCGGAACGCGAGCGTGCCCGTCGCCTCGCCCGCGAGGGCCGCTGCGCTGCCGAAGAGGGCGAGGGCGAGAGTAAGTCGCGGCAACCTCACTTGGCGCCCTCCGGGGGAGCGAACGCCTTGTCGTCGGGCTTGACCACGGCTTCGGTGGACGTCACGACGCTCTCCAGTACGACCCGCTCGTCGAGTCCGACGACGCGGCAAGTTCGGTGTGGCACACGCACGCCCGCGACGGGGCGGTAGTCGCTGAAGGCCCAGGCCCCGTCGGCGCCCTTCTGGGGCGAGTCCACGGCGGTCTTGAGGAGGCGTGCCGCGGGCCACTCGTCGCCGAACAGGGCGAACCAGAAGAGGAGCTTGTTGCCCGCTTTGTCCTCCACACGGAGACGGAAGGCCCGCTGGCCCCCCGCCTTGTCGCCGCCCTCCAGCTCAACGGCGGCGAAGGCGTCGAGCGGCTTCTCCTGGCTGAAGGCGCCGATAGCCGCGGCATGGGCAAGGAAGGCCTGGGCCTCCTTCGGCGAGACGACCTTGTCCCACACAAAGAGGGGTTCCCCGGGGACTTGGTGCCAGAAGCGTTTGCCGTCGAAGCCCCATGTGGTGCCCTTCGGCACATCGCTGTAACCCTCCAGCACATCCACACGGAAGCGGCCATCGGCGGCGCGGACGACGCGCCGGCGGCCGGCGGCCTTGCCATCGAGCAGAACGCTCTCCTCGCACCGAACCGCCGCGGGCGGTTTGGCGGCGTCGGGGCGGCGGAAGGCGTTCCAGCGGCGAAGCAGGCGCTCGCACTCCTGGCGGTTGAGGTCCTTGCTCATGATCTTGCCCGGCTCGAACTCCGGCCGGGGGGGGACCGCCTTAGCCTTCTCCTTGGGCTCGGGCGCCTTCCCCTTGTCCTTCGGCATTGGGACTCGGCGGATGTCGGGCTGGCGCTGGGGCATCTGGCCGTAGGGGAGGGTGCGAAGGCGGAGCCAGACGGTTCTCTCGTCGGCGCCCTTGCGGAAGGTGACGGCGACCGGCCACTCGGCGGGGTAGGTGGTGATGAGGTTGAGGTACTGGTTGGCCGTGCGGATGCGGACGCCGTCGAAGGCGATGAGCTGGTCGCCGAGGCCCAGGCCGAGCTTGGCGACCGCGGCGTCCTCATTGATGGCGTCGCACATCACCTTACCCGCGTCGTCGCGGAACGTGGCGTCGAGCGTCGCGTGCTGGCACACCCGCGTGGCCAGGAGATCGGGGAGGAAGTTCTTGATCTGCTCGATGGAGATGGCGTATCCGACGCCGACGTTGACGCGGCCCCGCTCCTCGAAGGAGCCGCGTCCGTTGATGCCGATGACCTGTCCCTCGAGGTCGAAGAGCGGCCCGCCCGAGTTGCCGGGGTTGATCGATGTGTCGAACTGGATGCAGTTGCCGTAGACGAGGGTGCGGCCGCCGCCCTCGCCGGGCTGGAAGCGCTCGATGCCGCTCACGATGCCGAGGGTGACGGTGGGCGAGAAGTCCTCGGCGAGGGCGAAGGGGTTGTCGAAGAGGAAGCCCATCGAGGGCGTGTTGTTGATGCAGATGGGGCAGTTCATGTTGCAGCGGTTCGTCACGTCGAGGAAGACCATCCGCGGGTGGTGGGCGTGGGCGCATTCGAGGCAGTTGATGTCGCAGGGGCCGACCTTTTCGGGGTCGTAGTGCCACAGGTCGCGCTTGCGCTGCCACGTGGCGGCGTCCGTGCTCACGAGGCGCTCGCCCGGGCCGCACGTGGGGCAGACCTTGCGGATGTAGACCTTGCCGTCGCGGACGAAGTGCGTCGCCGGCGAGCGCTGCTTGCAGTTCTCGCAGAGTCCATAGACGGTCGGAGGCACAGACGTCGCTCCGGTCCGCGGCGGGGAAGGGTGCTGGGGACGGGTCGTCACTTCTTCTCAAGCGCCGCCTGGGGAGCGGCGGGCTCGAGGTCGTCCTTCAGGGGGTCGCAACCGAACAGCCCGGCGAAGAAGTCGTGCATCTCTTCCACGTGAAGCGAGAAGAATAGGCCGAACCAGCCTACGTGCAGGTAGCGCCGTCAGGTATAGAAGGTGTTGGGGTGGCCCGCCTTGTCCTGCACCAGCATGCGCACGACGCCGTTGTTGAAGCGGGGCGACTCGGTGGGCAACGGCTTGCCCGCGGCCTTCAGCTCAGCCAACTTCTCCTGCGAGAAGTCCCGGGGGTCGTTGGGGTCGAATGTCCCGAGCTGGAACTTCCTGCTGCCCCAGAGGAGCAGCCCCCAGGCTTTGGTCTTGATCGGCACGGCGCCGACCTGGCGCCGCCCCACGCCGTGGAAGGTGCCCTCGAGGTTCGAGTAGCCCAGGGGGGTGAAGTTGAAGTAGTCGCTCGGCAGCTCGATGGCGAGGCACGGCTTCCTCGATGTCGTGAACCCGAAGTCCACCATCTCCCTCGCGTCCCTTGCCCTGTTCCGCCCGTACGCGCCGCCGCAGCCGGCGCAACCAACCACTGCGACGACGCCCCCCAAGACCAGTCCCCAGGCCCGCATTCTCATTTGCATCTCCAAAGCTCTGGCCGTCCATCAAGTTCCTGACAAGACTGTAATTATACGCGGAAAGGGCGCGCCGTGTCAAAAGGAACATCGGCCCGGAGTGTGGCCCCCAGTCCTGGCGCAACCCCCTTCTGGCGCCCTCGGCCCGGAAGCCCTTCCGTTCCCTCTTCCTCGGGGAGAGGCGGGAGGCTGGGCCGGAGCCACGGCCCGAGCTGCCGGCGAACGGTGGCTGCCACACCCGGGGTCTGGCTCAGCGCCCCTCCCGCGGGAACAGCTCGGCCATGCAGCTCGCGGCGCGGGCGGCCTCGCCCTTGTCGCGCCCCGCCTTGTGGTAGAGTCCGGCCAGGGTCTCGAACGCCCAGCGCGTGTGGTAGCCGGCCTGGATGAAGCGCTCGAGGGCCACGAGCGCCTTCTGCGGCTGGCCGGCGGCCACCAAAGAACCCACGTAGGGTTCCACGAGGTCCGACGGCAGCATCCCTTCGTCGCACGCTCGGCCGAGGAGTGCGGCAGCGAGGGTGGGGCTCCGCTTCTGCACGGCGCGCCCGAGTTCGAGGCAGACCTCGCCGCGGGCCTCGGGGGGGTGGCGTTTCAGGGCCTTGTCGAGGCGCGCCACCACCTCGTCGGGCTTCAGGTCCGCGCGGGCCCCCGCCTCGGCGAGCGCCCAGGTGAGCCAGGGCGAGAGGGGCGCTTTCTCTGCCGCCCGGAGCATCAGGGCGAAGGCATCGTTGTGGCGGCCGCCGTAGATGAGGGCGCGGCCGCACGACTCCGCGAGCCGTTGGTCGTAGCCGCTCTCAACATACGCCTGCTCGAGGAAGGCGCCGGCGGCGTCGTGGCGGCCGATGTTGCTGGCGTACAGGCCCAGGGTGGCCTTCAGCTCCGCGTGGCGTGCGAGCTTTCCCCGCAGGCGCCGCCGCACGAAGGCCACGGGGTCCTTCACGGCCGTGGGCGGGGAGAGGAGCAGTTCGGCCAGAATGCCGTGGCGGCGGGGCGTGCTGAGGCCGCGATTGGCCTCGGCCAGCAGCATCTCGATGGCGTCGCTCGCCTTGCCCGCCGAGCAGAGGGCCTCGACATAGTCGTCCAGGAGGTTCTCGGGCTGCCCGGCCAGTTCGTAGGCCGAGCGGAAGGCGCGGACGGCCTCGGGCGCGCGCCCCTGGGTGAGGTGAACCAGCGCGAGGCGCGTGAGCACCATCGCCCTGGCCTCGGCGTCGCGCGTGCTGGCGAGGGCCTTCTCCAGGAGCCCCACCTCGGCCAGCCGCGCCAGGGCGTCGGCCAGGCGGTAATACGCCTCCCGTTCTCGGGGCCGGGCGAGGAAGGCATCGAGTTGCGCCGCCACGGCCTCCGCGGCCTCCTTCTGCGCTGTCCCCTCCGGCGGCTCCACCCCCCGCCCTCGGACCCATATCCCCTCGGGGTCCCAGCTCCCCCGGATGAACTGCCCGTTGGGATCGAGAATCTGGTGCACCTGGCGCTTGACGAGGGGGTCGCGGAAGCGCTTGTTCCACCCTGTCCAGTACTCGCCGCCCATCTGGAACATGGCGAGGGTGCCGAAGTAGCGCACGAACGCGGAGTCCAGCGCCTTCGCATTGGGGTCCACCCGTCGCCGCACGAGGTCGGCGGCGGCGAGGATGGCCGCTCCGTACTGCTCGTCGTCGCCGAGGTACTGCATCGCCAACATGCACCCGGCGGTGTGCAGGGGATGGAACTCGCCGGGCTTGGGCTTGCCTTCGGCCCCGACTGCGCCGTTCTTGTCCACCACGGCCGCGAGGTAGGCGCGCGCCCCCTCGATGGCCTCCTGGGGCACCCTCAGTTCGGCAAGGACGGAACTCTTCAGGGCGATGATACCCCAGATGGAGGTGAACGGGTCGCTCGGCTTGCCGGCCTCGCCCCAGCCGAAGGGCTTCCCGTTGCGGCGCTCCTGGAGCGCGACCAGCCTGTCCGCCGCCTTCTGGGCCATCCGGCCCACCGCCGGCTCCTGGGTCATGCCGTAGAGTTCACTGACTGCCAGAGTGGCCAACGCGTGCTCGTATGCGCTGCCGCCGATCTGGCCGTTCGGCTGCTGCCGCGCCCTGAGCCACTCGAGCCCCTTCGTGACGTTGGTCTTGAACTTGCCCTTGACTTGGGTGTAGCCGGCGCCGAGGTAGGCGAGAAGGGCGAGGCTGGTTCCCTCCTCGGCTCGCTCGGTCCCCCACGAGCCGTCGGGCCGCTGGGCCTTGGCGAGCCAGATGAGGGCGGCCATGAGCGCGCTCTCGGCGTGGCGCGTCGTGCCGCCGCGCCCGCCGAACACGCTGCCGGTGTGGAAGTTCCTGCGGCCCGAGTAGATGCCGCGCGCGAGACGCTGGCCGTCTGGCCCGAACACGGGCGTGTTGGACGGGGGGTCGAGGCTCAGCACGGGCTCGGGGGAGATCGGGATGTCCTCGATCGGCACATCGAGGGCCTGCGGCGGTTCGGGAGCCACCTCGGGCGCGGGCGGCGGCGGGGCGGGGGCGGGCGCCTCGCGCGGCTCGGGAAAGGTCGCCGAGGCCAACCAGGGCCGCGACGTGGCAATCGTCCAGGCCGACCGGCAGCGCGAGACCCGCGAGTTCGCCATCCAGCAGGAACGCGAGGTCGAGCTGGCCCGCGTGCAGAAGGAACTCACCGTCCAGAACTCCGAGATCGAGCGCGACCGGGACCTCTCGGTGGCCCAGGCCAAGCGGGAGCAGGCGGAGCGGCTGGCCCAGGTGGAGCGCGACAAGGCGCAGCAGGAGGCCGACGTGGTGCGGGCCAGAGCCGTCGAGGTGGCCAAGCGCCAGGCCGAAGTCGCCGTGGCCGAGCAGGAGACGAAGCGCGCCCAGACCCAGGCCCAGACCCGCGCCGCCGAGGCCAAGCGCGAGGAAGAGGCCCAGCGCATCGAGACCGTCAAGGTCACGACCGAGGCCGACCGCCGCGCCCAGCAGAAGATGATCACCGAGAAGCAGCAGGTGGACATCCGCCGCTACCAGGACCAGGTGCAGGCGGACGTGACGGCCTACACCACGGTGAAGGTGGCCGAGGGCGAGCTGACGGCCGCCGACAAGCGCAAGCAGGCCATGCTCACCCTGGCCGAGGGCGAGTCCGAATCCGCCAAGAAAATCGCCGAGGGCGAGCGGGCAAAGGAAATGGTCCCAGTCCAGGTGGACCGCGAGAAGGTCAACGTCGAGGCCGCCCGCGTCGAGGTCCGCCGCCAGGACCTCGAGAACCAGGAGAAGTACAGCGAGGCCGCCCTCGACTTCGAGCTGAAGAAGCAGCAGATCGTCGCCAACAAGGAAGTCCAGGTCCAGATGGCCAGCGCCGTGGGCACCATGCTCGCCAGCGCCAAGATGCAGATCTTCGGCGACCCGAGCACGCTCGCCAGCCTCTACGGCCAGTTCCTCAAGAGCGTCGGATGGGGCCTCACCGTCCAGGGCCTCGTCGAGTCCACCCCCGAGGCCGTCCGCGACGCCGCCCTCAAGCTGGTCGGCGGCACGGGACAGGCCCTCCGCGACGTCGTGGCCCGCGTCGCCGGCAAGCAACTGGACGTTGACCCGAAGGTGCTCGAGCAGGCGCTCGCCGAGGCCATCGCCAAGGCGAAGGAGGCCGCGCCCGAGCCTCCCGCGAAGTAAGGCAAGCCTATAGGCGGGATGTCTCATCCCGCGGGACATGCAACGGGGCACGGCAGTAATCCTGCCGTGCCCCGCGTCGTTCCAGTGCCAGACGGGCTCACGCCGCTCGGCGCCGCCTGCGCCGACGGAGCAGCGCAGCCACGCCCATGCCCAGAAGCGCCAGCGTGGCCGGCTCTGGCACCTGGCCCACCGGCCCGATGGTGAGCCCCCCGCCGATCAGCGGGTCCATGTAGCTGAACGCCAGCCCTTCGCCCGGAATCAGCGGCGGATCATCCTCGGGAAAGGTCGGGGGGTCGAAGAAGCCGGGATGGGGATAGAGATACTCGGGCAAGCCGACGAGGCTGGGGGGCACGGTCCCAAAGTTGTAGAGGTTGGGGTCCATCGTCATCAGCATCGTGGCCAACTGGCCGTAGGGGTTGTAGGGGTCAGACGTCTCGACGGGGGGGACGGGCGGGTCCGTCCACGTGGGGGGCGTGAAGACAGGGGTGTCCACCGGGGTCGAACCGATGCCGCCCGAGGTGGCCACGCTGTTGCGGCGGCCGGTGTCCACCGGGCGGCTGCGGCTCCGGGGTAGGGCCGGGGGAGGGTCTTCCTGGACATCCACCTTCTTGGCCGGGGTGATGATGCTGCCTTTGTTCACCGCCGTCTCGTCGGAGAGGAGGCCGAAGAGGGCCTCGGTCTTGATCTTGGACCCATAGTCGCCGGTCTTCTGGTTATAGGTGAACTCGAACTCGGCGGAGGCGACGGACCCGAAGATGTCGCTCACGATAGGGATGTCGGCCGAGACGCCCGCGGAGGCGGTGAGCACGCCGGTGCCGATGTTCTTCTTGCCCGTGATCGTGACGTTCACGAAGCCCCAGAGGGTAACGCCTGCGCTCCCGCCGATGGTCACGTGGGTCGGGTTCGCGGGGTCCAGCTCGAAGATGAAGTTGAACTCGGGGTCGGTGAACTTGAATCCCCCGGAGCCCTGGGCGTAGGGGGTAGCCTGGGCGGGGTCGTTCTTGTACCACGCGCTCGTCCAGCGGATGTCGTAGGTCGGTTCGTCAAGGGCTGAAGCGCGGGTATCCTTCATGTAGCCAGCGTAGTTGATCACGTAATTGTCGCTGCCCAGTGAAGCGAGGGCGTTGCCGCGCCAGGCCTGCCATTCGGTGCGCGAGCCAAGCGGCACGCTGGGCAGCGCCGAGTCGGGCGGGCCGATCCAGGCCGAGCGGTAGGTGAAGGTCGTGGTGGGGTGGTTGCTGCCGCCGGCATAGCCGAGGAGGCCGATCATCGTCGCATCGGTGTCTACGATGTAGTTCTCGACGACCATGCCCACTTCCTGCGGGTTGAACGGCAATGCCGCCGCGGGCGCCTGGCACAGCACGGCCAGCGCGACCCCGAGCGCCAACAGCACAGGCCACTTCCTCATCTTCGTGCTCCCTTCCTGAGCTGTCCACCCGGCGCGGGCGGACCCAATCCGGGCCTCCACCGAAGGGCCCCCACCGCCGTCATAGTACGAGATCGCCGGCCAGAGTCAAGTCCGAAAAAGGCCTTGCACCTGTCTGCCTCGTGCTCTGTGGCCCGACACGCGAACCCCGTAGCGGCGACGGCAGCCGGCCTGTACCGAGGTCACATCGCGGGTCCGAGCGCGACAACCCTGCCACCGGCGAGGCCGATGACGAGGGCGTGCCCCAGCCAGGCAACGGCGCCAATATCCTGCGGGAGCGTCTGGACGGTCTTGCAGGCGCCCTGGGCATCGAAGGTCTTCACGAGGCCGCCCCAGTAGGCAACGGCGGTCAGGCCGTCGCCCCTGGCGACGAACTTGATGACGC
The DNA here is from genome assembly GCA_041320515.1 of Planctomycetota bacterium. Taxonomy (GTDB): domain Bacteria; phylum Planctomycetota; class PUPC01; order DSUN01; family DSUN01; genus DSUN01. The sequence continues at coordinate 4,301,469 of JBGLNR010000001.1, read as the reverse complement.
GGTCGGGCGTGGCGAACGCCTTCTGGTCCTGCGGGTCTATCTTGCGGAGGGCCGCGGCCTCGTCGGCCAACGCCTTGGCGGCGCCCGCCGAGAGCACTCTCGCGCGGCCCGGCTTGCCGTCGGGGCCGAGGGCCGTCTGGGTGCCGTCGAGGGAGAGGACGCTGATCGCCTTGCCCTCGGCCTTGAGGGCAACGACGGTGTCGGGCACGATCGCTTCCCAGGCAATCGGCGCCGCGGGTGGGGTGTCGGGCGCCTTGCTGGCCGGCACGATCTCGGCGACGGGCGGCAGCACCCAGGGCGTGAGCGGCTCGTAGCCGCTCGCCCACTCGAAGAGCGTGCGAAACGCTGATCGAGCAGGTACTTGACGAGCGGGTTGTCTTCGGGCGTGCCGAGAAGGATGGCCGCGCCGGGGATGTCGAAGCCCGTGTTGCCGCCGCCGCCGAGGCCGGCCCAGGTCTTCTTCGCGTCGTCGGGCAGCTCGCGCTTCTTCACGTCGGCCGCGGCCACGGTCCTGCACGCGACGCCCCAGGGCTTGAGGATTTCGGCCAGCCGCGCGGCCTGGGCGGCGTTGTAGTCGCCCTTGCCCGCCACGAGCGTCAGGTCCTTGTTCGTGCGGAAGAAGCGATAGACGCTCTTCGCGTCGGGCGCGAAGTGTACCGCGCGGCGAGTGGCCCCCGCGATGGCGCCGCACTGGGCGGGCGGACGGAACTCGAACTGCGCAAAGCCAGGCGACTTGACCAACCCAGTGGAAGGCCGAGTTCACGCCGCCGAAGTGCAGGAACACCTGCCTCCCCGCCCAGTCGGCCGGCAACGCGAACGTGCGGCGATAGCAGCCCGTGGGATTCGCGTCGGGCACGTGCGGCGGGTCCACGGGGAACGGATACCGCACGTTGGTGTAGACGGGCGTGCCATAGCCGTGCATCTGCCAGTTGCTGGGGACAGGAAGGCGGTCCCAGGCCGAGACATCGAACTCGGCCCGCTCGAAGCCCTCGGGCGCGGCGGCGGGCGACGGGGCGTAGTGGAATGCCCAGGTGCCGCTGAGGAGCTTGCGCCAGGGCGAAGGCCCAGGGTCGTGGAGGGCATGGGCATCCTCGCGGTTGCGCTGGAGAAGATGGTGATTCGCCCAGTCGGGGGCGGCGGAGGGCGTGGGCATTGCGTGACTCCGGGACAGGCGGCGGCTCCGAACGACATGCCATGCATGATTCTACTGGCGGCGGGCGGCGGATCAAGCGCGATGGGACCTATGGAACGCATGGGACCCATGGGAGAAGAAGGGGCAAGATCTGTCCCATAGGTCCCATGCGTCCCATTTGTCCCATCTTCCCGGCTTGACACGTGCCGCGGCGCCCCGTACAATCGTGCCGCGTGGCAGGAAGGGGCCTTCACCGGAGAGACGCGATGGGTTCGCCGCCCGAACTCTCAATCGTCATCCCGCTGCACAACGAGGCGGAGAACGTGGAGCCGCTCTACGGCGAGCTGCTGGCGGCCCTGGCGGGCGTCGGGCGGCCGGCCGAGCTGGTCTTGGTGGACGACGGGAGTACAGACGGGACGTTTGGGCGGCTGCAGGCGCTGCACGAGCGTTCGGCGGCCGAGCCGTCGGGTCCGCGAGTGCGCGTGCTGCGCCTTCGCCGCAGGTTCGGCAAGTCCGCCGCGCTGGCTGCCGCGTTCGAGGAGGCCCAGGGCAGCATCGTCCTCACGATGGATGGCGACCGCCAGGACGATCCGAAGGAGATACCGCGCTTCCTCGACAAGCTCGCCGAGGGCTACGACCTGGTGTCGGGCTGGAAGCGCCAGCGCCACGACCCCTGGCACAAGGTGCTGCCCTCGCGCCTGTTCAACCGCGTCGTCTCGTGGGTCTCGGGCGTGCGGATGCACGACTTCAACTGCGGGTTCAAGGCGTATCGGGCCGAACTGGTCCGCGAGCTGACCCTCTACGGCGACCTGCACCGCTTCGTGCCCGTGCTCGCCCACGCCAGGGGCTTCCGTGTCGCCGAAATCGTCGTCCAGCACCGGCCGCGCACCCACGGGCGGAGCAAGTACGGGGTCAAGCGCCTGTTCACGGGGTTTCTCGACCTCCTGACCGTGCTGCTGCTGACGAGCTATGCGTCGCGGCCCCTGCACCTGTTCGGCGGGATCGGGCTGCTGGGGCTCGGCGCGGGGGTGGGGATCAACGGCTACCTGGCGGTCCTGTGGCTGGCGGGCGAGCGGCCCATCGGCCAGCGGCCGCTCCTGGCGGTTGGCGTGCTGTTGATGATTCTGGGGATTCAGCTCATCTCGCTCGGCCTCATCGGCGAGATGATCGTCAGCCGCCAGGAGAGCCGCCGCCGAACCTACTCCATCGCCGAGCGGCTGGACTAGAAGGGGCGCGAGACGTGTCTGACACACAGGGGGCCGCTGCGGGTCACACTCGCCTGGCCGGGCTGGTGCGGTGGGCGAAGCAGCACGAGCACCTGGCCGCCGTCCTCCTGGCGGCCCTGGCCGGCTTCTTCACGCGGAGTTGGGAGGGGGACCTGCACGGGGATCCCGTGCGCTATGCGGCGATTTCCAAGGCGACCCTCGAGACGGGCGACTGGGTGACTATGCACGACGCGCCGGGGGTGGTCTACGCGAACAAGCCACCGCTGATGTTCTGGCTGGTCGCGGCCAACTTCCGCCTCTTCGGCATCGGCGTCTTCGTGGCGAAGTTCTGGTCCTGCTTCTTCGCCGCGGCCGGCTGCGTGGTGACCTACCTGCTCGGCCGGCGCCTGTTCGGCGCCACAGCGGGGATGCTGGCCGGGGCCATCGTGGCCGCGACGCCCGGCGTGCTGATGAACGTGGTTGACGTGCGGATGGACTCGACGGTGCTGTTCTGCGTGGCCCTGTCGGCCTACGCGGTGGTGCGTGCGGACGCGGACGGCCAGCCGCGCTGGCTGCTCCTGGCGGGCGTGGCCACGGGGCTGGCCGTGATGACCAAGTCAGCCGCGGGCGGCCTGGCGGGAATCCTGCTGGCCCTCCTGCTGCTGGCCCGCCGGCCGCGCTGGCTCGTTCACCCCTGGATGTTCGCCGCCGTGGGCGTGGGCCTGCTCGTCGCGGCGCCGTGGCACGTGGCCGTGGTGCTGCGCCGGCGCGGCGCCTTCAGCGACCACTACTTCGGCGAGCAGATCGAGGACCGCCTGGTGCTCGGCGGCCACATTCTGGCCAACGTGGGCCGCTACGCCGTGGCGTTCCTCGGGCGCAGCATGCCCTGGTGCCTGCTGGCCGCCTGGGCGGTCGCGCGGCGGCGCTCCAGCCCGGCCGAGCGCTGGGGCGTCACCGTCGCCCTCGTATGGGCCGCCGAGGTCATCCTCCTGATGGCGGTCTCGCCGAAGCCCTACGACCGCTATCTAGTGCCCGCCTACCCCGCGGTGGCCCTGCTGGCGGGCCTGGCGCTCGGCCGCCTGCTCTCGGCGCGGGCGAAGGCGATCGCCCCCGCCGTGCTCTCCTACGTTGCCGTGGCAGGCATCGTGCTGCTGACGGCCATCCCCGTCAAGCTCCACAGCTACGGTTGCGAGGGCTTCGCCCACGCCCGCGCCCTGCTCGACCAGGTGGCGCCCGGCCGCACGATCGCCGCGTGCGGGCCCTTCGACGTGGACGGCGTTCCGTGGGGCCTGCGCGCAAAAGCGTACTACTATCTCGACCGCCTGATCGAGCACTACAGCGGCCCGCAGAAGCTGTCGGCCAGCGCCGAGCGGTTCGCCATCGCCAACGAGGAGACGGCCGAGGAGCTGGCCAGGCTCGGCTTCGAGCTGGTGCTGCCCCTCGATGACCGCTACCGGCTGGTCCAGCGCGGCCCCGCGGCCGGGAAGGCCCCTCCCGCACGCGCCCCGCTGCCCGCGCCTTGACCCCCCAATTCCCTTGCCTCTATAATGGGGCGGCAACGCTGCTCCACCATAACGACTCAGGAGTGTTCGGATGAGACACGTCCGTTGGCTGCTGTGCATCGCGCTGGCGGGGCTGCTGGGCGGGACCGCCGCGGGTGCGGAGGAACGGCCACCGACACCTGAGGAGCTGAACGCACTGCTTCAGAAGGCGGCGCAGGCATACGGGCGAGGCGACGCCGCCGAGGCCCGCCGCGAACTCCGCGCCGCCCTCGGGCGGCTCAGCCCGCAGGACTTCCAGCGCCGCCTGCTCCACGTCTCGCAACTCCACGACGACGGGCGCGCGAGCCAGGCAAGCTCCGCTCTCCACATGGCCGCCCAGATGCTCACCCCCTGGCTCTGGTTCGCCGTCGGGGCGCAGGTCGCCCCAGTGGAGGACGAGGCGGCCGTGGCGGGTGATCATGCCCGAGCCGTCGCCCTTGAGCGCGTAGTCGCGAGCCTGCTCCAGCTTCGCTCTGTCCATTCCCATGTCCTCGGGGCTTGCCTGGGGCCAATCGGGCATGGGCCACGGGCCTTCAGCGGCCATGGCCGCCGGAATCAAGGATGAGAGCAGCAAGAGCGTCCTCACGGGTTCTCCTTACCATCGGACGTCGGCGCCGCCGGTGGCGTTCACCTCACTGCTTGTGAGAGCCATTTCGATGCGGACCTCGGGGACGAGGACGCCGAGGTCATAGCGCAACGAGGGGGACCACCAGGGGGTGCGTATGCGCGCGGCGGCGACGGCCTGGTGCGAGGCGATGAGCTTGCCCTCGGGCGTGAGGAAGCGGAGCGCGATCCGCACGTCGCTGAGCGTGCCGTTGCCCATGACCTTGAGGGCGAGCAGGAGGCGGTTTGCCATGCCGTCGCCCGTCACGTAGGCCGAGGGCTGGACGCCGCAGGCTAGCACCCGCGCCTCGGTGGCGGGCGGCTGCGCGGGCGGCTCCTGGACTTGGGCATCGGCCTCGACCGGCTGGCCGGGCGCGGCCACGTACATCGTGTCGAGCCACAGCGGGCCGCACACCTCGCCGGGCGTGGCGTCGTTCATCCCGAAGCCAGTCACCTGAGTGTAGCCCCGGGGCAGGAGGCGGTCAAGGGGAATGCTCACGAGTTGCCACGTCGCCTCCAGGTCGTCCACCGCCACGTAGTCGGCGAGCGAGACCCACGGCCAGCGGGGTGGTGGCACAGGCATCTTGCCTGTGCCATCGTCCACAGGCGGGACGCCTGTGCCACCGTAGAGCCAGAAGGTGAGCTGCTGGCCGCCCGCCCCGCCGCCGTTGATGTAGAAGCGGAGCACCCCGTTGGCCTTCAGGTGGCGGCTGACGTCCACAGGCGGGAAGCCGACCGCGAAGCCGTCGTGCCAGGGCTGGGTGAGGCCCTCAGCCTGGATCGCCGCCTTGCTGCCGCCCTGCGTGGGATAGGGCACGACGCTGGCCTTGGTGGCGCCCTTGCCCCGAAGGGTCAGCCCCTTGCCGTCATCCGGCAGCAGTGGGAGAGAGGGCGGGTCGGCGTCGGGGGCCTCGCGCAGCTCGACCATCCTGCCCTTCAACACGCGGAGAACGCGGCGGAGGTCGTCGGTGAGGCGGCCGTAGGCCGTGTCGTCGTAGCGGGTGCGGAGGGACTTGGCAAACCAGCGGACGTGTTCGGCCTTGCCCGCCCTGGGGCGGTTGGCGACGCGGGCGTTCGTGCGCGTGGCCAGAGCTGCGTCGGCCTCCACGCGGCGGATGGCGCCCTCGAGTTCGGCGGCGAGGGGGTCCCTCGGCTCGCCGGTCCGCAGGCCCTCGGCGACGCGCAGGCGGGCCAGGTGGTAGCTGGCCCAGGCACGCGAGCGGACAACCTGTTCGCTGAGGCCGCAGAAGTAGGGGGCGGCGTCGGGGAGGATCAGGCGGCGCTCGCCGGCCTCCCAGCGCTGCCAGAGGCGCTCGATGCCGCCGCTGGCGCGGACGAGACTCTCGTATTGCTGCCGCATCCGGGCCGCAGTGTTCGGCGTCTCGGCCACGCGCGCCACGTCGCTCGGCATGAGACAGTAGGAGGGGCTGGTACAGCCGCGGAAGGCGTCGAGCAGCCAGGGCGCCGCCTTGTGGCCGAATGCCTCCGTGGCGAACGCGGCGAGCGTCCCCCCTGTTCCTGTGGCACGGCTGGCTTGCCCAGCCGTGTCCTGGGCCAGGGCGACACTGCGGGCACCAGCCCGAAGGCTGGTCCAGCCAGCAGTGCCACACTCAAGCTCGACATTGAGGTCGCCTGGCCACAGGGCGGCGCCGGGCGCATCGGGGTTCCACAGGTACTGGGCTGCGGCTGCGGCGGCCAGCGGCGCGCAGGATGAGGAGGAGCCGAGCACCCAGGTGGTGCGGCCCGGCTCGCGGAAGGTCTTGGCGAAGTGTGCCCGGTTGGCGTAGAGCGGGCACCAGTTGTGATCGCCCGAGGTGGCGTCCACCATCCAGGGCACGAGGATGGGCCGGTCCGGGAAGAGCTGAGCGAAGGCGGCGACGGCCGGCTGCGCGCTCTCGCGCACGCACACGGCGACGGGCGGGTTCGTGGGCAGCTTCTTGTGCAGGTCGGCCCAATAGCCGCGCATGTGCTCGTAGCACGGGTCGTCCGGCTGTAGCAGGATCGCAGGGTCGGAAGGGTACTGGAGGGCGGCCAGTGCGACGGCGGGGGCGTGCTTGCGGAATGCCTCGTGCCAGAGGGCGAACAGGCGGGCGTCGGCGGCGGCGCGGTCGCTGCTCCAGCGGCAGAGGGTGCAGCGGGCGTCCCAGTAGCCCGGGTTGGCGTAGCCGCCGCCATCTGGGAGCTGGACCACGGCCATCGTGTAGCCGGCCTTGCCCAGGAGGAGAGCCGTCTGCTCCGCCTTGTGGCGGGTGCGCGCGTCCTGGGTCCAGCAGTGGTAGCGCCGCTGGGTGGGGTTGCGGACGCAGCGGGTGGCCTCGGGGTCGTCGTCGTCCTCGGGCGAGACGCCGACGGCGGTGGAGACGACCTCGCAGACGGCGAGGCCGCGGGCCTGGGCGTAGGCGGTGACGTGGCGAAGCGTGGCGAGAAACACCTCCGCGCGGTCCGCGCCGCCCAACTCGCGTGCCAGGGCATCGGCCTGCGTGGGCACGCCGCTCAGGGAGAGCCACACGAGGTTGAGCTTCAGGCGGGCCAGGAAGTCAACCGTTCGCTTGGCGTCGTGCACGTAGGCATCGGCGTAGCGGCCAGGCTCGGCGCGGCTGCGCTTCATGGCCTCGAACAGGCCATGCTCCGTCCGCTCCCTGTGATAGCTGGCGAGGCGGTTCATCGCGCGCAGCGGGAAGTCGGGCCAGTCGCGGATGCGCGCGCCCGCGAGGACGAGCGTGCCGTCGCGGTCCTTGCGGAGGAGTCGGCGGAAGGTCATGGCGGCCCAGAGCAGCCCCTGCTCGTCGCGGCCGACGAGGCGGGTGAGCTTGGCGTCCGTGGTGTCGAGCCAGTAGCCTTGAGGGGCTTCAGGGACTGGCGCGGCCGCCCCCTTGGCGGCGATGGCCAGCTCGATGCGGCGGCCACGCCAGGCCGCGGCCTCGGGGGAGCCGGCGGGCGCCGTCTTCAGCGGAGCCCCGCGCAGCTCGCGGAGCCGCTGGTGAATCTCCTCCGCAGCGGCGACCACGGTGTCGGACGGGTTGGGTGGCAGCACCAGGAGGGCCTCGCCCAGCGGCTGGTCGGCTCCGCGCTCCATCTCGCGCGGCGTGGGCAGGGTGTGGAGCGGCGCTGGCTCCCCCTCCGCCGGCTCCTTCTTGCACGCCGGCAGGAGCGCCAGCAAGAGGAGGCAAGAGCGATGGCGGAATAGCGTGCGCATGGTCAGGTGTTCGCCGTCTTGAACGGCTCCGCGTATCGGACGCCGAGGCGGCGGCCCCACTCGGCGGCACGCCGCTGCACCATTGTCAAGCGGCCCGGCGCCGCAACCCTCAGCGTCCTCGGATGTCCTGGAAGGAGCTTTCGGGGTCGCCGCAGAAGTCGATCGGGCCGGTGAAGCGCTCGGGGCCGATGGGCTTGCCAGAGGAGCCAGTGACGAAGAGCTTGACGACGGCGCAGTTCTTGTACTCGGGCATCGGGACGGCGATGATGGCGCCATTGAACTTGAACGGGGCGTCGCGAAGGGCTTGATCGCCTGGATACATCACGCCCACACGGCCGACGTCCCAGCCCCTCTTGACGCGGAAGAGGGCGTAGGGGGTCTTTGCGTAACGAATCTCGTCGGCGCTGTCTATGTGCGGGGTGACGATGCCGGCGACGTAGCCGTCGGCGACGGTGTAGAGCTTGCCCCTGGCGCCGCGCGGGACGCGGATGGGGTCGGGCTCGAAGCAGAGGACGCGGCGGCGGAAGGGCTCGTAGAGGGGGAGGTAGCGGGCGTAGTGGGCGACGAGTTCGCCATGGGGCCGCCCGTCGCGGGCGATGGTGGGGAAGCAGCCGTGGAGGACGCAGCGGCGCAGATTCTCGTCCGTCGCCGCCTTCGTGCTTGTCCACATGAAAAACATGGGTTTGGCGATGCAGGCCCAGAAGTACTTCTCCTCCGAAATGTCGCCGTCGCCCTCCAGCAGCACGCCGTCCACGTGGCGCATCGAGCGGAGACTCTGGGGCTTGTTGGCGAACATCGAGAGGGGGCGGCCGAGGGACTTCATGTGCTCCTTGATGCGGCGGGTCAGGTCGTCGTAGGAGAAGTTCACGCTGTAGGCGGGGCGGTTGTCTACCACCGTCACGCCGTCGGCGTGGGCGAAGTCGATCTCGTAGTGGCGGAAGCAGTCGAGGAAGAAGCCCTTGAGCTGGGGGTATTCGGCAAGGATTTTCTTCGCGGACTCGAGGCAGAACTTGCCGAAGGAGGTCGAGAGGTCGGGGTTCGTGTTGTGGCACATGTGCCAGCCGCTGGGGATGGCGTCGCCCTGGGGCGTGCGGCAGATGGCGTCGGGCCACCGCTCCTCGGCCACGGGGCGGAAGCCGTCGGTGTAGTTGAAGTACCAGAAGGGCGAGATGCCCGCCTCGGCGATCTTCGTGAGCTGGGCCTTGATGTCCGCGCGGGTGTGGTAGAGGCTCTCCACATCGTCCACGCCCAGCTCCGCCGCGACCTCTTCGGGCGAGTGGCTGTTCACCCAGTCCCACACCTGATAGGCGTCCTTCTCCTTCCCCTCCTTGCGCCACTTGTGGAAGAGGCGTTCGAGGGTGTTTATGCGCAGCCAGCGCTCCTGGCCTTCCTGATAGTAGTCGGAGTAGTGGGAGAAGTGGCCGTGGACCTCGAGGGTCTTGAGGCCGAGGTCGGTGTGGGCCTTGGGGTCGTGGCCGACCTCGATGCCGTTGCACAGGAACACGCCCTCGGAGTCGTGGATTTCGGGCGAATCGGGGTCGAAGAACGCCTGGTAGTGGCGATAGACCTTCTCCAAGCCCAGGCGCCAGTCGCCGCCGTGGAAGAGGACGCGCACGGCGGCCTTCATCGGCCGGTCGCCCACGAGGCCGATGTAGGACTGAAGGCATTCGAGCGTTTGGAGCGATTGGGCGGGCTTCTCGGCGGAGCCCCAGTTGAAGCCCTTGTCGCCGTTCTCGAACTGGAACGTGGCCATCGGCACGGGGGCGTCGAGGGGCAGGAGCATCGAGTAGCCGGCGTCGGCCTCGCGGCTCGTGTGGCTTACCATCGGCAGAATCACGTCGCGGGGCGACACGTAGCTGACCTGGAGGTGGTTGAAGTTGAAGGCGTCCATCCCGTCGAACACGAAATCGCCGTCGCGGCAGGGCGCCCACACGTGCCAGCCGGCCTGGAGCGGGAGGTTGAAGCCCACGCGGAGCGAGCGGTCGGCGACCCGGCGGTTCGCCTTGCGCGCCTCGACTTGCCACAGGAGGCCGAAGTCGTCGAGGGCGAGGGTGATGGTCAGCTCGAAGGGCGCACCGGCGAAGCGCTTGGCGATGGTGATCTTGTTGCCGCGCTTCGTGGCGCGGACGCGACAGCGGTCCCTCAGGTCGCTGTACCAGCGGCCGTCTTCCTGATCGTAGACGCGCAGGAAGCCGAGGTAGCCCGGGATATTCTGCCTCTTGATCTGAAACAGGTCCACCCCGCTCGGCTTGAAGGCCATCGAGCGAATCCAGCCCGTGGCCTTCTCGACCGCAAGCGAGACATCACCATTCTCGAGGAACCAGCACGTCTTCCTCGTGAGCTTCGGGAACCTGATCTCCATTCTGTTCTCCTTCAGGCGTGGGCCTGCTATGATAGCGCAGGGCAACGCCTTGGCAGACAGGCATCTCCCCAGGGGGTGCAGTAACGGATTTGCGCGGCTGGGCACACCCCATTGAACCGAGCGGTTCTGCGGTCGGGTCAATAAGGGCTCGGCTTGCCCGCGCCCTGGTTGGCGGCGCCGAGAAGAAACCAAACCCAGGCAGGCTGGGTTTGGTTTCTAGTGTGCCCAGCCGCGCAAATCCGTTACTGCACCCGAGCCGTGTTGGGTTCTTGCTTTGCCCCTCGCGGCGCGCTATACTACCGGTGGCTAGGAGACGCCTCAGATGGCCAGCGTGAGAGAACAGGTAAACCAGGTCCTCGACACCCTTCCCGATGATGCCACCCTCGACGACGTCATGGCCAGGCTCCACTTCCGCATGCGAGTCGAGCAGGGCATGAGAGACCTCGACGAGGGCCGTTGGGTCACGCAGGAGGAGGTCGAGAAGCGGATGGCCAAGTGGCTCGACCGGTAAGATGGTCCTTCACGGCTGCATCCGACCTGGAAGAGGTCTGCGCCTACATCGGCCAGAACTCGCCCCACTACGCATCCCTGTTCGCTGAGCGGGTTCTTGCCGCCACCCGGCGGGTGAGCCAGTTCCCCCAGATAGGCCGCGTCGTCCCAGAGTACGGCGACCCTGCGCTCCGCGAGGTCATCTACCAGAGCTACCGCGTGGTCTACCGCCTCTCGGCGGAAGCCGTCGAGATCGTCCAGATATGCCACGGCGCGAGGCGATTGCGCCCGGAATAGCGGAAGCCATCCACGCTACGGACCCGCAGGGGCAGGGCGCGGTCACGGGCCGCTTCTCAGGCGAGCGCCTCTTTGCAGAACTGGACGCACTTGCCGACTTCCGCCACCGGGTCCGAGCCCTGCGGAACCTTGTACTCCAGCTCGATATCGGCGGGGAACGTCCACTTCTCCTTCCGCATGAGCTGGAGGATTTCCTTCAGCGGCGTCTCGCCTTTGCCCCACGGCAGGTTGCCGCCGGCCGCGGTGCGGTCCTTCAGGTGCAGGCTCACCATGCGGTCGTGGTACTTCTCGATCACAGGGATGGGCGACAGCCCCTTGGTGCCGGCGAAGTAATGCCCCACGTCGAAGTTGTAGCCGATGTACTGGCCGTGCTCCAGGATCGGGTCCTTCTTGTCCATCACCGGATAGTTGTTCGTGTGATTGTGGAAGGCGACCCAGACCTTGTGCTTGTCGGCGAACGTGCGACCGCCTGATGTGGATTCGCGACGGGCGCATCGAGCGCATCGCCCGACGCGACGAGGTCCACGTCGAGGTCGGCTCCATTGCCGGCGAGAGCGAGTGATGAAGCACCGCTTCTGCCAACTCATGCTTCTCGCGCTAACCGCTGCGGCCGCGGCGGGGGAGAACCGGTTCGCCGCCGATTGCGCAGCGCTGACCGCCGCGCCCCATCGCCTCAGCGGCACCGCCGAGTATCAGGCGGCCGCGGGCTATCTGGTGAGACGCCTCGAAGCCGTCGGGGCCGACGTGGTCGTGCAGGAGTTCCCAAGTGCCCAGAGCGAAGAACAGTGCACCCTTGAGATTCCGCCCACCCGTCGCCCACTCTACGCGATGAGGCCCAACGGCATCGTGCCGCCCTCCACCCCCGCCGAGGGCATCACAGGGCAGATTCTTCACGCCGGCGCGGGCGGCCTGGACGCCTTCGGCGACCGCTCGCCGCAGGGCAAGCTCGTGGTGATGGACTACAATTGCGGCCGCAGTTGGCTGCGCGCCTTCCGCCTGGGCGCCAAGGCGGCCATCTTCGTGCCCAACGGCCCGGCCGAGGCCTCGCAGTGCCACCACACCATCGCCAACGCCAACCTGCCGCGCTTCTACCACGCGGGGCAGCGCTCCGACCTCCCAGAGGGCGCCACGGCCACCATCCGCAGCCAGACTCCGTGGCGCGGGGCGGTCGGCCGCAACGTCCTGGCCTTCCTCAAGGGCACGAATGCTAAGTTTGACCAGGATGCGGAAGAGATGCTCCTTGTGGCGTGCAACCTCGATACGTTCGGCGAGGTGCCACGCCTGTCGCCGGGCGCGCGCGGCGCGGCCAACTGCGCCGCCCTGCTCCGCCTCGCCGAACACCTCAAGGCCAATCCGCCCCGCCGCCACGTGCTCCTCGCCTTCCTCGACACCCAGGCCCGCAGCCACGCCGGCGCCGCCGCACTCTACCGCGTCCTCGACCAGGCCAGCGACGCCACCATCAAGCTCGAAAACCGAGCGAAGTCCCTGGAAACCGAGGACCTCTTCCTCGCCGACATGCGCTCCCTGCTGGCTCAGCCCGACCCGCTCGCTGCGGACTCGCCGGTCCGCCGCGAGATGGTGCTGCGACTCAAGCGCAATGCGGCCGCCCACTCGTTCGAGCTGCGCCAGGCCCTCTACGACCTGCGCAAGGCCCAGGCCGCGCGCGGCAGGGATGCGGCCACTGATGCCCGCATCGCCGAGAAGGAGGCCGAGAAGGGCCGCTGGAACGCGCTCCTGCGAGTCCTGTCGCGTCGGCGCGACACGCGCGAGGCGCAGGACATCCTTCCCGCTGCGCTCGCGGAGCTGCGCGGCGAAGTCACGCGCCGCTCGGAGGAGCTGGAGGCGGAGCGCCGCGCCCTCCTCGCTGACCAGCGGCTCCACGAGCTGGTGGGCAAGCTCTGGGTGAGCCTGCACGTCTCGCTGCTCCTCGGCGACGCCTCGCCCCAATGGGGCCTCGTCATCGGCGGCGATTCGGCCATTCACATCCCAGGCGACGACCCCGGCCTCTACGGCAAGGTACAGACGACGTTCCTGCGAGCCGCCGAGTCCCTCGACGATTCCGCCTCGCCCCCTCGCCACTTCGAGCGCGCCTCGGCCGATGGCACGCTGGACCCGCCTCGCCTGCTCTGGGCCGCCCCGTTCCTCATCCACAGCGGCGAGGTGGCGGGCCGCCTCGGCATCTACAACCTCGCCCTCGCCACGGCCCAGGAGAGCCTGCCCCGCGAGGGCACACCCGACGACACGCTGGCCGCCCTCGGCCTGTCGCGCATCGAGGCCCAGGCCGCCGAAGCCTGTTCCCTCCTGGCCGCCGTGGCCAGCCACCAGGGCCTCTCGCTCCGCCGAGGCATCGTGGCCGACGCCTTCTACTCCTTTCCGGAGTTCCCGTCGGACTACCATCCGCGCGGCCCGATGGCCATGGGCCGCCTGCCCGGCAGCCCCATGCCCGACCGCCAGATGCCCCACGCCATCGTGCGCCTCGACCTCAACAAGCGCGGCGCCGTGCCCTGGACCGACCTCGCCTGGCAGCCCCAGAAGCCCCACGCCTTCGACGACTTCATCGTCCTGCGCACGAACCAGAACGGCTCCTACGGCTTCGGCCCCGTGCGCAAGGACACGTGGAATCTCACCGGCTTCGCGGCCGGCTTCGACCCCGACGGCCAGGTGAGCGCGGCGTCCGACGTGACCTCGGCGGGCGGCGTGGCGACCCGCCTCAACATGTTCCAGTGCCGCAGCGGCGCCGCGGTCCTCCCCCCACAGCTCCAGCCAAACCCCATCCAAGCGCTCCGCGCGCGCGGCAACAGCCCGCTTGACGACGACCGCTCCTTCACCCAGACGCTCGATGGCTTGGCCTACTGGTACTGCGAAACGAAGGAGGACACGCTCAAGCTCTTCGGCCTCCGGGCGCTGGTGGCACTAGGCAGCGGCGGGAACCAGTCGGCAGTCGGCAGTCGGCAGTCGGCAGAGGGAAAGGCAGGAAGCCCGGAGGAGGCCGAAGGGGTGGGCTTCTCCACGGAGCCGCCCTGGGCGCTGCCGAGCACGGCGCGGCTCTCGGCGGGCGACCTGTGGCGCCTCAACGAGGCCCGCATGCAGGTCCTCCGCTCGCGCGGCATCGTCAACAGCTCGGTCGAGCAGCTCCACGGCGAGGCCGAGGACCTCCTCCTCGCGGCCGCGACGACGCCCGCCGTGGGGGAGGCCGAAGCCATCGCCGCCTCGGCCTTTCTCGCCGAGCAGCCGGTCTACGAGATCACTCGCGACACGCTGAACGACCTGGTTCGCGCCGTGCTCGTCCTGCTGGGCCTGTCGGTCCCATTCGCCTTCGCAGCCGAGCGCCTCCTGGTCGGGGCCACGAACGTCTATCGCCAGCTCGCCTGGTTCGCCGCCTTCTTCACGCTCACCTTCCTCATCCTGTTCTTCACCCACCCGGCGTTCGCCATCTCCCAGACGCCTACGATCATCTTCCTCGGCTTCGCCGTCGTCGTCCTGGCCGCGCTCGTCATCGTCATGATCATGCGGCGCTTCGAGGTCGAACTCAAAATCCTCCAGGGCCTCACGAGCACGGTCCACGCCGCCGACGTCTCCCGCTTCAGCACCGTCATGGCCGCGATGGCGATGGGCATCTCGACCATGCGCCGCCGCCCGCTCCGCACCGCCCTCACCGCCATCACCATCGTCATGCTCACCTTCACCATCCTCTGCTTCGCCTCGTTCGGCACGCAGACCGGCATCGTCAAGCTCTTCGTCGGCGCCTCCCCAGGCTACTCCGGCGCCTTCCTGCACAAGGTGAGCTGGACCGAGCTGAGCCCCGACCTCCTCGACGTGATCCGCCCCCGCTGGGGCAAGGCCGCCGTGGCCTGCAACCGCCTCTGGATTTCGCCCAAGACACCGCAAAACCAGGGGCCGCTCATCACCCGCGCCGACGGCACCCGCCCGCTGGCCCTCCGAGGCGTGCTGGGCCTCGATGCCCGCGAGTTCGCCCACCGGCCCGACCGGCAGACGAGCCGCACGGCCAGCTCGGAGCCCGCCGGGACCGGCTCCGCCAGGGTCAGGATGAGGGTGCGGCGCTGGTGCAGGTGGGCATGGGCGTTCCAGACGCTATCGCCCCGGTCGCTGACGCCATCGACCGTCTGCCATGCCCTCTCTCCGGCATTGGCCCAGGCGGCCTCCAGCTTGAGCCGCGCTTCGCCCCGGAATGCCTCGACCTCGGACACAGCGAAGTTGCCGTTGCCGGCTCGGCCCGGCCCATTGCCCGGCAGGCTGGGGTCGGTGGGAAAGTCCAGCCGGACCACCCGGCCCCCAGCTGCGGTCCGGAGTTTCAGGGTCAGCGTCTCCGAAGCCGGGTTGGCGCCTTCGGCCAGCCAGGCGCCGTCGGCGCGCGGCTTGAGGACGGAGCCTTCCTTCGCCTCCACCGCCGTCACTTCACTGGCCGGCAGCGTCGCGGCATCAGCCGTTCGCTCCGCGAGCCGCCGCGGGGGCGTGTCGCCGCCCCACGCGTCGGGGGGGCCGGCGGCGGGGACGTATGGGCCGGACAGGGCGGGCGCGCCCTCCGCCTCGGGCAGGTCCACGGCCACCAGAATGAACCCGGCGCCCAGTTCGCGGGCGAACTCGTCCTTGAGCCAGACCTCGTTGTACAGCGTCTCGCCCAGCCGGTTCCAGTCGCCGCCGCGCTGGAACACCACGATGTCTCCCCCGGATGCCTTCGCGCGGGCCAGGGCCTCCTCGTAGTGAGCCACGCGCTCGACTGCTAGGGCAGGAAACGCGAAACACACTGCCGCCAGACCGGAATAGAGGAACCTGTCCATGCTGGATTCTCTCACCCTTCTCGCGCTCGTCATCGTAGTAGCGGACATTGTACTGACTCAGCGTGAACTGGACAAAGGGCATTCGGGGATAGGAGGGTCAGACAGACGACTGGCCTTCGGCCAGTCGGGGTTCTCACAGGCATTGGGGGATGGGCAGAATGGCTCAAGAGGGGGGCAGGGATGGCCCCGAAGGGCCACCCCCCGCTGCAGCCTCTCGTTTACACCTCGGCCGGCTATCTCCGGCGGGTTGCTCTCCATCAGGGCTTGCGCCCGTTTCCCTGGCCGGGCGCAGCATGGGCGCCTCCTCTGCGGATGTCAAGAGCTGGGCGGCAGGGCCTTGGAACCTGGCCTCCGCGCGGTGCGTCCGCCGGGCATCGCGGGCCCGCTGGGCGATGGTCTCGGCATCGCGCTCGGTCAGTCTCCGAAGGCAAAGGAGTACACCTTCGCCCTCATCATCTCGATCCTCAAACGCACGCCCTTGCCGGTGTGCGCGGCCATCACATCCTGCGGCAGGCTGACCGGCCGGTCGGTTACGTCGCCCGAGATCGGTTCGCTGGCCGCTAGCAGTTTGCCTTCGGCGTCCAATAGGGCGATCCGCACCGAGCCTCCAGCCGCATCGGCAGTGATATGCAGAGGCTTGCCCGGCCAAACCACCGGCCGGGTCACGATCGTGGCCGGGCTGGCCGGATCTACAGGCCCGTAGCCGGCAAAGCCATCGGGGCGCAGGGTCGCCAGGCAGAAGAACCCGTCGCGCCAACCAGAGTGCTTGCCATTGGAGCCGCCGTAGTAGAGGCGGATTTCTCTGTCACGCACGACGGGAACGGCAGCGGCGTAGACGCATCCCCAGTCATACGCGCCCTCGGTATCAGCGTTTGGGATCAGGGCCTTGCCCGGCTCGATCCGCTCCCAGCGCAGCGTGTCAGCACTCCAGGCAAGCTCGCAATGCACGCGATCCTCCCCACCACCACGGAGGATCATCACCAGGCCAAGGTAGACATCCGCATAGCGGAACACGGGCATGGCGTAGGTTTGGCGCTGCGGGTCGCCGCGAAGCACTTCGACCGCCTGCGTCCATTTCACAAAGTCCGTGCTCTCGGTGCGGCCGACGGTCCGCTGGCCTTCTCTAAGGCGGGTAATGCCGACGTACTTCTTGAGCTCTGGTGACCAGAAGGCGTTGTTGTGCGTATCGCCTGGAGCACCAATCTCCCGACAGTCAACGGCATCGCTCCAGCGCAGACCATCGGGGGAGAACCGCACGGCCTTGCGGTAGAACATCTTGTATCGGCGATCGGGATCGGTCTCGTGGGGGTCATTGAAAACGCCTGCTCCATGCGTCTTGCGAGCCACCAGGTTATTGGCTTTGCTTCCCTCGAACTCCACCAGCCCCAACTCGGGCTTCTCCCACTTCAGCCCGTCCCGGGAGACGGCGTAACAGACACCCATCTCACGCTGGTCGTCGTGATAGCGGACATCCTGGCGCCGCTCACGCGGAGTCCTGCTGACCAGCGAATCGCAGATGAACGGGCTGTACCAGCACTTGTACAGTCTCTCCTCTTCGTCGTAGAGCACGTTGGCGTACAGGTTGTCGAACCTCGGCTCCCAAGGCTTGTCCTCGCGGAACAGCGGGTTGGCCGGATGCTTCTTGATGCCGCCGAGGGCGAGGCGAGCGTTGCCGAGCCGATCAATGAGTCGGCGGTCGAGCAACAGGTAGCGCGAGCGGCCAGGGACTGGCGGGCTACTTGCGGGAGTCGCTCCTTGGGCTTGTGCGGCGCCCTGAGCGATGAGCGAGACTGCGGCAAGCACCGCGAGGCAGCGAGTGTTTCGGCTCATGGCAGGCCTCCTTCGTACGGCAGCGTCACTCGCCTGGGAATCGGCAGCCCGTGGACTGACCATGCGTACCTGTAAGAACCGGGAGACTGGACCTCTCCAGATCGGTCCGACACGCGAGGAGCAGCGCCCGCGGCTGTGTGGCGCGCGACGCGGCGTTGGCCTGAGCTTCGCGCAGGTAGTCCTGGAACTTCGCCTGCCAGTCTCCCCAGTGCCGGTACCGCCTGCCCAGCGTGTTATCGCGGCGTACCTCGATGAGGTCCTTGCCGTAGGCCAGCGGCTGCTGGAGGTCCGGTCTCGCGCGGCCGGGCCGGCGCCGCGGCGAGCAGCGCGGCCAGTGGCGCCAGCAGCAGGGGGACGAGGACGGAGAGAGCCTGGTTCATGGATCGAGCGTTTCTCCCTTCGTACTTATCCTGCCGGAGCCACCGCCAGTGCCCGCGCGGAACTCCTGCGCGATGCGCTCGCGCGCGGCCAGCAGCACGGCCGGATCGTGCGTGAAGGCGGTCAGCGAAGTGGTGACTGGCTCGCAGTCGGCCCGCGCGGACCACGGTCGCCGCGCTTTCGGCCGAGAGCCCAGAGGTACTCGTAGTCCTCCAGCCCGTCACGCAGGTTGGCGAGCCGGATGCAGCCCGCGGGGCCGTCGGGCAGCGGGTAGAGCAGGACGCCGTCACCGTGCAGGGCGGGCCAGTCCGGTCCGCCGGTGTTGATGGACCAGGGCAGGCGCGCGCCCTTGCGGAGGTCCAGCGGGGCGTCGTTATTCTTCCGATCCCAGACGTTCACCCCCCAATACAGAACCCCGTCCAGCTTCTGGTGGAACGCCTGCCACAGGAGCAGCCGGGCCTCGATGAGCGGGTCGTCGGCCAGGAAGTTCGCGAAGGGCGCGCGCGGGCCGCAGCTGGGATGTATCTGGGTGCTGATTGATGGGATGGGACAATCAGTCGACCGAGGTTCGCCATGCTCTCCACCCTGGTGCTGCCCCACGCCCAGGACTAGCCTCGATTCCCACGGAGGATCAAGGAGTTAACGATTTCGGCCTCCCGGCTGATCGTTAGGCGATCATTTAACCCCACGCTCAGGAACCCCGGCGAAAGTCGAAGCGCAGCTTTTTGTTTCCAAGCCATGGAACACGCACCTGCGACTTCTCATACCCGGCAGCGAGAAGCAACGGGTTGTGCGCCCGCCTCTGGAACTCCACCACGATCTCATCCCTGGCGACATCGACCTTGGCCGTGGCGTCGATGAAGTCGCGCCAGATGTGTCGTGACTTGGCAGTCTCGTATCCGTTGCCTATCCGGTGGCCCATGAGACGGTAGAGGCTCGACGCCATCAGCGTCAGCTGAAGGTCGAGGTTGACTTTCATGGCCACTGCGGAAGACAGGGCGTCCATGTGGAAGAAGTCGATGCCATCCTCGATGCCGTTCTCGATGAGCATCCGCTGAGCGTACCGGCCGATGAGGGTCGGAGCTCCGGCCTTGAGCTGATTGGTCAGCAGCAGAGTCGGGTCCTCGTGCCCGAGGTCCTTGATGGTCAGCTGGCGGATCTCGCCCTTGTAGTCCGTGAGATTGATCCTCTCATCGATGATGCGAGGAGTCCGGAAGGCTCGCGCAATGTTCTTGAGCTCTATGCGCCTCCACTCGGAGAGAGGGCGAGCGTGGATCTCGTGCAACATCTGCCGTGATCGTCGGCGCAGCGTGATGAAGTCGATGCCATGCTCGTTGAGCCAGTTGAGGTTGCGGTAGGTGGTTAGCTTGGAATCGAACACCACCTCGTCGGGATACTCCCCGGTGCGCTTCTTCCAGAACTCGAGGAAGTTGAGGATCTCATCGTTCTGGTCCTGCTTGCGGATCTCGGCATTGGCGTAGCAGAAGACGTCCTTGTCCGCGTCCCTGGCGAGGAATGCCAGGATCCCCTTCTGGCGCCGGGAGCGCTTCGATACGTAGTGCTTCTCGACGAGGGCATCTTCGCCATGGAAGGGAATGGTGTGAAAGTCCAGGTCGAACGAGACCCCGCGCTCGATACCCAGTTGCGCGGCAGCGTCGAACCACAGCCTCATGAGCTCTGGATAGCTCGTCGGGTCGATGCGGCAGCTGTAGGTGGTCAGGTACGAGCGCTTGGGGATGACGTTGAGCCCGGCGAACAGGGCGAGCCCCTCGTCGAAAACGTGGCTCATGACGTGGCTGTGCCGTGCCTCTCCTGCCAGCTTGAGGGCGAGAAGAGAACGTGTGGCATGGGCTGCGGGGATCATCTTCGTGCCCGGGAATCCCGCCTTCTTGACGATGCTGTCGAATGGGATGGTTGCCAGGTCGGGCAAAAACAGGAAGAGACCCCCGAACATCGTGCGGAATTGACGCTCGCTCAAGTCGAGGGCCCGCACGTTGGCAACGGGCGCGGCCTCTGGTTTGAGCCCGGGTGGGCGTTCCTCGTCCTTCCTTCGTGGCAGTCTCTCAAAGCCCTCCTCTTTCAAGATCCTCGCGATCATGGGAGGGCTGAGAGCCTTGCCCTCTTGTTTGAGTGCTGCCGCGATATCGTAGACCGAGAGATTCTTCTTTCGTAGCTCGACAACCATCTCGCGCCTGCTGTCGGTCTTGGGAGAGGTCTGGGGACCACGCTTGGTGGGTAAGAAGAACCGCCTGCTGGGGTCGTTTCTGAATCTCGTGCACATGACGCGGAAGCTGCCGGGTGAGTATCCGAAGCGCTGTGCGACGTGCTTCGGGGGGAGTTGCTCGACGAAGTAGGCCCTGAGGGCTTCGTACTGACGATGGGTGGCGTTGGCTGGCTCGAGGAAGAATCGTGCCATGTCAGTTATCGTATTCGACTGTTTGTTAGACATGTAACCACTATGTCACGTTGGCCCCATTGTGTCAAGAGGATAGATGCGAAACCGTGCATTCCTGCCATACAGGGGTGTTTCATGCCATTCTCCAGGCGCAGCCGACGCTTGACACCAATACGTGTCTTTGTGGGTTTATTTGGTTAGGTGTTGCTATAAGCTAATAATTGGGGTGGGATTCTGGAGGGAAATCGCGGCCTTACGGCCACGGACGATTATTGGCTTGGGTTGCCGTGGGAATCGAGGCTAGGGACGAAGTCGCCGGCCTTCGGCAGTCGTGTCCCTGGCACTTGCAGCCGACGACCGGAGCTGGGAAAATCTGTTGTATCGCGGCGATGGAGCAGGGCATGCAGAGGTTTGCAGATCTCGTGGAGACCATGGAGACGAGGGTGGCGTTCAACCGCCACCTCGGCGTCAGGATCGCTCGCATGGACCGCGGTTTCGTGCGCATGGTGCTGCCGTTTCGAGGGGAGTTCGTGGGGGACGAGACGACCGGCGCCCTTCACGGCGGCCTCGTGTGCACCATCGTCGACGCCTGCGGCGGCGCGGCCGCCTGGAGTTGCGTGGAAGAAGACGAGCGGGTGTCCACGCTCGATCTGCGCGTGGACTACCTCAGGCCCGCGCCGGCCGGGGACCTCGTGGCCGAGGCCATCGTGACGCACGAGAGCCGCGAGGTCATCCGCACCGACGTGCGCGTCTTCGCATCGACGAGCTCCGACGTCACCCTGGCCTCGGGGCGCGGCGCCTTCAAGGTCCGCCGCCCCGCGGTGTGACGGACGGGGGTCGAAGCGGTCACATGCAGCAGCGGAATCCGGCAGCCGGACGTGTGGCTCCGGTGGACGTGAACGTGCACTGGTGCAGGAAGGCCGAGTCGGAGCAGTTGTAGGCCCCGCCGTGCTGGCTCGCCCCTCCGTTGTCCACCCACTCCCAGAGGTTGCCGTTGATGTCGTACACGCCGAACGTGTCCACGCACGACTCGAAGCTGCCAGTGGGCTCCAGGATGAAGTGGTAGATGCCCGACAGGTAATCGTCGTGGCCGCACCCGGCGTAGGGGGTCTCGCAGTGGGCGTCTATGCCGTTGCATATCACGGGGTCGTAGTCGCTGCCGTAGCAGTAGGTGGTCTCCGCGGGCCCCTGGCAGGCCAGAAGCCACTCCGACAGGGTGCACAGCCTCTTGCCGGCTGCGGCGCAGGCGTCGCGGGCGATCTGCCATCCTGCCACGCCCGAGCCCGTGACCCAGGGCATGACGATGGGCTGCGACACGGCCATGGAGGTGTCCGCCCCCGATGTCGTCGCGGTGGCGTCCGGGCGCGAGGCCTCGTACGCGTCCATGCAGAACAGGCCGTTGATGCTCACCATGCCCTCGGGGCAGCACAGGAGGCTGTCGTCCACGAGGCAGTTGCAGTCGTTGTCCATGAGGTCGCAGACCTCCTCGCCGGTGGGCGTGCAGGCCGTCTCGCAGCCAGGGCTGCTCGTCTCGCAGTCGATGTGGCCGGCGTGACAGCTCGAGACGCGGCACACGCCGGCCACGCAGGCCGGCTCGGCAAAGGGCAGGTCGCACTGCACGCAGAAGTCGCCGCAGCTCTCCGGCGTGTCCTAGGCGGTAGGGATTGACGTCGGTGATGACGACGTGCCGTGCGGAGCAATGGCGCGCGATGGCGGCAGCCATCAGGCCGATCGGCCCCGCCCCGGTGATCAACACGTCCTCGCCCATCACGTCGAACGACAGCGCGGTGTGGGTGGCGTTGCCCAGCGGGTCGAAGGAGCTGAGGACTTCGAGCGAGATGCCAGAGTCGGCCGGCCACACGTTAGTGACTGGGAGCGAGAGGAACTCGGCGAACGCCCCGTCGCGGTTGACGCCCACGCCGTTGGTGTTGGGGCACAGGTGGCGGCGGCCCGCCAGGCAGTTGCGGCAGTGGCCGCACACCACGTGGCCCTCGCCGCTCACCAGGTCGCCCGGCTTGAAGTCGGTCACGTTGTCCCCGACGTCCTCCACCGTGCCGACGAACTCGTGGCCGACCACTGTGGGCACGCGAATCGTCTTCTGCGCCCAGGCATCCCAGTTCCAGATGTGCACGTCGGTTCCGCAGATGCTCGTCTTCAGGATGCGGATCAGCACGTGGTTTCTGCCGACTTCGGGCATCGGGACGTCTTGGAGCCACAGGCCCTCCTCCGCCTTCGACTTGACCAGTGCCTTCACGCTGCCACGCCTTTCGTCTCAAGAGGGCTCGTTGTCGCGCCTGCGCGCCTGCGATTATACCCCAGCCCCTTGCCCGCGGCAATCCCCCTTCCGCTCCTTGACAGCGCCGCCGTCAGCGAGTATTGTCATGGCATATGCCGCTTGCGTTCGTGCGGCGGGCCTGTGCACGGCAAACCTGAAAGGGAGCGACCATGGCGGATGAACCGCTCATCGCGGTGTTCGTGGACTTCGAGAACCTGGCCATCGGCGTGCGCGACATGAACAAGGGGCCGTTCCAGATGGACCTCGTGCTCCGCCGCCTCCTCGAAAAGGGCCGCGTCGTCTTCAAACGCGCCTATTGCGATTGGAAGCACTACCGCGACGCCGTTCCCGGCCTCCACCGCCACGGCATCGAGATGGTGGACATCCCCGGCTCCAAGGCCAGCGGCAAGAACAGCGCCGACATCCGCATGGTCACCGACGCCATTGACCTGTGCTACTCGAAGGAGCACATTGACACCTTCGTGCTCGTCTCCGGCGACAGCGACTTCTCGCCGCTGGCCAGCAAGCTCAAGGAGAACAACAAGCGCGTCATCGGCTGCGGAGTCAAGAACTCCACCTCCGACCTCCTCATGGAGAGCTGCGACGAGTTCATCCTCTACGACGACCTCATCCGCGCCGCCCAGAAGTCCCACGCCCCCACGCGCCAGCAACGCAAGGACCCCAAGAAGCAGGAAGCCTTCGAGCGCGTCCTCGAAATCGTCACCTCCCTCGCCCTCGACCACGACGTCATCTGGGGCTCGATGGTCAAGCAGACCATCAAGCGCGTCTACCCCGGCTTCAACGAGAACTACTACGGCTATAACTCCTTCACCAAGCTCCTCGAGGACATGAAGAAGGAGGGCGTCGTCGAGCTGGGCGAGGAGCGCCCAGGCAACTACTCCGTCCGCGTCACAGCCGAAGCGTCCTGAGAGGCGCCCGAACCTACTGCACTGGAAAGGAGACGCCCGCGATGGCCAATGTGAGGAAGAACAGCCCTGACGAGCCGAAGGAGGGCCGCAGGGTCGAGCGACGCCAGTTCCTGGGCCTCGCCGCCGCGGGCGGGGCCGGACTGCTCGTGCTGCGCAGCGGCGCCCTGGGCGCCGAGGCCCCGAGCAACAAGCTCAACATCGCCATGATCGGCGCCGGCGGCCGCGCCGGCGCACACTTCGGCGTCGCCTCGGGCGAGAACATCGTGGCCCTGTGCGACGTGAACGAGCAGCACCTCGAGAAGGCTGCCAAGAGGTGCCCGACCGCCAAGACCTACGTGGACTGGCGGAAGTGCCTGGACCAGAAGGACATCAATGCGGTCGTCTGCTCGACGACCGACTTCACCCACGCCTTCGTGGCCAACTGGGCGCTCAACCGCGACATGCACGTCTACTGCGAGAAGCCTCTCGGCAACACCGTCGAGGAGGCCCGCACCGTCCGCGCCAACTACCTGAAGCGGAAGGACAAGGTGGCCACCCAGTGCGGCACGCAGCGCCACGCGGCGGACAACTTCAACCGCATCGCCGAGCTGATCCGCGACGGCGCCATCGGCGAGCTGAGCCAGGCCCACGCCTGGGGCAACCGCCAAATCCGCCGCCCCGGCTACCTCCCTGCCGCGGGCGAGCCGCCCAAGCACCTGCACTACGATCTCTGGCTCGGCCCCACGCCCTTCCACCCCTACAACCCCGGCTACTTCGGCGGCTGCCTGGCCTGGAACATGTACTGGGACTTCGGCAGCGGGCAGATCGGCGACATGGGCAGCCACACGATGGACCTCGTGTGGAACGCCATTGACCCCGTGCGGCCCACGACCGCTCAGGCCGAATCGTTCCCCGCCGGCTCGCAGCAGGCCGGCAACGAGAAGGGCAAGCCGGAGGAGCCCATTCCGCCCCATCCCGACGTCACACCAGTCGAACTCCACAGCACCTTCGACATGCCGGCCAACGGCTGGCGCCCCGCCATCAAGGTCAACTGGTGGCAGGGCGGCATGATGCCCCGCTCGCCCAGGGGCTGCGTGGACCTCAACAAGATCGGCCACGGCGCCATGTTCAAGGGCAAGAACGGCTTCCTCGTCTGCGACTACGGCTCGCGCATCATCCTCCCCTTCGGCGACGCGGACGACATGACCTACTACAAGCCGCGCGCGAAGGAGCAACTCCAGCCCCCAGTCGGCGGTTTCCAGCAGCAGTGGGTCGCCGCCTGCAAGGACCCGAGCAAGAAGCGGACCGACTGCGATTTCGACTACAGCGGCACGATGATCGAGACCATGCTCCTCGGCCTCGTCGCCTACCGCGCCGGCAAGAAGATCAGCTACGACGGCGACAAGGGCGTCGTCACCGACAACCCCGAGGCCAACGCCCTGCTGAGCAAGAAGTACCGCGAAGGCTGGACCCTCAACGGCTGAGCCCGCACTTCCCACCACGGTTGGCAGGCGAGCCCAGTGAAAACGGTCATTCTGAGCGAAGCGAAGAATCTTCACAGGGAGAGGACTGCGATCGCTTGACTACACTGCGTCACCGCAGTGACTTCCCCTGGGAGACTCTTCGCTCCGTTTCACTTCGCTCAGAATGACCGGCGGGTGAGTGCCTGCCCCGGGCTGGTGAGGAGTGCGCGCTAGGCGCTCAATTCCCCACACTGAATTTGAGCATGTAGCGCTCTGGCAACATGGGCGCGCCCTCGCTCCGTAAGTGACGCCATGCCAGCCTGTTACGGCTGGCATGGCGTGTCCGATTTCTCGGAAAGCCTCCCGCGCTACATGCTCATCTGGCCTCCCGAGGCTCCGGCGCCCGCCTGGGTTCCCGGTTCCGCCTGTGCCGGCTCGGTGGCCGGCTCGGCCATCGGCTCTGGCTCCGAGGGGGCGCCCGGCAGCCGCAGCACGCGAGGCTCGTCGAAGCGAGAGTGCGAGCTGACCACTCCGAGGGCCGCAGTAGGACACGCCGCGGCCGCGAAGCCTGTCCTCGCCCGGCACGCCGAGCCGCTTGGGGTCGGCGCCCGTGCAGACCAGGACGGCTTTGCAGCGCAGGTCGCCTTCAGCGGCGTGCACGACGCGGACCACGGGATCGCCGGCAGAGATGGACTTCACCTCGGCGGAGCGGACTTCGGTGCCGAAGCGCTGGGCCTGCTTGAGGAAGCGCTCCATCAGGTCAGGCCCCATCACGACATCGGGGAAGCCGGGGTAGTTCTCGACCTCGTGGGTCGTGGCGAGCTGGCCGCCGGGGTCCAGCTTGTCGAGGAGAATCGTCTTGAGACTGGCCCGGGCGGTGTAGATCGCGGCGGTGAGGCCGGCGCAGCCGCCGCCGATGATCACCACGTCGGCATCGAAGGGGTCGGGCATGGCGGGCAACTCCATAACCTGGGTCCCTCAGCAGGTGCTGCTGAGAAATCCGGGAAACTCGAAACCCGAAGCACGAAATCCGAAACAAACCCAAAGTCCGAAATCCCAATGCCCCAAACAGGAACCACACCGTCGCGAGTCTCCGTGCTTCGTGCCTTCGTCATTTGTGCTTTGTGCTTCGGTGTTGTTTCGGATTTCGGGTTTCGGATTTCGGATTTCCCGCGCTCGTGAGAAGCGCGGGCTAGGCGGCATGCCGCCGGCGGACCATCGGGGTGTTGCAGCAGCGGGGGGCCAGGGGGCCGGCCCCATCGCGGATGGCCATCAGCTCGGCGCCGCAGACGGGGCACACGTAGGTCGTGTGCCGCTCGGGCAGCAGGAGCATGGCCGTGTTGCAGCAGCGGGGCGCCAGGGCGCCAAAGGCTCCGCGGACCACGCTCAACTCGGCTCCGCACACCGGGCAGCAGTAGACTTGGCCAGTTACGTTGCGTCGCAAGGCGGGCATTGTGGGGGCCTCCTACCGATCGGCGATGGTGTCGGGCTGGGCGATGAGCTTCATCGGCTCGCCGCAGCAGATGGGCTCGAGCGTGCCCACGCCGCCCTTGGTCACCATCACCATCGTCTGGCACTTGTCGCAGCGGTAGGCCTTGCCCACGTGGATGGTCCAAGCCCCCATCCACTCCTCGGGCGTCCACTCGGGGGGTTGCACGGGTTCGTTCATTGGCCAATGCCTCCAAGGTTGGCGCTGGAATTGCGTTTCCATTATAGCATGCAGGGCCTTTAGCGCCAGAGCGATTTGCGGCGGCGCCGGGGTGTCGGCTATAATCTCGGCAGCCCCGTGGCGGATTGTGCTGACTACCGAAAGGGTGCGCGGTGGGGATTGCGAATCAGCTCACGCTCGTGCGGCTGGCGCTCAGCCCCGTGTTCGTCCTCGTCTTCGTGCTCGGCGGCAAGGCGGGGCACGTGGGGGCGTTCGTCATCGCCGGCCTGTTCGAGGTGACCGACATTCTCGACGGCTACCTGGCGCGGGCGAAGAAGGAGCAGACCGATTTCGGGAGGCTGATGGACCCGTTGGCCGACAGCGTGGCCCGCTTCTCGGTGTTCCTGTGCTTCCTGGCCTACGGCTACGCGCACGTGTGGGTGGTGGCGTTGGTGTTCTATCGCGACGCGATGGTGGCCTACAGCCGGGTGGCGGCGGCCCGCGCGGGCGTGGTGATGGCCGCGCGGCTCAGTGGCAAGATCAAGGCGATCGTGCAGGGCATCGTCATCCTCGTCATCCTCGGCCTGCTCGTCCTCACGCGCCTCGATGATCCGGCGGCGGTGGCGCTGACCATGACGCGGGCGCACCACCTGATGCTGGTGGTGGCCGCGGTCACGCTGTGGTCGGGGGTGGACTACGTGTTCTCCAGCCTGCCCATGCTGCGTAGGCTGCTCAAGAAGCCCAAGGAGGGCGAATGAGAGGCTAGAGAAGCCCGATGATGCGGAGTAGCTGCAGCACGAATTCGAAGGCACGCGGATAGAACAGCTTCCCAATCAGAGCCATGAGGCCCAGAGAGACGACGGCCAGGACGGCGAGGCCGAGGACGAAGCCGAAGGCGGCGCGAAAGCCGGACCAAAAGGCGCTGGGGGCCACGCGGTGCGCGGTCGAGAGGACCTTGGAGAGCTGCTCGACCTGGCTCTGCATCTCGTCGAGCAGGCCGCGCAGGTTCCCGGCTGCGGTGTCCGCCTTGAGGCGCAGGCCCTCGCGGTCGCGCGAGGGGGGCGGAGCTGGGGCCGCGGCCTCGGGCTCGGGCGGAGCGATGCGGGGCGGCCCCTGGCGGTCGCGCGGGTCGGGCTCCAGAGCGGGCAGCTCGAAGTCCGGCTCCGGCGCGGGCTCGGCCGGGGCAGGGGGCTCCTCGCGCGGGGCGTCCGTAGCGAGGGCGAGGGGCTTGTGGGGCTCCCTGGGCGCAGGTGCAGGGGCCGCGGGCGTCGGCTGCGGGGCGCGCGGGGTGATGCGGAGCCGCGGGGGCGGCGGCTCCTGCGCGTGCGCGTCCTCCAGGGGGTCGCGGCTTGGGGGATTCCTCTTGACGGTTGGCGGCGGCCGGTGGGCCTGCGGCGGCGCGGTTTCGAGGGCGAGGGGCAGTCGCCCCGTGGCCTCGGATGAAGGCGGCGCGTCATCGAGCTTCAGCACCGGCAAGTCGTCCGCCGCGGGCGCCTCCTCGGGCGGCCGAGTGGGCGTGGCCTCCCGGGGCGGCAGCAGGGCGGCCTCGGGCTCCTCGTCGAGAGCGAGTTCGGCCGGCGCCGGACCTTCGGGCGGGGCGGGAGACGCTTCCGGCGGCTCTGACGGCTCGTCGTCGGCGGGGATCTCCCGCGTGTCGGCATCGAGGTCCACGGAGGCCTCGATGGCGATTGCGTCGTCGGGCAGCGGGCGCGGCGTGGCGCTCGCGGGCGGCGGGGCGGGCCCGCGAGTGCGTTTGGGCTGGGGCGCGGGGGAGCCGAGCACGGCCTCCTCGCGGCAGGCCTTGCAGACGCCCTCGTAGACGTCGCGCCCCGTCAGTTCGGCGCCGCAGCCCCGGCACTTGGCAGCCTCATCGTCCATTCGCGCCCTTTCGATTGGGGTGAGTGCGTCAGTCGCCATATTGTAGCGCACAGGCGTCGGGTTTTCCAAGCGGTTCCGCGGCCCATGAGTATGGCCCCCAGTTCCGGTAACCACTTCCTTTCTACTCTTCTCGTGCTCGTCGTCGTCCTCGTCGTCGTCGATGCTCTGGGCTTTCCCCCGTGCTAGTTCGACGACGAGGACGACTACGACAACGACGACGATTCAAGAACAGAGCTGGCGCCAGGACTGGGGGCCATGCTCGCGGCCCATCGGCTGCGCCGCCTGCCGGTGGGTGAAGGTGGACGAGTTGGGCGACTACGCCTTCCCCGCCGGAAGCCGGCGGCTCATCCAGTCCCTCCAGGCTACCCGCTGACCTCGCAACTGCCCGCGGCGCCTGCGACCCCCTACGGCCGGGCGCGCAGCACGAACGCCCCAGGGGCGTGAACGAAGGCACGGGATTGTCAGATTCGGGCTGGTTTGGAGTGAGTCAATTCGTAAGTTGTTGATATACCGTGAGTTGTGTCGCGTGTCTGGGCGAGCACAATCGGCATTCGCTACGTATCTGCGCGAGTGCGGGTTCAACGCCGTGTTCAACTACGCCGACCGCGATGTGATCGAGCGGCACAACTTCCGGCAGTATATGGAGCACCAGGGCACAACGCGCGTGGGCATAGGCCACGCCGCTCCGTTCAGTGGCAAGCTCGAGAACTACGCGGCCCGCTACCAGGCCGAGGGCAGAGGGCGGGGCGGCGCTGGCAAGGGCTTCGGCGAGCCAGGCTACCACGGGCCGTGGCCATCCGCGGCCCTCAACCTGTTCTCGATGGGCGAGGAAACAGGCTTCGGCCCGTGGTCGGAATCCTATCCCTGGCGCGACAAGGAGGAGGCGCCGGAAGACTGCAACAAGTGGTTCCGCCACTACCTCCAACAGCTCTACGGCAACGACCTGGGCAAGCTGAACCAGGCCTGGGGTAAGCAGTTCAAAGACTGGAGCGAGCTGAAGGTCTGGCGCAAGTACGCCGAGCCCTTCGGCTGGATGTTCGTGCCGCCGCCTAAGGACCTCGAGCCCAATCTGACCCCCTACGTGGACACCCACGCGTTCCACGAGTGGTACGTCCGCGAATACTGCGAGAACTACATGAAAGGGTACGTCACGGCGAATCCTGTGACGACGTGGACGATGAGCTACGATTTCACCTTCCTCCAGTTCTCGCCCGTGCCGATGACCAATTTCTGGCATGCCCTGCCGCCCGAGGGCGTGGCGCTCTGGCACAGCTACATCCGCTCGCGCACGCCATGCCCTGCGAATCCCTTCCATCTGGACTGGATGTTCTTCGAGGACGAGCGGATGAACAACCAGTTCCTGCAACTGGGCCTGGCGTCGGGCTGCACCTATCTGTGCAACTGGGGGCCAATGTTCAACGGCGACCTGACGCCGAGCCGATCGACCCTGGCGGTGGCGAAGACCATGAAGCAGACCGAGCGGCCCGAGGCGATTCTGCGCACGATGCGCCCGCACACCGACCCCCGCGTGGGCATCTACACCTTTGACAGCCGCTGGGCGCTGGTGCGAGGGCGCTACGGCTTCTTCCTGCACCGCCACGGCCCGCACGACCTGACGCTGGGCAAGGGGCCGTACCAGGCCCCAGGCGCCTCCTATCTCAAGCCGCCCGAGCTGCCGCTCTACACCGCGCTCGCCGCCTCGGGCTACGCGCCCAGGTACGTCCTGCCCGAGGAGTTCAAGGCCTGCAAGGTGCTCTTCCTGCCCTACCTGGAGGCGATTGACCAGAAGGCGGCCGACGCCGTGCGGCAGTACGTCGAGGATGGCGGCACGCTGGTCGTCTTCCCGACCATCGCCCAGTACGACGAGGGCGGCAAGCCCTATCCCGCCTATCCCGGCGCCGGCTTCGACAAGCTGCTCGGCTTCACCGCCGACCCCGACTGGCTCATGGGCCGCTCCCAGGTCGAGTTCCCCGGCGAGAACGCCGCCAAGAAGGCATTCGCCGAGGCCTGGCAGCTCGGCCAGCAAGGCACCACCTCGCCCGCCGCAGTGCCGCAGGAGAAGCCGCCCCTCTACTTCGACCTGACGATGCGCATCGGCGGCCACCCCTGCCACTACATGCCCGAGGGCCGGCAGCGGCTGGCCAACCTGGCGAAGGACGTGGCGGTCGTCGCTCGCCACGAGGACGGCAACCCGCTCCTGACCTACCGCCGTGTGGGCAAGGGCGCGGCCATCTGCTTCAACGTGCTGCTGACCGGCGAGAGCGGCCTGGCCCAGCCCATCACCGAGGCCACCGAGACCTTCCGCCAGGTCATTGACCAACTCGTCCGCCGCTGCGGAGTGACGCCCGACTTCGAGTTCGAGAACACCCGCGCCTACGGCGAGGGGATCAACGACTTCGTCACCATGCAGTACGACCTGCCGGGAACAACGACTCGGATTCTCACGCTCTTCGGCGACTACCGCGGCCGTCGCGCCGATGCCCGGTTGCGTCTGCGCCCGCCCTTCACTGAAGCCTACGACGTGCTGGCCGGCAAGAGACTGGTGAGCATCCTCAACCCGGCGCAGCAGGCGCCGGAGACGGTCGTCGTGGTCGAGCCGGGCCACTGGCGGGTGCTGGCATTGACGACCGAGCCACTCCGCGCGCCGTTCATCGCAGGGCACGACGCCGCGCTCGGGGAGACGATATCGTTCACCATTGGCTCCGGCCCGAGGGCGACGGCGTATGGCCGCATTGAGGTCTACGGGCCCGATGGCCAGTTGCTGCCGCACCACAGCCGAGGTGTCTCAATCGAGCCCAGGGAGCCGCTGACCTTGCGACTGCGCCTGGACGACCCGTTGACAGACTCAGCCGGGAAGGTTGCGCGCTGGACCGTGCGCTATATGGACGCCATCAGCGGGGAAACTGTGCAACTACCGCTCGTCATGCAAGCGTCAAGGGATTCGATGGCGCTGGCTAAGGCGGCCCTGCCAGCCGACGGTCAGAGCCTGTCGCGCCAACTCGCCAGACGCGGCCCGGAGGTCACCGATGCGGAGTTCCTCGGCCTGCTCGTGCGCCTCCGCGAGCGCCACCTCGACCCCGAGCCGGTGGACAAGCGCCACTACAGCTACTACTCCCACGAACTGGGCGACGGCCGCCAGCGCGCGATGCAGCTCCTGGCTTGCGTGGACTGGACCTCGCGCGTGGAGGCGCTAGCCAGCTTCCTGATTGGCGGCGAGCGCCTCTACCTAGTCTGCGAGGACCTGGGGTTCGACGCCGCCTCGGGCGTCACCACTACGCCCGGACGTCGCCCACGCATCCTCGAGGCGCTCCAGCAGCTTGCCGGGCGCAAGGGCGCCGAAGTCTTGGCCGTCTCCGGCAAGCCCTACCTGCGGGCGCTGAAGCTGGGCAAGGGAATGCTGGTGCTCGACCGTCGCTCGCCCGATGCCTCGGGCAACAGCAACCTGCACCTCGCCGCCGGGCACCAGGCCTGGCGACAGGAGATCGAGGCCTGCGGCCTGGCACCGAACGGCTCCGGCGCCACGCTCCTGCCCCTGGGCAGCGAAACGCTCAGGCAGTGGTTCTTCGCCGAATGAAGAGCGAAGACTGTGGGAGCCGCGTGAATAGGGGATGTTGGTCACTCCCCCCAGCGCGGGTTGGTGCCCCGTGTGCTGCCCCCAAGTCTTTGGGTCGCGGGCTGGGAACGTTGTTTGTCTCCCTCCCGGCCCCTCCATAGTGTCCGTGAGCTCATCCGGGCTTTGAAACTCGCCCCGTAATGCTTCGGACACGTTCACAGCCGACCATCGCTGAGAAGCAGCAGCCGGAGAGCGCGATGGACTGCGTCCCATGCTCACCGCGACGGGTTCCGGAACAGAACGAGGTGCTCTGCCACTGTCAGACCGATTTGTTCTGGACCGTTACGACTGGTGGGAAAAGCCGGCGGTGTGTCAACCAGCCTCCCGGAAGGCGAGCACTCAGATTGGCGGCGGAGATATCCCGACACGCAAGTCATTGACAGCGTCCCAGATTCTTGAGTCGGGGTTGATCTGGAGAGCAAAAGGGGGCATTCCTCTAGGGTTGCGTTGGTAGGTCGGACCTACACCCCGGAGGACGTGAAGCTGGCCAACCAGGGCCGGGCCAAGATCGAGTGGGCCGAGGAGCAGATGCCGGTGCTGCGCCTCATCCGCGAGCGCTTCGCCAAGGAGGAGCCGCTCAAGGGCATCACCATCGCCGCCTGCCTCCACGTGACGACGGAGACGGCGAACCTACGGCCGCCGCGCTCGTGAAGCACTACAAGGTGCCCACGTTCGCCATCCGCGGCGAGGACCGCAAGAGCTACTACGGCCACGTCCACGCCGTCCTCGACGCGAAGCCGAGCATCTCGATGGACGACGGCTGCGACCTGGTCTCGACCATTCACTCCGAGCGGAAGGCCCTCATCGCCCACATGCTCGGCGGCTCCGAGGAGACGACGACCGGGGTCATCCGCCTGCGCGCGATGGAGAAGGACGGCGTGCTCGCCTACCCCATCATCGCGGTGAACGACGCCGACACGAAGCACCTGTTCGACAACCGCTACGGCACGGGCCAGAGCACGATAGACGGCATCGTCCGCGCCACCAACCGCCTGCTGGCCGGCACCGTCTTCGTCATCGCCGGCTACGGCTGGTGCGGCCGCGGCGTGGCCAACCGCGCCCGCGGCATGGGCGCACACGTCGTCATCACCGAGGTCGAGCCCCTGCCCGCCCTCGAGGCCGTGATGGACGGCTTCCGCGTGATGCCCATGGCCGAGGCCGCCACGGCCGGCGACATCTTCGTCTCCGTCACCGGCAACCGCACGGTCATCACCGCCGAGCACTTCGCCGCCATGAAGGACGGCGCCTGCGTGTGCAACAGCGGCCACTTCGACATCGAGGTGGACATCCCGGCCCTGAAAAAACTCGCAAAGTCCGTCAAGCGAGTCCGCGAAAACGTCCAGCAGTTCACCCTCCGCGACGGCCGCCGCATCAACCTGCTGGCCGAGGGCCGCCTGGTCAACCTCGCCGCCGCCGAGGGCCACCCCGCCTGCGTGATGGACATGTCCTTCGCCAACCAGGCCCTGGCCGCCGAGCACATCGTCAAGAACCACGCGACGCTCGAGAAGCGCGTCTACGGCGTGCCGAGGGAGATTGACCGCGAGATCTCCCGCCTGAAGCTCCTGAGCATGGGCGTGGCCATAGACACCCTGACGCCCGTCCAGCGCAAGTACCTGTCCTCGTGGCAGATGGGAACGTAGTCGAGCGAATGCCGTGCGACTGTACTTGATCAACCCATCCAACCCGCTGGTCAGCATCGTCCACGTCAAGGAGAGCCGCTGGAACCGCTACCGCGTGTGGAAGCCGCTCAGCCTGATGGTCCTCGCGGGGCTGACCCCGCGTGACTGGGACGTGACGATAGTTGACGAGAACCTGGGCGCGCCGGACTACTCGGCCCTGCCGCGCCCCGACCTGGTGGGCATCACCGCCTTCACGTCGCAGGCCAACCGCGCCTACGAGCTGGCCGCCCACTTCCGCGGCCTGGGCGTGCCCGTCGTCATGGGCGGCATCCACGCCACGATGTGCCTGCCCGAGGTCGCCGAGCGCGTGGACGCGGTGGTCACGGGCGAAGCCGAGGGCGTGTGGGGCCAGGTCCTGGACGACGCCCGCCACGGCTGCCTGAAGCCCCTCTACAGCGGCGGGCTCGCCGACATGAACGGCGTCCCGCCCGCCCGCCACGACCTCCTGCCTCCCCGATACGCCTTCGGGGCCGTCCAGACCACGCGCGGCTGCCCGCTGAACTGCACCTTCTGCAGCGTGACGGCCTTCAACGGCGCCAAGTACCGCCAGCGGCCCATCCCGGACGTCATCCGCGAGTTCCAGGCGGTCCGCGAGCGGCACGTCCTGGTGGTGGACGACAATCTCATCGGCACGCGTCCCGAGCACATCGCCAGGGCGAAGGACCTGTTCCGCGCCCTGGTCCGGGCCGACCTGCGAAAGCAGTGGATCGCCCAGGCCACCATCAACTTCGCCGACGACGAGGAACTGCTCACCCTCGCCGCCAAGGCCGGCTGCCGCGGCGTCTTCATCGGCTTCGAATCCCCCACGGCCGAGGGCCTGCGCGAGATCGGCAAGAAATTCAACCTCCTGAAGGGCCGCGACTTCCGCGCCTCCGTCCGCCGAATCCAGCGCCACCACATCCTGGTCGTCGGCTCCTTCATCCTGGGCCTGGACGTGGACGAGCCCGGCACCGGCAAGCTCATCGCCGACATGGCCACCCACTACGGGGTGGACAACCTGAACACGCTGTTCCTCACCCCCCTGCCCGGCACCCGCCTGTGGGACCAGATGAAGGCCGACGGCCGCCTCGGCCTCAACGTGTTTCCGGAGGACTGGAGGTACTACACCCTCACCTTCCCCGTGGCCCAGTACAAGCACCTCTCCGTGGACGCCATCATCGAGGAGATGATGGCCTGCGACAAGCGGTTCTACTCCCTGCCGCGCATCCTGCACAGGGTGTGGAGCAGCCTGTGGCAGCGCCGCAAGCCCTTCATCAGCCTCGTGGCCAACCTCACCTACCGAAGCAACATCCGCGTGGCCCGCAGTGCCTACACCGACTTCCAGCGCCACCTGGCCTCCAGACACTCCCCCGGCCAGCCGTCCAGCACCACGTAGCCGCTGCCCCGCGGATTCGCCGGGAGATTTCCATTGACGGCAATCCCGAGCGGGTGTAACATGGGGGTGTAGAAGCCAGAAACCGCCGGGGCGCAGTCCCCGGCGATCCCGCGGTTCCCTCCCCCGATAGGAGCCCCCGCTGTGCGTTGTGGTGCCCGGGGCCAAGGTCCGGCCCGGGCGGTTCGACGTGCCTGCACGCAAGAAAGGGTGTCTCCATGATCAACCGACTAGGGGGTTTGGGAACCCTGGCGCTGCTCTTCGCCGCCGGGTGCTTTGTCGCGGCGCTCTACCAGAAGTCCCTCTTCCCGGCCCTCCTGGGCCTTCCGGGCGCTGTGTTCGTCGTCGTCCGCTTCTTCCGCACCGCCGACGCCTGATCCGCCAGCCGGCGGAAGCGGGATGCGAAGCGGCGTTTCGTCCTCGGGTCGGTGCGACATGAAGACCAACGCCGCCCGCATCCTCGACCGCCTCGGCACCGCCTATGAGACGCGCGAGTACGAGGTGGACCCCGACGACCTGAGCGCCGAATCCGTCGCGGCCAAGATCGGCATGCCGCCCGAACAGGTCTTCAAGACCCTCGTCGTCCGCGGCGACCACACCGGCGTCGCCTTCGCCGTCGTGCCGGGCGACGCCGAGCTGGACCTCAAGGCCCTCGCCCGCCTCAGCGGCGACCGCAAGGCGGAGGTAGTCCCCCTCCGCGAGGTCCAGCCCCTCACCGGCTACATACGCGGCGGCGTCACGGCCCTCGGGGGCAAGAAGGACTATCCCGTCTTCGTGGCCGAGGAGATCGTGCTCTACGGCCGCATCGCCATCTCGGCTGGCGTGCGCGGCACGCAGCTCCTCCTCGCCCCCGACGACTACCTCCGCGCGACGAAGGCCACCCTCGGCCCCATCGCCCGCACCAAGAGCAAAGGAGACCCGCCATGTGGATGAACAGAACAACCCTTGTGGCCGCCGCCCTCGCGCTTGCGGCCGCTGCCAGCGCAGCCGATGCCCCCGCGCCCGGCCCCTGGCGCGTCTTCATCCTCTCCGGCCAGTCGAACATGGAGGGCAAGGGCTCGATCAAGCACCTCGAACTGCTCCTGGCAGATGATATGACGGCCCCCACCTACCGTCACCTGCCTCCTATCTGCCCAGGCTGAGGGAGAAGTAGAGGAACTCGGTCTGGTCGTCGCCCTGCTTGATGACTGGGGCGGAGAAGTCCACGCTGATGGGGATGTTGGAGAGGCCGGGGACCAGGATGCGGAAGCCGAAGCCGAGGGCGAGGCGCGGCTTGGCGAAGCCGGTGAAGTCCTTGGTCACGGTGCCCGCGTCGGCGAAGAAGACGCCGTAGAAGTTGGGGGGTGCGATGGGGTAGCGGTATTCGGCGCTGACGAGGGCGCGGTATTTGCCGCCGATGGGCTCGTCGTTGTCGGTGGGGCCGGCGCCGCGGTAGGCGAAGCCGCGCAGGTTGGCGCCGCCGGCGTAGAGGCGCTCGTAGATGGGGAAGCTGCCGGCCTGGTAGTCCACGCGCCCGCGCAGGGAGAGGACGCGCTCGTAGTCCTTCGGGTGGTTGCCGATGGTCCAGAAGCGGGTGCCGCCGGCCCCGAGGGTGATGCCGTGGGGGATGACCAGCTCCGAACTCAGCTCCCACTCGTAGCCCTTGGTGGGGAAGGTGGGGCGGTCCTTGCGGTCGCGGCGCACGGTGACGCCGGCGCCGAAGAGGGGATGGGTGCCCTTCTCGTCCACGGCGTCCTGCGGCGGCTCGTCATCGTCGTCGTCATCGTCGCCGAAGAACCCGCCGCCATCATCATCGTCGTCCTCGTCGTGGATGCTGACGTTGACGGCTTCGAGGCGGGCGTGAAAGGTCACGTCGGTGTCGGGGTCGCCCTTGTACTTGCGGATGCCGCGTGAGACGCGGACGCCGGCGCGGGTCTCGTCCCAGGTGCCCTGGTCGCGGGTGTTGTAGTAGAGGCTCCAGCCGAAGCTCTCGTTGCGGCCCCGCCAGTAGGGGTCTTCGAAGGCGATGGCGTAGCTGGAGTAGATGGAGCCGGGCATGAGGGTGACGCGGAAGTTCTGTCCCGCGCCCACGTAGGCGTTGCCGCTCCACAGGTCGCTCCAGCTCTTGGGGGCGTCGCGCCAGTCGAAGTTGCGCTGGGCCAGCTCGATGGTTCCGACGACGCCGTTGGAGGAGGAGACGCCGACGCCGAAGCGGAAGAGGCCCGTGTGGCCCTCCGTCACGTCCACCAGCAGGTCGCGCTCGCCGGCCGCGGGCGGGTCGGCGGGGGCGAGTCGGACGGCGACGGCGTCGAAGAACTGAAGGCGCTGGAGGGCGCGCTGGCTGCGTTCGAGCTTCTGGACGTCGTAGAGCATGCCGGGCTCGAGTTCCATCTCGCGCAGGATGACGTCGCGCCGCGTGCGGGGGTGGCCGCGGGTGCGGATGGTGTTGACCCGCACGGCCTCGCCCTCGGTGATGGTGAACGTGACGTCGTACGAATCGCCCGCTGGGCTCGGCTCGCCCTTAGGCGTGACCTGGACTTCGGGATAGCCGTTCTCGTGGTAGAGCCGCTCGATGACGGCGGCCGACTCGTGCATCTTCTTGTCCGAGAACACGTCGGCCTGCTTCAGCGGGATGGTGGCCAGGAGGGTGTCGGCCCCCCACTGGGTGGCGCCCTTCACCTCGATGGAGGCGACGGGGAACAACTGCCCCTCGTCCACGAGGACCGTGACGTCCACCCTGCTCCCCTGCGGCCCCAGGAAGCGGCGCTCGAAGGTCACTTTGGCGTTGGGGAAGCCGCGGACCTCGCGGTAGTAGCGCTGGAGCCGGTCCACGTCCTTCTCGAAGGTGGCGTCGCAGTAGCGGCGGCTGGTCCAGAAGCCGTCGCGCTTCGTCTCCATCTGCCGACGCAGCTCGCCGGCGCGGACCGAGCGATTGCCGCGGAAGCGGAGCCACTTGACCTGGTACTTGGGGCCGAGGTTCACGTTGAACGTGAGGTCGAGCTGGGGCGTGTTGGGGACTGGGAAGGTGGCCGAGGTGACGGTGACGGCGCGGTAGCCCTGCTCCTGGCAGTAGGCGCGAATGGTCTCCTTGTCCCGGCGGAAGCGCTCGTCCTCGGGCAGCTTCAGGGCGTCGGGCAGGATCGGGGTGTCCACCTTGGTCGCCAGGGCCTCGAGCATCTTCGTCTCCCAGTCGCGTCCCGCGCCCCGGACGCGGATGCTGCGGACGCGCAGGGCCTCGGAGATGTCAATGATGACCCGGACGCCGCCTGGCACGTCCTGGAGCTGGTGGGTGGCGACGTGGCCGGCCCGGAAGAGCGCCCGGCAGTCGTCGTCCAGGCGGGTGAGGTCGAGGCGCATGCCCTCGCGGGTCTGCATCACGCCCTTGATGGCGGCGGGGTCGCCTGGGTAGCCGCGGATGACGATCTCGCGGACGATGGGCGGCTCCCCTGCGGAGGCCGCCGCGGCGCATGCGAGGCAGAACGCCGCGAGGGCCAGGGGCCGGAATGCGGAATGCGGGATGCGGGATGCGGAATGGAGGAGAGCGGGATGTGTCTGCGGCTTCATCCTGGGCCTCTCTACAATCCGCAACCCGAAATGGCCCTGCCTTGCCCCGCGTGCGTCCGCGTCCCGCCAGGACCCCGGCCATCAGAACGGGGTCTGTTCCTGGTGCGAGCGGTCCTCGAAGCGCAGGTAGTTCTTGAGGAAGGTCGTGGTGACGGTGCCGGTTGGCCCGTTGCGCTGTTTGGCCACGATGAGGTCCGCTTCGCCCGGGCGCGCGCCGGGGTTGTAGTGCTCCTCGCGGTAGAGGAGGATGATCAGGTCGGCGTCCTGCTCGAGCGAGCCGCTCTCGCGGAGGTCGGACATGCGCGGGATGTGCCCCTCGCGGGCCTCGGTGGCGCGGCTGAGCTGTGAGATGGCGATGACGGGCAGGTTCAGCTCGCGGGCCAGGCCCTTGAGGCCGCGCGAGATAATGCTGATCTCCTGCTGGCGGTTCTCGGCATTGCGCTCCTCCATGAGCTGAAGGTAGTCCACGACGACGAGCGCGAGGTCCGGCACCGTCATCTTGAGGCGGCGCGCCCGCGTGCGCAGGTCGCGCAGCGAGAGGCCCGGCGTGTCGTCTATGTAGATCGGCGCCTCGTAGAGGTCGCCCGCCTTCATCGTCAGGGCGTTGATCTCCTCGCGCGGCAGCAGGCCGCGGCGCAGGCGGTGGGCGTCCACCCGGGCGTAGCCGCACAGGATGTTGCGCGCGATGACCGGCTTGGACATTTCGAGGGAGAAGATGAGGGCCGGCTTGGCGTCGGGCTTGTTCGGGCGGGGCCAGCCGCCGAGGGCGACGCGCATGGCGATGTTGAGGGCGAGCGTGGTCTTGCCCATCGAGGGGCGGCCGGCCACGATGATCAGCTCGGAGCGCTGGAGGCCGCACGTCAGGTCGTCCATGTCGTTGAACCAGGTGCGGAGGCCCGTGATGCGGTTCTCGCGCATGGACTCGATGTCGGTGAAGATGCCCTGGAGGATGTCGCGGACGGCCGTGGCCTCGCCCGCTCGGTCGCCCTGGGTGGCGGAGAAGATTTCGGCCTGGGCCTTGTCGAGCAGGGCATCGGTGTCCACCGTGCCGTCGTAGCAGTCGCGCGCGATCTCGGTGCAGGAGTGGATGAGGTGGCGGCGGAGCGCGGCCTGGCGCCACTTGCCGCCCCAGGACACCTCCGGCACGACGTGGGCCTGAATCGTCCACCCGCGGGCCTCCAGGCCGGCGGCGCGGGCGAGCGACTGCACGTGCGACGCCGCGTTGCCGCACATCGAGTAGCCGTAGACGTTGAACATCTTGATCGCGTCGAGCACGGCGTTCTCGAGCTGGAGGAACTCGACGGGCGGGCTGTCCTGGTGCTGGAAGCGGACGACCGATTCCCACGCGGCCAGCGCCTTGTCGCGGTCGGTCATCCCATCCCTGATGAATGATCTCCGCCAGGCATCGAGGCTGGAGACGTCCTCCACCTTGTCGGAGAGCACCTTCACGTGGCTCACGATGCCGACGGGCGGCCCCTCGGCTGCATGGATGGCGGCCGAGACGCCCATGAGAGTCGCTTTTCTCCTCGGAACGACTGCCTCCGGCAACGCGGCCGTGCAGAGCATTATACGGCGCGCGGGCGGGCCGTTCAAAGCAGCGAACGCCTCAGCGCGGCCGGAGATGGCTCGCGGCGGAACGATTCGCCCGCTGGCAACAGTATCATGTGCCGGCCTCGCACGTTCCAAGAACCATGGGGATCTCTGCCGTGAGAGAACATGGACCCCGCCTACATGTTCGAGAAGGCCGGGAAGTTCGACCTCGCGGCGATGTACTACCAGCGCGCGCTCCGCGGCGGCGTCGAGAACTACCTGGCCTTCCACTGGAACGGCGACCCCGGCAACTACGCCACGGGCAAGTACGCCACCGAATACGTCCAGCTCCCAAAGGAGTTCGAGGAGCGCTACAAGAGCTGTCTCGCCCAGGCCAGGCTCACGCCCGAGCAGCTCAAGCGGATGGAGTTCCTCAACTACCTGTGGATGTGCGAGTTCATGGACGAGGATTGCGGGGGGGTGCGGACCGAGCTGCCGATCATGGCCCCCGTGGCGGAGAAGCACGGGGACTTCCGTCTGGCGGAGCTGTGCCGCCGCGGCGAGGCGCGCTACTACCGCGCCGTCGCCATTCCCTTCCACGAGCGGTGCGCGAAGGAACTCGATGCCGCCGGCCAGAAGGGACTCGCCGCCACCCACCGCATGGCCGCAACGGCCTACGAGGAGCGGGCGAAGCGGGCCGACCTCATGGCCTTCGGCGACAAGGTGCTCATGGCCCACCCCAAGCTCCGCGGCCCCGTCCCCTATATCGGCGACTTCCGCCTCCACCCGGCGAAGGTCAACCCCGTCTCCTGGCAAGGCGTCCGTGGCCGCCTCTTCGACAAGGAGAACAAGCCCAATGGCCTCCCGCCCGCCGAAGTGGCGAAGATTCTCAAAGAGGAGGGGCTGGTGCACGGCGACGAGCACGTGCGGCTGGCCACCGTGGCGACGCTGGCCCAACTGGGCGATACGGATGCCCTGCTGGATGCCATCGGCGATTCCTCGCCTCTGGTGCACCAGGCGGCCGCCGAGGCCCTCGCCGCCGCCCGGTGGGCCAACGGCTGGGGCGCCTGCCACCACAGCAAGCACCCGGCCGTCAAGGCCGCCATCGCTCCCCTCCTGGCCCCCGCGGGCGACGAGCCGCTTGCCCACACCTGGGCCATCAGTGAGCTGATTCGCGGCCTCGGCTCCACCTCGGCGAAGACCCCCGCCTTCTGCCAGGCTGCCCTCGAGCAGGCCATGGGCAAGAAGATGGCCAAGGACCAGTGGGCCGCCTGGTGGAAGGGCCTCGGCAACGCCCGCCCCGGCCTCGCCCGCAAAGGCCCCGATGGCGCGGCCGAGACCGATGCCACGCTCGACTTCGGGGCCTGGTGGCAGAGCGGCTACCAGACAACCCCCAACCCCCTGATGAAGTACCAGCCGCCCGCGACCGTCGAGTGGGACGGCTATGTCGTCGTCCCCCGCGATGGCGAGTACCGCTTCTACGCCCGCAATTGCGGCGAGGGCAAGACGGGCAAGAACTCCGTCGTCACCCCGGGCCGCATCGGTTTCCCTGGCCTCTACCTCTCCGCGCCCGCGGCCACCGTGTTGCTGGACGGCAAGGCCATCCTCCCGCACCCGACCGACGCGGTGCAGGACCCCTGCGGCGGGATGCGGCTCGACTTCAGCGACCCGCTCCCCCTGACGAGGGGCCTTCACCACATCCAGGTGAGGTTCGAGTACCGCTCGAAGCGTTCGGGCTTCTGGGACCCGCAGCCCTGCCTGCGCCTCTATTGGAGCAGCGGCGACTTCCCCCGCCAAGTCGTCCCCGCGCAGAACCTCATCACGAAGGACTGAGGCCGTGGCACAACGCCTACTTGGCCTGGTATGCGGGCTGTGTGCCGTCGCGGCCTCCGGTGCAGACTGGCCGACGTTCCGCGGCGGCTTCGCCCGCTGCGGCGTCGCGGGCGAGCTGACACCGTCCGGTGGCACAGGCATCCTGCCTGTGCCCACAGGCGGGACGCCTGTGCCACCTCCAGCGGCCCGCTTGCTCTGGCGCTTCCGCGAGGAGAAGCTGCTCGACCGCCACCCCTTCGCCTCCTCCCCCGCCATCGCCGGCTCGCGAGTGCTCATCGGCGGCGACAGCTATCGCGTCTATTGCCTCGACCTGGCCACGGGCAAGCCCCTCTGGCGCTTCGACGCCAAGTGGCCAGTCTTCTCATCCCCAGCCGTCGCCAACGGGCGGGTCTACGTGGGCGAAGGGCTGCACGACAACACCGACTGCAAGCTCTACTGCCTCGACCTCAAGGACGGCAAGGAGCTGTGGTCCATCCAGACGAAGAGCCACACGGAATCCTCCCCCACCGTGGCCGATGGGCGGGTCTACTTCGGCGCGGGCGACGACGGGCTCTACTGCGCCGACGCGCTGACCGGCAAGGTGCTTTGGCAGCACAAGGGGCCGCACGAGGACGGCTGCCCCCTCGTGGCCGAGGGCCGCGTCTACGTCGGCTCGGGCTACGGCTTCCAAGGCGTCGTGTGCGTGGATGCCAAGGACGGCTCGCTCGTGTGGAAGAAGGAGCTGCCCGCCCCCGCGTGGGCCGGCCCTTCCTACGCGGGCGGGCGGCTTTACGTCGCCATCGGCAAGGGCACGTTCACCGAGAGCGCCAGGCCCCCTTACGGCGAGGTCCGGTGCCTTGACCCTAAGACTGGCGAGGATGTCTGGCGATTCCGCGAGGTCAAGGACGCCGTGCTGACCGCGGTGGCCGTGGCGGGGGACCGAGCCGTCTTCGGCTCGCGCGACGGCGCCTGCTACGCCGTGGACGCGGCGACGGGCAAGCTCCTCTGGCGCACGGACGTCGGCTCCCCAGTCCTCTCCTCCCCCGCCGTCGTGCGCGACGCCGTGCTCTTCGGCGACGACGAGGGGCGGCTTACCTGCCTGGGCATCAAGGACGGCGCGAAGCTCTGGTCTGTGGACACGAGCGACGATGCCTCGGTGGTCTCGCCCGACCCGCGCATCATCTCCTCCCCCGCTGTCGCGGGTGGGCGCGTCGTCTTCGGCTCCTCGAACGGCACGGTCTACTGCCTGGGGCGGGAGGGTGACTGAGCAGCTACCTGGCCCAGTTCTCGACCACGAGGCCCGGGACGCGGCAGAACTCCCGCTCGTTGTTGCTGACGAGGGTGAAGCCGAGGGCAAGAGCGTGGGCAGCGATGAGCGTATCGAGCGGGCCGATGGGCTGGCCCCGCCCCTCGAGCAAAGCGCGAAGCCAACCATAGTGGGGGGCTGACCCAGGCCCGTACGCCAGAACACTCACCGGCATCAGGAACTTCATCAGGGCAAGCCAGTTGCGGGCTGGGTCGGAACTCTTCTGAACGCCGAACTCCAGCTCGCTGAGAGTGATGCTGGAGATGGCTACCAGGGTCGGGTCCGAATCCAGGATAGCGTCGAGACGCCGGACCACCTGCGGCGGCCGCCTCTTCATCGCGTAGATGCACGTGTTCGTGTCGAGCAAGTACGCCATCTGAATGGCTCCCGTTTCTCCTGTTTGCCCAGCTCGCGCGTCTCCATGAAGTCTGGCGTGAACATGTTCAGGCTTTCTCTGAAAGACTTCATGAGGGCGGATTTCGACATGAGGATAACCATTTCGCCGATCCGCTTGACGTAGACTTCCCTCCCTCGGAAGCGGCAGTCCTTCGGCAGCCGCACGGCCTGGCTGCCCCCGGTCGTAAAGAGCTTTGCGGTCTCCATGGGGAAGGCGTTCGGCGTCATCACCTCGGGCGCGGCCTACGCCAGGCGCTGGCTCGCCGAGGGCGCGCGCGTGATCGTCGCCGGCGCCGACGGCGCGTTCCTCAAGATGATGGCACAGGCTACGCTCGAAGAGATTCGGCAAGCTGCCGGCCAGTGTGTTTGACCCGACAGGTAAGGGGTAGTCGGAGTGCGTTCGTGTCGGAGCAACTGGCTCCCCTTCGGATGTGCCATCGCAGGCTACGTCCTGCTGGCGCTCCTCTATGGAGCGCGGGCGCTCGCCGGGAACTTGCTCCTCGCGGAAGGCGATGGAGTGAGCTACTACTACCCCCACCGCCTCTACTACGCGCTCGCGGTGCAGCACGGGTTCCCGCTCTGGCTGCCGCACGAGTTCCTCGGTGTCCCGCTGATCGGCCTGCACCAGACGGGTGTTCTGTATCCATTGAACGCGGTCTACTTCCTCCTCGCCCCGCCGCTGGCCTACAACGCCAGCCTGCTGCTTCATCAGGTGCTGGCCGGGCTCTTCACGTTCCTGTACGTGAGGCGTCTCGGCGTCCGGCCCTGGCCGGCGTTTCTCGCGGGGACCGTGTTCGCCTTCAGCGGGTTCCTGGTGGCGCATCAGGGCCACTTGGCCATGCAGCACGCCGCGGCGTGGCTGCCGTGCCTGCTCTACCTGTACGAGCGGATTCGGGCGGAGTTGTCGCTCCGCCCGGCGCTTCTGGCGGCCCTGGTGGTTGCTGTGCAGGTGTTCGCCGGGCACCCGCAGATGTGCGTCTACACGTACCTCGTGCTCGGGCTGTTCGCGGTCTTCTACCTCCTCCGCACACGGCCCGGCTCGCGGGCCAGGTTCGCCGCGCTCGCGGCGGCGCCAGTCGTGCTGGGCGCCTTGATCGCGCTTCCCCAGCTCGTGGCGACGGCGGAACTGGCGGCTCACGCCTCCCGTCCGCTGGAGATGAACTACCACTTCTTCACCGGGTACTCGCTCCATCCATTGATGGCGGCGGGCCTGGCCGTGCCGCGTTTCCCGTGGTGGAACTGCGAGACGTGCGGCTTTGTGGG
Organism: Planctomycetota bacterium; assembly: GCA_041320515.1. Lineage (GTDB taxonomy): Bacteria > Planctomycetota > PUPC01 > DSUN01 > DSUN01 > DSUN01. Next base: position 4,256,556 of record JBGLNR010000001.1, on the reverse strand, counting down.
ACTCGTGCCCGTGGTGCTCGCCATCCTCGCCTGGGTGTGGTCGCGCAAGCAGAACGCCCACGTGCGGTTCTGGGGCATGGTGTGTGCCGTCGCGTTGCTGCTGGCGTTGGGGAAGTACAATCCGCTCTACAGGATCATGTACTATGTTCCCGGGTACCGCTTGTTCCGCTGTCCCGCGCGGAACCTGTTCGAGTTGGGCTTCGCTGTCGCCGTGCTCTTTGCCCTTGGGCTTGACCTGCTCATGGCCTCGACTGACGGCCGGGCCCTGTGGCGGAGCGTTGCCCGCGGGGCCGTGGCCGCGGGGGGCATCGTGGCCATCGCGTTTGCCGCGGGGCTCGTCGTGTGGCGCCACGAGTCCTTCTGGTCGCCAGCCGCTGCTCTCCGCGATGTTGGGGAGGCCTTGCTCTTTGCCGTCGGGGCGCTGGCGTGTCTGTACTGGCTGGTGAAATCCCGAGGCGCGCGCGCCCTGTCCATGGCCGCACTGGCGGCGCTGGTCTTTGGGCAGGGCTGCCTGTTCGGCCACACCACGCTCTCCGACTGGCCGACGCTGGCCCGCCTGCGAGAGCTGCAGCACAACCGGGTCCTGGACTTCTTGAAGTCCCACGCCGGCGCGGACCGAGTTGCCTATGTCACCCAGGAAACCTTCCCTCTGTTCAACCTCCCAGCCGGCGTGAACGCGCTCAACGGCTACGACCCGCTGGCGCCTGCCGACGTGTGGCTCCTCGTCGGCATGGCGCCGCAGGGCACCTGCACGGACTGGGCCGGACTGCTGGCGCGGAACACGATGCTCAGCGCCTTGAACGTGCGGCATATCGTCGTCCCCGACGGCTTCCCCGTGAGCCCGGAGGCCATGGTCTCGGCCGCCACGACGCCCTCCACACCGCCAGCCAGGGCCGTCTCGTCTCCGGCTTGGCGCCTCTCCTCCGCGCGAGAGGTGGAGGGGGGCTATGCACTGGAGTCGCCCGATGGCGGCCACACCGAGAGCGCGCTGGAACAGGAACTCACGGTCAAGCGCGCAACCCGCTACCGCTTCTCCCTGGAGGCGCGGGCAGAGAGTCCCACCAGGTCTCTCCACCTCACCATCGGCGCGACGACTCGCTCCGAAAGGCCCGAGCTGCGGTTCAGCGTGCCGCGGGACGAGCTTGGGGGCGCGTTCAAGCGGCTCGAGTGGCTCTTCAGCAGCTCGACCCTGAGCGGGCCTGTCCGGGCGAGCGTATCTGCCAAATCCAGAAGGCCCATCGTTGTCCGCAATGTGATCATCGAGGAACTGCCGGCCCTCAGGCCCCCCTTCCTCGGCGCCTTGGCGCCGGGCGAGAGCCGGGCGCATGGGGTTCCGCTCTACCGCCTCGTGTTCGCCGAGGGGGGGCAGCGCATCTTTGAGAACCGCAACGCCCTGCCCAAGCTCTACGCGGTGACGGAACTCCGCCCCGCGGCCACCCCGCGCGACGTGGCCCGCGCCTTCGAGAGCATGGAGGCCAACCCAGCGACGACGGCGCTCGTGGCCCCGGCCGATCTGGAGGCGATCGGCAGGAGGGAGTTCTGCCCGGCTCAGGTGAGCCTTGATGCCTATCAGCCCGATGAGGTCCGCGCCAGCGTCCGCCTCGAAGGGGTCGGGTTCCTGGTGCTTGCCGAGCAGTACTACCCCGGCTGGCGCGCCTTCGTGGACGGCCACCCGGCCCCGATCTACCGCGTGAATGGGGCTCTGCGAGGCATCGTTGTCCCCCCGGGGCAGCACCGTATCACATTCAGATACGTCCCCCGGACCTTCTACGCCTCCGTGGCTGTTGCGGCCGTGGCACTGGTTGTGTGCCTCGCGGGCCTCGCGACTTTGGCAGTAAGGCGGAAGCTCTCTACTCGGGTGGCGTGCGCTGCGTCTCCGACGCCAGCGCCTTCCCGAACAGCGTGAGCGCGGTGGCATCCACGATTCTCACTGAAACGGTCTTCCCTTCCGGTCCAGGCCCCCCCGAGAAGGCGACGATGTGGTTCGCGCGGCTGCGGCCGATGAGATTAGCTGGGTCGCGCGGGCTGGCGCCCTCGACGAGCACGTCGAGCACCCTGCCGACCATCGCGGCGTTGCGCCGCCGCATGATGGCCTCCTGAACGGCCAGGAGCCGGCGGTTGCGCTCGCGCTTCACCACCCACGGCACGTCGTCGGGCAGCTCCGCCGCCTTCGTGCCCGGACGCGGCGAGTACTTGAAGACGAAGCAGTTCTGGTACTCGACCCGCCGCACGAGGTCCACCGTCTCCTCGAACTCGGCGTCGGTCTCGCCGGGGAAGCCGACGATGAAGTCGCCGGCCACCTCGACGCCGGGCACGGTCTCGCGCAGGCGGGCGACGCGCTCGAGGTAGTGCTCGCGGGTGTAGCGGCGGTTCATGTCGCGCAGCACGCGGTTCGAGCCGCTCTGGGCGGGCAGGTGCAGGTAGGGGCACACGCGGGGCAGCTCGGCCATCGCGCGGAACAGTTCGTCGGTGGCGTCCTTCGGGTGCGCCGTATTCTTCAGGTAAGTTGTGTTTGCCATGCTCCGCTCCTACCTAAGAGGACCAGACTGACACCATGGCCGACCTCAGGTGAGGCCGAGTTCCTACCTCACCTCATCGAGTGAGTAGGTCTTGCCGGGGGCGGAGCGCTGGCGGAGGACTTCCATGAGTTCGTGGTTCTCGCGGACGAGGCGGACTTCGGTCTCGAAGTCGTCAATCTCGGCCACGACGAATTGCCTGCCGTCGGTGGTGGTCAGAACCACGTTCTCCTCAGAGGCCAGACTGAGGATCTCATCGACACCCCCGCGCACGTTGGCGAGTTCAAGCGTCTTCATAGCACGAACTCCTTACCTCGGATGAGGAGCTTACCATGTTCCTTCCACCCGATGGCTTTCACGATCACTTCCTCAGTCTCTGAGTGGACGTCGTAGAAGACCCTGAGATTGCCGATCCGCATCTCCCAGGCGGCCAGGTCGTTGGGGCGCAGTGGCTTGCGGTTTCGGGTCTCTTTCTCGGGTTCCCACGGAAGTTGTTCCTCAATCGCGTCGAGGATGAGCCGTTGTCCGTAAGCGCGCAGCCACCTGAGGTCCAGAAGCGCGTCGTCTCTGATCTCGACCCGGCAACTCATCCAGCGGCCCTCGCCAGAGCCAAACAGGCTCATCGTGTGTATTCTACTGCGCCGGCCGCCCCCAGGCAACCTTGTGTGCTTTGCCGAGTGTGGCCCCCGATCCTGGTGCTACTTACCGGAGGTCCGCAGCCGGGCCACCGCGAATGCTCTGCACCTCAGTCAGTCTCGACACCTTCTTCATGCCGCCCAGGATGGGCAGGGGCACCCACGGCGGGATGATGGGGTAGACACCACGGTAGGCATGTTGCCAAACCACGAGTTGCAGACGGCTGTCATCCGTGTAGCTGCCAGCCGCGTGAAAGAGACCTGTGGCGCTCAGCAGACGCCGCCTCGGCCTCGAACTTGCGGCCCTCCGGTGCCGCAAGGGCCGCAAGATCGGGGCCGCCCGAGGGCTTCAACGCGGGAGAGCGAATGGCCGGCCGCTCCGTAACCATTGGTGTTTCATAGCCTTATGGCTGAGGCCAGAGGGGCCTGGCCGGATGTGTCGGGCCGTGTTGCCGCACGCGCGCGTATGTGTGTGTGGGCCGCAAGATCGGTGAAATGGCGATTCTCCGCGGAGTTGAGGGGCTTTTGCGAACTTGCGCCTCGCCGGGGGGGCCGCAAGTTCGATGGCGTAGCGGTTTGCCGCCGCGTGGGGCTTGAGTCGGGAGAGCAGGAATTTGGCGGCGCTGGACTTGCTCTCGGCGGGCCGCGCGCTTATACTGTAGACGGCCGGGCCGCGTGGTTGGCGATGCGTCGGAGGCCCCTTTCAGGGAAGGACACTGCGATGCGTGAGCGGAATCTGGTTCGCGGGGCGTGGTGCGTTCGGGCGGCGGCTGCGCTGGCTGGGCTTGCCGCCCTCGCGGCCGGCGGGTGCAGCTTCTGGGGCGCCGACGGCGGCGGGGCGCTGGAGAAGGACATCGCGTTCCGCCTCTACGGGCGCGCGCCGTGGAAGCTGGCCAACGACGCCACGCAGAAGCGGATGCTCGAGAACTCGTTCGCAACGGTGCCGTGGAGCGCGGTGGAGACTCAGGCGATCGGCGCCGCGGCGGGCCAGGCCACGTTCCGCCAGTCCTCGCGCCGCCACTGGGGCTCCATCATCCTCATCGGCTGGGCGCCCGGCGAGAGCCGCATCCTGCTCGACAAGGGGGGCGACAAGACCGAGCGCCTCATCAGCCAGTCGGCCACCTTCCTCCCAGGCTTCCCCATTGCGGCCCTCTGGATCGATTTGAACGACACGTGGTATTCGCTCGACCGCGGTGAGGAGTTGGCGACGCGCTGCTACCGCGGCGCCGGCCCGGCGGGCCTCATCTGGGGCTACACGCGATGTGTCCAGCCCGCCGCCATCTCGAAGGCGAGCGGCAACCCGTTCATCGCGGGGTCGGAGAGTTTCGGCCGCGACCTTGCCGCCGTGGCCGCCATCAAGGGCGAGGAGGCGCGCTACGACTCGAAGTGGGCCACCAGCGTCCTGGGCGGCGCCTTCGGCTGGGGACGCGTCAACTACCAGTACTACCTCCAGGTCGCCTGGCTCCCCGTCCCGCTCTGGCGCGTGCGAGAGTAGCCGCCGGCCTGGGACAGGGTGCCCGCAGCAATGCCCGCCGACGATCCCGCTGATGCGCTTCTGGCCAGCCAGGCCGACGTCCTGGGCGAGCAGATGCTCCAGGGCGGGGCCGACCCCTCGTATGAGGGGTGCGCGCAGCGCCTGCCCGAACTCCTCGCCTACACCTTCCTCGCCAACGAGGGCTCGAGCGAGGTCATCTACGTCGAGCCCGACGGGCGCCTCGGCGTCCTCGCAGGCGAGTTCGGCCCCGTCACCCTCGACCACGCGCTCTTCGACCCCGCCAAGCTCCTGCCGCCCGCCCAGCCCAACCGAGCCGTCCGCCGCCTCATCGCCGGCTGGCTGCCCGCCATCGACTTCGCCTTCACCGACGGCAAGAACGGCATCGCCTGGCAGCAGACCGCCTTCGTCGCCCCCACGCGGCCCGAACTCTACGTCGCCTTCAAGTCGGTCCGCGCCGGCACCGGCGAGGCCACCGTGCGCTTCCGCATCGGGGCCGAGGGGCTGACCCCCGTCGCGGCCGACTGGTTCGACGCGCGCCAGCGGGAGCTGGAGGGCCACTGGGGCACGGCCTTCGCCGACGCCACGCGCATCGAGGTCCCCGAGGCCAAGGTGCCCAAGGCCTGCTACGCCTCGCTCGCCCGCGCACTCGTCACCCACGACGGACCCAAGCCCCGCTACGGCGTCGGCCTCTACCGCAACCCCAAGGACGACCACTTCCCCCCCGCCACGCTGAGCACCGTGAACGCCTGCGTCGAGTGGAACCTGTTCGCCCGCGCCCGCGCCCACCTCGACCACTACCTCGACCGCGTCCTGCGCCCCGACGGCACGTTCGACTACTACGGCCCCGCCGTCTCCGAGTACGGCCAGATGCTCGACGCCATGGCCCGCTACGCGCGCCGCAGCCGGGACGGCGCCTGGCTCTGCGGCCGCGTGCCCGAGGCCGAGCGCATCGTCGCACACCTCCTTGCCCTGCACCGCCAGGGACTCAAGTGGCCCCGCGACGACCCCCGCCGCGGCCTGCTCTTCGGCTCGGGCGAGGCCGACACCCGCGAGGAGACCGACTTCTACTACGCCTCCAGCGCCTGGGCCTGGCGCGGCCTCCTCGAGCTGGCCCGCGCCTACACCGACCTGGGCGACGAGGCCATGCGCGGTCGCGCCCAGGAACTGCGAGCCGAGGCCAAGGCCCTCCGAGCCGACCTCGACGCCAGCATCGCAAAGTCCGTGGTCCCCACCCCCCACGGCCCCTTCGTCCCCCCCGTCCCCTGCTTCCAATCGCCCTTCCCCACCATGACCGCCGACCGCTTCGCCTCCTACACCAACTACCGCTACTGGCCCGAAATGCTCGGCGCCGTATGCCTCCGCCCCGAGTGGCACGACGCCATCCTGACGCCTCAAGGGCAAGAAGATCGTAGTCCTGCCCCACAACCCTGCCATGCCCGACCCGGTGGTTGACCAGCTCATCGAGTTCCTCAAGGGCGGCGGCAAACTCGTCGCCTTCTACGGCCTCCACCACAGGCTCCGCGAGGCCGTCGCTATCCCCGGCGGACAGCACGTGCAGCAGACCTATCGCGGCCACTTCGCCGAAATCCGCGCGGCAGGCGAAGGGCTGACGGGCATGCCCAAGGCGGCGAAGCAGCTCTCCTGGAACCTCTCCCACGCCGAAGCCATCGAGGGCAAGAGCCGCGTCGTCGCCAACTGGTTCAACGACAAGGGCGAGCCGACGGGCGAGGCCGCCATCGTGGCCTCCGACAACGCCATCTTCATGACCCACGTCCTCCTCTCCGACGACCTGGCCAACAAGGACCGCCTCGTCCTCGCCATGCTCGGCCACTTCGAGCCGAAGCTGTGGGAGCAGGTGGCGAATGCCACGCTCAGTCGAATCGGTCGATTCGATCGAATCGAGTATCTCGACGAGGCCGCAAAGGCGCTGAAGGCGAAGGCCACCGGCCTCCTCGCCCAGGGCAGGTTCCCCGATGCCATCGCCGCCGCCACGGAGGCCCATCAGGGCGCCATCACTGCCTACTGCGCCACGCAGAAACCCCTCAAGGGCGAGCATCGGGCCTTTTGGTGCCACAGCGCCTTCGGGCCGGCGGGAATGGAGTGGGACGAATCCATCAAGATTCTCGCGGAGAATGGCTTTACAGCGATCCTGCCCAACATGCTCTGGGGCGGCGTGGCCTACTACGAGAGCAGTGTGCTGCCCGTGGCGCCCGAGGTGAAGGAGAAGGGCGACCAGATCGCCCTCTGCGTCGCCGCGTGCCGCAAACATGGCGTCCAGTGCCACGTCTGGAAGGTCAACTACAACATGGGCTGGAACGCCCCGAAGGACTTCCTGGCCCGCATGAAGGCCGAGGGCCGCACGCAAGTGATGTTCGGCGGCAAGGCCGAAGACACTTGGCTCTGCCCCTCCCACCCCGACAACCAGAAGCTCGAGATTGACGCGATGGTCGAGGTCGCCACGAAGTACGACGTGCATGGAGTCCACTTCGACTACATCCGCTACCCCGGCCCCGAGGGCTGCTTCTGCCCCGGCTGCCGCGAGCGCTTCGAGAAGGCCATCGGGGCCAAAGTGGCGAACTGGCCCGCCGACACGCGGAAGGACGACGCGATTCGGGCCAAGTGGCTCGACTTCCGCCGCGAGCAGATCACCAGAGTCGTCGCCGCCGTCGCCGAACAGGTCCGCAAGGCCAAGCCCAAGGTGAAGATTTCCGCCGCCGTCTTCCCCAACTGGGCCGTGGACCGCGACGGGGTTGGCCAGGACTGGCGGCTCTGGTGCGAGAAGGGCTGGCTCGACTTCGTCTGCCCGATGGACTACACGCCGCACGTCGCGTCGTTCGAGAACCTCGTCAAGCAGCAGATCGAGTGGGCGGGCAAGGTGCCCTGCTATCCTGGCATCGGACTCGGCGTCTGGTCCCCGGGCGACAACATCGTGAAGCTGATCGACTTCATCGCTGTCACCCGCAAGCTCGGCACCCGCGGCTTCACCATCTTCGAATACCGCGCCCCCGAGGCCCGCGACATCGTGCCCCTGTGCGGGAAGGGAATCACGAGGAAAGAGTGAGGGACCGCGAATCGAGCGAATCTGCGCGAATGGAACCCGCAGCGGTAGGGCGTGCATACCTGCACGCGGAACGGATGAGGGGTGGCCCCGGCACGGAGAGCCTTGACAGGTTCGCTGGGGGGGCGTAAGATGGGGGCGGCAACCGTGTTGGTGCCACGCACACCGCAACGAGGCTGTCATGGGCATCGCGCGATCACAGAACGGCGTGCCGATCCGGTTGCCCGACGAGCGGTGGATTCACATCACGGAAGAGCATTCCGAACTGGCCGGCCACTACTTCGACGTCCTTGAGACCATTGAAGACCCGGAGGCCATCTACGAAGGCAAGGCAGAGGAACACCTGGCGGTGAGGAAGGTGTCGCCGGGGAAGCACCTGGTTGTGGTCTACCGCGAGGTGAGCGAGGCGGATGGCTTTGTGATCACCGCCTTCCTCACGGGCCGCTCTGCCAAGCTGCGCAGGAGAAGACGCCTATGGCCGCAGTAGACACGGAAGCGATCCTTCAACTTGCGCCGCAACTCCTGCGCGTGCCCCACAAACGCATCTGGTCCAGCTACGACGAGGAGGCCGATGTCCTCTATCTCAGCTTCAAGAAGCCGAGTCACGCCGACGACAGTGAACTGACCGACGACGACATCATCATCCGCTACGAAGGCGACGAAGTGGTCGGCATCACCGTCCTGCACGCCAGCAAGCGCCGGGCCCCCAAGCGCGCGCCCCGAAGGCCACCCGGCAGTTGAGCAAGGTGGTTTCGGAACCAGAAGGGACATTGGGATGGCGAAGGCAGGAGCAGCGGCAACCAGGGCCCTCGTTGGCAGGTGCCTTGCCTTCGCCTCCGGGGTGACGAAGCTGCCGTCGCGGCACGTGTGGCTCGACTACGACAAAGAGGCCGACGTGCTGTACGTCAGCTTCCGCAGGCCCCAGCGCGCCACGAAGACGATAGAGGTTGACGACGACATTCTCTTGCGCAAGGCCGGGGCGCAGATCGTCGGGCTGACCATCCTCAACGCCAGCACGAAGCAGTAAGCGATTCCGCGTGCAGGTATGCACGCCCTACCAGAACCGGCGGGACACACGGGCTGGGAGTGGACTGCGCGAGACAGGCTACGACAAGCCGGGGCTATCGGGCGCGACCGCGCCGCCGGCGGGCCATCGCCGCCACGCCGCCCAGCACCAACATCACGCTCCCCGGCTCCGGCACCGCCGCACTCAACGGACGCGGCACGTCCACAAGGACCGGGTTGAACGGTTCCGGGTAGACCCCGCCCGTCGCAAGCGCTGTCGCCAGATCGGCGCCCACGGTGAGCATGTATGTGTACACCTCGATGCCCACTCCCTCCCCCGGGCGCAGGAGTCCCTGGAAGATCGTCTGTTCCGCCTCGATCTCCACAGAAGAGAAATGTGAGCCATGAAGCACATAGAACACATCGTGATCCGAGCCTGCGGGCAGGGAGAACGACAACAGGTTGTTTATGTCCCCTGGCTCACTGACGTTGCGCAGGTAGTATGCGAAGCAAGCCTCGTATCCTGGATGCTCGTCATCCCAATCGCCGATAAGGAGTTCCGAACCGACAGTCATGATGGGCACCGCGTTTGCCCCTCGCGGGGAGAGCAAGGCGAGGGCTGCGAGGGCGATGATGGCCGCCGGCCATCTGCCAAGGGTCGGCTTCGGGAACCTGGCCAGATATGATCTCATCGTGCTGTTTCCTGTGTTGGGCATCCTTTGGGCGCGACAGCGGCAAGACCGGCCTTGAGCCGCATCGGGTGCGCTGTTGCCTTAGAAACTATCTCAGAACTTGAGAAAGGGCTAAAGTTTCCTGTGAAACCCTCGACTCAACTTCATGGGGGCTTTTACTTCGGGGGACCCCATGGGACAGCTGACCGGCTATCCGCGGTACATGGAGAAGACGAGTGCGACCATTCGCCGCAACGACCTGTTCCCCTACTGGACGATGAATGCGACGCGGATCGAGTTCTACGGCTCCCAGCTCCTGATGACCCTGGGCCGGCACGGCGGCGGGTGGATCGTCCAGCAGTCGGGCGGCGGCATCGTGGACAAGATGTATGGCCGCCCATGCGACGAGCCGCACTACGCCAACTTCCTGGAGTGCGTGAAGAGCAGGAAGAAGGCGAACGCCGACATCTCGATCGCCCACGCCAGCAACGTCGCCCTGCACATGGGCAACATCGCGCACCGCGTGGGCAACGTGGCGCTCACCTACGACCCCAAGTCCAACCAGTTCGACAACCCCGAGGCCAACAAGCTCATCAAGCCCCCCTACCGCAAAGGCTACGAGATTCCCGACGAGGTATGACCCGGCAACACCGTCCCGGGCGTCCTGCTGGTGTGCCCGTGGGGCGTCGGGCACACAAGCTCATGTGGGGGACCACGTGCTCTGACATTCCCACATTCTTGAGAATGTGAGAATGACGGCCGGGGCCGCCGGCCCCCCGCGGCGGGCCGCTGAGGCCACGGCGGCGGGACGGTCGCCTGGCTCGTGGCGCGCGCCGCGGCGCGTGAAGTGTGGTGAGCGCAGTGTGCGCGAGCGGTCTCGTCATTCCCACATTCTTGAGAATGTGAGAATGACGGCCGAGGCCGCCGGCCCCTCGCGGCGGGCCGCCGAGACCACGGTCGCAGGACGGTCGCCTGGCTCGTGGCGTGCGCCGCGGCGCGTGAAGTGTGGCGAGCGCAGCGCGCGCGAGCGGCCTCGTCATTCTTACATTCGCCGCTTCACGGTTCTTTGTGGGTAGCCCCCACAGCTTGTGCCTCGGCGTTGGGCCCGTGCCCTCACGGCTCGCGCGGGGGTGCAAGACTTGGGGGCTTTGCCCCCAAACCCCCAGGATTTACCGCTTTACGGCCACCGGCACACCTGCTAGAATCGGGCTGCTGCCGCGGAGGATAGGGCTCCGGTGGGAACCGAGCCATTCGACTCCGCTCAGGCCAGGCCCGAGCGCCGTGGCAGTGCCATACGGCACAGGCGGCGCTCTTCGGGGCGCCGCCTAGTTCCCCCGTGCCGGTGGCCCCAAGGCGGTAAATCCCAGGGGGTCTGGGGGACTGGTCCCCCAGCGCTTCGGCCCCAACATCTTGGGGGCACCCACAAGAAGCCCGGAAGAGCCTGACATTCTTGAGGATGTGAGAATGCCGCCCCGGGTTGGCGCGGGCCTGCGAGGTGCCGTCGAGGCAGGCGGGGCAGGGGCGTCGCGTGCCTCCGCAGAGCGTGGGGCTGTCCCTCGGGCGCCCGGCGAGCCGGGGTGGTACCACGGTTGTCATTCTCACATTCTTGAGAATGTGGGAATGAAGGGCCCGGTTGAACAACACTTGTGGGGGAACACGGATGGAGAAGCGCGAGCGAACGGAGCGGGAGTTGGAGCGCATCGTCAAGGGGTTCGCCAATCACAGGCGGATTGAGATTCTGCGCCTTCTCCAGAAGCGGCCGGAGCTGTCGGTGTACGAGGTCTGCCAGCTCCTGCACATCAGCGTGAAGACGGGCTCGGAGCACATTCGGCGACTGGATGTGGCGGGTTTGGTCGTGAAGAGACACGCCGGCCGCTGGGTGCGCCACCGGCTCACCGAGCGCGCCACGGGCGTCCTCACGTTCCTGAGAACGCTGGAATGAGGCCGCGGCGGACACGCGCGATCACCACACCAGCCTCCGCCATAGTCATCTTGTCCACCCCTCGGGCCTGGGCCGTTGCCTGCATGCGGAATTCCCGGTTGCCGGCGCTTGCCCCGACTCGTTCCGCGTGCAGGTTTGCACGCCCCACCATCGGGGCGGCAGCACTTCGCCCCGGAACGCGACCGGGCGGCTCATCGATCATAGCTTATCATGGGTGCAGTAACGGATTTGCGCGGCTGGGCACACCTTGCTGAACCGAGCGGTTCTGCGGTCGGTTCAATCAGGGCTCGGCTTGGCCGCGCCTTGGCCGGCGGCGCCGAGAAGAAACCAGACCCAGGCAGGCTGGGTTTGGTTTCTAGTGTGCCCAGCCGCGCAAATCCGTTACTGCACCCGCTTATCATGAGCGTCATGATAAGCCGTGAGATTCCGGGGCATTAGCGAGTACGGAGCGAGTGAAGAGCGATTCAGAGCGATTTTGGCCAACTTTCTTCGTCTCTGCAAGCCCTTGCGGTTCATGGGCTTGTGGCTTGAGCCCTCTCCGCGGCCAGGGCGGATGAGCGAGTCCGTTAGCGACTGGCGCCATGAAGTGGGGGGAGAGAGTGGCGGCCGCTGGCCGCCTGCCCCCCGTGCGCCCGCGTGCTCCACCGGCGGGTGGCTCCGACGTGATTCGAGGACGAGGAGGAGAGACGAGGACGCTTGGGGCGCCCCCCCCGCCCTGGTCACCGGTGGTGTGGCGCAGACTTGACCGACAGTGGCAAACAGTGGCCGACTCTGGGCAGGAATGGCGAGAATCGCCGAACGGCGGGTGCGCGACTCTGGCCGACACTGAGCGACACTGGGACCCAGTGAGCCGGTCCTCTGGCAGGCTTCTGGCTGCACATGGCCGCTCGAGCCTGACTGGCCTCACATCGGCCAGGGGCCTCGGAAGCCGGTGGTGGCGAGGCGCATCTTGTAGAGCTGGGCGAAGAGGCGGAAGCGGCGGGCGAAGTCGCCGCAGAAGAGGAGGTTGTGGTGGCCCTTCACGTCGCAGGCGTCGGCACGGTCCGTGAGTTCGATGGCGACGTTCGTGGTGCAGCCGCCGGCGGGGGGCATGGGGTGGGACTTGACGACGCGGCCCGCGTAGACGTCGAGGGCGGGGGGCTTGCCGGGGTAGTAGCGCACCATTGTGACGGGGTCGCCCTCCTTCCAGACGACCTGGATGGCGCAGCTCCCCTCGTTGGTGTGGGCGAAGCGGCGGAGGAGGTAGGGCGCGTCGGGGCCGTCGGGGCCGTAGAGCTTTGGCGGGCAGGTGCAGTGGGAGCCGTAGTAGTGGTTGGCCTCGGTGTCGTAGCAGGGGTTGTGCTGGAAGCCTGGGCGGCCGGTGAGGAGCTGGCCGAGTAGCTGGGTGTAGGCGGCGGGCAGGTCGTTTTCGCAGGCGGCGGGGATGAGCTGGCTGTTGAGGGCGGCGAAGCTCATGCAGGGCTTGAGCATGCCGCGGCGAAGGCAGTTCATGGTCAGGCCGTCGGCCGCCTCGTCGGCCAGGAGTTTTTTCAGGGCGAAGTGGGCGCGGGCGGCGTTGTCGAGGGCTGCCTGGGTGATCCCGCGCTGCTCCTTCGCGCCAGAGGTGTAGCGGGCGATGAGCTGCTTCGCCTCGTCGCCAAGCTCGACCTTCTGGAACTCGGCGGCGTAGCGTGCGAAGGGGATGACGCGGACGCGGGTGCCGAGGAACTCCTCGGTGCCTTCGCGCGGCTCGGGGGCCTCGGTGATGCTGAGGAGGAGGCTCTGGGCCACGCGCTTGCGGGCGGCGATCATGCGCAGGCCGCTCTCGCCAGGTTCACCGCCTCGTTGTGCTGGATCTGGAGATCGTAGTCGTTCACGCGGTACACGGCGAAGCCGAACTGGCAGGGCTTGGGCAAGTCGTTCACTTCTGCCATGCTCGGCAGCTTGTCCCCATTCGCCTTCTTGTCCGCCAGCGCCCAGGCGATCTGCTCGCCGATGATTCCCCGCAGACGCTTCGTTGCTACCTGAGTCGCCCCCTTGTTGATATCACAGCCGATCCAGCGACGCCCCAGCTTCTGAGCTACGGCGAGTGAGGTGCCGCCGCCCGCGAAGCAGTCAAGAACCAGATCGCCAGGATTGGAGGATGCCCTGGTTATGCGCTCTATGAGAGATTCGCTTTTCTCAGTTGGATAAGCTCCGGGTGTATCCTTGAACCCCAACCAGATATCCTGGATCGCGAGGCCCTTGCTCTCATCGGCGTAGATCTTCTTCCTCGGGTTGTTGGTATCCGACCATTCTATCAGTCCGGCTGAATCCATGTCGTCTAGTGTCGAATGCACGTAGCGCCAATGGTTTCCCGCGGGAGGCTTCAGTCCTCTCCATGGTTGGCCTGTCTCCCCGGCACGAATTCCCGGTGCATGAAGCGGGGCAGTCTTGTACCGACGGCCCTCGCCATTCACCAGAGGGAAATCATCCAGGACCTCCTCCTCGGTTCTGTGGTCAAAGAGGCGGTTCCATATCGTACCCTCCCCCTTAGCGTAAACGAGGACGAGATCGTGGGTATTGCCAAAGGAGTCACTGGTGTAGTTCTTGGGATTGCACTTCTCCCTAGCTATCTGGGACCGGAAGTTCTCGGCACCGAACACCTCGTCGAGCAGGCACCGAAGATGGTGTTGCTTGCGATGGTCGCAATGGACGTAGATGGTCCCCGACGGGTCCAGAAGCTCCCTGATCAGCAAGAGCCTCTCGTACATGAACTGGAGGTAGTTATCGTTGGCCCAGATGTCTGTGTACTGGATCTGCTCGCCAAGGGTGTAGCCCTCGCCGTCGAGCTTCGCCGAGCCTTTGGCGCCGCGGAGGCTAACCTTGCGGACGTAGTCGGCGCCGGAGTCGAAGGGGGGGTCAATGTAGATGAGGTTGACTCTGCCGCGGTAGCCGTTGGCGATGAGGTGGGCGAGGACATCCTTGTTGTCGCCGTGGAAGAGGAGACCGCCGGATTCGGGGGCGCCGGGGCCGGGCTGGCCCTCCCAGCACTTGGCGTTCCAGTGCTCGCGGAGGGAGCGGAAGACCTTCATGCGCTCGTCGTGGGTCTCAAGATCGTCGCGGGCCATGCCGAGGATGTTGACGGCGTCGTGGTATTCGACGAGCTGCGCGGGGAAGGCGGTGACGTGGGAGAGAGGGCGCTTGCCGACCCAGGTGAGCATGGGGCGGCCCTTGGCGGGCGTGATCTTGACGTTCTTCTTCTCGCTCATTCCTCGGGTTCCTATCGTTTGTAGTGCGGCCTTCAGGCCGTAGGAAGATACGGGCTAAAGCCCGCACTGCGAACTCAATCACACGGGCTAAAGCCCGCACTACGAACTCTCGGCGTCGGCCTCCGGCTCCTGGATGAACTGTCGGACGGCGCGGGTGCTATCGGGCACCACTTTCTCGGTTCCAGTGAAGATGATCTCGTAGCGCAGCCGGTCGGGGTCGCCGATCCAGGTGCGTATGGCCATCTCCTTGCGGCCGCCGGCGCCGTCCGTGGGATGGGAGCGGTCTTGCTCCCTCTTGATCTCGACGATGTAGGTTCGGCCCGTGCCGCGCTTGCGGCCGCGGCCGGGCTTCTTGCGGATCACGAAGTCGGGGAAGTAGCGGCTCCAGCCGCCCTGGGCGTTCTTGTACCACACGAAGAAGTCAGTCTTGCCGGGGTCGGTGATGGCGCCGGTGAAGTAGATGTCCTCGACTTCTTCAGGCTTCAGGTTGATTTCTCGGAGCATGGCTTCGAAGAAGTCGGCCTCGGGCTTCGAATCGAAGTTGTAGGGATCGTAGTGAAAGCCGAACTGGCCTGCCCTGTCCTGCCACTGGCTGAGGCGGGCGAGAAGGTGTTCGCGGTCCTTGGGATACATGATCTCAGCGGTGTAGACGGCCGCGCCATCGGCATCGGTTTCCTTGCTGAAGCCTTCCTTCCTGATCAGGGCCAGCGCGCGCTCGCGGCGCTCTTCCCTGACTTCATAGAAGCAGGTCTGCTCCTCGATCTGCCGCGCGAGAGGATCGAGGTGAGCGAGGGGGATTTCGTCGGCGCCGTAGACGCGGCGCAGTTCGTCGTACACCTGCCACAGGTCCAGGCGGTAGCGCGCGGCGAGGTCCACGGCGGCGGCGTAGGCGTCGGTGGTGTCGGGCATGGCCTCGATGGTGAGCGCGTCGCCGACTTGGCGCATGACGCGGTAGGTGGCGCGTTGCTCCTCGATCGTGAAGATGCGCTGGGTAATGGACTCGGCCGCGGCCTCCTCGGGGCGCCGGAGGACGAGTGGCTGGGCTTCACCTTGCTTCTTGACAACGGTGCGCACGATCTGGGAGACGAGCACGGGCGAGAGGTCGAGCTTGTGGACGACAATCCTCGCGCGGCGGGTCTCCTGCACGGCCCAGTTGAGGTCGTGGATGGACTCGCCGTAGGTTTCCTGGAGCTGGCGGTCGAGGATGTTGTAGTTGTCGGTGGAGAGATAGACGCGGGCCTTGTGGAGATTCCCGGGCACCTGGCGAAGGCACCGGGTCGAGGCCTGGAGGACAAAGTTGTTCGACGTTCGGAGCTTGCGCGCCAGGGCGCAGCCGAACAGGCTTGGGCAGTTCCATCCCTCCGTGCCCTTGTTGACGAGGAGCATGACGCGATGGGGCGCGGCCGGGTCGTTGAGGCGGTTGAAGGCATCAATGTCTATCTGGCTTGTCAATGCCGTGTCGGACGTGTTCACCAGGCACAGGGCCGGGTCCTGGCCAATGTCTACGAGGGCCTTCTCAATCACGGGGCGGAGTTCCGCGAGGTCGCTGGTCTGTGGGAAGTAGATGGCGAGCTTGGCGGGCGCGCCGCTGGGCAAGCGGACAGCGCCGTAGTCCTTGAAGAAGTCGCGGATTACGAAGTCCACATAGACGGCGGCGTCCCGGTCGAAACTATAGGCAAGGATGCTGTCGGCGAGGTCCTTGAGGTAACCCTCGCGAATGCCCTGGGCAAGGCCATACCAGTACACCACGTCCTTGAGGCCCTGGCGCCGGTAGTAGGGCGTGCCGGTGGTGTTGACGACCACGATCACGTTCGTCTGCTCCGCCAGGTAGTCTACGGTCCTGCGAACCTTCTTGAGGCCGTCGGTCATGGACTGGCCATAGGTGTGGTGGGCCTCGTCGGAGAAGACGGCGAGGTGGGGCAGGCTGGCGATGGCCTGAAGGCGCAGGTTGGCGACCTCGGCCTTGGCCTGGTCCTCGGCCACGCCGAAGAGGCCGCCGAGGTCGGACTTGCGGATCGTCTCCTTCTGGATGCGGATCTTCTCGGTGTTGGTCACGATGAGGTTGAAGCTGGAGCCGCGGATAACAGGGATATCTTTCTCCCCGTCGCGCGTGAAGAGCAGCTTCTGGAAGAGTTCCAGCATCTGTGCCAGCCCCTCCATTGCGTAGTATTCACACTGGATGGGGATCAGCAGTGCATCCGCGGCGGCGAGGGCGTTCGTGGGCAGCAGGCCAAGGGATGGCGGGCAGTCAACCAGTATGTAGTCGTATTCGGACTTTACGGTTTCGATGGCCCTTCTGAAGCGGAGGGCGCGGTCAGGGTGGTTAGCCAACTCTGTCTCGGCGGAGCCGAGTTGCCGGCTGGCCGGGCAGAGGAAGAGGCCGGCCACGTCGGTGGGCGAGATCGTGGCAGGCATTCGATCGGGGGCGAACAGAGCCTCGTGTGCGCCGCCTGTGCGGGCACGGGCCTGTCCGAGTCCGCTCGTCGCATTGCCCTGGGGATCAATGTCCACGAGGAGGGTCTTGCGCCCCGAGAGGGCGATGGAGGCGGCGATGTTCATGGCGGTGGTGGTTTTTCCGACTCCGCCCTTCTGGTTTGCGATAGCGATGGTGGGCATTGTCAGGTCACCCTCGGTGTAGCCGGCAGCGGGGCTGGCCCGGGGAGGGGGGTGGTCGAGCGTTTCACGTGGAACATTATAGCGCACCCAGTTCCGGACGCAACAGGAAATTCGCGCGCGCCACAAGATTCCGAGCGCCGGCGAGGGGCGGCGTGGCAGGGCGCATGGTCGCTCGCCGGACCATCGGCGCACGGAGATGCCGTGCAACCAAGCTGGCAAGTGCGTTTCAGCCCGCCCCGGCCGAGTGAGGGACAGGCGTGGGGTACCCCAACATCCTGTCGCCAAGCGCTTCTTACCTCGGCCGGGCGTCGCTCACGTCGATGGGTCGGATGCCGAGGCGCAGGGCGGGGGAGTCGGGGGAGAAGGTGACTTTGCCCCTCTCACTCACGGCGAGCTTGGGGTCGGCGAGGATGGAGCCTTCGCCCGGCTTGAGCGGCTCGGCGCCCGCCGCACGATAGTCCTTGAGCGGCTGGCCTTCGACCTTGCCCGTGCCGCTGAAGAGGACGTTGCCGGGGAATGCGGCGATGGCGGCGGGATTGCTGAACGTGATCTTGCCCGTGGCGACGACTATGTTCTTCTCGAGGCGATAGTCCGACGAACGGGGGAATGTGATGCTCGCGTCGCCGTCCACGACGAACACGTTGTTGCGGAGGGTGTTCCTGCGAGCCATGTGGTTGTGGGAGGGGCGGTTGACGCGGAGGGAGAGGTTGCCTTCGACCAGGCAGTCCTCGGCCTGCTCGTCAAGGTAGTAGGCGCTGGCGCCGTAGCCGCCGGTGTCGGTGATATCGTGAATGAAGTTGCCGCGGAGCGTCACGCGCTTGCAGAAAGTGATGTAGATGCCCGCGCCGTCGTGGAGTTCCTTCATCGCGTGGTGGATGCGGTTGGCCTCGAACAGGTGGTCCTCGCCGCCCGAGGCGATGGCGGTGTAGGGCGTGCCGTGGACCTCGTTGTGGACGATTTGTGCGCGCTTGCCGTTGGCCCATAGGCCGATGGCGCTGGGGTAGGTGACGCCGACGTCGTGGACGCGGCAGTCGGCCACGGTGTTTCCCTCGCCGTCGGCCTTGATGCCGCAGGCGCCGGTGTGGTGGACGTGGCAGCGCTGGATGGCGAGGCCCTTGGCCTCCCACGCCTTGATCCCCTGGCCGCCGACGTTGAGGATGGTGAGCCCTTCGAGGCGGCAGTTCTCGGCGTGAACGACGTGTACTGCGCCGTCGAAGTTGCCCGCCCCGAAGCCGCCGGCTCGCAGGGGCGTGTTGGTCACCGAGAGGGTCAGGCCGCGGATCGCCACGTCGCGGACGGGCTTCTCCTTCGTGCCCTGGAGGCGGATGAGCGATTCCATCGTGGGGGCGAGGACCTCGGCCTTCGTCATGTCTTCACCCGGCAGCGGCCAGTAGACGACCTTGCCGGTGGCGCGGGCATCTTGCCTGTGACCCGCGGGCTGGAAGCCTGTGCCACCATCGAGATACCATTGGCCCGGCTCGGTCATCCCTTCGCGGACGTTCCATACGACGAACTTCCTCACGCCGAAGGCCCCGGGCGGGTGGCCGGCGGGGTTGGAGAAGGTGAGGGTGTGGGTCGCCGCATCGTGGGACTTGATGCCCACGGCCGATTCGTCCCACATGTGGTAGATAGTGAGTTCGGCGTTGCGGAGGTCGAGCGAGGCGGAGAGGTCTTCGGGCATGTACTGCACAGTCGTCAACTCGCCCTCGGTCGGCTTGCGTTTCCAGCCGCCGCCGGTGGTGGACATCCAGGGGACGTCGAAACTCGTGAGGTGGGTGAAGAAGCCCGACTTGGGCAGGCGCGCGCGGGCCGCGAAGCGGCCGTTGACCACGAGCACGCGGAAGTGCCAGTTCGCCGCGTCCACCTTGGCCGCCCACAGATGATCGCCGTACCTCTCCCAACCCGCGATCTTCCGGCCGCCGCAGAGGGTGGCCTGGCCTTTCGCCTCGATGGACAGGCCAGAGTCCTCGGGCGTGAGCGCGAGCGGCTCTGTGAGGAAGTGCTGGCCGGCCTCAACGACGATTCGCCGTGGCTTCCCTGGCTCCAGCTTCCGTGCCGCATCCCGCGCCGCGTGGAGCGATGCAAGGGGCCGGCTCCTGGTGCCCGGCCAGGCGTCGTTGCCGTTGGGGGCGACGAAGAGGTCGGCCTTCGGCGCGCGGTCACCCGCCGGCGCGCAGCCTGCGGCGAGCATCAGGAGCATTGCGGTCCACCTTCGGCTCATGGCCTCTGCCTCCGCCTTCACTTCGCGGGGATTGCCAGGGCGGCGAGGAGTTGAGGGATTGTCTTCGCCTCATCGTGGCGGGCCTCGACGGCTTCGCGGGCACGGCGGCCGAGGGCGGCATCGGGGTCGGCGAGCAGGGCTTCGAGCTTCGCCGCAAGGTGGGCCGCGTCGCCCGGCCGGGCGACGAGGCCCGTCTCGCCTTCGCGCACGAGGTCGGGCAGGCCGCCCACGTCGGTCGTCACGAGCGGTACGCCGAGCGCCGCCGCCTCGAGCACCACGTTCGGCAACCCGTCCATATCGCCGTCGCGGGCCACCACGCTCGGAGCGACGAGGGCCGATGCCCCGGCACACGCGGCGATGACCTCGCCGTGAGGCAGCCAGCCCTTCAGTTCGATGGCATCGGCGGCGGCGAGTTGGGCGATCTGGCGTTCGAGGGCCTTGCGTTCGGGGCCGTCGCCGATGAGCCAGCAGCGGACGCCTCGGCCGCGCCGCCGCAGCGCAGCCACGGCCTCGACGAGGTGGGTGAAGCCCTTCTTCTCGACGAGGCGCCCCACGCCCAGGACGAGCGGCTCGCCCCTTGGCTTGTCGGAGCGGAAGGGATACTGGTTGAGCGGCAGGCCGTGCGGCACGAGCGCAATCTTCGCCCTATCGGCCTCGTCAACCAGCTCCGCCGCGCGCTTCGCCGCCGCGGAGTTGCACGCGATGATGCGGTCGGCCGCCCGCGCCTTGGCCGCGAAGAACTCCGCCTCCACGAACACGTCGCGCGCGTGGACCGCGAAGCTGAAGGGCACGCCCACGACATCGGCCGCGAGCCAGCCGAAGGTCGAGGGCGCGCTCATTTGGGGATACCACCTCACGCCTCGTGGCCTGGGCTGACAGGATGGGCGACAGCAGGAAGCGGAGCGGCCCAAGGGACCAAGCTGGGTGTGCCACCCCGAATCGGTCCCGCTTCCTGCGCAGTCCCGAGACGGCCCCGCGGACCCGACAGTGCCCCGAGAGCCCTTCTGTGGGGCTCAACACAGCCATCCGTGCCCGACTCGCGCACCTCCCTCACACATCTGCTGCCTGAACTCGGCTATTCTGAGGGCGGCGTCAAACAAACCCAAAGTCCGAAATCCCAATGCCCCAAACAGGAACGACACACCGTCGCGAGTCTCCGTGCTTCGTGCCTCGGTCATTTGTGTTTTGTGCTTCGGTACTGTTTCGGATTTCGGATTCCCCGCGCTTCGTGAGAAATGCGGCTCAGGGCTTGGCGGCGGGGGCGGCGGGGGGGGCGGTGAGGGCCTGGAACCAGGCCCAGATGCGGTCGGGCTCGCCCTGGGGGAGGAAGTGGCCGAGCTGGGGGACTTCGCGGTACGTGACGGTGAGGCCGGCCCTCTCGAGTCGCTCGCGGGACGCGCGGGCGCGTTCGACGGGGATCTGGTTGTCGGCGGCGCCGTGGGCGACGTAGACGCCGAGGCCGCGGGCCTTCTGGAGAATGGCGTCGGACTCCGGGCTCGGGCGGGCGACGAGGGCGCCGCCGGCCGGGGCGATGGCGCGGAAGAACCCGGGGTTCCGCAGGCCGAAGGTGTAGGTGTAGGTGCCGCCCTGCGAGAAGCCGGTTAGCAGCACCCGCGCGGGGTCCACGTTGAACGTGGCCATGATCTTGCGGACCGTGGCGAGCAGGTCCTTCTCGTCCGCGAAGTCCCACGTGCGTTTCTTGCGGTCGCGGCACTCGGGGCCTGCGACGAGGAAAGCGCCGGCGGCGCGCTCGGCGGCCTCGCCCCAGACCGTGACGTAGCGCGAGCCGGGGAGGCCGGCCGGGTGGAGGACGACGACGAGGGGGCAGGGGCGGGACCTGTCGTAGGCCCTGGGCACGTAGAGC
This sequence comes from Planctomycetota bacterium, assembly GCA_041320515.1. Classification (GTDB taxonomy): domain Bacteria; phylum Planctomycetota; class PUPC01; order DSUN01; family DSUN01; genus DSUN01. The sequence continues at coordinate 4,235,303 of JBGLNR010000001.1, read as the reverse complement.
CAGCAGTCGCGCTGGGGCTGGCCTTCGGCGGCCGTGCGCATGAGGCCGGCGACCGGCTCTTGGGGGGCCTGGGCGGCCACGGCGGGGAGAGCGCAGGCGGCGAGGGCGAGGCTCAGGGCCACTCGACTGGGGGAACTCAAGGTTCAGAACCTCCTAAGGCGGCCGCAGCCGGAGAGCCGGAATATTGAATGATGAATGCTGAATATCGAATGTCGAATTGAGGAGCGCGGCGTCCTGTCTTGGCCTCCTTCTTCATTCGTCATTCGTCATTCAACATTCGACATTCAATATTGCACCCGCCGCGCGCGCGGGAGGGCCGAAGCGGCTAATCCGTCAGTTCGACCAGGACGCGGGCGAATGCCTGGCGGAGGATGGGTTCGAGCCCAGGGCGCAGGCACAGGACGCCGTAGAGGCAGGGCGCGGTCTCGACCTCGTAGCCGCCTTCGGCGAAGGCCTGGTCGGTGGGCAGGTAGCCGATGTTGCCGTTGGCGCAACTGACGGGGATGGTGTGGGTGAAGGGCGAGACAGCCGCGAGGATGCTCTCGTAGGCGGCGAAGGGCTCGCCGGCGACGCCGACGAGGGCGATGGGGCCGAGGGCGATGGCGAGGAGTTCCAGCTCGACGGCCTGCTCGCCCTGGCTCTCGCGGGCCGCGCGCACCAGCTCGGCCGCCCAGTCCACCCGCATGCGGCGGCGGACCACCTCGGCCTTCTCCTCGTTGCGCCCCAGGATGCTGGCCAGGCGCTCGCGCTCGGCCAGGAGGCGGGCCTCGGCCTGCTCGACCGTGGGCGGCATCTCGAGCGGCAGGGGCACGCGCAGGGAGCGGACGCGGAGTGGGAGACCGCTGAGGAGTTCGATGGGCTTCATGCCCTCGAGCACGGCGCGGCCCAGGGCGACGCCGAGTTGCTCGACCTCCTCGAAGTTGCGCTTCGCGCAGGCCGCATCCACGTCGCCTGCGAAGCCGAGGGCGAAGAGAGCGACCGCGGTGTCGCCGAAGTTCTCCTCGATCTCGCGTTCGGCGCGGCCCGCGTAGTCGCCCGAGACTTGCAGGTTCTCCGGCCCCAGGACGGCCGGGTGGGCGCTGCCGGTGAACAGGAGGGCGAGGGGGCCGCCGCCCTCCTCGGCGACGGCGAGGATGTGGGCGTAGGGCGAGACGTGGCGCCCGGGCCTCCTGGCGGGCGTCGCCCCGGCGGGGGCGGACAGGCCGTCCCTGCGGTTGACGCCCAGGTGGAGCTTGGCCCGCCCGGCCCCCAGGCGCGCGGGGCGGAGCCGTCCGTTCGCGGCCCGCGCCGCGCCCAGCAGGCGGTCGCGCAGGTTCTCCAGGTACAGCGGGTCGGGCGCGCTCACGCGGCGGCCCATGACCAGCGGCCCGGCGTGGGTGCGGGAGACGGCCAGGAGGACGTGTTGGGCCGGGATGCCCATCTCGCCCTCGATGCGGCGGCGCACGTCGGCGGCGAAGGCGACCGAGACCTCGGGGAGGTCGGCGGAGAGGAGTGCGACGCGCCGCTCGCCGTCGTCGAGGACCAGGGCGCGCGCGAAGAGGGGGTCGTGGACGTCTTTGGCGGGATCGGTCCGCTCGGGGAAGCCGCCCATGGGCAGCCCCTTCGGAGGGGTGATCTCGATCCGCGCGCTGCCTGCTCGCATGCCACTGCCTGGTTGGTTTCCGTTGCGGAAAGCCAAGACTGCCTGAAGGCAGGACTCCGAACGAATCGGGGGCGGGCTCGGAGTCCTGGCTTCAGCCAGCTCTTGCCCGATGCTAGCATGTGGGCACGCGATTTGCAAGGCACGGCTCGCGCCGCTACGATCAAGAGGCAGAGGAGGAGCCGGACTTCCCTTCGAGGAGAGGCCATGATGCGGCAGTTGTGCGTGGTGGCGGCGGGACTGGGCATGCTGGCGGGCGTCGCGGCGGCGACCGACTGGCCGCAGTGGCGCGGGCCGAGCCGCAACGGGCTTTCGGCCGAGAAGGGCCTGCTGAAGGAGTGGCCCGAGGACGGCCCGACGCGGCTCTGGACCGCTAAGGGCCTCGGCGAGGGCTTCGCCTCGATGGCCGTGGCCGACGGCCTCCTCTACACCGCGGGGAACAAGGGCGCCGACATGGTCCTCACCGCCCTCGGCCTCGACGGCCAGACGAAGTGGCAGGTCAGGGTCGGCCCCGCCTACACCAAGGACAGCCCAGGCTCCCGCGGCACGCCCACGGTGGACGGCGGGAACGTGTACTACGAGACGCCCGACGGCACGCTGAGCTGCCTGGACGCGAAGACGGGCAAGGAAGCTTGGTCGCTCAACATCCTCGAGAAGCTCAACGGCAGGCAAATCACCTGGGGCCTCTCGGAGTCGGTGCTCATTGACGGGGACAACCTGGTCTGCTGCCCCGGCGGCCAGCAGGCGGCGATGGCCGCCCTCGACAAGAAGACGGGGAAGGCGGTGTGGGGCGACAAGCCCGGCTACGCCTCGCCCATCGTGGTGGACTGCCAGGGCCTCCGCCAATACGTCACCATGACCTCCCAGGCCGCCATCGGCGTCCACGCGCCAACACGCTCAAGACCAAGGCATACCAGGAGTTCTTCCTGGTGGACATTGATCCCGCCCCGCTCAAGGGGCGGGTCATCACGGGCGCCACGCTCCATCTGCACTGCTCGTCGAAGGACATCCAGAAGCGCCTGGCCGTCTCCTCCCTCGCATCCGAATGGGTCGAGGGCACTGGCACGGGCTACGCGAAGCAGCCTGGGTCGTCGTGCTTCGAGGAGGCCGAACTGGGCAAGCGGCCCTGGGCATACCCCGGCAGCGACCTCACGGCCGTGATGATGGGCGAAGGCAACACCCTCTGGGCAACGTGGGACGCCACGCCGCCCGACGCCGAGGGCTGGCAGACGGTAGCCGTCGAGCCGCGCGTCGTCGCCGCCCGCGTGGCCGGCCTCTCCCACGGCTTCGTCGTCTTCGACGACACGGGGAGCGAGTGGACCCGCAACGGCGAGCAGTACAAGCGGCTCACCTTCCCCAACCGCTTCGTCCACAGCCGCGAATCGGGCGCCAAGACCGCCCCCTACTTCACCATCTACCTCGGCGACGAAGACAAGCAGCCGCCCGCCGCGCCGACGTACCCTCGCCAGGAGCAGACCACCTTGCCCGCAGGGGAGGCGATCGTCTCGTGGCTCACGCCTCCCGATTCCCTCGGCTTCAGGGTCGGCTTCCTCAAGGGAGGCTCCGATGAGCAGTGGGTTGATTGGGAGGACGAGGGCCAGCAGGCCACACCAATCCCACGTTACCTGGTTCCTTCGGCCGCGCCGGGGCAACGCGTCGAGATGCACCTGCGCGACTTGGGCATCAAGGGCGGTGAATCGCTAACCCTCGGCGTCGCCGCCGTGGACGCCGCGGGCAACGTCGGCCCGGCTACCACATTTTCTGTCAAGCTCTCCGCGACGCCGCCGACGGTGGCGATTGTCGGCGAGCCGGCGGCCAAGTTCACGGAGCCTGCTCCGCTGCCCAAGCTGGGCGGGGCCGAGGTCGCCGTGATTGACTCGCTCGACAAGGTGAACCCCGCTTCGGGAGAGACCATCCCGCCGCACGATGCCACCTACCTTGCCGCCAACCACCTTTGGTCAGCGAAGGACAAGCTGGTGCGGCTCTATGCCGCGAAGAACGAGTTCATCGCCTTCCAGGTCGTGCTGAAGGGCGCTGTGGAGGGCGTGACGCCTGCCATCAAGCTCCCCCAGCCGCTGAGGGCCGAACTGCTCGAGTTCCACAATGTCAAGGCAAAGAGCGGGTCGTTGCCTGACCCGCTTGTGCCGATCAAGGGCGCCTTGACCTCTGGCGCGTTCCTGGCCGACCTCTACGTGCCCCACGAGGCGAAGGCGGGGAAGCACACGGGCACGCTCACGCTCACCAAGGGCGGCGAATCGCTCGCCATCGCCATCGAACTGAACGTGTGGGACTTCACGCTGCCCGACTACCTGTCGTTCATCCCCGAGATGAACAGCTACGGCCTGCCCTCGCCCGAGCTGGGCTACTACCGCGTCGGCCACGCGCACCGCACGTGCGTCAACGCCCTCCCCTACAGCCAGGGCGGCAGCGTGCGCCACGCGCCGAAGTGGGACGGTGCGAAGCTCGACTGGACGGCGTGGGACAAGCAGTTCGGCCCGCTCCTCGACGGCTCGGCCTTCGCGGATATGCCCCGCAAGGGCGTGCCACTCGACTCCTTCTACCTGCCGCTCCACGAGAACTGGCCGGGCGACGTGTTCAAGAGCTACAACGGCTCCTACTGGGCCGACCGCGCCTTCCCGCCGGCGTACCGCGAGACGTTCGTCAAGGTCTCCCGCCTCTTCGCCGAGCATTTCGCCGAGAAGGGCTGGAACGACACCTTCCTCCAGTTCTATCTGAACAACAAGAGCAACTTCAAGGAGCGGGGCTGGTCGCGGGGGGCATCGCCCTGGATACTCGACGAGCCAGCGAGCTTCCAGGATTACTGGGCGCTCCGCTGGTTCGCCACCGCCTTCCACGAGGGCGCCGCGGCGGTACGCGGCAAGGCCAAGGTGGGCTTCCGCATTGACATCTCGCGGCCCGAGTGGGAGCGCGACTGCCTCACGCCCCTCAACGACTTCTACGTGTGCAGCGGCGTCTTCCGCAAGTACCGGCGGATGATTCTCGACCGCCAACGCCGCAACGGCATGGTCATCTTCGAGTACGGCTCATCCAATCCCATCGAGGCGTCGAACGTCCAGCCCGCCGGCTGGTGCGTGAGCGCCTGGTGCCTGGGCGCCGACGGCGTGCTGCCCTGGCAGACCATCGGCAACGACGGTTCGTGGGCGAACGCCGACGAATGCTCGCTGTTCTACCCCGGCGGCAAGGTCGACAGCCAAGTGCCGATCCCGAGCGTACGCCTCAAAGCCTACCGCCGCGGCCAGCAGGACGTCGAGTACCTCACCCTGCTCACGGAACTCCTCAAGGCGCCAAGGTGGGCGGTCGGCCAAGCCGTTCAGGACCAGCTCCGCCTCGTCGCCACCGCGCGCAAGGCAGCAGATGCCGGCGGCATCGAGGACGCCGGCCGCATCACCCTCGACCGCCTGTCGCCCGTCGCCCTCTGGGAGTTGCGCACGCGGGTGGGGGGCATCCTGTCGAAGGCCAGGCCCGAGTGGAAGCGTCGCCTCGTGGACCTGCGGACGCCCGCGCGCGACGCGCGCAAGCTCCCCACATTCCTCCCCGAGCCGCGTCCGCCCGTGGCCGAGAAGGGCGTTGGCGCCGAGGCCGACCAGGGCGACGCCATCGTCATTCAGGGCAAGCCGGCCGTCAGCGACGCCCTCATTCACTTTGAGGAGCCGACCAGGGCATTCGGCGGCGAGGCCCGGAGCAACGCCCTGCGCCGCACCGACCGCACGAACGCCTTCCTTGTCCGGTTCGACCTCGCGGGCAAGGTGCCGCAGGGCGCCAAGGTCGCCTCCGCCCGCGTCACCTTCTATGTCTGGGACCCCAGCAGCAAGGGCAAGACCCGCGTCGCCGCCTTCCGCCTCACCACGGACTGGGATGAGCGCACGGCCACCTGGAAGCAATCCGCCGCCGGCAAGACCTGGGCCGACGAGGCCGGCTTCGAGGTCGGCAAGGACACGCCCAAGGACCCCGACGGCGACGTCATCGTCCCGCCCGAGGAGGGCGCCGACACCGCCGACCCCCCGCTCGAATACTCCATTGACGTCACCAAATCCGTCGCCGCCTGGCTCTCTGGCCAGGCCAAGAACCACGGCCTCGCCATCGTCCCGATGGTTGATCGCTCCGTGGATGACGGCCAGCACACCCGCATCCAGCTCCTCGCCTCCGAGTACCGCGACAAGGAGTTCAGCCCCAAGCTCACCCTCCGGTTGGCCCAGTAACCCCCATCTGAGGTAGCTCCGGTTCCAAGGAGAGGGGCAGCGAGCGAGACGAGGAAGGCATAGACCGTGCGCGCACCGCTGCGAGGCGCGAGGAAGCCACACGGACATACACGGACACGCACGGACCGGCGGCGGTCTGGGCGTTCCGGCGAGTCCGTGTCCGTCGGTGTCTGTCCGTGCCGCTTCTCTACAAGGCAGCGGCGAGCAGTTCGGAGATGTGGCAGACGCGAGTCCTTCGCGTCGGGGGCGATGGTGACGGACTGCTTCACTCCCCCGCCGTAGTGCCCCTTGTAGTTGCCCCCGAGCACCTCCCTATCGAAGTCGAGCCAGGTCTGAATCGCGTGGCTCGCCGTGCGGACCCCGACGATGGGCTTTCCAGCGTCGCAGTACTTCTTGAAGCGTTCGAGCTGCTCCCCCTCCAGCTTGATGCGGCGGGTGAAGACCAGCACCACGTCGCAATCGTCCAGCGCCTCCAGACCGGGAATCTCCTTCTCCCCCTTCGCCTCGAGCACCGTCGCCTTGGCGTTGAAGCCCTCCTCGAGGAACTTCGCGAATGCCGGCAGCGACTCCCCCGACTTGTATTCCCCCGAGCCCGACACCATCACCACCTTCAGCGGCACCCCGCCACCGCTGGCCTCCATCGAGGCAACGGCAAGGCCGACGGCGAGAGCACACACGCCTGTGCGCGCACACCTCATTTTCGGACTCCTGTTCAGGGGCGCGGGGCCAACCGCCGCAGACCACCATACCCGAGGGCTGCCCACGAGTCAATGTCCAGACGTGTGACCGGGTGGGAGCCGCAGGGAGTGTTGCCCAAACCCTGTCCAGGGGATCGAGCGCGGAGAAGAGGGCAACCACGGATTGCACGGATGACACGGATAGGAAAGCGACAGCGGCAGGCCGTGCACACATTCACGCGGAATCGTCTCCACCCACAGACCACCCGACGCAGACAAATGCAGAATGACGACCTGACGCCGGCCCCAAGAAGCATCGTATGGGATCACGACTTGGACTTCAGGCTGAGGCCGGAAGCTCCATCGAGTTGTGCCATAGCATTCCAGAGGGACACCCAATGGGCGGCGAAGAACCCCGCCGCAGCTTCTGCATCAGACAGTGAAGAGAAGAAGCAGGAGAAGAGGTGTATTCCCTTCTCAAGCTGATCCAGCCGCTTGGGGTTGCGGACGGATGGGAACTTTATCTGTAGGCAGAAGCTCTGCTCAGGTGGGGCCAGTTCCTGATGAGAAAGCACAAAAGAGATGGATGGAGGCCTATGAACCAGCGACTCATCCACCTGCAGGATTCCATAGCGGACAGTGTAGTGTTCGAACTGGTGGTCTTCCCAGAGAATGATGCATGGGTGTCTCATTCTGTGGCCCACCAGCTTCCTGGCACATTGGGACCTCATCCAAGGTGCCCCTCGCTCCGGATCGCTATGCCATTGAACGAATCCTAGCGCACCCGCATGCGGGTGTCAAGCGGTGCCGCGACGCTATTCGCGCTCGCCACGAGTCCCACGGACTTGAGTCTGTTGTCCCCTGAACCCTAGCTGCCCAAACTCCAGAATGACGACCTGACACCAGCTCACAAGTGCCTTGGTAACCCCGTATCCTGTCCCGCGAGCTGCTCATGCTCTTGGGGGGAATGCGCTTGATTAGGGTCTAGGGGCTTACCGATTTCGCCAGTAAACCCACTTCGGAGTCCGTCAGTACAGAGATGAAATCGCATATTGCCGAGCACCGGAAAACCTGGTCGTTAGCTATGCTAACCTTCTCCTCATCACTGAGCCTATAAGGGAAGTCAGGGTCCTGGCTTCTCCTCATCATGTTATCAAGCAAGTGCGTTGGGTTAGCATCGTACCAAGTGCACAAGGCCCTAATGTGCGCCTCGTTGAAGCTGTCGCCTCTGCCGACTCCGGGCGAGGCATGGAGCTTCTCGCGCACCACAGCCCTCAAAGTCGCCAACACGCGCTCCGCTCGGTCGGAGAGGCACATGGAAGCGGCGCCTCTCTCTCCTTGGAGAATCGGCAAGTTGTTCTTGATGAAGTCGCTGACGAAGGAAGTCAGAACCAGAGAGAGACTACCGCCCGATGGATTCGCGAGCAGACCCACAATCGTACTCAACAGCGAATCCTCAAATTCCGCGTGCTCATTCACGGCGTCGCTGAGTTCGCGCGGTGTAATGATCTCGTGCTGAATGGCCTCGTGCAGGTCAACAAGCGTTGCGATGTCATCAGCGTAACGCACCGTCTGGCATTCCGGTGTCAAGTCACTCCCAGTGATCGCGCACTGCGGGGCGCCAACGTCGCCAGATTCAAACCTGAACGTGGCATCTTGCGCCCTCGCAGACAACGAGTGGCGCCAGATACCGAAGAGGACCTGGCGCGTAAATTTGGCCCGCCTTGAGTCCTTGTGCTTCAGCGACAGCAATCTGAAGCTCTGGCGTCCATGCATGAACAGCTCCTCCCCAGGATCATTGCCAAAAGTGAAATGCCGTCGGAATGCATCATGGTATTCGGGTGCCACCTTAGCCAGCAGAGGGGGATCACCAACAGGGAAGAGCGCCAGTTGAACGGCCGACTTCTGGCGTACACCAAGTTTCTCTGCCAGCCACAGGCGCAGGCTAGCCTCTCCGCGATGCGCAAACGGCACATGCCCAATGTCGTGGCCGAGGGCTATGGCCTCTGCCAAATCCTGGTTCAACTGCAGCCCCATGCAAAGACTGCGTGCAATCTGAGCCACCCTGACTGTGTGGCTTAACCTCGTTTCCACAAGGTCCGTTGCCACTGTGAGGATCTGTGTCTTCTGCGCGAGGCGTAGAAAGTAGCTTGAGTAAAGGATCCTATCTCGGTCTATCTGGAACAACGATCTGAACCTGTTGCGGTCCAGGGTGAGTTCGTCGGCGGCATTCGAAAAACGATTCGAGAAATACTCCTCGCAGGTCGTTCCATCATACAGGACTGCCTGATCCCCCCTAGTTGCGTAGCTGGCCAAGTGAGATTCGCGGGCCCTTAGGTAGTCGCGGTACTGTGCGTAGTCGCGCGGTATTCCGTCAGTCGCCATGTCGGACACCTCGAGTCCGTGCCTCAGTGGTTGACGAAGAGGTCGGCAATGGGGCAGCGGAAGCTGGGGAGGCCGGTCGCCGCCGTCGAGTTCGGCGCCGAAGGGCATCGCGGGCAAGTGCGCGGCAGTGAGCAGCGTGGTTGTCTCATGGCTTCGCCTCCGGAAGGGCTGACGGCTGGCCCGTGCTGTCGTCTCGTCAGCTAATGCTACTCGCGCATGGCCGGGGAGTCAAGCCGAAGAAGGGTGTTCGGTGGTCGGGGTGAGCAGGCGGAGACGGAACCGCGCCGCGACGGATGAGACCAGTGGCGCCGCGGGGGCGAGCGCGCGAGGTGGCTCGCGCTGCCCACTGCCGTCTGCCGCCTGCCGACTGGTTGCCCGGTCACCCGGCCATCTCTCCTCTCCGTGCGCCGTCTCAGTGCCCTCTGTGGTGAGAGAAAAGGGGAGAAAAGCGTGTCGAAAAATGAAGGGGCGTGTCGAAAAATGACCGAGTTTGCGCATGAGGGCCTGGAAGACGTAAGGGTGGCGCTGCCAGTGACTTGTGACTAACGCCGCCCCCGGGGGCGAGTCAGGGGGCCGGGGGCAGGCGATCGGGCAGGTCGGGGTGGGGGCGCGGGCGGGGGAGGTAGGGGGCGAGGCCGAGGAGGTCGTGGAGGATGAGGAGGGCGGCCTCCTTGTCCGGGATGCGGCCGCGGACCGAGGAGTCGAGGTCGCCCAGGGCGAACGAGGGGATGGCGGGGCGCTGGAACGGCCCCTGTTCGGCCCCAAGCGCGGAACACGCCGCCAGCACAGCAGATAGACAGAGCGTTCGCATCGCGGTCTCCCTTCGATGGTTTGACTCGGCCCCTTGGCTCCGCTACACTTGACGCACCACTTCAGCCGAATGAACTGCACGCCCCCGCCGACCTCGTGTCGGTGGGGCGAAGGACTGGCCGCTACGCGGGGTGGCCCTCACCCCCTACCCCCCTCGCCCCCGCCCGCCCGGCGGCGGGCGGGGGAGAGGGGGAGAAGTGGGTGAGGCCCGCGGCACAGTAGCTGCCAATCCCTCGCTCCACTGGGGCAAGCCCAGTGGGGGCGTCCACTTCAGCCGGCTGGAGTGTCACCACTTGCCTTCGTTCCATCCACCTCTTGGAGCCGAGGGTCAGCTATGGCTAGGATACACATTCGGGCGGGAAAAGTCGAGACGGCTGCGACGCTGAACGAGTCGGCGACGGCGCGGAAGATTCTGGCCGCCCTGCCGATCAAGAGCCGGGCGCGGCTGTGGGGCAAGGAAGTGTACTTCGAGATCCCAGTCCACATGGACCCCGACGACGCGCAGGCGAAGGTGCCCTCGGGCACGGTGGCCTTCTGGCCCGACGGCGATTGCCTGTGCCTGTTCTACGGCCAGACGCCGGCCAGCCCCGTGAACGTCGTGGGCACGCTCGATGGCGATCCGAACGAGCTGGCGAAGGTCAAGAGCGGCGAGGCGATCCACATCGAGAAGGCAGAATAGTCGGCAGTCGGCACTCGGCAGTCGGCAGTGCAAGAGCCGCTGCCTTCAGACCCCCAGGACAACTTTCAGCGCGCCATCGGTGTGGTCGGCGTACATGTCGAAGGCCCGCTGGGCGTCGGACCAGGGGAGGCGGTGGGTGATGAGGGCAGAGAGGTCGAGCTGGCCGTCCGCCAGCATGCGCGCGGCGGCGTCGAAGAAGTGGACGCACTCGGGGCCGACCGAGGCGATCATCTCCATTTCGCCGCGGAAGAAGGTGTTGAGGGGGAACTCCTGCGCCGCGTAACGCGGGACGCCGAAGACGTAGACCTTCCCATAGCGTCGGGGCAGAGCCACAGCCGTCGCAAGGGATTCGGGGAAACCCACGGCCTCCACGCTGAGGTCCACCATCGCGCCGCCAGTGAGGCGGCGCACAGCCTCGACGGGGTTCTCCTTCGAGGCATTCACGGCGTCGGTCGCGCCGAAGCGCTTCGCGGCCTCGACGCGATAGTCCAGCAGGTCAATGCCGATGACCTGTCGCGCGCCGGCGTGGCGGAGGACGGCGGTGAAGGTGAGGCCCATCGGCCCCTGGCCGACGACGGCGCAACGGGCGTTGGCGACGGAGCCGATGCGGCTCATGGCCCGCAGCACGGTGGCCAGGGGCTGTGCGGCGATGAAGGGCACCGGATCGGCGGTTTGGGGCAGCGCCACGAGGCCGGGCGGTTTCGCGCGAATCAGCACCGCGAACCCCGCGTAGTCCTGCGGGTGAGCCAGGACGAGCGTACCGGGCGACCAGCCCGCGAGCCGCGACTCGACGATGGTGCCGACGCACTCGTGGCCGTCCCAGCCTGGGGGCCTGGGGTACTCGAGCTTCTGCCACTGGCCGAGGGCGAGGTAGGGGTGGATGTTGCTGCCGCAGATGGAGACCCACTGGCAGCGGACCAGCACCTCGCCCTCGCGGGGCGAAGGCTCGGGCACGTGGTCGAGAAGCGCGATCTGGCGCGGCGCGGCCATCTGGAGAGCTTTCATAGACGACCTCCGAAAGGCCAGAGAGGATGAATGGATGAGTGGATGAATGGATGGGTGCAAGACGGATTGGCATTCATCCAGTCATCCACCCATCCAATCATTCCCTCCTGCCGACGGCTCTCGCTGCCGCCCTCAGGAGTAGGCGTGCAGGCCGCCGAGGAAGGCGTTGCCCGCCAGACTGAGGACGCAGGCCAGGAAGCCGAGGATGGCGGCGAGCGCGGCGCCGCGGGGGGTCAGGCCCTCGCGGTAGCGCTGGTGCAGGTAGATGGTGTAGAGCACCCAGCCGACGAGCGAGCCGACCTCCTTCGGGTCCCAACTCCACCAATTGCCCCAGGCGAAGTGCGCCCAGATGGCGCCCGCGAGCAGGGCGCCGAAAGTGAACACCGGGTAGGCGAAGAGCACCGCGCCGTAGCTGATGCGGTCAAGGCGGGCAACATCGGGCAGGCGCTCGCGCAGCCGCGGGAGGCCGAAGTAGAGGGCGAGCCCGATCGGGATGGCGATGAGGGCAGCCAGGCCGATGAAGGCCGCGAGCTGTCCCACCGCCTTGCGGGGCAGGAGGGCGTTGGCCTCGCGGGAGCGGTACTCCTCCTGGATGGCCGCCTCGACGCGCTCGAGCTGAGCGTAGTCCGCGGGGAAGCTCAGGCGGCGCCCGAGCTTCTGCGTGTTGTCGGCCCGCTCGCCCATGTCGCGACCGACTTGCTTGATGTGCTTGTAGTAGACCACATCTTCCCACTTGGTGCCAGTCTTGTCGAAGAGGTCGCTGAGCGACTGGAAGACGGGGTCGGCGGCCAGCTCGGCCCGCCGCTCCCGGCTGAGGGGTAGCCAGCGTGCCTTGCCCAGGATCGCCCTGGCCTGCCGCGAGAGGGCGCGCCAGCGCTCGACGTCCTCGTCGAGCGCCTGGCGCGTGAGGAGTTTGCCCTCGCGGAGGCCGAGGGCGGGGCTATTGGCCACGCGCACCAGTTGCTCCTGCTCCTCCCGAAGGCCGGCGATGGCATGCTCCTGTGCCCGCGTGATCCCGCCGAGGAGCAGGCACGCGACAAACATGGCCAGCGAACAAACCACGAAGACGAAGGGGCCGAAGCCCGACTTGTCGTCTCTTCTCCGGGCCAACGGATAGACGGTCCAGAAGAACACGAAGGCCAGCGCGGCGAAGACGCCCAGGAGCGCGGCGCCGTAGCGGACCACCTGGATGAGGCCGACGGGCGGGGCCTCCGCCGCGCCCGGCACCTGGTGCGGGGCGTAGGCTACCTCGCGGAACGGCAGGATCACCCTGCCGAACACAAGGCCCAACGTGACGGCCAGCGCGAAGCCCTTCACCGCGGCGGCCAACAGCACGAAGCGCCGCTTGCCGCCCGGCGGCGCCAGGCCCGGGTCATACGCCTTGACGAGGAGGAGCGCCCCGACGACGAACGCAGCGGCGAAGACGGCGAAGCCGACGCTCGTGAGCGAGACGTGGATGAAGAGCCAGTACGACTGAAGGGCTGGGACGAGCTGCATCTCGACAGACTTTGGCTGAATGGCGGCGAAGACGGTGAGGAGGCTGGCCGCAATGGCCAGCGCGGCGTCAATAGCCACCAGGCGCAGCTTCGGGCTGGCCGTGAGCAACGCTATAGCCGAGCACCACGAGGCGAACGACAGGTACTCGAAGACCCTCTCGATGGGCAGCCGCGTGAAGTCCAGGAAATCCAGCAGGATCATCTCGAGCACCACGGCCACGGCCGCCGCGGGGAGCCAGATGGCGCGGGACCTGCGGAAGATGAGGCCGACGGCCACCGCGGCCGCGGGGACGACGAACAGGAGCGCGTAGGTGCCCTCTATTATGCGCATATTCTTCCAAAAACCCAGCGGAAAATCGTGTTTTTTCGAGAATTTCCGCAAAATTCTCTTCAGCCGGCTGAAGTGTTACCATTCCTTATAGTTCCTCTTCTTGCTTGCCCCGGCTTGGGCGCCAAGCGGCCCCGCCCTCAACAGCCTCCAGGCTGCCGGCGCCGGCCCCGAAGCCCTGGCCGCCTGGCAGCACCTGGTCACCCAGCAATCCCCCAGCGAAGAACATGGTCCTTGACCCCAGTTCTCCGGCGCATCGCCGATTACCCTCAAGTGGCGCAAGCGTAGCTTGACAGGCGCTCAGGCGTCCTGTACGATGGGGCGCATGGCGGGAGGAGCGAGGGTGGACCAGACATGATCGCGAAGACCGTGAAATCAGCCCTGAGAGACATCGCCAAGCGCATGCCTCCGTCAGCCACTTACAGCGACGCGATGTACGAACTCTACGTCCGCATGAAGATTGCGAAGGGCCGACAGGCAGCGGACGAAGGGCGTGTCGTCTCCCACGAGGATGCGCGACGCAGGCTGAAGGTATGAGCCGCATCGTCTGGACCGACCCCGCCTTGAAGGACATGGAGGGCATTCGCGCCTACATCGCGCGGGATTCGGAGTTCTACGCCAACGCGCTCGTGCTGGACATTGTCGAGGCAGTCGAGCGCCTCGCCCGATTCCCCCGCCTGGGCCGGTTCGTCCCCGAACTCCACGATGGCCACACGCGCGAGATACTGGTAGGCAACTACCGGGTCGCATACGATGTCGTAGGGGACGCGGTCCGTACCCTCACTGTCCTACATGGCGCGCGTCAGTTCCACCTGTCGTGAGGCGTCCCCCGGCAATCGCCTGCTCATCGGCATCACCGAGGACATCCCCGAGGACCGCTGGCAGGCCAACATGCTCGCCATCGCCCGTGTGATTGACGCGGAGGCGCGAGGCCGCGAGCGCGCGAGTTCGTAGTGCGGGCTTCAGCCCGTAGCCCTACTCTTCTCTCTCGTCGCGAAGCTCCTGCTTCGCGACGCGCGCTATGGAAGCTCCCGCTCTAACCCCCGTGCGGCAGGAGTCGCATTGAGCCCGTTGAGAAGCCGGAGCTTCGCAATGAGAAAGGCAAGTACGGTCTTACCGCGACCCCCACGGGCGATCCAAGAGCCCAGAAGCGCTGAACCTTATGCTCAGTCTTATCCTCATCCCACACTGAGGACAGACAACGAGATAGTCTTCACCCTGCTCCGACTCTGGCACCGGTAGTTCGAAGCCACAGCGGCATGCAAAACTGAACTTCCCGCCATGAGGCACGAACACCGCGTCAAAGGCATCCTCAGGGGAGAAGGTTCTGAATGGCTTCGGAATCGGCCCAACCTTCTGTCCTGCCAAAAGCATACCCACGTTCTGGCTCTTGCAGGCCGGACACTTGATGAACCCACGATATAGGAGCCCCCCTAGAGCGAGCCGCATGGCGTCCAGGTTCTTGATATCAACATCTATGAAGTCCGGACTGTAGCAGTCACCGCACCCCAAGATGGCTCTTGCACGAACGGGATTACTCGGCTTTTTGTCCTTGAACATTTGCAGTGCAAGAGCGACTCCTTCGGAAACAGCTTGGTTTTCAGAACTGAGGGCCTTGTGCAGGCCTTCAACAGCGAGCGGACCCAACCCTGCTAGAACCCCCAAGGCCGTATGTCGAGCATGCAGGTTTGGGTGGGCAAGAACCTGAATCAGCCGAGGAACCCCATCTTTGATCATAGTGGCCTCGCCAACATACAGGCACGCGGTTGCCACAACTAGTGGCTTCTTGTGGCCCAGAGCTCCCAGAAGCGCTTCACGTGCAGCATTTGATCTAGGCATCATCTGCAACAGCACGCCGCCGGCAGATGCTCGGACTGCTTGCACGCGACGGCCCAGCGCCTCGATGAGTTGCGGTATCACCACGTCCCCCATGCGGCATAGGACCAAACTGGCCGCCCCATCGAGCTTCTCGTCTTTGCGCCTGAACCCTTCAAGAAGGTATGGAACGGCAACCGGCCCCATCTCCTGCAACTGAGCCAGCGCTTCGCGCCTTCTCTCCACGTCAAGATTCAGGTCAATCGCCTGGCGAAGCAGTCGCTTGACTTGCCGCCGTTTGGGGTCGCCGAATGGCCATGGAAAGATGCTCATGTTTCTCTCACATGATTGCCTAGTGGCCCTGCGTCGGAGTCCGTCTCGCCGCACTCGAGGAGGAAGCGCGCCACGTGGAGGTCGTGGTCCGCCTTGGCGAGGAGGCCCAGGGCGTGCTCACGCGGACCTTTCATAGAGCACCCTCCCTTCCCGGAGCGCGGTGGTGATGAAGTGGGAGCGGACCCCCCGCCACTCGTCAATCTCGTCGGGCGTCCACCACACTACGTCCTTGGGCACGCCGAGACCCGCGAGAGCGCGGTAGAGCGGCACGGTACGCTTCCAGCGCGGGAGTGGCGAGGGCGCGACCACCAGGATGTCCAGGTCGCTCTCCGGCCCAGCGTCGCCCCGTGCACGGCTGCCGAACAGGATCACGCGGTCCGGGTCAACCGTCCGCCGAATTCGCGCGACCACCTCACCCAGCAGTTGCTCGGGCTGATGCATCCAGTCTCCTCAGTCCAGGTGTCACACGAACCCCATTATATCCCTCGGCCGCGCGGCGGTCAAGGCCACAGTATGGAACGAGTATGGCCCCTCGTCCTGGTGACGCCTTCGTTCTTCCCCAATCGTCCTCGTCCTCGGCCCTCGTCCTCGTTCTCGACTCTCTCCCCGGCACGCCAGGCGAATCGAGGACGAAGGACGAGGACGAGGGACGAGGACGATAGGAAAACCGACTGGCTACCATAACTGGGGGCCATGCTCGTATGGAGCAGGTTGACTCGGGGGCGGAATGTGGTATGATGATTTGGAATACCGGAGAAGCCCAATGAGCAGCACGAAGATCGCGATCTCCCTGGAGACCGAACTCCTGACAAGGGTGGACCGCCTTGTCAAGAGCAGAGTCTTCCCCAACCGCAGCCAAGCGGTGCGGAGCGCGCTCCGCGAGAAGATCGAGAGGCTGGAGCACACCCGCCTGGCCCGCGAGTGCGCGAAGTTGGACCCGCGTGAGGAGCAGGCGATGGCCGAGGAAGGTTTTGCCAAGGACATGGAAGGATGGCCCGAGTACTGAGAGGGGACATCTTCTGGGCGGACCTGGCGCCCACCCGGGGCAACGAGCAGGCGGGCCTCCGCCCGGTGCTGGTGCTGAGCCACGAAGTCTTCAATGAGCGTTCGCGCACGGTCATCGCCGTGGCGATCACGAGCGGGCCGCCGCGCGCCGGCTTCCCCCTCACACTCGAGATTCAGAGCGCGCGGTTGCCCAAGCAGTCCTGGGTGAAGATCAGCCAGATACGCACGTTGTCCACCGAACGCCTCGGCGCTCGCCTCGGCCGCCTCTCCCCCGAGGAACTCACTCAGGTGGTCGATGGCCTCAACGAACTCGTCGGTGACGGTTGAGGCGCGACGCGCATATGGTTCCGCGTGCAGGTATGCACGCCCTACAAGATCGTGTTCATGGTAGGGCGTGCATACCTGCAACGATGAGCCCTGGCCGCCTGGCATTCCGCCGGCTGGTGGCCAACCGCCTGGCCGCGGTGAGCGCGGGCTTCCTGCTGGCCCTCGGGCTGCTCGCGCTCCTCGCCCCCCTGCTCGCGCCCTATCCCTATGAGACCGTCAATCTGCCCGAGGCGCTCCAGCCGCCGAGCGGCTCGCACTGGCTGGGCACCGACGCGCTGGGGCGCGACCTCCTCTCCCGCCTCCTCTACGGCGCCCGCGTGTCGCTCGCCGTCGGCCTCGTCGCCACGCTCGTGAGCCTCGTCATCGGCGTCTCCTACGGCGCCATCGCGGGCTACGTCGGCGGCCGCACGGACAACCTCATGATGCGCTTCGTGGACGTCCTCTACGGCCTGCCCTTCATGTTCCTCGTCATCCTCATCGTCATGGTCGCGGGGCGGAGCCTGCTGAACCTCTTCATCGCCCTGGGCGCGGTCCAGTGGCTCACCACGGCCCGCATCGTGCGGGGCCAGGTCATCTCGCTGAAGGAACGCGAGTTCGTCGAGGCCGCCCGTGCCGTGGGCGCCGGCCCCTGCCGCATCATCTTCCGCCACATCGTCCCCAACATCCTCGGCATCGTCATCGTCTACGCCACCCTCAACGTCCCCGCCGTCATGCTCCAGGAGGCATTCCTGAGCTTTCTCGGCCTGGGCGTCGAGCACCCGATGCCGAGTTGGGGCACCCTCATCGCCGAGGGCGCGCGTTCGATGGAGGTCTGCCCCTGGCTCATGGTCTTCCCTGGCATCACCTTCTCCCTCACCCTTCTCTCCCTCAACTTCCTCGGCGACGGCCTGCGCGACGCGCTCGACCCGCACACTCGCGCCTGTTGACAGGGCCGATCAGGTGCGGGGGTATTGGGGCTTGACATTCACGGGAGAACTGACAGAATGATGGGCGAGCGGGCAGAGCGGGCCGTCTTCGCCGCCGATGATTGTGCCACACACGTGCATGGTGGGCGTATTCCGTCCGGCTTCGCCTGTCTCTGACGTCTCTTGAGAACGCGGCAGCGGTGCAGTCGCCGCGACCGGGTTATCTGCGCTTGCGGAGTGGCTTCGGATGATAGCCGCCAACATCCAGCGTTTCCGCGTGGCCCTCGTGCGCTGTGGCTTCAAGCCCTCGCTGGTGAAGGCGGACTATGAGTACGTCGACTTCCGCGAGGACAGCATGCCCACTCGGCGGGTCGTCCTCGCGGCATTCGGGACCCGCCCCACCGACTTCCATTCGGCTTGCGTTGCCGTGGTGGATGCACCACCGGGGGAAGCAGACCGGACAGCCCTTCTGAGCAAGTGCTGGGCCCTCGGAGCGCTCTTCGTCTTCGTGGTCTCAGACGGAAGCCTGGAATGGTGGACTATGAAGGCGCGGGGGCCGGCGAAACGGGAAGACGACCTCCCGCTGTCTCGTCTGGAGTCTTTCTTCAGTGAGAAGGCGGACACGTTTGCCCCAGCCCGCATTCTCCGGCAGAAGTCGCCTTTCGGGCGTCAGCTGGATTTCGTGGATGCTGGCCTCATCCCTGCCCTAAGCTTCGAAGTGGGCGAGAAGCTCCACGTTCTCATCGAGTCGCTCACGCTCGCTGGCACGCGAGCCTACGAGAGTGCGCATGGCAAAGCCCCAGACTTCCCCATGCTCTATCGGCTGCTGCTCCGGCTTCTGGCTGCGAAGATCCTGCAAGATAAAGGCGCTCTCGCAGGCCTGGACTTCAGTTCGCCATCCAGCGTCCTCCGGGAGGTGGCCAGGTACTACGGACCCAAAGCCTTCACGTCCCCAGCTCTGGACGATCCCGATGTCGCGCAGTTGGTCGCAGACAGGGTGGCGGGGTCTATCCGGTTTCACAATCTGGCCGCCGACAGCCTTGCCTACATCTATGAGAACACCCTGGTCACGAAGGAGACCCGCAAGCGCTACGGCACCCATAGCACGCCGCGATACATCGCGGACTACATCACGTGGCGGTTGCCCATAGACGAACTCGCCACCGATGATCGGCACGTCCTGGACCCTGGCGTGGGGTGCGCGACGTTCCTGGTCTCCGCCATGCGGCGCCTGCGCATGGATGTTGACCCCCACTGGTCTGGCAACAGAGAGCACAAGTACCTAGCTGCCCACCTGCACGGGTTCGATGTGGACGGGTTCGCGCTAGAGACGGCTATCCTCTCCCTCACTCTGGCCGACTTCCCGAATCGGGACGGTTGGGACCTAACTCGAGACGATCTGTGGACGACGAGCGCTCTTGAGCAACGTGCGCAAGGGAGCAAGATCCTGCTGGCGAACCCGCCCTTCGAGAACTTTACCGCCGAAGAACGCAGTGACCTGCGCTCAAAGAGGATGGAACCACGTTCGGCGAACAAGGCTGGTGAGGTCCTGCGTCGGGCCATCCCCCATTTGCCTGAGGGCGCTCTTATCGGCATGGTCCTACCGCGCGAGGTGCTGGAAGGGCGAAGGTCCGAACCCTTGCGCGAGAGCATCCTCAGAGAACTCCATGTTCTAGAGATCTGCCTGCTCCCAGAAGGCATGTTCACCCATTCGGAATCAGAGAGCGGCGTCCTCCTTGCTAAGAAGCATAAGCAGCCTGCGCTCGTTCGCTTCCGCCATGTCCTGGCCCGTGACCGTGGTCGCTTCAAGGAACTCTACGCGGCAACGTCCGAGGAGACGGTCGAGCAGTCCTGCTTCGATGCCTTCCCGTTCAAGGTTCTTCGCGTGCCTAAGCTTCGCGACGTGTGGGACTGCCTTGCCGTCCGATGTGAAAAGCTCGATACTGTGGCGGATGTGGGGCAGGGTCTGAGCCACAAGGCAACAGAGAAGCCGGATGCTCCGCCGGACGTGGGACAGGAAGTGAGCCACAAGCCGAGAAAGAGACTCCCACCGGGTACGCAGCTCATCTCAGAGACTTACTTCTATGGGGCAGCTCGCGGCTACGGCAATGCAGAGGCTTCACTTTCATGTTTCGCGCTCGGGCCACCAGTATGGATGAGGATCGACGAGGAGGCCGTGCTGCGCTCTAGTCGGGGAACCACGATCGGAGTTCCTAGAGTGTTGTGCAACTGCGGGCGCAGCAGCGCGGGGCAATGGAGAATCCTTGCCGCGGTTGATCGGACGGGCCTGGCAGTAGCGGGTAGCTTCTTCGCCGTGCGACCCAGGAGCAACGATACACCCCTGGAGTTCCTGGCAGCCGTGATCAATGGTCCCGTGGCAAACGCCTACCTCTACTCCCTCCGCGATGAGCGCAACAACTCCTACCCTCTGGTCAAACGCATCCCGGTCCCGCCGGCTAGCGCGGCTGAGGTCTCGGACATAGTTGCGGCCGTGCGGGCGTACGAGGATGCCATAGCCCCAGCGGGCGGGTCAAGGGCGGGCCTGTCCGTGGACGATTCGCGAGTTCGACTCGCCCGGATCGACGCTCTCGTCTTGAATCTCTACCAGCTCCCCAAGGAGCTTCGGGCGAATCTCCTGCGTCAATTCGATGGCAAGGAACGTCCACGCATGCCTTTTGCGTACACGCTTTCAGAGGACCTCCTAGCGCGGGGACTGCAGGAGAAGCCTCCGGCGCGGGGGTCTGGTCGGGTTCGAGGCAGACCCCGAGGCCCACCAGCCCGCCGCACGCGGCCACGAGCAGGCCGTAGAGCAGGGTGGGCCAGTGCCGCGCGCGTCCGAACGCGCCCACCACCCGCGCCTCGACCGTTGCCATGCCGTGCCTCCCTTACCGACGCGCCGCCGCGACCGCCAGGATGAGGAGGGCGAGGTAGCCGAAGCCGCACAGGCCCCCGAGGATGATGCCGACCAGGGCGTGCGCCTTGCCCCGCGCCTCGGGGTGGGCCTGCGCGTGGCGCAGCCCGATGATGCCGAGGACGAACCCGGCAAGGCCCAGCGCGATGCCCAGGAAAGGGATGAGCGAGAACACGGCCAGGTAGTACCCCACGAGGGCGGCGACATTCTTATAGGGGATCAGCGTGTTGAACAGGGCGTTGGGGTCCTCCCCAGGGGCAGCAACGGCGTAGAGCGGCGCCCCACACGCGGCGCAGCGGGCGCTGCGTTCGTCGTTCGCCGCCCCGCACGCGCGGCAGGGGACCACCGCGCGGGCCTCGACCACCGGCTCGCCGGCGGCTGCGCCCAACTGGAACGCGGCGCCGCACCGCGGGCACGAGGCCCGCACCATCCCCGCCTCGTAGGAGCACGGGGAGCCACACTTCGGACACCGAGCGGTTGGCATGCGTCCCCTCTTTCTGCCGCGTCACGGCCAGTGCCCGGCGAGTTGCCGGGCTTGGCGGAGGGCCTCGTGGCTGCCCCCGCCCGGCCGCCATATCATGCCGCAGCGCGTCCCCGCTGTCAACCTCAGCCAAGGGCCGGGCGTTGCCTCCCCGCTCCTGCGCTCCCCCTCCCGTGCCGGGATGGAACGGGGTTGCATCCGCACTTGCCGCGGGCTATACTGGCCGCCTGAGCGCGACGGGCGTCTCTCTCGACACCAGCCACGAAGCGAAAGGGGGCGACGATGCCGGAGTCAGAGGCCAGGCCGGTCGGGATCACCAGCTCGAAGAAGGAGCTTCTCACGGCCTACAAGGACCTTCAGAAGCAGATTCAGGAGCGGCGCGAGGCCGAGGTGAAGCCGGAACAGAAGATCAGGGAGCGGCAGGACAAGGCGGCGGTCGAGACCGCCGAGGCCGTCGCGTCCGAAGGCATCGGCAAGCAGATCGCGACCCTCAAGGCCGAGATCAGCAAGGTTCTCGCCGAGCTGTCGGACAGGATGGACGAGGCGACGACGAAGTACCAACAAGTCAAGCGCGCGGTCGAGGTGAAGGAGGCGGAGCTGGCGGAAATCTACGAGATACAGCGCGCCGCCTCGACCCTCGCCGCGCTCCTCGATGCCCAGCGGCAGAAACGCGAGCAATTCGACGCCGACATGGCGCAGAAGAAAGCCGGCCTCGACGCCGAGATCGAGGAGACGCGCGCCGAGTGGAAGGAGGAACAGGCGTCCCACGAGGCCGAAGCCAAGGAGCGCGACGCCGCCGAGAAGAAGGCCCGCGAGCGCGAGGCCGAGGAGTTCAAGTACCGCACCGCGCGCGAGAAGCAGCTCGCCAAGGAGGAATTCGAGTTCGAGAAGGCAAGGCTCCAGCGCGACCTCCAGACGAAGCGCGAGGAGCTGGAGCGCGGCCTGGCCGAGCGCGAGAAGGCCCTCAAGGAACGCGAGGCCGACTTCGCGGCGCTCCAGCAGAGGGCCGCGGCGTTCCCGAAGGAACTCGACGCCGCCGTGGCCAAGGCCGTGAAGGAGGCGACCGAGCGGCTGAGCCGCGAGGCGGGCGCCCGCGAGGAGATGTTGAAGAAGGACGCCGAGGCCGAGCAGAAGGTCCTCAATGCCCGCATCGAGGCGCTCCAGGAGACCGGGAAGGCCCAGGCCGCGCAGCTCGCGAAGCTCTCGGCCCAGATCGAGAAGTCCTACGGGCAGGTGCAGGACATCGCGGTGAAGGCCATCGAGGGCTCGGCGAACGCCAAGACGATTGCCGCCCTTCAGGCCCAGACCGCCGAGACCAGCCGCCGCTCGACGCAGGAACAGAAGTAGGGCGTGCACACCTGCACGCGGAACCGTGAGGAGACAGGCTCAATGGCAAAGAAGATCATTCGCGTCGGGATCATCGGGCAGGGGCGGAGCGGGTACGACATTCACGCCCGCCACCTGCGGACGGACAAGCGCTTCAAGATCGCCGCGGTGTCGGACCTCATCGCCGAGCGGCGGGCGCAGGCGGAAGCGGAGTTCGGCGCCGCGACATACGAGGACTACCGCGAACTGCTCCGCCGCGCCGACCTCGACCTCGTGATCAACACCACGTTCTCCGACCTCCACGTGCCGATCACCCTCGAGGCCCTGCGGGCCGGGCACAACGTGCTGTGCGAGAAGCCGCTGGCCCGCCGCGCCGCCGAGGTGGACGCACTGGTCGCCGCGGCGAAGAAGGCGGGGAAGCTGCTCGCCATCTTCCAGCAGAGCCGCTTCGCCCCCTACTTCCAGCAGGTCCGCAAGGTCATCGCCTCGGGCGTGCTGGGCCGCGTCGTGATGATCAAGGTCGCCTTCAACGGCTTCGGGCGCCGCTGGGACTGGCAGACGCTTCAGGAGCACAACGGCGGCAACCTGCTGAACACGGGGCCGCACCCCCTCGACCAGGCCCTTCAGCTCTTCGGGTCCGGCATGCCCAAGGTCGCCTGCCTGATGGACCGGGCCAACACGTTCGGCGACGCCGAGGACCACGTGAAGCTCGTTATGAGCGGCGAGGGCCATCCGACGATTGACCTGGAGATTTCGTCGTGCTGCCCCTATTCGCTCTACACCTACCAGGTCTTCGGCACCCGCGGCGGCCTCACGGGCGGCACGGGCGAGATGAAGTGGAAGTACTTCAACCCCAGGAAGGCCCCGAAGCGGTCGCTCGTCCGCGAGCCGCTCCCCGGCCGCCAGTATTGCAGCGAGCAACTGCCCTGGGTCGAGAAGACCTGGGCCGTGCCCAAGAGCCAGGCCAACAGCTTCGCCTACATGTCCAAGCAGTTCTACAGCCACCTCTACAAGACGCTCACCGCGGGCGCGCCGCTCGTCATCACGCCCGAACAGGTCCGCCAGCAGATCGCCGTCATCGAGGAGTGCCACCGCCAGAACCCCCTGTCGCGGCTCGGCACGTGAAGGGTGTCTTGTTCCCTTCCGAGGGCATTAGAGCGTTCGGGAGGGCGCGACCCAATTGAGCATGTAACGCGGGCGAGCGAGCCGCCGCCAGAGCGACGTAACCATTGGGAAGAAAAGAGGTTAGGGCGATGCATCGGCGGCCCCATACATGCTCAATTCCATAGGGGGGAGATTGAGCATGTATCGCCACGGGGGAGCGACTTGAGGTGAGATGGGCGTGATGGCTAAGGCGTTTCTCTTCGACCTCGACGGGACGCTGGTGGACACGGAGCGGCTGTGGGTGGCCGCGGCGGAGGCAGTGCTGCGCGAGATCGGCCACCCCGTCACCCACGAGCAGGCGGTCGCGCTCATCTACGGGCGGGCGTGGGGCGACATCCGCCCCGAGCTGCTGCGGGACTACCCCGACGCCTTTCCGAACGCCGAGACGCTCGAGCGGCTCCTGGGCGCGGCGTTCGACCGGCTGAAGGGCAGCACGGACATGGCGGTGAGGAAGCGATGGGCGTCCGCGATGGAGAGGGCGGCCAGCTCGTGGATCGCCTTGCCGCCGACGGTGACGGCGCGGGCCTCGGGCCGCAGCCGAGCGCCGTGGCACGCTGAGCAGGGCATCTCGCCCATGTAGCCCATCAGGCGGGCCTTCAGCGAATCGCTCTCGGTCTTGCGGAAGCGCTCAGCCAGCTCAGGAATGACGCCCTTGAAGGCCGACCCCGAGCCGTGGAGCAGGGCGTCGCGGGCCTCGGCGGGCAGCTTGGCGAAGGGGGTGTCCATTGCGACCCCGAAGTCGCGGCAGAAGCGTTCCAGGGCGCGGTTGTACCACGACGCCATCGCCTCGCCGCGCCGCCAGGCGTGGATGGCGCCCTCGGCCAGGCTCAGGGACGGGTCGGGCACGAGGAGGTCGGGGTCGAACTCCATGCACGTGCCGAGTCCGCTGCACGTGGGGCAGGCGCCGTAGGGGCTGTTGAACGAGAAGAGGCGGGGGGCAAGCTCCTCGATGCTCACGCCGCACTCGGGGCAGCCGTAGTGCTGGCTGTAGAGCGTATCGTCCCAGCGTTCGCCCGCCGCGCGCGACACGATGGCCAGGCCCTCGCCGAGGGTCAGCGCGGTCTCGATGGAGTCGTGGAAACGCGACCGCTCGTTGGGGTCCACGACCAGGCGGTCCACGACGGCCTCGAGGGTGTGGACCCGCCGCTTGTCGAGCTTCGGCGTATCGTCGAGCGCGAACACCTGGCCGTCCACGCGGACGCGGACCAGCCCCTCGCGGCCTATGCGGTCGAGGATTTCCCTGTGTTCGCCCTTGCGGCCGCGGACCATCGGGGCGAGCACCATGACGCGGAGGCCCTTGGGCAGTGCAAGGACGGCCTCGACGATCTGCTCGGGCGACTGCTGGCGGATGAGGCGGCCGCACTGGGGGCAGTGGGGCTCGCCGGCGCGGGCGTAGAGGAGGCGGAGGTAGTCGTGCACCTCGGTCGTCGTGGCCACGGTCGAGCGGGGGCTGGCGATGCCGGTCCGCTGCTCGATGGAGATGGTCGGGGGCAGCCCCTCGACGCTCTCGACCTCGGGCTTCTGCATCTGCTCGAGGAACTGGCGGGCGTAGGACGACAGGCTTTCGACGTAGCGGCGCTGCCCCTCGGCGAAGATGGTGTCGAAGGCCAGCGAGCTCTTCCCCGAGCCGCTCAGCCCCGTGATCACGGTCAGCCTGTCGCGGGGAATGCTCAGGTCGAGGCGCTTCAGGTTATGCGCCGCCGCGCCCTTGATCACGATGCACTGGTCGTTTGGGTCCACGCTGATGTCTCTCCGGCCAGGCCTCATCTGTTCAAGGATGGTGTCGGGCGATCAGGCGGGAGCAGGGGAGCCTAGTTCGGCCCATCCGTTTTCCTCTTCCGCGGTCAGGAGATCTCGCGCGCCGTGGATGACGGCCAGAACGTCCACCTGGTCTGGCTTGACTCGATAGACAATTCGGTACGGGGGATCGATCACTTCCCGCACATCCTCTGCGTCGAACTCGGGCACCTTGCGGCCAGAGAGGGGGAAGGCGGCGATCTGCTGGGAACGCCGCGTGAGGCGGTCCACCACCCGTTGCGCGTACTCCACGGAGTCCTGGGAGATATACGCGTGGATTGCGTCGAGGTGGCGCTGCGCTGTGGCCGTCCAGTGCACTCTCACTCTGGCAGACCGTACTTGCGCCTCACGTCGCGAACGTCGGTCGTGCGGCCCTCCCGGCTGTCGGCAAGGCCCTTCTCGATAACCTGGCGCACGTAGATCTCGTGAATCAGGTCATCCCATGTCGCGTTCTCCGGCATCCTATTCACGAGGCCGTGTGCCTCCTCCTTGTCTATCGTCGTGGCCATAGCGCGCCTCCTGGTGAAGTGCCACCCAAGGATACCACGCGGGCGGGGCGAATTCAACACCTCCCCTGGCCGGCAAGGCCGCAGAGGTGCATGTCTCTTGGCTGCTAACGGGCCGTCCGGTTGCCGGGGAACCCCTCAGGGACCTGTGGGAGAGGGCCGCCGGGCTTGGGAGCAGGCTCGGCGGCCGGTTGTCCAGGCTTGCCCTCCAACGCCTTTGCCTGCCCGCGCGCGTGCTTCGGTATCGCCTCGTCGTACCACTTGAGGAAGTCTTCTCTCTTGGTGAGCCGTGGGTGAGTGGAGAGCTTCCACCCGCCGTTCTCCCTGAGCAGCGCGCACTGGGCGATCCACGGACAGGCCCCGCCGCCATGGCCGAGAGTGACCACAATCCGGTGGGGCAAGGAACCCGGAGGCCCGTCGAGCGCGCCGTGCTTGTCCAGACGCTCCAACTCGGCCATGGCCTCGTCTGTCACGAGGTTGACGGGCAGAAGCCCGAGCGTCTTGGTGCTGAAGCCCGCGGCCACGTACTGCTCAAAGAAACTCCTGTCGGCGATGGCATCCTTCAGCATGCTCCGCAGCTCGGACGCGAGACACCTCTCCGCCGCCGCCCAGTCCCGCCGCAGAACAGCGTCCCGGAAAGCAAGAACGACGGACTTCGCTGAACTTGGGTCGGCCCTCTTGATCTTCTCCCCGGCCACGGCAGCCGGACTCACCGCAGTCATCGCCAGAACCAGGCAGACGGCCTTCATCGCGGGTGCTCCTCTCTTCCCGTGGGAGCATCGAGTGGCCGCGCCGGCCCTCGCGCTTCGGGGGCGCCTGAGGGTCACTTACCGCGGGAGACGAGTCGTCCCATGGCGCGGAGGAAGGCGGCGAGGCGGCCCGGCTCGGCCGCCTGGTCGAGGGCCTTCTTCTCGCCGATGATGGCGGTGAGTTCCCCCTTGTCGAGCCAGATGCCGAGGCAGCGCTCGCAGCGGTCTATGGTGACGGGGCTGACGTAGGTGTAGCGGTGGGAGAGGAGGCGCGCGTCGCCGCAACGGGGGCAGCGCATGTGGCCGCTGACCTTGCCCGGGAGGGGCTTGGGGTTGCCGTACTTGCGTTCGATGGCCTCCTCGACCTCGGCGAGCTTGGCGTCGCGCAGGCGCTCCATCTCGCCGCGGTCGCACCAGAGGCCGTCGCAGGTGTGGCATTTGTCGAGTTCGAGGCCCAGGACATGGGCTTCTGCGAGAACGCTGCCGTCGCGGGGGCAATTCACGGGCTTCTCTCCTATGGGCGGTGAGCCGGTTAGCAAGGCCACAGGATTGTAGCACGGCCTCGTTGGCACGGCAAGGCCCCCCCGAGGTCGGCTTGCGCGCGTGCCAGCGGCGGCTATCATGGGGTCATGAGCAGCTCCAGGCATCGCCGGCGAAGGGCAGGAGCGGACGGGCCGCTCCTGGGCGCCCACATGTCCATCCAGGGCGGGGTGTGGCGGGCCGTCGAGCGGGGGCAGGAGCTTGGCTGCACGGCGATCCAGCTCTTCACGCGGAACAACGTGCAGTGGCGGGCCGCGCCGCTGACGGACGAGGACTGCGCTCGGTTCCACGAGGCGTGGCAGCGCTCGGGCATCGGCCCCATCATCGCCCACGCGAACTACCTGATTGACCTGGCCAGCGCCGACGAGCGCGTGGCCCGGCTCTCCCTTGACGGGCTGATCGTGGAGCTTCAGCGTGCGGCGGCGCTGGGCCAGGCGGCTGTGGCGCCACCAGAGGATGGCCGCCGTGGCGATGAGGGCGGCGATGTAGGCGATGAGCGGCACGCTCCAGTTGACGACCGGCTCGGTGCGAATGCGGTAGATGCGGTCCAGCTCGTGCTGCACTTCGGCCGCGTGCCGCTCGAGGACTGTCTCGACGGACCCGCGGTGGTAGATGGCGGCCTCCATCGCGCGCACCTGCTGGTTCCAGAGGAACTGGCCGACTGGGGTGACGGGTCGGAAGCGGCTCTCGGGCAGGAGGTTCATGAACACCTGATAGCCGTCGCGGAACTTCTGCTCGACGCCGGGGTCGTCGGCCAGGTAGCGGCGATAGAGGGTCTGCGTGATGTTCTTGTTGGCGTTGAGGCCGGGGATGAACATCTTGCCCTGTGCCAGGCTGGCCTCGCGGGCCGCGTCGTTGAGGATCAGCGTCGCCTCCCCGCTGGCGAGCCACTTGATGAGCCGCCAGGCCTCCTCGGGGTGGCGTGCGCCCTTGGGGATGACCCAGGACCAGCCGCCGGCCCAGGAGATGTAGGGCCTGCCAGCCTCCCGGCGCTTGCGGGGCATCGGGGCGGGGGCGACCCCGAAGTTCAGCTCCCGCCGGAAGTTCCCGATGTTGTTCAGCACCCAGTTGCCGTCGATCTTCATCGCCACGCGGCCGGTGAGGAAGGGGTCCAGCTCGGCCCCCTGGAAGGACGATTGGAAGGCGTTGACGAGTCGGGCGCCGCCCAGGCGGTCGTAGAGGCGGACGACGTAGTCCATCGCTTCGACATTCGCGGCGGAGGCCAGGGTGCAGGAGCGGCCGTCGTCGCTCAGGAGCTGCCCGCCGTTGAGCCACGAGTAGAAGTAGAACCAGGCGTTGCCGTAGTTGGGGATGAAGCCGATGCGGCGGATGTCGGTGATGGCGCCCTGGGGGTCGCGGGTGAACTCGCTGAGCTTGAGGGCGTAGTCCTCCAGCTCATCCCACGTGGTGGGCGGCTTGGCTTCGCCTTGCGCATCCACGAGGCCGGCGGCGCGGAGGGCGTCCTTGTTGTAGTAGAGGGCGCGGTTGTCGGTGCCGGTGGGGATGGCGTAGACCTTCCCCTGCCACGTCGCCTCGTCCCAGCAGGCGGCGAAGTAGTCGTCGGGCTTGATCCCGTCGGGTTGGCCGCGGTCGCGCTTGATGAACTCGTCGAGGGACATGGGCGACGACCTTGATGCCGGGGTTGCGCCGCTCGAACTCCTGCACCTGGTCCTGTTCGCCTGCGCCCAGGCTCCCGCCGAGGAAGTAGCGGAGGGTGACGGGGCGCTCCGCCGAGGCGGCGCTAGCCACAAAGGTGGCATGGAGCATGATGAGCAGTGCTACCGGCCGCTGCATGAGCAACCATGAGCCTCCAGCACGGTCATTCCGAGCGGAGCCCTGCGAAGTCGAGGAATCTCTCCTCTCCTGGAGCGCCAGAGAGACGCCTCGACTTCGCTCGGCATGACGGACCTTGGCATCGCTTGTGGACAGATCAGTACTGTGCGGCGCAACGGCACGGATCACCCCCGCTCGATGTCGCGTTGCGCTTTGCGATAGGCTCGGATGGCCTCCTTCACGTTCTCCAGTGCCCTCTCGACCGTTTTCCCCTGGGACATGCACCCCGGGAGTTGGGGCACGTCGGCGACGTAGCCGCCGTACTCCGGATCGTAGATGAGGTTCACCAGGTACCGCATTGTCAGTCTCCTTGGCGGCGCTAGGGCTATTCGGTGGTGTCCCCCGGCTCGCCCTCCTGGGCCTTTGGGGGCGCAGGGGCCTTGGTGTCGGGGGGCTTGGGCGGCTTCTCCATAGGTTTCCCAAGGACGCTGAGGATACGGCCTAGCTTCCTCTGCACCAGCTTGGCCTGCGGGCCGCCCCAGTTGACGCGTTCGAGAAACGCTGCGTTGGCGGCGGCGATGGCCTTCTTGGGGTCCCAGCGCAGGTTGGCATTCGCCAGATCGAGGTAGAGCGAGGCTCGCCTGAGCCCCAACTCCTTCCTGGTTTGCGATATCTCGTAATCGATAATGGCGGAGGCGGCGGCTACATCCTCGCGCGCAGCCTTCGGCTGGCGAAGCCAGTACAGGATGTCGCCGCGGAGGAGGAGCAGGCCATAGTGGCCGGGGCGCCACTTGAGCCCCTCCGCAGCGGCGCCAATGAAGCCGGAGGCCCACGTCACGGCGTCGGGGTTCTTGCGGGCGAGTTCATCGGCGATGAGCCTGTGCCACTCCTCGTAGAAGCGCACGCGCGGGTTGAAGGTGGTACAGAGGGCGCCTAAGGGATTCCTGTCCGCGTAGCTGCTGTAGAGCCGGTGGGCGCCGGCGAAGCGCTGGCAGCGGAGGGCCTCGGCCTCCTTATCTTCGCCCTTTACCAGACGTCCGAGTGCCGCGTGGCATTCTGCGAGTTGCACGTCGAAGTCGAAGGCCGGCCCGCACAGGGCGCGGAGGCGTCTGAAGTACGCGAGTGCCTCGGCGTAGCTGCTGCATGCAGCGTCGGTGAAGGCGGCGCGGACCGGGACGTCGAGGCGCTCGCAGCGGTCCAGTGCCTCAGCAAAGCTGCCTCGTGCCGTGTAGGACAGGGCGAGACCGATCTCGGCATCGAGCCAGACGCGGTCGCCCAGGCTCAGGCGCGCGGCGCGGCGCAGGAGGCGGTCGCCATGGAGGGCCGCCTCCTCACACTTGGCGGCTTCGCCTTCGATGGTCTCGTTGACCTTGCGAATGGTGGCGGCAGCGTGTGCCAGGCCTTGCTGGACGGCTGGCCCAACCCTATCAAGCCTGGCCGCCGCATCCCTCCACTTCGCGGCGAGGGCCTCAGTCTTGGCACCGTCGGCGCCGCGTTCCATGGCCTCGCGCAAGGTGCCGGCTGCGGCCCTGAGGGCATCCTCGGCAGAGCGGCGCCTGGCGGGCAGCTCGGACAGCATCCGGTCGGCCACGTCGTGGTGGTATCTGAATGCCCGCTGGGTGTCGTCGAAGAGACGTTTGGCCGCCTCGTGCTCCCGCAGGCCGTCGCGCAAGCAGTACTCGGCCCAGAAGGGGCGCGCGGCCAGGACCAGCCACGTCAGGGCAACGGCGCCCAGGGCCACCACGGCGGCCGCCGTGCGGCCCCGCCGCCAGCGCGACCGCACCTCGCCGCGCCAGGCCTCCTCCTCGGCTGACCAGCTCAGGCCGGCCGGCCGGCCGCTCTCAGCGCTCAGGGCGCCCAGGAGGCCCAGCCCCACCCAGAAGACCATGCCCGGCCCGAACCCGATCGCTCCATTCGAGAAGCAGGCGAAGGCCCCGAGGGCCACGCCTGCGGCCGCGAGGCCGGCGCCCAGGGCCGAATCGAGGGGGTCGCGCGCCCGCCGGAACGCCAGGACCCCTGCAACCACCCACGCGAGGCCCATCGCCACGCCGAGGGCCAGGCCCACCACGCCGCGCTCGAAGAGGTCCTCGGTGAGCTGGCGCCGCGCGTGGCCAATCGCCACGTCCCCGTGCGTCACCGCATAGGTCCACGGCCCACGCTTGGCGTCCAGCTCCAGCCGAAAAGTGCCTACCCCATTCCCTGCCAGGAGCCGCCCCAACGGTGCCTGCCGCACCAGGCGCCACTCGGCGGTGTCGAGCACCGCGTTCCGGGCATCGTCCGATTCGTCGGCGTACCTGGCCGTCTTCAGCCCCTCCGTCAGCTCGCGCCGGGCGGCCAGACCGGCCAGCGCCAGGGCCAGCACGACGGCCACGAGCCGCCACCGCGGCAGCACGAGCCACGCGAACACCAACAGGCCCGCCCCGATGCCGTAGCGCCAGCCGTAGCGCTCCTCAACCAGCGCCGTCCGCAGCCCGGCCAGCAGGAACAGGACGAAGAGCGCGGCGAGCCAGATCACCCTCCCGTACTGGGCCTCGGGGTACGCCTCCTGCTTGGTGTGGCGGTACAGGAGCGCGGCGGCCACGAGCGTGGGCAGCAGGAGAAACGCCGCGCCCGCCTCAGGACCCGGGAGGTGGTCAATGTCCCCGAAAAACAGCGTCCCCGGGTCGCCATACAGGAGGAGCATGAGGAAGGCGAGCGCGCCGGCCACGGCGCTGGCCGCGGCCACGAACATCCGCCGGTGCCCGGCGTCGCGCAGGAGCAGGGCCAGGCCAAGCGCGCCGGCGGCCCCGTAGGCCCCCTGCACTACCCAGCCCGTGGCAAGCCAGCCCTGGCGCGACCAGAGCGCCGTCGCCGCGCCCCACGCCACCCACGCCCCCACGGGCGCGAAGAGCCACCAGGCCGGCCACCCGGTGGCACAGGCATCTTGCCTGTGGAGCCGCCCCGCCGCCCACTCCCACGCCAGGTAGCCCCAGAGCAGCGTCGTCGCCGTCTGGAACACGAACAGCTTCAGCGTCGAGCGGTAGAGGGCGAACTCGAAGTTGAGGAAGGGCACGAGGAGGATCAGCGCGAACACGGCCAGCGGCACGGCGCGAATGCTGATCCCCTCGGTGGGCCTGGGCGTGCTCATGGAGTCAGGACCTCTTTCAGGGGCGAGCGGCGGATGTCAAGGGGGACGAATGGATGAGTGGATGAATGGATGAGCGAGCAGACCACGGCATCTTCGCCAACCATCCATTCATCCAACCATCCACTCATCCAGTCCCCAGATTATAGGCGGCCCTGCGGCAGCGGTCAACCGAGCTTGACAGCGCTCGTGCGGCGGCCTATATTTGAGGGGACGGGCGCGCGATCCCTTTCACAGGCGGAAGGCAGATATGCCCGCACGATTGAGGGCGTTCCGGGCGCTGTGGGTGCTCCTCGGCCTCAGCGTCGCAGCCATTGGGGCCAAACCCCGCCGACCCCAG
This sequence comes from Planctomycetota bacterium, assembly GCA_041320515.1. GTDB lineage: Bacteria > Planctomycetota > PUPC01 > DSUN01 > DSUN01 > DSUN01. The sequence continues at coordinate 4,202,968 of JBGLNR010000001.1, read as the reverse complement.
CCTGCGCGGCGTCGCACGCCCCGTCCGCTTCGTCTCGCCCGACGAATCGGCCGCCGTCCTCCTCAAGCTCTTCGTGGACGAGCACATCCACATCGCCCTCGTCCGCGACGCCGACGGCCACACGCTCGGCCTCATCACGATGGAGGACCTCGTGGAGGAGCTGGTGGGCGACCTGGAGGACGAGTACGACCGCCTGCCGCGCTCCTGCCAGGCCCTCACCGCCGGCACCCTGATGGTGGGCGGCGCGTGCCCCGTGGCAGAGGTCGCCAAGGCCATCGGCGCCGACCTCCCAGACCCCCAGGGCACCCTCTCCGCCTGGCTCGAACGCCAGCTCGGCCGCCGCCCCACGATCGCCGTCTCCCTCTCCGTCGCTGGCCGCCAGTTCACCGTCCGCCGCATGCGCCGAGGCCGCGTCTTCGAAGTCCTCGTCACCCAGGCCCAGCAAGAGAAGAGCGCCTCGTGACTCTCACGATCGTCCTCGTCCCTCGTCCTCGTCCTTCGTCCTCGATTCTCTTGGCTTGGTGGAGCCTCTCGCAGTGACCACCACCCCCAAGCAGCGCATGCTCAATGCCTATCGCGGCCTCTTCAGCGACAGGGTGCCCGTGGCGCCGGAGTTCTGGTACTACTACCCCGCCAAGCTGCTGGGCGTGGACATGGTTCAGTTCGAACGCGAGGTGCCGTTCCACCTGGCGCTGAAGACGACGTTCGAGCGGTTCGCCTGCGAGGGCTGGGGCGTCGCAGGCATCGCCATTCCAAACGACCGCGTCCAGTGGAAGAGCCAGGACAAGTGGCTCGACGAGGACACGCTCGAGGTGCGGACGACGCTCAAGACGCCCCTCGGCGACCTGACCGCCGCCCGCCGCCTCTCCCGCGACGAGCCAAGCTGGTCCCTCGAAAGCCCCGTGAAAGACCTCGCCCACGACCTGCCTCCCTGGGAACTCGCCTCCCTCGGCGGCGACCCCGACCACCCCGACACGGCCGGCCTCGTGAAGGCCTGGAACGAGGTCGGCGACGCCTATCTCCTCGAAGCCTGGCTCTGCGTCCCCTTCTTCGACTTCTACGGCTCCGGCCGCCACGGCGGCTTCAACGCCGCGGTCTACGACTTCCTCGACCCCGACCTTCAGCCCTATCTCGAAGGGCTCCGCGAGCGCTACACCGACCACGTGGTCCGCAAGGCGCGGGCGATCTGCACGCAAACCCCCGTCGAGAGCCTGTGCATCGGCTGCACGTGGAGCAACAACTCGCTCCTCGGCCCGCGCCTCTGGCGGCAGTGGGACAAACCGCTCCTCCAGGCCGCCGCCGACGAGGCCCACCGCCACGGCCGCCTCCTCCACGTCCACTTCCACGGTCGCTGCCTGGAAACCGTCGCCGACTTCGCCGAGCTGGGCATTGACTGCGTCTGCCCCTTCGAGCGCCCCCCTGGCGGCGACGTTGCCGGCCTCGACGGCCTCCGTCAGGTCGCCCGCCTCCTCGCCGGCCGCACCACCATGAACGGCAACGTCCACACCGTCGAGACCCTCATCCGCGGCACCCCCGCCGACGCCCGCGGCGAGGTCGGCGAAATCCTCGAAGCCTTCCGCGGAAACCCCCGCCTCATCGTCGGCACAGGCGACCAGGTTGGCCGCGAAACCCCCGAGGCCAACCTCCACGCCGTGATCGAGGCGGCGAGGCAACCGTTTTGACTCGCGCCCTTTTCCCCCCTACCTGATCCCAGGCGATCCCGAGGGAACTGGTGGCCCTGTCGCCAACCGCAACTCATTCTCTGACAGCCACTTACATCGCTGCCCGCCCCTTTCGCCCCGCCGCCAGGATTTGACTCGCGCCCTTCGCCGGGGCGCGAGTCAAACTGTCCGGCGCCCCATTCCCCACGTCCAACATCGCCACCTGTGCCTCCTCGCTGCCCGGACTCCCCGTTTGGCGATTCTCGCCCGTTCTGGCAAGCGTTTCCCAAGGTCCCCGGCCCCCCGACTCGCGGATCGGCGATTCTCGGCCATCCGGCTCAAGCTTCCCAACCTCCCCAAGCTCCCCGCTTCTTCGCGCCCCGGGGTCGGGTCGCAACTTGCAACTTAACTGTCCCCACTGTGGTTACGCACCTGATCCCCCTGCAAGCGACGCGGCGAACTCACTCCCCGAAATGGCGTCTGCCGCTGTAACCAGTGCGTTTCTAGCGACTTACATCTCCGTGATGTGCCTGGCGCCGCATTCCCGCAGAAGAAAGGAGACTTGACGCCCTGCTATCGTTCGGCGACCGCTCATTCTCCAGACCAGCGGAGGTCATGCGCCGTGAACTTCTCCATCCGTTTCAGCACATTGCTGATGCTCTCCTGGTCCTCGCAGATAGCTTCTCTGTAGTCGTACACCCAGCAGTGCCGCCTCAGAGTCTCGTGGCCCCCATCGGGAGAAGCATCGGCCCGTGCGGCCCCTGGAAGGGCGTCTCGGAGGTCCACCTTAGCGCACTTCCTGGCGAAACAAGGGCCTTCCGTGGCGTGGCACTGAGAGAACTGTCGGTATCTACTCATTTCCTGACGAACGGTTTTGAGATCGAGTATCTCGTCATTGTTCACACCGTGAAAGGACAGCAAGACGATGGCTCGACGCAGGTCCGTCGTGACTTGTTGGTGCTTCTCCTTTCTTCGCATGGCCTCACACAAGACGTCTTTGTTATGCTGCACGTGAACCTGAGGGAGATACCATCTCTCGTGAAAGCCAGGCTTGATCGCCAACAGCTCGCGGTATGAACCGTCTCTCCTGTTGCTTTCGCGTGGATCGTCCAGGAGGAGACGCACCGCTCTCTGAAGCTCTACGGCCTCAGTGTCGAAGTTCTCTGGGAGTGGCTTGGACCCGAAGCCATGCTGCGCCAGAACCCTTTGCCGGCGGACGCCACCGGTATCGCCGCGGAACGTCCCGCCGATCAATGCCGTGAACAGGTCGTTACCACCGCAAGAGGTGAGGCGTTCGGCCACCCACTCCCGTGGCTGCTCCCGCGACGCCAAGGATCTCACGTACTTATGGCGATAGCAGTTGAAGATCCGCTCGATCTCCATCTCCGGTGTGACGAGCCGGGAGAGGACGGCCGGCACCGATGGGTCCCCCCAGCCGAAGACCTGTCGGCCCAAGCCGCGCAAACTCTCGGCGTAGCTGCCCTTGAACTCGCCCTTGCCGGTCTTGGGGTCGATGTACACGGTGACCGGTTGGACGCCGTGAAGAAGGACCCCGGGACCCTCCGGATCGGCCACGAATAGCAGGCGCCCGGAGAACTCAGGGCGATCGCGCAGCACCGTCGTGCGGTAGTCGCTCCCCACGGTCATCTCCTCATGCATCCTTGGAGTGAGGTCTTCAGTGCCCATCTTCCTGCACAGGGCTCCGCCCGCCGCGCGAGGAGCTGTGTGCGAGGACGCAGGCGATTATCGGCCGCGGGGGCAGATTTGTCAAGGGAACGCGCGGTGCCGCTGAATGGCCCGTTGCGCGGACCACGACCTCTCGGTAGAATCCGCGAGGGCAAGGAGAGGTCGAATGCAACTGTGGGTCTGGCGGCATATTCGCGTCGAGCTGCCCGAGGACTGGGAGATGCTTCAGTTCTCGCGGCTGATGACCTTCCTGGGCGCGGCCAACGCCCTCTCGACGCTCTACCTGGGCATCCACTGGGGGATTGACGTGGCGGGGGGCCTGGCGTTGGCGCTGGTCGCCTATGGCCTGGCCCGGTTCCTCTCCCGCCGCTGGGCGGAGGGGCCTGACGCGGCTCTGAGCCACGACTAGAGGGCATGATTGGATGGTTGGATGAATGGATGATTGCCTGACACCCATCCACCCATCCATTCCTCCATCCCTATCGGACGAGCGCGGCCCCGTGGGGCGCGCCAGAGGTCCTGGGTGATGGGCAAGCGCGTGTTGATCGTCGCCATGTCGGTCGGCGGGGGGCACGGGAAGGCCGGGCAGGCCATCGCCACGGCCATCCAGGCCCTGGCGCCCGACTGCGAGGTGCGGAGCATAGACCTGCGCGACCACGCGGCAGGCTGGTTCCGCGCTGTCTACGTTGCCGGCTACCTCTTCATCGTCCGCCACGTGCCCTGGGTCTGGGGCTGGCTCTACCGCCATCCGCCGAAGCGTGGCGGCACGATGCCGGCGTGGCTGCTGCGGCGCGCGCTCCGGCCCTTCGAGAAGCTGGTCCGCGACTGGCAGCCCGACGCCATTCTCGCCACGCAAATCACCGCGTCCGAGGCCGCCGCCGCCCTCCGCACGCGCGGCATCCACCGCGGAGCCACGGCCACCGTAGTGACCGACTTCGACGCCCACCCCTCCTGGCGCTCGGAGCAGATTGACCTGTTCTTCGTGCCCGACGAGGACATACGCCGCCGCCTGGTGGGCACGGGCATCCCCGCCGAGCGCCTCGTGGCCACGGGCGTGCCGATTGGCCCCGCCTTCGAGGAGCCGTTCGACGCCGCGGCGCTCAAGGCCAAGCACGGCCTGCGCCCCGGCGTGCCCGTGGTGCTCCTGATGGGCGGCAGCCTGGGCCTCGGGCCGATGGAGGCGGGGGTCCGCGCCCTCCTCGCCTCGGGGCGGCCGATGGAGGTGCTGGTCGTCGCGGGCCACAACGCCCGCCTCCGCCAGCGCCTCGACGCGCTGTCGGCGCAATCTGCTGGTGGCACAGGCGTCCCGCCTGTGACCCACAGGCCGGAGGCCTGTGCCACCGGCCAGACGCCCTCGGGCGAGAGCCGTCTTCACGCCTTCGGCTTCGTTGATTTCGTGGCGGAGTTGATGGCCGTGAGCGACCTGTTCGTGTCGAAGCCCGGCGGCCTCTCGATGACGGAGGCCGTCACGCTCGGCGTGCCCACCCTGGCCATCGCCCCGCTGGCGGGCCAGGAGGTGGCGAACGCCCGGCACCTGGCGGCCCAGGGCGTGGTCGAGCTGCTTCGGCCTGGGGAGACCCTGGCGGCTGCGGTCGGGCGCCTCCTCGCCGATGCCCCCGCCCGCGAGCGCCTGTCGGCCGCCGCGCGTGCCTACGCCCCTCGCAGCCCCGCCCGCCAGGTCGCGCAGCGCCTCATCGAGCTTGTGGGAGGGGGCCTCACTGCAGGACCGCGAGGGGGGCAGTGACGGACTTGCGCGGCTGGGCCAGTATGAAGCAATCCCTCGAGTGCGGATCCGTGCGGGGGGCGCCGGGCAACCGGCGTCCCTGCCGCGAGTCCCTCCGAGCTGGGGCGCTTGCAATGGCCTCCCCTACTTGCTACTCTCGTGTTGTTCGGGCAGGGAGGAGGGCCTGGCGAAAGGAGGCCGCAGACATGGCGACAAGGTGTGTGTGGTGTGCCGCTCTGGCCGCTACCGCGGTGGCCTGCTCCAGCGCGTTCGCCCTGGAGGAAATCCCCAAGCACCAGGCAAAGAAGATCGCCGACGCCGCGCCCGAGAAGCCCCGCGTGGCGCCTAAGAAGCCCCGCAAGGTCCTCGTCTTCAGCACCCCCGCCCACCTCTACGACAAGGACCCCCACAAGGGCTACTGCGTGCCCTACGGCGCCGCCGCCTTCCTCGCCCTCGGCGAGAAGTCCAAGGCCTTCGAACCCGTGATGAGCCAGGACCTCGCCATGTTCCTGCCCGACACCCTCAAGCAGTTCGACGCCATCGTGATGAACAACTCCTGCGGCCCCTGGATCACCCCGACCGACGCCGATATGGACAAAGAGGCGTTCAAGAAGCTCGGCGCCACCAAGGAGGCCGTCGAGGAGGCACTGAAGAAAGCACTCCTGGACTATGTGTCGAACGGCGGCGGCATCGCGGCCATCCACTTCGCCATCGCGGCCAACCCCAAGTGGCCCGAGTTCGGCGAACTCATCGGCGGCAAGTTCACCGGCCACCCCTGGAACGAGGAAATCGGCGTGATGCTGGACGACAAGGACAGCCCCCTCCTCGCCGCCTACGAGGGCAAGGAGTTCCGCATCGCCGACGAAATCTACCAATACGGCAAGCCCTTCGACCGCGCCAAGTGCCGCGTCCTCCTCTCCCTCGACCCCGAGCGCACCAACATGGGCGTCCGCTGGATCAGCCAGCCCGACAACGACTGGCCCCTCGCCTGGGTCAAGGCCGTCGGCAAGGGCCGCATCTGGTACACCTCCTTCGGCCACCGCGCCGACCTCTGCTGGAATCCCCAACTCCTCCAGTTCTACCTGGACGGAGTCCAGTTTGCCACGGGCGACCTCGACGCCCCGACCGAGCCGCGGCCCGAGCGCCTCGCCCGCCGCGTCCCAGGCCCAACTCCCCCCGACGTGAGGGCAGCCAAGATGGAAGCCAGAAAGGTGTCCGAGCCGACCGAGGAGCAGGTCGCGAAAATCGAGGCCGCGGCGCCCGACACCGCGCCCGCCAAGCCGGCCAAGCCCCGCAAGCTGCTCGTCTGGGGCCACCCCTGGACGCATGAGCCGAACGCCACCGCCGCGAAGGCATTGGAAGTCCTCGGCAGGAAGAGCGGCGCCTTCACCGCCGTCGTCAGCGACGACCCGCGGCGCCTCCTCATTGACCAGATCGGCCAGTACGACGCCATCGTGATGAACAACATCCACGAGCCCGAGCCCTTCCTCCCGCCCGACTTCGCCAAGCTCGACCCCGAGCGCCAGGCCGCCGCCAAGGCATTCGACGCCGCCGTCAAGAAGAGCATCCTCGACTACGTGGGCGGCAAGGACGCCAACAACCGCGACGTGCCCGGCCGCGGCATCGTCGGCATCCACGCCGCCACCGCAGCCTTCGCAGGCTGGAAGGAATACGGCGAAATGATGGGCGGATTCTACAGCGGCCACATCTACGAGAAGGTCACCATCAAGCTCGAGGACCCCAAGCACCCCCTCAACGCCGGCTTCGAGGGCAAGCCGTTCCAGCTCAACGACGAAATCTACTTCTTCCAGGAGCCCTACTACACCCGCAAGAACCTCCGCATCCTCCTCAGCCTCGACCTCGAGCAGATGAAGGACCCTGGCAAGCGCCCCGACAAGGACTACGCCATCAGTTGGCTCCGCGAGTACGGCCAGGGCAAGGGCCGCGTCTTCTACACCACCCTCGGCCACGCCCTCGAGACCTACTGGAACCCCCTCTTCCTTCGCCACCTCCTCGCGGGCATCCAGTTCGCCACCGGCGACCTCCCGGCCGATGCCGCTCCGAGCGTCAAGTAGTCTCTGTTGCAGGAAGTGCCCGGACGGGAGGGCGACGCTCCCGCCGGTCGCCAAGTCGAGCGAGTAGAGGCCGGAGGTGCGGCTGCCGGGGCCTTTCGGGAGCACCCACCGAATCGTGTAGAGCGTGTTGTCGCGGAGCAAGGTGGTCCCGTGGCCCGCCTGGAAGACCTTCGGGCAGTCGGCGACCTTCTCGACCGTGCCCTTGGCGAGGTCGAGGCGGACGATGTCGCGCTCGGTCACGCCGATGGCGGTGGGCCGGCCGTCCTGCCACGGGGGGAAGGCGATTTCCCAGCCGCCGGCCAGGGTGGTGAGCCGCTCGGCCTTCGACAGGTCGGCGGCGACACGATACACGTCGGTCTGCGGCACGATGTCGTCGGCCTTCTGCCGCTGCTGGCGGCGGGCGAGGAAGTCCTTGTAGGACTTCGGTTCGGGCACGGAGCAGTAGAGCGTGCCGTCGGCCGCCACGAGGAGGTCGTGGGGATGGTCGTCGAGGGGGAGTTTCTTCGGCTCGCCCGACCCGTCGCCGGCTCCGGGTGCCCGGCTGCCCTGGGCGTCGAGCGCGAGGGCGAACCAGGTGAGGGGCCACTCGTGGCCGCGGTGGTAGCCGCGGCGGAGGTAGAGGACGCTACGCCTCGGGTCGCCGCTGATGCGGAAGACGCCGGGGTTGCCCGCGAAGGGCACGCCCAGGGCGCGGGCCTTCTGGGTCTTCAGGTCGTACTCAACGACGGGGGAGCCGGGGTAGGTCGGCTTGTCCTCTGGCCGCGCCACCGGGAAGTCCCACCCGCCGTAGTGGGGGTCCTGCCCCGTGAAGTAGACCTTGCCGTTCATCTCGAAGGCGTTGCCGTGCATCATCTGGGGCACGGCGTCGGGGCGGTGGACGCCCCCGAGGCGGCCGATGTCGCCGAGGAGGAGCAGCTTGTCCTGCCTCGGGTCGAAGGCGAAGAGCGGGCCGCTTTCGCTGGGGTGGTGGGGCATGGTGCCGAAGTAGGCCCGGCCGTCTGACGCCACGGGAATGGCATCGAACGCGCGGTCGGCGTAGGGCGACAGGCCGTAGAGGCTGCCCACGCAGCGGGCCTTGACGACCGGCTCGGCCTTGAACGCCTCGTTGAGCAGGGCGTTCCACTGGGCGCAAATCGTGTCGAGCAGCGGGTTCTCATAGATCTGGAGCACCGTGGTCTTCCAGTTGGTTGCGAGCACGGCGATGTCGCCCGACGGCATGAGGCGGAGCCAGTAGACGGTGTGCAGCACTTGCCCTTCGAACGGTTCGAGCGAGCACAGCTTCACCCCCTCGCCCGCGGGGGGCCGGTGCAGGAAGATCTGGGCGGCGTCGTTGGCCGAAGCGCCGTCGCGGGCCGAACAGCCGAAGCCCTCCTGGAGATTGGCCGCGGCCAGTACGTCGTCCAGCTTCGCCAGCTTGAACACATTGCGCCAGCGGTCGCCCGACGCCCAGCGGTCGAACTGGCCCTGCTTCACGCGTGGGTGAGAGGGCGGTTCTTCCTTCGGCTGCTTCGCCTTGGCTGGTGTGAGCTGCGGCGGCTCGCCCTGGATGGGGATGACCTTACGTTGCGCCGTGTCGTAGACCACCCACCGCCAGCGGCGGGCGGCGTGGCCGAGGTTGATGGCGAACCAGATGGCCTCGTGGCCGCGCTGGATGAGGCGCGTGAAGGTCTTGTCCCCCGTCTCGCCCCCCTCGGGCGACGAGGCGGCGAGGCACTGGTGCTTCAGCCGCGCAGCGGGCGGCCAGTCCACCCGCTCAGCGCTGCGAACCGAACAAGCAACCAGTGACAAACAAGCCCAGCCACTTGCCAAGGTGCGCCGCAGGTGCATGGTTCCGCCTCTCTGATCGTGACGCCTCGTCCCGCTGCGCCGCTACCGGTCGAGATGAGCGAGGAACTCGGCAGGTGAGACGATGTGGATTCCCTGGTACTCGCGAAGGCCGAGGAGGTGGCTCACTCCTCGTGGAGCAGGCCGTCAATCAGGCGCTGCCGCTCTTCCTCGGTCAGGCGGTCCCAGTCAATGCCTCGCTCGGCGCACAGGTTGCGAATGCGCGCGCTGCCGTAGTCCACCAGGCCATCGAGCGCCTCGAGGTCAGGAATGAGTTCCCGGATCACGGCGGCCCGTGTCGTGGCCGGTAGCCGACGCACCAAGTCGAGCACCTGGGCATCGGATAGCTCCAGCGTGACGCTTGCCATCGCCCTTGCCTCCTACTTGGCCTCGCCACTGATGATTGTAGGGCGCCGGGAGGCGATTGTCAACGCCACGCGCGCCTCAGCGGAGCGTCACCTCGCGCCCCGTCTCCGCGCTGCGGAGCATGGCCTCCATCAACTCCTGCACGATCAGGCCGTGGCGCAGCGGGGCGTCGCAAGGCTTGCCGTCGAGGATGCAGTCAATGAAATGCCCGGCAATCAGGTCCCACGGGTCGGCGCCCTTGGGCAGGTTCACCGTCGTGTCGTGGGGCGCGCCGTCGGCGGTGCGGTAGAGGGTGAGCGGGCTGTAGCGGGCGCCGGCCTGGGTGCCGAACAGCTCGATCTGGTGCTCGGGCGCCTGGTGCGAGGCCCAGAAGCTCTCGCACTGGAGGCCCGCGCCATTCTCGAAGCGGATGAAGCCGCCCGCGTAGTCGTCGGAGCCATACTTCCGCCAGAAGCTCTTCGGCGGCTGACGAAAGTCCCAGTAGCCGCGGCCCTTCGGGCCGAACTTCGCCCCCGCCACGCCCGTGACGCTGACGGGCTTCGGCATGCCGAGAATCCACCAGGCGGAGTCGAGGACGTGGACGCCCATGTCGCGGAACGCCCCGCCGCCCTTCTCGATGAAGCCGAGATTCCAGTCGGGGATGCCGCTGCGGCGGATGCTGCGGGCGCGGGCATAGTACAACTCGCCGAAGTCGCCCCGCCGCGCCATCTGGCCCAGGTAGAGCGTGGACCCGCTGAAGCGCATCGAGAGCGACATCATGCCGACCACGCCCGCCTTCTCCTGCGCGGCGACGAGTCGGCGGGCGGGGGCGAGCGAGTCGGCGAGCGGCTTGGTGATGAGCACGTGCTTGCCGCGCCGCACGGCCTCGAGGGCGATGGGCACGTGCCACTGGTTGGGCGTGCCCACCATCACCGCGTCAATCTCCTTGTCGCGGCACATCGCCTTGTAGTCGGTGTAGGGCTTCGGCGGCTCGGGCAGCTCCTTCGCGAAGTCCTTCATTCGGTCTTCCACGAGGTCGCAGAGCGCGACGACGCGTCCTCGCGGGTTCTTCGCGATAGCCTTGCCATTCGGCCTGCCGATGCCCATGCCCACGATGGCGACGCGGACCTGTTTCATTGGGTGGCCTCGCAAGTGAGATCGGACGGATCAGACGGATCAGACGGATCTGACCGATAGGGCAGATGGCCTCAGCCCCCGACCTGTCGCACGGCCACGGAGCGGCCCTTTTCGGCCGATTCCTTGGCGGCGAGGCACGAGTAGACGCTCCGCAGGCCGGCCCAGATGGGGGTGCGGCTCTCGCCCTTGCCCTTGACGAGGTTGATGAAGTCGAGGGCCAACTCGTAGTCGCCGCCGAAATGGCTCTGGCCCTCGCCCGCCTTCGTCACGTCCGTGAAGGGGGCGTGGTGGCGGACGCGTTTGAGCTGGTTGGTGTACCAGTCGAAGCTCACGGTGCCCGGGCGCCGCGCTCGGCTTCACATCTCCCCCTTGGTTTCGACGACCCAGATGTTGCGGTATTGGACGGGGTTGCCGTGGTCCTGCAGGTGGATGCCGCCCGGCTCCTTGACGTCGCCGCCCCAGTGGGCAGCGGTGGGGTTGGGGACCTCGGTCTTGTCCTGCACGAGGACGCCGTTGTGGACGACGGTTATCGTGGCGTTCTTCACCTTCTTGCCCTCGGCGTCGAAGCGGGGGGCGGTGAAGGTGATGTCGTAGGTCTGCCACACCAGCGGCGGGGCGCACATGTTGACGATGGGCTTGCCGCAGCCGTAGATGCCGCCGCACTCGTTGCTCTCGCCCTTCAGCCCGTAGCTGTCGAGCACCTGCACCTCGTAGCGGCCCTGGAGGTAGACGCCGCTGTTGCCGCGCCCCTGGCCGCGGGCCTTGGGCATGTAGGGGGTGCGGAACTCGAGGTGGAGCCGGCAGTCGCCGAACTTCTTCTTCGAGATCACGCCGCCGCCCTTGACCTCCATCGCCTTGTCGTCGGGCAGGAGCTTCCAGGGGCTGTCCTTGCCCTGCTGGGTCTGCCACTCGTCGAGGCACGTGCCGTCGAAGAGCACCGTCGCGCCCGCGGGCGGCTTGGCGCCGAGGGTGGGCGAGAGGCGGACGGCCTTCTTCATCTCGAACGTGCCGCTCGGGGTGCCCGTGATGGCGCCGGCGAACGTCTCGCCGGCGATTGTGCCCGCCCACTCGGTGCCCTTGAGCTTGCCCTCGGTGGCCTTGCCGGTGAAGGCGGCCTTGCCGTCGGCCTCCTTGCCCTGGAGCACGACTACGGCCGGGATGCGCTTGTCGAACTCGTCGAGCAGGTTGGCCTGATAGGCGCCGTCGCCGAGGGCGATCACCTGGGCGACGAGGGGCGCCTGCGTGCCGTTCGCCGACTTCCACGTGCCCTGCCAGTCGCCCATCGCCGCATCCTGGGCGAGGGCGGCGCCCGCGGCCAGAGCCAGTGCCACTGCCAGCTTCCTCATCATGCACTCTCCTTCCGTGACGTGGGAGCGAGGGAACTGCTCTCTACACTACCGGCGGCGGGCCGGCCTGTCAAGCGGGGGAGGTCACGGGGCGGGGGCCTCGGGCTCGTGCCTGGGCGGGATGGACGGGGCGCTGTTGAGGGCACCGAGCAGGGTCTTTGCCCCTTCGGCAAAGGGCGACATCGGGTGGCGGGCGATGACCTCCTCGAGGCGCTTGCGGGCCCGCTCGCGGTAGCCCCGGCGCATCAGGGCGTCGGCGCTCCACAGGAGGGCCAGCGGGCGGTAGCCGGAGCCGGGGTGCTTGGTGAGGAACTGCTCGTATCTCTCCCTGGCGTCGTCGTACTTTCCGTCCAGGGTGTAGCACTGGGCGACGCGGAGGCGGGCGAACTCGGCGGCGTGGCCCCTGGGGAACCGCTGGGTGAACCGCTCGTAGGCGGCGATGGCGGCGTCGAGGACCCCTTCGGAGGCGATGGTTTCCGCGGCGTCGAGGAGCCGTGCCGCCCCGGGGTCCTGCGGGCGCAGGTTCCTGGCCAGCGTGGGCCACAGCGGCATGGGCGGGCGCTTGCCCGCGTCCTTGTCGCGGAGCAGGGGCGCGATGGCGCGCAAGGGGTCGAGCCCGGTCCGCTCGGCCGGGGGCGGCGGGGGCGTGCTGAACAGGTTCGCCGTGCCCGCCAGGAGGACCAGGAGGGCCAGGACGAACACGATGATGATCTCTTTCCTGTCCATCCCCAGCGGTCCTCAGGGCGCGGCAGCGGCTTCGGCCTGCCGGGCGGGGCCGTCGGGCCGGGGCAGCGGCGCCCGCAGGTAGCGCCGCTGGCAGGCCATGCACAGGTCGAAGTGCAACTCCTTGTAGACGCTCTCCTCGACCTCCTGGGGGTCGGCGGCGGCCAGGCGCTCCAGGAGGGCGCTGATTTCGTCCCGGTGGTCGCGCGAGAGATCGTCCGGCGTCAGCTCGAGGGGGTCGTAGGCGGCGTAGACCTGGATGCGGACCTGGTAGCGGACCGGCTCGCCGGCCAGCAGGGCCTTGCCGCACAGGTCGCAACTGAGGTGGTCCATGCCAGTCGGCGGCCCCGGCGCGGCCCGGCCGGCCTCAGGGGACCGCCTGCTCCTTGTCGGGCAGCCAGAGGAAGCACTTGCGCTCGTGGGTCTGCTGCATGTCCAGCGAACTCCCGTGGCCGTCGAAGTGGACCCAGTTGGCCACGCCCCGGTGGCGCGTGATGACCTCGCCGGCGTAGATCTCCTTGCCGTCCACCGTGATCTTCGGGAAGTCCGTGTCCAGCCGTGGATACTTCGGCTTCACGGCCCAGTGGCTGTCCCAGTTCTCGCCGATGGCGAGCGTGTTCGTCGTGTCAATCATCGTCTCAGGATGGGCCGCCGCTATGTCGCCCTTGGGCGAGTGGAGCCGCTGGGGCACGTACATGGCCGCGTAAGCGTTGAACCCGTAGTACTGCGCCTTGTACGAGGTGTAGGGCGGCGGGCCGTAGACGACCGTGCACTTCAGCACGTCGTAGACCTTCTCGTCCTTCCTCTCGAAGTGGCCGCCTTGGTACTGCGGGTCGGTCCGGAGCGCCGCCGGCACGTCCCCGGGCCGGGCGCCCAGGTAGGTGGAAATCTTGCCCCGCCAGTTGTGCGAGGCGTACCAGTAGAACCCCTCCCCCGCGTCCTTCCGGTCGCCGAAGTAGTAGCAGCCCGTCGCCTCGTCGTTCACGTCCACCGCCTCAGCCGTCCCGGCGTCGTCCTTCGCGGGCGTCCCGTCCGGCTGGGTGTCCGCATAGGCTGGGGAGGGGTACCAACTGTCGAAGCTGACGCTGTAGGTCTTCGTGGCAAGGAAGGCCTGGCGCAGGTTGCTGCCGCATCTGGCCTTGCGTCCCTGGGCGTTGGCCATCTCCAGGACGGGCAGGAGGAGGGTCGCCAGCATCGCGATCACGGCGATCACGATGAGCAGCTCCATCAGCGTGAAGCCCTGGTGGCGGGCGTGTGCCTTGAGCGGTCGAAGCATCACCGGCTCCTTGTCGTTGCGGCCGTCGCCTGCGGGCGCGGGGCGCTTTCCCCCATGAACATGTTACCACAATGCCCAAGTTTTGCAAACGATCAAGGAGCCTTGGGCAGCATTTTCCCGATCAAGTCGGCGACGGACTTCGGGTTGGCCTTGCCGCCCGTGGCCTTCATCACCTGGCCCATGAGAAAGCCCTGCGCCTGTTTCCTCCCCTGGCGCAGGTCGGCCACGGCCTTCGGGTTCTCCGTGAGGATGCGGAGGACGACGGCCTCCAGCTCGGCGGTGTCGGAAATCTGCCGCAGGCCGCGCTCGGCGATGATCGCGCCCGGCGCCTTGCCCGTGGCCGCCATCCCCTGGAACACCTCTTTCGCCGTGTTCGGCGCCAGCGTGCCGTCCCGCACCGCCGCGATCAGCTCGCAGAGCCCCCGGGGCGGGACTCTGGTCGCCAGATCAGCGACGGTCGCGCCCCCGTCGCCCAACTGCCGCATGACGCTGCCCATGACCCAGTTGCTCGCGGCCTTCGGCTCGGCGCCCAGGCGCACGCACTCCTCGAAGTAGTCGGCCAGCGCCTTGTCGGCCACGAGCACGCCGGCATCGTAGTCCCGCGCGCTACACGGCCCGCCAGGTGCGCCTGCTGCCCGACCGCCTCCAGTGGGTCACGCTCGCTGGCTGCCGCGACCTGCCGTTCGCCGACATCGTATCCGTAGACCTCGGGGCCGTTCGGACGCCGCGCGCCGTGACGCGATTGGGCTGACTGGTGAGTCTGTTCAACTGGCGGGCCGCCGGCCCCACCCTCCTCGCGGCCAGCCGCTCGGACCCCCTGCTGCGGCTGACGGCGCGGGACGGGAGTTCCTTCTCCCTCGTACTCACGGCGCTCCACGGCCTCGGGCGACTGCTCGCCGCGCTGCGCCACGCTGGGGTGCCAATGTCCGACGAGGCCCAGAACCTCGCCCGGGGCACGACGCCGGAGCCGGTCGAAAACGTGCGGCGGCGCACGCGGGTGGCGACGGTTGTCGCCCTCATCCTCCTCGCCATCGCCACAGCCATCTACGCCGTCGGGGAGCAGCAGCCGGGCAAGGCCCCGCGCGTCGAGGCCCCCGACGCTGGCGGCCCACCCGTCACCGCCGAGCAGCTCATCGAGCAGGAGCGATTGCTCCGCGAGATGACCGCGGCCCGCCGCGTAATGGGGCAGGCCCTCGACCGCTACAAGGCCGCGCCCGAGAAGGACGCCGCCGGCCGCGCCGACGCCCTCAAGGAGTTCGAGCAGGCGAAGCAGCGCTTCGAGCGGCTGAAGAAGCGCTTCGACCAGGCCGGCAATGCCCCTGCCGCCCCCTGATGCGGGTCGATAGCGATAGCATGTCGCGCCATTGGTAGAGGGCAGAGAACCAGATGACTGACCACAAATGCAGCAGTTGTGGCCACACCTTCCGCGCGAAGGATGGGCTGCCGGAGAAAGGGGGTGAGTGCCCCAAATGCGGCAGTGCTTTGGATATGCCGCACTGCAACAATGGAACCGAGGAGGAAGGCTTAGACGAGTACCAGAACCTCCGCAGTCAAAGGGAAGTGTCTGCTGAATCCTGGGGGGATCCGCATGGGATCTCGATCTTGGATCTTCAGAACGCTTACGAGAAATTCGCGCGCCGACAAGCCAAGTGGAAGCAATCGGTCTGGTTTTGCGCTTCTGCCCTGGTCATGGGCCTGGCCATGGCTCCATTCTTCCGCCCGTCCTGGACGTCCCCTCTACGCACCGGCGCGTGGGGGGCAGTCGCGGCCCTCATGGCTCTCCTGACTGATTTGCTGTGGCGGCGCCTCCTGCCTTCGCTGAGTCTGAGACGTTTGGCTCGCGAGGAAGGCCTGTCCCGTCGCGAGGTATACGAGGTGGCGGCCCGTGAGCTGAGGTTCGGCGGGAAGGGGCCCAAGTGGGAGTTCCTGGCGCTCCTCGACTCTGCCATGGCCGCCAAGGGCCGGGAAGACGAACAGCGCGCGATAGAGAGGCAGAAGGAGCGCGCAGCCCAAACACGAAGTGTGAGTGTCACGTT
This sequence comes from Planctomycetota bacterium, assembly GCA_041320515.1. Classification (GTDB taxonomy): domain Bacteria; phylum Planctomycetota; class PUPC01; order DSUN01; family DSUN01; genus DSUN01. Next base: position 4,187,136 of record JBGLNR010000001.1, on the reverse strand, counting down.
CAGCCTGGCGCGTAGCCTGGTCCCTAAACTCAACGCGATACGATGGAGGTACACACTCCGGGAAGCTCTCTGCGGGGCGATTGCATTGGTTTTCTTCATTGCCGCTAGTCACGTGGTGGGGGAAGGAACCAGTCAAGTGGCAGGGGAGGAATCTGGCCCTTCGGATGGCGAGGGTGCTGCGCTCATGATCTTTTGCATCCTCGTGTCCATGGTCTGCTCTGTTGTCTTGTACCACTCGGCAGCGCACATGGCAAGGAAGTGGCTCAGGACCAGACTCGAGCGCCTGGCCGGCGAACACAACCTGCAAGTGACGGCTCTATACGATGTGGCGGTGTTCTTCTACAGCCGGTGGTCTGTTTCCCCCTTCTGGTCATTCGTGGAGACGATCGATTTTGAAAGGGCCACCGTGGACAGAGCGGCGGCGAAGAATGGCATTCCGCCAATGAGTCACCTGGCCTTGGGGGCCGGCACACAGGACATGCCCTCCGGCGGTGAGCAGGCGCCGACGGGCGGGCAACCATCCTTCCGTGGGGGGAGACAGGCGCTGGCGGGGTTGACAATCGCCTGCCAGCAGTGTGGACAGGTGTACGCATTGGGAAGCGATGCCGTGGCCGTGACTACAGAGGCCATTAGGGCCAAGTTCGCTGCAGTGACTATCCTCACTGCACCCGGCGCGCGCCAATCGAACAGGGAGGATCCGGACCTTGTTGGTCCGGCCGACTATGCGACGGCGAGCGACCTAGCAAGCTACGGGGGGGAGGTAGCAACCATCGCGGCAGAAGTGGCCGCCGGGCGGGAGCGTTGGTGGAAGTGCAGCAAGTGCGGGGAGGTACAGCGGTATGAGCCATCGCTTGGAGGCCGGCGGTCGGAACCCAAGACAGGAAGACCCCAGTTGCCCGAAGGCGAGCGAACCACGCGCTCGCACATGGAAGGGGCGGCCGGGACAGAGGGCTCCAGGCGCCAGCGTACGACCCGTTCTCCCGAAGTGGCTAAGAAGGCACCCAAGCCTGTGAGCAAGGCTCCTGAGGCGCCGCCCTTGCGCCTGGAAGGCGAGGCCCGGGCACCCGATAGCCCATCTGAGGTGGCCGACCCCACCCACGGCTGGGAAATCCGTCTTGCTAGCGGGGAACCGTCGGAACCGATGACCTTTGAGACCATCCTCAAGCTCGCCCACGGCAACCGCATGGACCCCGGAACGATACTCCGGGGGCCGCTCACTCGGGGCGTCTGGCGTCAGGCGAAGCACACCCCTAGGCTCTGCCGGCTGTTCGGTACGTGTTACTACTGTGGCGACCCGCTCCCCCCAGGAGCCAATGCCTGCCCTTCCTGCGCAACTGACCCAGACCAGCCCAAGTAGCCGGGGCAGTGTGCGCGGTGTCAGGCCTCCAGGGCGTGTTGCCCAAATTCAACAAGGGCACGCGCCAGTTCGTAGTGCGGGCTCTAGCCCGTATCCTTACAGCACATGCCACATGCGGCACATGCCATATGCGGTGCCTGGCACATCAGGACATCAGGAAGACGCAAGAGGCGGGCACATATAGACTTGTGCATGCTCCTGTCCGGATGCGGTGCCAGGCACATCACGGAGATGGACTGACATCGGTGGAGTCTGCGGACGGCTCTGTTCCTCGGCCGGCTCGGCTCCGCTACGGAATGCGGGGAATGCAGTGCCAGGCACAATGCCGATGCGGTAAGGCGTATGTCATTGCAGTTACGTGGCTTACGACGACATGCCAAGCGGTTTTGGAGCAGCGACGCAGGACTTGCCGAGAGCCGCCATGAGACTGTCGGCGTCGGATCGGCGATCTACGCCCTTCCGAGTTTCGCCGCCGTCCACGGGCTGCAGTCACGTGCGCTTGCTGCCCCAGATGTGGTATCCGTAAGTCCTTATACTGCAATATGTTGCGCCTACAGCATGGGCATTGCGCCAGGCACACGATGGAGATGCAAAGGACGTGAGGTTAGATAGTTACGGATGGCGATGACATTTCGGGGAGTGGGTTCGCAACGGCGAGGGTGTCGAATCTTCTCTGCCATTCGTGCCAGGTGTAGATTTCCGAAGATGGAGTTTCCTGCAAACAAAACAAAACAGCCGCCTCCGCCGCCGACGGCAAGAGCCGCTGGCGGTCGCCGTCGGCTCACACCACCGCTTCGCTCCTCTCCGGGGAGTCGCGTGGACATCGGCGTCTTCGTCCACAACGGCGTTCACTGGTCGCCGCCCGCCTTCGTCTGCTTCTACTACCTCGACGACGAGGCCCGCACCTACGATGCCGATGGCCGCACCCTCGAAGTGTTCTACGGCTACGGCCCCTCGACCATCGGCCACCCCCGAAGCCCGCTCCTCGCCCGCGACAAGAACTACGACATCACCGACTGGCCCGCCCTCCTCGCCCTGGTTGTAGGCGGGGCGTCTCTGCCCCGCGAGGGTGCTGTAGGCGGGGCGTCCCTGCCCCGCGAACTCTTCGCCAAGCACTTCAAGCCCGAGGAACTGGCCGCACTCGGCCAGGCGGCGAAGGACCTCGACGCCGCCCTCGCCAAGGCCGATGAGCCGACGAAGAAGCACGACGAAGCCGTCGCCGCCCGCGCCAAGTTCAACGCCCCGATTGACGCCGCGAAGAAGAAAGTGGACGAGGCGAAGAAGGCCGTCGCGAAAGAGGCCACCGACGCGGCGAAGAAGGCCATCTCGGACGCCGAGGCCGAACTCAAGGGCTTGCAAGAGAAGCAGAAGCAGGCCGACGCCGAGGTCCGCGCCGCCAAGGAGAAGCTCGACGCCGCCCTTCAGCCCACCGCCGCCATCCTCACCGGCGGCCGGTCCGGCCTCGGCGGCTCAGTCAAGGCCCGCCTTGAAGCCGCCCTCAACGCCATCAAGGACGACCCGACGCTCTACGTCACCCACGCCAAAGCCATCAACGCCCTCGCCGACGGCCTGAAGGACGCGGCGGCGAAAAAGGCGTTCCTCGCCGCCCGCGACGAGGCCGTGAAGCTGGGCATCCTGAAGCCCGAGGGCGACGGCTTCGCCCTCTGTGGTAGCACAGGCGTCTCGCCTGTGGCCCGCCTCACCCGCTTCGAGCGCTCGAAGCTTGAATGGCTCAACATCGCCGCCCTCCAACACGTCCTGTGCCCCGGCACCCTCAACCGCCGCTACAGCCGCAACTTCGTCAACAACCACCTGTCCACGATGAAGAGCTGGCGGGACGTCTACCGCTACGACGACAAGGGCCGCCTCATCGGCTGGACCCGCCACGAAGGCGTCGAGCCAAAGGACTTCACGGCCGACGGCGCGCTCGTCCTCGAGCGCGACGACCAGGGCCGCCCCCTCGAGGCCCGCACGGTCGCCTACGTCGCCGAGGGCAACCCCGGCCGCCGCGTCCTCAAGCAGAAGCCCGGCGACGCCATCCGCCACTACGCCTACGACGGCCCCCAGGACCGCCTCGGCCGCATCGCCAAGACCGAAAAGGCCCCGCAATGAGCACTAGTTTCCGGCACCCTGTCGGCCATGAGGCCCCAGACGAGGTAGCCATCCCGCCGCAGTGGAATGGAGGCATATCGCCCAGCAGGTAGCAGAGGAGTGGCAAGATGCTGTGCCTTTCCACAACACCTGGGCAATGGGGGCGGCTTCGTGTGGCTCACCTGGCCGCTGTCCTTTCTCTTGCTTGGGTTATGAGCGGCTGTTCAGAAGAAAGGGGCGCGCCTGCGGACGATGGGGTGGACCGGGTGTCGGAGATTACGGATTCCTTGCGGCGCAAACCAGCGATTGGCGCTAGCGATGTGTTGCTTCTGTATCGAGAGTGCGACAAGAGGGCGGCGCGCAGTGACGACTGGATTGCAGCCATGGCCTTCTTCCCAATGAAGATCGAAGAGATTGGCCCAAAGGCAGTGCCTGCGCTGATTGCCGCTTTCGCAAGCCAACATGTAGGAGAGACACACATACTTCACGCCATCCTGTCCATAGATCGGAGATTCGGTACAACGCACTATGCGGAGATGCTGGTTGGCAACGATGTCGACGAGGAGAAACGCGCGCGCGCGGTTGACTCTGCAAGCGGGATCCCTGAGTTGGTGGCTCAACTAGAGGCCATACTCCACGATGCGGGAAGGAGTGAGGAGCAACGGGCTCGCGCCGAAAGGGCGATACGCCGATCCCTGGATCTGTGCGCCCGCAGCCCCAATCTACCCATGGACCGCAGGAATTGGGCCAAGGAGAAGCTGAAGCAGCTTGGCCCGAGTCCCGAGCCCTACCTGGCACCAGACAGGACAAGACCGAGGATGAAGCAATGACATCGCGCCAGCGGGTCGAGGCGGCGCTGCGGCATGAGGAACCGGACCGCACGCCGTTCTTCGAGTACGTGCTGCTCTCGCCTCTGGCCGACCAGTTCCTCGGCCGCTGCTATGCGGGCGACCCGGCCAATTGGGCCGCGTGCGTCGAGGAGTTGGGGTGGGAACGCGCTGTCCAACACAATGCGATTGACCGGCTCGACCTGGCGGCGCTGCTCGGCCACGACATGCTCTATGCCACGCCGAATCCGATGCCGCCAAGAGAAGAACCGCCTAAAGGCGGCACTACGAACGAAAGACCGCCTAAAGGCGGCACTACGAACGGGAGACCGCCTGAAGGCGGGACTACAAACGAAGACCCCGTCGAGCGGGTGCGGATGCGGAATGAGCGGGCAGCAGCCGTGGCCAATCCCTCGCCCCACGACGATTCGCTGCGGGTCTATGTGGAGCTGAAGAAGGAGATGCGGCGGAGGGGCATGGACCTGCCTATCCTGGCCCCCGCCTACGCCCACGGGGTGTGGACCGATGTGGACCTGATGCAGACGATGGTGCTCGCCCCCGAGGTGGCGCACGAGCACTTCGCCCAAGCCACCCGCCGCTCGCTCGCCGCCGTCGAGAAGTACATTGCTCTGGGCATTGACCAGATCGGCGTGGGCGGCGACTTCGCGGGCAACCGCCCCCTCATCTCGCCCGACGCCTACCGCACGTTCATCGTGCCCGAGGTCCGCAAGGTCGCCCGCCGCGTCCACGCCGCCGGCCTGTGGGCCGTGAACGCGAGCGACGGCAATCTCTGGTCGGTGATTGACGATTTCCTGTTCGGCTGCGAGGTGGACGGCTATCTGGAGATTGACCTGCACGCAGGGATGGACTTACGGCGGCTCAAGGCCGCCTACGGCGACCGCATCACGTTCTTCGGCAACCTCGATTGCGGCAACATCCTCAGCTTCGGCTCGCCCGAGGCCGTCCGCCGCCACGTCCTCGACTGCCTTGAGGCTGGCGCTGGCCGCGGCGGCCACATCCTGTGCGCCAGCAACGCCATCACGGCCAGCGTGCCGATGGCCAACTACCTCGCCCTCCTCGCCGCCTGCCGCGAGTTCTGTGGAGGCACATCGGGAGGAACGGCGCTCTCTTCCCCTCGCTCGTGATCTGGGCTGCCCACCTTCTTGAGGAAGTATGCCCGGGCCCGCCGCTCCGCCCTGCGACCGACCGCGGTGCTCAGGAGGAATGCGAAGCAAATCCCCACGGCAAGCCGCCACGGCCCCCGCCGGAGAACGCTGTCCCAGGCGATCTCGCCAAAGGCTACGGACATCCAATAGTACACAATGACGCCGAACGCGAGGTAGCAGAGGCAGTCCGTGATGGGGGACCCAATGCGTCCAGGCTGTCCTCCGCGCGTGTCGGCCATCCCTGTCCCTCGCTAGCCACCTGCCATTCGTGCGTGATGATACACCCCACGGGCGCTGGCGTCAACACCTTCCCCGGTCGAGGCCCATGAAGAGACTCCCCGCGAGCGCTGCATCACCCGCGACCTCAAGTGGGGCGTGCCCGTGCCCCTCGACGGCTACCGCGACAAGGTTTTTTACGTCTGGTTCGACGCCCCGATCGGCTACATCGGCATCTCGATGGAGTGGGCCGACGCCCGCGGCACGCCCGACGCCTGGGCCGCCTACTGGAAGGACCCCGCCACCCGCCTCGTGCAGTTCATCGGCAAGGACAACGTGCCCTTCCACGCCGTCACCTGGCCCGCCGTCATCATGGCCGCCGCCGACGGCTTCGTGCTGTGCGACATGCTCAAGGCATTCGAGTGGCTCAACTACGAGGGCGGCAAGTTCTCCACCAGCCAGGGCCGCGGCGTCTTCAGCGACCAGGCCATCGAGCTGTTCCCCGCCGACTACTGGCGCTACTACCTGTGCGTCGTCGCGCCCGAGAAGGGCGACAGCGATTTCACCTGGGCCGGCTTCCAGGCCGCCGTCAACAGCGACCTGGCGAACGTCCTCGGCAACTTCGTCCACCGCAGCCTCACCTTCCTCAACAAGCACTGGGGCGGCGTGGTCCCCGAGGCCGTCGGACCCGGCGAGCCCGAGGCCGCCATCCGCCAGACCCTCGCCGACACGGTGAAGGCCGTGGACGCTGCGCTGGAGGAATGCTCGTTCCAGAAGGCGGTCCGCGCCCAGCGCGACGCCTGGGCGGCGGCCAACGGCTACCTCCAGGTGCGCCAGCCCTGGCACCAGGTGAAGACCGACAAAGCTGCCGCCGGCCTCGCCCTCAACACCTGCGTCCACCTCTGCCGTGCGTTTGCCGTCCTCGGCGCCCCCTTCATCCCCTTCGCGGCGAGGCAGCTCTTCGCCAACCTCGGCCTCGACGCCGCGCCCGAGGCTACCGCTTGGTCGAGCATCGAGGACTGGGCGTGCCTGACCGGCCACAAGGTCAGCGATGCCCCGAAGCCGCTCTTCACCAAGATCGAGGACCCGCAGATCGCCGCCCTCCAGGCCCGGTTTGCGGGGAAAGAGCACAAGGGGTGACGCACCATGCTCAAGACGCGTCAACAGGCGCTGGCGCTTGTGCGCGAGTTCGGCGAGAGGCTGGCAACCTTCTATGGGTCTCGCCTGAAGGGGGTCTACCTGTATGGCTCGTATGCTCGTGGCGAGGCAGATGATGACTCCGATATTGATGTGGCCATCGTGCTGGCAGGGCCGGTGGACCGGGCGGAGGAGCGCTGGCGCACCAACGACATTGCTTCGGAGCTTTCGCTCCGCGAAGACTGCCTGCTGAACACAGTGTTCCTGTCCGAGGACGAGCTGCGGCAACGGCCCTTCGCCATCCACCGCAGCATCAGCCGTGAGGGGGTGGCGGTATGAACCCGCAGGCTGGCGAGCATCTCGCGCGGGCGGACAAGCTGCTAGGGGCCGCTCGACTGCTTGTGGAACGCGCCTACCCCGCAGACTCCGTGAGTCGGTCCTACTATGCCATGTTCCATGCGGCGACCGCAGTGCTCCTCGGACACGGCATAGAACGCAGCTCTCACAAGGGGGTGATTTCCGCCTTCGGCGAGTTCATCGTGAAGCCGGGACATCTCCCCGCTTCCCTTCACGCCTCCTTCCGCAAGGCGTTCGACGCGAGGCAGGAGGATGACTACCTGGCGTCGCCGAGCGAGACGGCTGAGAAGGCGGAACTCCTGCTTCAGGAGGCAAGCGAGTTCGTCGTTGCCTGCCGGGCCTTCCTCACGGCCCGTTAGCAAGAACCGTTGTGTAGGGCGTGCAAACATGCACGCGGAACCTTGTTAGGAGAGATTGCGATGGCCAAGGGTAACTACCGCGACCACCGGGAAGCCAAGAAGCCGAAGAAGGACAAGAAGGCCAAGGGCGCCGAGGCCAAGTGACACCACTACGCGACGTCTGACGTCTACGGTCCGAGGTGGCCCGTTGAGCGGGTGGACTCCGGCCCGGCTCGGAGAGGAAGCGCCACAGCCTGGGATGAGGGGGAAGCTGCACACAGGATCCCGGGCGCGCGGCTGGCTCAGGAAATGGGCACGAGCTTGCGTGTGACCGCCGCCGGCAGGGAGACTGCCGCGAACAGGGCCCGCGGGAACAGGTAGTCCTCGCCCGATTCGTCTATGACGCGAAGCAGGCCGCGGCCCTCCGCCTCCGCGTCGGGCAACTGGCGGTAGACCCGCCGCACGAGGAGCGAGGTGGGGTATCCTTTGTTGCTCACGCACATCACGTATTGGGCTCGTCCTCGACCGCGACTCATCCACCGTCATCCTCCATTCGTTGAGTCTATGCTCCCGTTCCCCACGTGTCAACCCCGCCTTGACATCCCCCTGCGAACACCCTATGGTATGGCTTGGGTATGGCGGGCATGGCCAACCAGTTGTGGGGAACGGGACAGGTGACCACGGGCAAGCGCATCGGCTTCGCCGCCGGGTTGTTCCTCGCGGGCGTGGGCCTCGCGCTCGCGCTTCTGGGGGTGCGCGGGCCGGGCGGCACGCGGCGGGGCAGAGAAGGGGTTGCGCCTCAGCGGATCGTGACGATGGCGCCGAGCATCGTCGAGCTGCTCTTCGCCATCGGGGCCGGCGAGCGGCTGGTGGGCGTGGGCGACTGGTGCTTCGAGCCGCCCGAGGCCAAGCGCCTGCCGCGCGTCGGCGGCGAGTATAACCCCGCCCTCGAGCGAATGCTCGCCCTCCAGCCCGACCTGTTGATCGTCCAGGGCAAGGCGGAGAAGATCGAGACCTTCTGCCGCCACAACGCCATCCGCATCCTGCACCTGAACACCGACACGCTGGCCACCCTGCGCTCGGGGCTGCACGAGCTGGGCCGCGCCGTCGGCCTCGAGGCCGAGGCCGACCGCCTGGCCGCGCGCATCCAGGCCGAGCTGGCCGCCGTCGCCTCCCGCGTCGCGGGGCGGCCGAGGCCGAGCGTGTTCCTTTGCATGAATCACAGCCCGGGCTCGCTCCGCGGGCTCTCGACCGCGCACGGCGGGAGCCTGCTCAGCGAACTCCTCGACGTCGCCGGCGGGGAGAACGTGCTGGGCGACATCGCTCTCGCCTATCCCCCAGTGTCCAAGGAGCAGCTTCTCCAGCGCGAGCCCGAGGTGATCCTCGACCTGCACCCCGGCGAAGAGCTGTCCGCCCAGGCCCGCCGCCAACTCCTCGCCGACTGGCAGGCCGCGGCCTCGCTGCCCGCCGTCCGCACCGGCCGCATCTACGTCCTCACGGACGATTCTCTGCTCGTGCCCGGCCCCCGCGTGCCCCTCGTGGCCCGCCGCCTGGCCGAGGTCCTGCACCCCGAGGCGGAAGTCGAATGAGCGACCCGCTGCTTCAATTCGACGCCGTGGCCTACCAGTATCCCGACTCCGCCTGGCGGCTGGAGGGCGTGAGCGCCCGCCGCGAGGTCGCCCGCTCGCTCGGCTACCTGCCGCAGCAGGTGCGGAGCGACTTCGACTACAGCGTCGAGGAGGTCGTCGCGATGGGCCGCTTCCCGCACCTGGCGGGGGCGGGCTTCCTGTCCGCCGCCGACCGCGCGGTGGTGGACCGCTGCCTGGCGGAGACCGAGGTGGCCGACTACCGCCAGCGGCCGCTCTCCCACCTGTCGGGCGGCGAGCGGCAGCGGGTCTTCCTCGCCTCCGTCCTCGCCCAGGAGCCGCGGGTGCTGCTCCTCGACGAGCCGACTGCGGCGCTCGACCTCCACCACCAGGTGCGCTTCTTCCGCCTCGTCCGCCGCCTCGCCCAGCAAGGCATCGGCGTGGGGGTGGTCACCCACGATGTGAATCTGGCCTCGCTCTACTGCGACCGCGTGGCGCTCCTGCGCGGCGGCCGCCTCGTCGAGCACGGCGCCCCCGAGGCCGTGCTGCGCGCCGACGTGCTGCATGCCACCTACGGCAGCGATGTGCTTCTCAGCCAGCACCCCACAGCCCATCGCCCGATCGTGCTGCCTGCCGCAGGCTCTTCTGAGATCGGCAATCGGGAATCGGAAATCGGAAATGCTTAGCCCTCGCCGCTGCGCGCTCGCCCTCGCCGCCTACCTCGTGCCCTGCATGGCTGTGGTGTGCGCCGCGCCGTTCGTGGGCAGTGCGGCGACGACGCCCGAGATCTTCTGGATGCTGCGCGTGCCGCGCGTGGTCCTCGGCTTCCTGGCGGGCGGTACGCTCGCCGTGGCGGGCGCGGCGCTCCAGGTGGTGCTGCGGAACCCGCTGGCCGAGCCCTATACGCTGGGTGTGGCGAGCGGCGGGGCGCTGGGCGCCGTCATCGCCATCATGCTCCCGGGGCTGGCCGTCACGATCGGGCCGCTGTCGTCCGTGCAGCTCTTCGCCCTCGCGGGGTGCGGGCTGGCGCTGGGGCTGATCTACGTGCTCGCCCGGCGCCCGCAGGGGATTTCGATGAGCACGCTCCTCCTGGCCGGCGTGACCATTGGCATCCTGTGCGGCGCGCTCATCATGCTCGTGCGCTTCCTCGCCAAGCCCACCATCCTCGTGGCGATGGAGCGCTGGGTGATGGGCGGACTCGACGTGTTCGGCTACCGCGACCTGGCCGCGCTCCTGCCATTCCTGCTCCCCGGCCTGGGGCTGCTCGCGCTCCAGCTCCCCTCGCTCGACCACCTCTCGCTCGGCGAGGAGATGGCCGCGGGCCACGGCGTGGACGTGGCGGCGGTCCACCGCGAGGTGTTCCTCGGCGCGGGCCTGGCCACGGCGGCAGTCGTCTCCGTGACCGGGCCGATCGGCTTCGTCGGCCTCATCGTGCCGCACACCGTCCGCCGCCTCTCGGGCTTCGACCACCGCATCGTCCTCCCCGCGTCGTTCCTCCTGGGTGGCGCCTTCCTCGTCGCCTGCGACGCGGCGGCCCGCGTCATCGTCGCCCCGGCCGAGATGCCCGCCGGCATCCTCACCGCCCTCGTCGGCGGCCCCGTCTTCATCCACATCCTGTTGAAGAGGAAGTGAAGGCGGGGAGGCCGGCCCCAGCCTCGGCGCCCAAGGTGGCCAAGGTGGCCAGCGCGCAACACACGGGTTGGCCACCTTGAATCGCTGGGCGCCCGCCAAGGTGGGCCGCGGCCATAAGCTCAGTGCCAATAAGCAGTTGTGGCTCATCAGACTCCGTGGCGCTGATGCCCCGGCAAGATGGCCACATCACTCCGCGGGCGGGGAGGTGGCCATCTTGAGAGCAGGGGAGGCCCACCCAGTCACTCCCAGACGATGCGCGCGACGTACACGCTGTTGTCCGAGCCGTGCTTCTCACAGCCGACGGGCTGCATCCACTCGGTCACAGTGACCCAGGTCTCGGCGTCGCTGACCTCGCAGACGCCGAAGTTGCCGAGCCGCGCGCCCCGCTCGGGCTTTCTTTCGAGGATAAAACGCACCGCCTCGCGGCAATCGTCGCTTGTCTTGTTCTTGAACAGCCTCAAGTAGGCGAGGTCAAAGATAGCGAAGAGCCTTTGCCTGCACTGCTGCACGTTATCTTCTTGGATGTCAATGCCGTAGATCGAGGAGACGGCGAGGACGGCGTAGCGCTCGAAGTCCAGTTGCGACTTGCCGTAGCGCCTCTCTACGACGGCAAGTTTGCGCTCCAATATCACGGTGAGGAAGTTGCCGGTGCCACAAGCCGGCTCGAGGAAACGGGATTCGATGCGCTCGGTTTCCTGCTTCACGAGGTCGAGCATCGCGTTGACCTCGCGCGTGCCAGTGAGCACCTCACCGTGATCCGCAACCCGTTGCTTGGATACGACTTGCGACTCCATCGAATGTCTTCCTGATCCCGAGGCAGCGGGTGCCAAATCTTCAAACACCAATCATCACCTCCCTAGATTCAATCCACAAACTTGTAGCCCATGCCGTGGACGGTGAGGATGTGGGCGGGGTTGTGGGGGGGCGGGCTCGGGCTTCTGGCGGAGCATCTCGTCTCACTTCAGGAGAATACGGAAGCCCGCCTGCTCGAAGTGGCGGTCCGCCGTGAGGGCGTCGGTGAGGCCCCGCTCGCGCATGACCACGAACGAAAGACAGTCGGTCAGCGACCAATCCTTGTCGGCTCGGCTGCGGTAGAGGGTGAAACCGCGCTCGAAGAGGTCGTCGGATGCCCCCAGGATGGTGCAACCAGGGTCTGCCCGCAACGCATCCACAAGCCTCACGACGCCCTGCCGCTGGTGTGGGGCCGATAGCGCATCGGCCACTTCGGTCAACACCCAGGCCGTCATGACTGTCGGCCTGTCCAGCGATTCGGACAGCGCGACCGCCCTCTCGTGGCTTGCATCCAGCCGGTTCAGCAACGCGAGGTAGTAGAACGAATCCGCGAAGCACGCGTTCACGGCCTGGGCTTCCCGTGGGCATAGTGATCGTGGCTAGCGGCGAGGTCAGGCGGGCCCTCGACGATGCCTATCACACCCCGCAGACGTTCGGCCAGGGTGGGGAGGCCGCTCGCGGCCTCAGCGTCGTCGGCCAGTTCGACGCGCACCGCCGCTCCCTCCGGCAGGCGCGCCGGCTCGTCGAACACCACTACGCCATTCTTGACGTGCCCGGGGTAGGCCATATCCGGCCTCCTTAGCCTCTGTTCTCTTCGTTCAGCATCATACCACGCTCCGACGCCGTTTTCCACCCCGGTCAGGAACCTGACGAGGAAGTGGCCGTCAATCCACAAACTTGTAGCCCATGCCGTGCACGGTGAGGATGTGGGCGGGGTTGTGGGGGTCGGCCTCGAGCTTCGCTCGGAGCTTGACGACGTGGTTGTCTATGGTGCGGGTGGTGGGGTAGAGTTCGTAGCCCCACACCTCGTCGAGGATGCGGTTGCGGGTGATCGGCTCGCCCTTGTTGGTGATGAGGAGGCGCAGGATGCCGGCCTCGTAGTGGGACAGCTCGACGTTCTGGCCGCCCTTGGTGGCGGCGGACTTGCGGAAGTCGATCTTCACGTCGCCAAACTGGTAGGTCTCGATCTGCTGCGGGGGGCTGTGGCGGCGGCGGAGGACGGCCTTGACCCTCGCCAGCAGCTCGCGGATGCTGAAGGGCTTGGTGATGTAGTCGTCCGCGCCCAGCTCGAGGCCGAGCACGCGGTCCACCTCCTGGCTCTTGGCGGTGAGCATGATGACTGGCGTGTCCATGCCCTTCTGGCGGAGCTGGCGGAGGACCTCGAAGCCGTTGAGCTTCGGGAGCATGATGTCGAGCAGGATCAGGTCGAGGCAGGTGCTCATGGCGAGGTCGCGGGCGGCCTGGCCGTCCTTGGCCGTCACCACCTGGTAGCCCTCGATCTCGAGGTTGTCCTGGAGCCCCATCAACAGATCGGGTTCATCTTCCACAACAAGGATCTTCTCCATTGCTATCTCCTGGTCAAGCCTTGCATCGCGGGGGATGAATGGATGGGTGGATGAATGGATGGGTGCAAGAAGGCAGTCTGGCAATCATCCAACCATCCCGTCATCCAACCATCCATTCCTCCATTCCTCCATTCCTCCATTCCTCCATTCCTCCATTCCTCCTATCTTCCCATCCGTCAGCGTTTTGCGAATGGGGAGGGTGATGGTGAAGGTGGAGCCTTTTCCTTCCTCGCTGGCGACGGCGATGGCGCCGCCGTGGGCCTCGATGGAGTGCTTGACGATGGCGAGGCCCAGGCCGCTGCCGCGGGTGGCGCGCACGCGCTCGTCGCGGCCGCGGAAGAATTTCTCGAAGAGCTTCTCCAGGTCGGCCTTGGGGATGCCAATGCCGCGGTCCGTGACCTCGACGGCCAGGGCGCCGTTCCGCTCGCCGCAGGCCACGCGAATCCGCTTGTCGTCCGCCGAGTACTTCACGGCGTTCGACAGCAGGTTCAGGAGCGCGAGGGCGACGGCGTTGCGGTCGAGCAGCGTCTCGGGCACTTCCTCGGCAATGTCAGTGTCCACGGTGAAGCCCTGCTTGTCAAGCTCGTAGCTGTAGGCGCGCAGGGTGTCCTTCACCACGTCGGCCAGGTCGTCGAGGCGCAGGTCGTAGGTCTTCCCCCCGCTCTCGATGCGGGAGAAGTCGAGGACGTTGTTGATCAGGTGGGTCAGGCGCTCGCTCTCGCGCATGATGATGCGGTAGTATTCCTGCACCTTTTCGGGGGTCTTGGCCCGGCCCATCTCGAGTGTTTCGGCGAACATGCGGATGAGGGCCAGGGGGGTCTTCAGCTCGTGGGAGACGTTGGACACGAAGTCGCTCTTGAGTTGCGAGAACTCCAGCTCGCGGGCGGTGCCGCGGAGCATGATGACGACGCCGACGATGATGGCGAGGATCATCAGGGCGTTGACGGCGGGGAAGAGGATGACGTTGTAGAGGGCGAGGCGGCGGAGCGCGGCGGGCTTGCGCTCGACGAGGCCGACGCTCCAGGTCTTGAAGATGTTGGGGAAGGTGGCGGACGCGGCCGGCGCGCGGGGAGCGTCGCCCAGGACGGCTTTGCCCCGGCCGTCCGCCACCACGAAGCCCACGTCCGGGCCGAACCGGCTCGCCGCCAGGGCCTCGGGGAGCAGGGAGTCGCGGACGTAGGGCAGGCTGACCTTGAGGCCGAGGATGCGGCGCGAGCCGTCGTCGCCGCGCACCAGGGTGTAGGCGATGAGGTAGGGCGTGTCGGCGAACTCGTCGTCCCACAGGTGCAGGAAGCCCTGTTCGCCCGGCTTCAGGGAGGGGGCCTGGAGTTCGAGGCGGGGCAGCACGAAGCGGCGGAGGTAGGCGAGGAACTGCGTGCGTGCGGCGCGCTGCGTCTCCTCCTCGCGGAGTGCGGCGTAGCGGCGGGCCTCGGGGGCCGGCACGTTGGAGCCGGCCATGAGGCGGTCGAGGCCGTCGCGCGCCCGCTGCTTGAAGTAGGCCGCGCGGTCCGGCTCGGCGAGGCGTGTCCGCTCGCGCACGAGGTCGGCGAAGAGGTCGAGGTAGGCGGCGGCCGCCTCGGGCGCGCGCCCCAGGCGTGCCAGGGCGGCGGCGATCTGGTAGCGGGCCAGGACGGCGAGGGAGGGGCTGAAGAAGGTGAACTTCCCCGTGTCGTCGTGGTAGAGAATCTTGTCGGCCCAGGCCTGAAGGCGTTCGACCGCCTCGGTCTCCTTTGCGGGCGGAGGCGTGGCGGGTTTGGTCTCGCCGTCCTTCTTCGGCGGCGGCTCAGCAGCGCCGGCGAGGCCTGCTCCACACAGGGCGGCCAGGAGGGCAAGTGCGAGCGCTCGACTCATCGAACGACTCCTCGGGACATGGTGAAGCTTGGCGACTTGTCGGCTGGCTATTGTAAGCGATGGCCCGCGGAAATTCCAGTCAGGGGCGAAGCGAGGGTGTGGCCCCGAATGGTGGCGCGCCCCCCTCCCGCAAGCCCAACCCTCTCCCTTCCCTCTCCCTGAGAGGGAGAGGGGTTTGTAACCCCCCTCCCTTCAAGGGAGGGGGCAGGGGGAGGGTTGGGGCCAGGGGAGGCGGCAGAGGGCAGTGAAAAGGAAAGGGGCGCGGCCCTGCGAGGGCCGTGCCCCTGGCGTGCGTGCCGAGTTGGCCCGCGGCTACTTCCAGTAGTAGAACACCACGGGGCCGAGGTAGGTGACCGTCACGTCCTCCACGACGGGGGTCTGGCGGCCCTTGAGGAGGCCGGGCGTGTTATCGCCCGCGTCGGAGCCGTGGCCCGTGTGGAGCAGGACTTTGTACTGAAGTGTCGTGGAGGCATTGGCGGTGATGCGTGTCTTGTCTGTTTTCACCAAGGGGCCGCCGCCGAGGACGGAGGGGTAGCCGAAGCGCGGGTCGGGGGTCGGGTCGTCGAGCGGGCCGCCCTCCCGGGGGATGCTCCAGCTCCAGGTGCTTCCGAGGGCCGCCTGGACGCGGATGGGGAAGTCATCGGTGCTGCTGCTCGCGCCGCCCCAGCGCTCCGTGTCCTTGATCCAGGGGAAGAAGCCGGTGAAGGAGATGGTGCCGAGGGTGATCAGGTCACCCCCGGTGTTGGTGATGGGGATCTCTCGGGAGAGGTATTCCGAGTGCTTGGCGCTGGCCAGTGAGCCCGAGTACCCGTCGTACCGGGCGGGCAGGGGGGTGAAGGCGATGTCGAGATTGGTGTTGGTGTGGCGGTAGACGACCAGGCCGTCAATCGTGCCTGCGGCCTCGCCGCTGAGGCGCACCATGGCCGTGCCGGCGGAATTGGCGAAGTTGAAGGCAGGCTTCTCGTTGTCGTTCGGGATGGTCGCCGGGATGGCCGAGCTGTTGCCGTCCGCCCAGATGCGGAGGCGGCAGGCCACCTCGTCGTCGAGCTTGTAGTTGGGCTTGCCGCCGGCTCCGGTCGTGTCGTCGTCGCGCCAGTCCGTCGTCGGGATGCCGTCGGTGTTGTAGCTCGCCAGGTTGTTGTTGGCGCTCACCTCGTCGTTGGCGCACTCGTGCCAGGCGAAGGCGATGTGGTGCCACTCGCCGGGCCTCCAGCCCACCGCCGTGCCCGTGTCGTAGATGACGCTGTAGGTCGCGTCCTGGTGCGAGGGGGTGTTCGGGGTCTTGAAGCTGACGTCCGGCTTGCCTACGACATGGTTCGGGTCGGTGATGAGGAAAATGGGATTGGGGGGCTTGTAGAGGCGGTCCTTCGTGGCAGTGACCTGGAGTTCGAGGACGCGCTTGCCCGCTCCGCCGTCCTTGGTCACGAGCGCGATCTTTTCGGTGCCCGGGGCGTCCCCCACGATCTCGACGATGGTGCGGACGCTGCCGGGGGTGAAGAAGGCTTCGTCTGGGCGGAACCAGAAGCTGACGAAGCCGCCCTCCTTCCAACTGCTGGTCGAGAGGTCGCTGTTGAGGCGGAAGTCCACGAACTTGGCCGTGCCGCCGCTCAGGCGGATGCCGTCGGAGAGGAACCGCCCGTTGGTGTATTCCAGGCAGTCCTTCACGATTTCCGCGGCCGCCGGCTCGGAGGCGTGATAGGCGCCGCCTGAATCGGGCGTGAGGTCGGCGGTGTCGAAGTTGTGGACCAGAGCGTCGCCGGAGCCAGTGGCCGGCTTGCGGCGGGCGGCGATCCAGCCGTCAATCCTCGAGGGGAGGACCGTGGCGCCCACTTGGGCGTAGGGTGACGCCGCCTTGCGGAAGTTGACCGGCCCCGTCGCGGCGTAGGTGCAATTGCCGTCGAGGACCGTCGTGGGGCGGCTGGTCTCGAAGTCCTTCTGCGTGGTGTGGTGCACGACGTCGTAGGCCTTGATGGCCCCGCCGTGCTCGACCACGCCGTCGCAGCCGAGGATGATGTAGCCGACGTTGTGGCCGGGCGCCAGAAGGGTCTGGTCGAGGTCGGGCGCCACCATGAGGCGGCCGCCGGGAGAGCCGGTCTTGGCGGTGGCGATGATCGTGCGTTCCTGGATCGACGCCTCGTCAATGGTCTCGACGCCGGCGGCCACGGTGCCGGTGTAGACGACGATGCGGTGGCCGTTCCACTGGTCGTTCTCCCAGGCCGCCTTGGAGTCCTGAAGCATGTGGCTCCGGGTCGCATCCACGGGGTTGGGGATGATGGTGACTTCGGTGGTGGCCGGCGGGCGGTCGAGGAAGGCGCCTGGGCCGACGATGTAGTAGCGCGAATCGCTCTGGGGCTCGACGCCCCAGCGGGCGGTGACCAGGGTGCAGCCCTTGTTGTCGGAGGCAGGGTCGAGATCGTTCCTGACGAAGACGATGCCGCGCATCTGGCCCTTGCCCGTGCCGGCGTAGATGGCGACGGTGTAGCCGCGCCACTGGCAGGGGGTGGAGAACCACCGCTTGCCGGTGTCGCGCAGCAGGTGCATGTAGTTCCTGTAGTCCTTCCGGGGGTCGCCGGGGTTCGTGGTCTTCTCGGGGACGGTGAAGGGCACTGCGGTGCCGCCTTCGGCCTTCACGAAGGTGTAGGTGCGCGTGTAAATCTCGTGGCGGCCCATCGAGGAGAAGCAGAGGGGATAGGAGTAGCCGGTGGTGGTGAGCTTGTTCTTCCCGGTCACCTGCGGTTCGAGCTTGGCCGGCGCGCCGGTGGCGTCGCCGTCGCGCGGGACCTGGTCGGTGAGGTCGGTCGCGGCGGGGTGGCGCCACGCGCGCGAGTAGCCGAGGTGCGAGGCGTTGTAGGAGGCCAGGTCGCTGGCGAAGACGTTGGGGGAGAGGCCGGCGATGATGGCCTCTACCTTCTTGTCGCCGTTGCTGGCGAACACGCTGTTGGGGAAGGGGCTGTCGTTGGCCAGGGAGCCCGACTTGTAGGGGTGGTCGGCCACGTTCGTTCGGACGGCCAGGCTGTAGGCGAAGTCGATCACCTCGTTCCAGTTGTCGAACGGGCCCAGGGGGTACATGGTCCAGCCGACGAAGTTGCGCTGGCGGTACACGTCGTCCTTGGAGCTGGGCCTCGCGGCGTCGGTGCCGATGGGGGAGGGCAGCCAGGCCTTCCACTCGTTGGTCATCGCGGCGGGCAGGCAGTCGGGCGTCCAGTGGTCGGTGCTCTCAGGCTTGCGCTTGCGGACCATCCACTTCGCCACCTCGTCCGGCTCGGTCCCGGTGAGCTGGGTGCCATCGTCGGCCAGGATAACGCCGAGGAGGGCGGCGAGCAGTTCCCTGCTGGCCGTGTTGATGTTGATGGGGCTGCGGTAGTAGTATTTCCCGGATGGCTGGTCGCTGTCGTGGCGCGTCAGGGCCGTGCCCGTGGTCGAGAGTTCCTCGTCCAGGGCGCGGCGGCCACGGCGGGGCTGCTGGCGGCGCGGGGCATCGGCCTCGCAGCGCCGGGCGGGCCGACCGTGGTGATCGCGCGCGACAAGTCGAAGAAGGCCATCGAGGGGTTCCAGGCCGACGCGAAGATCGTGCAGGCCCTCGTGGACAAGGCGGTGATGGCGCTGAGCGGGAAGGACGAAGTGGCGAAGGCCTGGGGCGTCTACGTCCGCCCGAAGGACAAGGTGGCGATCAAGTTCAACGGCCTGTTCGAGCACGCGGCGACCCACGGCGAGGTGATCAACGCCATCACGGCCGGCCTCATCCAGGCGGGCGTCGAACCGGGCAACATCGTGGTCTACGACCGCTCGGACGGCGACGCGAAGAAGTCGGGCCTCAAGCTCAGCCGCGACCCCAAGGCCATTCAGGTCGTGGGCACGGGCGGCAACCTCGGCCCCGACGTCAAGGCAGGCACCGTCGGCACGAAGCTCTCGAAGCACCTGCTCGACGCCGACGTGTTGATCAACGTGCCGATCATGAAGAGCCACGTCCGCTGCTCGAGCACGGGCGCCCTGAAGAACCATCTGGGCAGCGTCCACAACGCGGGCAGTTTCCACGACAACTGCTGCGCGGCCATCGCCGACCTGAACGCGCTCGCGCCGATCAAGGAGAAGACCCGCATCTGCATCGCCGACGCGCTGTACAGCTTCTACGACGCCGGCCCCGAGTTCCGGCCCCGCACGCGCTTCGACTACTTCGGCGTCCTCGCGGCCACCGACCCCGTGGCGATTGACGCGGTGATGGACGACATCATTCGGGCCAAGCGCGAGGAAAAGGGCCTCTCGCCCCACAACAACAAGCCCATTCACATCGCCCGCGCCGCCGAGCTGGGCCTGGGCCAGGCCGACCTGAAGAGCATCACGCGGACGGAGATTGAGGTCTAGCCCGTCCAGACCCTCTACTGCACTGCCTCCACGATCTCCCTCGCGCGACCGAGGACCTTCCTGAAGCCCTCGACGTAGAGCCTCATCAGCTCCATCGTGTTCGGGGGGTGGACGCCGCTCAGGTAGGAGTGGCGGGCGATGAAGTCGAGCGTCCTGGGATAGTCCTCGCCGCGATACGTGACCTCGCGGCCCCAGCGACAGGTCCAGGGGCAGCCCTTGCCGTAGCCGACCCGCTTCGTGAAGACGTCCTGGCCGGGCACGGGGCGCGTCTGCCACTGGCCCAGGCCGATGCCCTCGGCCCGCAGGGCCTTGAGGATGGCGTTCTTGAAGGTCTCGACGGGCACGTCGAGCCCGAGCTGGTCGGGGCAGAACTCGACCACGTAGCTGAAGTAGACCGGCTCGCGGTCGGGCGGGCACCAGGGGGGCTCGATGCCGGGGATGCCGTGGAGCTGCTCATTCAGGTAGGCCGCGAACTCCTGGCGGATGCGGTTCCGCTCGCCGAGGTGCTTGAGCTGGGTGCGGCAGAAGGCGTTGGTCCACTCGAGGGCGCGGTACATCCAGCCGAGGGAGAAGGCGTTGTACTCGCGGGCCTGGTTGGGGAGGACGACCTCGCCGAACTCGCGCATGCGGGAGGCGACGGCGAACCACTCGTCGTTGTCGGTGGTGTAGAGTCCGCCCTCGCCGCTGGAGAGGTTCTTCGAGCGATTGGTTGAGAAGGCGGTGGTGTGGGCGATGGCGCCGGTCTTTCTGCCCTTGTACTTCGCGCCGTGGGCCTGGCAGGCGTCGGCGAGGACGAGCAGGTTGTGGCGGCGGGCGACCTCGAAGACACGGTCGTAGTCGCACGGCATCCCGTGGATGTCCACGGGCAGGATGGCCTTGGTGTGCGGCGTGATCGCGGCCTCGATGAGGGCGGGGTCAATCGTGTAGTCGCGCGGATCAATGTCCACGAAGATGGGGATGGCGTTCTGGTGGAGGACGGCGGCGGCGGTGGACCAGTAGGTGAAGGCGGGGACGAGCACCTCGTCGCCCGGCCCGATGCCTGCGGCGGCGAGGGCCATGTGGATGGCTGAGGTGCCGCTGTTGGTCACCAGGGCGTGCTTCACGCCGCAGTAGTCGGCCCACTCCTTCTGAAGGGCGAGGGCCTGCGGGGCGGAGGTGCCGTGGAGGTGGCCGCTGTCGAACACGGCCAGCACAGCGTCCTTGTCCTCCTGCGTAATGACGGGCCAGGGCTTCACCATGCCGTCGGGGACGGTTCGGGGGCCGCCTCTGGTCGCGAGCTCGTCTGCCATCGCGTTGGCTCCTGTCGCATGGGATGGAAGGCCGTCGTGCCCGGCGCCTCGGGGGTATGGCCCCCAGTCCTGGCGCCTCGGGATGGCCCCGGGCTCCCACCCTCCCCCTCCCCCTCCCCCCTCCCTGGGAGGGAGGGGGGTTCGGACCCCTCTCCCTTGAAGGTAGAGGGTAGGGTGAGGGTGAGAGCCGGGGAACCTGGGAAGCGTCACCAGAATCAGGGGCCATCCTCGCGCCTCGGTTTCCGCTTGACATCCCGGCCAGAACCTGCGAAGATCATAGCGGTGACAGGCCCCGTTGTCGAGTCCTCGGTGGCTTGGCGGTTATCCACTTCTCCCTTCATCGTGCAAAGGAAGGACTGGGCGTGCGCGGAATCGGAGGTCGGGCCGTCTCGTTGTCAGCAGGCATTCTCGTTCTCGGGCTGGTGCTCTCCTGGTCCTGGGCCGAGGAGCCTGCGAAGAAGTTCACAGAGAAGATCAAGAACAAGGAAGGCAAGGAAGTCGCCTTCGACATGGTCCTCATCCCCGCGGGCAAGTTCAAGATGGGCAGCCCTGAGGCCGAGAAGGGCCGCAAGCCGCACGAGGGCCCGCAGTTCGAGGCCGAGATAAAGCCCTTCTACCTGTGCGCCCACGAGACCACGTGGCTGATGTTCATGGCCTACTACGACGAGACGGTGCAGGAGAAGCGCGGCGAGTCGGCCGCCGAGGCCGCCAAGAAGAAGGCCGAGGAGGCCCAGAAGAAGGGCGTGGACGCGATCAGCGGCCCCACCCCGCTCTACGGCGACCCCACGCTCGGCTGGGGCGCCGGCAAGCGGCCGGCCATCGGCGTGAGCCACATCAACGCCGAGACCTTCTGCAAGTGGCTCTCGAAGAAGACCGGCAAGAAGTACCGCCTGCCCACCGAGGCCGAGTGGGAGTATGCCTGCCGCGCCGGCTCCACAACCGCCTACTGCTTCGGCGACGACCCCGGCAAGCTCGAAGACTACGCCTGGTTCGAGGACAACTCGGACGAGAAGACCCAGGAGGTCGCCCAGAAGAAGCCCAACGCCTTCGGCCTCCACGACATGCACGGCAACGTGATGGAGTGGGTGCAAGACTTCTACAGCCCGAAGGCGTACGAAGCAGCCGCCAAGAACAACCCCGCCGCCAACCCAACCGGCCCCACGGAGGGCACGGTGAAGACGGCGGGCGGCTTCGCCCACGTGGCCCGCGGCGGCGCCTATAACAGCCCCGCCAAGGACTGCCGCTCCGCCGCCCGCGTCTTCGAGGAGCCCTTCTGGCGCTACGAGGACCCCCAGGAGCCCAAGAGCAAGTGGTGGCTCCCCAAGATGGGCTTCATCGGCTTCCGAGTCGCCTGCGACGTCGAGGCCAAGTAGCCCCTTGTTGCGAAAGGTCGTTCGAGATCGACTTTGAGGGTGTGGTTGCGCTAGGCGAGATCGACGTGTGTGTACGCAAGAAGGACAGAAAGTGAGAGGAGTCGAAGATGAGTTTGCTTAGGTACGCAGGCGGCAAGCAGAAACTCGCCCGGCAGATCGCTGGGCGGCTGGCTCAGGCCACAAGCGGCGAGATCACTGAGTGCAGGTTCCCGTTCCTCGGGGGCGCTTCGGTGGAACTGGCGGTTCTCAGGCTGGGCATGGGCATCCGACGGGTCTGGCTGAACGACAGAGACCCAGGAGTCGCCAGCCTCTGGACGGCGGTGATGAGGTGCCCAGAGATGCTCAAGGACAGAATCCGGGGATTCATCCCGAGCACCGATTGCTTCTACCAGTTCAAGAGTACCCTCGGCGAGGTGGACGCTGTGCCCACTGACATCGAGGACATGGTGGAGGTGGGCTTCGAGGCGCTCGTCCTCAACCGGATCAGCTTCAGTGGCTTAGGTGTGATGTCAGGTGGTCCCCTCGGCGGTCGGCACCAGAACGGGAAGTGCAAGATCGGTTCGAGGTGGAATGCCAAACGGTTGTGCCATGAGGTCGATGAGGCACACCGCCTACTTTCCAGTGTCGAGATCATGGGCGGCGCATGTACTTGCCTCGACTTCGCAGAGGTCCTTCGAGTCGGCAGCGAGACGGTGCTGCTTTACCTGGACCCGCCGTACCACGACAAGGGCGGGCAGCTTTACCGTTTCCCGTTCCTCTGGGGAGACCATGAACGACTCGCTCGGCTGCTCAGGGGGTCGAGGCACCGTTGGCTGCTGTCCTACGATAACTGCCAGGCAATCCGCAACCTGTACTACTGGGCGACGGTCGATGAGGTTCGGGTCGCCTACAGCGTGAATGGATGCCATTGTTCCACGGAACTGTTGATCAGTCCCAGGCGCACCGCCCGTACTGGTGTGGCAGGACGAGAAGTGGCCGGCCCCTTTGGCGCTGCCGCGAGCACGGAGATGTTGGTGGAGGCAGCCCCAACGGCGGTGCTGACGCTGTGATCACATTTGCCAGGCTGGAACGACTAGAAGAATAGTGCCCACGAGCGAGTGTGCGGGCTGTGCAGTAAAGCAGGTGCCGAGGGTAGAGACAGGTAGGACAGGAAGGAAAGAAAGGAAGGGATGTGAAGCCATGACAGCGACGGACTCAGTGAAACCTGAACTAGTTCCAGAGGAAACAGGACCATTTCCGAGAGGCAGGAAGGAGCAGGCACATATCAGGGCTGCCCTGCTCGACGCAAGAACCGTGGCTGGGCTGCTGTCATGCAGCCGGCGCAACATTTATCGTCTGTCCGATGGCGGACTCATGCCCCGCCCGATCAAGCTGGGCAGGCTGACCAGGTGGCGCCGAAGTGAGGTCGAGGATTGGATCGCGGAGGGATGCCCGAAACCAATGCCCGCTGCGTAGGGCGGCATAAAGGGACCGCGTGGTGGCCTTGACAAATCCCATAGGATATGCTAATCTTGGGTAGCATGAGTAAGAAACTCGAAAAGAAGCTGAGTGACTTGCTACGGGATGCTCTGGTGAACCGCCCCGGCTCTTTGCGTGACATCGAGGCCGCCACGGGCGTTGCGAACCCGATCATGGTCCGCTTCGTCCGTGGCGAAAGGGACATGAAGCTACGCACCGCTGAGGCGTTGATAGAGCATTTCGGTATCCGCGTTCTGCCGCCGAAGGCGGCGCACAAGAGGAGAGGATAAGGACATGGCCCACGTCTACCGCAAGACCTACACCCGACTGCTGACCGACCTACCAGCCGACACTCGCGTTGTCACGCATAAGGACAGCCTGCGCTACGCCACATGGCGGGACGCCCGCGGCGTCAAACGGACCGCGCCCGTGACAAAAGACGGTGCGGCTGTCTTGATCCAGGCGCAAACCTACACGGCCAAGTTCCGCACCGCGGACCATCGAGTCCGCACGGTGCCCACGGGCTGCCGTGACAAGGAAGCCGCCAAGGCGTTCCTGGCAGACCTGGTGCGGCGCGAGGAACTGGTCAAGGGCAAGGTGATGTCGAGGGCTGAGGCCGACATGGCCGATGCGGCGAGGCATCCCCTGGAAGGCCACCTGGCCACCTTCCTGGAGGACCGTCGGGGGAAGGTATCGCCTGCCCATTTCCTGAACCTTGAGCATAACCTGCGGCGCGTCGTGGGCGACTGCGGCTTCAAGACGCTGGCCGAGGTGTCAAGGGTGGCAGTCGAGGCGTGGCAGACTGCCCACGCCGCCGACATGTCCGCCGCGACGCTGAACCGACATCGCAGCGCGATCCTGGCCTTCGCTCAGTGGTGTGTCAAGACCCGGCGCCTGCCCGCCAACACACTTCTGGGCATGGACCGGAGCGATGAGTCCGCCAATCGCAAGCACCAGCGGCGTTCCTTCACTGTCGAGGAATTGGTCAAGCTCCTCGACGCGGCACGGCGACGCCCGCTGGCCGAAGCATTGACGGTGCGGCGTGGGAAGCGAAGGGGCGAACTGGCAGCCGACGTAGGCGCCGACGTGCGCGAGCGGCTTGAGACCCTTGGGCGGGAGCGGGCTTTGATCTATGCGACCCTCTTCGCCACGGGACTGCGGAAGGGTGAGCTAACGTCTCTGACTGTCGGGCAGTGCATCCTCGACGGCCCGCGCCCGTGCCTCTGTCTTCGCGGCGCTGACGCCAAGAATGGGAAGGCTGCCGTCCTACCCCTCAGAGCCGATGTGGCCTGCGAACTACGCCTGTGGCTTGCCGACTGCCTGAAGGCCCGCCAGAAGGCGGCGTATGAGGCGGGCGAGGCCATCCCGAAGGCCCTGCCCCTCGATGCCCCCTTGTTCACGGTGCCCGCAGCGCTCGACAAGATCATCCGCCGCGACCTGACCTTTGCGGGAATCTCTCACAGGGACGCCCAAGGCCGATGCCTCGACGTGCATGCCCTGCGGCATTCCTTCGCCACGCATTTGAGCAAGGCGGGTGTGTCCCTTCGCGTGGCCCAGGCCGCCATGCGGCATTCCCACGTCAACCTGACGGCGAGCGTCTACACGGACGAGAGCTTGCTCCCCGTGGCGGAAGCCGTAGAGAGCCTGCCTGCGCTGCCCCTGGGCCTGCCCAAGCTCCTACCCGCCCCTGTGCCCGGAAATCTGGCACCAGTTCTGGCACCACACGCTGACACGTCTATGCCACGGGTGCCAGAACTGACACCAGAACTGGCCTTGGACTGGGAGGAAGAAGGGGATGGTGATCAAACGCAAAAGGCCGAATCTCTTTCGCCTATGGCGGAGACTCGGCCTTTTGGTGTGGTGGAGGATAGGGGGCTCGAACCCCTGACCTACAGACTGCCAGCCTGTCGCTCTCCCAACTGAGCTAATCCCCCAGTTTCCACGGATTATAGCAGCGCCCCGCCCCCATGTCAAACGTAAAGACTATGGAATCAGGACCGCGGCGCCGCGGACGGTGCGACGCTTGAGGGCGCAGAGCACCTTGTTCGCCTCGCTCAGCGGATACGCCGTCGTGTCCGTGCGAATGGGGATTTCGGCGGCCAGACTGAGCAGGGCTTCGCCATCGCGCCGCGTGCTCGCCGTCACGCTGCGCACCGTGCGCTCGTAGTAGAGGTCGCGCTCGTAGTCCAGCGTCGGCGACGAGCTTCCGCACGGCATCGCGGGCCTTCGCAAGGTCGCTGCCTGGCGTCACCATGAACTCCGCGCCGCGGGCCTCGGCCTGCCAGGCCAACACGACGAGGAGGGCAAGCAGCATGAGCTTCATCGCGTTCTCCTTACACAGGGAATCCGAGGAACTCCGAGAGCTGTTTGGCATACGCCTCGGCCATCATCTCGCCAGGCGTGTAGAGGATGACGGTGCTCCGGCCCTTCTGGTCTTCGAGCGAGAGTTCGAAGAGGGTGATGCTGTGCCCGCGGCCTGCCTTCCTGGTGTCTATCGCCACGCGGCAGTAGTCGGAGAGCGGCCTCCACGTGGTGCGGAGGGGGATGAAGAGGTTCCACGACTGGGTGACGAGGTTGCGCGCCTTGTCCACCACCGTGCGTCGGCGGCCGAAGGCAAGAGCCAGGCCCCCGAAAGCGAGAAGCGAGCCGTTGAACACCATGATGAGCACCATCGGGTCCCGCGGGTTCTTCTGACCGAGCGCGACGGACAGGCTGAGCAACGCGAACGGGAGGAGCGCTATGCCACTGCCCACCATGAGGCAGCCGCCACCCCGGGTGTAGGCGAGGCGGTCTGCCTCCACGGAGACAACGGTTCTCACTGGTCACACTCCCTTCGGTCTGCGCCGCGTGTGCGGGTCACTTCTTGTCCACGGTCACGCCCGGCCAGTCGTCGGTGCGGAAGGGGAGGGCGGGCAGGCCGTCCTTGTTGTACAGGTTGCAGATCGGGTTGTTCTCCCAGGCGTAGCGGACGGCGGCGGGTTTGGCCACCTTGTCGCTGGAGACGACGATGGTGTCGCCCTCGACCTTCGCGTCGGCCCAGACGAACTTCTTGTCGTCGCCCGCGATGGCGAAGCCGAGGACCTCGCTCTTCGGGCGCAACTCGGGCGTGAGGGCAAGGCCGAAGCGGTCCTTGAGCGAGGGGCCGGCCGGCGTCACGGGGTCGTCGAAGGGCTTCGTGACCAGGCCGCCAGCGACGCACTTGAGCTTGAGGATGGCCTTGGTGCCCTCGACCTTCATCGTATCGAACGTCGGGCCGGAGGCGACAACGTCCTTGCCGCAGGCCATTTTCAGGGCGATGAGGGCGAGGCGCGCGCCGACGGTCTGCTTGTTCTTCGGATGGATGTCGCCCGCCTCGCCCACGTCAATCACGCAGGCGATGCCGGCTTGCGGCAGCGCCAGGGTCATGGCCTGGGCCTCGCGAAGCTCGGCCCAGTCGCTCTCGACCGGCTCAGCCTCGACCTTGCGGAAGTTGGGCAACTGCACGGTGAAGAAGTAGAAGGCGTCCTGCCCCCAGGCCTTGCGCCAGCTCAGGATCATGGCGGGGAGGAGCTTGCGGTACTGGTAGGCCCGGCCCGCGTTGGCCTCGCCCTGGTACCAGATGGCGCCCTTGGTGGCGAAGGGCACGAGCGGGGCGATCATCGCGTTGTAGAGGCCGGCGGGCATGTGGGGGGAGCCGGGGCCGGCGGGCGGACGCGGCCCCTGCGGGGGCTGCTTGCCCTTGCCCTTGGCCTCCTTGGCCACCTCCTTCCACTTGGCGAGCTGTTCCTCGTAGCGCTTCTGGGCGGCTGGGAGGTTGGCGAGTGTCTGCTTCCAGCGGTCGAGGATGGGCTGGAAGTCCGTGTCGGCTTCGAGCGCTGAGCGCTCTGTCCACGCCTCGCAGGGTGTGCCGCCCCACGAGGTGTTGATGAGGCCGATGGGCACGCCGAGGGCCTTGTGCATCTCGCGGCCGAAGAAGTAGGCCGCGCCGGAGAAGCCGGGGACGGTCTCGGGCTTGCACTCGTCCCACGTCCCATCGCAGTTGGCCTGCGGCGTGTCAGCGACCACTCGCTTCACGGTGAAGAGGCGAATCTTGGGGAACTTGGCCTCGGCGGCCTCCTTGTCGGCGTTCGTGCAGCGGTTCACGGTCATGCCCATGTTGGACTGGCCCGAGCAGACCCACACGTCGCCGACGAGGACGTTGGTGAGCTTGAGCGTGTTCTTGCCCTGAACCGTGACCTCGATGGGGCCGGCCTCGGCGAGGGGCTTGAGGTCAATCCGCCATTTGCCCGCGGCGTCGGCCTTGGCCGTGGCCTTCTGGTCGCCGACGGCCACGGTGACCTCTTCGCCGGGGTCGGCCGTGCCCCACACGGGGACCTTTGTGCCGCGCTGGAGGACCATGTTGCTGCCGAAGATGGCGGGGAGCTTCACGTCGGCCAGTGCCGACCCGACGAGCAGCGACAGGACGACCACGACCCAGAGCTTCCTTCTCACGGCCGATCTCCTTTCCGAACACTCAGGAAATGGCGACGCCTTGGGACTTGAGAGAGGTCTGCAATTCCTTGATGTCCACCTGCCGCGGCGGCGTACCGTGCTTCACGCAAAGGGCTGCGGCGGCGCCGGCGGCCTGGCCGAGGGTCATCATCGTGCGCGAGAGGCGGCACGACGAGGCGGCGACGTGGCTGAAGCTGGCCGCCCGGCTGGCTATCATAAGGTTTGCCACGCCCTTGGGCAACAGGCAGCGATACGAAATGCCGTAGGGGCCGTTGGGCACCTCGTAGAGGCGGCCCTTGCGGCCGTGAATGTCCACCGCGTGGTCGGTGATGGCGATGAGGTCGGGGTGCTTCTGGCCGCGGAGGCCGGCCTGGCAGTCGTGCTCGGTGAGCACGGCATCGCCCAGGATGCGGCGGGTCTCACGCACGCCGAGGCGCGGGGCGATGCCGCTGATCGTCCACGTGCCGTAGCCCGTGTCGCGCACGAAGCGGGTCCAGTGGCCGCCCGCCTTGGGGTCGAGGGTTTGGAGCCAGTGGAAGTGCTCGGCCACTCGGCGATGCGCCTCGGCCATCAGGCGGCTGTAGTCCAGGTGGAGCAGGGCGTTGCCGTCAATCATCCCCACGGCGTTCAGCAGGTGGTCGCCGTTGGGCATGACCACGATGTGCACGGGCCGCGGGCAGAGCCCGGGCTTGACGCCCGGCGGCAGGTGCGGCTTCTGCTTCACGCCCGTGTCGGTGATGCGGTAGACGAGCGTGCAGGCGTTGAGGGCGGCCTCGTCGGCCTTCTCGGGCGCGCTGGGCTCATCGTAGCGGCTCTTGGGGTCCTCGCCGAGGTGGAACGCGCAGCCCGCGTCGGCGCACAGGTCGCCGTCGGCCGTGCAGTCAATGAAGAGGTCGGCCTCGACGACGAGCCGCTTGCCGTGGAACCAGGCCTCGATGGCGGCCACGCGGTCGCCCTCGACGCGCGCCTTGTAGAAGGTCGTGCCGGCGAGCACGCGGCAGCGGCCCGTGGCGGCGAGGAGGGCGTTGGCGGCGAGCACGAGGGCGCGCGGCTCGAAGGGCAGGGCGCTGCCCCCGCGGCGGGGCGAGCCCTTCGCGTAGTCGGGCACCGAGACGGCCGAGGGATCGAGCTTCATCGCGTCGTACAGCTCGCGCGGAATGCCGTCGGCGCCCGAGCAAGGCTCCCACGTGTGAATCCATGCCTGTGTCATCGTGCCGCCGAGGGTGGCCTCGCGCTCGACGAGCACCACGTCGGCCCCGCCCCGCGCGGCGGCCAGGGCGGCCCCGATGCCTCCGCTGCCGCCGCCGACGACGCACACCTGGGCCTTCAGGCGCTCTTCGGGCGCCGCGCCTTTTCTGGTGTTAGTGGTAACGTAAGCTCTTATGCAGCATAGACTTGCGGAATCGCACTTTCCAGGCGTTCCACGCAATTCGTGATCTGAGTTCTGACATTTGAAGATTTGACACCCTCGCCCGATTTGACACCCTCGCCCGACGGTTGCGAATAATTGACATTTGAAGATTTGACACCCTCCCTCTTTGACACCCTCCCTCGCAGCGGACGGTTGCGAATAATTGACATTTGAAGATTTGACACCCTCGCTCGCGTTCACCCTCCCTCACGACACACCCTCCACTCCACCGCAACCCGCGAGAATCCGCTTGACTTCGCCCTCCGGAAAGGCTATCCTGCGCGCCATCGGGCGCCGACCTTCGCATATCGGCCAGGGGGCATGTCACGATGCGACCATCCGCCAGCATCTCCTTCTTCCGAATCCCTTCTCCTCCCTACTGCCGCAAACCCATTGCTGCGCTCGGTCCGAGATCTGGCCGATGCTGGCCCCGTCTTGCCCTTAGCTCTCGGACAGGGAATGACTTACGGGTGTCAGACGCCGTGGCCGAAAGAAGATCTGACACCCTCATCTACCTTCTGTTCGTGTTCGCCGCGCTCCTCGGCTCCGCCTGGGGTGCCCAGGCCGCCGCAACGAGCGACAACCCGTTCAAGGCGGGCGACCGCATCCGGGTCGCCTCCGGCCCCGCGCCGGTCAAGGTGGGGGATCAGGTCCTCACGACAGTGGAGGCGGGTCGGGAGTTCGTCGTTCTGAAGGTTCGGGGCTCCTGGGTTCAGGTGACCCTGGAGCAGGGCGGGAGCAAGGTCACAGGCTGGATTGCTCGCCGCTTCCTCGCGCCGGCCGCGGCGACCCTGGCGGAACTGCCGCGAATGACGGCTCGGGGTCCGCAACCCGACCAGGTCTTCTCCGGATCGGCCGAAGAGGTCACGCTGCTCCTTGACCTCGGCCAGCCGCTGCCCGAAGACGCCCGGTTCCTGGTGGTCTTCTCGACCAACAAGGACTGGGTCACCTGCCCCGTCAAGGAACTCTTCGAGCGCTGCGCGATAGAGATCTATTGTGTCTGCACGGACCGGCGGCGCGGAGACGGCCCGGAACTTCCGATTCCTCTCAAGAAGGAGGTGGTCCAGGAGCTGCGACGATGTGGCCGCGGTCTTCGGACCTACCCCGAGGGCAGGAGCTTCTTCTGGCGCGCATTCCTCCTCACGCCCGGTTCCGACTTCAAGCCGGACCAGCCGGCGGTTCGGCCAAGCGACCGGCAACAGGAACTGCGGATGCTCTCACTCGATGGCAAGGGAGTCCTGGAGGCCCAGTCCATGGACACTCCGTCGCGGTTCTGTGTCCAGTCCGGGTCAGCCGGACGCACCATGGACGCCGTGGCGAACCTCCTGTCCTACCTATGGTGGCTCATTCTGGCAGGCTTTTTCGCCGTAATGGGCATGGTCGCTCACGGTGATGACGAGAAAGAGGGGTGCTCGGTCGCCGAGGCTCTGCTCGCGATGTATCCCACGTTCTGCCTCTTTTTCTCGCCGGACTGGGTTGAGAGCCAGGACGCCGTGAGCCGGGCAGGGGTTTCGTTCTGCCTCCAGTCCCCGGTGGCGGAGGCAAGCTGGGGTGACTTTTTCACGGCGGGTTTGTCGCCGGGCCCGGTGACCTTCTCCACCCGCTACCTCCTTCCCGCCTTGTTCTGCATTGTCCTCCTCACCGTGTTCACCGAAGGCATCAACGCTCTGCTCGCGGGGGGCCACCGTTGGCGCCGGTGGGCTTTGGGTGTCGCGAAGTTCCTCGGCCTGCTTGCCTCGGGTGTGCTGGTGCTCGCGGCCGTCTCGGCGCTGCTCTCCTGGATCGGACTCGGTTTCCTCTTTTCAGTGCTCGCGTTCCTCCTGAACCTGGTGTACGGGATAGGGATGATGATCGTTGTCCTCGTCTTGGGCTACGCCTTCTTATTTGCGTTCGTCGCCCCGCTGATGGTCCTGGTCGGCGAAGTGCCGGCCGCCGAGTTGACCGCGGCTGGATGGGCCTTGCTCATCGTGGGTTCGGTTCTTGCCAATGCCCTCTTCGTCTGGATCCTGGTGAGAATCGTGCGCGCCATCCGCGCCAGCCACGGCGCGAAGTCGGATGGCCCCCAGCCCAGCGAGGCTGAGAGCAGCTAAGCGGGCGGGCCCGGCACCAATTGTTGATGGTTGGACACGCAACACCACCACCTGCTCTGGCTGGCTGGGCATCTCCGAAACAGCACTCGCAACGCCTCCCGGCCATCGCAGTCGTCAGGCGCCGCGGGCGGATTCCACCCGCCCCCGTGGGTGGGTCAAGCTGAAGTGACAGGTGGTCAAGATAGCTCGGGACCGGGGCTGCGGTGCGGGTGGGCGCCCTTTGGGGCGTCGGCCAGGCGGGCAAGGACGTCGGCCACCTGGGCCTCGTCGCGTGGCCCGAGGGGCTGGGCGCCGTAGCGGACGCGGCCGAAGGCGTCGGCGATGAGGGCTGCGGGGGCGAAGGCTGACCCGCCCTGGGCGATGACGGCGGCGGCGAACTCGTTGGGGGTGACTGCGGCGCCGCGCCGGAAGCCGCGCCGGCGCAGGATGGCTTCCATCCTGCGGTAGAAGGCGACAGCCGGCCGCCCCGGCGCCAGCCGCACTGCCCGCGCGCGCCGCCACAGCCGCAGCAGCCAGCGGGCGATCAGCGCCGTCCCGACGCAGAACCACAGCAACACGGCGAGGCCCACCAATCCGCCGTGGCCGCCGCCCCAGCCACCCTTGAGGCCGAAGAGGCGGCTGCCCAGCGCGGGAATGGCGTCCGAAAGGCTCGCCAGGAGTCGAATCGCGCCGTCGCGCAGGTCGATCTGCTCCTGGCTGGAGTAGTTGACGACGTAGGAGTTCCACAGCAGGCGCAGGTGGGCAAGGCGGCTGTCGAGCTGGGCGAACCAGCCTGTGGGCGCTGGCGGCATGGCCTCGCCCAGGGGGGTGGGGTCGAAGGCCTCCCAGTCGCGGATTGAGGGGATGTAGACCTCGACCCAGGCGTGGGCGTTGCGCTGGCGGACGGTGTAGAACTGGCCGTAGTCGTTCCATTCGCCTCCGCTGAAGCCCGTGGCGACACGTGCGGGGATGCCGGGGATGTCGGGTTTGCCGTCCTTCCCGGGGATTCTCAGGGTGCGCAGGAGGATGGCCATTGCCGAGGCGAAGTGCTCGCAGTGGCCGCGGCGGTGCTCGAAGAGGAAGTCCTCCACGGGGTCCACGCCGGGGCGCGTGGCCCAGGTGACGAGGGAGTAGTCGTAGCGCCCCTTGAGGTGGGCCTCGATGGCTCGTGCCCGGTCGTACCACGCCCTGGGCGGGATGCCTGCCGTGATCTGCTCGGCGAGCGCACGAACGCGCGGCGTGATCGAGGGGGGCAACTGGAGCGCGCGCCGGACCTCGGCGTAGCCGGGCAGGCGAGTGACTGGTCGGCGGAGCACTGCGGCGGGCCACGCGGGCACACGCGAGGTCGCGATGTAACGCACGCTCACCGCACTGCTCCGAGGCGAGCTGGCCGTGTAGCTCGGAGCGTGCCAGAAGATCGAGTCCAGGTTCGGCGTCGCCGTCTTCAGCGTCAGCAGGCGGTGCAGCGAGAAGAGCATCCGCGTGTTGATCGGCTCGAGTGACGACGTGCGACAACGCCTGCGGCCAGAATCGCGGCGTCCCTGCGGGTTGCGGCGGCAGCGGGGCGTCTGCCGCGTTGCGTCTCCTCAGCGATGCGCGGGCGGCGATCCTTGGCCTCCGCCAGGCGGCAGCTATGGCAGAGAGCCACGGGAGCGCACAGGTAATCGCATCGCATCTGCCCGCTGGTGCCTCGGATCGTGGGGAGCCAACACTCGACCAGGTCACTGGCCGGCTCTCGCATCACGAGC
Source organism: Planctomycetota bacterium (assembly GCA_041320515.1). Taxonomy (GTDB): domain Bacteria; phylum Planctomycetota; class PUPC01; order DSUN01; family DSUN01; genus DSUN01. The sequence goes on along the minus strand of JBGLNR010000001.1, from coordinate 4,154,041 downwards.
GCCTCATCTACGAGCTGGCGAGGCAGAGGCAGCCCATCATGAGCACGCAACTGCGTCAGGACTACGCCGAGCGATGCCGGCGAGAGGGTCTGGAGCCTGTCGCTCGTCGGACGTTTTCGAAGTACGTCAGAGGGATGATAGACATGGGGCTGGCGCAATCCGATCAACGGAGCATCGGCGAGAAGGGAAGGCTCATCCGGGTCACGGCGGGTTAGGCGAACACACCGCCGGCGGCCTCTTCGTCCTGTTCGAGGCGTTTCTTACCTTTGAGGATTCGCCCCTCCACGTGGTGAGATATGGCTACTCGGACGGTTCCTCGGGCGATTTCCTTGCGCAGAAGCAGGCGCTTGCGGGCATCGTTGGCGATCCTGTTCACCGAGTTCTTCGCGGAGACCGGGGAGATGTCGAGCCGCTCGCCGAGCTCGCGATAGGTCAGAGGCCCCGATTGGAAACACAGTGCGAAGACCTGCCTTTCCTGGCGGGTCAGCGTCTTCACGACCTGAGCAGGGTCGGCTGGTGACAAGTCGGCTGTGGCGGCTCCTTGGCGAAGGTCGCTTCCATCCATCTGCGGCGTTGCCGCCTTCAGTTGTCTGAGTTCAGCAAGGATCTCGGGGAGTTCTGGGGGCAGTCTATCGAGGAGGGCCGCCATCTGGGACAGGAGGCGGTCGATCTTCTCCTCTATCCTGGCCACGGACTGGGCGACCGGGTCGGCGGCTGGTTCGACTGGTTCCGACCCGTTCGGGAATGGTTCGACGCCGCGGAAGTGCCGTTCGAGGTCCCGCGCGAGGCGGGTGATCTCGTTCATCAATCGTTCCATGCTTCAGTATTGGGGACGGGACCTTATAAAGCCTGCTGGCTTGGAGCGGGAGTCTTCAGGATTTTGCGCGTAGGTTCTCAAGGTTTTCTGCGTACCTTTTCAAGGTTTTGACAGCGTCCCAGGTTCTTGAGTCGGGCTTGATCTGGAGAGCAAAAGGGGGCATTCCTCTGGGGTTGTCTTGGTAGGGAGGTCCTACACACCCAGAGGTTTGCCCCATGAGGATCGTAGTGGCGGTGGAGGTGGAAGTCAAGATCGACGAGGACCGCGCGAACGCCAAGGAGGTGTTCCACGCCGTGTCGAAGGCCGGGGAGGAGGGGAGCGAGAGGCTGGCCCGCAGCATCATCGAGGCGTACCAGGAGCGCATCGTGGACCTCCTGTGCGGCCATAGCGGTTCGGTCGCGAAGAAGGGCTTGGGAGGCCACGAGAGGAAGGACCTGCCGGGGCGGCGCTGCCGGTGTCGGACCTTCCGGCGTGCGGGCTACTGGAGCGACACTCGGACGTTGCGTGGAAGCTGTGGGACGGTGACGTTCCGTCCTGCGGTGGTGGAGTGTGCGCGGTGTGGGAAGCGGCTGACGCCGGGGCTGGCGGCGCTGGAGTTGGAGCCGTACGAGGGCCGGACCGACGAGCTGGTGCGGAAGGTGATGGAGGCGGTGGCGGATACCTCGTACCGCCGGGGGAGCGGTTCGCTGGATCGTCTGGCGGAGGTCCCTGTGGCGAAGTCGACGGCGCACCGGTGGGCGGCGACGGTGGAGTTGCCGGTGCAGGAGGGGAGCGGCCAGCCGTTCCTGGGCGCGGACGGGACGGGGTTCCACCGTCAGCCTGGGGAACGAGGGGAGGCGCGTTTGGTGTTGGAAATGGGGGAGAACGGGCGCATCCGGCCGCTGGGCGTGTGGGCCGGGAAGAGCTGGGAGACGATTTCGGAGGAGGTGAAGGACCGCCTCGGGGGCCAGCCTCGTTTGTTCGTTGGAGACGGGGAGCCGGGGATGGAGGAGTGGCTGGGATGGCTGGCCGAGCGTGCGAACCGATGCCTCTGGCACCTGCCCCGAGGGAGCGGCTTTGCGCTCTGGGGGGATGGCGTGCCCAAGGCGGAGCGGGATGCGCTGGCCGGGCGGCTGCGTCGCTTGGTCGCCATCGAGGTCCCAGAGGAGGACATCGAAGTGGTCTCGGCCGAAGACAAAGAGAAGCTGCGAGAGCGGATTGCTGCTGCTGAGAACGAGCTCGAAGAGCTTCGAAGAGACTGCGACGCGAAGGGCTACCGGCGCGCAGCGACCTACTTGGCCAACACGCGGAATCGAGTCTTCAACCACCTCTGGCTCTGGCTCGAGACGGGGCTGGTCGCACCGCGGACCGCCTCGATCGTGGAGAACACCATCCGCGAACTGGTGCGGCGCCTCAAGAAGGTCGGCTGGAACTGGTCGGACGCCGGGGCCACGCGCATGGGCCGGGTCGTCATGCTGCGCCGGTACGATGAGGAGGCATGGGACCAGTACTGGCGGGACCGGATGAGCCTCCAAGACCGCTGCAAGATCCAGATCACCCAATGGGTTGTGAAGAGAGTCGCTTGAGAGAGAAACTCAAGAACTTGGGACGTTCCCAACGTTTTGTGCGCAGGCTTTCAAGGTTTTGAGAAGAGGCGGGGTGACCAGCTGGAAGACACGCCGCCTACCACTACCACCATCTCCTATCATATCCTATCCATAACACTGTTATACTACTACTGGTCTGTGGTAGCTCGGAAGCGACGAGGAAATGCGGTTGCGCGTGCGGTCCGTGAGCTTGGTGGGTGAGCACCATCTTTTTTCAATCGCCTGAAGAAGTCCGCAGAAACTGCCGCCTGCTGTCGGTCAGCACTGGCGGAGGAAGTAGACGACCAGCGGCTTGCGCCCAGGCTGCGTTGGGAGAACCTGGCGGGAGACGACGCCCTGCTCGGAAAGCTGCCCCAGGTACTTGAGAACCGTGTGCCAACTGCATCCCCTGCCGCGTCGCGTTTCGAGCGAGTGCATCAAGGTGGTCGCGGTGACTGGGTACTGAAGGCCCTGAAGGCCACCGAGTGCCGTGACGATCTGCCCTCGGAAGTACTGCCCCATGCTCGGCCTGCCTTGCCTCATGCCCGGCCACCTCCATTCGCCAGCCCGACGACCTCGGCGGCGAAGCAGAAGATGACCCGCCTCACCTGTGGCGCGAGGTGGTCCAGTGGGTAGTAGACCTTGGGATTGGTGCGTGGAATTGTCCCCAGGAGCCCCAGGCCAACCAGATTCTCCAGCCGATAGCGGATGGCGCTGTAGCAGAGGCGTCTGCCACCGAGCCCGCCGCACCGCTGGAGCTTGTCCACCAGCACCCTGAGCACGTATGGCTCAGTGTCATCGGGCGCGGGACGCCGCGTGAGGTAGAACTGTCTCAGAAGAAGCACGTCTGTGCGGTCCAGCCTGACCACGATGGCCGGCACGTCGAGTTCGGCCTGCCCCTGCGAGTCAATGCTATTTTCAGTTGAAATTCCGCGGCTCCCGGGTGTCTCTCATGCCACCTCCTTTTCTTCGGCTTCCCCGGCGTCAGAGGCTTCGCAGCGACTCGGCGCTGAACCTGTCGGGCGGCCAGCAGCAGCGCATGTGCCTCGCCCGCGCGTTGGCCCTCGAGCCCGAGGTGCTGCTGCTCGACGAGCCGTGCTCGGGCCTCGACCCCATCTCCACCGCCAAGATCGAGGACGCCCTGGCCGTCCTCCGCGACCGCTACGCCATCATCCTCGTCACCAACAACACCAAGCAGGCCGCCCGCGCCTCCGACCGCACGGCCTTCTTCCTCATGGGCGAACTCATCGAGATCGGCCCCACCCAACAACTCTTCACCAACCCCGCCCACCACCGCACCGCGGGCTACATCACGGGACGCTTCGGCTGAGATGAACGCGAAGATCCAATCCGAGAAGCTGAACCTGTTCTACGGGACCTTCCAGGCCCTGATCGACGTGAACATCGCGATCCGCCCGAAGTCCATCACCGCCATCATCGGCCCCTCCGGCTGCGGAAAGTCAACCCTCCTCCGCTGCTTCAACCGCATGAACGAACTCATCCCCAGCGTGCGCACAGAGGGCCGCATCCTCCTCGACGGCCAGGACATCTACGCACCCACAATGTTGCTCACCGAGCTGCGCAAGCGCGTGGGCATGGTCTTCCAGCGGCCCAACCCCTTCCCCCTCTCCGTCTTCGACAACATCGCCTACGGCCCCCGCGCCCACGGCACCAGGCGGAAGGCCGACCTCGACGGCATTGTCGAGAGAAGCCTCAAGGGCACGCAACTCTGGGAGGCGCTCAAAGACCGACTCCACGTCTCCGCCCTCGACCTGGCGCCCGAGCAGCAGCAGCGCCTGTGCATCTCCCGCGTCATCGCCGTCGAGCCCGAGGTCGTGCTCATGGACGAGCCCTGCTCCGCCCTCGACCCCATCGCGACCGAGCACATCGAGGAACTGATGCGCGAGCTGGCCCGCGACTACACGATCACCATCGTCACCCACAACATGCAGCAGGCCGCCCGCGTGTCCTACGAAACAGGCTTCATGCTCCTCGGCGAGCTGATCGAGTTCGGCCTCACCGACAAGGTCTTCACCGCGCCCTCCGACCCGCGTACGGAGGCCTACGTCACCGGCCGCTATGGCTAGAACAGGAGACTGCCCATGAACGCCCACGAACGCCAGTTCGACCGCGAGCTTCAGGAACTCAAGAAGAAGCTCCTCCGCATGGCCGCCCTCGCCGAGGAGATGATTGACCGCGCCATCACCGAGCTGATCGAGCGCGATGAGAAGCCCACCCAGGAAGTCGTCCGCGCCGAGGAGCAGGTCAACCTCCTCCAGATCGAGATTGACGAAGAGGTGGTCCGCCTCCTCGCCACCCGCCAGCCCGTGGCGAGCGACCTGCGCCTCATCCTCGCCGCGTCCAAGATCAACAGCGACCTCGAACGCATCGGCGACCTGGTCGTCAACATCACCGAAAACGTCCACGTCCTCGCCGAGCAGCCGCCCCTCAAGCCCCTCATTGACATCCCGCGCATGGCCGACCTCGCCCGCCAGATGGTCCGCGAGAGCATTGACGCCTTCATCAAGGGCGACGTCCTCCTCGCCCAGACGGTCATCATGACCGACGACCAGGTGGACGCCCTGAAAGACCAAGTGCTCCGCGAACTGCTCACCTACATGATGTCCGACCCCCGCGCCATCGAGCGTGCCCTTGCCCTCATCCTCGTCGCCCGCCACCTCGAACGCATCAGCGACCACGCTACCAACATCGCCGAGGACGTCATCTACCTCATCCAGGGCCGCGACGTGCGCCACCCCAGGACCCCCCGCGACAAGCCGCCCGAAGGACCCGCGCAGACCTGACCCGCCCCCCGTCTCCCCGCAGCTACGGCGCAGGGCCACTTGACTCGACGCGCCATTTGGCTATTCTGGTGGGCAGAAGTCTGGCGACAGGTTGCCATTCTCCAGAGACAGGAGGCCGTCATGAGCGGGCGAGCGGGCCGTTTGTCGGTGGCGCAGGCAGTGGCTTGTGCGGCGTTGGCTCTCGTGGGCGCGCTGCACGCGGGCGAGAAGGGCGTGGACGATGCGGTCTTCCAGAAGATCCGCTCGGCCAAGGTGGGCGAGGCGACGGGCGAGTTCGGCGCCGTCGCCAACGCCGCCGTGGCCTCGCTCGGCGATGCCGAGCTGCGGAAGTCGCTCGAGAAGCAACTCGTCGGCCTCGTGGGCGACAAGGAGGCATCGTTCGACGCCCGGCAGTTCGCCTGCCGCCAACTGATGATGATGGGCACGGCGGCGTGCGTGCCGGCCGTGGCCGCGCTGCTGCCCGATGAAAAGCTGTCGCACATGGCCCGCTACGCGCTCGAGCGAATGCCTTGCCCCGAGGCGGGCAAGGCGCTCCGCGACGCCTTGGCCGCTGTGAAGGACAAGGAGTTGCCCGGCGTCGTCAACTCGGTCGGCGAGCGGCGCGACGCCGAAGCCGTCCCAGCCCTCGCCGCCCTGCTGAAGGGCGACGACAAGGAGCTGGCGGCGGCCGCGGCCCGCGCGCTCGGCAAGATCGCCGGCGACGACGCGGCGAAGGCCCTCGCCGCCGTCCGCACCGGCGCGAGCGGCAGGCTGCGGCAGGTGGCCGACGACGCCTGGCTCCGCTGCGCCGACGCCTTCCTCGCCGCGGGGCAGAAGGACAAGGCAAGGCCGATCTACGAAGCAATGTACGCCCCTGCCGAGGCGCCACACGTCCGCGCCGCCGCCCTCCGCGGCCTGGTCGCCGTCGGCGGCGACGACGGCATCGGTCTCATCCTCAAGTCGCTCGCAGGCGACGATGCTGCAATGCAGGCGATGGCCGTGAGCTTCATCCGCGAAGTGCCCGGCGCCGAGGCCACCAAGGCATTCGCCGCCCAGCTCGCCAAGCTCGCCCCCGCCGTGCAAGTGCTCGTGCTCGAGGCACTGGCGGCCCGCGGCGACGGGGCTGCCACACCCGCAGTCGTGGAGTCCACCAAGGCCCAGGACGAGAGAGTGCGGGTCGCCGCGCTCCAGGCCCTCGCCAGCCTGGGCGATGCCGCCGTCGTGCCGCTCCTCGTCAAGGCCGCCGCGGGCGAGGGAAAGCCCGAGGCCGACGCCGCCCGCGCCTCCCTCGCGCTCCTGAAGGGCAAGGGGGTGGACGAGGCGGTCCTGGCCGAGATGAAGAAGGCCGACGCCAAGGGCAAGGCGGAGCTGATCAAGACCCTCGCCGCCCGCCGCGCCGAGAGCGCCGTGCCCGACCTCCTCAGGGCCGCCGAGGACGAGAGCGAAGAGGTGCGCCGCGAGGCATTCACCGCCATCGGCAAGCTCGCCACCGAGAAGGCCCTGCCCAGCCTCGTCGCCCTGCTCGTGAAGGGCAAGGACGACGCGGCGCTCAAGGCCGCCGAGCGCGCCGTCCTCACCGTGGCCCGCGACGTGAAGGACGAGACGGCTCGCACCGCCGCCCTGGTCGCTGCGCTCCCCAACGCCACCGTGCCCGGCAAGGGCGCCATCCTCCGCATCCTCGGCAAGTTCGGCGGCGAGAAGCCGCTCGCCGCCGTCCGAGCCGCCCTGGCCGACGCCGATGCCTCCGTCCAGGACGCCGCGCTCCGCACGCTGGCCGAGTGGCCCGACGCCTCGCCGGCCGACGACCTGGCGAAACTCGTCCGCGAGGCGAAGAGCGAGACCCACCGCGCGCGCGCTCGCGCATGCTGGCCAGGCCCACGCCGGGGAGGGCCTGCGGCCCCGTGCCGCAGGGGGCGGGGATGCCGCGCCCGTCGTCGGCCACCTCGAGCACGGCCTCGGCGCCCTCGCGGGCCAGCCGCAGCCTGGCCGTGGGGCTGCCGGAGTGGCGGTGGATGTTGCTGAGGGCCTCCTGGACGATGCGGAAGAGGGCCACCCGGGCCTCCTCGGCAAGGGGTAGCCGCCCCTTGGGCAGCTCCGCGGCCACCTGGATGCCGCTGCGCTGGCTGAACCCTGCCACGTACTGGCGCAGGGCATGGCCCAGGCCCAGCCTATCCATCAGCGGAGGGTGGAGGAGGTGGGAGAGGGTGCGCACGTCGCGCGCGCTGCGCTCGAGGAGGGCCAACACGTCGGCCAACGTGTCCTGCGCCGGGCCTTCGACGCCTGCGAGCTGGCGCTGGAGGGTGCCAATGCCCATGATGGCCGCGGCCAGCTCCTGGGCCGTCGAATCGTGCAGTTCCTTGGCGATGCGCCGCCGCTCCTCCTCCTGGGCCTCGAGGAGGCGGGACGGCAGTTCGCGCAGCTCATCCTCGGCCCGCCTGCGCGCCGTGATGTCCTGGAGGTGGGTGATGAAGAGCAGTGGCCGCCCCTCGTCGTCGCGCAGCAGATGGGCGCTCGCGATGCCCCACACCGCCCGGCCGTCCTTGCGCAGGTAGCGCTTCTCGAGCGAGAAGCGCTGGGTGCCGCCGTCGAGGGTGCGCCGCACGCGGTCCTCGCTCGTCGGCCGGTCGTCGGGGTGCGTGATGTCGAGGAAGTGCATGCCCCGGAGGTCGTTCAGGTCGTATCCGAGGAAGTCGGCGAAGGCATGGTTGACGCGCAGGAAGCGGCCGCTGGGGGTCGTGAGGCACATGCCCACGGGGCCTGCATCGAACACCGCGCGGAAGCGCTGCTCGCTGCCGTGCAGGGCGGCCTCGGCCCGCTGGCGCTCGCTCTGGGCCTCCGCGTCCCCAAGCTCGCGCTTGACGGCTGGGAGGAGGCGCGCGAGGCGGTCCCTCATCACGAAATCCTGGGCGCCCGCCTTCACCAGGGCCGCGGCCTCATCCGGGCGGATGTGGCCGGAGACGACCAGGAAGGGGGTGTCGAGCCCCGTCTGCTTCAGGAGGGCGAGCGCCGCGGGCGCGCTGAAGCTCGGCAGCGCGTGGTCGCACAGCACGATGTCCCACTTCTCCTCCCGGAGGGCCGCCCGCAGGCCGGCCTCGGTCTCCACCCGCTGCGCCGCGGGCTCGTAGCCGCCGCGGCGCAGCTCGCGCAGCAGCAACTCGGCATCGTCCTCGGAGTCCTCGACCAGCAACACGCGGAGCGGCGCGCTCATCCCATACTCTCCCCTCGGCGTGGGCTCCCACAGGGCGGGCTGGCGACCCCAACGGGATTTGAACCCGTGTTCCAGGCTTGAAAAGCCTGTGTCCTGACCGGGCTGGACGATGGGGTCCTGGTGGTGAGGGCGGGAGGACTCGGACCTCCGACCCACGGCTTAAAAAACCGTTGCTCTGACCTCTGAGCTACGCCCCCGCGGGGCCGGGACCTCGATGGCGCTCTATTATAGCAAAAAGCTGCCCCGACCGGAAGCGGAACTTTGCGCCATCGTTCACCTGTCCCATGCGCACCGTGCATAGCAGGCCATAGTAAGCCGCTGGGGCCGGGCGGGCAATAGGCCCGCAGGGCGGGCCTACAGGGGGGCCTTCAGAGCGGGGGGTGAGAAGGCCCTCGCCGGTGGCCGCGGGCCAGGCGCCCTCACCCCAACCCGCTCCCCGAGGGAGAGGGGGCCGCGGGTCGGCGCACGGCTCATGGCCCTCTCCCTGCAAGGGGATGATGCCGTTCGCCCCCGGCGGGCCGATTGGGGCGAACGTTGCCCCCGCGGCGCTGCCTGGGCCATTGGCATTTCGAGACTTATGGAGTTACCCACATGCAGGAGGCGGTGTGTGCGCGGGGGCGCAAGTTGCTTTCTCGCGGGTCTGTGTGGGCTATTGGGCGATCCGGGCAACTTGCGCCCCGTTTGGGGGGGGGCGCAAGTTGCCCAGGAGCGGGGCAGGACGGTCAGACTTCCATGATCTCGGCGGTCTTGTGCGCCAGGGTCTCGTCCACCGCCTTCTCGTGGTCGGTGGTGAGTTCCTGGATGTCGTCCTTGAGGCGGAAGAAGTCGTCCTCGGTGATCGTGCCGTCCTTCTTCTCCTGGTCGGCGGCCTTGAGGGCGTCGCGGCGGACGTTTCGGACCGCGACGCGGGCCTCCTCGGCCAGGTTGCGGAGCTGGCCGGCGATCTGGCGGCGGCGCTCCTCGCTGAGGGGGGGCACGACGAGGCGGATGAGGCGGCCGTCCGAGCTGGGGGTGAGGCCCAGGCTGCTGGCCTGGATGGCCTTGACAATGGCCTCGAGGGCGCTGGGGTCGTAGGGCTTGATGACCAGGAGCTGGGGGTCGGGCGCGCCGATGCTGGCGATCTGCTTCAGCGGCGTCGGCGTGCCGTAGTATTCGACCTTCAGGCTCTCGATGAGGCCGGGCGTGGCGCGCGAGCTGCGGACCGTGCGGAACTGCTCCTTGAGGTGCTGCGCCGCCTTGTCCATGCGGTCGCTGGCGTCGAGGTAGATGTCGTCGTATGGCATGGCTGAACTCCCAGAGCTTGTAGTGCGGGCTTCAGCCCGTATCTGTACGGCCTGAAGGCCGCACTACGAGCGGCTATCGGCCTCGGGCGATGGCTTCGTCGGAGGCGACGAGTGTGCCGATGGGCTCGCCGCAGATGGCGCGCTGGACGTTTCCCGGCACGAGGAGGTTGAAGACGACGATCGGCAGCGCGTTCTCGCGGCACAGGGTGATCGCCGTGGCGTCCATCACGCGGAGGTTGCCCTTGAGCACGTCCATGTAGCTGAGCTTCTCGTAGAGCTGGGCGTCGGGGTGGGTGAGGGGGTCGGCGGAGTACACGCCGTCCACCTTGGTGGCCTTGAGGAGGACCTCTGCTCCGAGTTCGGTGGCTCGGAGTGCGGCCGCGGTGTCGGTGGAGAAGTGGGGGTTGCCCGTGCCGGCGGCGAGGATGACGATGCGGCCTTTTTCGAGGTGGCGGATGGCGCGGCGGCGGATGTAGGGCTCCGCCACGTCGGCCATGTGGATGGCCGTCTGCACGCGGGTCACGACGCCCAGCGATTCGAGCGCGTCCATGAGCGCCAGGGCGTTGATGACGGTGGCGAGCATGCCCATGTAGTCGGCGGTGGCGCGGCCGACGCCGCGTTGGGCCATGACGTGGCCGCGGATGAAGTTGCCGCCGCCGACGACGATGCCCAGCTCGACCCCGAGGGCGTTGACGTCGCGGCACTGGTGGGCGATGGAGAGGAGCCTCTCGTGGTCAATGCCGCCGCCGCCCTCCGCGCAGAAGCCCTCGCCGCTGATCTTCAGGAGCACGCGTTTGTAGCGCGCGGTGGGCATGGGCGGCTACTCCCCCATCTGGAGGCGGACGACGCGGCCCACGGTGATGTTCTCGCCCAGCTTGGCCACGAGGGCCTTGATGTGGTCGGCCACGCAGGTCTTGGGGTCCTTGACGAAGGGCTGGTCGAGGAGGCAGCGCTCCTTGAAAAAGGCGTCGAGCTTGCCCTGGACGATTTTCTCGATGGCCTGGGGCGGCTTGTCCTTGACCTGCTCGGCGTAGATTTCGCGCTCCTTGGCCACCAGGTCGGCGGGCACCTGGTCGCGGGAGACGGCGGCGGGCCGCGTGGCGGCGACCTGCATGCACAGGTCGCGGCCGAGCTGGCGGAACTCGTCGTTGCGGGCCACGAAGTCGGTCTCGCACTTCAGCTCGACGAGGACGCCGATCTTGCCGTTCGAGTGGATGTAGGAGGCGATGACGCCCTCGGAGGTTTCGCGGCCGGCCTTCTTCTCGGCGGTCTTGAGGCCCTGCTTGCGCAGGTGCTCGATGGCCTTCTCGATGTCGCCATCGCACGCATCGAGGGCCTCCTTGCACTTCATCAAGCCAATGCCTGTGGACTCGCGGAGCTGTTTGACGGTTGCTGCGCTGACGGCCATGGGGTTCCCTTTGCGACAGAACGGGAGGGGGGCGGAGACGGCGTGCGACTCACGACGCGGCCGGGGCGCCGCCAGGTGCCGCGGGCGGCGCAGGGGACGGCGGCGCTGCCTGGGGCCTCGGCTCGGGCTTTCGGTCGGGCGCGCCCGCCGCACGGTCCTTCGAGACCGCAGCCGCCAGGTTGCCGCCTTCGGCCACTGCCTCGATGAGCAGGCCGAGCACCACCTGCACCGAGCGGATCGAGTCGTCGTTGCACGGGATGCAGATGCTGATGTCCTTCGGGTCCGAATCCGTGTCAATCAGGGCGACCACGGGGATGTTCAGCGCGCGGGCCTCATGGACCGCGATCTTGTCGCGCTTGGGGTCCACGACCACGAGGGCAGCGGGCATGCTGGTCAGCTCGCGGATGCCTTCCAGGTTCCGCAGTATCTTGCGCTTCTCGCGCATGTGCATCGAGACCATCTTCTTCTTGTAGGCCGCGAACTGGCTGGACTTCTCGGTCCTCTCGAGTTCGTCGAGCCGTCCGAGGCTCTTGCGGATGGTCTGGAAGTTGGTCAGCGTGCCGCCGAGCCAGCGCTCGGCCACGAAGGGGATGCCGCGGCCGCCCGCCTCCTCGCGCACCACGCTGGCCGCCTGGCGCTTCGTGCCCACGACCAGGATCGGCAGCCCCTGGGCGGCCATCTGGCCCAGGAACCTGCGGGCCTTCGCAATCCCGCGCACGGTCTGCCGCAAATCTATGATATGGATGCCCTTGCGCTTCCCATAGATGTACGGCGCCATGCTCGGGTGCCAGCGGCTCGTGCGGTGGCCATAGTGCACCCCCGCGTCCAGCAACTCCTTCACTGACATCGTCGTCAATCGTGGTCTCCGCAACAAGTGCCCAGGGACTTCGCGACGCCACGGTTCGCGCGCGATTTCTTGAAACTCTACATTATACTGTCAAGCCGTGGCGAATCAAGTTGTTTTTGGCGCGCGGGTGCAGCGACGGCTTTGCGCGGCTAGACCCGAGGGCCAAAAAGATTTCCCTTTCCGCGGGCTTTTTGGTATCATCCTGGGATTGTCCTGAGAGCGTTTTTCCACGCCATTGTGGGTCGAGGCCGGCGCCGGAATGCCGGCCGCAACCCGCTGGTCTACCCCAGGAGGACGTGCATGGCGGCGAAGTACGTGTACTTCTTTGGCGGCGGCAAGGCCGAGGGCGATGCGGCGATGAAGAACACCCTCGGCGGCAAGGGGGCCAACCTGGCCGAAATGGCCAACCTCGGCATCCCAGTCCCCGCCGGCTTCACCATCTCGACCGAGATGTGCACCGTCTACTACGAGAACAAAGGCAAGTTCCCCCCCGAAGTGCGGGCCGCCGTGGACAAGGCGATGGCGCGGGTCGAGAAGGTCATGGGGATGAAGTTCGGCGACCCCGTCAACCCCCTCCTCGTCTCCTGCCGCTCCGGCGCCCGCTTCGCCGCCGACGGCTATCGCCTGCCCACCGAGGCCGAGTGGGAGTATGCCTGCCGCGCGGGCACGGCGACCCGCTACTCCTTCGGCAGCGACCCCGCGGCCCTTGCCGACCACGCTTGGTTCAGGAGCAACGCCGGCGGCACGACCCATCCCGTGGGCCAGAAGCGCCCCAACCCCTGGGGCCTCTTCGACATGCACGGGAACGTGGCCGAATGGTGCCACGACGCCTACGCCGAGGACGCCTATGCGAAGGGGGAGAGCAAGGACCCCACCGGCCCCAAGGCGGGCGACGAGCGGGTGCTTCGTGGGGGGAGCTGGGGCGGCAGCCCCGACGCCTGCCGCTCATCCGCCCGGGCCTCCGAGAAGCCCGGCTTCGCCGACGTCTGCTTCAACTACGAGCGCTACGGCTTCCGCTGCGTCCGCCGCGCCCCCGCCCCATAGCCCAGCCTCAGTAACGGGGCCTCGCTACTGCCGATAGAAGTCAATCCACCGTAGCGTGACCACCTTCACCTGGTCCCCCAGCAGCCCCTTCGGGAGCTTCATCTCGAACCACCCGCCATCGCGCGGCAACCCCTTGATGGGCTTGCCGTCGAGGCCGAACACCTGGATGTCCATCCAGTAGGGGCTGTCCTTGTCCAGCCGCAAGCCTTCGTCGCCTTCCTTCGACACGCGGTACAGCCGGGTCGTGCCCTTGAAGCTCGGGCACGATGTGGACAGCCTCAGGTCCCCGGCGGCGATGTTCAGCGACTCCAGCCCGCGGAGGTGGAGCCGCAGGATCACCTCGTCGGGCCAGCGCTCGGCCTTGCGCTCGATGGTCGCGCGGCCGATGCCGCCCTTGCTGGTGACGGAGAGAATGGTCCTGCCGCCCTCCACAGTCACCTTGACGGCGTCGCCCTCCTTCTCGCACTTGGCCTCCAGTGCCACTGCCTCATTCGCCTTCTGCTGGGCAGGCTCCGCGCCCTGTGCGACAGCGGCGAGGGCCAGGAGCGCTGCGAAGGGCAGGAGCGATGCGCCATGCATGGCACTCTCCTTCATCGGAGGAGGGCAAGGAGACCCGCGCCACTCAGCCGCCGAGGACGATGGTAGCGGGCCGGGGCGGGGGAGTCAAGCGCGGGAGGAGGAAGTCCAATATCCAATACTCAACTCTCAATCCTCAATGACCAAGTGAAGAAAGCACACAGAGCGCGCGGCTTACTTGGGCGTTGAGGATTGAGGATTGGGTATTGAGGATTGGGCTTGTCTTCCCTACTTCGCAGTGGGAGCCGGCTCGGCTGGGGCAGGCTCAGGCTTCTGGGCCGCGTAGTGGTCGGTCATGGACTTGAGCATCGTCTTGTTGAAGAAGCGCCAGGAGCAGACGGGGACGTATTTGAACTCGCCGGTCTCGGGGACGAAGACGACGTGGGAGCTGGGGCAGCGCTCGAGGCGCTCGGTCTCGAGGATCGGATCGTCCTCGAGGGGGAGGATGATGACTTTGAGCATCTGGTGGAAGAGGAGGTGGCGCTCGCGGACCTTGCGGGAGCGGCAGCGGACCATGAATTCGAGGGTGGCCATGAGGCGGTGGCCGATGTTGGCGAGGCCGGTGCCCTTGAAGAGGCGCGCCATCCGCACCTCGCGGAGGATGGTGCGGAACAGGCTGAGCTTGCCGCTGAGGCGGTAGTAGAAGTTCCGCAACCCAATGGCGCCCAGGCACTTGCCGAAGAGGCCCTTCTTCAGCCGCTCCTCGCGGGCGAGGAGCCGCTTCTCGAGGGCGAGCAAGACCTCCATGAACTCGGGGAGCGTGCGTTTCAGGTAGTGGTCAATCGGCAGGTAGCGCTCGCCGTTGGAGACCAGGAGGTAGAAGCTCTCGCAGTTGGGGTGTCCGCCGAAGTAGGGCATGGGCGGCTGGCCGAGCACCTTGGCCACCGCCTGGAAGTGCGAGGCGAGGCCGAGGGAGATGAATTGCACGTTGTAGTCGGGGAAGCACTCGGCCAGGAAGCGCTCGACGTCCTCCGTCGTCATGCGGTCGGGGACCATCTCGAACTCTTTGGGGTGCCAGGTCTGGACGAGGGGCATGAGGTAGACGCCCTCGAGGATGCGGCGCTGGCCGTGGAAGAACTTGAGGATGTCGGGCAGCTCTTTGTCGTTGAGGCCCCAGGCGAGGCAGGTGACGTAGCTGACCTTGGACTTGGGGTTGGCGTTGAGGTTCTCGATGGCCTTGTGTTTCTTTTCGAGGGCCTTCTCGTTCTGGCGAAGTTCGGCGTAGGTGGCCGGCTTGCAGCCGTCGTAGGACATCAGGAGGTGGGGCTTGGCCTTGACGAGGCGGTCGCAGTACTCCTTGTCGGCCAGGCGGATGCCGTTGGTGAGCACGCGCGTCTCGAAGCCGTAGGAGCGGGAGAGTTTCACAATATCGGGCAGGTCGTTGCGGACGGTCGGCTCGCCGCCGAAGAGGGCGACGGTGGGCGGGGGGTCGAAGGTGGCCAGGTGGTCGAAGATGCGCTTGAAGTGCTCGATGGGCGGGTCGAAGACGAAGCCCTGGCCGGGCACGCTGTCGGCGCACATGGGGCAGTTGAGGTTGCAGCGGTTCGTCACGTCCACGAAGGCGTAGCGGGGCTTGCGGTGGTGGCTGCACTTGTCGCAGTGGATGGCGGCGCAGGGCTTGACGTCGAGGCCCTGGTCGAGGCGACGCTTGCCCATGTGGCGCTCGGCGTCGGAGGAAACCATAGTCTCGGTGACGCCGCACTTCGGGCAGTCCTTGACGAGATAGACCTTGCCGTCGCGCACGGCGCGCTGGACGGGCACGAGGCCCTTGCACTTGTTGCACAGCGATCTGTTCACCTGGCGGAATCCTATAGGGGCTGGATGAGTGGATGGGTGGATGTATGGATGGGTGTCAGGCAATCATCCATTCATCCAACCATCCAATCATCCCCTTTGGCGACGGCCGATGGCCGCCTCACGTTACAGATGATACCACCTGCGGCTCTTTGGGGCAAACGGCGGCGGGGGCGTAGTGGTCGCGGATGGCCCTCATCACGCCGGTCTTGTGGATGCCCCAGGCGCACACGGGCACGTGCTTGACCTCGCCATCGCGGGGGTCCCAGAAGGCGAAGCCGCTGGGGCAGCGCTCCAGCCGCTCGGTCTCCAGCGTGTAGCGGTCCTCGAAGGGCAGGACGATGATCTGGAGGACGCCCTGGACGTTGGTGTGGCGTTCGAGGGCGTTCTGGCTCTTGCGTCCGAAGGCGAGGGCGAAGGGGAGGGCCAGAGCGTGCCAGACTTTCCCCAGGCCCTTGCCCTTGAGCACGCGGCTGAGGCGGCCGTGGCGGAACATGACGCGGCTGACGGCGAGGATGGTGCGGAGCTTGAGGAGGCGCTGGCGGAAGGTGGGCTTGCCGCCCTTGGCCCGCACGAGGCCGACATTCAGGTCGCGGCGGGCGAGGCGGTCCTCGACCTTGCGGAGGGCGCGAGCGAAGTCCTCGACCGGGCTCTTCAGGAAGTGGCCGAGCGGGCGATAGCGTTCGCCGTCCGAGACCAGCATATACATGCTCTCGCAGTTCGGGTGGGCGCCAGCGAAGGGGAGGGGCTTGATGTTGAGGTACTTGACGAGCGTGGGCACCTCGCCGAGGAACATGGCGGGCAGGAAGGCCACGGGGTCGCGGCAGCGGGTCCGGCTTCAACTTCCTGCTCAGGAACTCCACGACCGGACACGACCAGAGCGTCGGCACGTTCACCGTCACCCCCGCGCAGGCGGAGGCTGGGACGAATGTCGTCCTGATCTACCTCGATGGCTTCTACTTCGAGCGCGGCACGGGCGGCGGCTCGTTCGAGATCTCCATCAAGAGCGGCCTCGACACCAGCTTTGGTGGCTCGGGCGAGGGCTGGACCCTGCTCCAGCAGGGCACCTACGGCTGGTCCCTCTCCACTACGCCGATCACCGTGACCCTGGCCTCGCCGACCAACTCGTTCACGTGGGACGGCTCGACGGATGACTGGCGGGCCGGCGCGGGCAGCGACACCCACTGGGAGCCTCCGGCGCTTGGCAACACGCTCTACGCCACCATCGCTGACGACGCGACTGTCAACACGGGGCAGGCTAACGTCGCCAGCAGCGACGAAGCGGCCTTCAACCTCAACATCGGCGCCGCCGGCACCATGAACGTGGCGGCCGGCCGCACGCTGACCGTGGACTCGACGCTGACCATCGCAGCCGGCGGCACGCTCACGAACAACGGCGCGGTGAACGCCATGCTCGTGAACAGCAGCGGCGCGATTGCCCTAGGCAACGGCAGCTCGCTCACCGCCATGGGCAACACGCTGGGCAACGTGGACATCGTTGGCGGCACGGCCTCGCTCAAGGGCTTCTTCACGGCCACCAGCCTCGACTTCGCGGCGAACACGACGCTCAACCTGATTGACGGCACGCTGAGCGCCGCGGCGGCCACCCTCGGCGGGGGCACCTGCACGCTCGACACCCCCACTGGCGTCTCGGCCACGCTGTCGAGCGTCAGCGGCGCCGGCGGCCTCACAAAGAGCGGCGCCGGCACCCTCACCCTCAACACCGCCAACACCTATCAGGGCCTGACCACCGTGGGCGCCGGCGTCCTCAACATCACGCATGGCGGCGCGCTGGGTGACGCCACAAGCGGCACCGTGGTGAACAGCGGCGGCCAGTTGCGCCTCGGTGTGAACAACCTAACCGTGCCGGCCGGCGAGGCGATCAGCATCAACGGCACCGGCCCCGGCAACGGCGGCGCGATCTACGCCCAGGCAGGCAACAACATCAACATTGATGGCCCGGTCTCGCTCGCCGGCAACGCGGTCATCAACGTCGCCGCAGGCGCCTCCGCCCGGCTCCGCCTGCGCGGCGGGTTGGCGCTGGGCGCCAACAACCTCACGGTGATCGTCTCGGGCAGCGGCGAACGGTTCGAGATCGCCACCAACCCGATGACCGGCACCGGCAGCTTGAGGCTCGAAGGCGACGGCATCACCGAACTCATGGTGAATAGCCCCGGCTACAGCGGAGCGGTGGACATCACGAACGGCATCGCCGATACGTACGGCAACGGCCAAGGCCTGGGGGTGGGCACGATCAATGTGGACGGCGACGCCACGCTGCGCTTCCGCAACGGCGTCAACCTGGTCAACAACGTCACCCTCAACGGCACCGAGGGCGGCGGCACCGGCCAGGACCAGGGCCGCCTGCACAACGAGAACGGCGCCAACTCCCTCCTGGGCACGCTCGCCGTCAACAGCCTCTCGCGCATTGACGTGAATGCGGGCAGCACCCTGACCCTCGCCGGCGCCGTCTCGGGGAGCGGCGCCATCGAGAAGACCGATACCGGCACACTCGTCCTCTCCGGGAACAACAGTTTCAGCGGCCCCGTCACTGTGGCCGGCGGAACACTCCGCATCGGGTCGAGCAGCGCTCTCGGCACCACCGCCGGAGGCACGAGCCTGACCGGCGGGGCGGCTTTGCAGCTCCAGGGCGGCATCAATGTGCCTGCGGAGCCGCTCAGCCTGGGCAACTGGAGCGGCAGCAGCGAATCCATCGTGAACCTCGGTGGCACGAACAGCTTCGCAGGGAACATCACGCTCGGCCCCGCGACCCCCACAGGGATCCGTAACTCCGCCACGATCAATTCTGCGGCTGGCAGCCTCGATCTCCTTGGTGCCATCGACATGAACATGTCGGACCTCACCGTGACAGGCGCCGGGGACACCTTGGTCCAGGGCATCATCTCCGGCACCAACACCAGTACGGTGATAACCACCGGGGCCGGACTTCGGTTCGGCCGGGTCTCCGGGAACATCAACACGTCCGCGTACCCGACCACCACGACCGTTCAGTTCGGGCCCCACGTGGCGAAAACCCAGTCCGGGACCGACTGGCCCGACAACCAGACCAACACGTACTGGGGCCAGATCTACCTTGATGGTTCCAAGTCGTACAACTTCATCGAGAGCATCGACGACAAGACCTGGCTCAAGATCGACGGTACCGTCTACATCAACGATGGCACCTGGAACAACACGACGAAATCAGGGCTCATCAACAAGCCTACCGGCTGGTACCAGTTCGAGCTTCGCATGAGCGACGGCGGCGGGGGCCAAGGCTACGTGTACGTCAATCCCGGATTCCAGTACAATGACAACGGGATCAACACCACCAACGATGCCGACCACTGGTACCCGGAGGACCCCGGCGACGGGAGCTTATTCCGTCTGGCGATGTACGCCAACCCTAACGATCTGACCAAGACCGGCGCAGGCACCCTCACCCTCAACGGCAACAACAACTACAACGGCACGACCGACGTCATCCTGGGCAAGCTCCTCGTCAACGGCACGACGAGTGGCCAGGGTACCTACACGGTCCACAATGGAGCGACCCTGGGCGGCGCGGGCACCATCGGGCTCGCGGGCGGCGCGAGCGTGGACATCCTGGCCGGCGGCACCGTCGCCCCCGGCCTCGGCCCAGGCACCCTCACCGTCCTCGGCAGCTTCGTGATGGGTGAACTGTCCGGCCCCGGCGCCGTGTATGAGTGGGAGCTGGGCGCGGGCGTGGAGGACCTTATCGCCGTGTCAGGCGCCCTGACGCTGAACAACTGGGTCCTGCGCATCCTCGATGCCGGCGGCGACACGTATGCCTGGGAGAAGCACTACCTCTTCACCGGCTACTCGTCCCTCTCCGGCCCCAACAACGTGACGTTCGACCTCAGCCAGGTGCCCCTCTGGGACGAGTTCACCGGCACCATGGAAATCGGGATAGACGGCGGCGGCGTCTACCTCATCGGCCTCAACAGTACGCCCGAGCCCGGCACCCTATCGCTGCTGCTCCTGGGCGGGCTCGCGCTCGTTCGCCGCCGCAAGCGCAGCCGCTGAGCCGAGGCACACACTCCCACCGGAAAGCACACGAGGCCGTCGAGCACCCACGCCCGGCGGCCTCGCCGCATCCCGCCCATAGCTGTGGCACCGCTGGCTTGCCCAGCCGTGTCCTTCTCCCCGGGCAGCCAACCCCTGGCTCAGTTCCCGCTTCCCTTCAGCTTCGAAAGGTCCTGGTTGACCAGGCCCGGGGCCTCCGCCGCGAACGCAGGGTTGATGTTCGCGTCCCCGCCGGCGATGCGGTCAGTGGCCACGCCGAACAGGTCGCGCACCTGGTTCCCGAACGCCGTGATGATCCCGATCGAGAGCACCGCCACCAGCACCACGATGAGGATGTACTCCGTCGTGGCCTGGCCCCGCACACCCCGTCGCGTCTGGAACATCCCTTGGCCTCCTACTGATGTGGCCCACGTCCACCAGGTCGCCGAGGAAGAGCGTGAACTCCGCGTTCGAGGCATTGATCTCCTCGACGATCGTCGCCAGCCCCTTCGCCGGCCCCTCGCCCCCCTTGCCCAGATGCGTGTCGGACACGAGGGCGAACGCGAACAACGGCTTCGCCGGTTCCTCGGCTGCTGAGCCGAAGGCACCAATCGCTGGAAGAGCGGCGGCAAGCCACGACAGAAAGACCCTGCGCCGCAATCTCAAGAGGCACCTCCTTCTCTTCGTAGCCCGCGAGTGCGGGTGAACAGCCACCTCGGCGCCCGCCCCCGTGCAGAGGCAAGTTGGCAAAGCCTCGCCTCACTCCTCATCCTCGGTGGCAATGCGTACCACTCGTCCTGAGCCTACTCGTCAAAGGGCAACTCAGGAGTGAATGGCCTGTTCGCGAGGCGCGCCAGGAACCGTTCAGCAATATCCCTGAACTGGGAGAGGAAGGATGATGCATCGGCCTTCCGACCCACGTTCAGCGCCCATGAATCTCGCTCCCCGGGCACCTGGGCAAGCCAATCGGAGGCGTACTCCTGGCTCGACAGCTCCTTGACAACCTTCCTGACCGCCCTGGCGACTGAGTTCTGCACCTCCGTAGCAATCTGCTTCCATGCGCCGTCGAAGAGGTCCGAGCATAGGCCCACGATGGTGAACTTGTACGCCTCCTTGGCGACGAGGCTCACGATCTCCTGCACGACGGGCGCTGCAATCGCGCGCGGGCTCAGGTCGTCGAACGAGAACCGCACGTAGCTCATTGGGACGCGACGGAATGTGTGGGGACCGGTGAGCAAGCCCGTGAGTTCGTCGTCTGCGAGGGCGCCACCGTGACACGCGAGCCGGTAGCCAGAATTATCGTGAACACCCAACGTGGATAGCAGCAGCTTGCCGCCTGGCATCTTCTCCAGGACAACACCGAAAGCACCTGCTGCCTCGGGCCGAACAACAAGCCATGTACTGCTCGATTCGGCTGAGTCCACATCAACCGCAGCCAGATCGACGAGTTCCTTTCGGGTCACCGCCATATAGGCGCGGACCTGGAGTCTCTTTTCAGGGGTCATCGAGTCCATACCCGTCCACTCCCCGAGGAGCGTGTGTCGCCTTCGGCTTGAGCAGGCTATCGCGTCCGGCCTGACTTGCCTTATCGTCCCAGCAAAGGATGGCTCGATGCGGAATAGCTTGTATCCAAGTGCCCTCGCTTGGTCGGATACCGGATGGAGGAAGCGATGCCCACGGCACAGACCAACGAAGAGGTTAGTCATGACCAGACTGAAAGACGATGTGTCCTTCATTGTCCTCTGCCCTCACAAGGCGGGAGAAGGCGTGTTGGATGTTCGTGAAGAACCGAGCGGCCGTGTTACCGCATGCCCCCTGGTGTAGGTACATACACATCATGTCCGGGTAGATCTCGAACGACAGCTTGGACCCCGTATGGAGGTCCACAGCAGACACGAGTCGCCCATCGTCACCAGCCGCGGTTGCGCGGGGAATGCCCCACAACCGGAAGGGCAGGTGGCCAGAGAAGACGACTTCGCAGAACACGTCAAGGTTCGGGATCTGTTGGCCCTCGTCGAACGCGAAGTAGATTGGGTCCCCCTCGGGGCTCCCACCATCCGCTTCAGGAGTGGTCCTTGTAACGTGTGCCTGCTCGATGCGCCGGATCGTCTCCTCATAGCGGTCCCGGAGCCAGCTGACCAGGACTTGGTGCGTGGCGAAGGATGTGCCACGCGTTGTGAACTTCCCGTTGTACTTGATGTCTTCTAGTGAGAAGCTCTCGTCTCCGTCCTCAGTATCCCAGTACTTCATGCGAACCTTACCAATGACCGTCTTCTTCCTGAACTTCCCTTCTATGAAATTGAGGACCTGTTCGGTCTCTGCGCCGCCCCAGAACTGCGCCTTGAAGTAGTCCGTTGAGTCCCGCTTCCCCTCCTTGGCCTCAAACCTCCTGTAATCATAGTCGAGGCCGAAGCCTCGGAACTCGCCCTTCGCCTGGACTGCTCTTAGCAGGTCTGGCCACAGCCACACCCTGTCCAGCCGGGGCCTGGCCCTTGCCAACTGGTCCAATAGGATGTCCGTTCGAGCCGCATCGGACAGGGAGTAGGCAAGCCAGAAGCGGCGATGCGGATCGCTCGTGGTGTCGAGGTACACACGGAGCGGCCCGTTTGGCCGTTGCCAGTCAACGATGAAGAAACCCCGCTCCTTGGTCTCCATGACCGCTGGAGCGCATTCATCCGCTCCCCCCGCCGGCGGGACCGTCAACGCGCTGCTGAGGAACTCGACCTCCGAACTCGCGCCCCCATCGCTGTTCCAGTCGAATTCGAGCATATACGTCTTGACATACGTGCTCTCGCGCTCCAGCCGAGCTGTCTGCAGAACTTGGCGGTACGCCCGGTTCATTTGCTCTTCGAGATAGTCGAAGAGTTCACGGCGCGTTTCGACTTGGGGTTGATCGTGTCCCATCGCCGCGCTCCGAGTGTTGCGAGACCGTAGCTCAACGCCGTCCGAGCACCCACGCTCCACCGGAATTGTACGCGTCGGCAAGTGCTAACGCAAGCGCCACTGCGACATCACCTCACCAATGAGCAGTGAAGGCGCTCGACCATCTCCGCCACCTTGCGGCGATGGGTGAGGAGGGGTTGGGGGTCCTTGGAGTAGGTCTTGTCGTCCTTGATCACCTCGTCGGGCACCTGGGCGAGGCGCTCAGCCTCGGGGAGGAGGTCGGCGGCTTTGCCAGACGCCTTGGCGCGCGCGATGAGGCCGTCGAGGAGGGCGAAGAGTTCGTAGTCCTCGATGCCGTCGCGGAGCATTTCCCAGCGGATCGAGTTGACTGGGCCGCCGAGGTGCTTGGCCTTGTCGGCCTTCGGGTCGCGGTTGGGCGGGTAGAGGAAACGGCCGTCGCCGTTGCCCCAGTAGCCGATTTTGCCGGGCGTGAAGTCGTAGCCCGAGCAGTAGCTCATCGGGTCGGCCCACGGATTCTGGATGTCGGGGGCGGGGAAGGCGGCGCCGCTGGTCCAGTAGTTGCTCGTCCACACGAGCTGTCCCTCGACGCCCCACTTGCGGCTGAGCCAGGCCCAGACGCGGAGGTCCACGGCGGGGTGGTCAATGAAGAGGCCGATGTAGGGGGCGTGGGGGCCGCAGCAGAGGTACCACCAGAAACGCTCGCCGGCCTTCCGCCGCTCGGCGATGGCCTCGGGCTTCACGGCGCTCACGACCGGGCACCAGAGGTCCACGTGGCCGAAGAGGGCCGGCTCGGGCTGCTCGGTGAGCATGCGCGTGAGGCCGGGGGCAACCCGCTTGATGAGCTGCATGCCGTCGGCCACGAAGGCATAGTCCTTGGGGTCCGGCTCGTCGAACCAGTAGACGTATGCCCGCTCGAGACAGCCCTTGGCCTTGAGGTGCTCGACGATCTGGCTGCCCTGGCTGGCCGAGGGCGTTGAAGCCGCCCTCGCCGAGCCGCTTCCCGGCCTCGCGGTCGAAGGCCGCGAAGTCAATCGTCGCCTTCAGCTCGCCCGTGCCCTGCTCGAAGCCGCCGTTGGCAATCAGGTTCGGCCCGTCGGCGACTCGGAACTCCACGCTATCGAACCAGGCCGTGCCCGTGGCCTCGCCCGCGTCGGTCCAGGGGACGGGTCGGAGGGCGATGCGGATGCTCTTGGCCTGGGGATTGAACGGCTTGCCGCCCTGGCCGATGACGCCCGCGCGCTCCTGCTGCCACTGGCCGTTGCCCTCGCGAAGGAAGTCCATGTTGTTGCCCGAGATCCACTTGCCGGCAGCGTCCTGCTGCTCGACGGTGACGAGGTACTTCTGGCCCGGCTTGGCCGTCCTTACCCACCAGGAGAACTGGTAGCCCTTCTTCACGTCCACGGGGATGGCGGTGGCGTTGTGAGCGGCCACGCACTCTTGGGGGTCCGCGTCGTCCACGCGCAGGCACTGCTTGCCCTCCTTCGGGTCTTTCGTGTCAATCGTGCCGCCGTCCCAGGGGCCACCATCCAAGTCGAGATGCGCCACCTGTTCCAAGCTATCGGCATTGCGGCATAGGTCTATCGACAAACTTTTTTACATGTCGGCGCAGTAAGCGCCTATGGATTGAACTCGCCATCCATCACCTCGGTGAGGACGCCGCAAAGCTCCTGAGGACGATGGATAAAGGCGTAGCGGTTGCCCATCAACTCGCGTGGCTTTTCGTCTATGGTTCGCCGCCCTTTGGCCTTTAGCTCGGCCAGGGCCTCGTCCACGTCGTCCACACGATACGAGATGAGAAAGACCCCTTCGCCCCGCTTTGCAATAAAGCGGGCCACATCGCTATCCGGCTCGGTGGCCTCCATCAACTCCAAGGCTACCTCGCCGACATAGTAACGGGCCACCTTGATCTTTTCGCTCTCGGCCACATAAGCGGTGTGCAACTCTAGTCCCAGGTCCCCCTCATAAACCTGTCGCGCTTTCTCCAAGTCTCTAACCGCAATGCAGATGTGGTCAATGCCGCGCAGTTCCATACTTTACTCTTCCCCTTTCTTCTCCATCGCTTCCAACACGCGCTCCGGAGTAAACGGAAACTCGTGCAACCACACCCCGACCGCATCGTAGATCGCGTTGCCCACTGCCTGAAACAGATTCATCGCCCCGGCCAACCCCGCCTCTTTGGCCCCGAAAGGCCCCTCGGGATCCATGCTCTCCACGATGATCCGCTCGATGACCGGCGGCATGTCCACCGAAAGCGGCAGCTTGTGCTCCAGCATGTTCGCGTTCAACATCTGGCCGCCATCCCAGATGTGCTCCTCCAACAGGCTGGCTCCCACTCCAGCTCGGCTCACATTCCCATCGAACTGCCCTTCCACCGCCGTCGGGTTGATGGCAAAGCCGCAGTCGTGGGCGCCAGTGACCCGCGTCAACTTGACCTGCCCCGTCTCCACATCCACCTCTACCTCGGCAACGAAGGCGCCAAAGCTAAAGGTGCCCGCCTGCTGCCCCCGGGGGTTGCTGACCCACTCCCGCTTCTGATCCACGTGGGGCATGTAGGAGCCCCGCCCCATGATGGGCTTGTTTCGCAACAAGGCGTACCGGATGATCTTGTGCAGCGGCGCGTTTCGATGGGGGGCGTCTATCTCGTAGACCTTGTGATCTTTGAGCGCCAGGGTTGCCACGTTGGTCTCTAGCATCTCAGACGCGATGGTCAAAAGTTGCTCCCTGGCGTCCATCGCCGCCGCCCACACCGCGTGACCGGAGACAAAAGCCGCCGCCTGGGAGTAGGCCCCCTGGTCTAACGTGGTGATCTCAGAGTCGGCAGAGACCAGGTTGATCTCATCCATCCGAATCCCCAGCACGCCGGCGGCGATCTGCACCACCATGCTGTCATTCCCCTGGCCGTTGTCCGCCACGCCAGAGATGAGGGTTGCCCCGCCGTCCTCGTTGAACTTGATGTAGGCCGAGGAGCCGCCGCGGATCCCCATGGGGAAGCCGACCATCATCCCGTTGCACCCCATCCCGATCCCTTTGCCATGAGGAAGCTTCCCGCGTTTCTCCTTCCAGCCCGATTTTTCGGCCGCCTGCCGGATCGCCTCCGACAGCCCGCAACTGGTGACCTTGGAGCCAGTGGCTTGGGTGTCGCCAGTTTGCAGCGCGTTGCGCAGGCGAATCTCTACCGGGTCAATCCCCAGTTCTTCAGCGATCATGTCGAGCTGCATGCCCAATCCGCCCAGAAAGGCCCGGCCATGGGAGCCGTACATTCCCCGGATCGGCTTGTTAGTGTAGACCCGGTAGCCATGGTAGCGAACATTGGGCAGCCGGTAGGTCTCCTCCCACACCAGAAAGGGCACCGAGGTGGCAATCGGCCCGGTGCTAGAGTAAGCTCCTCCGTCCATAATGGCCTTGATGTCGGTGGCGACGAAGACGCCGTCCTTTTTCACCCCCGTCCTTAGGTCCACTACCATCGAGTGAACCTGACGGATGGCGGTCAGGCTCTCCTCCCGCGTGTAGACGAGCTTGACAGGTTGTCTCGCCTTGAGGCAAAGCAGGGCGGCGATGAATTCGCCAGGAAAGACGTCCGAGCGCCCGCCGAAAGCGCCGCCACTGTATACCTTGCGCACCTTGACTTTGTGCAGTGGCATCCCTAGCAGATTGGCCAGCGCCTTGGCTTTGGTGTGAGGCGAGGCAGTGGGCAGCCAGATCTCCAGGTTTCCCGAAGTATCGCAATTGGCCAACACAGCGTAGGGCTCGGTCTGATAGTAGCCGTGCTCGCTGGAACTGAAGCGGTCCTCGCGGACGTAATATGCCTCCCGAAAACCCCGTTCGACATCTCCCACCTCGATGGGGACAAAGATGTTGACATTGTTCTCCGCGTGGTCATGGATGCGGGGCGCTCCTTCGCGCATGGCCTCGATGGGGTCGAACACGGCGGGCAACAATTCGTACTCGACCTCGATCAGTCCCAGGGCCTCCAGGGCCGTGTCCTCGTCCACGGCGGCGACGGCCGCCACGTCTTCGCCAATGTAGCGCACCTTGTCCATCGCGAGCAGGGTCTGATCCTGTGTGTAGCTGAACACACCCCACTTGACTCCGGCGATGCCCTTCCCGGTGACGACCGCCTTGACGCCGCGCAGCCGCTCGGCTTTGGCGGTGTCAATGTGGAGGATGCGGGCGTGGGGGTGGGGGCTGCGCAAGACCTTGGCGCAGAGCTGCCGGGGCAGCGACAGGTCGGCGGTGTATTTGGCCTGACCAGTTGCCTTGTCCACCGAGTCAATGCGAGGCATCCGCGTGCCAATCAGGGAATGTTCCTTCGATGCGTGCTCAGTCATTTTAGGCCTCCGCGCCAGGGTATTGGGTATTGGCGTCTGCGGCCGCCAGCATCGCCTCGACGATCTTGGCATAGCCCGTGCAGCGGCAGACGTTCCCCGCAATGGCTTCTCTGGCCTCTTGCTCCGTGGGATGGGGATTCTCGTCGAGCAATGCCTTGGTGACCAGAATCATGCCCGACGCACAAAAGCCGCATTGGATGGCCCCGTGCTCGACAAACGCCTGCTGGATCGGGTGCAGCTTGCCCCCTTCCACTAGTCCTTCAATGGTCGTGATCGCCTTGCTCTGAACTTCTACGGCGAGCGTCAAGCAAGAGCGGATCGGCTGCCCGTCCAGCAAGACGGTGCATGTGCCACAGGCCCCTTCGCCACATCCCTCTTTAGCGCCGACCAGGCTCAAGTCGTTCCGCAGCACTTCCAGGAGCGTCCGGTTGGGCGTGACGGCGACGTCATAAGCCTCGCCGTTGACGGTCAAGTGGATGATTCGTTTTTTCATAGTTCTTTTCCCTCTACTAACCTGGGTACATACAAGCGTTTGGAAAGCGACCGCTGGTCGAGTAGCCCAAGGGCGTATCGAGACCAAGGTAGGCTTCACCGCTTAACCCCGACATCCTTCGATGTCGTTTCGAGCGAACGGGTCGCAGTGCCGGGGTTAGGCCGCATTCTCTAGATGCAAGACTCTATCTCATAGTCTGATTTTCCAAATTAGAATTGACGCGACGCCGCCGGTAAGGAATCCTACGCTTTTTCCGGGACTGCGCCCGGAAAAAGTGGCCCCTTCGGGGCAGTTGACATGAGAGACCGTTCCCCTTATGCTCGTACTAGATCGAGCGAGACAGCCGCGGCTCCAGACCGGCATCGGCGAGCTGGACCGCGTGCTCGGCGGCGGCATCGTGGCAGGCTCCGCCGTCCTCTTCGGCGGCGATCCGGGCATCGGAAAGTCCACGCTCCTCCTCCAGGCCTGCCACGGCCTGAGCCTCCAGGGGCTGAAGACGCTCTACGTGACGGGCGAGGAGTCGCTTACGCAGCTCCGCCTCCGTGCCGAGCGGCTGGGCATCCAGGCCAGCGGCCTCCTCGCCCTGGCAGAGACGAATGCCGAGGCCATCGTGGCACAGCTTCAGGCCACGAAGCCCGACTTCGCGGTCGTCGACTCGATTCAGATGGTCTACAAGCCCGACATCTCGTCGGCCCCCGGCAGCGTGTCGCAGGTGCGCGACTGCGCGGGCGACCTCGTGCGGCTGGCCAAGGCGGCGGAGATTCCCATCGCCCTCATCGGCCACGTGACCAAGGAGGGCGCCATCGCCGGGCCGCGCGTCCTCGAGCACATGGTGGACACCGTGCTGTATTTCGAGGGCGACCGCTACCAGACCTATCGCCTCCTGCGGGCGGTGAAGAACCGCTTCGGCCCCACCGACGAGATCGGCGTGTTCGAGATGCGCAGCACGGGCCTGGCCGAGGTCACGGACCTGGCCGACGTGTTCGTGTCGCGCCAGCGGCGGACCGTGCCCGGCTCCGTGGTCGTGCCCGCCGTCGAGGGCACGCGGGCGCTGCTGGTCGAGGTGCAGGCTCTAGTCTCGCGGGCCAACTTCGGCACGCCCGAGCGCAAGGTGAGCGGCCTCGACCGCAATCGCGTGGCCATGCTCCTGGCCGTGCTGGAGAAGCGGGCCGGCCTGGTGCTGGCCGACCACGACGTGTTCGTGAACGTGGTGGGCGGCGTGAAGGTGGTGGAGCCGGCCGCCGACCTGGCCGCGGCCATCGCCGTGGCGTCGAGCTTCACCGACCGCGCCGTGCGGCCCGACCTGGCCGCACTCGGCGAGGTGGGCCTGGCGGGCGAGGTGCGCGGCGTCTCGCAGCTCGACGCCCGCCTGCGCGAGGCGGCCCGCCTCGGCTGGCAGGTGGCCATCGCCCCACGCGACAGCGCCCGCTCGCTTCAGGGGCGCTACGGCGCGCTCGATGTGCGTCTCGTGTCCACCCTCGCCGAGGCCCTCGAAGCCGCGGCGTCCTGAACCTCAAGGAGACACTGCCATGAAGAGGCCTCTTCCGCGTTCCCGCGTCGCGCGCGCGCTGGCTGCCGCTGCGCTGCTCGCCGCCGTTGGCGCCCTCGCCCTCGTCCCGTGCGGCTGCGAGGACCTGTTCGGCACCGTCAAGCGCCCCAAGGGCTTCCTGAACCTCGGCTCCGACACCCTCCTCATCCTCCCCTTCGCCACGCCCAACCGCAAATACTTCGAGTCCGAGGTCGGCAAGGCATTCTCGCTCGTCATCGTGGACCTGGTGCGCCAGGGGTGCCGGGCGGCCAAGGTGCTGGACTTCGACGCGGTGTCCGCAGCCGTCCCCGGGCAGGACATCGCGCAGGTGCCGTTCGCCGAACTCGGGCAAAGCGTCGGCGCGCGCTACGTGGTGGTGGGCGAAATCCACGAGGTCCGCGGCAAGGACCCCAAGAGCTACCGCGTGTTCCGCGGCACCATGGTGATCTCGGCCCGCGCCATTGACGTGCGGACCGGCGCCGTCGCCTGGCGCCTCTCGCAGCAGGAATACAACTACCCGCGCCTGGCCATTGGCGAGTCCATTCCCGCGCCGATTGACAACGAGGAAGAGGTCATCCGCCGGGTGATGCGCGAGGCCGCCTGGGGCGTCGCAGCCGTCTTCCGCGGCTCCCGCCTCCCCGAGGAAATCCGCCTCCAGGAGTGAGCCGCCTCACGGCATGGCGAAGTCGTGCCCCTTCGGCCGCACGCTGAGCACCGGGCACGGGGCCTTCCGCACCACCTTCTCCGCCACGCTCCCGAACAGGGCGTGCGTCAGCCCCGTCCGCCCGTGCGTCGCCAGCACGATCAGGTCTATCCCCTGCTCCCTCGCATAGCGGACGATCTCGACGAAGGCCGCGCCTCTGCGCACGGCGCAGGCCACCGTCAATTCCTTCCGCGTCTCCTCGGGCACCACCTTCTCTATCTGCTCCTGAGCCCCACGCTCGAGTTCCAACAGCAGCGAGGCGTCGAAGGCCGGCCCCGCCACGTCGAACTGCGCCGTCAGCTCGGGCGTGGGGATGACGTGCAGGACGTGCAGCTCCGCCCCGTGCTCGCGCGCCAGGCTCACGGCGTGAGGCAGGGCCTGGGCCGCGTAGGGCGAGAAGTCCGTCGTGAACAGCACCTTGCGGGCCGCGAAGCCCCGGCGTATCTGCCGCAGCAGCGTGTCGCGCCGTATCTCCATGTGCTCCCGGCTCTTCGCCTCGACCACCAGCCGCAGCAGCGGCTCGGTATTTGATGGGCGGACGTTGAACCACCAGTCCTCGAACTCCACGCTCAAGCCGTCGAGCCGCAGCACCATGCCCGCCGCGTAGCGCTGGGCCAGCTCCTCGATCTTCGCCTCCTTGTCGGCCACCGCCGAGTTGACCTCGCCGCTGCCGTGGTAGCGCTGAAGCGGCCTGATGAGCTGGCTGAAGGGCTTGCCCTCGCGGCACAGGAGCGAGAGGACCTTGAGGAGGGCGAACGCCCCGCTGTCGCAGTAGAAGTTGTCGCGGAAATAATAGTGCCCGCTCAGCTCGCCGCCAAAGGCCGCGTCCTTGTCCCGCATCGTGCGCTTGATGAACGAATGGCCCACCCGTGTCATCACGGCCTTGCCGCCAAGCGCCTCGATCTCCTCGCGGACGGCCCAGCTCGACCGCAGGTCGTGGATGATGGTCGCGCCAGGGCTGTCCCTCAGTATCTCGCGGGCGATGAGCGCCGTGATGAGGTCGCACGGCACGGCCTGCCCGCACTCGTCCACGAACGCCACGCGGTCGCCGTCGGCGTCGAACGCGATGCCCAAGTCGGCCTTCACCTGGACGACCTTCTGCTGGAGGTCCGCGATGTTCTCCGCCTTCAGCGGGTTCGCCTCGTGGTTCGGGAACGTGCCGTCGAGGTCGAAGAACAGGGGCACGACCTCGACGCCTGGGATGCGCTCGAACAGCCGCGGGATCAGATAGCCGGCCATGCCGTTCCCTGCGTCAATGGCCAGCTTCAGGCCGCCGATGCCCTTTGCCGCCTGCATCAGGTGGTCGAGGTAGTCGCTCAGCACGTCGCGGCGCGTCACGCTGCCGGCCGTCGCGCCGGGGGCTGCCCCCCCCTCCTCCACCATCCTCTCGATGCGGTCAATGCCTGAATCCTGAGCCACCGGCTCGGCGCCTTTGGCCGTGAGCTTGAAGCCGTTGTACTGCTTGGGATTGTGCGACGCCGTGACCATGATGCCGCCGTCATAGCCGTACTTGGCCACGGCGAAGGGGATCATCGGCGTCGTCACCAGCCCGATGTCCACCACGTCCTTCCCCGCGCGGGTGAGCCCCCGAATCAGGGCGTCGGACATCGCCTGCCCGGACACGCGCATGTCGTGCCCGACCACGACGGTCTTGCCCTCGAAGAAGCTCCCTGCCGCGCCGCCGATCTTCTCGGCCAGCGCCTCGTCCAGCTCCTCGGGCACAACGCCCCGAATGTCATAAGCCTTGAACGTCGCGGATGAGGCCCCCGTTGTCCTTCACCCCCGTCGCGCGATGCGAATAGTTCCCCGTCGTGAGCGAGGCCCGTGCTGGCACGCAGATGGGGTTGGGCGTGAACGCATTCTCGAACACCACGCCCGAGGCGGCGAGGGCGTCGAGGTGGGGCGTCTGGCACACGGCATTGCCCATGCACCCGAGCGCATCGGCCCGGAACTGGTCGGCGAAGAGGATGAGGATGTTGGGCTTCGTGACCATCTCACCCATTCGCATAGATTCGGCGGGAGCGGTTGGCGTTGGGCAGCTCGATGCGGCGGGCGGTGAGGGCGCTCTCGATGCCGGCGAAGCCAAGCTCGTTGACGACGTGCCAGCCGGCATCGGTGCAGTGGGGCAACGGGCCGCCGTCTAGATGGTCGGCGATCTGGTCGTAGGCCACGGTGAAGACGCTCGCGTTGTCGGGCATGCCCAGCTTCGCGAGGTCCACGGGGCCTTCCTTGGTCTTGGCGAACGGCGGGGTGTAGATGCCGGCGCGGACGTAGCCGTTCTCGCCGAAGACGTCCACGTAGAAGCCCCCGTGCTCGCCGTTCTGGCCGACGTGGAGTGCGGTGACGCCGCTGGCGAACTCGATGACCGCGCCGTCCAGGCTCGGCTCGGGCTCGTAGCCCTCTGGGGCCTGGCCGCCGGCGTGGCCGCGGGCGTAGATGGCCTTCGCATCGCAGCCCGCGAACTGGCAGATGAGGTCGGTGACGTGGCTGGTGAACGACAGGAACGAGCCGCCGGTGAAGCCGACAACGCTCTTCACCTGGCCGATCAGCTTCTCCTTCTGCACCAGCTCCTGGAGCCGCAGGACGTGGGGGCACCAGTGGCGGGAGTAGGAGACGGTGATGGGGATGCCCTTGGCCTTGGCCGCGGCGACCATCGTGTCAGCCTCTTCGAGCGAACAGCTCGGCGGCTTCTCGAGGAAGATGGCCCGCGGCCCCGCCTCGATCACCTCCATCATCACACCAAAGTGGTACGGGCCGCGCACGCACACGGCGACGGTGTCGAGCGGCTGCGCCGCCCACATTCCGGCGAAGCTCTTGTAGTAGTGGAGGTCGGGGAAGCAGCCGCCCCAGCGCTCTCGGAACGCTACGGTCTGGGCCTCCGAAATGTCGGCCACGGCAGCCAGCCTCACCTTGCGGCTGTGGCGGATGCCGCCGACGTGGGAGTAAGGAGCCTTCTCCTCCGGCTTCGAGTACATCGCTGCGATGTGCCCAAGCCCTACCACTCCGACGGTGTACACGGTTGTGGCTTCCTTTGCTGCAATGGGGGAGGAATGGATGGGTGGAGGAATGGATGATTGTCAGAAAGCTGCCTGGACTGAGCGAGCCATCTCCCACCCATCCATTCATCCACTCATCCAACCATCCTCTCTCAATCCGTCACGTCACCTGTTGCTGCCCATTCACAACCCCGAAGCAGCGACTTCTGGAACATCGGGTTCTCGAAGGTCATCATCGAGCAGCCCTTGTGCTGGGCGCCGTCGCCGGGCCACACGTGGCCCATGACGTGGTGGTAGATGCGGCCCCGGCCGTACTGCTGCACGGTCATCATCGGCTCGTCGTTGCCCGTGCCGCCGGTCGCGGGGTCGGACCAGGCGGTGGCCAGGACGCGATACGGCGCGCCGTGCATGTGGACGAGGCGGTGGTACAGCTCGTCCCAGAGTCGGAAGTCTTCGAGGCCGCGCGTGATGGGGTGGTCCTTGTCGGTGATCTTGACCTCGAACTCGTGGTACTGGCCGTGCCCCGTGCCCTTCCGCCACAGGAGGGCGACCATCGTCTCGTATTCGACCCAGTCGGGGAAGGCGTTGTCGGCGGCGTGGAGGACGACCAGCCCGGTGCCGCCCTCAATGGCGGCGACGAAGTTGGCCTTCGCCGCCTCGCTCCAGGCCGGGCCATTGTAGTCCGAGAAGATCAGTGGGTAGCCCATCAGCGCCTTCGCATCCTCCAGCGCGGCGGACGGATCCTCCGTGAGCGTGACGGCGAACTTGCCCGACCGTTCGAGCACGTCGCGCAGGAAGGGCGACGAGCGCTTCCAGTCGTGGTTGTTGGCGCCCGACAGCAGCAGCGTCTTGATTGCCCCCATGCTTCTTCCTTTCGTTCCGTGTCCATGAAAAACCCCCGGGAGCCGCGCCCCCAGGGGCTTTGCGTTCGCAGTCCCAAGGCCCCCATCAGGCCTTCTTGCGGCGGCGGCGGGCGAGGGCCAGCAGCCCCGCGCCCAGCACCACCATAGTCGTCGGCTCCGGCGTGAGCCCGAGGAACGTGAAGTCCACGTCGAACCCGCGCACATTGCCGGAGAACGTGTACGACACACCATCCACCTGTGCGAGGTTCATGGGCCCCCCCGAGAAGTCGCCGAAGGGGATGATGTAGTCACCTGTGTGGTCTACCGTCTGCGCATTCGCGATGCTTGTGTAGACGGTCCCGCCTGCATCAATCGTGGCATACAGGCTGCCGGTCTCGCTGAGCGACATCACAGTGACCAGAAGGCCAGATATCGCCTGCCAGTCGGCCCCCTGTGGCCCGGCGCTGGTGAACGAGCCGTACTCGAAGGTCAGATCAGAGCGGACGCTCGACGAATTGTCCAGGCCGCCGACGCCCCCGGTGTCCACGTACACTCGCGCCCGCCCACCTACCGCGGTCTGGAAAACCGTCACGCTCCAGTCACGTACCCCTCCCCAGACCGTAGACGCGGCCACCGAACCAGTCCATGTCCCAAGCGTGTTGCTTGGGGTGCTGAACTCGACGGGACCGCTGATGAGATCGTCAACAACCATGTTGGCCGAGGCGGTTGCCGCGACCACCAGGAGGACCACGACCGTTAGGAGTTTTCTCACCGCGTTCACAACTGTTCCCTTCGTTACCTCACGATTGAGTAGCGCACCCTCAGCAACAATCCCCCCCACACATAAAGCAACGGGTAAACAGCAATTTCCATGCCGGCGCGCCCGACCAGCCAAGTGGAAGTTGAATGGACGTATCTACTGCATGGCCAATGACATGCGAGCATCTGAGCGCTACGTTCCTGGCTGCCATTATGGCAGGATTTGGAGACATGTTGCCATTCGGCAACGCCACATCCGCCCCATTGGCGATGATTGTGTCATAACGCCCAATCATTACGACACTTACAGCATGTTGCCATGCGTCAACGCCGGCGCGCGGAAAATCAACATGTGTCGCCCCGGAACAGCTCGGCGCACCAGCGGCCGGCCGAACACGAATGGGCAGGAACCCATCGCCTTCACGTCACTTCGGGAGTGTGGGCGCCGGCTTCACCTTCGCGCCGGGGTTGTCCTTGCACACAGTCTTGGGGCCGACGAGGATGATGTCGGCGGTTCTGTGGCCGGAGAGCTTGTTGCGGCGAATAACGTTCTCGTCGGCGATGCGGGACTCGACGGCCTTCTTGCCCTCGCGCTCGAGCGGGCGTCCTCGGCGGAGGCGAAGAGGGCGATGCCGGGCCACTGGCCGGGCTTGGCGCGCGAGTTGTCGCGGACGACGTTGTTGCGGATGACGCTGCCCGAGGCCATGCCGCCGTTGACCTCGATGCCGGCCCTGCCGTTTTGCTCGATGGTGTTGCCCTCGACCGTGCAGCGGCGGTCGCCCGGGTTGCCGAGGCCGCCGACGCCGTGGCCGCGGTTCTCGCTGAGGACGCAGTTGCGGACGACGACGTTCTTGTCGTGCCAGCAGTAGTAGAAGCCGTCGGCGCGGTTGGCGAGGGACTTCAGGTTCTGCCAGAGGCCGTCGGTGAAGTCGGTGCCTGAGTGGAAGCCGTGGCCGGAGTTGCCCGTGGCCACGCAGTGCTCGACCAGGGAGTTCTTGCCCGCCTGGATGGAGACGCCGTCGGCCTGCCAGTCGCGGACCTCGACGCGGCGGACCGTGACGTTGCTGCACCGCACGGTGTGGATGGCGCTGTAGTAGAAGTTGCGGCAGACGGGCCGCTCGTCGCCCGCCCAGCCCTCGACGTCCAGGTCCTCGACCGCGATACCGTTCTGCCCGTCGGCGGTGACGGCGGAGTAGGCGTGGTGGACGAGCGTGCCCTGCGGGGCGTTGACGCCGACGGTGCGTTCGAGGGCGAGCGTGGCGCCCTGGGCGGCGACGACGGCGTTGAAGTGGTGGTCCCACAGGTCGCCCTCGCCGGCGAACGTGATGCCGCTGCCGGGCGGGAGCAGTTCGGGGTGCTCCACTTGGATGGCCTTCTCGCCCTTCTTGGCGGGGGCGGCGAGGGCGGTTGTGAAGCCCCACGAGACTTGTGCCTTGTTTCTCAGCAGCATCTCGCACTTGACCGGCTCGGCGAGGACGATGGTCTGGCCGCGAATCTCCCTGACCCGATACGGCTTGATGTAGCCGAGCCAGGTTGGGTCGCGGAAGCGCCAGGCGTAGGCGAGCATGCCCGGCTTGAGGCCGGCGAGGTCGCCCTCGGCCACGATCTCCGTGCCGTTCGCGGGCGCGTCCTTCGCCACGTTGCGGCGGGTCTCGGGCTTGCCTGCGGCGAGAACCGTCTTCCGCCCCTTGCCGCGAAGGGTCGTGCCGCTCTTGAGGAACAGGTATCGCTCCAGGGCGAAGCGTCCCTCGGGCAGGTCCACGACGCCGCCCTCTTTGGGCAGCGAGTCAATGGCCCGCTGGATGCCGCAGTCGCCGAGCGAGCGGTCAATGAGCTTCGCGGCGTCCACGACGGCCCGCTCGCCGCCCCACAGCAGGCCGGCTTGCGCGAGGAGCGTCGCCGCCAGAAGGCGCCGTCTGGCCATCTATCTCCCCTTCGCGTCGGGCTTGAGGACGGTGAACGAGGCGCGGGCCTCGAGGCCGGAAATGGCGTCCTGGGCGAGTATGGCGTAGGTGCCGGGGGTCTGGTCGAGGGCGAGGCGGAACTCGGCGGCGGCCTCGCCGCCCTGGGCCATGACCACGCGGCGGTACTCGGGCAGGTCGCCCGACGGGCCGTGCATGCGGAGGCGGATGGGATGGAGGTCCGCCGTCTTCGCGGGGTCCTTGCTGCTGATCTTGAGGGCGATGTTGACGCGCACGGCGTCCCCGGGGTTGGCCTTGTTCCCCTCGGCCTTGGCGGTCAGGCCGGTGCAGCGGTAGTCGAGGACCGCGTAGAGGCGCATCGTGCCCTCGGGAAAGGTGTCCTGGATGCCCTCGGCCTCGCCGACGCCGCGGCCGGTGATGGCTTCGTAGACGATGCCCTTTCGGCGGAAGCGTGCGCCGACTTGTCCCTCGACTTTGCGGTGGAAGCAGTGGCCGACCAGGAGGGTGCGGCCCGAGGGGGTCTCGTAGTACCACGTCTCGCCCCCGAAGAGCGGCTGGCCGCCCGCGTGGAAGCGGCAGCGCGGCTTGATGCCCGCCATCGCTATGGCGTGGTCGAAAATGTCCCAGTGCGACTTGCGGACCGCTTCCGGCTCGTCGCATGCGACCGAGGTGTTGAGCCAATAGACCTTGCCCTTCCCCAGGTCGCGCTGGGTCCAGACGGGGAGGGAGACGGGGGGCAGAGACGCCCCGCCCACATTGTCGAGGGCGACGCTGGCGAGGGCGCTGGCCTCCGTGGCCACGACTCCGCCCTGGGCCACAGCCAGGGTGAGAAGCGGCTCGCCGGAGGGGGTGGGCAGCGTGCGCCCCAGGGGCGTGGCCTTGCTGGTGTCCACGCCGGCCAGGGGGTCGAGGAGGCTGCCCTCGGCGTGAGGGACGCCGCGGAGGTCGCGCCAGCCGCTGCGCCCGACGCACAGGAGCACGCCGCCCGCCTCGACGAAGCGCCGCACGCCCTCGGCCTGTTCCTTCGAGAGGCAGCTCGCCTCCTGGATGACCAGCGAGCGTGCCGCCGACCGAGGTGTCCACGATGCCCACCGGCACCTTGAGCTGCTCGTAGAGCTTCCTGGCGAAGTAGAAGCCGAAGGCGCTGAACGGCATGCCGTGCAGTTTCATGGCGTCGGGCCCGAAGACCATCCATTCGCGCACGAAGGGCAAAGTCGGCTGTGCCTCCTTCTGCGCCCAGATTAGCCACGTCTCGCCGGTGGGCGTCTTCTTCACGTCGTAGGGCGGGTCGGCGAACTCGCCGTGCAGCGTGCTGATGGCGCGGAGGAAGGGGAACTTGTCGGCGTCGCTCTTCTCGAAGCCGTCCGAGCGGACCCACAGCGGCATGGACATGTTGCTCTGCCCGCCGCAGAGCCACACCTCGCCCACGAGCACGTCCTTCAGCGTCATGCCTGCGCCGCCGGAGCTGCTCACCGTCAGCTCGCGCCCCTCGAAGCTCGCCTGCAAGGGGTCGAGTTGCACTGTCCAGGACCGGTCGGTGCCGGCCGTGGCGGTCTTGGTCTGGCCGGCGAAGTTAACGGTGACCTGCTGTCCGGTATCCGCCCAGCCCCAGACCTTGACGGGCCTGCCACGTTGGAGGACCATGTGGTGGCTGAAGATACGCGCGAGGCCCAGCCCGGGCGGGATGCCCGCGGGCGCAGGCGGCGGCTCGGCCGCCTGAATGGGGCAGAGGCGAACCGCCATCGCGCAAACGGTGCAGACCAGCGCTGTTCCGGCAAACGGCCCTCGCAGCGTCATTCGGACGACTCCTTTCTGAGCATCCCGTTCACTCCGCCTGTAAGTGCCTATGTCGTATCGGCTTACATCTCCGGAGAAGAACGCACTGAAATGCCCCTTCGTGCCCTTCCAGGGGCATCATGAGACTTGGGTCATAGGGGCATATCGGCCGATGTCCTCCGTGCCACAAGTGCCCACTCACCAGGAACTTGAGGCGATGGTCGGATCGGACCCTCCTGTCTCGCGCGACGCGTCCTAGAGCGTTTGGGTGATTAACGCCCCTTAATGCTCGGCGAGAGCCACCCACTGCCAGTTCATGGCCAGATGGAGCCGAGAAGCCAAACGTCGAGCGCTCTGATAGTGGCGGACCCGCCTTCGGCGAATGCCTCCACGCCGAGGTTGTCCTGGCCGGGGTAGACAACGCGGGTGACGCATTCACGGCCGCCATTGACGAACACCTCCATGACCGACTTGTCGAGGAAGACGTGCAGCGTGAGCGTCCGTTGCTTGTCGTCGAGGGTGAGGGGCACAGGTGTGCCGGCCACATCGAGGGAGCGACCATCGTAGCGAAGCACGATCGCCCTGTCGCCGGGTGGAGCAGGCATCTTGCCTGCTGGCAGGCGGGACGCCTGCCCCACTTCGTCCGAGCGCCGCAGCTTCAGCCCGACGGCCTTCGCGGTACCAGGCTCAAGCTGGGCAAGGACCTCCAAGGTGTCGCCCTGTGCGCGCTCAAGGACGTGTCCGCGGTTGTCGAGCGTGAGGTCCCTGACACGGATGTGTTTGCCGCGCAAGGCAGCAAGCTCG
The DNA here is from genome assembly GCA_041320515.1 of Planctomycetota bacterium. Taxonomy (GTDB): domain Bacteria; phylum Planctomycetota; class PUPC01; order DSUN01; family DSUN01; genus DSUN01. Next base: position 4,115,635 of record JBGLNR010000001.1, on the reverse strand, counting down.
GGGGCGGGCGTCTGGATAGGGCGCCCATCGCCATCGAGCGTCAGCACACGCGGCAGCGACATGCAGCCGTTCCATCCTCGGCCCGCCTCAAAACCGCTCACCCAGCCGAAGAGGATGCAGCGGCCCCTGGCGTCGAGGAGCACGTTGGTGCCGTAAAAGCCGCGCTTGCTGGCGAAGTTCTCAGGGCGTTTCGGGCCGTAGGCGTGGTCGAGCGTGCCGCGTGGGCCATCCATGTGGAACTTCATCGCCTCGGGATCGAAGCTCCCAACCTGGTAGCTCGGAGGATAGGTGGAACGCAATAGCACCCACTTGCCCTGGATCGGGAAGAAGTTGGGGCACTCGCCCGACACGCCATCCAGCCTCCCCGCGAACCTCCAGGAGGTCAGCTCTGGGTTGAGCGCCTCGCACACGGCACCGCCGCTGGACTTGAAGGTGGCGAAAGTGCGACCGCCGGCGCGGAAGACGAACGGGTCGCTCCAGCCGGCGTTCATGTCGTCGGGCACGCCGCCCTTCCCTGGCGCCATCAGCGGGTTCTCGTCGAGCCTCCGCCAGGTGAGCAACTCGTCGTCGCAGGCGATGGCGGCCCACTGCTCGCGGTTGCGGCCCTTCGCCTCGGGCACGAAGGTGTAGAAGATCATGGGCGTGCCCTGGCCATTGATGGCCACGCAGCCCGAGTTGCAGCGCAGCTCACCGCGGTCCGCGGACGGCACGATGGCGATGGGCAGATGCTCCCAGCGCACGAGGTCGCGGCTGCGGGCGTGCCCCCAGCTCGAGCCTTTCGCCCCCCAGGTGTCCCCGAAGGGGTTGAGCTGGTAGAAGATATGGTAGTTGCCCTTGTGGTACAGGGTGCCGCAGATGTCGTTCATCCACTGCGCTGGCGGGCGGAAGTGACAGACCGGCCGCGTGGGATCCTTGGCCGCCGTGGGGATGGCGGCCCGCACGGCCTCCATCGCCTGGGCGATGGAGGGGTCCTTGCAGCCCTTGCTCGGAGGCCAGGCTGGCGCCTCCTCCGCTGCCGTTGCGGCCACGCAGAGGAGCACAGCGAGCAGGCTGGCCATTGTGGCCCACGAGATCTCCATCGGCACCCCCATCGAAGAAACGTCCCCCGTCGCCGGCTGGTCACCGGGGCGCGGTTTCGGTTCGCTCGGCCTTGAGGAAGTCCAGCACGAGCTTGTGCCCGGCGAACTGCGCGGTGACGATGCCGCTACTGTATTCGGAAACCAGGTAGGGGCTATCGAACAGCTTGTCGGGCAGCGGGACCGGCTTGCCGTTGAGCCGCCGCCACTGGTCGGCTGGGCGCGCGCCATCGGGGCAGAACTCCATCTTTCCCCACTTGGCGTCCTCGTAGGCGAGGACCCCGTCCTGGTATGTGAGGCGATTGGACAGGACCTTCTTCCTGAAGGCGTCGAACGAGCCGTCCTCGGTGGCGCCGCCCGCGTGGATTACCAGCGGCGTCTTCGGTTCTGGCCAGGTGAACTGGTTCTCCTTGATGGTGCACTGGCCCTGTGCGGGCCGGAGGGCGTAGTAGGCGTCGCCGGCCTCGCCGAAGAGCCAGCCGCCCTCGCTCACCGCCGGCTTGATCGGCGCGCCGCCGCCCTCGCGCGAGATGATCGTGGCGGTCGGCTGCGGGTTTCCGTAGCGCTTGGCCCACGGCGAATCGGCCCCAATCAACTCGGTGCCGTACCAACGGCACAGCAGGATTGGGCCGTTCTGCATGTAGTGGTAGTTCTGGAACGACACGTCCGGCCCCAGGCGAAGCATGGCCCTCGCCTTGCCGAAAGTGATCCCGTTGAATGCCCGCTCGGCATAGCGGCCGATCACCTGGCCCTGGGGGTCGCCAGCACCGGCCTTTGTAGCCAGGCTGTGCGCGATGTAGCTGCCCAGAACGTACTCAGGGGTGGTGTAGCTGTACTTGTAAACGTGCGGCGGCTGGCCCGTCTCGGGACTGAACTGCGTCAGGCGTTCGCGGTGGACGAAGCAGCCGCGCCTGGCCGGGTACTCCAGCAGCAGGTAGGCAATCTCTGGACAGCGTCCCAGATTCTTGAGTCGGGGTTGATCTGGAGAGCAAAAGGGGGCATTCCTCTAGGGTTGCGTTGGTAGGTCGGACCTACACCCCGGAGGGTGGCTAGTCGGCCTTCCGGGGCGGCGCCTTATCACCCGCAAGTGCCTTGTCCAGGCGTTCTTTCTCGGTGCGCAGAGACTCCAGCACGCGGTCGAGTTGGGCAGCTCGCGCCTTCAGGATCGCGGTCACTTGCTCCTTCACGGGCTTGCCCGCAAGGGTGTTCAGATTGAACTCGTCGGGGATCTCGACGACCCCGAGGGACCAGTGGAACAGGAGCAGTGGTTTCCCGCCTCGCTTGGCCTCTTCTCCTGCCAACAGGTAGCGAGCGCCTGGCCGAAGGCAGGTCGTCGTGGAGACCTCGGCTTCCTTGCCCGGCTCAGCCCCGGTTCCGGCCAAAACCCTTAGCACTTCGACTCTGTAGTCTATCAGTCCGCCCATGCCAATGAGATGCTCCATGTTCGGAGGCTGCTGGGGGTATCGGACGATGAGGAGATTCCGCGCCTTGGCAATCTGGTCTGCGGAACGGTACTCCCCCGATAGGAGCGCCCAGGCGGGCAGGGCAAGTGCAGTCACAAGGAGAGGAACCAGTGGCAGATGGCGTGCCATGACCTATGCCTCCTTGGCTTCAGGGATGCCCTACGGAGCCCCGTGGTCTGGCTCACCGTGCAAGCGGTATCTCGCTCCGCTCGCCAAGCGACTCGTTGATGACGACCAGTGTTCCATGGTCTTCGCTGAGAAGCTGCTCGTTGGCGTTGAGGAACTCGATGCCGTAGATGGTGCCGTCAGGGGCCATGTCCACATTCAGCGCATCGCTGACGCGGATGGTTTCGACCTGTTCCGTCTTCTCTTTCAGGCGGAGGTAGGCGATGTTGTAGCGAGGGTCGTAGGTCATCCTCATAGTAATCGCACCTCGTGGTCAGCTACCGCATTATACTGCGGCGGCCGGGGGGCATGCAAGGCGTTCGAGGACGAGGACGAGGGACGAGGACGAGGACGATTCTTGTCACGCGTCACGGGTCACGCGTCATGCCTGGAAGAGGTCCTTGCTCGAGAAGTTTGGCTCGGCGGTGAGGTTGACGCCGAGGCGCTTGAGGCCGGCCTCGTCGCCAGGGGTGGGGATGTGGGTGAGGTGGACCTCGCAGCCGCGAAGGTCCTTGAGCTTCTCCATTGCGAGCTGGGCGGTGGGGTTGGTGGCGGCGCCGATGCTGAGGGCGATGAGGGCCTCGTCGAGGTTCAGGCTCACGGTCTTCGCGTTGAGGACGGTCTCCTTCAGCGTGGCGATGGACTCGATGATGTTGGGGGACAGGAGGTGAAGGCGCGGGGGGATCTCGGCCAGGTGTTTTATGGCGTTGAGGACGAGGGCGGAGGTGGCGTGGAGGAGGGGGGAGTTCTTGCCCGTGACGAGCGTGCCGTCGGACAGCTCGATGGCGGCGCCGCAGAAGATGCCCTTGTTGCCCTTGCCGGCCTTCTGGGCCTCGGCGGCGGCCTGGCGGGCGGGGCCGACGACGACGCGGCTCGATGGCTCGACGCTCATCTCCTCCATCAGCAGCTCGACCCGCTCGACGGTGCCGTGGTCGGTGAGACCCATGGCGTATTCGCAGGCGTAGCGGAAGTAGCGGCGAATGATCTCCTGGGTCGCCGCCGCGCGCACCGCCGCGTCGTCCACGATGGCGAAGCCGGCGCGGTTCACGCCCATGTCCGTGGGCGACTTGTAGACCGCCTCGTCGCCCATGATGCGCGCCAGGATGCGCTTGATGACGGGGAAGACCTCGACGTCGCGGTTGTAGTTGACGGCCTTGACGCCGTAGGCGTCGAGGTGGAAGGGGTCGAGGAGGTTGAAGTCGCGGATGTCGGCAGTCGCCGCCTCGTAGGCCACGTTGACCGGGTGCTTGAGCGGGAGGCTCCAGATGGGGAAGGTCTCGAACTTCGCGTAGCCGGAGTGGACGCCGGCCTTGTGGTCGTGGTAGAGCTGGGAGAGGCAGGTGGCGAGCTTGCCGCTGCCGGGGCCTGGGCCGGTGACGACGACGAGGGGCTTCTGCGTCTCGATCCGCTCGTTGGCCCCGTAGCCCTCGTCGCTCACGATGGTCTCGACGTCGGTGGGGTAGCCCTTGGTGGCGCGGTGGGTGCAGACGCGGATGCCGCGGCGCTCGAGCTTGTTCTTGAAAATCTTCGCGGCGGGCTGGCCGTCGTAGCGGGTGATGACGACGGCGCGGACCTCGATCTCCCAGTCTCGCAGGTCGTCAATCAGCTTCAGCGCATCCACGTCGTACGTGATGCCGAAGTCGGCCCGAACCTTCTTCCGCTCGATGTCGCCCGCGTAGATGCACAGCAGGATGTCGGCCTGGTCCTTGAGCTTCTGGAGGAGCCGCATCTTCACGTTGGGGTCGAAGCCGGGCAGCACCCGCGCGGCGTGGAGGTCGTAGAGCAGCTTGCCGCCGAACTCCAGGTAGAGCTTGTTGCCGAACCGCGCAACGCGCTCCAGGATGGCGGCAGATTGCTCGCGCAGATACTTCTCGTTGTCGAACCCAATGGCCTTGACCGGCATGCGGATGTCCTTCGAAATCAGAGCGGATGAGCGCAGGGACACCTCACCCCTTTGGGGCGAAAGGATACTCCCCGCACGCGCCCGCGTCAAGTCACGCCCTGTTACTTCAGGAGCGGCAGCAGCAGCGCGTTCCAGACCTTGTAGCCCTCATCGTTGAGGTGCAGGCCGTCCTTCTTGAACAGCTCGGGCTTGGGCTTCCCGTCCTCGCCCAGCATAGCCGGGACGATGTCGAGGTAGACGAGACGCTTGTCGGTCTTGATGTGGTCCTCGATGAGCTTGTTGGCCGCCTGCATCTTCGCCCACAGCTTCCAGCGGGCGATGCTCGGCTTGATGGGGACGTAGATGATCTTCGCCTCGGCCAGCTTGTCGTGGACCTTCTTGACGAACGCCCTGTAGTCCTCGAAGACCTTCTCCGGGCTCTTGCCGCTGGCGATGTCGTTGTCGCCAGCATAGAAGACCACGATGCGCGGCTCGAGGGGGAGGAGGATGCGGTCCGCATACTGAACCGAGTCGGCGATGACGGAGCCGCCAAAGCCGCGGTTCACCGTCTTGAGGCCGGGGAAGGACTTGGCCAGGTTCCAGCCGACGATGCTGGAGCTGCCGATGAACACGATTTCGCCCTTGGGCGGCGGGGTCTTCGCGTCGCGCTCCTCGAATGCCTGCATGTTTTTCTCCCAGCGGTCGGCCTTCTTCGCCTCCTCCGCAAGGGCAAGTCCACAGCACACGGCCACCGTCGCCACAAGCCCGCCTCTCCACGCTCTCACGTCTCGTCTCCTGCGATAGGGGTTGATGCCCATGCGTCCGCCGCGGCCTCTTGCACACTATACCTGCGGCGACGGACAGGGTCAAACCAGGTGGCCCCCGGGAGTAGTGCCCCGATTCCTGTGAGCCCGCGGGAAGCTCTTGAGCCCGACCCTCTCCCTACCCTCTCCCTGAGAGGGAGAGGGGGCTGCGCCCCCCCTCCCTGCCAGGGAGGTGGTAGGGGAGGGTCGGAGCCTGCCGCTACCCCAGAGCGCCAGGAATGGGGCCAGACTCGGCGTTGATCTCGCCGGGCGAGCGCGCTAGGATGGGGCAGCCTTGTCAGGAGAGAGGCAATGAGCGAGTGGTTCAGCAGGTTCTTCGATGGCCTCTACGCCCGCGTGCTGTCCGATGCGGCGGGCGAGCCCGCTGGGTCGGCGACTACCAGACCCACGGCGGCGCGATGCACCCCGTGAGCGGCGCATTTGCCATGGCCGAACTCCTCGACATCCCCGAACTCGACGTGGTGGCCACGCCCCACGACTATCTGCACCGCGGCATGGGCTTCGGCTACGAGGGCGAGGGCATCGGCGACTCCGTCGTCCGCCACGGCAAGCTGATGCTGATGGAGGAAGACCAGCGCACCTTCAGCCTCTCCGAAGAGGGCCGCTGGAACTTCCTCAAGGACATAGCGGAGGCGAAGGCGGGGCTGTGGCGCAATCTGGGCTGCTCGCTCTCGCGCGGCTACAACACCTATCCGATGGACGTGTGCGGCCCGAGCTTTTTCATGGACGACGGCATTCAGGAGGTGCTGGCCGCCCGCCGCGTCGTCCACGAGGCCGCCCTGAGCTGGCCCCGCCGCGAGGTGCCATGCATCGTGATGGTGGTGGACGACGCGAGCGTGCTCCACGAGGACTTCACCATCGGCTACCAGTATCTCGCCGTCATCCACCAGCGGCTCTACGGCCTTTCGCGGTGCGGCGTGCCGTTCCGCCTGCACCTGCTCGACGACCTCGCCCGCGACGATTTCCCCACCTGCCACAAGGTCTTTCTCTTCCCCAATCTGTTCCACGTGACACACGATCGTCTGAAGCTCTTGCGCGATAAGGTGTTCCGCAATGGGAACGTCGCCATCTTCGGCCCCGCGAGCGGCATCACCGATGGCCGCCGCCTCTCTGCCGAGACCGCCACCGAGCTGACGGGCATTCCCCTGGAACTCGTCCGAAAGGAATCGCCCCGCTTCGTGACGACTGACCGCTTCGACCATCCCATCACCGAGCGGCTGCCCTCACGGCTCGACTACGGCGATTCGCTGCCCTACGGCCCGCTGCTCGTGCCGCAAGAGCACCCGGATGTGAAGCGCCTCGGCGGCATCCAGTGGCCCACGGCCCGCGACGGAGCGGGACTGGTCATCCGCGAGATGGGCGGCTGGACGTCCGTCTTCACTTGCGCCGTGCCGCTGCCTGCGCCGCTGTTGCGCGAGTTGGCTCGGCACAGCGGCACCCACGTCTACAGCGAATCGGACGACGATCTCATCTTCGCCGATTCCTGCACCCTCGCCATCCACTCCGTGCGCCCCGGCCGGCGAACCGTCGCACTGCCCCGTGCCTCGACCGTGTGGGACCTCGTTGCGCGACGGAAGGTGGGCGAGGGCCTGACGGAGTTGCGAATCTCAGTTGAACCGCCCCAGACGAAGCTGTACTATCTCGGGCGCGGCAACCCACTGAAGGAGGCCAGACGATGAGCGTTCCTGAAGGCCTGACGCGGCGCGGGTTTCTTGCCACGGCAACCGCGCTGACCGTGGTGTCCCGAAACGTCCTCGGCGGCGAGGCCGCCGCGCCTCCGAGTGACACCGTGACGGGCGCGCTCATCGGCAATGGCAGCCGCGGCAAGGGCTCGTGGGGCGCCATGGGCATCAAGGACTGCCGCCTCCTCGCCGTCTGCGACGTGGACTACAAGCACCTCGTCCCCGACCCCAAGGCGCTCAAGCTCGAGCCCGCGCAGGCGGAGAAGGTGGAGAAAGCGACCGACTTCCGCCGGCTGATGGAGATGAAGGACCTCGACGTGGTGTGCATCGCCACGCCGCCCCACTGGCACGCGCTCATCTGCATCGCCGCCGCCCAGGCGGGCAAGGACATCTTTTGCGAGAAGCCGATGACGAAGTTCATCGCCGAAGGCCGCGCGGTGGTGAACGCCGTCCGCCGCTACGGCGTGGTCTTCCAAATCGGCACCTTCGGCCGCTTCAAGGGCGGCGTCGAGTCCCACAAGATCATCAAGAACGGCCTCCTCGATGGCCTGAAGGGCGTGGTCCAGCGCGGCGGCGTGCCCCTGCGCGTGGGCCGCGTGGACCTCGCGCCCCAGCCCGTGCCGCCGAACCTCGATTACAACATGTGGCTCGGCCCCGCGCCCTTCAAGCCCTACAACGCCGCACGAGTCCACTACAGCAACCGCTTCTACTGGGACTACGAGGGGGGCGACCTGACGAACTTCGGCGCCCACAGGATGGACCCGTTCACCTGGACCTTCGCGAAAGACAGCACTGCGCCCGTCGAGGCCGAGCCCCATGCCCCGCCCGCGCACGACGACGCCGTCGGCCCCTGGGGCTGGGTCGAGCTGACCTATGCCGACGGGCTGAAGTTCGTCATCGAGAACGGCAAGTGGGGACGGAAGTACGACCGGCCCGTCGAGCGCCAGAGCGTGAGCGCGAAGGACCTGGACGAGGCGGGGCGGAAGAAGCTGGCCGCGCTGCCCAACCCCGAGCCGCTCGTGAGCTTCGCGGACGCCATCAGGACCCGCAGACAGGCCGGCGGCAACGCCGAGGCCGCGCACCGCGGCATCACGGCCATGCACCTGGCCAACATCGCCATCCGCGTCGGACGCAAGATTCGCTTCGACCCCGTGAAGGAAGAGATCGTCGGCGACGAGGCGGCCAACCGCCTCGTGGACCAGCCCATGCGCGAGCCCTGGCACCTGTAGGCATCGCCGCCCGGAGAGGCACACTACAGGTGGTGGCTCTCGTTCGCCCCAACCACAAGCGGCTGAGCCGCCCAGAGTCGCCAGAGTCGTCCACTTTTGTGGGGGGGAGGGTCAGATGCAACTTTGCAACTTAACTGTCCCCACTTTGGTTACGCATCCGACCCCCTGCGGCAGGAGCCATCTCCTCGTCCCTGCCTCGTCCCTACGCTCTGCGTGGGGACGCGATGGTGGACGCTCCGCGTCCACTGATCGCCGCGGAGCGGCGGCAGACCCCCTCGTCCCCACGCAGAGCGTAGGGACGAGGAGCGACGGCCCAGGCGCGATGCCTCGACTTCGCTCGGCATGACGGACGATGTCATAGCGTGCGCGGAGGTCAGGGCGGCTGGATGCGGCGGAGCTTGACGGCTCGCAGGTTCATCAACGGGGCGTTGGGGCTCTTCTTCTTGCCCGCCTTGACGAGCACGGTGGCGTCGCCCGCCTTCGCGATCTTCACCGTGCCAGGGCTGTCGGCCTCGAACTTGCCCCAGTTCGTCGTGTTTCGCACCTTGCCGCGCAGCTCCTGCCCCCCGACCGAGACGACGTATTCGTTGCCCTCGGCCGCGCCCTCGGCCGCGAAGAGTATCTCGACCTGGTACGTGCCGGGCGTCTTGAATGCGACCTCCCACTTCACGAGCGAGTCCTGGGGGTTCCAGAAGCCGATGCAGTCGCGGTCCGGCTTGGCCTCGTAGTTGGGCTCGTCGCGGGTCCCGCTCTTCACGGCGCCCTCGATCGTGCCGTCAATGGCGTGGCAGACGAAGGCGTCGGCGCCGTCGGTCAGGCCCTTGCCCTTCCTGTCCTTCTTCTCGCGCTCGTAGGCCTCGAGGCGTTCATCGAGGCTGAGTTCCTTGGCCTTCGCGGGCACCGAGGTCTTGGGACGCGGAGGGGGCGGCTCGGGGTCAACCTTCACCGGGGCGGAAGTGTTGGGCTTGGGCGGCGGCGCGACGACGGGCACCTCGGTCGCCCCCGGCGGCCGCGTCGCAACCGCCGGCCGCCGTCCGCCGCCGGAGAACAGCAGAAGAACGATGATGGCGAGAAGGGCGCCACCGGCCGCCGCACCATGGGGTCAATGACGAGGCGGGGCTTGGACCAGGTGTCGCCGCCGTCGTCGCTGGTGGCGAGGACGAAGTAGGCGAGTTCGCTGTCGCCGCCGCTGACCCAGGCGGCCCAGAGGCGTCCGCCGGGCGTGCGGTCCATGCCGATGACCATGTTCATGTCGCGGGCCTCGTCGGCGTATTGAGGCCCTGGGTCGGTGTTGATGGCAGGCGGCTGGAGGGCGATGTCGTCTGTCTCGGGCAAGGCGGCGGCGCATGCGGCGGCAGCGACGGCGAGGGCGGCGAGGAGGAGCAGGGCGGCCGAGGGCTCGACGGCCGGCAGTTGGGTCATTCTGGTCCTTCTTGGCTCGGGGCCGAGGCGTCGTTGGAGGGGAGTGGTGAGGCCCAGCAGACGCGGTTCTTGCCCTCGCGCTTGCCGCGGTAGAGGGCCTCGTCGGCTCGCTGGATGAGGGCCTCGGCGTCCGTGGCGTCGGTGGGGAAGACGGCGACGCCGAGTGTGATGGTGACGGCTCCGGCCTCCTCGCCCTCTGGGCGGAAGCGCTCGATGTGGCCGCGGATGGTTTCGGCGACGCGCTGACCGCCGCGCTGGCCGGTGGCTGGGAGGATGATGACGAACTCCTCGCCGCCGTAGCGTGCCACGATGTCGTTCTGGCGCGTGTTGTCGAGGAGGATGCGGGCGATTTGGCGGAGGACGACGTCGCCCTTGGGGTGGCCGTGGGTGTCGTTGTACTGCTTGAAGTTGTCGAGGTCGGACATGATGAGCGCGACGGGCGCTCCTGCCTGCGTGGCGTTGGCCAGCTCGGCGTTGAGGGTGGTGACGAAGTGGCGGTGGTTGTAGAGGTTGGTCAGGCCGTCGTGCTCGGCGAGGTGTTCGGCGCGCTTGTAGAGCTGGGCGTTCTCGATAATGAGGCCGGCGTGGCGGGCGAAGTGGGTGAGGAGGGTGAGTTCGCGGCCTGTGAAGTCGCGGTCGCCCCTGTTGAGGGCGGCGATGAAGCCGATGCTGCGGTCGGTGGCTCGGCGGCCGCGGCCCAGCGGCGCGGCCATGAGGGCGCCGTAGCCCTGGTTGCCGAGGTCCTTGTAGGCCGCGTTGGCCGTCAGGCCGTTGACGAGGAGCGACTTGCCGCCGGCGATCACCGCGCGGCGGGTCTCGGCGCCCAGCGCGACGTCGGCGCCGCCCTCCTCGGTGGAGAGGGCGAGTTCGCCCACCTCCTCGTCCTGGAGCCGGAGGGTGACGGTGCTGACCTGGAGGGTGGATTGGAGGGCGCGGACCGCCTCGTTGAGGACGGCCTCTAGGTTCCGCGTGTGGGTGAAGATTTCGATGAGGCCGCTGATGCGGGTCATGAGGGTGAACTCGGCCTCGTCGTAGGCCTCGCGGCGGCGGAGGGCATCCACGGTGCGCTGGAGGCGGGCGCAGTCGCGGCCGGCCGCGCGGACGAGGTAGAGCTGCCAGAAGGCGGCAGCGATGAGGACGAGCGCGACGCTGGCCGCGACGAAGGCGAGGCCGTGGGCGCGGGCCCGGCCGATGGTCATGTCCGCCGGCGCCGTCATGAGGGCCGTGGTGCTGAGGACGGCTGCGAGAGCGCCGAGGGCGAGGACGCTGAAGAGCATGAGCGAGGAGCGGCGGCGGGCCTGGCGGGTGCCGCGCCAGGCCTCGGGGGGCTCGGCTGGCTCTGGGGGTCGAGTCGTCACGTCTGCCTCGTGGTGCCGGGCACGAAAAGCGGCCGCTAGACTCTGTACGACAATAGGGCTGCACGTGTAGCGCCAGCGTCTCGCTGGCCACAGAGAGCCGCCGGGACGGCGGCGATACGGGTTGTCGGACAGAGCTTAGTCCTCGCCTTCGATGGTGCCGACCTCGATCTTGAGGTCGCGGCGTTCCTCGATCTTGTCCACCTTGCCGTCGCGGATCCACACGATGCGGTCGGAGGCGCTGAGCATCTTGTGGTCGTGCGTCGCGGAGATGATGGTGACGTGGTTCTCTTTGTTGAGCTGCTGGAGAAGGCCGATGATCTCGGTGCCGGTCTTGATGTCGAGGTTGCCGGTCGGCTCGTCGGCGAGGATGAGGCTGGGGTCGTTGGCCATGGCGCGGGCGATGGCGACCCGCTGCTGCTGGCCGCCGGACAGCTCGAAGGGCTTGTGGGACAGGCGGTCGCCCAGGCCGACGCGGCCGAGCAGCTCGACCCCCTTGTCGCGCGCCTCGTCGGTCGTCAGGCCGGCGAAGACCATCGGGAGCGTGACGTTTTCGAGGGCGGTCATCACGGGGATGATGTTGAAGGTCTGGAAAATGTAGCCGATCTTGCGGCAGCGGAGCCAGGCCAGCTCGTAGGCGTCGAGCTGCGCCACGTCCACCTCCTCGATGTACACCTTGCCCGTCGTCGGCTTGTCGAGGCCGCCGACCATGTTGAACAGGGTGGTCTTGCCGGAGCCGGAGGGACCCATGATGGAGATGTACTCGCCGGCGCGGATTTCGAGGTCAACGCCGCGGAGGGCGTGGACCTCGACCTTGCCCATGCGGTAGCATTTCGTGACATCGCGGGTGCGGACGATGTTCTGCTGCATACCGGGTGCTCCGTTCCGCTGCCTTCGGTGGAGGCGGCAGGGTTACTCCTCGGTGCGCATGGCGGCCACAGGCTCCATGCGGGCGGCCTTCTGCGCGGGGAAGATGGCCGCGAGGATGGAGAGGACGAGGCCGACGAGTGCCGCCATGGCGGCGGCGACCAGGATCGAGCCGAGGGACAGATAGGTCCACGTGGCTCCGCCGTAGACGAGCCACTGGCGAACGCTGGAGAGGACGAAGCCGACGAAGATGCCTGCGAGGGTGCCGATGAAGCCGAGGAGGGCCGACTCGATGAGGAAGAGCTTCACGATAAAGGCGTCGAGCGCGCCCAGGCACTTCATCGTGCCGATCTCGCGGAAGCGCTCCTGCACGGTCATGAACATGGCGTTCACGATGCCCACGAAGCACACGAGCAGGGCGAGGACCGCGAGCCACTTGTCCGTGGGCGTCATGAAGTCGAGGAAGGCCCCCAGGCCGCCCGCGCTGGCCTGGGCCGGCGCGGCGGACGTCGGCTTGTCCTTGCCGGGGGCCTCGTCCTCCTTCGGCTCGGACCCGGCGCGCTCCTGCTGGAGGATGGCGTCGAGGCGGCCCTTCTCGGCCTCGCGCGTGGTGCGGAGCGCGGCCAGGTGGTCCCGCAACAGCTCGAGCGACTTGGCGGGCTCGAGTTCGGCCTCCAGCGCCGCGATCTCCGCGTTGAGCTTCTTCGCCTCATCCGTCGTGGCCGACTTGAGTGCCTTCTGCTTCTCGCGGATGGCGGCGCGCCTGAGGTACTGCGCCTCCGCGAGGTCGCTGGCGTAGAGTTCCTCGGCCTCGGCCTTGCTCGGGGCGCCCGCGCTGCCCTTGATGGCTTCGCGGACCGCGCCCAGCCTGGCCTTGATGCCGTCAATCTCGCGCTGCGGCCCGAGGGAGAGCGACATGGTGATGGCGGTGGAGGTCCAGATGGACATGAGGAATGCGATGGCGAGGACGATGCTGCTCATGGTGATCATGGAGCGCCAGAAGCGCACCCGGATGCTCTTGAGCGCGATCTCGAATGCCTTGCTCCAGGGGAGCATCATCTGCTTGCCGATGCGCGCCTGGGCGTTGCGTGGGCCGGCTTGTGGTTCGCTACGGTGATGCGTCGGTTGCCGCGGGGCGCGTGGGGGTCGAGGAGGCCGGCCTGTTCGAGCCGCACGAGCGTGGCGTCGAAGCGTCGCTGCACGGCGTCCCGATGCGGCGCGGGGAGGCGTGCGATGGCGCGGGCGAGGGCCTCGGCCTCGACGACGGAGATGCTGAGGTACTGATGACAGCAGGGGGTGCAGCCGCGGCGGCAGGTGATGGTCCGGCCCTGCGCGCGTGCGGCCTCGGCGGCCAGGGCCGCGAGCGCCTCGGCGAGGGCGCGCGCGGCCGGGAGCAGGTCGAGCAGCGTCCGCGGCCCCAGGGGCACGGGCACGCTCACCAGCCGCTCGCAGCCGCCGACCCGCAGGTGGAGCCTGCCTTCGTCGTGCTCTCCCGTTGCCTCCGCCATGCTGCTACCTATCCATCTTGAGGGGCAAAGGGCCGGGCTTGGCCTTAATGGCCTCGTCGAGCATGGGCCTGGCCAGGTGGATGGGCATGGCGTAGCTGATGCCGGTGGAGATGACTTTCTCCTTGGTTTTCCGGATGAAGCCGCTGTTGACGATGCCGAGGACCTTGCCCGTGGCGGGGTCGAAGAGGGGGCCGCCGCTGTGGCCGGGGTGGGCCGTGGCGTCGAGCTGGAAGACGTTGAACGGGTGGCGGAGGGCCTCGATGGTGTCGCCGTCGAGGAGCTTGCTGCTGGCGACGGGGATGGCGATGGGGCTGATGCCGCTGATGATGCCGACGCAGGTGGTGGGGTGGAGTCCGAAGAAGAAGCCGAAGGGGAAGCCGGTGAGGGCGATGGCCTGGCCCTCGCGGGCGCGGGTGGAGTCGCCGAGTTCGAGGGGGAAGAACTGGCCGCCCTTGACCTCGAGGAGCGCCAGGTCGTGCTTGGCGTCGCGGGCGAGGATGGTGGCGGTGTGGCCCTCGGTATCGGCGTCGCTGGGGAGGAAGACGCGGAGGTCGCCGAGGCGCTTGCGCTCGGCGATGGCGTCGAGGACGTGGTTGGCGGTGAGGAAGCGGCCGCGGTCGTCCAGGAAGAAGCCTGAGGCGTGGAATTCGAGGGCGGGGCGCCTGGCGGGGTTTAGGGTGCCGACGGCGCCGATGCCGCAGCGGACGCGCGCCACGATGTCGGGGAAGTTCGGCGGCGGCTCGCGGCCCGGCACGCCGCCGGCCAATGCCGCGGCGGCCAGCCCGAGGGCGACGAGCGCGGTTCGGGGCATTCGCATGGAAGCACTCCTCGCGGTGCGGAGCGGTCAGGGGCCGATGGGCACGAGGCGCTCGACGGGTTGTGCGACGACGCGGCCCTGGCGGTCCACGATGCGGGCCTGGAGGCGGATGGCCTTGCCGGCGAGGCGCCCCCAACCGGGGTCAGGGAGGTCGAGCGCCCACGTGCCGTCCTCCTGGCGGGCCATGTTCTCGAAGCCGCCCAGGGCGGCTGAGCCGACGGTGTAGGCGAGCTGCGGGCGGACGAGTGGGAGGAGGCCGCCGGTGCCCGGCCCTTCGAGCCGGAGCGCGACGTGGAGCGGCCCGGGCGCGCCGGGGCGCGGCTCGACGAGGGGCAGCCAAACGACGCGCGGCGCCGGCCGCGTCACGGCCGAGGCCACGGCGCTGCGCGGGCCGTCCACAAGCTCATCGCGGCACGAGCGCACGAGGTAGTGATACGTCACGCCGTCGGCCACGGCGCGGTCCACCCACGTGAGGCCCTCGATGGGAAGGGGGTTGAGGCGGACGAAGGGGCCGCGTGGGTCGCGGGCGCGGTAGACGTTGTAGCCGGCGGCCTTGGCGTCGGGGCTTCTGGCCCAGGTGAGGGCGACCTGGGCGTCGCCGGGCTTGGCCGCGACCTCGGGCGGCGGGGGCGGGAGGTCCTTGGCCGCGTCCACCTCGGCCCACCAGGCGGCCTCGAGGCGTTCGGCCTCGCGGCAGACCTGGGTGTGGAGGGCGGCGAGCACCTGGGCGTCGCGGCAGGGGCGTTGGAGCGTGCCGATGCCGGCGGCGGCCTCGGCCAGCAGCCGCTCGGCGGAGGCCAGGAGGGCCGCGTGGCGCTCGCCGCCGCGCGCCCGCAGGAGCCGCGCGCGGTCCCACAGGTGGCGAAGGCACGCGTAGTCCTCCACCCCGTCGCGGAGGGCCACGAGACGCAGGGAGCCACAAGGCACGCTGTGGGCGGGGGCTCCGTCCCCCGCGCGGGGCGGGGACGCCTCGCCCGCGGGGGCGCGGGGCGCGGAGGCCCCGCCCACAGGGGGGTAGACGAGGACGCCGTCGCGCAGGTCGTCGTCGTCGCGCCAGCGGGTGACGCCGCGGAGGAAGAGGGCGCGGATGCCGTGCTGCCAGGCGAGCCAGGGCAGGAGGCGAACGTGGTGGAGCGGGCTGGTGACGAGGAGGCTGGGCACGGGGGATTCGGGCGAGGCGGCGACCAGCTCCCAGCCCTCGCGGCGGGCCGTGCGGGAGAGGCGGACGTCCACGTCGCTGTCGTGGGGCCGGCGGGGCGGGTCGGCGCCGAGGGGGCGGCGCCAGGCGTGGGCCATCAGGTCGCCGGGCGGCTCGCCGTCGCCGCCGGCGAGGAGGAAGAGGGCCGGGTGTTCGCGGGCGAGGGACCGGCCGAGGGCGGACATGCGGGAGCGGGTCTTCTCGTCGTTGGGCGCCAGGGGCAGGAGGAGCGCGCCGCAGCGCCGTCCGCCCGCGTCGAGGAGCTTTTCCGCGGCGTGGGCCGCGCGAGCCACCTCGGCCTCGTTCGGCGCCAGGGCCGCCGAGGACGCCTCGCGGAGCACCACGAGCGCGGCGCCCTGCTCGACGCAGTAGAGCGCCTCCTCGAGGTCGGCCGCCTCGGTGCCGCCGAGCAGGGGCACGGGGCACACGCGGTGGCGCAGCAGCAAGTCGTAGAGGGCGTGGCGGACGGGCAGGGGCACGGGCCTCTTGCCCTTGGGTGGCACAGGCGTCTCGCCTGTGGAGCCCAGGGCGCTGAGCGCCCGCTCGTCCAGGTGGCCCACCACGGCAAGCGGCTGGCCCTGGAGGGCGAAGCCCAGACGCCGCAGCCGCACGGCCAGCCGCACCGGCTCGTGGCCGCGGGGCTGGACTGTGACCTGGCCATCGTAGTCGCCGGGCGGCAGGTCGGGCGGCACCTCGACCGTGAGGAGCAGGGAGCGGACGCCGCCCGGCTCGACGCCGAAGGGCTGGAACGGCCGCAACGGGTCGGGCATCCACCCCGTTTGGTCGGGGGTGAGCGAGGGGCCGGGACGGACCTCCACCTCGTCCACCAGGGCCAGCGAGGCCGACAGGTCGGGGGGCGAGCCGGCCCCGCCGACGGGGAAGAAGGGCGAGACCTCGACGGCGACGGCGTCGAGCTTGTTCCAGAGGGCGACGACGGCGAGCTGCACGCTCTCGGCCTCGCCGCCGGCGGCGGCAAGCTCCCACGACGGCGCGAACTGTGCGGGGGGGCGGAACGTGGGATTCCGCGAGGAGATGCGCAGGCCGGGGCTGGCAAAGGTGACGGCGAACGTGGGGTCGGGGAGGGCGAAGGTGCGTGCCATTGCGTCGTGCCAGCGGAGGCGTTGCACCTCGTCGGCCAGCGCCGCCAGGTCGCGGTGGGCCGCGGCCAGGTCCTCGGTGCCCAGGGGGTCCTTGCGGGGGTCGAGCCGCGCGCGCCAGGCGGCGAGGCGGCCGAGGGCGGCCTCGAGCGCGCCGTGTGTGCGGTCTTTGGGGTCGGAGAAGAGCAACTCCGCGAGAGGCACCGCTGGCGAAACGAGCCGCGTGCCGTCGCGCTCTACCTGTGTCGGAAGTGGACCGTGATGGCGGCCAGAGAGCTTGGCGAGCGCTTCGGCGGCATCGGCCCGCCGGCGGTCAGCAAGATGGCCACCCAGGTGGCCCGGGAGCTGGGCCGCGACACGGGCCTGGCGGAGCGGGTCGGCCGGTGCGAAGATGAGCTGGGTCCAGGGATAGCTGGTACTTCACGCCTTGGCCCGATTTCCCCACCCGCTTGACAGGCCCTCGCGGCGCAGGATAAAATCCGCGACGATGAACCCGAGAAAGATGACCCTCGAGCGGATCTACCAACTGGGCATGAAGGCTCTGATTGAGAAGCTCGGCCCAGGCGGCGCGCTTCGGTTCCTCCAGCAGTTCGAGATCGGCTCGGGCGATTGCACCAAGGAGCGCCACACTTGGCTTCACGGGCCCGACGTGAAGTCCAGCGCCCGCGGAATCCGCCGGCGCAGGAAGAGGGCCTGATGAGTCCATGCATGCCCAGAAGATGGAAAGCTGAGGTTTG
This sequence comes from Planctomycetota bacterium, assembly GCA_041320515.1. Taxonomy (GTDB): domain Bacteria; phylum Planctomycetota; class PUPC01; order DSUN01; family DSUN01; genus DSUN01. Next base: position 4,098,313 of record JBGLNR010000001.1, on the reverse strand, counting down.
ACCCAATGTCCACTATCAGCCGCGGGAAGGTCGCGGTGACCTTTGAGGTGCAGGTCCCAGCCACGACCAATGCTGTGGTATGCCTCTGCTCCAGTGCCCTGGGGTGGCGCAACATGGGGATGACGCGTCTCAAGCCCTCAACATACAGATGCCAGCTAACCGTGGATGGAGGGGAAACGGTCTGGTACAAGTATACTCTTGGGTCCTGGGAGACGGTGGAGAAGGCTGCCGACGGTGGCGAGCGGCCGAACAGAGAAGTTGGGGTGGCGTCCGTGGCCGCACGTGAAATGCATGTGTATGATCGTGTCGTCGCGTGGGCCTCTTGTCCCCAGTCTCCCCTCGTCACCCAAGAACCCATGCCTATGGCGCCGACGGAGAATGCCCCTGCACAGGTGCCGAGGCAGTCAACCACCGAACGAGGCGAGCAGTGTCGAAGTGAGGACCAGGGCCTCCACGAGGCCCCATCGCAACTGCCCAATGGACGACGGGGGGATTCGCGTAGATTCCCTCGGTCGGCCTTGAGTAAGCCCGTCGGGATTGCTGTATTGCCAGTTGGGAGTGGGTGTTGGCTCAGCGGCCGGCTCACCGACGTGAGCGCTGGTGGCGCCGGCATCTTGGTCGAGGACTCAAGGGAGCTGCTACGAGAGGGCATCGAGGTAGTCGTGGCCACGCCCTTCGGCCGAGTGAGAGGCTCAGCTTGCCGCAAGGCTCAGGCTGCTTCTCATGGATGCCAGTTCCTGGCTGTGGTGTTCGCCGAGCCGGACCCCGAGATCGCGGACCTGCTCGCTCGTCGCGGCAGGGGCCGCCCTCCCTGCAGTCGTCAGGCCGCATCGCCCGAAGCTGGCATGATGGCAGCCAACGCGGAGCCGGATGGCCAGGCATCGGGACGACCTCGGTGCGCCGCGGGGGCACAGAGCAGACGCAAGCGGACACCATCGTTTGCTACAGTGGCATGCGGCTCTGGATGCCTCACGGCGGTCCTCCTTCTCTTCCTCTTCTCCGTGGTCCCGTCTCTCTTGACCGGCCTTCGATATGGCCTACACTTCGCCAGAATCCGTGGAGACATGTCACCGCTGTGCATCCTTACTCTCCTAGCAGGCCTCCTGCTCTTCGCTGTCATAGCCGCACGTACAGTGCGCTTCAGCGGGATCGACAGTGAACTGGAGGGTACACCTATAGCGCCCGATCTGCTGCATTCCGGCGTTTTCAACATCCACATGGCGGTCTTGGTGGCCATACCCCTCGGGATTGGTGTCTGGTACTGGGCGATCGAGGATGTCCTGGCTCCCAGACCGCACACCGCGGGCTACTGGATAAGGATCAGAGATGACCCAGCAAGCTCGGCCTCCAGGCGACAGGAAGCGGAGTTGGCGCTACGCAGACTCGCCAGAACGGGTCAGTCCGATGAACTGCTCGCCAAGGCTCGACGGGCCGTGCTGGGAACCAAGGAGAGCCGCGAGGCACTGAGTCAGTCTGGTGACCCGGGCGCGCGTTCGATTGGGCTGGCCCAGGAGGCGGCTGAACGGTACAGTGCATCCCGCAAGCTAGGTGGCGCAGCGCTCTCGAGCGCCTACCAGGAGTTGTTCGTCCAAGGCCTGTGCGCCTTCCTGCTCGCATTGTCCTCCTCAGTCCCAATGTGGCTAGCCTTTCGCCGGCGTGAATCCAGCTTGTCGCTCGCCAGAAGCATGGGGATATCGGCTCTTGCCGGACTCATGATGCTTCTCTCAGGGGGCGCAGGGCTCTTCGTGCTCATCGTGACTCTGGTGCCCGCGTTCCGAGCATTGGAGTTGGATGTCCCCAATTGGGCGGCCGTGTTGACGCCCACCGGAGCATTCCCATTCGCATGCCTATTCGGGGCATTGCTGGCCACTACCGCGGTCTACCGGCTCGCAAGATCCCATCGCGTAGCAGGCTCCCAGGCATTGGGCATGGCTTCTGTATGGTTTGCCGCGGTGCTTGGGGTTGCGCTGCTGCTGTGGTGGGCTGGCTGCCTGGGCTGAGTTCGCGGGCATCGGGGTCGGCCTCGGGGTTGGGTCGTAGTACTCCATCTTCTGGATGAGATGACGGCCTGAAGGCCGCACTACGAACTACGGAGTCTCGCAACGAGAACTACTTGAGCACCTCGAAGCCTTGTTCCTCGAAGTGCGGGTCTAAGCAGAAGGCCCTGTTCAGTCCGATCCGCCGCATGACCTCGAAGCTCACGCAGTCCACGAGGCTCAACTGCCGCCGCCCCGCGGCAACGGGCCTTGGGGTCGGGTCGTAGGACTCCAGTTTTCGCAGGCAAGGACGCTTGTCGCTCGGATGGCTCGATTCCCGCGGCGGGATGCAATGGACTATGGGCAGGAGAAGGAGGATGGTGCCCATGCAGACGCTCACGATCACGGTGCCGGACGAGTTGTCGGCTCAACTCGCGCCGTGCCGCGATAGCCTCGGGGAACTCCTTGCCATGGCGCTGCGGCAGATTCTCCAGGAGGAGCTGGCGTGAGTGGCGTCTGTCCATGGGGGGCCTGCACCGCGTGAAGAAGGCGAGATGGGCTGGGCATCGGGCGGCGGCCGTAGCGACAGACGGCCCCGGCCCGAGCGCAGTCGAGGGCTCGTGTGTCGTCTTCTGCGGGGGGCGGACAGGCGGGCCGCCTGTCCCTACGACTTTCCGAAAGGACTACGACTTCCCGGAACAGGGACGAGTTGGGTTGAGGGGGCTGGCGGAGCGGGTCGGTCGCTGGGAGGCCGCGGTGGGGCCGAAAATAGGAAATAGTGAAGACCTGACCCCGCCTCCCCCATGAACCGGTGAGCTGGGGAAGCTCGGGAAGCCGGCACATGTTGGGGGCGGCCGGAAGGCGGCTACAATATGTAGGGGGCACCTTTTGCTCGCTGTGGTCGAGGGGCACACGAGTTGTGTGTGGCCACGCCTTGTCAGAGCAACCCCCGCGGTGCATGTACCTCCCACGGGTACGTGCGTACTCAAGGCAGGCTCACGTCAGCGGGACCGCCAGCGGGCGAGGAAGGCGGCGTAGTCGGCGGGGGTGTCTATGCCGCGGGGCTGGTAGGAGGTGATGCCGACGATGATGCGGCTGCCACACTCCGTCCTGCGCTTCCCAGCCATCGCCACGCTCTACCCGCGCGCCGGCCAGCCTGCCCACCGGCCTCTGGACTCTTCACGCCTGTGGCCGGCACTTCGCACTTGACTCTCGGCGGCGAATGCGGTACAAGAACCGACCGCGCTGCGCGCACGCAGCGCCGCCGTCGGCGTCCCGCGACCCCGCCCCGCTCGGCAAGGTCCAGAGGCTTGGCTGTAACGACCCGAATGCTGCTCTCAGGCAACGAAGCCGTCGCGCTCGCCGCAGCCCACGCCGGCGTCGTGATGGGCACCGGCTACCCCGGCACGCCGAGCACCGAGATCCTCGAGACCCTCGCCGCCTTCGGCGACACCGGCGCGGTCCTGCGCTGGGCGCCCAACGAGAAGGTCGCCCTCGAGGTCGGGCTCGGTGCCGCCTTCGCGGGGGCCCGCACCCTCGTCACCATGAAGCACGTCGGCCTCAACGTCGCCGCCGACCCCCTCCTCACTGCCGCCTACACCGGCGTCCGAGGCGGCATGGTCGTCGTCACCGCCGACGACCCCGACATGCACTCGTCCCAGAACGAGCAGGACAGCCGCCAGTACGCGCCGTTCGCCGGCCTCCCCATGCTCGAGCCCGCCTCCAGCCAGGAGGCCTACGACTTCACCCGCCTGGCCTTCGAGCTCAGCGAGCGATTCGCGTCCATCGTCCTCCTCCGTCCCACCACCCGCATCTGCCACAGCAAGGGCCTCGTCGCTGCCCGCGAGCCCGACGCGCCCGCCCGCGCCCACAGGTTCGAGCGCGACATCCCTCGCTTCGTCATGGTGCCCGGCAACGCCCGCCGACGCCACGTCGTGCTCGAGCAGAAGCTCGCCGAGCTGGCCGAGTTCGTCGAGAGCGCGGCCATCAACTGCGTCGTCGGCGCGACCGACGGCGCCTCGAGGGGCGTCGTGGCCGCGGGCGTCGCCTACCAGTACGTCCGCGAGGTCGCGCCCGAGCTGCCCGTCCTCAAGCTCGGCACGAGCTGGCCCCTGCCGCTCCGACGCATCGCCGCGTTCCAGCGGGCCGTGGGCGACCTGCTCGTGGTCGAGGAACTCAGCGACTTCACCCTCGAGAAGATCCGCGCCGCGGGCATCCCCGCCCGGGGCAAGCACCCCTCGTTCCGGCTCGGCGAGCTCAGCCCCGACCGCGTGCAGCTCATCCTCGAGGGCAAGGGCGATGCGCCGCCGACGCCGCGCGAGGCCCTGCCGCCCCCGCAGCCGCCAGTCCTGTGCCCAGGCTGCCCCCATCGTAACGTCTTCGTGGTCCTCCGCGAGTTCCATCTCATCGTCACGGGCGACATCGGCTGCTACACACTAGGCGCCCTGCCGCCGCTCGCCAGCCTCGACACCTGCGTGTGCATGGGCGCCAGCATCGGCATCGCGCTCGGCATCGAGCGTGTCACCACCGACCCCGACGAGGCCCGCAGGGTCGTCGCCGTCATCGGCGACAGCACCTTCTTCCACTCGGGCCTCCCAGGCGTGCTCGACGCCGTCTACAACGGTTCCCGCGGCACCCTCCTCATCCTCGACAACCGCACCACCGCCATGACAGGCGGCCAGGCACACCCCGGCACCGGCAGCCGGCTCGACGGCACCGATGCCCCGGCCATTGACCCCGCCGACGTCTGCCGCGGCCTCGGCGTCCGCGACGTGCGCGTCCTCGACCCCTACGACCGCGCCGGCCTCGAACAGGCGCTCCGCGAGACCACCGCGAACGACGAGTTCAGCGTCATCGTCTGCCGCCATCCCTGCCTCCTGCTCACCCGCGGCGAGAGGCACGACCTCTACCGCGTCGAAGCCGACAAGTGCAAGGAGTGCAAGGACTACGGCGTTTGCCTCCGCCTCGGCTGCCCCGCGCTCTGCGAGGCCGATGGCCACGTGGAGATCCATCCCGCCCACTGCGCAGGGTGCGGCCTGTGCTTCGAGGTCTGCAAGGTTGGCGCCATCGTGAAGGCGCCCTCACCTCCCGCAGGTCCCACGCCTGCAGGTGCGCATCGCGACGAGAAGGACCTGCAATGCCCGATACCGTGAACGTGGTGATCGTGGGTGTCGGAGGGCAGGGCGTGCTGCGCACGAGCCAGGTGCTGGCCGAGGTGCTCGTCGGCCGCGGTTGCGATGTGAAGCAGAGCGAGGTCCACGGCATGTCGCAGCGAGGCGGCAGCGTCGTGAGCGAAGTGCGCTACGGCAGCGAGGTCCATTCCCCCCTCGCGCCGCAGGCGGCAGCCGACTTCGTCGTGGCGCTCGACGCCACGGAAGCGCGCCGCGCGGCGCCGCGCCTGAGGCCAGGCTCCGGCCGCCTCATCGACCTGCCCGACCAGCTCATGGCACAAATCCCCGACCCGCGCGGCGGCAACATGGCCGCGCTCGGCCGACTGTCCCGATACCTCGACGCCCCCGTCGAGGCCTGGCACGACGCGATACGCCGCCACATGCCACCCAAGAGCATCGAGGCCAACATCGCGGCGTTCGACGCCGGCCGCGCCTACGATCTGTAGAGGCCGGGGGGCACGGAGGGAACTGACCCATTACGACTTCGGCGGCTTTCTTTTTGGCGAAAGTCGAGTACAATAGTCGGCGGTCAGAGGAACCCTTTTGTCTCCCTTAGCACAGGCATGGGAGACGCTTTGCCCCAGAGCGGGCACCGGCTGACCCGCGACCTTGGCACGGAGCACCTCCCGGCCTCTCCCCTGGCCTTGGAGACGCTGGGATGACGAAGGAGCAACTCCAGCAGGAGTTGCTGGCGCTCCGCAGCCCTGGCGCGTGGAGCGTGTCGTGAGGGAAATCTACGGCTATGGCGACTCACGCCCAAACCCACGGTGGTCCGCATCAGGCTCCCAGCAATCTGGTCCGCGTGCTGCGCCGCCACGCTGAAGAACGCCCAGATCGGCTTGCATTCGTGCATCTCATCGACGGCCCGGTCGATCACCCCAGCCTGACCTACGCCCATCTGGATCGGCGAGCCAGAGCCATCGCAGGTCGCTTGCAGGACATGGGCTTTGCCGACCAGCGCGTGCTGCTGGTCTATCCGCCTGGTCTCGACTTCATCACGGCCTTTTGGGGCTGCCTGTACGCCGGTTGCGTAGCAGTGCCGGCGTCCCCACCGCATCGCCACCGCATGGGCGATCGCTTCCAGGCCATCATCGCCGATAGCGGGGCCCGCGTTGTACTGAGCACCGCTTCTGCCGCAACTCAGCTCCAGGCCATGACCGGGGTGGAAAACAGTGGCCAGGCGGCCACTTCCTCCCGGATCCTGTGGCTCGCCACCGATGAGATTCCCGACGTCTTGGCCGAGCGCTGGAACGAACCGGCCATCGCCGCCAACGCGCTGGCAACGCTCCAGTACACCTCTGGCTCGACCAGCCAGCCTAAGGGCGTCATGCTCAGCCACGCGAACCTCCTGGCTAACATCCGCGCCATCCATCAGGCTTTCGGACTGCACGGCGAAGACAGCGGGGTGTTCTGGCTGCCCATGTACCATGACATGGGGCTGGTGGGCGGCGTCCTAGTCCCGGCGTTTGCCGGCCTGACCGCCGTTTTCATCTCGCCGGCCACGGCCGTCCAGAACCCCATCACCTGGCTGGCCGCCATCAGCAAGTACCGGGCAACCATCTCCGGCGGGCCCAACTTCGCCTACGATCACTGCCCCTTCATCATACCCGCTGCCCCACGTGGTTTCAAGTGCAGGGATCGCGCGAGTCGGGCGCCGGGCTTGCTTTCCCGTGCGCTGGCGTGGTATGCTGGCGACGGCGGGAGGAAGGCTGCCGCCCAAACGGAGTGCGCGCCATGAGATGCCCGATCCTCTGTCTGTGCCTCGCCGCGGTCCTGTCGGCGCGGGCCGACATCGTCCATCTGGCCGACGGGACGACGCGGGAGGGGCGCGTGGTCGAGGCGAACGAGAAGGAGGTGGTGCTGGAGGTCGGCCAGGGGGGCGTGTCGCTCGCCGTCCGAATCCCGCGCAGCCAGGTGGTGAAGGTCGAGGAGAAGCCGAGCGGCACGACCGCCATCATGGCGGAATACGTCACGCGGCTGGCCAATGCCCTCAAGAGCAAGAGCGCGGACGACTGGCACGCGCTCGCCCTCTGGTGCCGCGAGCGGCGCGGCTTCCGCGACAAGGCCGCCGAAGCCTTCGACCGCGCCCTCGCCCTCGACCCCGAGCACGCGCCCACCCACCTCCTCCTCGGCCACCTGCGCTTCAACGACAGGTGGATGACCCGCCAGGAGGTGCTCCAGGCCGTCGCGCCCGACCTCGAGGAGAACGCGAAGCTGCGCGAGCTGGAGTTCGAGAAGCAGCTCGAAGAGGCCAAGGCGGCCACCGCTCAGGCCGAGGCCCGCGCCAAGGCATTCGAGGCCAAGCTCGCCGAGCTGCGGCGGGACATCGAGGACCTGCGCCAGCGTCTGGCCCTGCCCGTCCTGCCGCCCGACTACTATCGGCCCCGCGTCATCTACCGCCCGTACATCATCGTGCCCCCGCGCCCCTATCCGCGTCCCCACCCGGAGAAGCTGCCGCCGCCCACCGAGCCGCCGCCCAAGACACCAGCGCCCAAGGCGCCTCCGTCCAAGACACCCGCCACCACCGGCGAGGGGGACACGGAGAAGCCGACGAAGTAGGCGTGGCCGCACGTGGCTCGCCAGCCATGGCGCCGCCCCTGCCTCCAAGCCCCACCCTCTCCCTTCCCTCTCCCTGAGAGGGAAAGGGGTCCGGAACCCCCCTCCCTTCAAGGGAGGGGGAAGGGGAGGGTCGAGGCCGGTGAGCGCCGCACGCCACGCGGACCAGGCGCAGTGCTCGCCGCAATCACCGCGGTTGCGTCCCCGCCGGGATTCTGGTAAGCTTTGTTCTTGGCATTTCGGGCGGCTCTGTGTCCCGCCCGCATACTTTTCTCCAGGAGCAGGGCTGCATGGCGTACAGGATTGCGGTGATCCCGGGGGACGGCACGGGGCCGGAGGTGACGCGGGAGGCGCTGAAGGTGCTCGATGCCGCCTCGAAGGCGTACGGCTTTGCGTATGAGACCGTGGCCTACGACCTCGGGGGCGAGCGCTTCCTCCGCACGGGCGAGGTGCTGCCGCCGACCGTGCTGGCCGAGCTTCGCACGGTGAACGCCATTTTCCTCGGAGCCGTCGGACATCCCAAGGTGGCGCCCGGCGTCCTGGAGCGCGGCCTGCTCCTCACCCTTCGCTTCGAGCTGGAGCAGTACATCAACCTGCGGCCCGTCAAGCTCTACCCCGGCGTGGAGTGCCCGATCAAGGGCAAGGGGCCGAAGGACATTGATTTCGTCGTGGTCCGCGAGAACAACGAGGGCCTCTACACCGGCGCGGGCGGTGTGCTGCGCAAGGGCACGTCCGAGGAGGTGGCCACCCAGCTCTCGGTGAACACGCGGGCGGGCGTCGAGCGCTGCATCCGCTACGCTTTCGAGTACACGCGCCGCCGCGGGCGCAAGCGCACCGTCAAGGTCGAGGCCGCCGACCTCACATCGGTCGGCGAGGGCGCTCCGGGACAACTCGTCGAGTTCACCCACCGCGAGCGCGGCAAGATGCGCGCGAAGCTGCTCAAGCGCGATGCCGCGGGCGCCGAGTTCGAGGCCAACGGCTTCCTCACGATGTGCGGCAAGACCAACGTCCTGACCTTCGAGCAGGACCTCTGGTGGCGGACCTTTCACGAGGTCGGCGCCGCCGACTTCCCCGAGGTTTTCCGCGACTACTCGCACGTGGATGCCGCTGTCATGTGGTTCGTCAAAAACCCCGAGTTCTTCGACGTGATCGTGACGAACAACATGTTCGGCGACATTATCACGGATCTGGGGGCGATGGTCCAGGGCGGCCTGGGCGTCGCCGCGGGCGGGAACATCTGCCCCCACGGCGTCTCGATGTTCGAGCCGATGGGCGGCTCGGCCCCCAAGTACACGGGCAAGAACGCCATCAACCCCCTGGCCGCCATCGGAGCGGCCGGCATGATGCTCGACACCCTGGGCGAGCGCAAGGCCGCCGCAGCCATTGACGCCGCCATCGCCGCCACGACACCCAAGATGAAGAGCATGGCCGCAGGCAAGATGGGCTACACGACCACCCAGGTCGGCGACCTGGTGGGTGAGGCAGTTCATTGACTCCGGCCCCGAGGGAATCGGGGACGATGGACGAGGACGAGCACGATGAAATCGAGCAGGCGCAAGGGGATTGTGCTGTTCCTGACGGCCACGCTCGCCCTTGTCGGGTCGGGCTGCAGCCTGGTGCGCTGGCCCCTCCCCTGGCCCCGCCGCAAGGAGCCAGCCCCCGCCAAGAAGGCCCTCGGCATTGACGACGAGCGGTTCAAGGAGCTGAGTTCGGCATCGCTCGACGCCGAGATCGCCCGCGCCAAGAACGGCCTCCGCCTCACCCTCCGCACCGACAAGACGGCCTACCAGATCAACGAGCCCATCCTAGTGGACGTCCGCCTCGAAAACGTCACCTCACCCCAGACCGGCCGCGCCCGCGACATCCCCGTCTACTTCGAGCCCGTCGCACGTGTCCGAGAGGGCCGGGCTATGGAGTGGCTCTTCAAGTTCCAAATCCGCACCGACAACGAGCAGCGGCTGGTCTACCAGAGTCCTGACATCAAGGTGCCCGACTCCGAGCGCGCCGAATACTACCACTACGTCACCCTCCCGCCCGAGACCTTCGTGGGCCGCCGCTTCATCTTCTGGCCCTCCCTGGCGCGCGGCCTCACCAATCCAGGCCAATACGGCCTCGTCGCCGCCTACGTGGTGGACGAGGACTCCGCCGAGGTGATCATCAACCGCCACCTCACCGCCCAACAGGTGGAACTCCTCGGCACCAAGCTCGCATACGTCAAGGTCTGGACAGGCCAAGTCTACTCCAACCGCGTCACGTTCCAGGTCAAACGCAAAAGGGTCCTCGGCATCTTCTGACGCCCAATTGCAGGGGGAACCGCCATGGCCACTTCGCGGACACGAGTCTCGCGGCGCGGGTTTCTGGGCCGCGCCGCGGCCACCACCGGCCTCTTCGCCGCACCACACATGCTCACCTCGGCCGCCCTCGGCGCCGAAGGCAAGCCGCCCGCCAACGACCGCATCTGCGTCGGCATGATCGGAATGGGCGGTCGCGGCTCCGGCCTCGGCGTCGGACAAATCATCGGCGTCTGCGACACCTGGCGCGACCGCCGCGAACGCCAAGCCCAGGCCCGCGGCGCAACCCCCTACGCCGACTTCCGCGAAATGCTCGCCCGCGACGAGATTGACGCCGTGACCATCGGCACCCCCGACCACTGGCACGTCCCCATCGGCGTCGCCGCCGCAAAGGCCGGCAAGGACATGTACTGCTCCGATTGCTACTGGCAGGAGCGACAGGTGCCAGGCGGGACTCATCCCCGCTGAAGACCGGTGCCTTTCTCACGGCACACTGATACAGATAGGCGGAGATGCGAGAATCGCCCATTCTCCCCCATCTACCCCATCTTGTTCACCCCCCTCCCCCGGGCTGATCTTTGCCCACATCTCGCGGCCCGGCAGCCCGCGAATGCGGGCGAGCCAGTCGTAGCCCAGGGCGACCGAAGGGAGCCCTGGGCTACGGCCCAAACGCCCCCGTTCGGGGGCTAAGCCCGGCTCAAGCAGACATGTGGGCAAAGATGAGCCCCCCGGGAGTGATACAGATGGGGGCAGGGATACCCCGCCCCCCCACACCTTCAACCCCACCCCCGAAATGTCGCCGTCAATCCTAAGTCCGCCGCTGCACGTAAGATACGCCCCCATGCTGTGCCTGGCACCCGGCCTGCCCGGCCTGCCAGTCGCTCTTGACTTGCGGCTCCGAACGCGCTAGGATTATTGTACAATTGTACGTGAAGGAGATTCGCCACGATGAACCTCGTCGTTGATGCTTCCGCCGTGATTGCCGTGATTGCCAACGAGGCTTGCAAGGCGGCAATCGTGCGGCAGACCCAGGGAGCGGACCTTATTGCGCCCCCCTCGCTTCACTGGGAGATCGGCAACGCGTTCTCGGCGATGTTCAAGCGGCGCAGGCTCACCATCCAGGATGCCAGAAAGGCGCTTCACGCGTACCGCCAGATCCCTATCCGGTTCTCCGATGTCGAGCTCGAAGATGCCGTCGAACTATCCGCCGAACTGGACGTGCACGCCTACGATGCGTACCTGATCGTTTGCGCTCTCAGGCATCAGTGCAAGCTCCTGACCCTGGACACGGGCCTCGCCGAAGCCGCGGCGAAGGCCGGAGTGTCCGTTGTGGAGATCGGATCATGACCACCTACACCTACTCGCAGGCGCGGCAGCACTTCGCCTCCGTCCTCGACAAGGCCAGCGCGGAGGGGCAAGCCATGATCAAGCGCAAGGATGGCTCCCTCTTCATCGTCCAGCCTGTTCGCAGGCGTGCCTCCCCCCTGGATGTCGAGGGAATCAACGCCGGGTTGACCGCTCAGGAGATCGTCGAGATCGTCCGCGAGGGCAGGGAGCGCGGGCTGAGAATAACGTGACAGCCGCGTTGCCCGTTCGCCAGACCTTCCCGGCGAGACAGAATCCAGTAAGGCGTCCCCCCGAATCAACAGGGCGCCCAACTCGCGCCGCCCCAAACGGCACTTCCGGAATCGTACCAAAACACCATACGTAATCCAGAGAAGTGACCCCCGCATGCCCCCCGCGGCGTCACCCTCGTTGGCTCGGGGCACTGCGGCAGGATGTGGCCTCGCCTGTCTTCTCCGCCCATGTCAGCACGTTGAGAATACGGCAAGCTGCCATCGGGGTCCCATTGGTGGCCAATTCCTCACCAAGCTCGCGGAGCTTGCCGGCGACGCTCAGCATGTCCCTATGGACGATGCGTGTCAGGGCAACGGCGACCACGCCCCAGTCGGACGCGGCCCACGGGCACGGACATAATCGCCTGTAGTGCCCCACAACGACGCTATCGAAGATGGGGATGAGGCCGGGACGCTTCTTGTGCAGAATCTTGGTGCTGACGCCCAGCTTGGTTCGGTGTACTTCACACATGGCCGTGATTGCTTTCTCGATGCCGCCTGCGCCGGGGATCTCGCCGCCGGCCGGCACGTCGAGCAGGTCCACATCCGAGGGGATGTCGGCTAGGGCGGCCTCGACCGGCGCCCGCGCCTTCCAGATGGCCAGTCCTGTATTGCCGGAGATGCGCGAGTTCAACATCACAGATAGAGCGATCTCAGTTGGGCGAAGCTGGTTGTCCTGCTCGACTACCACGCCGTCGTAGATGTGATACGACGTGTGGACAAAGCCCAAAAGTACCTTCCGCGGATTCTTGATCTCAAGACCACTGGCAAGACGCATCTTCCGGTCCTCCTCTACTGGTTCAAGGTGTTGCGGCATGCAGTTTAGGCAAAACCATACTCAACTCCGGGCCTCAGGGGTTGACGAAGAGGTCGGCAATGGGGCAGCGGAAGCCGGGGAGGAGGTCGCCACCGTCGAGTTCGGCGCCGGCGGAGAGGGTCTCGATGTCGGAGGGCGAACGAAAGACGGTGACGGCGCGTCTGGCGGGGTTGACGACCCAGACGAGGGCCGCGCCGGCGTCGAGCCAGGCGAGGGCCTTGTCGCGGACCTCGGACAGGGCGTCGCCCGGGGAGACGACTTCGACGGCGAGGTCGGGCGCACCGGGCCAGAATGCCTCCCGGGGCGGCGCGGCGGCGAGGCGGTCGGCTCGGATGAACGCGATGTCGGGGGCGCGCACGGTGTCGGGGTCGCGGGCCAGGAAGAAGCCTGGGTCGCCACTGAGGACGAGTCCCAGATTGCGTTCCCGAACGTGGCGGTCGAGCATCCCGGCCAGCCGCGTGACAACGGCACCGTGTCGCCAGCCAGCGGGTGTCATCGGCCTGAGTTCTCCTTCCACGAGTTCGTTCCAGCGGTTCTCGGGCATTTCGAGCAACTGTTCGGCGGTGATCAGCGTGGCGGTGCTCATGGCTTCGTCTCCTCAAGAGCCGGCGGGTGGCCCGTGCGGTCACCCCGTGAGATGATGCTACTCTCGGAAGGAGGGGGAGTCAAGTGGCAACGTGCCTGGCACGAATGGCGCTCTACGGCTTCTTGGCTGGCTCGGGGAGGGGCTTGAGGCTGCGGAGGTCGAGGGGGGGGATTTTGACCTCGAAGGTGCGAAGCGGCGAGGAGATGTAGCTCTGCGTCGAGAGGTGGTCGGCGGCGGCCTCGAACTGTTTTCGGACGCGCTCGGTCTCGCCGGCGATGCCGGTCTGCTTCTCGCGCGCGAGGGCGTCGAAGGTGCGCCAGAACTGGCGGACGCCGCCGAAGTGGGGCTGGCGGGCCTTGGCGGCCGACTCGGCGCCCTCGGCCAGGGCGGCCTGGAGCAGGCCCGGCTGCCGCCGCGAGAGCTGCGCCAGGTACCAGTCGAGCTGCCCTGCCCTCCCCCAGTCGTTGAGGGCCTCGTGGATGCGGCTGAGGCCCAGCGCGGCCTCGCGGCGGAGGCGTTCGTCCTGCCCCTCGTCGGCCACGAGGTGTTCGAGGGCCTCGCGGGCCTCGCGCAGCACCGTCACGTCCTCGGCCGACAGGCCGGCCAGGCCGCCATCGCCGTCCGGTGGGGCGGGCTGGCCCGCCGAAGCGCTGGCGATGAGGAGAAGGCAGTGGGCAGTGAACAGACGGCAGACGGCAGACGACAGACGGCAGACCACAGAGGACAGCCCCCTCGTCCCTACGCTCTGCGTGGGGACGCTTCTACGGCCGCTCCGCGGCCATTCGGGCAAGCGACGCAGAGCGTCGGAAGAGCCGCCCCCACGCAGAGCGTAGGGGCGAGAGGGGCAGTGGACGCCGCCCCCACGCAGAGCGTAGGGGCGAGAGGGGCAGTGGAGCAGAGCGTAGGGGCGAGAGGCAGAGAGGTTCATTTCAGCAACGGCTCGAAGGGGTTCTTGAGGTCGTCGGGGGTGCCGGGCTTGGCGTCGGGGCCGGCGGGGCCGTGGTTGAGGTAGTCGGCGAAGTCCTTGAGGCCGACGGCGTGGCCACGGACGGCTCGCGCGCCGATGGGCGATTTCGTTGAGGCCCATGCCGAGGGTTGCGGTGACTGCGGCGACGCCGATGAAGGACTTTCCCCAGGAGAGGAGGGAGGATTCGAGGCCGGACATTTCGCCCTGCGTGGCGTTGAGCTTGCCGCGGATGGAGTCGAGGGCGCGGTCGACGCCTGCGCCGTCGATCCGCACGGTGCCGTAGAGGTCGGCGAGCTGGCCCATCGATCATTTCCCATTGGGAAGGCGCGTCGCTACCGCCTGTGCCTTGGCGAGCAGGTCATCCATCTGGGCGACAAGCGACTTGATTTTCGCGTCGATGCGACGAAGCTCCGCGTTGGCCTTCGACGTATCAACTCGGAGCGTTACGGAACCTGCGCTGCGCATGGGTCACTTCCCTTCGTTCAGGCGGTTGGCGCGGTATTCGCGGGCGTAGGCCAGGGCTTCGGCGTTGCTGTGGAAGACTGTGACGGCTGGGTCGCCGTCGGACATGTAGTAGAGCACCTGCTGCATGGTCATGTCGCCGATTTGCTGCGGCGTCCAGTGGTAGAGTTTTGCGAGGGCTTGGAAGACGGAGAGCCAGAAGGCTTCGGGGCCGGCGTCGGCTTCGCGGCCTTGGCGCGGCTTCTGGCTCTCGGCCCGTTTTTTATTCGGGCCTCCATTGCGGCCAGTTCGGCGATGCTGGCGGCGATGCGGGTGCGAGCGACCTCCTCATCGAGGATGCGCTCGACCTCCTCGCGGGTGGTCTGCGGCCTGGCGGCCTGGAGGCTGAGGATGACGCGCTCGACGGATACCTCGTGGTCGTCTGCCGGCCAGCTTTCGAGGGGGTGGTCTATGGCCAGGAGTGCGCGGTTGCGGAAGCGGTCGAGCATGGCCGGGGATGCGCCGCTGGCGATCATCTTGGCTTCGAGTCGGCAGAACTCGGCGACGGCGATTTCCTGGGCGAAGCGTTTGAGCTGCGCCCACTGGCGGAGGGTGAGGGGCGCGACCTCGAAGCGCTGGCCGCCCAGCTCGACGGTGAGGGGCGCGGCAGTGAGCTTGGCCAGGCGGCCTTGCTCGGCGCGCGGCGTGTCTGGCATGCGTCGGACCTCCTTTGCAGATGGGGGGGCGTCCGGCGCCCGCTCAGCTAGCCAGCGTGTAGGTGCCCTCGCTGGTGAAGTCAAAGGAGTAGCTGATCTTCCCCGCGACGACGAGCGACTGCTTGAGGTTGGAGACGTGCGCCTCGGGGATGCTGTCGTAGCTCGTAGCCGAGTAGTAGAGACTGATGGCCACGAGGTCGCCGTTTGCCAGGTTGGGCGGATCGTCGTTGGGCATTTCGTCCAGGTTGAAGTCGGCCTCGACGTGGCCTTCGAGCCACTGCTGGACGCGCAGTTGGCTCTTGGTGATGATCCCGTTTACTTTGGCGGTGCCGGAGTGCGTCACCTCCTCGAACTTCTCCTTGATCATGCGGTCGAACTTGTTGACGTCGAGGTCGGTCGAGCCGACGACGACCTTTCCGTTGTTGCCCGAGGCTTTCTCGCTGGCCATTCGGATAGCCCTTTCGTGTCAGGGGTTGAGGGGCGGCCGCGGTGCGGCCGGTCATTCCTCGAAGAGGAGGACGATGTCGTAGGCGGCCTCGGCGGCGGCGGTCTCGATGATGTCGATGAGGTCGCCCGTGCCGGCGGTGATGGCGATGCCGATGGGATCGTACCAGGCAAACCAGCCGCCTGGGCCGACTTCGACGGCGTCGCCTGCCGCCTTGAGCCACGGGACGCCGTTGGCGGCGGGCCGTGTGACCTCGAGTGCGGCGGCGTTGGCGGTGTGGGCGACTCCGTGCGCGAGGGCGGTGAGCGTCTCGTCGGAGCGGTTGTGGATGAAGATGCCCTTGAGGACGAGGCCGACGATGGTGTGGACAGTGGGTGTCGTGAGGCCGCTGGCCAGGTCGAGGGAGTCGGTCTGGGACGCGGCCAGGATGCGGCAGTCGTACCACCACTGGTTGGCCTCGCCGGCGTCGGTGCCGAACGTGACGTGCTCGTTGGCGTCGAAGGTCTGCTGGTCCGTGACGTCCGTGCCTCGGGAGCCGAGGCCCTCGTCAGAGCCGACGACGCCTTTGATGAAGGCTCGGAAGCGGACGTCGAGGGCGGTCTTTTCCGTGGCCATGCGAAATGTCCTTTCAGTAGCCAGGGGTTCGGGCGACGAGAAGGATGAGGTCGAGGACCCCGTGCCACAACTCGTCGCCCTGGGCATCGCGGTCGGGGTCGATCATCAGCTCGTCGGCGCCCTTGGTAGCGCTGAGGACCGTGTTGTTGGCAACGCTCAGGTCTCCTTCGTGAAAAAGGATGCCCTTTTCGAGGGCGAGCATGATGGCCCGCACGGCGTCGAGGTCGCTGCCCCAGACGTGGAGGCGGAGGCGCAGTTCCTCGGTCGCCGTGTGGCCGCTGTCGTACTCGAGCACGGTGGCTGCCATGGGATCGATGACCACGTAAGGCAGGTCGGGCGCGGGCGACGGCGGGCGGCCCCAGTGCAGCTCGGGCTCGATGCCCGTGAGGTGGTCGAAGATGGCCTGGTCGAGGGTCATATCGTCCCCCCGACAGGGGCTTCGAGTATGCGCTTGATCGCGGGCGCTAACTCGCGGAAGCCGCTGGAGAGCCAGGGGCGCGCGGCCATGAGGCGCGTGCCGAACTCCAGGTAGCGGCCGTAGAGGACGTTCGTGCCGACGCGCGCCTCGACCTTCGCCCTGTCCATCTCCATCTGGATGTTCTTCTGGAGCCAGCCCGTGCGGAAGGCCGGGTAGCCGCCGGCCGTGGAGCCTCCACTGACTAAGGCAATCCCGCGTTTCATGAGGCGCGTGGCTTGGCGGGCGCTTGTGGCGACTCGCTTTTGCCCGACCATCTTGCGGAGGAAGTCGCGGGTCGCGCGTGCGGCGTATTCGACGCGGAGCGCGCTCTCCTTGCGGATGGCGGCGGTGACCTGCGGGCCGTACCAGTTGAGGGTCGCCACTAGCGCAGCTCCTCGGCGTCGAGCCGATACAGTCGGCCAAGGCCGGCCTGATTGGTGAAACCGCGGACGAGGTAGTACGTCGAGCCGATGACCAGGCGGTCATTCGAGCGGGCGTCGAGGTCCGTTTGAACGTAGATTGAATGCGTGACAACCATCTGCTGCGCGGCGGCTCGGGCGATGGTTTGGGCGGAGGCCGGCTGAACCCAGCAGGGGACGGCGGAGGCGATGGTGAGCCAGGCGCCCGCCTTGCGGCCGCCGCTCATGCCCGTGGCCTGGGCGTCCTGGCGCTGGTGGGTGGCCGTCGTGCCGTGGGCTGCGATCATCGAGGCGATGCTCATCAGGCGATCCTCACGTCGCGGTAGTGGGCCATGAGGGCGCGCACGGGGTCGGGCAGGCTGGCGGCCAGGCCGCCCCTGGCGGTCCACGAGTAGTCGCCCAGGCTCTCGCTCTGCAACGCCTGGTCGAGCTTGTCGTGGGCGGCCATCCAGGCCATCGTGAGGACGACGGCCTCCTGCACGTCCTCGGGGACGGTGGCGTAGCCGGCGACGTAGACGATTTGGACGTTCTGCCAGCCCGCAGGGAAGTAGGAGTAATCGGCGTCGGCGTCGGGCTTGAAGCGCAGGATGCCTTGATCGCCCTTGTAGCGGAACTGGTCTGTGGCGATGTCATGGTCGGTGCCGTCGTCGTCCGTGATGGTGACGGTTGTGAGGCTGATGAGGGGGTGGTGGTCGAGAGCGTGCCGGCCTCGACGGCGGTGGTGCCGGCGTAGTTGTTGTTGGCGCCCAGGATGAGCGTGCCCAGGCCCCTCTTGGCGAGGCCGCCCGCGCCGGTGACGAGGTTGGCCACGGTGAGCGTGAGGGCATCGTCAACACTGATTGCGCCGCCCGAGGCGCCCAGGGTGATGCCGCGGTTCGCGTCGTCAATGGCGAACGAGGCCGTGGCCTGGAGCGTGCCGCCATTGAGGGTGAGCTGCGCGGCGTTGAAGCTGGCGGGGTCGTTGCCCAGCCGCTGCTCGGCGTCAATCGCCAGCGTGCCCGCGTTCACCACGGTCGTGCCTGTGTAGGTGTTCGCGCCGCCAAGGGTGAGGGTGCCGGCGGAGGTCTTGACTAGGGCCGCGCCGCCATTGATCTCTGAGACGTTCTGGAGGCCACCGCTGGCGAAGGTGAGGGTGTCTATGGGATAGGTGGCGCTGCCGATGGCGTGGTTGGTCATGTCGAGGGTGCCGCCGTCGAGGACGAACGTGGTGCTTCCGCCCGCCGTGCCGCCGCCATCGGCGAGGTCGCAGTTGAGCGTGGCCGCGCCGCCGCTGAGGGTGAAGGTGCCGTAGAGGCTGGTGTTGGCGTTCGCCTCGCCGCGCTGGGCGAGGACGAACGACGTGTTGACTGTGAGTGTGCCGCCGTTCATGGTCAGGAAGCCCCTGGCCCTGCCTTGGGTGGCAGCGGCGGTGGTTCGCCCGACGACCACGTTGTTCACGTCCACCGTGCCGTCGTTGAAGGTGAAGTTGCCCGTCGCCCCGTTCGTGGTCGAGTTGCCGTTCTCCTCCATCGAGCCGAGCCGAAGCGTGTCAATCATCGCGTCAATGGAGGAGCCGGCGGCCGTGATGTCGAGGGTGCCGGTCGGGTTCGTGCCTGAGTTGTCCTGGTTGAAGAGTCCAAGGGTGACGTTCGCGCGCGATGCGCCGCCGGTCTTGCCGCGGATGATCAGCTCGGGGTCGGTCAGCCCGGTGCGGAACTCGACGGTGCCGTTGGCCTTGCCGTAGCCGGCGTAGAGGGTGGTGACGTTGAGCGTGTTGTCGGTGCCCAGAACCAGCCTGCCGCCCAGGGCGCCGGTCTGAGTCGAGTAGCCCACGTAGGCGTTCGTGGCGGTGAGGGTGTTGGTGTCGGCCATGAGGAGCGAGCCGTAGTGGGCGCTGTTGTCGGGGTCATACCCCACGTAGGCGTTGTTCACGTTGGCCGTGAAGGTGCCCAGGCCGGACAGGTCCATGCCGTAGTAGGTGGCGCCCGTTCCGCCGCGGTAGCCCTCGATGCGCAGGTTGCCGTTGGGGGCTGAGACATTGAGAGCGCCGGCGCCGGAGATGGTGACGCGGGTGCCTTCGAGCAGGTAGACCCGGTCGTCGGCGGCGCTGCTGCTGACCGTGAGGGCCTGGCCTGCGCCGATGTTGGTGATGGTGTTGAGCGCGGCGTTGCTATCGCTCACGGTGGTCATGACCAGGCGGCTGAGGGTCTGACTGTAGGTGCCGCTGAGGTCGAGGGTCCCGGCGTTCGCGGTGCTGGCCGTATCGCCCATCGTGAGGGCGGTGCCCGAGGGAAGGCCATTGGCCACGCCGAGGGTCACGCCGCCCCTCTTGATCGTGGTGGCGCCGGTGTACGTGCTCGCCCCATTGAGGGTGAGGGTGCCGAGGCCCGTCTTGGTGAAGGCGCCGCTGCCGCCGTTGCCAATCGAGTTGGCGAACGCGACATCGCTGCCGTTGGTGTCGAGCGTGCCCCCGCCGGCCGCGATGGTCACGGTGCGGGCGGAGAGGTCGAAGGGGGAGCCTGCGGCGAACTGGAGGGTGCCGCCGTCGAAGGTGAGGTTGCCGGAGCCGAGGCGGCTGTAGGAGCCGACCCTGAGGGTGTTTGCAGCGAGGATGGTGGTGCCGCCCGTGTAATCGCTGTCAGCGGACAGGACGACGGTTCCGGCGGAGCCGCCGCCGATGACGAGGCTCCTGCCGCCCGTGAGCGCGTTCGCGTTGGGGAGGGTGAGGGTGCCGCCGCCGCCGCCGAGGCGATACGTGGTGCCGCCAGGGGTGAGGGTGCCAGTGTAGTCAACCGTGGCGGTCGCGCCCAGGTAGGCCGAGGGCAGGCTCGTGAAGTCCAGCGCCTCGGCCGTGTTTGCGGTGAGGGCAAGGGTGCCGGCGGACGCCGTGTTGGTGCGGTCGAGGAGGCCCGCCTGGAGGCCCGCGAAGATGGCGGCGGCAACGCCCCCCGAGTTGACCAGGATGGTGCGGCCGGCGGCGCCGGGGGCGGCATTCGCGTTGGTCAGCCGCAGTGCGGCTCGGCTCCCCACAGTGATCGAGCCGGTGTTCGCTGAGTTGTCGCCGGAGAGGATGAGGGTGCCGAGCGTGGAGCCGCTGGTCGGGCCGACGAGGCTGATGGTGCCGCTGCCGGAGATGGAGTTGCTGATCGTCAGCGTGCGGGCGGCCGTCGTCTGCCAGAACTGCCGGAGGCCGATGTTGAAATTGAACGCGCCCCCGGTGATCGCGCCGCTGAAGGCGCTGCTGTCGTTGGCGTTCGAGCTGAGCGTCACACTGTTGGCCCCAATCGTGATCGGGTGGGGGACGGTGACGCCCGCGGCGGCCACTTCGCCGCCGTTCACGGTTATCGTCTGCCCAGCGCCCGTGCCGAGGGCGTTGGCATTGCCGAGTTCGAGGGTGCCGCCCGTCACGATGACGTTGCCCGTGAACGGGGTAGCCCCTGCGTTGTTGCCCGTGATCTGCAGGATGTTCGTGCCGCCCTTGGTGAGGGTGCCGGCGCCCCTTACCTGGTTCCCGTCGTTCAGGTACATCTTGCGCGAGCCGCCCAGGGTGCCGCCGGCAGCCCCGATGGTAATCACCCGGCCGTTGCCCGGGTCCCAGTCCGCGGAGCCGCTGTTGTAGTTGAGCGCCCCGCCATCGAGCAGGATGTCGTTCGCCGTGTTGCCCAATTGGTTGTCCACGGTGAAGGCGACGGCGCCGGCGTTGACCGTGACATTGCCCGTGAAGGTGCTGGCGGCGCCAGAGCTGAGGGTGAGGGTGCCGGCGCCGGCCTTGCTGAACCCTGTGCCGCCAAGGATCGAGCCGATCGTGGCGTTCACGTTGGCCGCAATCGTCGGGGTGCCGGACAGTGTGAGCGTGCTGCCGCTGACGGTGTAGTTGCCGGAGCCGGGTGCGCTGAAGGTGATGTTGCCTGAAGTGATGGGGACGCCGAGGGAGACGGTTCCCGCGGCCCCTGAGCCCGCGCCAAAGACCGCCTGGTCGGGCGTCGCATTGTTCCACGTGGCGTTCGCCGCCCCCGTCCACCAGTTGTTGTTCGCGGTGTTCCACGTCCCGGCGCCGTCCTGCGCGCCGGCGACGCCGGTGTTGGCGTCCCACGTCAGCACGAGTGCTGGGGCGGGGCCGCCGACGAGGAGGAGCGAGGCGGCCAGGAGGCACGCGATGCGCCGCGGTTCCATGCGATTTCAGTCCTTCCGAGCCTGGGCCGCGCGCCGCCGGCGGCGGAGCAGGGCCAGGCCGCCGAGGGCCAGGAGCGAGAGCGTGGCCGGCTCCGGCGTGCTCGACAGGCCGGTCATGTAGAAGCCGGTCGTGTCAATGCCGAGCTCGACCGCGCTGTCGGGCGTGTTCGCGTCCCAGGTGGGCACCAGGCTCCAGTCAATCGTGGGGGTGCCCACTTCCAGGATGTCGCCGCAGTCGAAGAGCCCCCCCGCCGCCCGTCGTCCGCGAGCGGCCGACCCTGCCCTCGCCCCCGCCGGCGCCCACGCCGTCCACGCCCCCCGCGCCACGCCCGGACGACACCCCTCGCGTGCGCCGCGACACCCCGCCTGGCCCGCCGCCTCAGGGCGGCAAGCCGGCCTCCAGCACGCCCCCTTCCGACGATGGGCGCAGGTCCCCCAGAGGCAGGCGTTAGCGCTCTGCCCACCATGACAGCGGCCCTCCCGGAGCACGTCTCTCAGGGAGGGCCGCTTCGTTGGTTCTCGAAGGCGCTCACCACCTGCTCTGCTTCTGTTGCGCAGAGCCCTGGGTTCGTAGTGCGGCCTTCAGGCCGTATCCTGGATTGGCGACTCGGCCCTGAAGATACGGGCTAAAGCCCGCACTACAAACCTGGCCTTCGTCGCCGGCACTCTCCGGGACGCAGCCTACTTCGTCTCGGCCTTCGCGCCCGGCGTCGCGTTGAACTCGGCGGGCACGGGGATGGTCACCTGCCCCGTCGCCGCCCACTCGACGCCGCGGCACAGCAGCGTCGCCGTGTCGGGCACCGCGGTGCAACTCACGTCGTGGCCCAACACGGACACGAAGACCCTCGCCTTGCCGTAGGCGACGGTCCACACCATCGGCTCGTGCATGCCCGTGCCCTTGCCCTCCTTCGCGCTGAAGGCGGTGGCCAGGACCGCCATGTTCTCACACGGGCCGCGCATCCCGTGGTACAGCTCGTCCTTCACATGCATCCACTTCTCGGGCACCCCCTTCATCACGGGGTGCTCCTTGTCCCGCACGACCACCTCAAAGGCGTGGGCCGGCCCGTGGCCGCTGCCGGGGCCTTCGTTCTTCGCCATCTTCACCAGCTTGCCGCTGTCGTCGAGGGCCACGCGGTCGCCGAAGTTCGCCTGCCGCCAGCCCATGGCCATCATCTTGTTGAACTCGGCCCACTGCGGGAAGGCGAAGACTGCGGCGTGGTAGAAGGCCAGCCCGCCGCCCCCCTCGACGAACTTCGCCAGCCCGTCGTTCGCGTCCTTCGGCCAGGCCTCCCCCGCGTAGTTCATCAGCACCACCTGGCACTTCGTGAAGTCCGGCTTGAACTTCTCCCACTCCTCCTTCGGAGCCTTCGGGCGGGGAGTCGTCGCAACTTCCACGTCGAACCGCCCGGTCTTCAGCAACATGTCCTTCAGGACCGGCGTGGTCAGCTCCCACTTGTGGTTGTGCTGTCCGTCAACGATCAGCACGCTGACCTTCTCGGCGGCCACGGCGTGGCCCACCAGCGCCAGGCACACCGCCACGACAAGCCAGCAACACTTCCTTCCCATCTGCCCGTCTCCTTTCCAAAAGCGTTGAGGGCCGTCACTCGCCGAGCAGACAGCCTATCGAATTGCCGCGGGAAAAGCAAGCGCGCGCGACCCGTCTGTGGACCGTTCGAGTGTGGAGGTGTGTACACACACAAACGGGAGAGGTCCACAGACGAACCGGGTGGTGACTGTGAAATGCTTCACAACCCGCCAGCTCACGGCAGCCGCAGGATCTCCAGCCCATCGAGCTTTGGCACGTAGAGCAGGCCGTCGCGCACCGCCCCCACCTGCCAAGCATACGACCTCCGGTAGCGGGCCAGCCGCTTGGGCGCCGTTGGCTCCGCGATGTCGTAGACCTCCTCGCACCCGTAGTCGCCCAGTATGAGGCGGTTGCCCTCGATGGCCACGTCGCAGGCGAAGTACTGCCAGCCCCGCCTGTCCGCCACGTCGAGCGTCCCGGCGGGCCGAATGGCATTCGGCTCCCGCACATCGAAGATCAGAACGTATGGGGCCGGCGCCTCAAGTGCAGTAGTGACATAGAGATAGCCGCGCGAGTAGCCCACGCCCGGCGCCCCGTTCCCCCCGCCATCCTTGAGTTCGAGGCTATGCTTCTTCCCGCCAGACTCCACCTCGTCGGCCCTCAGGTCGCCAGCAACCCTCGGCTGGTTGGGATCAGCGACATCCATCGCGAGGATTCGCCTGCCCGTGTAGCCGACCAGGTAGAGCATGTGCCCGGCACAGAGCACTCTAAACCCTTTACTCTCCTTGAGTTCCGTCGTTGAGACCAGCTTCGGCTTCAACGGCTCGCCTATAGCGTAGACCAGCAGGCGGCAGGGCGCCTTGCCCCTCGGCGCCGCGGCGACGAATGCACAAGTGTCTGAAAGATCGAGACATGGGGCATGCAGCGGGTGGCCCTGGGCATCAAGGAACTCCCCTGCCCTCTTCGGCCGCGCCGGCTCGGCGATGTCCACAATCGCAAGTCCATCCTCCTGCGGGAGATACATCGCCTCGCCCTTGCCCCGAATCTTCGCCTTGTAGTTCAGCCACTGGCCGTCCCAGTAGTAGCCCACGGCCCTCGGCTTCGCTGGGTCGGCCACGCTGATGACGTGGATGGTGCCGCCGAACGTGTGCGCCATAAAGGCATGCTCGCCCTTGAGATACAGCCAGTGCCCCTCGGCCGAAGTCGGCGCGCCGCCGAGCTTCACGGGCCTCAGCGGGTCGCTCACGTCGAAGAGCCACAAGCCGTAGTTGTAGTCGTTCACATAGAGCGTCGTGCCCACCAGGCTCATCTGGCTGTACTCCGTGGGCATCGCATCCTCGTAGGTGGCCACGATCTTCGGCGACGGCAGCGGCTCGTCCTCCTCGAGCTTCTCCAGCTTCGCCTTCCCCTTTTCCTTGGCGGACACAAGTGTTTGGGTATCAAGAACATAGAGGCGGCTGTGCTGGTTCCGTGATACGCCGTGTCCGCTGGCGATGTTGCGGCCGTCGGCCACGAAGGCGTATCGCCCCGCGAGCGCGATGTCGCGGACGTGGGTGCCAGGGTGATTGAACATGAGCTCCGATGCGAGCTTAGGCTTCGCCGGGTCCCGGATGTCCAGGAAAGTCAGCCTGAGGCACTGCCAGTACTTGCTCGTCGAGACAGGATGGCCGAGGACGAGGCGCTCCTTGTCCATTGCCAGCACCCGGCCATAGGCGGAAGCGCCGTCCCCATCGTGCAGCTCGGCGTTCTTGAACTCGCCGCGGACAACTGGCTCCGTGGGCGTCTTCCACTCCAGGAGCGCCACGCGCAGCCCGCCGTCGAGGATCGCCGCCGACAGGCTGTGGTCGGGGCAGAAGGTGAGCTGATAGCCCTCGCGCACCAGCGTGGCCCCCACAGCGTGGTCCTCGGGCAGCGTGGGCATCCCCTCCCCCTTGAGCCGCGTCACGGGGATTCTCGCCAGCTCCTTCGGATGCTCCGGGTCGTTCAAGTCGAGGACCACGATATCCTTCGTCGTCGCCGCATACCCAATCCCATCGGCCCGCAGCCCCGCGAGGAACGACCTCCCCCACTTCGCCCCATCCCAAGCAATCTCCTGTAGGCGGGGCGTCTCTGCCCCGCGAAGGCCCAGACCCTTCAACCCCCTCAGCACCAGCAGCTTTCCCCGCGAACTGCTCAGATACACCAAGTCGCGCGCAGGCAGCGGGTAGATGATCGAGGTGAAGTACCACGACGGAATGTGCCGCACGACCTTCGGCTGCCGCTTGTCCGACGCATCAATGACGGTGGGATACCCCTCCCCCGCATTCACCAGTACGGTGTCGCCGAACACGAACGGCCTGCCCGACCCCGGCACACCGAAGCCCGTATAGCACAGCCCCACCTGCTCGAGCTTCGGCACGCAAGAGATGTGATGTAGAGCTGCCGTGTCCGTGCGAATCGCCAAGCGAATACGAGGGCGGTGATGACGGCAAGGGGGAGCGTTGGCACTTCATCCATGGGCGGACCCAGCCTGAGCCCTGCGCCTTGGGCCGGATTCATCCGATCCGGTCGCACACGTCACTGGCTGCCTAACGGCCTCGAGCTATGCTGCCCGGAGGCTCGGCCATCGTTCGACCCATTCTCGCACATCTGGACTGGCCAGGCACCACCGCGTTTTCGTCCGCCAGCCGGGTCAGCATCAGCGAGTTGTTCGGCGGCGCTACGGCTCCCATTGCCAGAACCACGTCCTCGCTCTGTATGCTGCGTACTCCGAACCGAAGGCCTCGGCAAGAACGCTATCTTCTCGCCTAGCTCGACGCATGTCCACGAGGGCCATCGCCAGCCATATTGGCAGCACCCACCAGACTTGGAGAGCGACAAGGGCTCCCAGGTAGGCCAAGTCGCCAAACAGATACACCGGATGCCGAATCCTCGAATAGAGCCCACTGGTCACAAGGCGGCGCGCTTCAGCATTAACCGAGAATGAGTCGCCCAACTGCCAGCGTGCAAGGCCCGATAGCATGGCGGCCGCAATGGAGATTGAGAGCCCCACATACAAGAGGGGGGTACGCGGGCCGTACCAAATTGCGAGGCCCAGGACGAGGGGGTATTGGACGAAGTCAATCCAGCGGAGCGCATTCTTCATCATCACTGCCGATTGACTGTAGATTGCATGCGTGCACCTGCAGATGGAGGCGTCCGCCGAACGGCCTCGAGCTAAGCCGCTCGGCGGCTCGGGCTTCGTCCCTTCATTCTAGGGCAACTTGGCAGGCATGTCGCCAGGGCATTTTCGCCCGCCAGCCGAGTCGGCTTCAGCGAGTTGTTGGGCCGCTTCCACTAGCGTCAACCGACTTCCCGCATTGGATCTTCGACGGCCCCCGGGACGAGACTTGCGGCAACTGCATCCCACTCCCTACCGGCAGCACCGTTCGGACTGCGCCGGTCAAGGCGTTTCCTGGCGGAGCGGGTCGCAGGGCGATCATGAGCCCCTGCATTGCCGGGCTAAGAGGGTCTGCAAGTCAGCGCGCCTCACGAAGCCGCTGACTGAACGAATCATGCCAACCCAACCTCGCTCTGGCTGGTCGCCACAGGCAGTGAAAGGCCCCTGCAGCAACGGATGACCGGAGCAGCGCTCAAATTACCGCGAGTGGTAGGATCGAACCGAAAGACGCCCCCGAAAAGCACTTCGCACAAGCGAAGCACCGCCCGCCACGACAACGAGGAATATTACGGCGGTCAGCAGTCTCAACCACTGACCGTGAAATGCAAGCCATACCTCTCTGACCATGAGCGCTAGGGCAAGCGCCAGCACAATAGACCCAAGCCCCCCGAGGAGGCAGCGAACTAGGCCACTAATGGGGATCTCATGCGTCTTCAGCATTGCAGCCCAGGCTAAGCGGCCCAACGGCCTCGAGCTATGCTGCCCGGCGGCTCAGGCTTCGCTCGACCAATTCTCGCACATCTCGACGGGCCAGCCACCATCGCATTTTCGGACGCCAGCCGGGTCAGCATCAGCGAGTTGTTAGGCAGCTTCGGATTCCCGATCCTTCACTAGCGCTTCGAGCTTGGCATCGAGCAGGCAGATGCGTTCCGCAATTCGCGTCGCCTTGCTTGTTCTCATATGCCTGAGTGTCGACAAGAGAAGGCCCACCGGCCGCTGTACAAGCTCTCCATCGACAATTGCGGTCTCGTACTGCATCTTGCCACTGGTGAGATCGGCTCTGATGCGTCTCCAATCTTCTAGGAGATCGCCAGGAATATCCGAAGGTTGCAGGATGGCAAGCTCAATGTAGGCATCGGCAAGCCGCGACTTGATGCCTCCGGGACCCGTTGCCAGCTTCCAGACCGCTACGCCGAGCTTTTCGTGGGCGTACGATGCTCCATTGAGGGCAGCGGCGTGCTCGGTGACCTTGATCTCGCGCGGCTGCGAGTGATGGCTATCATCGGCCATTTGAACGGTCCATTCAAGCTGCCTAACGGCCTCGAGCTATGCTGCCCGGCGGCTCGGGCAATCCACCTTGATTCTAGGACAACTCGGCAGGCAAGCGACCGCTGCATTTCCGCCCGCCAGCTGGGTCAGCATCAGCGAGTTGTTGGGCGGCGGCTTGTCGCGGCACTCGGGTGAGAACGGAAGGCTACCGTATCCAGCCCTCCACGCGCGTCCCACTCATCAGGAGTCCGGCCTCCCCAGCTTCAAGATCGATCACCCACGACCGGCGGGGCCCGGAACCCTCGTCGGACACCGAGGACTCCGAGAATGCCACGAAGCGGCCTTCTGGAGACCAAGTCGGGGGTTGGCTGCGGTCCAACAACATGTGCTCAGGGAAGCGCAGGAAGTACTCTGCCACGGAGTTGTCGGCAAGATCGAACACTCGGAGCCGCGCTTCGCGGTCAGTGGTGTCAGTTTCCCACACTGGCAGTGTCCCACTCAAACTCCACCCCGTGAATCTCCACCCCTCCCATGCAGCCACATGGGAGCCGTCGGGGGACCACGAGTACCCTCCCTGCCACGTGCACGGATCGAGCATCCGATCCTCGGCCTCTGTGCTGACCACGTGCAGTTCTGAACACCCCCCCGTACCGAACTCGACTACCTCACGATAGGGAATATATGCGACGAGGAGGTGGTTGCCGGTAGAGTCCCAGGCCGGGATGCTTGAGCCGCCTCCACCAACGGCAGTCCAGACAGGTTGAGAGCCAGCGACATCCCAAAGCTCGTAGGTGAAACGCATGGGGACGAATGGCTCGACATCCACTTGGTTGTCGATAAACCTGGCCGTTGCGACGTGCGATCGCACACGGTTGTAATAGGCGTAGATGTAGGCGCCTCCCCAATCGAGCGGGCCGTCATCGGTGACCAAAGGGAACGGCGGAGTAAACTGGCTGAGGGTCCCATCGGTCCTGCTCATGACCCAAATGACCCCGTCAGTCGCCCTCGCGTCCGCAAGCGCAATGGAGTCGTCATCCAGCCAGCTGACGACCACATATCTTCCCTCGTTTGGGATCAGGTAGGGTGCGAGGGACTTGCCTCCGTCCGTGCCGACGTACACCCGTGTCGTGCCCTGGCTGGTGATCTCGGTGTAAGCGAACGCGCTCCGGTCGGGAGATATCTCAAGGGGATCAGTGTAGGTGAAGTCGACACGGATGTCGGGGAGTTCGGTCATCTCGCGGGACTGCAGATCGTACAAGAAGTGCCGGTGGCGCCCGGGGCCGGTGAGGACGACCTTCCCGGCCATGTCAGCGGACTTCATCTGCCTGGCCTCGGGCTCAACGCTGAAGTACTTCACGGTGCTGGTGGGGGTGGCGGCAGGCGTGGGTGTTGCGGACGGACGGGGGGTCCCGGTTGGCCCGGGTACTGTGTGCGTGAAGGCCGGGGGCATGGCTGCCGTCTCTGCAGAATCGTCGATAGGAAGTGCGGCTCTGGGATGGCAAGCGCCGGCCAGGGTAGCCAAGGTAACAAGCAGAATGGCTTGGGGTCGCGGTTGCACATGACACCGGAGGAGGCTCCGAATCCAGCGCAAGCGGTGCCAGGGAGTGAACGGTGTCGTCATGTTGTGGCAAGCCCCCTTATTCCCGGTGCGGAGCGGCAGGCGGATGCTGCCGCCCAACGGCCTCGAGCTAGCGGAGGCCTCCACCAGCGTCACGCGGTCGCGCTCGCGGGGCGCCGACGGACGCCTCCACAACGCGACCGGCGAGCGGACCTTCCTCGATGCCTGGATCAGGCAGTTCCTCCCCACCGGCGCCACCGTGGAACTCGACGGCAGCTACTCCCTCACAGGCTCCGACTCGTGGTACAATGACAGGTTCGAGACCTCCCGCGTCGGCGTAAGCGTCACCCAGGCCCTCCTCCGCGGCCGCGGCGTGGCCGTGAACCTGGCCTCGCTACGCCAGGCCCGCCTCGACACCCTGGCCTCGTTCTACGAACTCCGCGGCTTCGCCGAAACCCTCGTCGCCGACGTCGAGCAGGCCTACTGGGACTGCGCTCTGGCCGAGCGCCAGATCGAGATCTACGCCGCATCCGTCAAGGTCGCCGAGGACCAGCTCAGCGAAACCATCGAGCGCATCAAGATCGGCAAGCTCGCAGAGTCCGAGCGGGCCGCCGCCGAGGCCGAGGTCGCCTCGCGCCGCGAGGCCCTCATCAACGCCCGCAGCGCCCTCGCCACGGCCCGCCTCCGCTTCCTCCGCCTCCTCAACCCGCAGGGGGCGGGCCTGTGGGGCCGCGACATCGCCCTCCTGGTGCAGCCCGCCGCGCCCGACCTGAAGCTCGACGAGGTCGAGACACACGTCCGCCTTGCCCTGCGGCTGCGGCCCGACCTCAACGAGGCGAAGCTCCGCGTGCGGCGCGGCGACCTCGAGCTGGTCAAGACCCGCAACGGCCTCCTCCCGAAGCTCGACCTCTTCGCCACCCTGGGCAAGAGCGGCTACTCCAAGTCCCTCGGCCATTCCCCGGGACAGCTCGGCAACACGGGCTACGACGCCCTCATCGGCCTCACCTACGAGTTCCCGATCGGCAACCGCGCCGCCGAGGCCCGGCACGAGCGCGCCACCCTCACGGCGCGGCAACTGGCCGAGGCCCTGGCCAACCTCGACCAGCTCGCCCAGCTCGACGTCCGCACCGCCTACATCGAGGTCCAGCGCGGCCGCGAACAGGTCACGGCCACCGCCGCCACCCGCAAGGCCAGAGAGGTGGCTGCCGCAACCGAATCCGCCCGACTCCGCGAAGGCAAGTCCACCCCCTTCCTCGTCGCCCTCGCCCAGCGCGACCTCCTGGCCAGCCAGATCGCCGAGGTCGAGGCCGTCGTCAACCTCCTCAAGGGGCTGGTGGACCTCCACCGCGTCGAAGGCTCCGTCCTCGAACGTCGTGGCATCGTCGCCCCCGGCCGCGAGCCGGTGGACCTCCCTGCCCCCCTCACCCCAGCGCCGCCTCGCGCCAAGTGACGCGCGCAGGAAGGCTCCCGGAGCCTCCCCTGCCACGGGGCTTGCCTCAGTGGGACAAGGGATTGGCGCCCATACGGGGCTGTTACCCTCCCCACCTCTCCCACCTTGTGCCCCCTCATGTTCGGAAGTCTTGCAGGGCCTTGCTTCCTCCAAGCGCCTGAACTACATCAGGGAACTCGAGTTCCATCTCCGCCGCCAGACTCGCCCTCTTCCGCTGAAACTCATCGAGTTTTCTTGCCCTCTGTTTCTCGAATACGGCACGAAGAAGCAGGAACGCTGCAACGCAGCCGAGAATCCAGCATATGAATATGAGGGAGCTGTACCATGCGGGGAAATCCGGCTTGCTCGGAGTCGAGCCAGGAAGTCTTGGACCAAGAGCGCCAAGGACCGGCAACAGAACCAAGGTTGAGGCCACGATAGAGCCGATCACTGGGAGAACGGTCCTGCGAAGGATAGAGGGCTGCTCCAGCTGAACTCCGTACTTGTTCGCGGTAGAGATTCGGGTGAGCAACTGGTTGCGCCGGTATGTCTTCAGGCCATCGGGGTCCGTGGGCGGCATCGCTGGAAGAGAGAAAGTCCCCCCCTGCCCTCCTACGGCCTGATCGAAATTGGCGAAGAACTCTACTGGACGTCTGGCCGTGTCGATGATGGCCCACACCCACGCGACAATCCCCCAAATCCCCAGCGTAACAACACTGAGCGCAAGGTTGAGCCAGAACTTCCATGCATCCTTCCTATAGGTGTAGCACCAGGTCCACAATCCGCAGAGCACAGCGAGAATCACTGCTACCGTCTTGTCCTTTGACCTCGCACCAGACCCATGGCCATGGACTGCGACACCGCACTTGACGCAGATGACGGCTTCCCTCTTTATGATTGCGCCGCAACTGGGACAGAACATCTCATCCAAGCCCTTTGCGGGTCTCAGCTCCTCCATCGCCTACTCCTCTCTGCTGGGCAAGAACACGCTGGCCGCCACGGCTGTGGCCGCGATCCCATCTGGGACGCTTCGCACTCGCAGAACTCCTCCGAACGCCGGGCCGGCGATGGCGTACCGCCCGCAACGTCCTGTGAAGGCGCGCTCATTGTACCTTCGCACGCTCGCGTGTCAAGTGCCCTCGCCCAGCGCGACCTTTGGCCAGCCAGATCGCCGAGGTTGAGGCCGTCGTCAACCTCCTCAAGGGGCTGGTGGACCTCCACCGCGTCGAGGGCTCCGTCCTCGAGCGCCGCGGCATCGCCGCCCCCGGCCGCGAGCCGGTGACCCTCCCCGCTGTCCCCTCCCCCACCCCGCCTCCCGCCAAGTGACCCCCCGCGAAAAAGACACCCGCTGTCATTTTCTTACCCCCAGTCGCCATCCACGATGTAAGTGCTGGCGCAGGCGTCTGTTACGCTGCCACATCCTGGCGCACCCGGAAAAAAGACAGCGGGTGTCTTTTCTGCGCCTGGAGCACAGCGGGCGTCCTCTTGTGGATCTCTTGCCCGAAGCGTGCCCTCACGTGGCAAGTGAAAAAGGGCACAAATGGGACTTACGTAGGGGCAACTTGCGCCCCCATGTGCATGCAGGGGGCGCAAGCTGCCTGCCACAATGGCAGTCGCGCGGAGTCGTCTGGGCGGCTCGCGTTCCATAAGCTATGGACATGACTATGCTTGTGACCCAGGCTGGCCCGGACGCCGGAAGGCCGGCTCCCGCGGCCCGGGCCGGCGTGTGTGTGCGCGCAGGGGCGCAAGTTGCTTCCTCACACACACACGCGGGCTATTGGGCGATCCGGGCAACTTGCGCCCCTTTTGGGGGGGGGAGCAAGTTGCCCAGGGGGGGACATCGAGAGCCGTGGCCTCATTCGCTGGGCGGCGGGGGTGTGGGTGGCGGCGGGGTCGGGGGCGTGGGCGGGGCGGGGGTCTCACGGAGGTTGGGTGGCAGGACGGGGGCGGGGGGGACGATGGTGTCGGAGCCGGGAAGGGCCTTCTTGAGGTCGTCGAGGGAGCGGCCGATGACGGCCCTCAGCTCGGCGAGGGCCGTCTCCAGGGTCTTCGACAGGGTGTCCACGAGCTGGGTCTGCTGGTTTAGGACGCCGACGTAGGCGCCCCTGACCTGTGCGATGTGGGCGTTCTGGAGGTCGAGCTGTTTGGCGATGATTTCGCGCAGCTCGACGACCTTCTTCTCGATCTCGCGGGCGTAGCCGCGGGCGGCGGCAACGTCCGATTCAAGGGCGGCGGGGAGCTTGCTGGCCTGTTCGAGGCGGATTTCCTGGCTCTTGGCGAGGTTTTCGAGCAGCTTGGTGTTGGCTTCGAGGGCGCGGACGCGCTCCTGTTGCTGAAGGACCTGGGACTTGAGTTCGTTGAGGGCCGCGGTGGTGGCGCAGCCGCTCACGAGGGCCGCGAGGGCGACCAGACACGCGACACAACTCACGGTATATCAACAACTTACGAATTGACTCACTCCAAACCAGCCCGAATCTGACAATCCCATTTCCGTACACACCCTAGATTCCGCTGAAAAACCCCCTATTCCTTCTTCGGCTTTGCGGGGGGCTTGATGGGGGAAGGTTGGGGTTCGCGGACGAGGAGGAGTTGGGCACGGTCAACGATCTTCCACTCGACGGTCTCGCCTTTCTGGATGTCGAGGGCCCGGGCGATGGCGACGCTGCTCCAGACGATGGAGAAGCTGCCCGACCGGCTGGCCGCGGCCACGGTGCGGGCGAACCTGGGGTGGAAGTACGCTCTGGACCTCGAGGTGGACTACGCGGGCTTCGACGCCTCGAGCCTGTGCCACTTCCGCACGCGGCTGGCGGAGCACGAGGAGCAGCGGCTGGCGTTCGACGCGATCGTGGACGGGCTGCGGGAGGCGGGGCTGGTGAAGCGGCGGGCGCGGCAGCGGCTGGATTCGACGCACGTGCTGGGTCTGGTCTCGGCGATGTCGCGGCTGGACGTGGTGTGGCAGACGCTGAGCGGGGCGGTCGAGGCGCTCCGCACGGCGGCGGGGATGCTCGCGCTGGACGGCTGGGGCCGGCTGGTGGAACTCTACGTGGAGACGGAGCCGGACTGGCGGGGCCTGACGAAGGCGGAGCTGGCCGCGAAGTCCCAGGCCGCGGGGCGGGACGCGCACGGGCTGCTCTCGTGGCTGGAGGAGCGGAAGTCTCCTCTTGGGGAGCTGGAGGCCGTGGCTCTGCTCCGGCGCGTCTTCGGCGAGCAGTTCGAGCTGACGCCCGACGGCCCCGCGCGCCGCCAGGCCGAGCCCTCGGGCGCCGTGAAGAATCCCCACGACCCCGACGCGCAGTGGAGCACGAAGGACCAGGACGGCAAGAAGGCCTGGGTGGGCTACAAGGTCCAGATTCTCGAGACCGTGCCCGAGGAGGACGAGCCGAAGCCCAAGGGCCAGCCCACCGAGCAATTCATCACCGAGATCACCACCACCGAGGCCATCGCCAGCGACCTGGACGGCATGGCCCGCGCCCTCGACGCGCAGGCCGGGGCCGGCCAGGAGGCGCCGCCCGAACTCTGGATTCGGTGCCAGGCACATCATAGAGCTGTAACATACTGGCGTGGTGTGCGTTACGGCGTCAGGCGACATTTCGGCCTCCGCGCCGCACATCCTGGGCAGGCGGAGCCTGGGCCTTGCTTTCGCGTGGCCGCGTGGTATACTTGCCTCTGATGAGGTCCGCCCGCACCCACGGCTGGGGGCCAGGCCATGCCGCGTCCGCCTCGCTTCTCCTACGCCCACGCCGTCCACCACGTCACCTTGCGGTGCAGCAACCGCGAGTTCCTCTTCACTGCATGATGTGCCTGGCACCGCGTTTCTACCATTGTTTCAAGGGGGAAGCCAAGTGAGAAGCCTCATTGTCCCTGTCGCCCTGGTCCTGGCCGCCGCGTCGTGCGCCAGGCTCGAGGAGCACGCCATGCCCACCGCCTCTGTGACGTTGCACGTGGCGTCCGATGGCGCCGATGCGAACCCCGGCACGCGGGCGAAGCCGTTCGCCACGCTGGAGCGCGCCCGCGACGAAATCCGCGCGCTCAAGAAAGCCGGCGCCCTGCCCAAGGGCGGCATCGCCGTCGAGTTGGCGGGCGGCGTCTACGAGCGGACGAAGCCATTCACGCTCTCTGCCGAAGACTCTGGGAGCCAGGACGCGCCCATCGTCTACCGCGCGCGCAGGGGCGAAGAGGTCCGCCTCATCGGCGGCAGGGTGGTGACCGGCTGGAAGCCCGTGACCGACCAGGCGATTCTCGACCGCCTGGAGCCGGCCGCGCGCGCCAATGTGGTGCAGGCCGACCTGAAGGCCCTGGGCATCAGCGATCTCGGCGGGGTGAACGCCAACCGCCTCGAGCTGTTCTTCAACGACACGCCCATGACCCTCGCGCGCTGGCCCAACGACGGCTTCGTCAAGATTACCGGCCTCGTCGAGCCCGATACCGTGAACGTCCGAGGCACCAAAGGCTCGAAGACCGGCAAGTTCCTGTACGATGGCGACCGCCCGAAGCGCTGGGCCGGCGAGAAGGAGCCCTGGGTCCACGGCTACTGGTTCTGGGACTGGTCCGATCAGCGGCACCCCGTGGAGTCCATCGACACCGAGAAGCGCGTCATCGCGGTGAAGCCGCCCTACCACGGCTATGGCTATCGTGTGGGCCAGTGGTTCTACGCGCTCAACCTGCTCAGCGAGATTGACCAGCCGGGCGAGTGGGTTCTCGACAGGGAGACGGGTGTGCTCTACTTCTGGCCGCCTGCCGACATCGCGAAGGGCCGAGCCGTCGTCTCTGTGGCCGAATCGCTTGTCACGATGAAAGGCGTCTCGCACGTGACCCTTCGCGGCTTCACGCTCGAGGCCTGCCGCGGCACGGCGGTGAGCGTCGAGGGCGGGGCGCACTGCGCCATCGCCGCCTGCACGCTCCGCAACCTGGGCGGCTCCGCCGTGCGCATCGCTGGCGCCACGGACAGCCGCGTCGTGGGCTGCGACATCTACGGCGTGGGCGACGGCGGCATCGCCCTCGACGGCGGCGACCGCAAGACGCTCGCTCCCGCCCGCCTCGCCGCCGAAAACAACCACATCCACCACTATGGCCGCTGGAACCGCATGTACAAGGCCGCCATCCAGATCGGCGGCGTGGGCAACCGCGCGGCCCACAACCTCATCCACAACGCGCCCCACATGGCCATCGGCTTCAGCGGGAACGACCACGTCATCGAGTTCAACGAAATCCATTCGGTCTGCCACGAATCGAACGACGCGGGGGCCATGTACGCCGGCCGCAACTGGACGATGCGCGGCACCGTCGTCCGCCACAACTACCTCCACCACATCGTCGGCTTCGAGGGGCGCGGATGCGTCGGCGTCTACCTCGACGACATGTTCTGCGGCACCGACATTGTCGGCAACGTCTTCTACAAGGTCACTATGGCCGCCTTCGTCGGCGGCGGACGCGACTGCACGGTGGCCAACAACCTCTTCGTGGATTGCCCTCGCGCCCTGCACATTGATTCCCGCGCCCTTGGCTGGGCGCGCGACCACACCGACGGCTGGGTCAAAGAGGGCAAGGAGAAGAGCACCCACCTCGGCCTCCGCTTCAAGGAGCCGCCCTACAGCACCCGCTGGCCGCAACTCCTGAGCATCCTCGACGACGAGCCGTTCGCGCCCAAGGGCAACGTCGTCGAGCGGAACATCTTCGTCGGCGACCGCTGGAGCGACGTGGATGGCCGCGCCAAGCCCTACGTTGCGATGAAGGACAACCTGACGGACACCGATCCGCTCTTCGTCGGCAAGCCGCCGGCGAGCTTCGAGCTGCGGAAGGACTCGCCGGCGTGGAAGCTCGGTTTCCAGCGCATCCCAGTCGAGAAGATCGGCCTCTACAACGACGCGAACCGCGCCTCGTGGCCCGTCGAGCACGCACGCCGACCAGCACCGCCAACATCTTGGTCGAGGGGGGCAATCTCCGCGTCGCCTTCGACAACGCCATTGACCCGAAGAAGCCGCTGCGGCCGGGCTCAACGTGGGGGCAGGACGACGCGGTCGAGGTGGCGATTCGGAACCCCGCCGCGGGCAAGGCCGCGCCCATCTTCGTTCTTCGCGGCTTCCCCAACGGCCACTTCGAGTCGAGCACCGAGGCCGGCGCGCCCGAGGCCGCCGCGAAGAAGGCCGGCGACGCCGTCAAGTTCTCGGCTAAGATCGAGGGCAAGGATCGCTGGACCGCCCAGTACCTCATCCCCTTCGCCGCGCTGGGCATTGACCCCGCGAAGCACAAGAAGCTCGAGTTCAACCTCACCGTCCGCAAGACCGCCGGCAACCAGTGGCTCATGTGGCGCGGCACCGGCGGCTACAGCTGGGAGGTCGCCAAGGCCGGCTTCCTCGAGCTGGGGAAGTAGAGTTCAGGCGGACTGGCAACCGCGTGTGAATCGCGCTATCATACCTTAGCGGGGCCCCCGCCATGTCCTTGAGGCGGAAGCGTATGTCGCCGATGCGGTAGAGGACGATGGGCCGCATGGTGAGCTTTTCGTCCTTCGCCGCGGCCTCGAAGGCGGGGAGCGCGGCGTCGTAGCGCTTCTCCTTGTAGTGGCACTCGCCCAGGTAGAAGCGCGCGCGGCTCACCCGCGGGTCGTTCGGGTTCTCCTTGAGAAACTTCTCCAGCTCCACGATGGCCTGCTTGGGCAGGTTGTCGTGGAACAGGCCCTCAGCGTAGTCGAACTGGAGGTCGGCGGGGGACGCGGCGCCCTCGCCGGCCCACGCGCCCTGGGCCAGGGCGAGCCACAGCGGGAGGGCGATCAGCCTGGTTGCAGTCCCTGCGATGCGCATGAGTGCTCCGGCTTGGCGGGATGGCTGGATGAATGGATGGGTGGACGCGTGTCGGTCAATCATCCAACCATCCATTCATCCATTCATCCATTCACGTTACGGGCTTCTCCGCGGCCCTTCGACGTTGGCGTAGGCCACGTTCCGCACGTCGGCCGCCGCACAGGCGTCCAGCACCTTCACGAAGTGCTGGAACGCCGTCTCCTTGTCCGCGCGGATGACCACGGGCGGGGGGGCGGCGCCGTAGGAGGCGTGCAGCTCCTTGAGCCAGGTCCGCAGGTCGTCGTCGCTCATCACGCGGTTGCCGATGAGCACGGTGCCCTGCTTCGTGATGTTGATGAAATACGGGGTCCGCTGCCGCGCCACCAGGCCCTTCTCGGCGGTCGGGAGGTCCAGGTCCATCTGCCGCTCGAGCTGGCCCATCGCCGTGGTGCACACGTAGTAGATGAGCAGGATGAAGACCATGTCGATCATCGGGGCGATCTGGAAGCCTTCCTCCTGCGCGGCGGCCCGGCGGAAGTTCATGCGTCCTCCCCCTTCTCGATGATCGTCGTCGCCACCTCGTCGGCCATCAGCTCCATGTTCGTCGTCACCCATGACCATGCCCGTCACGGTCCCCAGCAGGCCCAGCATGGGCGCGATGGTGCCGATGTTGGCCAGGTAGCCGATCTTCTGGTGCAGGTGGGCCACCTCACGCGAGCCGGCCGCGGCCACCGCCTCGCGTATCTTCTCCGGCCCCTCCCCCAGCTTCCGCAGCCCGCCCAGCACCACGCGGGCGAAGACCGACCGCGAGCCCTCGCACGCGCCCGTCGCCCCCTTCATGTCACCCTGCGACAGGTGAGTCGTCAAGGCGTCCATGAACTTCTGCGGCAGAACCTGCGACTGCCGCAGCACGAGCAGGCAGTGGACCATCCAGGCGATGCCGAAGAAGGAGAGGAGCAGGAGCGGCCACATGACCGGCCCGCCGAGGCGGAACCACTCGATGCAGACCCGCCAGTCGTGCCGCAGCCCGGCCATCATCGCCCCAAAGCTCCAGCCGCCGCCCTTCGGGCGGAAGTAGACCGCGCGGGGCAACGTCGCGCTCTCGCCGTTCGGGTTCTCCACCGTCACCGACGCGGCGCCGGCCTCCGTCGTCGCGGGCAGCCGCGCCTTGAGCCGCTCGGGAGCCGGCACCCGCACCTCCAGCGCCGCGATGTTGTTCACCTTCACCTTGACGTTCGCCGCGTCCTCGCTGAAGCCGTGGCCGTAGACCACGATCCAGGCCTCCTTCCCCGCCTCCGGCGTGGCCGGCTCCACGTAGGAGATCGCCAGCGGCTCGCTCGGCTCGGTTCGGCCCGGCGCCGAGCCAGCCTCGCACCGCGAAGCGCCGACGAAGCCGAACCACACGGCGGCGGCCAGCAGCCCGGCCGCCCGTCTCTTCGCCACGATACGCACTCAGGCCCCTCCTGTCATGGGGGGTACATGGAGGAATCTCTGCCCGGACACTTCCACTTGGCGATTATACCACCGCCGCGGCGGGGAAGTCAATGCATTCACAACCGCTTGCGTCCGGCCCAGGCCCCAATCGTCCTCGTCCTCGTCCTCGTCCCTCGTCCTCGATCTCTTCTGCCCATTGCAAGAAAAACGATTACGAGGACGAGGGACGAGGACGAGGACGATTGCAGGAGAAGATACACGCGAGGCGGGAGCCCACGTCACTCCGGCCACCCCTCCTGCCCGATCAGCCGCACGAACACGCAGCCGCCGTGGCTCTCCCGCTCGAATCGCTCCCCGTGCCGCTCCACGGCCACCAGGTCCTGGCCATACCGGTCCCCCACGGGAATCACCAGCCGTCCGCCCTCCGCCAGTTGGGCCTCGAGCGACGCCGGCACGTCCGGCCCCCCCGCGGTCACGATGATGCGGTCGAACGGCGCCTCCTCGGGCCAGCCCAGCGTGCCATCGCCGACCCGGAACCGCACGTTCGCTAGCCCCATCCGCCCGAGGAGCGCCTGCGCCCGCTCGCTCAAGTCGGCCAGCCGCTCGATCGTGTAGACCACCCCACACAGTTCTGCCAAGATGGCTGCCTGATAGCCCGAGCCCGTGCCCACCTCGAGCACCCGTTCGCTGCCGCGGAGTTCCAACGCCTCCGTCATCAGGGCCACCATGAACGGCTGCGAAATCGTCTGGCCCCGCCCGATGTCCAGCGGGTGGTCCTCATACGCCTCGGCCAGCCGGTCGCGGGGGACGAAGAGGTGACGGGGCACGTCGAGGAACGCCTGGAGCACCCGGGCGTCCCGGATGCCACGCCCGCGGAGCTGCTGCTCCACCATCGCCTCGCGGGCCTCGCGCCAGGCATCACCGTCGGCAAGCGGGTCCGTGGCGTTCCCCCTCTCAACAAAATAGGACCTATAGCTCCTATAGGTCCTATTTCCCAGGAACGGGCGTGCAGTGGCCGCGCTACGACTGGGCGGCCGCAAGCTGCTGGGCGAGGAACCGGGCCGCCGGGTCCTGCGGCCTCGCCCGCACCACGTCGCCCAGGCTCGCCCGAGCGTCGTCGGCGCGGCCGGCCAGGAGGTAGTGATAGGCCAGCAGAAGCTGCCCGTCCGTATCGCTCGGCTGCTGCTTGCACCAGCCCTTCAGGAGCAGGAGCCGCTCGGTCATCTCCTCGGCCGGCCCGCGCAGGCGGGCCAGCTCAGCCGCGGCCAGGCGATGGCCGTTCGCCACCGCGGCCGCCTCGCGCAGCGCCGCCGCGCCCGCCGAATAGCGCCGCAGAGCCGTCCACACCCCCGCCAGCGACAGGTGGCCCGCAGGCTCTTTCGGCGCCGCCAGCGCCGCGCGCTGGTACGCCAGCAACGCCTCGTCCAGCTCGCGGCGCTGCCAGTGCAGGTCGCCCATCGCCAGGTGCTGGGTGAACGTGTCCGCCTGGCTCACCTTGGGCGCATCGGGGCTGGCCTTCGGAGCCGTCTGCGGCCTCGGCGGCGCGGGCGCCGGCCTCGCCGGGGCGCCCACGGGGTCGGGGATGCTCGGCCGCATCAGGCCCGCGGGCATCAGCGGCTTCGGCGCCGAAAACAGCAGGTACGACGGCCTCTGCGTCGCCGTCACCGTCTGCCCCATCATCTGCGCCTGCACCTCGGCCATCAGCGCCGTCTCCGCCAGGTGGTCGAAGCCCACCGCCCGCCAGTCGTGCGGCGGCTGCCCGCGGCCCATCAGCGACGGCTCCGACAGCTCCAGCTCGTTCGTCACCCGCATCTCCACGTCGTACGCCCCCTCGCCGGTCTGGTACACCCGCGCCGTCGCTTTCGTGCGGTACTTCGTGATCATGTTGGCCCGCACGATGGACGACGCCTCGATGATCCCGTGCGCCCGGTCCACCGCCGTCACCACGTAGCGGCGGGCCAGCACGGCCTGCGCCGCGTCCATCACCCGCATGTACGGGGGTGGGTACTGGTCCAGCCTCTGCCACGTGCTCTGGCAGCCGGCGGTCGCGACAACCACGAGGCAGACGAGCAACCTTCTCATGGCCACCTCTCCTGGGGTTCCTGAGCCACACAGCCCCCTGGGGGGCGAGCCCGGACCTCGCCCGCGCTGTGATTATAGCGCGGCGATCTGCGGAAGTCAATCAACATGGCGGAGAAAGAGGGAAACTGGCGCGCACGGCAGCGCCCCGCCAGAACGGCGGGCGCCTCAGGCGCGGCTCGCGCGGGAGAAGGGCCGCTCAGCGCAGCTTCTTCTTGTGACGGTCGGCGCGGCGCCGCTTATCGCGCTTGTGCTTCGCTATCTTGCGGCGGCGGCGTTTCCTTCCACACGGCACGGCGTTCTCTGCTCCAAAGACA
Source organism: Planctomycetota bacterium (assembly GCA_041320515.1). Lineage (GTDB taxonomy): Bacteria > Planctomycetota > PUPC01 > DSUN01 > DSUN01 > DSUN01. The sequence continues at coordinate 4,057,563 of JBGLNR010000001.1, read as the reverse complement.
AGTTCCGCGTTTCGGGTTCCGAGTTTCTCGCTTCGCGTCTGGCGTTTCGAGTTTCGAGTTTCGAGTTTCGAGTTTCGAGTTCCGGATTTCCCGCGTTCCCCCCGAACGCGGGTCACGCATCCTCGTCCCGGTCTCGCAACTCGCGTGAGAGCACTTGCTCGTCCACCACCTCGAAGTCCTCGTTCCACTCGTCGAACAAGTCGAAGTCCATCACCTTGCTGCGAGGCTCGAGGATCAACTTGCGGTGGCGCTCACGGATCAACTGAAGACGGTCAACCTTTTGGGACATCTCTCGCTCTCCTGTTGTTCAAGCCAAACGAACTGGGACGCACCCCGAAAAAGGTACGTAGACCCGTAGTTTACTAGGGAAAACCCCGCTTGTCAAGGAAAATTTTGGCGAGGGAACTCGCGCTGGACGAGGGCCAACGCATCCTCCCGAGTGGCAATGTCGCCTTCGAGTTGGGCGTCCTCCACGCGGGTGAGGATGGTGGCGAAGGGTGCGGCTCACGGCTCGGCCGTGGGCCGCCCCAGGGAAACGTGCCCGCCAGGCACGGAACGCCGAGTGCCGCAACCAACAAGCCGATGCCAGCGCTAGCTCGTCTCATCGCGTTCATTGCTCCGAGTTCTCTTGCCCTCGCCCTATCCTATCAAGCCCAACCCTCAATGTCCAGTCCTCAATCCTCAATGCCCAAGTCGCCTTCCTCCTCGGGCTTCACCGGACATTGAGGATTGTGTATTGATCATTGGGCTTCTCTCTGGCGGAGAGGGGGGGATTCGAACCCCCGAGCCCCCTTTCGGGGACCACACGCTTTCCAAGCGTGCTCCATAGGCCTCTCGGACACCTCTCCTGGGCATTCCAGATTTCAGATTCCACATTCCAGATGGCGGAGAGGGGGGGATTCGAACCCCCGGGAGATGCATGACACCTCCACCGGTTTTCGAAACCGGCCCATTCGGCCGCTCTGGCACCTCTCCGGCGTCAGTCCTCGCACTTGGCTTCGCGCCGTCGCTTGCGAAAGAACTCCTGGAGCAGTTCGCCGCACTCGTCGGCCAGCAGGCCGCCCTCCGAGGGCACGCGGTGATTCAGCCGCTCGTCGGCGAGCAGCCGATAAAGCGACTCGACGGCCCCCGCCTTCGGGTCGCGGGCGCCGTAGACCAGCCGGTCCACCCGCGCGAGCACCAGCGCGCCGGCGCACATCGCGCACGGCTCGAGCGTCACGTAGAGCGTCACGCCCGTGAGGCGCCAGCGCCCCAACGCCGCGGCGGCCTGCGTGAGGGCGAGCATCTCGGCGTGGGCGGTGGGGTCGCGCAACAGCTCGCGCTGGTTGTGCGCCCGCCCCACGATCTGGCCGCCGCACGCGGCCACGGCGCCCACAGGCACGTCGTCGTGCTCGAGCGCCTGGCGGGCCTCCGCGAGGGCGAGCCGCATGAGCCCCTCGTCGCTCGCCCACGTCGGCCGGGCCGCCTCGCCGATTGCTCGGACTCCTCATGAAAAGAGAAGCCCCGCACGGCCCCTGCCGGCAAGCGCTTCTCCAGGGGGTCAGCGGGGCCAGCTGCTCATTGCCCACGCGGCCTGAGCTTCTCGATCAATGGCGCGCCCAGGAGGACTCGAACCTCCAACCTTCGGCTTCGTAGGCCGCGACTCTGTCCAATTGAGCTATGGGCGCCTCGCCCCGACTCGTTGGCACCCCCACGGGGATTCGAACCCCGGTCCCTAGGCTGAGAACCTAGTATCCTGGGCCACTGGACGATGGGGGCATCCAAGCCTTCTGTACAACTGGCTGGGGGAGGAGGATTCGAACCTCCGGTCTCCTGATCCAGAGTCAGGCGTGTTACCGGCTACACCATCCCCCAGTGCTCCAACGCCTGTATTATACCAAGCGCGCGGGGAAAAGCAAGCCCAATTCGCGGCAGGGAGCGACCCCGGTTCCGGCAGCGGAGGCGTCGGGGAGGCCTGGTGTAGGATTCGGCATGTGTCCTGGGGGCGATTCTCCTGGCGCGCCAGTGCCGGGCGGAGGCCACCCGGCACTGGCTGCCTTGGCACAGGCGCATCGGACGGCGAGCGCTGTCCTGCCGACTACAGTTTCCTGATCGTCGCTCCCGTGGCCGAGATGGTGATCCACCACTTGCCCATTCCATTGCCGCCGTCGTTGTAGAGGTAGACCGTCATGTAGCCCCCAGGCTGCTGCTCGATCAGATAGGTGCTGCCGTTCTTGATCTGGTATGGGGCGCCATCGAGGGTGAGGGTGTTCTGGTTCCCGTTCCCCTTGGGGCGGACGCGGATGGATGTGGCGGGACCCAGGTACTTGAGGTTGCGGTTGGCGAGGAGGTGATCGCGCGTGATCGAGCTGCCGTCGGGTTTGACCAGTTCGAACTCGAAGTCTGACTTGTTGTTGGGGTTGATGTTGAGTTGGCCCGCAAGGGTGGGGTCCACTCGGACCATGTCGCCGGGGGCGCCTGGGGCCTCCTCCTCACACGAGGTCTCGGCGACGGTGGCCGTGGCGAGGATGACAAGGTCGTTGTAGTCAATGCCGGTGGCGGTGGAGCCGAGGGGATTGAAGTCGAAGCAGTAGAGGGCCTGCTCGGCGCCGATCGCGATCCGCCCGGTCTGAGAGTCGGTGTAGGGGGAGAGGAGACCCTGGACGCCGACCTGGTAGGGGAAGCCCGGCTTGTTGCAGATCGGCATGTCGCCGTCGCGCAGGGTCACCACTTGGCCAGTGCCGTCGTTAGCCGTGTAGGCAAGGGGGTAGCCGCACTTGGTCCAGAGCCAACGGGTGTACGGGTCGGAGATCTCGGCTCGAATCAGGACTCTGGTGCCAGCCTGGATGCTGGTGAGCCTGAGGGTCTCGCCCCCCACGGCGGCCTGGCTGCCGAAGAGGGCGAACCAGTCGCCACCGCCGAGCTTGGCCGCCGTCACGATGTCCACCATCGTGCCGTCGGCGTAGCCGAACTGGCTGCCCAGGACGTGGATGTAGACGTCCGAGCAAACCTTGGTGACGGTGGCGCCGTCATCGTCGAGGTCGAAGCCAGCGTCGTCGGGCACGTCGCCGCCTGTCTCCTCGTCGCCTTCTCCCTCACCGCCCGTGTCCTCTCCACCCGTCCCTTCGCCGCCACTCTCCCCGCTGCCGACGTACTCCGGGAACCGCGGTTCGGGGCCGCCCGAGGACCCTGTCTGCGTGACCTGGGTCGCGGGGGGATCGGCTAGCATGGCGAGGATGGCGGGCAGGTTCGAGGGGTCGAAGTAGATGTCCTCGCACCGTTCGATGCGGCCGCCCGTGTGGAGGATGACGGCAGTGTAGCCGTTGTCGGAGACCATGGCGGTGAGATAGACGTCGGGCCGGTCCAGCTCGTTGAGGGTGGGGGCGCGGTAAAGCCCCGTCACCGTGTCGCCCGGGCTTCCCTCGTCGAGGAGGGGATTGGACAGAACTCGCGTGTCAGCGCCCACGGAGCCGAGGGCCTCGACGAGGTCGCTGCCCTGGGGCGGGTAGTAGCCGAACTTGCGGAAGTACAGCTCCAGGTAGCTCGCCACCTGCCTGAGGTTGTTCTGCGCTGTGGCGACGCGTGTGCTGAGTCGTGCCCCCCTGTAGACTGTCACGCCCAGGGTGAACAGAATCGCCAGCACGCACATGACGGCGGCTAGCTCGACTAATGCAAAAGCTGTCTTGGGGGAATGTGTCCGCGTACGCATGGCCTTCGTCTCCTAGCCGAGCGGTGACTCAGGCCAGATGGCGTCGCGGTGCGATAGGGGATAGAGCAAGGCGCGTGCCGCTGCCTCCGCCGAGGGCTGCGATGGCGGGCGCGGTAGCCGCTAATGATTCGGGTGACAGGAGTTATGACGTTGAGGGCACCGGCCGGCCCAGCGCACCCCGGCGTGGGCGCCGGCATCGCGTTGCGAGGCAAACAACCCGAAAAGGGGGGCCTGGGAGCCTGTTGGAGAGTTCCGCTCCACAACTCGTTGTGTCTCCGGCGCCGGTAGCCACGCCTGGCAAGACACGCCCAAACGTAACACTTCAGCCGAATGAGGTGGGAGTTCGTAGTGCGGCCTTCAGGCCGTATCCTGGGCTCCAGGTACGGGCTAAAGCCCGCACTACGAACTCCCACGCTGTCTGAGGGGCGTGTTTGAGCCTCCACTTCATTCGGCTGAAGTGTCACGTTTGGGCGTGTCCTCCCGCAGGCTCAGGGCTGGCGCAACAGGCCGGCGGCGTGGCGCCTGCTCGCCCGCGGGCGACGCCAACCGCATCGAGCGGGCCGAAAGCCCCAGCGAGGCCCGCTGGGGCTGGCTCCTCCTCACCATTCCGTTGGAGGGGGACGCCCACTGGCGCCGTGAGACCAACGGCAATCCCTCGCTCGCGGCCGTCGCGCGGCTCGGCCTCCAGTTCCGCGCCACCAATCCCGCGCCCTTCACCCTCTGGCTCGACGGCCTGGCGTTCGAGTGAGCCGGCGGCTTGCGCTCTTGCACTACGCCGCCAGTTGCGTATGATAGGGGGCACGGGAACGGCGCGTGGACTTCGTAGGCCGGCAGCCGCGAGTCTGAAGGGATTGGAGGCGACAGGCCATGGCGAAGCTGATGGCGAAGTGCCCGAGGTGCGGCGAGCAGTTCGCGTGCGGCCCGTCGCCCGACGGGGTGGTAGTGTGCCCGAAGTGCGGGGCGCGGCTGCGCGTGCCCGCGGCCGCCGCGGCTGCCTCGGCGGCGAGCCCGGACGCCTTGCTGGGCGAGACGCTGGGGCCGTACGTGATGAGGGAGGTGATCGGCCGCGGGGCCATGGGCTCCGTCTACAAGGCCCAGCACCAGGCCCTCGGCCGCGTGTGCGCCGTGAAGGTGCTGCCCAAGGCGTTCGCGCGCGACCCCAGCTTCGTCGAGCGCTTCCGCCGCGAGGGCCGGGCCGCCGCCGCCATGAACCACCCCAACGTCATCCAGGTCTTCGACGTGGGCGAGGACAAGGGCTACAGCTACATCGTGATGGAGTACGTCCAGGGCGAGACCCTCGGCGAGCGGCTGCGACGCGGCGGGGCGCTGCCGCCCGACGCCGCGCTGGGCCTGCTCAAGCAGACCGCGGTCGCCCTCGGCGCCGCGCACGCCCTGGGCATCGTTCACCGCGACATCAAGCCCGGCAACATCCTCATCGCGACCGACGGCGTGGCGAAGGTGGCCGACTTCGGGCTGGCCAAGCGGAGCGGGGTGGACATAGATGTCACCGCCCCCGGCTCCCGCCTCGGCACGCCCATGTACATGTCGCCCGAGGTCGCCCAGGGCCAGCCGGCCGACGCGCGCAGCGACCTCTATTCGCTGGGCGCCACCTTCTACTACGCGCTGACAGGGAGCTACCCGTTCGACGCTCCGAGCGCCGCCGCTGTCGTGGCCAAGGTGCTCAACGACGAGCCGCCGCCGCTCGACACGGCGGCGCCGCACGTCCCACCCGTCCTGCGGCGCGCCGTCCACCGCCTGATGGCGAAGGACCCCGCCCAGCGCTACCAGACGGCGCAGCAACTGATTGACGCCCTGGAAGGGCGCGAGGCCCCGCCACCGAAAGCACCGAAGGCGCCCAAGGCGAGCAAGCGCCCCGCGGCGCCGCCCATGCCGGCCTCCCCGGAGGAACGCCGCCTGGCCCGCATCCGCCAGCGGCGGCGCACCATCATTGTGACCCTTGTGGTGGTCGGCCTGCTCGCTGCCATCGGTGTTGCGCTCGTCCTCCTGCTCCGGCCGTGAGGGAACCGCCGGCCGCCGCCTCGCGTCTAACTCACAACAGGGGGGTTCGTCCGGATCCGGCCGGCCCGGCAGCGGCCGTGTCGCCGCAAACTCTTGGAGGTATTGATCATGAGGCGATTGCACCTGGGGCTGTTCGCGTGCGCGTTCGCCGCCGCTTCGGCGGCGCGGGCGGGCGAGGTGGGCTTTATCGAGGACTTCGCGCTGGGCAAGGACCGCGCCGAGGCCCTCAAACAGCTCATCCCAGGCACCGAGGACTACTACTACTACTCCTGCCTCCACGCACAGAACCAGGGGAAGCTGGCCGACGTGGATGAGATGCTCAAGGCCTGGATCAAGCGCTACGACCGCACCCAACGCGTGGTGGAAATCGAGAACCGCCAAGCACTTCTGAAGTACGAGAAGGACCCCAAAAGGTCGCTCGAATACATCCGCCAGCGCCTCGGCCTCCAGTTCAACCACCAGCGCGAACTCCTCGGCCAGAAGCCCCAACTGCCCACCGCCCTCGACCAGAAACTCATCGGCCGCGACACCCTCACCCAGGCGGCCCTCGCGCGCCACTCGCCCTCGCTCCAGGGCTTCGAGGAGCGGGCGCTCGACTGGCTCATTGACGTGAATCTCGACCCCATCCGCCGCCGTCACCTCCTCAACCGCCTCAAGCGGCCCGACTACCAGAACCTGCCCAAGCTGGTTGTGGACGACCTGCGGCACGAGCACAGCGGCGGCTTCGGCTCCCACGAAATCCACCGCCTCCTGCTCCTGAGCCAACTCGAGGAGTGTCTGAAGCTCGAGCCCCTCCTGCTGAATCAGACCCACTTCGTGAATGCCTACCTCGCCAAGCTGCGGCCCAGCGCCGACGTGGACTGGCAGGACGACGAGAGGGAGCGCGAGGCGTATCTCGATAGACTGTGGGCATTTGTGTCGAAGCTCAACTCCTCCCACAACTCGCTCAAAGCCCACGTCATCTACCACCGCCTCGTCCACGACCGCGCCAGGGGCATCTACGACCCCGTCCGCTTCCTCGCCTACCTCCAGCTCCCCCGCAACGTTGGCTACATCAGCCCCCGCTACATGGAGGACGAGCAGCGGCGGCGCTTCACAGCGGACGTCAATGCCAACTACCAGGAGTTCACCCTCCTGCCCCCCATCGGCAACGACGAGCCGCTGGTCCGAAGCTATCTGATGCACTTCTTCGTAAAGGCCGACGGCATCGAGCCTTACGACACCTACATCAACGACGTCTACCTCAAGCACTGCTTCGCCGAGACCAAGATCGTCCACGGCCTGGGTGACATGGAGCGCTGGTACTCCATGCTCCCCGCCAGCGACTACCAGGCGCTCAAGGACCGGATTGATATTGACTTCGAGCACACGCGCAAGACCTTCTTCGCGCCCGAGGACAAAGTGGCCCTCGAGGTCTACGTGAAGAACGTAAAGACCTTGCTGGTCAAGGTTTACGAACTGAACGCCTTCAACTACTACCGGGCGAACGGCCGCGAGGTTGACACGGCGGTGAACCTCGATGGCCTGGTCGCAAATGAAGAAAAGACATACACTTACGAAGAGCCGCCCCTCCGGCGGGTCAAGCGGACGTTTGAGTTCCCAAGTCTCAAGCCGCGCGGCACTTACGTCATCGAGTTCATCGGCAACGGCAGGAGCAGCCGGGCGGTCGTCCGCCGCGGCAGACTCCAGTTCCTCGCCCGCACGAGCACCGCCGGCCACGTCTTCACCATCCTCGACGAGGCGAACCGGCGGGTGAACGACGCCGCGCTCTGGCTCGCAGGCCACAAGTACACGCCCGACAAGGAGGGCCTCATCACCGTCCCCTTCACCAACCAGCCCGGCCGCCAGCCCATCATCCTCGCCAGAGGCGAGTTCGCCTGCCTCGACTCCTTCCAGCACGAGGCCGAACGCTACCAGCTCTCCGCCGGCTTCTACGTGGACCGCGAGGCCCTTCTCCGCCGCAACAAGGCCACACTCCTCATCCGCCCAGTCCTCACCCTCAACGGCACGCCCGTCACCCTCTCCGTCGGCCACCTATGAGTTCCAGGTGCCCGCCAACCTGGCCCGCCTGAGCTTCGGCCTCCGCGCCAAGGTCCAGAACCTGAGCCAGAACAAGAAGGACGACGTGGGCGACGCCGAGACGTTCAGCCTCAACAACATTGATGCGACGGAGAAGGTGGAGGACCTGCATCTGATGCACGTGGCCGGCCAGTACGCCATCGAGGTGCTCGGCCGCACGGGCGAGGTGAAGCCCGACCGCCCGGTGAGCCTGGTCATCAAGCACCGCGACTTCACCGACCCCGTCCACGTCTCCCTTCAGTCCGACGCCCGCGGCCGCGTCAGTCTGGGCGCGCTCCGCGACGTCGCGCACCTGAGCGCCACAGGCCCCGAGGGCGTGACGAAGTCCTGGACGCTCGACAGCGACAAGCACAGCCTCCCCCGCACCCTGCACGGCCGGGCGGGCGCCGTCCTGCTCGTGCCCTACATGGGCGCCGAGGCCAAGCCGGCCCGCGCCGAGGTGTCGTTCCTCGAACGCCGCGGCAACACGTTCCTCGCCGACCGCTTCGACGGCGGCACCCCGCGGTTCGCGCTCATTGAGGCCATCGGCCGCGTCCACTGCCCAGGCGGCCAGTATGCCATCGAGGTCCCTGAGAATGTGCTTCGGTCTGCGCTTGGCGACTTGCGATAGGCGAGGACGAATGGATGATTGGATGGATGGATGAATCAAGAAGCCCGTGCCTCCTCTGGCATCCATCCACCCATCCAACCATCCACTCATCCCCTCACCAGGATTCAGGAGACGCTAGTGTTCCGCCCTGAAATCAAAGTGCTCGACTGCACGGTCCGCGATGGCGGGCTGATGAACGCCTGGCAGTTCGACGACGACTTCGTCCGCGCGGTCTACCGCGCCTGCGTCGAGGCGGGCGTGGACTACATGGAGATGGGCTACCGCTCCTCCGAGAAGTACTTCTCGCGGAAGGAGAACGGCCCCTGGAAGTTCTGCCTCGAAGAGGACGCCCGCCGCATCGTGGGCGACAACGACACGGGCCTGAAGCTCTCCGTGATGGCCGACATCGGGCGGGTGGACTACGAGGACTTCCTGCCCGCCAGCGAGAGCGTCTTCGACATGGTCCGCGTCGCCTGCTACGTCCACCAGATGGACAAGGCGGTCGCCACGGCCGAGCACTGCCTGGACAAGGGCTACGAGGTCACGATCAACCTCATGGCCGTCTCGAAGGCCATGGAGCGCGACCTCGACGAGGCCCTGGACGACGTGGCGAAGAGCCGCGTGCCGACGCTCTACATCGTGGACAGCTACGGTGCCATGTACTGCGAGCAGGTGGAGGCCCTGGCCAAGAAGTACCACGCGGCGCTGCCCGGCCGCACCATCGGCTTCCACGGCCACAACAACCGCCAGCTCGCCTTCGCCAACACCATCGAGGCCGTCATCCGCAACTGCAACATGCTCGACGGCTCGCTCCTGGGCATCGGCCGCGGCGCCGGCAACTGCCCCATCGAATGCCTCATGTCCTTCCTCAAGAACCCCAAGTTCCGCGTCCGCCCCCTCGTCAAGGCCATCCAGGAGAAGCTCATCCCCCTCAGCAAGCAGATTCCCTGGGGCTACCACATCCCTTACCTCATCTCGGGCGTGATGAACGAGCACCCCCGCGCCGCCATGAAATGGATGGAGTCCGACCGCCGCGAGGACATCCTGGGCTTCTACGACAGCATCATCATTGACGAGACCCTGGCGTGATTCGTGGAGTAGCCTCGTGACCTTCGCCCGCTCCGAAGTGCGCCAGCACAACGGCGTGCCGACCATCTTTGTGGATGGCGAGCCGCTCCACGGCATGACGGCGACCAGTTGCGCGTTCGACGACCCAGCCGTGGTCCGCGGCTTCGTCGAAGGCGGCGCCGAAATCCTGATGATCTGGATCGAGGCCGGCATCCATTGCTGGAAGGCCGAGGGGCAATACGACTGGAGCTATGCCGAGAAGAAGCTGGCGTTCTTCGAGCAGCACGGCGGCGACACGCGCTGGCTCATCCGCGTCCGCCTCGGCCTCCTCGCCCCCTGGTTCGCCCACGCCCACCCCACCGAGGTCCACAAGGGTGGCGATCTGTCGGTCTGCAACATCGCCTCTCCGCTCTGGTGCGAGAAGGTCTGCGGACTCGTCCGCGACTTCGCGGCCTGGCTCAAGACCACCCGCTGGGCGCCGCGCATCATCGGCTTCATGCTCAACGCCGGCTCGACCGAGGAATGGCTCATCTTCGACACCGACGCGACGACCCGCGGCCGCTACCACGAGGTCTACACCCGCGAGTTCCGGGCATGGCTCCGCCGCACATATGCCGACGAGGCTGCCCTCCGCTCCGCGTGGAACGACCCGAAGGCCGGCTTCGACTCCGCGGCGTGCCCGACGGGCCACCTGCGCAAGGGCAGCCACATCTGGGGGCCGTTCAGCCTCCGCGACCCTGCCGTCGAGCGCCCGGCGATTGACTACTATCGCTTCCTCAACACCACCCTCGCCGACCACCTCATCGCCGTCTGCCGCGCGGCCAAGGAGGCGGCGGGCAGCCCCATCCTTTGCGGCGGGTTCCACAGCTACCTGTGGTGGGAGACGGGCGTCTACAGCTACGTCCAGGAATACGGCCACGGGCTGATCCAACGGCTCAAGGAAAGCCAGTGGGTGGACTTCGTGTCCGACATCACGAGCTACGACGGCCGCTATCCCGGCGGCCCTTCGGGCTATCTCGGCCTGCCCCACAGCCTCAACCTCGGCGGCAAGCTCCACTACACCGAAGTGGACCTGGTGACCGTGGCGGCCATCCCAGATTCCAGATTCCAGATTCCAGATTCCAATCCGCAAGCTCCGGCGATTGCGGACAAAGCGTGGAAATGGGACCTCAATTTCTGCGGGCGGGACATGGAGGAGCAGGTGGCGCTCCTCCAGCGCGAGCACGCCCACAACCTGATCACAGGCACCCCCTACTGGTGGTTCGACATCCGCTGCCGCAACTACACGCCGCCGCCCATCGTCGCCGCGATGCGGAAGCTCTCCGACATCGGCAAGCAGGCGGTTGAGTGGGACCGCCGCTCAATCAGCCAGGTGGCCTTCGTCTGCTCCGAGGACACGCCGATGTTCCAGGCTGGGATGAGCGGCGAGCTGATTCGCTTCGAGCTGGAGTGCCACCACCCCCTCCTCCTCGACCTTGCCGCCCGTCAGTGGGGCCTGGCTGGCGTACCCTATGATGTCTACGAGCTTCACGACCTCGCCCACCCCGATTTCCCAGGCGGCCAGTACCGCCTCCTCATCTTCGTCAACTGCGCCTACGTGTCGCCCCGTGCCGCCGACGGCGTCCGGCGCTGGCAGAACGGCGACCGCGTGTTCTGCTGGACCTACGCCGCGGCCGTCCTCGACGAGAAGCACCTGGCCCCCGCCATTGGCGCCGACCTCATTGGCATGCGCCTCGGCTGGAAGCGCGAGCGGCGGCAGATTCGGGTGCTGATTGACGACAGCGGCTACCCGCTGACGCAGGGCGGGGAGAAGCTCAGCTTTGGCACCGAAGGCTCCGTCGGCCCCGTTTTCTTCGCCGACGACCCAGAAGCCTGCATCTTCGGGCGGCTGCGCGACGGCGGCGAGCCGGCCTTTGCCCTGCGCCATCACGATGGGTGGAAGAGCATCCACCTTGCCATGCTCAACTTCGGCCCGCAGTTGTTCCGCAACCTCGCCCGCTTCGCCGGTGCCCACGTGTGGTGCGAGAGCGACGACGTTGTCTACGCCAACCGCTCGCTCGTGTGCCTGCACACGGCCTCGGCCGGCGACAAGGTCATTCGCCTGCCCCGGCCCGCTATCGTGACCGACCTGTGGACGGGCGAGCGATCGCCCGAGCCGGTCGAGGCGATTCGCGTGGCCATGCCCGCCTATCGCACGCGGCTGTGGCGGATCACTCAACCGTGATTGAGTACGCCGTCAGCGGCGCCACCTCAATCGCCTGCACGTGCTCCTTCGCCCCCGCCGGGACCGCCACGTCCTTGGCGATGACCTCGAAGCCCTCGCCCGTGGCCTTCGAGATGGTGAGCTTTCTCGCCGCGGTAGATGGCGGCAGCGTGAGTTTCAGGTTCACCTTGACGATCGGGTAGTTGACGCCTTTCGCGTAGTCCTTGTACCCCGTGCCATCGTAGGCCCAGCCATAGTAGAGCAGGGCGTTGAGCTTGCCGTCGCTCTGGCTGGCGTCGAGGTGCAGGTGGTCGAGCAGGCGGGAGCTGGCGTCGGGTGAGGCAAGGGCCTTGCGCACGTGCCGCGCCTCGGTCAGCGGCACACGTGCGCTGTGGGTGCGCAACTTGGAAGTAGGGTCAAGCTCAAGTGTATGGAGGGGCTCCCACTTTTCGTCCCGCTTGACGGCGATCTCGAACTTCACGCACTTGTACACATTCATGAACTCGACGAAGTTGAACTGCTTGGCTTTGCCGAGGTCAATTTCAAGCCAGGCGGGTTCCTTGCTGACTCTGGAATCCCACACCCAGCGGGTCTTCGGCTCGCCGTCCACGGCATAGCGCGGGCTGCAGTCGTCCTGCCTGCCCTCGAGCACTTCCTCGATGGTCTTCTGCAAGAAAGTGCTTCCCGTGACCTTGGCGCCTTGGGCCTCCGACCCGTGGGCCGTGTAGTTCCTGCCCCGCCAGAATCTCGCTTTCACCGTCCGAGCGTCACTCGGCTGGTCCGCGAATCCGACCCACCAGGGATCCAGCGACGGCGGAAGCGGAGGATGGAACAGGGCCAACTGACCGACGGCCCACCGCGGGCCGGGACGGGGAAACTCCCATTTTGTACCGGGCGGGGCTGCCCCGAGGTTCTTGTGGACGTCCTTGTACTCTCCGGGCGCCAAACCGTTCTCCGCAATGACCGCCCGCACGTAATCCTCGCTCACCGAGACGTTGACGCGGTTGACCTCCTCTTCCGGGCCGATGTATCCCTCCGCGGCAAGCTCGGGAAGAAGCGGCGGCAGGGCCTTCCACCAGAACGTGTCGCGACTCACGAAGGGCTCCGTGTTGCGGGTGCAGAGGACCCCCTCGGGCACCTGCTTCTTAGCGATCACCGTGGGGCCGCAACACAGGTTGTTCTTTTCGATCACCAGCCCATCGCCGTGGGCCATGCCGCCGCCGCTTCGCCAGTTGCGCGCATAGATGATATTGCTCGCCACGGTGTTGTCCCTGAAGTACGGTTTGTGCTTCGAGTCCGTGCCCCACTGGGGGCGGTACGTGGTGTGGATCAGCGTGTTGTTCCGGATGGTCATGCCGGTCAGCGGGTGGAAGCCGCCGCGCCAGAATGCATTCGCGGAGGGGGTGCTGAACTTGAAGAGCGTCCCCCAGAACAAGCCGTATTCGGGCGAGTTGTAGACGATGTTGTGTTCGATGGTCACTCCGCCGGCCTGGACGGGCGAGAGGCCCAGAAAGACGAACCCATCCAGAAAGACGTTGTGATGCGCATGCACGCCCGCGTACTCGATGGCGTCGAATTCAATGGAGTCGTCCGCGCAATTCTGAAAGAGGTTGCAGGCGTACTCGTTGGCCAGGGCAGGGTCCTTGTTGCCGGTCGTCCCCACGCCGATCCCGTCGAAACAGTCGTGGAGGTAGCAGTGCCGGATTTTCCAGGCGCCCACCCGCCGCCCCGGCTGAATTGCCCCGGAGCCCAGGACGCTGGAGTAGATCGCGCCCCAGATATCGGTCTCCTCGATGTTCCCCTGACGCACCCATTGATAGGTCGGGTAGTTGCTGAACTGGCAGTATTCGATGGTGATGTCCGACGGACCGAACTCCTCCTCACCCTTGCGGCTCCCCTGTCCCCGTATGCCTTCATAGCAGCCGAGGAAATAGCAGTCCCTAATGGCGATCTGCTTGCAGACCTCGGAGCGAAGCGTTCCGAGTTTCACGGCCGCGGTCGGCGCGACGTGAAACCGCAGCCCTTCCAGCACGATGTGCTGCTGGCCATGGATCTCCAGCAGCACCCCGGCATCGGGCCTGCTGAGGGCAATCCTCGCCTTGTTGGGATCAGCACCGCCGAGCAGACGGACGTACACTTCCTCGTCTTGGCACACGAAGCCCTCGCGAGGAGTCTTCTGCTGGTGTTTGCCGCCGTGCTTCTGAAACGACTTCATCTCCTCCAGGTTGGTGTAGTTGTAGAGGCACCGGTCGTCGGCAATCATCCAGGCCTTGCCGGTCCCGCTTCCCTTCCACTTCCTTGGCCCCCACTTAGCCCTGTGGACGTCGCCCTCGAGCTTCTCGAGCTTCGGAGTGGTCTCCATCGCTCCGCTGACGATCGCCTTGCCCGGCGTCTTGGCCTTGATCGTGATCGCCTTGCCCGGCGTTCCGCCCTTCGTCAGCTTGAGGGCCTGGTAGTAGGTCCCGTCGGCCAGGAGCAGCGTGTCGCCCGGCTGAAGCTTGTCGGCGGCCTCCTGCAAGCTCTGATCGGGTCCGACGGTCATGGTCTCGGCAAAGAGGGGGGCAGTTGCAGCAATCAGCAGAAAGCCCGACACGGCGGCGGCCATCCCGAGAATCTTGCGATGCAACACGGCAATTCTCCTTGTTCAAGAAGAGCGCCTACTCCAGTTCCGGCGGCACCAGCACACCCCGCGCCTGCTGTTCCAGCCGTGTATAGGCCCCGAAGAAGGGCGAACGGCTGGCTACTCTCATTTCTGGGAGCTGTTCTCGGCGCTGGGACTTCGGGGTGATTGAACACCGTCCCCACTCGTTGCCCGCCGCGCGGCGAGGTCCCTTCTGGCAAAGCAGCCGCCGCAAGCACAGCCCCGCTTGCGCCCGCAGGTGCCCGCGATGTCGTGGTCCTCCAGCGGGGTGATCGAGCCTTCGACGAGCTTGAGCATCTCTTGCCAGCCGGGGTCGCTCTGGGCGGAGAACGCCCCTTTGGCGATCTGGCCCCAACCGCCGGCCGCCACCGGCAGCGGCGCCATCAGAACTCGGCTCTCGGCCGGATTGGCCACGTTCACCAGCGCGGCGTACGGCTGAGCGGACAGTTCCGCCCCGAACCGCTTTGCGACCGCCTCGCGCAGCCGTTTCTCGCCCTCGGGCAAGGGCGGCTGCATCTCGATGCGGTTGAACGAGTAGTCGCCGTAGAACTGGGCGTTCACGTCGAGCCAATCCACAATTCGCTGGAAGCTCTCGCGGTCCAATTCGACACGTTTCTTCCCGTCCTTGTCCGGATGGCCGTCCAGGAGCATCTTGGCCAGGGTCCCGGCATGGGCGAAATGGTCCTTGGGCCGGCTGGGGAAATCCTCGTGGTTGAGTTGCACGACGCTCACGCGGCCCGAGGCAATCAGCGATTCGTAGGCGGCGCTGAACGGCCGGTTCCGTCGCTCAACGCGGTCCGAGAATCGCCGCACGTACTCGGCGCCGCGCGTGTGTAGCAGGTTGACGTCCTTCTCGGTCTTCTCCAGGCCGTGGCAGGTGATGCAGTACCGAGCGAGCACGGGCTGCACGGTGCGCACGAAGCTGAACCCGCCCTCATAGCTGGGGCCGGCGGGCGGGGTGAGACGATGCACCGTCGCCGAGGTGGGCCGCGTCGGAGGCGGGGCGCTGCTGCGCGGTTCATGGCAGCCGATGCAGGACGCCTGCTCGCCAGGCTGAAGGTACACCAGGCTCCGCATGGTCATCACCGCCATCCCGTTGGCGTCGAGCAACTGGAGTTGGAACGGCGTGCCGGCGGGCGCCTCGAAGGCCACCGAACCGTCCGCATCCACGGGGACCGTGCCCAGGATCCGTTTGACGACCTCCTGGTCCACGTGGCTCCGCACAGGCATGAAGTTGGTCGGCTGGCTGATGATTTCATTCAGGCGCAGGCGCTTGATCGAGCCCGGTTCGAGCGGGTGCGAGCACCGGTACACGTTCTCGATGTGAAACATGCCCGTCTTCTCCGACTCGCGCCCGGCGATGGCCGAGGGCAGGGCCGGCGGCATGGGGCGAGGCCGGAGCGGAATGGGGTCGAAGCAGGAAACCCTCGCGTCGCTGTCACACCATCACCTATGAGGTGGCAGACGTCCATTATCGGCGCGAGTACTTCGCGAGTCACCCGGCCAACGTACTGGTGTTTCGCTTCTCCGCCGACAGGAAGGGCGCCTATACCGGGACCGTCAGGCTCAAGGACGCCCACGCGGGCGAAACGAAAGCGGCCGGCAACACGATCACCATTTCCGGCAGGCTCGGCGGGAATATCGGCCTGGCCTACGAAGCCCAGGCGATGATCCTGAGCGAAGGCGGATCGGTCAGCGCCGCAGACGGGATCGTCTCCTTCAAGGCCTGCGACAGCCTGACCATTCTGCTGGATGCCGGAACCGACTACCTGAACCAACGAGACAAGGGCTGGAAGCAGGAGCATCCTCACCAACGGATCTGCGAGCGACTGGCCGCAGCGTCGAAGAAGTCTCTCGATGGCCTGCTGGCGGAACACGTCAAGGATTACCAGCAACTCTACAACCGCATGACTCTGGAGCTGGGCGCGACCCCCGCCGAGACGCAGGACCTCACGACCGCGGAGCGGCTGGCGGCTTACAGGCAGAATAAGCCGGATCCGGACCTCGAGGAGACGCTGTTTCAGCACGCGCGTTACCTCATGATCGGTAGCTCGCGGCCCGGCGACATGCCCGCCACCCTTCAGGGCGTGTGGAACCCTTACAACAACCCGCCGTGGCGCAGCGATTACCACACGGACGTGAACGTGGAGATGAACTACTGGTTTGTTGACCAGGCCAACCTGTCCGAATGCTTCCTGCCGCTTGCCGAATGGGTGAACTCCATCCGCGAGGTGCGGCGCGAAGCGACAAAGAAGGAGTTCAATGTCAGGGGCTGGGCGACGCGCTCCGAGAACGGCATTTTCGGCGGCGCCACCTACCACTGGGTACCCGGCGATGCTTCCTGGGTGGCCCAGAACCTCTGGGATCATTACGCATTCACTCAGGACAAGGAATACCTGCGCACCCGGGCCTATCCCGTGATGAAGGAGCTCTGCGAGTACTGGGAGGACTCCCTGAAAGCCCAACCGGATGGCAAGCTGGTCAGCCCGAAGAGCCAGTCGCCGGAACACGGGCCCTTCTCCGAGGGCAATTCCTACGAACAGCAGTTGGCGTGGGACCTCTTCACCAACTACATCGAGGCCTCCGAGTCCCTGGGCGTGGACCGTGAGTGTCGTAAGAAAGTGGCTGTCATGAAAGCCCGGCTGCTAGGCCCGCAAATCGGGAAGTGGGGCCAGTTGCAGGAGTGGGCCGAGGATCTGGACGACCCGAAGGACCAGCACCGGCACCTCTCGCACCTGATTGCGGTACATCCGGGGCGGCAGATTTCCCCGCTGACCGCACAGGCACTGGCCGAAGCAGCCAAGGTCTCCATGAACGCGCGCGGCGACGGCGCCACCGGCTGGAGCAAGGCCTGGAAGATCTGCATCTGGGCGCGCCTCCACGACGGCGACCGTGCATATAGGCTGGTGCAGGAGTTCATCAAGGGCAACGTGTATCCCAACCTGTGGGGCTACCATCCGCCCTTCCAGATCGACTGCAACTTCGGCTATGCGGCGGGCGTGTGCGAGATGCTGGCCCAGTCGCACATGGGCATCATCCACCTGTTGCCGTCCTTGCCAAAGGCTTGGCCAGTCGGGAGCGTTCGTGGCCTGCGGGTCCGCGGTGGCTACGAGGCGGACATCGAATGGAGCGGCGGCAAGCTGACCCGGGCAGTGATTCGAAATGTGTCGAACCAAGATGGTGAGTGTGTGGCGCGGTACGGAAGCGTCACCACCAGGCTTACTGTTCCCAGAGGCGGATCACGTGAGTTGGCTGGGCACGACAGCCTCCGACAGTGAACGAAATGGGGCTGTGACGGTAGTACGGGACAGGGGGCCTGCTTGGCCAGGAGCGTTCCTACCCCGCGACCGGGGGTAGGTGAACTTGCCCTCTGCACGGCCCGGTGGTAGCCTATCTGGTGCATAGAGCTCTCCCGGCCACGTACCTGGTGGGCAGATGAGTCGTCTCGCCGCGGCTTTCCTGTTCCATTCACTTCTCGTGTTTGGCCTGCATGTCCCTGCCGCCGAGGCGCCCGCCGGGGCCGATCCGGGCACGCCTGAGAAGGTAGACGCTCCTCCTCCGCTCCCCAAGGAGTTTGCCTTCACGTTCTCTCTGCCCTACGGACAAGGCGACGAATTCCCACGCGAGCCCGAGGAGTTCGACCGGATGAGGGCTTCTGCCTGACCGTCAAGCAGGGAGAAGCGCTTGTAGCCGTCTACCCAGTGAACGATAAGACGGATGTCGTCGTCTTCTCCAACCACAGCGCGACTGCGTGGCAGGGGATGGTCGTTGCGCTGCGTCAGGCCAAGGACAGCCCCATCACCGTGTCGCAGCTCGAGAGGGGCAAGTGGAACGAAGTCGGCCAGTGGGCAGATCTGAACTTCCCGCTCGAGCCGAAGGGCTATGCCATCTTCAGGTTCGAGCGCGTCGCCGCTTCGGCGCCACCGGCGCCGAGGAAATAAGGAGTGAACTATGCCGCGAGCACGGTTGGCTGTGATGCTGGCACTGGCAGGGATCATCGGCCAGAGCGGACGAGCCATGGCGCAAGCAGAGGGCGCGGTCTCGCCCAAGAAGAAGGCGCGCGATCTCTTTGATCCCGCCGCCATGATCCCCCTCCGAAGCCACAAGTACCGAGGCCACAATTCCTGCGTCTCTCTCACCGGAAGCGCCATCCGCGGAGATGAGCCCTTCGAGGTCCACTTCGACACGGGAAGCTGGCCGACGTGCCTGCCGTACGGCTGCCTCGACAAGTCGAAGCTCACCGTCCTGGAGAAGGACGTCAAGGGTGCCTGGGGCAAGCCCGCGGACGTCGTGCGGGGCCAGCTGGCCCTGAAGAGCACCGACGGCAAGACCCTATATGCCGTTGATGACTTCGTGTTCTACGCCCGCAAGAAGCCGAATGGCGAGGACGCCGACTGCGACAGGACCTCGAAGTGGACAGCGGCCATCGTGGGGGGACTGCCGGGGATCGGCCCGGTGAGGAAGTGGCCGTCGCTACCCTATGCGATTGCGCTGAAGTACTCCGAGCCCGGCAGGGTGGGCCTGGGCATCGTCTCGGATGTGCAGTCCGGCGCTGAGCGAGACTGGATGTCCGGCAAGTCCTACCTCCAGATCGGATCTGACCCGCGGATTACCGGCAACCTGCACTGGCGAACGGATGTCCCGATTCATCCCGAACGCTTCTCCCCGGGAGCCCTCCCGGGGTTCACGATCACATTCCGTTTCCCGAAGACCAACGGCGCCGTCGTGCCGGACATCGTCGTGCCGGACCTCTCGGCGACGATTGACACGGGCGCTCCCGAACTCATGCTGCGACTGAGAAGTGATGATCCCCATCGCAGCAACGCCTACAAGCAGTTCTTCACGGATGAAGGCCCCGGTTGGCGAAAGGGACAGGGCAAGGCCGATTCGCTGTGCCTGCGGGGCGGAGTTACGGTGCAGATCGCCTTCACGGATAGCGGAGGCGAAACCACCCGCTGCGAATTCTCGAGCACCGGCGACTTCAATAGCCCAAACCCAACCAAGGTGATGGCGGGCGACTGGTCGGGGATTTTCCCGTGGCATACCCGCCCTCCCGAGAAGCCGCCCGGGCGGATCAACCTGGGGAACACGCTTTACCTGTTTTGTCCGGTCTACTTCTGGGACATCACCAACAAACGGGTCGGACTCCACGACTTTATGTGATGGCGGTTGTCCACACTCCAGCCGAATGAAGTAGAGGCTCAAACACGCCCCTCAGACAGCGTGGGAGTTCGTAGTGCGGGCTTCAGCCCGTATCTGGAGCCCAGGATACGGCCTGAAGGCCGCACTACGAACTCTCACTTCATTCGGCTGAAGTGTGACGTCTGTGTGAATGACTCGGCCGCGTTCTTCGTCTGAGTAGGGTGAGGGGGGATGGTGCTTCCGCCTGCCGTGGGCTTGAGAAGCGCCAGAGGCAAGGCGGCCAACGGGAAGGGGGATGACGATGAAGACGGCCACAACTATGGCGGCGCTGGCGTTCGTGGCGATGGCTGCCGTGGGCTGCGTGCCCGAGTGCGGCGGCTACGGCGGCTACTATGGGCCCACGTCGTACCACTCCTTCGAGCCCATCTGTCCCGTGGTCACACCGTTCAGGCCCGCGCCGCCGCCTGCGTTCTACAGGCCGCCGCCCGTGCACAGGCCACCCGAGCGCCCGCACCACGGCCCAACGATGCCCCCGCCGCGTCCCCCCGAGCGGCCGCGTCCCCCACAACTCTCGTCCCCGCCGCGGCCGCCACAGCCGTCCTTCCAGCCTCGCATGGCCCCGCAGCAGCGGCCCCCTCAGCCTTCTGCCCGCCCTCAGGCCTCACCGTCGCCCAGGCCCTCTGAGCGCCCTCGACAAGCGCCGAACGCCCCATCGCCAAGCCACGCACCCTCCCGTCCGCGCCGCTGAAGCGGCCGGAGGCGCCAAGTCTTCTTTGATCTTCTCCGCGCGGGACCGCTCGCAAGCCCTTGGCGCCATGGCACTTGCGATCTGGCCATCTTGTGACAGGTGGCCCCTGTTTTCTCTTGACTCCCTGCCCGCCCCCGGCTACCCTACTCACATGCCACGCCTGCGCCGCCGCATCGTCGTTCCCGGCCACCCCCACCACGTCGCCCAGCGCGCCGCGGCGGGCCAGACCCACCGGGGCTACGCCCGCCGCCTCAACCGCCAGTGCCCGCCCCCTGCGCCGCGCTGGAAGCGCCGATTCCAGTCCTGCGCACTCGACCAGCACACCCTCGTGGACGCCATGGTCTACGTCGAGCGCGGCACGGTGCGGGCGGGACAGGTCCGCGTCCCCTGGCGCAGCCCCTGGTCGAGTGCCGGGGAGCGGCTGGGCCTTGCCCCCTCCACCGGCGTCCTCGCCCCTGGCCCCTTCCCCCGCTGGATGACCCACGCCAAGTGGAAGGAACTCCTCCGCGACGAAGGCGAGCCCCAGGACATCGCCGCCCTCTGCCGCCACACCGCCCGCGGCTGGCCCTACGTCCCCGACCCCTACCTCGGCTACCTCGAGGCCCGCCTCGGTCGCCGCCTCCGCCCGCTCCCCGTGGGTCGCCGCCCCGCCCGGCAGCCCACGAAGTGGCCGAGCCAGCCGTAGCCCAGGGCGCCCGACGGAGCGAGGGGACTACGCGGGAACCAGTTCCCTGGAGTTCTGCACGGTGATCACGGGATCGGGGTTCGACTCGGGCACTGGAAGGCCATGCTCCTTCAGCAGTGCCACGTGTTCCCTCATTCCCCACTTGGCCTTGTACAGGCAGTCCTCAACAGACTGCCCGACGCCCGTGAAGCCCTCCAGGTCGGGCGAATAGAAGCCGAAGAAGTCGGGCTCTTCCGTGGCCTCGATCACCAAGGAATAAGGCAGTTCGATCATCGCCTTGCCTCCGGGTCAGCGCGGGCGGTCATTCGTGGTTGCGCCGTCGTAGTCGGGGCGCGGACCACGAAGCTCATGTTCAGAACCACGGACCGCAGTAGGGACCGAAGAACTTGTACGCTTGTCCGGCAGTGTCCTTGGGAAAGAAGAGGCCAAGGCTGATGCCATCGGTGCACCACAGCGTTCTCTCACACCACGAGTCCACTTCCGACCCCCGGCCTGAAGGAGGGCAGTCCTGCCAGGATGTCGTGCCAAACACGACGGCGTCATCCTTGAACAGAGCGGCCATTGGGAGCCTCGCGATCGAGCTGCCGTTGCGGAGGAACGCTCCCATCACCCGGCACCCATATCGCAGCGTTGGCTTCCCGCCGTACCGCCACCGGAAGTCCGCGGGTGGGCGTATGATGAGGCAGCAGCACCCAGATGCCTGGACCATCTGGATTGCGGCGCCACCGAGTCGGTATCTGCACGCCACCCTCGAATCGGCCGGCTTTGGCGCCTGAAGGAACAGCCAGGCATGCTCGGACTCCTCATAGCCGTGATGCTCATGCACTTCTGCCATCTTCTCCGGCACCCACTTGGGAAGGAGAACGCCGTCGAGCCAGTAATCCGCCTCAGCCCCCACGTTCATCAGGCGCCAGTAGAACGCGTTGGGATCAACAGGTTTCCTGGCCTTGCCTGCGCCTTCCGGCTCATTCACGTCACGGTCGCGCACGACGCGGGTACGCCGGCGGAATTCGGCGGACCACTGGGCCATGCTCCTAAAGAGCGCGATTCTCGCTCTGAGGTCCAGAGCTTCCTCCGGATCGTTCGGGAGCGCCGTCAGCTTGCGCTCGCCTTGTCCGACACCCTTGAGAGACGGAAGCAGCTCGATGGCATCCAGCTCCTCCCTCTCAGCCGAAGGCAAGGGCGCGCGTGGGGGACAGCAGGCTGGCACGATTGCGGCCAGAACAAGCAGCGCCCCGCACGCGAGCCGTGTGACTAGGGATACGTTCCTCATCGGTGTGCCTTCCTCACCTCTCTCGAACACCGTAGCGCTCCCTCCAGTCGTCATAGGCGGCGTCCTGGTCGTTGTCCCAGTCTTCGGCGAAGCTGGCCGCAGAGAGATGACCCCTGTCACGTGCCACGGGTAGGTTCACCATCTTGCCTGCGGCAAGTCGTAGCGGCTTACGGGAGCGCTCGCAGCCGAAGCCGGTCAGCGTGAGGGTACGGAGGTCAAGGGCGCCGTGGAGGACGGTGAGGTGGACCTCGATGCCCTTGCGGGTGGGCTTCTGGCGGATGGTGCCCCAGGCGGAGCCGGTGGACCAGAACCAGGTGGTGGGCTTCTTCGCGGCGGCGAAGGTCATCGTCCCGGTGACGGCGGAGTAGTGGAAGCCGGTGAGGGCGAGGAGGGCCGACCAGGAGGCCATGGCACGGGCGTAGTGGTGGCCGCATTCGGCCTCGTCGAAGGGGTTGCGCCGAAGGCCGTCGTAGCGGGCGCGAATGGCCTCGATGCACTTGAGGCCGGCGGCGGTCTGCCCCTCGTAGAGCATGCCAACGGCGGCGGTGTACTCGAAGCCGGTCATGACCTCGTTGTAGTAGGGGAAGGGGCGCTTGGGGCGCCGGCCACGCGGATAGGTGGCCATGAGGAGGGCCGATTCGTCGTTGAGGGCGAACGTGCGAAGGTGGTTGAAGTGGCCATACAGGCCCCGCTTGAAGTTGTGCTTCATGATGGCGCGGTGGGTGGCCTTGACGTGCCGCGGGTCGAGGAGGTAGCCGAGGCCGAGGACGTGGGCGGTGTACTGGCCGACGAGTTGGTCCACCAGGCAGCCGGCTCCGAGCTGGAGATCGGGCTCCGACAGATCCTTCGCGCCCATGTTGAGGCGGAGGCCGGGGGCAATGGCGTCGGGGGACTTCGGCGGGCGGATCTCGTGCTCGTAGTACTCCCCGTTGAAGAGGTGCTCATCCATCCAGCGGCGGCCGCGCTCGAAGAGGCCGCGGCACGTGCCGGCGAAGGCGAGTAGCTCGGCCGCCACTGCCGCGTGGGATGCGGAGCCGACACCCCTCTCCCTTTCAGGGAGAGGGTAGGGCCTGAAGCAATCGGCGGCGGCGCTCCCTGGTCTCAAGCAACGCCTCGCCGCCTGCGCCTGCCCGCTCCTCGCCGAGACGCACGCGCAACTGGACACACTGGACGACCTCCGCGACCTCGTCGAACGCAGCATCGTGGCCGACCCGCCGACGAGTGCGACCGATGGCGGCATCATCCGCCCCGGCTACGACGCGAAGCTGGACGAAGAGCGCTCGGTCGCCCGCGACGGCAAGAGCTGGCTCGCGCGCTTCCAGGCCGACGAAATCCGCCGCACAGGCATCGAATCCCTCAAGGTTGGCTACAACCAGGTCTTCGGCTACTACATCGAGATCACAAACGTCCACGCCCAGAAGGTCCCTCCCGACTACAGCCGCAAGCAAACGCTCAAGAACGCCGAACGCTACATCACGCCCGAGCTGAAAACGTGGGAGGAGAAAATCGTCGGCGCCGACGATCGGGCGAAGGAGCTGGAGTACGACCTCTTCGTCGCCCTCCGCGACCAGGTGGCCGCCCAGGTCGAACGCCTCCAGCGCGTGGGCGCCCTGGTGGCCCAGGTGGACTGCTTTGCCTCCCTGGCCCACGTGGCTGCCGAACGCGGCTATTGCGCGCCCGAGGTGAGCGACGACCTGGTGATCCACATCGAGGAGGGGCGGCATCCCGTGCTCGACGTGACGCTCGAGGCCGGCCGCTTCGTGCCGAACGACGTGTTGCTCGACGGCGAGGGGAACCGCCTGGCCGTCATCACGGGGCCGAACATGGCCGGCAAGTCCACCTACATTCGCCAGGTGGCCCTCCTCGTGCTCATGGCCCAGATGGGCAGCTTCGTCCCCGCCAAGAAGGCCCACATCGGCGTGGCCGACCGCATCTTCACCCGCGTGGGCGCGAGCGACGAGTTGGCCCGCGGCCAGAGCACGTTCATGGTCGAGATGATCGAGACGGCCAACATCCTCAACAACGCCTCGCCCCACAGCCTCCTCATCCTCGACGAGGTCGGGCGGGGCACGAGCACCTTCGACGGCGTCTCGATTGCGTGGGCCGTGAGCGAGTTCCTCCACGAACACGTCCGCGCCCGCACGCTCTTCGCCACACACTACCACGAGCTGACCGAGCTGGCCCTCCTCCTCGACGGCGTGAAGAACTACAACATCGCCGTCCGCGAGTGGAAGGACGAGATCATCTTCCTCCACAAGATCGTCGAGGGCGGCACGGACAAGAGCTATGGCATCCACGTCGCCCGCTTGGCGGGCATTCCGAGGAAGGTCGTTGACCGCGCGAAAGTGATCCTGGGCAACCTCGAGGCCGCCTCGCTCACGCCCAACGACAAGCCCCGCTTCGCCCCGTCTCTCGACAAGGCGGGCGCCAACCCCAAGGGCCTCCAGCTCACCCTCTTCGGCTCCCTCCACGCCGAGACCATCGAGGAGCTGAAGCGCCTCGACCTCGACAACCTCACCCCCCTCGACGCCCTGGCCGCCCTCCAGCGCCTCCAGCATGACATCGTCAAGCGGGAGGGGGAGCCGAGGAAAGGCCG
This sequence comes from Planctomycetota bacterium, assembly GCA_041320515.1. Taxonomy (GTDB): domain Bacteria; phylum Planctomycetota; class PUPC01; order DSUN01; family DSUN01; genus DSUN01. The sequence continues at coordinate 4,032,832 of JBGLNR010000001.1, read as the reverse complement.
GTAGGGCGTGCATGCCTGCACGCGGAACCTGTTCGCCAGCCCTCCCTTGCGGGCGGCTACGCGCTCTGCTAGCTTGTCTGCCGCGTGGGAGACAGGGGCCGCTGCAACAAGGCCAGGTACGTTTTGGAGGAGAAACCATGGCACGGAACATTCGTGTGGCACAGCCGCCCCCGGCTGTGGGCTTCATGCGTTGGGTGCTGGCGGCTGTGGCTACAGGACTGCTGGGCGCAGGGTGTGGCAAGGAGGCCGACTTGACGGTTGACCTCGGGGGTGGGGTCACGATGGAACTGGTTCTCATCCGTCCCGGCTCTCTCGACATGGGTTCGGGGAAAGGCGAGGCGAACGAGGAGCCGGTCCACAGGGTCACACTGAAGAAGCCATTCTACATGGGCAAGTATGAGGTCATACAGGAGCAATGGCAGGCGATTATGGGCGCGAATCCGAGCATATTCAATGACCCGAAGAAGCCTGTGGAGATGGTGACCTGGCACGCTTGCCAGGACTTCGTCCGCAAGCTCAGTGAGAAGACCAATCGTGAGTTCTCTCTCCCCTCGGAAGCTGAGTGGGAGTATGCCTGCCGGGCAGGGAGCATCACCGAATACTGCTTCGGCGACAATCCCGCTGGGCTTTCCGAATACGCGTGGCATGATCCAAACTCGGACAGTGGGACGCACCCTGTAGGCCAGAAGAAGCCCAACAAATGGGGCCTCTTCGACATGCACGGTAACGTATGGGAGTGGTGCGAGGACGTCTGGCACGACTCCTATGAGGGCGGCGCGCCGAGCGATGGCTCCGCGTGGGTGGAAGCCGGGAACCGAAGCTCTCGCGTCCTGCGGGGAGGCTCGCCTGGGCTCCCCCATCCCGGGTACTGCCGTTCCGCCTGCCGGCTTAGCCTCGACCCAACGAGCAAGTACGGCTACGGCGGCTGTCGGGTGGTTCTCCGAGACTCTTGATGATGGTTCAGGGTTTGTCCGTTTCACCGTTTTGCGTTCTTCCGGCCGCCCGAGGGGCGGGAACGGAATGGGAGTCAAATCTTCAGATACCAATTGTCTCTTGACTCACGGACGGTCGCTGGCGTAGGATGCATGTGAGGGGTGTCACGCCTCCATTCCTCAAGTCACTCGGGCGTGGTGCGTTCCGGAGCCCCGGGGGCTTTGGACGCGCAGGAGGCACTGGTTAGGCCGCAGTGAAGGGCGTGCGCAGTGTGCGTCTGATCTTGCATGTTCATTCCCCGCGCGGTAGGATGGTATTGGTCTTCCCTGGTCATGACACTTCGCCGCCGGCAAGGAGTATGCTCACGGGGCGCGTCTTCGGGACAATACAGGTGAATGGCAAGCGATTCAGGACGCTCTTCGACCCGGGGGCGACGAACACCTATGTCTCCGCGGAAGTGGCCAAGAAGTTCAAGAGAACGCGCCTTCTCGTGCCGCGATCATCGGGGATTGGCGGGAAGCCGCGCTTGTCCGCCGAAGCGTGCGAACTGACCGGAACGCTGGAAGGCAAGCCGATCGAGGCGGAAGCCTACGTGCTCGACGAGATCGGGCGCGACGAGAAGGGCCGGCGGATTGACATCCTGTTCGGCGCTTTGGCCATGCGGAAGTGGAACATCATCGTCGTCCCGAAGGAAGAGCGCCTCGATCTGAGCCACTATCCCAAGGAACTCATCGAGTTCTCCGAGATTCCAGTCCATTCGGACGCTGTCTGAGTTGCGGAGCCGAGTGTGAAGCTGGCCGTCGCGACGCTGCTGGCCTCCGCCGCCCTGGGCGCATTCGCCATCGCTCGGGTGTGGAACTTCACGTGCGACGACGCGTTTATCACCTTCCGGTACTCCAGGAACCTAGTCCGGGGGGTAGGCCCAACCTACAACGTCGAGCCGCCGCGGGCCGAGGGCTACACGTCCTTCCTCTGGATGGCCCTCATGGCCGTGCCACACCTGGCCCACGCCGACCCGGTGGCGACGGCGAAGGTGCTGGGCGTGGCGCTCACGCTGCTGACGGTTGGGGCCTGCTTCGGCATCGGCTGGTCGCTGTGCGGCGACGTGGGCCGCGATGAACGGGTGTTGGGCGCGGCGCTGGGCGCGGCGCTCTTCGCCGCGTACCACCTCACTGCCGTCCACGCCGTCTCGGGGATGGAGACGGCGCTGGCGGCCTTTCTCCTCGCGCTCCTGGCGTGGCTGGCGGTGAGCGAGCGGTGGGCCGGGTCGCCCGCGGCTTGCCGTCGAGCGAGACGGTGAAGACGCCCTTGGAGACAACGAGGCGCACTTCACGCCAAGCGTCGCTCTTCGCGCCCGTGCCCTTGGCCACGACGCGGCTCCCCTCGGCGCGGAGGGTGCCGTCGCTCACGTCGAGCCAGTAGCCGGGCTGCGCGGGGTCGGGGATGGTGGAGTAGCGGAAGCGAATCTCCCCCTCCCCCTTGCATGCGGCGACCATCTCGAAGTCCAGCAATTGCCAGTAGTTGACGGTCTCGCCCTTCGTGCCCGCCAGGGTGCCATCCTTGAGCGCCCAGTCGGCGCTCTTGCTCGGCTTCCAGCGCGAGACGTCCGAGCCGTCGAAGAGCGTGAGCCAGCCGTCCTTCCCAGGCACGAATGGGGCATCCCCCGCCTGGGCCGCGGCTGCCAGAAGGAAGACCATCAGGGCGCGACTCGTGAGCATTCGTACCCCCTGTGGGACCGGGACACAAAGGTGGCCTTGACACGCCGCGACGTGAGGAAGTAGGGAATCCAGACCAGTGCCCCGACCAGTGTCCCCACGAGGGCAGTGAGCAGTGGCGCCGTGGCCTCGGTAGGGAGATCCTTCATTGCCGGGCCCACGATGAGGGTGAGAACAAGGCTCTTCAGGACGTTGTACAGGAGGAGCGCCACCATCAGCTTCGGGGCGGCCGGCTTCTTGCCGAAGAAGGCGATTGCGGCGACAGCGATGAACACGAGCCCCAGGGCATCGAGCCACACCTCCAGACGGACCGCCGTAGCGAGTTGCGGGAACCGGCTCTCCACGGTCCGGAACTGCCAGGTGTCGAACGAACTGACCGCTTGCACGATGCCGACGACAATCCGGACTGGGGCGATCACGAGGCCGATGGCCGGCAGGACCAGCCAACCCCCAATCCCGGACGGGCCTGGGGGCTGACGGCGGCTTCGCTCGTAGATGCTGCTGCGCGGCCTGGGTGGGGAGGGAACGCTTGGCGGCCTGGCAAAGCAATCGCCGAGGACTGGGGTGTCGCCGGCTGGCGCCCAGTCCTGCATGCCCTCCCGCCACACGAGGGATTCCCTCCGGATCTCAGACGAGGCAGCAAGGCCCCGAAGCTCGAGCGTGGAGAAGGGGCCGCACTGCCGCCCGCCCAGGAGCACATGCCATGCCTTCTCCTGGAGCTGAGGCGGCCCAGGATGCGGCGGCGGCGGAGACGGCGTGGCCTCGACGGGAGCTGCCGGGGCCTCGATGGGAGTTGCCGAGGCCTCGATCTGGAACACCTGCCGACAAGCCGGGCACGCGGCTCGCTTGCCCACGGCGTCGTCGGGCACTCGGACGCGCGCTCGACACTTCGGGCACGCCGTCACTCCCATAGCAGCGACTCCTTGTCACCAGGGCATCGCCCCCGCTGCCAGGCACCTCGGTCCGGCGCCCGGAACCGGCGATCCGTGGATGGCTCTCAGACCCATTCCCAATCTTTGAGCCACTGGTAGCCCCTGGGCAGGCGCTGCCACATCGCGTCGGCGGCCTGGGCGAGTTCCTGGTTGTCGAGCACGGCGGGACGCGCCACCAGGTCCTCCTTGCGCCGCTCCTCGATGGCCTTCAGGCAGTTCTCGACGTGGTGGGGGAAGATGAGGCCGGGGATGGGCGCCGTCAGCACGTCGCAGCAGAGCACGTAGCGCAGGGCGAGGCGCGCGATGCGGTCGTCCTCCTCGCGGTGCTCGTCGTCGGGCGCGCTCGTGCCCTTGAAGATGGAGTTGGACGCGAAGGGCTTGATGCCGAAGAACCCGATGTCGTGCTTGCGGAGCGTGTCGAAGAAGCTGCCGGCCGGCTTCTCCTTCGTCTTGGCCGTGTAGGGGGTGACGACGAAGGAGACGATGGGGAACTCGCGGACCATCATCTCGATCCAGCGGCGGTCGTGGGTCGAGAAGCCGAACCAGCGCACCTTGCCGTCCTTGACCGCCTGCTCGCCGGCGGCGACCATCTCGCACGACTCGTTGTGGGTGTGCATGCCGCCCGGCTCGTGGCAGGTGGGGCGCCAGAAGTCCACGACATCCAGACCCACCTCTTTCATCTTGCTTTCTAGCGACTCCATGAGCTTGGGCTTCGTGCGCCATTCGGGGAAGCGCATCTCCTGGCCGCCGTTGGAGAAGCCGAAGTAGATGTCCTTGCGGCGGCCGATAGTCTTGATGGCCTTCCCGTAGGCCGTGATCTCGTTGCCCCAGCAGGCGTCCACGTAGTTGATGCCCGAGTCGAGGCACTTGGCCATGATCTCGGCGCGGTTCTTGTCGAAGTCCTCGCCCTTGAACGGGCAGCGCTTCCAGTGCCCGCCGAGGCTGATGGCGGAGACCCACTGGTCGGTCTTGCCCAGCCGCCGGTACTCCATCTTCTCGTTGAAGCTGAGGATCTTGTCCTTGGGCGGCATCTTGGGCGCCTCAGCGCCCAGCGCCCCGGCGGCGAGGACGCCCGCCCCCGCTGCTGCCGCGCCCTTCTCCAGGAACTCACGCCTGTTCACATCTCTCTCCGCCATGGTCGGGTCTCCTTGCTCCCACGGGGTCGGGGCTCATGCCAGAATCATCGGTATCTCGGTCAACTCGCGCTTGAGGGGGTTCAGCGAGAGGCCCAGGGCCTCCAGCGTGAAGGCCCCGAGCAGCTTGCTGTCGCCCGGCTCGCCGAAAACGACATCGGCCACGCCGATTCGGTCACGGTACTTGAAGACCGCGCCGCCCTTCTTGCGGACGATCTTCGTCCCGTCGGCCAGCCGGAACGTTTGCTCGGTCAGGGGCTTGATCCCCAGCCGCTCCAGGACGGCCGCCGGCACGACCGAGTACACCGCGCCGGAATCCACAAGAAACTCCAGGCTCTCGGTCACCTCCGGGCTAGCCGGATTGCCAACCTCGATGTCGAGAACAGCGATACCCATGGCCGACCCCTCGTTCATCCTATGCCTCGGCGGCCATCTTCTTGAGGAAGGCCAGGCCGTCCTTGGCCAGCTTGTCGGCCGATTCGTAGATCGGCCGCCAGATGCAGGCGGCGGCGCAGAGGTCCAGGATGCCGGTCGCGAAGCTCTCGATCGTCACCCAGCGGTCGTACTTGATGTCCTTGAGGGCGCGGAAGACCTCCTTCCACGGCACGTGGCCCGTGCCGGGCGTGCCGCGGTCGTTCTCGCAGGCGTGGAAGTGGCCGACCATCGGCCCGCACGCGCGAATGGCCGCCGCAGTGTCCCGCTCCTCGATGTTCGCGTGGAAGGTGTCCACCTGCACCTTCAGCCGCGGGTGGCCCACCATCTTGCACATGGCCGTCGCGTCGGCGATGGTGGTGACCACGTAGGTCTCGAAGCGGTTGAGCGGCTCGATGGCCATGTTGATCTTCGCTCTGTCCGCGTGCTCGGCCGCGGCGCGAAGGACATCCGCGCACCACTTCTTCTCGTCGTCGGTCGGCGCCTTGCCCGTCAGCTCCCGCACGGGCGAGTAGAGTGGGCCCGCGATGGCCTCGCCGCCCATCTCCGCGCAAATGTCCACCATCTGCTTGAGCCGCGCGACGGCCGCCTTGCGCACCTCGGGCTTCGGGCTGCACGGATTGGCGTCGGGCACCATCACGCAGCAGGCCGTGAGGCCCATCTTCGCCTCCTCGCACGCCCGCCGCGTCGCCTTCGCGTCCAGGATGCTCAGGTCCGCGAACAGCACCTCCACCCCGTCGTAGCCCATGTCCGCCACCTTCTTGACCAGGTGCACGTCGTCCTTCGTGAACGCGGCGTTGTAGACGAGACGCTGCCACACTCCGTCCTGCGCTTCCCAGCCATCGCCACGCTCTACCCGCGCGCCGGCCAGCCTGCCCACCGGCCTCTGGACTCTTCACGCCTGGAGATGAGCCGCCGTAGTCGCCAAGATTCCTGAGATCGTGTAAGCTGTCCAGGATGCGGCCAACATCCGCTGGGAGCTTGCCTTCCTTCACATAGTCCTTGTGTATGAGGCCGATGACGCCGGTGTGCTTGCGGGCCTTCTTGCCGGCGCTCAGGAGCAGAGCAGAGGCGCTGTAGAACGCGGCATAGTAGGCGCGCGAGGCCGCGAAGTCGGGATGCCCCCCGAGCAGCAATGTCTCGGCGGCCCCGATGGAACTCAGAGCGCGCCGCCACAAATCACCAATCTCCAGGTCATCCTCGTTCAATGGGCACACCCTCGTCCTGCGCGTCACGGTACACGCTGTACTCCCGCCTTGTGTAGCTGCCTGCGTCCGCCGGCATCACCGAGATCAGGCGATCGCTGTCCAACTGGACGGGATACAGCACGTCCCAGATCCGGTAGATCTCCGCAGCAGCGTCCACGGGGCCATCCAGCACGACCATGAGATCCACGTCGCTTTCGTCCGTGTCTTCCCCGCGCGCAGTGGATCCGTAGAGGACAACGTCCTTGAGCCTGTCCCCGTAGAGGCCCTCCAGCACGGCTCGGCACCGGCGCAGGATGGGGTCGTTCGCGGTCATCTTGCACCTCCGCGGGGATTATATGCAGGAACTGCCGTGGTGTCAACGGCCTGCCTCACCCCTCAATCCATCCGCCGCCGAGGACCGTGTCGCCATCGTAGAACACCGCGGCCTGGCCGGGGGTGATGGCGCTCTCGGGGCGGGCGAAGGCCACGCGGGCGCCGCCGTCGGGCTGCGGCTCAATCGCTGCTGGGACGGGTGTGTGGTTGTAGCGAATCTGCACCGCCGCCTCGATGCGCTCGGGCGGCTCGGCGAACGCCATCCAGTTCACGTCGGAGACCCGCATCGCCGTCCGCTCCAGCTCCTCGCGGGTGCCGATGACGACGGCGTTGGCCGCGCGGTCAATGCGGACGACGTAGCGTGGCGAGCCGAGGGCGACGCGCAACCCCTGCCGCTGGCCGATGGTGAAGCCCTGGCAGCCCGGGTGCTCGCCCAGCACGCGGCCGCTCGTGTCGAGGATCGGCCCCGGCCGAATGCGGTCGGCCATCCGCTCCCGCAGCACCGCCAGGTAGTTGCGGCCCGGCACGAAGCAGATGTCCTGGCTCTCCTTGCTCTCGTGCACCGGCAGGCCGCGCTCGCGGGCGATCCGCCGCACGTCCTCCTTTCGCAGCTCGCCCAGCGGGAACAGGGCGCCCGCCAGTTGCTCCTGCGTGAGCCGCGAGAGGACGTAGGACTGGTCTTTCGCCGGGTCGAGGCCGCGCCGCAGGACGAGTCGCCCGCCGCGCTCGGCCAGGCGCACGTAGTGCCCCGTCGCCAGCCTCTCGCAGCCCAGCGCCCGCGCGTGGTCGAGCAGCCTGCCGAACTTGTTCCACCGGTTGCACGCGACGCACGGGTTCGGCGTCCGCCCCGCGTCGTACTCCGCGCACAGGTAGGCGATCAGCGCCTCGCGTTCCGCCGCGAAGTCCACCGCCTCGAAGGCGATCCCCAGGTGTTCCGCCACCCGCTGCGCGTCGGCCGGCTCCGCCGCCAGGCGCATGAACAGCCCCACCACCTCGTGGCCCGCCTCCTTCAGCAACGCGGCCACCGTGCTCGAATCCACCCCCCCGCTCATTGCCACTGCGATCTTCACTTGTCACTTGCCACTTGTCACTTGACTTCCAGCATCCTCTCAATCGCCCTTCGCGCCGGCCCCGCCACCTCGGGCGGCACGGTGACGCGGTGCTCCATGTCCTCCAGCGCCCAGACCATCTTCTCCAGCGTGTTCAGCTTCATGTTCGGGCAGTCGGCGAGCGGGGAGGCGGGCAGAAACGCCTTGTCGGGGCTGTCCTTGCGCAGGCGGTGGAGCAGGCCGATTTCGGTGCCGACGATGATCGTCTTCGCCGCCGTCTCCTTGCACCACTTCACCATGCCCGACGTGCTGGCCACCTTATCGGCCAGGGCCACCACGTCGCCCGTGCACTCCGGGTGGCACACGAACAGGGCGTCGGGGTGTTCGGCCTTGAGGGCCAGCACGTCCCTGGCGATGATGCGGTGATGGGTCGGGCAGCAGCCCGGCCACAGGATGAGGGGGCGGCCGAGCTGCTTCGCCGCGTAGTCGCCCAGGCTCTGGTCGGGCACGAACAGCACCTCGCGGTCGGGCGGGACCGTGGCGACGACCTTCACCGCGTTGGCCGAGGTGCAGCACACGTCGCTCATCGCCTTGACCGCCGCCGTTGAGTTCACATAGGTCACCACCACGGCGTTCGGGTGCTCCGCCTTCATCGCGGCCAGCTCGCGCGGCGTCACCATGTTGGCCATCGGGCAGCCCGCGTTGGGGTCGGGAATCAGCACCGTCTTGTCGGGGCAGATAATCGCGGCGGTCTCGGCCATGAAGTGCACGCCGCAGAAGAGGATCACCTCCGCCGCTGTCTTCGCCGCCTCCTGCGACAGGCCGAGCGAGTCGCCCGTGAAGTCCGCCGCGTCCTGCACCTCGCCGCGCTGGTAGTTGTGCGCCAGGACGACGGCGTTCCGCTGCCGCTTCAGCTCCTGCAGCCGGTTCAGCAGTCGTTCGTCTGACATCTCGCCACTCCTTGCCAATGCCTGCTCGCATTATAGCAGGCGCCACGCCCGCCTGCCAATGTGGCTCAATGTGGCTCAAAGTTGCCCAATGTGGCTCAAACGCCGTTTGGCGATCCTCGCCCTTCCGGCTCAGTGTCGCCCAATGTGGCTCAATGTGGCTCAACATTGCGCCACGCGCCGCGCCGTGGGGGAGGGGGGGACGGGGATCTGGCCGATCCGTCGGATCCGTCGGATCCGTCCGATCCGTCCGATCCGTCCCATCGCTTCGCCCAACCCCCAACACCCGCCACCCAGCACCTCTCTTCCTCTTCCCCTCCACCTATACATACGGGTCGCGTCCGACGACTCGCCAGTAGTCGCCGGGCTTATGGCTGTGGGGCGGGCTGCAGGGGATTGTGGTTACGACACTTCGGGCGGGAGGTCTCGATGCAAGAATTTCTCAACAATCGCTCATCAGTCGCTCCGTAGTCGCTCGGGTCAGTCGTCACGGACCCGAACGCCGGGCGCGAGGCGATAGCCGCCCACGGGCGCGGACGCTCCTACGACGACGGCGTGGAAGAGCTTCTCCCCCGTCGCCCGGCGAATGCGGCGGCGAAGCTGGTCTGCCGCGTTCTTCCAGTCAGTTCCTCCCTCGGCTGGCGGCGTCACCTCGCCGCGGCCGCGCCGCTGGGCGAGGAGTTCGAGCAACTCCAGCTCGCGGCCCGCGGGCAGGGCGATGCGCGCGCCATCCACCGAGAGCACCTGGCGGCCGCGATAGAACGTCACGCGGTGGGGCACCCGCTCCTTGTGGGGCAGGGCGGGAAGGCGGGCGGACTCGAAGAGGGCTCCGAGCGGCGGGCGATCCTCGCCGGCCGGCAGGTCGCGCAGGAAGCGGCTGATGCCGTCGAACTCATTGCGGTTGCGCGGCAGGCGCGGCTTGCCGCGCCCCCAGGGCAGCTCGGCCCCGTGCAGCACCAGCACGTCGGCCACGAGATCAATCCCCGCCCGCAGCGCCTCGCGGAACGGGTGCCACGGAACGCGCGCAGGCTCTGCCTCCTCGTCGCGCGAGTCCTGGATTTCCTGGATGATTTGCTCGACGGACTCGCGCTGGCCGGCGTAGTATTTTTTGACGGCGCGCTCGACGGCGGCCTCGCTGGCGACGACGCCCTCGACCTCGCAGTTGAGCATGAAGCGCAGGTCGTCGAGGGCCTGGACCTGGAGGGGGTCGGCCATGGCCACCGTGAGCACGCCCTCCTCGAACTTCACGGGGGCGATCTTGTAGACCTCGGCGATGGACACGGACACGCGGTCCACGACGTCCCGTGGGACATCGATCGCGTCGAGGTCCACCACGGCCATGCCTGCCTGCTCGGCGAGGGCGTGGACGAGCTGGTCTTCCGTGATGTACCCGTGGGCGACGAGGACGGAGCCGATGACCTTGCCCTCGCGCTTGGCCTCGTCGGCGCAGTCCTCGATCTGCTGGTCGGCGGCCCATTCCTTCTCGCGGAGGATCTGGCCGAGGGTCTTGCGGCTGCGGCGGTGCTTGGCGCGGCGGGGCGCGGCGGCGGTCGCGGCGGCGGTGTCGCTCTCTGCGCTCACTGGCTGCGCTCCTTGTACTTCTTCTGGAGGTCCTCGGGGCGCTGGGCGGAGGTGATCATCGTCTTGTAGTCAATGACCCCCTTGGCGAAGAGTTCGTAGAACAGGAAGTCGTCGAGGAGGACCATGCCCTTCGAGCGCCCGGTCTGGATCTCCGAGTCGATGCGCTCCACCTTGTTCTCGCGGATCAGGTTGGCGATGGCGTCGGTCATCACCATGACCTCGAAGCCTGCCACGCGCCCCTGGCCGCCGACGCGCGGGAGGAGGACCTGGGAGAGGACGGCGAGGATGGAGACGGCGAGCTGGGCGCGGACCATGCCCTGCTGCGTGGTGGGGTAGGCGTCAATGATGCGGTTGACGGTGCGTGCGGAGCCCGTGGTGTGGAGCGTGGCGAAGACGATGTGGCCGGTCTCGGCGGCGGTGATGGCGGCGGCCATGGTCTCCAGGTCGCGCATCTCGCCCACGAGGATCACGTCGGGGTCCATGCGCAGCGCGCGCCGCACGCCCTCCTTGAAGCTCGGCACGTCCACCCCGATCTCGCGCTGGGTGATGATGCTCTTCTTGTGCTCGTGGTAGTACTCGATGGGGTCCTCGACGGTCACGATGTGGTGGTCCATGTTCTCGTTGATGAAGTTCACCATCGTGGCCTGCGTGGTGGTCTTGCCCGACCCTGTGGGGCCGGTGACCAGGATGAGTCCGCGGGGCCTGGTGAGGAGTTCCTTGATGTGGTGCGGCAGGCCGATCTGCTCGAAGGTCAGGAGCGTGTTGGGGATGAGGCGGAGGGAGATGCCGACGTGGCCCTTCTGGTGGTAGGCGCACACGCGGAACCGGGCCTGATCGAGGAAGGCGAAGCCGAAGTCGGTCGTGCCAACCTCCTGAAGCTCCTGCTGGTGGCGGTCGGACGTGATGGACTTCATGAAGGCCACCGTGTCCTCGGGCGTCAGCGGGGTGGTGTCGAGCTTGTGCAGGCGCCCGTGGAGGCGCACCGTGGGTGGCCGCCCCACGCACATGTGAAGGTCCGAGGCGCTGCGGTCCACGACGAACTGGAGAAGGCGGTTGACTTCGGCGGGCATGCTTGTTCCTGGTTCGCGACCCTTCGGTAACCCTTGCCCCCGCGCCTCACGCGATGCGGGAGCGGCCACGTCCCCCCGGCTGGCGCGGAGTGCGGGCTAGCTGAGCTGGGCCAGAATGTCCCCGGCGACCGTGCTGAGCACCTCTTCGATCGTGGTCAGCCCCTGGAGCACCTTGCGCACGCCGTCGTGCAGAAGCGTCCGCATGCCCGAGGCCACCGCCTGGTCGCGGATGCGGTTGGTCGAGACCTTGTTGAACGCCATGTCGCGCAACTGGGTGTCCATCTCCATCAGCTCGAAGATCCCCACGCGGCCCTTGAACCCCGTGTGGCTGCAGTCGCCGCACCCGGCGCCCTTGTAGAGCGTCACGTGCGCCACGTCCTCCTCGCTCAGGCCCACCAGCTTCAGCTCGAGCGGCTTCGGCACGTACGGCTCCTTGCAGCTCGCGCACACGCGGCGGATGAGCCGCTGGGCCATGATGGCCTGGACGGATGACGAGACGAGGAAGGGCTGGACGCCGATGTCAATGAGACGCGCGATGGCCGAGGGAGCGTCGTTGGTGTGGAGCGTGGAGAAGACGAGGTGTCCCGTGAGGGCCGCCTGGATGGCGATCTCCGCCGTCTCTTTGTCGCGGATTTCGCCCACCAGAATCACGTTGGGGGCCTGACGCAGCATGGCGCGCAGGATGCGCCCGAACGTCATGCCAATCGGCTCCCTGACCTCCGCCTGGTTGATCCCCGCGATGCTGTACTCCACGGGGTCCTCCGCCGTGATGATCTTGCGGTCCGACGTGTTCAGCTCGTTGAGGGCCGCGTACAGCGTCGTCGTCTTCCCCGACCCTGTGGGGCCGGTGACCAGCACGATGCCGTTGGGCCGCTTGATGATGTTCTTGAACCGCCGGTAGTCGTCGTCCCCGAACCCGAGGTCCTGCACGCCGAGGAGGACCGACTGCTTGTCGAGGATGCGCAGGACCACGCTCGGCCCGTGGCTGGCGGGCAGGGCGGAGACGCGGAGGTCAATGTCGCGGCCCAGCAGCTTCATGCGGATGCGCCCGTCCTGCGGCCGGCGGCGCTCCGCCACGTCCATGTCCGCCATGATCTTCACACGCGAGATGATCGAGCCCTGGAGGCTCTTCGGCGGGTTCTCCACCTCGAAGCACACCCCGTCCACCCGATACCGGATGCGCAACCGGTTCATCATCGGCTCGATGTGTATGTCGCTCGCGCGCGAGCGCAACGCCTCGGTGATGATCAGCGTCACCAGCCGAATCACCGGCGCGTCGTCTGGGTCCTCCCCCTCCTGCAACTTGTCCCCATCCTTGTCCGCGTAGTCTATGTTGCTCTCGGTGAACTCCTGGAGCATGTTGTCCACCGTGTCGTCGCCGATCTCGTACTTCTGCTTGATCGCCTCCTCGATCGCGTCGCTCGCCGCGATCACGTAGTCTATGTCGCAGTTCGTCGCAAACCGCAGGTGATCGAGAGCGTACAAATCCAGGGGGTCGGCCACGGCCACGGTCAGGCGCCCGTCCTGCCGCGCGATCGGGATCAGGTGGTGCTCGCGCGCCATCGCCTTCGGCACCGCGCCAAGCGCCTCCTGCGGTATCTCGAGCGTGCGGGGGTCCACCACCTTCCGCCCGAACTGCATGGAGAGCGCCTGCGCGATGTCGCCCGGCGTGCAGTACTTCAGCGTCAGCAGCGCATCGCCGATGCGCACGCTGGACTCTTTCTGTAGCTCGAGGGCCTCTTGGAGCTGGGTGTGGGACACAACGCCCAACTCGCTGAGGATCGCGCCGATGAGCTTTCTGCGCTGGGCCATGAATGCTCGCCTGGGCCCGATGGCCACGACGACGCCGCTGCCGGGTGCGGGGCCTCGATCTGCGCGCTCATTGTAGCGCCGATTCAAGAACAGGTCAATAGCGGAAAGCAGATCGTGTGCAGTAACAGCTTTGCGCGGGCCAGCCAGACCGCACGACAGGCTTAGCCCCCCGCACGGGGCGGCGGAGTAAAGCCCACGGCGATGCCTTGAGAGCCGTGGGGTGACGGCGGACGCCAACCCCCTCCCCCAGCCCCGTATGGGGCGGCGGAACCGCCACGTCAGGGCGCCGGCCAGCGGACAGCGTTCCGCCGCCCCCTGCGGCAGCGTGGCGGTAGCCCTGGATGTAGCGGAGCACCTTGCCCGTCCTGCGGTCGAGCACGGCCGGCATCGAGCGGCCGTTGGGCACGAGCAACAGGTCGCCCGCGACCACGAGGTAGCCCTGCGGCGAGAGGCCCGAATCGGCCAGCTCGTTGTGGTCCACCCGCACACTCTCGATCAGGTTGGCCTCGGCGTTGCGCCAGAGCACGCGGCCGCTCTCGGCCTCGACGGCCACGATGAACACCCCGAGCGTCGGCCACACGCCGGCCGCGAAGTAGAGCACGCCGTCGGCGAGGACCGGGCCGCCGCGGACCGGCCAGTAGGAGATGAGGCGGCCGTTGCCCAGGTGGCGGCGCTCGGGCCGCTCGTCGGGCGCGCCCCGCACCTTCCAGCGGAGCGCCCCGCTCGCCGCGTCGAGACAATAGAGGAAACCGTCGTCGGAGCCGAAGCAAACGCTGCCCTTCCACGCGACCGGCGCGAGCCGCACCGGGCCATTGGCCAGGAACGCCCAGAGCCGCTCGCCCGTCTCCGTGCTGTAGGCGGTGACCGTGGCGTCGTTCGGCGAGGCGAGGAAGAGGGTCTTGCCCAGCACCACCGGCTCGTGCGACGCATCGAAGTGCAGCCGCGGCTCGTTCGGCCACGCGGGCCGGGGCGGGGGCAGCTTGCGCACCCAGCGCAGGTGCAGCTCGGCCGGCAGCGCCTCGGCCGTCGTGCCTGTGCGGCTGGCGTCGCCGCGCCACATCGGCCAGTCGCTGGCCAGCGCGCACGCCCCCAGCATTCCCCACGCCACTCCCGCTGCCAGGCGTCTCATCGTTTGCTCCTTCGGCTCTTGTACCGTGGCCGTTGATCGTATCAAGTCTCCGCTCCCGCGCAAGTCGCGGCGCGGCGGGCGAGCGGGTTCCGCCCCGCCCCGCGCCAATGTGGCTCAATGTGGCTCAATGTGGCTCACTCGCCGTTTGGCGATTCTCGGCCTTCCGGCTCACTGTTGCCCAATGTGGCTCAATGTGGCTCAACTCTGCGCCACACACACGCCACCCGCGGCGGGGGGGGGCGCCTCCCACCCACTGTCTGCCGTCCGCTGCCCTCCATCTCCCACACTCTCCCCCTATACGTACAACGACAATCCCCCCCGAAAATGCGGCCCCTGAATTTTCCGGTCCGACCCCTGGAATCCACAACCGCATGCGCCACAGTGGCTTATGGCGATCGGAGATTTTCCCAATCTGCGCCCTATTTTCCCGCCACCACCGCCACCCCGTGGGCACGCACCGGCACCTTGACTCCGCTGGCGGGGGCGCCTACACTGGGGCAGGGACGGGGTGCCTGCCTGGAGAGTCCGCCGTGCGTCGAGCGTGCCAGGGCGTGTCGTTCGCCCTTTTCCTGCTGCTTCTCCTCTACGTGGCGTGGCCCTACGCCCAGCGCTTCGGCACGCGGGTGCTGGCCGACAAGGAGTGGGTGCAGGCCGAGGCGTTCCTGTGGCTCGACCCGCTGGCATCGGTCGCCGCGGCGGTGGCGGGGCGGTGCGTGGGGCCGTTCCTCATCGGGGCGGCGGCCATCCTTTGGGTGTCGCTCCTCGTGCCGCGGGTGTTCTGTTCCTACATCTGCCCGCTGGGCACGACGATTGACCTGGCCGACTGGGCGCTGGGGCGGCGGCTCAAGCGGCTCCACGTTCGGCGGCGCGGCGGCTGGGTGCACATCAAGTACTACGTGCTGGCCGCGGTGCTCGCCGCGGCGGCTCTCGGCGTGATGCTCGCGGGCTACGTCGCCGCGATTCCCCTGGCCACGCGCGGCTTCGTCTTCGCCCTCGGCCCCGCCCAACTCGCGACGCTCAAGCACGCGAGCATGGTGCGGCCCGTGGGGTGGAACTACTGGCTCGCCATCGCCCTGTTCCTGTGCATTCCTGCCCTCACCGTGCTGGGCAGGCGCTTCTGGTGCCGGAACCTGTGCCCAACCGGGGCGCTCTTCTCGCTCCTCAGCCCCTTGCGGCTGCGGGAGCGGCGGGTGAACGACTCGTGCATCGGCTGCGGCAAGTGCGTGCGGGCCTGCACCTTCGACGCCATTCGCCCCGACTTCTCGACGCGGGTCGCCGAGTGCGCCTTCTGCCCCGACTGCGCCCGCGCCTGCCCCGTGAGCGCGATTGAGTTTCGGGTTCCGAGTTTCGAGTTTCGCGGGTGGAGGAGAGTCCCCTCTTCGGACGGCCCTCGCCTCTCGCGGCGGGCGCTCCTGTGCGCCTCGGCGGCGGGGGCCTGGGCCGCGACGGGCATCGCGCTCGGGCGGCACAAGCGCCTCCTCCGGCCCCCGGGCAGCCTCCGCGAGGAGCGCTTCCTGGAACTGTGCGTCCGCTGCGGCCTGTGCATCAAGGTCTGTCCCGGCCCCGTGCTTCATCCCGCCGGGCTGGGGGCGGGGCTGGATGCGCTGTGGACGCCCGTGGCCGTGCCCTCATGGGCGGGGTGCCACCAGGAGTGCAATTTCTGCGGCCAGGTGTGCCCCACGGGCGCCATCCGCCCGCTGCCCATCGAGGAGAAGAAGAAGACGCACATGGGCCTGGCGGTCGTGAACACGCGGACGTGTCTGCCCCACGCGGGGAAGCGGGACTGCCAGCTTTGCCGCGACGAGTGCCGCGCCGCGGGCTACAACGCCATTGAGATGCGTCCCATCCGCATCGAGGTGGGCGAAGTGCCCGAGGGCGTGCTCACGGCCGCCGAGACCGAGGAGGCCGGCCGCATCCTCGCCCCCTTCGTCAAGCCCGAAGCCTGCGTCGGCTGCGGCCTGTGCGAATACCGTTGCGGCACCAAGTGGGCCAAGCAGGAGCGCCTCCTCGACACCAGCGCCATCATCGTAGTGCCCGAAAACGAAGACCGGCCCGCTTG
The DNA here is from genome assembly GCA_041320515.1 of Planctomycetota bacterium. Classification (GTDB taxonomy): domain Bacteria; phylum Planctomycetota; class PUPC01; order DSUN01; family DSUN01; genus DSUN01. The sequence continues at coordinate 4,016,520 of JBGLNR010000001.1, read as the reverse complement.
ACTTTTCGCTCCGCCGCACTACATTGGTTTCGGATGCCCCCTTCCCCCGAGGCCAAAGGAGGGCCGAAATGGTGCTCTGGCGCCTTGCGTGGCTGCTTGTTCCCTTGACGGCACTCGCGGCCGAGCCGCAGCAGACCTTCTTCGTCTCGCCGAACGGCAATGACGAGAACCCCGGCATCGAGGCCAGGCCGTTCAGGACCATCGAGAAGGCCCGCGACGCAGTGAGGGCCATCAATGCTGGGATGACGGGCGACATCGCGGTCGTCCTGCGCGGCGGCACGTATCCCATCGCCCGCACGCTCGCCTTCGGGCCGGAGGACTCGGGCACGGGCGGCCACAATGTGGTCTACAAGGCGTTTGAGGGCGAAACGCCCATCCTCAGCGGCGGCAAGGCCGTCACGGGCTGGACTCAGGAGGGCGCCCGCTGGGAGGCGAGGACCGACGTCCCCAACTTCCGCCAGCTCTACGTCAACGGCATCCGAGCCACCCGCGCAAGGGGCAACCCCCCGCCCGGCATCGCGCTCCACGGCAGCGACGGCTACAGGCTCCCCAAGCCCGACATGGCGGCGTGGGGCAATCAGGACGACATCGAGTTCTGCTACCTCGTCACCTGGACCCACTCCCGCTGCAAGGTGAAGAGCATCGTGAAGGATGGCGATGGCGCGGTCGTAGCCATGCTCCAGCCGCACTTCACCATGGCCCGCACGAAGGAGGGCGTGCAGGTCAAGCTCCCGAACTACATCGAGAACGCGCTGGAACTGCTCGACGAGCCGGGCGAGTGGTATCTCGACCGCAAGAGCGGCACCGTCTACTACATCCCGCGCCCCGGCGAGGACATGGCGAAGGCCGAGGTCGTTGCCCCGGCCATCGAGCGCCTCATCGTCCTGGTGGAGCGGTACTGAGCATCATCGTCTGGGTCGCCACGATGCGACAGGCATCTCGTGCCAAAATAGGAAATAGTGAAGACCTGACCCCGCCTTCCCCATGAACCGGCGAGCTGGGGGAGCTGGGGGCGAATGCAGCCGCTTGTGGTCTGGGTTCCGCCCACACAACCTGTAGCGTGCCAGCTCAGCCGAGGGTGAAGCCGCTGCCCTGGTGGCCGGCCAGCCAGTCAATGATCAGCCAGAGGCCGGCCGTGGCGAAGGCGCCGAGGATCATGCCGAGGAAGAAGGGGCGGGTGCGGCGGTAGAGGGAGATGCCGCCCATCTTGAGGACGATGATCTTGATGAGCCAGGCGATGAAGATGCTGAACCAGACGTGGAACGTCGGGTGCGTGAGGCCCACGGCCAGGCCCGCGGGGTGAATCGGCCACCAGGGGAAGCGGTAGCGGCACATCATCAGGACGCTCATCAGCGCCGCTCCGATGCCCAGGAAGCCCATTTTGCCCCACGACGTGCCCTCGGCAATTCGGTCCTGAAGGGGCATGTGGTTGATCATCCAGGTGCCGGTGCAGTTGGTCATGCCGCCGAACTGCCAGCTCCCGAGGTTCATGCCGCCGTGGGCGTGGCCGATGAGGAGGACGGCGGCCATCGAGGCGACGATGCCGACGACGAGGGCGAGGAGCATGGCGCCGAAGAGGCGGCGGGAGCGCACGCCCGCGGCGTCGCCCATCTTGGCACCCGTGGCGGCCGAGGTCATGACGATGGTGCGGGTGTCGCCCGACCAGCAGAGGGCCAGGCCGAGGTTGACGACGCTGGCCGGCCCGAGGCCCGCGGGGCCGAGGATGCTGTGGGTGAGGGCCGAGGGGGTGACGGGCGTGCGGGCGTAGGCCAGGCCCGCCTCGCAGATGATCTTGGTGAGGCCCAGGAAGGCTATGAGGGCGCCGACGATGAAGATGCAGGCGTGGCCCACGGCCATGCCCGAGCGGGTCATCCAGGCCACCACGTAGGCCAGCCCCAGCGCCAGGCCGATGAGGGCGGCGCGATAGGACAGCAGCTCGCGGCTGTCGTCAACGTCGGGCGCGTTGAAGAATGCCTTGCGGAAGACGCCGCGCAGGTGCTTGCGGGCCACCCACAGGCCGATGAGCACGTAGGCCGTCACCGCGCCGAATGCCTGGTATGCCTCCGTGGGCTGCCCGGGGTCGCTGTAGAGTTCCTCCGCGCCGATGGTGAAGCCGACGCTCTTGAAGATGGCCTTTTCGATCATGAAGTACCACGCGAAGGCCCAGAGGCCCAGCAAGACGTCGGTGTTCACGAGATAGGATAGGCCGATGACCTCGAAGCGGACGAAGAAGGTGGAGTAGAGGACGCCAGGGATGATCTGGAGCCATGCGCCCAGCTCGAAGACGGGCATGGAGGGCACGTATTTCTGGATGCCGTTGTAGGAGAAGATGAGCGCGGGCACGGCGAAGCCTGCCCACATCATCTTCGAGCGGAAGAGCGCGGGCCAGGCGGCGGTGGGGCTGGCCGTCGCCGCCATCTCGAGCGGAAGCTGGGCGAGGGGAAACGTGAGCCGTTCGTGCTCGACCCACTGGCGCCGCAGGACGGTGACGACGCAGATCATCACGAGGTAGACGGCCAGGATGAAGGTGCTCCACCACACGAGCGGCGTCACCCAGGCCTGCCAGGGCAGCGACTCGCCCGGCGGCAGCCCCTCGAAGAAGTGGCGCAGCGCCACGTCGTCCGTCGGCGCCGCCCAGGCCTTCAGGTGCGGCAGGATGTGCGCGTACCACTCGTTCTCGGGCGAGGCGTAGTAGCGCAGGCCCCCCGTGAGGCCCATCATGTTCATCGTGAAGCCCCACGAGGGAATGGCCGAGGCCAGGACCAGCATCACGTAGACCGTCACCAGCTCCGCCGAGGAGAGGCCGAGGCGCGGCCCGAGCCGGCGGAGGAGGCCGTTGATCCCGAAGACCAGCAGGAAGAAGAGGAAGATGGCCCCGCCCGTCGAGAAGTCGGCGCACAGGGCCGAGCCGCGGATGACGAGCACGCCGAACGGCTCGCCGGCCGTCAGCGCCACGCACAGCAGCGCCCCCACGACCAGCGAGCGCACCGTCACGCCGCGCTCGGGCCCTGAGTCGGGCGCCTGTTGCTCGTCGGGCTGTGGCCTGGCCGCCATCGCCTTCATCGCGCACTCCGGTCGCTCTGGGCGGCTCATTATACCCCACCGCGCCGCCCGCCGCAAAAGGGTGTGGCACGGCTGGCTTGCCCAGCCGTGTCTTGCGCTCCGGCGCCGCGCCCGAAGCGCACGGCCGGACAAGCCAGCCGTGGCACGAAGAAGGAATTACGGCCGCACCACTGCGTTGGCCACGTGCGCCCGGAGCCATGCCGTGAGTGCGTCGCGGCCCATGACCCCTGAGGCGACCTGGAGGATGACCCGCTCCTGCTCGTCCACACCAGCCACGATCTCGAGCCCATTGAGAAGGAGAAACGTCTCCATCGCCGCGTGGCCGATGCGCTTGTTGCCGTCCACAAATGGATGGTTGCAGATGAGCGAGAAACCCAGCGCCGCGGCCTTCAAGACGAGATCGGGGTAGAGGTCCTGGCCGCCGAACGTCATGCGTGGTTGGGCAAGAGCAGACTCAAGAGCACCCAAGTCCCGAACACCAATGGCGCCACCCGACTGCTGGATCACTCGGCGGGAGAGTTCGAGCACTTCGCCCACGGTGAGATGGCGCATCAGGCGAGTCGCCGATAGAGTTCTGCGTTCTTGCGCAATACCCGCTCGACCGCGCGCTCGAAGGCATCCTCGGGACGGGACAACAGGTCGTCCACACTGACGCGGACGAGTTCCTCAGGCGTCACCTTGAGCTGGTCGGCGAAGCGGCGCAGGCTTGCCGCGCGCTCTTCGGGCAGTGAGACAGTAATCGTGGCCATCGCCGTCTCCGTGGGGTGGGCGTGTCGCTTGCTCCTCCCCTATTGTGGCCCAGACGGACGGGAATGTCAACTGCCTGAAACGCTCACGGCTTCGCGGGCGGGGCCATTCTCTCGATGAGGGGCTTGTGCGATTCGGGCGGGGCGCCGCGCTGCGGCGGCGTGCGGGTCAGGAGCACGATCAAGGCGAGGCCCAGCACGGCGATGCCCAACGCGATGACGACCAGCGGCAGCAGGCGCCGGCCCACGCGCTCGGGGTCCACCGCGTGGCCGGGCCGGGCGGGCCGAATCCCCGCCATCAGCTCGCAGGCATCGAGGCCCAGGAGCACCTCGTCGGCCGCCTGGGGCCGGTCGGCTGGGTCATCGGCGGTCATCGTCGCGAGGAGGCGGCGGACCGGCTCGGGCCGCGGCGCGTCGCCCAGAAGCTCGGCGATGGCCGTGCCGAGGGCGTAGACATCGCTCCGCGCGTCGGGCGCCTCCCCCCGCTCCTGCTCGGGGCTCACGAGGCGGGGCGAGAGCGTGTCGTGGCACAGGCGGGCCGCCCCCGCGGCGTCGAGCACGATGTTCTCGAGGCACGCGGCGCCGTGGGCCTGGCCGCGGGCGTGGAGGGCGGCGAGGGCCGTCGCCGCGTCGCGCATCACGCCCAGGGCCTCGGCCAGCTCGAGCGGCCGTTCCGCCCGCAACTCCGCCGCGCTTCGCAGTGCTTCGCTCGCGCCCATGCCGCTACCTGAATCGCGAGTAGACGTAGGCCCGCCGCTTCGCCTCCGGCTTCTGGAACGCGAAGAGGAGCGCCATGCCGGCCACGAACCCGCCCACGTGCGCCCACCAGGCCCTGTGCGCGAGGCTCCGCGCCCCGGTGGACCAGTATCCCACAGTTGTACAACTGTGAACCACTCGCTTCAGCCTGCGAACCGGGCATCGAATCGGCCACAGCGACATGGGCGTACTCGGTCTCGAACACGATGCAGGCCTGCGCGCGAGGCTGTGCGCCCCAGTGGACCAGTATCCCACTGTTGTACAACTGTGAACCACTCGCTTCAGCCTGCGAACCGGGCATCGAATCGGCCACAGCGACATGGGCGTACTCGGTCTCGAACACAATGCCGGCCTGTGCGCGAGGCTCCGCGCCCCGGTGGACCAGCATCCCACAGTTGTACAACTGTGAGCCACTCACTTTAGCCCGCGACTCGAGCCTCGAATCGACCGTTTCCCTCGACGTCACACCATTGCAGACGCCTGGTCTGGCCCAGCCCGTCAGGCAGCCAGGACTTCCTGCTCGTGGGGCAGTGCGCTAGGCGGACAACGCCAAGAACTTGGCTCCCGAAGCGTCGCAGAGCTCCAATAGGGGCTACCGCCCCCCCCTGCGCTCCGCTGTCACACCCGGGAGGGGAAGAGCCCTCCCCTCCGAACCTCCCCAGCCAGCCGCGGAAGCTTTGCGTTTCCGAGGCTGCAAGATACGGGCTTGACAAGCGCGGCTCGCCCGGCCTACACTTGTCGCTGGGGAGCCGCGATGGCCATAGAGGAGGAGCGCAAGATGAGGGCGCGGGGACTTGCGGCGCTTGCGGCGCTGGTCACGTTGCGACTGGCCCTCGCCCCAAGCTCGTTGGGCGACGGCCAGGTGCTCGAGACCTTCCCGTTCGAAGACCGAAGGGGGCAGGAGAAGGCTTACCGGGACGCGCAGACCTTCGACCGGCAGAGCCGCAGCCGCGGCCTCGCCACCCACATCGCCGGGCCGGTCTACGATGGCAAAGAGGGCGGCCCAGGCCGCTACGAGGTCCACACCAACGCGCGCCTGCCCGGACGGGCGCCGTTCGTGCCCGGCCCCGTGGCCCTGGACGGCGAGATTCTCAGGGTCTTCCCCTTCGAGGCCCGGACCACCCAGGGCAAGGCCAACCAGGGCGCGAAGACCTTTGAGATTGAGGTGCGGAAGTACAAGGTCTTCACGCACATCGCCGGGCCGCTCTACGACGGCAAGGAGGCCGGCCCGGGGCGCTACGAGGTCCGCCTGACCGGCGCCAAGACCCCCCGCGACTACGCCCTCGCGCTCCCATGGGCGGCCCCTGAGTGCGTCCTGCCCAAGGGGCTTCAGGAGGCCCCCGCCGGCCCGAAGCGCCACGTCGGCCACTCCCCCTTCAGGAACCTCGGATGGCAGATACACGCCTACTTCCAGGCCCTCGAACTCGTCAAGATGCTCGAGGCGCGCGACCGCAGGGCCTGCATCGCCGGGCCGTTCCCCTCCCGCCACCCCGGCGCCGGCTGGTGGGACGTGTATGAGGACCTGAGCCGAAGGCCCGAGGAGGCGCCCGACGAGCCGGCCCCCGAGCCCGAGAAGCCTGCGGAGCCGCAGCCGGAGGCCAAGCCCGAGGCCGGCGCGCTCCCCGAGCAGGTCTACGTCACCGTCGCAAGGGTCAACCTGTTCGAGAAGCCCCAGGCCGGCTCCGGGACGGCTGGGACGGCCGCCAAGGGGGCCGCCCTGAGCGTTTGGGCCGAGGATGGAGCCTGGTACTTCGTCTCCCTGCCCGACGGCACGACCGGCTGGGTCCCCAAGGCATTCACCACGCCCACCGCGCCCCAGCCGTGAGGGCAAGCCGGCGCCGGGCATCGCCGCTGGGGGAAGTGACGCGGCGGCGGGCCTGGCCGCGAACCCAAGCCTTTGCAGGCAAAGAAGATACGGTTGGGCAGCCGCCCAGCGCGCCCCTGATTCTTGCGCCGGACCCCCCTCCTGGGCTATCCTTGCATGTGCCAGCGGACGATTGGGGTTTGCTTGGCACTTGGCACTTGCCACCTGGCACTTGCGGCTTCCCGCATCCTTGGCTCCCCGTAGGGTGGATGCCGTGGGCAGCTCGCTTCCCGCTGCTTTGCTCGTGGCTCTGGGCACGCTCCTGGGCGGCCCGGGTCCGCCGCTGGGCCGCTGGAGCTTCGAGCACGGCACCGACGGCTGGCTCTCGCGCGACGCCCGGCTCGGCCGCACCGGGGAGCAGGCGCGCGACGGCGGCTGGTCGCTCAGGGTGGACGTCGCCTTCCCCCGCCCCGCGTCGCTCTCGCGCCGCGCAGGCTTCGACGTTGACCTGGCGGGCGACCTCACCTATCACGTCTACGTGCCCGACGAGGCGCCCGAGGCCATCCACACGCTGGTGTTCCTGAAGGACAAGGACGGCCTGTGGTTCCAGCACCTCTTCGAGGAGCCGTTGCGGCCGGGCGGGTGGAACGAGGTGCGGCTGGACATCTCGCCCTCAAGCCCCCAGCTCCAGCCCTCGGGCCACCACGGCGCCTGGGGCGCCGCCGCGGCCCACCAGGCCACTGAGATCGGCATCAGCTTCTTCTGCCAGGACCGCTTCAAGGGCTCGCTCTTCCTCGACGGCGTGGAGGTGGCGAGGCCCGCCGCGGCCCGCCCGCCCCTGCGGGTGGTGGACCTGCGCGAGAGCAGCCCAGAGGTCGGCCGCTTCGAGAAGCTCGAGCTGACCTTCAGCCTCACCCGCGAGGTGAGGAACCCCTTCGACCCCGACGAGATTCAGATTGACGCCACGTTCGTTGACACGGCGGGGATGGCGAAGAGCGTCCCCGCGTTCCACCACCAGGACTTCACGCACCGCCTGGAGAATGGCCGCGAGGAGCTGACGCCGGCCGGGCCGGCGGCCTGGAAGGTGCGCTTTGCTCCCACGACCCTCGGCCACCACGAATACTTCCTCACGGTCACGCACAAGCCGGCCGACGGGGAGCCGGAGCGCCTGGTCACGGGGCGGCGCGCCTTCACTTGCGTCGAGTCCAAGAGCCGCGGCTTCGTCCGCGTGTCGCAGGCCGACCCCGCTTACTTCGAGTTCTCCAACGGCGAATGGTTCTATCCCATCGGCCACAACGTCCACGCCCCCGCCGACGCCAGCCCCCGCGCCGAGGCGCTCCAGCGGGCCATCGGCGCCGAGCCGCTGCCCGACCGCGGCACCTTCTCCTACGACGAGCTGTTCGCCAAAATGGCCGCGAATGGCGAGAACCTCGCCGAGGTCTGGATGAGCGCCTGGTGGCTCGGGCTCGAGTGGAACAGGGACTGGCGGGGCTACAACGGCATCGGCCGCTACAACCTCGAGAACGCCTGGAGGCTCGACCGCCTCCTCGCCCTGGCCGAAAAGCACGGCCTCTACCTCCACCTCGTGGTGGACAACCACGGCAAGTGCTCCACCTGGTGCGACCCCGAGTGGGAGGACAACCCCTTCAACGAGCGCAACGGCGGCTTCCTGGCCAGCCCCGAGGACTACTTCCGCAGCCCCCTCGCCCGCGAGTGGCACAAGAAGAAGCTCCGCTACCTCGTGGCCCGCTGGGGCTACTCGACCCGCGTGGCCGGCCTGGAGCTATGGAGCGAGATTGACCTCGTCGGCGACTCCTACGACTTCTACAAGAAGCCCGAGGCCGTTGCGCTCAAGGTCCAGTGGCACGCCGAGATGAGCGACTACCTGGCCCAGCTCGACCCCTGGAACCACCTGGTCACGACCCATTACTCGACCGACTACCGCCGCATCCAGCCCGCCCTCCTGGCCGTCCCCGGCCTCCGCTACGCGACGTGCGACGCCTACAAGCTCGAGGACGACGGCCCGTCAGCCACCTGACCCCGAGGCCCGGAACTCCCAATGACAAGACAGGCGAGTGAGGGGAACCGGCCCGACAGCGTCGTGCCCGGCATCGGAACGGTCGTGGAACCGCACACCGTCTATGTCGCGGACGATCCTGTCCGCCCCCGCTGGCGCTTCGCGTTCCTGGTTCAGAGCCGCAGCGACACCGAGCTGGAAGCCGTCGAGTTCCGAATCCAGCACCGCGCAACCCCGTCAGCGCCGTGGTTGCAGGCCCCGACCCCACGAGTGTGTCCGACGGACCGCGCGCGACTGGACGGCCCAGACATCACGGTCGGTCCCACCCGCATCGCCACGGGGGCTTTCACACATCGAGATGCTCGACGGCATCCTGGAGTTCGACAGGCTTCTGACCCCGGACTTCCGCCAGTCAGGCCTCCCGTTCGGCTTCCGCGACGTTGTGCTCAGGAACGCAAACGGCCGCAGATGCGGAGACCTCGTGCCTGAAAAAGGCGACATAGTGGAACTGGTGGGACAGTGACGAGCACGACAGGCAAACCCAGCGTGTGGCGCAATCTTCGGCGGTCGCTCCGCTACCTGCTGCCGCTCTGGCATTTCCAGAGCCTGGCGCTCGTCTGCGCGCTGGTGGCCGTGGCGCTCAGCATGGTGAACCCCTGGGTCAACAAGGTCCTGATTGACGACGTCGTCATCAACAGGGACGTGGGACGCCTGAACTTCGTGTGCCTGCTCTTCCTCGGCTCCGTGCTCCTCGGCCAGCTCTTCGGCATGCTTCAGACCCTACTCTTCACCTTCGTGGGCGAGAAGGCCGTGGTCAACATGCGGGCAGACCTCCTTCGCCACCTCCACCAGCAGTCCGTCGCGTACTTCCACCAACAGCGCACAGGCACGCTGATGTCGCTCTTCACCAGCGACGTCCCGGCCATGCAGGGCCTGTACACCAACACGCTGGTCAGCCTCATCACCGACATCCTGCGCCTCGCTGCCGGGACGGCCATGATGTTCTCCATAGACCCGACTCTTGCCCTCCTTACCTTACTCACGCTGCCCTTCTTCATGGTCGCGGCCGCGGTCTTCGCCAATCCCGTGCGCCGCATCGCGCGCAAGGTCCAGGACAAGAACGCAGAGATCTCGCAGAACCTCCAGGAAGGCATCTCCGGCGTGCGGGAGGTCAAGGCGTTCACGCGGGAGGCCGACGAGGAGGCGCGTCACGTCGGCGTCTTCGGCCAGTTGCTCAAGCTCCGCCTGAGGCAGCAGGTCATCCAGTCGGGCTCGCAGAGCGCCGCGCTTGTGGCCGTCCTGGGCGGCGTCGTGTTCGTGCTATGGTACGGCGGGCTGCGCGCGATCCGCGGCCACCTCTCGATGGGCGACCTGATGGCCTTCACCGGCTACCTGGGCATGCTCTACGGCCCCATCGGCTCCTTCATGCAATTGCACAACCTCGTCCAGACCGCGATGGGCGCCGCCGAACGCGTGTTCGGCTTCCTCGACACCGCGCCCGACGTGAAGGACAAGCCCAATGCGACGGCCCTTCCGCGGCTGACCTGCTCCGTCACCTTCGCCGACGTGACGTTTGCCTACGAAACCAACGCGCCGGTCTTGCGCAACATCAGCCTCGACGTGCAGGTCGGCGAGACCATTGCCATCGTTGGCCCCAGCGGCTCCGGCAAGACCACCCTCGTGAACCTCATCCCGCGGTTCGCCGACCCCACCAGCGGCGCGGTGCTGATTGACGGGCACGACCTGCGCGACGTGTCCCTGGCCTCGCTCCGCGCACAGGTCAGCGTCGTCTTCCAGGACACCTTCCTCTTCGGCGCTTCGGTGCGCGACAACATCCGCTACGGCCGGCCGCAGGCGACGGACGCCGAGGTAGTCGCCGCTGCGCGCGCGGCCAACGCCCACGCCTTCATCGAGGCCCTGCCCCAGGGCTACGACACCGAGGTCGGCGAGCGCGGGGTGAAACTCTCCGGCGGCCAGAAACAACGCCTCTCCATCGCCCGCACCATCCTGCGCGACCCCGCGATCCTCATCCTGGACGAAGCCACCTCCGCCCTCGACTCCGAGTCCGAGCATCTCGTGCAGGACGCCCTGGCGCGCCTCATGCGCGGCTGCACCAGCTTCGTCATCGCCCATCGCCTCTCCACCATCCTCGAGGCCACGCGCATCGTCGTCCTCGACGAGGGCCGCGTGGCCGAGATCGGCTCGCACGAGGACCTGCTCGCCCGCAACGGCGTCTACCGCAAGCTCTACGATGCCCAGCTCGGCGGCATGCTCCCCGCCCGCCCCGACACGGAGGGTCAGTGCCCGTAGACTTCGCGGCGGTGGGCGATGCGGGTGATGAGGACGCGGCGGGCAGGGTCGCCAATGGCGTAGCGGACGCGGTAGTCGCCGATGCGGATGCGCCACTCGTCGGCTCCGGTGAGCTTGACAGAGCCGGGCGGACGCGGGTCCGCCTCGAGTTCGCGCAAGGCCGCACGGATTCTCCGGGAGATGTCGGTTGGCAGGTGCCGCAGGCCTCGCGCGGCGCGCGTCGTGAGGACGACCGTGTAGGTCATCGGGTGGGCCCGTTGCCCGCGGTGGACAGGGCATCGCTCAGGGGAATGCTCTCGCCCGTGTCCTGCAGGCGGTCCAGGAGGAGGCAGAGGGTGTCGTATTCGTCCTGGAGCTTCGGCGAGAGCCTCTCCCAATCGAACTCGCCGTGTCGGCGAACGCAGTGGGCCTCGATTCTGCGGATGCGGGCGAGGGCGCGGGCGCCCTCCCTCATCTGGGGCGGCCACAGGGCGGGGTCGGTGACGCTGGCGTTGACAAGCAGGCTCACGTAGGCCGGCGTGTCGAGGCGCACACCCGTTGCCCTGCCCTTGCGGTCGGTGGTGAAGTGGGGTGCAACCGCCAGTTCTGCTTCAGCGTGGGCCATGCCTTCATCTCCTCAGCCGAACGCATTATACCGCGTCCCGTGGCCGTGGGCAAGACGGGTTCATCTCGCCCCTCCAGTGGTGTCGCTCGGGCCGGGGAGGCCGGGGCCGCCGGCCGCGACGTAGCCGTGGCTGGCGCCGCTCGCGTCGGGGCTGACCCAGAAGGCGTAAAGGGCGCCAGACTTGAGGTGGAAGCGGAACCGGATGGGCTTGCCGCTGACCGCTGAGAGGTCATCGGCGCCCTTCCAGGACACGGCGGCGAGGGTCTTGTCGCAGGCCAGAGGCATGCAGTTGTCGGCGGTGAAGGGGGCGAGGGGCTTGCCGTCCTCGCCCAAGACTTCGGCGCGAAGCTCGCCTTTCGGGCAGGCGAGGTTGACGAAGAGGTGCTTGCCCTTGAAGCTGACGGGGCGGGTGGTGAGGGTGCCGCCCTTCTCGTCGGCGTCCATCGAGGCGAAGCCGTCGCGGCGGAGGAAGGCGAGGCCCGTCGCCGCATCGGCGTCCCACTCGCCCTTCGGCTTGGCACGGCCGCTGAAGTAGAAGTGGAGGCGGTCGCCCACGACGAGGCAGCCGCCGCCGACCGACTGCACGTTGCCCATGTTCCACGCGCCCTCGGTCTCGTTGACCTCGAGGAAGCGTGTGCGGTCGGGACGGGTCCAGTGGAAGCCGTCGCGGCTGTAGCCGAGGAGGACTTCGTTGCGTTTCTGCATGGAGAGCTTGCCGCAGTCGCCGTTGTTCGGCCCCTGCCAGATGGCGAAGAGGCCGAGCATGAGGCTCTCATACGGCGTGGCGTCGAGGTTGTAGAGCTGGGGCGCGAGGCCGCTCCACTGTTTGTTGGGGTTGCGGGGATCGTCTCCGCGAGCTGATGGCCGGCGCCGACCTCCTCCTCGTCGCCTCCGGCACCGCGACCCTCGAGGCCGGCATCATCGGCACCCCCATGATCGTCACCTACAGGGTCGCCCCCTTCACCGCCTTCCTCGCCTGGCTCCTCGTCCGAGGCGTCCGCCACATCTCCCTCACCAACCTCGTCGCGGGGCGGGAACTCGTCCCCGAACTCACCCAGCTTCGCGCCACGCCCGGGGCCATCGCCCGCCAGGCGCTCGCGATGATCCGCGAGGGCCGCCTGCCCAAGATGGCCGACGAGCTGGCCGCCGAGGTCCGCCCCCGCCTCGGCCAGCCCGGCGCACCCGGCCGCGCCGCCGACGAAATCCTCGCCCTCCTCCGCCCCGCCTGAACTGCCTTCATCACACCTGCCCCCAGTGTTGTCCAATGTGGCTCAATGTTGCCCAATGTGGCTCAATGTGGCTCGCTCGCCCTTTGGCGATTCTCGCCCTTCCGGCTCAGTGTTGCCCAATGTGGCTCAATGTGGCTCATCATTGCGCCACACACCCACCCTCCTGCCGGGGGGGGGCGCCCCAATCGCCCTCGTCCATCGCCCCTCGTCGTCGGACCTCTCTCCTCCTGCCCAACACCCAACACCGCCTTTTTTCGACTCTCCCCCCTCTATCATGTACAACGACAATACCCCCCCCAAATGTGCGGGTGAAAATTTCCCACCCGTTCCTCAGGATCCGCAACCTTAGCTTCTACCTCGACTTATGACCACAAGGAATTTTTCCAATCTGCGCCCTATTTTCGCCCGTCCGCGCCGCCGACGCAGCCCTCCACCTCCCCAGCCGCACCGCCCCACGTCAGAGCGCCACGCTGGCCCTCCTGACACCTGATCCTCTGACACACCGCTCCCTAAGCCATTGCTATGACTACACTTCCGCCACGGCCCCCTCAGAGGATCACCTGCCCCCCTGAGCCCTGATCCTCTGACACCTCATTCCCAAGCCCTTGCCATCACGACACTTCGGCCACGCCCCCCTTCAGAGGATCACCCTGGCCCCCTGCGAGCGAATCCCCTGAAGTCCGACAGGGGGGCATCTCGTTCATCGGCGGTTGTCGTTCGGCCCCGCGGTGCGCCGGCCGCCAGGGGTTCGCCGTAGTGAGTGATCTCCGCGGCGGGGGAGGTCATTGAAGTGGGTCGGGGCAACTTGCATGGCGTGCCGCCCTGTCGTAGTATATGGGCTAAGACAGCCGCCAACGAGAGGTACCAGCCCGAGGACATGCCCGATGGCCACGCAGACCCTAGACCTCACAGTGGGAGTCAGGAACTTCGGGCCGATCGCACAGGGCGAGATCTCGCTCAAGCCCTTGACGATCCTCGTCGGCCCAAACAACTCCGGTAAATCCTACGCAGCGATGCTTCTTCACTCCATCTTCGGAGCCGGTTCTTCCGACACGTGGCTCCCCCGAGTAGCTGCTGACATTTGTGGTGTTGCGGGGCTAGGCCCTTCAAGTGTGCTCCCATTCCTGACCCATGAACTGGGCAGAATCCCCCGCCCGAAGGCAGGGCAGACCATCGCTGTGGAGCCGGAGATCACTGCGGGGCTTGTTAGGGAGCTTCTTAAGGATATCTGGGGGCGAGCGCTGAGCCAGCAACTCAAGCGCTGCATGCAGTGCCCGGTAGAGGACCTGGTCAGCATCGGCAAGGAATCATCAGAGATTGGGATTGGCTCGGCGCTCTACCGCGCCGAAATCCGCCAAGAGAGTGGGGGGAGGTCGGAAGTCTCCGTCGTCCATACGAATGGTGTCCGACTGCGGATCGAGGCGACGGGACCGGAGGAGGCGCCTGACGAGTCACATTCCCATGGGGACCTTCATCTTCGCGTTCCAGCTTCGTGGTTGAGCGAGTCGCCGACGAGTAAATCCTTCATCGGCAGGCTGTGGGGCGGCTTGTATAATGCCGTCCTGGAATGGACTCACAGGCCATGCTACTACCTCCCCGCCGCCAGATCGGCGATACTCCAGGGCCACCGTGCTCTGGCGGCGAGCATAATCCGACAAGCCCCACTGGTGGCCCTAGGACAATCCCAGGCCCCGGGGCTCTCAGGCGTCGTCGCGGATTTCTTGTCCACACTGCTGAACTTGCCTGTGGAAAAGGGGGAACTCTACGATCTGGGGCAGGACATGGAACGAGAGGTTACGAACGGGGAGATCAAGATGGTCGCCCCAAGGGCGGAAGTTCCAAGGGAGATCAAGTACCGTTTTCGGAACACGGACATCCCGCTTCACCGCGCATCCTCCACTGTATCCGAGCTGGCGCCCCTCGTGCTGTATCTGAAGTACGTCGTGAGCCCAGGCAGTGTGCTCATCATTGAGGAACCGGAGGCCCATTTGCACCCGGCCAACCAGCGCATCATCGCGAAGTACCTGGCCCAACTGGTGCGACGGGGCGTCCACGTGCTGATCACGACCCACAGCGATTGGCTCGTCGAGCAACTGAGCAGCATCGTGAAGCTGGCCTCAATGAGACCGCAGGTGCGCGCAAAGAAGTTCCCTGGCCTGAAGGATGCCTTTCTTGCGCCGGAGGATGTCGGGGCATACGTCTTCTCGTACGACGGCAAGAGCCGCGGCCACAGGATTGAGGGCATCAAGGTGGACGAGGATGGGATACCGGAGGATGAGTTCCTGCGCATCCACGAGGAACTCTACGAGGAGAGCATCGCCATCGAGAAGGCGAGGGAGAGACGCTGAATGGCGCCGAGTCCCCTTGCCGAGATACGCAAGCACGTCTGGCAGCACTTGAGGCCGGCAGCGAGGCGTCAGTGCCGCGAGGGCAAGTGCAGCCTTGGACTGGATGGCATAGGTGAGTTCGTGATGTTGAAGGGAGAGCTTGTCCGCCCCAACAAGACCATGTGCGACTGCATTATCTTCCTTGGTGTCCTGCCACCCATGGTTGTACTTGCGGAGCTGAAGGCCAAGACTGTCCATGCGAGGGAGGTCGGGCGGAAGCTCCGAAACGCCGCAAGCGCTGTCGCCGACATCCTCAGTGAATGCCCATCGTTCGGCGCGCGCCCGCGCCTCCTCTCCCTGACACTTGCCAAGCGCTGGACAATATCCGAACTGAAGGTGCTGGAACGGGAGTCACTGACGTTCGCGGCCCAGAGCCACCGCATCCACCACGACCGTTGCGGCGTTCGTCTCTCGGACATCATGGACAGGGTCTGACATTGTGCGCCGCGGCCGAAGGCGCGGTTCCGGCGCAGTCCACCCCTTCGCTGACATCCCCTTCCCGCTATCACAGCAGCATGCCGGCGATGGTGGCGGTCATGTAGCAGGCGATGGCGCCGCCGACCAGGGCGCGGAGGGCCAGGCGAGAGAGGTCGCCGCGACGCTCGGGGGCCAGGCTCCCAATGCCCCCGATGATGATGCCCAACGACCCGAAGTTGGCAAACCCACACAGGGCGAACGTGCCAATGCCGACCGAGGCGGGCTGCAACGCGCCGGCCTTGGCCATGCCGGCCAACTGGGTGTAGGCGATCCATTCGTTGGCGCTGATGCCGATGCCCATGACGGAGCCAATGGCCTTCGCATCGCCCCACGGGACGCCCATGACGCACGCCAGCGGGCGGAAGAGCCAGCCGAGGATGTCCTCCAGCTTGCTCGGCCAGCCAGCCCACCCGATGCCTGCCATCCCCCGGCTCATCTCGCCCAACAGGTAGTTCACGAGCGCCAGAAGGGCGACGAACGCGATGAGCATGGCCGCCACGTTCAGGGCCAGCTTCAACATGCAAGAGCAAATCAGCCATAAATCCATAGTTATTCAGCTCTTATGGAGACAAAACGGCCCGTCTGTCCCTGCCCGCGTTTCTGAGGAAGGCGTCTTTCGGGTGGCGGCCTTGATACCCAGGACGACCGGAAGAACCCACAGCAGCACACAAAGAGCCGCAGTGACCAAGACAGCAAAGATGGCTACTACAGTGCCTGCTTCTTCACCGCCGTGCATCGATAGACCTCCACACAATGAGAACGAGGGAGACGTGCCAAGCCCGTTCGCCAAGTGGGATTGTATCCCCCCCCCTCGGAAAAGTCAAGGGACAAGAAACCGCATGAGGGACATGTGGTGGCCTTGGTCCCACTTGCACACAGCGGGGACTTCCGGTAGATCATTACCGAGTCTAAGCCGGTGACCATGCCCTTCTGTTCAGAAGGAGTTGCACATGGGTGGTAGCCCGCCGAGGATGGCCGATGGCCCGTTTCAGCCAACCTGGGAATCGCTGGAGGGGTTCAAGGCGCCCGATTGGTACGTGGATGGGAAGTTCGGGATTTTCATCCACTGGGGCGTGTACTCGGTGCCGGCGTTCGGCAATGAGTGGTACCCCCGCAACATGTACCAGCACGGCTCGAAGGAGTTCGAGCATCACGTGAAGACCTATGGGCCGCAGGAGAAGTTCGGCTACAAGGACTTCATTCCGCTCTTCAAGGCGGAGAACTACGACCCCGCGGCGTGGGCGAATCTGTTCCGCAAGGCGGGGGCGAAGTTCGTGGTGCCCGTGGCCGAGCATCACGACGGCTTCGCGATGTACGATTGCTCGCTCTCGGACTGGTGCGCCGCCAAGATGGGGCCGAAGCGCGACCTCATCGGCGACCTGGCCCGCGCCTGCCGCGACGAATGGCTCACCTTCGGCCTCTCCAGCCACCGGGCCGAGCACTGGTGGTTCTTCGACGGCGGGATGAAGTTCCCGTCCGACGTCCAGGACCCCCGCTACGCCGGCCTCTACGGCCCCGCCCAGCCGCAGGCGATGCAGCCGAACGAGGAGTTCCTCGACGACTGGCTGGCCCGCACGTGCGAACTCGTGGACAAGTATCAGCCGCAACTCGTCTGGTTCGACTGGTGGATCGAGGAGCGGGCGTTCGCGCCCTACCTCCGCCGCTTCGCCGCCTACTACTACAACCGCGGCGTCCAGTGGGGCCGCGGCGTCGCCATCAACTTCAAGAACAAGGCGTTCCCCGCCCAGGCCGCCGTCTACGACGTCGAGCGCGGCCAGCTCGACGACATCGCCCCCCACTTCTGGCAGACCGACACCGCGGTGTCGAAGAACTCCTGGGGCTACGTGACGAACCAGGACTACAAGACGGCCGACCAGGTGATCGGCGACCTGGCGGACATCGTGAGCAAGAACGGCGCGCTGCTGCTGAACATCGGCCCGCGGCCCGACGGCACGATTCCCGAGGGGGACGAGCGGGTACTCCTCGACGTGGGGCGGTGGCTTTGGGCCAACGGCGAGGCCATCTACGACACGAGGCCCTGGAAGGTCTATGGCGAGGGGCCGACCCAGGTCGTCGCGGGCGGCTTCACCGACACCAAGCGGACCGCCTTCACCAGCCGCGACGTGCGGTTCACGGCCAAGGGCGATACCTTGTACGCCATCGTCCTCGCGTGGCCTGAGACGGGCGAGGTCGCCATCCAGTCGTTGGGCACGGCCCTGCGGCTCTACCCCCGCGAGATCGGCGGCGTCCAGCTCCTCGGCTCGAGGGAGCCTGTGGCGTGGACGCGCGACGAGGCGGCCCTGCGCGCCAAGCTGCCGCCGACCCGTCCGTGCGAGAGCGCGTGCGTGCTCAAGATCGTCGCCAAGCGCTGATCTGCCCGCCGGGCGCTGCCGAAGCGAGTCTGGCAGATGGGGGCAAGCCGGAACTTGGTAGATTCCAGGAAGCACTTCACTGCCCCGTCATAGTCCCCTCTAGCCCTGAGTTGTTCGCCGATTCCGCGGGCCTCTAGGGCTCCCACCCGGCGCCCTTCCTTCAGAGTCCTGCCTATGCTCCTCAAGACATCAGCCTGCTGCTGCAACTCCCACTTGACTTCCTCAAACCCACTTTGGACGATGCCCGCGAGCTTTCACATCAGTTCCTCCGAAATCTGCGACAAACCGTGGGACACTGAGTTCGTCAAACCCATGAGGCCAGAGGCAACCATCTCCATTGCCCGTTCCTGTGCTTGTACGCCATCACTCACGCCCTTCCTGATGTCCTTCATCAGGGAGTTCCCCCTGCACGCTGGGCAGGTGAACATGTAGTGAAGGCCGCCGACTGGTGCGCCGCAAGACCAGCACTCTCCCATGGTCAACCCCTTCAGCGAATGCGGGACCGAAGCGCGCGGGAAGCCCCCGAATCCCGCCACAGCCACACAGCCTTCCTCCGCTCTTCAGAACGTGGCACAGGCATCTTGCCTGTGTCCCCCTCGGCCCTTCGACAAGCGGGACGCTTGTCTCGACCTGCCGACGCCGGGAGGTCAGTCTCTCGCCTGCAAGCCGTCACGAGTTTGCCAGAGGCATCATCTCAACGAGCACTACGGTGCCGTTCTCGACGTGTCCTCGGTAGGTCATGGCCGACTCCTTCGCGCTTCAGTGCCGCAGCGGGCCGGCGTGTCTACAACCTGATGCTAGCGTTTCGCTATGGCGTTGTCGAGAGGACTGCGCGGGCAAACCGAAGACTCGGCAACGGGACCTGCGCCTCAGGAGCTACTTCGCTGTTGGCTGTGGCGCGGGGCCATCGGGCGGGGCAGCAGGCCGGTTGTAGTAGTCCGAAAGCTCTTTGAGGATTTGCTTGTTGTACATGCGCCAGGAGCAGACGGGGACGTAGTGGAACCGGCCGTCGGGCGGGTCGAAGTAGACGTGGACGCTGGGGCAGCGTTCGAGGCGGTCGGTCTCGACGATTGGGTCGTCCTCGAGGGGGAGGATGATGACGCGGAGGGCGTCGTGGACGGTCATGTGCTTGCGGCGCGTGGTGCTGAAGTGGCCGAAGGGGGCGCGGAGGAGCGTGGCCAGGATGTGGTAGAGCTTGCCGAAGAAGCCCTTACCCTTGAAGGCGCGGCTGAGCGCCACGTGGCGCCGCACCGTGCGCCAGATGCCCACGATGCCCGCGAGCTTCATGAGGCCCAGCGACCGGCCCAGCCGACCCAGACCGCTCTTCCCCCACCGCTCCTCGCGGGCCAGCAGCCGCTTCTCCAAGGCCAGGAAGCCCTCGGCCAGCTTCGGCAGCGAGGTCTTCAGATAGCGGTCCACCGGCACGTACTTCTCGCCGTCCGAGATGAGCAGGTAGAAGCTCTCGCAGTTCGGGTGCGTGCCGTAGTAGGGCAGGGCCTCGCGGCCGAAGAGGCGCGCGATGGCCTGGAAGTGCGACGCCGTGCCGAGCGGGATGAACTTCACGTCCGTGCCCGGGAAGCACTCGGCCAGCAGCCGCTCCACGTCCTCGGTCGTCATGCGGTCGGGCAGGTAGTCGAACTCCGTGCCCTTCCAGACCTGGACGAGGGGCATGAGGTAGATGCCGTGGAGGATGTGGCGCTGGCCGTGGCAGAACTCGAGGATGTCGGGCACTTCCTTGTCGTTCAGCCCCCAGGCCAGGCAGGTGACGTAGCTGACGCGGGAGTGGGCGAGCTTCTTGAGGTTCTCGACGGCCTGGAGCTTCTTCTCGAGCACCTTCGCGCTGCCGCGGAGCTGCTTGTAGCAGGCCGGCTTGCTGCCGTCGTAGGAGACGAGCAGGTGCGCGCGGCTCGAGCAGATCAAGGCCGTCGAGGACGGCTTCCGCGCCCTGCCCGCCAAGGTCGGCGGCGTCCGCTACTTCGAGTGGGGCACCGACGTCAGCCCCGAGAAGCTCAGCGACGGCTTCACCCACTGCTTCCTCGTGACCTTTGACACCGAGAAGGCCCGCGACGCCTATCTCCCGCACCCCGCCCACAGAGCATTCGCCGAGTCCCTCAAGCCCATCCTCGACAAGGTGCTCGTCGTGGACTACGTGGCCAAGAAGTGAGCGGCGTCCTGGGGGCGCGGAGTGGCGGCCCGCAATCTACAGGCTACAGGTGGCCAATCTCCCCGCCCCTGGGTTTGGCCATCTGTAGCCCCATGCGCTATCTCCGCAAGCGCTTGCTGTTCCGCCACTTATGACGTTCGGCAGCCCCTTGGTAGCCCACCACAGATGACCAACTGTCGCCAACTGGCAAGCTGACCGAGCCGGCTCTCCCCTCCCCCCAAAGGGACAGGCAGACAGGCCGCCAATCCCCCCGCCCCTGGATTTGGCGGTCTATAGCTCCGGATGTTCCCACCGCAAGCGCTGGCTGTGCGGGAACTTATGGCGTTCCGGAGCCGTTTGCTCAACCGCGACAGGCCGCCAACTGGCCGGGACAGCCGTGCGCTCCGGCCCACCCTCCGGGGTCACTTCCACTTCGTCAGAAGCTCAGCGTTGTCCACCCACATCACGAAGAAGGGATGCTCCGCCTCCCGCTTCTTCATGTAGAGGAGGAAGGGGCGGTCCAGGGAATAGTAGGTTGGCACGGCCGGCGTGGGAGCCGCTATCCCCTCCGACTCGAGTTGTGCCCCGCTGCGATCCAGGCGAAAGAGAATCATCTCCGACGCCTTGGAGACGGGAATGCCCTCCGCTGCGCTGTTCAGGACGACCGCGTCCGGCCTCTCAAGCTCCCGGAAGTGCTGATCGAGTCTCCAGGACATGTTCGGCACCAGAAGCAAGTCGTTGTGGTGAAGGCCACCTTGCCGGTGCTCTCTCCCTACCTTCCCTTCGACATCTGCGAGCGTTGCAGCCAGGGTTCCCTTCGGGGGCACATTGGCGAGAACGATCTGGCTCGGCGAGGAGTCCTTGCACGGGTCTACTACGAACTCTCTTGGCCGCGTCGCTCCGCCCTCAGCAGGTTCCTGCTCTTCTGATTCGTACAGAACGCTCACTTGGCGGTGCCGGTCGCCACTGGGGTCAGGGTCAACTGCGGAAGTGCCAAACGAGCGCACATTGGTCGTCTGGCTGATGGAGTCCCTGAAGGGAAAGGGCTCGCGCCAGTCGGAGAAGGGGGTGGTGAACTTCACGTGGGCGACCAAGTAGGCATAAGCGACGATCTCAGTCTGCCCCGTCACGTCCGAGAAGTCCGGCCGATGGCCGTGCGGGAAGCGGGCCGCCATCTCCTTCTGGATTCGCCCCACAATGCCATCGCTGACGTAGCCTGCGGCGGCGTAGTAGGAGCGAGGCGGCAAATCGGCCTCGCTCTGCGGCGCCTTGTTCAGCCGGTCCGCGACGTCCTGCGCACTGGCGAGGCGGATTGGCTCCTTGATCACGTCGTCCCGCAGATGATTCCAGGCGATCTGGAACGAGGCGCACCAGATAACGTTCCTCCCCTTGGGCATCGGCGTGTCGAGGGTGGGGACGACCACGGTGCGTTCGAGCTTGGCCGAATCCCCATCAAAGGTCCGCTCCGCCGGGATGTCAGGCTCCGGGGCCGGCTCGGGTGTTGGCCGCAAGAGAAGCTTGACCGCAATGTAGCCCGCCAGCGCGACGGCGATGGCGACAAGGCGCCACATCAGGCCCCTCCCACGCCTCTTCCCTACGCTGGTGGTCCCATCATCTGCCACGTTTGCGTTCCTGCTATGCCGGATGCTACGGCACCCGCATCCCGGTGCCCCCCTGAGGCCGGCGGTAAGGCTGGATTGTCCTGAGCCCGGGGACAGCGCCAAAGTGCTTGGTGTTGAAGGTGTAAAGAGGCACGCGCATCCCCTTGGCGGTCTCGGCTATGAGAGCATCGAAGGCGTCCAGCCCGTGCGTCAGCTTGGCCTCTGCGAAGACCTCGACGGCACGGTCGCAATCCGCAATGCTGGGCCAGAAGACCCGGTAGTGTTGAAGCCTTCTGCGGGTTCTGACCATCGAGGCCCTGTCCTGCTCGCCCTCGAGCAGTTCCAGAAGGACACAACCGGGCATGCCCATCTCCTCATCCTCCAGGGACGCCAACCAAGCCATTGCCTCCGGTAGCCCTCGCAGGAGGTCGATCATGATGTCTGTGTCTACCAGCAGCACAGGAACCTACTCCCTCGTCCGCCTCTGCACGCGCTTGCGCAACTCGGCGGCGAACGCACGGCTGTCGCCGATGTCCTTCCTGTCCTTCCAGATGCCCACGAGGCCGGAATTCAGGAGATCCCTGGCCGTCATAATAGGCTTCGACGGGTCTCCGTGCGTCACCGTGGTGTCGGGCTTCCTTGCTCTGGGCCGTTCCTTCAGTATGGTGCTCACGTCGCACCCCTTTCTTCAGTCATCTTAGCGCATGCCAGCCTACTCCGCAATCCTCATGTGTTCTACGGCCTGCGAATCTCGTGAAGCTCGGAGGCGAAGGCGGCGATGGCGTGGTTGAGGTCGGCACAGCTCTTGTAGACCTGGCGGTAGACGCCGAAGGCTCGGTCGTAGAGCTTCTGGCTCGCGGGGTTCGGGGCGAAGGACCTCCGGACGCGGACGAGTTGCTTGATGGCGGCGTCGAGCGAGGGCCAGACGCCGACCGCCACGCCCGCGAGCATGGCGACGCCCAGGCAGCCGGCCTCGGAAACGTCGAGGGCGTCCACGGGCAGGCCCGTGATGTCGGCCTTGGCCTGGCACCAGCGGTCGGAGCGGGAGCCGCCGCCGATGGCGTTGAACTTCTCGACCTTCAGGCCGCCGCTGCGCACCGACTCGAGGTTGATGCGCATCTCGTAGGCCACGCCGTCCAGGATCGCCCGCGTGATGTCGGCGGGCGTGGTGTTCAGCGTCAGGCCGGCCAGGATGCCGCGCGAGTTGGAGTCGAGGTACGGCGTGCCCGTGCCGGCGAAGTGGGGCAGCAGGAACAGGTCAATCGGCCCCTCGGGTGCCTTCGAGATGAGGACCTCGTAGACATCTTTCTTCCGCCGCTTGGCCTCGCGGAGGGCATCGGCGCCGAACCTGTCGCGGAACCACCGCAGGATGCTGCCCGCGGTGTAGAGAAAAGCGAGGGAGACGTAGCGGCCGGGCGCGCAGTGCGGGTAGACGCCGTGGTTGGCCGCCAGCATGGCGTCGGTGAGGACCGGCTCGGCCATCGAGATGGTCATGCACTCGACGGTGCCCGTGGTGTCGGTGCTCACGCCGGGGTCCACGACGCCGGCTCCGAGGGCGCAGGCGGGCTGGTCGTGTGCGCCGGCGACGACCTTCGCCCCCGCGGGCAGGCCGAGGGCCTTGGCCGCCTTGCGGCTCACCTCGCCCACGATCTCGCCGGAGGGGCAGGGGGTGGCGAAGGCCGAGGGCTCGATGCCGGCCGCGTCGAGCACGGGCTGCGCCCAGGTCCGCGTCCGCACGTCGAGGGCCAGCGTGCGGCCCACCAGCGAGTGGTCAATCTTCGGCTCCAGGCCGAGCTTCAGGAAGAAGAAGTCCTCCCAGAGCAGGAACTTCCAGGTCTTTCGGAACACCTCGGGCTCGTTGTCCCGCAGCCACATGATCTTGTTGACCGTGTAGCTGGAGTGCTGCGGCATGCCGGTGAGCTGGAAGATGTCTCCGTCAGCTCCACGATCGCGTCCACCAGGTTCGCCTTCGCCTCCGTGGCGCCCCAGGAGAACTCGACCCTGGCCTCGACGCCCTTGCTGGCCAGGTACTTGCGGGTGGTGTTCACCAGCTCGGTGGCGACGAGCTTGCCCTGGAGGTCCTCGGCCCGCACGACGGGCGAGGCCTCGGGCACGGCCAGCACCCAGCGGACGGGGCTGAGCCGCTGCTTCGCATAGCACAACTCGCCCACCTCCACCACCTGCGCGTCGTTCTCCACCACCCAGTCGCGCCCCGTCAGCCCGGCGTCCAGCACCCCGTCCTGCACGTAGCGCGCCATCTCCTGGGCGCGGAACAGCACGAGGCTCAGCTCCGGGTCGTCCGTCGTCGGATAGTACGAGCGGCTGCCGCAGGACACGTGGAAGCCTGCCTTGCCCATCAGCTCGAACGTTGCTTCCTGGAGGCTGCCCTTCGGCAAGCCGAGCACCAGCTTCATCGCGTCTCGCCTGGCTCCATGGCACGAGCGTGCGGCGGGATTGTGCCGCAAAACCTCATGATACCAACTTCGCCCCAGCGCGGCAAGGTTTTTTTGCTTCGCGGGTGCGTGTAATCTCCTACGCCGCCAGGGGGCGAAGCCGGGGGGCAGAAAAGGGGACATTCACCTTTTCGCCCCCTTGGGGCGCCAGAGGCCGCTGCGCAGAAAAGGAGAATGTCCCCTTTTCCGCTTGACAAGGCCCGGAAGCAGGTGTATACTTAGCTGGTATTCTATTGCGGGGAGCGTCCGTGTTTGGCCCGGTACCGGCGGGACTGTGCCATGGGACGCGCGGCATGTCTGGTTGCTGGTTTGCTGGCCCTCCTCTGCGCCGAGTCAGCGCGCGCCGACATTCTGCGCCTGTCTGACCGCGGCAGCATCCAAGGCACACTCCAGGAACTCCTCTTCCGCGTGGACGGCCTGCCCAGGGTCTACCCCCGGGCCGACCTGAGGGCCGCCACCCTGTCGGACACTGGGGACGACGCGGTGGAGTTGGCCGACGGC
This sequence comes from Planctomycetota bacterium, assembly GCA_041320515.1. GTDB lineage: Bacteria > Planctomycetota > PUPC01 > DSUN01 > DSUN01 > DSUN01. The sequence goes on along the minus strand of JBGLNR010000001.1, from coordinate 3,992,057 downwards.
ACGCGGGTCCAGGGCAAGGTCATCTCCCTCACAGTGCGGTGCGCCGACAGGTTGTACGCCCTCGGGCGGTCGAGGGTCAAGTCGGTGGCACTCGATGCCCGGAGCGACGCGCCGCCCGCCATCGTGGAGGCGCCGGCTGAGGCCGTGGCGGTCGAGCCGGCGCCACGAGCGCGCGAGCTGACCGCCGAGGAGCTGGCCTCCCAGAAGAAGGGCGCGGCCAAGAGCGAGGACTTCTGCAAGCAGTTCCTGGCCAAGGCCGGCAAGCGCGGCCTCCTGGGCAGCGCCAGCAAGGCCGAGGAGAGGAAGAAACGCGTCCTGGCCATGGCCGAAGTGATCAAGCTCGAGCTGGCCGCGGGGCGCCTGTTCACCGACGGCCAGATGTACCAGCGCTACGACGCGGCCCTCGCCGGCAAGCCCTTCCGCGAGCCGACGAAGACCCAACTGCGCACGATGGCCGCCGGCGTGAAGGTCATCGAAGGCCCGGACAAGAACACCCCGGAACTCGTGGTGGAGCCATTCCCCGAAACCAAGTACTGACGCTCGTGCGGGCGGAAGGAGACAACGCGCGCAACCCGTTCTGCGGTTCCCTCAGGCACGGTGCTTCGGCACCAGAGACACAGGAGACGCAGGGATGAAGAAGCTGGTGGCGGTCGTGATGGTCGTGGGCATCGCCTCGCTCGCCTTAGCGGGCAGCCCGCATGAGTACAAGCAACACCTCGTCGCCCACTACTACCAGGACCCTGAGTACTGGGGCGGCACTTGGCCGGATAGCCAGAGCAAGCCGAACTCGGACCCGATGGATTGGACCTTCACCACGTACTCCTACAGCCGCCTGGAGCCGCTGATCAACCACCAGTTCATCCGCAACGGCTGGTTCTCCATCCGCTGGGTCGGCTACATCAACATCGAGCCCGGCCAGAGCGGCCCCAAGGCCCAGGACCCGGTCGAGGTGGGCTTCGAGCTATGGATGGACGACGGCGCCCGCCTGTTCATTGACGGCTCGAAGGTGATCGACTCCTGGAAGGCCTGCTGGGAGAAGGACCCCGCGTCCCACCGCGGGGCCACTGTCACCCTCACCCCAGGCCATCACCGCATCGTGGTCGAGTACTTCCAGGGCCAGAGCCTGGAGAAGGACGACAAGGACCCCGCGAAGCTCTACTGGACCATTGGCGGCAAGCAGCAGATCGTCCCGGCCTCGCACCTCTTCCATACGGACGAGGACCTCGAGACCAGGTGAGCCGGACGGCCTGACGCGGCCCGCCGCAGGAAGCACACCCGAAGCCCCGCCGCGCTGCCCGCCTGAGCAGCCGGCGGGGCTTCGCGCGCGCGTGTGGCACAGCCGCTACTCGGCCGGCAGGCGCTTGAGGAGGTCGAGGAAGTCGCCCAGGTGGTCGTCCGCCCCGAAGTCGAGCACGGCCCGCTGCTTGCTGCACCCGCCCCACCCGCTGCCGGCGAGGCGCCAGCGCAGCACCGTGGGATCAGCCATCCCAGGGGCCGGCGTGACAGGTTCCGGGAAGCGCACGGTCACGGTCAGCACCCCCTCCTCCCACCGCGCGTCCTGCGTGCTCAACTGGGCCTTGGCCAGGTCCACCCCGCCGAACGCCTGCTCGAGATACCACTCGAAGAAAAGCTCCGTCCGCCGCGCCGAGAGCCATGGGTTCGGCTCGGGCTGCGACACGATGGCGTGGAGGAGCTTGGCCAGGTACTCGGGGTTGCGGGTCGTGTGCTTGCGCACGTAGACGGCGGTCTCATCGAGGCCGCGGAAGCCCTGGGACTGCGCGTTCTTGAGCCCCTGGGCGCCGGCGCCGCGCACGGCCTCGCGCAGCTTCCCCTCCGCATCCTCGAAGCGCGCGCCGTTCGCCCTGAAATACCGTCCCACCGCCTGCGCGTACTCCTTGTCCGCCAGCAGGCGGAGGAAGTCCTTCGTCTGCTCGACCACGGTCTCGATCTCGGGGGCGGTCTCCCCGCTCTTGCACGGGCCGATGACGAGCACGGCCAGCACGCCGGCCACGGCGGCCGGGATGGCGATGATCCCGAGCCAGGGGATGGGTTGGCGCCGCAGCCCCTCCGCGTAGAGGTCCAGGCCGCAGTCCAGGCAGAACTGCCCTCTGCGCGGGAGCGCCGTCTTGCACTTGGGGCATTCCGTGGCTTTCATCGGTCCTCCTGTCGCCCGTGGGCCGAACCGTTCCGCATCCACCCCGGCCACTAGGATACCAACCCTGCGGCGCTTGTCAACCCCAAGTCGCTGGCGCGGCTTGACACGCACGCCAGCGCCGGCGTAGACTCTGGCCTGTGGTCCGGGCGGCAGCAACGCGGCGGCGGGCCCACGCCAGGCCCCCGCACGCACAACCGTGGCGCACAGGAGGCCAGGCCAATGTCGCGGCGATGGATGCGGCTTGCGGGGTTCGCGGGACTTCTCGCGGGGGCCATCGGGGCGCAGGGGGGCGAGAAGATCAAGCTCTTCTTCCTCCAGGGCGGCGGACACGACTGGAAGGGGAACTTCCCCATCCTCCAGAAGGTGCTCGACGCGACGGGCGACTTCGAGATTGCGGCCTCGACCGACATGAACGAGCTGAAAGCCGAGAACATCAAGAAGTACACCCTCATCCTGTTCTACGGCTCGGGCCTCAACTTCGCCGACGCCGAGCAGGAGAAGGGCCTGCTCGACTTCGTCAAGGGCGGCGGCGCCTTCGCCGGCATCCACTCGGCCACCGACGCTTTCAAGAAGTCCGACGGCTATGCTGCTCGGCGGATGCGAAGGCTGCGGTCGCTTCGGCACGCAGCTTCTCGGTCAACAGGTGCGGGGCAGCGCTCAATGCGTTGCCTAGGATCGTGGCGTGGATCGGCATGGCGGTCCAGGCGCGGTCCATGGCCGCGTAGTAGTCGAGCATCGGCGCAGCGGCCTCGCCGAAGACGGTCTGGCACCAGTCGCGCACCACGTCGCCTGCCTGCTGGTCTGGCTCCCAGAGCAGCCGGGCATACAGACAAATGGACAGGCGGTTCTGAACGTGCTGCGCATAGACCTCCGGGCCGGTCTTGGGCGACAGCGAGACCTCCGGGATCACCGCCACGTGGCCCAGCTTCTTGCTGGTCTTCACAGCATCTTCAATCACGCTCAGGAACGGGACAAAGCGGCAGTTCTTGGAGTAGATGTCGTACTCGTAGGCATAGTTCCCGATCGGCAGCCCCGTAGCCTGCCAGGCGAGCATGGCGCGCATCGTGTCCTCATTGTGCTTGCACCCCGCCTGCCCATAGGGATGGATGTTGCAGCGGCTGTAGCTGGCGTACTCGACGAACTCGCTGTTGCGGATCGCGCACCTGGGCACGTCGCGGTAGCCCTGATAGGCAATCGTGGCGAACTTGAGGGCAGGGAACTCCTTCTTCAGCGTGTCGGTCAGCCGGTTGTAGAACTCGAACCAGGCGGTGGAAACGTCCGTCTTGGCGCACTCCGCGCAGCGGCAGTAGTCCTGGTTGTCACTTGGGAAAACGCTCAGGATATCCACATAGGGGTGCGTCCGCAGGTAGCTGGCCATGTTTGCGGCGACGAGTCTATCCACGTCGGGATGGCTGAAGCAGATGTTGTTCTTGTATCGCGTGCCCTTGATCTCGGCGAAATACTCCGGATGCTGGTCGAAGAGGGCGGCAGGCAGAACGACATTGTGCGACGACCACATGGAGTAGAAGCCCCTGCGCTTGTCCTGCGGCGGGGCCGCGTGGCGGTGGACGTTGATGAAGTTGCGGCCCATCCACTCCCGGAAGATGTCCACGTCGCGCCAGTCGCCGCACAGGTGGAAGCCCCGATAGGCAAAGGCGGGCCTGTGGTTGAACTTCAGCTCAGGTAGGGGCCAGCTCTTCTTGGCGGGGATGAACTCGCCGTCGGGGCCGGGCCACAGCCAGCGCACTCCGAGTTCACGCTGCAAGAAGGAGTACACAGCGTACAGCGCCCCACGCGGCTGGTTCCCGGCCAGGTAGAGCCTGCCGCCCAGGGTGTAGACGGCGACCTCCTCGACCTTGCCCGCACTGAGCTTCAGGGCCGCCGCCCGCGATTGCACCTCGGGGTTCCTGAGATCGCCGATGACGATCGCCCGGCTCTCGGGCACCCCGGCCGAGGAGTGCACCTCGAAGTCGGCGCCGGAGATCTTCCGCAGCGCTCCGCGCAACTCCTCTGCCGCGAAAGTCTCCGTTGGGTCGGCTTGGGGAGACAGGCAGATCTTCCAATCGGTGCGTCCGTCCTGGAACAGCATGTCGCCCCCGCAGGCCATCTGACCCGCGAGCAGAACGAGGACCAGCGCGGCGGGGGAGAATGGCCGAGGTCCCTGCATGCCCATGGGCCCTCTCCTATTCGGCAGCCAGTGCGTTCAGCGGGATAGTCGTCAGGACGCAGTGGTGCTTTTCCGAGGTGTAGACCACGTGAAGCTCGCCCTCGAACTCGACCGCGCACGGATAGGACCACTCGGGCCCAGCCTTCAGGGCCTGGCAGTAGCCGTCGCGGAGCTTCCACACCTTCGAGAACGCCTTCTGGCCGGGACGGCTCACGGCGATCACCAGCAGGTCGCGGCGGACGGGACTCGGCAGGTTGCACAGGACGTAGCGCTGGCCCGTGCTGAGCGTGCCGGCGTAGATCTTCGATGCCGCCATCGGGAAATTGTGCTCGCTCGGCGCCGACCAGGTGCGGCCGTGGTCGCGGCTGAAGAAGACCACTGAGTTACCCCTCTCGCGCCGGACCAGGGCCGTGACCTCCCGGCCCTCGACGATGGCCGTGGTCTCCGGGAATGGAATCGTCTGGCCGTCCGCGAGCCTGCCCGTGGGCAGCAACCTCACCAGGCTCCACGGCTCCGTCAACTTCTCGCCGTTGCTGATGGCTACGGCGGGGATCGTGGGCTTGCGGCCGGGCTGGTCGGCCATGCGCCCGGGCATGAGGAAGTTGCCGTCGTCCATCCTCTTGGGCGAGCAGTTGGGCAGGAACGGGCCGGCGATGAAGCCCTGGCTGGCCCACGCCTGCGTCTTCTCGTCGAGTGCGAAGACCTCGCACTGCTGGACCAGGTCCGGGCCGCCCTTCATGTTGGTCACGTACGCGTAGAGTTGGCCCTGCCAGGAGAGAAACGCCACGGGGACGTACAGGATCCCCTGCTTCCGCGTGTCGGCGGCGAGTACCTCGACCTCCGACCAGGTGCGTCCGCCGTCCTGCGAGCGGCGCCCGCGGATGAGCGACTCTCCCTGCATCTCGCCATTGGGGCAGTTGTACCAGGCGGCGAAGAGGGTGCCGTTGTGCGCGATGATCGCCGCGTCATGGAGGAAGTTGTACCGGTCCGCGCCGGCGCGGTGCACCATCACATCGGTTGCCCCCGCGGGGCAGCGCAAGCTCTCTCTGGCTGGGAGCGGCGTATCGGGGTCCCACAGGGGATACCGCCCATCGGAGCCGTCTTCGGCCATGGTTGCCACCGCCCATAGGACGATCAGGACGAAGACAGCCGCGGATACGTTTGGCATGGCATCTCTCCACGGGGCACGGCGCTGCATTATAGCTGCCTGCACCATGGATGCAAAGGAGGAGACCGCGACCCAGCGGCTGGCGAGATTGCGCCTCTGCTGGCGTTGTAGTATCGTCTATGCCGAGCCCTACCCAAGAGCGCGCTCGCCCGGCTGTCGGAAGGAGCACGAACCATGAGAGGCGGACCTCACCCCGCACGACAACTGGAGGCAATGGCGACGGCCGTCGCGGTCCCACTGGCTCTGCTGGGCACGACGGCGCAAGCCCAAGCGCCCGAATCCTACCGCAAGTCGTGGAGCGACCCGGCCGTGGCGGACCGCATCGAGCGGAACATCGAGAAGCATCGCAAGGGCGACGCGACAATCACGGTCGTCGGCCGCGACGGCCAACCTCCCACACTGCCCCGAGCGCGCGGAAGCTCCCAGCGTTGTTGAACAGCACATCAATCTGGTCGAAGGCGTCCAGCGACTGGGAGACCATGCTCTGGATCTGGACCATTTCGGTCACGTCAGTCTGCACGGCAAGTGCTGAGCCGCCGGCCGCCTCAATGGCCGCCGCGGTCTCTTGGATGCGGGGTGCCCTCCGCGCCGCGCAGACCACACGCGCTCCCTGGCGGCCGAACTCCAGCGCGAGCGCTCGGCCCACCCCGCTGCCCGCTCCCGTCACAATCGCGACCTTGCCCTTGAGTTCCATCCGTGCCATCTCCCTTCCAAGGTTACCCGCACCCAACCGCTCTCACTCCGCGAAGAGGTTACGAGAGAGGAAGTCGGCGCGCCATTCCGCGGCGAGGTGGTCCAGCTCCATCCAGAGCGGAACCTGGTTGGCGAAGAGCGCGGAGACTGTCCTGGCGTCCCACTGCGCTGGCTGCTTCATCTGCTCGCTGAAGGTGTCCTGCCTGGCGAAGAAGGGCGCGAGAACGCCGTCGTAGAATGCCTGGTCGCCGCGGGCGCCCTTCCAGAACTCGGTGAGCTGCGCCTTGCTGGCCTGATAGCGCCACCAGGCCTTGCGGACGATGCTGATTCTCACCGCTGCTCTCCTACTTCACTTGCCGGATCCCGTAGTTCCCTCCCACCACCTTCACGATCTGAATCTCCACGCCGTGGCCCTTCAGCGTGAAATCGTCCCCGCGGAACAGGGCGTCGGGGTTGCTCGAGTACACGAAGTAGATTTCGTAGCCCCCATCGGGCACGTACACCGATGCCGTTCCGCCAGAAAGCACGGCAAGGTCCACCCCCTTGTTGCCCGACCGAACGCCCGCCTTCACCGCGAAGGTGTTGGGGTTCTTGATGCGGACCTCGTTCCTCCCCATCAGCCTGTGCTCGAAGGCGGGAAGCTGGCCCGCGGCAAGCGGCTTCTCGCCCGGGGCCGCCGCGCCCGCGGCGACGGGGAAGAACGCAATCACCATCTTCCCCTCCAGCTCGACCCGCTGGCTCCTCCACTCCTGCTTGCGCTGGTCAACCGCGGCCACGCCCTCCTTCTGGGCCAGAAGCGTGCAATCCTTCAGGATGTCCAAAGTACAAGCTGTCTTGAAGGTCAGCCCCGCGTAGGTCGTGCTGCCAACCGCGGCATCTACCTCTATGCGCACATTGCGGCTTCCCGGAAGATCGATCAGCAGGTCCCTCCCGATGCTCGGGATCGAGCCCTTCCCCTTCTCCGTGAGGCGGACGCTGTAGCCCCTCACGCCGTCCCTGCCCACGACCTCCGTCACCGTGTACCCATCGCCCGCAAAGGGCAGACTCGACTTGGACTTCCATCGGTAGCGAGCGGCCACATCTGGCGCCGCCTTGCCTTCTGCCTGCGCAGCAACTGCGGGCGCAAGCGCCGCCGCAAGAACGGCCGCGAGCACGCACGCAAAGCCCCCGTTCCGGACGGCTTGGCGATTGCTCCGCCCTGCCTGCTGTGACCTTGTTCCTGCTTGCTTCCCCATTGCTGCCCCCTTTCCTGGCGCGCTCGAGTCACTGCTCCTCGACGATGGCGAGCGGATTGTAGCATGCGCCGCGTGGGCTGTAAAGCGTCAAGTCCTGGGCCGTGTGGGGACATGGCCCCAGCGCCTGAAGACAAGGCCACGAAGGAGCGAGGGCCGAGGGCCGCGACTCTTGACGCCCCAGCGCGGGCATGATATAATTGCGCCCGCTAGAGGAAGGGGACACGCCTTGGCAGGTGGCACCGGCGGGCACACTCCTGCGACCCCAGGCAAGCCAAAGCTGCTCGAGCAGCTTCGCGATGCCTCGCGCCCACAGCACCGCCGCTGCCATATCTCCCCCCTGAGTCTCTGCCAACCCAAGCCACGGGCAAGCCATGGCCCCGCTCGTTCGCGAGCTTGCGCCCCCCTCACCAACCGATTGCGGGCCCGCCAGCACACGCTGGGAAAGGAGGCGTCTATGCGTCGCCCATTCGGCATTGTGTGGTGCTTGCTGCTCGCAAGCTCTGCCGCGGTCTGCGCGGAGAACGCGCCTGCCGGGGAACCCGAAAGCAAATCGGGGCTCTCCATCGTCGGCAAGGACGAAGGAAAGACGGACGAGGATTTCCGCTTCCAAATGGGCGATGACCTGCCGATCAGGGTGACCGGCGAGTTGGTCAAGAAGGTCGAGACGGAATGGGGCAAGACGAAGTCGCTCGTGCTCTACTTCGATGGCGAGCGCATCGCCGAGCTGAAATCTCCGCCCAAAGTGGTGGGGCCCGGGAGAGAACTCCTTCTCACCTTCCCCCTCGCCCGCAATGCGGAAGACGCTGCGAACCGCCAGGCATGGGACCGATTGTTCCGAAAGCAGCGTGATTACCTGATGACGATCGAGCCCTCCCTTGCCATCGGCAGCGATCTGCCACTGGTCGTGCAATCCGCCCATCCGTTCCAGTTCTATGTCGCGAAGCGCACAGCCGTCGTGTTGGCCATCCTGATTGGTCTAGTGGTTTTCGGCGTCGCACTCTTCGTGGTGAAGCGGATGGGAATGCTGTGCGATCCGGACACGAATTACTTCAGCCTGGGCAAGAGCCAGATGGCGTTCTGGGGCCTCCTGGTATCCCTGTCGTTCGCAGGGGTGTGGATATTGACCGGCACGATGGAACGCATTCCCGCGCAGGTGCTCATCCTGCTGGGCATCAGCGGCGCCACTGGATTGGGCGCCGTGGTGATTGGGAACAGCAAGAAGGCCGGCAGGCTTGCCGAGCTTCGTCAGGAGGAACAGAAACTCCTGGAACAACAGGCCAGCGCTCCAGCCACGTTTTCGCAGTCGAATACGGACCGCCTGAAGGAGATCAAAGCAGAGATGGGCAGGTGGCTCGCTCCCGGCACGTCCCACGGGTTCTGGCACGACATCTGTGACGACGGCCAAGGCCTGAGTTTCCATCGCCTTCAGGTCGTGATCTGGACTCTGATCCTGGGCGCCATCTTTGTCTGCAACGTGGCACAGGTGATGTCCATGCCGGAGTTCTCGGAGACCTTGCTCACCCTGATGGGCATCAGCAACGGAACCTACATCGGGTTCAAGATTCCTGAGAAGCCGTGAGAAGCGGCAAGCGGAGTTCCCTGAGCCGCTCGACGGTTGGGCCGCTGCCCATGGGATTCAGGGCCGGCGTGTCGGCGGCGCACGACAGGTTGGGCCGATGGGGCAACCAAGGGGTGGGCGACGAGTCTTGCGGATCCGACGGATCCGTCCGATCCGTCCGATCCGTCCGATCGCTCGCGGGCACACGAGCGGTGGGAGCGGGCGCTGCTACTCCTCGCCCAGGGCATTGACGACGGCGTAGAGCTGCTCGTCGTTGAAGCCCTTGAGGGTGATGGCGTGGGCACGGCAGGCGGCGGCGCACAGGCCGCATCCGCCGCAGAGGCCTTCGTTGACCTTGGCGACGGTCTTGATGAGGTTGCCCTTGCGGTCGCGGATCTCCTCGCGCTCGATGGCGCCGTAGGGACAGATGCGCTCGCAGTAGAAGCAGCCAAAGCAGATGGAGTAGACGGGCGGCGGGGCGCGGTGGACGCTGGCGACTACAGGCTCGCGCTCCAACTCGTCGGCGTTGAGGAGGCCGACAACCTTGCCCGCGGCGGCGCTGGCCTGGGCGACGGCCTCCGGGATGTCCTTCGGCCCCTGGCAGGCGCCGGCGAAGTAGATGCCGGCCGTCTGGGCCTCGACGGGGCGGAGCTTCGGGTGGGCCTCGGAGAAAAAGCGGTCCTTGTCGTAGGCCACCCGGAGCTTCTGCGCCATGGCCTCGGCGTCGGGCTGGGCGATCATGGCCGTGGCCAGCACCACGAGGTCGGCCTCGACCTCGACCTGCATGTTCGAAAGCGTGTCGGCGCCCTGCACCACGAGCTTGCCGTCGCGCGGGTAGATGCGCGACACGCGGCCCCGCAGGTACACGCAGTCGTCCTCCTCGATGGTGCGGCGGGTGAACTCGTCGTAGGTCTTGCCGCCGGCCCGGATGTCCATGTAGAAGTTGAACGCCTGGCCGTCGTGGACCTTGTGCTTGTAGAGCATGGCGTGCTTGGCGAGGTACATGCAGCAGATTTTCGAGCAGTAGGTGAAGCCCTTCTCGTTGTCGCGCGAGCCGACGCAGGAGAGGAAGACGACGGACTTCGGCTCCGCGCCGTCGGAGGGGCGGCGCACCTTGCCGCCTGTCGGGCCGCTGGCGCTCAGGAGGCGCTCGAACTGCAACCCGTCAATGATGTCGGGGTGGGCGCCGTAGCCGTATTCGCCGTAGCCGATGTAGGGGTAGTCGGCGGCGGCCTTGGCGACGCTCCACACCTGGTAGCCGGTGGCGACGACGATGGCGCCGACCTTCTCCTTGACCTTTTCTGGTGTTAGTGGTAACGTAAGCTCTTATGCAGCATAGACTTGCGGAATCGCACTTTCCAGGCGTTCCACGCAATTCGTGATCTGAGTTCTGAGATACCACTACGTGAACTACCACACTTATCCCCGCTCACGCTTTCACGCTCGGCCTGTGTGCCGGGGGCCGTGTGGCTCGACGCCTGGGCTGCCGCTGCTGCCGGAAAACAGGGGCCATGGCGCGGAGGGTGGCGTTGACGGCAGCGCTGTCGGGGAAGACGTCGAGGACCGCGGGGTCAATGACGACGGTGTTGGCCCCCTGGGCATACCGGGCGGCAGTGACGCCACGCACCGCCTTGCTGAAGTCGTACTCCGGCCGCATCGTGTCGCGGTCGGTGTCGGCGTTGTTGTGTTGGCTGCTCTTCTTCATAGCGCCTCCGTCTGCCAGCAGTATAGCCGGGCTGGGCCGGAAAGCAAGCGGAGAGCGGCTGCGGCAGTGCGCGGCCACCTGGGGGTCACGAGACCTCCCGCAGGAACCGGCGACTCTGGCGGGTCTGGCGAGTCAGCATGCTGTGGTGCGGCCCGGCGCAGCCACAATGGGTGGTGTTCACATTGCTCTAAGTTGCAAAGTTGCGGCCTGACCCTGGGGCGCGCAAGAGCGGGCGACTCTGGTCGAGTCTGGACGAGTCAACAGAATGACCCGTGACGCGTGACGCGTGACAGGAGAAGACGGAACGCCCGGCTCTTTGAGTCACGCGTCACGGGTCACGCGTCCTGAGGGGAGGAATGTGGAGCCCTTGCGTGCCACTTGTCGCCAGCGAACCTTGACAGCCAAAAGCCCCAATGCTAGACTTTGCGGCACTTGGGAAGGAGCCGGCGGGTGTCCGAGCCGATCAGCCCGTTCCACGACCTCATCACGGACATTCAGGCGCTGCGGGACCACCGCGGCCCCGCGCCGCGGCAACGCCGGCTGGCCTATCGCACAACTTTTGCTTGCAAATCGCCCCCGGTTCCATATAATTAGGGGTTTGCACGGCATCTGAATACCCCTCGCCTTCCGGTGCGCCAGCAAAGGGGCAAGTGAAGCATGGCCGAGACTACCGCGCAAGCGCTCAACGTGGAACAGCTCCTGCTTGGGAGCAGAGGTGACGTGGCGCAGGGCCTCCTGCTGCGTCAGGCGCAGGCCCAGTCGCCCGACGACCGCCGGCAGCTCGAGCGACTCGTCATCGAGTTGATCGAGAACCCCACCGTCGGCGGGAAGGCGCTGAGCCGCGAGGAGGCCGCACTCGCCATCGGCGTGGGCCTCTGGGCGCTTGGCCGCCTCGACGAGGCCATCGCCAACCTCACCACGGCAGGGTCGGCCGAGGCCGACTGCTTCCTCGGGCAGTGCTACCTTGAGAACGGGCACTTCGGCAAGGCCGCCGAGGCCTTCAGCCGGGCCCAGCGCGGCAAGGCCGCCACGAAGCGCCTCGCCGCGCTCGGCGAGACGGAGGCCATGGCCAAGGGCGGCAAGCCCGAGGCCGCGCTCAGCGCCGCGCGCGCCATCGCCCGCTCCCATCCCGCCGCCGCGGCCGCGCACTACCTGGTGGGCCTGTGCCTCGACCTGGCCGGCCGCTACGAGGACGCCATCCCCGAGTACGAGAAGGCCCTCGAACTCGCGCCCGGCCACTCCGCCGCCTCGTTCCGCCTCGGCTACACGCAGGCGCTCCGCGGCGACGAGGAGCGCGCCCTGGAGCACTACACGGCCCTCGCGGCCTCCCCAGCCCTCTACGTGAATGCTCTCGTGAACCTCGGCGTCCTCTACGAGGACTGCCGCGACTTCGACCACGCCATCGAGTGCTACCGCCGGGTGCTCCGGGCCAACCCCAACCACCCGCGGGCCAGGATGTTCCTCAAGGACGCCTACGGCGCTCTCGACATGGCCTACGATGAGGACCGCCAGCGGGAACTCGAGCGCCGCCAGAAGCTCATGGAAATCCCCGTCGGCGACTTCGAGTTCTCCGTCCGCGTCCGCAACTGCATCCAGCGCATGAACCTGGACACGCTGGGCGACCTGTGCCGCATGACCGAAGAGGAGTTGCTGGCCTCGAGGAACTTCGGGGAGACCTCGCTCCAGGAGATCAAGGAGGTGCTCCAGGCCCGCGGGCTGCGCCTGGGCGAGGCCCGCGAGGAGGCCGCCGGACAACTGCCAGCCGCCGCTGCCGCCACGCCCGAAGGCGTCCCCGCGGGGGCCGGCGACCAGGCCATGCTCGCCGTGCCCATCGGCGAGCTGAACCTCTCGATGCGCAGCCGCAAGTGCATGGAGCGCCTCGGAATCACCACCATCGGCCAGATCGTCGAGCACTCCGCCGAGGAGCTGCTCGCGAGCCGCAACTTCGGCCGAACCTCCCTCAACGAAATCAACGAGAAGCTGGCCCGCTACGGCCTCCAACTCAAGGAAATCCCGCCCGAGGACGAAGGGGAGGACGAGGACGACGACTCGCTCCCGCCCGAGGAGCACGTGATGCCACTCGCCGGCGAGTCCGATGCGTCCGATGAAGACTGAGCGCACGCTCGTCCACGCCTGCTGCGCCCCGTGCCTGTGCGCGCTCCTGGACCCGTTACGCGAGGAGGGACACGTGCCGACGGCCCTCTTCCACAACCCGAACATCCATCCGCTCATCGAGTTCCGCCGCCGCCTCAAGGCGGTCCAGGCGCTCGCGGACCGCGAGCGCCTGCCCCTCGCCGTCCACGACGGCTATGGACTGGAGGAGTTCCTGGACGCCATCGGGAGCCAGCGGACGCGCCCCGAGCGCTGCCACGTCTGCTACGCCATGCGGCTCGAAGCCGCCGCCCGCTACGCCGCGGAGCACGGCTTCCCCCGCTTCACCACCACGCTGCTCGTCAGCCCCCAGCAGCACCGCGAGGCCCTCTGCGCCCTGGGCCAGGCCGCGGCGCGCCGCCACGGCGTGGCCTTCGACGACACGGACCGCCGCCACCTGCACGACGCCGGCGTCGAGCGGGCACGGCGGCTTTCGCTCTACCGCCAGCAGTACTGCGGGTGCATCTTCAGCGAAGCCGAACGCTACCGCGACACCGGCGTGGAACTCTACCGCGGCGCCGGGGGCAAGGGCCAACCATGACCAGAAGAACCCGAGCGGCCATCCGTCGGAGCCTTCAGGCCACCGTGGCCGTCGGCCTCCTCGCGGCCATCGTCATGGCGCCCTCGTGCATGCCCAGGAGGCAGGTGGTCCGTGTCCCCTCCGAGGTCGTGGAGCCGAGCGGCGAGGTGCGCCCCGTCCGCGTGCTCATCGGCGAGGGCATGGTGAGCGCCAACGTGGCCATCGCCTCGCCCTACACGGTCGAGCCCTGGGGCAAGCCGTTCCCCGGCGCCCCCCCCATCCTCGCCCACTGCCGGCTGATGAACAACGGCACGATTCGCGCCACGGCGGCGGCCATGATCGTGGGCGACCGCCATTTCCCCGACGATGCGGTCTTCCTCCGCGTCCAAAGCCCCGCCGCCCTCACGGTCAACGGTCGCCGCTACCGGGGCAACCTCGCTGCCTTCCGCACGGGCGATGGCTTGTTCGCCCTCCTCAACGTCCTGCCCATCGAGGACTACCTCTACGGCGTGCTCGGCGGCGAAACGTATCCCACCTGGCCCCCCGCCGCCCTCGAGGCCCAGGCCATCGTCGCCCGCTCCTACGCCCTCTGGCGCATGGCCCAGCGCCGCGAGGGCACGTTCGACCTCTACGCCACGGTCATGGACCAGAACTACCTGGGCATGGCGAAGGAGACGCCCGCCCTCAACCGTGGCCGTGGAACGCTTCCTCGGCTTCGGGGCCGAGTGGGACCCCAACTTCTGGGCGGAGCACAACTTACAGCTCGGCGTCACCGAGGCCGACTGGGCCGTCGTCGTCAGGCGCATCCGCTGGATGAAGCTCCCCCTCGTCCGATCTATGGTTCAGGCACGGTGGTACACGAAGGGCGACGGGAGGTTCGACTGGGACACGCCGGCGATGAAGAGCCTGTATCGCCACCTCGACGTGTGCCAGGCCGAGGGCATCCGCGTCTTCCTCACCGACTGGGGCGTGGCCACCTGGTGCAAGGTGCCGGGCTTCAGCGGCAACGACGACCCGAAGTACGCCGAGGCCATCGGCGCTTGCCTCGACTACCTAACCCGCGAGAAACACTACACTTGCATCAAGCACTTCATCCTGGTGAACGAGCCGAACTACGAGGGCGGCGGCTGGGACCGCTGGAAGAAGGGGGTCGAGAACGTCGCCAAAGTCCTCGCTGACCGCAAGCTGCCCGTCACATTCGTCGGCACCGACGCCGCCCACGACGACGCCTGGCACCGCAAGGGGGTGGACGAACTCGCTAAGTGCTTTGGCATGTGGGAGATACATCGCTACGCGCCCGTGGCCGAGGTGCTCAAGGGCGACCTCGAGGCATACTTCCGCAAGCAGTGGGACTACGCCCTCACCAACGACCTCGCCGCCCACGACAAGCCCTTCATGGTCGGCGAGGCCGGCATGCGCGACGGAATGGTCAGCTCCCACACCAATACGAATATCCAAACCTTTGACTACGCTGTGTTTATGGCCGACTACGCCGTCCAGGCCGCCCGCTCCGGCGCCGCCGCCGTCAGCGCCTGGATGCTCGATGACAGCTCGCACAAGGGCTTCAACTGGGGGATGTGGAAGACCAAGGCCGAGGGCATGGCCCTCAAGCCCTGGTTCTACACCTGGGCACTCCTCGCCCGCTTCGTCCGCCCCGGCTCCACCATCTTCAGGGTGCCACAGCCCAGTGACCGTCTCCGCATCCTCGCGGCCCGCTTGCACTTACGCGAAGGGCAGACGCCGCCCGACTGGACCTTCGTCCTCGTCAACCGCGGCCGGGCCGAGGCATCCATCGCCCTCAAAGTGCCGGGCGCAGGCCAGGCCACCCTCCGCCGCTACCTCTACTCCCGCGCCTCCGCCAAGGCCGACCCCGACGGCTTCCCCCTGCCCGTCGGCGAGACGAAGGCCAACCTCGCCGCTGGCCTCCCCGTCGCCTGCCCACCCGACGCCATCCTGCTCCTCACCACCCTCCCGACCGCCCCATAGCCGCCGGTCCCGCGCATCTCCTTCTTCGTATCCGTCCTGTCGGTCCTATCCGTCCTATTGGTCGCACAACGGCCCCATCGCCACAAACATCGCCCTGCCAGGCGCTTGCGCCTTTCGCCCCCCGTTGCGCAAGCTAGGTCACTTTCCGCCACGGCGTTCCACTTTCCGCCACGGTGATCAAGGTGTTCGCCTGGCCCCCCCGGTGTGGGTTCCAGTCTCGCGGCGAAACCGCGCTTGACACGTGCTGGCCGCCGACATACGATGCAGCCAGTGAGCAGCGGTCTTATTGCGGGCGCCGTACCAGTAAGGAAGTTACCCCGAACGGAGGGACCGGACCGTGCCGACTGACCAGCCCAGGCTCCTCTGCCTCTTCTCGGCGCCGCTCGTGGGACCCGACGGGTCTCCTCTCGCCTCTCTCGACACTGAAGCGGAACTCGACGCGATCGTGCGGGCACTCGCGGCCTGTGGGTTGAGCGTCACCCTGCGCCTTGGCTTCGCCACCACGGACGAACTGGACCGGGGCATTGCAGACGGGTTCAACATCCTGCATCTGAGCGGTCACGGCCACCCTGACTTCCTGGTGTTCGAGGATGGGCAAGGCGGCAGCCATGCGGTAACGGGCGATTATCTGAAGCGGCTCGTGGCAACGGGTGGGCCATTCGAACTAGCCATCGTCAGCGCCTGCCACTCCGAACGGATAGGGGGGATGCTTGCCGAATCAGGGGTGCATCACGTTGTCGCTATACACTGCGAGCAACCGGTCCTTGACGGCGCTGCGATCGCCTTTATCGGGCAGTTCCTCCGGCATATCTTCAGCGGCGACAGCCCCGAGAAGTCACTGGAGCTTGCCAGGCTGCTCGTGGAAGGGAACCCGCAACTGGCCGCCATGAAGCCCCAACTTCAGGCCAGCGCCGCGAAGAAGGGCAAGAAGTTCGTCCCCGAGGAGGACAAGTTCGTCCTCCTGCCGAAGAACAAGGGCAAGTCACATCCCCACCTGACTCCATTGGTTCAACGAGACTCGGTGAAGCCGGGGCAACTGGCCATCGAGCAACCGAGGCGATCGCGGACGAACCTGCCCGGCCGCCCGACCTCTTTCACTGGTCGCTCCCTGGAGATGTACGCCGCGATCAACGAGCTTCTCGCCTCTCCCCTGGTCACGATCAAGGGTGCAGGCGGCATCGGCAAGACCACGGTCGCCATCGAGGTGGCCCGTTGGTTCCATGCGAGAGGCCGTTTCTCGGACGGTGTCTTCCTGGTGGACATCCGTCAGGCGGAGAGCGCCGAGGCGGTGGTTGCCTGCATCGGCGCCGCAATGGAGACCTGTTTCAAGGACGCCAGAGAACTCAGGGAGTCGCTCAAAGCTAGGCAGGCGCTACTCATCCTCGACAATGCCGAAGTGGTCCTCTGGAGGGACGAGCCGGGAGCCCGCGGGCTGATTGACGACCTCCTCCGGTTCTGCCCGGGTCTGCGCCTGCTGGTGACGAGCCAGCGTCAGGTCGGGGGCAATCTCCATGAGCCGGAGAAGATCGTGCCACTCTACCCCCTCCCAGTAGACCAGGCGCGCATGCTCTTTCTCGCTCTCGCGAAACGTGGCCTCACGCAGGACGAGTGGAAGTCGAAGGCTTTCGCCTCGCTCCTCGACCAGCTTGGGGGCCATCCCTTCTCCATCGCTCTGGTGGCTCGCCAGCTCGTGCACAGCGTCACTATCGAAGACCTGATCGCGCGGGTTCAGAGCCAGAAGGCCATGGCCATTGCGGTGCCGGGAATCACCGGGCGGGACCCAGAGCATGGGGAGAGCCTGATTGCTTGCCTCTCATTGGCTTACCAACAACTCTCGCAGGCCGCGAGAGACGCCTTCGCGGTACTATCTATGCTCCCTGCCGGGGCGCAGGACTTCACGTTGAGGCAGGTCCTTGGCCAAGCAGCCTGGGAGAGCGCCCTGGGAGTGAGCGATGCCTCGCTGGCAGAGATTCTCCCTTCGCGGCGCGCCGTGCTCCTTCCCCCAGTCCAGCTCTTCGCCGAGGCGGCCGTGACTCAGGAGGCCAGGCAGCAGATCGGACCCCGTGTCCTGCTTGTCATGGGGCAGTATGCAGAGGAGTTCTACCGGCACCTGGCGGCAGCCGACGCGGGACAATTCAGGCGTGCGTTCACAGTCGAGGAGCCGAATCTCCGGGCCGCAGCCAAGCTGCAATGCCCCCCGCCAGACCCCCCGGGCAGTCTCTCCGTGCTCGGCTGGCTTGCGCCTCACCTGCTTCAGCTCTATCTGCACTGCGACAGGGTGAGGGATGGCCAGGAGGCCGGGCATGAGCTTCTGGGTGCGCTGTCCAAGCTCCATGACAAGCTGGGCGAAGGGAACACGCGCCAAGCCCTGGGGAACCTGGCGATGCGGACCGCCGAGCTGAAGGACGCCCGGGCGCACTACGAGGCGGCCCTGGACCTCTTCCGCCAGGTCGAGGACAAGCTGGGCGAAGGGATGCCGGGACACGAGTACAGGCACCCGCGCCGCGGTGTCCCAGGCGCGCAGCGTCCGCGAATCTGCGGCTGCCTCGAGCGAGTTTTCAAGGTGCCCGGCACCGGGCCGCATCCCGTCATCAGGAGGGTTCATGCCCTCATGCGCCGCACGCGCCGCTCACAAGACTAGTTGCGGACCTGTACAGGTCCGCAACCATGGCTCCTGCCGGGACACGAGTACAGGTACCCACGCCGCGATGTCCCAGGCGCGCAGCGTCCGCGAATCCTCGGCTGCCTCGAGCGAGTTTTCAAGGTGCCCGGCACCCGGCCGCATCCCGTCGTGCGGCGGCGCACGGCGCGCAGGGGCCGGCCCCCCCCCTCGCGGACCCGTGCCGCACGGTCCCGTGTGCGCGTGGCGCCCGCATGGGCCACGTAAATTGCCTTGAAAGCGCACGATGGGCCTGCTATGATTCTAGGGACGCAACCGACCCGTCCGCGACCGCTTGCAGAGGAGTCTTGCCGTGGGCCTACCGCCGGCTCTGAAGGTGTTCGAAGATGAGATCACCCAACTGAAGAAGCAGGTGGAGGGCATCCGCAAGAAGCTGAAGGCCGCCGCGCCCGGCCCCGCCGCCACCGACATCCTGAACCGCTACGTCGGGAAGAAGGTGGCCTTCGCACTCCGCGGCGGCCCCACGATCACCGGCACCCTGGTCGAGCACGATCGCTACAACTGCCTCGTCGAGGCCGAGGGGGGCCAGATCGTCCTCCTCAAGCACGCGCTCGACACGATCAAGCCGGTGGAGTAGAGCCCCGTCCCGCCCAGCGGACCTGGTTCCCGTACCTCCGGTGGCTGCTGATCGTGCGGCTTGGCCGCGGAGGGCGATGGCGACGCAACGACGGGCAATCATACGACTATGCTATCCCTCGCGCGTACGCGCGGAACCCTCTGACACCGCGGTCACGTTCGCGCGACTCTCCCCTGCCGCAGCAGTCCGGCACTCCCCATGTTCTCCACCGGCCCCACAGGCGCACGAGAAGTGCCCTCTCTTGCGGAAAGCCGCCGGGCCAACAGGCCCAGCAAGCACATGTCTGGCGAGGAGAGAGCCTTCCTGCCTCTCCCCCCGGGAGAGGGTTGGGGTGAGGGTGCCTGGACCCCGGCGGTCCCCCAGAAGATGCACTGGTTCAGCGCGGATTGGGCGAACGGCCTTCGGGAACTGGAGCATGATGCCCACCATGCTCGGGTCCTCGAGGAATGCCCTTTCGTATGTTGCCGCGTCTCTCTGCTCCTGCGTCCCTTCCGGACCCTCGCCGTCTCCGCACGCGGAGAGGATCGCCGCAAACAGGGCGCACAAAGGCGTCCGCCAACGGCCTCGCCGCATCATCTGTATGCTCTTGTACTGGTGTATGCTCTTGTACTGGTTCAGCGTGACCTGAACGAACGGCGCTCGGAAACAACAGACCCGCTTGCCTTCGGCAGGCAGGCCTGGCGGGTTGCTCTCCAGCAGTGCCGGCGACTGTTTCACCGGCCGGGTGGATCATAGGCGTCTCCTTTCGGTTTGTCAGGACTTCCTGCTCTCAGACGCACTTGGTGTGCGGCGCCGCACACTTCGCGCGGAAAAAGGGCTTGACAGCGCCGCCCCCCAAATGCTAGAAGGGACCTTGACAACCGCTGTCCCCGCCCCACTCGACGCGTCCCGTGGAGATTGCGAACATGGCTTGTTGCGTCCGCCCCTCGACCCTTGCCGTCGCTTGCGTGCTGAGCGGGTTCTCCTTTGGCTGTCTGCGCCCCCGGCGCGGGCCGAGCGAGGCCGAGCGCGCCGCTCAGACCGCACTGCCCACGGAAACCCGCAATGCCGCCGACGACTCGGTTCTCCTCCTCGTGCAAGGAGGCGAGTTCATCATGGGTGCGCCAGGCCAGGCGAGGCGCGTGGTCCTGAAGCCCTTCTACATGGACCGCCTGGAGGTGACGAACGCCCAGTACGCGAAGTTCCTGGCCGCCGTGGCGAAGCAGGGCGACGCCGCCTGGCGCCACCCTGACCAGCCAGCCACGAAGAAAACCCACGTGCCGTCCACCTGGGCCAATGCCGACATCGGGGAGGCCAAGGCGAGCCATCCGGTGGTGGGGGTGGACTGGTTCGATGCCTACGCGTATGCGAAGTGGGCGGACAAGCGGCTGGCGACCGAGGCCGAGTGGGAGAAGGCGGCCCGGGGCACCGACGGCCGCGTCTACCCCTGGGGCGCGGCGCCGCCCGAGCAGCGCTTCATCTTCCGCGCCAACTTCTTCGGAACCTATCTGGACGCCGACGGCTTCCGGTACACGGCACCCGTCGGCAAGTTCCCCGTGGGCGCCAGCCCCTGCGGATGCCTGGACATGGCCGGCAACGCCGCCGAGTGGTGCGCCGACTGGTTCGGCCCGCCGCCCGCCGAGCCCGAGCTTGCCGACCCCGCAGGGCCGCCGGCTGGCACGGAGCGCGTGACGAAGGGCGGGGGCTGGAGCCACAACGCCGAGAGCCTGCGCTCCGCCAACCGCTGGCCGATGGCGCCGTCGGACCGAGCCGCCAGCGTCGGCTTCCGCTGCGCCAAGGACGCCCCGCTCGAGGTCATGCCCCCGCTCACCAAGTAGAACCCTCGTCACACTTCAGCCGAATGAAGCGGGGGCTCAAACACGCCCCTCAGACGGCGTGGGAGTTCGTAGTGCGGGCTTCAGCCCGTCTCCGGAGGCCAGGATACGGCCTGAAGGCCGCACTACGAACGAGGGGGACTCTCGCTTAGTCATTGCCAGCGCGATACTTAGGCAGGGAGGGGCCCCTTTCCCCGCTACCCCCCCGTTGCACGTGGAACGCTGGTCGGTGTGCGGCGCCGCACACCTTAGCGGCCCTTGTGCCCGCCCGGCCTGAAGCCCGGCCTGTGACGCGGCCCATCGTCCTCGACGGGGGCCTTCACGAAGTCCTCGACCGGCTTGTGCGCCTCGGGCGGGCCGCAGATGAGTAGGAGGTCGCCGGCGCTCTCGACAGTGTGGGGCAGGGCCTTGGGCAAGTCGCCCAGCCCCTTCAACCCCTCGCGCAAGAAGCGCCCCCGCCAGCCGCCACCCGAGGTGTTGTAGGCCCGGGCGAGCAGGCCCTCGAACAGTTGACGCCGCTCCCTGCGGACGAGTACCCAGGCCTCGTCGTGCCAGCACAGTTCGGCCCCGAGCTGCTTGGCCATGCCCTCCGCCACCTCCTTCAGCAGTTGCTTCTCCGCCTTCAGCGTCACCTTCGACGTCTTCAGCCCCTCGTCCCACGGGTCCACGTAGAAGCTGACCTTTGCCGCCGAGGTCAGCGCCCAGGCCGCCTCAGGGGCAGGCACGGTCTCGGCGCTGACAGTCACCTCGCCCACGATGTTGGGCGGCTGGGCCGATGACCGCGCGCCCAGGAAGCCGATCTCGTACGCCTCGTAGGAGACCCGCACGTCCTCGAACCCCCGCTTCGGCTGCACCTTGAGGATGGCGCGCAGCAGAGTCGTCACCTCGCGCTGCACGATGGGCGGGGCAGAGACCTTCAGCTTGCCCTTCTCGCACACGGCCTCGAACGCGGGCTGCGCCGTTCCGTCCTCCCCCTTCGAGCGGATCGGGTGCAGCTCGAAGAGCGCCCGCTTCACGAAGTTCACGATGGCATCCGCCGCCTCTTGCGTGGGCGCCACCTTGGCGACGCTGTACTCCTTGTCCACCGACGGCTCGAGCGTTGGCCGCCCGAGCACCAGCCGTCCCCCCTTACCCTCCGCCACGGCCAGGTTGGCCGTGCGGCAGAGCCAGCGCGCCGGACCCGGCTCGGGGACTACCTGGGCGCGCACGGGGGCATCCGCTACGTGAGCTTCAACGTCTACGGCCTCACCGTCCAGGACCAGTGGAACTACGTCGGCCCCTGGGCGCACGTCTATGGCACAGGGACCGGCAACCGGCCGTTCCCTGCGCACAAGTGGGTGGGCGGCGTCTGCGGCACCGTCTCCACCTACGGTTCCGCTGCCGCGCAGGCCCACGGCATCCCGTCGGCCGCCATCGGCCAGCCGGGGCACTGCGCCTACATCGTCCGCCTCGGCCAGGAGTGGCCGGTCGGCAACAGCGTGACCTGGCCCAGCCACGCCAGCGCACCCGGCTGGGAGGGCACGGGCTATCCGACGCTGCACCGGCTGTACGAGCCGGTGTGTCAGGACCGCGAGCGATTCATGAAGGCCACGCGCCTGGGATGGCTGGCCCGGCTCCGGTCCGATCGGGGGCAGGCACAGGTGCGCGTTCTCCCCGGGCTGCGCTACAGCGTGTATCGCGAAGGCGTGGGGGCTGCACTGCCGGACTTCACCAAGCTCAAGCCCGCCGACGTGGGCGCGGCCAGGGGGTTCGACCTCGCTGCGGCCGCTCCGCCCGGGGCCGCCAACTTCGGAGTGGTGTGGGAAGGGGAGATGGAGGTGAGCGGCCCCGGCCCCGTGCGCGTCGCCACCCGCTCGGATGACGGCAGCCGCGTGTGCGTGGACGGCAAGCCCGTGGTGGAGGCCAACTGCGCGCGCCAGGAGAAGGACATTCCGCTCGCTCCGGGGCGGCACGCCGTGCGCGTGGAGTTCAGCCAGGGCGGCGGGGCGCTCCACCTGCACGTGGAACTCGCGGGCGTCCCGCGCCTGGGCGACTGGACGGCGGCCTATGAGCAGGCCATCGCCGCCCAGCCGCTCAACTTCGGCGTGTGGCTCGAGTACGTCAAGGCATTGGAGCGCGTGCCCGACGTCCCGGCCGCGGCCTGGCTCGAACTGGCGAGGCGGGCGGCCGCGGCCTTCGCTCCCTACCAGGAGGCCGGCTGGGCTCTAGTGAACCGCTGCTTCGAGAAGGGCATGAGCGCCCTGAAGCCCGAGGAGCGCATGGCGTTTCTCCTCGAACGCCACCAGATGCTGAAGCAGGAGAAGGCCGACCGCTTCGAGGCGTCCCCCTATGAGGGCATCCTGCACTGGCAAGCGGACCGCCTGGGCGGGGAGGCCACGCTGGCCGTGGACTTCTTCGGCGGCCTGCTGCGGGCGCACGCCGCCAAGCCCCCGCACGACTGGGTGTTCGGCCAGGTGCTGAACTGGGGGCAGAACCGCTTCGCAGCGAATCCCAAGACTGCGCCTGTCTTCGCACGGGCGATGGAGGCCTACTTCCGCGAGCAGGGCGGCGGGGTGAGCCAGGACCTCATGCGGAACCAGATGGCGGGCGGCATCCGCCGCGCCGGCGAGACCGGCGACCTGGCGAGCTGGCGCCTGTGGGCCGACATGGCCGACAAGATGCTCCCCGCCCTCCAGCCGGGCGACGTGCACCTGAACCCGCAGCAGGCGGCAGCCTTCCCGAAGCATCAGGCGTTCCCCTGCGACCTGCTCTCGGCGGACGCTACGCTCCGCCTCAGCTCGGTGGACGGCGGGGCGGACCGCCCGCTCTCCTACCGCGCCCTGCTGCGTGGCGCAGGATTCGGCGGCTTTCTCCACACGGGGGCCGAGGACAATCCGTGGGTCCAGGTGCAGCTCGCGGGCGACGCCGACCTGAGCGGCGTCGTGCTCGTCAACCGCTTCGAGGCGGCGGCCGAGCGGCAGGCGCCGCTCAAGGTCTCCATCTCCGCGGACGGCAAGGCGTGGACGGAGGCCGCCTCGTTCGCCCAGAGCCAGCCCGTGTTCCAGGCGAGCGTCCAGGGCAAGGCAGTGCGGGCCAGGTTCGTTCGCATCGAGCGGCCCGCCGTGCCGGGCCGCCGCGAGCCGTTCCACCTTCGCAGCATCCTTGTCTACGGCAAGAAGCTCTACTGACGAATCCCCCGAGAGGCATCATTCATCACGCTCCTCCTGAGGTGTTGCTTGTGACACGGGTTGCCGAGCGCTATAGTCTCTGTCAGACACTCCGCAGGGAGCATACCGCTATGAGAGAGAGACCTCGCCGGGCCATCCTCCTACTCACGGCTTGCCTCGTGCTGGCGCCGGTCCAGACAGCGGGCCTTGCGGCCGAGGCAGCAGCAGGGGGCAAAGAACCGCAATGCAAGGCCGCGACCCCTGTGCCCAACCCGTGGACCAGGAAGTGCCCTCCGGGCTGGTGGATGAAACGGCACGAGGAGATTCTGGCGGCGCCCGGCCGGGCGGAGGCCCGGATTGTCTTCATAGGCGACTCCATCACCGATAGCTGGGATGCCGAAGGAGCCGGACTGAGGGTCTGGCAGCGGGAATACGTGCCGATGAAGGCGTTGAACCTGGGCGTAAACTGCGACAGCACGCAGCACGTGCTCTGGCGGCTGGACCACGGCGTGATTGACGGGCTGCCGAACCTCAAAGTGGCCGTCGTCATGATCGGCACGAACAACCAGGGCATCACGCGCGATTCGCCCGAAGACACCGCGAAGGGCGTCGAGGCGATCTGCGGGAGGGTGCGGCAGAAAACGCCGCAGGCCAAGATTCTTCTCTTGGCCATCTTTCCCAAGATGTTCGGAGCCAACAAGCACGAGATCGCCAACGGCCTCATCGCTAAGCTGGCCGACGGCAAGCAGATCGTGTCCATGGACATCAACGACGCGCTGATTGTCGGAAAGGGTATCACCGACCGCGTGGGTCACCTGAACGAAAAGGGCTTCGAGATTTGGGCGGAGAAGATGCGCCCGACGTTGAAGAAGCTGATGGAGGAGTAGTGCGGGGTCGCTCACGAGGTACGGGGCTACGTTTCGGTCCATCGGCGCTCCTTGGCCAGGACGACGTTGCCCGAAGCCATGGACCCGTCCCCCTGTCGCCCCGCTGCTGAGGAGCGTCTGGCGTGCGCCAAATCGCGTGTTTGCTGATCGCCCTGCTGTGCTCGCTTGTGCCTTCCATCCCGCTCGCTGCGCAGACACCTTGCCGGCGAGTCAGCCCCTCCCCGACGAGTTGACCGTCAACGTGGGGGATGTGACGGGGGCCTGCTGAAGCATGACAGCAAACCGCGCTAGCTTCTCCTCGTTGCTTCGGATCGTCGCCAAGGGGCGAAGCCGCCTCTCAGTGAAGTACCCTTGAGTGGCGGGGTCGTCCGTCTCCAGCAGTATGGCCTTGACTTGGTCAGGCAGTTGGCGGACCAGCGAGGTGAACTGATAGACTCTCTGGCGCGAGACACCAAGGATCCTGGCAGCGTCGGCATATGTGGTGACCTCCCTTTGCTCGAAGACCTGGAGGAATCGCAGACCCTTGGCGATGGGGTTCTCCCAGTCCTGCCTCTTCACGTACCTCCGCCACTGGCGGGTCGTGACTCTCGCCAGATGAGCCAGTTCCTCTGGCTTCTGGCCGCGCACAAAGAAGAGTCCGGTGCTACATGTCCTGCTGTAGTAAGGCGTTAGCTCCCAGGCGACGCGGGAGGCATTTGTTCTGTTGGGGTAACGATCGGGGAGCCACGGTCGGGAGCAGGTCGCCGGAGTGCGGTTCTGCACTGAAGCCCATGCCAGGTTCGATTGGTGTGGGCTTCTTGCATGTCATTGACGAGCAATGACTTGACAGCGTCCCAGATTCTTGAGTCGGGGTTGATCTGGAGAGCAAAAGGGGGCATTCCTCTAGGGTTGCGTTGGTAGGTCGGACCTACACCCCGGAGCCGATTGTGCTCGCCCAGACACGCGACACAACTCACGGTATATCAACAACTTACGAATTGACTCACTCCAAACCAGCCCGAATCTGACAATCCCCCGTCACCCAACTCGGCCAAGTCGGCAGGATCGCTGGGGAGGTCCCGAGATCGGGGCCTGCCCACCTCTCCCTTGGGGGGCACGGCGATAGGTGTAATGGCCCGACCTCGACGAGGACATCAGCGTCGAGGGCCTCCTCCTCGGCCTCCCCTCCCGAGAGAGACAGCGGTCGCTGGGACAATGGCTCGCCAGACGCAGCCGCAAGTAGGGTTTGTGCGGAAATTCGTAGCGCCGCCGTCCCGGCGGCCTCGCGCAGCCAGCGGGAAGCTGGCGCTACACGAGCCGACCAGTTTCCGCACACACCCTGCTCTTCATCCTGCCCCTGGCCGAGCGACGCGCCGCCAAGAAGAACATGGCCACAATCCTGGTGGATGACACTGGCCCTCTCAGCTCCGAAGGAGCGTACTATGATAGCCCAGGGCAACGCCCTGGGAAACGGGGTCCGGCCCTGGTCCAGCCCTGAAGGGGCGTACTTGCCCACGACTGTAGTACGCCCTTTCAGGGCTGAGGGTGGGGCGGCCTCGGTCCCAGGGCGTTGCCCTGGGCTGTCATAGTACGCCCCGTTGGGGCGCAGAGAAGAGGCACCAGGATCGGGGGCCATGCTCCGCCGAGGACCGCCCCTTGACTCCCCGTCCTTCCGCGAGTAGCATTGCCTCACTGGGGCGACGGCACCGGCCACCCCGTGCGCACCGAGCCGCTGGAGGTCTATGCACTGGCCTGAGCACTCCAGCACTGGCCGGCCGTTGCTGCTTGAGGAGATGGGGCATTGGGCACCGCCACACTCATCGCCGCCGAGCAGTTGCTCGCGATGCCCATCACCCTATGCCGCACCGCCACCGACAACAAGAGCCTCTCCGCCTCTGCCGAACTCGATGGCTGCCCCCTCCTCCCCGGCTTCCGCTGCCACATCGCCGGCCCCTTTGCCAATGAGTGAGGCCATGGATCGAGGGCTGTGTCGCCGGGATTTCCCCCATTCCGTGGTGTGCCCGGAACGTCCGCCGCCTGGCGTGATCTGTTTCGCGGACAGCCCACTTGCGGAGAGAGAACGCCGGAGCTATACTACTGTGTAGCGGTCAGCTGGGTGGCACTGACCCAGCCCTGTGAGGTCAGACGAGGTGTAGGAGCTAGAGGGATGCCGCAGTTGGACTTCCTAGCAGGTTTCTATGGCCAGCGGTTCACAC
Organism: Planctomycetota bacterium; assembly: GCA_041320515.1. GTDB lineage: Bacteria > Planctomycetota > PUPC01 > DSUN01 > DSUN01 > DSUN01. Next base: position 3,965,420 of record JBGLNR010000001.1, on the reverse strand, counting down.
GGGCTTCTTTGCTGGCAGGCCTGGATGGCTTGGTGTCGTCCCGCTCCATCAGGGAAGTGAGAGCACTGCCATTCTACTCGCTTGGGTGCTCATCCTGGTGGGAGCAGAGGCCGCCATACGTTTCTCCGAGGACGACCCTCCTCCGACGCGATGAAGGCGTATCGCTCTTCGAGGTCTCGACCGGGTACACGGAGAATGGGGACAAGAAGGAGGTCTCAGGGAGGGTGTTCCTGTACGAGCACCCCGACTTCCCGGGCGTCAACGTCGTGATGACGATTGATGGGTCTGAGCTGTTCCGTCGCGCCATCCGACCACTCATTGACAGGCATTATCCACATGCCCTGACGACATTCGTGTCGCATAGGAAGCTGCGCAGTCTGCTCGATGGGTTCATAGCTGATGAAGATCTGACCGACCTCAAGATCAAGCGGGCCTCGGCCAGGGCGAGATGGAGCGACACGGCCGGCGAGAAGCGCGTCATACCGATTGTAAGCTGGCCAGACATGACGCTTGACGAGGCGTTTGACTGGGTTTCGCAGCAAAACGGGTGGTTTCAGTCACTCCGGTTTGAGGTGCACCGACATCACCTAGTGGGGTCACTGTCATTCAGTAGGCAGGGAGAACTAAGGGCCGACTCTGTCTTTCGCACCGCATTTCTGCACTTCATTGAGCCTGTGTGCAAGACGCTTCACGAGAATGTACAGTTCTTTCAGCGGCGTTCTCGCCAAGACAACACGTCGGGAGCGGTTCGCCCCTTGGTTATTGACTTTGAGGCACAGCAGTTCGAGGATCTCGAGGAGAACCAACGTTTCATCGGCGCGATGAGGAGCTTCCCTCGTGCGTCCGTTTCTGTCGTCCACGGCAATCCGTACATCCACCTTTCGGTCCTCGACTACTATGACGGGAGTTCCTTCGATGTCTGGGTGCTGAACGGCAACAGCATCGTCATCGTTCCGCAGTTCCGCGGGTCTGTCTCAGCCATCAAGAGGCTGATAAACCATGTATTCGATACGTATGCGGAAGGACGTATAAAGGACTACCAGGAGGTCGTTGGATGAGTGATGGTGCGAAGTGGGAGGACGAGATCAACAACTACGAAGACACGATCTTCGCCATGCTGGGATTCGCGAACTTCTATCGCTACAACGATGACACCCACGAGATGCGACTTGGCGTTTCAGTCATGCAAGGGTGGAGCTTCGCACCTGCTGAGGCTCAGGAGAGCGATGGGAACTCGCCAGCCGACGCAAGACCGGTGACGCCGGATCTCGCAATACTACTGGAGGCCGGAGATGGCATCGTCGCCGAAGTAAAGCGGAGCTTCCCGATGGACAGGTCTCGGTGGATGAGGCACTTCGAGCAGTTGATGCGGTACGACGCCGATCTGGTGGGTTGGCCATCCTCTTCGGGCCGTGTATCCTCGCATGACATCGTTCTACTGGTTCATCAGTCCCGTGCCCGAAGAGTGACTGACTACTACCGCGAGCAGTCCGCGGCAGGCAGAACTCGGTTCGTGAGGCCGTTTGTGATCGTGGAGTTCAACAGGTCCGCCGAGAGGCAGCCTTATTTCTTCTTCCGCAAGTTCGAGGGTAAGCTCTCTGAACCCCAAGTGGACATGCGGCTCTATGACGGTGTTCAAGTCCCGATGATCGCCGGGATTGGTCAGTATTCGATGGTCAAGCTCTATGATAGCGACCCGCCGATGCCCTACTTCCTCCACATCATCTGGCAAGAGATTATAACACCGAAGGCGGAGGCCAAGAAGCCGCTGACCGAGCTTCGCCGCAAGCAGAAGGTGGAGGTCGTCGTTGACGTTGATGAGTTGACCCAGGAACTGCGCGACAAGTTCTCTTTTAAGGCTCTGTTCGGGGGCGAACATCCGCGCCAACCGAAGATCCCTCAGAGAGAATGGGTGCGCGCGGCATGTGAGCAGCTCATCGCCTCGAAATTCGCAGAATGGGTGGAGTCGAGTGACGGGTTGAAGCTGAAGGTGTTCTTCCAGAGATTGGATGATGTGCTGGCGGTGTTCAAGGGCATGTGCGGGCAGCCGCCGGCTACCACGCAGAGGGTTCTGTTCGAGGACGCACCAGGGGAAGAACGCAGCCCTGAGCGGCCGGCTCCATGAGCAGGGACCCGTCCTGTCAGTGATCGCGGCTTGATGCGATCACATATCGGTGGTTGGTGTCACATCTTCAGATACCACCCGGCATCGCCACTACGGTTGCGGCGGCACGGTTGGGGTGAACTGACGCTCCCACACGGGCGGGAAGGCCATGTCGCGCAGGAGGAGGTCGTGCTCGATCCCTACTTCTGTGCCTTCTTCGCCTTGCCGCCCTTCTCGGCGCCGGGGCGGCGGACGGGCCAGGGCTCGACGTTGGAGCGCTTGGCCCAGGCGTCGTAGAGGGCGGAGAGTTCGTTGACCTTGTCGGGGTTGGCGGCAGCGAGGTCGTGGAGTTCGGTGCGGTCGGCCTCGAGGTCGTAGAGTTCCCAGCCGCCGGGGTGCAGCGCCGCCATCAGCCGGTCCAGGTGCGCCGAGTGCTTCAGCGCATAGCCGAGGAACTGGATGAAGAGGACCAGGCCGGCCAGCTCGAGCGTCTCGCGGTCAATGGCCGCCTCCCCCAGGTTTCGAGCGATGCCGACGAGCGAGGCCCCCAGCCCCCGCGGGAGCCGCGCCCACTGCACCCCGAACAGCAGCCCCAGGGCCACCGCCCCGGCCACCAGCGCGTAGCTGACATCCACCTTCCTGCGGATGAGGTAGATCATGAGGGCGAAGACCACGCCGAGGCAGACGCATTCGAACAACGCCGTTCACTCCACTGGGTGGGGCGCACCGGTCAGGAGAATGGTCGGGCGCTCGGAGAGGACGACGGGGATGCGGCGGCCCTGCCAGTCGAGGACGGCTTCGGCGCGGGCGGGACGGTTGTCCAACCCGTCGGGCGAGAGCGCCCAGAGGACCGCCGCCTCGCCCTCGGGGGTCGCGAAGCAATGGCCGACGGCTCTGCCCGTCTTGGCTTCGAGCTTGGCGTCGCCGAGGAACCGGGCGGCCCGCAGCAGCCGCACCGCCGCCGCGAACGACCAGGCGGCAGGGGTCGGGCCGTCCGTCACGGCGAGAGAGAACTCCGACTTCTCCAGGGTCATCGGCGAGTTGCCCTCGGTGTAGCCCTGATACCAGAGCGTCTTCTCGATGCCGAGGGCGAGGACAGTGGCGAGCACCTTCGGCGCGTAGCTCTGGAGCTGGTCGTGGGTGAACGGGCCGATCCAGTTGGCCTCGTGGCGGAGCGAGGCGCCGATCTCGGTCATCCACAGCGGCTTGGGCGTCCCGGCCTCGGCCAGCCAGCGCCGCGTGTCCCCAATCGTTCGGCGGATGTTCGCCACGCTCCAGTACATGTGTACGTCCACGACGTCGCAGACCGCGCCGAGGCCGTTGCGGATGAGCCAGGGGACGAACTCCTTGTCGTAGTCGCCGCCCATCGCGAAGGCGCCCGACAGCACGAGGCACTCGGGGTCGGCCTTCTTGGCCGCGGCGTGGGCGGTCCTCTGAATCTTGAGGAACGCCTCTCGCCGCTCCTGGAGCCACTTGGCGTCCTTCTGCTGCTCCTTGTCCTTGGCGGGCCAGAAGAAGCCGAAATTGTCGGGCTCGTTCCAGGGCGACCAGTGGCGGATGCGGCCCTTGTAGCGGCAGACCACGCGGCTCACGCAGTCGCCCCAGGCACCGAGGTCGCCCGGCGGATAGTTGGACCAGCCCCACCAGGCCTTCTGGCTCTCGGGGTCGAGGGGCGCGGCCCACTTGACGCTCGGGCCGAGGCAGCCGAGGGGCTGAAGGCCCACGGCCTCGACCACCTCCAGCTCGCGGTCGGGACGGTCGAAGTTCCATTCGCCCTTCTTCCGCTCCACGTTCGCCCAGGCGCACGTGACGCCGCGCACCCATCCAACGCCCATCGCCTTGGCCTGCGCGAGCTGCTTGAAGGCGAGGTCGGGCGGGAAGCGGTCGAGGTGCAGGTTCACGCCGAAATGGTTGTCCGCTGGCGTTGGCGGCGCCTGCGGGGCCTTCGGCGGCTCGCCCGCCTGGCCTGCCGCCACCGCGCCCAGCGCCAGCGCGCCCCCCTGAAGGAACGCCCTGCGGTGCTGCATACAACCCATCCTCCTGCCTACAACGACCGCCGAGAGTTCCTCGACGTTCTCACATTCTTAAGAATGTGAGAACGTCGAGGCGATGCCACCGCTGCTCACCGCGCCCCGCGAAGCCCGGTCCGGGCAACGAGTTTCTGGAGCAGGATGAACAGCAACAGCAGTCCGCCGACCGCCACGCGGGTCCACGACGAGCTGAGCGTGCCTTCGGAGCGGATGCCCTCGTCAATGATGCCGAAGATGAGCAAGCCGAGCAGCGTGCCAAAGACGTGGCCGACGCCGCCCGTCAGCAGCGTGCCGCCGATGACCACTGCCGCGATGGCGTCCAGCTCCATCCCGAAGGCTGCCCTTGGGTCGCCGCTCGACTTCGAGAGGGTGGAGACGACGCCCGCCAGCGCCGCGCAGAAGCCGCTCAGCGCGTAGACCAGCAGCTTCGTGCGCCCCACCGGCACGCCCATCAGCAGCGCCGCCTCCTCGTTCCCCCCGAGGGCGTAGACGTTTCGCCCGAACCGCGTCCACGTCGCCCCGTAGACCCCGACGGCGAGCACCGCGAGGAACGCGAGCGTGGCGAGCGGCACCCGTGCATCGCCCACCTCGACTGCCCAACCAGACGCCGCCTGGAAGAAAGGGTCGTGGATGGTCAGCGAGCTGAGACTCGTCACGAACCCCAGTCCGCGCGCAAGAAACATCCCCGCCAGCGTCGCAATGAACGGCGGCAGGCCCAGATAGCGGATCGTGCAGCCCATGCCGAGGCCAAACGCGGTCCCGGCCACCAGAACGAGGGCGAAAACCAGCGGGATCGGCAGGCATGGGTGCTTCATTTTCGAGTCGCGGAGGAGTTCGGGGTAGGCCTCGCGGATGAGCCAATGGTTGAGGCCCGCGCGCTCCCGCCGCCCAACACCCCGGCGCCACTCGGCGTGGTAGGGCTCACGCCAGCCCCGGTCGGCGGCAAGCTGCACGCGCCGAGCATCAGCGTCTGCGCTCATGCCTGGATGTGCCAGCATCACCTGGGATGGGAGTAACTCGTCTATGTCGCGAGCTAGCGCTGCACGCAGCCTATCTGCTTCGGCTGGGCTGGAGAAATCGCTGGTCTCAATACACCGACGCGTCGCGGGAGCAAGGCTGGAGTACAAGTGCCTGGACAAGGGGTCGTCCCCCGCCTTGAGCCGGGCAACGAGGGCGGGCAGGTCGCGAATGTCCCCCGGATCGAAGGCGGCAGGCCCATCCATCATCACAGCCATGAGGATGCCCGAGAGAGCGGCCACCGAGCCGACCGACAGGTCAATGCCGCCCGACAGGATGACGAACGTCATGCCTACCGCGACGATGCCGAGTGGGGCGTTGTTGCGGAAGAAGTTGAGGAACACCTCGAGGCTGAGGAAGTGCGGATACCGTGCCGCGGCAATCGCGTAGAGGAGCACGCAGACCGCCGCCGTCGAGAGCAGGGGCACGTGCTTGCGCGACAGCGGCAACCTCATTCCGTCGCCCCCCTCCGCGCCCCCCGGCGGAACAGCAGCGCCCGCGCCTGCTCCGACTGGACAAGGCACACGGCGATCACCACCGCCGCCTTGACGACGAGCGTGTACTCAGGCGGCACCCCACGCGTCAGGATCGAGGTCGTCAGCGTCTGCATGATCAGCGCGCCCAGGATCGAGCCCACCACGTTCGCCCGCCCGCCGGTGAACGGCGTGCCGCCGATGACCACCGCCAGGATGGCGTTCAGCTCCACGTACTCCCCGCACCGGAAGGGGTCGGCCTCCTTGATGTCGGCCGCGGCGATCAGCCCTGCCACGCCCGCGCACAGGCCGCAGAAGCCGTAGACCAGCAGCTTCACCCAGCCGCCCGGGATCCCCGACAGGCGGCTCGCCCGCTCGTTGTTCCCCACCGCCTCGATGTAAAGCCCCGCCACCGTCTTCCGCGTCACCAGCAGCGTCGCCGCCACGACGAAGAGGACGATGAACACCGTGAACGGCAGGCCCAGGACGGGGCCGGTGCTGAGGAACTCGAAGCCGGGCCGTTCGAAGCGCACCTTCTGGTCGCCTCCGAGCATCTGCGCGATGCCGCGGCCCGCCACGAGGAGGATGAGCGTGGCCACGATCGGCTGGAGGCGCAGGAACGCCACGAGCGCGCCGTTCCACAGCCCCGCCGCGAGCCAACGCATCCCTGCTGCTCTACAGCTTCGTGCGCAAGGAGGCGGTGCTGTCCTCGCAGATCGAAGGCACCCAGTCCTCCCTGGCGGACCCGCTGCTCTACGAGATCGATGAGCAGCCCGGCGTGCCGGTGGAGGACGCGCGCGAGGTGAGCCGCTGCGTGGCGGCGCTCGAACACGGCCTCGAGTCCCTGCGAAGCGGGCTGCCGCTGTCGATGCGCCTGCTGTGCGGCATGCACGACGTGTTGCTGTCCCATCCTGGCGGACACGGGAAGACGCCGGGCGAAGTGCGGCGCTCACAGGTCTTGTGGATGGCGGTGAATACCCGCGGATAGATGGCGGATAGCGCGGCCAAGCGCCAACGAGGGCGGTGAAGACCCGCTGGTTGGAGGGGCGCAAATGGGAGGCATGGACGGAGAGGGAAGGGACCTGCGTACGCGTTGCCCGGGAGGAGGGGGTGACAAGGGCCGCGCGATAGTCTAGAGGGTCAGTGCCGTTGAGACAGGTGCGGCACTGGTAGCGACCGCCACAGTCTTCTCCCAGTACCGCACCCCGGAGCGTGCATGGCACGTGCCGTGGGTGAGTATCGCCCGCTTGTGGGCGCCTGGCCAGGGCTCGTCGGCAGGAGTTGCCGATGGCCGACACCGCTCGCCTGTTCAACTGCGCCCGTTGTGGTCGTCAGGTGGCGATCTGTCGCCACTGCGACCGGGGCAACCGCTACTGCCATGAGGGCTGTGCGCCAGCGGCACGACAGGCCTCCCGCCACGCGGCCGGAGCGCGCTATCAGCGCAGCCGCCGGGGTCGCTTTGCCCACGCCCAGCGCCAACGTCGCTACCGGGCCCGGCGTCAAAGAGTGACGCATCAGGGTTCACCTCCCCTACCTCCCGCTGCTTCACTGCTCCCCGAGTCGCGTGCGTCGGCACCGCCCCCGGACGATCCTGCAGTGCCTGTCCTTGAAGGTCTGCGTTGTCGGTTCTGCGGGCGAGCCTGTTCGGCGTTTGTCCGTCTGGGCTTCTTGCGCCAGCGCCGCGATGGACCATCGGTGCAACAGCCACCCCCGTGGCGGGCGCAAAGCCCCTGAAGAGGCCTTGGGGTGGCCCTGGCGAGGAAATAGTCTTGACCATCTGTGCAGAACTCGAAGCCAAGATCCTGCGCTACTTCCATGTCGAGAGGTGGCTGGTGGGGACCATCGCCCGGCAGTTGGGGCTCCACCATGGCACGGTGGATCGGGTGCTCTCCCAGGCCGGGTTGCCGAAGCTGGCGCGACCCCATCGGGCATCGCTCCTGGACCCGTATCTGCCCTTTGTCCGGGACACCCTGGAGCAGTACCCGACGCTCACCGCCAGCCGCCTCTACGCCATGGTGCGCGAGCGCGGCTACGCGGGCGGCGAGGATCACTTTCGCCACCTGATGTTGCACTACCGACCACGGGCCCAGCCGGAGGCGTATCTGCGCCTGAAGACCCTGCCAGGCGAGCAGGCCCAGGTCGACTGGGGGCACTTCGGCAAGCTCACCGTCGGGCGTGCCGAGCGCCCCCTGATGGCCTTTGTCATGGTGCTCAGCTGGTCGCGCCAGATCCTGCTGCGGTTCTTCTTGGATGCGCGCATGGCCAGTTTCCTGCGTGGCCATGAGGCAGCCTTCCAGGCGTGGGGCGGCCTGCCGCGGGTATTGCTGTACGACAATCTGAAAAGCGCCGTACTGGAACGGCAGGGGGATGCCATCCGCTTCCACCCGACACTGCTGGCGTTCGCCGCCCACTACCGCTTCGAGCCGCGCCCGGTGGCAGTGGCCCGCGGCAACGAGAAGGGCCGGGTGGAGCGAGCCATCCGCTATGTGCGCGACAACTTCTTCCCAGCACGCACCTGGCGCGATCTCGACGACCTCAATACCCAGGCCGATGCCTGGTGCCGGGGTCAGGCCGCGGATCGGCCCTGTCCCGAGGATCGAACGCGCTCGGTACGCGAGGCCTTCGCCCAGGAACAACCCCGGCTCCTGGCCCTGCCCGAGAACCCCTTTGCGACCGAGGAGCGGGTTGCGGTGAAGGTCGGCAAGACCCCCTATGTGCGCTTCGATCTGAACGACTACTCGCTGCCCTTTACCCATGTCCAGCGCTTGCTCACCGTGGTGGCCAGCCCCCAGGAGGTGCGGGTCCTGGACGGCGCCGCGGTGATTGCCCGCCATCGGCGCAGCTACGACAAGGGGGCGCAGATCGAGGATGAAGTCCACCTGGCGCAGCTGGCGGCGCGTAAACGCGCTGCACGCCACCACCGCGGCCAGGCTCGCCTCGCCTGGGCCGCGCCCAACAGCCGCGAGCTGCTGATGGCTGCCGCCGAGCGCGGGGAGAACTTGGGCTCGCTGACTGCCGCCCTACTGCGTCTGCTCGACACCTACGGGGCCAGCGAGCTGCAGGCGGCCGTCGACGAGGCCCTGACCCGCGGCGTGCCCCATCCCAACGCGGTGCGTCTGAGCCTGGAGCGCCGCCGCGAGCAGCGCCGCCAACCCACACCGTTACCCTTGACCCTACCCGACGATCCGCGCGTGCGCGAGGCTGCGGTGCGCCCCCACGCCCTGGCCGACTATGACCAGGTCACCACCCGCCAGGAGCCCCGCGATGAGCGCGCCTGAGGCCCTCATGGCCCGTGCCAAGGCGCTCAAGCTCTACGGCCTGCTGGCCCACTGGGAGGATATCGCCGAGGCCGCGTGGTTAGCGCCGCTGCTCGATTGGGAAGAGCAGGAACGCGCCCGCCGCGGCCTGGAACGGCGCCTCGGCAACGCCCACCTGGGGCGCTTCAAACCCCTGGCCGACTTCGATTGGCACTGGCCGACCCAGTGCGACCGCGCGGCCATCGAGGAGTTGATGGGCCTGCGCTTCATCTTGGATGCGGCCAACGTCGTCCTCCTCGGCCCCAATGGCGTGGGCAAGACCATGATCGCCCGCAATATCGCCCACCAGGCGGTGCTCGCCGGTCACACCGTGCTGTTCACCAGCGCCGGTCACATGCTCAACGAGCTGGCCGGCGCCGACGGCGACAACGCCCTGCGTCACCGCCTGAGCGTCTACGCCCGCCCACGCCTGTTGGTCGTCGACGAGGTCGGCTATCTGTCCTACTCCAACCGCCATGCCGATCTGCTGTTTGAGATCGTCTCGCGCCGCTACGAGGCCAAGTCCACCCTCATCACCACCAACCGCCCCTTTGCCGAGTGGGGCGAGGTCTTCCCCAACGCCGCCTGCGTCGTCTCCCTGGTCGACCGCCTCGTCCACCATGCCGAGATCATCGCCATCCAGGGCGAATCCTACCGCCTCAAGGAGGCCAAGGAACGCAGCGACCAGCGCCTCAAAGCACGCGCCGCAACCCGTCCCAAGAAACCGGCCGATCCCCAACCCTAGCCCCACTGGAGCACATCCATGACCACACCGCAGATCCCCGACTATTGGTCTCCAGAAGAGGCCCTGGCCGTCTATGAGTTCATCGACGACCTCCTGGACCACATCTGGACCCGCTACGGCCTGCGCATCCAAGAACTCTGCGCCCGCGACCGCATCACCCTGCACGACCACTCCCAACCCGACCTCTTCGCCCCCGACGATCCCTTGCCCTTCTGAACCACCCCACACCGCCCTCCCAGGGTCGGCGTCTGTGCCCGCCTCGGGGGGCGCTTCTTACGCTCGGGAGTTCGCCATTATTCCGCGGCTTTATGCAGCCGCTAACACCCAGTCCTTCGCCCATCAGCAGGGCATGTCCGGGAGGCTGCCACCCCTTGTCGTCACAGTCCGTCAGGTGGCCGGCACCAGCTTCGACGTGCAGGCCGGCCGCCTCATCGCGGTCCGCAACGCCGCGAACAACCCCCTCAGCGCCGCCTCGGTGACCCTCAACGGCGGCGGCCTGCTCCTCAGCACCACGGCCTCCGCCACGTTCGACAACGCCGTCAGCGTCCTCCAGAGCGGCGCCATCACCGCGCGGACATACAGCCCCGGCGTCGCCAGCCAGACCATCACCCTGGGCAGCGCGCTCAGAGGCGTCAGCATCGCGGGCGGACAAACCCTCACCCTGGCGACCGCCGACAGCTACACCCTCGCCGTCGCGGGCGCCATCAGCGGGGCGGGCGCACTCACCGTCGCGGGCACCGCGCGGCTGGACGTCGCCAACAGCTACGACGGCCTCACGGCGGTCAACAGCGGCGGGCGCCTTGTCGTCCAGAACTCCAATGCCCTCGGCTCCACGGCCGCAGGCACCGTGGTCGCCAGCGGCGGCCAGCTACGCCTCCAGAACAACGTGGCCATCCCCGCCGCCGAGACCGTGACCATCACCGGCGACGGCCCGAGCACCGAGGGGGCGCTCCGCAACGAGTCGGGCAACAACTCGGTCGCAAGCCTGCTTCTCGGCGGCGCCGCGCGCATCACCAGCAACTCCGGCACCCTCACGCTCCCGAATGGCCTCAACCTGACGAGCGCAGTGACCTTCGACGGCGCGGGGACGACGAACGTCTCCGGCGTCCTCACCGGCGGCTCGGCCATCACCAAGGCCGGCACCGGCACGCTGGCCCTGGGCAACGGCGGCAATAGCTTCAGCGGCGCGCTCACGGTCAGTGCCGGCACCGCGCGGGTGACGGCCGACGGCGCGCTCGGGACCACGGCCGGCGGCACCACGGTAGCCAGCGGCGCCACCCTGGAACTCAGCGGTGGCGTCAACTACGCCACGCTCGAGCCCATCTCGATCGTCGGCGCCGGCGCAAGCAGCGTGGGCGCGCTCTACAGCACCAGCGGCAACAACACGCTGGGCGCCAACGTCACCCTCACGGGCAGCGCCACCATCGGCTCCGGCACCGCGGGCAACAAGCTCACGCTCGCGGGACAGCTCGCTCTCCCGCTCGCCTCGACGCTGAGCTTCACCGGCGCCGGCGACATTGACGTGCAGCAGGGCTTCGGCAACGGCGGGCTGCCCATCCAATACAATGCGCTGATGGGCATGCGCTTCAGCGGCGACAAGGCGGCCACCTACCTGGACTTCGGCGCCGCCGGCGCCTACACGGTGAATGCCAACGGCACGATCAGCCAGGCCTCGCTGCTGCTCTCCTACACCCCAGCCCTGGTCGCGATGCAGTCCATCGCCATGAACATGGACAGGGACGGCACGGCCACGCCAGGGCCTGGCAACGGCCCGTTCCAGTGGCAGGCTGTCTTCGGCAGCAGCGTGGCCGGCGACCAGAGCTCCTTCCAGGTCGCCTGGACCGGCGAGTTCTCGCCCGACGCCGATGGCAACTTCACCTTCCGCAGCCACGACAAGGGCTTCACCGGCACCGACGTGGACGACGATGCCTCGATCTTCGTTGATGTGAACCGGAACGGCGTCTTCGAGCCGGGCGAGGGCTTCCAGAACGCCTCCGGCAGCTCGTTCACCGCGACGGGTCTCCTCGCCGGCCAGAAGTACCGCATCGCCATCGGCTACCGCGAGGGCAGCGGCGACGAGGAGGTGTCCTACACCTTCCAGGGCACTGCCGGCGCCTTCACCGCCGAAACCGGCATCAACCCAGGCGCTGCCGCACAGGCCGGCCTCTTCACCACCGCTGTCACCCCCGCCAACGCGGTCGCGAAGTCCGGCGCCGGCACCACCACGTTCCTCGCCGCAAACACCTACAACGGCGTGACGACGGTGAGCGCCGGCACACTCGTCGCGGCCCACGACCAGGCCCTCGGCACGACTGATGCCGGCACCACGGTCGCCAGCGGCGCCACGCTGGGGCTTCAGGGCGGCGTCACCATCGCGGGCGAGGCCCTCACCCTCAACGGCACCGGCGCCACAGGCCGGCCCGGCGCGCTCGCCAACCTCGCCGGCGACAATCGCCTCACCGGCGACATCACGGCCGCCGACGCGAGCAGCGGCGAGGTGCGCATCGGCTCCGACGCCGGCACCCTCACCCTCGACGGCAACGTCAACCTTCGCTTCTCGAAGCTCAGCCTCGCCGGCGCGGGCGACGTCGCGATCAACGGCGCCATCGGCGGCGTGGGCGTCACCGCAGAGGCCACCGGCATTCAGGAAACCATCTACAAGAGCTACTCGTTCCCCGCCAACGGCTCGGCCCAAGACAACATCGAGGGAATCCGCAACACTCCGCTCGGCGCCAATGACGCCCGCGGCGTGCTTGCGGGGAACCTCGACTATGCCAACAACACCGTCGTTGCCGCACGCGCCCTCTCCCTCGGGGCCGCCAGCTTCCCCACGAACACAGGCTGGACAATGGTGTGGGTCACCTCGTTCACTCCCAACGAGAGCGGCGCGTGGGGCTTCCGCTTCAGCAACGTGGACGACGACGCGTCCTTGTGGATCGATACCACGGGAACATCCGGAGTCTTCGACCTGACCGACCGTTTCTATAACCGTGGCTGCTGCGGCAGCAGTGGGGACCGATTCACTGCAAGCCTGAACGCCGGGCAGACGTATCTGCTCGGCATCGCCGCCCGCGACTTCAACAGCGGCAACTTCCAGAACATGCAATTCAAGTCGCCGACCGCGGCGGGAGTCACCGGCGGCAACTGGGTGACCATCAATGCCACCAACTATCCCACCACCTTCCAAACCCTTACCGTCGCCAACAACGAGGTCGTGAAGACCGGCACCGGCACCACGACCCTCGCCGGCAATAACGCCTACAACAAGCAGACCACTGTCCAGCAGGGCACGCTCATCGCCGCCCACAACAACGCCCTCGGCTCCACCGCCGCGGGCACCGTGGTGGAGAGCGGTGGCACGCTGGGCCTCCAGGGCGGTGTCACGATCAGCGGCGAGGCCATCACCCTCAACGGCACGGGCGCCGCCGGGCGGCCGGGCGCGCTCGCCAACATCGCAGGCAGCAACGTCGTCGCCGCCACCAGCCCCATCACCGCCAAGGAGGTGAGTCTGGGCGAGATCGGCATCGGCGCCGCCTCCGGCACCCTCACCATTGACGCCCCAGTGGACCTCAAGTACTCCAAGCTCACGGTCAACGGCGCCGGCACCACCGCCATCAACGGCGTGATCTCAGGCATCGGCCAGCCATTTGTGATCCCGACGCCTGAGAACGCCATGACGGCGACCCAGGTCTTCAACCGCGTGCCCGAGGCCAGCAACTACGTCCTCGCCTACGAGCTTCAGCCGAACGGCAGCGTGACGGGCGCCAACTTCCCTTACACCGTGAACAACAAGGCGACGATCAGCCCCTTCAGCCGCGTGGCCTACTATATGGAACTCGGCGCCGACAGCGCCAGCAGCAACTGGGTGTACGTCTCGATGGACGCCTTCACGTCCAACATTGACCAGATTGGGATCCCCTACGGCTCCTACGTGTTCAGGTATCAGCAGATCGTCAACAACATGAACATCTTCGCCAAGGCCGGCAACGGCATCGTGACGGGCACGGGGCTGGCGACGGGCAACATCGAGATATGGCCGTCCGACTATGGCGCCCAGAACGACATCGGCATCCCCGGCGCGAGCGGCAGCACCTACGACTTCGGCGACGGCGGCTCCGGCACCGGCGCCGGTTACGGCTCGTTCCAGGTCCACAACTACGGCGCCGCGCAAGTCTTGTTCCGAAACGCCAGTAGAAGCTGCCCGGCCTGTCAGGATCGTCAAAATCCTGGAACGAAGCGAGGAAATCGGGCAGTTCGTCGGTCATCATCATGTAGAAGATGCTGGCCGGGTCGGTTGAGATCGGAGTGACGTTGTCCAGCCCTCCCTCTGTCGAGGCCAGCGCCCACAGCGCGGCGCCAAGGGCCATGACGGGGAACGACCTGTTGTCGTCAACCTTCGCCAGCGTATCAATCAGTCCCGCGCCCACGTAGTCCGCGGCCATCACGTGGCTGGCCAGCATGACGGTGGCAATCGAGTAATCTGGCTGGTAGGAGGGATCGAACCAGTTGTACTGCGCGTCCCGCAGGTGCTCAATGTACCCCAGCGTGCTGTTGTTCCCCGTGGCAGGGTAGACGGGGAACAGGGCATTGACGTCCGTGTAGAAGTTCGTGATCTCGGACCGCCAGATGTTGGCGGAGGGATTCGTCGCGTTGACCTGGCTGAGGCGGGCGAAGCCGTAGGCTTCCTGGCCGAGGAGGTCGTGGGTCGTGGCGCTCTGTGGAGTGCCATCGTAGGAGCCATTGGGGAATGGCTGCGTGTTGTACGGGTTCGTGCTCACGCCGCTGAAGTCGCCCAGCAGGTCCCCGATGAGCGGCGCGTGGTTCAGGACGTACATCCCCGCCAGCTCAGCGCTCGCCCTGTACGGCGTGTACCACGACATCTCGTAGGCCCGGACGAGGCCGGGGATCATGTACCCGGTTTCCCATTCGGGGTAGCCCCAACTCCCGTCGGGCAACTGGTTCGCTACGATGATGTCCGCCGCGCCGAATGGCCCGGCGACTGCTCGCGCAGCCAGAGCCAGCGACAGGACCAACCCTGCCCACACATGGCGCGCCACACAGAACCCCCGTCCTTGTCCGTACCGTGCAGGATGGAAGGAGGGCTTCACGCGCCCGACACCATCACGGGACGACCGCACGGTGCGAGTGCCAGATCTGGCGAAGGACACAGGCAGGACGCATGGAGGCGCGCCCGTCCCAGCACCGGTCGGCAGGAGTGCGCGAGCTGGCGGCGACTCAGCGGCGCACACCATCTTCCCGCGAGCGTGTGACCAGCTCGCCAAGCTTCGGCCAAACATCCTCATACCGCCCCCGCCTTTTCGGCGATCACAGAACCACCTTGTGTCGAACCCTGATGTGACATGTAAAGTGTAAACGAGACCGCCGCAAATGTCAAGTGCTGAATGCAAAGAAAAGCGCATCCCCCAGCCAGCGCAAGAGCCCCATCCTTTCACTGACGCCGCCGCCGCCGTATCGCCTTAGCTGCCAATCTCTTGCGATGAAGACACGCCGACGCCCCAACATACCGGCAGGCAGGCTCTCCTCGCGCAGGCACCCGACTCCGCCTGGCGCATCAGGCCCTGTGAACGTCGTCCGTAAAGCGCGCGCGGCGCGACTAGCCAAGTTGCTTCTCCAGCAGCTCGACCACGCCGGGGCCTGGCCTGAAGCGCAGATCGAACGCGGGAACGTGTGCCAAAAGGTCATCCAGAAAGCGGATGACCCGCGTCATCGGGCCGGGATCGTACCACGGGATGGACGTGACGGGCAGGAGCCGCTCGGCTGCCTCCTGGGGACTCAGCGTCACGATCTCGTCGGCTTCGGCGTGGCGCAGAAAGTAGATGCCGCATAGCGGGGTGCTCTCGTTCAGCGCGGCACCCTGATCGCCGGGCCATGGTGTCCCATAGGCGAGGAACCGGCTGCCGGTCTTCCGGAGCGCGATGCGGTCGTCGCTCAGGAGCCTGATGCCGTCGCGTCCTGCCAGCCGCGCCGCCAGTGTGCTCTTGCCGGCCCCTGACCTGCCCAGGAAGACGAGGCCCCTCCCACCGATGTCGGCCCCGGCCGCGTGGACGAGCGCGCCCTGGTGCCTGGCGAGCAGGTACATCAGGAGGATCTGGTCCAGCGGATATGTCAGCGGGGTCATGACGACCGCGCGCGCCCCCTTTCCCCGGACCATCTTCGGCCCGCAGTAGACCGTCGCTTCTTCCATGTCGCAGGAGATGCGGGCGGTCCACAGCTCGCCGCCCGGGCAGCCATGTGGGTTGAGCGTGAGCCAGTAGCTCTCCCCATCCGTCCAGATGGCCCAGGGCTTGCCTGTGTCGAAGACGGGTCGGAGTCCCTCGGGGCGCGCCGCGGCGCCCACCTCGACGTGCACGCTCAGGTGCAGGCAATCCGCGCTTGCTGGCCCTGGGGACAGGAACGAGCTGTACGAAGGGTCCACCCACCGCAGGTCTAGGGGATGCTTGCAGAAGAGGGCCAGGTCGGCCCCAGCGATCCTCAGGATTGCGCGCGGGGCCATTCGGGCGCCCTCAGTCGGCGAAGTGGGCATCACGAGCCGAGCGCGCTGCACGAATTGGCGATGCACGAGGTCGGGCTCCACGGCGCAGCCTTCGTCTGCGTCTTGCAGCCGGTGACCAGGATCTCCTCTGCGGCGAGGTCAACGACTCGCAGCATAGGCTTCTCGTAGGGCAGCTTGGCGCTGGGCTTGGCCTCGGTGCTCATCTAGCTCTCCTTCTAGTTGCACGGGGGAATGCTCCCCCACTATGGCATCGTAGCGGCAGTGCCCCAGGGCGCACAGGTAGTCCGAACGCTCCTCTTCGCTTCCGTTCTCCAACTCGAAGAATGCCGGGCAGTACCCGCACAGCGCGCGCTTGTCGCACGTGGAGCAGGCAAACCCCGCGCTGGGCACCCTGTCGTGAAGGCGGGGAATCACGCTTCGCCAGCCCGCCTCGAAGCTCTGGTCCAGCAGGCTGCACGATGGCTCGGGCACCATCAGGCACGGGCTCAGATTGCCGAACGGGTCTATGTGGAACCCCGTGACTCCGGCGCTACACTGGTAAAGGGCCTCCGCGGGAGGCATGACGCCTTGCCTCGCGAAGAAGCCGCGCCACTCCTCAAGCCGTGACTCGTCCGACATCTCGATGGCGACGGCATCGCGGGGGTCCACGCGGAACCGGGTGGGGGTCTTGTCCCCATCGAAGCGCGGGAACAGCGCGGCATCGAACCGGAAACGCACCCCCATGTCCTCCGCCATGTCCTGCAGTGCGGAAAACTCATGGCGATTGAGGGTCATCAGAACGGTCTTCAGCGCCAGGTGGAAGCCTCCCGCCAGCAGCCGTTGGATGCCGGCCATGCAGCGCCCGAAGGAGCCGCGAACGCCCGTGATCCGCTCATACGTCGCCGCCGTCGCGCCGTAGACCGTGATCTCCACGCCGTGCGGCGGCAGATCGGCGAAGAGCCTCACGGTCTCCTCGGTGATCAGCGTCCCATTCGTGAACACAGTGACCAGAAGGCCGTTCTGCTTCGCGTGCCGGTAGATCGCCCCGAAGTCGGGCCTCAGCACCGGCTCACCGCCCGTGATGAGCAGGTTCAGGCAGCCTGCCGCCGTCGCCTGGTCGAGGATGCCCAGGAGTTGCTCCGTGCTGAGTTCGCGGGTCTTCGTTTCGGCGCGGCCGGGCCTGGGGCGCAGATAGCAGTGCATGCAGCGCAGGTTGCACCGGTGCGTCAGCTCGATGCTCCCGGTCAGCGGGACTCTCCGTTCGGCCGCTCTGCGGTTGAACCGCCGGAAGTACTCGACATTGCTCAGTGGAGGGGGTTCCGGGCAGCCCATGACTAGGACGCCTCCTCGAGCAATCCGGCCCCGACAAGGTCACCCACGAACGCCTGGACATCCGAGGCCGCACGGCCGGCCTCGACATCGAACGTCACCACCACGCGGTCACGGATCTCGCCCAGGGTGGCCCGTCCGTCCAGTTGCTGCCAGATGAGCGCTCCGGCGGGGTTGGTGGTGAACACCCTCTGCAGGTCCACCAGCTTGCCCCGGATGGGGACGAGGATCGTCTCGCCAGCGATCTCGCGCGTGACGATGTCTCCGCGCTTCTTGAGCTTCGTACCCCAGTCCCTTCCCATCAAGTAGCTCCCTTCGCCTCGCGCGCAAGCGCTCGAACCCCACGCATCACGGGAAGACTCCCGCCGGGGTCCTGGGGGACGGGGGCCGTAGGCGCCCGTGAGGCGAAGCTCAGCCCGCTCGCGGCGGGTGATGACGAACGCGAAGTGGCCGAAGCGCCCGCTCACCGACACCTCCTGCTCCGGAGCGCCCTGCCACACCACGCGGCAGTGGTCGGGGTGCAACTCAGTGGTGGCGGCAAAGCTGACCAGCACCTCGGTGCCGACGAGGCCCTGGAGCTTGGCCACCTGGCCCACGAGCGTCCTGGGCGGCTGCCCGGTGTAAGCGGGGTACGACAGCTCGTAGTGAATGGCGCTCAGCGTGGGCAGGTCGCCCACCAGCACCGTGTGCCGCGGCGTCCGCCGCCCGCCATACTCGAACTCATACGTGAACGATTCCTCGGCTCTGGCGACCTGGAACGACGCCTTGCCCTCATCCAACGCAAGTTCATCTGTCGTCTGTCGTCTGCCCTCTGCCGTCTGCCCTCTGACCAACCGCACCTGGCGCCGCCGCGCGCCACGCACCTCGACCGAGAGGGTCACGGGGCGGCCGCGGACCACGGCGACATCGCCGGGGTGAGCGATCATCGTGACGGGGAAGAGCGCGTCGAGGATGGCGGCATAGGCGTCGCGCAGCCGAGCCGCCCTGGCCGCCACGGCGTCGCCCGCGAAGACGAGGCACGCCAGCGCCGCCACGGCCACCGTCGCCGCGGCCCCGAGCCAGCGCCGGGCGCGCCGCAGGTCGAGCAGGGCGCGGAGACTTACGCGGCTCAGCAACGCCGCCGTCTGCTCGACCAATGCGGCGACCAGGCCGGCGGAGTAGCCGAGCGGGCCTTGGGCATCGGACACCTCGCGCCCGAGTTGGAGCGAGGCGATGACTTGGTTGTCGAGCTTGCCGTGAAGGCTCTCGATGAGCAGCGCCTCGTCATCCACGCGGACGCGTCGGAGCGCGGGCCGCGCCAGCTTCCACCCTGCCGCCCAGAGGCCGACCAGGATGGCAATGGCGAACGTTCCCAGCAGCGGCCACGGGGGCAGCCCGATGAGCCAATCGCCCAGGAACCACAGCAGCAGGCAGCCCGGCCCCAGGACCACAAACCCCGCCAGCCCCTCCAGCACGGCCCATCGCTTGCGGAACGCGCCGAACCCGCGCACCGCGGCCTCCACCGCGCGGTATGCGCGGCCCTCGGTCAGATGGCCCTGGTTCGTCACGCGGTCTGCCACGGCTCTTCTCTGAAATCTGGTGGCACCTCAGCCTGGTGAAGCTCCCGCCCCCACTGGGCTTGTCCCAGTGGGGCAAGGGATTGGCCACTACCTGCGGCGACCCCCTCACCCCCTTGCCCCCTCTCCCCGCTGGGGAGAGGGGGATGGGGGGTGTGGGGGCGCTCGCCCCTAGCTGCCAATCCCCGGCTCCACCGACGCAAGGTCGGTGGGGGCAGGACTCCAAACAGCCTACGTGTCACGGAATCGGCAATCGGCAATCGGAGATCGAAAATGCTCACACCATTCCCCTCCGCTTGCGGATGAAGCAATCGAGGGCGACGAGGGCGATGAGCAGCACCATCGTTACCGGCAGGTTCCAGAGGGCGATGGTTGCTGTTTGGGTGATGCGTCGCGGCGCGATGGGCAGGTCGGCCAGGCCCGTCGCCGCCTCGTCGGGCGTGAAGGCCCGGCCGCCCGTGGCCTTCGCCAGCTCGGCCATCGCCTGAGGCCGAGCACGGGGGTCGTCCAACTCGTCGTCGCTTTCGCCGGCCACGAACTCCTCGGTGGCCGTCTTGTCGTTGTGCGTGACCTCGACCTTCCACCGCCCCGGCTCGTCGAGGGCGATGGCGTACTCGTAGAGGCCAGGGGCATTCCGCCCGTCGCGGGGGTAGATGTGGCTCGCGCGGCCCGAGGGGCGCGTGACCTTGACGGCCAGGTTCGCCTCGCGGATCGGCTGGTACACGGGGTCCACCAGCCGCGTGGCGAGGGTGATGGTCTGGCCGACGGGGGTCTGGGACTGGTAGGCGAGGACCTGCGGGCCGTTCGGCCCGATGCGGGGGTCGGGGGCCAGGTGGCGCACCACGTTGCCCCAGAAGCGGCGATAGTAGTCCTCGCCCTCCAGCGGCCGCTTCATCTCCCAGCGCCACGTGGTGTCCATCGCCAGGGAAAGCACTTTGCCCTTGCCCACGTTCTGGATGCCGATCACGGGCAAGATGCCTGTGCCACCGGGTCCGTCGGGAGCCGGCATTTCGCGCACGGCGAGGAGGCTGGCGCCGGGCTTGAGGCGCTCGACGCGGTTGCAGCCGTCGAGGGTGGGCAGCTCGAACCAGGCGTCCCTGTTCGCCTCGGGCTCGAAGGCAAGCTGCATGAGCGGGTGGCTGAGGCCGATGGCGGTGGGGACGGCTTTGAAGGGCTTGGGCACCTGCGGCTTGTCGGTCGGCTCGACGACGAAGGGGAGGATGCCGGCGAGCGCCGAATCCTGGTACTGCCCCGCTGCGTAGGCGGCGTAGCCGCCGAGGGTGACAAGTCCCCCGCCGCGGCGGCCCACGAACTCCACGAGCCGCTGCATCCGCGTCTCCCCCGTGTCGCTGCCCGCACGGAAGTAGGAGCGGGGGATGTCGCCCAGGATGATCACATCGTAGCGGAAGAGGTCGGCCTCGGCGTCGGGCAGGCCCTCTGCCACGTCCTTGTGGTGGAGTGCGCCCTGGGCGTACCAGCCGCCCTGGGGCAGCAGCGTCAGCGAGGCCAGCTCGACCACGGGGTCGCGGGCCAGCCAATGGGCGAGGAACTTCCGCTCGTCGCGGGCGATGTCCACCACGAGCACGCGGATGGGGGCGTTGACGACGAGCACCCTGTGCTCCGCCGCGAGGAGCCGCTGGCTCGCCGACCCGCTCACGCCCTCCAGGGCGAAGCGATAGAGCCGCGTGCCCACCCGCGTGGGCTTGACGGCAAAGGAGACGTCCACGGGATTCTTGCCAAGCCGAACGTTCTCACGCACCTGGCGGGGCTGCTTGCCGTCGTCCTCGAAGAGAAGGACTCGGACGGCCTGCTCGCCCAGCTCGGTGGCGGAGAGCGTGGCATTGAGGCGCAACTCGTCGCCGAGGCGCACGTAGGCGGAGCCGCCCGTCACCCGCACTCTCGCCACCCGTGGCGCGTCCGCGCTGCCGAAGACCACGGGGTACACGGGCAGCCCGCGCGAGGCGAGAAGGGGGGCCGCCAGCTCCCCGCGGTCGCCCGCCGTGTCGGCTCCGTCGGTGAGGAGCACGATGGCCTGAAGCTCGTCCTCGCGCCGGGCCAGGTCTTCGAGAGCGGCGACGAGACGGGAACCTCCCGCAGGTTCCAAGACCTGCGGGAGGTTAGCTTCGGGACGAAGCTGCCAGTGGAAGGCGTAGGGGAGCAGGCGGGCCTTGCGCCCGAGCGCGGCCAGCTTCTCGTCCGCGAAGGCTCGGGCGGCTTCGAGCCGCGTGCGTCCCCCGGCATCGCGCAGGCCCATGCTGCCCGAAACGTCGGTGAGGACGGCCACGGCGGGGCGAAGCGTCCGCTCCACCGTGAGCCGCAGCTCCAGTTGCACGAGCATCAGCGCCAGGAGCGCGAAGCCGGCCAGCCGCACGGCGGCGAGCGTCAGCCTCGTCCGCCAGCGCATGACGTTGTGCGGCAGGGAGTTCAGCGCGGCGACGGCCACCGCCACGAGGCCGACGAGTGCGAGCAACGCCAGCGGCATCGGTCGCGCGGAGTAGAGGCGCCACTCGATGGCCCGGGCGACCGAGCCTGGGGAGTCGAGGCCGAGGAGCCAGTAGAGCGGCGTCATTCGCCCTCCCCCTTCATCCGCTGCTTCTCGCGGCGCGCGCTCAGCAGCCGCCTGGCGGCGCGAGATGCTCGAACGCCTCGGACGCCTCGACCTCGGCCTGCGGAAGACCTGGGCGCTCAGCCGTGTGGACCTCCTCGGGTCGGGCGACATCGAGCGCTACCAGCGGGCGAACGTCGGCCTCGGCTTCGGCCTCGAATCGGGCGACCAGCGCATGCTCGCCCTCATCGGCAAGGCCGGCCACCCCGAGGCATTCCTCGGCCGCTTCCGCGACCTCGCCGCCGAGGCGGCGCGCCTCGGCTTCCCCTGGGGCGCCAACCTTATCGCGGGCCACCCCGGCGAGACGGAGGAGAGCCTCCGCCGCTCCGCCGCGTTCGCCGCCGACCTGTTCCTCCACACGCCCGGGCTCACGGGCTTCCTCTCCGTGGACCCCTTCCGCTTCTACCCCGGGTCGCTCGTGGACAAGCGGCTAGGCGACTACGCCGCGGCGTTCGGCACGCGCGTCCACCGCCCCCGCTGGTGGAACTACTCCGAGCAGGCATTCACGTCCGAGTGGGTGGACCCTTCGGCAGAACTGGACTATCGTCGGCGCGAGAGCCTGACGGCGCGGCTCTTCGGCCCGATCGCCGGCTGACCGCGAGGCCAAGGCCCTCTTCCGCCGCGCCCGCCGCGACACCCTGGCCCGGATTATGCGCGAGCCCCGCTCCGCACAGGCAGGATGCCTGTGCCACCAAGACAGGCCTATTGGGGGCTGTGGCACAGGCTTCCAGCCTGTGCTCTTGCGGTTCCCAAGCGCCCGAGTGCAGCGCCGCGTCGCCGCCGCACTCGCCGCCGAGCCGCGCGAGCGCTACGTGCCACCCGAGCACGTGCTGGAGTCGTGGCAGGACGCCGCCGTGCCCCTCACCGGCGACGGCTGCTCCACCCTCTCCGCCCTACACGCCTACCTCGTCAACTACACGCTCCTGGAGCTTGGGGAGGGCGACCGCTTGCTCGAGGTGGGCAGCGGCACGGGCTACGGCGCGGCCGTGGCGGCACGCCTCGTGGGCGCGCGGGGGCGCGTGACCACGTTCGAGGTCGTGCCCGAGCTGGCGAGGCAGGCCAGGCGGAGCCTGGCGCGGCGGCGGAACGTGCGCGTCGCGTGCGGCGACGCCTTCGCGGTCGGGCGCCTCCCCCGCTTCAACAAGGCGGTCCTCACCTGTGCCGTGGCCCGCGTGCCGTGCCGCCTCCTCGACGCCTTGCCCGAGGGCGGCCGCCTCGTCGCCCCCGTGGGCGCGGCGGATGGCGGGCAAGTGCTCACCCTCTTCGTCCGCCGCGGCCGCACAATCCGCGCGACCCGCCACGGCCCCGTCCGCTACGTCCCCGCCCTGGCCGAAAAAGACAGCGGGTGTCTTTTTTACACAGCGCAGCCACTCAGTTGACATAAGTGCTTGCCATGCGGTGACTAACAGCTAAGACAGGCATCGGGCGCCAGGAAAAGACAGCGGGTGTCGTTTTTGGAGCCGGCGTGCGTGAGGAGGTGCGCCGACCCTTCACTTGTCCCCGCGCCCAGAGACGCGCCGGCTCGTTCGCGCCCATGTGCCTTCGGTCGGGCTTCGATGGCCTTGCGGCTCGGGGGCGGTTTCGCTACAATCGTCGGGGCAGAGCAGGGGCACAGGCCCTCCGCCTGCCTCTGACCCGCGAGAACTACCGAGGGCATCCACATGAACGCTTCCAGGATCGGCCTCTTGTCCCTCATCGCCTGCGCGGCGATGCTCGCCTCGTGTTCGAATCTCTTCGGCTCCCGCCGCGAAATCGTCCTGCGGCCCAGCGTCGGCAAGGCACCCTACGGTGAGCTGCCCGACGGCGGGCCGGTGGACATCTATACCCTCACCAACGCCCTGGGCATGCAGGTGACGCTCCTCAACTACGGCGCCACCCTCGCCAGCGTCGAAGTGCCTGACCGCCACGGCAAGATGGGCGACGTGACGCTCGGCTACGACGCGGTCGAGGGCTGGCTCAAGAACCCCGCCCACTTCGGCTCCACCATCGGCCGCTACGCCAACCGCATCGCCAAGGGCGCCTTCACCCTCGACGGCCAGACCCACACCCTCGCCACCAACGCCGGCGAGCACCACCTCCACGGCGGCGTCAAGGGCTTCGACAAGGTCCTCTGGCACGCCCAGCCCATTCAGGCCGCCACCGCCGTCGCCGTCCGCTTCACCTACCTCAGCAAGGACGGCGAGGAGGGCTACCCCGGCACCCTCAGCGCCACGGTCCTCTACACACTGAACAACAACAACGAGCTGAAGATCGAGTACACCGCCACCACCGACAAGCCGACCGTGGTGAACCTGACGAACCACACCTACTGGAACCTGGCGGGCGCCAAGGCCGGCGACGTCCTCGCCCACATCCTCACCCTCTTCGCCGACCAGTACACCCCCGTGGACAAGGCGCGCATCCCCACGGGCGAACTCAAGCCCGTGGTGGACGCCCCATTCGACTTCACCACGCCGACGCCCATCGGCAAGCGCATCGCCGAGACGGGCGGCGGCTACGACCACAACTTCGTCCTCCGCACGCCGCCCGGCAAGGTCGGCCTCGCCGCCCGCCTCTACGCCCCGCGCTCCGGCCGCCTCATGGAACTCCTCACCGACCAGCCCGGCATCCAGCTCTACACCGCCAACCACCTCAACGGCGCCATCGTGGGCAGGGACGGCGTGGCCTATCGCCAGCACGCCGGCCTGTGCCTCGAGCCCCAGTGCTTCCCCGACTCCCCGAACAAGCCCAACTTCCCCTCGCCCGTCCTGCGTCCGGGCGAGACCTACAAGCGCACCATCCTCTACCGATTCACGACCCGATAGGAGCCGACTTCGCATGCCCAGCTTCGCGTCCTGGCCCCGGAAGGACATCCCCGCCCGCCTCGCGCGCGAGATGAAGAAGAGCGACGGCCTGGCGCCGGTGAACATCGAGCGCTTCTGGGCCGATCAGGACGCCGCGGCGAAGGACCCGTTCGGCCCGAACATCCCCCAGTGCCCCCTCGGCATGCTCATGAGCGGCGAATGCGTCTACGCCGAACTCGGCATCGAGGAGGACTTCTGGCGCTACGACCACGACGAGGAGTGGCGCCTCGGCCTCAACCGCGCCTACAACGACAAGGCCGAGAAGATCGTCGGCCGCCGACTCCTCAGCGAACAACGCGGCGACCCCTCCCGTCGCTATCCCTCAGTCAAGGGCCTCCACGACGTCTTCGAAGCCCACAACGAATGGCACGCCGGCTCCTGGTGGCTCAAGCAATGCGTCCACAACGACGACGAGCTGAAGGCCCTCCTCGACCGCGTCGAGACCCGCCTGGACGCCGGCCTCCGCGGTTTCCTCATGCCCCCGAACTGGGACGCGGAGAAGGCCCGCCTCACGGCCCTCGGCGTCAAGCCCCCCCTCTACCGCGGCCAGCGCGGCCCCGTCACGTTCGCAATGTCAATCTACGGCGTCGAAAACGTCATCTTCCTCATCGCCGACAAGCCGGACCTGGCCGCCCGCTTCAGCGGCCTCATTCTGCGGACGATGCTCGAGATCGCCCGCGTCCTCGACGCGGAGGCCGGCTACACGGCCGAGACGGCCCCCCACGGCTTCGGCTTCTGCGACGACAATTGCTGCATGCTCACCCCCGCCATGTACGAACTCTTCGCCTACCCCATCCTCAAGGGCATCTTCGACCGCTACAGCCCGAACCCCGGCGACAGCCGCTTCCAGCACTCCGACTCCGCCATGAGCCACATCATCCCCGTCCTCGGCCGGCTGAACCTGACGGGCACCAACTTCGGCCCCACCGTCACCGTCGCCGAGATACGCGAATACCTCCCCCACGCCGTCATCCACGGCCAGCTCGCCCCCTACACCCTCATGCGCAACGAGAGCGAGAAGCTCGTCGCCGAGTTCCTCCGCGACTTCGCCCAGGCCAAGGCGAAGCGTGGCCTCGTCTTCGCCACCGCAGGCTCCATTGACAACGGCTCGCTCCTCACCAGCATGCGCCTCCTCATGTCCGCCATCCAGCACTTCGGCTGCTACGCGTAGGGTGTGCAAACCTGCACACCATCCTCGTCCCTTCTTCCATCGGACCGATCCGTCCGATCCGTCCGATCCGCCCTACCCCCCTACCCCTAGGGGGAAGCTGCGCCCACACCACAACCCGCTGACTCGACAGACTCGGCAGACTCGGCAGGTTTGCAGAGGGTGGAGGGTCAGATGTTCACTTTTTTCACCTTTTGCCGGCGAAGCAACGTAAGTGCTGCCCCCATCAGCCGATACGGCTCAGGCAGCCGCTCGCTCCCGTCGTCGCCGCCCCGTCAACCTTGCCCCCGACACCTCCCGCGGGCTGCCCTGGCCCGCGGGAGGTTAGCAGGTTGCACCCTCGCGGCGCCGGCCAGCGCAGGAGGCCCCCCCTCAGAAGAAGTCCTTCACCACCTCGGCCAGGAGGTTGGGGTCCTGGGATTCGAGGATGCGGGCGATGCGCCAGGAGGGGACTTTGAGGTTCTTGAGCGCCGTCTCGGCCTGAGACCAGAGGCGCTTGCGCTGCTTCTCGTCGTCAGTGACCATGATGTCGGAGACCAGCTCGCCGAGCTTCTGGAGCATGAGGTCGTTCTTGTGGTCGTAGTAGCGCTTGATGATGCCGCGTTGATGAGGCGTGTAGCCGGGCATTAAGTTGCTCATAGGGGTCCCCTGCCTCCGCAGTCCCTCAGGCCGGCTGGCATTGTCTTGTCTCTGGGCACCCTGCTGGCTCCGATCCTGCATGGTGTCACGACGACTTCAGTGTGGCGCGGTGGTCGGACGGCCTCCATTGGCCGCGGGCGAAGAGGCGTGGGGCAAACTTCTTGCGCGCGCTCTCTACTGCCACCGCCGCGACGCCCGGGAGCAGAGTCCAGGCCAGATCCTCAATTGTCAGTGGCCGGGTGTGGAACACCGTGTTGGCTACCGGCAGATAGACCACCAGCGCCTGCAAGCCGAGGCCCAGGCACATGGACACTGCCAGCCATGGATTGCGGAAGAGGCCGAGTCGGAGAACCCCTTTCTCCGCGGAGCGCGCTTGCCAGGCGAAGAGCCACTCGAAGACGACGATGGCCGTGAAGGCCACGGTCTGGCGAGTCTCGTGCGCGGCGGCGGCGTCCAGCGCCGCTGGCAGCGGCGCGTGGTGGAACACCCAAATGACGAAGATGCTCATGAAGAGCCCCGTCAGGCCGATGCGAAGGAGCATGCCCGGGTAGAGCAAGCCGACGCGCCGGTCCCGGGGCGGCTGAGCTAGCTCGTCGCCGCCGCCCGGCTCCAGCCCCAGGGGGATGGCGACCATCGCGCCCGTGACGAGGTTCACCCAGAGGATCTGGATCGGCTCGAGCGGGGATTCGCCGTAGAACGCAACGCTCAGGAACAGGGTCAGAAGCTCGGCACAGCACGTCATCAGGAGAAAGAAGGTCACGTTGCGGAGGCGGCTGAAGATGATGCGCCCCTCCTCCACCGCGGCAACGATGGACGCGAAGTTGTCGTCAGCCAGGACCATGTCGGCGGCCTCCCTGGCCACGTCGGTGCCCGTGATGCCCATGGCTACGCCGATCCCGGCGGCCTCGAGCGCCGGGGCGTCGTTCACGCCGTCCCCGGTCATAGCACTGACATGGCCCTGGCGGTTGAACGCCTTGACGATGCCGAGCTTGTGCAGGGGCTCGATGCGTGCATAGACGTTTCGCTCCCGGCATTGGGCGAGCAGGTCCTCGTCATCCATGGCCTCGATCTCGCTGCCGATCAGGGCGGTGGCGCCCGGCTCGCAGATGCCGAGCTGCGCGGCAATAGCGGCGGCAGTGACAGGGTTGTCGCCGGTGATCATGGCCACGCGGATGCCGGCCTGCTTACACGCCTGGACCGCGCTCCGGGCCTCCTCGCGCGGGGGGTCAATCATCCCGGCCAGCCCGAGGAGGACGAGTCGGCCAGAGAGCTTCGCCGGATCGAGCTTGCCCTGTTCCACGGGGTATGGCGCGGCGGCAATGGCCAACACCCGCAGAGCCTGGCCGGCCATGGTCTCGTTGACGCCGAGGATGGCCTCGCGGGTGGCGTCATCCAGGCGCTGCTCCCCCTGCGAGGTCAGCAGGCTGCCGCACATGGTCAGCAGCCTTTCCACGGAGCCTTTGACATAGGCCGTGCGTTGGCCCTCCTCGGCGTGCAAGGTGGCCATGAACTGCTTTTCGCTCTCGAAGGGGAGTTCGCCGAGGCGCGGTTGCCCCTGCTCCAGGTCGCTCTTGCTCAGCCCAGCCTTGGCTGCGGCGGCAAGCAGTGCCCCCTCGGTGGGGTCGCCGAGGATGCCCCAGCCTTTGGAGGTCTCGCTGAGGATCGCGTCGTTGCACAGGGCGCCGATGCGCAGCAGGCGCATCAGCCGCCCATCGTCACGGGGGTTGATGCGCAGGCCGTCGTGCTGGAACTCGCCCACCGGCTCATAGCCGCCGCCGGTCACTGCCAGATGCCGCCCACCCACCCAGATGGCGCGCACGGTCATCTGGTTGAGCGTGAGCGTGCCCGTCTTGTCCGAGCAGATGATCGTGGCGGACCCCAGCGTCTCCACCGCAGTGAGCTTGCGGATGATGACATTGCGCGCGGCCATGCGACTCACGGAGATGGCCAGCACGACGGTGACAGCGGCGGGGAGCCCCTCGGGAATGGCCGAAACCGCAGCCGCCACGGCAAGCAGCACGACATCCACAGCTCCCATGCCGTGCAGCAGCCCGGCGGCGGCCAGCAGGACGCAGGCGCCCACGACCACCCAGATCAGCGAGCGGCCTAGCGTCTCGATACTCCGTTGTAACGGCGTCTTGTCCTTCTCCACCCCGCTGACGGCCTGGGCGATGCGGCCTATCTCGGTCTGCATGCCCGTCGCCGTCACGACAGCCAGAGCCCGCCCGTGGCTCACTGTTGTGCCCATGAAGACCATGTTCGTGCGGTCGTGAAGGGGCGCGCCGCCAGCGACGGGCTGTGTGGCCTTCTCAACCGGCAGCGACTCGCCCGTCAAGGCAGACTCGTTGATCTTCAAACTCGCGCTCTCCAGGAGCCGCGCGTCAGCCGCGACCCTGTCGCCCGCCTCGAGCACCAGGAGGTCGCCGGGCACGACCTCGGTGGCGGTCACCACGCGGATTTTGCCATCCCGGCGCACCTTGGCCCTGGGCGCGCTCAGACCAAGCAGCGCCGCCATGGCCTTCCGCGCCTTCAGCTCCTGCGCGAACCCGATCGTGGCCATAAACAGCAGCACGGCGCCGATCACGGCCGCATCCACCGGCCCCTTGAGGTAAGCCTTTGCAGCCGCTGCCACGATCAGCATGTACACGAGCGGATTGGCAAACTGGTGCAGGAACAGCACGTACAAGGGCTCCTGCTCTCGGCCCTTGAGCGCGTTCGGTCCATCCACCGCCAACCGCTGCTGGGCTGTGGCGGCCGTCAGCCCGTCGAGCCATCCACCCGTGGCTCGCAGGACATCTTCCCCTGTTCGCTCCCAGGGCCGTTGCCTGTCAGCTTGCGCCATGCACATTTCCCCTCTTGAGAGCCGCAGAGACCTACCCCGGTCGAAGCCGAAGGGCTCTGCGCTTACCATAGCGCAGGACGATGCCGCG
This sequence comes from Planctomycetota bacterium, assembly GCA_041320515.1. GTDB lineage: Bacteria > Planctomycetota > PUPC01 > DSUN01 > DSUN01 > DSUN01. The sequence continues at coordinate 3,936,192 of JBGLNR010000001.1, read as the reverse complement.
CGGGTAGGGCGTGCAATCGGCCGCCGCGTCATCGAGGCAGGGCGCGGGTAGGACCCACAGGACACGTGGGACAGGCGGCACACATCGGGTTGGCCGGTCCCACGGATCCCACCTGTCTCACTCGTCCCGCAAATCCCACTTGTCCCACCGGTCCCATCTGCCCTGTGCTCAGGGCAGAAACTTCTTGGAGTTCTTGAGCTTCTCGGGCAGATATTTTTCGACAACGAAGTTGAGGCTGTGGGCGGCGAATGCCTGCTGCTCGACGCGGACCTTCATCTTGAGCATCTGGTCAATGGCCCGCTGCCACTCCTTGTGGTGCTGGAAGAAGGGGTCGTTCTTCAAGGCGTCCTTGGCCCGCTTGATGTCGATCTCGGTCAGGACGTGGGTCGCGTCCTTGAGGTCCCAGTCGACGATGTCGCTCGGCATGAGGCCGAGAAAGCGCGCCTGCGGCACACAGAAGAAGCGGTTGATGTGGGCGGCGTTGCCCGATCCGACCTTGAGCGTGCGGTAGATGTTCGAGATCCCATAGGGGTCACAGTCGGTGAAGGCGTAGACCGGAAGCGCGCACTCCTCGGCGAGCCGGCGGATGAAGCGCCGGCAGGCGGACCGCACGGGCAAGTACCTGCGGACCATCTTCCCATACCCGGCGAACCTGAAGCCGGGCGATCTCGAGGGCTTCGGGAAGCAGGCGCTGCGCGACGAGAAGCTCAATCCCCCGCAGTACAACGCCCTTCTGCCCTGGATTCACCCCGACGCGATCGGCGGCTTCATCGGGAACCGCGTGCAGAACGGCGTCCTGTGGCTCACGAATGGCCGCGGGGAGCTGTGCCGCATCCGCGCCGCCGACGGGGCGTGCGTGGCCTGGGGCGGCACGAAGACGCCTGCCCCGCCCGCCCAGGGGCCGATCTGCTGGGCCACCTCGCCCGATGGCGCGGCGCTCTACCTCGCTGGCTGGTACCACGAGAGCCGTAAGGTCGCCGACGGCCAGGTGTTCAAGGTGGACCCGGCGACGGGCGAGCGCTCGCCGTTCCTCGACGTTGGCCTGGCCGCCGACACCTTCTGGGCGAAGGAGAAGAACGGCTGGTACAACTACACCAACTGGGGCCGCAAGAACGGCCTGAGCGCCTTCCACGGACTTGCCGTGGACAAGGAGGGGCGGGTCTACGCCTGCGACCGCGTGGGCCACCGTCTCCAGGTGTACGACCGCGCGGGCAAGCTCCTCGGCTCGACGCCCGTCGAGTGGCCCGACCTCGTGGCCCTCAGCCCAAAGGGGCCGGAGATCTACGTCACCACGCGGAAGATCGTCAACGGCTACAAGGCCGTCAACGAGGTCAAGGTGCTCAAGCTCTCGGGCTGGAAGGAGGGCAAGGTGCTGGCCGAGGTGTGGCTCGGGGGCCTCAACGCTTCATTTGGCACATAGCGGCCATGTGCGAAATGAAGATGTGACCCCGCCCGCCGTCATCTGGCTGAGCAACGTGTGCCAGGAACCCATTCACCCCGAGGGCAGGGGGATGAGGGCCGAGGGCGTCACCCGCATCGAGGACCGCGGGAAAGAGCTAGTCGTGACTGGCAAGCTCGGCGGCGAGGACGCCCTGATGCCCGAGGCCGTCGTGAAAGTGTGGGCCGACCCCTTCTCCGACGACATCGTGGTCAGCGACGGCTGGAGCGGACTCGTTCGTTGCGACGGCCTCACGGGCGAGAGGAAATCGTTCCCGCTGAAAGGCATGGAACTCGCCTTCGGCCCCGAGGGGAACCTCTACGTCTACGGCCAGCAGGGCTGGCACGAACTCGTCACCCGCTTCGACCGCGAGTTCAAGCCCGTGCCCTTCCCCGCGACAGGCAAGAACACGACCACTCTCACGACGACGGGCAAGGACGTCTACGGTCGCTACGGCCACGGCTGGTGCAACAAGGGCCTCTGGGTCGCCCCCACGGGCAGAATCTACGTCCATCACATGTTCGAGTGGTGCAAGTACTTCGTCAGCGTGTGGGACGCGAACGGGCAGGCGGAGAAGCACCCCGGCCCGGCCGACGGACTCGTGGGGCCAACCGATCCGCAGGGCGGCGGCCTGTGCGTGGACGCGGCGGGGAACCTCTACGTCGGCCTCCACGGCGCGCCCGCTGGCTCAGCGGCGGCGGCCGACAAGCGGCGCACCAAGGGCGCCGTCGTCAAGTTCGGCCCCGAAGGCGGCGGCTACGCGAAGCTGGAGAAAGGGCAGGAACCCGACGGGAAGGGCATCGCCTGGGCCGGGAGCCAGGTGGGCAACTTCGTCAAGGGCGCCCTCGCCGCCTATCCCATCCTCGCCCCACAGGTCGAGGGCGGCTGCGTGTGCAAGGAGGCCCGCTTCGACCTCGACGGCTGGGGCCGCCTCTACATCCCGAACGCCCTGGACTACTACGTGGCGGTCGTGGACAACGCGGGGAACGAGATTCTGCGCTTCGGCTACTACGCCAACCCCGATTCCGCCGGCCCGAAGAGCCTGGTGCCCGAGCCTGCGGTGCCCCTCGGCTGGCCGATGGCCGTCAGCGCCGGCCAGGTCGAAAAAGGCCGCCTCTTCGTCGCCGACACGATGAACAGGAGAGTCGTGCGCGTGGAACTCCACTATGCTGCCGAGGCGGCTTGCGGCATGGAGTAGGACGCCGCGTTTGACAATCCCCCTGAATCCAGTATGCTGGCCCGCCGTGAGTTGGGGGGCCGTCCCATCTGCTTGCCGCAATCTGGACGACACGAGGAGTGGGTGGAATGGTGTATGCGGGCACGTTTCTGATCGCGTTTGCCGTGCTGGCGCTGGAGATCACGCTCACGCGGCTGCTGAGCGTGGTCGCGTGGTATCACCTCGCCTTCCTCGTGATCGCGACGGCGATGCTGGGGATGACGGCGGGGGCCATCGCGGTGTACCTGCGGCCCCGACGCTTCGCGCCGGAGCGGCTCGCCGAGGCCATCGGCGGCACGTGTCTGCGCTTCGCCCTGGCCGTGCCCGTCACGCTGATTGCCCTTTGCATGCTCCCGCTGGTGATAGACAAGTCGCTGATGTGCCTCCTCGTGCTGCTGGCCGCCACGGTGGCCTGCTCGCTGCCCTACTACTTCGCGGGCATGGCCGTGAGCGCCGTGCTCACCAAGAGCAAGCTCCCCATCGGCAGGCTCTACGCGAGCGACCTCATCGGCGCGTCCGCCGGCTGCCTCTTCGTGCTCGGGGGCCTCGAGGTGCTGGACGCCCCGAGCCTGATCCTGCTGTGCGGGGCCGTGGGCGCGCTGGCGGGCGCGGCGTTCACGTGGCGCGCGGCGAGCGCGAAGCCGAGGGCCACTGGCCTCGTCGTCTTCCTGGTCATGGCCGCGCTGGCCGTGGGCAACGCGACTTCCTCGCGGCTCATCCGGCCGCTGTGCGTCAAGGGCAGGGTGGCGCCGGCGTCGCTCTACCAGATCGAGCGGTGGAACTCCTTCTCGCGGGTCGCCGTGTTCCCGCGCGGGCAGCGCGTGCCGCAGTTGTGGGGGCCGAGCCCGAAAGTGCCCCAGGTGACTGTGGAACAGCACGGGATGCACATTGACGGCCAGGCGGGGACTTATGTCACGCGGTTCCGCTCGCCGTCGGACATCGAGTACCTGCGGTACGACGTGACGAACGTGGCCTACGCGCTGCGGCCCTCGGGCGGCGCCTGCATCATTGGCGTGGGCGGTGGGCGCGACGTGCAGAGCGCCCTGCTGTTCGGCCACGAGCGCGTGACCGGCGTCGAGATCAACCCGATCTTCATTGACCTGCTGCGCAACGAGTTCCGGGAGTTCGCCGGCATCGCCAACCGCAAAGAGGTGACGCTGGTCGTGGACGAGGCCCGCAGCTACCTGTCGCGCGCGACCGAGCGGTTCGCCGTCATCCAGATGTCGCTGGTGGACACCTGGGCGGCCACGGGCACCGGCGCGTTCTCGCTGACCGAGAACTCGCTCTACACCCTGGAGGCATGGGACGCCTTCCTGGCCCGTCTCCAGGACGACGGCCTGTTCACGGTCTCGCGCTGGTACAGCCCCGGCAACTTGGGCGAGACGGCGCGGCTTGTGAGCATGGGCATTGCCGCGGCGCTGCGGGCCGGGGCATCGGACCCCTCTCGGCACGTGGCCCTGGTCACGAGCGGGAACGTCTCCACGCTCATCCTGGGCAAGGCGCCACTTGGGGCGGGGGACGTGGCGAAGCTCAAGAAGGTGTGCGCCGACATGGGCTTCGGCGCGGCGGCAGTGCCGCAGGAGCCCCCGGAGCACCCGCTCCTTCGGCAGATCGTCGCCGCCAAGTCGCTGCCCGACCTCCTCGCGGCAGCAGACCGCGCGCCGCTGCGGTGCGACCCGACGACGGACGAGAACCCCTATTTCTTCAACATGCTCCGCCTGGGCGACATCGGCGGGCAGCTCGCCGAGCAGGGGGGCGTCGTGGCCGGGAACCTGTGGGCCACGCTCACGCTGCTGGCGCTGATCCTCTGCCTGGTGGCCATGGCCGTGGCCACCATCCTCGTTCCCCTGGTGCTGCGGCGCAGGCTCGGGGACGCCGAGGTGCGCTCCGGGTCGGTCGCCTGGCCTGGCGCGCTCTACTTCTCCCTGATTGGGGCGGGGTTCATGCTGGTCGAGATCGCCATGATCCAGAGGCTCACGGTCCTCCTGAGCCACCCGGTCTACGCTCTGGGCGTCCTGCTGTTCACGATCATCCTGAGCACCGGCATCGGGAGCCTGCTGAGCGAGCGCCTGCCGCTCACGCGCGCCCCCTGGCTGTTCGTCTATCCCCTGGTCGCGGCCGCGGCCATCCTGGCCACGCCCTTCGTGCTGGGCCTGGTGCTGAGCCAGATGATGGCCGCGCCGATGATGAGCCGCATCCTCGTGGCGGTCGCGCTCACCTTCCCCATCGGCGTCATCCTCGGCCTCTTCTTCCCGACGGGCATGCGCCTCGCAAACCAGGTGTCGGCCGGGGAGACGCCCTGGTACTGGGCGCTCAACGGGGTCTTCGGCGTGCTGTGTTCGGCCCTCGCGGTCTTCATCTCCATCTACACGGGCATCTCGACCAACTTCTACATCGCGGCCGCCTGCTACGCCGCCGTCACGGCCTGCGTGTGGGGCCTGCAGCGCCGGATCGCACGCGCTTAGAAACTATCTCAGAACCCACGCGGGCTGCGACGCCAGCGATTCTGGCCGCAGGCTAGGAGCACGGAGGAGGCGATGCAACGGAGAGCATCGCGGTGAGGCGCAGGCGGCCGCCCATCTCGATGCTGAGGACCTTGCCCACGATCTTGTCGCCGCGGATGGTGGTCACGACGTCGCCCTCCCCCTGCTTGTCGCCCTTGGCCGAGTCGTCCAGCGTGTCGCCCGCGCCGCGCGGCTTGGGCACGAAAATCTTCCGCCCGCCCCCATCGTCGTCCTCCTCCTCGATCTGGGCCTGGGCGACCTCGATGTCGAAAACGTCCTCGATCTGCTGGATCTCGACGGGGTCAGATGTGGCCGGCTGGCTGGGGAGAAGTGCGGCGAGGGCGAGGACGGCCAAGATGCGGATTGCGGCGAGGCAGCGGCTCATGAGGGCGTCTCCTTCCTGCTATCGTTGGTAGATCGGAAGCAGGTTGTAGTTGATTTCGAGGGACAGGAGCGAAAAGGCGGTGGCGGCGACGACGCCGCCGCTGCTGCCCTGGTCGGACCAGGAGCCGTCGCGGGCCTGCATGCTGACGAGCATGGGCGTCATCGTGCCGTTCCAGTGCCGCCAGTATTTGCCGCCGGCCTGGAACATGGCCTGGGAGCCGTAGTAGCAGGCATAGTGGAAGTAGCCGGCGTAGCCGTAGGCGCCCCCGCCGGCGAGCATGAGGTCGGCGGTCGCCTTGGCCTCGGGCGCGCGATAGGCGCCGGACAGGCTGAGGACGAGGAGGCCGATGCCGCTGCGCGCGGGGCTTGGCCCGTCGGCCCCCGTGTAGCCGAAGCCGCCGCCGGGGCAGAAGGTGCTCTTGTAGAAGGCCACGCCGCGCTGGACCGTTGAGACGGGCACCTCGATGCCGGCGTTGGCCGCGGCCCGCAGGCCCATCATCTGGGCGCCGGAGACCGTGGTGTCGGCGTCCGGCGAGTTCACGCTGTAGCGCCAGCCGCCGAGGCGGTTCTGCGAGCTGACGAGCAGCCCCGTGGCCTTCTTGAGGGCGGGGCCGACGCGCGGGTCGTCAATCATCCCGTAGACCTCGCCCAGGGCGAGCAGTGCGAAGCCGTGGCTGTACATGGGGCTGCCGCTCTCGCTCGACAGCAGGCCGTTGGCCTGCTGGGTCTTCACAATGTAGTCCACGCAGCGGCGGATGACGAGGCCGTACTTCCCCTCGTCGGGCATCTCGCCGTGGGCCAGGAACGCGAGCATGCACAGGCCCACCACGCCGCTCACCTGCCCGTAGTTGTCGGGCCACGAGCCGTCGGGCTTCTGCGTGCGGGCCAGGTAGTCGAGGCCCAGGGTCACGGAGCGCTCGATCTCGGGCGTGACTTTGCACTCTTCGCCGGCGAGGAGCGATGGGGTGCAGAGGAGCGCGAGGATGAGCCCGATAGGGGCAATGCGTCCGATCCGACCGATCCGACTGATCTGTCCCATCTCTGCCTCTTTCACCGGATCGGCTCCTTCCTCAGGCGGTCGAAGTAGGAGTTGAGCAGGTCGCGGTACTGGGCGGGCAGGGCGCCCTCGAAGGCGGCGCCGAGCTGTTCGTCGAAGCGCGAGCGGGTCCGCCGCCAGTCCTCGCCCTTGGCCTCGCTGGGGTTGGTGGGCATGACGGGAGCGTTGGTGCCGCCGTCGTAGCCGCCGCCGGCGCCGCCCATCATCTCCATCATGGACATGGCGCGGGCGCCCGCCATGCCGGCCATCGCGCCGCCCATGCCGCCGCCCTGCGCATCCTGGAGGAGCTTCTCCAGGAGGGCCAGGGCCTCGCGCTGAACCTCGCGGGTCTCCTTGCTTGTGTCGCCGCTGCCGAGGGCGATGCGGCTAACGTCCATCCTCTCCCCCGACTGGTTCACGAGCGTGGCGGCGGGGGGGAACTGGGTGAGGAGCTTGGCCAGCTTCGCCGCGTCCACCCGCACGCGGCTCTGGCGCTTGGTGAGGGCGGCGGTCTGGGTGTCGTAGACCTCGGGCTCCTTGGCGCGCAGCGTCTCGGCCTGGACGGTGCCGCTGTTGACGCGCTTCTGGCCGACGAGGCAGCGCTGGAGCAGGAGGAGGGCTCGCATCATCTGGGCGCTCATGGCCGCCTGCTGCATCTGCTGCATCTCCTGGGTGAGGCGCTCGCGGGCGTCCTCGAGGAGGGCGAGCGCGCGCTTGCCGTGCTCGAGGCCCTCGGGGAGGGCCTTGGCGTAGAGGTCGGTGGCCCCCTCGCCCATCTCCTTGCCCGCGGCGTCGAGCTTGGCGGCCGCCTGGGAGCGGAACATGGCGATTTCGTTGGCGAGCCAGTGGAGGGCGCTGGCCTGCTCGGAGACGTCGCGCTGGAGAATGGCCTGGTCGCTGCCCAGCTCGGCGGGGCGCCTGGCCTTCTCGACCTTCTTGATCGCCGCCTCGATGGCCGCGTTGATGCCCTTCTGGCGGCGGATGAACTCCTCCAGTTCCTTCATGAACGCCTCCAACTCGTCGCTGCGGCGGCGCAGGATGTCGGCCACGGCGAGGAGGGAGTTGGAGACCTTCTGCTGCTCGGGGATTTGGGAGAAGAGGGCGTTCTCGCCCAGGCGGCGGGCGATGTCCCCTGCCCTATCGGCGACCTTCTCCTCGTCGAGCTTGGCCTTGGCCTCTTCGGCGGTCGCGGCGTCGCTGGGGTTCGTGAAGGCGAGCGCCCCCGCGGCCTTCTCGATCTCCTTGCCCAGGTTGTCCACCCCGTCCTTGATGGAGCGTTGGGTGCCCGTGATGCGGGCGAGGTCGCGCTTCTGCTCCTCGGTCATGTTCTTGGGGTCGGTGCCGAGCGTGGCCTTGGCGATGGGGAGCAGATTGTCCCGTATCTCGCGCTGGCGGGCGGCGAGGGCCTCGGCCTCGGCGGCGAGTTTTTCCAGGAGGCCGCGGCGCTGGAGGCGCTCGGCCAGTTGGGCAAGCTGCTCGAGCTGGCGGGCCGCGCTGTCCGTCTCGCCCTGGGCGATGCGGAGAGGGGACGGCTCGCCGGGCTGGCTCTGCTGGCCCTGGGCGGCCTTTGCGAGCTGGTCGGCGGCGTTCTGCATCGGGTTGTTCGCGGTCTGGCGGACGCCGCGGCTGAGCTGCTCCATCTGGGTCATCATCTCGGTGGGCGTGGCGGGGTTGCGGGCCATCTCGGGGAGGAGACGCTCGAGCTTGCGCGCGAGGTGTTCCGTGGCGCGGGTCTCCTCGGCCTGACGCTCGTGGGCCTGGCGTGCGCCGTCCTTGGTCGGGTTCTCGCCTTCCTTGCCCCCCTTCTCGGGGTCCTTGCCGCCTTTGTCGGGTTCCTTGCCTTTCGTGCCCGGCTCCTTGGCATCGCCGGCAGCCTCCTGGGCGCTGGCCAGCTTCTCCGCCTGGCCGCTCTGCGCGTGCTGCGTGGCGGCGCGGCGCATCATCTCGAGCTGGAGTTCCTTCAGGCGGCCCAGGATGCGCTCGAGGTGCTCGAGTTCGCTCAGGACCGCGATGCGGTAGACGGGGGACGAGCCACGGCGAAGCACCGCCTCGTCAGCGTAGTCGGCTGCCTCGGCCTTGTACTCCAGGATGTCGCCTGGGACGAGGCCAAGCTGGTCAATCGCGATCTCTTCGGTTGCAGCGAGTTCGGCGACGGTGGGGCCGCCCTCCTTAAGCGTGCGGCGCTGCCAGCGTTCCGACGTGTCGGCGGCCTCGCTGCTCTTGAGGATGCGATGGGCGAGGACGAGGCCGCGGAGGCCGAACTCGTCGCGCGCGGCGACTTCGAGCGGCACCTTCTCGCCGGGCAGCACGAGCAGGTCATGGCCCGGCTTGGCCACGCTCACGAGCGGCGGGCGGTCCGCCACCACCTTGATGGCCACGGTCTCCGGCGAGCGGTTCTCGAGGCCATAGCCATCGCGGAGGGTGATTGCGTACTCCCCGCCGTGCCCGAGCCGGAGATCGCCTTCGCCTGGCCCGCATTCGTCGCCCACGCCGATGGCAAGGTCTACGTGTCCGACAGCACGAGCCAGCGGGTCACGGTGGTCCGCCTGGACTGCGCGGCCACGGAAACGGTGGGAATCGCCGCCAAGTAGGGGGAATGCGACATGAGGCGCACTGCTCCGATCATTGCGTTGACCGTCGGCCTCGGCTGCGTCTGGGCGGCGGAGGCGACCTTTCGCGCCGCGCCCACGGCGGCCAGAGATGCGGGCGGCACACACATCCGCTTCGCCCTCGCGGCCCCCGCGGACGTCGAGGTCGCCGTCCTCGACGCCACGGGCAAGGTGGTCCGCCACCTTGCCGCCGGGGTCCTCGGCGCCGACAACCCGCCCCCGCCGCCCCTCAAGCCCGGTCTGGCCCAGGACCTCGCGTGGGACGGGAAGGACGACCTCGGCGAACCAGCGAGGGGCGGCCCGTTCCAGGCCCGGGTGCGGGCGGGGATGAGCGTGAAGTTCGGCCGGATGATCGGCGGCAGCCCCTACACGGGCATGGTGGACCAGATGCCCTACCGCGCGCCCGTCAACGGCCTCGCCGTGGACGCCGAGGGAAACCTCTACGTCAAGATGCAATCGTCCGTCGGCAGCCACGGCAACTCGGGCCTCTGGCCGTGGCACGTCCGCAAGTTCGACAAGACAGGCAAGTACCTGGCGACTCTCCTCCCCTACCCGCCTTCGACCGACCCCGCGAAGGCGAGCGGCTTCCGACTCCTCGACACCGGCGACGGGACATTCACGCCGGCGAACGAGAACAGCCTGTATCCCGTCCTCTACGTCTTCGGGAGCGAGGTCGCCAACCGCCTGGTGGACGGCGCGCTCGTCTTCGTCCACAGCGAGCGGCGACAGCTCAGCTTCTTCGCGCTCGACGGCTCGAACGCCCTTCGCACCGTGGCGATGTGGCCGCCCGAGGCCAAGCTCAGCTGCCCCCGCTGGCTCGACATCCAGGTGGCCTTCTCGCCCGATGGCCGCACCGCCTACTACTCCAACGTCGCCGGCACCGCCTACGACGGCAAGAAGCCATCGGACATTGATCCCAAGTGGCCCCAGGGCCGCATCTATCGCCAGGACATCGCGGCCGGCACGCCGCCGGAGCGCTTCTACGACCTGGAGCTGCCCGACTGGGAGGCGGCCAAGTACTGGATGCCCAGCGCCTGGGACAAGAAGACCGCCGCCGCAGGCATCGCCGTGGACGCGAAGGGCAACGTCCTCGTCTGCGACCTCGTGAACCAGGAGGTCGTCGAGTTGAGCCCCGCGGGCAAGAAGCTGAGCGCGACCAAGCTGCCCTGGCCCGACAAGGTGATGGTCCACCCGAAGACAGGCGACCTCTACGTCATCTCCCGGGGAGTCACTCGCGGGGGCCTGCCCCCCGCCAAGCTCTCCAAGATCACGGGACGCGGCGCGCAGGCGAAGGTCGTGGCCGAGCTGCCCCTCAGTGGCACCGTCGGCGGCTCGTTCGCTCTCGACGCGGGCGGTGAACACGCCGTCCTCTGGCTCGCCGGCTCGACGGCCTCCGACACCAAGCTCCTGCGCGTCGAGGACCGCGGCGAGAGCTTCGAGACGACCGACGACCAGCTCCTCAACCGCGACCGGGACGCCATCGAGTTCCTGGGCTACCTGGACGTTGACGCCGAGGCCGAGCTGGTCTACGTGACCAGCACGCGGGCGGCCGTGTGGCGCTACCAGGGCGAGACGGGTGACGGCGGCCTCGTGAGGATCAAGGCGGTGGACCTCGCGGTCGGGCCGGCCGGCATGGTCTACGCCTGGGGCACGGGCAGCTACGCCGGCCCCGTGGTCCGCTACACCCGCGACCTGGAGCCCGCCCCCCTCGAGGCCACGGGCAAGCACACCTACGGCTCGCTCTACGGGCGGGCCGGCCGCGGGTGCAGCGTGTGCGGGCTCGACGTGGACGCCCGCGGCCGCGTCTTCGCCACCTGGGGCACCAACGACTGCCACGTGCACGGCTACGACGCCGCCGGCCAGCCCCTCCCCGCCGAGCGCGTCGCCGCCACGGGTGAGGAGGGAAAGAAGCAGGAGTTCCCCGCCCTCATCACCGGCGTCTCCGGCTACGGCGGCAGCATCCGCGTTGACCTCGCGGGAAACATCTACCTGGCCCAGAAGGGCCTGCCGAAGGGCTGCAAAGCCCCCGTCGGCTATGAGAAGGACGATGCCTGGCGCCAGGCCGTCGGCACCATCCTGAAGTTCGGCCCCAAGGGCGGGGAACGCTCGAAGGCCGACGACGCCGTGATGGGCTTCAGCGGCGTACAGGCCATCTACCCCGGCTGCGGTCCGATCAGCCAATGGCGCTGCGACGGCGCCTGCGCCTGCACCAAGCCGCGGTTCGACGTGGACCCCTTCGGCCGCCTCTACATCCCCAACGCCATCACCTTCAAGGTCTCCGTCCGCGACAACGCGGGCAACGAAATCGTCGCCTTCGGCGCCTACGGCAACTTCGACGCCCAGGGGCCGAAGAGCAAGGAGCCAAAGCCCGAAATCCCCCTCGGCTGGCCCGTCGCCGTCGGCGCCAGCGACCGCTTCATCTATGTGGGCGACTGCCTGAACCACCGCGTGGTCCGCGTGGACAAGACCTTCGCCGCCGAGGCGACGTGCCCGCTTCCGTGACTGGTTCCTGTTGCGAAAAGACGTAGGGACACGCGGCTCGCGTGTCCGCCCCCAACGGAAGACGACACGCGAGCCGCGTGTCGCTACGGCCGCAATGCGAACTGTTTTCCCGGCCGGAGCAGTAACAACCCGCGGCAAGCCCGCCTTGATATGTGGGCACGATGGGCTATACTATAGTAGAGGCGGTGGCCTCAACCGGAGAAGCAGCAGACAATGAACGTGAACCTGAACTTCAGGACACTGGTCGTCCTGGCGGTAATGGCCGCCGCGGGCTACTACGTGTATGACCTGGTCTTCGCCGACCTCGCGAGCGGCGACCTGAGCAAGCAGATGCGCGAGTACCGCCGCGCCAGCCCCGCCCGCCAAGCCATCCTCAAGCGCCACATCCTGTCGGCCTACAGGGGCGAGCGCGATTACCCGGCCGTGCTGCGGGCCCTCGACAGCCCCAGCCCGACCGCCCAGGCCCTGGCCGTCGAGATCCTCGCCAACGAGGTCGAGCGCCGGTCCCTGCCCAAGCTCACCGAGATGCTCAACGACCCGAACCGCGCCGATGCGGTCAAGGAGGCCCTGGCCGCCTGCATGGGCACGTTCGCCGCCTCCGAGGCCATTCCTCGCCTGGTCGAGCTGACCGACAGGGCGGAGGCCCCGGGCGTCCGCAGCGCGGCCCACAATGCCCTCCTGCGCCTCACCCAGGCCGGCGCACAGGTCAAGCTCGGCGACAACACCCGCGAGCAGTGGGACAACTGGCTCCGCAGCCGCCGCACCTCGGGCGTGCGCTAGTCCGCGTTTCTCACCACTTCACTCCGCTCAGAATGACCGGTTGGCGGGCGCGTGCCCCGGGCTGGCGGGAAATGCGGGTTCACCCCCTGCCATGCGGGGCGGCGGAGCGGCCCGGAGGGGAAGGGCGGCGCCATAGTGGATCAACTCGCGAGCAGAGTTGATCCACTATGGGCACCGGAGCGGGGCGCCGGCAGGGGCGACGGCAAGCCCAAGTAGCGGCCATGTAGACATTTAGGGCTATCGCCCCCGCGTGGTGGCGGCCGTTGTGTGCCAAACATGTGAGTGCGCGCAAATTTTGACCCAGTATGGGGGGGCGGGGCGAGGGCGGCGGGAGCGGGCCGGCTAGTCAGCGTTCCTACCGAGCGGAAGCCGCCGCGGAGGTCCCAGGGCAGGAGCGTGCCCATTCGGACCTTGGCGGCCTCTCGGAAGCGGGCGAAGGCGGTCGACATGTCGACTTTGTCGCCGCAGCGGGACATGGCGAGGAGGGGGACGATGCCCAGCTCGAAGACCATGCCGCTGTAGTGCGGGCACTCGAGCGTGGCGCCGTGGGGGTTCACCTGGCTCTCGACGTAGGCGGTCATCCAGTCGGTGAGGTGCTTGCGCCAAAGCCTGCCCTCGGGGTGGTTGGGCAGGAGCGCGGCGAGGAGGCCGCCGCGTGCGCGGAGCTGCGACATCATGTTGGCCGAGCCCCAGGCGAAGCCGGCCTCGCGGGGCGGCACGTAGTCGGGCGACAGGCTGTTGTAGGCCATCGCGGCCAGGTAGCGGAGCATCTTGGCCCGCTGCTCGGGCGCGATGTGCGGCACGGCCAGCGCCACGTCGGCCGCGTGGGCCAGCACACCTGAGTTGATGGCGTACATCATGTGCCCGTAGTCTTCCGTGGCGAATGTGCGGACGAACTTCTCGAGGCCCGCGAGCGTCTCAGCGATGAGCGCGTCGCCCACCTTCGGGTCGTCCTTGCACAGGTAGCTCACCCAGCGGATGTGCTGGAGGCCAGGGAGGTGCTTCTGCACGCGGGCGCGGAACCGCTCGACGTCGCCCGCGTCCACGAACAGCCGCGGGTACTTCGTCGGCTCGTCGTAGTCGAGCGCCCAGTCCTTCACGCGGTCGAGTTCCAGGCGTCCGAGGCGCACGTGGCGGAGCATGGCCTCACTGTGGGCGGGGCGTCCCTGCCCCGCGTCTGCCTTCTCGCGGGGCACAGAGGCCCCGCCCACATCGCGGGGGACGAGGCCGATGCCGTAGACCCGCTTGCCGAGGCACGTGGGCGCCCGCAGGAGGAGATCGGGCTTGGCCCGCCGTTCGATCCACAGGTTGTTCGTCTGGGTGTACTGCACGAGGGTCTTGATCGGGTGCGGCTCGATGTCGGGGTGGAGCCATTGGCTGGGCCGCAGGGCGACGATGGCCAGGGCGTCCTTGGGGCTCTTCGAGTTGTAGGCGGCGAAGGTGAGCGATTCGTCCTCGCCCCATTGGAGGTAGGCGTTGAGGCTGATCACGCGGCCGTCCTTGTCCAGCTTCAGGCCGCCGTCGCCCGGCTTGGCCGCCTCGTGGTACATGCGGCCGTGCCACTCGCAACTGTCGGGCTCCAGGCCGTCGTAGAACGAGAAGCAATAGGCGTTGGGCGACGGCACCTTGCCGTGCGTCTGGGACCACCAGTCCCACATCAGCGCCGCCTTGGCGGACGCGAAGTGCGGCAGGACATATTGGAAGGTATCGCCCGGCCTCACGCCGCCCAACTCGGGCATCTCGTAGCGCTTGCCCTTCGAGAGGTCGAACTCCTCGCTGATGACGGCCATGTCCTGCCCGGCGCACAGCTCGACGGTGGCGCTGTAGGCCGTGTTGTTGGCGAAGAGGAAATCAAGGCGGATGCGAGCGAACACGGGGCCTCTTTCAGCAATCGTGGCCTTGTAGCCGAGGCACGGGCGATCGGTCTGCCACCAGCCGCGGCCAGTCCACTTGCCGTTGGCGAGCCGCACGGCCTGGATGGGCGCGGGCACCTGGTCAGCCGCGACGGGCGCAGGGAATGCCTTCCCGCCGCCGACAAGGCGTATGCCGAACTTGCTGTTGGAGAGTTCGATGGCGCCGTCGCGCTCGGAAACGCGGAGGTCCGTCGCAGGCGGCTTCCGCGCGCCGAGGTCGGGCAGATAGGTCCACTGGCCGGCCTCGTTCGGCTTCAGCGTGGCCATGAACGACAGCGTCGCGGACCGAAGCACGCCTTGCTTTGGCGGCATCTCGTGCAGCTCGATGAGGTCCGATAGCTGGGCCGGCAACAGAACGCCGTTCGCATCCTGCACCGCCACGTCGGCGGGCAGGCCCTTCCCCTCGGGGACTTGCACCGTGTACCTCACCCGGTCCGGCCCCCAGGCGAGGCCGAACGGCTCGCGGATGGTGAAGGTGCGCGTCTCGCCCGCTACCGCGGACAGGCACGCGAGCCAAACGACGACGCACGGGAAGAGCCGAACCATTCGCATCACAGGTCCCCTCTTGCATGACCAGGAGTTGCCGCGATGCGGCTAGGTAACCACACAGCGGCGGCGAAGTCAAGCGACTTGACGGCGCGCGGGGTGTGCGCTAGACTTGTGGGGAGTTCCCACGCCCCCGGTTCCCCTCGCGCAAGTGTGCGTCATCTCTAGACATGGGAGACCCACGGTGAAGAGAGCGTTGTGCCTCGTTGCCTTGCTGGCGCCCCTGGCCCTCTGCCTGTCCACCTGCATCCAGCCCCGGCCGGTGCCCGAGGCCCTCGACCCCGCCGTGGTCGAGGCCGAGATCGTCAAGGCCAAGGGGGGCGACCTCGCCAAGGTCGAGCCGGACAAGGAGCCGTTGATCGCCGTGGCCGAGCCGCCCAAGGAGCCGGCCGTGCCGAAGCCCGAGCCGCCGAAGGAGCCCGTGGCGCCGAAGCCCGAACCCCCCAAGGAACCCGTCCCACCAAGACCAGAGCCTCCCAAGGAGCCGACGCCACCGAAGCCAGAGCCGCCGAAGGAACCCATCGCGCCCAAGCCCGAACCGCCGAAAGAGCCAACTCCACCTAAGCCGGAGCCACCGAAGGAGCCCGTGGCGCCCAAGCCTGAGCCGCCCAAGGAGCCGACGCCGCCCAAGCCGGAGCCGCCGAAGGAGCCGGCGCCACCGAAGCCGGAACCCCCGAAGGAGCCTGTCGCCCCGAAGCCGGAGCCGCCCAAGGAGCCGGTCGCGCCGAAGCCCGAGCCACCCAAGCCTGAGCCGCCGAAGGAACCGGTCCCGCCCAAGCCTCAGCGGGCCGCCGGGCCGTTCCTGTTCTCGCCGGGCCAGCGCACGTGCTTCGCGGCAGGCGAGACGGCGGAGTACACGGTCGTCCTCGTCTCGGAGGCCGACATTCCGAACGCCGCCGTCACGCTCTCCGTGGCCAACGAGGCGGGGGAGACGTGGACGACGGCCGACTCTCTGGGCCTGCTGCCCGCGGGGCGGCACTCGATGACGTATGGGGTGGACGTGTCGTGCTTCCCCGAGGGCGCGTACAAGGTGAGCGCCCGCTTCGGAGAGCAGGCGGCGCCGCCGATGGACCTCGTGGTCGCCGCACAGGCGCCCAGGACCCATTTCCCGCTCGTCGGGTGGGTGGGGAAGGCGCCGAAGACGGACCTGGACGCGCAGCGCTGGAACCGCTTCCTCGGCCTGAACACGGTGCTCCTCGAGGGCCGCTCGCCGCGCGGCGCCGAGAGCACGCTGGTGATGGACGACGGCTTCTCGGCCACCAGCCGCGGCATGCGCGGCGCGCCCGACGCCAGGCCGATGGAGGTGGGCCTGGCCATCCCCCCCTTCGTCAGCGTCGCCGATCGCCTGACCGCGGCCGGGCTGAACTGGGTGGATGCCAATGTGGTGAGCAACGAGGCCGACAGCCCCCTGATGCCCCAGCGCGACCTGGCGAACCCCCTGACGGCCCGCGGCGCGCTCCACCGCATCCACCAGAGCCTTCAGGCCGAGCGCCGCTTCCGCCGCTTCGCAGGCCTGCTCTTCACCGACGAGGCGCTCCTGCCCCGCGCCCACGTGGGCGACGCCACGACCCCCTTCGGCCTGGCCGCACACCTGGCCGCCTACCAGAAGCGCGCCGAGGCCAAAGAGGCCGTCCCGTGGCAGAAAGGCTCCGAGAACTGGGACCAGTGGTATCCCTACGTCCTGTTCCGCGCGGGCATCCTGGGCGAGGCCCTGCGCTACAAGTTCAAGCCCATCATCCCCGTGAAGACCTGGCGCGAGGACGCCGCCGAGGCGGTGCGGCTGGTCTTTGGGCGGACGAATCCCGACATCGTCACCCTCTGTTGTTTCATGTGGATGGACATCGAGGACATGGTGCGGCGGCTGGGCGAGGACCTGCTGGACCCTGATTTCGTGAAGGCGGCCCGCGACGCCCGCGAGGAGACGAAGGGCACGCGCACCCAGCCCTTCCCCATCGCCCAGCGCGCCGAAATCTACGACCACTATCTGAGCGAGATCCGCCGCTGGAACCCCGACGTGCCGGTGAGCCTTTCGACCGAGAACTTCGAAATGTGGAAGCTCTTCGGCCCCAAACTCGGCTTCACCGCCACCAACTACGTCTGCGGCTGCGGCCCCGAGAGCGTCCCCGGCGCCCGCAAGCTCGCCTGCCATCCCTTCAAGGTCGCCGTCCGCAATGATGAGGGTATCCCGGGGACATACTGAGCCAACCACGGAGACACGGAGGACACGGAGAAGAGGGGACTATAAGGAAGGCAGGAATGCAGGAAAGGAGAGGCGGGTGGCTGGTTGTCCCTCCTTTCCTGCCTTCCTGCATTCCTTATGGGGATTCTCCAGAGGGTGAAGGAGTGACCGAGTGTACCGCCGACTGAAGCCCGCCGCCGTCTACGTGACCGAAGGGGTCGAGCGCGACGAGCGATGCGTCCGCCGAGTCGAGCGGATGCTGACGGCCATGGACTGCGAGCACGTCGAGCGGGGCGTCACTGACGCGCGGCTTGCTGAGATCGTCGAGGCCGAAGGCTGGGCCAAGGGCCGCCGATGGGGCGAGGTGGCGTGCCCAGCCGACCCGCCCATCGTCCTCAACACGCTCAAGAACCACCACAGTAAGGAGGAGCGCGAGCGGCGCCTCAAGCAGTTCCCCCAACTCCACACGGCCTGCCTCCACGGCTACTTCGGCTTCGACTACCGCGGCGATGGCGTCGCCGCGTGGCGCAAGGCCGAGAACCGCGTGTGCCAGCCCGCCTGGGAGTTCCACACCGTCTGGGGTTGCCCCTTCCGCTGCGCCTATTGCTGGTTCGGCTCCGTCATCCACCTCGCGGTGGACATCGAGGATTTCCTCGTCTATGCCGACCACCGCATCCGCGAGGTCAACCCGCCCCAGACGATCTACAAGTGGGACAACCGCACCGACATCAATGCCTTCGAGCCCGAGTACGACGCCACCCGCCCCATGGTCGAGTACTTCGCCCGGCAGAGGAAGGACTTCCTGCTCCTCTACACGGGCAAGAGCGACAACGTGGATTTCATGCTCGACTACCCGCACAACGGCCAGACCATCATCCAGTGGAGCGTGAGCGCGCGGACGCAGAGCACGCTGATCGAGCCCGAGACCGCGCCGTGGGACCGCCGCATCGAGGCCGCCGCCAAGTGCCAGGAGGCCGGCTACCACGTCCGCTTCCGCTTCTCGCCCATCCTCCCGGTGAAGGGCTGGCGCGACGAGAACCGCGAGCTGATCGAGCTGATGTTCCGCAGGACGCGTCCCGACGTGATCTCCCTGTGCATGTTCGGCTGGATGGATTTCGAGCCGGCGCGGGCGTGCCTTGACTTCTCGCTGCTGGATGAGGAGTTCGCCGCGGCGATGGCGGGCGCGGCGCCGTTCCTCAAGGGCAAGCGCTACGGCCCGCTGCCCCACGAGGCGCGGGCCGAGATATACCGTTTCCTCATCGGCGAAATCCGCCGCGTGCAGCCCGACATCCCCATTGCCCTCTGCCTCGACACACCGGCGATGTGGGCGGAGTTCCGCGACGAGCTTCGCCAGGACCCCGACAACTACGCGTGCGTCTGTGGCCCGCTGTGCACGCCGGGCCACCCGCAGCTAGCCGCCGCAGGAGGCCGTTGACATGCGAACCGCCTGGTTGAGTCTTTTGCTCGCTGCCTCGTGCCTGGCTGGCGGGCTGGAGGTGTCAAACGCCAGCTTCGAGGAGGCCGACGGCACTGGGGCTCTCGGCTGGCACTGGTGGTCGCGCACGAAGGCCGGCTCGGCCGTCCGCACGGCCGATGAGCAGCACGGCCTCGGCCACGCCATTTGCCTGAGCCACGACGGGCCGCGCGACTGGGCGTTCTCCAGCGACCAGCGGCTCCCCGCCAAGCCCGGCGAAGCCTATCTGGCCACAGCCTGGGCCAAGGTGAAGAAGGGCGGCGTCACCCTTGCTGTCGTCGCGCTCCAGAAGGGCAAGACGCTGAGCTGGGATATCGGCTCGGCGGGGGCGGGCGTCGGCGACAAGTGGGTGAAGCTGGAAGCCCTGGCCGAGGTGCCGCAGGACTGCGATCAGATATGCCTCCGCTTCGTCGGCGAGCGGGAGACGCTGGCGTGGGTGGACGACGTGGGGCTTCAGGCGACGGAGCCGCCCAAGCCTGTCGAGAGGCCAAGAGTCGAGGGCTATGCGAAGGAGCGCGTGCGGGAGAAGCTCGACCGCGGCCTGGTGGCCGTCGGGGGCCAGGACGGCACGGTCCACGTCGGCTGGCGGCTGCTCGAGGGCGATGCGCCCACGCTCGCCTTCGACCTCTACCGCTCGGCTGGCGGCGAGGCGCCGAAGAAGCTCAACGAGCAACCTATCACCAAGACCACCGACTTCGTGGATGCGTCGGCGGCCGCGGGCACCGAATACGCCTACACCCTCCGCGAGGCGGGGAAAGCCGACGACTTGGGCAAGGCCATCGCGAAGGCGGGATACGTCTCCATCCGCCTTCAGGGCGACTACACCTTCCAGAAGGTCGGCATCGCCGACCTCGACGGCGACGGGGCCTACGACTTCGTGCTCAAGCAGCCCAACTCCAACATTGACCCCTACGTGAACTACTGGAAGCGGAGCGGGACGCCGTACCAGCTCGAGGCCTATCGCAGCGACGGCACGTTCCTGTGGCGACACGACCTCGGCTGGGCCATCGAGACGGGCATCTGGTACTCGCCCTACGTCGTCTACGACCTCGACGGCGATGGCAAGGCCGAAGTGGCGGCCAAGACGGGGGAGGGCGATCCCCGCGACGCCGACGGCCGCGTGCAGGCCGGCCC
This sequence comes from Planctomycetota bacterium, assembly GCA_041320515.1. GTDB lineage: Bacteria > Planctomycetota > PUPC01 > DSUN01 > DSUN01 > DSUN01. The sequence continues at coordinate 3,916,477 of JBGLNR010000001.1, read as the reverse complement.
CGAACACCTCACCATCCTCGACGGCCTCACCGGCAAGCCCCGAGCGCAGATTGGCTGGCCCTCGCGCGAGCCCTTCGCCAAGCGGGCCAACGGCTACAACTATGCCTCGCGCAACCAGATCGGCGTGGCGTATCTCGACGGCAAGACGCCGTGCCTCATCGTCGAGCGCGGCACCTACAACCTTATCGTCGTCGTGGCCTACGAGTTCCACGACGGCAAGCTCCGCGAGTTGTGGCGGTGGACCAACGAGCGCGAGCCGCGCCGCTACTGGGGCGCCGGCGCCCATTGGCTCCACGCCGCCGACGTGGATGCCGACGGCCGCGACGAACTCCTACTCGGGTCCTTCGCCGTTGACGACAATGGCGCCGCGCTCTGGGCCACCGGCCTCGGCCACCCCGACCACGCCTACATCGGCGACCTCGACCCCGACCGCCCGGGCCTCGAAGTCTACTTCGGCGTCGAGACCCGCCAGCAACGCAATGGCATGTCAATGGTGGACGCCGCGACGGGCAAGTTCCTCTGGGGCATCAACAAGCCGACCCGCCACGTGCATAGCAACGGCCTGTGCAGCGACATTGACCCGCGGTTCCCCGGAGCCGAGTGTTACAGTTCCGACACCGATGAGAAGAAGCACGCCTCCTGGTCGCTCATGCACACGGCCAAGGGTGAGGTCATCGAGCAGGACGAGGTGAAGGGCTTCGGGCCGAGGACCGTCTACTGGGACGCCGACCCGCAACGCGAGCCCAATGGGTTGTGAAGAGAGTCGCATGAGAGACAGACTCAAGAACTTGGGACGTTCCCAAGGAGTTGTCTTGTATGGCTCGTCGGCCCGAGGGGATGATACGCCCGAGAGCGACATTGACCTGCTCGTGCTCCTTGACGGGCCGGTCAACGTCGCCGCTGAGATCCGCCGAATTTGGGACGAGCTTTACCCGGTGCAACTCGAGTGCGACAGGGCGATCTCCATCCGTCCCGCCGACGCCGCCAGCTACCAGAGGGGCGAGTCCATCCTCTACCAGAACATCCACGACGAGGGTGTCCCCGTATGAATTGGCGTCTCCAGCAGATCCGGGATCTCTGGCAGCGCGCCTCGGTTGCGAGCCACAGACCCTCTTCGAGCGTTACCGACGGTACCGGGGGAGCGGGCGTCCTCTCCCGCACGAGGCCCCGATCAAGTCGGGGTCGGAAAGGACAAGGGCAGATCGCCCTGAGTCCATTGGGGGCTGAACAAGGCTGCCGGTGAGGAGGAGCTACCATGGCGCGAGCATATGTGAAGCACGAGAGGTTCTACCTCCAGGATGATCCCGGTTTCTCAGAGGCCTGGCTACACGAGAGAATCTCAGAGGATCCGAGCATCTTGGGGCTAGGCGAGCTGGAGGTGCTTGACCGCGAGCGAAGGCATGCCAGGGCAGGCAGATTGGACATGCTGCTCACTGATCCAGATGGCGAGCGGCGCTATGAGGTCGAAGTCCAACTTGGGGCGACCAACGCTGACCACATCATCCGGTGCATCGAGTACTGGGACATTGAAAGGCGTCGTTACCCGGCCTATGAACACATTGCCGTCTTGGTAGCTGAGGACGTCACGAGTCGGTTCCTCAACGTGATGGCGCTCCTCGCCGGCAGCGTCCCGCTCATAGCCATCCAGGTCAACGCGCTCACCGTCGGTGACAACGTCGTGCTCGACTTCGTGAAGGTCTTGGATCAGACCTCTCTGCGGGTCGATGACGAATCATCGGGGGGCGAGACTGTGACTCGGTCAGACTGGGTGGAGTACACAGGGGCTGAGAACATGGCCGTAGTGGATGGTATCCTGGAGATGATCAACGAGGTGCCAGCCCAAAGCAGCAGTTGAACTATGAGCAGCAGTTCATCGGTCTCAGCAATGGTACGCGTGTGCGCAACTTCATCCACTTCAATCCGCGGAAGAGGGCCACCCGTGTAAACGTGACTGTCTCGGACGCAGCGGCTTGGCACAAGCGCCTGGCTGAGGCAGGGCTCGTCGCCAGCCTAGCCGGGGGATCGCTACGCCTTGGGGTCACCGCTGCCGACCTGACCAACCACGGCCCCCTTCTACGTGAACTCGTCCACCAGGCAGTTGCGCATTACCAGGGTAGGTGGGGTGCCGTAACGGATTTGCGCGGCTGGGCACACTAAGAACCAAACCCAGCCTGCCTGGTTTTGGTTTCTTCTCGGCGCCGCCGGCCAGGGCGCGGGCAGACGGAACCCTTACTGAACCGACCGGAGAACCGCTCGGTTCAGTAAGGTGTGCCCAGCCGCACAAATCCGCTACTGCACCCCTTGGCACGTCAAGACTGGCATTCCTCGCGCCCGTCGGGTATAATGCCTTGTGGGAGTACGGTGAACGAGGAAGTACGCCAATGGTTAGCGTGACCGTAGACCGCGAGGCATTCGCCCGGCGAGCGGAGGATTACTACAACCGTGCCCTCCGCGCTCAGCTCGAGCCGGAACACAAGGGGGAGTATCTGTACCTGGACGTCGAATCTGGCGATTACGAACTGGACCCTGATAAGCTGGCCGCGATGCGTAGGGCGAGCGCGAAGCATCCTGGCACGATCTTTTACATACTGCGCGTCGGCTATCCGGCTGTGGGCCGCATCGGACCTCATATCCGTCGGAGGCCGTCATGATCGCAGGGAGGGTCACTGCGGACCACGAGGCCAGGGTCTGGTTACAGCTCCGCGCGGCCGATGGCTCCTTTGGGAGCATTGAGGCGGTGGTGGACACGGGCTTCACCGAGTTCCTAGCGCTGCCGTCAGAACGGATTGCGGCGCTTGAGCTAACCCCCAAGGGCTTTCAGGAGATCTTCCTCGCAGACGGCAGTCCAACCCTGCTGCTTGGCTATGAGGCGGTCGCTCGCTGGCACGGCGCCGAAGTGACTGTGGAGGTGTTGGAGGTGGACGGCGATGCCCTCATCGGCATGTCGCTCCTTGAGGGCAGCCTCCTTACTATGGAGGTCGCTACGAACGGCTCAGTCAGAATCGAGCCGATGAGGAGAGACACTTGAGTTGTGGGACATGGGTGGCGGCTCTGATCCTCGTGATGGCTGGAGCACACGCCGCGGCTGCGGAGGCACCGCTACCCGGGAAGCTCGGCAATTACAGAGGGTACGAGCGGCACGACTTTGTGGTGGATGGCTGCCAGACCATCGTGGTCGTGCCGAAGCAGGTGGCCGAGGGCAAGCCGTGGGTGTGGCGGGCGGAGTTCTTCGATGCGTTCCCGCAGATTGACCTGGCGCTGCTGGCCAAGGGCTTCCACCTCGTCTACATCGGCGTCGGCAACACGTTCGGCTGCCCCGATGCGCTGAAGCACTGGGCCGTGCTTTACGGCGAGCTGACGGCGAAGCACGGCTTCTCGCCCAAGCCCGTGCTCGAAGGGCTCAGCCGCGGCGGACTCTACTGCTTCAACTGGGCCGCAAACAACACCGACAAGGTGGGCTGCATCCTGGCCGACAACGCGGTGCTCGACTTCAAGAGCTGGCCCGGCGGCAAGGGGAGGGGCAAGGGCAGCCCAGGCGACTGGAAGAAGCTGCTCAACGACTACCACTTCGCGTCCGAGGCCGAGGCCCTGGCCTACAAGAAGAACCCGATTGACAACCTCGAGCCGCTGGCCAAGGCCAGGGTGCCCATCTTCCTCCTCTGCGGCGACGCCGACGACGTGGTGCCCTTCGAGGAGAACGGCGCCATCGTCCACGAACGCTACCGCAAGCTCGGCGGCCCCGTCGCCCTTCACATCAAGAAGGGCATGGGCCACCACCCCCACGGCCTCGACGACCCGGCCCCCGCCGTCGAGTTCATCCTCAAACACCTGCCCCAATGACGGGAGCGGGTCACGCGCGGTCGCGCCAGTAGCCGGGCTTGCGGCGCAGGTCCGCAACGGCCACGACCACGATGCGTTCAGGCTCTATGCGGTAGAGGACGCCAAAGGGAAAGCGTTTGACCAGGAACCGCCGCGTCTGGGCATCGGCCTGCGCGCCGGCTTCTGGGAACGAGAGGACCTGGCGCAGGGCTAGCTGAACCTGGTGGAGGAAATCAGCGCCAAGCCCTGGCACTTTGCTCTCATAGTACTCCGCCGTCAGGAGCATCTCTTCCCGGGCTTCGTCCAGGAAGGCCGCTTGCGTCATCGGTTCTTCCGTTGGGCAAGGCGCGCTCTTGCTTCCGCAAAGACCTCCTCAGCAGGGACGGCGCTCATCCGTCCTGCCTGATACTCTTTGTACCGGCGGTCCGCTTCCGCCAGCCAGGCCTCCTCAGCGCCCGCCTCCTCGCCCTCGTCCAAGGAAGCCAGCAGATGCGCCATAAGGAGTTCGCGGTCCCGCAGCGGGAGGACCATCGCGTCCCTCTCCACTTCCTCGAGTACCCGTGGCATTGTGGCTCTCTCCATCGCAACGAACCAAGTGCGCGGCGGCAACAACTGGATTGTAGCCCGCGGAGAGACGCGTGTCAATCCTGCCGCGGCTTGGCCTCGCGCGCCTCGTCGCGGAAGAAGAGGACGAAGAAGAGCGTGGCGGCGAGGGCGATGGCGGCCAGGGTGTACCAGAAGGGCGAGAAGTTGAGCGCCCCGCCCGGCGGGGTGCACAGGCCGGCCAGCGTACCGCTGAACATGCCGCCGAGCACGGGGGCGATGCCCAGGACGATGCCCAGCAGGGTCTGGGCCGAGGCCCGAATGTCCTTGTCCGCCAAGTGGTCCACGTAGATGAACGCCCCGGCGATGAAGCAGGCGAAGCAGACGCCGTGGAGCGACTGGCTGGCAACGATGACGCCCAGCGGCAGCCACGTGGTGCCGAAGACGGCGAACCGCAACGCATAGGCGAACGCGCCGATGGCCAGCACCCAGCGGAACCCCAGGCGCTTCAGCATCCAGCCCAGCGCCACCATCACCAGAATCTCGGCGAACTGCCCCACGCTCATCGCCGGCAGGATGTCCGCCTCCCGCAGGCCCAGCGTCGGCAGGAACTTCCCCGCCTGGAGGAAGTAGACGCTGTGCACCGCCACGAGCGGCAGCCCCGCGAGCATCAGGACCACGAACGACCGGAACCGCAGGAGCCTGAAGGCCTTGCGGAACGCCAGCGGGTCCACCCCCTGCCGCCTCGGCGGCGTGTGTGGCAGCGTGAGGGCGTAGAGCCCGAAGACGACCGACAGGCAGGCCCCCGCGCGAAAGGCGTCGAGCAGCCGGCGCGTCACGTCGGGCACCTCGGCCCCCTTGAGGAACGGCGGCAGCCACTGCGGCCGCAGGCCGGTCTGCAGCCACAACATCGAGAAGCCCCAGCCCGCGGCGATCCAGCCAATCGTCCCCCACATGCGCGCCAGCGGATACTGCGCCCTCGCATCCCGCAGGTGGGTGAACGCCAGCGAGTTGGCCAGCGCCACCCCCGGCGCCCACAGCAGGTTCGTCGCCACCAGCAGCGCCAGCCAGGCCGAGAAGCCCCGCACCGAGGGCAGCGCCCACAGCAGCCCCCCGATCGCCACCTGGATGGCGCCCAGGAGCCGCTGGGCCGAGAAGCAGCGGTCCGAGAGCTGTCCCCCGATGAACGGCGCCAGCAACGCGCCCAGCGTCGCAGGGATGCCGCCCAGCAGGCCCATCTCCCACTCGCTGAACCCCAGGCCCCCCTTGGCCACCGGCGCGGTCAGGCAGCGCCACATCAGCGGCACGTAGACCCCCGCCGTCGCCCACTGGAGGAAGAACATCACCGACAGGCGGGCCGGCACCAGCTTGTGCTGGCAGGGCGTATCCACCGCCGACGCAGGGGTAGCCATGGCATGCTCCTCACGAGTCGAGCGTCCATACCGTATGCGCCACGCGGCGTCGTGTCAAGAGCGAATGGCGCTTGACTGCGCGCAACCGGGCCGATTACAATCATGTCAGGAGCGTCCACGTTCGTAGTGCGGCCTTCAGGCCGGATGGTGGGTGGGCGGGCGCGAGGGTGGTGCCGTCGAGGCCCAGCTCGATGAGGGCGGAGCGGAAGTCCTCGTCGGTGAGGTAGTACTGCTCGCGGCTCTTGCGGCGCACGCGGTAGAGGGGGGGCTGGGCGAGGTAGATATAGCCTTGCTTGATGAGGTCCTGCATGTGGCGGAAGAAGAAGGTCAGGAGCAGGGTGCGGATGTGCGCGCCGTCCACGTCGGCATCGGTCATGATGATGATCTTGCCGTAGCGGCGCTTGGCGACGTCGAACTCCTCGGCGCCGATGCCGGTTCCCAGGGCGAGGATGAGGGTCTGGATTTCGGCGTGGCCGAGCATCTTGGCGACGCGGGCCTTCTCGACGTTGAGGATCTTGCCCTGGAGGGGCAGGATGGCCTGGAACATGGCGTCGCGGCACTGCTTGGCGTTGCCGCCGGCGCTCTGGCCCTCGACGATGAACAGCTCCGTGGTCTCGATGTCGCGGCTCGAGCAGTCGGCCAGCTTGGTGGGCAGGCTGCCGCTGGAGAGCGCGCTCTTGCGCCGCGTGAGGTCGCGGGCCTTGCGCGCGCTCTCGCGGGCCTCGAGGGCGAGGACGGCCTTGTCCACGACGGCGCGCGCGCTCTTCGGGTTCTCCTCGAGGTAGGTGCTCAGGTGCTCGTTGACGACGGCCTCGACGATGCCCTGGACCTCGCGGTTGCCGAGCTTGGTCTTGGTCTGGCCCTCGAACTGGGGTTCGGGGACCTTGACGCTGATGACGGCGGTGAGCCCCTCGCGGACGTCTTCGCCCTGGGGCGCGTTGTCGTTCTTCAGGAGCCCGTGGTTCTTCGCATAGGTGTTGACCGTGCGGGTGAGGGCGGAGCGGAACCCGTAGAGGTGGGTGCCGCCCTCGATGGTGTTGACGTTGTTCACGAAGGAGAAGACGTTCTCGTTGTAGCCGTCGTTGTACTGCATGGCCACCTGCACGATGACGCCGTCCTGCTCCTTCTCGATGAACACCACGTCCTTGTGGAGGACGTCCTTGCCCTCGTTGAGGTGGCTCACGAAGGCGGCGATGCCGCCCTCGTAGCAGAACTCGCGGTCCTTGTCGGACCGCTCGTCCCGCAGGGTGATTTTCACCCCGCGGTTGAGAAAGGCCAGCTCGCGCATGCGGGTGGCAATCGCGTCGAAGTTGAACGTCGTGTCGGTGAAAATCTCCTTGTCGGGCTTGAAGGTGACGACGGTGCCGGTGCCCTTGCACTTGCCGAGCACCTGGAGAGCGGAGGCGGTGAGGCCGCGCTCGAAGCGCATGTGGTGCGCCTCGCCTCGCACCCGCACCTCGACCGTGAGCCATTCGCTCAGGGCGTTAACCACCGTGACACCGACGCCGTGGAGGCCGCCAGAGACCTTATAGGACTGGTGGTCGAACTTCCCGCCGGCGTGGAGCAGGGTCATGACGACCTCGACGGCCGGCTTGTGCTCCGTGGGGTGCATGTCCACAGGGATGCCGCGCCCGTTGTCCGTCACCGTCACGCTGCCGTCTATGTTGAGCTGCACGTTGATCTCGGAGCAGTAGCCGGCCATCGCCTCGTCAATGGAGTTGGCAACCACCTCCTCGACCAAGTGGTGCAGCCCCCGGCTGCTGGTGTCGCCGATGTACATGGCCGCGCGCTTGCGGACGCCTTCGATCCCGCGAAGCACCTTGATCTTGCTCGCGTCGTAGATGCCATCGGGCTGCTCGGGCATGCTATCTCCTGCTGTCGGGCGCGGCGGGGCGGAACACGATGTCCCGTATCAGCACCCCCGGCACTCGCGCCTCGAAGTCCCTCAGTATCTGCCTCTTGTGAAAAGTCTGGAGTTCGTGCAGGTGGGCCGCGGAGTCCACGTCCACGTAGAGCTTGTGATGTGCCAGGCCCGCGATCCGCGTGTGTGGAAGGATTCCGGGGCCGACGATTTCCTCCCACGCGCCATAGACTTCCAGATGCTTGAGCCTGCCGGCCAGGCCCCCGGCGTCGAGGAAGCCGCCAAGAATCTCTCCAATGCGCTGTGGACCCGCCTTCGGCTTCATTCGCGGCTGACCGGCATCACTACGTAGAGGAACTCCTTCCCCGCCCGCAGGAGGCCCGCACTGGCCGAATCCCGGAACTCCATCCGCACGGTCTCATCCTCGAGCACGCGGAGAAAGTCGCTCAGGAATTCGGGGTTGAAGCTCACCTCTACCTCAGCATCACCGTACTCGATCGGCAGCTTCACCCGCGCCTCACCCGTCTCTGGCGCCGAAGACCGAACCTCCAACACGTCCTTTGTGAACGAGAGCGTGACCGAACTGGAGTCCTGACTCGTGAGCAGCGCGGCCCGCCGCACGGCGGAGTGGAACTTCTCTCGGTTCAGGTCCACCTTCTTGTCGTGGTCCTTCGGGATCACACTCTCGTAGGGCGGGAAATGCCCCTCAACCAAGCGCGTGGAGATGGTGGCGTGGGCGGTTTTGGCCACCAGTTGGTTCTCACCCACGTTCAAGCGAATCTTCACGTCTTCGTCTATGAGTGACTTGATGATCTCGTCCAATGCCTTGGTCGGCACGATCACCGACTCGTCGGCGCCGCTGCGGTTCTTGCACTTCTTCTCGATATGAGCCAGGCGGCGGCCATCTGTCGCTACCATTTCCACCTTGCTCGGGCGGATGACGACCAGCACCCCGTTCAGCGCGTAGCGGTGCTTCCCCTTGTGCGCCGCAAAAGAGGTCTTGGTCACCATCTCCACGAAATCCTTGCGATCGAAGTCGTATGCCTTCTCCTCTTCGAAGGCCGGCAGCTCGGGAAACTCCTCGGCTACCTCGGTCGGGAGGCGGAACTCGCTGTCGGATGCCGTGATCACGCAATGGCCATCCTCGCTCCGAATCTCAATCGTCTCGTCCGTCGTCTCGCGCAGGATCGAGGCCACACGAGCCTGTGGCACAGCAAGCCGTCCCGCTTCGACAATTTCCGCTCCCGACACATCCAGCCGCAGCCCGATCTCGAGGTCCGTGGCCGCCAACTCGAGACGCCCGTTCTCCGCACACAGCAACACGTCGGCCAGGATCGGCCGCGTGGGCCGTTGCTGCACCACGCTGCCTGCCAACTGAAATGCCGTGTGAAGCTGAGCAGTCTGGCACTTGATCTTCATCTGTCGCGGGCCTCCATAGAGCGTTTCTGAATCGAGATGGATGAGCGAGAGTGACCTGCCGACTCTCCTCCTAGTTTACCAAATTGAACATGAAAAGCAAATAAGAAGATCGAGCGTGGACATGTGGGAAACCGGTTGAGACGGGAATGGAAGTGGTTGACGTGAATGCGGTTAGTGCTGCCGCCCCCATGTTGAATTGCGGGGGTAATTCGTGGTTCTGGTGTGCGGCAGCAACCGAGTTACCCCCGTCGGTTCCCCATGCCCGGAACTGGCCGGCGCCATGTGGAGCGAAGCAGGGGGTAAATGGCATGCTTGATCCTCTCGATTGACACAGAAAACCCACAGCTTGCCAACACAGGTGTTACCGCTTGTTGCGGAGTTGGTTGGTCAGGTGTTCGATGGTGCCGGCAAAAGATGGGTCACGCTCCATGACTTCTCGCACACGGTTGCACCCGTGCATAACGGTTGTGTGGTCGCGGCCCCCGAAGTAGCCTCCGATCTCCTCGAGAGAGTGGCGAGTAAGCGTTCGCGCGAGGTACATGGCGACTTGGCGCGGCTGAGCAATGGATTGGGAACGCCTCTTGGACTGAAGGTCGGAGAGCTTGATCTGGAAGTGAGTCATCACACACTTGATGATGTCGTCCATCGTGATCGTTGTGGAGAGGCGCTCGACACTGTCTCGGAGTGCATCACGAGTCGAAGCTCACCGCCGTGTCGCTCTACGGCCTCGAAGGCGCGCGGGCGCGGGCCGCCGACTTCGCCGCCCGCGCCCTCGGACAGCTCGCGCGCTTCGGCGCGCGCGGCGAACTCTTCGCCACACTCGTCCGCCGGGCCGACTGGTCTCGCGAAGCCTAGAGGTCGGAACTGACATGTTTGGAGTGCGGGCTTCAGCCCGTATCTTCGTCGTCCAATCGCCAGTGCAGGATACGGCCTGAAGGCCGCACTCCGAACCACGGAGGAGGAATAGCGGTGTCTGAGGACAGCGCCCGCACCCGTCCCGGCCCGCCGCCCGACAGGGGGCCATTTCCCGAGATTCCAGGCTACCAGATTCTCGGCCGCGTCGGCGTCGGCGCAATGGGCACCGTCTACAGGGCGCAGCAGGTGGCGATGGACCGCACCGTCGCCCTCAAGGTCCTCTTCGAGAGCCTGGCCGGCGACCGCGACTTCGTGAGCCGCTTCCTCCGAGAGGCGCGCTCCGCCGCAAAGCTCAACCACCAGAACATCGTCCAGGCATACGACGTCGGCTGCATGGGCAACACCTACTACCTCGCAATGGAGTTCGTGGACGGCGAATCGGTCGGCCAGGTCCTCGACCGCGAGAAGCGGCTCGAGGAGGGCAGGGCGCTCGCCATCGCCCGCTCCGTCGCCCTCGCCCTCGACCACGCCTGGCAGAACGGTATAGTTCACCGGGACGTGAAGCCTGACAACATCCTCCTCACGCGCACGGGCAAGGCGAAGCTGGCCGACCTGGGCCTCGCCCGCTCCGTCGAGCGCCGCGACCGCCTCACCGCGCTGGGCACCGGCATCGGCACCCCCGACTACATGTCGCCCGAACAGATCCGTGGCGAGGCCGACCTGGACATTCGCTCGGACATCTACTCGTTGGGCGCCACGCTCTACAACATGCTCACCGGCTGTGCGCCCTACGACGGCCCGACGGCCATGGCCGTCGGCGCACAGCACTGCACGGAGCCGCCGCCCGACCCGCGGGCCAAGGCCCCTGGCGTCTCCGACGCCGCGGCCGACCTCGTCCTCTGGATGATGGCCAAGAAGCCCTCCCTCCGCCCCCAGACCCCCGAGGAACTCCTCGGCGCCATTGACGCCGCGTTCCCCGGCCTCGCCGCCCCGCGCCCTGGCAGCTCAACCCTACCCATTCCCCACCGAGGCCGCGGCACCCCGGAGGTCGCGCGAGGAAACCGCTGGCTCATCCCCGCCCTGGCAGCCCTGGCCGCCCTACTCGCCATCGCCCTGGGCGCCGTCCTCCTCCTCAACCGCGCCCCGCGCGACCAGAGCAAGAGGCCCCCCGAGTTCCCCGAGGCCGCGAGACTCAGCGAGGCGATAGCCGCCCGCGACCGCGCAGAAGCGGCGCTAGCCAAAGCCCAGGCTGCTCTGGATAGGGAGACCACGGCGAAGAAACGCGCGGAAGAAGCACTGGCAAAGGCGATCCAAGCGCTCGACGACCCCAAGGCGGCCCTCAAGCAGGCAACCGAGGCCTACAAGCGGGCGGAGGAAGCCAGGAGCAAGGCCGAGACGGAGCGTGACACAGCACTGAAAGACCTCAGAGAGGCCAAGGCGAATGCCGAGACCCTCCAAGCCGCTAAGAAGCAGGCGGAGCTCAACCTGGCAGCCGCGGAGAAGGCGCGCGACGAGGCGAGAACCCAGGCCGACAAGGAGTCCGCTGCCCGCAAGCGCGCGGAGGACGATAGGAGGCGCGCAGAGGACAAGCTGGCAGTAGCTTCGCAGGCTCTCGCCGACGCTGATGCCACTGTCAAGACCATGGGCGCTGCTAGGGCGCGCGCTGAGAACGAGGCAGAGCGGCTGCGCGCGCTCATGAAGGCCGAGGCCCCGGGCCGCCGGCAGCCGAAGGTCTACACTGAGTGGCCCTTCGACGCGGCGGAGGCCAAACGGAGGCAGGAGGAGACCGCCAGGGAGCTGGGCGTGAAGGCGGTGGAGGAGGACGTGAATCTCGGCGGGGCCGTGACGCTGACGCTCGTGCTCATCCCGGCGGGGGAGTTCACAATCGGCAGCCCGCGGGATGAGGCCCAGCGCGATAGCGACGAGGACCAGAAGAAGGTGACGATTGCCAAGCCCTTCTGGATGGGCAAGCACGAGGTCACGCAGGAGCAGTGGGAGGCCGTGATGGGGAACAACCCGAGCAGCTCCAAGGGGGCGAAGAACCCGGTGGAGCAGGTGTCGTGGAACGACATCCAGGGCTTCCTCCAGAAGCTCAATGCGGGGCCTGCAGGCACCGGGTATGCCCTGCCCACGGAGGCTCAGTGGGAGTATGCGTGCAGGGCTGGGACAACGACGCCGTTTCATCTCGGCGAGACGATTTCGACTGACCAGGCGAACTACGACGGGAACTACACCTACGGTCAAGGGCGCAAGGGAGAGTATCGCCGGAGGCCGATTGCGGTGGGGAGCTTTCCCGCGAACGCCTGGGGCCTGCACGACATGCATGGCAACGTGTGGGAGTGGTGTGCATCGCCCTACGCGAAGGAGTATGATGGCAGTGAGTCGAAGGGTGCGGACGCCGAGGGCGGTTCCCGCGTCCTGCGCGGCGGCTCGTGGTTCGTCAATCCCACGAACTGCCGTTCGGCGTATCGGGGCAGGGGCGAGCCCGACCTCCGGGGCAGCAACGTCGGGTTTCGGGTGGTACGTTCCGCGAGGACTTTCTGATTACCGTTTGCGGTTTTGCCGTTTTACCGTTTGCCGTTCTTTGTTCTCTTCTGGTTTCCTATCGCCCGCCCCCGGCGGGCCCGATTTTTCATGACCGTTCTCGCCCCTGCGCTCTGCGTGGGGGCGCCGTGACTTGGACGCTCCTGCGTCCATTCTTGGTTCGTAGTCCCGCCTTCAGGCGGTCTTGTGTGGGCGGGGCCTCCGTGCCCCGCGTCGGTTGATGCACGCATCGCCTGCCTTCGGGCAGGCGTTTCGTGAGGGGGACAGGTCGGAAACCGCGTCCTGCGCGGCGGCTCGTGGAACAACAATCCCACGAACTGCCGCTCGGCGAATCGGAACAGGAACGACCGTTGGGGCCAGATCTTCATTAGCCATTAGTGGGGCCGGGGTCCCGCTATGGAGCCCACAGCGGCGTCGAGCCGCCGCACTCCGACAGGCTGACGCACGGTGTCAGGCTCCCTCCCTTCGGGCTACGGGGGGCAGGCCGCGCGGGTCGGGGGGTGTGGCCGGGCGCAGGCATATGTGTGTGTGGGGCGCAAGATTGATGACGCTGGCGGTGCCTGTCACACCGCTGACATGCAAGCGGCTGCTGTGGCAGAGGTTATGGCTCGGCATGTCATCGCCTCCGTCCGGGACCGCCCAGGCGCGGGCCAGAGGCGAACACTCCACCGCCGACAGGCCGACGCACGATGCTGGTGGCCCGCGGCGGGCGCGACGCGTGGCTTTCCCTCTGGCCGAGAGGAGTATGCCCCATCGGCCACAGAGTGCAAGGCGCCCCGTGGCCGCGAGCGGTCCCAGCGGCCGCTCCATGCGAGCCGCGTGACGTGCCTCCTCGCAAGCTACTGAGTGCCGCTCCACAGAGGAAGGTGTACTACAATAGGGCGAACCTCGGGTTGGTGGCACAGGCATCTTGCCTGTGGGCTTGGCCGATGGCGGACACAGGCTGGAAGCCTGTGCCACCAGAGTTGTACGCCTTTCATTGTGGAGCGGTACTGAGCATCATCGTCTGGGTCGCCACGATGCGACAGGCATCTCGTGCCAAAATAGGAAATAGTGAAGACCTGACCCCACCTCCCCCATGAACCGGTGAGCTGGGGGAGCTGGGGGCGAATGCAGCCCCGACGCTGCCACACTCCGTCCTGCGCTTCCCAGCCATCGCCACGCTCTACCCGCGCGCCGGCCAGCCTGCCCACCGGCCTCTGGACTCTTCACGCCTGGGAAGTCCGACGGCCTCTTTCTGGGGCCGCTTCGCTGCGCTATAATGCGTGGCGCCATGACGAACAGAGAGTGGATCGGCAAGGTGATTCGGCACGAGGCGGGCCTGCCCGTGCCCTACAACCTGTCGCTTTCGCCGCCCGCGCGGCGCAAGCTGGCCGAGCACTACGGGCCGGGGGAGATCGAGGATGCGCTCGACCTGCCGCTGCGGATGCGGGGGACGAACTCGGTCAAGCCGCTCTACGCCTCGCCGCAGGAGTTCGGGCCGACGGCCCGCGACGAGTGGGGGGTAGTGTGGACCACGAGCGAGATTGACCGCGGCTCGCCCATCGCTCCGCCCATCACGAGTCCCGACCTGCGCGGCTTCGCCTTCCCCGACCCCGCCGTGCCGCACCGCTTCGAGGGCATCGCCGCTTGGTGCGAGCGGCACCGCGACGACTACACGATCCTCTGGATCGGCGACCTGTGGGAGCGGGGGACGTTTCTGTGCGGCATGGAGAACCTGCTCCTCTGGCTCGCCCTCGAGCCGGGCTTCGTCCACGCCCTGCTCGAGCGCATCGCGGACCATGTGCTGCGCACGCTGGAGATTCTCATCGAGCGCTTCGCGTTCGACGGCGTGGCCCTCAGCGACGACTACGGCACTCAGCGCGGCATGCTGATCAGCCCCGAGGCCTGGCGGCGGTTCGTGCGGCCCCATCTCGCCCGCCTCTTCGCCCGCGCGAAGGACGCAGGCAAGACCGTCTTCCTGCACTCCTGCGGCAACGTGCGGCCCATCGTGCCCGACCTGGTGGACCTCGGGCTGGACATCCTGCACCCCATCCAGCCCGAGGCGATGGACATTGGGGAGCTGAAGCGCGAGTTCAACCGGCACCTGAGCTTCTGCGGCGGCTTGGGCACGCAGGAGCTGATGGTGCGGGCCTCGCCCGCCGCGGTGCGGGCCGAGGTGCGACGCCTCCAGCGCACGATGGGCGCGGACGGCGGCTACATCCTCGAGAGCGGCATCACCCTCCAGGCCGATGTGCCCCTCGCCAACATGCTGGCGATGATCGAGGAGGCCCGCGTTGACAGACAGTACGAACTGCTGCTATAATCCGCCCTGTTCGCACGAGACCCATCCGCACGCCGTGTCGGCAATGGAGTGACGCATGAGCGACGAGCCGGAACGGGCGGAGAACGCCGCGTCCGAGGCCCCGCCCCCCACGCCCCCCGCCGAACCTGAGACTGCAACCGGGACGGTTGCAGCTACGTCGGAGGGGAAGCCGCACGACGAGCCGCCGGCGGGCCAGGCCGCCGCTGAGGAGTTGCCCGGCGGGCCGGCGGACAAGGCTCCCGCCGAGGAAGCGCCCGGCGAGCCGAGGGGCGAGGCGCCGACGCCTGTCGCCGAGGAGCCCCCGAGCGAGTCTGCCAAAGAGCCCTCTGAGGAGGCGGAGCCGCCGGTCCAGGAGAAGCCTTCCGAGCCGCCCGCGGCGCCGCCCCCGGCGCACTACGACGGGTTGGAGAGCGGGCTGGCGTGGTTCGGCTTCGAGCGCTTCGAGCCGCCGGCGCCCGTGGGCTACGAGGCCCCGCCCGCTGAGGCGCCGCGGCCGGCCAGGGAACTCACCGTCGAGGACCGCCGCCGCATTCACGGCCGCGCCGCCGCCCGCCGCCAGGAAGTCGAGTCGCAGAAGAAGTGGTACCAGAAAATCCCTATGGGCGCCCTGAGCATGGTGCCCGTCCTCGTCGTCCTCCTCATCGTGGCCATCATGTACCCGCCCTGGCGGACCGGCGGGCTCCCCAGCTCGAAGGAGGAACTCGACCCGGCCGTTCTGTCCGCCCAGCCGCTCGCCGACCAGGGCGAGGCGCTCCGCCAGCTCGGCGTCGCCGAGGCCCTGCCCAGCCGAAGCTGGCGCGTGCTGCCCGGTGGCATCCTGATGATGACGGCGGCCGAATCGAGCGCCAAGGTCACGTTCGCGCTCCCCCGCGGCCTCGCGCAGGCCGAGATCAGTTGCGACCTGTGCGTCCTCGACCGCGTCGCCGGCGCCTGGGGCGCCACGCTCACCGTGGACGGCGGGCCCGAGATGACCCTCAAGGCGCACCCTGAGGAGCGTGGGAAGGACTGGGTGGCGGGCCGCCGCACCGATGGCAACCTGGGCGGCCCCGCCCACGAGGTGAAGCCGCGGACGTGGGACAGCGTGAAGCTGGTCGTCGGCGCCGCGCGCACGAGCTACTACTTCAACGGCGCGAAGCTCAGCGCCGAGGGCTATCGCCCCCGCACCCTCGGCAAGGTCGAGCTGACCACCTACAACACCCGCCTCCTCCTCCGCAACTGGCGCGTCCAGCCGCCGAAGTAAGGGCCGCTGTGCGGACCAAACCTGTAGGCGGGCCGTCCCTGGCCCGCGAGGCCCACGCGGGGCAGAGACGCCCCGCCTACAGGGATGTGCCCGGATCGGAGCGCAGCGCCAGGAGAAACCGCCTCATTCGTCCAGCACATGCTGCGCGAGGAAGGGGTCGAGGGCGTTGGCGTCGCCGAACACCCATTCGGCGGCGGCGCCGCAGCCGCCGCGGCAGCTCGGGCCGTGAGGACAGCTCTCGCAGAACGCCGGGCGCCGCGCGCGGAACCGCGCCACCGCCTCCCCCTCGACCAGCTCCCGCAGGCCCCGCTCGAACAGGCTGCCCACCGTCCGCCGCTGGAGCGTGCACAGCTTCAGATTGCCCGACGGGTCCACCGCGTACTCCGCCTGCTCCGTCGCGGCGGAGCAGACGCCGAACTCGACGTTCGGGAACTCCGCCTCGTCGGCCATGCAATGCGGGATGGGCATCGTGCAGTGGACCCGCAGCCCGTGCCCGCCCGCGAAGGCGTCGGCCTCGCTCAGCGCGGCCAGCACCTGGGACCGCGTGGGCAACAGCTCGGCCACGCGAGCCGCCGCCGGCCCCGACGGGTTGAAGCGGTTGAACGCCACGTGGTGCAGCATCCCGAGCCGCCGCATGAGCGCCAGCGTCGGTCCCGCCGCGGCGAAGTTCCGCCGCGTGCACAGGAACGACCCGCCCACCGCCACCCCCGCCGCCACGAGGCGCCCGACGGCCGCGGCCACCCCCTCGAAGCTCCCCGCGCCGCACAGCGCGTCGTGCGTCGCCGCGTCCGGCCCCAGCAGCGTCACCTGCACGTAAGCCACGTCGCGCCCCGCCAGGGCCGCCGCAAGGCGGTCGTCCACGAGCCGCCCATTCGAGATGATGGCCACGGGCAGCCCGCGGCCGTTCACGTGCCCGATGATGTCGAGCAGGTCGGGCCGCAGGAACGGCTCGCCCCCCGTCAGCGTCACGTGGGCCAGCTCCGCCTCGGCCAGCACCTTGTCCAGCAGCGCGCACACCTGGGCCGTCGTCAGCTCGCCGCCCTCGGCCGCCCCCTCCTCGCGCCAGGCATTGTAGCAGTAGAGACACCGCTGGTTGCACCGCGGCGTCAGCTCGAACGCGACCGAACGTAACGTGAGCATCGCCGACCTCATTGGCCTCGGCCGCCCCCGTCGCACCCACCACTGTCATCTTACCTTTGCCTCACCCGCCCCGCAACTCGCCCGGCGGCCACGGCTGGCGGGGTGCGTGTAATCTCCTACGGTCAGGGCGCGCGACAGGAACGCCCCAGGGGCGTGAACGAACACACGGGATTGTCAGATTCGGGCTGGTTTGGAGTGAGTCAATTCGTAAGTTGTTGATATACCGTGAGTTGTGTCGCGTGTCTGGGCGAGCACAATTCGAGATTGTGAAGGTGGAGGACCGAGGCAGCCAGGCCACGGTCGAGGTGCGCTTCAGTGAGGCCCCCGGCGTCACCCTGCTAGACAACGTGACGCTCGGAGCCATTCTGCTGGATAACGAGCAAACCAAGCCAGGGCCGGGCATCTGGAAGGTCTCCCGGATCGTCGCGCCGGGCCTTGGCCTCGCCGATCTCAGCGAGAGCTACCCGCGCATCGAGCCACTGCTGCCGAAGAAGGAGCCGGCCCCTCCACGGTAGGGCGTGCAAACCTGCACGCGTGGCCCCTACTCTGGCAGCGGCTTGCCCTTGGTCTCGGGCGCGAACCAGATGAGGACGAGGCCCACGGCGTAGATGAGGGTGATCGTGGCCCCCGCCCGCGCGTAGCTGCCGCCGAAGAAGCCCACGAGCTGGCCCATCTGAAGCGCGCCCGCCGCGGCCAGGATCCGCCCGAAGTTGAAGCTCAACCCCTGCCCCGTCGCCCGCACCCGCGTGGGGAACAGCTCCGGCAGGTAGAGCGGCGCCCAGCCGTAGAACGCTGCCGTCACCAGCCCCGCCAGCCCCGAGGTCACGAGGAACAGCAGGTCGTACGTGCGGAGCACGCGGAAGAGGAAAGCGCAGATGCCGAGCGAGAGCAGGCAGAGGATGAAGTAGGCGGGCCGCCGCCCGATGCGCCCGCCGAGGATGGGGGCGAACAGACAGCCCAGGATAGCGCCGATGGAGACCGCCACCTGCACCTCGGCCTTCGCCGCCGGCACCTTGCCCTTCGTCAACTGGTCCACCCACACCGTCAGCCACCCGCTCACGGCGCCCCACGTGCCGATGAGCGCGATCGAGGCGAAGGCGATGGCCAGCAGCGTGCGCTTGCGCAGGCCGCGGGAGAATATCTCGTGGAGCGGCTTGGCGACCCCGCGGCTCACCGAGGCCCGCCAGCGCTGCGACTCCGGCACCCACAGCGCCACGTAGGCGGCCAGCAGCGCCGGCGTCGCGCCCACGAGGAACATCCAGCGCCACGCCTCGCGCGTCGCCGGCACGCACGTGCCCACGATGGCAATGAGCAGGAAGCCGACGTTGGCCGACGCGCCGATCACCCCCGCCATCAGGGGCCGCAGCCGCTCGGGCCAGCACTCCACCACCAGGGCCACGCCAAGCGTCCACTGCCCGCCCATGCCCAGCGAGGCGAGGAAGCGCAGCGCGGCGATCTGCGGGGGCGCGGTGGCGAAGTACTTGGCCCCCGTGAAGAGCGAGAAGGTGAGGATGCTCAGCACCATCGCCCGCACGCGCCCCAGGCGGTCGCCCAGCCAGCCGAACACCACGCCCCCCGCGGCCGCGCCCAGCAGGAAGCAGGCGATCACCGTGCCATTCCACGAGCTGACCAGTTCCTCTGTCCTCTTCAGCAGCGCGGCCTTGGCCTCCTCGCTGTCGCCTCCCTTGCCCTCGGCCTCGAGGGCGGCGCGCGCCCCGGGCTCCACCAGACTCTGAAGCGCCGGCCGCGCCACGATGGGGAACAGCCCCTGCTCCACCCCGCAGAACATCCAGCCCAGGAACGCGGCCACAAGGGCCGGCCAGCGGCCGTGGGAGAGAGCCTTGCCCTCACGCACAGTTCGGTTCCTTTTCTGTCAGGCGACAGGCAACATACGACTAGATGGCAGACGGCAGAGGGCAGACGGCAGATGAAAGACGGCAGACGGAAGATCGGATCCCCCTCTGTCTTCTGCCATCTGCCGTCTGCCATCTGCCATCTGGTTGTCACGTTTCCCGCATCGCTTCTCGTATCGCCTTCACGTGGCGCGGGAGGGCGGTCAGCGGGTCCTCCTTGGCCTCGTACTCGATGTCGAGGTAGCCGCGGTAGCCGGCTTCGCGCAGGGTCTTCACGATGCGCGGAAAGTCGGCCGGCTGGGCCTTCTGGCCCGCGGCGCTCACCTCCACCTTCACGTGCGTGGTGATGGCGTAGGGCGCCACCGCCGCGATCTCGGCATACGGGTCCGCCCCGTGGAAGTTCCCCGTGTCCAGGTTCGCGCCGAACCAGGGGCTCTTCACGTCCCGCAGAATCTTCAGCGTGCCCTCGGCCGTGGCCGTGGGGCCGCCGTGGTTCTCCAGGGCGAGGTACACCCCGTGCTGGCCCGCGTAGCCGCAGCACTCCTCGATGGTCTCCACGAGCACCTTGTGGGCGTCGGCGTCCGCCTGGTCCTTCTGCTTGCTGCCCGCGAAGATGCGGATGACGGGCGCCCCCAGGGCCTCCGAGTGCTCGACCCACTTCTTCACCATCTCGATCTGCTTGTCCCGCGCGGGGCCGGGCGGCAAGCAGAAGTTGTTGCCCACCGCGGCGGCCGCCACGTCGAGGCCGAGCGCGAACGCCCGCGCGCGAATGCGGCGGAGGAACTCGGGCGACGTGTCCCTGAAGTAGTACGAGGTCAGCTCCACGCCATCGAAGTCCAGCTCCGCCGCCTTCTCGAGGAACCCCTCGAGCGTCATCGGCTCCTCCTTGCGGGTCAGGAGTTGGCGATAGCTGTAGGCGCACACGCCCAGCTTCAGCCTGGCCGGACCCTTGCGGACGATAGGCTCGATGGCGTGCGCGGCGCCGGCGGCCAGGCCCGCCGCCACAATGCCCGCGCGGGCGATGGCCTCGCGGCGGGTCGGGTGCAGATCGCTCATGGGCACGGCTCCTCCAGAGGCAGGGGAACGCCGCGGGGCGATGGTGCTCCGCGCGCAACAGGAAAGCATGAATGGGAAAGCGGATCAAGCGCGGGGCGCCTCTCACGCCCGCTCACGGCGGCGAGGAAGGTTGCGGAGTTGAACAACTCCGCAATGTTCGCCTCCGGGCCCGCCCACGGGCCAAGCGGCCGAAACGGCCCGTGGCCGGATGCTCTCCAGCCTGGCGCCGGGCATCCGCACTTGCAAAAACTGGCCTCGGGCCGCATGCTAGCAGGCGAGGGCGCCTCAGCCAGTGAGCCTGACGCCGGCTCGGCCGCCGTCGCCGCGGCCAGTTGCCGGCGAGTCTTGTGAGAAGGGACGCATCCGGTATGGAAAGCAGCTTCGTGCCCAGCGGGATTCCCGGCCTCGACGCCATGGTCCAGGGGCTCCGCCTGGGCGATAACGTCGTGTGGCAGGTGGACCGCCTGGAGGACTACGCCCGCTTCGTGCGGCCGTTCGTGAACCAGGCGCTCGACGACCGCCGGGTCGTTGTCTACCTGCGCTTCGCACCGCACGCCCCAGTGATCGAGCCGCACCCGGGCGTCAAGGTGATCGAGGTGGACCCCGCCAACGGCTTCGACTTCTTCAGCGGCCGCGTCCACGCCATCATCGAGGAGCAAGGGCGCGAGGTCTTCTACCTCTTCGACAGCCTCTCCAGCCTCGTCGAGGAGTGGGCGACCGATGAACAGCTCGCCAACTTCTTCCAGGTCACGTGCCCCTACCTCTACGAACTCGACACCGTGGCCTACTTCGCCCTCCTGCGCGGCCGCCACAAGCACGGCGTCATCGCCAAGATCCGCGACACCACGCAGCTCCTCCTCGACGTCTATCGCGCCCGCGACGCCCTCTACGTCCATCCCCTGCGCGTCTGGGGACGCTACTCGCCCCAGATGTTCATGCCCCATCTCGTCACCGACCATGCCTGGCAGCCCGTGGCCCAGAGCGGCCAGGCCGCCGCCATCACCGCCATGGGCCGCCAGCAGCCCCTCCGCACCCGCACCCGCTCCACCGCCCCGTGGGACAGCGTTTACCGCAAGCTCGCCGAATACCGCCTCGGCGTCGTCACCCCAGAGGAGGACTCCCCCGCCATCCTCCCCCTCCGCCAGGAACTCTCCCGCATGCTCATCGGCGGGCACCCATGGTGCGGCTGGGCAAGTGCTACGGCAACCTGATGGTGGACCTGCGGGCCACGAACCACAAGCTCCGCGTCCGCTCCGCCCGCATCCTGCGGCAGCTTTGCGGCCTGGACGAGGCGGCGGCCCGCCAGTGCCTGGCCGATGCGGGGGGCGAGCTGAAGGCGGCCATCCTCATGGCCCGCCGCGGCCTGAGCCGCGACGCGGCCAAGGCCCTGCTAGGTCTTGTCGAGGCACGCGTAACGCCGCCGTCTCGGCGGCCCCGACAGTGCCAGCGAGACGCTGGCGTTACGCAAAGAAGCCGAATCGTGGCGAGCTATTTAGTCTCCGGGCGATGAACCTGTGCAGCAGTTCGGGGGGCACCATACTCGATTACTCGCAGTGCAAACAGGAGTGATAGGGGCCAGCCACCTATCTCGGCAGGCCGTTTGCGGGCGGTTGATCCTTCGGGGCGATGAGGGATTGAGGGGTCGCGGGACGGGGACGTCCCGCCTACGATTGACGAGAACCGTCGCGGGGGTGTAGAATGTGGCAGGGACAACGCTGATCGGTCAGGAGGAGTGGTCATTGACCGACTGCATCTCGTTCGCGGCCATGCGGGAACGCGGCATCCGGGAGGCCCTCACAGCGGACCGACACTTGCCGGCGGGGGCGAAGGGGCCGCCGGAACAGGTGTGGAAGACGGACGCGGTGAAGGGGCCACTGCCGACGAATCGGTGGTGGAGTTCGCTGCTCTGGACCAAGCACTCGCTGCCCCAATTCGCCCACCCGCTTGCCGTGTGCGCGCAGCCGAACGGGCTGCGGGTCTGCTATCCCGCCGTCACTGTGGCGCCCATCGGCCTCATGGGCGGCATGCCCGGCGGGGGCGAGGACCTGGTGCTCGGGCACGGCGAGGTCGCGGAGTTCCCCGATGCGCGGCTGGCGGGCGCGAGCGACTGGTTTGTGACCGCGTCGTTCGCCGCGGACGGCAAGGAGATGCTGGTCTCCTACGGCCACGGCAGCCCGTTCGTCTACGCGACGTTTCGCGGCGGGAATCCGAAGATCACGCTTTCCGCCGAGCCGAAGGTTTGGGGCGGCGATGCGGCGTCGGCCACGCTCGCCCTGTCGGTGCGCGGCAAGCACTACGGCCTCTTCGCCCCACGCGGCTCCGCGTGGACGGGGCTCGGCACGAAGACGCTCGCCTGCGACGTGAAGGGGAGAAACTACTTCTCGCTTGCGCTCCTGCCCGATGACAAGCCCGAGACGCTGCGGCTCTTCGAGCGCGTCGCCCACAATCACGTGACTGACACGCGCGTGGCGTGGACCTATGACCCCGCGAAGAGCGAGGTGACGACGACCTTCGCCTTCACGACCGTCGCCCGCGAGGGGAAGGGGGAGGGCACGCTCTTTGCCCTCTACCCGCACCAGTGGATGCGCACCACGACGAAGCTCCTTGGTGGCACCTATCGCTCGGTGCGGGGCGAGATGGAGCTTGCGTCAGGCACCTCGTTCGCCACGAGTTCAACGTTTCACGGCGTCCTGCCCGTCCTGCCCGTTGTGGGCGGGGCCGACAAGGCGAGGCTACGCTCCTGCCTCGAAGAGGAACTCAGAGGCAAGCCGCCGGGGACGGGCGACACGTATTGGGAGGGGAAGCGGCTGGGGAAGCTGGCCACGCTCGCCGCCATCGCGGAGCAGGTGGACCCGAAGCTCGAGGCGGCGTTCCTCGGCGAGTTGAAGCCACGGCTTGAAGGCTGGCTCAATGCCGCCGATGCCGAGGGCAAGCCGAAGACGAAGGGCTTCTTCGCCTACAATCGCACCTGGGGCACGCTCATCGGCTACCCGCCGAGCTACGGCAGCGACGTAGAGCTGAACGATCATCACTTCCACTACGGTTACTTCCTCCGCGCGGCGGCCGAACTCGCCCGCCGCGACCCCAAGTGGGCCGCTGGCCTGGAGGAGCACAGGCTGGAAGCCCGTGCGACCCCCTCTCCTGCTTCTGATGGTGGCACAGGCATCTTGCCTGTGGCCTGGGGCGGGATGCTCAAACTCATCGTCCGCGACATCGCCTCGCCCCTCCGCGACGATGCGATGTTCCCGCATCTCCGCAGCTTCGACTGCTATGCCGGCCACTCGTGGGCCTCGGGCCACGCGCGGTTTGCCGACGGGAACAACCAGGAATCGTCGTCCGAGGCGATGAATGCCTGGGCCGCCCTCATCCTGCTGGGCGAGGCCATCGGCGACGGGAAGCTGCGCGACCTCGGCGTCTGGCTCTACACGACCGAGATGGAGGCGATCAACGCCTACTGGTTCGACGTCACGGGCGCCCTTCGCCCGCCCGCCTATCCGTCGCCCGTGCTCACGATGATCTGGGGCGGCAAGGGCACGCGCGAGACGTGGTTCAGCAACAAGCCCGAGATCGTCTACGGCATCAACTGGCTCCCCTTCCACGGCGGCTCGCTCTATCTCGGCCTCTATCCTGAATATGTGAAGCGGTGCTACGACGGGCTCGCCGCGGCCAAGGGCGGCAAGCCCTGGGAGGACTGGGCCGACCTGGTGCTGATGTATCGCGCCCTAGACGACGCGCCCGACGCCATCCGCCAGCTCGAAGCCCGCGGCGACAAGCTGCCCATCGAGGCGGGCAGCTCGCGCGCCAACCTGGTTCACTGGCTCCACGCCCTCGCCGCCCTCGGCCGCGTGGACCGCACGGTGACTGCCGACTATCCGCTCTATGCTGTGTTCCACGGCAGCCGAGGCAAGCGCTACGTGGCCTACAATATGGCGGGCAAGCCGCTGACCGTGCGGTTCTCCGACGGCACGCAGCTCACCGCGGAGCGGCGAGGCTTTGCTGTGAGGCCATAACTGCTTCTGCGCATTGCCCATACGAGGCGGTTCGGCGGGCGGTGGCCCTGTCGGAAATATCCGCGGCGGCACTTGACAAACGGCTGGCGCACTGTACACTGGAAGGTGTGCGGTGGGGGCGCGCTTGCGCATGGGCGCCGGCGAGCGATGAGGCGTTTCTCGTTTCCACCCTTGAGGGGAACGACGATGAAGAGACGAATGGTGGGCGTGGCGACGGTGGTGCTGGGCGTGCTGTTCCTGGGCGCCGGCATGATCATGGCGGCCGGGGTGCCCGATATTGGGCCGTGCGGCAAGCCGCCGCCGCCCAAGCCGGCCCAGCGCGCGGGCGCCGAAGGCTTCCCGCCTCTGCCGCTCCCGGCCACGCCGCAGCGCCGCACCGAGAAGAAGAAGCCGCCCACCCCGCCCGTCGTCGTCGTCAAAATCGTCACCGGCACACCCCTCGACTGGGCGACCGACCAGAACGACATCAACAACCTCCTCGGCTGGATGCAGTCGAAGCTCAAGATCACGTTCAGTTGCGAAGAGAAGAAGCTGTCCGAGATCCCCCTCGACGCCGAGCGCATGCCGCTCCTCTACCGCACGGGGCACCACGCCTTCACCTTCAGCGAGGGCGAGCGCCAGGCCCTGCGCGAGTACGTGCTCAAGGGCGGCTTCATCATCTTCGACGCCTGCTGCGGCCGAAAGGAGTTCTCGGACTCGGTGCGCAAGGAACTCGCCGCCATCTTCCCCGAGCGGCCGCTCAAGAAGCTCGAGCCCGACCACCCGCTCTACCGCTGCTACTACGACGTGCCGCTCGTCTCCTACACCCCCGCCGCGGGCATCACCGGCCAGGCCCCGCCCCCCCTCGAGGGCATCGAGATCGGCTGCCGCACCGGCGTCGTCTTCTCCCCCTATGACCTTAGCTGTGGCTGGGACATGCACACCCACGGGGCGTGCGCCGGCGTGCAGAGCGAGGATAGCCTGAAGCTGGGCGCAAACCTCATCGCCTACGCCACGGCCACCAAGGCCATGGGCCACTCCCTTGCCGAATCCCGCGTCTATGTGGACCAGGACGTCTCCCGCGCCGACAAGTTCCGCATCGGCCAGGTCATCCACGGCGGCGACTGCAATCCCGACCCCGCCGGCCTCTCCACCCTGCTCGACACCGTGAGCGGCGTCTCCTCGATGAAAGTCAGCTTCGCCACGCAGCACCTCAAGCTCGACAGCGCGGAACTCACCACCTTCCCCTTCCTCTACATGACCGGCCACGCCGACTTCACGCTCAGCCAGGCCGAGGTCTCGGCCCTCCAGCGCTACCTCAAGGCCGGCGGCTTCCTCATGGCCGACGCCTGCTGCGGACGCAAGGCATTCGACGCCGCCTTCCGCCGCGAAATGGCCCGCGTCCTGCCCGACAACAAGCTCGTCGCCCTCGACCCCGGGCACCCCATCTTCTCCGCCCAGTACAAGATCGGCGCGGTCAACTACAGCCAGGCCGCCGTCGTCCAGCGCAAGATCACCAGCCCTGGCCCCGCCCAACTTGAGGGCCTCCTCGTCGGCGGCGAACTCGCCGTCGTCTACAGCCCCTTCGACATGGGCTGCGGCTGGGAACTCAAGCCCCACCCCTACGCCGTCGGCTACGAATCCCGCGACGCCGTGTCCAGTCGCCGCAGAAGCCGTGGTTGCGGACGAAGCGGAGCTTGCCCATCTCGCCGCTCTTGCGGGCGTCGGCGACCAGCTTCTTCACCAGCACGTTGCCCGCGTCGTAGCGCTTCATGTAGCCGACCATCAGCCGCTTGCCGCTACGGCGCTCGGCGTCGAGGATGCGCTCGGCCTGCTCGACGCTCACCGCCATCGGCTTCTCCATGAACACATCCTTGCCCGCGAGCAGCAGGTCAATGGCGATCTCCCCCTGGGCATAGAAGTGCCCCGACACCCCGACGGCCTGGATGGTGGGGTCCTTCGCCAGCTCGGCGTGGCTGGCGTAGAGCTTGGGAATCCGGAATCGCTCCTGCACCTTCGCCCCCAGCTTCGGTCTCAGCTCGGCGATGGCCGCCAGTTCCACCCCGTCGAGCGACAGGATGTTCGGGATGTGCACCTTCTGCGCCATGAACCCGCAGCCCACGTAGCCCATGCGAAGCATGTCAGCCATCGGTCACTCCTTGCCTTTCCTCTTGAATAGGGATTCGACCAACCCGAGTGGCCTTCCCGCGATGAGCTGGATCGCCCCGGCGAGGAAGATAACGACCATTGGGATGGCGCCGAGGATGAAGAGAGTGCGGATGACCCAAAGCACCAGGAATACAGTAGGGTAGGGGATGACGTCCTCCAACCAGGGTCCGACGACCCACCACGCCAGCGCCGCCACCGCGATCGCGAGCGGCGCCAGGAGCATCGCCACGGCTGCGTGAAGTCGCGCACATCGAGCCGGTGCCCTATCGCCGGCCATGCTGGCACTCACTCATTTGGTCCTCACGCTGGTACGCGCTCAGGCTCGCGGCAGGACCCGCCCGCCTCTCCCTTGGGGAGAGGCCGCCTGCCAGAG
The DNA here is from genome assembly GCA_041320515.1 of Planctomycetota bacterium. GTDB lineage: Bacteria > Planctomycetota > PUPC01 > DSUN01 > DSUN01 > DSUN01. The sequence goes on along the minus strand of JBGLNR010000001.1, from coordinate 3,889,899 downwards.
GCGGGCGGGTGAGGGTGCCTTCTCCGGCGCCCGTGGCGGCCCAAGCACCCTCACCCCTACCCTCTCCCCGAGGGAGAGGGGGGATGGTTGTCTCCTCGCCAAACACGTGCCCACGTAGAGCACGGGAACGACACTGATTCGACGACGAGCGTCACTGTTTCACCGCATAGAGGTAGTTGTTGCAGGCGACGTAGAGGACGCCGTTGGCGGCGATGGGCGTGGCGTGGATGGGGGTGCGGAGGTTGATTTCGGCCAGGAGCTTCTTCTCCTTGCTCGCCGCCAGGACCGTGAGCTTGCCGTTCTTGTTGCCGAACCAGACCTTGCCGTCGGCCACAAAGGTCGAGCCCATGCAGTCGCGGCCGCCCGTCTCGTGGGTCCAGTAGAGCTTGCCCGTCTCAGCGTCCACGCAATGGACGGTGGCCATGTAGTTGGCGACGAAGACCAGGCCGTCGGCGACGGAGGGGGTGGCCATCGAGCGGTTGATGCCGGTGGTGTAGCGCCAGAGGACGCCGGTGGTGCTGATGTCGCCGGTCTTCGTCGCGTCCATGCAGGTGAGGCAGCCCTTGCCCGCGCCGTGGCGGGTGTCCTGGCCGACCGTGGTGTAGACCTTGTTGTTGGCGAAGACGGCGGTGCCGGTGATCTCGCTGGGGCCTTCGGCGTTCTTGTTGTAGGGCAGCTTCTTGCCGTCGCGCTCGCGGTACTCGGGCGGGTTGGCGTCGCACTTCCACACGGTCTTGAGCACCTTGAGCGGCTTGCCAGGCACCTCGACGGGGGTGGGGTCGAAGGCGTAACAGAAGCCGTCGCCCGCGCCGAACAGCAGGAGCTTCTTGCCGTTCACCTCGGCGAGCGAGGGAGAGGACCAGGTGCCGTGGTGGATGTTCGGCCCGACGTTTTCCTCGTCCGTGGCCACGAGCTTGCCCGTCTCCTTGTCGAGGGCGATCATCGTGGGCACCTGCGGCGATGGGATGTTCTTGTGCGACAGGTCCACCCCGTTCGATGGGTTCACATAGACCAGGTCGCCGTAGACGAGGACGGAGCAACTCGTTGCATCCTGTGGCCAGGCGTCGAGTTCGGTGATCATGTCGTAGCGCCAGATGATGTCGGCATCGGTTGGCGTCAGCTCGACGGGCTTGACGGGCTCTTCGGGCTTCTCGTCGGGCTTGGCGCCTGGCGGCTGCTTGCCGGGCTTGCGGCGCTTCTGGGCCGCGATGTACTCCCCCTCGTCCGTGAACGGCCCATCGTTGCCGTTGGCCAGGCCGTTGACGTCGAGGCAAAGCACCTCGTCGCGGCTGGTGACGAGGTAGACGCGGTCGCCGACGACGGTGGGGGAGGAGCAGATGCCGAGGCCGTTGAAATCGCCGTTGAAGCTCCGCTCCTGGCGGAGCTTCGAGACGGCGAGTTGCCAGAGGAACTTGCCCGTGGCCTCCTCGAGGCACATCAGGATGCTGCGGTCGCCCCGGAGGCGCTGGTCGCGCGGGGCGCCGTTGTTAGTGCCGACGAAGACCTTGCCGCCGGAGACCGTGGGATTGCCATAGGTTTCCGTGCCGAGTCGGGCGGCCCACTTGATGTTCTTCGTCGTGGCGGGGTCAATCTCGCTTCCGCCCTCCTTCTTCTGGCCTGGGTCGAACGAATCGGGGATGCCCTTCTCGTCCGAGGCCATGTTTCGGCAATCGCGCCCGCCCCACTGCGGCCAGTCGGCGGCCCCCGTGATCGAGGCCAATAGGAGGGCGACAAGACAGGTCGTGGCCCGGATGTTCAAAGTGGGTCTCCGTGGATGAGAAGCCGGCCTCCAAGCCTGATTATACCGAAAGGCCACAGGAGAGGAAAACGCCTGGTGCAGTTCCGCCTCGCCTACTGAGGCAGGAACCGCCGGGCAATCTTTGCCACGTAGGTGAAAAGCGGGTTGACGAATGCGGTGACACGGGCCTCCATTACCTGGGCGAGGAGCATGACGCCCTCCGTCTGAGGCAGGCGGTAGGACTCCTCGAGCCAGGCCAACAGCTCCGCAAGGGCGATGCGGAAGGAGTCCTCGGCAGGCCGGGCGAGGGCGAAGACGCCGATGTGCGTGGCGTTCTCGAAGCGGGGGAAACGAAGCGTCTTGGGCGCGGGCGAGGTGACGCGGCAGGTGAGCAGGACGCGGCCCCCCGCCTCGATGCCGCCGGCGCCGCAGATTTCGCCGTCGCCCTGGATGGCGTGCATGTCGCCGACGTGCAAGAGGGCGCCCGGGCACTGGACGCGGATGTGCAGGGTCGCGCCGGTCGTGACCTCCTGGGCGTCCAGGTTGCCAGCCCACACGCCTGCCCAGCCGTTGTGGTGGCGCTCGCGGGCGGGCGCGACGCCGACGAAGCCGAGCATCGGCCGCAGCGGGAGCATGAGCGAGCGCGGTGGGGCAGGCATCTTGCCTGCCTCCCCCGCAGGCGGGACGCCTGCGCCACCAATGGTCCAGAGGATGCCGTCCTTCGTGATCTCGACCAGCTTCTCGCACGGCCCGCACCTCAGGCCGCGAGGCGTGGCGTCGGTGCCGCCGCCGAACTTCGTGTAGCCGATGGGGTCCACCTCGATGGGGCCGATCTCGACGCTGAGCATGTCGCCGGGCTTGGCCCCCTCGACGAAGACGCAGCCGCTGGCGGGATTCCCGCCGCGCAGCCGCTTCTGCCAGGCCTCCTGCTCGGCGGGCGGCAGGCGATCAATCCACGGCCCGGCGTTGATCTGGGTCTGCACCTCGAACGTCTCGCCCGGCTTCACCCGGTGCGTCACGGGGTTGTCGGGGCCAGTCTCGCAATACAGGATTTCGTTGCCGACGCGCTGCATGCCTGGTCCTCCACAGAAAGGGCCGCGCCGGGCCCTCGCCCCCACTGGGCTTGCCCCAGTGGGGCGAAGGATTGGCAGCTACGAGGGTGGCGCCCTCACCCCCTTCCCCCTCTCCCGCCGCCCGCCCCAGGCGGGCGGCCGGCGCCTCCTGGCGCTCCCGCCCCACGGGTGCATCAACGTCCACGCCTCCCTCCTCCCCCGCCACCGCGGCGCGGCACCCGTCGCCCACGCGATCCTCGCGGGCGACGAGAAGACGGGCGTGACGATCATCCGAATGGCCGAACGCATTGACGCCGGCGACACCCTCGAGCAGTTCGCCGACTTCATCCACCCCACCGACACCGCGGGCTGCCTCACCCAGCGCCTCGCCGAGCTGGGCGGGATGTTCCTGGTCAATGCCCTCACTGCGCTGGAAGAGGGCACGGCGCGCCCGATCCCCCAGGACCATCGCTTGGCCACGCTGGCGCCCGCCCTCGACAAGAAGGATGGCGCCATTTCGTGGGAGCGGCCCGCCGTCTACCTTGCCCGCTTCGTGCGGGCGATGAACCCCTGGCCGGGCGCATTCACCTTCTGGCTGCGCCCCGGCAAGCCGCCGCTGCGTATCGTCGTCCACGGGGCCTATGCCATCGAGGGGCGGGTGCCCATCGCCTGCGATGGGCGCGCTTGCCCAGGCCGCGTGAACGCTGCGGAGGGCGATTTCCTGGCCATTGAGACGGGCGACGGCTTCCTCCAGCCGCACTCGCTCCAGCCGGCGGGGGGGCGGCCCATGACCGCTGCCGAGTTCCTCCGCGGGCATCGCGTGGCCCGCGGAGACCTGTTCGGCCCATTCCCCAGTCCGTGATCAGGAGACAGGCGATGAAGAGGAAAGCGTGGCTGCTTGCAGTGGCGCTGGCCGTGGCGGCGGTAGCCGCCGTGGCCGTGTCTGCGCAGGAGCCGGCGCGGCCGGCGGGCGGCGTGTTCGCGGGGTTGCGCGTCGGGCAGAACATCGCCATGGCCGACGCCGGGCCGGCGGTCCAGCTCACCGTCTTCGCCGTCGAGCGCCCCGGCCCATTCCGCATAACCGAGCTGGGCGCCGACTACATCGTCATCCAGGACCTGGCGGGCCTCAACGAGCACCGCATCCCCATCACCAGCGTCAAGGCCCTCACCCACGTCAAACGCTGAGGGCACACCCCTACTGGATCGCCTGTAGTCGCACGCGCGTCCTACCAAGGGAGAACGTGCTTGAGCGGACCTCTGAAGCGATTTGTGGCCCGCCACGCCAATGCGCTGGGCTTCTGGTCAGTGGTGCTCTTGATCGCCCTGGCGTTGGTTCTCGTCGTGGCCATGGTGCGCGCCCAACTCGGGTAGCGCCGCTTCCCCGGGCTTGACGGCCCGCTTGCGCCAACCGCGACGCAGCCGCCGAACAGCCGTGAACGGCCAGAGCCAGCCGAGCGCCCGCAGGAGCCTGTGGCTGCGCGCCTCGGCGGGCGGGAGGGGCTCCGAGCAATACCTGGCCTTCAGCTTCCGAAGGCCCAGGCGGTCCGCCCAGGCGAAGAAGGGCAGGAGCAGCCTCCGAGCGGCCCAGCCCGTGCCCAGGCGCAGCGAGGTCGCGAAGTCCACCAGGAACGCCTCGCCCTCCGGCGTCACCAGGATGTTGCTGCACTGGTGGGAGTCGAGGTGCACGATGCCGCGCCCGTGGAGCGACGCGTGCAGCGCCGCCAGGCGGTCGAACACGGCGGCCTGCACCGTGCCGCGCCGCAGCGCCTTCAGGCTCGCGGCCTCGACGTAGTCCACGGCGAAGGCGAAGGCGTCGAGGCGGCCGCGGAATGCCGGCACGCCGGCCAGGCCCTCCAGGCAGGCGTAGATGCGCGTCTCGTGCGCCACGATCCAGCGGCCGTAGATATGGCGCAGGAGCCAGGCGTTCCGCGAGAAATCCTTCACGAGGAGGCAACGCCCAGCCCACCGCACGACCAGAATCGCCGGCTTGGCGCGGGCGGCGGGCCGCAGGACCCGCTCGGTGCAGGAGGCCAGGTTCGCCCGGCTCAGTGCGTGCGTCTCGTCCGCGGCGGAGGCCATGGGGCCACCCTCACGCTCTCTTCTCGTACTTGTTGAGGATGACCACGTCGCTCTCGAAGCTCTCGGGGTCAATCGCCTTGACGCAGAGGGAGACCTTGTTGTCGTCGTCCAAGGCGCCCCAGAACATGCTGGCGATGGAGCGGAGGTCGCCGACGAGTGGGACGACATAGGGCTCGCCCTCGAAGGCGGGCAGCGGCGCCCCGGGGGCACCCGCGTCGCCGCGGTAGGTGGTGATGCAGTAGCCGAGGCCGGGGTCGAACTCCTCGTAGCGCCAGTAGAAGCGGTCGGTGGCATCCCCAAAGGCCGACTTGCGCAGCATGCTGAGGACGGCGACGTAGGGCAGCCCGCGGAAGTCGAAGACGCCTGCGATGCGGGGCGTGAAGTTCGGCGCGTCGGGCTCCACCTGGCGCTTGCCCAGGGCCTTCTCAATCGTGCCGCCCGTACCCACCACGTCGCAAATCGTGTCCGTGTGGTCGCCGTTGGTGACGACGAAGAGCCCCTCCGGCAGCTCGCGGATGGCGTTGTAGATGATCAGGCTGGGGTCCTTGCACTTTGCGGGGTCGGCGGCCTCGGTCCAGACCCGCTTGCCGTCGGTGGCGAACACGCGGTTTCGGCTGTTTTCGCTGCGGCCCATGATCCAGTACACCTGGATGACGCGCCCGGCCTGGTCATCCATGCCGAGCACGAGGCCGCGGCCCGGGTAGGGGTCCTCGACAAGGCACAACCTGAGATTGGCGTTCGCACGCTCGCGGATGTCCATGGCTCGCTGTGTCTCCTGTGTGGCTAGAAGGCCATGAAGAGGATTCGGACGCCGACGAAGCCCAGGGCAATGGCCAGGCCCCGGATGATCCACACGCCTCGGAGGCGGGTCGAGACGGCCGCGCCAAGCTGGGCGCCCACGGCCGCGCCGAGGCCGAGGTAGAGGGCGATGAGCGCCCCGCGCGAGAAGTCCCCCGTCGCCACGTGAACCCCCGTGCCGGCCAGGGCCATGATGGCCAGGATGAAGTGCGAGGTCGCCGTGGCGACGTGGGTGGGGAAGTTGAGCAGGTGCACCAGGGCGGGCACGTGGATGATGCCGCCGCCGATGCCGAGAACGCTGGACAGATAGCCGACGAACAGGCTCAGCACCACGCCGACCCAGGGGCGGAAGGTGAACGTGTGGCGGGTGCCGTCACGCTCCACAATCGTGCGGGTCGTGTGGCCGGCGGGGGGCCTCACGTGCCTCGGCGCCTCTTTGGCGGGACGCAGGAGCAGGTAGATGGATATGGCGATGAGGATGACGCCGAGGACCGCGCTGAACGCGCGCCGCGGGATGTACTTCGTGGTGAGCGCGCCGAAGACTGCCCCGGGCACGGTGGCCGCGGCGAAGAGGAGGCCCGAGCGGTAGTCTATGCGCTTCATTCGCGCGTAGGCGACCGAGCCCGACGTGGCGTTGAAGAAGACCACGGCCAGCGAGATGCTGGTGATCAGTTCGGGGGCATCGCCGGGGTACACCAGCAGCAGCACGGGCACGAGCACGAAGCCGCCGCCGGCGCCGATGAGCGTGCCATAGGCGCCGACAACGAATCCCAGTGGAATCAACCAGGTCCACTGCCCCATGATAGGCCCCGCCCGCCTCCTTCCCGGCTGTGCCCCGTCAGAGGCGTTCGGCCAGCCGCTCCATCGCGCGGGTGAGCACCTCGTCGGGATAGGTGAGCGAGATGCGGAAGAAGCCCTCGCCGTGCTGGCCGTAGACGGCGCCCGGCGTCACGACCACGCCCGTCTTCTCGAAGAGGTCGGAGGCGAAGGCCGCGCTGTCGCCGCCGAAGCGCTCGGGCACGGCCGCCCAGACGTAGATGGTGCCCTTGGGCTTCTCGAGCCGCCAGCCGAGGCCGTTGAGCGTGTTCACCACCAGGTCGCGCCGCCGGCGGTAGGAGGCGAAGCTGGTGCCCCACTCCTGGTTCAGCACGTCGAGGCGGCCGGCGTAGCGTTCGCGGAGGTAGTCGTCGAAGACCTTCTGGGGCACTGCGGGCGCCTTGTCCTCGGGCCAGTAGTAGCGGGCGCCCCATCCGCCCTTGAAGCCGCTCTCCTCCCCGAGCGAGACGAGGGACTTCGAGCGGGCGTCGGGGCCGCCCTTCTCGCGCTGGTCGATCACCTTGTTCATCGCGGCGCGCACGCCATCCCAGTTGTCGTGATTGATCTCGACGCTGAAGGTATTGATGTCGGCGCCTTCGACATATTGCCGCATGCCGTAGCGGTCGGCGGTATAGGGGTTGCCCGTGCAACCGAGGGCATTGAAGCCTGCGTCGCGCACGAGGTCCATGAACCGTCCGCCCCCGCCCCAGGTCCACACCGACCACTCGAAGCGCTCGCGCATCGTCCACGGCTGGTCGAGCTGCACCTGCGCCCGCGCCAGGCCCGCGATCTCCGGGGCTTGCAGGCGGGGCGTCTCTGCCCCGCGTTGCCTGCCCTCGCGGGGCGCGGAGGCCCCGCCTACAGGCGTGAAGACGGCAGTGACCCAGTAGCATCCCACGCATTCCGGCCCTCGGTCTGGCATGAGCAGCTTGGCCGTGGCAGAGCGTTCGCCCGAGGGCACACACGCGGCCCGCTTGAGCGCCCGGCCCGAGCGGTCCACGATGTAGGCCACGGGCAGGAAGTCGCCCTCCTCGGCATCGGCTGCCCAAGTCACGGTCGCCGTGATCGTCTCGCCGGGCCTGTAGGTCAGCTTGTCGGTCTTCACGCTTAGCGGCACGCGATGGATGTAGGGGACCCATGTGGTGCTTTCGGAGAGGACTGTCCTCCCATCGGCGTCCAGCGCCTGTGCTGTCACGAGCAGCCAGGAATCCGTGCAGGGCAGCTCGATGGGCGGCGCGAAAGCCATCACGGTGGCCTGGGCCTTGGGCAGAGAGCCATTACGGAGTTCTCGAACTCCGTAATGGCTACGGCGGTGCCGGACATCCAGGGAAACGGCGACCTCCCGCGCGTCCTCCGAGCGGTTCTCGACGGCGACGGACGCCGCGAGGGCCTCGCCCGCACGGCAGGGCTTGGCAGCAACCTTGACAAGAACGGGGAACGCCTTGTCGCCGTAGGCGAGGCCGTAGAGGAGCCTGCGATAGAGGGCGTTCCATGCGGCGCCATCATCGGGGCGCTCGGGGTCGTAGGTCGCCGTGTTCTCGCCCCGCCACTGGTGCTTCTCGCCGCCAACCTGGAAGAGGTGAACCACCTCGCCGCCGCCCGGCAGCCTGCGGTGCCAGAAGCGGGTGAGCTTGCCGTTGTCGGTCAGCGGCGAGCACGTGGCGTCGGCAGGCTCGTAGACTGGTCCGTAGAAATGCGCGCCCGTCACCTCCAGCGGGATGCCGCGGCTGAGCGGGTGGTCGGCGGCCGGGCCGCAGGAGTAGACCCACGACTTGCCCTTGCCCGATTTCACAGGCAACACGTCGTCGAGGGGCGTGCCCTCAAACGCCGCCTCCCAGCCGGGATTGATCACGACCAGCTTGCCGCCGGAGCGAGCGTAGTCGGCCAGGGCCTTCTGCGTGGCGGCGAGGCGCTCGCTCTCCGCCTTGTCGTTCGAGCGGACGGGCAGTTGGGCGATGACGACCTGGAAGTCGCGCATGCGGGCCACGAGGCCGTCAAAGTAGGCCGCGCCCTCCTTCAGCACGTAAGCCTGGTCCTCCTTGCTCTCCTCGAGCGGCTTGTCGCACAGGTGGTGCATCTCCAGGTCGCCGTAGCGGAGGGGCGCGAAGGCCACGTCGGCTGGCACCACGTGGCGGAGTTGCTCCGCAAACATCTCGCTGTTCGGGCTGCCCGCCAGGTAGAGCACCTTCGGCTTGCCCAGGGAGTGGCAATGCCGCGGCAGTTCACCCGCCGCCGCCACTGAGGCAAGAAGGCTCACGGCGAGCGCGGTCGCCCTGTTCATGTCTCACCTCCGTAGCCGATGCCCGGGTCGTCGGTTATCGGTTGTCGGGTACCCGAAAACCGAAGACAGGAAACCGCTCTTACTCTCTTAGCGCCCATCGCACGCCACAGCTCGGCTTGCTTTCCCAGTAGGGATGGAGCGTCAGGCCGTTGGACTTCGTGGCGCTCTTGTCGGCTCCGTAGACGATGTCGGGCTTCTCGTTGTTGTTCACGCGGAAGGTGAAGCCGACGGTCCAGCCCAACCCTAGCCACGCTCTGCGGCCTGAAGGCGGGACCACGAACTCGGACCAGGGGATGGCGAGTTCGTAGGTGGTGACTTTGCCCTCGCGCTTGACGGCGTGCTGGCCGCCCTTCACCGGCCCCTGGTCGAACTTGGCGCGCGGCTGGCGCGGGTAGTGGTGGCTTCGGGGCATGCCGGGGGCCAGGATGCGCCACAGCTCGCTCTTGCCGTCCGTGCACTGGTAGGCCGAGAACTCGTAGTCGGTGTCGGGCATCGCGTGGAAGCCCCAGGGCACCTTGTCGGTGTCCAGCTTCATGTTGTAGTGGTAGTCGGGCAGGAAGTCGAAGCCGAGCTGAAGGTTGTCCCCCGCCCAGGGCTGCTCGCCCCAGGGGGTCTTCTTGTAGACGTAGAAGGCGTCGGAGAACGTGGCCTTCGGGTTGCGGTCCTTGGCCTGGAAGTAGACGCTCGCCGCGTTGCTCGTGATGGCGTGCTTCAGTTCGGGGTCGCTCTCGATGAACTTCTGGAAGGCCGGCCACTCGGGGTCGGCCTTCATCTTCTCGGCGGTCTTCGCGTCGCGCATGTTGGCGAGGACGAACTTGCGGTGGGGGCGCAGCCGCTCGCAGGTCGCGTCGTCCTTCGCGCTCCGGAAATACTGCTCCTCGTCCCACGTCTCCAGCCGCTGGTGGCCGGGGTAGTCGCTCTGGTCGAGGACGCGGGCCGCCACGTAGAGGAACGCATCGTCCCAGGCCAGCTTTACCTCGGCGAACGCCCCGTCGGGCAGCGCGTCCTTGGCCTGGAGGAACGGCACCCAGGCCTGTTGGGTGGGGTCCACCTTCTGGAGCTTGGCGTCGGCCAGCACGCCCAGGTCGTCCTTCCAGTCGTCAAGGTCTCCATCCACCTTCTTTCTGCCCTTCTTGGCGACGACGACGTTGAGGTTCTCCTTCCAGGCAGCTGTCTCCCGCTTGTACGACTCCGGCTCCATGTGTTCGGAAATCCGGCTCACGACCCCACCCAGTTCGAAGGCGAACAGGTAGGTATTGGTGGCGGACGGGGTGGCCTTGGCGATGGGGAACTGGAGGTCGGTCGTCTCGCCAGCCTTGAGGTCCATGCGAACAGAGTTGTCCTTGAGGCTGATGCCCTGAGGCGGAGTCACATTCAGAGCGCCTATGAGCGGGCGGTTGAGCAGGTTGTGCACCGTCACGCGCAGGGCGGCGTCAGGAGCGTTCACAGCAGTCGTGAAGTCGCGGGCGATGATCTCGATGGGACGGACGCACTGGACCTCGGCCTCACGCAGCCGCCGTTCGATGAGGCGGATGCCTCCGCGCGGTGAGCGAATGTAGTGGCTGAGGTGGTCCATCAGGAGCGTGACATGCTTTTCGCCCACGAACTCGCGGTTGCCGGCGATATCGCAGAACTCCAGCCGCCCGTCGGAGTTGTCAATGGTGATCAAGCCGTCCTCGTGGCCCTGGAGCTGCCACCAGAGGACGTCCTTCGGGTCGCCGCCGTGCGGGGCGTAGAGCTTGCCGAACAGAACGACGGTGGCGTCGCGGCCCTCCCCGAACTGGAACGCCCACGGCAGGTGGGTGTGGAAGAGCATCCGCTCGAACTTCCGTCCCGTCATCATCACGTTGAAGACGTTCGCCTGGAGCCATACCTGGATCTTCGGGACGTCCGTGACGCGGGTATCCCCCGCCGCAAACGCCGCGACGGTTCCGTCCGAATCATCGACAATGGCCAGATAGTCCTCCGAGGCGTCGGCTGATTTCTGCCCGATGAGCAGCCCATAGAGGACGGCCCCAGTCTCCGGCGCAGTCGCCGTGGCCGCCGATGTTTCGTCAATGTCCGGGATCGCGGTAAAGGTCCAGTCTGTCTGGTCCTTGTGCTTCGTGGCCAACATGACCTCCTTGCAGCACTTCACGAACAGGCTCGCCGCCTCGGTGCCGTAGGTCAGGCTGCCGACCACACCTTCCAACAGGGGAATGATAACCTCGGGTGCAGACATGCTCGGAATCCTCTCTCTCCCTCGCCCTCATTCAGTCCCGTCCGGGGCTTAGGCGTCGGCCTGGGAGCAGGCACACAGTCGCAGAGAGCCACTTACACGCGCACAATCGCGGCGTGGAGCGGCTTGCCGGGATCGCGCACGTTCGGGCGATCCACGTAGCTCGGGATGCTGGTTCGGTCGAACAACTCCATCGTCGGCTCCGTCGTGGTCGGCACCAGGAAATCCGCCTCGGCCTCGGCCGGCGCGTACTGGATCACGTAGTCTTCTTGGATCTTCACGCTCCCGTGGATGGCCCAGCCTGGGCCAAAGGCCACGTAGCGTTCCGCCACGAGGGTTCCGCCGCCGCCCCGCACGCGACGGAGCGTGCCGGGGATGATGCTGTCTGCCCGGAACAACTCCGCCGCGTTGGACGGAATGGATCGCACCTCGTGCGGCTCGAATTTGTAGACCCGGCCGTCGAATTGGTGCTCCCACGGCTCGGACGATCGGTTATACAGGTAGCGATACCCCTCCTGGAGCGGCGGCAGGGCCGCAATGCGCTCCTCGCGGGTCGGCTCACTGACGGGCTGCTCTGCCATGGAGTCCTCCACAGACGGCTCCGATGGCAGGGAGGCGGCGCGCGAGGCTTTGCACGACTTACAGTAGTCCCGCGCTGGGCCGTACAACCGCTCGCCGCATCCCTTGCAGACCATCAGATCACCGCCTTCGTTAGTTGACGTGGGCGCTCACGAAGTCGTGGGTGATGCCCGAGAGCTTCCACGCCGTGTTGGGTTTCTCGGAACTCAACTGCTCGAACACCCGGAAGGTGGCCTCGAACGTATCGACGGCCGTGGTGGACCGGGTCAGGACGCTCCCGTCCTCATCCACCCACCCCATCGGCCCCGGATGCCGCTTGATCCAGCGGGTATCCAGCCCGAACAGGTGGCCATAGGGGCACATGTGGTCCTGGAAGAGCGGGATCGTCCCGAACTTCAGCCCGGTATCGGCATAGCGCCGTCCAGGGCTGGCCGCCACGGTGCCCGCGTTGGGGTTCATCAAATCGGACGCGGTGTACCGGCGGTCTACTTCCATCGCCTTCAGGTACGCCCGCTTGACACCCGGCTCGCACCACAGTTCGTTGGTGCGCGCCCCGCCCAGCTTGGAGGAGATGTCGATCGCCCGCTGGATCACGTCCGCCCCAAGGGCGCCGACCGAGGTGACCACGGTGGCGTTGAGGATGGGAAACGTGGTGCGGGACTTACCGAAGTACAGGTTGACCAGCGTGCCGTTGTCCACGATCCCCGAGAGGCCCATCGGCGCATGCATATACTCCGTGTTGCCGATGGCGAGGGTTCCCGACGTGGAGTAGGTCCGGACGATATAGTCGTCGTCGGTCCAGGTCACGGCAGCCGTGGTGACGAACGTCCCCGAACTCGGGACCGAACTGACCTCGTAGGCCGTGGTCTGCCGGAGGTTGCCGATGGGGTTCACGGCGGCAACCCAGTCGCCCACGTTCACGAACCGGCTACCGTCATCGGTGCCGGCGATCCCGCCAGGCGAATCCACGGTCACGGTCGTGGTGGTGTTGGTGGCGGCGCCGTAGCACAGAATGCCTCGCCCATCGCCCCAGAACGCTTGGTTCCGGCGCTGCTGGACAACTTCCTTGACATCCTGCATGCCGATTTCCATCGCATCGGCAAAGGCCGCCTCATTCGTGGTGGAGGCTTCCATCAACTGCTTGGTGATGCTCCAGGCGTGATGGTAGTAGCGGTTCGGGATCAGGAGTTCCCCGATCTCCGGCGTGCCCGCCACGGGAGGCGCCCCACCTTCCGCCGTGTAGTAGCCCCCACGGTTGCGGTTCAAGCGGATGCCCTTGACCAGGCCCTTCCCGCCGATCGCCCGGCCGGTCCCGAAGGAATCCAGCAGGGGCGTCTCGTTGTTCAACTCGTTGATGATCCCCGGCTCGATGTCCTCCTTCAGGATGCCGCCGAGGGTGGACGTACTCGATCCAGCCATGCCTTACGCTCCTCGCTCCCGCCAGCGGGCCACGCCGCGACTGATGCCGTCCGCGATGCTCTTGGCGGGTTCCGCAGGTTTTGTCCCTGGCCCGCCGCCGCCCCCGTGGGGACGGGGCAAGGCCGCCGTTTTTTCTTTGGTGCGTTGGCTCTCCAGGCGCGTTTTGCCTTCGATGGCCGTCTTGGCGTTTTCCAGATAGATCGCCATGGCCGCCGAAATGGCCGCTCCGGGGTCCCGCTCGAACCGGAACCGGAGGCGCGGATGCTTCTTGATGATGGGCTCCAGCGTGTCGCACATGTCCTGCACCTTGTCTCTGGTCGCCGGGAGCCCGTACTGCTTCATCACGTCCGCCGTGGCCTCCACCGCGTCCAGCGTGAGTGCCTGGATGCGGGCCGCCTTCTCGTCCTTCTGCGCCTTCAGGAATTGCTCCATCTCATCCAGCAGCGGTTCGTGTTCCCGGAGTTGCTGCCGGATGGTCTGCTTGGAGGCTTCGAGTTTCTTCTGCTCCTCCGTCTTGGCCTCGCCCGGCTCCCGCTGGGATTCCAGCGCCTTGATGCGGGCGGTGGTCTGCTCCAGGTTGGTCTCCAACTGCCGGGCGTACTCCACGAACTCGGTCAGTTGCTGCGGGTCCCCGAAGTCCTTGTAGGCCGCCGCCGTCTGCTCGGCCGCCTTGGCGCGGTCCACGAGCTTCTGGAAGCGGGCGCGGGACTTCTCGTCCTTCACGTCTTCCGGAAGGGCGAACTCATCCTCGACGCCTTCGGGTTCCGCTACCGTCGCGGTGGACGAAGCCGCGATGCTGTCCACTTTCGGCTCATCTGCCATGACTCACTCCTCCGGGCACGACTCCGGGTCCGTGCGGATGCGGGGCACGACGCCGCGTTGCGTGCTATTTGATGAGCGAGGCGTATGGGCGCTTCTCGCTCTTCTGCTTGTTCTCGGTGGCATAAAAGACCCGTTCGCCCTTCTTCTTCCCGTAGCGGGCGACCATGTCCTTCATCACCTTCGCGCCCTTGCCACCGAAGTGCTTGCTGAGAGGCATCGGACCTCCAAAAACAAAAAGCCCACCGCGTCCGCAATGGACTGGTGGGCTTCGGGCTAGCGTAAGCCGGTATTCAGTTAGGCTGTTACATGCTCCTCGACGACCCTATCCGCCTTGACGATCTTTCCTTCGCCGTTCACATGGAACTTAATCTGGCACGGAGTGCTCTGCTCCTTGGCAGACAGCAGCCACAGGATCAGGCTCCGGTAAATCGGCTGCGGGATGGGATCGCTCATGCTCCCAACGCCATTTCCGCCTTCGCGCCGGTCAGGGTCTCCGGCGAGGCGCCCTGCGTTTCCTTGTCGAGGACGGTGCCTTCGTCCGTGTCTCCCCCGCCCCCGCCGCCACCTTCCCCACCACCCCCGCCTTTCGGTACAGTGCTGGCCCCCGGCATCCCGCCCTGCATGAGACTCTGGCGCATGGCCTGGAAGTGGACTGCCGCCCGCAACTGCTGCTCGCCGCAGGGGTTGGTGGCCTCGATGGCGCCGACGGCGGGCGTGGGGTTGTGGCGGTTGATCTCGTCGAGGAAGATGAGGCCCGGGTCGCCGCAGCGCCAGGCCGAGGTGGCGATGAGGTCGAGCATCTCGCGCGCGTTGCGGCGGCCGGCCGCCTTGCCCGACCGCGGGTTCACGAGGTCGTAGTCCCTGCCCTTCGCGGCGGCGGCCATAAAGGCGTCGGTCACGGCGACCGAGAGGTTGAAGTTGTGGAGCGTCCCGCCGTCGAGCTTGGCCGTGACGAACTCCACGATGTCGGGGTGGTCCACGCGCAGGATGCCCATGTTGGCGCCGCGGCGCCGGCCGCCCTGCTTGATAGTGTTCGTCGTCTCGTCGAAGACGCGCATGAACGAGATCGGCCCGGACGCGACGCCGCCGGTCGAGCGCACGATGTCGCCCTTGGGGCGCAGGCGCGAGAAGGAGAAACCCGTGCCGCCGCCCGACTGGTGGATGAGGGCCATGTCGCGCACGGTGTCGAAGATTTCGGGCAGCGAATCGCCCACGGGCAGGACGAAGCAGGCGGCGAGCTGCCCCGGCGGCGTCCCCGCGTTCATCAGCGTCGGCGAGTTGGGCAGGAACTCCAGCCGCACCATCATTTCGAGGAACTCGTGCTCGGTGCGCTCGATGTCGGGATTCGGGTAGTTGGCGTCGGGCGCTGCCACGGCGCGGGCGACGCGGACGAGCATCTCGTGGGGCGTCTCGACGATTTCGCCTCGCTCGTCGCGCAGGAGGTAGCGGCGTTCAAGCACCTGGGCAGCGTTGAGGGGCAGCTTCAGGTCGTCGGCCACGCCGAGGAGGCGCTTCACGCGCCGCAGGTCGGCCCGCCGCTGGCGATAGAGGATGTAGGCTTTCGCCAGGTCGGCCCGCCCCTCGCGCACCAGCACGCGCTCGACGGCGTCCTGGATGTCCTCCACGGTGGGCTGCTTGCGGAGGCGGGCGATGACGCGGGGCGTGCAGCGCTCGGCGAACGCGGGGTCGGCCTTGCCCACGGCCCGCTGCGCTTTGACGATGGCCGAGGCGATCTTGCGCGGGTCGAACGCTTCGGGGCGCCCGTCGCGCTTCATCACCCGGGTTGGCGGTGCCTTCTTCGCCATCGCCGCGCTCCTCTCCCCCACCACATATTCTACGCCGTGCCACGCACCCCCGCAACTGGCGGTGGGCGAAGACTGGATGCATGCATGATTGGGTGGTTGGATGGTTGGATGGGTGCCTGACACTCATCCATTCATCCACCCATCCATTCATCCCCCCTTGACACCGCCGGGCCGCTCCCTAGAATAGCAGCAGTGAAGGAATGCCATGGCTAAGGCGTCTGGCGACTACATCAAGTTCCTGGGCACCGCGGGCGCGCGCTTCGTGATGATCACGCAGCGGCGCAGCTCGGCCGGCGTGCTCTATTCGCTCGGCGGCTTCCGCCTCCTCGTGGACCCCGGGCCGGGCTGCCTGGTGCGCTGCCACGCGAGCCGCCCGAAGGTGGACCCGTCGAAGCTCGATGCCATCTTCCTCACTCACGGCCACCTCGACCACGCGGGCGACGTGAACGTGATGATCGAGGCGATGACCGAGGGCGGCCACGACCGCCGCGGCACGCTCTTCGCCCCGCGCGAGGCCCTGGACGGCGACCCGATCGTGCTCCGCTACGTGCGCGACTACGTCGGCCGCATCGAGGTGCTCGGCGAGGGGAAGTCGTGGGAGCTGGCCCCAGGCGTCACGCTCGCCACGCCCGTCCGCCACATGCACGGCGGCGAAACCTACGGCTTCCGCATCGAGAGCAACGGCTTGCGCATCAGCCACGTGGCCGACACCTTCTACTTCCCCGAGCTGGCCCGGCACTACGCCCCGTGCGACGTGCTGATCGTCCACATGGTCCTCTACCAGGTGGACGCGGAGCGGAAGAAGCGCATCCTGCACCTGGACATGGCGGATGCCACGCGCCTCATCGGCGAGGTGCGGCCCCGCGTGGCCATCATCACCCACTTCGGGATGAACGTCCTCCAGGCCAAGCCGTGGGAGGTCGCCGCGAGGATGAGCAAAGAGTCAGGCGTCAAAGTGGTGGACGCACGCGACGGAATGGTCTTTCCCCTCGACGAATGGAGGAGTTGACAGCATGCCCAAGATTGCCGTCGCTTACACGGATTACCTGGCCGAGACCATTGCCACGCTCGCCGACCCCGGCTGCCTGCTGGCGACGCAGGGGAAGGACGGCACGCTGAACGCCATGACCATCGGCTGGGGCACGATCGGCATCATCTGGGGGCGGCCGGTGTTCATCGTCCTCGTGCGCCCCTCGCGTCACACGTGGAAGCTGCTGGAAGAAAACGGCGATTTCACGGTGAACGTGCCGCCCCCCGAGCTGCGCAAGGCCGTGGGCCTCTGCGGCTCGCGCTCGCGCCGCGACCACGACAAGTTCGTCGAGACCGGCCTGACGCCCATCCCCAGCCAGCGCGTCGCCGCGCCCATCATCGAGGAGTGCGTCATCGCCTACGAGTGCCGCACCATCCACAAGAACCAGGTCGTGCCCGATGCCCTGGCCCCGGCCGTGCTGAAGGACTGCTATCGCTCGGGCGACTTCCACTCCCTCTACTACGGCCAAATCCTCGGCGTCCTAGCCGACGAGGACGCGCGGGAGAGGCTGGGGAGTTGATCGCGGGGCAGAGACGCCCCGCCTACAGACCGACAGAGGAGACACTAGGTGGCCCGTCGCATCGCCATCGTGATGGACTGCGGCTCCACGACCACCCGCGTGGTCGCGGTTGACCAGAGGGGCAAGCTCGTCGCCCAGGCGGGCGCGCGCAGCGGCCCGGGGCCGCAGCCGGACGGCGACAAGAGCTGGCTCGTGTGGGACCTCGAGGCCCTCTGGAAGCGCCTCGGCCGCCTCTCGAAGCATGTGTGCGGGCAGATCCGGCCGAGCGACATCGCCGCCGTCACAATCACCACCTGGGGCGCCGACGGCGCGCCCGTCGCCGCCGACGGCCGCCTCACCTATCCCCCCATCTGCTGGCAATGCCCCCGCACACAGCCCACGGCCGCCGCCATCGCAAAGCAGGTATCGGCCTGGGAACTCTTCCGCACCACGGGCTACCAGGTCATCTCCTTCAACACGCTCCTCCGCCTCATCTGGCTCCGCGAGAACGCCCCGAAGGCCCTCGACGACGCGAAGGCCTGGATGATGATGGCCGGCCTGCTCAGCCATCGCCTCTGCGGCGAAATGTCTATGGACTACACGGGCGCCTCGACAATGATGGCGATGGACCTCGCCCGCCGCGCCTGGTCGCCGAAGCTCCTGGAGCTGGCCGGCGTGGACGCCAGCTTCTTCCCCCGCTTCATCGGGTCGGGCGAGACCATCGGCGCCGTCACAGCCGCGGCCAGTCGGGCGACGGGCATCCCAGGCGGCACGCCCGTCACCGCCGCGGGCCACGACACGCAGTTCGCCCCCATCGGCTCCGGCGCACGCAGCGGCGAAGCCATCCTCAGCAGCGGCACCTGGGAAATCCTCATGGCCCGCGTGCCCACCTTCAAGGCCAACCGGGCAGGCTTCGACGGCGGCCTCATCATCGAGGCCGACGCCCTCCCCGGCCTCTTCAACCCGCAACTGCTGATGATGGGCTCGGGCGTGCTCGAATGGCTCGCCAAGCACTTCTACGCCGATCTTCACTCGGAACTCGAAACTCGAAACTCGAAACTCTCCGAGTCCATGATTGGCGAAGCGGCGGCGCTCGCCCCGGGCGCGGGCGGCGTCACGCTCATCCCCAGCTTCGTCGCCGGCACCGGCCCCACGAAGCGCTACGGCACGCTCGGCACGACCTACGTGCGGCTCATCGAGCGCATCGTCGCGTCGGCCTCGAAACGGAAAGGCCCCGCGCGATGAAGGCAGCGATCCTGCACGCAGCCATCGCCGACGACGCCCGGCCCGACGAGCTGGACACCCTCATCCAGGTCGAGGCGGTCCACGCCGCCCTGCTCGACCTGGGGCACCAGGTGGCCACCGTCCCCTTCTCCCTCGACCTCGAGGCCGCCCGCAAGGCCCTGCGGGACCAGGCCCCCGACTTCGTCTTCAACCTCGTCGAGTCGGTCGAGACGGCCGGGCGCCTCCTCCACCTCGCCCCGGCCCTCCTCGAGTTCCTCGGCATCCCCTACACCGGCTCGGGCTCAGAGTCCCTCTTCGTCACGTCCAACAAGGTCCTCGCCAAGGAACTCCTCCGCGCCCACGCCGTGCCCACGGCCCACTGGTACACGCTGGCCGACCTGGCGACCGACGGCCCGGTGCCCCAGGGCGCCTACATCATCAAGAGCATCTGGGAGCACGCCTCGGTGGGGCTGGACGAGGATGCGGTGGTCGTGACGGACCGCCGCGAGGCGCTGCGCGCGGCCTGCGTCGAGAAGGGCCGCGGGCCGGCCGGCGAGTGCTTCGCCGAGGCATTCGTCGGCGGCCGCGAGTTCAACATCGCCCTCCTGGCCGACGAGGCGGGGCCGCAGGCGCTCCCCACCTCGGAAATCCTCTTCCAGGACTATGCAGAGGACAAGTGGAAGGTGGTCGGCTACCGCGCCAAGTGGCACGAGGACTCGTTCGAGTACACGCACACGCCGCGCCGCTTCGACTTTCCGCCCGAGGACCAGCCGCTCCTCGACGCCCTGGCCGACATCGCGCGCCGCTGCTGGCGCATCTTCGGCGTCAGCGGCTACGCCCGCGTGGACTTCCGGCTCGACGCCGCCGGCGCGCCCCACGTGCTGGAGATCAACGCCAACCCGTGCCTGACCCCGGACGCGGGCTACGCGGCCACCGTGGCGCGGGCCGGCCTGCGCTACGCCGACGCCATCGCGCGCATCGTGGCCGACGTGCGCCGCGCCGCCCGGCCCCTGGCCGGCAAGCCTCACGTCGAGCCCCCCTCCCACGCCGCCGTCCTCGCCCGGGTGGGACAGGCCTCGCGCCCGGCCGCCACGGGCAGGATGCCCGTGCCACCGCCGCACGCCCCCGGCTTCTCGTTCCGCGAAGAACTCGTCGAGGCCGACCGCGAGCGCGTCCGCCGCATCCTCGAATCCACAGGCTTCTTCTACCCCGAGGAGATCGAGGTCGGCATCGAGCTGGTGGACGACCACCTCGTGTCGGGCGTCGAGTCCGGCTATCGCTTCCTCTTCGCCGAAAAGGGGGGAGAGACGCTCGGCTACAGTTGCTTCGGCCCCATCGCCTGCACCAAGAGCGCCTTCAACATCTACTGGATCGCCGTCCACAACGCCCACCGCGGCCAGAAGATAGGCCGCGAACTCCTCGCCCGCACCGAGGAGATCATCGCCCGCCTCGGCGGCGGCCAGGCCCACGTCGAAACCTCCAACCGCGCCCAGTACCAGCCCACCCGCGCCTTCTACGAGAACAACGGCTACCGCCGGGCAGCCGTCTTCCCCGACTTCTATGCTCCCGGCGACGACAAGGTCGTCTACGTCAAGCACCTCGCCCCCCAGCCCTGAAGGGCGTGTTGCCCACATCCGCCAACGGAGGGGAGCGGGTTTGTAGTGCGGCCTTCAGGCCGTGCAGGGACGGGCTAGGGTGTGTGCGAAAATGGCGCAGTACCGTAGCGCCAGCGTCTCGCTGGCCGCCCGAGGCCGCCGGGGACGGCGGCGTTACGGATTGTCGCACACGCCCTAGAGCCCGCACTACGAACTCGCCTGCCCCCTGCGGAGCCCGCCCCGCCGCAGAAAAACTTCTCAATCCCACTTGACAATGCCCGGTAATGTGATATACTGATGCCGTGGGCGGGAGACGAGACGCCTCTAGCCCAAAGGGTATGCCGACGGAGCGGCTCGCCCAACGGCTGGCACGTAGGCCAGCCGCTGCATGCTAACCATATTCCGCAAATCAAAGACTACCAGCGGATTACGGCCACGCCACGGCCCGCCAAGGCCTCGGCCACTGGCCACAGGAGGTGCCTACTCAACCACGCGCACAGAGATGTGTAGTGGAGCGGATGAGTGGATGGGCGGATCAATGGATGGATGTCAGACAGCCCTCGGCTCTGCCATTCATCCAACCATCCAACCCTCCACCCATCCCAGTGCGGACCCTAGGCCGGCCCTCGGACAGGACGAGAGCCAACCTGAGCGAGGAGAAGAGCGATGGACCCGGAAGGAGTGTTCGCGCAGTTTGAGGATGGCACCGGCGTCGCCGCCTGGGTGGACCACCTGTCGCGGGCAGCGCCGCGGGCGGTCAACTGGCTCTGGCCCGGGCGGGTGCCGGTGGGCAAGGTGACGCTGCTGATCGGCGATCCGGGGCGCGGCAAGTCCTTGCTCGCGCTCGACATGGCAGCACGCGTCAGCCGCGGGGCGGCCTGGCCCGACGCCGCGGCCGGCTCCGCGCCCCTCGGCAGGACGCTCATCCTGAGCGCGGAGGACGATACCTGGGACACGATTCGCCCGCGCCTCGACGCCCTTGGGGGTGACCCGGCCCGCGTCTCGGCCATCCGGGCCGTTGACCGGGAGTCCGGGCATGGCCTCGAGCCCCTTTCGCTCGCGCGCGACATGGTGGTGCTCGATGCGGTCGTGCGGAAGTGGAGCGACACCCGCCTGGTCATACTCGACCCCGTGAGCGCCTATCTCGGCGGTGGGGAGAGCAACAACAATGCCGACATCCACCACACCCTCGCCCCCGTGCAGGCGATGGCCGAGGCGAGGGGCGTGGCCGTGGTGGCGATCACCCACCTGACCAAGCGGGCGAACGTCTCGGTGCTCTACCGGGCGATGGGCAGCCTGGCCTACGTGGCGGCGTCGCGGGCCGTCTGGGCCGTGGCGCCCGACCGCGAGGCGGCGGGGCGGATGCTCTTCCTCCCCGTCAAGTGCAACCTGGTGGGCGGGGCGACGGGCCTGGCCTACCGCATCGTCCCAAGCCCCGACAACCCGGCCGTGCCCACTGTCGCCTGGGAGCCCGAGCCCGTGGCGATCACCGCCGAGGAGGCGATGGAGGCCGTGCGCCAGCCCACCCCCCGCGAGCGCGCCGCCGAGTGGCTCCTCAAGCTCCTCTCCGCCGGCCCGGCCCCCGCCACGGAAATCGAGTTGCGGGCCCGCGCCGCCGGCCTTGCCGCACACACCGTGCGCCGTGCGAAGGCCGACCTGGAAGTCGCCTCGTTCCGCCAGGGCGCGGGCTGGACGTGGCGTCTGCCCGAACAGGAGGCCCCTACCCTGGAAGCCGCCCAAGGGGCCGCCGCGGCACCCGCTGATGGGGTGGCGAGCGAGGCGTAGGGTCGCCAAGGCGCCCACGCGCGCGCAATGGCCAGTGGGCATCTTGAGGCCGCGGGGCAGGCAGGGGGTGTCGAGCCATAAGAGCTGTGTCAGCCAACACATGCGGCGCAGCAAACAGGCGTACCCCCTGCCTGCCACCCCCCGTCAAGGCGCCCACCGCCCCTATTTCGGTGACATATTTCGGTGACAGATACCTTTATTTATTTCGGTGACAGACACCTTTATTCGACAGGCGGCTGACCTGAGTTCAGAACTCGTGTATAAGAGTATCTGTCACCGAAATGAAGAGGGTCTTATCGGCAGTGCATCCGCATTGCCGATAAGATCGTATTGAACTGAGCCGCTCGCGGGGGTCGGGGAGGGAGCTATGGGGAATGGAGGACGGGAGGGGGCGTCTGACTGGGCAGGGCAGCCGACTGAAGGTAGGGAGATGCACCCAATGGGCATAGCCTGCCCGTTCTGCTGCGATTCAGACGTAAGGGTTCCCGCGTGCTCGTCCCGCCCCCGCCGACCTTGCGTCGGTGGGGCGGAGGATTGGCAACTAGACGAGGCTGCCACACCCGCGCCCCACTCTCCCCCCGCCCCCCATCCGCGGGCGGGGGGAGTGGGGGGAATGGGGGGTGAGTGCCGCTGCGGGTAGCTGCCAATCCCTTGCTCCACCGAGACAAGCTCGGTGGGGGCATACTTCTGAACCGCTGTCCTGTTCTGGTCTTGACTCCGTGGGTACGTTGCGCGATTATGGTGTATGGGGGGGCGTGCTGAGGGCCTGTGGTTCAGGAGAATGCGATGGCACGCGGTTGGGCCGTTCTCCCAGGGATGGCGCTGGCGTTGTTCCTCGCCTCGCGGGGCGCCGCGGGCGGCGAGACCCTGCGGTCGGGGCTGCCCATCGGGGGCAAGACCAAGCAGTTCGACGTCCTCGATGTCACCGGGCCATCGAAGGGAAAGCAGACCTGCTACGTCTGAACGTATGGGGGCCGTCCGTCGCTCCTCGTCTTCGCGCGAGCGGTGGACGGTCGCCTGGCCAGGCTGGCCAAGGCGATTGACAAGTTCGTGGCCGCCAACAAGGCGAAGCAGATGGCGGCCTTCGTCGTCCTCCTCGGCGAGAACAGCGAGGAGAACCGCGCGAAGCTGGCCGACCTGGCGAAGGCGGAAGGGCTGGCCATCCCCCTCACCCTCGCCCTCGAAGGCGCCAAAGGCCCGGCCGACTACAAGCTGAACCCCGAGGCGGCGCTCACCGTGCTGCTGAGCCGGCGGGACATGGTCCTCGCCAACTTCGCCCTCGCCAACCCCCCGCCGAAGGACGAGGCGGGCCAGAAGGGCGAGGTCAGCCGCATCCTCACGAGGGCCGCCACCGTCCTCGGCGCGCGCTGAGCGCGCCCGCATCTCAGGAGGCAAGCCATGCTTCGGCCGAAATCGCGTCGCAAGCCGCTCGGGATCACCCTCATCGAAATCCTCACCGTCACCAGCATCATGTCCGGGCTCAACAGCCAGTCGAACTTCCAGTACGCCATCAACCAGGCCAACCAGGTCAAGGGCCTCAACAACCTCCGCCAGATCCACCTGCTCCTCCAGACCCAGTGCATCGCCGACGCGCTCCCGAGAGCCACCTTCTTCCCCGAGGGCGACCCGAAGAAGGACCCCAAGTCCATCACCCGCCTCATCCTGAACGCCCCGCCGCAGCTCTTCGTCTCGCCCTTCGCCCCGCAGTCGCTCCAGGACAAGGGCCTCAGCTACGCCTGGAACACCGCCCTGAACGGCAAGACCCTCGACACCGTGCCCCGCACCACCTGGGTGCTGATTGACGTGATGGCCTTCATCGCCGACCCTTCCATCGCGAAGCCGGCCAAGTACCTCGTCCTCTACGCGGACGGCCGAGCCGAGGCGGTGGCGGAGCCGCCGGCCGACATCGTGAAGGCCGTCAAGGAGGCCGAGGCCAAGAAGGCCCAGGTCGTCCCCAAGAAGAGCGCCTCGACGCCCACTCCCCCGCGGGACCCAAAGGTCCCCGCCCCCAACGTCCCCAAGATTCGCCTCCCCGGCGGCCAGACCGTTCCCATGCCGCCCTCCCTGCCGGGCCTGTAGGCCGACCGCGCGGTCGAGTGCGGCCAGTTTGTCCTGAGGCAGGGGCGCTTGGGAGAGCGGGGAGCGCTGGGTGAGTCATTACGGACTTCTAGAACTCCGTAATCGAAGGAGCCACACGGAAATGCTCGAAGCTGTCGCTGCCGGCTGCCGTGCGTTGGCGTGCGAGCCCAACCTCTTGGTCCTGCACGCCCTTTGCCCTGACGTGGAACTGTCCTCTGCCAAGCTCGCCCTGCGCGCCATGCTGCCGGCTCCCCAAGTGTCCGGCCGTCTTGGGGTTCTGGCTGCCCGGGGCGTCGTTCAACGCAGGCGGTCGGGCGCCCACGTCTACTACCGCCTCGTGGACCAGGATGGGGGGCAGAGGAGGTTCTGGCCCTGGGGCCTCGTCCGAGGGACTCTCGCTGACCCCTCAGCGGCTGCGGCGGGGTGGGAACATGGCCGCACGCTCCACCTCTCCCCAGGAACACTCAAGAAGGTGCCGGCGGGCGTGGCCACGGCCATGGACATCATCTTCGACGCGGCCACCGCGTTCGCCAACGTCCGCCGCCTGCAGATCGTGAAGCTCCTGCAGCAGAAGAGCGGCTGTTCGACCGTCGAAGTCCAGCGGACCCTCAAGATGTCGCCGCCGGCCTGCTGGCGGCACCTGGGGAAGCTCAAGAGGCGCGGATACGCCCGCGAAGAGCCGCCGGGAACCTGGGTGCTGGTGGCCCACCCCAAGGCCCGGTTTCACCGGGGACTCCTGAACCAGGTGCTCGAGGCGCTGGGGTAGCGATTACGGACTTCGAGAACTCCGTAATCGCAGCGCACCGCGTCGCTGCCGCCCCCCAGGGCGGCGCAACGCTCCCTGGAGAAGGAAGTCGGCGGCGTGCCGCCGGGAGCCATGGCTCCGCGGCTGTGGCGCGCTGCCGTGGGCCGTTGCCGAGCGATTACGGACTTCGAGAACTCCGTAATCGCAGCGCGCGGCGTTGCTGCCGCGCCCCGGAGCGGCGCAACGCTCGGCGGAGAAGGAACTCGGCGGCGTGTCGCCGGGGGCCATGGTTGCGTGGCGGCTGCTGTGGCGCGCTGCCGTGGGCCGTCGCCGAGCCATTACGGACTTCGAGAAGTCCGTAATGCCCCTGCCCTGCACTACTCGCGGCCGGCAGAGCGCACGAAGGCTCCCGCAACGGGGAGCGGGCTGGCGGCCAGCCCCGAACCCATGGTGTGGCGGGGCCTGCGGAAGCGGCTCAGGGCCGCGGCCGTGGGATTACGGACTTCGAGAAGTCCGTAATGGCACTCCTCGAGAGCCCCACGCCCCGCATGGCGGTGTGGCCGTGACTTGCACCCGAAAGGCCCCTGCGCGATACTATGGCAGGTCCGCCGCAAGGGTTCACGCCGACTGGGGCAGCCCAGCGGGAGCTTTCTGCATGAGACGCTTGCCTTCACTCGGAGACAACGGCTCGTCTCTGGCCACAGAGGCCCGCTGGCAGCAGTGCATCCGCCCGGCTTGCGGGGCGAAGTACGAGCTGAAGTCGGTCCACCAGCGCTGCGCGAAGTGCGGGGCACTGCTCGACGTGGCCTACGACTGGGAGCGGCTGGCCGTGCCCGCGCGCCTCGCGCTCTTCGACGAGCGGCGGGCGTCGGCGCGCGATCCCCTCGACTACAGCGGGGTGTGGCGCTTCCGCGAACTGCTCCCCTTCGCCGAGCACGACAAGGTGCTCACCATCGGCGAGGGGCAGACCCAGCTCCGCCGCACCGACCCCATCGCCGCCTACGTGGGCCTCGACCCAGGCCGCCTCTTCCTCCAATACGAGGGCCTCAACCCGTCGGGCTCCTTCAAGGACAACGGGATGACGGGGGCCTTCACCCACGCGAACATGGTGGGGGCGAAGTACGCCGCCTGCGCCTCGACGGGCAACACGTCGGCCTCACTCGCCCTGTTCGCCGGCGTCACCGGCCTCCTCAAGGCCGTCGTGTTCATCGGCTCGGGCAAGATCGCGTTTGGGAAACTCTCCCAGGCCCTCGACTATGGGGCGGCCACGCTCCAGATCGCGGGCGACTTCGACGACGCGATGCGCCAGGTGCAGGAGGTCTGCCTCCAGACCAATCTCTACCTGATGAACTCGCTCAACCCCTTCCGCCTCGAGGGCCAGAAGGCCATCATGTACCGCGTGCTCGAGGGGCTGAACTGGGAGGTGCCCGACTGGATCGTGGTGCCCGGCGGCAACCTGGGGAGGTCACCAACGGCCTCTTCAGCGTGCGCCTGGCCGGCGAGAAGCGCTTCGAGGCGTCGGCCGAGGCGGCTACGGTGCCTGGACCATTCCGCGGCTTCAAGGGGCCTGATGGCGTCTGGCGCGCCACCAGCCGCTTCGTCACCGACGCGAAGCTGCTGGGCTGGAAGAGCGAGCTGGCCGAGGCGGGGCCGCTGTGGAAGCTCTATCGCGTGCGGTTCGAGTTCGACGCCGGCCGCTTCTACGAACTCGAGCTGAAAATGGTGGTGGACCGCCCCTACGCCTACGTGACGGAGCGGAACAACTTCCGCCTGCGCATCGCCGAGCTGCCCCACCCGTTGTGCGGGCCGGGCGGCCACATGGCCCACGGCAAGTGCTACACCCGCTGGGGCGTCGCCGACCAGCTCCGCATCCTGATGAAGGAGAACTTCGACCCCGACATCTGCTACACCCCCGAGACCTTCTGCTACGGCTTTGCCCAGGACCCCCTGAAGCACGACGAGGTGAAGGTGTGGACGGCGGTTCGCCCGGTCTTCCCCTCCGTGGACGCCCCCTGGCTCGGCGCCTACTCGACGGACGAGAAGAAGAACGACCTGATCGCCATCGTGGGGCGCGATGCTGCCCATTGGGAGTATCCCGACTCCTCCATCAACCCACACCACCTCACGCCGGGCGTCAATGCAGAGATGCACTTCGTGGACGAGCCTGGCGAGGGCGCCTACTACCGCATCCCCGTGGCGCGCGCCGTCCGTCACTGGCTCCTGGCCGTCGGCGATAAGCGGGAATGGACAAAGAAGCAGTATCCCGGCAACCACGAGACGCGCTATCCCTACCTGGCGCACCTCAGGACCAAGGTCTGCGACTTGCCGCTCGACAAGGTGAAGGAGTGGCGTCTGGACTGGGAGCAGAAACTGCCCGGGCAGCCGCGCCTGTTCGTCTCGCCCGCGCAAGTGGAAGCGTTGTGGAAGCGCATCGAGGCACACGAGCCGTTCCAGCCTCATCTGAAGCAGGCGAAGGGATATCTGACCGGCGAGGGGGGGGCGAAGACGGTGGGCGGCGTCGGCGCACACACGGGCGGCAACTTCGTGGACTTGCTGTTCCGCGTCGGCTACGCCGGCTTCGTGCAAAGCATTTCCATCGCGCGGCCCCTGCGGGGCGTCGCCGAGGCGCTGGATGCCAATTCCCGCACGCTGGACCCGGCCGCGGTCGCGCAAACGCGGCGGGAGATGGCCTTCCTCGTCTCGGTGCTCACCGATGGCGACTACTGGCAGTACGCCTGGAACCAGGGGCGCACCAGCTACCTGGCTAACTTCGGCAGCGACCTCTACCTCGGCGTCGGCCTCATGGCACTCGTCCTCCCCGACCACCCGAACTCCAAGCAGTGGCTCCAATACACCCTGGGCGAGCTGGACAAGGAGTTCACCTACTACATCAGCCCCGACGGTGCGGGCGAGGAGAACATCGCCAACTACTATCTCTGGACGTGGCGGCAGCTCACCGTGCTGCTCGGGGCGCTCAAGCACAACGGCATCTTCGACGCCGCCAAGCACCCGCGCTATCAGGCCGCCTGCCGATTCTGGCTCGAGATACTCACCCCACCCCAGCCGAAGCTGGCCGCCTATGCCGCCCCCGCGCCGATCAAGCCGGAGGAGCGGCTGCGCCGCATCCCGCCCTTCGGCGACCACGGCTTCAGCGACAACGTGTGCCTGGAGCACGGCGGGCAGACGGGGATTCTGAAGGACGCCAACCCGCAGCTCGCCGGGGAATCCGCCTGGGCGTGGCGCGAAGCCTGTGGCGCGAAGCCGGCCACCCACATGGGCGCCATCCCGCACGTCCTCATCGCCGACCCCACGGTCGCCCCGCGTGTGCCCACGCTGGCGAGCCGGAGGCTCCGGGGCTTCGGCGCCGTCCTCCGCAACCACTTCCCGTCCGACAAGGAGACCTTCCTTGCCATCAAGGCCAGCCGCATCTACTCGCACCATCACCCCGACGAAGGCGGCATCCACCTCTTCGGCCGCGGCGTGCCCATCATCCTCGACGCGCTGCACGGCAGGGATTACTACCGCGAGGAGTGGCACCCGATCATCACCTTCGCGGACGGCAAGACCCATCGCCGCGGCGAGGTCGCCGAGTTCTGGGCCAGCCCTTTGGCCGACTTCGTGGCCGCCGACATCCCGGTCGGGCCGTTCCTGCCCGGGCCGCCCGAGCCGGGGATGACGCGGGGCGGCGGCCGGCGGCGGGTCTTGCTGGTGAAATCGCCGACGCTCGACGTGCCCGACTACTTCGTCCTCCAGGACATCGTCCACGGCCCCGCGGCCAGCCAGCTCAACCTGCCCGTCTTCTGCGGCAAGCCGCAGCCGGGCGCGGGCGGGAAGGCCAACTGGGTGCTGCTGCCGCCCATCGAGTCGCCTAACTACCGCGTGGCGACCGACCTCGTCTTCCTCTCCCCGGCGGCGCCGGAGATCGCTGTCTCGCCCATCCCCAAGGGCGAGGGCGGCGAGCACGCCTGGGCAATCTCCGCCCAACAACAGGCCGGGAAGAACTGGGCGATGGTCATCTACCCTCGCGACAAGGATATGGCGCCCCCAAGCATCGAGCCCCTCATCCTGAACCTCCCGCAGGTTCCAAACCTGCGGGAGGTTGCTGGCTTCCTCCTGGTCTCCCCTGGCGGACTCGCCACCGACTACGTCGTCGTGGCCCCCGGCGCGGTCTCGGCTCAGACCGACGACTTCCGCTTCACAGGGCAGTGCGGCGTCGCGCGCGTGCGCGACGGACGCGTCAGCGTGTCCCTGGTCAACGGCGCCGAGATTCGCTGCCGCGACATCGGCGTCTTCGGCAAAGGCCCCGTGTCGCTCATGCAGACCGCCACGGGCTTCACTGGCACGGCGGAAGGCCCTCAGCGCGAAATCTATCTGCTCCTCGGCCGCGAGTGGACCAGCGACCTCGTGCTCACGCTGAACGGCAAGCGCGAGAAGCGCAACTCACCCAACGGCATCCTCGCCCTCGAGCTGCCCGAGGGCCGTTGCGACTTCACCATCGAGAAGCCGTAGGCGAGCACAAACGGGGGACACAGATGAAGCCGAAGCAGCTCATGATCGTCGCGCTCGGGGTGGCGGCGCTGTTGGCAGGCGCCGCGCAATGCGGCGAGATCACGATCGGCCTAGTAGCGCAGAGGGACGGCAAGCTCGTCTCGCTGGAAAGCGCCCACGAGATTCGGCGTTCGCCCTACGGCGGCTGGGTGGTGGCCACGTGGCCGCTGAACATGAGGGTAGATGGCTCGCCGATTCTTGACTACAAGGACAGCCTTCTGGAGAGAGCATGGGGCATGGAGCGGGGCGGCGGGGCCGCCGACGGCACTGGCGCCGCTGACAAGCTGCTCAAGGAGCTTGGCGTCGAGGGGCCGCCCGTGGTGCCGGGCATCAGTCGCCCGCCCACGGCAAAGGTGGAACTGCACGACGGCAAGCACGTGCTGGTGCCCGGCGATATCCGCTTCGCGCTCGAGCGGGGCAAGCTCAGCTCCGACGACCCTCGCGTGACCATCGAGGCCGGCCGCGGCCTCGTGCAAGTAGTCTGCTGGCCCGTGACCTTCCGCGTGTCTGAAGGGGAGCGGTCGGTTCCCATCCCCATGGCCCTGACGTATGATGGGGCCGACCTGCTGGCAGGCGTGCTGAAGCAAGGCATATCGCTTCAGCGGCGTGCCCTTCACGCTCGACGCGCGGGGCAAAGTGACCCTGGCCGAGGCCGGGCAGGTGGAGTTGGTGGGCGATGCAGAGCTGCGCCTCAAGCTGCCCCCCGCGCCGCCAACACGCCTCGTCGGAATGCGCCGGCTGGACGAGCGCGCGGCCAAAGCCGTTGCGGGACATCCTGACCTGCCTCTCTGCCCGAAGTGGTCGGAGATGGCGATCGTTCCCGCGCCGCCAGGCCAGGCCAGCGTCCCCATCACCTTTGCCGTCGAGAAGACCAAGGGGCACGTGGTGCCCGTCCCCAGCACCTTCGATTCCCTGCCACGCTGCCACACTCCGTCCTGCGCTTCCCAGCCATCGCCACGCTCTACCCGCGCGCCGGCCAGCCTGCCCACCGGCCTCTGGACTCTTCACGCCTGTCCTGGTTCCTTGACTTTTGGCCAGGTGGCGATATACTCTGAGGCTGGATTGGCGGCCAGCGTTCAGGTGTGATTGCGTGAAGCCTGCCAGCGTGCTCAACGACGTGCTCGGCCCCGTGATGCGAGGGCCGTCCAGCTCCCACACGGCGGGGGCGTTCCACGTCGCCTGCCTCGCGCGGTCACTCCTCGGCGCCGCGCCGACGCGGGCGGCCGTGTGGTTCGACCGCGCCGGCTCTTACGGGGCGTGCTACCGGCAGCAGGGCGCCGACCTCGCCTTCGCCGTCGGCCTCATGGGCTGGACGATGGCCGACGAGCGCTTCTTCGGGGCGCTCCGCCTCGCCGCCGACGCCGGCCCCGCGCTCGAGTTCGGCCTGCGAAGCCTCCCTGACGCCGGCCACCCGAACGCGATGGACATCGAGCTGTCGGCGGCGGATGGCCGCGAGTTGTGCCTGCGGGCCAACTCGGTGGGGGGTGGTGCGGTCGAGATCGTGCGCCTCGCCGGCTGGCCCATCCGCTTCACCGGGGATGCCCACGAGATTGCGGTCGAGACCGCCCGCGGGGGCGAGGCGGCCGTTGCCGACGCTCTGGGGAGGGACGGCGCGCTGCTTGGCCGGCCGAAGTGCCAGGTGCGAGAGGGCAGGGCGCTCATCACCGCGCGGCGGCGTGTTCCGCTCTCGAAGGACGCCGCCGATGCCTTGAGGGGCGCGACGGTCTGGCAGGCGGCCCCCGTCTTCTTCGTGCGGGTCGGCCAGCCGCACTTCGCCAGCGCGGGGGAGATGGTGGAGTTGGCGACGGCGCGGGGCGCGTCGCTGGGCCGCGTGGCGCTGGACTACGAGGCCGCGCTCCTGGGGCTTTCGCACGAAGCTGTCCTCGCCGAGGTTGCGCGCCGCCTCGACGTCATGGCGCGCTCGGTGCGGCAGGGGCTGACGGAGCCCTGCCACGCCATGCAGTTCCTCGACCCGAGTGCGGGCGCCATTCTGGCCGCGGAGGCCGGTGGCCGTCTGGTGGGCGGCGGCATCCACACGCGGGCGGCGGCCCGCGCGCTCGCCGTGATGCAGGTGAACAGCAGCATGGGCGTCGTGTGCGCCGCGCCCACCGGCGGCTCGGCCGGCACGCTGCCTGGGGTGCTCGTGACATTGATCGAGGAGAGGGGGCTGGGCCGCGAGGCGGCCTCGCTCGCCTTTCTTGCGGCGGGCGCCGTGGGCGTGGTGGTGGCCAACCGCGCCACGTTCGCCGCCGAGGTGGCTGGCTGCCAGGTCGAGATCGGCGCGGCCGGGGCGATGGCCGCCGCCGCCGTGGTCGAGGCCGCGGGCGGCACGGCCCAGCAGGCCGCCGATGCCGCCGCCATCGCGTTCCAGAACAGCATGGGCTCCGTGTGCGACCTCGTCCAGGGCGCGGTCGAAATCCCCTGCCACACGCGCAACGCCGCGGCCGCCGCCACGGCCATCCTCTGCGCCGACCTCGTCCTCGGCGGCTACCGCAACCCGATCCCACTGGACGAGACGGTTGACGCCGTGTATGCTGTCGGGCGGATGCTGCCGCCCGAGCTGCGCTGCACCGCCCTGGGCGGCCTGGCCGTCACGCCCTCGGCGCGGGCCCTGAAGCCGCGTGCTCCTGATGGAGGACCCGCGTGAGCGAACGCTCCCTTCGATTCCTGTCCGCCCGCGACGTGGCGGAGGCCCTGCCCATGCGTGAGGCCATCGAGGCGATGAAGCGGGCCTTCCGCCTCCTCGCCGCAGGCCAGGTCGTCATGCCCGCCCGCACGCACATCGCGGCCACGGAGCCGCCCGGCGACGCCTTGTTCATGACGTCCTACGTTCCCGCCGACCAGGCGATGGGCATCAAAGTGGTCACCGTGTATCCCGGCAACCGCGCGAGCGGGCTGCCCGTCATCCAGGCGCTCATGCTCGTGCTCGATGCCGCGACGGGCAGCCCCGTGGCAGTGATGGACGGCACGTCGCTGACCGCGATCCGCACGGGGGCCGCCTCGGGCGCCGCGACCGACCTGTTGGCGAACCCCGACGCCTCGGCCGCGGCCATCTTCGGCTCGGGGCCGCAGGCCCGCACCCAGCTCGAGGCCGTCTGCGCCGTCCGCCGCATCTGCCAGGCCCGCGTGCTCGACCCTGATACGGCCCGCGCCGCGGCCTTCGCCCGCGAGATGGCCGAGCGCCTCGGCATCCCCGTCGAGTCCGCCCGCTCCTCCGCCGAGGCCCTGGCCGGGGCCGACATCGTCTGCACTGCCACCACCTCCGCCGTCCCCGTGTTCGCCGACGCCGAGCTTTTCCCCGGCGCCCACATCAACGCCATCGGCTCCTACAAGCCCACCGTGCGCGAGATTCCCGGGGAAACCGTGCGCCGCGCCCGCGTGGTCGTGGACCACGTGCCCGCCGCCCTCGCCGAGGCGGGCGACCTCCTCATCCCGATGGCGGAGGGGCTGATCGCCCGCGGCCACATCTGGGCCGAACTTGGCGACATCGTGGCCGGCGCCAGGCCGGGCCGCGAGTCCCCCGGCCAGACCACCCTCTTCAAGTCCGTCGGCCTCGCCGTCCAGGACCTCTGTGCCGCCCGCCTCGTCCTGGCCAACGCCGAACGCCGCGGCCTGGGCATCGCCCTTCCGCTGTGAGCGCCCCGAGTGTGGACCCGTTCGTCTGTGGAGGTGTGTACATCCACAGACGGGCGACCTCCACAGACGGCCGCGGAGTCCGAAAAGGCAGACTCACGCCCCAGGGGGCTTGATCGCGCGGCGCGGGTCTGCTAGAATCGCTCGCCAGAGGGCCATTGCACGGCCTCGCCACGGGACGTGTTCGACGGAGGCCCGATGCTCAGGCGACTGGTCGCACTTCTGGCGTTGACGGCTGCCGTGGCATGCGCGGCGGCAGGGGAGGCGCCGCGCGATGTCACCCACGTGCTCGAGGTCCGCGGCGGCTGGGAGTACGCCCCGACTCAGGCCCCACCCGCCCTCGATGCGTTGCCCTCCGAGTGGCGCGCGGTCGCGTTGCCGCACCGCCAGGAGGCCGAGCCGTGCGGCGTCTACCGCACGAGCTTCGCCGTGCCCGCGGCCTGGGCGGGGTATCGGGTGAGCCTGGCCGTCCGCCCGCTGGGCGGCACCGTGTGGGTGTGGCTCAACGGCCAACTGCTGGGCGTGCGGGCGCCGAGCGCGCTCGACGTGCGGCTCGACGCGGCCAAGGCGGCTCGTCCCGGCGTCAGCAACACCGTGCTCGTGGCCATCGCGGCCCCTGGCGACCCCGCGCGGCCCGGCCTCGCGGCCTGCTGGCTCGAAGCCACGGGCGCCCTAAGCATCGAGCGCATCGCGGTTTCGACTTTGACTCTCGGCCAGGGCGGCGTGGCCGACGTGGCGCTCGACGCCGCGAACTGCAGCCGCGAGCGCTTCGAGGGCAAGGTCGAACTCGCCTTCGAGCCCGACGATCCTGCCAGCAACCCGCATCCCGTCTGGCGACGCGGCAGCGACGTCCGCCTCGACCCGAACCAGTCCGCCGGTGTTGCCCACTCCTTCGAGCCTCAGCCGCCGCGGCTCTGGCGGCCCGACGACCCCTTCCTCTACCGCCTCACGGCCACGCTCCAGACGCGCGACGGACAGCCGGTGCGGCAGGTTGCCCGCCGAGTCGGCTTGAGTTCCGTCGGCGCCGCGGGCGGCCGCTGGCTCGTGAACCGCGAATGCGTCCGCGTGACGGCCGTCGCGTTCGCCGCGCGCGGGGTGACGCTCTTGTGTACCCAGCCCGGCCAAGCCAGTGCCCTGGCGCAGGGGCCGTGGACTTCATTCAGCAGTGCATCATGAACATCCACGACCGCACGAAGGAAGAGGACTTCTTCGCCCCGCGCGTGCTCCACGAGGCCGCGGTGTGGCTGGAGCAGAACCAGGACGCCGATCGCTTCTTCCTCACCGTCGAGTCGTTCGACCCACACGAGCCGTGGCTCGTCCCCGCCCATTACCGCCGCATGTACCTGAAGGAGGAGGGGCAGGAGCAGGTGAAGAGCGGCTACGCGGACACGACGGCGATGGCCGCGGGCCTCCTCCGCCGCACCCAGGCCAACTACAGCGGCGCCGTGACCCTGTGCGACCGCTGGTTCGGCTTCTTCATGGAACAGCTTCGCGTCCTCGGCCTCCTCGACAACACGATGGTCGTCTTCACCTCGGACCACGGCCACTCGATCGGCGACGGCGATTACATGGGCAAGCGCGGCTACCCCTCCTCCCGCGAGGTCTACGACGTGCCCGTGATGATTCGCTTCCCCGGCGCCGAGCACGGGGGCACGGCGAGCGACGCCATCGTCCAGCACCACGACATCACGGCCGCCGTCCTCGAGGCGGCGGGCGTCGCGCCCCCCGAGCCGCTCGACGGCCGCTCGTTCCTCGACGCCGCTCTCGGCGGGAAGCCCTTCCGCGACCACGCCACCGTCGGCTGGGGCTCCGCCGTCACCGTCGTCACCGACCGCTGGTGGTTCAACGGCAAGGTGGACCGCACGGGGGCTCTGCTCTACGACCTCGCGGCGGAGCAGCCCTTCGCCCGCAGCGTGGTGAAGGAGAACCGCCAGACCGCCCTCGACCTCTTCGGTCTGGCCGAGAAGGACGCCGCGGGCGGCATCCCCGCCTGGCTCATTGACCTCGCCCGCCGCCAGGCCGACGCCCCCGGGTGCAGCGACCTCGCGGCGAGGGAGTGAGCCATGGGCAGCGGCCGCCACCACGCCCCGGAGCAGCGATTTCTGAGGGGCATTTGATTGGACTCAGAAGGCCGGTGGTCGGAAGCGGGCCTCTGTGTCTGGACGGCGTGAGCCTAAGAAACTATCTCAGAACCCACGCGGGCTGCGTTCTCAGTGCTTTCCTACTTCCTCTGCTCGGCCGGCTCGGCGGGCACGGTGGCGGGAGCGGCGTCCTGCCCCTCGGCGCGGGCGAAGCGCAGGACGAGGTACACCATCGGCGGGGGGGCGTCCTTGGCGACTTTGAGGGCGCGGGCAGCGTGGCCTCGATGACGAACTCCCCGCCGCCCACGGGCCGCACGGCGTAGGCCAGGTTCGCCGCGTCGAGCGCCGCCTGCCACTCGGCCAGGCAGCGGGCCAGGTCGGCGTAGGCCAGCCGCATCTCCATGCGGCCCGCGAGGCCATCGTGGCTCTGCCGCCTCTCGGCGTGTCCCTCCGTCACCCTGCCGTTGGCCATGCCGCCGCCGGCAGCGGGGGCCATCGCTCGGCGAAGCGCGCTCTGGCCGACGCGGTACTCCCGCTCGATGGCGTCCATCAGTTCCTGCCGGTCCAGCGCGCGGCGCTTCTCGCCGGCGGCGGGGTCTTGGGCCTCGCCGCCCGCCTTCCCCGCCTTCCGCAGCTCGGCGCCTGACGCCGTCGAATAGACGTCGGAGTCGCGCTTCGCGGCCTTGTCCTTGGCCGTCTCGACAGTGAGGGCCACTTTGCTCCTGACGGCCGAAGGCGCGGCGGTGGGCCTGGGCTCCTTCGCCTCCGCGAGCTTCAACTCCTTGCGCGCGTCGTCGGCCGGGGCGCGTTCCCCCTCGGCATAGGTCATCGCCTTCTCTTCGGCGGCTATGCCCGGCTTGGGGGCCGCGCCCCCGCGGCCGCCCCACTTGCCATCCTTCGCATCGGCGAACGCGGGCTGCTCGGCCGGGGCGGGCGCCGTGGGGGCCGCCGTGTAGCCCGCGCCGTTCTTCCGCCCGCGGGCCGTCGCCCCGTCGTCGGTGCGGGCGAGGCACTCCCCCATTGCCTCCAGCTTGTCCGCCTTTTTGTCGCCCGCGGCGGCGGCGCCCTCGCGGCCGTGGGCCGTCGCGGGGGCTGGGCCAGCCACGCTCTCGTCCCTTGCCGCCCCCTCGGGCTGCTGACGGAGAGACGTAATGTCTTTGGCCACCTCACGCCCGCCATCCGGGCGGGGCATCAGCAGCGCGGCGAGGCCCAGCAGCAGACACGCCGCAGCCGCAATCGCGGCCGGCCGCCAGCCCCGGAGCCACGGACGCGAGACCTGCCGCGCAGGGGCGATGGCCGCCTGCACGCGCGCCGCGAAGCCCGCGGGAGCGGCCCGACGCGGCAGCGAGCGGACGAGTTCGGCGGTGCGGCGCAGCCCGTCGAGTTCGGCGCGCAGCGCGGCGTCGGCGGCCAGGGCCGCCTCCACCGCGCGGCGCTCGGCCTCGCCGACCTCGCCGTCCAGATACGCCGAAAGCTGGGTGCGAACCTCGTCCTTCATCATGCCAGCAGGTCCTTGAGCTGCTCGCGAAGCGCCTGGCGTGCCCTGTGGAGCCGCGACTTCACGGTGCCCTCGGGGCACCCGAGCACTTCGGCTATCGCCTGGTAATCGAACCCCTCGATGTCACGCATCACGATCACCTCTCGATAGTCGTCCTCGAGCCCCGCGATGGCCCCCTCGAGCCGCGCGTGCAGCTCGCTCCGCTCCACCGTCGCGTCGGGACGCTCCGAGTCGTCCTCGGCCTCGCAGCCCCATCCCCCGTCCTCCGACCCCTCGTGCAGCGACACGGGGTTGAGGTGGCGGGCGGAGCCGACTTTTCTCCTGTGGCTCACCACCACGTTGTAGGCGATCGAGTAGAGCCACGTGTAGAAGCTCGACCGCCCTTCGAACGCCCCGATGCCGCGATAGGCCTTGACGAACGCCTCCTGCGCCAGGTCCTCGGCGTCCTCCCGCTGGCTCACCATGCGGTGCACGCCGTTGAACAGCGCATCCTGATACCGCTCGACGAGCCGCCCGAAGGCACCCGCATCGCCCCGCCGGGCCTGAGCGACCAGAAGCTCGTCCGCCTCGTCAACCTCGGCCATCGGCTTCGCTCTTCCGCTACGTTAGACGATCCTGCGCGTGAAAAGTTCCACAAAAACTTCGCACCAGGACGCCTTCACGCGACGCAACCCACCACCAGATATGCCCTTAGAGCGTCCGGGAGAAAGGAGCCTGCAGGCGGGCCATCCCTGGCCCGCGAGGAGCCACGCGGGGCACAGACGCCCCGCCTACAGGACCCGCACCCCACCGGAGCCGCCCGCACGTGGGATTATACGGCCCCGCTCCCCCAATGTCAACGCCCGCCCCGCCCGCGGGTGCAGTAACGGGTTCACGCAGGTTCCAGGGATGGCCCAGCCCCTCGCGGGCGGCGGAACGCTGTCTGCTGGCCGGCGCCCTGACGTGGCGGTTCCGCCGCCCCAAGACGCTCCGGCCCCCCAGTGGCCACGTGGCAGGTCCAGCCGCCCACGGCAAGAGCCGCTGGCGGACTGCCCCGTCTCACGCCGCCCCTTGGCCCTTGTGTCGCGCTGGGGTTCTCGCCGGCCGGACGGCGGCCAGCCGCGGTCCCCGCTCTGGCCGGAGTTCTCGCCGAGTCGCGTGACTCGCTCCCGCGATACCGCCGCCCTTGTCGGTCGGCTCGGGCCGACGCCGGGTAGGCTGGGGCTTCCCTCTAGTGGTGTGCACTGTCGCGTTGGTGGTGGGGGCCGGTTGCCTGACGTGCTCGGCATCCGGGCGGCCCACCGCCGCCGGTTCCCTTGCCGTTCACGGCGGCTACTTGGGGCAGGCCCCCGATGCAGCGATGGCGTTGTGCCTTGCAGGTGGGGGGGCAGCCGGGTCTTGGCCGCTCCGCTTCCTGCTATCGCCCATCCTACCATTGCAGGCCAGCACGGCACGCGAGGTATCCCCGCGATGTTGGGTGTTCCGGCTTTCCTTCGATAAGAAGCCGGGAAGCAGGGAAGCCCACGATGCGAGACTACCACGGGTGGGGGCTGCGGGGGTGCCTGCCTTGCAGGGACCCCCCAGTCTACGGCCACCAACGACGGCGTGTGAACGCACCGCCGCCTGCCGCCGCCCGCCACGGCGGGGGGCAGGGAGGGGGGGCGGCGAGGGCGGCCCCAGATGTCACGTCAACAGGGCCGTCCACGACTCAACCGAAGTCCCAAGAGCCAAGTGGCGACGTGGGCGGGGCAGACCGCCAGCGGCTCTTGCCGTCGGCGGCTGAACCGGCCACGTGGCCACTGGGGGGGCCGGAGCGTCTTGGGGCTTGGCGTGCGGCCAGAGGGGCCGGGCACAGCGGGTGACCGGCCAGGCGATGTCCGGGGTCCTCTGGATGCGAATGAAGGTGGTGACCGATTC
Source organism: Planctomycetota bacterium (assembly GCA_041320515.1). Lineage (GTDB taxonomy): Bacteria > Planctomycetota > PUPC01 > DSUN01 > DSUN01 > DSUN01. The sequence goes on along the minus strand of JBGLNR010000001.1, from coordinate 3,851,679 downwards.
CGTATGGGCATGTTGGAGCCGATGCCGTGGGGGAAAGACCCACTGCGAAGGGGCCCGACGCTTCCTTGCTGAGGCTTGGTATGGCCCAAGCGAGCGACGTAGAGCATACCACCGGGCGTTCCCCATATGGAGCTTGCGGGCTTCGGCGAGGGGAAGACGTGCGACCCTGAGTTGCTCGCCTTGGGACAGAGGGCACTTCCTGCCTGAGCGCTTGTGTGGAAAAGACTCCTGGAGTCTTTTTCGCCCATGTCGCGGGAAGCGGTCCTTCGAGCACACCCAAACGAGTTTGGGCGTGGCACCCACGATTGCCCCAAACCAACAGGGGGTGCCACGGACAAACTTGTTTGTCCGTGTCTTCCGGAGCAGATGCGAGTTGGCAGGAAAGCGCCACACTGTTTTTCGCATGCCCACTTGACAAAGCTCTGTGATATGGTATACTGATGGCGTGGGCGGGATCGCATCCGCTCCCGCCCAAAGGGTGAGCCGGCGGAACGGCTCGCCCAACGGCTGTCACGGACGCCAGCCGCTGCATACCAACCCGATTCCGCAAAACCTATCAATTCAGCGGAGCACGGCAGGCAGCGCGCGCGGCGCGCGCACCGGCTGCTTGCCAAAGGAGGCGTCTATCAAAACATAACACATTCCATAGCAGCGGACCAGGGTGTGTGCGGAAGCCGAGCGGCATGCGTGGCGCCAGCGTCTCGCTGGCCGCCCGAGGCCGCCGGGACCCGGCGACGCGGCGCGGTCGGCCCACATCGCGCTCGACGAGCAGGCGGTCCCCGCCCAGCAAGCCTTCGACCTCCGGACGGGCGAGCACGTGCCGCTCGAAAGGCAGGACGGCTTCGGCCTCACGGTCGCCCTGGCCCCCCACGACGGCGGGCTATGGGTGCTCTACCGCGAGCGGCCGTTCACCCTGCGGCTCGACGGGCCGACGGGCGCGCCGTGCCGGGGCGGGACGTTGAGCTACAAGGTGATGGTCGCCAACGAATCGGGCCAGCCGGCCCGCGGGAGCCACATCGTCCACGTGAGCGTGACCGACCCGTCGGGGGAGGAACGCCCCGAGCTGGGCGGCGAACGCGCGACGACGGGCGGCGTGCTCGACGTGTCGGAGCCCCTCGCCGGTAACGAACGGTGCGGCACGTGGCAGCTCAGCGTGACCGACCCGCTGACGCGCCGCGTCGTGCGGCGGGCGTTCGAGGTGGCCGAAGGCGGCGCGAGCGCGGAGGAGCAGCAGACGTGAGCCTGCACGAGGAAATCGTCGCCAACCTCAACGGCTACTCGAAGGCGATGTATGCCACGTGGTTCTTCTACCGCCCGGCCCGCGTGCTGCTCGACGCCGGCGAGGGCGTGAGCGCGGCGATGGCGAACTTCGTCTTCGCCATCGAGAAGGTCTTCCTCAGCCACGGGCACTACGACCACATCGGCGGCCTGCCCGGCCTGCTCCAGTCGCGCCGCTCGGCCCGCGGCGACAAGGAGAAGCCGCTCGAGGTCTACCACCCCGCCGGCGACGAGCTGATTGCCGCCCAGCGCCAGTATGTCGAGGCCCTCACGTACCGCGTCGGCTACGACCTGTCGTGGCAGCCGCTGGAGCCCGGCCAGCGGGTGCAGCTCGGCGCCGGGCGCGACCGCGGCTACCTGGTGCCCTTCCGCGCCCGCCACGGCGGGCGCGCCCTGGCCCTGGGCTACCGCATCCTGGAGGAGCGCAAACGCCTCCGCGCCGGCTACGCCGGCTTGCCCGAGCGCGAGATCGCGGCCCTCGCCCGCACCGTGCCGCGCGACGAGCTGAGCGAAGTCTACGAGAAGACCCTCCTCGCCTACACGGGCGACACGGCCCCCGTCGAGCCCGAACTGGTTCAGGACGCCGAGGTGCTGATGCACGAGGCGACGTTCCTGTCGCCCGAGGACCGCGACGCCCCCGGCCACAGCACGCTCGAGGAAGCCGTCCGCGTGGCCGTGGAGGCCCGCGTGAAGCTCCTCGCGCTCTTCCACGTCTCCTCGCGCTACCCGCGCCACGAGGTGGAGCGGCGCGGCCGCGACATTGTGGCGCGCCTGGCCCCCGGCCTGCCCGTCGTGCTCGTCCGCTCCGCAAGGAAGCTATGGCTCTCCGCGGCCCCCTCCGGTGGCACAGGCATCTTGCCTGTGCGCGACACCGGCGGGACGCCTGTGCCGCCGCCGCCCGTGCCGTGAGCGGGCGCGGGCAACCTCCCGCAGGTTGGCAACCTGCGGGAGGTTTGAGGGGCAGCGGCTCTTGTGATATAGTCACGGAGAGGGCCGGACCGGCCCCAGGAGCGCTGTGGATGCGGACGGTGACGGTGTGGTTGCTGCTCGCGGCGTGGGTCGCGGAGGGCCTGGCGGGCGCCGCGCCGCCCCAGGTGCTGCTCCACGTCCCCTTCGACGGCACCCTGGACATCGAGTTCGCGGCCAATGGGTGTGCCACTCCTTCCTACGTCCATGCTGCCTACCGGCCAGGCGTCAAGGCGCAGGGCGCGGAGCTTGGCTCCGACCGCTATCCCTCCGGCCTCGTCATCCCCTGCCGCGGCCTGCTCGACAAGGCCAAGGGCAGCATCGAGTTCTGGTACATGCCCGTGTGGAACCCGGGCGACGAGCGGCAGCAGGAGGTGACGCGCACCCTGGTGACGGACGAGAAGCCGACGGGCGCCGTCGGGCACTTCTGGCTCGGCCTCGAGCGCGGCTCCATCGTCTTCGGCTGGCAGGGGGAACGGGCGGCCGGCGTGGCCGCGCCCATCCGCCGCTGGAAGCCGGAAGCCTGGCACCACGTCGTGGCCACGTGGGACGGCGCGTCCGCGATACGCCTGTTCCTGGACGGGGAGCAGGTTGGGGAGCTGATGCTGGCCTGGCGCCTGCCGCCGTCGGACCTGCTCTACATCGGGGCGGACCGCTATGGGGCGCAGCGCTCGGACGGCCTGTTCGACGAGTTCCGGCTGTACGACCGCGCCCTCACCCCCACGGATGTCGAGCTGGCGTTCATCCGCAACCTCGAAGCCAAGAACGCGCCCGCGCGCCCCGGTGGCACAGGCATCTTGCCTGTGTCCCCACCGGCCAAAGCGCCGCGCCTGTGCCTGCACGTGCCCTTCGACAACCTGGCGGAGGCCCAGACGGCCGCCGGCGCCCCACGCCCCCTGGCCGCCGAGGGCACGCAGTTCGGCCAGGGCCTCCTCGGCCAGGCCCTCGCGGCCACGACGGGCCTCAAGCTCGCCTACGCCCTCGATAAGAACCTGTCGAAGGACGCGGGGGCGTTCACCCTCTGGGCGCGGTCGCTCCCCGGCAAGCGCTCGCTCCGCCGCGTGCTCCTGGGCGACGACGCGTTCGCCGCCGACCCCGCGCACGAGGCGCCCGGCTCGTTCGCCCTCTGGCTCGACCGCAACGGCGCCAACCGCTGCGCCTTCAGCCTGTGGCCCCTGCGCATCGAGGAGAAGCTCGACCGCTGGGACGAGGGGGACTGGTATCACTTCGCCGCGTCCTGGCGCCGCGGCGACCGCGTGACCTTCTACGTGAACGGCCGCGAGGTCGGCCGCGCCAGCGCCAGGCAGGCCGCCTGGGCGGGGTCACATCTTCATTTCGCACATGGCCGCGATGTGCCAAATGAAGATGTGACCCCAGCGGCCAGGCAGCTCCGCGTCGGCTCGCTCGATGGGAAGGTGCCCGCCGACGCGTTGCTGGACGACCTGAGGGTCTACGATGCGCCCCTCAGCCCCGAAGAGGTGCAGAAGCAGGCCTGCCAGTTCCTCCTCCCCCTGGTCATGGTGCTCGACCACACGCTCTACGAGAGCGGCAGGGCAGGGGAGTTGGTGGCCCGCTTCTACAACACCCTTGCCCAACAGGTGGATGTCCGGCTCACCGTGCACGTGCTCGACCCCGAGGGCAAGGAAGTCCACAGCGTCCAGACCCCGCTCGAGGTGGCGCCGCGCGCCTGGGGGCGCGTCCGGGTGCCGCTCACCGCGGCGCAACTGGCCTCGAGCGGGCTGTACGAGGTCACGACGAGTTGCACGGGCCGGGTCTCCTGCCCGCGCGCCCACCTCCTCGTCGTGGACCCCAAGACGGGCGGGGCGGGGCCAGACGGCACGGCGGCGAGGCGTGGCACGCACGTGGAGTCCATCGAATGCGCGAAGCGGAGCACGCCCGACGCCTTCTGCGAGTCCGGCGGCGCGCGCATCGTGCGGAGCGCGCTGGGCGAGTACCGGGAGGCCGGGGCCTACCCCGACGCCCGCTTCGCCTATCGCTTCAGGGTCGAGCGGACGGGCGTGCCCCACGTCGCCATCGTCAGCTACCCGGCCGACCGCGTGCGCAGCGCCGAGATCATCATGACCTCCCGACGCTACCCGGCGTCCCACGACGTCGCCACGGGCTACCTGGTCGAGGAGCCGGACACGGCGGAGCCGAAGATGGTGGAGCTGCCCATCTACTTCTGGCCGCGCGAGCGGGAGAACGCGCTGGTGTTCCGCACGCTCCTGGCGGGGCGGCCGGCCGCGTGCGCGCGAATCGTCGTGCGCGAGGCCGACCTCGCGGGCGGCCCGCCGCCGTAGAAGCCGAGCCAGAGGGCCAGGAGCGCCATCACCGTGGCCAGCGCCCCGAAGCGGCACGACCAGGGGAAGGGGCGCAGGAGCCAGGCCCCGCCACTGCCCACCCAGGAGCAGAGCTGGGCAGCGCCCGCGTGGAGCCGGCCGCACAGCCAGAAGAACGCCGTCACGAGCACAGGCAAGATGCCTGTGCCACCAGGGATGCCCGGTGGCACACGCGGCGTAACTGTGCCACCAAGGATGCCCGGTGGCGCGGGCCTTGGTGGCACAGGCGTCCCGCCTGTGTCCGGATTGCGGACTCGACGGAATCGAGAATGACGGCTCACGGCTATTCCAGCTCATTGAGCTTGAGGGAGGACTCCTTGGGCCGCTCGGAGGACTTGGCCTTGAGTTCCTTGGGCACTACCCCTTTCCCTGTGCCCTCTTTGGGCTCGGGGGTTCCCTTGTCGGGCTCGCCTTTGCCCTTGGCCTCTGCTTGGCCACGCGCTTCATCTCGATGCGGGGGTGCCAGGACTTGTATCGCCGCATCAGGCGCATGTAGCCGATGGACGTGCCGAAGATGAGGACGAGGTGGACGCCGACCGAGATGAGGAGTATGGCAAGGAACGAGCCTCGGCGGACTCCCAGCATCAGGTCGTCGGGGTTGACCGCTTCAGGAAGGGAGGGCTCAGGCATGGGACGTCATTCCTTTCGGAGGATGATTGGATGCTCTTCTCGTCCCTACGCTCCGCGTGGGGACGGCTCTTCCGCCGCTCTGCGGCGATGAATGGACGCGGAGCGTAGGGGCGAGGGGTCACGGTCATTCCTTCTCTTTCTGGCCGACGAGGGCAAGCTCGGCCCCCGCGCGGCTGAGGGCCAGGAAGACCGGGCCGTACTTCTCCTGGCGAACGTCCTTGTCAACCTTCAGCATCACCGTCTTTTCCCCCAGCTCGGCGATGAGGACCTTGACGCCCTCCTCGAGGACAGTGACCGGGCAGCGCTTGCCCTGGAGCCACAGCTCGCCGTCCTTGTCGAGGGCGACCGAAATCTGGCTCTCCTTGAGGGCCTCGATTTCGGGGGAGCCGGGCTGCTTCAGCTCGATGTGGCCCTCCTTGATGAAGTTGGACGTGACCATGAAGAAGATGTTGAGGAGGAAGGCGATGTCGGCGAAGGAGGCGGTGGGGACGATGGCCTTGAGGCGTTTCCTGCGGCGCACGCTCATTTCTTGGCCTTCTCTTCCTCTTCCAGGAGGGCCAGGACGCCATCGGCGTGGTGGATGGCCATGACCACGTCGAAGTAGACCTCGTAGGGCACGTCGGGCTTGGCGTTGACGATGACGATGCGCTTGTCGGGCGGCTTGTCGCGGAAGTTGCGGCCGAGGAGCTTGCGGCGCAGCTCCTCGATGGTCACTTTCTCGCCCTGGGGGCCGTACTGGATTTCCTCGCCAAGGAGGGTGACCGTGAGCTGCTTGTCCTCGGCCTTCTCGGGGTCGGCCGAGGCCGACGGGATGTCGAGCTTGTTGCCCGCGGGCAGGATGAACGTGGTGGTGAGGATGAAGAAGATGATGAGCAGGAACGCGATGTCGGCGAAGGAGGTGACATCGGGCTCGAAGAACGGTCTGGACCTGGTGAGGGGCATGGTCGTGGGCACTCGGCAGTAGCCAGGCGGCAGCACGCAGTCGGCAGTCAGCAGACGGCAGCCGGCAGACGGCGCTCAGGACTCCGCGTGGCCGAGGGAGATGAAGTCGATCAGGTCTTTCATGGTCTGCTCGATCTCGAGCACGTACTTGTCAATCTTCTTGGCGAAGATGTTGTAGGCGACGACGGCAGGGACGGCGATGAGGAGGCCGGCGCCGGTGGTGATGAGTGCCTCGGCGATGCCCGCGGCCACGCCGCCGGCGTCGAGCCCGCCCATTTCGGCCATGGAGTTGAACGAGGCGATCATGCCGGTGACGGTGCCGGTCATGCCCAGGAGCGGGGCGACGCTGCCGATCATGGAGAGGAGGTTGAGGCGGCTCTCGAGGGGCTCCATCGCGTGGGGGGCGTAGTCCTCCATCGTCTCCTTGACGTTGGTCTCGATCTCGAGGATGGCGCGGCCGCGCACCTTGAGCTTGCGATAGCGGTCGAGGCCGGCCAGGAGCACCGCGGCCACGGGGCCGTGATACTGGCGGGCGATGTCCACCGCTTCGTCCACGCGGCCGTTGTCCAGGCAGTCTGTGATCTTCGCGCGCAGGCTCACAGTGTCGGCCTCGGCGGCGCGGAAGGCGCGCACGCGGTCAATCATCACCGCCAGCGCCACGATGGAGCAGGCGACGAGGGGGTACATGAGCAGCCCCCCGTCAAGGATGTACTCCAGCATCACGTCTCCTCTACGGATAAGCCGGCGGATGAATGGATGGGTGGATGAATGGATGAGTGCAAGAGCGGCTGTGCTCTGACATTCATCCAGACATCCATCCATCCAACCATCCAGTTCGCCTGGTCACTCTTCCTTCTTCTCCTCCCCCTTCGGCTCGGCCTTCGGCTCGGGGGTGTCGGCCCCGCCGCCCATCTTCTTCTCGATGATCTCCTGGAACTGGCGGGCCTTGGGGGCCAGCGGGGAGTTCGGGTACTCGGCCAGGAGCTGCTCGGCCTTCGCCTTGGCCGTCTGGAGGTTGCCCACGCGGTAGGCCGCGATGACCCACTTGAGGAGCATGCGGTCCAGGAAGCTGGCGTCCGGGTAGTCCTGGAACACGCGCTCCATCAGCTCGATGGCGCGGTTGTAGTCCTTGGCCAGGATGTAGTAGTTGGCGATTTGCTCGAGGGCGTCGCCGGCGAAGGGGGAGTCTGGGTAGCTCTCGGCGCACTTCTTGTAGGCGGTCATCGCCTGGCTGAGGTCGGGCTCGCGCCCCTGCTGCTTGGCGTGCTCGTTGGCGACGCGTTCGAGGACCTTGCCGATGCTGTACTGGGCTTCGGCCTTCAGGTCGCTCTTGGGCAGGCCGATGACGGCGTGGAAGATTCCGATGGCCTCGTGGGGGTTCTCGCTCTCCATCCTGGCCTGGCCGATCTTCAGGAGAGCGCGGTCCACGAGCGTGGAGTCGGGGAAGAGCTGGGTGAGGGTGCGGCACACGCCGATCGCCTCGCCCATTCTGTCCTGCACGAGCAAGAGGTCCCACTTCACGCTGAATGCCTCCTCGACGAGGGAGCGGTCGAGGCTGGCCTTGGTGCTGGTGCGGATGACGTCGTCCACGCGGTCGAGGCCCTCGGCCGCCTTTTCGACGGCCTGCTTCTGGAGGCCGACCTCTTTGAAGATGCTGCCGAGCTTGAGGTAGATCTTCGCCTCGATGAGGTTCTTGCGGGCCTTGAGGTCCAGCGTGTCCACCTCGCGGTGCTCGATCTTGACGTCCTGAATCTGGCCGATGAGGAGCTTTGCGGTGGCCCGCACGTCGCGCGTCTCGGTGCCGGCGATGTGGGCCTCGTCGAGGTATTCGACGACCAGCTCGTCGCCCTTCATGGCCGAGAGCCTGGCGTCGCCCTGGTTCACCTCCGCCTTGTCCACGGCCACGCGGGGCACGACGGTGCCGACGAAGATGCCTGAGTGGGGCTCGGTCTCGGCGAGCTTCACCTGCACGGAGTCGCGGACCACGGTCTCCTCCTCGCGGGCGAAGTCGAGGCTGGTGCGCTCGGCCTCGGGCTGCCGCTCCTGCTTGTACTGGGTGAAGACCTTGACGGCGATCTGGTCCTTCTGGGCCGTGGTGTCGCGGTCGAGGTCCTTCACGCGGATGAATGCCTCGCCGTCGCCGAAGATGCCCTGGGTGTACTCGCGGTACGCCCCGTCCGTGAAGCCCACCGAGGCGGTCGAGACCATTTTGATCGTGGCCAGCCGCTTCTCGTTGCGCTTGCCCGACTCCGTATTGGCGTCCACGGTCTCCACGGCGACGGTGTCGCCGCCGATGATCTGGAGGAGCTTGTCGCCTGGCTTGGCCTCGCCGGGGAGGGTGGGGATGGAGCCGATGTAGAACTCGCCGCTCTGGCCGAGGAGTTCGAGGGCCACCTCCTCCTTGTCGCCGCGCGCGGTGGTGAGGGTGGCCTTGGGCTTGCCGCCCAGGGTGATGAGGACCACGAGGTCGCGGTCGAAGACTTTGACGAAGAGCCGCTGGCCGGCCTCGGCGAGGGTTTGGCCCTCAGTGTTGGTGGGGACGCTGGTGCCGACCTTTTCGAGGGCGTCCACGGCCTTGGACCAGCGGCCGAGCTTGAAGTGGCACTGGCCGATGTAGTAGAAGGACTCGTTGGCGTAGACGCTCCAGGGGAACTCGTTGGTCACGCGGCGGAGGGCCATGAAGGCCTTGTCGAAGTTGTTCAGATTGTAGTAGCAGATGCCCTCGGGGTGGGTGGACGCCTGTAGCTGCTAATCCTCCGCCCCACCGACACGAGGTCGGTGGGGGCGGGAGCCATATGGTCAATTGTCCCCCTATTCGTGCGGGGCTGTACTAAGAGAATGAAGCCGATCTCCTCTGTCGCCGTGCGCTGGCCAATGTCCTTCCCTGTAGGCGGGGCGTCTCTGCCCCGCGTGGCTCCTCGCGGGCCAGGGACGGCCCGCCTACAGGCTTCATTCTCTTAGACGCTCTATGGCGTGGCGCAATCGGCGCGGAAGCGCTTCAGGAAGTCGTCGAGGGTGCCCTTGAGGAAGTAGAGACGCTGGCGGGTGGCGGCCCTGCCGCCCGCCGGCACGCTCACCGTGGAGTCGGTGTGGAGGCAGGTGAAGAGGGTGTTGGTGACAACGGAGAACTGCTTCTCCGCACCGCCGCGGGCGCTGGCGATGACCCATTGGCCGTCGCGCGAGACGACGGCCAGCACAGCCCACCGCAGCTCCCCGCCCAACTCGCTCATCGGGCCGCCCGTGATCCAGCGGACGCAGTCGCCGCCGCGCGTGAGGGTGCGCATCGGGACGAACTTGCCGTCCGCCCCCAGGGCGAAGGTCCGGCGCTGCTCCAGATCGTAGAACATCGGGTGGCCATGGAGGTTGAAGCAGGAGCTGGTGCGGAACGTGGCCGGCTTGTCGGTGAGGTTCGTCGCGGTGAAGAGCTGCTCCACGTAGTCGTCGCCGGCGGCGAAGTCGGCGTTGAGGCGGAACTCCTTGAACCGCATCTCGTAGGCAGGCTTGTCCTTTGCCCAGGCCATCTCGGGCTGGTCGCGCCAGGAGAGCGCGCCCTTGCCATTCCAGAGAATGGTCTCCGGGGCGGAGAGGCCGAAGCCCTCGTGGCCGAGGGTGGGGACGCTGATGCCGAGGTGGCGCGCGGCGCCACCCGCGGGGTGGAGGGCGACCAAGCCGGAGCGAGGAGAGAGTAGCCGCTCGCGTATGGCCGCGGCAGACGGAGGATTGTCGGGCGCGGCATCCTGCACGGCCGGGGGCGCCTTGTCGCCATCGAGCGCGCAGCGGAAGCCCGAGAAGCTGGCCCGCCAGCCCTCGTGCGCCCACCAACCCGAGGCCGTGCGGAAGTTCACGGGGTCCTCGTGGAACCAGCTCGCGCCCTTCATCGTCTGGAACTGCACGCCGTGGTGGGGCCGCACGTCGGCCACCCATTCGAGCGCCTGGCCTGCGAAATCCTCGATGCCGGAGGTGCTACGACCGCACTCGCCCGAGCCGACGGGTCGGGTCGCAGGCAATTCCCATAAGACTCGTCCCAAGCGGGGGAGCTTGAGCGGGCCCGGCCAAGCGTCGCCCCACGCGAACAGGCCGCCACCGACCGCGGCCTCCCATTCCTCGGCCGTGGGCAATCGCTTCCCCGCCCACTTCGCATACGCCAGCGCATCCTTGCCGCTCACGCCCACGACGGGATGCTTGTCGTATTCCGCAGGGAAGGCCTGGCCCCACCAGCCCGGCTGCGGGTGCTTCGTGGCCCGCACGAACGCGAGGTAGTGGGCGTTGGTGACGGGGAAGCGGTCAATCCAGAACGCGGCGAGCTTGGCCTTGCGCCCGGCCAGGTCGTCGTTCAGCCAAGTGGGGTGGCACTCGAAGCGCTTGGCCAGCTCCACACGTCTCTGAGGCGACGTGCCGACTGCCACTTCGGCCGCTGGGAGGAGGACCATGCCATTCTGTTCTTTCGTCGCAGCCTCCACGGCGATAGGGGAGAGGAGGCCGAAGAGGACGAGGCAGCCGGCGAAGAGCCTGTTCATCGGGTTCCCCCGGCTACTTGCCGAAGGCGATCTCGCCGAAGCAGAGGGGCTCGCAGAAGCCCGTGCCGAGGTCGTTGGGCGACCAGAGGTAGAGCTGGGGGTCTTTGTGGCCGGCGTAGCGCTCGCGGCCGAAGTTCCCCGCCCACACGGCACCCGGCTTCGGCGCGGCGACGCCGAGCGAGGCGAAGGGGATGGCGATCTCCGCAACCCAGCGCTTCCCGTCCTTGTCAACGGAGACGGCCGACGACCAGGGGGCGTCCCACCGCTTGTCTTCGGCCTCGGTGGCTGGGTCGTAGCCCTTTCGCGCGTCGTAGCGGGCGTTGGGAGCGGCGCCCGCGATGAAGTGCATGTACTGCGTCCTTCGCGCCGCGGGGTCGAGGAAGAACTCGACACACTCCAGGTTCCAGATGTCGGCGTCGTGGCCCTTGGGGTCGGTGCGCATCTTCTCGACGGCTGGCTCGGCGCACTCGAAGGCGAGGTAGAGGTTCCGCTCGTCGTAGAGCATTCGCACGGTGGTCTGGACGGTCGCGGGCGCTCCGCCGAGGGGGGCGAGAGGCTGGGGCGCCGCGGCTCTCCAGCCATCGTCGAGGCGGCCATCAATCTCTGGCGGGGCGGGGGCGCGGCTGGCCTCGATTCTCGCCGGCCCCTTCTTCTGCTGCTGAAGGCCCCGCAGCATCGCCTCGAAGTCCCAGTCGGCCGGCGGCCCTGTCTTGGAGTGCATGTGCCCGCCCTCCTTGATGTAGGCCACAACGATGTCCCAGCCGGGATACCACACGCGGGCGTGGGCCTTGTCCCAGTTGAGGGCCTTCTCGCGCCAGGCCTTCCAGGCGTCCACCTGGGCCTTCACCTGGAGGAGGTTCTCGACGGTCTTGTTGGCCATGTAGGCACGGTAGAAGGTGTACATGCGGGCGTTGATGGCGAGGTAGTCGAAGGCGTTGCGCGTGAGGCCGAGCCAGCCTTTCGCGCGCTCGGTCGCGGCCTGTGCCTCGGCCGCGCGGAGCAGGCTCTCGAGGCGCGTGAGCACCGCCGGCGGGTAGCGGGTGGCGAACTCCGTCTCGGCGCGCGAGCAGCCAGGGAGCCGTGGGACCTCCTGTTCGAGGACGTTGTAGAGGAGGGCGAAGAAGCGGAGCATGGCCGGGGCGGCCTCGCCGTAGAGGCCGTCGCAGTACTCCTTCACGAGGGCCTCGTGGTCGAGGCCGGGGTCGCCCATCAGGCGGCCAGCCACCCAGTAGGCTGGACCCTCCAGCCCCCAATCCTCGCCTCCACCGCAGTAGTAGATGCCGATGACGTTGTTGCCGTGAAGCATGCGGATTTCGTCGGCGATCTGCTTGGGGCCGAACTTCGGGCCGATGCCGGCCGGGTGGTAGTAGCCCCAGTAGTAGACGTAGGTCGTCATCGCCCGCACCTTGTCCTTCCACGCGGCCAGCTTCTCAGGGGTGGGGCCGCAGACCTCGGCCACCACGCTGTCGCCGAAGCGGTCGAACTTCTTCGATGGCCAGGTCGTCGGGCCGTAGACCAGCAGGTGCACCATGCGGTCGGGATAGCGCCTGGCGCATTCGTCAATGAGCCACTTGTGGGGCACGAGGATTCGCTCGCAGGGGTGCTGCGGGTCGCTGGCGTGGCCGAACTCCCAGCGGCGCGGCTTGTCCTGCGGCCCGGTCGTGTAGCTGTCGAGGGCCTCGCAGGCCGGGCAGCGGCAGGGCTGGTAGCCGTCGCTCTGGCCGAGCTGCGCCCACTCGTAGCCCTCCGCAAATCGGCCCGTGATGCCTTTCAGCAGGAGTTGCTTGACCTCCTCGTTCGTCGCGCACAGGTGGTTCCCCTCGCTTGGGGAGCGCTTGCCGCCGATGAGCGCGAAGTACTCGGGATGCGTGTCCTTGTACGTGGCGTAGGGGACCCAGACGTTCCAGGTGTGGCCGCCCGCCGAGTATATGCGGACGGCGGTGCGGAAGTTGTTGGCGAGCCAGGCGGGCGCGCCGACGCCGTACAGGTTGCGGCCGTGGCCGTAGGCGAAGGCGGGGGTGGACTCGGCGTTCAGGTCGTCCGGCACGCTCAGGTTCGGGGTGCGTGGCACGACCTCGCCCTGGGGCGAGGGCGCCCCGCCGCCGTAGTAGGGCGCGTTGTCGCAGGCCACGGTGCCCGTGCCGTGGTAGGGGAGCCAGAAGGAGAGGCCGTAGGTCATCCCCTGGTGGCCGGTGGCTTCGAAGGCATAGTCGCTGCGCCACAGGGGCACGGCGCGGCGCATGGTCTCCAGGTCGTTGCGGCGCCCGCCGCTGGCGCACGAGTCAATCAGCAGGTTCGGGTGGCGCCGAAGCAACTCATCCCAGTAGGCGAGGTAGCCAGTGACGTGCTTGATCTCGGTGATGCCCTGGCGGTCGGGCGCGTCGTTCCCTCGCCAGTAGCCGAGGGGGTCGAAGTTGAAGTCCTGGCGGTACAAGTCAATGCCCTGCTCGGTGATCAACTTGTCCACGTGTTCGGTGAGCCACTTCCGCGCCTCGTCGTTGCCGAGGTTGAGCAGGCGGTTGCCGCCCGGCTTCCCCAGGAGCCATTCGGGGTGGGTTTTCGCGAGCCAGGTGCCGTCGGCGACCCTCTCTGGCTCGAACCAGACGACGATGCCCATGCCCTTCGCGTGCGCGTGGTCGCTGATCGGCTTGAAGCCCTTGGGGAAGCGCTTGGGGTCCACCTCCCACGTGCCCACCTGCGGCCAGCCCTTCTCCTGAATGTACCAGCCGGCGTCCATCCACCAGTAGTCGAGCTTCAGCCCCTCCTCGAGGAAGCGGTTGATGAACATGATCTGGTTCTCGGTGTTGGCGTCAATCATCTCGTTGTAGGCGCGGGAGCTGGCGGCGACGAACTGCGGCGGCGGCAGCTTGCCGCCCGGCTTGGGCATCGAGTGCGCCATCATCCAGCGCCGCCAGAGGTTCTGAGCCCGAACCCAATCGCCCCCCTTCCAGAACTGGAGCGCCATGAGCGGCGAGCGGACCTCTTCGCCGGGGAGGAGCTTGAAGTGCGTCGACTCCTGTCCCGCGCGGATGCGGAGGCCGGTGCCGCCGTTCCGGGCGAACGTGGCGGCCCACTGTCCCGGCCAGCCGACGACCACGATCAGCCCTTCCCTACCCCCTGTAGGCGGGGCGTCACTGCCCCGCGTTCCCCATTCGATGTTGAAGTAGGACCAATCGGTGTTCGTCGGCCTGCCGCCGGCCGCGGCGATGCGCTTCGTGGCGTTCGGCTTCAGCTCGGTCAGCAGCGGCCCGTAGTCGCCCTTGCTGCACGGCGAGCCGACCGCGTGATGGAGCAGGAACTCCTGCTTGCCGCTGCGGGCGATCTGCGTATCGAGGGCCTGGATGTCGGCGAGGATCGGCGTGTCGGCCTTGCCCGTGTTCTTGAAGTAGAGAGCCCACTCCACCGTGGGGTAGTCGCGGTACTCGATCGCGACGCAGCGGACGACGAGGCCCGTCTTCGGATCGGTCCAGGTGAGGGTGTGCTGGACTTTGCCCGGCCACTGGGCGGGGTCCTCAATCGGTCCCGATTTCCGCGTCAGTTCCCAGGTTGGCAACAGCTCGGAGGAGGACTTGCCGCCGTAGGTGAAGGAGAAGGGCGGCCCGGCCTCGAGAAGCCCCTCGCCCTCGACGAACGCCATGTCACCCAGCCACACCTCCTTGCCGTCGGCGAGCACCGCCTTCGCGTCGGCCCAATCGCTCTGGTCGCACGCGATGCCGTTCCCCGCGTCGCCGACCTCCAAGACGAACTCGGTCGCGCCGCCGAGGTCCACTGCGACGGGCACGGGCGCCATCCCTTCGCGGAGGACGCCCGACTTGAGTGCCTCCTTGCCCCCGACGCTCACCGAGAACACCACGCTCCCCCGCCCGCCGCTCGTCTGCTCATTCGAATCCACGCCCACGACCGCCGTGAACGTCTTCCCCGGCCCTGGCAGCCGCACGACCACCTTGCTCACGGCATGGCAGAACAGGCCGCGGGTGAACTGCTTGTCCGCCAGCTTCAGCGGCTTGCCGTGCCGGTTGTTCTTGACCACGGGGTCGTTGTTGGCGAGCACCAGCAGGCCCGGCTCTGCCCGTTTCCCCGCCTCCGCCGCCTCGAATCGCGCCGCCACCCATTGCCGCGCCTGGGCCATCTCTTCGGCCACGGGCGCGACGCCAAACGTCTCCTGCGTAGCCGCCATGACGAACACCCCCAGAACGAGAAATGCCTGCTGGGCGCCAAGTCGCGTCATCATCCCTTGCTCTCCAGCGGAGCCGGAGGAAGTGTCGGGCCGCACGTCTCTGGCGATCATGATTGAAAGCGCCTGCCATGTCAACTCCAGGGGAGCAAGACGCCGTTGACATTCACGCCAGTGTGGGTATACTTGGGTTGGAGCGTCGGGACAGGAGAGACGACGATGCCCGAGATCAGCAGATTCCTGGGAATCGTCGTCTACATGCTATACGACGACCATCGTCCTCCGCACTTCCACGCGGAGTACGGCGAGTATAGGATATCGGTGGAGATCAACAGCGGGATCGTGGAGGGCCGCTTCCCTCGGCGTGCGCTGAAAGCGGTGCTCGAATGGCACGAGCTTCGCCGCGAGGAGTTACTCGAAGACTGGGCGCGGGCCGAGCAGCACCAGCCCCTCGACAGAATCCCGCCATTGGAGTGATCGCAATGCTTTACGTCACGAGCGCCAAATACCTTCGCGGGTTCAAGATCAAGGTCACGTTCAGCAACGGAGAGTCCGGTGTGGTTGACCTGGAGGACGCGCTTTGGGGGCCGGTGTTCGAGCCTCTCAAGGACCTGCGCGCCTTCAAGCGCTTCAAGGTCTCGGACGTGCTCCACACGATTTCGTGGGACAACGGCGCCGACTTCGCGCCGGAGTTCCTGTACGACAGGATGCTCGAACAGGCTCATGTTCCCGAGATGGCAGCATCTTCCTGAAGCGAAGCGTCACGGGCACCGAGTTCGCCTACCCCTCGCCCCTGTTCACCCACAACGCCATCTCTACTGCGCGTACCGGAGTCTCAGGCAAGCCCAAACGGGCGAACTTGGGAGAGTACGTACGGACGAGTGACCAGTGATGCTCAAGGTACTGGCCATAGAGTTCACTGGACTGGTTCAGCTCTCGCGCCTTGATCTCATCCCTGGAGTATCCCACGGCCCGGAGGACCATTTGGTCGAAGATAGGGACGACTTGCGGGTACATGAAATGGAGGACCGTGGTACAGACGGGCAAGCGCATTCCGTACAGCCGAAGTGCCAACATGCGAGCAACCAAGCCGAGCGCCAGGCGCCGGTCTTCCTGGGCACTCGCCGGGAACTCACGCACCGAGGCCAACCTTCGGGTCAGCCCCGCGCGTCGGGCCGGGTTCTTCCTGACCTCGTTGTTTGCGTTGATGCACGTTGAGTACATCTTCCAGTAGACAATGGCTTCATAGGTCGGCAGGGACAACTGGCCTGAGGACAGCCGTTCGCTCCGGACCCTGTCCACGAGGAGGTGGTACAACGCCCTATCCGAACTAGGCCTGTCCGCGAAGCAATCCAGCGGCGGCGCGTTGGGTTCGAACCTTCCGCTCCTGGAGCACTTCTCCTCGTAACGTACGACCAACGACTCCCAGTCAAACTCCCGGAGAGGGTCAAGCATTTTTGTGCTACCTCAGATCATGGCCCCGGCGCCGGGACTGCCTGGGCACAGCCTCTTGCAGTAAGATCCACCGCATGCGCAGTGAATCATACTGCGTTCGTCTGGCCGTGGCAACTGCGTCCGGCCCCTTCCGCGTCTACGAAGTCCTGCCCCCAATCGAGAACGCGGCCATGCCGGCCGCGATGGCGAGCATGGCGCCGTACTGGAGCGGCGTGAGCGGGACGCGGAACAGCAGGGCAATGGACGCCTGAGCGCATAGAAACGCCCCGCCCGTGCCCAGGCCGAGCGCGAGGTTCGGGTTCATCGCCCTGTACAGCATCATGAGGAGCACGATGCTCGACGCGCCGAAGACATTGCAGCCCTTGATGTAGGCCATCGGGATGCCGGCGTAGGCGCCGCCGACGAGCACGGCGTCGGGGATGGCCTTGCGAATCGCGGGCGCCGTGAGCTTCACGAGGGCCACGTAGTCGGCGGGGCTGGGCTTGGCCGGCTTCCAGAACTGGGCGATGTTCGGCTCGTTCCACAGCTCCCAGTGCCTCACGCGGCCGCGGAAGTGGTCGGCGATGGCCTCCACGAAGCGGAGCCAGGCCTGGCGGGCCGCGTCGTCAAACACGGGCGCCCAGCCGACCGCGGGCTCGTCGGCCTCGGGGGTGTAGAGCCTGTTGCCGTAGCCCAGGTTGAACCAGGGCTGGATGCCGATCTTGAGGAGCGAGTCCACTATGTTGTCGAGCCAGGCGAAATCGTGCTTGCCTTTCTCCGTCTCGCAGCGGCACCAGCCGGTTTGGCAGCGTGCCCACTTGGCGCCCAGCTTGG
Source organism: Planctomycetota bacterium (assembly GCA_041320515.1). Classification (GTDB taxonomy): domain Bacteria; phylum Planctomycetota; class PUPC01; order DSUN01; family DSUN01; genus DSUN01. The sequence goes on along the minus strand of JBGLNR010000001.1, from coordinate 3,834,565 downwards.
CCAGCAGCGGGTAGGCGCGGGCGGGGTCGAAGTGCTTGCGGTCGAGGGTCTCGAAGCCGACCGAGAGGGGGGAGGCGGCGATGGCGCGCGATTCGCGGGGCGCCACCTTGCCGATGGCCTCCAGGCCGATGGGCGAGGGCGCGGCCTCCGCCGCGAGCAACGCGGCTGGCCGGATGGCCGCCAAGGCGGCCCCGCACTTGAGGAGGGAACGGCGCGTGATGGCGGGCATGGGCTCTCTCCTTAGGCAGGATCGCATGACGGGGATTATACCGCCTGCGCCCGTCCGCGCCAAGCGCGACGAGCCTGCTCGCGAGCCAAGAGTATGGCCCCCATCCCTGGTGCCCTGGGGTAACGGCAGGCTCCAACCCTCCCCCTACCCCCTCCCTGGCAGGGAGGGGGGTTCGGACCCCTCTCCCTTGCAGGGAGAGGGAAGGGAGAGGGTCGGGCTCAAGAACTTGCAGCAAGCTCATCAGAATTGGGGGCCAGACTCGCGAGTGAATCGTCACTTGACGATGCGCCGCCGAACGGATATATAGAGGGTTTCTGCTCTTTCGTCCGTGAAGTCCCGAGGAGCCTGCCGATGACGCATCGTGTGACCTGTTTCGCCGTCGCCCTGAGCCTGGCCGCCGCTGCCCTGGCGGGCGAGGCCCCGAAGGAGAAGGGGAAAGAAGAGGCGCCGAAGCCGACCACCCACACGGTGAAGGCCGAGCTGTTCAAGGTCGAGGCCCAGCTCAAGGGCGTGTTCGAGACGCCGCACGTGGCCGAGATCGTCTTCCGCCCCGAGGCCTGGGCAGAGCTGGCCGTCCTCGACGCCATCGCGCCCGGCACGGCGGTCAAGAAGGGCGACAAGCTGCTCACCCTCGACCCTCAGAAGATTGACGACGCGATCAAGGACGCCGAGGCCGCCCTCGCGGCGATGGAGCCAGTCCTGAGAACCGCCCAGGAGGAGTTGACCGCGATGGAGCGGACCCTGGGCCTCGACATGGCCGCCGCCGAGCGCGCGAAGCAGCACGCCGACGAGGACCTCAAGCGCTACACCGGACTCGACCGGCCGCTCGCCGTGAAGCAAGCCAACATGGCTGTCAAGAACGCCACGGACTACCTGGAGTACGAGACCGAGGAGCTTCGTCAGCTCGAGAAGATGTACAAGGCCGACGACCTGACCGAGGAGACGGAGGAGATCATCCTCAAGCGCCAGCGGGACACGGTGGAGCGGGCCAAGTTCGGCCTCGAGCTGGCGAAGCAGAAGTGCGACCAGGCCCTGACGGTCGAGCTGCCGCGCCAGGACACCGCGACCGCCGAGAACGCCACTCGCCAAACCATCGCCCTGGCGAAGGCCAAGGTGGCCATGCCAGCCGCAGTGACCAAGAAGCAACTCGATGTCCAGAAGCTCAAGAGCGATCAGGACAAGGCGGCGGAGCGGCTGGCGAAGATGAAGAAGGACCGCGCGGCGATGGAGGTGAAGGCGCCCGCCGACGGGGTGGTTTACGTGGGCGGCTGCGTGCGCGGGGCGTGGCCGAGGCTGGGCCAGACCCTCGAGCGGGGCGCGATGCTCAAGCCGCACGACGCCGTGATGTCAATCGTCGCCGCAAAGGACCTGTTCGTGCGGGCCGTCGTGCCCGAGGACCAGCTCGAGCGCGTGGCCCCCCGCGCCCAGGCCGAGGTCGTGCCCGCCGGCTACCCCAGCACGAGGCTGGCGGCGAAGCTCGAAGGCGTGACGCCCGTGCCCGTGACGCCTGGGAGCTTCGAGGCCAGGCTCACGATCACCTTGCCCAAGGACGCCCCGCCGCTCGTGCCGGGGATGGGCGCCAACGTGAAGCTCACGTCGTATGAGAAGAAGGACGCCCTGGTCGTCCCCACCGCCGCGCTCGTGGCCGAGGGCGAGGCGACGTTCGTCTACGTGCAGAAGGGCCAGGGCGCGCCCGAGAAGCGCTCCATCGTCGTCGGCAGGAAGGCTGACGGGAAGGCCGAGGTCGCCCACGGATTGAGCGCCGGCGACGTGGTGCTGCTGGAGAAGCCCGAGAAGTGATTTCCGATTTCCGATTTCCGATTGCCAATTGCGGGGCCAGAAGAGCCGGAGCATGGCTGCTGCTGGCGTTGGCGCTGGGCGGGTGCGCTCGGGTCCGGCCGGCCGAGACGGGGCCGAAGCCCAGGCCAATCCAGCCGCCGAGCCGCGGGGCCATCGAGCAGTCCATCCAGCGCGGCGTCGGCTTCCTCCTCGGCTGCCAGAGCAAGGACGGCTCGTGGGGCTCGGCCAGGAGAACAAAGGGGCTGAACATCTACGCCCCCGTGCCCGGCTCGCACCAGGCGTTCCGGGCCGCGGTCACGGCCATGTGCGTCTCCGCGCTCATCGAGGTGGGGGACAAGCGTCCCGAAGCCGCCCAGGCCCTTGAGTACGGCGAGGCCTGGCTCGTGGCCAACCTGCCGCGGGTCCGCCGCGCCGAGCCCTCCGCCCTCTACAACTGCTGGACCCACGCCTACGGCCTCCAGGCCCTCGTGCGCCTGGCGAAGCGGCACGCCGCCGACCCCGCCCGCCGCGAGCGGCTGCTCGCGCTGGCGAAGGAGCAGGTCGGCTTCCTCGAACGCTACGAGTCGGTCCAGGGCGGCTGGGGCTACTACGACTTCGGCGCGCACACGCAGAAGCCCGACACCCATCCCACCGCCTTCACCACGGCGACGTGTCTGGTCGCCCTCCACGAGGCGAAGGAGAGCGGCGTCGCCGTGCCCGGCCGCCTCGTCGAGCGGGGCCTCGCCTGCCTGCGGCGCCAGAGGGTCCCCGACTTCTCCTATCTCTACAGCGCGAACCACCTGTGGTGGCCGCGGGCCGGCATCAACCTGCCCGGCGGCAGCCTCGGCCGCTCCCAGGCCGCCAACCTCGCCTGCCGCCTGTGGGGCGACGCGGCAGTGACCGATGGCGTGCTCCGCGCCTGGCTCAACCGCCTCTTCGCCCGCAACGACTGGCTCGGGATCGGCCGCAAGCGGCCCATCCCCCACGAATCGTGGTTCCAGGTGGCCGGCTACTTCTACTACTACGGCCACTACTACGCCTCCCTGTGCATCGAGCAGCTCCCCCCGCGCGAGCGGCCCCGTTTCCGAGGCTACATGGCCCACACCCTCCTGCCGCTCCAGGAGAAGGACGGCTCGTGGTGGGACTACCCGTTCTACGACTACCACCAGCCCTACGGCACCGCCTTCACCCTCATGTCGCTCGCCCGTTCCCTTCGCTGAATCGCTCAAGCTACGGAACGCCGTTGCACCCCGAGACCGCCAGAGGGCGGGACCGGCCAGAGTCGGGGTCGGGACTCCGGCCCCGAGCGACTACAAAGCGACAGGCGACCGATTTCTGAAAAAATCTTGACAGCGTCCCGGATTCTTGAGTCGGGGTTGATCTGGAGAGCAAAAGGGGGCATTCCTCTAGGGTTGCGTTGGTAGGTCGGACCTACGATGCTAAGATCAAGCGGTTATTCCACTTACAGAAGTCAGGCACCATCCGCAGATGGGTGGCGATGGGGCGGAAGCCCGCGGTCTTCCCTGGGCGGAAGTCGGCGGGGAAGGCGTAGAACATCGAGGGGAAGTCGAGGAGGTAGGGGCCGTCGCCGACTTCGCGGATGCGGGGCCACTCGGTGTACCAGCCGTGGTCCGGCTCGTGCGTGTAAGTGCTTTTGGGGTAACGATATAGGTGCCACTCGCCCTTGTCGAGGACTTTGAGGATCAGCGAACGCTCGTCCCAGCCCGTGCACCAGAGCGGGTGGTCGGGGCTGCGGTCATCGGGCGCGCCGAGGATGCCGCCGGGGCCGGTGACTTCGCAGAACTTCTTGCGCTCCACGAGGTTCCAGCGATCTGCCTTGCCATCCCATTCGGCGAGTGCCCCGCCGCGGCCGTTGTTGGCCGCGACCACGCGGCCCTGGCCGGTGTAGCCGCCCTTGCCGTGGGTGCCCGCGACGCCGAGGGGCTGGAGCTTGAACAGCTCCTTGAACTCGAGCGACCGCACGTCCACCTCGGCGAAGCCGCCCTCCATGTCGAACATATAAACCTTTGCGGCTGGCTCACTTAGGTGGCGCGCCACGGCGGTGATGCGGGCGTGGTACTTGGTGGAGCGGACGTTGCCCTTCTCGTCAATGAAGTAGGGGCCGATGACAAGCTGCTGCGATTCGCGGTGGATGAGGCGTCCCGCGTGTGTGCCGCCGACGCTCTCGGGGCGCTCGACCAGCTTGAGGTCGGGCGTCACCTGATAGAGCTTTCCGTCCCCGTAGTGCGCGGGATAGGTGATGAACCAAAGCGAGCCCGCCCACGGCACGACGGCTCCGATGCCGCACTCGCTCTTCGCCTGCGAGAGCGCGGCCAGGCTGGGGTAGACGCCGCTGACGCACAGGGGCTCGCGCGGCCCCTCCGCGGCCACGGCGGCGGACACATTGGCGACCAGGGCGAGAGCGAGAAGTTTCTTCACGTGCGACTCCAATCCGCTGGGGGGCCGTTCACTACTCCCGAATGCGCCCTAAGTGGGTCCGGCCACGAAGAGCCGCTTGCCTCGGGCCACGACGGTGTGCCCTTCGGCCTCGAGGCGCGCCCGCTGGGCCTCGACGCCGCCCGGATACTTCGGGTTCAGCTCGCCGCCGGCCTTCAGCGTCCGCCAGTAAGGCGTGATGCGCTTCCTGCCGTCGGCCTCGTCCTCGGCGGCGGCGCCGGCCGCGAGCCAGGCGAAGATGCCGGTCGTGATCGGGCAGCCCACCGTCGCCCCGTGCTTGCGCGCCAGTATAGCCCGAATCTCGTTGATCGTGATCACCTTCCCCCTCGGCACCCGCCGCATCAGCGCATCCACCTCGCGGGGGGCCGGGATCACCACCGTTCCTGTGCCCCATCGCTTCGACATCTTCCCCGTGATGGGCACCACCTTGGGCAGACCCTTGTCGTCGGCCAGCTTCTGGCGGCAGGTCTTGCGCCGGCTCACCCCCCGCCCTCCCCATCCAGGAAGCCCCATCCCCCGGCCGCGTGATAGCGGGCTGTGATGTCGCTGGGCCGCATCCAGACCACGCGCTCGCCCAGGCGCTTCTTGATCCGCTCGACCACGGTCACGAACGCCTTCCAGCCCACGCCCTTCGCGGGGTTCAGCCCCTGCCAGTGGGCGTACCAGATGCAGTAGGGCGCTCCGGCCTCGACGTGCCGAACGATGATGCCCGCCTTGCCGTCCGCCGTGATGTAGTAGTCGGGATTCACCCGCTTCGGGTCGTTCTCCCAGATGCCGAAGTGGTCTCCCGCGTTAGGCATGAGGTCGTAGACCCCGCACTCCCCCTCGCTCGCCTTCTGATGGCAGCCGAAGTCGGTCTCGCTCGAGCCGAAGAAGCAGGGCAGGGTTCGTCCCCGGAACTTCCCCTTCTTTGCCAGACTCAGCAGCGCCTCCCAGACGGCCAGGTTCGGCTCCGTGCGGCCGATAGTGCGCAGCTCGGCGTAGCGCTTCGTGCAGGCTTCGCAGCCGCAGCCCGGCCAGGTGAGACCCGTGAACTTCACCCCCGCCTTCTCCCCCTCGGCGATGATGCTGGCGAAGTACCGCTCGTACTCCGCGGCGGCAACCCCCGGCTCGTGCAGCCACAGCCCCTCGTGGATGGCCCCTTCCTTCGGGCGGTTGGCCTCGAAATCGAACTTCGCCCCGTGCGTCATAATCTCCATGTGCGTATCAATCCCGCACGACAGTGCCCGCGCGACCTGTTCGAGATACGCCTGCTCCTCCTCGTTCGGCTTTCGGGCCATGCAGTGCCCGCCCCCGCCGAGGATCAGGCTCGACTCCCCCGCAATCTTCTGCTTCGCGCAGTAATCGAGAAACGTCTCGAACGCCTTCGCCCCGGCCGTGTAAGGCCCCGTATCGTCGCAATAGAACGACAGAACCGTCTTCCGCTTCTTCGCCATTTCCTCACCCCTGGTCTGCCGCGCCCCCCCAACCGCCGCAGCCCCCGTCGCGGCCGCGGCCACCACGAGAAACGTGCGGCGGGTGCATTGCCGCCGTTGGCTCGCCATCGCTTCATCCTCCACTCAGTCTTCTCGTTCCCAAACTCCCGCTTGGGAACGCATCCTTGCGTGGCTCCAGCCTCGATCCCGCCGAAGCCGGAGCTTCACGACAGGAGGGGCCTCACTCCTATGAGCTAACGGGTCCTGCCGTGGCCCTCAGGTGCCACGGTACCACCTTGGGCTTCGCTGCCCATTCGACGTCGTTGCAGGAATCGGTCATGTCTATGAACTCGATGATGTTCTGTGGCGGGACTCCTCGGGTAAGCAGGTACCCTCCGTCACAACCCTCATATTGGTCCTGAGGCGAAACTCGCCTACCGATCAACTGGGCGACGACCTCGTTAGCGTAGCCGCCAAGCACTGGGAACGTCGTGTGACTGTCGAGCCAGTTGACCGGTATTGCGCATTTGATCAGCATGGGCCTTCCTGTCTCAATGACGCGCCGCTTTGCCTCAGCGCCGAGTCGGTTCGCCAATGTGCAAATAAGCTCACTGCCCTGCACGTAATGACATCGCTTCCTCTTAGCCCATGTACCTGAGATGAGGAGACCGACTTTGCCTTCGTTATAGCGGACATAGAGCCGGTCCAAGGCGTTTATGTCCTGCAACGCATCCTCGAAGCCAGCGATCCCTGCGAAACGTTCCCTTGCCCAAGCAATGAGCATCTCAGGGTTGGATGGCAGAATGCCATTCTGTTGGTAACTGCGGCGATCAGCTACACGGCACCCGTGGTATCCTGCAACGTGGGTGTGCTCTTGCAGGAGGATCTCCCTCGCCTTGTCACAGAGGTACCCGGCCAAGGTGTCCTTTACACATTCCCTCTCATACACGAACTGGCGCATGAACTCGACCCACTCATCCTCGCCCGCATCCAGCCTTGCCTTCACCTGCGTCCAGGTCTCGTCCTCATATACGAGCGCCGGAAACGCGCCATCCCAGGAACTCGGCACGTCCAGGTCAAGAACCCTCCAATGGGGTTGCTGCTCCTGCGCTACATGCTCGGTGGGCAAGTCACGCGACTCCTTACCTAACCCCCGCTCTTTCCGCTGCGTTCGTCGAGCCAGCGCTTGAAGGAGCGCTGGCTCTCGCCGGAGGGGTGGCCGGCGAGGAGGTTCTCGACGCTGATGTCTTCGTCGAGGTCGGGCCAGTGGATTCCCTCCCCGCCGGCGATGGGGCGCCAGCGGCTGCGCTCTTCTGGGGTGCCGTGTTGGAGGCGCGGGAACCAGGCGAGTGGGACGGTGATTGTCCGCCCGTCATCCAGGTCCGCTGAGAGAGAGTCGTCGGTGACTTCGACGCTCTCGGCTCTCGGGGCGCGGGTTTCAGTCGTTGAAGTACCCATGCCGGCGCCGGCGGCCTTGGGCACGGCGTCGCGGAGCGCGGCGCCCGCCTCGGGGAAGGGCATGGTCTCAAGGGCATAGCGAGCGGAGTGGGCCAGCTCCTTGTCCGTCAGGCACGCGGCCAGGGCGGGCACGGCCTTCACCGTGCCCGCGAGCTTGAGCCTGCGGCAGGCCCAGGCTCTCTCGTTCGAGGGCCGGTCGGATTCCAGGATGGCGATGTACCTGTCCTCCTCCGTCTCGCCGGCGGCGAGCCAGGCACTCGACAGGATGGCGGTTCGCGGAAGGCCGCGCCGAGGTAGCGGTTGGCGTCGGGATCGCCGACGAACTCCTCCTTCTGCGGGTCCCACTTGAGGGGACGCCGCAGCAGGTTGGCGATGCCGCCGAGGAGGATGACGCTCATCGAGCGGTGGGCGATCTCCTCGTGGCAGATGGTCTTCTTGCGCGTGCGGACGCAGTCGAGGAAGTTGCCCGAGTGGCTGTTGGCGAAGTAGACGCGTGCCTCGTCTGGGCTGACGGGCTGCGCGCCGATGCTGGCCGGCACGGTGAAGAAGGTGTCGCGGTCGGCGGTCACGCGCCCCTCGGTGCCGACGAAGCAGACGCGCCCCGGCCCCCACTTCTCGCCGGGATAGGGGCAGGCGTAGAGCACCACGCTGTTGGCGTATCGGAAGGCCAGGGTGCCTTTCTCGTGGAAGATCTCCACCGGCCCGGTGTCGTCGGTGCCCATGCCCCACTGCGCGATGTCGTAGTGGTGGGGCGACCAGTTGGTGTCGCCGCCCGCCCCCCCGAAATACGTGGCCCCCGCCCCGTGGGGCGCCCAGCGGGCCGGGCCGAGGAACAGGTCCCAGTCAAAGCCATCGGGGACGGGGGTGCCCTGGGCGCCCGGCGGTGCGCCGTCGGGCACGAAGCCGGTGCCGCAGCTCTGGTAGGCGTAGACCTTTTCGAGCCAGCCGATGCGGCCGCTCATGACGATCTCGATGGCGAAGCGGAACTTGCCGCCGTACTCCGACCGCTGCTGTGTGCCCGCCTGGTAGACGCGCCCGTAGCGGCGCACGGCGTCCGCCATCGCCCGCCCGCCGCGGACGGTGAGGGCGATGGGCTTCTCGCAATAGACGTCCTTGCCCGCCTTGGCGGCCATCGTGGCCATCACCTCGTGCCAGTGCTCGGGCGTACCGATGAGCACGGCGTCAATATCGGGGCGGGCCAGCACGTCGCGGAAGTCCACGTAGGCTTGGCAGGCCTTGTAGCCGTCCTTGCCGAACTTGCTGGCGTAGTGGTCGTTCACGCGCTTCGTGTGGCCGTCGCGCTTCGAGCGCACGACGTCGCACACGGCGAGAATCTGCACGTCGTCGCGCCCCAGATAGCCGCCGGGCAGATAGGTCCACGCCCCGCCGGCCAGGTGTCCGCCGCCCTGCCCTCCCACGCCGATGAAGCCCATCGTCACGCGGTCGCTCGGCGCGACCTTCCCCTCGGCCCCGAGTGCCGACCGCGGCACCACCCACGGCGCCGCGAGGGCCGTAGCAATGCTCTTCAGGACGCTTCGCCTCGATGGCTGGCCGATTCGTCGCATGCGCGGCGTCTCCCGTTGGCTTGTGACGTGTGGCCTCCCACGGCAGAGGAGCATAGCCCGATGGGCGGGGTGTGTCAAATGGGCTTCTGTTGCGGGAGGTCCCGTGGCCTAGCCTGAAGGTCCCGGGTTTTCCGGGAAAACCCTTGATCCCGAACCGGCCCGCCTCTAGCATTGAGATAGAGGAAGAGTGAGCAATGTCCCGGCGTCGGTGCAGTTCGCCGGGAAGGGAAGGCGTAAGACGAAGAACCTGCCAGCAGGGGCCCCCCACCGAGTCCCCACTGGCGCCGCGGACAAGGGGGAACGACAATGAACCTGCATCGTGTCATCATCTTGGCAGCGTTTCTGTCGGTCGCCGGGGGAGCGCTTGCGGAAGCGCCCAAGCCCGAGCCCGGGTTCCTGGCCACCGCATTTGGGCGGGCAGCGGACTTCTCGCCCGTGTACCCGACCCAGCACTTCCCAAGCGAGAATAACGAGGTCATGGTCATCTTCCGCCTTCCGGGCGGCCACTCGTTCAAGAAAGTGACCGGCGTCTGGAACAAGCTGGAGGGCAGCGCCGACGCCCCGACGGTGCGCGATCTCGGCCGCCGCGACAATGTCCTGCCGCCCGGCTCGGACCGCGGGTGGTTCACCAATCGCGTGTCCGCCCCGGGCCGGTACCGCTTCGACCTCCTGGCGGACGGCACGCTCTGGCGGACCGCGGAGTTCACTGTCCTGCCGCCGGCGACAAGCCCGCCGCCCTTCGTGCCCCAGGACCTCTTTCCCCTGATCAAGGGGGCGGAGTGGCACTACGAGGTCCGCGTGCAGGCCGCCCCGGGAGTGGACCTCTCCATCCAGGGCATCGCTCCCGAGCCGGATGGCTCGCTTCGCATGCTCACGAGGAGCCTGTTGGAGCGGATCGGCCCCAAGGGAGCCCTCCTGGGGGCCTACGTGGGCGACAAGCGGCTGCCATCGGCCGGCTCGCTCTTCCTGTGGTCCCCGATCGGGCTCCAGGAGCTTAAGGAGATGATGGTGCTTGCCGACATGGCGGGGGCGCCCGTTCCGCCGCCCCACGTGCGCCTGCCCCTGCCCCTCACTGCGCCGCGCCGGTGGACCTATGAGTCCAAGCAGGCGGGGGAAGCCTACACGGCCACGCTCTGGGGCCCCGTGCCCATCGAAGGCCCTGCCGGGGTCAAGCCGGGCTATGTGGTCCTCGAAGACCACAAGCCCCAGTCCACGGGGAGTCCCGGCGTGGGCGGATACGAGACCATCCAGCAGACCCTCGAGCGCCAGTACCAGTACGGCGTTGGCCTGGTGCGAGAGTCCATGGTGCAGGCCGTGCGGGGCCGCATGCGCATGCGGGCCGACAAGGTGCTCACCAAGGCCAGCATCCCCAGCGGGGGCGAGCGTGCCCCGATGGCCGCCGCTCCCATGAAGCTGCAAACGGCCTCGCCCAGCGTCGTGACGCCGCCGGCGAAGGCCGCCCCCACGAGTGCGCCTGCCCCCAAGGCGGCGCCCCCTGCGAAGACGGACGCCCCCGTGGCCGCGGGAATGGGAATCCTCCGCCTGGTCATCGGCCCCTGGCTCCCGCCGTTCGACCCGAACGGCGGGTGGTGGGGCGTCGCCCGCGCGGGCGACGGGCCCAACAAGATACTCAAGCGCGTGACGGACAGCCCGGAACAGGTTCTCGCCAGCGGCCGCTACGACGTCTACTGGGCCCAGGACAGCGACAATGCCGGCTCGCCTCTCCTCGTCGCCAGCGGCATCGAGGTGAAGGCCGACGCGGTCGCGGACGTGGCGGTGGACTCGGGCGTCCGCCTCAAGCTGGCGGCCTGGGTGCCGCCGCGTGACCCACGCTACGGCTGGTGGGGCCTGACCCGCCCCGGCGACAAGCCGGCCAAACGCCTCATCTGGACGAAGGGCTTGGACCGCCTCCTCGCCCCGCCCGGCTCCTACGACGTCTACTGGGTCCAGGATTACGACACGTTGGACGCGCCGTTCCTCGTGGCGAGCAAGGTGGAGGTGAAGTCGGGCGGGCCGACCGACGTGATCCTCGACTCCGGCTTCGCGCTGAAGGCGGCCGCCTGGGTGCCGCCGCGCGACCCACGCTACGGCTGGTGGGGCCTGACGCGCCCCGGCGACAAGCCAGCCAACCGCCTCATCTGGACCAAGCAAGGCACCCACCTCCTCGCCCCGCCCGGCGTCTACGACATCTACTGGGTCCAGGACTATGACGCGTTGGACGCGCCGCTCCTCCTGGCCAGCAAGGTGGAGATCAAGGCCGGCGCGCTGACCCCAGTCATCGCCGACAGCGGCGTGGAGATCAAGGTGGCCGCCTGGGTGCCGGCCCGGCACAAGAGCTACGGCTGGTGGGGCCTGACGCGCCCCGGCGACAAGCCGGCCACGCGCGTCGTCTGGACCAAGCAAGACACCCACCTCCTCGCCCCGCCCGGCGTCTACGACCTCTACTGGGTCCAGGACTACGACACGTCGGGTGCGCCGCTCCTCCTGGCCAGCAAGGTCGAGGTGAAGTCGGGTGCGCTGGCGACCGTCCCCGCGGCGTCGGGCCTTCGCCTGAAGCTGCCCGCCGGCACGCCGCCGCTCGACGCCAGATATGGCTGGTGGGGCGCCGTGCCCCGAGTGCCGCAACTGGTCCGAGGGCGCTGGGACCCATTTCGGCCAGGCCGCCCTGGAAGCCAAGTCCCGCCGCATCGAACTGGAGGAGGCGCTCCGCACGGACCCAGCGTGGCGGCACACGGATTGGCTCCACCGCTGGTGGTGCCCGTACTGCGCCGAGGCGACGCCCGTGCTATGGCACGCCGAGACCAAGTCGGTGCCGCCACTCGACCGCGTGCTCGAGCACCTGGAGCGCTGCGCGGCCCATCGCGGCAAGCGCAAGCCCTTCTCCGCCGAGGCGATGGAGCGCATCGTCCAGGAGGCCAGCCGCCAGAGCGAACTCACGGCCAAGCTCCGCCACAGGATCGAGTCCGAGCCAGCGTGGCGCCAGGCCGCCCCCGACGGCGCGTGGGTCTGTCCCGAGTGCCGCCGGCCCGTGCCCGAGGTGGACATCTCGACCGACCTGCTTCTCACCTCCACGGCGCCCGCGCGCATGGCGCACCATCTCATCGAGCGCTGCAAGCCCGGCCAGGCGGATGCCACTGCCGCCGCCGGCAAGGCGGCGCCCGAGGCCGACACGTCGCAGCGGAACCTCGAACGCGCCCGCGAAATCGTCCAGAAGATGCTCCCCGCCGAAGTGCCCAAGGCTGAGGGCTACGAGCTGTATTGTCTCTACCACCCGGCCGAGCACATCGGCGGCGACTTCTACGACTTCTTCAGCCTTTCGGACCATGAGATCGCGTTCCTCATCGGCGACGTGTCGGGCCACGGCCTCGAGGCGGCCCTCATCATGGCGATGGTCCGCAAGTCCCTCAAGCTCCACGCCCAGCACCACCGCTCGCCCGCCGAGGTCCTCCGCAGGACGAATCTGGACATCAACGCGGACCTCGACGCCCGGACATTCGTGTCCGCCTGCTACGGCGTGCTGGACGCGCGCGGGGCCAGCCTCACCTTTGCACGCGCCGGCCACAACCTGCCCGTGCTCTTCAACCCGCGGCGGAGTCCGCCCATCCGCCACCTGGAGAGCAAGGGCATGGTGATGGGCGTCTACCGCGGCGGCCTCTTCGACTCGACCATCGAGGAGATGGAGATCGGCATGCGGCCTGGCGACACGCTGGTGCTCTACACGGACGGGCTGACGGAGGCCCGAAGCCCGGCGGGCGAGCCCTTCGGAACAGGCCGCCTCGAGGCCGCCCTCGCGCGCACCCACGGCGACCTCGACTGCCAGACCCTCGCCGGCCTGCTTCTCGAAGATGTCCGCACCTTCGCCGCCGGCACCCCCAGCGACGATGATATTGCCATCCTCTGCCTGCGGGCCGTTTGACCCCTCGGCCCCTCCGCGCTACACTTGGGCGCCGAGGCGTTCCCCCCAGGGCGGGCAGGACGAAGGAGAGCGTGATGAAGTGCGTTCGCGTGACGCGTCGGGGCTTTCTCGGGGCGGCCGGGGCGGGGGCGGCGCTGGCCGTGGTGCCCCGCCATGCCGTGGCGGGCACGACCGAGAACCCGCCGAGCGACAAGCTCAACATCGCCGGCGTCGGCGCCGGCGGCATGGGTGGCGGCGACATCGGCGCCGTCTCGGGCGGCAACAACATCGTCGCACTGTGCGACGTGAATGCCAACACGCTCAAGGACGCAACCACCCCGAAGACGAAGAAACTCCCGGACGGGAAGACCCAGGAACTGCCGGCGCGGTATCCCAAAGCCAGGGTGTACGCCGACTTCCGTAAGATGTTCGACGAGATGGAGAAGGACATTGACGCCGTGACCATCGGCATCCCGGACCACGCCCACGCGGTCGTGGCGATGGCGGCGATCAAGCGGGGCAAACACGTCTACTGCGAGAAGCCCCTCGCCCACTCGGTCCACGAGGTCCGGGAGCTAATGAAGGCGGCGAAGGAGAAGAACGTCGTCACCCAGCTCGGCAACCAGGGCCACTCGTCCGAGACCATCCGCATGTTCTGCGAGTGGATCTGGGACGGCGCCATCGGCAACGTCCACACCATCCACCTCGGCTGCAGGGCCGTGAACTCGGGCGTGGACCGCCTTGAGCAGGTGCGGAAGGAGCGGCCGCCGGTGCCCGAGCACCTGAACTGGGACCTGTGGCTCGGCCCCGCGGAGGAGAGGCCGTATCATCCCGCCTACTGCCCCGGCTCCTGGCGCGGCTGGACGCCGTTCGGCAACGGCACGGTGGGCGACTGGATGTGTCACGTGGTGGACCCCGTGTTCTGGGCACTCGACCTCGGCGCGCCCAAGTCCATTCAGGCCGAGGTGAAGAACTGGGACTTCAAGACCCAGGGCGACGCCTTCCCCAAGGGCGACAAGATCACCTACGAGTTCCCGGCCAAGGACAAGCGCGGGCCGGTCACGATGGTCTGGCACAGCGGCACCGAGTCGATCCCGCGGCCCAAGGAACTCGAAGAGGACCGCAAGCACCCCGAGACGGGCGCCGTGGTCTACGGCGACAAAGGCGTCATCACCTACGGCTCGCACGGCGCCGGCGGCGTCCGAATCATCCCCGAGACGGCGATGAAGGCATACAAGCTGCCCGAGAAGAAGATTCCCCGCGTGCCTGGCCATCACGGCGACTGGCTCAAGTCGATCCGCGAGGGCAAGAAGGCGGGGAGCGATTTCGCCCTCTACGGCGGCCCGCTCACCCAGATTGCCATGCTCGGCGTCATCGCCATCAAGCTCCACGGCACCAAGCTCGAATGGGATGCCGAGAAGGTGCAATTCACCAACTGCCCCGAGGCGAACCAGTTCCTCAACCCTCCCTATCGCAAGGGCTGGTCGCTGTAGGGCACAGCCGAGAGGAGGGACGCGAATGCGCGCGCGAACGGCCGTCCTGGCTCTGGGCGTCGCCATGGCCGCGGCGGCCTGGTGCGGCGAGCAGGAGCGGGTACGGGACTTCCACAGCGAGATCGCCATCGGCGCGGACGGCTCGCTGACGATCACTGAGACCATCCGCCTGGTCTCCACGGGCAACAAGATCAAGCGCGGCATTCTCCGCGACTTCCCGGTCGTGCTCCGCGATGCCACGCGGCGCAAGATATACGGCTTCGATGTCCAGGGCGTCGTGCGCGACGGCCAGAAAGAGCCGTGCGTAGTGGACAGGGGGGCGCGCTACCACTACGCCCGCATCAAGATCGGCAGCGAGTGGGTGCTCCTGCCTCCGGGCGAGCACACCTACGCCATCACCTATCGCACGACGAACCACATCCGCTTCTTCGACGACCACGACGAGCTGTACTTCAACGTGAACGGCACCGAGTGGGAGTTCCCCTTCGACAAGGTGAGGGCCACAGTCACGCTGCCGAAGGGGGCGAAGCTCTTCAAGGACCTGGTCAACGGCTTCACGGGCGCCGAGGGCGAGAAGGGCAAGGACTACAAGGCCGAACGCCTGCCCGACGGCAGGATTTCCTTCGAGACCACCCGGCCCCTCAAGGCGGGCGAGGGCCTCACCATCGTCGTCCCCCTCGACAAGGGCGCCGTGAAGGAGCCGCCGCCGCCCCCAGCGGAGAAGATCCTCGACTTCCACAGCGACATACTCCTTCGGGCAGACGGGTCGCTGAAGGTCACGGAGACGATTCGCCTGGCGGTCGCGGGGGTGAAGGTTGACCGCGGCTTCGACCGCGACTTCCCGCTCCTCCGCCGCGGCCTCTACCAGCGGAATGCCTACGGGGTTTCGGTCGCGCGGGTTCTGCGCGATGGCCACAAGGAACCGTTCCGCGTGGACACGGATGAGGTGCCCGATCATGCTCGCGTCAGCATTGGCGACTTCGATGTCCCCGTGCCCGATGGCGAGCACGTCTATGAGATCGCTTACGAAAGGACTGGGCACGTGCGTTTCTTTGCCGATCACGACGAGTTGGCCTTCGACGTGACCGGCGCGGGCTGGGAGCTTGAGGCCGAAAAGGTGTCGGCTACGGTCGCCGTCAATGCCGCCGATCTGCGTCACGTAGATGTAGCCCTCGGCCGTGATGTGGTTCACCATCAGGCCGATCTCGTCCACGTGCCCCGCCAGCATCACGCGCAGCGGCGCCGCGGCATTCAGCGCGGCGATCACGTTCCCATGCACGTCGGTCCGCACCGAGTCGGCGAACTGCCCCATCCGCTCGCGCATCAGCTTCTGCCCCGGCTGCTCGTAGCCCGAAGGGCTGGGCGTGGTGACGAGCTTCTCCAGAAACGCCAGCGCGTCCTTGTCCATCGTGTGCTCCAGAAACGAGGGAGTAGTGCGAACTCGCGACGATTGTAGGAGGCAGGGCTTCTGGAGTCAAACCTGTGGGCGGCCCACGATCATGGATGATGGCGCATTCCGTACCCTACTGCTGCCGGAGGGCTTTGGTGACCTCTGGTCTTAGACTCGGGTCCAAGTCGGTGGCCTTGTTGAATTTCTCAATGGCCTCAACCCGCCGTCCCTCGCGCATCAGCAGCAGGCCCCAAAGGAAGTACCCTCTCGCATCTGGCTCTGCCAGCTCGTCTGCCTTGACAAGCTTCTCGCGCGCGGCCTCAAACCTGCCCATCTTGGCTAGGACAGCGCCCCAAGCTCTGTACGTGGCAGCGTCCCGCGGATTGGCCTCGACCGCCTTGGCCAGCATGTCGCATGCTCCCTCCTCCTTGCCCATCTTGGCGAGCGTCAGCCCCCAGGCGCAGTACGCATCCGAGTCGCGTGGCTCTACCTCAACGGCCTTTGCGAACTTCGCACACGCTTCCTCGTTTTTCCCGCTTCTCGCCAGCAGTGCACCCCACTGACAGAACAGCGGTCCCAGCGTTCTGGGGATACGCAAGCTCTTGAACTCGATCCCGCCGCGCGCCTGCAACGGACTAGACCCCAAGCGATCGCGAATGTACCTATCGCTATCGTGGATCGTTCCATTTGTCGCCTCGATGCAGAACTGGTCTTGGCCATCGTCGTACCGCACGAATGCGTGTTGGGGCACCACGACCAGATGAAGGGGCAGTGCCAGCTTCTTCCCGACGCACAGGTAGAGCAGGGAAAGACTAAAGCAGTTCCCTCGCTTCAGGTAGGCCAGTTGATCGGGGGCGA
The DNA here is from genome assembly GCA_041320515.1 of Planctomycetota bacterium. Classification (GTDB taxonomy): domain Bacteria; phylum Planctomycetota; class PUPC01; order DSUN01; family DSUN01; genus DSUN01. Next base: position 3,818,026 of record JBGLNR010000001.1, on the reverse strand, counting down.
ACACTTCGCTCCTGTAGGCGAAGCCCTCGCGATCGAAGATCTGGACGCCAATCAGACGAGCCCTCTCACGCCCCGTTTTGCCCGCTGCCGCGGCATTAGCCACGCGGTTGACAATACCATCAAGGCGGGCCCGGTACTCGGTCTGGAGATCCCATCCCGGCGCGGCCTCCTTGCAGGTCTTCAGCCATTCCGAAGCTAGATCCATGTCCTTGTCGGCCAGGAACTTCACCTCGGATGTTCGAAGGGTACCCCGGCGAATCTCGGTGCCAACACAGACCTGGACCTCGACCAGATCGCCGCGGCGCTCGACCACGCCGAGTATCCGCCCCTTCTCCACTTCGGCGACGACCTTGTAGCCGAGGCGAACCTTCGTTCCGTCCGCGAGGACAACGACCGTATCCGAACGGCTCTGGAGTCCCCAAGGCAGGGGGGTCAGGGGTGCGCAGTCGCCCAGGGGAACGAGGACATGAATGGCAAGCGCCGCCATGGCAAGAACCGTGAGGGCTTGTGCCTGCGAAGCTCGACGAGTCATGCCGGCCTCCCGCAGTGGAGTACTACGGCTAGCATCATGGCACAGAGGCAAGGGGTTTGTCAAGGGGGATCCGCAATCCGCCCTGCTCTCTGTCATGCCGAGCCAGCCGAGGCATCTCTCTTCTCCTGGCTACGGAGCAGGAGAGACCCCTCGACTTCGCTCGGGATGACAAGAGGAAGCCTGGGCGCGCAGGAGACTCCGCGGCGTGGGAACACCTCCCGCGGGTTGGGAACCCGCGGGAGGTTGGATGAGCAGGCAGCAGGCCCAGCTCGGCGGCGCGCTCGACGTGCTTGATGGCGTTGTGGTAGGGCTTCGGCAGGCCCTTCTCGACCCGCTTCGCCTTGATGATGTCGGCCAGCACCGCGTCCATCGCCACGGGGTCCACGGAGGCGAGGATGCCGTAGTAGTCCCAGCGGGAACCGGCCTTGAACTGTGGCCCCCCGTCGAAGAGGCCGTAGAGGGCGTCGCAGATGCAGAGGCGGGTCTTGGCCTTGATTGGCTCGAGGGCGTTGAGGTCGGCCACGTGCTGGCAGGTGTCGCGGTGGAAGTCGCGGGCGTTGGGGACGGGGATGGAGCCGAGGTGGTTCTTGAGGGCGCCGGTGACGCCGGCGAGGCCGTGGGTCTTCATGATCGGCACGTTGATCACGACGTCGGCATCGAGGAGGATCTTCGAGAGCTGGGTGTCCACCGGGCCGGCCTTCACGCTGGGGCCGAGGTCCTTGCCCGTGGGGTAGGCGCGGGGGCCGTCGCCATCGCGGTTGATCTTGACCTTGGCGGTCGTGAAGGCCCTGTCGTCGCGGTCGTAGACGACGATGTTGGCTGGGTTGACGCCGGCCTTGACGAGGCCGCTGGTGACGGCGGCGATGACCTCGGGGTGGGTGGTCGCGCGGTCGAAGAGGCCGTTGAACTTGATCGCCACCTTGTCCTTGGGGCTGACGTAGGCGCCCCAGGCCTTCGCCACGTCGTCCTTGCCGCTCAGCTTCATCACCGCCGCGTCCACGAGCTTCTGAACGATGGCGGCGTCAACGTTGTTCTCGACGATGGCCTTCTGCGTCCTGTCGCGGATGATGGCGACCATCGGCGCCGCGGGGGCCGCCTGGCCGAAGCGTCCGCCCGCCAGCATCGCGGCGGCGGCCGCCGCCGTTGCACCCGTCCCAAGGAACCCGCGTCGGTCGAGCAACTGCCCGTGCATGCCTCTCTCCTTGCCTCACCTGTGGTCCACACGTCCCCGTCCCACTATGTAACAACAGGCGGCGAAGGGAGTCAAGCTCGGATTGTCATGGGGCCATGGCTTTCGTTCGTGGCGCCGTGGGGTAACGGCGGGCCCCGACCCTCCCCCTGCCCCCTCCCGGAGAGGGAGGGGGGGCCAAACCCCCTCTCCCTTGCAGGGAGAGGGCAGGGTGAGGGTTCGGCCCGCCAGAACGCTGCCGCCGTGGGCAGGCGCCCCCCTCACGGCCGCGGCTGCGGGTTGCCGGCGGAGGCGACGGTGGACGCGGCGGCCTGGGCGGGCCGGGCCTCGACCTCGATGCTGGAGAGGACGTTGGGCGCGGCGCCCGCCGCGCCGGGGGCGAGGGTGATGAGGAGGTAGAACTGCCGCGCGTCGGCCAGGGCCGCCGCGTCGTCCAGGCGCAGCTCGGTCACGCCCTCGAAGCCGGCGTCGGCGCCCGTCACTGTGCGCTGGACGAGGGGCTTCTCGCCGTCGAGGGAGAGGGCAACGGTGTTGGAGCCGCCCGGGGCCTGCGGCCCGACGGCGTGGCCGACTCGCACGCGAATCGAGCCGAGGGGGCCTGGGGCGATGAAGCGCTGGCGGATGACCACGGGCTCCTGGCTCGTGAGGCGGGCGGCGCCGCGATGCCAGTCGAGGGCCTCGGCATTCTGGACCTCGGCCACGTGGAGCAGGCGGCTCGAGGCCAACGCGTCGCGGTAGGCCAGGCGGCCATCCGCGTCGGGGCTCAGCGTCACCTCGCGGCGGCCCGGCGGCTTCATCCGGCAATTGGCCACGAACTCGGTCAGCGTCACCCGCGCCGCAGGCGCCAGGTCCGCCTCGATGCGAATCCAGAAACTCGACCGGTCGAACTGGTAGCTCGCGGCACTCATCAGGTGGAAGGCGTTCCCCTCGGGCCGCCCGCAGGCGCGGGCAGGGTGGATGAACTCCTTGCCGTCGGTGGACATCGTGAACTCGACGCAGTCGGCCCGCCCGCCCTGGATGACGCCTTGAAGCTCAGTGACCAGTTCCTTGGCGTCGTAGGGCGCGGCGAAGTGGTAGGTGAGGCTCACGCGCCGCCGCTCGGCCCCGCGGCCCTCTAGGAGCAGCGCCCGCGCCGCACCGTCCCACCGCACGCAGCTCAGGCCCTCAATCGCCGCGTCCTCGGCAAACCACGCTTCCCCGAACGCATCGCGGTAGATGTACCGCAGCACGCGGTCGCCGCCCATCTCCACCGGCTGCCCCGGCGAGCGGTCAATCCCCGCGGGCAGGCGGCTCTTCAGGGCCTCGATGGGCCGACTGATGCGGGCCGCACGAGCCTCCTCCGTGACGCCCGACGCCATCGGGGCACGGGCCAGGCGGACCACCCCGCCCCCTTCCTCGCCCCGCGCCCACGCGCCGAGCGACACCAGACACAGCAGCGTCCACGACACACCGAAGCGAAGCAGATGAGCCACAGCACGGTCTCCTTTGGGAGTCGGGCCCTGGAGCGTGGCTGGTGGCTCGATTGTGGAGGGAGCCATGAAGGCGGCTGGCCGGCCGCGAGCGGCCTGGCGGGGTCCCACTCGCGGTATGTTGGATGGCACCCAAAGCCTACCGCACCTTCAGCGCGCGCGCAAGCAACCCGCCGCGGATTTTTTCCTCCGCGGCCCCGCAATTTGTGGCCCGCGGCCTCCCGCCCTTGCATTCGTGGGCCGTGTGTGCTACGTAGGCTTCGTTGCGGAAGACACGGACAAACAAGTTCGTCCGTGGCACCCCCCATAGGTCTGGCAGGAACCGTGGGTGCCACGCCCAGACTCGTTTGGGCGTGCCGGACCAGAGGGTTGCCACAACAGGAGCTACGTACAGCCTGCCGAGATAGGAGAGCGCTCATGCCCAGGCTCAAAGTCGGCACCATCGGCCTCCGCGCGGGGCACCCCCGCCAGTGGGAGGGCAGCCAGCTCGTCGAGACCCACGCCGTGTGCGACACGGACGAGGCGCTCCTGCGCTCCGTCGCCGCCGAGTGCGGGGCGGCAGTCGCCTCAAGCGATTACCGCGACCTCGTGGCCTGCCCCGACCTCGATATCCTCTTCATCGCCTCGCCCGACCAGTGGCACTGCGAGATGGCCTGCGCCGCCATGAACGCCGGCAAGCACGTGCTCTGCGAGAAGCCGATGGTGATGACCCTCGACGAGTGCGAGCAGGTCGTCCGCGCCGCCGACGCCACGGGCGCGAAGCTCCTCGTCGGCCAGGTCTGCCGCTTCGCCCCCGGCTTCGTCATGGCCAAACGCCTCATCGCACAGGGCCTCATCGGCGACCTCTTCTTCCTCGAATCCGAATACGCCCACGACTACACCCACATCCGCGGCGTCGGCGGCTGGCGCACCGACCCCGTTCGCCTCCGCCACCCCTTCCTCGGCGGCGCCTGCCACGCCGTGGACCTGCTCCGCTGGGTCGGCGGAAACGTCGCCGAGGTCTTCGCCTACGCCAACCGCAAGGTGCTCAGCGACTGGCCCGTGGACGACTGCACCATCGCCGTCCTTAAGTTCATAGAAGGCAACGTCTTAGGCAAAGTCTTCTGCGGCGTCGGCGTCAAGCGCCCCTACACCATGCGTAGCGTCTTCTACGGCACCGAAGGCACCATCGTCTGCGACAACACGTCGCCCGAAATCCAGCTCGCCAGCGTCAAGGCATTCGGCCACCAGCGCTTCGCCGCCATCCCCGTGGACGTCGCAAGCCACAACAAGCGAGCCGAGATGGACGCCCTGGCCCGCGCCATCCTCGACGGCGCCCCGGTCGCCCTCGACGCCCGCGAAGGCGCCCGCACCGTCGCCACGTGCCTGGCCGCCGTCCAATCCGCCGCCGAGGGCCGCCCCGTGCCCGTCCGCAACGACTGGTAGCCGCCCCAAATCAAGACTCGCGCCCTTTTCCCCCCTCTCTGGGCGCGAATCGGAACTCGGCTTCCGACGCGCGATAAGTGCTGCCTGTTACGCGGTGGCGCGCGCCCGCGCGGCGGGGGTCGCGGTTGGCCTCGCCACCCCGCGCATCATCAAGCCGGGCGAGGAGGGCCTGCTCGAGGACATCCTCGGTCTCGGCCCCGACGCGGCGCTCGCCCGCAACCTGGCTGCCGTGGCCTGGTGCCGCGAGCGCGCGCCCGGCGTGCCGCTCGTGGGCGACTTCTCGCTCAACGCGGCCAACGAGCTTGCCGCGGACGTGCTCCTATCGCGCTTCGGCCTGGCACGGCTCACGCCCAGCCTGGACCTCGATGAGGGGCAACTGGCGGCCCTGCTGCGCCGCCTGGACCCAGGCCGCATCGAGGCCGTCATCCATCAGCACGTGGCGATGTTCCACACCCAGCACTGCCTCTTCGCGGCCCGGCTCGCGCGGGGGCGCGGCCGCGGCGAGTGCGGCCGCCCGTGCCGCCGCAGTCGCCTGACGCTTCGCGACCGCGCGGGCGTCGAGCATCCCGTGCTGGCCGACGCCACGTGTCGGAACACCGTCTTCCAGGCCACGGCCCGGCCCGCCGAAGCCATCGGGCGCTGGCGGCGGCTGGGTGTGCGGCACTTCCGCATCGAGCTGCTGGACGAAACGCCGCAAGAGGCGAGGCGGCTGCTGGCCCGCTGCGGGCAGGCATTGGATGCCGGGGAAGACGGCGATTCCGCTCTGGGGGAGAAGGGGAGGACGTGAGGTTCTCCGCCGACTCCTCGCCTCCGCCCTCTCTGCAAGGGGCGCTGCTTGACACGCCCCGCCGCTCTCGCTACCATCGTGGTACGTCCGAGTATGCGTCTGGCGATCCCTTTGGGGGAACTTGCGGTGAAGAAGCTGCTGGCCGTGGCGTTGCTGGGCACGCTCGTGGTGGGTTGCTCGAAGGCGATCATCCCGGAGAAGGTGGCCGCCATCGAGCTGGAGCACCCCGACACCAAGAAGCCCTGCGGCCCGCTGGGCATTGATGTCGGGCGGGACGGGAATATCTACGTCGCCGACAACCAGTCGTTCACCACGCCCTACCTCAAGTCGCGCCTGCTCCGCGTCGTGATGAAGGGCGGCAAGGCCGAGAAGGTCGAGGTCCTGGTCACCGGCTTCTTCATGGCCAATGCCGTCGCCTGCCGCGGCGATTCGGTCTACGTCACCGAGAGCAAGTTCAGCACCGACCCGACGCCGCCGATGCGCAGCGGCGTCTACCGCTTCAAGCTGTCCGAGCTGAAGGCCGACAAGCCGATCGCCCTGAAGCCGAACGGCGAGGACCCGCACGTGTGCGCGCGCATGAAGACCGAGAACATGGACTGGGTGGGCGCCAACGGCGCGGGCTTCGGGGCCGACGGCACGCTGTACGTGTGCAACTTCGGCGACGCCAAGCTCGAGGCCTTCACCTTCACCGACGAGGGCAAGATCGCGTCGCACTCGATGGTCGCCAGGCTCAACGGGATGAAGTGCTGCGACGGCCTGAAGGTCTGCCCCAAGACGGGCGAGGTCTACATCGCCGACTTCCTCGGCAACGCCGTCCACAAGGTCTGCCCCAAGACCGGCAAGGTCGTGACCATCGCGAAGAACGGCAACACGAGTGGGCGGAAGGGCCGGCTCGACCGGCCGTCCGAGCCATGCGTCCGCGGCAACAAGCTCTACGTCTCCAACATCGACCTGCCGCTCGCCGGCAACCGCTACGACAAGCCGCACACCATCACGGTAATTGAGCTTGGGGAGTAGTGACGAAGGGAATGAATGGACGGGTGGATGAGTGGATGAGTGCACAGAGAAGGGCATGTAGCCTGTTCTCCCATTGATCCAACCACCCAACCTCCAGAGGACGGCGAATGAGGAGGCCAGCCGTGGCGGACCGCCTGAGGCTCAAGATCGTGGGCGGCGAGGGGGCGGGACGGGAGGTGACCATCCCGGAAGCAGGCGCCGTCTTGGGCCGCGACAAGCAGGCGGACATAGTGCTGGGTGAGAAGGTGCTTTCGCGCCGCCATTGCCGCATCTTCCGCCACGGCGAACGCTGGCTCGTCGAAGACCTCGGCAGCCGCAACGGCACGTTCGTCAATGGCGGCCGAGCGAAACGAGCGGAACTCAAGGGAGGCGACACAATCCAGCTCGGTCGAGCCCAATTGACCGTGGTCGCGCCGGCTGCCGCTCCCATTCCCGCAGGGCCTTCGCCGTCCGCGGCGCCAGACATTGTGCGGAAGCGCCGCCTGGCCTTAATCACCGGGTTGGCCGCAGCCGCCGTTGCCCTTGGGGTGATCGCTTACGCCGTTCACGCCCTGAGCCTCAGCTCGCGGCGAGCAGGGTTGCGAGAGCAGTTGTCAGCCCTTAGAGAACAGGCGGAGGCGGAGTTGGGCGGTGGCCGCTACGAGTCGGCAGTGGAGACCTACGAGCAACTCCTTGGCCGCGCATCTCCGGACACCTTGGAAGATGCGGATGTCCGGGCCATCGTAGAGGAGAGCAGGGAGTCCGTCGAGATTGCGCGGCGGGCCATCGAGTCAAGGCGAAAAGTGGCCCAACCATCCAGCGGCGAACCGGGCCAAACAAAGGTCAACCAAGGACTAGCCAAAGAGGTGGAGGAAAGACTGGCGGCACTCACCCGCAAACGCCAAGCCGACAAAGCACACGAGCCGGAGAGCGACAAACGGGGCTCCCTCATGGAATTGAGATCGAAGGCACCGTTGTGTGGATGGCCAACCGATTACCCCTTCCTCAAGGAGAAGCCCGATTACTTCGGTGGACTCGACACAAGGGCCGCCATAATCGTTGCACGAGGGGAGCAAGTAGGTAAGAAGACGCTGGACGACTGGGCCTCGGTTTTGCAGGGTCATGGGGTGTCCGTGACCACTAGAGAGGTCTTTCTGGGGCTATGTGACGCCAGCGCACTCTACAAGGGAACCAAGCTCAACGCAGAGCTGAATGCTCGATGTTTGGCCCGACTGAAGAGCATTCCGAAAGGGGACTTTGCTTCCTGGACGGAAGAGACCATGCGAGCAGGCGGCGAAGGAGAGGGCATCTTCTGGTTTGCCCTGTCTTTTTCGCTTGCCGATCCCCTTTACGACCAGAAGGACAATTACAGCGTTGCCGCCGCACCAAAATACCTCACCCGCGTGAAAAGCGTGAGTCCGGAACGAACCCGCTCCTGGGTCGATCACCTTCCCGCCTACAAGCACTGGAAGTGTGATGCGGTTCTGAGCATGGTTCTAACCGAGGCGCTTTTCAGCGGGGACAGATTCGACGAGGCTGCTTTTGTCAGGACTTTCCCCGACAACGGAGAGCCTGACGGCGACACCCATCCCCAGAAGGGCGCGGAACCTGCCGCCAAGACCTCTGGGACCATAGAAGAGAGACAGAAGAAGTTCTTCGAGGTCATGGGCATGAAAGACTACCTTGAGAAAGCGGAGGAGAAGCCCCTGTTCGGAGGACAAGCGGCTGACAATCCCCCCTCCCGCATCGGGGGCAAGCCTATGCCGTGGTTCAGCGACACCTTTTCGGTTATCTCGGACAAGAGTGGTTCCCCAATGGGCTGGATGTGGAGACCCACAACCGGGCAGCAAACGATTACAATTGATGAACTCCGGAGGCGATGCGGCCCCCCGACGAAGCAAACAGGAAACGTCTTCTGGTGGGGGATGGGCGGGGTCGAGACGGACCAGGATGGCAAGCATTTTGCCAGGGTTTATATCTTCCCCATAAGGTTGATAGAGGCCCTTCAGCAGGGAGGGGGCGACCCAAGCAGCAAGGCGGGTCCACGTAACAATGTCCCCTCCCAGGCGAAGGAGAAACTCGGTATGCCACCTGGCAAGGACATCGAGAAGCCTGCTATGCCCAGCACGGAGGTTCCATCGCCGGCGAAGAACGTCGAAGGCCCGGTTGTCCTGCCCGAACAGTACAAAGCGGAGGCCGAGAAAGCGTTCGCTAAGGGCTATTCATACTTCATCTGGCCTGCCGAAACGGGCGTCAACAAGTGTCAGGGGAAGACGGGCGAGTTATTTCGGGTCCTCATCGTGCCGTTCTATTTCGTGGCCAGAGATGACAGAGGTGTCCCGTTCGCCATTGCAACATCGGTTATCCTCAAGGACAAGACCACGGGCAAACCCATTTCCAGGCAGATTGTTGGCAGTAGCGGACGTTCAGGGCCAAGGGGAAAAGGCGAAGCCGTCTACCCTACCGTCTCACCTACTGAAGGAGCCGTTTTGATCGAAGGCGACACGGTGGCGATCATATATCTGGTAAGGAAGTCAGGAACAAACCCCGGCCACGGCCAGATCAGCAACTCCATGGCCGTGCCCGTTTCATTCTAGGCATAGGGCCGTCGCCGCACGATCATCAGGTGTCAACTCCTGCGCAACAAGGGGGGGGGAATCTCACCACGGAGACAGGGAGAGCACTGAGAAGAAGGCGGTTGGGGTTTCACCCCATGCCCCTTTCTGACTGCGCTTCTTGCCTTCTCCGTATGCTCCGTGTCTCCGTGGCGAATGACCGCAACAGGTCACACGCAGCCGATCCCGTCTTTCCGCTTGACAGCCCCGCCCCCTCGCGTTACCATCGTGGTACGTTTGAGTGTGCATCCGCCGGGCCATCCTCCCCGCACGAGGAAGAGCAATGAGCCGCCAATTGAGCCATGCGTTCTGCTGGGTCATCCTGCCTTCCGCCGTTCTCGCCGCCCAGGGCAACGGCCTCACCCTCGACGAGGCTAAGAAGCCCCAGCCAGGCGAAGTGTACGTGAAGAAGGCCACCTGGGCCGAGACAATGGCCGCGACGCGGGCCAACTACCTCCAGTGGCTCGCCGAGGCCAGCAAGGGCGACGGGGCCACAGGCTTCACGCCCTGGGACAGCGGGTCCGTGGCCTGTGGCCGCCCGCCGTAGCTGCCAGTCCTCCGCCCCGCCGACGCAAGGTCGGCGGGGGCGGGAACATCGCAAGGGCGACGCTTACGTCTGAATCGCAGCCCATGGAGACGTGCAGCGCACTTGAAGTGCGGCGCAGTGCATCCACGGGCGTCTGGCCGTTGCCGTGTGGGGTGTGCTTGACTGGCCAGGCCGAATTCCTGCGGGGCGCGACGCGGCTGGGGCGATGTGGCACACTTAAATAAGTACGCTCACACGTCTCGGGCCTCACATGGCGGCTGGGACGTGTGGGGCATTGGGGCATGTCCGCCGAATCGCGCTGTCCGGCCTTGCATCGCGACAGTGAGCCGCTATGATGGGCGGCGCGCAGGGGTGAATCGAGCAGGGAGCGTCACGTCCCAAGCATGGAGAAGCCAAGATGGCCAACGACTGGGCGGATTTCGTGGCGACGACGGAGCATCGGCGGCCGAGCCGCATCCTGTATCACGCAGGATTCACCGACGACCTGCGGCGGCGGGTGGTCGAGCATATCGGCACGGAGGATATCGGCGGCCACTGCGGCTTCTGCCGCTCCGCCGGCCTCGGCCTCAAGCGCCCCGAGGGCACGACGCCGCCCGACTACTCGCGCTACTGGGCGGGCGAGACGCTGCCCGAGGGCACGACGTTCGACGGCCACGGCGTGGCGATGGCGCCGGCGCACTTCTTCCACTTCTGGGGCTACATCTCCCCCCTCCGCAACGCATCGAGCCTGAAGGACATCGAGGACTACCCCCTCGAGGACGTGAGCGAATGGGGCACCGCCCACCTGGCCGCTGACGTGGCCGCGGCCCACGCCGCGGGCAAGGTCGCCGTCGGCTGGGTCGGCCACATGTACGAATCGGCCTGGCAGATCCGCGGCTACGAGCAGTTCCTCTTCGACACCATCGAGCGCCCCGCCTGGGCCGAGTGCCTGCTCGAGCGCCTCTTCCAGCAGAACATGATTCGGGCGGTTGCCTTCGCACAGGTTGGCGCCGATATGGTAACCACGGGCGACGACGTGGCGAGCCAGAAGGCCCTCATCTTTGCGCCCGACACCTGGCGCCGCCTCATTCACTCCCGCTGGGCCAAGGTCTGGCGCGCCATCAAGGACATCAGCCCAAAGAGCAAGATTTGGTACCACAGCGATGGCAACATCGCGGCGATCGTGCCCGAGCTGGCCGAGGCCGGGCTCGACATCCTGAACCCCCTCCAGCCCGAGTGTCTCGACGTGGACGCGATTCACAAGCGGTTCGGCAAGCGCCTCTCCTTCGACGGCTGCATCGGCACGCAGAGCACCATGCCCTGGGGCACACCGGCCGACGTGCGGGCTCGGGTGAAGGAGTGCATCGAGAAGTACGGGCGCAACGGCGGCCTGATCATCTCGCCCACCCACGTCCTCGAACCCGAGGTCCCCCTCGCCAACATTGACGCCCTGTTTGCCGCCTGCCGCGAGTTCGGCGCCTTCGCATAGGTGATTCCCCGCGGCGCGGCACGCAGCGAGCGAAGACTGCCTGAAGGCAGTCTTGAGGACATCCCAGGCACCGGCACCGGGGACAGCTCGGGCCGTGGCCCGACTGCGAAACATTTGCAAAATGCGCCCCATGCGCGTAGACTTGTAGCATTCGTTTCACCCTCTCAGGAGAAGATGATGTCGAAGATACCGGTCGGCTTGCAGCTTTACTCGGTGCGTGAGGACTGCGCGAAGGACCCGGCGGGCGTGATCGCGCAGGTGGCCAAGATGGGCTACGCGGGCGTGGAGTTCGCCGGCTACCACGGACGGTCGGCCGAAGAGCTGCGGAAGATGCTCGACGACAACGGCCTGAAGTGTTGCGGCACCCACACGGGCATCCAGACCGTGCAGGACGACCAGCTCCAGGCCACCATCGAGTTCGCCCTCACCCTCGGCAACCCCTACCTCATCGTGCCCGGGCTGCCCGAGCCGTGGCGCAACTCGCGCGACGCCTGGCTGCGCACCGCCGAGTTCTTCAACGCCCTGTCCGAGAAGGTCGCCGACCACAACCTCCTGTGCGGCTACCACAATCACCACATCGAGTTCACGGCGATGGACGGCGAGCTGCCGTGGGACACTTTCTTCGGGAACACGAACTGCGACGTGGTGATGCAGCTCGACACGGGCAACGCCATGCACGGCGGGGCGGACCCCGTTCCGTTCCTCTCGAAGTATCCCGGCCGCGCCCTCACCGTGCACCTCAAGGAGTTCTCGGCCACGAATCCCAAGGCCCTCATCGGCGAGGGCGACATGAAGTGGGCCGAGTTCTTCCCCGTCTGCGACAAGATGGGCGGCACCGAGTGGTACATCGTCGAGCAGGAGAGCTACGCCTATCCCCCGATGGAGTGCGTGGCCAAGTGCCTCGAGAACCTGAAGGCGATGGGAAGGGCGTAGCTCGTTCTCTATGGTGCGCAAGGGCCGATCCGACCGATCCGACGGATCGGGCCGATCCATTGAGGAGAGGAGCAAGAGCATGGTCTCCCGGCGTGGTTTCCTTGCTGTGGGTGCGGCCTCGCTGGCCGCAGGCGGGCGGCTTCTCGGCGCCGAGGGCGATGAGGCCAAGAAGAAGATCCCCATCGGCCTCCAGCTCTACAGCGTGCGCGGCGAGTGCGCCAAGGACTTCCCTGGCACCGTCGAGGCCGTTGCCAAGCTCGGCTACAAGGGCGTGGACTTCGCCGGCTACTACGGCTGGGACAAGAAGCCGGCCGAGTTCCGCAAGCTCCTCGACGACAACGGGCTGAAGTGCTGCGGCTGCCACACGGGCCTCGGCACGCTCCAGGGCGACAACCTGAAGAAGACGGTGGACCTGCACAAGGCCCTGGGCAACAAGTTCCTCATCGTGCCCGGCGGCATCGGCGGCAAGACGAGGGAGGATTGGCTGAAGGCGGCGAAGGCGTTCAACGAGATAGCCGACAAGCTCAAGGCCGACGACATGCTCTGCGGCTACCATAACCACGCCGCCGAGTTCAGGAAGTTCGGCCCCGACGACCCCGAGACGCCGTGGGACGTGTTCTTCGGCAACACGGTGCCCGAGGTCGTGATGCAGCTCGACGTCGGGAACGGCATGGGGGGCGGGTGCGACCCCGTGGCCACGCTGAAGAAGTTCCCCGGCCGTGCCCGCACCGTCCACGCCAAGGGCTTCCGGGGCATCGTCGGCTCGGACACCGACAAGGCGCCCTGGCCCGAAATCTTCGCCCTCTGCGAGACCACCGGCAAGACCGAGTGGTACATCGTCGAGGAGGACGGCGCGGGCAAGCTCCCGCCGCTCGAAACCGTCAAGCAGGTGATGGACAACCTGAAGAAGATGGGCAAGGTGTAGCAGGGGGGACCGGTGAGCCGGCTGGTCGGGCCGATCGGACCGATCGGTCGGATCCGTCGGATCGGTCCGATCTCCCAGGTCACGGCGCGCATGATCCCCATTGGCCTTCTCGGCGGTTCGTTCAACCCGATTCACGTGGGACACCTCGTGGTGGCCGAGGAGGCGCGTGGGCGCCTGGGCCTCGAGCGGGTGGTCTTCGTGCCCGCCCTCGTGTCGCCCCACAAGCTGGGCAAGCCGCTCGCCTCCGCCGAGGACCGCTTGCAGATGGTTCGGCTCGCCATCGCCGACAACCCGGCCTTCGAGGCGAGCGACATCGAGCTGCGCCGCGGCGAGCCGTCGTACTCGATTGACACCGTGGAACAGCTTCGCGAGCAGAGCAGCGGCGAGTGGGACACTCATTTCCTCGTCGGCGCCGACACCCTGGCCGAGCTGCCGGCCTGGCATCGCATCGGCGAGCTGGCCGATTTGTGCAAGTTCATCGTCTTCAGCCGCCCGGGTGAATCGCTCGACGCGCTGGAGCCGCTTCGAGCGGCGCTGCGCGACGACCAGGTGGCAGGCATCGCGGAGCGGCGGATCGACGTGGGGGAAGAACTCGACCATGTGGCGGTCGCCCGCGATGGGGTAGAGGCCGAGGAGGGCCAGCACCTCGCGGGCGAAGGTGCGGGTCGGCTCGGGCGCCATGGCCAGGATGCGGCGCTTCAGCTCGGGATAGACGCTTCGCCCCTGGTGCCGGATGTCGAGCAGCCACAGGATGTGGTTCGGGCCGACGGCTGTGACCTCCAGCTCCTCGGGCGGCACGCCGAGGACTTTGGCGAACCAGGTGGTCTCGTGGGCCACGTTGTGGCAGTAGCCGATGGTGTGGATGCCCGTGGCCTTGATGACCGCGCGGCAGATGGGACCCATCGGGTTCGAGTGGTTGAGCAGGAAGGCGTGGGGGCAGTAGCGCTGCATCTGGCGAGCAATCCCGACGTAGAGCGGGATGATGCGGAGGCCCTGCGAGATGCCGGAGGGGCCGACGCTGTCGCCCGTGGTCTGGATGATGCCGAGGCGGGCGACGGCATCAACGTCGGCCTTGTGCCAGCGCTGGCCCGGCCCGTGGACGCCGATGGAGCTGATGGCGAAGTCGGCGCCGTCGAGCGCCCGCGGCAGGTCGGTGGTCGCGGAGAGCTTGAGCTTCGCGCCGACGGCGGCAATGATGCGTTGGCCGGCTCGGCGGACGACGCCCATCCGCTTGGGGTCAACGTCGTAGAGCACGGCCGAGCAGCCGGCCAGCTCGGGCGTCGTGGCCAGTTCGCCGATGACCTGCTCGAAGTAGAAGCTGCCGCCGCCGAGGAGGACGATCTTGCGTTTCATCTGGGCTTTCCCCTTACTCATGTGGGCAACGCATGATCGGGCCGATCGAATCGATCGAATCGATCGAATCGGTCGAGCCGATCGAACGAAGAGCAGGCCTCACCTGCCCGCCAGCTTCCCCACCTCCCACAGGTTGATCGTGCGGTCTTCGCTGCCGCTGGCGAGGGTCTTGCCGTCGGGGGCGAAGGCGAGGGCGGAGATGGCGCCCTTGTGGCCCCTGAGCGTGGCGACGAGGTGCGCGGTCTGCGGGCACCAGAGCTTCACGGCGCCCTCGGGGCCGCCGGTGGCCAGGAGCTTGCTGTCGGGCGAGAAGGCGAGCGGCGAGTTGGGCGCGCACTGGGCCAGCGTGCGGAGCAGCTTGCCGCCCCGTGGGGCGAAGAGCCGCACCGTGGGGCCGTCGCTGCCGCAGGCCAGCAGCGTGCCGTCGGGGGAGAAGGCGACCGTGACCTTGCCCTTGCCGAGGTAGGGCGAGGCGGCCTGAGTGCCCGTGGCCGTGCCCCAGAGGATGAGGCGTCCGAAGCGCCCGCCGCCCGCGAGCACCTGCCCGTCGGGGGAGAAGGCCACCGAGTGCGCGCCCCAGCGAATGGTCATCGTGTGGAGCACCTCGCCCTTCGCCACGCTCCAGAGCCGCACCGCCTCGTCGCCGTCGCACGCGCTGGCCAGGAGCTTGCCGTCGCGCGAGAAGGCCACGGCGTTCACCCCGCCCCGATGCTTCGCCAGCTCCCGAAGCGTCTTGCCCGTCGCCGGGTCGAGCAGGCGCAGCGTCGTGTCGCCGCCGCCGACGGCCAGCGTCTTGCCGTCGCGCGAGAGGGCGAGGCACGACACGCTCCCCTTCTCGCCGCGGACGCTCTGCTTCAGCTCGCCCGACGCTGCGTCCCAGAGGCACAGCGTGGCGTCCACATAGCTCCCCGCGCTGAGGAGCGACTTGCCGTCGGGCGTGAAGGCCAGGCCGCCGATGAGGGACATGTGGCCCTCGAGCGTGAGGGCCGGCTCGGCGGCCCCTTCTCCGCCAAGGGCTGCGGCGGCGAGCGAGAGGCAGAGGAGAAGAGTCGAGAACAAGGACGAGGAGGAGGACGATTGAGGACTAGGCATTGCCCACCCCGCTCTTGGCGATGAGGGCCTTCATCTTCTCCATGCACAGTCTGGCCGCCATCCACTCGCGTCGGCTCAATGCGCCCATCTCGACCTTGCCTCCTGTGAGCGTCCAGTCGCCCGTTCCACGAGGCCCCTATGGTAAGCAGAAGGGGGCGGGCCGTCAACACGCCCATCGCAGCTCTGGGCTTTCCGCGCGGGCGGCTTTCCGCTATAATGCCACGGGGTTTGGGTTCCCAATCCTCTGGGAGACGCATCAATGGACCTCGATGCGATCAAGGCGAAGATCGAGCTGAAGCACGGCGACATCACGGAGGTGGAGGTGGACGCCATAGTGAACTCGGCGAACACGGACCTCATCCTGGGGGCCGGGGTGTCGGGCGCGATCGGCCGCACGGGGGGCAAGGCGATTCAGGACGAGTGCGACAAGATTCGCTTCGTGCCCCTGGGCGAGGCGGTGGCGACCGCGGCGGGCGCGCTGAAGGCGAAGTACGTGATCCACGCGGTGAGCATGGAGATCGGGCACTTCACGACGGAGGAGAACGTGGCGCGGGCGACCCTGGGCGCGCTGCGGCGGGCGGACGAGCTGAGGCTGCGGACCGTGGCCTTCCCGGCCATTGGCACGGGCGCGGCGGCCCTGGCGCCCGAGTACTCGGCCCGGGCCATGCTCGAGACCATCGCCGACCACGTGGCCGCGGGCACGGGCATCGACCGCATCTACGTCGTGCTGTTCAACGAAGACCTGTTCCAGGTGTTCAAGGAGGCGCTCGATCAGCTTGGCGCGGAGCGCCAGCCGCGCCGGGGGCGGGGAGGCTAGGGTGTGTGCGGAAATTGGTAGCGCCGCCGTCCCGGCGGCCTCGGGCGGCCAGCGAGACGCTGGCGCTACGCATGCCGCTCCATTTCCGCACACACCCTAGATCACCTGGAGTCCGCGGTGGTCGAAGACGAAGTCAATGACGCGCGCCCCGGCGTCCTTGAGGGCCTGGCGCAGGATGTGCTCGCGGTCGGGCTGGGCGATGAAGACGAGGCAGCCGCCACCGCCGGCCCCGCAGGCCTTGCCGCCCGCGGCGCCGGACCGGGCCGCGATGGCGAACAGCTCCTCGATCCGCTCGTTGGTCACGGACGGGTGGAGGCGCTTCTGGTTCTCCCAGTTCGCGCTCACCAGGGCGGCGAAGGCGTCCAGGTCCCCCAGGAGCAGCGCATCCTTCATCTCGCGGGCGATGCGCTTGAGGTCGGCGATGGCCCCAGTGGTGGCGCCCTCGCCCTGGCGGAAGGCGTCGGTGACGCGCTGATGGATGTCGCCCGACAGGCGCGACTGCTCGGTGTAGCAGAGGACCAGGTGCTTCTGGAGTGCGAACTCGGTGGCGGGCGCGAGGCGGAGTGGGGCGGCGCGGACGCCTTCGCCGTGGAACTCCATGAACTGGACGCCGCCGAGAGCGCTGGCGTACTGGTCCTGCTTGCCGCCGAGGATGTGGAGTTCGGCGCGCTCGATCTCGCTGGCCATCTCGGCGATTTCGTGGCCGAGGAGCGGGCGGCCGACAAGGCTGGTCAGGGCGCCGATGAGGGCCACGCCCATTGCGGCCGAGGTGCCCAACCCGCTGCCCGGCGGCGCGTCGGACCGGGTGGTGATGAGGAAGCTCTCGTCCACCCTGAGGTGGCGGATGGCCGCCTTCACCAGGTCGGCGTTGCCGTCGTACTCCAGGCGGCGGATGTCGGCCGCCTCGATGTAGAGATCGAAGTCCGTCGCGAAGATGCGGATGCCGCCCTGGGCCTCCTCGCGGCGGATGGAGGCATAGGAGTAGATGCTGATGGCCGCGTTGACCACGGCCCCCGGCGTCTCCTGGGCGAAGAGGGCCACATCGGTCCACCCGCCCGCGAAATCGATCCGCACCGGCGCTCGTGCCCGAACCATGCTTCTCCTCCTTCCCCGCCGATGGGCGGTGTGAGCAGACAATGGGATTATATCCGCCCGGCGGCCCCTTGTCTAGCTGTGGCACGGCTGGCTTGCCCAGCCGTGGGGTCGAGGCACGGCGTCGGAGTCGAAGACACGGCTGGGCAACCGCGCCAGTTGCGGTCGCGCACGAGGACGCCCTCGTAGCTGGGCGTGTTGGGCCGCGACAGCTCGAAGACGTAGAGGGAGGTCTGGATGGAGGTGAAGGAGAGGACGGTGAAGGTGAGGAGGGTGAGGGTGATGGCGGTGAGGCCGGTGCGGACGCGGCGCTTCCGGAGGTTGGAGATGCCGAGCATGATGGCGGCGTAGCTGGCGGAGAGGCGGCCGACGTCGGCCTGCTGGATGCCTGTGGCCGCCTGCTTCATCTTGCGGATTTGCTCGTTGAACTTGCCGACGACGATGAAGAGGACGATGACGCCCATGGCGAGGATGACGAAGGCGAGGAGGATGATGTAGGGGCTTGTGGAGAGCTTGAAGGCGGGGTGGACGTAGCGCAGGATGACGAAGACGACGAGGAAGATGACGGCGAAGCCGGCGATGCGCCTGCGGACGTCGGCCGCGCCGACGAGCAGGCGCTCCATGAAGAACGCGAAGGGGATGAGGAGGATGAAGTAGAAGACGACGCCCTTCACCGTGTCGTCGGCCTGGGCGGAGACCTCGGGGTATGCCTTGGCCTCGTAGCCCCAGGCGCGGCGCGATTCGGCGATGAAGCGCTCGTGGTCGTGGTTGCGGCGGGCCTTGTCGGCCTCGGCCAGGGCCTCGCGGGCGCGGTCGTGGAGGCCGGGCTCGCCCGGCGGGCGCCCCGTCTGCCCCTTCTTGGGGAAGTTGGCCAGCATCGGGTTGCTGATGCCGTAGCGCTCCATCTCGCGCAGGCGGTAGTCGTTGAGGACCCACATGTCCCAGGCCACGCGGTAGGTGGGGAAGAGGAGCGAGCCGCCTGTGACGGGGTAGCCTGCGCCGCGGGCCTCTTTGAGCGTGATGGCGAGGTCGCCGGCGCGGCCCTCCGGCGGCCTGGCGACGACCGCCCCCTCCCGCTCGATCTCCGCATTGGTCAGCAGCAGCTTGATGCCGAAGAGGCCCGTGCCCATGTGAATCTTCAGGCGCTGCTCCTCGCCTGTCTGAGGGTCGTACTTGCCGAAGACGACGGCGGCGCTGGTGATCACGCCCTCCTGGCGGCTCTGGTTGGCCACGAATCGCGCGCCCCACTGCTGCGGCACCGAGTTGTCGGTCCCCAGCACCCCCAGCATGTCCAGCACCGTCAGGTAACGCGAGTCCACGATCTCCAGGAGCGTGAGCGGCTTGCAGCGGAAGAGGACGCATTGGGTGCCGCCGCCGTATTTGACGGCGTTGGGATACGTCTCCTTGCCCTGCGCCCCTTCGTCCTCGGCGTAGGCGATCAGCCCGGCGTCGTCCATCTTGTAGGCGAGCACCGGCAGCTCGCCCCAGCGCCACTCCTGGATGAAGGGGAAGTAGTACTGGCCTTCGAACTGGCCGAAGGCGACGTTGACGTCCTTGGCCTCGTAGGCGCCCGCGGCGCCGCGCAGGACGAGCGAGCGGAGGACCCGCAGGTCGGGGTCAACGTCCGGCGCGTCGGCGGGCAGCGGCACGCGCGCGATGCCGCCGGCGCGGAAGAGGCGTCCCACCCAGCCCGGCGGGTCGAGATCAACGTCCAGCTCGAAGCGGTCGGGCGGGACGAGGATGGGTCCTCGGTATCGGGCGTTGCCGACCTGGATGTGGGCGTGGCCCTTGAGCGGGAGGTTCGACGCGTCGTCCTCCTCGGCCGGGATGAAGCGGCCGCTGCGCTTGCCGACCTCGGCCGGGGCGGCCTCCCACCAGCCCTTCAGCGGCTCGCCCCCCGCGATGGGCAGCGAGAGCAGGGGCTCGCCGGCGTGCTTGCCCTTGCCCTCCTCCTCGTGGACGAAGCGCTCGGCGACCCGGATGGTCGCCGTGGCCCCCTTGCCCGTGGCCGCGCGCCGCAGGGCATGCGTCTTGAGCCACGAGCGGCTCTGGACCACCGCCTGGGCATCCTGCAACTCCCCGAGGCGGCTCGACCAGATGTTGAGCGTCACGCGACGCGAGTTCAGGGTCACGGGGTCAACGTAGAAGCCCTCGTTGTGGTCGCCGCCGCAGGGATTCCCGTCCTGCGCGTAGGCCGTGTAGAGGGTGCGGACGCCCGCGTTGGTGATGCCGGCATTGGTGTGGCGGAAGGTGACGACGGCGCCGCCGAGGGGGGCCTTGGGGATGTTGGGGTTCAGCCCGCGGTCGAACCAGGTGGCGTTGCCCTGGGTGAAGTTGATGCGGTTCTGGAGGTGGAGCTTGCTGTCGGTGAAGAACTTGATGTCGCGCCCCGCCTTCGCCACCAGCGCGGCCACGGTCTTCACCTGGGTGTGCAGCTTCTCCACGTCGAGCCGCTCGAGCGTGTCGTTCGGCGTGTCCACCAGGTTGCGGATTTCGTTGGGCGTGAAGAGCGTCACCGCGTCCTTGCCGCGGGCCTCGACGCCCTCGGAGTCGAACGCCACGGGGCGCGGCACGAAGTTCTTCCAGGTCTTCTTCGGCGGCGTGATGGCGTTGATGTGGGGGCAGGTGGCCTCGGACGTGCTCTTGCGGAAGATGCGCGCGGCGTATTCCGTGAAGTTCTTCGCGTAGGGCGCAAGCAGGTTCTTGCGGTAGACGTTCATCTCCCACCAGCGGTTGTAGAACGTCCCGAAGCAGGTGGTGGCCACCTGGTTGTTGTGGCTCGTGAGGTCGAGCCCCACGAAGAGATCGAAGTCCACCCGCTCCCGCGGCAGCTTCGCGCGGTCCAGTTCGCTGCTCGTGGGCAGGTTCTGGCGGAGGAACTCCTGCGCGCCCCACAGGCAGTGGAAGTGGCAGCCCGTGGCCAGGAAGACCACGGTGTGCCGCGGCGGGCACTTCTTGAGCACGCGAGCCGTCTGGAGCAGCGCGGCCAGGCCGCAGGCATTTTCCGCCCCGGGGGCCACGCGTGGGACGATCGAGGCGGCGTCGAAGAAGGCCGAGAGCACGATGGCCCGCTGGCGCCGGTAGTCCACCTTCTCAGAGGGAGGCTCGGGCGGGAGCGTGCCGGGGATGACGCCGATGATGTTGCGGGCCTGGACGCGGCGCCAGGCCATGCGCGCCTGCATCTTCGCGCGCAGCTCCCTGCCCGCCTTCGCCGCCTTGCCAAGCTCCGCCCGGAGGTACAGGCCGTCCTCGCGGGACACCCAGAAGCGCGGCAGGTTGGCGGGCACGGCCAGGAACTTCTGCTCCGCCTCGCCGCGCGTGACCGCCGGCGGGCCGCCGGGGACGGAGTTGTCGAAGAACACGACCGCCTTCGCGCCCAGCATGCACGGGTTCAGCCAGTCCTGCCCGCAACTGAAGTCCAGCAGCACCACGGCGTCCGCCTCGTCGCGGGTGGTCTGGACCTCGGCCTTGCCGACCTTGCGGGTGGCCTTGACCTCGCGGGTGAGGCGGAAGCCGTTGAGTGCGCGGAAGGCCCCGTTCCCGCCGTCCACCAGCGTGCCCTCGAAGCCCTCGGGCAGCGACGAGGTCTGGACCTCGTTGGGCCAGAGGCAGGACAGCCCGATCTTGCGGTCGAGCCCCTGGACCTCCATCGCGCCCCCCTCGTCCACGGGCACGGCCACGTCGAAGGTCTGGACCCTCACGTCGTCGAGGCCGATGGAGCGGAAGGCGTCCTCGACGTAGTCGGCGGCCATCGCGTTGCCTGGGTAGCCGACCGCGCGGCTCTGGGGCAGGGTGCTGAGGAACCGCACGGTCTCGCGCGTGTCGGCGATGCGGAGTCCCTCGGCCAGGTCGCGGATGCGCTGGTTCTCGGCCTCCTCGGCCACCTCGCGGCCCGAGGTGAGGGCGAGGCCCTCGATGTCGCGGTCGGCGCGCTGCCCCGAGGTAAGGCCGAACAGCCGCTTGGCCTTCTCCGTGATGACGGCCGGGTCGAAGACCGTGACGGAGAGGATCATCAGGATGCCGAGGGCGAGGAGCAGGGCCTTGCCGATCTTCGCAGCCATGCGCTCAGCTCTCCATGTTCGTCCCCTCGAAGACTGGCCGGGTCTATGCCATTGATGCCGCTACGGGGGAGAGGGCATGGGAGTGGGAAAGGGCAGGGCCGATCGTGAACTCGGTCGGGTGCGCCGATGGACTGGTGATCTTTGGCAGCCTCGACGGGAAGGTGCATGCGCTGAGGGCCGCCGACGGCTCCAAGGCGTGGGACTTCGATGGCGGCATCCGCGGCTTCTGCACGGCGCCCTGCATCGCGGAGGGCAAGGTCTTCATGGGCGCGCGGGACGGCACGTTCTACTGCCTGGAGGCGAAGACGGGCAGGAAGCTCTGGGCCACCGACACGGGCGGTTACATCTGGCACACGGCCGCCTGCGCCGATGGCCGCGTGTTCGTGGCGAACGAGGAGATCAAGGTCCTGTGCCTGGACGCGAGCGACGGCAAGATTCTCTGGAAGACGAAGCGCCTGTGGGGCTTCACCTTCCGCGACGGGAACGCCTTTGTGGACCAGGGCAAGGTGGTGGTCCGCACCTGGAGCGCGATAGACGATACGGACCTCAAGATCACGAAGGCGAGCATCCAGGAGGCCACCGACGCGGGGCAGTACCTGAAGATTCCCGCCGAGTTTCAGGACAAGGCGCTCGAGGCCCTCCGCCGCGAGCCCGAGCTGAGGCAGGAACTCTTCGTCCTCGACGCGAGGACGGGCGAGGAACTCTACATGCCGGTGCACAGCGGGCGGGTCTCAACAGTTGATGGGCCGGCGTTCTCAGTCTGCCGCGACGGGCGGGGGGGCTGGTGCCTGCCCATACACGCAGGGCCGATCGCCGCCCCCTGGGGCAGCACGATGGCCTTCGCACGCATGGACCCCAAGACTGGGCGCCTCACGGAGTTGCTCTGGACGCCGAAGTGCAAGCCTGCGAGCAACGACGAGGCCCACGCGCTCTCTGTCGGCGGCAACATTCTCTACGTGTCCGAGCAAGAGGAAGGCGAGGCGGGCATCTTCTGCGCCTTCGACCTCACCAAGCCGCTGAAGCTCGACATCCCGACCCCTCAGAGCCATTGGGACATGGAGTACAACGCCCAGCCCCTCGCCAATCCCATCGCCATCGCGGGGAAGCGCTTCTATCGCGTCACCAACCACATCCTGCGGTGCTGGGTAGGGGACTGAAGAATGGCCGCAAAGCGCGCGCTCCTGCTGTCTCTGGCGTCATTTCTCCTCGGTGTCACCCCGCTTCTGGCGGCGAAAGATGGGTTCATCGGCCTGCGGTTCGCGAAGCAGCCCGACGGCAGCGTAGTCGCCGGCGGCCTCGCCTGGCGGGCCGCGCTCGAGAAGGATGGTGTCCGCCTCGGCCGCCGCGCCCACGTCTGCTTCGAGGAGGGCGGCTACGGCCTGGAGGGCTGGTGCACCTACGCCGGCGCCGACTGGGCCGACATCGGGCTCGTGCGGCCCGGTCCTGCGGCGCTCACGCCCGAGGACTCCGAATCCTCATGGGCGACGGCGCAGAACTCGTTTGCCTACCAAGAGGATGGCAAGGCTCAGACCTTCAAGGCGCTTGTCACGCGGCTCTCGCCTGCCGTGGTCTTCGAGCTGACTGGGAATGAGCTGCGGCTCTTCGAGGGCGCGAAGGTCTCCAAGTTCGCCCGGAGCGACGCGACCTGGGTGCCGGCCGACCAGCGCCTCACTGTGCCGCCGCCTGTGCCAACGTACTACGCCAGCGATGCTGCGCTGAAGACACGCGAAGACGCCGGCAGCCTGGTGGTCAAGGGCTGGCTGCTGGCGTGGTATGGCGCCGACGGGCGGATTCGCGCGGAGGCCGACATCGGCCACCGCACCATCGCGGTTGACTGCCCGGTGCTCCTTGTCTTCAGCGCGCCGCCGGCCAGGCTCTCCGCCGGGCCTGACGGGCTGGCCGTCGCGTTCGCGGCTGAGGGCGTGAAGCGCATCGCCGTCCTCCCGCTCCTCGGGGAGCGGCTGCCGAGGGCCATTCCCGGCGACAAGGCGAAGCCTTATCCCGCCTTCGTCGGCGCCTTCCGCGCAAACCACGAGTTCCAATTCGCGGAACTGCCGCCAACGGAGACCTGGAAGGACGGCCTCCCGAAGGAAGTCGCCGCGCAGTGCGCCTGGTGGGCCGAGCACCTGAAGGAGGTGCCGGTTAGCGTGACTGAGACGCACGCCTACGATGCCGCCGCCGACACGCTCAACGTGCGGGGCAAGGTGGACTTCCTGAAGCTCGGCGACGGCGGGAAACGCTTTGCACCGTTGCCTCCAATGCTCGCCGTGGCGGCCAGGAAGAAGCTGCCACTCCTGAGCGTCCAGGGAGAGCCAGTCAACTCGGGCCTCACGACCAAGTGGGGACCCTACGTGGGAATCGAGGGCAGCGACGGCTACGCCTATTCCGTGAAGGGGCTGGGCCGCTACGCCTTCGAGGTCCGCTCGACCGGGTCTGGCAAGGAGCCCGAGGAGGTGCGCCGGGCCTTCGACCGGGAACTCGCCAAGGTCATCGAGGCCGGCGTGATGGCCCCCTGGTACCCGGTCCTTGCCGTCGGCGGGTTCGGGGCGCGGGCCAGCCGCGCGCACAACGAGGGCCACCGCCTGCTCTGGGGCATCCCAGGCGAGAACCTCTACTTCATCGGCCAGTGCCTCGACCTCGCCGCCCCCGACCAGCGCGCGAAGCTCATCGAGCTGGCCAAAGCCTGGGAGGCCAAGTACCCGTCCGAAAAGGTGGCTCACATGCCGCCCACGGCCGACGCCCAGCGCGAGCACTATCTGGCCACCATCCACAAAGTCCGCCAGTGGCCGCAGCGGGAGATGAACTTCCATCTCCTCAACAACGTCCTCCCCTGCGAAGCCGAGCACTACCTGGCCGACTACCACCGCTATGCGGGCGGCAAGCCCACCGCACTTCCCCGCCTCCTGGAGCCCTACCTCGCCCGCTCGGACTGGGCTTCCCTCGGCCTCATGCGTGGGGCGAAGACCTTCTTCAAGCCCCCGCGGCTACCCCATCCACTTCAGCCTGGCCCCTCGACCCTAGGCGACATTCTGGTGTCAACCCATCCTGATGATCTGAGTTCTGGTGTAGAGCATTCTGCCCCCCCCACGAAAAGTCAAGCTCATCTTCTTTTGCCAACGGCCCGATGGGATTCTGCCGCGAATTGCCCTTGCCTGATAGGGACAGAGCAGGTAGCCCTTGCCCTCCGAATGGAGTACCGGTAAGCCAGCGTCGAGGTCGGTGGGAGAAGGGGGTGAGCCTTCGTTCAACCACATCACCGTCTCTTCGCGGCTGAGCCGGAGCGCCCAGCCCGGCCCAACGGTCCACCGCCCGACCACCTCGCCGTCCCACTGTGGGTAGACACTCACGAGGTTCCTCGTGGCGTATCGGTCCTCTTCGTCCAGGATCGGTGACTCGTCTCTCCTGGCCGCGAAGCCTGCGTATTCGGCTGCTGGGCACGGGCGCCCAGGTTCGTCTTTCCTGCACCGGGGGCAGCAAGGCCGGTCCGCGGCATAGCGAAGCCCGCACGAGTTGCACACACGGTACTCGTGGGCATGCTCCTCCCCGTGTGGGTTCCAGGGGGAAGCGGGGTCGAGGCCCACAACCCGCCAGCGCTTACACCGCGCGTAGACTTGCGCGGTCGGCTGGTACTGCCCAATACCGAACTGCCGATTCGGTGTGATGGGGTCGTCCTCGTACTCGTCGCCGAGGAGTCTCAGCGTGGCCGGTTCGCTTGGGAACTCGTAGCCGGGCAGGATGCCGAACTCGGCGAATCGCCGCAACGGATACCCAGCCGAGCGGTCATCCGCCTCCTCACCTCGGCCTCCGCGGCCTCTCTCCGTTGGTAGTCCCAGTAACCTCGCCACTAAGAAACTATCTCAGAACCCACGCGGGCTGCGTTGCCGGCGTCAGCGGGGCGGATGCAAGGCGCGGCGACGCAAGCGATGCAACGGAGCGCATCGCTCCTGGCATCGCGGGGACTGAGGACCATGGCAACGATCGCCGAGCCAGAGCGAACCGTGTATCTGGAGACGACCATTGTCAGCTATCTCACTGCCCGCCCCAGCCGGGATGTGGTCATTCTCGGCCACCAGGAACTCACGCGCCAATGGTGGCAGGAGGAACGCGAGAGCTATCGCCTCGTCGTCTCGCCGGTCGTGCTCGCAGAGGCGAAGCGTGGCGACCCCGAGGCAGCTGAGAAGCGGCTTCGAGCCCTCAGCGGGATCGAGATCCTGGATCCCGTTCCTGAGGTGGGAGGGCTGGCTCGTGAAGTCCAGAGCGCGATGAATATCCCCGAGGACTTCTCGCCCGACGCATTTCATGTTGGTAAGTCTGGGGCTGCTCTCGCGATTCTGCCGGCAGAACGGCCTCTGGCTCCCTGTTGTGTGCACCCCGCTCGAAATACTGAGGGAAAGAAAGGAAGATCCCGATGAAAGACCCAATTGTTGAGGAAGTCCATGCCATCCGCCAACAGATCGCTGCGGAGTGCGGATATGACCTGGGCCGGATGATGGAGATGCAACGTACGCTCCTCAAGAACTGGAAGGGCAAGGTGGTGACCAAGGCGGATCTCCTGAGGAGACGCGAGCGGGTACCATCGGCACAGCGGAAGAGGGGTAGCTCGTGATCAGGCCGCGGCAAGGGGGCATCGAATGGATGGCAAGGCGACCGCTTCGTGGACGCGGCGGGGAAGCCGCTGGCGGGCGTGGCCGCCGAGGTGCGGCTGGTCCGCCACGAGTTCAAGCTGGGGGCCAATGCCTTCCGCATCGGGGCCATCGAGGACGCCGCACTGCAACGCGACTACTACGAGCGCTTCGCCGCCGCGCTCAACTACGCCACGCTCCCGTTCTACTGGGGCGGCTACGAGCCGCAACCCGGCCAGACCCAGGAGGTCCGCCTCGACGTGATGGCCGCCTGGTGCCGCGACCACCGCATCACCACCAAGGGCCACCCCCTCGCCTGGCACGAGGTCTTCCCAAAGTGGGCCGAGGCCATGCCCGACCCCGAAGTTCTCGCCCTCCAGGAGCGCCGCGTCAAGGAAATCGTCTGCCGCTTCCAGGGGCGGATTGACATCTGGGACGTCGTGAACGAGGCCACCGTCAGCCACAACCACAACAACGCCGTCGGCCGCTGGATGAAGGCGAAGGGCGCCGCCGCGTGCGTGGCCGACGCCCTTCGCTGGGCCGACGCCTCGAACCCCAAGGCGACTCTGCTCTACAACGACTTCAACGTTTCGCCCGACTTCGAGAGGCTGGTCCAGGCCCTCCTCGACGCCAAGGCCCCCGTGAGGACCCTCGGCATCCAGAGCCACATGCACAAGGGCACCTGGCCCGTCGAGCGCGTGTGGAGCGTGTGCGAGACCTACGCCCGCTTCGGCCTCCCCCTCCACTTCACCGAGGCGACCGTCCTCTCGGGCGACCTCAAGAAGCCCGAGGACAACGACTGGCACAAGCGGCGCGACGACTGGCACACCACGCCCGACGGCGAGAAGCGCCAGGACGACTACGGCCAGCAGTTCTACACCACCCTCTTCAGCCACCCCGCCGTCGAGGCCGTCACGTGGTGGGACTTCTCCGACAACGGCGCCTGGCAAGGCGCGCCCGCGGGCCTCGTCCGCAGGGACATGACGCCCAAGCCCCTGTACGAGTGGCTCCTCGACGCCTTCGGCAAGCGCTGGACGACGCGCGCGAAGGTGGCCGCCGACGCGGCTGGCGCCGCCACTGTCCGCTGTTTCTTCGGCGACCACGAGGTCCGCGCCAAGCTCCCTTCCGGCGCCGAACTCACCGGCCGCTTCGCCCTCGCCCGCCGCGGCAGCCGCGCCGTCGAGGTCCGGCTCGCCTGAACCCGAACCGTGTGGCACAGCCGCCCTCGGCTGTGTCGTCCCGAGAGCCGCGCCGCCCCTGCACAGCCGAGGGCGGCTGTGCCACACTCGTTGCCCCGCGCCCGCCTCGCTGCTCGCCAGCGGCCCTTGACCTGTGGCGTTCGGCGGGCTATACTGCGGGGGCAATGGGGGGGCCGTTGCGGAGAGGTCCGATGGCCAGGCACAGCTTCGTCCTCGCGCTCGTGGCGACGCTGGCGGCGACCTGCCAGGGCGCCATCCGCTGGTACACCAACGACTACGAGGGGGGCCTCGAGGCCGCGCGCAAGGCGGGGCGGCCCATGGCCATCATCTTCCACGTGGCCGACGACAAGCTGCGGACGGTGAAGAAGCTCTTCGAGTCGGAGATGCTCGCGCCCTACCACCGCCTGTTCGTGTTCAGCTACAACGAGGTGGAGATCAAGGACGGCACGTTCTTCCACGGGCTGTTCTACAAGTTCAAGCCGGGCGACGGGGCGCACCGCCTGCCGATCATCTTCTTCGCGGACGCGGACGAGAAGGTGCTGGGGAAGATGGAGAACCCGTCGCGGGCGGGCGAGATCGCGACGGAGATGGCCGCCGCGCTCAAAAAGGCCGGCGGCCCGGTGAACCCCAGGAAGACACGCGAGGCCCAGGAGGCCCTCGACCGCGGCAACGCCCTCCTGGCCAAGAAGCGGCTCGGCCCCGCCGCCAAGTGCTTCAAGGAGGTGGTGGACCTGAACCTGAAGCTGCCGGCGACCGAGGCGGCGAAGAAGGAGCTGGCGAAGCTCGAGGAGATGGCCGCGAAGCTGCTCGAGGCCGCCCGCGCCGACGTCAGGGACAAGGCGTATCCCGACGCGGCGCGCAAGCTGGCGGAGCTGGACGAGGCGTTCAGCCCCATGCCCGCGGCCCAGGAGGCTCGGGAGGAGCTGGCCAAGCTGCGCGCCCTGCCCGAGGCCACGGAGGCGCTCGCGAAGGCGGAGAAGCGGGAGCCCGCCGCGGGCCGCGTTGCGCCCAGGCGCACGGACGATCCGACCGACATCGAGTGCGACTTCTTCACGGAGGAGGAGCTGGACGCTCTGGACAGGATGGCGGGCGGCGACGAGGCGAAGGCCGACGACAAGGGGACCGCCGCCGCCGCCGAGTGCCGCCGCCTGCTCTCGTTCGCCCGCGGCTGGATCGCCAACAAGCAGAACGCCAAGGCCCGCGAGGCCCTCGAGAAAGTGATCGCGAAGCACCCCGACACCCTGTATGCCGACCAGGCAAAGGCCCTGCTGGAGACGCTGAGATGAGAGGCATGAGACAATGACGATTGCGGAGTTCCAGAAGCTGATGGCCGACTTGTACCTCGAGCACGACACGCGCCGCGGGCTGGGCGGCACGTTCATGTGGTTCATGGAGGAGGTGGGCGAGCTTTCGACCGCGCTGCGCTCGGGCACCCGCGAGGAGATCGAGGGTGAGTTCGCCGACGCCTTCGCGTGGCTCACGACGCTGGCCAATCTGGCGGGGATTGACGCGGAGGCGGCCGTGATGCGGAAGTACGGCACCGGCTGCCCCTGCTGCAACACCAGCCCCTGCTCGTGCGTGCAGAAGCCGTGAGGGCGACGCCTCTTTCCCCGCTTCGTTGGGAGCCAAAGCGGTGACTTCGTCACCGCACTCCACAATCCCTCGCCTTGTGCCGTGAGATGTGGAGTGCGGCAACGCAGTTGCCGCTTTGGTTTCCCGCGGAGCGGCCGCTCATCGCTGCCTCGTGGGCCGGGCCACGCGGCAGTTGCGGCGGGTGGCGGCGGAACGGTAGCAGGCGTCCACGACGCCCATGATGCGCTCGGCGCGGTGCATGTCGGTCACGTAGGCGGCGGGGCTGCCGGCGCGGGCCTTGACCAGCTCGTCGTACATCCAGCGGAAGAGCGGCTCGTCGCGGGTGGCGGGGACGCTCATGGCCTCCTTCGGGCCGTCGTAGAGGGCGAGGCCCTCGTAGCTCAGGTGCAGGCTCTCGCGGCCGGCGGCGAAGGTGAGTTCGAGCTGGCTCTTGGGGAGCGTGTAGCTGATGGTGACGGCGGCGACGGCGCCCGAGCAGTAGCGGAGCTGGAGGGCCGCCTTGTCGTCTATGTCGGGATGGGCCTTGAGGTACGAGAGCTGGCAGAAAGCGGAGACTGGGTCGCCGACGAGCCAGCTCAGCAGGTCGAGGACGTGCCAGCCGCTGTCAATCACAGCCACGCCGCCGCTCTTCGCGCGGTCGCCGCGCCAGCCGGGGTCGGCGAAGGCCGGGCCCCAGAAGTAGGTGAAGAGCACGTGAATGAAGTCGGGCTGCATCCCGCGCAGGATGTCGCGCGCGGTGCGGAAGTGGCTGGAGTATTTGCGCTGGCCGCCCACCCAGGCGCGGCGGCCCGCGGCCTCGAGGGCGGCGATCATCGCGCGGCAGCTCTCCAGCGTGTGGCCGAAGGGCTTCTCGGTGAACACGTCGGCCCCGTGCACGCACGCCAGCTTCACCATCGGCTCGTAGAGGTGGTTGGGCAGGATGAGGCAGACGAGGTCGAGCTTGTGGCGGCCGAACACCTCCTCGGGGTCCTGGTAGCGTGCGACGCCGGGCGGCAGATTGTTCATGGCCTCCATGCGGATATCGCAGCCGGCCACCAGCTCGAATGCCTCGTGCTCGGCCAGGGTCTTCACGTGGGCGGCGCCCATGCCCCCACAGCCGATGACCGCGGCCTTGATCTTCTCGGAAGCCATTGGTTCGCTCCTCCAATCGTCCTCATCCTCGGAACTCGGTCAGGTAAGGCTTGCCGCGCATCTCGCGGGTGAAGTACTTGGCGATGAAGGAGTCGGGGCCGCAGCCGAAGTTGGTGATGTAGAGGGCCTGGAGGCGCGGATGCGTGGCGATGGCGCGCCCGAGGCCCAGGATGTGCTGGCCGTAGCGCCAGTACATGTTCGGGTAGTCGGCCCCGATGCCGGCGTCCTCGGTCGGCACGAAGTCGGGCGGAAGGGCGAGCACCCCCAGGTCGCGGAGCTTCTCGGGCAGGCCGAGGTTGAGGCCGTCGTCGCACGTGTTGTAGGGGCGGCCGACGATGACGACCGCGGTGTCGGCGTCGCCGAGGCCGGCTAGCACCTCGCGGCCGCGGCGCTCGACCGCCTGGTAGAAGGCCCGCTGGGCGTCCCAGGCGACCTTCAGCGCCTCGCGCGTTCGCCGCCGCTCGATGCCCAGCCGCTGAGCCAGGTCGAGCAGCACCCGCTCCACCTCGCCCGGCCCCCGCTGCATGTGCAGAATCGGCGACAGGACGTCCGTCTTCGGGTAGCGGTCGAACTCCAGCGCCGCGTTGGTGATGAACGGCACGGTCT
This sequence comes from Planctomycetota bacterium, assembly GCA_041320515.1. Classification (GTDB taxonomy): domain Bacteria; phylum Planctomycetota; class PUPC01; order DSUN01; family DSUN01; genus DSUN01. The sequence goes on along the minus strand of JBGLNR010000001.1, from coordinate 3,787,574 downwards.
GAACGTAGGGGCAGCAATACGAGTTCGTCGTCCCCTCGCAGTGGGGCTTGAGGTTCACGATGCTGGGCAGAAACAGGTAGTCCACCTCGCGGCGCAAGAGGTCGAGGACGTGGCCGTGGGCGGCCTTGATGGGGAAGCAGGTCTCGGCGACCACCCGCTCGAGCCCCTCGCGCAGGACGGTGCGATTCGTCTTCCCCGACGTGACGACCTGGAAGCCGCATTCGGTGAAGAAGGCCTTCCAGAAGGGGAACATCTCGAAGTAGCCCGTGATGCATGGGATGCCGAGGGTCTTGCCGTTCGGGCGGTCGGGCTTGCTCTTGGGGTACGAGGTGAGGAGCCAGCGTTCGCGCTCGCGGAAGAGCTGGGGCAGATGCTCGCCAAGGGTCGCCTTCTTTTCCTCGTCGAACTTCCCGCAGCGGGAGCCGTAGTGGAGCGGGCGCTCGCCCTCGATGGTCACGCGCCGCACCTCGCACAGGTTCGGGCAGTCCTTGCACTCGAAGCCTTCGGTCGTGTACTTGCGGCGCGTGAGGTCGAAGCCCTTGAAGCGCGAGGGGCCGACCGTCTCCTTCTGGGCGATGAGGGCGCAGCCGATGGCGCCCATCACGTCGTGGTGTGGCGGCACGATGATCTTCTTGCCCGTCACGGCCTGGAAGGCTGCGACGACGCCGCGGTTGGCCGCCACGCCGCCCTGGAAGAACACGCAGTTGCCGACCGGCCGCTCCTCGACCACGCGGTTGAGGTAGTTGTAGACGATGGAGTAGCAGAGGCCGGCCACGAGGTCCTGCTTCGCCACTCCCTGTTGCTGGTGGTGGTTGAGGTCGGATTCCATGAACACGGTGCAGCGCTCGCCCAGGTTGGCGGGCGACTTCGAGCGGAGGGCCATCGCCCCGAACTCGCCGATGATCTTCACCCCGAGGCGTTCCGCCTGCTCCTCCAGAAACGACCCCGTGCCTGCGGCGCACACCTTGTTCATCGTGAAATCCACGATGGCGCCGTGCTCCAGCCGCACGTACTTCGAGTCCTGCCCGCCGATCTCGAACATGGTGTCCACATTGGGGTCCACCCAGGCGGCGGCGGTGGCGTGGGCCGTTATCTCGTTCTTCACCACGTCGGCGCCGAGGAAGTCGCCGGTCAGGTAGCGCCCCGAGCCTGTGGTGCAGCAGCCCTTGACGGCCACGTGGTCGCCCACCTCGTCGCCGACCTCTTTCAGCCCCCGCACCACGGCCTCGATGGGCCGGCCCGACGTCATCAGGTAGCGGCGGGCAAGCACCTTGCCGTCCTCTGAGAGCACGACGACGTTCGTCGAGATCGAGCCGACGTCCACGCCGACATAGGCATTGATCGGCGCGGGACCGGGGGGCAAGGGATCGGGATCCGTGTGGATGGCGTGGCCGGGGTCCACAAGCGGCTCAACTGTCTGACGCTCCACCCTGCGCTGGGCGAGATAGGCATCAATCGCCCCCACGTAACCTCCCGCAGGTTTGGGAACCTGCGGGAGGTTGGAGTCCCTTGCCGACAGCATGGCGCCGATGGCGCCGAACGACGCGAAGTGCTCGGGCACGAGCAGCTCACCGGGCTTCAGCTCCAGCACGCTCTCGAAGGCGGCCACCATCCCGCCGTTGGCGGCCACCCCGCCGTGGAAGGCGACGGGCTTCTCGAACTCCTTGCCCTTGCCGATATTGCTCTTGAAGTTCCGCGCCATCGCGTGGCACAGGCCGGCCACGATGTCGAAATCGGGCGTCCCCTCCTGCTGGAGGTGAATCATATCGGTCTTGGCGAACACCGAGCAGCGCCCCGCGATGCGGGGCGGACGCTCGCTCTTGAGGGCGGCCTGGCTGAACTCCTCGATGCTGAAGCCCAGCCGCGACGCCTGTTGGTCCAGGAACGACCCCGTCCCAGCCGCGCAGAGCGTGTTCATCGCGAAGTCGCGCACCCGCACCTCGCTCGTCTCCCCGTCCCGTTCGAGGAGAATCAGCTTCGAGTCCTCCCCGCCGATCTCGATGACCGTGCGCACCTCGGGGTGGAGGAGGGCGGATGCCTTGCTCTGGGCGATGATCTCGTTGACGAACGGGCAGCCGAGAATCTCCGAGGCCAGCTTGCCGCCCGAGCCTGTGACCGCTATGCCCTCGATGGCCGAGGCAGGCGTCCGCGACAGCATATCCGCTAGCGTCCGCCGCATCGCCTCGATCGGCTGGCCCTTCGTCCGAACGTAGTGGTCCTCCAGAATCCGCAGCTCGCCGTCCATCAGGACGGCATTCACGCTCACCGAGCCAATGTCCAGACCGATGTACACAGAGCCACCTCGCGCAGGTAGGGATACGGATTGGCCATATTGTAGCGCATCCCGTGCGCAGCGTCCAGACATGGGGTGCTGGCGAGTCTGGCCCCCAATCCTGGTGAGCTTGCAGGAGGCTCCTGAGCCCGATCCTCTCCCTACAAGGGAGAGGGGTCCGAACCCCCCTCCCTGCCAGGGAGGGGGTAGGGGGAGGGTCGGGGCCTGCCATTGCCCCAGAGCGCCAGCAATGGGGGCCATACTCGGTGCTGGCCCCTCAGATGCTCATCTGGCGCGTGCGGACGACGTGGCAGGCGACCTGGGCGACGAAGAGGGCCAGGGCGGCGGCGAGGAAGAGCCAGGCGATGTCGGCGCGGCCTGGGGCGGCCCTCGGCTCGATGGTGCGAAGCTCATCGAGGCCCGATAGCACCTTCCCCTGGCCATTGCGGGTGATGGCCTCAAGGGCGGGGAGGTCCACGCCGAAGCTCTCCCACTCGCGCGCGTAGTTCTTGACGACGCTGAGCGTGAGCCGCTGCCCCTTCCCCTTCTCCACGATGGTCGCGTGGTAGGCGCCCTGGACCGGCGCGGGGAAGGTGGTCTGGTACTCGCCGGGAGCCGTCTGGCGGAGAGGGAGGTCGAGTGGGCCGCCCTGCGGGGGAGCGACGCGGGCCGAGAGGTCGAGGGCGTTGAGGAATCGCCCCTCGTGCTCGGCGCGGACGGTGAGGAGCATTTCGTCGCCACGCTCGACGGTGTCGGCCTCGAAGCCAGGCGTCCGCGGCGGCCTCGCCGCCCAGTGCACCGCCTGAGTCCACAGCCGCGACGGCCCGTCCTGCCCCCAGAGCGCCTCGTCCCACTCCGTCCCGACCGTCGAGGTGAAGGCCAGGGAGCGGCCCAGCCCGAACTGCCACCGGGCCAGAAGGGGGTCGGGCGGCTCCCCGACAAGCCACTCCATGGCAGCATTCGGCTTGGCGAACGTGCGGATGTAGCCATTGGGCGAGCCGGGGACGATGGCTCGCGCGACCTCTGCCCCCGCCGCGGCGCGAACAACCGCCTTCCCCTGGTGAATCAGGCTGGCGAAGGTGGCCTTGCGAAGCTCATGGCCTCAAAGACGGGCAAGGGGGCCAGCTACGCTAAGTCGAGGATCGCCCCGCGAGACGACTTCCCGAGCAGCGCTCCAATGGCCTGCGACGACACGCAGGAACCGATCAACCACGGCGAGAAGGACAACGGCGGGATGAATGTGCTGTTCTTCGACTCCCACGTCGAATGGTGGACCCACGAGAGGGTTGACCTTGAGCGCGGGGTGGGGACGGGGGCGCTGGTGCACTTGAGGAATTGATGAGCGGACCCGAATGTTGAATGTTGAACGCTGAATGTCGAATGTCGAATCAGGAGAAGACACGTGGGATGACTCCTCTGCTGGTTCATTCATCATTCGACATTCGGCGTTCGACATTCATCATTCTCTTGGGCACGTGTCCGCAGTGGGAGGGCCACTGGCGGAGCGCGCCGCCCGTGTTCCGGGTCATGCCGAGCGAAGTCGAGGCATCTCTCTTTGCCCGGCGCAAGAGCAAGAGAGACCCCTCGACTTCGCTCCGCTCCGCTCGGGGTGACAGGGGGGCGGGTGGTGTTCGCCTGGCATCTCTGCGTGGCCGTTGATGAAGGGTGCAGCCAATGGGCAAGCGCCGGGGCGTCACGGTGGTCGGATTGCTGGCTCGCATCGCGCTCCTCGGGGTCGCGGGGTTCCTGCTGTGGACGGTCGTCCTGCGGCCCTGGGTGGGCGCGCGCAGCCGCGGGGACGACTCGCTGAGGATTCGCTGCCGGAACAACCTGAACGTGCTGGCAAAGGGGCTGGCGACGTATCTCAGCGAGTTCGGCGACAGCCGCTGGTATCCGTGGCCCGCGGGGCGCGCGGGCTGCGGGACGGTGGACGCGCCGAGCTTCGGCGGTGGCGAGTGGCTGGCGAGCCTGTACTGGACGCGGGTCATCGCCGACCCCCGAGTGTTCCTGTGCCCCTGCTCGACGGACGCCAATGAGGAGGGGGCGCTGCTCGGCTCCGACGGGTGCCCGAGCCGGAAGCCCTTGCCCCCACAGGCAGTGAGCTATGCGGCGATCGGAGACGATAGTGAGTACGCGCATTGGAGATTTCGGCGTGCTGGCGCTGGCACCTGTATGTCCCCGGCGGCCATTGTCATCGGGTTCCCACCCAACGAGGCCGTGGCCTGCGACGACACCCAGGAGCCGATCAACCACGGGGAGAGAGACAACGGCGGCATGTCGGTGCTGTTCTTCGACAGCCACGTCGAGTTCTGGACCCACACGAAGGTTGACCTGGAGCGCGGGGTTGGGACGGGGGAGCTGGTGCATTTGAGGAATTGAAGAGCTGCCTGAAGGCAGGACTCCAAACGCAGACCGCCCTTGTTCGGAGTCCTGCCTTTAGGCAGTCTTGTGCCGCTTCCGCAGCGGAAACGACTACGGGGGAACCACAATGGGCAAGAGGGGCACGGTGACGCTGGCGGAGCTTCTCGCGGTCGTGGCGCTGCTGCTCGTCGGCGGGGTTGTCCTCGTGCTGACGCTCGACAGCCGGCAGCGCGCGGCGCACGAGGAGGCGCGGCGGATTCGCTGCCGGGGCAATCTGAACCAGTTGGCAAAGGGGATGGCCACGTATCTGAATGAGTGCGGCGACAACCGCTTCTATCCCTGGCCCGCGGGCAGGCCCGGGTGCGGGAGCATGGCGAAGCCGAGCTTCGGCGGGGCCGAGTGGCTGGCGACGCTCTACTGGACCATGATCATCCCCGATCCCGGCGTCTTCTACTGCCCGAGTACGGATGACGGCGGCGACCCCAGGCTGTTGCTGGGCAGCATCGGTTGCCCGGGCGGCAAGCGGCTGGACCCGCACGCTGTGAGCTATGCGGCCCTCGGCCACGACAGCGTAGGCGCGTATCTGGCGTGGAAGCAGGGGAAGGGCGCCGCCTATGCCACCTCGATTCTGGCGATCCGCGACGATTTCCCGCCGAACGAGGCGATGGCGTCCGGCGACACGCAGGAGCCGATCAACCACGGCGAGGGGGATGCGCCAGGGATGTGCGTCCTCTTCTTCGACAGCCACGTGGAGTACTGGACGAACGGGAAGGCTGACCTGGAGCGCGGCGTGGGGTCGGGGGAGTTGGTGCACTTGAGGAATTGAAGAGCTGCCTTCAGGCAGTCTTGTGCCGCGTCCGGGGCGCCCGCAGCGTCGAGACGCGCACGGTCCCCGCCACTTGCGCGCCGCCGACGGAAGTGTATACTGGGCGGCACGTGTGCGCGGGCCGTGGGCGCGGCTACTGGCCTCTGCACGGGCGATGACGAGGTCTGTCGTGCCGAGCGAAGTCGAGGCATCTTTCGTGGCTCTCAGGAGAGCGCGAGATTCCTCGACTCCGCAAGGCTCCGCTCGGGGTGACCGTGCTCGGGGGCTTATCATTCCGTGCGCAGAGACAGGTGTTCGTTACCAGGAGACCTGATGATGGCAAGCAGAGCGAGGACAGGTCGGCGTGGCTTCCTGCGGGGCGCGGCGATGGCTGCGGCGGCCCCGCTCTTCGTGCGGTCCGGCGCCTTCGGGGCCAACGACAAGCTCACGATGGGTTGCATCGGCATGGGCGGCCAGGGCTCCGGCGACATGGGCGGCTTCATGCACTTCTCCGACCTGCGGGTCCTCGCCGTCTGCGACGTGCGGAAGGCCAACCGCGAGCGGGCCAAGGCATCCGTGGACAAGCGGTACAACAACCAGGATTGCACGGTGCACAACGACTTCCGTGAGATCATCCATCGCCCCGACGTTGACACCATTCTCATCGGCACGCCCGACCACTGGCACGCCATCATCGGCGCCTACGCCGTGAAGAACGGCAAGGACGTGTACAGCGAGAAGCCCGAGACCCTGACCGTCCGCGAGGGACGCCTCCTGGTCGAGGCCGCCCGGCGCTACGGCCGGGTCTACTCCGGCGGCAGCCAGCGCGTGTGGGGCGACTACAATTGGTTCCACCGCATGGCCCGCGGCGGCGCCATCGGCGAGGTCAAGGAGGCCTGGGTGGACTGCTGGGGGCCGTCCACCGATTGCCCTCTCCCCGCGCAGCCGGTGCCGCCGGACATTGACTGGGAGATGTGGCTCGGCCCCGCCCCCTGGGCGCCCTACAACAGCGGACGGCTCAACTTCCGTCCCTGGCGCGACTACTCGGGCGGCGGCATGACCGACTGGGGGGCGCACAACTTCGGCGGCGCCCTGTTCACGCTGAACCTCCACCGCACCGGCCCCGTCGAGGTCATCCCGCCTGGCGTGAACGGCGAGACGCTACTGACCTTCGTCTTCGCCAATGGCGTGCGGATGCACCACAAGGGCGGCTGGGGCGGGAACCTGAGCTTCCGCGGCACCGAGGGCGAGATACCCGCCCGCGCCGGCGGCAAGGCCGCCCGCAAGGAAGCCCCCAACATTTTCATCCCCAACTACAAGGGCCACGGCGGCATCTTCGGCGACTTCCTCCACTGCGTGAAGACCCGGGAGCTGCCCTTCCGCGACATCGAGGTTGCGCACCGCACCGTCACCGTCTGCCACCTGGGCAACATCGCCTACTGGCTCGGCCGCGCCTTCAAGTACGACCCCGAGAAGGAGGAGGTGGTCGGCGACCCCGAGGTCGCCCGCTGGCTCGACCGCCCCAAGCGCGAGCCGTGGACCCTGTGAAGAGTGACGAGGGAAAGTGAAGAGGGAAAGTGAAGAGTGAAGAGGGAAGAGGGGACTGAAGATGGTTCGATGGGGGGTGGTGGGTGCCCTCGTTGCGGCGATGGCCTTGGCCGGCTGCTTCAGCCTCGAGCCGGGTGTGGTGAAGACCCAAGGGGAGTCGCTGCCCCAGCCCAAAGCCCCCCGCGCCTTCGCCGGCCCGAAGCTGAGCACGGACCCGCTGCGCCCGCCCAGGATGGGCCAGTGGTCGGACGACGGCCTTCGCTACCAGGAGCAGGAGGAGACGAGCGGCGTCCCTCTGCTCCCGTTCCCTCTCTTCCGCAGGGGTCCTTCAGGTTCGGACCGAGGAGCGGGACGGCTACGCGGCGCTGCAACTGGGGTTCGAGGAGAAGACGGCGCGGCGGAAGCACGGGAAGGGGGAGCGCCGCAAGGCGGTCGAACGCCGCGGGGCGAGCCGGTCCGAGATCGGCCAGGCCCGCAAGGCGAAGACCACGCCCAAGCGCTTCGTCCGCGAGGTCCGCGTCGAGCCCGGCCACGGCTTCCAGGTCGGCCAGGAACTCAGCGTCGAGCTGCTCGCCGGGGTGAGCCACGTGGACATCATCGGCACGAGCAAGGGGAAGGGCTTCCAGGGGACGGTGAAGCGGCACAATTTCACCCGCGGGAATGTGACCCACGGCTCGATGAACGTGCGGCAGCCGGGCTCGATCGGCGCGTCGGCCTCCCCGTCGCGCGTGCTGCCGGGCAAGCGGATGTCGGGGCACATGGGTGCCGAGCGGCACACGGAGCAGAACCTGCTGGTGCTCCAGGCGGACGCGCAGCGGAACCTCCTGATCGTCCACGGCGCCGTTGCTGGGCCGGTGGGCGGCTACGTGATCGTGCGGCCGGCCTTGCGGCTGGCGACGAACCCGAAGCAGGCGAAGCGGGCGCTGAGCCTGCCAAAGACGAAGGCAGAGGCATGATCGAACTGGCGGTGCGCAATCGCAGCGGCGAGGCGGTGGGCCGCGTGGAGATAGACGAGGCCGACTTCGGGGGCGTGGTGCGCCCGGCGTTGCTGCGCGACGTGGTGCGGATGTACGAGGCCGCGCAGCGGGTGGGGACGCACTCGACGCTCGTGCGGGGCACGGTGCACGGCTCGCACGCCAGGCCGTGGCGGCAGAAGGGCACGGGGCGCGCCCGTGCGGGCTTCAAGCGCTCGCCCCTGTGGCGCGGCGGCGCCATCGTGTTCGGCCCGCACCCGCGCGAGTACCGCTACGCGATGCCGCGCAAGGCGCTCAAGGCCGCCACCCGGTCGGCCTACCTGGCGAAGTTCCAGGACAATGAGACCGTGGTGGTGGACGCTCTGAGTGCGGCCGAGCCGAAGACGCGCGAGGTGGCGGCGACGCTGGCCGCCCTGGGCGTGGAGCGCGGCTGCCTGATCGCCATCGCGGCCTACGACGCGAACCTGTGGAAATCCGCGCGGAACCTTCCGCGCGTTTTCATGAAGCCTGTGGCCGAGGTGAACGCGCACGATCTGCTGCGCCATCGGCAGCTCGTGATCACGGAGGCGGCCCTGCGGCAGGTGATCGAGGCCATGCGGAGCGCCCGGCGGCCGGCGAGCGCGCCGGCGCCCGAGGGGGCCGAGCTGACCATGAAGGCCCAGGAGTAGGTGCCGCCATGCGCGATCCGAGGCAAATCGTGCTCCGGCCCCTTCTGAACGAGAAGGGCGAGTTCCTCAAGGCGCGGGTCCGCGCCTACCCGTTCGAGGTCGCGGCCAACGCGACGAAGATCGAGATTCGCAAGGCGATCGAGCAGATTTTCGACAACGTGAAGGTGGTGGCCGTGCGCACGATGATGCGGCGCGGCAAGACCCGTCGCCTGCGCTACAAGACCGGGCGCAAGCGCGACTGGAAGCGCGCCCTGGTCTTCATCTCGGCCGAGAGCACGATCAACATCTGAGCGCGGATAGAGCAACCCTATGGCGATTCGACAGCGCAAACCGACGACCCCGACCGAGCGGCACACCGCCTTGGACGACTTCGGCGACGTGACGAAGGGGAAGCCCGAGAAGTCGCTCCTCGAGCCGATGAAGAAGTCGGGCGGCCGGAACGCCTACGGACGCATCACGGCCCGCCGCCAGGGCGGGGGCCACAAGCGGCGCTACCGCCGAATAGACTTCCGGCGCGACAAGGACGGCGTGCCGGCCAAGGTCGCGGCCATCGAGTACGACCCCAACCGCACCGGCCGCATCGCGCTGCTGCACTACGCCGACGGCGAGAAGCGCTACATCCTGGCGCCCCGCGGCCTCCAGGTGGGGCAGAGCATCGAGTCGGGCGAGAAGGTCGAGCCGAACGTGGGCAACTGCATGCCGCTGGCGAACATCCCGAGCGGCCAGGCAATCCACAACATCGAGCTTCAGCCGGGGCGCGGGGCGAAGCTGGTCCGCTCCGCCGGCCTGGCCGCCACCATCTCGGCGAAGGACGGCGACTACGCGCACATCATCCTGCCCTCGGGCGAGGTGCGCAAGGTCCACCTGCGCTGCCGCGCCACGATCGGGCAGGTGAGCAACATCGAACACGCCTCGGTCTCGCTCGGCAAGGCGGGGCGCCACCGCTGGCTCGGCTATCGCCCGCACCCGCGCGGCGTGGCCCAGAACCCCGTGTCGCACCCGATGGGCGGCGGCGAGGGGCGGACCTCTGGCGGGCGGCACCCGTGCTCGCCCTGGGGCAAGCTGTCCAAGGGCGGCAAGACTCGCCGCAGGCGGAACCCGACCGGCGCCATGATCATCCGTCGGCGACAGAAGAGGCAACGAGGCTAGATAGGGGAACGCGGCTGTGTCGCGCTCGATTCGCAAAGGCCCGTACGTGGACCGCAAGCTCCTGGCCAAGGTGCTCCATCAGAAGGAGCAAGGGGGCAGGGACGCTATCCGCACCTGGTCCCGCTCGTGCACCATCGTGCCGGAGTTCGTGGGCCACACGTTCGTGGTTCACAATGGCAAGAGCTTCCTTCGGGCATTCGTGACCGAGAACATGGTCGGGCACAAGCTCGGAGAATTCTCCCCGACGCGGACGTTCCGCGGCCACGGCGGGCGCAAGAAGTAGCGCCGCCCGGAGGCAAGGATGGACTTCAGGGCCACGTGGAAATTCGCGCGGGTGTCGCCGACCAAGGTCCGCCCGCTGGCCACGCTCGTGAAGGCCATGCCGCTCAACCAGGCCCTCACGGTGCTCCGCCTCGAGAAGCGCCGGGGGGCGGCGATGCTGCTCAAGGTCCTCCGCGCCGCCTGGGCCAACGCCCAGGAGAAGGACCCCGCGTACGACGAGGAGTCTTTCTCCGTGAAGAGCGCCGTCGTGAACACGGGGCCGCGGCTGCGGCGCATGCGGGCCCGCAGCATGGGACGCGCCAACATCATCTTTCGGCGCTTCGCGCACATCACCGTCGTCCTCAGCGATTCGCCGAGCGAAGAGAGGTAAGCCAGAAGGCCATGGGACATAAAGTCCACCCCATCGGGTTCCGCATCGGCATCACGGAGGACTGGCGGTCGCGCTGGTACGCCGACAAGAAGTCCTTCGGCCACTACGTGGTGCAGGACGAGCTGGTGCGGCGCCACGTGAAGAAGGCGTACCACTTCGCGGGCATCCCACGGATCGACATCGAGCGGACGCGGGAGCAGGTGAAGGTTGTGCTGCACACGGCTCGTCCTGGCGTGGTGATCGGGCGCAAGGGCTCGGAGATCGACCGGCTGAAGAGCGACCTCGAGCGGATCGTGGGCCGCGAGGTGCAGATCAAGATCGAGGAGGTTGCCAAGCCGGAGCTTGAGGCCCAACTGATCGCCGAGGGGATCGTCGAGCAGCTCGAGAAGCGCTCGCCCTTCCGCCGCGTGCTGAAGAAGACCGGCGACAACGCGATGCAGGCGGGCGCGAAGGGGATCAAAATCCTGGTGGGCGGGCGCCTCGGGGGCGCCGAGATCGCCCGCAGCGAGCGCCTGGTCGTCGGCTCGATCCCTCTCCACACGCTGCGAGCCGACATCAGCTACGGCTTCGGCGAGTGCAGGACCAGGTACGGCTGCATCGGGGTCAAGGTGTGGGTGTATCGGGGCGAGAAGCCCCTGAAGGAGAAGCGCAGTGCCGCTCATGCCCAAGCGGGTCAAGCACCGCAAGAGCCAGCGGGGGCGCATTAGAGGCAACGCCACGCGCGGCAACTTTGTCGCGTTCGGCGAGTTCGGCCTCCAAGCGCTCGGGCCCGCCTGGCTCACCGCCCGGCAGGTCGAGGCGGCGCGCGTCGCGGCCACGCACTTTCGGAGGCGGCGAGCACCTTGCAGCCCTTCGCCGTGATGTCTTCCAGCGTGTCCGGCTCGATGCCCTGCGGGCCACGCACGTAGGAGTAGACGCGCACGAGGCGTCCCGAGAGCGGGATGTAGTGGGTGGTGCGGAAGGTGTAGTGGTCGCCGAGGTCGGTGCTGGCGATGGCGGAGGAGACTTCTCCGCTGTCCTTCAGGCCGAACTCGCGGAGGCGCAGCATCTCCTGAAGCTCGTCGGGATACGCCTTCTGGAACGCCCGCCGTGCCAGCCGCACGTCGAGGTCGAACGCGATGCGGATGCCCAGGCTGCGGGCGTAGGCCGTCCCTTCCTTGATCTGCTTGTAGACACTTTCGTCCGTGACCTCGACCATTGGCGCGCGGATGGTCGTCGTGATCACGTTGTAGGGCGAGTGCTTCGCCGCCATGTCGAGGAACGCGCGATAGCCCCCGGGCTTGAACTCCTCAAGCGTCCAGCCCCACACGGCCATCTCGGGCACGACATTCTCGGGCAGCCGCACGGAAGCCGCTTGTTCCCCTGCGCCGCAAGTGCCGGCGAGGGCCGCCAACACCCACAGTCCCCGACACCTGACCCCTGACACCCAACACCTCCTGACTGCCTTGGCGGGCGATTGGCTCACGGCGGGCCAAGTGCGTAGAGGGTGGCCTCGCCGCGGACGTAGAGGCGCTTGCCGTCGGGCACGGGATTGGCGACGAAGCGCTCCTGGCGCTCGGCCCAGTGGCCGATGAGGACGGGGTTCTCGAGCTTGTTCTTGGCGAGCTGCTTGAACGTGCGGCCCGGCTCGAAGACGACCGACCCGCCGGCGTCGCCGAAGGCATAGATGCGGCCGCCGGCCAACACCAGGCTGATGCCGATGCCCCGCGCCGCCCCCTCGTTCACCCACTGGAAATGGTCGAGGTCGAGGAGCTTCTGGTAGACCACCTCGGCGGCCTTCACGTCCACGACCGTCAGGACGCCGGAGTTGTTGAGGAGATAGGCCAGGCCGTCGTGGACGACTGGGGAGGAGAGGTGCCAGGGCATGTAGTATTTCGGCCAGGCGGATGTGTCCAGCTTCACCGTCTGCGTCGCCAGCTTGAGGGGGTCGGCAAAGACGTCGGGCAGGGGGTGGATGAGGAACCGCGTGCCCCCGGCCGGCACCAGGAAGAGCATGCCGGCGTCGGCGATGGGGGAGGCGACGCACTGGGCGCCTATGTCCTTGGGGGTGTAGACCACCTTGCCGTCGCTCGCGCGCACGATGCTGTCGTTGCCGAGGACGATGACGGGCACGCCGCCGATGGCCGTGGCCAGGGGCGTGCCGTGGAAGAAGCCGGCCGGGTTCAGCCCCTGGTGGGGCGAGACGGGTGTCTGCCAGGCGAGGGCGCCCGTCTTGGCGTCGAAGGCCATCAGGTCGCGCATGAACACCACCAGCTTGCCGTCCACCAGGATGGGCGAGGAGGAGAAACCGTGCTCGACCATCGGGCGATTGTCCACGCGAATCCACTTGCGGTTGCCGTCGAGGTCGTAGCAGGCGCTCACGCCCGAGGCGAACCAGGCCCAGATGAGCTGGCCGTCGGTGACGGGGGCGAAGCCGGAGTAGCCGACGTCGGGCGTCTCGCCCCGCCGATACTGGCGGTTGCCCGTTTCCCGCATGGCCTGGTAGAGTTCCTTTTCGAGCTTCGCCTTCTCCTCGCACTGCTTGGGCGTGAGCGGGCCGGCGACGAGGGCGGCGTTGATTGCGTCGAGCTTCGCCGCGAGGGCCGCGGCCTCCTGGCCTGCGGGCGACTTCTTCTCCTCGTTGGTCGCGGCATCGAGGTAGCTGTTCGTCCGCAGCCATAGCACTTTGCCATCGCTCTTGTGGAGGCAGATGAGGTCGTGCGGCTCGCTGAGGAGGTAGAGCCTGTCGCCGACGATGACGGGCGAGCCGACGCCCATGCCGGCTCCGTAGAAGCCTGGGTGGGCGCCGGGCAGGGCGGCCTTCCAGGCGATGCCCGCCTCCTCATACTCGGCCGGCGGGCAGGCGTGGAGGATGGGGATGAGGAACCAATCGCCTTGTTCGCCTGGGGACGCCTTGAGGAGGATGCGGTTCCAGCCCTTGGCGAGGGCGATCCTTGCCCTGGCGCAGAAGGGCGGGCCGGGCTTGCCATTCACCACGAGCCGCAGGCCGCCCACATAGGTGAGGTTGAGGCGGAAGGCGCCGCCAGTCTCGGAGAACAGGTTCGTGAAGGCGTAGGCCACGCCGCTGGGGCGCTTGCCGAAGAGCGCCGCGAAGTCGAGCAGCGCCGCACCGGCAGTCACCTTCTTCCAGGCCAACTCGCCCTGCTTGTCTCCCTCGGCGGGCGCGAGGTCGGCCTCGCCGGGAAGCGCGTCCTGCTCGACCTTGGTGTCAGGCGGCAGGGGCACGGGGCCGAGGACGAGCCATTCGCGGGCAACGCCATCGCGCATCGGCTTGCCGACGATGCCTTCTGCGGGCCTCTCGGCGGAGTAGCGTAGGCCGCTCGCGGCCTTGCTGATGCGGCCCCACGTAATGGGTGGATCGGCGTTCGGGTACTTCCCGCTCCCATCGCCGCGCCAGCCCTGGGCCGCGGCGAGGGCGGGGTGGAGCCACAGGCTCGCGAGAACGCTGAGAACGCACACGAGAGTGAGCGAGTTCGTAGTGCGGGCTTCAGCCCGTACCCTCGGATACGGCCTGAAGGCCGCACTACGAACCGGCTGCCCTCGAGTTGACATGCTACGGCTTGGTCGGGCGAAGGAAGGCACGGATGAACTCCACTTCCTGGGGGTCGTAGGGCGTGAGGTCGCGGCGGAAGAGGTCGTGGTGCCAGGGCTTCGGCTCAGGGTCGCCCTTCTTCGAGCCCCAGGGCAGATGCGTCTGCGTCTTCCCGTTCACAAGGCCCCAGTTGTAGCAGGCGACCTTCTCCTGCTTGAAGAAGGGCAGATGCGTCTTCGGCAGGCTGCCCATTCCGCGCGCGAACCACTCGGTGCAGAGGATGGGCCGCCCCTGCTTGCGCAATCCCGCAACCATGCCCTTCACGACGTCGAGGTTGCCGTAGCTGTGGAAGCTCACGGCATCGGACAGCTCGAGTTGCGCGGCGTTGAGTTCCTTGAGTCCGCCGTTCCAGATGCCGATGGTGAGGGGTTGGGCGGGCTTGGCCTTGCGTGCCCAGGCAAAGCACTCGCGGACGAGCGGCAGGCTCTTGTTGCCCATGCCGCTGTTGCCCGGCTCGTTATAGAGGTCCCACGCGATGATTCGCTTGTCGGGGGCGAAGTGCCAGATGATGTCGGCCACGTACGTCTCGAGGTCGGGCCACGATGCCTTGTCTGCGACCCGCTGGTGGCCTGGGCTGGGGGTCCAGGCGGAGTTGTGGACGCCGGGCACGGGGTCGTCCTGCTTCCCGAGGTAAGGCTGCTTGCCGGCGAACGCGCAGTCGTCGAATAGCACGGGCATCGTAGTGAGGCCGCGCTTGTCGGCGATGACCAGGAGCTGGCGGAGCCGCTTCTTCAGCCCTTCGGGGTCCTGCTTCCAGACAAGGTACTGGAGGAAGACGCGGATGGAGTTGAAGCCGAGGTCTTGGGCAAGGGCCAGCTCGCGGTCAATGAGCGCGGCATCGAAGCTCTCCGCCTGCCACATCTCGGTTGTATTCACGGCGTTGCTGGGCACGTAGTTGCAGCCGACGAGCCACGGCTGCTTCTCGCCCCACGCCGCGGCCCGCTCCGCCGTCCACCGCCCCGGCGCTTCTTCGCCCGCCGCCGCGGCCACGGCGATGGCAAGCAACAGAAGCCCTGCCCCGCAGCTCCCCATCCCGCGTTCCCCTTTCAGGCTATGCCATGCCCTCGGCGGCCGCCGCCGCTCGAAGGCGCCGGTCCGAGGACGAGAAGTGGACCGGCAGGGCTGATTCAGAGGCCAAGAGCTTGGCGGAGGCGAGATGAATTGCATCCATGCCGCGGGGTGAACGTCAAGCTCGACCCCAAGCTCCTCGCGAGCGACGCCGGCATCGAGAAGGTCGCCGCCCTCATCGAAGCCCACTTCCGCTCCGGCGGCCAGCAACTCCAGTTCAACTTCGTCAACCGCGAGATGCTGCTCGAGGCCCGGCGTTGCCCCGAGAAGCACGCCGGCCTCATGGTCCGCGTGGCCGGCTACGCCGCCCCCTTCACCTCCCTGTGGGACGACCTTCAGGACGAGATCATCGCCCGCACGGAGCACGGGGTGTGAGGCTTACCCACCCGCGCTAGGCGCTAGGCGGCCAATCCCCCCCACTGGATGTGGCCATCTAGTGGTCCGAGCGTCATCCGCATAAGAGCTTATGGGGACGCCACTTACAGCGCTCCCAGCCGGCCCAGTCCCGCGCGCTAGATGGCCAACTAGCCGAACAGCCTATGGCGTCTACTTCTCCGGCTCAGGCGGCTTGGCCGGCTGCGTCCTGTCCACGACCTTCGCCCCCTCGGGCGGGGTGTAGGCGAAGAGCTTCTTGTCGAGGCCCGAGTTGGCCTTGACCTCGGTGGCCGCAAAGCCCATCAGCACGTCGCCCGCCGCCGTCACGTCCTGCCCGCTCACGGCCGTGCCGGTCGCGTCGTCGAATTGCACGATCATCTTGGCGGGTCGCACCCGCCTCTCAACGGCCTCGCCCTTCGCCGAAATCTCGATGATCGTGGTGGGCCTTCCCGCCACGGTCCCCTTCCCGGCCACCTTGATCTCGGCCCGCTCGCCCATCTTGTCGAACACCCCCTTGATGCCCGTGGTCTTGAACGGGGCCTCGAGGAACGCCGCGGAGCCGCGGTCCGCGCCGATCCCGCCTTCGACGGGGGCGAGTTGCTTCACGACGCTCACCGCGTCCCGCCCGGACCGCCGCTGCTCCTTCCAGGAGAACTGCCCGTCGTTCACGGCCAGGACGTTCTCCTGGCGCTTCTCCGGCGCGTCCGCGGGGTCTCTCCCCTGCCGCTCATCTATAATGCTCGCGGCCAGGCGCATCAGCCACTTGCCGCCGTCGCGGAGCGCTTGCAGCTCGCCGGTGCCGGACATCGTTCCTGTCTTGACGAGTTTGTCACTGTCCGGCTGCATCTCGTACCTGGCGCCCTGGATCGTGAACTTGGCGGCCAGGTCGCGGGTCTCGGCGGCTGCCTTCGTGAGGCGGGTGACCGCCTCGTCCAGCGTCTCCGCCCCAGCCCACGCGCCGCACACCAGCGCCACACACACCAGCCGCTTCCCCATGCTGCCATCTCCTCATCCAGTGTCCGCCAAACACCGACAACACCGATCAGACGGATCCGTCGGATCCGACGGATCGGGCCGATCCGCCAGGCCAGGTTGCGGCCAAGGCCCGGCGGTCACTGCTCCTTCTTCTCCGGCTCGGGGGGCTTCGTGCGGTCGAAGAACTGCATGCCCTCGGGCGGAGTGTAGGTGAAGAGCTTCTTATCGAGGCCCGTGTTGGCCTTGACCTCGATGGCCGCGATATCCCGAGTGGCCTCTCCCGCCGCGTCGGTGAACTTCACGGCGAGGGTGGCGCCCGTGGCGTCGTCGAGTTCGGCGATCATCTTGGACGGCGGCAGATAGCCAACCACCCCTTTGAACTTCTCCGCCTCCGCCGGCTTGAGCGACATGGTGAAGACAGTGGTCGGCCGGCCGGCGACGGCGCCCTTGGCCCCGACCGTGATGTCGAACCGAAGCTGGAAGAAGTCGAAGTGGCCCTTGATGCCGGCGACGGCGAAGGCGCCCTCGATCGGGCCGCTGAGTTCGCCCTCGCCGAGGCCTAGCCGGTCGCTCGGCAGGCTCTTCTCGCAGATCAGGATGCCGCTCTTGCCCCTGGGCCGCTCGGTCCAGATGAACTGGCCGTCGTTGATCGAGAGCAGCTTCTTCTCGATCTTCCGGGGCGGGGCGCCTTCCTCCTTCCCCGGCTCCTCGATGGTGACGCTGCCGGCCAGGCGCAGAAGGGTCTTCCCGCCCTCGCGGAGCATCTGGAACTCCAGCGCGCCCGAGATCGGCGCGGCCCTCATTATGCTCTGGGTGATGCCCTTGACCGTGTACTTGATGGACACGGCGCGGGTCTCGGCGGCGGCCTTGGTGAGGCGGGCGACCGCCTCGTCGAGCGTCTCCGCCCCCGCCCACGCGCCGCACAGCATCGCCACGCACAGACCGCCCAGCAGCCGCGTTCTCATCCCGTCTTCTCCTGAACACTAGTTCCCGGCCTGCCCCAGAACGCGGCGGCATTGTAGCGCGGGTGGGGGCAGGGCGCAATGCCAATCGGTCATCTCGGTCCGATCCGTCCGATCGGTCCGATCCGTCTGATCCCGTTCCGGCTCAGCGCCGGCCAAGGCAATACAGGCTGTGCAGGGTCCGCAGGTAGATGCGGTCGCCAATGAAGACGGGCGTGGCATAGCCGCCGTCGCCCAGGTCGTTCTGGGCGAGAAGCTCGAACTTGCGGCCGGGCTTGTAGACGTAGGTGACGCCGGCCTCGCTCGGCACGTAGATGCGGCCGGCGGCGAGGACGGGCGAGGCGCTGAACTTGGCGGGCTGCTTCGTTTCCCACACCGTTTCGCCCGTCTTCGCCTCGAAGCAGTAGAGCCGCCCTTCGTCCTCCACCATGTAGAGCAAGCCGTCGGCGAGCAGCATCGAGGGGATGTAGGCCATGTTGTCGCGCTTCATCCACACGCGATGCGTCTGCGTCACGTCGCCGCTGCCGTCGGCGCGGACGCACATCAGGTTGCGCTTCGGGAAGCCCGCCGCCGCCCAGACGTGGGTGTCGTCGAACGTGGGGTTCGAGCCGGTGGATTCGTCCGGCCCATCGCACCGCCACAGCTCCTTGCCAGTGGCGGGGTCGTAGCTGAAGAGCTTGTAGGGGCCTTGGATGAGCAACTGGTCGCGGCCCGCGATGTGGCCGACCGATGGGCTGGCGTAGGTGCCCAGATTGTAGCTCGGCCGGTCAATCTTCCACGCGACCTCCCCCGTCTTGCGGTGGACGGCGATGATGAAGCTGTCCTTGATCGCGTCGGCCACCACGATCACGAGCGACTTGTAGAGGACGGGCGACGCGGCGAAGCCGTGGAGCGACGCGAAGTCGCCCAGCCGCTTCTGCCACACGATCTTCCCGTCGAGGTCGAGCGCGTCGAGCCAGACCCCGCCCTGCACGATGAGGGGCATGAACACGCGCTCGCCATCGCAGGCGGGCGTGGCCGAGGCGTGGGAGTTCTTCGGGTGCATCCGCATGAACCCGCCGCGGTGCACCTCCGTTTGCCACAGCTTCTTCCCGTCGCGGCGGTCATAGCAGAGGAGGTATTGCGCCTTCTCCTTCTCATCGGCGGTAGCGAGGAAGATGCGGTCGCCCCAGAGCGTGGGCGAGCCGTGGCCGCGGCCGGGCACGTCGGCTCGCCAGACCACGTTCTCCGTCTTGCTCCACTTGATGGGCGGCTCCTTCGCCGCCGCGGCAATGCTGTCCTGCCGCTCCCCCCGCCACCAGGGCCAGTCGTCCGCGGCGGGCCTGATGGGCGGCAAGTCGTCCCAGGCCGGCCCCGCGCCCGCGCGGGCACGCGGGGCGCCTGCCGTCACGAGGGCCGCTGCCGCCGCAATCGTCCAGACCAGCTTCGTCGCTCTCACCATGCGCTCCTCTACGCTTCGGTTCCCCACGCGAGTCCGTGCGGCATTCTATCCGGGAAGCGTCGCACCATCAAGCCCGGCGCCGCCGCCAACCGGGTGCAGTAACGGATTTGCGCAGGCCAGCGAGACCGCACGACAGGCTTAGCCCCGCACGGGGCGACGGAGTAAAGCCCACGGCGATGCCTTGAGAGCCGTGGGTTGACGGGGGACGCCAAACCCCTCCCCCAGCCCCGTATGGGGCGGCGGAACCGCCACGTCAGGGCGCCGGCCAGCAGACAGCGTTCCGCCGCCCCCTGCGGGGGCTGGGCTTCATGTGGCGGGGGCGCGCCAGCCGCCGCCGCACCAGCTCGCCGATGGCCTCGGGCGCCACGCCGCGGTAGGGATGCCACCAGCGGCAGGGCGTGAGCACCCACAGCACGCCGCCCAGCGGCAGCAGCCGGTCGAGCAGCGGGATGAGGCACGCGGCCCACCACACGTGGGCGCGGAGCAGGATGCGCCGCACCTAGCTCCCCTTCCCGATCCAATCCTCAATACCCAACATCCAACGTTCAATGTCCAAGTAAGGCTGTTGAGGCAGCCGTCCGCCTCTTACTTGGTCATTGAGTATTGGGTGTTGAGGATTGGATATTGGACTTCTCTGCCACGCCAGCCGTCGCACTAGGTCTTCTCCTCGACGACGGCGATCAGTTTCTCCGCCAGCAGCTCCTCGGCCAGCGCCGCCAGGTCGGCGGCCAGCTTCTCGCGCGGCACGTCGTACTCCGTCTCCAACAGGTCCACCGCCTCGCGCAGCGTCCGGCGCCCGTCGAGCGCCCGCAGGAAGCGCTCCGTCGTCTCGTTGCACGTGTACAGGTAGCCCGACTTCAGGGACAGGACCACCGTGTCCTGCCCCTCGCCGAGGCTCTGGTGGGCGACGTCCTCGCTGAGGGCGAGCCGCACGCTCTCGTCGAGCATCAGGGGCCTTTCGAGGCGTTCGTAGTGCGGGCTTCAGCCCGTACCTGGCTCAGAAGATACGGCCTGAAGGCCGCACTACGAACTCAAGACTCACTCGGGCCGCAGGCGGCGGAGGTCGTCCTGGGCCAGCCACTCCCACTCCGTGTGGGGGAAGGTAGTGATGACGTGCTGATAGGTTTCGCGGGCCTTCTCGACCTCTGCCGTGTACTCGTAGGAGCGGGCCGCGTAGTACCAGGCGGCCGGGGCGATGGGGTTCTTGGGGTAGCGCTCGGCCAGGGTGCGGAAGCCGGCCAGAGCGTTCTCGAAGTCGCGGTTGCGGAACCTCGCCCGAGCGGCGTTGAACTCCCTCACCTCCGGCGGGTCGGGGCGGAACCAGTCCCACGGGTGCCACCAGTGTTCCTTGAGCCTGTCCTCGGGCGCGCCGGCCTTCAGCGCCACGAGGTCCTGGCGGGCGAACAGCGCCCAGTCGGTCATCGGGTAGTCGCGGATGATTCGGCGGCAGGCCGTCATCGCCTCGGAGCGCCGTCCCGCATAGTACTGCGCGCTGGCCAGGTAGTAGAACGCGGCTGGCTCCAGCGCGTTCTTGGGATAGGTGGCGAGGAAGCGCTGGAAGAGGAATGCCGCCTCGGCATACTGGCGCTTCCTGTAGAGGTTCTTGCCCGCGTCGTAGCGGCCGACGGGCGTGGGGCTGGCCTGGGACCAGAGGGCCTGGAGGCGCGCCAGGGAACGCTTCTCCGCGCTCGTGGGCGACGGCCCGCCGCAGCCGGCAAGAACCGCAGCAAGCGCCGCCGCACCGGCTGCTACCAGGCGCCCGCCTCGCCCCCAACTCACCATACCAGCGTCTCCTCGCACGGCTCACGCCGGGGCACTCCCCTCACGCCACTACCCTAGCAGAACCGCGCCGATGAGTCAAGGCGCCCGCGGGCGCCGATTCGCGCGCAAAGGACTTGACAAGAGGCGGCAGGCGCGGGATACTACTGCGAAAGGGCCGGTCCCCCGGTGGAGGATCAGCCATGATCCGCGCGCTGCTGGGCCGGTGGCGAGAAGGCAAGGTCATCGGGGCCATCGAAGCGGTCCTTAAGGGCCGTGGGCCGGTCGGGCCGGCTCTTGACGCGGCACGCGACCTCCGGGGGATTGGCTCGAAGCGGGCCGTGCCCGTCTTGTGCGAGGCGCTCGACAAGGGTCCGGAGGGCCTTCGCCTCGAAGCGGCGGCAACGCTGGCCGCCATCCAGAAGCGATGTCCCGACACGCGAATCCTGGAGGCGCTCAGCGCAGCCATCCTCACCGAGCGACAGCCATTGGCCGCGCGCGAGGCGGCCATCGAGGCCCTCACCGAGGTGGTGGACGTGCGCCGCGTGGGCAGCCTGCTCGAGGTCATCAAGAAGCCCGCGACGCCGGCGCCCGTGCGAAGCGCTGCCGTCCGCGGCCTCCAGCGCCTCGGCTACCCTGAGGTCATCGAGCGCCTCGTCGAGGATGCCCTTCTCGACAAGGCCCAGGACCCCGATGGAGCGGTCCAACGATGGGTCGTTGAGGAACTGAAGGCCCTCGGCGACAAGGACAAGCTGAGCAAGCTCAACGAGATCGTGCACAGCCGCCGCCGGCTCCGCTACCGGCCCCTGCGGCCCGGCACCACCGACCCCGCGGCCGTCGTCGCCCTCATGGCCGAGGTGGACCCCGAGCATGCCGTGCGCTACCTCAGCCAGATGGTGGACGACTCGACCCGGGTCATCTCCGCGGCTGCGGCCGGTGCGCTCCGGGAGATTCGGAACCGGCCGAGGGCGGCCGATGGCGCTCGGGGCACCCCCTGACGCCCACCTGCCCTTGCCAACCACTCCACTTCACCATGAAACTGGTCAAGGGCAACTCCCTCGCCGACATCCTTATTGACCTCAAATCAACTGTAGGCGGGGCGTCTCTGCCCCGCGAGGGACCTGGTGGCACAGGCATCTTGCCTGTGGCCCGCAGGCGGGACGCCTGTGCCACCGGGCCGGGTCAGCCCCCCCCGGCGATCTGCTCCAAATCTCCCCCGAGGTCTGCGACTGCGTCGCCTTCGCCGAAGCCCCCATCAACCTGACCTTCACAAGTGACAAGGCTTACCTTCACGCCGGGGAACATCACGAAGGGGCTGGAGGCGGTCACGGGAATGAAGAGCGTCCACTGGGGGCATCCCCTTGCCTCAAGATGTTCACCTGCCCTCCGGCGGGGCGAGGCGGGCGTCCCGCCACTGGCTCAGACTCGTTGTGTGCATGTGTTGGCATGCACAGCACTTACGGCGAGGCATCTTCGGCTGGCACCGGGCCATTTCAAGATGTTCACCCCGTGTGTTGCGCGGTGAACATCTTGAACGTCTTGGGCGCCAGGGTCGGGGGCCACGATCCGCGCGGTCGCAGGACTTGACGCGGCGGGGCGGAAGAGGGTATATTGCCTCCGCTGTCGGATGAGTGCCTGCCATTCACGCAGAGGAGAGCCCATGAAGCGGCCCGTGCAGATCGGCGTGGAAGAGTATCGCGACAAGGTGTTCGCCTGCTGGCTCGGCAAGAATATCGGCGGAACCCTCGGCGCACCCTACGAGTGCAAGAAGGAACGCCAGCACCTCTCCTTCTACGACCCCCTGCCCAGCAAGAGCGCGCCCAACGACGACCTCGACCTCCAACTCGCCTGGCTCAAGTGCTTGGAAGATCGAGGGATAGACATCACGTGCGGCGACCTCGCCGACTACTGGGCCAAGTTCCTCTCCGCCTACCCCTGGAACGAGTACGGCTTCTGCCGCCGCAACCTGGGCCGCGGCCTCCGCCCGCCGATCAGTGGCTGCTTCGAGAACTACTACATTGACGAAATGGGCTCGCCCATCCGCAGCGAAATCTGGGCCTGCGTCGCCCCGGGCGACCCGCAGCTCGCCGCCGCTCTCGCCTGGCACGACGCCGTGCTCGACCACGCCGGCGGCGAAGGGGTCTACGGCGAGATGTTCTGGGCCGCCCTCGAAGCCGCCGCATTTGTGGTCAGCGAGCCGCAAACGCTTATCGCTATTGGACTTGCGATGATCCCCATCTGGTCCCGCATCTCCCGCGTCATCCGCGACGTCGTCTGGTGCCACGACAACGCCATCCCCTGGGAGGAGTGCCGCGAGCGCACCCTCCGCTCCTTCGGCCACCACAACCCCTGCCACGCCCCCCAGAACCACGGCTTCACCGTCCTCGGCTGGCTCTACGGCGCCGACTTCGGCGACAAGCTCTGCAAAGCCGTAAACTGCGGCTACGACACGGATTGCACCGGCGCCACCCTCGGCTCCGTCCTCGGAATCCTCGGCCCGACCTCGCTCACCTGCCAGCCGAGCCGGCCAAACGTTCGGTGCCTCAACCCTGGTGCCCTTTCCTCAGCGCTTCTTGATGGTGAAGGAAATGCCCTGGCCGCCGACTGCGGTAAAGAGGGTCTCCAGAGCGGGGTCGGTGGTGATGGCCTTGAGGAAGTCCTGCATGTCGCCGCTCTGGCTGGCCGTGTTGTGGGCGAGGATGAGGCCGCCAGGGCGCACGAGCGGCAGCAGCTTCTTCAGGTAGTCGCCGTAACCCGACTTGTCGGCGTCGAGGAACACCACGTCAATCGGGCCTTTGAGTTCGGCCACCTTCTCGTGCGCGTCGCCCTCGACAATGGTGACCATTTCCGCGACGCCGGCCCGCTTGAAGTTCTCGCGTGCCAGCTCCGCGCGGCTGTGATCAATCTCGAACGTCGTGAGCTTGCCGCCGGTGGTCCGCAGCGCGAGGCAGAACCAGATGCCCGAATAGCCGTTCGACGTGCCGATCTCGACGACGTGCTTGGCCCCGACGGCCTCGGTGAGGAGGCGCAGCATTCGCCCGTCCTCTCGCGGCACTTGCAGCATCCCGCGCGACTGGTTCTGCTTGATGTCGGCCAGCACGTCGAGAATCTTCTTCTCCGCCTCGTCCTTGGGCGCGGGCGCGGTGGCCACGGGTGCGATGCGTGGCGGGCGCCCCGGCCCCTCGCCGCTCAGCCCCGCGCGGCCGACACACAGAATCCCTGCCGCGAATGCGGTGGCCAGCCATCTCGTCATCATTGATCCCTTTCCTCAGACGTGGGCGAAGCGACACGAATTGCCACTATTCTACTGGGCTTCGGCGTGGGGGTTCAAGCGACCATCAGTCGAGCCGCACCTTGAGGGTGCGGACGGGGAAGCGGGTGACGAGGTAGGCGGTGCGGCCATCGCTGGTGCACAGGCCGCGGGGGCCGTCGAGCTTCACGTGGCCAGGCTCGAAGGCGGCCTCCAATGCCTCGTGCTTGTGGATGAGCTTGCCGCCGCGGTCGAAGACCTTGAGGGTGTTGTCGCCGGGGTCGCACACGTAGACGTTCTCCTTCGCGGTCATGAGCGCGCGGTCGGGCGCCCGCAGGTCGGTGATCTCGCGGTCGAAGACGAACGGCTCCGCTCCCACAGCCGCGGGCGGCTGTGCCACATTCTTGATCCAGTAGATGACGACGCGGCGGTTGCCCTCGTCGGAGACGAGGAGGCGGTCGCTACAGACGGAGACGGCGGTGGGGCGGTCGAAGCTCTTCTCGCCCCTGCCCTTGTCGCCGCCGAGGGTGTAGAGGGGCTTGCCCGCCTTGTCGAGCACCTGGACGCGGTGGTTGTCGCGCTCGGCGACGTAGAGGTTGCCCTGGGCGTCGGTCGCCACGTCGCACGGGTAGTCGAACTCGCCGGGCTTGGCGCTCTTGCTCTCGCGGCGCGGGGCCTGCTTCGACAGGCGGCGGAGCAGCGTGCCCTTGGGGTCGAAGACGAGCACCTGGTTGTTGTGGGCGTCCGTCACCACCAGGTTGCCATCGCCGTCCGCGCACAGGCCATACGGGTCCACGGGGAACTCCGTCGTGCGGATGCCGAACTCGCGGACGCCGCCGTTGCCGGGCGACCAGTAGAGGCTGGGGTGGCGGTCGGCGGAGAAGATGACACGCCCGTCGGGCAGCACGGCGGCCCGGCGGCCCTCGCCGATCCACGGCACGTGAACGGTCTCCGACAGGCCGCTCTCGCGCCCGTCGGCCGTCACGGCCGCGACGGCGAAGTAGGTGTCGAGGGTGTAGAAGCCGTGCTCCTCGAACTTCTCGTGGTACTTGAGGCCGCCGTGGCCGATGCGCTGCTTGGGCTGGAAGCGGGCGGGGTCCACGATGGCGACGAGGCGGAAGGGCTCGACCTCTTCGTCGCCATCGCCAACCTTCTGGTAGACGTTGTAGCGAACGATGTCGGGCGAGGGGCTGCGGTCCCACCACAGCTCTGCCATCTTCCGCTCGATGGGCATGTGGTAGCCGACGGTGGGCTTCTGCGGCGGCTCGGGCGCGCCGGCGTCGGGGAAGCGGGTCTTCAGCGGATGGGTGTACTCTTTTTCGGCGCCGCGCCACTTGGCGACGTTGAAGTCGCACAGGCGGAGCCAGAAGAACTCCTCGCGTCCCGCGGCCTCCACACGCGCGAGCATCATGGCGTTGAAGCCGACGACGTGGATGTGGCCCCACGGGTTGTCCTTCATCTCGTAGCCCTTGAAGTCGGGGCCGGACAGGGTCTTGTGGTGGGGCGCCGGGCGGTTGGGCATGAGCCAGACGCCGTTCTCATCGGTCTGCCCCTGGCTCACGGGCTCGCCATGCACGAAGTGGTGCGGCGGCTTGAAGGCGCTGCGCTGGAACAGCTCGACCTTGGCGTTGGGCACGGGCTTGCCCGAGATGCTCAGCACCTTGAGGAGGCACTTGTCGGGGATGTCGTAGTAGTAGTCGCCGAAGTAGCCGCGGGGGCGGCCGAGGGTCTGGTTGAGGTAGCCGGCGCAGAACTCGCTGAAGATGTGCGGCCCGTGCCAGTGCATCATCGTCGCGGGCGCGGGGTAGAAGTGCTTCAGCGTCGCGTAGGTGCCATCCATGCGTCGGGCGAGGATTTGCCAGGGATCCACGTTGAGCTGATAGATGTCCACGAGGCCGAGCTGGTGGCCCAGCTCGTGTGGCAGGCCCCAGTCCACGTTGAGCGCCCAGCGGCGGGTGTTGTCGAGTTCGCTCTTGCCGAAGCTCCAGTTGCCGTTGTACTCGATCACCTCCTTCGGGTCGCCGTTGCGCCGCTGGTCCTTCACGTAGAGCGCCTCGTCGCACTCGGGCACCACGATGATCTTGTCCACCCGCACCCGCTCGGCGATGCCGTTCGGCGCCGACAGCCATCTCGATTCGGCGAACAGGAAGTTCATCATGTGCACGTGGTACTGCGCCCAGTCCTCGAAGTTGAAGCTGTCCACCACGTTGAGTACCTGCGAGAAGGCGTCGTAGGTGGTCTTGTGGACGGCGAAGAAGAAGGTGAGGGCGCGGATGGGGTCGGCGAACGTGTTGTTGGCCCGCGTGATCTCCTTGAGCTTCCCCTCGGGGTCCAGCTCCACCTTGATCTCGTGCTGGCCCGCCTGCCAGGCCCACGGGACTTCGACCAGCTTCTCCTCCGCGGGCTTGAGGCCGGGGAGGGTGGCGGCGGCGACGGGCTTGTCGCCAATCGAGATGCGGTAGCCGAATGCGCCGGCCGGCGCGGGGCCGGCGTTGAAGATATGGACGATGAACGTGACCTTCTCGCCCGGCTTGCGGTGGAGCTGGTACTTGCTCGCCTCGGGCTTGAGGACCCCGAGGTCCTG
Organism: Planctomycetota bacterium; assembly: GCA_041320515.1. Classification (GTDB taxonomy): domain Bacteria; phylum Planctomycetota; class PUPC01; order DSUN01; family DSUN01; genus DSUN01. Next base: position 3,761,140 of record JBGLNR010000001.1, on the reverse strand, counting down.
CTTCCCGGGCAGGTCGTATTGCACGAAGCCGCCGTGGAAGCCGGGGTCGCGCGGCAGCCGCTCGATGTAACGCACCGTCAGGTCGGGCAGGTTAGGCTTCGCCAGCTCCTCGGCGCGGCGCTTGTACTCGACGCGCTGGACCTCAGAGCGGTGGAAGTCGTGCGCCTCGCCGTAGCGGTCCCAGAAGAGGACCCGCTCGCCCCACTGGCGGGCCTTGCCCTCCAGTATTTCGCCGCTCTTCAGCGTCACCAGGTCGGCGCGGGCGACAGCGGCGGCGAGGAGTGCGGACAGTCCCAGGCGAAGCGCTCGGGATCGCATCGTGCTCTCCTGTCCCTCCGGAGTGAGCCTCCGTCCTGCATCCTATGGGCGTGCCCGCCTTGTGTCAAGCGCGGCCATTGCGCCGATACCGGCCGTGTCCTACAATGGAGGAATCGCGCCGGGATGGCAGGCGCGCCGCGTCCTCCGCAACGGTGAAAGGCCACGAATGAAGAAGCTCAACTGGCGTGTTAAGCTCGGCCTCGGCCTCGTGCTGCTCTCGGCGGCGCTCTACCTCATCCACTGGCTGATCTTCCGCGACGCGCATCACATCTTCCTCTACCTCATTGGCGACATCGCGTCGCGACTTGTCCATGCACGTCTCCTCAAACGATCTGTAGTTCCGGAACGCGATCATCCAGGACGGCTCCGCGCGCGTAGCGAGCCGCCCACTCGGCGCGGGGAGGCGCGCCGGGGGGCCACGCACCCCGCCCGCAGAGCCGCACTGGGTCTGGGCCAGCGATCGCACGCGCATCCCCTGACATCCAGGGCCGTGCCGTCTCAGATGGCGTTCTCGACCTTCCAGATCTCCCACACGTGCCCTGCTCGCGACAGGGCCTGGGTCTCGGGAGGCAGCGTCGGCTTCCCAGGCGTCCAGCCGGACGGCATCAGCTCCTTAGTCCTTTGATGGTGCTGGAACGCTCGGACCTGCCGCAGCAGCTCGGCGACGCTACGGCCCACCGGCGGGGTGAGCACCTCCGCGGCCAGGAGAACCCCATCCGGGTCAATGAGGAACCGGCCGCGGATGTCCACGCCCGCCGCCTCGTCGTGGACGCCGTAGAGCGACCCGATTCGCCCGCCAGAGTCGGTGATCATGGGGAACGGGACGCCGCCCTCGACCATCTTCGACAACTCGACCTCCTGCCACACCTTGTGCGAGAAGACGGAATCCACGCTCACGGCCAGGACGTCAACGTCGAGCTTCTGAAGCTCGGGGTAGCTGGCGGCGACCGCCGCCAACTCGGTGGGTCACACACAGGTGAAGTCGGCCGGGTAGAAGCAGAGCACCACCCACTTCCCCCGGTGGTCCGACAGCTTCACCTCCTGGGCTTTGCCCTGGAAGTACGCCTTGGCGGCGAAGTCTGGCGCCGCCTTCCCGACCATGGCCATGACAGACCTCCTTTCTCCATCGGTTCCTTCGGCCCTGTCAATGGTCACACACGTTCTCGCCCGTGGCGAGCGCGCCATCCAGGTAGGCGCGGACGATGCGGGCCGGCTCGTCGGGCGGAGCGCCGACGACGACCTGGATGCCGAACTGGGTGAAGAATGCCTGCGCCCGCTGGCCCATGCCGCCGGCGATGATGACGGTCACGCCCTGCTCGTGCAGCCAGCGCGGCAGCACGCCCGGCTCGTGCGGCGGCGGCGTCAGCGCTTCGCTGGCCTTGACGGCGCCGTTCTCCACGGTGACGATGGCAAACGTCTCGCAGTGCCCGAAGTGCGGGCAGAGCCTGCCGTTGGCGGTCGGAATCGCAATCTTCATCTCCGGTTCTCCTTGTGTCGAGGCCATTCGTGACAGCCGGTGCGGCGACTGGGGAGCAGTGAAAGGGAAAGGGAAAGGGGAAGTCCAAGATGGGGCGCTCCCTTCCGCCCCTTTCACTCTCACTCTCACTCTCACTCTCACTCTCACTTTCCCCTTCCTACGGCGTGAGCAGGTAGTCGGCGATGGCGCGGTACAGGGTGCTCATGGCGAGGATGGCGCAGTGGCGTCCGTCCTCGGGCAGTGTGGTCTCAGAATCAATGATCTCTCTCGGGCTGATCGCCAGAGCGTCAAGGAGGGTCTTGCCCTTGGCCCTCCTGGCGACGGCCTGGCCGCAGATGCGCGTGTGCTCGCAGCCCTCAGTGTAGTACTTCACGTCGGTGATGACGCCATCGTCAATGACGAGGTAGATCTCGATCTCGTCGCCGCACAACCCGCGGATGGAGGCGGCGCTGCTCGGGTCGTTGAGCCGCCCGAAGAAGGGGTCCTCTGCCGCCTCAGGCGGCGGGCCGGGCTGCCGTGCCGCCGCGTGGTCAGGTTGCATGGCTCTTCTCCTCCAGCTTCTTGCGAAGGGCATCGGTGATTCGTGCGAAGGCCATCGCGCTCGGGCTGTCGGCGTAGTGGGAGACGACGGGCCGACCCGTGTCGCCCGACTCGACGACGGCGGGGTCAATCGGGATGCGGCCGAGGAACGGCACGCCCATCTCGGCGGCCATGCGCTCGCCGCCGCCCGCCTTGAACAGATCGGTGGTCTTGCCACAGTGGGGGCAGACGAAGCCGCTCATGTTCTCGACGACGCCGAGCACGGGCATCTTCACCTGGCGGCAGAAGGTGATGCACTTCCGCACGTCGGTGACCGCCACGTCCTGTGGCGTTGTCACGACCACGGCTCCGTCGGCCTCGGGCATGAGCTGGCAGATGCTCAGCGGCTCGTCGCCCGTGCCGGGCGGCGAATCCACGACCAGGTAATCGAGGTCGCCCCACTCGACGTCGCGCAGGAACTGCTTGATGACGCCCATCTTGAGCGGCCCGCGCCAGATCACCGCGTCGTCAGGGCTACGCAGGAGGAAGCCGATGGACATGACTTTCAACACCCCTCTCCCTTCCAGGGAGAGGGTAGGGTGAGGGTTGGTCCCCCCGGCGGGCCCCAACCCTCCCCCCGTCCCCCTCCCTGAGAGGGAGGGGAGTTGGAAGGCGACAGGCTCCATCGCGTTGTGGGCGAGGTCAAGCGTGCGGCCCTCCAGGTGGAGCAGCTTGGGGATGCTGGGGCCGTGGAGGTCAATGTCGAGCAGCCCGGTCCGGAGGCCCGCCGCGGCGAACGCGACGGCGAGGTTGGCGGCGACGGTGCTCTTGCCCACGCCGCCCTTGCCGCTGAGGACGAGGAGCTTGTGGCCGATCTTGCACAGCCGCTCCGCGAGCGCCTGGCGTTCGAGGAACTCCTCCAGCGATTCCTCCTCTCGCTGTTCCTTGGCCGAACAAGCATCCGAGTTGCACGTCTTACAGCTCGATTCCTTGGCCATTCTCACCCTTTCGCGATGTCGCGCCACAGCGCGCGCACGGCCCGAGCCGCCAGGCCTTCGTCGCGCTCGATCCGGCGACGGCCCGAGTGGCGGCCCAGGGCCGCCACCATGTCCGCCGCAAGCTCCAGAGCGTTCAGCCCGAACGGCGTCGGCTCCGCGACCAGCACCACCACGTCCGCATCACGCACCGACTCAACCACGGGGCACGAGGCGCCGGGGGGAGCGTCCGGCACCGTGAAGTCCGCTTGCCGGGCCTGCCGCTTCACGGCGCGGATGAGAGGAGGTGACATGGCTTCGCCCACACGGAACCATCCGTGGTGGAAGCCAATACATCCCATCCGTCCTTCGGCCCGCTCGAGACGGGTTGAGCAGGCCGAAGCCCAGCCGCTCTCCACTGCCCCGATCTCGCGGCCCGTCGGCGAGATTGCCTGCTCGGGGCAGAGAACCCAGCACCCCGTGCACCCGTGACAAAGCTCGGGAAACGTCAATACTGCGTCCTTGAGAGGGAGGGGAGGTTCTGGGCCTCTCGGCCAGCGCGATGGCCAGACTCGCGGCCACTGTCGTCTTGCCCGTCCCGCCCTTGCCGCTGGCGGTCACGATTCTCACGGCGTCTCTCACAAGCCCGTGCCGGAGTGGGATTCGACGTTCGCCGCGTCGGCGGCCTCAAGCTGGCCGGCCCTGAACTGTTCGATGGCTTGGCGGACCGTGCCGCTGACGCCCGTGTAGACCCTGACCTTCCCGGCCAACAGGGCGCGGAAGGCCTTGGGGCCGCAGTTGCCGGTGAGGATGGCTTCGGCGCCGGCGTTCACGACCGCCGTGGCCGCCTGGATGCCCGCGCCCTGCGCGGCGTTGAGGTTCTGAGCGTTGTCGAGGACGGACCACTGGCCCGAGTCGGTATCGTAGATGATGAAGGACTTCGCTCGGCCGAAGCGCGGGTCCACGGGCGCATCGAGGCCAGCACCGCTGGTCGTGATGGCGATTCTCATCGGCGTCTCCTGGTCGGGTTGCGACTGTTGGGCGGGCGCGCGCCGCCTCATTCCCTCGCAGTCCCGGCGCTCAGCGCGCCGAGCCGCTTCCGGATCGCGTCGAGCTGGCCCTGGAGGGACTCCGCCTGCTGCTTCAGCACGTCGGCCTCCTGCTCGGGCGCGGGCGTCGGCAACACCCTCGGCCACCGCGCGCGGCCCCAGAAGCCGCGGCCGCCCCCGAAGCAGCGCCCACGGCCGCCGCCGCGCGGCAGGCCCCCTCGCCCGATGCCGTACACCACCACGCTGCCACACTCCGTCCTGCGCTTCCCAGCCATCGCCACGCTCTACCCGCGCGCCGGCCAGCCTGCCCACCGGCCTCTGGACTCTTCACGCCTGTCTGTCGTGTTTGACTCTGCCGTGTGTCCGTGGTAGTATGCTAGTGCGACTGGTAGGGCCAGCCACCTGGCTCACTGAGGTCCGCCTCAGCCGGTCGCCTTTTCTTTGGGGGGTGATCTTCTGTGTATCTATTCTACGTGGACGAATCCGGCGACCCGAACGCCTGGGATTCGCAGGACAACTTCGTTCTTGGGGGGATAGCCGTTCACGAGGGACAGGTGCATCGCCTGTCTGATGAGCTGGATGCTGTTCAGAAGGCATTCTTCCCTGTGATAGCGGTACCGTTGGAGTTCCACGCGCACCGTATCCATTCGGGCAGGGACCGGTTCCGCGCTATGTCGCCGGAATGCAGAGCGGACCTGCTCAACGCAGCGTACGACGTCATTGCGGGTGCCGGATTCCCCAATGTCGTGGCCTTCATCAGTGCAATCCACGTTTCCGCCGTCACGAGTCCTCAGCAAGCACTGAGCGACTGCCTCGAGGACATCTGCCACCGGTTCAACACCTTCCTGGTGAGGCAGTTCAGCGCCGGCCACCCGGACAAGGGACTGCTTATCATGGATGAATCGGGTCGGGAACCCCGCGTTCGGGAACTCATGGCCGAGTTCGATCAGCGTGGCACGCGATGGGGGTACCTCGGCAACATCATAGACGTGCCGTACTTCGCCGATTCGAAGCACACGCGTTTGCTCCAACTCGCCGATCTGCTCGCCTTTGCAGGAGGCAGGTACTTCAATTCCCGTGATGATACGTTCCTCCTGAGAGTGCTGGCTCGCATAGACTGCAAGGGGCCGGGGGGTGACCGAGTGGGTTTGAGGCACCTGATTGGTCCGGGGCATCAGTGTTCGTGCATGGCCATCCACTAGGCGTCCGTTGCGGAGAGGCACGGGAGATGACTGCACGAGGCTTCTATGATTGGCAGACGGGCGGGGGGGCGGACGACGTGGTGCGCCTGGTGGCGGCGCTGGAGGGGGCAGAGATCCCCTGGTGCGCGATCGGCGGAGTGGCCGTGAACCACTGGGCGGCAGAGCCGATGGTGACGCGGGACGTGGGCTTCGTTGTTGCCACCGAGGAGATTGGGCGAGCCTGCCAGGTGCTGTCCGCGGCAGGGTTCACTGCCGAGAAGCACGAGTGGTCAATCAACTTCACCGGGCGCTCAGCCGTGAGCATGCAATTGAGCACTGAGGACTTCTACCGCGATTTCCCGTCGCGATCGGTCCCCGCCGACGTGCATGGAATCCTCATGCGAGTGGCCGCGCTGGAGGATGCCCTGGCGGGCAAGGTGAAGGCGTGGAGCGACCCCGAGCGGCGACAGAGCAAGCGGATCAATGACCTGGCGGACATCGCCCGACTGGTCGAGGCGCACCCGCGCCTCTGGGAGCGGCTTCCCGAGAAGCTCCGTAAGCAGATAGAGAAGCCGGGTTGATGTGAACAAGTTGGCGGGGCGTGGCGAGGGGATGGGCGGCGCCGGTCCAGTGCCGTATCTGTATATGTTCCAAAAGGTTATGGTAACGCTGCCGCGTGGTCGGCTTGCGATTTCAAGTTGTTCACCCCGTGTGTCGCACAGTGAACAAGTTGAACACCTTGAACAGCTTGGCGCCCGCGGTTCCCCAGGCGCCCCTCTCCCGTTGCGCACGGAGGGGCGCCTGGGCATGTGGGCGGGCTACGTGCGTCGAGCGCCTCCGGAGGTGAAGGCCCTGAGGAGGTCGGCCAGGGGCGCGAGAGCGGAGATGGCGGTCTCGATGAGCTTGGGGTCGGGGACGGGGATGCGAAGGTAGGAGCGGCCGGTCGTCTGGTCGGTCTCGATGATGGAGGCGGCGGGGGACTGGCCACGCTCGCGGCCGGCGGACAGGGTGTCGCCCAGTTGGCGGAGGAAGGCGGCGCCAGCCTCGATGAGGGGCTGGAAGGGGGATGGGGCAGGGGAGGGGACAGCCGCTGCCGGCTCGCGCTTCCCACGGACAACGATCGGCGCCTCCTCCTCGGGCTCTTCCCCAGCTTCTTCGGGCGGCTCGGGGGCCTCGCGGACGGCGGGTGGGGCGGCCTGGGTGATGCTTTCGACTTGTTTCATGAAGCGCTTCAGGCGGTCCTCGCCCATGAAGATGGCGTCTTCGCCGCCGTCGAGGACGCCGGCGAAGAGGGAACTCTTGAAGGCCAGGACGTTGAGCATGCCGTGCTCGATGGTGCCTTCGGAGACGAAGTTGACGACGCGGACGGGGCGGTGCTGCCCGATGCGGTGGACGCGGCCGATGCGTTGTTCGAGGACGGCTGGGTTCCAGGGGAGGTCGAGGTTGACGACGGTGGAGGCGCTCTGGAGGTTGAGGCCGGTGCCGCCGGCGTCGGTGGAGAGGAACACCCGCTTGTCGGGGTCCTCGCGGAAGGAGGCCAGGAGGTCGCGGCGCCGCTTGGCGGGGACGCCGCCGTGGAGGTATTCGAAGCCGACGCGGCGGGTGTCGAGGCGCTCGGCCACGAGGTCGTTCATCCGCTGCCATTGGCTGAAGACGACGACCTTGTTCTCGGGGCGCTCGAAGATTTCGTCGAGCAGCGTGGCCAGCTCGTCCACCTTGGGGCCGCTGCGGGTCTTGTGGTCCACGAGATAGGTGTTGTCGCAAGCCATGCGCATGCGCTGGAGGGCGATGGTGAGGCGGCGCTGGTCGGCCTCGAGGAGGAAGCCGTGGTGCTGCCACTTGGCGACGAGGCGGGCCACGATCTCGCGGTTCTCGTCGTGAATGTCCCACTGCTCGCGGGTCATTGGCACGAGGAAATTCTTGTCCATCCGCTCGGGGAGCTGGAGCAGCACGTCCTTCTTCGTGCGGCGGAGGAGGACGGGGGCGAGCGTGGTGCCGATGGCGGAGAGGTTCTGGTAGCCGACGACGCGGCTGGTCTCGCCGTCAGTGACCTGGTGCGCCTCGAGGAAGCGGAAGAGCGGGCCGAGGCGGAAGCGGTCCACATACTCGACGATGGAGTGCAGTTCTTCGAGTCGGTTCTCGAGCGGGGTGCCGGTGAGGACGATGGCGTAGGGGGAGGGGATGCGTTTGACGGTTTGGGCGCGGCGGGTGCGCCAGTTCTTGATGCGCTGCGCCTCGTCGAGGATCACCACATCGGGGGCGAGCGCGGCGATGGCCTCCAGGTCGCGGTGGACGACGTCGTAGTTGACGATCTTGTAGAAGGCGTCGGCCGCGTAGAGGTCGCGGCGGGTTTGGGAGAGGCCCTCGACGACGGTGGCCGAGCGGCCGCAGAACTTCTCGATCTCGCTCTGCCACTGGTACTTGAGAGAGGCGGGGCAGACGACGAGTGCGCGCTGGGCGCCGAAGTCGCGGGCGAGGACCTCGACGGCGGCGATGGCCTGCACGGTCTTGCCCAGGCCCATCTCGTCGGCGAGGAGGGCGCGGCCGGCCCGGGCGATGAAGAGAGCCCCCTCGCGTTGGTAGGGGTAGAGCGAGGCCTTGAGGACGGCGGCGAGCCGCGCCTCGGCGCGGCCGTCGCCGTAGAGGCGCTCGATGGCCTCGCGGCGGTAGGCGGCGTCGCGCACCTCGGCGATGAGGGCCAGCGCGTCGTCGTAGCAGCGCACCTCGTGGCCCAGGCCGCCGGCGTCGCTGAGGAAGCGCTCGAACGTGGCGAAGGCCTCGGGCCGCAGCACGCCCTGCCCGTCGAAGTAGCCGGCGGCGAGGGAGCGGAAGGCGGGCGGGGCATCGGTGCCGACGGCGAGGGCGACGCGGCGCTGGGCGCCGTAGCGGACGTAGACCTCGGAGAAGGGCGGGGCGTAGCCCGCCCGCAGGAGCGCGCTGTCCTGCTTCGTGCGTTCGAGGCGGCCGAGCGTGAACTCGATGTGCTTGCAGGTGCCGAGCGTGTTCACCGCGAAGTCGGGGCAAGCCAATCGTCGTCCTGTGCGACGACGCCTACGAGGGCTACACCTACGACCCCGACGCCCTCCAGCGCTCGATGTTCGGCGACCTGTGCGACGCCCACCGCCGCATCCTGCCCATCAAGCTCGACGGCATTTCGAAGGAGTTCCTCTGCTACGGCGGCCGCCTCGGCTTCCTCACCTTCGGCCTCCCCTCGGGCCTCGACGCCGACCGCAAGGCCCTCCAGGAGGAACTGGACAACAAGCTCGGCGGCGTCATCCGCAGCACGGTATCCAACTGCACCCGCTCCGTCCAGGCCGCCATCCTCAAGGCGCTGGGCCAGATGGACCAGGTGCTCGCTGAACGGCAGCGGGTGGTGGACGTTCTCGGCCGTCGGGCGAAGCGGCTCCAGGCGGAGTTTGCGAAGGTGGACCTGCCGCAATTCAAGCCGCTGCCCTTCAACGCGGGCTTCTTCTGCTTCTGCGACATCGAAGGCATCCCGGCCAACAAGCTGGGCGAACACCTGATCTCGAAGTACAAGATCGGCGTCGTGCCGACCGAGGCGGGCAAGATCAACGGCATCCGCATCGCCTTCTGCTCCGTGCCCGAGAAGGACATCCCGACGCTCGTGAACGGCGTCGTGGCCGCGATCAAGGACCTTGCGGGCTGAAACAACCTGCTGGATGGGTGGATGAATGGATGGGTGGAGGGATGGAGGAGCGGGCGGCTTGGCGGTTTCTCCATTCATCCAACCATCCATCCATCCAACCATCCTCCTAATCAGGAGCGCACGGTGTCCTGCAAGCATCGCCTCGCTGTGATCGGGACCGGCGGCATTTCGCGCTATCACGTGAGCGGCTGGCTCAAGAGCGGCCTGGGACGGCTCGTGGCCGCGTGCGACATCCAGCCCGCCAACCTCGAAGGCTTCTGCAAGGAGTTCGGCGTCCCCGCCGAACACGCCTACGCCGACGCGCGGGAGATGCTCCGCCGCGAGAAGCCCGAGTGCGTGAGCATCTGCGCCTGGGCGCAGCACCACGCGGCCCTCGTCGTCGCCGCGTGCAAGGCGGGCGTCAAGGGCATCCTGTGCGAGAAGCCCGTGGCCTACAGCACCGCCGAGGCCGACGCGATGCGCCGGGCCGCCGAGAAGAGCGGCGCCAAGCTGATGATCACCCACCAGCGCCGCTACAGCCGCCGCATCACCAGAGCGAGGCAGCTCATCGCGCGCGGCGCCATCGGAGACGTCCACACCCTCGTCGCCCGCGGCGGGGGCGGCCTCACGAACACCCACACCCATTTCATTGACATGATGCGCTACGTGCTGGGCGACCCGAAGGCCGAGTGGGTGCTGGCCCAGGTCGAGCGGACGACGAATCGCTGGGAGCGTTGCCATCCCGTCGAGGACTGCCTGGCCGCCCTCATCGGCTTCGAGGGCGGCGTCCGCGCAATCGTGGATTCCGACACCCCGCTCGACGGCGCGGCCAAGGGCGGCCTGTGGCTCTACGGCACGAAGGGCGCGATTGACCTCTTCGGCGGCCCGCTCCTGATGAACGCCTCGACGGGCGGCAAGTGGAAGCCCATCGAGGCCAAGCGCGAGGGCGATTTGCCCGTGGAATACGTCCGCGGCCTCATCCGCTGGATGGAGGGCGGCCCCGAGCCGCCCATCTCGATTGGCAGGGCCTTGGGCACCCACGAGATCATCATGGGCATCTACGAATCCGCCCGCACCCGCCGCCTCGTCCGCCTGCCCGTCCGCAACCGCCGCCGCATCCTCGACCAGATGATCGCCGACGGCACCCTCCCCCTCCGGAAGCGCAAGCCCTACGACATCCGTACGCCGGGGGCGCTGAAGGCGGGATGCCGCTGAGCCACGCCCCTCCCGCAGGTTCCTACACCCGCGGGAGGGTGATTGAGCAGGTGGCGTACGCCGGCGCTTTGCACACTCACGGCTACTGGGATCCGCGTGACCGCAAGCGCTCTGGGCTTCACTCCTTCACCAGTAGCGCGCCCTTTGTAGATATCGTCAGGAACCCACCGGGGCCTTTGGCCAGCTCCCAGCCCACGATAGCGGGCAACGGGTCCATTGGATGGATTGCTGTGCGGAACAGCACCTTGGCGCCTTTGGCTAGCGAGGCCCAGTCTTTCCATTCGTCCCTTGTGGGGGTCAGACCCAGGGAATCCTGCGTTACGGCGAGCCCGCCGGGAAGTGTCACCCTGATCGGTGTCATGGACACAAGGACAGTCCCTGCCTCCTTCCCGGGCTCAGGAGCTTTGACCGAGCGCACCGCGCCTCTCCACTGGACAGTTCGACCAACGAATGGCTTGCTAACCGCCTCCCACAGTTGCATCCCAGGCCCTTTTGCCGACGCGAGCGACCTCCCCAACTCCTTGCCGAACTCGGTCCAGTCCTTCTGCCATGGGTCGCGGAGTTCCGGCGCAGTGTCGGCCCCGGAGACTGTGTGGCCCTTCCCATCGGGCGCCTGGTCCGCAGCCTTGCCTGCATCTCCTTCCTCGAAGCGCACGTGCTTCTTGTTGACCCACCCTCTTGAGGGCAGGACGCCGTAGAAGTTCCCTTGAATGGCCATCACGTCGAAGACGTCGCCCTTCTTGGCGGTGGCGACGGTCTTCTCGCCAAGCATGATTGGGGCGCTCTCCGAGATGATAGTGACGCGACCCAGCACAGCCACGTCGGCGGCAAACAACGAGGAGGCCAAGGCGGCGATCAGAATAGCGCCCAGACAGCAAGTCGCCCGAGTGTTCCGGCTCATGATAGCCTCCATCGCAGAGGGCATGGACACAACACACCTGGCCTGGAGTATACTCCGCGTCCCGTGACCAGTCAAACACAGTGGTTCGGGTCGGTTGCTGTGTGCCCAGAGCGGGATGGGGAACGGCTCGACCGCGAGGGCATTGGGCCAGGCTCGGTCGCCGCAGGCCGACGGACTGCCCTACGGGGTGGAGTTCCGGCCCTTCTCGGAGAAGGGGCCTGACCACGGATTGCCCAGCGGGGCTTCGGGCTTCGCCCTCAGCCTCAACCAAATCTTGATGGCGCAAGGACTTACGCCTCTGCGCGTCCAAAATCTTCGCGCGAAAACAACATTCTGACGAGTAGTAGCACGGATGGGCACAGATGAGATAGCAGGGCAGCCGGGGTGGGAGACGAGGTGCGGACGCGCCATGATGCTGTGGGGATGATGCTGGCTGAGGTGATCGGCATCGTGGAAGGCCCGCCCGACCTCGCCGCGAATCACGGCCACTATGCCCACGGGAAGCCCAAGCCGTGAGCGCCCAAGGCTGAGAGCCTCTGCAAGGGTGGGCCTGTAGGCGGGCCGTCCCTGGCCCGCGAGCGCCACGCGGGGCAGAGACGCCCCGCCTACAGGGAAGCGCCTTGAGCGCAGCGCCGTGCCGTTCGCGCCATTCGTGCCAAGCACACCGCAGAGACACAACGGCTTCGCGCGGGGATGGGGTGTGAGAGCGGGGCCGTCGCGCCTGTTGGCAACCTGTAGGGCGGGCGCGGCGGCTCAAGCGGCAGACCGGTGGCCAGCGAAGGCAGGCGAAGATGGACAGGGGAATGGGTGACAGGGGAATAGGCAAGTGGCCACGGTTCCGACACTTACAATCACGCTGAGGGCGTGAGGCGGGCGCCGCCACCCATACTTGATCACCTCTGAGGGGGAGGGAAGTGATCAAGTATGGACGGATGGCCGAGAATCGGCGATTCGCGGCCTTCCAGCATACTTGATCACCAACTCGTGGGGCCGCCGGTGATCAAGTATGGTGACCGTGCTCGGCAGCCTGCCTGCCGCCTCAAGAATGCCAAGCCCAGAGGGGGGGAGTTGGCATCCTTGGTGGCATTCTTGACAGCCCCCCTCCCCCCCTGCCGGACACAGGCTTGGGCGCGCCGGGGCCGATGGGCGGGTCACCAGAGGGGCGTGCGGTCGCCGCCTTCGATGGGGGGGCCGATGCGGAGGGCAACGTCGGGGGCCTTGACGAGGTGCGCTTCTGGGGCATGATGCTGCTGCCGGTGCACAACTCCTTGGGAATCAAGAAGTAACCGAACTCGGGCAGGCTGAAGTTGATGAGGTCCTGGGCCACGCGGCTCAGGTCAATGGCGATCTGGGCGCAGGCGCCGAGGATGACCGACTCGATCTTGCCGCGGCTGTTGTTGGCGTAAAGCACGTTGTTCTGGACACTTGCGAACCCAAGCAGGTCGCTCGTGAGCTGGCGGTCAATGGGCATCGGCACGCCATAGCTTGCGGCGGAGCCGAGGGGGCACTGGTCGTTGGCCTCGCCAGGCCGAGGCCGGCGTCGAACAACTCGTGCATCTTGGCCTTGGCGTAGAGGCGTAGGGCGACAATGACCTGGTCGTTGCGCGAGCGGCAGGTATGGACCTTCTTTCCCAGGTCGCCCAGGCGGGCGACCAGGCGGTTCTCGATGGCCGTGTGGCAATCCTCGTCGGCCGGCTCAACCGTGAAGGCGCCCGAGCGGCTGTCGGCGGCGATCGCGGCCAGTTCCGCCGCCAGCTTGTCGGCCTCGTCAGCCATCAGGACGCCGATCTTGGCCAGCATGCGGGCGTGGGCGATCGAGGCGGCACAATCGGCCTCGACCAGTTCGCGGTCCAGCAGATAATCGTCGCCCGTCGTGAAGGCTTCGACCTCCTGGTCCACCGCGTAGCCTTTGTCCCACAGCTTCGCCATCGAGACATCCCCTGTCTACAGTTTGGCGGCAGGCGCAGTGCCTGCCGCCAAATGGTACGCCTGGCAGGATTCGAACCTGCGACTTCTAGCTCCGGAGGCTAGCGCTCTAATCCACTGAGCTACAGGCGCGCGCTTCCCGGCCTACCGAAGATAGTACCAGAAGCCGCCGTCCAAATCAAGACACTTTGCGCCCCGGCAGTCTTGCCCCCAGACCTGGCGCTCAAGGTGTTCAAGATGTTCACCGCGCAACACGGGGGGTGAACATCTTGAAATAGCTGAGCGCCCGCCAGAGAGGCATTGCCATAAGCGATGTTGTGATAGGCACATGTGGCTCATCACACTCCGCGCCGGTGAGGCCGTGGCAAGGTGTTCAGGCCGCTCTGGGGGAGGAGAGTGAACACCTTGAGGCCGGAGGGTACCCAGGCGAGGGCTTCTGGGAGATCCCACCAGGATTGGGGGCCACGCTCTGTGCCCCGGCGATCATGACTACTCCGGGCGGAAGCCGCGGTCGGCCGATGAATAGGCGACGATCATGTCGGCGTCCTCGCCCCCGATGCTGGCCGCGTTGTGGGGTACGCCGGCATCGAGGACGATCGTGTCGCCCGGCTCCAGGACCGCCACCTCGTCGCCCATGGTGTGGCGGAGGCGGCCTTTGAGCAAGTAGAGGGCCTCCTCGCAGTTCGGATGGCTGTGGCGGGGGTTCGAGCAGCCCTTCTTGATGACCACGCGGCCAAGGGTGAGGCCCTCGGCGTTGCCGAGCTTGCGGCCCGCGAGCCACGTGAGGCTGCCCCAGTCCTCCTCGATGCGATGCGCGGCGGCCTCGGCCGCCGGGCGGGTGCTGCTCTTCATCGCGCGCGCTCCTGAAGCGGAATCCGCTTGTCCGGCCCTTCGGCGAATGCCTCGAAGATTCGGGTGACTTGCCACGCCTGCTCCAGCGTGCCCTTGCGCGGCGGCCGGCCTTCGAGGATCGAACGAGCGAACTCGTTGACCTCGCCGTAGTAGCCGAGCAGGAACAGGCCCTTGTTGTAGAGCTGGCCGAGCGAGAACTCGGGCTCCCAGACCGTCGTCGCCTGCTCGGGCGTGCCAGTATAGAAGGTCGGCGCGCTGCCGTAGCCCGTGCCCGGCTCCGACGGCGGCGTGCGATGGTAGCTGACGCGCAGGTTGTTGTCCACCACGATGTGTCGGCCCGAATCCGAGACGATGGTCGTCCGCTCCATCCCGCCGTTGCGCGACGAGCCGTGGGTGAAGGCGAGCGAGGCGATGGCGCCCGATGCGAACTGGAACGTGGCGACGCCGGCCCCGCAGTTGCTCCGTTCGTAGTAGAGGCTCGCCGGCATCCCCAGCAGGAAGGCCATCAGCGAGGCGGGATGGCACAGGTGGTCGAGGAACGACACCGCGCCCGCCACCCTCTCGCCGCCGAGATAGCGCGCCAACTCGTCCCGCGTCGGCACGTATTGCGGGTATTGGAACAGGGCGAGGGCGGTGCGGCCGAACTCGGGGGCCGACATCAGCTCCTTCGCCTTCTCGTTGGCGGGGAAGAACATCTTCTTCAGCCCGACCATCGCCGTCTTGCCGCTGCGCTCGGCGGCCCGCTGCATCGTCTCGATCTCGGCACAGGCCGCCGCCGGCGGCTTCTCCATCCACACGTGGCAGCCGGCGTTCAGACAGTCTATCGCGATCCGCGGGTAGAGCGGCCGCCCACGCGCGTCGTAGCCGACGACGATGAACGCGGCGTCCGGCCGCTCCTTGTCGAGCATCTCGCGGTAGTCGGCGTAGGCGGTCTGGGCGCCGAACTTCGCGGCGAACGCCTTGGCCCGCGAGAGGTCGAGGTCGCACGTCGCCACCAGGTTCACGGGGGCGAACTGAAACGTCGGGTAGATGTTGCGGAACGCGTGCGAGCCGCAGCCGATGAAGCCGGCTCGAATCTCCGGCTCGTCCACAAGCCTCCCGTGGAAGTTGATGCGCATTAGAGTGCCCCAGGACAATGAGGACGCCGGGCAGAGACGCCCCGCCTACATTCTTGTCACTTTGCACGCGACGTCGCGGGTGAAGGCGGGCGCCTTGAGGGCGAGGCCCCCGCCCGAGGCCTTCGCCTTGTCCGTGGCGACGGGCTTGCCGTCCCAGGTGTTCCACCACTCGACCTGGTAGTCGCCGGCGGCGAGGCCCTGGATGGTAAGCGTGGCGCCGCTGATCTCGGCAGGCTTCGCGCCGTCGTGGGCGATCTTCCACCAGGTGGCCTGCGGGTCGGAGACCCAGAGGAAGGCGCAGGCGTCGCCCTGGAGGCCGACGGGCCGCAGCCCCTTGTCCACGGTGGCCGTCGCCGCGCGGAGCTTGGCGGTCGTGTAGGGAATGTCCTTCACGAAGGCCGCGATCGGCTTGTAGTGGTGGTACTGGTTCCTCTTGTGCATGTCGTCCCACCACCAGCTCATGACGGTGCTGGACATGCCCGAGAGGGCGGACACCCAGAGGGCGTTGTGGAGGTGCACGTAGCCCTTGTCGGCGTCGTACTCGGGCGAGCGGCCCCACTTGTCGTCGGCGAGGCCGAACTCGCTGAAGAGCACGGGCTTCGAGGGCGCGGCATCACGGGCGAGCTTCGCGCGCGAGAGGACGCTGGCCACCTCGTCCTTGAACAGATCCTTCTCGGCGGGGCGCATGTAGTAGTGGAAGTCGGCCGTGTCGAGCTTGGGGTGCCTGTAGTCGCGCGAGGGCGAGTGCCAGGTGCTGGTGCAGCGGATGCGGCCGTAGGGGTCGAGCGCCGCGAGCAGGTCGCCCAACTCGCCGTAGAAGCGCTCGAGGGGCAGGCCGGGGTCCTGCTCGTTGAAGTACTCCCAGGCGGCGACGTGGGGCGAATGGCCCCAGCGGGCGACGAAGTAGCGCACCAGGTTCCTCGCGTGGGCGAGCATGCGGTCGTAGGCCGCGCTGTTTGGATTGCGGAGGTTCTTCATGTAGTGGTCGCGCGTGAGCATGGTGAGCTGGAGGTAGAGGCCGCTGGCCTCGGCGGTCTCAACCAGGGCGTCCACGATGCGGCAGTCGAGCTGGTTGTACCAGCCGAGGAGCGGGCGATTGGGGTCGGCCTCCCACATCAACTCGGCCCCTCCCGCTGCCTCCTTGAGGGATAGATCGCGGAGGTACATCGTGCACTTGGCGATGGAGAGGAAGGCCAGGCGGTCGAGCCACCACTGGCCCTCGCCGGTCGTGAACTCGTGCTGGAACGGGGTCCAGCCCTTGCCGCCCTTGAGGACGACTGGCTCGCGCGAGCCGCCGCCGAGGTCGAGGGCGATGCCGACGCCGGTGTTCGTCCGCAGCTTGCCGCTGAGGCGGTACTTCGTGTTGGCCTTGACGGCGAGGGGCCGCGTGGGCTGGAAGGCGATAGCCGTGTCGGCCTCGCCGCTCGCGCCCACGCAGCGGTCATCGGAGTTGTAGCCGTCTTGGTCGGGCATGGCCATGATGGGCGGGAACCAGCCCCAGGAGCGCGCCCAGCCGCTCTTGCGGGCCTCGACGGCCATCGCCCAGTCGCAGCAACAGCACCAGATGCGCGCGTAGTTCGCCCCGTTCTCGCCGAGCCCGCCCACGCCCTTCCGCGTCCGCTCGAAGCTCGACGCCATGCCCTACTACGATCCCGCGACAGACAGGCTCCAGTGCCTCGTCTGCGGCGAGTGGAAGCGCGGCCTCGGCGGCCACGTCCACGCCCACGGCATGGGCTTCCGCGAGTATCGCCGCCGCTTCAACCTCCCCGCCGACGCCCCGATGCTCTGCAAGAGCGGCCGCTACAACCTCGGCCACAACTGGGGCCGAAACACCCTTCCCAGGAGGAAAGCCGAATGAAGCGTTGCCCCGTCTGCAACTGCGAGCCGCGGCGGCTCCTCTCCGTCAGCGAGGTCGCCGCTGCCCTCGGCAAAAGCGACCGCACGATCCGAGGGTGGATCAAGCGCGGCCTGCTCACGTCCAGCCAGCTCAATCCTCCCCGCGGCATGCACGACGTTCACCACGACAGCGTTGACGCGCTCATTCTGCTGAGGCGCCAGGAGGCGTGAAAATACTTTCCGCTATTCTTGGCACGCTCGGCATTCTCGGACTCTGGCGTGTGGTATAGAAGGCTTATGACCCAAGCCGAGAAACGCGCGAAGGCGTCGCCCATCCTGAAGGGGCGCATCCTGGCCGGCGACTCGATGGCCGATGCCGCGGCAGCCGCCGAGGTGTCGGTCAACACGGCCTTCCGCTACCGCCGAATGGACGAAGAGGTCGGCGGGCCGTGGGCGACGCTCCTCACCAAGAGCATCACAGAGGGCAAAGTGCCCGACCTGCAGGAGCTGATCGACCTCGAGGCCAGGCTGATCAAGCACTTCGGCGGCAAGCCTATCCCCGCCGAAGCCACGCTCGACGACGCGACGAAGCTCTCCGATGCCATGAGCAAGTTCAACCGCACGTATCTCGACCTCTGCAAGCGCCTCGACGACATCTGGGCGCAGGCGAACAACCCCGAGTTCCACTTGAAGGTCCTCGGCGGCTATCGGCAATGGCTATTCGCCGAACAGGATGAGGGCCGCCTGACCGAGGCAGACGTGGCCAGGGAGCGCGACCTGGTCGACCGCTACAGCAGCGACCTCTCCGAAGGCCGATTCGAGGTGCAGCCAAAATGAGCGCCCCCACGTGGCTCAGCCGCCAGCTCGTCAGCACAATCAAGGCCGTCCTCACCGAGGCGGGCAACCCGTTCCTCCACTCCGAGGGGCAGGCGGTCGTCCGCCCCGTCCTCCTCACCGCCGTTCAGCGCAAGCAGCTCGTGGCCGGCCTCGCCGCCCTCGAAGGCCCCCTGGCCGCGCCCGAGGCCCAGCAACCCCTGGCCGACGAGCTGGCCATCCTGTGCCACAAGATCACCAAGAGCGGGAGCAACGCATGACAGCCGACCTCGCCTGGGGCATCGCAACGTGGGTCGTCAGCAGCATCGCAGGCGGATTGATCGCCGCCTGGGCGGCGGGGCGCCGAACGGAGAAGGTCGAGGGCAGGCTCAAGGCACTCGAGGATGGCGTCACGGACAAGGCGGAGAAGGAGTGGGTCGAGGCCAAGCTCTCCGCCGTCCACTCTCTCTCCGAGAAGGCTGCGGCGCGCGAGTGGGTTGAAGGCCAATTGGCGAGCGAACGGGATGGCCGCGCGCGCATTCACAGGGCGATCGAGGCCGTCGAGAAGCGGCTCGACATGGGCGATGGGGAGTTCAAGGGCAACATCCGCCAAATCGCCGGCCTGGCCACGCGGCTGGAGTCTACCACGCAGACGCTTGAGAGCTTCCGCGAGGCCCTCGGCCAATTCGTCACTCGCGCCGAGTGCGAGCGCATCCACAAGATTCAAGGCAGGCAGGAGGCCCGTTCATGAGCACGGCAGACTTTCGCAGGAAGGTCCTCGGCAAGCTCGAAGTTTTGCGCGACACGGCGAAGGCCGACGAGCTGGACGCCAGCCGCAAGGTGCAGGAGCTGATCGGCGCCCGCTTCGACGCCAAGGATGCGAAGCAGCTCGATGACCTCCAGGCCGCCGTGTCGCGCCACCGCGGCTACGCGGCAGCCACGGTGGCCCTCGACGAGGCCATCGAGGAAGTCCAGAACGTCCGGCTCGAATAGGGATGGCGATGCCCATCAAGTGGGGTAAAGAGTTCCTTCGGCAGCGCGACGAGCTGATCGCGTCGTTCGACCGCCGCAAGGGCTCCGTGCCCTTCGAGGGGCTGAGCCGCGCCGAACTGGACGCCCTCAAGAACCAGCCCTTCGCCGCCTGGCTCAAGACCTTCCTGCCCGAGCAGTTCTCCGTGCCCGACGCGCCGTTCCACGCGGAGGCCGACCGCCGCATGGACACCGTGGGCATCCCCGTGGGCAACTGCTGGTTCGGCGGCGCTGGCAAAACGTGGCGCTACGTGGTCGCCAAGGGCCTCTATCGCATCTGCCAGGGAACCTACATCTGCAAGCGGCCCGACGGCACGTTCCTCGCGCTGCCGAGCCATGAGGCAAACGACCCGACCCGCGCCGACGTGGTGTCCCGGCGGCGCATCGCCCTTCGCGTCGTCGGGGCGCGCAACCTCAAGAAAGCAGCCGAAAAGACGGTCATCATGCGGCTCGCCCTCGAACACTCGCGGGAGCTGCGGGCCGCCTATGGCGACCGCATCCTGCCCAGCAAGGGCGAGGACGAAGAGACAGACTTCACCGCCAACGGCGTCCGCACCGTGGCCCTGGGCATCGGCAGCGACATCCGCGGCGCCATGCAGATCGGCGGCCCGCGCGTCCAGGAGGTCGACCTGGACGACATCGAGAATAACGAGATCGCCGCGAGCAAGGAGAGCGAAGACAAGATCGAGGATCAGATATTCCTCGGCTGGATAGCACGCTGCGAGGCGAACGGAGCCGAGGCCATCTTCTCCGCGCAGATGAACCAGTACCGCAGCCGCCACTGCCAGGCCCGCCGCTGGGCGAAAGCCGCCGCCGAGAAGGACGAGGCGGGCAAGCCCAACTGCCTCTTCCACCGCGTGGCCCTCGACGACGGCGAGTTCCACAGCAACTGGCCGGCCCGCTACACCGACGCCGCCTGCCGCCGCCTGGCCTTCCAGTTCGGCACCGCGCGCTACAACGTCGAGTTCCGCTGCCGCGAGGTGAGCGAGGACTGCAAGATCGATCCCGACTGGTTCGTGGACTTCCGCGTCGACCGCGTGGCACCGAGCGAACTGGCCAAGATGCGCTTCGTCGCCGCCCTTGACCCAAATCACAAGGCAGGCGAGACGAACGATCCGTCCGCCTGGATCGTCATGGCAGGCTACACCGGGCAGCGGCACAAGTTCGTTATGCACGCCTGGATCAAGAACTGCACATCGACCGAGCGCGTCAGGCACCAATGGGAGGTCGAGGACGCCTTCCCCAATGCGCACATCATCATGGAGGACGAGGCGCTGACTGAAACCTACGGCGAGTTGTACGTGCGCATGTGCCATGACGCCAGGCGGCCGACGCGCCGCATCAAGGGCATCAAGCACACGGGCAACAAAAAGGATCGCATCCTCACCGACGCCGGCGACATCGAGCGCGGCGAGTGGCACGTGGACCCGACCGAGGGGCACCAGGGCATTTTGCTCGACCAGTACAGCGAAATCCCCAAAGAGAAGGCCCACGACGACGGCCCCGATGCTGCCGAGATGGCATCCGCTGAACTCGACCTTCTGCTCTTGGGCGCAGGCATTGGCGAAATCCGCCGCGGCCTGCCGCGGGCAGACTACGGCGCCCTGACCGGCATCCCGCCCCGCCGCGTCGCCCTGCCCGGCAGCCTCGACGACCGATGGGACCGCGAGCACGAATCCGCCTTCGACCGCATGGAGCGAGTGACTGGAGGCTTGGTGTTCTAATGCCCTTCACCGCCCTCAAATCCGGCCTGCTCGTGCCTGGCGGCTACAAGCCCGATAAAGGGCCGGTCGCGGGCGAAGACGAGCTGCGCTCGCGGAGCCACCGCGACACCTCGACGCCCGCCGACGGGTTGACGCCCGCCGGCCTGATCCGCGTGCTGCGCGACGCCGCCGACGCTGCCACACTCCGTCCTGCGCTTCCCAGCCATCGCCACGCTCTACCCGCGCGCCGGCCAGCCTGCCCACCGGCCTCTGGACTCTTCACGCCTGACGCGGACAGATTGCTCTTGACTCCTGCCGCGCGGGACCATACAATATCGCCTGTCCGTGACGGGGTTCATTGATGTCTTCGGCCACCTGAGGCAGCTTCCTCTTGCAGCATGCGAGGATGTGGCGTGGCGGCTCCTTTCCTTAGGAGATCGTCTGCGCGGGGTCGGGATGAAGCTCTGGGAGGTTCCTCAGCCAGGAGGGTCTCAGCAATGACTGCGCGTCGAGCGGTGTTTGCCTGCCTTGCGGCGTTTGCGGCCTGGGGCGGCATGGGATGCGGCTTCGAGCCATCCCACGTCCACAGCCCATCGAGGGCGAATGCAGCCAAGCAAGCCCAGGCGCTCCACACCACCTACCGCGAGGGCGTGGCGGGCATGTACGCCGCCATGCTCGTCAACGTGGACCGCGTGCAGGTCCAGGAGGACCTCACCCTCAGTGAGCTGGCGGACAGATTCTCCGATGCGCTAACCACCCAGATACCAACGATAACGGTGGGTGGGTTGCTTCAGCGCATCGAGGCAGCGCAGAAGAAGGCCCAGGGCATCATGAGAAGGGTTGCGGAGAAGGGCACCGCGACCAAGGCCGAGGAACTCAAGGCGGAGGATGCCGCCAAGGCGGCCAAGGCCGCCATCGCGTCCGCCGCCGAGGAGGTCAAGAAGGCCGAGGCCCTAGTGAACCGCTGGAACTTGCAGACGGCGCTCTTCCAGAAGCTCCTCAGCGAGGGGGCCAACGCGGCGAAGAAGGTCAGCCAAGCCACGGACAAGAAGACGGCTGCCTGTGACGCCATGAGGCAGATCGCCAACGCCAAGATCGCGTTCGTGGACGCCCAGGGGAGGGAGCAGACAATTGAGGGCAACAAGAGCAAGGAGAGCAAAGAGAAGCTCAAGGAATTGGGCATCGAGGAGGCGCTGTTCGAGACATTCCTGAAACCTGTCTTCGACCGCCTCGAGGGCGTCGAAGGGCAGAAGGTGTCTGCGCTTGCCGACGCGCCCGGGCTGGTGCTCGTCCTGGCCGACCTCGGGCTCACCCTCGCCACGCTCGAGCAAGCTCGTCAGCAGGCGGAGCTGGTCTACCTGCGAGACCGCATGACGATCCTCGAACACACCTACACGCAGGTCGTGACGGCCGACGCCATGCTCAAGGACGCCGCCACCACACTAGGCGGAGCGGTCCACCGGGAGGCGTATCGGAGGGTGGTTGCCCAGGCTGAGGCTGAGGTCGCCGCTGCGGTCGAAGCGGCTGTCCACCCCGATGCCAAGGCGCAGGCCAAGGCCGAGGCCATCCTGAAGGCAGCCAATGAGGAAGCGAGTCGAGCGAAGCTCGAGAGCGACAAGCTGAAGGCCCTCACCCTGGTGAGGCTGCTGGCCGGGCTGCGCGAAGGGGCCGCCAAGGTGGATGAGAAGACGGCCAAGCACTGGCCCGGCAACAGGCTCTTCGAGCCCCTCTATGCGGTGCGGACGATGGGCGTGGCCGAGTGCGTCCTGGTGCGCCACGATGCGCGCCTGGACCTCGCCCTCAGCCGTCTCGACCATGCGCAGTCTATTCAGCGGTCCAACCTAGCCGATGCGGCGTGGCAAGCCCTCATCGGCAGTGGCCTTGACGGCCTGGTAGCATTCCACGAGGGCGGACTCAAGCCGGAGCAAGTGAGCCAGATTCTCCAGTCCACCTTGCTTGCCGCGCTTGCGCTTCACGCGCTCTGGTAGGCACGCCAACCCTTTCTGAGGAGCAAACCGATGCGACGAACCACTCTGGCTCTCCTGGCAGCAGTGGTCTGTGCGGGATGCGCGGAAGGCCCGGGGGACCCTGCTGCCAGGCAGCTCGCCATGACCACCCACCAGGCCCTCACGGCCTACGGCAAACAGGTCGGCGACAAGGTCGCTCAGGAGACCGCCTTCTACAGGAGTCAACGGGTCAATCTCGATCATGTCCTGTTCGGGAAAGCGCTTGCCACAGAACTCCACAAATCGGCGCCCGGGGAGGAATCCCAGGGGGAACCCGGAGGGGACGGAACCCAGGACCCGGCGGTCGGCGACATCCAGAAGACCCTCTACTACCTGCACATCCGAACCAAAGCGGACCGCGAGAGCCGTCTGGCAGCCGACTCGCTTCTCCACCTTGAGACGCCCAAGCTCGTGACGCCGATCATCCAGAATGTGGAGGCCGGCATCACACACGAGCAGGCGGTGTACGGGGACCGCCTGCGCCGCCACCTCGACCTGGCCAATCACTTTCTTCAGTCACTTGAGAAACTCAA
This sequence comes from Planctomycetota bacterium, assembly GCA_041320515.1. GTDB lineage: Bacteria > Planctomycetota > PUPC01 > DSUN01 > DSUN01 > DSUN01. The sequence goes on along the minus strand of JBGLNR010000001.1, from coordinate 3,738,044 downwards.
TCAGCAGGGGCAGGCTCTCGCCGGAATGCGCGAACACCTGGCTGGCCTGTCTAAGGAGCAGCCGCCACGGGTCCGAGTGGCTGAAGCCATCTGGTTCATACGCGAGACGTGGAACAAGATCGAGGAAGCGGCGAAGTAGCGCGCCCTCGCGCGCCTCAGCACCCCCGGTTGAGGAGCCAAACTGGTGAGCAAGAAGCAAGTACTCGATGCTGACGACTGGCGGTTCGTGCTGGCCCCGGGCATCGCTTGGGGGCTCTTGGGCGTGGCCACACAGGCAGAGGTGACCGTCCCCGAGCCCTTCACTGTCGGCACCCTTGCCAGAGAGTTGCAGGACGCAGCCGCGGAGATTCACCTTGGCGAGACGCTGAAACTGGCTGTCGAGGCTTGCCAGGCCTTCGCCGCGGCGGCGACGGAGGCCCATCGGCTCGCCAGCGTCAGTCTTGAGCCGCCCTCCAAGGAGCAAATCGCCCAGATGAGCGATGACCTCACCGCCGTGAGTGAGGAGGTCAAGAAGAGCCAACGCTTCGACGCCGCCTGCAAGCTGATGGCCGGGATCGCCGGGATACTGAGGAGCGCATCCGCGAAGGGCTGATCGTGCGTCCCGGGCGCGTTCAGCGGTTCCTCTGGAGCGTCTTCATCATCGCCCAGAAGTTCTCCATCGGAGTCTGGCACACGACGAGGTTGGAGCAGCCGACCATGGTGCTGCCCAGCTCCCTCGCTACGTCGAGCGCGGCAAGGGTCTCGCGCACCACGTCGTCCCGCGTGCCGCGGTGGAGGGTGTGGGAACTGATGCCGCCGAGGAGCGTGAGGTGGGGGAAGCGCTCCCGCAGGCGCCGCAGGTCCATGCCCGCCCGCAGGTCAATCTCGTAGAAGGCGTCCACGCCTGAGGCGCCGAACAGGTCGTCGGCGACGGGCCACAGATTGCCGTCGCTGGCGAACATGTGGTAGACGCCGCAGCGATGGCAGGCGTCGGAGACCTTGCGCAGCGCGGGCAGCATGAGGCCGTGGAAGGCGCGGGGCGAGTAGTTGGGGCCGTTGTTCCCTGCGAAGTCGCCCCCGCCGTGGGCGTAGCGCGCGCCCACGCGGCCCAGCACCTCGGCATTGCGGCAGGCCCGCTCGGCCACGGCGTCGAGGTAGCGGCGGATGAGGTCGGGCCGCAGGGCCACGGCCATCAGCCACGCCGCATCCTGGTACGGCAGCCCCACCGAGATGCCGAAGGCGTGGACCGCCCGCGTCGCGCCGTGCACCTCCATCGCACGCGACCAGTCCCTCACCAGCGACTCCCCCGGCGAGTAGTCGGCCAGCCCGGCCTCCAGGCCGGCCACGTGGCGCTCAATGTCCTCCATCGTCGTCTCGCGGCGCGGCTGCTGGTCCACGACCTGGTACAGCTCGGTTTCGGGGTCGAACCGCATCACGCGATAGGCCCCGTCGGGATCGCCGTAGAGGAACGTGAACTCGTCAACCCGCCGCGTCGGCCTCTCGCCGAGGCGCCAGTAGGCGGGCCGCACGTAGTCCAGGTCGAGCACTCGCGGCAGGTCCATCGCGTCGCGGAAGGCCCGCTCGACGAACTCCGCGTGGGCATCCGCCCCCGCCCAGAGCGCCTTGGATTCGTAGTACTGATTGACCGGCTCTCAAGGCATCGCCGTGGGCTTTACTCCGCCGCCCCGTGCGGGGCTAAGCCTGTCGTGCGGTCTGGCTGGCCCGCGCAAAGCTGTTACTGCACCCAGCCGAGGAGCAGGCCCGCAGAGGCCTCGCCCTGATCGCCAGCATCCCGGCTGAACTCGTCTCGACCGAGGCACAGGGACAGGATGGCATCCTCGACTCTGCGCTCTCGCTGAAGCTGTCGGTGTACGACGCCACCTATCCGCACCTGGCGCGCTCGCGCGGCATTGACCTGGTGACGGACGACCGCGTCCTGCTGGCCTTGCGGGAACGCTTCCCCTGGATTCACAGCGTCGAGGACTTCATGAGGCGTTGACCGCTGCGCGGCCTGCGCGAGAGGGCCGCCCGGTCAGCCGGCGGATGGGCAGAAGAAAAGCGGTTGACAAGAGACGTCCAGACGTCTATACTGCCTGACATGAAGACTGGCCCGCCCCGATATGCGCCCGGCCGAGTGCGGGATGCGATTCTCCAGGTCGTCTCTCTTTCGTCACAGCCGCTGCCTGTCAGCGAGATTGGCGACCGCGTAAGCCAGGTGATTGGCCCGACGCCGACCTCGTCGGTTCGCTCGTATCTGCGGCTGAACACCCCCGACCTGTTCGTGCGCGAGGCGCGGGGCCTCTACCAGGTGCGGCGGCCGCCGATGCCCGGGGTCCAACGGGAGTTCGCCGCGGCCCGGGAGTGGCGGGAGCCTGTCACAATCGGCCGGGCCACGCTGTTCCACGCCGACTGCTTCGACTGGCTCCGCGAGCGGCAGGATGGCAGCTTCCACGCCGTGGTCAGCGATCCCCCCTACGGCCTGCACGAGTACACGCCCGAACAGCAGGAGAAGCTGAGGAACGGCAAGGGTGGGGTGTGGCGCATCCCGCCTTCGTTCGACGGCAACGTGCGGGCCCCCCTGCCCCGCTTCACCACGCTGACCGACGGGCAACTTGAGGAACTGCGGGGCTTCTTCTTCGTCTGGGCGCGGCTGCTCCTGCCCAAGCTCGTGCCCGGGGCACATGTGGTCGTGGCGTCGAACCCCCTGCTGTCGTACCTCGTGGCGGGGTCGCTGGCCAACGCGGGGCTGGAGCGGCGGGGCGAGATCATCCGGCTTGTGATGACCCTGCGCGGCGGGGATCGCCCGAAGGCCGCGCACGAGGAGTTCCGGGAGGTGAGCGTCATGCCCCGCTCGATGTGGGAGCCGTGGCTCGTCTTCCGCAAGCCGGTCGAGGGAAGGGTGCAGGACAACCTGCGGAAGTGGAAGACCGGCGGCTTCCGGCGCCCGTCGCCCGACCGCCCCTTCGGCGATGTGATTCGCTCGGCGCCGACCCGCAAGGACGAACGGGAACTCGCTCCTCACCCGAGCCTGAAGCCCCAGGCATTCCTGCGACAGGTCGTGCGAGCCGTGCTGCCGCTTGGCGAGGGCGTGGTGCTGGACCCCTTTGCGGGCGCCGGCTCCACCCTCGCGGCCGCCCAGGCCCTGGGGTATGCTAGCATCGGCGTGGAGAAGGATGCCCACTACTTCGACATGGCGTGCGACGCCATCCCGAAGCTGGCGCAGTTCAGGCCGAGCGGCGGGACTCAGAGCTTGTAGACCCAGTTCTCCCTGATCTTCTTGATCCCGTCCTTGTGAAGCGTCGCGGTGCGCGTCCCAAGTTCCCCGCGCGGGTTCTTGCGGAAGTCCTCGACCGTGACCTTGCCCAGATAGACCTCGGTGAATGCCATCGGCCGCCGGTCGCACGCCGGCTCCGTCTGTGTGTCCACATCGTAGACGAACACGCACATCCACTGGTCTCTCGCGCCGTGGGTGTCAACGGCGCCCCCGGACTTCCTCGTGGTCTTGACCTCGATCCCTTCGCCTCCCGCCTTCACCGAATTGCCGGGGTAGATGCCTTGGACGATCAGGTCGGGGTGGCCATTGAAGTACAGGTTCTCTGTCAGCACCCGCGAGTGCTTGGCCAGGCTGGCGGTGAGCATGTCGGACAGCACGCCCGACATGATCGCCGGGCGCAGCATGTCATCGAGCCGACGCAGGCCCTTCTCGGTCAGGCGTGAATTCACGTCGAAGAAGAAGCCATAGACATCCTGCATGGCCATCTGGAAGTCCTGGAGGCGCAGCTCGTAGGGCAAGGCGGCACCCTGATTGAACTTCGTCGTGTCAACGATGTTGCGCAGAATCGCCATCGCCAGAGGCCCTCGTCTTCGGAGTTCGCTCAGGGAGCATACGTGAAGGCAGCCGGCATGTCAAGCTCGGCTCGCGGCCAGAGAGCCGGGGGCGGCGCCATGCTGTGGCGATGGGCTGATGCGCAAGCGCCACAGTATGGGTAGAATGGCGAGCATCGCCTGTTCTCGGCGTTCCAGCCTTGCTGTGGCGATTCTGCCGCCACAGTATGGACACGAGGGGCGGGGCGGAAACCGGTGCCAGGTATAGAAATCTTCCCTTCGACGCAAGTGCAGACGCAGGCAGAGGTTGCGGACTCTCGGACGGGGCCGGAACGATTTTTCGCCAACAGATTCGGGGGGGAAAACCGTTGTACTGATAGGGGAGAAGAGCGGACAGGTGAGGACGAAGGAGGAGGACGAGGGACGAGGACCATCAGCGAAGCGCCCCCCCCTCCCCCCCTCTCGGTGGCGCGGGGTGTGCGCACTGGTGAACAACACTGACCGACTCTGAGCAACACTGGGGAATTCGAGCGTTATTGGGCGTTTTGCGGGGGCGCGACTTTGAGCCGCATTGAGCAAGGCTGAGCGACACTGGGTTTGGAGAGGCAATTCGGGGTCTTCTTGCCGATTCCGGGTGGCATCGAGGCGGCTAGAGCATCGAGACGGGGTCAACGTCGAGGGTGATGATGGCCTTGCCGGCGGCGCCGGCGTGGGGGCGGAGGGCGCGGGCGACGACACGGATGGTCTTGCGGTCGCGGGCCTTGACGAGGAGCTGGCAGCGGGTCTTGCCCTGGAGGTTGGCGAGGGGGCAGTCGGCGGGGCCGAGGAGGTCGAAGGGGCCGGCGTCGGTGAGACCTTCGAGGCGCGCGGCGAGGTCGGCGGCGCGGCGCTCGACGTCGGGGCGGCGGGGGCCGGCGACGACGATGCGCAGGAGGTGGCCGAAGGGGGGGTAGCCAAGCTCGAGGCGCTGGTCGAGTTCGGTGTCGGCGAAGAGCCGGTAGTCGTGCCGCGAGGCGGCGACGATGCTCAGGTGGTGGGGATTGGTGGTCTGGACGACGACGCAACCGCCGCGCAGGCCGCGGCCGGCCCGGCCCGCGACCTGTTCGACGAGCTGGTAGGTGCGCTCGGCGGCGCGGAAGTCGGGCAGGTAGAGCGCGGTGTCGGCGGAGACGACGCCTACCAGCGTGACCTGCGGGAAGTCGAGCCCCTTCGCAATCATCTGGGTGCCGATGAGGATGCGGGCGTCGCCGGAGCGGAAGCGGTCGAGGAGCTGCTGGTGGGCCTCGCGGCCGCGGGTGGTGTCGCTGTCCATGCGCGCGAGGCCGAAGGCGGGGAACTTGCGGGCGATCTCGTCCTCGACCCGTTCGGTGCCGACGCCGAAGTGGCGCATCTGGCCGGCCTTGCAGGCCGGGCAGATGCCCGTGGCCGGCTGGTGCTCGCCGCAGTAGTGGCACAGGGCGACGCCGCGGCGGCGGTGGTAGACCATGGGCACCTGGCACTTCGGGCAGCGGAGGGCGTGCTGGCACCGCGGGCAGAAGACGAGGGTGGAGAAGCCGCGGCGGTTGAGGAAGAGCATCACCTGGCCGCCGGCGGCCAGGGCCTCGTTCATCAGCTTCACCAGGCGGCGCGAGAGGAAGGTCCAGCGCTTCATCTCGTGCATCTCCTCCGTCATGTCCACGATTTCGACGGGGGGCATGCGGAGGCCGAGGACGCGGTGGGCGAGGAGGACGTAGGCGTACTTGCCGCGGCGGGCGTTGTGGAAGCTCTCGAGCGAGGGCGTGGCGGAGCCGAGGACGACCAGAGCCCTCGGCGCGTAGGGCTGCACTACCAAGGACACCTCCGCATCACAAGCCAGGGGAAGACCAAGAGCGTGGTCTACAGCCATCTCCCCCAGCTCGGTGTCCTCGAGAATCTGCTGTGGAGGACCATCCATCAAGGGGTCGTGCTGCACGAGCTGAGGGTCGAGAAGAAGTCGTACAACGCCCTTTGTGCCGCGTCTCCCCACATGGTCGCCCAGAAGGTTCTCAATCCGCAGGCACTGGTGGAGCCCCTCCGCGCCCTGGTCGCCGACGCCCGGGAGGGCCTCACCTCGGCCCTCGAGGCCCTCGCCTGGCTGCTCACCGAAGACCAGTGGCTCGGGTTCCTCTGGAGCCAGACCGCGGCCGGCGACCCGGAGCGCACGACCCGCGTCCTCCGGGTCATCTCCGACCACCCCTTCTACGCCAACATCCCGAAGACCCATTTGAGGCCAGTCTGCGTCCTCCTGACCCAGCAGCTCCGCGCCGACCTCGTTAAGTACGCGGCGCTCCCGCGGGAGCGCCACATGGCTCACCAGCGCGCCATCTCCCTCCTCGGTGAGCAGCGGCACGAGGATGCCATCCCCGCTATCGCCAAGGCGGCCGTGTGCGGCTACCTGGAGCGCTCGGCTGCTGTCCAGGCGCTCTACAGAATGCTGCCCGCCGGGCTCGAACCCCTGGAGGGCCTGCTGGACAACCCGGACTACGAGGTTCGCCGCTCCGCCGCCGTCGCCCTTGGCGACCTGCTCTATGTGCCCGCCGTGCGGACCGGCCCGGGCGCGCCCACGAAGGAGCGGCAGGACGCCATCCTGGAGCGGCTGCGGACAACCACCGCGGCCAAGCTCAGGACGCTTGCCGAAGGGGACAAGGCCTTCGCAGTCCGCGAGGCCGCCGAGAAGTCCCTTGAGCGGATCGAGAAGGGCTGGACCAAGCTCGACGATTGAGTGGAGCCCCAAGAAGGCGACGGCAGAAGGCGGGGCGTAGCTGAGGATTGCGGATGACCTGCGAGACACGATGGATGTCCGTGCCTGCCGCAATTGTGATGCTGGCGACCTGTCTCTCCGCAGCACTCCCGGGAGAGGAACGCCCCCTCTCGGAGCAGGCCTATGCCGGCCTCCTCTGCCGCGATCACTCGGAGACCGGCGGGATGCTGGTCGGCTGGGTGATGCCCGGGCCGCTGAAGGGCAAGACCTTCACGTCGCCGTTCCTCAATCGCGGCGACATCATCCTCGCCGTCAACGCTGCGCGTGCGGCTGACAAAGGGGAAGGAGGACACCGCGGTGCCCGCGCCCGGCAAGGGCGGCGAGGAGAAGACGCTCAAGGTCGTCCTCGCCTCGAAGGCCGAATGGTCTGGGCCGATCGCGTTCCGACGCCCGTTTGTAGTGCCGCCTTCAGGCGGTATCTTGGATGCGAAGGACCCCACGCCGCTTGAGAAGTTCCTCGACCCGCTCATCGAGCAGCACAAGCTCCGCGAGCCGCTCGACAAGCTGAAGAAGTATCTCGCCGACACGCAGACCGAGGACTTCGGGGCGAACAGCCTCTCGCGCGTTGCCGCCGGCTTCCATCATCCCACGCGGCTGCCCGAACTCCAGAAGCTCATCACCGACCCGCTGGCGAAGGTGCCCAGCGACCCGCGCGAGGTTTTCCTGCGAGCGGCTGAGAACCTCGACCTCGCCCCGCCGCGGCTTGGCCCTGACGCCGATCTCTCCGACCCCGCGAAGGCCGTCGCCTGGATGAAAGACCGCCTCGCCGAGGCATCCAAGCTGCGCGACCAGGCATTCGCCAAGATGCCCGCAAAGCGGCAGAAGAGCCTGGCGAAGGACCTCCAGGAGATCCTCGATTACGCCGCGGCCGAGCACTACCTGATGTCGCATCCCGACCCCGCCCGCATCCTCAACGCGCTCCGTGCGAGCATGGACGTGGACCACCAGGCCCTCCTGAACGCCGCGGCGGCGCTGGCGGGCGTCCTCCGCCCCGGCAAGCCGTTCGTAGTGCGGCCTTCAGGCCGTATCGGGGAGGAACGGGCTGAAGCCCGCACTACGAGCCGGCCGCCGCGGTCGCTTCGTCGGGCCGTCGAGGGCGACATCCTGGCCGCCGAGCAGGCCGACGGACGCTGGATCGTGGTCGGTGGCCTCGGGCCGAACCGCTACGACCTGTCGAAGCTCGACGCCGTGATTGACCCCGGCGGCGACGACACGTACTTCTACTCGCATGAAAAAGACTCCAGGAGTCTTTTTCTGGGCGAGCGGCCGCCCATCCAGGTGGTGGTGGACTTCGTTGGGAACGACAGGTACGAGGGCGGGCCGGCGAGCGCGACGATGGGGATCAGCATCGTTGTGGATGCCGCGGGCAACGACCGCTACGAGGGCAAGGCGCGCTCCTGTGGCGTCGGGGTGATGGGAGTTGGCATCCTCGCCGACCTCGGCGGGAACGACACCTACGCGGGCACCTCCTGGTCGCTCGGGGCGGGCGTCTACGGCGTCGGGGCGATTCTCGACCTCGGCGGCCACGACACCTATCTCGCCGAGTACCTGAGCGAGGGGGTCGGCGGGCCGCGCGGTTTCGGCCTCATCCTCGACGCGGGCGGCAACGACCTCTATCGCGCCAACGGCCCGAAAGGCTCGGCCTACGACACGCCAGCCGTCTATGCGTCGTTCAGCCAGGGCATGGGCTTCGGCTTCCGCATGTACGAGAGCGGCGGCATCGGCGTGCTGGCCGACCTCGGGGGCGACGACCGCTACGAGGCGGGGGAGTTCGCCCAGGGCGGCGCCTACTACTGGGCGCTCGGCATCCTCTACGACCGCGGCGGCAACGACCTCTACTACGGCAACCGCTACGGCCAGGGCTTCGGCTGCCACCAGGCCATCGGCATCCTGGCCGACGACGCGGGCGACGACACCTACTGGGCGATGTGCGCCGCCTGCCAGGGCGCGGCCTGGGACATCGCGGCCGGCCTGCTCATTGACCGCGGGGGCAACGACAGCTACCAAGCCGAGGGCCTCGCCCAAGGCTCCGCCGCGATGCAAGCCATCGGCTGGCTCATTGACCTCGACGGCACCGACCGCTACGTCGCCCGCGGCGGCGCCGTCCACGGCTGCTCGGCGGGCAACAGCTACCACCACGCCGAGACCGGCTGCTTCAGTTGGTCGCTCCTCCTCGACGCGGGGGGCGGGGCCGACTTCTACTCCTCCGGCCGCCCGAACGGCCAGACGCTGGCCCCCGGCGAACGGAACGACAAGAAGCCCGAGGACAGCCCCCTCCACGGCCTGTTCATTGACGCGGCGGAGAAACTGAAGCCGTAGGCGCTAGGCGGCCAATCCCCCCCTCTGGATCTGGCCATCTAGTGGCCCCGGGGCGATTTGCGTAACCGCCTGCCGATTGATGTCTTATGGCGCCGACATTCCCCTTCTCCCCCCGCGCTAGGTGGCCAACTGGCCGAACGGGGTTGCCGCGGCGCGGTCTCGCCCAGGTGTGCTCTCTGTCCTCCGACGGACCGTTCCCTGCTTGAAAAATAGAAGCGGTTCGTCTATTTTCCAAGCATGACAGGACTACAGGCGGCTCGACGATTGTTCCTGGGCATCGAGGGCGGGGCGACGCGGACGACGGGGGTGCTCGCGGACTCCGATCTGCGGGTCGTCGCCCGTTTCGTCGGGCGCCCCACCAACCTCTATGCAATCAACGAAGAGGAGGCCCGCGGCGCGCTGACCGAGATTGTCGCTGGCCTCGTCTCCGCAGCACGGGCGCCAAAGGACTCCCTCGCGGCGTCTGCCTTCTGCATGGCGGGGGCACGGACGGCCTCGGACCTGGCGCGGTGGCGGCCACTGGTCGAGACGCTCGGGCTTCCCGGCCCCCTGCTCATCACCCACGACGCGGCGGCGGGGCTGGCGGCAGGGAGCGCGGACGGCACGGGCATCCTCGTCGTCTGTGGCACGGGGTCGCTCGTCTATGGCCGTCGGGCGGACGGGGCGGAGAAGTTCGTCGGCGGCCGCGGACCGCTCCTGGGCGATGAGGGGAGCGGGTTCGACATCGGCCATCGCGCCCTGCGGGCCGCCCTTCGCTCAGCGGACGGCCGCGGCCCGAAGTCCCTCCTCGAACGCCTCATCCCCGAACGGCTGGGGCTGGCGGGCCTCGACGCGCTGGTGCCCTGGGCCAGCCCGTTCGCGAAGGACCGCGTGGCGGGCGTGGCGCCCATCGTCTTCGAGGCGGCGGAGGCCGGCGACGCGGCGGCCCGCCAGATCGTGCAGGGCGCCGTCGAGGAACTCGCCCGGGCGGTCGAGGTGGCCGTGCGGGAACTGTGGCCCTCACCCGGGGATGCGCCGCGCGTGGTCTTCTACGGCGGCGTGCTTCGCAATCAGCCGGCCATGCGGTGCGCCCTCGCCGAGGCAATCGGCCGCTTCACCCCGGAGGCGGCCTGCTCCCTGCCCGAGGTCGAGGGCGCCGTGGGCGCCGCGCGCCTGGCCAGGCGGATGCTCGTCAGTGCACGAGCCAGATGATGAAGGCGATGAGGTAGCCGATGGAAAAGAACCAGCCCAGGCCGCGGCCCCACTCGGCCAGGCCCTCGCCGCGGTAGAGGAGGGGCGAACGGCGGATCCGCCGCCGCGCCACGCAGCCGAGGATGATGGCCAGGATGCACAGGATGGGGAGGGCCGCCAGGAGAAGCGAGAGAAGGGCCATGCCGCTCAGCCGCGAGCCGCTCCGGCGCTCCTGCCAGCCCGTGGGGGGCAACTCGACATCCACTCGCTGCCCGCAGCTCGGGCACTGCTTCGCCCGCGGGCTGACGTACTTCATGCAATGGGGGCACGGCTTGTAGGGCAAGCCATCGGCCGTCTTCGGCGGGGCCGCCGCCTCCTCGGGCGTCTGGTAGGCCGATGCGGTCAGCGGCACCGCCACGCTCTGGAGGCACGCCGGGCAGGGCATGTTCAAGCCCAGATACTTCCGGTCCACCACCACCGTCTTGCTGCACGCCGGGCAGGCGAACTGAATGCGCTCCATCGGGAACTCCTATGCCGCGCCTGCCCAACAGTATACCCGAGGCGGGCGGGGCTGCAAGTGGCACTCGGCTCCGAGTATGGCCCCCAGTTCTGGTGAGCTTGCAGGAAGCTCTTGAGCCCGACCCTCTCCCTACCCTCTCCCTACAAGGGAGAGGGGTCCGAACCCCCCTCCCTATCAGGGAGGGGATAGGGGGAGGGTCGGGGCCTGCCGTTGCCCCAGAGCGCCACCGACGCGAGGTCGGTGGGGGCGGGGCCGCTGTTCATCGCCGCCGTTTCCATACACCTCGCTCTGTGGACGTGTATTGAGCAAGGCCGAAGGGTCGGCACGGCGCACCCGTGGGAGCGTCACGGGAAGATGGGGTCGAGGGTCGCGGCCAGGGCGCGAAGGCGCTGAAGCTCGGCATCGGTCAGGGGCGCAATATCGCGGGGCGCGGAGGCCCCGCCCACGTCGAGGGCGAGGCGGAGCATGGCCTCTTCGCCGGGCGAGACAGCAGCGGTGATGGGCTGGCCGAGGGTGAAACGCAGAGCCAGTTCGGCCTCGGCGTGGTCGGTGAGGGGCTGATACCAGCAGCGGGGGAACTTCGCGCGATTCGGGTCGTCCTTCGGCCACTTCTGGCGGGCGAGGGCCTTGAGGGCGAGGATGGCCATGCCGCGCTTCGTGGCCTCGGCGATGACGCGGGCGGCCAGGCCGTGCCGGAGAAAGGTGCAGAAGTTGATGGGGAGGAGCACGGAGGCGAAATCGTGCCGCTCCATCGCCGCGAGGGCGGCGGCCTCGGTGTGCGCGGTGAAGCCGATGTGGCGAATGCGGCCGGCCTTCTGCTCGGCGATGACCATCTCCATCACGCCGCCCTTGGCGAACGCGGCGTCAACGTCCTTCGCCACGTCGGCCAGGCAGTGGAGCTGGTAGAGGTCGAAGTGGCCGGTGCGGAGGCGTTCGAGCGAGCGGTTGAACTCCTCGGCGGCGGGGCCGCGCTGGCGCTGGGTCGTCTTGCAGGCGAGGAAGCAGTCCTTGCGATAGGGTTCGAGGGCGGGGCCGAGCTTGGCCTCGGCGTCGCCGTAGGTCGGCGCGACGTCGAAGTAGTTCACCCCGCGCTCGATCGCTTCGGCGACGACGCGGGCAGCGTGGTCTGGCTCGGTCTTGCTCACCACGATGCCGCCGAAGCCGATGATCGAGAGCTGCTCGCCCGTCTTGCCGTAGGGCCTTCGGGGCAGTCGGGCGGGGGCTGCTGCTGGGGCCATCGTTGCACTCCTCTCGGCGCTCATCATAGGCCGCCGGCGGTCCCGCGTCAACCCCCGAAGAGTCCCACCACGGAGGCACGGAGGGCACGGAGAAAGCACGCAGAAGAGGGCAACCACGGATGGCACGGATGACACGGATGGGAAGAAGGGGGAGGGGTGTTCGGTGTCTGGAGTTCGGGCCAGGAAGCTTGCGGCCTGTCGCTTGCGGCTTTCAGCTCTCAGCAAATGCGTCAGCCTGTCGGAGTGCGGCGGCCTCGACGCCGCTCTGGATTGCCCCAGCGCACCGTCGCCCCCACAGCAAGTGGACAATTGGTACTTGAAGACGCGACACCACTAGCCGCGACACCCCCAACGGGTAGTGTCTATCTGCGCAGAGCACCACAATCCGCTGCATTCTCCCCATTCTTCCCATACTTCCCGGCTCATGGGGGAGGCGGGGTCAGATGTTCACTTTTTTCACTATTTCTACCCGACGGCCCCCCGTCGGGACCCCAGCTCCCCGACGCTCCAGAGGTTGTCAAGGAATCACACGGACGGACACGGACAGGCACGGACGCACACGCCACGCCGTCGTCCAACTGTAGGCGGGGCGTCCCTGCCCCGCAACATTGTGGGCGCGACGTCTCCGTCCCGCGATCCCCCCCCTTCTCGACCCCGCGCTCCCGCGTGGGGATGCAGTGCCCTGGACGCTCCCGCATCCCTTCTCTGTATGCTGGGGCCAGGCCAGAAGCCGGCAGGAGGGACGCCGGAGCGTCCCAGACATGGCATCCAGACGGCCCCGTCGGGCGCGTCCAGCGAGGAGGCAACCATCCCCCCTCTCCCTCGGGGAGAGGCGGGCCCCCCGCTGACGCAAGGCTAGACACCTGTCTCTTCCCGCCTGCCAATCACCGATGGCTAATGAAGATCTGGCCCCACCGCGGCCCGGACGCTCCCGCGTCCCTACACGCAGGCCCGGCGCAAGGCGCAAGAGGGACGGAGGACCGTCCAAGACACGCCGTCCCCACGCCGGAGCGTGGGGACGAGAGACGGTTCCCGTCGGGGCGAGAAGCAGATGCTTGGCAACCTCAACAGGGCAGAAAGCCGTATCACCGAAGCTTGAAGCGCAGGGCTATCGGCTTCTGATTGGTAAACTCCAGCACTGCGTCTGTCGTTTCCCGTGGGATGGGGTAGATGAAGAGAACGGGACCATCATCTTGGATGATACAATCCAGAACCTCCCCCGTCGACATCCTCCTCTCGACCAGAGCGTTAGCGATTACGGCCTTCCCCAACCCAGTCAAGCGCCGGTCAGGCTGGGGTGCACCGTTTACCTTAAGCACACAGCTACGCATCACACTGGCCCCAGACTTCATCTTGCGGATGACTAAGAGGGCGACCTCCGACTTCTTGAACCCCTTGATCCCTTCCTCCAGCGCTGAGATCGTCTTTTCCTCAAAGTCGCCGAGGCCTTTGACCTCTTTCAGCCCCTTCTTCTCATCCAGTCCTATGATGGCGAGTTCCAGTTGGATTGAGTCGGGGTTCTTGACCACTTCAACCCCAGAGCTGCCCGCGGGTTTGTCCTCGCCGGACCGGGCATCAGCACAGATCCCGGCAAGGACGCATGCCAACGACAGCGCCGCCACGATAGGGCTTGGCCTCATCTCCTTGTCCCCCTTCTTTGCAGTTGTGCCGTCGTCCAAGAACTGCGCGACGCGAATCGCGAGCCGCCAGTTTGGCTCCTAACGAAGTGACCTCCCCAATGGTGTGCCAATTGTACCCCCCCCCCGAAAAGTCAAGTGCTTTTTTCGCCGCGGCTGAGGAAACCCAAACGCGATCGAGTCCGCGCCTTGACATGCGGGCAGGGGCGGGCTACACTGATTGGTGAACGGTGCAGGAGCTGGCTGAGGAGAGCGACATGCAGAGCACTCTGACGGTGAAGATGGACAGCAGTCTGGTGAAGCTTGCCAGAGCGCGCGCTAAGAAGCGGGGGATTCCGGTGTCAGCTCTCGTCGAGGCAGGGGTCCGAGTTGTGCTTCGAGAGGAAGAAGCTCCCCCCTTCCGCGAGGAGGACTTGCCTCCCATCACGCGTTCGCTCTATGGATGCATCAAGGGCTCGCGACTGGATGAACGCGACTACCGGGCCTATCTTGAAGAGAAGCACCGGTGACGATCCTGGTTGACACCAACGTCGTCGTGGACGTCTTCCTGAAGCGCGCGCCCTTCGACGCTGATAGCGTGCAGGTGCTCGCCGCGGTTGAGGCAGGCGAGGCCACCGGCGTCCTCTGTTCCACCACACTGACCACCGTGTACTACCTTGTCGGCAAGGAACTCGGGGATGAACCCACCCGCCGCCGCATAGCCAACCTGCTCAAGCTCTTCGACGTGGTCCCCGTGACGCGCGCTATGTTCCATCGTGCTCTCGCTCTCGACTTCCGCGACTTCGAGGACGCGGTGCTCCATGAGGCGGCGGCAGAGGTCGGGGCTGAGACCATTGTTACGAGGAACGCGGTGCACTTTCGCAACGCTCGAGTCGAGGTGCTCACGCCAGAGGCGTTCGTGCTGAAGCTTCGCTCCCTGCGAGCTTGATGAACGGTGCTCACCAGCGAACAAGCCATCGTGGTCTATGAGGGCGGGCGGGCCTTTGCCGACCGGCTGACGCAGCGGGCGCACGCGCATTATCTGGACTACGCGCGGCGGATGCTGGCGGTCTATCAGCACGGCATCGGCCAGACGCGCCGCGAACTCCACCGCTCCGTCGAGGGCGTCCTGGCGAACGAGCCGGACTGCGATACGCGGCGCGTTCAGGCATTCTGCAAGCTCCTGGGACCTGGCTGCGCCCCTTCTCCCCCTGGTCGAGAGCCGCGACCAGCTCTTCGAGAACACGGAGGCCGAGGCCAAGGCCCACATCGCCCAACGCCTCGGCCGGCCATGGGACGAAATCGAGGCGGAGCTGTACGCCGACGTGATGGATTTCCATCGCCTCACGGCCTTCAACCCAGCGCCGACCTCCCGCGCAGCGCCAACCTCCCGCGGGTTCCAAACCCGCGGGAGGTTCACCCGTACGGCGTTTTACCCCGACGCGGCGGCGCTGCTCCGCCGCTACAACGTCGCACAGCTCCAGGCCGCGCTCTACCGCGCCGAGCGGCTCGTCGTGACCGCGAGCGAGGACTTCAAGACCGCCCCGCACGGGGCGACGGAGTAAAGCCCACGGCGATGCCTTGAGAGCCGTGGGTTGACGGCGGACGCCAAACCCCTCCCCCAGCCCCGTATGGGGCGGTGGAACCGCCACGTCAGGGCGCCGGCCAGCAGACAACGTTCCGCCGCCCCCTGCGGGGGCTGGGGGCTGGGTGAGGGTGGGGCCGCCAGTGCCAGCGGGGTCACATCTTCATTTCGCACATGGCCGCCATGTGCCAAATGAAGATGTGACCCCAGGTTCAAGGCATCGCCGTGGGCTCTATTCCGCCGCCCGCGAGGGGCTGGGCCACCCCTGGAACCTGCGCAAATCCGTTACTGCACCCGAATCGGGAGCGGGGTCAGACCCCCAGTTCTCGCGGCATTTGAGCCGAGTGAAGCTCAGACAGCCTTGCCAGCCGGAGCAGTTGCACGCGGCCCCCCCGCGTGCTATCCTTGCGGGCGCGGCGTCGGGCTTCTCCTGGCCAACCGGGCGGGCTTGTTGGAGGAACGGCCGATGACCCTGCTCCTGGTGCTGGTGATCGCGATCCTGGTGGGGACGGGCATGGGCACCGCGCTGCTCGGGAGCATCAAGGTGACCCTGGCCCGGAAGCTCCGGATCGACGAGGCGCGCATCGGCGGCCTCGTCGCCACGTTTGGCTTCACCCTGATTCCCGCCATGCTGGCCGTTGGCTTCCTGAGCGACGCGCTCGGGCGCCAGCCGGTCACCATTGGCGGCGCCCTCCTCTTCGCCGCCAGTCTCGTGCTCTTCGCGCAGGCGAGCGCGTACTGGATGGTCCTGGCCGCGGTCCTGCTCCTGAGCGCGGGGTGGGCCGCGCTCATCAACGTCGTCAACCCGCTCTCGCTCCCGGCCTTCGGCGGCTCGGAGGCCTATGCGATCAACCTCGGCTGCTTCATCTTCGGCATCGGCTCGTTCGTCACGCCCCTGGGGGTGGTGTTCCTCGTGCGGAGGCTCGAGCTGCGGGGGACGCTTCTCCTCCTGAGCGTCTCCGGGCTGGTGATGGCGGCTCTCGCTTGCGCCACGCAGTTCCCGACCGTTGCCCCTGCGCAGCCCGCGCAAGCGGCCGCCGAGGTCGCCGCTCCACCAGGTCTTGGCGTCCTCTTGCGCGACCCGGTCATGTGGCTCTGCGCGCTCGCCCTGTTCTTCTACATGCCCGCCGAGGCCACGATGGGGGCCTGGGCAACGACGTATGTGACCGACAAGGGAATGAAGGAAGGGGCGGCCTCGGTGCTCCTCTCCGGCTTCTGGCTCGTCTACACCGCCTCCCGGCTCGTCGCCGCCCTCACCATCCCGAAGGGCAGCGAGACGGCCGTCATCCTCGTCCTCTCCCTCGTGTCCGTCGCCGCGTGGGTGGCGGTCGTGCTCTGCCGCGGGCGGTCGTTGGCGGCGACGCTGGTGCTCGCCGTGGGGCTGATCTTCGGGCCGATCTATCCGACGCTGGTGGCCGTGCTCCTGAAGCACTTCGACGCCTCGCTGCACGGCCGGGCCATCAGCCTGTTCTTCACCCTCGGCGGGCTCGGCTGCACCGTCATCCCCATGCTCATCGGGGCCTACGCCCGGCGCACGAGCATCCAGCGCGGCTTCCTCCTCGCCGCCGCGTCCGCCGCCGGCCTGTGCGTGATCGCCCTGCTGCTGAAGCTGTACGCATGAAGCCTCCCTGCACCACTGTGCTCCGCCTGCAAAGGCCGGATGAGCCGAAGAACTGGAAACTGGGGTCTGACCCCGAACCTCCTACTTCCCCTTGCACAACTCCACCATCGCCTCGCCCATGGCCTTGCCGATGCGGTTGAACCAGATCGCGCTGCCGAGGTAGTGGTACCCCCGGTCCGAACCGACCTTCTTCCACTCCTCGACGTGCTTCTGCCAGCCGTCGATCAGGCGCTCGGCCTCCTTGTCCGCCAGCACGTCCGTCCTGAACGCCTTCACGTTGCCTTTGAACTCCGGCACGTCGTTCATCGCCATCTGCGCCTCGCGGACCGTCAGCATCGCGCCGGCAGCCGGCTTCGAGCCGTTCTGGCCCATGGCGGCGATCACAAACGGCAGGTTAGGCGCGCCCAGGTCCTTGCGCACGTCCTGGATGAAGTGCTTCATGTTGGACGCGTACTCGTTCTCGGCGCCGCCGTACATGTCGTTCCAGCCGTGGAACCAGACGAACCCCGCCATCTCGAGCTTCTTGCCCTTCAGCGCCGGGAACAGCGTTTCGTAGCTGTCGAACGTCTCTTTCACCTCGGCCATCATGTCGCGGTACGACGAGCCGTAGGCCTTCTTGATGTCGTCCATCGTCGGAAGCGGTTCGTTCTTCTTCTGCTTCTCGTTGCTCTTCCTGACGCGGTCCTGCGCCTGTTCGAGTTCCTTCGCGAGCGCCGCGTCGGCCGGATAGCCCGCCGAGGGCGAGCGGAAGAGCTTGAACAGCGAGTGGCCGCCCCACGCCGCCTTGATCAGCAGCACCGGCTCGTCGAAGCGGTCGCCCATCACCGTGCCGAACTCAAGCTCCACGCCGGTGCAGCCGGGGCTGCCGTAGCCGATCGTCAGCCCGCCCTTGCGGCCCAGGAACTTCACGAACACGTCGTCGCGGACGATCCACTTGCCGTCCTTGCGCAAGTGCTTGAACAGGTCCCTGGTCTCGGGCGCCTCCGCCTGGTACTCCAGCAACTCGTTCCTGGCCTTGCCCTCCATGTTGGACTGCCCGGCCAGGATGAAGACCTTCACTGTGCCCTCCGTTGCCGTGCTCGTCCGAGCAACAGCGGCGGACACGGCCAGCGCGGCAATGGCGACGACCCACCGTGGGCTGAGACGACGACTCGACATGGCATATCCTCCTTCCAGGCTGGGGAATGTGCGGGCCCCCGGCGTCTCTGCCAGGCAGGCCCCGCGCGGCAGGATCGTGTGGACCACGCGCGTCATCGGAGATCCCTTGTTGCACCGCGGACACCTCCTGCTGCGGTGGACGGGGCTGCCGCGACGCGATCCTCGGCCGTCCGCCCGTTGGGGTCTTCCGCGGGCGGAACGAACATGCCGCGCGTCTCTCCGCCCGGCGCCAGGGGCAGTCGGGCCCGCCTTGCGGCAAAGCGCTCCGCGAGGTTCATCGCCGTGAAGAACACGGGAGTCTTCATGTGGTGGAGAAGGCGCCTGGCGATCGAGCCCAGCCCGTAGAAGGCCCGGCGAACGCGGTGCTGGCCCTCGGCCAGCTCGCGCGGGGTCATTCGGGCGGGCTGGAAGACGACGGTCGAGTGGTCGTAGTGCTGCCAGTCCTCGGTGAGGAGCCGCCCCTCCCGCTTGAGGTTCTCATAGACCGCGGTGCCGGGATAGGGCGTGAGGATGTTGAAGGTGGCGGAGTGGACCCGGCACTTCATGAGGAAGTCGAGGGTGTCGTCGAAGATCGCCGGCCCGTCGGTGTCGAAGCCGAAGACCACGGAGGCGTGGAAGCGGATGCCCCCGGCCTGAATCCGCCGGACGGCGTCGGCCAGGTCATGGAGGTCCCGGAAGCACTTCTTCATTCGTTTCATGGACTCTTCCGAGACGGTCTCCAGGCCGAAGAAGAGTCCCCGGCAGCCGCTGTCGTAGGCCGCACGCAGCAGGTCCTCGCGGTTGGCGAGGGACATCGAGGACTGGCCGACCCAGGCGATCTTCAGGGGCTTCAACGCCTTGAAGAGTTCCAGGGCGTAGTCGGGGCGTCCGACCACGTTGTCGTCGAGGATCAGGTGGTACTTGCGGCCCGAGAGCTTGACGTCCTCCACGACCCAGTCGAGGGGAAAGCTCCGGATCTTCCGGCCGTAGACGCTCGAGACCGAGCAGAACTCGCAGTTGTAGGGGCAGCCACGGGTCGTCATGACCGGGTTGAGGTTCATGAAGCGCTTCCCCCGCACCAGGTCGCGGCGGGGATGAGGCACGCGCGTCAGGTCCGCCGGTCCATCGGACTTGTAGAGGGGCTTGAGCCTTCCTGCCTCGGCGTCGGCCACCACGTCGGGCCACACCAGGAGCGCGCCCAGCCGCTCTTGCGGGCCTCGACGGCCATCGCCCAGTCGCAGCAACAGCACCAGATGCGCGCGTAGTTCGCCCCGTTCTCGCCGAGCCTCTGGAGCATCTCGCCCTGCTTGTAGGAATCCGTGATGAACGCCACGTTCTGCCCCACGGGGAAGAAGGGCGAGCTGTCTGTGAACTCCAGGAATCGAGGGTCCTTGGCCGACGCTCGGACGAAGCCCTTGCCCTCGGCGGGCATGCACTCGAAGGCGACGGGACCCGAGCGGACGGCGCCCTCACGGGTCGTCACCACGGCGACGGCGGACCAGTTGCCCGTCTCGGTCGCGGCGAAGCGCGCCCGCCAGCCTGGGGCGCCGCTGGGGTAGAGCCATTCGGTCGGGCGGCCGCTGTGCTGCCGCTGCTCGCGCTCGACGGGCTGGAGCCAGAAGGCGGGGTAGGCGATCTTCCTGCCGCTGGGCGCGGCCAGCTCGAGCGACACGCCAATCTCGGCCGCGTCGTAGGGATTGCTGGCCGCGGCGTTCGTCGTGATGTTGAACTCGATCTTCCCGAGGCGTTTCACCTGCTTCGCGCTCGCCTCGAGGCTCACCTGCCGCTCGGCGGCACATGCCGATGCGCAGCAAGCCCCCACCAACACGGCCACGCTGCAAAACGTCCGCATGGCTCTCTCCCGCTCCTACCGGGCGTCACCCTCCACCTGCTCCTTCAGCTTGGGGAGGTCGAGGGCCGATGGGTCCTGCGGGTACTTGTGGGGCAGGAGCCACCAGTCCTCGGTGAACGGAGCCGCTTCGCCGGGGGCGATGTTGCTCCGCGGGCCGATCGGCTCCAGCTCGCACAACTCGTCCTTGTAGTACCAGACCGAGATCGTCAGCGCCGCCATCTCGTTGTAGGCGCGGTCTGGGTAGACGGGGAACCGCTTGACGAACATCAGGCCGTTCTTCATCACATAGGCGAGCCAGCCCACGGCGCTGTCCATCCCCAGCTTCGGCTGCGCCGGTGTCCCAGTGATAAGCAGGCAGCCGTCGCGGGTGACGATGTTCGGGTCGCTCGGCCGGTAGAGAATGGTGTCGCCTGGGCCATACATGACGTAGTGGTTGGGGAAGCGGCTCGCGCGGCTGAGGGGGATGACCACGATGCCGCCGCCGGGCGCGAACGTGCGGCTCCAGTGGCACCAGTGCCTCGCCTCGTCGGAGACATTCCTGATCGTCTGCGTGAACCGCAGGTGGGTGGACGCCTTGTCGAGGACGAAGTCGCGGACGAGCTGGACGCCGGTCGCCTTGTCCCTCACGCTGGTGAGGCGTGCGGCGCGGGGTCCGGTGATCTCGGCCTCCCAGGGGCCGACCCAGAGGTCGGGGTGTGGGGGTATGGCGTTCTCGGGACCGATGTCGCAGCGGCCGCCGTCGGCCGCGCCGCCCTTGTTCGCCGCGGGGTCGTAGACCTTGCCTGCCGCGTCGGGCTGGAGGGCCATGGCATTGGCGCCCTTGAGGGCGTACTCGAGCACGCGCCCGCCGCAGTGGTGGCCGAGCACGACCCGGCACTGGCCGTTCTCGAGCCTCACGCACTGCGTGTAGCCGTGGAAGTCAACCCACCCGGTCCCCTCGAAGTCCGCCGCGGTGCCGATGCCGCTGGCCGCGAGGGCGCACGCTGCGAGAAGCCGCACGGTGTTGCGCACGTCGCTCTCCTCCTTCGCCGTGCCTGTCGGCCGCGCACCCGTCCCTCATCGCATGCTACCCTGTGCCGCCCGGCGGGTCAAGTGCGACACCTGGCCCGCCTCTCCCGCTCGCGGGTGGAGTGCCGGGGCGATGGCCATGGTTGCGCACTTGTACAAGTGCGGAACCATGCTGCGCGGTGCGTTCGGCGGGCGCAGGGGCCACATGAGAATCCCCCACAGGGGGTTCCCTGCGGGGGATTCGCGGGCGGGCTAAGAGACTATCTCAAAACCCGAAGAAGCAGCTAAAGTCTTCGTGAAAACAGCCGACTTGACTACATGGGGGACATTCACTTGAGGAAGCCCCATGGGACGCAGGAGGAGAAAGCAAGGGAAGACGCTGGGCACGATCTGGGAGGTTCCAGATGAACTGTGGGAGCGGTTCGAGCCTCTGCTCGAGAAGGCCTACCCGCCCAAGCGGACCGGGCGGCCCCGTGCGGACTTCCGCAAAGTGCTCAACGGAATCGTCTATCGGATGCGCACCGGGTGCCAGTGGAATCAGTTGCCGAAGCAACTCGGCGATGACAGCACGGTGCACCGCTGGTTCCAGCGCTGGTGTGGCGACGGGGGTCCTCCGGAAGCTCCGGGCCGTCTTGGCGGCCGAGTGCGATGGGTTCGGGGGCGTTGACTGGGAGTGGCAGGCGGCGGACGGGGCCATGGGCAAGGCCCGTTTTGGGGGGCGAAAGTCGGCCCCAATCCGACCGATCGGGGAAAGCCGGGAACCAAGAAGAGCCTGCTCGTCGAGGGCAGCGGAGGTCCCTTGAGCGCCGCGATCGCCGGGGCCAACGTCCACGATGTCCCAGGAGGACCGGGTGAAGGCAACCGCCAGGTGAGAAGTGAAGAGCAACGCGCCCGGGCCCCGCACTCATGGGGTCCGGGCGCTCGCGGCCCGGATGTGGCGGCGGGCCACGCCGGCAACGAACCGCGCCGCGCCGGCCAGAAGCAAGGCCACAAAAGTCGCGACGGCGATGACGTGATTCGTCGGCACGTCGTAATGGAACGCCGCGTAGAGGCCGACGAAGGTGCACAGGAGCGCGATGCAGGCCGATAGAACCACGGCAAGCACGAGCCGACGTGTGAGAAGCAGCGCCGCGCTTGGCGGCACGACGAGGTAGGCGAAGACGAGCAAGGCGCCCCCCACCTTCGAGGCCACCGAGACGACGACCCCCAGGATGTAGAAGTAGACCAGGTCCCACACGAACACGCGGATGCCCAGGACCCGCGCGGCCTCGCGGTCCGCAAAGGTGTAGACGATCGGCCGCCAGAAGAGGACCAGGGCGAGCAACGCTGGGACGAGCGCGGCCAGGATCACCGTGAGGTCGCCGCGCTGGGTGAGAATCAGGTCGCCGTAGAGGACCGACTTGACCTCGGTGAGGCCGAAGCCGCTCTTGGCCACGATGAGGATGCTCGCGCCTGCGGCGAGGACGAAGATGGCGCCGAGCACGGCGTCGCGGGGAATCCGCTGGGTTTCGAACGGGAAGGCGAGCGCCGTGACGGTGGCGAGCGTGAGCGCCGCGGCGCCCAGAAACGGCGAGAGGCCGAGCACCATCGCCGCCGCCACCCCCGCGGCCGCCACCTGGGCCAGGGTGATGCCGATGAAGACGACCCGCTTGAGGATCACGAACACGCCAAGGCAGGCACAGACCGTGGCAATGATAGCCCCCGCCACAATGGCCTCGGGGAACATTGTCACCAGGTCGGCGATGTCGCTGAGCATCAGTGTCCTCCCTCGCCACTTGTGGTTGAGGTGCCGGCGGAGCGTATGTCGCCCACGCCGACGAAGCGCAGCCGTCCGTGGTTGACTAGGCAGGCGTGTTCGGCCAGGGCAGCGACGTGGTCGAGGGCGTGGCAGGCGAGGAGCACGGTCTTGCGCTCCTCGCGGCTCAGGCGGGCGAGATGGTGTAGGACCTCGGTCTCCGACGGCTCGTCGAGTTCGGACGTTGGTTCGTCCATGATGAAGACCTCGGCGCCGCTGAGGAGGGCGCGGGCGATGAGGACCTTCTGCTTCGTGCCGCCGGACAGTTCGCCATAGGTCTTGCGCCGGTGCGGGGTCAGCCCAAGCGGGCCGAAGATCGCGTCGAGAAGCTTCCGGTCAGCCGCGCTCGGTCGCCGCCACCAGCCGAGGCGGGGGTAGAGGCCCATCAGGGCGATCTGCTCGGCGCTGAGCGGGTAGAGGGGGTCTATGGCCTTCTGCTGGGGCACGTAGCCGGGCGGGGCGCGGTGGAAGGGCGTCTCGATGGTGCCGGCGAGCGGCCGCAGGAGGCCGAGGATGGCGCGGAGGCCAGGCTCATTCTCGACCTGGGCTGCGGCGTCGGCGTCCTGGGCCTCGTCGCCGCCCTTCGATGCCCCGAGGCCCGCGTGAGCCTGGTGGACTCCCACGCCCGTGCCATCGAGTGCGCCCAGGCCAACGCCACGGCCCTCGGCGTACAGGACCGCACCAGGACCCTTCTCACCGCCGACCCCCTCGGCGACCTGTCGCCCGGCTTCGACCTCGTGCTATCGAATCCGCCCTACTACGGCAACTACCGCATCGCCGAGATGTTCCTCGACACGGCCGCCAAAGTCCTCGTCCCCGCCGGCCGCATCGTCCTCGTCACCAAAGACCCCGACTGGTTCGCCGAGGCGATGGGGGAGCGGTTCGAGGGTGTTCGCTCACAGGCACTCAAAGGGTATGCCATCCTGTCGGGCACACAACGCGCTTGACTCTATTGCCCGATTCATGCAAAGTAGCGCCTGTCGCGCAGGCAGTTGAGTTCGTAGTGCGGCCTTCAGGCCGTAGCTTCACGAGCCATGAGGATACGGGCTGAACCCCGCACTACGAACGCCACTTACGAAAGGAGTGTGTGATGGCGAAGTTTGTGGACGCGCAGGGCAGGACGAAGTACCGCTTCACCTTCGGGCCGTGGAACATCCACGAGGGGGCCGACCCCTTCGGGCCGCCGGTTCGCACCAGCTTCTCGTTCGACCAGAAGCTCAGGATACTCAAGGACCTCGGCTTCGACGGCATGCAGTTCCACGACGACGATGCGGTGCCCGACCTGGACGGCAAGTCCCCTACACCTCCAACTCCGCCGCCGACCGCCGCTACGCCATCGAACGCTCGAAGAAGGCCATTGACATCGCCAACCTCATCGGCACCCGCGACATCGTCCTCTGGCTCGCCCGCGAGGGCACCTACGTCCGCGAGGCCAAGAACGCCATCGAGGCATATCGCAAGCAGGTGGACGCCATCAACCAGATGCTCGAGTACGACAAGGGCATCCGCATCCTCATCGAGCCGAAGCCGAACGAGCCGATGGACCACGCCTACGTGCCCACCATGGGCCACGCCGTCGCCATCTCCTACATGAGCATTGACCACACCCGCGTCGGCTGCAACATGGAGAGCGCCCACAGCATCCTCGCCGGCCTCGACCCCTCCGACGAAATGGCCTTCGCCCTCTCCGTGGGAAAACTCTGGAGCGTCCACCTCAACGACCAGAACGGCCCGAAGTTCGACCAGGACCGCGCCTTTGGCATGGTCAACCTCCGGCGGGCCTACAACCAGGTTCGCGTTCTGGAGCTAGGCGGCTACGGCCGCGACGGCAACATGGTCGGCCTCGACGTCAAGGCCATGCGGCCCCAGAGGAAGGCCATCTCCACCAAGCACCTCACCCACAGCCGCGAGATGTTCCTCTGGCTCCTCGAAAAAGTCCGCACCATAGACCGCAAGCCCGAGTCCGCCCTCATCGCCGCCCGCGACTACGAGGCACTTGACAGGCTCGTGATGCGCCACCTGATGACCGGCTCTTTGCCAAACAAGGTGTGAGCAAGGAGTTGTGCTTGACGCCCCTGGGCGCCCGGGCTAGAATAGCATCAGGGAAGGAGCCGGGATGCCTGAGATCAGTCGCTTCCTGGGGATCGTGATTGGCATGTACTATCACGATCACCCGCCGCCACACTTCCATGCGAAGTACAGCGGGCTCAAGGCGGCGTTCTCCATAGCCGATCTCAGACTCATCGAAGGCGAATTGCCCAGACGGGTGACCACGCACGTTCTCGAATGGGCGTTTGAGCACAGGGAGGAGCTTGCCCAGAACTGGAAGCTTGCCATGGCCGACAAGCCGCTCCGCAAGATTCCTCCCTTGGTCTAGGACGTTCGGCATGCACTCAGTACAGAAGGTCAAGTACCTTTCCGGTTACGAGCTCCTGCTGACATTCGAGGACGGCAGCAGCCGCAGCGTTGACCTTGAGCCTTACCTGGGCGGTGAGATCTTCCAGCCCCTGAGGGACCCGAAGTACTTCAAGAGAGTCCGCGTGAACCATGACCTCGACACGATCGTATGGCCCAATGAGGCAGACTTCTGCCCCGACTTCCTTTACCAGATTGGCGTGCCCCATGCGAAACGTGTCCTTGCGAGCTAGCGCTTCACTGCCCGGAGAATTGCTCATGGGAGAAAGTAAGAAGTAAAGACCTGACACCGACTGCCCACTGAATGAGAGGACACCAATGCGTACGGGGAAGAATGCACCGGCGGGCGCATCTGATCCTGACCCCAGAGGGACTTTGAGAGAACTGGTCAACCGCGCCTTCTTCTTGGTTGAACAGGGCGATGCCGAAGGCGCGTTGGCTCTACTGCGGCGCGCGATAGAGATCGACCCAAAGTGCGGGCATGCCCACAACGAGATGGCCATCGTCTATGGCCGGATGCTAGGCCGATTGGACAAGGCTGAAGAAGCGGCGCTACACGCACTCGAATGCGAGCCGGCCAACCCGAAATTCCTCAACACACTGCTCGGGGTGTTTGGAGCTAGGGCAGACCGCCTTAAGACTCGGGAGGAAATCCTGGATGTGCGTGGGTCCCAGATCATGCGTCTGGATCAAGCCATCGCCCGCCACCCGGAGTATCCAGGGTACCATCTTGTGAAGGCAGAGGCGCTCGCGTCAGCCGGTCATCCGACAGCCGAGTGGCGCGCTGAACTCGATGAGGCGAAGGGCCTCTACGCCAGGTTGCCGCACGACGCATCAGGCCGCCTGCTTCGTCCCGGGGACGCCGATGCCATCCTTGCTGCGGTTGCGCGCAAATGTGAGGAACAAGCCAAGCGCTGGATATCCCTGTCGCAGGGATCTGGGACCACAATTCCCCGGAAGGGCTGCGTGTCGGTATTCGTGGGCATTGTGCTTGCCCTTTTCGCATTGATCCTACTTTTGTCGGGGCTCTGAGGAAGCGCGGAGTTCCATGTACTCACGTGGATTGCGTGTGACTTGACGAGTCTCCTCTTCAAGAGATCAAGAGGTTCTCAGGTGTGCTGTAGTCTTGCGGCCCACCGTCCAACTCAGTGACGGGCAAAGGAAGAGAGAGCACGATGCCAAACGGGACAGATGCCAAGATCAAGAAGATCGCCGATCTCGCTCAGGAAGACCCGACCATGAAGTCCATGGTGAATGAACTCATTGAGCTTGATGATTTCCTTGCCGTGGGTGACAACAGTGGTCTGAACCCCCACAAAGTTGAGCTCGCGTGTCAGCTGACAACTGAGATTTGCATGAAGGCGGGTCTTGGCGCTGGTAGCGCGGACTGGCTGAGCTGGAATGTGGACAGACTCAAGTCTCAGATGGCCGACTTGGAAGACACCTCACAGACCCCCACGCCTTTTATCATTGGGTTCTTTGCTGTGGCATGCGCGCTATGCGCCCTGGCAACGCTTGCCCAGAATGGTATGCTCGGGGCGGGAGATGACGCGCGTGGCTTCTCTAAGACATGTTGGGTGTGCGGTGGCCTGTGTCTGCTGCTTGCAAGTGGTTCCCTGGTAACTAGGTTCCCTGGGCTCCTTTCATATGCAGGGCCATTCTATCTGGCGCTGAGTTACATGGCGTACCGCCTCAGGCTAACGGCCGTTGCCTTGGTTGTCGGTGTCACTGGCGGAATCCTGGTACTCCCGGTCCTGTTCAGGTTCTTAGCCAGTCACTATAGGCGCAAGTGAGTGGTGTTCGAGGTCAGGTCTTTCTTTTTTCCTGGCTCTTCCGGATTCCTTGTGGGTAGCTACAATATGCGACAGCGGTGCCAGGCACAGCATGGAGGCGTAACGCACTGCCGCCTAATGACTTGCAGTAGGACGACGACATTTCGCTGATCGGCGGCTACGGTGCCAGGCACAGCACGGAGGCGTAACACCCGCCCGCATAATGACTTGCGGTAGGCTGATGATATTTCGCGGGCCGGCACGACTGAGAAGAGGGGAGCCGGAAGCGACGGTTCGTGGGGGGCTTTGGCGAGCGGTGCAGGCGTCCCGCCTGAAAGGGGGCGAACTGGCAGGCAGGATGCCTGCCCCACCGGTTGCAGAGGTCAGCAGGTTGCTTGCATCCCTTGGGCAGATGTCAGCCAGAGGATGGGGATTTCGGGCTCGACCTGTTTGAACTCGGCTGGTTCGGGGGACACCTTACTTATCTCCGGGGGCAGGGGCGGGCGGGATTCCTCGGCTTCGCTGCCGCTCCGCTCGGAATGACGGGCGGCGGGGCGGGCCGGTGGGCAGTGCGGGCGGGAAGATGGGGACAAGGGGCCTCAGTGACCACAGGGACGAAAGGGACGCCTCAAGGGGGCTGCGGACGTTGGGGGGGACGACCATTCAGGTCGCTGTGGTCCCTGTTGTCCCTGGGGTCCCTTGGGCTGATGTGAGCCAGAGGATGGGGATTTCGAGTTCGACTTCCTTGAACTCGGGGTCGCCGGTGACGACGCGGCCGCCGCGGAGCTTGGCAAGGGCGGCGGCGAAGCAGTCGGCGTAGGACATTTTCCTCGTGGCCTTGAATGCGGCGGCTTGCTGGGCAAGGGGGACGTCGGCAGGGACGGGCTCGATGGGGAGCTTGGCGAGGACCTCCTCGAGGGTGGACAAGGCAGCGCGGCCCTCGTTGCGCTCGACCGCGTAGTAGACTTCGCCGAGGTTGACCGCAGTCATGAGCGCTTTGACGCCATCGCGCGTTAGCTCGGCGAAAAGGTCGCGCACGAACTCCCATCCGCTCTCGCGCTCGAGGTAGACGACGAGGGGGTGGGCGTCGAGGATTGTCACCACTTGCCGGCGGTATGCCCATCCTGAAGGCCGAGCGGCACGAGGTGGGCTTCGAGGCCCAGCAGCCGCCGCGGCTCACGCGGTTCTGCCCGGTCCGCGGCCCGGGGGGGTCGTCCACCGGACTCGTCGAGTAGTAGGTCGGACTGTACCAGTCCTGGCACCACTCCTGCACGTTGCCGATCATGTCGTAGAGGCCCCAGGCATTGGGCTCGTAGCCCCCCACTGGCGCCGTCTGCACGCTGCCGTCGCGCTCGCCGCGCGCGTATTCCAGAACCGAGGCGATGCCATCCTTGGCGCATTCATCCGCCACGTTCGCGTACTGCGCGCACCCCCCGATGCCGTTGCCCCACGGGTACTCGGTCGTCGTCCCGGCCCGGCAGGCGTACTCCCATTCGGCCTCCGTCGGGAGGCGGAACACCCGAGTCCCGCGCTGAAGCTTGTTCAGACGCTCGAGGAAGTCCTGGCAGTCCAGCCAGTTCACGCACTCCACCGGTGTGCCGTCGGTGCCGAAGTCCGAGGGGTCCTTGCCCATGACGGCCTTCCACTGGCCGGCCGTGACCTCGTGGATGCCCAGGTAGAAGCCCCTGGTGATGCGCACGCGATGGGGCGGAAGCTCGTCGTGCGGCCGCACGGAGTCGAAGGTGGTGGCCCCCATCGTGAACTCGCCTGGCGCCACGTAGGCCAATCTGAGCGGCTGCGCCCCCTCCAGCGGCACCTCGATGGCCACAGGCACCCCCGCCTGATGGGCCATCTGCCGCTGGCGCAGCGACACCTTGGCCCAGGCGGGCGGGGCCGGCAAATGCCCGGTTCCGTTCGTGGGATGAGTCCGGCCGGCCAGGCGGAATCTGCCGAAGCCGAAGAGGAGGGAGAGGACTCTCTTGCGCTTGGCTGGCGCCGGAGTTGGCACCGACCAGACGGGCGGCAGGGGCTGGAATTTCTCCCGCTTGGGGTGCTGGGGCAGCGCAGGGGTCGTGGCGTCCGAGGGTGGCTTCACGGGGGTCTTGGCCGCACTCTCCCGCTGGGCGGCTGGCTTGCTCAGGGCCTCGAGCAGTGCCTCGGCGCTGGGGTAGCGCGCGGCAGGGGCTTTGCTCAGGAGTGTGTGGATGACTCTGGCGATGGGAGGGGGGACGTCGGGGACGAGTTCCTGGAGGGGCTGTGGCTGCGCGTGGAGGTGCTTGCAGTGGATGGCGGCGGCGTTCGTGCCCTCGAAGGGTGGGCGGCCGGCCAGGAGGTGGTAGAAGGCGGCGCCGAGGGAGTAGAGGTCGGCACGGGCATCGGCCTCGCCGCCCTGGATGACCTCTGGGGGCATGTAGAGGGGTGTGCCTGGGGTCGAGTCGACGCACGTGATGCGCACGTCCACGCCGGGGCGGATGGCGAGGCCGAAGTCGGCGACCTTGACCAGGCCGTCGCGGGTGAGGAGGAGGTTGGCCGGCTTGATGTCGCGGTGGATGATGCCCGCGGCGTGTGCCTTGGCCAGGGCGGCGGCCACCTGGCGCAGGTAGTCGAGCGCCCGGCCGGGGGGCAGGCGTCCCTCGCGGCGGAGCACGCTCGCCAGGCTCTCGCCGTCCACGAGTTCCATGGCGAAGTAGTGGCGCCCCTTGTCCTGGCCGACGACGATGATCTGGGCGATGTTGGGGTGGTTGATGGCGGCCGCGGCGCGGGCCTCGCGGCCGAAGCGCGCCACGAATTCGCGGTCCTTCGCGTGGTGCTCTGGGAGGACCTTGACGGCGACGAGGCGGCCGAGGGAGGTCTGGCGGGCGCGGTAGACCTCGCCCATGCCGCCGCGGCCCAGAAGCTCGATGATCTCGAAGTCGCCCAGGCTCTGGCCGGCCAGGGATTCGCGCTCGGCCGTCTCGGTCTCGGCCTGGGAGGAGGCGAGCGCGCCCTGCGAGGTCTGGCACTTGGGGCAGATGGGCTCCGCCCCAGCGGCGCACAGGCGCTCGACCAGCAACCCGCACTTCGGGCAACGGACCAGGCTGTCGCCCACGGAGGTGCCCTCCGGTGTGTCTCGGTTCCCTGTCCAGGCCGCAGGCTATTGTAGCGGCGTGTGGCGCGGGGATCAAGCATGCCCCATTTTCTCGCCTTGACAGCCGTGCGTGGGGCCGGTAAGATGACTGTGGTCGCGTTCCCCGCCCCGTGTTCATCCCACCGAATGCTGCCAGAGGGATAGGCGGAGTCTTGAGTCGAGCCCCCGGCCAGTTACGCCTTTCCGCTCTCGTGGGCCTCGCGCTCGCGGCGCTGCACGGCTGCGTGACGCCGCCCGAGCGCCTCACGTCGGCCCCCGTCGTGAGCAGCTCCCGCTACGAGTGCCTCAACGACGTGGCGAAGCGCCAGGGCGCCCGCGCGAGCTGGGACGAGGTGACGGGGGTATTCCGCGCCCAGGTTGGCGACCGCCAGGTGGCGGCTGCGCCCGGCATTGCCGCGGCCGTCATCGGCGCGCGGATGATGCTCCTGGGCGAGGAGGTGGTGGTCCGCTATGGCCGCCTCTACGTGCCCCGCTGGCTCGCCCGCGACATTCAGGGCTACCTGGCCGGCACGTGGACGCCCCGGCCCGACCGCCCCGACGTTGCGCTGCCTCCGCCAACGCCTCCGACGCCGCCGACGCCGCCCGTCAAGCCGCGCACCGTGGGCAAAGTGTGCATTGACCCCGGCCACGGCGGCCGCGACCCCGGCGCCCTGAGCAAGTGGGGTCTCCAGGAGAAGGAGGTCGTGCTCGCCACCGCCCGGTTCCTCAAGGAGGAACTGAGGGCGCGCGGCCTCGATGCCCGCCTCACGCGCGACAGCGACACCTTCATCGAGCTTGAGGACCGCCCCGCCATCGCGAGCCAGTCGGGCTGCGACGTGTTCGTGGCCGTCCACGCCAACGCCATCCGCGACCCGTCGTACCGCGGCCTGGAGATCTTCTACTGGTACGGCTCGTGGTCCGCCGCGTCGGCGGCCACCCGCCGCGAGGGGGTCGAGTTGGCCCAGGCCATCAAGCGCGCCTGCGAGCGCGAGGGCCTCACCGTCCGCAACATGCGGGGGGCCGACTACAAGGTGCTGCGGTACTCGAAGGTGCCGGCCACGCTGGTCGAGATCGGCTTCCTCACCAACCGCACGGAGGAGCAGGCCCTGCGCACCACGGCCTATCGCCGCCGCGTGGCCAAGGCCATCGCCGACGGCATCGCCGCCTACCGCGCCGGCTCCAGGTGATGGGCGCGGATGTTGGGACCCCGCAAACCCTAAATCCGAAGCACGAAATCCGAAACAAACACAAAGTCCGAAATCCCAATGCCTGAAACGCAAGCAACCCACCGCCCTAGACTCGCACCGTTCTCCTTCTCTCCCTTTGTGCTTCGTGCTTCGATATTGTCTCGGATTTCGGGGTTCGGATTTCGGCCGTTTCGTGACGGACGACGGTTAGGCCGCTTCAATGGTTGATTCTGCTTCTCCCATCGGCATCTTCGATTCTGGCCTCGGCGGCCTCACCGTGATGCGCGAGGTGGCCCTCGCACTGCCCAGCGAGGACCTGCTCTACTTCGGCGACACGGCGCGCGTGCCCTATGGCATCAAGTCGCCCCCCACCATCATCCGCTTCTCCGACGAGTGCTGCCGCTTCCTCCTGCGCATGCGGCCCAAGCTCCTCATCGTTGCCTGCAACACGGCCTCGGCCGCCGCGTTGCCCCATCTGCGCAAGGCACTGGACGTGCCGCTCCTGGGCGTCGTCGAGCCGGGCGCCCGCGCCGCCGCCGCCGCTACCCGCAACCGCCGCGTCGGCGTCATCGGCACCGAGGCCACGATCAGGAGCCGCGCCTACCCCGACTGCATCCGCGCCCTCGACCCCGCCATCGCCCTGATTGACCGCGCCTGCCCCCTCTTCGTCCCCCTGGTCGAGGAGGGGCGCGACTGCGACGACCCCATCGTCCGCCTCGCCGCCAAGGAATACCTCCGCCCCCTCATCGAGTTCGGCGTGGACACCGTGGTCCTCGGCTGCACCCACTACCCGCTGCTGAAGGACGCCTTCCGCGGCGTCCTCGGACGCGCGGTTGCCATTGTCGACTCTGGCGAGGAGACCGCCCGCGCCGCGTGCGAGACCCTCGACCGGCTCGGCCTCCGGCGCGGCCCCGCTGCCTCGCCGCGCCAATTGCCGGCAATGGGCGCCCGCCACTACTACGTCACCGACAACCCCCTCCGCTTCGCCTCCGTCGGCTCCCGCATCATGGGCAACATCATCGAGCACGTCGAGCGCGTGGACCCCGCCGCTCTGGCGAGGGACGGGTGATGGGGCGCCTGCCGCGAACGCACCCGCGGCTCACTCGAGGTTGGTGTGCTTGGCCCGCATGCTCTCGGGCGACGCGCCGCGCCGCTCCTGGAGCAGGAGCACGAGGGCGTCGAGGAACAGCAGGAGGGCCTGCTCGAAGAGCGTGGCCCCGAACTGGCGGGAGGCGGCGGGCTCGGACGCCTTGGTCGGCGCGGGAAGGACCACCTCGAAGTCGGCCGACGACCCGAGGGGGGAACCCTGCGCGGCCACGATGGCGGCCACCGTGGCGCCCACCTTCCGCGACTGGGCGGCCCGGTGGCACGTGATCGGCGTCTCGCCCGACCCCGAGCACGCGATGCACAGGTCGCCCGGTCCGATGGCGGGCGTGATCGTCTCGCCGCAGGCGTAGGCCGTGAGGCCCAGGTGCACCAGCCGCATGGCGAACGTGCGGGCCACCAGGCCGCTCCGCCCCTCGCCCGCCACGTAGATGCGTTGGGTCGTTGCCACGGCGTCGAGCAGGCGCTCCACCGGCCCAGGGTCCACCTGCTCCAGCACCCCCTTCACTTCGCCCATGGCCAACTGCAACGCCGCCGCAAGCCGCCGCCTGCGCCCTCGCCCTCCACCTCGACTACCGCCGCACCATCGGCCGCTTCTCCGCCGAGTGCGCCGCGCTCGGCGTGCCCTGCATCTCCACCGCGGGCGCGACCATGCAACGCGCGCTCTGGCCCGACCTCATCGTCGAGCCGTGGGACGTCGAGGCCGCCGCGGCCCTGGCCGAGCGCCTCCTGCGCGACCCCACATTCCGCGAGCGCGTCGTCGCCCACGCCGCCCGCGCCCTCGAGCCCTACGCCCTCGCGCCCGCAGCCGCCCGCTTCCGCCAGGCCCTCGCTTGAGGGTGTGGGGGTTCCTGGTGCCCGATCGGTCCGATCCGTCCGATCCGTCGGATCCGTCCGATCTGTCCCATCCTTTCATCCTGCTTCGGGAGCCCCCCATGCCCCCTCGCATCGTCACGATCTCCGACCACGTGGACTGCCCGACCGGCTTCGGCGTGCAGCACCGCCACCTGGCCCTCGCCCTCGCCCACGCCGGCTACGAGGTCCACTCGCTCGGCCTGTGGGACACGCGGCCGCTGGCCGCCATTCCGCAACCTCCCGCAGGTTTCAATACCTGCGGGAGGTTTCTGACCCGCTATCCCGCCGGCCTCGGCATCGAGGACCACCGCCGCGCCTGGCCCATGTACCGCGAGCTGTTGCGGCCCGACCTCGTGATCACCCTCGGCGACTTCGAGATGTTCCGCCACCTCAACGACGAAGCGGTCCGCCCCTTCGCCTGGTGCCACTGGCTGCCCGTGGACGCCCTGCCCTACCCGGCCCGCGACCACGCCGCGATGCTCCGCTACGACCACCTCATCCTCATGTCCCACTTCGGCCTCGGCGTGGTGCGTCCCCACCTCGAAGGCCGCGTGCCCCTCCACTACATTCCGCACGGGGTGGACACTCGCGTCTTCTGCCCCCTCGACGACCCGCTGGCGCTGCGCCGCCGCTGGAGCGCGCGGCTCGGCATCGTCCTGCGGCCCGACGACTTCCTTCTCATCGCCCGCGACACCAATCAGTGGCGCAAGCAACAGCCCGTCCTCCTCGAGGCCCTCGCCCAGCTCCCGCCCGACGTGAAGCTGCTCCTCCACTGCGCCCCCGTCGCCCACCCGCGAGCCAATGGCTGGGACCTCCCCCACCTCGCCCGCCTCTACGGCGTGGCCGACCGCGTGATCTTCACATCGTGCGGGTACGTAGTCCCGCCTTCAGGCGGTCTTCCGGGCCAACAGGAAGAGCCGCCTAAAGGCGGGACTACATGCCTGAGCCCGGCGGAGCTGGCCGAGCTGGACAACCTGGCCGACCTCCGCGTCTCGGCCACCGCGGGCGAGGGCTTCGGCGTCATCACCCTCGAGGCCATGGCCTGCGGCACCCCCACCCTCATCACCGACTACGCGACCAGCGCCGAGCTGCTCCTGGGCATTGCCGATTGCCCCGCTTCCTCGTCCCTACCCTCCGCTTCTTCCTCGTCCCTACGCTCCGCGTGGGGACGCACCTCCGGCCGCTCCGCGGCCATCGAGGCCGGGGAAGGCCAAGAAGGGACGCAGAGCGTCCAAGACCCTCGTCCCCACGCGGAGCGTGGGGACGAGAAGACAGGTCCCCTCGACCCCTTCGGCCCCGCCGGCGAGCTGGTTCGCGTCGCCGCGTGGACCGTCGAGCAAGGCCGCCACCTCTTCCGCCCCGTGCCCTCCGCTGCCGACCTGGCGGCGCGCGTCCTCGCCTTGCGGGACGACCCCGAGCGCCTGACGGCCTACGGCGTGGCTGGCCTGCGCCGCGTCCTCGCCCACTACACCCTCGGCCGCGTCGCCAGCGACTGGTCCGCCCTCGTCCGCCGTGTGCTCGGAACCTCCCGCGGGTCGTGAACCCGCGGGAGGTTGGCTCCTTCGGGGGCGCCACCCTCAAGCGTCCTCGCTTGAGGGTGCCGAGGGGTTCGCCGGTCCGCACCCTCAACGGCAGACCGTTGAGGGTGGCACCCATTCACGTACAGGATGCCTGCCGGAGCACGGTGGGAGGAGCACGGCTGGGCAAGCCAGCCGTGCCACGTTGCACGATGGCGCGACGACGAGGACGATTGGGAACAGGGGCCCGGACGCCGGGATGAGGTCGGACTCACTTTCGCCTTGCAAATCCCTGGCGGCGTGGTATAATCGTGCGGGTCGGGGGCTGGTTGGACCCGTGGCGGCGAGGTGGCTGGAACCCCAGGAGGCAAGGACCATGAGACGTGCGCTGGCCGTAGCTGTGTTGCTCTTCGCGGTCGCAGCTCCCCTGCTCGCGCAGGATGCCGCCGCCCCGACGCCGGCTCAGCCGGCCGAGGAGGAAGGACCCCGGTTCACGATCTTGAGCAAGCTGTTCCGTGGCATCGGCAACATCATCAAAGCGCCCTTCGAGATCCCGGTGACGGCGTTCAACGTGGCCGCCGACACGGATGTGTTCATCGGGGCCTCGGTGGGCTCGTTCGCCGGCGCCGCCGCCGGCTGCGAGCGCCTGGGCTGCGGGGTGATGGACGTCGTGACGTTTCTGTTCCCGCCCTACGACCGGCCGCTGATCAGCTACACCGTCGGCAAGTCGCCGGCGGGGGCCGCGGCCGTCAACACGTTCCCCAGAGAACTCTGACACAGCACGGAGGCATGCCCCTTGTCCCGACTTCGCAGCCGCAGGCGCGGCAAGACCCGCGCGTCGAAACCCAATAACGGCGTCCGCCCAACGCTTCACAAGAAGCGCAGCCAGTTCTGACCCTCCGAGCCCGGGCCGGCATCCCCCTGCCATCGGCCCGGACTTGGCGCACCCCCGTCCGTGCGTGGCTCCGCGGCACCCGAGCCAGAGGCCGGCACAAGCCGGCCGAAATTTGGCTTGACTCAGCCGCCGGGCCACGCTAGAATCCACAACATCCTGTAAGAACCCCTTGCATCTACCACAAGGGGTCGCTATACTGGTGCCGGCCACAGGGCCGACGCCGGCGCTGAAAGCGCTGCCGCGGACCGACTCGCGAGCGAGAAGACGATGGGCGAGAACGACTGGTTTTTCAAGTTCATGTGCGACCTCGGCACCAGCGGAGTCTGGGCCAAGCTCTCGAAAGCGGCCAAGGCCGTCTACCCCATGCTCGGCATCCACACCGATGGCTCGTTCAAGCCCGTCTACCCGTCGCTGCCGCGCCTGATGAAGCTCACGGGCCTCAGCCGCCAAGGCGTGCTCGACGGCCTCTGCGACCTCGAGGCCCAGGGCCTCATCCACCGCCGCTCGGGCAGAAGCCTTCGACGCGGCACGGGCAATCGGGCCAACATCTACGAGTTCGCGTTCGAGTACGAAGGCTCTGCCCTTGTCCATCCACTAGACAAGGGCTTGTCTACCCAGCAGACCTCCCCCTTGTCTACCCGCAAGTCCCCCCCTCGTCTACCCACTGGTCCAGAACAAGAAACTGTTGAACGAGAAGTACAGCAGCAGCAGCCGACGATCAACCTCAACCTCACGGTCCGCCACGACGAGAGCATTGCTGCTGCCACGCTCGAGCTTCTCAGAAAGTACTTCGACGACCAGGCCGCGCGCGAATTCGCCGCCCAGTACCCCTCGGACTACATTCAGGAAACCGTGGACCTGGTGGAGCGCCGCGCGCGCGGCAACCGCCTCCGCAACAAGCCCGGCTACCTCCGCCGCGCGCTCCAGGACGGCTGGACCCCCACCGCGCAGGAAGCCGGCGCCGACCGCTTCCACGAACTCGTCGCCTCCATCCGCCAGGGCAAAGTGCGCGAGGCAGTCATTGAAGAGGTTCCCTGGCGGGCCGGCGTCACCGCCGACCAGCGCGCCATCTTCCTCACCCACATGACCAGCGGCGCCCAGAAGCGACTCGACTCCTGGACCGACTGCCACGGCCTCGCCTGGCAGTGACCCGCCCGACTAAGAAACTATCTCAGAACCCACGCGGGCTGCGTTGCCGGCGTCAGCGGGGCGGATGCAAGGCGCGGCGACGCAGGCGATGCAACGGAGCGCATCGCTGAGGAGACGCAACGCGGGACTTCCCGAAGGACGGGCGCTGGGTCCAAGCCGCACGACGAAAGCTGTTGAAAGAAAGGACGTGATGACGACCAAAGAGACCGCCCTCGCCGCACCATCCCTTCTGTCATGCCGAGCTTGTCGAGGCATCTCTCTTTGGCCTCGGCCGGGAGCAAGAGAGATCCCTCGACTTCGCTGCGCTCCGCTCGGGATGACAAGGTCTGGGCGGCGCGCGCCGCGGGGAGAAAGGGAACTATGACCATCAAGGACACCGCCCTCGCCGCGGCGCGGGCCGCGGGCGAGATTCAGAAACGCCTCTGGGGCACGCTGCTCAACGTGGACCAGGCGACGCGGAACGACGTGAAGCTCGAGGCCGACCGGCTGTGCGAGCAGGCCATCATCGCCACCATCCGCCGCGACTGGCCCGACCACGCCATACTCACGGAGGAGGCGGGCGCACTCGGCGGCGAGGGCGACCTCTGGTGGATCATTGACCCGCTCGACGGCACGGTGAGCTTCTTCTACGGGCTGCCCTACTTCTGCACGTCCGTCGCCTGCTATCGCCGGCCGACGGACAAGGCGGCAGCGTTCCCCCGCGGCCTGGAGTCCCTCGGCGAGCCGCTCGTCGGCGTGGTCTACGCGCCGCCGACCGATGAGCTGTTCGTCGCCGAAACGGGCCAGGGCGCGACCCTCAACGGCAAGCTCATCCGCCCCAGCACGGTCACGACGCTCGAGGAATCCATCGTCGGCACGGGCTTCGGCGCGCGGCCGGGGGCGGTCAATCACTTCGTGCAGCAGACTGCGCGCCTCGCACCCCTCGTGCGCAAGGTGCGCGCGATGGGCTCGGCCGCCTACGACCTGTGCAACGTCGCCTGCGGCCGCTTCACAGGCTTCTACGAGCAGCGCCTGCGGAGCTGGGACATCGCGGCGGCCGCCGTCGTCCTCCGCGAGGCGGGCGCGGTCCTCGACGCCATCGAGACCTCTGAGGCCGAGTGGAACACCCTCGCCGCCGCGCCGGGCATCTATGCAGAACTCCGTGACCTGGTAAGGAGTCCGAGATGAAGCTGATCGGCCTTGGCCTGGTGCTCTTCCGCATCTCGCTCCTCGCCGAGTCGGCCGAGGAGATGGGCTACCTGTTCACCTCCTTCCGCGGCAACGGCGAGGACGGGCTGCACCTGGCGTGGAGCGACGACGGCTATCGCTGGACCGGTCTGAAGCGGGCCTTCCTCAAGCCCCAGGTCGGCCAGAGCAAGCTCATGCGCGACCCGTGCCTCAGGCAGGCGCCCGACGGCACGTTCCACATGGTCTGGACCCCGGGCTGGTGGGAGCGCGGCTTCGGCTACGCGAGTTCGAAGGACCTCATTCACTGGTCGGAGCAGCAATACGTGCCCGTGATGGCGGGCGAGCCGAAGGCGCGCAACGTGTGGGCGCCCGAGCTGTTCTACGACCACGCGAAGCGGCAGTGGCTCATCCTCTGGGCGACCACCATCCCCGGCAAGTTCCCCGGAACCGACAAGGGCGCCGACGCCAATCATCGCATCTACGGCGTAACGACGAAGGACTTCAAGACCTTCAGCGACGCCAAGCTCCTCTTCGACCCCGGCTACAACGTCATTGACGCCACGATCGTCAAGGCCGAGAAGCGCTACGTGTTGATCTTCAAGGACGAGCGGCCGGGGAAGAAGTGCCTCCGACTCGCCTTCAGCGACGCCGCCGAAGGACCCTGGGCGGACGTGACCGAGCCGTTCACGGGCGACTGGGTGGAAGGCCCTTCCGCCATCCGCATCGGCGGCGAGTGGTTCGTCTACTTCGACCACTACGCCAAGCCACAGTACTACGGGGCCGTCAAGTCGGCGGACATCAAGACGTGGGCCGACGTGTCGAAGCAGATGTCCTTTCCTCAGGGCCATCGGCATGGGACGGTGCTGTGTGTGCCGAAGCGGATTGCGTACGGACTGACGGAAGCAAGGGAATGAGCGGCGAACCACGCATCCTGATGCTCCACAAGCCCAAGGGCGCCGTCGTCACCCGGCGCGACGAGCGCGGGCGGATGACGGTGTACGGCCTGCTGCCCGACTGGGCGCTGGCCGATGGGTGGGTGCCAGTCGGGCGACTCGACCAGGATAGCACGGGGCTGCTGCTCTTTGTGAAGGAAGGCGCGCTCGTCGAAGCCCTCACGCGGCCGGGCGCCTGCCCGAAGACCTATGAGGTGTGGGTGCGCGGGCGCGTGACGGAGGAGCACCTGGCCGCCATCCGCCGCGGCATCCCCTCGCCCGTCGGCCTACTCACGGCGACGAGCATCGTCCTGCTCGGCGGAGCGGGGCCGAAGTCGCGGTTGCGTGTGACGCTGGATGAAGGGAAGAACCGCCATATCCGCCGCCTCTTCGGCGCGCTGCGCGACCCCAAGTTCGGCACGCCGCTGAAAGTGGTAGAATTGAAGCGCACGCACATTGGCAGCCTGACCCTCGACCTGCCCTCGGGAGGCTGGCGCTTCCTGGACGAGTGCGAGGCCAAGACACTGCTTGGAGGATAGCAATGGGCCATGTGACGGCGAACTACGACCCCCACGAACTCGACCGCTCGATGGTGCACGTGCCTGCCGGCAAGGTGCTCTTCGGCCTCACGGCCGAGGAGAAGGCAGCCCAGGCTAAAGCGGCGGGCGTTCACCCCGACATGCTCCACTTCCACGCTGACCGCCGCGAGCTGGAGACGGGTGAGTTCTGGATGGACAAGTTCCCCATCACCCGTGGCCAATTCCTGCGCTTCATGCAGGCGACGGGCTACAGCATCCTCTACAACGGCTGGCTCGTGGGCTGGGCCGAGCTGACCGGCTGGCACCACTTCGGTGCCGACAATCTCGCCCTGCCGATGGTGGGCGTGAACTCGGAGGACGCCACAGCCTACGCGGCGTGGCTCGGCAAGCGCCTGCCCACCGAGGTCGAGTGGGAGCGGGCCTGGCGCGGCGACGACGGCCGCCTCTTCCCCTGGGGCAATGAATGGCGCGACGGCTTCTGCTTCCGCAACCCGGGCAACGTGAGCCTCGCCGTTGCCATCCCCGTGGGCGCCTATCCCGACACCGGCCCGTTCGGCCTCGGCAGCTACGGCCTCGTGGGCGAGTGGGTCAAGGTGGTCTACCCGCAGACCAACCGCGCCGGCACCTCCGCCGACCCCTGCCCCGCCGTCCTCGCCGGCGGCGCCTTCTGCCACAGGCAGGCGTATTCGTTCCTGCCGTCGAACCGCCTCTCGTGGGCGGCCCAGATGCGCATCTACGACAGCGGCTTCCGCTGCGTCGCCGACAAGCCGCCCGCCGAGGTGTCGCATCTTCATCTCGCACATAGCCGCCATGTGCCAAATGAAGATGCGACACCTGCCGCCTACCGCGTCGAGAGCTACACCCCGCCCAAGCCCGTCGCCATTCGCGAGGACCTCTATCTCAAGGCCCCCATCCGCCTCGTGCCCAGCCAGTGCGCGACCTTCTCCATCTTCGTCCCCTGGTTCCCCGAGAGCATGTGGGTGCTCGACTGCCCCGAGGGCGACTGGGACGAGTTCGGCGGGGCCAACTCCTGGCCGAGTCGGCCGCGGGCCGACTGGTTCATCCCCTGGAAGGTGGATGTGGCACAGCCGCCCTCGGCTGTGTCTGGGGCGGTTGGTGTGTCTGGCGCCGGCGGCACCCGCATCAGCTACCTCCGCGAGCGCGCGGGGAAAAAGGTCTTCTTCGAGGCCTGGGCCGAGGGCAACACGGTGCGATGGCGGTTCGAGCTGGACGGCGTCGCCCCCGTGCACGCCGGCTCGTTCTGCCTGAAGACCCTCAGCCCGTTCTTCTCGAGCCAGGAGCGCTTCACTCAGGTGCGCATCGAGGGCGAGAAGCTCACCCGCTGCTGCGAGCTGCCGCTGGCGCCGGCGCCGTCGGCGAGCTTCGTCGGGAGCCTCGGCGAGGGCGCGCCCCCGGCCCGCGCGGGCTACGTCGCCTACGACGGCCGCGGCCGCATGCTCGTCCCCGAGGGCGACCTCGTCTTCTCCGGCAACGGCTGCTTGACGCGCCCGGTGATTGTAGTGGACGGGACGGCCCACAAGGTGGGCTGGCGGGGGCGCTACTTCTTCGAGACTGGCCCGGGCCTCCACACGGTGGCGGGGTTCTGGCGCTTCCTGTTCGTCCGTCGGGCGGGCTACAACTCGCTGGACGTGAACGTTGGCGAGGGGCAGGTGGCGGCGGTGAAGTACCGAATGCCCGGCTCGGTCTTCGCCCGAGGACGGCTCACGGCGTCCCCGCTCGAGCGCCCGCCAAGCCCCGTGACCACAGGGAGGCTCTGGGGCTGCACGGCGCTCAACTGCCTCGAGGCCATCCTCGGCGCTATCCTCTTCACCGTAGGCATCGGGCTGATTGCCGAGGCGCGGCTCCAGGACTCCCGCGCCGTGGAATCCGTCATGAACTGGCTGTTGCCGGCCTGCGCGCTCTTCTGCGTGGCGAGCGTGCCGTGGGAGTTCTGGCGCCAGCGTAGCAGCCTGCGTCTTGCGAAGGGCTGGCGCGAGACGGCCGAGCCGCCGCGGCTCCTGGGCCTGGCCACGTTCGCCGCCTTCCTCGTCGCCGTGGCCGTGGTGTCGGCCCTCGTCGTCGCGCCGTTCCTCCTGGCGCGCCAGGGACAGCCCTCCGGCCGGACGGCTCGCCGCACGCCACGTGTGACCACCGAGACTCCCCCCGAAGCGGGCCAAGGCGTCCCGTTCGGCTCGGTGGGGGAAGAGACCGCGCCCGTCGTGCGCGCGGCGGGCCGCATCCCGGCGGCCGAAGCGGCATCGCTGGTGCGCGTGGGCGCCGAGCGCCTGCGCCTGGCTGTCCGGGTTGACCATCGGCAGGGGCGCGCCCTGGCCTTCAGCCCCGACGGCGCGCTCCTGGCCACCGCGAACGACGACCACACGGTGCGCCTGTGGGCCGTCGCCACAGGCGAACTTGTCCACACCCTCAATGGCCACGCCGACAGCGTGAATGCCGTGGCCTTCAGCCCCGATGGCACCGTTCTGGCCAGCGCCGGCGCGGACATGGACGATACGGTCCGGGTGTGGAGCGTGGCCGACGGCAAGTGCCTGCACGTCCTGCGCGGGCACAAGAGAGGCATCGTGACCCTGGCCTTCACCCCCGACGGCGCCAATCTCGTCAGCGGCAGCCACTCCGAGCAGGACCGCCTCTGGCGCGCGGACGACTGGCAGTGCCTGGGCACCAGGGGATACCGGCACGGCGTGCTCCAGTTGCTCATGCTCCCCGACGGCAAGCGCGTGGTCGCGAGCCACCGCGGCTTCGCGTGCGTGAGGCCGATCACAGGGGACGGCGAGACCATCAGCATCCCCGACACGCAGGAGCGCCTCAACACGCTGTCCCTCAGCCGGGACGGCTCGCTCCTGTCGCTCCCCGACGGCAATGGGGGCATCCGCGTGTGGTCGCTGACCGACGGGAAGGACCGCCATCGCTTCAAGGGGCACGACGGCAAGGCCGTCTACGTCGCCGCGTTCAGCCCCGACGGCACGCGCATGGCCAGCGGCGGCGACGACTGCGCGGTCCGCCTCTGGCTGCTCGAGGGCGAGAAGGCCCTCGGCATCCTCGGCCAGGGCCGCAAGTACATGCACAAGGTCGCCTTCAGCCCCGATGGGGCCACCGTGGCTAGCCTGGACGGCGACGGCATGCTCTACCTGTGGGCGGCCGAACCTGAAACTGCCCCGCGCTGACAGGCAAGGCTAAGGAGGCAACTGTGCGTCCCACGCATCCCATCCCCTGGCTCCTCTGCCTCGCGCTCGTGGCCTTCGGCCAGGTGCGCGCCGACACGCTGAAGCTCAAGGACGGCACGGTCCTCACCTGCCAGAAGGTGGGCACGAGCGGCACGAAACTGGCGTTCAAGGTGGACGGCAAGCTGCGCTGGTTCAACCTGGCCGACGTGGCGGAGGTGGTGGCCGAGGCCCCGACGCCGGCCCCGAAGACCAAGACGCCGGCGAGCAAGGAGGGGCCGGCATCCCCGCCAACCGTCGGCCCGAAGGCGGCCCCGAGCGAGGCGTCCGAACTCGCCGGAGGCTTCGAAGACCTCACGCTGCGCCTGCTTACGGCCCGCAAGGTGGTCGCCGCCTTTCGCGCCCTGCTGGCGACGAGCCGCGAC
Source organism: Planctomycetota bacterium (assembly GCA_041320515.1). Lineage (GTDB taxonomy): Bacteria > Planctomycetota > PUPC01 > DSUN01 > DSUN01 > DSUN01. The sequence continues at coordinate 3,695,358 of JBGLNR010000001.1, read as the reverse complement.
GGCGGCCTCACGGTCACCGTGCGCAGCGCGAGCGGCCTCGAGGCAAAGGTCCCGATCCACAAGGCCGAGGTCATTGTGGGGACCGATGAAGGGGAGCGGGTGGTCGCCCGCCACGGGCAGCGCGCCGTCACGCTGGGCGAGACCGTGCACAAGCTCTGCTCGGTCCGCTGCTACCCCCTGTGGCGTCTGGCCGCGGCGGGGCCGCTCGCGCCCGCCGCCAGCGGCCGGCTGGCCAAGGCCATCGCCCGCCTGAGCGCGCATCTCGACAAGGAGCACGTGATAAATGCCGAGGACGCGGCGGCCATGTACCACGCCGCGGACGCCCTGGTGCGCGCCGTGCTGCAGGGGCTGGCCGAGGCCGACCGCGCCGCCGTGGCCTGGCCCGGGTCCGCGCTGTCGGCCACCGTGGGCGAGCGGGCCTGGCCGCCCCCGAAGGGCTTCGATGCCGCCGCGCTCCGCGAGCGGGCCAAGGCCGAGGCCAACAAGATCGTCCGCCTCTACCGCCACGAGAACGAGCGCCTGGATTGGATGTACCACCAGATCAGCTTCAGCCGCGACGGGCGGCTGATGGCCAGCTCTGAGAATGAGTACAGCGCCGTCCAGCGGGTCATCACCCTCTGGGAGGTCGAATCGCGCCGCTGCATCGCTCGCCTCTCGACCCGCCGGGGCGCCAACAGCGCCTCGTTCAGCCCCGACGGGTCCCACATCGTCGTCGCCGGCGAGCGCGGCCCCACCGCGCTATTCAACACGGCGAACGGCGCCGAGGTGCGGACGCTCGACCCCGACGCCCCCGAGCCGCACCCCGGCACGGGCCTCACCTCGGGCCGCCGCTACATCGCCTGGAGCCCCTGCGGCATCGAGATGGCCGCCTCCGCCATCTCCGGCCGCGGCATCGGGACAGGCATCGGCTTCTTCCACGACCCCGAGTGCGTCCTGCCCACGGGCGGCGAGAACGAATGGGCCGGCGCCCGGTTCCAGGCCTACAGCGCCGACGGCTACACGGTGGCCTTCGCGCCGCTGTTCAACCAGCGGGGGCGGCGGGCCCTCTGCTGGCTCGGCCCCCTCCCCCCGCCCGCCCTCCCGCTGCCCGCCGGCAAGGGCGGCCACGTGCAGCGCGTGGCCTTCAGCGACGACGGCTCCACCCTCGCCTGCCTCCTGAAGCTCGAGGACAAGACCTCGCGCGTGGCCGTGTGGGACTGGCCGAGCGTGAAGCTCCGCAAGACCCTCGACATCCCCGCCGCGGCGCTGAACGACGTGCACGACGTGGCCTTCGCCATCAGCCCCGACGGCAACTACGCGCTCTACCATCGGGCCGGCCGGCCGATCGAGATGTGGGACGTGGCCGCGGGCAAGGTCATCCGCCAATTCTCCGGCGGAGGCACGCGGGATGGGACCTACGGCTTCGTCGTGCACCCCTCGGGAATGTACCTCGGCGTGCGCTACCTCCGCGCGGTCATCCTGTGGGGGACGGGGCTCGCTCCCGTGGTGGACAAGGCCGGCCGCGTGGCTCTGGAGGACGCTGCTCCCGGGCAGGTGGATGCCCCGGAGATGCCCGACTGGCTGTACAGGAACCGCGGCGACTACCGCGACCCCAGGGAGGCCACCTCTGCCCCCTTCGAGTTGCCGCCCCGCTCCCGCTGAGCCGCAGCGCGTAGCGGCAAGCGTCCCGCTTGCCGACCGCAACCGGGACGGTTGCGGCCACGCTGCCCGCGCTCGCGGCGAAAGGTCACGCGGGGCCAAACCGCCGCTTGCACTGCAACGCCCCGCAGGGTAAGATCAAGAGACATTGACTTGCGTCCTCCGTCACACTGGAAAGGAGCGACACGATGAAGGAGCTGACCAGGCGAGGGATGCTGGGCGGCATGCTGGCCGGGGCGTCCGTGCCCATCATTGGCGCGGGGCCCGCCGCCCCGTCCGGGCACGCACCGGGCCGGCGGCCTGGAGACCGATGCCCAGCAGGCGTTCGTGCTGGTGGACGGGCCGCAGGTTCGGGCGATGTACCTGGGCGGGGGCACGGTGCTGAAGGTGGGAGACGCCTCCCTCAGCCGCGGCGAGCCGGGCCTGGCCTACATCGAGAAGGCGGAGAGCGGGGCCTACGTGGTGGGCAATCCCTCGCCGACGGAGGCGACACTCACGGTGGCCCTCGCCCCGCTGGCGGGAATGGACGCGTATCAGCTTGGCCCCAATGGCCAGCGCACCGGCGCCGTGGCCATCGCCGCCCAGGGCGGCGCCGTGGCCATCGCCATGAAGCCGGCCTCGAGGGTCGAGTTCGCTCCAAAGTCCATCGCCAGCGTCTTCGATTACCGCCAGGCAATGCTGCGGAAGCGTCAGACCGAGCAGGAGGCGGCGTTGGCCAAGGTCCGCGACGAGGCGGCGGCCCGCTCGGCCGCCCGCGCCGAGGCGGCCAAGGCCAGGCCGGCCCCCGCCAACACCCTCGTGGCCGTGCAGGCCGAGGACTTCACGGCCGAGGGCGGCGGCAATGTCAAAATCACGGACAAGAAGCGCGCGATCGTCGGCAAGGCATTCTTCGGCTGGGACGGCACCGGCCACTGGCTGGAGTGGACGGTGGATGTGCCGGCCGAGGGACACTACAACCTCGCGGTGTGCTACTGCACGGAACTGGCCCTGTGCGAACGGGAGATTCAGGTCAACGGCCAGGTGCAGGAGCCCTTCGCCCCGATGGTGTTCCCGACCACGGGCGGCTGGGCCAACGGGTCGGACGACTGGCGGCTCCTCGCCGCAACCGACCCGATCACCGAACGTCCGCTGCTGATCAAGTTCCGGCAGGGCAAGAACACCCTTCGGCTCACCAACGCCAATGGCCGCGGGGTCAACCTCGATTACCTGGTGATCAGCAGCCCCGATGTGAAGGTGGACCGGCAGGCGGCGGCGGCCAAGCTCTCGGGCGGGAGGTGAACCCGGGGCGTTGCAGGGGCGTCACGCTGACGCTGTCAGGGCTCGTTCGGACGCATTCCCACCAAGCCGTAGTCCGGCGCCGCGGGACGGATCGCGCAGCGGCAGCGGCCGCGCAGGAGGCCCGCCTTGCTCGTGTCAATTGGCTCGAAGCCGAGCTTCAGCGCGGGCGAGTCAGGGCGCAGGGCGTAGTTGTCGTGGGCAGGGTCCGCGAACCGCGGATCGGCAATCACTGAGTTCCGGTCGAAGCCACGCTTCTGCCAGTCGGCGAACGACGCGCAGCCGCGAACCACCGGCTCCTTGCCGCCGGCGTGGAAGTAGAGGTTGCCGTCAATGCGAATCACACTCTCGTCCAGGCGGCCGCCGGCAAGCAGCACGGCGGCGGGGTCCGTGTAGGAGACGATGTTCCGCTGGAACACCAGGCCGGTGGAGTTGTTGGCGAAGTTGCTGATGTACATCTGGCTCTGGGCGCTGTCCACGAAGACGTTGTTCTCGATCCGGTTGTCCTTCCCGCCCTGGAGCATGATGCCGCCGTGGCTCGACCGGTACGTGACGTTGTGCGTGACCGCGTAGCCGCCGGCGAAGGAATCGAGGTAGATGCCCCAGGACAGGAACACGGGCTTCGGGCCATTGGAGGAGTAGCCGACCGTGTCGCCCACGACGTTGTTGCGAATGACGCTCCCGCTGCGGAACTCCCGGTCCTGCTGCGTGACCTCGATCCCGCCGGTGTCGAAGGTCTCAAGGTTCGTGTTGAGGATGCGGTTGCACTCGATTCGGTTGCGCGCGCCGGGGCTCTTCAGCGAGATGCCGTAGCGCGAGATGTCGTGGACCAGGTTGTGGACGACCAGGTTGTCGCTCGTTCCCGCGCCTTCCAGGATCACGCCGCCGATGTGCTTGTAGACCTGGCCGCAATGGTGGATGTGGTTGTCTGAGACCGTGTTGCCCGCCGCGTTCAGCAGGAGCAGGCCGCCCTCGGCGCTGTGCGAGATGTCGTTCCCGTTGATTGCGTTGGCCCGGCCGCCGGACAGGCACACCGCGTACTTGCCGGTGTTGCGGAACGTGCAGTTCTCGATCCTGCACTCGACGGCGTCCTTCAGATACGCCACGCCGTCGTTGCCCATGCCATAGCCCACGCAGCCGTCGTCGGGCGAGTAGTCGGTCTCCTGGAAGGTGAGGCAGGAGAACCGGAGATGGCTCACTGGCCTCTTGGCCGCCGCATCGCCCAGGACCTGGATGATGCGGCCGAGCACCGGTGCGACGGCCTCCGTCTTCTCAGAGAACTCGGCCTCGGGCCAGTAGTAGAGCCTGCCCGACCCGTCGCCGGCTCCGGGTGCCCGGCGGTCGAGATACCATTCGCCGGGGCTGTCGAGTTCCTCCAACACGTTCTCCACGAAGTAGCGGTCGCCCGGCAGGATCGGCGTCACGCACTCCCGGCCGCCGATGGTGATGCGGCGGGTCTTGTCGTCGGCCTTCACGAGCGAGACGATCTCCAGGAAGGCTCGGCAGGAGGACGACTGGAAGACGTGGATTTCCGCCTCGCCCGTCGAGGCCCAGGAGGGCTTGAAGGTCCCCGGCATGTAGTGGAACTCGGTCGGCGAGCCGGCCGAGGTGCCGGAGACCGACAACTGCTTGCCCTGCGAGCGGGCGAAGTTCGCGGCCTGAATGACCACCGCATGCTTGCCTGCCGCCGGCTTGGCGAGGGAGGTGCCGACGGGTTTCCACTCGGGGTCGTCGCTCAAGGCGAGGGCCGCGAAGGTGAGGCCGCCGCCCTTGATGTTCTGCCACTTCAGCACGTGGTCGCCCTTCGCCAGCCGCACCGAGGCGGCGCGGGACCAGCGGAGGTCGCCCCAGGATGCCGTGTCGGGGAGATTCACCAGCGGCACCGGGGTTCCGCCGTCCACGATGAGCACGGTCCGCCCATCCATGTCGGCCCTGCCATAGGGAGCATTCAGGGCGCCGTAGTACATCCAGAAGCCATAGTCGCCGTCGCTGGGCGCCTCCACCTTGTATTCCATCCAGTCGCCTGGATTGTGGATGTTGCCGACGGCGAGGCCGAAGCCCTGGATGTCTCGATCGGCGTAGAGGAAGCCCTTGCGATAGGGATCCGCCGGGTCGAGGTTGGGGTGACGGGCGCGAATCTGCCGCCGACCGTCGGCGAACAGCGACCTGAAGTGCCACTTGCCCGCCTGCACCTCAGGGAGCGTCGCGACGAGAATCTTGCCTTGGTGGAGCTGCCAGCCTGTGACCCTCCTCCCCCCGCAAAGCACCGGCTGTTCGCCTGGGAATGCCTCGTAGGAGATCTGACATTGCTGGCTGCCAGAGTCCTCGGGAGTGAAGGTGAGCGTTTCAGGAAGGTAGTACTTCCCGCCGCGGATGCGGACCGTGACCGGCTCCTTCAGCCCGCCCTGGGCGGCCCTCCACTGGCGGACCGCGTCGCGCGCCCGCGCGATCGAGGCGAAGGGGCCATCCCTCTCGCCGGGTTCGGCCAGCTTGCCCGACCAGGCGTCGTTGCCGTTCGGGGCGACGTAGAGGGTTGAGCCCCGGGCATGGACTCCCGCGCACGAGCCCAGCAGCAGAGCCGCGAGGGTTCCGAACGCAAGGAAGGCGCACGCGGACCTCGGCATCGTCGTCTCTCCTCGGAGCCGGCTCTCTGCGGCGCACAAGTTGCCCGCGGCGTAGAGGATAGCGCGCGGGCGGGCGGACAGCAAGGCCCCAGTCGCCCCCGTTGAACCGTTCAACGGTTTCAACGTTCAACCGTTCAACCGTTCCGTGTGGAAGTTCGTAGTGCGGCCTTCAGGCCGTATCCTGGACTCCAGATACGGGCTAACCCGCACTTCTCACCACGCTCGCGCCCGGGATGCGGGGACGGCCCCCTTCTGTCATTCTGAGCCTAGCGAAGAGTCTCCCACGGTAGATGGCCGTTGCCCTGCAAGTACACTGTGTTGGCGGAGTCAGTTCCCCTGGAGGATTCCTCGCTCCGTTTCACTCCGCTCAGAATGACCGGTTGGCGGGCGCTCGGTCTGACGGGTCTCGAGGAAGCGGAGCAACTTGGCCTGGGCGCCGCCCGACAGCTCGCCGATTTCGTCGAGGAAGAGCGTGCCGCCGTTGGCCTGCTCGATGCGGCCTGGCTTGGCGCTCGAGGCGCCCGTGAAGGCGCCGGCCTCGTAGCCGTAGAGTTCGCTCTCGATGAGGTGCTCGGGCAGGGCCGTGCAGTCCACGGGCGCGAAGGGGCCTTTGGCCCGCGGGCTGGCCTGGTGGATGGCGCGGGCGGCGAGTTCCTTGCCGGTGCCGCTCTCGCCGCGGATGAGGACGGTCGCGTTGGTGGGGGCGACGGCGCCGATGGTCTTGTAGACCTTTTGCATCGCGACCGAGTTGCCGACGAGGAGCGGCGCGCCGCCGCGAAGCTCCTTGCGCAGGCGGGCGACCTCGTGGCTGAGCTGGCGGGTCTGAAGGGCGCGCTCGATGACCAGCTTCGCCTCGTCGAGGTCAATGGGCTTCGTGAGATACTCGAAGGCGCCGCGGCGCATGGCCTCGATCGCCGTGTCCATCGTGCCGTGGGCCGTGATGATGAGGACGGCGGGCGGCTCGGGGGCCTGGGCAATCTGCGCCAGAACGTCGAGGCCGTCGGCGTCGGGCAGCCGGATGTCGAGGATCACGAGGTCGGGCTCGAAGTCGCCGAGGAGAGCCAGGCCGCGCTGGGCGGTGGCCGCGACGGCCACCTCGTGCCCCTCGTCGCCGAGGAAGGCCTGGAAGGCGTGGCAGACGCTTTGCTCGTCGTCAATCACGGCGATGCGCGCCATAGGGGGCTCCTCTGTTGTATCCGTCCGATCCGACTGATCCGACTGATCCGACTGATCCATCTGATCGGTCCGATCGGGGGAGCGAGAATCGAAACCTCGTCCCCGCGGCGAGCGGCTCGAAGGCGAGCGTGCCGCCGTGGGCCTCGATGAGGGTGCGGCTGACGCCAAGGCCGAGTCCGCTGCCCCCGCGCTTGGTGGTGAAGAACGGCTCGAACACCTTATCGGCCACCTCGGGCGCGATGCCGTGGCCCGTGTCGTCGAACTCGGCGACGGCCTCGCGGTCCGTCGCGCGGGTGCGGGCGACGAGGGTGCCGCCGTTGGGCATGGCCTCGGCCGCGTTGAGCACCAGGTTGAGCACCACTTGCCGCACGCGCTGCGGGTCGAGCGGCACGCGGGGCAGGGCCTCGGCCAGCTCGCGGCGGACCGCGATGCCCGCGTGGTCGAGCTGGCGGGCCATGAAGTCCAGAACCCCCCCGATCACGGCGTTGAGGTCCGACGGCTCGGTCTTCAGGGCAGTCGGCCGGGCGAACGTGAGCAGGTCGTCTATGATCACTTCGAGGCGGGCGATTTCCCCGAGCATCACGTTCAGGTCCTCTTCGGCGGCGGGGCCGGCCTTGGCCCCCTCTCCCTGGCAGGGAGAGGGAAGGGAGAGGGTTGAGCCGTCCGCGTGCGCCAACCCTCCCCCTGCCCCCTCCCTGAGAGGGAGGGGGGTGCCCGCACGGTCCAGCTCGCGCAGGCGGCGCCGGAGCACCTGGGCCGACATCTTGATGCCCGAGAGCGGGTTCCGGACCTCGTGGGCGATGCCGGCGGCGACCTGGCCCACGGCGGCGAGGCGCTCGGACGCGACGAGGCGCTCCTCGGCTGCGCGGAGCGATTCGAGCAGGGCGTTGAAGGCCGCGGCCAGCTTGCCCACCTCGTCGTGGGTGCGCACGGCGAGCGGGGTCACATCTTCATTTGGCACATAGCGGCCATGTGCGAAATGAAGATGTGACCCCAGCCCGGCGGCCAACTGCCGCGCCTGGTCGGCAAGCGACTCGACGGGCCGCGCGAGCATGTGGCCGACGAGGTAGCCGAGGACGAGGACGGCGAGCGCGCCGCAGGCGGCGGCGATGAGGATGGGCCGCGTGGCGCGGCGCGTGGCCGCCGCGATCTCCGCCTCGGGCGTGAGAAGGCAGACGAAGGCCCCCTCCTCCTGGCCCACCCGCAGCTCGACGGGCGCGAACGTGACCCGGTAGGCGCGCCCGCTGAGGTCGAGGCGTCGAACCGGCTGCGGTGACGCCGCCCTGAGACGTTCGCGGAGGGCCGCCGCGTCCCGGGCGTCGAGCGTGCTGCGCAGCACGGCGCCGCGGGCGTCCACCGTGGCCAGCTCGCCCCCCACGATGGTCTTCACCCGGTCGAGCACGTTCTGGTTCACCGCGAAGCCGGCCTGGGAGAGCACGCCGGCCAGGTCGGCCATCTGCTCCTCCATCCGCTCGTCCGCCAGGCGGGCGGTGGCCCGTGCGGCGAGGAAGGCCACGACGAGTATCGCGGCGAGGAAGAGAGCGGTGAAGGGGAGGACGATCTTGGCGCGAATGCCCATCGGCAGTGACCCCGACTCACGGGCAAGATGCCCGTGCCTCCGCGGGAATGTGCTGGTGGCACAGGCTTCCAGCCTGTGGGTCGCCGGTCATTCTACCGCAAAGATTTCCGATTGCCAATCTCCGATTGCCGATTCCGGAGAAGAAGGACTCTCGCGCCGTGCCCTTCTGAAATCGGGAATCGGAAATCGCGAATCGGAAACTCACCTGACCAATTCGTCGGCCTTGCGGCGGAGGGCGGGGTCGTCGGTCATGGCGAGCAGGCGGCTCTTCTCGGCAAGGGCCTCCGAGCGCTCGCCGCAGGCGGCCAGGGCCTCGATGAGGCCCAGGCGCGCCTCGGCGGCCAGTGTGGCGTCCTTGCCCGCGTCCTCGATGGCCTGGCGGAAGGCGGCGGTCGCCGCGGGATAGCTCTCGAGGGCCAGGAGCGCGCGGCCCAGCGTGTCGCGGTAGTAGCCGATGCGCGCGCCGTCCACCTGGATGGCGCGGAGGGCCGCCTTGTGGGCCTCGTGGCGGCGGCCGAGGTCGAGGAGCAGGTTGGCGAGGTTGTTGTGGGCATCGGCGTAGGCGGGCCGCAGGCGAATGGCCTCGCGGTAGGCGCGTTCCGCCTCCGCCCGCTCGCCCGACTTCACCAGCGCGTTGCCCAGGTTGAAGTGGAACAGCGGCGCGTCAGGCTTCGCGGCGGCCGCGCGGGCGTACTCGGCGCGCGCGCGGCCGAGCTTGCCCGCGCGCTCGAAGAGCAGCCCCAGGTCGTTGTGCCCCTCGGCGCTCAGAGGCCAGTCCACCCGCTCGGGCGGACAGGCCACGAGGAGCCATCCGCCCGCGCCCCGGAGCTGGCGCTCGAACGTGTCGAAGGCGATCGGGCGGTTCGGCAGGTAGCCCAGGTGGGCGATGAAGTAGCCCCGTCCCGCGTGGTAGCCCGTGGCCACGACGTAATGGAGCCTGTGGCCGTGAAGAGCGCCCAGGCGGAGCAGCGCCACGACGGGCAGGCCGCGGTCGAGCCACGCCCGCACGTCCCCCGCCCCGCCGCTCCCCGAATGGCACCACAGGCCGTGGCGGTGCATGCAGTCCTGCATGTCCACCGTCAACGTGCCGCCGATGGACGGCAGGAAGATTTCGCGGGCGATCTCGTCCTGGGTGAGCGCCAGCTTGTGGAAGGCGGCGAGCGAGGCGAGCGCGGCCGGGCCGCAGCGATCCCGGTCCTGCCGCACGAAGGGCACGCCCGCCACGCAGGCCCCTGGCGCCCCCTGCTCCAGCTCCTGGCGCAGGCGCTTGAACGTAGGGCCACAGCCGGCGACGAGCGCCGACGCCGCAACCCAGGCGAGCGCGCGCCGGAGTGGAACGGGGGCAGCCATTCGCGGGCCTCAGACCCGGCGGCTCACGCCGCCTCGATCTGCATGTAGAGAAGAACGCCAATCAGGACGACCGCCAGGAAGACGAGGGCGATGACTGCGCTGCCCCCGGACTGAATGGTCTCGAGGTGGTCGGCGAGCTGCGAGAGCTGCGCGTCGTTCAGCCGGTCCAGCCGCTGCCGCACCTGCTCGGGCGTCAGGTTGGCGGCCTGGAGGGCCTTCGCCACCTTCTCCTCGGCCAGGAGGCGGAGCACCTGCGCCTCGCGCGCCTGGCGCGGCGACAGCCCCTGCTCGCCCGAGGCCGCCGAGCCGCCGTCCGCGCCGCGCTCAAGGACGCCAATGCCGACGTGAAGGACGCGGCGGTCCGCGCCCTGGCCGACTGGCCCGATGCCAGCGTGGCCGCCGACCTGTTGGAGGTGGCCAAGGGCACGGACAACCTGGCCCACCACGTCCTGGCCCTTCGCGGCTGCCTGCGCGTCCTCGGCCTGCCGGGCGAGCGGACGGCGGAGGCGAGGCTGGCGCTCCTGGCCGACGCGATGAAGGCGGCTCGCCGCCCCGAGGAGAAGAAGGAAGTGCTCGGCGCGATGGGCAACGTGCCCAGCCCCGAGGCGCTCAAGGCCGTCGAGCCGTTCCTCGCCGACGAGGCGCTCAAGGCCGAGGCGGCCATCGCCGCCATCAAGATCGCAGGCTCCCTCATCGGCTCGCAGCCCGACGCGGCCAAGGCCGCGCTGAAAAAACTCCTCGACGCCGCGCCCAACGACGACGTGAAGAAGCAGGCCCAGGCCGCCCTCGACCAGCTCGACAAGTTCGAGGACTACGTCACCGCCTGGGAGGTTTCCGGCCCCTACACCAAGAGCGGCAAGGACGGCCCCGGCCTCCACGACGTGGCCTTCCCGCCCGAGGAGGCCCTTGTAGGCGGGGCGTCCCTGCCCCGCGAAAAGGTCGCCTGGGAGATCATCCCCCCCGGCGGCGGCGAGAAGGAGTTCATGCCCTTCCACATGGACCTGATCAAGAAGCTCGGCGACAAGCAGAACGCGGTCGCCTACCTGCGGACGCACGTCTGGTCGCCCGAGGACCAGAAGGCGCGGCTGGAGTTCGGCAGCGACGACGGGGCGAAGATATGGCTCAACGGCGCGGTCGTCCTCAACGCCGGCCAGCCTCGCAGCTTCGCGGTGGCGAGCGACAAGGCCGAGGTCGCCCTCAAGAAGGGCTGGAACGCCCTGCTCGTGAAGGTGTGGAACGGCAGCGGCCACTGGGGCGCCGCGGCCCGCCTCCGCCGGCCCGACGGCTCGCGCCTCGACGGCCTCCGCGCCGCGCTCAAGCCTGAATAGCCCGCATGCGTGTGGTATAATGGCAACAGGCCCAGACGGCTTGGCCTGCGAGGAGACGCGTGGTGAGGAAGACGAGAGTCCTGGATTTCAAGGTGGTCCTTGAGCCTGACGCGGACGGCGGATACGTCGTCACGTGCCCCACGCTGCCGGGCTGCTACAGCCAGGGCGACACGCTAGATGAGGCGCTGGAGAACATCCATGAGGCGATCGAGTTGTGTCTCTGGGACATGAATGCCCAGAGGGAGTAACGCCGATGGAGTCCGCATGGCTCATCGTTCCTTACATTGTGCTGGTCCTGGCTATCCTGTTTGATTCTGCCATCAGGCGGGGCAAACTGGGCTCTGCATGGGTTTTCTTGGCGTTGGCCATCGTGGGCTACTTCGTGGTCCACGCGCCTGGCGTCACCAGGGATCAGGGGAAACAGGCAGCGCCGAGAGGAGCTGCCTATGAAGCCGGGGCCTGCGCGACCGCGTTCCTTGTGTACCTGATCTGGACCCGCAAGCAGACAGTCAAGCGAGCAAAGCAATGCAGAAGCTGCGGGGCCAAGCTTGGGTTGTTCAACCGCGTGTTGGACCAACGTGACTTGTGCACGTCGTGCGGGCGCGCCACACGTCTAGAAGTGCGGTGCCCGCAGTGCGGGACGCGCTTTGGCAGAGCGACGAAGGAGATGATCGGAACCATTGGGGAGTGCGGGAAGTGCGGAGCCGAGTTCGACGTGGAAGAGGATGGTGTGAAACTGCGCCCCAAGGGTCCGCCAGATCAAGATGAAGGGTAGACGGATCCTCTCTTCTCACCTTGTCTGCTCAGGCCGCGGCCCGTTTCCGTGGCGACCGCTTGCGCCAAGGCCATGGCTCGGGCTTGCTGCTGCGCGGCGACGCTGGCTGGAGCGTCCATGTACTCAGTGGAGGATTGGCACGCCGGTCTGCAGGATTTCCTGCGCCTCGGGGTCGTCGGGCGTGAACTCCTCGGGGCGGAAGGAGCGCGGCTCGATGCGGGTATCCACGTTCCAGGTCAGGTGCATGAGGGCCAGATCGTCCTCGAAGCTGTCGCCGCTGAGGTCGTCTGAAATGACCGCCAGGTCAATATCGCTATCCTCGGTCGCGGTGCCCTTGGCGTAGGAGCCGTAGAGATAGACCTTCTGAGGCGCGATACCGTTTCTTCGGAGCGTCTCAATGTAGCGCTCGATTGAGGGGCGGATCATTCCGATAGCGTCTTCAGCAGCCATTTCCTGATCCTCTCCAGCTCCCTGAGCAGTTGGGCCGCGTACTCGCGCGTGGCTTTGGCGCGCATGTCCCGCTTGCGGTCAGGGTAGCGGGCACGAATGTTGAACAGCGTCAGTGTGTCGAGGCTCTTGTTCGTCTCCGAGTCCACATTGAGTTCGGCGAGCTTAGCGAGCCGCACGAGGGCGTGTATCTTCGGCGCCTGGACGCCGTGGCGCTTGACGTAGCAGGCCTTCAGCAGCTTCTCGATCACCAGGTGGCCGACGAAGAGGCACCAGGCGTAGTCGCCGCTGTCGTAGAGGTGCTGCACCGTGGGGCGGTCGTGCGCGGCGGTCTCGATCCAATACTGAATCAGCTCTTCCTTCTCCATCGGGGCTGCCTCGGGTGGGGCCGCGATTGCCTCTACCGCAAACGAATGTACCCCGTCCTCGCCCTTGTGTCAAGGCTCATCCCCAGAGCGCGGCGTGTTTGACAGAGTTCACGGCACAGGGCATGATGGAACCGGCCACGCTAGCGAAGGAGAGCGAGATGGCGCCAGCGAAGCGGCGTGGCGGCGCATCCGGCCGGCGGGGGGACGGTGGATGGGGCGGCGTGCCGCGAGGCGATGAACAAGGTGATCGCGTCGCTCCGCGCGGCGATGCCGGTGGATGCGGTGTTCCTGCGGCTCCACGGGGCGATGTATGCCGAGGGGATCGGGCCGGCGGAGACGGTGTTCGTGGGGGAGGTGCGCGAACTGGTCGGGCCACGGGTGCCCATTGCCTGCACGTTCGACCTGCACGGGAACATCCCGGCGCGGATGGGGGAGTTCGGCGACATCCTGGTCGGCCTGAAGACGGCGCCGCACACGGACGGGGCGGAGACGGCGGAGCTGGCCGGCCGCATCCTGCTGGATACGCTTCGCGGCACGGTGCGGCCAGTGTCCTACGTGTTGCCCATTCCCATCATCCTGCCGGGCGAGAAGGGGATGACGACGGCGGAGCCGTTCGGCTCCCTGGTCGAGGAGGCGCGGAGGGTCGAGTCGGGAACCTCCCGCAGGTTTGAAACCTGCGGGAGGTTGATTCTCGCGGCCACGCTGTTCGTGGGCTGCGCGTGGACCGATTCGCCGGACACTGGGATGGCGGTGATGGTGACGGCGGATGGCTCGCGCGCCGCCGCCCGCGCCGCCGCGATCCATCTCGCCCGCGAGATATGGGACGCGCGGCACGAGTTCGCATTCGGCTGCGAGACGGTCGACCTGGAGGAGGGCGTGACGCGGGCGCTGGCCGCCGTCGAGACGACCGTGTTCCTGACGGACAGCGGGGACAATGTGACGGCGAGCGCCCCCGGCGACCTGCCGATTGTGCTGCGGCACCTGGTCGAGCGGGGGGTGAGCAACGCTCTGGTCGCGGGCCTCAATGACCGGGCGGCGGTCGAGCGATGCTTCGCGGCGGGAGAGGGCGCAACGCTGCGCCTGGCGATTGGCGCGACCATCGAGAAGCGGCACGGCCCGCCGCTCGATGCCGATGCCCAAGTCGTGCGTCTCATCCCCGAGCACCGCTGGGCAATCGTCCGCCTCGGCGGCGTCGAGGCCGTCCTGGCCGAGGGGCCGTCGGCATTCACGGACCCAAGCCAGTTCGAGGCGTGTGGCATTGACCCGTTGAGCTACAAGATCGTGGTCGTGAAAGAGGGCTATCTCTTCCCCGGCCTCACGCGCATCGCGCCGCGTTACACCATGCTCCTCACGCCCGGCTCGGGCGACATGCGCATCGAGGGGCTGCCCTACACCCGCCGCCGGCGCCCCGCCTTCCCCTTCGAGCCCGGCGCGCCGTTCGATGCGGCCGCCGCCGCGCTCTGACGGTCCTCACCTGCGTTCGACAAGCGGGACGCTTGTCGCCACGGGCGCTACTGCATGAGCGGCAGCAGGACCTTGCCCTCGTCAATCAGCTTGTGAATGTCGTCCCAGTTGTCCTGGCGGAAGTTGCCGCACTCCTGGGTCTTCTCCCGCCACTTCGTGCGGAAGTCGGTCCAGATGGCCCGAGCGTCCTCCGGGGTGGGGGCCTTCGCGACCTTGGACATGAGGTCGTCAAACTCGCGCCCGTCGGGAGAGTGGTGGGCGTCGGCGTTGGCCGCGAGGAGCGCCACGTACTCCCGCACGAGGAGTGTCTGCTGCTCGGTGAACTTCTTGGCCTCGGGAAAGACGCTGCCTGCCTTCTCCGCCTTCTCGGCGGCGTCCTTGATCTTCCGGGCGAGGTCGAGCAGCGTCCTCACCGGCTCGTCGGTCGCCGCCCTGGCCCTCATCTCCTCGGCAAGGCGACGGCCCTCCAACGCCCTCTTCTTGAAATCCTTGATGTCGTCCAGCAGGTTCCACCGAGCCCTGATGGCGCTGAGCCTCTCCCTCGCGGCGGCCTTGGCGCGGGCGAGAAGGCCGTCGGCGGCCTCGAAGGTCGTGGCTTCCTTGAAGAAGGGGAGCGACTGCCAGAGCTTCTTGTGGTCCGAGACCCACTCGATGGCCTTCTTGGCGCTGCCCCAGACGGGGCCGTAGGTGTCCTCGCACTTCTTCGGCAGCACGCTCTTCCAGCCCTGGAGTATCTGGATGACCTCGGCGGGGATTGACGAGAGGTTGGGGTTCTGGGCGACTTGCTCGGGGTTGATGAGGTTGAGGATGGGGTCGAGCTTCTTCTTGAGTTCGGGGTAGGCCGATGCCTTGACGTAGGGCTCGATCACCTTTTGGCGGATGCCCACGACGCTCGAGACGCGGCCGATGCGGGTCTTGAGGGCGTCCATGCCCTTCATCATGCCCTCGGCGGTGCTGGGGCTCGTCTCCTTGTGGTCGAGGCCAAGCTGGATGTCCTTCAGCCGCTGATGCACCTGGTCCATGTCGGTGGTGAGCTGCTTGAGGATGACAGGCATGGTCTTTTCCATCGCGGCCATGTTGGCCATCCTCTGGTTGAAGTCGAGCTTCCACTCGGCCAGCATGCCGCCGCCGGTGCCGAAGGCGCTGTTGAAGAAGTTGAGTTGGGCGCCGACCTGGGCGTTGAGGCTCGCGATCAGGGCCGCGTCCACCTTGCCCTTCTGCTTCATGTGGAGCTTGCCCGCCTCGATGGCGGCCTGCATCTCGGTGGACCACAGGTCGCGCTGGGTCTGCACGATGGTGCCCCAGGCGGCGACGACCGCGGAGCGATCGGTGTCGCTCTTCACCGTGGCGATCTCGTCGAGCTGTCGGGCCATGGTGAGGAGCGCGTTCTGCGCGCTGCCGATGTGCTGACTGGCCAGCGGCCCCAGGACGACATCGTGGTATGGAACGTGCTCCAGCCCCTTCCCCCCCTTCTTGGGCTCGGGCATCACAGGCATCAAGGCGCGGGCCGGCTCCGCCGCCAGGAGGGCGAGGGTGCAGCCGGCGGCCACGGTTCGAAGGAATCGAGTGCTGGTCATGGCGTTTCCCCTGTCTCAGAAGGGCTGGGCGAAGTTGGTGATGTGCCAGCGGCCGTCGCCGACCCTCTTGAAGTAGCGCGGCTTGGGCGAGCCGTACTGCTTCCCCTTGTCGTCGAATGCCTGGGTGGCCAGCTCGGCGTCGAGAATGGTCTCGCCCGCGTGCTTCTTCAGCTCGGCGATCTGCTCGGGCGTGAGGAACTTCATCTCGATGTTGTCGCCGCTCAGGTCGAGGCCCTGGCGGACGCGGGTCTCGGCCTTGCCGACCTTGATGAGGCAGTACCAGGAGGCGAAGCGCTTCTGGTGCCATTCCCAGTGGTACATGCACAGGTCGCGGGCGATGGGCGTCTTGCGGCGGTCCGGGTCTATGCAGTCGAGGTAGAGCGGGTAGTTCTTCTCCTTGATGGCCGTGATGTAGATTTCGGTGAGGCCCTCGGGCGTGACGTCCTTGGGCACCGCCTTGACGGTGTACATGGCCGACTTGATTTCTTCCATCTTCGCCTCGCCTGCGAAGGCGGCGCCGCGCTCGTCCTCGGGCTGGACGATGGCGAAGGTGCGGTCGGGCACCCAGATGGCCTCGACCTCGACGGTCCAGCCCCAGTGAGCCGCGAGGGTCTTCTGCTCGCCCGCCTGGGGCACCAGGAGGTCGGACCCCGTGATCTTGCCCACCAGCGTCCAGGTCATGCCTTCGGGCACGTCGTTGTTGATGAAGCGGCGGTAGCGCTTCACGGCCTCGTAGGGGCCGAGCCAGGCGCGGCTCGACAGCACGACGTAGTAGTAGCCGCGCGAGGGGGTGCCGACGAAGCAGAACTCGCGGCCGACGTCCATGAACTGGTTCGAGGGGTAGGTGAACTTGTCGAGGAGGACGTACTTGCCGACCACCTCCTCGTTCGGGGCCTCCGCGTGGTCGGGCGGGGGGAAGGCGCGGCGGAGGAGCTTGCCCGAGTCCTTCAGCTTCTGCTGGTAGGCGGCCCACTCCTTCTCGGCGATGTCGAAGAACAGCTTGGTGAGCTTCTTCTGGTTCTCGCGGTAGGCCAGGGCGTCCTGGGGCAGGTCGGCGGTCTCGCCCTTGCTGGCCATGACGGCCTTCTGGGCGCGGTCGAAGAGTCCCTGCACCCGCGGGTCGTCGGGGAACTTGTCCTTCAGCGCCGCGATGCGATACCGAGCATCGCCCCCCCTCCGCCGGCGGAGCCTGCGCCGGCGCCTGCGGCGGACGTGCCCGACATCGCGCCGCCGCCCGCCGTGGCGGCCGAGGGCGGCGTGCCCAGCATTGCCCCCGCCCCCGAGCCAGCGCCGGCCCGGGCGCCGCGTCGCCTGGGGCACGTCGCGGGCGCGCATGCCCCGGGGGAACACGTCCACCACACCCCAGAGGAGTGGCGGGCCGTCCACAAGAAGCAGCAGAGGCGGATGGCCCTCTATATCGCCCTGGGCGCCGTGGCGGGCGTGGTGGTCATCGTCGTCCTCATCCTCCTCACCGCCTTCGGCGGGCCGCCCGCGCGCCGCCCCGTGCGCGAGGTGGAGGCCGCGCCGACCACGGCGAAGGACGCGAAGGCCCCGGCGGCGTTCAATCCCATGGAGTTCGAGGCCGAGCGGACGTTCATCGAGGCCCAGCGCGTCGCCGAGCGCGAGAGCTGGCTGCTCGTCCAGAGCATGGTGGGGCGCCTGCGGAAGGACTTCGGCAAGACGAAGTTCGTCGCGGCCAAGCAGGCGGCCATTGACGCCCTATTGGCGAAGGCCCAGGCCGCCCTCAAGTCCAGGACCCCGGCCCCCACCACGTCGGCCCCGCCCGACGGGCCTGGCCTGCTGCCGCCTCCCGACACGCCCGCGCCCTCGGCCCCCAAGGACACACCCGCTCCCCCGGCCCCGCCCGGCCAATGACGAGGACCCGCGATGAAGGAATGGGTAGACCCAGACACGCGCCGCACCGTGCGGCAACTGACCGACCTGTCCCACGGAGCCACGCTCGGCTACTTCCGCCTCCCGCGCCAGGTGCCCGGCGGCCTCGTGCTCGCCTGGGGGCGCCACAACGGCGGGAACCTGCTGCTCCTCAACCCCGAGACAGGCGAGGTGGTGCCGAAGGACATCCTGGTCGCCGAGTTCCTCAAGCTGGACGAGGCGGCCGGCCGCATGTGGTTCCTGCCCGAGCCCGGGCGCGAGGTGTGGGCCGTGGACCTGCCGGACGGCTCGCCGGTCCTCGTCGGCGAGGTGCCCCAGGAGGCCCCAGGCCACCTGGGCGACATCACGTGCGACGGCCGCACCGTCATCCTCTCCCAAAGCGTCCTGGAGCCGGCCGCCTGCCGCATCCCCACGACGCGCGACGCGGCGGCCGTGTGGCGCTACCTCTCGCGCCCGCGCCACGGCCGCCTTTGGGCCTACGACCTCCACGCCGGCCGCCTCACCAAGCTCGCCGAGTCCATCGAGTTCTGCTTCTTCCACCTCGACACCTCGCCTGCCGACCCCGAGCTGCTCAAGTTCGCCAAGGACATGCTCGAGGGCCTCGGCCAGCGCATGTGGACCGTGCGCACGGACGGCACGGAGCTGCACCGCATTCGCCACCAGGAGGCATTCGAGGTTGTCACCCACGAGTTCTGGTGGCCCGACGGCGAACACATCGGCTACACCTACCTGGACCGCCGCGGCGATGCCACGCTCTACCAGATGCCCTGGTGCGAGTATGCCCCCGTGCCCACGCGGCTGGGCGTGGCCGACCTGGCCGGGGCCGAGGTCTACCTCTCCGACCCCCTCGCCCACTACCACACCCACCTGAACGTGTCGCCCGACGGGCAGTGGGTCTGCGGCGAGGGGACGGACGGCCACAGCTTCGTCCACGCCGCCCCCTTCGCCTGGGAGAGGACGCGGGTGGACCTCCAGCCCCTGGCCACGGTCCACACCCCCTACGTCCCCTTCCGCGGCCAACACGTCGAGGCCGGCTTCTCCGCCGACGGTCGCTGGCTCCTCTACAACGACACCATCGCCGGCCACTTCCAGGTCTGCGCCGTGAGGGTGGGATAGGAAAGATCCGACGGATCCGGCGGAGCCGACGGATCGGACAGATCGGACGGATGGGACCGATGGGCCAGGCGCGGGACAGCCTCACTCGCGGGCAGAACTCGGCTGGGCGCCGAAGCCCTTGATGGTGAGGGAGCCGGCGGGGGTCACGGTGACGAGGGCGTAGGCGTTGCTCTCCAGGCCGGGGCCTTCGACCATGCCCCGTAGCGTGACGTAGTGGATGCCGCGCAGCCTGCGGTAGCCCCCCTTGTGGTTGTGGCCGCTGAAGACGGCGGCCACCTTCCCCGATTCACCGAGGATGCGGCGGACCTCAGCGGCGTTCCGAACGCAGTGCACGTCGTCGCCATCGAGGGGCTGGTGGACGAAGACGAGGGCCTTCCCCTCCGCCTTCTTCAGCTCGCCCTCGAGCCAGCGGAGCTGTTCGGCGGGAATCCAGCTATCGGTCCAGACGAAGTTCCCCTTGCCATACGGCACGAAGTCCTTGCGGTAGCAGGCGTCGAGCACGATGCAGCGGAAGGGCGGCGCGTCGAAGGCGTAGTGGGCGGCGGGCATGCCGGTGGCCTTGAGGAACTCCTCTTTCGTGAAGGTGGCGAGGTCGTG
Organism: Planctomycetota bacterium; assembly: GCA_041320515.1. Lineage (GTDB taxonomy): Bacteria > Planctomycetota > PUPC01 > DSUN01 > DSUN01 > DSUN01. The sequence continues at coordinate 3,676,151 of JBGLNR010000001.1, read as the reverse complement.
GTTGCCGAGGGCGTAGTGGCGCGGGCAGCCGAGCTTGCGGTAGACGGCGTCAATGTGCTTGAGGTAGGCAAGCTCCTCGGCGACGGTCCTGCCCTTGTCCACGAGGTCACCGAGGCAGATGGCGAAAGCCGGCTTGGCCTCGGCCATCGTCCTGACAAACTCGCCGAGCTTCGCGTCGGAGTCGCGGTAGTGGCGGGTGCCGAGCGGCTCGCGGTCCGCGTAATGCGGGTCGGTGAAGACGCCGAATGTGAGGGCCTTGGGCTCCGTCTCCGCGCCGAGGGCGGCGGCGAGACGGAGCCCGACGCCCGTGGCCACGCCTAACCCCAGGAAGGTCCGTCGCCCCAAGGGTGCCAAGACGGGAGCCCTTCTATAATGAGAAAGGCGCCGCAACCCGTGAGATTGCGGCGCCTTTGTCGTCACGTGCCGTCCAAACCGGCTCAACTCTTGCGGCGGCGGCGACGAGCCAGCCCCGCGAGGCCAAGGCACAGGAGGGCGATCGTGCCCGGCTCCGGGATTCTCTGGTCTGGATTCTCGCGCGTCTCAAGGAGGCGGATCCCGTAATCCCCAGCCTCATTCCCTGTGACTGTGAAACTCAGATCCTGAATGTTCGTGAAGTCCACACCTGTGAAACCAGCGAAGGCGAAGCTCAGGAAGCCGGGGCCAAGGGTGAACAGGGTCTCCGTGTCGAAGTTGGTGCCATCAGACGCGTACATGTCGACCTGCGCGCCCGCGTCGGCGTACTCGAACCAGAAGACGATATGGGTAGCGTTGCCCACAGTGAGATCGCCAGGGGCTGCGCCACCCACTGTCACGCCGTATGCGAGGCGCCACAGACCCTGCTCTGTGCCAGCCGAACTCAGATCGAGAATGTAGTCAAGAGGCGGCGGAGCGGGGTCGTAGATCTGGGCCGTAACGTTCAGTCCCCCGACGGTGAGGTTCTGCACGAACGTGTCTCGAACGCCACCGATCACATCCCCCACTGGCAGGCTGCCCTGATTGAGCGTGGCGGGGTTGCCGTTGGGCACAGGCGCGCCCAGGAGCAGGGTCGTTCCCGCCTCGAAGTTGTCAATGATCACCGCGAAAGCGCTGGACGAGAGAAGCCCCAGCACAACCAGGCCCGCCGCAAGTCGTCGCATCGTCGTGTCCTCTCAGGTGATTGCCGAACGCCACAAGAACCCAATTACGCCAAGCGTCATTCGCTTGATGGAGTTAACATAAGCAATTGCTGTGCCGGCGGATCGCAAAATGTGGCAGAGTCTGCGTTTTCGTAACATGCTGGCATGTCTAGGCTTAGAGACCCGACCGCGCCAAGCCAGCATGCGGTCGTTCGGCCAATGGAAAGGCCATGTTGATTTCCTGCAACACCTGCGACGGGCATTCCGCTGTCTCCAGGCCATAAGACATTGCCTGATATGGAGTTCCGTCATGTTGACGCATGGCAACGTCGGACTCGGCCAAATCAACATGCGGGAACACGGTTGCTGGGGGGTGTTCAGGCGTCAGGACACGGCTCCGCCGGATGCGTAGGCACGATCCTTGAGGACCTGGTAGCCGAGGTGGAGGGTCAGGAGGCACTGTCTTCAGCACGCGAAGGGCCGCGAAGGTGCGCCTCTTCGCCAGCGTGTTCTTCGAGGGCAAGAACATGTTCGAGGGCCTGACCATGCAGGAGATGGCCCGGAACCTCTACCTGAGCCTGGACGGCGAGCTGGTGAAGAGCGTGTTCCAGCAGAATGCCCGGCAGTGGCACTGGGTGGCGATGGACGAGGCGGTCGAGCTGCCGCCCGGCCCGCACCTCATCACGATCCAGAAGCAGGGCACACCCGTGAAGGTTGACGAGGTGGTCGTCTACTCGGGCGATGCGGAGACAGCCGAAGACTGGTTCCGTTCCGCTCCGCCCGCGCAAATGGCGTTCGGAGTGGGGGAGGGGCACGAGCGCCTGCGGGCCGGCAACTGGCGGGCGCACTTCGACAAGGGAGTGGAGAAGCTGGAACTCATCGGGGAGCGCGAGGAGGCCGCCCGATTCCCCGTGAAGATCGCCTTCGGCCAGGAGCCGGCGACGCTCGACCTGATGCGTGTCGTGGGTCTGGATGACGACCCGGGGAACGCCGACCCGGCGCCCGCCCAGCAACTGTGCCTGTGGGCGAAGAACGGCGGCGAGGCGCTCCGTGTCGAGGTGCTCTATACCGACCGCAACGGGGAAGCGTTCCTTCAGGCGATGAACGACGGAATGCCGTGGATGGGCTGGCGGCTCTTCGCCGTGAACATCCCGCTGCGGGTCGAGCGCTGCGGCGAGGCATTCTACGACCACACGGGCTTCACCCCCAACAGCATCGCCACGCCCCTCGTGGAACCCGGTAACCTCCCGCAGGTTCGCAACCTGCGGGAGGTTGGCTTCGGCATCCGCTGCGAGGGAGGCGACCGCAACGGCGTGCCTGACTTCCCGCTGGAACTCCGCGCCGTGCGGCTCACCAAGCGAGAGGGGAGGAATGAGGCCGCCCTCGGCGAGCCGTTCCTCGAATCGCCCTTCGCCCTCCGCGCCCGGCTGGCCGGGCAGGCGGAGGCCGAGGCAACAGTCGAGGTGGACGTCGAGAACCGCGCGGAGATGCAGCGGACGGCCGAGGTCCGCTACCGCTTCGGTGTGTGGGGGGCCGAGCCGCTCGACCCGGCGACCCGCCTGGCCGCGCTCCAGGTCGCCGAGGCGACGGTCCCCGCCCGCAGCAAGGTGCGGCTGAAACTCGTCCACAAGCCGCCCCAGCCGGGCCTCTACTTCCTCGAATGCCGCGTGGGCTGGGCCGAGCCGCTGCGGCGCCTGTTCGCCATCGGCGCCGCCTGGCAGGAGCGGCTTCCCGCCATCCGCGCCGACTGGGAGCGGCGCCTCGGGGCCTTCCGCTTCGCGCCTGACGGGCAGGACCGCCCGCTGAAGAAGGCCGACGGCGCCGAACTCCGCCGCGAGGACGTGGCCGCCGCCTATGGCGCCGCCAACGGCCTGGTGGTCACCGAAGACGGCGTAGACGTTTGCTCCCCCGCCTGGGCGCTCAAGCGCGACTTCGCCTATCCGCTCCGTCCCCAGGGCTGGGACCTGTCGGACGACGCGGGCTGGCCAGAGATCACGGTGCCCGGCGGTGTGCTGGCGATTGACCCCGCGCTGGGGCGCCTCAAGTTCGCCGAGGCCCGGCCGCAGAAGCTCCAGCTCTGCGCCGCCCTCCAAACGGGTTTCGGCGTCCCCGGCCCGCCCATCGTCGTGCGCGGCAAGTACGCCTATGTGGGGCCGGGGGAGGGGCACTACAGCATCGTGGACATCTCGGACAAGACTAAGCCGCGCGTCGTCGGCAACATCAGCTCCTGGTACTTCTCGAACAGCCTGCTGCCCTTCCGCGACCGGGCCTACTTCGAGTCGTCGAAGCGCGGGCTAATCCTGGTGGACGACCTGGCGAACCCGCTTCGCCCCGGGCCGCTGCGGAACGTGCAGTTCAGCCGGGGCAAGTACGGGCGGATGACGCACGTGTTCGAGGACGCCGCGGTCGGCTACTCGCTCGGCGGCGAGAAGCCGACGCTGTGGGTGCATGACCTGGCGGACCCCCTCTGGCCGCGGGAGGTCGGCAAGGTGGAGGGCGTCGTGGGGTTCTTCCTTCCCGGCTTGGTCTACGTTGGGGACGCAGTTCAGTGTCTCGACACCGCGGACCCCCGCAAGCCGAAGCTCCTCGCGGGGGCCGTGCCACGCGAGAAGTCGGCCGACGGCAAGCGGAGCGCGAGCCTCGTCGCCGCCTCGGCTGAGCACTTCGCCCTGCGCGGCGACAAGGCGATTGACCTCTATCGCTATGAGGCGAAGGACGCCTTTTCGGCGGAGAAGCTCGTCTCGCTCCCGCTGCCCGAGAAGTGCGGGAAACACCTCTTCGGAGCATTCCACAAGGGCCTCTTCTACCTGATTGACGGCAAGGAGGGGCCGGGGCAGTACAGCCTGGGCGCCAAGTCGCCCGACAGCCGCTGGTTCGTCTATGAGGTCGCCAAGGACAAGACGAAGCCCGTCGGCCTCTACGAGCATTCGCTCCCCAGCGCCTTCGGCAGCGTCACCATTGTGGGCGACACGGCCTACGTGGCCGACTACAACTACGGGATGTGGGTCTTCGACCTCTCCGACCCCAGGAACCCGCGCCGCGTCGGCGGCGTGGCGACCGCGGGGGAGTCGGACGCCCTGTGGCTCGACGGCGACCGGGCCTACCAGTGGCAGACGTTCGGCGGCGCCGTGTTCATGCTCGACGTCGCCAACCCGCTTGCGCCGAAGCGCCTCGGCGAATACTGGGACGGCGCCTGGGTGCCCTACGGCAACTCGCGCCGCGGCAACAACACCGTGGCGGGGAAGGACGGCTTCCTCTACATTCCGCGGCAGGCCCGCGGCCTGCTCGTCGTGGACGCCCGCGACGGCACGAAGCCAGCCTTCGTCGGCGAGTTCAAGGACGGCGACCGCCAGTCCCTCCAGGTCACTGGCGCCTGCATTGACGTGTGGGCCGACCGCGCCTTTGTGCTGGCGAAGAAGAAGCTCCTCGTCTACGACGTGGCCAACGCCGCCAAGCCGGCGCTTCTGGCCGCCGTGGAGGTCCCCGAGGCCGACCTGATCTGTGCCCGGGGCGACAAGGTGTATCTCGGCCACGCGAAGGGCACGATGGCCATCGTGGACGTGGCGGACCCCGCCAAGCCAGCCGTGCTGGCCACCCTCGACCTCGCGCGCTGCTGGCCCGAGAAAATGAGCGAAGCGATGTCCGGCATCACCGTCGCCAAGGGCCACGCCTACGTCACCGCCCGCGGCGCCGAGCGCAAGGGGGCCAACTACCTCCACATCGTAGACGTCCGCGACCCCAGGCAGCCCCGCTGGGTGGCCACAGTTGACCCGCGGCCCGACCTGCCCGAGGAGCCATGCGCCGTGTGGGCCGACTTCGACCAGGACATCGTCGCCGACGGCAACTACATTTTCATTGGGAACTACGGTGCGATAGAATGCTACGACATCACGGAGCCGGCGGCGCCGCGGCTCTTCGACCGCCGGCACGTCGGCTACCAGTGGTCCATCGGCCGCAAGCGGGGCGACTGGCTCCTCGTCCCCGCCCTCAGCGGCCTGCTGGTCCTGCGTGCGCCCAGCTCGAGCCAGGCCCCGCTGGGCAAGCTTGAGGCCAAGGCAAAGTGAGGAGACACTGATGATGCGGCTTTCTGTTTTTGCACTGTTCCTGCTCGGCTCCCTTGCGGTGCGCGGCGCCGCGGTCACCGAATCGGCCAGGAAGATTCCCGTGGCCTACCAGGTGGACGTGGTGGTCGTGGGCGGCAGCACGGGGGCAGTCGCGGCCGCGGTCGAGGCGGCGAAGGGGGGAGCCAAGGTATTCCTCGCCGCGCCGCGGCCCTACCTGGGCGAGGACATGGCCGGTACGCTGCGCCTGTGGCTCGAAGAGGGCGAGACGCCCGCTTCGCCGCTCGGCAAGGCGGTCTTTTCTGGCCGAGCACAGCCCACGGCCTCCCTCGGCAACACGCTGCCGCTCAAGTACGAGGCCGACCTGCCGTCGGCCGCCCAGCACAAGGACACCAAGCCGCCGTCGCTCCTCACCGACGGTCTGGGAATCCAGGGACGCAGGTAGACGTCGTTGCGCTCGGCGGGGACCGACTTCGTCGAGGGCGCGCCGCGGACGACCACCCGCCAGTCGGGCGAGAGGTCGAACGACATCGGCGGCTCCCAGCCCGTCGTGCTGGCGGCGGTGAGGGTGAGCACCCCCTTCACGCCGTCGTTGACGGGCGGCGCAACGTCGCTCGTCCAGAAGAGGCGGCAGCCCATGATGTCTGTCGCCAGGTTCTTGGTGTCGGTTTCCTGGAAGATTTCCCAGCGCCCTCGTGCGCCGACTTCGGCGAGCCATTCGAGCGTCGCCGTGAAGTTCTTGCTCTCGGACCAGGCCTCGGGGTTGCAGACGAACACGCCGCCGCCCTGGGCCAGGAAGTCCTGTGCCGCCTTGCGGTCGGCGTCGTTGAGCGTGCCCGCGACGACGACGTTGAACTTCCCCGTGGCGAGGCGTTCGGCGAGCTGGCCCTGCTTGCACGTGTCCAGCTCGACGCCCATCGCGTGGAGCGGCTTGGCCGCATAGTCGGCGTGAATCCCGCCCACGAAGAGCACGGCGGGCCGGGCCTCGCCGGCCACGGCGCCCGGCCAGAACAGTGGCAGCAACACCAGAGCGCAAGATAGGAGTCTCTGGCCCATCGTTCTTGCCTCCTAGTGATGTGGCGGACCTGGCACCTTCTCATTGCGGTCCACCGCGCGGAGAGTATCGCCCATCCTGTGCCGGAGATCAACCACCGATGCCTTCATTGGCCTTCTCCAAATATGCACACTGTAATCAGTTTCTGTTGCGGATTCCTGGCAAGCCTCCTACCGAGATTGGGGCGACCGAGAACACCTCGGCCTACTTCCACCCCGACTCTACCGGCCGGGAGGCTTGCTTCATAGTATCAGAAACTAGTCTTGACAACGGCCGATGGCTTGGCTATACTACCAATACGCCAAGCAGCCAAGGAGGCCAAGATGGACGCGCAGACGCAAGCTCGCTTCGAGGCCAGGGCCAAGATCGTGAAGGCCATGGCTCACCCGACCCGCCTGTTCATGGTTGACGAACTGGCCAAGGGCGAGCGGTGTGTGTGCGAACTCACCGAGATGGTGGGAGCCGACATGTCCACGGTCTCCAAGCACCTCTCGGTGCTGAAGGCGGCGGGCATCCTCGACGACAAGAGGCGCGGGAGCCAGGTGTTCTACACCCTCCGGTGTCCCTGTGTTCTCCACTTCTTCCAGTGCGTGGAGACGGTGATGAAGCGCAACGCCCAGGAACAGTTGGCTCTGATGGCATGACGCCGCTCGGCAGGCTGCGTTTTTTTGGGCGTGAGACTTGGCGGGTTTGCCAAGTGGCCATTGGCTGTCGCGAAGCCGTGGGCCTCCTGTCTTGGCCGCATTCTGAGAAAGGACAACGATGAAGAAGGAGTTGAAGGTCTTCGCCTGGCTGGCCGGCATATTTGTGTTCTTCTACTTCGTGCCGCTCGGCAACGAGAGCGTCAAGAAGGCCATCTACGGGGCCTTCGACCTGCTTCAGTGGTACGCCCGGGAGCACACGCTGGCATGCGTGGTGCCGGCCATGTTCATCGCGGGGGCGATCAGCACCTTCCTGTCGCAGGCATCCGTGATGCGCTACCTGGGGCCGAAGTCGCCCCGCTTCCTGGCCTACACGGTTGGAGCGGTGTCGGGCTGCATCCTGGCCGTGTGCTCGTGCAGCGTGCTGCCGATGTTCGCCGGCATCTACGCGATGGGGGCGGGCCTGGGGCCTGGCAGCGCATTCCTCTACTCAGGGCCGGCGATCAACGTGATGGCGATCTTCCTGTCGGCCAGCGTCCTGGGCTACGACCTGGGCGTGGCGCGGGTGATCGGCTCAATCGGGTTTGCCTACGTCATCGGCCTGTTGATGGCGTTCATCTTCCGCCACGCCGAGCAGAAGAGAGTGGATGCGCTGATGCAGATGCCGCCCCCGCCGGCCAGCCACCGCAATCTGGGGCAGACGGTGCTCTACTTCGCCGCGATGGTGCTCTTCCTGGTCTTCAGCGACTGGGCGAACACGAACGACGTGACGATCACGCCGAAGAAGGGCCAACCGTTCACCGCGAACGTGGAGAAGACGACGGTGGACATGATGACGGTGCGGAAGTACCAGGAGGACGGCAAGCTGTTGCCGGAGCCGATAGACCTGCCCAGGGCCGAACTGGCCGGTGTGGAGCCGGTGCCCAGCTTCACAATGAGCATCCACGGCGTCAAGTGGTACCTGGCGGGGGCAATGGGCATCGCCGTGCTGCTCATGCTCTGGCGCTGGTTCGACCGGGAGGAGATCAAGGACTGGATGGCGGCGACGTGGGATTTCGGCAAGACCATCGTGCCGCTGCTCTTCGGCGGAGTGTTCGTCACGGGCTTCATCTCCAAGCTCATCTCCCAGGAGACCGTGGCAAGCCTGGTGGGCGACAACGGCGTGCTCTCCACCTTTGTGGCGTCCTTCGCGGGCATGTGCTGGTATTTCGCCACGCTGACCGAGATTCCTATCGTCCAGGCACTGAGGGACCTGGGGATGGCGAAGGGGCCCGCCCTGGCGCTCCTGCTGGCAGGCCCGGCGCTCTCCATTCCGAGCATCCTGGTGCTTATCAAGATCATGGGGGGCAAGAAGACCTTCGTCTTCTGCTCCCTGGTTGTGGTGATGTCCACCGTCGTCGGCATCATCTTCGGCGCGATCTTCTAAGGGGGACGGGGCATGGCAAAGTCTGCCAAGGGCCTGAGCGTCTTCGAGCGGTACCTCACCTTGTGGGTGATGCTGTGCATACTCGGCGGCATCGTCCTGGGGAAGATTGCCCCCGGGGTCGCACAGTACCTCGACAGCCTGTCCATCACCGTGAACGAGGCGCCGGTCGTCTCGATCCCCATCGCCGTGTGTCTGTTCTTCATGATGTACCCGATCATGGTGAAGATTGACTTCGCCGAGGTGCTCAAGGCGGGGAAGAGCGTGAAGCCGGTCGGCCTCACGCTGTTTGTGAACTGGGCGATCAAGCCCTTTACCATGTACTTCATCGCCCTCTTCTTCCTCGGCACGCTCTTCCTGGGCTTCATCGGCCCGGAGGCGAAGGACTACGTGAAGATGCCGCTCGGGCTGGACCTCGGCGTGGGCGACAGCTATGGGGCGGGCAAGGTCGTGGAGGTCGGCGGGGCGAAGATGCTCGAGGTGCCGCTGTGGCGCAGCTATCTGGCGGGCTGCATCCTGCTCGGCATCGCCCCCTGCACCGCGATGGTGCTCGTGTGGGGCCACCTGGCGAAGGGCAACGCCGGCCACACGCTCGTGATGGTGGCGATCAACTCGCTCACGATGCTCGTCCTCTACGGCCCGCTCGGCGGGTTCCTCCTCGGCGTGGGGCGCCTCCCCGTGCCGTGGCAGGCGCTGGTGCTGTCCATCGCCATCTACGTGGCGCTGCCGCTAGTGGCGGGCTACTTCTCGCGCAAGTGGCTCATCAAGGCCAAGGGCGAGGCGTGGTTCAAGGAGAAGTTCCTCCACGTTCTCACGCCCATCACGATCATCGCCCTCCTCGTCACCCTCGTGCTCCTCTTCTCGTTCAAGGGCGAGGTCATTCTGGGCAATCCGCTGACGATTCTGTGGATCGCGATTCCCCTGTTCATCCAAACCAACCTGATCTTCTGGCTCGGCTACTGGTGGTCGAAGCCGCTGAAGCTGACGTATGAGGACGCGGCGCCGAGCGCGATGATTGGGGCGAGCAACCATTTCGAGGTGGCCATTGCCACGGCCACCATGCTCTTCGGCCTCTCGTCGGGCGCCGCCCTGGCCACCGTGGTCGGCGTGCTCATCGAGGTGCCCGTGATGCTGATGCTCGTGAGAATCTGCCTCCGCACCCGCCACTGGTTCCCCTCTGAGGAAAGGCATTCCGCATGAGCGAACGTGAAGACACGCACAAGCTGGTGAAGAAAGCCTATGGCTCCGTGGCACGGAAGCAATCCTCGTGCTGCGGGCCGAAGGCGTCGTGCTGCGGCAAGGCGCCCGTGGCAGCAGAGGGCGCGCCCGTGCCCGAACGGCGTCGGCACGGCGGGCCTCACCACCCAGAACGCCCTCTCCCACTACGGCTTCAACCGCTACCCAACCGGCGACGGCCTCATGGACCTCAACGGCAGCACGGCCACGAGCATGATGAACGGCGGCAAGCCCGGGACGCACGCGGGCGTGACCGGCCAGTCGCTGTTCACGACCGGCCCCCAGGGCCGCGGCCTGAACTACGATGTGGACGAGGATTTCATGGCGGCCGCCAACGTCCCCGCCAACGACTACTCCAACCTCTGGGTCGGCACGCTCCACGTCACCGCGGCCACGGCCGGCGTCTGGCAGTTCCGCGACTCCGACCGCGACGACTGGTCGGGCATCTGGGTTGACCGCAACCAGAATGGCATCTTCGAGTCCACCACGCCCGGCCTCGGGTCGGACCGCGGCGAGCAGCTTGCGTACAACGACCAGAACGCCAAGAGCGTCACCCTGGCCGCCGGCGACTACCTGATCGCCTTCACCCACCTCGAGGGCGGCGGCGGCTCCCGCATGCAATTCAGCTACCGCTCGCCCCTGATGGGCGCTGAGGCCGTGATCAACCCCTCCGACCCCACCCAGGCGGGCCTGTGGTCCACCACCTTCACCCAGGGCGGCCTCGACATCTCCCAGGGCGAGGTCCGCACCCTCAACGCCCTCAACCTCGGCACCCTCATCCTCTCCCCCGGCGGATGGCTCAACCGGACGGGCGGCCCCGCCCAGCGCGACATCACGGTCACTGAGCGCCTGGTCGTGGGACAGGACCTCGACATGGCCCACGGCGAAACCCTCACGACCGTCGGCGCCGACGTCACGATCAACAGCGGCTCCACCCTTTACATCAACCATCCCGTGAACGCCAGGAACCTCGACATCCAGGGCAACCTCGTCCGCTCCGGCTCCGGCGCACAGGCAAACGTCACCGTCACACAGTCCCTCACGCTCAACAGCGACATGGACTTCACGCCTGGCGGCGGCCTGACCTCGGCGGGGGCGGACATCGTTATCGGCGCGTCGGGCAAGCTCGTCGTCACCTCGCCCCTGGTGGCGAACAGCGTGAGCACGGCCGGCATCCTGACCATGCCCGGCGCGAACATCACGAAGGCGCTGAACATCAGCGGCGGCACCACGACCACGAGCGGCAACGTCACGGCCGCCGGCCTCACGGGCAGCGGTGGCACGCTGGTCACCGAAGGCACCTTGACCATCAACCCGACGGCGATCCTCGGCCTTGGTGGCCAGATACGCGTAGACAGTGGCAACCTCACCCTCAATGTGCCCACAGGCGGAACGCAGCCCCCTCCCGGGGTCCAACTGCACCTCGACGCCAGCGCCCTCGCCGGATACTCCAACGGCCAGACCGTAACCAACTGGACGGATAAGTCCGGTGCGGGGCACCATGCGAACCAGGTGCAGAGCGACCCGGCCTACACGACTAACGTGCTCAACGGCCTGCCCGTCGTGCGCTTCGATGGCGACGACTGGCTCCGCACGACGTATAACTTCGACCCCCTGACCAACTACACGGTCCTCAGCGTGGCCCGCTATACGGGCGGCGACAGCGAGCGCGTCATCAGCTCCAACAGCCGCAACTGGCTCTTTGGCTTCCACGGCGACGGCATCGAGCGGTGGCACGCCGAGGGCTGGATCTACAACAACCAGGTGGCCGGGGGCAACACGGCCTGGCAGCTCCACGCCGGCACGATGGGACCCGCCACCAACAACCCCACGGCCAGCTTCTGGCGTAACGGCACCCTCCTCACCTCGGGCAACCAGGGCTCGGGCGACGCCAACTACATGATCGGCCAGCTCCAGCTCAATGGCTACGGCGGGGGCGAGATCTCCAACGCCGACATCGCCGAGGTCCTCATCTTCAACCGCGTGCTCACCGCCAGCGAACTCAACTCCGTGGGCGGCTACCTGGCCAGCAAGTACGGCCTAACCACCTCCTACACGGGAGGCCTGCAACCCACCCTGGGCGATATCCGCCTCGCCGATGGCGCGTCCCTCACCCTCACCGGCGCCGGACAGCCCAAGGTCAACTCCATCGGCGCCACCGAGAACGGCCCCATCGCCACCGGCCCGATGACCCTCAGCAACTTCGGCAACCCCACCGCCGCGCGCGCCGGCAGCACGGTGACCATTGACTCCACGATCACCGACGCCACCTTCAACGTCACCGGCCCCGGCACCGTCGCCCTCAAGCAGAATCTCACTATCGCCAGCGGCGGCACCCTCGGCGTGGCCAGCGGCGCCACGCTCGCCTCGCTCAACTCCCTCACCATTGACGCGTCCGCCGCCACCCTCAGCATGGCCCAGGGCAACCTCAACGTGGACGCCGGCGCCCTCACCGTCCGCATGCCCGCAGGGGGCTCGGGCGCCACGTTCCTGCCCGGCGCGGTCTCCTATTGGGGACTGGACGGGAACGCCTTGGACGGCACGGGGAACGGCCACGATGGCACGGTGCAAGGCACCGCCACGTGGACTGGGGGCGTCGTCGGTGGGGCCATGAGCTTCAACGGAGCCACCGACATCAGCGTCCCCTACAGCGCCGCCTTCGGCCTCAGCACCTACACCATCTCGTCCTGGGTCAACATCGCCCAGGAGCAGACCAACGGCGGAATCCTCGGCACGCGCTTCAACGGTGACCAGTCCTTCGACCTCAAGGTCCGCGGGCCAGCGTCTAACGACATCCACGCCGACGTGGGCTCGGGCGGCGCCTGGATCGACACGAACGTGGACATCCAGACCGCCCAGGGCGGCGACATCTCGCTCAACGCCTGGCACATGGTCACATACGTGATTGACGACGCGACGAAGCAATTCCGCCTCTACCTCGACGGCGCCCTGGCGAGAACCATCGGCTATAGCGGCACGCCGAACCTGATGCCGGCATCCAGGACGATGCGCCTCGGCAACGCGTCCGGCACGGAGTACCTGAACAACGGCCTCCTCGACGAGATGTTCGTCTACGGCCGCGCCCTCACCACCGCCGAAGTCCTGTCCCTCTATCAGGCGGGCGTGGCGGGCAGCTATGGCATCGCCCCCTCGCTGGGCGCCCTCACCATGGCCAACGGCACCACGCTCGACCTGGCCAACTCCGCCGGCGTCTCCGGCGCCGGCGCCGCGGCCTTCGAGTCCATCACCACCACAGGCCCCACCGCCACCATCCTGGGCTCTGCCGAACTCCGAGGCGCAATGACCCTCGGCGCAAGCCCAGGCACGCTCAACGTCACCGGCTCCTTCACCATGGCCGCAGGCTCCACATACCACTGGGAGCACGATGGGACGAATCAGGATCTCGTCGCCGTCACAGGCTCCGTGGACGTGAGCAGCGCCTGGACCCTCGGTATCACGCTCGGCGGCGCCATCGCCAATGGCAGTTACGACCTCTTCACCCACACGATGGGCTCGACGCCGCCCGTGGGCGCCGTGAACGTGATCAAGGAGAACTCCTACGCCCAGCTCATCTCCTCCGCCGTCGTGGGCAGCGACAACGACAGCGTCTTCGTCACGCTGAACCTCGTGGCCAACTCGACGTGGACCAGCCAGGCCAGCCTCGGCGGGACGATTGACTGGCACACGGCGAGCAACTGGAACTCGGGCGTGCCCACAGCCAGCATGGTCGCCATAGTCAAGGACCCCGCGGCCGACCAGGTGGCCACGATCTTCAGCGGTGCCACGGGCGAGGCCCAGAGCGTGATCATTGACAACGGCGGCCACGTCCAGGTGAACGGCGGCGGCACCCTCCAGGTTGGCAGCGGGATCTACGTGGAGAACACGGGGACCCTGACCCTCGACCAGGGCTCGACGCTCACCGTGCCGCTCGTGCGGGTGAACGCTGGCGGAACGCTGGAGGGCCCTGCCTGGCCGCCGAGCCGCCGCGCCACGCTCGACGCGGCGACCACCGTGCAGCTCGCCGGCGGCGCGATCGCCGGCAACTTCAACTTCACCAACCCGAGCACCACGGCCGGCTCCTACGCCCTCGAGGTCGAGAGCGGCCTCGGCACGGGCACCGTCTACGGCCCGGGAGCGAGAAGTCGGGGCCGGTCGTGTAGTAGATGTTGAGCGAGAATTTGGCTCCGTAGAGGCGATTCAGGCGCTGGAGGCCGGCGAGGTAAAAGCAGTCGAAGAGCGAGGCGTAGCCCTTCGCCGCCACGTCGCGGAGGAAGAAGCTGTTGTCGTCAATCGAGAAGCGGTAGCGTGGGCGCGAGTGGCGGTCCCAGACCACGCGAACCCTGTGCTCGGCGCGGCCGGCCACGCCATCGGAGGCGGCGAGAATCTCGGTCTCACGGGAGCAGAGGACGACCTCGGCGGCGAACTCCTGGCCGGCGCGGCGCGCGGCCTGGCCGTTCACGGTCACGCGGTCGCGCAGGGGCGCGTCGCCGCGGACCTGGATGCGCTGGCCGCCCTCGGCGGGCGTGCCGTGCCTGTGGTTCAGGATGGCGCCGTGGATCAAGCGAGAGGATAGTGGGGCGGGCGGCCCGTGTCAAGCCTCGACACGGGCCGGCGGGCTTGCGGGCGGGCGAACGCGGCGCCTTCACGCCTGCGTCATGGCGGCGTCGTAGGACAGCGGCTCCAGCGCCTGCGGGAGGAAGGGCGAAACGGCTTCAGGCGGCGTGAGCGGAAGCAGGCGGCGCACCGCCTCCAGCAATGGATGGACGTTTGAACTCTTCACCACGTAGGCCGTCGCCAGGCGGACGATGGGGCCGTTGTCTCGGGCTCGTAGCCCGTGTAGACGACGACCGGCAGGCGGCTGTGAAGCTGGTAGAGCAGGCCGAAGAGGTCCATGCGGACGGCGCTGACGTGGCCGACGTCGAGGATGGCCAGGTCCACGGCCTCGCGAATGAGTTCCAGGCGGGCCTCGGCCACCGTGGCGACTGGGAGGGCGAGGTAGCCCTCGTGCTCCAGCTCCTCCTGCACGAGCAGGCGTTGGTAGCGATTCGGCTCGACGACCAGGACGGTTCTCACGGGGATGCTCCTTTCTCCGCAGGCTGCCCGGGCCTCGCGTGCGGCGGGACGGGGATGCCGCACGGCCGGCCCGTCGCGGCCGGCGCTCACTTGAGGTGGACGAGTTCGGCGTTGCCGGACTTCTCGAAGGCCAGCTTGTCCTCGCGCGCGAGCCAGCCGAGGGCACGCTCGACGACGGGGCGAGCCAGCCGCGTCTTGCGGGTGATCGCGGCGACGGTCTCGCCGCCGTTGCCGTTGAGGGCGTTCCACACCTTGCCTGCGGCTTCACCGATTGTCTGGGTCATCGTGGCGCTCCTTGTGTGAAGAGGTCTGCGAGACGGGCAGGGGCAGGGACCTTGGGCCGCTGGCGTTCGGCACCGAGCGTCCCTCCCCCCATCTTCACAATAGCCGGCGGCTGTTAGCGATTTGCGAGAGTCAGGTGCATTCCGGGCGCGGACTCGAAGCGGGACGGCTCGCCATCGGAGACTTGTGGCGCCCTCAAGCGAACACCGCCGCGGGGATCGGCCCGGCGTCGGGCGGCGTTCGTCGCAGCAGGCGCGCGACCACCCGCAGCAGCTCCGTGACGCTGGAGCGATCCGCGACGAACACATCCACCACGCCCGAGAGAACTCCCGCGGGAACGGCCGCGGCCGACCCAAGGGCAACCACCGGCACCCGCGCCAGCCTGCCCGAAAGCCGCTCGACGAGCCGCGGGTCGCCCGCATCCGGGAGCGGCAGGCTCAGGACCACCAGGTCCATCGGCACGTGGGAGAGCGCGGTCACTGCCTGGGCTCCATCCCTGGCCGTGACGGTCACGTAGCCGCGCAGGCTCAACTCCTCGGCGAGCAGGAGGCGATGGATGCGATTGCGATCTATGATGAGCACGGTCGCCATGCGAAACTCCTTTCTCAGTCGTTCGGCCCGGGCGCCGGGAAGCGGGAACCGCGAAGCTCTCTGGACAGGCTCCAGGGTTGGGGGGCCTCGCCTTCGGTCGCCCGGCTTTGAGGCGGGCCACCCGATTCTCTTGTACCCGAACCCTGTTGTCCACTTGTGAGGGGCGCGTGGGATTCGTGCGCGATTTCCGGCGGAGAAAAAGGGGGTTGACTCCCCGCCGACTTCGGGTATACTGCGCTATCGCCCCGTTGGGCATCCCCGAACGAAACGGACCGAACTATGCAAACGAGCGGCTTCGCGGGCAAGCGCGTGACCGTGATGGGCATCGGCCTCTTCGGTGGAGGGGTCGGCGTCGCCCGATTCCTCGCCCGCCAGGGCGCGCGCGTGACCGCCACCGACCTGAAGGGCGCCGACGCGCTGGCCGAGTCTCTGGCCCGGCTCGACGGCCTGCCCATCACCTGCCACCTGGGCGGCCACGTGGAGAGCGATTTCACGGACGCCGATCTGGTGGTCGTGAATCCCGCGGTGGGCGACGACTCGCCCTTCCTGGCGAAGGCCCGCCAGGCGGGCGTCGCGCTCGAAACCGAGATCAATCTCTTCTTCAAGCTCTGCCCCGCCCCCATCGTCGGCGTCACCGGCAGCAACGGCAAGTCCACCGCCGCCTCCCTCGCCGCCCACCTGCTCGGGGCCGGGCCGCGCCGGGCGTGGCTCGGCGGCAACATCGGCCGCTCGCTGCTGGAGGACCTCGACGCCCTGCGGCCCGAGGACCTCGTGGTGCTCGAGCTGTCGAGCTTCCAGCTCGAACGCCTCGAGTGGACCGGCCTCAGCCCTGCTGTGAGCATCGTGCTGAACCTGCGGCCCAACCACCTCGACCGCCACGGCACGATGGCCAACTACGCCCGCGCCAAGCAGCCGATCCTCCTTCACCAGCGCGAGGGCGACGCGGCCCTCCTCAACGCCGACTGCCAGACTGTCTCTACGTGGGCCGGCCTGGGCGCGGGGCGGAAGCTGTCCTTCAGCACCCAGCGCCCTGTCGAGCGCGGGGCCTGGCTCCAGGGCGACCAGGCCCTCTGGCGCGACGGAGCCGCGCCCGTGCCGCTCTTCCGCCGCGGCGACCTGGTGCTCCGCGGCGAGCACAACGCGGGCAACGCCCTGGCCGCCGCGGGCGCGGCCCTCTTGTGCGGCGTGCCGCCCCAGGCCATCGGGCCGCGCATGGCCGACTTCCGCGGCCTCGAGCACCGGCTGGAATTCGTCCGTTCCCTCGACGGCGTGGCCTACTACAACGACTCCAAGGCGACGACGCCCGAGGCCGCCATTGCGGGTGTCCAGGCATTCGGGGAGCCAGTCGTCCTCATAGCAGGCGGCTACGACAAGCACCTGCCCTTCGGCGACTTCGGGAAGGCCGTCGCCGCGCGGGCGAAGGCGGCTGTCCTCCTCGGCGCCACGGCCGGCCAGATTCACAAGGCCATCGAGGCCGCAGGCGCCACGCCCGTGCATCGCGTGGCGACCCTGGCCGAGGCGGTCCGCACCGCCCACCGCCTCGCCGCGTCGGGCGACGTCGTGCTTCTCTCCCCCGCCTGCGCCAGCTACGACATGTTCGAGAACTACGAGCAGCGGGGGGCCATCTTCAAGCAACTCGTCCGGGAGCTGTAGAATGGCAACGGGCAACCCTATCCCCTGTCATGCCGAGCTTGTCGAGGCATCTCTCTTGTCCCGGGCGCCGGGGGGAGAGATTCCTCGACTTCGCTGCGCTCCGCTCGGAATGACAGGGGACGGGCCGGGGGTGTCTGCCGAAGGGGCGAAGCGATGATCAAGGTCAAGATTTGCGGCATCACGCAGGCGGAGGATGGGGTGGCCGCGGCCGAGGCGGGGGCCGACGCCATCGGCCTGGTGCTCGCCAAGAGCCCTCGGCGGGTGACCGTGGCGCAGGCGCAAGCCATCGTCGCCGAGCTGCCGCCCTTCGTGACGCCCGTCGCGCTCTTCGTGAACAGGTCGGCGGTTGACATCCTCGACACGTGCGAGTTCCTCGGCATCCGCACGGTGCAACTCCACGGGGAGGAGCGCCCCGAGGTGGCCCGAGCCCTGGTCGCGAGCGGCTTCTGCGTGGTCAAGGCGTTCCGCATTGGCAGCAGCGCCGACCTTGAGGGGCTGAGGGGCTATCCGGCCGCGGCCTACCTGCTCGACGCCAAGGTGGCCGGCAAGCGCGGCGGCACGGGCGTCGCCCTCGACTGGGAGCTAGCCGCCCGCGCCACGGCCCTGGGCCGCATCATCCTGGCGGGAGGCCTCACCCCCGATAACGTGGCCGAGGCCGTCCGCCGAGTCCGCCCCTACGCCGTGGACGTCTCGAGCGGGGTCGAGAGCGCCCCGGGCGTCAAGGACCCCGCCAAGATCCGCGCCTTCATCGCCGCCGCCCGCGCCGCGGCGACGTGAGGCAGGGAAAAAGACACCCGCTGTCTTTTTCTGGCTCATCCCTGCCATCATTGACAGATGTATTGTCGTATCAGTAGCTTATGGCGATAATCGTCTCCGCGTCGAGAAAAAAGACAGCGGGTGTCTTTTTTACAATGGCATCGCCGTGCAGGCCCCAGTTGGGGAGTCGAGGAGGTGGGCGGAGACGCCGAGGCGGCGGCAGCAGGCGCGGATTTCCCTGTCCCCCATCACCATGAAGGCCGTGGAAAGCGCATCGGCCAGGGCCGCGGTGGGGGCGAGTGCCCAGGCGCGGAAGGCTAACACGAGCCGTTGCGGGGCGTTCTCGGGGCCGAAGTCCGCCGCCCAACCCCTTCCGCGTCCAGGTATGCACGCCCTACCCTCGTTCTCGGGAGGGTGGGCGAGGGCAAGGAGCGTACTCGTGCTGGCGCAGAGGAGGGCCGAGACGATCTCCCATTCGCGCAGCAACGCGGCCATGCGGTCGAGGGCGTAGCCCTTGCCGATGCCGCCGAGGTCGAGGCGAGTGCCTTCGGCGAGCACTTGAGCGGTGTGGCGCGCCTCGTCGAGAGCCAGCAGTGGCGTGTTGCGGCGCACAGGCTGGAAGCCTGTGCCACCGCCAGATTCAGCGGTTGGTGGCACAGGCATCTTGCCTGTGGCCCCCTCAGGGGAAACCTGGGACTCGCAGGCGACGTCGAAGGCTCCGAATGTATCGCGGCGCACCCCAAGATGTCCTTCCGCGAAATCGCCGCCCTCTTCACCACCGTCCTCCGCCTGCGCTGGCGCCGCCTCACCGGCCGAATCCGCCGCATCCAGGGCGGGGACGTTGACTCGACATGACGCAAGGGCTATCATCCAGTCCTCGATGAGGAAGACAACGAGTGAGTGCGACTCCTCGGAAGTCCAAAGACCCTGACATCATTGCCTCTCTCGCCGCCCTGCGGCGGGCCGGGCGGCGGGCACTGGAACTCGGCATCGAAACCGGCACGCCCGTGTGGGTGCTGAAGGATGGGAAGCTCGTGGACATAGCGAAGCCACGTCGGCGGAGGAAGCGAACGCGCTCCAAGGAATGACGATGAAAGCCACTGCTCACGCGGGAATGGGGCTCGCCGTGGCGGGGCTACTGATGGCCCAAGCCGCGGCGGGAGAGGGTGGTGCTGACTGGCTCAAGGCCGTCCGTGCCTATGCCCAGGCGATGCTCGAGCACGGGCGCGACACGTACGGCGCCGAGCACTCCCCCCTCTTCGCCGAGGCGCTCGACCGCAAGACCCTCACGCTGCTCGAAGGCGACGCGCTGAAGAAGGCGGCGGGCATCAGCCGCGGGGCCTGGGGCATCCGCCCAGGCGACCGCATGCTCGGCGGGGCCAACCCGCAGCACTGCCAGAACCTCTATCAAGTGCTCTACGCCCTCACCCAGACGACGGGCGACAAGAGATACGCGGCCGAGGCCGACAAGTCGCTCCAGTGGTTCCTCGAGCACTGCCAGAGCCCGGCGACCGGCCTCTTCTGCTGGGGCGAGCACGTGGGCTGGGACTTCCTCGCCGAGAAGCGCCTCGCCACGCCGCAGGGGAACACCCACGAGTTCTACCGCCCCTGGGTGCTCTGGACCCGCTGCTGGGAGCTGGCGCCCGAGCCGTGCCGCAAGTTCGCCCTCGGCCTCTGGGACCACCAGATCGGCGACCAGAAGGCGGGCGACTACTCGCGCCACGCGGCCATTGACCGCCACGGCCCAGGCACCGACGCCCCCTACGCCCGCCACGGCGGCTTCTACATCGAGACCTGGGCCGTCGCCTACGCCAAGACGAAGGACCCCGTGTTCCTCAAGGCCATCGAGACCGTCGCGGGCGCCCTCGAAGCGGCCCGACGCGGCGAGGGCATGCTCGTCTCAGGCTCCAAGAAGACCGGCGGGCGAACCTTCAGCGACATCTCCCTCGCCGTCTCGCTCTCGAACGCGGCGGCCAGCGTGCCAGCCGAACTCGCCGACAGGCTCCGCACCCAGGCCCGCGCCAACGATGAGGCGTTCGCCAAGGCCCGCGCCGCCAAGCCCCAGGCCCCCGCCGACCCCGCGAAGTCGAACCTCTGGTCCAGCGGCTACGGCGGCAGCGGCGGCGAGACCGCGGGGCGGGCCAACGTCTGGATGATCCGCTGGCGGCAGACGAAGCTCGATGTCTACAAGAACCTCATCCTGGATTCCGCCCGGACCTACCTCGAGGGCGACATCAACCTGAGCTACCCCGTCCATCCTGGCACGGTGGGCAAGGCCATCTTCCTCATGCTCAACGCCCACGAACTGACAGGCGACGAGAAGTGGCTTGCACGCGCCGACCACCTGGCGAAGGAGGCCGTGCGGCTGTTCGTGGGCGATGGCTGCCCGTTGCCCCGCGCCGCCCACTGCTACGACCACTACGAGGCAGCGACCGACGCCGACACGTTGATGATGGCCCTCCTCCAGCTCTGGGCGGCCCGGCAGAAGCCGCCTGCCACGTTGCCTTGGGTCTACTGCGATCGCTGAAGGGAGATGACTGTGAAAGTCGCTTGCACCGCATGGCTGGCAGCCAGCTTGTCGTCCTCGCCTGGCTCCGCGTGGAGAAGGCGACCGAGGCGGCGCAGGAACTCGACGGCGTGCCCTACCTCTGGCTCGGCAGAGCCGACATTCAGCTCACGATTGACGTGCCGCCGCAGCCTGGCCACGTGCTCGAGCTGTCGTGGGGCGCGAAGAACGACACGCGCGAGGGCCTGGCGACGATCAACGGCCAGCAGGTAAAGCTCAGCGCCGGCGGCTACACGGGCTTCAAGCCCCTCCTCGTCCCCATCCCCGACAAGGTGGCCGGCCAACGCTACGAGATTGCGCTGACCCGCGCGGGAGAGAAGGCAGGCTTCATCTCGGGCGTCCGGCTGCTGAGCAAGGAGAAGGCCGTCGGGCCGCCTCCCGACCCGAAGGCGTCCGCCCACAAGATCGCGCTGAAGCTCGACGTGAAGGCGTTGCCCACGGCCCCGCCCCAAGGCGAGGCGTTCCCCGAGATGCGCAAGGTGTGGGACACCCCGCACCCCGCGCCCGCGACGCCGCTCGCCGACGCGAAGCAGGAGGCGGCGTTCCGCCTCGCCGAGAAGAACGGGCGGCTCGCCAACGAGATGTTCTACCGCTGCCGCAAGTTCGCCGAGGGCTGGCTCGCCAAGACCGACCCGATGACCGGCCTCATCCCCCGCAACCTCGGCTCCAGCCGCGACCAGTGGGTGGTGAAAGACTCCGCCGCCGACAACTACCCCTTCATGGTCCTCACGTCGGCCCTCACCGACCGCGCGCTCTTCGACGGGCGGATGCTCGACATGCTCCGCTCTGAGACCAAGCTCACCAGCCGCCTCGACCGCCTGGCCGACGACTGGTCGTTCACCAAGCAGGCATTCGTCCGCGACCAGCCCAATCTCCAGGCCATCGTCTTCGGCTCGTCCGAATACGTCAAAGATGGCCTCATTCCCCTCACCGAATGGCTCGGCCCCAGCCCGTGGTGCGACCGAATGATCGGCCTCCTCGACGACCTCTTCAGGCACGCGGAGGTCAAGACCCCCTTCGGCGAGATCACGACCACCAACGTCGAGGTCAACGGCGACCAGCTTCAGGCCCTCTCCCGCGTCTTCTGGATGACGGGCGACAAGAAGTACCTCGACTGGGCGACCCGCATCGGCGACTACTATCTCCTCGGCGACAACCACCCGACCCGCAACTTCACCAGCCTCCGCCTCCGCGACCACGGCTGCGAAGTCGTCTGCGGCCTCACCGAACTCTACCTCGCCGTCTCTCACGTCCTGCCCGAGAAGAAGAAAGCCTACGAGAAGCCCATCCACGAGATGCTCGACCGCATCCTCGAGGTCGCCCGCGACCCGCGCGGCATGCTCTACAATGCCATCAACCCAAAGGCCGGCACCCACGATAAGGGCATTTGCGACACCTGGGGCTACAACTACAACGGCGTCTACACCGTTTGGCTCCTCGACAAGACCGAGGCCTACCGCGACGCCGTCCGCCACGTCCTCAAGCACCTGCCCGAGATGACGGCCTACCACTGGGGCTCGGCCGACGAATACGCCGACTCCATCGAGGGCGCCATCAACCTCTTCAACCGCGAGCCCGTCCCCGAAGCCGCCGCCTGGATTGACAGCGAAATCCACGACATGTGGCGCGTCCAGAAACCCGACGGCATCGTCGAGGGCTGGCACGGCGACGGCAACTCGGCCCGCACCGCCATCATGTACGCCCTTTGGAAGACCCAGGGCATCACCCTCCAGCCCTGGCGCGAGGATGTCCGCCTCGGCACGGTCCGCGACGGCGACACGCTCTTCCTCAGCCTCGTCGCCGACAAGGCGTGGGCGGGCAAGCTCGTCTTCGACAAGCCGCGCCACAAGCTCAACATGAAGATGCCCCTCGACTACCCCCGCATCAACCAGTTCCCCGAGTGGTTTGTGGCCGAAGGCGACCGCCGCTACACTATTCGCCACTTGGCGGCTGGCAAGGAATCTGCCCATACGGGCAAGGAGCTTCTGAACGGCGTTTCCGTCAGCATCGAGCCGGGTGTCGAGCTACGTCTCAGTGTGGCCCCGTGACAAGGAGAGCTTGATGAGAGCCAGACTTACCTTGGCCCTGTCCCTCTGCGCATCCTGCGCGAGCGGCGCGGCGTTCATGAAGTGGGAGGATGCGGGGAAGGGGCTGCCGCTCGGGGAGAAGGGGGGCGTGCGCGAGTTGGCCGTCGGCGGCTCGCCGCCGCTGCTCTTTGCCATCGTGGACGGCGGTGGGCTGTTCAAGTCAACGGACATGGGCAACTCGTGGGCGGCCGTCGAGGGCGATGTGGCCTGCCTGAAGGAGCCCTTCGCCATCGCCGTGTCGCCGGACGGCAAAGCCGTCTTCGCTGCCTCGGCGACGCCGAAGTCGGGGCTGTGGCGGAGCGCCGATGGCGGCAAGTCGTGGGCGAAGTGCGGCGACGCCGCCACGGGCATGGCCTCCGACGACGTCGAGTGGATCACAGTCTACGAGAAGGACCCGAAGCTGGTGCTCGTCGGCCACCGCGCGGGCAAGGCCGTGTCCGTGAGCGCCGACGGCGGCGACACGTGGGCGGCGAAGGCCGTCGGAGCCGAGACCAATGCCCAACTCCCCTTCTTCGTCACCGACACCCGCTGGCTCCTCGCCTCCCGCAAGGACGGCGCGATGTTCACGATCGACGACAGCGGCCAGACGTGGGCGAAGGCCACGGGCAACGTCGGCATCTTCCCCGGCCCGCTCCCCGTCATCCAGACGGGCGACTACCTCTTCTCGTCCGTCCACCACGGCACAAACAAGAGCACCGACGGCGGGAAGACCTGGGCCTACACGATGGAGCGCCACGCCCGCGTCATCGGCGCGCTCGGCCCGCTCCTCGTCCGCGAGGACCGCGAGGGCATCTATGGCCGCGACGCGCGCGTGATGACGGTGATGCTCAGCAGCGACTTCGGGAACTCGTGGCAGGACGTGACCTGCGCCCTGCTCGACCTCATTCCCGAGGCGCGGCGGAGCCTGGTGGTCATCGAGAACAAGGTGGACCCCTTCGCCCACGTGCGCTTCGCCACGGCGTGGGCCGCCACCCCTGATGGCCAGCTCGGCTTCCTGGGCCTTGGCAAGGCTGGCCTCTATCGCGGGCGGCTGATGTGGACAAAGGGCGGCCCCATCCTCGGCGGCGAACGCCTCTCGCCTCCCGCCATCCTCGAAGGCGACACGAAGACGGCGGGCACCATCGTGGTGACTGCCGCGGCCAAGTTCGGCAACCTCAAGCGCGTCGTCGCCGACCTGAGCGCTATTGGCGGCAGTGACGTCGAGTTGCTCGACGATGGCCAACACGGCGACGGCCCGGCGGGCGACCGCGTCTACGGCGCCTCCTTCCATCTCGCCAAGGGCGTGACGGCCGGCCCCAAGGCCCTCGGCCTGATCGCCGAGGACGACGCCGGCCGCTTCAGCTCGCTCGTCGTGCAGCTCAAGGTGGCCAGCATCGCGGAGAAGAAGACCGTATGGGATGGCGACAAGTTCGCCCACGGCCTCGGCTGGGCCGCGCCGCAGACGCCCCTCGTCTACGTCAAGCCCCAAACCGATGAGGCGAAGAGCGGCAAGGTGGCCATCGAGTTCCACGGCGACGGCGCCGGCTGGATGGGCGGCGGCTGGAACTGGCACGGCTGGTACCCCGAGAACTCCGGCACCGACATCACGGCCTTCCGCAACCTATCCTTCTGGCTCAAGGTCCTCGGCGACAGCCCCGGCGGCCTCTCCTTCAAGCTCAACAACTCGACGAACCGAAAGACGACCCGCGATGCCTCCGTTGGCGAATACTGCCCCGACTTCGCCGACGGCCAGTGGCACGAAATCGTCATCCCGCTCGCCGACATCTACGGGGACAAGACCGAGTTCGACCCACGCAAGGCGTGGGAGCTGGACTTCGACTCCTGGGAGCCGAAGCAGCGGAAGTTCTCGGTCTACATTGACGACATCGGGTTCGACAACCGCCCCGTCCGCGCCCACTCGGTCTGGGTGCGGCTGCCCGAGGAGCGGCGGGCCGTCGCGCTCGCCAAGGGCGCCGAGGTCACGGCGCGGCACGGGGGCCGGCGGCTCGTTGGGCGCCGGATGGCTCGGCTCGGACGAGACGCGGACTCGCTTCAGCTCGCCGATGCGCCCGTTGCGGACGAGTTCGCAGGCGAAGGCGAAGTTGCCCTCGGACCGCCGTTGCGTGCCATGCTGGAACACGCGGCCGTAGCGGGCCACGGCGTCGCAGATGGCCCGCCCCTCGGCGATGGTGAGGGAGAGCGGCTTCTCGCAGAACACGTCCTTGCCCGCCTTTGCCGCCGCGACGCAGATCACCGCGTGCCAGTGGTCGGGGGTGCAGACCGAGACCGCATCAACGTCGTCGCGGTCGAGGAGTTCGCGGAAGTCGTTGTGGGCCGTGCAGCCCTTGTAGGTGCCCTTTGCCATCAGGTCCGAGTAGTGGCGTTCGGCGGTCGAGCGGGCGGCGTCGCGGCGCGCCTCCTGCGGGTCGCACACGGCCACCACCTGGCTCGCGTGCAGAAACGTCTGCATGTTGCTCGTCCCGCGTCCCCCGACCCCGATGCAGCCGACGTTGACGCGGTCGCTGGGGGCCGTGCGCCCCTCTGCCCCCAGCGCCGAGGCTCGCACGAATAACGGTCCTGCTGCCCCTGCGACTGTGAGAAATCGGCGACGAGTATGGCTTCGGGTGCTCACATCGGTCTCCTGCGTCTGCCCGTGTAGAAGCATCACTTGGGGGACTGCGGCTCGCCGGGCATTGGGAATCGCTCCTTGTTGGCGGCCCACCAGGCCTTGACCTTCTGGACGGCGGCCTCGCGCTCAGAGGCGGGCCTGGGCGGGTGGGGCCACTCGGCCACGAGCGCTCTCGTCTTCGCAATCCACCAGGACGCCGACTCCTGAAGGCCGTCGCGTTCGAGGGCCGTGGCCATGTAGGGGAGCACGAGGCTCTGATGCTCCGCCGACAAGGGTTGCTCACCGCTCAGCGCCCACCCGAAAACGCGGATCGCGTCCCGCGCAACCACTGGGTTCTGGTGCAGGATGACCTTCGCTGCCGCCGCAACGCCCTTCGGGTCGCCCGAGGCGATGAGAATGGACGCCAGCGACGCCCGGTAGTCCGACAGCGAGTCCATTCCTGCCTTGCGCCCGTCGTCATCCTGCGAGGACGCCAGGATGGTCGCCAGTTCCTTCTGAACCGTCTCAACGGTCCCTGGCTCGCCGGCCTTGAAGAGAGCGCGGTATGAGGCAGCGCGGACGTAGAAGTTGCCGCTCGCCGCGCCCGCGCGGAACACATCGAGCGAGGCCTTGCCGCCGGCCTTCCACAGGAGGCGGATGAGGTGGCCGCTCTCGGGCTCGTGCTTGAGGCGTTCTCGGAAGAACTCGACGCACCCCGCGCCCTCCAGCTCGATCAGGCGTTCGGCGCTGGCGAGCCGATCGCTCATGGCCCCAACGCCCGTCGCCGCAAGCGACTCCCGAATCCACTGGGCCTCCGTCTTCTCCTTGTCCTCCGCCCACCAGGCCGCGACGCGGCCCCGAATCTCCTTCCCCATCGTTTCAGGGGCATTCGAGAGGAAGGCGCCACGGCCGCGCCACGTGTCGAAGCGGCGAGCCGCAATGGCCTCGAGGATCTGGAGGGCCGCATCGCAGTAGCGGAGCACCTGCCCGCCATTGAGGTCGCCCGCGATTGAGCGAGTCGGGCGCCTGTCCTCCAGGAGCGCGAGAAGCGCGGGCACCGCGGCCTTGCCCATCCTTCGCAGTGAATGAGCAGGACCACCCGTCTTCCCGGATTCGGTCAACACGCGCGTAATCCCCGGGACTACCAGCGCCTGCGCGGCCACGTCGCGGAGCTTGAACAAATCATAGCGAAGCCTGTCTGCCGCCGACAACGCGGCCAAGTCCTTCGGCTCTGCGAACGATGCATCCTCCTTGGCCATTTCCGCAAGCATCGCCGCCAGTTCGCCGGCCGTCTTCCCAATGGGGGACTCGGGCTCCTCGCGCGCGGCGGCCGCAAAGCGCTCGCCCACCTTGTCGCGAGCTTCCCCTTTGAGGAGTGCCTCGCATCCCTCCCGGTAAAGCCTCCAGGCCCGGTGCGGGTCCTTGGCCGCAGCACCGCCTGCCATACCAGCGGCCAGCAGCACGACCACTCCGGTAGAAAGGCGCATTGGGCTATTCATCGTTCGTAGCTCCCATCATGTCTCAGGAGTCCACGTCGCGTGGAGATGCCGCTCATATGAACTCCCCCGGGGCCTTGCTCGCCGGCCGCACGCGAATTTGGATCGGCGGGGACGTGAGCGTACCCACCCAACTTCCTTTGGCTCGCTCGTCGGGCTTCACCGCATAGGTGCAGGCGATCCCGTGGAGGCCGGGCTGCGTGAAGCTGTCCCGATCGCGCGGCGGCACCGTCAAGTCGAACCAATCGTTCAGGCGCACCGTGTGGATGTATGCCTCGCCCGGCTGGAGCGTGCGCGGGAGAAGCGTGTCGGACTCATTCATATGCGTGATCGGCATGGCCAGCTCGCGCTTCGTGCCGTCGGGCAGCGTTGCGGCGAACTGCGTGTGGGGGTAGTAGTCGTAGATGTTCAGACGATGTTGGAGAAGCTCGATCTGTTCCTTGCCGACATTCTGGATGCAGATCTCGATGGCGACCTCGCCGCCGGCCACGACCGCGCTCTCGCGGGCGCGAAGGCCCATGCGCAACCCGCCGACCGTCTTGCCCCACGTCTCGGGCAGCGGGATGCTCTCCCGCACCTTCGCCTCCGTCCCCTCGCTGTGCGCCCAGAGGGTGCCGACCGGCAGCAGGCGATGGTAGCGGGGCGGGCCCCAGCAATCGCTCTCCGTCCGTAGGAACCCCAGGCAGAGCGCGTCCGAGCTGCCGGGCGACGGCAGCGGTCCGCCCTCGACCGTCAGGCGCCGGGCCGCGCTCCCCTTGAGCGTGCGCACGACCTCCAGGCTCTGGCCGTCCTCTCCGCCGGCCACCTTGGCCACCACAATCTCGTCGGCACCGGCCGCGCACGCCAGGCGCAGCGCCACGCCGCACGCGGCCTTGAGCGCGGGGCAGGGCGCGAGCGGCGTCTCCCCATCCCGCCGGGCGAGCCGCCAGTGCTCGCGGCCAAGCAGGTCGAGCGTCAGCTCCCCGCCCCTCTTGAGCGCGAAGCACAGCACGGGCGACCGCGGCTCGGCCGGCCCCGGCTCCTCGGCTTCCTTCGCCGAATCCAGCGCCGCCACGATCTCGCCCCAAAGCCGCTGCGGCACGGGCAGGCGTACCTTCCCCGCGCCCGACAGGGCCTCGACCCGCGCGAGGTCGTCCACCCCGAAGCCCCAGCGGGTCGCCGTGGCCGGCGGCGGCTCCTGCCGCCGCGGCGCGCAGCCCGCGGCCACAAGCCCCGCGAGCACGCAGACCGCTCTCCGCATCCTCATCGCCTGCCCTCCTGTGCGCCGTACCGCTACGGCCCTTGCGTTCTCTCCGCCAGCGGATAGAATTGGGCACAACGATTATACTCTCCCGTGGGGCCGTAGCAAGACAGGAGGCGACCCGATGGACGACCAGCCGTCCGGTGACCTGGCACGCCGGCTTGCGGCGTTGGAGCAAGGAGTCCTCACCGCCGACGAGCGCGCCCGCGCCGCGAGCGCGCTCGACGACGATTGCCGCGCCCGTCTGCGCGCGGCCAACCGCCGCGACGCCGCCGCCTGGGCCAAAGTGCAGTCAAGGGCCGATTGGGAGCGCTTCCGCGACGAGCGGACCAAGGCGCTTCGGGAATCGCTCGGGGTCTTCCCGCCTGTCCCCAAAGCGCTCGACGCTGAAGTGACGAAGACGCTCGAGGGCGAGGGCTATCGGGTCGAGTGCCTTGTCTTCGAGCCCCGCCCCGGCCTTGTGGCGACGGCCAATCTCTACGCGCCGAACCCGCCGCGGCCGAAGATGCCCGGCTTCCTCCTCGTCCACAGCCACCACAACCCCAAGGAGCAGAGCGAGCTTCAGGACATGGGAGTGCTCTGGTCGCGCCTGGGCTGCCTGGTGCTGGTGATGGACCAGATCAGCCACGGGGAGCGCCGCCAGCAGCCCTTCGCGGGGCGCGAGGACTACCGCCACCGCATGGCCGACGCCGAGGCCGCCGCGCTCGACGCCGCACGCGCCCTGACCAAGCCCGAGCGCGACAAGTGCATCCGCCGCTCCCGCGAGCACGGCGCGGCCGAATGAACCCCTGAACTCTCGACCCTCGGCAAAGGAGACAGCGATGAGCGACGTGGCGGAACGCGTGCGGAAGGTGACGGCTCGCCTCCTCAAGGTCAACCTCGACGCCGTGAAGCCGGAGTCCCACTTCGTCCGCGACCTCGGGGCCGAATCCATCCAGAGCCTCGAACTGGTCGCCGCCTTCGAGGAGGAGTTCGACATCGAGATGGACCAGGACGAGGCCCTCGCCGTCCAGACCGTCGGCGATGCCGTGGCCTTCATCGGAAGAGTCGTTGCCGAACAACACGCCTGAGTTCGTAGTGCGGGCTTTAGCCCGTACACAGCGCGGATACGGCCTGAAGGCCGCACTACAAACGGCACTGCCTCACTTCAGCGGTCTCCTGGACATTGCACCGGACTCGGTGTACCCTTACTCGGGAACGCCAAGCCCGGGCGTTCCCCGCTCGATGAGGGAAACGGGCACCCCGTGGCTGCCTGCGGAGTTCCGAGCGTGGGGACAGACAACGTGACGTGGCGTCTGGGCGACGTGCTGGTCGCCGCCGGCCTGCTCACCCCGTCGCAGGTCGAGCAGGCAAGCGCGCGGCAACAGACGCTCGGCTGCCGCCTCGGCGAGGCGCTGGTTCGGGACGGGGTTCTCTCCCAAGACCAGGTGAACTGGGCGCTCGCGCGCCACCTGCGCCTGCCCTACGTCGAGGTATCGCCCGACTCTCTGGACGCCGACCTCGCGCGCCGCCTGCGGCCCGGCCTCCTCTACCAGCATGGCGTCATCCCCCTTCTCCGCCTCGGCAATGTCGTGACGCTGGCCATGGCGGACCCGACCGACTCTGAAGCGGTCCGCGAGGTGGCCGACGCCCTGGGCTGCGACGTCCAGCGTGCCGTCGCCCGCGGCGAGGCCATCCGCCGCGCTCTCGACGCCGTCCTCACGCCCGCACAACCGCCGGCGCCACCCGTGGCGCCCGCGCCCCCGCCCGCCAAGCCGCGCGCGGCTGGTACGCGGCGGCGCCGCCTCGGCGAAATCCTCCTCGACTCCCTGCTCATCAGCGAGGAGCAACTGGCCGAGGCCCTCGCCGCCCAGGCCACCAGCCCCAAACGCCTCGGCGAACTCCTCATCGAGCGCCGCATCTGCACCGAAGACCAGGTCTGCTGGGCGCTCGCCCACCACCTCGGCGTCCCCTACATTGACCTCCAGGCCGAGGCCCTCGACCCCACGCTCCGCGGCCTCCTGCCCATCGAGTTCCTCCGCGCCCACAGCGTCGTCCCCGTCGTCCGCATCGAGGGCGAAGTCGTCCTCGCCATGGCCGACCCCCTCGACGACGAGGCCATCGCCCGCGCCGGCGAAGCCGCTGGGGCCGCCATCATCGTCGCCGTCGCCCGACGCGAAGCCATCCAGGCCGCCATCGCCGGCCTCGCCGCCCTGGACGCCTCGGCGGAGCCCGATGCCTCCGCGGCCCCCCAGCCCGCCGAGCGCCCGCCCCTCTCCCCCCAGGCGGAGCAGGCATTCCGCCAGGCCATCCAGCAATCCCCCCTCCCCCTTCCCGACCGCATCAAGGCCTACGCCGCCGTGCGAAGGATTGCCGCGGCCCCCGCCGGCGCCGACCCGGCCGCGGCACGCGCCGCGCGCCGCCAGCACTTGGCCGGCCTGTCCACCGACGCCCTCAAGCTCGCCCTCCGCCTCACGAACATCCTCGGCAGGGCCGAGCCGCCGGCGCTCCTCGACGCCGAACTCGCCGCTCGCCCCGCGAGGCCACCCGACGCGCGGCCACGCCTTATCGCCGACCGCAAGCTCTGGGAGGCCACCCTCCTCGACCACGCCCGCCGCCACGCCCTCCGCCCCGAACAAGTCGGCAACGCCACCCTCGCCGCCCGCGCCTGGACCCTCTCCGGCGGACGCCAGAAAATCCTCCTCGTCTCCCCCGCCGAATGCGAGCTGGCCGTCGCCCTCACCCGCCTCCTCCGCCTCGAGCCCTGCCCGCCCCAGACCGCTCCAGCCCCCACCGCGGCCCCGTGAACACAGGGCAGAGAGCCCCCGCGCCCGCCCCGCGCCAGTGTGGGCGGTATGCGCCCTATTCCCTGGGAGTCGCGGCTCGCCTGTTGACAGCCCCGTGGCGGCCGCGGTAGGATTGCGCCGACGGCACGGCGATGCGAAGCCGACCGCCTGTTCGGCAGCGACGGCTTCATCGCCCCCAGAAGCCAGGCCCCAAAGGCCCGCGCCGGAGGGGCATACGTGCCAGCAATTCAGCGTAGTCTCCCCAATTCAGGTTACGCCATGAGGTGTCCACAACTGAATGAACTCCCCACCCCTCCACCCGGCAGGACCGGGTGGCCCTGGACCACGGAGACGCAGCCATTGCCCCCGACCATGGCTGATGGCTCTGACTGGCCGTTGATCAGGGTCGTCACTCCTTCCTACAACCAGGGCCGGTTCCTGGAGGAGAGCATCCGTTCAGTGCTGCTCCAGGGGTACCCGAACCTGGAATATGCCATCAGAGACGGGGGCAGCTCAGACGAGAGCGTCGAGATCATCAGGAGGTACGAGCCCTGGATGGCCTCCTGGGTCAGCGAGCCGGATGGGGGACAAGCGGACGCTATCAACAGGGGCCTTATGGACGTCTCTGCCGACCTCGTGGCGTTCTTGAACTCTGACGACATCTACTACGCGGCCGCGTTGAGGCGCGCCACGGAGTGCCACAGGAGAGACCCCGCCCGGATCCTGTTCGGCAAGGGCATGTGGATCGACACAGAGTCGCGGCCGATTGCGGAGTACCCAACCTTCCGGCCGAGCTTCTACGCGTTCGAGTGGACCTGCACGCTTTGCCAGCCCACCGTGTTCCTGCCACTCGAGGTGTTCCGAACGGTCGGCCCCTTCAATGCGGGGATCTACGCGAGCTTCGACTTCGAGTACTGGTTCCGTTGCCTCGATAAGGGGGCGAGGTTCCGTTGCGTGAACCACATAGTCGCCGGCTCCAGGATGTACTGGGAGAACATCTCCCTCTCGCGTCAGGCGAAGGTCGCCGAGGAGTGCCAGGCGCTCCGGAGGCAATTCCTCGACAGACGAAGACTCAACCTCCTGCTCCGGAAGTGGAACTATTGGCGGGTCTTGAAGCCGACTCTGAAGCGGAACCGTGTGTTGTTCGACCATCTCGAAAGGGGGCGCTCGTCCCCCGTGGCGCGGGGCGCGGGGCCAGGCCTTGATTAGTGATTGGGCGTGAGGGGCGCTTCGCTGCGGGCGATGTGGGGGCAGCGAACGGACGCGGGTACGTCAAAGCCGTGCCGTCCCGACGCGGAGCATCGGGACGAGGGCAGCCACAGGAACGCGGGGCAGAGACGCCCCGCCTGCAATCCAGGGGCGCCCGCTACCGCCCGAAGCGCTGGGCGAGGATGGATTCGAGGAGGAGTAGGCCGAGGAGGAGGTAGGCGAGGGTGCGCCACAACTCGCCGCTCTCGCCGGCGTCGGCGGGGGCCGCGCGGCGGATGCCGCCGCGCTGGTAGTCGAACTCGAAGCCAGGCAAGAGCTTGCGCAACTCGGCCTCACTGAGGCGCCGCACGTCGCTCTCGCGGGCCGGGGTGTTGACGGCGAAGAAGTCCTGGCGCCGCCCCTCGCCTGTGGGGGACACAGGCCGGAGGCCTGTGCCACCAGGCACATCTGAGCCAGTGGGGGGTGGCACAGGCGTCCCGCCTGTGGGGGACATAGGCCGGAGGCCTGTGCCACCAGGCACGTCGGAGCCAGTGGGGGGTGGCACAGGCGTCTCGCCTGTGGGGGACACAGGCCGGAGGCCTGTGCCACCAGGCACGTCGGAGAAGGTGAGTTCGTAGAGGCCGGCGCGGTCGGTGTCGCCGTAGACGACGGCCATGAGGCCGCCCGAGGTGGTGGGCTGGAGGGTGAGGGGCTTGCTCTCCCCAGGCCGAAGCAGGGAGACGGGCTTGCCGAACTGGGCGGGGGAGACGTAGCAGACATAGGGGGCACAAGGGCGAGGAAGTGCATGGTCCCGCGCTGGCAGTGGGGGCAGCGGGTAAGGTCGGTGCCGGTGAGTTGGGTGAGGAGGTCCAGGGTGGTCTTCTCCTCGGGGGCCGGCAGCTCCGGGGCTTTGCCGAGGAGGTGGCGGCATCGGGGGAGGTCGCGGGCCTTGGAGCGGCTGGCGAGGAAGCCGAAGTGGCGGATGCGGGTGAATCCCTTGGGCAGGACGTGGAGAAGGAAGCGTCGGATGAACTCCGAGGCGGCGAGGGTGAGGGTCTTCTTGGCTCCCCGGTTCTTGCGGTCACGGTAGGAGAAGGAGACCTGTCCGTTGGCGACGTGGGTGATGCGGTGGTTGGAGATGGCGACACGATGGGTGTAGCGGCTGAGGTAGTCGAGGACGTTGGCGGGTCCGGGGAAGGAGGCCTTGGTGTAGACGACCCAGGGGGTGCTCCAGAGGCTCTGGGTGAGTTGTCGGAATCCCTCGGCGGTGCCCAGGGGAGCGCTCTTCCCTGGAAACCGGAGTTTGCCGGCTGCGAAGGCCTTGGCGAGGTAGGCGAGGAACTTGCCGCGGAAGACTTCGGAGAGTTGCCTGACGGGAAAGAGGAAGCCGTCCCGTGCGTGGGTCCAGTGCTGGCCGTCCGGGGAGAGTGCGCCGCCGGGGATGAGGCAGTGGAGGTGGACGTGGTAGTGGAGCTGCTGGTCCCACGTGTGGAGGATGGCAGAGAAGCCGAGCTTGCCGCCCAGGCCGTGGTTGGGGTCTCTGCCGAACTCCTGAAGGCTCTCGGCCACCGCACGAAAGAGGAGGCCGTAGACCAGCGTTTTATTGGAGAGTGCCAGGGGGTTGAGATCGTGCGGAAGGGTGAAGACGGCGTGGAAGTACTGGACGGGCAGAAGCTCGCGCTCGCGCGCCTCCAGCCACCGGGCTTTGACGAGGGCCTGGCACTTGGGACAATGGCGGTTGCGGCAGGAGTTATAGGCGATGCGCTCGAAGCCGCAGGCGTCGCAGCGCTCGACGTGGCCCCCGAGGGCTGCCGTGCGGCAGCTCTCGATGGCGTGCATCACCTCGAGGTGCGCGGCGGGCGGGGAGTGGGCGCGACGGTACGCCTCCCCGTAGAGGCGGAAGACGTCGGCGACCTCCCAACGCGGCCGCTGGGCGCACTCTGGCGCGGGGCAAGGCGCGGCGGACATGGCGCCTGCCTATTCCACGCGCACAGGCGTGGGGGGCGCCAGAAGGTCCAGCGGACTCGGCGTCCCGGCCAGCTTCTTCGCCGTCAGGTGCACATAGTGGATGGTCGTGCGGATCGAGTTGTGCCCCATCAGCAACTGGATCGTCCGCACGTCCACGCCCGCCTCCAGCAGGTGTGTCGCAAAGCAGTGGCGAAGCGTATGGATGCCACCGCGCTTCATGATCCCCGCCTTCTCCTTGGCGCTGTGGTAGACCCTGCCCGCCGTGCCCCGCTCGATGGAGCGGCCCGCGGTGGCCCCGGGGAAAAGCCAGTCCGCCGGCCGGTACACCCGCCAGTAGGCCCGCAGTTCCGCCAGGAGGCGCCGGGAGAGAATGGTGTAGCGGTCCTTCTCCCCCTTGCCCGCGCGGACACGCAGCATCATCCTCGAGCTATCGATGTCGGCCACCTTGAGTGCGACCACCTCACTGACGCGAAGACCCGCCGCGTACGTCGTCATGAGGAGTACGCGGTGCTTCAGGCACTCTGCCGCCGCGAAGAGGCGCTGGACCTCCTCGGCACTGAGGACCTCCGGCAACCGTCTGGGCGTCTTGCGCGGAGGGATCGCCCAGGCCACCTCCGGCTTGCCAAGCATGTGGGAGTAGAAGAACCGGATGGCACAGCTGGCGGTGTTCACCGTGGACCAGTCCAGCTTCCGCACCGTCATCAGGTGGAGCAGGTAGCTCTTGACCTCCTCGTGGTGGATCTGGTCGGGTGAGCGACGATAGAACCCCGCCAACTCCCCGACCAGGCGCAGGTACGCCTCCTGCGTCCCCGGCGCGAACCTCCGAAGCTGCATCTCCCGCACCATGTGTTCCCGGAGCACACCCATCGTCTTCTGCCTCCAACAGAGAGCGAACGGGGCATCCACACCGGACACCCGTACAGAGGCAGTATAGAAGCACTACGGCAGATGATGCTGGAGTCCCTCACCCCACCACCAGAGAACCCCCTCCTCGCATCCCGACCACCGCGAAGCGGTTTAGTTCTGTACACGAGTTCTGAACTCAGGTCAGCCGCCTGTCGAATAAAGGTGTCTGTCACCGAAATAAATAGAGGTATCTGTCACTGAAATATTGCGCGACGAGGGGCGCCTGGGGCATCTGGGCGGCGGGATGGCGGCCGGTGTGGATTGTAAGTAGCAGGGGGTACAGCGCTTACGACAGTCCTCTGACATGCCCAGAAGCCCTCTCCCAGATGCCCCTCTCCGCGCGCGGAGAGGGGCGCCTGGGGCATCTGGGGCCGACGCAGTCGTGGACACGTGGACATGGTGGACGCAGTGGACACTGTGGACAGGGAAGAGCAGAGACCCCGGCCACGATGTCCACTGTGTCCACCCCGTCCCTATTGTCCGGAGCAACCCCCTCGCAGTTCCGGAGGGGCGCGCCGGGACACGTTCTTGCTCTGGCGGTCACGAGGCGGCGGGCGGGCCGTTGAAGACGGGCTTGCAGTAGTCGAGGAGGAGGGCGAGTTCGCGGCGCAGGTCGCGGCGGTGGATGATGCGGTCGAGGAAGCCGTGCTCGAGCATGAACTCGGCGGTCTGGAAGCCGGCCGGCAGCTCGGCCTTGAGGGTCTGTTGGATGACGCGGGCGCCGGTGAAGCCGATGAGGGCCTTGGGCTCGGCCACGATGAGGTCGCCGAGCGAGGCGAAGCTGGCCATGACGCCGGCGTAGGTGGGGTTGGTGAGGACGGCGATGTAGACGCCGCCCTGGCCGCGGTAGCGGCGCGCGGCGGCCGAGGTCTTGATCATTTGCATGAGAGAGAGGCAGCCCTCCTGCATGCGGGCGCCGCCCGAGGCGCAGAAGATGACGAGGGGGAGGCGCAGACCGGCGGCGTGCTCGAAGGAGCGGGTGATCTTCTCGCCGACCACGGAGCCCATCGAGGCCATGATGAAGCGGGAGTCCATGACGGCGGCGAACAGCTCGCGCCCCTCGATCTTGGCCCGGCCGATGGCCACCGCGTCCTTCAGCCCAGTCTGTTGCTGCATCTCGCGGAGCCGCTCGGTGTACGGGATGCGGTCCACGAACCCGAGGGGATCGGTCGGCGCGATCTCGGCGTCAGACTCCTCGAACGACCCCTCGTCGAAGGTCATGCGAATGCGCTGGGGGGAGGCAAGGGAGAAGTGGTACTGGCACTTGGGGCAGACCCAGAGGGCCTGCTCGACCTCGCGCTTGTAGACCATGGCGCCGCAGGCGTCGCACTTCATCCACAGGCCGTCGGGGATCGAGCGTCGGCGGGTCATCCAGGCCATAGGCAGATGTCTCCCTGCGGCAAGGCGGTCCGCGGCGCACCACCGCGTCGCGAAGGTGCAGACGAAATCCGAAGCACGAAGCACGAAATCCGAAACAAGCCCAAAACCCAAAGTCCCCAATGCCCCAAACCGCCGTCCATTGTGCACTCACTCCTGCTGTCCGGGGGCTGTCCTGGTGTGGTGAGGTTCCGGATTTCGAGCTTCGGATTTCGAGCTTCCCGCGTTCCGCGAGGAACGCGGGTTAGTAGCCGCACTCGCGGCGGTAGAGCTGGAGGAGGAAGCGATAGACGTCGCGGACGCTGTCGCGGTCCACGCGGATGATGAGTTCGCCGCCCCTGGTGTGGCGGTGCGGAGCGCTCGGCAGGGCGATGACCTCCGCGGTCGGCGGCAGCGTGTGCCTGGCCATGTCCAGCAGGCTCGGCAGCGCATAGGGTCCCTCAAGGACGTGCACCTCGGTGCGGTCCGACTCGAGGGGGGGCGCCATGTGGACGAAGGCGCGGCCCTTGAGGCGGTACGAGATGGACTCGTGGGCGAAGACCTCGCTGGGCGCCCAGATTTTGGGCAGGTCGAGCAGAAGGCGGCCCAGGAGTGGGCGCGGCAGAACACCCCGAAGGATGCCCTGTTCTTCGTGGACCCGACGCTCTACTACGGCTGGCGCGACTACTCGCGGCGCCCGTCGTTCGGCAACCTGCGCGAGTGGCTCTACCTGGCCTGGGCCTACAACTCCGATTACGCCCTGTGCCAGGAGGGGATGCGGCGGTTCGGGGAGTTCGGTTTCAGCTTCCAGGACTGCTTCGGCTACGACACGCCGTCCGAGGGGCTGCACGCGCTGTCACTCAGGCTGCGCCAGCGTGTCTACCGCCCCCTGGACAGCGCCCTGGACGCGGACGCGTACCGCCTGGCCCTGGCCCGCGCGGACGCGGACCGCCTGGCCCTCGCGCGCCGCTACGGCATCGCCTACTTCGTGTTCCGGACCCGCACGGAGTGCGGCCGCCCGGCCACCCGCCTCCCCGTGGCCTACGAGAACGGGCACTTCCTCATCCTGCGAGCGGAGGCCCAGGGCGGAGCGGCCCCGGGCGCAGTGGGCGAGAGTTGTGGCTGGGCTCATACTGGATCAAATTCCGGGGCGAGATGATACAGTATGGCGTTCATGGGGCACCTGGCCCCACTGGGCGAGTACCCATGTGCTTGCCAGATAGACACTTGGGGTGACACGCCCGGCGCGCGTCTGGAATACAAGACAGTGCGCGCGCAATGTTGATCCAGTATGGACGGGGCCGACGCTCCGCCGAGCAACGCGCCGGCGGCGGATCGCGTGAGTCGGATGGGCATGAGAACATCTTGCGCCGAGCCCTCCCGCCCGAAGTGCCCTAATCTCAACCCCTTGCGGCCCGTCACGTCGCCGCAAGCCCCGGAGCTACTGGCGAGTCGTCGGACGCGATGCGTACGCCATGGTGGAAGGGAAGAAGGGACATAGGGGCTCGGTCAGCGTCCGCGGGAGGCGGCGATGAGCAGGCGGATGAGGCCCGCCGCGGTGAAGCCGACGCCGAAGCCGAGGAGGCCGATGGCTATGACGTAGGTGCCACCGGTGCCCCTGACGGCCTCATACGTGCCGGCCGTGATGGCGATGCCGGCGGCCAGGCAGCCGGCGCCGATGAGCAGGTACTTGAGTCCCGCGCGAAGGCCCGCCGCGCGGTTCCTGCGGGCCGCCTCCGCGAGCAGGCGGTCGGCAAGCTCCGCCCCGGCCCCACGGGCCAAGAGGTCGGCCCGCACGGCGTCGGGCGTCCCGCGGCGCTTCAGCTCCGACGCGGCATAGGACACCAGGTTCTCGAAGGCCTCGTCGTCCATCAAGGTGCAGTCCCGGAGCGCTCTGGGCGCTGGATAGCCTTCAACGATTCGGCTCAATGGAGCCGAGGACTGCCTGAAGGCAGTCCTGGTTGCGGCACGGCGCCGCCGAATCGTTGGCAGCTATTCAGCGAACGACCTTGAGGCTCCCCTTGGCGAACATCCAGGGCGGCATGTAGAAGCGGATGCGCGTGACCTGGCCGGGCTGGACGTCCACCGTGATGGAGTTCAGCCCGCACTTCGGCTTGAAGAGGTAGGCGAAGTAGATGCTGATGGTGTGGCGTCCGGGGGCCAGCTCGAAGAAGTGCGTGCCCCAGGGCCGCGTGTGCGTCACCCCGTCAATCTCGATGCGTGGCCTGCACGCGAAGAGGAAAAACGCCAGCGGGAAGAAACCGACGTTGGCCTCCACCCCCGTCATCCTGGGCGCCGCCATTTGTGGCCTCCTGAGCCATTGCCTCCCTGGGACAGCCGCGGGGCCGAGCCTCGCGTGCCGCTGGCCGGCAATTGTACGGTGCGGGCGCGTCGTGTCAAGTTGCACCCACCCCCAGGATGCGCAGGCCGGCGAGTGGCGCACAACATGCCCATCTCCAGGAGCGCGCTCCCCTCCGGCATCCAGAGGCCGCGGCGTGGTGATTACGGAGTTCGAGAACTCCGTAATGACGACCCAACGCCTCCACCACGCCGGCACACGGTCCGCGTCGCGGCGAGCGGGGCGAACGGCTCGTGGCGCGGTCTTGACAGCAAGGCACGACAACGGGGCCCCTTCAGAGGGCGTCCCCCTCCAGCACTCAGAGGCCGCGGCCTGGCCATTACGGAGTTCGAGAACTCCGTAATGACGACCCAACACCTCCCCCACGCCGGCACGCGGTCCGTGGCGCGGCGAGCGGGGCGAATGGCCACTGGGGCGGCCTTGCCGGCGAGGCACGGCAACGTGCCCCCTTCAGAGGGCGTTGCCTTCCAGTATCCAGGGGCCGTGGCGTGGCCATTACGGAGTTCGAGAACTCCGTAATGACCACCCAACGCCTCCCGCACGCCGGCGCGCGGTGCGGGCCGCGGTGAGGGAACGAACGGCTCATGGGGTGGGCTCGCCGGCGGGGCAGCCCAAGGTGTTCGCACATCGAGAGAGCGCCCGCCGCCACGTCCAGAAGCAGGGCCGCCGGCTATTACGGACTTCTCGAAGTCCGTAATGAGCTGGCGCTGGCCCACGGTGCGTGCCGAACGTGTGCCGGGATGTGGAGAGCGCGGTGCCCATTCCGGAGTTCATCAACTCCGAAACAGCCGGCGGGCCGCCCGTGCTGCCGGCGGGTGGTGGCAATGCGGTCAGGGAGATGGGCGGCTCACGGGGCGGGCTCGCCGACGAAGCAGCAGGCGGCGGCCTTGGCGCCAGGCATGTCCATGCGCGGACGCTGCTTCATCAGCTCGGCAATGGGCTCGAAGGTCTTGAGGACGGTCTGGAGGTCAGGGTCAGCCTTCGAGGCGAAGATGGGCTTGCCGCAACGTTCGGTGCCGCCGGCAGCCCTGGCGAGCGGGGCGAGGAGGAAGGTGTTGAGGTGGGGGTTCTCGATGCGGACGCCCAGTTCGCCCCACTTGTGGCCGCGCCAGGGGGTGGCGATCTGTTTCTTGCCCGCGCCGTGGCACTCGAGGCAGCGGCGGGCGAAAACGTCGTCCATCACCTTGCGGAGGTCCTTGGGCATGAGCTGGCGGCAGGCGGGCATTTCGGGGAGCGCGGTGTCGGCGGTGCCGTAGTAAGCGACGTTGAGGTCAATCCACATGAAGATGCGGCGGCGGGCCGGCTCGTCGAGGGCGACGCGCGGCTTGCCGTCGGCATCGGGGTGGCCCGACATCACGATTTCGGCGAGCTTGCTGGCGTGGGAGCCCCATTTCTTTGGGGTGATCTCCAGGATGTTCCACTCGTGGCCGTTGTAGGTGGGGATCCAGTTGACGTAGGGGCTGCCCGTCCGCCCCTGGTCTTTGCGGGCGAGGTGCTCGTAGGACATGTTGAAGTAGTCCGTGCGGTCGCCCGTGAGGTCAATGCCCTTCGGGGGGACGCGGGGCACGGAGGCCCCGCCCACAGGCTCTGGCCCCAGGGGGTTGTGGCACTTGATGCAATGCTTGTCGAGGACGGGTTGGACGATGGAGGCGTAGTCGAAGCCCTTGACGCCCCATTCGGGGGAGAGGAGTTCCTGGGGCGG
The DNA here is from genome assembly GCA_041320515.1 of Planctomycetota bacterium. GTDB lineage: Bacteria > Planctomycetota > PUPC01 > DSUN01 > DSUN01 > DSUN01. The sequence continues at coordinate 3,636,046 of JBGLNR010000001.1, read as the reverse complement.
GCGGGCGAGGGTTGGCGTGAGGCGGTCGCGCATGGACGGCTCGTAGCGCTGCTCGTGGCAGCCGATGCAGCCTTGGACCTCGCCCGGCATGAGGTGGGTGAAGGAGCGCATGCGCTGGACGGCGCGGCCCTGGGCGTCGAGGGCGAGGAAGTAGATGGGCTGGAGCGCGGGGATGCGGAACGAGGCCGAGCCGTCGGGCGCCACCTCGGCGAAGCCCCAGACCTTCTTGGGCACGTAGGTGGCGCCGCAGGAGACGAGGACGCGCTGGAAGTCGAACGCCGGGTTGTGGATGCCTGGGCTGGAGATGATGCTGCGGCGAATTTCCTGCACGACGGCGAGTTGCTTCACCTCGCCGCGCTGGACATGGGGTTCAAGGCCATTGTAGATGTCCTGGACGAACACGGTTGCCCACTGCTGCTGTTGCGGCTGGTCGCCGGGCTCGGGCGGGATGTAGGGGGAGCGGACGGGAGGCTTCTGGCGCGGGCGGAGCGGGCGGGGGTTGTAGAAGCCGAGGTTCGTGGGCTTGAGCGCGATGGCCTGTTCCTTGCACTCGTAGTCGCGGATCAGGATCGTGCCGTCGTGCGAGACGGCTGGACGACGAGGTCGAAGCATGGCGGGCGTCCGGCGTGGACTGCGTCGTCTCGGCGTTGACCCCCGCCGAGGAGGCGGAGCTTGATCTACAGGGCGAGGAAGGGGCGTGCCGACGCCGTGGCATGCAGTTCGTGCGAGCCCCGATTCCTGACAGAGGAGTCCCTGCGAGCACGTCGTCGCTCCGGCAGGTTCTGGCGCGCGTCATCGAGAGCCTGGGAGCAGGTAGGACAGCACTCGTCCATTGCAGGCAGGGGATAGGGAGGGCATCTCTGATCGCTGCGTGCGCGCTGGCCGCCAGCGGCGAAGGTCCGGACGGAGCTTTCTCCAGAATCGAGCGCGCCAGGGGCCGGCCGGTTCCCGACACGGATGAGCAGAGGGAGTGGGTCCGGCGGTTCATTGCGGGCCGCAGGAGCGCCCAACCAGAGCGTAGAGCCTATCGGCGCGCAGCCGCGCCGAAGGTCCATGCGTGACCTCGAGGGCGCGGGGGCGGCGCGAAAATGGGGCGCAGATTGGCGAAAATTCTTTTCGGCGGAAGCCTATGCGCCATCGGGAGTTAGGGATTCCGCGAGTCGGGCGGAAAAATTCCGTGTACGCATTTTCGGGGGGGAAAGCCGTTGTACATATAGAGGGGAGGGGCAGTGGACGATGGGCAGCAGGCAGTGGACAGAAGGCTGAAGAGAGATGGCAGTGGGCGAGGGGGTGATGGGGCGCCCCCCCCGCCCACACGGCACGGCGTGCGCGCAGGTGGCAAACACTGGCAAACAGTGGCCGACTCTGAGCCGGAAGGGCGAGAATCGCCAAACGGCGTGTGGCCGACTCTGGCCGACTCTGGCAGCGCTACGGCTCCCAGGGGTCGAGGAGGCGGGTGGGCGGGGTGGAGGCGAGGAGGGCGAGGGCGCGGGGCTTGGCGTCGGGCGGCAGGGCGATGGCGATGCCGCAGTCGGAGCTGATCTCCTTGGGCACGGGGACCAGGTCGGGACCGAGGCCGGCGGCCAGGAGGGCCTTCTCGGCGGCCAGGACGTGGTGGATGGAGGCGAAGGTGAGGAGGACCCTAGCCTTGCCGCTCATGGGCTGATGATCTTGGCCGCGCGGTTGAGGCGGGTGACGATGTCGAGCATGTTGCCGACGATGCCGACGCGAAGCGATTGGAGCTTGCCGAAGAAGTCGAGGCACGTGCCGCAGGAGACGACGTCCACGCCCAGCTCGGCGAGTTCGAGGAGGGTGGGGATTTCCTCGGAGCCTTCGGTGGTGAGGTGGACTGCGGCGTTGACGCAGATGATCTCGCGGGGGAGGGGGTCGGCGGTCTTGAGGGTCTTGAGGAATGCCTTCATGAGCACGCGGCCGAGGCGGTCGTCGCCGAGGCCCATGACGTTGTTGTTGAGGAAGATGGTGGCGCGGGTGGGCGGGGCCTGGGCGTCGCACGCGGCGGGCTGAAGCTCGGGCTCGGGGGCGGGCTGTCCCGTGGTGACGGTGAGGGAGAACTCGCCGCCGGGCAGCTCGCGGGCGGCCACCTCGGCGCCCAGCGCGCGGGCCATGCGGGTGACGTTGGTGACGGTGGCGGGGCTGTTGACGCGGAGTTCGAGGATGGCGTTCGGGTGCTCCTCGATGGCCCGCTTGGCGCGAACGACTGGCTCGGGGCAGTCGAGGTTGCGGAGGTCGAGGGCTTCCACGGGCGGTGCCTCCTGTCAGGGCTTCCTGGTGGCGATGGCATGGACGGCACGGATCACTCGGAGCATCTCCTCCTCGGTGTTGCCGAAGCCGGGGGAGAGGCGGACGGTTCCGCTGGGGAGCGTGCCGAGGTGGCGATGGGCGCAGGGGGAGCAGTGGAGGCCCGGGCGGCACAGGATGCCGTGGCCGGCCTCGAGGGCGGTGGCCACGCGGTCGGGCGGGAGGCCTTCGATGGTGAGACTGACGAGGAGGGCCGAGCCATCGGCCGGGCTGTGGAGCCGGACACCGCGGATGTCGCGCAGGCCCTCGGTGAGGAGGGAGGCGAGGCGGCGCTTGTGGGGTCCGAGGAGGCCGTGGCGCTCGATGTGGCCCAGGGCGCCGCGGAGGCCGGCGATGCCGTGGAGGTTGGGCGTGCCCGCCTCGTAGCGGTCGGGGCGGAAGGCGGGGTGCTCGATGGACTCGCTTTGGCTGCCGGTGCCGCCTTCGCGGAGGGGCGCGACGTCGCAGGCGGGGCTGAGGTAGCAGGCGCCGACGCCGGTGGGGCCGAGCAGCCCCTTGTGCGCGGAGCAGGCGAGAAAGGCGACGCCGTCGGCCTCGGCCGCGATGGGCAGGACGCCTGCCGCCTGCGCCGCGTCGCTCAGGATAGCGGTGCCGGGCAGGGCCTTGGCGAGCCCCGCCACGTCCTGAACGGCGCCGCTGACGTTGGAGGCGTGTGCGACGGCGACGAGGCGGAAGCGGCCGGCGAGACGTGCGGCGGCGGCCACGTCAATGCGCCCGTAGGCATCGGCGGGCAGGGTCTCGACCGTGATGCCGCGCTCGGCGGCCAGCCGCATCAGGGGGCGCATCACGCTGTTGTGTTCGAGGGGGGAGACGCCCACGTGGTCGCCGGGCCGCAGGAAGCCCTTGAGGACGAGGTTGAGGCCCTCGGTGGCGCCGCTGGTGAAGGCCAGATTGGCGGGGTCTGCCACGCCGAGGAGCGCGGCGAGGCGCGTGCGGGCGTCGAAGATGAGGCGTGCGGCCTCGATGGCGGGCTGGTGCCCGCTGCGGCCGGGGTTGGCGGCCAGCTCGGCGAACAGCCGGGCCGTCTCAGCCGCCACCGCCTCGGGCTTCGGCCACGAGGTTGCCGCGTGATCAAGGTAGATCGTCTCGCCCACGGTGCGTCCTGCCACTGGCCTCCCTCCCCCAGTATGCCGGGGCCGGCGGCGGGTGTCAAGGGGGGATGCCGCGTTGAGTATGGCCCTGTGCTTGGGAGCGATGGGGACCTCTATCGTGGCACGGCTGGCTTGACCAGCCGTGCGGCTGGTGCCCGCCGTGTCCCCCGCACGGGCATCGAAGACACGGCTGGACAAGCCAGCCGTGCCACGCCTCAAGCTGCGCACTCCGTGACCCCAAGAACAGGGTTCACGCCCTGCCGCGTTTGACATTCATCGGCCATTGTGGTTCAACAGTGCGGGGTGGGCGTGAATGAAAGGGCAAGAGCAAGTGGGAAAGATCGAGGCGGTTCTGCGTGCCGAGGTCGTGCGGCTGGCGAAGAAACAGGTTCGCGCGGCGTGCCAGCCCGTGGCGCGTGAGGTGCGGGCGCTGAAGCGCAAGGTGGCCGAGCTGGCGAGGGCCGTGCGGGCCTTCGAGCCCGTGGCGAAGGCGGCGGCGGCGAAGCGCGCCGAGGGGTCCACAGCACTCCAGGCCGAGCCGGCCGAGGTCGAGAAGGCGCGCATGACCGGCGGGCTGATCAGGAAGCTGCGCGCGCGCCTGGCCCTGTCGCAGGCGGACCTGGGGAAGCTCCTGGGCGTGACGGGGGCCGCCGTGGTCTTCTGGGAACAAGGCCGCAGCCGGCCGACCCCCGAGAAGAAGGTGGGGCTGGTGGCGCTGCGCAAGCTGGGCCGCCGCGACGTGAAGCGCCTCCTCGCCGCCGCACAGTAGCCGCGGCCAGGGCAGACACACCCGCCCCGCAGCCGCGAGCCATGGGTTTGGCCCCTTTCTTCGGCGCTCTGGGGTGACGGCAGGCCCCAACCCTCCCCCTGCCCCCTCCCTGGCAGGGAGGGGGGTTCGGACCCCTCTCCCTTGCAGACAGGGGGGTTCGGACCCCTCTCCCTTGCAGGGAGAGGGAAGGGAGAGGGTCGGGCTCAAGGGCTTCCCACAATATCACCAGGACTGAGGGCCATGCTCGCAAGCCATTTGGCGCTTGACACCCCAGCAGGTCCAAGTATAATGAAGGGCTGCACGGCTCCGTTGCGCGCCGGACCCGCGAGGGCGTCTGGCGCGAGACCTCACCGCGCGTGCGGATGGGATGACCATGGCTGATGTCGTGATCGAGCGCGTGACCAAGGTATACCCCGGAAACGTCCTGGCCGTCAAGGACGTGTCGCTGCACATCCGGGACCTCGAGCCAGAAGTTCGACGAGACCTACATCCCGGTGGATCAGATGTACGGCGAGACGTATACGCCGGAAGCCATAGGCGCGCTCAAAAAGCTCTTCGAGGAAGCGCTGGCGGCATGCCCCCAGGACGAGACCAACATCTACCGCCGCCGCGTCGCCTGGATGCAGAAGGGCTTCGAGCCCTTCTTCGCGGACGCGGACCTGGCCCACCAGTGGCTTGGGAAGACGCCGTCCTACAAGGTGCCCACCGTGGTGGCGCCCCCCGCCGATGCCGCGGCCTGGACGGCGCTGCCCGCGGCCACCCTGGTGCAGGACAACTTCGGGAGAGAGCCGGACCTCGCCACCCGGGTGCGGGTCGCGCGCTGTGGGGACGACCTGTTCGTGAGATTCGAGGCCGCCGAGCCGACCGAGCCGCTGATACGGGACCGATTGGCCCTCGTGGTGAAGCCAGGGGACGAGGAACGCTCCCTTGCCGCAAAGGTGGAGATGAGGCCATTCTGGATCCCCCTGGGGATGTTGCGCCAGGACCCACAGCGCTCCCTCACCGTCAACGGCGAGGGTGAGGCCGAGGGCACGCTGAAGCCGACCCTGGTCAGCAACACCTACGCCGATGGCGTGTGGACGGTGGTGGTGAAGTGCGCGGCCGGTGCATTCGGCATCCCGGCAGGCCAGGGGGGGACGGCGGAGGTCCAGTTCGAACGGTACCGTGCGGCCCGGGGGAAGGGCAGCGCGAGCGACTACTACTGGATGGCCCCGATGAGGGCGGTGTGGCTGGCGCACTTCCGCTTCGGCCGACTCCAGGTAGAGGCCAAGTAGAAGGAGAAGAGACCACGTCAATCCGCTCACCGCACCCTGCATTTGTCCGCATGCTGTGCCTCGTGGGGCTCTGCGGCGCCGTGGCCCTGGCGCAGGGCGGCGATGCCCCTGCGCACGGGCGCCCGTTCTTCATGCCCGCGCAGGAGCGAGCACGCATTCGGCAGTTGATCGCCACCCAGGAGTGGGCGAAGGCGGACTACGCGCGCATCCGCGAGGCCGCTAGCAAGGGTGATGGCTTTCTGGCCGCGTTCCTGTACGCGCTGGACGATGACCCGGCCCACATGCCCATCGCTCAGAAATGGCTGCTGGGCAAGTTTGGCGCGAACGCCGGAACAACGAAGCGCGCGCGAGGCGCGCTCGACAATCCCGAGTTCTTCAAGGCCGGGGTGCCCGCGCTCAACGACGTCTTTTACGACACGGATTTCAGTCCCTATGCCGCCTTTGACTGGGCATACAACGGGCTGGAGCCAACGGCCCGCCAGGAGATTGAGGACGGCATCAGGGCCTTCATGCGTTTCAAGATGCGCTCAATGGACCGGTGGACGCAGACGCCCAACCTGGTGTTCAAGCCCACGTCCATTGTTGCACTCGCCGGGCTGGCCATTCAGGACAGGGAAGTGGTTGATTGGGGCTTCCACCGCAAGCCGGAATCCTCGATCGGTGGGTATTTCCCGGTGCTCAACAGGATGCTGAAGGACGGCGGCCCCTGGCACGAAGCGCCCATCTACGACGTCGCCCACACCGACGTTTACTGCATGGCCATGGTCTCCCGCTATCGCGCGCTGTACGATGGCAAGGACTGGTGGACCGCCAAGACGCCCAATGGCGGCAGCCCGAAGGGGCTGATGGACTACTACATTGACAGCGCCTACCCCATCGAGCGCACCGGCCACGGGGCAGGCCAGGTCCGCGTCGCCACCTACGGTGACGGCGCCACCAACGCAAACAATGACCTGTTCCTGGTCAACCCGGCCGGCCCGGCGATTGATGCTACCCAGGCCCTCATCGCGGCGTACAACGCCTCCTGCGACCCGCGCCTGGCGCCGTTCGTCGCGATGGTCCCTGACTACAAGCCCACGCTCATTGATCGCCGCCAGCTGCCGGAGAAGACCGAGTTCCCCTCCGCGCCATCGAGAATCTGGCCTGACTTCGGGTTGGCGATCCTGCGCGCTGAGGAATCCCCGGCTTACTGGACGAGCCACGCCCCGGTCGTGTTCGCACTCATGACCAAGGGCTACGGCCACGACCATGCCGACAAGTTCGGCATCACCTTCCACGGGGCGGGCCGTTTGCTCTATCCGGACTACAACGCGATCCAGTACGAGAACGCCAACATCGGCTGGACGCGCAACACTATCGCTCACAACACGCTCATGGTTGATGAGGGGGATACGCGGACCGCACAGCCTTCCGACGTGCGACATGCCTTCACCCCAGTACCTGGCGACGTCGGCCTCCGGCGTCTTCGAGAAGGTCGCCCAGACGCGCGCGTTGCTGCTCACCCGCGAGTATCTGCTCGACCTCTTCCAGGCGAGCAGCCCCACCCCGCGCACGTTCGACTACCTGCTCCACAGCTTCGGCAGGCCGCGGCCCGCGCAGCCTGAGTCGTTTAGACCCTCGTATGCGCTGGACAAACGCTTCTGGCTGGTGAGCGACCGGCAGGCGATGGCCACCGACAAGCCTTGGGCTCTGGACTTCGTCATCAAGGAGGAGCCGGGCAGCCGGAAGGGGGAGTTCGGCCCCGAGTGGTATGCTCACACTGCGGCCGTGCGCGTCACCATGGCCGCCGAACCAAGGACGCTGGTCACTTACGGCATCTCCGGCAGCGAGCTAGGTAAGGCGGCGAAACGCACCTTTGATCCGCTTGGCATGCTCATCGTGCGGCGGACGGGCATCCGAGAGACGGTCTTCGCCGCCACCCACGAGCCGTATGCCAACGCGGCCAAGCCGCGAATCAGCGCGGTCGGCAAGCTGGCTCAATCCGACAATGCCGTGCTCGTGCGCGTGGACGCCGCCGACTTCACCGACTATGCGGCCGTGGCCTTCGGGCCGCAACAGGGCGCGCCCGAGCACACGCTGGTGGCGGCCGATGACCCGAAGACTCGTGTCGCCTTCAGAGACTTCGGCTACCTGCGCCTGCGTCGAGACGGCACGGTGGTTACGCGCGGCGGTTGGACCGGCTTCAGCCTCCCTGCGGCTACGGCCGCAGGCGGTTATCTGGCCTTCGGCGTCTTGCCCGCTAAGCAGCCGGCCCAGGTGGTGGAACCGGAGTGCCCTTTCCCGGTGACCCCGAGCGCGGCCGTCGCCCGCCTGGCGCAGGGAGCGCGCGGGGCCGTGGCCTTCACCGTGAAGAACACGCTGCGGCAGAGCATCGCGGGCACCGTGGCCTTTGAGCTGCCGGCCGGGGTCACGGCTGAGCCCTCGGCCCCGCAGTTCGGCCCCCTCGCACCCGGCGCGACGGCGCAAGTGCCAGTGGCCTTCATCGCGGGAAGAGACGCGGCACAGGGGAAACAGCTCGTCCCGTACCGCGTCAGCTATCGCGTTGAGGATGCCGCACAGGAGGCCCGCACTGCGCCCCTGCCCTTCCACGTGGTGGTCAATTCCGTCCTGGAATACGTCTATCGGCATCCCGAACGCAATGTCTTCCGAGTGAGCGCGCCGCGCTACATTGTCGAGATGGACATGGACAGCGGCTTGACCCGCTACCTGGCCGATGACGACGGTGCGGTACGCCTGAACGGCGGCCCGTTGTTCACCTTCTCCGACGGGAAGAAGCCCTGGCTGTTCGACGGGTGCACGAACAACTACACCTGGCCGTCATCTGTCCCGGCCGCCCTGACCGGGGCGCCGAGCGGCTATGGGGACTGCCGATACCGAATGAGCTTCAAGCCCGACCGCATCACCACGCACATGGACGCCGGATGGACCCGGTTCGACCCGACGCACTTCACCGTGCCAGGCAGGTGGACCTCCCTTCAGGGCGCGCCCGCCTGGGCGCGAATCATCGCGGTGGATGCCGATAGTAAGGAAGTGGAGGCGAAGGCCGGCACAAAGCTGAAGGTCGTCGCTGCCGAGTTGGCCTTTCCCGGCGCCAAATGGAACCTGGCGTTTGCCTTCGCTCCCCCGCAGCCAGTGACCTTCAATGGCACCGAGATGCAGTTCCCCATCGGCTCCCTCAGCGGGGATGCCTGGTCGGTCGGCTTCATCAAGCCCGGCGAGCTCGACGCCTGGCGGAAGGGACCGTAGTCGGAACCCGACCCACTGGGACATGGGCTACCTGACCGTGCTGTTCAAGTACGAGTGGGAGCTGGTCAAGAGCCCGGCCGGCGCGAATCAGTGGCTGGCCAAGGACGTGGCCGAAGAGGACATGGTGGTTGACGCGCACGACCCGTCGAAGAAGCGTCGGCCGATGATGACCACGGCCGACCTCTCCCTTCGCTTCGACCCGATCTACGAGCCGATCGCGCGGAACTACCTGAAGAACCCCAAGAAGTTCGCGGACGCCTTCGCTCGGGCGTGGTTCAAGCTGACGCACCGCGACATGGGCCCGCGCTCACGCTATCTCGGCCCGGAAGTCCCGGCAGAGGATCTGATCTGGCAGGACCCGGTGCCCGCCGTTGACCATAGGCTGGTCAACGCACGGGACATCGCGGACCTGAAGAAGAAGATTCTCGCCTCGGGCCTGTCGAGCCCGCAACTGGTCTCGACCGCCTGGGCGTCGGCGTCCACGTTCCGCGGCTCCGACAAGCGCGGCGGCGCGAACGGCGCGCGCATTCGGCTTGCCCCGCAGAAGGACTGGGAGGCCAACCAACCCGCCCAACTGAAGAAGGTGCTGCGGGTTCTTGGGAAGATCCAGAAGGAGTTCAACAGCGCGCAGAAAGGCGGGAAGAAGATCTCCCTCGCCGACCTGATTGTCCTCGGCGGCTGCGCCGCCGTCGAGCAGGCGGCGAAGCATGCCGGCCACAAGGTGACCGTTCCCTTCACGCCGGGACGCACCGATGCGTCGCAGAAGCAGACCGACGCGGCGTCGTTCGCCGTCCTCGAACCGGCTGCCGACGGGTTCCGCAACTACCTCAAGACCAAGTTCAGCGTAGCGGCAGAGCACCTGCTGGTGGATAAGGCGCAGTTGCTGACGCTGACCGCTCCCGAGATGACGGCCCTCGTCGGCGGCATGCGCGTGCTGGGCGCGAACGTCGGCGGGTCCCAACACGGCGTCTTCACCAAGCGGCCAGAGACCCTCACCAATGACTTCTTCGTGAGCCTGCTCGACATGGGCACGGAGTGGAAGCCGGCTTCGGAAGCGGGCGACGTGTTCGAGGGTCGCGATCGCGCAACCGGCGAAGTCAAGTGGACCGGCACCCGTGTGGACCTCATCTTCGGCTCGAACTCCCAGCTCCGGGCCATCGCGGAAGTCTATGGAAGCGAGGACGCCCAGGGGAAGTTCGTGCACGACTTTGTTGCGGCGTGGAACAAGGTCATGAACCTTGACCGTTTCGACCTCGCCTGATCGCAGCAGAGCAGTGCTCGAGGGCTCCTTAAGGGAGTGGACGCGCGAAGAAAGGAGGTGAGCGTGAGGAACTTCGCGCGTGTGTGAGACGTGGCGCGCGGTGCAGCTTGCGACAGCAGTTCAAGGAGGACTGGAACATGCTCTGGCACAGACGAATGCTCGCGGCCGTGGTTGCGGGAGGGGTGTGCGTCCTGTTCCTCGGGATGGCGGCGCCCGCGGTGGGCGCCGAACGGGGCAAGACGAGCTACTCGCCGGTGGACATCAAGGAGGACTTCGCGACAACCCTGGCGCGGATGAAGGCCGCCAAGGCCGAGGTGATGAAGCGGCACATGGACCACCTGAAGGAGCGCTACGACCTCGCCAATCGCCCTGCCGAGGGGGTGACCATGTCGCGCGGCAAAGCCGTGCAGGCCGGCGTGCGGGTCAAGCTCCAGGGCGGCACGACCTGGGACCAACTGGCGGGCATGGCCCCGGACGCGGTCCGCGACAAGGACCTCTGGCCCCTCGGGTTCCTGCCCCTGCCGCACCCCAATCACCCCGAGGGCGGGATGGTGTTCCCCCAGTTCCACATTGACGAGATCAAGAAGCAGACGGGGCGCGACCTCACGCGCTTCGACCTCGACTTCGATCTCCCCGACCACGTGCTGGCGGACGTCCCGCCCGCCATCTACCTGACGACGCGGCTCGACCTCGGCGACGTGTCGCAGGGGAAAGTCGTCACGTCGGACAACTACTACGAGCTGTTCAACGGCATCCTGAATCCCAAGCAGCTCGAGGGCCTGCGGCTCCTCGTGACGCCGTTCCCGCAACAGCAGTTCAACGCCACCGAGGACCGCCGCTCCGAGCGGCCGAGCCTCGGCGTCACCTGCTTCGAGTGCCACGTGAACGGCCACACCAACGGCACGACCCACCTCGTCGGCGACATCCGGCCGCAGGAGTTCCGCCACCGCCTCGACACGCCCACCCTCAGAGGCGTCAACATCCAGCGGCTCTTCGGCTCGCAGCGCGCCCTGAAGTCCATCGAAGACTTCACGGAGTTCGAGCAGCGGGCCGCCTACTTCGACGGCGACCCCGTGATCGCCACGAAGAAGGGCGTGAACATCCTCGAGCGGGCGAGCCAGGTCCACTTCATGGCTGAGTTCATGGCCCTCCTCGACTTCCCGCCCGCCCCGAAGCTGAACATCTATGGGAAGCTGGACTCGACGAAGGCCACGCCCTCGGAGCTGCGGGGCGAGACCGTCTTCAACGGCAAGGCGCAGTGCAACGTCTGCCACCCGGCGCCCTACTACACCGACAACCTCATGCACAACCTCAAGGCGGAGCGCTTCTTCAAGCCCCGCATGGTCAACGGCCGGATGGCCGCCTCGGACGGCCCCATCAAGTCGTTCCCGCTCCGCGGCATCAAGGACTCGCCGCCCTACCTGCACGATGGCCGCCTGCTGACTCTGGAGGACACGGTGGAGTTCTTCAACCTGATCCAGCAGCTCAAGCTCACGGCAGAGGAGAAGGCTGATCTCGTGGCCTTCCTGAGGGCCCTGTAGGCGGCCCCGCAGCCGTCCCTTTGGAGAATGCACGGCGCCCGGCCCCGCTTCCGCGGGGCCGGGCGCTCCTCCAGGTTGTGGGCCTGCCGCATCGCGCCGAGTAGCTGGATGCAGCGGCGAAGCCACAGGATTGGGCAGTTCACGGCAGGAAGGGCACTCGCCGCACTCGGTGGCGGGCGTCCTCAACGACTATCACCGCCCCCTCCTCGGCATCTCGCGAGCAACGGGCGAGCACCTGCGCTAGACGCGCGATCACGTTCGGCGTGCGCGTGTTCCGCAAGCGGAAGAGGATGACGCTACTGAGGCTGCCCTCCGAGAGCGCCACGATCTCGCCGAAGTCCAAGTCAAACGTCAGGACAATCCGCCGTTCCGCGATCGCCTTCTGGAAGATCGCCCCGTTCGGAAGGCGTTGGAGACCCTCCTCGCGCAGATGCCGAACATCGTGCCCGCGCTGCCGCAGCCAGTCAACGACGCGCATGGACACGCCCATGTCGGCCAGGAACCGCACGTCGAGCGCTCCTCAGGAGACGTAGACTTCCTCTTCGGTGAGCCAGGCGGCGTACTCGAGGGCCTGGTGGATGTCCTCGGCCTCCAGGTCGGGGTAGTCTGCGAGAATCTCTTCCTCAGTGGCTCCGTGGGCGACCTGGCGGACGATGACGGAGGCAGGGATTCGCATGCCCCGGATGCAGGCGCGACCACCCATGATGTCGGGGTCGAAGGTGATTCGGTCAAACAGGCTCAGATTCATGGCCTGCTCCTTGCCGCCGCCTCCCTCTTCTACTATACACTCGGGCCGCCGGATTGCAAGGACCAGGAGCTTCTGCGGAGGCGGGCCTGCTGCGCCATGTAGCGGGGCGTGGCGCTGAGGCCGCCCCAACCGCCGGGGTCGTGGTTGGCCTCGAAGACCTTGCGCAGCGTGGCATCGTGCGGCACGAGGGCGAACCAGAGGACGCCCGGGGTCCTGGCCCACCGCTTGTCGGGCTGGCCGCCGTCAATCCGCCGGAACGCCGCGCCCTGGACCTTCTGGTTCCACATGAAATCGCGGTTCGTCGCGATGAGGCGGTCCATGTCGGCCTTCGTGAAGACGAGGCCGTGCTCGAACGCCGTGACCATTCCCTCGACATCTATACCGTAGTAGCCGCCGTTGGGGTGGACGCCGACCCAGTGCTTCGGCGAGCCGTCGGGCTTGTAGTCCCACGGGCCGGCGGGGTCCCAGTAGTTCCACACGTAGTACTTGCCGTCCTCGCGGGTGCGGAGGCGGGGGGCTGCATTCGCCCCCAGCTCCCCCAGCTCACCGGTTCATGGGGGAGGTGGGGTCAGGTCTTCACTATTTCCTATTTTGGCACGAGATGCCTGTCGCCAATGGCGTGAAGACAGGAGCATTCTGCCTGAAGGCAGGACTCCGAACGAGTTCGTAACATGTTGGGAGTCCTGCCTTTAGGCAGTCTTCCTCTTGGCGCGCTGCTCGTCCCGATGGTCCTCCGTCGGGACGCCGTGTCCTGGACGCTCCCGCGTCCCTCTTCCGTGCCTCGAGCGACACCGCGCCCATGCCACATGCCAACCACGCCCCGCTTCCACCTGGGTCCACAAGAGGTCCAGGAACAATTTCCTATAGGGTCGAGGTACGACCTGACCCCAAGGCGTAGCCTAATGTCTAATGAAGATCTGGCCCCAGCGGCCCAGATACTGCTCGGGCCGCCCCGCCAGCCCGGCCCGCACCGGGTTCAGATGCACGTAGCGGCTCAGCTCCCACTCGTGCCGCCCCCTCTCCACCACGATGGCCTTGAAACGCCCCTGGAGCAGATGCCCGCAGCGCCCGTGCCGCCGGTTGAACGCCGACACGTAGCCCGAATTGAGATCGTGCATCCCCGCCGACAGATTGGCCTCGGGCGTCCGCAGGAACAGATGGAAGTGATTCCCCAGCAGCGCCCAGGCGAACACCTGCCACTGGCAGCGCGTGGCCACGGCACCGAGAAGCTCCTCCCACTTCGCCCGGTCCGCATCGTCGCGCACAATCTCCCGCCCCTCCAGCCCACGGCTGGTCACGTGGTACACCCCGTCGGGCATGTCGATTCTCAGAGGCCGTGCCATAGCCGCACGCTACCGCACCCGCCCGCCCCCTGTCAAGCCAAAAAACAGAGGTCTGACCCCATGCCCTCCCCGCCCGCCGACTGTCAAGCCGAAAAGTAGATAATTGAGGTCTGACCCCGTGCCCCCGTGCCCCGGCCGCCCGTCCCCGAGCATTCGGGCAACACGCCCTAAAGACCCGACACCAGACCCACTTGGACCCACTTGCGCCTATAGGCGCAACCTTATAATGACGAAGTCTTTGCTGAGAAGCACTCCTTCCTTGGTGAACTCAACAGTAGCCCGCTCCTTCGCTGCAATAATCATGAAAGCGCTATTTTCGCAACTGGATAGGAAGAAGCTGGGCTTGGTGAACACCCATATGCATCCAACGGCGTCTGGCACAGGCCCGAAGGTGCTCTGGCTCTTACTCTCTTCTGACTGGGCGCACCTTGGAATGAAGGGCGGGCCGCCTACTGTCTGCAGGATGGCGCCGCCTTTCTCGATTTGGATCACATGCGGGTGGAGAAGCACAATGTCTTTCCGGTAGTCAATGCCCTTAGTAACAAGAACGCTGCCGTCTCGGTTGATGGTAAGCTCAATGTCCCTGAGTCTCCTCCTGGCATCCTCAACCCGCGGACTGTCCGGGTACTTGGCTATGAACTTCTGGTTACTGAGCACATCCATCTCGCCCAACTCACCCCATTCCTTTTCTGCATCACCCTTTCCTGCAGGGGCGGGCCGTGCTGGCAACTCCTTCTTCGGGGGCAGGGGGGGACGTGATTCCGCACCCTTCTTGGGCGCCGCATACGGCTTCGGTGGTTCCACCTTATGCCTCTCCGCGTCCACGACGACTGGTTGGGGCTTCGGGTACTCTACACCTTTCTTGTCCGCGGCATTCGGCTTTGGTGGCTCCACCTTGGCCTTCTTCGCGTCTGCCACTACAGGTTGGGATCCCGTGTCTTCCACACCTTTTTTCCCCCCCGAGTCCGGCTTCAGCGGCTCCCCCCTGGGCTTCTCCGCGTCCTTCCTGTCTTCGGGTCCTCTGTCGGCCGGGAGCTTCTCCGTCTCCAAGACCACTCGTTGAGGTCCCGGGTCTTCCACGCCTTTCCTTTCCGCCGCGCCCGGCTTCTGTCGCTTCAACTTGGGCTTCACCGCGTCTGCCACCACTCGCTCGGGCCGCGTTGGCTTCGTGGCAGTCGGACGAGGCGAGGGACCACGCGATGCGATGATCAAGACGACCGCGAAGGTAATCACCAGGCCAAGTGCGGCTGTGGCGGCGCCGATGATCAAGCCGGTGGCTGGCCGCTCCCGCCGCTGGCCAACAACGGCCCCGGTGCCGAAGGCCTGGCCCGGACCCGGCACCCCGCGCGCGGGGACGCTCTCGGCGGGCCGGGCCCCCTCTTGGCATGGCACGCTGGGCGCAACAAACACCCTGCGGCACACCCCGCACCTCGTCCGCTTTCCGGCGCGGTCGTCCGATAGCGCGTACTCAGTCCCGCAGACGCATCGGTAGGGAATCATGCCCTCATCCTCCTTACGGGTTGCGAACAACCTCGGGGTCAAGCCTCAGTTTTCTACTTTGTCTCTGCGCTGGGTTAGGGGCCGGCGCACTGAACCCAAAGCTAGGGCGGCAGATGCGCCATCCTCAGACGGTGCTCCTCGACGACGGAGAAGTGGCCCCTCCAGTCGGTTCGACCCTCCAGGACGGTGACGGCCGCTCGGGCGACCCGCGAAGGCGAGTCGGGGGAAATGCGAAAGAGGACGACGCCGCAGGTGGCCGGCAGCCCCGCGTGGTAGGCGAGTTCGCCGAAGTCCTTGTCGAACGTGATCAGGATGCGACTCTCGGCCACGGCTCGTGCCAGGACAACACGGTCACTGCTCCCCGGCGCATCGGTTCGCACCCAGGCCACATCGTGCCCGCGCTGGCGAAGCGCGTTCACTGCTTCGGCCGGGAAGTTCTC
Organism: Planctomycetota bacterium; assembly: GCA_041320515.1. Classification (GTDB taxonomy): domain Bacteria; phylum Planctomycetota; class PUPC01; order DSUN01; family DSUN01; genus DSUN01. Next base: position 3,620,514 of record JBGLNR010000001.1, on the reverse strand, counting down.
GTTCGCCAGGAGACGCACGGGTCACACCTCGACGGGGTAGACCTTCTCGGCTCGCAGAAGGTCGCTTGCGTAGGCGAGGCAGGCCTGAACGTCCTCGTGGGTGAGGCCAGGATAGTTCCGCAGAACAGCCTCCTCAGTCCAGTCGCGAGCCAGGAGGTCCACGATGAACCCCACGGCGAGTCGGGTCCCCTTGACAACGGGCTTGCCGACCAGGATGTCAGGGTTCAGCTCGATCCGTTCTCGCCAGTGCATGCTCGGCCTCCTCATCCGGCTCAATCGCCGTGCCACGGCCTCAGTGGCCATAGGCGCAAGCTACCACAGAAATGTGCCGCCTGTCAAGGCAACAAGCGAGAACCTGAGGGCTGACCCCTCCACCCGTTCGCGACCGGTCGAGTCGGGCCAAAGTGTAGAATGTAGATCTGACCCCACCGCCCCCACCACGACGGCCTTGAACCGCCCCTGGAGCAAGCGGATGCCCCGCGCGCTCTCCGTTCTTTACGCCAGCAGCAACCCGATAAGAACGCCGGTGCAGACCGCAATGGTCACGACCACGGAAAGGCAACCGGTATGCTTCGGTGTTTCTATGACGGGTTTCATCTCCGCGAGGTCCGCATCTGTGGGCTCCGGACGCCCCTCCATGATGGCTGTAGCTATGTTTATCATCCTGCGGAGAATGATGAGGCACTGGTCCCGTTCCCCAAGATTTGGAAGCGCTAACGCGAAGGTCTCGACCGCTCTAGCCACGGCCTCCTCCCTTGAGTCTTGGCTACCAGGCCGGAAAGCGGCAATGAGCATAGCGCCTACCAGCCTGACTCCGCTGCGACTCAATTGCTGCGTCTTCGTCCCGCCCCCCGCGTCATGCAGGGCAAGTAGTTCGCCTGCCACTTGCTCAAGACGATCTGTCGCAACTGGAGATGCCTCGCTTGTCGCTCGTTGCCCACTCCCGATCGACTTCCCTGCGTTCTTGCTCAGTGCCTCTTCTATCTCACGCCGAATGGACTGCAGGGCCTCTTCACGCGAAGCGGGGTGATCATCCTTCATTTCTGCGACCAAGCGATCTACTGACTCGTCTGAGCATATCATCTTGAGTGCTGTAACTGCATCGTTCCTCACCCACTGATTGCCATCGAGTAATGCCGTGAGCACTTGTTCATAGAGCGCGTGGTTGTCCAGGCGACTGACTTCTTCTATCTGTCCCTTGTATACTGCAAGCTGTTCAGAAGTGAGCCCGCTTTCAAACTCCAAGATGCCCACTTTGTACCGCAGCATGGCAACACGCTCTATGTGGGGTCCGGTTTCCTTGTAGTCCTTCTGCTCGGGGTTGAGGTGCCCGCCGAGGATGTCCAGGGCGTGGCGGATGCCCTCGACAGCGATCTGGTCGGCGTGCTGGTCCACGGTGCACAGCACCTTGCCGCCCAGGATCAGCTCCTGGATGGCCGAGATGTTGTCGTAGCCGACGACGAGGACGGAGCCGAGCTTTCCCGCGGCCTTGAGGGCGGCGAGGGCGCCGAGGGCCATGCTGTCGTTCGCGCACAGGATGCCCTTGAGGTCGGGGAACTGGGTGAGCATGCTGGCGACCGCCTTCTCCGCCTTGTCGGTCTCCCAGTAGCCGGTCTGGCTGACGGCGATCTTGATCTCGGCGTCGTTCATGGCGGCCTCGAAGCCCATCTTGCGCATCGTGCCGTTCTCGGCGCCCGGCATGCCCTCGACGATGGCCACCTGGTCGCCCGCCTTGAGGCGCCGGGCCAGGTACTCGCCCGCCATGCGCGCCCCCAGGCGGTTGTTCGGGCCGACGAACGGGATGCTCACCTCCTTCTCCAACTTCGCCTTCTCGTCCAGCTCGTTGTCTATGTTCACCACCACGATCCCGGCGTCCACCGCCTTCTTGCACGGGCCGACCAGGGCCTTGGAGTCGGCCGGCGCGATGACGATGGCGTTGACCTTCTGCGCGATCATCTGCTCCACGATCGCGATCTGCCCGTTCACGTCCCGCTCGTCCTTGATCCCGTTCGCGATCAGCTCGTAGCGGCTCGGGTCCTTCTTCGCGTGCGCCCGAGCCCCCTCCTCCATCGTCTTGAAGAACTCGTTGGCGAGCGACTTCATGACGAGGGCGACGCGGTAGCGCGGCTTGCCCCCGTCGGGCGGCGGGTCATCGCCGCCGCAGCCGGCGAGCATGCTCGCCACCGTCAAGGCGCACGCCCCGCAAGCCAGCCACCGGAACGCGTTTCGCGTGGTCATAGGAGCTTCCCTTTCTGCTTACTCGCTCACGATGTCAATCTTCGCCCAGAAGCCGGTCTCGTACCGCCAGCCGTTGGCGGAGTTGAGCAGCTCGACGAGGACGGTTCGGCCGCCGTAGGCCGACAGGTCGGCCCTGGCGTCGAGCCAGCCGCCGTAGGCCGTGCTCTTGCCCACCTCCCTGCGCAATATCTCCCGGTTGTCGGCCCGCACGATCAGCTCCCAGTCCCCGCGCGGGTCGTGGCCCACGACCAGGCGCACCGTGGTCTTCTTCAGCGGCGGCACCTCGACCTTCCTGCTCAGGACGCACGCCGCGGTCTGATTGAGCGGATGGGTGGCCAGGATGTTCCGCTTCCCGCCCCATTCGGCCCGCAGGCCGGGGTCCTCGGCGTCCCCGCAGTTGGCCACCATCCAGCCAGGGGCGAACTTCTCCACGGCCCCCTTGATGCTCTTCGCGCTCCCGGGCGCGGCGATCTTCGCCATCTCCTCCTCGGTGAAGCGGCTGTTGGCGATGGGGCCGGGCGTCCAGCACTGCTCCAGCGCCGTCGGCTTCGGCACCTGCACGGGGATGACGAACGCCTCCTCCCCCTTGTCGTCCTTCTCGATCTTGCCGCCGGCGCGGACCACCGCCTGCCGGGCCAGCTTCTCGCACACCGTGATGAGGGTGGGGAAGTTGTAGGGGGTGTGGCTGAACTTGCCCTCGGGGTTGAGGGCCGACTTGAACCGCTCGGGCAGCTTCTCGAAGCCGACCGTGGTGAAGACCACGCCAGCGGCGGACGACGGATTGCAGTCCGAGTCCTGCCCGCACCGCGTCGAGATGAGGATCGTGTTGTCCAGGTCGCGCTCGCCGTAGAGCACGCCCATGACCACGTAGGCGCCGTTGATCTTCGCGTCAATGTTGAAGTCGCCCTTGTTGCACGACGCCCTGCGGTAGTCGGCGTTCTCGTGGTACTTCTCGTTGATCCGCTTCCACGTCTCCGTCCAGTCCTTCGGGTTCTCCTTGTGCCAGGCCAACACGTCGCGGATGCACTCGGCATATTGGCTGCCCTGGGGGATGCAGCGGAGGCCGGCCTCGACGAGCTTCACGGGGTCGCTCTCGAAGAATGCCTCGGCGTACATGCCCCCGAAGAGCTGGCCGCCGTAGAGCCCGTCCCCGTAGTTCATCAGCCGCCCGAACTTCTCGCCTAGCTCGATCGCGACCTGGGGCAGGCCGGGGGCGATGAGGCCCGAGAAATCGCTCTCGATCTGATAGTCAATATCGTCGGCGTGCGTGTTGAACTGCGGGTGCCCGCTGTCGGGCGGGGCGATGCCGCGGCGCAGGTTGTCGCGGCCCGCCTTGTTCGCGTGCCAGAGCGGGTAGCCGCTGTTCGCGAAGTCGATCCCCGCCTGCCGAATCGAGGCCTCGAAGCCGTGCTCCTCCAGCGTCCGCAGGAACGTCATCTCGACGTAAATGTCGTCCTGGTTGAACTGGTTGATCATCCCCGCGTTCCACTTGGGCATCTTGTCCTGGGGGATGATCTTGCCCTTCCACTTGAACTCGGTAGGCGCGCCCCAGCCCACGCCTGCCATCTGGCCGATCCACCCGCCCTTCATCTTGTCGAGGTAGTCCTTCACGAGCAGGCGGCGAGTCTCCCCCGCCTGGGCAAGCGCCACGACGAGGACACCATACCCCACGCCAACGATGACGGCCTTGCGCATCGGCTGCTCTCCTGGGCGTCACGCCCCTGCAAGTTCGCCCATAGACTATACCAACCTTTCACCCGTTCTGCAAGGAGCGCCGGCCCAAACGCTGGAGTCTCATCCCGCGCCCGGGTGTTCCCCGCCGCGGCAGCCAATCCCCTTGGCCAGGCGGTCGAGCAACTGCCTGGCCTTCACACCCTCCGTGCCGGACATCGCGTTCGGCCCTGCCGCCGCCCAACCGTCTGGTCGGCGGCCCCCCTGGCCGATATGGCAAAGGCTGCTGAAGAGGGTGGCCCACAGTTGTACAACTGTGACACGCCTCTGTCCACCCAACACCTCCGTACAACGAAGACCAGGACTGGGGGCCTGCCAAGCGTGACGCGGACCGACCTCTGTCTGGACGCCACACGAACCGTGCAGCAACTGGCGCGCCAGGGGGAACAGGCCACGTAGTAGGGCGCCGCCAGGAGCAGGTTCACAGTTGTACAACTGTGAACAGCCCCTGTCCCCTCCCGAGCACGGCCTCAGCTCGGCGGTTCCTCCGTGCCCCGGCACACCTGCCCCATCGCCACGAACCGCTCGCGAAGCACGGCGCTCGCGCGCGATGTCCCACAGTTGTACAACTGTGGGAAGCTCTCCTTTCCTCACCGCGTCCCTCATCGCGGCCTCAGGTCGCGCACTCCGCCCTGCCCCAGTGCGCCTGCACAATCGCCATGAGCCGCGCGTGGTGCGGCGTCTTCGCCGTGGGCGCGAGGCAGTAGCTCGGCTGAGGCCCCGAGCGCAACTTGCGGACATAGCCGCGCCGGATGAGTTTGCCCAGATGGCGCTCCAACGCGGAGCCCGACATCCGGAGTTCGCCCGTCAACTGCGTCGCCGAAGCCGGCTTCCCACAGGCGAGATGACGCAGGATCTGGAGGCGGCGCGGATTGGTGAAGGCTGTGGTGGCGTCCAGAATCAGGCGGTGTAGCTCAGGAAGTGTGCCACGGGTACGCCCAAAGCGATGTGCGGGCGCCCCTGCGTGGCCCGGCAATGCGCGCTCGGAGCGGAGCGCGGAGCACAGCCAGGCGGCCAGGTCGCCGCTGACGGTGTTCGGCCCGTAGGGGGAGCCTGCGATGCAGTAGCAGCGACGCCCTGACCGGCGGCGCCGCACAAGCCCCACCGCCGCAAGGCGCGCGAGGTGAAGGCACACCAGGTCGCGCCGAAGCCGCAGGTCGCCCGCGAGCCGGGTCAGCGTCAACTCATCCACACCGGCGAGGCGCGAGAGGATGCGGAGCCTTGTCACGCACGCGACCGCTCGCAGTGCCCGCACGATCAGCTCGTCCATAGGGCTTCCTCACTGAGAGAAGGGTGTTCACAGTTGTACAACTGTGAAATCTTATCCCCGCCCTGATACCTTGTCAAGCTCGGGACGAGCTTTGTCATAGTTGTACAACTGTGAACCATGCTCCTGGAGGCGATGCAGGAGCACCGGGTCACCACCGGCGGCAAGGAATACTACCTCCGCGAGCCGTTCCTCGTCCTCGCCACGCAGAACCCCATCGAGCAGGAGGGCACCTATCCCCTGCCCGAGGCCCAGCTCGACCGCTTCATGTTTCACGTGCGGGTGGACTACCCGAGCTTCGACGAGGAGATCGAGGTGGTGCGCCGCACGACCACGCTGCGCGACCCCGAGGTGAAGCACGTGCTGACGGGCGAGGACATCGTGAAGCTCCAGGACCTCGTCTTCCGCATCCCCGTGCCCGACCACGTCTACCGCTACGCGGTGACGCTGGTGCGGCGGACGCGGAAGAAGGAGGCGGACTGCCCGGACTACGTGCGGGAGTGGGTGGCGTGGGGAGCCGGGCCGCGGGCGTCGCAGTACCTCATCCTGGGCGCCAAGGCCCGCTCGATCCTCCTGGGACGCGGCTATGCGTCGGTCGAGGACGTCAAGGCCGTGGCGGCCCCTGTGCTCCGCCACCGCGTGCTGCTGAACTTCAATGCCGAGGCCGAAGGGATCACGTCGGACGACGTGGTGGCACGATTGGTGGGGGAGGTGCCGGCGATTGAGGCGGCGAGCTGAGAGCATTCCAGATTCCAGATCGCAGATCGCAGATTACGGGCAATCTGGAATCTGGGATTCGGAATCTGGAATGGCGAAAGGAACGGGCCTTGCCCACCGCGAAAGAACGCCAGATTGACCGCCGGGCCGTGGCCAAGATCAGCCGGCTCGAGCTGCGGGCCAGGCAGGCGGTCGAGGGCTACTACACGGGCATCCACAAAAGCCCCTATCACGGCTTCAACGTCGAGTTCGCCGAGTTCCGCGAGTACTCGCCCGGCGACGACCCGCGCTACATTGACTGGCGCGTCCTCGCCCGCACCGACCGCTTTTTCATCAAGCAGTTCGAGGCCGAGACCAACCTGAGCTGCTACGTGCTGCTCGACGCCAGCGGCTCGATGGACTTCACGACGGCCCGCGAGACGCGGCTGGACTACGGGGCGGGCCTGGCCGCCTCGCTGGCGCTGCTGATGCTCCGCCAGGGCGACCAGTCGGGCCTGGTGGTCTTCGACAACGCCGTCCGCACGTTCATCCCGCCCCGCGGCAACGCGCGGCACTTCGCGGCGATCATAGACGCCTTGGAGCGGGTGAAGCCGGGGGCGGACACGAATATCGCGGCCGTACTGCACGAGATCGCCGAGCGCATCCGCCGGCGGAGCATGGTCATCGTCATCAGCGACTTCTTCGACAACGTCGAGGAACTGCTCCACGGCCTTCAGCACTTCCGCCACCGCCGGCACGAGGTGATCGTGCTGCACCTCCTCGACGACGCCGAGACCGAGTTCCCCTACGACCGCATCACCCTGTTCGAGGGCATCGAGCGGGGCGAGGAGGTCGTGGTGGACCCCCGCGTGATGGCTGAGAGCTATCGCGCCAAGTTCGGCCACTTCCTCGAGCGCCTTCGCAAGGGGTGCACCGAGAAGAACATTGACTACGAGCGCATGCAGCTCTCGGAGCCCTTTGACAGGGCGCTGACGGCGTACTTGGGCCGGCGACGGTAACTGGGATCGGACCGATCCGACGGATCTGTCAGATCGCCTGGGCAAGAACCGTATGCAGTTTCTGCACCCTGGACTTCTCTGGCTCGCCCCTCTGATCGCCCTGCCGATCATCATCCACCTGCTGAACAGGATTCGGTATCGGCGGGTGCGGTGGGCGGCGATTGACTTCCTGCTGACGATGGAGCGGCGGGCGGTGCGGCGGGCGCGGCTGAAGCAGCTTCTGCTGATGGCGCTCCGCATGCTCCTGCTGGCCGCGGCGCTGGGCGCGCTCGTGCAGCCCGTCGTGCGGGGCGGGCTGGCCGCGCTCCTGGGCGGGAGCCGGCAGGTGGCCGTGCTGCTCGATGCCTCGGCCTCGATGTCCGCCGCAGGGCCGGGCGGCTCCGCCTTCGAGCGCGGCCGAGAGCTGGCCGCGCGGACGCTCGACGACTTGTCCCGCGGCGCGCGGGCGACGGGTGGGACGTTCACCCAGGCATACCACTCCCCCTTCCGCGAGCCGCTCCAGGACCGCTCCGCCGTGGGCGCCGTGCTCAAGGACGCCCGCCTGACGGGCGGCCGGGGCGACGTGCCCCGTGCTCTCCGCGCCGCCGCCGAATCGCTCGAGCGCGGCGGGGGCGGCGGCAGCATCTGGCTCCTCACCGACCTGCAGGCCGGCGGCTGGCGACCCGACGAGCCGGGCGAATGGCAACTGGTCCGCCAGGCCCTCCAGCAGGCGGGTAAGCCGCAGATTGTCATCACCGACCTCAGCCCTGGCGTCGAGAGCAACCTGAGCGTGGTGGGTCTGAGTGTCGCCCCCGCCGTGCTGGTGGAGGGCGATGCGCCGAAGCTCACGGCCACGGTCCAGCTCCGGGCGAAGGGTGAGGCGCGCGCCGTCGCCAACGTCGCGCTCTTCCTCGACGGGCGGCGCGTTGACGCCCGGACCCACGAGTTCGACGAGCCGGGCAAGGCCGACGTCGTGTTCCGCCTGCCCGCGCTCAAGGGCGGGGCGCACGCGGGCTACCTGGAACTCAGCCCCGATGCCTTGCCGGGGGACGACCGCCACTACTTCGTGCTGAACGCGGCGGCGCGGCTGCCCGTCCTCGTGGTCGAGGGCGCGCCGTCGTCCGTGCCGTTCGACGGCGCGGGCGACTTTGTGAAACTGGCCCTTCAGCCGCCGGAGAGCGGCCTCATCGAGCGTTCGCCCTTCACCACCGAGTCCCTGGCCGCGGCGGAACTGGCGGGGACCGACATCTCGAAGTTCGCCGCCGTGGTGCTGGCCGACGTGGCGCGCCTGGCCCCCGAGGCGCTGGAGCGGGTGCGCCGCTACGTCGCGGACGGCGGGCTGGCTATCGTCTTCCCCGGCGCCCACACCGATGCGGCGGCGTGGAACGAATCGAAGTTCCCGGGCGTCCGCTTCGAGGCGCTCATCGAGGCCGAGGGGGAGAAGCGGCTCAAGCTGGGCGCCGTCGCGCCCACGCACCCCGTCGTGGCCGCGCTGCCCACCGAGGGGCTGGAGCGGGTGCTCATCGGGAAGATGTTCCGCCTCGACGCCAAGGGGCTGCCCGCCGCCGACACGCTCATCCACACCGAGAAGGGCGAGCCGTTCCTCGTCCGCACCCAGGTTGGCAGGGGCAAGGTCTATGTGTTCGCCGTGTCGGCCCAGGCGGACTTCTCGAACTTCCCGTTCACGCCGCCGTTCCTGCTCGTGCTGCACCGCATCGTGAACACGCACCTGGTCGAGGGCTCGGCGCCGCTCTCGCTCCCCACGTTTGCCGAGCTGAAGCTGGCGGTGCCGCCCGGCGCACACCTGATGCTCACGCCCGACCGCCGGGCCGTGCCCGTCATGCGGCCGGCGGAGGGGGATGTGACGTTCGCTCAGACCGAGCTGGCCGGCATCTACCGCCTCGTGTCGGGCACGGTCGCGCCCGCGGACCCCGAGGCCGCGCCGCCCACGGCGGCCCTCAACGTGCCCGACGAGGAGTCCGAGCTGGCCCGCGTGGACCCGGCGACGATTCAGGGGCTGCTGCCCGACGCGGCGGTGAGCTATCTGCGGGTGGACGGCGGGGCGCAGAGCATCGGCCAGGGCACGGGCGCGCGCTCGGCCGCCTCCACGTTCCCCTTGGCCGTCCTGGCCATTCTGTTTCTGGTGGGCGAGGTGGTCCTCGCGTGGAGCATGGGCCGGCCGAGCGCCGCGGGCAAGAGCGAAGACCAGTCGGCAGTCGGCAGTAAGCAGTCGGCAGTTGGCAGTCGGCAGTCGGCAGGGAGCAGCGCGTGAACACGACGAAGGTCATCTTCGATTGTCCGTTGCCGCCGTGGGTGGTGGTGGCGGGCGCGCTCGTGGTGCTGGCCGTGGCGCTGTTCTTCCTGAGGCGCGACGCCGGCCACCTGAAGCCGCTGGTGCGGCGGGGCATTTTGGCGCTCGCGGTCGTGGCTGGCGTGATGCTGGCCGGCATCGCGCTCGGCCCCAAGATCATCCGCACGTGGCCCGACCCGCAGAAGCCCTCGCCTTCCTCGCCTCCGACGAGGCGTCCTACATCACCGGCGCCGCCCTCCTCGTGGACGGCGGCATGCTCTCCATCCTCCGCGACCGCTGACCGCCCGCGTACCCGCTCGCCATACTGGATCAACTGTCGCGCCGCCGGGAGGTGATCAAGTATGGCGCTTTGGCGATCTGGACGCTTGCACGGCCTTCCTCGCCATACTCGATCAATTCCTCCCCCTCCAGGTTGATCCAGTATGGCGCTCTGGTGGAGTCGTCCCGCCAGTGCCGCTCAGCCCCCAGGAGCGGGGCGGCGGAAGCGGCGCTCCCCGAGGCCCGGCCAACCTATGCTACCAACCTTTGCCAACGTGCGCCACACGAGTTGGCAAAGGTTGGCCCCCGCCCCCCCCCAGGTGTCTGCACTGCGCAATCATGCAGAAGGACTTGACAACCAAGGCGGATGTGGTATAATGAATTGCGTTCACATACTGTCCACTTTTCAGTGCGAGGCGGCAATGGGGACACGGGAGCGACGGGAACGCGAGAGGCAGCAGCGGCGCGAGGCCATCCTCGACGCCGCCCGCCGGCTGTTCTGGGCGCGCGGCTACGAGCGGGCCACGATGCCGCAAATCGCTGATGCCGCTGAAGTTGCACCAGGCACCCTCTACCTCTACTTCCCCAGCAAGGAGGCCCTCTACACCGAACTCCTCGTCGAGGGCTACGAGCGACTGGCGGAGCGTCTCCGCCAAGCGGTCCGTGCCGACGCCTCGCCCCGCGAGCAGGGCGAGGCGCTGACTGACGGCTTCCTGAGCTTCGCCAGGGAACACCCCGAGTACTTCGACATCATCTTCTTCACAGTGCAGCGCGAGGGGGGTGCCCTCACGCGTCTCGCGCTTGACGCCGAGCAGAGAAGCCAATTACTCTCCGCCGAGGCCGCCTGCCGCGCCATCGCCACCGGCGTCCTCGGCCGCGCAGGCGTCCCAGCCGAAGCCGCCGCGAGCAGGGTCCAGGCCGTCTGGAGCATGCTCGCCGGCGTCGTCCTCTACTTCGTCCGCGACGACGCGGCCACCTTCTCCTCCGTGGCCCGCGAGGCCAAAACACTGATCCTCAAGGGGGTCTTCGCACCCTAGGCCGCCTTGCCGGCACACAGGTGCCCCGAGAGCGGCCTCTTCCAGGCGATTGATATGAACAATGTTCATCTACTGGCGCCTATTCATATATCCGGAGCAGCCGAGAGAAAGACTCCCGAGAAAAAGACTCCAGGAGTCTTTTCTCACACCAGAAGATGTGTATTACCCAGCGGTTGTGACCGGGAAAAGGACTCCAGGAGTCTTTTTTCTCCGCGGAGGAGACCAACATGAAGGTGTTGCTGGTTCTGCCGGCGGTGGAGCATCTGCGGGTGACGTGTGCGACCGCGCAGGTGCCGAGGCGGGCGATGCTGCGCTTCAGCGTCCTGCCCCTCACCACCGTGGCCGCGCTCACTCCACCCGAGCACCAGGTGACGCTGTGCGACGAGAACGTGGAGCCGCTCGACTTCGACACCGACGCCGACCTGATCGGCGTGACGTTCATGACCGCCCTCGCCCCGCGGGCCTACGAGATTGCCGCGGCGTTCCGCGCCCGCGGTAAGCTCGTCGTCGCCGGCGGCTACCACCCCACCCTGTGCCCCGATGAGGCGGCGGAGCACTTCGACGCCATCGTGGCCGGCGACGCCGAGGGCGCCTGGCCGCGGCTCCTGGCCGACGCCGAGGCGGGCCGCCTCCGCCACGTCTACCGCAACGACACGCCGTGCGACCTCGCCAACACCCCGCCCCCCCGCCGCGACCTCACGGCCCGCACCGCCCGCCACTACGTCACCGTCAACGCCGTGCAGACCGGCCGCGGCTGCCGCCACGGCTGCCGCTACTGCTCCATCGCCGCCTTCCACGGCCGCACCCATCGCACCCGCCCGCTCGACCACGTGCTCGCCGAGCTGCGCGAGGTGCCGCGCAACTTCATGTTCGTGGACGACAATCTCATCGCCGACCCCGACTACGCCCGCGCCCTGTTCCGCGCGATGGCGCCGATGCGGAAGCGCTGGGTGAGCCAGTGCGCCATCGAGATCGCCGACGACCCCGAACTCCTCGACCTCGCCCGTGCCGCCGGCTGCCGCGGCCTCTTCATCGGCATCGAGACCGCCAGCAGCGAGAACCTGGCCGCAATGGACAAGGGCTTCAACGACCCCGCCCGGTATCACAAGCGCCTCGCGGCCATCCGCCGGCACGGCATCGGCGTCGTCGCCGGCATGATCGTCGGACTCGACGCCGACGACCCGACCGTCTTCGCCCGCACCCTCCGCTTCCTCCAGCGAGAGCGCATGGACGCCCTTCAGCTCAACATCATGACCCCCCTCCCCGGCACCCCCCTCTTCGGCGAAATGGAGCGCCAGGGCCGCGTGACCGACCGCGACTGGGCTCACTACGACTTCCGCCACTGCGTCTTCACCCCCGCCCGCATGACCGCCGGCCAGCTCCAGGATGGCGCCGACTGGCTCTACGCCCAGTTCTACCGCCTCGACCGCATCCTCGTCCGCTTCGTGCGAGCCGCATTCACCATCGGCTGGCTCCCCGCCCTTCTCGCCCTCAAGCTCAACCTCACCTACCGCTACGACAACCGCCGCGAGCGCATCATCGGCCGCGACCCCGCCGCGGTTCCAGGCCGTTCGCTCTGGAATCGGGTCTGCGAAGGGCTCCGCGCCTTGGGGAAGACCTTGGCGACCTGGCGGCCCAGCGGCGCCGGGGTCACACGCTAGGAGGCAGGCGCTCAGCCCGGGAGGAGCGGCGTTGCCGTGGGTCACGGCTTGGGAGGGAACAGCTCCTCCATAGCGGGCGCCGCAACGGCCACGCCCCATGCTTTCAGAGCACGGTAGGCCGCTTGTCGAACATAGTACGTCCTCTTCTTCTCGCTGGGCGTCTCGCAGAAACCCTTGTCGGCCAGGAGGGTCTTGAGCAACCGCGCGTTGTCCTCCGACTTGAAGTGCCCCAAAGCGACAGCCCCCTGGTGGCGAGTTTCTGAGTCCTGGGAGCCTATCCACTTCCTGGCCTCAGCTTCCAGGCGCTCATCAACGGGCACAACCAGAAAGACGCTGCTGCCGAGATCGAGCTTCTGGAAGACTGGGGTGCCAAACGGGACATCCACCCGGAGTTCCTTCGGCTTCGTCTTGCCCGCGACGACCTTGGCCGCGGCGCGGGCAGCGGCCAGGATCTCGTCCCTCCGAGTGAGTTCCTCGAACCCGATCGTGAATGCGCCTACCTTGGCCTTGCCATCGAGGTGGAATGCCGAAGGCTTGCCCCACCGGTGTCGGAGCGCCAGAGGGCAGCCCTGATAGCGAGGGTCATCTCCCTTGTACCGTTCGCTTCTCACCAGGCAGAGGATCAGCTCGACATTCTGCTCTTTCCACTTCGAGGGTACATCCTCATGGGCGAGATGGCGAACGAAGAAGGCAACCTGCTCTGCCGGGTCGCCCTTCAGGACCTCCGCCACCTTGGCCGTAGCCGTCTCATAGACTACATCCCCTGGCCCTTTGGTCACGGTCACGCGCTCGATCGTGCCCCGGACCACGACGTCCGAATCGGCCACGATCAACTCAATGCTCTCATCGCCGTTGTTCTCCGCGTACGGGGTGGCTGACGACAGCGCCAATGTGAGAGCAATCGACCTGAGAATGCTCGTTTGGGAAGCCACGGTGATCTCCTATATTGAACTTCCGAGGGCCGGGCCGGATTCTCCCTGCGCTCATATCCGCCGGAACTCGCCCGCGGCATTCTAACACACGGGCCAGCAGGATTCCACTGGATCGCGGACCTGCTCACGCCATTCACGGCTTGACACCTCACCAGAGAACCGGCTACCATTGCAGCCTAGGACACCAAGTAAGGAGCCGGGAATGGATGCCCACGCTATCCTGGCCGATGCCGATCGCCGCATTCGCGAGCACCGAACCGCTGGGGCCAGCCTGCGCTTCGTGGACGCGGCGGGGAAGCCGCTGGCGGGCGTGGCCGCCGAGGTGCGGCTGGTCCGCCACGAGTTCAAGCTGGGGGCCAATGCCTTCCGCATCCTCAACAACACCGTGCCCGGCACCATCGTCGCCAACAATACGCTCTTCCGCCTGGAGGGCACCAGCACCCTCGCCGCCACGGGCGCTCTGCCCCTCGGCACGGGCGATACCCGCGTCACCCTCGCGGGCGGCACGCTCGACCTCACGCCCATCCCCGCCAACTCCAATCTCAACATGCTCGACACCGACCTCTCCGTTGTCGCCAACTCTACGCTCCGAGTGAACACCACAGGCAGGACCGACCTGGGCCACCTGAGCTTCGACGCCTCGGGCGCCCAAGGCGTTCTGACCGTCACCGGCAGCACGGGCGCAGACGTCTCGTTCGACGACACGACGGTCACCGCCACCTCCCTCGTCGGGTTCAACACGACCGTCCGCACCTTCACCGGAGCCCTCGATGCCGGTGGCCGCCAGGCCCGCCTGGTCAAGCAGGGCGCAAGCGACCTCGTGCTCAACGAACTCGGCACGGGCCTGGGCAGCTCGACCCTGCGGGTGGACGCCGGCCGCGCCATCGTGGTGGGCGACGTGGTGCCCGGGCTGACCCTGGACATCAATGCGGGCGAAGTCGTGATCGCCAGCCCGGACGGCAACGACGTCACGTTCACCAGCCCCATCCGCTCGGTCCGCAGCGGTACGCTCACGGCGGGCACGGGCGGCGCCGGCACCGGCGGCGTCGCGGGCGGCGCGCTCATCCTCACCGACCTGAAGCCCACCGATGGCGCGGTCATCCAGATGAAGGTCACGCCCGGCGAGGCCACGTACATCCTGCTGCCCAACGGCGTCACCGAACCGATCACCAACTACGCGGCGGCCAACGCCTTCGACCACTACACCGTGCCCAACGCCGTCTCCCACTACGGCTACCACGTCAACAGCGACGGCACGGTCCTCTACCTCCACAACAACGCCGGAATGGTCAACAGCGGCACGCCCTCCACCTTCACCTCCTTCTACAACAGGGGCCTCCTCACCTCTGGCCCCGGCGACCGCGGCCTCGATTTCAACAACGACAACGATTTCATCAACTCCGGCAACATCGGCCAGGTGGACAACTACAGCGACCTCTTCATCGGGAAGCTCACGGTCGTTGACGCGGCCCTCTACCCCACGGCCCCCAACAGGTCGGGCAGTTGGACGTTCCGCCTCAACGCCATTGACGATCCCGGCGGAATCTGGGTGGACCTCGACCGCGACGGCGTGTTCGAGTCCTCTGTGAGCGGCCTCGGCTCCGACCGCGTCGAGCAACTTCTCTGGCTCTCCGCCTCTGGGCAGACCGGCCAGAGGACGGTGACCCTGGACCCCGGTGAGTACCTGTTCGCCTTCACCCAGCGCGAGGGGGGCGGAGGCTCCCAGATTGACGCCCAGTTCCAGGCCCCCGGCATGGGGGCGCTCGCCACGATACGGCCCGCCGACCCCACGCAGGCAGGTTTCTGGAGCGCCGTGGTCCCCCCCGGCGGGCTGGATATCGCGCAGGGCGAGACCCGCACGCTCGGCGCGCTCTACCTCGGCACCCTCATCCTCGGCGCCGGCGGCACCCTCAACCGCGCCTCCCTCAGCCCCGCCGACCGCGACATCACGGTGACGAACACCCTGACGCTCAACAAGGACCTCGACATGACCCACGGCGAGACGCTGACGACCGTGGGCGCGACCGTGAATGTCAACAGCGGCGCGACCCTCTACCTCAGCCACCCCTTCAACGCCGCGACCCTCAACCTCACCGGCGACCTCGTCCGCACCGGCACAGGGGCCGACCGCGACGTTACGGTGACCAGCGCCCTCAACCTCACCAGCACGCTCGACATGACGGGCGGCGGCACGCTCACCACGGCGGGGGCCGCCATCACGGTGAACCCCACCGGCCTGCTCGCCACCCCGGCGCCCCTCGTGGCAGCCAGCCTCACCAGCTCCGGCACCGTGGCCGTCGCGGGCGGAACCCTTGGCAGCCTCACCCTCACCGGCGGCACCACCACCACGACCGGCAACCTCACCGTCACCGGCGCCTTCACCGGCACGGGCGGCACCCTTGCCGCCGAGGGCAACGTCGGTCTCGACGTCCAGGGCAGCGTCGCCTACACGGGCACCGTGCGGGTCAACAGCGGCAACCTGACGGCCACCGTGCCCACGGGCAACTTGGGCAACGTGCGGCTGGCGCCCGCCACCACGCTCACCCTGGCCGGCGCGGGCACCCCCACGCTCACCTCCATCGGCACCACCGTAGGCCCCGTCGCCACAGGCCCAATGGCCTTCAGCAACGTCGGCAGCCCCGCCGCCGCGGCCAACGCATCGGGCGACACGCTGACCCTCGACGCCACGATCAACGCCACCAACTTCAATGTCACCGGCCCCGGCACCGTCGCCCTCAGGCAGAACCTCACCGTGGCCTCAGGCGGCACGCTAGGGGTGGCCAGCGGCGCCACGCTCGCCTCGCTCAACTCCCTCACCATCAATGCGTCCTCCGCCGGGCTCAGCATGAGTCAGGGCAGGCTCAATGTGGACGCCGGCACCCTCAGCGTCCGCATGCCCGCAGGCGGTGGCGGCGAACTCATTGCCTATGACTACTTCGAGAGCTACGCCGCCGGCAGCGCCCTGAACGGCCAGGCGGGTGGGACCGGATGGTCGGGGGCGTGGACCGCGCAGGCTACCCAGGTCACGGTCCAGTCGGGCGCACTCCCAGGCTACGGGCAGTCGGTCCAGATCGATACCACAGGCGATAACGCCAGCATCATGGAGCGCGCCTTCCCGTCTCAGACAGGCACCGTCTACGTCGGCCTTGTCCTTCGCACCACAGGCGGATGGGAGGCTAGCGACTTCATCCAGTTCTACCTCAACAACACGGTGGGCGGCTCCGAGGGCACCGGCGTCAGCGGTGGAGTCCGCAACAACGCTGGCGCCCCGTTCTTTGCCCGCATCGCCACCGACACCACCAATTCCCCCACGGCCTTCCATGCCGACGACGTGACCGTGCCGGTGGTCCTGAAGCTCTCGCGCACAGGCACCAACTATGACCGCGTGGACGTCTACGTCGGCGGGGTCCCTGAAAGCTCGCCGTCGGCCACCCAGCTCACCGGCGCCTCGACCGTCGCCTCCCTCTCCCGGTTCCACGTGCGCACCTTCAACATCGAGGACCCTCAGTACATCTACCTCGACGCCCTCCGCATTGCCACTACCTACGCGGCTGCTCTCTACGGCACCACCAGTTCCCCCTCCCTGGGCCACGTCGCCATGGCCAACGGCACCACGCTCGACCTGGCCGATGCCGCCGGCACCCCGGGCGCCGGCGCCGCCAGCTTCGAGTCCCTCACCACCGGCTCCACTGCCAGCATCCTCGGCGGCGCCAGGCTCCTCGGCGGCATGACCCTCGGCTCCAGCCCGGGCACCCTCAACGTCTCAGGCTCCTTCACCATGGCCGCAGGCGCCACCTACCACTGGGAGACCGACGGCGTGATCGGCGACCTCGTGGCCGTCAGCGGCTCCCCTGGCTCCGTGGACGTGAGCAGCAACTGGAATATCGGCATCTCGCTCGACGGCGCGGTCTCCGCCGGCACCTACGACATAATGACCTTCACCTCCGGCATCACGCCCACCCTCGGCACAGTCACCGTCCTCAAGGAGAACTCCTGGGCGCAGCTCATCTCCTCCGCCACCGTCGGAGCCGATACCAACAGCGTGTTCGTCACCCTCGCCATGGCCGACATTGCGACTTGGACGAGCAAGTCGGGTAGCGGCGGCACGATTGACTGGCACACTGCCTCGAACTGGAGCACCAATGATGTCCCTGCGTCCGACATCTCGGTCATCGTGAAGGACCCCGACCCGCTCGTTGACCGGGTGGCCACAGTCCTCCCTGGGGCCACGGGGCAGGCCCAGATGCTCATCATCGGCGACAACGGCACCGTGCAGGTGAACAACGGCGGCACGCTCCAGGTCGGCAGCGGCGGCATCTACGTGGACCCCACGGGCACGCTGCGCCTCGACCAGGGATCGGACCTCGACGTGGCGGCCGTGAACGTCACTGGCGGAACGCTCACCTGCCCCGACTGGCCGCCTAGCCGCCGCGCCACGCTGGACGTGGCGACGACTCCGTCTTTTCGCGCGACGGCAAGTTCCTCAAGAGCATCGGCAAGGAGGGCGGGAGGCCGCGGGTGGGGCGATACGACCCCAACGGCATCCTGGAGCCAGGCGGCATTGCTCTCGACAAGAATGGCAACCTGTGGGTCGCCGAGACCCTCGATGGGCCGAAACGCCATAGCGTGTGGGACACGAAGACGGGCACACTCAGAGCCGAGTTCTTCGGCGGCTCCTCCTACTTCGGCTGGGCGAGCATGGACCCCAAGCACCCCGACGAGCTGTACTGCCACAACGTCCTCTGGAAGGTGGACCTCACCAAGGGCACGTGCGTGCCCTGGAGCACCATCTGGCGGCCGACGGCCGAGAACATGATCGATATGCCCAACCCCGGCGGCTACGCCGGGCACTTCCGCGTGATGACCGCCCGCAACGGAAAGCAGTTCGGCTGGGGGATGATTGACTACTCGAACATGCTCTTCATCCGCGACGGCAATGTGTTCAAGCCCTTCGCGGGCACCATCCGCATCGCCTTTGGGCCATTCGGCGGCGGCGTGCTCTATCCCGTGATGAAGGGGATGAAGGAGGGCGCCTACCTGTGGCAGGACGCCAACAACGACCAAACCGTCCAGGCCAACGAGCTGACGACCTCGCCCACCGGCCGCGGCGAGACGGCGTTCAACTGGATTGACGCCGACCTGAACGCCTGGAGCGACCACGGCTTCATGTTCAGGCCCGTGCGCTTCGAGGCCGATGGGCGGCCCGTCTACGACTTCGGTCAGCGGGTCGAAGTGCCCTTCAAGGGCAACAACTCGAACGGCACGAGCCTCACCTACGACGACAGCGACGGGGCGGTCTACACCCTCAGCCCCGGCCGCGAGCCGGGCTTCGCCCGCTGGACGCGCGACGGCAAGCTCGTCTGGGGCTACGGCGGCGTGATTGATTGGAACAAGGCACTCAGCCTGCCAATGGTCACGCCCGGCAAGCTCTGGGGCCTCACCATGCCGCTCGGCGTCGCGGGCGACTTCACGGGCGCCGCCACGTACTTCGGCCCCTACCACATCTTCACCCGCGACGGCATCTACGTGGGCATGGTCATGCGCGACGGGCGGAGCGGCGGACTCGGCCCCGACATCACGGCCTCCGAGGTGGTGACAGGCCAGCTCGTGAAGCCCGAGGGCCTTGGTGGCACAGGCGTCCCGCCTGTGTCTTCCACAGGCCAGAGGCCTGTGCCACCGGACCGCTACTTCCTCCTCGCGGGCGACCAGGACGGCCGCGTGACCGAAATCCTTGGTCTCGACAGCGTGAAGCGCCTGCCCGGCGGCACCTACACCCACACCGAGGCATTCGCCAAGGCTGCCGCCGATGCCCTCGCCGAATACGAGCAGGCCAAGGCGAAGAGCCAGCGGCTCGACATCGTCCGCGGCCGCCCCGCCCTCGACGTGGCCAAGGGCGTCAACAAGACCACTGACGCCGCGAGGGCCTTCACCGCCCGCGCCGCCTACGACGAGAAGAACCTCTACGTCGCCTTCGACGTCACCAGCCCGTCGGAACTCGTCAACGGCATCACCGACCCCCGCATCCTCTTCAAGGGTGGCAACCTCCTCGACATTCAACTGGCGACCGATCCCGCCGCCGACCCGAAGCGCAAGACGCCCGCGCCCGGCGACGTGCGCATCCTCATCACGCGTGTAGGCGGGGCGTCCCTGCCCCGCGAGAAGCCCTTCGCCGTCATCTACCGCCCGAAGGTCAAGGGCTTCGCGGGCCAGCCGATCGTCCTCACCTCGCCCACGGGCAAGGAGAGCTTCGACGCCATCGAGTCGTCCGACGCCGTGAAGCTCGACTATCGCAAGGAGCCTGGCGGCTTCAAGGCCGTCGCCACCATTCCGCTTGAACTCCTCGGCTTCTTGCCCAAGCCCGGAGCAAGCGTCCGCATGGACCTCGGCTACATCTTCGGCAACGCCGCGGGCACCCAAGCCGCGCTCCGCTCCTACTGGACCAACAACAGCTTCTCCGCCAACGTCACCAACGACATCCCCAACGAAAGCCGCCTCGAGCCCGCCGAATGGGGCACGGCGATGGTGGAGTGAAGCAAGAGCGGTGTCAGGTGTTGGGTGTTCGGTGTTGGGGGCAGGAGGCGTTCGTAGTCCCGCCTTCAGGCGGTCTTCGGTTTCGCTCCTTGACTTGTGGGGAGACTATGGTACGATAGAGGATGTTCGCGGAGAATTCTGATGCGCAGCGACAACCCGATTCTGCGGAAGTGTAGATCTGTCCTGGAGACGGTCTACGGCGAGCGCCTGCGGGGCGTCATCCTCTTTGGTTCGGCCGCACGGGGAGAGGACACGCCTGAGAGCGACATAGACCTGCTGGTGCTACTGGACGGCGACGTCAACGGCCCTGCGGAAGTGCGCCGGATATGGGACCACCTCTACCCGGTTCAGCTGGAGTGCGACCGGGCCATCTCCATCATGCCCGTCGAAGCGGAGGGGTATCAGCGGGGCGAGTCCAACCTGTACCAGAATGTCCAGGAAGAGGGCGTCCCGATATGAGCTGGCGCGTGGAGCAGGCGAGGGACTTGTGGCAACGGGCGCTGGACTCTCTGGCGGTGGCGGGGCGGGATCTCGCAGGCGGCTACTGCGACTTCGCCACGTCTCGGGCCTACTATGCGGCCTTCTACGCTGCCTCCGCCTTGCTACTGGTGGATGAGAGACGGTTTGCAAAGCACAGTGGCGTCATCGCTTCCGTTCACAGGGACTACGTGAAGGAGGGCAAGCTTCCCACGGATGCGGGGAAGATTCTCTCGTCGCTGTTCTACCTCCGCAACATTGCGGACTGCGGCGGCTCGAAACACGTTGCGCCAGCGGATGCCCAGAGGGCAGTCGCCGATGCGCAGCGGTTCCTGGACATTGTCCGCCCGCTGCTCCCCCTTGAGTGAGCCATCTTCCGCCGGCGCCGCAGGCACCCGGGCCGCATTGCGCGCCTACTGGACCAACAACAGCTTCTCCGCCAACGTCACGAACGACATCCCCAACGAAAGCCGCCTCGAGCCCGCCGAGTGGGGCACGGCGGCGGTGGAGTAAGCGAAGGGCGGTGTCAGGCGTTGGGTGACAGGTGTTGGGGGCCGGAGCTGTTGGCGCCGCTTGATACGCCGCTACACATTCGGTATCATGAGGCTGGATGTTGCGCAACTGGCAAGGAGGTGTGCAATGAAGGTCATGACGGACGTTGAGTTCGCAAGCGAGGTCCGCCGCGTGCTCAAGGAGTTCGAGGGGACGCCGGAGGAGGTGGTGATCATGCATGATGATCGCCCTATCGCTCGGCTTGTCCCCGGCGTTCCTGTGATGGTGGCCAAGGAGGCCTTCGGGGGCCTTGCGGGGCTCTTGACCTATGAAGAGGGGGAGGCGTGGCTGCGGGACATGGAGGGCTTCGACCGCCCGCTGGCTGAGGAGCTGCGCGACCCATGGGAGGAGTAATCGCCGACACGTGCGTTTGGGTGGAAGTCGAACGCGAGCAGTTGACCGCTGCAGCCCTTGCTGACGCATTCCCTGACGAGCCAATCTACCTGGCCCAGCCCGTACTGGCCGAGTTGGCGTACGGCCTGGCCCGCCCTGCCACAGAGACACAACGCTCCCGGCGCGCGACCGCTCTTGCCGCCCTCATGTTAAGGCCCTGTATTCCGATCACGGGCGAGACCGGCCGGGTCTTCGGGAAGCTGGCCGCCGAACTCGACTCGAAGGGCCGGCCGTCCACGCACCGCGTCCAGGACCTCTGGATCGCCAGCGTCGCCCTTGAGCACGGCTTGAAGGTGCTCACCCTCAACCGCAGCGACTTCGAGGACATCCCCGGCCTCACCGTCCTCTCCCCGCCCGCGCCCCGCCCGGGGGTGTGACCCGCGGGGGAGCCCCCGACGGGGGCGATTCAGAAGACCGTGAATCGCCCCTTCCAGGGGCTCATGAATGGGTGGGCTGCTTCCCAGGGCTCCCTTCGGCTGCCCCAGTGTGTTCCAGCGCTCTTGCGGAAGTCAATCGCCACAGCGGGGGTCAAGCAGGGGAAAGAGCCGGCGCGCGTTCGCGGTCGTCGCCTCGGCCACGCGCTCGAGAGAAGGGGCCTCACCATCGCGCTCACGGCTTGCCTCGTTTGCCTGGTGGCCTCAGGGCAGGCGCTGGCCGGCCTCGTGGGCTACTGGCCGCTCGACGGCAACGGCACGGCGGTCGTGGGCGACAGCGGCACGGTGAACGGCGCCGCGGCTGCCGCCGACCGGCTGGGCAACCCGAGCGGGGCTCTGGCCTTCAACGGCACCAGCAACTACGTGCAGGTGCCCCACAGCGCGCCCATTGGCGCCAACGTCCGCGACACGCTCACGCTCTCGATGTGGATCCGCCCGGGCGTCAACCTCTCAACCACCGCCGACACCTACAGGGCGCTCGAGAAGGGGGACAGCTACTTCTTCATCCAGGGCAACGGCACCAACCTCGGCACGGGCGGCCAGAACTTCGTCATCAAGCAGAGCGACACCGTCCGCGCCGTCTCCCTCAACGAAGCCCTGTCCGCCAACACTTGGTACCACCTGGCCGCAACCTACACCCGCACGACGGGCGAGATGTGCATTTACCTCGACGGCGGCCTCAAGAACACCTTCATCGCCCCCGCCGCCCAGATTGACAACGACGGGCTGCCGCTGCGCATCGGCTCCGACGACGCGGGCAAGTGGTTCAACGGGCGAATAGACGACGTGGCGATCTACGACCACGTCCTCCAGCCCTACGAAATCCTCGCCCTCGCCAGAGGCACGGCAGCGCCCAACAGCCTCCCCGCCGCCCCGGCCCCCCTCATCACCGGCGTCACCCGCACGGGCGGCGTGGACCCCATCGCGCCGATTGTCTCCACGGCGGCGCTGGCCCAGAACGCCCTCGCCTACGCCGACCGCGTGCACGTGTGGGACAGCTTCCCCTCCGCCCACCCGGAGTTGGTTGGCTCCGACTACATTCGCATCGCCAACGACGACCGGGACGCGGCCAACCTCCGCCTCAACGTCGGCCTCGCCCGGCCCTCCACCGTCTACCTCTTCCGCGACAGCCGCCTCACGGGCACGGTCCTGACCAACATGAACCAGTGGATGACCGCCTACGGCTTCAAGGGCACGGGCGAGAGCGTGTGGCTCGACGAAAACGGCGACGGCTCGGCCAACACCCGGTTCGACGTCTTCCGCGGCAACTTCCCCACCGGCAGCGTGGACCTCTTCGCGCAGAACACGCCGGGCGCGAACGCCATCTACGGCGTCGCCGCCGTCGAGCAGCTCGCGCTGCCCAGCGCCCACGCCTACACCCCCTTCGGCACGGGCAAGACCTCGCTCGAACAGAGCGGCCAGGTGGTCGTCGAGGCCGAGAACTACACCAGCCGGACCCTCGTCGCCGGCGGCACCGACGGCTGGTTCGTCGTCCCAACCGAGCGCGCCCCGGCCGGCCCCCTCGTCTCCAACGCCCGTGGCGGCGAATACATCCAATCCCTCCCCGACGACCAGAGCGCCGGCGGGGCCACCGTGCCCCCCTCAATCTCCTACGACGTGGTGATCAGCACCCCCGGCCAGTACCGCCTCTATCTACGGTGGGACGGCAACAACACGAACAGCACCACACAGGGCCAGAGCGACTCGATCTTCGTGGACATTGCCCAATTCAAGGACGGGACAGGCGGCGCCCACGCCGACTGGTACGAGCTGAGCCAGACGATCAATGGCAACTTCGACAACTGGGACGGCACGGGCCAGGCCGAGGTGGATGTTGCGGGACCAGCCGACAACGCGATCGTGTGGAATGTGTCCACCCCTGGCACCTACACGGTGCGCGTGAGCCAGCGCGAGGATGGCGCGAACGTGGACGCGCTGGTCTTCCAGCTCAACAGCCTTACGGCGCCGACCAACCCCGGCCCGGCGCCTTCGGACTTCTCGAACGGCGTGCCCCTGGCGGCCGGCTGGTCCAAGCTGGGCGGCGACTACGATGCCATCCACCCCCTCGGCGTCACGGGCGGCCTCGTCGAGGGCGCACGCGCCTATGTGGACGCCGCGGGAGCATGGACGAACATCCCGCCCGAACTCCTGGGCGCCGACTACATTCGCACGGAGAACCACGACGCCGGCTACGGCTTCGTGGACTACTCGATCCTCGCCGGCCAGACGGGCTTCCTCTATCTCTTCCTCGACGACCGCTACCTCGCCGCGCACGGCATGCCCGGCTGGATGCTCGACTTGACGTGCCTCGACACCAGCCTCGACGTGCTCCTCGACGGCACCCAGCCGTTCTCCATCTTCCAGTTGCCGTCGCCCGTGGCGTCGGGCGACGCCGTGTCGCTCGGCGCGCTATTCGACGCGAGCATGAACTTCTACGGCATTGCCTTCGCCAACGTGAGCCTGGTGCTCATCCCCGAGCCCGGGACGCTGAGCCTCCTCGGCCTCGGCGCCCTCGCCCTCCTGCGCCGCCGCCGCCGCGCCGCTGGGTAGCCCCCGGCCAAAGCGCGCCCCCCCTTGCCGTGCGGCCCCGTCTGCGTTATACTATATGCAGGAAATGTATAACGTACAGGAGCAGAACGATGTCCGTCGCGACGATCTCCTCAAAGGGTTGGGTTGTCATTCCGGCCGAGTACCGCCGCAAGTACGGCCTGCGGCCAGGGAACAAGGTGGCCATCGTGGACTACGGGGGACACCTGTCGCTGATGCCGGTCCCGCAGGACCCGATTCGCGAGGGCCGTGGGCTGCTCGCAGGCAAGCCATCGTTGACGGAAGCCTTGCTCAGGGAGCGCGCGGATGAGCGCCGGCGTGAGGACAAACGCATCAGCCGTCTACGTCCTCGATAGCTTCGCGTTGGTGAGTTGGCTTCAGGACGAAGCGGGTGCCCAGCAGGTCGAAGCGATCCTCCTCGAAGCCAAGGCGGGCCGAGCAGAGGTGTGGCTCTCTGTCATCAACTACGGCGAGGTATTGTACACCACCGAGCGCGATGCCGGCGCGCAAGCAGCGGAAGACGCGATCCGGATCATTGATGGTCTCCCCATCCGGGTGGTGGAGGCGGAGCGCAGACTCACGTTTGCCGCTGCTCACATCAAGGCCACGATGCCGGTCTCATATGCCGACGCCTTCACCGTTGCACTTGCGATCGAGAAGGGCGCGCGGGTGGTCACGGGCGATCCGGAGTTCCGCAGTGCCGAGCCCTTGGTCGAGGTCGAGTGGATTCCCCGATAGCGGCCTCACAGGGCCCCGCGGTAGAAGGCCAGCGCCCGGCGGCGGACGGCTTCGGCGTCGGCCTCCCCTCCATCCACCAACTGCTGGATGAACGCCGTGTAGCGCATCAGGCCCGCCCCATCGTTCGGCGCGGCCACTTGCGCGAAAGCGTCGCGACGCTCGTCCCACCGGAACGCCAGGCGGTGGCCGCCGGCGCCGTCGGCCTCGTGGAACGCGGCGACACGGCGCTTCACGCCCAGCGGCCCCGGCCGCACGTGGATGAAGAGGATGAGGCCGACGCGCGCAAGCGCGTCGCGGCTCACTCCGAGCGGCGGCGAGCAGAGGATACCCGTCATCTCTTCGAGCGTGTCGGCGTGAAGGCACGAGGCGACCCGCCGCGGCCCCTCGATGAGCGCCAGGAAGTCGGCAACGGCGCGGCCCCAGACGTAGCCATACCAGTGGCCCGAGCCGATCTCGTGGGCGAGGTAGCACTCCGGCTCGGCGGGATGGCGGCCCGCCGCGTCGGCGAGCACGCGCGGGCCGTCCACCGTCACGATGCGCGTGCCGGGCGGCAGCAGGTGGAGGAGGGAGGCCATGAGCGTGGTCTTGCCGGCGCCGCCGGGCCGCGCCCCGGTGAGGAGCGAGGCCCCCTCGGCCATCGCCCGCATCGCGCAGGCCGCCATCTCCACGCTCAGCGTCCCCGCCCGAATCAGGTCCACGACGCTCAGCGTCCTCTCAGGGAGGGGGAAGGGGAGGGTGAGGCGCCTGCCCCGGCCCCGAAGTCCCACCCTCACCCTGCCCTCTCCTTGGAAGGGAGAGGGGGGGAAGCCGACGCTCTCGCAGCGCCCTCGGCCCTTGACGCCCTGTCGCCGACGCGCTAAGCTCGCCGTCGGCGAGTTCTACGGTTCCCGGGCAAAGGAGGTCCGCGATGGCTGAGAAGCTGGCAATCGAGGGGGGAAAGCCCGTATGCACGCTGAAGTGGCCCGCCTGGCCCTGTTTCACCGAGGCCGCCATCCAGGATGCGGCCGGCGCGCTGCGCTCAGGCAAGGTGAACTACTGGACCGGCCTCAAGCTGGCGGAGGAAGGCGTCCTTCAGCTCCGCAAACGACTTCGGCAGGCCCGTGCGGGGACGGTTGGGCTCGTTCGTGCCCGGTGCCTGGCCATCGAAGAGGGCGTGAAGGAGCGAGAGGGCGATGTTGACATAGGGGTGCGCGACCCAGGGGTTCGTGCGGCCGGCGATCGAGGTCTCGGTACACGTGCTCGGCAGGTGGTCCACGGCGTGTTCGAAGGGGATGCCCTTGCGGACCAGGCCGCGGACGATCACCTCGTCGTTGAAGAACGAGGGCTGCCCGTTGCCGTTGCGCAGGAGCGCCACGCAGCAGCGCAGGAACTCGGCGTCCATCCCCCGATGCCACGAGATGTCGCAGCCGGGGAAGTACATCCTCACGCGGCCGCAGGCTTCAAGCAGCTTGTAGGACAGCTCGTTCGTCGCGTCCGAGCCGTCGCTCTTGCGTCCGCCGAGGACGAGGATGACGGCGGACATGCCGCGGCCCTCGAACTCGTTGCACTTGATGAAGAGCTGGTCCAGGAGGGCCTCGAGCGTCGCGTCGTCCAGGACGCCCGACTCGCGGTCGCGGGGTAGGGCGTGCAAACCTGCACGCGGAACGAGTCCGCGGTCGCGGAGATAGTAGGGCAGGAGATACTGGTCGGGGCGGCCTGGGCCGAAGCAGTGATGGCTCTCGCTCGCCTCCAGGCACACGGCCAGGTAGAGGAACCACATCAGTTGGATGGCCTCGCGAAACGTGCGGGCCGGCTCGGACGCGATGTGATCGCAGATGGCGGCAATCGTCCGCAGCTCATCCGCCCACCACGCCTCGCTCGCCGCGTGAATTGTAGGCGGGACGTCCCTGTCCCGCGTTCCGCGTGGTGGGGCTATGGCGCTTTCGCGCGAAAGCGCCATACCACGCTCGCACGGCGTATCGCGGCGTGTGGACACGCCGCCCACAACTGCTGCCTGGGCCAGTTCGCGGGCAAGCTCAGCATAGCGGCGGATGAGGTGCTGGAAGGCTTCGAGCGACAGGCGAGCGGAATCGTAGAACGCCCGCTTCTGCGGCGTCGCGGGGTCGAGTGGGTCGAGCCGCGCCCGAAGCTCCTCGATGCGGCGGAGCGTGCCGCCAATGCCCTCGCGGAGCAACGTCGGGTAGTCGGGGGCCATGTGGCCCTCGGAAGCCGAGACCCAGTAGGTCTGCGTGCGGAGATAGGCTGCGGCGTCCTGAATGGCCTTCTTCGTCGTCGCGTCGGGATGGCTGTTGGGGTGCCAGCCGACGAGGATTTCGCCGCGGCGGATTCTGATGGGCATCTTCTCGAACACGCGGCGGGTCGCCTTCGCCGTCCGCAGGCCGCGATAGACCTCGCCCTCGCTTTCGCGGAACGATTCGGCCACGAGCAGCAGCCGCTCCGAGAACGCCGCCGCATCCCGCCGCACCTCTTCCTTCAGTTCCCGTGTGGCCGCAGCCAGTTCGTCGCAGGTGTTTGCGGCCGTTGTCATGACCTATGCTCAGCCCCAGAGCCATGGAACCTGGTGGACTCAACGGGACATAGCTTACAGTAGACCGGCCCAGGAAGTCAAAGCACCAAGAGGCCCGGGCTTGACAAGCGGGGGATTGGATGGCAACATGATGGCAGAAGACTAACGCAGAACTTAGGCCAGGGGAGAGGAGCTACGGACATGTCAGACGAAACCGCCCGCCTTCTTGAGCAGGCTCTGCAGCTTCCTCCCCTGGAACGCGCAGAGCTTGTGGAACTTCTCCAGTCGAGCCTGGACTCGTCTTCTGAGGAGGAGATCACAGCAGATCACCTGAAGGAGGTCCGGGCGCGCGCCGAAGCCCTTGAGCGCGGGGAGTTCCCGACAGTGTCCACCGAGGAAGCCTTCGCTATGGCTCGCGGGAAGAGATGAGAATGGACGTTGCATGGGCTCTGCCCGCGGTGGGTGACCTCCAAGCGAACATGGCCTTCTACGATGCCCAACAGCCGGGGCTCGGCGATACGTTCGGCAGAGAGGTCGAGGACGCCATCGCCAGGATTGTCCGCTATCCGCGCGCTTGGTTTGACCTCGGCGGGGGATTCCGTCGCTGCCAGACTCACAAGTTCCCCTATGGGGTCTACTATTGGATACGCGGCGGGCGCATCGAAGTTCTGGCGGTCCTGGATCTCCGCCGAAGCGCGGCCCCGTGGCAGAGCAGGCTTCTGGAGTTGGGGCTGTGACAAGAAGAGAATCCCAAAAGGCGACTCCTTACTCCTGACGCGCCACGCGGCGCGCTTCGGGACAGGAAGCATGAAAACCCTCCCTTCCGCCGTCGAGCCCCCAGTCGCATCAACGTTCTTCTGTGTTGGAACCAGCCGTTTGGCCATCGTGGCCATGCTGCTTGCCTGCCTCCCGTTCCTGGTGATTCAGTTGCCATGGCCAGGGATAGGGCTTTGGCCCCTTCCCATGCTTCTGCTCTCTTCGTGCCCGTTTGCAGCCTTGGCCTGCGCGGTCATTGCCGCAGGGCGTATCCGGCGGAGCCGAGGGCGGCTGGAGGGAGCATGGGCTGCACGCCTTGCCCTGCTGCTGACGATGCTCGAACTCGCGTTCGTGTCGAGGCTATACGAATCGCCGGAGGTGCCGGGCGAAGCCATCAGTGTCGCGCTCAGCATCCTGCTGGTATCGCTCTATGTCTACGCCCTATGGCCGGCCCGCCGCGAGGACGATGTGGAGTTTCGCGTGGTAACGCCCCCGCGGGAAGGACACAGTGAGCAAGGCACAGTTGGCATTGGTGAGGGCAACGTCCCGGGGGTGAAGGCGGACCACCACTCGGGCCAGGGACAGCCGCCGCAAGCATGACGAGTGCTTGACAAGACGGCATGGGCATGGCAAGATAGGAAGGGAAGAACAGCGCTCACGAATCGTCTGCATTTTGGAGGCATGGCTGTGTCAGAACGTGGCGCGCGTGTGTTAGAGGACGCGTTGGCGCTCTCGCCCGAGGAGCGGGCCGAGCTGGCGGACCGCCTTATCTCCAGCCTCGACGCGGATTCGCAACGCCGCATTGACGAGCTGTGGGCGGCGGAGGTGGAGGCCCGATTCGATGAGTATGAGCGTGGCGGAGTGGAGGCCATCCCGGCTGAGCAAGCCATCGCGGACGCTATCAAGAAGGCCAGAGGATGACCGTTCGGCTCCTTCCTGGCGCCACGTCGGACCTTGACGAAGTAGTCGCCGGCTACGAACGAGACGAGCCGGGTCTGGGCATCAAGTTCGCAACCCACTTCGCCGACACCCTTCAGATGATCGTCAGGTGCCCGAACGTGGGAGCGCCATTCGCAAGGAAGAACCGGCGCTGCCGCGTACACGGGTTCCCTTACGGGGTGCTCTACCGAGTCCTCCAGGGTGAGGTCTTCGTTGGCGCGGTGATGCACCTGCATAGAGCGCCCGGCGCCTGGCTGGACCGCCTGTTGCTCGACGAGTAGGGATGTCATGTGAGCCGGATCACAGTTGACATTCGGAAGGGCGACATCACGCGGGTAAAGACTGCGGCCATCGTGAACGCGTCGAACACCACGGGCGCGATGGTGGACGGCGTGTCGCTGGCCATCCGCCGCGCGGGGGGACAGGCCATCGAGGACGCGGCGCTTGAGGAATCGCCAATCCCCGTGGGCATGGCCGTGGCGACGACGGCCGGCAGCCTGCCGTTCCGCTACATCATCCACGCCGTCTCGATGAAGCGTCCTCGCCAGCGCATTCCGCCCGAGAATATTGCCGAGGCGACCCGGGCCGCCATCGAGTGCGCGGACCGCCTGGGCTGCGAGAGCCTGGCTATCCCCGACCTGGGGATGCGCCTCGGCAAGGTGTCGCCCAGCGAGGCGGCCCGCGCGATGCTCGACGCCATCGCGTCGGCGAGGACCGCGACGCTTCGCCACGTGGTGCTGGTTGATGTGGATAAGCGGCTCTACGAGGCCCTACGCAAGGCCCGCCACGGCGAGGACGAAGAGAACGACCGCCCCCACGGCGGCCCAGGCGAGCGCCGCCTGCCCCGCACCCAAGCGCCCAGCCGCCGCCGCAACCGCCATCGCTCGTTTGGATATGGAAGATAGAGAACGCGGGGGAGGGCACCTTTCCTGGCAGGAAAGGTCTCCGTCGTGGATGGGCGCCCTCGGCCGGCGCCATGGCCGACGCGGGCCATGCGTGCCGGGGCGCCCGCGCCCCCGCGGCGCGTGAAGAGGGCGGCCACATAGGGCCGCCCCTACTGGGCCGAGGGGGGCAGCGGCGGCCGGGGTGTCGTGTGGCAGATCAGGCCGCTGGGGGCCACCTCGATCCAGATGACCTTCTTGCCCCAGTAGTAGCCGGCCCACCGAGCCTTGTCCAGCGGCAGGATGCGCCGCCGGGGGTCCATCTCGCCCTCCTGGTCCTTCACCTGGGCGCCCCGGGGGAAGTTGGTGAGGATGAACAGGTTGCGCGAGCCCTTGGCCTCCCACATGTCCCACACGCCGGCCGACCGGTAGAGGATGCACCGCCTCGGCTGCGCCTCGCCGAACGTCATGACGGAGGCATAGCCCTTGCGCACCATCGTCGTCCGCAGAGCGTCGTCGGGCTCCCAGTACTGGGCCATGGACTTCCCCGCCCATTCCTTGTACTCGACGTCGCTGATGCCGACGATGTGGACCTCGACGGAGGGAACGGTGCCGAGGGTCTTCTTGAAGCCTTGCTCCTCGATGGTGACGATGACGTCGAACTTCCCCATCGTGCCGCACCCCGCGGCGGCCAGGAGCGGCAGCCACAGAAGGCCACGCCACGCGCGTTCCCTGAACGTCAGTGCCATGGTCGTATTCCTTTCAGTAGGGCGTGCACACCTGCACGCGGGACCAGGATGCAGGGGCGCCCCTGCGCGGGCGCACTCGGCCGGCGCCCGGACAGGGCGGCCACACGGGGCCGCCCCTACGCCCCTCCGCCGCCCAACTGCGCGCGAAGGACGGCGTGGATTTCGCGGTTGAACCGCCAGTCAATCACCACGAGGCTGCGGGTCCGCGTCAGCAGCGCCTCCACGTCGGCGAGGGCCTTGTCGAATGCCTTGTGGAGGCCGCCCGCAGGGGCGTCGCCCAGGTCGCGGCACGCGCTGTCGGGGCCTATGCCAGGGAACATGCGCACGATCATCGCCAACGTGTCCCACCACAGGACGGCCGGCACCAGGTCGAAGGCGTCCTCGGGGGCCACCTCGTCGAACGTCAGCCGCTGGGGGCCGAGGGAGAGCACCCAGCGCTTGTCGCCGTCGAAGAGGCGATGGATGCGCTCGCCGAGGCCCTGCGACCCATCGTAGTCCACCGCCACCTGGCGGGCCAGGCTCAGCACCTCGTCGAGCGCCACCGGCAGCGTGGTGCGGGGGTTGACGAGGAGGGTGCGGACGGCGAGGACGCCGAGGCCGTAGAGGTCGCAGGGCGTGCTCAGGAGGGGGACGACCTCGAACGGCGTGTTGCTCAGCGGCACGCCTTCGGCGGCGCGGAGGGCCGCCACCTCGGCCTCACCCTGGCGCTGGCCCACGGTGCGGAAGCGGATTTCCCCAGCGGCGAGGGCCGATTGGGGGTCTATGTAGGCGTGCAGGTCCATGCGTCGCTCGCCCAGGTTCAGCCGCAGCCACAACAGGTCCATCTGCCCGGCCTGAATGCGCTCCTGGACGTCGAACGTGCCTTCGACCACGGTGAGGTCGCGGGAGCCGAGGACGACCTGGCGGATGCGCGCCGTGCCGTAACCACGGACTGGGTCGCCGGCGGCCGCGGGACGGTAGACGGAGGTGGTGGCCGCGCCGGCGCGGAGGTAGTAGCGCGCGTCGCTCCCCGCGATGGGCAGCTCCACGGTGTCGCCGGGGTCCACCAGCGCGGCTCGCGCGGTCCACAGGTAGGGCAGACCGCAGCCCGGCCGCCCCATCTGGACCCGGAAGCTGTCGGCGCTGAGGGTCAGCAACGGCCGCTGCTGGTGGGTGACGAGGGTGCACACGGCGCCCAGGGCGTCGCCGAGCAGGCGCAGCTTGAGGTGAAACGTCTCGACCAGCCGCCCCCAGCGGCCGTGCTGGCCGAGGAACAGGCGCCCGCCCATCGGCAGCGCGGGGTCGGCCTGGTTCAGCTCCCGCGGCCCCACGCCGGCCGGCAGCGCCGTCCGCCCGTGCAGCACGCCGTCCCACGACCCGCCGCTGAGGAGGTCCACGAAGGCCTCGTAACCCACGGGATCGAGGCGGCGCACGAGCATCAGGCCGCCGCTGGGGTTGAGCGGCACGCAGTCGCGGTAGCCGCGCATCGCGGCGTCCCAGCTCTGCGTGCTCGGGCCGGTCGGCGCGCCCTGGGTCGCCGGCACGAGGGGCGATTCGTCGCCCAGGCCGGGCAGGTAGAGGTAGCGGTGGAGCGAGGTGGCGTAGGCCGGCAGGCCCTTGCGCGCGAGAAGCGCGTCGTCCTGGCACAGCCTCCACGGCTCGCCCGACACGCCGTCGGCCGGGCACACGGGCTCGCCCGTCTCGCAGCGCAGGAGCGTGGGCAGCGGGTGCTCGGCCTCCCAGCCGGTGCGGACCACGGCCGTGGCGTCCATCTCCTCGAGGGCCTGGAAGTGCCGCGTCCAGCGCTCGTCGAGCACGCGGTTGCTCAGGGCTTCGCGGCAGGCCGCGACCGTGCCGGGCAGGGCGTCGACGTTCTGCACCCATACCTCGACCCATTGCTGGACCGCGCCGCCGGCGTCCGCCACGCAGCCGAGGAACACCTGGCCGTCAATGAGGTCGCGCAGGACCACGAGGCGGCCGCCCACGGGATCGGCCTGGGCGCGGGCCAGCACGCAAAGGCGCAGCGGCGCCGCCTTCTGCTCGACGCTGATGGGAATGGCGGCATATCCCTCGGGAATCTCGCGACTGGAACCACCTGCATTGGGAAGCGCCATGTTCGCTCTGCCTCACCAGAGGAGGGACACGAGTAGTATAGTCAACGGGCCGGGCCTGTCAACACGGCCTCCACCGGGAAGTCGGCCCGTCGCAGGGCGCCCCGCTCGAACGCGAACCGCAGCATCCGGGCGGGCGGCTCGTCCTCCATCGCGTAGGCGAGCACGGGGCCGAAGAAGTCCTTGAGTTCCCACTGCTTGCAGGACGGCAGGAAGACGCGCAGGACGCGCGGGTCGTAGAAGCGGAAGAGGAGGTTCTTGCCGTCGGGCGCGCGCACCATGGTGAAGCGGCGGAAGTGCTGCCGCATCGTGCGCAGGATTTCTTTGGTGACGGCAAAGATGCCCCAGTGCTTGCCCCAGCCCTCCTCCAGAACCCACTGGGTGAAATCGGCCTCGGGCTCCAGCCGCACCAGGTAGGGGGCCACCTCGGCAATGTCGGGCTCCAGCTTCCCCCAGTACAGGCACACGTGCTCGGGCCGGCACTCGTGCAGCTTCTTGAGCAGGCCCTTGACCGACGCGCCGTCGAGCAGGGCGTAGACCTTCCCGTCGGGCACCGAGAACAGGTGCCGGTGCAACTTCTGGACCGCCGCTTCATCCGCCATCGGGCCGGCTCCTCACATTGCCCAAGCGGCCAATCCCCCGATGAGCACGGTCGTGCAGCAGGGCGGCACGATCACGCCGCCGTGAACCGTCGGGTCGCCCATCCGAGCCGCCTGCAGGTAGTCAATCTGTACCGTCGTGGAGCCCTTGGCAATCGAGTCCACGGGGCCGACGCACGTGCACTTGTCCGTCACCCGCGCGGCGGCCAGGTAGCCGATGAGGACCTTGGTGGCGCAAGGAGGGATGATCGGCCCGCCCACGTGGGGCTTGGGGCCGGGGTCCACCATCGGACACGTGTGCATGTCGGGCACGCGGGCCGCTGGCGGCATGCGTCCTACCTCCTATCCCCTCCGGTTCCTCTGCGGCCATTATGCCGGCTGCGGGCCGCCGCGTCAAGTGCGGCCTCCCGGCAGGGCGGGGGCAGGCGTGCCCCGCCGCCAGCTCTTGCCCGCGCGGGAACGTCCACGGCTGCCACAGCATCCGCGGCGAGCGTGCTGATCACCAGTTCCCCTTCGCTCCCCTGAACTTCCTCCCATTCTCACTCATCGCCCACGTCGGCGCTGCCCGTCGCGTCCCCCATGCCTGCGTTGGCGCTGCCGCTCAACCCGCCTGACTCCTCCCCCTCCGGCAGGGCGATTTCTTCCCCCTCGTCCGCGCCTTCCGACCCCGTCCCGACCGTCGTGCCGCCCTCACCCTCGCCGGCGGAGCCCTCGCCGCCCTCCAATTCGTCCCAGGCACCACCACCCCCGCCGCCGGACGCCACGTCCCGCACTCCGGCCCATCGCCCGCCGGCCAGCTCTTCCCGCTCGCCGCCGGCGCAGCCAGCGGCGCCTGGCCCTCCTCGCCCACCTCGCACACGTCGTAGGGGTCCTCGACCCCCTTGAGCCGATACGGCCCGTGGTTGCACCAGGCCACGGCACCGAGGCCCGCCAGGTCGCTCCCCCGCAGGATTGCCCGAGCGTCGTCGAAGACCGCCCGCGAGCAGAGGACCTGCCCGCCTCGAGCAAGGTCCATGATCCGAGCCGTCGTGGACACCTGCACCCCGTAGATGTCGAGGGGCTTCGGCCCCTCCGCGTGCTCCCGCACCACCACCTGACCCTGGTGCAGCCCCACCCGCACCGAGGGCAGCTCCGGCGTCGCGGCTCTCGCCTGCCGCATCGCCGCCTGGAGCCGCAGCGCGAATCTCACCCCCTCGGACGGCGCCGCGAACACCGCGAGAAACGAGTCCCCAGCCGTCTCCACCTCGCAGCCGTCGAGTTCCCGCAGCGCCTCCCGGAAAATCCGCCGGTGCTCATCCACCAGTTCCGCCGCGCGGACGTTGCCCAACTCGCTCTGCTGGCGCGTCGAGCCCTCCAGGTCGCTGAACAGGATCGTCAGCACCTGCGTCTTGTGCGCGCGGCAGTACTCCTCCATCTGCGCGCGAGAAGCAGCCGTCAGCTCAGCGCCGTCCGACATGGCCTCCTCCAGTCCCCGATTGGGACGCTCCGCCCAGGAGCGACGCGGCGCAGAAGTATACGGGAAATGGGGCCGCGAGTCCAGGACTAGACAGGCCCGAGTATGGCTCCCACTGGAGCTTGGCTCTCCGGCGCCTGGGAGAGGGCGAGGCTGGCGAAAGTGACGGCGCGCTGGAGGCCGTAGTCGGCGGCCTGGCGGTAGTCGAGGAGGGTGCAGCGGGCGGCGTCGGCGGTGGCGAGGAGTGTGTAGATGGGTGGGACGCCGCAGACGTGGCGCGCGTTGCCGTCGGCGCGGACGCAGTTGTAGAAGGCGTCGGCATCGAGGCGCTCGACGTGGGCCAGCATCTCGCGGTCGGCCCGCTCGACATCCTGCATCACCTGCGGGGTCAGCTCGAAGTCGTCGCCGAATTGCTGGCCGACGTGGGAGAGGTCGGCGCCGGCGATGGCGCAGACGGACCGGCCGCTCTCGGCGAGCACCGCGCGCAGCGCGTCGCAGAAGTCGCTGACGGCTGGCACGTCGCGCGGCGACTTGTCATCGCCCACCGCGTGCTCCATCGAGCCGCAGAGGATGGGGAGGATCTCGATCCGCCGGCCACGCAACACGTGCTGAAGGCAGACGACCTGGAACTCGATGGAGTGTTCGTTCTTGTGGAGAAGCTCCTCGGCGAAGGGCTTGCGGCGATAGCGTTTGGCCAGGGCGTCCACGAGTTCGGCGTCGGTCGGCAGCGTGCCGAGCGGGGTCTCGAAGCTCTTGCGCGTGAGGGCGAAAAGGGCTTTCTGCGCCTGGTGAGCGGTGCCGAAGATGACGAAGAGGTCGGCCGGGCACTCCTCGGCGAGCCCCTTATAGGCGTGGGCATAGGAGACGCCGCCGCGCGCGAAGTCAATGTGCGGCGCAACCAGGCCGACCACTGGCAGACGGCCTGCGGCTGACGGCCTGCTGCCGACGGTTCCGAGCAGGGCGTCGAGGGTCGCGGCCAGCTCCTGCGGGTCGGCGGGGTAGGCGCTGCCGGCGCTGCACGGGGGCCGGATGGGGGTTTTGCGGAACTCCTCGGCGACGGCCTCGGCGTGGGCGCGGAAGCGAGGGCTGTCGAGCATCAGGGCGTCGTCGAGCTGCCGAATCACCTCCTCGATCTTCTCGGCGAAGACGAGTTCGCCGAACTGGCGCAAGAGGGCCGCCTGTATGTCCTGCACCGTGTTCGTGCCGTCGAAGCACGCGAGCAGGAAGAGCATTTCCTGGGGGACGACGAGCACCTTGTCGCTGAGGCGGGTGGGGTCGTGGATCTGGACGAAGACGCGGCCGCCTTGGCGCATGGGGTGGGCCTCGACGGGTCGGAGCTTAGGCTTGTCCAACGGTTCTCCCCGGAGAGAGGAGGGGATGGGTGGATGAATGGATGGGTGGATGTTTGCCAGAACCAATCATCCATTCATCCAACCATCCACTCATCCCCTTTCAGCTCGTCAGCCGCCGCAGGGCTTCAAGGTAGCGCTCGGTGGTCGCGCGGACGACGTCGGGCGGAAGCGGCGGGGCGGGGGGCGTCTTGTCCCAGCCCGTGGCCTCGAGCCAGTCGCGGACGGGTTGCTTGTCGAACGAGGGCTGCGAGCGGCCGGGCTGGTAGCCGTCCACAGGCCAGAAGCGTGAGGAGTCGGGGGTGAAAATCTCGTCAATGAGGAGGAGCTTGCCGTCGCGCTGGCCCCACTCGAACTTGGTGTCGGCCAGGATGATGCCGCGCTGGCGGGCGTGGGCGGCGGCGCGGTTGTAGATGGCGATGCTGCGCTCGCGGAGCGTGGTGGCCAGCTCCAGGCCGAGGATGCCGGCGGCCCGCTCGAAGGAGATGTTCTCGTCGTGGCCCGACTCAGCCTTGATGGCGGGGGTGAAGATGGGCTCGGGGAGCTGCGAGGCCTCGAGCAGGCCCTTGGGCAAGGGGGCGCCGCAGACGGTGCCGCTCTTGCGGTACTCGCTCAGGCCCGAGCCGGCCAGGTAGCCTCGGATGACGCACTCGACGCGGATGGGCTCGGTCCTCACGACGAGCATCGAGCGCCCCTGAAGCACGTCGGCGAAGCGCTCCAGTCCGTGGCCCATAGCGTTCACGTCGTCGGTGAGGAAGTGGGTGCCCGTGAGGTCGGCGATGAGGCGGAACCAGAAGACGGAGAGTGCGGTGAGGACGCGCCCCTTCTCGGGGATTCCGACGGGGTTGACGACGTCGAAGGCGGAGAGGCGGTCGGAGGCGACGATGAGGAGCTTGTCGCCGAGGTCGTAGATGTCGCGCACCTTGCCGCGGCCGAGCAGCGTGTAGCCGGGCAGGTTGGTCTGTGTGACGACGGGCGTGTGGCTCACGCGGGAACTCCTCCGAGCGTCGCGGCTGGGGTGGGGAGGTCGGTCACGAGGGGACGGCCTGGGCCTGGATGCCGAGGCGCGAGGCGAGGCGCTGGACCCCTTTGATGCCTGGGTGGAGCTTGAGGGCTTCGAGCAGCTCGCGCTGTGCGCCCTCGCGGTCGCCGACCTTCAGGAGCGTTTCGGCCAGGCGCTTGCGAATCTCCGCGCGGTCCCTCGACGGCAGGCCGAGCTTGAGCGCGTGCTGGAAGTGGACCACGGCGTCCTGCGGCACGGCGACGCGCGGCAGGTGCTGGCAGTAGATCGTCACGATGCGTTCCTGCACCTCGTCGAAGAAGTAGCGGAGACGCGGCCCCTCCTGCTCCTCGCGATAGACCTCCTCGTAGAGGCACAGCGCGTCCGCGAGCCGGCCCTGCTGCTCGTAGGCCTCGCCGAGGAGGAACTTGCAGTCGAGGTGGTCCTTGAGGCTCAGGTAGGGGTAGAGGTCGAACGATTCGCGGTCGCCGCGGAGGGCCTCGTAGAGGCCGAGGGCGGCGACCACGTTGCCCCGCAGCAGGTAGTCGAAGACCTGGCGGCAACGCGCCGCGGTGCCGTTCGTCGGCGGCTGGGCGGGGGCATCGGCCATCGAGACGAAGGCGCCGAGGGCGCCGATGCGGAGTTGCTGGTCGTGGTATTTGCGGCGGCGCTCGTCGGCCAGGACGTGGTAGGCCTCAACGATCTCGCGGGTGCGCTGTTCGGCCCAGGCGGAGTTGGACCGATTGCGGTCGGGGTGGTAGCGTTTGAGGAGGCGGCGGAACGCCCGTTTGATCTCCGGGCCGCCTGCCTCCCGCTCCACTTGGAGGATTGAATAGTAGTTCAACGCCCCGCTTCCTTGCGTCTGAACGCCAGGCTCGCCCAACCTCCACTATGGATTATAGTAGGTTCCCCCAGGAGAGTCAAAACTTTCCTGTAACCGTTCAGGGGGGCATGAGGGAGGTGCGCGATGCGGGCCGCCACCGCTTGGGGCGGTGAGCGCTAGAGGGGGGCTGTGCGGGTCCGCCGCGGACTTGCACCGCGTCCTTAGCGGCGATGAAGGTGACGGGAATCTGCGCCGTCGCGCCGGGGGCGATCGGGCCGAACTGCGGCGACGCGGGCTCGGTCGTCAGGCCCGGCGGGAGGTCAAGAGCCAGACTGCCGCTGACCGCCTGGGCCAACGTGCTCTTGAGCGTCACCGTCGCGTCGCGGCGTTCCTCGCGGGCAAACCGGATGACCTCCGGAGAACACGAGATCGTGAACGGGCACTCGACCGCCGCCGGCGCGACCTGGGCCGCCGCCGGCAGCACGCCGAAGGTCAGACGGCCGCCGGCGACGTCGGCGCGGGCCGGCTGGCCGTTGAGGGTCAACGGCCCCTTGATATTCGGAAGGCTAAGGGCCGTCCATCCGCCGCGGGCCACCGCCGTTCCGTCTTTCTGCACGCGCAGGTAGCCGTAGTTCTTGAAGGCGACGCCGGTCTTCGGATCGCCGGCCACCGCCAGCACGTGCTCCGGCGTGCCCTGCTGGGGTCCGAAGGCCACCGCAGCGTAATCGGTGAAGTCCGCGGCGTCCGCGCGCACCAGGATGGCGCTATCGGTCTGCGCCACCTTGGTCACCGCGGTGATTCGCGGCTTGGCCTCGTTGGCATACGGCTCATGGGTGGCGGCGAAGACCGTCTGCCGGACATCGGCTCGCCGGGCAATCACCATGCCCAGGGTATCAAAGGCCCGCTTCTGCTGGTTCGCCAGCTCAATGCCGGTCAGTCCGTGGGTGACCAGCGTCCTCGGTTCAGCGGCCATGGTCACGCGGACCGCGGCCCTGTGGTCATACCACTCAGGACCGAACTTCACTGTCTTGCTGCCCGGCTCTTGCTTCATGACGAAGTCCAGCGTCCAAAGCGAGTCCGCGTTCATTGCCTGGCGGTCGCTTACGAGCCAGAAACGTCTGTCCAAGGCGTTGGAGGGCTTGAACTGCTCCGGCTGCGCGGGTTGCGGTTTGCCGAAGCTGTGCAGCAGATAGTCGAACGTGCGTGCGGTCGGGCTGCCGGCCTGGAACAGGTCGAGCAGGTACTCGCGCGTCAAGAGCAAGGCCCGCGTCTGATCGACCGCCTCGAAGACCCCCGAAGCCGAGCAAGCGAGGAACTTCACTTCCGGGCTGAATTCGTGCCGGGCGGTCGTGGGGGCATTCCGCGTATCCTGTTCATCCACCATCAGCGCGCAGTGGGCGATGGTGTTGCGCGTCCAGCCGATGTACGGGTTTTCGTACTGAATGGTGTTGTGGTCTGGGTAGAGCAGACGTCCGGCCCCGTGGAGCATGATGGCGAACTTGTCGCGATGGTCGTGGCTGTATCCGTGCCCCATGATCTGGAACACCGCCAGGCTGTCGTTCGTCCAGTAGGCGGGCGATTCGTCCGCGCGCAGCATGGCCAGGCCGTAGGTGGGCCACACCTTGGAAGGCGCTGGGGGAAAGGCGGGCTTCTCCGGCACCGGCCAACGGTCAACGATGCTGGGTTTGTAGTCGGGGATCATGCCAACGAAGGCGGCCAGGCGTGGATCGCCCCGCGAGGTCTGATAGGAGGCGATGAGGCCCTGGGCCATGTTCAAGTACCCCTCGGCGGGATTGACCAGGTACAGGTCGCCGCCGGCATGGGTCGCGCCGTCGCCGTAGGTGGCGACTCGGATCTGGCCGGGGCCGTGGCCGGTGCGCTCGATGGGGTAAGCGCTGTCAATGTAGTAGTCCATCAGGCCGGCCGCGCTGCCGCCTGCCGGCACTTTCTGCCGCCACCAGTCCTTGTCTTCCGCCAGCGACAGAAAACGCGAAACCATGGCCATGCAGTAGAGGTCCTGGTGCGAAACCGGATATGTCGTGGATTCATGCCACACCCCGCCGTCTTTGAGCATCGCATTCAGGACGCGGAAGTAGCCGCCGTGCGAGCCGGGAGTTATGGTCGCCAGGTCGAACGTGCGTCCCGGCCGGTGGAACCCCCACTGAATCAGTTCTTTGTCCTGGGTGGCGAGCCCTGCGACCGCCACCACCGACGTCGGCTTGAACATCAGGTTGGGGGTCTGCCACCAGCGGTCCATGCAGCGCATCTTGAACTGCGACGCCACGACGATGCCTTCCGAGATCTCCTGACGCGCCGCTGGCTCCAGGCCGTTGTAGGCCCAGTCGAATGCGGCGTAGGCCGTGAAATCGGTGTCATAGTAGACGCTGCCCAGGTGGGGCATCCCGCCGCGGAAGAAGCCGGGGTTACTGAGCGTAGCGCGCGCATGTCTGGCCTTTTCCGAGTTCTTGCCGTAAAGGCCCAAGAGCCACTTCTGCGCGATGGACGCGTAGGCGGAGTCGCCGTCCAGCGCGTGAAGAAAGGCGGCCAGGTAGCCGTCGCCCTTGCGCGCCGCCTGCTGGAGGCGTGCGTAGTCCGCCTTGGCCCACTCCTGGGTGGCAATGAGTTGACGGAGGCGGACCCGCTCCTGCTCGGGCATGAAGAACGGGCGCCCGTGCGCGGGGGCATCGTTTGGCTGTGCCAGGGCGCTACTTTCGCAGAGCACCAGCAGCATCAGAATGCTGATCAGCGCGGGATAACGAATCCCGATGGTCATGAGGTACTCTCCTATTCCAGCCCCACCCACTTGCGCGGCAGCGAGGCCGGAATCGTGGGACGATTGGGGATCTCATTGCCCTTGGCCCAGCGGGGCCCGGGCCGCGGGAAGTTCCACGTGTCGCCCAGCTCGATGGCCCCCAGGTCCGGTGCCTTGCCGGCGGACTTGTGCAAGTACTCCTTGTCCTTGCCGGCGGCCCCGGCGTCTACGGCCGCACTGTCCGGACGGAGGTTGAAGTCCATCGGTTTCATCGAAACGAAGGGCTGCTCGCCGTGGATCATCTCGGGGATGTGCTTGGGATCAATCTTTGGCCCGCAGTAGTGATTGTGGCGGCTCAGGGGAAAGTCCGGCATGCCCCAGGCCTGTGACTTGGCGATGTAGATGATGTTGTTTTCCAGGAGATTGTTCTCATAGCGGTGGCCATCGCCACACCATTGGAAGGTGTCGCGCGTTTGGACGACTGTGTTGTGGATGAGCCGCATGCCCACGGTCGGCAGGGCACTGCCCCAGGGGGTGCCCAGCTTTATCCACGCGCCGTTCGCCGAGCCGTTCTCTGGCGAGTTGTAGAAGAGGTTGTGGTCGATGGTCAGTCCCCCGCCCATGACCGGGCACAGCGACAGCAGGCACATGCCATCCAGGATGAAGTTGTGATGCACGCGGAGGTTCATCGGCGAGGCGCTGTCGAACTCGATGGAGTCGTCGCCGCAGTTCTGGATGAGATTGTAGGCGATCTCGCTGGCATCCTCCGGCGACGTCGTGCCGTTGCCCCGCGGCTGGAGGTGGTCCTGGGAGGAGTCGTAGATCCAGTTATGACGGACAGTGGAGCGCGGCCCGCCATAGTTCATGAAGACCCCGGA
Source organism: Planctomycetota bacterium (assembly GCA_041320515.1). GTDB lineage: Bacteria > Planctomycetota > PUPC01 > DSUN01 > DSUN01 > DSUN01. Next base: position 3,578,938 of record JBGLNR010000001.1, on the reverse strand, counting down.
AATGTTGGCGGCATACAGGCCGCCCCAGAAACCGCGGCGGCATGCCTCGTAGCCGGGAGGGGAGCTATACTCGCAATACTCGACGGTCAGGCCGCGGGCGGTGCGGTTGGAGGGCGTGATCGGGCGGGGCGAGCCGCGCGGTGGGAGGTCCACTGCGTCGGGCTGGCAGATGCCGATGTGCGCGCCGGTGATGTAGCAGTCGCGGACCGTCACGTTGTTGCCGTGGACGATGACCGCGGCCCCCACGCCCAGGTGCAGCCGCAGGCCTTCGATCACCACGTTGTCGGCCTTCACAATGACGTTGCCTACGAACCTGGAGAAGAAGTGCCCCGCGCCGGGGACGTCGAAGCCGGTGTCGGGGGCCCAGCGGACCTCCTTGGCGAACTCCGGCTCCTTGCTGGTGTGGCCGACGGCGGGACGGTTGATCTCGATGGCCGCGGTATTGGGGTCGGCCTTCTTCTCCAGGCGAACGAAGAGGGCACCGTTGCGCCAGGCGAAGCCCTCGGGCACGCACGGCTTCAGCGCGCCGCTGGACTGGTCGGGGAACTCGAACGTCTTCAGGTGTGCGGCACGGCGGCCTTGTACATGCCCGGCTCCTCCTCGACCGGCACGAACTTCAGCTTGGCCTCGGCTGGCGGCACGGCCCCGCTGATGGTTGCGCCGCCGCCGTTGGCCGCCTTCAACGTGACCGGCTTTCCCGGCGTCCCCCCGCGGGTGATCACCAGGCTTTGGTAGTAGACGCCGTCCTTCAGGACGATCGCGTCGCCCGGCGCTGCCGCGTCGAGCGCCTTCTGGATGTCGTCGGCGGGAGTCAGTTCGGCTCCGGCCGCCGAAGCCGCCAACGCGGCCGCTAGTACTGAAAAGGCGATGAGTCGTGGCATGGGTCGTCTCCTTGTCTTCACGCTTCTGCGACAGTGCACTCCCGGCCCCTGGCTGCGACTACTGAAGGCGAGGCGGCGGCACGGCCGCGCCGAGCTTCTGCGCCGCGAGCCCCTCTTCCTCGTAGGTCCCGTAGAAAGGCGCGTTGGCATCCAGCCAAAGGTACAGTATCCGGAGGTCCTGGTCCGGCACCTTTACATACTTGCGGTGCGCCTCGCTTGTCAGGATGGCGGCAAGCTTGCTGCGGTCGGCGGTGATCTGTCCGGGCCGGCTGACGGTCAGCATGGCCAGGCCCAGATAGGGCTTGAGGTTTACGTACGACTTGCTCCACGCCAACGCCTTGTCGCCGTCCGGCTCAGCGCTGAGGACCAGGTTGCTCTTGTCGGGGCCCGTCGAGCCGTCGTGGCAGCGGACGCAGTGCCGGTCGAGCACCGGCTGCACCAAGCGAGGATATCCAAAGGGCAGCGACCCGTCGGGGCCGGGCCGGATGGAGGATGCCGCGCGGCGAAACGCCTGCGCTTGGCGGCGCGCGGGCGCCGTGCCCGGGGGTTCGTGGCAGCCGACGCAACTGCGACGCTCCCCCGGCTGAAGGTAGACGACGGAGAGCATGCTCTGGACCGCGCGCCCGCTGGCGTCAACCGCCTGGAAGTACAGCGGCTTCTTTGCCGGGGCCCGGAAGTACGCCGATCCATCCTGTTCCACGGGCACCGTGCCCAACAGCATCCGCGCATTGGGTCCGAACGCGAACTGATGGCCGATGGGGGGATTGCCCTGGCTATCGGTCCGCGATTTCGCCAGGAGCTGGAACACCCGCAGTTCGACGATGCGGCGGTCGGCCGGCATCGGCAGCAGGCTGCTGTACACGTCCGAGAGCAGGAACTCCCCCTCCGCGCCCAAGTCCGCTTGTGCGTCGCCGCTGCGGACGGGCGGGGGCGTGCGCGGCGCCAGGGGGATCGGATAGGCCGCCGAGATGCCGGGCCGCCGGAATCGGATTGTCGCATCACTGCTGGCAGAGGCCGGCCACGAAGCGGCCACGGTCCTCGGCGAGGGCCTGGGAGGAACCAAGGACGAGTCGCTGTGGCCCACGCTCCAGCAGGAACAGCGCCTACTCGTGACCGCGGACAAGGGCTTCGGCGACATCCGCCGCTACCCACCAGGGACGCATCGAGGCGTCGTTGTGCTCCGGCCGCGGGAGGATGGGATTCGCCCTCTGGTGCAACTCGTTCGCTCACTGCTCGAGACCTGCCGAATCGAGGAACTGGCTGGCCAGGTCGTGGTGGTCACGCCGGCCGGAATGCGCGTCTACAAACCACGGCGGGTGTGACGGCTGGCCCCCTCCACCCCGCCGCAGATGGAGCGATGAGGGGAGGCTCCAGGGAAGGACGGCCCGCAATGATGCCTGTTCGGCTCGATCTGGCTCTGGCGATGGTTCTTGCCATCGTGGCGCTCGCGCAGGCGGCGGAGCCGATTGCGATCGGCTCGCGGCTGGAGCTGATGGTGGACGGCCATCTGATCGAACGCGTCTCCGGCGCGGCACAGCTTCGCCTCCAGACGCCCGTCCCCCGCGAAATCTGCCTCGTCCTCGACGCGCCCTGGGAAGGCAACGGCTGCGGCTACGTCACCGTCCTCCAGGATGGCGACACCTATCGCATGTACTACCGTGGCCACCAGATGAACCTGGAAGGCAACAAGGTGAAGGACGGCCATCCGATGGTCACGTGCGTCGCCGAGAGCAAGGACGGCATCAGTTGGACGCGGCCCGAGCTGGGCCTCATCGAGTTCGCCGGCTCGACGAAGAACAACATCGTGCGGACGGGCGAGCTGTGCCACGACTTCTCGCCGTTCGTGGACGCCAATCCCGCCTGCCCGCCCGAGGCCCGCTACAAGGCGGTCGCGGCGGCCGGCTGGCGCAAGGGCCTGCTCGCCTACCAGTCGCCCGACGGGTTGCGCTGGTCGCCCGTGAACGACGGCAAGCCCATCATCACCCAGGGCGCATTCGACACCCAGAACATCACGTTCTGGGACGCCGAGCGCGGCGAGTACCGGGCCTACCTCCGCGACTTCCGCGACGGCATCCGCGACATCAAGACCGCGACCTCGAAGGACTTCATCCATTGGACCGAGCCCGCCTGGCTCGTCTACCCCGGCGCCCCGAAGGAGCACCTCTACACCAACCAGATTCGGCCCTACCACCGCGCCCCGCACCTCTTCATCGGCTTCCCCACCCGCTACATTGACCGCGGCTGGGGGCCGGCGATGGAGGCCCTCTCCGAACCCGAGCACCGCCGGCTCCGCTCGAAGGCCAACAACCGCTACGGCACAGCCCTCACCGAGGGCCTCCTGATGACGAGCCGCGACGGCCTGTCGCTCTACGCCACCGAGGGCTACTGGACGGGCGAGAGCACCCGCATCCGCCGCTACACCCTGCGGCTGGACGGCTTTGCGTCGGCGAGCGCCCCGATGGCGGGCGGGGAAGTCGTGACCAAGCCGCTCACCTTCGCGGGGAAGAACCTTGTCCTCAACCTCTCGACCTCGGCCGCAGGCACGGTGAAGGTCGAGCTACAGGACGCCGCGGGCAAGCCCCTGCCCGGCTACGGATTAGCCGATTGCCCCGACATCTTTGGCGACTCTCTCGAGCACGTCGTCACGTGGAAGGGCGGCAGCGACATCAGCGCCCTTGCTGGCACCCCCATTCGCCTGCGCATCACCCTGCGCGACGCCGACCTCTTCGCCCTGCGCTTCCGTTGAGCCTTGGTGTTGGGGTGCGGACCGAAGAGGAAGGGGGGAGAAGAGTCAAGGTAAAATGATTCCGGGTAAAATGATGGGAGAAGAGGGAGCCGGGAAAGGGGTTTCGGGGGTGCGGCCATGAGTGCAGCGGCCCGCGCCGGTTCCTCCCGGCTTCGCTCTCCTGGCCGCTTCCTCTCCTATCATTTTACCCGGAATCATTTTACCTGCTTCGGTGCTTGCTTCTTCCGCCTGCGGGCCAGAAGCCCCAGGCCCCCCAGGGCGAGGAGGGTGAGCGTGGCAGGCTCAGGGGACACAACCCGAAGCACTCCCGTGGTGTAGAGCGCGCCCGTGTCCCACCCCATGCCGCCGCCCAGCTCAGGAAGGTTCATCGTGGCGAAACGGCCCGCCACCGGCCCGTCGAAGAGGTCAAACCTGTCCCCTGGAACGGGGTTGAACCCGTTGATCAACTCGACGTCGAGGGTGCCGGCGAGGGTGAGCAACTGGTTGGCGGTGATGTGGTCATACTCGGTGCCCTGGACGATGCCGCCCAGTTCCATCGTCAGCACGTTGCCCTGGCCGAAGATAATCCAGTCGCCCGTGATGCTGGCCGGGCTTGTCCCTGGCCTGAAGGCGCCGTTGAAAGTCACGTGGCCCGCGTAGTTCCCGCTCCCGCTGACCAGCCCGTTCAGAATGAGCCCGAGCGCGCCATTCACAAGCCCCTCGTTGATCAGCCGGCCGTTGATCGTGCCGGCGCCCTGGATGGCGCCGGTGGGCGTGATCGTCGTCGTGCCCGCGACGGTCATAGTGGGGCTGTTGTAGCAGTACATGGTGGACTCGATGGAGGCGTTGCCTGCGACGGTGATCGAGCGGTTCAGGTTGGCCTTCACCCCCGTGCCGTTCACCAGCAGGTCGCCATCGTAAGTCGTCCGCGCGAAGAGTGCCAAGCTGTGCCAACCGCCCGCGGCCACCGCGACGAAGACCCCGGCGGGGACGTTGCACTGCCCATCGTCGTTGTTGCCCCACGCTACCGCGCTCCCGTCAGCGCGGAGCCCCAGGCTATGGCCGTAACCCCCCGCGACGTCTGAGTAGCTGCCGGCGGGGACGTTGCACTGCCCGTAGTTGTTGTTGCCCCACGCCACCAAGCTCCCGTCGGGCGCGAACGCCAATCCGTGATAGCCGCCTGCTGCCAGGCCGGAATATGTTCCGGAGGGAACGTTGAGTTGGCCGAAGTTATTGGTGCCCCATGCGGCAAGAGTTCCGTCGGGGCGCAGCGCCAAGCCGAAGTAGTACCCTGCCGCAATGGCTGAGTACGTTCCAGCGGGAACACTGCACTGGCCGTAGGTGCTCCAGCCCCATGCGGCCAAGGTTCCGTCCGCGCGGACCGCCACGCTGTAGTTAAGGCCCCCCGAAATGGCTGAATAGTTCCCAGCGGGGACGTTGCACTGGCCCATATCGTTGTGGCCCCATGCAACGACGGTTCCATCGGCTCGGAGAGCCAAGCCGTGGTCATTGCCAGCATCGACGGCAGCGTACGTTCCCGCTGGGACGTTCAGCCGGCCGTAGCCGCTGTAGCCCCATGCGGCGACAGTTCCGTCAGCGCGGAGCGCAACGCTGTAGTAACTGCCCCCCGCAATGGCTGAATAGGTTCCGATAGGGACGTTGCACTCGCCGAAGCTGTTGTTGCCCCAGGCGGCGATCTGGCCGTTGGAGTCGGAGAGATAGCCAAACGGCAACGCCCACGCCGGCGCCATGCAGACCCCAATGAAAGCCACCGCACCGATCAGTTGGAGGAAACTGCGTCGGAAGGCCCCGCCGCCCGACTCGTTCCCGGCCCTGCACATTGTGCCCTCTCCTGTGCGTAGCCGCAAGCGGCTCGCTTGTGGTGGTTGGGCGACAAGCGAGCCGCTTGTCGCCACGGGTGAAACCATTCACACCCAGACGGAAGTGTCGGGCAAGCAAACAGTGTGCCGCGGAGTCGGGCAGGGCTGCCGTTTCCTGGTGCAACCTATGTTCAATACTGGTCAATAGTTACGGCGAGGGCCCGGAGTGCGTTCATTCCGCACTTCTGGCGGGCCGGAGGGCGAATGTTGACGAATGGCAACATGGTTTGTCTCTCTCTCTCTCTCTCTCTCTCTCTCTCTCTCTCTCTCTGCAAGCAATGGCTTGATAAGCATTTGCGGCGAATCCAGGGCATGTTGCCCTGCGGCAACATGGGATTGGGCGAAATCAACATGCGCAGCCCCGGCACAGGCGAAAGGCGACCGGAGGCAGGGGCTGGAAAGGGGTGATCATCTTGACGCTGAGCCAAAGGCTGGTTCATCGCGCGGGAGCGGCGACATATCTATTGGACTGATGGGAGGTTATGGCTTCGGCCCGGGCGCCTGGCCGGCGGTGCTCAAGGTGTTCACCCCGTGTGTTGCGCGGTGATCATCTTGATCACCTTGACCGCCTTGACGCCCATCATCCGGCCGCCGCTCCGCTGGCACGCAAAGCGGCATCTGCGATGCCGCACTCCACTTGGCGGCATTGGGGTGAGGACGCTGCGCCAGCCGGCAAAGGGCGGCTTCAGGCGGATGGGCCACGCCTGAGGTGCATGCGCCGCCGGCGGGCAAGGAGGCCCACGAGCCCCAGGGCAGCCAGGGTCACCGTGGCCGGCCAGGGTATCTGCGCGCTCTCCTGAAACCAGGAAATCTCGGAGCGCCATTCCGGTTTTTACTGGCAAAACCAGGTCGGCCCAAGACCGGGAAGATAGGGAAGACTGGGACAGTTGGCAGGGGTCGCGGTTGTCTTCCGGCACACCACAACCCGTAGTGTCTGGGGCAGACTACGGGAGGACCGATAGTTCGATGTAGGAGGCGTGGGCGGGGCCGTGGTGGACCTTGTTCTCGGCGGTCTGGGGCTGGGTCCAGGCCGACGGGTGGTCGGGGACGTTGAGGTTGCGGTCGAAGCGGGGGAAGTTGCTGCTGCTGACGTGGAGGGCGATGCGGTTGCCCTTCTTGAAGGCGTAGGCCGTGCTCCAGAGGCTGATCTCGACTTCGACGGTCTCGCCGGGCTTCAGGAGCTTGGGCTTGCCGCGGCCCTCGCGGTAGCGGCAACGGACGATGCCGTCCTGGATGTTGGCCTGGTAGCCGTCGGGCCGCACGTCGAGGAGCATGGCCGTGAAATCGGTGTCGGGCGCGGAGGAGGAGACGAAGAGGCGGGCGCGCATCGTGCCGACGACGGCCACATCCTTGTCGAGCGGGTCGGTGAGGAATTGGAGCACGTCGGGCCGCTCGGCGTTCTTGCGGTGGTCGTGCATGCCCTTGGCGATGGTGAGGTTGGTGCCGCCGAGGGTGGGCACGGGCTTGGCCGGGTCGTAGGTGAAGGCGGAGGGCGGCTCGTCCTGCTTCGGCGGCTCGGGGGCGAGTCGGCCCTTGGCGAGGTACAGCTTCGTCGGCTTGCTGGCGGCGGGGGGCCAGGTGTCGGAGTCGAGCCAGCGGTCCTGGCCCATGATGTAGGCGTGGATGGGGGGCCACTTGTCGGCGTCGTTCGGCTGGTTCTTGAGCCAGCGGGCGAACCATTTCTCCTGGATGCCGCCGAGGGCGCGGCCGGCCGAGGGGAAGTTGGCGTCGCCAGCCGCCGAGCCGATGCCGTGGGGCCAGGGGCCGATGAGGATGTGGCTGTGCTTGCGGGCGGCGTCGCTGCCGCCGCGGGTGCGGAGGGCGACGAGGAGGTCGAGGTTCTCCTGGGCGAAGATGTCGTAGAAGCCGGCGGTTCGACGAGCTGAAGGAGCTGTTCGGCACCGCCCTCAGCAAGGTGCCGATCAGCGCCCCCCAGAAGCCCCCCAAGCCGCCGCCGCCATTCAAGGCGCCGGGCGAGAACCTGGCCCGGAGCGCCAGGGTCGCCACCTCGGGCGACTACAGGGCCAGCGAGATGCCGCCAGGCCACGTGAACGACGGGAAGGCCGACACATCGTCCAACGCCGGCCGCTGGCTCAGCGACGCCCGCCTGCCCAACTGGGTGGAGCTTGCATGGGACGAGGCGAAGACAGTCGCCTCGGCCCGCATCGTCTCCGGCTACCTCAGCGGCGGCGAGGTGGCGGACCCAATCGCCGACCTCACCCTCCAGCGGCACGACGGCAAGGAGTGGCAGGACATCCCCGGCGCCCAGGCGAAGGGGAACAGCAACCCCTACCTGCACCTGGAGTTCGCCCCGGTGAAGGCGAGCCGGGTGCGCCTGCACGTCACGGCCACGCAGGGCAAGCTCTCGCGCATCTGGGAGATCGAGCTGTACGGCCCCGCCCCCAAGCCGTAGCCACGTCCGCGCTCTGGACGAGGCCCTGCCCTGTAGGCGGGGCGTCTCTGCCCCGCGTGGTTCTTCGCGGGCCAGGGACGGCCCGCCTACAGGTCCCAGGCGCTCTAAGACAGAAGACGCCAGGCAAGGGCGAGGATGCCTGCGAGGAGCAGCGCGCCGTCGGCGGCCAGGGTACACACCACGTCCGAGGCGTGCTCGAACCTCTCCCGCCAGGCGAGATAGCCCAGCAGGCACCCCGGCGCGGCGAGGAGCGGCCAGGCCACCGAGGGCGTCCAGCCCAGGGCGGCGGCCAGCGCCAGGGCGGCGGCGACCCCCAGTGTCAGCCCCGACATCACGCGCCGAGTCCTCTTCGCGCCCAGCAGGATCGGCAGCGTCTCGCGCCCGAGCAGGCGATCCTCCTGCATGTCCCGCAGGTCCACCACGTTCGCCTTCACAAAGGTCAGGCCCAGGGCGAACACGCAGGCGGTCGCGAAGGCCGGCAGGGCGCCAGCGCCGTGGCCCACCCAGGGCACGAGCACGCAGACGACCAACCAGCCCACGGCGATGAAGATGTCCTTCGACGCCGGCACGTCCTTCAGCCGCGCGATGCGCGCGAGCGGCAGCAACTGCCGCGGAACCAGCCGCACGCTGTAGGCCACGCCCAGCCCATACGCCACGAGCAGGAGCATCAGGGGCACCCAGGCCCTGCTGATGGCCAGCGCGGCGAAGGAGCCGAGGGCGATTAGCACGCTGGCGGCCAGCAGCGGCCCTGCGTGCCGGCGGTAGAACGCCACGCGCGGCGGCGGCACCAGCTCCGGCCCGTCGCCAGGGGACAACCGGTTCAGCGTCGTCACCGCGAACACGTAGCAGAACGCCGACAGCAGGAAGATGGGGGAGGGGGCTGCGATGCCCATCAACTGGCACGAGGCGTAGGTGAGGGCCACCGTGGCGAGCGCGGAGTAGGCGTTGCTGCGCGTGAGCAGAGTCGCCAGCCGCCAGAGCGGCCCGCCGTCGCCCGGCCCGGACGCGCCGATGTCCTCGAGCGCCTGGAGGACACTGCGCGTGACCCAGTTGGGCGTGGACGCCCCCGCCGTGAGGCCGACGACCCGGAACCCCGACAGGGCCTGCGGGTCCAGCTCGTCCGCCGTCTCCACGTGGAACGTCGGCTTGCCCTCCTGCCGGCACAGCTCGGCCAGGCGGCAGGTGTTCGCGCTGTGCCGCGCGCCGACGACCACCATCGCCTCCACCTCCCCGGCCAGGCGCAGCGCCTCCTCCTGCCGCCTGCGGGTGGAGCGGCAGATGCTCTGGACCACCTCGATGGCTGGGCAGCGCTCCCGCAGGGCCGCCGCGATCTCGGTGTACAGCCGCTCGCCGAACGTGGTCTGCGCCACGAGGCACGCCGGCGCCGCGACCTCGGCCGCCCGCGCCTCGTCCAGCGTGCTCACGACGAGGCAGCGCGGCCCCGCGCGGCTCTTGAGCCCCTCCACCTCGGCGTGGTCCTTGTCGCCCGCGATGACGATGGTGTAGCCCTGCGCCGCGCGGCGCTCGATGTGGCGCTGCGAAGCCATCACGTGCGGGCACGTGGCGTCCACCACCCCGAAACCGCGAGCCTCGAGGTCCGCGATCACTGCCAGCGGCACACCGTGAGCGCGGATCACAACCGTCCCATCGGCCACCTCCGGGCACTCCTCGATGTTGCGGATGCCCTTCGCCTCGAGGCCCTCGATGGCCTGGCGGTTGTGGATGAGTGGGCCATAGGTGTAGACGGCGCCGCGCCCCTGCCGCGTCAGGGACAGCACTTTGTCGTGCGCCAGCTTCACGCCCATGCAGAAGCCGGCCGTCTTGGCGAGCCTGACCTCCACGGTGCGCCATCCTTTCTCCGGGGAGTATACCAGCGCCCGGCGAGCACGGTCAAGGGTGCGATGTTGTCCGGGGCGGCGGCGGTGGTCATTACGGACTTCTAGAACTCCGTAATGACCCACCCTGCCCCCCGCGCGGGGGACACCGCCGCCCCGGGCTGTCCATGAAGCGTCCGATGGCCGCGCCCGGGGAGGCGGCAGAGGCCATTACGGACTTCTAGAACTCCGTAATGACCTACCTGGCCCCGCGCCTGTGGCGCAATGGTGCCCGCCGAGGCGGCGGCGGTGATCCTGGACCCCGCAGACTCGGCAATCGCGCCCCAACGCCAACGATTCGGCAGGCGCATCTGAGCACTTGCTCGCCGGACCGTTGCCATCCACATGGCACGGGCCTGCCCGCCGTTGGGCGCAGCGGCAAGGGTCACGCTTGCCGCCGCACCGGGGATGGTTGCGGTTACGTTGCGGTGCGCCCGCGCAGACACGCCATTGCGCCCCAGGGGCCAAGGGTGCGTGTAATCTCCTACGCCGTCAGGAGGGGCGCGCCGTGCCAGATGGGGGCAGAAAAGGGGACATTCTCCTTTTCCGCGCAGCAGCCTTTGGCGCCCCAAGGGGGCGAAGAGGTGAATGTCCCCTTTTCTGCCCCCCGGTTTCGCCCTCTGGCGGCGTAGGAGATTACACGCACCCGGGGCCAACCCTGGCTTGACTGCGAACGGGCCAGCAGTAGAATGTGAGGTGGGGACAAAGGAAGGGAGTTGCGCCATGGTGTGGCGCTACGTGATCGGGACAGCGATTGGCGCCGTGGTGGGGTTTGCGATCGGGCGGTTCTCCCGCGGGGGCGGGTGACCGATGTTCTGCAACCCCTACGTGAGCACGCTGGTGGGCGCACTCATCGGCGCGTTGCTCGCGGGGGGTGGCGCCGCGGGTTCGGCGCCGAAATGAGCGCAAGCCCTCCGGGCACACGTCTCAGGAGGAATGGCGTTTGGAGCTTCGCTTCTTTGGCGCCGTGCGGACGACGACCGGCTCGATGCACCTGCTCTCGGTGAACGGGGCGCGGGTGCTGCTCGACTGCGGGCTGTTTCAGGGGAAGCGGAAGGAGGCGTTCGAGCGCAACCGCACCCTGCCGTTCGAGGCGGCCCACCTCGACGCCGTGGTGCTCTCCCACGCGCACATAGACCACAGCGGCAATCTGCCCACGCTGCGCCGCCGCGGCTACCGCGGGCCGGTGTTCGCCACCCCGGCCACGGTGGACCTGTGCGACATCATGCTGCGCGACTCGGCCCACCTCCAAACGCGCGACCTCGAGTTCGTCAACAAGCGCCGCCAGCGGCAGGGCAAGAATCTCTTCGAGCCGCTCTACGGGATCGAGGACGTCGAGGGCCTCATGACGCAGTTCGCCCCCGTCAACTACGGGGAGCCGCGTGAAGTGGTCCCCGGCGTCACCGTCACCCTCCACGACGCCGGCCACATCCTCGGTTCCGCCGTGGTGGAGATTCATGCCCGCGAGAACGGCTCGGCGCACAGGCTCCTGTTCACGGGCGACCTGGGCCGGCCCGGGATGCCCATCCTGCGCGACCCGGTGGTCGTGCGCGGCGCGGAGACGCTGATCACCGAGAGCACCTACGGCAACCGCCTTCACCCGCCCGAGGGCGACGTGCGGGCCAAGCTGGCCGGGCTGATCAACGAAACCTGCAAGCTCCGCTCCAAGCTCATCATCCCCGCCTTCAGCGTCGGACGCACCCAGCAGAAGCGGCGGCGCGAGGCGGTGAGGGTCTCGGCAAACGACTTGCCGGCAGTGAAGAACGCCTGGAGGTCGGCCTCCGCGTCGCGGTGGAACTTCTCCTGCGCCTTCAGGCCGCTCCTGTAGAGCGTCGCCACCTCGTCGGCGGACAGGGCATCCTTGTAGATGCGCAACTCGTCCATTAGCCCCTGGAAGCACTCGCCGCCGTTGGAGCGGCGGCGTGGTGCCAGGCGCCGTCGAGCACCTGGGCCGGCTTCATCGGGGCGTCGCACTCGACGTAGCCGCCGACGTTGAGGCCCAGCGAGAGCACGGTGCCGAACTCCTGGAACGAGAAGAGCACGCGGCGGTCGCCGTCCTCCTTGCGGAAGACCTCGCGATAGCGCTCCTTGTCGAGCGTCACGGGCAGCACCCAGGCGCTCAGGCTGAGCTTCTGGACGCCCGCGAAGTCGGGCTTGCCCGCCACGCCGAGCATGTGGTGGCCGGCGAAGTGAATGGCCGAGCCATAGACCCCCTCGACGCGCGGGAACTTGCCCTGGCCGCCGAGCGCCGAAGCGTCGAGGCCATTGCCGCTCGCGTCGCGGGCAACGGCCTCCGAATCCTCGTCAAACGTCCAGTGGGCCAGCAGCGGCTTGGGGATGGCCGGCGGCTCGGCGGGCGCGGGGGTAGCGGCCACGGCAATGGCGCCGATCGCCAGAAGGATCGGGCAGATCGGTCTGATCCGTCGGATCCGTCGGGTCGGTCGGATCGGTTTCATAGCACCCCAATCTCCGCCAGGAGCTTCCTGAACTCCTCGGCATTGACCGCCGCATGGCCGGCGTGGCAGTTGTTGAAGAAGACGTAGACGTTCTCGGCCTCGGCTTCGAGCTGGCGGACCTTGGGGAGCCATTCCTCGAGTTCGTCGCGGCGGTAGAGGTAGTTGTAGCGTTCCTTGCCGCCGCCCTCGTACCACTTGGCGGCGTCGCGGCTGTGGAAGCGGACGTAGGCCGTCGGCGCCGTGGCGATGGCGAGGCGCGGCATCAGGCCGCGAATCGCCGGCTCGTCCACGCAGCAGAAGCCCAGCTTGTGCGCGCGGAGAAAGGCGAAGACCGCCTCGTTCGCCCACTGGGCGTTGCGGAACTCCACGACCAGCGGGTCGTGAGGGAAGTCCTCGGGCAACGCTGCCAGGTAGGCGCGGTTGCGTTCGGAGTTTTGGAACGAATAGGGGAACTGGCAGAGCACGCCGGCGACGCGCCCCGCATCGCGGGCCGGCTTGAGGGCCTCGTTGAAGGCCGCGGCCACGCTGCGGTCCTGCTGGTGCGTCGTCGCCTCGTTGGCCTTCACCCAGAAGGTGAAGCCGGGCGGCGTCTTCTTCACCATCGCCTCGATGGTGCGGAAGTTGGGCATGCGGTAGTAGGTGAAGTTCAGCTCGACCGTCTTGAAGCGTTTGGCGTAGAAGGGCAGCTCGCCGCCCTTCGGCAGGTCGGGCGGGTAGAATGTGCCCTTCCAGTCCGAGTACTGATAGCCTGAGGTGCCGATGGCGATCATGGCGCGCTCTGGGGGATGACCACCCTCACGGCGTCCGAGAACAGGTCGCCCACCAGAACCTCGCGCCCGCCGGCCTGGGGGCTCTTGTTCCCGTAGATCACCCGCACCAGATGCGCCCCTGCGTTCCTGCCCTCGAGGGTGGCCCGGATGCGAAACGATGCAGGGGCCTTCGGCGCGAACTCACGGCAGGGAGCAGCCGCCGACGTGTCGGATGCCTGCACAGCTTCGGCGCCGGCGACCTTCGCGAACAGCACTTCGCCGGGGCGCAACTCCGACCGCGGCTTGTCGGGCCAGGCCTGGACCACCAGTTGGCACCCCTCGCCCGCGATCATGCCCGGAGGGGTCCGGCAGATGGTCGGCATGGTGCCTGTGTTGGACAGAGTCAGCACGGCGGTGAGCCCCCTGTCGGGGCCGACGGCGACCTCGGCAACCTGGATTCGAAGTGTCTTGTGGGGGTGGGTTCTCACCTTGGCCACGGTCTGGTCCAGTGCGGAGATCACTCGGAGCATGGTCGGAGCGATGGCCTCGCTGAAGCCGATAAACTTCTCGCTGGTCGCCGAGCCCGTGACGACCCGGATGCGTCGGGAGCGCTCCCCCGAGCGAACCTTCCCCCAGTGGTCGGGCAGGTCTTGGAACGGCGGGGTATCCAGGACGGTCCCGAGCGACTGGACCTCGGCGGCAGGCAGTGTCGTTTGGTACGTGCCGATCTCCGGAAACCCGGGCGTCGTCTCGTTGGTGGGCGATTCGTAGCGGGCCACGCCGCTGGCCTCGACCGTCAGCACTGTCGGGGTCGTGGACGTCCCCGTGATCAGGTACTCGATCTTGTCGAATTTCATGCTCTTCCCCCAGCCGCAACAGCCGAGGCTCACGGCAAAGATGAGGCCCGTCAGTTGTCGGCACTTGTTCATGGCGGAATGATCTTGTAATTGTCTCCCCCCGAGTTAGCGTTCAGGAAGTCGCGGGCGTAGCGGTAGTGGCGGTTGAGCAGTGTGAGGCTCAGGTCGCCCATGAGGTTCCCGCCCGCGCTCGGTGGTTGGGTGTTCAAGAGATCTGGATGGGCCGCGTTATAGGTCGGATCGTATGCCCCGGTCGAGTACTCGTCGTACTGGCCCAGGAGGTGCCCGACTTCGTGGGCGTAGGGGCTGAGGTCCGCGGGGCGCGGCGGATCGGTCCAATCGCCTGCATCCACGCCCTGGCTGCACGGGGGATACGGGGCGATCTGGTCCCACGCGTGGATGTGGATGGTCATATGCTGGCCGGAGTCCACGAAGTTCACGTCAAACCGGAACCCCGCCTTGCAGCAGTCGAACTGGCAGTCGCAGGCATCCCCACGCCGACAGTTGACGCGATGGAACTTCTTCGCCGAGAACCCGTTGTTCCACACGCGTTCGATCAGCGCCTTCGCCGCCTGCTTCTTCGCGGCAGTGAACGGGTCCCCATCGGTGAGCAGCTTCATGTTGTAGTGGAGACGATCGATCTCCAGGCGCGAGTCGTGGTGTTCCGTGACCGGGGCGTAGCCGCGCCCGACGTCGTGGGGCACGTTCCTCACGCGCCAGGCGGTCGTCGGTCGCTGGCGGAAGGTGAACTCGTTGCTCGACGTGCATGTGACGCCGGCGGCGGTGACGCGGAACCGCAGCCGCACGGTCCGCCAGTCGGCGCTCGGGGCCTTGGCCACCCAGGTGGCCTGGACGCTTCCCCCGACCATGTTCGGGCTCGGGTCGAGCGTGCCCACCACGGTCTCGTTGTTCAGGATTTCCACGGTCGCCGGACCATCGGGCGGGTACCCCCAGATCGCGCACCGGAGGCGCACGTTGTCGCCGCAATAGGCCTGCGTGTCAAGCCACGTAGTGACCCCGCACTGGCATGCGGCCAGCGGGCACGTCACCGTCGTCGGCGCGGCGGGGGCAGCGCCGCCATCGGCGCTGGGGCTTGTCGGGACGCCATCGTCTGGGGGGCTCATGGTGTCCTGTCCTTCTGTTTGCTGCCCAACAGGTGGTTCAGGTAGGTCACCCAGGCAGCGTGCAGGCGCTTGAGGCGTCTGTCGGCCCTGGCGACGCTTGGGTCTGTCAGCGCACCCTCGATCCAGGGAAACTGTGGGTCCGCGGCGCAACCGTGGCCCAGAAGGAACATCATCTCGCCCAGAAGCGCCGCACCCGCGTTCCCGTCCAAGCCGTGCTGCTTCGCCAGCTCGCGGCCACGCCGCACCAAGTGCCGCAACGGCTCCCCGCCCACGCGTTGGTACCGCCGTGGGTGCAGCGCGTCGAGACGCGCCAGGACGCCGGACTCGAAGTCGCCCTCCGACACGGGCAGTTCCTCGAACCGCTCCGCCATGGCCCGGTGCAGCGCGTCCCTGGTATACTCGCCTTCGGGCCCCATCACCTGGGTTCGGAACTCCATCGTCTTTGCGAACAGCCGGTCCGCCCGCTTCATCTGGTCCTTCTCGTCCTGGTCGCCGAGTATCTGCGCCGCCCAGGGAAGCTGGGGGTCCGTGTCGAAATCGCTGCCGAACATGAACATCAGCTCGATGTAGGACCGCATCGGCCCGCGGTTCGTCAGGCCGTACTTGTCCGCCCGCTCGAAGCCGAGGCGGATCACCTTGCGCACCCCCTCCTCGCCCAGAATCTCGGAGTGCTTGGGGGCGAACTTGGCCAGGTGGCCGACCATCTCGTCCTCGAACCGCCGCAGCGCGGCCCGCTCGAATGCCTGCACCTGGGCTGGTCTGATGCGGAGCATCGCCACCTCGTTCCCCGCGCCCACGCCCCCGTGGGCTGCCTCCCCCCGCCCTCTCCTGCCATTATAGCCGCCACGCTCCCGTGACTTCAAGATCAAGCTCGAGGACGAGTCGCTCAAGCCATCATCATGGGGCAAGGTGGACGGCACGATGCCGGACGGGCGGCGGGTGGTGGTGGAGACGAAGGCCATCGGCCCGAAGGAGACGCAGGTGAAGGTGCGCGTGGGCCTGGGGGGGGACCAGGCGATGTCGCTGAAGATCCTCGACCAGATGAAGAAGCACCTGTGAGGGCTGGCTCACGGCTTGCCGCCGGCGGCGAAGGCGGCGTTCATGTCGACCACCTCGACGCCGGCCGGGGGCTTGAAGACAAAGGCGTCGGGCGGCACGGGCGCGTCCACGGACAGCTCGCTGCACTCGAGGACGGCGACCACGCTGCCCCGCTCGTCACGGACCTGCATCTTGAGCTGGAAGCCGGTGATGGAGCCGAGCCAGAAGCGGACGCTGCGGCCGGACGCCTTGGCCAACACGTCGCCCACCAGCGGGCCGCCGAGCAGGGCCTCGTGCTTCTTGTCGGGGCGGGCCTCGAAGACATAGGCCGTCTCCCGGCCCAGCCGTTCCGTGCCGAGGTAGAGGAGGTCGTCCGCGAAGAGACGCCAGGCCCGAGCCGGATTGGCCACGGCGGCGAAATCCACCTCGGGCTTGCCGTCCAGCGCATGCCACTCCTTCTTCGTCGCGGCCACGGTCCACCGCCGCACGGTGGCGCCCACGCCCTTGGCCACGGTCTGGATCCACAGGTGCTGGCCGTCGAAGACGCGTTGCTCCTTGAGCGCCTGCTCCGTGCCGGGCTGGGTGTTGCGCTCGATGGTGAACTTGCCGTCCCTCCCCACGCAGAGCGTGCCGGTGGCCTCCTGGCGGCGCTCGCCCTGGCCGATCGTCTCGGCGAGGGTGGCGCGGACGGTTGGCGTGCCGGCGGCGATCTTGCGGAGGGTGTTCACCAGGTCGGGCGCGGGCCGCCCTGCCGGCGGCCCGGCGGCGATGGGCGTCTTGGGCGGCCCCGCGGACGGCTTTTCGGGCGGGGGCTTGGCCCCCTCCTCGTCGAGCTTCTTGCGGCGCTCCGCCTCCTGCCTCGCCCTCTTGATGAGTTCCTGGAGCTTCTGCCCTGCCTTCTGCGCCGCATCGTCCTCGGCCTCCCCGCGGTCGGCCACGGCCACTTCCTCGAGCGTCCACTCCTCGGGCAGGTACTTGAGTTCCTTGCCCGAGCGCCAGCGGCTGGCGACCTGTTCGTAGCGGAGCAGGAGCGTGCGCTCGCGGCACTTGCGGACGTTCCCCTCGCGTCCGAGGGGGCGCAGCTCGGCCAGGCCGCGGACGAAGACGGTCATCTTGTCGAAGTCGGGGGCCTCGTTGCCCAGGGCGAAGATGGCGATGCCCTCGCGGCTCTCGCCCGGCTTGAGCGGCTGGGCGCGCATCTCGGCCCAGTTGCTCACCGGCCGCTCCAGCACCTTCTTCTCGATGTGCATCTCGGCCACGTTGTCGAAGCCGTCGTCGCAGTCCTTCACCTGCTTCCCGATCGACAGCTTCATCGAGAGGCGCAGGCGGGCGGGCAGCGGCTTTCCCTCGGAGTTCTTGACCCGATAGACGACGTACCAGAAGAAGCGGAGCTTGCCGGCGGCATCCTCGAGCACGAGCTGCTTGGGCGTGTCGTTCTCGAAGGCGAGGGCCCAGAATCCCGCCCCTTCGCCCGCGGGGGCAGGAGCGGGCGCCGGCTCCGCAGGGACAGCTGGAGGCGGCGCGGGAGCCTCGCCGGCAATCAGCGAGGGAACCAGCGCAGCCGCGATGGCCACCAACAGCCAGGCAGTCTTGTGCATTGTCATGAGCCTATATCATCCCATTGAAGCCGAGGAACGCCAGGGCCATGAGGCCCGTGCACACAAAGGCGATGGGCATGCCGCGCATCGGCTCGGGCAGATCGAGCTTCTCGATCCGCTCGCGGATGGCGGACATGAGGAGCATGACGAGGGTGAAGCCGAGGCCGGCGGCCGCGCCCTGGATGACCGCTTCGGGCAGCGTGAGCATCTGCGTCGGATCGTCCGGGGTGTTCAGCAGCGCCACGCCCAGCACCGTGCAGTTCGTCGTGATCAGCGGCAGGTAGATGCCCAGGGCACGGTAGAGGGCCGGGACGTTCTTCTTCAGGTACATCTCGACGAGCTGGACGAAGGCCGCGATGGTGAGGATGTAGACGAGGGTGCGGAGCACGACCGCGAGGCCGTCCTTGGCGACCTGGCTCTCGGCGCCCGCGAGCCACACGAGCAGGGGCGCCTGGGGCCTGAGGATATAGGTGTCAATCGAGTGTGTGAGCAGTGAAGCCATGGCCATCACGAACGTGACGGCCACGCCCATGCCGAAGGCGTCGCTCGTCCGCTTCGAGCAACCCACGAAGGGGCAACAGCCCAGGAAGCGCGCGAGCACGAAGTTGGTGATGAACAGGTTGCCGATGACGATGAGGAAGATGCGCTCGAGGTTCACTTCGCGGCCGCCTTTCGCAGTTGCATCCACTTGAACAGGCCGAGCAGGAGGCCGAGAAGGATGAACGCCCCCGGCGGGCTGATCATGACGGTCATCGGGTTGTAGCCCGGCAGCAGCTTGGCGCCGAACAGGGTTCCGCTGCCGCTCAGCTCGCGGATGGAGGCCATCAGGAGCAGCGCCAGCGTGTATCCGCAGCCCATCCCGACGCCGTCGAGCAGCGAGTCCATCACTGTGTTCTTGCAGGCGAATGCCTCGGCCCGACCCAACATGATGCAGTTCACCACGATCAACGGGATGAAGATGCCGATCGTCTTGCTGATGTCGGGGAAGTACGCCTTCAGGAACAGGTCAGTGATCGTCACGAACGTGGAGATGACGACGATGTAGCAGGCGATGCGGACGCCGCCTGGGATGACGTTGCGGATGAGCGCGATGCCGACGTTGCCGCCAACGCACACGAAGATCACCGCGACGCCCATCGCAATTGCGGTCTCCATGGACCCGCTGGTCGCCAGGCTGGGGCACACGCCCAGCACGATCACGAACAGGGGGTTCTCGCGGAAGAACCCCTTGGTCAGTTCGCCAATCTTCACATGCGCCTCCGTCCCCTCGCCCATCGGCCCCGTATCACCAATCCAGCATTATAGTTGGGCATGGGTTTCTGTCAAGTCAATCGCACGTGCGCATCGGGCTCTTGGTCATCGGCAGGTCCTTCCCCAGGTTGTCCTGAATCCAGCGCGCCACCTCGTCGGCGGCGGCCCGGCCCTCCTCGGCGAAGAGGACGCGGAAGCGCGGGCGGAAGGAGATGGTGTCGCCCGCGAGGGGGACGTGGACATCGAAGCCGTGGGACACGCGGTCGGGGTGCTTCTCGGTGTCCACCTTCAAGTGCGTTGGCGAAAAGGTGAGGATGACCTCTTCGCCCATCTCGTGCTTGTAGACGCGGTCGGCGAGTTGGACGAGCCTGCCGACCAGGGCGTCGGTCTTGGCGATGCGGACCTCGGCATCCCAGAGGGGGTGGCGGAAGGCGCGCGACACGTCCTCAACGTCCGCCCCTGCGGTCGGGATGCGGCTGAGCGCGAGGGTGCCGATGCCCTTGTCGCGGGCCAGGCTCAGGTGCCGCACGTTGGGCGGGTGGAACCCCATGATCGCCGTGCACACGGCGTCCACCGCCACGATGTCGCGGCCGGCCACGATGAGGTCCATCACCACGGGCGTGCCGTCGAGCGGCCCCTGGCCCTCCATTCCCACGAGCCCGTCCACGATCACGAGGTCCGGCTTGCGCGCGAGGCACAGGTCGCAGAGCACTTCGTCCACCTTGGCGTGGTAGGCCCTGCGGGGCTCGGGCAGGAGGCCGAAGAGGTTCTTCATCCCCAGCGTCACGCCCGTGAGCTGGTGGGTCTTCATCACAGCGACGTCCACCAGCACGTCGGCAGTCTGGGTCACGACGGGGAGCGAGTACTCCTTGCGGGCGAGGCCGTTCGGCAGCTTCACGGTCATTCGCTCGGAGCGGTCAACGTCCACCAGCTCGATGCCGAGTTCCTTGGCCATCGCGGTGTAGCCGAGGAAATCGAACATGCGGGTCGCGCCGTTCGGCGTGCCCTCGGCGACCGTGACCTTGCACTTGGCGGCGGCGAGCATTTGGCGGGCGAGGGCCTTCACGATGCGCACGTCGGTCGTGAAGCCGGGCCGCGCCGATCTACAAGCTCATGGGCACCTACCAGCTCAGCCAGATATTCGGCCTGCCCGCGGGCGACGAGCAGCTCGAGCGCCTGCGCGAGCAGGGCAAGCTCGACGCCACGAAGTGCCAGGCCTGCGGCAAGTGCACGGAGAAGTGCCCGCGCCACATCCCGGTGGCCAAGCGGATGAAGCACCTGGCCGAGCTGCTCACCTCGGTCTGAGCCCACCCGTCTTCCCGAATCTGTAATCTGGGATTTGGGATTTGGGATTCGCTAGCCCGCTGCGCGGGCTAGCGGGGCCAGGCGAGGCGGAAGCCGGTGAAGGGGTCGCGGGCGTCGGGCTTGCGCAACTGCCGCGCGTGGGCCACGGCCTCTTTCTCGGGGTCGGCCGCCGAGCCGCCGACGACGCGGCAGGCGGCAGGGTTCCCCTTGGGGTCCAGGTTGAGGCTGGCGGTCCACTCGCGCACGTTGCCGCACAGGTGGAAGAAGGGCGAGTCGTCGGTGCGCCGCGGGTGCCGGTAGGCGGGGAGGAGCGCGGACGGCACCGGGGGGCCCTTGGCGCCGCCGGCCCGGGCAAGGTTGGCGCGTCCCGCCTCGGGCTTGTCGCCCCAGGGGTAGAGGCGGCCGTCGGTGCCGCGCACCGCGCGCTCCCACTCCAGGTCGGTCGGCAGCCGCATGTCGAGCCAGCGGGCGTAGGCGTCGGCCTGCGCCCAGGTGATGTTGGCCACGGGATGCTCGTCGAGCCCCACCTTCCAGTCGGGCGGCAGCTCGGCCTTCGTGGCGCGCGCGAAGAGGGCGAACTCGGCGTTGGTGACCTCGGCTCGGGCGAGGAGGAAGGCGTCGAGGGTGGCCGGCTCCTTCTTGGGGCCTGCGGGGAACGGGCCTGCTGGGATGAGGACAAAGCCCTGGGCATGGCGGCGGAGGAAGCCGGCAACTGTGTCGAGCGCGGCCGGGTCGAGTTCGACGGCCGCGGTGAACTCCTTGAGGGCCGCGGCCATCTCGCCGGCTCGGAGGGCGAGGAAGCCGACCGCCAGGTGGTCTGCCGCGGCCGGCTCGCCCGGCGCGCCGCGCGCGAAGACGACCAACTGGTCCGGATGCACGTCGCCCCACCCCACGTGGCCCTTGAAGCCGGGCATGTCGGCGTCGAGGCCCGCCTCGGTAGGGTTGGCGATGATGGCCCGCAAACGCGGGCCGACGACGCGCTGGAACCAGAGCCTGCCGTCGCCCTGGGCGGCCCGCGCCTGCTCGGCCTTTGCCCCGGCGACGATGCGCTCGCGCGCCCGGGACAGCAGCGCCATCTCGGCGCCCTTCGCCTCCAGCAGCCCCCGCAGCACGGGGTCGTCGGCCTTCTCCGCGGCCTTGGCGGCCGCGGCGCGCGCCTCGTCGAGCTTCCATGCGTCGGCCAAGGCGTCGGCTGCCGACAGGTACTCGCCGTAGGCATTGACGATCGTGCCGCGCCGCTGGCGGGCCGAGGCCACGAGGTCGGCGGCCTCGCGGCGCAGGTCATCGAAGTGCCAGACCTTGAGCGGCGCGTCCATCAGCGCCACGGCGTCGCCGAAGGCGGCCCGGCGCAGGCACTGGTCGGCGGCGGCCCGCTTCTCCTTGAATTCCGCGGCCATCTTCCCGCGCAGCTCGGCGGCCTGGGCCGCCGCGTCGGCCGCCGCCTTCGTCCCCTCATAGGTCTCGGCCAGATTGGCCAGCAGGGCAATCGCGGGGCCGTAGGCCTCGGCCTTCAGGTGCTTCTCGAGGTCCTTCTTCGCGACTGCGTCGGCCCCTTTAGCCGCGTTGTCGCGCTCCTGGAGGAGTCTCTCGCGCTGCTTGTGCGCCTGGGCGACGGCCTCGGCCTTCGGGTGCTCCTTGTACTTGCTGAGAAAGGCCTCGATGTCGGCGATGCGTCGGGCGTAGGCGATCTTCCTGTCGTTGAGGCCGGGCTGCATGGCGGCCAGCGCGGCCTTCGCTTCGTTTGCGCGCTGCACGGCCTCCGCGGTGTCGCGTAGCTTCCTCACCGCCTCGGCGTGCTCGCTCGCGCTGAAGCGCTGGAGAAAGGCGTCGGACTGCTCGATGACTCCCTTGGTCTCCTTCGGGCCCTTCTTCGCCAGGGCCTCGATGCGGGCGAACTCGGTCCTGGCCTCGGCCGCCGCCTTCTCGGCGTCGCTGAGGGCCTTGCGGCCTGGGCGGGCCGGCGCCTTTCCCTTGCCGGGCGTGGCCACTGGCTCCGGCTCGGAGCCGCAGGAGACGAAGCGGGTGGCGAGGAAGATGGCGAGAGCGACGGCGGCCACGCCGGCCAGCACCATCGCACGCGGGGTGAGCAGGCCGCCGCGCGGCTCGGACTCCGGGACGGGGATGCTCGCGCCAGTCGGGCCGCCGCCGCCAGGCTCTTCCGCCTCGAGGATCAGCTCGTCCTCCACGGGCGCGGGGCCGGCGCTCTTGGGCTTCGCGGCGGGCCTCTCCTGGGCGCGCTTGGGGCGGCCCGCGG
The DNA here is from genome assembly GCA_041320515.1 of Planctomycetota bacterium. Classification (GTDB taxonomy): domain Bacteria; phylum Planctomycetota; class PUPC01; order DSUN01; family DSUN01; genus DSUN01. The sequence continues at coordinate 3,556,533 of JBGLNR010000001.1, read as the reverse complement.
CTGGCGCCCGCAGTGGCTCGATGCGCTCGCCGCGCTCCGGGCCGGACGCCGGACGCGGCCCTATCTCGAGCGACGGGAGCGGCCGCGGGCGCTCGCGTTCCCCCACGGGCTCGTCCGTGGCGAAAGCGAAGTCCTCCTCCGGCGGGGCCTGCCGCACCGCCGGGGCCCTGGCGGCGGGCGCGGGTTGCGGCGCCGGCTCCAGGAGCGCCAGCTCCCCCGTGCCGGCCGACTGGCCGGCCAGGCGGCCCAGCGCGGTGAGGACCGCGGCGGCGTCGGCGGGCCGGGCGCTGGGGTCGGGGGCGAGCAGGCTCATCAGCAGATTCACCAGCTCGGCCGGGGTGTCGGCTCCGAGGGCGAGCCGGGCCTCGGCGGGGCCGGCGAGCTGGGCGCGGACCGCGTCGGCCGGGGTCGCGCCCGGGAACGGCGGGCGGCCGGCCAGAGCGTAGTAGAGGAGCGCGCCGAGCGCGTAGAGGTCGGCCCGGCCATCCAGCGTGCCGCCCGCGATCTGCTCGGGGGCCAGGAAGCCGGGCTGGCCGGCCACCTCGGCCTGCCTGCCGGGCGCGGCGGGGCCGAGGGCGAACGTGAAGTTGCGCAGCAGCGGCTCGCCAGTGGGAAGGAGGAAGACCGAGTAGGGGCCGACGTTTCGGTGGACGATGCCGCGCTTGTGGAGTGCGGCCAGGCCCTCGGCCAGGCGGCGGGCGATGCGCACGGCCTCGGGGAGCGGCAGGCGGCCGCCCTCCTGGATGGCCCGCGCGAACGGCTTGCCCGCGAGCGGCGGGGCGATGCTGAACAGCCCGTCCGCAAAACGCGCCAAGTGGGTGACGCTGGCGAGCGCGGCGTGGTGGACCGCGGCGGCCAGCTTGGCCGCGCGCGCGAACGCCTCCACCTGCGCCCCGTCCTTCGCCGCCGCGCCGCTGAGCACCCGCACCAGGAGGGACCGGTTGTGCGCGGTATCGAGGCCCTGGTAGATGGGCAGGCCACCCTCGAAGCCGGCCCGCGCCACCAGGCGGCAGGGGCCAAGCGTCTGCCCGATCAGCGGGTCGTCGCCCGCCTCGGCCGGCAGGACGCCGGGCGGCTGCACGGTGAGCGCGCAGCGCGGGTCGCCTGCCGGGCACGCGGCCACCCACAGATCGCCGGCGCGCGTGACCTCGCACGCCGCGCCGCAGCGCAGGCAGGAGAACATCCCCGGCAACGTCATCTCAGGTGAGGCCATCTTCGCGTCTCGCGCTCGGCCCTCCCACGCCTATAGTGTACCGGCTCCTTGCGGCGCGCGCAACTGCCGGAACGGGTGTGGACGCGGAAGAGGCAGCGGGAGTCTCTTCCGCTCAGCGGCACACGGGGCCAAGAAGCAGGAAGAGGGCCAGGAGCAGCACCACCCCGGCCAGCAGCACGATGGGGCCGATGGGCAGCGGCGAGTCCTTCGACGGCCGGGAGCGCGTCGAGGACTTGCCCCGCTGGCCCTTCGCCGGGCCACTGTCCGAGCCAGGGCGAGCCGAAGTGTCTTGGGCAGCCTTCGGCTCCGCGGCGGGGGCCGCGGCGCGAACGAGTGGAGGGGTGGGAGCGCGTGCCGTGCCGGGGGGTGGCGTGGCTGCCGCGGGGGGAGCCTGGACAACGGGCGGCGGGGCGATGGGCCGCTCGACGGGGCGCCCCACGGCCACGCGCGGCGGCTGCCTGAAGCCTCACATCGAGGCCAGGGAGGCGGTTGAGATCCCCGTCCCGCTCGTGGACGACGCGAAGTGCACCTGTTGCGGGCGGTGCGCGGAGGTCTGCGAGTTCAAGGCCATCGCGGTGCTCAAGGACACCGTGATGGTCTTCTCCGAGCTTTGCCACGGGTGCACGGCGTGCTGGGTATTGTGCCCGGAGGGGGCGATGCGGCCTACGGGCCGCGAGGTCGGCGTGGCCGAGAGCGGGTGGTCGGGGGCCATCGGCTTCCACCACGGCTGGCTGCAGGTCGGTGAGGCCATGTCGCCGCCGCTCATCCGCGCGGTGAAGGCGAGGGCGCGGCCGGCGGACTTCGTGGTGATCGACTCGCCGCCGGGCGCCTCCTGCCCCGTCGTGGAGTCCGTGCGCGAAGCCGATGTGGTGGTCCTGGTCACCGAGCCGACGCCTTTCGGGCTGAACGACCTGGAGCTGGCGGTCGACATGGTCGAGGCGCTGGGCCGCCGGGCGGGCATCGTGATCAACCGCGCGGGGATTGGCGACGGGCGGGTCAACGACTTCTGCCGCTCCCGCAACCTCCCGATCCTCCTCGAGATCCCGTTCGACCGGCGGATCGCCGAGGCCTACTCCCGCGGCGAGCCGCTGGTCAATGCCTTCCCCGAATACCGGCCCCGCCTCCAGGAACTGGGGCGAGCACTCCAACGCATGGTGAAACCGTGAAACAACTCGTCGTCATCAGCGGCAAGGGAGGGACTGGGAAGACGACCGTCGTCGGCTCCTTTGCGGCGCTCGCCGAGCGGCCCGTGCTGGCCGACTGCGATGTGGACGCCGCGGACCTCCACCTGTTGCTGTCCCCCGACATCCGAGAGGAGCGCGACTTCGCCGGCCCCCTCAACCCCGTGATTGACGGCGGCCAGTGCACGGGCTGTGGGGTCTGCGTCGAGCGCTGCGCCTTCAACGCCCTCATGCTGAGCGGCGAGGGCGTCGCGCAACTCGACGAGATCGCGTGCGAGGGCTGCGGGCTGTGCGCGCGCGTGTGCCCGGCCAACGCGATCCAGATGCGGCGGGTCATCGCGGGCCGGTGGTTCGTGTCCGACACGCGCTTCGGCCCGCTCGTCCACGCCAAGCTGGGCGTGGCCCAGGAGAACTCGGGCAAGCTGGTCACCCTCGTGCGGAGCAAGGCCGCCGAGATCGCCGAACAGCAGGGCGCGCCGTGGCTCCTCGTGGACGGGGCGCCCGGCATCGGCTGCCCCGTCATCGCCTCGCTGGCCGGGGCCAACGCCATCCTCATCGTCACCGAGCCGACCCTCTCGGGCAAGAGCGACATGGGCCGCGTTGCCCGCCTGGCGGCCCACTTCAGCATCCCTGCGCTCGTGTGCGTGAACAAGTGGGACATCAACGAGGGCCTCACGGCGGAGATCGAGGCCGAGAGCCGCTCGGGCGGCTACCGGCTCGCGGGCAGAATACCCTACGACCCAGCCGTCCCCCGCTCGATTGTCGAGGGCGTGCCCCTGGTCGAGACCGACGCCGGCCCGGCGGCGCAGGCCGTCCGCACCCTGTGGCAGACGGTGGCCGCCGCCACGGCGGCGCTCTGACGCCCCACGCGCGCGCAAGGAAAGGCACCATGGCCAAGGACATTGACATCCATGGCCCCAGCATCCCGAAGCTCCTTCACCTGGATGGCCGCACGCTCGATGTCAGCGGGAGTGCGATGAAGCCTGTCGCCGTCGAACTCCCCTCCCTCTCAGGGAGGGTTGGGGCCCGCCGGGGGACCGACCCTCACCCTACCCTCTCCCTGGAAGGGAGAGGGGTGCTGAAGGCCATCTCCATCGGCTTCCTGCTGCGGGACTCCGACGACGCGGCGATCTGGCGCGGGCCGCTCAAGATGGGCGCGATCAAGCAGTTCCTCCGCGATGTGGAGTGGGGCGAGCTGGATTACCTGGTCGTGGATTCGCCCCCCGGAACGGGCGACGCGGGGCGGCCTTTCGCCTATCATAGCGCGGGCTCGCCCGCCGCGCGGGCCTTCGAGGCCATCACCGAAGCGCTCCAGGAGAAATTGGAAAAGGAGGCCGGCTGTGCAACCTAGCGGCGCGACCGGGCGCGGGGCGAATGCTCTCCCTTCGCCTGCCGACGACCCGTTCTTCGGCAGGCTGAACGACCCCACCAGTGCGGCGGTCATCCGCGGCCTGTGCGGGGACGAGATGGAGTTCTACCTGGTCATCGAGGACGGTGTCATCAAGGACGTGAGGTACTACACCGAGGGCTGCGAGACGAGCCGGCGGTGTGGCCGGGCCGCCGCCCGGAGGGCCAAGGGCAAGACTCTCCTCGATGCGCTGGCGATCAGCCCACGTGAGATCATCGACGAGGAGTGCCTGCCCGAGGATGGCCGGCACTGCGCGATCCTCGCGGTCAGCACGCTGTACCGCGCGATTGCGGACCACCTCACGCCGTGAGGTCCAGCGATACCACTCTGGGCATTACCGAACGGAGGACCTGGCCGATGAAGATTGCGATCCCGACCGCGGCTGGCCGGCTCTGCGCCCACTTCGGGCACTGCGAGCAGTTCACCATCGTCACCGCCGAGAACGGGGCGATCAAGGGCAGCGAAGCGCTGGTGCCGCCGCCCCACGAGCCGGGCGCCCTGCCGCGCTGGCTCCACGACCAGGGAGTCACCGTCATCATCGCCGGGGGCATGGGCCAGCGGGCGCAGGCATTCTTCGCCCAATACGGCATCGAGGTCGTCGTGGGCGCCGCGTCGGAGAACCCATTGACGCTCGCCAGGGCCTACCTGGACGGCGCGCTGGCGACCGGCGAGAACATCTGCGACCACTGACACCGAATCCGCCAGACGATCGGGGGCCTCCATGCGGACCTTCCTCGACTGCATCCCGTGCTTCATTCGCCAGGCGCTCGAGGCCGCACGCTTCGCCACCGACGACGAGGCGATCCACGCACGAGTGCTCCGCGAGGCCCTGCGAATGGCCAGCGCGCTGGACCCGCAGACCACGCCGCCTGCCATGGGCCAAGCGCTTCACCGCCTCATCCGCCAACTCACGGGGAACGATGACCCCTACCGAGCCGTCAAGCAGCGCTTCAACGCCCTCGCCCTTCGCATGTGCCCACGCCTGCGGCGCCGCATCGAGGAGGCGGATGACCCCTTCGCCACGGCCGCCCGCCTGGCCGTCGCGGGGAACGTGATCGACTCCGGCATCGGGAACCGCCTGGACGAGGCCGACGTGGAGGACGCGGTGAAGCACGCATTGTGGGCTCCCATCCGGGGAAACCCAACGGCGCTCCGAGAGGCCATTGCCTCAGCGGGGGACATCCTCTACCTGGCCGACAACGCGGGCGAGATCGTCTTCGACCGCCTCCTCATCGAGCAGATGCCCGTGGAGAAGGTCACGGTCGCGGTCCGGGGCAGGCCCGTCCTCAACGACGCGACGATGGAGGACGCCGAGGCGGCCGGCCTGACCCAACTGGTCCGGGTGATCGACAACGGCTCGGATGCGCCGGGAACCCTGCTCGAGGATTGCTCGGAGGAGTTCCGCCGCCTCTTCGACCGCGCCGACCTGATCGTGTCGAAGGGCCAGGGGAACTACGAGACGCTCAGCGGCGCGGACAAGCACATCTTCTTCGTCCTCAAGGCCAAGTGCCCCGTCATCGCCAGACACCTCGGCTGCGAGGTCGGCGACCCGGTGCTCCAGGAACGGCGATGATGGGGCCGGTCCCTCCGGCAGTTCAGTCCTCGGCGAGGCGATGGGCTCCAAGGAGCTTCTTGCCCGGCTCGGTGCCAAGGTAGTCGAGGAAGGCTCGCGCACGCGCCTTGTCAGGACAGGACTTGAGAACGGCGATCAAGAGGGGGTCAATGACGTTCTTCTCTTCTGGGATGGGAATCACATCGAGGTCCTTGCGCCCGGATTCGATGATAGCGCAGTTCCAGGTGATCGCGGCATGGGCCTTGCCCTCCACCAGCGGGGCGAGGACGCCCGTCCTGTTGCCCGTGCGGATGGTCATGTGGGGCTTCACCGCGTCGTCGAGGCCGTTCCTGTGGATGATGGCGAGGGCCACGTTGCCGATGCACGTGGAGGGATAGGCGACGACGAGGCCCGGGCGAGCGAGGTCGGCCAGCGACGCAATCTTGTGCGAGCACGAAGGCCGCGAACAGGTAGCTGGCGAAGGCGATCCAGAAGAGGCTCACATCGCTCATGAACTGCTCCAGAAGCAAGGGAGAGGATGAATGGATGTCTGGATGGGTGGACGGGTGTCAGGCAATCATCCAATCATCCAACCATCCAATCACCTCTCACCCGATCGCATTGACAATCGCCTCGAAGCGCTCCCTGAAGCGCTCGCGCCACTTGAAGGAGTCGCCGGCCAGGAACACCTCGGCCCGCCCGCCGTCGAGCGGGCGCACGAGAGCCCACACGCGCTCGTGGTTGCAGTAAAAGCACAGGACGATGCCCAGCATCATCAGCCCGCAGCCGAGCCACACGGGGAACATGACGGGATGGGTCTTGAAGGTGAGCCAGGTGGCGTAGTCTGGAGCGAAGTCGGTCGCCATGATGCGGTAGCTGCCCTGGTCCACGGTACTGAAAGGCCGTGGCTCGCCTGGGCGAAGGGGCAGCATGACCCAGCGGTCGCGCGGCGCGCCTCCCGCAACTGTCAGGCGAACCTGGACGGCCGGGTTCACCGGCTCGTCCGACAGGTTCTCCCCCACGATTCTGCGGCCCGAAGGCGTCTCCTCGACCCCAATCCGGCAGTGCGGGAAGTAGCGAAGGATATGGATGGTGAGGTCGGTGCCGGGCACTTGGACCGGGGTGTCGGGCGGCACTGCGAGCGAAATCTGCTGGAGCACCTCCACGGGCGTCTCCTCGCCGTGCGATGGCAGCTCGCGGCTGGGTAAGCCAGCCGTGCCACGCTGCACCTTGGCCACGATGAAGCTCACGGACGTGATGCCGCGGTAGTCGGGCTGGTAGCTCTGCTGGTAGACGTGGAAGCCGCGGTAGATGAGGGGGCGGTTGACCTCGATCACGGCATCGGTCTCAGGCTGCATGTCGAGCAGCGTCACGTGGGCGCCGTAGTACTCGGGCTTGCCGCGGGCGTCGGAGCGGAACTCGAAGCGCCGCAGGCTCATGCGGAAGACGGCATTCCGTGCCGGCTCTCCCGGATTCTCGCGCCAATCGGGCGCCTCAGCGGCTCGTTGCGCCTCCGTCCGCTCCGCTCTCACATTGAAGGCCATCAGGCCATCCAGCCCCACACGCAGGTCACGCAGGTCGGAGGCTAGCGAGATGCGATACGACACGTCGGGCACGGCCACCACCTCGCCCCGCGCCAGCAACTGCACGTGGCGGAACGACAGGCAGCCCGACACGAAGCCGCCCATGGCGATGAGGATCACGCCGAGGTGAACCACCTGTGCGCCGAGGCGGCCGAGGCCCCCGAGCCAGCCTCGGCTGGCCTCGACCCGCGTGCCCTGTGCCCCCTCCGTGCGATGGGTGCGGAAGCCAGCCTTGCGGAGCGCCGCATCCACCGCGTCGGCGCCCCCACGCTCGACGACGGCCTCCGCATGGGTGGCGCGGCGGCGATACCAGCCAGGGTCCTCGGACGGCCTGAGGCCAAAGGCCATGCGCCACTGTCCGGGGAGCCGCTCGACGGAGCATGCGACAAGGTTGAGCAAGAGCAGCCCGCAAACGATGCGGAACCAGGCCGACGTGAAGAGCGCATGGAGCCGCAGGAAGATCATCACCGGGCCGAGAACCCGTCCAAAGGAATCCACGTAGGAAAGCCTCAGACAGGCATCGCCCATCTCCTCGCTGCGGAGCCGGTTCGCCATCATCCCGGCGAAGCCCTGCCAGTCCTCCTCACGCAACGTGCCCTCCCCCACCCGCTCTGCCAGCTCGCCGACGGCCCTGTCCCCGCGGAGGATGCCGGCGGCGCGGGCGAGGGCCACGAACTCCGCCGGCTTCATCCCGTGCTCCGCACGCGCGTCCAGCCGGCGTTCCAGGTACGTGCTCGCGTTGAAGGACTCGGGTTGGGTAAGGACAATGCCGACCGTGGAGGCGACGGCGATGAGGATGAGGAGGACCACGGCCACTCGCACGGAGGCAACCGCCCGCCAGACCTGGCGGAATGCGGAGTGCGGAGTGGGGAGTGCGGAGTGCTCGTGGCTCATGCACCGTACTTTTCGAGGCCGAGGGCGTGGGCGACGAGGATGGGCATGAGGTAGATGCCGCGCATGCGGCCCAGGGCTCCGCCGGCGCAGGCGCGCTCGCTGAACTCGCCCACGTTGTCAGGGCGCCCCCACTTCGCCCACACGGCCACGGGCACGGGGTGCCAGCTATGCGCCTTGAGGACGCACGGGGTCGAGTGGTCGGCGGTCACGCACAGCACGGCAGGATTGAGGGCGCGGGCGCGCGGGAGCAGCGCGTCGGCCTCCTCGATGACGTGGACCTTGCCGTCCCAGTTGCCGTCCTCGCCGTAGCTGTCGGTCTTCTTGATGTGGAGGAAAAGGAAGTCGTAGTCGTTGTAGTGCTTCTCGAGGCAGGCGAACTCGCCTGCGATCGTGTCGCCCGCGTCGGGCAGGATGTCCATGCCCACCAGGTTGGCGACGCCGCGGTACATGGGATAGGTGGCGATGGCGGCGAAGCGCAGGGCGTAGGTCTCGGTGAGGAGGGGAATCTTCTCGAAGCGGGCGTAGCCGCGCATGAGCAGGTTGTTGGCGGGGTGCTGGCCATTGAGGATGTCGGCTGCCTGGCGTGCGAACTCGGCGGCGAAGCCGGCCGCCTTGGCGGAGCGGGCGTCGAGGGCGGCGGCCAGGCGCGGCGGCTCCTTGCCCTCCGACTGCGGGTCGGTCTCAGCGATGGCGTCGTAGAGGCCCTCGGCGCGGAAGACGACGCAGGCGCGGTGCTCCTTCTCCGTGCGGACGAACACCTCGCAGCCGGGGATGGTGACCTTGGCGTTGAGGAGGGCGACGAGCTTCTCATTCGTCTCGGTCGGTATGCGGCCGGCCCGGCGGTCGGTGACGAAGCCCGTCTTGGGCTCGGTCGTGCAGAAGTTCACGCGGACGGCGAGGTCGCCGGGCTCGATGGGGAATCCGATGCCGAGCGCGCCGAGGAGGCCGCGGCCGATGTCGAAGATGAGGGGGTCGTAGCCGAACAGGCTCAGGTGCGCCGGGCCGCTCCCGGGGGTGAGGCCGGGCAGCACGTTGTCGAGCAGGCCGCACGTGCCCTCGCGCGCCAGGGCGTCGAGATTGGGCTTCTTCGCGCTCTCCAGCTCGGTCGGGCCGCCGGCCACGCGCGGCAGCCCGCCCAGGCCGTCGAAGACGGCGAGGATGATCTTGCCCTGCGGCTTCTGGCGAAGGCGCTTGAGGACGTTCAGCAGTTCCATTGTCCGCGTCTCTCCTTGAAGACTACGCACGTAACCCAAGGGGATGGTTGGATGGTTGGATGGGTGGATGAATGGAAGGCAGATGGGGCCTGCACTCATCCATTCATCCACTCATCCATTCATCCACTGCCATTCAATTGTCCGAGCTGGCATCGTCGTCCATGCGGTAGCGCTCGCGCAGGGTCTTCTCCAGGTCGAAGAGCTTCTGGAAGTCGGCCTTGCTGTCCTCGGGGCTCCTGCCGAGGAGGCCGTGCTCGACGAGGATGAAGACGATCTCGCCGAAGTCCTCGGTCGAGGTGACGCCCCAGTGCTTGAGGACGGTGGGGGCCAGGTAGCCGAAGCGTTCGACGGCCAGGTCGCACAGCCCCTCGACCAGCTCGCGGCCCGACACGTGGCGCCGCTCGCCCAGCCGGCTGCACGTGTAGTTGACGCCCTCGCACACGAACACGTAGGCGTCGGCGCGGTAGCGCGGGTTCTTGACCATGGCATCGCGCAGCGCCAGTTGGCGCTTGATGATGTCCAGCAGGCTCAGATCGGTCGGCTCACTCATCGGGCCTGGTCTCTCAAGTCGTCACGGACTGCCTGACGCGTACCACCAATGTGCGATAGAGTGCGCCGAAAGTCAAGTGCGTGAACCACCTCAGGTCCGGTCACAATTCCGGCAAGCCTGTGGCAAGCTCTCGAGCCCAACCCTCTCCCTGCCCACTCCCTAAAAGGGAGAGGGGTCCGAACCCCCCACCCTGCCAGGGAGGGGGTAGGGGGAGGGTCGGGGCCCGCCGCCACCCCAGGGCGAAGGGAACCGGTGCGATCATCGCACGCCTGCGCCCCCTTGCGAATCCCGCCGAGAGCGCGGTATAATCACTTGGGAGCGGCCAGGAGGCGCGCCGATGGCTGTGCCGGCGCGGCAGGCCCATTCCCACTGGGCCTCGGTGGGCAGGGTGAAGTGCTCGCCGGTCTTCTTCGAGAGCCATTCGCAGAAGGCCATGGCCTCGGGCAGGGACAGGCGGACGACGGGCTGCTTGGGCTCGTTGCAGGGGTAGCCGTGGACGCCGAACTGGTAGGTATTCTTGTCCTCCACGCGGCTGTCGTGGGCGGAGTCGTGGAGGGCGAATTGCTCGTTGGAGACCTCGCAGCGGCCCATCCAGAAGGGTCGCTCGATCCTCACGCGGTGGACGGGCTGCTCGTCCGGCGAGCCGTTGGGGTCGCCCATGAGAAACTCGCCGGCGGGGATGAGGACGAGGTCGAGCGTGATGCCGGCAGCCAGCTCGACTTTGCGCTCGGTGACGGGGCCGGAGGCGGCCTGACGCTTCCTGGCCTCGGCGGCGTCGAAGGGCCAGCCGGCCACCTCAACCTCCCGCAGGTTTTGGAACCTGCGGGAGGTTCCGTCGGGGAGGGGAGGGGGAGTGGGATCGGCGAGCTTGGCGGGGGGCTGGCCGGCGTCGGCTTCGGGGTCGGTGTCGAGGTTGGCGTAGAGCTTGGCCAGCTCGAGGCGGCGCTGGCGCTGGCGGCCGGGGTTGTGGCCCATGTCGGTCCAGGTGCCGTAGAACGGGGTGTTGAGGTCAATCCAGGTCACAAGGCGGTCCCAGGCCTCGGGGTCGAGCTTCACGCCGTAGTGGCCCTTCTGGAGGAGCTGCACGAGTTCCGTGGTGTCGGCGTGGAACTCGAGGGGCGTGAGCATGTGGTAGTCGCCCTCGATGCCGTTGCGGCGGACGTAGCGGGTCATCTCGGCGTAGCCGGCCGAGAAGCGGCCGGCGTTGCCGCCGCCGTTGCCGGGCGTGACGAGGGCGAAGTCGGTGAGCTTCTTCGTGCCACTCAGGTCGGGGGGCACAACCTCCCGCGGGTTCCCAAACCCGCGGGAGGCTACGCGGGTGGTGCCGTCGTGGCAGGCGATGCAATACTTGTCAATGACGGGCTGGACCTCGCGGGGGTAGCTGAAGGCGCGGGCCTGGCCGCGCCAAGGCTCGATCTCGGAGGGCGGCTTGGACTGGGCGAGCGTGTGCTTCGCGGGCGGCGAGGAGTTCTGCTTCTCGTGGCAGCCGACGCACGAGAGGGTTTCCCCTGGCATCGCGGTCATCCAACTGCGCATGAGCTGGAGGGCTTTGCCCTCGCCGTCGAGCGGCTGAATCGAGATGGGCGTGTTGGCCGGCACGCGGAACAGGGCCGAGCCGTCGCTCTCGACGGGCACCGTGCCCACGATGCGCTTGGGGTCCCACGGGCCGTCCATGCCCACGACCCCGAGCAACCCGCCCATGCCGTGGTAGGCGAAGTGGTAGGCGAAGATGCGCAGCTTCTTCACCGAGCCGCGCGGAACTCCCTTCAGCCCGTCGCCCTGGTAAACGTCCACCATATAGACGATCGCATCCTTGCGCTTGGGGTCGGCCTTGTCGGGGATGACGGGCGGCTTGAGGGTCTTCTGGAGCGGCACGGGCTCGAGGATCGCGTAGCCCGGCTCCTCGTGCAGAAGGAGCATGTTGTCAAAGGTGTCCACCAGGTAGAGGCCCCAGAGCGACTTCGCGTTGGGCTGGCACGCGACGAGGAAGTGCTTCTCGCTGAGGGGATAGGGATGGAGGAACTTGGGCCAGGAGCCGTTGACCAGGGCGTCGCGGATGACCGGCTCGACGGGCTTGCCGCGCTCGGGGATGCGCTGGATGGCGCCGCTGGCCTCGTGGCGGCCCTTGCCGGGGTCGAAGAGGACCAGCTCGCCCATGCGAGGGACGCCGTGGTGGCCGGTCACGATGCCCACGACCTTTGTCGGGTGATTCGGCACGGGGCGGGCATAGAAGATGCCGTTCGGCCAATACGAGTTGCTGCCGTAGTACTCCATTTGCTCCGTGCCGTCGGGGTTCATGTGGAAGAGGATGCGGGTCTGCGAGTGCGGCGTGTCGGTGTACTCCCAGCGGAGGTAGAGCACGCGGCCGTTGTTGAGCACGGCGGGGCACCAGTCGTGGTCCTGCTCGAAGCAGAGCTGGCGGATGTTCTTGCCGTCGGCGTCCATGCGATAGAGCATGGCCACGTGGGAGGAACCGAAGACACAGGGGACGCCGACGAAGGGTGCCGTCGAGCAGAACATGATGCGGCCGTCGGGCAGATAGCAGGCATCGTAGCTGTCCACGTCGGGCTGCTCCCCCGTGAGCTGGCGCGGCTGGGGCGCTCCGGCCGAACCTCCCGCAGGCTCCAAAACCTGCGGGAGGTTAAGCTCAAAGACCTGCCACTTGTTCTTGGCGTCGAGGGACGAGAAGAGCATGCGGTCGGCGTCGAAATGCAGGTCCACGTCGCCCACGAACTTCCCGCCCTCGGCCTTGTAGAGGGTCTGGACGCGGGGCACGGTGCCACGCTCTTGCGTGGCGCCCCCGCCTACAGCGCGGAGCGAGAGGATGGCGATCTCGTTGTCGAGTCCGCCTCGGGGCAGGCACGAGTTGCCCTGCCAGTTGGCGGGCAGGGCGAGGTTGCGGGCGCTGCGGCGCACGACGAGCAGCTTGTCGAACGACAGGAGCGGATTGGCGAGGAGCGCCTGGCGCTTGAGCGACTCGACTTCTTCGACGAGCTTCGCCTTGTGCTCGGCGCCCGCCGCCTTCTCGTCGGCCGAGGCCGCCTTCTCGAGGGCGTCGAGCCGCTGGAGGAAGTCGCGGCCCTTCGGATACTTGTCGCCGTGGGTCTCGATGAAGTCGCTGATGGCGAGGCGGAGGGGCTCGAACTTCAGGTCGCCCAGCTTCGCCAGGTTCTCCTCGATGGTGCGGGCGCGGTGGTACAGCTCGCGCACCTTCTGAAGGGCGACGGCATCGGCCACGGCGGGCGCGAGCTTCTGGGCCTCGGCGCCCACGCTCTTGGCCCGGCTCGCCGCGCACTTGGCGTAGCGGGCGGCAAGCGTGGAAAAAGGGGACAGGCTACTTTTCCCAGCCTCTTGTGGGGGTGCGGCAAGGCCAGAGACGCTTGGGAAAAGTAGCCTGTCCCCTTTTTCCCAGATGCGGTCCTCGCGCTCCCAGGCCATCTCGCGGGCGGCGGCGGGGAAGTCGCGGCGGACGAGTGCCCACAGGGCATCGAGGTCGCTCGTGCGGTCGGCCTTGTCGAGCACGTGGAAGCGGACCGAGCCATGCGAGGTCGCTTCGGCGCCAATGCCCACCCAGGCTTCGAACCTGGCGTACTTCTTGCCGAGCGCGAAGCACAGGGCGCTCGGGGCGTGAGCCCAGAAGCCGTAGTCGTACTTCTTGTTGGCGATGCGGAGACCGCCCTTGGTGTGGCTGTTGTTGAGGATGAGCTGGCCGAAGCCCACCTTGACCGAGACGGGCTTGAGCGTGGGCAGGCGCACCTCGGCGCCGTCCTTGGCCACGAGCCGCGGCTCGGCCCAGATCGCCTGGTCCCAGTCGTAGTTGTCGTCGCCCACGTCGGCCACGAGCCAGAGCTGGTCGAGGGACGATACATCAAGGGAAATCTGCTGCGCGGGCTGGCCGCCGCGGACGACGCCCGTGACGTAGGGCTTGAAGGCCGTCTCCTTCGGCGCCTCGGCCTGGGCCTTGGCCAGCGCCTCGCGCGAGGCCAGCATCGTCTCCGGCCATGTCGCCTTCTTCACGTAGTACGCGGGGTCGGCGGCCAGCTCGGCGGCGAACGCCGCCGTCGCGAGGACACAGGCGAGACAGGCACGGGGCACACGAAGCATCGGCGTCTCCTCGTGGGGGACAGAAGGGGCTTCACCTATATATAGCGCGACTGGCGGCTGCGCGCAACGCCGGCCTCGGGCTCAGCGGCGTGGGTGCAGTAACGGATTTGCGCGGCTGGGCACACTAGAAACCAAACCCAGCCTGCCTGGGTTTGGTTTCTCCTGGGCGCCGCCGGCCACGGCGCGGGCAAGCCGAGTCCTTATTGAACCGACCGCAGAACCGCTCGGTTCAATAAGGTGTGCCCAGCCGCGCAAATCCGTTACTGCACCCCAGCGGCGCAGGCGTGAAGAGTGCGGATTCTTCGGGCGGCCGGGGATGGCCGTAGGGCGTCTGGGATAGGCTGGCAGGGCGGTATTCCTCCTCCAACGCGAAAAGTACGTGTCACCAAGCCAGTCTGTCCGCTTACTACTTGTTCCGCTCTTGTGGCCATGTGCGTCGTACTTCTGAGTGTAATCAGAGCCGGTCCAACCGGTCTTGCGTTCGCTTCTGCCAGTCTTCCGCCCCTCGTTGTCATAGTGCTGTGTGTAGCTTGCACCCGTCCAGCCCTTCTTGAACTCGCTCCTGGCGCTCTTCTTGCCATCGGAGTCATAGTGCTGAATGTAGGTATTCCCCAGCCAGTCCTTCTTCTTCTCCGACTTACCTCTTCGCTTTCCCATTGGGAGTTCCCCTTCGCCCTCATGATACGCGCGTACGGGACGCAGGTCAAATGCCTGCTACTTCCCTTTCGCCTTCTTCCGCCGCTCCGCCTTCATTTCGGCGACGGACTTGGTGTGGAGGCGGGCCGCGCCTTTCCATTTCCTCGTGCCGAGGGGCTTCTCGCTGGCGAGGCGTTTGCGGGCCTTGGCGATCTCGCCCTTATACTGCGGCAGCCACTGGGCCTGGGCGACGAGCATGTCGTCGGTCATCTGCCATACCTCGGGCGGGTTGAGGCACGCGGCGGTCAACGGGTCGTGGAGCATGGCCTGCTTGAGGAGCGTGAGGTCGCCCTCGACGGCGGCCTTGACGGCCATCCGCTGGACGTTGATGGTGGCCATGAGCGTGGCGGCGCAGGCGAGCGGCAGGTCGCCCACGCGAGGGATGTTCATGCCGTTGCGGTCCACGTAGCCGGGCACCTCGACGATGCAGTCGTCGGGCAGGTTCGAGATGGTGCCGTTGTTGCGGACGTTGAAGTGGCCGCGGTAGAGCCGCCCTGTCTCCAGCCCCTCGATGATGTAGGAGCCGTGCTCGTGGCCGCGCGTCTCGGGCGTGATGGGCTTCGGCTCGGCCTTGAGCCAGTTGGGGAACTCGGTCTTGAACCAGTTGCGCCCCTCGGTGCACACGCGCAGGTAGCCGCCCGTCTCGCCGTTGATCCAGGACGACAGGTCAATCCACCGCTTGATCTCGGCGGGGCGCTTGCGATACCACGGCACGTATTCGGAGAGGTGGCCGTTGGATTCCGTCGAGTAGTAGCCGAAGCGGCGGAGCACGTCAATCCGCACCTTCTCGGTCTTCGAGTAGACGGGGTGCTTCTCGAAGGCCGCGAGCAACTCCTCGCTCGTGACCTTGCGGCCTTTGTAGATGATCTGCGTGTACCAGGTCTGGTGGTTGATGCCGGCGCAAATGATGTCCACCTCGTCCTTGCTCTTCGCCCCGAGCACCTGCGCGATCTGGTGCCAGCCGCCCATGACCCCGTGGCAGAGGCCCACGGTGTTCACCTTGCCGTACTCGATGGCCGCCCAGGTGTTCATTGCGTTGGGGTTGGCGTAGCTGAGGAGCAGGCAGTCGGGCTTGGCGGCCTCGCGGATGTCCTTGCAGAAGGCCAGGATGCAGGGGATGTTCCGTTGGCCGTACATGATGCCGCCGGGGGCCAGCGTGTCGCCCACGCACTGGTCAACCCCGTACTTCAGCGGGATGTCAATGTCCAGCTTGAAGGCGTCGAGGCCGCCCACGCGGACGACGTTGAGGACGTAATCGGCGTCGGCCACGGCCCGGCGGCGGTCGAGCGTCGCCGTAATCGTCGCCGGCAGCTTGCTCGCCTTCAGCTCCTTCTCGCAGAGGGCCACGACCATGTCCATGTTGCGCTGGTTGATGTCGTGGAAGGCGAACTGCGTGTCCTGAAGCTCGGGCACGCTCAGTATGTCGCGGAAGAGACCGCGCGTAAAGCCCACGCTGCCTGCGCCGATGAACGCCACTTTGATGGCCAAGCGATTCTCTCCTTCGCGTGCTGGGCTGCGGAAACACCCGACGTTGCGTGCCCTTGTAGCTCATGGCGGGGAGTTTGTCAAGCGCCCCCGCTATTGAGTCTGCCCCCCAATCCTGCTGGGCCTGCAGGACGCCCTCGACCCCAACCCTCACCCTACCCTCTCCCTGGAAGGGAGAGGGGTCAGACACCCCCCTCCCTCTCAGGGAGGGGGTGGGGGGAGGGTTGGGGCCTGTGGCGGCGAGAATCGCCAGGACTGGGGCCACGCTCCCCGTTGTTGCGCAACACGGTCCGGGCCGCTATGATCGAGACATGCGAGAATGAGAGGAAGGAAGCCATGGTCCGTTTCCTGCACGCACGGTTGGCCGTCGCGCTTGGGCTGCTCGTGGCCGGATGCACGTCGAAGGATGCGGCCTCGCCGACGGCCCCGACGCCGAAACAGACGGCGACCCGAGTGCCCCAGGAAGCGGCCATGATCGGTGTCAGCCTGGCCTGCGGCGAGTTCGGCAAGGTGCCCGGCGTCCTCGACCGCGACTACACGTATCCCGGCGAGAAGCAGTTCGCCTATTGTAGGAGCAAGGGGCTGATCGTCGTGCGCCTGCCCTTCAAGTGGGAACGCATCCAGCGCGAGCCGATGGCGCCGCTCGACGAGGCCGAGATGGCGCATCTCGACCGCGTGGTCGGCTTCGCGAGCAAGCACGGCATCAAGCTCCTCCTCGACGCCCACAACTACGCCCGCTACGGCGGCAAGCTCATCGGCACGAAGGACCTGCCCAACGAGGCATTCGCCGACCTGTGGCGGAAGCTCGCCGCCCGCTACAAGGACGAATCCGCGATCTTCGCCTACGGCCTGATGAACGAGCCGCACGACACCGATGGCCTCTGGCCCGCCGCGGCCCAGGCGGCCGTGGACGCCATCCGCTCCGTGGACAAGGCGCACACGCTCTTCGTCTGCGGTGACGGCTGGGGCGGGGCCCACTCGTGGCAGGCGATCAACGGGAAACTGGCGATCAACGACCCCGAGGGCAATCTGGTCTACGAGGCCCACCAGTACTTTGACCGCGACAGCTCGGGCACCTACAAGGAGAGCTACGACGCCAGCGGCGCAACGCCCACGCTCGGCGTCGAGCGGTTGAAACCCTTCGCCGACTGGCTCAAGCAGAAGAACGCCCGCGGCTTCATCGGCGAGTTCAGCGTGCCAGACAACGACCCCCGCTGGCTCGTCGTCCTCGACAACTTCCTCGCGGCCATGAAGGAGCACGGCATCGGCGGCACCTACTGGGCGGCCGGGCCGTGGTGGGGCAAGTACCCGCAATCAGTCGAGCCACGCGACGGCCGCGACAGGCCGCAGATGGCCGTCCTGGAGCGCTATGGGCAGGGCGGCGACCTGACCGCGCCGAAGCCCTGGCTCGCCGCTGCCGCCGAGGCCGAGAAGGCGGCGCGCGAGGCGAACAAGCGCGCCCCGGCTGGCCCGCGCGAGGGCGTGGCCCACGACTTCGCCGCACGGGGCGAGTCCTACCACTACTCCAATGAAGGCTCGGAGTTCGCCAGCGAGACGGTCGAGGATAGCAGCCGCAAGGCGCGGAAGATCACCTACAAGCACAAGGGCGGCATCGCGTGGGTCGGCGTCGGCATCTACTTCGGCGGCCTGGGCTGCGCGGACCTTTTTGGCTTCGCCCTCGAAGTCCGCAGCGAGAAGCCGTGCCGGCTCGAAGTGAAGGCCTACCACGTTGACGGCGAGGCACACACCGGCGTCTTCGACGTCAGCACCGAATGGCAGGAATTGAGCATCCCCTTCGCCAAGCTGCTTCGCAACGGCGCCCCCTACGACCCGACCCAAAGCCTCCGCAAGATCGAGTTCCAGCCCACCCCCGACCGCCACGGCAACGGCCTCTTCCTCGGCGCCTTCCGTCGTGTCCCTCGCCCCTGATTCCCTTGCCCCCATTCCCTTGCCCCGCCTCTTCTGGCCGCAGGAACTGGACAGGGGAATTGGGGACAGGGGAATGAAGGCAAGGGACGCGAAGAGAAGATGCCCGCCACGGATTGCACGGATTTCACGGATGCCGCTTCAGGGTTCTTTGTGGGTAGCCCCTACAGGTTGTGCGTCGCCCATGGGTACGTGTCGTCGGGCCCGACGCGGCGGCCCAAGACTTGGGGGCTTTGCCCCCAAACCCCCAGGATTTACCGCTTTGCAGCCACCGCAGCCCATGCCACAATCCCCCTGCCGCTGAGGAGGATAGGGCTCCGGTGGGAACCGACCCGTTCGGCTTCGCTCAGGGCAGGCCCGAGCGCCTCAGCGGCGCCGCCGCAGCAGGGGATGATCGCTCAACACCCGCAAGCGCCAGCGCCTGGCCGAAGCGTCGTAACACTTCAGACGAGTGTAGTGTGTGTGGCACAGCCGCCCTCGGCTGTGGCCCTGGTTGTGGGCGGCATGCCCCCACGCCGCGAGGAACGCGGGACGGGGACGTCCCGCCCACAAGCACAGCCGAGGGCGGCTGTGCCACACAGTTCGCCCCGAAGGCAGGCGGCACTTCACTCGGCTGAAGCGTGACGAAGCGTCTATGTCCCCCCCTCCGCAGGCAAGTATGAGGTCTTGACTGACGACGACCCCGCGCGTGCGTTGGCGGCGTGCCTGGCTCGCCGCGTAGCCGGCCTCCCGTCTCCTGAGGTCGCCAAGGCTCTTGGTTACCACAACGTCAGCAGCATCACCGTAGCCTGCCGGCGAGTCGAGCGAGCGCCGAGCGGCTCGCCACTCGCCCGATCCTTCGCTGCCCTCGCAGGCCGCTTGACGGCCCCTAAATAGCTTTCAACGATTCGGCGTCATTCATCAGGCGGTCCTCCGCAGGGAGGGCTTGGAGCCCGGGAATGGCGACGCGGCTTTCATGAACGCTCGGGCCTCGCTCATCAGTTCCTCCATCGTGGGACAACGATGGTTGCGGGTGACGTTGTCATGAAGTTGTTTCCAGAGCATCTCGATGCGATTGTGGTCTGGGCAGTACGGCGGCAGGAAGTGCAGAACGACCCGGCCCTCGAGGGCCTCGATGGCCCGTTGGGTGATCTTGCTGGTGTGGATGATATAGTTGTCGAGGATCAGATGAATGCGCTGAGCGGCAGGGTAGCAGACTTCGGCGAGGAAGCGGACCAGCGTGATGAAGAGCACGCTGGCCTTGCGGTCTCCCTCGACGTAATGGACTTGCCCCGTCTTGGCGTTCAGCGCGCCCGCCATGTACTTCTTCTCATTCTGGCCCGGGGTCTCCACTGTCTTCTGCGTGGCGGGCAACATCCAGTCCGGCCCGATCTTGGGATTCAGGTGAATGTCTACTTCGTCTTCGTGCAGGGCCTCTTCCCCTGGGGGCAGGTTGTCCACAAGTTCTTGAAGCTCCTGGACTCACTTCTCCCGCTTCCGTTTGACCCAAGGACAGCCTACGGTGGGTTTCGGGCGGCCCTTGCGTGCCTTGAGTTTCTTCAGCATGATCGAGATCGTCCCCAGGCACAGCGAGGTGCCAGTCTCGGCCTCAATCTGTTTACTGAACAGCTCTTGGGTCCATGTGGGGCGAGCCCACCCGTAGTCTCGTGGGCCCCCCTCCAAGAGCTTCGCAAGCACGGCGTAGCAGCGTTCATCGGCCTTGACCGTTCCATTGTCGCACCGACCATCCACCAGCCCTGCTTCTCCCAGGTCGAGAAACCGCCGCGCCACGCGGTGGGGTGTGGAATGAGAACAGTGCAGTTCCCGGGAGATGGTCGGGGACCGCTTCCCCTGATCGTACTTCAGGATGATCAGATGGCGGATTCGTTCGGCCGCGTCCGTCGCCCGCTTCGCGAGACGCTCGAGTCTCTTGCGTTGCATGGGATGCAACTTTATGGTAATCCTCTCTGCCATCACTGGCCCTCCAATGGTTTACCTGGGACTCCATCCATCACGGCGTTCCCAGGTTTATACCATATGGAGGGCCTTCACTCAACAGCGTAACCACATATAGCGCATAGACTTACAAATGCGCGCATTCGTTGAAAGCTATTTAGTCACCAATCAAGACCTGACACCGACCGATGCGAGCCCGCAAGGGTACGCCGCTCTATGCACCCCTGAACAGTTTCGAGTTACGACCTGACCCTGCCCCCTTGACTCCGCGCTGGGCCTCAGTCATCCAAGACGTTCCATGTTGTCGCGCCGATCTGGATGGTTGAACCAGTTCTTGGTACAAAGATTACGTGGCTGTCGAGAACCGCATCGGGCCCATAGACCTGCCAATACAAGCAGGAACTACGTGCGTCGCCATAGTTGGGCGTAGAACCAAGAGGCAGAGCCCCGCCGCCTTTGAAGTAAGCAACCGAGCCGCGGAGGCAGACTGCGTCTCCCGGCTTGAGATTCATCAGTTCCGTCTGGTGACCATCGACCTGAATTTCGTTTACCGTCAAGCGCGCCGCTGAGAAAGCCAGTCGCTCCGGCGCCTGCAAGATGATCCGGCGCCGGTTCGGATACCTGCTATCATAGGCCGCGATCACATCCCGCAGCCTGAGATGAAGGGTGACACTCTTGATATTCTTGATCTTAGCAGCGAATTCCCGGTCCGCCGACTGAATGACCCGTTCTCGTTGGACGCTGGTGGCGCCTCCGGCGACCCCTTTCCTGATTGAATCCTGATAATCCGCGGCGATCCTCGTGATCTGGTCGGCATCGTCCGCGAGCCCCGAGGGACTGCCAGAGGCATGCGGCTTTGCCGTCTGACGTGCGCCCACACCGCCATGCTGGCTGTTGAACAGCAGGAGGAGGACAATAACGGCGCAGACTGAAAAGAGCCCGCCCACTATCGCCCACACGAGCCAAGCGGGGCGGTTGCCCCTGCCTGCAAGGGGTTGAGGCGCGGCTGGACAGAACGGCGCAGCCGCAGGAAGTGGCGGCGGGGGCGGCACGGCATAGGGCGGCGGGGCCTGAGGCCCAGGCGGCGCGGTTGGGGCCGCTTGCGCCCGGAACGCCGCGCCTGGCACGGTGATTCGCGCCCCGCAGCCAGGGCACTTGCCCGCGCGGCCGGCCCATTCGTCCTTCACATTGAACGTCTTGCCACACCCGCCACAGGTCACAGTAATTGGCATGCAACTCCTCCTGCCTGAGTGCCTGCTCGGGGGGATGCGGCTGGCTGAGCGGAGCAGGCTCCCCCGCGCAGCCTGCCCTCGGTGCCCTGATCGCCGAGACGGCACTGTGAAGGCATCATGACGAACTGATGCCCGCTTGTCAAGCAGCCGGGCCGACAAAGGTGCAGCGTGTCACGGTGTCTCACGGTGTCAGGCCTTGATTAGTGGTTAGCGCGCGGCGGCCATGAGGGCGCGGAAGCAGGCGGCGGATTCGCCGGGGGCGTCCTTGATGGGGGCGGCGCCGCCGGCCTGGGCCTGGTAGGCGGCGTGGAAGGGGGCGAAGCCACACCAGGTGGTCTGGACCATGCCCAGCGCACGGTCGGCCACGGCCTTGTCGTCGCCGGCCCGGAGCTTGCGGATGAACGCAAGCTGGGCGAGGGCGACCTTCGAGTTCCGCCAGGGGCAGGCGACGACGGGGAAGCCCTTCTCTGCGAAGAAGCGCGGGGTCTCGGGCGCCCGGCCGTAGTGCCAATCGCAGATCACGATGTCCTTCGGCACCTGGTCCACGGCGGGCGCGGTGCCGTTCTCGGCGGCCTCCCACTTGCCGATGCCGGTGGCCTTGCCGTCAATGAAGCGGTCGCCCCACATCCAGGTCGTGCAGCCGATGCCCTTCAGGTGGGCGTGAAGGGTGTTCACCTCGCCCGCGAACAGCTCGGCCGTGCTCTTGCCCTTGCAGCGGGGGCAGTCGGGGTCGGCCAGGATGAACACCTCGTCCATCCCCACGTGGAACGCCGTGGCCTCGCAGGCCGCGGCCAGTTCGTCAATCAGGGCGAAGAGGACCTTGTGGACTTCGGGGTGGAGTGGGCAGTAGCTGCGGCAGTAGATGCCCTTGTTCTTGGGGTACTTGCCGGGCGTCTCGTCGAACTCGGGGTGCTTGGTGAGGAGCTTGGCGGTGTTGGCGGCCCAGGACTGGTGTCCGAGGCAGTTGATCTGGGGGATGAGGGCGATGCCCTTCTCCTGGCAGGCCTTGGCGATCTGGCCCACCTCGTCCTTGCCGAGGGCCGAGGGGTCGGCGAACTCGGAGCGGGACTGGAAGTTGAAGTTGTAGTTGAACTCCATGATGAGGGTGTTCACGCCCTCCTTGGGGAGCGCTTCGCGGATGAACGCGAGCGCAGCGGCAAGGTCCTTCTTCGCGGGGGCGAAGGTGTGGAGGCCGCGGACTGGAACGTCCGGGGCCTTGGCCTCGCCGGCCGAGGCGAGGGCCGCGGCGAGCGAGAGCAAGCCAAGAACAGTTGTGCAGACATCTGCCCACGCGTGAGTGTCAATCATCGCTCGTGCCTCCTGTCCGTGGTTGAGGGGCCGCCTATGGCGATGATACGGCGCGGCGGCGGAGAAGTCAACCGGGGGCACATCGCCGACTCGACCGCGACCGCCACCGCCCTCCTCACCTGTCTCAGCTACGAGGCCGTCTGCCGCCTCGTCCAGATCGCCTCCGACTCCGGCCAGAGCGTCAAGCAATGCGCCATCGAGCTGGGCCTCCTCACCGAGGCCCAATTCAACGACATGGTCAGCCCCGAAGCCGTCTGCCGCCTGGGCACCCCGCCACTCAAGAACGGATGACCCGTGTGGCACAGCCGCCCGCGGCTGTGGCGGGCCTCGCTCGAGTCCCCTGGAGGTGGCATTGCCAAGATGGCCACCAAGATGGCCACGCGCGCGCAATAGGAGGTGGCCATCTTGAAGCTGACCATGCAGGCTTGGGGTGGACGCCATAACGTCTGTGGCTATAGTCACTTACGGCGCTCACTCCGCGTTCGGCGCCCGCCATCCCGGCCCCGTCAAGGTGGCCACCTTCGCCCGGGGCGGCTCGGCGGCTTGACAACCGGGCGGCGCCCCTGCCATGCTGTGGGTGTCATGGAGAATCTTGGCCCCCACCGAGCTTGCCTCGGTGGGGCCGAGGATTGACAGCTACAGCGCGGCCACCCTCACCCCCCTTCCCCCTCTCCACCCCCGTGGAGAGGGGGTGAGGGGGTGAGGTCCGTCGGCGTGGTAGCTGCCAATCGCCGCTCCACCGAGACAAGCTCGGTGGAGGCGAGAACAGCACTCACGTGCCGGACCCATGCGTAGGAGGATGCGGTCATGAGGGCACTGGCGCACAGGTGGGCGGCGTGGGGGCGGAGGCCCCTTTCGGCGGCATTGGCCTTGCTGGCCGCGCTCGCCGGGTGGTCTGGCGCCGGCGAGCAGGCCCCCAAGGAGCGGGTCGTGGACCTCGGGGGCGGGGTGAAGATGACCCTCGTGCTCATTCCCGCAGGCACCTTCACGATGGGAAGCACCGACGCCGAGATCAAAGCCGTGCTCGCGAAGTGGCCCGAGGCGAAGGAAGAGTGGTTCGCGAGTGCGAAGCCGGCCCACAAGGTCACGATCTCGAAAGCCTTCTGGATGGGCAAGCACGAGGTGACAGTGGGCCAGTTCCGCCTCTATGCCGATACCACGGGCAAGGGCTCCGAAGTCGGGCCATCCACGTTTATCCCGGGCGCGGTGGTCGCCACTCGGGGGGAGCTGCAGGTGGTAGCGGACGCGAGTTGGCGGGCGCCATACTTCAGGCAGACCGATGCGCACCCCGTGGTGTGCATGAGCTGGGGCGACGCCAAGAGGTTCGCGGCGTGGCTGAACGACAGCGACAAGAGCAAACCGGCCGGCTGGCGGTATCGTCTACCCACGGAGGCCGAATGGGAGTACGCCTGCCGGGCCGGCACCACCACCTGGTATCAGTGGGGCGACAACCCCGACAAAGGCACAGGTTGGTGCAACGCGCTCGACTTGGCGGCCAAGAAATCGCTCCCGAAAGAGACCGTGTTCAGTTGGGCTGACGGGTTCGTCTACACGGCGCCGGTGGGGTCCTTCAAGCCCAATGCGTTCGGCCTTCACGACATGCACGGGAACGCCGCGGAATGGTGCGAAGACTGGTGGGGCCCGTACGAGGAGGGAGAACAGACAGACCCGACAGGCCCACCCCTACCGCTACCGGAAGGCGATCGCCGCCTCCTGCGCGGCGGCTCCTGGCTCCACTCTCCGTGGTCTCTTCGCTCTGCCCAACGGTTGCCGTTTCCTTCCATGCCCGGCTCAAGCGCTAACGGGTTTCGGCTGGTGCTCGCCGCACGTCCCCAGTAGCCATCTGTGAGTTCCCTCCCGAAGGCTCCAGTCGCTTCTGGGGGGTCATGCTGGGGGAGCGGCTTCGACGACGAGGACGATTCAAGAATGGAACGAACGCCCAAGGGTCTGCGGCTGCACATCGGCCTGTTCGGCCGGCGGAACGTCGGAAAATCGAGCCTGCTCAACGCCATCACGCGCCAGCAGGTCTCCATCGTGTCCGACGTGGCGGGGACGACGACCGACCCGGTGGAGAAGCCGATGGAGCTGCTGCCCCTCGGCCCCGTGCTGTTCATTGACACGGCGGGGATTGACGACGAGGGGGCGCTCGGCGAGATGCGCGTGGCCCGCACGCGAAAGGTCTTCGACCGCACCGACCTGGGCGTCGTCATCGCCGAGCCAGGCGTCTGGGGCTTCTTCGAGCAGCAGATACTCGACGAGTTGCGCAGCCGCAAGTGCCCCGTGATCGTGGTCTTCAACAAGAGCGACCTGGGCGAGCCAGATGCCGCACTCGTCGAGCGCCTCAAGAAGGAAAAGGTCCGCACCGTCCGCACTGTTTGTGTTGAGGTCGCGGGGCAGGGACGCCCCGCCTACAACACAGGCATACTGGATTTCCGCCAGGCGCTGCTCGACACTGCGCCCGCCGACTTCCTGAACAACCCCGCCATCCTGGCCGACCTCGTGGGGCCGGGCGAAATGGCCGTGCTCGTGGTGCCGGTGGACAAGGAGGCGCCGAAGGGCCGCCTCATCGTGCCCCAGGTGCAGGCCATCCGCGACCTGATTGACGGCGATGCCTTCGCCCTGGTCGTCAAGGAGCGCGAGCTGCGCGAGGCCCTCGACCGCCTCAAGCGCCCGCCCAAGCTGGTTGTCACCGATTCGCAGGCGTTCCTCAAGGTCGTGGCCGACACCCCCCGCGACATCCCGCTCACGTCCTTCTCGATCCTCTTCGCCCGCTACAAGGGCGACCTGAACGAGATGGTGCGGGGCGCCCTCGCCTGCGAGACGCTACGCCCTGGCGACCGCATCCTCGTGGCCGAGGCCTGCTCGCACCACCCCATCGCCGAGGACATCGGCCGCGTGAAAATCCCCCGCTGGCTCACCCAACTGGTCGGCGGGAAGCTGCACTTCGACACCATGCAGGGCCACGATTTCCCCGACGACCTGGCGTCCTACAAGCTCGTCATCCACTGTGGCGCGTGCATGCTCAACCGCCGCGAGATGCTCACGCGAATCCTCCGCTGCAAGCAGGCCGGCGTGCCGATCTCCAACTACGGCCTCGTCGTCGCCTACTCATTGGGCATCTTCGAGCGCGCCCTCGAGCCCTTCCCCGCCGCCCTCGAAGTCTATCGCGAAGCCCTGGCGCCCCGCCTCGAGGAGCCTGTGCGGCAGTGAAGGAGCCCCCGTGGGCCCACCCGGTGCCAGACCCTAGCCTGGTTGACTTCCCGACGGGTCTTTGCTAGCATGCAAGCGAACGTCCGAGGGATGCACCATGAGCAACGAGCAGCCCGAGCCCGTCAGGCCCCAGCGCAGCTTGCCCGACTTGGCGAAGTGCGAGCTGGTGCAGGAGCTGGGCACGGGGACCGAAGGCCCCACCGTCGTCGTGCAGGAGGCGCCGTCGGGCCGCCGCTTCGTCCTCAAGCTCTACAACAAGGGCGTCCTGCGCGACCCCGAGTTCGTCCACCGCGTGCACCAGGACGCGGCGCTGGCGAGCCGCATCGAGCACCCGAACGTGGTCCGGGTGTTCGGGGCGCGGGAGTGGCTGGGCGACTTGGTGGTGGTGCGCGAGTATGTGGAGGGGGCGTCGCTGTCCGAGGTTCTGCGGAGCAAGGGGAAGCTGGGCCAGCAGGAGGCGGTGAGCGTGGCGCTCTCGGCCGCCATGGCCCTCGAGCAGGGCCGCCACGTGGGCCTCCTCCACGAGGCCGTGTCGCTCACCAACCTGCTCGTGGCGCGCGACGGGGCGGTGAAGCTGGCGGACCTGGGCGTGGCCAAGCCGCGGCCCGTCGAGCCGTCGGTCACCAACACCGGCGTCGGCATCCGCTCGCCCCTCTACTTGCCGCCCGAGTACTTCGAGCTGCGCGCGCCGCTGGACACGCGGAGCGACCTGTTCTCGCTCGGCGCCGTGCTCTACCACTGCCTGAGCGGCAAGCCGCCCTTCCAGGGCGACACGACGGCCGAGGTCACTTACGCGGTCCGCAACGGCATCTTCCGCCCCCTGCGCGAGGCGGAGCCCGACGTCGCCCGCTCCCTGGCCACGGTCATCGAGAAGCTGCTGCAGCCCAAGCCGGCCGAGCGCTACCAGACCCCCGCCGACCTGTTGACGGACCTCCAGGCCATCCAGGCCGGCCGCATCCCCGACGCCCAGCGCAAGGCCGTGGCCGCGGCCATCAAGGAGAAGCAGGAGGCGGCCTCGCGGATGGCGTCGGGGAACACGTCCGTCGCCTCCTCGAGGGTCTTGGCGTCGAGCGGGGCCTCGATGGGCAGGGGGCCGCCCGAGGTCATCATCTGCGCCTGGCCGAAGAACAGCGGCTCGCGGCCGGGGTCGGGCGACCCGTCGGCCTTCACGGGCACGAGCCGCCGAATCGTGGCGACCCGCAGGTCGCTGTAGACCTCTTCGCGATAGAGGTTCGCCGCGTTCACCTTGATGTTGTCCAGGCCGTTGGGCTCGGGGCCGCTCATGTCGCGATTCCTTTCCAGGAGGGGCATGTTGGCGTTTGACAGCGTGTTATTCTAGCACATTCCCCGCGCGGGGGGAAATCGGCGGACGTTTCCGAGTATGGCCCCCAGCCCTGGGGCAGAAAAGGGGCATTCTCCCTTTCTGCGCAGCAGCCTTTGGCGCCCCAAGGGGGCGAAAAGGTGGATGTCCCCTTTTCTGCCCCTCCGGTTTCGCCCCCTGGCGGCGTAGGAGATTACGCGCACCCCATCTGCTCCGCCGCTTGACAGGCGGGCGCTCGATGCGTAAGATATGCTCGACAGCCAGACGCATCGCACGAGGGACGCAGATTGGGTGAGATGCCACTCGACGTTGGCCTGCCAGACGGGATGGTCTCCGCCACACCAACGGGGGAGGCACGCCCGGCTCGCCCCGCCCTGGAGGGGGCAGGGGGACTGCCCGCGGCCGGCGACCTCGTGCTGGAGCCGCCGACGCGGCTCGGGCGGGTCCTGCGCGGGCTTGGCTTCGCGGTGGACGCCACGTGCCGGCTACGCGGTGGGCTGTGGCGGCTCACCCCGTGGCGGCGCCGGCGCGAGGCGGCCAGCTTCGCGGCGCTCTGCGGCGCCGAGCGGTTCGCCGCGCTGCGCGACTACCCGCGGCTCGCCAAGGCCATCGAGGCCGAGGTCCGCCCCCACTACGAGCTATACACCTCCCGGTTCAACGCGGCCTGGATGGCGGTCTCCCTCGAGCTGTCGGTCTTCGTGATGGCCCTGTGCCGCCTGCTCAAGCCCCGGCGGCTGGTGGACCTTGGCTCGGGCTTCAGCTCGGTCCTCCTCCGCCTGTACCAGCGGGGGGCCAGCCCGACCCCGGAGGTCTGGTCGGTGGACACCTCGCCCGAGTGGCTCGGGATGACGCGGCGGATTCTCGAGTGGCAGGGCCTGCCGACCGACGGCCTGGCGACGTGGGAGGAGTTCGTGGGCCAGGGGCCGAGCGGCTTCGACCTCGTGCTGCACGACATGGGTTCGGTTCTGACCCGCCGCAGGACGCTGCGCCGCGTGCTCGGCCTCACGGCGCGCGGCGGCGTCGTCGTGATAGACGACGCCAACTTCGTCCAGGTTCGCCACCACGCGCGGCGCACCCTGCGCCACCGCGGCATCGAGCACCACCTGGTGGGCGCGGCCACGCGCGACAAGTACGGCCGCTACGCCCTCCTCGCCGCGCTGTAGGCCGAAGGTGTGCCCAGCCGCACAAGCCCGTTACTGCACCCAGGCCAAGGGAGTATGGCCCCCATTCCTGGCGCTCTGGGGTAGCGGCAGGCCCCGACCCTCCCCCTACCCCCTCCCTGGCAGGGAGGGGGGTTCGGACCCCCTCTCCCTTGTAGGGAGAGGGTAGGGAAAGGGTCGGGCTCAAGAGCCTCCAACAAGCCCATCAGAATTGGGGGCCATACCCAGGCCAAGGGGCCGAGTTGACTTTGGGGGGGAAGGGACTATAATCAAGAGAACGGGGTGTGGCGCAGTTTGGCTAGCGCGCGTGCCTTGGGAGCACGAGGTCAGCGGTTCAAGTCCGCTCACCCCGACCAGCCGGGACGAGAAGCCCTTCGGCGAGAACGTCGAAGGGCTTCCTCACTATGGGGACGAGAGTCATGCCGCCGAGTCACGTGGCATTCGCGCCCCCGGCCTCAGGCGGCCGGACGTGGCGCGGCCTTCTGTCGCTCGCGTGCTTGGCGTCCCTGGCGCCGCGCGCGGCCCCGGCGGCGGAGTCCCTCGTCAGGGTCACGGGCCGACTCCTCGAGGTCAACGGCCACGCCGAGTTCCCCAAGGGGCTGATGGGCCTCCACGCCGACACGCCGCTCACCGAGGCGATGCGGCAGGACTGGGGGGTCGAGTGCCTCCGGCAAATCCACTTCGGCCCCGGCAGCGGCTCCGTGGCCTGGGACAAGACCGGCCTCCGAGAGCCGTTCAAGAACCTGGCGATGGTGATTGACTGCCAGGGGGACCGCTACGCGCCCGCCACGGTGCTGACCAATCCGAAGTACGAGGAGTTCTTCGCCAGGATCGGCCGCGACTACGCCCAGCGCTGCAAGGACCTCGGCTGGCACGGCTACGCGGAGTTCTGGAACGAGCCTTACCTGAACTGGGCCGAGCGCAGCCGCAAGAACTACGACCCGAAGTACTACGACGCCACGAAGGCCGCCGACGAGGGGCCGGTGACAATCAAGGGGTGGGACAAGCCGCTCGCCCACCTCCGCTGGCGCCGCCTGTGGGCGCGCGGCGAGGACGGGAAGATCGCCCACCTCGTCCCCCTCCCCAAGGGCGCCAAGGCCGGCGACACCTTCCGCCACAAGCTTGGCTACTACTTCACAAAGGGCGACGAGCAAACCTACACCGTCGTCGAGCACTGGGACGTCTACGACCCCACAGCCGTCTCCTTCTGGTCGGGCAAGCAGAACTACGACTTCTACATGTGGATGTTCCTGCCCTGGGCGAAGGCGATCAAGGAGACGAACCCCGCCGTCACCACCATCGGCGGCTGGTGCTTCAACCTGCCCGCCAACGGCTGGAAGGCCTGGGAAATCCTCTACAAGCCGATGATTGACGAAGCGGTGCAGTGGCTCGACGGCGTGTGCGAGCACCACTATGGCTCCGACACGCGGGTGAACGCCGCGACCTACGAGATCATCGTCGGCTACGCGCTCGCCGAGCACGGCAAGCGCCTCCACTGCTACAACACCGAGACGGCCGGCTGCGTGGACCCCGCGGTGCCGGGCGCCCGCCACAGCAACGCCACGCCCTACGGCGCGTTCAACTACGGGCTGCGCGACATCGTGGAGCTGGCCTATCGCTGCCCCGACAAGGCGGCGGCCAGGACCGCCCACGGCTCCCTGCGGCCCGGCTGGGGCGGCGGCGGCGACGAGTTCCTCTTCAAGCTCCTCAAGGACTTCCGCGGCCGACTCGTCCACACCGCCTGCGACGACCCGGACGTCTGGCCCATCGCCGTCCTCAACGGCGACAAGCTGGCCGTCGTCGCCTTCAACGACCACAGTGAAGAGCGAACCATCCGCCTCGCCCTTGACGCCCCGGCCGGCACCACCTTCGACGCCGGCCGCAAGGTGTGGGTCACTGCGAAGGAGGAGAAGGGCGCGCTCCAGTTCCACGAGGAGGCCCTCCCCGCCGGCGGCAGCCGCTTCGATGGCCAAGTGGCCATCGCCCAGAAGACAGGCGTGAAGCTCGTCCTCCCCCTCAAAGGCACGCCTCCCGCCAAGCCCCAACGGGTTCGCAGCCAGTTCTTCGCCAGGGGCGTGCTCCAGAAGGTCGAGAAGGGCAAGCACATCAGCCTGGCGGTGAAGGTGGACGAGAAGCTCCTCGCCTGCGCGGAGGCGGCCTGCCTGCGTGTCGTCCTCGAAGGCGTCAACGCAGGAGAGGGTTGTGCGCGCATAGGCGGCGCGGCGGCGCAACTTCCCGACCGCGACTGGATCACCGACGTCCCGATCGACCCCAAGCTCCTCAGGCCCGACACCGCCATCGTCTTCGAGACCACCGGCGACGGCTACCAGGTGGACATCGCCTCGCTGCTCCTTGAGTACCTGGCGGACTGACAAGCGCGCCGAGGCATGGCTGGCCTCCAGGGGCTTGACCGCGCTGCCCCACGCCTCTACAATTGCCCCCGGCGATGCGGCGCGCGATCTCCCAGCCTCGCCCTCCGCGCTCATCAAGCAGCTCGGCGACCCGGCCACGCGGCTGGCCGCGGCACGCGAGCTGGGGCGGCTGAAGGACCGCGAGGCCGCAGACTTCATCCCCTACTGCCTGACGGACAACGACCCCGAGGTCCGCCGCGCGTGCGTCTGGGCGCTGGGCGAGATCGCCGACCCGAAGGCCTCCCCGCACATCCGCTGGCGCCTCAGCGACCATGACCTCTCGGTGCGCCTCGCCGCGGCCCAAGCCCTCGCCAACGTGCCCGACGCCGAGGGGATCAAGGAACTTGTCGGCCTGCTCCGCGACCCCGAGGCCGAGATGCGCGAGGCGGTGAAGAAGGCCCTCCTGAAGACCGGACCCCCTGCGCTCGGCGACCTGGATGCCGCAGTTGATGCTCGCGGAATGGACGCGCGCCCCGCCCTCACCGAACTCGTCGCTGCCATCGGCGGCCCCCAAGCCGTCCCCACGCTCGTCAAGCTCTTGGACACAACAGACCCGGCGTCGAGGGAGCGGCGCGACGCCAAGCTCGACGACGCGGTGCGCCGGGCCGCCATCGCGGCCCTGGCGAAGCTCGGGGCGCCCGCGGCCGAGGCGCTCGGACGCCAGTTGAGCGGCCCGCGCTGCTCCCTCGGGCACAGGAAGGCCCTCGCCGAGGCATTCAAGCTCCTCGGCAAGCCGGCCATCGGGCCAGTCGCCAAACACGTCCTCGCCTGGAAGGTCTTCCCGCACGACGAGGAACTCAGGCTCTGGACCGGCGTCCTTGAGACGATAGGCGTGGGGGACGCCGAAGCTGAAGCAGCCCTCCAGCGCGCGAGGGAGCAGTTCAGCGCGGCTGTTGGTGGCACAGGCGTCAGTGGCACTGGCGTCAGTGGCACAGGCGGCCCGCCTGTGACGACCAATCTTGCGGAACTGCGCATTCTGGATGTCCCCGACCTCACGCCCTACTCCGCCGTCGAGCTGCCGCCGACCGCCACGGAGCTTCCGAAGAACGGCCAGGTGAAGCTCCTGCTCCGCAACGCCCTGGTTGGAGGCAAGCTCAGCCGCGATCTCCCCGGCCATACCCTCGAGCTGAACCTCCTGCGCCATCGCGGGCAGTGGCAGAAGGACTTGTGGGGCAAGGCCACAACCTACAACCAGGGCGGCCACGAGGGCGAAATCCTCAAGTGCCAGGAAGCCGGGAAGACCAGCCTGAGCATCCAGGTCGCGATCAACGACGACAACTGGGTGCAGGGCGGCTTCGGAAGGTATGAGGTCGAGTTCACGAAGATGGAGCGAGGCTACGGCGGCTCCTATCGCGGCCTGTTCAACGGCCACGACGTGAAGGGCGAGGCCGCCGTGCAGCTCCAGGAGTGGCCAGAGAGCGCCTTCGCCCCTTGGTCGGTCGAGCCGGGCGAACATCCCCGCCTGCTCTTCCGCAAGAGCCAGTTGCCGAAGATGCGCCGGCGCGCGCAGACCGAGCTGGGCCGCGCCATCGTTAGAGCGCTCCGCGCCAAGATCGCCGAGGACGAGCAGGACATTGATCACGCCATCGGCTGGGGCCTCCTCGGCCTGCTCCTCGACGACCCCGCCTACAGCCGCCAGGCCATCCCCGTCCTCCGCCACGGGATGAAGGCCTTCACCATCGGCCACCAGCACGACTCGGCCCGCAAGATGCTCCCCGTCGCCCTCGCCTACGACCTCGCCTATCCCGCGATGACGGAGGCGGAGGGCCGTCCTCCCAGGCCGCGGCCAGCGAGCCGATGAGGCGGCGAGCGGCCTCGAAGGCCAGGGCGTCGGTGAGGGGCGTGGCGTGAATCGAGGTGAACGCCTCGATGGCCTGCACCAGCGCATCCATCCCGGCGGCAGCCGTCACGTGCGGGGGGCACGAGAGGGTCAGCTCGGGGTCCACGATAGCGGCGACGGGCATCATGCACTCGGCGCGGATGCTCTGCTTCAGGCGGCGGGAGCGGTCGCTGAGGACGGCGTTCTTCGTGACCTCGGCCCCCGTGCCCGACGTGGTGGGGATGGCGATGAAGGGCAGGCCGGCCTGGACGATGGGCTTGCCGAGCACGAAGTCGGCGGTGGGCGCCGCCTCGTTGACGAGTGCGGCGATGGCCTTGGCCGCATCCAGCGCGCTGCCGCCTCCGAGACCGATGGCGACCACGCACTGCCGCCCGTTGCACGCGGCGCGGCCGGCGTCCACAGTCGTCACATCGGGGTCGTGCTCGACCTGGCCGAAGACTGTGGTCTCGACGCCTGCCGCGGCGAGAAGCGATAGCACCTTGCCGGTCGCTCCGCTCTTCCTCGCTGCGGAGCGCCCGGTGACCAGCAGAGCGCGGCGGCCGAGCGCCGCCGCCTGCGCGCCGAGGCCGCGAATGCACCCAACACCCGTCACAATCTCGCGCGCCGTCGTGAACGAAGCCATGCAGCCCTCACTCCTCGTGGTGGGCGGGACGGGATTCGGACCCGTATGGGGTTCTGAGGCCCCCTTGGATTTTAAGTCCAATGTGTCTGCCGATTCCACCACCCGCCCGGCGGCTTCGGACCCCCTCATTCTACCCCCGCACGAGGCGTTGTTCAAGGGGGGAGCGGGAAACGCAGGCGTGAAGAGTCCAGAGACCGGTGGGCAGGCTGGCCGGCGCGCGGGTGGAGCGGGGCGATGGCTGGGAAGCGCAGGACGGAGCGTCGAGTTCGTCGGCGGGCGGCAGGGGGCCGGTGCGAAGGGCCTCCAGGAGCTGGTTCGCCAGGCACACCTCGTCCCGTACTGTCTCACCGTTTTTTTCTGGCGCGGCGCTTGACAAGGGCGTGAGATGGGCTATAATAGAAGAGGTATTGGGACAAGCCTAGTGCCTTTTGCTCCCCGAAAGGAGGTGAGAAATTGAAGAAGAGGCAAGGCTTTACGTTGATTGAGCTCCTGGTCGTCATCGCCATCATCGCAATCTTGGCGGGCATGCTTCTGCCCGCTCTGGCCAGGGCTCGTGAGGAAGCCAGGCGCATTCGGTGCCGCAACAACCTGAACCAGTTGGCCAAGGGTATGGCGACGTACTTGAACGAGTGCGGCGACAACCGCTTCTACCCCTGGCCGGCCAACAGGCCCGGCTGCGGAACCAAGGCCGCTCCCGAGTTCGGCGGCGCCGAGTGGATGGCCTCGCTGTACTGGACCAAGATCATCCCTGACCCCGGCGTGTATAGCTGCCCAAGTTCGCCGGACAGCAACGAGCAGGGGAAAGAGCTGATGGGAACCCAGGACAGCGACCGCGAGGGTTGCCCGGGCGGGAACCCGCTGTCGAGAGACAGCGTGAGCTACGCCGCAATGGGTAGCCGCAGCGTGGGCATCTACATGGAGAGCAAGCAGAACAAGTCAGGTTATGCTGCCTCCAGGTTGGCCATCCGCGACGACTTCCCACCGAACGAGCCAATGGCGAGCGATGACACCGACGAGCCGATCAACCACGGTGAAAGGGACAATGGGGGCATGGCAGTCCTGTTCTTCGACAGCCACGTCGAGTACTGGACGCATACCCGCGTTGACCTGGAAACCGGCATCGGCGCTGGTGATCTGTGCGCTCTGAAGAACTAAGGCGAACGCAAGTCTCGCCTGGGAATAGCCCGCCCCCTCGGCGGGCTATTCTTTTGGCCCCAGTTGGCCTCTTCGTCAGTGGTTTCTTCTGTGGAAGACACGCCTAAACTCGTTTGGGCGTGTCGGGACGCAAGCCGCTCAGTCCGGCTTCTCCTGCGGCGGCCCCTCTTCCTTGGCCTTCGCCTCCAGGCGCTTGAGCCATTCGGCCAGCGCGAGGTATTCGGCCTCCATGTCCTGCGCGGCAAGGCGGGCCTCGCGCGCCTTGTCCCATTCCCCCCGCTCCTCGTGGGCCTTGGCCAACTCCTCCTTCTCCTTCTGGAGGTGGCGCACCACCTTCTGCGCGGCGAGGACGGCCTCGCGCGCCTCGTCCCATTGCCCCCGCCGCTCGTGGGCTTCGGCCAGCTTCACCCAGAAATCGGCGTCCTCCTTCTGGTACAGACGCACCATGGTCTTGTACACCTCCAGGGCGTCCCCCCACCACCCCTCCGCCTCGCGCTGCCGCCCCAGGGTGTCGTAGAACTTCGCCAGCCCTCGGCGCACGAGCGACACGTGTTCCTTGTTGTACGACACCGCGCGCCCCCAGGTCAGCCCCACCATCATGTACTGGCCCCAGGCCCTCTCGAAGTCGTTCACATCCGCGTAGGCCGTCGCCAACCCGATGCGCATGACGGGAATGGACGGCCATTTGGACGCGCCGTCCTGCCAGAACGTGCGGCTGTTGGTCCACACGCGGTTGCGGCTGTGCGTTCCCACGCTGAACATGGCCACCACGGCCGCCGCACACGCCACGCCGATCCTCCGGCGCCAACGCGTCGCCATCAGGCTGCCCAGGGTCGCCACGCCGAGCGCGCACGCCCCGAGGAGCGGCAAGTACAGGTACCGCTCGGCCACGAGCACGCTGATGGGGATGAAGTTGGCCACCGGCGCCAGCAGCAGGAACCACCAGCCGATGCAGAAGATGGCGAGGCTCCGCCGAGGCGCCGCCCACCACGCCACCGCCACCAAGCCGGCCACCAGCCCCGCCAGGAGCAGAATCCGCGCGCCGTCCGACCCCCAGGACAGCGACCCCGTGCCGTGCGGCGCCACCAGGTGAACGGGGAAGAACAGGAGCCGCGCGTACTCGGCGAAGATCAGCGGCACGTTGGCCAGGCTCCCGCCCAACGCCACCCCCTTCACGACCTCGGCCTGCTTGGCCACAAGCCAGTGGAGCAGCGTCATTCCCACCGCCAGAATCCAGTGTGGTGCGGTGGCCATCACCCGCTGCCCGAGGCCCTGCTGGGACTCGTCGAAGGCGAACACGGCCAGCACCAGGACCGCGGGCAGCGTCATCGCCGACGCCTTCGAGAGCAACGAAGCGGCCAGGCACGCGAGCGACAGGCCGTAGAGCACCCATCGCCGCCACCCGCTCCGCCGCTCGTGGGCCAGGAACGCCAGGAACGCCAGCAGGAAGAAGAAGGCGTAGAGCACGTCGCGCCGCCCCGACGCCCACGCGACCGATTCCGCCTGGACGGGGTGGACGGCGAACACCGCCGCGCCCAGCCAGGCGAGCGCCCGCCGCTTCACCAGCCACACCAGCACGGCGTAGGCCAGCAGCGCGTTGGCCGCGTGCAGCACCACGTTCGTCAGGTGGTAGCCCGTGGGCAGGAGGCCCCAGAGGCGGTAGTCCACCGCGTAGCTCAGCTCCCGCAGGGGGAGCCAAGCGTGGGTGTTGGAGTCCCGCCACCCCTTGTCGCCGAGGAGCACGGCGCTCACGTTCACGCTGAACATCGCGGCGACGGTGCCCGGCGACAGCGAGCGGATGCGCTCGTTCTCCTCGATGAGGAACCAGTCGTCGAAGCTGACGAACTGGCAGCGCAGGGCGTTCGAGAAGACCCCCAGAGTCAGGGCGGCGAGGAGGAGGCATGGCAGGGCGTGCCGGCGGGTGGCCGACTGGGCCGCCGTGTCGCATGGCGTGGCGGGGGCACTCACACTGCTGCGTCCTCAACCGTCGGGGCGTCCGCCAGGTCGGCGCGGTTGCGTTGCCGCACGTAGCGCGCGTAGGACCTGATCTTGCGGAACGCGGCCAGCTCGGGCGGGATGCGCGGCACCTCGATCTCCAGCCCGCTGCCGCGCGGGAGGAGGAAGTCCGTCCGCTCCACCTGCTCCACCACGTAGCGGCAGAGCCGGCGCGGGTGGAAGCGCCCGAGGCCCAGGCCCTGCTGGCGGGCCTTGCTCTGCTGCATCGCATAGGTGAGGTAGCGAGGGAAGAAGCAGCGCAGGAAGGCGCGCAGCTCGCCGTTCAACTCGTCGCGGAGCCGCCGTCGAAGGACGCGGTGAGCTACGCCGCGATGGGCAGCCGCAGCGTGGGCGTCTACATGGAGAGCAAGCAGAACAAGACAGGTTACGCCTACTCGAGGCTCGCCATCCGCGACGACTTCCCGCCCAACGAGCCGATGGCGAGCGACGACACGGATGAGCCGATCAACCACGGCGAACGCGACAACGGCGGCATGGCCGTCCTCTTCTTCGACAGCCACGTCGAGTACTGGACGCATACCCGCGTTGACCTGGAAACCGGCGTGGGCGCCGGCGACCTGTGCGCCCTGAAGAACTAGGAGCCTGTAGGCGGGGCGTCTCTGCCCCGCGTGGTTCCTTGCGGGCCGGGGACGGCCCGCCTACAGACCCTTGGAGGCCTAGAGCACGGGCAGAGCCCGGGAAGGGAGCAGCGCATGGCGGAATGGTACTGCACGGTCGGTGGGCAGAAGTACGGGCCTTTGTCGCAACAGCAGTTGCAGGGCTGGATCACCGAGGGACGGCTCGCGCGCACGGACCTCGTCTGGCGCCAGGGCATGGCGGACTGGCAGCCCGCCAGCCAGGTCGGCGAGTTCTCGATGTCCTTTGCGGCCGGCCCCCCCTCCCCGCGGGCAGGTGGGCCAGCGTATTCCCCAGGCCCGCCAACGTATTCCCCGGGTGGGTACGGCGGGGTCGAGCCGCACCGCGGCGGCGCCGTCCTCACCCTTGGCATCCTCGGCCTCGTCGTCTGCGTCATCTGCGGCATCATCGCCTGGGTCATGGGCAGCACGGACCTGGCCAAGATGCGCGCCGGCACCATGGACCGGTCCGGCGAGGGCAACACCCGCGCGGGCATGATCTGCGGCATGATCAGTTGCATCCTCAATGCCGTGGGACTCGTCATCTGGCTCATCATCTTCGCCACTGCCGCGAGCGCGGTGCGAGGCCGCTGGTGACTGCGGTGAGGCTGCGACTGGTCAGGACCAGCCGAGTTTGGCCGTTGCCCGGCTGGGCAACCGCTGTCGTGATGGTGTGGCTCGGCCTCGCCGGCGTTGCCACGTGGCTGAGCGCGCGGGGCCACGCCGAGGCGCCGCTGTGCCCCATGCGCTGGGTGACGGGTCTGCCGTGCCCCTTCTGCGGCACGGGCAGGGCGGGGCTGTGCCTCCTGGAGGGCCATCCGCTCGAAGCCTGGCGACTCAACCCCCTCGTGTGTACCTGCGCCCTGGCTGCCGCGGTCCTCCTCTTTGCCCGCATGGCCTTCCGGCGCGGCCTGCGCCTCGAGCGGACCCCGCGGGAGGGGCGGGCGCTCTGGCTGGCCGCCTTGGCCCTCCTTCTCCTCAACTGGTGCTACGTGCTCGCGTGCGTGGGGTGAGGGGAGTATGGCGGCCCCCAGCCTTGGCGTCCGGTTCCGCCCTCCTCAGCTCCGAAGGAGCGTACTATGACAGCCCAGGGCGAAGCCCTGGGAAACGGGGGCGGAAACGACAACAGCCCTGAAGGGGCGTACTGGCCCATCCGCGGGAGGCCCGCTACATCCCTCGGTTAGTACGCCCTTACAGGGCTACTGGGGGTTGGCCGCCTTTTCCCAGGGCTTCGCCCTGGGCTGCCATAGTACGCCCCGCTGGGGCTGAAGACACTACGCGCTAAGGCTGGTGGCGGGCACGCGAGGCGGCCGGGTGAGAAGCCCTGTCACTTCTTCGGCGGCGGGACGGCGGCCCGCCTGCGGGCGAGGTCGGCCTCGTCGTCGGCCGTGCGGGCGCCGAGCTGTCGAGCCCTGTCCAGCTCCTCCTTCGCGCGGCCGAGGTGGCCCAGCTCGATGAGCAGGCGCGCCACGGCGAGGACGTGTTTCGCGCTCCTCGCATCGCCCGCGAGGAGGGCGAGGTGTGCCGAGGGCTCGGGGCCGAGCCGCCCCCACGCGATCTTCTCCTCCCCGTGCCGCGTGACGGTGTGGATGAACTGCGCGTCGGCGATGGACAGCTCGCCTGGGAGGCCGGGCACGCCGAGGGTCCGCTTGTCCAGCCGCGGCCTGGCGTTGACGATGGCCTCGATGATCTCCCCCTTGAGCGCCACCAGCTCCTCGATGCGCTTCACGCGCTGCGCGGCCAGCTCCTGGTACTGAGGCCGGCCGAACTTGAGCTTCCTCGCCTCGGCCAGGGCCTCCTCGAACCGCCAACTCGGCAGCGTCGCGTCCACCGCGCCGATGGCCTGGGCGTAGTGTGCCGCGGCCTCGGCGTCCTCGCGCTCGACGAGCGTCTTGACCCGCTCCCTGGCCTGGGCCGTGAAGTCCTCGACGCCGAAGGCCGCGATGCCTTCGAGCGTCTTGCGGGCCTCGGCCACGCGGCCCTCCGCCGCCAGCTTCTCCGCCTCGGCCAGCTTCGCCTTGAACGCCCGGTTCGCCTGGCGGCGCAACTCCACCGCCTCGGGCTCGGCCCGCAGCCGCAGCTCCTCGTCGTCATAGCGGTCCATCACCCGCTCGAGCGCCGCGATGGCGTCCGCCCAGCGGCTCTGGCCCACGTAAAGCTCCACCCGCCGCTTCGCCGCCTCGTACTCGGCCTCGATCCGCGCCCGCAGCGTGCGGCGGGCGCTCTTCTCCGGCCGCTCCTGCGGATCGAACTGCGCGAGCCACGCCTCGTCGGCCTTCGCCTGTTCCTCTGGGGACAGCTTGGCCTTAGGCTTCGGGCCGGGCTTGTGTGGCGGGGGTTGCGAGGTCTCGGGAGGTGGGAGTGCGGCCCGGCACCCCGAGCTGCGCGCCACCAGCAGCCCCACCAGCGCCAGGATGCCCGCCACGGCGGCGATGGAGAGCCAGATGGCCACCTTCCCCCCCGTGCTCACGGCCGGCGCGGGCCGGCCGACCCGCCGCGGCGCCTGCCCCTTCGGCTTGCCTTCTGCGTCCATCGGTGCTTCTCCATTCCTCCTCCCCTCTATTCTAGCGCCTCACACCCGCTTGTCAACGGGGCCTCGCTCGGCGAGTATGGCCCCCAATTCTGGCGCCTCTTCTCTGAGCCCCAACGGGGCGCACTATGATAGCCCAGGGCAACGCCCTGGGAACGAGGCCGCCCCACACCAAGCCCTGAAAGGGCGTACTATGGCGGTGGGGGGTAGTACGCCCTTTCAGGGCTGACTGGGGGCGCCGCCGTTTCCCAGGGCGTTGCCCTGGGCTGTCATAGTACGCTCCTTCGGAGCTGACAAGCCGCGAGCCGGACGCCAGGATTGGGGGCCATGCTCCCGCTCGGCTTCCCCTGCACTCCGGAGCGTGGCACGGCTGGGCAAGCCAGCCGTGTTCTTCCCCACGCCGCAGACACGGCTGGGCAAGCCAGCCGTGCCACGCTCGGCCAGATACGCCCGCCCTTGACTCGGCGCCCCCAAATCCCTAAGGTAGCAGGGCAGGGGGGAGTTCAGTCACGACCTCAAACTTGGGGAAGCGGCAATGCTCACGGTGGATCTCTCGGGCAAGAAGGCGCTGGTCACGGGCGCCAGCACGGGCATCGGGCGGGCCATCGCCCTCGCCCTGGCGCGGAACGGGGCCGACGTGGTGGTGAACTACCGCGCGAGCCAGAAGGCGGCCGAGGAGGTGGCGCGCGAAATCCGCGCGATGGGCCGCCGCTGCCTCGCCATCCAGGCCGACGTTTCGCGGAAGCCCGAGGTCCAGCGCCTCTTCGCCGAAGCTGAGGCCCCCCTCGGCCCCACGCTCGACATCCTGGTCAACAACGCCGGCGGCCTCCTCAGCCGCGAGTCCATCGCCGCGATGAAGGAGGAAACCTTCGACCGCGTGCTCGCCGTGAACTTCAAGAGCGTGTTCCTGTGCTCCCAGGCCGCGATCCCGCGCCTCGTGGACGGCTCGGGCCGCGTCATCAACCTCACCAGCGTGGCCGCGCGCAACGGCGGCGGGCCGGGGGCCGGCGCCTACGCCGCCGCGAAGGCCGCCGTGAGCTGCTTCACGAAGAACCTGGCCAAGGAACTCGCTCCCCGCGGCATCACCGCCAACGGCATCGCCCCCGGCGTCATCGCCACCCCCTTCCACGAGAAGTACTCCACGCCCGAGCTGATGCAGCGCTTCGCCGCCAACACCCCCCTCGGCCACAACGGCGTGGCCGACGACTGCGTGGGCGCCGCCCTCTTCCTCGTCTCACCCGACGCCGCCTTCGTCACCGGCGAGACCCTCGAGGTCAACGGCGGCATGCTCGCGACACCGGGCCTGCCGTGGCCCGCCTTGCGGAGCGGCTCGGCGAGCAGGCCGCGCTCCTGGCCGAATGGCTCGGCCCCGCCGCCGAGGCCGACCCGGGGCCGCGGCTCACCCTCGCCGGCTCGGACGCGGTCGTCGTGCGCTTCCGCACGCGGACCGAGGACGTGTTTGCGGCCTACAAGCTGGCCGGCGAGGAGACGGTGCAGTTGCGCCTCAACGCCCGCGAGGCCCGCCTCTTCCGCCGCGGCCAGGCGCCCAGGACCCTGCGGGGCGAGGGGGGTGTCTTCCTCGTCGCCCTGAGCGCTGTGCCCACGTACCTGGTGGCTCGCCGGGCCGCCGCGCCGTAGGACGGAAATCCGAAATCCGAAACTCGAAACCCGAAACGCAAGACGCGGAACCTGGCCCCGACCTGTGCCTTCGCTGCGGCCGGTGCTGCTACGCGAAGCTGATCGTTGACGGCGAGGTCGTCTACACCCCCTTCCCGTGCCCGCACCTGGACACGGCGACGCGCCTGTGCGCCGTCTACGAGCGGCGGCGCGAGGTGAACCCCGAGTGCATCTCGGTGGAGGAGGGCATTCGTCTGGGCGTGTTCCCCGCCGACTGCCCCTACGTGCGCGACCTGCCGGATTACGTGCCGCCGCGCCTGGAGTTGACGCCGGGGGAGCTGGCCGCCTATGCCGACGACGTGGCTGAGATCGAGGCCGCCGTGCGGCCCGGCAAGTCCGAAACCCGAAGCACGAAATCCGAAACAAACGCCAAATCCCAAATCCCAGTGGCCCAAACGGGGACAACGCCCTGCGCACGGCCACGTAAGCCGGGCCCGTCCTGATTCGTACTTTGTGCTTTGGTACTGTTTCGGATTTCGAGTTTCGGGTTTCGGATTTCCCGCATTCCGTCAGGAATGCGGGCCAGCCGCGATGCGGCGGAGGGCGTCGGCGAGTTCCTCGGGGCTGAAGGGCTTGCGGAGGAAGGCCCGGAAGCCGCCCTCGCGCAGGCCGGCCAGCACGTCGTCCTCCGCGTAGCCGGTGCATGCGATGGCCTTAACGTCCGGGTCGAGCGCGCGCAGCGCCCGCGCGCAGTCCTCGCCACCCATGCCCTCCGCCACCGTGAGGTCGAGGATCACGGCGTCGAACGGCTCGCCCGCCTCCCTGGCCTGCGCGTAGAGCTTGACCGCTTCCGCGCCGTCGCGCGCGCACTCCACGTCGTAGCCGCTTTGGCGCAGGAGACGGCGGGCGCCGCGCCGCAGGATCACATCGTCGTCCATCAGCAGGAGGCGGGAGCCAGGGCGGCCGGGCGCGGCGTCGGGCCGTGGCGGCGGGGCCGGCGGCGCGTCGGAGGCTGGGAGGTAGACGCAGAAGGTGGTGCCGACGCCTGGCTGGGACTGGACGTCAATGGCCCCGCCGTGCTTCTTGACGATGGCGTAGGAGGCGGTGAGGCCGAGGCCGGTGCCGCTCTCCTTGGTGGTGAAGAAGGGGTCGAAGATGCGGGCGAGGTCCTCGGGGGGGATGCCGACGCCGCGGTCTGCGACGCTGAGGCGGACGAAGCGGCCCGGACCCAGGTGGAGCGGGACGTCGGGGCCGGCCTGGAGGTTCGCGGCCTCGAGGGCCACCGTGCCGCCGTCGGGCATGGCCTGCCGGGCGTTCAGGAGCAGGTTCTGCACGACTTGGCCGATCTGCTGCGCGTCCGCGTGGGCGGGCCACAGGCCGTCGGGGACCCTCA
Source organism: Planctomycetota bacterium (assembly GCA_041320515.1). Taxonomy (GTDB): domain Bacteria; phylum Planctomycetota; class PUPC01; order DSUN01; family DSUN01; genus DSUN01. Next base: position 3,514,363 of record JBGLNR010000001.1, on the reverse strand, counting down.
CGTCGCAACGGACGTTCGAGCCGGCGAGCGCGATCTCCGCCGTCTCGCGCAGCAGGGGGCCGAGCGCGAGGGACTGGCGGACGGGGTCCCCCCCGCCCGAGAAGGTGAGCAGGCGCTGGGTGAGGCCGCGCGCGCGGTAGGCGGCCCGCTCGGCCTCCGCGAGCGCGCGGCCCAGGCTGCTGTCGCCGCTCGCCTTCTGGCGGGCCACGGCCAGGTTCGTCAGCACGCCGGCCAGCAGGTTGTTGAAGTCGTGCGCGATGCCGCCGGCCAGCAGGCCGATGCTCTCGAGCTTCTGGGTCTTCAGCAGCTCCTGCTCGAACCTGCGCCGTTCCGTGATGTCGCGGACCACCGTGATGACGCGGACCACCCGGTCGCCCTCGAACACGGGGATCTTGCGTGTCTCGGTGATGATGTCGCGCGTCCCGACCCGCGTCCTCTCCTCCGTGATCAGCGTTTCGCCCCTCTCGAACACCTGGCGATACTCGCCGCGGACGCGTTCGGGCAGGAAGGGGAAGACCTCGAAGATGGTTCGGCCCTCGGCGTCCGCCGGCAGCCCCAGGGCCGCCATCCAGTCCCGGAAAGCCTGGTTGATGAGGGCGATGCGGAAGTCCCGGTCGAGCACGTGCACCGCGTCGCCGAGCGAGTCGAGGGTCGAGCGGTACTGGCGCTCGGAGAGGCGCAGGGCCTCCTCGGCTCGCTTGCGATCGGTGATGTCGTGCCAGACACCGAGGACGTAGTCCCTGCCGCGGATCGAGATGCGGCGGGCGCGCACCTGCACGTCGCGCACCTCGCCGCTCCTCGCGCGCTGCTTCGTCTCGAAGGCGTCGGCACCCCCGCGCACGATCTTCGCGCAGTGCTGCACCGTCTCGTCGGGCGATTCCACCGCGTCGATCTGCCCCAGAGAGAGCGCTGAGAACTCCGCCCGCGTGTAGCCGAGGCCCTCGTGGGCCCGGTCGTTGAAGTCGAGGATCGCGCCCGTGCCGGCGTCCAGCAGTACCACGGAGTCGGCCGCCTGCTCGAAGATCGCGCGGTAGCGCTCCTCGCTCTCGCGCAGCGCCTCCTGGGCCCGCGTGGTCTCCGTGATGTCGCGCAGGATCGTCAGGATGCCGGGCCGGCCCTCGACGGCCACGGTCCTGACCGAGACCTCGACGTCGAAGGTCGAGCCGTCCTTCCGCAGAGCGGCCCCTCGGTAGCGGGCAGGCGCGGCTTTGCCCGACAGGCGGTCGGCCATGCGCTGCAACACGAACGGGCGCGTCTCGGGCGCGATGGTCATCCCCACGGGCTGCCCGAGCAGCTCCTCGGCCGTGTAGCCGTACATCTCGCAAAAGGCCGGGTTCACCCAACGGAAGCGGCCGTCCGCGACCAGCACGGCCCCGTCCGGCATCCCCTCGGCCAGGTCGCGGAACTTCTCCTCGCTCCGGAGCAGGGCCTCCTCTGCCCGCTTGCGCCCCGAGATGTCGCGGACGACGGCGAGGACGCACTCGCGGCCGCCGATGGGGGCCTTCTTGAGGCCCACCTCCACCCAGAAGGCCTCGCCCGCCTTGTTCCGCACGCGCCACTCGAAGAGCTGCGGCACGCCGGCCACGGCGTCGCGGAACCGCGCGAGCGCGTTCTCACGGGTGAACGGCGGCTCGCCCGAGCTGAAGGCGCCGGGCCGTTGGCCCAGGATCTCACGCGGCGCGTAGCCATACATCTCGCACATCCGGGGATTGGCGTCAGTGATCTCGCCCGTCGCCGCGTCATGCACGAAGATCGCATCGTTCGCCGCCGCGAAGATGGCACGGTAGCTGGTCTCGGCCGCCTCAAGCTCCGCCACGCGCCCGCGCAACGCAGCCAGCTCGCCCGAATCCCGCCCCGAGTCCTCGCGCGCGGTGTCCACCATCTGCTCCTGAGAGAATCTGCGACAGGGCCCTCCTCACGATTATATGCTACGGCACGCGGAGGGTCAACCCGCCCATGCCGGTAGCTCTTGGGCCTCGGCACCGGTATAATGGTGGGCGATGAGCGTCAGAAGCATCAACCCTTGCTCCGTGGCCATCCTGCTCGGGCTGCTGGCCGCCGCCAGCAACGCCGCCACGCCGCGCCTCAAGGCCGCCGGCCCCTACGCCGAGTCCCTCGACACCGTCGTCATCACGGCCGACGAGGCGCCCGTCACCCTCGCCGGCACCGTGCTCGACACGGTGAAGAAGGGCCGCTGGTTCGGCGTCACCGCGCGCAAGGAGGGCCTGCTACGCATCCAGTTCTGGGGCGGACGCAACCTGCGCACCGGCTGGCTCCGCGCCGCCGACGCCCGCGTGCTGGCGGACGCCGACGTGGACCTCACGGCCGAGGCCCTGCGCCTGGCCAAGGAGTTCAGCCCCACGCTCGACGCCGCGGCCTGCCGCGCCCGCGTGGACGCCTTGGCCGCCCGCGTGGCCCAGGCCGCCGCAGGCTGCCGCTGGTGATCGTGGTGCACGGGATCGGCGGGGGGAACCGCCCAGACGGCTGGTCGAACGACGTGGCGAAGCGCTGGATGGTGGGTCGGCTCCAGGAGGTGACGTTCCGCTATCCCGGGCGCTCGGACGCGGCCGGGCTGTCGCTGGCGGACTTCGCGCGGGAGGCGGGGGACTGGACTCTCTCGGTGCAGGAGCAGATTCGGGAGGCGGTGCGGGCCAACCCCGGGCGGCCGGTGGTCATCGTGTCGCACTCGTGGGGGAGCGTGGTGACGAAGATCGCGCTGGCCGGCGGCTCGGGCGGCGGCAAGTCGCCCGAGCTGGCGAAGCGCGGGTACCAGATTGACGCTATTGACCTCGGGGGCGTGAAGGTGGAGGAGTGGGTGACCATCGGCTCGCCGCTGGGCCGGGCGAACAACCCGAACATCGTCCCGAGTCTCGAGCAGCTCAAGGTCGAGGTGCCGGACGGATGCCCCAAGCTGGTGAAGCACTGGACCAACATCTATGACGAGGCCGACCCCGTTTCAATTCCCTCCCACAACCTGGCGGGGGCGGAGAACGTGAAGGTGACGGGGTCCGGGTACAAGGTGGACCCGACGGGCGGCACGGCGCACACGGGCATTTGGGTGAACCGCGTGGTCATCCGGCACATGTCGGACCTCTGCGCGCGGCTGGTCCGGGGCGGCCCGAGGGCCGCGCCGCCGGGGAGCGAGCCCGAGGGGCTGGCGGAGTATCGGCGGCTCTACGAGGCGTACCTCCCCGCCTTCTACCCCGAGGCGCTCTACGTGGAGCTGCGGGCCAACGCGGTGGACATCGGCAAGAAGCAGTACCGCTGCGCCTACGGCGCGTTCAGCCGGATACCCGATGGGCCGCGGAAGGGCGAGATCGCCGAGTCGGCGCACTTCGACAAGTTCCTCAGCATCGAGGAACTCAGGGGCCTCATCCCGATGATGAAGGACTACCTGAAGAACCCTCGCAAGGCCAAGCCCTGAGCCGCCCGGCGGCGCTCAGGGGACGGGCATGAGCTGCTTGAGGAAGGCGTGGACGCCGAAGTGGTGGCCGAGGACGAAGAGGAGCATGGCCAGGCCCGCGGCGGCCGGGACGGTGGCGAGCCAGGAGCCGACGATGTTGCGGACGACGCGGCGGTTGACGGCGCCGAGGCCGCGTGCCATGCCGACTCCCAGGACCGCGCCGACGACGCAGTGGGAGGTGGAGACGGGCAGGCCCATGCGCGTGCAGGCGAGCACCGTGGCCGCCGTGGCGATGCCCGTGGCCACGGCGCGCGACGGGGTGATCTCGGTGATCTCCTTGCCAATCGTGCGCATCACCGTGTAACCGTAGGTGGCCAGGCCGAGCACGATGCCCACGCCGCCCAAGGCGAGAATCCAGAAGGGCACGACCACCTCCTTCCGCACCACGCCGTGCTTCAGGAGGTCCACCACCGCGGCGAGTGGGCCGACGGCGTTCGCCACGTCGTTGGCCCCATGGGCGAAGGAGACGGAGCAGGCGGCCATGACGGCCAGGGGGATGAAGAGGCGCTCGACGCGGCGCAGTTGCTCGGGCAGGGGCAGGCCGGCCTCGACCTGCGCCCTGCGGCGGAGGAGATAGCTCGCCACCACCGCGCAGGCCAGGCTCACGGCGACCGCGGCCACGATGGCGCGGCTGCCCGTGGCCCAGGCGGCGAAGGCGCTGCCCGGCCTGAGCAGGTTCTTCATCCCGTCGTAGATCGTGGCCAGGCTGAGGATGAGGGTGGTGAGGAACACGATGCCCGGGGCGACGCGCGCCGCCGCGGCCACCGGCTGGGCCTTGGTGAGCACCGACCGCAGGATGACCTTGAAGATGGCGTAGCCGAGCACCAGGCCGGCGATGGGCGAGATGAACCAGCTCGACACGATCCCCAGCAGCTTGTCCCAGTGCACGGAATGGATGCCTGCTGCGACGACGCCGAAGCCGGCGACGGCGCCGACGATGGAGTGGGTGGTGGAGACGGGCATGCCGAGATAGGTGGCCACGTGGAGCCACAGGGCCGAGGCGAGCAGCGCGCTCGCCATGCCCAGGCACAGCACCTCAGGCGTCGCCTTCAGCGCGTCGGGGTCCACGATCCCCTTGCGGATCGTGTCCGTCACGTCCGTGCCGACGAGCACGGCGCCTGCGAACTCGCAGACGGCCGCGATGACGAGCGCCTGCTTGATGTCGAAGCAGCCGGCGCCCACGGGCGCGCCCATCGAGTTCGCCACATCGTTCGCGCCAATCGTCCACGCCATGTACAGGCAGAGGACGACCACGCACGCCATGACAAGCCACAGCATAGCAGGCCCAATATGCTCAGAGGCGGCGCAAGGGCTCCGCCTAGCCTTTGACGATCATCGCCCGCAACATATCCCCGGTGTTCTCGGCCGCGTTCGCGATGTCGCTCAGCGTGCGCAGCATCTTCTCATAGAACAGGATGGTGATGGGATCGAGGTTCTTCTCGAGCCGGTAGATGTGCTGGCTGAGCTTGCGCTGCATGCGGTCGGCCTTCCACTCCCCCTCGCCCAGGCCGCTGATCTTCTTGAGCACGCTGTCGGCCTCGGCGCCGCCGAACGAGGTCTCCGCCAACGCCTCCATCTCGGCCGCGGCGCCCATCAGCGTCTCGCTCACCAGCACCACCTGGTCCACGAAGTCGAAGAACTCCTGCACCAGCTCGGGGTGAACCTTCGTGTTGCGCAGCAGCAGCACCACGGCGAAGTCCTGCGCCGCGTCCGCGATCTCGTCCTGGCAGTGCAGGTAGTGGTCCAGGTCGGCCCGCGACACGGGCAGGAAGAAGCGCCGCGGCAGCTTGTCGCGGATCTCGTGCTTCACCAGGTCCGCCTCGTACTCCAGCTTCGTCACAGCGTCTTGGAGGCGGTGGATGCCCTCCCAGTCCTCGCGCACGCACGCCTCCATGAGGGGCTTGACGAGTTTCACGCACTCGTGCACCTTCGTGGCGTGTTTGACCAGGGGGCCAAAGGGCGACTTCCCGAACAGCTCGCCGATCAGGCTCATGGCCATGTCTCCGAACCGCGGGAGCGGCGAGGGCGGATGGCCGGCTCCCGGCCAGGCCTCGCGCCGCAGCACTCTACCAGAACGGGAAGCCCCAGACAACCCTCAGTCGCTCTCGGGGAAGAGCATTGCCTCGGCGAAGTGGTGCTGGAACTCGGGCAGGCCGCCCAGCTCGAGGTACTCGACGCGGTGCGAGAGGGCCTCGGCCTGGGCGCGGTAGTCGGTGCAGGCGAGGACCATCTTGGCGCCGACGAGGGCGGCGTTGCCGATGAAGTGAATCCTCGAGTGCTCGACGGGGGGCAGGAGGCCGATGCGGAGGGCGTTGCGGCGGCGGATGAAGTTGCCGAAGCCGCCGGCCAGCAGGATGGCGTCAATGCCCGCGTCGTCCACGCCCAGCTCGCGCTTGAGGACCTCGATGCCGGCCCTGATCGCGCCCTTCGCAAGCTGCACCTGGCGGACGTCCCCCTGGGTGAGGAGGATGGGCGCCCCGAGGCCGGTCTCGGCCTCGTGGGCGAGAATGAAGTCGTTGCCGCGCTCGCCGGGCACCACGCGGCGGCGGAGGGCCTTGGGCAGCCTGCGCGGCAACTCGTCCGGCCCGCGCAGCCGCCCGCTGGGCTCGAGGATGCCGGCTCGGAGCAGCTCGGCGAGGGCGTCCACGAGGGCCGAGCCGCACAGGCCGCGGGGCCGGGCGTCGCCGATGACGCTGATCTCCACGTCCCGGCCGAAGCGCACCTGCTCGATAGCGCCGTCGGCGGCGCGCATGCCGAAGCGGATGCGGGCGCCCTCGAAGGCCGGGCCGGCCGCAGTCGAGCAGGCGACCAGCCGCTTCGCCGTGCCCAGCACCATCTCGCCGTTCGTCCCGATGTCCACGGCCAGCGTGGGCTTGCGGCGGGCCGCCAGGTCGGCGGCCAGGACGACGCCCACCGTGTCGCCGCCCACGAAGCCGGCGATGTTGGGCATCGCGTAGAGGCGGCCCCGCGGGTGGATGGCGATGCCCAGGTCGGCCGCGGGCGCCTCCATCGCCGCGCGAGTCACCGCGGGGAAGGGCATCTGGGCCACGTGGCGCGGGTCCAGGCCCAGGAGCAGGTGGTTCATCGTGGTGTTGCCCACGGTGGTCATCTCGTAGATGGCCTCGACGAGAACCGCAAGGTGCTCAACGAGCTGCTCGACGACCTCTACGCGCAGTTCGTGGCCATCATCGCCAAGGGGCGCAACCTGACCGAGGCGAAGGTGAGGGAGACGATTGACAACGGGCCGTACTGCGCGAAGGACGCGCGGATTTTCCACCTGGTGGACGACGTGTCGTACTTCGACCAGTTCGTCCAGGCGATTGGCGAGGAACTCGGGGGGAAGGTGACGCTTGTCAGGATGATCGTGATGGGGGAGGGGGGGCTGCTGCTCGGCGACACGATCACGGCGGGCGCGCTTCAGAAGGCGTTCAGGACGATTCGGGAGAACGACACGGTGAAGGCCGTGGTGCTGCGGGTGGACAGCCCCGGCGGCTCGGCGCTGGTGAGCGACCTGGTCTGGCGCGAGGTCGAGCGCACGCGGAAGGCGGGCAAGCCGGTCGTCGCCTCGATGTCCGACGTCGCGGCGTCAGGCGGCTACTACATTGCGATGGGCGCTGACGCCATCGTGGCGCAGCCGGGCACCATCACCGGCTCGATCGGCGTCGTGGGCGGCAAGCTGGTCCTGCGGGGGCTCTACGACAAGATCGGCGTGAAGAAGGAGACCTTCTCGCGGGGCCGCAACGCAGGGCTGTTCTCCGACTACGCGCCGTTCTCGGATGCCGAGCGCAAGCGGGTCGAGGCCCTGATGTCCGACATCTACAACGACTTCGTCCACAAGGCTGCCCTGGGCCGGAACATCCCACACGAGAAGATGCAGGACCTGGCTACAGGCCGCGTCTGGAGCGCCCGCGCGGCCAAGGAGGTGGGACTCGTGGACGCCCTGGGCGGCCTCCGCGAGGCATACGACCTCGCCGTCGAGAAGGCCGGCCTCAAGGGCAAGGACGTGCAGCCCGTGATTCTGCCGCGCGAGAAGAGCCTGCTTGAGGCCATCTTCGCCCCCGGCGGCGCAGCGGTCGCGGGAGAACCTCCTCGCCCTCATGCCCTACTTCGTCGAGATCCGCTAGGAACCTGTCAACTGGGGTCCGGCGGACGGACTCGCATCCCTGACGGGTGAGCGGGCCTCCGCTTCCATCTCGCCCCCCCCGTAATGCGCAGATGGTCGTGATTGGCAGGATTGGCCGAAGGGTCGGTGGGGGCACGAACCCCACGCGCCTGACCCGATGCGCCGTGAGGGCCTCCGGCACGTCACGCCACGGCCAAGTGAATCCGCTTGACAAACCCGCCCGGCATCGTACAATTGCGAGCCGGGGGCCGAGTCCCTATGCGGGGAGAGAGAGCGTCGGAGAGGGAGACGGCTGAGTGTCTCCCTTTCCCTTCTGAATACACGAGAGGCAATCAATGCCCTCTTGAGGGTGCAGAGACCATGGTAGGAAATGGGAGACTGGTCGCGCTGTTCCGCGCATTTGGCGAGCGGAAGGACGTGACCTTCATCAGAGTTGCTGAAGCAATCATTGCTGACGAGCTTGCGGGAAATCATCATGCCTTGGCTACCGAGCTCCGAACTGCACTTGATGTGGCACGGGGTGTGGGGCGGGAACCGAGGTCCACGCCGGAATTGCTGCCCCTGCCCAAGGACAGGAGAAATGGCGAGCAACTGATCACGTACCGCGAGCCGACAGTGTCGCAAGATCAAATAGTACTGACCAAGAACTGCTCCAAGAAGGTCGCACGAATCCTCGAGGAGCACCGCAATAAGCATCTTCTCGCTCAGCATGGTTACCAGCCGAAACGTAAGTTGCTGTTCTGGGGGCCACCCGGCTGCGGCAAGACTTTCACGGCCAACTTCATCGCTCACGAACTCGGCATGCCGTTGGGAACTATCAGACTCAACGCAGTCATTTCTAGTTTCCTGGGTGATACCGCGGCCCACATCCAAAGGGTATTCGACGTGGCCAACAGCCGGCCCATGGTGCTCTTGCTCGATGAGATCGACGCTATCGCCAAGAACCGCGATGACCGCAATGATGTTGGGGAGCTGAAGCGCGTCGTTAATAGCTTGCTTCAGGCAATGGATGCGTTCACCTCTAGTGGAAGCATTATCATCGCGGCGAGCAACCATCAATACCTTCTCGATCCTGCCATCTGGCGACGCTTTGATGACATCGTGCACTTCCCGCCACCAACTGAGGCCGAGCGTCAGCAGTACCTGGGATTACTCCTCAACGGAGTGTCCTTCACCGGCGCACTGCACCAGACGGCGCGGACCCTCTCATCCCTGTCGTTCGCGGACATCCAGAAGGTCGTAGTTGACGCGATTAAGAACATGCTCCTGCGAGGGGACACGGACCTCCGCGCTACCGACATCTCGGAGCAACTGCACGCGCTGCTTGGCGATCTGGCAGCCGCCAAGGCCAGACCCACGAGGTCAATGCGAAGGTCTAAGACGAGATGAACAGCGAGTTTCCTCCCTTCCATTTCCCCGCACCTCAAGTGGCAGACCGTCGAAAGGAGAGGCATGCCCCGATCCCAATCTCCCCGGAGCTTCTCCGGCGACGCCAGGAAATCGCTCGCGGGCTCGTCGAACAGATTGCGCCCCTGTCCCAGGCCCTGCATCAGATGTCGGAGGCAGAGAGACGCGCAGTCTTCTACAAGCTGGAGCATGAGGGTCCGGTTGATCTCGTAGGCACAGACTTGAAGCGCCTCGCCGAGCAGTCGGAACATTTCACGCTTGCGGTGCCCAAGGCGGACAGCCTGGACAAGCTGGTCGGCAAGATCGAGTCCTTTGGCAAAGGGGATCTCAAGGAAGGCCACGCCCCTAACGAGCGACTGGCGGCACACTTGCTTGGCGTCAGGCCCGGTGACCCAAAGGATCGCCTCAGCCAAGCCCTCTTCGAGCAGTATGACCAGCTCGTGCGCCAGGAATGGGTGATCTGCGAAATCGAGATGATCTCGTTGGCGCAGGGCAGGCACAAACAGAGGCAGGAGCTTCAACGGACTCGCCACTCGCTTCAGCAGGCATTTGCGTCGGGCACGAACGGCAATTTCTTCGAGCAGGAGGAAATCGCAGGAACATGCCGGTCAGTGGTTTGGTGTACCGGGCAGCTTTTCAGGACGCTGGTAGAGGGACCGCAATGGCAGACACGGATCTCATGGTTCGATGCCCGGCCCGAGTTCGAGACGTTTGACACCGTGCTCAAGAGTTTCTCGGTGAGTGCCCTGGGCGCGATCGATGCCCCTCCGGAGTCGGCTCCGGTCGTGTGCATCGTCGACACCGGGGTGACGAGCGGCAATCCGTTCCTCACCCCTGTCTCACGGACTGATCTACTGAGATCCTTTCTCCGCAACGCGCCGATGGAGCCGTTCGATGAATTCGGCCACGGCTCCGGCGTCGCGTCGCTTGCGGCCTACTACGCGCTGAATCTGCAGCACGGCGCCACGAACAGCGGCAAAGTCTGGATCGCAAGCGCCCGCGTGCTCGATGCCAACAACAAAGTCGAGGACGAGCGCCTTTTCCCAAGGGTCCTTGCGGAAGTCGTGGAAACCTTCGCGCCCATCGGCGTTCGCATCTTCAATCTGTCCGTCAACGTGGTGAACAGAAAGTGGACCGCGGAAGCCAAACGGACGATCCCACGAAGGTCGTGGATCGCTAGAACGATTGACCACCTGTCTCGCAAGTACGACATCGTGTTCGTTGTGAGCACAGGCAACATCTCGATGGATGATGTCCGCGCGTATCTCGCCGAAGGCAAGCCCTACCCAGTTTACTTCGTTGAGGAGGAGGCCGCCCTTCTTGACCCGGCGCAGGCTGCGTTGGCGCTCACCGTAGGAGCCATCGCGGCTGGCACTCGCGTCGTAGGTCCCGCTGGCGCTGCGATGGCAATGGCGGAGAGCAACCAGCCGTCGCCTTTCACGCGCTGCGGCCCGGGGATCAGCGGGGAGATCAAGCCCGAACTCGTTGATTACGGCGGCAACTACGTCCACGATCCCAGTGGTGGGCAGGTGCGCTGCAATCCCAGTACCGACGTCATGATGGCCAGTCACCGACTGACGCCCGCAATCGCCCACAATTCCGGTAGCAGTTTTGCAGCTCCGCTCATCGCGCACCAGCTCGCGACGATTCTGGCCGATCTGCAAGCACTCGAACTGGACCATATCTCCGCCCCCTTACTCAAGGCCTTCCTGGTCAACTCGGCAACCTGGGAGCGTCTGGGAACGGAGTTTGAGCAACTGCGCAATGAGTGGGGGACGATCCCGCTCAATCTCTGGCAACGAATTGTTGGATACGGGCGTCCGGACGCGGGCTCTGGCACAGAATGCGACGCGTTCTCGGTCGTTCTGTACTACCAGGGAACGCTTGAGCCTGATCGTGTGGCGTACTTCGAAGTTCCCGTGCCAGCGGCGCTGACGGACGCGGGCGACGGCACGAAGCGCCTAACCGTCACCGTTGTACATGCGCCAGAGGTTCAACGATTGGGGTTGGGGCGGTACCTGGGCACAACGATGAAATGGCGCCTTTTCCGGGGCGACGTCGACAGGGAGAAGATCATCGCCGCCTTCTCTGTCGAGGACAATGACGGTGGCGAGGAACCCGAACGTCCGGGGGAACTCCCCGGCGCGCTTGGTGTCACTCTTCGTTCGCGGGGGTGCGTGCAGCACGATACAGTGGAATGGAAGCGGCACCAGGAGCGCTATAGCGCCCGCCCCTACACCCTGGCCGTCGCCGCCTACCACAAGTGGACGCGCAAGGTCCGTCCAATCCCATTTGCGGTCGTTGTCCGACTCGAGGATACGACACGAACGGCCCAGGTGTACACGGAGGTTCAGAACATCCTGACGCAGATCGAGATCCAGGCGCGGCCCCGCACCTAACTCAACTTCCGCAACCGGGACGATTTTGGCTACGGTTTCAGGGAGGCCGAAGAGGGGATATTCTGCTCTTCTGGTCCCGCTGACAGGTACCTTTGTTGACGCCTCCCTCAGAAATGAGAGGCAGCGAACATGGGAGGGCAATGTGTGCATGTAAGCCTTACGTTCACGTGCTGCCCCCTTCCTGGCCCGTGGCGGCAGGCTCCCCCCCCCGCAGGCCGCGAGGGCGGCGCGCGCGCGGGTGCGCGACTCTGGCAAACACTGGCCGACACTGAGCCGGATGGCCGAGAATCGCCAAACGGCGATCGGTGCGGCTCAGCCTGCTTGAGGAACTGGACGCCGGCAAGCCGGGCTTCCCGTGGGCCGACCTCTACTTCTTCCTTGACCGCTACCTTCTCCGCAAGGAAGTCCTTTCACCCACCAGCGAGCACATCGTCAAGGACTTCGGTCCGCGCAGCCACGCCTTCCAGGTGGCCGAGGCCGCTCTCCTTCGCGAATGGGGCAACGTGAAAGAACGCCCCGAGTACGCCGTCCGCTATGAGACCTGGGAGAAGTACCTTCGCATCGTCTACGGCTCCTCGCTCGCCGACGACGCGCTGTTCATCCGCCACACCTACCTGGCCACCGTCGCCAAGCTCATGGTCTGGCGCCGCCTCACGCCCCCCGACCAGATGCCCGACGCTGCAACCATCCAGGCCATCCTGGAAGGCAGCTACTTCAAGCGGCTTCTTAGTGTCGAGAACTTCCTTGAAGAGGACTTCTTCGGGTGGACCACTCTCGGCGAACCAGGCAAGACCGCGGGGCTTGTTGCCAGGGATATTCTCTCCCTCCTCGCGGCCTACAACCTCAGGGAACTGTCGGAAGACGTGCTCAAGTCCCTATACGAGGGCCTGGTGGATCCGGCGACCCGGCACGACCTCGGAGAGTACTACACCCCCGACTGGCTGGCTCACCGCATCGTGCGCAAGGCGCTCGAACACAACCCGGAGGCATCCGTCCTCGATCCCGCCTGCGGTTCCGGGACCTTCCTCTACATGGCCATCCGCGAGAAGCGGCGCCTGCTTGCGAGCATGACCCCGGCCGCGCTGACGAACCACATCGCGGCCACGGTGGTGGGAATGGACATTCACCCGCTGGCGGCTATTGTCGCCAAGGCGAACTACGTCCTGGCCCTCGGCGACCTGATCACCCAGCGCAAACGCAAGTTCGCCATCCCAATCTACATGGCCAACAGCATCCGCCCACCCGAGTACGAGGTGCGTCGAGAACTGTGGCACCAGGAGGAGTGCTATAGCGCGGAGATCGCCGACCGCAAGGTCCACATCCCCAAGCGCCTCATCGAAGACCCCGCGAAGTGCGACGAGGCGATCGAGGCCGCGCACGACTTCGCCCGCACGAGTTCCGACTCGCAGGTGCATGAGGAGGCGTTCCGCGGCTATCTGAACGCCCAGCATCCGGGTCTCTGCGACGACTCCGCGGCCCTTATCCTCTTCTCCGTGGCCCAGACCCTCCACGACCTCATTCACAAGGGGCGCGACACAATCTGGGTCTTCGTCCTCAAGAACATCTACCGCCCTCTGTTCATGGAGGAACGCTTCGACCTTCTCCTGGGGAACCCTCCCTGGCTCTCGTATCGCTATGTCGAGCGGTCGGACTACCAGAGCTTCCTCAAAGCGCAGATCAGCCGGGAATACGCATTGGTCCAACGACAGGCGCACCTTGTCACCCAACTCGAACTCGGGACGCTCTTCCTTTTGCGCTGCGCCGACCTCTACCTGAAAGAGGGCGGCCAGGTGGGCTTCGTGCTTCCGAAGAGCATCTTCAGCGCCGACCAGCACGACACCCTGCGGCGCTGCTGCTTCAGAAAGCCCAAGCCCATGACCGTTACTGACCTTTGGGATCTCGAGGGTGTGACCCCACTGTTCAACACGTCGTCCGCGGTCCTCTTCGCCAAGAAGGGGCCTGGTGCCTCGGCGGAAGCGCCGATCCGCGGCGAAGTCCTCGCCGGCGAACTGCCTACCCGGAATGCATCCTTTGGGGCTGCCGAAGAAGTTCTCACTACACGGCCTGTCCAGTTCCATCTCTCGACGTTGGGCAAGCGGTGCTTCTGGTCCACTGACGACCGCCGAGTGCTCAAGTCGTCCGGGTATCGCGATCTCTTCCAGAACGGCGCCAACATGTACCCTCGATGCTTCTGGTTCGTGGACTTCCGGCGCCCGGAGCTGGGCTACGACGAGTTTCGTCCGTTTCTCACGTCCTCGCGACGCGCGCAGCAGGAGGCCAAGCCAGCCTACCATGGGTGCGTCATCCAGGGCCAAGTCGAGAGCCATTTCCATTACGCTACGCTCCTGCCCGTCGACATGGTGCCGTTCGGCTACGTGCGGCTGCGCCCGGTGGTCCTGCCCGCCCTCACTCGCCAGGGGGCATTTGTTCTCCACGATGCGGCTCGCGCCCGGCGCGAAGGGTTCATCCACCTCGCCGCGTGGCTCGATAAGGTGGAGGCCGAATGGGCCGCGCGCCGCGGCAAGAAGATCACCGCGACTGCCCTCCAGTGGCTCGATTATCGCCGCAAGCTCACGCAGCAGCACCCTCATGCGCCGGTTCGGGTGCTCTATGCGAAGTCCGGCACCCACCTGTGCTCCTCGGTCGTCTCACTGGGAAGGTCCACTGCGCTACCCGAGTCTGGCCTCCGCGCCCGGGGGTTTGCCGTGGACCACACGACCTACCAGATGGAGACGGGATCCCCGCAGGAGGCCCACTACCTTGCTGCGATCCTCAACTGCCAATGCGTGGACCAGGCCATCAAGGGGGCCCAGGCACGCGGCCTTTGGGGCGCCAGACACATTCACACAAAGGTGCTCGATCTCCCCATCCCGAAGTTCGAGGAGGGGCGTCAGGAGCACGAGCGGCTGGCGGCGCTGGGGGCGGAGTGTGCGGAGCGCGTGGCGGCGTGGATCCGGGCGGGCGGGCCTGGCGAAGTCCGCAGCATTGGCCTCCTTCGTCGCCGCGTGCGCGAGATGCTCCGGGACGAATTGGCCGAGATCGACTCGATTGTCAAGCCGATGCTGGGTCTGTGAGCCGCACTCGGTTCGCAGGCAACGCTCTACGTAGCGACTCCCAAGCGCCACCCATGTCTGGCGCTTCTTTTCCGGGCCTCATCCGTCTCAAGCGATCATCTCCTCTCGGCCGACGGAATGGGCGCGCATTTGCCCCAAAACGCGTGTCGGAAATCGAATGCCCGTGTCGGAAAACGACCGAATTTGCGCATGGGCGCCAAGATGCTGGTAAGTGGCGATGTGCCAAGCCGTTGTGGAGCGGCGGCCTGCATGAGGCGGCGGGACAGCGCTCATAGGACCCATACGTCCCATAGGTCCCATTGGAGTGGCGCGGGCCTCCGGGGCGCGCGTCACTCGTAGGTGAGCCAGGCCGTGGCCGAGCAACCACGGTCCGCGGTGACGCGAACCCAGTGGGCGCTGTAGCCGGCGGGGAAGTCGTGCCGAACGCTCTGGCCCGCAGGCACCTTGAAGGTCTGGTAGGGACGCCACACGCCTTTCGCCAGGAAGTCAACCTCAAGCAGGATCGAGACTTCTGTCGAGGCGTCGTGGGAGAGTTCCAGGGCCTTCCTGTCGAAGCCGGCCATCAGATAGGGGTCGGACGGGGTTCCTGCCTTGGCGGCGGTTTTTCGCCACGGGCCGCCTTGGCCGCGGGGCTTGCCGAGCTGCCAAAGATCGTCCACGCAGCCGGCCCAAATGCCTGTGCCATCGGGACTTACGAAGCAGTGGCCATCCGGCTTGCCGTCCGAGCGCACGCCGCTCATCACGAGCAGGCCGCGCCAGGTGCAGAAGTCGCTTATCCACTTGTTGTGACAGGAGATAGGGCGAATCCCCTGGAAGTCGTCGCGGGGCGCCTCGTAGAAGAGGCCGTGAGCGTTGAGCAGGTAGCGCTCGGTCACGACCTCGCGGAGGCGACGTGTCCAGGGCGTAGCGTCGAACGCGGCGTCGCCCTTCGGCAGGCGGTAGGTGCGAGGCCCCTTCCTTGCTATGACCGAGGCATCGTCGTGGGAGAAGGTGAAGCCGTAAGCGTAGTCCTGGAGCTTAGTTAGGAGTGCCCTGGCCTCGTCGGCGGCGGGGCTGGGGTCGGCCGGGCGAATGGCGACATCCCCGTCCACGACAGACAGCTTCGACCCGGCGAGGAACCAGAGGCGGTCAGCATGAGGCAGGAGCATGCCGTCGGTGCGCGGAGCCTTGTCGCCGATGGGCGAGAGACTCTGGAAGAGTTGGGTATCATAGGACTTATGGCCACTGGTCGAGTAGTGGAAGTAGGCGGAGGCCACGCAATCCTTCTCCGCCGTGAGCCGCACCCACGTCGCCCGAAGGTCCGCAGGGAAGACGTGCCAGGCGTAGCTGGCAGGGCCGAGCCGTAAGGTCTGATATGGCTTCCACTTACCGTCGCCAGCCTCGTCGAGTTCGATGGTGAAGGCGCGTGGGCGGCGGGGGCTATCTGCTCCTCAAGCCGCGCGAGAGAGCGAAGCAGGGAGGCCATGGCACGCGCGGCACCTCGGCCTCTGCCCGCCGGAAGGCCGGGGGGGTGCCGGCCGAAGTGAAAGGGGTGGAACTCCATGGCGGAATGGGCGGCGGCGTCCTGAAGCCCGACACCGCGCCCAAGAATGTCCCTGCCTCGATGGTGGGCCAGGAGAAGAAGGGGCCGCCCGAGTACAAGAGCGCACATTACGGCCTGAGGGTCAAGAAGCCCCTCGGCCCCGAATGGGTGATGGCGGACAACCCCGCGCGCTTCCTCATCGGCCAACCGGGGAAGCTGGTCGAGATGCACCGCAACCCCGGGCGAGGCGACCCGCGCTTCGCCACCATCTATGTCTACGCCCTTGGCGCCGTGGGCAACAGCGATGGCGCCAAGGAGGTGGCGGAACTCGAGCGCCTCGACAAGAAGGCGTCGCCTTCCGAATTCAGAGTCGAGGAAGAACGGCAGGTCCGGGTCGGTGATGAGCGTATGATCCGCCGCATGACCCGCTGGACCGCCGAGGGGCGCGACACCAGGTTCCTCAGTGTCCGCTGCATCAAGGGCCGCACGCTTTACATCGTCCTCGCCTTCACCGACCCGGGGAACTTCGATGCCTTCCTGCCCGAATTCGAGTCCGTGATCAACAGCCTTGAGATTGGCTGATGGCCTCTGCCCTCGCACGCCGGCCCCGGTTGCACTTGACTGCGGCCGGCGTGCTGGCATGATCGCCGGTTGCTGCATCCTTCCCCCGTGCTGGTGACCCATGCAGACAGGCGTGGTCATCCGACTGGATAGCGCGACCTGCATCGTCCGCTGCGAGGGGCGCGACGTTCGCTGCCCCCTGCCCGGCAAGTGGCGGCTGACGCGCCGCGGCCAGACGGGTCCCCTCGCCGTGGGCGACCGCGTGAGGCTGTCGCCCCTGCCGACGGGGGAGGGCCTGCTCGACGGCGTCGAGCCGCGCCGCGGCGGCAAGCTCTCGCGGAAGGCAGCCGGCGACAGGGGCCTGGAACAGGTCGTCGCGGCCAACGTGGACCAACTGGTCGCCGTGGCGGCCACCGTCGAGCCCCAGCTCAACCGCGGCCTGCTCGACCGCCTGGTCGTCTCCGCCGAACACGGCGAGATGAACGCCGTAGTCTGCCTGAACAAGACTGACCTGGCCCGGCCCGGCGAGTTCGATGCCCTGCTCTCCGTGTATCGCCGGCTCGGCTACGCGGCCCTGGCCACCAGCGCCACGACGGGTGACGGGGTGGATGAGCTTCGCCAAGTGCTGAAGGACAAGACGTCCGTCTTCGCGGGGGCGTCGGGCGTCGGCAAATCGGCGCTTCTCAACGCCGTGCAGCCCGGCCTCAAGCTGCGCGTGAGCGAGGTGAGCGCCTTCACGGGCAAAGGGCGCCACACCACCACCGCCGTCTCCCTCCTGCCCCTCGACTTCGGCGGCTTCGTGGTGGACACCCCCGGCATCCGCGAGTTCGCGCTCTACCACCTGGAGCGCGACGCGCTGAAGCACTGCTTCCCCGAGATGGCCGCGCTGTTCGGCCAATGCCGCTTCAGCGACTGCTCGCACCTTCACGAGCCCGACTGCGCCGTGCTCGCCGCCGTCGGAGCGGGCCGCATTGACCCCGCCCGCTACGAGAGCTACCGCCACATCCACGAGAGCCTCGCCGCCCCCGACCCTGCCCGCTCTGCCAGGAGGTGAGGCCGCCGTGATTGCAGCAGACGGCCGCGCGAGGGGGGTCGTCTTCGACCTCGACGGGGTGCTGGTGGACAGCGAGGGCCTGCACGTCGAGGCCTGGCGGCTCCTCTTCGCACGGCACGGCCTCGAAGCGACCGAAGCCGAGTTCGCCCAGGGCGTCGGGATGTCGGACGTGGACTGGCTGGAGTGGCTGTTTGCCAGCCGCGGGACAACGGGTGACATCACCTCCCTACGCGAGGCGAAGCGCGCGATCTTCCAGACCCTCCTCGCGGCCAACGTCCGGCCGTTCCCCGGCGTGGTGCCCCTGGTGCGGGCGCTTCACGGCGAGTTCCGCCTCGGCGTGGCCTCGAACTCCTGGCGTCAGAACATCGGGACCGTGCTCGATGCCCTCGGCCTCCGCGCCTGCTTCGACGCCATCGTGGGCGCGGACGACGTGGCGCGTCACAAGCCGCATCCCGAAGCGTACCAACGTGTTGCAGCGAGCCTGGGCCTGCAGCCCCCCGCCTGCACGGTCATCGAGGACTCGCCCCTCGGCATCCAGGCAGCCAAGGCAGCCGGCATGCGATGTATAGGAATCACGAACACGTTGCCCGCTGAACGCCTTGCCCAAGCCGACCTCGTGGTGCCCTCGCTCGAGGATGCCCAGAGAGTCGCCGCGTTCGCCAGGGGATAGGCCGGAGAGCCTTCAGCGATTCGGCTCGCTGGGGCAACGACTGCCTAAAGGCAGGACTCCAAACGGGTTGCGGTCCGGGTTCGGAGTCCTGCCTTTAGGCAATCTTGGCGCCGCTGAGGGTGCCGCGGAATCGCTGAAAGCCACTTGGGGGACTCAGCGGCGCTTCGTGCAGACGAAGCCGCCCAACTCCTTGACATGCTCCGGCTCGAAGCCCACACTGCTGAGCCGTTCAGCCACGCCCTCGTGGATGTCCTTGTGCCCCTGCTTGGTGTATGGCTCGCCGACGTAGTGATATAGCCGCCCCGTCGCCGTAAGCGTCCGGCTCAGCTCGAAGTAGAAGCCGCGCCCGTACAGCTCACCCGCCCGCGAAATATGCGGCGGATCATGCACGATGGCGTCGAAGCAACCCGACGGCTGACTCGCCAGATACCCCGTCACGTCCTCCGGAATCACGTCAATCCGGCTGTCGAAGAAATACTCCTCCGACCACGGATTCAGGCGGGCCACCTCCAAAACGTCCAAGTCGTGCTCGATCGACACCACCCGCTCCGCGCCCAGCCGGGCCGCCCAGATGGCCGTGTAGCCCAGCCCGCCACAAGAGTCCAGCACCTTGTCCCCGGCCCGCACCACGGCCCGCACGATGGCCTCCGCCTGCGCGTACGGGCAGCACCCCTCGGTCCGGTGCATCTTCACCCCGCTGATCTCCAGCGTCGGGGCCGACTCGGTGGCCATGAGCTTGTAGTAGTAGTTGGCCCCCCGCCGCTCGACCGGCGACGGGATGCCGTCGTTCACGACATAGACACGAAGGCCCCCGCGCAGCAGGGCCTGGAGCTTCTTGACCTCCATGCTGGTGCCATCGGGCAGCCGAACGTCTGTAGGGGTGATGTGGACGACAGCGCGGGTGCGGTTGAGGTCGAGTGACACAATGACCTTGCCCTCACGCCGCCGACGGGCCGAGAGAATCGCGCGCACCACGTCGGACGTGAGATAGCTCCGCTGACCGGGGCCGACAGCCCCCCCATTCGCGCCGATTGCGTAGTTGTTCATTACCCTCTCAGCGCAAGAGTGCCATGGTCCAACAGCCCCATGCCGCCGTGGGGCAGTTCCCACCCACACGGCGTTGCCAACACCCCCCACTATACCAGCCGACGGCGGGAAAGTCAACGGCGCATTCCGCTCAGCGAGGCGTGGAGAGCCCAACTGGGCCGTTCTGGGCGACACGAGGTGAGGGAGATTGGTTGGCGTGGGTGCAGGAGACCGGCGGGAATCTGGGCGTGTCGAGGGGAGCGTGAGCAGGAGCAAGCGAGGCGGAAGACGCAGAACGCGGCTGCGGACCGAGTGCAAGCAACGGCGGGGACCTACCGCATAAGTCCCTGCCACTTCCGATGGTACGCCTGGAGGGACTCGAACCCACGACCCGCGGATTAAGAATCCGCTGTGAAGTCGAGACAGGGCAAGGACTTACGGCGAGCACGTTGCAGAATCGTCAGCGCGGAGAGGCAGAAATCGGGCCATTCGGGGCAGCGTCAGCGGCCCCCGATCTGGCGGAAGTCAAGGCCGCCTGGCGGGGGCTGTCGGCCACGGCGCGGGCGGCGGTCCTGGAGGTCGTGCGGCGCGACGGGAACGGTCGGCGGGAACGCGACGGGTTGATCGCGCGGGAAGCCTGGCGACGGGTGCGGCGTCAACGTTGCCTTGTGGGGAGGGCCGCGCTGTGAATCCCACGCTGCCCCTCGACGCTCCCGCCCCTCTGCCCCCACAAGCCGCCCACGACGGCCCCACGCGGCCCACGGCGATCCCTGATTGCGGGGTGGGGGAGTGTGGACATTGTGGACAGAGTGGACTGAGTGGACAGGGGGCAGCGAAGGCCCTTCCGCCGTGTCCATCGTGTCCACCATGTCCACGATGTCCACTGTGGCTGGGGAATGGCGGGAGTATGCGTCGCCGCAACATTCTGGCAATGGATGGCTTACGCCCGGCGCCGCCGGCGCCGGAGCAGCCCGAGGCCCCCGAGGGCGAGGAGGGTGAGGGTGGCCGGCTCGGGGACCGCGCCGAAGTTGCCGAGCACCACGAACCGAGCGCCATAGGGGCTGTCGGGGCCATAGTAGACGTTGAACCGCGCCAAGCCGTCCTCGCTCACCAGCCGCCCGCCCGGGTCTACGTTGGAGAACTCGCCCGTCATCTCGCCGCCAGCCGCCATCAAGATGAATGTATCCGTCGGTTGGATCAGGTTGCGGAAGGTGTGGTCCACGAGCAGCTCCAGCTCGCCCCCAAGGGTCACGTTGCCCAGGATATTCACCTGGTCGTATCCCGTGCCTGGGGCAAGGCCGGCCAGTTCCATGATGAGCTGGTTGGTCGGCCCGAGGATCAGATTGCCGCTGAACGTGGTGGCCCCCGGGCTGTTGCCCGGGCCGTAGCTGCCGAGGAACTCGATGTTGCCCGTGAAGTTGCCCGTGCCGCCCACGGCGCCCTGGAAGGCCAACCAGTCCCCGCCGCTGGGGCCGTTCACCATGCCCCCGTTGGCCACGGGGCCGACCATCGTGGCCGGGCCGCTGGCCGAGAGGGATGCGCCGGGCTGGATCGCCAGCCCGTTCGGCACCGAGAGCGTCCCACCGCCGGGGATCGTGAGCGCCGAGCCGAACGGCCCGCCGGCGCCAAGGGTCAGCCCCGCTGCACTGCGGTAATCAAGCGTGCCACCTGACCAGGCGAAGGTGCCCCCCGCGTTGGAGAGGCTGTCCACGCTCAGCTTGCCGCCCTGGAGGCTCACGCTGCCCTGCCCCCAGATTTGCAGCAAGCTGCCCACGCGCACCTCGCCGCCGTTCGACAGCGTGAGGCTGCCCGTACCAATGGGATCCCATGGCAAGCCGCCCACGCAGAGCGAGCTGCTGTTATCCCACAGCGAGCCGGCTCCGTCCACCGTCGCCGTGCCGGTGCCGCCCCAGGCGCCCATGTAGACAAAGTTGCTCGTTAACTTGCCGCCGTTCCTCACGCTCAGGACCCCCGTCCCCCAGCCGCCGATGACGAGTTCGCCGGAGTCCGTCCACGTCGAGCCAGCCCCGTCCACCGTCGCCGTCCCGACTCCTGAGTAGTCGCCGCCCAGGAAGGTTAAGGAGAACATGCCCGAAACGACTGTGCCGCCGTTCAGCACGTTCAGCGTGCCAGTGCCAGCGAAGCCGACGTAGAATCCGTTGGCATTGGCGAAGAAGTTCGAGCCGGGTCCGTCCACTGTTACCGTGCCGCTGCCGGTGCCATTGGCGCCCACAGCGCACCAGGAACTGGATGCCGTGGCGCCGTTCAGGACATTGAGCGCGCCGACGCCATCGTTGCCAATATAGAGGCCGGCGTTCGACCAGGTCGTGCCCGCCCCGTCCACCGTGACCATACCGTTGCCGGTGGCGGTGTAGCCCAGGTAGCAGGTGTTGCTGTAGACCGTGCCAGCGTTGTTCACGATCAGGGTGCCTGGGGCATCGTAGCCGACCGTGAGGTAATTGTCCACGGTGAGGCTCTGGCCGCTGCCTACGCTGTAGGCCCCGGCGCCTGAGGCTCCGGCGGCATGGCCGATGTCGAGGTCCCCGGCGAACGACGGACTGTTGCCGAACCCTGAGAGCGCGTTCACTCGCAGCCTGCTGTTCGCCTGCGTGTTGAACGCGCCCCCACTCAACTGCACCAGGTCCGCCGCCACCAGGCCCCCGGCGTTGAGATTCACCGTGCCCGGACCCCACACCTGGAGGGTGTTCCTCACGCGCACTTCGCCGCCGTTCGACACCGTGAGGCCACCCGGGCTGCTGGAACCGCTCTCGCTCCCCCCCACGTAGAGCGACCCGCTATTATCCCACAGCGAGCCGGGTCCGTCCACCGTCGCCGTGCCGGTGCCCATGGAGCTGTAGCCCAGGTAGCCGGTGATGCTCGACACCCGGCCGCCGTTCTGCACGTTCAGGACGCCCACACCATCGCAACCAACATGAAGGTTGTCGTCGTTCGTCCAGGTCGAGCCGGCCCCGTCCACCGTCGCCGTGCCGCTGCCGGTGGAGTTGTTGCCCAGATAGCCCCTGAAGCTCGACACGGTTCCGCCGTTCTGCACGCTGAGCGCCCCCGTGCCAGAATAGCCGATGCAGATGCCTGCGGCGCTTGTCCACACCGAGCCGGCTCCTGTCACCGTGGCCGTGCCGCTGCCGCTTGCGGAGTAGCCCAGGTAGCCGTAGGCGGACGAAAAGACCGTGCCGCCATTCTGCACGGTCAGCGCCCCCTGGCCAGACCAGCCCACGTAGAGGTCCGCGGCACTCGTCCACGCCGAGCCGGCGCCTGTCACCGTCGCCGCACCGTTGCTGCTTGTGAAGTAGCCCAGAATGCCACAGTTGTCCGACGCCCTGCCGCCGTTCTGCACGAGGAGGGTGCCCACTCCCGACTGGCCGACGACGATGTCTGATGAACACGCCCAAGTCGAGCCGGCCCCGTCCACGGTCGCCGTGCCGTTGCCGGTGGCGTTGAGGCCCAGCATAGCAACGTTATTCGACACCGTGCCGCCGTTCTGCACGTAGAGCTTGCCAACGCCCGAGTTGCCGACGTAGAGGTGCGAGCCATTTGTCGTCCATGCGGACCCGGCGCCGGTCACGGTCACCGTGCCGTTGCCGTTGCTGTTGTAGCCCAGATACCCAGTGCCGCTCGACGCCTTGCCGCCCCCCAGGACGGTCAGGTTGCCCGCAGCGTCGTAGCCGACCACGAGATTCTCGCCCACGGTCAGGCTCTGGCCGGCGCCGACGCTGTGGGCTCCCCAGCCTGTGGCCCCGACCGCATGGCCGATGTGCAGGTTGCCGGCGAACGACGGGTTGTTGCCGAACCCTGAGAGCGCGTTCACCCGCAGCGTGCTGCCCGCCTGCGTGTTGAGCGCGCCCCCAGACAACTGCGCCACGTCCGCCACCACCAGGCCCCCGGAGCTCAGGTTCACGGTGCCCGGCCCCCACACCTGGAGCGTCTGGGTCAGGTAGACCGCGCCGCCGTTCGCCGCCGTGAGGATGCCTGTGCCGCCCGGCCCCACGCTGCTCCCGCCCACGTAGATAGAGCCCGAGTTCGACCAGTAGGAGTTAGCCCCAGTCACTGTCACCGTCCCGACGCTTCCGCCTTTCTGGCCCAGGTTTCCGCCGTAGGACGTCACCCGCCCGCCGTTACTCGCGGTCAGGGAGCCTGTGCCCGAGCCGCTGACGTAGAGGGCCCCGTAATTCGTCCAGGTCGAGTTGGCCCCGTCCACCGTCACCGTGCCGTTGCCCGTGGGGTTGTTGCCCACGAAAGCGCCCTGGCCAACGACGGTGCCGCCGGACGTGATGGTCAGAGCGCCCGGGGCGTCGTTGCCGACCGTGAGGAACCCGCCGCCGAGGGCGGTGCCGCCGACCGTGAGGGAGTTGCTGGGCTGGATGGTGAGGCGGCCGCCGGTGGTCACGTCCAGCTTCTCGACCGCTATGGACGGTGGACTCGATGCGTCCAGGCTCACGGACCCGCCGGTGATCCGCGCGTTCATGTAGACGAGTGATTCCGTGCCGTTGGCCGGTGGGACGTTGCTGGGCAGGCCGAGTGGCCCTGTCCACAGAGAGGCAACCGACCACGAGGCGTTGGCGGATGCCCAGGTGAGCGTCGGCACCTCGAAGCCGGCGATCTCCTGTATGTCCGTGTAGTCAGCCACGTACAGGCTGTAGCCCCGGCCGGTGGAGCTGGCGCCGAAGGTCATCCCGCCGAAGATCGCTTGGCCCGTCGTGGAAAGCCCTTGGGCAAACTGGGTCGTCGCGCCAGTCGCAACGTCCGTGCGAAGGATCAGGTTGCCGTTGCGGGAGTACAGGGCGCGGCCCGAGGGCTCGACCGCGAAGTTGCCGTAAGTAGAGGGGTGGTTGGCCAAGAACGTCCACGCGCCCGTGTCCACGTCCGAGTAGAAAACCGCGCCGCCGCCAGGCTGACACGAGTAGAAGCGGTCGGTCAGGGGCTCGTACTCGAGAGTCTTGACGCAGCGGGGTGTCGGCCGGCAGCTTGGCGAGGCGGGCCTCCCAGCGCGCGAATGCCTCAGGGACGCGCAGGGCCAGGAGGCGGAGCTTGCTGGCAGAAGGGAAGTAGCCGAATCGCAGTTCCGCTCCGTCCGCTTCCTTGAGCAGATCGCCAGGCTTGATGGCTTCGCCCGCGGGCGCAACGCCTAGGCCGAGCCAGATGGCGAGGCAAACGACACGGGGCGCAAGGGCGGGGCTCACAGTGGGTGTTCCTTTCCTTCGGCTGGCCCCAGCCATCCTGACGGTCCCGCTTGACCGCATCACGGGAGCCCGAGCTGCGCCAGCAGTTCCATCCTTCCTCTCTCGTAGTTCGGGCTGCCCTGCGCCCGGTTGCTTTCGCCGCAGGTATCCCACCACACCGACGGGCAGACGCACGCCTCGTCCCTGCGGCAGATCTCCTGCGTCGTGGGAACGCGCTCCAGGATCAGGCGGAAGAGGTCTCTGGCCTTCATCGTGCTGCCGAAGTGGAGGCCCAGCTTCTGAAGCATATCCAGGTCGCGCTTCTCGTTCGACAGGCCGCACGACCCCAAAATGTGAACGCAGGCGTTGAGCTTGGGCACGCGCTTCGGGCAAGGGGCGCACATCATCCGGTCCGCTCCGCGGGCCATGCGGATGAGGAGGTCGGGCTTCCCATTCAGGATCAGTTCCAGAAGCTCCGGCAGGTTGTCCTCCGGGTAGGGCGGGCGCGTGCCACCCCCGTATTGGCACACGGCGCACATCAGGATATGGGGACGGACCGGGACCACCTCGGCTGAGTAGAGCGCGGCCAGGGACTCCCTCTTTTCTGTTGCCATCTCCTCTTGGGTCCTCGGCGGGATGAAAGCATCAATCCCCCTCTCGTGTGCCTTCTCGTAGGCGCCGCTGGCGGCTCTTGGGCAGCCCTCCCAGCCCGCCCCGGTCAGTGTGTCGTAGCCGCAGATGCCCCGCACGCTGGCTACCCTCTTGAGTAGCGTCAGGAAGAGCGCCCTTGCCGGCAGGGTGCTGCCGGGGGCCAGGGCGAAGAGGTGCAGAATGTCGAGGTCGCGTTTGCGGTTGTAGTCGGCCCCCTCTGGCGAATCCTCGGTGGTGCCGGGGTCCTGGTAGAGATAGACGTCGCCGACGTTGCACACCAGCGTGATCGGCATGTCGGGGTCTTCACGCACGGCCTCGCGGACCCGCCTGAGCTTCTCGCTCTGGCCCCCGGCCTGCTCCTCGCCTGAGTAGCAGACGACGCACAGGAGTTGATAGGGTCGGAGCACAGCGGGCGTTGCGAACTCGCCTCGTTCCACTGCCAGATCCCTTCTATTGGGTGCTATTCAGGCCATCATCAGGGGCGTCGGCGGGCTCATCAAGGCGCAGCTCGGTCTCCTCGGTCGAGTAGGCCTCGAACTCGGCCATGCGAGTCATTCCATCGGTCCTCTCTGCGAACTCGCGCCCGGCCCAGAAGTACTCGACCGTCCTGGTGTCCACGGGAGGGAATGTGAAGATGTTGACCAGGTTTGTGTTGCCCACGACATAGCCGACGCGGCGGCCGTTGATGTAGATGCCGTAGTGCACCGAGGCCATCTCCTGTATGCCATCGGCGGTCGGGGCCGGCCCACGGTTGTCCTCGAAGATGGCGATAGCCGAGATGGTTTCCGGCCTCTTGAATGTGGCCTTCGCAATGGCGTGGCTGATCGAGGTGCCGGCGACCGCATCCTGGGCCTCCTGCCACTTGGTCTCCTGGTTGCCGATCAGGCCATCGGCGAGGGCGAGGGCTCGACGCGGAGCGCTCCACGTCCACTTCTTGTGCGTGGAGTCGCCGCCGCCCCAGCGGTGCAACTCGCACTCCAGCATTCCAGGCTTGAGCAGGTTGCGGCTCTGGAAGCGGAGCGCTGCAGCCACCGTGTCGCTGATGAGCATGGGCATCTTGCTCGGCTCGGACGGCCCATAGGTCTTGTGCCGCCGGTTGCCTTCGCCCCTCTCGGTCGGGACGACGACCCGCAGGGACAGCGTGACTTCCGTCTCGCCCTCGGTGCGGAAGGCCATGCGGCGGCGTGCCAGGGCCGTGCCGATGGGCAGGCGGCGGGCGAATGGCAGGTGCTTGCCCTGGCCGGCCACGCGAATCACGACCTCGAGGCGCGTCTGGGGCGTGAGCTGGCCGGGGTCGGCCGAGGCATTGAGGAACTCGACAAGGTAGGTGGTCTTCGGCGCGACCTTGAGCCTGAACTCCGCCGGCCCGTCCAGCACCCTGAGGTCCCCTTCTCCGCCTGCCTTCAGCTTGCCGCGGAGCACTTCCTTGCCCAGCAGGTTCGGGCCGAAACGCACGGCCTTCTTGTCGAGCGAATCCAGATAGGAGGGCTCTGGCGGCTCTGGGGGCACCCGCGCCGCCCGCGCCACGGGCACGTCGCCCACGTTGCCCATCTGCTTTGCGAACTGCTCGGGGGTTGTGACGTTGTGCGCGTTGAAATCAACGGTGCGGAGCACCTTCCCCGTGTCGGTCTCGATGAAGGCCAGCTCGCCGACCTCGGAGCCGACGAGGGTGGTCTTGGCGTCGGGCGAGAAGCGGGCCACGCCGCCCATCGGCACGCTGGCTTCCCATTGCTTCGCGCCGTCGAGGCCGAAACAGGCCGTCTGGCCCCGCCGCGAGGAGAGGACGATACGGCGGCCGTCGAGGGTGATGCGGGCGTCGCGAATGCGGCCAGGCAGGCCGAGCACGATGTCGGGCCGCTCGCCAGGCGCCCTGAGGTAGGCGCGGCTCGACGGCCCGTGCAGATCGAAATGGTTGTTCTCGACCACGAGCAAGAGATCGCTCTTCGGGACAGGCAGGATCACGTCGGTGCCTCCGACGGCGCGGAAGCTGCCCATCGGTTCGCCAGTGTCCGCATTCAGCAGATGGAACTGGCCGCTGTCGTCCACGATGACGAAGCGATCGTCGGCCACGATGGCCTTGCCCTGGTTCAGGTAGAGTCCTTCACTGGCCCACAACATTTTGCCCGAGTCGGTGTCAACGCAGAACACGGATGGGTTCTGCGGCGTTCCAATGCCATAGACGTCTTGGGCGACGCCGAAGGCAGTGGCCAGAAGGCGTTTGCTGTCGGGCGACACGCCGCGGATGAAGATGGAGCGGCGGTGGAGCATATCCTGCGTGCTCGCGCGGCGATCTGCATCGTTGTATCGCCACAGCAGCTTCCCGTCCGCATCGAGGGCCGCGAGGCGGCACTTGCCGCCGAGGTAGGTGCGCCCGCGCTCGGGGTCCTGGACGAGCACCGGGCCGCCGGGCGGCACGCGGACGCGGCCGGGGAGGCCGTGGGGCGGACTCTCGGTCCTCTCGATGAAGCCTCTCTGAAGGTCGAGGAGGTAGTCGTCGGACCCGAGGCGAAGGAATGTCCGTTCGTCGTTGACCGGCCGTAGCGCGCCGCTCCCCTGGAAGAAGACGTTGTTGCCCAGGCGGTTCGCCACGGGGCGCGCCTGAAGAGTCTTTCCCTCCTCATCCAGGACAAAGAACGAGTCGCCATAGGAGTCGAGCGTGAGGAAGATGCGCTTGCCGCTGGGCGAGTAGGCGACATCCTTGATGCTCGCTCCAAGCCTCCCTTTCACCATGTCCTCGAGCGCGCTGGTCGGCCCGCCCTGGGTGACGGCGGGGGGGTCGGCGGCGGGTTTGGGTGCCTCACCGGGCGCCTCCTTGAGTTCGGCCAGGCAGCGGACCGCCGCCAGCGCGCCGGCAGGGTCG
Source organism: Planctomycetota bacterium (assembly GCA_041320515.1). Classification (GTDB taxonomy): domain Bacteria; phylum Planctomycetota; class PUPC01; order DSUN01; family DSUN01; genus DSUN01. The sequence continues at coordinate 3,486,376 of JBGLNR010000001.1, read as the reverse complement.
TTGCACCCGACGTAGAGCGCGTCGCTCCCGCCCTGGAAGGCATCCCACACGTAGTGGAGGAAGAATCGGCCTGGGGACGGGAAGCTCTCGGAGGGCCGGCGGCGCAGGAATTGGTCGAGGTCTTCGAGCGCACGGTTGTCCCTGGGGCCGCCGAACAGCACGGCGTCTGGGCCGAGCCAAGTTCTGGGTCCATACTCGTCGTAGCCTGCCAGTGGGTCATCGGGCTTGCGGGTCCAGGGGGTCAGCGGCACCCGCCAGGCGATCGCCTCGCCGGCGACCACCTTGCCGAGGAGTTCCTGGTCCTCCTTCGTCGGCTGCCAGCGCAGTGGCAGCTCGCGCACGTCCGCTGCGTCGAGCACCTTCACGGTGGCCTTGCGGCCGTGCTTCGTCAGGAGGCCAACCACTGCCTCGGCGGCAGGGCGATACCGTTCCTGCCCCTCGTCGAGGAGCACGAGAACCTGGTTCGCAGTGACCTTGAAGCTAGCGGCGCCGATCGTGGCGTTCGCCGTCAGGGTGTCGCCGGAGCTGTTGCCCTGGAGGTTGGCGCCGGCGGCGAGGAGCATGGGGCCCGTGGCGACGGGGCCTGTGGTGGTGCCGATCGAGTTGACGCGCGGGACGCCGGCGCCGCCGAAGGTGAGCTGGGTGTCGGGCGCGAGACGGATGTCGCCCACGCTCGGGCCGGAGTAGTAGCTGGTCGCCAGCGCGTACTTAGCCGCCAGGTAGCCGCCGATGACGTTGAGTTCGCCACTGCTCAGCACGCGGTCGTAGATGAGCACCTCGGCGATGTCGGCGTTGGATAGCTCGCCCCCGCTGTACCCGTTGAGCTGGAGCTGGCCGATCATGTGGTTGCCGGCGCCCGAGCCAGTGTTGTTGGACGTGAGGAGGACGCCGTTGCTCCAGAAGGCGGCCAGCGGGTCGGCCGCGTTGAGCATGGTTCCCGCGTGGAGATACCAGTTGGTGTTCCCGGCCACTCCGCCTGTGCCGCCGGTGGGGTAGATCCAGCCTTCCGCGTGCCAGCGGTCGATCAGGTTGCCGTGCATGCCGAAGAGCCAGTTGCGAGTGGCGGAGGAGACGATGCGCTCGTTGTCGGCCGCCGGGGTGGCATTGTAGCGCGCCACGGTGACCACCGAGTAGCTGGTGAGGGGGTCGAAGTTGTAGCTCGTGCGGAGGAAGTCGTCGGCATCGAAGCGGACGACTGGCAGGCCGTTGAGGACGTTCGTCGTGTAGACGGGGTCGCTCTGGACGATGTTCGCGTGGTGCCCGGCGCCCGATATGTCGGTCCAGTTGCTCACGGTCTGGCCGTTGGTGTAGCCGACCAGGGCGCTGGCCGCGATGTGGAACTGGCGGCCGGCCACGGGGACGGCGGTGTTGCTCGCAGGGACGTTGAGGGTCATGTGCCCGCTGTCCACGCGCACGGTGCCGTCGAAGCCGGCGGAGCCCTGGACGTCGAGGGTGAGTGTGTTGGCCGCGGCCAGGATGCCGGGGGCGGCGCCCGAGAACACGCCGGTCACAGTGGTGTTGGCGGTGAGCGTGGTGGTGCCCCCTGTCACCGACAGGTCGGTGAGGGTGCCGCCGGCCGTCCTGACCGTGCCCGAGGAGGCGAGGGTGCGGGCCACGACCGGCACGTCGCTGTTGAGGACGCCGGTGGGGTTGACCGTGACGGTGGCGTTCGGGGCGTTGAGCGAGCTGCCGCCGGCGAAGGTGAGCGTGGAGTTCAGGTTGAGGGCCTGGGTGACCGTCACGTCGGGGGCCGGGCCGCTCGGGGAGCCCGTGCGGGTCAGGTTGCCGGAGAGGTTGAGGGTCGCCGCATTGAGGGGCTGATTGAGGTAGAGGGTGGCGCCGGCATTGACGTTCACCGTGGCGCCCACGGTCGTGAGGGTCTCGCCGTGGGTCATGTCGAGGTCCTTGTTGAGCGTCAGGGTGTTCGTCACCGTGATGTCGCGGTCGGCGGGGGCCAGGGAGGCGCGGTTGAGGGTGCCGCCGGTGCCGAGGATGAGGGTGCCGAGGTAGAGCGCGCCGAGCGTGCGGGTCTCGCCCTGCGCGATGTCGAGCCCGCCGCTGGGGGCCATGAGGGCCGACCACAGGCCGTCCTGAGCCGGGTCGGCGGGCCGGATGCTGGTCCACACGCTCGAGCCGGGGGCCTGGAACTGGATGTCCACCCACGATGTACCGCCGCCCTCGCGGTGGGTGAAGGCGACCATGTAGTCGAGGCCCTCGGTGAGGGCCCTCGTCTTGGTGCTGCCGGCCTGATTCCAGGCCAGTTGCTCGCCGCGGTCGGAGCCGAGGCCGGCGGTGGAGGACTCGAACACGCCGTCGCGGTCGAGGTCAATCCAGATGCCGGCCGGGTCGTCCTGGTTGTTGATGCGGAAGTTCCAGTTCCCGCCCATGCCTGCTGGGACTGTGAGCTTGCCGATCCAGAGCTGGCTGAAGTTGTCGGCCTGGTTGACGGACGTGCTGTTGATGAAGTCCGTGTCGCTATCGAAGTCCAGGCCCCGGTTGGCCGGGCCGGCGGTGAGGAGGGACTTGCCGTAGAAGGAGGTGAAGGCCGTGGGGTTGCCGTAGTTGACCATGCCGGCGTTGTTGTTGAGGTCCATCACTGCGGCGTCGCTGTTGACGTGGTATCCGTAGTGGGTGAGGGCGTTGGGCACGGTGATGGGCGCGCCCGTGGGGTTCACGCCGTTGGGCAGGAGGAAGTAGTCGGCATCGGTGACTCGCATGGTGATGATCGCGCGGTCGCTTGGGGCCAGGTCGGGCAGGATGACGGCGCCGCCCGGCACGCCGTAGCCGCCCGAGCCGGCGGTGAGGGTCGAGGTGCCCGTGTTGGCCGTGCGGATGCGGGCGTTGTAGGTGACGTCGTTGCCGTCGGGGCTGGCGAGGACCACCTCGCCGCCCTTGAGGGCCAGCGTGGCGTTGCCGAGCGAGGAGCCCCCGATGGCGACGATGCGCCCGGCCTCGGCCTGGAGGACCGTGTTCTGGACGTTGACGGCGGGCTCGTTGAGAATCAGGTCGGCGGTCCCTTGCTTGCGGAGGAGGCCGCCGAGGCCGGCGCCGTCAATGGCGCCGGTCCAGGTGTGGACCGAGGTGCTGATGGTGCCGCCCGGGGTCCCGGAGCCGGGCGCGGTGAACGTCGTTTCGTCGAAGTAGACGCGGCCGCCGGCGCTCGCGGTGATGGTCAGGGTGGCGCCGGCGTCGAAGCTCAGGGTGTCGAAGAAGGTACGAGCCGTGTTGACGGCGTTGAGGGTGGAGTTGGCGACGACCGAGATGTCGGTGGTCGTCATGGCGAGGTCGGTGTTGGCGGGGACGGGTGTGACCCTGAGGGTGCCGCCGGCGAGGGTCACGCGGGTGTCACCCGCGCCCAGGGGTGCGGCGCCGGTGGCGTCCAGGACGCTCGTGCCCTCCAGGCGGAAGATGGTGTTGTTGGCAGTCACGGAGCCGGTGAGGGCGAGGGTGGCGCTGCCGTAGAGCCGCATGGTGCCCGCCGTGCCCTGGTCGCTATAGGTGGTGGGCTCGGCGCGGCCCGTGCCGCCGATGTTGGCGTTGCCGCTGGTCCGGGCGGTGCCCAGGCCATCGCTCGTGTTGCTGATCACGAGGGAGCTGCCGGCCAGGAAGTCGGTGATGGCGAAGTTGCTGCGCGAGCCGCTGAGGGTGAGAGTGGAGTTGGCTTCGAGCGTGAGGTTGCGGAAGGTGGCCACGCCGGCGCCCGTATTCGTCGGGCTGATGGCGGATGTGGTGGTGCCTGTGACGACGGTGACATCGGTGCCGGAGAGGTTCACGGCCGCGCCGCCGCCGTTGGGCTGGAACGTGCCGCCGCCGAGCACCAGGTCGCTCGAGCCCCCGAGCAGGTTGGGGTTCTGGACGGCCAGGATGCCGGCGTTGACCCGGAAGGTGGTGGCCGTGGCCGTGACGTTGGGGAGCAGCGAGAGGGTGCCTGTGCCGCTCTTGACGAAGGTGGTCGCGACCCCGTCGTCGTCGAAGACGGGTATCGTCACGGCATTGCTGTTCGCGATGCCCGCGGTGCGCCCGGCGCTGCCGGCGAAATGGAGGTCCGCAAAGGTTGTCACGCCGCCGCCGGTGGTGAGCGTCGCGCCGTCGTGGATGACGAGGGAGCCGAAGGCGGCCGTCGCGTCGGTGATGGCGTTGATGCCCGAGTTGCTCAGCACGGCGATATCCGTGCTCGTCATGTCGATGCCGCCGACGATCTGCGACTCCCAGTAGCCCGTCTGAGTGGTCGGGTTGACCGTAGTCAAGGCGGTGTAGGTGCCGCCCGCGGGCTCGAGGAACCGCACGCGGTAGCTCTCGCCGCCGCCGTTCTCGTTGAAGCCGAAGGCCACGGCGTAGCGCTGGCCCGCGGTGAGCGCCACGGTGGTCACCGTCAATGCGCCCGCGGTCGTCCCACCCTCGGTCGCCTCGAACGTGCCGCTCTGGTCCCCGTCCACCCACAAGGACCCGTCGTCGTCTATGTCAGCGCCGCCACCCGCGTTCTCGATGCGGAACTGGTGGACGCCGGCCACCTGTGCGACGTAGTAGCCGGTCCAGACGGCCTGCCATTCGTTGGGGTCGCCGGTGGTGCCCCAGTACGTGTTGAACGCAGCGGTGCTGCCGTAGCTCAGGTCGCCGGTCTGCGTCTTCGTCATGCCGGGCGTCGTCGCCAGGAGTTGCTGCCCGCTGAAGATGCCGGGACGCTCACGGCCATCATGGGACCGAGTGGCTGCGGGAAGAGCGTCCTCCTCAGGCTGGTGAACGGCTACCTGCAACCCACGGAGGGCCACGTGTTCCTCGAGGACGGGGCAAGGAAGCGGTCCGACCTCTCCAAGGACCAGGCGCAAGTGCGCGACCTCGTGGGCTACGTGCCTCAGGAAGACATCATGTTTCCTGAGCTGACTGTGCGGCAGTCCCTCAACTGCCGCCAGCGCCTGTGCCTGCCCGACCGGGTGCGCTCGTTCCGTGGCCGGGCGATCCAGAGCACGCTGGAGCGGCTGGGGTTCGAGAAGTCGCGGATCGGCGAACTCCTCAACACGCCGATCGGCTCGGCCGAATCAGGAATCAAGGGGCTGAGCGGCGGCGAGCGGAAGCGGATCAACATCGCCCACGAGCTGATCAGCAAGCCCCTGGTCCTGCTCCTCGACGAGCCAACCTCGGGCCTGTCGTCCTTCGATGCCGACAGGATCGTCGAGCTTCTCAGCGACCTGGCCCAGCGCCAGAAGCTGACCATCATCATGACGATTCACCAGCCCAGCCGCGAAGCATTCGACAGGTTCAACAACGTGCTGCTCATGGCCCGCGGGGGCAGGGTGGCCTACTACGGCCCGGCGCGCACGGCCGCCGACTACTTCGAGAGGACGACGCGCGTCCAGTGCAAGGTCGCGCCCGCCGAATACCTGCTTGCGCAGGTGAGCGAGGACACCCGCGCCAACGCGACGGTGGCCAACTTCGCCCGGGACAGGGCCAGCCTTGCCAATGTTCCGCAGCCCCTCCCAGCAGGCACGCCGCCTCCGCTTCCCCAGCCGCGCCCGAAGGTGCCCCTCTGGCGCAGGGCCCCAGCGGCGATTCACCAGTGGGCAGTGCTCCTGGCGCGGAACCTCCAGGTGCTGCGGAGGGACAAGTTCAACCTGTCCCTCCTCTTCTCCCAGGCGCCCGTCATCGCGCTCCTGATGCTCCTGGGCTTCGCCGGATTCACGAGCGACTCGCGGCAGCAGGACGTCTTTGCCAACAGGGTGTACCGCTTCCACAAGCTGGTGGACGGCCACCCCAAGCCGGTGCCCGTGGACAAGTTGTGGCGCCAGGCTGGGGAGGAGGCCCGCGCTGACCAGCAGACGATCGGGCAACTGGCCGCGCAGTACCGCGCCGCCGTGTACTTCATCCTCGTGGCCGCCAGCCTGTGGTTTGGCATGGTGGGCGGGTGCAAGGAGGTCGTTACCGAGAGGCACATTCTGGCCAGGGAGCGGCGTTCCTCCGTCAACTTCCTGCCCTACCTGAGCGCCAAGGTGGCCTCCCAGACGCTTGTCCTGGGGCTGCAAACCGGGCTGCTCGTGGCCCTCACGGCCTGCCCTCTCCTGGGCCTCAGCTCCGACTCGGCAGTCCTGCTCTGGGCCCTGCTCTGGGGCACGTCCGTGGTAGGGGCGTGCCTGGGCCTGCTCGTCTCCTGCGTGGCGCAGAGCTTCAGGTTCGCGTTGACCGCGGTGCCGCTCCTTCTGCTGCCGCAACTGCTGTTCGGCGGCCTGCTGCGGCCGCATGTCAACCTGGTGAGTGGTGGAGGGGTGCTTGCTGAAGCCGCCAGCGTCGTCACGCCCCAGCGGTGGGCGTTTGAGGCGGCCCTGGCCGTGGACAGCTACGCCGAGCGGGGTGTCCTGAAGCAATTGCCCCCCGTTGAGACTGACCACGTGATGGACGACCTTCGCATCGTGAGTTTCGCCGACACCCAGCTCGGCGCCCTGTTCTTCGGATCGGGCGGCAAAGCGCCTCTCCAATCCTCTGTGTTCTGGCTCCTGATGCAGGGGGTGGCGCTCTTTGTCCTCAGCTACCTGTGCTTGCACTGGCAAGCCTGGCGGCGTAAACTCTAGGAGCGTGTCCAGCCTTGGAGAGGAGGTGATGCCCGGCTGGGTGCTTCCGGCACGTAGAACGTGGAGCCGGATGGTTCGCCGAACAGCTCATGCGCACGCTTTGTGCCTGGGCGGCAATTGGGCTTCTGCAAAGGAGTGACGGATGAAAGCGTTTGTGAGAATCGCAGTCTGCCTGCTTGTGGGCATCTCCCTGGCCGGAGGACTGGCTCTGGCCCAGGGCGCCGACGTCGGCAAGCTCGACATCCAGGCCATCAAGAGCCTCCAGGTCCGGGTCGAGGACCGCAACTACGTGTCCGACGCGGTCGTCATCATCAGCAATGGCGGCGACAAGGCGATACGCCTCCGGAACTTCAACTTCGACGTCCAGTTCAAGGGCGACAGCGCCACCGTGCCCTTCGGCAAGGCGCCCATGAAGGAGGCCGTGGACGTCCCGAAGGCCGTGGACGGCAAGGCCAGCACCGTGACCGCCAAGATCGTCTCAGTCGTCGGCCCCACTAACGACGAGACCGTGGGGCGGCTCATCCAGTTGTTCAACTTCGTGGGCAACCCGGAATGCAAGCTCGTCCTCGTCCTGAATGGCGAGGGGGAAGTCGGGATCCAGCTCGAGAACAGGGGCTGGGCATACCAGACCGTGAAGCTCGAACTCGAATTCACCCCCACCATCCAGCGTGAAGTCCTCTTCAAATAGGGGGTGAGGCCGCCTGGCCGGCGACGGCCTCAAGCCGGCAACTCAGGCGTCCGGACTGTGAGGGGCATGTCTGGGGGCAACGCTCCCCTGGACATGCCTCTCGCTATCCGGCGCCGCGCGAGCAGCGGCCACCCCGGCGGCTGGACGAATGGAGCCTGTAGGCGGGCCGTCCCTGGCCCGCGAGGAGCCACGCTGCCCGACCAGAGGCGTCACGCCAGCGGATCGGACGCCGCTAGAGCGTCCGGGAGAATGGAGCCTGTAGGCGGGCCGTCTCTGGCCCGCGAGGAGCCACGCGGGGCAGGGACGCCCCGCCTACAGGGACACGCCTTGGCCGGACCGCGGCCCCAAAGGAAGTTGGCTTTGTTCATCTGGACCCTCTTGCCCTCTCAGTCGGCGTGTGGCCACTGACACGAGTTCTTGATATGCCCACCCCCTTGCCCCGCCGCCTGCCCGTGTACTTCCTTGTGGACACTTCGGCCTCGATGGCCGGAGAGCCCATCGAGATCGTGCGCAAGAACATCAACGCCCTGATTTCTGGCTCGAAGAGCGACCCACAAGCGCTGGAGACAGTGTGGTTGGGCGTCATCACATTCGACTCCTCCGCTCGCCAAGTCGTGCCTCTTTCCCCTTTGGCCGGTTTCACTGTGCCGCAATTGCGGACCTCTCCTCAGACAGGTGAACGAGAGACGACAGCCTTGGGACATGCTCTTGATGTCCTGGCAGAGTCGATCCAGCGAGAGGTGCGGAAGTCAACTCCTGACTGCAAAGGTGATTGGCGTCCCATTGTGTGGCTGATGACCGACGGCGGGGCCACGGACGACTGGCAACGCGCGATTGTGTGCCTGCGGGACGAGCACAAGCTGTCGTACATCGTGATGGGTCTGGCCGGTGCTGAGGCCGATCACGATAGTAGACTGGGGGACATCGCCGGGACCGTCCTTCTTCTTGACGCTGACGAGTTGCTTGGTGGCACGCCTTACGAGCCAAGACTGGCGAGGCTAGCAATGAGATGTGCTCGTTGCGGGAGGTTTGTAACGGCGTGGGGATGTTGCGCCGGTTGCCGAGCCGTGGTCTGCGGTGGCTGCGGGGCCATCCCCTACAACGTCAGTTCGCGGACCGGACACATGCAGGGATGGCCATGCCCACTGTGCGGTTTCGCCAACCGCCCCTTGCCCAGTGGGGGGGATCGGATCGCCATCGTTCCGTAGCCTAGTGGAGGCCAGGCATGCCTGACTATCCCCGCCGTGTGCCTGTGCACTTCCTTGTGGACACTTCGGCCTCGATGGCCGGGGAGCCCACTTGAACTATAGGAGGCGACGACAATGTCGAGCTACGCCCGCCGATTTCCTGTGTATCTGGTCCTGGACTGCTCGGAATCCATGGCTGGCGATGCCTTCGCGGCGATGCGCGAGGGGCTGAGGAAGCTGGTTGACGAGCTGCGGAAGGACCCCATGGCCCTCGACATGGCGGCCCTCAGCGTCATCACCTTCGCCAGCCGCGCGCAGCAGCTCATGCCGCTGACCGACCTGGTCGCCTTCACCCTCCCCAGCCTCAAGCTGGGCTCCGGCACGGCGCTCGGGGCCGCTCTCGAACTCCTCGAGCAGGCCATCGCTCGGGAGGTGCGGAAGACCACCGCCGAGCAGACGGCCCCTGAAAGAGGGCGGGGGCGCCCCAGGCGTAGCCGTAGTAGTCCTCGCTCCCCGTGCCGAAGTGCGACGGGAAGCTCTCGCCGTCCACCCAAATCTTCTCGTCGCCCTCGCCCCACCAGTCGCGCACGGGGTTCATCACCGACAGCGTGTCCCCGAGGTAGACCCCCTGGCCCGTGATCTCGACGTAATTCCAGTCCTGGAACGGCCGCGTTGGGATGGGGAACTGCTGCCGCCAGGTGGCGTGGAAGTGCATCGAACGGTCGTCCCACTTCCACGAGCCGACGATGCCGCCAAGCTTGACGCCCACCTTCTGCTTGCCGAGGTTGAGGAGGGAGAGGCGGCCCGACTTCTCGTAGGGCATCACCCACCGGCAGGACATCGCCCCATCCTTGGCGACGGTGCGGTGCCAGTTGCTCAGGGCGTTGATGCCTACGCCGCTGCCGAAGAAGTCGCCAAGCGGGCACCAGATGGTTTCATCGCCATCGAACGTGCCCCGCAGCACGGTCGAGCGGAGCGCCTGCTCGACCTGCTCGGCGGGCACGCCGTCGAGACGCGCCTCGATCATCCGCACCGCGCCCTGCTGGAGGGGCAGATCGGTCGAGGCTTCCTTGCCCGGCTCCAGGTCGGCATCAAGACTGAAGAGCTGGATGCCCCAGCCCCCGACAACCAGGGGCGGGTCGGCCAGCAGGTTACACAGGAACTTGCACGTACGCTCGACGGTCGCTTTGCAGGCGTTGAAGTCGTCCATCGTGAAGGACTTTACGGCTGTGCCTGCGGGATAGGTGCGGTATTCGATGTTGTACCAGCGGCCGGGCGGCGGGGCGTTGGGGTTGCCCGGGCGGGCATCGTCGTACGTGATCTTGCAGCGCTTCGCGTAGGGCACGGGCAGGTAGAGATTCAGGGAGTTGCCGGCGTTCAGGATGGCTAGGGGAGGGGGGACGAAGAGCTTGCCGCTCATCAACTCCTGCATCGGCGCCTCGATGGCGGGCGTCTGGGCGCCGTCGAGGTAGAAGCGGAGTTTGCCCTTCGGTTGCTGGCCGCCCGACCAGAAGCGCACGACGGCGCCCGGCCCCTCGACATCGGCCAACACGCACTCGCGGCGGCCGGCGACCTCCTCCCAGCGGAGCGACGCGCCGCTGCCGTCCATATTGTCCGTGTTGGCGAACCAGCCGTTGGCGTCGTCAGGTGTTTTCGACCGTCGGTCGTAGCTGCTCGCCTGGTGGCACGTGTACTCGACCTGCGGCCAGCGGGCGACCGCCTCGCGGTCCACCATCTCATTGAGCAGCGATTCAAGCGTCACCGCCGGCTCCCCCGCCCAGGAGGTGGCGAGCAGCAGCCCCGCCGCCAGCGCGATCCCACGGCACCGACTCATGCCTGTCGTCTCCACAGATACCCAACCCCCCGACGGCAATGTTACGACACGGCGCACGAGGCTGTCAACTTCGAGGCCAAAGGGCAATGCCTGCCGCTGGTCATGTGCCAGCGCTACCCCAACCGCGGCAGCGGCCTGACCTCGCGGCAACTGGGCCGTCTGCCGGCAATCGGCCGGGGGGCCGCGCCCGGCTGTTGCAGTCGCGGCCCATTTTCGATAGAGTACCACACCATCGCGCGTGCGACCGAAGTCCCGCCGCCTCGCTATCACAAAGGAAATGCCCATGGGCTATCCCGCGAAATGGTACCCCTTCACCTGCCATCCCACCTCCGACTCCTGTTGGTCGCTCTCCGTCGGGCCCGACGGGCGTATCTACGCCGCGGCCTGCTGCGAGGGCGTGCCAGGCGGAATCGTCAAGCCGGTCCGCTACAACGAGGCGACCGACGCGATTGACCTGCTGTTCGACATGGACGTGATGGTGGACGACCCACACGACAGTGGGCGGGCGACGCAGTGCAAGATACACTACAGCTTCGCGCCCTCGATGCACGACGGCGTGATGTTCATGGCCAGCCACCTGTCCGGCCCGCCGATTGACCGGCCCGCCTACTCGCCCTGGATGTCGTGGAACGACCCGGAAAGGTGCTTCCGCGGCGCCGCGCTCCTGGCCTTCGACACCAAGTCCGACACGGTGCTGTGGTGGGACACGCTGATCCCCAAGGAGGGCTGCCGCTGCCTGCTGCACGACGAGGAGCGCGGCCTCCTCTACGCCTTGAGCTACCCCCGCGACCGCCTGTTCGTCTACGACATCGCGAAGCGGCAGCGCCGCGACCTGGGCCGCATCGGCTCCGTCAACGCCCAGGTCCTGTTCATGGACGGCCAGCATCGCGTGTGGACGACCTCCGACTACGGCCGCCTCATCCGCTACGACCCCGACAAGGACAGGATGGAGACCAGCCCCTACGTGCTACCCCACAACCCCGAGTTCCAGACCGCCTGGCACAGCGTCTTCTACGACGCCTGTCCCTCGCCCGACGGCAAGGCCATCTACGCCGTCACCTGGATCGCCAACCCCTGGCTCATGCGCATCTGGCCTGACGAGGGCGAGTGGGGGAGGGTGGAGGACCTCGGCCCAGCGACCCAGCGGCGCGACACCACGATCCCCTACAGCACCGGCCTCGACCACTGCGGCGGCCTCACCTTCGCCGCCGACGGCATGCTCTACTACGTGGCCGCCCGCTGGCGCGACGCCGTCTACAACCCGTCGCCCGAGACCCACAAGGAGCAGGAGGGCGTCGTGTGGCGTCTCGACCCGAAGACGCTGGAGCGCGAGGAAGTCGCCCTGCTCGAGCGGCCCGACGGCTTTGCCCAATACGTCTCGCGCGGCGCGGTGGACCACAACGGCGACCTCTTCTTCGGCCACTGCTGCGGCCCGAGGCCGGTCGGCCTCTTCAAGGTCACGCTGCCGCCCGACCGCAAGCGCGCCAACGCCCATATGCCCATGCGCATGTGGGGGTAGCCGGCCGGAGGAAACTCAGGCTCGGGCGGGGCCGTGGCCGCCGCGTTGGAGCAACTTGCGCCCCCCCCGGAGGGGGCGCAAGTTGCCGGATCGCCGATTCTCCGCGGTATTCCTGCGAGAAAGCAACTTGCGCCCCCTGCACACACGCGCCCGCGCAATGTGGATAACTGCGTAACTACTTGAGTGCCAATGAGATAGGGCGATCTGGCTGGGCAACTTTCGCCCCATTTCTCCACCGGGGGGCGCCAGTTGGCCCCACGTAAGTCTCAATTTGTGCCTTCTTTCACAAGCCATACCCCAGCAAGGCGCACACGCCTCGCTGCCACGCCCCGCGGCTGGCCCGTGGCGAAGGAGGCCCCGGGAGTCTCCCTTCGAGCCGCGTGCCCGTTGCGGTCCGGTATGGCGGCATGATCAGCGGAGGCCCTTCAGCTCTGCCTCCTTGTCCATCTCCACCTCGCCCAGGGCGCGGGTCCAGAGCTTGACCTCGTCAATCGAGCCGGTGAAGTAACCGGGGATAGCGGCATCCTTGGGGTCGGCGCCCCAGGCCTCCTTGCCGATCCAGATGTCGAGGTCGTTCTGCGCCAGCTTCGCCGCGTTCTCCTTCCGCGCGATGGCTTTGCCGTTGAGGTAGAGGGTCACGCCCTTGCCCTCCTCGACGACGGCGGCCACGTGCTGCCACTCGCCCGCCTTGAGGAGCGGCTCGGAACGGAAGTTGAACGACCAGGTGCGGTGGTCGGCTTCGCAGGCCTCGAACTCCAGCGCGCCGTTCCACACGCTGAGGACGAATGGCGCGGCGGCATGGCCCGTGCGCTTGGCGATGATGCCCTGGCGGCCCGCGACCGCCGTCGGCTTGATCCAGGCGGCGAGGGTGAACCGCGTCGGGGCAAGCAAGTCGCCATTCGCCACGTGGATGTGGCTCTTGCCGTCGAAGATTGCTGCGTTGCCCCTCACGCCCGGCCCGAAGCGGACGCCGCCCACGGCTCGGCCGGCGAAGTCGTGGCCCGAATCGTCGGGCACCTTGGTGCCCGACACCTTGTCGAACGACCAGCGGGCCACGGGCTCCTTGAGGCCGAGCAGCTTCGCCCGCCGCTCCGCCGCCCGACGCTCGATCTCGTCGTCCGTGATCTCAGGGTCAACCACATTCTCGAAGGTATTCTCTCGGACCAGGACGCCTTCGGCGGCGCGGCGCACGTGGATGCCGATGTCTGCATTGGCGACGTGGTTCTTCTCGACTATCACATCCTGAACCAGCGGGTGGCGCAAGGCAGGGTTGTTGGGGTCGGTGCCGCCGATGGCGATGTGGGCGTTGTTCTCAAGTCGGTTGCCCCGCACGTTGCCGTCATCGAGGCCGGGCTTGAGGTAGCGGCGGAGCGATTCGCCCGCCCGCAGGTTCACCAGCGGCGGCGGCCCGGCGTAGCCCGTGGTGTAGCCCACCCAGTTCACGGTCTTGTAGACGCCTGGGTCGCTGGGATGCAGCCCGCCGGGGATGAAGCCGCGCTCGCGGTTGCTCTTCTTGATGCTCGTCATGTCCTTGCTGATCTCCATGAGGCCCATCAGGCGCGAGCCGTCGGGGGTGAAGACCACGGTCGAGATGTCGTGGTCCAGGAGCGCCCACTGGCCGGCGCCGTAGGGGCCGCCGGTGAGCCAGACCTCGAACGAGGTGTGGCCGGCGACGTTCGTGGCCCGCGAGCGGCAGGGGCCGAGGAGCTTCTCCATCTCGGCGGTCATCTGGTGGTGCGTGGCGTAGCAGAGGCCGAAGCCGTAGGCGAACAGGCCCGCCCAATACTCGCGGGTCTCCTCGCCCTTCTCGATCCCCTTGCCCCAGAAGTCCTCGTTCGCCGTCGTGCAGTGGTGGACGTTCAGGTTTCGCCAGTACCAGGACGCCAGGGCCTTATCCTCGTCGCTCGCCACCTTCTTGCCCGTCACGCGCTCGTAGAGTTCGGCCTGGGTCTTGAACAGCCGCTCCCAGGTCGAGCACGAAAGCTCGCCGGGATACCACGGATGGTCGGTCTTCGTTTGCGGGTCGCCCACTCCCGCCTGTGCCATGCCCGCCAGAGCCACCACGGCCACCAGCATCGCTCGCACCACCTCGTTCTCCTTCCATCAGAGGGTAGGGCGTGCGCGCTCGCACGCGCAACAGCCTCCAGTCGTCCCCGTGGCCCGCGCCCGTGATGTTCTCACGTTCTTAAGAACGTGAGAACGACGCCCGCCCCCGATCGCCAGGCCGCGCGGGGAACAGCGAGGCGAGGGACGGCCTCCAAGCGTCCCCGTTGCCCGCCAGCGTCGTCGTTCTGACGTTCTTAAGAACATGAGAACCATGCCGGCCCCCGATGGGCGGGCGGCGCGGGGAACAAGCGGGCGAGGAGGGCCTCGCCCACGGTGAAATCGGGCACGACGATGTCGGCGCCGGCGGCGACGAGGCGCTCGCGCTTGCGGGGGTTGAGGCCGCGGCGGCGGACCTCGTCGCTGGCGACGCCCACGGTCACGGCTCCTCGCGCCTTGCCCTCGCGAATCTCGACCGGCCCGTCGCCCACGACGAGCAGTTCGGGGCCTTCGAGGCCGTGGGCCACAAGAATATCATGAATCACGGCGGCTTTCGAGCAGGCGCGCGAGGCGCCGACGGCGCCGAAGATGCCGCCGCCGAAGTAGCGGGCCACGCCGAGGGCCGCCGCCTCGCGCCGCACATCCTCCACGTCTGTCCCGCTCGCCACGTAGAGCGTCACGCCGCGCGCCGCGAGCGCCAGGAGGAACGCCTCAGCGCCGGCCAGCATCATCTCCTCGCGCGGGGTCTGACCGCTTCCGAGTCGCTCCAGCCGCTCGGCGATGGCGGCCAGTAGCCGCTCGTTGTAGTTCGCCTTGTACTGCTCTGCCGACAGCGCCTTGTCGGGGCCGCGGCGCCGCGCCACGGCCTTCACCAGCCAGTCCATCTGGAGGATCGTCTGAAGCCCCGTGGACTGGTCCACGTAACGCTCGACCTCTTGGCGGATCGCGCCATCGGCGTCGCCCGGGTCGCCTGCGATCATCTCGACCATCAACGGCGCCATGACCCGCTCCCAGCCCTCGCGGAGGACGGAGATCGTGCCGTCGAAGTCGAAGAGAGCGTAGCGAACTCGTCCGAGCTGAAGCGGCGGGCGGGTGACCTCAATCTTCGAGCCGCTGAACTCATCCACAATCGCTCTCCCGTGGCCCGCGCGAGTGAATGATGAATGTTGAACGCCGAATGTCGAATGATGAATACAGAGCACCTGGCCTCGCCATCAGGTTTCCCTTGCGTGTGCGCGCCGGGGCGCGGGGCGCCTCACGCGATTGCGCTCCGCAGTGCTGATGCCCGAACGGAATATCCGCACAAGCTCCTCGCATTCGACGAGGATGCTCGCGACCTTCCTCACAGGCAGCAGCGCCCTCCTTTCGACGATGAGGAGGGCAATGCGCGTCTCGCGCAGTTCCTTCAAGCACACCTTCATTTTGTGGACGAAGTCGTTCCTGGACTCCGCGCCTTCCACCTCCCCATAGTGGAAAGCCGGCGATGTGCCAGAGCGCAGCAGTTGCCCGCCCACATGGTTGCCAACTTTTGTATCGGGCAACGCTTCGACGACCTTCGTGATGCGCACCGCGAAGTTGATGAGCCTGTCTTCCAGGTCGAAGCTCCGCGGCTCCCGCCCCTCGTTCCCCATGGCTGCTGTCCTATCTTCATTCAACATTCATCATTCAGCGTTCAACATTCAACATTCCCTTTCCGGCGGGGCGCTGTGCCTCGCGAGCAACTCCTCCGGGCTTGCGGCGCCCGTGATGCCGATCTTCTTGACTGTGACCGACGCGGCGAGGCAGGCCAGCTCGGCGGCCTCGACGCTAGAGGCGCCGCTGGCGAGCGCGGCGCCGAGAGCGGCGATGAAGGTGTCGCCCGCGCCCACGATGTCTATCGGCGGCTCGACCTTCAGCCCCGGCACCAAGTCGCAGCGCTCGCCGTCGAAGACGAACGCGCCCCGCTCGCCGACGGTGAGGAAGACGGGCTTGCCACACCGCAGGCTCAGGCGGCGGCCGCTGTCGCGGATCACGGCGTCCGTGATGTCGGCCGGGGCGATGCCGGGGTGGAAGACCCTCGCCGCCTCGATCTCGTTTGGCTTGAGGACCACGGCGCGGAACTTGCCGATCTCGTTCCGCGAATCGGCGATGGCCACAACCCTCGGGTGCTTCGCGGCGAGGCGCAGAACACCTTTGCGGACGCGCTCGGTGATGAGGCTGGCGTTGATCTGGTTGGCGATGAGCAGGGCGTCGAGGCCCGGCATGGCATCCGCCAGATTAGCCAGCACCAGGTCCTCCAGCTCGGGCGAGGCGGGCGTGGCGTTCTCGAAGTCGAGGCGCGCGTCCTCCTGCTCGGAGTGGAAGCCGTGGAGAATGGGCTTGGCGAAGGCGGGCGTCACGCGGCCGGGGGCGTGGACCACGTGGCGGAGGTCCACGCCGAGCGCTTCGAGCACGCGGCTGAGTTCGCGCCCGCGCCAGTCGTCCCCGAAGATCGTGACCGGGAGGACTGTGCCGACGCCCAACTCGCGGAGGTTCCAGGCCACGTTGGCCGCGGCCCCGCCCGAGAACTTCTCCGCGACGATGGGGCGCGGGAAGTGCGGCGTCTCGCGCGACAGGAGCGAGCGCGTCATGTCCGCGTGCCAGTAGATGTCCATGCAGAAATCGCCGATGATGGCGATGCGCTTGGAGGGAAGGGCCGCCAGCAGCGAAGAGAGCTTGTCGCGGTTCATTGGGCGTCTCCGAGAGGGGGAACAAGACCGATCCGACGGATCAGACGGATCGGACCGATCAGACGGATCTGTCCTCTGGGCCAGGCGCCACGCTCTACTCCACGAGCATCTGGTAGAGGTTGGGGATCGTGGCCTTGTGGTCGCCGGTGATGTGGTAGCCGCGGCCGCCGAGGGAGACGGGGCGGTTCACGATGTTCTTGCGCGGGCGGTAGTAGTACTCGATATCGTCCTTCGACACGTCGGCGTGGTAGTCGCCGCGAAGGGGGAAGAGGTCGAAGTTGGCGGTGGTGATGTGGCTCACGGTGTGGCCGAGGTTGCGGGCGATGCTGAGGGCCTTGAGGAAGACCTCGGGACCGGTGACGGCGGAACCGAAGTTGCAGAAGACGCCGCCCTCGAGCTTCGCCACCGTGGCGCAGTAGGTGCGGAAGTCGAGTCCGCTGGCCGCGCCGAGCGCGCCGAAGTCCGCGGCCGGATGCTGGTGGATGATGTCGGTGCCGATGGTGACGTGGATGGTGACGGGCACACCGAGCTTGTGGCCGTTGTAGAGGATGCTCACGTCGCGGTGCTTGAAGCGCGGGTCGGCGGCGCCTCGCTCGTCTCGCCGATGAGGGCCAGCTCGAAGTCGTGGATGGAGACGGCGCCGTTGCCGGCCACGTGGGTGACGAGGCCGCGCTGCATGAGGTCAAGGACGCGGAGGGAGAGTCCGCACTTGACGACGTGCGCGCCAAGCATCCAGAGGACGGGGCGGCCGGCCCGTCGCGCCTCGCGGATGGCGCGGGCGACGAGGTAGAGTTCTGGGTGCTCGAAGGGCGGCGGCGGGGCGCACGGCCTCACCAGGTCGCCCAGCTTCACCAGGTTGCGCCGCTCGCCCAAGTGATAGGTCTTCACCTTCGACAGGTCAATCCGGTCGTGGGGCATGGAATCACTGCTCCTTCATCCAGGGAACCGAGGCCAGACTATCAGGTAGGGATGGGCTGGTCAAGGCGCGGGGACGCGTGGGGTTCTTGCGCTTCGAGATCTTACTGCGGTCGGCGTTGCGCAACAGGGGCATGTGGATGAAGACCGGCATCTCCCAGCCGAACGCCTGGTAGAGTAGCACGTGCTTGGGCGTCGAGGTGATCCACTCCTCGGCGCGGCACACGTGGGTGATTTGCATCAGATGATCGTCCACCACGTTGGCCAGGTGGTAGGTGGGGAAGCCGTCGGTCGTAGCGGGGGTCGAGCTTGCGGGCGCGCTGCTCCTGGCGCAGAGCGTCGAGGCGCTCCGACGTGCAGAAGCAGCGATAGGCCGCGCCGCGGTCGAGCAGGAGTTGGGCGTGCTCGCGGTAGATGCCGCTGCGCTCCGACTGGCGGTAGGGGCCGAAGGGGCCGCCGATGTCGGGGCCTTCATCGTAGTCGAGGCCGAGCCAGCGGAGCGACGCGAAGATCGCCCGCTCCGATTCGGGCGTCGAGCGCGCCCGGTCGGTGTCCTCGATGCGGAGGATGAACTTGCCGCCCTGCTGCCGCGCGAAGCAGCGGTTGAACAGGGCAATATAGGCTGTGCCCACATGGGGGTCGCCGGTCGGGCTGGGAGCGATGCGCACGCGGACTTGGCTGGGCATCTTCTGGCTGGCCTCGCAGGGGCTTGATTGTTGCTGAGATTGGGGGCAGTCTAGCAGAATGGGGTCGCGAGAGCAAACGGTGAGGGAACGCTCCTGGACGTTGACCGGGCGGGGCTCGAGTGGTATCATTGGGAGCGTGGAGGGTATCGAACTGATGGAGGCAGGTGAGCCCGATAGAAGGCTACCCACGATGATCTCTGCTGAGACACGACGCAAGATCGTGGAATGCGCGCGCGCATTCGGTGCGAAGTCGGTGTGGCTCTTTGGCTCGTCGCTGAGCGAGGGCGACCGTGCGCGCGACCTCGACATCGCCGTCGAAGGGGTGGCTGCCGACCGGGTCTTCGACCTCTACGTCCGCCTGGATCAGCTCTTCCCCAAGCCCGTGGACCTGGTGGACCTTTCTGCGCCGCTGTCCATAGTGCCCTTGGTCCGGGCCACCGGAGTGCGCATCTATGAGCGCAAGAAGGCTCTTCGTCCAAAGAGAAGCAGCGGACATCGCCAGGACCGCTGAGCTGATCGAGGGCCTCCTGCGCGAGGAATCCCTCTCCGAGTACCAGGTCATCGCGTTGGGCACGCTCCTCCAGAATGCCTACAGTGGCGTGGAGAGGATTCTTCGTTTCTTCATGCAGGAGAAGGGCATCAAGTTGGCGAAGTCGGAAGACTGGCACAAGCGGCTGCTCGCGGCTTCCCATCAAGCGGGCCTGGTCACCGACGAGGAGCGCCCCATCCTTGCTGAGCTTCTCTCCTTCCGCCACCTGCACGTGCATGGCTACGCCTTCAGGCTCAGAGTGGCCCGCCTGCGTGAACTGGCTGCCCCGGTGCCCGACCTCTGCCGCGAGTTCCTGAGCGGCATCGAGAGGCGCCTGGGATGAAGCCGCGTCGTCACAGGCTCGCGTGGGTGGTCACGGCAGTCACGGGAAGGGACTGCCGTGGAATGGCGGTTGACGGCGGCGGCTGGGCGGCTACAATACGAGGGGACGTTTCCGATGGCCCCTTTCCCAGAGCAGCCGGAAGCTGCGAGAGGAGAACGCACAGTGGTCAAGATCGGCGTGCTCGGCGTCGGGTTCATGGGCAAGATGCACTTCAACTGCCACAGGGCCAACCCGCGCGCGAAGGTGATCGCGCTGTCGGACCTCGATCCCGCGAAGCTGGCGGGGGATTGGAGCAAGATCGGGGGGAACATCGCGGATAAGCGGGCGGCCCAGGTTGACCTGTCGGGCCTGCGCCTCTACGCCCCGCCGTCCGAGCTGTTCAAGGACCCCGACGTGGACGTTGTGGACATCACGCTGCCGACGTTCCTGCACGCGGACTACGCGATTGCGGCGCTCGAGGCGGGCAAGCACGTGGTCTGCGAGAAGCCGATGGCCCTCTCGCTGGCCGAGTGCGACCGCATGCTGGCCGCGGCCAAGGCGGCCGGCCGCCTGCTCTTCGTCGCCCACTGCATCCGCTTCTGGCCCGACTACAAGGTTCTCAAGCAGATCGTGGCCAGCGGCAAGTACGGTAAGGTGGCCAGCGCCACCTTCTGGCGCAAGAGCCTCACGCCCACGTGGAGCTGGGACAACTGGCTCCTCGACGCGCCCCGCAGCGGCAGCGCGGTGGTGGACCTGCACATCCACGACACGGACTACGTGAACTACGTGTTCGGGAGGCCGGCGTTCGTCAAGTCGTCGGGCGTCATCGGCGCCGTCTCGAACACCGGGGTGGATGCCATAGTGACCCACTACGTGTACCCGGACGGCCCGCACGTGGTGGCCGAGGGCACGTGGGCGCTGGCGCCCGGCTTCGGCTTCACCCACGGCTTCTGCGTCGTGTTCGAGAAGGCCACGGTCGAGATGGACTGCCGCAGCGGCAAGCCGCTGACCGTCCACACGCTCAAGGGCAAGACGCTCACGCCGAAGCTGCCGAAGGACGACGGCTACGTGGCCGAGCTGAAGCACTTCGTTGACTGCATCGGGAAGGGGAAGGTGTCGGACATCGTGACGGCGGAGGACGCGCGCGCGGCGCTCGCCGTCTGCCTGGCCGAGGAGGAGGCCGTGAAGACGGGCCAGGCCGTCTGGGCGGGCTGAAAGGCGCTGGATGGCGAAGACGCCGCGGGTATCGCGCCTGCTGGAGATGGTCTCGCTGCTCCAGGCGGGGCCGGGCTGGACCGCTCCCGCCCTGGCCGAGCGGTTCGGCATGTCGCGCACGCGCGCGTTCAACGACATCCGGGCGCTCAAGGACGCAGGGGTGCCAGTCCAGTCCACCTCCTCGGGCTACCGGATTGACCCCTCGTTCTTCCTCCCCGCGCTCCAGCTCAGCGTGGGCGAATTGCTGGCCCTGCTGTTCCCCGAAGAGACGTTCGGGGTGCCTGGGAGCAACGGGGAGCTGTTGCGGAGCGCCCGGTGCAAGCTCCTGTCGTGTCTGCCGCGGCCCATCCGCGCGAGCGCCGAGGAGCTGATGGCGCGCACGAGCGTGGCGCTGCCCACGGCGGGGGTGAACCGCGAGGTCTTCGAGGAGGTCCGCGCCGCCGTGGCCGAGCGGCGGCGCATCGCCATCGTCTACTCAGGGCGGACCACCCAGGCCCTCCGCCGCCTCGAGGTGGACCCCTATGGCGTGGCCTTCCGCAAGCACGCCTGGTACCTGGTGGCCCACTCGGTGACGCACGGGGGAGTGCGCAAGTTCCGCGTCTCGCGCATCGGGGCCGTCGAGCGGACCCCTCTGCACTTCACAGTGCCCAGGGACTTCTCGCTCGAGGCGTTCTTCGCGGGCTCCTGGTACGTCTTCGGCGGCGACCCGCAGGAGATCGGCATCCGCTTCAGCCCCGCCGTCGCGCGCCTCATCCGCGAACGGGTGCCACATCCGGGGCAGACGATTCAGACGTTCAGCGACGGCACGCTCTTCTACCGCGCGCCCGTGAGGAACCTGGACGAGGTGGCCTGGTGGCTGGTGCAGTATGGCGCGGAGGCCGAGGTGGTCTACCCGCCGGCCCTGCGCGAGAAGGTGATTGCCCTCGCCCTCGGCGTGCTACGAGCACACGACGTCAAAGGCGTGCGCCCGCGAATCCCGTACCCCGAGGCCCCGACCATCCCCACCCACGTGGCCGCCGAACTCGAGCCAGGGCCGCCCCATCCCCGGGCCTGACCCGGCGGCTCAGTTCGTGTTGGCGAGGGGATGAATGGATGATTGGATGACTGGATGATTGTTTGACATTCATCCACCCATCCATTCATCCAACCATCCCCCGCTCCTCACGGCTTCGGCTCGTCCTTCACAGTCTCGATCGTGACTGCCTGGATGGCCACGGGGGCCTTGGCCAGGTGGATGGCGTCGGGGCCGGCGCCCTTGGGCGTGGAGGGCATTTTGCTGATCGCCTCGGCCACGTCGATGCCCCTCACCACCTCGCCGAAGATGCTGAACCGCTTGTCGAGCGACGGCGCGGGGGCGAGCGTGATGAAGAACTGGCTGCCGTTCGTGTTGCCCCCCGAGTTGGCCATCGCCACGACGCCGGGCTTGTCGAACTTCAGCTTCTCATCCGTCTCGTCGTCGAACTTGTAGCCCGGGCCGCCCGAGCCGTCGCCCTTCGGGCAGCCGCCCTGGATCAGCTTCAGCGTGCCGGTCTCGATGCGGTGGAAGGCCAGGCCGTCGTAGAACGGCTTGGCCACCCAGCGGCCGTCGGGGGCCACTATCTCGCCCTTGGCCGTCTTCAGGTGGGCGTAGGTGCCTGGGGCGAGCTTCCCCTCCTTGGGCGCTTCCGCCTGGGCGGGCGCCTTCTCCTTCGGGGCGTCGGCGGCCAGGAGGGCCAGGGGCGACAGGGCGAGCAGCGCAGCCAGAGCGACGACCCTCACGCGATCACTCCTTTCACGCTTCACGAGCAGAACCCAACCACCTCTCCCAGCGGGCGCATTCTACCACAACCCGCCGCCCGCGGCAACAGGCCCGCACAGGTGACAGGCGTGAAGAGTCCAGAGGCCGGTGGGCAGGCTGGCCGGCGCGCGGGTAGAGCGTGGCGATGGCTGGGAAGCGCAGGACGGAGTGTGGCAGCGTCCAGCTCGGCCGGCTCGCGCCGCCGCCGCTGGTCCTTCGTCATCTCGAGCGGAGAGAACAGGCGCCCGCCGGCCACCCGCACGTCGTAGAGCAGTTGCGACACGATCCACTTGAGCGACGTGGCGGGCTTCACCAGCTTGTCGTGGGAGACGGCGTTCCCCTCCGGCCCGTAACACCAGTGCGTCCAGTCGTCGGCCCCCTGCGGCCACGGCTTCACCGTCTTGGCCCATTTGCCGCCCTGCTGCACCAGCGCCACGCCGCCGGGCGCCAGCACGCGCAGCATCTCCTCACTTGCCAGTTGCCCCTCGCCACTCATCACCAGCAGGTTCACGAGGTCGCTCGCATAGGGCAGCGCTCCCCCCGCCCAGCCATCCTCCGCCACGAGTCCCTGGATTGACGCTGGAAGGGCGACGCTCCTGCGGAGCCGTCCATTAGGGACCAGCGCATGCACCAGGAACCTCCCAGTTCGCGCGAGTCCCGCCGCGAGGGAGCCGTCGGTGCATCCCACGTGCGCCGCCAGCCCGCCGTCAATCCCGCTCTCCCGCAGCACCTCACTGGCCGTTGGCTCTGCCGCCCAGGCCGCTGCGACGCCCAGAAGCGTGGCCAGCGCTGCCCCAATCCACTTGCACCGCCGCACGTCGCTCTCCTTCTCTGTGGGGTTTCCGGACACATCAGCCTACCCTCCGCAGGAGCGGAATGCAAGTGCCGCGCCTTGGGCGAGGATGGCCCCCAATCCTGGGACCCAACATGTTCAAGATGTTCACTGCGCAACACACGAGGTGAACATCTTGAGAAGGCCAGGCGCCCGGCCAGAGACGCGCCACCATAAGCGCCATGACAGTAAGCACATGTGCTCACACGCCACCCCGATGTTGAGGTGGTGGCAAGATGTTCACCTCACTTCGCAGGAGAGGGAGGTGAGCATCTTGAGGGTAGGAGACGCCGCGCCAGCTTGGGGGCCAAGCTCCCCTTGCGCTGCAGCCGCGATTGTGGTAGAGGAATGCACGAGGTGCGACATGCCGACCACGGCCGAGCGGCTCCTGGTGCTTCTCCTGCGGGTGATGGGCGCGGTTGAGTGCCTCGCCGCCTTTCCCGCCGTGATGCCGCGGAGCTGGATGGCACTCGTCCACGAGCACATTGGCCTGGGGCCGTTCCCTGAGGGGCCGGTCGTCGAGTACCTCGCCCGCTCGCTGGCGGCCCTCTACGCGGTGAACGGCGCGCTCATGCTACTGGTGTCCACCGACGTGCGCCGCTACGCCCCCCTGGTCACGTTCTGCGCCACCGCGCTGGTTGTCGTGGGGGCGCTGCTACTCGTGACCGACCTGTCGGTGGGCATGCCCTGGTGGTGGACGGCGGGCGAGGGGCCGTACCTGATAGCCTTCGGCGTCGTGCTCCTGGCCCTGCAGCGGAGAACAATGAGGGGCCGCCCGCAATATTGACGTCGGTCAACACGGCGCCAGCCCCCGCGCCGGCCGGCCAGCCATAAGTCGTGCTGTGACAATGGCCTACGGTGCCATGCCCCATGTTGCCGCTGGGCAGCGCCCTCTGGGCCTGGTATCCCCATGTCATTGTCGTTAGGACACTTAGAGCGTTGCCGATCGGCAACATGGTCTGCCCCACGCCACGTCGTGCCCTGCCGCTCGCATGCAAGAGCTACGACCGCAAGTGTTGGCATGCCATAGAGATACGTTGCTGCGCCCGGTAGCGGTGTTCGCCATGGCTGTCGGGCTCGCGCGCGGGCATTCGGGCCCGCGAGCGGACGGGCCTGGTCATCCGCCGAGGACGTAAAGCATTATCTGGCAAGAACATGTGATCTGGCAAATTGTCATGGAGAGAGGCCGGAGTCTGGTACGGGGTTTGCAGTGTCCATAACTGTAATTGTGTGAATTATCTGTTCAATCTTGCGGCTTGTCATCCGCCCTCGTGGCGGCTATCAAGGGGGACGTGGGATGAGGTTACGAGTTTGCGTGGTCGTGATGGGGTTGCTGGTTCTGGCGTTGGTGGGCCTGGTCGAGGCTGTCCCGCTCGATGCTCGGCTGAGCCCCCCGCCGGGCCTGCCAACTGGCGGCCGGTCGGGAGCCTCGGGGTCGCAGGCCTATAGCCTCCCCCAACTGCCTAGCCAGTCGGGCGGCCTCGTGCTCGGAGCGCCCGAGTACCGCTATGTCACATCGGACGTTGCGGGGTCGCACACGACCACGGCCGGGGTGCCGGCCTTTGGGGTGAACGTTGACGGCGTGGTGAGCGTGTGGGGGCCGGAATGGATGGGCTCGGGCGCCCTGATCTCGGACACCCACATTCTCACTGCAGGCCACCTGGAGCCCACGGCCGGGTTCGACGTGCAGTTCCAGCCGGCCACCGGCGACGTGTGGATGACGACCGCGGCGGGGAAGATGCACCCCTGCTACCTGCCCTCCTCGCTGTCCGCCTACGGCGTGCTGACCGGCTTCGACGTCTCCGTGGCCACGCTGACCTCCCCGGCACCCGCCGCGGCGCCCCGCTACGAGTTGTACACCGGCTCGGGCGACATTGGCGTCAGCACCGTGAAGTCCGGCTACGGGGGGACCGGCCACGGCAGCACCGGCGCCACGACGTCGGATTACCTCAAGCGGGCCGGCCTCAACCTCTACGACACCACCGCCGAGAACGGCATGGCGCTGTTCGGCTGGTACCCCTTGCAGCCGGGCGCGTACCTGAGCTACGACTTTGACAGCGGCCTGTCCGATAACGATGCGTACGGCTACGTGGGCCTGCCCCACCTGGGCTATGGCGCCGACGAGGTCGGCTCGGCCGGCGGCGACTCCGGCGGGCCGACGTTTGTCCTCGATGGCGGGGTCTACAAGATCGCAGGCGTGACCAGTTGGGGCGTCGGATTCGATGGGCTCCCGGACGCCAACCCCAGCAACGGTTCGAGCTGGGGCGAGCTGGCCGCCGACAGCCGCGTGGCCAGCTACACCAACTTCATCCAGAGCGTCGTCAGCGGCGTGCCGATGGACGGCGGGTTCAAGAACGAGTACTCCCCCGGCCTGTGGTCGAGCTACGACGAGGCCGGAGGCACCGTGGACTGGAGCGAGGCGCCCTACCGGCTCCGTCTCTACGGCGGCGACGCGGGGGTTGGAGGCGTGACGCTCGCCGACACCTTCATAGCCGCTGATGGCACCGTGTCGTTCGACTGGAACTACGGCTCGACGGACGAGTATGGTTGGGATGCCTTCGGCTACTTGATCAACGGGATTTTCTACGACCTCACCTGGGGGCTGCACCAGGATTCGTACACCGGAGAGTGGACCGACATCTTCGGCTCCGTGTCGGTCCCGGTGAACGCGGGGGACGAGTTCGGGTTCTTCATGTACACGGCTGACGGCCAGTTCGGCGCGGGGGTGGCGAACGTGTGGAACTTCTCGGCCCCGAGGGCCGAAACGGCCATCCCGGAGCCGACGACGCTGACGGCGCTCTCGCTCCTGGGCCTTTGCTCGGCGATTGCCCGCCGGCGCGGCCGCCGGAAGAGCGCGGCTTAGAAACTATCTCAGAACCCACGCGGGCTGCGTTGCCGGCGTCCGCGGGGCGGATGCAAGGCGCGGCGACGCAAGCGATGCAACGGAGCGCATCGCTGAGGAGACGCAACGCGGCAGACGCCCCGCTGCCGCCGCAACCCAAAGGGACGCCGCGACTTCTGGCCGCAGGCGGCGTCGTTCGTCGTCAACGATGCTCTCCGTTGCATCGCCTCCTCCTCACTCCTTGCCTGCGGCCAGAATCGCTGGCGTCGCAGCCCGCGTGGGTTCTGAGATAGTTTCTTAGCGCAGTCGGCCCGCGCGCCTTACGTCACCATGCGGTAGATGCCTGGCGGAACGCTCCGGAACGCGCCGGTGCGCGCGCGGCGGAGCCTTGTGCCGTCCGTCTCCTCCACCAACAGCCTCACATCGGCCCACGGCTCCGGCAGGCGGATGTCGCGCGTGAGCGACTCGCCCTCGGGCACGGAGACGATGAGGAGGCCGCCGAGGATCGAAAGGTCGCCGACGAGGTGGGTGAAGGCGTCGCGGCCGCCCCTCTCAGCCAACAGCTTCGTCAGGTAGCGGTTCTTCGCCTCGAAGCCGGGCCGCTCCTCGCGGCAGCAGAAGCCGGCGGCGGGGAAGAGCCGCGGCCCCTGGTCAATCACCAGCCGCTTCGGCGCCCAGCGGTTGAGCTGGAGGAAGAAGTCGCGGGGGCCAAGCCCGTCTATCGCCCGCACGGGGTTCGAGTGCCGCCGTCAACCCACGGCTCTCAAGGCATCGCCGTGGGCTTTACTCCGCCGCCCCGTGCGGGGCTAAGCCTGTCGTGCGGTCTGGCTGGCCCGCGCAAATCCGTTACTGCACCCCGGGCACGTTGAGTTCTTGACAACCCTGGCGCTTGCGGTATACTTGCGGAGCAGAGCGCCTCGCAAAGGCTGAGGGGGAATCTGGAATGGGAAAGCGGGGTCCGGCGTCTGGAGTGTGGCTCGCGCTGTGCCTCATCGCGGCGGCAGTGGCCGAGGACAATGGGGCTCGCCAGTTCAACTCCAAGCTCAAGCTCCTGGTCACAATGAAGGTCGGGCCGGAAGACAGAGCCCAGCCCATTGGCAGGACCCCGGCCGCCAAGCCGCTGACCATCCCTGCTTGCCGCTGGTGGTGGGTCACGCCCCTGGATGAGGTCGCTATGGACACGCTGCGAGGGGAACTGCACGCGCAGCGCATACCGGGGCTGAACCTTGAGCGCGCCGCTGATGAGGACCTGGCGCACCTGAAGAACCTCGACAGCTTGCGTAGCCTGTTCCTCGGACACACAGAGGTCACTGACGCCGGCCTGCCGCACCTCAAGGGGCTGAGGGGGCTGAGGGCCCTCGCGCTCCAAGGAACCGCGGTGACGGACGCCGGACTCGTCCACCTGATGGCCATGGACAACCTCGAGGCGCTCGCGCTTGACAGCACAGAGGTGACCGACGCAGGCATCGCCCGCCTCAAAGCGCTCAAACACCTCCAGGACCTCTGGCTCACGGGCACGAAGGTGTCGGACGCCGCTCTCAAGCACCTGGCCGAATTGCCCGATCTTCACACGCTATCTATCTGGGACACCGGCGTGACAGACGCCGGGCTTGCATCGCTGGCCGGCGTGAAGGGCCTCCGCACGCTCTGGGCCGGGAAGACCCACGTGACAGACGCCGGACTCCGGCACCTGAAGAAGCTGGGGGCCCTTAGAACGCTCTGGCTCGACGGAACCGGGGTGACCGACGCCGGCCTTGCCCAACTCACCGGGATGGCCGCGCTCCGGGAACTCAGCCTTTCGGAGACGGGCGTGACGGACGCGGGGCTCCTGCATCTCGAATCACTCAAGGAACTGCGGGACGTGGACCTTGGAGATACGAAAGTGACGGACGCCGGCCTTGTCCGCCTGAAGGGCATGGCAGGATTGCGTGCGCTCGGACTGCGGAAGACCGGGGTGACGAACACAGGGCTGGGCCACCTCGCGGAGATGAAACTAATGGAGAAGCTGGACCTTGAGGGGACGCACGTAACAGACGCCGGGCTCTTGCATCTCGAGGCACTGAAGGGGCTGCGAGACGTGGAGCTTGGGGATACGAAAGTGACGGATGCCGGCCTTCTGCACCTGAAGGGAATGACGGAACTCCGCGCGCTCCGGCTGCGGCATACCCGGGTGACAGACAGAGGGTTGGCCCACTTGGCGGAGTTGAAGCTGTTGGAGACGCTGGACCTTGAGGGGACCAGGATCACAGATGCCTCCTTGCCCGTCCTGAGAGGATTCGAGCGGCTGCAAATGCTCGATGTCCAGAAGACCCGGCTGACCCGAGCTGCGGTGGACGGCTTGCGCGAGTTCCTCCCCGGAGCCGGGATTCTCTCCTCTCCTGATGACGTGCGCCCCGAGGAGGCGGACTTCTGATCCGGGCCCTCGGGAGGATACCATACGGGGTCAACGTGCCTGTCACATTGCGGAGCCATAAGTGCTGATAGATAAGCGTGCTATGACGAGGCCCGTCATTTCGGCCGTGGGCGGGGGCCGCCGCGGGTGGGGCCGACGAGGATGAGGCCGTCGCCGACGGGCCTGCGGCGGAGGCCGGCCCGCCGTCCTGCCGACGAATCGCGGGCTGCCCAGGAAGCCATCGCAATGTCAAAGGCACGATGGGCGATGCTCGCTCGGCCACCGCGGCCACCAGTCGGCCCCCGTCCCCTCAAGTTCTCCCCTTCTCTGCCTCGCGGGTCAGCCCGTGGCCGCCACCTTGCCCCCCCTCCCTCCCCCCGCTGTGGCAGCGGCGGTCGGCTGCGGGGCGATATGCCATTTCCCCTCCCTCGCGGCGAACACGCCCGCTCCCCCCAAGACTGCCGAAGCGGCAGCTTGGGTCCCGTCGCGTGCTGCCCCTGGGTAGCCCCCGCTTCCACTGGTGACCTGCTCTGCTTCCCAATGGACACCGGGATACCACCACACCCGTGCCTGCCGTGGGCTGACAAGTTGGGCGTCAGCAGGCCGCGGAGCGACACGCGGGGAAGACCTGGGTGCGCCACCCCGACGGAGATGCCGCTTCCTCAGCTTTCCGCGATGCCAACCTGGGCCGCCACCGGAGGGCACTGCGGTAGTGTGACTGCCCCAGACCCGGCCCCGACTCCGCCCCCGCCTCACATCACCTTAGAGGCAGCGGACACACCACGGCCCGGACCGCCACGGGGCGGCGGGCCTCCGCCGCATCAAGGGAGCCGGGCGGAACCCGTGAGTCACCGGTCAAGAAGTAGGCGCCCAACGACGCCCCACCACGCGGACCTGACGAGCGGGCGCTGCACCGCGCGGGGGGCTCGGCGCGGTACTCGAGGTCCCATCGCCGCAGCGGGGATGGCGAGTGATGGCGTCAGGCGGAATGGGCCAAGAATACTTGATTCTTACGACCCGACCCCAGACCGCGCCGAAGTGGTGAGAGTGTCGAGTCTGTGCGAGACTGAGGCGGAGGGCGGGGGATCGCCGATCCTCGAGTCGGGGAACGGAGAAACCGCTAGGACTCTGAGCCGGACACGCGAGAATCGCCAAATGGCACCGCCGGCCGTCACTTCGGCTGCATTCCCTTCAGGTATGCCTGGCAGAGGGCGATGGCGGCGGCGTCGGAGAGGTCGCGGGCGAGGACAAGGCGGGCGCGGGCGGTGGCGGTCTCGCCGGCCTTGATGTCGCGGCCAAAGAGGGAGAGGTAGAGGGAGCCGTGGCCCTCCTCGCTATAGGGGGTGGCCACGGCGAAGCAGTCGTCGGGCGGGGCCATGACGAGGGCGGTGAGGCCGAGCTTGGCGTTGCGACGCATAGCGAGGGGGCCGGCGAGCGTGGGCATGATCTTCCAGTCCACGGGGCTTGGCGGGCGCTTCCAGCGGCCGTCCTGGATGAGCTTCACCGCGTCGGCGTCGCGGGGGAACATCTGCCAGACGGCGAATGCCTTCTTGGCTTCGAGGAAGGCCGGCTTTCCCTCGGTCTCGGGACAGGCTTTCACGTAGACGAGCGAGCCCGGGAAGCCGGCGAAGTAGGAGGCGAGGAAGACTTCGAGACGCGACAGGTCCTTCTTCGGCGCCACGCTGGTAACAACGTCAAGGGTGCCGGGGGCGGCCCAGCGGTAGACCGCCTTCATGTCGAACGGGTGGCCCTGGTCGGCGGTCCAGGCGGCCTCGACCGCGCCGTCGTCGAGGAGGCGCGCGGTGCTGGGCCAATCCCAGGCGCCGCCGCCGTAGCGCGCCTCGGCGTCGAGCAGGCGGTAGTGCGAGACGAGGCCGTAGGCGCCCGAGAGCGTCGTGCCCGACGCGCAATCCACCACGGGCGCGAGGCCGAGCGACTTGCCCTGGGGCCGCAGGCAGCCGCGAAGGAGGCCGGTGTCGAAGCGGAACTCCTTGCCCTCGGCCACGAAGGCCAGCCTGGCCGGCTCCGCCGCCGAGGCGGCCACGCCCAGGGCCAGGACAACGAGCGCCACAGAGACGAGCAATCCCGCGGGCCGCATCTCGATGCCTCCGGTACAGGGTCGTGATTTCCGTCGAACGCCACTGCCCGTCTATCAAAGCGACCCACGGGCCTGTTGTCAACTGTGCCTCGGCAGGGAGGCGCTTGCATGGGCAGAGCGGTTTGGGTATCATCTGCGCGCGCTCGATGGCCGGCGGCAGGCTGGCGAGAGGGCGATTGCGACGGTTGCGGCTTCTCTTGGTGGGGACTTGCCATGCGAATCCAATTCAGGTGCGAGTGCGGAAAGGTGCTGAAGGCCCGCGAGGGGATGGAGGGCCAGCAGGGCCAGTGCCCGGCATGCGGGCGGGAGTTCACGATTCCCGCGCAGTCGGACGCGGAGTTCCGGGAGGCCGCCTCGGCCATCGTGAGCACTCCGGCATCCGGCCTCGGCCCCAATGCCCCCGCGGTGCCGTCGGCCACTGAGCCGCGCGCCCCCGCGTCCGCGGCTCCGTCGCCCCCCTGGCCCGCGCCGCCGGCGCCGCCATCCGCTCCCCCGGCAGCAGCTTGACCTGGACGTGGTACGGCATGTCGCCAATCTCGTCGAGGAAGGCGGTGCCCTTGTGGGCGAGTTCGAGGAGCCCGCGGCGAGCCCGGGTCGCTCCCGTGAACGCGCCGGCCTCGTGGCCGAACAGCTCGCTCTCCAGCAGGTGTTCGGGCAGAGAGCCACAACTGACCGTCACAAACGGGCCGTCGCGCCGGGGGCCTTCGGCATGGATGGCCCGCGCGAGCCGTTCCTTGCCCACCCCGGTCTCCCCGAGGATCAGGAGCGAGGTGTCGGTGTGCACGATCCGGCCGACGAGGCTCATGAAGACTCTCATCGTCGCGCTGGTCGAATCGAAGTCGCCCAACTGGGGCCGAACGACGTTCCATTCGGCGGCGAGACGGTCGAGAGTCAGCTCACGGCGCTTGTTGAGGATGGTTCCGAGGACGCCCGCGAGCTTCGGATCGGGCAATCCGGCGACGAGCACGGCATCGGCGCCCGCGGCGAGCAGGTCCGCCTCCTCGTGCGGGTCATGCCCGTCCGACAGGATGACCAGGCAGGGGGAGTCCGGGTGCTTCCGCAGGCTTCGGATGCTTCCGCAGGCGGGTTCCGGGAGCAGGGAGCGCTCGACGATGAGAAGGTCGCACACGTGCGGGAGCACGCGCTCCCACGAGCAGTCCCGCCCCCTCAGAGCGCGTATGACCGTGCTGACAGGGAGTTCACCGGCGGTGGCGGCCCGATGGACCTTCCTTCGCAGAGCGGCATCGCCAATCGCCAGCACAATTCTCGCGATCATCTGATGTCCTCCTATGCCTACGAACGCCGATTTTACACGCCGCGCTGTTGGATGTCAAGAGTCGGCTTGCGCGGGGGTCGGGCGCGGCGAGTCCGATCGGCTTGCAGGTTTCGGACCCGGCTTGTGTGTTGGCTGGCGCGACGGGCGCCGACCTCACGGCCACCGATATACACATGTGGCGTGGGCCAAAGGAGTTAGGCAGACACATGAAAGTGGATGCATCGTCGGGCACGGGGTTTGCTCCCTACGGGCTATCGGCAAGGCTGTGACGCCGAGGAAGGTGTCTCGGGCTTACGGTTGCGCGGGCCGCACCCAGTCTCGGCGAGAGGGTCAAGGGAGCAGCAAGAGGCCCCCGAGGGGGCGACGGCCACCGGTTGGTGGCTGCGAGGGAAGCCGGTTCGCAATTCGCGCTTTCCTCAGGTTCGAGCGGAAGTTCTTCCGGGGGTGCGGCACAGCTACGTCCCCGTGCATCCCCGGAAGTCCTTCCTGCTCTGCGTTGGCGAGCCGCCGTCCCTTGCGGACGGCACGTTGGCTTGTCCTCTGCCCGGAACGTCCGCACGCAGCAGGGAGGGAACGGAGAATGAGCATGCACCATGATGTCGGGGAGACGGCTGGAAGGGTCTGGCGCCTCCTGCACCAGCGCGGGCCGGCCACCGTGGCCGAGATCGCCACGGGCGTCGGCTGCCAGCGAGAGGCGGTGGAGCGCGCCATTGGATGGCTCGAGCGCGAAGACAAACTGGACTTCCACGGCACCGGCCACGGCGAGAGGATCAGCGTGAAGAAGGAAGCCGCCGCCGCGGAAACACACAGTTCGCCCCAGTAGGCGAGAAGGAGACCGAGGTGAAGAACCTGGCACGATGGCTCAAGTTCCTGTTCCTTGCTGGAGTGCTCTTCGTCCCCACCGGCTGTTATCCCTGGTTCTGGCACAGAGGCGACCGGCGGCACGGAGATGACCGGCGGGGCGGGGATGACCGGCACGACCGGGACGACCGGCGGGGTCCAGAAGCCCCACGTCACGCGGGTGATGGGAGGAGTAAGGACGGCCCAGAGGAACGTGCGCACGAGGACGGGGGGCGCCGCTAGGAGCCGCAGATGAATATCGTCATCGCGGCCACGGTCGTGTTCGCCTTGGCCGCCATCACACCTTCGCTGGGCGCGACGCTCGGCACGGAGCGGTACACGGCGACCGCCTATTGCTCGTGCGGCAAGTGCTGCGGCAAATGGGCGGACGGCATCACGGCGACGGGAACGCACGCCCACTGGGGGACCATCGCCGCCGACTGGCGCCTGCTGCCGCGGGGCACGAGGGTCGGCCTCTCCTGCTTCCCGGGACAGGTGTTCGTCGTCGAGGATCGCGGGGGAGCCATCAAGGGCGAGCGGATTGATGTCTGGCATCCATCCCACCGATCCGCTCTCAAGTTTGGCGTCCGTGGCAGGATTCGGATCAGGATACTCGCAGAGCCACCCGGTCACTGAGGAGGCCGGCGAACCGCGTTGCGTGATGCGGCGGACCCGCACAGGAGCCAGCGGCATGGTAGAGAGCTTCCTCAGAAGGGAAGGCCAGAGATGGCGAAACCGAAACTGTCCATGATCGGACGCGCGGCCAAGATGGCGACCATCGGGGCCGCCAAGTGCAGCGGCGACGTGGCCGAAGCCGTCCTGGGGGCGGCCCGGGACATCCTGCTGACGGCGGTGGACGGCGTCGCGCAGGTCGCCATCGCGACCGAGAAGAGCGCCGTCGAGATCGTGACGGGCGCCGTGCACGGGGCGGCTGAGGAGGGCGGGGACGTGATGCTCATCCTGAAATGGACGGTCCACGGCATGGTGAAGAGCGCATCGGAAGTCGGTGCGGACCTCGGCAGGACCGCGGTCGCGGCCGTCGCCGCAGGCATCGAGGCAGCCGAGAAGGTCGGCGCCGATGCACGCCGCGCGCTCAAGCACGCGGTCGCCGGTGCGATCGAGGCCGCGGACGAGATTGACGGCAACGCTGCCAAGGTCGTGCGCGCCGTGCTGAGGACCTCGATCCAGGGCGCCAAGGGCGTCATCAAAGATCTGTCCAGGAAGTAGGCGCGTTCGGCGAGCCCAATGGGCCGCCCGAGGCCAGGTGGGAGGGCACGATGGAAGGCGCACTATGGGCGTTCTGCTGATTTGCCCCGAGTTCCCCTTCCGCAGGATCTGTGAGCGCCATGTTCTCTGAACGTTCCGCGAGGCAAGCGTGATCACTTGGTGTTGTACACTTTTGGGCAAGGAGATTGAGATGCCGAGGCGAGATGGCACAGGTCCCCCGACTGGGGCGAAAGGGCCTCGCGATGGTCGAGGCAGTGGTCAAGGCAAGGGCCAAGCAGCGGGCAAGGGTGCCGGTGGACGCAAGGGCGGCAAGAAAGGCCCCTGCAAGTGAAGCAGTGCGCACTGCGAGGTCCAGACCCTCCCAGTGCATGACAAAGGGATGAAGGGCGACTGGGGTCCACTCGCTACGCCCGTGGCCCCAGCGCCCCCTCCCTGACGTTCCGCGAGCCCAGTGGGCCGCCGGGCCACCGAACCGCGCTGCCCCTATCGCCCCCCTGTGGCGCACGGTACTCGGGACAGAGACGGCTGGCGGCCCGCACGGGTGTAGTGCACTTGCCCTACACATCATTCCAGTGCCACGCAGGATGCCCAAAGCGTGTCTTCGTCCGATTGCCAACCATTTCGCGGCGTGGTATCCGTGGATTTGCCGTCGGGCGCGGCGCGCCCGATCGCCTTGCGGGTTTCGGACCTGTGTTGTGTGCGCGCTGTCGCGCCGGTCGCCGGTCTCCCTGCCACTGGCATCCACATGTGCTTTACGCCACAGGCGTTAGGCGAACGCAGGCAAGTGGCGGCATCGGCTGGCACGGGGTTTGCTCCTGTGTGAGTCGGGTTGTGACTAGGGGGGGCCGCGATCACCAGCTCAGGAGGCCACAAATGAGCGCCATCATCACGACAGCCGAGCAGCCCAACACGGTCAGGAAGCAACTGCCGTGTCTGGGCTGTGGCGAGCCGATGTGGACGGACCGCTGCCACCGCATCTGCAGGAGGTGTCAGCGACGCAACAACAGCTCGCGGATGACACACATGTACCACACGGTCCTGCCGCGCGCGGCATGGCCGACGGAAACGCCGGCGTTCCGTGCGTTGGATGCGTGACTGTGCGCGCGTGCCCGCAGAGGCCCGGCCATCGAGGCGAACTCACTGGATCACCAATGAGAGGAGACAGGCAATGGAAGAGGTGACGACGAAGGCTCAGGTGGACGAACTCCGCGAGAAGCTGGCCGCTCTGAAGAAGGACTTCACAGAGCTGCTCAAGCTGACGAAGGACAGGGTGGTGTCGGGCACCACGAACTGGAGCAAGGAACACCCGGTCGCCACCCTCGGCATCGTGGGCGGGATCGGCTTCCTGCTCGGGTTGCTGGTGCAACGCCGCAGGGGCTGAGCGCCGCCGCTGAGCACCTCGCGCGGTCGGCCAGCGCCTGCTGGCGCGCCGCGAGCTGTTGCGCGGCGCTCCGCTCCGACGGGCTGGACGAGCCGCCGCCAGGCTGGCTCGGCTGCTGCATGCCTGGCTGGGGCTGTTGCTGCTGGTCGCTCTCGCCGCCCCCGCCGCCGGGCTGGCTGGGGGAGGGACGGCGGTCGTTGGCCTCGACCTTCCACTGCTCGTCCGTATAGCCGCGCTTCTTCTTGGACTTCTCCTTAGGCTCATCCTCGTCGGGGTCGGAGGCGCCGCCGCCTGGGGTCTGGCTGCGGTGGGGGTTGCTTGGGCCGGCGCGCTCGTTGTCGCGGAGGCGGGCGTAGCGGGAGCCCTTGAGCTTCTCGGGGTCGGCCTTCTTCATCTCGCCGCCGTGGCCCATGTCGGGCATGTCGGCCCGGGGGTCCATGCTGGCGTAGGGGATGGCCCGCTTGTCAATGCGGACCATGTCGCCCTTGGTGCCGCCGCCGGCGGCGGGGTCGGTGGTGCAGGACATTTCGGCGGCCTCGCGGAGCTTGCGGTGGCCGAACGCCTCGCGGGCCATCTCGATGAGCTGCTCCTGGGAGGCGTAGATTTCGCCGGCCGCCGCCAGCTCCTTGGTGAGCGGGCCGGTGCGCTCCTTGAGGCGCAAGGCGCGGCGGTAGTCGGGCGGCTTGAAGTGCCGCGGATTGTCCTCCTGCTGGAACGCGGTGAGCGAATCGCTCATCACCTCGGGCAGGCGGAACTCCGCCTGCTCCATCACGGTGTCCTGGTTGTAGCCGCCCGAGGGCTGGCCGGTGTGGATCGGAGCGGTGGCGAGCTGGAGTTCCTGGATGGCCTTGGCGACGTTGATGCTCTCGGCCATGGCCATGGCCTGCTGCATCTCGATGGCGGCCTTGCCCGGCTCGAAGCCGCGCACGAGGTCGAGGGCGGTGTGCAGCTTCTGCGTGGCGGCGGCGAGGACGGGCGCCGCCGTCTCGCGGATGTGCTTGGGCAGCTCGGCCTTCCCGCCGAGCAGCTTCAGGCCGTTCTGCGAGTTCAGCGCCGGCTCCATGCGGCCGGCCAGCTCGGTGCACTGGCTCTGGAAGTCGGGGACGGGAATCTTGCCCCGCTGCTGCTCGATGTGCCACGCGGCGGCGGCGAGCAGAATGATGTCGGGCGTCCACAAGTAGTCCCAGTGCGGCAGGTCGGGGGCCGTGGGGCTGGCGGGCCACGAGGCCGCGACCTCCAGCGGCATGAGCTTGATGAAGAAGAGGTCAGTCTTCGCCGTCTGGCCCTTCTGATCCGTGACCTCCATGAAATAGAAAATCATGTCGCCGATCTTGGGGGCGGGCGCGAGCTTCTCGAGTTCCAGCACGTGCTCCACCCGGCCGTCGAGGAAGTTGCGGTAGTCCTTCTGCGTCGCGGGCGCCATGGCGAGGGGCAGCGGCTCGGCCTTGCCGTCGCGGTAGTAGCTCAGGCGGGCCACGGCCTCCTTGATCGCGAAGTCGTCGGTCACTTTGCCCGCGAAGGTGATCTCGCACAGGGGGTGGACGCTCATGTCCACCTTCGGGGCGACCATGGCGATGGCCGGCGGCTTGTCGGGCACGGCCTTGATGAAAAAGAAGTCGGGGAACTTGTAGGTCTCGCCGTAGATGTCGGTGATCTCGTAGGTGTAGGAGCCATCCTTCTCGACGATGAAGCTGGCGGCCGCGCCCTCCTCAGCCTTAGCGCCGGCCTTGAGCGGGATGGCTGCGGCGCCGTCGAGCTTGAGCGCGCCGCTCTTGAGGGGGTTGTTGGCGACGATCCGCACGTCCACGCGGGTGCCAGCGAGAGCCGTCACGTCGCCGCTGGGGCCGAAGCTGGCCTGCGGGTCGCGTCCCAGGTAGCTCGGAAAGCGGTACGTCAACTCGATGCCGCGCACGGCGAGGGGGTCGTAGACCTTGATGTCGTATTTCTCGGATGCCTGGCCGCAGGCGCTGACGTGATACGTGAAGGATTCATTGATGTCGCGGAAGGGCAGGCGGAAGCCGAAGCGGGCCTGGTCCTTCTCCATCTCGACCGCGTGCGCCTTGCCCTCGGCGCCCGCGACTTGGTAGTGGAAGACGGGCGGCGTGAGGGGGTCGCGGGAGAGCGTGGCCGTGAACTCGATGCCCTTGCCGCGCAGCAGCGTCATGCCCTTGGGCAGGACGTTGATCTCGATTGGCCGGTTGACGAACCGCTCGTGGGCCTCCCGGCGCCTGGCCTCGTAGCTGGCATCCTCGCGCTCGCGGCGGATGGACTCCCATGGGAGAAGGATGAGTTCGCCCTTGGCCCGCGTGTATCGCGGGAAAGCGACGCTCGTGATGGTGAAGACGGCCAGGAGCCCCAACGCCGCCAGAAGGTGCTTGCGCAGCCTGCCCAGGTTCCCGAAGGCGCGCGAGCCCGTCTGATCAATCCGCCGCACGGCGTCGCCGACGAGGAGGGTGGCGATGAAGGAAGAAAGTGACGAGTGGCGAGTGGCAAGTGACGAGTGAGTAGAGCATTCGAGGGCGGAGATGACGGAGCCTTCGGCCTGCGCCGAGTGCTCCTCGATGTAGAGGGCGATCTGCGCGTCTGGGATGCGCCGGAACAGCGGGGCCACGGCCCGCCGCACGAACACCGCGGCCAGCAGGGCCGCCGCCACGCCCAGCATGCCTAGGCGCACCATCCCGCTGAAGCTATAGATCGCGTCGGCCAGCATGAGCACCAGGAACAGCCCGAGGGCCTCGGTGGCCACCACGAGGGCGCCGTCGAGCGCCGTGGCCGCTTTCCAGCGGCGACGGACCTTGGCCAAACGCCGGCGGAAGGCATGAGTGCTGTTCGGCATTGGCTATGCCTCCTGTTTCACAGGACAGATCGGACGGATCGGACCGATCCGACGGATCTGCCCGATCGGCCAGAACTCCCGGTCAGCCGTCTCACACGCGCCCAATTCTCGTTGCCAGGAACATCTCTCCTGCGAGGGCGACCAGCGCGGCGAGCAACAGATAGCGCCAGAGCTTCTGGCGATTCTCCAGCCGCTCGCGGGCCGTGGCCCTGGCCACCACGGACACGGCGCCCGGCGCCCGCTCGCCTTCGAGCGCGGGGCCTTCCTGCACCGTGCTCAAGAGCCGCTTTGTGTCCAGGGGCCGGAAATCCGGCTCGCGCGGGTCCAGATTCGCCGCGAACCGGGCGCTGCCGCCGTCGTAGGCCAGCTCGTAGAGGCCGGGCTTCTCGGGCGCGAAGCTCGCGGCGGCGGACGATGGGGTTTTCCTCACCTCCGCCGGCTTCTCCCATTCTACCACACTCGCCGCGTCATTCAGGCGGCGGACCTTTGCTGCCACTGCCTCACCAGGAAGCGCGTGGGCGATCTCCTCGCCCACGGCGAAGTTCCGCACGCTCCCAGTCCGCCGAGCGCACAGCCGCTTCGCGATCTGGTGCACGAACGGCACGAACACGCTCTTCAGGCACAGCGTGTTCCACTCCATGTCCAGCGACGACACGAGGAGGAGCGACTTGCCCTTCGCCCCTTGCTCGAAGACGCGTTCGAGCAGCACAGGATGAGCATCCTTGTTGCTGAACCGCGCGGGGACTTCGGCCTGAAGCGAGTGGCTGACGAGGAAGTATTGCGTGAACTCGGCGAGCGAGAAGTCGCCCGTGTGGGGCTGGGCGAACTCGGAGAAAATCTCGTGCCGCAGGTCCACCTGGTTGATGACCACGGGCGGGTCGCCCTCGGCCATCGCCCGCTTCACCAGGGTGCAGGGGGCAAGGTCGCCAAACGTCTTGTTGAACTCTTCGGGCACGACCTTGGACCCGCAGACCAGGCCGATACCCCCGCCCGCCGCCACGAATCGCCCGAGGGGCGACACGAAGCCCCCCCCCGCCGTCAGCTCCGGCGGCAACCTCGACACATTCAGGAAGAGCACGACATCCATGCCGTCGAGGTCGGACGCCTTCATCTCCTCGGGCGCGACCTCGCGGACGTCGAAGGGGCTGACCACCCCCTCGACTTGGGGCACAAGCGCGGCCTTGACGAACAGCCCGTCGTTCAACACCGCCCGCTCCCCACGGTCGGCGTTCACGAGCAGCACGTGCACGCGCGGCGTCACGTGGACGCAGAACCAGGCGCACGTCGCCGGGGTCGGCGAACTTGTGGCGGAAGCGGACGGGGGCCTCCTCGCCAGGGCGGAGGTTCACCGTCAGGCTCCCCTTCTCCTCGCCGTTCACACGAAAGGTCACGAGGGCGTCCGCCAGCGGCTTGTCGGTCAGGTTGTGCACCGTGGCCGAGATGACCTCGACGAAGCCGCCGGCCACGACGAGCCGCGGCACGGCCACCCGCCCGATGAAGACGTTCGGCACGGGCTTCTCCGCCACGTTGCGCAGGGCCAGCTCGACCCCGGGCGTCAGCGTCCAGTCGCCCGGACTCTTCCACGCGCTCTCGTGGAAGTCGCTGATGAGGACGATGCGCCGCGCCGCCTCGTTGCGGTCGGCCCGCGTGAGAACCTGGTTGGCCTGCCGCAACGCGAGGGCGAGATTGGTGCCCCGCCACGTGGGCTGAAGTGCCCGAACCGCCTCCTCGGCCTGCGAGAGCTTGGCCCCGATCGGGCACAGTTCGTCGTATTGCGACGAATAGGCAGCCACGCCCAACTTGGTCGCGGGGTCGGCCTCGCGGAGGAGCTTCAATGCCTCCTGCCTCGCGCGCTCGAAGCGGCCCTCAGCCTGCATCGAGTAGGAGTTGTCCACCAGCACGAGAACGGCCTCCTCGCCGAGAGCCGTCTTCCCGCCCACCTGCCCCTCCGCCATCTGCCGCTCGAAGAACGGCCTGGCGAACGCGAAGGCCAGGATGGCCAGCGCCAGCGCCCGCAGCAGCACGAGCAACAGCTCCGCGAACCGCCGCCGATGCACCACCCGATGCGAGGTCTTCTTCAGAAAACGCAGCGAGCCGAACACCACTTGCTGCACCCGCCGCCGCTGGACAAGGTGGATGATGATGGGGATCAGCGCGGTGGCGGTGGCGGCGAGGAACAGTCCGTTGAGGAAACCCATCAGAATCTCCGACTCCGCTGGAACAGGTATGTGGATGATGGCGAGGGCCACGTTGCCGATGCACGTGGAGGGATAGGCGACGACGAGGCCCGGGCGAGCGAGGTCGGCCAGCGACGCAATCTTGTGCGGGTTGCCCTTCATCACGGCGATGATGGGCACGACGCGCCCGATCCGCTGAGGCTCCGAGTCCAGGAGGCCATCTTCTTTGGCCTTGGCCATGGCGGCGGGGCTGGTGGTGAGATACAGGTCGCCGTCCCTCAGCGATTCCGCGGCCGGCGCGAAGTGGTCCCGGCAGTGCAACGGGAGCTGGAGCGAGACGCCGGCCCGCTTCTCGTAGTCGCGGCTGATGGCCTGAAAGCCGTGGGCCGCCTGGTACACGCAGTAGACGCGCAGCGACGCCTCGCCCGCGCGGGCCGGCGCGCATGCCAGGATGCCTAACGCCAACACCAGCAATCCGCTTGTCGTGTGCATGGCCAGTTCCCTTCAAATTCCGCGCTCCGTCGCGATTGGCCCGATCCAGTCCGTTGCGGCCAACCTGGCCGGCTCAACGCGACGCTCACTTGAACCGGGATGACCCCGCCGAACAGGAGGCCGGCGATGTGCCGGAGGCGGCGGACCTTCCCAACCCGAAAGCCGAGAAGAGCTTCTCCGTGTCTTGACTTCCGCACTTCGAGCAAGGGGGCCTGCCCCTGTCGCCCGAGCGTTCCAGCACTTCGGTCACGTGGCCGCAATCCCTGCATCGGTACTCGAAGACCGGCATCGTCTCGTCCTCCTACTCGGTTGCGGGTATCCTGCCTCGCCTCCGGGGGTCGGAGCCCGACACAGGTCAGGTCGCTGCCCCGCTCCACGACCGAGCGGTTCGGACGTAGAAGCGGTGACCGCCGTATCGGGTTTCGATGAGCTTGTGCTGCTTCATCAGCGCACGGATCGTTGGCCAGCCCGCACTCGCCCGCGCCAGGAAAGCCTCTACGGCATCTCTGCGCATGGGGTGCACGGCCGTGATGCTCAGGATGTCCTCCGCCACGTCGCCCGTGAAGGCGAAGGCGTTGCCCTCGTAGCCGACGAGGAGTTCCACCCGCTCGATCCTCGCGCGGAGGACCTGGTAGTAGCGGTTGAGGGCGCGGGCGCTCGGAGGACGCACCGTCTTCTCCGCTGGCGGCCTGATGGGAACGGCGACGCACGCCGTTGCGGGGTGCAGCCTGGCGAGGAAGTCTCCGACCTCTGCCGCGTCGCGCTCGCCGTCGTTCACGCTGCCCACCAGCATGGTCTCTGTGGCCAACTCGCCCCGGTAGCCCCGTGCGAACTCGAGCATCCCCTCCAGAATGGGGGCCAGTTGCAGCCTCTTGTGCGGCCGGTTGACACTGCGCCAGGCGTCTTCCCGCACGGAGTCCACCTTCAGCGAGACCCAATCGGCCTGGCGCAGTGCATCCCTGACGCCGGGGCGCGAGCACAGGGAACCGTTGGTGATGACGGCAATCCTGATGCCGAGCGGGCGCAGCAACTCGATTTCCCGGCTCAGCAGCAGGTCGAGGGTCGGCTCGCCGTCGGGCACGAAGGTCAGGTAGTCAATGGGCTCGCCGGCCTCCTTTGCCTTCTCCACCTTGGCGCTGACCTCGTTCACGAGCTGCCTGGGAGAGTTGTAGGGGTGGAGGTCCAGTGGCATGGTCCGCGTGCGCCCGACCTGGCAGTAGGTGCACGAGTAGGTGCACTCCTTCATTGGAATGTTGTTGATGCCCAGGCTCCGCCCCAGGCGTCTCGATGGCACGGGTCCGAAAGCGATCACGCGCCCGACCTCCTTGTCTCACGGGCGACGGGGCATCAGACGAGCACGTCCTGGCCCCAGCCCACCTTGACGAGATGGATCTTCGCCGGGTCGCTCGTGCCGAGGTGATACTTGGTGTCGGCCACGGCGATGCTCTTGGGCGGCGGGCTCACGGGCCACGGCTCGCCCTTGAAGGCGTCGCGCTTGGCCTGGATGATGCGCAGGCACACGGTGTCCACGGCCACCGGGTCGGTGCCCACGACGAGGCCCCGGTAGGGCCAGCGGTACTTGGGCGTCACCTGCGGGCCTTTGTCGAACATCGGCAGAAGGGCATCCACCACGATCAGGCGGGTCTTGTCCTTGATGGCGGGGACCTGCCAGGCCGCGCCCAACTCCGAACACGAGTCGGGGTGCATCGAAGCGGGGTTGGCGTGGTAGACGATGTAGTTCTTGATGGCGCAGCCGATGCCCGACATGTGGTGGGCCTTGAGACTGGGCACGTTGATCAGGGCGGTCACCGGCTTCGCCTTGCCAGGGGCGGCGCCCCGGTCGCCGGCCAGGATCCTCTCGTCAGGCACGCCGGCCTTCTTCACCCCAGCGCGGACCGCCGCGATGGCCTCGTCGCTGGTCGAGATCATGTAGACCGTGGTCTTGATGCCCACCGTGTCGTCGGGCCGGATGTAGGTCTTCCAGGCTTCAACCGGGTCGTCCTTCCCTGCCAGGCGGCAGACGGCCTTGTCGAGCATGGCCTCGACCACTTTCAGGTTGCCCTTGTTCTGGGCGTCGAGCGCGCCCTCGTCGCGGATGAGGACCACGGTGGTCCTGGCCTCCGCGGGCTCTGCGGCGAAGGCCGCCCGAAGGGCGGTCAGGCCGGCCGAGGCGCCGAGAGCGCCCGCCGCCGTGCCCCTCAAGAAGTCGCGTCGAGTGAATGATGGCATGTCCCTCGTCTCCTTTCTC
Organism: Planctomycetota bacterium; assembly: GCA_041320515.1. Classification (GTDB taxonomy): domain Bacteria; phylum Planctomycetota; class PUPC01; order DSUN01; family DSUN01; genus DSUN01. The sequence continues at coordinate 3,443,752 of JBGLNR010000001.1, read as the reverse complement.
ACAAGCGGCTCCCTGCCTCCCTGAGCAGCCGTTCACACGCGGCGCGCGAACGTGCGTCGAAGGCGAGCGCGAGGAACCGGCCCTTGACGAGCGCGCCCACGTGGCGCCCGTCCTCGACCGCCTTGATCCGAAGCGGCCCGTCGGCCTCCCGCTCGTCCTCCAGGTAGACGCGGGCGAACTCGCGGCTGGCCTCCTTCGCCTGTCGCTCGCCCTGGTACTGGACGATGAGGAGGGTGATCTTCTCGCCCTCCGGCCGGTACACGGCCATCACGGCCTCGGTCTGCGGCGAAAGGCCCAGAAGGTTCGCGTCCGCAAGGTAGTAAAGGGAGTTGAGGGAGACGTGCGTGTGGAAGTAGCGAATGCTCGCGGCCTCCAGGCCCTCCTGCGGCAGGCGACGCAGAAGCGCCGGGCGAGGCCCCTCGGCGATCGGTTGCGCCAGCGAACGCGCGAGAGCGACGACAGCCGCCTTGGCTTCGGCAGTGTCATGGTCCGCGAGGATGCGGAAGAAGTACTGCCCTTTCCACACGCGCAGCAGCCCCACCGCGTAGGCATTGCCTTGGCCCACCCCCACGTCCTCCCCTTCCGGATCGTGGGTGAACACGCCGTAGGCGTCCTGGCTCGTGAGCATCTCATAGACCTCGACCGCGATCCCTGGCGAGCCGGTCCGCTTGTACTCCTGGACGAAGATGCGCTGGAAATCGTAGGCCAGGTAGAGTTCGCCCGCGCCGTCCATGTACTCGAAAATGGTGTCGCGCCCGTAGGCACGCGTCTGGCCGGCCCGTTGCCAGCCATTGACCTCAGCAGGGAACCCAGGCTGCGTCGCCATGCGGTGTCTCCTGGGCGCACACCCCGTCCAGAGCAGGCCCGCGAGAGCGGCCAGCACTGAAACGGCGTGACCCCCGGGCCAACGACATCTCACAAGGTCTGTGCTCAAGGCTTCCCTCCTCACTTGTCACAAGGGGGCCGGTCGCACGGGACGCCGCGCCCGCAGCAGGTCCGTGCCCGGCCGCAGCGGGTCCCGCCCTCCGAGCCTCGTCCGTGGTCGGTGGCGTGGAAGCCGCTTCCCTTGACGATCACGGCGCCGCCCGCGCCGATCAGCCGGCGCACCGGGCCACCGCACTCCGGGCACGTTTTCAGCGGCGCCTCGGTCATGCTCTGGAACTTCTCGAAGCGCCTTCCTGATGTTTCGCACAGGTACTCATACGTCGGCACTTCAGCCGCCCTCCTTTGTAGGGGAAAGGGTGTCTCCATCTTGCGGCCGCTCGCTCTCGCGCTCGAAGTACTCCCGGAAGGCCTGAAGCCGTTCCTGGCCGCAGTGAGGGCACCGCTTCACGAACTCGGCGAACAGGTGCAGCCGCACCAGCACCTCCCGGTCGAGATCGTGCTCCATGCGACAGGCGTTGGCCTCGGCCAGGGCATCATCGAGTGAGAGCACCTCGACCAGGAAGCTGCGGATCACCTCATGGCGGCGGGCGATGCGCCGAGCGACCTCCTGCCCCTGGGGGGTCAAGGTGGCGATCTCGTAGGGCGCGTAGTCCACCAGGCCCTTCTCGGACAGACTTCGAGCGTGCAGCGTTTGGCGACTTCGAGGCCGCCGGGGCCGCCGGCCCCGAGCGACCAGTCGCACGCGCTCAGGCGGATGCGCGGCATCTGCTTCTCCTCGGAAAGGGCTTCTCGGCCGAGCGACGCGGCGGCGGCAACGCCCAGCGCGGCGCCCTTCACGAAGCTGCGGCGGCTCATCACCATTTCCCTGCTCCTCTCGTGCCAGGCGGGCCGACGCCTCCCTGCGCCGCTGGCATCATAGCGGAACGGCGGGCCGCAGGCAAGCGCGTGGATTGACATTCGCGCGCGCCGCTGCTAGAATGCGCCCACATCCGTCACTCCGAGCACCCCAGGGCGGCAAGGGCATGGCCAACCTCAGCGTCGTCGTCCCAGTCTACAACGAGGAGCAAGCCATCGGCGGAGTCGTGGCCGAGCTGCACGCGGCCCTCGCCGGGGCGGGCGACATCGAGGCGTTCGAGATTCTCGTGGTGGACGACGGCTCGACCGACGGCACGGCCGCCGCCGCGCGGGCCGCGGCCGAGGGCAGGACCGCCGTCCGCCTCCTCGCCCGCGACCGCAACCGCGGCTACGGCTCGGCCATCAAGCACGGCCTGCGCCACGCCGCGCACGAGCTGTTCGCCATCGTGGACGGCGACGGCTCGTACCCCGCGGGGCGGCTGCCCGAGCTGGTGCGCGCGCTGGGCGACGCGGCGATGGTGGTGGGCGCCCGCCCGCGGGCTGGCGCCATCCCCCTCCTGCGCCGCCCGGCCAAGTGGCTGCTCACCCGGCTCGCCAGCTACCTGGCCGACGAGCGGATACCGGACCTGAATTCGGGGATGCGGGTGTTCCGCCGCGACGTCTACGCGCGCTACGTGAACCTGTTGCCGCGCCGCTTCTCGTTTACCACCACGCTCACCCTGGCCGTGCTGTGCGACGACTTGCCCGTGGCCTTCGCCCCCATCGAGTATCGCCGGCGGGTGGGCCGCTCGAAGATACGCCCGGTCCGCGACACGCTGGGCTTCCTCCTGCTCATCGCCCGCACGGTCACGCACTTCCGGCCGCTCAAGGTCCTCGGGCCCCTCGCCGCCGCCGTGTTCCTGGCCGGCGTGGCCAAGGGGGCGTGGAACCTCCTGGCGCCCGACAACCCGCTGGGGGCGCCGAACCTGAAGACCTCGGACCTCTTGCTCCTGGTGGCGGGGGTGCAGCTCTTCGCGCTGGCCATGCTGGCCGACCTGGTGGCGAAGCGGCGGTGACCCCGCCTACATCATCGGGCGGGCGAGCTGCAGCTTCATCTTGGCCTGCAACTCGTCACGGACCTGGCTCCACCCTTCCTCCGTAATCGTCCACTCCATCCCAAGACGCTTGACCTGCACGGCGGAGAACTCGAAGATCTCGCCCGTCCCGATGTTGCGCATCCGGTAGTTGGCGATGGTGCCCTGCTCTTCGCTCTCTCGGTTCACCGTGAAGGTGTCGGCGTCCTTGGGCCGCTCCTCCCGGAAGTGGTGGTTCATGCTCGTGATCAGCTTGTCGCTGTCGAGCTGGGGGAAGCGCACGTCGCCCTTGTGGAAGGACGCCACCTGGGTGGGCTCGAGCGGCAGGGCCTTGCGCGCGGCGGCCGCCTTCTCGGTGGGGTCCTTCACCGGCCTGCCCCGCAGCTCGGCGAACACCCCGGCCTTGTCCAGCACGATGTACAGCACGAGCGCGCCCATCACGACGAGCGGCACGCCCACGCAGAAGCCCAGGACCACCCACTTGCGGCGATGCTCCCGGCGCTCCAGGCGCTCGCTCATGTCCACGTACCAGTCCACCTGCTCGCTCTGCCTTGCCATTCGCTGCGACCGCCTCGTCACGCGGGGTGCTGCCTCCGCTCGCCCGCGCCACCCCCTATTCTATTCCCCTCGCTCCCCCCTGTCAATTGCCGAACCCGTGATGGGTGCAGTAACGGACTTGCGCGGCTGGGCACACCCTATTGAACCGAACGGTCCTGCGGTCGGTTCAATGAGGGCTCCGTCTGCCCGCGCCTTCGCAGCCAGGATAGCGATGGCCCGCATCCTGAGCCGGCGAGCGGGGAACCCCGCGCGCCCCAGGACCGAGGTGGCCCACACGGTCGCCTGGCCCTACCATGCTTCGGGTGTAGTAACAGCTTTGCGCGGGCCAGCCAGACCGCACGACAGGCTCAGCCCCGCACGGGGCGACGGAGTAAAGCCCACGGCGATGCCTTGAGAGCCGTGGGTTGACGGCGGACGCCAAACCCCTCCCCCAGCCCCGCATGGGGCGGCGGAACCGCCACCTCAGGGCGCCGGCCAGCAGACAGCGTTCCGCCGCCCGCGAGGGTCTGGGCCATCCCTGGAACCTGCGCAAGTCCGTTACTGCACCCCTATGCTTCTTCCTGCGCCTGTCTTCGCCCCTGTTCCGCCTCTCCTTTCCCCAAGAAGATGCGGGCAAGGGTGAGCCCTCGGGCAGAGGGTTGGGGTGAGGGTGTCCGGGCCGCCACGGGCGACAGAGGAAGCCCCCTCGCCCGCCCCTCCCTCATGTTGCCTCCTGTCAACATCGCGTTGCCGGAAATCAACATCCATAAGCCCATATTTCCCAACCACATGCGTCAAACAGGCGATTTGGGCGTTGCCAATCGTCAACATCGCGTGCCACCAGGACGCGGACCCCCGCTCCGGCGGCCATGAGTGACACGCCAGAAGTGTCGTAATAACCAGTGGTTATGGCGCAGGCAAATTCCCTGTCCGGGACGGCAGCGGGTGGCATGAGAATTGCCATGTCTCAACTAATCTTACTGAGGGGTTCGCTAGTTTAGCGGACCACCCAGGTTCTTGATTCGGGAACAACACTGCTTCGGTTCTACAGCTTTAGGAGTGCGGGGTCGTGAGAAAAGCCACTCTCTGCGTCGCATTGCTCGCCATTCTGGCCTGCTCCTCGTCGGGCGCTATCCTTGGTCTGGCGGGGGGGACCCTTCCGCCCTCCACCTATGACCCCCTCGGCGTCTGGCCCATGACCCCGTTTGGCCCGGATGGCCGGCCATCCTATTACACCCCCGTCAGCGATGTGCCGAGTCCCATTCAGGGTGTGGTCACCTTCAGTGTGCCATTGCAGCACGCGCTCACACCGTCGGAGTGGATGACGTGGAGCCACGGGTACACGGGTGATGTATATTACGGGCCGCAGGGGGCGGTGAACCTGGGCATGCCCGCGGGCACGAATGCCTTCTACCTGTACGCCGAGCCGACTGGCGGCATATTCAACATCACGGCCACGGCCGTGGGCGGCGCGGTCCTCACGCAGACCGTTGACTGGAATGCTGGCGCATCTTACTACGGCTTCTGGTGCACAGCGGGCGACACCATCTCGGTAATCCAGATGACGGGCGGTGGCGACTTCGCGATCGGCGAGTTCGGCATCAACCAGGCGCTGCAAGAGGGCGAGCTGCTGCTCGAGAAGATCGTGGACCCCCGCGGCTTCAACCCGCCCACGACCGACTGGGAGTTCTGGGTCGAGCCCGAGAACGGCGACCCCTTCCTCGTCACCATCGCCGGCGGCGGCGGCCAGGCCATTCTCGAGGACCTCGAGGCCGGCACCTACACAGTCACGGAAACCCCCAAGGACGGCTGGGCCGTTGGCGTGACCTCGAGCGATGAGGGCGCCGTCTTCGGCCCCTTCTCAGCCACCTTCACCGTCACGCCCGGCGGCAGCGTGGGCGTCACCTTCACCAACACCCTCGTCCCCGAGCCATGCACCCTCACGCTCCTGGGCCTGGGCGCGCTCGTGACCCTGCGCAAGCGGCGCAACCGCCGCTGAGCCTTGGCTGCTCCGAATGCGAACACGCACAGGCCCCCGCTGCCGTAGCCGGCCGCGGGGGCCTGGTAGTAAGGGATAATGAATGACAGACGCGCGCTACCAGGGGCTGCGGCGGGTTGCTCGCGGCGCCGCCCTGTGCCTCTTCGCCCTCGCCGCCGGCCCCGCCTGGGCGGTCCCCATCGTCCTCGTCGGCACCGGCAACGGCGCGCTCCGCCACAACGGCACGACCAAGATAGACATCGTTGACCCCGACAACAACAACGCGATCAACACGGCGGAGTGGGGCCTCGCCCCCATCGTCGCCGGGTCGGCCAGCCCCGTCGGCACCTTCAACGCGGTCAACAACGGTGAGAACTGGGCCAAGGTCTTCGACAACGCCGTCAACGTCGGCAGCACCTGGGGCACAGGCACCTCCAAGGTCTGCTGCAACTTCACCCCCGGCGTCACCTCGGTCAGCCTCAGCTCAACCAGACCGGCCTCTCGTACCTCCTCTACGGCCTCATGCACACCCACTGGTACGAGCCGCGGCGGCCCGACCAGATGGGCGAGGAGCCGCGCCTGCGGCCGGACGTCAATCACGTCCTCGGCCAGATGAACCTCGATACCGACAGCCCCCGCATCGGGGAAGTGATCGAACACTGATTTCCGATTTCGGGTTGAGAAGAGCAAAGGCGCCTGCCGATGAAAACGCAACTCCTGGGCACGCGGCACTCGCGCCGAGGGGCCATGGCCGCCGAGCTTGCCCTGCTCACCGCCTTCGTCTACATCCCCCTCATCTTCGGCGCCATCTACGTCGGCTGGCTCGCCACCGGCCGACAGCGCGTCCACGAGGCCAATCACTATGCCATCTGGGCGAAAGAGGACCAGAGCGAGGACTACGCCCCCGTCGGCGAGGTCCACAACGTCGCCTTCCGCGAGTTCCCTGGCCAGGTCCGCGTGCAGGAGACCGACCCGATAGATGCCGACGTGCCGGGCAGCGGCGAAATCCGCGACCTCTTCGAAGAGTTCACCAAGCCCATCCACTACCGCAACGTCTCCGCACACGGCAGCTTCTACCTCGACGGCTCGACCGTCCGCTACCGCGAGTCCGTCCGCATTGACGAAGGCTACCGCATCCGCCCCGAGGGCCAGCTCGTCGAGGCCTGGGACCTCCTGGACGACCAGATTCCCGAGCGAATCACCGAGATGCTGGTGGACTACATGCACCGCCGCCAGGCGCACACCAACTACGCACACAGGTGGTATCACGACAAGGACAAGGCCGTGGCCGGCGACAGCAAGGTGAGTGCGTGGAACCTCGAGGTCCCCAACGACGCGCGGGCGACGAAGGACGAGTGGCACCCCGTGGCCGCCGTCCGCTGGGACAAGAGCCGCGAGGCCCACGACCAGTCGCCCCCCGGCGCAGACCAGCGCACCCAGGTCGGCATCAGCAACGGCCTGCCCGGCGTCGAGCCGAACGACTACGATTTCTGGCACCCCTGCGAAGGCTGGGTCCCGCAGACGCCGCCCCCCGGCGGCAACCCGCCCCCAGCCCCTTGACGGAGCCGCGCCATGAAGCTCGACCGGCCAACCCTGCTCCGATACGCCTGGCGTGGCGGGCTCATCGCCCTCCTCGCCGTCGGCATCCTCGCCTTCGGCTACGACCACGGCAGGGCCTGGCTCAGCCCCAGGGCCATGCCGTCCGCAGGCCCCGCGCGCATCCAGGCCGACGCGCCCTTCGCGCCCTTCACCGGCTCCACCCTCGTGCGGTCGCACGAGTGCACGTTCAACGGCGAGAGGGCCACCTTCGCCCAGTACCGCTCGAACGTCTCGGCGCGCTCCGTCGTCGAGCAGTTCGAGGAGCGCTACGGGAAGCCGACCGATGCGGCCCCGCCGACCCGCGGCACGATGATGCAAGTGGCCGCCCGCTCCTACGCCGCCGCGGGGGCGATGGATTCCGAAGGCTACACGGTGGGCATCGTGGCCTACGACGACCCGAAGACCGGCGGCTCCGCCTACTTCGTCGGCCGCAGCAAGCCCAGCGACCCCCAGGGCTGGCGCCACGGGGACGTGCCGGGCGACGAAGTGCCCGGCATCCCGCGCCCGCCGCAGGCACGCCGCGTGTTCTGCGTGGACGGGTTGGGCGGCATCCCCTCGCGGCTCCTCGTCTACGAGGGCGCGGGGTCGCTGGACGAAGTGGCCACGGTGTTCGCCTACGACATGCCGAAGGCGGGCTGGACCCGGAACACCGACGCCGAGAACGTCGTCCAGCGGCACATGGCCGGCAAGTTCCTCTCGTTCCTCCAGGGCACGCGCCGCGCGATGGTCTACATCGAGCGCGACCAGGGGACGAACAAGGTGCGCACGGCCGTCGCTTACACCGTGAAGGACTGGCTCCCGCCTGACCGTGGGCTGTGAGCGCACAGGCTTCCAGCCTGTGCCCGAAGAGGGGTGGCACAGGCTTCCAGCCTGTGTTCGAAGGCGGAACGCGAAACCCGAAACGCGGAACTCTAAACGCCTGAGGAGTGGTGAATGCGAACGAAGTTGGCTCTGTTGGCCGCCGTCATCCTCGGCTTCCTCGCCGCTATCGGCGTGCGGAGCTATGTCGAGCAGAAGGAGTCCGAAATCCGCGGCAAGGGGCGGCGGGTGGCCATCGCGTCCGCCCGCGTGGACATCATGCGCGGCACCCCCCTGCGCAAGGACATGATCAACTCGGTGGAGATTGACCACGAGGGCGTGTGCCGCATGCACATCCCCATGTCGGAGATTGACCGCTTCATGGGCACGCCCCTGTCTGGGAAGGTCCAGGCCGGCGAGCCGCTGATGAGGCTGGACTTCGTGGACACCGGGGCTGGCGAGTCCGCGGGCTTCAGAATCCGTGCCGGCTGGCGCGCGGTGACGATTGGCGTGAACCAGATCTCGGGCGTCGGCGGCCTCATCGCGCCGAACAGCCGAGTTGACATCCTGGGCACGTTCCGCGAGGGCGGCGGCGGGCCAAACGTGGCGGCCAGCGTCGTCACGCGAGTCGTGGCGCGAAACGTCGAGGTCATCGCCGTGGACAACCGCACCGAGCTGACCCTGCCCGTCCGCGCCGGGGGCCGCGCCCCGCAGGCCGACAGGGGCTACAGCTCGATCACGCTCCTGGTCACGCCCCTCGAGGCCTCGCTCCTCACCTTCGCCCAGGGAGCCGGCAACCTCAGTTGCGTCCTCCGCCAGGACGTGCAGATGGAGAAGGGCATCCTCCCCGTCGTCACGCAGCCTTCTCTTCCCGAGATGATTGAGGCCGCCGGCAGCGAGCGAGAGCGGAAGACTCAGCCCGCCACCAAGGGTGCTCCCACGCCCTAGCGAGCCCAGCCCGTCGCCTTGAGGAGCGACAGGACCGAGGACGCGCACATGCCCTTCATCCTGGTGACGGACCGCGAGGCCACCCCCCCCACGCAACGGCGCATCGCGCTCACCAGGCCCATGTTCAGCATCGGCAAGTCCCCCGCCAGCGACCTGGCGCTGGACAAGCTGGCCATCTCGCGCCAGCACTGCGAGATCACGGGCGCCAACGGCGTCTACACCATCCGCGACCTGGGCAGCCGCAACGGCACCTATGTCGAAGGCCGCCGCATCAACGCCGCCACCCCCCTGGCCGAAGGCACCCGCATTGACCTCGGCCCCGTCCAGATCATCTTCTCGATGGGCGAGGCCCAGCCCGGCACGGCCGGGCCCCCCGGCGACCGGCGGACCGCGCTCCAACCCGTCTCAGGGGCCATCGCCCGCGAGCCGGGCGGGCAGACACGCCGCCTCGTCCCCTCCGACCTCAAGAAGAAGATTCACGAGCGACTGCTCATTGACCTCGACCTGCGGCACGTGGACTTCACGCAGCAGAGCGACGAGGAGCTGCGCGAGAAGGCCGAGAAGGTCGTCCGCAACGCCGTCGCCACCATGGCCGCCGAAATCCCCATCTGGCTCCCCCACGAGCAGCTCGTCAAGGAGGTCGTGGACGAAGCGGTCGGCCTCGGCCCCATCGAGGACCTCCTCGCCGACCCCACGATTGACGAGATCATGGTGAACAACTGGGACCGGATTTACATCGAGCGGAAGGGCAAGCTGGAGATCACCGACAAGTGCTTCACCGACAACGCGCAGGTCATCCACATCATCCGCCGCATCATCGCCCCCCTGGGCCGCCGCATTGACGAGAGCAGCCCGATGGTGGACGCCCGCCTCAAGGACGGCTCGCGCGTCAACGCCATCATCGCGCCCCTGGCCCTCACGGGGCCGACCCTCACCATCCGCAAGTTCGCCGCCGACCCCTACACCGAGAAGGACCTCGTCGAGCGCTTCGGCACCCTCACCATGCAGGTCGTCGAGTTCCTCAAGCTCATCGTCCAGTACCGCGCCAACATCATCATCTCCGGCGGCACAGGCTCGGGCAAGACCACCCTCCTCAACGTCGTCTCCTCCTTCATCCCGCGCGACGAGCGGATCGTGACCATCGAAGACGCGGCCGAGCTGAAGCTGCACCAGGACCACATTGTCAGCCTGGAGGCGAAGCCGGCCAACATCGAGGGCAAGGGCGCCATCCCCATCCGCGAACTCGTCCGCAACAGCCTGCGCATGCGCCCCGACCGCATCATCGTGGGCGAGTGCCGCGGCGGCGAAGCCCTTGACATGCTCCAGGCCATGAACACCGGCCACGACGGCTCGCTCACCACCATCCACGCCAACTCCGAGCGCGACACCCTCTCGCGGAGGGGGGCCATGACGACGGGCTCGACCAGGGTCTCGATGTCGGCGCGGCTGGTGTAGTGTGCGCCGAGCTGGGCGCGCTTGGCGGGGTCCATGCCCCGCTCGAAGAGGGTGCCGAAGATCGAGGCGTCCACCGCCGCCCAGTCGAGCTTGCCCGCGAGCCAGATGCTCTCGATCTCGGGGTATTCGAGTTCGAGGACCTCGACGTTCTCGAACAGGTTGCCGTCGAAGTGCTTGATGCGCCGGACGCCGAAGCGGCCGCCGGCGGCCATCTTGTCGAAGAGTTCCTTGACGGCGGCGGCGAACTGCTCGGGCTCGTAGCGGTACTCGCCGAGAATCTGGGTCAGCGTGCCGTCGGGCAACAGGCCCACGTCCTCGGCGAAGAGGCAGAAGACCATGCGGTCGAGAAAGCGTGCGACCTGGTGGGGGTCGAGGCCGCGGCTGCGAAGGCGGTCGGCGACCTTGGCGAGGCGCTCGGCGGCCTCCCTCGTGATGCCCTCGCGGGTCACGCCGGGCTTCAGCTTGCTCGGGTCGTGGAAGACGGCCCGCATGATCTCAAGGTTGTCGGGCTCCTTGAAGTCGAGCAGGCGGATGTCGTAGACCTTGGCCACCGTCGCGGTGAAGTTGGTGTGGACCACGATGCGGTCCATGTCGCACACGCACAGGAGCGGGGGGTTGCCGAGGGCTTCGCGGTATCTGAGGAGCTGGTCGTAGGCGGCTTCGAGGTCCTTGTGCTTGCCTTTGTACTCGAAGGCGAAGAAGTCCTTCTTCCACACGTCGGCCCAGCCGTCGCCGCCGCCGTGCTTGGCGGCGCCGCGCTCGAACGTGAACCATTCGCCCTTGGGATCGGCGTCGGCCGGCTTGGGGTGGTCGAACAGCTCGCACAGGTCGAGGAAGTGCTGTTGCGCGCCGGAGCGCTCCGTGAGGTCCGATTGCTTCCACTTGATGAGGAAACTGGAGACGTTCATGCATGGAGACTCCCGCGCCGTAGGCAGCGGACGGAATGTAGCGGAAAGAGCAGGTGGAGTCAAGCAAGAATGCCAACGCCAGGGGGGGAGAGTTGGCATTCTTGGTGGCACTCTTGGCCTCCCCCGCCCCCCAGACGCTTGGAGAAGCGCGTCCTGTGCGCCTCGGCGCCGGCGCTCTGGGTTCCGGGCAGGCCTCGGATGTCCAAAAAACAGCGCCCCAATGTCCAAAAAGAGTCACTCTGCGCGGGGGGCAGCGCTTGACGGCGGGGAGGGCAATGGCTACACTCGGGGGGCAGACGGTGTGTCCACTCGGGCCTTGTTGGGGGATGCGGCGATGAGCGAACCGAATCGGCGGGCCTTTCTGGCGGCGGGCGGGGCGGCGGCAGCTTGGGCCGCGGGACGCGGGGCGCGGGGGGCAGAGGGGGCGGCGGGCAAGTGGCCGCTCAGGCTCTCCACGTCGTCTAACCACTTTCGCGGGTTGAGTTTAGAGGATGCCTGCGAGCGAATCGGGAAGCTGGGGTTCGAGGCGATTGACATCTGGTCGGCCTACCAGAAGTGTCCCCATCTCGACGACGCGAAGGACCGGCTGAAGGCCGACGGGCTGAGGGCGCTGCTGGCGAAGCACAGCCTAAAGCTATTCGCGTTCTCGGTTTACGTCGGTGGCTACGCGAAGTACGCCGAGTTCCTGGGCCAGTGCGGCGGGGGCCTGGCCGTGCAGGGCAGCGGCGGCGGGGCCAAGCCCGAGGAGCTGACTGAGCGGATGAAGAAGTTCCTCGAGGGCTGCAAGCCGCTGGCCGAGCTGGCCGAGAAGCACAACTCGCGGCTGGCCTTCGAGAATCACGGCGGGTCGCTGCTGTGTACGGTTGACTCGATGAAGGCGTTCGTTGACTGTAACTCCTCACCCCGCCTGGGGATAGCACTTGCGCCGTACCACGTTCAGGCGGGGAAGATGTCGGTCGAGGAGGCGATTCGGGCCTGCGGGAAGCAACTGTTCTTCTTCTACGCTTGGCAGCATGCGGGTGGAGTGAACGAGTTGCCCGGCCACGGGCCGACCGATTGCGTGCCGTGGCTGAAGGCGCTGGCCGAGGTCGGCTACGACGGATACTGTAACATCTTCACCCATCATCACATGGAGCCGGACGCGATGTCGGAGGCCCTGGGGAAGTCGCGTGACTACGTGAAGGATTGTCACGCGAAGGCGATGGGATGAGAGGGGGGGGCGGCTACCTCCTGCGGCGGGTTCGGTATCTGGCGAGGCGCTCGCGAACGGTGAAGCCGATGGGCGCTCTTGGCGGGTCGGGCGGCGGGGCCATGAGCTTCCTCAACTCGGCCAGGATGAGGGCGATGGCGTCCTCGTGGGTGTCGAGGCGTTCGGTGAGGGTGCGTTCGAGTTCGGCCAGCTTGGCCGCCAGCTCGCGGGTCTGGACGAGTGCCTCGCGCATCTTGACGAAGGCCCGGACGACGAACACGCTCATGCGCACGGCCTCTGGGCTGTTGAGCACCGTCGCCGCCATGATCGCCCCGTGCTCGGTGAAGGCATAGGGCCGGTAGCGGATATTGCGCTTCGATGCGGTCGCACTTTGCGACCGGATGCCCTCGTCTGATGCGATCACAATTTGTGATCGCATCGGGTAGGATCTTGAGATCGCATTTTGCGACCTCAAGTTTCTAACATCAGGTGGGACAGGCAGTTGCGAACTTGAGATCACATTTTGTGATCTCAAGTTGGCCGCTTCCTCAGGCGTGAGCTGAAAGGCGAACTCAACGGGGAAGCGATCGGGATTCCGCCTGACCTGTTGGTTGAGCTGACTGGTCGTGACGCCATAGAGCGCGGCCAGGTCGCTGTCGAGGATGACCTTGTGGCCGCGGACGGTGAGGATGATGGACTTGACCTGGGCCTCGGGGAGTGCGACCTCGTACTTCGCCATGTCACGCCTTTCGCGTAGAGGACTTGGCCTCCCAGTGTAGCAGCGGCGGACGGCGAGTCAAGTTTGACTCGTTCCCCGCCGGGCCGTATAGTGCAGCCGTCCGAAGGCGCAAGGAGGAGCCACGGGATGGATGCCGAACGGCCCCACGCGACGCCCACGCCCGCCGAGCAGGCCGAGTCCTGCTCGGTGACGTTGCGCTCGATCTGCATCGGCGCCGCGCTGATCCCCATCACGTGCATGTGGCTCATCCAGTCGGAAATCCTCTGGTACTCGTCCCAGCCCACCACCGTCTCCCTCATGCCCCACGTCGTCTTCATGCTCTTCCTGCTCACCGTGGGCAACCTGCTGGTGAAGCGGTGGTGGCCGCGGGCGGCGCTGAACCCAGGCGAGCTGCTCACGATCTACGTGATGCTGGCCATCGGCTCGGTGGTCTGCGGGCACGACAGCATCGAGATTCTGGTCTCGATGATCTCCCACCCCTACTGGGGCGCGACGCCTGAGAACGGCTGGGAGAAGTTCCACCCCTACCTGCCCAAGTTCGTGCTGCTGGACGCGCCCGACATCGTGCGCGGCTACTACCAGGGCGGCTCGACGATGTACGACTGGCGCGTGATCGGGGCGTGGGCTCCGCCCATGCTGCGGTGGGCCAGCTTCATCTTCGCCCTCATCGCCTCGCTCTTCCTCATCAACGTGCTGCTGCGGAAGCAGTGGACAGAGAACGAGAAGCTGTCGTACCCCGTCATCCAGATTCCGCTGCTCGTGACCACGCAGACGCAGCGGCTGTTCTCGAACCGCTTGCTCTGGTACGGCTTCGCCCTGGCCGCTGGGATTGACTTCTTGAACGGCTTGAGCCATCTCTATCCCGCTGTGCCCCGCATCCCGGTCGTCCACATTGACAACCTGGGGCGGTACTTCACCGAGCGGCCCTGGGGCGCGGTGGGCTGGATGCCGATCAGCCTCTACCCCTTCGCCATCGGCGTGTGCTTCTTCCTGCCGCTGGACATGGCGTTCTCGTGTTGGTTCTTCTACCTCTTCTGGAAGGCCCAATACGTATTGACGAGCGCCTTCGGCATCGCGGTCCCGGGGTTCCCGTTCGTCAGAGAGCAGACGGCGGGCGGCTACCTGGCCCTCTGCCTCATCGCCCTGTGGGTGAGCCGGCGATACCTGAAGGACCTGTTCCTCCATTTCTTGGGCCGCAAGGAGCTGGACGACTCGCGCGAGGCGTTGCCCTATCGCACGGCGGGGCTGCTGCTGCTCGTGTGCCTGGCCTTCGTGGGCTGCTTCCTCAACGCGCTGGGCATGGCGTGGGAGATCGTCGTGCTGTTCTTGATCCTCTACCTGGGGATAGCGGTGGCGATCGCCAGCGAGGGAATGTGGTGGTAGCGACACAGACCTTCATCGTGCCTCCGGCCTGCGCCGCAGGCGCCGCAGCCACTTCACCCCCTGGCTCAGGAGCGTGGCCACGAATGGGGAGTAGGCCCCCGCCACACGGGTGGCCCCGGCCAGTACGCCGCGCCGGAGGCCGTCCAGGGTCGGCTCGGCCTGGACCTCGCAGTACCCGCGCCCCACCTCCCAGCGGAGGTGTGCGTCGCTGCCGAACAGCCCGGGCTTGCCCAGGCGCGCGGCCAACTCGCGCGCGCGCTGGTTCTGCTCCCGCGTGCACCGGGCGTTGAACACCTCGATGGCGTCCACTTGCTCGGGCAGGCCGCCGGCCAGGTCGTGGTGGTGGAAGGGATGAGGGAGCACGGCGATCCCGCCCTGGGAGCGAATCGCGTCCAACACGTCCAGCACGCGGCGCGCCTTCACCGGCGCCGTGAGGAACAGCCCCACGATGTCGCCGGCCGCGGTTGCGACCTCGACGCCCGGGACAACGATGAGCGGCAGCCCTGCGGCCTCGGCAACGGCTTCCTCGGCGCCCGCGAACGCCCCGTGGTCCGTCACGGCGACCGCCTCCAGCCCCCGCCGCAACGCGGTGCGGACGAGCGTGCGCGGGCTGAGCAGCGAGTCGTAGGAGTGCCGTGTGTGGCAATGGAAGTCGCAGCGCATCGCCTAGCCTCCGCCCTTCGGCCGCCGCCTGCCGAGGGCCATGAGCATGAACCTCAGCAGCGGAAGAGGGTCCCGCAGCGACAGGATGTCGGGGGAGACCCTGAACGTCGCGAAGTCGAAGAGGTCCTTTAGGACGCCGAGCCGCAGGCGCAGGAGGGAGGCCAGCACGGCCCGCATCTCATTGAGGAGGCACATGGTCCGCACGCCTGGGCGCCCCCGCTGGAGGCCCTGGAGGTCCTCGCCGAGGGCCAGGCGGACGGCCAGTGCCGGGATGTTCACCCCCGCCGCGATGGCCTGGTGGACCGAGCCCCAGATGCGGGGGTTCACCTCGATGAACACCGGCGCGTCGGCGCCCGCGGGCAGCTTGAACTCCACCATCGCGGGGCCGTGCCAGGAGACGGCCTCGAGGAGCCGGATGGCCGGGGCCTCCAGCCGCTCGTCCGCCACGCTGATGCGATAGGTGCTCGGCCCGCCGGACAGCGGGTATTCGCGAAGCCGCACGTGCGACACGACGGCAACAGCGCGGCCGCGGTTGAAGAGCGCAGAGGTGCCGCAGCCCACGCCGGACACCCGCTCCTGCACAAGCGCCGGAGCGTCGGCGCCGACAAGGCCGCGCTCCTGCAACGTGGCGAAGGCCCGCCGCAGGGACTCCTTGCCCGCGTGATAGCTGACGCCGCGGCTGGACGTCGCGCCCGCGGGCTTCAGGACGGCCGGGAAGCCGATGGCGTCTGCTGCTTCCTCGGCCTCTGCCAGGCTCGAACAGGCCCGGGTCTTGGGCACGCGGATGCCAAGCTGCTCCGCCGTCTGCAGGGCCAAGTGCTTGTCGTGCAGGCGGCACATGGTCTCGTAGTCGCCGAGGGGCAGGCTCACGCTATCGGGCAGCGCGGAGCGGTACTTGGCCAGCGCCAGCGTCTCAGGGGAGTTCAGCGGCAGGACGACCCGCGCGCCCGCCGCCTCGGCGTAGCGGCCCACCTCGGCGACGAACCTCTCCGGCTCAAGCTCTGGGCTGGGGTAGGCGAACCGGCCGGCGCAGGAGCGCGAGAAGCTGGTGGGCGACCGCAGAAAGGTCTCGCCGATCAGGACTCTCATGCCCGCGGCGGCGAGAGCGCGGGCGACTGGCGGGCACTTGAGGCTGGCGCCGTTCGTGACCAGCACGGAGAGCGGCGGCTCGGCGCTGCTGCACGTCACGCGCGTCCCCTCCTCGCGCGTCGCAACGCCTTGAACACTACCTTCAGGCCGTTCGCAGCAACGTCCAGGGCGAGGGACAGCGCCCACCCGCCCAGCGACCGCCGCCACCGCTCGGGGTGCACCAGCAGGTACAGGTTCCGCCGTTCCGTGCGCAGCAGCCCAATGAGATCATCAGTGGCCGCCACCCTGGGCTTCTGGGGCAACGGCCCGCCCTGGGCGGGAATCACGTCCTTGATGTTGTAGCGGCCGTCCAGCCAGGTGCGCCCGGTGTCCGAGTAGTACAGAACCCTCTGGAAGTCAATGGACAGGTAGACCTCTGCGGTTAGACCGAAGCGGGCCAGGTCATAGGAGTTCCACAGGTCGCGGTTGTCATATCGGGTGAGTGGGTTGCCGTGCATGGACACCGTGCGGACGGGTGCGAGCTTCCTGAGGGCCTGAAGGTCCCGTTCGAGCCACTCGGCGGCCTTGGCGGGGTCACCCTTCGCCTTGTCGAGACACTCGTAGTGCAGGCCGACCTCATGGCCAGAGCGGCTCACGGCGGCGATGACTCGCGCATCCAGGGTGGCCGGAACCCTGAAGTAGTAGCTTGCTGTCAAGCCGCAGGCTGCCTCGGCCTCGGCGAGCGGGAGGGCGCAGGCCGCGAACCGGTCCACGTCGTGGCGCAAGATCACGAGCCGCGCGTCGAGCGGGGCGTCGCCCATGCCGGCGAAGTCCTGCACCGTGCGGCTGCGGTATCCCGCGGCCACGAGGGCCTTGCACAGCTCGCGGTACTTGCCCACGGTGTAGTCCATGTACCGGGCCGTTCCTCGCTATCCCAGTTCCCCGCCCGCGCGCGGGGAACTGCCCGGCGCGCGGCGGCCCCCCGCATGCGTCGGCCCCGCCGCCAGCGGGCGGTTGTGCTCCATGTCGAACCACATGCCGAAGAGGAGGAACTGCATGCTGGCGATGAACAGGGTCATCACGGCCAGGGCGTTCATCTGCGGGATCACGCCCGTCCTGCCCCACACGATGCACAGCCGCACGCTGAGGGCGAACCAGAGGAGGAACAGCAGGCCGCCGAGGGCGTAGAAGAAGATGAGCGGGTGGAAGTCGCGGATGACGTACTTCTCCTTCATCCGCCAGAAGAAGCATTTGAGGAGGAGCCAGGACATCCTGGGGACGACGCTGCGGAGGCGGATGCCGCTCTTCTCGCCCACGCCGTAGACGGGCGCGACCGGCACGTCGGCCACGCGGCAGTTGTAGATGTTCAGCATCACCAGCAGGTGGTTGGGGTAGCCGTAGCGCGCGTAGAGCTTCTCGAGCGGCAGCGTGGCCAGGGCCTCGCGGCTGATCGCCGTGTAGCCGGTCTGGCTGTCCGCAACGTGCCAGTAGCCCGACGCTATCTTGGTGAGGAGCGAGAGGAAGGCGTTGCCGAGGTAGCGGACGTGGGGGATTTTCTTCCACGCCTCGCCCGTGAAGAGGCGATTGCCCTTCACGTAGTCCACCGTGCCGTCCACCACGGGGTCGAGCACGGCGGGCAGGTCGGCGGGGTCCATCTGGGCGTCGCCGGCCATCACCGCCGTGATGTCCATCCCGTCGTCGAGCGCGCGGCGATAGCCTGTGACGATGGCGGCGCCGACGCCTCGGTTCTTCTCGTGCTGGACGAGCACGATGCGGCCCGGCTGGCGGGCCGCGAGCTCCTCCACGCGGGCGGCCGTGGCGTCCTTGCTCGCGTCGTCAACCACGTACACGCGGTCAACGAAGTCGGGCATGGTGTCGAGCACGCGACCGATCTGCCGCTCCTCGTTGTAGGCGGGGACGACGACTGCGATTTTCTTCTCGCGGTACATGCGGGGGTCGTCTCCTCATTCGGTGCGCGCGCCGGGCGGCGGGGGCAGGGGCAGGGCCTTGCGGCTGTCGGGGTCCCAGCGGAACGGGCGATGGTTGGGCCGGGCGGCGGCGAGGTCGCGGTTGCGTTCGCCCAAGTCGCGGGCGAAGATGATGCCCTTCAAGAGGGCGGGGTCGTTCTCGGCGAGCGCGGCGTAGAAGTCGCTCACGTCGCTGTGCCCCTGGCCCAGGGGGATGAAGACGATGGCCGGCGGCTTCACCTGGGCGCGGATGGCCGCAATGGTGGCGCGGCGGGCCAGGGACTCCTCGCGCTCGACCCGCCACTCCGGCCCCATCGCCACGCGGAAGCCGGCGTGAAGGAACAGGAAGACCAAGACGACGCCCAGCACCCCGGCGGCACGGGTGGCACAGGCATCTTGCCTGTGGTCCACAGGCGGGACGCCTGTGCCACCGACGCCTGTGCCACCGGCCAGGCGGCGGGCAAGGAGCACCAGCACGCCGGCGGCGAGGGCGACCCCTACATCAAGCGCCCGCCCGAGGCCGACGCCGACCGCGAGGCCGACCTCGCCCGCTACCAGACCGTCTACGCGCAGCGCCCGGGCGCCGTGGCCGCGCCGACGGCGGGGCTGCACTTCACGCCCGAGGTCTTCGCCGCGCTCGACGCGAAGGGCATTCGCCGCACGACCCTCACGCTCCACGTCGGCCTCGGCACCTTCAAGCCCGTCACCGCCGAGCGCATCGAGGACCACGCGATGCACGCCGAGTGGTTCGAGCTGCCGGCCGACGCCGCCCAAGCCGTGGCCGACGCCCGCGCCGCCGGCCGCCGCGTCGTCGCCGTCGGCACCACGGCCACGCGCGTGCTCGAATCCGCCGCCCGCCGGCCCCAGTGGGCCGCCGCGTCGGGCTGGACCGGCCTCTTCATCACCCCAGGCTTCGAGTTCCGCGTCGTCAACGCCCTGATCACCAACTTCCATCTCCCGCGCTCGACCCTCCTGATGCTCGTCGCCGCCTTTGCGGGCCGCGAGCGCGTGCTCGCCGCCTACGAAGAGGCCAAGCGCCTCGGCTATCGCTTCTACAGCTTCGGCGACGCCATGCTGATCCTGTGACCCCGCGGTTGACGCGGCGCGGATTGTGGCTACAATACATTCAGCCCTTCAGGAGGAGCGTGCCTTGGGTCGGCTGGAAGACTTCTTGAAGCTGCGGGCGCGCACCGCAAGCGCGCCGGAGGCCGCTGAGGCGCCACAGCCCCTGCCCTCGGCCGGGCCGGGCGTCGAGTTCCTCTGGCCCCAGGGCGCCCCCGGCGCCGTGGGGACCCGCGAGGTGGACCGCCCGACCCTCACCTTGTGCCTGCCGCCGCCCGAGACCGCCACGGGCGCCGCCGCCGTCATCTGCCCGGGCGGGAACTACTGGGACATCGCGGGCGACGCCGAGGGGCGCGACGCGGCGCTCTGGCTCAACTCGCTGGGCGTGGCCGCCTTCGTCCTCAGATACCGCCTGGCCCCCAGCTACCACCACCCGTGCCAGCTCCAGGACGGCCGCCGCGCCATCCGTCTCGTCCGCCACCGCGCCGCCGAATGGGGCGTGGACCCCTTCCGCGTCGGCATCATGGGCTTCTCGGGCGGCGGACACCTCGCCTCGACCGTGGCCACCCACTTCAGCGACGGCGTACCCGACGCCGAGGACCCCGTGGACCGCTTGAGCTGCCGCCCGGAGTTCGCGGTCCTGGCCTACCCGGTCATATCGCTCGCCTCGAAGTACGCGCACGAGTCGACTCGCGACAACCTCCTCGGCGGCGACAGCGCCAACTCGAAGCACCTCGAACGCCTCTCCAACGAGCGCCAGGTCACGCCCGCCACGCCGCCCACCTTCCTCGTCCACGCGGGCGACGACAAGGTGGTGTTGCCCGAGAACAGCGTCCTCTTCTACGTCGCCATGCGCCGCATGGGCGTCCCCGGCGAAATCCACGTCTACGAGAGGGGCGGCCACGGCTTCGGCCTCGCCCCCAACGACCCCATCCTCGCGTCCTGGACCCAGCGCTGCGCCGACTGGCTTCGCCGCCGCGGCCTGCTCGAGAAGACGGGCCGCAGCGCTTGAGCTGAGAGCTTCTAAGGGGCGCGCCTGGGTGGGCCGCGCGGGGTGATCGCTTCAGGCGGATGAGCCACAGATGGGACGAATGGGACCGATGGGACTCTTCTCACGCGGCACGCCTCACGCGGCATGCGCCATCTTCGCCTTCGTCACCAGTTCCCTGGCAGGCGAGAGCGCTCCCGATTGGCAGGAGGCCCTCTCCGTCATCCGCAGTGTCGCCCTCGACAAGGCGGAGCCCGACGAGCACCGGGCCAACGCTGTCCTCGCCTACGCCAAAGTGCAGTTGGGGCGCGGGCAGCACGACGAGGCGCTCGCGCTCTGCCAGGAAATCCTCAAGGGCTTCGGCGAGCGGACCGCCGTGGCCGAGGCGGCGCTGCGGGCCGGCGGCCTCGTCCAGCGCTGCCGCTACGCCACGCTTCGGGCCGAGATGGACTTCCTCTCGCCCTGGGCCAGCGGCGCCCAGGGCCAGGCTGCCTACGGCATGGTCCAGGAGCTGAATCGAGCGACGTACATGCTCGGTGTGCTTGCCGGGCGGCCCATGGTCCCCGCCCCTGTGGTCCCCCGCCTCCCCCACTGGGCCGAGGGGCCGCAGGCGCTTCGCGTGGCCCAGTTGGCCGCGCCTGCCCCGCGATGGTTGGCGGCGAGCGAGAAGCCGCCCGACGCCTTCCGCGTGACCCTTCCCCGGTTCGAGCCCCCCTCCTGGCACGCCCGCCTCACCTTCCCGCCAGTCGAGCGGAAGTGAGGGGCGCGGGACGCGGGGTCAGAACTGCGCCTTGTGCTCCTCGGCGGGGGCTTCGGGCTTCGGGAGCTTGGGGAGCTTGTGGAGCTTGTCGCGGAGGCGCTCGCGGAGTTCCTCGGCGACGTCGCGGACGCGCTCTTCGACCTGCTTGTGCGCCCGCCGGGCCACGTGCTCCTGGAACTCCGCGGCCGCCTTCGGGTCGTGCTTGCCAAGCTCCTTGGCGATCTGCTTGTGCAGGAGCACGAGGAGCGCCCGCCGGGTCTCGGGCGGCAGGTCGTCCTCGGCCAGGTTCAGCTCCACGCTGGCGCCATCGCCGAGGGGGATGACGGCCTTGCCAAGCGGGGGCGGCGCCAGCCCGAGGCGCCGCAGCCGCTCGGCCTCGTGCTTCCCCCCTTTGGGCTTCGGGGCGAACTCCGCTTCGTCCTCGCCTGCGCGCTGGATGACCACGGCGCCATCCCGCACCTCCATCTTCGCGTCCACCAGCTTCGCAATCCACTGCACGGCCTGGCCCACCGGCATCTCGTTCACCTTCAGTGTGATCGGCGCGCCCTTCTCCAGGCCGGGGTCTATCACCAGGTTCACGTTGAGGAGCGCCTGAAGGAAGTTCATCGCGTCGCCGATCGGCGTGTCCACGAAGTCGAACGTCACCTTCTTCGTCTTGAGGATTTCCTTGATCTTCTTATCGGCCTCGGCGTCGCCGCCCGGCTTGGCCTCGGCGCCGGGCTTGGTGCCAGGCTTCGGCGGCCTCTCGACCCCCGCCCCCTCGGCAAACCCCAGCCTGCCAATCCACAGGGCAATCGCCAACGCCACGAGGATGTGCCGCATCGTCTTGACTCCTAATCTACGGAGACCCAGCCGACCATTGACCTGGGCGCTGAGCCGAACTCATCTCCCGCGGCGGCCTTCGGCCGGGCGCAGATGACGAGTCTGTCGTTGAACCGCCCCATCATCACGCTATGTGTCGCGTCGCCCGTCGAGGGCAGGACGACGGCGAAGCTGTGCTCTGGCGCCTCGGCAACGACGTCGCGTGTCGATGGAAGCAGGGACTCCGACTTGGCCACTAGCCGCTCCGCCGGCTCGACGAAGGCCGAGTGCAGCCGCTTGAGTCCCACGCCCAGGGCGAGGACCGCGGCCGCGGCGACGGCCAGGCGGACGAGTCGGCCCCGCCGCCGGCGGGCGCGGGCCATCGCCAGCACGCGGTCGGCCAGGCCCTCGGGCGCACCCACGGGCGCCGCCGAGCGCAGCAAGGCGTCGAGCTTCGGGTCGTCGGAGGCGTCCACCGGCTACTCCTTCAGGAACTCGGCCAGGCGCTCCCGCATCTGGCGGCGGGCCTCGTGCAGCCGCACACGGTAGGCCCCGGCCGAGCAGCCGAGCACGGCGGCGGCCTGCTCGGAGCTGACGCCGCCCTCCATCGCCAGGGCCAGCGCCGCGCGGCAGGCGGGCGAGAGCGCGGCGAGCGCCCTGTCCACGGCCTGCCGAAGCTCGGCGCCCACGGCCTCCGCCTCGGGCGTCCGCGCGTCCTCCCTCTCCTGCTCCGGCGCCAGCTTCGGCCGCGAGCGGCGCCGCTGAGCCGTCCGCACCAGAATCGTCCGCACCCAGCCGCTGAAGGCCGCCGGCGCCCTGAGCTGCCGGATGCGAAGGAATGCCTCGACCAGCGCGTCCTGAGCGATGTCGGCCGCAAGCTCGCGGTCGCCGGTCAGTGCCCAGGCGAGGCGCAGGAGGGGGGCCTGATGGGTCTCGATGAGCCGCCGCCAAGCCTCCTCGGAGCCTGCCCTCGCCGCGACCACCAGGCTCGCAAGGTCCGTCTCCGCCTCCATCGGGCGTCCTGCTCCTCCCAAGTATAGTGGAGCGCGCCGCCGCTGTGTTAGGCGCTTCGCCTGTTTGTAGTGCGGGCTTCAGCCCGTATCTTCAAGGCGGGGCCAGCGGCCCCGAATACGGCCTGAAGGTAGTTCGGGCCGTCGCCCTTGCGGTAGGAGAAGAGAATCTTCTTGGCGTCGTAGTGGACCACCGGGTCGCGGACGCCGCCCTGCGGGTCGTCGAGCAGCACGGTGAGCTTGCCGCTCTTGAGATGAAGGCGGCAGAGCTTGCCGCCGGGGCCATAGGCTTTTCGGCGCTCGTCGTGGGCGAAGTAGCCGAAGTTGGCGTACCAATGGCCGTCGCGGCCCGGCTGGCGGAGGGCGAAGACGATTTCCTCGATGCCCAGCTTGGGCAGCGCCTCGGCCAGGCGGCGACGGGCCTCGCTCTCCGCCTTCTCGCGGGCCTCGTCAATGTGGCGGCGCAGCGCCGCCATCCCGTCCTCCCCCTGGCCCTTCAGGCACTCCAGCTCCCACACCGAGAACAGGTTCCACTGCCCCGGCTTGAGGCACAGGAGGCGGAGATAGCGTCCCTCCCCCTTGAGGCCCCCAATGGCCTCGCGCCCGTCCTTGCCCTCCTTCTGGTGGTGAATCGTCTCCCAGCTCGCCCCGTCGCGTGAGACCTGGACCTGGTATTCGGCGGCGCGGGCCGTCTCCCAGTGGATGACCAGGTTGGTCACGGGCAGCACGCGCCCGAAGTCGAGCTGAAGCCACTCCGGCTTCCCCGAGAAGGCTGCGCTCGCCCAGCGGGTCCCGGGGTTCCCGTCGAGAGCATAGCGAGGCAGATACTCCGGCGAGTGGACCGACGAGGCGGTGACAGGCGACACGGCCTCTGCCGCAACGGCCCCGCGCGCCGCGAGGGCCACAACGGCAGCGATGGTCCCGCGTCGCCATGCAGAAAGGAGTCGCCCCATGAACAACCCTCGGCTCCGGCCCCTGGCGCTGGCCCCGCTCCCAACCAAGGGTGATTGTAGCCGAGCCCGCGACCGGGCGCAAGCGCGCGAACTGCGGCGGGCACCCGACCGGAAAAGGGCTTTTTGAGCGGAATCAAAGGGAGAGACCTGACACCGGGCAGCAGGGGGCGTGACAGTCCTGCCCACCACAGGCGCTCAGATGATCAAATCCCCTCTCCCTGGGTTTGATCATCTGAACGCGCCACTCAACCTCTTGCCATGAAAGCACTTGGGCCGTCCCAGCCGCCCCCGTCACATGATCACCTGCCCGGGACGAGAGACTCAACGGGCGCAACCCCTTCCTCGTACTGGAGCTGGCCAGGCGAGATCTCACGTATGGACTCCAGCGTCGTGCCCAGCGAGAAGTGCCTCACGTTCTTCCCCAGCTTCCTTGCGAGGCGGATTTCCTCCAGAACGCCATCCGCGATGATGCCAAATGTCCAGACTTCGTCAACAATACGCGCGAGACTGTTGTTTGCCCTGCGCACATCGTCACGGGGGACGGTGTCCAGCAGGAAGTACTCGAAGCTCATGAACGGGTTGATCGGCACGTGCTTCTCTCGGAGGACGAACAGGCAGATATGCTGGCGCATGAACGCCGTATGCCGCGAGTGGGCGGTGAAGACAACGGGCCAGGGCTCCTGCACCTTGCGGGCCGGATGATCACCTGCCATCGGGGACTCCCGCCTTCGGCCCTTGGCACCCGCGTGGTGGCCCGGCCTCTCGCGGGCACAGGACACCACTTCTCTCCCACTCCGCTTCTGTTCTTCCTGGAAGCTCCTCCCCATCGCTTCGATATCGTAGTTGAACTTCGCGGCGTGTTCCTCCTTGATCTGCCGCATCTCCTCGACGATTGGGTCTCTGAGTGCCATGGTTAGTTCCCCACGAACTCCTCTGCCGTGCAGCCGATGGGCGGCTCGGGACGCTTGCGCTCAAGCGTATTCGTAGACAGGCGTCTCCACGACTCTGGCCGGCTTCCGCCGGCCCCTAATGATCGCCTGGATACGCTCCACCGTCTCGGGCGCGAAGAACTCCTCGCCTGTCTCCTTGCACACCCGCGCCGGCACGTGTTCAATCACATACAGCTTGCCGCGGCGCGCCAGCGTGTAAGTCACCTGGGTGTCTACCATAGTTTCCATCATCGGTCGTCTCCGTTCATCGCGGCTTTCGGATGCGGAAGTCAATCCACTCGTCCGGGTCAGGCTCGTAGAGCGTGATGACCTTCACGAGTGGCCGGCTCGGGTAGCTGCACTGGATGTGAAGCGGCCGGCCGCTCGCCGTGAACCCCAGAATCAGGCAGCTTGGCCCGTACTTGTCATCGGGGTAGTCCTCGATCACCTCGCTCTGCACGCCTACGGCCTCCTCGACCTCGGCGACGCTGATGGCCCGAACGATGCTCTTGTCAACCGCGTGCTTCGAGAACTCGTATTGGCGCCGCCCGATCTTCGCCTTGAGTTCGTCGAGCAGCCCCATGTTCCAGCCCCACGGTTGACGACCACCGTCTACGTCGCGGGCGACCCGGAGCCAGTCGGCCCCTCTGCGCCTTCCTCTGGCATGTTACCGCCCCCGCGCCCCAATGTCAAGCGATTGGCTCTCGCCGCGCCAGGGCGGCCTGTGCGATGCGTCAGCCTGTCGGAGTGCCGCGGCTCGACGCCGCTGTGGGGTGCCGAGATGCACGTTGGGGGCCTCTGTCTACCGCCGTTCCGGTGGAATGTGCACAAGCCGCAAAATGTCTGCAGCCTCCTCGCCGTAAACTGTAGGTGAAGGAAACGTGTCTTGACTTCGTGGTGCTGAGCTGTTGTGGCTTGATGGGCTATTGAGGTGTCAGGAGAGACGCTATGGCAAGGTTGCGCGGTATGAGGCGAGGCGTACGTGTCAGTGTTGAGTTGGGAATCCCAGGGGTCCTTCGTGCGCGACTCAGGCTTGAGTTCTCGGGGCGGCTCATCTCCTGGCTAATGGACCTGTGGTCGAAGTGAGCGGCGCGACCCGGCTGCTGACTTGGCGCCCGTACTGTCCCAAGCCTACTTCCCCGTCGCCGCGGTAAGGGCGAGGAGGGCCGGGATGCCGCGGCGGTCGGGGCCGTAGAGGAGGTCGAGGGATTTGATCTCGATGTCGGGACGCGGGTTGGTCCACTGTTTGGAGTAGAGGACGGCGGAGAGGTCGGCGCCGTCGTAGGGCTTGACCCAGGCGATCTGGGCGCCAGGGATGGCCTTCGGCTCCTTCTGGCGATAGTCGTCGAGGTCGGTCTCGGCGATGAGGGGGATGTCCTCGGTCTTGCCGTCGGCATAGGTGACGACGTAGCGGGCCATCTCGTAGCGCTTCTTCTCCTTGAGGTCGCGGGGGTTCATCCGCTGGTCGAGTCGGGCGGCCTGGAGGAAGAACAGGGCGTCGGCCTTGCGGCCGATGGGGATGCCGCGAATCTCTTCCTTGAGGTTGCCGGGCACCCGCGGCCCGCCGAGCATGAGGATGGTGGGCACGGGCGAGGTGCGGAACTCGAAGATGTCGTAGGGCACGCCGGCCATGACCTGTCGGCCGGTCGGCAGGTCTTTGAGGGTGAGGCGCTTGTCGCCGAAGCAGCCCTGCTCGCCGGTGTACTGGTTGGCGGATTTCGAGAGGTCAATGGGCGCGTAGTTGAGGTTGGCCCCCGCGATGATGGCCTTGCCGCCGGCGAAGGGGGCCTTGAGGTTCCGCAGCAGGGTGGTGAGGATGCTGCGCTTCTTGGCGTAATTGGCCGGCACGTCCTCGCGGTCCTTGAGAAGGAGGTTGCACAGGACGATTCCGCCCTCGCCGCGCGGGTATTCCATCATGGCGCCGATGTTTAGCATTGGCTTCACGGTCCTGTAGAACTCCGGCGCTCGCCTTGCCTTCAGGCGGATGTTGTCGAGGCCGGTGATGGCCCGCTTGTCGGGGAGCTTGAGCCACTCGGCGAGGCGGAGGGTGATGTTCCTGCCCTTCAGCGGCGGGTCAATGGGGAAGGTCTGCGGCTCGTTGGTCGGCTGTGTTGTGAAGGAGGCGGCCTTGGCGTCGGCGCCGTCGGGCACGAGTTGCACTTTGGTGACGGGATAGTAAAAGGTGTTGCCGATCCACTCGATTTCGACCAGCTCGACCTCCTTGGGGAAAGCGAGGGGGAAGTCCAGGGGACCCGCCTCGGGGGCCTCGCGGTTCACGATGTACTTCCAGGCGTCGGCCGAGACCATGCCGTTGACCAGGTTCGATGGGTTGCGGTCGGGGTGCTCGAGGTCATACTGGTCCTCGAACTTGGCGAAAGGCGCCACGTCCTCGTAGTCCACGACGTAGGAGAAGGTGTCGTGGGCGACGTAGTTGCCCTGGGTCCAGGGGAAGATGCGCTCGGAGGCGTACATCACGATGTCGTTGAGCGTGAGGCCGGCCATGAGCACCTCACTGTCAGCCCCGGCCCCTCTCTCCTTCCCACCCTGTCGGCTGAAAACAAACCATGGTCGCACCACTAATCCAAACGGGGTGAACGGTTACACTTTCCTTTCCCCCGGCTGCGCGGTCCGCGCCCTTGATGAGTCGGCGGCCATGTGCTAGGATGGAAGCAGGGAGGGCCGGCATAGAAGGGGCTTGGCGTGGCGGTCCAGTGCCCGCAGTGCTTGCGGCAGTACGACGTGACGCTCTTTGAGTTCCAGCGCTCCGTCGCGTGCGACTGCGGGGCCACGCTGGACCTCGCCGAGGGCCACGTGCGCCGCCTGGGGCCGGCACCCCGCGCGGCCGGGGCAACCGAGGCAGAGGCCATCACGCCGGCGACGCGGGAGTACCTGGCGGCGCCACACATTGCGGAGGACTACGACCGGTACTTCCAGCACAACGAGCTGTTCCGGTTCGACGTCCAGGTGCTCGATCGGTGGCTCCCGACGCCTGGGCGGCTCCTCGACCTCGGCTGCGGCACGGGGCGCCACGTGGCGCACTTCGCCGGGCGGGGCTTCGACGTCACGGGCGTGGACCTGTCGGAGCACATGCTGGCCGTGACGCGCCACAAGCTGGCCGCGCGCGGCTGCCAGGCCAGGCTGGTCCTGGGCGACATCACGCGGCTCGACGCCCTGGGCCTCGGGCGCTTCGACTGCGCCATCTGCATGTTCAGCACGCTCGGGATGGTCTACGGGGCCGCGAACCGCCATCGCTTCCTCGAATCGGTGCGGCGGCACGTCGAGGACGCCGGCCTCTTCGCCCTCCACGTGCACAACCGCTGGCACAACCTGTGGGACCCCGACGGGCGGCAGTACCTCTGGGGCGCTTTCCGCGCCCGGATGCGAGGGCTGCCGGAGCCGTTCCAGAAGGACATGGACGGCTACCGCGGGATACGGCGCCTGTCGCTCTACGTCTACAGCGGCCGCGAGGTCCGCCGTGTCGTCGAGCGGGCGGGGTTCCGGGTCGAGGAGTTCGTCTACCTGAATCGCGTGCGGAACGGCGTGCTCCGGGGGCTTGCCCGCGGCCTGCGGAGCAACGGCTTCATCCTGCTGTGCCGCGCGGCGTGATGTGGGCGGGGCCGCAGCCTGCCCTGAGCTAAGCCGAAGGGTGCCCCGCGCGGGGCAGAGACGCCCCGCCCACATGGCCACCAAGGGGGCGGAAAGGGCATAGGCGTGGACGACCTGTTCAACAGCGATAGCGGCGGCCAGTTCCGCTGCCCCGGCTGCGGGCGGGTGATGCCGAGCGCCGGCTTGCGGGCGGGCGAACGCTTCAAGTGCGCGAAGTGCAAGAAGCTGATGCGCTTCGGGCCGCGCCTGTTCGACGCGAACGCGCGGGGGGACTGGCAGACGGCCCGCCTCGTGCTCCTCGTGGCCTGCATCGCTGCCACGCTCTGGTGCGTGACGGTCGGCTACGGCTTCGGCTCGCGCACGGGGCGCTGGGTGGCCGGCTTCGGCGGCTCGCTCGTCGTGTGGCTGGTGGCCGTGGGCTGCATCGCGCTGGCAGCCAGCACGACGCAGAACAACGGCGTGCTCGTGAGCGTGACCGGGATGATGGCCGGCGTCGCCCTGTTCTTCATCGAGCGCCTGGGCGAGCAGGTGGGCGACCGCGCCGTGGCCGCCTGGCGCGAGGAGTTTGCGGCCTACGACCTTTGGGCGCCGGCGCTCATCGTGGGCGGGCTGTTGGGCCTTGCCGGCTCGCTCGTCCTTCAGAGCCGCTGGCGATCCATCTGAGAGGCTTCGATGCCCAACGACACCGATGCGGGCGAACACCAGGTGAGCTACTTCGTCACCGTGCGCACGTTCCAGTGCCGCCCGGTGTTCCACGAGGAGCACAAGGCGGTCGCGCTGGTGGACCTGATCGAGAGCCTGCGCCGCCAGATGGGCTTCAAGAAGTACGCCTACGCCGTCCTGCCCGACCACTACCACCTCCTCCTGGGCGGCGGGCCGGCCAGCGCCGCCGTGGCCGACGCCATTCTGGCCATCAATCGGGCGATGGAGCGCTTCATCGAGCCAGGGGACAACGGCCAGCCGCTCTGGGACGACGCGCCCGAGGTGCTGGTCATCTACACGGCGCAGTCGCGCTTCGAGAAGCTCAACTACATCCACCAGAAGCCGGTCCTCTGCGGCATCGTCGAGAGGCCGCAGGACTACGCCTTCTCCAGCGCCGCCTTCTACTTCAAGCGATACGGCAAGACCGAGTTCTGACCGTGTCCGGCGTTCGTAGTGCGGGCTTCAGCCCGTATCTGGCGCCCAGGATACGGCCTGAAGGCCGCACTACGAACTCCCACTTCGGTCGGTTGAAGTGTTACCATTCATCCGCTCCATCCCTTCCTGAGCGGCGAAGAGCGGGCGGTAGTCCCACGGCAGGGCGTGGCGGTCGGTGATGGCGCGAAGGCGCGCCTGGAAGGCGTGGTAGAGGTCCGGCTCGCGTCCCTTGTGCTCGGGGGCGCAGAAGAAGGTGCGGCAGCCGAGCGGGCGCCAGGCGTGGGCGGAGCATCGTCCCTCCACAAGGTAGCCGCAGTGCCCCGCAGCAGTCAGGTGCGGAGGGCCGCAGGCGTTGGCGAGGAGCGCGCGTTCGAGGAAGCTGGCGTAGAGCCGGTAGTCGTGTCGGCGGAAGTCGCAGCAGCGCCCACAGGCGCGGCACTCCAGCCCCAGCGTGGCGAGCTGCCCATCGAGGTCACGGTAGGCGGCTGCCAGTGCTTCGAGAGCTTCGGCAGGGGCGCCATCGGCCAGGCTCATTGCCCGGGGCCCTCGATGGGGCACAGGTAGGCGCTCGTGGAGTACGAGGAGTCGCCGTGGCACTTGGAGAAGACGATGTTCTGCCCGCCCGTGGCGGCGTGGCAGTGGGGGTTGGCGCAGAAGGTGTTCTCGGCGGCGTGCTCGGTGCAGAGCACCTCGGCCCGCATCTCGTGGAGGATGGCAACCACGTCCTGGGAGGGCTGCTTGTCGGCCTTGGCGCTGATCGAGAAGACGGCGTACTCGGTGTGGAGCACCTGGGCCGCGGCAGCGGGGAAGCCGGCCGCCCGCCCGTAGTGCGGCACCTTGAGGATATTGACCTCGAGGCGTCTCTGGAGCCTGGGGTCGTTCAGGGCGTCCGTCCACAGGGAGCCCTGGGCGTCGCTCGCCAGGAGCAGGCGGAGGCCGTGGCACTCGACGTGGAGGACCAGGGCCAGCTCGTTCTGCTGGTGGAGGAAGGCCGCGGGCTGCTGGGCCGGCGCGTCCTTGGGGGGGGCAGCCAGGATGTTGGGGACCGCCGGGTGGAGGACCGTGAGGCCAATGTCGCTGAAGAGCGCGGGCACCGGCTCGCCGCGGACGGGGTTGAACATCCGCTCCGGCCCCAGGCGTCCGTGGAGGCGCGAGTACAGGCGCTGATAGGCCCGCTCGTCGGGCAGGCGCTGCCCGGCCACGGACGGCTGCGCGGATTCGCAGGCCGGCCCCCAGAATGCCTGCACCGCCACGCGGTCCGACTCCGCCACCTGGAGCAGGCCCGCGATATGGTTGCGGTCCACGTGCGTCGCCACAAGGAGGTCCACCACCGTGATCCCGTTGCGGAGCAGGTAGGCCAGGAGGCGGCCGCCGTGGGCCGGCCCGCCGCCGTCCACCACCATCGTCCGCACCTGATGCCCGTCGCGGAAGCGCACGACCGCCGCATCGCCGTGGCCCACGTCGAGGAACGTCGCCGCCAGGTCCAGTTCCTGCACGCTCACCTGCTGTCCTCCGCCCTGATGGCTGAAGCACTCCCCCGCGCCTCTCTCTATATTAGCAGATGAGGGATCGCGCCGTCAAGCGAGCTTTCTGGGCGGCGGAGCCGGAATTGTGGGCGGAGTCGGCTAAGGACGCGCCCAGGCTTCGCTTGAGCGTGGCACCCGCAAGGGGGCCCTGGCGCCCGGGGTGCCACGCCCAAACTTGTTTGGGTGTGCCCGGCCTTTGACTCGGGGTGTGGGGTGGCGCTAGAATACCCTTGTGTCAGGGGCGTGGTTCCGCGGCCCGTTGTCCGGGGGTTTCGATGCGGCTGTGCGCCTTCACGCTGGCGGCCTGCCTGCTGGGCTTCGGTGAGGCCATGGCCGGCGCGCCGCCCGATGCCGTCCGCGTGTCCGTCCAGTTCGACCGCGTGGTCGGCAACGTCTCGCCCTATCTGTTCGGCTGCGCGCTTCCTGCGCCGGGCTCCCCCGGCGCGGATGCGCTGCTGCCCGAGCTGCTGCGGAACCGCAGCTTCGAGAAGGGGCATCGCGGTGCGTGGCGGCCCCCGGCATGGATTGTGGGTAACTCGCGCGCACACGAATGCCCCGCATTATCCACCGTGTGTCCAGAGAAAGCAAGCGGCGCGCGCCGCCGGAAGCGCCATTTTGTGGGAAAAAAACACTTGCAACGCCTGACGCCCTAACTATAATGTAGGTGGACGGTTCGGGCCAAGTGGTGGCGGATGGAGAGTGTCCCTGTGTCCAAGCAGGCGTGGGTGACCAGCGGCTTGTTGGTCACGATCGTGGTTCTCCTGGCGTTGCTGCTCGTGGCCCGTCAGGTTCCGTCGGCGGCAGGACAAGTGAGCGAGGGCCAGACCGAGAAGGTGATCGCCCTCACGACCACGTACGCCGACGGGAATCTGCTGTACGTGATTGACACGACGCGCGAGGTGATCCTGGTCTACGGGTTCCACAATCCCGGGCCGGGCAAGATGGCGGACGTTCGGACCGGCGCGTTCGAGTTCCTCGCCGGCCGGCTGTACCGCTGGGATCTCCTCCTCGCCTCGAAGCACGAGTATGCGCTGCGGGGCGTGCGAACCCTGGGCGGCTTGCGCCCCACGGGGGCGGGCAGCTCGGAGGAGGAGTACAAGCGCGGGGGGGAATGAGCGCGTGCGAGCCGCCTCGCCGCGAGGACACGGAACTCAGGTAGGTGAGGCACATGGCCAAAGAATACCTCTCGTTCGAAGAGGCGCTCGCGGCGCTCGTGACCCAGGAGGCGGAACTGCGGGCACTGGTGGCCCAGGGCAAGCTCCGCGCCTTCCGCGACGGCAACATGCTGAAGTTCCGCCTGACGGACATCGAGGCGCTCCGACAAGAGCGGGACGCAGAACAGACGATGGTGGTCCCTGCCTCGGCTGGCCAGGACACGGCGGTGCCGCAAGTGGTGACCCCGCCCGCGGCCGACGACGCTGGCCTGTTGGCCGACGAGCCGTTGGACTTCGACGACACGGCGGAGACCCTGGTCGGCGGCGGCCTGGGAGACGTTGGGCTGGGCGACGTCGAGCTTTCGCTCGAGCCGGCCGCCCCGCCCCCGGCCCATGAGCCGTCCACCAAGGTTCCTACCATCGAACTCACGCCGCCCGACACTGGGACGGACGACACGCAGGTGCCAACCCTCGACCTGGGGGAGGCCGCCGGCGGGTCGGACACCACGGGCGACACCGAGGTGCCGACCATGGTCCTCGGCCTCGACCA
Organism: Planctomycetota bacterium; assembly: GCA_041320515.1. GTDB lineage: Bacteria > Planctomycetota > PUPC01 > DSUN01 > DSUN01 > DSUN01. The sequence goes on along the minus strand of JBGLNR010000001.1, from coordinate 3,411,231 downwards.
GTACGACGACACGCAGTCGGCCACCGAGGACGTGGCGACCGAAGAGGTGTCCCTCGAAGCCGGTGAACTCGGGACAGACACCGAGGAGGCCACTGCCCCGTTCGAGGGCTATCCCGCCGGCCAGCAGGACCTCGAGGACCTGCGTGCCGAGGGGGCGCCGGGCACGGGACGCGTCGGCACGGGCCAGGTCGGCACGGGACGCGTGACCCCGGCATCGGCCTTCGGCACGGGCGAGGCGCTCTTCGTCCGCGAGCAGCCCTCCGCCCTCTACACCACCATGAACGCGCTGGCCGCCTTCATCTTGCTCGTGCCAGGCTCCCTGTTCTTCTACTGCCTGGCCAGCGGAAAGGTGCCCGATTGGGATTTCCTCAAATCCATCATAGACTTTTTCTGGGACCTCGTTGGCGACAAGGCCATCGTCCCATAGCCATGCGGTCCGCGACGTCTTCCCCGTGGGCCGGCGCGCATCCGTGCCGGCCGCTGATTCCGTTTCCCAACCACGTCCCCGTGTAGGAGGCAGTGCGCGCAATGAAGGGCTATCTATCGAAGGCGGGCATGGTGGCGCTGATCGCGCTCATGATGGCTTCCCAGGGCTGCCTGGTGCCCTGGAAGAAGTACATCACGCTCAAGCGCAAGTACGAGGAGGCCATCCGCGAGCTGGCGGCCAAGGACAGCCAGCTCGCCGACGCGAACACGCGGATCGACTTCCTCCGCGAGCAGCTCAAGGCGAAGGACCAGCTCATCGCCTTGTACGAGGAGAAGTACAAGGACGCAGGACTCCTGGCCCAGAGAGCCCGCGAGGACCTCGCTCGGCTAGCAGAGAAGCTCAAGGGACTCGAGGGCCTGGGCGAAGGCATCGAGGTCAAGGGCACCACGGTCATCATGCCCGACAAGCTCCTCTTCGCATTGGGCAGCGCCGAGGTCTCAGAGGCCGGCAGGAAGGTCCTCGAAGAGGTCGCCAACAGGTTCAAGGGCGGCACCGAACTCCTCCAGATTGATGGGCACACGGACGACGTGCGGGTGGCCCGGCCGGACACGGTGCGGAAGTTCGAGGACAACTTCGGCCTCGCCGCGTTCCGCGCCAAGGCGGTCCTCAACATCCTGGCGAAGGGTGGCCTCGCCGAGAACCGCATGTACCTGCGGGCATTCAGCATGTACAGGCCCCGGCTGCCCAACACCAACGACGCCTCGCGGTCCAAGAACCGCCGCGTCGAAGTGATGTTCTTCCCGCCGGAGGCCCTCGGGCCCAAGGCCGAGGAGCCGAAGCCCGAAGCCCCGAAGCCTGAACCCCCGAAGACCGAGGCCCCGAAGGCCGAGCCCGCGGCGGCACCGGAAACGAAGTAGCCTGGCCCGCGAAGGAGGAAGACGCCTATGAGAACAAGGACGTTGGCCGCCCTCGCCCTCCTGGCACCCCTGGCCCTCTTCGCCACGGGCTGCCTCGTGCCGACCGGCAAGTACAAGGGCGTCCAGGCCGAGAACGAGGGCCTCAAGAAGCTCCTCGACGACAAAGAGAAGGAGATCAACACACTGCAGGACACGTTCCGCAAGCGCTTCGAGGACGCGTCGCGGCAGGTCGAGCTGTATAAGAAGCAGGCGACCGCGCCGAAGCCCGAGGCCGAGAAGGCCGTGAAGGCGATGGACGACGAGCGCAAGAAGTGGGATGACCAGATCCGCGCGCTCGGCATCGGCGACGTGCGCGACGGTCGCCTCGTCCTCCAGGGCGAGCTGCTCTTCGACACCGGCAAGACCACCGTGAGCAAGAAAGGCGAGGCCGCCCTCGACAAGATCGCCGCCAAGTTCAAGGGCCAGGACGTGTTCATCCAGATTGACGGCCACACCGACAGCACACCGGTCAAGCGGCTGGCCAGCGTCCGAGCCTACGGCGACAACATGGGCCTCGCGGCCGACCGAGCGCTCGCCGTCTTCCGCTATCTGGAGAGGAAAGGCATCCCTGAAGAGAACATGTGCATCCGCAGCTTCGGCGCTTCCTGCCCCATCGTGGGCGAGATGTCGAAAGACAAGAACCGCCGCGTCGAGATCTTCTTCGTCCCAGCGTCGCTCGTCCCGCGCCGCAAACCCAAGTAGCCCACTCCCCTGCCCATCCCAAAGCCCAGCCGGCCGCGAGCCGGCTGGGCTTTTCTCTGGCTCATCCGACTCACGCGATCCGCCGCCGGCGCGTCAGCCCCGTCCATAGTGGATCAATATTGCGCGCGCACTCTCTCGCACCCCAGGCACACGCCGGGCGCGGCGCCCCAAGTGTCTATCTGCCAAACACATGAGTGCTGGCCCGCTGGCCCCATGAGGGCCGTACTGGATCATCTCGTCTGACGATTTGATCCAGTATGGGGCCAAGCCCAGGCTCTCGCCCGCTGCGCCGTGGGCCGCCCCAGGTGCTCGCTTCAGCCAGAGGACAATCGCGTCAGCCATAACGCTCTGGCAGACCGCTACTTACGGATGGAACGGCTCCCCATTGTCAGCTGCGGGGGGGCGCAGCCCGTAGTCGCGGACCTTGCGGTCGAGGCGCGGGCGCGAGATGCGCAGGAGCGACGCGGCGCGCGTCTTGTTCCAGCCGGTGAGGGCCAGCACGGCGGCGACGTGGCGACGCTCGGCCGCCGACAGGGCCAGGTCGTCGGGCAGGTCCTCGCGCGCGACAATGCCGCGCCGGACCTCGCGCGGCAGGTGCCGCGGCAGCACTCGCTCGCCCACGCCGAGGACGAGGGCCCGCTCGAGGACGTTGCGCAACTCGCGGACGTTTCCCGGCCAGGCATAGGCCTCGAGGAGACTGGAAGCCGCGTCGTCCACGGCTGGTGGCTGGCGGCCCATGTCGCGGGCGACCTCTGCCAGGAAGTGCTCGCACAGGGGCGCGATGTCCTCCCTCCGCTCGCGGAGCGGGGGCAGGATGATCTCGATGACCTTCAGGCGGTAGTAGAGGTCCTGGCGGAAGTCGCCCGAGGCCATCGCGGCCTCCAGGTCGCGGTTCGTCGAGGCGATGAGCCGCACGTCCACACGGATGGAGCGGCTGCCGCCGACGCGCTGGAACTCGCGCTCCTGGAGCACGCGGAGGATTCCAAGCCCCCTGGCCAGGGCACTGGCCTCGGCCTCGCCGTCGCCCGCCGCATCGTGGACTTCCACAACGGCCGCATAGACGTCGCCAGCGCCCCCGGCGCCGGCACCACCTTCACCGTCCAATTCCCCGTCGGATGAAGCCCCCCCGCGCCAGGCCAAGAGGGCAACCCATGTGGCACAGCCGCCCTCGGCTGTGTCTTCCCGGGGTCGCGCCGTGGCCTGCACAGCCGAGGGCGGCTGTGCCACACACACGAGAGCCGCCCGAATCGGTAGGGCGTGCATGCCTGCACGCGGAAGCAGGCAAGAGAACGTCAGCGGCCACGCTCGTCCTGCCCGACGGGAGGGTGTTCATGCAGCCGGCGACTGCGCCCCACCAGGAGCCGGCATTCCTGAAGCGTCAATTGTCTCCACCACCGCCGCGGATTCCCGCACATCGGGCACGAGCACGCCGCTAGATGGTTCGCGAGCTTCGCTGCCTTGCAGTCCCACGGATAGACCCGCCTTGCCTTCCGCTTCATCCGCTCCGCATGCAGCCGCCGTCGCGCCCGCCTCATCAGCTTCATCTCAGGTCTTCCAGGAGACATGATCGAGGTCCGTCAGCTTGCCTTCGGCTTCCTCCTGCTTCGCCCTGCGGAAAGCATCGAGGAAGCCGGGGATCGCAAGGAGTTCTTCGGTGGCCTCGATGCTCTCGCGCTCTCCGAGCCACGCGAGGAAGTGGTCGGCAACTATGAGGTGCTCGCGGGAGAGGCCATCGAGGCGGCGGAGAGCCTGTCGCCGCAGGTCGCGGGTTCGCATGGGCGATGCCGCCTAATGGGCGAGTTGGTAGATCGCGGGGCGATAGCGAGGCTTAGGGATCGGCTTGCCCGCTTCGCGGGCGGCGGCGAGCCAGGCGGCCTTGGCGCGCTCGACTTCGGTGAGCGCCTCGTCGGGCGTCTGCCCGAAGGCCGAGCAGGCCTCCAGGTCCGGGATGTCTGCGATATAGCCGCCGTCCTCGTCGCTGTAGAAGATGTTGATGTGGTAGTCGCTCATGATTCGTCCCTCAGTTGCAGGTTGTATCGCTCGATCAGGCGGAGGACCTGGCGGATCTGATAGGGCTTCGCCTGGCCCCCGACGCGCTGGAGGTTGACCAGTTGCCGGACGCCTGGGCGCGTGAAGATGTGATGGCTGCCGCTCCTGCGGACGCGGCGGAAGCCGAATGCCTCCACCAGACCCACAAAGTCGGCGAACGCCACGTTGGTGAGGTTGCCGGCCAGCAGTTCAGCCAGGAGTTTTCTCGGCCTCACGGGCGGGTTCCCCCGGGTGGCAACTTTACCATCAGGCAGAGGGCCACGCCCCGCTGGATGTCGAAGACGTTTTCGTCCTTCGACCCATCGGGGCAGCGCTCGCGCTTCTTCGCGTTCCCGTGCAGGTCCATTATATAGATTTGGTCGGGGGTTTGCACCCGCACTCAGTGGAACGGCCAGCCGCCGTGGGAGTCGATTGCGGAGTCGATCGCAGCCATGAGGCGAATCGTCTGTTTCAGGGCAACGACCACCCGCTGGTAGTGTGTCAAATCCTCGTAGGAGAGCTGCCGGCCCACGCGATCCTTCAGCCACTTCGCGCACACCTGGTAGCCGCCGACGTGGAAGGCCCACACCTCGGGCGGCACCCCGTCGAAATACTGCCCCTGCTTCCCCGCCTTCGGGTCGTCCTTGCTGATGTACGCGCGCCCGTTCGCCAGGTACTTCGGATGCCCCTTCTCCACCATGTTGTCGCCGGGCACGGGATACGTGGTGATCAACTGCGCCAAGGGGCATTCCTGTAGGCGGGGCGTCTCTGCCCCGCGTCTTTCCTCCCCGGTCGCGGAGTCTCGCGGGGCAGGGACGCCCCGCCTACAACGATTCCAGGAGGCGTGGGGATACTCATCTTCCAGCAGGTGCAGCGCCACCAGGTCGGCCCCCAGCCCGCACAGCGCGCGGAACAGCTCGACATTCGACGTCAGCGGCACGCGCGGGAAGTCAATCTTGAGGAGTTGCGCATAGCGCTCCCGATACGCTGGCGATTGGAGGACCGCATAGATGTAATGCAACACGTCCTCCGGGCCAAACGTCTTCGGTATGTCCCCAACACCATCGGGAGCGAATTCCATGCCCAACTCCCGCGCCATGGCTCCGATGAAGCCGGGATCCACGTTGGGCACTCGACCTCCCGGCCCCTCGGGCCACGGGGAGGATTCGACAAGGTTGCCTTGGCGGCGCGCGGGCAGGTTGGCAGACGGGTAGAGGTAGAGGGGAAAGAGGGAGTTGATGTCATACGCTGCGCAGCTCTTGTGCCCGATGATCGTTCGGGTGACCAGAGCATCCCATTTGTCACGTGTCTGCCTCGTTGTGATGAGACCGAGGTTGTGCCCCTGGAGCATGTGATGCATGAAGTCGGCGCGGGTGCGCCAGACGACCGCGGGATGGTAAAACACGACGCGACGGTCGTATGGCCTGTAGAGAAGGGGCTTCGTGAACGTGCTCAGTCCTGTTCCAGGTCGCGAGACATCTGCGCGCAGGGCGGTTCTTGCCTCCGGAACCCGCCACGCATAGTTCTCAGTCAGACCGAACTTTTCTTTGAGGTCGGCGTCCGACACGCCTTCGTCACAGAACGCGCGCATTCTCTCCAGGAGTGGCGGCGCCCCGAAGTCGAGGGCAAAGTCATCCCGCGCAGTGACGATGCCGGTCACTGCCTTTGGCATGGCGTCCGTGAGCCGCGTCAGGGATTGGTACTCCTTGCGTTTGCCGTCCGGACGCGGCACAAAGAAGCAGAACGTGGAATCCGTCGCCACCCTGTGCCACCGAGTAGTCGAGAGATCGTGGCTCAGAAGCCAGGAGTACTTGGCGTCCCTGTCGCCCCAGATCTCAACGTGGCGGACGGTGGTAGGTTGCTGCGCCCCGGGCTGCCGAACGAAGATACCGATGGACACTCCCTGTTGTATATCGAACACGTTCTTGTCGGCCAAACCGCTGGGCGGCTGCTCGCGCTTCATAGCGCTGCCATGCAGATCGATGACGTAGATTTCAGAGAAAGCCCTCATCAACTGCTGTCGCATCCCACGAAAGGCCAGATTGTCCAGGTACCCGTGGTTGGTCACAAAGGCAAGCACACCGGCACCGGTTCTCTCAATGCGCCATTGCGCCCACCGGATGAACTTCACGTAGTCGTCCTGGAGCCATACTTTTCTCTCCCTCAAGGGCTTGCCATTGAACTCGTAGTAGCTCGGCACGGGCTCGCCCGATGGCAACTTCCCCTTCAGCAGGCCGACAATCCAGTCGCCTCGGTTCACCGAGACTCCGGCCCACGGAGGGTTGCCGAAGACGACCATGATCGGCAGCTCGCGCTTGATGCGCGCGGCGGCGTTGGCCTCGTCGGTGATGGCGCGGAGGGGGCCGAAGAGGTCCTCGGCGCGGCGCTCGGCCTCTTCGAGGGTGTTGGTGAGGTAGACGCCGACGCGCTCGTCGCCGGCGAAGTCGTAGGCCCAGGTGGCGCGCTGGTCGGGCGGGAGGTCCTGGGCGGCGAGTTGCATGCCGAGTTTGAGGTGGGCAACGGCGTAGGGGGCCATGAGCAGCTCGAAGCCGAAGAGGCGCGGGAGAAGGTGGTTGCGGACGTAGCCGCTCCACATCCCGGCGTTGCCCTGGGCGATGAATTGCTCGCGGATGTGGTCCACGACGGCGTAGAGGAAGGTGCCCGTGCCGCAGGCGGGGTCGAGGATGAGGACCTTGGGGACCGATTGCGTGTGTGGATTGTGTGGCACAGCCGCCCTCGGCTGTGCTCCACCGGGGCCAGGCCCACCCTGCACAGCCGAGGGCGGCTGTGCCACACACTCGACCGTTGCCTTGTCCGCAAGGCCGGCGGGGAGGCCGAAGCGGGTGCGGAGGAGGTGGTCCACGGAGCGGACGATGTAGGAGACGACCGGCTCTGGGGTGTAGTAGACGCCGCGGCGCTCGCGGACCGCGGGGTCGTAGGTGGCGAGGAAGGTTTCGTAGAAGTGGACGACGGGGTCCTCGCGGCGGGTGCGCGCGCCGAACTCGGCGAGGACTTCCTCGATGTTGGCGTTGTTGAGGAGGGCGGCCAGGTCGTCCACGAAGCCGCAGTAAGGCTCGTCGTCGAGGTCGGGGCCGGTGATGGTGGTGAAGAGCTTACGGAGGAAGGGGTTGGTCTTGGGGATTTCCGCGGCGGCGCCCAGGCGGCGGAAGGGGCCGGCGGGGCCGTGGTTGCAGCGCGCGGCGAACAGGCCGTAGGCGATGGTCTGGGCGAACATGTCGGCGAACTCGATGTTCTCCTTGGGCGTCACGTAGTCGGACGTGGCGCGGTTGTCGCCCGCCAGGCGGTCGAGGAGTTCGGTGTTCACATCGTAGCCGACGCCGAAGGCGAAGAGGCGCGCCTTCTCGGCGTTGGCGGCGGCGGTGGCCTTGAGGATGGACTCGGTGTTCGTCTCGCCGATGGTGGGGAGGCCATCGGTGAGGAAGACGATCATGGGCAGGCCCTTCGCGCCCTTGATCGTCTTGAGAGCGAGCGTGAGGGCGTCGTGGATGGCCGTGCCGCCGCGGGCATCGATCTTGTCAATGAACTCCTGGGCGGCCTTGACGTTCTCCTTCGAGGCTGGCAGAAGCGTGTCGCGGAAGCTGACCGGCTCCGTGGCAAAGGTGATGAGGCCGAACATGTCCTCGGCCTTCAGGCTGTTCACGCAGTAGCGGAGGGCGCCCTTGGCCTGGTCAATCTTCTCGCCGGCCATCGAGCCCGAGGTGTCGAGCACGAAGAGGATGCTCTTCGGCTGGGCCTCGCTCGCCTTCTGCTCCACGCTCGGGGTCACGGAGAGGAGGAAATAGCCGTCCTCGGCGGCGGGCTTGTGGGTGATGACCGACACGCCGACGTCCTTCTTGGACGTGCTGAAATAGAGCTTGAAGTCGCGTTCGGGGTCAATCTTGGAGCCTTCGAAGCCGAGCGTCGCCTCCTTCTCGCCAGTGCGCTTCACGTCCACCTGATGGGTCGGGCAGTAGACGGTCTTCAACCCGTCGGGCTGCTCGACCTTGACGCGGAGGGCGACTGAGCCGATGGAGCCGGCCTCGGGCTTGGCCGAACGGAAGGGGTAGTTGAACTCGTAGAGGCCGCCCTCGGCCTTGAGGGCCAGCGAGTAGGTCAGCCTCACCTTGGTTTCGGAATTGGGGTTCATCGGGTAGACGCGGCACTTGAGCATCTTGGTGCCGACGAACTCGAGGAGGCCGGGGTCCTTCATCTGGCGGACGATGCCCTCGTAGATGCCGCGCGCCTTGTCGGCGTCGAGCAGCTCGCCCTTCACCATCTTCCCATTGATGTCCATCTCGAAGTTGTCCACCGAGGCGTTGGCTTCGAGGGGGAAGAAGTACGTGCCTTCCATCACAAAGGGGTTGGGGTTGTAAAAGACGGCGTTGACCGCTACCTGAGCGATGGCGCCCTTGATCGTGATGTCGGCAGTGTGGGAGCGGGTTTCGAGCGGGTTGCGGCGCGGCATGTCGGGCCGCACGATGGGCATGGGCGAGGGCATGATGCGGCAGGCCATCGCCGCCTGAGCCATAAGTCCAAGAATCACAACCACTAACATCAACCCACCGACCACCTTCGTCGCCTTCATCTCTCGGTCTCCTTCACAGGGGGTGCCGGACGCTGCCTCAATCCGTCCTATTGGACGCTGCGGAGGGGCGCATGGTTCCCAGTGCAAGGGCCGCGAGCGCCGCCGCGAGCGTGATCGCAACCAGCACCAACGCCAGCGACTGCCCGATGACGGGCACGAGCAGAGCGGCCGTGAGCAACGCGCCCACGCCCGAGCCTGCCAAGTCGGCGGCATAGACCCAGCCACCCGGCCGCTCAAACCCTTGCCGGCGCAGCGCTTGCACCAGCGGGGGAAACGTCGCCCCATCCAGGAACCCGGCCGCGAGCACCAGGCAGACGAAGCCTGCGTAGAGAATCGGCGACACCCCCGCCGCCGACAGCGCCCCGAGCACAACGGGCAGGAGCAGGCAGTAGGCCACCATCGCCCCGATGACCACGGGCAAAACCCGCCGGCTGTGAGCCCAGCGCCCGCCGGCCCTCGCGCCGAGGGCCAACCCAACCATGAAGACCGCGACCAGGACGCCCACCTCGGCATAGGCATAGCCATAAGCGCTTTGGAATGCATAGATTAGGACGATCTCAGAGGCTATCCCGAAGAGCCCTGTTGCCGCGGCGACGACCAACAGCCCATAGGTACTCGCGCTTCCGGCCGCCCTGCGGCGACGCCGAGCAAGCACCAATAGCACCAGACCTGGAGCGAGGACGAGCGCGGGCAGCGCCAACCCATAGGCGAATCGGAACCCGAGAGCAGCCCTGAACAACGCGTTCGTCCCCCCGCGAAGCCCGGGGTCCTGCCGCTCGGTGCTCGCCGACACGATCTGGTTCCACGCCAGAAGCGCAAGCTGGTAGGTGATGGGGCGCGCATCGCTGTTCACGGGCGCCTCAATTGCGTCCAGTGTCAGGCGCAGAGAGTCCACCTGGCTGGTCGGGATCAGATTCTCGAACAGAGCGACGGCATAAGTCTCGCGCTCATCGGCGCTTGCACCGTCAAGAGGCACACCCCTCTGAGCCATTCGGCGCCCAAGGAGCGCGGTGTCGAGCGAGATGGTGCCCGGCTTGGCCGCCGCGATGAACGTGTGGCTCTCGCCGGGAACCACAAGCACTTCGGGGAACACGGCTTGGAGCGTGCGCAGGATGGATGCGGAGAGCTGGCCGACGCTTTCGCCGACGTAATTCGCTGCGGCAGTTACACTTGTGACGAGCACACCGTCCTCGCTCATGGCCGCCTTGGCCTCGCGGAAGAACTCGACGGTGTAGAGCCGGTTCACGAAGGCCGAAAGCGGGTCGGGCAGATTGAGCACGACGAGGTCGTAGCCGGCACCCCGGTGCTCCTTGACAAAGAGGCGAGCGTCGGCAAAGTGGATGGAGGTCTCCCTGAGGCTCCTGGCAAGCTCCGAGTACCAGAGAACCAGGTCGAAAAGCGCCCTGTCCAACTCGAGGGCATCGAGTTCCTTGCTCCCGGCGGCCCTGAGTGCCGGCGGCAGTTCCCCAAGCGCCCGGCCGACCAGCAGCACCCGCCTCGGCGCGCGATGCTGGGCAAGGGCGAAGAGGGCCTGGTTCCGCTCGTCGGTCGCCGGCGCGCCGGGTGGGGGGAGGGTTTCCGCCAGCCCCCCGTCAACGTAAAGCGAATACTGGTCAACAGTTGGGTGTTTCAGGACGGCGATCCGGCCGTAGCGGGAGTCCCTCGTCGCGAACAGCTTGTAGTCCGGGAGGAGCGCACGCCAATGCTGTGCGTGGAGGTGGGCGTCGAGTCCGCCGGCGGCCACGGCAATGGCCGCTGCCGCCCCAAGGACGGTGCCCGCTGGCAGCAAGCGTCGCCCGCCGGCCAGCAGCACGAGCAGGCAGAGGGCCGAGGTGAGGGCCGGGCCGAGCGTCACAGGGTCCACCAGCCCGACGAGGAGGAAGGTGAACAGGAGGCCGCCCAGGACGGCTCCCCAGCCGTCCGCCTGATAGAGCTTGCTGAAGTCCCCGGGCCGCGCCGCATTGAGCGCGAGCACGAACTCCACGCCGCTGAGGAAGGCGACCGGCCCCGTGGCGAGGATGGCCGTGGCGACTGCCTCCATGAAGGTCAACTCCGCGGCTCCGCCCCAGGTTGCCGAACGATGGCGGGCGAGGGCGATCTGGCCGATGAGAAAGAGGCCGTTGAGCGAGAACAGGGCAGCGGCGCACGCCCACGCGGTCTGAGGCCGTGTGGCACAGCCGCCCTCGGCTGTGGTCTCCGGAGGTCCCGCACAGCCGAGGGCGGCTGTGCCACACATGCGCCGGGCGAAGAGGCCTGCGACGAAACTCCCCAGCGCGGTCCACAGCAGCCCCGCGGCCAGCACGACGCCGAAGAAGACCTCGGTGCCCCGACACGCGGCCAGCATCTCGCGGAACATCACGATCTGCGCGACCTGAGAGAAGAGGCCGATGGCGACGACGAGGGCGACGACGGCGCGGAAGGGGATGGCGACGGCGGTTTGGAGTGCGGCAACGTGTTGCCGCTCTGGATTCCCGCGGAGCGGGCTCGCCGGAGACGAGGGCGGACACGGCTGCACGATAATTCCCTCGTTCACCCGCTCCGCGGGCAGCCAAAGCGGCGACCTTGTCGCCGCACTCCATACCTCGCCTCAGGCCCAGATGCCGGGGAGGGCGGTGCGGCAGAAGGGGCAGCAGCCGGCGCGGAGGTCGTTCTTGAGGACTTTGAAGCCGAGGCGGCGAATGACAGGCTTGCCGCAACGCGGGCAGCAGGTGTGGTTGCCGTCGTGCGGGGCGAGGTTGGAGATGTAGACGAAACGCAAGCCCTCGCTCCGCCCGAGCTTCATCGCTTTCTCGAGCGTGGCCTGGGGGGTCTGCGGGCGGTTGAGCATCTTGAACTTGGGCGTGAAGCGCTCGAGGTGCCACGGGGTGTCGGGGCCCAGGTTCGCCTTGATCCAGCGAGCGATGTCGGCCAGCTCCTTGTCCGAGTCGTTCATCGCGGGGACGATGAGGGTGGCGGGGCGTGAGCGGAAGCCGAGCATGCGGGCGGCGGTGGCGGCCATGATGCGTATGTCTATGCCCCAGCCCATGTTGCGGATGTAATCGCGATCGTAGTCGAGCTTCTTCCGAACGTCGTCGAGCGTGCGGTCCGACGGGTGGTTGATCTGCGCCCAGCCGGTGATGCCGGGGCGGACGGTTAGGCGGGCGACGTAGCCTGGGATTTCGTGGCGGAACTTCTCGACGAAGACCGGGCGCTCGGGCCGCGGGCCGATGAGGCTCATGTCGCCCCGCAGCACGTTCCAGAACTGCGGCAACTCGTCGAGATGGGTGCGGCGCAGGATGCGGCCTAGCCACGTCTCGCGCGGGTCGTTCGCCGCGGCCCACACGGGGCCGGTCGCCGCCTCCGCGTTGGCGACCATCGTGCGTAACTTGATAATCTTGAAGACCTTACCGTCCTTGCCCACCCGCTCCTGGAGGTAGAAGGCGGGGCCGCGCGAGGTGAGCTTGACGAGGAGGGCGAGGAGGAGGGTGATGGGGGTGGCGATGGCGACGCCCGGCAGGGCGAAGAGGATGTCTATCGCCCGCTTGAACTCGGCGTAGCGGTTGCGGAAGAAGCGCAGGTAGAGGGCGCCCGCGCCGCTTCCGAGTACTAGAATGGTGGCCGGCTCCGGCATCGCTAAGTATCCGTTACACGCTATGGCCGCCTCTCCTGAATGGGATGCGCTGCAACAACCGTGCCGTTGGATGGCGAAAGCGGGCCGGCTGCGCGTCGCTTGGCCTCATCCCGTAACAGGTGGCATGGATTGAGGTTATGCCGAGCCTGTCGGGCGGCGGGCCGGGGCCTGAGAGCCGCCTCGCGTCCTCGGGCAGGCGGTCTGTCCGCTCGCCCGCACGGGCCTGTCGGTTTTTTCGGAATCAGGGGTACGAGCCGCCGCCCGGCGCGAAAAGGGGACAGGCTCCTTTTCCGTCTGGGGAAAAGGTGCCTGTCCCCTCTTCGCGCGGCGGGCCTCAGGGGCAGGCGAACAAGTCGTCCACGCTCGACAGGTCAACGCGGGGCCGGCAGGTGAACTGAACGGCGACGCCCCACCACTCGCCGTCGCGGGCCAGCGCGTCGGCCGACGTGGTCAATCGCTCGGCCCGCACGATGCGCGCCTCGCCCGAGAGCGACACTGTGGCCTCGGACGGGCTGCCGCGTCGCGGGACGATGATGTTCACCGTAAGTTCTTGGTGGGCAAGGAGATCCTGCGCGGCCTGGGTGCGGAAGTAGATGCCGCCGGGGCTGACGTTGCCCGTGACTCCGGACCGCGACACGCTGGCACCCGCCCTGGTCTTGACGGTGAAGACCAGCGGCACCGACAGGTCCAGGCGGCGATACCTGCGCCGCTCAACCGATGGCCGCATCGGGGCACTCATCGGGCGCACTCCCTGCGGACGGTCCGGGGGTTACCTAGCGGAGGGCCGCCCTACGCCGCCGGCGCCCTTGCGCACTGCGTCGCCGCGCGCCTCTCCACCCGCAGGTGCATGCAGCAACATTCATGCCGGTTGCGGCGCGCGGCGCGGCGCCGCCAGGCTGAATAGCTAAACGCTTATGGGGTGGCCACTTGTGGCATGCCAGTCCGCCCGCTCGCGGGCGCGCCACACATGGGGTGCCCCCTGCGGGCGGGGAGGATTCAGGGATTCCGGACAAGCGCCTAGCACTGCAACGCTACTTCCGGCCGATCCTGACGGTGCAAAAGCTTGTCAGCACAGGAGATAAGCCACAGTAGCGTGTCATTCTGAGCGGGGCCCGCCTCTTGGCGGGCGGGGCGGCGGAACGGTCCGGAGGGGAAGGGCGGCGCCATACTGTATCAACTCGCGAGCAGAGTTGATACAGTATGGGCACCGGAGCGGGGCGACGGCAGGGGCGACGGCGAGCCTAAGTGGCGGCCATGTAGACACTTAAAGCTATCGCCCTCGCGTGGTGGCGGCCGTTGTGCACCAAACATGTGAGTGCGCGCAAATTTTGATACAGTATGGGGTGGCGGGGCGAGGGCCGCGGGAGCGGGCCGGCTACGGGATGGCGGCCTCGACGGCGGGGGTGACGAGGGTGGCGAACTTCTTGAGTTCTTCCAGCACGTCACTGGCGTGAGGCTTGGCCGGCGCCTTGCTGGCCTCGAGTTCGGCCAGGACTTCGCTGGCGGGGGCCGAGGCATCGAACTCCGCCCGCACCTGCACCAGGGCGCACGCGCAGCCGCTGCCGAAGAGCCGCGCCTTGAGCGCCTCCCCCCAGAAGCCGAGGTAGCGGGGGGTGCTCACCGAGCCGGCCTTGAACCAGTAGAGCACCCACATCCGCCGGCCGTCGCCGCGGAGGAAGTGCCGGCGGTTCAGGCGATACACCTGTTCGCCCACCGGCAGTTCGATGGTGTCGCGGGGGGGCGTCTCGGTCCACCCGCCCCCCTTGTAGCACAGCTCGGGCGGGTGGACGGCGTTGGGGTTGTCCTCGGCGTAGACGATGGACAGGTCGAAGGCTGGCATCGTGCCGCACCTGTAGGTGCGCGTGAAGATGGCATCGGTCTGGAGGATTTCCCGCTCGTCGGGCGTCCCGCCGATCCTGTCGTCCACGGGCAGAGCCGTCCACTTGCCCATGCGACAGGGGATGGCCGTGGCGAGGCCCCCGACGTCGGACTTCGGGGGCAGGCGGTTGTTGAAGTAGAACACGAGGGGTGCGACCACGGCCAGGAGGACGCAGGCCACGGCGTAGCGCTGGTTGAGGGTGCGCATGGGCGTTTCTCCCACGTCAGGTTGTGGCGGCGGCCGGCGCGCCACTGGAATCGAAGCGCTGGAGCACGCGCTCGAACGTGAAGAAGAGGATGAAGGCCACAAGGAAGATGCCCAGCCCCGTCGCGTCGTGCACGAAGCGGTCGGGCTGCGCCACCTTCGACCCCCAGCGGCCCGCCACGAGCACCAGGGTGACGATGCGCCACATGTTCGCCAGGAGCGCGACCGGGATTCCCGCCAGAAACAGAATGAGCTTGTGCCGCCGCGAGAGCTTGGCCAGGTGGGCCAGCAAGGCGCCAAAGGTCAGGAGCGCGATGAGCGACTTCAGCCCGCTGCACGCCTCGGCCACCGTCAGCTTGTCCTTCGTGCGGTCCGGCAGCACCCACGTCACCTCGTTCGCCTCCTTCGCCACCCGGTGCGGGTGCAGCCCCGCCCCGTGCAAGGCGTTCACCACCCGAGCCGTCCCCGCCGTCGCGAACTCCTTCAGCGGAAACGTCAGCGCGTCGAGCGCGAACATCGGGGCCGGGACCATCGAGACCATGAACAGGAGCGGGAAGAGGAGCGCGCGGCTGATGGCTCGGCCGTAGAGGAACATCACGAGCCCACAAAGCACGACGAGGAAGCTGGCCCCTTGCAATATCCCCACGCGGAGGCGTGCCCCCGCCAGCAGGACCAGGAGGCCAATGCCCAGGGTGACTAGGCCGGCGCGGCACATGTCCCCCTTCGGCTCCAGCTTCGCCAGCCGCTCGCGAAGCATCCACACGAGCACGAGCGCCACGAAGGGCACCAGGTAGCCGTGCGAATAGTACGAGCTGCCCCGGCTCCACTGCCACTCCATCCAGTTTATCGCTGGGATGAACGCCGCGCAGAAGAGCGCGCACAGGAGCGAAGGGCCGAGGCGCCGGCCCCAGAGCCACACCTGGACGCCCACGAGCAGCGACATCGCGATCTCGCGGTAGGGCGGGTATGGCCCGAACTGCACGCGCTTGAAGCCCAGGTCCGGCATCACCGGCTTCACCGCGTCGAGGGTGGGCAGGAAATACATGAGCACGACGAGCGCGGTGGGCCAGTAGAGCGCCAGGTAGCCCAGCGGCCCCTCGGCGCGCACGTGAAGGTCGCGCGCTGCCGCCGCCGTGGCCTGTGCCGGCGCCGCGGCCTCGGCGCTCACCGGCAAGGCCGCCTCGGGCTCCTCGACGGGCGGAGGGGCTGCGGCGCCCTCCCCCGCCGCCGACTCCTCGCCAGGGAGCTGCGGGGGCGCCAGCGCCTTCGCGAACAGCGTCAGATACAAGTTCGCGGCGAGAGCGCACAGGCCGCCCACGATGAAGCCCGACGGCTTCCGCCACAGCGCCTGGAACTCAGGGGACCAGCCCAGCTTCCCCGCCAGGAGCGGGAAGAGCGCGTCCTGCGTCAGGTAGCCTGGGAGCCAGAAGGCCACGGCGGCGATGAAGAGCCAGCCCACCTCGTCGCGCCGCCGGCTCTTGGCCACCAGATAGGCCCAGGCGCCGAACCCGACCAGGAACACGCCATCGAGCAGCGCGGCCAGCTTATCCATTCCGTCGGATTCAGCTCCCGCTCGCGGACCGCCGCGACCATCGCCTCGTAGACGCGGCGGGGCAGGACGCCCCACGAGCCGGTGTTCAGGTAGATTTCCTCGGGGTCGTTCATGAACAGGCCCCGCACGGCCTCCCACTCGGCATCCTCTGAGGCCGTAGCGAGTTGGTCGGGACTCATCGCTCGTCCTTGCCATTAGCGACAGGGATTCGGCGGACCGCCTCCTGCGCACGGCTCACAGAAAGAGCCACCGTGTCGCCCATTCTACACGATCCTCGTCGGGCGTGCCCCTTGGGATCGCCGTTTGGCCATCCTCGGCCTTCCGGCTCAGTGTCGTAGGGGGTCCTCCATCTCCGGCCCACCCGATTGGCCATTCTCGCCCTTCCGGCTCAGTCTCGTACGGGTTTCTCCATTTCCCACCTCGACGATTGGCGATTCTCCCCGTTCTGGCCCAGAGTCATACAGTCTTTGCAGAGTCGGACACTCTTCCGCGCGGCAGGCTCGGATGGTGGGCACTACAGGTTGTAGCCATGTTCGGGGCAGACCACAACCCGTTGAGTCGCCTGACTCGCCAGACTCGACTACTCTTGGGGGAGGCGGGGTCAGGTCTTAACCATCGATTCCGCTGAAAAACCCCTCTGATGCGTAAGCATCACACCATCGCTTGTGCCTGGCTGCGCGATGGAATACAATGGGTTGTATGCTTCATCGCTCGAAGGTGGGTTTTTCAGCAGAATCAACCATCCCCGATTCCGCTGAAGAACCCCGAATTCTCTTGACAAGCGATGGAGAGCCCCCTATAGTAAGGGAGGTTCGAAGGCATTTGCTTACTTCCCAATGTTCGTGGCTTGGCTTGAGCAGTTGACGGGACCATCCGGGCATCGCATCAAGGCAAGCGCCTGCCAACCAGTCCTACCCCTGCGCTCAACATCCTGCCGTGGGCCTGGCCCATCCTGAGAGCAGCGCGATGCGCGTCGCTGGCAGCATGATGACCGCGTCATCTAGATCCCGATACCTATCAGTGAGGAGGTAAAGGAACCATGAAACCCGGCATGTTTGCTCTTCTGGCCGCGTGGCTGATCTTGAGCCAGACTGCGTGTGTTACAACGAACAGGTCTGACCATGGTGAGCCCCGGCAGGTGAGCCATGGATCATCCGGACTCGATTCGGATGGCGACTCCGTTGCGGATGAGGCGGAACGGCGGATCGGTACCGACCCGAACCGTCGGGACTACGACACCGACAACGATGGAGTGCCCAACTACCTGGAGTACCACGGGTACACCTACAACCGGCGGACGGGGAAGTTCGTGCTTTGGAATGGGGACCCTAAAGTCAGACACTGGCGAACCGACCCGACTCAATGGTCCACCGACCAGGACCCATTCCCGGACGGAATGGAAGCGTCGGGGGCCCTGATGGACGTCGCGGTGCAGAAGCCAGGAGACGATCCGCTCGTGCCAGCCTACCCCAACATCGTAGTTCGGCTGGAGAGTTACGCTGTGACCCTGAATGAGGACATCTCCTATACGGACGGCGGCTCTCTCGCAAAGGGAAGCACCTGGAACCGGGAGGCAAGCCAGACTTCCTCGCAATCTACAGCGCGTGCGTGGGAGGCGGGGGTCGCAGTGAAAGTGGGCGTTAGTTTGGGTCCCAAGGCGGCGCTTGAAGGGGTTAAAGCCGAGGTCGAAGTACATGCCAACTACGGGGAGACCTACACAAGCACCCAGACCACGAGCACAGCGGTCAGCGTTGGCAAGTCTGTCCTCGATGAGTCCAACTGGTCCCGTGCGCGGGCCACGAACCCGACGAGGGCCGCGCAGCTCAAGCTGCGCTTGAAGGTCCACAACTACGGAACAGCCTGCGCCAGCAACATTGTTCCTACGCTCACGCTTCGGATCGGAGGAATCAATGTCGCGACTTTCCAGCCCGGGAACAGCCAGGTCAACATGCTGCCCCCTGGTGGTCAGTACCCTCCTGGCAAGGGCGTCTACTGGGTCGTTGACTCCGTGGATACGGGGACAGGCGTCACGCCGCTCTACCTTACGTTGGACGAGCTGCGCGCACTCGAGCGCGGGGCGCCCGTCAGCCTCACTGTCACCCAACTGAAAGCGGATGTAATGCTCAGGAACAGGTCGGGAGAGTGGACCAATGCCGGAGACTGCAGCGAGTACCTTGCCCGCTGTGAGGCGGCCGGGGCGAACATCCAGATCGAGATAGGGAAAGGGAGCTTCGTCCACCACCTCGTCTACGCCGACGATGCCCCCTCAGCCCCTCGAGTGACGCTTAGAGATGGACTGACCAGCCTCGGTGTGGGAGCTGACGGGCGGATCCAGTATCAGGATACGCAAGGCATTCCCCAGGTCGCTTCTATTGATGGATACACGTTCGTCTTCGACCAGGAGACGTTGCGCCGGAACGGCTGGGACATGAACGTGCAGCCAGCCGCGCCGCCCGCCGGCAAGCTCGATATAGCGGATATGGTGCTCGGCCCCAGAACCAGCGTTCTCATAAGGTCGCCGCGGAAATCGTCGGAACCCGGTCCGACCATACACTACGCGAACGCCGATCCTCGGACGCGTGTGGTGCAGGCCTGTGTCAGCGACTACGACGGAATCGGTAGTGTCCAGTTCCTTGACAAGGAGGGGCAACCATTCGAGAAAGACGAAAAGGGACTCCCCCTGGTCATGCGCGAGGACATTCCCGGCTCCGGGTTTTTCAATCTCGTGGTCCCACAATCGCACTACGTCTTCGACGGCACGGAGAAGGTGATCGTCACCAACCTCGCCAAGCAAAAGGCAGAGCGTTGTGTAGACGTGGTCTACTACGCGCCAACTCCGCAACCGGAGAAGCCGGCTATCAACGCTGTCGGGTTTCGCTACCAAGCGGGCAAACTGCTGCTCTATGCGAACGTCACGAACCCCACCCCTGACTTCCCCATCCGCTGGGTAAAGGTGTTCAGTCCTCATCTTGAGGGTGGAGCCATCGAGATGAAGGAGCCGCCGAACGCATACGAGGACCCAAATGGATGGACCGCGGGACTGCCCTCAGGATACGAGAAATGCGAGGATCTGAAGGTCGTTGCCTACATCCAGCCGGGCGTCTATGGGGAAACTGTCGTTCGCCTCCCCAAAGAGGGCGAGGAAAAGGTCACCACCTATGCCATAGCAACCAAGTATGACTGGACCGGCACGAAGGAATGGTGGACCAAGGGTCTTGACCTCGACACCGAGACCGAGCAAGACTCCCATTGGCGGCATGCACCCATAAAGTTCGGCGGGAATGCGGAGTTGACTCACTGGTGCACCACCGCGAGCAGAGATCAATGGAGGCTCAACTTCACCGTCCCATTCGTAAAGGTCGACAAGAAGGACCAGCCCTTCGATTCGATCGTCGCCGGGCTTATCAAGAACCTCCTAGGGGCCACGGGCAGGAATCGGCTGCAGGAACCCGGCGACTATACGTATGAGAAGGGCGACATCTTTCTGTTCAGAACGGGCGAGGGGCGCCTTGCCAAGCTCCGGATAGAAGACTGGACGGACAAGACGGATCGCTTCTATCAATGGCACCGCCGGGAACTCAAGCTTCGCTGTGTCGTCTATCAGAAGGAGAAGTGAGTTGAGACCGAGGTATCCGTTCGGCGAACTGCCCCTGAGCGGGCCTCGGGCGCCGCCGTGCGGCGACGCGCTCGAGGACGTCCCACAGGTATCCGCGCCTATCTGCGTGATCCGCGGTGAAATGCGTCCTCTCTGCGTCCTCTGCGCCTCTGCGTGAGAAGCCGGCATCACCGTGCGCCGTATTTCAGCCCGGCCTCGATGTACCGGATTGCGTTGGCCGTGAAGCGCGCGGTGTGCTGCTGGTGCGGCGGGGCCGAGGGGTACAGGACCGTTCGCTCTCTCCCGCCTTCCTCGATTGCGGCCCGGACCTTCTCCTCAACCTCGCCAGGCGTGCGGCGCTCCATGTCGAGGAACTCAATGTTCCCGTAGAGGGTCATGCGGTCGCCGACCAGCCGGCGCGCGTCCCTGAACGTGATGTCGCCCTGCGGCGGCGGCTCGACGGGGTCGGTCGAGTCCACGCCCATCGCCAGGAACAGAGGGAGCAGACGCCCGACCTTGCCGTGGCAGTGGACGTGGATGAGGCCGTCGGGGTCCCGCTCCTTGATCAGCCGCATGATCTCACCGTCGTACGGGAGGACCAGCTCCTCCCACTGCCTGGGTCCCATCATCGGGGGGCAGGCGCGCTCGACGCCGTTGAGGTGCCAGAACGGCCCCACGCCCTGGCCGAGGAGGAACTCCACCTTCGCGCCACGAGACAGAATCGCTGCCTCATCCCTGTCTCTCCTTAGTTGCCGGCTCGCGTGGTCTTGCGCTGCCGGACGACCTCCTTGATGAGCGGCCCGACACTCGCTGCGTCGGCAGCGAGCGATTCGTCCTTGACGGCCTTCGCCGCGTTCGCCAGCCAGCCCCAGGACCGCGACGGGGAGTCGCACGACGCCGCGGTACTTCGGCTCGATGGGAACGATCTCGACGTCGCGCAGGTAGAGCACGGCGGTCGTTGCCCACACGATGGTCGCGTCGATCAGGTTGTGCTGAGCTGCGTTGCCCAACTCGGGGATGCACTTGGCGCTGAACGTGGCGTTCTTCTGAACAGCGTCCCAGTTGCCCGCCTTCTGGAATGTCTTCTCTTGCCAGAGGCCGATGGCGCAGGCCTTTGGGTTGCCCAGGCCGACCCGCACGCCGGGCTTGGTGAAATCCTCGACCTTCTGGATGCCCTTGGGGTTGCCGCGTGGCGTGATGATCACGGTTACGAAGCAGGCCGCGATATCGCGGTCGGGCTGGTAGTCGGTGATGAAGCCCCGTTCGACGGCCTGGAGGAGGTAGAACTCCTCGCCGGGCATGTACAGGTCGCCCTCCTGCGAGCGGGTGATGTCGGCGATAAAGTAGCCCGAGCCTTTGTAGGAGAAGTTCACCTTCACGTCGGGGTGCCGCTGGCAGAACAGCTCCTGGATCTCGTCGAGCGACGAGCGCTGGCCGACGCCCGCATGGAAGAGCATCGTCTTCTCCTCCTCGCGGCAGCCACAGGCCCAGACAAGCAACGGGCCCGCCAGGACTGCCAAGAGCGACCTGACACGGCTTCTCCGATGGCTCACGGCTGAACTCCTCAGAAGGAATACTGGGTCTGGAAGAAGAACCAGTCGGCCTTCGGGCTGAGGCCCGTACGCTCGATGAACGCGCCAGGAAAGAAGTGGCAGCAGCCTGCCATGAACTCCCAGTGCCTGCTGTGCCTGTAGTTGAGGATGAGGTCGAGTTCCTGGCCGAGGTCGCGGCCGGCCTTGCCCGTCGGGTCCTGGCGCGCGAGCTTGGCCTTCTTGATCGGCTTGCAGCTCAGGCTCAACTGGCAGTCGTGGAGATTCATCCAGGGGAGGAAGTTCATGCGGCCGTAGTAGGCGTCAATAGCACCGAAGCCGCCGTCGAAGGTTCCATGCCTGCCGTCGTTGGGCCGGGCGTCGCCGGAGGCATAGCTGTATTCAACGCCGATGCGCGGCTGCCAGGGGTGGTCGAAGGTGTAGCCGAGGCGGGCGTTGGCGCCCCAGGCGCGCACCTCGTCGTCGGACTTCACGACGCGACCTTGCGGTCGCCGAACGTGTGGGCAAGCGTCCCACCGTAGTCCCATCGCTTGCCCAGCTTCCCGTCCACGTAGAAGCCGACCGTGTGGGTGTCGAGGTCCACTCTGTCGCCCTTGGCGTTGTAGAGCTGGTCGGGCCTCGTGCGCTTGTGGAGGCAGAAGAGGTCGAGGCGGAAGGGCAGCTTCTTCACCATCGCATAGACGCCGTAGGCGTCGAGGCGGCTGTCGTGCTCGTCGAAGCTGTGGGGGTCGTAGCGGACTCGGTTGGCGAGGATGCCGTGGACCTCGGCGAGCGGGGTGTCAGCGATGAGCTTCACGGCGTCCCAGGTGTAGCGGCCCGCGTTGCCCCACTCGCCCGGCCCCCAGATGCGGTTGTCGGCGTAGAAGACCGCTTGGCGGCCGATCTTGAGGCCAAACGGCGACCCACCGATGTGCAGCCATTCCAGATATGCCTGGCGCAGGTCCAGCGGATTCCTGTAGGGGCACGAGTGGAGGCGGCTGTCAAAGTCGTCGGTTCGGAAGTCGGAGCCGTAGACACGAGCGTCCTGGAACTCGACATAGAAGCGGGCCTCGTCGCCGAAGCGAAGATTGAAGTCCAGCCGCGTCCGCTGGAGCAGAAAGCCGTCCTTGCTGAAGCCGCGGCGGCCGTCGGCGTAGCGTTGCTGGTTGAAGTCGTTCTGGCACTCGTAGCGGAGCCGCACGCTGCCGCCGATGTCGAGGCGGAAGAGGCCGACGGGGATGCCCTTGAGCGCTTCGCTCCAGTCGGGTTCCTTCGGCTTCTTCTCGCCTCTTGCAGCCGGTTCTGCTCCGAGCGCCCGTCCACCAAGCACTAAGAGCCCTGCTGCGAGCGCCAATGCCCGCCATCGCGCCATTTCCCGGCTCCTTCTTCGGCATCCCCCCCGACACAAGCGGGCCAGTCCTCCAGCCCCACAGTCCTATTCGCCCCGCGCTTCAGGATGTGACAGGAAGTGGCCATAGTACTTGACATACTCCTATACCGTACGCTACGCTTCTTCTCGGGCCGCTCCGCGAGTCGGCGGCGGCTTCGGGTGGCCGGCTCAGCGGGCACGGGCATGCCGCCTAGCTTTCTTGGGGGAACTGTGATGAAGCGGGAACTCCGACATGGCGTCCTTGGGATCGCCCTGGTCGGCGCAGTGGTGTCCGGGTGCGCCAAGCAGTGGGCGGAACGGGGCAGACCTGCGGCTGGCCCGCTCAGGGTGTTCGTGCCGTGGTGCATGGAGAAGCGACTCCGCCGAATCGTGGAGGCCTTCCAGGAACAGCGGCCAACGGCGCCCGTGCGGTTCGCCACGGGAACCCCCGGCCAGCTCCTGAGCAAGATCAAGCAGGGGGGGCGTCCTGATGTGTACATCGCGATGGGGCCGGCAGAGGTCGAGGGCCTCGACTCACTCGGGTTGGTTGTCCCCGGGTCAGCACGCGAGATTCTGATGCAGACGCTTGTCCTCGCCGTCTCGTCGGAAGCGCGGGACAGCGTCAAGGAGTTGCGAGACCTGGCGAAGAAGGAGGTGAGAGCTGTGGGCATCGGGCAGCCGACACTGGAGTCGGGCCGGCTCACCCGCGCCGCCCTCAGGAAGCTGGGCATTCTGGAGGCCGTCGAGCCCAAGGCGAGGACGTCGCCTCTCCGGTGCCTGGTTCTCGGGGACGTCCAGGCCGCGGTCCTCTACGAGCAGTGCGTCTATGATGAGGACCTGCACGCGGGCGAGCTGGCGATCCAGCGCGGGATCGCCCTTGCGAAGCCGCTTCCGAAGGAACTTTGCGAGCCATTCCCGGTCGTGGCCGTGGCGCTCAAGCCGGGCCACCCGGCGGCCGCGACGTTCATCCAGGTCCTCACCGAGCAGCGGGCGCAGGACATCCTGCACCGCCGCGGCGCGTGGTCCTGCCCTATCTGCGAGATGAAGCCGTAGGAGCGCGGCGCCTCCGCGCGGCGCGCCTCGCAGCGCCTCTGGCCACTGTGAGGAGGCCGCCGATCGCTTGCCGGTACCGCGTCAGGCTCTCAAGCCAGCTCTCCAAGCATGCCAGCCCGGAACGGGTGATCCTGTAGAGGCGCTTGGCCGGTCCCTTGGCCGAAGGGCTCCAGGAGGCGGCGACGTAACCGCTTTCTTCCATCGCCTTCAGGCAGCGGTACACGCCCGAGACATCGGGCTTCTCCCCCCGTTGTGGCGGCAGCTTGGCGACCTCGTCGGCGACTCGGTAGCCGTGAAGGCTCTCCCGGGCGAGCACGGTGAGAACAGCCACGTGGAGCAGCCTGTCCAACGTGCGGCCCGTGCACGGGCACTCGCCGGGGTTCTGATGACGCCGTGCCTTGCTAGCAGACATGATCCTGTGCCTCCGACCGGAATCTTACCTGCTTGTCCCTTGCGGGTCAACTCGGTCCAGCGCGACGCGAGCAGGTCTTTACTGCCGGAGCGCAAGTGTGATGCTGCGAGGAAAGGCCAGCAGGTTTCTCGACTTGACAAGTGCGCCCGGAGTCTGTAGAATGCAGTGGTATTACTTCGTAATACGCAGGCCGTCTGCAGGATGCTGGATGTGCGCGGCGCAGTAGCAGCCTTCCAACTTGGGCGCTCGCTGGGACTGGCGGCGGTTCTTGCCGCGGCTCTCGGAGTCCATGCCGCTCACCCGTTCCTGCACCGCCACGAGCGGTCGAGGGACTGCTCGTGCTTCTCTCCTGGCACGGGCGACGCGGCAGGGCGGCCGGCCGGCTGCGCCCAAGGCAAGCCCCGGCTGCTCCCCACGCACCGGCACTGCCCGGTCTGCGAATTCCTGGCTTCGTTCCACCCGGCCACTCAGGAGAACGTCGGCTCCCACCCGACACTCGAGCCACTCGGCTCGGCGCGCGCCCCGGCCAGATGGACCGAGCCCTCCGCTCCCGCCCTTTGCGCTTTCTCCCCGCGTGCTCCTCCCATCCACGCCGCCTGTTGAGTGAAGCCCGCGCACCCACGTCCGTGGCCGGCGCTCGGCCTTGCCACGCGCCGTGCGCGGCGCGCTGCACCGTTCCCCTCGACAGGAGTGCGCATGCATGCGGAACGCCCTTTCCATTCTGATCTTCGCGGGCGCGTGGGTCGCGGCTGCTGCCGCAGAGCCCTCGCCCGAGCCTGTGGCTACGGCCCCACCCGGCTTGTCCTTGCTCGGACGCGGGTTTGAGGCCATCCAGAGCGACGACCTCCAGGTCGGCGCCATCTTCGACTTCACGTGCGACTACATTCGGCGTAGGGATGGCTCGTCGTCCCACAAGGCGCAGTTGCGCGAGATGGAGTTGAGCTTCGGGGCGCGCCTGAGCCCCTACGTGCGCTTCGACGCATTCTTCGGTGCCCATAGGCAAGATCACGCTCACCATCATCACGAGCACGAACACGAGGGGGAGGGCCATGAGCGCGAGGACGAAGAAGCCCACGAGGCGTGCGCCACCGGCCCGCTCAGCCGCGGCTACTATCTGACCCGCGGCTACAGGCTCGAGGCCGAGGAGGCGTTCTTCACCTTCACCGGCCTGCCGGCGAACTTGACGGCCCGCGTCGGCAAGTTCCGCGCCGCCATGGGCTGGGCCAACGCTCAGCACCCCCACGCACTGCCGTGGATTGACTACCCATTGGTGACGCGGAACTTCCTCGGCCACCACAACCTCGCCGGCGTTGGCGGCGAGCTGAGTTGGTTGGCTCCCTGGGACCGCCCCTACTCGGAACTCACCTATCAGCTCTTCAGAACCTCCGGCGAATCGTACTTCGCCACGGAAAGCTGGGACGACAGGGTCCACCTGGTCCACGCCAAGAACGTCCTTGACCTTTCGCCGGCCTCCACGTTAGAGCTTGGGGCGAGCGCGGCGACGGGACACGTCGGCTGCGGCCACAGCAGGGGGCGCGGTTGCCTCGGAGGCATTGACCTGACGTACAAGTGGCGCCCCGTCGAGCGGGGCCTCTATCGCTCGTTCGCCTGGCGCACCGAGCTGCTGGCCTCGCGGCGGAACAACGAGGAGGGCAAGCGGCAGACGGCCTGGGGCTTCTACACCGGCCCCGAATACCAGTTCGCCCGCCGCTGGGCCGTGGGCTGTCGCATCGACTACTCGCAGCTCCCCGACGCCCGCCGCCTCCACGAGAAGGGCGCCTCGCTCTACGTCACCTTCACCCCCAACCACTACTGCTTCTGGCGGGCGGGGGTCGAGCGGACCACCCGCAACTTCGAGTTGGACGGTGCGAAGGGCGACACGATGCTCTTCCTCCAGCTCAACTTCGGCTTCGGCGCCCACCGCGCCCACAGGTACTGATCCAGGAGTGCCCAGGCCATGCGAATCGCCAAGTCCCTCATCGTTCACCTGCTGGCCCTGGGCGAGGGAGGCGAGGTTCGTGCGGCCGACGGTCTCGCCAATCGCGTCGAACGAGGCGCGGGAGCCGTCGAGCGTGGTGACGGTGAGGCACACGCCGTTGAGGGCGATGCTGTCGCCCGGCCTCGTGCCGTCGGCCAGCGGCCCGAGGTCCACCGTGAGGCGCCAGGTGGCGCCGCGCTGGAGCGCGACGACGCGGCACATTCGCTCGACGATGCCCGTGAACATACCCGCGCATCCTTCGCAGTGACGCCGCCCATTCTAGCCCGCGCCATGCGCTTGGTCAAGTGACGAGTGGCGGGCTGGCAAGTGCCAGGTGCCGAGTGGCAAGTGCAAAGTGAGGGAGGGCACCCACCGTCCCTCGCCACTTGCCACTTGTCCCTCGCCACTGGTCCCCTGCCCAGCGGCCGCGGTTGACAGCGCTGGGCGTGAGGAGTAGAATCCCTTGTGTGGTGGGGAGAAGGCCGGCAAGGAGGAGTGTGGCGGATGCCCAAGATTCCCCAGTCGAAGCCCCTTCCGGCCGAGAAGGAGGGGTCGCCTGCCCCCGCGCCGGCCGACACGGCGAGGAAGCCCAGGCCCGTGTGGGCAGAGAATGAGAAGAGGCCCATGACCGCGCCGGCCGGCAAGGAGCGGGAACCCGGCCCCGTCTGGGCGGAGAAGCAGACGCGGTTCGACTGGCGCGGCGCTTTGCCCTGGATCCTCGGGGTGCTGGCCGTCGGCTGCCTCGCCTACGCGCTCTACAGTTGCCTGCGCAGGGACCGCACGCACGTCCTGAACCAGAACGCCCAGTTCGAGATACTCCGGCCCCAGTTGGCCGACCCCAGTCCCACCGCCCGGGAAGGGGCGGTGCGGCTGCTCGGCGAGCTGGGCGACCCCAGGGCAGTGCCTGACATCCAGGAGCGGCTGGCGGACCCGAACGAGACGCCTGAGGTCATCGCCGCCGCCTGCATCGCCCTCGCGAAGCTCAAGGACGCGAAGTCCCTCCCCACGGTCCGCGAGAAGCTGGACGATGCGTCGCCGGCCGTCGTGGCCGGCGCGTGCGCCGCTCTCGCCGCGTATGGCGACCGCGAGAGCCTGCCGGGGATTCGCGAGCTGCTCGACAGCGCGGCCCGCGAGGTCGCCGTTGCTGCTTGCGCGGCCCTGGCCGCCCTCGAAGACCGCGAGTCACTCCCAGCCATCCGCAAGAAGCTCGACGACGGGTCCCTAGAAGTCTATCAGGCGGCGCTCGACGCCCTGGTGAAGCTCGCGGACCAGGATGCCATCGTGACGATCCGCCAGAAGCTGGGCGCGGAGGACGCGAGGGCCGTGGCTGCCGCATGCAAGGCCCTGGCCGACCTCGGCGACACCGGTTCCGCAACGCTCCTCGTCAAACTCCTCACGCACCAGGAGCACGCCGTCGTCTCGGGCGCCCTCCAGGCCCTCGCCCGCCTGCGGCCGCGGCCCAAGGAGGCATTGCCTGCGATGGTTGGACTCCTGAAGTCGCCCGACCTGGCGGTGCGTCTCGCCGCCATCGCGGCCCTGGGCGACCTGGGCGACCCCGCCGCGATCCCCATCCTGGAGGCACTCAGCCCTGCTCCCGTCGAGGGCCTCGACCCCGCCCCCACGGGCGACGAGGCCGACCGCGTGCGCGAGGCCATCCAGCGTGCCGTCACCAGGCTCAGCCCCGCCTCGCCGGCCACGTAGGCCCCGGGGCAACCTGCGCCCCCCCCACAGAGGGGCTCAAGTTGCCCGGATCGCCGATCCTCCGCCACATGCGTCCGAGAAAGCAACTTGCGCCCCTGCGCACACACCTGCCTGTGCGTGAGGGCAACTCCATAAGTCCTGAACTACCAATGGCGTACGCCGCCCCAGGCGGCCAACTTGCGCCCCTTTCGGCCCAAAGGGGGCGCAAGTTGCCCCCACCTAAGTCCCACTTTGCGCCCCTTTTCACAAGCCAGACCGCGCGAGGGCAAGTCGCAGCCTGCCCTCGTCCGCGGCATCCGCTCCTTGACTCCCCGCCGGGGCGGCGGTATAATCCGGGCAGTTGGCCACAGAACACACGTTGGGACCCAGGATTGCGCGACAGCAGGCGAGAAGAGCTGACGGTTCGACAGGAGCGTGCGGTCCTCGTGGGAGCACTCCTCCCCGGGGACGACCACGGCGGAGAGGCCCCCCTGGACGAACTGCAGCGCCTGGCCGAAACGGCGGGCGCGCGCGTGGTCGGCCAACTCACTCAGAAACTCGCCCACATTGACCCCCGCAGCTACCTCGGCCACGGCAAGGCCGAGGAGCTGGCTGAGCTGTGCCGGGCGCTCGACGCCGACGCCGTGCTGTGCGACCACGACCTCAGCCCCGCCCAGCTCCGCAACCTCGAGCGCATCACCGAGGCCAAGGTCCTCGACCGCAGCGAACTCATCCTCGACATCTTCGCCACCCGCGCCAAGAGCCGCCAGGCCAAGGTCCAGGTGGAGCTGGCCCAGCTCGGGTACACCCTTCCGCGCCTGACCCGAATGTGGAGCCACCTCGACCGCACGGGCGCCGGCATCGGCACCCGCGGCCCGGGCGAGCGACAGCTCGAGACCGACCGCCGCGTGCTCACCCGCCGCATGGTCCACATGCGGCGCGAGCTGGCCGACATCGAGGGCAGAAAGCTCCGGGAGGTCGCCACCCGACGCGACGAGTTCAAGGCCTGCATCGTCGGCTACACGAACGCCGGCAAGAGCACCCTCCTCAACGCCCTCACGCACTCGCAGGACGCCTTCGTGGAGGACCGCCTGTTCGCCACCCTCGACACGAAGACCCGCGTGTGGGCGCTCGACGGCAGCCACAAGGCCCTGCTGAGCGACACTGTGGGCTTCATTCGCCGCCTGCCCCACCACCTCATCGCGTCGTTCCACGCCACGCTCGAGGAGGCGACCGAGGCCGACCTGTTGCTCCACGTGATAGACGTGAGCCACCGCGACTGCTTCCACCAGGCCGAAGTCGTCCGCCAGGTGCTCGGCGAGATCGGCTGCGGCAAGCAGCCGCTGCTCAACGTCTTCAATAAGATCGACCTGGCCCGCCCCACCGTCGAGGCCGACCTGTTGGCGGCGGCCCAGCCCGAGCACCTGCGCGTCTCCGCGCTCCGCGGCGACGGCCTCGACGCGTTGCGCGAGCGGGTCCTCGCCCTCGCGCTCCAGCGCGAGATGCGCGTCACGATTCACGCCCATTGCGGCAGCGGGCGCCTCCTCGCTTGCATCCACGAGCACGCCAACATCCTTGAGACCACGCGCGACGACGAGCGCATGGTCTTCCATGCTCGCATCGAGCCGCGTCATCTCCCCATACTTCGCGCCGCCGCCGGGCCGAACGACTCGATCACCGTCCACAATGTCCCCGCGGCCCCAGGCGGCGCGGCCGCCACGCCCTGAGTCGGGGAGGCCCCGCATGCGCGCCATCCTGCTCTCCCTCCTCGCCCTCGCCACCCTGGCCCCCGCCGGGCAGCCGAAGGCCCCCGAGGGCCGGCCCAAGGCCGAGCCGACCCTTCAGACGCTCAGCAGCGCGCACTTCGACGTCGCCTTCACCCTCCCGCCGCCCCAGGGCAAGGCATACGCCGCCCTGTGCGAGCGGGCCTACGGACGCTTCTGCGACCTCCTCAACGTCCCCGACGGCGAGGCCGTCTGGCAGGGCAAGTGCAAGGTCTTCCTCCTGGGCACCCGCGAGGAGTTCCTGCGGTTCGCCCTCGCCCTGGGCGGGCCGGCCGTCGCCCAGTCGGGCGGCTTCGCCCGCCCCACCAAGCGCGACCCCCTCGTCGTCATGCCCATGTACGGCCAGGAGCGCGTCCGCCTCGAACATGTCCTCATCCACGAGATGAGCCACATCTTCCTCCAGCTCTACCGCAAGGAGGTGAGCCTGCCCACGTGGCTCCACGAGGGCTGCGCCCAGTTCTTCGAGTTCATGCACTACGCGGAGGACTCGCGCCTGAAACAGTCGCAGCGTATGGCCAAGGCCCTCGTGGCGACCAACCAGGCCCGGCCGCTGCGGGACTTCTGGGTCAAGCCCTTCCCCCCCACCGACCGCGCCGGCTACGCCCAGGCATGGAGTCTCATCCACTGCCTCTCCCAGAACGCGAAGTCCAAGGGCAAGATCGGCAGGTTCGTCCTCAAGGTCAAGGAGCTGGCCCCCGAACAGCGGGGCTTCATCCACATCCAGTCCGAGGCGGACCTCCACCGGGTCCTCCAGCAGGCCGCCGACAAGGCATTCCAGATTCAGGCCGATGCCTTCAAGCAGGTCTTCGGCATGACCGTCGAGGACTTCGAGGCCGCCTGGAAGAAGTTCGTCCTACGCCCACCACATTGTCGGGGCCGAGGGCCTGGACTGCGAGCGCGGCGGTGAGGGCCGAATCCACGCCGCCGCTGAGGCCCACGGCTGCCTTTCTGAAGCCGTTCTTCCGCACGTAGTCGCGCGTGCCCAGCACGAGCGCCCGGAGGACCTCCTCAGTGCGGTCCAGTTCGGGCGCCAGCCGTGGCTCGGCGGGCGGCTGCCCATTGCGGTCAGGCGCCTCGATGGCGAGGCGCCGGCCCCATTGGCCCGTGGCCTGGCGGGGCGAGACGGCTTCCCCCTTGCGGAACGGCGCGATGTCGAGCAGCAGCAGGTCCTCCTCGAACCGGACGGCGGACGCCACGAGCTGGCCGGTGGGGCCGATGGCGAGGCTGCCGCCGTCGAAGACCAATTCGTCCTGGCCCCCGACCAGGTTATTGTAACACACAAAGCTGCCGGTGCGCTGGGCGAATGCGGCCAGCACCTCGCGCCGCTGGGCCAGCTTGCCCGCGTGGAAGGGCGAGGCGGACAGGTTGAGGGTCACGTGGGCGTGGTTGCGGCTCACGTGGCGCTCGACGGGGCCGCCGGGCACCCACACGTCCTCGCACACCGTCACGCACAGTTGCACGCCGCGCACCTCGAACATCAGGCATCCTGAGCCTGGGGCGAAGTAGCGCTTCTCGTCGAACACCCCGTAGTTGGGCAGCTCGACCTTGCGGTGGACGCCGAGGAGCTTGCCGCCGTGGAGCAGGGCGGCGGCGTTGAACGTCTGGCCGTTGGCCTGCTCGGGGAAGCCGACGACAGCGGCGATGCCCAGGGTCTGCTCCGCCAGGGTGTCGAGGGCCTTCCGGCAGTCGCGCAGGAAGTGCGGCTTCAGCAGCAGGTCCTCGGGCGGGTAGCCGCACACGGCCAGCTCGGGAAGCGTCACCACGTCGGCCCCACGCTCGCGGGCCTGGCGGGCGACCGCGGCGATCTTCGCCGCGTTGCCCGCCAGGTCGCCCACGGTCGGGTTGATCTGCGCCAGTGCGATTCGAAGGCTGACCATTGCTGGCCCTCTGGGAGGCCATCGGACCGATCGGACGGATCGGACGGATCGGGCGGACCGGCCCGACCCGCCCGATCGGTGTCGGCTCAACTATCGTAGTACAGGTGGAACTCGTAGGGCACGGGCCGCAGGCGGATCGGGTCGATCTCCTTGCCCTTCTTCCACGAGACCCACGCTTCGATGAGGTCCGGGGTGAACACGTTGCCGGCCAGGAGGAACTCGTGGTCGGCCTCGAGGGCGGCAATGGCCTCGGGGAGGGAGCCGGGGGTCTTGCGCGTGCCCGCCAGCTCCGCGGGGGTCATCTCGTAGATGTCGCGGTCGAGCGGCTCGCCGGGGTCAATCTGCTTCTCGATCCCGTCGAGCGCGGCCATCAGGATGGCCGGGAACGTGAGGTACGGGTTGCAGCTCGGGTCGGGGCATCGGAACTCGACGCGCTTGGCCTTGGGGCTGCTGGAGTACATGGGGATGCGGCAGCCGGCCGAGCGGTTGCGGGCGCTCATGCACAGGTTCACGGGGGCCTCGAAGCCGGGCACGAGGCGGCGGTAGGAGTTGGTGGTCGGCGCCGCGAAGGCCAGGATGGCCGGGGCGTGCTTGAGGATGCCGCCGATGGCGTGGAGCGCCATGTCGCTGAGGCCCGCGTAGCCCTTGCCCGCGAAGAGCGGCTTGCCGCCCTTCCACAGGCTGAAGTGCGTGTGCATCCCGCTCCCGTTGTCCTCGAAGATCGGCTTGGGCATGAACGTCACGGTCTTCCCGTGCCGCTTCGCGACGTTCTTGCAGATGTACTTGTACCACATGAGCTGGTCGGCCATGCGCAGGAGCGGGGCGAAGCGCATGTCGATCTCGCTCTGGCCGGCCGTGGCCACCTCGTGGTGATGGGCCTCGACCACGATGCCCACCTTCTTCATCTCCGCGACCATCTCGCCGCGGAGGTCCTGGTAGGTGTCCGTCGGGCTCACCGGGAAGTAGCCGCCCTTGAAGCTCGGCTTGTAGCCCAGGTTCGGCTCCTCGAACCGCGCGGAGTTCCAAGCCCCCTCCACCGAGTCGATCTTGTACATCGCCGTGTTCTGGCTCTGCTCGAACCGCACCTCGTCGAAGATGAAGAACTCCGGCTCCGGGCCGCAGAAGGCGGTGTCGGCGACGCCCGTCGTCTTCAGGTAGGCCTCGGCCTTGCGCGCAACGTGCCGCGGGTCGCGGCTGTAGTCCTCCTTCGTCACGGGGTCCACGATGTTCGCGATCACGCTCACCGTCGGCTGCGCAAAGAACGGGTCCAGCACCGCCGTGCTCGGGTCCGGCACGGCGAGCATGTCCGACATGTGGATGCCTTGCCAGCCCCGAATCGAGGAGCCGTCAAAGCCCAACCCGTCCGCGAACGTCCCCTCGTCCAGCACCTCGATCGGGAACGAGCAGTGCTGCCACGTGCCCAGCAGGTCCACGAACTTGAGGTCCATCGTCTCCGACTTGTTCTTCTTCATGAACTCGAAGAACTGCTTCGGCGTCATCGCATTCCTCCTGCAACACGCGCCTGTTGAGTCCCGGGCTTTGGGGCAGCAATGCCGGCTTTGCGCCCGTTCGCCCCGTCACACTCACAACTCAACCGCCGGAGGAGCAACTTCCGTGCCAATGCTCGTCGGAAAGGCGTAACCGAAAGGGGGATTGCCACTTACGGCAATGCCTGCCGAAGAGCGGCTACCGGTGAACCTACCGTACCGTATCTCGGGGATGGCGGGAGGCTACGGCGCGGTAGCCCCTGCCGACGTTCCATCGCCTGGAGGCCGAATAGCGGCAAGTCCTGCCCAGGACATTCCCCTTCCGCCGGCGTCCTGAGATTGGTTCCCGGTGCGGAGCCTGTGCGGGACTACTTGAGGCTCATCCGACCCAAGCGATCATCCGCCGGCGCTCCACCCCGTTGGGCGGCGCGTCGGCCCCGCCCATACTGGATCATTATTGCGCGCACTCCGCGCACCCAGTCTGGTATTCCAGACACGCGCCGGACGTGGCATCCCAAGTGTCTATCTGGCAAGCACTTGAGTTCTGGCAGGTGTGGCCGCGCTGGCCCCCCGGCAGCCATAGTGGATCAACTCGCCCCGCGATTTGATACACTATGAGTCCAGCCCGCGGCTGGAAGCTCCGCATCGTGCGTGTGAGCGGCGGCAAGGGGGCCGACCTCTTTGCCTCTAGCGAAGGGCAAGCGTTCCTGCTCCTTGCGGAGCAAGAACCCGGAACCCGAAACCCGAAACCTGGAACCGCCTTCCGAGCGGTGCCGCTGCCCAACCTCACTCGCGCCTCACAGGTTCAGACGGGCGACTTCAACAACGACGGGCGCACGGATCTGCTCATCGGCGGTCGCTTCGTGGGTGGCTACAGCATCGCGTATCAGGGCGAGGATGGCACGTTCCGCGTCCGGAACTACAAGGCCCCTGACCGCACCTACTTCGGCATGCAACTGGCCGACGTGAATGGCGACAAGCGCGACGACCTCATCTTCTCCTGCGGCGACATCTTCCTGCGGCAGGCCGACGGCTCGCTCGAGGAGACGCCGTCCATCCGTCTTCAGCCGCCGTCGGGCTCGGGCGAGCAGGCGGGCTGGATCTTCCTCGCCGCCGCCGACTTCGACAACGATGGCGCGACCGACGTCGCCCTCCTCGCCAGCGGCAAGGAGGGCGCACTCGTGTCGCTGTACCGAAACAGGAGGAACCCGCAGCAGCCGTTCGGCGACAAGCCGAGCGCCGAATTCGTCGCGAAGGGGGCCGACATCATCCGCGACGGCCCCACCGCCGCCGACTGGAATGGCGACGGCGTGCCCGACCTCCTCCTCGCCACCCGCGAGAAGCCCTCGGCCCGCATCCTCCTCGGCTCCGCCGCCGACGGCCTCAACCCCGACCGCGCCGTCACCGTGCCCCTCGACTACACGCCCCACTTCGACACCCAGCTCGGCGTGGCCGACTTCAACGGCGACGGCAAGCCCGACCTCGCCGGCTTCGGAGCATCGCCCGTCGGGGCCGTGGGCGTCTACATCTGGTTCCAGCCATAGCCGCCGCTATGGTATAATCTCGGCTGGGCAATCGCCGACCATCTTTTCATTGGAGCCGGGGAAATGGCGAAACACATCATCCTGGGAGTTCACGTCACGGACCGCCTGGAACACGCGGTGCAGGTGCAGCAGGTGCTCACTGAGTTCGGCGGGATCATCAAGACGCGGCTGGGCCTGCACGAGCTGGGCAAGGATGGCGGCTCATCGAAGAGCGGCCTGCTGCTCCTCGAGCTGGCCGCCACCGAGGCGAAGGCCAGCGCGATGGTCAGGAAGGTCTACGAATGGAGCTTCCGCGACCGCAACGCGCACGACCTCATCGAGGTGCTGGGCGACCTGCACTTCGACAAGAGCTTCACCCTGCGCATCTTCGGGGAGGGCGGCAGCATCCAGGCGACCGACTACCTGCCCATCTTCCTTTACACCGGCCTCCTCGACGTGCCGGCCGGCGGGCTCGAGTACACCATCGAGATCGGCAACCGCGCGGACCCGGACCACCTGTACATCTGGGACGATTCGGGCGCCGAGCTGTTCGTGGGACTCTACGAGGGCCAGCAGGGCATCTGGCTCCACGGCCTGATTGCCCAGGCGATCCCCGAGCCCGGCACGCTCACCGTCCTCGCCCTGGGCGCCCTGGCTCTCCTGCGCCGCCGGCGCCGCCGCGCGGCCAAGTGAGCCATCGCTCCTCTCCCGCACCCGCCCACCCCTCGTGGGCGGGTGCGGGTCAAGATGTTCAACATGCTCACGCGCGCGCCGCGGGAGGTGAGCATCTTGGCTGCCGAGCCTGCCTGAAGCCAAGGTTGCCACGGCGTCCGGCGTGGCAATCTTGAACGCATCCATAACCTCTTGCCATCACATTACTTCTGGCTCACGATCGCCAAGATTGCCACGTGCGCGCCACAGGAGTTGGCAATCTTGGCCATCGAGCGCCGGGACGGGGCGCAGGGCTTCACCGCCCGTCGCCACCGGGGCGTCAGGCGACCCTCACTCCACGATCACCGTCGCGAGGCCAGAGGCGCGGAGGGGGACGGCGATGGTGCCGTCCTTGAGTTCAAGCTCGCCCTGCGGCTCCTCGACCAGGTTGCAGGCCGTGGCCCTCCTGGGCTTGAGGAGCGGGAGGCACCCTTGCCGACGTGCCCCCCGAGTAGATCGCCGCCCTCTGCGACACGGCGCATGCCTGCCGCGCGTATGCCCGGCCATGAGAAAGGCGCCCGGCGGAGAGCCGGGCGCCGTCGTGCGTGCCGCGGTGAGCGGCGATCAGCTCTTGCGGCGCCGGCGCCGCAGGAGCGCCAGGGCGCCCAGGGCGAGCACGCTGAGCGTGCCGGGCTCGGGAACCGCATGGGCGATCAGGCCGTGGAGCCAGATGCCCTGCTGGCCCTCGTGAAGCCCCGCGAACAGCTCGGCGTTCGTCGTGTCCCAGATGTACAGGTGCCTCGGATCGGCGAGGTTGCCGATCTCGATGGTGTACTGGAGCCCGCCCGGCGCGTCGAGGGAGCCGCTGTAGAGGAAGACCGGGATCCAGTCACCCGCCTGGATGCTGCTGCCCTCTCCGAAGATGCTCAGGGTGAAGCTGCCGCCGAAGTGCAGGTCGCCCAGCACCTCGATTAGGTCGTGGTTCGTGGCGCTCCGGAAGCTCCACTCGTAGACCAGGCCGTCGCCGATGCGCAGGTGGCCGTCGTTGCCGGTGGGGCCGTTGACGAGCAGGTGGCCCGAGCCTGTGACGGTGACGCGGCGGTCAATCGTGAAGTCGCCGGTCATCGTGGTCGGGCTGGCCACCGCGCCGCCGATGGTGGCGGTGCTGAAGCCGACGGGTTGCGAGGTGGCGACAAGCTGGGTGCCTGGGGCCATCGTGAGGTCGCCGAACCGCGTGCCGCCGTAGCCGCCCTGGAGGCCCGCGGCGTAGAGGGCCTGGACTTCCTGAAGGCTGAGAGCCCTGCCGTAGAGAAGCACCTCGTCCAGGTAGCCTGGGAAGTAGGTGTGGAAGCCTGCGTAGCCGATCAACAGGGGGTCAGCGCTCGTGCCTGGGGTCCCCGTGCGGGTGGCGGTGCTGGCGAGTTGGCCGTTGATGTAGAGTTGAGCCGTGTTGCCCTGGATGGTGGCGACGCAGTGGTTCCAGGTGCCCGTGCCGGGTGCCAGGGCGCCGCTGTCCATGTTGAGGATGTTGCCGCCGGAGGCGTTGTACTCCTGGAAGAGGACGCGGCCGTCGGCGCCCGACCACTCCCAGACGCCGTAGTTCCGCTGCGTGGTGTTCCCCTTGCCCACGATGCGCTGCCAGTCGCCCGCTTCCGCGGTCTTCTGGTACCAGAAGGCGATGGCGATGTCGCCCGTGATCCGCAGGTCGGCGGCGTCGGGCACCGAGATGTAGTCGTTCGCCCCGTCCAGGCGGATGGCGTTGCCGATGACGCCCGCCGTCCACTCGGTCCCGGCCATGTTCACGAGCGTCCCGTTGTGGGAGCCGGCGGAGTCGTGTGCTGTGGTGCCGCCGGTCTCGTTCATCGCCCAGTAGCCGATGGCGCCGCTGAGCGGGGCGGAGCCGGCCGGCGCGTTCAGGGTCAGCCTGCCGCTGGCGACGTTGAGGTTGCCCAGGAAGCTCACGGACGCCTGGCTGGCGTCAATCGTCGCGTTCCCGCCGGCGCCGGGGTTGGCAGAGAGGGTGACGCCCTGTGGCACCTTGAGGCTGCCGCCGGAGGCGATGGCGAGCACCGCGTCCTTCCCCAGGCTCACCGTGCCGGGGCCGGTCACATCGAAGGTCTCCGCATTGACCTCGGCGTTGAAGTGGACGCCTGAGTTGGTCCCACGGACATTGGCGGGCCCGCTCGTGGTAGGCTCGAGAGTGAGTCCGCTGTTGATCGTGAGGCCGCCGGTGGCGCCGATGGAGTCGAACTTGGCTGTCCCGGCGCCGCCGAGGGTGAGCTGTGTGTCGGGGTCGAGCCGCAGGTTGCCCAGGCGCGCGCCGCCGCCCGAGAGGCCGTAGCGGTACAGCTCGGTCACGTCGCTTTGGGTGAGCGGCCGGTTGTAGACGACCACCTCGTCTATAGCGCCGTGGAAGAAGTCATTCACCGCGTCCGAGGCGTACCCGATCTGTATCCTGTCGTCCCAGTTGAAGTTCGAGAAGTCCTTCGTCCCGCTGGCCACGAGGACGCCATCCACGTAGATGCGCTGGCCGAAGGCCCCCTGAGAGTAGGTGTGGACGACGTGGTGCCACTGGCCGTCCGAGACGGCGAGGCCCGTGGTCGTGAGGTTCTCCTCGCTCCACACGCGGGTGTGGACGTTGCCGCCAACCGTGTTGATGTGCCGGTCGCAGGAGCCGCCGAGTTCGCCCTGGACGACGGAGAGGATGCCCCGGTTGTCGGAGTTGGCCTTGAACCAGAGCGAGACGCCGTAGGTGGTCTCCGAGACGTTCATCAACGCGCTCACGTAGTCGTTGGTGCCGTCGAACGAGATCGCGCCGCTGACCCTGCCGCCCGCGGCCCAGGCCGCGCCATTCATTAGCGTGCCGTTCGAGCCTGTGCCCAGCACGTTCTGCCCCGGGTTCGCCTGGTCGTTGAAGGAGTAGTAGGCGAGGGCGCCGGTGGGCACACTCCCGACGCCTGCCGGAACGTTGATGAGCACATTGCCGCTGGTGGCCGGCACGGAGTTGGCGATGCGGAGCGTGCCGCCGAAGTTGACGAGCGCCGACGAGGCGTCAATGTCGAACGAGCCGTCGGCGATCAGCGTGCCGGAGCCCCTTAGCTCGGTGGTCACGGTTGTCGCGCGCGTCAGGGTGGTCGTGCCGCCCTGAAGATCGAGCGTGCCAACCGTGGTGTTCTTGTTGCTCTGGAGGCTGCCGCCCGTCACCGTGATGTTGTTCGCCGTGAGGGCCGGGCCGTGGGCGAACGTGAGCGAGCCGTTCTCCACCCTGATGTTGTTCAGCGTCACCTCGCCCGAGAAGGTGGCCGCGCCCGCCGTGGTCTTGCGCAGCGAGGCCGTGGGGCCGATGAGGTTGCCCGGCCCGCCCCCGCTCTCGACCTCGAGGGCGTAGGAGCCGGCCGTCGTGCTGGGGTTGGTGAAGCCGAGATTGCCGGCCAGCGTGCCGCTCTCGAGCCGCACGGTGGTCGCCGCGTCGAGCGTGGCCCGGCGGCTCGGCGGCCAGTTGGGGCCGGTGAGCGTGCCGCCCGTGACGTTGACCAGCGCCGCGTTGAGGGTCGAGCCCTGATCGAGGCGCAGGGTGCCGGTCGGGTCCACCCAGATGCTGTTGGCCACCTGGAGCGTGCCGCCGGCGTTGACCTGGACCGTGCCGTTGGTGCCGATGATCAACGTGTCGGCCTGCCCCGTGGCCCCGGGCAGAACGGTGGCGGTCTGGTCAGCCGTGGGGGCCTGGACGATGGCCACCGTGCCCAGCGTGGGCGTGCCGGCGCTCCAGTTCGTCCCCGTCTGCCAGTCAATCGTCCCGGTCGGGGATTGGCTCGTCCAGGTCGTGTTGGCGAGCATGTTCAGGGTGACGAACACGCTGTCGTTGTCGCTGCCGACCGTGGCGGATGAGATGAGCTGTGCCCAGGAGTTCTCCTTGAGGATGTTCACGGCGCCCACGGGCGGCGTCGAGCCCATCGTGTGGGTGAAGAGGTCTCCTTCGCTCGGCCACGAGGCGCTCGACGAGTTGCAGGAGGCGCTCGGCGATGGCCTCCTTGGGCAGGTCGGCGAGCACTTCGGGGGCGCCGTCGGGGGCGAAGAGGTGGACGGTGGAGCGTTCGGCGGCGATGGCTTCGGGGGTGTTGGCGACGATGAGGTCGAGGCCCTTGTCGCGGAGCTTGCGGCGGGCGTTCTCCTCGATGTCGGTGGCTTCGAGCGCGAAGCCGACGAGGACCTGGGCCGTGCGGCGGCGGGCCATCTCGGCCAGGATGTCGGGCGCGGCCACGAGGCGCAGTGTGGGGGGCTTTGCGGACTTCTTGATCTTGCCCTTGACGCGGCGGGCGGGGCGGAAGTCGGCGGGCGCCGCGGCCATGATGAGGGCGTCGGCCTGCGGAAACTCCTCGCAGCAGCGGGCGAGCATGTCGGCGGTGGACACTACGTCGCGGACGGAGCAGGGGGGTGGGGCGACTTCGAGCGGCCCGCAGATGAGGACGACGTGGTGGCCGCGCGCGACGGCGGCGCGGGCGATGGCGCAGCCCATGCGCCCGGAGGAGGCGTTGCTGAGGAACCGCACGTCGTCAATGTATTCGCGGGTCGGCCCGGCGGTGATGAGGAGGCGCATTGGCGTTGTCTCCCGATACGGCCTGAAGGCCGCACTACGAACAAGCTCAGGCCAGCGCGTCCTCGGCGGCTTTGAGAATGGTGTCGAGGTCGGCGAGGCGGCCGACGCCCGTCTCGCCGCAGGCGAGCCAGCCGGCCTCGGGCTCCACGATGCGATAGCCGAGGCCGCGCAGGCGCGCGACGTTGGCCTGGACGATGGGGTTCGCCCACATCCTGTGGTTCATGGCTGGGGCTAGGAGGACGGGGCACTGGAGGCTGAGGAGCGTGGTGGTGAGCGCGTCGTCGGCGATGCCTGCGGCCAGCTTGCCCAACAGGTTGGCCGTGGCGGGGGCGACGAGGCACAGCTCGGCCTTCTGCGCCAGGGCCACGTGCTCGGCCTCGTAGCGCTCGGGCGCCTCGAAGAGGTCGGTGATGGCCTTCCGCCCGCTCAGGACGGCGAAGGTGAGGGGCTGGACGAAGCGGGTGGCGGCGGGGGTCATGACGACGGTGACGGCGGCGCCGCGCTGGCGCAGGCGCGAGACCAGCTCGGCGGCCTTGCAGGCGGCGATGCCGCCGGTGACGCCGACGATGATTTCGCGGGATTCGAATGGGTCTGCGGCCACCGAGCGCCCCCAGTGAGGGACCCAGCAAGTGCCAGAAAACTCCGAGGTGTGGCGCCTCGAGTTCGTGGTGCGGCCTTCAGGCCGTCCAGATACGGGCTGGAGCCCGCACTACAAACACCGACGCTAGTCTTCCTGGACTATCGGGCCCTGTTCCTCCGGCTCGTTGTTCTCGGCGAGTCGGGGCGTCAGGCGCACGAGGTCGAGTTCGACCTCCCTGAGGGCCGTGTAGAGCAGGTTGTTGCCCTCGGGCTCCGCCAGCGGCTGCGAGCCGCGGTTGATGTCCACCAGCCGCTTCATGACCAGCGAGGCCAGCTTGAAGCGGCCGCCTGCCTTGCGCGCGAGTCGGTCGATCCGGGATTCATCCATCGAGCGTGTGCCTCCGGGCCTCGGGCCGTCCGCCGCCGGAGAGAAGGGCGCGCAGCGCGGCCACGGTGCGGTCGAGATCGTCGTTGACGACGCAGTGGTCGTAGTGCTCCTTGTAGTGCCGTTCGGCCGGGGCGGTGGCCCTGCGGCTGCGTTGCTCGTCCTCGCCCTCGGTGGCGCGGCCCGCCAGACGCTCGCCCAGGGTGGCGTCGGGCGCGTCGAGGAACACGAGCAGGGCGTCGGGGCAGTGGGCCTTCACCTGCATGGCGCCCTGCACGTCTATCACCAGCAGGCGGCTCTCGCCGGCCCGCAGGGCCTCCTCGATGGGCTGCCGCGGCGTGCCGTAGAGGTGGCCGTGGACGGTCGCGTGCTCGAGGAACTCGCCGCGACCCAGCCGCGCGCGGAACTCGTCCTCCGGCACGAAAGAGTAGTCCCGCCCGTCCACCTCGCCCTGCCTGGGCGGTCGCGTGGTGGCGGAGACGGAGCGCCGAATGCCCGCCTCGCGGCACAGGCGCTCGGCCACCGTGGTCTTGCCCGCGCCGGCCGGGCCGGAGAGGACGATCAGGCGCCCTCGCGGGGCCGCCGGCCGCGTCGCGTCGCCTTGTGCCGGTCGGTCCTTGCCCACGGCCGCGCTACTCAATGTTGAGCACCTGCTCGCGAATCTTGTCCACCTCGCCGTGGAGTGCGACGATCTTGGGCGCGAGGGCGGCGCTGGAGGCCTTGGCGCCCAGGGTGCTGGCCTCGCGCTGAAGCTCCTGCGAGAGGAATTCGAGGCGCCGCCCGACCGGCTCGGCCTGGGCGAGGGCCTCGCGAAGCTGCTTGACGTGCGAGCGGAGCCTGGCGATCTCCTCGGCCACGTTCGAGCGGTCGGCGTAGATGGCCGCCTCGCGGGCCAGGTCCTGCTCGCCCACGGTGATGCCCGTGTTCTCGAGCAGGCGGTTCACGCGGTCCACCAGGCGCTGGCGGTGCTCGTCCAGCGCGGCCGGCTGGGCCGCCTCGATGGCGTCCACCAACTGCTCGATGGCCGCCCCGTGGCTGAGCAACGCCTCGCGCAGGTGGCCGCCTTCGGCCCGGCGCATCCGGTCAATCGCGTCCAGCGCGGCATCCAGCGTGGCGAGCACGGGGCCCTGGAGGGCCTTCGCCTCGGCCTCGCTCACCTCCTCGGGGTCGAGCACGCCGGGCAGCGCGGCCACGGCGTCGGCCGTGAGGGCGATGGGCAGGCCGCAGGCGTCGGCCACCTCGCGGAGCTGCCGGGCGTAGGCGGCCAGGGCCTCGCGGTTCAGCGGCCGCGCCGCCCGCGCGCCCGTCCGCTCCACCTTCACCAGCAGGTCCACCGTCCCGCGGGCCACCCGCTCGCGCACCCGCTTCTCGAGGTCGCGCTCGAACGAGGCGAACTCGTGTGGCAGGCGCGATTGGAGCTTGAAGTACTTGCCGTTGACGGAGCGGACCTCGGCCACGACGACCCACCCGTCGCCTTCCCATCGAGCCTGTCCGTAGCCCGTCATGCTCTGCGTCACGGGGTCTTCCCTGGCGTCGTGGGGGTGCTCGGCGCCGCCTTCGGGGTCGGGGCCGTGCCGGTCGTGGCCTTCGCGGGCGCCGCCGTCGTTGGCTTGGAGGTGCCTGCCTTGGTCTCCGTGGACGTGGCGGCCTTGGGGGTCACAGCGGTGGACGCCTTGGGCGTGACAGCCGTGGCGGTCTTCGCCTTGGGCTCGCCCTCTTTAGCCCCGGTCGCAGTC
Source organism: Planctomycetota bacterium (assembly GCA_041320515.1). Taxonomy (GTDB): domain Bacteria; phylum Planctomycetota; class PUPC01; order DSUN01; family DSUN01; genus DSUN01. Next base: position 3,369,053 of record JBGLNR010000001.1, on the reverse strand, counting down.
TTGGGCGCCGGCGTGGCCGCGCCCTCTTTCTTGGCGGACTCCTCCTTGGGCTTGTTGGGGTCCACGACGGCCCTCTCGCGGGTGAGGCCGCCGATGAGGATGGCGCAGCCGAAGAAGACGGTGGCCATGATGCCGGTGATGCGGGGCAGGCCGGTCTTCGGCCCGAGGGCCGATTCGGCCATGCCGCCGCCGCCGAGCATGCCCGACAGGCCGCCGCCGCGGCCCGACTGAATCAGCACGATCAGCACCAGGAGGATCGAGTCCGTGACGAAGACGATCCACAGGAGCGAGAGAAAAACGTCCTTCAACCGACGCTCTCCTTCCTTGGGGCAGGGCCGAGGCCTGGGGGCGTTCAGGCCCTGACAATCTGGACGAAGTCCTCGACCTTGAGGCTGGCGCCGCCGACGAGCGCGCCGTCAATGTCGGCCTCGGCCATCAGCGCCTTGGCGTTGCTCGGCTTCACGCTCCCGCCGTACAGGATGCGCGTGGCCGCGGCGGCCTGGGGCCCGAACAGCTCGCCGAGGAGCGCGCGAATGGCCGCGTGCATCTCGTTGGCCTGCTGTGGCGTGGCCGTCCGCCCCGTCCCGATGGCCCACACCGGCTCGTAGGCGAGGGCGACCCGCTCCATGTCCTCGGCGCTGAAGCCCTCGAGGCATGCGCGCACTTGGCCGCCCACCACGGCCTGGGCCTGGCCCGCGTCGCGCTCCTCGATGTGCTCGCCCACGCACAGGATGGGCTTGAGACCGGCTGGGAGCGCGGCGCGCAGCTTCTTGTTCAAGAACGCATCCTTCTCGCCGAACAGGTCGCGGCGCTCCGAGTGGCCGACGATGGCCCATCGGCACCCCACGGCGGCGAGCATGGCCGCCGACACCTCGCCCGTGAAGGCGCCCTGCGGCTCGGGGTGGACGTTTTGGGCGCCCACCTCGATGTTCGAGTTCTCCACCACGTCGGCCACGTCGGCCAGGAACGGGTAGGGCGGGAACAGCACCACGTCGCGGTCTGCCACGTCGGGCGCCTGCCGCGGCCGCAGCGGCACCGGGCAGAAGCAGGATGTCTGCGGGTCATCGTAGAGGGGAGCCTTGTTCCCCTTCGCGTCCAGCACGAACAGGCGGTAGCGCTGCGGGCCGCCCCTGAGCGGCCCGCCGTAGGAGACCAGGAACAGGTCTTCCTCGATGGGATAGGGGTCGGTGTACGACCAGGGGTAGAGGACATCGCCCGGCCCCCAGTTCGTGTCGCGCCAGGTCCTGCCCGCGGTGGGGACATACGGGACTTCGGGGGTGATGTTGACGATGCCCTCGACGTTTTCGAGGCCGGCCGTGCGGTCAATGAGGCCGACTGCGCCCAGCGGCGGGTGATGGTGCGCGGCCATCACGCACAGCACCTTGCGCGTGCCGGGGATCTGCTTGGCGCCGTACATCGAGTTGGGCACGGTGAGGGTGTTCCCGTAGAAGAGCTGCACCCGCGTCCCATCGGGGTTGATGGTCCAGAGCATCGCGTGGGTGAAGATGTTCTTGTCCTGATACTCCCAGCGGGTGTAGAGGATCGAGCCGTCGTCCATCACGAAGGGGGACACGTCGCAGAGGGTGCTGTATTCGAGCCGGCGAATGTCGGAGCCGTCGGGGTTCACGGTGTAGAGGGCGCAGGCCAGGAAGTCCTGGCACATCGAGAATGCCTCGGCGCGGGTCGAGGCGAAGCAGATGCGGCCGTCGGGCAGGTAGACGGGATTGAAGTCGTGGAAGCGCCCGCTCGTGATCTGCCGCAGCCCCGTGCCGTCGGTGTTGATCTCCCACACGTGATGCGAGTCCTCGCGCTTGGGCACCTCACGTTTGTAGGTGAAGACGAGCCGCTTGCCGTCGTAGGACGGACTCATGTCCATGATGAAGCCCGTCTTGTCCTCGAAGACCGTCTTGGGCGGCCGCTCGGGATGGCCGGGGTCGTAGGTGCAGATGGCGGAGCCGACGCCGGTCATGTGCGAGTGCATCGTGGCATTGGTGCCGCGCAGGCCGTGGCCGTTCCGCTTGAGGAAGGCGATGGGGGGACAACGATGGACGAAGAGCTTCTGCTCGAAGGCCGTGACCTTGCCAAGTGTGTCCTCGACCCTCATCAGGGCGGCGAGGTCGGGCGGCTTTCCCGCGGCCAGGCCGTCGCGCATCGTCTTGAGCGTTGTCTCGTGGCCGGCGAGTTCGGCGAGGAGGGCCTCGGCCTCGGCCCTGGCGGTGGGCACGGTGGCGGCGAGGCGCTGGAGGGCGCCGCGGGGCGTGGCCAGGTCAATGGCGGCGATGGCCTGTCGGGCGTTGCGGAGCTTGTCGCAGAGGGCCGCCGCCTTCTCGTAGAGCGGCTGCCAGCGAGGGTCGTCGGGCTTGGCCCCCGCGGCGCGGAGAGCGTCGGCCTCCTTGCGAAGCGGCTCGCCCGCCGTGCCCAGCTCCTTGAGACACCCCTCGACCAGTGTCATCTTGTCCGCGCCGTAGAGCGTCCGCCCGTCGAGGGCCGTGACCGACACCTCCTTGTACTCCGCCGCTGTGCTCCAGGTGCCGAGGCCGATGCCGCCGGCCGGATACGTGTCGTCCTTCATGTCGTGAATCAGCTTGCCGTCGAGGTAGCACTTGATCGAGGGGCCTTGCACGACCACCTTGATGTCGTACCACCGCCCCGTCTCGATGCGGCCTGGCCTTCTGTCGAAGATGCGCTGCGGGCGGGTTTCGACCGCGTGCGAGTTGTTCCCCCAGCCGCCGATGTTCCACCAATAGAAGCGATCCTTGTCCTTCACGCGGAACAGCACGAGGAAGCCCTCGGAGCCGGCGGTCTTGCGCGCCTTGACCTCATAGACGTAATCGGTCCAGGCCGCGGCCTCTGCGAAGGCGCGACAGTCGGACTTCATCTCCGACTGCACATAGGCATCGCCCTCCGCCTTCCACGTCCCAGCGGCCGGCGTCCAGCCGTCGAACGGCCGGGCCTTGACCGTCCCCTCCCCTGCCAACAGGGGCGAAGCCAACAGACCCAGTACAACAGCAAGTCGCCACAGCATCGTCTTGGCGTCTCCTCTACTGTGGTAGGGCGTGCATACTTGCACGCCAGCAAATAGGGGCGTGCCCGGCAACAGGATTCCGCGTGCAGGTATGCACGCCCTACAGCTAGGATACACGGAACCGCCCGAGTTGTCCACACTGCCTTGACGCCCGGACATGCCCCCGGTTCTCGCGCCGCTGTTCGGAGCCCCTACGGGGCGTACTACGACAGCCCAGGGCAACGCCCTGGGAACAGGGCCACCCCATACACAGCCCTGAAGGGGCGTACTCTGGTCGTGGCTCGTAGTACGCCCTTTCAGGGCTACCCATGGGGCACGGCCATTTCCCAGGGCGTTGCCCTGGGCTATCATAGTACGCTCCTTCGGAGCTAAGAGGCCCGCCGTCAGGCGCCAGGGTTCCGGGCCATGCTCTTCCTCAGACACAGCGGCGCAGGAACGGGCTTCCGCGGCCTCTGTTCATCCCGCAGTGCCGCCTCAACGGGGCTTGACTTTCGCGCGAAGGGGCGCCATACTGCCAGAGCGCCCGCCTGGACCCTACTCCGTTTCGGAGCACGGCCATGATCTCTTACATCTGCTCCTGTGGCAAGAGGTACGAGCTGCCGGACGACAAGGCCGGTGCGCGGGTGAAGTGCCCGGCTTGTGGGGCAGCGGGTAACGTGCCAGGCGTGGGCGCGGCGCCGGAGCGGCAGGTGCGCGCAGGGGCGCAGCAAGACTGGATGTGGATCCAGAGGCCGTCGGCCGCCCCAGAGCGTCCTGCCTTCACAGAGCATGCCGGGACGTCGCTGCCGACACATGCTATCGTGGCCTGGATGGCGGCAGCGGCAGCCGTGATCATGTGCGTCGTGCTGCTTGCACGGCCACGGGTGAAAGTGGTCGAGCGCGAGGTGGAGAAGCGCGTTGAGGTCCCCGTGGAGAAGATCGTGGAGAGGGTCGTCGAGACTCCCGTGGAGAAGATCATTGAGAAGCCCGTGGTGGTCGAGAGGGTCGTGGACAGAGAACCGCTGGCGTTCAAGTTGATGGCTGATAGTCGCGTCGTTGCAATGGAGGACTTGGTGAGAGTGATGAGGAAGTCGGAGAGCGGTCTTGAGGGGATGACGGCAGTTCAGGTCATAGTGTTGGTAAACGAGGCCGCGGAGAAGGCGGGGGTGACAAGCGAACGCCTGAAGACGTTGGCCGAATTGCGGTTGCGGAGGGAGGGCGTCGGGGTCACGGACGAGGATGAGGCAGGGCCAAACGCTGGGGAGTTCTATGTGCATCTGGACGTGAGCGAGAGGAAGGACATCGGGCTATGGAGGTATGCCCTCCACACGTCAGTTGTACAGCGCGTTGTTACGTGCCGGAGCCCCGAACGCCTGGTCCTCGCAAGGACATGGATGGAGTCCCGTGCTGGAAGCGGAGAGAAACAGGACAGTGAGAAAGCGGTCGAGGAGTCATTGTCGAAGGCGCTCGATAGCTTTGCTAACGAGTGGGCCAAGGCGCAAGAGAAACTGGCAAGGGAAGTTGACGGGCAGATCAAGGAGCTGGGCAACGCGAACCAGGGCATCAGAACTCATGCTTTCCACTATCTTACCAAAGTCGCTCGGACCGTCAGAGGCAAACTCGGTGCGAGAGCGATGGAGGCAATGCGTAAGGTGGGGAGTGCTGGGGCGGGGCTTGGCGATGAAGAAGAACGGTTGTACTACCGACTTGGGGTCGAGGCGCTCGGGAGGGAGCTTGGTGCAGCCAAGTGACCCTGCGGGGCCAGGCTAGGGCAGCTACCGAACTCGGTACGCTGGCCGCTGTCCCGGCCCTGCCTTCCTCGAGCGACCCGGTTGGGGGCGAGGCCGATGGAACTTGACGATGCCGTTGGTGCTCCTGAAGGCAAAGTGGCCAGATCTGCTGAGTTCTATGCGAAGCAGTTTGTGGCTGGGCACTTCGCCAACATTAGGGAGGCCGCGGCGGCCCGCATCGGGCTGGACCCCGTCGAAGTGGAACGCGCCATCAACAACGAGCGGCAGAAGAAAGCGGAGGCGCGCCGCATAGCGAAGCGGGTGCTGGCAAGGGAGGGCAAGGCGCCCGGTGAGCCGGCCAGCGGTAGGCGCTTCCGCGTAGCGTTGTCATTCCCCGGCGAAAGGAGGGAGTTCGTCCAGGCCGTCGCCGATCGCCTCGCGGACAAGATCGGGCGGGAGCGCGTTCTCTACGACAAGTACCGCGAGGCCGAGTTCGCGCGCCCGAATCTCGACACGCACCTCCAGGGCCTCTATCATGACCAGTCGGAGTTGATCGCGGTGTTCCTGTGCGCCGACTATGAGACAAAGGAATGGCCGGGTCTGGAATGGCGAGCAATCCGCCGCGCATCAATACCCGCGTGCCCGCTCGACACGCGCCCTTTCCGCCTCGGCAGCGACCTCCCTCAACAGGATCATCTGAGCCTCGGCCTCGCGAGCCTTTCTAGCCGTAGCGGCCTGGTCGAGACAGAACCACACCGCAAACCCCACGGCGATAGCCAGCACGATCCCCAACCCGATCATACTGCCCCGAAAGCGCTCCCTCTCCCACACCTCCTTCTGGCTCAGCCACGGCCTTCGTGCCCCGCACTGCGGGCACGACCGCGCCTCCTGAGCCACCGCCCACCCACACACCCGGCAACCCTTCAGGCTCATCGCCCTGCCCCCTAAAGAATGACCGCCACCACGCGCCAGGCCGTCCGCCCGCGGCGCACGATGCCCGGCCCCCCCTCCCCCTTCGCCGCCCTCACCACGATCAACCGCTGGCCAGCCCTCCACACGGGCGCCAGCTCGTCCCCCTCCACCTCGTACACCAGCGCCCCCGCGGGCAACTCCACCGCCTCCCCACCCCCCACCCGTGCCAGCCGAAGCCCCCGCCCATACCCCGCCTCCCCCTCGGCCACTGCCGACTGCCCACTGCCCACTGCCGTCCCCCCGCCCCCCTCCCCGAACAGCAGCCAGCCCGCCGAAACGCCGAAGGCGCGCGCAATCCGCTCGGCCAGGGCGACGGGAAGTCCCTGCCTCCCATGAATGAACTCGCTCACGTTGCTCGGCGAGATGCCCACGCGCGCGGCAAACGCCGACTTCGTAAGTCCAGAGCCTCTAATGACTTCCACAAGACGGGCCACACGCTCGGTCATAGGCCGGGCAGAGCCGACAGATTTTCCGAAATCATCGCTTGACACAGGTTCAGATAACCTGTAGAATCTGCGCACCTGTGTTGGAGCAGATTCCAATGCCGACAACCAGAACCGACCGAGGCCCGACGAGGAGCGCGATCCTGCCTTCAGGCTCCTGCACAGGTCCCTCTCAGGCCGCGGCCCGCCATGCGGCTGCCAGCAACAGCCGCATGGTCATTATACTCCCCGGCCGGCCCTCGTCAAGGCCGCCTTTTTCCTTTGCCCCCGCTTCCGACACCAGACACCTTCGGAGCCTCACGGGATGGCCGCTCACGTCCCAGGCAGCAGCCTCGTCCTCGACGACGCCATAGGCCCCTACCGCGACGCCCTGGCCGACCTCCTCGGCGCATCGCGCGACACCGTTGACCTCTGGTGCCTCCCCCCCGCCGACTTCACCGCCGCCGGCCGCGCCAATCGCGGCCGCCGCAACCCCCTCGACGAGCTGGCCGCCGTCGCCCGCCACTGCCCCAACGGCCTCTCCGCCCTCAAGTGGCTCGCCGACACCCTCGGCCACCGCCTCATCCCCAAAGCCACCACGCCCCACGACGGCAAGCTCCTCGCCGAACCCTCCATGCTCGCCGCCGCCGTGGACACCCTCCTCGCCGAACTCAACCGCCGCAAGCCCCGAATGCCCGACGCCCAGGTCGCCCAGCTCGCCGACGCCATCGCCGACGACCTGGCCGCCCTCGTCGCCGACCGCCTCGAAGCCCGACGAAAGGCCGCGAAATGAACCGCCTTGACGCCCCTTCGACCGCCCCTCAAACGCCCCTCGAAGCCCCTTCCGGGCCGAGTCCGTTGGCCCCAACGGACTCGGACCAACGGACTCGGACCGAAAGTTCGGACTCGTTCGACGTAAGGGTTGAAGTACAAGAACCTTCCGTCGTCACCTTCCATGTCGAGAAGGCGGCCAAAAAAAATCTTCGGACTCGGCCCGTCATCCTCACTTACCCCGAATACGCCGCGCTCGAAGGCATCAACCGCGACACCATCTCCTACCGCGTCACCCACGGCGGCCTCATCCGCGTGGACACCGGCCGGCGGAGCTGCCGAGGCCACATCGTCTACGGCATCCCCCTCGACCAGCCAGGCGTCTCCGCCTCCGCCCAGGCCCGCTACTGGGCCGAGCAACGTCAACTCCTTGACTCCACCCGATCAGCACTTGACTCTACCCCAGCTCACCACGGGGCCGCGCCGACAACCCGGTACGCCCTCCTCTCAGGCAACTCCCATGCGACGCCAGAGGGATCAGTAGTGCCCACCGAGGCCCCGACGCGGGACGGGCAGGCGCCCCCGTTGCGCCTGCCCGCCCTCGCCCCCCATCATGAAGAACATGTAAGTGCCCCCCTTGTGGGCGGGGCCTCCGTGCCCCGCATCCCTGTGGGCGGGGCGTCCCTGCCCCGCGTCCCGGCGGCGCGGGAGGCTGCGGCCAGCGGTGGACACCTGAGCGGCCCCCTCCCGCCCGCCGGCCCCTGTGGTGGGGCAGGCGTCCCGCCTGCCAGACAATCGGCAGGCAGGATGCCTGCCCCACGCGCCCACGCCGCCGCCCGCCTCAACGACGAGGGCATCCCCGTCCTGGCCAGCGACCCCCGCCTCGTCTGGGAGGCCGGCCTGCTCGCCACGCGCGGCCAGCACATCTGCGAAGAGTTCTTCCGCCGCCGCCGCATCGTCCTCGCCGTCGAGGCAGCCATGGCCGCCGTGCCCCACAAGCAGAAGGACATGGCTCGCCGCCAGGCCATCGCCCTGCTGCGGCGGCAGCCCGACTGCGCCGACCTCACGCTAGGCACCGTCCGCCGCTGGCAGGGCCACTACCGCCAGGAAGGCGAGCAGCGCCTCGTCCCGCGCTGGGCCAAAGAGGAAGGCTCGAAGACGATCCCCAAGCGCCTGCAAGCCCTGCTCGAAGCCTTCTACGCCCAGGGCGGCCGCCACGACGAACTCGACCGCCCGACCATCGCCCAGTGCCACCGCCAGCTACTCACCTGGTGGCTCGCCTTCTACAGCCATCTAGCCGAGCCACCCGCCCCGCCCTCCATCTGGGCAGTCCAGCGCTTCATCTGCCACATCCTCGACCGTCGGCCCGGCCTCATCGAGGGCGCCCGCCACGGCAAGGATACCTTCCGCGACGCCCACGGCTTCCACGTCCGGCGCGACCCCCAGGCCATGCCCCTCGGCCACTGCTTCTGCCTCGACCACCGCATCATGGACACCCACGTCATCGCCCCCTCCGGCCGAATCGTCCGCCCCTGGTTCACCGCGATGATCGATATCCACTCCGCCGACTTCGTCGGCTGGGTCCTGCGCGAGCGCGTATCGAGCGACGGCGTGGCCTCCGCCTTCCGCCGTGCCATCCTCGGCTGGGGCATCCTCGACGAGCCCACCGGCGAGCTGATCCAGTTCCCCCCCCACGGCGTCCCCGCCCACGCCTATCTCGACCACGGCAAGGAGTTCCACGGCGGCGCGATGAAGGACACTGTGGGCGGGGCCTCCGTGCCCCGCGTCCTCGCCCGCGGCGGCCGCTTCTCGAAGGCATTCTCCCACAGCCCCAAAGACCTCGCCCTCGACCAGGCCGTCTCCGAAACCCTCTTCTCAGGCCTCGGCATACACCGCGTCACCGCCATCCGCTACTCCGCCCGCTCGAAGCCCATCGAGCCCATCTTCAACAGCTTCGCAACCCGCGTCGAAAACCTCATCGCCGGCCACTGCGGCCGCAACACGCTCGACAAGCCCGAACAGCTCAAAGAGCGCGCCAAGCGCGGCGAACTCCTCGGCTGGACGCAGTACCTCGTCGTCCTCGCCCGCGCCCTCGACCAGTGGCGCCGCGAAGCCCCCATCGGCGACGGCCGCGACAAGCCGCCCGCCGAATACTGGGACGACTGGCAGGGCGAACTCCCCGACCCCGACCGCCTCGACACCCTCCTCCTGCGCAAGGAGGCCAAGCGCATCCAGGGCAACGGCATTCAGATCGAGCACGGCCGCGACAAGTTCCACTACATGATAGACGACGCAGAGTTCGCCATGCTCTCGGGCGCCCTCGTAGACGTGCTGTGGACACAGGACGACACAGAGTTCTGCATCGCCATCCTCCCCACCTCTGGCCGCCGCCTCGTCTGCCCGCGCGTTGACCTCCGCGCCAAGTCGTGGGACCTCATGCTCGGCCGCGAAATGCCCGCCGAGCACCGCCTCGTCAAGCGGGCAGCAGGCGAACAGCAGGTGCGGCTCCTCGCCTATCAGCGTTGGGGCCGCGACATGCGCTCCGCCGCATCCGCAGACCCCACCGGCAGCCTCACCATCGCCGCCGGCAACGGCGCCGAGATTCGCGGCATCCGCCGCGAGATCGTCCGCGAAGGTCAGGCAGGCCAACCGAGGGCGGCTGCCCCCGAGCCACCCCCGTCTGATGTGGATTTCCCCGCCTCAGTCAATGCACTCCGCGGCTTCTACCGCTCCCTCGGCCGCGCCGCCGCCGACCGCCAGGCCGCCCTCGACGCCCTCGACCCCCAACTGGAGCCAGCCCGTGAACACCACGCCGAACCGGGCGGCCAGGGCGCAGCGGGCCTTCGAGCGCTGGACGGCGATGATCTGCCGCGCGCCGCGTGCGCGGGCGACCTGGATGTGCATGCAGCCCAGCGGCCCGGCGCCCACGACCACCACGCTCAACCCCGGCCACACCTGGGCGATCTCCTGGGCGTTCACCACGCAGCTCAGCGGCTCGGTGAGCGCCGCCGCGCGGCTCGGGAGCCCCTCGGGCACCTTCAGGACGTTTCCCATGCGAATGGCGTGGGCGGCGATGGGGATCAGCTCGGCGAACGCCCCCTGGTAGGCGGCGCCCACGCACTTCGCGTTCGCGCACAGGTTCTCCAGCCCGTACCCGCACAGGTAGCAGGCGCCGCAGGGCACCGTCGTCGCCATCGTCACGCGATCCCCCACCCGGAAGTCGCCGGCCGAGCCATTGATCTCGGCCACGGTCGCAACGAATTCGTGGCCGAGGATCGAGCCTGGGGGGAAGCGGGGGTTCTCTGTGAAGAAGAGCTTGTAGTCGGTGCCGCAGATGCCGCAGCACTCGACGCGGCCCAGCAGCCCGCCGAGCTCGGGCCGCGGGTCTGGCACGTCCCTCAGGTCGAAGCGCCCCGGCCCGCCGTAGACGACCGCCTTCATCCTCATCCCCCAAACGGAGTGTCAAGACTGCCCAGCGCCACGGGTTCGTAGTGCGGGCTTCAGCCCGTATCTGGCGCGCAAGATACGGCCTGAAGGCCGCACTACGAACTCCCGTCTCACTCGGCTGAAGTGTTGCGGGGATTCTACGCGGATCGCTCCGCCGGATCAAGGCGGGGCGAGGGGGAAGCGGGGCTTGACTGGCGGGCGGGTTTCTGGATAATGAAGGGTTCTGGAAGCGCGAGGGTGCGCCCACCACGAAGCCTGAAGGAGACCGGGATGCGAGTGATCGTCGTCAAGTCGCCCGAAGAGATGGGGAAGGAAGCGGGGGCCATCGTGGCCGACGGGATGCGCGCGAAGCCGCACTACGTGCTCGGCCTGGCCACTGGGGACACCCCGAAGGAACTCTACCGCGAGCTGATCCGCCTCCACAAGGAGGAGGACCTGGATTTCTCGACCACCGTGAGCTTCAACCTGGATGAGTACATCGGGCTGCCGGCGCCGCACGACCAGAGCTATCGCTATTTCATGGACCACTGGCTCTTCAACCACATCAACATCGTGAAGGCGAGCACCCACGTGCCGGACGGGATGACGGACGACGTGGAGACTCACTGCCTGGTGTACGAGGCGATGATCGAGGACGTGGGGGGGATTGACTGCCAGGTGCTGGGGATCGGGCGGAACGGGCACATCGGGTTCAACGAGCCCGGCTCGTCGCTCGCCTCGCGGACGCGCGCGGTGGACCTGACGGACGACACGATCGATGCGAACTCGCGCAACTTCACCAACGTCGAGGACGTGCCGCGGCGGGCCATCTCGATGGGCATCGGCACCATCCTGGAATCCGAGAAGATCATCATGCTCGCCTGCGGCCCGAAGAAGGCCGGGGCCGTCGCCGCCGCGCTCGAAGGCCCCGTGTCGGTCAAGTGCCCGGCCAGCGCCCTCCAGCTTCACCCCGACGTGACATTTGTGGTCACTGAGGACGCGGCGACGGGTCTGACGCTGAAGTTCCGGCGCTGAGCCGATAGCAGGCGGGTGGTTGGGCGGATGAACGGGGTGGATGCGTGGATGGGTGGATGTATGGATGAATGAAAGAGAGGGCCGGGCAGGGTTGCTCCATTCATCCAACCATCCAGCCATCCATTCATCCAGTCCCTTGATCACGGACGGGCCGGCCATGGAGATGGATGTCGCCGAGCGCTTCCGGGCGCTCGCACGCGAGGACCCGAAACGCATCGTGTTCCCCGAGGGCAGCGACCTCCGCGTCCTGGAGGCCGCTGCCGCCTGCGCCCGCGAGCGCCTCTGCGAGCCCATCGTCCTCGGCCACGCGGACGAGCTGCGCGCCGCCGCGCAGCACGCGGGCCTCTCGCTCGACGGCGTCGAGCTGCGCAACCCCGCGGAGCAGCTCGCCCTCGACCGTTACGCCCAGGCCTACCACGAGCGGCGGCCCAACGTGGACGAGGCGACCGCTCACCGCGTGCTGCGCCGCAACCTGCTCTTTGGCGCGATGATCGTGAGCACGGGCGGCGCCGACGGCATGGTGGCCGGCGCCACGTGCCCCAGCGCCCGCGTGATCGAGGCGGGCGGCCTCGCCCTCGGCCTGGCGCCGGGCGTGTCCGTGCCCTCCAGCATCTTCGTGATGGTGCTGCCCGACTCCTGGCCGCCCGAGGAGCGCGTGCTGGTGTACGCCGACGCGAGCGTGAACGTGGACCCGACGCCGGAGCAGTTGGCCGACATCGCAGTGACGTCGGCTCGCACCGCGCAGCGGACCCTCGGCGTCGAGCCGCGGGTCGCTCTCGTCTCCTGCTCGACCAAGGGCAGCGCCGTCCACCCCCGCATCGAGCGGGTCGTGGAAGCCACGCGGCTCGCGCAGCGAAAGGCGCCCGACCTGCTGATTGACGGCGAGCTTCAGGCCGACGCCGCGCTGGTGCCGCGCGTGGCGAAGTACAAGTGCCCAGGGAGCCAGATCGCGGGGCGGGCGAACGTGCTCGTGTTCCCGGACCTCGATTCGGCGAACATCGCCTACAAGCTCACGCAGTACCAGGGCCGGGCGCGGGCCTACGGGCCGCTGCTCCAGGGCTTCGCAAAGCCCATCTCGGACCTCTCGCGCGGCGCCACCGCCGACGACATTGTGACCGTCGCCGCGTTCATCGGCGTGCTGGCTCGGGGTCGCCAATGATAGTCCTGGTCATCAACTGCGGCTCTTCATCCGTGAAATACCAGCTCTTCGACATGGCGGACGAGAGTCTGCTGGCCAAAGGCATCGTAGAGAAGATCGGCGAGGGGGCCTCGGTCGTCAAGCACGCCGCCCGGGGGCAGGAGGCCCGCTACGAGGCCGCCATCGCCAACCACGAGGCCGCCTTCGAGCACATCCGCAAGGCCCTGATGGACCCCGCGGCGGGCGTCCTCCGCTCCGCCGACGACATTGACGCCATCGGCCACCGCGTCGTCCACGGCGGCGAGACCTTCGTGCAGTCCACCCCCATTGACGACAAGGTCATCGCCACGCTGGAGCAATACTCGGCCCTCGCCCCGCTGCACAACCCGCCGAACCTGGTGGGCATCCGCTGCGCGGCCAAGGCATTCCCCGGCAAGCCACACGTCGCGGTCTTCGACACGGCGTTCCACCAGACGATGCCGAAGCACGCCTTCACCTACGCCCTGCCCTACGAGCTGTACGAGAAGGGCCGCATCCGCCGCTACGGCTTCCACGGCACCTCGCACCGCTTCGTCACCATGCGGGCCGCGCAGTTCCTCGGCATCCCGCTCGAACGCTTCAACGCCATCACGTGCCACCTCGGCAACGGGTGCAGCATGGCGGCCGTGGCGAACGGCCGCTCGGTGGACACCACGATGGGCCTCACGCCGCTCGAGGGCCTCGTGATGGGCACCCGCAGCGGCGACATAGACCCGGCGATCGTCTTCCACCTCGCCCGCAGCAACGGGTGGAGCCTCGATGCCATTGATACCCTTCTGAACAAGAAGAGCGGGCTGGCGGGCCTCTCGGGGTTGAGCAACGACTGCCGCACCCTCGTCGAGGCCGCGCCCACGAACGAGCGGGCGCGGTTGGCCCTCGACGTCTTCTGCTACCGCATCCGCAAGTACATCGGGGCCTACCTGGCCGCCCTGGGCCGGGCCGACGCCGTGGTCTTCACCGGCGGCATCGGCGAGAACAGCGTGCCCCTCCGCCGCCAGATCCTCGAGGGCCTCGACGCCCTCGGCATCGAGTTCGACCCCGCGGCGAACGAAGTTCGGGCCAAGGAAGCCATCATCAGCAAGCCGACCTCGCGCATCCGAGTCCTCGTCGTGCCGACGAACGAGGAGCTGCTCATAGCCCGCGACACCCTGGCGATTGCGGGGGCAGGATGAATGGATGAATGGATGAATGGAAGGGTGGATGAATGAACGGATGAGCGGCAGAGCGTTCCTGCATTCATCCAATCATCCACCCATCCAACCATCCCCTTCTTCTTCACGGAGGCCTGATCGTCTATGCGGCTCATCATTTACGAGGACGAGACGTTCGACAACTTCTACCCGCTGACCTATCTGCGGGCGACGTTCGAGCTGCGGTGCGGCGCGACCACGATGGCCGAAAAGCTCCAGCGCGTGGCCCCGTGGGCGCCCGTGGCCTACTTCGCCCGCGAGGGGCTGGCCCCCCTGCTCCGCGAGCGGCTCGACGCGCCGGTCAACGACCCGGCCAGCCTGCGGGGCGACGACCTGCTGCCGGCCGCTTCGACCGCCGAGTCATCCTCTCAGGCTCGAGGCCAGGACCGCCATGACGCGGCGCGAGGCGGCGAAGTCCCTGGCCCTTGGCGCCCTTGCGGCCGCGACGCCCACCCTCGGCGGCAGCCGCCGCGACGACGTGGCGCGCCGCGTCCAGGGCCGCACCTTCCCATCCGTCTTCCAGGCCTGGAACAAGGCCGACAACCTGAAGGACGAGCCGGAACTCGTGACGGCGGCCCGCCACGACCTGATCTTCCATTCGCCCGAGTTCTTCGGCCTCCGCTGGGACGGCGTGTCCCGCGGCCTCGCCACCCGCTTCCGGCCTGAGACGCTCGAGCCGGCCCGCAAGCGGCGGAGCGAACTCCTGGAGCGCAACCCGAATCTCGTTCTTCTCGCGGAAATCCGCTACCGCGACGCCCCCGCAAGCTGGCTGCCCCAGGACCACCCCTGGTGGCGGCGCAAGGAGGGCAAGGTCGTGCCCGGCTGGGACGAGGGGCGCTTCCTCCAGCTCGACTTCGCGAACCCCGACTACCGCGCCCACGTGGCAAGCCGCGCCAAGGCCGCCATCGGGTCGGGCGTGCTCGACGGCGTGATGCTCGACTGGTGGGGCGATGACGACGACCGCCTGGCGCTGGCCAAGGCCGTCCGCGAGGCCATCGGCGACGACGCCCTGCTCCTCGCCAACGCCAACGACCGCACGACGCCGCGCACCGCCCCGTTCCTCAACGGCTACTTCATGGAGTGCACCAGCTCCCGCACGGCGAAGGACTGGGAGCGCATCGCCGCCACCCTGTCGTGGGCCGAGGCCAACCTCCGCGAGCCGCGCGTCAACTGCGTGGAAACCTGGTTCCACAAGACCCGCCAGGACCTTCACCTGATGCGGGCGACCACGACGCTCGCCCTCACGCACTCGGACGGCTATTGCCTGTTCTCCGACCCCAATCCGCTGCCGACGCCCGACCACCTGCACGACTGGTATGCCTTCTGGGACAAGACCCTCGGCAAGCCCAAAGCCCCCGGCCGCAGGCGCGACGACGGCTCGTTCCTCCGCGAGTTCGACCGCGGCTTCGCCCTCTACAACCCGATGGGCAATCGTGAAGCCACTGTGGAATTCGCCGAGCCCCTCACCAGCCGCGCCACGGCCCAGCGCGCCAAGGCCCACCGCCTCCCCCCATGCGACGGCGACATTCTGCTGCGCGACGTGCTCTGATGAAAGCGGCCTGCGAGGTCGCTGATTTCAGAACTGGGCAAGGGACCACCACCAGCCTGTGCCGGGCGAGCGGAGGTCCACGGTGCGCCTCGGCCCCAGGTTCGCCCAGCGCTGCTCGATGGCCGCCCCGCTGCCCTGCTTGCCTTTCCAGAAGGGGCAGTGGGGGCAGTCGCCCCCCTCGGGGAAGTCCGTCCCCTCCTCGTGGGGGCATCCGAAAACGCCGGGGGTGATCACGAGGGTGCGCGCCCCCTGCTCTCTGAGGAAGGCGTTGATCTCGGCCCTCACCTCGACGTTGGATGTCACGTCCTCCCCCAGCCACCGCCTCAGTTCCGAGATGCCGCCTTCGAGCGTGGGGGAAATGCCGACGACGATCTTCGTGACCGTCCTGTCGTCGGGGCCGTACCGGGTCAGTACGGCGAAAGGGACCCGAATGCGGGGCTTCGGTTGGGCTCTCATGGATGGGACCGCCTCTTGACTCACTTGCTGTTGTCCGGGTTCTCTTTGAGCCATGCCTCCAGGGCGGGCTTGATGGCTTTGAGGGTGTGATCGGAGAGGGCGCTGCCGACCTCGAAGCGAAGGCTGCCGTCAATGGACTTCTTGTACTGCGGGTACCGCTTCCCGAGGGCCTCGATGCGCCGCGCAGCGTCAGCCGGCCTTCCGAGGCGAATCTCGCACTTGGTGGCGCTCTGCTGGGCGGAGACGTAGACCACATCGGCCTCGCTGTACCGCTTCGCCGGCACCACGCCATCCTCGCCGGCGGTGGCAGGAGCCGAGACCTTCTCAAACCAAGGCAGCGCGCTCGCGGGGTCGTGGCGGGCCTGGAGATAGTGCAGACCGAACTCGAAGCAGGCCGTGTCCGCGTGCTTCGTCCCGGCGTAGCGCTGGGCCAGATCGCCGAGGACTTTGGCAACCTTGTCGTATTCCTTGCCGAACTGGTAGAAGCCGGCCAGCCGAACCTGGCAGTAGGCGGCGATGTCGGTTCCCGAGTACTTCTCGATGGCGTCGGCGTAGGCCACAACGACCTTGGCGAACTCGCCTTCGTCCTTCGGTGCCCCCTTCGGCCCCTGGCGCGGACCCTCGTAGGCGGCGCGGAGCAGGTCGGCGCGGTCCCGCAACTGCTGTGCGTCGCGCAGTTCCGGGCCGGTCAGCTCGCGCAGCGCCGGGCGCGGCGGCTCGGCCCCCTCTCCGGCCAAGACCGCGCTGCCGGCGGCCAAGAGACCCGCCGCCCAAACGAGCCGGCACATGGGTCGCCTCCTTTCAGCACACTCAGTGAGCCGCATGCAGTTCCTCTCGGACGACTCGCCTGAGCGTCTCCTCGAGCGGCTCATCCTGATGCGCGATGTGGTCGCGGAGCGCGTTGTTGAGCAGGGTCTGGTAGTTCCCGCCGCCCGCCGTCTCGACCTGGGCCTTGAACCAATTCACAACCTCACGGTCGAGGCGGATCGTGATCCTCACCTTGTTAGGCACCGGAGGGAGGACTGCCCCACGCCGCCCCTTGCTGAAGTCATATTCTGCTTTCATACTGCCTCGCCTCCGATGGCGTTGCCTTTCTGGCCGAGATAATCCTGATGTTCTCCCCCCGCCAAGTGTACACGACGACCAGGACCCGACCGAAGCAGTCCGTGCCGATGGTCACGAAGCGCTCCTCGCGACCCTCCGTGTCATCCACAGTGAGCGCGAGAGGATCCTCAAAGACCGCAAAGGTGTCAGCGAATGCCACGCGGTGCTTGAGCGTGTTCAAGCGATCCTTGTTCGGGTCCCACTCGAACATAGCCACATTATATGCACGAGCGTATGCACACGTCAAGTGTTTTCCGCGAGGAACGGATGCTCACCGGAGCACTGGGTTTTGCGAGGTTACGCGACCTTGCAGGTCAATGGGCAGCAGGGTATATCATTATGGGCGGAGGCATGATGCAGCCGCTCGGCACGATGGGTCGTCGGTTGCCAGGCCATCGAACTCGGGGGGTGCCGAATGCCTGTCAAAGCCCGATATGCCGTCGTGGGCGTGGCAGAGCTGGCGCTTGTGGCCGCCTTGGCGCACTACGCGAAGGTCATGGCACCCGCCAAAGACGGTAGCCCTCGCGAGTTCTGGATGAGAGCCTGCGGAGTTGTCAGCTACTCGACCTACAGGCCACGGGACGGCTGGTTCATCTACTTCGACCAGGGCTTTCACGGCCAGTTCCTCTATCGCGTGCGCAGAGAGACGGCCTTGGCCGCCTTCGCTGACCTGCTACCCGACCTGGAGGCGGCTGCGAAGGCAGGCGAGATGCACTCAGCCGTGGCGGACGCATATCGGGCCTGGGCGCGGAGCGGCAGGGGCCCCGAGGCTCTGCTGGAAGAAACTCATGCTGCGTGGCTTGCCCACTGGCAGAAGGAGGACAAGGAGGTCTACACTCTCATGCTCGCGAGCGAACAGGAATTCAGCGAGCGATGGCGGTGCGTGAAACGCTATTGGCTGAACATCCTGTTCGAGTTCGCCTACCTGACCGGCCTGCTCCTATTCGTGGCTTGGCCGTGGTTGCGCGGGAAGGGCATCTGGCGTTGGGCACTGCACGTCGGGCTTTTCCCTCTCCTGCTCTTCATGCCATATTTCCTGGGGTATGCTTTGGCTACATTCACCTCTGCCGGGCCGAGCGGCGGCGCTCTCTACCCGTGGCTGCTCGTCTGGTTCTGGCCCCTGAACTTCTGGACCGAGCTTGACACGGCGATATACCAAGCGACGCCTCTCGTTCTCCTCCCAGTTTCGCAGCCCCTCGGGCCGATGCTATCGCTCACCTGCTGGGGGTTCGGACGGGTCGCCGTGGCCGTCGCCTGTCTCCTCTTCGCTACCGCCACGCTGGCCGTAGGCATGAGCCCCCACGCTGTACGGCGATGGCTTGCGAGCCGCAGTTCTGCCCCCAGCAGCGACGGCGGGTAGCGCCCGTCAGCTCAGAGTGTCCACCCCTTGCGGTATTCGCGGTGGACGAAGGCGTTGGCTTCGGGGACGTTGGTGCACTTGAGGGCCGGCCAGTCCCAGGCGAGCTTCTTGCCGGCGCGAATGGCGACGTTGCCGGCGAGGACCAGCTCGGCGAGGGGGCCGGCGAAGTCGGGGAAGTTGGCGCCGCACGGCTCGCCGCCGCGAATCGCGCGCTTGAACTCCTCGTAGACTGGTCCTCGACTCGGCGGGCAACGAAATCCTGCGCATCGGCCAGTACGGAAACGTGGAGGACGGGGTGCCGCTGGCCAGGGAGGGCGGGCCGCCCAGCCCGCGCTCCATCGGTGGCGACGAGGTCGGCCTGATGCACCCGCAGATGCTCGCCGTGGAGTCCGACCGGCGGCTCTTCATCAGCGACCTGGGCAACGCGCGCATCCTCAGCGTGAAGCTGGGCTACCACGCCGAGGAACGAGTGGCACTGAAGGAGGTGCCCGACAGGCGATGAGCAATGAAGCGGCCAAACTGATGTTCGCGGCCACGCTGGCCGGGTGCGCGCTGGCTGGCGGCCTCGATGAGTTCAAGGTGAAACGCGAGGAGGTCTTCGAGTTCACCGAAAAGCCACGAGTGACCCGCAACGGCGACCAGGTGACCATCGCCTTCGCCTCGAAGGACTATTGTGATGTCACCGTCGCCATCGAGAACTCGGACGGCAGGATAGTGCGGCACCTGGCCAGCGGCGTCCTCGGCCCCAAGGCGCCTGAGCCGTTCCAGGCCAACTCGCTCAAGCAGGCCGTGGTCTGGGACGGGAAGGACGACCAGGGGAATTGCCTTGACGACAAGGACGCCCTGAGCGTCCGCGTGTCGCTGGGCCTCAAGCCGATGTTCGAGCGCACGCTCTTCTGGTCGCCGAAGAAGCGGATTGCCCCGGGCAAGCGCCCGCTCTTCGCCGCCGCGCCGGAGGGCGTCTACGTCTGCGAGGGCGGCGGAGTTGACCACGTCCGCCTGTTCGACCACGAGGGCAACTACGTCCGCACCGTCTACCCCTTCCCGCCCGACTGGTCGGTGCCCGAAGCCCGGTCCGGCCCGAGCGCGCTCCGCGCGGCTCTCGCCAAAGTCGTCGGCCTCCAGTGGGCCGAGTTCCCCCAGGACGGCCAGTGGATGCCGCTGTGGCATGGCGTGGTGCAGGCCACGCTGTTCACCTCGGGCGACAACACGGGCCACGAGGGGCGGGCGAAGTATGGGAGCGCCGCCTCTGCCCTGGCCCTGCACGGCGGGCGGCTGGCGCTCGTCAAGCGCTCGCTGAACCGCATGGCCACGGACGGCACAACGGGTGGCATGGCGCTCGATGGCCCGAAGACGTGGCTTCCCTGCCGCGACCGCGAGGGGAAGCCTGACGAGGCCTGGCCCCGGAGCGCCGCCTTCTCGCCCGACGGCAAGTGGCTCTACCTGGCCGGCTACCGCGGCCGCGGCCACTTCTCGTGGCTGCCGGCAGTCATGCGGCTCGATTACCCCGGCAAGGAGGAGCCGCAGGTCTTCGCTGGCAGCACGAAGGAAGGAGATGACGGCACTGACGACGCGCACTTCCGCTGCCCGATGTCGGTCGCCTGCGACGGCCAGGGGCGCGTCTACGTCGCCGACTATCACAACGACCGCATCCAGGTCTTCACGCCCGACGGCCGGCTCCTCAAGTCGGCCACGCAAGTCACCAAGCCGGTCAACGTCTTCGTCCACCCCAAGACGGGGGAGATCTACGTGGTCTCGTGGATGCTCGTGGACCGCTTCTTCACGAGCGACAAGGAGCTGGTCCATCCGACGCTCACGCGCTACGGCCCACTCGACGCCCCGCGCAGGATCGCCTCGTATCCCCTCCCGATGGCGAACTACAACCCATCGGTCAGTTGGAACCGGACTGGCGGCCTCCAGCACGATGCGTTCGTGGACTTCCACACTGAGCCGCCGACCGTCTGGCTGGTCCCCGGTACGGGCGACACGGAGGAGAAGCTGCTCCAGCTCCGCGCCGACTACTCTCCCGGCCAGTACAAGCGCTCGCCGTGGAGCGAGATGCACTATCGCCTCCTCGTCGAGAAAGACGGGAAGCTCGTCCAGAAGGCCGACTTCGCCCGGGACGTGGCGCGGGCGGTCGTCCGCGTGGGGCCGCCCTGCGCGCCGGCGCTCGACCGCCAGCGGCTCTACGCGCATCCGAAGACTGGCCACCTCTACGTCGCGGAAGGCGACAGTGGTGTGGGCAAGGCGTTTCGCGAACTGGTACAGATTGACCCCCAGACCGGCAAGGTGCAGTTGGTCGCCCTGCCCTTCACCACGGAGGACATGGCGTTCGACCTCGACGGGCTGGCCTATCTCCGCACGGACACGCAGGTGGCGCGGTTCGCGATGGACGGCTGGCGCGAGGTGCCGTGGGACTACGGGGAGGACCGCGAGAAGCCGGGCTTCGACGGCGACGGGCCGAGGCTCCGGGCCGTGGTGCCGCTCCCCGGCTCGGGCCGCCCCGGCTGCTTCCACCTGGGCGGCTTCGGCGTCTCGCCTAAGGGGCACATCGTGGTCTCATGCTATAATGTGCAGTCGCTCGAGGTCCGCATCCCCGGCGCCTTCGACGCCAAGTTCGCCGCGGGCCGGCCCTACACGCCGCCCCTGTACCCGGGCCGGGTGCGCTGGGCCGAAGTGCATGTGTGGGACAAGCACGGCCGGATGCTCTACCAGGACGCTATCCGCGGCCTGCCCATGACCGACGGCCTGGCGATGGACAAGGACGACAGCCTTTATGCCCTCGTGGCGGCCAACCGCGTGCTGGACGGCAAGGAGTATCCCCTCGAGCGTGCGGAGACGCTGATGAAGTTCAGGCCAGGGAAGGGGCAGGTCATGAGCACGAAGAGGGACGTGCCGATCCCGCTGGACGCCGAGGCCGGGCCGCGCCGGCCGCCCGACACCGCCCGGGGGTTCGCCGGCCCGTCCTGGGTCGAGGGCGCGGAATGGATGTACGGCGGGGTCGGCTTCGGCGGGTTCAACTCCTCGAAGGGCGGCGGCGGCTGCGCCTGCTGGAACGCCCGCTTCGCCCTCGACCTCTTCGCGCGGTCGTTCGCGCCGGAGCTGAACCGCTTCTGCGTGGCCGTGCTCGACAGCAACGGCAACCTGATTCTGCGGGTGGGGAAGTACGGGAACGTGGACGACGGCAAGCCGCTGGTCCTGGCCGGCGGCCCGGCGCATCCGCGCCCCGTCGGTGGCGACGAGGTGGCTCTCTGCCACCCCTCCTATGTGGCCACCCACACCGACCGCAGGCTCTTCATCGCCGACTACGGCAACTACCGCATCCTGAGCGTGAAGCTCGACTATCACGCGGAGGAAAGGGTGGCACTCAAGGAGGTGCCCGACAAGCGATGAGCAGCGAAGCGACCAAACTCGTGCTCGCCGTCGCGCTGGCCGGGTGCGCGCTGGCCGGTGGCCTCGACGAGTTCAAGGTCAAGCGCGAGGCAGTCTTCGAGTTCGCCGAGAGGCCGACCCTCACCCGGAATGGCGACCAGGCGACCATCGCGTTCGCGTCGAAGGGCTACTGTGATGTCACCGTGGCCATCGAGAATTCGGAGGGCAAGATCGTCCGCCACCTGGCCTGTGGCGTGCTCGGCCCCAAGGCCCCGCCGCCGCTCCAGAGGGATTCGCTGAAGCAGACGCTCGTGTGGGACGGCAAGGATGACCAGGAGCGGTACATTGACGACAAGGAGGGGTTGAGCGTCCGTGTGTCGCTCGGGCTGAGGCCAGCGTTCGAGCGGACCCTCTTCTGGAGCCCGAAGAAACGGATCGGCGACCGCCCGCCGCTCCTCCACGCGGTCGAGGAAGGGGTCGTGGTCTTCGATGGCCTGGGCGTGGACCACGTGCGGCTGTTCGATCACGATGGGAGCTACGTCCGCACCATCTACCCGTTTCCCGCGGGCAAGCTCGGCCAGGTGAACGGCCTCCGATGGCACACGTTCCCCCAGGACGGCGGGAGGCTGCCGCTGAAGGACGGGTTCGTGCAGGCGTCGCTCCTCACGTCGGGCACGAGTGGGCTGAGCGACGCCGAGAAGCACCGGGGCGGCGTGGGCGCCACCGCGATGGCGGCCCACAACGACCGCATCGCGCTGGCCTATCTGCGCTTGAACCGCCTGGCGAGCGACGGCTCGACCGGGGGCCTGCCGCTCGCCGGCCCCAAAGTGTCGTTCGAGGGGCGCATCAGCAGGGAGGGCAAGGAGACGCTCGAGGTCGGCCCCACCAGCGCCGCGTTCAGCCCCGACGGCAAGTGGCTCTATCTGACAGGCTACGTGTGGATATGGCTCGTCGGCGGCTGGAACCCGCAGAGCGGCTGGTTCAACGCCGTCCTGAGGCTGGAGTTCGCGAAGGACGCGGCGCCGGAGGTCTTCCTGGGCAGCGGCGAGCAGTGGGCGACGGGCAAGGGCAAAGACGACTTCCGCATGCCGACCGCAGTGGCTTGCGATGCCGGCGGACGGGTCTACGTGGCCGACTACCACAACGACCGCATCCAGGTCTTCTCCCCCGACGGGAGGCACGTGGCCACGGTGGCGGCGAGCCGCCCCGCCAAGGTGCTCATGCAGGCGAAGCCGAGGGCGGTGGCCAGGTGGGTCTTGCCCGTGCCCGAGTTGCCGAGGAGCAGGACGTTCTCGTGGCGGTCGATGTACTCGCCGGTCATGAGCTCGCGGACGAGGGGTTGGTTGAGCGAGGGCTGGGCCGCGAAGTCGAAGGTGTCGAGGGTCTTGAGGACCGTGAACTTGGCGGCCTTGACGCGCCGCTCGGCGGCCCGCCGCTCGCGGTGGCCGGGCTCGAACTCGATGAGGACGTCCACGTCGCTCGCATGGCAGAAGTCCACGATGGCCACCGCGTGGGGCGCGAGGAACTCCTGCTGGGTGCGAATCCACGAGGCGCCGTCCCCAGCCAGGCATACCCTCTTCTTCGCCTCTCAGAAAACCACCGAGATTGGGGGCCACACTCGGTGTCACATTCGCGCGGACTTCAGATAGCTGTCGCTGTAGATGGTGCGGTTCATCAGCACGTCGGCGGTGATCGCCGCGTCCATGATCTCGGTGTCGAGCACGTCAATGATGGCGGCGTCGAGGCCGTAGGCCTGGAGCATGACGAGGCACGTGCGGTTGATGAGCGGCCGCTGGCTGGTGCCCTGCGAGATGTTGGAGAGGCCGACGATGGTGCTCGGGGCCGGGTCGCACAGCACGGTCTTGATCTGCTTGACGACCTCGCAGATGTAGAGCGGCTGCTTCTGGTCCACCGTCACGGGCAGGATGATGGGATCAATGAACACCTTCGTCGGGTCCAGCCCGTGCTCCATCGCCTTGGCGACGATGGTCATGGCGATCTCGACCCGCTGCTCGATGTTCTGCGGCACCCCCTCGACGTTCAGCGTGAGGGCGACGAGGGCGGCATTGTGCTGCACGGCGAGGGGCATGTAGACGTCGAGCTTCTCGGCGTCGCCGCTGACCGAGTTGATCATCACGGGCCGCCCGTCGCACACCTCGAGCCCCGCCTGGATGACGGGCAGCTTCTGGCTGTCGAGCGCGATGGGCGTCTTGCACGCGCCCTGGACGACCTCGACCAGCCACCGCATGGCCGCCTGCTGGTCGGCGGCCGCGGTGCCCACGTTGATGTCGAGGTACTTCGCCCCCTGCTCCGTCTGCCGCTGGGCCAGGTCGGCCACGATGCCGGCGTCCTTCTTCTGGATGGCCCTCCGCACGTCCTTGAACATGCCATTGATGCGTTCTGCCACGGCGATCATGCTTCGCTCTCCTTTACCCTTGCAGTCCCTTGAGTGCCCGCTTCACGGCCGCCACGGCCTCTGGGTGCCTCATGCGAATGATGTCGGCGCCCGCCTGAACGAGTGCGATGGCGCTCGCCGCCTCCCACATCGGCCCGCGCTGTGCCTGCGGCCCCCACTCGGGGGCCTCGGCCTCGGGGGTCTTCGCCTCCTTGGCCCGCCACGACTCGTAGCCCACGTCGCAGATGACGGGCATCATCATCATCTTGTCGCCCGCCAGGGCCGCCAGGCGCTGCCGCTCCTGGATCGAGTAGGCGTACTCGATGCCGTAGCCCAGGGCGCCGGAGGTCTGGAACATCACGATTCTGTCCGCCGGAAGCTCCATCTCAGTCACCAGCGTGTTCACCTGCTTGGCGATATTGATGTCCAGCGGCGCCAGGCAGATCAGGTTGTGCCCGTCGGCGATGCAGGAGGCGGCCAGGCGCTTGTAGTTGTCCTGCTTGGCCGGCCCCAGGAGGCAGCGCTCGCCCTTCGTCGCCGCGCTCACCTTGGGCATCACCTCGTTGTCCTTCACGTCAATGCCGCAGCCCCAGACGACGATGGGCACGCCCACGGCGCCCAGCACCGCCTTCACCGTGGCCACGGCCTCGTCGCCCGAGCGGTTCGCCCCGTCGGGGTCCGTGCCGTCCAGCTTCACGCAGATGAGGTCGGCCCCGAACTCCTCGACGCACTTCCTCGCCCAGGCCGCGGGGTCCTTCAGCGCGTCGCCGAAGGACGCCTTCAGCACCTCAGGCCACTCGGGCTCGACGTCCAGCACGTCCATCGCGATCAGCGTCTTCTGCCCCGGAGCGCCGTCGGGCTCCATGAACGGCAGGGTCTTTGCCCCGCCGATCTTGTGGACGACGGTTCGCGTGCCCCCCTGGTCCTTCGTGGCCCCCAGGGTCACCACGTTGACCCCGGCCGAATACGTCTCCTTCAACACGGGCAATGGCATCTCCACGGTCTCCTTCTGCTCAGGGCCTTCGCACAGGCTTGGCAACCCCCGCCTCTCGGGCGAGGACCTCCCGCACTATTGTGTACATTTGGCTGCCTTCCGGCAAGTCGAAAAGCGGCCGGCCGCTGGCCGAGCACTGGGCGACGGCGGGGTCGGCGGGAATCTCGCCCACCACGCCCAGCCCCGTCGCGTCCAGCCGCGCCCGCGCGGCATCCGACACCCCGTCGGCCGGCACGCGGTTGAGCACCATGGCCTTGCGCCCCACGCGCAGGCGCATCTTGCGGGCCAGGGCGGCGATGCGCCCCGCCGTCTCCGCCCCCACCACCGTCGGCTCCGTCACCACCAGCAGCAGGTCCACCGCCCCGTCCGTGCGCCGCGACAGGTGCTCCATCCCGGCCTCGTTGTCAATCACCACGAACGGATAGTCCTTCGCCGCGCGCTCGAGGTAGCGGCGCAGCAGGCTGTTCACGAAGCAGTAGCACCCCGGCCCCTCGGGCCGGCCCATCGTCAGCAGGTCGAAGCCCCGCTCCTCCACGGTGCACTGCTGAATCCTGAACTCCACGAACTGGTCCTTCGACATCCCGCTGGGGATGGCGTCCTTCTTCTCCAGCGTCTCCTCCCGGATATCGGCCACCGAGGCCTCCACGGCCACGCCCAGCATGGCCCCGAGCGTCGAATTCGGATCGGCGTCTACCGCCAGCACCGTTTTCCCCAGCTCGCGGGCCAGATAGCGCACCGCGAGGGCGGCGAAGGTGCTCTTGCCGACCCCTCCCTTTCCACAGATCGCGATCCTGAACGCCATGCTCTTGCCTCCATCAGCGTCCCTGATTCAGCAACAGATACGTCCCTGCCTTTCCGGGCGCCACGATGTCAATCCGCCCGTCGCCATCGAGGTCGGCGGTGGCAAGCTGCATGCCCGCGCCGATGGTGCCCTCGTCAATCACGTGGCGGGTGAACTTCCTGGCCGCCTTGTCCCACGTGTAGTAGTAGAGGCAGGGCGGGTCGGCGGCGCCGGGGTCGCCCTTGTCGTGGGCGCGGACGCGTTTGCCCGTGAGCAGGTCGGGCTGCCCGTCGCCGTCCAGGTCGGCCCAGTGCAGGCAGTGGACTTGCGACCAGCTCTTGTCAATCACGATGCGTTCCCACTTCGTCTTGCCAGTCTTGCCATCGGGCGCGGCCTCGAGCTGCCTCATCCAGAAGAGGCCGTAGTCGTGGCCGTTGCCCAAGATGAAGTCGTTCCGGCCATCGCCGTCGAGGTCGCTCACGAGCATCGGGCAGCTCGCGTGGAGATCCCAGTCGGGGTGATACCGCCATTCGGTGCCGAGGGGATTGGCGGCGGGGCGCTTGTACCAGCCGCTGCCGACCAGAATGTCCTCGCGGCCGTCGCCATTGATGTCGCCGAAGCCGATGCCGTGGCCGTTGCCCTTGGGGCCGAGGACGACTTTCTGAAGGGTCGGCTGGCCCTTCTCGTCCTTGACGAGCTTCCAGACGGCGAAGGGGGCGTTCTTGTTCCAGTTGCTCACGATCCATTCGGGGGTGCCGTCGCCGTCGAGGTCGCGGAGGTATTGTGCCTCGTTGGTCGTCGCCCCCACGTCGCCGAGGACGTGCTTCGGCCACAGGCGGCCGCGGGCCAGCTCGACCGGGCCGGGGTTCTGGAACCAGTGGACCTCGCGCAGGCACCAGTAGCCGCCGATGACGTCGGGCCAGCCGTCGCCGTTCACGTCGTAGACCGCGTCGCCGTTGGTCTGGGCGTAGCTCTGCCAGTCCTCGATGAGGCGGAGGGGCCGGGGCACGAAGTCGGGCGCGGCGAACCAGTTGCGGCCCGCCACGATGTCGGGCTTGCCATCCTTATTCACGTCGGCGATGGCGCAGCCCTCGTTCGCGTCAATCGCCAGCGCCCGCTTGGTGAAGCGGACGCTTTCCGCGCCGACGGCGGTGGCGGCAATGGCCAGGAAGAACACGATTCGCTTCATTCGCTGCTCCTCAGTCACACGGACAGACACGGACGAACACGGACGCGCACTTCCTGTCCGTGTCAGTCCGTGTGTGTCCGTGTCTCCTCTCGCGCACTCACGGCGCGGCCAGCACCTCGATGTCCTTGAACATCACGTGCACGCCCCCGCCGTGCATGCCGAGGGCGAAGAAGCCCTCGGTGCGGCCGGCGTCGTTGGGCAGATCAACGGTCTTGTGGCCGTTCATCGTCACGGTGACCAGCCCGTGGGTGGCAAGGAAATCGTGATTGACCGCCCCTACGTGGTCGAGGACCTGTGCGTCGGCTGCGGCTTCTGCGAGAACGTCTGCCCCGTCGCAGGCGACGCGGCCGTCCGCGTGGAAGGCCCTGCCGGCACGGCCAAGGTCGCCCCCGAGGAGAAGCCCCCAGACGCCCCCAAGCCCACGGGGGTTGACCCCAATCACGTCCTCGCCCCGAAGCTCGACGCCTGGGCGCGCGAGGGGGAGGTCCGGGTCTACGTGGGGCCGAAGGGGCTGTTCGAGTACATCAATGGCGCCGGCGAGCCGTATCTCACCTACGCCTTCGTCCAGGTCGCCGCGGCGAAGTACAAGCAGGAACGCATGGAGGTGAACGCCGACCTGTGGTATTTCCAGACCCCGCCCGAGGCGTTCGGGGCTTACAGCCGCGACTGCTCGGCGGGCGCCCGCGCGGCCGAGAAGCTCGGCAACGGCGGCGGCAGCGGCGAGGGCGAGGCCTGGGCCTGGAGCGGGCCTCACTACCTCCACCTCGTGAGCCTGGGCAACCGCCCCGCCGTGCGCGACGACCTGGTGGCCCTGGCCAAGGCCATCCTCGCCCGGATGCCAGAGGGCGAGCCGAGCCTTCCGCCCGTCGTCGCCGCGCTGCCCGCCGCGCTCCGCGAGCCGACGAGCGCCTGCTACTTCCACCACGAGCTGACGACGCCCGACGCCTTGCCCGCCGGCCTCACGGGGCCGAAGGGCCTGGCGTTGGCCGCCGGCATGCCCGCCGCTTTCGCCCGCTACGCCGAGGGCGGCAAGCCGAGCCATTGGCTCGTCGTCGTCGAGTACCCCACGCCCGCGGAAGCCGGGGCCGCTCTCAGGCGCTGCGCCGAACTGCACGCCGCCGCACCGGTCGCCGCCAAGGAGGGCGACGTGGCTATCCTCGAAGTCGCGCCCGACGCGATGGCCGCCTTCGTCCAGGCCGGCAAGCGGGTGGGCGCCGTGCTCAAGGCCCAGTCCCTCGACGCCGCGAAGCGCGCCGTCGCCGAGCTTCGCCAGTCCCTTTCCCGTTAGCTGCGACTGCATGCAATGGAGAGCCTTCCCATGGCGAAACGTGCTGCCCGCAAGCTGGGCTTTGCCACACAATGCGTTCGGGCGGGAGACCCCGACGATGACCGCTGGGGCGCCGTCGCCCCGCCCATCTACCAGACCTCCACGTTCGCGTCCGACACCACGCTCGAGCAGTGGGAGATCATCGAGGGTCGGCGCCTCGGCCACTGCTACACGCGCTACAGCAACCCGACGACCCGCGGCCTGGAGACCAAGATGGCCACCCTCGAGGGTGGGGAGGACGCCGTGGCCTTCGCCAGCGGCATGGCTGCCGTGAGCGCCTGCGTGCTCGCCTGCGTGAAACGTGGCGATCGCGCGGTGGTCCAGCGCGACGTCTACGGCGGCACCTTCGAGGTCTTCCACCGCCTCCTCCCCCGCTTCGGCGTCCGGGTGACCACGGTGAACGCCACGGACCTCGTCCAGGTGCGCGCTGCCGCCCGGCGCGGCACACGGCTCATCTATGTCGAGACCCCCGCCAACCCGCTGCTGAGCGTCGTGGACCTCGCGGGCGTCGCCGAGATCGGCCGAAAGGCCGGCGCCACGACCATCTGCGACTCCACCTTTGCCACGCCTGTGAACTCCCGCCCCCTCGAGTTCGGCATCGACGTCGTCCTCCACTCCGCCACCAAGTACCTCGGCGGCCACGCGGACCTGATGGCCGGCGTCGCGGTGGGCACCACGGCCTTCTGCGACCGGCTGGAGGACATGGTCCGCATCCTCGGCGGCGTGCTGGACCCCTTCGCCGCCTGGCTCGTCACCCGCGGCATCAAGAGCCTCGGGCCGCGCGTCGCCGTCCACAACGCCAACGCCACGGCCTGCGCCGAGTTCCTCGCCGGGCACCCGCGCGTGCGGGCGGTCCACTACCCCGGCCTGCCCGCCCACCCGCAGCACGCCCTGGCGAAGCGGCAGATGAGCGGCTTCGGCGGCGTGCTGAGCTTCGAGATCGCCGGCACGGCGGACGAGACGTCCGCCGTCGTGGACCGCTTCCGCCTGTTCCGCGTCGCGCCGTCGCTCGGCGCCGTCGAGTCCCTCGCCCTTCAGCCGGCCGCCACCACCCACTCGAAGCTCTCGCCGCGCGAGCGCAAGGCCGTGGGCATCCGCGACAGCCTGGTCCGCCTCGCCTGCGGCATCGAGTCGGCGGAGGACCTGGTGGACGACCTCCGCCAGGCCCTCGGCGGGCGTCGGAAGCGGCGAGCCGCCCCCTCACGGGTCGCCCCATGAACGCCGTTCGCGGCCTCTTTGCCCAGTTGCCTCGCCTTGCCGCCCCAGTGGCCACGCTGGGCGCCTTCGACGGCGTCCACCGCGGCCATCAACGCATCCTCGCCGAAACCATCGCTTGGGCACGCGAACTCGGCGGCCAGGCCGTGGTTCTCACGTTCGACCCGCTGCCGAAGGCGGTCGTGGAGCCGGGCGGCGCCCTGTGCATCACCTCGCTCCCGCACCGCCTCGCCCTGATGCAGCGGTGCGGGCTCGACCTGGCCGTGGTCATCCCCTTCGATGCCGCCGTCGCAGAAATGCCCGCCGAGCAGTTCGTCCGCGACGTGTTGCTGGGCTGGATTGGCGCGCGGCACGTGGTCTTCGGGCACGACTCCACGTTCGGCCGCAAGGCCGAGGGGAACCTGGCGCTCCTGCGCCGCCTGGAGGCCGGGGGCCTCCTCGCTGTCCGCTCGCCCGGTCCCGTGCGCTATCGCGGCGGCGTCATCTCCAGCACGGCCATCCGCCAGGCCATCGCCGCGGGCGACCTGCGCGCCGCGCGGGCCATGCTCGGCCGCCCCTTCTCGCTCCTGGGCACCGTCGTGCGCGGCGAGGGACGCGGCCGCTCCCTCGGCTTCCCCACGGCCAACCTCGACCTGCACCACGAGGCCATCCCGCCCGACGGCATCTACGCCTCCCTCGCCCATTTCTGTGGCGAGACGCACCCCTCGCTCACCTATGTGGGTCGCCGCCCCACCTTTGCCGCCGACGATGCGGCGACGAGCATCGAGGCCCACGTCATCGGCCTGGAGGCCGACCTCTATGGCCTGGATATGGAAGTGCGCTTCGTGCGGAAGCTCCGCGACGACCGGCGCTTCCCATCCGCCGCCGCCCTCGTCGCCCAGATGGAGGCCGACCGCCGCGCCGCCCTCCGCGCCTGCCGCGCCGCACTGCGGGCTACTCGCTGAACTCCAGGATGTCGTAGTCCTCGAATTGGTGGAAATCCAGCACGGAGAGCGGGGCGGAGCTGGTGAGTTCCTTGCCCTCGTCGAGGTGCACCGAGTAGTCGTAGCGGCACACGGCGAAGCGCCAGCGGTCGCCAAGCTGCGGCCTGGGGGCCGTGCCTGCGAACGCTTTCCACGGCACCGCCATCTCCAGAATCCACCCCTTGTCGCGGTCCTTCCAGTTGTTCAGCGTCCCGCTGATCGCCACGGCGATCTTCGCCCCGCAGTCCCAATCCTTCCAGCGGTCCATCGAGCCTGCGGCCAGGCGCCGCCCGAACAACAGGTCGAGCACCGTTCCCAGCGGGTTCACCTCGATCTCATAGTAGGCCGGCTCCACGTCGCTCGGCTTCAGGAACAGCTCGGCCACGTCGTCCTCCCACGTCCACGAATCGCGCTCCTTCTTGATCCCGAAGACGTCGAAATCCTCCATCACCATGGCCAGGTAGAGATTCTCGTCGTCCCAGAGCAGTTGCGCGCAGCTTGGGTGCCGCGGCTTCTTCCCGTCGGGCGGGATGCGGAAGTCGTCGAGCACATAGGCCCGTTCCCACGCCGACTCGTCGAGCTTGGCGTCAACATTGATCTTCCCGACCGCTCGGCGGCAGGGCACGATCCGAGCCTTTGCCACCTTCGCCCTCGGCGCCCCTGGGAAACAGCCCGCGGCCATCGTGGCAACCAGTGCCACCCACAGCGCCCCATGCCTCATGTCGCGCTTCTCCTGTGCTTTGAGGTCCGACCATGCGATTCTAGTTTCTGACGACTCCAATGTCAACCGGGCAATGCATGGAAACGCACTTGACAGGTGGGGCAGGGTGCTGCACAATGCAGGCTGCGGGGATGGGAGCATTCGTCAGCGGGTGGCGCTGACGGGTCCGCGACGCTCTGAGAGGAGCACAGAGACCATGAGTGCGGCAGGCCACAGGCGTGGGACGGGGTGGGCGTTTGCCGCCGCTCTGTCAGTGGCGGCGGCCGGCGCCATGTTAGCCGGCGAGCTGCCTGGCGGACCGGGCGCTGGTGGCGAGCCGCCACCGACGGCCTTCCCCGACGAGGTGGCCGCGATGGAGCGCTACCGGGCGAGCCCGACGCAGGAGAACGCCCAGGCGCTGGCGCGCTGCATGCTGCGGTGGCCCAGGAGCTTCCTGACGACGGCGAGGCTGACGCCTTCGTTGAGGAGTCGGGTGGCAAAGCTGTGGCGGAGGGCGTGGATGCCGCCTCTGACCTTGGCTTTCTCGCAGTAGCCCAGCCAGGCGTGGTGGGCGGTGCGGTAGTGGAGTGGGCGGCTGGTGCCGCGTCGGGCGGGGTCGCCGCGGAAGAGTGCGCCGGAGGTGATGCGGCTCTCGCGCAGGTAGCGGCGGAGGAGCTGGAGGCTCTCGGGTGCGGCGTAGAGCATCACGGTGCGGGTGCGGCCGCCCTTGCCGCGGACGACGATCTGCTCGTCGTCGGGGGTGAGAATGAGGTCCTCGAAGTAGACGCCGAGTGCTTCGGCGACGCGGAGGCCGGTCTCGGCGATGAGGGTGAAGAGCAGGCGGTCGCGGAGTTTCGGCTTCGGGATGGCGTCGAGCACCTTGCGGATGACGCGGGATTCGAGGGGGCGGGGGCGGTACTCGGGCAGCTTCACGCGGTCGAGCTTCTGCATGGGGTTGGCGGGAATGAGGTCGTGCTTGTAGCACCAGGTGAGGAAGGCGTTTGCGGATGCCTGTGCCCGGGCGCGTGTGGCTGGGGACTTGCCGGCGAGCGAGGAGAAGAAGAGGCGGAGGCGCGCGGGGGCGAGGGCGTGGAGGCCCTCGGGCGCGAACTCGATGAAGCGGCGGAGGTCGCAGCGGTAGTTGACGATGGTGTGGCGGGAGCGGCCGGCGTTGTCGAGGTCGGTCAGGAACTCGTCGAGGAGGCGTTCGAGCGGGGGCGCGGGGACCTGTTCGGGGCTTGAGTTGAATATAATGTTGGATTTCGGGGGGCGCGCGCGTCGCTCTAAGTCCTGTGGCTTCCGCTTCTCGGGCAGATACGAGTCCATTATAAGAAGCATTATATGACACTGCGGCAGTCTGTCAAGGCGATTTTTCCGCGGGGACGCGGCCCGCCGCGGACGTGTCCCGGTGGCGTTCAGCGATCTAGAGCATTCGTAACACTTCAGCCGAATGAAGTGGAGGCCCAAACACGCCCCTCAGACAGCGTGAGAGTTCGTAGTGCGGGCTTTGGCCCGCATTTCTCACCAGCCGCCGTGGCGCAGCGTACAATGGTGGTCATTCTGAGCGAAGCGAAGAATCTCCCAAGGCAGAGGACTGCCATTGCGCGAGTACGCTGTGTTGCCGGAGTGAGTTCCCCTGAGGGATTCTTCGCTTCGTTTCACTCCGCTCAGAATGACAGGCGGGTGGGTGCCTGCCCCGGGCTGGTGAGAAATGCGGGTCAGCCCGTATCTGGAGCCCAGGATACGGCCTGAAGGCCGCACTACGGACTCTCACTTCATTCGGCTGAAGTGTCACGGCGCTTTCGCGCGAAAGAGCCATACCCAAGCTGCCACGCAGGGCGCGCTTCCCGCCGGCGCCCACTGGCCGCAGGCGGGTGTGGCCACTCCGAGAGGGCCCAACACGTGTGAGAGGATCCTCAGCCGGGCCCTCCGCTCAAGCTGCGGCGGAAGACGCGACCGTGCTTCCGGAGGCACTGGGACCCCGGGGGGAGGACGCGGGTGCCCGCTACGGTGGGCGGAGCGGTTGGCCGTCGCGCACAGCCGAGAGCGGCTGTGCCAGATAGGCCCGCCGAAGGCAGAGAGATGGCGCGTGCGGTGGGCGGTCACTTGTTGACGTAGAGTTCGATGGCGTGGCCGTCGGGGTCGGCGACGATGAGGCCGCGGTAGCGGGGGTGGTCAATGGCGACGATGTCGGGGTCTTCGGGGAATTCGGCGCGGACGCGGGCGAGGTCGGCCTCAGTGACCTCGAAGGCGAGGAGGCGGATGCAGATGTCGCGCGCGGTGTCGGCCTGGCGGGCGGTGGCGGGGTCGGCGGCCTGGGCGAGCCATAGCTCGACGCCGCGGGCGCCGATGACGACGCCGTTGGAGACGTCGAAGAGCTTCTCGAGGCCGAACTTCTGGCGATACCAGGCGAGGCTGCGAGCAAGGTCGCGGACGACGATGCCGACGGCGTTGAGCTTGAGGGGCTTGATCATCGCGTCTTTCTCGCGGGGTGGGCAACGGGCGGCCCTGGGTATCGTAGCAGGACAGGAGAGGGGGCGCAAGGCTGGGTCTCGGCAGATATTCTCTTCGCAGCAAAGGGTGTGGCGGCAAGGGTTTGGGGCTGCTCACGAGTTTTCGTGGGATCGGGACCCGGATTTTTCGGGGGGTCATGCCGTTGTACAGGTGGAGGGGAGAAGACCCGACGCGCGCGAACCCGGGCCTTGTTCCCTCGTAGGAGTGGCCCTCCGAGGCGTCCCCAAGTAGCGCTCCGTCATCGTCGCGAAGCGGGCGCCGCACGCGCTCTTTGACAAGCTGGTCTTGCTCCCCCCACCGCATCCGTGGGCGGGCGCGGGAGGGTTTCGGAGTTGAACAACTCCGTAACCGAAACGGGCCGCCCGCGGCTGCGGGGGGGATGGTGCGCCCCGAGGGCCCGCCCGGGTCCGGGCGGGGGAACGGGAGGGCGAGGCTCCGGCCGAGCCGCGCGGATGCGCAACGGGCGGCTCCGCGGGAGCGTCGCCCTCCCGGCCCGGGCACCCGACGCAAGGGGGAGGCGGTTCCCGCCGTGGAGGATGCGCCCAAGCACCCTCACCCCACCCCTCTCTCTTGGGGC
Source organism: Planctomycetota bacterium (assembly GCA_041320515.1). Classification (GTDB taxonomy): domain Bacteria; phylum Planctomycetota; class PUPC01; order DSUN01; family DSUN01; genus DSUN01. Next base: position 3,334,831 of record JBGLNR010000001.1, on the reverse strand, counting down.
TGGTCTTTGCCCACATCTCGGGGCAGGTCATGATGCGGGCGAGTTGTGGCCATTGGTCCGCTTCGCGGCGAGCCAAAGCGGCATCTGCGATGCCGCACTCCATAGTCCTCCCGCATTACAGGGGGGCGGATTGTGGAGTGCGGTGACGAAGTCGCCGCTTTGGGTTCCAGCGGAGCGGGCAGAGCGGCGCGACTCGCGAAGTTGCAGGCGAAGACCCGCCCTTGGGAAGCGGGGGGATGATTGGTGCCTGGTGTCTCATGCCTCGCGGTCAGCGTCGGGCGGGGGCGGACAGGTGGTGATGTTCTTGGCCGGCTTCTCGGCGAAGAGCTTGTAGAAGCAGAAGGCGTTGAGGGCGAGGATGAGGGTCCAGGAGCCGATGGCGATGGCCCAGCCTGCGGCGGTCATGGCTGGTCCTCCAGGGGTTGGGTGCGGTCCCAGATGTCGCGGCGCTTGCGCCAGGCGATCTGGAGGCCGACGAAGAGGCCGACGAGCAGGACGAGGAGCATGATGCGTGTGCCCAGGATGTAGGGGCGGTCGGGGTCTGGAACGTCCACCATGAGGATGACCTCGACGATCTTGGCCCGCCGCTGGCCGATTTCGGCGGGGAAGGCGGCTTCGAGGAGCGAGCGGTTGAGCCACGCCACGTCGGCCTTCGACCACTTGGCCCGGTCGGTCTCGAGGAAGCGCTGAACGCTGTCGGGGAGCGTGAGGTCCCCGAGGGAGGGAACGAAGCAGAGGGCGGGCTCTTCGAGGAGGTGATTGAGGCCATTGAGGACGGCTTGCTTCTGCTTCCACTCGATCTTCAGCTCACGACGGACCTGGTTGGCGGCGTCCAGGGCTTCTCGGGGGAGGAATGCAACGATTGGGGGGCCATCTACGTCCTCCGATGGGCTATGCGTGCACAGCTTCGAGCAGAGGCCGGGCCAGTCGCGGATGTTGCCGGGGCGAATGGCGGCGGGGCCTCGCTGGAGGAACCAGGCGGCGAGGATGACGAGGAGGAAGATGGGGGTGACGTATTTGATGACGTAGCGGTAGAGGCGGGGGACGCGGAGGTCGGCTCCGTAGTGCATCTCGGTCCAGGCCTTGTCAATGCCGAAGAACCAGCCGAAGAGGATGGTTTCGATGGTGGCGAAGAGGACGAGGCAGAAGGTGCCGCCCCAGAAGTCGAGTTCGCCCAGGACGCCGTTGCCGTAGAAGAGGATGACGGGCTGGCAGAGGACGAATGTGACGACGATGAAGAGGATGGCGGCCTTTCGCTTGGTGATGCCGAGTTCGTCCTTGAGGAAGGCGACGGCGGGCTGTGCGAGGGAGACGGAGGAGGTGATGCCGGCGAGGAAGAGGAGGAGGAACCAGAGGGCGCCGAAGAGGTTGCCGGTGGGGAGTGCTGCGCCGAAGAGGTCGAGGACGGGGAGGCGCTCGAAGATGAGGGGCATGGTGACGAAGCCGAGGTCGAAGGGGCTGCTCTTGGCGACCTCGGCCATCTGGGCCTGGCCGAAGAAGAGGAAGGCGGCGGGGATGACGATGGTGCCGCCGAGGATGACCTCGGCCAGCTCGTTGGCGCTGGCGCCGGTGAGGCCGGAGAGGACGACGTCGTCGCGTCGGGAGAGGTAGCTGGCGTAGGTGAGGACGACGCCGATTCCGACGCTGAGGGTGAAGAAGATTTGGCCGGCGGCCTCGAGCCACACGTCGGGGTTCTTGAGGGCGGAGAAGTCGGGGTTCCACAGGTAGCCTCAGGAAGTCCTCCTGGAGATACACCTTCTCGTCGCGGCCGAGCAGGCCGTTCCAGATGTCGGCCGCGTCGAGGTGGTAGCGGTACTTGCAGGCCTCGAGGTAGCCGAAGACATCCATCATTCCGGCCCCGATCAGCCCGTGGAACGAATACGACGCGATGCAGACGTTCACTGCTTGCTCCTTCACCCCCCGTAGGATCGACCCTAGATCTCCGCCCCCTCTGGGAATGCGACATGCGACCCCCATGAATACGGATTTCCTGCCAACGCGTCAAGTGCGCTTGCGCGGAGGCGGGGGAAAGTGCATCATGCCGGCCCTGGGAGGCATGGGCCACGAACTGCCGCGAAAGGATGCGATCGTGCAGAGAATGACGGCGTGGCTGCTGCCGGCGATGCTCGCCGTCGGCGGCCGGGGGCTCGCCGGCGAGGTGCTGGTCATCGAGCGGGCCGAGACGGCGGGGATCAGCGGCTTCAGGCCGATGTGGGACACGCCGGTGGTGACGGCGGCCGACGGCGTGCGGGTGGTCAAGGACAGCGCGGTCAAGGACCGCGGCGGGGCCGCCGTGTGGTGGCCCGGAGCGCGCGACGGCGGCGCCAAGCCGGGGGCGATGGCCTTCGACGCGCTGCGGCGGTTCCTCCTCGTCCGCTTCCCCGACGCGGCCGAGAAGATTGCCGCGCGAGTCAACGCCGGCCTCGCCATCGAAAAGGCCGAACTCGTGCTGCCGTTCAAGGACGAGGAGCTGTGGCCCGAGGGCACGGGCGGCGGAGGCGTCGGCCCCGAGGGCGGCTACGAGTATCGCGCGAACTGGGGCGTGGACGCCCTCTACCGCAAGCACCGCCCCACGTGGCATGCCCTCGCCTGGGCGCTCCGAAAGCCCTGGAAGGCCGACCCCAAGGTCGGCCCGACCTTCAACGCCTACATCGCCGGCGCCGGCTACTGGAAGAAATACGGCGCCGCCGACGCCACGGAAGATCGCTTCCCCAAACAGTTCGGCCCAACGCCCGTCCACTTCGAGAAGCCCGAAGGGCGGATGGATGTGACGGCGGTGCTGGCCGACGAGGCATTCGGCAAGACCCTCGGCGAACGGCTCCGCGTCGTGAGCGACTGCGGCTTCCTCCTGCGCAAGTGGGAGACCTACGACCACCGCTACTACACAGGCTGCTACGAGTGGGCCACGGCCACGGGCGGGCGGGCGATCGTCATTGACACGCCGAAGCTGGTCGTGACGTTCTCAAGACCGCCTAAAGGCGGGACTACGAACGTGCCGCCCGCTGCCGACACCGCAGCTCTCGACTATGCTCTCCGGCGAAGCCTGACGGGTGGCAAGCCGACTGCCGTGATGCCCTCGCCCGAGGAACTCGATGCGCTGGCGAAACGCTTCGCCCCGCGGAAGCCCGATTGGATGCCCGACTGGCAGTGGGAGCGGGTGAAGCAGCTCCTCACCCTCGAAGGCGGTGAGGAGACCCTCGTCGAGCCGTTCTGGGTCCAGTTCACGCCCCGCTACCTCGTCGAGCGCCGCGTCGGCAGCGAGAAGCGGGCCGATAAACCGCGCTCGAAGGGGCAACTCGCCTACGAGGTGTGGGTGGACTGCCTGCTGGCCGAGCAGCCCCGCGGCTGGAACGGCTTCGAGGCGTCCCGCGTCCTCCTGCCCGCGCTGGTCTACGGCGACGCCTTGCCCGGCCCCGCCCGCGACGTGTTCGCGGAGTACTGGACGAACTGGCTGATGCCCGACCGGCCGACCGCCCCGACCGAACGCCACCTCGACCCCACGTGTCTCGACGGCTCGCTCGTCCATCCGATGGTTGACCAGCTCAAGAAGGTGCAGGCCACGGCGCAGTTCAGCGGCGGCGACAGCTATTTCAACAAGACGGGCGACTGGCGCGGCAACAAGAGCTTCTACCGCTCCGGCTTCAACTACACGATCAGCACGATGAACTTCAACCACACCGCCGCGATGGGCGCGCTCCTCGGCGGCTCCATCGTCGGCGCCGAACGGGCGATGGCCGACGGCCGCCACGGCATCGAGAACTACCCGCTCCGCCTCTGGTGCTGGTACGACGGCACGACACAGGAGTCCATTGACCACTACTACCTCTCGGTCACGCTCACGGCGCAGAAGATGGTGGCCGACTTCGGGCCGACCCTCTTCGATCGCATGCTCGGCAAGAGCATCCTGCTGAAGACAGTGGACGAGTTGATCGGCGCCTACCATCCAGGGCTGCACCGCTTCATCGCCGGCTCCTGCCGCACGGCGCCCGAGCACCTGCTCGTCACGCAGGACGGCGTCTACCACATCGTCCATTCCCTCAGCCACCAGGGGGTGCTCCGCGACCTCGACAACAAGGACGTGCCCGGCGGCATGCCCGTCATCGGCCACGAGCTTCCGCCCGCCCACGTGGGCCGCCAGACGCTTCAAGGCCCCTGGGCGCCCGAGTGGAAGAGCGGGCTGGTGGACTCCAAGCCGCTGCCGTGGGAGATGACCTGCACGTTCAAGAAGTGGGGCGGCCACGCGAAGCAGCCCATCATGCGGCGCTCGTACCTCGGCAGGCACTACGGCCTCTACAGCAGCGACGCGCAGATGGGCATCGTGCCCATCCTCGGCCAGTGGCGGCGGGCCGACAAGCCGGCCGAGCGAATGCAAGACATCGGCACGATGCTGATGCGCTACGGCCTCAACACCACGCGGCTCGTCAACGACGCCCCCGGCTGGATCGCCACCTATGGCACCCAGGCCACGCTTCAGCACAAGGGCAAGATGATCGTCGTCGCCAGCCCCAACCACTGGCTCGACCCGAAGCGGAACATCAAGAGCCTTCAGAGCACCATCGCCCTCTACAACTACGAGGGGCCGAAACCCTCATGGCAGGTGTTTGCGGATGGCAAGCCCGTTGGGCCGCTCCCCGCGCGGCTCAAGGCTTCGCAACGAATCACGATTCAGGACGGCGTGAGCTACATCGGCATCGTGCCCCTGCCCGCGACCGACCTGGGCCGCGCCGACGAGGTGGTGCTGTCGGAGGGCGACGAACAGGAGTTCGGCCGGTGCCGCTTCAAGGCCGCCCTGGTCATTGACAACTACAACCTGAAGGGCGAGCAGCCCCTCGGCGAGAAGCCCGACTTCGCGAAGATTGATCGCGCCTGGGGCGGCTACGCCGTCGAGATGGCCGACGCGGCGGAGTTCCCCAGCTTCGCGGCGTTCCAGAAGCACATCGCCGCCGCGAAGCTCGACGCCCGCGACGAGCCCGACCAGGCCCTCGCCCACGTGAAGTACGCCAGCGGCGCCGACACGATGGAGTTGGGCGTGTTCACGGCCTACAAGGAGGACGAGCCGCTCGACAAGCTCTTCGCCTATCGCCGCGTGAACGGCGCCTGGCCCTATCTGCCCGAGGGCGTCGAGCGCGACACCCCAGTCGCCCAGCAATCCACCACGGGCCGCATCGAGAAGAACGGCGCGGTGCTCCGCTGCGAGAAGGGCCGCATGGCCTACCTCCACGCCGACCCCGCGAGCGACACGTTTGCGGGCTACAATCCCCTGCCCGACCCCACGCTCTGGTCGCTCACCGTTCCCGGCGGAATCGCCGTGCGCACCGACGGCAAGCTGGGCGTCGCCCACATCGTCGTCCAGCCCAAGGCGGGCAAGGTCACGGTGGACTATGCCGTCCGCCCCGGCTCCGAGGGAGCCGAGATGGCCGCTGCCTTGGTGCTCCTGGGCCTCAAGACGCCGCCCGCCGTCGTCCTCAACGGCCAGCCGCTGGCAGAGGCAGCCTCCATTCACGTGGACGGCGGCCGCGGGTTCGTCGTGCCCCTTAGAGGCGCGCTGAGCGCCGAGGAGCTGGCGGCCCTGCCGAAGCGCCTGGCCGCCGCGCTCCCTGCGCCTTGACCGCTGCTGCACAACTTGCTACCCTCAGCGCCGGCCCTCAAGCGGAGCAAGACGACCGGATGGCAAGGGTCCTACTGCTCAATACCAACGTGACGCGGTGCGGCCGCACGGGGTATCCCTTGACGCCGGCGCCGGCCGGGCTCATCAGCCTCGCAGGGGTGCTGCGGCGGCGGGGCCACGACGCGAGGATCGTGCAGGTCACCAGCCACGTCGTGGCGCAGGACGAGAGCGACGTGCCGCTGGTGTGCGACGAGCTGGCCGCGGCGCTCGGGGGGTTCGAGCCCGATGTCATCGTGGTGATGGGCGGCACGGGGTTCTCGATCGAGCCGGGCCTGTGCTGGGCCGTGGCGCAGCCGGACTTCGGGCTGGTCGGCGAGGCGGAGGAGACGCTACCCGCCCTCGTCGAAGCCATCGTGGCGGGCCGGCCGAGCGGCGGCATCCAGGGACTGGTGACGTCGCGCGAGACCATTGCCGCCGCGTGCCGGACGCCGGGCCGGGTGGCTGACCTGGCGGCAGTTGGCCCGGGGGCCTGCGACGCCGTGCAGGGCCTGCGGGGGCATTACTACGTCAACGGTGGCCTCCTCCCCATCCAGACCAAGCGCGGCTGTGCCATGGAGTGCATCCACTGCCCTGCGCCTTTCCTCGAGGGCCACCGCTACCGGTTCCGGCCGCTCGAGCACGTGGTGGACGAGGTGCGGGCCTATCAGCGGCTCTGGGGCGTCCGGCACTTCTTCTTCGCCGACCCCACGTTCAACCACCCCGTGGACCACGCGATGGCCCTCTGCGAGGCAGTACTGTCTGCGGGGCTGGACATCGAGTGGTACGGGGAGGTCACGCCCGCCTGCCTGCCCGACCGCCTGGTGGCCCTGATGGCGCGGGCCGGGTGCATCGGGGTGACGCTGGGGCTGGACTCCTGTTCCGACCGCAGGATCGTCCAATCCGGCGCGCTCGCGCGGTGGCCCGCGTCCTGCGCAGCCCCCGAAGCGGGGCACACCGGAGGAGATTGCATGCACCCATTGGTGCAGTGCGCGTAACCTCCTTCGGCGGGCGCATCACCTGCCTCGCGCACAGCCACCGCATGCCCCAGGCTGTCTGAGAAGAACATTCCACACTTGTACAAGTGTGGAATGTTCTTCTGCGCTGCACCTTGGGGCCGAGGCTCGCCCAATCCGGCGCGCTCGCGCAGTGGCCAGCGTCCCGCGCAGCTCCCAGAACGTGGCATACCGAAGGAGATTACACGCACCCCCCGCGGCATTGGGCCTTGCGCCCAACGCATCAGACGCCTATCATTGGGGGCCACGGGACATGGCCATTCCTCGGTGTTCCCCGACGGGAGAATCCATGATGGCAAGGCCATTGAGGGTCCTCGGCGCGATGGCGGCCTGCCTCCTCCTGGCGTCCCTCGCCCGCGGCGCCGAGGACATTCTGGTCGCCGACTTCGAGGGGAAGGACTATGGGGGCTGGAAGGCCGAGGGCGAGGCATTCGGCCCAGGCCCCGCCGGCGGCACGCTCAAAGGCCAGATGCGCGTCGAGGGCTTCCTCGGAAAGGGACTTGTCAACTCCTTCTTCAAGGGCGATGGGACGACCGGCACCCTCACCTCGGCGCCGTTCAAGATTCAGCGCAAGTTCCTCAGCTTCCTCATCGGCGGCGGGGGCTACAAGGACGAAACCTACGTCGCCCTGCTCGTGGACGGCAAGGCGGTGCGCGCGGCCACGGGGCCAAACGTCCAGCCCGGCGGCTCCGAACACCTCGCCTGGCACACGTGGGACGTCAGCGACCTGGCGGGCAAGGAGGCGGTCATCCAGATCGTGGACAAGCGGACCGGCGGCTGGGGGCACATCAACGTTGACCACATCCTCCAGAGCGAACGCAAGCGCGAGGAGAAGCCAGCCATGCGGGAACTCGTCATCGAGAAGCGCTACCTCCACCTCCCCGTCAAGAACGGCGCGGCCAAGCGCAAGATGAAGGTGTCGGTGGGGGAGAAGATCGTGGACGAGTTCGACATCGAGCTGGCCGACGGCGAACCCGACTTCTGGGTGTTCCTGGACGTGGCCGCCCACAAGGGCCAGACGGCGAGGATTGACGCCGGCCGCCTGCCCGAGGAGTCGAAGGCCCTCGACGCTATCGTCCAGGCCGACGACGTGCCCGACGCAGCGGACCTTTACAAGGAGAAGTATCGCCCGCAATTCCACTTCTCCTCCCGCCGCGGCTGGAACAACGACCCGAACGGGTTGGTCTTCCACAAGGGCGAATACCACCTCTACTACCAGCACAACCCCTACGGCTGGAACTGGGGCAACATGCACTGGGGCCACGCCGTGAGCAAGGACCTGGTGCGCTGGACCGAGCTGCCCATCGCCATCTACCCCTTCCGCTACGGCGACTGGGTGTTCAGCGGCAGCGCCGTCGTGGACAGGGAGAACACGGGCGGCTGGAAGAAGGGCGGCGAGGACGTGATCGTGGCGGCCTACACCAGCACCGGCCGCGGCGAAGCCGTCGCCTACTCACTCGACCGCGGCCGCACGTTCACCGACTACGAGGGCAACCCCGTCGTCAAGCACGGCGGCCGCGACCCCAAGCTCATCTGGTACGCCCCTGGCAAGCACTGGGTCATGGCCGTCTACGACGAGTTTGGGGGCAAGCGCTGGATCGCCTTTCACACCTCGCCGAACCTGAAGGACTGGACCTTTCAGAGCCGGACCGAGGGCTATTTCGAGTGCCCCGAAATCTTCGAGTTGCCCGTTGACGGTGATAGGAGCAAGACCCGCTGGGTCGTCTATGCCGCCGACGGCGCTTACGCCATCGGCTCCTTCGACGGCAAGGCGTTCACCCCCGACCACCCGGGCAAGCACCGCTTCAACTGGGGCAACTGCTTCTACGCCTCGCAGACCTTCAGCAACATCCCGCCCGAGGATGGCCGCCGCATCCAGATCGCCTGGGGCCGCATCGGCCACAAGGAGATGCCCTTCAACCAGATGATGAACTTCCCCGTCCAGTTGACCCTGCGAACGACCGACGAAGGCATCCGCATGTTTGCCGAGCCGGTCAAGGAGATCGAGCTTCTCCACGCCAAGAAACACTCCTGGAGTGGGCTGACGCTGAAGGAGGGTGAGAACCCGCTGAAGGGCATCGAGGGCGACCTGTTCCACATCGTGGCCGAGATCGAGCCGGGCGACGCCGCACAGGTCGGCTTCACCATCCGCGGCACGCCTGTCGTCTACGACGCCAAGGCCCAGCAGCTCGACGCCAAGGGCTGCAAGGCCGGGCTGAAGCCCGAGGGCGGGAGGCTTCGCCTGGAGATTCTGGTGGACCGCACATCGGTCGAGGTCTTCGCCAACGCGGGCCGCATCTACATGCCCGTGGGCGCCATCCCGCCCGATGACAATCGCTCGCTCGTGGCCTTCGCCAAGGGCGGCACGGCGAAGCTCATCTCCCTCGAAGTCCACGAACTGCGTTCCGCATGGTGACCGTCAATGGATGACCGCTCAACAGCGTTCCGTGAGATGGAGCAGCACGCCGAGGTGCCGGTCCTCATCCTCGGCGGGGGCGTGAACGGCGCGGGGCTGTTCCGCGAGCTGGCGCTCCAGGGCGTCGAGTGCCTGCTGGTGGACAAGGCGGACTTCGTGGCGGGCGCCAGCTCGAAGTCGTCCCGCATGATCCACGGCGGGCTGCGCTACCTGGAGTCCCGAGAGTTCAAGCTCGTCCGCGAATCGCTCATCGAGCGCAACCGCCTGCTCGACAACGCGCCGCACTACGTGACCCCGCAGAAGACGACCATTCCGCTGTTCTCGTGGCTCGGCGGCGCGCTCCGCTCGGGCCTCATCTTCCTCGGCTTCGACGCCCGGCCCGGCGGGCGCGGGGCGCTCCTGGTCAAGCTGGGCCTCTCCTTCTACGACTTCGTGACCCGCAAGAACCGCCGCACGCCGCGCCACTTCCTCACCGCGAAGGCGAAGTCCCTCCGCGAGCTGCCCGGCCTGAACCCCCGCATCAAGGCGACGGCGACCTATTGGGACGCGCAGATTTCCGAGGCCGAGCGCCTGTGCATCGAGATGATCCAGGACGCCTGCCTCGCCAACCCCGCCTGCCGCGCGCTCAACTACGTGCGGCCCGAGCGAATCGTCGGCGGGGCCGTGGTCCTCCGCGACCAGGCGACGGGCGAGACCGCCACCGTGCGGCCCCGCATCGTGGTCAACGCCACGGGCGCGTGGGTGGACATCGCCAATGCATCCCTCGGCCTGACGACACACTTCATGGGCGGCACCAAAGGCTCGCACCTGGTCGTGGACAACCCGGAACTCCTCGCTGCCCTCGGCGGCCGCATGGTCTACTACGAGCACAAGGACGGCAGGGTGTGCATCGCCTTCCCCTGCGGCGGCAAGGTGCTGATGGGCTCGACCGATATCCGCGTGGACGACCCGGACGCGGCGCACTGCGACGAGGCCGAGACTGCGTACATGCTCGCGACCCTGCGCGGCGTGTTCCCGGGTATCGAGATACGCCGCGAGCAGATCGCCTACGTCTTCTGCGGCGTGCGGCCCCTGCCCGCGAGCGGCAAGGGCGTCACGGCCATCATCAGCCGCGGCCACAGCATCCGCGTGCTTGAACCCGAGGGGGAGCGGCCCTTTCCCGTCTTCTGCCTCGTCGGCGGCAAGTGGACCACGTTCCGCGCCTTCGCCGAACAGGTCGCCGACCAGATTCTCCCTCGCCTGAGTGTCGAGCGCCGCTGCTCGACCAGGGAGCTGGTCATCGGTGGCGGGCGGGACTTCCCGCGCGGGCAGGCCGAGCGCGGCCAGTGGGTCGCGCGCGTGGCGGGAGAGACGGGCGCGAGCCGCGAGCGCGTCGCCGCCCTCCTCGCCCGCTACGGCACGGCCGCCGAGGCGTATCTGGCGAAGGCCGACGCCCGGGCCGAGGCGCCCCTCAAGTCGCTCCCCGACTACACCGTGGGCGAGATCGAGCGGATCGTCGCTACCGAACAGGTCGTCCGCCTCACCGACCTCCTCTGCCGCCGCAGCACCATCGCCATTCGTGGCTTGGCCACGCCCCCCGTGGTGGCCGAGCTGGCCGACGTGGCCGGCGCGGTCCTCGGCTGGGACGCCATCCGCCGCGAGGGCGAGGCCGCCCGCGCCCTTTCCGAGCTGGCGCCGCACGCCGTGTGACCGGCCCCGTACCGTCAACTCAGCGCCGGGGCATCAGCCTGCGCACCTCCTCGCAGCCCAGCGCCGCGGCCGCGGCAACGTAGGCGGCCAGCCCGACGCCGCCCGGGACGAGGACGCGCAGAGCCCTGCCCACCAGGCCCTGCCCCAGCCCCGCGGCCCCCAGCGCCGCGAGACCATCGCCGAGCGCGAACTCTTCGGCCACGAGCGCGGGGCCTTCACCGGCGCCGTCCGCACGCAGCCCGGCTACTTCGAGAGCGCCAACAAGGGCACGATCTTCCTCGACGAGTTGCCCGAACTCAGCCCAGGCACCCAGGTGCGCCTCCTCCGCGTCCTCCAGCAGCGCGAATTCGTCCGCGTCGGCAGCACCCAGCCCATCCCCGTGGACGTGCGTATCCTCGCCGCGACCAACCGCGACCCCGAGGACTGCGTGCGGCAGGGCAGGCTCCGCGAGGACCTCTACTACCGCCTCAACGTCGTCACCATCGCCGTGCCGCCCTTGCGCGAGCGGCTGGACGACATTCCCCTCCTCGTCGAGCACTTCCTGGCGAAGCACGCCGAGCATCTGAGCCGGCCGCGGAAGTCCTTCACCCTCGCTGCGCTCGACGTGTTGCGCGCTCAAGCCTGGCCGGGCAACGTCCGCGAGCTGCAAAACGTCGTCGAGCGCACCGTCACGCTCAGCCCGAACGACACGATTGACGTGGCGGACCTCCCGAAGCTCGCCGTGGCGCCGGCAGTGGGCGAGGGCGGCGTGCCGCTGGGCGAGGCCAAGCGCCGCGCGCAGCAGACCTTCGAGCGCGACGCCATCGTCCGTGCCCTCCGCGCCGCCGGCGGCAACGTCACCCAGGCTGCCCGCACCCTCGGCCTCGCCCGCAGCGCCCTCCAGCGCCTCCTGAAGCGCCACGCTATCAGCAAGTAGCCCGCTACGATCTTGGGTCCCTGTGGGCGGGGCCTCTGCGCCCCGCGCCACCCTGCGGGGGGCAGAGACGCCCCGCCCGCGGGCAGGCCCTCAGTACACTGCCCCACGGGGATCGTCCGTCGCTCATTCGATCTGTAGCTTCGCGAACTTCTCCGGGACGTGCCACCCGGCCTTCGTGGGAGAAAACGCCTGCAATTCGAGCTTCTTGAGATCGAGAACGCGGAGTCGTCCCACGTTGAAATGCCAGGGTGCCTGTGCCGTGGGTTTCTGCCCCGCCACGCGATGCCTCGGGTCGGATTGTGCTTCCGCTTCACTGACGACCGGGATTCTCAGCCGGACCCGCCATGAATCACTGCCCCGCCCGGTTGTGACCTCGGCGAGGGATCTCCAGTTCGGCCCCGGACTGCCTTCCACGATGACGCCTTCCGGATTGACTTCGAGGTGGTAGTAGGAATGAGACGGCGTCTCGAGCGAGACGACGACGTTGTCGCCGTTGTTAACGTCGCGGCTGACGTTCAGGTTCTTCATGTCGGGCTCGTGGCAAACGATGTCGAAGACGACAGCATTCTTGTCCCAACCCAGGCGGAAGGTGGTCTGCGCGGCAGGCTTCCCGCCGTTGGTGTTGTCCTTCAACGAATACACGGTGGCCTTGCCGAGGTCCGGGCCTTCGACGCCCGTCGCCACGGGTGCTTTGGCGCGCGCTTGTGCCAGGGCCTCGTTTTTCTTCCGATGTTCCTCGATCAACTGCTCCTTCGGCTGAAGCTCCGCGAGGATGGCTTGGATGCGTTTTCCGTAGACCGTGTCGTTGGCAGTCTGGCGGGCGCTCTCGAGCAGTTCGCGAAGCCGGAGACTGACCGCGAGGGGAACATTGGCCGGGTTTCCGCGTCCGCGTCCGCGGCTCTGGTCCTTGAAGGCGAGGTTCTGCTCCGCGTAGGTGATGGCCTCCTTCATCGCCTTCGCGGCCGGACCGTAGAACAGGGTGCAGTACTCATCCAACACCTGATCCACATCTTGGCCTGCATCCCAGAGGAAACGGGACTGAACGTAGAGCGTGATGTGCTCCAGCGCCGGCGCCCGCCATTTGCCTCCGACCTGGCTTTGCTCGCCGGTGTCCCCCAGCGAGATGCCCTTGAGCGCCTTCAAGTCCCGGGCCACGCCGCGCGGATGAAGGACCGGGTAGGAGATCGGCTCCCCGTCTCCCCATATGTGGTAGCGGTTGTTTTCGAGGCGCAGAATGCTGCCCGGCGCGGTTTTTTCGCGCCATTTCTTGATGCGTTCCATGTAATCGGCCCAGTGCTCCGGATCGAGCATCTTGGGCCTTCCGCAGTTGGAGATCCAGACGGCAAGGTTGGGGCTGAACTGCTTGATCGAGTCCGGCGGCTCGACGTAGGACGTATAGGCTCCGCAGGTGATGCGTTTGCCGGGATGCGTCTGGTGAACTTGGCGGGCCACCCGGTCGGCGAAACCCCACACCAGTTCCGAGGCCGTCTTGCCCTGGCACTTCTCGCACTGGCAGAGCCTCAACCCGTCCACGGGCCAGATGTCGGTGCCTGGAAGGCCGTAGCTGTCGAACATGAAGCGGATGTATCTGACGGTCTCCGCCTCCAAGCCGCCGGAGCTGAAGCAGGGCGTGCCGCGCTCGCGGTGCGCGGTGTCCCGTTTCCCGCCGATGAGCGCGTAATACTCCGGGTGGGCCTTCTGCATGGCCGGTTCGGAAAGGACATGCACCAACCCGTGCGGGCCTGTGTTCGGACCCAGCAACTCGTTACAGGAATTCATTCCCAGGCGCCGTGCCCAGATGATGTCGTCGTAGTCGAAACCCGAGAAGTTATACCAGTTCCAGTTACGCACAGGATAGTCGGGCTTCACGGTTTCATTGAGCGGCCCGACGGAGATCGTTGCTTTCGCGGGGACAACCTCGCCGAGTTCGCCGGGCATGAACCAGCGAACGCCGAGACTGCGCAGCAGCCCATATGCGGCGTTGAGCGAGCCGCCCTCGTCGTGGTTCCAAAAGCCCGACGGCATTCCCGGTTCGCCTTTCCACAGCGCGGAGAAGTCGTCGCCGTAACGCGCCGTCATCTGGTCGCTGAAATCCTTGGGATTCCAGAACGCCTTGAAGCCTGAGGTGAAAGGGGAACCCCAAGCCGCGTCCGTCTTCCCCGCGGTGGCCTTGGCCCAAGCCGCCGTCGCGCGCGGCACATCTTTGCGGCTCAGAGGCCATGGCATCTCCGAGGAGTCGAAATCCCTGTCCTTGCCGATGAGCACCAGCCAGCCCGGCCCGGAAACGATCCGGTAAGCGCCATCGCGAAGCCCCTGGGCTGTGACGCCGAGACGGTCGGTTTCCGTGTTCTGTCCGACGTGAATCTTGACCTGCGCCCCTGCCGTGGGCTCGGTCACGATGGGCAGGCGCGCGCCGCTCATCTTCTGCAAGAAGTGCCGCAGCTCGAGGGCTGCCAGCGTCACCACACGCGGCCGTTTGTCGGACACGACGATTTCCGCGCGCGGCACGCCTTTTTCAACGAGCAAGGTCTCGGCAGCGTGAAGCGCGGCCAGCGGAGCGAAGAGGAGGGCGGTGAGGAGCGTGGCGGTGTTCGTGGCTTCGTCTCCTCAAGAGGCGGCGGGTGGCCCACGCCTTCGCCCCGTGAGACAATGCTACTCGCGGAAGGACGAGGAGTCAAGAGGCGGCGAGGCGAGGATTCGGGGCGGGCGGGTGAGGGTGCCTCCTGAGGGGGGCGGCGGCGGCCCAAGCACCCTCACCCCAACCCTCTGCCCTCGGCTTCGCTCGGGCCAGGCCCCGAGGGAGAGGGAGGAAGGCGTCGCGTCGCCAAGAACGCCTTGGGAATGGTCTCTCGGCCAGTTGGCCACCTAGCGCGAGGGGCGCCGCCCACGTGAAATGGCCTAAGTGCTGCATCTACAAGCGCTTACGCATATGCGGCCCGGCCCACTAGATGGCCAGATCCAGGGCGGGGAGATGGCCGCCTAGCGCCTAGCAGGCGGGCGCCGATAGCGGCGGGCGGGCTGGGACGGGGGTGAAGCGGACGGCAGGGCAGAGGGCTCCCAGGCGGCTGGCGAGGACGGGGATGGCCGGCTGCTCGGTGCCGGCGTGGGTGGCGTCCACGACCAGGAGGCCGGCCGCTTCGGCGGCCAGGGCCTGGTGGTGGGTCACGTCGCCGGTGAGGAAGAGGTCGCAGCCGCAGCGAACCGCGTCGGCGACGTGCTTGCCGCCCGAGCCGCCCAGGACGGCGACTCGCCGCACGGTGCGACGGAGCGACCCCACGACGCGGAGCGCCTCAATGTCGAGGAGTTGCTTGATGAGGGCCACCAGCCGCGCGGCGGGCATGGGCTTGGGGAGGCGTCCGCAGCGGCCGATGCCCAGGTCGAGCCGGCCTCCGGCCAGGGGGTAGATGTCTATGGCCGGTTCCTCATAGGAGTGGGCGGCTCGGGCCGCGGTGGCGGCGCGGTCGGCGAGGGCGTGGGAGACGACGGCCTCGAGGCGCAGCTCGGCGACCTCCTCGCGGCGCCCGACCTTGCCAATCGTGGGGTTGGCGCCCTCCAGGCCGCGGAACGTGCCCGTGCCGGGGGTGCGGAAGGTGCATTCGCGGTACTGGCCGATGACGCCGGCGCCGGCGTCGGTGAGGGCGCGGGTGACGGGCTTGAGGCGCAGCTCTTCAGACCAGCCCTCCCCCCGACGCTCACGGCCCCTCCAAAGCATCTTGCCGGTGGCCGTGTCCACGCAGGCGAGGACGAACTTGCTGTCGAACTTCTTCTGGACGCGTCCGCCCAGGAACAGGAGGTCGGGGCGGACGTCTCGCTGGCCGTGGCGTTCGAGGACCAGCCACGCGGTCCCCTGCTCATCGGCCAGGTCCATCTCCCGTTCGGCCAGGGGCAGGGCCACGGGCAACGGCGGGGCGGGCGGGGGCGGAGCGGCCACGCCTGGCCTGTGCGCCTCGGGCACCGTGAGGCCGCAGACGCGCGCGGCATCGGCGAGCCGCCAGAGGCGGCGGCGCACGTCGGCTCCCCCGGAAAAGGGGACATTCAACTTTTCGTCGCGAAAAGTAGAATGTCCCCTTTTCTGCTCTTCTGCGGCGGCCTGGAACAGGCCGTCCAGGACCTCCTGGGCGGCGCGCGTGGCGGGGAACTCCCAGAGGCGGTAGAGTTGCTCGTCGCGGGGCCGGCCCTCGAGGGCCTTCGCGGCGGCTGCCTCGTGCTCGGCGGCGGCCTCGGGTGAGAGCTTGAGCAGGCGCACGAGCCGCTGGGCCGCCAGCTCCCCTGCCCGAACCGTCAGGTCCTTCTCCAACGGCGACAAGGCGCTGAAGTAGAGCGGGAGGCCCTTGCGCGTCAGGCTCAGGCTGCGCTGGAACTGGGGAGCGTAGAGAGTCTTCCCCGCGAACGTCTCGCCTCGGTCAAACGCCCCCTTGGCGGCGCCGACGAGTTCGGCAAGGTCCCCGGCGAGGAGCGAGGGCACTGGGTACTCGCAGTGGCCATAGGTGTTGGCGATGCTTCGGAGTTGCTGGGCGGCGGCCTTCAGGTCGCCCTTGCGCTCGTATGCCTCGGCGAGGGCGAAGAGGGTCTCGATCTCCTCCGCCTGGGTGCTCACGGTGCGGCGCATGCCGATGGCGTGCTCGAGTTCGCGGCTGGATTCGGAAAAGGGGACGGGCAACTTTTTGTCCGAAAAAGTAGCCTGTCCCCTTTTCCGAATCTCGCTCTGGGCTAGGCCCTTGTGAACCTTGTAGAGCTGCTGGTTGACGGCCGCGCGGAAATCAACGTCCTCGGAGGAGATGGAGTCGAGGCACTTCTTCATCAGCCCGGCGGCATCCGCGAGGCGGCTGGCGCCGAGGGCCAGCTCGGCACGGGCGAACACGCCATCGGGGTCGGCACGGCTCGCCACAGCCGCCTCCACCGCTGCCCGGTCGTAGACCATCTCGATGGAGCGGGGGCCGGTGCGTAGCTCGAAGGGGACGCCATAGCGCTGGAACGTGATGCGGGAGAAGGGCAGGAACGGCCCGTGCTGGTTCTCGGGCACCTTGTCGGCGGCGATCTCCTCCAGCTCGCCGATCTGCTTCTTGACGCGTTCGTCCTTGTGCGGAAGCTCCTTGAGGCCCTTCAGGCCCTCCGGGACCACCTTGTGGATGTAGAGGTCGGCGATGGCGAAGACCTCGCCCGTGTAGTAGCGGCGCTTGTCGAGGACCTTGCGCGCCTCCAGGTCCAGGGCGCAGATGTTGTACCCGTAGCCGTAGGTGAGGCCGTAGGAGCCGGTGTTGATGAGGGCGTGGCTGGTGACGATGAGGCGGCCATCGTCGGAGAGGAATGGGCGGGCCGAGGTGCAGAACAGGCGCTCGTTGGTGACAATGCCCGCCCAGGTGTACAGCCCCGTGTGGTACTTCATCACGGGCTGGTCGTCGCGCAGCAAGAGGTCGGGGGAGACCCAAACCGTGCGTCCAGTCGCCGGGTCCACGAGGTGGACGGCGGCCTGGCGGCTGCGGTAGACGACCACCAGCTCGCCAGTGCGGATGGGGCCGAGGACGTAGGTGGCCCCGCCCTCCTCCCAGCGCTCGCCGTCGTAGACGGGGTTGTCGGGATTCAAGTCGCTGCGGGTGCCCTTGGGCTTGCTCCACTGGACTTTGCCCGTGCGGCGGTCGAGGCAGAGCATGTGGCGGGCGTCCACTGGCAGAACGTAGAGCCGCTCGCCGACCAGTAGCGGGCGCTGGTTGTACCAGAACATCGGGGTATGGGGCCACGGAGGGTTGTACTGGAAGCGGTCGGAGCCGAACTCGCGCGTGGCGTCGTGAACGCTGTAGGGCAGGGCGTAGTACGGGTAGCGCATGGCCCACTTCACCTGGCCGGAGAGGGCGTCGAGGGCGGCCACGGCGCCGGCGTTGGTGTTGTAGTAGACGGTCCCCTGGTGGTAGAGGGGCGGGGAGGTGAAGCTGCGGATGCGGTTGCGCCGCCTCTCGGCCACCTGAGCGGAGAACTCGCCCGGCCGCAGGCGGCACACGGGGCGGCGCCAGCGCACCCGCCCCGTCGTGCTCTCGAAGGCGATGACGCCGTACTCGGTGTCCACGTGGGTGTCGCCCTCGATGTCGTCGAGGACGTAGCCTGCGTAGACCGTGCGGGGGCCGCCCGCGGGCGCGGCCTCGAAGCGCATCTGCGCTTCCTCCCTTGTGGCGGCGACCATCGGGCCGTAGGCCCACTTCAGCTCCCCTGTCGTCTCGTCCAGCGCCGCGAGGGTCGGGCCGACCTTGTGGATGGGCGTGAAGACCAGGCCGTCCTGCGCCAGCAGGTCCTCCTGGGGATACTGCCGCTCCGTGCGGTTCTGCCACGTCACGCGCCCGCCCAGGTCGTTCACCCAGCGCGGCTCCCCCGTGAGGATCGAGCGGCAGTAGATGATGTTCTTGTGGCGGTAGAGCACGCTGTTGGCGGTGACGACGGGCTGGGTGTAGACGTAGAAGTCGCGGCGGCTGCCGGCCAGCGTGTGCTTCCACACGGGCTCCTTGAGGGCGAGGGGGTCGCTGGTGGGGGGGAACAGCGTGTAGTCGTCGCAGGCCACGTTGGGGGCGCTGGCCGCCTGGGTGTGGAAGGGCGCCGCTTCCGGGCGCAGGGAGTCGAGGAGGTTCCGCGTTTCGGGTTTCGCGTTTCGCGTGTCGGGCGCAGCCACCGCCTCCCCGAGCATCTTGCGGCAGCAGGCGATCTTCAGCTCCAACTCGGGGGTGTGGAGTTCCCTGTCGGGGAAGATGCTCTGGACGGTGGCGTAGTGGCCGAGGGCCTCGAGGTAGTGCCCGCGGTCGAACGCGGCGTCGCCGAGGCTGAGCAGGGCCTTGCCGCCGTAGGAGGTGGCGAGCATGGACTCGGCGACCTCGGCCAGGCCCTCCAGCGAGTGCTTGCGGCGCGCCTGGTCGAAGGCCTCGCGGGCGCGGGCGTCGTGCTTGGCCCGGTAGAAGAGCAGGTCCTTGCGAGGCAAGCGGAGGAGGCGGCGCTGACAGTATTGGCTGACAGGCACGTAGATGCCGTATTGGGAGATGCGATAGAGGTCGTCGGGGTGCTCGTCGAGGGCCTTCTGGTAGATTTCGATGGCTTCGCGGCATTCGCCCTGCTGCTCCTTCTCGATGGCGGCGCGCACGAGCGCCGTCGAGCGCGGCTCGGGCTTCGAGTAGCCGCACAGGTCGGTCAGCGTGAAGAAGGTGGGCTCGAACGACAGCTCCATCGTCTCGTCCACCTTGTCCTTCGCCTCGCGGAGGGCGCGCTCCATGTCGGAACGGGCGGCGTGAAGGAAGTCAGGGGGAGTCGCGTAGGGGTCGGCGTAGGTCTCGCCTCGGTCGGCGGCGGGGACGCCCTTCGGGGGGGCCGCAGGCTCCGTCCCGGCCGCGGCGATTGGCGCGAGGCGCAGGCCGATGGCAAGGACGAGCGCCAGCGCCCCTCTTGCCCTCACCTTCACCAGAGCCCCGGCGGGCGCGGACACGCGAGGGGCAACGCACGTAAGCGCCTGGCTTTCAAGACCTTGCAACCGCAAGCACTCGCGGAACCAGCGCCGTACTGGCAGCATCAGGTCACCTCTCCGCCTTGTCGGGCACGTCGCGCAGGGCCACCTTCTCGGTGGCGTGGTAGTCGAGCCTCACGCTGAGGATGCGCGCGTTCCCTGCGTCGCTGATGAAGAGGCGCCGGTCGCTGTGCAGCCCAACATAGGCAGCGTGAAACAGCGCCACTTCGTCGCCGCCGAGCGGCCTCGGAGCGACAGGACCGCCCGCGGTGTGCTGCGGCATGCCATCCTCAACGTTGCCGTAGCGGCCGATGCGGAGAATCAGGTTGCCGTTGGAGTCGAGGACGGCCACCGTGTAGCGTTCGATCTCAGGGGCGAAGGTGCGGTTGAAGTAGTCGGCGGCGAAGCGCGAGTGCCAGCAGTCGCATCCGCCGCCCGCGCGGGCGGTGTTGAAGCCGCAGTAGCCCACGCCCCCGTACATCCACTCCGCCCCCTCGATCCAGGCGGCGCCGAGGTGGCCGTTGTAGACGTCGGGGGGCCGGGCGGGCCGGGCCTCGTCGGCCAGCGGCAGGGCAGCGTGCCTCGCCCCCGCCCTCAACGCCTGCATCGAGGCGTTCGGCCCCGACCGCTGCGTCTGGGCCAGCGACTGGCCCGTCTGCACCCGCGGCGCCACCCTCGCCGAATGGCTCACCGCCTTTCGCGCCATCATCGCCCCCCGCCCCGAACCCGACAGGAAAAAACTCCTCCACGACAACGCCGTGCGATTCTACGGACTGAAGGACAAGTCCTAGCCCGCCTCGTTTCGGCCATTCAGATTTCGGGTTTGGTGCTTGTTTCGGATTCCGTGCTTCCGGTTTCGTGCTTCCCGGATTCCTCCGGCTCCGCCGGAATGTCGAACTCCATCCGCTCCTCCGTCCCATCCAACGCGATGACGACCCGATACCCTTCCGGCCCCTCGGCCTCGCCTCTCTTCGGCTTCCGCCGCCCGTGACGCCGCCGATACTCCCCCGCAGTCGTCCCCTCCTGCTCTCCGAATGCCTTGTCGAGCCGATACGTCGTCCCATAGCCCGTCAGCATCGCGACCAGGTGCACCGCATGATTCGTCTTCTCCAGCAACACCTTCGCCTCGTCGAGCGGATAGACCCCGCTGGGCGGCCGCACTGCCGCGCGCTCGCGCCAGGCCTTCGGGCTGGCGTGCTCGTATTGGCGGAACACCCGCGCCATCCGCCGCGCCGTGCCGAACCCGCAGCCCTTCGCAACCCTCTCGTGCGACATCCCGGTCACATGGAGCAGTTCCTTCGCCCGCGCCAACCGCGCGAGCCGCACCTCTTGGGCAATCGTCCGCCGCCGCACCCGCTTCGCCTCCCGCAGCAGTTGGCGCGTGCTCAGCCCCGCCGCCTTCGCCACCTCGGCCACCCGTAGCGGACGATGACAGAACCCCGCAATGAACTCCAACGCCCTGCTCAGCCCCTCGTCGCCCCGGAAATCCAGCTCCGTCGAGCGCCGAGCCACCAGGCGTGGGATGATGTAGGTGTTGCCTGAAGGCGGCATCGAGCCGTCGAGAATCCCCGCCAGCCGTTCCGCCGCCTTGAAGCCCACCCGTTCCCAGTTCAGGTCGAGACTCGACATCGTCACTGGCGGCGCTTCGCAGAGTGCCTCATCGTTCCCTGCCCCGAGCACCCCCACGTCCTCCGGCACCCTCAGCCCCTTCCTCAGCGCCGCCTGAATCAGATACCGCCCCAACGCATCGCGCACGGCGAAAATGCCCACGGGCTTGGGCAACTCGTCGAGCCATTTGTCGAAGTAGCTGAGGAACTTGTCGAGCCTCACGTGCCTGGTGCGCACATGATACGCCTGCGAGATGAGGAGAGTGTTGACCCCGATGCCCCTCCTGTTGGCGGCGGCATGGAAGCTCTTCTCCATCGGCCCTGAGGAACTCGAACCCGTGAGGCCCAGGAACGCGAAACGTCGGTAGCCGGCCGCCAGAAGGTGGCGAGCGGCGAGAACGCCCGCTTGCCAGGGATTCTCGCAGACCAGCGCCATCTTGTAGTTGTAGTCGCTGCATGTCGCCGCCACATAGGCCACGCCCGCGGCCGCGGCGATTCTGTAGGTGGGTATTCTAGGTGGCCCGATCAGGCCATCGTATCGCCCATCCAGATGCTTCGTCGCCACGGGGTCGAAGACGACCTGCATCTGCCCGTGTGCCTTGGCGAAGCGCTGCACCCCCAGTGCGATCTCCCGCACCTGCTTCCCCGCCCCGTCGAGGTCGAACATCAAGGCGATACGATGAAGTGCTGCCATTGCGCGCTCCTCGCGGAATGCGGGTTCAGGTTTCTCGATTCCGCGCGGGTTTCCTTTCCACTCGTACCCGCGTTCGGAGGTTCGCGATGGGGACTGAGGGCACTACCTTGGTCCAGTCCTTCCACTCCACCCGCATCCGCGTCATCTCCGGGGGCAGAAGGACCGGTGACGTCACAACCTCCCACTGGTCTGAGCAAAGAGGGGCGACCACCTCGGCCCGGTGCCACTCCTCTTGGTTCGGGCCCGGGAAGATGACCGTCGCACCGACCCGACCACCGAAGAATGCACAGTCCATTGTCCACGCGCGACCATCGTGGCTGAGCCTCAACTTATGCGCGCGAGCGGGACACCCAAGCTTGGCGACGTCCTCATTCGCGACGAAGCCGGAACTCATGGGGTCCGGCCCCGCTCCCTGGTCACATATCACGAACTGTGACGCGTCAGGGAACGTTTCGCGGCGCACGAGGGCCCTGCTGTCTTTGCACAGATGCGCGAGGAGATTCACGCCGAGCTTCACCAACGCCCGCAAGACCCAACGTGGCCGATAGGAGAACCTGCCTTCACACACTTTCTCACCCCAGGTTTCCTCCACATTGAGGTTGCCGTCCGGGTTCCACCGCTCCACTTTGGCCAGCAACTCCTGCCTGTCCGGCAGGTCGTGGTACCGACATATGAACGTACTCTTGGCGGACACATCCTCGATCAGATGCTTTGTGAACACGCGCGGCGGGTAACGCCCGCGATCCGGCGGGCGCGGCACGCGCTGCCATATCCATCTCCTTCGCCGAGACGGCGCACGCAGGGTCGCACAGGCACCGAGGAGAGAATCCCGGAATCTCTCCATTGCTCGACTAGCGCCATCGCTCGCCATCTCCCCGTGATCAGCGCAGAACCTTGCGGCCCTCCCATCGAAAACGAGTTGGGGCCAGAGACACGGGGCCTCGTACCCGCGCAGGACTCGTGCCTCCAGAGCAAGGTCGTACTGCTCGTTGTAGTCCCAAGCATCGCGCGCGGTCCTCGCTAGTTCCTCCCAAGCAACGAGGGCCAGGGGAGTGGCCGAAACCAGTTCGTTATCGAGTTCGGAGAGCACGCCGGTATTGCATGGCCCGCAGACGCGTTTGCCAAGGGTGGGCCTGCCGCCGAGCGCTTCCGGCACTACATGCTCGCCCTTCCGAACACCCTTCACCGGTTGCCCGCAGTAGATGCAGAGCTTTGTCGGGTCCAGGATCATTGCCTTTGATCCACGACGAGAAGGGACGTGACCTGTCAGCGACGACCTCGCCACCGGTGTTCATAGCCCCTTGGTGTCGGGCCGGCGCTCGGCCTGGATCTGCTCCTCGAGGAAACGGCGGATTTCGTCCTTGCCGGGGAGTTCGAGCTGGTACTTGGAGACGAAGAGGCGGTTGTCCATGCCGGCGAGGGCGTATTCGACGAGGGCGTGGTTCTTGCGGGTGCACAGGAGGATGCCGACGGGCGGGTTGTCGCCCTCAGCCATCTCGTGGGCACGGAACCAGGTGACGTAGGTGTTGAGCTGCCCGAGGTACTCATGGGCGAAGGCGTCCACCTTCAACTCGATGAGCACGTGGCACTTGAGGATGCGATGGTAGAAGACGAGGTCCGCGAAGAAGTGTTCATCGCCGATGAGGAGGCGCTTCTGGCGCGCCTCGAAGCAGAAGCCGCGGCCAAGCTCCAGCAGAAAGTCCTGCAAGCGGTCGAGAAGTTGGTCTTCGAGGGCGGACTCGCTCATGACCTCTCTGGGCTTGAGGCCGAGGAACTCGAAGACATAGGGGTCGCGGATGAGCTGAGCCGGGGAGGCCGGCTCGGCCTTGGAGCGGACCATGGCGGCGAGCTTCTTCTTGTCCTTCGATAGGCCGGAGCGCTCGTAGTAGAGCGTGGCGATCTGGCGCTTGAGTTCCCGGACCGACCAGCTGCCGCGAATGCACTCGGCCTCGTAGAAGGCGCGCTGGAGGGGATCGGCAATTGCCGTTAGTTGCTCCAGGTGGCTGTATGACAGGCGGTCGAGCAACTCCTCGGGTGCGAAGCCGGATTGTGGGCGCAGCGTCCCCACTTTCGCCGTGCCGGCCCACTCGCGCGGCAGCAGGCCGTCGAATTGTGGGCGCAGCGTCCCCACAATCTCGGGGTAGGCGGTGTGGAGATCACGGTAGCGATAGAGCTGGCGGCGATGGCTGTTGGGAACCCCCCGCTCCTTGAGCTTGCGAGCCAAGGCATCGAAGAGGCCTGCGCCGTAGGCTGCTCGGTCGCTCCCCTTCATCTCGTACTCGTGGATGTAGCGGCCTATGAGCCAATTGCGGAGGGTGAGGCAGACGTTGACAGCCTTGCTGGCCTGGGTCGCCAGCCGCGTGTGGACATGGGCGATGGCGGCGACCAGGGACTCGAAGTCCATCGTGCCGTTCGTCGCCGTGCCGGATTCGGGAGACACCGTCTCCCGAATCCGCAGCCCGCGGGACTTCCCCGTTGCCTTGCCTCGCATCGTGACGCTCCGGAAGGAGAGGTCCCTCAAACGCCCTGACTCCGACCCCGGCACGGGGCGCACGGCGCGGACCCCGCTCCGCCGCGCCTCCATCGGGCCAGCCGCTGTGAATGATAGGCGGCCGGCTACGGGCTGTCAAGCGCCAGATGCCTCCCAGCAGCCTGAATGGCGGAAAAGGGACCCTTCAGGGAGGCCACGGATGGTCCAAGACCCTTCACTGGACCGACGCCGACCTCACCACTGGCAGCACGGAGCGGCAGCAGCGCATCCTGGGCGCCTTCGTGCGGGCTGGCCAGCGCACCTTGGGGCTATTTGAGATTGCTGCGAGCGTCGGCCTTCGCACCCAGCAGGCCTGGGGCGCCCTCACAGGCTTCCTCACCCCCGTCAAGACTGGCAGAAAGGAAGCCCTCCTCCAGGTTGTCATCCCCGATCGCATCGAGCGCGAGCGTCGCGGCGTCCTCATCACCCTCGCCAACAACTACTGGCCCACCCTCTGCCGCCTCTATGCCGAGACAGCGGAGAAGAAGAATCCAACCACGGATGGCACGGATGGGCACGGATAGGGGCGGGCAGATCAGCCGACTGCGACGAAGACGTGGTGGATCACGAATCGGCGGCTGTCGAATGAATGGCGAGTCTCCCTCACGCGCTCGTCGGCAGGCACAATGGAGGAACGCTCAAGCCCGCCGTTCACGAGCTTGAGTCCCACTCGCCGCTCCGTGATGCTGCGGCCAACCGCCCCGATCGCGCCCGGCACGTCGCCGTCCATCACGTAGCCCAGCATCCCGCCCTTGTCCAGCCCCCCGGCGTACTTGCCCTCCACGTACCGCATCATCCCCTTCTTCACGTACTCGCCAGAAAGCGAGCGCCACCGCCCTGCTTTGCCCACCACGTTGAGCCGCTTACATTCGAGGGCGAAGTAGACATCCTCCCTGGGGTTTGGGCAGTGCGAGAACCTGAGATCAATGCGCCCAAGCTCCTCACCGGACTCCAAGTCCAAGTCAGGCGGCTCCGAATCGATGCGGAAGGGCAGGGATCTTCGGTTCCTGTGTCGTCTCAGACAACAACAGAACCGCTTGCTGATGGGGACCTCCCGCTCCTTCCTGCCGGGCTTCTCGAAGGCATCCCAGCTATCGAGGACAAGACCGATGACGAGCGACATGAACTGATCACCAAACAGGTCTGGCCAGAGACTTGCTTCGCCCGTGACTCGCATGACCTCCCCTTCATCGCGCTTGCAGGATGGCGCAGGCAATCTCGTCGGCGTCGTTGAGCGCTGCCGTCCGCGTCCAGAACCGCAGCATCAGCGGCTTCACAATGTGAAGCTCGTTCTTGTCGAAGACCTTCATGCCCCTGACCATCTCAATGCCGGCCTGCCGTTGGGGCAGTAGCTTCGCGGTGTTCACCAGCGCTTCATTGAGTTCCTGTGACCCACCTGACCACTTAGGTTCCTGTGGGGCACGGTCCTTGGTAAGCGTGATCACTCCGACGCTACCACCGCGCGGAGCGACCACTGAGCGGTTGACCGTATATCCGCTCTTTGCGCCCCAGGTGTTCAGCACTTGGCACAGCAGGTCGGCGTACTGCTCCTGCTCGACACGCTCAGGGGCGCGAAGGGCAGGGATGTCAGCGCCCGGGCCTCCTGGCGTCGAACTCTTCTCAGAGACCCCCAGCGTGTCCTCGATGAGCACTTGCTCCCAGTCGTCAATGTCGTAGTACTCGCGAATCAGCGGCCACAGCTCGCTCCTCGCCTTGTCGACCAACTGTGTACGCAGCCCCGCCCCACTGACAACGGCTGCCTCAAGCTCGGTAAGCTTCGTCGAGACTTCCGCGACGATCTCAGTCGCCCTAGCTGGGTTGGCTGTCTGGCCAGGGAGCGGGAATGGCATGCGGAGCACCTCAAACACATGCGCCTGGTCCCGTTCAGTTCCCCAGCTCGCGGCCGTGTTAAAGAGGAAGTAGGTAGCAAGGTCTGACGCGAGTGTTGCGGCAAGGAAGCGGAGAATCTGCTCATACTTGGGACGCCCTGCGATTGAATGTAGCCAGTGACGGAATAGAACAGGGAAGTTGCAGAACGCGACCTTGGTAAACCCTCGGTTGAACAGGACCATCGGCGGGCTGAACAGTAGCTCGGTAGGGTTCTTGATCAGTCTCCTGAAGCGGTCACCAACGGGCATTGAGTCGCCCGGGACCACAACTAGGCTGAAGTCAGTGGTAGCCTCAAGAAAGAGGCGTTTCTTCGGCCACCAAGCATCGTAGAGGATCTCACCCTTCACCGGGGCCCGCCTACGCTTCGTCGGGAGCGGCTTGAACCCAACACCCCTAAGCCATGGCTTGCCGCTGCCCTCCGCGCCGGCCAGATCGTCCAAGGGCGGCAGGTCCATCAGACGATCCAGGAACCTCAGATCCCTCGGCGTGCCCCAAAGCCGCTCTTTCCATACGAGTGGCGCCCTCTCCGCGGCAGCTTGCAGGATGACCTCTGATTGCCTGACATGCCAGAAGTCCTGGTCAAAGACTCGCGGGGGGCCTCCCCGTAGGCTCTGCGGATCGGCCTTCGGCGCGACGTAGAGGATCCGCGCCTCATCAAGAACTGGGGGCTCGTTCTTGAATCTCACGACAACGGCAGGGCGGTCAGACCCAACGAAAAGGACGAAACTCAGATCGGAGAGTTGGGTGACCTTC
This sequence comes from Planctomycetota bacterium, assembly GCA_041320515.1. GTDB lineage: Bacteria > Planctomycetota > PUPC01 > DSUN01 > DSUN01 > DSUN01. The sequence goes on along the minus strand of JBGLNR010000001.1, from coordinate 3,308,202 downwards.
TCCACGGCGAACCGCCGGAACCACTTGCTCTGGAACTCATTGCTGGTCCCATTGAGCAGGACAGCAGCAGGCAGGACCAGGCACCCTCTGCCGCCGGGGGCCAGGTGCTCCGGAGCCCGCCACATGAAGCCGTGCGCCATCTGTTTCTCGGGGATGGGCAATTCCTTGTGACCATGGCACCAAGGGGCGAAATGGCTGTCGTACTTCGCCTCTCCACGGCTAACCCAAGGGGGGTTTCCGACTACTAGGTCGAACGCGCCCTTCTGAACGGGCAGCTCTGGGTCGAAGAAATTGCCTTGGACAATGGTTCTCCCGCCAGATGGTTCGCCAGGAGAACCGGACAGCCGGAGAAGCGGCGGCAACTTCCATCCAGTGCTCTGTAGCTTCTGGATATCACGAGGATCAAGCTGGTCAAGCAGGGCCAGATAGAGGCTGAACGTCGCGATCCTGCACGCTGTCGGGCTGACGTCTACGCCGCAGAGGCGCTCACTGAGTATATCGGTCAGGCCCTTTGCCAGGACTGAGTTCCTGGCACCGGGGTGCTCTCTTCGCCACTGCTCGGCCATGCGGTTGAAGAGGCTGACCAGGAAAATCCCCGACCCGGTCGCGACATCGAGGGCCTTCTTGTCCAGCAGCGAATCCCACCCCTCGATGGCTTGGTCGACCACAAGCTCGACAAGGTGAGTTGGCGTGTAGTAGGCGCCCGTCTGCCTCCGGCGCTTCTGGTCGCCGGCCTCGATGAATTTCTCGTAAATCGCGCTGATCGTCTCGACGGGGATGATGCTGAAGTTGTATGGTGAGAACCCGAGAGCAAGTTGGCCCGTGCCGGGGTTGTCTCCCTTCAGAAAGGCCTGGAGAGCGGCCATGTCCCGCTTCCGGATGCGCTCGCGCTCCAGAGACATGTCGGTGTCGAACAAGCTGCCGTTGAAGGTGCTAAGGCGCTCGAAGAGATCAAATAGTGTGCCGCGTGCCTCTTGCCAAGGCGAGTTGCCAATGAGAGTCCGCAGGCCATCTTCCCCATCAATCTTCGACAAGGTGGGGCTGTCGGGGTAGTGAGCGCCGCAGATGACTTCGCGGGCGATCAGGTAGCAGACGAAGATGGTGCGGGTAAGCAAGGCATCGGCGTCTTCCCCGGGCAACGCGCGAGCGCCCGTCGTGAGCTGCTTCCGGACCGCCTCCAGGGCGCTCAGAAGCTGCCCATCAACGGCTTTCGCCCGGTCGAAGCAATCCCCGTGGGCTTCCTTCGAGTAGAAGTGCCCGGTTTCAATGGAGCGGACGAGTTGCTGTAGCTCCAGAGCGTCAGAGGCGCGATCCAGGATGTCGGCGAGACGCTTGTGGTCGCCCGGCTTGTCATCCGGGCCCGCAGGAGTGGCCCAGGCGGAGTAGACGTGGACCTTGTGCGGATCGGCTACGACGAGGATGGGCGCAACGCCGTGGTTCCAAAGAATCCGGTGCCACTGGCGCGCGTCGTCGTCGCTGATCGACGGGACCTCTTTGAGGTAGACGGTGGGCATGCGATCAACGCACACGACGCCGCAGAGGCCGAGGGCATCCCAGGCGCGGCGGACGGCGTGGGCGTGCGGGAGGGGCGGAATGGCTGGGTTATCGAGGTCCTCACGGCGACGAAGGAGCCTGGGCGGCTGACAGTCCGTAAGGCCAAGCTGGTCAATGAGTTGAGTGCTCATGAACTCCGCGATGGCCGGGCTCCTCGGCCAAGGGGAAAGGGGCGGGAGAGACGGGCGCCTTCTCTTTCCGCCTTCTGTTCGCTGATGATACAGGCTGGGACTGCCCACGTCAAGAGGCAATTCAGCACGGCGGGGCCATGCACAACAGAACTGGTGTGCAACAGGCTTGTTGTCATCCAAGCACCCCCCCCCCCCCCCCCCCCCCCCCCCCCCCCCCCCCCCCCCCCCCCCCCCCCCCCCCAGTCGCTATCGCTGATAGATGGGCAGTTGGCGATAGGCGGGGGTGAGGGCGAGGACGGCCATGGAGGTGGAGTAGCAGCGGCCGGCTCGGGCTTCGTTGCCGCGACCCTCGCTCCAGGAGCCGTCGCGCTCCTGGAGCTTGAGGAGGGTGCCGTACATGTTCTCGGCGAACTTTTCCCAGTGTTCGTCGCCAAGCTGGAACATGCCCTGGGCGGTGTAGTAGATGGCGTAGTAGAAGAAGCCGTCGGAGTCGCCGTCGCGCATGTGGCGGAGGATCCAGTCGCCGGCGGCGAGGGTTTCTTTGGTGCGGTGCTTGCCGCAGAGTTCGAGGCAGAGGAGTGCGGTGCCGGTGCGGGCCATGCCGCTGCCGCCGCCAGGCTGGTAGCCGAAGCCGCCGTCGCGCTGGCGGCAGTTGAGGACGAATTGGACGGCGTCCTCGATGGCTTCGCGTGGGACGGCGCCGCCGGCGTTGCGGACGGCTCGGAGGCTCATGAGGGCCCAACCGGTGCAGGAGATGTCGGAGTCGTTGGAGTTGTGCTGGTAGCGCCAGCCGCCTTTGTGGTGCTGGGGCTTGGGCATGGTTTGGGCGGAGAGGATGAGGCGGAGGGCTTTGCCGAGGGCGGCGTCCACGCGCTTCTGGCGGTCGGGGGCGACCATGCCGGAGACTTCGCTGAGCATGAGGGTGGCGATGGTGTGGGAGTACATGGGGCCGTGGGTGTGGGTGTCGCCGACGAGCATGCCGTTCCATTGGTGAAGGGGGGATAGACCGTGGTGCTGGTGCCCAGGCCCTTGCGCTCCCATTCGTAGACGGTGCGCTCGAACTCCTTGACCAACTCGCCCTTCGGCACGTTCTGGCCCTGGGCGGTGAGGGCGATCTCATATTGGCCATCGAGGTGGGGGAGGGCGAACTCAAGCTCTTGGCGGCCATCCTTGAAGGCATCGAAGGTCACGCTCTTGACTGCCCGCTTGCGCCCCTTCGGGCGGATGGAGCAGGTGAGCCCCTCCAGCCTCGCATCCTGCGGCAGATTCGACACGTCGGCCAGCACCCGCATGGCGTTCTTGTAGGGGTAGTAGGCGAACTGGAAGTCAATGGGCAGGACTTCCTTCTTCTTCGTGGTCCAGCGCCACGGCTCGCCCTTCTGCCAGGCGACCGAGCGTTGGTAGTGGACCGTCTTGCCGTCGGGCGAGGCGACCGAGAGGGTCAGCTCGAACTTCCGTGTAGCATCGTCCTTGGCCTTGATGGCCACTTCTTTCTTCTCGCCGGGGGCGAGGGTGATCATCTCGGAGTTGATCAACTCCGGCATGACATCGCGCTTGAGGGAGAGGGCGGCTTTGACGGCGATAGGGGCGGTCGTGGGGTTGCGAAGGATGAGGGCGTGGTTGATGTCGCCGAGGAAGGCATCGGCGCGGCTCTCGTGGGCGATGGCGGGGGCGTCGGGGGCGAAAGTGAAGCGGTCGCTCGGGGTGTAGCCACCGCCGCCGGTCGAGGAGAATGCCCAGGGGTTCTTCCAGTTGCGGCAGAGGTTGATGCCCCAAGCCCCTTGCGTAACCTCCCGCAGGTTGGCAACCTGCGGGAGGTTGGCGATGGGCACCTCGACCTCGCAGTGCCAGTGGCCGGCGTGGAAGCCGTTGGCCACCTTCCAGTTGCCCTGCCAGGTGGGGTCTTCGGCCACGTTGCCGCGGCCGTGGTGCTTGTAGGCTGTGCGGCCCGCGGCGTTGGCGAGCATTTGGAGTGCCTGGCCGTGCTCCGAACCTGGTGTCGGGTCAATCCACACCTCGATGGAGTCGTCGAAGACGATCTTCACTGTGTCGAGTGCCACGTCGGCGACGAGTTGCCCCTCGTCCGGCAGTTGGGACATCAGGGCAAAGTAGAGATGCGTCTTCGTCGCGCCGACCCAGGCGCGGATGCGGCGGCGGTCGAGGGCGCCATTGAAGGCGAAGCCGTCGAAGCCCGTCGAGTTCGCCCACTCGGCCGGCTCGATCTTCCCGTCAATGGTTGGCGGCTTGGCCATCAGCGGCACGCGGTAGTCGGCGGCCATAGCGGCTCCTGCAAGCAACAGACATCCGAGGGCGAGGTCGAGGCGCATTCGCGTTCGCTCCTGCCAGCGCGAGAAGGGGTTGACGCGGGGCCGGGAGTTTCATACCCTAGGCGCGGCCGGTCGGCCTTCAGTGTATCACAACGGAGGCATGCGGCAAATGCGGAATTGGAGCAGGGAACGATGAACAGGCTTCTGCTGACATATTTTCTCGCCGCTTCGTGGGGGTCAACAATGGCTGCGACAATGCCGAGCCGCGCAGTCGTCCAGGCATCGGTGGCCGAGCCCGTGCGGCTGGACGCCGCGCACTTCGAGCTGGCCGCCTGCCGCCGGAGCGGCGCGTGGTATGTGCGGGACAAGGCGACGGGCGAACTCTTCGCCGGCGGGCAGCCGATGGGCGAGCCCGCCTCTGTCGAGGCCAAACGCCAGTCGCTCCGCATCCAGTTCAAGGAGCCGGCCGCCGTGCTCGCCTTTCAGGCTCTGCCCTCGGGCCGCGACCTGGAGCTGAGCGTTGATGGCCGCGGCCAGCCTGTGCTGCGCGAGGCGCTGTGGCTCGCGGCCGACGAGCCGGGCTGCTTCGCGGTGCCGCAGGGGGCCGGCTGCCTGGTCCGCGCCGGCCAGAAGGTGAAGCACCGCTTCGTCACCTACCAGAGCCGTTCGGGCCTCACGATGCAGATGCTCGGCGTCGTGCGCGGCGAGGCGGCGCTCCTGCTCTCGTGGAACGACGTGAACGGCTGCGTGGACGTGGCGACGCTGGAGGCGGCGGAGAAGCTGCCGCTGCGGATGGCATTGAGCTTCTCGGGCGCCCCGAAGCTGCGGCTGCGGGTCTGCGGCAAGGGCGACTTCTTCACCGTGGCCGCCCACTACCGCGACGTCGCCCGCGAGAAGGGCCTCCTCATCCCGTTCGCCGAGCGGGTGAAGAAGGACCCCGCGCTGGCGAAGCTGCCCGGCGCCTTCGACATCAAGCTCTGGATGAAGAGCGGCTACAAGGCCAACTGCCGCTTCTCGAAGGACTCGACGAAGGACCAGTTCAAGGTTCACCGCACATTCGCCGACGCGCTCGACGAGGTGCGGCACCTTCACGACGACCTGGGCTTCCGCCGCGGGCTGGTCGTGCTCGCCGGCTGGATCAAGGGCGGCTACGACTTCTCGCACCCCGACATCTGGCCGCCAGACGACGACCTGGGCGGCCCCGATGGCCTGGCACGGGTCGCCAAGTTCGCGCAGGACAAGGGCTTCCTCTTCGGCCTCCACGACAACTACGACATGATGTTCAAGGCCCAGCCCTCGGCCAACGCGGCGGAGGCCATCGGCGAGCACAACTCCTGGGCCGGCGGGCCGCAATACGTCCTCCACCCCAAGGCCCAGGCGAAGTACGCCCGCCGCAACCTCGGCCTCATCCGCCAGGCCTGCCAGCCCGACGCCTATTTCACCGACCAGACGATGGCCGTGGACCTCTATGCCACCGGCCGCCGCGAGATGCCCCTCACCCGGGCCGAGTGCGTGGACGTCTACCGCGATCTCATCCGCGTCGTGAAATCGCTCACCGGCCTCTGGGGCTCGGAGGACGGCCAGGAGTGGGCCGTGCCAGTCGGCGACTACCACGAGGGCATCCTCTCGCGCGACTTCTACCCCCGCACGGGCGAGCCGGTGCCGCTCTTCGACCTCGTCTACCACGAGGCCGCGGCCACCTTCTGGCACCAGGGGATGACGATCAGCCTGGCCGAGCGCCACCACCAGTGGGGCCGCGACTGCGCGGCGCCCGAGCACTACCTCGACCTTCTCTCCCTCGCCCGCACCCCGCTCCTCCGCCCTGGGTCGAAGCACTGGTGGAAGGAGCAGGTGACCCCGCCGGCCAGCCCTGCCGCAACGCCGCGCCGCATCCTGCCCCTGGGCGATGGGGCAACCTTTGCCGCCGTCACCATGTCGAGCGGGGGCGTCGAGAAGCGCGCCCTCTTCGCCCATCCGCCCTGGAAGGGCTTCCGCGGCGCTACGCGGGGCGAGTACCAGGTGCAGCTCCCCGACGCCGAGGGCCTCGCCCTCACCTTCGCCGTCGGCCTCCGCGACGGCATCGAGGTCACGGACGGCGTCCGCTTCCGCGTCGAGGTGGACGGCAAGGCCGTCTTCGAGCGCCTGTGGGGCGTGGCCCAGTGGTCCGCTGCGCGCGTGGACCTCGCCCCGTTGCGGGGCAAGAGGGTGGCCATCGCGTTCGTCACGGACCCGCACGGCAATTCTAACTTCGATTGGGCCGGCTGGGGCGAGCCGCGGGTCGTCGCCGGCGACAAGACCCTTTACGACTTCGCCGAGAAGATCGCCGAGGCGAAGACGACGATGGTCGAGGTGCCGGCGGCCCGAGATGCAGCGGCGGCAAACGTCTTCGCCCGCGCGGACAACGGCTGGGCCGAGGGGATGCACCCGCTCGACGCCGCGGTGAAGAACATCTACGAGTTCACCAGCCCGACCAACGAGCTGGCCTTCTTCCTGCCCATCACCCGCTACGAGCGGCGAGCCGACGGGCTTGTGCTATCGGCCTTCGGCGATGGCGCGGTCGAGGTCGCCGCCAACATGGGCAACAGCGAGGTCACGCACGGGGGGGCCACGCTTCCGCCGAGGAGCGGCTTCATCGTCCGGGCAGCGACCTTTCTCGCCTTCCACGCCTCGGCCTTCCAGGGCATCGCCTATTCGCCCACCGCGCTCTTCACCGTGCGAAGCCTGGACGGGCAGCCCGTCGAGCGCTCGGCCAGGCTTCGCGTCTTCCACGGCTTCGGCCCCTCGAGGCTCGCCCTGCCCACCTCCCGCGCCGCGGGCGGCACGCTCGCCCTCGACGTGCGGCGCGAGGCAACCATCGAGCCGAAGTAGTCGGCAGGCGGCGGTGCGGAGAGTGGTTCTCGTCCTCGAACGAGTATGGCCCCCATTCCCGGCGCCTTGGGACGGCGGCGGGCCCCGACCCTCCCCCTGCCCCCTCCCTGAAAGGGATGGGTGGGTGTTTGGACCCCTCTCCCTCTCAGGGAGAGGGTTAGACCCTTCGGTCGTGACTCGTGCGCGGTTTGCGCACATGTTGAGGGCATTGGAAGTCCAATATCCAATACTCAACACTCAATCCTCAATGACCAAGTGAAGTGGCTCATCACCGCCTGGGCCGCCGGCGGCGACGACCGGAAGGTGTCCGCCACGATTCCCGGCCTCGGCGCCGCTGCCATCGAGGCCCGAGCCTGCGGGAGCGTCTACCGCGCCGTTCTCAAGGACGGCCAGCCCAACCTGATCCGCGTGGACGAGAATGGCATGCACCCGACGACTGGCTTGTAGGCGGGGCGTCTCTGCCCCGCGATGGTTCGACGACGAGGACGACGACGACGACGAGGACGAACGAATGGGGAAGTTGGTGTTGGCTCTGGACCTCGGCACCACGGGCAATCGGGCGATTGCCTTCGACGCCAGCTTCCGCCCCGTGGCGCAGGCGTATGCCGAGTTCACGCAGCACTTCCCCAGGCCGGGCTGGGTGGAACATGACCCGTTCGAGATTTGGGACAGCCTGCTGACGTGCATCCGCCGCGTGTCACGCGAGGTGGACGCGGCCGACATCGCCGCCGTGGCGGTGACCAACCAGCGCGAGACGACGGTGCTGTGGGACCGCGAGACGGGGCGGCCCGTCCACAACGCCATCGTCTGGCAGTGCCGCCGCACGGCGGAGCGTTGCGCGGAGTTGAAGGCGAGACACGCCGACGAGGTGCACCGCAAGACGGGTCTCGTGATTGATGCCTACTTCTCTGCGACGAAGATCGCCTGGATGCTCGAGAACGTGCCCGAGGCGCGCGCCCTCGCCGACCAGGGCCGCCTGCTCTTCGGCACCGTGGACACCTGGGCGATCTGGAATCTCACCGGGCGCCGCGTCCACGCCACCGACCCCTCGAATGCCTCCCGCACTCTCCTCTACAACATCGTAGAGGGGCGCTGGGACGGTGATTTGGCGGGCATCTTCGGCGTCAAGGGCGTGGCGCTTCCCGAGGTCCGGCCCTCGATGTCAATCTTCGGCGCGACGGACAAGGCAGTCTTGGGCCGAGAGGTGCCCATCGCCGCCGACCTGGGCGACCAGCAGGCCGCGCTCTTCGGCCAGGGCGGCTTCTCGCCGCAGAACCTCAAGAACACCTACGGCACTGGCCTCTTCCTCCTCGTGAACACTGGCACGCGCCTGGCGCTCTCGGACACGTTGCTCACAACCGTTGCCTGGCAGCGGGAGGGGCAGCCGCTCCAGTACGCCCTGGAGGGCAGCGTCTTCGTCGGCGGCGCCGCCATCCAATGGCTCCGCGACGGCCTGAAGCTCATCGCGAGCGCGAGCGAGAGCGAGGCGATGGCCCAATCGCTCCCCGACAACGAAGGCGTCTACTTCGTCCCTGCCCTCGTCGGCCTCGGCGCCCCCCACTGGGACAGCTCGGCCCGCGGCACCTTCCTCGGCCTCACCCGCTCCACCCGCCGCGAGCACCTGGTTCGGGCGGCGCTGGAGGCCATGGCCTACCAGACACGCGACGTGGTCGAGGCCCTCCCGCCCGAGGTCCGAGACGAAATCCGCGCCCTCCAGGCCGACGGCGGCGCGACGGCCAACGACTGGCTCATGCAGTTCCAGGCCGACGTCCTGGGCCTCCCCGTCGAGCGGAGCGCCATTGCCGAGACCACCGCTCTCGGCGCCGCGGCCGCCGCAGGGATCGCGGCTGGCCTCTGGGATGAAGGCCAGTTCCTGGCGAAGCGCAGTGTGGACCGTGTGTTCACCCCCCAGATGGAGAGGGGGAGGGCAGAGCGACTCTATGCGCGATGGTGCGACGCCATCTCGCGCGCGAAGGGATGGGGGGCATGACGGGTCGCGTCTTCAACATCCAGCGCTTCTCGATCCACGACGGGCCGGGGATTCGGACGACCGTGTTCCTCAAGGGCTGCACGCTGGCCTGCGTGTGGTGCCACAACCCCGAATCCATCGCCCGGGCGCCCGAGCTGGCGTTCTTCCCGAACAAGTGCATCCGCTGCGGGCATTGCTTCGAGGCGTGCGAGACGGGGGCGCTCCGGCTGGTCCCCGCACAGGCTTCGGTGGCCGAGGCGTCGGTGGCACAGGCGTCCCGCCTGTGGAACACACAGGCCAGAGGCCTGTGCCACCAGAACGGGGCAGAGACGCCCAGCCTACAGGATGCGTGGGAGCGCCGATACGACAAGGAGCGCTGCCGCCTCTGCGGCAAGTGCGCGGAGGCGTGCTACGCCGAGGCCATCGTGATGGAGGGGCGCGACGCGAGCGCCGAGGAGGTCGTCGCCGAGGTGCTCAGGGACAAGCTGTTCTACGACAACTCGAGCGGCGGCGTGACGCTCTCGGGCGGGGAGCCGCTGCTCCAAGACGACTTCTGCGCAGAGGTGCTGGCACAGTGCAAGGGGAGGGGGGTCCACACGGCGCTCGACACGGCAGCGAGCGTGCCATGGGCCGCCTTCGAGAAGGCCCTGCCGCACACCGACCTCGTGTTGCTCGACTTGAAGCTGATGGACTCCGAGCGCCATCGGGCGGCGACGGGCGCGGGCAACGAGCTGATCCTGGCAAATGCCCGCCGCCTCGCCGCGGCGGACCTGCCCATCGTCGTCCGCGTGCCCATCGTGCCCGGCTACACGGACGACGAGGCGAACGTGGCGGCCATCGCCGATTTCGTGCGGGGCTTCCATCGGCTGGACTACGTCGAGCTTCTGCCGTATCATCGCTTCGCCGAGGCGAAGTACCGCCGCCTCGAACGGGACTACGGGCTTGAGGGCGTCGAGGCGCCGCTGGCGGAGCGGCTCGATGCCTTGGCCGCTGCCGTCGCCGTGCGGGGGCTGCGGGTCAAGGTGGCGCCCGGCGCGCGCAAGCCGCCTTGACGCGGCGGCACTCGACTGGGATACTAGATGGCGCGTCGGTCGTGGCACGGCTGGCTTGCCCAGCCGTGTGCTTGCCCTCGGCCGGCGGGGACACGGTTAGGCAAGCCAACCGTGGCACACATTTTCGGCGGGATCTCAAGGAGACGCGGCGTGAGCCAGGCGAGGCGGGCAGGCTGGGTGGCGTTGGCGGGTGTGGCGTGCGCCGTGGGGGCCGGGTGCGCTCAGCCGCCCAGGGGCTATCTGGAGAGGCGGGGGGCGGACCTCGCGGATTGCTTCCACTTCACGATAGGCTACGGGCTGATGGCCTATTCGCGGGTGAAGTTCACGGACTGGGCGGTGCTGGGAATGGGCGTGGCCGGCCGCGAGCGCTGGGGCTGGCGCGGCCGCTACGGCGACCGCGGCTGGGAGAGGGCGCGGGGCGGCGACATATATATCGGCGACGTGGGCTACGAGGCAGGCTTCCCCCTGGTGGCCAACGAGGAGGGAAGCGATGCCGCAGGCAACCGCGTGGGCACCCTCGGTCCCTCCATCACCAAGCGGCGCTACGCCTCGGACCTGGAGCCGCCCAGGTGGGGGAAGCTGGCCGACAAGTTCTGGATCGGCATGGCCGGCACAGCGGCATTCTCCCTCGAAGTCGGCATCAACGTGGCCGAGGTGGTGGACTTCATCCTCGGGCTGTGGACCATTGACCTGACGGGGGACGACACCTGGGCACCGAAGCCGCTCCCCGCCGAGGCGCCCGACGAATCTCCCAAAGCCAAGTAACGACAAGCACTTACGTGCGCGGGCAGCCGGAGCACGGCGCTCGTCGCCAAGAGTGCCACCAAGGATGCCAACTCCGCCCCCCTGGAGTTGGCACCCTTGAGGCGTGTCCGTCGCCGGAAAAACTACTTGCCTTTGTGCATAGGCTTAGTGTACAATCACTGAACGTCGGCGCAGGGCCTCCTGGGCGGCGGCCCTGTAGCGGCGAGCAGAGTCCTCCCAGTGGCCTATTCCTGGCCCGCCGTTCACACACGTCACCGCGCCTTCACCAGTTGAGAGGGCTATCCGCCATGTTCGACATTCTCAAGGGTATCTGGGGCTCGCTGAAAGCCCCGAAGACGTTCAGCGAGTATGTGGCCCAGCAGCTTGGGCGCGGCCTGCTCACCGGCCCGCCCGTGCGGGCCGAGGTGCTGAAGCTGGTGCCCCGATGGCTCTCCCGGATGGCGCGGTGCGAGCGCCTCCGGGCCGAGGCGCGAGCCAAGCGGGGGCTCCACGTCCCCTCCGTCCTGTTCCTGGCCATCACGGGCAAGTGCAACTACCGGTGCCGGCACTGCTACACCCAGCGCTACGCGAAGGAGCACATGGCCCTGCCCCTCGCGCTCCGCCTCCTCGCCGAGGCCCGCGAGCTGGGCGTGGCCATGGCCGTGGTCTCGGGCGGCGAGCCCCTCCTGCACCGCGACTTCTTCCAGATCCCTGGACAGATGCTCGACGTGCCCTTCATCGTCTTCACCAACGGCACGCTCCTGCCCCAGTTCCTCGACGACGGCCTGGCCACGCCGAACATGCTCTGGGTGGTGAGCGTGGACGGCCCGCGCGAGTGGAACGACGCGCGGCGAGGGGAGGGGAGCTACGACACGGCGATGGCCGCGATGGACACGCTCCGCGCCGTCGTCGGGTGGGAGCTTCCGCTCGCCCTGGCGCTTGAGCAGGGTCTTCATCAGGCGGCTGCCGCGGGCTCCATAGGCCCCGCCCGGCTCGGTGCGGTGCACGGGGTTCCAGCCGCCGTAGCGGGGCACGAGGGCCTCGGCCGCGTTCTTCGCGTTGGTGCCGCCGTGCCAGAAGCTCAGGCCGCCGCAGAGCGACCAGTAGCTGCGGGTGAAGCGGTCGTGGGGAGTGCCCGTGAGGTCGAGGCCCTTGGGAGGGATGCGGGGCAGAGACGCCCCGCCTACAGTGCTGTGGCACTTGACGCAATGCTTGTCGAGGATGGGCTGGACGAGGCGGACGTAGGAGAAGGGCTTCGTGCCGTCGGGGCCGGGCGCGATGGGGGAGGGCGGGCGAAGGAGCGCCTGGGCCAGGCGGCTTGGCGGCGCCGTCATCCGGTGCTCGTGGCAGCCGATGCACGTTGCCCGCTCGCCGGGCTGGGCGTAGGTGATTGAGCGCATGCTCTGGATGGCGAAGCCGTCGGCATCGAGGGCCTGAAAGAAGACGGGCGTGCGGGCGGGAAGGGTGAAGCGGGCCGAGCCGTCCGGCTCGACCGGCACGGTGCCGAGGAGGGCTCGGGCCGGTTCCTGGCCCGCGAGACCGATGCGCGGGCCATCGGCGACGGGCGTGGTCTTGGGCAGAATCTGCACGATGCGGAGGGCCTTGACGCTGCCGCGCGGCACGTCGCCCAGTCCCTCATACACATCGAGCAGCACCATCTCGCCAGTCGAGCTGTGTGGCACAGGCGTGGGTGGCACAGGCGTCCCGCCTGTGGACATCACAGGCCGGAGGCCTGTGCCACCGGGCGGATGGTCCCCATCCGCAGTGAGGTCGGGGAGGATCGGCGGCACGGGGCGGGGCACGAGAGGGATGGGGTTGCTGCTGCCGATCTCGGGGTCGCGGTAGAGCAGCTCGCGGTTGCCCCAGCGGTCGAGCAGGTAGATGCCGAGGGCCGAGGGGTCGTTGGCCCCCGTGAGCGCGTGCTCGCCGTTGTTGCCGAGGCGTGTGTCCACGATGGCGATCGAGCCGCCCGTGATCGAGTGGTGGGCCGACGCGGTGAAGACGACCTTCGACGTGCCGGGGATGGGCTGAAGCTGGAACGTGCAGTGCGGCGTCTCGGTGTGGTTGCCCCAAAGGGCGACGGGGTTCGTGCCATCGGGCCGGCACGCCCACAGGTTCTGGTGCAGCACGGGATGGCGGTCCACGTAGTCCCAGCGGCTGTAGAGGACGTGGCCGCTGGGCGCGACGGTGGGGAACCACTCGTTGGTCTCGTGGAACGACAGGGTTCGGATGTTCGAGCCGTTGGCGTTCATGCGGTGGAGCGTGTAGACGTGCCATCGCGGGCCGAACTGGCCGCCGAAGCAGCGGGCGTGGCCCCGCCTCCTCGAACTCCCCGCTCGTCAGTTGCCGCAGACCCGTTCCATCCACGTTCATCTCGTAGATGTGGTAGAATGGGTCTTCCTTCGTGCACTTCGAGTAGGAGAACACAACGCGCTTGGCGTCGTAGGAGAGGCGGGGTTCGAGCACGTTGCCCGTCGAGGCGTCGAACAGGCAACGGGTCTTGAGCGAAGCCCCCGGACTCTCAAGCGCGAAGATTCCGCCGCCCGGCCGTGCCCGCCAGCCGAAGTACTGCATCACCAGGTGGCTGTAGGAAGTGGGCACGCGCTTGACGAAGAGGAGCGGGGCGCGCGGCAGCAACGGGTTGGCAAGAGCGATGCGGCGCTTGAGCCAGCGGGCCTGTTGGTAGAAATGCTGAGGATCCATCATGTAGTTCTCGAGGTTCTTCGCCGCTGCTGCGAGACGGTTGAGCGAGGCGGCCTCTTCGGCCAGGAAGCCTGCCGGTTGGCCGCGTTGCAGATTGGTCAAAAGGAACCGCGCTTTCTCAACCTGGCGGACCGTTGCCTCTGGCCACAATGGGTGATCCGCGAGCTTATCCTCCCACTGCCACTCGGACTGTAGCATCGCACTCAGGTCGAAGGGGGCGCCACCAGTCGAGCCGATGCTCTTTCGCAGGGCGGGACCGTGGTCTTCGGAGTCAACCAAACGCTGGAGCTTCGCGAGGCCAGTAAGCCAGGAGCCGCGGTAGGCGGCGAAGCGAAGCGCCGGCAACTGCTGAGACTGGCCCGGCTTGAGCGTTAGCGTCCCCTCCCACACGAGGCCGATGCTGAGGGACCTGGGCATTGCTAGGCGGGCGGTCACACGCCAGGCTTGTAGGGGGGCAGGAGCCAGAATGATGCCGCTCTGGTCCGCTCCGTCGGCAATGACGAAGAGCGGGAGACTGTCGCTTCTGTCGAAGCTGACTCCCCACTCCGTGTCCATCGGCCTCCTGCAAAGTCTCGCGTCTGCATGCCTGGGGAAGTGGTAGATCGTCGGCACGTCGGCCTTCTTCTGTTGGCCACCCTCCATCTCATACGACCAGCCGCCATCGCCCTGGCGGGTGGTCGAGAAGCCCTTGGAGGCGAGGAAGGACTCGCCGTCGGCGTAGGCGATGGCGGGATCCCAGCGGGTGGTGTCGCAGGAGATTTGGCCGCGCTTGTGGACGATGAAGCGAAGGGCGTCGCCTTTGCGGACGTCGAGGGTGACGGTCGGCTCGACGCCTTCCGCATCGCCGCCGTCAAGCTCCGCTTGCCACATCACCTTGTCGCCGTGGCGGATGAAGAGGCGGACGCCATCGGTCTTTGGGTCCACGTGGGCTTTGGCGACGCGGCCCGTGATTGTGACCTTGCCGTCGCGGGGACAGGTGAAGCGGCGGACGCTCGGGGTGTCCTGGCCGGGGTGCTGCCAGTCCTTGCCCACGCGGGTCCAGTCGGGGCCGGTCCAGTAGGTCGAGCCGTACCACGTGTCGTTGCGGTAGGCCAAGAGTCTGTAGGGTGGATCAGGCGACGCGCCGACTCGGAAGGTCCAGTCGGCCAGGCGCACGCTCGTCGCCTTGGCCTCGGCCTTGCCTTCGTTGACGAGGGTGCTCTCGATGAGGAGAAAGCCGAGTTCGGGCAGCCAGCGCGTCTCCTGCCGCAGGACGAGTCCGTCGGGCAGCTTCGGTAGTGCGGCGGGCGGCTCGAGCTGGCGGATGAGGGAGTCGGGGGGCTCATCACGGAAGTGCGCGAGGAGCGGGTGCTCGCCGCCCAGGCCAAGGGAGGCCACAAGGCAAAGGGCAAGAAGACTGCCTGAAGGCAGGACTCCCAACAGGTGGCCCGCGTTCGGAGTCCTGCCTTCAGGCAGTCTTGGCGTCATTGCGAGCGCTCTCGAATGGCCGCGGCCTACTCCGCGGCCGTGGCAAGGGAGAACTCGAGGTACTGAAGGCGATGGTCGCTGGCCCCCGTGCCGACCATGTCGTAGCGGATGGCGCGGACGCGGGGGCCGACGAGGCACTGATCGATGTCCCACAGCGGGAAGCCGTCGGGCCAGGAGCAGGACCAGCCGGCCCCCGCCTCGTCGTAGGCGTGGGCGTAGCCCCTGGGGGGCTTGCCGAGCCAGTGGGAGCGCCGCCGCGCGTTGAAGTCGCCCACCACCACGTCGGGCTTGAGGTAGACGATGCGCTCGTGGACCCGCTGGAGCCAGGGCTGGCGCGAGTAGAACGGGCGGCTGGGCAGGTCCACCGTCATCAGCAGGAGCGGCCCGTAGGGCGAACGCCAGTCCACGCAGTAGAGGTGGCTGGGCATCCGCTCGTCGAGCCGGGCCGGGGCTAGGGAGCCCCGCGCGATGACGGCGATCTGGCGGATGTGGCACACCGTGTAGTCCCGGCCGAGGGATGTTGCCACCCGCTGCGACGCCGCTCTGTCCCCAATCTCGGATAGCACGACGACGTCGGGCTGAAGAGGCACGAGGCACCGGCTGATGTCCTCCGGGCGCCGCGAGACTGGCCCGACGTTCCAGTGAACGAGCCGGATGGCCTGGGCGGGGTTGCCGCGCGGCCGCGGGCGGACCCATTGGTTCTCGACGAAGAAGAGCCAGAAGGTGGGGAAGAGCAGGGCGACGGCGGCGGCCAGAGCGGCCCGGCGGCACCCCGTGGCAAAGGCCAGGAGCGCCGTGATGAGGAGGGCGGCCGAGATGAAGGCCGAGGGGACGAGGAAGCAGAGGGCCGTCGGGGCGATGGAGTCGCGGAACACCTCGCCGATGGCCCACACGCCGAAGGCGCCGATGGTGATGTTGGCCCAGAGCCACGCGGCCGCCGTCTTGGCCGAGCGCTTGAGCTGGGCGGCGGGGGAGTCGGGGGCGGGTGGGGAAGTGCTCTGAGCCATGACGAGAGAGACCCTCTTCGGCAGCCGCTGGTTCGTAGTGCGGCCTTCAGGCCGTATCCCGGACCGCCGCTCGCGCGCGAAGATACGGGCTGAAGCCCGCACTACGAACTGTGGAGCTACTTCTCGGCCTTCACCTCCTTGATGCGGAGGTTGCGGAACTGGGCCTCCATTGAGCCGCCGCTGTGGATTTGCACGGCGATGATGCCCTCGCGGGCGATCTTCTCGTCCGCCTCCGTGTAGTCCACCGTGACGACGCCGTTGATGGCCAGCTTCACCTTGTTGCCGATGGCCTCGACCTCATAGTCGTTCCACTCGCCGGGCTTGACGGCCTTCTTCAGCACGTCGTCCTTCGGGCCGGCGAGGACCTTGTTGCGGCGGGCCTCGTCGTAGAGCTTGCCCCACCAGCCCTGCGCGATGTCGGCCTGGTAGCCCGACACCTCGTGGCTCGGCGGCGGCACGCGCTTCGAGCGGAACTGCACGCCGCTGTTGCCTTTGTTGTCTACGAGCTTCACCTGGAAGCGCAGGATGAAGTCGCCGTAGGTCTTCTCCGTCGCCAGGAAGTCGTTGTACTTGATCCCCGCCGAGCGGCCGACGAGCGTGCCGTCTTCGACCAGCCACAGCTTCGCATCACCCTCCCAGCCCGTGAGGTCCTTGCCGTTGAACAGCGGCACGAACCCCTCCTCGGCCTCGGCGGCGGAGACCGCTCCCCCTGCGATCAGCAACACGAACGCCACTGCCTTCTTCACGATCACTCTCCTTTATCGGCTTGAAGGAGGCCACGGCCATGAAGAACAAGGTAGCAGGTTCGCGTCGAGTTGGCAAGGAGCGGCGGCTCCTGCGCGAGCTGGCCCTCGTGGACGGGCTGCGCTTCTGCCTCGACGTGCTGCTGGACGAGCTGGACCACGGGCGCACCCAGATGGCAGCGGCGAGGGCTCCGGAGCGTGGCCGCTGGGAACGCGGCACGCTCCTTCTTCCCCTTTTCCCCCCTCGCCTCTCGGAAGGCCGGCGGTGCGAAAAAGTGTGCCGGGCGGATGCCCTGTGTCCGCGACGAGCCCGGGAGTTCCCTGTGCCTCTGGATAGGAGAGACCTCCGAGAGGAATCCCAACGCCACGGCCCCCCGGTTCATCGGCCCGAAGGAGACCACGGCCATGGGGAACAGAGTAGCAGGTTCGCGTCGCGTGAGCAAGGAGCTGCGGCTCCTGCCCGGGGAGAGGGCGTTCGTGGGAGTGGACGTGCACAAGAGGAGCTATCACGTGAGTGTGTGGACCGAGGCGAGGGAGTGGGTGGCCCAGTGGACGCAGCCGGCCGACCCCGACGCGCTGTGCCGGCGTCTCGAGCCGGTGCGTGGTCAGGTGGCCCACGTGGTGTACGAGGCGGGGCCGACGGGCTTCCATCTGGCGCACGTGCTGCGGGCGCGCGGGTTCTCGGCCGACGTGGTGGCGGCCTCGAAGACGCCCGTGGCGGCGGGGCGCGCGAACAAGAGCGACCGCCGCGACTCGGCTCAGATGGCCTTCCTCGACGGCAAGGGGATGCTGACCGTCATCTACGTGCTGACGCCACAGGAGGAGGCGGACCGCCAGGTGATGCGGGGGCGCGAGCAGCGGCTCGACGACGCGGGCCGGACCCAGCGCCGGATCAAGAGCCTGCTGCTGCAGTACGGGCTGGAGGAGCCGGCCGGGCTGCGCTACTGGAGCCGTGCCGCGGTCCGGGCGCTGCGCGGCCTGGCCCTCGGGGACGAACTCCGCTTCTGCCTCGACCTGCTGCTGGACGACCTGGACCACGGGCGCGTGCAGGTCGCGGCGGCGGACCAGCGGGTCCGCGCCCTGGCCGCCAGCGAACGGCATGCGGCGGCGGTGGCCCGGATGCGCTCGGTCCCCGGCGTGGGCGTGATCACCGCGATGACGTTCGCGACGGAGCTTCCGCATCCCGAGCGGTTCGAGCGGCCCGAAGCGATCGGGGCCATCACGGGCCTGGCGCCCCGGGTCCGCCGCAGCGGCGAGACGACCAAGGGCGGGCCGATCCTCAAGACCGGCAACGCCCACCTGCGGCGCGTGCTCATCCAGGCCGCCTGGCAGTGGGTCCGCCGGGACACTGCGGCCAAGGGCCTCTTCGGCCATCTCGTGAGCGAGACGGGCTGTGCGCAGAAAGCGATCGTGGGCGTGGCCCGGCACCTCGCGATCCTCCTGTGGCATCTCGTGACCACCGAGAGCACCTACACGCCCGGCCAGCCCGTGCCCGAGGAACCCGAGCCGGCCGTGGCCGAGAGCTGAAACCGTCCGTCCCCTGGATAGGAGAGCCCACACAGAACGAACCCAACGCCACGGCACCCCGTAACCCCTATCTTGTGTGCCACGCGCACACGAATAACAGTCTGATCCGAGACAGCCACGACGTGCGCACAATTTGCGCTTGACACGGGGCCTCATAACAGCACGGTGGGGGCGGCAGCAGTGGGCGGGGCGCTGACCTGTGCATCACTGACCGAGCAAGGCGTCCGCAGATGGGCACTCGCGGGCGGCGTCGAAGCCGAACTCGCGGAGAAACTCGGCGAGGAGGGCGTCCTCGACGGCGCGGCGGTCCGGGGCGCGGCCGAGGAGGCGCGCCATCGAGGTGACGGGGCGGTCCGCGATGCCGCAGGGAACGATGAGGTCGAAGGCCGACAGGTCGGTCGCCACGTTCAGGGCGAAACCGTGGTGGGAGGTCCAACGCTTGAAGGCGACGCCGATGGCGGCGATCTTGGCAGTGCGGAGTTCGGAGTGCGGAGTTCGGAGTGCGTCGCCGCCGGGGCGGCTTGCTTGATATTCCGCATTCCCCATTCCGCATTCCGCACAGCGCCCCGATGAGCACGGCCTCGAGGGAGCGGAGGAAGCCGTGGATGTCGCGCCGTCCCTCGGGCAGGTAGACGATGGGGTAGACGACGATCTGGCCCGGGCCGTGATAGGTCACGTCGCCGCCGCGATTGGTCTCGTGCAGCTCGACGCCGCGGCGGGCCAGCTCATCGCGCGGCACGCGAAGATGGCTCTCCTTGCTCGACCGGCCGAGGGTGACGACTGGGTCGTGCTCGAGGAGGAGCAGGGCGGCATCCTCGCCGCCGCGGATGCGCTCGACGAGGCGCAGTTGCAGACCGAGGGCTTCGCGGTAGCCGATGCGCGCGATGCGGAGGACGTGGCAGGCGGGCATGGGCGAATCCCAGATTCCAGATTCCGCACTCCAGACTGGCGCCAAGATAGCGCGGGGCCGCTTCCGGGTCAAAAGGGGCTGAGTGCGGCCCCCCTCGACGGGCGCCCCACCTGCTTCGCTCACGGGCAGCGGGTGTCGCAGGCTCTCTGAGTACCGCTCCACGATGAAAGGTGTACAGTTCTGGTGGCACAGGCTTCCAGCCTGTGTCCGCCATCGGCCAAGCCCACAGGCAAGATGCCTGTGCCACGCACCCGGGCCTTGCCCTACCTCACACTTCTCTCATGTGGAGCAGTACTGCGAACAACATTCCACACTTGTACAAGTGTGGAATGTTGTTCGCCGCTGAGCCCTGGGGCCGACGAGCGCCCGGTCCGGTGCCCTCGCGCAACGACCCGTGTCCTGCGCAGCCCCAGCTCGTGGCCTGCCCAAGGAGACCACACGCACCCGTGAAAAGGCGCTTGACAGCGTTGGCGGGCGTCAATACCATGAGATAGGGGAATCACGACGAGGATCAGGACGATTTCTGACTGCCGACTGCCCACTGCCGACTGCCGACCGCTCAGGCGCTTTCCCCCATGGCTCCGCAAGCGTCTCCCGCCCGAGGGGGCCACGGCGCCCGTGCGGGCGCTGCTGGGCGAGCTGCGGCTGAACACGGTGTGCCAGAGCGCACACTGCCCGAACGAGTGCGAGTGCTTCGCCAGCGGCACGGCGACGTTCATGATTCTGGGCGACACGTGCACCCGCTCGTGCCGCTTCTGCGCGGTGGACCAGGGCACGCCGCCCCCGCCCGACCCCGACGAGCCGCGCCGCGTGGCCGCCGCCGCCGCACGGCTCGGCCTGCGGCACGTGGTGGTGACTTCGGTGACGCGCGACGACCTGGCCGACGGCGGAAGCGGGCACTTCGCCGCCACCATCGCGGCCATCCGGGCCGGGTGCCAGGCGACCGTGGAGGTGCTGATACCCGATTTCCGCGGCAGCGCGGACAGCCTTCGCCGCGTCCTGGCGGCGCGGCCGGACGTGTGCAACCACAACGTCGAGACCGTGCCGCGCCTCTACCCCCTCGTGCGGCCCCAGGCCGTCTACGAGCGGTCGCTCGAGTTGCTCTGCCGCGTGGCCGACTACGGCCATGGCATTCTGCCCAAGAGCGGCCTGATGGTGGGGCTGGGCGAAACCCACGACGAGGTGGCCGCAGTGATGCGGGACCTTCGCGCGGCTGGCTGCGAGGCGCTGACCATCGGCCAGTATCTGCGGCCGTCGCCCGAGCACCTGCCCGTCGAGCGGTTCGTGCCGCCCGAGGAGTTCGAGGCATATCACGAGGAAGCAGAGGCCCTGGGCTTCTCGGCAGTGGCGGCGGGCCCATTCGTCCGCAGCTCCTACCACGCCGAGGCCTTGCTGACCGAGATAGGTCAGGGCAGAGATAGGACGAGGATGAATGGATGATTGGATGGGTGGATGAATGTTAGAAGAAAGCGCACGCCGCGCCTCTCTTGCATTCATCCATTCCTCCACCCATCCATTCATCCCCTGAGGAAAGGAGCCAAGAGCGCCCGTGGCTAGAATCGAGTTCAAGCTGCCCTCTCTGGGCGAGGATGCGGGGAACGAGGCCACCGTCTCCTTCTGGTACGCCGAGGTCGGCGAGCCGGTGAAGGAGTCGGATGGCGTCGTGGAGATGCGGACCGACAAGGCGACGTTCGACGTGCCGTGCCCCGTCTCGGGGAAGCTGGTCGAGGTCCGCGCCCGCGACGACGAGAAGGTGAAGGTGGGCGACGTGTTGGGGATCATCGAGACAGGCGGATGAATGGATGGGTGGATGGGTGGATGGGTGTCAGACATTCATCCATTCATCCACACTTCCATTCATCCCCCCGTGTCAACGGCTTGTCCGCGAGAGAGCAATATGGCTTGGTCACGCATAGTCGGGCATGAGGGTGTGGTGGAGCGCTTCCGCCAGGCGCTGGAGCGCGGGCGGCTGTCGCATGCCTACCTGTTCGTCGGCCCCGAGGGGATTGGTAAGGAGCTGTTGGCCCGCGAGCTGGCCAAGGCGGTCGAGTGCGCGAGCGGCGGGACCGAGGCCTGCGGCCAGTGCCCGGCCTGCCAGAAGGTCGAGCACGGGAACCACCCCGACGTCACATTCGTCCGCCGCATCGAGAAGGGCGCGAGGGGCGAGCGGCGGGCCGCGATCCTCGTCGAACAGGTCCGCGAGGAGATACAGGACGCCATCGCCTACAAGGCGTTCGCCGGCCGCTACAAGGTGTTCGTGGTCGTGGATGCGGCTCGGATGACCGAAGAAGCCCAGAACTGCCTGCTGAAGACCCTGGAGGAGCCGCCGCCCCATTCGCTGCTCATCCTGTTGGCCTCGCGGCTCGAGCCGTTCGTGGACACCGTGATCTCGCGGTGCCAGATCGCGCGGTTCCGGCCGCTCACGTGCGAGCAGGCGGAGCGGGTGCTGGTGGGTGGCCACGGTCTGGAGCCCGAGCAGGCGCGAGTGCTGGCCCGCCTGGCCGAGGGCAGCCCCGGCCGGGCGCTGAGCTACCTGGCGGACGGCGCCTATGAGGACGCGCGGTGGCTCCTCGGCGCTCTGGCCGAGATGCAGCCGGGCGGCGAGTTCCTCCTCGCCGCCGAACTGCTCGACAAGGGGCGCGGCGAGAAGGGCGCCACCCTCGAGGACGCGCGCGACCGCCTGCGGCCCGTCCTCGACCTGCTCGGTCTGGCCTGGCGGGACCTGTTCTTCCGCGCCGCGGGCTACCCAGAGGGGTTGCTCACCTGGGCCGACGCCTGCCCGGCTCTCAACGCACTGGGCGAGGGGCTGTCGGCTGAGGCGGCCCGACGCCTTGCGGCGCTGACACTGGAGGCGCGGGACCGCGTGGACGCGAACGCGAACATCAAGCTGCTGCTCGACACGTTCATACTCGACACTGGCGCCCTGCTGGGCGCCGGAAAAAGACACCAGGAGTCTTTTGTGCGAAGCACCTGAAAGGCCGTTCCGGCAGAAGACTCCTGGTGTCTTTTTCCGGCGGCTTGCGAGGTAACACGATGTTCCACATGATCGCCTGCTACGGGGCGATGCGGCATATCGGCCTGTTCCGCACGGAGGCCACGGACCTGCACCGCGGGGAGAAGTGCATCATCCGCACCGAGCGCGGCGTGGAGCTGGGCGAGGTTGTCTGCCGCTCCGAGCCCAGCCCGAACGACCCCGAGGAGACGCCGACCGGGCAAATCCTGCGCCGCGCCACGCCGCGCGACGTGGCCCGCGCCGACGAGATCGAGGAGCAGTTCGCCCCGCAGGAGTACAATTTCTGCGTGGGCAAGATCCGCGAGCACAACCTGCCGATGAAGCTCGTGAGCGTCGAGCACCTCTTCGGCGGCGACAAGATCATCTTCTACTTCCTCGCGGAGGGGCGGGTGGACTTCCGCGCCCTGGTGAAGGACCTGGCCGCCCAGTACCGCACGCGCATCGAGATGCGGCAGATCGGCGTGCGCGACGAGGCACGCCTGCTGGCCGACGTGGAGCACTGCGGCCGCATGCTCTGCTGCAAGGGCTTCATGAAGGAGCTGGCCCCCGTCACCATGCGCATGGCCAAGGCCCAGAAGACCACGCTCGACCCCGCCAAAATCTCCGGCCGTTGCGGGCGCCTCATGTGCTGCCTGCGCTTCGAGGACGCCTGCTACGCCGAGCTGCGCGAGCAACTCCCCAGGAAGGGCACCAAGGTCAAGACCGCCCAGGGCGTCGGCGTCGTCACCAACACGGAGATTCTCAAGCAAACCGTCAGCGTGGACCTCGGGGGCGACCGCGACGGCGTGTTCCCCCTGGCCGACATCCAGGTGCTCGATGGCGCCCCGCCCCCGAAGGAGAAGGCAGACGAGGACGAAGGGGATGGGCGGGCCGGCTCGGAGGCCCCCCCGCCGCCCGCTGCGCGAGGGTGAGGTGTGCGAGAGGGCCGCGGCGAAGGTGGTTGGGTATGGCCTCCATTCCTGTGCGCTCTGAGGTGACGGCAGGCCCCGACCCTCCCCCTACCCCCTCCCTGGCAGGGAGGGGGGTTCGGACCCCTCTCCCTTTTAGGGAGAGGGCAGCCGTCAAATCAAGACTCGCGCCCTTTTCCCCCACCACTGGCCGCGAGCCAGAGTCCCCCCCTGAACGCCCAGAAATGGCGGTGTAAGCATCACACCCTCAGCCACTTACGGCTTCAGAGCGGGTCGCGCCGACGAAGCGCAATACAAGACTCGCGCCCCGGCAGGGGCGCGAGTCTTGATTCCCACCAAAGCAGCCGCGCCAGCGATGGCGGAACGCGCCGCCCGCCGCTCGAATTGACTCGCGCCCTTTTCCCCCCTGCCTGGTCCGAGTGGCCCTGTGCGAGCCGACGACCCGACCGCCCTTCGCAACTCATTCCCTGCCAATGCCTTACACCGCCGCCCACTCGCGCCCTCTAGCCCCGGGATTTGACTCGCGCACTTCGCCGGGGCGCGAGTCAAATTCGCGCCTCCCGTCGCCCCGCCGCCAGACCATCCTGACGGGGGGCTGCCCGCGGTTTGATCCTGCACCTGCCGGCGGCGGCAAGTGAAGGGGCACTCGACGTGCCCGGATGATTGGTATTTGAAGACGTGACACCACCTTTAACTCAAGGATTGGAGATGTGACACCTACGCCCACACGCCCCACCGGGCCTTGCTTCCCGATGGTGGATGCGCTACATTGCCAGAGGTGAGGTCGAAGAAGGAGAGACGATGAGGACCTTCGCAGGAACGGTGGAGAATGGCACCGTACGGCTGCCCGCGGACGCGGGGGTGCGCGACGGCACGAGGGTCGTTGTCACCGTCATGCCCCATGCGCGAAGGCGCAGGACCCTCGCGGGCTATTCACCCGAGCTTGAGGCGGATGATGCGCGTTTCGTCCAGGCCTGCCGAGGACGGCTCGCTCAGGCGCTGCGCGACGGAACTCGGAGTGGAGTCCTCCGTGCTGTTCACGGGCTACGTTGCCGGCGACGTGCTCGGGCACGTCTACCGAAGCGCCCAGGTCCTCGTCGTGCCGAGCCTGCACGAGCCCTTCGGCATCGTGGCGCTGGAGGGCATGATCAACCGGCTGCCTGTGATCGCCTCAAGAACGGGGGGCTTGGCCTCCATCGTTCAGAACGGGGAGACAGGTCTTCTGGTGTCGCCCGGAGACGCACCGGCGTGGGCACTGGCGCTGGATCGGTTGCTCGGTGACGATGAACTCCGCGGTCGGTTTGGGGAGAGCGGGTACCAGCGTGCTGGCAACATGCACTCCTGGGAGCGAGTGGCCCGGTTGGTGGAGACGGCGTATTGCGGCGGTGTGGGCGAGCTGGAGGAGGCACCGCCGGTCGCCCCTGCCTGCGGAGGAGCGTTCCATCGGCAGGGTCTCGATATGCCTGATCGTGTACAACGAGCCGACCTTCGTCCGGCACTGGCTCGACTACTACTACCCCTGGGCCACCGAGTTGATCCTCGTGTATGGGCGCGTAGAGGGGTACGCGGATGTGCCCGATGACCCTACCCCGGCAACCATCCAGGCTTATCCCGATCCGGCGCACAAGATCACATTCATTCGACGCACCTTGTGGCCGCACAAGATGGCCATGCAGAACACCTACCTGGAGACGGCCTCGTGCGATGTCATCTTCCGCCCGGACTGCGACGAGTTCATTGATGATCTCCCTGCACTGGCGGAGGCGATGCGCAGGCAGGAACTCCCGGCAGCCAGGCTTCGATGGCAGCATTACTACGGGGGCACGACGCATCTCATTGAGGGCGGCCGGTTTGATGTGTGGCCCATGCGCGCGTTCCTGCGGCTCCCAGGATACCGGTTCCGCCGCCACTTCGACGAACTGGTGGATGACCGGGGGCGAAGCCTGTCCTCCGCGAATGCGCCGCGCGTAGATGTGCTCCTCCACCACTATGGCTACGCGAAGCCGCTCGCGGAGATTCAGGCAAAGCATCTGTACTACCACCTGCGCGGCGATGCGCCGCACGCCCACCGCGACTTGTTCAGGAACGGGCTTCCGGCGAGTCTCGGGGAAGGGACTCGGGTCGTCCCGTTCGACCCGCGCCGCCACGCTTCTCCCAAACCGAGGAGTCTGGCGGTCCAGCTCACGGAGCTGAAGTGAGCGAATGCCGAGTGCAGTGGCCTTGGGGTCAGGTCTACATTCTACCCTGAGTTCTGTGCTCTCCGTGCCCT
Organism: Planctomycetota bacterium; assembly: GCA_041320515.1. GTDB lineage: Bacteria > Planctomycetota > PUPC01 > DSUN01 > DSUN01 > DSUN01. The sequence goes on along the minus strand of JBGLNR010000001.1, from coordinate 3,283,070 downwards.
CTGTGGTGGTTGCCGACGGCCTCGCGGGGGCGGAGGGGAGGGGGCTGTCCTCGGTGACGAGCCGGCCGGCTAGGCGGTCCTTCCTGCCGAATCGTCCTCGTCCTCGGGTGTTCTCCCTTGAAGCCAAGAGAATCGAGGACGAGGGACGAGGAGGGTGCGCAGCCGGGCTGATTGGCAGGACTGGGGGCCACACTCCCGGCGCGGTAACACTTCAGCCGAATGAAGTGGGAGTTCGTAGTGCGGCCTTCAGGCCGTATTCTGGGCGCCAGATACGGGCTAAAGCCCGCACTACGAGCTTCCCCGCCATCTGAGGGGTGTGCCTGAGGCCCCGCTTCATTCGGCTGAAGTGTTACGCGGCGCGGCAGGCGGTCAGTAGGCTCTGCGCTGGCGGGTGGAGGCGATGCCGAGGGCCTTGCGGTATTTGGTGACGGTGCGGCGGGCGATGTCGAGGCCCTGGGCCTGGAGGCGGGCGGCGATCTCGTCGTCGGAGAGGGGGTTCTGCTTGTCCTCGGCTTCGACGACGCGGCGGACGACGTCCTTGACGCTCTTGCGGGAGCGGACGCGGCCGTCGGTGGTGCGGGTGCCGCCGGTGAAGAAGAAGCGGAGGGCGAAGATGCCGGTGGGGGTCTGCATGTACTTGTCGGCGATGGCGCGGCAGACGGTGGAGACGTGGACGCCCGTGGTTTGGGCGATGGTCTGCATTTTGAGGGGGACGAGGTGTGCGAGGCCGCGTTCGAGGAAGGGGCGCTGGATGTCTACGATGGCGCGGGCGATCTTGTAGAGGGTGTTGCGGCGCTGCTCGATGGACTCGATGAGCCAGCGTGCGGCCTGGATTTTCTTTCGGATGTAGTCGCGTGCCGCCTCGCCCGTGGTCTCGTCGCGCAGGAGGCGGGAGTAGGCGGAGTTGATGTAGACGCGGGGCATGCGGTCGTCCTCGAGGCGGATCTCGTAGTGGCCGTCCACCAGCTCGACCACGATGTCGGGGACGACGTAGGGGGAGACTTCGGCGCTGAAGGCGGTGCCTGGCCTGGGGTTGAGGTGGCTGATGAAGGTGATGGCGTCCTTCACGTCGTCGAGGGTGTGGCCGGTGTCCTTGGCGATCTTGGGGATGCGGTTGGCCGACAGGTCGTCCAGGTGGTGGGCGATCAGCTCGCGGGCGAGCGTGTGGTCCTGGTCGTGGCGCATCTGGAGGAGGAGGCACTCGGCCAGGCTGCGGGCGCCGACGCCCGGCGGGTCGAGCCTCTGGATGATCTCGAGCGCGCGCTGGGCCTGGTCCGGGCTCGCCCGCCCCTCCATGGACTCCAGGATCTCGGGCAAGGCGTCCTCGGGGCGCTCCGGGTCCTGGGCGAGGAGATAGCCGTCGTCGTTGATGTTGTAGATGATGTTCTGGGCCGCCTCGTCCAGGTCCAGCGGCGTGTCCAGCAGCGTGTACTGGTCGAACAGATAGTCCTGGAGCGAGATGGGGCGGGCCGCCGTGTTCTGCATCGCCTCGTACTTGCGGTCCGTCTCGGTCGGGTCCACCACGCGCCGATAGGTCTGGGAGCCGTATTCGCGCGCGATGTCCTCGATCTCGCGGAGTCGCTCGAACTCCTGGTCGTTCTTGGCGCGCTCCTCCTGGGCGGGCTCAGGGACGGGTTCCGCCTCCTGCTCCTCTTCGAGGACGGGCGACTCGGCCATTTCGAGGACGGGGTTTTCGAGGAGTTCCTGTTTGAGACGCTGCTGGAGTTCGAGGGCGGGGAGCTGGAGGATTTCGATGGACTGGATGATTTGCGGGGCGAGCCTCATCCGAAGCTCTGGCCGCTGCTGGAGGAGCGCTTCCATCCGCATCTGCATCGGCTCTATCTCCCTGGGCCGGCCGGCGGCGAACGCCGAGGGGCCGGCCCCGAAGGACTCATGCTGAGAGGCGAACATCCGTGCCGGTCGTTAGTAGTATACTCGCAAGCCGGCGCATTGTCTAGCCAGGAATCTCGCGTCGGCCCTCCAAGGCGTCGCGCAGGATCGTCTCGCCGGCGTACTCGATCTGGCTGCCCGTGGGGATGCCGCGCGCGGGCAGGCTCACCCTGACCCCGAGCGGGCGCAGCACCTGGGCCAGGTGCTGCGCCGTCACGTCGCCCTCGAGGTCCGGGTTGGTGTAGAGGATGGCCTCCTTCACGCCTTTAGCCTTGATGCGCTGGACCAGGCGGCCTATCGTCAGGTCCTCGGGGTGCACGTCCTCGAGGGGTGCGATTCGGCCCATGAGGACGTGGTAGAGGCCGCGGAAGATGCCGGTCTTCTCGATGGCCAGGAGGTCGCGCGGCTGCTCGACCGCATCATCACGGCCTCGAAAGCATCAACGTCGGGACGGCCCACCTTGTCCTTCTGCTTCACCTGGATGGGATACCAGAGGTCCATGAAGCCGAGTTCGACCTGGGTGGGTGTGGCCCCCGGCTGTGTGGCCCCGGATTGTGTGGCACAGCCGCCCACGGCTGTGTCTTGGGTCTTGATTCCCCCGTCCACAGCCGAGGGCGGCTGTGCTACACCAGCCCCCACAGCCGAGGGCGGCTGTGCTACACCCGCCTTGCGGGGAATGGCCGTGACGGGATAGATGCGGCCGTCTATGCCCATGTCGCCGACCTGGGCCTTGTTGGGGATGCCGCCCAAGGCGATGACGGCCCAGTTCTCGAACTCGAATGGCGGTATCTTGCGAAGCAACGCTTCGGTCTTGGGGAGGTCGCGGACGACGAAACCGCGGCCGATGCGCCAGAGCTTCTCGTCCTCTTTGAGTCCGCACACGACGCGCAGGCGCTTCGCCATCACGCGGCAGGCCGTGGGCGAGATGTCAATACCGATCCACTGCCGGCCCAGATTCTCCGCCGCCACGAGGGCCGTGCCACACCCACAGAATGCGTCGAGGACGATGCCGTTCTTGTTGCTCGACGTCTTGATGATGCGCTCAAGGAGGGCGAGGGGTTTCTGAGTCGGGTAGCCGAGACGCTCGCCAGACTGCGCAGGGATCGGGGGGATGTCTGTCCATACGCTGTCGACGGGTACACCTTCCTGCTCGTCGAGGTACCGCTTGAAACGAGGAACAGCGCCGGGGCGAGTCTGAACCACCTGGCCCTTTTCGTAGGCCTCCTGCATCCGCTGCCTTGTCCATCGCCACACTCTCGTCACGCCGAGAAACTCGTATGTGAGGTTGGGCCTGTTCGTGGCAGGATTGAGCAGGCTGGTAAGCTGGTAGTGCCTGCCCGTCGCAGGCTCCACGCTCTTGTAGAACTGCTTCACGTACTCGTCCGAAAGGGGCCAGTACGGGCGGTTGAAAGTGTACTCGTCAGTCTTTGTGTAGAAGAACACGATGTCATGGTTATTCGGATATACCCTGAATGCCAGCCCTTTGGCGTGAGTCCGCTTCCAGATGATCTCCGTCTTGAAGGAGTTCTCGCCCACAATCTGATCGAGCATGACCTTGACGTAGTGTGAGGCGTGCCAGTCGCAGTGGTAGTAGAAGGAGCCGGTGGTCTTGAGGACTCGGGCGAGTTCGACGCAGCGGGGGCGCATGAACTCGATGTATGCCTGGGTGGAGGCGTGGCGGTCGTCGAAAGCGCGCTTCTCGCGCGTCTCGCCCCAGAAGACCTCGTAGTTGCGGTTGGAGTTGAAGGGGGGATCAATGTAGATGAGGTCCACGCAGGCGTCGGGGAGCTTGCGGAGCTGGTCGAGGTTGTCGCCGCAATAGACGACGCGCGTGTCCACGAGGCTGGAGGGTTTCTGAGCGGGCATGCGGTTGTCTCCTCTCGCGCCGTGCCGCGTTGAGGATAGCGAAGTCAGAGCGAAAAGTCCAGCCCGACTTCTGGCGCGAATCGGGCGAAGGCAGAGAGAGCGCAGGTAAAATGATTCCGGGTAAAATGATTGAAGCCGGGAACACTCGGGAGAAGCGATCACGGCAAGGCGATTGGGGGCAAAATGATTCAGAACAGACCCGACCGAGGTGGCTCAAAAGGCATGGGTCGGATGTCCCATCATTCTATCCGGGATCATTCTACTCCCTCGTCCCTACGCTCCGCGTGGGGACGCCAGACGGGACGCTCCGCGTCCACTCATCGCCGCGGAGCGGCGCGGGCCTCGTCCCCACGCAGAGCGTAGGGACGAGAAGTGGGTTGGGTGTCCCATCATTTTACCCGGAATCATTTTACCTGAGTCCTCTCGCGTCGCTTCCCCGGCCCCCTGACCATGTGACGGGCTTCACATGAGCGCAGGCGGGCCTCACCGCCAAATGTCCAAAAAACAGCGCCCCAATGTCCAAAAAGAGTCACTTGCGTGAGTGGCGAGTGAGGAGTGGCGAGTGGCGAGTGAAGAGGGAGGACTGAGAGGGAAAGTGGCGAGTGGCGAGTGGCAAGTGGCGACTGACTGGCGGCGAGCGCGAGAGTTTCCGGGAGGAGGGGGGCGGGGGAGGAACGCCTTTCGCAAAAGGGGTTCCTTCCCCGCAACTCAACTACTCCCAACACCTTACAACGCGGCTGTCCACCCGCCATCGGCGAAGATGATCTGGCCGGTGATGATGCGGGAGGCATCGGAGGCGAGGAAGATGGCGATGGGGGCGTAGTCCTCGGGCTCCTGCCAGCGGCCCTGGGGGATGCGGCTCGTGACCCACTCGCGGAGCTTCGGGTCGTCGTAAACCTTTGCGGCAAGAGCGGTTCGGACGTAGCCCGGGGCGATGGCGTTGGCCCGAATGCCGTGGGGCGCCCACTCGACGGCCAGGCCGCGCACGACGCCCGTGAGGGCCATCTTCGAGATGCCGTAGGGGATGGTCGTCGGCCGGGCGCCGCGGGACATGAGGGAGGCGATGAAGATGAGGGAGCCGGGCCTGCCCGCCGTAAGTAGCCTGCGGCCAATGGCTTGGGCCATCGCGAAGGCACTCTTGACGTTCACGTCCAGGCAGTCGTCAATCTGGTCGAGCCTCACCTCAGCAGCGGGTGCCCGACGGGTTAGGCCAGCGGCGTAGAGCAGGATGTCAATGGTTCCGAGCGCCTCCGCGGCCTGGGCCACGATGGCTTCGCAGGCCGAGGGGTCGGCGAGGTCGGCAGAACACACAAGTGCCTTGCGGCCAAGGGCTTGGACCTCGGCGGCAAGTGAGTGAAGGGCAGCCTCGTCGCGGGCGACGAGGGCCACATCGGCCCCCGCTTGGGCGAGGCCCAGGGCGCAGGCGCGGCCTATGCCGCGGCTCGCCCCCGTGACGATGGCACGGCGGCCGGTGAGGGAGAACTGGCTGAGGGCGTCCACGGGCAGGGGCCTCACTGTTTCCAGGGGGGCGTCGAGGGCAGGTACTTGTCGAACTCTTTGATGAGCGCGGCCTCGTAGTCGCCGGCGTAAGTCTCGGCCAGGAAGCGATTTGCGGCTTCGTTGAAGAAGAGCTGCCAGGACTGCTCCTCGTGGCCGGGGTTGACGGGGAAGAAGAGGGCGCTGTTGAGGCGGGCGGCCTTGAGGTCGCCTGGGGCGTCGCCGATCATGAGGATACGATGGGGGGGATACTTGTCCTTGGCGGCGAGGCGGAGGTGGTCCTCCTTCTTGCCTTGCTCCTGGCCGCAAATCACGGCGGCGTAACGGGATATGTCGTGCTCCTGCCACTCGCGGGCGAGGGCCTCGTAGGGGGTGGCGGAGACGCAGATGATGTCGGCGTGGGCCGCCAGCGTCTCAAGGCTCTTGCGGCAGTGGGGGAAGGGGGGAACGTCGTACACGTACAGCTCGACCAATGCATTGACGAGGTGAGTCCAGAGGATCAGCCGCGTGAGGCAGGTCTCCGGGGAGACCGGGGCCTGGACGACGACTCGGCCCATCTCGGACGTGGCGACGCCCACGGGGTCGGCGACGATGCACTGTGAGAGAAGCTGTGCGGCAGGAACCTGGAGCTTGCGCTCGGCGTAGAGCAGGAGGCCCGCGTTGCTGAGCTGAATCCGCTTGTCCTGCTCGGAGGTCGCGATGAAGTCCTTGATCGCGTCGAGGTGAGCGGCGAGGAAGGGCTTGAAGCGGTCGTAGGGCGTCAACTCGACCAGGTGCTCGAAGGTCGCCCGCAGCGCGTGCCAGCGGTTGCAGCCCCGGGACTTTGACGACAGATTCACGAAGTCCCACACATCGCGCAAAATGCGCGCCAGTGCGGCCAAGCCAAAGGCTTCGAGGACCGCGGGCGCAAAGCAAAATTTGTGCTTGACTTCCATTGAGTCAAAGGCGCAACCATCTGAATCTATCCCTATGAAATACTTGTACTTAGGGCGAAACGACTTCAGCTCAGCCTGGGGGTCTGCCATTGCCGTTGCTCCTGATCTCACAAGAGGTGAAGGCCCCGAACATGCCACGCCGCCGGGTACCAGCAGTATACCGGAATCAGCGACGTTTTCAAGCGCCGCGGCGGCGGGTGGTGCGTGCAATCTCCCATGCTGGGGGCGCGCGGCGGGAAGGCCCCAAGGGCGTGAACGAACACACAAGCCCCTTGGGATCGCCGATTGCCCATTCTCGGCCTTCCGGCTCAGTCTCGCACAGACCTCGCCAGAGTCGCCCACTCTCGCGCCCCCTAGGGTCGGGTGTTAACCTGCAACTTATCTGCCACAACGCCCAACAGGTTGTGGCTGCCTCCGAGCACACCACAACCCGCTGAGTCGGCAGGGGATTGTCAGATTCGGGCTGGTTTGGAGTGAGTCAATTCGTAAGTTGTTGATATACCGTGAGTTGTGTCGCGTGTCTGGGCGAGCACAATCGGCAGTCGGGCCTGGCTCGACCAGGCCACCAGCGGCACCCCGCTCGCCCCGTGCCACGCGATGTCCGCCTCGCTCGCCTGCGTGCAGTCGGCCCAGAACGGCTCGGCCGCCGTGGCGAGGCAGACGTGCGGGCTGGACACGGCCATGCCCATCAGCCCCCTCTTCGCCGCGTACTCGTTCGCCTCGCGGGTGCGGGCGGCGGTCCAGTTCGACCCTCCGAACGCGCGAACCCGCCCCTTCGCCCGCTCGTCGTTCAGCGTCTCCACGATGTCGCCCACGGGCACGGCCGGGTTGTCGCGGTGGGCGACCCACAGGTCAATGCAGTCGGTCCCCAGCCGCTGGAGGTTGCCCGCGATGGCCTTGCGGATGTTCTCAGGCGTCACCAGCCTCACGTCGGCGCAACCCTTGTCCAGGATCACCCAGTCGGCCCGGCAGCCCCGCTCGGCCAGATACATCCCGATGGCCAGTTCCGACTTCCCGCCGCCGTAGACCTCCGAGGAGTCGATCAGGTTCCCGCCGTGCCCGCGGAAGCGGTCGAGCAGCTCGAACACCAGGTCCTTCCGCTCGGGCGCGAAGATCATCGAGCCCATGCCCAGACACGACACGTCGCGGCCCAGTTCCCGAATCCGCACCATCTTCATCGAAGGCCATCCTGCACAGGGGGGTGCCGTTCGGCCCGGACGTTCCTGCCCGGACGCGGAATCGCAGTAGATTACCCGAACGCCGCCTTCCCTGCAACCCTCACTTCACTCGGGTGAGGTGTCGCGGTTTCCGGCAAAGAACCACATGCCAGCGGGCCTTCGGGCCGGCGGCGGGCGATGGGGAAGCACCACCCCGTGCGTCCGTGCGGGAGCGGGAGACCATGGAGTGGGGGGCCAGAGGGACTTAACGGCGGCAGGGGGAGGAGCTACCACCGTTGTTGCCGTGGCCCCCCATAGGTAACGTAGATAAGGGCGCAACAGGCATGCCGGCAGCCTCGAATGGCCGCCGGTAGCCATAAAGCCAACGCGCACAAGCTGTTACCGCCCAGTCGGGCCTGCCATCGGCCGGCGCGTTTCCGCGATCGGGGTTCCGAATGCGCCAGAACGCACATGCCGGCCGTGCTTCGGCCGCGGCCGGCGCCCAAGCCGCCTTCCACCGCGGCCCCCGGCCCGGTATACTGGGGTGCGGCAGCAATCGGACCCTCCGCGGTGTCTAGCATGGTGTGCGGGAGCCAATGATGGATGCCTGCCCAGGCGGCGACGAGCGGGTTGCGGCGGATGCCGACCTGGTGCAACAGGCCAGGGCCGGGGATGAGCGCGGCTTCGCGGCGCTCGTGCGCCGCTACCAGGGGCTGGCCGTGGCCCGTGCCTATGCCGTGCTCCACGACCGTGCGGAGGCGGAAGACGCGGCCCAGGATGCGTTCCTCAGGGCCTTCCGCTCCCTCGGCCAGTTGCGCGACCCCGCGGCCTTCGCCCCGTGGCTCCTTCAGGCCGTGGTGAACGTGGCGCGTCGGCTCGCCTCCCGCAGAGCCCGACGGCCCGCCGTGGGACTCGAGGCCGAACTGCCCGACCGCCGCGAGGCGCATCCGGAGGTGCTCGACGCCATTGCCGCGCTGTCCGAGGGCCAGCAGCAGGTGCTCCACCTCCACTACTCGCAGGGCTGGTCCTGCGAGGAGATCGCCCGACACCTTGGGCTGCGGGTCGGCTCCGTGACCTCGCGGCTCACGCGGGCAAGGCAAATGCTCCGAAAGCTCCTGACCGAGAGCGCAGGTGACTGATGACGTGCAAGGACGTGGCCGAAGAGCTTGATGCCTACGAGCTTGGGTGCCTGGACGCCGCTCGCCGCGAGGCGCTCGATGCCCACCTGGCCGCGTGCGCCGCGTGCCGCGAGCGCCTGGCCGAGGTCCGCCGGGCCGATGCCGCCGTGCGTGCGGCCCTGGCCTGGGCCGAGCCCTCCGCGGCGTTCGCCCCGCGGGTCGCCGCGCGTGCGCGGCGGCGCATCGTCATGCGCAGGGTGGCCATCGGCGCAGTCGCCGCCGCCGCGCTCCTGGGCCTCGGCATCGCGCTCCTCTCCGGCCGGCGCGAGCCCGCGGCCGACCGCTTGGCCTCTCCGCAGCCGAAGCGCCCGGCCGAGCAGGCCCCCGTCTCCAGCGGAAGCCTCCTCGCGGGCGAAGCCTATGATGCCTATGGAGAGTCGGCCCGCCGCCTCGTCCCGGGCCGCTCCTACGCGGCAGCCGACCCCGTGGCGATGAGCGTGGGCGCCGGCTCCCTGCTCGTCATGGGCCGCGGCAGCCAGTTCGCCCCCGTGGCGAGCCAGGGGCCGGGCGGCCCGCGCGTGAGCCTGCTGGCCGGGAGCCTCGTGGGCCAGGTCGGCTCGGGGGGCAGGGAGCTTGTGCTCGAGCTGGCCCCCGAGTTGGGCGGCGCCATCGCGCGCACCAAGGGCTGCGAGTTCTACAGCGCCGGCTTCCCCGCCCACCGCCTCGCCGCCGGCAGGGCCTTCCCCGCGGGGTCGCTTGCCCAGTGGCCCGAGGACATCCGCGTCCACGTCTTCACCGGCCACCTCGACCTCGACCTGGGCACGCAGCGGCTCTCGCTCGGCGCCGGCGAGTCCGCGATCATCTCGGGCGGCGCCAGCGCCGGCACGGCCCAGGGCCTCGGCGAACGCATCCGCGCGCTGCGCGCGGGCCTGGGCGAACGCCTGGTCGAGGAGCGGCAGCTCTACGCCCACCTGTGCGAGGGCTACGCGCGGCGCCTCCTCCAGCTTCGCGCCATGACCGAGCGGGACGGCTTGCCCCACCTCGCCGAGCGCGTGGCGCTGGTGGAGGGCCTGCTGCGCGACCACGCGGCGGCCCTGGGCCGCCTCGAGGCACAGCACCCCCAGCTCGTCGAACTCGAGGCCGCGCTGGCCGAGCTTCGCCGCCTCGAACACCTGCGCGACGAGGCCGACCGCGCGCTCGAACAGTTCCTGGCCCTCATGGATGCTGCGGGCTGAGGACGCCCGTGAGAACCATAGCCGGTCGGGGGAAAACTCAGGTTGGGCACACCTTATTGAATCGAGCGGCTCTGCGGCCGATTCAATAGGTGCTCTTGCTGAGGCACGTTACATCCCGGGCGCGCGCCCGAAGAAGAAAACAAACCCAGCCAAGCTGGCTTTGTTTTCCAGTGTGCCCAACCTGAGTTTTGCCCCCGACCCCTAACGAAAGGAGCGTGACCGATGAGGAAGTTGCTCTGGCTGGCAGTGGCGTGCGCCGCCTGCGCCCAGGCGGCCCTGGCCGGCGGCCCGCCGGGACGGCGTGACGGCGAGCGCCGCGAGGGCGACCGGGGCGGGCCCGACCGCCAGCGGTTCGACGTGTTCCGGGGCGGCGACTTCTCCTTCGCCCCCCCGCGCACCCGGGGCAACGCCTTCGACGCCCTGCGCCGCTACTTCGACCTCACGCCCGAGCAGCAAACCGCCGTCGCCAAGCTCGACGAGCAGCGCGCCGCCGACGAGCGCGAGGCCATGACCGCCCTCGCCAAGAGCCTCGACAAGAAGTACGCCGCCCTCATCGTCGAAGCCCTCCCGGCCGACCAGAAGGCCAAATACGAACAGGTCCTCGCCGCCCTCACCGCCCGCGACGAGGCCCACGACGCCGCACAAAAGGACTTCCGGGCCGCCCTCGACAAGGTCCGCACCGACCAGGGCGTCGCCGCCCCCGCCCGCAGAGGACCCGGCGCCTTCGGCACCGGCCTGCCCAACAGCAAGACCGACCTCATCCGCCAGTGCATCAACCTCACCGAGGCCACCCGCGGGGCGGTGGACGGCATCCAGCGCGACGCCCAGGGCAACGCGTGGGAGAAGATACGGGGCATGGCCCGCCCCGACTGGCGCGACGCCGAGGCCCGCCAGAAGCACAACGAGGCCACGCGCAAGATCCGCGAGCAGCACGAAACCCAGGCCGCCGAGGCCATGCTCCTCCTCCTCGACGACGGGCAGAAGAAGGCATACCAGACCGCGGCCGCGGCCCTCGACACCCACGACAAGAAGATGGCCGAGGCCGACGACGCCTGCGAGAAGAAGCTCATCGAGTTGGTCGGCGCCGAGAAGGCCAAGGCCATGCGCGCCGGCTGGTGGCAGGTCCCGCCCATCGTTATGCCCGGCGGCCCCCCGGGCGGCCCGCCCCCGAAGGGCGGCGAGGCCCCCAAGGGCGAGGCCCCCAAGCCGGCCGAGTTCTAGCCCTCGGCGGGCCAGCCCGCCCCCGGCCCGGGGCACACGCCCGCCAACCGGTCATTCTTCGCTACGCTCAGGATGACAGAAGGGGGCCGTCTCCCGCATCCCGGGCGCGCGCGTGGTGAGAACTGCGGGGTAGCCGGCCCGCTCCCGCAACCCTCGCCCCGCCACCCCATACTGGATCAAAATTTGCGCGCACTCACATGTCTGGCGCACAACGGCCGCCACCACGCGGGGGCGATAGCCCTCGGCCCCGTGCAGCACCAGCACGTCGGCCACGAGATCAATCCCCGCCCGCAGCGCCTCGCGGAACGGGTGCCACGGAACGCGCGCAGGCTCTGCCTCTGCGTGCGCCCCAAAGAACTCCAGCAGCACCTGGGTCGAGCGGCTGGCCGGGTCGTGGACGCTGGCGAGGAAGCGCAGCGTGCTCCAGGCGGCGGCCTCGGGCTGCCAGGTGGAGCCCAGTTCGCCCCGCCAGCGCGTGCGGCGCAGCCGCTCGTGCTCCAGCACCAGCACGGCATAGGTGCGATAGGCGTCGGCCACCACCTGCTGCCGCGCCAGCCGGGCGATCTCCCCGCGCCGAGTCCCCATCGCCTCCTCGCGTCTTGCTCAAGGCTGCCTACAGGCTGCCGATGTTGATGAGCTTGGGCGCGCCGCCGTCGCTGGGCCAGAAGACGTGAAGCGGGGCCGGGCGGCCCAGCGTGGGGTCCTTCTTGGCCACGAAGTACTTGTCGCTGCGCCCCTTCTCAGCCGTCTTGCCGAAGCCCACGGTGCTTTCCATGCCCTTGTGGACTTCCGTGACCTCGGCCGGCTGCTTGTAGTGCTTCGCGTTCGTGCAGGCCTTGTTGTACGAGAAGCGCTTCACGTCGGGCGTCAGGTCCTTGCCGTCCTCGGTGAGAAGCGTCTTGTGGAGGAGCGGGATGACGGCCTCGAGGCGCTTGGCCGCGTCCTCGATGGCCAGGGCGGCCATGAAGTCAGTGACCAGCTTCACCCCCTTGGGGTCCGGCTCGATCTTCTCCACGCCCAGAGCGCGGCCGCACAGGGCAAACCCGAAGACGGCCAGCGCCACGACGGCAAGCCGTTGTGACCTTCCCATGAACGCATGCTCCTTTCGCTTCCGGATGCGGCAGCCACGGGTCGGGGGTGGTGCCGCGCGTTGGCCAAGGCGCCCCGCCGCCCACTGGGAACAGTATATGGGTTCCGCGCCGAAAAGCAAGAGCTTGAACGCCTTGGGCAAGCGACGTAGAATCGAGTCGTTCGTAGTGCGGGCTTCAGCCCGTATCTGGCTTCAGCCCGTATCTGGAGCGCGCGGTACGGCCTGAAGGCCGCACTACGAACGAGGGCAGGGGCTACTTGCGGGGGAGGGGGAGGTCGGCGTAGACGATCTCCTCGCCCACGTCGCGGGTGGCGCGGGCGAGGACGCGGCCCGTGCGCTCGATGATCAGGCTGTGGCCGTAGCCGTGCCAGGCGCCCGGCTCCCGCGGGACGGTCCAGTTGGCCCCGATGACGTTCAGGCCGCTCTCCCTGGCGATGCGCGGGAGGTCCGAGCCGAACCAGGTGCTCTTCGGGGCGTCCACCCACGCGATGGCGTAGAGAAGGGTGTCCACCCCGGCCCGCTTGAGGTGGGCGGGCTCGGTGTGGATGTCGTAGCAGATGAGGAGGGCGAGGCGGCCGTAGGGGGTGTCCACGACGGGGCGGCCCCGGTCGCCTCGGGCGGCCCAGCCGCGCTCCGCGTGGGGCCACGGGTTCAGCTTCCGGTAGTGCAGCAGCACGCCGCCCTCCGGGCCGACGAGGCAGAGGGTGTTGTAGTAGCGGCCCGTGGGCGGGTCAACCTCCAGGAGCGGCACCGACACGTAGACGCCCAGCTCCCTGGCGAGCGCGCCGAAGAGGCCGGTTGAGGGTCCCGGCACGGTCTCCGCCACGTCCGCCGGTGAGACGCCGCTCATGCCCTGGGTGACGGCCATCCCCTCGGCCTGCCAGGCGGTCGTGATGTCGTGGGTGAGGTAGCCCTGGACGGCGGTTTCGGGGAGGACGATGATCCTGGCGCCGTTGGCGGCGGCCTCGCGGACGAAGGCTGTCAGGCGCGCGCGGTTGGCCTCCGGCTTGCCGAACTCGGAGATGAACTGGACGGCGGCAACCTTGACCGTGCCCTGGGAGGGCGTCGTGGCCGCGGGGCCCGCGGCGGGGAGAAGGTCGCTGCTTGCCTGGGCGAGCAGCCTGCGGATGGCTGGGTCCTGCTCGGCGGCGAGGCGCTGGTCGAGGAGGGGGCGGTGGCGCTCGTCGCCGAGCTGGCGAATGCAGGCGACGGCGGCCCGGCGGACGGCCTCGCTGGGGTCGGCGAGGGCGTCGGCGGCGAGGGCGAGGGTGCGGCCGTCCTGGAAGCTGCTCAGGCCGATGAGCGCGTGAGCACGCACGGCGGGGTCGGCGTGGCTCCGTGCCAGGCGGAGGAGCGTGGGGATGAGGTCGGGGTCGGCCGCGCGGGCGAGGGCGTGGGCCTCGCCGATGCGGATGAGCATTCGTGCGCCCGGGCCGCCGAGGCGCAGGAGCAGCTCCACGTCGCCCTGGTGGTTCTTCGCCGAGCCGCCGAGGGTCTTCCAGGCCAGGTTGTGGGCGGCGAGGCCCCAGGCCGCCAGGTCGTAGCGGAAGAGGAGGATGAGCGCCGTGATGAGGGCAAGGCGGAGGAATGCCCATCGCCAGCGCCCGCGGCGCGGCATCAGCCAGTCGCGCCACGTTCGCCGCCGCTTCCGGGCGTCATCTGCGGGCATGGCCGCTCCTCCTCTGCGGTAGATTCTACCTGAATGAGTCCCCGCCGCGCAAGACACGCCCAAGCAGAGCTTGGGCGTGGCACCCTTGCCTCTGGAGGAGAACCGGGGGTGCCACGCCCAAACTTGTTTGGGCGTGCGGAACGGGCGGGTCAGAACATGACCGCCGCCGGCCAGGGGAGGGCGGCCGGCGGCGGGTTGGGGACGCGAGAGGGGCGGCGCGGGGCTTGGCCGCGCTATTCCTCCTTCTTCTCCTCGGGCGCCTTGGGGGCTGGGAGGGTGGCTGGGGGCTTCTCCGCCGGGGCCTTTTCGGCCGCGGGCGGGGCAGCCGGGGCTGGGCCGGGCGCGCGCCGAGGGGGCTTGCCGTGGAGGAGGTCAATCAGGCCGCCCAGGTCGCCGCCGGCGCCGCCCTTGAGGCCGAAGGCGCGGGCGGCGGCGCGGCGGAAGTCGGGGTCGGGGTCCGACGCGGCGACGGTGAGGACCTGGACGACTCGCTTGGCCGTCTCGTCCGGGAGGTTGGGCTGAGCGCCGGCGCAGGCGCCGAGGGCGTGGAGGATGGCGAGGCGGAGTTCCTTGGATGCCTTGGGGTCGCCGTAGGTTTGCGCGAGGTAGGGGACGGCTCGCGGGCTGGCGGCACGGCGTATGGCCTCGCAGCAGGGCAGGCGGACGGAGTCGGGGTGGGTGGTGGCGGAGAGTGCTTCGAGGAGGGGGTCGAGCGCGTCGTCGAGGCGGAAGATGGAGGCGGCAGGGTGGATGGAGGCGAGGGTTCGGGCTGCGGAGGCGGCGTAGCGGACCACGGCCTCCTTGTTCTTGGGCTCGGGGATGCCTTTGAGGGCCTCCTCGACGGCGGCGCGGATGGCGCCTGCGGTGAGGGGCCGCGGGACGTAGATGACCTTCTCGGCGGCGAGGCGCTCGCGCAGCTTCGCCTCCTCGGCCTTGGGCACGAGGAGGATGACGGGCGCCGCGGCCACGGTGTAGACCCGCCGCAGGTTGGCCAGGGCCTCCACGACGTCCACCTTCTTCATCTCGGCGCTGAGGATCAGGACATCCTTGGGCGGCAGCTCGCGTGCCGCGGCCAGCGCGTCGGTCTGCGCGCGGACCAGGACGGGGAGGACGCCGGCCTCGCGGAGGAGGGGGCGGATTTCTTCGGCCCGGCCCTCGTCCTCCTCGAAGAGGAGGGCGACGTGGAAGGCGGTTTCGGAGAGGGCCTGGGCGAGGTTGGCCATGACCTTCGGGGCGTCGCGTATGACGTGGGTGGGCTCGGTGGCGACGATGGCCTCGGCGGCGGCGTAGCGGACGCGGCGGTCGGGGTAGCTCAGGGCGTCAATGAGGGGCGAGCCGTCGAGTTGGATGCCGGTGGGGTTGACGACTGGGGGCGGCGGCGGCGGCTCCTCCTTCTCCTTGGGGCCGTACCAGTCGAAGACGCGGCGGCGCTTGGGCGGCGCGGGCTTGCCCTTTTCGGCCGCGGCCTTGGCGAGTTCCTCCGGGGAGGGGGCGGGGCCGGGGAGGGATGCCTCGGAGGCGACGCCGCGGAGGGCGTTGATGCAGGAGAGAGCCACGTCGGCCCGCCCGTCGCGGAGGGCGAGCTGGAGTGCGGCGTAGAGGAACTTCTGGCCTGCGGCCTGTGCGATGGCTGGGGCCATGCTCAGGCGCTCGCGGAGGGGCTTGGCCAGCTCGGCCTCGGCCTTCTCCTCGTCCGTCTGCGTCTCCTTGGCCGCGATGGTGGCGTAGAAGCTCTCGATGAGGTTCTGCTGTGCGAAGCCTGCGCACAGGAGGAGGGGGACGGCCGGCTCGTAGTCGGGGCTGGCGAGGAGGGCGTTGCGGCAGGTGTCCTCGGCCATGCGCGCGGCGTAGAGGTGCTGGGGCACGGCCTCGGAGGCCAGCTCCTTCTTGTCGGGGTCGTAGCGCCAGACGAGGTGTTCGTAGACGTGGGCGGGCAGGACCTTGCGGTTGCCGTCGTAGTAGTCCTTGGCCAGGTCGCGGAAGGCGACGGCGGCGGGGGTCTGCTGCCTGGCGGGGTCGGGCTCGATGCGCGCCAGGGCGCGCTTGGCGGCGCCGACGACGAGGGGATGGCCGTCAGGCTCCTGGGCCAGCCACAGGAGAGAGGGGGCCGAGCGTGGGTCGGCGATGACCTCGAGGGCGAGGATGAGGATTTGGCGGATCATGGGGTCGTTGTGCTTGATGGCCTCGCAGATGGCCGGGACGGCGGTGCCGCGCATGCGTGAGATGATGTGGCCCGCGTAGGCCCGCAGATCGGGGTCGGCGTTGTCTATCATGAGCTTCAGCAGGTGGGGGACCGCGTAGTCGCCGGCGAGGGTGAGTTCCTCGATGGCGAAGGTGCGGGGGAGGAACTTCTTGCTGCGGAGGGCGTCAATCAGCTCCTTGACGCGGTTGGGGTCGCGTAGCTGGCGGATGCGGCCCTTGTAGGCGAGGCGCTGGAGGGCCTCGGCCTGCGCCCTCAACTCGGCGTTGTTGCTCGTGATGGCCTCGTCAATGAACCTGGCGATCACCCGCTCGTAGAGGCTGGAGATGAGGATGGAGTCGGGCTTGAGGGCCATGGCCTTCTGAAGGTCTTCGGCGGCCAATTCGTACTTCCGCAGGTCGATCTGGACGATGGCGTCGCGGAAGAGCTTCTTGACCTGGGCGGTCGTTGCGTCGTCGCCGGCGGCCTCGGCCAGGTCGGCTGGGGTCCTCTTGAGCAGCTCGGCGGGCAGGGTCTCCGGTTCGGGGGGCTCTTCCTTCTTCGGGGGCTTCTTGGTGGGGATGGCCTTGGGGGGCGCCTTCTTCGGCGGCGGCTCCTCCTTGGGTGCGGGTTCCTCCTCTTTGGCCTTCGCCTTCGGCGGCTCGTCGGCCTGGGCGAGCAGGATATCCTCGAGGCGCGAGCTGGGCCGCGTCACGGGCGCCTCGGCGGGCCTGGGCGCTGGGGCGGCCACGGGCGGCGGGGGCACGGGCGCCGCGCGGGGGCTGGGGGATGGGTGAGGGTGGGGCCGTCAGTGCCCCACGGCTCTCAAGGCATCGCCGTGGGCTTTATTCCGCCGCCCGCGAGGGGCTGGGCCAGCCCTGGAACCTGCGCAAATCCGTTATGCTCGCCGCTGCTCGTGGATTTGGCGGGGAGACAAACCTCGCCCGCGGGCGGCCCTACACGATGAACCCGCAGCCCAATTACTCCTACTGCACGGACCCCGGCGACGCGACGCAGCTCACCGACGGCGTGCTGACCGAGGGCTACTTCTGGACTCAGAAGACGACCGTGGGCTGGAGCGGCGGGGCGCCAGCGTTCATCACGATTGACCTCGGCCGGCTGCATCCCATCGGCGGGGCATCATTCCGCACCGCGGCGGGCGTGGCGGGCGTCGAATGGCCGGCGTCCCTCGCCGTCTTCACCAGCGACGACGGGAAGGAGTGGTTCGCGGCAGGCGACCTCGTGGAACTGTCGGAGGCCGGCGCGCCTCCCCCGATGGGCAAGCACGCCACGCACGTCTTCCGCACGGGCAAGCTGCGGACCCGCGGGCGACTCGTCCAGTTCGCCTGCGTGCCGACCGGCTCGTACCTCTTCGTGGATGAGATCGAGGTGTTCGAGGGCGACGCCGCGCTCCTCCAGGAGCCGCGCCGGGGCGATGCGGTCGCCAGCGTGCCGCAGTTCATGGACACGCTCCAGCTCACCCGCCTGCTGAAGGCCCAGCTCCGCCGCGATCTGGCCGCCGCGCGCGAGGACATCGAGTCCCCTGACACGCCGGCTGCGGACAAGACCACACTGGCCAAGACGGCGCGGGAGCTGGAGGAGCGCGTCGCCGCCATGCCCCTCGTGCCGCCTGAGAGCTTTCGCGCCGTGCTGCCCATGAGCGACTTGGAGCGCGAAGTCTTCCGCCTCCAGGCCGCCGCCTGGCGCGCCCAGGGCAAGCCGGCCCTTCGCGTCTGGAAGTCCCATCGCTGGGATCCCCTCGACCCTTCTGGCGAACCGACAAAGGACGCTCCGCCGCCCGAGCTTGACGTTTCCCTGATGAGCCACGAATGGCGAGCCGATGTGCTCAACCTAACCAATGCCGCCGACAGCGACCGCCAGGTCCGCGTGCGGGTTGACGGCCTCCCGGGCGGGGCGAACCCGGGCTATGTGAGTGTTCACGAGGTGCTCCACGTAGGCACGCGGCACTTCGTGGCCGTGGCGGCGGCGCTGCCGCTCGCCCGGCGCGACGGCGACGCCTGGGCCGTCACCGTTCCCGCGGGCATGACGCGACAGGTCTGGCTCTCCTTCCACCCGACCGATGTCGCGGCCGGCACGCACAGCGGGCGGCTGCTCCTGGACGATGGCTCGGGTAGCCGCTCCGTGCGGCTCACGCTACGCATCGCGCCGCTCCGCCTGCCTGACGAGACGACGCTGCGCCTGGGCGGCTGGTCGTACACCAACGAGGAACGCATGTACGGCGTCACGCCGCGGAACCGCGAGGCGCTGGTGCAACTCCTCCGCGAACACCACGTCAACGCGCCCTGGGCCACGCGGCGCGCCCTGCCCGACGGGAAGTACGACCGCGAGGGCGACCTTATCGAGCCGCCCGACACGGCCAACTTCAATGCTTGGGTGAAGCTCTGGCCGGGGGCCAAGCAGTACATGGTCTTCGCTGGCATTGGCGACTACGGGAGCGTCCGCAGCGCCTTCGCGGGCTCCGAGGCCGGCACACCACTCTTCGCGAAGAAGGTGGGCGCCTGGATCCGCTTCTGGGCAGACCACATGCGCGCGAAGGGGCTGAAGCCCAGCCAGCTTGGGCTCCTGCTCGTGGACGAGCCGAACCGCAAGGAGCAGTACGATGCGACGGTGGCCTGGACGAAGGCCATCAAGGCTGCCGAGCCGGAAGTGCTCGTCTGGGTGGACGCCGTGCCCCGGGAGTTGGAGACCTGCCGCGAGATGCTCGCCGCCGTGGACATCCTGGTGCCAAACCGCGCCGCCTGGACCGAGAAGGACGATGCCTACCGCAAGCTCTTCCTCGGCCAGCGCGACGCCGGCCGCCAGCTCGGTCTCTACTCCTGCTCGGGCCCCGCGCGCTGTTTCGACCCCTACGCCTACTACCTGCTCCAGCAGTGGCACGTCTTCGCCATCGGAGGCCGCTGGGCAGGCTTCTGGGCATTCGGCGACAACGGCGGCACCTCGTGCTGGAACGAGTACGTCGCCAAGGGCAACGGCCCCTACTGCCCCCTCTACCTCGACGAGACGTCGGTCACGGCCGCGAAGTACCTGGAGGCCGTCCGCGAGGGGGTGCAGGACTACGAGTACCTGGTCATGCTCCGCGACCGCATCGGAGAACTGGAGCGCACCAGGCTCAACCACCCGCGCCTCGCCGAAGCGAAGACCCTCCTCGCCACGGCACCCGGCCGCGTGCTGAAGGCCAAGAGCGCCGCCGAGTACCGCTGGGACGCGCCCAAGGACCGCACCCTTGCTGACCGCGTGCGGGTCGAGATCCTCGATATGCTTGCGGCGCTCAGGGGCAGGTGACGGTGGACTTCGCTCTGCTGCCAGGTGCAGTTGCGTAGAAAGAGAACGCCCTCGCAGTGGTGTGCTGGGGGCGTCCAAGATTGGAAATTCCCCTTCGATCAGTGTGTCTGCCATTCGTGCTGCCAGTCGTGCCAGGCACAACACGAGAGCGTAAGCGCGGCGTGTGAAGAACGGTAGTATCGCGCGAGATCGAGGGTGTCAAGGCAGAGCGGGGTCCACTTCGCTGCCCTGGGGGGGAGCCGCGGCACACCTGATGCCCCGACCCGCTTGGGGGGGCTCGCAGCATGAGGCCCCCGCGCGGTATCTTCCTCCGTAGGGAGAGGGGGCAGCCCGGACCTCCTGCCAGAATCCCCCTGGGCAGGAGACGGATTCGCAATTGGCAGCGGGGGCGAATAGGAGAACGCGATGAGGCGGCTCTTGACTGTAAGTGTCGTGTTAGCAACGGCTTGGGCGATGTCGGCCCTGGCCGGCGACGCCCCGCCTGGCGGCGGGCAGGGCAGGCCCGGCGGCAGGCCGGGCGAGCGTCCAGGCGACAGGCAGGGCAGGCGGCCAGGCGGGCCGGGCGGCGACTTCCGCGGCGGACCCGGTGGCCCGATGGGTGGCGGGATGTTTGACCGCGCCAACCGCGAGACCGATCTCTTCAGCGTCGCCCGCCGCGCCGCCACGCTGGCCGACGACAAGCTGGCTGCCCTCGAGAACCTCGCCATCGAGTACGCCGTGGCCCAGGACGAGGCCGAGGCCGAGGCCCGCAAGCGCCTCAACAAGGAGTACCTGGCCAAGGTCGTCGCCCTCCTGCCCGACGCCGAGAAGCCGAAGTACGAGAAGGCCATCGCCGCCATGACCGAGCGCGACGACGCCATCGCCGCCGCCGAGAAGACCCTCCGCGGAGCCCTGAACACCATCCGAACCAAACAGGGCGCTGACAAGGTGAAGCCGGCCGACGACGCGAACCGCCGCTTCTTCCAGCCCCGCCGCGGCGAAGTGCCCACCCGCAAGTACGACACCCTGGCTACCTGCTTCGTCCTCACCGACGAGCAGACCAAGCAGATCGACGTCATCCACGACGCCAACCGCAACGCCGTCCGCGAGAAGATGCGCGGCCAGATGGGCAACCAGGGCGGCGGGCGGCCCGACCCCGCCCAGTTCCGCCGCATGGCACCCCTCTTCCGCCAGGCACGCACCCAGGCCGACGACGAGGACGCCAAGGCCATCGCCAACCTGCTCACCGACGCGCAGAAGCCCGACTTCGCGACCGTCTGCACCGCGATGGACGCCTATAACAAGGCGATCGCGGACGCCGAGGCGGCCTGCCGCACGAAGGTCGTCGAGGCCCTGGGCCAGGAG
This sequence comes from Planctomycetota bacterium, assembly GCA_041320515.1. Classification (GTDB taxonomy): domain Bacteria; phylum Planctomycetota; class PUPC01; order DSUN01; family DSUN01; genus DSUN01. The sequence continues at coordinate 3,262,566 of JBGLNR010000001.1, read as the reverse complement.
AAGGCCGACGCCATTCTCGGCCTCACCGCCGCGGCCGCAGCGGCCCCCGCCCCGCCCGCGGCCAAGGGCGCCGAGTTCTGATCTCGCAGCCTGCCACAAACACACCAGGGGAGGGAGTGGCATCCGCCTCTCCCTCCCCTTTCTATCTGTTACGCTGGCCACAGACCTGTCTGCACCCCGTACGTAACGCCGCCGTCCCGGCGGCCCCGCACGGCCAGCGGGACGCTGGCGTCACGAAGTCAACTGCTGCCTGAGTTGTGGCCAGCGTGGTATGAGGTGCTGAAAGCCGACGGCTACTTGCCGAAGGCGAACGGGCACGAGCGGGTGGGGTCGGAAAACATCAGGCTGGCGGGCCAGTTGACCTTGTAGTCCTGCTCGTTGCCCCAAGCGTTGATGCAGGAAAGAGATACGCCGACGCGGAGGACCTCGCCCGGGGCGCCCGTGGTGGGCAGGATTTCGGCGCCCTTACGGCCCGCGATGCCGCCGACGAGGCGCACTTCGTTGAAGGGGATTCGGCCCATCACGGCATAGCCCGGCTTGCCCTTGAACGAGGCGCCGGTGACGGCGGCCAAGTGGCGGCCGAGGGGATGAGCCGCCAGGTCGTCGAGCTTGGCGGCCCAGATGCACTCCTTCGGGAGCGGGTAGTTGGCCGCCCAGGCCTTGCCCTCGCGGTTGTGGTGGCGGTGCTTGAACATCGCGGGCCGCCGAAGCTGGCCCACCACGAGCCCGAAGCGTTCAGCGGCACGTACTTGATCGGGTCGGCCCAGTCCCGCGGCGCGCCCTCGGGCCGCCGCGACAGCGCCGACCAGTCCTCCTTGTAGCGGATGTCCTGAAACGCCGGCCACTGGAAGCCCGGGCCGGCCTCTCCCCCCAAGCCACTGCTGGGCAAGCCAGCAGTGCCACAGACCGCTGCCCATGCAGCGTGCAGCAGGATGCGTCTGCCAGACATGGAAGTCCCCTCATGGTGACTCGATGCGCGCCGGGGGTCACATCTTCATTTCGCACATGGCCGCCATGTGCCAAATGAAGATGTGACCCCAGCTCGCGGGCGGGCGAGCCGAGACCAGGAGGGGAGGGCGGGAATCACGGCCGCGGGACGTGGGGTCGGCGGGCCGTGGCAGAGCAGTCGCGCCGTCGGGCCTCGCTGGCATCGGCAGATGTCGGTGGACGCAGCACGTGCGTCCGCACCGCCGCCATTCAGCGGCTGGCCCGTCAGGTCGCGAACAGGACAAACGGCAAGGCTGTTGCGTAGTCAGCCACGGCTCTCACCCCCTTTCCGCGTCGCAAGACGAAGGTGGGGCAAGCGAACCCAACACCCCAGTATCATACCGGCTCGAGCCCTAGCTGTCAAGCCCCGATGCCGGCCGGGGAGCCGGAGCGCTCGCGCATCGAGACGCTGGCCTACGACAGGGCCCCCTGCCCCGCCATGCACGGGGGCTGGTCCTGCCCCCGCCGCGCGCGCCGCAACGCGACGAAGCCGAAGCTCCTTGCCAACCCGACGCGAACCTGCTACTCTGTTTCCAGTGGCCGTGGACTCCTGACAGCGGGTGAACGAGCAACGGCCACTCTCGTTCATCCTGCCAAGGGCCGCTGCGCGTGGTGGGCAGTCCTTCGCCCCACCGACGCGAGGGCCTGCCCTGAGCGAAGCCGAAGGGTCAGGTGGGCGTGCACTTCACTCGGGTGGAGTGTTGCCAAACGGGAGAGGAGGCCGAGGTAGCTGCCTTGCGCTGGCCACTGACACGGTATGGGACGCGGGAGCTGGTGGTCGGCACGCTGGTGCTGGGGGGGCTGTGCGCCGTCGCCGTCTGGCTGTTTCCCTGGGCGGGCATCGTGCCTGCGGCGCTGTGGGTGCTGCTTGTGAACTTCTTCCGCGACCCCGAGCGGGTGCCGCCCGAGGGGGAGGACAGGCTGGTCTCGCCCGCCGACGGGTGCGTGGCCGACATCGAGACGGTTCAGGAGGCTGAGTTCCTTCACGCCGAGGCGCTGCGCATCGGCATCTTCATGTCCGTGCTCAACGTCCACGTCAACCGCGCGCCGCTGGCGGGCAGGGTGGCCTGGCGGGCCTATCGGCCGGGGAAGTTCCGCAACGCGATGGGCGCGGAGGCGACGCGGGAGAACGAGTGCGCGTTCGTCGGCCTCGAGCGGCCCGACGGCTCGCGGATTCTCGTGCGGCAGATCGCCGGCCTGGTCGCCCGCCGCATCGTCACCGACTGCGCGGTGGGGGACGAGTTGAAACGCGGGCAACGGTTTGGTATGGTAAAGTTCGGCTCGCGCCTCGAGGTCTACGTGCCGGCCGCCGTCCCCTTCCGCCCGACGGTGGCGGTGGGGGAGCACGTGAAGGCGGGCGAGAGCGTGCTGGGAGAAATCGCCGAGTCGGAAATGCAAAGTGTAAAGGGGAAAATGCAAAGTGCAAAGTGAGGCCACTCAGGCGGTCGGCCCCTCTTGAGACGCGGCATTTTGCAGTTTGCATTTTCCACTTTGGATTTTGCACTGATCGCCAGACTGCGGGGAATACCTTATGCGCAAGATCGCCGCGGTGCCCTCGATGCTCACGCTGGGGAATCTGCTGTGCGGGTTCCACGCGGTGTACTTCGCGGCGACGGGCGGGCAGCAGGGGCTGGTGCTGGCCGCGTGGATGGTGCTGCTGGCGATGGTGTTCGACTCGGTGGACGGCTGGGCGGCGCGGCTGACGCACGTGGAGAGCCGGTTCGGGGCGGAGCTGGATTCGCTCGCCGACGTGGTGAGCTTCGGCGTGGCGCCCGCGTTCCTGGTCGCCGTGCTGGCGGCGCAGGCGGACCTTCAGCACCAGCGGCTCGTCTGGATGTCGTGCATGGTCTACGCCGTGTGCGCGGCCCTGCGGCTCGCGCGGTTCAACGTGCAGACGGGCCTCGACGCCGAGAGCCACCGCTGGTTCGTCGGCCTCCCATCGCCCGCCGCGGCGGGGCAGGTGGTGACGCTCATCATCCTGGACAGCTATCTGCGGAGCCAGCACAACGTGGCCGTGGTGGCGCGGGTGCTGCCGACGGTGACGTTTTTCGCGGGGGCGCTGATGGTGAGCCGCGTACCGTATCCCCACATGATGGGCCGCCTGATGCGACGGCACCACACGTTTGCCGAGTTCGCCTTCCTGGCCATCGTGGTGCTGCTGGTGGCCACGTACACCGAGTTCACGCTGGCGGCCTGCTTCTCGGCCTTCACGGCCACGGGGATAGTCGTGGCCATCCGCCGCGCCATCCTGCGCCGGGGCGAGGACCAAGAGCCGATCTTCTGAGGAACGCAGCAATGCAAAATGAGAAGTGCAAAGTCCAAAGTGCAGAGTGAGTCGCCGGCGTCTCTTCAGCTTCCCATTCTGCATTCTGCATTTTGCCGTTTGCACTGGCTTAGCGGACGATGCGTATCTTCCCCCCGAAGGCCGAGGCTCCGTGGTATTGCGACGGCCTGCGCTTCGAGTGCACGCGCTGCGGCGGATGCTGCCGCGGGGAGCCGGGCTACGTGTGGGTGGACGACATGGAGGCTGCCCTGATCGCGCGCAACCTGGGGCTCGACGCCGCGGAGTTCGCCCGCACCTACCTCCGCAAGGTGTCGGGCGCGCACTCGCTGCACGAGCTGGCGAACGGCGATTGCATCTTCTGGTCGCCCGCGGGCTGCCGAATCTACGCCGTGCGGCCCGTCCAGTGCCGCACCTTTCCGTTCTGGCACGAATACGTCGGCTCGCCCAGGGGCTGGGCCGTGGCCGCCCGCCGCTGCCCGGGCGTCAACCGCGGGCGGCTCTACCTGCCGGCCGAGATCGAGCACATGGTGGAGCTGACGGATTTCTAGCACTTGACCGCGGCCTGAAGAACGGGTATCCTGGGCGAGAAGATCCGACGGATCCGACCGATCCGACGGATCGAGCGGAGCGGCCCGACCCTTTCCACTGCCCCCTTGCTTCGGGGAGTTGTCGCGCGTGAACAATCCTGGCATCGTGTCGTCGTGGTGGACCCGCGTGGCGGCGGACCGGCGGGCCGTGGCGGCCCTCGGGGTGGGGCTGACGGTGCTGTGCCTGGCCGTGGCGGCCGAGGTGCGCATCTACACGCCGTTCAGTTCCGTGCCGATCACCCTTCAGACGTTCTTCGTGCTCGTGGCCGGCGCGGGGCTGGGGCCAAGGCTGGGCACGGTGGCCCTCTCGTCGTACCTCGCGCTCGGCGCCGTGGGCATGCCGATCTTCACCGGCCATTGGCTCGGCCCCACGACGGGCTATCTGGTCGGCTTCGTGGCGGCGGGATGGCTCGTGGGCACCCTCACGCGCAGTGTCGCGAGGCCCTCGTTCGCACGCCTCGTGCTGGCGATGGCGCTGGGCAACGCCGTGATACTCGTCCTCGGCGCGGCCTGGCTGGCGCTCGGGTGCGGCTACGGCGCGCTGGCGGCGATCGAGCAGGGCATCGTGTGCTTCCTGCCGGGCGACGCGGTGAAGCTCCTGGCCGCCGCGGCCCTCTGCCGCGGTTGCCGCGCCCCCCTGCGCTCGCTCTTCCCCTGAGCGGTCAGTTCCCCTTGATGTCGTAGGCGAACAGCAGGTCGCCGTGGCGCAGGTAGAGGCGTCCGCCGCACACGACGGGGTGCGCCCAGTTCGGCCCCTTGCCGCCGCCGGGCACGCGGAACTTGCTGATCACCTTGTGCCCCTCGGGCGTGGCCTTCACCAGCCCCACGTTGCCGCGCTCGCTGTAGGTGTAGAGCATGCCGTCGGCATACGTGAGCGAGCCCTTGCCCACGCCGTCCTCTTTGTACTTCTCCTCGCCGGTCTTGAAGTCGAGGCAGACCCACTTGCCGCCGTGGCTGGAGCCGTAGAGAAAGCCGTCCACCAGGATCACGCCGCCGTGGTGGTTGTCGAGGGCCTTGGTGCGCCAGACCTCCTCGACAGAGCATTTCTGATCCTCGACCTTGAGCTTGAGCAGCTCGCCGCCGCTGCCGTAGCCGCTGCCAATGAAGATGCAGCCATCGTGGTAAATGGGGTCGGGGATGTTGGCGTCGTACGAGGTCTTGTGCTCGAAGCGCCAGAGGAGGGCGCCCGTCTTGGCGTGGACGCCGATGGCGGCCTGGGAGGTCATGGTGACGTATTGGCGGAGGCCCTGGCAGTCCACCACGATGGGCGAGGCGTAGCCGGGCTTGTCGCCCCGGCTGAGCCTGCTCGAGCCGCACCTGGACCACTATCACAAGCTCGCCGCCGTGGCCCGCAGCATCTACGTCATCGGCGTGCCCGACGTGAAGCTCGAGCGCTGGGCGCCAAACGTCCACCTCATCACCGAGGGCATCCAGAAGCTCGGCAACAATTGGGTGACGATCAACATCAGCCGCGACATCCACATGACTCTGCTGGCCGAGGAGCTGCCGCCCGAGGGCAGGCAGCCGCGCTACGTGGGCTTCTACACGGACAGCCGCGCGCTGACCCGCCGCATCATCCGCCAGCTCGTCGAGATGAGCATCATCCGCCAGCCCGAGCTGTTCACCGAGGAGCAGATCGAGGCGAGCCAGCCCCAGCCCTGACCCCTCTGCCAGGCAGAAACACCACGAACGCGGCGGCGAGGGCGCCGAACACCGCGGCGACCTGGAGCGCGCGCTCGACGCCGAACCGCTCGGCCGCCCTGCCGACGCCGATGAGCAGCAGGCTCGCAAGCCCCCACGCCATGCCCATGATCACCCCGCTCATCGGGCCCGCGCTCCGGGGGTACAGCTCCTGCGCCAGCGACACGTTGACCGGCGTGGCAAGGGAGAAGAGGAACCCGGCCACGGCGAACGCGGGGACCGACAGGCCGCCCCGCGTGGCCGCGAACGCGAGGAAGCACGGCGCGGCCAGCACGCACGACGCCGCGATCAGCACCCGCCGGTCCATGCGCCCGGCCAGGTGCCCGCCCAGCAGGCTCCCCGCCATGCCGAGGCCCAGGAACCACGACAGCACGTCCCCCGTCTCCTCCAGGCGCCAGCCCCGCGCCCTGCCGAGCACGGAGGCGAAGTAGGTGAAGGCCGTGACGCCGACGGACCGCAGGAACGCGACGCCGAAGAGCGCCCAGCCGGCGCCCGTGCCCGGGGCGAAGAGCGCCCGCCAGTTCAGCACCCGCCCGCTGGCTCGGGCGGGCGGCTCGTGCCGCGTCGCGGCGTAGAGCCACACGGCCAGCCCGATGCCGGGCAACGCAATGAGCCAGAGCCACGCCAGGCCCAGGTGCCCGACGATGCGCGTCGTCACCCACGGCGCCAGGGCGAGGCCCAGGCCCCCGCCCGTCATGTACAGGCCCATCGCCGCGTGGCGCCGCGCCTCGTCGCGGACCACCAGCACCGCCCCGGCCGGGTGGAACGCCGCCACGCCCAGCGACCCCGCCACCAGCAGAAGCGTGAGCACCACCACGTTGGGGGAGAACCCGATGAGGCCGAAGAACACGGCCGACGCCAGCACGCCCGCGGCGGCCATCGCCCCGCGGTGCGCCCTGTCGCTCCAGAGGCCCATCAGCGGCTGCATCATCGAGCCGAAGATGCCCACCAGCGCCCCGATGGCCGACACCCCAGTCAGGGTCAGCCCCAGGAGCGACTGAAACGTCGCCACCAGCGGCGTGAACGCGGTCGCGTAGAAGTCGCTCATCGTGTGGGCGAACACCATCAGCAGCGTGTGGGGCCGGCCGCGGCGGGAAGCAGGAGAGGTGGGGGACATCGGAATCCGCAATAGGAACGAGGGGCGGACCTGTTGGAAACAGGAGCCTGCTCTGCACTATAATGGCAGCCGGACCAGGCGAGCGAATCATAGCAGCCCTTCCGCTGCGGAGCAAGCGCCACCGGGCCTGGTTGCGGGTGCCCCCCTTGATTCCCGAAAAGGTGCAACAGAAGCTCGACGCACTGCCCGCCGCCTGCGGCGTGTACCTGATGAAGGACCGCCACAGCAAGGTCATCTATGTCGGCAAGGCGGTGAATCTCCGCGCCCGCGTCCGCTCCTACTTCCAGGCCGCCGGCGACGAGCGGGTGTTCACCGAGCACCTGGTGCCCAAGGTGGCCGACATTGATTGGGTGATCGTGGCGACCGAGAAGGAAGCCCTCATCCTCGAGAACAACCTGATCAAGCAGTTCAAGCCGCGCTTCAACATCAACCTGAAGGACGACAAGACCTTTCTGAGCCTGCGGCTGGACCGCCGCCAGCCCTTCCCGCGGCTCGAACTCGTGCGGCGCTACACGGCCGAGGAGGGCGTGCGCTACTTCGGCCCCTACTCGTCGGCCGCCTCGGCCCGCGAGACGCTGCGCATCGTCAACCGCGTCTTCCCCATCCGCAAGTGCCCCGACACGGTGTTCCGCAACCGCACGCGGCCGTGCCTCTACTACGAGTTGGGCCGCTGCGTGGCCCCCTGCGTGGGCTACGTGGACGCGGCGGCCTACGGCGAGTTGCTCGACGAGGTGGAGTTGTTCCTCCGCGGCCGGAGCCAGGAACTGGCCGAGCGCCTCCGCGAGCGGATGCGCCAGGCGGCGGAGCGCCACGAGTTCGAGATGGCCGCCCGCTACCGCGACCAGCTCGCCGCCGTCGAGCGCACCATCGAGAAGCAGGTGGTCGCCGGCCCGCAGAGCGTGGACCGCGACGTGTTCGGCTACTACACGGAGGGCGGGGCGATGCAGGTGCAGGGTCTGCTCGTCCGCCGCGGCAAGCTCGAGGACGTGCCGGCCTACGGCTTCGACACCAAGGGCTACCCCGCCCCCGCCGCCTTCGAGGAGTTCCTCAAGCAGTTCTACGGCCGCACGCGTTTCATCCCTCCCGAGGTGCTGGTGCCGGTCGAATTGCCCGATGCCGGCGTGTTGGCCGAATGGCTGGCCGAGCGCCGCGGCGCCAGGGTGGAGATCGCCCGCCCCCAGCGCGGCGAGAAGGCCCGCCTGATCGAGATGGCGGAGCGCAACGCCGAGAGCGCCTTCCGCGCCGCCCACGCCACCGAGCGCGACCGCGCCCGCACCCTCGAACGCCTCCAGGTCGCCCTCGGCCTCGGGCGCCTCCCAAGGCGGATCGAGTGCTACGATATCTCGAACCTCGGCGGGGCCGAGGCCGTCGGCTCCCAGGTCACATTCGACCGCGGCACGCCCAACAAGGCCCTCTACCGCCGCTACCGCATCAAGACCATCGTCGGAGCCGACGACTATGCGATGATGCACGAGGTGCTCAGCCGCCGCCTCCGCCGCGGCGTCGAGGAGGGCGACCTGCCCGACCTGGTCATGGTGGATGGCGGCCTGGGCCACCTCGCCGTGGCCGAGGCGGCGATGCAGGCCGAAGGCGTCACGGGCGTGGACCTCATCGCCCTGGCCAAGGGACGCGAGCGCACCGAGGAGCGCGTCTTCGTCCCCCAGCGTCCCGAGCCCATCGTCCTGGCCCGCGACGCGCCCGAGCTGCACCTGCTGGAGCGGGTGCGGGACGAGGCGCACCGCTTCGCCGTCACGTACCACCGCAAGCTGAGGGCACAACCCTACAAGGGTTCTGTCCTCGACCGCATCCCTGGCATCGGCCCCGCCCGCAAGAAGGCCCTCGTCGCCCACTTCGGCAGCGTCCGCGCCATCCGCGCCGCCTCGGCGGAGGATCTGGCCAAGGCCGAGGGCATCTCCCTCAAGCAGGCCGCCGCCATCCGCGCCTTCTTGCACGGACAAGGCGAAGCGCCGGGGGCAAATTCCTCTTGACTCCCGCGCGGGCGGGCGCTAGGATTGCGCACGGTGGGGGGACCTGCCACGTACGGCGCCTTCCACCGAGCCAGAGAAGCTAGTCGCTCGGCCCCTGCGGCCTTGCCAGCCCACGGTCTCTGTGCTCCTCCCCCACTGAGACCAGGCGAGCCGCGGGGGCCGGCTAACCCGCATCACCCACGTGATGCGGGAAATCCGAAATCCCAAACCCGGAATCCGAAATGGCAGCGAAGCCCGGTCTCACTCGCCGTCGCGGGCGGGGGTGGCCGCGCCGTCGGGAAGGGATTGCACGGCGTCGCCTTCGCGGAGGGGGTCGCCGCGGCGCTCGAGGACCTTGGCCATGGTGAGGGTGGGCTCGACCTTCTCGGCCAGGAGGAGGGCGATGGGCTTGCCGTCGCGTCGGACCTCGAAGCGGAGGCCGCGGCGGACCGCTTTGTCGCTGCCGATGTCGAGGACGACGGTGTTGGGGGCCTGCTCGTCCACGACGAGGAGCTTGCCGCGTATGCCCTCGGCGGGGGGCTGGACGATGTCGCCGCGCGCCCAGCGGTCCCAGAGGGCGACGGCCTCGTCGCGGCGGTCGGCCGGGGCGTCGGCCTGATAGCCGAAGCTTTCGCCCGTGAGCTTGCGGAGGGCCTGGATGGCGCGGTCGCGGACGACTTTGTCGGGGTCGCGGAGGGCTTTGAGGAAGTGGGGCGCGAAGCGCTTGTCGCCGAAGCGCGCGAGGTTGGCCACGGCTTGCATGCGGGCGAGGGCGCTGAGCGCTTCGAGCTGCCGCTCGAGGTGGGCCACCACGCGCTCGCTCTTCTGCTCGACCAGCACGCGCTGCGCCGTGGCGCGGATGGCGGCGTCGGGGTCGTCGAGCGCCGCGACCAGGAGGCCCTGCGCGCGGTCGGTGCGGAACGACACGAGGAGGCCGAGCGCCCGCCGCCGCGTGGCGTCCGAACGGACTTGCCGGGGTGCAGGCTGTGGCTCGATGCTAGTGACGCCGGCAGCCTGTGGCAGGACACGGCGGGGACTGTGCCCGTGACCGCCAGCGGCCAGTCGGTCGCGCGGTGGAACGACAAGAGCGGCGGCTCGTTCTTCGTGAGCCAGGCCACCGCGGCCAGCCGCCCGCAGTACAGGGCCGGGGCGCTCTACGGCTCGTCCACCCTGTACTTCGACGGGACCAACGACTTCTTGACCCGCGCCAACGACATCGGCGTGAGCGGCAACCAGGACAGGACCGTGTTCGCCGTCTGGTCCAACTGGTCCAACACCGGGGTGGGCTACCAGCACGTGCTGCACACGGGCACGGGCGCGAACGACCAGGCCTATGGCGTCGCCGCCTACCACAACAACCGCGTGGCCAACCACTACTGGGCGTCGGCCTTCGACACCACGTTCACGAGCACCTCGGCCCCCACCCTGGCGTCGGCCATGTGGGACGGCGATGGGGGCGGCGGGGGCCTGGGGCGCGACCAGTGGTGGGTCAACGGCGCCGATGCGGGCGGCATCAATCGCGCCGTTCTGAACACCAGCACAGCCCAGCTCAACATCGGCTCCCGCGTCGCCGGCCCGACGGAAGGGATGCGGGGCGACATCGCCGAGGTCGTCATCTATGACCGCGACCTCACGGCCGACGAGCGGAGCAAGGTCGGCGTCTACCTCGGCCTCAAGTGGGGCATCCCCACGAGCTACACCTGGCCCATCGCCGGCACCCTCACGTGGAACGCGGGCGCCGACGGCGATTGGGCGGCGGCCACCTGGTCGCCCAGCGGGGGCGGCTTGCCCGCCTCACCAAACGAGGACGTCGCCGCCGTCGTCAACACGCCGTGGACCGTCACGGCGAGCGGCGACGCCGCGGCGGGCAGCCTCAGCCTCAGCGGCAACGGCTCCGTCGCCGTGGGCGCGAGCGGCACGCTGTCCATCATGAACGCCCTGACCGGGGCGGCAGGCAGCACGCTGGGCCTGGGCCGCGACGCGACGCTCGTGATTGGCCAGGCCAGCACCCTCGACCGCCTCACGACGAGCGGCGATGCCACGCTCAGGAACCTGAAGGACCTGACCCTCGCCGGCTTCGACGACAACGGGGAGGCAGGGACGCTGACTCTCCATGGCCCCGGCATTCTGTCCATCAACGCCGCCACGGGGGCCGCGGTGAGCGCGAAGGAGACGAACTTCCGGGTCCAGCCGGGTGCGACCCTCCGCGTCGCCGGCGCAGGGCTCCTCGGCGGCGATCCGACCGTGACGCTCAACGGCGGCACGTTCACCATCTCGCCCGTGCCCGCGAACTCCAACGCCTTCATGCAGGAAACGAACGTCAACGTCCTCGCCAACTCGACGGTCAACGCGGCGACGACGGGCACGGTGGCCCTCGGCCTGCTGGCCTTCGACGCGCCGAGCATTCTCACCACCACGGGCCAGGGCACCCTCGACTTCTTCGGCACCACGGTGCGCGCGGCGGGCGCCTCGGGCTTCAACACCCAGGTCCGGACCCTTGCGGGGGGCCTCGACGCCAATGGCCTTGCCACGACCTTTGTCAAACAGGGCACGTCGGACCTCATTCTCACCCGCGACGGGAGCGGCCTGGGCAACACGCTCGTGGACGTGCAGGCCGGCCGCCTCGCCCTCATCGGGGGCGGCACGGCGACGGGGGCGGCCATTCGCATGAGCGGCGGCAACCTCGTCCTCGGAAGCTATGACGGCACGAACCAGACGTTCACCAGCCCGATCACCTCGACGGCCAGCGGCACGATCACAGCGGGGGCGGCGGGCGTCGGCGTCGCCAGCGGCGAGATCGCGGTCTCCAACCTCACGCCCGGCGCGGGCACGCTCGTCAGCCTTGCCTCGGAGGGCGCGCACACCCTTGTCCTTCCCGGCGTGGTGAATGCGCCGGGCAGCCTCGCCATCACTCAGGGCACCGTGCGTGTGACGAATGCGGTGACTGTGGCGAGCCTGGCGAGCAGCAGCGGCTCCACGCTCGTGACGGAGGGGGCCGTGGCCATCGGCGCGACGGGCGGCGTCTCGCTCGGCGGACAGCTCCTGGTCAACAGCGGGAGCCTGACGCTCAACCTGCCTGCGGGCGCGCCCCCCGCGGGGTCCGTGGGCTACTGGAACTTCGACAACGCGGGCGACCTCGGCCACGACTCGGCCGGGAGCTACCACGGCACGCTCCTGAGCAACAACGGCGGCGCCCTCGCACAGCCGGCTGCCGGCAGAGTGGGCGGCGCCATTGACTTCGAGCGCGAGGCGCAGAACTACGTTGACCTGCCCGACGGCTTCGCCAACTTCACCAACGGCATCACCGTCGCCGCGTGGGTCAACTACGAGTCGTTCACCAACTGGAACCGCATCATAGACTTCGGCAATGGCCCGTCCAACAACAACATCCTTCTGGCCCGCAACGGCACCACCCCCAACGTTCACTGGGAGTTCCAGGGCACGGCAGGCGGCACCGAGGCCCACGAGGTCGCGAACACGGGTCCCAACGGCCAGTGGCTCCACATCGCCTGCACGGTCACGCCGGGCGCCGCGAACGCCGCCGTGTCGACCATGTACATCAATGGCGTGGCGGTGGGCGTCAAGACCGACCATTCGCTCCCCAGCAACGTCACGCGCACGATCAACTACATCGGCCGGAGCAACTGGGCGGACGACTATCTTGACGCCCTGATGGATGAGTTGATCATCTACAACCGCACGCTCAGCACCAGCGAAGTCCAGGCGCTCTACCAGGCCGGCGTCGTCGGCAACTACAACCCCTCCCTGGGCGACGTGCGGCTGGCGCCCGGGACTCAGTTGACCCTCACCGGCGCCGCGCTCGCGACGGCGAACTCCATCGGCGCCAAGAGCGGCGCGCCCGTGGTGAGCGGCCCGATGACTCTCAGCGCCCCGCCCGCGGCCCCAACCCTCTCCCTGAACGCCGCGGGCGACACCCTGGCCCTCAACGCCACGATCAACGCCACCAACTTCCTCGTCAACGGCGCCGGCACTGTGGCCCTCAACCAGAACCTCACCCTGGCCAGCGGCGGCACGCTGGGCGTCAGCCCCGGCACCACCCTGGCCACGACGAGCAGCCTCACCATTGACGCGACGGCGGGCCGCCTCGACATGGCCCGCGGCGCGCTCAACGTGACCGGCGGCACCCTGACGATCGCCATGCCCACGGGCGCCACCGGCGCCCTCCCCGGCGGCGCAGTGGCCTACTACTCGTTCAACAACCCCAACGTCCTGGGCCAGGACACGAGCGGCGCGGGCAGCAACCTGGCAGCCGTCGGCGCGCCCGCGTACGTGAATTCCGGCGTCCTCGGCGGCTCGCTCAGCCTCAACGGCGCCTCGCGCCTCACCGCGGCCACCTTCCCCACGGGCGTGCCCACGGGCGGCAGCGCCTACACGATCTCGGCCTGGCTCAACCCCAGCGCCGCCGGCAACCTGGGCATCGTGGGCTGGGGCAACTGGGGCACGAACAACCAGGCCAACGCTGTGCGCACCAATGGCGACACCCAACTGGGCAACTACTGGTGGGGCAACGACCTGTGGACCGGCACCCTCCCCAGTCTCCAGGCCGGCACCCCGCCGGCCGGCTGGCACCTGGTCACAGCCACCTACGACCCCACCCTCGGCTCGAACCAGCACAGCATCTACATTGACGGCGTGCTCGCCGGCCAGCGCACTGCCACCGGCCTCAACGCCCAGGCGCTCAACTTCAACATCGGCGCCACCAACAACACCGAGTTCTTCAGCGGCTACCTCGACGAGGTGTTGATCTACAGCCGAGCGCTCTCCGCCACCGACGTGGCCGGCCTCTACCAGGCAGGCACGGGCGGCGGCTACCGCTCCCTCGGCCACCTCACCATGGCCGCGGGCACCGCCCTGCGGCTCAATGCCGACGGCTCAGGGCTGGCCGACTTCGACTCCATCACCGCCGCCAGCGGCGCAACCATTCAGGGCAACGCCACGCTCCTGGGCGAGATGGCCCTCGGCGCCAGCCCAGGCACCCTCAACGTCGTCGGCTCCTTCGCCATGGCCCCCGGTTCCACCTACCACTGGGAGCACGACGGCACGACGAGCGACCTCGTGGCCGTTACCGGCACCCCCGGCACGGTGAACGTCAATAGCGCCTGGAACCTCGGCATCTCGCTCGCCGGCCCGCTCACCGGCTCTTACGACCTCTTCACTTTCCCCACCGGCACCCCGCCCACCGTGGGCGCCGTGAGCATCGTCAAAGAGAACTCCTGGGCACAGCTCATCTCCTCAGCGACGGTCGGCTCCGACAACGATAGCGTGTTCGTGACCCTGAGCATGACTGCCAACACCACCTGGACGAGCAACGTGCCCGGGCAGACCAACTGGCAGAGCGCCGGCAACTGGAGCACCGGCGTGCCCACCTCGGCCACGGCGGCCATCGTCCAGGCCCCCACTGTCGGCCTTGGGCGACATCTTGAGGAGGCCCTCGGCCCCGGCCGCGAGATAGAGATTGCCCTTCTCGTCAATCGCCAGGTCCTTCAGTTCCTTGGCGACGGCGGCGGACCCGAGCAGCTTCTTGCCGTCGGGACTCAGCCGCAGAATGTAGCCATTCTTCCCCGCCTCGACGCTCAGGCCCTGAACCTTCACGCCCGGTCCCAGGTTCGCGGCGAGCACGATTGTCCCATCCGCCTGAATCCTCGCCCCGACCACGCGATCGTCGAAGCCCGCGGAGCCGAGGAAGGAGGAGGTGACGACGTCGAACTCCCCTGCCGTGCTCGTCTGCTCGCAGGCCGCGAGGGTCATCCAGATCAGCGCTACGGTGTGCGCGCTCCGTTGCTTGAGCATGCCTTCTCCTGAGCGTGTCTACTGAGAGGGGGGCTCCCAGGTCGCGAGCTGCCTCTCGATACGGTACCGCACGTACGCCTCTCGCTCCACGGTCATATCACGATGCCTTCTCGCTCGACGTTCGCGTGGAAGGGACCGCCGCGGGAGACAGGCGCTTCCCACTCCTCGCGGGAGCAGAAGTAGTCCGAGATCACCAGGCCGTGTTCCAGCTCGAGGTCGTAGATGGCATCGCCGACCTGGCGCTCCTCGGCCGAGGTGAGGCGCTTGTCCGTGAGGATAAGGAGGTCCCAGTCGGATTCGGGGCCGGCTTCGCCCCGGGCGAGGCTGCCGTAGAGGATGACCGTGGCGTCGGGGAGGAAGCGCTGGATGATCTGCTTGCACTCGCGCAGCAGCGGCGCCGCGTGGGCAGGGGGTTTCCTGGCCTTCCGCTGTGTCCTCATCACTCGCCTCGATCACAGGGATTGGGTTCCGTTCTCCATCCCTGTCGTCATTATAGACTGCGCCGGGGAGGGCGTCAATCGAATCCCAACCTCCCGCAGGTTCCAGACCTGCGGGAGGTTTCCTCGGCTGGCCTCCCGCGGGTTTCTTCACCCGCGGGAGGTTAGGGGTCAAGCAGGTAGCTCTTGAGCTGCGCCCTCATGCGCGCCTCGCCAATCTCATCGTCAACGAAGCGCCGGTACCCCTCCGCGGTCGGGAACCGCTGGCGAATGAATTCTCCGTCCTTCAGCGTGCCGGCTCTCTCCCCGACCCATTCCTGGTAGTTCGAGTAGAGCCAATCCCCCGCACGGGGCACGAGACCGGCGATGACCGGGTTGAGGTGGATGTACCTGCACAGATGCTCAACATAGACTTCGCGGTCCACCAACACATGATGGAAGCGCCCCTCGAACAGTGTGCCCTTGCGCGTCCTCTCGCGATTCACCGCCTGCACATAGGCATTGAAGACGACGTTGATGAAGCGGCAAAGCGGGACCTCGCCCTCCTGCCTCACCAAGAGATGGTAGTGGTTGGGCATGAGGCAGTAGGCGATGACGGCGGCTCCGCAGGGGCCTCGGTAGCGCTTGAGCAGCCGCAGGCAGTGCTCGTAGTTGTCCGCCGTGAAGAAGAGGGTTCCCCTGCCCACGCCCCGGTTGAAGATGTGGTAGTACTCACCTGGGGCGAAGACGTCGCGCCTGTAGGGCATGTGCATCCCTCCTTCAGGCCAACCTCCCGCAGGTGAGGAAACCTGCGGGAAGGGGCTGCCCCTTCCCGCAACCTCCCGCGGGTCTGCAACCCGCGGGAGGTTAGAGTGGGCGGTAGCAGCGGACCTCGTCAATGGCCGCGACGGCATCGCCGCGACCGCCGAAGAGGAACTTGCCGGATTCGGTGACGGCGATGCCGGTGCCGCCGCCGATGTTGAGGCCCTGGATGTCGAGGGTGCCGATGGGCTTGCCGTCGAGCGCGAGCGTGGCCTTGCCGCCCTTCCAGGAGAGGTCGAAGGCGTGCCAGCCCTCCGTCGGAGCCGGGGCAGTGATGCGCTGTCCGTCCTTCGCGCCCTGCTCGCGGGGCAGGGACGCCCCGCCTACAAGGCGCTCGAAGACCAGGCCGTCTTTGTCGAGGGAGATGGCGAGGGCCGAATCGCGGGGCACGGAGGCGCGGGCGTGGAACGCGAGGCGGCCCTCGGCGTCGGTGAGGTGGAGCCTCGGCCACATCCTGACGCCGCCGCGGACGTCGAGGCCCTGGCCCCTGACGCCCTGGGTGAGCGGGGCATCGGTTGGCTCGAACATTGAGCAGCCGAGTGCCTCCTCCGCCTCGCGACGGCCATCGAAGGAGGCGTAGAAGCTTTCGTCGCCCTTGAGCAATTGCCGCTCAACAAGATGGACAGCGACGAAGTCGCGCTGGAGGACGGGCACGCTGAAGCCGCGGCGGGTCAGCTCGATGGCCTCGCCCGTCTCGGCGTTGAGGGCAACGGTCTTGCCGCGGCTGAGTCCCAGGCCGCTGAAGTCCACCGACACGTCCACCGTCTGGTCCTTGCGCGCGGTGTTGACGACCCACACGAGCGCGCGGGGGGCATAACCTCCCGCAGGTTTGGAACCTGCGGGAGGTTTGACGATGTGGGCCGAGGCGAGGCAGTCGGCGGTCTTCGCCGCGACGGGGCAGTCCTTCTTCCAATAGCCGAAGAACTCGACGTTGTCCTCGTAGAGGCGTGCCTCCTGGGCGATGACGCTGTAGAGGCTCGCCTGCTCGGGCAACACGTCGTGGGCCATGACCCAGCCGACGAACTGGTGGGTGTGCTTGGGCTCGTGGACGGTGGCGTGGCGGGACGACTGGCACATCATCGTCATCACGCCGCCGGCGCACTTGGCCGAGCCGATGGCCCGCAGGCGCCCGGCGGGCAGGACCTCGAGGTAGTCGAAGTTCAGGTCGGTCGGCTCGACGTTTTCGCCCTCGAAGAAGATGTCGCCAAACCAGGCGTGGTAGGCGGCGCCCGACGAGATGTGCTGCCAGAGGTTCGGGGCGGCCGCGCCGTTCTCGTGGAACATGATCTTCATCCGCTTGAAGTACTCGCGCTCGCCGAGATACGAGTAGCCGGGCTGGAGGCGCCCGTCGGGCTTGAAGTAGGCGCCCCCCGTGAGGAAGTTCTTGTCCACGCCCAGGTAGTTCTCGTCCACGTAGAGGCCGCGGAAGCCGGCGTCGCGGACCCATTTCTGGTAGTGCCACACGCGGAAGTCAATCGGCCCCTTGCCCTGCGTCACGTTGCCGTTCGAGAAGTCACCCGGCGTCTCGCCCCAGTCCACCACGTAGCCGGGGAATTCGTGTCCCGCATAGTCGCGGTAGCGGGCGATGGCGTGGGCGATGGAGCCGACCATCGGGCGGTGGTCGGTGCGGACGGGCAAGTGATCGAAGGCAGCCTTCGACTTCTCGAGGCTCCAGGGATAGGGGCTGCAATAGTAGGGCCAGAGCACCGCCCAGTCGGCCTGGCTGTCGAACCAGAAGTAGGTGTTGCGCGCGCCGAGCAGGTCGCCCTTGCGGTTCGCGCAAATGATCGAGCGCCAGCCGGGCGGCAGCGGGCGCGAGGGGAAGGTCTGATATGCCCACTTGATGGTGGTCGGCTGCTTGAAGTCGGTCGGCACCTCGACGAAGTGGATGCGGAGCGTGACTGTGCCGTCCTTGCGGATGATCTCCTGGGTCGGGTGCGAGCGGTCGGTGTCGGTGCCCCAGCCCTTGTCGTTGTCGGCGACCCAGATGAAGGCGCGGTCGGAGTTGGTGAGCCAGATGTAGGGCACGAAGTCGCCGATGAGCATGCCCGAGCCGGTTTGCTGGCTCGACCAGTAGGCGGGCGTGACATCATGTGTGGCGGCCCAGCCGCCGGCCGTGGTGCAGAAGTGCGTGGCCTCTTCTTCGGGGAAAACGACCTCGAGGGTCGTTTTCTCGGCCTTGCCGCTGAGGGTCCATTCGTTGAGCGTGAAGCCATCGAACTCCACCCGCGTCTTCGCCTCGACCTTGATGCCGCCGCCCTCGCCCGTGCCGGCCGTGTCCACCTGGGCCTCCACGTGGCGAACGAGAGTTGGGGGCGAAGGGATCACTTCGGTCTGCTTGCCGTCCCTGGTGGCCACGAGTCGCATATCGCGGAGTTGATCAACTCCGCGATTTGCGGCGCGCCGCAACAGCCCCAGGCCGTTGAGGTGCAGGGAGCGGTTCCAGACGCCCACGACGCCGTCCCGATAGGTCATCGGCGTCCAGGGCGGGATGACCTTGTGGGTGATGCCGACCGCGTTGTCGGTCCACTCGAACTTGTGGCGGAGGAGGCCGACCTCTTTCGACTCGGCCTTGAGCGGCTTGCCGTCGGCGTCCTTCACCGTCACCTCGACGAGAATCCTGAGCGGCTCGGGCGTGGGCAGGGGCTTGAGGTCGAGCGGCTTCTTGCCCTCCTTCTCGAGCTTGCGGTTCTGCTCCTCGATGCGGGCGTTCTCGGCCTTGGTCTGGTCAATGCGCGGCCAGTCGGCCACCGGGATGCGCAGCTTGTCGAGGGCGAAGTGGGTGGCGGAATAGCAGTGGCGGAAGGGCTGCATCGCGAAGCCCATCAGCTCCTTGTTGTTCTGCGCGGGATCGAGGAGGCGGATCGCCCCGCCCGCCACCTTCGCGCGGTCGGGCAGGTCAATGATGTCGGCCCGAACGATCATGACATTCGACTCCGGGCCGTACATTGCGCGGAAGTCGAGTTCCTTCACCTCGGCCTTCTCGGGCCGCACGGGCTTAGGGCTGGGCGTCCAGCCGTCCACGGCAAAGGGGAAGCTCTGGCGGAAGATGGCCTTGCCGTTGCTCGTGGCTGTGAAAGTGAAGAAGCCTGCCTTCTTCGCATCCATCACCTCGGGCGGCACGGCGCCGGCGAACTCGACGGTCTTGCGCTCGCCGGCGTTGAGGACGAACACCTGTTTCTCGACCTTATCGCCGTCGGCGAACGTCGGCTCCTTGTGCCAGCGAAGCTCGACGGCCACGTCGGCCTTCGCCTTGTCGGGCGCGACGACGGCCATCGGGAAGCGATAGCTGCCGGTGAGCACGCTCGTGACGTTGAAGAGCTGCACCACGGCCGAGTCGTCCACGAGGTGCACCTGCGGGTGCTGGGGGATTTCGCTGAAGCCCTGGGTGATGGACCACGATGCCTGCGCCCGCGGCTTCGAGCCGTGCGCTGTGCGGCACATCAGGAACCGCCACGTTGTGGGCGGGACCTCCGCGTCCCGCGATTCGCGGCGCAGGGACGCGGCGCCTACAGTGTCGAAGCCGAAGTCCTTGATGGGAATGGCGGCCTCGAGGACGTAGTGGGTTTCGCTCTCGGTCACGGCGGTCGTCCAGTTGCCCTTCCAGCCCTGGGCCACGTAGCCGCGGGTGGGGATCATCTTCTGGTCGAGCACGGCCGGGTAGGTGTTGATGATGTTCTGATAGGTTTCAGGCACGAGCGTGGGCGGCGTGACCCAGATTTCGACGGACGGGTCGCCGAAATCGTAGTCGTCGTTCTCTCGCACCGCCTTCCGCAGGTACCACTCGGCGTCGGTGCGGCGGCAGTTGAAGAGGAAGTAGAAGCTCTTCTCGTCGTAGCCGAGGGCCATGGTGGTCTCGGCGTGGTGCATCTCGTGCTCGAAGGGCGCGATCATACCGGAGGTCGTGAACGCCTTGTCCCACTCGCCCGGCTCCATCTTGCCGTCAATCTTCGGCGGCGCGATCTTGCGGGCGGTGAACTCGCCGATGGCCAGCCGCGGCTTCTGCGCGGCAAACGCAGGCGACAGCAGGAGGACGCCAAACCCAGGGAACAGCGCGAGCCAGCGTCTCACGTCTCGACCTCCTTGACCTTCTCTTTCGTGCGTGTCGCGGTCCGGTCCCCACAGCCGCCAGCATTCTATGAAGTTGACGCGCGGGGCGCAATTCGGAGTGGACAGAGCGGACATGGTGGACAGGGTGGACGTGGGCAGTTCAGCGCATGCGCCCCGTCCACAGTGTCCGCACTGTCCACCACGTCCACCGGCGCTTGCGGTCCGGTTGCGGCGGACCGCCGCGCCGCGTAGAATCACCGGGGTCGAACGAAACCCGCATTCAGGAGCCGCGCCGTGAGGAAGTCCCTGGGATGGTTGGCAAGTGCCGCTCTGATCGTGCTGCTCGCGTGCTCGACGGCGAGGGCGCTGATCAACCCGAACTTCACGCCCATCCATCTCGTGAACCAGGCGGAGCTTGTGCTGGTGGTGAAGGCGGGGCCTGTGGGGGCGGGGGGCGAAGTGCCGCTCCGGATCGTCGAGGCGATGAAGGGCAAGGCGCCCGCGAAGGCGCCGACGCTCGACTTCAGCAAGTCGGCCAAGCCCCAGGTCGAGGCCCTCCAGCGAATGGTCGGGAAGGCCGAACGCCTTGGCGTGTTCTTCATCGGCAAGTTCCGCGAAGAGGCGCCCGATGGCGCCGCCGAGCCGGCCGAGGGCGTCGGCTTCCTCCACCTCCAGAGCAAGTGGTTCCGCTTCCTCGGCGCGCAGGGCGGAACCTGGCTGCTGGACGCCATAGACGAACACATGGAGGGCACGTGGGCCGGCGGCACGGACATGCTTCAGCAGGCGGTGAAATACGTCCTCACCGACCCCGCGCGGCCTCGGGGGTGTCGGGCGGCCCTTCGCCGATGGGCGCGGTGCCGAGGCCGAGGATGGTGACTTTGGCCTTGGTGCGGCCGAGGACGCGGGTGGGGAGTGGCTCAGCGGCGTCGGCGGAGCGAAGGGGCCGGGTCAGCACGAGGAGGCCGGCTCCTCCTGCGGCGGAGGCTCTCAGGAAGTCGCGGCGGCGGATGGGTGTGTTGGGCACGTTGCGTTCCTCGAGACGCTGGGGCGGGGGGTAACTGGTGGGCCCTGTCCGATTCGAACGGACGGCCGGGGGATTATGAGTCCATTGCACGACTTCCCCAAGCATAGCAACGTCAATGGCTTGTGTCAAGGCGGGAAAGACGGTACAGTGCGGGGTACAGTATCCAGCACCCGCGAACCCGTCCCGAAGCACATCTTCACCGTGTCCGTGCCGCCCCATCTGGCCGACGCGGTGAGCGAGCTTGTGAGCGCCCTGGTCGAGACCGCAAGCGACCCCGAGCGGGGGAAGCTCGACAGCCGGATCGCCAGTGCCGCGTGGCGGCTGGCCCGCGAGCGACGGCGCCTTGCGAGGGCGTAGCAGAGCACGACCCACCCACGGGCGGTCCTGACCCCGGGGCCGCCCGTTCCATGTGTGGCGTCCTGGACGCTGCCAGAGGCCCCAGGAGCGACGCTCGACGCGCTGGCATCTTGCCGCCGCTCCACGTCGCCTCCTACGCTTCGCCCGCTGCTACCGTCCCCTCACGACGCCCGCCTTGCCCCACGTGCCCCGCCAGGGCGTCCAGCAAGGCCGCTGCGGGGCCGTCGGGCGTCTGCGAGGGAACTGTGCCTTGCAGTCAGGGGAGAGGCCACGGCGGGCAGGGCAGCAAGTGGCCCGCGTGTGGCCGGCAGCGAAGGGCCGGTCGGGGTCAGGTTGCAGTCAGTGGGAAAGGGCTGGGGCGGGTCGGGCGAGGGGGAGAGCGAAGGCCGGCGGGTGAGCCGCAACCCACCCGCCGGCGTGTCTGTGTCTGGCGTGGTCAGGACTTCCGGCCGTTCTTCCCCTTGCCGTGCGGCTTCGGTTCGGGAAAGCCGGCCCGCTCCAGGCCCTCGTGAAGCATCTGGCGGCAGACGTGGCTCAGGTTCGGCGTGGAGTATGCCGTCGCCTGGGCCTTGGTGAACGCCTCAAGCCGGTCGAACAACTCGGTCGGCATTTCCAACGTGATGCGGACGACGCCAGGGCGAAGCTCCTTGTATCCCATCGGGGTACTCTCCTTCCAAGCCATTGGGCCTCCCGCCGCCGACGTGCAGTGTGCCAGGTCCGTGCCTGCCCCGCAAGAGGCGCCCCGGCCGTCGGCTTGCCGGGGCGCCGGGGGGCCGCGGTCAGGCGTCAAGCTCCATGCGGTGGATGGCCGCCCGAAGGTTGCCCTTGCAGTCGTTGACGAGCTTGACGTAGTAGGAATCGGGCTTGCCGTCTATCCCCTCCCGCTGGGCGATCCACTTGAGGCGCTGGGCGCCAGGGCCGGGGGCGCCGTCGCGCGTGGCGAAGCCCTGCGTGTTGAACCAGACGGGGTAGCAGCGGGACACGAACGGCGAGTCAATGCCGCCGAACAACTCGTCGTGCCTCGTGTTGGACGTGAAGATGACGGCGCACTTGTGCGGCATCGTCTCCAGGAGCGTCAGCCACAGGCTTTGGGCTTGGGCGGCGATCTTGTCAACCTCCTCGACGATGATCACGCGCCAGCCCGAGCCGAAGAGGGCCGAATGGGCGAGCGTGTCCTCGACCTCCCGCACGCGGTCTGCCATGCACTTCCCCGATGGGATGTGCTCGACGTGGCATTCGTCGGCCCCCAGGGACTTGGCGACGAGGCGGGCCACGGTGGACTTGCCGACGCCTGCCGGCCCCGTCAGGAGAAGGACGAGCGAGTCGCGGGCCTCGCGGGCCTGCGCGGTGAGGGCGGCGATCTTCTCGATGGCCTTGTCGTTGCCGACGACCTCGGCCCACGACTGCGGGCGATACCTGTCAGCCAGCATGGCGGGCCTCCTCGACGCCGTGGGTTACGGGGAGAGCGTTGAGGCGACGGGCGACTTCGGCGGCGCCCTTGCGGTAGACGGTGACGGCTACAAGCTCGTGGCCGCAGTAGACGGCCCAGAAGCGGTAGCGATAGTGCTGGACGGTGTAGGGGGCCAGCCCCGCCCCCAGGAGCGCCGAGGCTTGCTTGCAGGTCAGTCGAGTTGCCATTGACGATACTCCCGTCGTGTGGTAAGCTGCCTCTGACGGCGATTCTCGCCGTCGTGTGGCCCCGCCGGTCTTGTTAGCGCAAGCCGGCGGGGTTCTGCTTCATTGGCGGCTCCTCTCTTGCCGACTGGAACTCCCCCCTCGTGCCCCAATCATACCACAGCTTACCTGCCATGTCAAGTGGTCACGGGTGTTGGCCGCAGGAAACAGGCGCGAAAGCGTCTTGGAACTGACCCGAAGCCGCCGCCAAACTGGCGCCCGCCGGTGCGATGAGGTAGGGGGGGCCGGCCCAGGCGCACGGAAACCCCGCCGGGGCGTGACGACTCGAGACGCGGGCACTGGTCGGGCGACCCGACGGCGGCGCGGTCGGGGCGACGGCTCGACGGGCGGGCGGCCCGAGATTCTTCCGGGCAGGGTTGGTTAGCCGCCGGAAAACTGAACCACGCCCCCCAGGGGGTCCGCGAGGTTCTCCCCGCTATCTATACCGCGTCCGCACGCGCCGCTTTCGGGAGTGTAGCGGAACGCATGACCGAGGACTTTGGACCGGTAGACTCTGCACGGCATTGGTCCTGTGCAGGAGCCCGGTGGAGAGGCGACAGTTGTCCCCGCAGATCGGGGCTTGCTTGTGGCTTGTGCGCAGCGTAGCATGGGGGCAGTCAGCCCTGACGAGGTGTACGAGTCGGCGGTTAGGCTACCCGATTGACATCTGGTGGAGGTGGTAACATGGCTACGGTGCGGCTATCCCTGTGGATTCTGACCTCGGCATGCTGGGGAATGGCGTCGGCCGCCGAACCAGCGGGGGGGCCAACAGGAAGCGGTACTGCCTTCGTTGTTGGGAGAAGGGGATACCTGATCACATGCGCACATGTGGTCAGGGGTGCCGGTAAGGTGGTGGTGACCATCGGCGGGAAGGCGTATGAAGCCCTCGTGCTACAGCAGGATGAACAGCGCGACCTTGCTCTGCTGCAGATCGACGCCGGAAACCTCACCCCCATGCCGCTGGTGAACTCGGATGTGGTCGAGGTCGGCCAGGATGCCCGCGCGTTTGGCTTTCCCCTCGCTACGATGCTGGGCGATGACATCAAGGTGACGAGAGGCACGATTGCCGGCGTCTCGGCCCGCGAAGGCGAGAAGGTCTTCCAGATTGACGCCGCCGTCAACCCTGGCAACAGCGGCGGACCTTTGGTGAACGAGCGGGGAGAAGTCCTTGGGGTCGTGAATGCCAAGATTCGCAATGAGCTTGCAGCGAACGTGGCATTTGCAGTCCCCATCAACTACGTCAAGCCACTCCTGGCCGAGAGCAAGGTCGTGTTCGTGAGGCCCAGCAGCGCGGTGAGACTCGACGGCCCGGCCCTGGTCAAACGGGTCTCACCCTCCGTTGCGTTCGTAACCGTCTGGACGAAGGGGGCCGATGTGGGTGAGGCGGCACCAGACGTCCCAGCTGCACCAAAGCTCCCTCGTGCCCGAGGGGATGGCCGGGTCTTTGACCTTGGCGGTGGCGTCAGGCTCGAACTCGTCCTCATCCGCCCCGGCTCCTTCATCATGGGGTCGCGTAGCGGGGAGAAGGAGGAGATGCCCGCCCGCAGGGTCACCATTGCGAGGCCATTCTGCATCGGCAAGTACGAGGTGACACAGGAGCAGTGGCAGGCCGTGATGGGCAGCAATCCGAGCCACTTCAAGGAGCTGAAGGGCCCGGTTGAGCAGGTTGGCTGGGACGCATGCCAGACGTTCATCACGAAGCTGAACGCAAGGACAGGAAGGACGTTCTCTCTGCCAACGGAGGCGCAGTGGGAGTACGCCTGCCGGGCCGGCACAACGACACGGTACTCGTTCGGCGACGGTGAGGCAGCCCTGGGCGACCATGCCTGGTTTCATGACAACTACAGGAGCAGTACGCACGTCGTAGGCGGCAAGAAGCCCAACCCTTGGGGCATCTTCGACATGCACGGGAACGTGTGGGAATGGTGCCAGGACACGTGGCACGACTCCTACAATGGGGCACCGACGGATGGTTCGGCTTGGCTCACAGGCGGCGAGCGGGGCATTCACGTGGTCCGGGGCGGGTCGTGTTACTTCCTATCGCCGGGCTGCCGGTCAGCGTCCCGTCGCCCTGGGCCAACTCCGGGGCGACTTCTGACCGCTGCGCAGGTCGCCGCACTGCCCGCACTTGACTCCCCCGACCGTTTGCGCACAATGGCAGGCAGCCGTGGGGCACCCCATCGGAGGCTCCAGGAAGAGGCTGACCAGAGGGTCCCACAAGCTACGGTAGCGCAAGGAGGGTAGAGCAGAATGCCCCGCATCTTCGACAACATCGAGCAGTCACTTCTCCCCGCGCTACGCCAGACGATGGAGTTGTCTGACCGCGCGGACTTCTGCGTAGGCTACTTCAACCTTCGTGGATGGAAGCAGCTTGACGATTGCGTTGAGCGGTGGTCTGGCGAGCAAGGGCACTGCTGTCGTCTGCTCGTGGGCATGCAGCGGCTCCCCCAGGACGAGTTGCGTGAGATGATGAGGCTGGGTCGGCAAGGCAAGCCGCTGGACAATGCGACAGCGCTCCGCCTGAAGAAGCGCCTCGCCGAGGAGTTCCGACGACAGCTTGCAGTCGGCGTCCCCACGAACGAGGACGAGGCGGGGCTGCGGCGCCTCTCCGCGCAGATCAAGTCCAAGAAGGTCGTGGTCAAGCTCTTCCTACGACACCCCCTTCACGCCAAGTTGTACCTGCTCTTCCGGCCCGACCCCGACAGTCCGAAGGTTGGCTACCTCGGCAGTAGCAACCTCACCTTCTCGGGCCTGTCCAGCCAAGGGGAACTGAATGTAGACGTGCTGGACCACGACGCCTGCAACAAGCTGGCCCGCTGGTTTGAGGATCGCTGGAACGACCAGTGGTGCGTGGACATCTCGGACGAACTTGCCAGGATCATTGACGAGAGTTGGGCGCGGGATGTCCCAATCCCGCCCCACCACATCTACGTCAACATGGCGTACCACCTCTCACGAGAGGCGCGCGAGGGCCTTGCCGAGTTCCGCATCCCGGCCGTCTTTGGCAACAAGCTCTTCGAGTTTCAGAAGGCGGCCGTCAAGATCGCGGCGCACCACATCAACAAACGCGGCGGCGTGCTCATCGGGGATGTCGTCGGCCTTGGCAAGACGCTGATTGCGACTGCCATCGCCCGAGTGATCCAGGAGGACCACGATTGGAGCAGCCTGATCATCTGCCCGAAGAACCTTGTCCCCATGTGGGAGGACTACCGCGACCAGTACGACCTCCGCGCCAGGGTGCTCTCAATCTCCAGGGCGACCCGCAAACTGCCCGAACTACGCCGATACCGCCTTGTCATCATTGACGAGAGCCACAATCTGCGCAACCGGGAGGGCAAGCGATACCGCGCGATCCTGGAGTACCTGCGCGCCAACGAATGCCGCTGCGTCCTCCTCTCCGCGACCCCGTACAACAAGACGTACCTCGACCTCGCCAACCAATTGCGGCTGTTCGTGCCCGACGACAAGGACATCGGTATCCGACCAGAGCGACTTCTCCAGGACATGGGCGAGACGGAGTTCATCCGCCGCCATCAGTGCGCCGTGCGCTCCCTTGCAGCCTTCGAGAAGAGCGAACACCCCGACGACTGGCGCGAGTTGATGCGCCTCTACATGGTGCGCCGAACACGCGGGACGACCCCAAGCTCCCCGGCCCCCGCTACGAGCTTGCCCGCCTCTATGCCCTCCGGGGGCAACTCGACAAGGCCCAGGCCGAGCTGGAAAAGCTCCTCACCCTCGACCCCGACACGGCGAAGGCCCAGCGCGCCCTTGACGACCTCCGCCGCCAAAAGGCCGAAGCGCCACCGAAGTAGTTTCTACTCCGGAAAGTCCCTCACAGGCAAGATGCCTGTGCCACCACGCTGGAGTGGGCGGTGGCACAGGCTTCTTGCGGCAGGAGCTACTTCGCCTCGCCGGGCCAGGGGTCGCCGCGGAGCCAGGCCTGGATGTCGGCCTCGGTGGGCTCGACGCAGTCAGGCTCGATGCCCAGGAAGCGGCAGGCCTCGTAGAGGGCAGGGACGACGCGGCCGTGGACGCAGATGACGTGGTGGACGTAGGGGCCGCGGATGAGGCGCTCCTCCCACAGAGGCCAGTTGCCGACCTTGACCCACAGGTAGGTGCCGCGGGTGAAGGGGCCTTTGGTGCCGACGCCGTGGCCGAGGAAGAGCTTGTACTCGCCGTGGTCGCCGTCGAAGCGGACGATGCTGATGGGGCCGCCCCGCACCTGCCACTCGCCGACGGCGAGGGGGGGCTTGGGGCCGGCCATGTAGTGGCCGCTGAGCTTCCTGGGCTTGCCCTTGATGGCCAGGCTGGGCGGGAAGGGGCCGCAGTGCCATAGCAGCTCGGCGTTCTCGTTAGTGGGGTGCCGAATCGTGAGGTCGGCGAAGAAGGTGGCCGTCTTGCGGGCAACGGCCTCCTGGACCATGTAGGAGGCGAGTGCGCCGTGGATGTCGGTCTCGCAGGCGACGGGGACGGCCTCGTCGGTGATGAGGCCGTGGACGAAGCAGGGGAAGATGCCGAAGTCGGCCTGGAGGGCCGACCAGCACTGGAGGGCGATGGCGTCGAGGTCGGCATCCTCGGCCCACTTGGCGAGGGTGAGCTTGAAGGCGGCGACCTTCGCGAGGTCGGCCTCCTCGACGTCGCCCACCTCGAAGTTGTCGCGCATCCATTGCACCTGCTGGGCGACGGCGGGGTCCTGCGAGTCGATCATCTTCCGGGCGACGCGGAGGATGTCGCCGAGGGTAGCGGGGACGACCTCGATGCCCCAGCGTTCGAGGAGCTCGCCCTCGTTGACCATCATGGTGCAGAAGGCGGCTGGGCGGGTGCTCACCTGGCCGATGCGGGCGTTGCGGAAGGCCTTGACTGCGGCGGCGGCGGCAACGAAGTTCGTGACGCCGCGCGCGAAGACCGCGCTGTCGGGCGCCGAGTTGACGATGTAGGAGAAGGCCACGTTCATGCGGCGGAGGATTTTGCTCGTGGCGAAGAGGCCGCACTGGGTGTCGCGGTCGCGCGAGCCGTCGGGCAGGGGCGCGGCGTCGCGCGGCCCCCAGAGGAGCACTGGCTTGCCCAGGTCGCGGGCGAGGCGGGCCGTGGCGTCCTCGGTGCCGAAGTTCACGTGGGGGATGAAAAGGGCATCCACCTTCTCGCGGCGGAAGACCTCGAGGGCCGGCTCGACGTGCTTGCGGCTGAAGACGAGGCCCTCGGGGTTCACCTCGTCAATCGTCACGATGTCCACGCCGAGAGCCTTGAGCTTGGCCTCGATGAGGCGTTTCTGGCGTGCGGCCTCCTCGATGCTGAAGATCACGCGCCTTGTGGGCGCCACGCCGAGCTTGAGCGGTTCCGGCTTGCGCATCGGGCTTCTCCTGCCGAGAGCAGTTGCATGGCAAACGTCTGAAGCCACCATTATAGGCGCGCTGCCAGACAGCGCAAGCGCGTTGACAACCCGCCTTTGCTCTACTACAATGCATCACATTGTGGCCCAATTCCCGACTGCCCACGCAATCAGGCATCATCAGGCCAAGGAGCCAAGCACCATGACCCACAGCACACGGCGAATGGCGATCCCTGTCGTGGCCTGCTGTCTGCTCTTGAGCGTCTCCGCAAGCGTGTCCGCCGTACCGCTGCTGTGGACGGGTGGGCCGGGTGGGGTAGGCACCGACTGGTTCAAAGCCGAGAACTGGGCTCCGCCTCAAGCTCCGACTGCTGCTGACACGCTTACCATCAATGGCCCTGCGACCACGCAGGCATTGGCGGCCTTTACGACGGACGACACGATCACGGCAACCGGCGGCGCCGACCTCAGCTTCACCCGTCTCGCCGTTGGCGACACGGCGTTGGGTCGCCTCCTCATCAGTGGTGTGTCGCTTGTGCATGGCCCGGCCTGGGACCTCATCCTCGACGTGGGCCTGCGGCCCGGGGTGAGCGGCGAGGTCCGGGTGACAGGGGACGGGGTTACGCCCTGGCCGAACTCGCGCCTGGAATGCCTTACAGTGACGCTGGGTGGGGCGGACGGCGCGGGAGCGGGACAGCCGGGGGGTGTGGGGACACTGATCTTCGAGCAGTACGGGCAGGGAGCATTCGCTGCACTTCGGTTCGGCGTACCCGCGGCGAACGCTGGGAGTGGACACGTGGAGGTGACCAGCGGCGGCTCGCTCTGGGGGGGCAGCGATCTGGCCGTGGACGGCTTCGGCGGGGCGACCTCGACCCTGCTTGTGGCAGGGACCAACTCCTGGTTTGGCGGCGATGCGCTCGTCGTCGGGCGCGACGGCCGGGGAGAGGCCACAGTCGAGGATGGGGGGAGGCTGCAGGTCGGGCGCCTGCGCTTGGGCGAGCAGGCGGCTGGGGATGGCGCGGTCGTCGTCTCAGGAGCGGCAGCCCAGTTCCAGATCGGGGACAGCGCTCCCTCCGTGGGGCTTTCGGGCAAGGGCTCGCTGACCCTGCGCGAGCTGGCGGCGCTGACGGTGGACCAGATAGACGTCGGCGTGAACCCAGGGGGGACCGGCGAGGTGCGGGTGACGGGGACCGGGGTCTCGGGCTCGCCGAACTCGCGCCTCGAGTGCGCCACGCTGACCCTCGGGGGCGCGAACGGCGCAGGAGCGGGGCAGCCGGGGGGGGTGGGGACACTGATCATCGAGCAATACGGGCTGGGGGCAATGCCTGCGGTCCAGTTCGGCGTCCCCGCTGCGAACGCAGGGAGCGGGCATGTGGTGGTGACGAGCGGCGGCTCGCTCTGGGGGGGCAGCGATCTGGCCGTGGACGGCTTCGGAGGGGCGACCTCGACGCTGCGAGTTGCAGGGACTGACTCCCTGTGCGATGTGAACAGCGCGATGAGCGCGCTCATCGTCGGGCGCAACGGCCGGGGAGAAGCCACGCTGGAGGATGGCGGGGCATTGCGGGTCGGGAACCTGCGTGTCGGCGAGCAGGCGGCCGGTGACGGGGCGGTGGTGCTCTCCGGGCCGGATGCCCTGCTCCACGTCGGGTACGATGTGGCCTCCGTGGGGCTGTCGGGCAACGGCTCCTTGGCTCTTCGAGAGAGGGCGTTGCTGACTGCGGACGATGTGAACGTGATAGACGTCGGCGTGAACCTGGGAGGAACCGGCGAGGTGCGGGTGACGGGAACTGGCGCCCCGGACTCGCCGAACTCGCGCCTCGAGGGCATCACGCTGACCCTCGGCGGCGCCAACGGCGCTGGGCCGGGCCATTGGGGCGGCACCGGCACGCTGATCTTCGAGCAATACGGGCAGGGATCAGTCCTTGCGCTCCAGTTCGGCGGGCCGGCGGCGAACGCGGGGAGCGGGCACCTGGCGGTGACGACCGGCGGCTCGCTGGGGGTGTTGAGCGATCTGGTCGTGGACGGCTTCGGCGGCGCGACCTCGACCCTGCGCGTGGCGGGAACCGACTCCCTGTGTAACGTGAACGGAAGCACGGGCACACTCGTCATCGGGAGGGAAGGCCGTGGAGAAGCCACGCTGGAGGATGGTGGGGCCTTGCAGGTTGGGCGCCTCGACCTCGGCGAGCAGACAACCGGGGACGGGGCGATGACCATCTCCGGGCCGAACGCCCAGTTCCTCGTCTCCTACGGGATCGCCGTGGGACTCTCGGGCAATGGACTGCTGACCATCCGTGACCTGGAGGACATCACCATCCCCCAGATAGACGTTGGGGTCAACTCAGGGGGGACCGGCGAGGTGCGCGTGGTGGGCACTGGTGCAGCAGGCTGGCCCGACACGCGCCTCGAGTGTCCCATGCTGACGCTCGGCGGCGCCAATGGCGCGGAACCGGGTTCCTGGGGCGGCACGGGCACCCTGGTCTTCGAGCAACATGGGCTGGGCTCCGTGGTCACGCTCCAGTTCGGGGCGCCCGCGGCCAACTCCGGAAACGGGCACATCGAGATCACGACCCGCGGCTCGCTCTGGGTGGGCAGCGATGTGGCCGTGGACGGCTTCGGGGGAGAGACCTCGCCGTGGGGCAAGCGGGCCGGGGCTCCATCACGTTGGACAGCGGCGGGGCGCTCCGGTGCGGCAATCTCACCGTCGGAAGCCCGCCGGGCGGGGTCGGCCTGGTGGACATCCGTGGCGGCTCGCTGGCCGAGGTGACGTGGGCCGTTACCGTGGATAGTGGCGGCAGGCTGGTGCTCGACGGCAGCACGCTGCGCGCCGACACGATGACGGTGGCGCCTGGGGGCGCGTTCGACTTCCTCAGCGGGGACCTCTACCTCGCGTCGCTCCTCCAGGGCATCATCGAGAACCAGGGCGGCACGCTGCACCCCGGCCGCTCCACCGCGCTGCTCAACGTGAACGGCGATTACACGCAGGACCCCGCGGGGACGCTGGAGATCGAGATTGACGCGAGGGCGCTGCCGCCGGACCGCACGTGCGATGCTCTGGCAGTCACGGGCACTTTGACCGCTGCCGGTGCACTCGACATCGTCTTCATCCTGAACAGCTCGCCGCCGTTCGTGGACCAGTCCTTCGACATTCTTGACTGGGGCTCGCTCGTCGGCACGTTCGACTTCGTCTCTGTCCCCCCAGCCTTCCCTGGCTACTGGTGGGACACGTCGGCCCTCTACACGACCGGCACGATCACTTACCGCTTCGGGGAGGCGGCGGTCCCCGAGCCGGCCACGGCCCTGCTTGTCGGCCTGGGGTTGGTGGGCATGGTCAGGGCGCGTCGCCGGCGGCCGTGCTCGCGGCTCCGCTGAGCGGACACGGAGTTCCCGTGATGCCCAGCAGCCGCTCGGCGTTCTTCCAGCCGATCTTCTCGTAGGCTTCGCGCGAGATGTGGCCGCCCTCGACGGCGTCGCGGAGGAACTCGACGAGGGGCGTCTGGTTCGTCGGCGCGCAGATGTCGGTGCCGAAGAACAGGCGGTCCTGAAACTCCTCGAGGAAGCGGTGGCCGAAGGCGGGGTCGCGGCTGACGGCGTTGTGGCCGCTGCCGGCCGACAGGTCGCCGCAACGATATAGCCGTTGATGCAGCCGTCCACGCCGTAGTGGCGGCATTGCGTGCCCGCCTTGTGCTCGGCCCGCCGCGTGCCCCAGGCGCCCCGCTCGCAGCCGAGGAAGGTGTCGAACTTGCCATCATCACCCCTCTCGTCCCCACGCTCCGCGTGGGGATGCGCTGTCTTGGACGCTCCGCGTCCGATCTCCTTGTATCGGATGATCTCCTCGTCAATGATCACCTCCTGGTGCTTGGCGACGCCGCCTTCCCATATCTTCTGCTTCGCGACAGGGCTGCCGGCCCACTCGCGGAGGTCGCTCGACGTGCGGACCGCCTCATCGCTTGCCCCCACGTCGGCGGCGAGCGTGGCCGACATGTCCACCCAGAATCGCCTGTCGGGCGCTGGGGTCACGTAGGCATCGGTCTTCGAGACTTTCGACGCGAAGCAGTGCATGCCCACGAGAATCCCCGCGTCGTGCAGCTTCGCCACCGTGCGGCGCAGGCTCTCCACCCCGTCGGGGTAGTTGGCGTTGAAGGTGTAATGGCCGACCGTGCGGCACCAGGAGCCGCTGCCCATCATCACCTGGCGGAAGCCGCTCCGCTTGCACAGGTCAATCACCTTGTCGGCGTCCTTCTCGCCGAACGACAGGAACCAGTAGCTCTGGCGGGCGAGGGGCAGGAGCCGCGAGGGCGTGCCCTTCTCGTCGTTCCGCGGCAGCCCGCAAGCCACGGCCAGCTTCTGAAGGACGGCGTCCAGTTCCTTCGTCGGGCAGGCCACGAGGGCGACCGCGGCGCCCTCGAGCCTCGGGCCGGGCGCGTCCTGCGCCGTCGCCGTCAGCTCCGCCACGGCGCCCCGCCGCTGCGCCGAGCACTGCGTCTGGAGGTTCGCCGCCATGAGGCAGACGGCTTGATGATCGTTCCAGGCTCCCGCCAGTCGCGGCCCGACGTGCTCGGCGATCGCCACGGGCAGGGACAGCAGCGTCACATGGCTCGGCCTCGTGCCCTCGATGCGTTCGAGGCGGAAGAGAATCCAGTGGGCCTCAGCCTTCACCGCATACACCAGCCGCGTGTCGCAGCCCCCGAAGGCGAGGGTGAGGCGCCCGCCCTGCTCCCAATGGACCCTATCGGACCTGTGGGTTCCATCCGCGGTGCGCGCCGTTGCCAGCGGCGCGCCCTTCCCCTGCGCGCAGCAGTCCTTGCCCGTTGCCTTATCGGCCACGCTGCGCCAGGCCGCATCCTCGCCGATCACCACGCGGAGCCGCGGGCCATCGATCACCACTTCGCCCGCCGCCGCGGCAGCCGCGAGAGCAAAGAACGCAAGGCAGGGCCGAACCATCCTGTGCCTCCTGAGTCCTGCCCGAGAGCATACCACGCGGCCCGATTGCCCGCAACACACATGCCCGCGGAGGGTGCGCGTAATCTCCTACGCCGCCAGGGGGCGAAACCGGGGGCCATGCTCCAGGCCATTTGAAGTGAAAACCCCGTCGGCGTATCATGCTCTCCGGAAGGAGGTGCAGACCGTGAGGTCGCTGAATGAGCCGAATCGCCGAAAGCCGTTTGGGCAGACAGGCATGGGCAGAACGCTGCTGTGCGTTTCGCTGACGACCGAGACCATCGAGGAGACTCTCGCGGCGCTCCACGCGCCCAGCCGCGCGTTCGACGTCGCCGAGGTCCGGGTCGACTACTGGGAAAAAGGGGACAGGCTACTTTTTGGGCGGAAAAGTAGCCTGTCCCCTTTTTCTCGGCTCCTCGATGGCCGGCCATGCCCCGTCATCGTCACCTGCCGCCCGGTCCGCGAGGGCGGGCGGTGGGCCGGCGATGAGGGGCAACGGCTCGCTCTCCTCGAAGAGGCCGACCGGTTGGGGGCCGACTTCGTGGACGTGGAGCTGGAGGCGCTGCCGCGCTTTCGGCGCCAGGGCAGGGCGCGCCTCATCGTCTCGTACCACAACTTCACCGAGACGCCCGCCGACATCGTGGCCATCGCCAGCCGCATGGAGCATGCGGATGCCGACGTCGTGAAGGTGGCAACGGTTGCGAAGTCGCTGCGCGACAACCTGGCGATGTTCCGCGTGCTGCGGGCCGCCCGCAAGCCGACCATCGCCGTGACGATGGGCGAGCACGGCCACGTGAGCCGCGTGCTCGGCCCCAAGTTCGGCGCGTTCCTCGTCTTCGCCTCCCTCGGGGCCGGCCGCGAGGCGGCGCCGGGGCAGGTGCCCGTCCGCGACATGCTCGACCTCTACGGCTTCCGCCGCATCGGCCCGGCCACGCGCGTCTACGGCGTGATTGGCAACCCCGTGGCCCACTCGATGAGCCCCGCCATCCACAACGCCGCGTTCAGGGAATGCGGCGTGGATGCTGTTCACCTGCCGTTCCGCGTAGACGACCCGGCTGACTTCATCCCCGCCTACCGCGAGTTGCCCGTCGAGGGCTACAGCGTCACGATCCCGCACAAGGAAGCGGTCATCCCCCTCCTCGACGAGGTGCAGCCCCTCGCCCGCCGCATCGGCGCGGTGAACACCATCGTGAGGCGCGACGACCGCCTCCTCGGCTCGAACACCGACTGGTTGGCCGCTGTCGCCGCCATTGAGAGCGGCTTGTGCGGTGGCACAGGGACTGGTGGCACAGGCGTCCCGCCTGTGGCGCACAGGCAAGATGCCTGTGCCACCCTTGGGGGGAAGACAGTACTCCTCCTCGGCGCGGGCGGGGCCAGCCGGGCGATTGCCTTCGGCCTCGCCGAGCGCGGCTGCCGCGTGGCCATCGCCAACCGCACCCACGAGCGCGCGCAGAAGCTCGCCGCCGAAGTCGGTTGCGAGGCCATCCCGCTCGACGCCGCCGGCTCCGTCGCCTATGACATTCTTGTGAACGGCACGTCGCTCGGCATGCACCCGAAGGTGCAGGAGACGCCCCTCGACGCCTCGCTGCTGCGGCCTGAGGCGCTCGTCTTCGACAGCGTCTACAACCCGCTGGAGACTCGCCTATTGCGCGAGGCGAAGGCCGCCGGCTGCCGAACCGTGAACGGCCTGGAGATGTTCGTCAACCAGGCCGTCGAGCAATTCGAGCTGTGGACTGGCCTCCCCGCCCCTCGCGCCGTCATGCGCTCCGTCGTCGAATCCCGCCTGCGGCCCGCGTAGCTCTCAGAGCGAACCCGCCTTCTCTGGCGGAGCAGTCACCCGAACCGTCACGATGAACTCCCGGACCAGCGCGGTGGCCCGGCGGATCGTGGGCTCGGGGCCGCCGGGGGATACGTAGACGACGCGGAGCTTGGACTGGCCCGGCTTGACGGCCTTGTAGCGGAAGGCGTAGGTGCCGGTCGCCTTGTCGGCCGCGCCCGGCTTGGCCGTGAAGACGAGCGTGGGCGAGGCCCCGACCTCGCCCGGCCGGGCGCCCTCGCGCTGCACGGCGACGCCCTCGGGCGCGCTCGCCTCCCAGCCCGTCCTCGGGCGCTCGCCTTCCAGCCGCACTTCAATGGTCTGGCCGACCAGGGCGTCCACCGTCTTCCCATTGGCCTCTTCGGTGATGACCAGGGGCTGGCCCTCGGCCTTGGCCGCGACCTCGAACTCGGCGGGGTTGAGCTTGATCGTGCCGGTCCAGTATTGGTGGCTTCGGTCCTCGGCCTCGGGCCGGCCGAGGACGAGTTCCACCTGAAGGCGGTACTTGCCGGGCTTGGGGGTCGCGGGGAGCAGGAGCGCTCGCGGGCTGGCGGCGAGGGCGAGGTGCGCCGTGGTGAAGGTGGTCTCGTACGGCTGCCCGGCCTTGACCTGCACCGCGCCCCAGCCGAACCTGTCGGCCCGCGTGATCTCGGCCTGGCACACGAGCTGCCATCGTTCGCCCGATGCCACGCTGGCCACCGTGAAGCTCCCCAGCTTGGCGAAGCCCACGCCGTCGGAGAAGCCGAGGGCAGGGTTGAACAGCCACATGTCCTTGTCGGTTGTATTTCTGTACGTGATGGTGAACGCCAGGCGCTCCTTCTCGGCGAAAGCGGCCTTGGTTGGAGCGATGGCGACCGACAGGCCGTCCTTCACAACGGCCTCGCCCGCTGCCGACAGGGTGGCCACCAGCGCAAGCCCGATGAGGGCGCCCACAATCCCCGCCTTTCGCATGCTCGTGGCCCTTTCGTCGCCGGACTATGCCTCCCACAGTGTATGCTTAGACGCTTGCGGGCGCCACGGGTTCCGCGCCGCTTGCGCGGCAGGGCGGGGCGGGATAAGATAACGCGACAGGAGAGGCAGGCAGCATGCTCACGTTCTCGGTCGCGCTCGCGTGCGTCTATGCCTTCGTGCTGGGGGCTGTCACGGGCAGCTTCCTCAACGTGTGCATCCATCGCCTGCCGCGGGGCTTCCTGCTGCACAAGCCGCCGAGCCACTGCCCCTTCTGCAACGAGCCGATCCGTTGGTACGACAACGTGCCGATCGTGAGCTATCTGGCGCTCGGGCGGCGGTGCCGCTTCTGCGGCATCCGCATCTCGCCGCGCTACGCGCTGGTCGAGGGGCTGACCGGATCATGTCCCAGCGGAAGGACTTCCTCACGAGGCCAAGGAACTTCCGGAACACGAGCAGGCGACCGCGCAGGCGGTCGAAGCCCTTCGCCGCGTCGAGGCGGTCCAGGCGCGGGCCGATCGCTTCGAGCCGCTTGACGAACTCCTCGCAGAAGTCGTACAGCGGCACTTTCATGTAGGAGCTGAGCGGGCGGAAGCGCTCGCCGTCGGACCAGAGGATCGTGACCGACTCGCAGTTGGGGTGCACCTCGGCGAAGGTCATCTGCACGCCGCCGAAGAAGCGCATCGCCCGATTGATGTGGCGCGAGAAGCCCATCGGCAGGAAGGCCACCGGCTCGCCGGGGAATGCCTCCTGGATGATCTGCTCGGCGTCCTCGATGGAGGTGTGGGCTTCGGTCTTGACCTCTCCCTTCTTCCAGCTCTCGGTGAGAGGGATGAGGTGGAGGTTGCGGAGGAAGCTGCGGTTCTCGTGGCAGAAGTCAATGAGGCCGCGCATGTGCCGGTCGTTCACCTTGCGGGCGACGCAGCACATGATGGTCTGGGGCCGCAGGCTGTATTTCTTGAGGTTCTTGATGGCCTCGAGCTTCTTGGAGAGGGCGTTGGGGGCCTTGCGCAGGCGGGTGTAGATCTCGGGGTCCAGGCCGTCGAGGGCCATGAGCACCCGGACCTTGGTCTCGCAGAGGCGCTTGCAGAACTCCTCGTCGGCGAGGCGGAGGCCGTTGGTCTCGATGCCCATGTTGAGGCCCTTGGCCTGGCCCATGCGGATGATATCGAGGAGGTCGTCGCGCACGGTCGGCTCGCCGCCGAAGAGGTGGACCGACGGCTTGGGCGTCATCCTGGCGATGCCGTCGAACACGCGTTCGAAGTAGTCGAGCGGCGGGTGGAAGGTGAAGCCCATCGCCGGGATGTTCGCGATGCAGATGGGGCAGTTCATGTTGCAGCGGTTCGTCACGTCCACGAAGACCATGCGCGGATGGTGCTCGGGCTGCCGGGCGCAGGTGGTGCAGTGGAGGTCGCAGGTCGGCTCGACCGCGGGGTCGTAGCGGAACAGGTCGCGCTTGCGCTGCCAGGCGTCGGCATGCTGGGTGATGAGGGACTCGGTGGTGCCGCAGTCGGGGCAGTCCTTGCAGAGGTAGACACTGCCCTCGCGGATCTCGTGCCGGGCGGGCACGTGCTTGCGGCAGGTTTCGCAGACGGCGTAATTCGTCGGCGGCATGACACTCCTCGCAGGGCTCAGTAGGCGAAGCGCTTGTCCTTGATCGTCTTGTTCTTCGAGACGATGAAGTCGTTGTACTCGCTGGGCGTCATCGGGCGAATCGAGACGTTGTCGAACCAGGCCTCGCCGGGCATGTAGGCGTAGAGCTTGACGCTGATGTACTCGAACTGGTACTTTTTGGGCGCGACGATCTCCTTGGTGAACGTCTCCCACGAGGCGGGGCTGCCGCAGTTCACCTGGGCGCGGTGGCTGCGCTCGAGGCCGTCCTTCGGCTTCGCGGGGTCCATCGGGCCTTCCCAGTGGCGGCTGCGCGTGCTCTGCGGCGGGCGGTAGCACTCGGCCCACACGCGGGCGATCGAGCCCTTGGTCTTGCAGCTAAAGGTCATCACATAGCCCCAGGCGGGCTTGACCTTGATGAGGTGGCTCATGATGCGGACGCCCTGGTTCTCGCCGGTGGACTTGTCGAGGGTGAACTTCACGCAGTAGCCGCCGCCATTGCGGTCGAGTGAGACGCGCTCGTGGTTCTGGACGTACCAGGCCCCGCACTCCTCGCCGCTGAGGAAGCCGCCGCACTTGGGGCACAGCAGGCCGCACCACGGCTTCGCATCGCCCAGGTCCTGCCCGCAGGCGCAGATGTACCGGTACCTCATGGTGCCGCCGTCGTCCTTGCCCACCTCCTTGGGCATGAAGTCGGCCAGCTTGCAGTGCCAGGCGTCAGGCAGCTTGGGGTCGTCCTTCTGCGCCTTATCGAACCCGCCGTTGGCTACGAGATTCCGCTCGGTGGCGGCCCAGGAAGAAAGGGCAATGCAAAGTGCAAAGTGAAGAGTGAAAAGTGCAAAACGGAGCGAGGAGCCAGGCCCGCGCCTTCCTGATCTGCCGTCCTCCATTTTGCCTTTTGCCTTCTGCATTTTGCATTTCGCACTGGCGGAGCTTGTCATTCGAGTTGTCTCCTTCGGCGGAGGACCCATTCGGCGCTCATGCACGCCAGGAAGGCCAGGAACACCCACCACTTGTCCCAGACCTCCTTCTTCTCGGTCCAGGTGTGCTTCTTGGTCTGGAGCGTGATGTCGTCGGCGATCTTCTCGGCATCTGTCCCTTCATAATACCGCCCCGCGCTCGATACTGCAAGCTTCTTGAGCAATTCGCGGTTGGGGTCCGTCTCGTTCATCTCGACCGACGTGTCGCCCACGATGAGCGACAGCTCGTCGCGGCCCAGGTCGGCCCCGCCCGCCTGGGCTGTGGCCACGACCTTGTACTTGCCGCCGACGTGGGGGATGAAGCTGGCCGTGTAGCCCTCCGGCGACCCATCGGCGCCCTTCGTGTACGCCCCCGGCCGCTCGAGCACCTTGCCGTCGGGCGCGTGGACGTGGCACACGACCTTGGCGTTCGCCACCGCCTTGCCGTCGGCGTCCACCGCCGTGATCGTGAGGTTCACCGGCTGGTTCAGTTCGTAGGAGAGCTTGTCGGCGACGAGCTGGACGGCCCGCCGCTCCTTCTGCGCCTGCTGCTCGGGCATCAGCCAGGTGATGAGCTGCCGCCAGAAGACGATCATGAGGTTCTCCTCCACCCGCCCTTCGGCCATGCCCAGCCACCAGCGCCACGTGCTGTCGGTGAGGACGACGACGGCCTTGCCCTTGCCGAAGTTGTGGGCGACCGCGAGCGGCAGGTCGGAGCCCTCGGTCGTCTTCATCAGCACCGTGGCGCCTGGCTTGACCTCGCCGGCGGCCATGAGGCTGATGAGTTCAGGCGCCTTGGCCCACGACTGCTTCACACCCTGGAAGGCCGGATGCGCCCGCCCCTCAGGCGTCAGCTCCACCCTGAAGCCCTCGCCGAGCTTGCGCTCCATGTACGAGGGCAGGCGCTGGAGCTGGACGGGCAGGACGCGTGCGAGGGGGGTGCCGGCGAAGCCCTCGGTGCCGAAGCTGGCTTTCCCGCCCATCAGGAGCACCGAGCCGCCCTGCTCGACCAGGGCGGCAATGGTGTCAAGCTGCACGGGAGTGAAGAACGTGCTCGGCACGTCCCCGATGATGATTGCCTTCAGGCGCTGAAGCTCGGCCGGCGTCATCGTGGCTATGCGAGCCGACTCCGCGGGATTCGTGCCCTGGATCGTCATCTTGCCAGGGGCCATGCGGATCACAGACGTGTGCTCGATGTTCTTGTAGGCGCGGAGGACATTGCTGAGGTACTTGTACTCCCAGCGCGGGCGCGACTCCACGTACAGCACCCGCGACACGGGGTCGGCCACGAACACCGGCATCGGCTTCTCGTTGTTCGCCTTGTTCGCCTCCGTGGGGTCGGGCGGGACGCGGACGGTGTAGACGAACTGCCCTGGGCTGGTGGGCTTGAGCTTCATCGTGACCTGGCGCTCCGGGCGATCGGGGCTGAGGGCGGCTGCCGACCGCTCGATGACTGCGCCGTCGAGCACCAACTCCACCTGCACGCTCCGCGCCCCCAGGCCCTTCATCGCAACCGTCACCGTGACGTCCGACGTGTGGCCGACGACGATCCGCTTGTCGTGCGACACGCTGACGATGGCGAGGTCGGTCTCTTTCTCCTTGATTTCCTTGGGCTTAGGGCGGCCGAAGCCGACGGTGTAGATGGGCGTCTCCAACTCTTTGGCCGCCGCCAAGGGGTCGCTGCCCGTGTTGTCGCGCCCGTCGGTGAACACGACAACTCCCGCGATGTCCTCGCCGCGCAACTCGTCCTTGACCTGCGAGATGGCGAGGCCCATGCTCGTGCCCGTGCCCCCGGCCTTCTCCAGAGTCGCGAGGGCCTCCGGCTTCAGGCGCGAGAGGCCCGTGGCGAACTCGAAGAGGTCGAGCTTCGCCTTATCTCTCAATTTCTCAAGGAGTTGCGAAGACCGCAAGGCATCCAGTGCCTCTCGCAGCCGCGGCTTGTCGCGCCCGACGTCCACCACGCTCATGCTGCCCGACGTATCGAGGAGCACGGCCACGTGGGGCTTCACCTCCTCACTCTTCGTGAACACAACACTAGGCTGCAACAGGAGATACAGCAAGAGCGCGAGCGAGCCGATGCGCAGCACGATGATGGCCGCCGAGGCGACGGTGAGCGGGAACAGCTCCCGCCACACCAGGGCCAGGGAGGCGGTGAGCACCATCAGCACGCCCACCACGATGAGCCAAGTGAGGGCCGGGCTCCAGGGATACTCGAACGACCAGTGCATCCTCGTCGCGTCCCCACAACCTCCCGCAGGTTTGGAACCTGCGGGAGGTTGGATCACAGCACAGGATGTTGCGGCGTCTCCCGCGTGCTCCATATACTGCCGGAAGTTGTGCCGCTCGATCACATCGCGGTCGGCGTAGTTGAACACGGCGTTGAACCCGCACTCGCGCAGATACGTAGCGAAGGCATCGGAGATGCCGTGCCGACCCGACAACGTGTCGGTGTGCCAGGTGCCGACCAGCAGTTGCTCCGTGGTGTCGTAGGGCCGGTAGCGGTAGAGCGCCGTCTCGCGGCGGGCCAGCACGCGCCCGGCCGCGTCGGTCACGCAGGCCTGGAGCCAGCTCACATAGGCACGCGGATCGGGATCGGCGAGCGCGTGGTCGAACGTCTTTTCGATCCTGCCCCCGGCCTTCAGTTCGACCTGTTCGGCGCGGTAGGCCACCGCCCTCCGCGCCCAGTCGAGCACCGTCCAGTGCAGCGTCGCGCGCCCAAAGTCGGCCAGCGGCTCCAGTTCCAGATTCGATTGGGTGTCGAACTTGGGCAGATTGCCTTGGCGGGTCACGAACAAGTCCAGCTTCAACACCTCGGGGAGGGTGACAAAGGCCTGGCCGGCAGCAACCGGACCGGCAGCAGGGACGGCTTCGAGCATCAGCAGGCGGGCAGGCGTCGCGCCCAACGCGACTTCGACGGTCACGGGCTCGGCGGCGAGCCGGACCCCCTTGGCCAACTCGCGCGTGTTGCCCCGCATGTCGGACTGCCGCAGCGCCACGGTCGTGCCCGCCGGGCCGGTGAGCGTGACGCGGTACTTCTGCTCGACGGTGGGCGGGGCCTTTGCCTCGGCCGGGTCCGCCGCAACGACGACTGTGGGCGCGACGGCGCCGGTGATGGCAAACCGCATCAGTCGCTCGAAGGCCTGCGCCCAGAGCCAGTCGCCATCCACATCCGACGCGAACCCGACCGGGAACAGCGCCGGCAGGGCCAGAACGCGGCCGCGCCCGACCGTGGCGCAGGTGGCCAGCGGCGTTGAGGCCTTGCCGGTGGAAATGGCGTGCACGACGGACATGCCATTGGTCAGGAGCTTGACCCTGCTCACCAGCTTCATCCCGGCGGTGTCAAGCCCGAGCCCGGCAAGCGGGCCTGGGTTCGGTGCGGGCGCGGCGTCCTTGCCTTCCAGCGCCTTCGCCAGCCAGTCGGGGGCCTTGTCGCCGGCCAGCCAGCCCAGCGTGCCGCCGCCCGTCACATAGCGGGCCAATGCCTGATGAATCTCGGCATCGTCCACGCCGGCTGCGAGGACCAC
This sequence comes from Planctomycetota bacterium, assembly GCA_041320515.1. Taxonomy (GTDB): domain Bacteria; phylum Planctomycetota; class PUPC01; order DSUN01; family DSUN01; genus DSUN01. The sequence goes on along the minus strand of JBGLNR010000001.1, from coordinate 3,220,644 downwards.
GGCATCGAAGGACCGCCCCAGTTGCCGCAGAATCTCGGCCTTGCGGATGGCGATCCAGCGCGGGTCCTTGCCGAAGTGCCCATCCACGTCGGCCATGTGGTCGCCGGCGTCATGCGGCACCTGGGCGGCCGTGAAGCGGACATTGCACAGGCTCTCCAGCAGCATGCACTCCGCTGCTGCCCGGCCGTCGTAGCCGTGCGGCGGGGCGATGAACAACGCATTCAACCTGGTCTTCGCCGGGAACGTCACCGCGGCTTGGGCGGCGAACGCTGGGACGGCCCCCCACGTCGCGACTGCTATGGCAAAGCACAGGCCCGTCATCTGGCGTCTCATGTGTGTCGCTCCTCGTGATCAGTACCGCCGGATCGCCACGATCCGGCCACCCTTCGGGGGGATTGCCTTAAGCGTGAGCTTGCCGGCGTAGTAGTCGAGCATCGCCCCAGGCGCCTTCTCGTCCTTCTGGAGGTCCCGCACGCCCAGGAACTCCTGCCACGGCAGCTTGGGCGTCAGGTGAAGCGCCTCGAGGTCCAGCTTGAGCACGGCGTCCTTCGCCACCTTCTCGTCGGCGCTGTGGACGAGAAGCAGGACGCGATCGGGCAGTTGCCACATGCCGACTTGGATGGCGGCGTCCTCGCACGCCACCCCGGGCACCCGGCCGGGTGCGAACCGCCGTGTCTCCTTGCGGACGAAGCCCTGATCGCTGATAGCGGGAAGGGCTTCCCTCGCCGCCCAAGCGGGAAGCTGCTTCGCGAGCGTCTCGACGGCCGCCGGCGCGGTGGCGCCGATGCCGACGAAGCGGCCCCGGTGCGCCCCAAGGCCCTTGATCCGCAGCACGCCGCCGGCCGCATCGAACGCCGCCGTTTCTCCCAGCTCGCCCTGGATGGCCTCGATCTCCTTGACGCCGAGGAAGTAGTCGCGCGAGAGATCGCGCATATCGAGCGGCTTTCCGGCCAGGCCGAGTTGGGCCAGGTCGAGCTTCACCTCTGCGTCCTTAACCGACTTGCGGTTGTAGTTGAACACGCCCACCAGGATGCGGCCGGCGGCCTCATCCGGGATGCGCCAGAGCGCGACCAGCAAGTCGGGGTCATCGGCCTTCGCGTACGGGTTGCGCCAATAGGGAACAAAGGCCACATTCTCGCCGTTCAGCCCCCAGTCGAGAATCCCCTGCGGCATGCGGGTCAGGAAGCCGTAGTCCAGGTACGGGTTGATCCAGGAGTCGTGCAGCCAGACGTATTCGGCGTGGCGCGTCTTGGCGGCGAACTTCTTCTTCACATCGGCGCTGGCGAAGTTGCTCATCCAGCAGATGCCGACGCCCCAGGTGTGAGGAACCGACATGGCCCGCATCCGCTCCTTCGGATAGTAGTCCACCCAGTCCATGTCGGAGACGTCAATGTTCCAGTCGCGCTCGCCGTCGAGCACCGCGTCAATCCACGGCAGGGCCGGGAAGATGTAGGCTTGGGTCGAGTGGCAGCCGACGGAGCCTGGGTTCAGCCCGTGCTTGTCCTGCACGGCCCACAGGCGCTGGAAGAAGCGGCGGCAGTTCAGCGTGTTGTAACCGGGCTGCCAGCGGCCGTCGGGCAGTTGGTAGGCCAGCCCGGTGAGCGGATCTCCCCAGAGGATAGGGAACGACAGGTCCCAGTAGGTGGAGACCACGCCACCTTCGCCAAAGGCGCGATCGAACAGGTACATGGCGTAGTCCACATAGGTCTTGTTCCACGTCTCGCCGGCCCATTCGGAGCCGAAGTAGTCGTGGACCGCATCCTCCATGGACTTGCGGCCCCAGCCGATGAGCTGGAAGGACATGTGTTGCCACGAGACCCCGGTGCGCGAGCCGTAGAGGTCGAACGGGCGGCGGGCGCGCACGATGGCGTCGGCCTTCTCCTTTTGCTCGGCCCAGAGCTTGCCCCAGTCCGCGGGGTCGTAGGACTCGGGGTTGATCCAGTTGGCGATCCCGCCCTCGAGGTACTTCTTGCCGGTCGTTGGGTTGATGCGCGTGCCGCGGTGGGGGACGCTGAAGGTGCCGTCGTCGGTGGCGGCGATCATGCGCCAGCCCTTGGGCAGGGGCTTGAAGGGCGAGGCGTTCCAGGTGAAGGTGAGTGTGCGGGGAGCACTCAGTTCCACGGGCTTGCCGATGATGTGGTTCTTGAGCACCACGGCGCCGCCCTCGCGGGCGACCTCGTGCGCGGGAACGTCGTCGTCGGGGAACCAGCCCTTGTCGCTGTCGGCCCACCACTGGAAGCCGCGTTGCTCGCTGCCCAACCACACATGAGGGTAGAACGAGCCGGCCGTCATCTGGGCGCCGGGGCGGCCGGTGTCGAAGGTCGTCCACAGCCGCCCCTGCTTGTCCGCGGGGAGCACGGTGGCGGTCATGGCCGCGAAGTTGGCGCCCGGCCCCACGCTGGCCAAGCACTCGGCTACGCCGTTGGCCACGGGGTATTCGATCCGCAGGGCATCAACCTTCACCGGCTTGCCGGACGGGCCATAGGTCAGCTCCACGCAGACCAGTCCGTCCTGCTCCATCCAGCCTTTGGCGGCGAAGGCCAGCCCCGCGCCCTCGGCCTTGCCCTCGAAGCGCACCCGCCAGTCCTTTGCATCGGTGACCTTCGGCCTGCCCATTCGGATGGCGGTCTCCTTGCCGCCCACGCTCACCACGATGCGCGCGGGCGCGGCCAGCACCGCCCCGTCCTGCGACGTGATGGCCGTCGGCAGCCCAAGAGCGCTCAGGGCGTACTCGCGGCCCCAGCAACGCAATGCCCCGCCTCTGCGGGCGATCGGCGTGAACGGCGGCAGCACCCGTTCGCTGTTGCCGGGGTCTTTGCCCCACCAGTGGGCGAACGTCTTTGCCTCGTCTTTCTTCTCAAACGACCCGGTCCGCGGGCCGAAAGTCTTGCCGTCCTTGAGCACGAGCCGGGCGGTCGCCTCGTAGGCGCCAGGCGCCACGTCCGCCAGCGTCAGGACGTCCTCGTAGCGCCACACGTGCGCTTCGGTGATGTCGCCGGAGGCGACGATCTTGCCTGTATCCCTGTGCTTGACCTCGTAGTGCAGGCCCTTCGCCGCATCCGGGTCGGGGAGGAAGTAGCTGTCGCCCGAGATCTGGAGCAGGCCGCGAACCGGATTGAACTTGGCGGAGAAGGGGAACTCGTTGGGGTCGGGGTCCGGCACTGGCTGGAGTCTGTGGTTGTACTTGCCAACCTCGAAGGGGAGAATGTAGGAGAGCAGCGTCGCGTCGCCGCTCGTGGCCTTGAGCGTCAGGCGCCCGGCCTTGACCTCGTAGGTGGCGTTGGCGCCCACCCCCGACGTGTTGGCCACGGTGGTGTTCGCCGCGTTGTCGTCCATCGGGTAGTGGCGGCGGAGGACAAAGACGGGGAAGTCGGAGGTGAGGGAGAAGTTGTCCACCATGCCCTGAGTGTTGTTGTAGGAGCCGAAGCCGACGTAGTTGATGGTGGGGGTGGAGGTGAAGGTGGCGGGAGTGGCGCGCAGGGGGACATTGTTCGCGTACCACTGAGCGGTCCAGTTGGCGCCCTGGGTGTCAAGGATGATCTTCATGTTGAGCCAGCCGACGAGGTCGGGGCTGGGGTCGTGGCTGACTCCAGGGATGGTGGTACTGGGGCCGAGGAAGGTTTGGAAGGCGCTGGACGAGAGGTCGTCGGAGCGGTTGAGTATCCAGGCGACGGCCTGGTTGGCGCCGTCGTGGAAGGCGTTGTTGACGACATTGCTGGCGGAGAAGCCGAGGGCGAACCAGTCGCTGTTGTTCACGACATAGTTGGGATTGACGTCGAGCGAGAGGGTATAGCGGTTGCCCGCGTAGGGGACGAAGGGGAGCCAGGCGTGGCTGCTGCCGTTGGTGGTCTTCGAGCCGTCGGCGTACCACAGTGAGGCATCCGTGCGGGCGGTCCAGGTCTGGCCGCCGGGCCGCACGTCGGGCGCCGTGCCGTTGAGGAGCGTGGGGCTTGACCCACTGAAGTCGTCGGTGTAGATGACGGCGGCCGAGGCCATGCTGGCCACGGCGAGGCAGGCGACGAGGCCGCGCAGGACAGTGCTTCGGATGGTCACGAAGGGACTCCTCTCTAGTGACGCGCGGCCAAGAGTATAGCAGGGGGAATGGCGGAGTTCAAGCGCAATTCTCCCGCGCCGTCAGGTGCCTGGGGCGAAGAAGCGCTGGAGGATGCGGCCGAGGAGCTGGCTGCCGCGGGCGTTGGCGTGGACGGGGTCGCGCATGAACCAGCCGTAGGGGCGGTCCGTGGCGAGGAGGTAGGCGCCCCAGACGCCCTCGAGGTCGAGGAAGCCGCAGCCCTCGTCGGCGGCGAGGGCGGCGAGGCGGCTGCGGTAGCTGCCGTCGGCGGGCGCGATGGCCGGCGACCAGTCGGGCAGGGCGCGCGGGTCGCGGTCCTTGCCGAAGGCCCCGGTCATGAGCAAGACATCCGGCGGACAAGTTCCGGATGCCTCAGAGGGCGCGGGAGAGTTACGGAGTTGAACAACTCCGTAACTCTCGCTCCGCGGCGCGGAGGCGGCGGCGCGGACCTGGCGGATGACGGCGCGGATGGCCTCGGTGTCGCCGTTGTGGCTGATGCCGCCGATCATCAGGAGGTCGGGCGCGTGGTCGAGGACGTAGGGCTTGACGCGGCCCTCGCGCTGGTAGAACCAGCAGCCGGTGCCGCCGCGGACGCTGGTGACCACTTCGAGGCGAAGGCCGGGGTGGTGGCGCTCGACGAGGACCTCCCAGGGGGAGTTGCCGGTGTCGTTGACGATGGAGTCGCCGAGCATAACCACTCGGACAGTGTGTGTGGCACAGCCGCCCTCGGCTGTGACCCTGAAGGGTGAGAACTGCACAGCCGAGGGCGGCTGTGCCACATTGGGTGGGAGGGGGGGCATGGTGGACCAGAGGGCGTCGGCCCAGGCGGCGACGGCTGGGCGGCCAACAGGCTCCACGGCCACGTCGCGCACGCAGTCGGCCAGGGAGGGCGGGTTGACTCGGATGAGGGCGTGGGTGGCGCCCGCCTTGGCGCGGGTGCAGAAGACCTGCTCCGTCCAGTCGGCCGAGGGGTCAATGCCCGTGTGGTGATCGGCGTCGAGGGGCTTGCCTGCCGCGTCGAGCGACACGGCGGCGATCATGGCGCCTGGCGGAACCTTGGCGCGGAGGGCCACGCGGTGCCAGGCGAAGGGGGTGGTGGGGAAGGGGGCTTCGAGGGGCATGGGCGGCTCCTGGGGGTGGGGCAAGTGGGGCCAGTGGGACCTGTGGGACCTGTGGGACGAACTGGGCGGCCGGCCCCACTTGGCCAGGATTGTAGCGCGGGCGGGTTGTCGGGGCAACTTGACGCCGGGCGGCGAAACTGCGATACTGCGGCGCGACACCGCGGGGCGCGGAGGCCCCGCCCACACGAGCGAGGAGATGGCATGGCCAAGGCAAGGGTGACCGTTGGCGACACGGGCTGGTTCCAGCGCGACCGCTTCGGGCTGTTCATCCACTGGGGCCTCTACGCGCTGCCGGCGCGCCACGAGTGGGTGAAGCACAACGAGCAAATCCCCAACGAGGTGTACGACGCGAAGTACTTCACGCGCTTCGACCCCGACCTCTACGACCCCAAGGCGTGGGCCGCGGCGGCCGCGGGGGCGGGGATGAAGTACTTCGTCATCACGACCAAGCACCACGAGGGCTTCTGCCTGTGGGACACGAAGCTGACCGACTACAAGGCGACGAACACGCCCTGCGGCCGCGACCTGATCAAGCCGATGGCCGAGGCCTTCCGCGACGCGGGCCTGCACGTGGGCTTCTACCATTCGCTCATTGACTGGCACCACCCCCACTACATTCTCGACCCCCACATCGGCCCCTATCGCAACCACCCCGACCGCGCGAAGATGAACGAGGGGCGCGACCAGTCGAGGTACGCGAAGTACCTGCACGGCCAGGTGAAGGAGCTGCTCACCGGCTACGGCAAGGTGGACGTGATTTTCTACGACTTCAGCTACCCGAAGCCCGACGGCAGCGGCAAGGGGCGCAGGGACTGGGAGGCCGAGAAGCTCCTGAAGCTCACCCGCAAGCTCCAGCCCGGCATCATCGTCAACGACCGACTCGACCTGGGCGAGGTCGAGGGCGGCTGGGACATCAAGACGCCCGAGCAGTTCCTCCCCCGCGAGTGGGTGAAGGTGGACGGCCAGCCCGTCGTGTGGGAGACGTGCCAGACCTTCAGCGGCTCCTGGGGCTACCACCGGGACGAGGCGACGTGGAAGAGCGTGGACATGCTCGTGCGCATGCTCATCGAGGTCGTCAGCCGCGGCGGCAACCTGCTCCTGAACGTGGGGCCGACCGGGCGCGGCGAGTTCGACGAGCGCGCGCTCGACCGCCTGGCGGGCATGGGCGAGTGGATGAAGCGCCACGGCCGCGCCATCTACGGCTGCACCCAGGCCCCCGACGAGTTCCCGCAGCCGCAGGACTGCCGGCTCACCTACAACCCCGAGACCAACCGAGCCTACGTCCACGTCTTCGCCTGGCCCTACCGCCACCTGCACCTCGACGGCTTTGCGGGCCGCGTGGACTACGCGCAGTTGCTCAACGACGCTTCGGAGACCAAGTTCCGCGAGGCGGCGGATGACCCGAGGAAGACGCTCACGCTGGAGCTGCCCGTGGTGAAGCCCAACGTGGCGGTGCCCGTGGTCGAGCTGTTCATGAAGGGGTAGATGAACGGCGCGGAGCTTGACAACCGGTTCTACCGCGCTACAATGCCAGCTAGAGGTCTGTTACCGTCCTTCGTTTGCGTAAGGATGCCTGATATGGGCGCCGCTGTCACGAGTGCTGCCGCTGCCGTAGCGGCCGCGGCAGAGGAGAGGGCAGAGAATCCCTTCGAAGACCTCTTCGCGCAGGCCCGCCAGTTGGACGCGCAGATGGAGACCATGCGCTCACAATACGCAGGTAAGGTCATCGTGTTTCACGATGGCCGGGTTCTGTGCGCCGCCGATACGGAGGAGGAGGCCGTATCGCGGATCCCCGATGGAACGAGGGGCCTCCCGCTCGTGATCCGGCGGGTCTCGATGGTCCCGATGCCGGACTTCATGGGTGGCCCGAAGGGGGAGTGAGCATTGAAAGCCGACCTGGCTCTCCCCCAGACTCCCGGCCTGCGCGAGCCTGTGCTTCCCAATGCCATCGAGGTGGTGTCCGCGCTCGGCCCGGGCCACGTGATCCGGCGCGTCGGCGGCACCTCCCTCAACGCGTTCATAGACACCGGAGCCAGCCGGTCGTGCGTGCCCTCGAGCGTCTGCCGAGATGCCGATGGGGCGATGCGTCTGGAAGCAGTTGACCACGCCATGCCAGTGGACTGGCAAGGCAACAGGCTGCCCGTCGAGGTGCCAGTGTACATGGTCTGGGTCAACTTCCTCGGGATCGGTCCCCTCAAGGTGTGGCCCTGCGAAACCCGGCACGAGTACTTCCTGGTGGGGCGCGACTTGCTGGTTCACTTCCTGACCGTCCTGGACGGGCCGTCGAGGGAAATCGGCGTCCGGACGACCGGCAGCGTTGACCGTTTCCTGCGGCACTGCTTGAAAGTGCCCTGACCGACGCGCGAGAAGAGAGGAGAAAGAGAATGAGAAACGTGTGGCTTGGCGTGGCCTTGGCGGCGCTGTTGGTGGCCGGCTGCGGCGAGGAGCCCAAGGACGGCGGGGCCGCGGCGAAGAAGGACGGGAAGAAGGCCCTGGTCGTGGGCTTCAGCCAGATCGGCGCCGAGAGCGCCTGGCGGACGGCTGAGACGAAGTCGGTCCGCGAGCGCGCAGTCGCAGCTCGTGAAGACGGCGGCGGACAAGACGCAGGTGGCCGCGGCCATCGCGAGCGGCGTGCCGCTCACAGTAACCTGGGAGCGGGCGCTGCCGAAGATCGAGGCGGCGCCGACCAAGCTCTACGCCGAGACCAGCACCCTGGTCGGCGTGGCCGAGGGCGTGCTGATCTGCCAGGAGACCGTGAGCTTCAACATCCTGCACACCGCCGTGCGCGAGCTGAAGCTCAAGGTGCCGGCCGACGCGAGCGTGCTCACGGTGCTGGGCCAGAACTTGCAGGACTGGCGGGTGGCGGCCCAGGGCGAGCTGACCGTGGTGTTCCGCAACGAGGTCATCGGCTCGACCCAGCTCCAGATCAGCTTCGAGCGGGTGGTGAAGGACGCCGTGGAGGCGCCCGTGATTCGCGCGGTCGGCGTCGAGCGCGAGAAGGGCTTCATCGGCGTCTTCGCCGTCACCAACGTCGAGATCACCACGGGCGACAAGCTGGCCGGGGCGCGCCAGATAGACGTGCGGCAGCTCCCCGCCGACCTCGTGGCGATGACCAAGCAGCCTATCCTGCTCGCCTTCCGCTACGTGGGCGACCAGGTCGCCATCCCGCTCACGGTCAAGCGGCACGAGGAGGTGGGCGTGCTCGTGACGATCGTGGACAGCGCGCTCTTCACGGCGATGCAGCTCAACGACGGGCGGCGCATCACCAAGGTCGTCTACACGGTGCGGAACAACCGCAACCAGTTCCTGCGCCTCAAGCTGCCCAAGGGCGCCGACATCTGGTCGGTCGAGGTCGGCGGCAACACGGCCTCGCCCGCGAAGGACGAGCAGGGCAACGTCCTCCTCCCCCTCATCCGCAGCGGGGGCGGCGCGCAGGAGATGGCGTCGTTCCCCGTGGACGTCGTGTATGTCGAGGCGCCGGCGACTGTGACGCCGACGCGGGGCAAGCTGCGGGTGGAGCTGCCGACGGTGGACGCCCCTTCGATGCACATCATGTTCAACTACTACCTGCCGCCCGAGGGGCACTACACGGTGGGGCTGTTCGGCTGGAGCGGGTTCTCTGGCCCGTTGCGCATCGTCAAGGAGTTCACGTCCCTCGCCACCGGCCCGGAGCGGGTGGTCGTGGTCCACGACGCCGAGAAGCAGGCCCAGCAGATGGACGAGCAGGTCCAGCAGCGGGTCGAGCGGCAGGCGCGGGCGGCGGGGGTGGAGCCGATTCGCGTGCGGCTGCCCATCAAGGGCAAGCTCTTCAAGCTCGAGAAGCTCCTCGCCCTGCCGCAGGACGCCCTCTGGTTCGAGGTCCACTACCGCGGGTGGGACCCGGCCAAGTAGCGGCCAGCACCCTCGAGGCGCAGGAAGGCAGCCGGCGCGGAGCGTCCGCGCGCGCCGGGCGGTGCTGATGCTCAAGCAGGACCACCCGGGCACCCTGCGCTGGCAGCCCACGCCCCCGGCAATGCCGAACCCGACCCAACGCCGCGCGCCGGCCGGCAGACTATTCCAGCAGAAGGACCTCGGCTTCGTCGAGGCGGGGGAGGGTGACGGTGAGGGCGTCGGGCGACTTGGTGAGGGGGAGCTGCCTGTCGAGCCAGGCGGCGGTGACGCGCGACACGTCCCCTGCCCCGCGGATGGTGACGGCGAGGTTCTCGCAGGGGACGAGTTCGCGCCCCTTGTAGGCCCAGTTCATCAGGCAGACCGCCCGTTTGCCCGTGGCCTTGTTGCGGACGAGGATGCCCTCGACCAGGGGCTGCGAGGCGTCCACGACGGGCTTGACGGCCTCCAGCGCCGGCGCCACGACGTAAGAGCGCAGGCCAGGGTGGAAGTCGTTCGACATGTCGAAGCCCTCGTCATGCACGCGCTCCGCGTACTCCAAGCCGGCGAACACTCCCACAACGTATGCCTGGCCGCGGCCGAAGCGATGGGACGTGACGGCAGGACGCTGGTCTGCAAACTGCACCAAAGCGTCCTTCGCTTCCGCAGGCTCGAGGATCTCGCGGCCAACGACGGGCATAAGGCACTGAGCGAACTCACCGGAGGCATTCACCCTGGCACCAACGGGCATCGGCTTGCGGTTGCTGAAGCTGCTGAGGGCGGTAGCGCCGTAGCGTCGGACCTCGCACCACAGTTCGGGCGGGTTGCGCTTCTTGAGGCCGAGGACGGGCTGAAGTGTGTCGAGCGGCTGGTTGGCCTCATCGAAGGCAAGGCCGCCGGCGCTCGTGTAGAGGGTGCCGCCGGCCTTCACCCAGTCGGCCAGCTTCGCCGCGGCTGAGCGCTTGAGATGGCTGCCGCTGACGTAGATGGCCTTGTAGCGGCTCAGGTCGTCGCTCGCCAGCATCTCCTCGTCGAGCGGGTCAACGGGCACGTGCGCGTGCTGGAGGGCCGTGTAGACCCATTTGCCGTTCTCCCAGTCGGCGGGGCTGCCCCAATACTCGGAGGAGAGGGGGCGGACGACGGCGACCTGGGCTGGAACAGCCCAAGTGCCGCCGTAGAGCACATCCTCGGCCGCGGCGATGAGGCGGGCGGCCTTGCTCACGAGCACCAGGTCGTCGGGGCGCTGGGAAAAGCTGTCACCTTTGGAGTAGTCGGGGCCGTAGGTGTACCAGAAGAGCATGGTCGCGCCGCGGCTGAGGGCGGCGAGGGCGCGCTGAATGGGCGCGCCGCGATGGGGCTTGACGTAGATGCCGAAGCGCTTGCCCATCCGCTCGCTCACCACGCGCCCCACGTCGCACAGATAGCTGTCCCACTGCCACACGCGCGGGTCGCGGTTCGACGTCTCGTAGACGAAGGCGTTATCGGCGTGGCGGTAGAAGTCGAAGAAGTCGAGGCTGTGGCCCCCCATGAGGAAGTTGTTGCCGCGCAGGGCGAACGAGTAGAGCCGGGGCTGGTTCGTCGCTCCCTTGCGCTTGGCTTCGTTGGCCTTCTCGCAGGCATCGCGGAAGGGGGTGAACAGGCGGGCCGAGGCAATGCAGTTGAACCGCCGCGAGAGGTAGGTGAGCAGGCCCCAGCCGCGCTCGGGCAGCCAGGGCTCCTTGGGCAACTGCACGGGCCAGTCGGCGGGCGGGGCGTAGACGTTCGGGCGAATCTCGGCCCAGTCCTTCGCCCCGAAGTCGGCCAGCGTGAGGCCCTGCGCCTTCACGAATTGGCGGAAGCCCTCGATACACCGCGGGCAGACGGACTGGTGGCCCTTGCCTTCCGGCGCGCCGTCGAACACGCTGCCGATCTCATCAACGGTCAGGGGCCACACCTCGTCCACGCGGGGCTTGAGCGCGACCTCGAGCGAGTGCTGGACGCCTTCGGCGGCGCGCTTCGCAACGTCGGGATGGTAGGGGCAGCCGGCGCCCTCGGGCACGCTGGTGGGCTTGCCGCCGCGCTCGGGGCGCCGGACGGCGGGGACGGGATAGCCAGCGCCGTGGAGTTCGCGGATGCGGGCGAACTCGGCGGCGATGCCCGCGCGCTTGTCAATGCTGTCGAACACATAGGGCGCGGCGCCGCGGAGGCCCGTGAGGCCCAGTTGCCGCAGGGCGCGCAGCTCGGCCTCGACGATGGCGCGGTTCGTGTGGCGGATGCCGTAGCCCACCCCCTCGCCGTAGCCGCCGCAGTCGGTGAGGATGCCGAAGCGCTTCGGCACGGGCCGCTTTGCCCACGGCAGTGCCTCCAGCATCGCCACCCGCTTGTCTGCGTACTCGCTCAGTCCGCACAACTCGTCGAGGAACTCCTTGCTCTCGGGCGTCACGTCACCCTGGAGGCGATAGAGGGGGAGGACAAGGCCGACCGTCGGCCCCTCAGGGCCTGTCTCGGTGAGGCGTTTGACCACCTTGCCCTTGTAGCTGAACTCGAACTCGACTTCGGCCCCCTTGAGCGTCCGGGCGTCGGCGTTCTGAGGTTCGAGCATGAAGGTGATGAACGCCTTGCCGCCGATCTTGAGAGATGCGACGGGCACGCTGGGGGACCAGGCGCCCCGCTTCAGGTAGAGGTAGCGGAATGCCTTGTCCTCGACCACCACGGCGTCCTTGGCGAGCGGCTCGCCGACCTCGTCGAGCTGGATGTCGCCGCCCTTCGGCTGCTCGCCGGGCTTGAGGGTAGGGCCTTTGGGCGCGGTGTAGGCGAGCGCGGTCAGCTCGCCGCGCGCGACCGAGCCGCCGAGTCCCTCGCCGCCCCAGCGCCACTGGATGCGGGCCGGCACGTCTGGCGTCAGCGCCGTCACCCGCGCGCGGAACGTGAACTCCTTCGGCACCTCGCCCGCCAGGCCGACGCAACCGGTGCAAAGCACCAGGAGGAACCGCGTCATGGCTGCCGCTCCGATTCGGGGATGTGGATGACGGTCAGGGCGCAGGCGTCCCAGACCAGCTCCCGCCCCTTCATCGCCCCGAAGCTACCGTTCCAGGTGACGTAGAGCTTGTCGCCCTTGGGGTCCACGGCGAGGCTCAAGGTGCCCACTGGGATGTAGCCGCACTTCTCGCGCAGGAAGGGATAGAGAAACGCGATGACCTTGTGGTGCCCTCGCGCAGAAGAGCGTCCGCCAGCTCCCTCCAGCGGCGGAGCGTCTCGCTGTTGAGTTCGTAGTGGACGTAGTAGCCCCGCTTGTCGGGCGTGAGGAGATCGGCGTCCCTCAGGATGCGGAGGTGCTGCGAGACGGCTGACGGGGTGACGGCCAGGCGCGCCGCCAGCGCGTTCACGCACAGGGGCTTCTCCTTGAGCAGGAGCACGATCCGAACGCGGGTGTCTACCGAGAGCGCCCTGAAGATGCGGGCAAGCTGGCGCGCGTCCGCCATTGGAAGCCTCCAACTAACACCACAACGCTACTTCCGCGTGCTGCTTGGAGGTGGAAGTCCTTGTCAGCAAATGAGATAACCGCAAGAACGTGTCATTCTGAGCGGAGCCCGCTTCCAGCGGGCGAAGTCGAAGAATCTCTCTTGGTCTGGAGCCCCTGAGCAGAGCTTAACTTCCTGCCTGCGCCCAAGCGAAGAGAGATTCCTCGACTGCGGCCGCCAAGAGGCGGCCTCCGCTCGGAATGACCCGGTACTGGCTCCCTGTCTCCGCAGACTAGCGTTGCCGTGTTAAGCATCCGCTAATATACTAACAAAGAATCCCCCTGGTGTCAAGCCCCTGCCACGCGCGGGGCGGCCGCGGCGCGCGTTTCACAGCGGAATTGAGCCGCGCCACACGGCGGGACTCTCTCCCGGGAAGACCTTGACGGCCTGGGCTCGCAGGTGGAGGGTGAGCTGGTCGCCGACGCGGAAGGTGGCTCGGCTGCCCCTCATGGCTGGAGAATGCGAACGGCGCTGTGTGGGATGACTACGGCGTATCGTTGGCCCGGCGTGAATGTGTGGCCCTCGTGCTCTCCTGGTACGAACGCGATGAGCGGAATGCCTGCATCGAACTCCAGGCGCCGGTAGACACCGCGGTCGGCCACGTCGCGCAGCTCGGCCAGCACGGCATTCTCTACCTTCTCGCCCGCAGAGTGCACGCGCAGCAGCTCGGGACGGACCATGAAGGTCACATCGCCCTCGTGGGTCTCCACGATGCGGATCTCGTGTCCCGCGAACCGAAGGACTGTCTCCCCGTCTGGCCCCCTCCGCGCCGTGCCGCGGAGGATGTTCTCCCCGCGCAGGAAGCGGGCGACCATTTCGTTCCTGGGCCGGCGGAGGAGTTCCCCCATCGGGGCGCACTGCTGGAGTTCGCCGTTGTTCAGGACGGCTGCCCAGTCCGAGACGGCCAGCGCCTCTTCGAGGTTGTGGCTGATGTGGACGGTGGTGATGCCGAGTTCGCGCTGAAACCGGCGCAGGTCGCGGCACACCCGCTCCCGAAGCGCCTCGTCGAGCGCGCTCACCGGCTCGTCGAGCAGGAGCAGCCGTGGGCGGATGGCGAGTGCCCGTGCCAGGGCAACGCGCTGCTGCTCGCCGCCGGAGAGCGTGGCCGGCCAGCGTTCCAGCAGGTGCGCGATACCCAGCAGCGCAACGACCGGCTCGATCTCCTTCAGGGCGTCCCGCCGATTCACTCCCCGCGAGCGCAGGCCGAAGGCCACGTTGTCCAGCACCCTCTTGGTTGGGAACAGCACGTAGTCCTGGGGCACATAGCCCACCCGCCGGTCGCGTGGCTCAAGGTCGGTGACATCCGTGTCGCCGACGACGATGCGCCCCGCTGTTGGGCGGCGCAGGCCACAGATGGTTTCCACGAGCACCGACTTGCCGGAGCCTGGCGGCCCGAGGAGCACACCATATGAGCCTTGCGGCGCCGTGAGGGTCACGCCTCTTAGGCGGAAGTCGCCTGCAATGGTCTCCAACCCCTCGACGTGCAGCACCGCTTCACATCCTCGTCATTCGCGCCATTTCGTCGCGGCCCGTTCCCCCTGCCAGCTTGACGATGAGGAGCACGGCCGCGGCCATGGCGATCATCATCAGGGAGACCGCGAGCGCGGCCTCGAGGCGCCCGACGCTCATCTCCAGGTAAATCCGCGTCGGCATCACCTCGGTGTACCCCGAGGTGGACCCGACGAACGCGATGACAGGCCCGTAGAGCGCGAGCGCGTAGGCCCACATCATCACCAGCGCCGCCACGACGCTGTTGCGCACCGTGGGGAGCGTGACGGTGAAGAAGGCCCGGGCGCGGGTGCATCCGAGCGTCTGCGCCACCGCGGACAGCCGCGGGTCAAGGCCGTCGAACGCCCCTTTGAGCATTCGCGTGCCGTAGGCCGTGGCGATGAGGACCTGGACCAGCACGATCCCCGCCGGCTCATGCACGAACTTCAGGCCGATGGCCCGCAAGGCGGGGCCCACAGAGGTCCGCTGGAACAGCACCAGCAGGCTGATGCCGAAGAGGATAGGGGGCAGAACGATGGGAACGTCCACAATCGCGTCCAGAAACCGCCGGCCATGGAACCTGCATCGGCTCAAGACATACCCGGACGGCACGGCGATGGCGAGGGAGATAACTGCCGCCAGGCTGGATGTCCAGACGCTCAACCAGACGGCGTGCAGAACGTCCCTGTCACGGACCGATTCCCAGAACCGCACTCGGCCCAGTGGCGTGCCGGCCACGAGCAGGAGGTCCGCCACGAGAATCCCCGCGATCAAGAGGGCGTAGGCCCCTAGGGTCGCGCCAAACGCGACCTCCATGCCCGCCACGGAACGGCGCCTTCGGGGAGGCGGTGGTTGCATGATGCTCCCTGATTCGTCCTTCGCCGCACGCGAGCAGGGTGCGGCGCGGGCCCTACGGCTTCTGCGGCGGCAGGTCGTAGCAGTGCTTCCGCAGGATCGCCCGCCCCTCGTCGGAGAGGCACAGCCTGGCGAATTGCGCGGCCAGGAGCGGCTCCTTGCTGAAGTTCAGCCGCACGAGGGTCACCTTCACGTGCCTCAGGCTGTGCGTCCGTCCGCTGGTCGCCGAGGTCACCGCGTCCACCTGGTACTCGTCCTCGATGGGCACGGCCTCAAACTCGGGCATGGCATTGGCCTCCGCGTCCCAGAACGTGGCGACGTCCACGGCGCCCAGCTTCAACTGGTTGACGAGTGTGTGTGCGCGTTCCTCGAAGAACTTCCGCTTCTCCATCTCCTCGGCCATGCCATTCTTGCGGAAAATGGCCCATAGAATCTGCCCGCGGGTGCTGTACTTGCGGTGGGACAGCCCGATCTTGAGGTCATCCCGCAGAAGGTCCTTCAGGCCCTTCACCCCCTTCGGGTTGCCCTTCTGCACGGCCAGGACAAGGTGCAGGCGAGCCATCGTGTGCCAGCGCTCGGAGAGCTTCCTGTCGTCGCACACGTGAGCGAACGGGTCGTGGCAGATGTAGACGTCCCCTTCCTTCGCCTCCTGAAGCTGGAGGAGCACGGTGCCCGAGTCGCCGTAGTCGCGCAGCACTTCGCAGCCCGTGCGCTCCTGGAAGAGTTTGGCCAGGTCCTCGACCGGCGGGCGCATGGAGGAGCCGCAGCTCACGCGGAGCTTCCGCCCCGGCACCTGGTAGTGGTTGTCGCGGAAACACTTGGCGCCGAAGTCGCTCGCGGCGAACTCCGCAAACTTGCGGGCCAGATCCTTGCTCTTAGACTGCTTGAGCACTCCGACCGCCAGGGCCACCGCATGGAAGTTGCCATCCTCAATCGGCACCATATCCAGGTCTTCGGCATACTGCTTGGCCGTGGCGTCCCAGACCGTCGCGGCATCGAGCGCCTTGAGCTTCACCTGGTCGGCCAGGCGGTTCACGGTGAGGGCCTCGAAGGTGGGCTTCACCTTGTTGTTGAGGCCGGCGGCAGCGAACGCCTTGTTGCACACGTTGCCGATGGAGCAGGCATCGGCCTTTCCCAGGCCGACGGCCAGGCCCTCCCGGGCGAAGTCTTTGAGCGATTTGATCCCCTTCGGATTGCCCTTCTGCACCGCAATCACCGGGACAAACCACGAGACCACACGGTGCGATTCGATTAGGCCGCTCTCCTGGGCCTTCTGGAGCCACCAGATGTCGCCCGGCAGGTAGAGGTCCGCTTCCACGCCGGCCTGAAGGCTGCCCATGTGCGTGCCGGCGCCTGCGTAGTTAACCCGCACCGTGCAGTGGTTCTGCTTCTCAAACTCCGCCTTGATCGGCTCCATCGCGGGGCGGACGCCTGCGGCGCACAGGACGACCAGCTCCCCTTGCGGCCCGGCCGGCCCGCCCTGTTCGCAACCGCAGAGCGCCAGGAGCAACGCGGACCCCAACCCGACAAGGACCCGACACTTCACGGCTGACATCCTTTGTACGGTTGCAGAGAGTTCGCCGGCGCGTCGGCAACGGGCGCCCGCCGACCTTCCCCCTGTCATACTAATACGACCCTCGCCGCGCTTCCGGGACACCGCCCGCCGCGCGCCGGCGGCCTATGAGGGGCGCGGGAAGACCTTGACGGCCTGGGCCCGCACGTGGACGGCGAGTTGATCGCCGACGCTCAGGCTCGGCCCTCCAGGGGCGCGGCGGTCGTGGGCGACCAGGGGGAAGCCGGCGTCCAGCTCGATCTCGCTGTGGGTCGGCTTCGGGGCGATGGCGCGAACCAGGGCAATGGCGCCTCCAAGTGAGAGGTACGGGAGTTCCTGGCTCTCCATGCGTTGGAGGCACAGTTCGCAGAACTTCGCGGCCTTGGTCATCCTCGCTGCCACCAGCCACGCCGGGGCAAGGCTCACCGTGGCCACGAACAACACACCCCCTAAGGCCGGCTTCGGGAGTGCCTGGCCGGCTTCCACCAACGCAGCCAGGCTGAACGCAGCCATCAGCAGCACAGCCACGACCACCGCCGCGAAGGAGAGAAGCAGAACTGCTCGCACGCTCCGATTCCCCACGCGCTTCCCGATGCCTGCCACAATCACTGCGGCCAGGCCGCCTAGGGCGGCATAGCCCACAACGCCGCCGGAAAACACGAAGAAGCCCAGGAGCTCCTCGGCGGCCCCCGCGCCGCCAAGACGCGCCAGCCATAGAGCTAGAACAAGCCCCACGAGCCAAAAGGCAAAGGCGATGGTGAACGCCGCCACCGCGCCCGCCACGGCGCCAAGTGCGGCCCCGGCCATCATCAGCGCGAGCGCCCTGCGTGGCAGCCGCCCGCTTGGCTTGTAGGCGGACCTCGCTCTCGGCAGCCTCTTGCGGAGGGCTCGCGCGGCCCACCAGGCCTCCCAGTAGCCTTCGTAGCTGGTTGGGGGCGCTTCCGCGAGGCGGCTTCGCCCCGCGCCAGTGCGGAAATCGAAGCCGCAGGCCGGGCAGAGCACCCAGTCGGCGCGCACTCGAGCCTCACACTCGGGGCAGGTGGGTGGGGGAAGCTCCGGGCGGGGCTCCTCGCGGGACACCAGGGCCGGGGGCAGCCTCTTCCCGGTTCGCAGGTTCATGCCACAACTGACGCAGATCGCCGCGCCGGGCGGCAAGCGCGCCGCGCAGCCCGGACAGGTGGGACCCGCAGGGGGGGCCTCCACGTCGGTGGGCGCGCTCGCCGGGGGGAGCGACGGCGGGCCACCCCGGCCACCGGTGCAGGGTGCCTCCGCCTCGCAGGCCAGGCGGTGTTCCGGCACCGATGGAATGGTCCCCTGTTGGGGCGGGACGTCAATGGGCTGGCCGCAGCGCGGGCAGACTGCCGCCCCGCCAGGCTCGGCCTCCGTGGCGACAAACGCCCCACCACACCTGCACTGAAGCCATCAGGCCGTATTGCGGAAGGAGCGAGGCAACGCCAATGGCCGTGAGGAGGGCCATGGGACTGTTCGGGAACACAACCGCCGTCGCCAGCAAAGCCGCGATGGCGAGCAGATAGGCCGCGCCGACCACTAGCACGATGAAGACCAGGACGACCAGATAGGTCGGGAAGGACCGCAGAATCTTGCGCGCGACCACAAGGGGGTTGAGAGTCCAGTAGGCGCCCGCGACGGCCACCCCCATGGGCCAGTAAAGCAGCCCCCACACAAGACTGGTGATTATGACCCCCAGGGTCAGGGCGCTCTTGTCGGGAGGCGGCATGTAACGGAGGGCGATCCACAAGGGGCCGAAGCTGATCGCAGAGACGATCAGGAACATTCCAAAGCAATGCAGATTCGAGCGCTCGATCTGCCCCACCAGGCCGCCTGACTCGAACTGCTGGGTGACTGACATGTACTGCTTCGCCACCCACCCGTAGGCGCTGGCCGCCACGAGCAGGATGCCGAGCAGCCCAGCCATCGCGCCGACCGGGCCAAAAAGGCTGATGAACCCGGCCACGAACGCCGTGGCAATGATGGCGACGACCCATCCCAACCAGCCGGCAACCACGACAAGTGCGTCGGCCACCAGCTCGCCGCGCACCGCCACCCCCAGGATTGACAGGAGCGTGACCGGCTTGTCGTGAATAGGGTCGTGCCGACGCTCTGGCGCTGCGAGGACGCCGGCCGGCAGCTCTGGGGGCGCGTCGGGGCTGCTCCCCGCGGCTGCGCCAGGGGGGGCGCCCGCCGCGGCCAGACGCAGTCCGGTCCTCAGGTCATACCCGCAAGCCACGCAGAGGATGGCCTGTGGGGCCAGTGGGGCGCCGCACGATGGGCATGTCGGGCCATGGGCAGTTTCCGGTGCCAGGGCCAATGCGGGCGCCGATTGCCGCTGAGCTGCTCCGGGCGCGGCTGGCATCACGAAGATTGCGTGGCACTTCGGGCAGCGCACCTTCTTGCCTGCGAATTCCGCCCGCCACGGATAGCGCTGTTGGCAGGCCTGGCACACGACTTGCTGCGGCGCGCTGTGCGACACTGTGTAGCCCTCCTACTATGCCCCCTGGGTTGCTCTACACCATCCGTAGTTCAGGTAGTTCTGGGGACACCATACTCGACTCCGGGGACTCACTGGTTGACGAGGATGCCCACAGTGGCGTCCTCAGAGCCGGAGTCTCCGTCTCGCCTCAGCGAGAGGGACGGTTGGCGCGGCGGCCTCCTGGGACTTGGCGGCGCGGAGGGCCTGGAGGTCCTCATAGGCTTCGAGTTCCTCCTCAACGAGAAGGAACTCCTCGTAGGGGAGGACGACAAACGCCTTCTTGCCATCTCGCTCAAGGATGTGCCGCATGCCACCATAGTAGCATCGTGGACTCTGTCCGTCAACTCGCGCCGAAGGGGGGCACATCTTGAAGTGTCAACTACCCGTTACTTGTAGGGCATCATGGGTTGACGAACAGGTCGGCAATGGGGCAGCGGAAGCCGGGGAGGAGGTCGCAGCCATCGAGTTCGGCGCCGGCGGAGAGGGGCTGTGTGTCGCTGCGAGGAACGTTCGGGTGCGTGGGACACCGAATCCCCAACTCAGATGTCCCAGTACGCATCGCTCCTGGGGCGGACGTGGTGGATGATGACCTCGCGGGCGGCTTTGTCGAGGCCGTAGATGATCCTGTAACCTCCCACCCGCAGTCGGTACAGTTGTTGCGAGCCGGATAGTCTGAGGCAGCCACGGGGAAGGGGGTCTTGACCGAGGGCTTCGACGCGAGACATGACGCGGCGGACAACGGCTCGCGGGAGGCGCCGGAGGTCCTTGTGCACCGAGGGCCTGAAGTCAATCCTGTAGGAGGCCATCTTTCCTCAGCCTGCGCTTCATTTCTTCGAGGCTGATGGTTCCCTCGTCCTTCCGCTCGGCGACGACTGCCAGGTCGTGTAGGTCCTCCATCATCGCAGCGTACCGCCGTAGCGGAATCACAACGCCGGTCCTCCTCCCCTCGGTGTCAACCAGGAACTGCTCTTTCGGGGCTGCCATGGCACGGCTCCCAGGGGACGCAATGACGACGACTCCCGCCTGCTATTGTACCCGCCAACTGCCACATTGCAAGGCCCGGGTGGGGCCTCATGGATGGGCGAAGATGCCCGCAACGGGGCAGCGGAAGCCGGGGAGGAGGGGGCTACCGTCGAGTTCGGCGGTGGCGGAGAGGGTCTCGGTGTCGGAGGCGGACCGGTAGACGGTGACGGTGCGCCTGGCGGGGTTGACGACCCAGACGAGGGCGGCGCCGGCGTCGAGCCAGGCGAGGGCCTTGTCGTGTCCCTCGCGGGGGGGCTGGCCGGGGGAGAGGACTTCGACGGCGAGGTCGGGCGCGCCTTCGCGAAAGCCGTCGCCAAGGGGTTCGGCGGCGAGGTGCGCGGCCGAGATGAAGGCGACGTCGGGGCCGAGGACGGTGTCGGGGTCGCGCGCGACGATGAAGCCTGGGTCGCCGACGAGGACCTCGCCAAGCATGTGCTGCTCGACGTAATTCCCGAGTACGCGGGCCAGTCGGGCCGTTACGGAGGCATGTCGGCAACTGGGGGGACTCATTGGCTTGAGTTCTCCTTCGACCAGTTCGCACCAGCGGTTTTCGGGCATATCGAGCAACTGCTCGGCGGAGATCAGCGTAGCGGTGCTCATGGCTTCGTCTCCTCAAGTGAGGCAGGCGACCCGGGCCGTCGCCCCGTCTATACGATGGTACTCGCGGAAGGACGGGGAGTCAAGTCTGCAAACGGGTCGCGCCAGGAGTTCGGGGGCCAGCATAGGCGAATCCAGTCGTAGCGTTTGGGTGCTGCGCCGGGTGGTTGCCAGTCACGTGGGGCTCGCGCCCCCCCCACGAGCCTGCCGACTCTGCCGAGCCTGCCGACTTACGGCCTGTTGTGGTATGCTCGGGCGATAGCCACAACCTGTTGAGTGCTCCGGCCGAAAGGAAAAATGGTTAACACCTGACCCCGGGGGGCGCGAAAGTGGGCGACTCTGGGGAGTCTGGCGAGTCTGGGTTTCTCGCAGCCGGAAGGGCGCGGATCGCCAAAGTGGTGCGCTGGAAATGGAGAACCCCGTGCGAGTCTGAGCCGGAGGGCCGAGAACGGGCAAATGGTTGTCCGGACGGCGAGGGAAGGCCGGGTGCTGAGGGGGCGGCGGGCCGCTATATCCCCTTGGGCGGGATGAGCTTGCGGAGGGCGTCCCAGGGGCTTTCGGGGGCCTCGGGCTTGCAGGAGCAGGGGCCTTCGTTGCGGTTCGCGCCGCAGGTGGGGCAGAGGCCAGCGCAGTCGGGGCGGCAGAGGGGCTTCATCGGCAGCTCGAGCAGCACGCACTGGCGAATCTCGTCCGAGAGGTCCACCGTCAGCTCCGAGTAGACGTTCACCCGCTGGCCGCTGCCGGCGAAGTCGGGGTGCTCCATGCGCTTGGCGAAGCGGCCGGTGTCGGGGACGTACAGGGCTTCGAACTCGCCGTGCAGGACGACGGGCACGTCCTCGAGGCAGCGGCTGCACTCCGCGAGGGCCGTCGTGCTGGCCTTGCCCACGGCCAGCACGTCCTCCTGCATGCGAGTCAGGGTCACGGCGACGAGCACGGGCGCCTCGAAGCGCGTGTGCTTCATCGTGAGGTCGAGTTCCTTCGGGCTCAGCGTGGCTTCGAGCGGCGTGGGGCGCTCGGCGAGGGAGGCGACGGCGATCTTCATGCTGCTTTCCCTTCTGCCCGTGGTGCGGTATAATGCAAATCCTAGCACATGCGGCCCCCGCCGGCAATCGAGAATCGGAGGCTTCGATGAACGGCTTCGAGCGCTTCAAGACGGCTCTGGAACGCAAGCGGACGCCCGACCGCGTGCCGATGATGGAGCTGGTGATTGACCCCGTGGTGATGGAGGCCATCTACCCGGGGTGCACCTACTACGAGTTCGCCGACCGCTTCGAGCTTGATGCCGTCGGGCTGAACCGCTCGACGTGGGAGAAGGAGAACATCCGCTGGGTGGACGAGTCGCGGCACCTGTTCCGGGACAAGTGGGGCGTCTTGCGCGGCTTCACCGCCGAGTCGTCCCCCTATCCCGTCGAGGCGCCCATCAAGTCGCCCGACGACCTGAAGCACTACACGCCGCCCGACCCGAACGCGCCCGACGCGCTCGCCCACCTGCCCGAGGTCGTCGCCCGGTACAAGGGCAAGAAGGCCATCTTCTTCATGGGCAGGGACTCCTACTTCAACCCGGCCCACATCCGCGGCGTCGAGAACTTCCTGATGGACATCGTGCTCAACCCGCGCCTGGTCCACGACCTGATCGAGGTGTGCCAGAGCCACGACCTGCCGCTCATCCGCCGCGCCGTGGCCGCGGGGGCCGATGTCATCGTCCTCGGCGACGACTACGCGGACAAGAATTCCCCCTTCATGTCCCCCAAGCACTTTCAGGATCTCTTCCTGCCCGGGCTGAAGAGGGCGGTGGACGCGGCGCCCGTCGCCCTCGTCCTCGCCGGCGGCTACGCCCGCCGCACCGACGACGTGGTGGACATTCACCTCGCCACCTGCCGCGTGATGCGGGGTCTCTGGCCGTAGCGCGGGGTGGGGACCAGGTCATGTCCCGCTCCCCGCCGCGCAAGGGCGCCTGAGCATGAACTACGGACATTGGGAACGGCGGCGGCGTGAGCGCAGCCGGCAGAGCGCTGCGAGGCCAGTGCCCAGGAGCAAGCAGGTCGCCGGCTCTGGGATGGCCTGGCTGGGGGTATTGTAGATGTCGATCTCGGACAGAAAGGTCCCGGCCGACACCATGCGGAAGTCGAAGATCAGATGGCGGAAATCCCCGAGGGAGCTGAGGTCCTGGTTGTGGATGCTCACGCCGGCGACTCCCGACAAGCTCAGGAGCGTACCCACGGGGATGTCGTCCGCGCTCGTGCTCACCATGGCGATGAGGCTCCAGCCGTTGGACTCCAGGTCGCCCGTCGCCGAGGGTGGAGTCGCCAGGTCGCTGCCGAAGAGCATGTAGGACTGTGGCGTGCGGCCCCCTGTGTGCCGCGAAAAGGTGTTGACCTCATAGACCGGGATGAGGTCGGCAAGACCAACCAGTATGCGGAACGGCAAGGTGTCGGAGAAGACGTTCTCTCCTGACGCGTCCGCGCTTGATGGCCACAGGCCATCGTTGAGCCGGGCCAGGGAGCCGCTGCTGGCGTGCAGGCTGCCGAGCACGACGGAGAAGGCGACGCCGTTGCCCTGGCTGGCATCGGCGTAGTCGGTGGACGAAAGGCCGTTGATGCTGGAGAAGGGGTTGCCGACGATGGCCCCCGTGCCCAGGTTGTCAGGCGCGGCGTGGGTGCGCGACTCCATGGCAATGGCGGCCGAGAGGGTGCCCGTGTAGCGCAGGAGTTCGGCCTCTGCGACCTGCATGCTGTTCTGCCCCGTGCCGCGCACGGTGGGGAACAGGAGCCGGTAGCTGGTGTAGGCAGCGGTGTTGTTGAAGACGGCCTCGGTGCCATAGGGCTGCCAGGTGTTGCGCCCAGGATCGGTCTGGAGGCCGGTGTTGCCCTGAGCTATCAGGGTCCAAACCCCCGGCTGCGTCGGGTCGCCGTTCGTGCCCTCGAGCGTGAACGTCACCGGGTCGCGTGGAGCGTTGTCATTCGCCGTCTGGAGCCGGATGCCCGTGACGACGGAGGGGCCGGAGGCCGGTGTGACATAGAAGCCCGTCTGATAGCCTGCGGGGATGCTGCCCGTGTTGCCGAAGTTCAGGTACTTCGCGAGCGTGTTGTTGATGGCGTTCGGTGGCGCTTCATTGGACGGGTACTGGCCGGGGTTACTGCCGGGCGTCGAATACGTGTTCAGCCCGCCTGCGACCGTGGCGTGGAGTCCGACAATGGTGTCGCCGGGAGCCGTGACGTCAATCCGGGCCGCCTGTGCTGTGGCCATCAAGCCGACGAGCAGGCCGAAGCCAGCTATGCGTCCTATCCCTCTGCTCACTGCTCTCTCCTTGCGAAAAGAGATCACGTGGCGATGTGGGCCTATGTCGCCTGCCGGGGAGCCGAGCAAGGCAAACAATACTATACCGCGTCAGGCCGGCTGCGTCAAGCGGCGCCGTGCGCGAAGCGCCCCCGGGTCGCACCGTTGGGCTGCCGCACGCAACGGCTACGCCTCAATCCAAACGGACCGCCCGTCAGTCGAGCTTCACCTCCTCATAGTCCAGCTCGCCGCGCATCCGGCGCATGCGGGTGGGCGCCATGCGGATGACCACGTAGCCGGGGCCGGCCGGGTCGGGGATGTAGTTCTTCAACATCGGCACCGCGTCGTAGAGCTTCCGCTTGTCGGCGTTGTCGGCGCTCACCTTGCAGGGGCCGGCGATGCGGAGGTGCTCGCCGCTCGGCCTGGCGAAGCAGTATTCCGCGTGGGGCACCTTGCGGAGCTGGGCGATCTTGTCCGACTCGGTTCCTGCGGCGCACCACAGCTCGCCGCCCATCCACGCCCAGCCACCCATCGGCCGGCAGCCCGCCGTCTGCCCGTCGCTCGTCGCGAGGCAGCCCCAGGCAACCTCCTTCATGAACGCCTTGGCTTCTTCGAGTGTCATGTCCTGCCTCCATCTCCCCCCATGTGCGAAGGATGCGGCCCCGGTCAGGGCATCTGGCGGGTCCGGCGCAGGTAGTCGGTCACCAACTCCGCTGCCGTGTCGGCGCCGACGAAGACGAACTGCTGACGTATTCTGCGCGCTCGGTTCAGCGCACGCGCCGTCTGGGTCGTCGAGAATGCGTCGGGAGAAGCGTCCATATCGTAGTCCGCCCTGAGTCGGTCAACGCGGAGGTCCCGCAGGTCATCGGCGACAGCGGCCAAGGCCGGGTCCCCTGTGCCGAGGAGATACCGACACAGTTTCTCGTGCGAATCGCGCTCGGGCACGGCCACGTGTCGCTCGGCGAGGCAGGTCACGATCTCATTGTAGGCAGCGTAGTAGGAGCGGCTGATGGACGAACGGCGGCCTGCCTCCAGGTCGGAGTCGCGCAGCAGGTCAGCAACGAGGAGGAACTGCCATGCGTCCATGTCAGATGATGGTCACCGTAAAGGCGAACATGCAACGCCTCTCTGCATCCATGCTGGCGCGCAGAGCCGCGGAGAAGGCGTCCTCGCGGTCCAGAATCTCCTCCAGATCCTCCATGCCCCCCACCATCCTGCTCTCGACACGCAGGCACTCATAGTCGGTTGACTCAGGGTCAACCACATGGCTTACCCGTATTCCCAGGAGCCCTGTGTACGCATCGTGCAGCAGCTCGACCGCCAACTCGAGGTCTTGCCACAGGCCGTGCCGGTCCGCAAACGCGACAGCGGCCGGGTCAATGGTCGGCTCGATTCGCGTCTGATGTGGCGTGGCAACGGTGCTCATGCGCAACTCTCCGGCCCCCGCGTGAATTATACCACGCTCCGCAACGCCCCGCAACGTGACAGGCCACACACTCACTCCAGCCAGCCGGCGACCGCCTTGTCGCTGAGCGTGTCCTTCTCGATGCGAAGGGCCTTCGGGGCGTTGGCCGCGGCGTAGGCGGAGCGGAAGGGGGCCGTGTCGAGGTCGGCTGATACGTCGTGGAGGAGAAGGGGACGCGGGGCGGCGAGGGCGATGGCGGTGGCGAAGCCGCCAGCCTTGAGCAAACAGGGGGTGAAGAGGTCGGCCTGCCAGCGGACGTGCTCGTCGTTGCCGACCTGGGCGAGGTCGGCGACGACCCGCGTGCCCTCGGGCGTGAACGGGGCGGCGAAGAGGCACCAGGCCCCCGCTTGGCCCACCCCGACCAGCGCGACCTCCTTCACGTCCTTGCGGCCCTTCAGCCAGGCGAGCGCCGTCAGGATGTCCTGCACCCGCTCGACGAGGTCGGTGCGGTTGTAGGCGGAGAAGAACTTCTTGCCCTTGCTCGCCTCGTCGCGGACGGTGCGGAGCTTGGCCGATTCGCCCGTCAGATAGGCGTCAATGGAGAGGACCAGGTGCCCCGCCTTCAACAGCGAGCCCAGCAGCTTCCCTGTCTCGCGTTCCTCGGACATGGCTCTGCCGTCGGGATGCACGAGGAGGCAGGCGGAACCTGCGAGCTTCTTGGGCCGATAGACCACGGCGGGAACGGCATCGCCCCTGCCCTTGCGCCCGATGGAGAGGCGGGTCATCTCCACGTCATCCTCCCTCTGCGTCTCGAGTGAACGCGCATCCACTTCCTCAGCGTTCGGCAGTTCGGCGAGGATGGCGTGGCGGTAGGCGAGGCCGAGGGTTTCCTCGAAGCGCTTGCGGTCCTCGGGCTTCTTGGGAAGCAACTCGTCGCGCTGGCGGCGGCACTCGGCGATCACGTAGGCCTCCAGGGTGTCGCGCTTCTTCGCGTCCTTGGGCAGCTCGCGGCCTTGCCAGACGAGCAGGTCTTCCTTCTTCTCGACTTCGAAGGGCGGCTCGGCGAAGGGCGTGGCGTCCTGGATGCCCATGAGCCATTTGCGGAAGAAGTTGTAGACGGCCTCGCGGTGGCCCTTGGGGTAGCCGTGGGGGCCTTGGAGTGGGACGTTCACGACGCGGTCGGCTGCGCCATACAGCTCGAAGACCGAGCGGATGGCGGGGTATTCGACCGTGGGCGTCTCCTTCGTCCAGTCGCCGCTCACGTTGCAGAGGATGAGGGGCCTTGGGGCCATGAGGGCGCCGATTTCCATGTTGTTCGTCTCGATACGGAGGAGCGGAGCGTTCTCGCACTCGCAGCCGCCCTGCATGGTGCAACTGATCATGTTCACGGGCGCCGCCACCTTCACGCGGGGGTCAATGGCCATGATCATGAAGGTCTGCGTGCCGCCGCCAGAGCAGCCCGTCACCGCGATCCTCCCGGGGTCCACGTCGGGCAGGGTCTGAAGCCAGTCGAGCACACGGACGGCGTTCCAGGTCTGGAGCGCCATGAGGCTGATGCCCCACAACTCGTTGCGGGTGCCGGCGATGGAGTGGCCGATCTGGGCCTTCGAGTCGTTGTAGTCGAGGTGGACGCGAAGAAGGTCACGACGAAGTACGACGTGGAGAAGCTCCAGGCCGCCCTGGCGAAGGCCGAGGGCCTCCAGGCCAGCTACGACCGGGCGGAGCTTCACCAGTTCGCCGGCCGCGCGGAGGAGGCCATCGCCGAGTTCGAGAAGCTGCGCGCCAGCCTGCCCGAGGGCAAGGGGGGCCTCCGCATCGAGGTCAACCGCCAGCTCTTCCGGCTCTACGCCCGCCAGGCCCAGGCCGCGCTGAGGGCGGGGAGCGTCGCGGAGGTCGAGAAGGCCATCGCCCGCATGGCCACCTGCTGCACCGCCTCGCGCGAGGAGATTCAGACCGTGCTGAGCATGGCCGAGGTCTTCGCCCGCAAGGGGGAGGCCGACCGCTGCGCCACCTGCCTCCAGGCCATCCTCCGCCACTATGGGGACGTCTACTACCCCGTCTCCTCACTCGTCACCAGCGAGCCCGAGCCGCTGGTGCGGCAGGCCACCGAGGTGCTGGGCCACCTCTTCGCTCAGGCGCCCCGCCACTTCTATGACCGCGAGATCGCCCTCGCGGGCCGGTGCGTGCTGCGCTCGGTGCCCAACTACTTCTCGCTCATCGCCCCGATTGAGCCCGACTCGACGGTGAAGACCGGGCAGTTTGCCGGCGACTGGCTGCGGCGAATTCTCCCAACGGCCACGCCCGAGTTCCGGCGCGGCTACGAGGAGGCGGCGAAGGCCGCCTTCCAGGGCCACAAGGAACCCGCCATCCTGGAGCGGCTGGCCGGCGAGTTCCCGGCCACGGCCGCCGCCCAGACCGCTCTCGGCCAGATGCTCGCCGAGGCCGACAAGCTGCCCGTCCCCGCGCGAAACGTCCGGCGGTGGCAACTCGAGGAACTGGCCCAGCTCAACGGCCTGAAGTACGACCCTGCCAGGGCGGGCGGCGCCATCGTCGTGAAGCACGCCCCTCCCGCGCCCCTGGCCGGCGCCTATCGCAACCTCACGCACAAGTTCGAGTTCGGCGAGAAGACCACCCTCCGATTGTTGGAGCGGCGCGGGGACAGCGCGGAGGGCGAGGACCTGCTCCTCCTGGGCGTCCGCAGCAAGCAGACGCACGCCGTGAAGCACGGCCTCCTGTGCTTCGACGCCGCCGCGGGCAGGGTTCAGTGGGCGCAGCGCGAGCTTCGCCTCGAGAGCAAGGGGCAGGAAGCCGGGTTCGACGAGGCGTTCGTCCACAAGGGGCTGGCCATCGTCCACGGCCGCTGCGATGTCCTGGCCTTCCGCCTCGACGATGGGCAACCGGCCTGGCAGTTCCGCGTCCCGCATGAGTTCGAGATCGAGAGCATGACGCCTGCGGGCGACCTGTTCGTGCTCAGCGGCCGCTTCGTCACCCTGGCCATCCACTACGCCGACGGCTCGCTCGTGTGGGAGGCCCGCGAGCAGGGCGAACTCTACTGCCCGCCGGCGATCGCTGATGCCACCCTGGCCACGGTGCGGCTCGACCCCTCCGGCGTGTCGTTCCGCAGCCTGCCCACGGGCAGGCTGGTGGTGCACCTGGACATTCCCGGCCTCCTGCGCAACGGCGACCACCCGATCCTCGGCTCCGCCGACCCCGCGCCGCACGTGGCCTTCAGCGAGGGACTGCTCGTGCTGACGGATGGCTGGGACTACATTGGCGTGGATACCCGCACACACAGCGTGCGGTGGCGAATCAGGATCGAGGACGTTGACCGC
Organism: Planctomycetota bacterium; assembly: GCA_041320515.1. GTDB lineage: Bacteria > Planctomycetota > PUPC01 > DSUN01 > DSUN01 > DSUN01. Next base: position 3,192,065 of record JBGLNR010000001.1, on the reverse strand, counting down.
GACCAGGTGCTGCCCTACCGCCTGTGGGCCAGCGGCGAGCACTTCCTCGCGCTGAAGCAGGAGTACGACGTTCCCGCGGTCGAGATGCACGATTCGGCGACCGGCGCGCGCCTGTGGCCGAGCGGCGGGGGCAGCGCAGCCCCGCGGCGGGAAGGACGCAAGCGCGACGCCCCAGGCGCCGCATTCTACTCAGCCGTGTGGGACGGCGAGTGCGTCTACGGCCTCACCCATCGCCAGGACCTGGCCGCCGTGGAAATCGTCGGCCACGGCCGCCAGAGCGGCGCCCGCACGCTCGAATGGAGCCACGGCGCCTTCGAGCACCCCGAAATCTTCCTCTGCCCGGAGCCGTTCGGCGACGTCCTGGTCGCCCGCGTGAAGGACCGCCAGAACTGGCACGCGCTCGTCGCGTTCGACAAGAAGGCCAGGAAGCTCGTCCACGAGCTGAAGGTCAAGGGCTTCGGCCTCTGGGGCAACTACGGCGAGATGTCCTGGGCCGTCCAGGGCAAGACCCTCGCCATCCTGTCGAAGGACGTTCTGGCCTACAGCCGGCCCAAGTGAACGCGGAATGCGGAGTACGGAATGCGGAATTCAGAACCTGAGAGAATGCTCGCCCGGATGCTTGGTGTCTTCCATTCCGCACTCCGCACTCCGCGCTCCGCACTTCACCTGGCCCTGCTTGGCTGCGCCGCGCTTCTGTCGTCAGGCTGCCTCAAGATCATGTACTACATCCAGCTCGAGGACGACGCCCGCGGCGTCCTCACCGAGGTCGTCAAGATCGAGCAAAAGGTCCTGATGCTGGAGAAGGACCTGAAGGAGGCCGTTGGGCTCAAGGACCTGCTGGTGGAGGGCCAGGCCCGCGAGCGCGCCAAGCTGATGGGCACGAAGCTCGTGGCGTTCAAGGTCGAGAAGACCCGCGACGGCGGCCTTCAGTCGACCGCCTCCTACACCTTCGGCCACATCCGCGAGCTGCGTCTCCCGCTCTATCCCTGGCCGAGCCCGACCACCAACACCTACTGGCAGAAGGCGCTGATCGCCTTCCAATACGCCGACGACGAGGTGCGGGGGATTCGCCAGCTCTGGACCTACACCGTCCCACCGCCGCCCGAGGCGGGCGACGGCGGCAAATCCGAAATCCGAAATCCGAAATCCGAAATGGGAAAGCGGAGCACGCCTGCCGAGCTGCAGAAGCTGCGCCGCCTGATGCCCATCTTCCGCGACATGCTGGAGGGCTTTCAGCTCTTCATCCGACTCAAGATCGGCAAGCAGGCCGACTGGCTTCAGAGCTGCCCACCGCATCTCCCCGTACGCTACCTGTTCCGGGCCTGGGACGGCCAGTACACCCTCCTGTCGCTCACCGACCAGCACCTGACGTTCGACGAGGACGCCCTGATGATCGTCGTGCCGTGGGAGATTGCGGGGAACGAGGAGGCGCTGCTGAAGAAGCTCCCCGACGCCCGCTACGTGATGGGCAGCCGCGACCGCGACACGCGCCCCGACCGGCCGTGGGAGATCGAGCAACTCGCCTGGCGCTACACGCGGCTCGACGGCGCGCGCCGCCTCTACGCCTGGTCGCTGCCCGACACGGGTGTCTCGCGGCTCCTGCCGATGGAGGTCCCCGCCGTGCCGCCCCCTCCCGCCAAGCCGAGCCCCGACCGCTATCACTGCCAGTACCTTGGCCTCGACTGGCGGCTCCTCCGCCTGGGCGACGCCAAGGACATCCCAAAGGACTTCATGAAGCCCGCCTTCGACGACGCGAAGTGGGAGAAGGTCAACATCTACGTCGGCGAGGCCGCCTACGACGAGAAGTTCCTCCTCTACCGCAAGCGCTTCAGCGTCCCGCCCGCCTGGAAGGGCAAGCGTGTGGAGCTGCGTTTCGGTGGCGTCCGCGACCGCTGTGTCGTCTACCTCAACGGCGCCGAAGTCGCCCGCAACGACAGTTGGAGCAGGCACTTCGCCGTGGACGTGGCCGACAAGGTGGCCTACGGCGGCGAGAACCTCGTCGCCGTCCAATGCGAGAACCTCACCGACAAGGGCGGCATCTGGGGCGAGGTGGACATCGGCGACCTGCGCCTCACCAGCGAGTTCCACCTCACCCGCGACGAAACGCTGGCCGAGGAGATCGCCGCCCAGAAGGCCCTGCGCGCCGAGCTTCCATCGCTCCCAGGCACCATCGCCTTCCAGATGCACAAGCCGGGCGAGCCCGAGATGAAGGAGAACTGGGACATCTACACGATGCGTCCCGACGGCTCGGGCCTGAAGGCCATCGTCGCGCACCCCGCGGCCGACGTCCATCCCAAGATCAGCCCCGACGGCAAGACCGTCCTGTTTCTCTCCCTGCGGGACAGTTGGGATGAAGTGCTCAAGATGCGCAAGGTGCCGCGCAACGTGTGGGAGGAGCTGGGCGTCTTCTACACCGTGGACATCGAGGGGCAGACGCCGCCTAAGCGGCTCTGGCCGGCGAAGGGGCTTGGGTCGGACGCCTGCTGGGCGCCCGATGGCACGGCCATCGCCTTCGCCCAGCACAGCCCGCCACGCATCAACATCAAACGCCTTGACACTGGGGAGGTGGTCTCCCACACCCCGCCCGAGGTTGCCGAGCCTGCCACGCCAACCTTCGCGCCCGACGGGCGGCGGCTGTTCTTCATCAGCCTGGAGGACACCGAGGTCGAGGACCGCTGGGGCGCGGGCAGGGTCGCCCTCCTCGACCCCAAGACCTGGCAGCTCGTGGACAAGCAGTGGGACAGGTATCTCTGGGGGCCTGTCCGCGGCCTGGCGATCTCGCCCGACGGCAAGCAGACGGCGGCTGGCGGGCGAAAAGGGTGGGGCGGATTGCCCGCCACCTAGCAGGCGCGAGAATGGTGGTGAGCCTGAACCGCCGGGCAGCATAGCTCGAGGCCGTTGGGCGTCGGTATTCATCTTCGACTGGAGCCGGGTGGTCAATGGCAGCAATCCCTATGACGATCACTGGCTATCGAGGGCCCGATGGATATCCCATGGAGGGCACCGCATACGTCTTCTACTGTGACCAGTGCGGCTCGTTTGGCGTCAGACGGTTCATCCCCCCAGCCACTCGGTTGGCGTTCCTTCTCGCTTGCGCCCTCGCCGGAACCGGCTGGTATCGTCTGGGGGCCGCCAGGCTGGCAGGCATAGGCTGGCTCTGGTGGTGGATTGCCTTCGCGATCCTCTGTGCTCTCGGTCTCTCCGCAGTATTTACCTTCCATCGTCACAAGTGCGACAACTGTGGCAACACGGCCATCACGAATCAGGATGCGCTGCACTACTCTGAACGAATGGCAGAGGCCCATCCCTTTCCGCGCGAGCTGTATCACACTCACGACCAGTTGCGGGGCCCTTGGCACACGGAGGCGTTAGACCTGCTCGGAATGATCGCGATAGTCCCTCTGGTCGTGCTCGTTTCCGCAGTCATGCCATTTGCCATGTTGGTGGCGGGCGCCGTTTCTGAGCTTCGGCGCGACCGGACTAGCCGCTAAGGTTCAGACTGCAAGCAAGCGTCCTGGTCAACACGCGCCTGGCCCGCCGCCCAACAACTCGCTGAAGCTGACCCGGCGGGCTGGGCCATGGGGTGGGGCGCCTGGCCCGCACGCATGCGCGAGAATAGGCGTCGAGCTGCCTGCTTCCGCCGGGCAGCTTAGCTCGAGGCCGTTGGGCGCACTCGGCTCACAGAGCTGCGAACTTTCCGGCAGAGGAAGAGGAGTCAATGGCCAGAATCGTCCTCCTCATTGCGCCCGAGCGATTTCGGGACGAGGAGCTGTTTGTGACGAAGCGTGAGTTGGATCATGCTGGCCATCAGACTGTTGTGGCAAGCACGAGGAAGGGTTACTGCCCCGGCTCCCGAGGGGGGAAAGCCCGCTCGAGCCTGCTCCTCTCTGATGTCAATCCCAACGACTATGATGCAGCCGTCTTTGTCGGCGGAGGGGGGTCGAGGGTCTACTTCGAGGATCAACTCGCTCAGGGCTTGGCAAAGGCAATGCACGAAAGCGGCAAAGTCGTCGCCGCTATCTGCCTTGCGCCCGTGATTCTCGCCAATGCGGGGGTTCTCAAAGGGATGGATGCGACAGTAGCGGGAACGGAAGCCAGAACAATCGAGGGCAGGGGGGCGAGGTACGTGGGGCCGGGGGTAGTAGTCGCGGGCAATGTGGTCACAGCAAACGCCCCGAAAGCCTCGAAGCTATTCGGCCAGAAGATCAACGAAGTCCTTGCCTCTCGGGAGCGCACAACGAATCTCCAAGCATAGACGCAGAGGCCAGTACTGATGGGGAAGCAGCGGCCGCAATGTGCGCCCAACATCTCGCTGAAGCCGACTCGGCTGGCGGGCGAAAAGGGGATGGAGCCTGGCCCGCCGGGGTGTGCTAGAGTGAAGGCAGTCTGGCCTGACTTGCCGAGTCGGCAGGGAGGAGCTTCGGCCGCAGGTCGGCTCATGGCCGAAGGTCCGTTGCCCGAGCCGCCGAGCGGCTTAGCTCGAGGCCGTTAGGCGGCACTGGTCGCATCCTGCCGGAGCGTCATGGAGCACAACTTCGGCCCCGCCTGTCCGGGTGAGCGGATTGTCTTCGGCGCTGAGCGCCCTGGCTTTGATTCCTTGTCCGTCGGCATTGAAGAAATCCGGCAATGGATCTCATTCATGAGGCAGAACGGTATCGAGCGCGTGTGCAGCCTGCTTCCCCAAGACCAATTGGAATTCTTCAATGTCGATCTCCTGCAAGAATATCGATCGGTCTTCGGCGAGGGGAAAGTTTGCTCGGCGCCTATCCCCGACCGCTATCTCTGCGACCGAGAAACCCTGTGCGGTGTGGTCCTTCCCTTTCTGGGCCAGGCCGAACGGCGGAATGAGCCAGTAGTCGTTCACTGCTCGGGAGGAAGTGGCCGCACTGGGCATATCCTGGCGGCCTGGCTAGTTCACGCTCGAGGCTTTGAGATTGACGAGGCGCTTACCGCAGTCAGGCTGCCCAGGCGGAACCCGCAAGAAGCGGTCATCTTGGGAAATGCCTCGATGCAGGACCTGAGAGAGCTTCTGGCCGGCTGCGCGACCGAAGTGCCGCCCAACAACTCGCTGAAGCCGACTCGGCTGGCGGGCGAATAGGGCGGGTGGCTTGGCCCGCCGTCCGGCTGGCGCGAGAATGGAGGTCGGCCCGAGCCGCCGAGCGGCTTAGCTCGAGGCCGTTGGGCGGCTAAGCACCCTGGTCAGAGAGGGGCCCGCATGAAGAAGCACATTGTATTCCTGGTCGCAGCATCTCTAGCTATTGCCGGCTGCGGAGCCCAATCCCCGTTGAATGCGGCCCCAGCCACCGCATCACCTACGCTCACCGAGTATCTGTACACCGTTCTGGTGAAGGAACCAGTCGCGCACAGAGATCGGATCGTCCAGACCGCGCAGCAATGTGGCGGATCAGTACACTCGTCCATGACAACTACCAAGGACCTCGACGCGGACGGTGAGTTGGAGAATGAAGTCATCCTCGCCTTGGAAGTCCCCGTGTCGTGCACAGAGGCTCTTGTTTCACAGATTACTGGGGGCCGGGCCACAGTTGTGTCCGAGGAAATCAGGCGTCACGAGTTATCGGACACAATCGAGAGGGAAGCAGCGGACTTGGCAGAACAATGGAGGCTTGAGTCCAGCCTACGGGCAATCCTGGATGGCGCCGATTCCCCCTCTGACGAGCGACTGAGTGCCCTCAGAGACCTACCTCAAGTGCAAGGTCGGATCCTCGTTCTTGAAAAAGCCTTGGAGCGGCTCGACAGACAGACCAAATTCACCCCGTTCTACGTCACACTCATCCCTGTCGAAGCCGCACCCCTCTACATGCTGCCAGCACAGGCTCCTTGAGCCGAGGAACTGGCACGAGGGAGATCGCGATGAGGAGACTAGTCAGCCTGTGCGCATGCCTTTCCATCCTGTCAGCTTGCTCCGGTGGCGAGTCCTTGGCCCATCAGGCGACGTCTGTATTGGGGGGAATCGCAGTACCGACAGTCACCTCGGCTCAGGCGGGCGCTCCGCCCGCTGCGCATCCCACTCTTGTGAGTCATTCCCCCACCCGAACATCGCCGTCGGCGCACCCTCCTTCCTCCACACTAACTCGCCAGGAAGTGCGGACTTCCACCCCCGCACCTCCGACACCCACCAGCACATCCAACCACAACCCCCTTCTGGACAACTATCTCACGGCTACACCCTTCTACGGCAGTGACCTGGGCCCAGACACGGCGCTTCTGGATATTCCCGAGTGCCCAGCGCAATTCCGCTATCCGTCCAACTGGGAGTTCGCCCTTGATCGCGACCTGCTGGACGAGAGCTACTGCATGTTGCTGTTCCGTCCAACCGACTGGCTCGAGTACATCGAGGAGGCCTACCTTGAGCTCCCCGAGTATCTCGTGGAAGTGCTGCATTATCCAGAGCCCTCATTTGGGATTGGCTTCGGGTTTGATGCAACGGAGGAGCGCTGGTTCACCGACGCAGACAGCCCCGAGCTGGCTGCGCCCGTGGATCTGATAATGGCCGGAGACAACTACATCCTCCGGGGAGAGTACGCCGCGCGCGGCTTTGCGGACGAGACCGGCTTGAGCGCTGGTCTCCAGTCGTACTGGGTATACTCCATTGGCAACGCTGAGGGCCAAGCGCTTTCCATCATGGTGAATTCCTCCGAGGGTCTGGAGGGAGCGGAGCTCATTCTGCGCACCATCGAGTTTGACTTGCCGAGTAGATGAAACGTCCTCCTCGCCGCCCAACAACTCGCTGAAGCCGACCCGGCTGGCGGGCGAAAAGGACGGGGCGCTTTGCCTGCCGCATTTGCGGCGCGAGAATGAGGGTTAGCCCGAGCCGCCGGGCAGCATAGCTCGAGGCCGTTCGGCGTCCTCGACGTGTCAAATGTAGGCTTTGCGGATGTCAAGGCCGACCTCGATTAGAATAGGTGAAGATGGCGGGGCGGGAGGAGTCGAGATGAAGTTCAAGGTTGTCTTGGAGCCCAGCGAGGAAGGCGGCTTCACCGCCTATGTGCCTTCTCTACCTGGTTGTGTAAGCGAAGGCGATTCCCACGAACAGGCACTTTCCAACGTCCAGGAGGCGATCACCCTGTACTTGGAACCCGTTGAGGATGACCTTCTCTATGATGAGAGGGCACAGGTCGCGGAAATCGAGCTTTGACCAAGATCCCCAGCCTTCCGTACATTGACATCGTGAGAGCCCTCCAGAGGGACGGTTGGCAAGTCGTCCGACAGAGAGGAAGCCACATCCGCCTTCAGAAGCGAACTGGGAATGAAGTTCTGAAGCTCACTGTCCCCGCCCATCGTCCAGTCAAACGCTCTATGGACCCCGCGCTCGCGACGCGGGGCGGCGCCGCGGCCCGCCTGTCGCACGTCGTCTACACCCGCGCCGCCGACGGCAAGGCCGCCATCTACATCAATGGCGAGGCCGCGGCCAGCGGCACCGTGCCCGGCGACCTGAGCAACTGGGACGCCGGTTTCCGTCTCGCGCTCGGCAACGAGCTGACCAACGACCGCCCGTGGCGCGGCGAGCTGCGCCTCGTCGCCCTCTACAGCCGGGCGCTTGCACCGAGGGAAGTCGAGATGAACCACCGCGCAGGGCCCGGGGGCGGGACCCCGCGCGATTGAGCCCAGGAGACGTGATGCCTGACGCCACGCGTGTTCTCTACTGCGAATGCGCCTTTGCCGACCTCGTGCCCGAGGCGGCGAAGGCGGACTTGGTCCAGCGCCTGCGGGGGGCAGGCGTGGCCTTCGAGGCCGTGCCCGACCTGTGCGAGCTGGCGGCCCGCCGCGACCCGCTGCTGAAGGCTGTCGCCGAGAGGGGCGACGCCCTCATCATCGCCTGCTACCCGCGAGCCGTCCGCTGGCTCTTCGCCTACGCCGGCGCCCCGCTGCCGGAGACGGGAGTCAGCATCCTGAACTTGCGCGCGGAAGAGCCGGCGGCCATCGTCAGGCGGGTTGCGGGCTATTACGGAGTTCTAGAAGTCCGTAATCACCCGCGCCCTGCCGAGGATTACGGAGTTCTAGAAGTCCGTAATGAACCCGACCCTGCCTGCCAGCCGCTCGGCCAGTGGGTGCCGTGGTTTCCGGTCATTGATCGCAGTCGCTGCACCGGCTGCCAGCAGTGCCTGAACTTCTGCCTCTTCGGGGTCTACGCCCTCGACGCCGAGGGCAACGTGGAGGTGAAGAACCCGGCGAACTGCAAGACCAACTGCCCGGCCTGCGCGCGCATCTGCCCCCAGGTCGCCATCATCTTCCCCAAGCACAAGGCCAGCCCCATCAACGGCGACGAGGTGACGCCCGAGCACCTGGCGGGCCGCGAGGTGCGCGTGGACCCGAAGCGTCTGGGGCGCGGCGACGTCTACGCCGCGCTTCGCAAGCGGAGCGAACGGGCGCGCGCGCCTGCCGAGCCCCCCGTGACCGAGGGGGAGGCCGCGCAGCTCTGCCCCTGCATGACCGAGCAGCTTGAGAAGGAGCTGGGCATCCCGCCCGAGGTCCTCAAGACACTCTCCCTCAGCGACATCCAGGCGAGGCTGCGAGCGGTCCGCGGCGAGAAGGGAATCTCATGAAGCTGGGGCTATCTGGTCGCATTAACGGTGCCAAGGGTTTGAGTTCGGGATCCTGTTACCGGCCCCTATGGCCACAGCTCTCGGTGGCCCTTACTTTTGCTCTCTTGTCGCTTCCGGCGCTAGGTGACATGTTGCCTCACTGGGATACTGCCACGCTGACCATGTACTCAGATCTGGTCGTTGTGGGTACGATGCGCTCGGGCCACACCGTCGCGGTACTTGAGGTGCTCAAGGGAGAACTCAAGGCGAAAGAGATAACGGTGGCTGACCTAGGCGGTTTTGCCGACGAGGATCCCTTGTTCCGTGCGGAACAGAAGGTGACTCTGGGGGCGCGGGTGGTTCTCTTCTTGAGTCAGAGGGACCATCTGGTTCGTGTGGTTGGCAACGGAGTCTACCGCGCGGGCAAGGTGGACTCGAAAGAGGGAGTTCTGGGGTACTTCCAGGCAAACAACCCAGGCGGATACTCCCTCTTGCCGGAGATTCAGTTCAAGGATATTGCTGCCGTCAAGGCGCTCATACAGGGAGGGCTCAGGGCCATCCCTGCCCGACAGCAGGCTGCCCTCGAAAGGGTCAAGGCTGCAAAGACCGCCAGGGACTTCTGTCAGGCTCTGGATGAACTCGAACGCATCACGCGCATCGGGGATACGGACATATTGAGACAGATCGCAGCGCTTGACGTTGATGGAAAGACACGAGGCGTGATGACCATTACGTACTTCATCCGGAATGTGAGCGACAAGAGGGGGGCAGCCCTTCTTCAGAAGCTCTATGACAAGCATCGTAATGAATACATTCTCACGGATCTGGGCAGACTCGGGGACCCAGAGTCATTGCCGTACCTTGCGTCGCTGATCGACAACAAAGGGGTCACAAGAGCGATCTACGCCTTGTATGGAATGAAGGAGCTGTATCTTGCACTCGAAGCAGAAGGTGACGAAAGGGCCTGCAACATGGTCCGAGACGCCATCTATCGTTACGTGGATCAGGACCTCATGGGTCTGATGATGTCCGCTCCGGACTTGATCAATGTAATCCCCCATCAGGGCTCTCTCGATAGGCTACGGCGCGCGTATGAGTACCATGTCAAGCAGCGGACCGGCGCCGAACACGATCTACCAAGGAGCATTCAGTCGTGTGAGGAGAAGATCAAAGAACTCAACAAGAGGGCACCCGGCAAGTCCCTCGGGGAAACGCCCAGGTAGCGCCGCGGCCCGTCGCATCTTCTCGGCCTCTCCCACTAAAGACGAGGTGGGGTGAGGGTAGGTGCTGCGATGCCGGGTTGACCCTCCCCCTGCCCATCCCTCCGAGACGGAGGGAGGCCAGGGGCGTTGCGGCTGTAGTCGTCTATCCTTGGCCTCACCGAGATAAGCTCGGCTCGGGCGGGAGAAGCCGATGGTGAGTGATAAGAGCCACCTCCGCCCTGCCGTAGTGCTCGTGGCCGACCGCACGCTGAGCGCCGACTACAAGGTGCTCTTCGAGGGCGTGTTCGCCACGATGCAGACGACCAAGGTGCCCGAGCTGGCGATGCGTCTGCTCGTGTCGCCCCGCGTGGCCACGGACGCGCAGGGGCGGGCGAAGACGGCGCCCGTCGGCCTGCGCCGCGTCGAATCGGCCCTCCTCGCCCACACACCGCTCGCGCGCGACGACGTGGCCGTCACCACGCCCGAGGCCCTGCCGCGCCTGCTCGGCCCGTGGGTCAAGGTTGTCGGCGTCACCTCCAGCGACCCGCTCGGCCGCGGCATGAGCAACACCACCACCTCGGCCTTCTGGAGCGGCGAGCTGTACACGCGACGCTGGACGGCTCGGATGATGGCGCAGCTCCGCGAGGCGAAGGCGAAGCATGGCTTCCGCATCCTCGCCGGCGGGGCGGGCACCTGGCAATACGTGCAGCACCCCGACGAGGCCCAGGGCATTGACGTGCTGTTCGAGGGCTACTTCGAGAACGCCGGCCCCAGCCTCGTGATGGACCTGGTGGACGGCAAGTCGGCGCCCGCCCCACAGGCTGGAAGCCTGTGCCACCGCCGGGACATAGAGGTCCCTGGTGGCACAGGCATCCTGCCTGTGTTCAGCGAGGCCGACCCATGCGTCGAGCGCATCCGCCCCATCGCGGGGGCGTCGCTGCTCGGCGTGGTCGAGCTGTCGCGCGGCTGCGGCAACGGGTGCAGCTTCTGCACGATGGCCTTCCAGCGCATGGGCCACCTGCCGCCCGAGACCATCGTTGCGGACCTCGCCACGAATGTGGACAACGGGGTGCGCTCCGTCGTCAGCGGCAGCGAGGACTTCCTGCGCTACGGTGCGGACGGGCACAAGGTGAGCTTTGAGAAGCTCCGCGCCCTCCTAGCCGAGATGCGCCGCGTGCGAGGCCTGAGGTTCATGCAGATCGATCACGCCAACGTGTCGTCCGTCCTCCAATACGACGACGCGCAGCTCCGGGAGATTCGCCGCCTCTTGACCTGGGAGGCCCGCAGCGACTACCTGTGGCTCAACCTCGGCGTCGAGAGCGCCAACGGCCGGCTCGTGAAGGCGCACAGCCCGGGCAAGCTCGGCCAGATCGCCCCAGACGACTGGGAGGACGCCGTGGCCGACGCCGGCGACCGCCTGGCCCGCACCGGCTTCTTCCCCGTCTTCAGCTTCGTGCTCGGCCTGCCCGGCGAGACGCCCGACGACGCGACGCGGACGCTGCGCCTCGTGAAGCGCCTCGCGGCGAAGCGGTGCGTCACGTTCCCCGTCTTCCACGAGCCTGTGCGCGCGGGCACCGGCGAGCCCTTCACCCTGGCCGCCATGACGCCCGAGCACCTCGACCTCTATACCACGTGCTACGAGATCAACTTCGCGTCGGTGCCCAAGCTCTACTGGGACAATCAGCGGGCCGGCGGTGTGTCGTGGTTCAAGCGCGCGCTCATCCAGATGCTCGGCCGCACCGAGACGCGGGCCTGGCGGCGCAACTTCGCACGCGTCCGCAAGCAGATCGCGCGGCGCGCTACACCGTGAGGCAGCGGGTAGCGCCCAATCCTTCGCCCCACGGGGACAAGCCCAGTGGGGGCGGCCCCACGCCGGAGCGCGGTTGCAGCGGCTGGCCGAAATCCGTAAGCTCTTGCCGAAGTGCCCGTTCGAGGTGCGAACCGAGGGAAGCGAATGGACCCCACCATCGTCGTCGCCATTGCCGTCTTCGTGCTGCTGCTGTTCATCTTCGGGATGTACAACCGCCTGGTGCGGGCGCGGAACCACTGCAACGAGGCGTGGTTCAACATTGACACGGAGTTGAAACGCCCCCGCGCCCCGGCCCGGTCGAGCGCCATTGCGTGCCCATCTGGACGACGCGGCCGAAGCGGCGGGCCGCGGCCACCATCGCCTGCCCCTCGCGGATGGTCACGGAGAGCGGCTTCTCGCAGTAAACGTCCTTCCCCGCCGCGCAGGCGTGGAGGGTGTGGAGCGGGTGCCAGTGGTCGGGCGAGGCGACGAAGACGGCGTCAATGTCCTGGCGGTCGAGCAATTCGCGGAAGTCGTGGTAGGGCTTCGCCGTGTCGCGGGTCGCCTTCACCGCCTTGGCCAGGTGGAAGGCGCGGCAAGCGAAGCAGCGAGCAATTCTCTCCGGGTCGGTTTCCCGCTCATGGTTCTTCCCTTCGTTTGGTTGCGTGCCGTTCGCATCGCGTCAGCGGGGGGCCGAGCCGACCATGTGGACGAGTTGCTGCTTGACCTGCAGGGCCAGATCGTGGATATCGCTGCCGGTGAAGCTCTTGAGCTTCTGCACAGCGGCGTGCGGGTCGGTGGCGCCCTCCTTGGCGATGGCGAGGACTTCCTGGAAGTATGCCTTGTCGGCGCTGCCGTCGGGCAGGTTATCAATGATCTTGGTCTCGATCTCCTTCGCGGTCGAGCGGAAGGCTTCCGCCTGCCCCTCACGGGTGCCCTTGGCCAGGGCGTGCCGCACCTTGTTGACGTTCACCTGGCCCGTCTGGTCGGCGAGGGCGGGCTCGAGCTTCGACATCGGATTGATGCCCTGCTTGCTCAGTTCCTTGAGTTCCAGCACCGTCTTGTCGAGGTAGGCCTCCTCGTCCACGCACGTGGTGCCGCGCCAGTCGGCGGCCGCCGCGTGGCGGCCCCCCGCCTTCTCGCGGAAGGCCTTGTCAATGCACTTGTTGAGGTCCTTCTGGAAGTCCAGGAGGCGCATGCCCTCGCCGTTCTTCTTGGGCCCTTCCCAGCCCTCTTCCTTCACGCCGATGTCCTTGTCGAAGCCGACTTTCTTCTTGTTGGCGGAGTGGCGGAACTGCATGAGTTCGAAGTCGTTCCAGCCCATCTCCTTCATCAACTGCTTGACGCGCGCAATAACGGGCTTCTCGAGGAAGAGGCCGAGATTGCGGTTGTAGGACTGCTTGGCGGCGCCGGAGACGTTGTTGGACTGGAAGGCCATCTTGGCCGTGTAGCTGCACTCGACCTGGGCCATGGCGTCGGTGAGGGCGCGGCCCTCGGGGGTCGCGGCCAGGGCCTCGGCGTTCGCGGCCAGGAACTCCTCCATCGTCTGGCCTGGCGGCTTCTTCTGGGAGGCCATCTCGACGAAGGCGTTGTTGGCCTGCTGGTAGTTTCCCACCAGGTTCTCACCGTGCTGCTTGTCCTGGCCGAAGTTGGCGTCCTTGACGAACTCGCGCCAGGCCCTGACCTTGGCCGGCCTGGCGGCAGCAGCGGCGGCAGCGGCCAGGCGCTCCTTGACGATGCGGTTGGCGGACATCTCGCAGCCCTTGCGCATCAGGAGCGTGAACAGGGCATACTTGGCCGCGCCGGTGAGGCTGCCGCCTTCCTCGGAGCGATAGCCGTCCAGCGCGGCCACCGCGACGTCCACGGCGGCGAACTTGAAGCGCAGGCCAGTGAGAATCGCGCCCTTCACGCCCCCCTCGATGTAGCCGGTGCCGCAGCCGTAGCCGGTGGCGATGATGCCGGGGGCGTGGGTGAGGAAGGCCGACTCGGCGACGATGCCCTCGGCGGCCGCGTAGGGGGCCACGACGATGAGGGCCAGGTCGCACGTGAACTTCACCTCCTCGAGCGTGGTGATCATGTCCATCGCCTCGGCCTCGCGGCGAAAGGTCTGGCCCTGCACCTTGGCCAGCATGGCGTTGGTCATCCGCTTGAGCTTCGCCGTGTCGAGTTCCGCCATGGCCTTGGCGTCCAGCTTCTTGCTGGCCCACTCGCGGCAGGTCTTCGCGTCCTCGTCGTCGAGCATGGCGATGAGCTGGTGCAGGTTGCCCACGCCTCGGCGGAATGCCTTCTGCATCTCGCCCATGCGGCGGGCATTCTCCATGATGGCCTTCGAGCGCAACACGTCCTGGTGGCAGCTCTCGATGAGCTGGTGGAACTGCATGTCCTCGGCCAGCGTGCGGCGGCGCACGATGGTGCCCGTCTGGAGCGACGCGATCATGTCCTCGGCCCTGGTGATCTCACTCAGGGCATCCACGATGCGGTTGCGCAGTTCCTTGGCCCGCGTCGGGTCCCGCTCGGCCGCGGCCTCGGCGCGCCAGCGCTCCACGTTGCCCTGGGTGAACTCGATGTCCTGGCGAAGCTCATCGAGCCGCGCCGACTGCGGGTCGGGGAGTTCCGAGGCCACCGGCTGCTCCACCATCATGCTCTCGGTGTCCTTGGAGCCCTCGAGGGCGATGGGCCGCTTCTGCCCGGTGGGGTCGAAGGCGTAGACGTAGCAGGCATAGCCACAGAGCAGTGTGCCATCGTCCAGTTCCACCACCACCACGGCGTAGGGGAAGTCGGCTCCCGAGACCCTTCTCGGCAGGTTGCCCGATGGCGGCATGTCCACTGGCCCGGTCCATCTCTCTGTGATGGGGAAGAACTTCGTGATGTCCGTGTTGTACGAACCGACCTGCTGGTGGCCGCCGAATCGTCGAGCCTCCTTGTCTCCCACCATGGCAGGGGGCCTGGGACGCCTCGTCCGCGCGCTCTCCACGTACGCGCCATGGTCACCTATGAGTAGGAGGTAGCCTGCTGGCGGGTCATCGCCCCACCGCTTGCCGTGGACAGCGGCCCCCTCGACCTCAGCCCATTCGTGCTGGTGGAAGAAGCGAATGCTGCAAAACGGCAGCTGCTGGCGCGCATCCCACTCTTTTGTGTTATCCACGACCTCGATGGCAGTCTTGATCTGCACAGGGTTGGGGGCCTGGGGGTCAAAACACCCGGGCGGGTGGGTCCACGAGTACTTCAGGGCGCAATACCTGGCCCCCGGGTAGGGGTCGTTGGGCCGCGTCCCGTTGCGTACGGTGACGAAGTTCCCTGGGGCGCCGATGCTCACGCGAGCGCGATCGCTTCCGGGCTTGAGGAAGCACTTGTGGCTGATCATCACGTACTTGCCGGCGGTTGGGGCCGCCGGCGCTGTGGCGGCGGCGGCCACGGAGGCGGTGGCCGTGCTCTGGCCGACGACGCGGCCGGTCGCCAGGTCGCGCACGGTGAGCTTCACCTGGTACTTGCCGAGCTTCTCATACTTGTGGGCAACGGTGTCCGCTCCGGCCTTGGCCGCTGCGACCCCGTCGCCAAAGGTCCACTCGAACCTGGCCTTCGGCGGCGCGTCCTTCACGACTGGTTTGAACTGGCACGCGGCGCCCGGGGCGACCTCCTGCTTGGAGGGCACGATGCGGACCGCGGTGGCCCGCTCGAGTCGCGCCCGCAGCACCCTTCGGCGCGCGTGCTGCGCCGCATAGGGGTTGGGCGGGTCGCCCAGGGCTTCGATCTGGCTGCCAATCTGCGCAAGCCGCTCTCGGAGGGAGGCCGCGGTGTCCTTGCTCGCCGCGGCGTCGGCCAGCGCGTCGGCCATCGCGTCCAGGTTCTCGAAGCCGGCTGCCACGCCGGCCTCCTCCCAGGCGCGGTCGAACATGTTGAGGGCGACCATCAGGGCGCCGCGCGTCTTGAGGAACTCCAGGAGCAGGGGGTTGAGCTTGTTGAAGTACTCCACGGCCTCGGGCGAGGGGAACTCGAGGATCGGCGCCCACTTGGCATAGAGGCGCCGCACATCCTCTTCCTCCATGTCGCCGTGGACGAGGCGCATGCAGGCCATCGCGGTGGTGACGGCGCGGTGGAACTCGCTGTAGTCGAGCTTCGCGACGTCGAACTTCGTCGCCAGGGCCTTCAACTGGTCGTCGGACAGTTCGGCGGGCAGGGGCTGATCGCCCTTGCGCCAGGGGGTGTCGGGCAGGTTCCAGGTCGCCACGTTGTCCGGGTCGCTGGGCAGGAACTTGACGGGTTTGGCGGGTGCGTGTGGCGGCGGAGAGGGCCTGGGCCGAATGGGGGGCTCTATGACCCGCGGCGGCGCCACTACGACCACCGGCGGCGCCTGCTTTGTGGCCGGTGGCGCCTGCTTCGTGGTCGGTGGAGCCTGCTTCGTGGTCGGCGGCGCCAGGGCCACGCCGCCCTGCTTCTCGAGCTTCTCCGTCAGGCGTTCTGCCCGGTCCAGTGTCGCGGCGTCCGTGGGGTTCAGCTCCAGCGAGCGCTGGAGGTCCTGCCAGGAGCCCGCCAGGTCGCCGGCCTGCTCGCGCGCCATGCTTCGCGCGTACCAGGCGCGAGCGTGCTTCGGGTCGAGCCCGATGGCGCGGCTGGCATCCGCCGCGGCCCCGGCGAGGTCCCCGCGTATCCGCCTGATGTCGGCGCGCAGGACGTGGTTCTTCGGCGTGTCCGGGTCGAGCTTCAGCAGGACGTCTGCGTCCGCCAAGGCGCCGTTGAGTTCTCCCGTGTGGATGCGGAGGTAGGCCCGGTTGTAGTAGGCGTGGTGGAACGACGGGGCGGCCTCGATGGCCCGGCCGTAGTCGGCCATCGCCTTCGCCAGCTCCTTCATCCTCAGATACGTCAGCCCGCGGCAATCGCGGCGGTGAAGTGCGCGATGGCCCCTCTGAAGTCCCCTTTCCCCTTCAGTTGCTCGCCTGAAGCGACGTGGGCGGCTGCCTGGCCCCGCGCCGAGGGTTCGCCCCCCAGCGCCCCGGCCGCGCCCGCCCACGCCCACACGAGCCACGACGCGAAGGCGATGCAACTCACGCGATGCTTGGCCATTGCCCACCTCCTGGCCCGCTGGGCCACGCGGTACGTCTCCCCTTGTCACGCCTCACGCTCGCCCCCATTGTAGCCCTCGCCGCGTGCCTGTCAAACAACTCCTCTTGCCGGGTGCCTGGCACCTCCTGCGGTCAGGGCGCGCGACAGGACCGCCCGAGGGGAGTGAACGAACACACCACTACAGGTTGTGGCTGGCTCCGGGGCGCGCCGCAACCGGCGGAGTTTTCCCAGTTTTCCCGGCTCTTGGGGGAGGTCCCTTGAACCCCACAGGTTGGGGCTGCTTCCGTGGCACACCACAACTTGTTGAGTCGGCAGACTCGGCAGAGTCGGCAGGTTCATGGGGGAGGTCTCGTGAGCCCCAGGTGGCCGCACGCGGCCGCCCCCCGCCCCGGTCGCAGTGATCTTCTCTGCCCCGAACACCGGAAACCGAACACCGATAACCGCCTTGCGGTCGCCACTTGCCGCATCGCAGAACCGCTACCGCATGGCTGCCACCGCCTGCCGAATCACCGCCATCCCTCGCTCGATCTTGTCCCCAAAATCCCGCATCCCCTCGATCTTCACATACCTCGGATGCCCGCCCCAAAGCTCGCCCAGAAGGCGATCGAGCAGCGCGGCTTGAGCGATGGCCTCGGGGCGGTGCGCCGCGGGATACCGCACGTATGCCTCCGGCACCCTCACCGCCGCACTCTCCATGTGCACCACCAGATCATACCGCCGATAGTGCTCCTCGAGCCTCGTGCCCGTCATCTCGAAGAACGACTCCCGGGAGTTGCCGAACGACATCCAGAACGCACACGGGTCCAGCGTCCCCCGATGGTACGCGATTGCCCTCTTCCCCGTCCCCACCAGCGCCCGCTTCAGGCTCTCCTCCACCCCCGCCTGAATCGCTACAAGTGCGCACTGAAACTCCCACGACCGCGGGCTCAAGCGAACGAAGCGCATACCATGGATGGCCTCCTCAGCGATCACGACCTGTCGCCCAAGGCCAGGGTCTTGGGCCACCCCATCCAGAAGTGCAGTCTTTCCACCGCCGGGGCCGCCGGTGATTGCTGCTGCTCTGAGGAAGCGTGGAGCGAATTGTCCAGGCATGCCCAACCCGATCAGAAGTCTGTTGTGGTCGGTGCGCCATCGGGCGGCAGGCTAGGTATGTGGATCACCGTGCCGCAGGCCGGGCACTTCGCTCTCTTGCCGGCTTGCGAAGCTGGTATCTTGAGTGCCCTTGCGCATCCCTGCGCAGGGCAACGCAAGCGGATGACAGGGCAGGCTGCCGGCGTTGCAGGCTCCCGCAAATTCGCGGGCGGATCGGGGAACTTCAATCCGATTCCTGTGTCCTCATGAATGTCCGAATGGCAGTCAGAACTGCCTTCCGCGTAATTATCCCGATGTCGGTCCTCGTGGGGCCGCTCCACGAGCCTGCGGACCTTCTGCCAATGAGGCCCTACAGGGCCACCGCGGGCTACCCTCCAAACAGCAATGAGGGCCAGCGCTGCGGTTCTGCGTATCCTGAGCGAAGTGGAATCACGCCATTGCCCCTTCTCCGATCTAACCATGAGAGCATCATACAGTGGCTCAAGTAGAGCCATGTTGGATTCAGAAAACGCTCTCTTCGCCAGGTCTTGCAGCATATCCGATCGGGGATCATTGCTCTCCCCTGAAGGATGCCAAAGGGTCTCGACTAAAGGTCCAATCGCACGTGTGTCGCCCAATTTGCCAAGCGCCAAGGCTGCTTGACAAGCAACACTTCCGTCTAGGTCCGCCGCTGCCTTCATAAGCGGCTCGCGTGCACGTGCATCCCCAATCCGGCCAAGCGCGCCGGCTGCATGTTCCCTAACACTCCATTCCTCATCCCCCAACGCCGTGATCAGCGCCTCCACTGCACATCCACCGCCAGTGCGGCCAAGCGCGCCGGCTGCATTACGCCTAACCATGCTTTCCTTATCCCCCAACGCCGTGGTCAGCGCCTCCACTGCACGTGCATCCCCACTCCGGCCAAGCGCGTCGGCTGCATTACGCCTAATCATCCAGTGCTTATCCCCCAACGCCGTGATCAGCGCCTCCACTGCACGTGCATCCTCAATCCCGCCAAGCGCGTAGGCTGCCACCTCACTGACGTCCCAAGCTTTACTCCCCAGCGCATTAGTCAACGACTCGATGCCACGGGTGCCCAGCTTCCCAAGCGCCTCCGCTACTGCCAACCGAACGTCACGACTCTGATTCCCTAGTGCCTTAATGAGCGGATCGACGGCACGTGGGTCACCTGCACTGCCCAGTGCCTCGGCTGCTGCAACTGCCTCACCGCCATGCCCAAGAGCGTCGATAAGTAGATCGACATCTGGCTTCGCGCCCAGCGTCTGCAGTGCCCTAGAGGCATAGTCTCGAACCCGGGGAGAACTGTCAAGAAGAGCTCTGCTGAGCGGACCGACTGCGCGCCGGTCGCCTAGCCGAGCCAATGCCGCGACTGCGGCACAACGGGTGATGTAGTCCAGGCAATCCAGATTCCTGCAATGCCACCACAGCTTCACGTTCTTGAGCATGGGTAATACTCCATCCCTGACCGTAGGAAGGTTCCCAATTCTCGGCGGGCCGCGTTCAGCAGGCCGGCAGCTCGCTGCTTGAGACCCTCGCATTCTGGCGGCGGGCCGTTGAGGTTGTGTTGGGCGGCTTCTCCGCACCAGGCTCGGCAGGCGCCGCCGCAGAGGTAGCGGAGGTCGCAGGAGCGGCACTTGGGGTTGGTGTCCACGGTGTGGCGGGCGAGGTCGCGGAACGAATCGGATTCGAGGCCGGGACGAAGGCCCGCCTCGATGGTGTTGCCGAGGAAGGAATGGGGCTGATGGTAGGCGTAGCAGGGGAAGGCCTGGCCCGATGGCTCGACGTAGAGGTTCTGGCCGAGTCCGCAGGAGGCGACGGGGTGGAAGCCGCTTTCGATGAGGTCCATGGGGTCGGCGTGTGCGCCGAGGGCTTCGGAGGTGGGCGGCTCATCCCAGTCGGCTGCACGGCCGAGGGGGAGAAGGGTACGAAAGCGGGTGCGGCGGATGCCGAGTCGGGCGGCGAGGGCGCGGACGGCGTGGCCGGCCTCGCCCTGGTTGTCGGCGGCACGCATGACGCAGGCCAAGGAAAGTTCAGCCGGGAATTGGCCACAGAGACACAGAGGGCGCAGAGCAGAGGGATTCTCTGTGTGCTCTGTGTCTCTGTGGCAAATCCTCTGGTATTCCTCGAGGTTGCGGAGGGCGGCGGCGTAGGAGCCGGCTCCGCGGCGGGCGTCGTGGGTGGCCTCGGAGCCGTCAACGCTGACGACGACCTGATCAAAAGCGGCGGCGATGCGGCGGAGGTCGTCGGGGGTGAGGGGGAGGGCGAAGTTGGTGCGGAGCACCAGGTTCATCGGGGCGGCCCAGCGGCGGGCCTCGGCGAGCATGTCGAGCATGGCGTCGCGCTGGGAGTGAACAAGCGGCTCGCCGCCGGTGATGACGACCTGGCGGAAGGCGGCTTCCTTGGCTTCGCGGATGAGGTTCTGGAGGGCCGCTGGGGCCATCTCGGCGTCCCTCACCCTACCCTCTCCCAGAGGGAGAGGGGGAAGAGGAGCGGCGCGGGCGTAGCAGTGGGTGCAATGGAGCTGGCACGCGAAAGTGACGTGGAGGTAGAGGTTGTTGCGCGGCGTGGTCTCGGGGTGGAGGCGGCGCTGGAGCGCGTCCAGGGAGGCCAGGGCGGATTGCTGGGTGCGGCAGAGGCCCATCGTGACCAGGCGGGCGGCTACAGCATCGAGGTCAGGGCCACGGGCCAGTTCGACGGCGGCGACGATGCGCTTGGCGGTGCGGGCGATGTGGCTGGGGTGCGGGCCTTCGCGGGCGAGTTCGATGAGCAGGCCTTTCCGCAGGAGCGGGTTGCCGCGGCCGTCCCACGGGCGCTCGGCGATGGCGGCGATGTTCTCTTCAGAGGCCATTTCGGCGAGAAGGCGGGATTGGATGTGGTCGAAGGTGGCGCGGTAGGCGGGGCAATAGGGGTCGCGCGCGTCGGGTGGGCCGGGCGACCGCACCCGCGTCTCGGCAGATCGACGCGTCCGATGTCGCGCGCCTCGCCGGCCGTGTAGACCCTACCTCTTCTCGCTGGCCATGAGGACCAACCCCTTCGACCCTGCGGCGACGCCCGAGGTGAAGTGACCCCCACCGACGCCGCGCTCCGCGTGTTGCAATGGCGGGGTGTGGGTGGTAGAATGGCCGCAGCACGAGGCTCGTGTGAGGCGGAAGTGCATGCCCAAGCTACGCTTGTGTTTCACGGTGGTCAGCGACACCCTTCGGGGCGAGCGCTTCTCGTTCGACGGCGACCAGCCGGTCACCATCGGGCGCACGGGCGACAACATGATCCCCCTCGACCACAGGAGCGTGTCGCGCCGCCACGCGCGCATCGAGGCCGAAGACTCGGGCTTCGTGCTCGTGGACCTCGGGAGCCACAACGGCACCCGCGTGGGCGACAGGCTCATCTCCAAGCAGAAACTCAAGTCGGGCGACCGCATCGGCCTGGGCGAAATCCTGGTGGACTTCACGATCGCGGACGACGATGCGGCGACCGAGGGGGTGGGCGGGGCCAGCCTCCCTGTGATCGTTGCCGCGGCTGGGCAGGGCGGGGCGCTCGCGCGCCCGATGCAGGTCGAGGACCTGTTCGCTCTCCCAGAGGCCCCGGCGCCCGCCGAGGCGGCCAAGCCCCGCCGCAATCTGTGGCCCGCCATCTACGCCATGGGCATGGCCATCGTCGTCGTCCTCGGCCTCGCCGCCTTCTGGGCCGTCGGCCTGCGGCCCCCGCAGACGCCGCGGGTGGACCTGTTGCTGCGCGCGAACGAGTCGAAGCCGCTGGACCTCTCGCGCCTGCTCTCCTCCGAACAGGGGCGCTGGACGCGCGGGCTGAGCCGCATCGAGCGCATCGCCACGCCCAGCGACCCGCAGGTGGCCGTAGCCAAGCCCACGCTCTTCCGCTCGATGGTCACCATCGTCGGCAAGTCCCCAGGCCTCAGCGACATCTCGGTCTACGGCCCGCCCCTCGGCGAGGTCATCATCCGCGTCGTCGTCCGGGGCGTCAAGCCGCCCCCCGACCCCTTCGACCCCATGGCAATGACCATGGCCGAGCGCCGCGAGCAGGGCGACAAGCTGCTCCGCGAGGCCACCACCCTGGTGCCCGACCCCCGCGCGCCCGGCGGCCACTCCTGGTGGGCGGCCAAGAAGCTCGACAGGGCGGCGCGGCTCCTCGAGCCCGTGCCCAACAGGCTGGCCGACGCCACGCGGGCCTCCCAGAACGCGCACGCCATGCGCCAGGCCCTCAACGCCCGCTTCCTGCAGCTCGCCCTCGAGATCGATGTCCTGCGCGACCGCGGCGACTACCCCAAGGCCCTCACCTACGCCCTCGAGCTGAAGAACCTGTTCCCCGACCCAGAGTCGGAAGAGCATCACGTCGTCAACACCTTCTATGACGGCCTGGACGAGGAAGCGGCCCGGATGGAACGCCAAGCCCAGGAGAAACGCTAGATGCGCCTAGTCGCCACGAGCGCCGGCCAGACCCTCTCCTTCCCCCTGCGGCAGGGCTCGACCCTCATCGGGCGCCACACTGCCTGCCACATCTGCATCCCCTCGAAGACCCTCTCGCGCCGCCACTGCCAGTGCTACGTGGACGGGCCGAGCGTGACCCTGCGCGACCTGGGCAGCTCCCACGGCACCTTCGTCAACGGCAAACG
Organism: Planctomycetota bacterium; assembly: GCA_041320515.1. Taxonomy (GTDB): domain Bacteria; phylum Planctomycetota; class PUPC01; order DSUN01; family DSUN01; genus DSUN01. Next base: position 3,169,751 of record JBGLNR010000001.1, on the reverse strand, counting down.
GGTCGAGCGCGCCGAGCTGCGGCAGGGCGACGTCATCTCCCTCGGCAGCTTCGAGCTGCGCTTCGACGCCGAGGGCGCCGTGCCCGCCTACGGCCACGGCGCCGGCGGGGCCGAGGACATCGTGGTCACCGCCACGCCCACCGGCACCGAGATGCCGGCCGGCCCGCAGCACTTCCGCGGAGAGGCCGCCCGCGAGGCGGAGCTGGTGAGTCCCAGCGACGCCGCAGGCGTCCCCCCGCAGCCCCTCGACGCGGACCTGCCGCCGCCGGCGCCCACCGACTTCCCGGACTCGCCCAGCGGCGACGACACGCCGGCCGATCAGAGCTTCATGCCCGTCGCCTACACCCCGCGCAAGGAGACCGTCCTCGGCGGCGGCGCGGGCGATCAGCCCCAACTCGTCGTGCGCGAGGGACGCTGGTTCCTCCGCGACCCGCGCACGGGCCGCGAGGTCGAAATCGCCCCCACCGGCGCCGGCGCCGCAGCCGCCGCCGTCGCACGACCCGCCGAGGCGCGACGGCCGAACACCCGACTCCTCGTCACCGTCATCGGCATCGCCGCCATCCTCGTCATCACCTTCGCCGCCTCCTTCTTCCGCTCCCCGCGGCGGAACGGCGCCCCCGTGCAGATCAGCGACGCCGCCTGGGCGCAGATCGTGGACCCCGGGGTGGACGAGCTGAAGAAGGGCAACTATGCCCAGGCCATCGCCAGGTTCAACGACGCGCACGCCAAGCGCCCCAAGCTCGAAGCCGCACGCATCCTGGCCGACTACGCCCTGCTCCGCCAGACCGCGGGGGCCGACTTCACGAAGCTCAACAAGGCGCAAGCCAGAGTCTACCTCGACAGCATCGAGAACCTCGGGTGCCCATCCGCGAAGGCCAGGGCCTACGTCAGCGAGCAGCGCGACTGGATCGTCAAGGAGAGCTTGTGGTGGAACGAACTCGAGAAGGCCAAGGGCCAGCTCACCGCCGCAGGCGGCAGCGAGGACGCCCTCCGCGAGGTCATCACCACCCTCCAGCAAATCCCGCCCGACACCTGCGCCGCGGGGCCAGCCAAGGAGATGATCGCCGACGTCCACCAGACCATCGCCACCGTCCGCCTGCGCCGCGCCGACCGCGAGAAGGCACAGCTCCAGTGGGCGAAGGCCGTCTCAGAGTACCAGGCCGCGCGCGTCTACGTCGCCGACCCCGCCCTGACGGCCAGGATTGACAAGGACGTCGAGGACTGCCGCCGCTACGCCCTCGAGGACGGCTACATCCGCCAGGCCCAGAGCGCCATCGGCAGCCAGAACCTCGACGAGGCGGAGCGGATTCTGCGGCTGATCAAGGCCGGCTACTACTACGAGCGCGCCCAGCAGATGCTCGCCAGCATCAAGAACATGCGCGCCACCGACGACCTCAAGCGCCGCCGCGAGGAAGTCCGCTCCCTCTACGAGAGCGGCGCGCCCCCCGAAGCCATCGAGGAGGCCATCAAGAGGAACAAACTCGAAGGCGACGGAGAGTTCCGCCAGATGGCCGAGCGCGCCCGCCGCATCCTGGCCCTCCTCGCCGAAGCCAAGAAGGCCGACGACGAGGAACTCTGGCGCGAGGCCGAGGACAAGTACGCGGAAGCCGTCGGCGTCGAGGGCGACGCGAAGAACGACTACAACCGCCGCGCCCAGCGCCTCGTGGACGCCATGAAGGCCCGCTACCCCGAAATCGCCGCACGCCTCGCCGAGAAGGGCTACCGCCTCATCAACAAGGACCCCGTCCAGGCCCGCAAGTTCTTCGACCAGGCCCTCAAGTACGAGGCCGACAACAAGCGCGCCCAGAACGGCCTGAGCCAGCTCGACAGCCAGGCCAGGCAATTCCGCAACGCCGGCTACATCCACTTCACCGCCAAGCGCTTCCGACACGCCAAGGAGGCCTACGAGAGGGCCCGCGACTGCGCGGCGCCCGGCAGCCCCCTCTACCAGGGCATCATGCAGGACCTCCAGAGGGTTCTCGACGAACTCGGCGAGTGACCGCCATGCGCGTTGGCACCCGGCTCCTCATCCTCAAGCTGGCGTTCGCCGTCGGGGCACCCGCCATCCTCCTCCTGGCCATGCACGTCCTCCTACCGGGATTCCTGACGGGCCGCTCCGCCCCGGCGGCGGCCGAGGGCTCGGTCGTCGCCGAGACCCAAGCCGTCCGTGTCGCCGTGCCACGCGAGGGCGGCAACCTCCCCGCCGGGTCCCGCCTCGCGCGCCAGGCCGCAGGCCAGGCCGAGAGCTTCATCCGAGCCTTCGCAGCCGAACTGGGGCCGGCACTCGGACTCCAGCCGCCGACGGAGAAGCTCGCCGTCCACGTCTTCGCCTCCCACGCCGAGGCGGCCGCCTTCGCCCAGGAGCACGCGCTCGCCCAGGACCCCGCCCACCCCAGCGCCTTCTACCGCCCCGCCTCCGGCACCCTCGCCGTCACCCTGCGGCCCTATCCCGACCTCGTGGGCCTCATCCTCCACGTGGCCACCCACCTCCTGATGGAGCGCGGCAGCGGGGCCGAGGCCCAGTGGAGCCCCTGGCTCGCCGTCGGCCTCGCCGTCTGCGCCGAACAAGGCGTGTTCCGCGGCTCGCCTGCCACCGGTGGCACAGCCCTCCTGCCTGTGGCCCACGGCCAGGATGCCCGTGCCCCCGGCCGCGACGCCGGCGGCGGTGGTACAGGCTTCCAGCCTGTGCGCCACGGCCGCGACGCCGGCGGCACATGCTCGTGCGTGGCGGCCCGGACCTCTTCCGCGGCCCCCTCGGCTCGCTCGCCTACCGCGAGGCGGGCCTCTTCGTCCTCTACCTCCTTCGCGGAGCCGCCCCGAAGCGCCGAGAGGCATTCCTCCGCTACCTCACCGTCGAGCGCCAGCCCGGCCCCGTGCCGCTTGGCGCCCTGGAGGCCGCCCTTGGCGCCCCCCTCAACACATTGGAGAACGAATGGCTCGCCTTCCTTCGCACCATCGCCCGCGCCCAGTGACCCCCGCCGCCACGCCCCTCGCCCCGCGTCATTCCCACATTCTCAAGAAGGTTGGAGCGTCGCCGGAGAAGCGCGAGCCCTGCGCAGGAGACCCGGGCAGCGCGGCCCAGACTCCTCGTCATTCTCACATTCTTGAGAATGTGAGAACGTCGGGCGCGCAACAGAGCCCCCGCCCATCCCCCCCAGCCCGTGGCACCCACCGTCGTCATCCCTGCTCGAGGAATACCGCCGCACCTGCGAGCTGTACGACAGCCCCGTCGCGCGGGCAGCGTTCACCCTGGCGCTCGGGGACGCTTATGTGAAGGCGGCACGCTGGCGCGAGGCCCTCGGGCAGTATGAGGGGGCGGGCGACGCGGAGGGCCTGCTGCGCGCCGCCTGCGTGGCAGTCGAGTTCGGCGAGGCCGAGCGCGCGACGGGCCTGCTCCTGAAACTCCGCAAGGCCGCCGAGGGCGACGCCGCCCGGTCCGCGGCGGCTGCCTTCTTGCTTCGGGAAACGACGGCGGAGCAGTTCGCCAAGGCGGCCGGCGCCGCCGCCCTGCCCCCCGCCCTCGTCCACTACCTCGCCGGGCTGAGGCTCTGGGCCGAGGCGGACGACCGGGCGCCGGAGGAGTTCGCCCGGATTCCCGCCGGCTCGCCCGGCTGGTTCGTGCCTCTCGCCGCCCGCGTACGGAACGGTGAGGCTACCCGCGAGTAGGCCCAGCTCCCCTTTCCCATCCCCATCCATCTGCCCCGTTCAGTGCCCCGTCTCGTAGTCGCGATGGCTAATGGTCTGCCCCTGATCCTGCTCCGTCAGCTCCCGCGGACGAAAATGACACCCGCTGTCTTTTCCCAGACTGCCACAGGCGTCGGTGACATAAGTGTCTAGATGGCAGCATCTTATGGTCGGCAGTGCTGGCGCGCGCTGAAAAACGACAGCGGGTGTCTTTTTTGGGTCCAGCACGCAGGAGGAGGCGTTGGGCGCGGAGGGGAAGGGAGGGACGGGGGCCGTGGGGACGAGGAGGATTGGCCACCTGTAGGAGGTCCTCTGGCGCCTGCTGTTAGGCGTAAGCTCCGAGTCAGCCAGACGTTACGGCGATGGCCACATGCCCCACAGATGGCCAAACCCAGGGGCTGGGGGGTGGCCGCCTGTCGCCTGTTGGCGGTCTGGCGCGGGGGGGGACGCTGCTGTGGGCGCCATAAGGCTAGATGAGGACAGTGGTTATGTGGATGGGGCGCGGTCCACTAGACCGCCAAGTCCAGGGGCGGTGGGAGTGGCGGGCTAGCGCGATGCGGAAGCACTTCCATAGGGGCTGCTCAAGGGCGCCCGATACGTCAGCGGAGGTCTGGATGGGACGACCTAGCCGCCGAGGGCGTCGAGGAACTCGTCGCGGCGGCGGCCCAGGCGGCGCGAGAGGGTGGCAAGGGCCTGCTTGTGGAGCTGGCAGACGCGGCTCTCGGTGACGTCCAGGACCTGGCCGATCTGGGCGAGGGTCAGCTCCTCGAAGTAGTAGAGGAGGAGGGTGTAGCGCTGCTTGTCGGGGAGGGTCTTGATGGCCTCGCGGAGGCGCTGGCGGGCCTCCTCGGCGAGCAGGCGCTGGGCAGGGTCGGGCCGGGGGTCCAGCAGGGCGGGGTCCAGGTCGGGCGCAGCGTCCTCGTGCGAGGTGTCGAGGGAGACTGGGCGGCGGCGCTTGACCTGGCGCCACAGGCTGGCGACCTCGGCAGGGGAGACGCCGAGGGCTTCGGCCAGCTCGTCGTCGGACGGCTGGCGGCCCTGGGCGGCGGCCATCTGGTCGGCGGCGCTCCGCAGGCGCTGGGCCTTCAGGCGGACGGCCTCGGTGGCCCACGAGGCCTTCCGCTGATCGTCGCGCATGGCTCCCAGGACGCGCCAGGTGCACCAGGTGTCGAAGTAGACGCCGCGCGTGGGGTCGAAGCGGTCGAATGCCTCCATGAGGCCCAGCATTCCGGCGTCCACCAGGTCCTGGAGGGGCGGCACGTTGTTCATTTCGGCGCGGAGGTCATTGGCGATGGCGCAGACCTTGCGGGTGCAGGCGCGGACGAGGTCGGACTTCAGCCGCTCGTCGCGGGTGCGCTGGTAGTCGTGCCAGAGCCGGTCAATGCGGCGGGATGACGCGCCCAAGAGTGCCCCCTCGGTCGGCGAAGGACGGCTCAGTAGTCGTAGTGTTGATAGGTCTCCTGGGCGTGGGCATCGAGGCCGCCGCGCAGGTCGCGAGTGTAGCTGAGGCCGGAGATGAGTTCCCTGGCGCCCTTGGGCTGGAGGCTGAGGCCAATACCGCTGCCCAGCCCCGCCGAGTCGGTCTGAAACGTGAGCGACGCGAGCCAGTCGTGAAGGTCGCGGGTGATGCGGAGCTGGAACTCGTTGGTGGAGTGCTGCTCGGTGTTGTTCTCGTACTGGATGTCCACGCGCCACTTGTTGTTGGGCTGGAAGATGAGTTGGACGCCCCACTGGCTGGCGTAGCCGGCCTCGTAGCGTTGGGAGAGGGTGAAGGCCCACTTGTCGCTGATCTCGATGGTGGCGCCGGAGCGGACGAACGTGACCTCCTTGGCCAGGCCGTCGTAGGTGCCGCACACCTTGCGGCCGAAGTCGAGGAACAGGTAGACGCCGTGGGTGGGGATGAAGCGGGTCTCGATGCCCCAGTCGCCGCGGGACTTGCCCCAGTTGTCGCGCCGGCTGTCCAGGTAGTAGGTGACGTTCGGGTTGATCTCGAGGAAGGTGGCCGGGCGGCCCTCGCGGCGGGTCTGCCAGCGGTTGCGGAAGCTGAAGTGGATGAGGCTGACGGGTTCGATGGCGTCAATGTCGCCGAAGGCGAGGGCCTGGGTGTCCCACGGGCGATACCAGCGGCTTGGGAAGGCGTAGCCTGGGTTGCGGATCGGCTGCTCGAAGTCCGTGTCGTCGGTCAGAATCAACTCGTCGGTGCGTATCGAGGGCTTCTGGATGGAGAGGAAGCGGAACTCTGGGGTGATGACGTGGCGGATGCCCTGGAGGTCGAGGAGGGGGGTGCGGACCCGCACGTCCTCCCAGGGCCGCCAGAACTGGGTGTTGACGCGCAGGCCGTAGAGGAAGAGGCTGCGGTAGCCGCTGCCGCCGTCGAGCAGCTCGGAGGAGTAGGTGCCGCGGTAGGCCGCGAACGGCTCGACGTGGAAGATTCCGGCGTCGAAGGGATAGGAGAGCTGGTGGTAGGTGTTGAAGCGCACGAGCTTGCGCCCGTCAGACATGTCCTCCTGCGGCGAGGACTCCCAGGGCATGATCGGGTAGTCTGGGTCGCCGTCGTAGAAGAAGTTCCACCGGCGGCGGACGCGCTCGTAGTCGGGGTCCGTGGCCAACTGGCCGGGCTTCAGGCGCAGGACGGACAGGCGGCGGCGGATGTTGGCGATCTCGAAGTGGCCCGTGTAGAGGAGGTTGCCCACGATGGGGTAGGAGAAGACGTTGAAGCCGATCTGGGGGAGGTATTCGGTGGCGTCGAGCCACTTCTGGTTGCGGTCGCGCCAGCGGACGTGGAGGTAGCCGGCGAAGGGGCCGGAGGAGTACTTGATGTAGCCGCGGTTCTCGATTGGCTTCTCGCGCTCGTAGTCCTTCTCGAAGAACTCCTGCCGGAAGCCGGCGTCGGAGTGCCGCTGGTACTCGAGGTCGAACTCCCAGTTCTCCGGGATGTCCTGCGAGTGTGCGACCTTCACGCGGTAGCGGTCGGTGGTGCCCAGCTCGAACTCCTTGAGGTCCTTCCCGTGGTCGTGGGGGACGCGGTAGACTTCGAGCCTTCCGCGGACGAGGTCGCGGCCGAGGACCCTCTCGGTGGGCGGGTCGGCGCTTTTGTACTCGAAGCTGGCGCCGTAGCCGAAGCCGCGCTTGGCGTAGTAGTCGGCCCGCACGCCGACGTCGGCGTCGAGGAGGCCGAAGAGGCGCTCGTTGAGCCGGTAGACGACCTCGGTCTGCACGTACATGCCGTAGCGTCCCGAGCTGCCGGCGGCGAGGTGGATGCGAGGCCACTGCCAGCCGAGGGGCACGTAGAGCTTCGGCCAGTAGAGGGGAAAGACCCAGATGGGCGGCAGGGAGACGCCGCGGATGAAGTACATGATGTCGGTGGCGATCAGGTGCTCGTCCATCACCAGCTCGACCTCGCTGGCGCGGAAGAAGGTGTGGGGTTCGTGGAACTGGCAGGGGCTCATGACGACGCCGCCGCGTGCGAGGAAGTGGCGCACGTCGAGCTGGAGCACCTCCTCGGCGCGCACCTGCCAGGTCACGCGGTCGGGCCGCTCGCTCCAGCGGACGACGGCGTTGAAGAGGAAGCCGCGGTTCACCACGGTCTTCTTCCCGCCGCCCTTGGCGTCCTCGACTTCGAGCCAGCGGACGTAGGCCTGCTCGGCCTCGAACAAGCTCTTGCCCGTGCGGTAGAGGACGTGGCCCTCGAGGTATGCCTCGCCGTCCTTCATCCAGAAGAGGGCGGCGTCGCAGGTGATGACCGCGTCGCCGCGCTCGATGCGCACGTTGCCGATGGCGTACATGATGTCCGGGCCTTCCTGCGCGAACAGGTCGGCGCGGACGAGCGCGGGCGCCTGCGGCAGCGCCTCGCCGGCCGCTCCCCACCCGCCCAGCAGGAGCGCCAGGAGCCACGCGCTGGCGGCGGCTCTCATTCGCATCGGGTTCCGCTCCTGGGCGCGACGGGGCTGCACGCGGGTCACTGCTCGTGGGTGGCGGAGGCCGGCCGGGGCTCGGCGCGGAGCGCCGCCAGGGCCTCGATGACGTTTCGAGTCCTCGTCGGGGAGCCAGACATTACCTCCGGCAGAACAAATGTTGCGCTTCTCTCTTGCCGGAGTCCCCTCTCGAGCGCAGGGACGGCGGGGCTCGACGCAAGCGATGACGGGAGTACGCGCTCCTGTGAGGGCATCCTGCAATCACGGCGCCTTCCCTTGCTTGAGCGCCTCGGCCTCCTTGAGGAAGGCGTCGAAGGTCCAGGTGCGGTAGAGGAACCGCTGCCGGGCGGCCGGGTCGTCGGCCAGCTCGGCAAGCGCCTTGTCGCGGAGCACTTTCAGCCGCTGCACAACGTCGGGTGTCCAGAATCTGCGGAAGAGCGCGCCGGGGACGAACCAGCCGCCAGGGACCTTGACACGGCGGCTCTTCCAGTCCCCGGCCTCCCAGACGTCGCACTCCAGTTTGCTGAGTTCGCGCACGGTGGCGCCCGCCTTGCCGTAGAGCCGCCGGCACATCTCGTCGAGCACCGCGTCCACGTCCAGCTCGGGGTTCCAGAGCGCCTTCATCCAGACGTAGAGCGTGGGGGCGGCGAGAGTCCACTCGCCCAGGTTCTCTCCATTGATGAACACCCCAGCGACGAGGCCCCTGGCGGCCTTGTAGAAGTCGCGCACGACGTGAGGGTACTGGTGCGGGCCATAGGTCCAGTTGACGCAGTAGTCCCACATGGTGACGGGCAGGCACGCCTTCGCCCGCCAGGCGCGCAGGCGCTCCATCGCTTCCTGGGCGTTCTCGGGCTGGACGTTCAGGGCCATCGGGTAGGTGGTCATGGCGGCCATGATCACAAGGTTGTCGGGGTAGTCCACCCCCTTGGGGCATTCCTGGTAGTTCCAGTAGGGCAGATAGATCACCTTCTTGTCGGGCCAGCGCTGCTTCACGGCTTCGCACATGCGCTTGACAAACAGCCCCATCATCATCGAGGGGCCGTCGATCCACGTGCCGCCGCCCTTGGCGAATGCTTCGCGGCAAGGGGGGCAATGACACTCCACCGTCGAATCGGGAGGGGAGACCGTGACGCAGGTGGATGTGACCCAGGGGCAACCGCCTTTGCCCTGGGTCCAGACCCTCTCGCAGCCCTCCAGGAGATAGTCCAGGGTCTTCGGCGAGCTGTAGCAGAACATGTTGAAGTTCCGCGTGCCATCCTTCTTGAGCGCGAACATCTCCTTGTTCTCTTCACGGAACTTCTCAGGGAGGCGCCCGAGGTTCTGAGGCTGGTGGACCTTTGTCTTGTATGGCCAACTGCACCCGCCGCGCGCGAGGGGCAGGTAGTTGGCCGTGCTGATCGCCGTGACCCCTTCAGGGATGGCACCCTGTGGGAATGGAAGGGGCTGCTTGTCCGAGGAGCGCGCCTTCGTCGGCAGCTTCCAGCCGTCCGGCGGATGGTACTCGCGCTGGCGGAAGACGGGCTGGTCGCTGTAATGCGCCGGAGGGATGGCCAGCGACGCGGCGGGGGCGATGCTCCGCCCACCGACCTCGGTGGGCCAGTACCAGCGCACGCCTACGAAACGCTCGAGGAAGTCCGCCACGGCCCACGCCGTGCCCTCGTCGCTCCACGGCGCCCACTGGTCGCTCCCCGGCGGCACCGCCTGCGTGCTGCCTACTAGGAAAACGCGGTTCGGCGCGGTCTTGACGACCAATCCCTCGACGGGAATCTTCGCGGCCTCAATGCCGGCCCGGCGCGATTCCTCACAGTCGCCGATCACGATTGCAGGCTGGTCGGCGGCCGGCGCCTGCTCAACCCGCTCGAGCGTGGCGCCGGTGCTCAGGCGTACCACCTCGACCAGTTCATTGACCAGCAGTGGGAGCACCGGGGGATGGCTGCCGTGCTTCTTCCGATCGTGCTTCTCGTTACCTCTCGGGTCGGCTACGTAGACGACCGCCCGCGCCTTCCCGCCGCGCACAATCTCCACGGGCGGGTGCGCCGGCGCCGCCAGCCAGGTCACAGGCGTCAAGTCGCGCGGCTGAGGGTCGGTCCTCACGGGTTCCGCTCTCAATGTAACGCAACCGGCTCCTGCGAGCGCCGCAGCCACTGAGGCAAGAAGGGCGATGACGCGTTCCATAGTCTATCTCCGTTATCGGCGCGTGCGCCCGTCGCGCGGGGCGAGCGCCACGTTTCTGATGCCCTCGCCCAACATGGCTGAGATCAGCGGTTGAGCTTCAGGCCCTCCTCGGTGATGTCGGCCGGCTCATCGAGGCGAAGCTCGACGTCCTCCGTCGAGTAGGCCTCGAATTCCGCCATGCGGGTCATCCCATCGGTTCGCTCCGCGAACTCTCGGCCGGCCCAGAAGTACTCGATAGTCCTGGTGTCTACGGGAGGGAATGTGAAGATGTTGACCAGGTTCGTGTTGCCCACGACGTAGCCGACGCGTCGGCCGTTGACGTAAAGGCCGTAGTGCATCGAGGCCATCTCGTGCATGCCGTCGGCGGTTGGGACCGGCCCTCGGTTGTCCTCGAAGATGGCGATGGCCGAGATGGTCTCGGCCCTCTTGAACGCTGCCTTTGCGGTGGCGTGGATGACCGAGGTGCCGGTAACCGTATCCTGGGCCTCCTGCCACTTGGTCTCCTGGTTGCCGATCAGGCCGTCCACAAGGCCAAGCGCTCGACGCGGCGCGTTCCAGGTCCATCTCTTGAACGTGGAGTCGCCGCCGCCCCAGCGGTGGAGCTCGCACTCCAGCATCCCAGGCTTGAGCAGGTTGCGGCTCTGGAAGCGGAGCGCCGCAACCACCGTGTCGCCGATGAGCATGGGCATCTTGCTCAGCTCGGACGGCTCATAGGTCTTCTGGCGCCGCTGGCCCTCTGCCTTCTCGGTTGGGACGACGACCCGCAGGGAGAGCGTGACGTCCGTCTCGCCCTCGGTGCGGAAGGCCATGCGGCGGCGGGCCAAGGTTGTGCCGACGGGCAGGCGGCCCGTGAACGGCAGGTGCTTGCCCTGGCCGGCCCCGCGCACGGTGACCTCGATGCGCGTCTGGGGCGTGAGCTGGGTCGTGTCGGCGGAGGCGTTGAGGAACTCGACGAGGTAGGTGCTCCGGGGCGCGACCTTGAGCTTGAATTCCGCCGGGCCGTCCAGCACGTAACCTCCCGCGGGTTTGGAACCCGCGGGAGGTTGGAGGGCGCCCACCTTCAGCTTGCCGCGGAACACTTCCTTGTCCAGCAGGTTCGGCCCGAAGCGGACCGCCTTCTTGTCCAGGGACTCAAGGTAGGAAGGCTCTGGCGGCTCGAGGGGCGCCCGCGCCGCCCGCGCCACGGGCACATCGCCCACGTTGCCCATCTGCTTCACGAATTGCTCGGGAGTGGTCAGGTTGTGGGCATTGAGGTCAACGGTTCGAACCACCTTGCCCGTGTCGGTCTCGATGAAGGCCAACTCGCCGACCTCGGAGCCGACGAGGGTGGTCTTGGCGTCGGGCGAGAAGCGGACCACGCCCCCCATCGGCACGCTGGCTTCCCACTGCTTCGCGCCGTCGAGGCCGAAGCAGGCCGTCTGGCCCCGCCGCGAGGAGAGGACGATGCGGCGGCCGTCGGGCGCGATACGGGCGTCGCGGATGCGGCCGGGCAGGCCGAGCACGATGTCGGGCCGCTCGCCCGGCGCCCTGAGGTAGGCGCGGCTCGACGGCCCATGCAGATCGAAATGGTTGTTTTCGACCACGAGCAAGAGGTCGCTCTTCGGGACAGGCAGGATCACGTCGGTGCCTCCGACGGCGCGGAAGCTGCCCGTCGGCTCGCCGGTGTCTGTGTTGAGCAAGTGGAATTGGCCGCTGTCGTCCACGAGGACGAAGCGGTCGTCGGCCAGAATCGCCTTGCCCTGGTTCAGATACAGCCCTTCTTTGGTCCACAGCACCTTGCCCGAGTCGGTGGCGACGCAGAAGACGGACGGGTTCTCTGGCTTTCCGATGCCATAGACGTCCTGGGCGACTCCGAAGGCGGTTGCCAGCAGCCGCTTCCCATCGGGCGACAGGCCACGGATGAAGATGGAGCGTCGGTGGAGCATATCCTGCGTGCTCGTGCGGTGCTCGGCATCGTTGTATCGCCACAGCAGCTTCCCGTCCGCATCGAGGGCCGCGAGGCTGCACTTGCCGCCAAGATAGGTGCGCCCGCGCTCGGGATCCTGGAGGAGCACCGGGCCGCCGGGCGGCACGCGGACGTGGCCCGGGAGACCGTGGGGCGGGCTCTCTGTCCTCTCGATGAAACCTTTCTGAAGGTCGAGGAGGTAGTCGTTGGACCAGAGGCGAATGAATGTCCGCTCGTCGCTGGCTGGGCGCAGCGCGCCGCTGCCGTGGAAGAAGACGTTGTTGCCCAGGCGGTTCGCCACGGGGCGCGCGTGAAGAATCTTCCCCTCCTCATCCAAGACGAAGAACGAGTCGCCATAGGAATCGAGCGTGAGGAAGATGCGCTTGCCGCTGGGCGAGTAGGCGACATCCTTGATGCTCGCGCCAAGTCTCCCTTTCACCATGTCCTCGAGCGCGCTGGTCGGCCTGCCCTGCGTGATGGCGGGGGGGCCGGCGGGTGGTTTGGGGGCATCACCGGGCGCCTGTGCTCCATATACTGCCGGAAGTTGTGCCGCTCGATCACATCGCGGTCGGCGTAGTTGAACACGGCGTTGAACCCGCACTCGCGCAGATACGTAGCGAACAAGTCGGAGAGGCCAGGGCGGGCCGACACGGTGTCGGTATGCCAGGTGCCGACCAGCAGTTGCTCCGTGGTGTCGTAGGGGCGGTAGCGGTAGAGCGGCGTCTCGCGGCGGGCCAGCACGCGCCCGGCCGCGTCGGTCACGCAGGCATGGAGCCAGCTCACATAGGCACGCGGATCGGGATCGGCGAGCGCGTGGTCGAACGTCCTTTCGATCCTGCCCCCGGCCTTCAGTTCGACCGCTTCGGCGCGATAGGCCACGGCCTTCCGCGCCCAGTCGAGCACCGTCCAGTGCAGTGTAGCACGGCCCAGGTCGGCCAGCGGCTCGAGTTCCAGCTTCGATTGTGTGTCGAACGTGGGCAGATTGCCTTGCCGGGTCACGAGGAGATCCAGCCTCAACACATCGGGGAGGGTGACGAAGGTCTGGCCGGCGGCAACCGGACCGGCGGCCGGGACAGCTTCAAGTATCAGCAGGCGGGCAGGCGTCGCGCCCAACGCGACCTCGACGGTCACGGGCTCGCCGGTGAGTTTGACCCCCTTGGCCAGAACTCGCGTGTTGCCGCGCATGTCCGACTGCCGCAACGCGATGGTCGTGCCCGCCGGGCCGCTGAGCGTGACGCGGTACTTCCGCTCGATGGCGGGTGGGGCGTTCGCCTCGGCCGGCTCCGCCGCAACGACGACCGCCGGCGCCACGGCGCCGGTAGCGGCAAACCGCACCAGCCGCTCGAATGCCTGCGCCCAGAGCCAGTCGCCATCCACGTCCGACGTGAACCCGACCGGGAACAGCGCCGGCAGGGCCAGAGCGCGGCCGCGCCCGACCGTGGCGCAGGTGGCCAGCGGCGTCTGAGCCTTGCCGCCGGGTGTGGCGCAGACCACGGTCATGCCACTGGCCAGGAGCTTGGCCCTGCTCACCAGCTTCATCCCGGCGGCATCAAGCCCAAGCCCGACAAGCGGGCCGGGGTTTGGAGCCGGCGCGGCGTCTTTACCCTCCAGCGCCTGGGCCAGCCAGTCGGGAGCCTTGTCGCCGGCCAGCCACACAAGCGTGCCGCCGCCCGTCACATAGCGGGCCAATGCCTGATGAATCTCGGCATCGTCCACGCTGGCCGCAAGGATCACGGCGTCGTAGGGCCGGCCCAGTTGCCGCAGAATCTCCGCCTTGCGGATGGCGATCCAGCGCGGGTCCTTGCCGAAATGCCCGTCCACGTCTGCCATGTGGTCGCCCGCGTCGTGCGGCACCTGGGCGGCCGTGAAGCGGACGTTGCACAGGCTCTCCAGCAGCAGGCACTCGGCTGCTGCCCGGCCGTCGTAGCCGTGCGGCGGGGCGATGAACAGTGCATTCACCCCGCCTTTCGCCGGAAACACCTCTGCGGCTTGGGCGGGGGACGCAGGAACGGCTCCCCACGTCACGGCTGCTATGGCAAAGCACAGGCCCGTCGTCTGGCGTCTCATGTGTGTCGCTCCTCGTGATCAGTACCGCCGGATAGCCACAATCCGGCCGTCCTTCGGAGGGATTGCCTTGAGAATGAGCTTGCCGGCATAGTAGTCGAGTATCGCCGCAAGCGCCTTCTCGTCCTTCTGAATGTCCCGTACGCCCAGGAACTCCTGCCACGGCAGCCTGGGCGTCAGGTTCAGCGCGTCGATATCCAGCGTGAGCACCGCGTCCTTCGACGCCTTCTCGTCGGGGTTGTGGACGAGGAGCAGGACGCGGTCCGGCAGTTGCCACATGCCGACCTGGAGGGCCGCATCCTCGCATGCCACGTCCGGCGCCTGGCCGGGCGGGAAGTGCTTTGTCTCCTTGCGGACGAAGCCCTGCTCGCCAATGGCGGCAAGGGCGCCCTTCGCCACCCAACCGGGAAGCTGTAGGGCGGGCCCGGCAGCGCCGATACCGATGTAGCGGCCGCGGTGGGCGCCCAATCCCTTGATGCGCAGGACGCCCTTTGCGCCGTCGAACTCCGCCGCCGAGCCCAGTTGGGGATTGGTCAGCTCAAGAGCGGCGGCGTCGTTCTTGTCCGCGGCGTAGCCGAGCAGGAAGTCGCGCCAGAAGTCGCGCAATTCGAGCGGCTTGCCGGCCAGGCCGAGCTTGCCCAAGTCGAGTCTCACCTCGACGTCCATCGCCTGCCGGCGGTGGTAGTTGAAGACGCCTACCAGCATGCGGCCATCGGCCCCACCGGGGATTCGCCACGGCGACACCAGCAGGTCGGGGTCGCTCGCGGCAGCAAAGGGGTTTCGCCAGTAGGGCACGTAGACTACATCGGCCTCGTTCAGACCCCAGTCGAGGATGGCGGACGGCATGCGATTCACATGGCCGTAGTCCAGATAGGGGTTGATCCAGGAATCGTGCAGCCAGACGTACTCCGCGTGCGCGGTCTTGGCGGCGATCTTCTTCCTCACGTCGGCGCTGGCGAAGTTGCTCATCCAGCAGACGCCCACGCCCCAGGTGTGGGGGCACGACATCGCGCGCATCCGTTCCTTCGGATAGTAGTCCACCCAGTCCATGTCGGAGACGTCAATGTTCCAGTCGCGCTCGCCGTCGAGCACAGCGTCAATCCACGGCAGCGCGGGGAAAATGTAGGCCTGGGTGGAGTGGCAGCCCACCGAGCCGGGGTTCAGCCCGTGCTTGTCCTGCACCGCCCACAGTCGCTGGAAGAAGCGGCGGCAGTTCAGGGTGTTGTAGCCCGGCTGCCAGCGGCCGTCGGGCAGCCGGTAGCTCAGCCCTGAAAGCGGGCTGTGATACAGGATGGGAAAGGAGAGGTCCCAGTAGGTGGACACCACGCCGCCCTCGCCGAAGGCGCGGTGGAACAGGTACATCGCGTAGTCGGTGTAGCTTGGGTTCCAGGTGTCCAGGCCGCCGTCCTGCCATTCGTCGCCGAAGTAGTCGAATACCTCGTTCTCCATGGACTTGCGGCCCCAGCCGATGAGCTGGAAGGACATGTGCTGCCACGAGACCCCGGAGCGCGAGCCGTAGAGGTCGAACGGGCGGCGGGCGCGGACGATGGCGTCGGCCTTCTCCTTCTGCTCGGCCCAGAGCTTGCCCCAGTCGGCGGGGTCGTAGGACTCGGGATTGATCCAGTTCGCGATCCCGCCCTCCAGGTACTTCTTGCCCGTGTTCGGGCTGATGCGGGTGCCGCGGTGGGGGACGCTGAACGTGCCGTCGTCGGTGGCGGCGATCATGCGCCAGCCTTTGGGCAGGGGCTTGAAGGGCGAGGCGTTCCAGGTGAAGGTGAGCGTGCGAGGGGCAGCCACCTCGACCGGCTTGCCGATGATGTGGTTCTTGAGCACCACGGCGCCGCCCTCGCGGGCCACCTCGTGCGCGGGAACGTCGTCGTCGGGGAACCACCCCTTGTCGCTGTCGGCCCACCATTGGAAGCCCTGTTGCTCGTTGCCCAGCCACACGTGGGGGTAGAACGAGCCGACCGTCATCTGGGCGCCAGGGCGGCCGGTGTCGAAGGTCGTCCAGAGCCGTCCCTGCTTGTCGGCGGGGAGCACGGTGGCGGTCATGGCCGCGAAGTTGGCGCCCGGCCCCACGCTGGCCAGGCACTCGGCCATGTCGTTGGCGACGGGGTACTCGATGCGAAGCGCATCCACCTTCACCGGCTTGTTAGAGGGGCCGTAGGTCAGTTGCACATAGACCAATCCGTCCTGCTCCATCCAGCCTTTGGCGGCGAAGGCCAGCCCCGCGCCCTTGGCCCTGCCCTCGAAGCGCACCCGCCAGCCCTTTGCATCGGTGACCTTTGGCCTGCCGACCGGGATCGCGGTTTCCTTGCCACCGGCCGTGACGATGATTCGTGCCGGCGCCGCCAGCACTGCGCCGCCCTGCGACTCCACGGTCACGGGCAGGCCCAGGCCATCGAACGAGTACTGGCGACCCCAGCAGGTGAATGTGGCCGCTCTTTCTCGCCTGAACATTGGCACGAGGCCGCCGCCGACTCGCCTGATGGCATCGAAGGGTGGCAGCACCCGGTCGCTGTCGCCAGGGTCCTTGCCCCACCAGTGGGCGAATGCCTTCGCCTCGTCCTTCTTCTCGAACGACCCAACCCGCGGGCCAAAGGTCCTACCGTCCTTGAGCACCAGCCGAGCGGTTGCTTCGTAAGTGCCGGGTGCCACGTCGGGGAGCGTCAACACGTCCTCGTAGCGCCAGACGTGCGCCTTCGTGATGTCGCCCGAGGCGACGACCTTGCCAGTCTCCTTGTGCCTGACCTCGTAGTGCAAGCCCTTGGCCGCGTCGGGGTCGGGCAGAAAGTAGCTGTCGCCCGAGATCTGGAGCAGCCCGCGAACCGGGTTGAACTTGGCGGAGAAGGGGAACTCGTTGGGGTCGGGGTCGGGCACCGGCTGGAGCCTGTGGTTGTACTTGCCAACCTCGAAGGGGAGAATGTAGGAGAGCAGCGTCGCGTCGCCGCTCGTGGCCTTGAGCGTCAGGCGCCCGGCCTTGACCTCGGACAGGCCCAGGTGTCCGAGGGCGAGGGCGAGGGCCATGCGCGCCTCGAAGTTCGCCTCGCGGATGCGGCGGCCCCCCCGCGGGCCGAAGAGCGCGCGCAGCAATGCGGCCTCGAGGTCCTCGGCGGGAGGGAAGAGCGCGGCCAGCGCGGTGGCGGCCTCGGAGCGCACCTCCCAGTAGGGGTCGCCGAGGGCGCGCACCAGCGCGCCGCGCGCCGGCGCCGTGCGGAGGCCGAGCTGCGCGATGGCCTCGGCCGCGTTGCGCCGCACGATGCCCGCTTCGGCCCGGTCGGCGAGCGCGCCGAGCAGGCGCGCGTAGCGGCCATCGTCGCGGAAGCGCGCGATGAGCTTCACGGCCGCGTTGCGCAGCTCCCAAGCGGGCGAGGCCAGCCAGGCGTCGAGCTTCGCGCCGAGGCCCGCCGGCGGCGTCTCGGCGCGCAACAGGCGCTCGGCCTCGGCCAGCTTGCCCTTCCAGCGGTGCGGCGACAGCAGTGCCACGAACGCGCGCAACGGCCAACTCGATTCAGCGGGGAAGGTGCCTCGGAGGGGACGCGCCGAATTGTAGCACAGCGGCGGCCCACATGCAAGGGCCTCCTGCGCACCGCAATCGTTCGCCAAGGTTGCGGAGCGGCCGCCCGTACGGTTTGGTAGGAAATGGCGGGCGGGGGAGGTGAAGCAGGCTCATGGGCGGGAAGTCGGGCGGGTTGGGCCAAGGACCAAATGTCCAAAAAACAGCGCCCCAATGTCCAAAAAGAGTCACTCGCCGGAGCTGTCCCCGGGCGGCTCAGAAGGAGAGGGGGAGGGGCGGGGGGTGATCTGGGGGAGCCAAAGTTCGCGGTCACGGCCGTCGAGCTCGCGGAGGATGAGGCGACCACCGTGGGCGGCC
Organism: Planctomycetota bacterium; assembly: GCA_041320515.1. Taxonomy (GTDB): domain Bacteria; phylum Planctomycetota; class PUPC01; order DSUN01; family DSUN01; genus DSUN01. The sequence continues at coordinate 3,152,095 of JBGLNR010000001.1, read as the reverse complement.
TGGCGGACAACCTCGCTGAGGATGGCGACGGCGAGGCGGAGCGTGCCGATCTTGGTCGTGCCCAGGCTGGCGGCGGTCTCGTCCAGCGTGGCCATCAGCTCGGGCGTTGCCTCGAAGACGATGCGCTTGGATTTCTCGGCGGACATGGCCTGTCACCTTCAGGGCGGGGAGGCCGGGGATGGAAGTGTTGAGTCGTGCCAGAGATCCGACGGATCAGACGGATCGAGCCTATCGGGCAGCCCCGACCAGTTCCTCGTAGCGGCCGGCGGCCTCGGCCTCGATGCCCTGCCAGCGGGCGGGCGCCCACAGCTCGATTCGGGCGCCGACGCCGACGATGAGCACCTGGCCATTGATGCCCGCCAACTTGCGAAGGGCCTCGGGCAGTTCCACGCGCCCCTGCCTGTCCACGGCCGCCTGCACGGCGCTGCCGAGGAAGAGGCGCTCGAGCATTCGGGCGTCGCGGCTGCCGAAGGTCGAGCGGCACAGCTCGGCTGTCGCCGCCCGCCAGCCGCTCGCAGGGAGCGCCCAGAGGCAGCCATCGAGGCCACGCGTAAGTACCAGGCCTGCCTTGAGTTCCGCATCGCCAATCGCCCGGCGAAGCGCGGGCGGCAAGGCGAGGCGGTGCTTGGCGTCGAGCGACTGGCTGAACTGGCCAGAGAGCTGCACTCGGGGAACCCTTCGAGACGGTCGGCTCGCGGGACGGGGAGCCCTTCAAGCCCAGGCGCGTCTCGCCCTTTGGCGCGATGCGCGCATTGAGAACACATGTGGGGTATGCTATTACCATAATACCCACCACTTTGTCAAGCGCTATTTCAGTCCACTCGCACATATTCTTTCCGCGCATGTCATATCGCGGCCACCCGCCGTTGGGAATGTCTCCGCGGCCATGCTCAGCGCAGGCGGCGAGGCTCTATGCCCTGGCGTATCAAGCAGTTGCGGCACCGGCACTGAGAGCGGGCAGACCATTGAGGGCGGGAGCGCGCCAGTGTGATCCCCTCATCAGGGCAGTAGGCGGGGACCAAAGAGGGATGTGGCCATGCGAAAAGCGCATGGCCGACAGCGCGCGGATTGCGCGCGCAGCGCGCCGTGGCAATCACGTGACCTGCTGGAGGGCGGTCGAGTAGACCCGCAGGTCGTCGGGCGCGAAGAGGACGATTCGGACCTCGTCGAGGTCGTGGCGCGGGATTTCGGCGAGGAGGGTGCTGAGGGCGATTCGGGCGGCACGGGCGATGGGGAAGCCGTAGGCCCCCGTGCTGATGCTGGGGAAGGCAATGGTGTGGCACTTGTGCTCGGCCGCGACGCAAAGGCTGTTGCGATAAGCATTTGCGAGGAGGGCATCCTCGTTCGCGTTGCCCCCCTGCCACACGGGGCCAACAGTGTGGACGACGAACTTTGCGGAGAGGCGGCCCGCGCTGGTGATGACCGCCTCGCCCGTGGGCAGGCGGCCCTTCCAGGAGACGATGACCTTGCACTCCTCCTTGATCGTCGGGCCGCCCACGCGGTGGATCGCCCCGTCCACGCCCCCGCCGCCCGTGAGCGAGGGGTTGGCCGCGTTGACAATGGCGTCCACCTGCTGGGTCGTGATGTCGCCCTGGACGAGGCGGAGAAGGGCCCTCCCGACCTGTCGCTCAGTCATCGGTGTCCCCCGTAAGGGCGTCTATGGGGGTGAAGCCGACCTCCTCTCGGCGCCGCGCACCGGCGGAGGCGCTTCTCTGTAGGCGGGGCGTCTCTGCCCCGCGTGGTTCCTCGCGGGCCAGGGACGGCCCGCCTACAGGCTTCATCCATCTAGACGCTCCAAGTGTCTATCCTTCAAGCACTTCGTTCAGGCTGCCGGTGCGGTAGCCTTCGAGGTCGAGAGCGACGTACTGGTAGCCGATGGCCTTGAGAGCGGCGACGATCTGGGCGCGGGTGGCCGGCTCGGCGGCGCGGGCGATGTCGTCGGGCCGAAGCTCCACGCGGGCGATGGCCCCGTGGTGGCGGACGCGGAGTCCGCCGAAGCCGAGGGCCTCGATGGCCGCCTCGGCCTGGTCAATGCGGCGGAGGCTCTCGCGGTCGATCTGGGTGCCGTAAGGTACTCGGGATGCGAGACATGCACGCGACGGCAGGTCGGCGGTGGGGAGGCCGAAGCGGCGGGAGAGGCCGCGGATCTCGGCCTTCGTGAGGCCGGCCTCCCTGAGGGGCGAGCGGATGCCCAGTTCCGCGGTCGCGCGGGTGCCGGGCCGCCAGTCGGCCGCATCGTCGGCATTGGTGCCGTCGGCGACGGCTGTGATTCCCAACTCATTGGCCTTATTGAGGATGAGGCGGAAGACGGCGAGCTTGCAGTGATAGCAGCGGTCCGGCGGGTTGGCGACAAACTCTGGGAGCGTGAGGGGCGAGGGGTCCACGAAGACGTGCCGGACCCCGAGGCTTCGCGCCAGGTCGGCCGCCTCCTCGATCTCCCGCTGGGGGTAGATTTCGGCGCGGGCCGTGATGGCCACGGCCCTCTCGCCCAGCTCCTCGGCGGCTACCTTCAGGAGCAGACTGCTGTCCACTCCGCCCGAGAAGGCGACGGCCAGCGAGCCAATCTCACGCAGGATTCCCCGCAGAGCACCCAGCTTTTCCTCTACCGACATCGCGCACCTCATCTCTCGCATGCATCCTGCGGCCCTGCCCGGATTATCGCGCGAGGGCGGTCGCGAGTCAACACGGCGAGAGCCGAGCGCGGAACCCCCGCGTCGAGCGCCGCGTCTAACCCCGTGAGCCGGCATGTCCGTAACCTCGTGAGCAGCGGCAGGCAGGAGAGAACCCATGAGGGCGCGAGTGGCTGCAGTCCTCATCGGCCTCGCGTGCGCTGGGAGCCCGTTGGCTTCGGAGGAAGAGTTCGTAGTCTGGCAGGAGATCAGAATCGTCTCCGCCGAACGCCCCGAAACGGGGGCCGTGGTGTTCGAGGCCAAGACCGACGGGGAGCAGTACGCGAGGGTGTCGCTCTCGGCCTTTGGGAAGGTGTTCACCCTCGGTGAAGCCGATCGGCTCAAGCTCAAGGGCTTTCCGCTCAGTGGCATCGCCCTTACCCACGAAGCGGGCTACGCCGAACTGGGCGGGCACACGGTCCACGTCAGGCTGAAGCGGGTCCTCTACAAGGACGGCAAACTGATCGAGGAGCGAGTCCTCATCTCCGTGAGCAAGGGCAAGGAGTTGGCCGTCCACGGCCCCGAGGCGAAGGAGGTCGCCAGGCCCGATGCTCCGGCGCCATATGACCCTGAGCGAATCAAGCTCAAGGTCGTCGAGGCCGTCGTGAGCGATGCAAGGGCCGAGCAGCAGTGCCAGGGCAAGTTCACCGTGCGAAACGTTGGCCCGGACTACACCGTGCCGCCACATGTGATCGGCCCCAGCTACGGCGTGTTCATCTACGACAAGGCCGAGACTCTGCTCTTCCGCAGCTTCGGCGGCTGGGGGCCTGGCCTGAAGGCTGGACAGGACATCACGTTCCGTTGGGACACCCACAGCAACCACTTGGGCGAGACGAGCGAGCCGGCGTTCCTCATCCCTGCCCCCGGCCGCTACATGCTCGTCGTCCGCCTCTACCGCGGCAGCAGGGACCGGGTGCTCGACACGGCAACATCGTTCTTCGACGTGAAGCCCGACCCGTAGAACGGTTCCGCGTGCAGGTGTGCAACGCGGTACTTCTTGTTCATCCTTTTCCCCTGCGGAAGATGGCTCCCCACAAGGGAAACATACCATTCTTAACATATCATGTCAAGGTTGACGGAGTACTAGACGCTCCTGGGCAACTCTGGTGGCGGGGAGCCGCGCCAGGTGTAGAGTTCCGAGAATATAGGTTCCAATAAACAAGACAAAACAGCCGCTTCCGCCCCGCCCGATTTCGGAGTTCCGCCCGCCCGCCCGCCCAAAATCCGAAAACATAGTTCCGATTTCCAAAACAGAACAGCTTCCTGTTCCGCTGGGTCAAGCCCCTGTGACCACGGACGCCCCACCCGCTCCCAGTCGTGGACTGCTCCATGGTCCGCCGGGCAAAGCCCGTCGGCCCGTGCTTCGACACGTGAGGTGCCGCCGCTTGCCTCTAGGGGGGGGCCATCTTGCCGCTCCGCTTCCCTGCTAACGCCTTCACTCCGCCGCCCGTGCCCCCACGCTGGGCAATCGCCCCTTGGCCCCTCCGCCTTCAGCCGCAAGCCAGCATCCCGGCCAACGTGTTGCCAAGCCAACCCCACGCCGCCCCCCCCAACGATTCCGGGATACCACGACACGCCAGGCTGCCCCCCAATGGCAGGATGGGCGATAGCAGGCCGCGGAGCGACGCGCGGGGCAAAGCTGGGTGTCCCACCCCCGCACCACGCCTGGTCCACCCGCCACGGGCTGACAACCTGATGTGCCACCGCCCACGCAATGCGGTAGTGTCACTGCCCCAGACCGGCCCCGTCACGGCGGCACACACCACACACCTCTCAAAGGCAGCGGCAGCCCCTCAGTCTGGACCGCCACGGGGCGGTAGGGGGCGAAGCCCCTGAAGCGTCCGCTAGCAGGCTGGCAGCTTGGGCGGGGCGACAGCTCGAGAACCCGAAGTCCCTGAAGGCCCCCCCGGGGGGACGTGAGGGCGGATGCCCCCCGGGGGGGCGAACGCCCTGGGGGGAGGTTCCCGTCAGCGTCGGAGCCCTCCCGCCGCGGCTCGGTCGACCCCCACCCAAATACCCGGCGAGACTGGTGAGACTGGCGACGGGGGACGGGCGGTATGTGGTGTGTGTAGCACACCACTATGGGCTGTGGGGGTTCCGCCAAACAAAACAGGACGGCCGGGCGGGGCGCTCGACGCGGCGAAGTGGCACGCGACCAATCCCGGGTGGCTGGGCCGCCAGCCCGGCCGCTTCCGCGCCGAGAACGTGACGGTGAGCGACGGGAAGCTCCACATCACGGTGAAGAACGAGAGCCTGCCCGACGCGCCCAAGCTCGTACAAAGCTGCCTCAGAGCGATTTGAGAGCTTTTTCCGCCAACGTGTCCCGTCGCTGTAACAACTCTGTATTCATACACTTACACGACTCGCCACCCGGAGGGGAGGGGGCGGCTGAGCTTTTCCATCCGCCACTGGCGTCATAGAGTGGGGGAGAGAGTGGACGCTGGCGAGCCACCTCTCCCCTGTACGCCCGTGCGCTCCAGTGGCGGGTGGCTCCGACCCAGCTACCCAACCTGCGACGAGGCCCGCCACGCCCCGAAGCGCAAGTGTGGCACGGCTGGCTTGCCCAGCCGTGCCCCCGGCCCCCGGTGGAAGACACGGCTGGACGAGCCAGCCGTGCCACACTGTGAGTGGCCTGGGGAACCGCACGGTGCGGAAAGGCTTCGCGAACGGCCCGCTTCCAGCCGCACAGCATGAGCGGCGACCGGGGCAAGGCCCGCGTAGCTCTTTGACAATTCGAGACTTGCACCACTCCCACACGCCTCCGCGGCGGCAGGGAGCGGGGAGAGTCCGGGCAGAGAGGCACACGTGGGACAGGTAGGACGAGTGGGACCCGTGAGACAGGTGGTCCGACGGGTCCCGCAGGTCCCACAAGTCCCACAGGTCTCACTGGCCCCTCGCCCGGGCCTCCCCGCTCTCGGGCCGCCTGGTGGGCAGGATAGCCCCCTGCGGCCGCGGGGCGCCTCAGGCGCGGGGGTGGGCCTTGCGGTAGACCTTCTTGAGCTGCTCGGTGGTGACGTGGGTGTAGATTTGGGTGCTGGCGAGGGAGGCGTGGCCGAGGAGTTCCTGGACGGCTCGCAGGTCGGCGCCGCGGTTGAGCATGTGGGTGGCGAAGCTGTGGCGGAGGGTGTGGGGGGTGGCGTTGGCGCGGAGGCCGGCGGCTCGGGCGTGCTTGTCGAAGACGCGGCGGATGTCGCGCTGGACCAGGCGCCTGCCGCGGCGGCTCACCAGGAGCGCGCGGGGGTGGGTGCGCCGCTTGGGGCCGGCCAGGGAGGCGCGAATCGCCAGGTAGTCCTCCAGCGCGCGGACGGCGGGCGCGCCGAGGGGGACGAGGCGCTCCTTCTTGCCCTTGCCCTTGGCCTTGATGGCCTCGCCGAGGAGGTCGAGGTCCTCGAGGTTGGCGGCGGCCAGCTCGCCGATGCGCATGCCGGTGCTGTAGAGGACCTCGAGGATGGCGCGGTCGCGGCGGCCGGCAAGGTCGGCGGGGTCCGGCGTGTCGAGGAGGCGCGTGACCTCGCCCTCGTCGAGGACGGCAGGGAGGAGCTTCCCGCGGCGCGGCAGGCGCAGGTCGGCGGCGGGGTTGTGGGCGACGATGCCCTCGCGGAGCAGGTAGCGGAAGAAGGAGCGAAGCGAGGCGACCTTGCGGGCGACGGTCGCGCGGGCGGCGCCGCCCGAGCGCAGGTGGGCCAGGTAGTGGCGGAGCCGCACGGTGGTGACGGCGGCGGGATCGAAGTCGTCGGCGTGCGGGGCGGCGAAGTTGGCGAAGGCCGCCAGGTCGGCCGCGTAGGCGCGAAGGGTCTCGGGCGAGGCGTCGCGCTCGCTCTCCAGGTAGCCGAGGAATCGGTCCACGAAGACGGACATCTCGGCCTCCCTGCGTCGCGGGGCAAGAGCGGCAGCCGCGCCGGGCCAGGCTATGTACGGAATCCGTCCCCTGGGCTTGCGGCTTACCAGCCCCGCACGGGGCGACGGAATAAAGCCCACGGTGGAGCGAAGCGGAACCGTGGGGAAAGGGGACAACGACCCGTCCAGCCCCCGAAGCGGGGCGGCGGAACCTGTTGCGCAGATTGGCGTTCCGTCGCCCCACTTCGGGGGCTGGCCCCGCTGTGGCACATCCTGCCCCACGGCTCCCAGAGCGTCGCCGTGGGCTTTATTCCTCCACGCCCTTCGGGCGTTCAGAGCGCTGGGTCCTTGGCGCGAATTGTCGCACACAGCCTACTCGCCGGCGCCCTGGGCGAAGAGGAAGCACTGGCGCGAGCAGCGGATTTCGTTGATGCGTATCTCGGTGAGCATGGCCATCACCGTGGGCAGGCTGCGCCGGTCCCGAGCGGCCCACCACAGGATGTCGGCGTTCTCGGCCCCGCGGAGGACGAGGCCCACGACTTCGCCGACCAGCGCCTGCTGAGCCGGGAAGAGCGCGGGGAGGCGGCCGAAGCGCCAGGCCTCCAGCTCCTCCCAGCAGCGATGGCCGAGGAGGTGCTCGATCCAGCGGTGGCGGAACCACGCGGGCCAGTGGTGGCGGTGCCAGTCGTCTATGGCGGCGGAGCCGAGGTCGCGGCCCGCCTTTTCGCTCTCGAGGTACTTGTAGCGGTCGGCCTCGGCCTGAGCTTCCCGGAACAGGCTCTCAGGCGTCCTCGCGGGGTCTCGGCCGCCTGGCGCGGCGTGTGGTGGCATGGGATGCCTGTCCTCACGTGCGCCTTGCCGGGCGCTCGGCCTCGTCGAGGGTGGCGAGGAGGAGTTCGAGGTTGCGGAGCGCGGCGCGGGCGGTGACGAGGGGCTGGCCCTCGCCGCGCGCGGCGCGGCAGAAGCGCTCGAGCGAGGTCTTCATGAAGTCGTCGCAGAGGCGTTCCTGGCCGCCGAGGCTCACGGTGCCGCGGTAGACGCCCTGGGCGTCGGGCCGCGTGCCGACTTCGGCGATCTGGTCGTTGAGGCCGAAGCGGCGGGGGAAGGGGGCGTCGGGCAGCTTGGCCATGCGGAGGCGCACGGAGCAGGTGCGGGGGCCGGCGGCAACGTCGAGGCGGACCTCGGATGCCTCGTGACCGATGGAGGCGCGCACGCTGCCCGGCCTCAGCTCGGCCTCGGGCACGAGGGCCAGGAGCACGCTCAGGGGGTGGGGCATCAGGTCGAGCACGATGTCGCGCCCGCGCGGGCCGTCGGCCTTCAGCTTCGAGGCCATCTCGCCGAAGAAGCGGCTGGGGGCCGCCACGGCCTGGGGGGCCAGCTCGCGGTAGACCTCGGCGGCCGCGGCGTATTGGGTGTTGACGGCGAGGACGACTTTCCCGCGGTCGGCGGCGCGGATGAGGCGCGTGGCCTCGCCCAGGAGGGCCGCGCTCGGCGCGCCGGGGCGCCACACGAACGGCTTCTCGCACAGCACGGCGCAGCCGGCCTCGAGGGCGGCCAGGGCGTGCTCGCCGTGCAGCGGCGCCGGCGTGCACACGCTCACCGCCTCGGGCCGCGCGCTCGCCAGAAGCGCGTCGAGCGACGTGTAGCCGCGCCCCCGGAACCCGAGCGTCTCGCCAAGGGCCTTGCGCGCCGGGGCCGATGGGCGGGTCACCAGAGGGGCGTGCGGTCGCCGCCTTCGATGGGGGGGCCGATGCGGAGGGCAACGTCGGGGGCCTTGACGAGGCGGGGGAGTTCGATGAGGAGGCCGGCGGCGTCGGCCACGGCCTCGGCTTCGACGATGGTGGCGCCGTTGCAGGTGTCGAACCAGACGAGGCGGTAGCGGCCGGGGCGAAGGCCGGCGAGGCGGAGGCTGAAGCGCTCGAGGAGGGGCGGCGGCTCCTTCTTCACGAGACGGCGGTGCCAGGTGTTGCGGCGGTCCTGGAACCAGAGGAGGGCCTGGCGGTCGGTGCGGAGGCCGACGATGCGGAGGTGGGTCCGCTCGTCGTCGCGGACGGGTTGCCAGGGCTGGCCGGCCCAGTCCACGCCGGCCAGGAAGCGGCCGAGGGCGCGGTAGTGGTAGTAGAGGTCGTTGGGCTCGACGTAGTCGTCCCACCACCAGAGCATGGGTGCGCCGGCCGCCCCGCTGAGGCAGGAGGCCCAGAGGGCGTTGTGGAGGTGGATGCCCGTGCGGTCGAGCTTGTTCAGGCGGTTGGCGCTCCCGCTCGAGTGGTAGCCGTACTCGGCGATGAGGAAGGGCTTGCGGAACTGGACGAAGTCCTGGGCCTGGTCGAGCACCAGGGCCGCGGCGTCGTACTGCTTGGGGGTCGGCTCCCAGCCCTCCTGGATATAGGAGTGGAGCTGGACGAAGTCGAGGGCGGGCATGGCCCAGAACTCGGGCCAGTCGGTGTAGGCGGCCAGGGTGCTGGTGACCAGGTGGGCGTAGGGGTCGAGGCGGCGCAGCTCGGCGGCCATCGCGGCGGTCCAGTCGAGCATGTAGGGCTCCTTGCGCGAGAGGACGTTGCCCTTGTCGCTGGGGGCGTAGTCCATCTCGTTCCAGAACTCCCAGGCCATGACTTGTGGGGCGTGTGCCCAGCGGGCGACGATGTAGCGGAGGCGGCGGAGGTAGTGGGCCTTGGCGGCGGGGCTGGTGAAGAAGTCGGCGGGCCTGTCGCACATGCCGCCGTGGTCGCGCCAGTAGGGGCTGTGGCGGCGCTGGGCGAAGTCGTAGAAGTTGTCGAAGCAGAGCTTCACGTGGATGCCGTAGGTTCGGGCGAAGGCGAGGATGTGGTCGAGGCGCCAGGCGTTGTCGAGCCGGTAGTCGTCGAGCTTGGCACCCTCCAGCTCCAGGCTCCACGAGCACATCCAGATGCGGCTGAAATTCTCGTTCGCCGCGGCCATCTTGCGGAAGTAGTTGTCGTAGTCGTAGGTCTTGAGTTGCGAGTCGGCCCAGCACACGTTGTGGCCGATGGGGAGATAGGGCTTGCCCGTCGTGAACTCGAAGTAGCGTGGGTTGCGGGGGCTGACGCGGATGAAGCCTGGGCTGGCCGTGGGCACGGCGGTGAACGTGCCCGGCTCGCCCGCCGCCTCGCCGCCACGGGTGCGGACGCGCACGCGGTAGCGGTGCTGGCCGGGGACGGTTGGGGCGTAGCGCAGCATCCAGACGGGCTTGCCGCGGGGCGCGAGTTGCTCCTTGCCGTCCTTCAGCGTGCGGTCGAAGTCCTGGTAGAGGAAGCCGTGGACCGTGCGGACGCGGCCCGTGGGGTCGGCCACGCCGGCCGACAGGTCAACCTCCTCGGGGTCGAAGGGGTTGGCGAACTCTGCGTCGAGGCGGACAGTGATCTCGATGGCCTCGAACGTGCCAACTTGTGCTGCGGAGGCTCGGGTCTCGAGCACGCGGGGCCGTCGTGTTGAGGCGGAACGGCGCGGCTTTGATTTCCCGCCCGGGCCTTGCTTCAATTGGCGTATCACTTCAGCCGATTGTAGTGGGAGTTCGTTGTGCGGCCTTCAGGCCGTATCCTGGGCGCCAGATACGGGCTGAAGCCCGCACTACGAACTCCCACTTCATTCGGCTGAAGTGTTACGCCAATTGTAGCAAGGCCCGGGCGGGAAATCAAAGCCGCGCCGTTCCGCCTCAACACGACAATCCGGGCCCCGCGCCCCCGTGCCGTGCCTATGGAGACACTTGCACGCCCGCGCAAGTCCGCAACCGTCCTTTCCCAGCACACCCCCAGTAGCGGGCACGCCATCCCGACGTCGTTCGGCCCCTACGCCCCTCCGCGAGCCCAGCGCGCCCGCGCCATGCCTGCGGGGGTGCTTTCGGACCTGTACAGGTCCGCAACCATGATTCACGCACTGCTGCCCCCAGGAGGCCGGGCATAGCGACACCGCTCGACCCCTGCACTCCGGCCGCGGCCACCGCGCCCGCGCCATGCCGGTGGAGATGGGTTCGGACCTGTACAGGTCCGCAACTATGGTTTTCGCGAACCTGCGCGCGCATGAACGACTCCAGTGTCGTGCCACGGGTTGAGGGCACCTCCCCGTCACTGGCTCTGGCACGGGGCGACCGCCACAGCCGGGGCGGCCTAGCTCTGCCCGGTGATGATCGCGGCTGGGCCGAGTGGGCGCTGGCATTGACAGCGTGGGAACGGGGTTGGTAGACTCTGGCGAGGAACTCGAGGAGAGGCGCTGTGCTGGTTCCGTACGGCGTGGACAACCCGATGGGCCGGCTGCCGTGGATGAACTGGGGGCTCATCGCGGCCAACGTGGCGGTGTTCGCCTACGATGTGTCGTACGGCATCAACGAGCAGGTGTACGGGACGCTGCCGGCGCGCCTGGAGGTGTATCAGCCGCTGACCTCCGCGTTTCTTCACGCGAACCTGATCCACCTGTTCGGCAACATGATCTTCCTGTGGACGTTCGGGAACAATGTGAACGACCGGCTGGGGCACTGGCGCTACCTCGGGGCGTACCTCGCGTTCGCGTATCTGTCGGCCCTGGCGTACGCGCTGCTGGCCACGGGCGACGCCGCGGACGTGCCCTGCATCGGGGCCTCGGGGGCCATCTATGGCGTCGTCGGCACGTACCTCACCTTCTATCCCATCCACGACGTGAAGGTGTGGTGCTTCCTGGTGTTCGTGATGAAGACGTTCCGCTGCTCGGCCTACTGGATCATCGGCTTCTACGTGGCGTGGGATCTCTACGATGCGGTAGCGGGCACCCACGGTCCGGTGGCGGTGGTCGCGCACTTGGCGGGCTTTGCGGCTGGCGTCGCGCTGGGGTTGCTGCTGCTGTCGAGGGACTGGGTGGATCGGGACGAGGATGACCTGCTCTCGCTCCTGCGGGGCACGCGGGGGCGGAGCCTGGCGGAGCAGTTCCCGCGGAAGCCAGCCGTCCAGCCCGCGGCCGCGAGCGAGGCGGATGCCCAGCGGCTGGCGGCCGCGGGGCGGATGCGGGCGGCCCTCGAGGCGCAGGTCGCGGCGGGCGACCTGGCCGGCGCGGGCGAGCTGTATCAGGCGTTCCTCGCGGCGTTCCCCGGCGAGCCGCTGGGCGAGGCCCCGCACATCGCGTTGGCCAACTGGCTGCTGCGCGCGGGCCGCCAGGCGGAGGCGGCCGCGGCGTTCCACCACTTCGCGCGCACCCACCCGCGGCACGCGCAGGCGGCGCACGCGCTCTACTCGGCCGGCACGCTGTATGGGCAGAGCCTGGGGCAGGCGGCCCGCGGGCAAGCGCTCCTCAAGGAGGCGGCGACGCGGCTCCGCGACCCCGACAAGGCCCGGCGCGCCCGCGAGGCCGCCCAGGCTCTGGAGGCCCAGGCATCGCTCGGCCCCCACGTCGCCCCGCCGGGGTGAAGGTGGGACAGGTGGGACGTGTGGGGCCGGTGGGACCTGTGGAACATACAGGGGCGCACGGGCTGCATCACACGGGTCCCACAGGTCTCACCAGTCCCACTCGTCCCACGTCCCTGCCCGACGGGCGCACCACCGCTCACAGGTTGAGGAACTTGATGCGGGCGACCACGTCGGCCTGGGTGAGCTTGCGGTCGAGGGGCAGGATGGCGTAGGCCCCGTGGGCATCCTTGCTGTCGAGGATGACGAGGCGTGGGTTCGGCACCGTGTGGCCGTTGCGGCACGGGTGGTGGCCGGTCGCGATGAGGTCGGCTCCGACCCTGCGCGCGAAGTCGGCGGTCACGCCGGCCGACAGGTCGCGGCCCCAGGCGAGGTGGAAGGCGGGGCTGCCGCGGCCCATATCCACGTCGGGCGGGGCATCGGTGAAGAGTTCGCGGCTGAACTGGTCCACGTGGCGGGCGTCGGGCACGGAGTGGCAGAAGAACAGGCCGGTGCGCGTGGCGGCGGCCCAGGGAAAGGAGCGCAGGAAGCGGTTGTATGCCTTCCGCACGACGTCCTTGTTGAACTGGTATGCCTCTTCGAGCGCCGCCTCGAAGGCGCGGAGGACGGAGCGCCCCTGCTTCATGATCTCGAGGCCGTACAGCTCCGCCAGGTCGTGGTTGCCCAGCAGGATGTGCACCTGGGCAGGGTACACGGTCTTGTAGATCGCCACCTCCTCGAGGAGCCGGTAGGAGTGGTCCGGGGTGTCCTTGTACATGGCGTGGAGGACTTCCTGGAGGACCAGGTGGCGCTGGGGGTGGTGGGGCAGGTCGGCGAGGCGCACGATGCGCTGGAAGTTGGCCGTGTTGCCGTGGAGGTCGCCGGTGTACATCACCTCGCCGGCGTCGGGCAGCTCGACGAGGCGGCCACGGCGGAGCGGGTCCTGCTCGTTCAGTGTGGCGGCGCGCGCCATCAGTTGCATCACGTAGTCAGGCGGGCGCGGGGCGGACTCAGCCATGGCGTGGTTTCCCCTCGATGGGTGGGGCGGCGAGGCGCTCGCGGAGGAGCGAGTGCCGCTCGCGGATGCGGGCGTTGCGCACGGCGATGGCCACGGCGCGCTTCGTGCCCACGAGGACCACGAGGCGCTTGCCGCGCGTGACCGCCGTGTAGAGGAGGTTGCGCTGGAGCATCAGGTAGTGCTGGGTGAGGAGCGGGACGACGACGGCAGGGTATTCGCTGCCCTGTGCTTTGTGGATGGAGATGGCGTAGGCGGGGACCAGTTCGGCCCACTCCTCGGGGGCGTAGGCGATGTCGCGCTCGTCCATCCGCACGAGCATCTGGCCGGCCTCGGGCGCGAGGGCGACGACGCGGCCCAGGTCGCCGTTGAACACCTCTTTGTCGTAGTTGTTGCGAATCTGCATCACCTTGTCGCCCACGCGAAAGGTGCGGCCGCCGAGGGCGTGCTGCTGGCCCGTGGGGTTGAGCCGCTCCTGGAGCCGGACGTTGAGTTCCCGGGCGCCCACCGTGCCGTTGTGCATGGGGGCGAGCACCTGGATGTCGCCGATCGGGTCGAGCCCGTAGCGGGCGGGCAGGCGGCGGGCGCACAGGTCGAGCACCGTCTCCGCCGCCTCCTCGGGGTCCTCGCGCTCGAGGAAGAAGAAGTCGCGCTCCGCCGCCTCCCCTGGGTCCTTGAGGAAAGGCATCTCCCCGCAGTTGATGCGGTGGGCGTTGGCCACGATGAGGCTGGCGGCGGCCTGGCGGAAGATTTCGGTGAGGCGAACCACGCCAGCCACGCCGGACTCGATGACATCGCGCAGCACGCTGCCCGGCCCCACGGAGGGGAGCTGATCAACGTCCCCGACCAGGACGAGAAGGGTCTGCGGGCGCAGGGCGCGGGCCAGGTGGCACGTGAGCAGGATGTCCAGCATTGAGGCCTCGTCCACGATCGCCACGTCGGCCTGGAGCGGGTTGCGCTCGTTGACCTCGAACTCGTGGGTGCGGGGCTGGTACTTGAGCAGGCGGTGAAGGGTCATTGCCTCGGCGCGGGTGGCTTCGGCGAGGCGTTTGGCCGCGCGGCCCGTCGGGGCGCCCAGGGCGACGCGGAGCTTGCGCGCGTGGAAGATTTCGACGAGGCAGCGTAGCACCGTGGTCTTGCCCACGCCCGGCCCGCCCGTGATGACCGTGAGCTTGCCCGCCACGGCCTTGCGAATGGCGTCCCGCTGGCCCTCGGACAGCTCGATGCTCACCTTGGTCTCGACCCACGCGAGGGCGCGCTCGGCGTCAATCGCGGGGAACGCGGCGGGACGCACCGCGATGTCGCGGAGGGAGCGCGCGGCATCGGTCTCCGCCGCGTGAAGGGCGGGGATGTAGACCGGGCGGGCGGGATGGCCGTCCTCGCGGACGAGTTCGGCCGCCGCCACCTGCGCTTCGATGGCGGCCTCGACCTGTTCGGGGGGGAGTTCGAGCGTCTTGACGGCCGCGGCCACGAGCGGCTCCTGGGGGCAGCACACGTGCCCCTCGTCGCCCAACTCTTGAAGGGCGTAGACCACGCCCGCCGCGGCCCGCTGCGGCGAGTCCCGCGCGATGCCCATGTTCTGCGCGATGCGGTCCGCCGTGGCCCTCCTGCCACACCTTGAGGCCGTCGAAGGCCGGGTCGTTCCAGCGGTCAATGCCGAATGCCCTGGCGAGCGGCGCATTGCCCTCGAGGCTCACCCAGAGCCGCAGGACAGCCTTCTTCGGCGCCTTGATCTTCGAGAGGTCGAAGCGAATTGTCGCGCCGTCCTTCTGGCTCTGCACCGCGGCCATGCCCGTGAGCTTGCAGGTGTCCTGCTCGCCGAGGCGGACGGTGAAGCGAGTCTCGGCGGCGAGGCCGATGCTGGCCGCGAGCAGAAACGCCGCACAAGCTGGGTTCCTTGCCATTTGTCGTTCCCCCAGTTGAAAATGGTGGCGGACGCTCTATAGTATGCAGCAATCGCCAGGTTTTTCCACCCCCGCTTCAGCGAGGCCATCGTATGGCGACACCGCTCCTGGCCGTGGCACGGCTGGCTTGCCCAGCCGTGGTGTTCGCACTGGTTCTCTCGGCGTCCGCGCTCGCCGACCCGGCGATGGCCGCGGAGGTGCAGCGCCTCTTCGGCCCACCCGCCGTGTGGGTGGCCAAGCCCGTTGAGCCGCCGACGATTGACGGCAAGCTTGAGGACGCGGCGTGGCAGAAGGCCGAAGCCGTGACCCTCCGCTTCCTCGATGGCCTGTGGGAGGCGCCGTCGCAGAAGACCGAGGCCCGCGTCCTGGCCGACCAGCGGGCCATCTACTTCGCCGTGAGGTGCCGGGAGGCCGAGCCGCAGCGGATGATCGCCGCGGGCGACAAGCGCGATGGCGACCTCTGGAGGGGCGACACGGTCGAGGTCTTCCTCGACCCCGGCCACAAGGAGACCCGAAAGCGCTACTACCACATCATTGTCAATCCCAAGGGCATCGTCCTCGACAGCAAAGATGGCGATGCCCGCTGGAACGCGGGGCTGGCGGTGAAGACAGGCACGTTCGAGGGTGGGTGGACGGTTGAGCTGGCCGTGCCGATGGCCGATCTGGGCGTGGCGGGCGCCATCCCGAAGGTCTGGGGCCTCAACATCAATCGCCAGCGGCCCGAGCTGGGCCAGGTCGCGCCCGTCAAGGGCATCAGCGGCCACCACGAGAAGCTCAATGACCCCGCCGCCTACCGCGAGGGCGAGGACACCGCCTGGTCGCCCACCCTCTGCCACTCCAGCCACATCGTCCTGCGCTTCGGCCACGCCGTGCTTGAGGCGGGCACCGTCGAGGCCAAGCCGCCCGAGAAGCTCTTCGAGCTGTTGTTCCGTGCGAGCTTCGACGACGGCAACGTTGGGCCATTCGAGGGCGCCGAAATCGTCGCCGAGAGCTTCCGCGGGCCGGGCAAGTGCATCCGCCCCAAGGGCGGGGCCGGCACCGTGAACTTCCGCCACAAGCTGGAGGACCTCGACGACGTGACGATGATCCTGGCACCCAAGATGCCCCAGAACGGCCGCCTCTACTACTACGGGCGCGCGCCCGACGACGAGCAGTGCGAGGCAGATAGGCACGAGGTGTTCATGACGCCCGAGGAGGCGAAGCAGCGCAAGTTCCCAGCGATGGACGACTACGATACCCACGGCTCGATGATGGCCTGGAAGAGCCACGGGCGCCTCCACACCTTCCCCGGCCCCTGGGCGATGATGACCGGCCACTTCTCCGAGCCGAGCATCGGCTCCGTCATGCAACCCGGCACCGACTGGGCGATCCTCCGCACCCGCCTCGGCCAGATGCGCCGCCAGACCAGCCAGGGCATGGTGCCGATGGAACAGGGTTACCCCAATGGGCTCGTGTTCCACGCGGGCAAAGAGCCGTACCTGATTGACGACTTCATCATCTTCCGCGGGGCCGACCTGGAGCCGCCGGCCGCCCCGACCGGCCTGAGGGCCGAAAGGAAGGGCGACGAGATCGCCCTCTCCTGGAACCGCAGCGAGGACAACACCCTCACCGCCTTCTACCGCGTGACGGTCGGCGCCCGGGGCGAGCCGCGGCTGCTGGCGGAGACCCATCGCCTCTCGCTCGCGCTTCGCGCCGCGCAGGCGGCAGCGAAGCCGATCACGGTCACTGCCCTCGACCTCTACGGCAACGCCTCAGCGCCGTCGGGGGTTCTGAAGGGGCCATAGTCCCGTCACTTGCCCTTGTAGAGCGTGGGATTCGCCCAGTTGCAGTAGGCCAGGCCCAGCGGCTCGTCGGCGTTGTAGTGGGTGCGGCTGACGAGCTTCAGCTCCTTCGCGCCCGCGAGGCCCTCGACGATGAGGAGCCGGGCGGGGTCGGTCGCAGCCATCAGGCCGCTCTGGGCCACGACCTTGCCGTCCAGGTGAATCTCGAAGTTCATTCTCACCGTGGTGTGGCCCTGGCCGTAGTCGCTCTTGGTGACCATTCGGTTCCAGCCGACCTCGGCGGAGAAGGCGGCGTAGCCCTTCCCCTCGATGTTGTAGACCGTTTCGTGCAGCGGCTTGATCCAGAGTCCGTGCTCGTATTTCTTCTCGCCGATCACGAGCGGCTTCAGGCCGTGCCAGACGTTGAGGGTGGGGCCGAAGGTGGGGGCCTTGTGGGTCTCCTTCTCGTTGAACCACGAAATGCTGCGGTGGCGGACGAGGAGGTCCTTGCTCGCGGCCTCGAGCAGCACGGGCTGGCCCTCGGGCAGCTTCGCGGGCGGCTGGTAGGGCGGGATGACGAAGGTCTTGAGGGCGACCTCTTCCTTCACGGCGCCGCCCGCCGCCTCGAGGCGGAGGATGGTGTCGAGTGTCGCGGCCCCGCGGGGCAGGGACGCCCCGCCCACAGTGAGGGTGACGAAGAGCGGTGCGCCCGGCCTGAGCTGGCCCGAGGCCGGCTCTGCTTTCATCCAGGGAACCGAACTCTCGAGCTTCCATGGCTGCTCGGAGGCCGTGCGGTTGACGAGGAGGAAGTCGCGTGACTCCGTCTCGCCCACGGTGACGTTGAACACGGGCTGCTGAACCTGAAAGTCGAAGGGCTTGAGCACCTGGGCGGCGATGGCGATGGGTTGGCTCCGCCCCGTGGCCGCGTCCGTGATCGTCAGTATGCCCTTGGCCACGGTGCCCGATTCCAGTTTCGCGCCGTCGAGGGTGATGGCGAGTTCCTCCTGTCCCGCCAGGGTGCCTTCGGCCTTCGACGGCTGAATCCACGGCTCGCCTGCCGCAGCCTTCCACGCCCGCGGCTGGCCTGTCCAGTTTCGGAGCCGCACGCTCACGCGGGCCTTGCCGAGGGCTGGGAGGGGGATGCCCTGGCGGCTGTGGAGGTCGCGGGCCTGGCCGTCGAAGACGAGCTGCATCTTCTCCGCGCCGATCTCCGTCCTATCCACGTCAATGCCCACGGCTTCGGCGGCCTTGGCGGCGGTGGCGAAGAGCGTGCGGCTGCGGGCCTGCCAGTCGCCCGCAACGTCCATCATCGTGATGGCCGCGGTGCCGCCGGGGATGTGGAGGGTGGCGCGGAAATGGGCGTCGAGCACCTTCTGCACCTCGGCGGCCAGGTCGGCGGGCAGCAGGTTGCGGTCGAGGGCCTGTTCGAGGAAGATGCGTGCCTCGGCCTCCTGGAGGCCCTCGAGCATCGCCTCGTTGCGGGTGCTCGTCTCGGCTCCGTTCGGGCCGGGCCAGAGGGTCTGGACGCAGGAGCGGCCGACGAGCAGGTACTGCCCGCCACGGAAGCCGTCGAACCAGGTCTTCTCGAAGTAGTCGGCGCCCATCCGCCCCACTCCGTTGAAGCCGCAGTAGATCGCGCGGTCGCACAGGACGCGGTAGGTGTACGGCGTGGACGTGCCTTCGACGCAGATGACCGAGCCATTGGTCCGCGGCATCACGAGGTGGATGAAGGGGTTCTTCCAGCCCTTCAGGCTGCGGTCCGTGATGTCCGAGCCGTAGGAGCGTGCGACGGCGCGGAACGTGGCGTCGGGCTTCCGCGCGTGGGCGCCCGCGGCCCAGTAGATGCCGGGCGTGAACTCCTCCATCAGGCGCACGAGGCCGGGGTCAACCACCATGTCGAAGGCGTGGCCCCAGTGCATTGCGTTCTCCAGGCCCTTCTGGCGCATGTGCTCGCGGACGAATGTGGCGAAGGCCCGCCAGAGCGGCCGCCGCGTCGCCTCGGCACTTGGCCCGACCCCCACGGCTTCCTCCTTCCCGGTCGCCTCATCGAGCACCTTCACCACGTGGCTCTCGGAGGGGCAGCCGTGCATGATCTGGAAGCAAACGACCCGCGGCGCGCCGCAGTGCTTCGCCGCCAGGTCCAGGTAGCGGTCGAGGATGGCCGCGTCGAACCGCAGCGAGCCGTCCTTGCCCCGAATCCACTTGACCATCGAGGCGTCCTCGCGGTTGCCGAACTCCGACCGCAGGAGGACGGGGACGAACAACACGTCGGCGCCCAGGCGAGCCAGCTCCCTGAACGACGCCTCGAGGAGCTTCCAGTGCTCGCCCGACCACAATTCGGCCTTGGATGCCCTGGCGAGCGCGTAGGGCGACTGCTTCCACGATGCTCTGTAGCTCGAGCGGCCCGGGGATGCGCCAGCCGATGACCTCGGCCTCGACGGGAACGGCCACGGGCTCCATCCCATCGGCCTGCACGCTCACCGTGCCGCGGTACGTGCCGGGCTTGGCATCCTGCGGCACGCGGAGCGAGAGCCAGAAGGGCTGGCACGTGTCCGCCGGCACCTTCTCGACGGGTTCCGAGGAGACGTGGTCGAAGAAGCGGAAGGCGGAGTGGAGCTTCTGCTCGGCCTCGCGGCGGGCGTCGTCCTTGGCCGGCGGATTGGCGAGCTTCACCTGGTAGCGATTGAGGGCGACGACGGCCATCGGGCACTGCCAGTGGTACATGCCCAGGCAGCGGTCGAAGCCGAGCTTGTGGAGGTCGAGGATCGAGTAGCCCTTCAGGGGCGAGACCTGGATGGCGGATGCGGGAATCGTGCCCTCCGCTCCCTTCAGGTCGCCCGCCGTCGCCTTCAGGCCGGCCAGCTCGCGGTCCGTGCCCACGACGATCTGTCCGGCGAACGTGCCGTTCGGCGCGCCCAGGATGCGACCTGTGCCCACGGGCCAGCCGGGCGGATTGAAGTCGCGCGAGAAGACGCGGGCGTGCATGTCCTCGACCCACACCTGGGTGCCTGCCGGGCGAGCCACAGCCGAGGGTACGCCGCTGCCCTTGAGCTGGAGGGAGAGGAGGCGGCAGTGGTCCCACGTCTGGTTCTCTGTGCCGCCGTGGCGGTCCCAGTTCTCCGCTCGGGGGCCGCCGGCCCCTCCGAGTATCTGGGGGTGGAAGCGGGCGCCGCGCAGCTCGATGGCCAGCACGTTCGCGCCCCTCTGGAGCAGCTTGGCGGGTATCCTCACCCCTGCGAGCTTGCGGTCGCGGAGGCCAATCAGGCGCTCCCAGCCCTTCTGATTGATGGCTTGGCGGGACGCTGCGACTCGGAAGCTCGCCCACTCCTTACGCCGGCGTTCGCCGGGCTGGGCCTGGTCCCACGGGCAGCGAATGTCGCCGAAGTTCCCTGCGTAGCGCGCCTCGGGCACTTCGTCCGCAAGGGCGAGATAGGCGTCGCGCGGATAGTCGTCGGCCGGCGTGTCGGCAGCAAGGTCGCCCTTGGGCAGGTAGGCGCGGGCGACCTCGATGCCGTTGACCAGCACCCGCGCCCCGCCGCGGAAGGCCAAGTCGAGCGTTAGCTCTCCCGCCGCCCCGGGGTCGGGCACGTGGAGGTAGCTGCGGAGGAACGTGGCGCGGATGAGGTGGGTGGTGAACTCGTAGGCCTCGGCCATGTAGCGTTCGGGTGGCAGGCTGCCCAGGCGCTGGCGGAGCCACGAGGCGTCGTCGAACCCCGCCTTCGCCCAGTCGGCCGGCGGCGGTACGCTCGGGATCAACTCCACCGCGCGGGCGTCGTCGCCTTTTTCTACGAGATGCACGACCACCCCGAGGCGGTGGCCCGGCTGGCCGAGCAGGTGGGAATGTATTGGGAGCGAATCAGGGAGGCCGTGCTCGATTGCCCCGCCCAGGTGTTCCTCGTCGGTGCGAACTACGACGCGACAGTGACCTATCCGCCCTTCTTCCGCGACCACATCCTGCCGGGCCTGCGAGCCTTCGCCCGCGACCTTCACGCCCGCGGCAAGTGGCTCCTCACCCACACCGATGGCGAGAACAGCGGCCTGCTCGAGCACTACCTGGCCGCCGAGGTGGACATTGCGGACTCCGTGTGCCCCGCGCCGATGACGAAGCTGGGCTTCCGGGAGGTCCGCGACGCCTTTGGGGGGCGCATCACCATCATGGGCGGCATCCCCTCGGTCGCCCTGCTCCCCGACGTGATGCCCGACCGCGAGTTCGACCGGTTCCTCGACCGCTTCTTCGAGGACATCGGCCGTGGCGACCACCTCATCCTCGGCATCAGCGACACCACGCCGCCCGCCGCCGACTTCCGCCGCCTCCGCGCCATCGCCCGCCGAGTCGAGGCATTCGGGCCTGTGAGGTGAGCCATGCGCCCAGCAGCGACTCCCGTGCTTCTTCTTCTCTGCCTGACGGGAACCCGTTGTGCGAGGCCAACTGCCGTGATCCCGCATCCCGACAAGGCGAAGCTCCTCGTCTACCTCATCGAGGACGGCCGCGAACGGGCCATCAGGAGCGTCCGCACCTGGCGGTTGCGGCGGGAGCGCATCCTGGCCGACATGCAGCTCGTGATGGGGCCGCTGCCCGACACTTCGAAGAAGGTGCCGCTTGATGTGACTGTGCTCGAAGAGGTCGAGCTGGTAAAGGTCATACGAAAGAAGATCACCTACACCGCGGAGAAGGATGACCGGGTGCCTGCGTATCTCTTTGCGCCCAAAGAGCTTAGGGGCAAGACGGCCGCTGTGCTCTGCCTTCACCAGACCACGGGCATTGGGAAGGGCGAGCCGGCAGGGCTCGGGGGCGACCCGAACCTGCACTATGCGCTGGAACTGGCCGAGCGCGGCTATGTGACGCTCGCGCCCGATTACCCGAACTTCGGCGACTATAGGCTCGATGTCTATGCCCGCGGCTACGCAAGTGCCACGATGAAGGGCATCGGGAATCACATGCGGGCGGTGGACCTGCTTCAGTCGCTGCCGCAGGTGGACGCCGCCCGCATCGGCTGCATCGGCCACTCGCTGGGCGGCCACAACACGCTGTTCCTCGCGGCGTTCGACGAGCGGGTCAAGGTGGCCGTGACCAGTTGCGGCTTCAACTCGTTCCTCAAGTACTACGGCGGCAACCTGGCCGGCTGGAGCCACGGGGGCTACATGCCCCGCATCGCCAGCGTCTACGGGAAGGACGCGCGGCAGATGCCGTTCGACTTCACGGAGGTGCTCGCCGCCATCGCGCCGCGAGCCGTGTTCGTGAGCGCGCCGACGAGGGACGACAATTTCGAGCTTTCCGGCGTCGAGGACTGCCTGCGCGCCGCGCTGCCCGTGTACGAGCTGTTCGGCGCGAAGGACAGGCTCGTGGCGGTCCACCCCGACTGCGGCCACGGCTTCCCCCTTGGGGCTCGCCAGGCGGCCTACGCCTTCATCGGCCGGGTTCTGGCCAAGTGACGCCTTGCCCAGGTTCCTGGCTTCGGGTGTATGGAGCCCTCCCCGCAAGAGGCCGTTTGGCGGAGGCGGTGCGCCGCGCAGCCACCGCTGGAAGTACTGGTGAATACTCGGCTTACGCTTGCGGGCGGCGCGCTCTGGCACCGCCCCCTCCCCATGGCACGCTTCTTGCACTCCAATGGGCCGGCACCGTTGAGAGCAGTTCCGAGCGCCGCCCTTCGGCAAGCTCAGGGCGGCCTGAGCCAGTCGAAGGCCGCCCGGAGTGGAGATTCCACGTGAGCATCGAAGTTGAGAGCATGGTGTTCGCCCCCGCGCCGATCTCCGAACCGGTGCCGCTGACGGAGTGGCGGGCGCTCTTCCACGACTCCCCGCTGGCCATCGCCTACGTGTCGCGGGACTTGCGGCTCCTGCGGGTGAACGGCCCGCTCGCCGTCCTGTGCGGGCGGATGGCCGGTGAGCTTCTGGGCCGCCACTGCTACGAGGTGTTCGGGGAAAAGGTGTCGCATCCCCATTTGGCGCTTGGCGGCGAGGTGCGAAATGAGGTGTCACATCTTCATTTGGCACTTGGCGGCGAAGTGCGAAATGAAGATGTGACACCGGGCGACGCGCGGGAGCGGCCGAAGCCCTGCTCCTTCTGCCGCGTGCGCGAGACGCTGCGGACGGGCGACGTGCAGGAATTCGAGAGGCCGTTCGGCCAGTCCACGCTGCGGATCGTCGCCTCTCCCGTGGCGGAACGCCGCGGCGAGGTGACGGGCGCGGTGCTGATGATGGCCGACGTGACGGCCGAGCGCCAGTTCAAGGAGCAGGTCATCGCCTCCCAACGCCTGGCCGCGGTGGGCATCATGACCTCGGGCGTCGCCCACGAGCTGCGCAACCCCCTCACCAGCGTGCTGGGCTTCGCGCAGCTCCTCCGCCAGCGCACCGACCTGCCCGAGGGCGCGCGCGGGCAGCTCGAACGCATCTGGAGCGAGGCCCGCCGCTGCGACCATATCGTCAACAGCCTCCTCAAGTTCACCCGCCGCAGGGGGGACAACAAGGCCCTCGTGGACGTGAACCGCGTGGTGCTGGACTCTCTCGACCTCCTCCGCTACCCCATCCAGGCCTCGCGCGTGCGCGTCAACCAGTGCCTCCACGCCGAGCCCCTACAGGTTGTGGGCCACTTCTGCGAGCTACAGCAGGTCGTGCAGAACATTGTGAACAACGCCCTGGACGCCCTTCGGGAGACAACGCGGAGTGCGGAGTGCGGGGTCCTCACCCTTCGCACCTACCCCAGGGACGGCTGGGCCGTCATGGAGTTCGAGAACGACGGCCCGCCGCTCGCCGAGCCCCACAGGCTCTTCCAGCCCTTCTACACCACGAAGGAGGCAGGGCGTGGGACGGGGCTGGGCCTGAGCGTCAGCCACGCCATCGTGCGCGACCACGGGGGGCGGATCGAGGCGATGAACGTCGAGCGGGGCGTGCTGTTCCGCGTCGCACTGCGCGGGGCAGAGGCGTGAGGCCGCGCCGCCGTTCCGCGCGCCCGCGCCGCGGAGCGGTTGTCGCCCTCTCTACAGCCCACCCTTTACTCGCGCCGGCCACCCCCCTTGCCTGAGGCCCCGGGCCGTGTACCATGGCCTGCGGTAACACTTCAGCCGAATGAAGCGGGAGTTCGTAGTGCGGCCTTCAGGCCGTATCCGGGGCGCCAGATACGGGCTGAAGCCCGCACTACGAACTTCCCCGCCATCTGTGGGGTGTGCTTGAAACCCCGCTTCATTCGGCTGAAGTGTCACGGTCTGCGCAGGGCGAGCGGCGGCATCCTGGAGCGCGCCGTATGGCGATGGTTCCCCAATGGCGAGCGCGCCGCGGGCCAGCGCGCCACGGCGGCAAACCCATAAGGGGTGAAAGGCACTGGACATAGGGCATCCGTGGCGACGTGCGCCCGCGCGCCCCTGCGCATGGCACGGTTCTTGCTCGGGGCTGAATGCGTCCGGTGACGCCGATAGGAGTAAGGCCATGAGTGAATCGGTCTGTGTGGCGGGCGACTCCGAGATGCAAGGAGCCGGCCTGGGTGGAGTCCCCCCCGGGGTGCTTGCGGGCCTGTGGCCCAGCGCATCCGCGCCGGCGGACCGCCAGCGGACGGCCGACCCCCTGGCGGGGCGCGGTGTGGCCCACGACCTGAACAACCTGCTCACGCTGATCGTGGGCCACGCGGAGATCGCCCTGAGCGCCGCCGCCCAGGGGAGCGAGCTGCGCACGTCGCTGGAGCAGATCGCGCACGCGGCCGACATCGGGGCCTCCCTGGCCGGCCAATGGCTCCAGGGAACGCATGCGGGGCGGTATGTGTCCCCAGCGGCCCCCGCCCCGCCGCTCACGGGCATCAACCCCATCGTGCGCAACGCGCTGGACATCTTCCGGCCGCTCCTGCCGCCCGACATCAGCCTCCAGCTCGTGCTCGCGCCTGGCCTGTGGCCGGCGGCGGCTGACCCCGTGGCGCTCGAGGAGGCCATCATCAACCTGGTGGACAACGCCCGGGAGGCGATGCCCTGCGGGGGAACGCTCACGGTCCGCACGGAGAACATCGTGGTCGGCGACGAGGGCTGGCGCGGCGCGCCCGACGCCAGGCCGGGCCGCTGTGTGTGCGTGACGGTCGCCGACACGGGGGTGGGCATGGACCGCTCGACCCTCGACCGCATCTTCGAGCCGTACTTCACCGCCAAGCCGGGGGGAACCGGGCTCGGCCTGGCCATGGTGCGGCGCATCGCCCAGGAGCACGGAGGCCGAGTCGCCGTGGCCAGCGAGAGTGGCCGGGGCACCACGGTCCAGGTGTTCCTGCCACTCTGAGGTGCCGATGGCCGGCCACGGCACGGACACAGCAGCGAGGGAGGCAGGAACTGGGCCACAGCCGTCCTGCGGGCAGGACCAGCAAGATGGCGGCCCCTTTTGGAGGTGATGTTGTGAGCGATTACGGTGTGGCGTCCGCCCAGGGAGGAATGGCCGACCCGCCGAACCGCGCGCGCGCCCCGCTTCTGGGCCCGCGTGCCGGGACGCGAGCAGGCGAGGCGCCGCCCGACGCCGCCCCAGACCACGGTTGGGGCCACACGCCGACCTGGCTGTCCAGGGACACCGTGTGCGATCCTAAGCTGACCCGTAGCGTGGCCCACGACCTCAGCAGCGTTCTGATGCTCATTCTCGGCCATGCCGAGATGGCGCTCGGCGAGGCCGGCGAGGCGGGCCCGCTGCACACCGCGCTAGAGCACATCATCCACGCCGCCGACGTGGGCGCCGCGCTCACGGGCAAGCTGCTCCGCGCGGAGGAGGTGAGCGAGAGGAAGCCGCTTGCCGGGGGCCTCAACAGCATCGTTCGCGACGCGCTTGGCATGGTCAGCCCCATCCTCCCCCCTTCGGTCATCGCTCGGTCCCAGCTCGACGCCTCGCTGTGGCCCGTGGCGGGCGACGCGGTGGCGATCGTGCAGGTAGTGATCAACCTGGTGGACAATGCGCGAGAGGCGATGCCCCAGGGGGGAACGCTGACGGTGAGTACCGAGAACGTGCTGGTGGGCGAGAAAGGCTGGCCCGGCGTCCCCCTGGCACGGCCCGGGGAATGGGTGTGCCTCACGGTGAGCGATACGGGCATCGGGATGGATGCCGCCACGCTCGGGCACCTCTTCGAGCCGTATTTCACCGCCAAGGCGCAAGGCACCGGGCTGGGCCTGGCGCTCGTGCAGCGCGTCGTCCGCCAGCACGGCGGGTGGATCGCGGTGACGAGCCACACCGGCTCAGGCTCCAGCTTCAGTGTCTTCCTGCCCCCGGACCGCTCCGGCGCCCGGGAAGCAGCTTCCGCCTGAGAGTAGGGCACGCGCATGGCAACGACGGACGACCGCAGGTGGATTCTCGTCGTGGACGACGAGGCGCCGATCCGCGAGATGCTCAGGGGCTTCTTCGAGGCGAAGGGCTACCGCGCGCTCGCGGCCGCGGACGGCGACGAGGCGGTGAGGCTCATCGGCCAGCACCGGCCCCACGCCGTGTTGCTCGACCTGTGCATGCCCGGCCTGAGCGGCCTCGACACCCTGGCCCGCATCAAGGAACTCGACCGCCGGCTCCCCGTCGTGCTGATGACCGGCCACGGCACGGTGGACACGGCGGTGGCGGCGATGCGGCTGGGGGCGGAGGACTTCGTGGCCAAGCCGGTGCGTCTGGCCGCGCTGCTGGACATCATCGAGCGCGTGGCGTCCGGCGGCGAGGATGGGGACTCCGAGCGGGCCCTTCTGGCCTCGACGGCGACGCTCGAGGAGATGATGGGCCCCAGTGCCGCCGTGCGGCGGGCCTGCCAGCAGGTCGCCCAAGTCGCCAGCACGGGCCTCACCGTGCTGCTCTACGGCGAGACTGGGGCCGGCAAGAGCCTGGTGGCCCGCGCCATCCACGACCTGAGCGCGCGCGCGGCCCGGCGGCTCGTGCGGGTGGACTGCGGGGCGATCCCGGACACGCTGATCGAGAGCGAGCTGTTCGGCCACGAGCGCGGGGCCTTCACGGGGGCCGTCGAGCGCAAGGGCGGCTACTTCGAGCGCGCGCACCAGGGCACGCTCTTCCTCGACGAGATCGCCAACCTGTCCGAGGCCATGATGCGCAAGCTCCTGTGCGCCCTGGAGGACCGCCACGTGTACCGCGTGGGCGGCAAGGACCCCATCGCGGTGGACATCCGCGTCGTCGCGGCCAGCAACCAGGACCTCCACCGCCTGGTCGAGCAGGGCGCCTTCCGCCGCGACCTGTTCCACCGCCTCAACGAGTTCGCCATCGAGATCCCCCCCCTGCGCCAGCGCAAGGAGGACATCGCGTACCTCGCCCAGCGCTTCCTGGCCCAGGCCAACGAGGAGCTGGGGCGGGAGGTCAAGGGCGTCTCGCCCCAAGCCATGGAGGTCCTCTACGGCTACGAGTGGCCGGGCAACGTCCGCGAGCTGCGCAACGTCATCCGCCGCGCCGTGTTGCTGGCCGAGGACACGGTGCTGCCCGACCACGTGCGCGCGGCCAGCGCCAGGTGCGCCACGCCCGCCGGCGGCCCGGCGCCCGTCCAGCCCAGCAACCTCGCCCAGGTGCTCCAGGGCCAATGGTCGCTCAAGGACATCACGCGCGAGTGCGTGCACCAGGTCGAGCAGTCCGTCATCGCCGCCGTCCTCGAACAGACGGGCGGCAACCGCAGCCAGGCCGCACGACTCCTCAACGTGGACTACAAGACCCTCTACTACAAGGCCAAGGAACTGGGCACCGGTGGCGGACGCGCAATGGACGCCACGCCATAGGGGTCCTGGTGGCGGGCCTGGCCGCGCGCAACGCCTTTTTCACAAAAGTGTCCCAAGTGCTCTCGCCGCAACGCCTTGCGTCGTCGAGGCCGGGATCAGGGCGCCCGCCGCCCGCTCGGCACGCCAATTGCACAGCCCCCTCTTGCCTTGCGAGCCGCTGAAGGATGGGAGGGGGGAACGCATGGGAGTTGAGTAGATGGCTGACTGTCTGCCGGGACTTGCACCTGCCGATACGCTTCTCCCTCCGTCCCCCCCTCCCATCTTCCAGCGGGACCTGGCCGTGGGGGACACACTCCGTTGCGAGTGTGCCCCCACCGGCCCCAGCCGCGGCGAAGTGCTGGTGGTGGACGACGAGGAGGGCATCCGCGAGCTGCTGCTGGCGGGCCTGGCGGGCGCCGGCTACCGCGGCGCGGGCGCGGCCACGGCCGCCGAGGCCCTCTTCTTGAGAATGTGAGAACGTCGCCGAGGGGTGTCAGGCCGAGCCCGCGGCGGAGCGGACCGGGACGCGGAGGGCGACCAGGATGCTCGCCACGGCCGCCACGATGCCTGCCGCGAAGACCCATTGGTAGCCCAGGCTCTGCCACAGGAGGCCGCCGAGCAGCGGCATGGCGACCGCCGCCACGTGGTTCATCGCCACGCCCATGCCCAGCGTGGCCGTGTGCTCGCTCGGCGGCGCGAGGCGGTGCACGTAGGTCGTGATCGCCGTGGCGCAGCCCGACAGAATGTTGTCGGCCAGGAACAGCCCGAACAGCACGGCCCGCGCCTTCACCAGCGCGTAGCCGACGAAGACCGCCGTGACGCACGCGAAGTAGACCACCAGCACCCGCCGCTCGCCCACTCGATCAATCAGCCGCCCGAGCCACGGGAAGCCCAGGTAGCCGACCACCTGCACGGTGACGTAGAGCAGCAGAATCGTCTGCACGGGGGTGCCGTAGACGCGCACCAGCAGGAACCCTGCGAAGCACAGGAAGATCTGCCGCCGCCAGCCGTCGAGGAAGCACAGCGTGTAGTACAGCCCGTAGCGGCGGCGGAACACCAGGCGCGGCCCAGGCGTCTTGAGGTTGCGGGGAATCCCGAAGCACGCCGCCGCCGCGAGCAGCCCCACCGCGCCCGCCAGGAGGAACAGCGGGCGCAGCGGCACGCGCACCGACGTGAGGAGGAACGCCGCGAGCATCCCCGCCCCGAAGCCCGCGGCGCCCGCCGCCCGCATCTGCCCCAGACGGAACCCCACGCGGCCCGGCTCCGCCAGGCTCATCGTCATCGAGTCGGGCAGCGGCATCCACACGTGCAGCCCCTGGCTCCACACCAGACTCGTCCCCAGGAGCCACCCGAAGGTCGGCACGAAGTAGTAGCTGGCCAGCCCGGCGCCAAAGAGCGCCACCATCGCGGCCCCGACCAGCGGCTCGGCGAAGCCCGCCAGCAGCGCCAGAAGCCCGAGGGCCACCACCCCGCACGACTCCCGCACCGCCTCCAGAATCCCCTTCTCGAGGCCCGTGGCATTCAGCTCGCCCACCACGAAATTGTCGTTGCACCCCACCTGGATGGCGATGGCGAACCCCACCCCCACCACCGCCGCGCCGACGAAGAACAGGCCCCGCCGGCGCTTCGAAGGGTCAATCGAGATGGGTTCGGGGGGGCCGCTCATGGTTGGTCGAGCCACACCTTCGCGTTGCCGCCCGCCACGCAGATGCTCTCGATGCGAAGCTCTTGCTCGGAGTCGCCATCGCCAAAGAAGGGCTCGATCTCGAGGGTGTGGTCGGCGGCGGGGTCGAGGGCCTCGGCGATGACCTCGGTGAGGTGGGTGTTGCCGCCGAACTGCTTGGCCGAGGCGTCGAACTCAGTGAGCATCTTCTTCGTCGCCCAGTCCTGGTGCTCCACCACCTTGCCGTCTATGTGGCAGCGATACTTGCCGCTCTTGAGGGTCTTCTCGCCGAAGAGCATGACCATGCTGCCGCTGAACCTGACGCGCAGCCGCTCGGCTTTCTGCGGGACGGGCTTGGCCTTTGGATCGGCAGCTTGCGCGCGGTTCGACGCGATGGCCAGGTCGTCGAGCCAGCGGGACATCAGGGCGTCGTACCAGGCGGACGTGAGGTTGGGCGCCCCGACCCGCCAGCCCGCGGGCAACTTGCCGAGGGTCGAGATGCGCACGCGGGCGCTCGCCATGTAGGTCGCCGCGTGGAGCATCTTCTCGGGGGCGGAGCAGACGAGCTTCCGCTCCACCCCCTCGCAGAAGCCCTGCCAGGCCGCCTCGGCGAACATGCGATAGCCCACGTCGCCCGGGTGAACGCCGTCCACGGGCCAGATTTGCGGGAGCGTGAGCTTCCCCTCCTTCACGAGGCGCTGGGCGAGCGAGATGGCGTCGCCGACGGGCACGCCGTATGCCTTGGCGATGGCGATGTGGGCGTCGCGGCGCTTCATCCCGCCCGTGTTCCCCGCCGCCACGTTCCACTGGAAGGGGAAGATGACGAGGACGAGGGGGCACTTGGCTTCGGCGATGATGCGGCGGACAATGGCCTCGTAGGAGGCGAGCGTCTCCGCCTTGTCGCTGTAGATGTCGTCGTTCGCCGAGAAATCGAGGAACACCAGGTCGGGCTTGCGCCGCAGCACGTCGCGTTCGATGCGGAAGACGCCGAGCTGCGAGCCCGTGCCGCCGATGGCGGCGTCGAAGAACTTCAGGCGTGCGTTGGGATAGCGCTCCTCAAGCAGCCCGGCCATGCAGCCGCGATACGAGGTCAAGTTCGGCTCCGTCGCGTTGGCCCCCCAGGTGAGCGAGGCCCCGAAGAAGACCACGTTGAGGCGTTCGCCCGCCTTGGCCCGGCGGTCGAACTCCTCGAAGCTGGCCGGCCGCTCCGCCGCGGCGGCGACGCCGAGCAGGCCGAGGACGAGCACGGCGAGCGTCTGTGTGTTCATGCCCGACACCCTACACGACTGCCGCCAGTGAGTCAAGTTCCCTGTGCCCCCGCTGTCCTCGGAGTCACCGATTGGCGATCTTCGGCCTTCCGGCTCAGACTCGCACGGGGTTCTCCATTCCCAGAGTACCCATTTGGCGATTCTCGCCCGTTTCGTCCAGACTCGTCCAGTATTCTCGATTTCCGAACTCGAGAAACGGCCATCCTCGCCCTTCCGGCTCAGACTCGTCCGGTGTTTGCAGAGTCCGACGGCCCCTGGGGGCCTAGGGTCGGATGCAACTTTGCAACTTAACTGCACCCATTCCGATCGCACATTCGCCGCCCATCCAGCAGGCGCCACACCCGCCGCCAGTAGAGGGCAGGAAATCACTGTCACTTGGAGATTTGACACTCACCCCTGGAATCTGCCGCAACTAGGCCTTAGCACTGACTCGAGGAATCGCGCGACCTCCGCCCCGCTGCTCGTCTTCTCTGGGCCAAGACCAAGACCGCTAGCGTCACAGCTACGGCCAGGCCGGCAATGGCCGCGATCAAGCCTCTAGACGCATGCCACCCTTGCGTGCCGCCTGGACCGGGTTCGCTTGCGCCTGCAGCCCGGAAGTCATCTTCCGGGGGGCCGGGCAAGGAGGGTAATGCATCGGCTGCCAGTAGCTCCTCTATAGCAGCATAGACCGCTTTGTCCTTCTTCGGGTCGTAGTCCCTGGGCGAGTCGTCGAGCCTCACGGCTCTCCCCGGGGCCAGTACGGTCAAGTCGAATGTCCCTGAATCACGTCTGGTGCTTTCGAGGTCCGGTGTTATGGTCAAGTCAATGAAGTAAGCTGGCGTCGCCCAACGCAACAGAGGCGCGTCATAGTAGACCACCTTCCCGCTCAGCAGGACGCTGCGCAGGTCAGGCGAACGGCACACCATGCGCCGGAAACTCGGGCCAAGGTTGCCCACGTAGGCCTGGATCCAGTGACGTCGCTGGTCAACGAATGCTTCCCTGTTGTGCTCCCATGTAGTGTCCAGCCCAACGCAGATGCCGTGCTTCACGCGGTAATAATGCCTGATGAGAGGCTCCGAACTTCTGACGGTCTCAATCATATCCTCTACCGCGCTATTGCCCGACCGGTCATCCGGCTCACCATCCGTTCTCTTCCTGAAACGAATGACTCCGCCTGGCAGCACGAGCGTCGCCTTCGGCCTCAGCGCCCTGAGTTCCTCAGCACTCATGCCCAGACGGAAGCCCCTTGGCACCCCAGGCAGAGCACCAATATCAGGACTTGTGGGGCCAGAGCGCTCCGAAGCGGCCGGCAGGTTGGTCGCAGGAATGGTCACGAGCGCCAGGAGCGAGAAGCAGAGCACGCAACGGCTCCTCAAGCTGCTCTTTCCTTGCCCGGTGGGCGCGGGGGACATCGGCACCTGACACCCACAAGATGAGTGAAGGCAATGGGGCAGCATAGTTTCGGCCCCCAGACCGGGTAGATACGCGCAGCCAACTCTCTGGGTCATTGCATCCATGGGTCTCAGGCACCGTCGGGACATGCTGCACAGTACAGAGCCGCCGCCGGCGAGTCAAGCCTTGCATGAAGCGGGCGGATTCGCTAGAGTGCTCGCCGGGCGGACCAGAGGCGTTTCCTCAGAGGAGCTTCCGATGTTCAAGTGCGCATTCCTGGGCTGCGGGCCGAGGGCGAGAGGGCACGCAAGGGCGTACAAGACCGTGCAGCGCGGCCGAATCGCGGCGATCTGCGACCTCGATGAGAAGCGGCTCAACGACTTCGGAGCCGAGTTCGGCGTCGCCACCCGCTACCGCGACGCCCACGAGATGCTCGAGCGAGAGAAGCCCGATCTCTTGCACATCGTCACGCTCCCCGGCCTCCGCGTGCCCACGATGACGATTGCGGCCCTCGGCGAGGCCGGCCCCACCAAGTTCGCCGTCAACACCCAGCTCCACTTCCACGCGCGCAACCTCGAACTCAAGCGCGACGTGGCCGAGGGCCGTATCGGCGAGGTCCGCTTCATTGACGTTTCCGCCCGCTCGACCCCGCTCGACCAGGGGGTTCACGTGCTGGAGCTGGCCCATAGCTACAACGGGTTCGCCCCGTTCGCCAGCGTCTTCGGACAGGTGGGCGGCCCGGAGGACCTGGCCTCGCGCCAGCCGGCCCCCGCGATGGCCGCCGCCAGCTTCCGCTTCGCCAACGCCGTAAGCGCCATGGAGCGGCAGACCCACGACGCCGGCTACGAGAGCGGCACGCACAACTACGGCGTCGAGGACGACCTTGCCCAGGCCCGCCTCACCGAGGCCTGCTTCGACTGGCTGGGGAACCCCGCGACGCCGCATCCGTGCTGCCTGGAGCGCTCCCTTACCCAGTTCAACGCCATCCTGGGCCTCTACGCCAGCGCCCTGACCCACAGGCCCGTCGAGCTTCCCTTCGACCCGCCCGACGGCTTGCTCGACGCGCTAAGGACCCGGCTTGCGTGAAGCGCACCGACCCGTTGAGCCGCGCTTCTCAATAGGACTTGCCGTAGTTCCTGTCGCCGAAGATCACCCTGTCGCCGACGACCAGGGTGGGCACGCGCACCGGCCCGTGCTTGACTTGTATGCAGGGCGGCAGTGCATCCCCCGGGTCTCCCGTGAACAGGGGCTTGATGGGGACCGTGCGGGGGATGAGGAGGAGAAGGATGTCGGCGAGGTCGAGGCCGGCCTTGCCGAGTTCCCGCAGCCACGCCCGCGGCTCCGTGTCCTGGTGGAGAGTCACGGCGTAGCCCTTTCGCGGAGGGCCGTTGAGTTTGATGGCTGCGCCCAGGTGCCCCGGCTTCTCCGCCGCGAGGAAGAGCCCGAGCGGAGTGCAGTCGGCCGGCGCACGCTGGACGGCAATGGCCATGCGCGCCTTGCCGAACTCGTCGGTCCGCTGCTCGGCCGCCCGGAACTCGGGCTTCAGCATGTGAAGCGTGACCGTGGCCCCCGCAACGGGCTGGCCGCGGCTGTCGAGCACCGACACGTCGAAGGCCCACCCAGCACCCGGCAACGCTGGGCGTTCAGGGGCGCCACCGTGGAGAGTCCGGACCTCCTCGGCGGAGAGCGCCCGGTTGTAGAACCGTGCGTCGTCCAAGCAGCCGTCGAACCGATACCCAGGCGTCGCGATGTCCCCGATCAGCACGGGGGCGTCATTGCTCACGGAGCCCGACTTGTCCTCGGCCTCCACGCGCAGGACCCCGTCCACATAGAGCTTGAGCCGGCGTGCAGCGGTGTCCCTCACAAAAGCCACGTGGTGCCATCTGCCGTCGGCAAAGTCGTGCGGCGTCCGCAACGAGGACGTCGTCGTGCCGTCGTGAACCAGCGCGGCCACGCCCTGTTCCACGGTGGCTCCGCACACGCTGATCCCCCAGAACCTGCGTCGGGGGCCATAGTCCTTTGCCACCAGGTAGCGTTGGGCTGGCTGCTGCGTCCTGAACCACAGAGCGACCGTGAACTCGCCGTCCGCGAAGTCGAGCCCCTCCTTGTGGGGAACCACCACCTGGTCTCTCCTGCCGTCGAGGCGCAGCGCCCCACTGGCCTCGCCGGACCGGCCCTCTGCGGGGCGCGCGCCCACGACCCGGCCGTCGTTCCTGCCCACGGCGTCGCGCGCATCCCCGTCCAGCGGGTAGTGGGCCACGAGCCCCTTGTCAGCCTCGCCGGCGGCGTAGCGCTCAGGCTCATGTCCACGTGCAGCCGGTAGGAGCTGAAGAACAACGAGCGCCAGCGCGAGACTACCTCCGCTAGCGAAACGCGAGAGCACCATGGATCACTCCTCTAGCTGTAAGTGCCGCTGCGGAAGCCTACCGCCCAGCGCCAGCAATGGTCTTGAACATTCGAGAGTACATTCCCTGCGCCTCCTCACTCATTGAGTCCCAGTGTTGCCTTCTGACGAGGGGGCAGAGGCCGCCAAACTGAAGATAGAAACGCGAAAGGCGGTCGATCGTGAATCGGCGGGTCACTGAACCTGCCGTTAGGACGATACAGCCGTCCGAGACCTTCCATGTGCGGCTATGTTCAGGCACATCTTCTCCCAACCACTGCATGCTTCCATCTGAATTGAAGCGCATGGTCGAGACTCCCACCGTCCACTCGCCGATCAGGGCGGCGGGCGAGCCGTTGGCCGATGATCTCGAGGACGCGGGCGAGATTGGTCTCGCCGCGGGCCTCCAGCGATTCGAGCTTGGCCAGGAGCGCGTAGAGGTGCCGCTGCCCCTGCTTGGGCGGCACGAATTCGCGGATGTCCTGGTCGAATGTCACCAGGCCGGGCGCGTCCTGCTGGCGGTTGGCGAGGAACGCGAGCGACGCCGCGAGGTAGCAGGCGTATTCGAGCTTCGTCAGCCGCTCCCCCCCGCTCGGACGATACGCCATCGAGCGGCTCGCGTCGAGCAGGCACACGACGTTCATGTTCGATTCCATCTCGAACCGCTTGACGAAGTACCGCTCCGTCCGTGCCAGCATCTTCCAGTCAATCGTCCGCGGCTCGTCGCCTGGGGCGTACTCGCGGTGGTCCACGAACTCCACGCTGAAGCCGTAGTACGGGCTGCGGTGCCGCGAGGCGTACAGCCCCTCGACCAGGAGCCTGGCCTTCAGCTCGATGTTCGCAATCGAGCGGAGAATCTGGGGATCAAGAAAGCGAGTGGCTGGCATCAGGCCTTGCCTTCGGGAACGGCCTTCAGTATCGCATCCACCACCGCATCGGCGTCCACCCCTTCCGCCAGCGCCGTGTAGTTTGTGACCAGGCGGTGGCGCAGGACTTGGTGGACGACGGCCCGCACGTCCTCGACCGTGGCGTGCAGTTTTCCCCGAAGGAGTGCGCGGCTTTTCGCGCCCAGCGACAGGTATTGCCCCGCCCTCGGCCCCGCGCCCCAGGCCAGGTACTTGCGGCTCGCCTCGGGCGACTCCGCGTCCTTCGGATGCGTCGCCTCGACCAGCCGCACGATGTAGTCGAGCACGTGCTCGCTGATGGGGATGATCCGCACGGCGTCGCGGAGCGCCAGCACGTCGGCCGCGTCGAGCACGGCCTGCGGCTCCTCCCGCCGCCCCGCCGTCGTCACCTTGATGATCTCCTTCAGGTCGTCCTTCCGCGGGTAGTCCACCCACACCATGAACATGAAGCGGTCGAGCTGGGCCTCGGGCAGGGGATACGTGCCCTCCTGCTCAATGGGGTTCTGCGTGGCCATGACCATGAACGGCTCCTGGAGCGGATAGGTCTTCCGCCCCACGGTCACGTGCTTTTCCTGCATGGCCTCCAAGAGGGCCGCCTGCGTCTTCGGCGGCGTGCGGTTGATTTCGTCGGCCAGCACGAGGTTCGCGAAGACCGGGCCTTCGACGAACACGAACGCCTTGTGCCCCGTCGCGTGGTCCTCCTCCAACACGTCCGTGCCCGTGATGTCGGACGGCATCATGTCGGGCGTGAACTGAATGCGGCGGAAGGCCACGGAGAGGGTCTTGGCCAGCGTGCTCACCAGGAGCGTCTTGGCCAGCCCTGGCACGCCCACCATCAGCACGTGCCCCCCCGCGAACAGCGCGGTGAGCACCTGCTCGACCAGGTCCTCCTGGCCGACGATCACCTTTCGCACCTCGGCCAGAATGCGGTCGCGGGACGCGTGGGCCTTCTCCACCAGGGCCAGATCCGACGCCTTCGGCTGCTCGTCGCTCACGGCGCCTCCTTCGCGGTGATGTGTGCTTGGTTGAACCGCTCCGCATTCTAGCAGACCCCTCCCCCTCGCTCAAGCCCGGTTCTAGAGCAACCCATGCCCCCTTCCTGTCCCTGCCTATCAAGACTCGCGCCCTTTTCCCCCCTGTCTGGGCGCGAGATCCGCGCCAGCGCGCCACGCCCCCATCGCAAGAGGTAACTGTCGTTGTAGCCTAGACTTACGTCCAGCCGTCCCCCGGATGCGTGGAGGGCGAATTCAAGACTCGCGCCCCGGCAGGGGCGCGAGTCTTAACTGGCTGGCGACCCCCTCCCTGGCTCCCGCGCGGTCGCGAGGGACCGTGTCTGCCCCGGACGAAGCTCGCACGGACGCCTCACTCACCGAGACCAGCTCGTCGGGGGGCAGGGCTACTTGCCCGGCCAGGGCTTCATGCGAATGGTCAGGTAGGCAGGGATCGGCTTGTCGAGGCTCAGGCTGCGGTCGAGCTTGGTCCAGTCGAAGTCCTTGACGTCCAGGACGTGACGCTCGCCGAGTTCCATGTTCGGCCCTCCGCGTTGGGAAACCTCGGAGGTCAAGGTGGGGATGTGCTCGCCGGTCTTGGGGCCGCGCACCTCGAAGTACGCGCCGTTGAGGCCGGCCGAAAGGAAGGGGATGCGGACGGCCTTCAGCTGCGTGGTGGTGGTGCGCCAGCTCTGCTTGGGCTCGCCCTCGCCGGCCTCCAGCGTCATGGTCAGCTCCTCGATCACGCGGCGCGTGGGGTCCAGGCGCCCCTTGACGGCGAAGGTCTGCTGGACGTGGTGGTCCTTGTTCCAGTCGGCGACGCTCGCCTCGGTGTGGCCGGCGGTGAACTCCAGGCCGTTCCATTTGAGGTTCTTGGCCTCCCACTCTTTCTCGCGGGGCCAGATGATGTAGGTCAGCTCGCCCTTGTATGCCTTCCGGTAGTAGGCGCCGGCGCCGCTGTGCAGCGTGATCCAGATGGTGCCTGGCGGCGTGGCCGCTCGCCGCGGGCGCAGGCGCAGGCCGCCGAGGAAGAGGTCCACCGTGACTTTGGCCCCGGGCCCCAGAGCCAGCTTCGAGAGGTCCACGGTCAGCTTGCCGTCGGCCGCCGAGGCCGTATAGAGGTCCCGACCCGGGCGCCCGCCGTCCACCTCCACCCGGCATTGGGGGTTCGGGTCCGTGTAGAGCAGTGTCTTGGGGAACGCGCCGTACGGGGTGTGTTCGAGCTTCAGCGTGAGCGTCTTGGTCCGGGGGTCATAGCGCTCGGTGACCAGCTCGAGCTTGGGCAGGAACCAGTCCACCAGGCGGGCGAGGGCGCTCTTGGCGAGGGGAACTAGAATGCGTGCCTGGTCCTCGACGCACGGGTAGGTGATGCGCCGCGCGTCGAGTTCCGCGCCCCAGCCGGCCTTCCTCAGCCAGGAGTCGTGGCACAGCTTGACGTCGCGCCCCCAGATCTTGGCAATGTAGTAGCCCTTCCGGGGCGCCAGCGCCCGCAGGTCGGGCTCGGGATAGGGCTTGCAGCCGTTCGCCGTCCACAGGCTCGAGCTGCCGGGAGCGGCGTGGACGAGGACGGGGATCGTGTCGGCCGAGAAGAAGTGGCGGTTGGTGAACGTCGCGACGGTGTGGAAGAGGTCCAACGGCGACCTGGAGTTGCGGAGGGTGGTCTCGACGTTGGCGGGGGCCGACTCCTTGCCGCACTGGCGGATCAGCTCCTCCTGGCACCAGAGTTCGTAGGGGTCGTTCTTGAGGATGCCTACGTTGGGGTCGCGGCTCTCGGCGCCGGGGGAGATGCCGATGGCGTCGTACATCATGCCGCCGAGGGACTTGCCGGGGTGGCTGTCGTTCCGCACGTGCGGCGGGCAGCACATGTCGGCCAGCAGGTGCATCGTCTCGCCCAGCGAGCGCCAGGCCTTGGCGAACCGCTCGTCGCGCTCCGTGGCGGAGAGAGGCTTGCCGCCCTCCTGGCCCGTGAAGGCTGCCTGGAAGTACTGCACGCCCTTGTTCCAGCAGTACGCGTTCTCCCAGTTGCCCGTGCCCTTGCTGCCGTTGATCGCCCAGTCGCGCGCGTCCACCTGCACGTCGGCGTACCAGCGGGCGAGAAGCTTGAGCCCCAGCGAGGGCTTGAGGTAGGTGTTGATCTGATCGAGGTGGTCGGTGAGGTAGGGCACGCCCTCGGAGGAGAGGAGGTAGCGGGGATTGGGATTGAGGGAGAGCGGGTCGTAGAAGTGGCGGAAGGAGTTGTAGAGCTCCGGCTCGTCCGCCGAGAAGCCGCCCTGGATCACCCACTCCTTCCAGGAGTTAGCGCGCGAGGCTTCCACGAGTTGCACGATGTCCGACCGGCCCACCACCATCGGCCCGCGCACCGGCAGCGCGTCGTTGGTGTCCACGAAGGGGGCCCGCACGTCCTCCGCGGGGAGCTTGCTGAAGAAGTGGTCCAGCGCCAGTTCATTGATTGTGCGGTGCGGCCCGCCCGTCATGAAGTCGGGCTCCGCGCAGTTCGAGTAGGCCCGGGCCTCGGGCGCCCCGCCGCCGGGGGGGAGCAGCGCCAGGACGGCCAGCGCCACGCAGGCGGGGACCGCCAGGAGAGCGTAGCGGCGCGCGGAGGTCACATTCCCACGAGCAGCCATTCGTTCCCATGCCTCTCAAAGGTTAGGATGAACGTCTCGCCGTCCTCAGTCACTTCATACTCCGCCACCTCGTCCGTGGCGGCGAGGAGCTTGCGGGTGCTCAGCAGCCTGCCCAGACGCGGCAGCTCGGCCTCGTGGTCCTTGAGCATCTTCCCGTAGCTCGCGCGGACCGCGGGGTGCATCAGCGCGGTGGCCGCCTGGCTATCCTTCCGCTCGCAGGCGCGCTGGAGGCTGGCCGCCGAGCGCTCGGTGGCCGAGGCGGGCGAGGCGCTCCCGGGCAGGAGGAAGAGGACCACGACGGCCGCCACCGCCGCAAGGACCGCGACCGTGGCGACCCACAGCCCCGCGCGGCGGCGTGGGCGCGCCGCGGCGGCCAGAGGCGGCGGACTCATGTCGGGCTCGTTCCACACCTCCCAGGCCTGGACGCGCCCCTTGTAGTGCTCGGCGAGGCGCTTGGCGAAGGCATAGGCGTCGCGGAGGTCGGCCGGGTTCCGCGTGTTCTTGCGGCCGCCGTGCGACCAGGCCGGGCTGTCGTGGAAAATCTGGTAGACGCGGACGCCCTGTTTGGCGAAGGCGTCGGCCGTGGCGTCGTACTGCTTCCAGTCCACCTTGCCCTTCTCGGGCTCGGTGCCTGCCCACGAGAAGCGCTCGCGCACCCAGCCGATGCCCGTCATTCGGAGCATCTGCGCGATGGCCTCGTGACGCCCCTGGCGTTCAAGCCACGCTGTCGCCCCGTCCACATTCAGCCGGCCCGACGGCGGCGGTGTCGCTGAATGCTCGCTCACGACCCCGAAGGGCAGCTTCGCCGTGCTTTCACCGGCTTTGGCGGTCAACTCATAGTAGCCGTGGGGCAAATTGGCGATCTCGATGGCCCCCTTGCCCTTCGCCACCTCCGCCCCATCCAGGTCCACCACGCGCCACTCGACGCTCTTCGCCTCGACCTGCACGGCCACCTTCTCCCCGAACGCAAACAGATTCCCCGGCCGTCCCGTCTTGAGAATCATCTTCGCCTCCTGGGCCAACGCGCTTGCGACGATGAGCGCGGCAACACAAACGCAGGCTACGAGCGACCGGTTCGTCATTCTGCTTCCCTCGGCTGTGCGGGGAACCACCGCTGCAGGATTCCGCGGAGGCGGACGAACGCGCGGTCGGTGCAACGGCGAAGGCTGACCGAGGCAGCCAGTTGCCCGAAGACGGGCCTGGCTTGGGCGATCCCAGCCTCGCGGAGGGCCAGGGCCATCGCCGACTTCGGGTCGGTTGGCTTTGCCGAGCCTGGCTGCCACACACCGGCTTCCCTCAGCCATTCGCGCAACGGCGATTCGCGCCCGGCCCAACCAAGGCAACGTTCCACTTCCGGGGACTCGCTCCAGACCCAGGCCTCCAACTCGGGATCGACGACGATCGCTCCGGCCCTATCCTCCCACCCAGCACGACACAGGCGTTGCTGGACCTCTTGCTCCAAGTCCTCTGCCGGAAGAGCTTCTCTGCCACACCCGTGTTTGTCGAACAGCACCAGTGCGTGATGATGCGTCGGAAGAAAGGGCTTGAGGAACTCGTGGCAGCGCCGCAGGCAACCAGGATCGAACTGGGTGTGCGAGTAGATGTCGAGCGACAGAGGCCTGATCCCCAGGGATTCGTGCCGGCGGAGGAGTGTGGACACCACCAGCCGAAAGGTGCGGTCCGGCACAAGGATGACCAGATCCCTCTTGGAGTCTGCCATCGCGCCTATTCCATGACGCCACTGGCGAAGAGCGTACCTAGACTGAGCTCACCCTGCCAGTTCCGCAGGATTCGGTGTTCCTTCCCGCGGACGATACGGGTCGCGTCCTGCTCGTCTTTCGTGAAGCACAACACGTGCTCCAGGTCGGCCAGTCCGAGGATGACCGGCGAGTGGGTCGCCATGAGCACCTGGCCCCCGTAGATGGATGACAGGGACTCGAAGATGGCTTCTATCGCCGTCGGGTGCACGCAGTTCTCGGGCTCCTCGACGAGGTACGTCGCCTCCTTGTCCGGCAGGTACGGAAGCAGCGTCAGGGCAAGCATCTCAAGGGTGCCGTCTGAGACGACCCAAGAGGGCACTTCGAGGCCGCCCTCGTACTTGAGCTTCAGGTACCGATGCCTGTCTTCGGGCCGCTCGACGCTCCGAATCCCCGCCAAGTTGGGCAGTTCGGTCCTCAGGTGGGCGAGCCACTGTTCGTAATCTCCGGGCGCGAGATTGTCGAGGAGCCACGGGGTACTCGTACCGTCGGGCATGAACGTGCGGCGGGCGTTCGGGGGCGAGGGCTGCCGCATCGCAGCCGGGTTCAGTGCGATGGATTTGACCCCGTTGCTCAGGGACCGCTTGAACCACGCAGCAACGGGGAACTGGGTTTCATCCTCGGGGAGGTTCGCCAACCCGCACAGTCTGTGGCCTAGGCTAAATGGGTACGTTCGCCTGCGACCGCGATGCAACTCGCCGACCTCTGAGTCGAACCAAGTCTTGCCTGTGACATCCTTCTCCAGCAAAGTCAGCCAGTCCTCAACCGCGGGCGGAGCAAGGTCCCTCAAGACGCCTGGAGCGGGCAGGGGCATGGCAGCGCCGACGCGTTCCTCGGGCGCCCTGCCCGCACCGATGCTCAGATACTCGCTCAGGATACCCATTTCCCCGGTCGGCTCTGTACTCCCCACTACGACCTCGTAGCGACAGAGAGGCATGGGTGCGGCCGGCTTGCCCTCGCTCCCCAGCAGGTCGCACGCCTCGCGCGCCAACCGCTCTGGAACCTGCGCCTCAATCGCCAGCGCGAACCGCTTGGCCTGGCGCAACCAGATCAAGTCCTCGTAGTTGGGGGACCGGGAGGAGATCGCATCGCCAATGTCCTGCCGACCATCCCTCACGAGGTCTCTCATCAGCCCCGGCACATCGAGGAACGTGCTCTTGCCGCTGGCGTTGGGGCCGACGAGGATGTGGAAGGGGCCGAGGTCCTGGGCCACGTGGCGCAGGCAGCGGTAGTTGAGGGCCTCGATGCGGGTGATCATTGACCCTACTCCTGTCATGGGGCAAGGGCGACGGGTTGCGAGCCCCACCACCAGCCCCACATCAGATTGCCCGTCTCTTACCCCGAACACCTAACACCGAACACCCAACACCGCTTCGCTTCGGCGCTCACCGCTCGGTGAGGGTTTCCTTCACGGCCATGCCGAAGTGGCGGCCGCCCTCGGTGAGGTGGGCGAGGACCTGGTCGCCAGGCTTGAGGACCGCGACCGAGAGGGCCGAGCCATCGGGGCGCGTGAGGCGAATGGTCTCGGCGTTCTGGAGAACCAGGGAGACCGTGTGGCCGCTCACCTCGGCCTCGACGCGGAGCATGGGCCGACGCTCGACCTTGCTCCGGCCGAGGTAGGCAACCTGCGTCGCGCCGTCGTGCCGCACGAGGAGGCACGGGTCGCCGCCCCGCAATTCGTCGAGATACTTCGTCTTGCCCTCGGGGCAGAGGACGTAGGCGTGGACGGCTCCCGCGTTGACGCGGAAGGGCCGCGTGGCGACGTAGGGCGTCTCGATGGTCTCGGCGTGGACGAGGAAGAAGGCGGAGCTAGCGTCGCCGACGAG
Source organism: Planctomycetota bacterium (assembly GCA_041320515.1). Taxonomy (GTDB): domain Bacteria; phylum Planctomycetota; class PUPC01; order DSUN01; family DSUN01; genus DSUN01. The sequence continues at coordinate 3,110,076 of JBGLNR010000001.1, read as the reverse complement.
CATGCCCTCGCCCGGCTTCATCTCGGTGCAGGTGTCCAGGCACACGCGGTCGCCCATGCCCAGCGTGGCGACGCGGGTGACTGTGGCCGCGACAAGAGGGAGGGTCTCGCCGTGCTCGCGGACGGCGGCGCAGGTGCGCTTGATCTCGGCAGGGTCGTCGGTTACCAGCACGATGCCATCGGCGCCCTTCTCGAGGATCTGGGTCGCCACGCGGGCGTCCTCGGCCCGGCGGACGACGATGAAGACGCCCTCGCGCTGGGCCAGGAGGTTTTCGAGGGGGATGATGGTCCAGTCGCGCATCTGGAGGATGACGATTCCCGCGGGGCAGCGGGCGGCGCGCTCTTCGTCGTCCTTGCTCGCGATCTCGATGCGGACGGCGTCGGAGCCGAGGCGGACATCGCCGTCGGGCGCCACGGTGACGATGCGGCCGAGGGCCTTGGCCTGAGCCGAGCAGCCCCCGGGCAGCACCACGGCGTCGGCCCCCGCCTCGAGCGCGGCGGTGACCAGCTCCTTGCGCCAGGGATCGACCTGCACCCAGACCTTCTTCATGTCACATTCCTCTGGTGGCACAGGCCTCCGGCCTGTGAGGGACACAGGCGGGACGCCTGTGCCACCGACGCCTTACTTGGTTCTGGCGCGTTCGAGGAAGGCTAGGCTGTCGCTGAGGCTGCTGCCGCCGTGGACCATCATGCCGATGGCGCGGACGATGGCCTGGGGCGCATCGTGCTGGAAGGCGTTGCGGCCGATGGAGACGCCCGCCGCGCCCGCCTTCAGCGCGCCGTCCACCATCGCCAGGAGCTGCTCATCCGTGTCCATCTTCTCGCCGCCGGCGATGACCACTGGCACGGGACAGCCGTCCACGACCTCCGCGAACGACTGCGGGTCGCCGGTGTAGACGCATTTCACGACGTCGGCGCCCAGCTCGGCCCCCACGCGGGCCGCGTGCTTGACGTATTTCACGTCGAACTGGTTTTCGATCTTCGGCCCGCGTGCGTACATCATCGCCACGAGGGGCAGGCCCCAGCGATAGCACTCGCGCGCCACGTCGGCCAGGTGCGCGAGCATCGCCGCGTCGGTGCTGGCGCCGAGGTTGATGTGGACCGAGACGGCGTCGCAGCCGAGGCAGATGGCCTCCTCGACGGTGCACACGGCCACCTTGGCGTTAGGGTCGGGGCTCATCGAGGTGGAGCCGGAGAGGTGGAGGATAAGCCCCACGTCCTTGCCGCTGCGGCGGTGGCCGTTGGCCACGATGCCCTTGTGGATGATGATGGCGTTGGCCCCGCCCTCGACCACCTTGTTGATCGCGTCGCGCATGCACTCCAGGCCGCGGATGGGGCCGGCCGTCACCCCGTGGTCCATCGGCACGATCACCGTGCGGATGATTGCCAGAGCGGGCAACCGGCCCCTCTTTCATTCATCCATTCATCCACCCATCCACCCATCCTCTCGCAGGCAACCGGAAGCACTCGATGAAAAGGAAAGTCCCCCCAACCCGCATGGAGCTGCTCCGCATCCGCAAGCGCCTCGGCATCGCCGTCCGAGGCCACAAGCTCCTCAAGGACAAGCTCGAAGGCATCATCAAGGAAGTCACCGAGCGCCTCGGCGAGCTGAAGAAGCTCCGCCTCGAACTCGACGCCCAGTTCCCCGAGGCCGTCGCCCTCTACACCAAGGCCGCCGCCGCCACCTCCCCCGCTGCCACCGAGGCCGCCGCCGCCCAATCCTACCCCGGCGGCATCCTACAGAGCCGCCAGGACCGCATCATGGGCGTCCCCGTCATGCGCCTCGAGTTCACGCTCTCCGAAGAGACGCAGCCCTACAACCTCGAGGAGACCTCGCCCTACCTCGACGCCGCTCTGGCCCGCCTGCGGGAGCTGATGCCCCGCATCGTCGCCCTCGCCGCCGCCGAGGACGCCATCCGCCGCCTCGCCGACGAACTCGAACGCACCCGCCGTCGCACCAACGCCCTCGAATACTCCGTCATCCCCGACCTGCGTGCCACCCGCCGCATGATCGAAGCCCGCCTCGAAGAATACACCCGCAGCGACATCTCCCGCCTCATGAAAGTCAAGGAAATGCTCCTCGCCCGCGACCAGATCACCCCCGGCTAGCCCACATTCCTCCCCACACTCCTCCCTCCTCGCTCTTCCCCCCTTTCACTTTCCCTATCACTTTCCCCCTCCCTCATAGTTGCTCATTGTGGCTCAAGGTGGCTCAATCGCCGATTGGCCATTCTCGGCCATCCGTGGCGGTCCAGCCCAATGTGGCTCAAAGTGGCTCAAGTCTGCGCCACATGCGCACTCAAGGGGGTGGGGGGGGCAGCCCCTCCTTCGCCCCAACTCCTTTCCCACCCAACACTTCCACATTCCCTGCCCCCTGCCTCCCGGCTCTTGCCGTCTGCCCTCTGCCGTCTGCCGTCTGTCCTCTGTCGTCTGCCCTCTGCCCCACTCTCCCTCCACATGTACAACGGCTTTCCCCCCCGATTTCTACGGTCCGGCAGTCGTAAAGAATCGTAAAACCTGCTCTTCCCTGTAGGCGGGGCATCCCTGCCCCGCGTGGCTGTTCGCCCTCTTCCTCCACCCTTACAAAGGCTTTCCCCCCCGATTTCTCGTACACCGTGGATTGTAAGGAATTGTGAAATCTGCAACCGCAGGGCGGGGCAGACATCCTGCCTGCCGATTCCACCCTTGCAGGCGGGAGGCCTGCACCACCTCGGCCCTGGGCCCGCCACGCGAGCCGGGCAAGGCCTCTCCTCCCCCATACTAACTACGACAATCCCCCCCTCTCTACCGCGCCCCGGAACCGAAAAAACCGTGAAAAATCCGCAAGCCCAAGCTGCCGCGACGCCTACGCCCACCCTCCCCGCGCCCGCCCCGACAACCGCTCACCCGCCCCCCTTGTTCTCCAGCGCCTCGAGATTCTCCTTCACCACCTTCGTATTCGGATGCTCCTCGCCCAGGAACTGCCTGAATATCCCCAGCGCCCGCTCGTAGTTCTTCTTCGCCCCATCCAGGTCACCCATGTTCTCAAGGACGAGGCCAAGGATGTGGACAAAGAGGCCGAAGTCCGGTCGGTTCTGGCTCCGGGTGGCCTCGCAAATCGCCAGTGCTCTCTCGATGCTCCTCTTTGCATAGGCAGGGTCGCCGTTCAGTGCGAGAACCCAGGCGAGAGCGGCAAGGCGCCCGGCGACTCTAGGGTGTTCTGACCCGAGGGCACGCTCGTCGATCTCCATGGCCCGCTCGAGATGGTTCTTCGCCCCCTCCGGATCGCCCAGAAGGGCCAGGACATTGCCGAATTGGTAAAGGTCTCTGGCGACACTGGGATGGTCTGGCCCAGACGCGGCCCAGTCAATCGCCAGTGCGCGCGCGCTGTGCTCTCTGGCGCCCTCCAGGTCGCCGAGGGTAAGAAGGATGCTGCCCACGTTGATGACGTCGGTGGCAACCCTGGGATCGCTGTGCCCATACGCGGACTCGTCAATAGCGAGCGCCCGCTCGAAGTTCTCCATCGCCCCCGCCAGGTCGCCCGACTCCTGGAGACACCTGCCGAGGGAGTTGAGATCCATCGAGAGCTCGCTGTGGGTCCGCCCAAGAGTGGCCTCGCGTAGCGCCAACGCTTGACGCAGGAACGGGCCGGCTTCAGCGTATCGCTCCATGTGCAGTAGGCATCTGCCCTGCAGGCTGGCCCCGTCGGCGAAGGTGGGTGAGGTGGTGTCCCGGGGAGCCAGCCCACGTGCCTGCACTGCCGTTTCGCATGCCTCCTGGTACTCTCCCCAGTTGAGGAGGCGGTCTCCCTCCGAATGAAGAAGCCTTCTGGCGCTCTCGGTGTTCCCTTGAAGGACCATTGCGCAGATGGCCTCGTTCAGGAGCTTGAGGAGTTGCTGCCGTACGGCTGGAACGTGTTCGAGTCGCGCTGCGGTCCAGGCTACCCAGGATGCCCACTCGACTTCGGAGAGAACGGCTCGCATGCGCTCGGAGAGGTGGACCAACTCCCACGTCCGGGCAGCGGGCGAGGGGGGCGCAGTGAGGAACTCGCGCAAGCCTGTGGCCCTCTGCTCATCGCCGCTCTCCTGGTAGAGGGTAATGATCAGCCATGCATGATCGCTCACTCGATCCGCATACACATTTTCCAGCGCGCTTGCGGTGGATCGGCAGATGTCTCGTCGGCGCTCATTCGGAATATCTGCCTTCGCATGGTGACGCAGCAGGAGTGACTGGAACTCGTGGAAGTGCCTGCTTTCCTCAGGCCAACCCTCATCAACGAGGGCGGGCCTGAACTGGTCGTCCAGAAGGTCAATCACCTTGTCAACGTGGCCATCTTCCGACGAGTACTGATCGGCGAAGCGGAAGCCAAGCCTCCAAAGGACGTCTGCCACGACCTCGTCGCAGAAGACCATCCCCTGCAAGGCTGCCGTGCCCAGGGTGAGGCGCACGAGTTTCTCATCGCCAACCGCCTGGACGCACTGCTGCACGATCCCATTGAGCGCCCCAAACGCCCCGTTGCTGAGTCTGCCTATGCCGTCAGTCTCGGCCTCTGCGTCCCAGACCCACTCTGCTCCTGGTCCTTCGATGACCAGTCCCCGGCTGCGGCACTCCTCCCACAGTTCATGGAATACCAACACGTCTCCTGCCGCCAGTTGGTGCAACTCGTCTATCACCTGGGCGGCCGCTGGCCCCGTAATGTCGAGCATGTCTGCCTTGGAGGCCGGCAGCAGCGCGCGCCAGACTGCATCTCCCACATCAGTGCGGCCCTTGAGCAGCTTCAGGCAATCGCCAGACAGGTTGGCCTCGTCCGCCGTCACGATGAACACGATAGGGAGGCCGCGGCGGACGAGGGCCACGATGTCCTCCGTCGCGCGAAGCCCTGCCTCTGCTGACACAACCTCCAAGTTCTCGACGATCAGCACGAGGGGCTTCTCCCCAGCCTTCTCTACCACGCCCTTCAGCAACTTGAAGCCGGATTCGCATTGCTCCTCTGTTCCCGTGGGCCCCGTACTCAGCGACTGCTGCGCGATCTCGGGAAGCGACCCCACGATCTTGACGGCAAGCTGCAGCACCCAAGGGATCGGGGCCCGTGAGGCGGCGTCGCCTAATGCTTTGGCTATCGTCACCGCTGCGCGTGGCGCAGCGGGAGAGAGGAATCCAGGGGCTTCCATCGCCGCAATGAGTTCCGTGTGCGTCGGGAGAGGCGCCGAGAGATCGAATGAGACTACCTTGGGTGGGAACCCGCGTGCGTTGGCCTTGTGGAGGGCGGTCTGCCAGAGCGCCGTCTTGTCCCTACCCTTCGGGGCCAAGAGGAAAATGGAACTCCCCTGGTGGTCGGCGCACAACCGCTCGATGCGTTCGACGAGGAAGGCGAGTTCCTCCTTGAGGCCAGCCAGGGGGTGCACGGGTGCTTGGGTGGTCATTGGTTCTCTCCCCACTCGGCCCAGGGCCGGTCGGCCTTGTTGTAGCTGATGAAGAAGTCGCGCACAGGCGTCCCCCTTGCGCTACAGCCCCATCGCCTTCTTGACCTCGGCCATGGTGGCCTGGGCGATGGGACGGCAGCGCTCGGCGCCGCGGCGGAGGATGCCCCACACCTGCGCCGGATCGGCGAGAAGGGCCTGGGCACGCTCGCGGATGGGGTCGAGCACCTTCATCATGTTCTCGCATAGGGTCTTCTTGCACTCGATGCAGCCGATGGCCGCTCCGCGGCATGCCGGAGCGATCCGCTCGATGTCCTCGCTCGATGAGAAGTAGCCGTGGAGGGTGAAGATGTTGCACTTCGTCGGCTCGCCGGGGTCGGTGCGGCGGATGCGGGCGGGGTCGGTGACGGCGGTGCGGACCTTCTCCCAGATGCTCTTGGGGTCCTCGAGCAGGCCGATGGTGTTGCCGACCGACTTGCTCATCTTCTTCGTCGGGTCGTCGAGGCCCATGATGCGGGCGGCGGCGGTCAGCCGCTCCTTCGGCTCGGGGAACCAGGGCCGGCGCAGGCCACGCGGACCACTGCGCCCGCGCCCGCCCCGGCGCGTGAAGAGGGCGGCCACACAGGGCCGCCCCTACGAGAGGCACGGGATCTCCTCCTGGCACTCGGCGTCGAGGAGATTCTGTTCGCCGTCCGCGTGTCGGGCAGCGACCACTACTACGTGAACTTCGGCTACTACGTGAAGAGCCCGAGCCGCCTGGGCTACGGCGAGGGCGGGCGCCTGTGCCGCCTCAACCTGCGGACGGGTGAAGTGAGGGCTCTGCTCGACGACCCCCGCGGCGGCGTCCGCGACCCCCAGGTGCACTACGACGGCCAGAAAATCCTCTTCTCCTACCGCCGCGGCGGCGACCCCTACTACCATCTGCACGAGATCCACGCGGACGGCACCGGCCTGCGGCAGCTCACCGACGGCCCCTACGACGACATCGAGCCGGCCTATCTGCCCGACGGCGGGATCGTGTTCGGCTCCTCCCGCTGCAACCGCATCGTCGCCTGCTGGTACACACCCGTGGCCATCCTCTACCGCTGCGAGGCCGACGGCTCGAACATCCGCCCCCTCTCCAGCAGCATCGTCCACGACAACACGCCCCGCGTCCTGCCCGACGGCCGCGTGCTCTACACCCGCTGGGAGTACGTGGACCGCGCGCAGGTGGCCTTCCACCACCTGTGGACGATCAACCCCGACGGCACGGGCCAGATGGCCTACTACGGCAACCAGCTCCCCGGCACCGTGATGATAGACGCCACGCCCATCCCCGGCACGCAGCAGGTCGTCGCCTCCTTCTCCCCAGGCCACGGCGTGACGGAGCACCAGGGACACGTGACCGTCGTGGACCCCAGCGCCGGACCCGATGCGCGGCTCTTCGCGCGCAGGATCAGCGCGAGCGACAAGTTCCGCGACCCATACCCCCTCTCCGAGGACACCTTCCTCGTCGCCTCCGGCAAGCAGATACTGCTGATGGACGCCCGCGGCCGCACCAGCGTGCTCTACGAGCTGTCCGAGGGCGAGCGCCGCCTCGAGGTCCACGAGCCGGTCCCCCTCCGGCCCCGCCCGCGGGAGAGGGTCATCCCGCCGCGCGTGGACCCCGGGAAGGAGACTGGGCGGCTGGTGCTCGTGGACGTCACCTACGGGCGGAACATGGCCGGCGTGGCGCGGGGCGAGGTCAAGAAGCTCCTCGTCCTCGAGCAGTTGCCCAAGCCCGCAAACTTCAGCGGCGGGCAGGAGCCCCTCACGCTCGGCGGCTCCTTCACCCTCAAGCGCATCCTCGGCACCGTGCCCGTCGAGCCCGACGGCTCGGCCCACTTCGAGGTCCCCGCCCTCCGCAGCCTCTTCTTCGTCGCCCTCGACGCCAACGACCTCTCCGTCAAGCGCATGCAGAGCTTCGTCACGGTCCAGCCCGGCGAGACGACCACGTGCGCCGGCTGCCACGAGCCGCGCACGGCGACCCCGCCGCCCGCCGGCGCCCTCCTGGCCACCAACCGCCCGCCCAGCCGCATCGAGCCTATTCCCGGCATCCCCGAGATCTTCGACTTCCCCCGCGACATACAGCCCATCCTCGACAAGCATTGCGTCCGGTGCCACGACTACGAGGCCCACGGCTCCGACGGCCCCTACGCCGGCCGCGTCGCCCTCTGCGGCGACCGCGGGCCAACCTACTGCCACAGCTACTACACGCTCCTGGACCGCCGCTTCGTCTCCCACTCCCGCAACGCCTTCGGCAACCGCCCGCCGCGCTCCATCGGCTCGTCGGCCAGCCCCCTCCTGAAGCTCCTCGACGGCTCGCACTACGGGGCCAAGCTCACCCCCCACGAGCGCGCGATGGTGCGCCTGTGGATCGAGGCCGGCGTCTTCTACCCCGGCACCTATGCGGCCCTCGGCACGGGCATGGCCCGCGCCCCGGCCCTGCCCCAGGACGTCGCCCGCCGCTGCGCCGCCTGCCACGCCAAGCCCCCCACAAGGCCCGACCACCGCCCCGCGCCCAAGTTCCGCCACGCCAGCGACCTGCTGTGCAACCTCACGCGGCCCGAACTCTCCCTCCTCCTCCTTGCCCCCCTGGCCCGGGAGGCCGGCGGCTACGGCCTGTGCAACTCCGGCCAACGCCCCGCCGAACCCCCGGTCCGCCCCAAGCCCGCGGGCGACGAGGAGGAGGACCCCGACATTGGCGTGGAAGAGCCCAAGGCCGGCGGCACAGGCGTCCCGCCCGTGGCCCAAGGCCCTTTCAGCAGCACGGCCGACCCCGACTACCAGAAGCTGCTCAACGCCATCCTCGGGGCCAAGATGGAACTCGACCGGATCAAGCGCTTCGACATGCCCGGCTTCCGGCCCAACGAGCACTACATCCGCGAGATGAAGCGCTGCGGCGGCCTGCCGGCGAACCTGGGACCCGAAGACCCGATCGACTGCTACGCCGCCGACGGGGCCTACTGGCGCACCTTCTGGTACCGCCCCGCGGCACCACACTAGCCCCCTGCGTTCGGAGTGCGGCCTTCAGGCCGTATCCGATAAGGAGGATGGAGAGCATGGCGGACGCGGCGCCGCCCCGCAGGGGGGAGGGGAACACCGGCCGGGCATGCCTCCTGCTCGTGGCGGCCGGCGCCTGCGCGGTCCTCGCCCTCACCGTCGTCTCCCAGTTCGGCAGCAGCGAGCTGTGGGACGACTCGTTCATGTACACCCGCTACGCGGACAACCTGCTGGCGAGCGGGAAGCTCTCGTGGAACCCCGGGGGCGAGGCGACCTATGGGCTCACCTCGCCCCTCTACCTCGCGGTGGTCCTGCCGCTGCGCGCGTTGATGCCGGGCGACCCGTGCCCGGCGCTCATCGCCGGCAGCCTGGTGTCCGGCCTTGCCTTCGTCGCCTTGCTGGTTTGGCTGATCCTCAAGTGGTCCGCCGAGGATGCGGCCCGGCGGCGGCTTCTGGCCACGCTGGCCCTCTTCTGGCTGGCCCTGAGCGCCCAGCACGCGAAGGAACACTTCGTGAGCGGCATGGACACGGTGTTCGGGCTGGCCTTCCTGACGGCGTACATCATTCTGGCGAAGCGCCACGAGGCGGCGCCCACGCTGGGGCGGGCCATCGCCCTGGGGGTTTGGGGCGGGCTGTTCTATGCGGCGCGGCCCGACCTGTTGCTCTACGCTCTGGCTCTGCCCGCCGCGCTGGTGCTCCTCGGCCCCGACGCGGCGCGGCGGCGCCACGGACTCCTCATCGGCGGCCTCACCGTCGCGGCGGTCGGCCTTCAGATGGGCCTCGCCAGGCTCTACTTCGGCTCCGCGCTCCCGCTGTCGTTCTATGCCAAGGCCCTCGACCTCTACGGCGGCGAGGGGGGGCACCTGCGCTCCGTGGCGCTCCGCCAGCTCGGGGTGTTCCTGGTCACCTACTGGTATCTCTTCCTGCTTGCCGGCGTCGGCGCGGCCCTGCTCCTGCGCGGGCCGCGGTCTGAGAGAACGCCCCTTCACGCCGCGCTCCTGGCGGCGACGGCGCTCTTCATCCTCTACCACCTCCTCCGCACCGCGCAAATCATGGGCTGGGCGTCTCGCTACTACTACCCTGTCCTGCCCGCCCTCGTCTTCCTGGCGGCGCAGAGCGCCGGGGCGCTGCTGGACCTGGCGGCGCGCCGCGCCGAGGGCGCCCTGCTGCGGGTCCCCCGGGGCGTGAGCTGGCTCGCCGCGCTCATGGCCCTCTACGCGCTCATGCCGCAAGTGCGGGCCGCCTACGACGGCATCAAGTTCCTCCGCGAGCGGGGCAGGTTCGCACGGTTCAGCCTGGCGGCGGACTGCCGCCGGCGCTGGCTCTCCTTCTGGTTCGCGATGGACCGCCTGGCCGCGCTGCCCGACGACCTGGTGCTGGCGACCACCGACGTGGGGCGCCTGGCGGCGCTACACCCAGGCAAGCGCGTCATAGATATGGCGGGCCTCAACGAAACCGCGTTCGCCCACCAGCGCTTCACGGCCGCGCGGCTGTTCGCCGACTGCCGCCCCGACGTGCTGTACATGCCCCACCACGGCTACCGGCGGATGAACGCCGAGGTGCGCGCCTGCCCGCAGTTCGTCGAGCAGTACCACCTCTTCACCGCCCGCCAGCTCGCCGCCTCCTCGGGCATCGAGGTGGTGGGGGACGTGGCGCTCTGGAAGCGCAGCCGCTACTATCCGGCCCTGGTCGAGATGATGACGAAGCCCTATTAGGAACGCCCAGTGCCCGCGTCCGAGCCCCCCATTGCCTCCCCTGCCGCTGAGCCGCGCTCGGCGAACTGGGGCGGGACCGTCGTGCTCCTCGCCATACTCGGAGTGGCTGCCGCGCTGCGCCTGTGGGGCATCGGCCACGACCTGCCGTTCGTCTACTACGGCGACGAGGTTCACAAGATGAACCTCGCGATGGGGTTCGGCACGGGCGACCTCAATCCCCACTGGTTCCACAAGCCGGCGCTCTACATGTACGTGCTGTTCCTCCAGTTCGGCGCGTACTTCGTGGGCGGCCGGCTCCTGGGCGCGTTCCCGAACGCCGATGCCTTCGCCGTCCACTACCTTCAGGACAAGACGGCGTTCGCCCTGTGCGGGCGGCTCACGTCGGCCGCGTGCGGCATCGCGTGCGTGTGGGGGATGTAGGCGGTGACTTCGCGGCCGTTGGAGAGGCGGACGCGGGCGATCTTGCGGAGGGCGGAGTTGGGCTTCTTGGGGGTGCGGGTGGTGACCTGGAGGCAGACGCCGCGCTTCTGGGGGCAGGCCTCGAGGTCGGGGCGCTTGCTCTTGCGGCGAACGGGCTTGCGGCCGAGGCGGATGAGCTGCTGGATGGTGGGCATGCGGGGGGTCCTTTCGGGGGTCAGGTGGTGGCTTCCACGGGGGCGCCGCCGGCGTCGGGCGCGGGGGCTGGGCCGGCCGGGCCGTCGCCCAGGGCGGTGCCGGGCGGGGGCGGGAGCTGTGCCTTTTCCATGCCGGCCAAGTAGTGGCGCGGGAAGCCTGTGCCGGCGGGGATGAGGTGGCCGAGGATGACGTTCTCCTTCAGGCCGCGGAGGTAGTCGGTGCGGCCGGCGAGGGCGGCCTCGGTGAGGACCTTAGTGGTTTCCTGGAAGGAGGCGGCGGAGATGAAGCTTTCGCTCTGGAGGGCCGCCTTGGTGATGCCGAGGAGGAGTGGCTGGGCGTTGCCGGGTTTGCCGCCGCGGGTGACGACGCGCTCGTTCTCCTGGCGGAAGCGGACCTTGTCCACGATGCTGCCGGGGAGGAGCGTGGTGTCGCCGACGTCGTCGCCGACCTTCACTTTGCGGAGCATCTGGGTCACGATGATCGCTATATGCTTATCATCTATGATTTCGTTCTGGGAGCGGTAGACGCCCTGGATTTCGCGGAGGAGGTACTCCTGGAGTGCTTCGATGCCCTTGATGCGGAGGATGTCCTGGGGGACGAGGGGGCCGTCTACCAGGCGGTCGCCGGCGCGGACGTAGTCGCCATCGTGGACGGTGAGGTGCTTGCCGTGGGGGACGAGGTGGGCGATGGTGTCGCCGGCGTCCTCGTTGGTGACGTTGATGATGCGCTTGCCGCGCTTTCGCTCGCCGAGGGTGACGCGGCCGGAGATTTCGGAGATGATGGCGGGGTCCTTGGGCTTGCGGGCCTCGAAGAGTTCGGTGACGCGGGGGAGGCCGCCGGTGATGTCCTGGACGCGCTGGATCTCGCGGGGGGTGCGGGCCAGGATGTCGCCGGGGTGGACTTCTTCGCCCTCCTCGACCATGATGTGCGCTTTTTCGGGGATGGAGTAGAGGCCGAGGGTGCGCCCCTCCTTGTCAGCGATGGCGATCTGGGGGTGGAGGTCGCCCTTGTGCTCGATGACGATGCGGCGGCGGGAGCCGTGCTGGTCCACCTCTTCGCGGACGGTTTCGCCTTCGACAATGTCCTCGTAGCGGACGAGGCCGCCCATCTCGCTGAGGACTGGGGTGAAGTGGGGCTCCCAGATGGCGAGCAGGGTGCGGGGGGCGACGACTTGGCCGTCCTTGACTTTGAGGGAGGCGCCGAGCTTGACCTCGTAGCGGCGGACCTCGTTGCCAGTGTCGTCCTCGAGGACGAGGGCGCCGTTGGGGTTCATGGCGAGGACGTCGCCGGCTCGGGTTCCGACGGTCTTGAGGTTGTAGTAGCGGATGCGGCCCTTGCCTTCGGCGCGGATTTCGGGGGCGGCGAAGCCGGTGGCGGCGGTGCCGCCGTAGTGGAACGTGCGCATGGTGAGCTGGGTGCCGGGCTCGCCGATGGACTGGGCGGCGATGATGCCGACGGCGAGGCCGTCCTCGGCGATCTCGCCCGTCGAGAGGTCCATGCCGTAGCACCTCGCGCAGACCCCGTGCGGGGCCTCGCACATCATGGGGGAGCGGACGCGGAGGCTGGCGTTGCCCAACGCCTCGATGCGAGCGGCGGCCTCCTTGGTGATGATCTCGTTGGCTCGGACAACGCTCTCCCCCGTCCGCCGGTCCACGATGGTCTCGAGGGACACGCGGCCGTAGAGGAGATCGCCGATCGGGATGTCCACCTTGTCGCCCTTGTAGACCACGCTCTTGGTGATGCCGGCCACGGTGCCGCAGTCGAGCATGGTGACGACGACGTTCTGGGCGACGTCGGCGAGCTTGCGGGTGAGGTAGCCGGACTCGGCGGTCTTGAGGGCCGTGTCGGCCAGGCCCTTGCGCCCGCCGTGGGTGGAGCTGAAGTATTCGAGGACTGGGAGGCCCTCGCGGAAGTTGCTCTTGATGGGGGTCTCGATGATCTTGCCGGAGGGCTTGGCCATGAGGCCGCGCATGCCGGCGAGCTGGGTGATCTGGACGGTGTTGCCGCGGGCGCCCGACTCGAACATGGCCCAGATGGGGTTGAGGTAGGCGTGGCCCTCGAGGGTGTCGTTCCGCAGCTCGGCCATCAGCTCCTCGGTCACGCGGTCCTTGGCGTGGGTCCAGCGCTCGATGACCAGGTTGTAGCGCTCGCCGTCCGTGATCACGCCGCTGCGGTAGCGGCGGTCGATCTGCTCGACCTCTTTCTCGGCCTTGCCGATGATTTCGGGCTTCTTGGGCGGCATGCGCAAATCGCGGGTCGAGATGGACAGGCCGGCCAGAGTCGCGTGCCGGAAGCCCAGCTCCTTGATGGTGTCCAGCAGGTCGAGGGTCGGGCCGCGGCCGAGCACCCGATGGCAGTCGGAGATGATGTCGTTCAGGCGGCTCTTGTTGAGAGTCGTGTTGTAGAACGGCAGGCCACTGGGCAGCTTGCTGTTGAAGTACACGCGGCCCGCGGTGGTGAGGACGAACCCGCCCGCATGCTCGGTCTTCTGCCCGTGCTGGTCCACGAGCGCCGAGTAGCCGGGCAGGCGCACGTGGACTCGGCTGTGGTAGTGCAGGGCATCGTAGCCCAGCGCCACGAGCACCTCGTCCTGGCTCGGGAACCGCCGAACCTGCTCGTCGGGCACGCCGTCGGTCCGCATGCACGTCAGGTAGTAGCACCCCAGCACGATGTCGAGCGACGGGGTGATGATCGGCCGCCCGTCGGCCGGGGAGAACACGTTATTCGTGCTCATCATCAGAAGCGAGGCCTCCGTCTGCGCCTCAATCGAGAGCGGCAGGTGCACGGCCATCTGGTCCCCGTCGAAGTCCGCGTTGAACGCCTCGCACACGAGCGGGTGAATCTGGATGGCGTTGCCTTCGATGAGGATGGGCTCGAAGGCCTGGATGCCCATCCTGTGCAGCGTCGGCGCGCGGTTCAGCAGCACCGGGTGCTCGTGGATCACCTCGTCCAGGATGTCCCACACCTCCTCGTCCTTCCGCTCCAGCATCCGCTTCGCGCTCTTGATCGTGTCCACCAGCCCCGCCTCCTTCAGGCGCCGGATGATGAACGGCTGGAAGAGCTCGAGGGCGATCTTCTTGGGCAGGCCGCACTGGTGCAGCCGCAGCTCGGGGCCAACCACGATCACCGACCGCCCCGAGTAGTCCACCCGCTTCCCCAGCAGGTTCTCGCGGAACCGCCCAGGCTTCCCCTTGATCATGTCCGTCAGCGACTTCAGCGGACGGTTCGACGACCCCAGCACCGGGTGCTTGCACCGCTCGTTGTCGAACAGCGCATCCACGCTCTGCTGAAGCATCCGCTTCTCGTTGCGGATGATCACCTCCGGCGCGTGGAGGTCGAGCAGCTTCTTGAGCCGGTTGTTGCGGTTGATCACCCGCCGATACAGATCGTTCAGGTCGCTCGTCGCGAAGTTCCCGCTCTCCAGCAGCACCAGCGGCCGCAGGTCCGGCGGAATGACCGGGATGACGTCCAGGATCATCCACTCGGCCTTGTTGTTCGAGTCCCGAATCGCCTCGACCACCTTGAGGCGCTTCACGATCTCCTTCTTGCGCTGCTGCGAGGACGTCTCGGCCAGCTCGGCCCGCAGCTCCTTCGACAGCGTGTCGAGGTCCAGCTTCTGAAGCAGCTTTCGCACCGCCTCGGCGCCCATGTCGGCATCGAAGTCCTCGTACTTCGCCTTCAGCCGCTGATACTCGTCCTCGCCGAGGAGCTGCTTCTCCTTGATGCCTTCGGCCACCGCGCCGCCAGGCTCCACCACCACGTATTCCTGGAAGTAGATCACCTTCTCGAGCGAGCTGACCTTCATGGCCAGCAGGTTGCCCATGCGCGAGGGCATGGACTTGAAGAACCAGATGTGTCCCACGGGCGCGGCCAGGTTGATATGGCCCATCCGCTTGCGCCGCTCGCGCGAGTGCGTCACCTTCACCCCGCAGCGGTCGCAGATGATCCCCTTGTGCTTCATGCCCTTGTACTTGCCGCAGAAGCACTCCCAGTCGCGCTCCGGCCCGAAAATCCGCTCGCAGAACAGACCATCCTTCTCCGCCCGATAGGTGCGGTAGTTGATGGTCTCCGGCTTCTTCACCTCCCCATACGACCACGAGCGAATCTCGTCGGGCGACGCCAGCGAGATGCTGACCGACACCACTTCGTTCACATTCTCGAAGAAAGGAGTCGCCATGCCTACGGACCCCCTGGGGTTCCAGGAACGGCCATTTCCGGGCGCAGTGCGCGCACGGACCTGAGCAACATATTATACTTGCAAAGGCAGTGCCATTCAAGCCAATTTCTCCCATTTTTTGGGAACGTCCCAAGTTCTTGAGTCTGTCTCTCATGCGACTCTCTTCACAACCCATTGGGTGATCTGGATCTGGCAGCGGCCTTGGAGGTTCATACGAAGGGCGCGTGGGACCACGCCCACGCCTGGATTGACGAACAGCTCCCCGTCGGCGACCAGGTGTATCTCTACTACGGCGGCTACAAGCGCGGCCACAAGGTCAACCGCTTCGAGGAGCGGCAGATCGGCCTGGTGCGGATGCCGCGCGACCGCTACGTCGCCCGCGAGGCGGGGGGGAAGCCCGGCCGTCTCGTCACCCCGCCCCTCGTCCTCGACGCCGAGGCGATGGCCCTCAACGTCGCGGCCACGGGCGGCGAGGCCAGGGTCGAGGTCCTCGACGAAGCCGGCAAGCCGCTCCCCGGCTTCTCCGCGCGGGACTGCTCGGCCATCGCAGACGACTCCCTGGCCGCCGCCGTGGCCTGGAAGCAGCCCCTCGGCACGATTCGGGGGAGGACCATACGCCTGGCGTTCGCCCTCAGGAACGCCCGGCTCTTCGCCTTCGACCTCAAGTGAAATGAGCAGGCTCGCGCGTCTGTGCGGATGGCTGATGGGCCGGCGCTACCGGCTCGCGCTGATCGTGCTCGGGCTGGCGCTGGCCTCGCCCTCGCTCTTCATCGGGCTTCAGACCGATGACCTGATGATTCGCGGCGCCGCGCTCCGCCTCTCCCCCGCCGAGGGGGTGCGCCGCGGCCCGTGGGAGCCGTTCACCTTCCTCAACGGCGACCCCGCCGCGTGCAGCCACATGCTATGGATGACCACGCGGACGAAGGTGGGCCAGCCGCTCCCCGCACGGTGCCTCAACCTCGGGCCGTCGTCGGCGCCTGTCACCATCACTCGGACGGATGAGCAAACCCTCGTCGTGCGGCCGGCGGCCGGCTACCTGTTGCCCCTGGGCGGCCCGCCGAGGCCACCTTCCGCTTCCGCGTCCCTATCGAGCACCCCTCCCTCCGCTGGTTCGCCTGCCGCCGCGGCGACTTCGTGCCCTTCACCCCACCCGCCATCGGCCAGACTGTGGGCCTGCCCTCGGCCTTGGAATGAGCGGGCGGCAATCGGTCCGAGTCCGGCCCTTCCTCCGGGGCATCCCACACAGAGCCCTGGAGTGTGGCACGGCTGGATGAGTCCGTGAATCCCCCAGGCCAGGGGCCAGACTCAATCGCCCCTTGACTTTCGCCGCCCACCCTGGTTCCATAGTGGGCGGGAGCGGGTGGGCGATTGGGACACAAGACAGGAGAAGACGATGGGCGATGCGATGAGCCGTCGGGGATTCCTTGTGAGAGGCGCGGCTGGGATGGCGGGCGCTGCCGCCATCGCGAACTCGGGCCTGGCCGCCGAGGCCGCCGCGAAGCCCCGCATCGTGGTCGCCACGGGCGGCGGGGCGCCCGACTCCGATGAGGGGGCGCTCAAGCGCATGAAGGCCGCACTCGACAAGTGGGGCGGCTTCCCAGACCTCGTCAAGGGCAAGAAGGTCCTCATCAAGCTCAACGCCACCGACGGCGGCTTCCGCGACGCCAACACCTCGACCCAAGCCGCCGGCGCACTCGTGAAGCTCCTCAAGGACTGCGCGCCCGCCAGCATCACCGTCCTGGGCCAGGAGTGGGGCGGCTGGACCGCCAAGCGCGAGGGCATGCCCACCCTCGCCGCACTCCTCCAGACCCTCGGCGTACCGATCAAGAACCTCGAACGCTACTGGACCGCCGGCAGCGAGGCGGCCTACAAGCTGATCGAGCCCCAGCCCGAGCCCTGGAAGGACCTGAGGGTGGCCAAGGACATCTTCGAGGACGACGCCGTGCTCCTCAACCTCCCCCGCCTCAAGACCCATCCCCACTGCGTCTTCACCTCCTGCCTCAAGAACATCATCGGCCTCACCCGCCGCATGTACGGCTTCCACAAGCTCGACGAGACGACCGAGGTGGCCAAGCGCTTCGACCCCGCCGACAGCGACGGCTGGAGCGTCTTCCCCAAGAAGCTCGGCAACGCCTTCAAGCTGGCCGTCGGCCCCCGCATCGCCCTGAACATCGTGGACGCCAACGAGGCCAACTTCGGCTGGCGCGGCCCGGGCAAGCAGCGCATCGGCACCTTCCCCACGGGCCTCGTCCTGGTCGGCAAGGACGCCCTGGCCCTCGACGTCTACGGCTGCAAGGTCCTCGGCGAGAACCTCAACAAGCAAACGCCCGGCCTCTACCCCGAGCCGCTCGGCGACTGGGCCAAGGGCGACAGCGACTACATCACCTTCAACAAGGCCAAGGCCAACTACCTGAAGGTGTGCGCGGACCTCGGCGTCGGCGAGGCCGACCTCGCGAAGGTGGACATCCAGCAGGTGAGCGCCTGAGCCTGTCAGCATGGCGTGGGACCGGTGGGACCTGTGGGACACGTGGGACGCCCCGGCCGTTCGGGGTCCCACGGGTCTCACAGGTCCCACCGGTCGCACAGTCTTGGCCATCTCCCCCCACAGATGATGTGCGGCGCCGTTCCGTGGCGATGGTGGAGAGCTACTTCGGCGCCCCTGAGCGCGCGGCCTCGATCCGCGCCAGCTCGGCCCGGGCCTTGCGGGCCGCCTCGGTGTCGGGGTAGGCGGCGATGAAGGCGCGGAGGCGGGCGGCGGCACGGTCGAGGTCGGCGGGGGCGGACCGGTACGCGCGGAGGGCATCCTGGAACTCGAGTTCGGCCTGCTTCTCGCGGCGGTCCTCGTCCAGCACGCTCGTCACCCGCCAGTGGACGAGCAGGCCCACCGCGGCGACGATGGCGATGGTGGTGGCCCACGACGCGAGGTTGAACCAGAACCGCTTCCGCCGTTCGGCGGCGCGGGCGACTCGTCGGTCGCGGGCGCGGCTGGGCTGGGTGGGCATGGGCAACTCGGCTCCTGCTACGGCGCTTCGCGCTCCAACACGCGGATGTCGCCCGTCGAGAAGAGCAGGCGCAGGCGCTGGTCGCCTGCGCGCGCTTCGTTGGCGCGCATGATGAGGAGCGCGGGGCGGTGGAGTTCGGCGGCGATGGCGGCCAGCACGGCGGCGGCCTCGCCCCGGTCGAAGAGGCGGCGCATCTGCTCCGTGCGGCGGTCCCACACGGCCGGGTCGAAACGGGCGGCGCGGTGGAAGCCCACGCGGTCGGGCACGTAGAGGTCGCGGCGGGCCAGGATGGGCACGAGCGTCGAACGCTCGCGGGCCACGACCACCGCGTCGCGCGGAGCGTTCGCCGCAATCCACTCGAAGGCCGCGGCCTCGGAGGGCGAGAGGCCGATGGCGTCGGGCGCCCGCGTGTAGGCCACGAGGCCGAGCAGCGTGGTGGGCACGGCGCTCGCCGCCACGAGCCAGAGCAGGCGGCGCCGACGCGGCCCCAGCTCCCCCGCCGCGCTCCCTGCGTGGAAGGCGAGGAGCATTGCGGCGACGAAGGGGAACTTCTCCTCCACGCCGTCCACCGCCCGCACCACGAGGAAGGCCGCGGCGAAGCCCGCCGCGAGGAACGCCAGCCAGGCCCGCTCTGGCGTCCAACGCGCCGGCCGCCCCGCAATCGTCACACACGCCGCCAGAGGCCCCAACCCCGCGACTATCCCCAGCAGGTGCGGCCCGTCGGGCAGCGCCAGCCACACCAGCCGCTCGCGCCCCACCGAGGCCCCAGACACGACGATGAGGTAGGGGATGAAGAGGGCCAGGGCGAGGGCGACGAATCCGAGAGCAAGAGCCGCCCGCTTGGCGGCGGCCGACTCGCGGCGGCACAGCCAGAGCGTCGCGGCGAGCCCCACGACCGTGAGCCCGAACAGGCCGGCCCCGACGTGTGCCGTCGCGCACGCCGCTCCTGCCGCGGCGAGAGCGAGGAGCACACCCTGCTGCCAGCCACCCTCGCGCAGGAACCGCAACAGCGCGCCCGCCGCCACCGCCACGAGGGCGAGACACCAGGTGAACGACGTGGCGACGAGCGCCTTGGTGGCGAAGAAGCCGAGGCGCACGTCGTAGCCGGCCACGAGCTGCGGGAGGAACGAGCGGACCCCCTCGTCGGGCGAGGGCGCGGCCCCCGTGGCCTCGCCGCTCGCCCAGCGCGCGGCCAGGATGAGCCAGCCCCAGCCGTTGAGGCCGACGAGTGCCAGCAGCGCAGCCAGTCCCGCCGCCTCGTTGCTCCCGCCCGCGCGGCGGACGAGTCGCGCCCCGGCCACCAGCGCAACGGCGAGCGCCACCGGCCCCAGCCACACCATCAGCGGCAGCGGCTCGACGCCCGCGAGCGCGCTCAGGCCCGCGATGGCCGCGTTGTAGCCCCAGTGGTACTGAAGCGGCTGTCCCGCGAGATAAGGGTCGGTCGGCGGCAACCCGTGGCGGCGGACCGCGTGGGCCAGGGCCGTGTTGCTCATCGCGTCGGCCCGCAGGTGCAGCGACGGGTTCATCGCCAGCGGCAGCGCCACTGCCCCCACGCATCCGCCAATCAGGAGGTAGAGCCGTCCCCGCGTCATTTCGCCCCCTCCCCGCCGGGCCGCAGGCGGAACGCGGCCAGATGCCGCCCAACCCCCTCCATGTCCACGCTGCCCAGCAACTCAAACGCCGGTTCTGCGCCGAACGCTGCTGGCGGCGAGTCCCACACCAGCAGCACCGTCGCCCCCGCGTCCCGCATCTCGGCAGCGATCTCGGGCAAGGAGGCAGCCCTCGGAGCGCCGGCGTACTTCGCGCCCAGGTAGTAGGCCAGTGCGAGCGGCCGGTGACGGTCGGCAATGCCGCGGGGCGCAGGTTCAAGGGCACACACGGCCTCGGCACGACGGCCCTGCCCGCGGACTGGCCGCAGGCCGATGCCGTTGGCTCAGGGATGCGCTGCACATACTACACGGCGTTCCAGGTTGACCTGCTGCGCGCGCGGGTGTCGGACCGCCTGCTGGCCGCCGTGGCTGATCCCCAGCGGCTCTTCTCTCACAAGTGGCGCGGCGTGCGCACGGCACCAAAAGGGGTGGGGCCGTGATGAAGGAGCAACCCATGAAACGACTGATTGCCTATTCGGCCCTCATGCTGGCGATGGCGCTTGCGGGGTGTGGCAGGAGTCCTGCCGGCCTGCTGCAGAAGTTCCTCGACACTTCCAATGCCTATAACGCGCTGCCGGCGGTGAAGCGCACCCCGGCGTTCCGCCTGGAGCCCGTCGAGAAGCGGAAGCAGTGGTACTACATCTGCGATGGCGACCGGCACGTCGGGCTGATCGGGGAAGACGTGCAGTTGTTCGACAAGGAGGCGAACTACAGCGGCTCCAAGGTCGAGAACACCTGCTTCGCGGATGCAGCGAGACTGTGCCTGACGATGGGGGCCTTCGAGCCCCACCGCAACAACGAGATCCCGCCCATCACCTCGCGGAAGCTCACGATCACGAAAGACCGGGGCGATTCCATCGAATTCAAGCACGAGCAAGTCCACTCCGAGGGCTACGCCGGGAGCATCGAATTCCGGGTGGTGTGGGACGAGCGCCTCGGTCACGTCATCTACGCCAGCAGCCATTTCGTCATGCCCGAGCCCAAGGAGATCGAATTCAACAACTTCATGGCCGGCTGGGTCTCCGACCTTCGCGACCGGCAGAAGCGGTGGCAGAAGACCGTCCGAGGTCGGCTGGCCGACGGCCGGATCGTCTTCGTCTACCACAGCCCCGTCAACCTCCCGCGAGACGAGGTCCAGCCGGGCAGCTTCTTGGGGTTCGTGACCGAAGAGCGCATGAATCCTCTCGTGGAGCTGATTGAGACCAGTGGCCCGGTCTTCTTCCACACGTGCAACGTCTGGTACGACCAGCACATGGTGATGAAAGCGCCGCAGGCCAAGGAGCCCGACGCGATGTATCATGTGCGGGCCCGCTACCGGCTGCTCTCCGTGCCCGCCGCGGTCGCGCGCGAACTGGAGGCGGTGGCCGTTGACAGCTCGACATTGCCTGGGGCCCGCCCCCACCTGACCAGGTCCGGGTTCCTGCTGAACAAGGTGAACGACTTCGAGACCTTTCTGCCCTCGGATCGGGTGTGCAACGCGGCGCTCTGGCAGCACATCGAGCCGTCGGCGGGAGAGGCACACTCGGGGGAGTATTCGCTGGCCGTGCATGGACCGGGGCCGGGCAAGGTGAAGGTGGCGTCGCCCGTCGGCGGCGGCCCGCCCCTGCCCGGGACGGCAGGCAAGTCCTATCGCCTGTCGGCCTGGGTCAAGACCAAGGGTCTGAAGGACGGTGGCGCCCACCTGGAGGTGACTGGCTGGCGGGGGCCTCCTCAGGAACGCTTCACGGTTGTGACCCAGCCGAAGCTCGCCGGCGATCATGACTGGACCCGGCTGCAACTCGAGTTCGGCCCGCTGACCGGCGGCATGTCGATCAAGCTCTGCGCCGAGGGCACCGGCACTGCCTGGTTCGACGACGTCGAACTGTTAGAAGTGGCACGATGAGGCAGGCGAGCTGCCGAAGCAGATGGAGTAATCCAGAACGATCGCAACCCTAACGAGAAAGGAGCCAATCATGAAATCGCCTCTATCCCTCGCGTTCGTCTGCTTGTTGTCTGCCGCGAACCCGCTCGTGGCGGAGACCGTGACCGTGCAACCCGGGCAAAGCTTGCAGGAGGCCGCGGACAAGCTTCAGCCGGGTGATACGCTGCTGCTCGCGGAGGGGACCTACTACCAGCGCCTCGATCTGAAGAAGACCGGGGAGCCGGGGAAGCCGATCACGATCAAGGCCGCCGTGCCCGGCAAGGCCATCATCACCGGGGCAATCGAGGGCACGCCGACGTTCGAGAAGGTCGAAGGCGCCATCCACAAGCCGGTCCCCGCGTCCCTCACGGCCGGGATGGAGCCTGCGAAGCTCGAGCCGATTGAGGGCGCCATCTACAAGACGAAATGGCCCTTCACAAAGAAGTGGAGCGGGCGCGGGACCCGCCAGGCGTGGGTGCTCGCCGACGGGCGGAGCCTCTACAACTACTCCAGCCTTGAGGAGATGCGGACGTGTCGCTGGGGCAAAGGGCGCGACACGACCCCGCACGAGGGCTGGTTCTACCAGGACGGCGAGATGTACATCCGCCTCTTGAATGGCGCCGACCCCAACAAGGCGAAGGTCGCCATCAGCAGGCCGGACACCACGATCCTGCTGGACACCAAGGGCCAGGAGCACATCGTCATTGAAGGGCTGCGCTTCCACGTGGCGCCCGACAACGCCATCCGCGTTGGGGCGCGTCGGAACGATGTCAGCAAGCACATCGTGATTCGGGACTGCTATTTCCTCGGGTCCTACCACGCGATTGTGGGGCAAGGCGTTCGGGTGGACCGTCCGGGCGGGGCGGTGGAGTTCGGGCCGTCCGATGTCACCATCGAGCACTGCCAGTTCAGCAACTACCCGACCTATGACTGGCTCCACTACTCGATGTACCTGGAGCAGCCGGCCTGGGGCGCGATGTACGACAGTTGCCTCGGCGGGAACGCGATCTCGCCTGGGGGGAGCGTAAGCTCCTGGAAGATACGGCACTGCTACATTCACGACACCTACGACGGGATCGGCGTGGCCTGCACGGGCGTCAAGGACCCCGCCCTTGACCACGAATATGCCTGCAACCTGCTGCACCGCTGCGCCGACGACAACATCGAGTTCGACGCCATCGAGTATGCGGGCGTGCGCGCGCACCACAACGTCATCCTGGAGGGGCAATGCCTGCTGGGCCTCTCGCCGGTGCAGAAGGGCGGCGTAACCATCGAGCACAACATCGTCTATGCCTCCCCCGAGTACGGCATCCCGTGGTCGGTCATCTTCAAGTTCAGCACGCCCTCGGCGAGCGCATTCCACAAGGGGGGCTTCCACCCGCTGAGCGGCATGGTCATCCGCAACAACACGCTCATGAACGCGAAGAGCGGCGTCTCGTGGGGCACCAGCGGCAGGCACGGGAAGTACTTCAAGGACGACAACTCGGTGGCGGGCAACATCATCTACGCCCGCGACTGGGGCTTCTGTAGCGGCCTGCCGTGGAACGAGGGGCTGACGGTGGAGAAGAACAACCTGTGCGTGGGGCCGGCGATTGAGGCCGGCAAGCCCAAGCATTCCCCGCCAGGCGTGCTCTGGACCCGCAACAAAGAGCCGTTCGTGAAGAGAGACACCTACTTCTGCGACGTCATGCCGCCATCGCTTCCCGGCCTCGTAGGCGAAAACGAGATTGGGGAGGAGAAGGAGATCGCTCGCGCGAGCTTCTCCGTAAGCGAGGAGTACCTGCAGGCGGTCATCAAGGAGAGCGGCCTGCCCGAAGCCGACTACAGGGACCTGCACAAGACCCTCGGGGCGGTGCCGCCGGGGAAGAAGTGGGAGTTCCCCCGTCCCGGCCCGCGCTGGTCCGTGGGCGAGTTGGCCCTGTTCCGTCCCCCGCTGCCGCCGTCGCTGGACCCATGGTGGGTGGGGTTTGCGGACAAGCCGAGCGACGCGAAGACGGTCAAGATCAGGCCCTGGCGCGGCAAGTTCTACAAGAAGTTCCAGAACACCCATGACGGCTCTGATCCGAGATGAAGGGGCACCTCCCATCTACACTTATCACATCACACCAGCTACGCCGCCTGTGACACATGGGCCGGATGCCCTGGGGCTGAACTGGAAACGGGGCGGCGCGAGGGGTGGATCTATATCACGATCGTGAAGCCATCCTCCGCGAGGTGAGCCCGCACACAACTCTTGCCAGGAGTGAAGAGCATGGGCCAGTTGCGTTGTAGACTTGCGTTCACAAGCGTGCGCGCGGCAGCGATCGCCGCGCTGCTTGCCTGCACGCCGGCAGTTAGCGCAGAGACCGATCCGGAAGCGCGGTTCCGCGGCACGGGTAAGGCCGACCCGGTGCGGATCGCAAACGTGGCCTGCAAACCGGCCGACGCCAAGGGTGCAAGCGCGGTCGCGTTCGACCTCGCCTGGGACCACTCCTGGCGGGCGGCTTGGGAGGAGCCTGAGGAGCGGCACGGCGGGAAGGGGACGCTCAAGCTCGAGAGCTGGGATGCGGCCTGGGTGTTCGTGAAGTTCCGCAAGCCGGGCGTCGATGGGTGGTCACACGCCACGCTCTCGACGAATGCCCCCGACCATTCGGCTCCCGCCGGGGCGAAGCTGGACATAGGCCCGAGCGACGATGGGAAGCGTGGCCTCGGAGTGTTCGTCTACCGCGCGGCGGCCGGCAGCGGAGCGAACGACTGGAAAGGCGTGACGCTGCGCTGGCTGCACGAGGCCGACGGCATGGCCGACCCTATTGACTTCTGCATAAGTAATGCAAAACACGGCTCGGTCACAGGAAAGCCGGGAGTTCCGATTCATGGATGCAGGCGCGCAAATGACCCTGCGACTCCGTAGTAGCGGGGGACGTTCGAGCCCATATACACGTCCCACGGCACGATGAGGTGTCCGCCGCAGGCATAGGCGGTGGCGATGGCCTTGCGGGTCAGGCTTTTATCCTCGGAGACGAAGGTGAAGGCCTGGGCCTTGCCGCGCGCGTGGGCGTCGCGGAACTTCTGGAAGAGCTCCGCCGCCGTGGCGCCGCGGGCCGGCAGCTCGGCCATGCCGAAGTCGAACAGGTCGTAGGGGAAGCTCCAGCGGCCGTCGTAGTTGTTCGACGACACGGGCACGTGGCGCCCGGCGTGCTTGTCCAGCTCGGGGCGGACCCAGGCGTAGAAGGCGGCGACCGCCTGGCGCTGGAACTCGGCGAAGTGCTTCTTCAGCGGGTCGTTCCAGCGGGCAAAGGCATCGCCGGCTGGGGCCTTGCGCTCGCGGAGGTAGGCCCGGTAGTCGAAGGCCTCGGCCTGCGCGGCGCGCAGCTTGCCCAGCTCCTGGGCCGGGACCTTCTCCTTGAGGAACTGGCGGAAGCCGGCCACGCAGTGGTCGCAGAAACAGCCGCCCCAGGCCACGGCGGCCAGGTTGCAGGGCGGGTCGTCCATCTGGAGGCAGTCGGCGCCGATGTCGAGGCACTTCTTCGCGGTGGCCAGATAGCTCGCCCGCCATTCGGGGCTGTTCGCGCAGCCCCAGTAGCCGTTCCAGCCGCGCATCCAGGGCGCGGCCACGCGGTTGCCGTCGAGGTCCAGGATGCGCCCTCGCTCGCGCGTCTCGGCCGGGAAGTCGGGCACGAGCGAGTTGACGGCCGCCTGGAACCCATAGCCGCGCCGCGTCACCTCGGCGGCGAACGCCGCGTCGAGGGTGTACACCCACACCAGGCGCGTGGCGTGGAAGGCCTCGGCCGCCTGGAAAGTGTCGTATGGGTCCTTGGCGTCGCGCGGGTGCTTCCAGCGGCTCGAGAAGCACACGTCGCTCGGCTTTGGAGCCCCGGGCGGCAGCTTGCGGGGCACGGCAAACTCGCAAAGGCGTTTCACCTCATCGTCTCCTGGCGCCGGTGCGGCGAGCAGGGCGCCAACTGTGTGCGAAAGGACCGCCACCCCGGCCAGAACCGCCGCTGAACTCCGCCGAGTGCGCGTTGTTCCCTTGCCGTTACCCACTGGCGGCTCTCTCCGGTTTGTCAGGAGCCCAGCAAGAACTCCGCCTCTCGGCCCGCTCCTTGGGAAAGCCAACGGAGCACCCTCTCAGGGTCCTCCGTCGGGTTGACCCACATGATGTCGCGCAGCTCCGGGACACGGTGTGCCGCATTGCGGAAGGCGCCACGGGCTTCGTTGTCGCACGAGACGACGACCCTGTCAGCGACAATGGCCGCCTCAACCAGGTGCATGTCCTTGAGGAGCACCTGGCGCTCCCTCTCCGTTGTGGCCGAGGACGCAACCGAGTCGCGCAGGTCCGCGTTGGGGACATCGCCCAGAATGGCCTGCTTCTTGTGCCCAAGCATCGAGCGCCGCCAACCACGAGCGAAGCCGCTCTCGTGCGCCCTCCACTCCCGGTACAATGGCCGCGACAAGGCCATCCCGTGGCATATGGTCACCACGGCGTCCAGGAAGTCGCGGCAGTGCTTCGAAGTGGGGAAGGTGGCTTCCTCGCCGCCTGCGGCCCGGACAACATCGGCGTCAATCACGAGCTTGGCGCGAATCCGAGTAGCCACCTCACTTCTCCATCAGGCGCTTCTCGGACGCATCGAGGAATCGGCTCTCCGCCTTCAGCTCCACATCCCCGAAATCCTCAGGCCAGTCCCCAAAGGCCCCGGCCTTGTCCAAGTCGCAGCTTGACACCGTGGTTGCACCGTCCTTATCCCTCGTGAACCAGTGCAACTTCACGAGGTCCGTTGAGAGCTTCCCTTCCGCAACAAGGGTCTGCACCGCGAGAAGAAGGAGTGAGCTGTGTGTCTCCACTACGACTCGGACGCCCCTCGCAGCCGCCGCTGCAAGGAGTTCTGCGAGCCTGGTCTGTGCGCGCGGGTGTAGATGGATCTCCGGTTGCTCGATGTGAACGAACTGGCCGGGACTCGCCGCCAGCAAGGCGACAACGACGGGTAGCGTCTGCGACACGCCAAACCCAACGTCGGCGATGTTGACCATGTCCTGCGCATTGCCTCTCGTGCCGTGAGTAAGGCGACCTACCCGCAGTTCGACCTGGGTCTCGTCAATACGTTTGGCCGCCACCTTCCATGTCAGGCCCAGTTTCTCAAGGCTCCTTCCCAGTTCCTTGGCGCGTCCGTCCCTTGTTGCCTGCCAGTGCGCTATGACACTGGCAACGTAGCTCTCAAAAGTTCCGGGAAACACTTCGCCAACGGCTGTCGTCTGGTAGGCACGCTCGGGGTTGCCGCGCAGAGCTGGCACGTGAATCACCTTGCGTATGTGGTCCTCGAATTCGCTGCGGTGTGTCAACTCCTGAAAACCCATGAAAATGCGGGGTTCGCCCCCATCTAGGTTGGTCACCAGACAGGGCTCAAGGAAACAGCGGTGACGGCCAACAGCCCACGCGGCCTTCCCCTTGTCCCTTTGCTCCATCAGATCGCGCATGCCCTTGGCCCACTCAGGCAGGATCGCCAGTATTTCATCCTGACTCATCCCTTCGCGAAGTGAGATCGCCTTTTCATCCTTGCCAGTACTCATCGTATCAAGAACAGGGCCAGCTCTGGGTTGGCTCTTGAATCGGATGAAGAGGCTGTGCCCATTATGCAATGCTAGTCCGACTTCAAGGCGCGCCGCTTTCTCCCCAGGGCCGCAGTACAGCGCTTGTATGGTTGACGTAAGACGCACATTGGGACCGTTCAAGAGCAGCGCGCCTGGATCGAATGTGCTCTCGAGTGTCTGCTTCAGGAGCAGGAGCGGTTGTACCGCACTAGACTTGCCGGAGCTATTCGCCCCCGCCAGGATTGTGAGAGGACGGACCTCCACTTCTTGCCTACGACTGATGGACTTGAAGCCGCACACTGAGATGGAGCTGATGCCCTCAACTCTGGTCTCGGGGGCGCGCCTCGGATTCGACTTGCCACTCATTGACCTGACCTCATCCTTGGACCGGGTACTGGGGTGCACCTTTCCCACCACAAAGCTTGTGCGCTGAGAAGCAACGGCTCTGCTTCACCCGCTAGTCTATAGGCGTGTTGCCACGGTGTCAACCCCGTTGGGCCAAACGATGGGCGCTCGTTCCGCGTGCAGGTATGCACGCCCTACCGCAACGCCCGCGGCTCATCCCTTCACCGCTCCGAGCTGGATGCCCTTGACGATGAACTTCTGGGAGACGATGAAGAGGATGACGAGGGGGATGATGTTCATGACGCTCGCGGCCATGATGAGGTTGGTCTGGCGGCCGTACATGGTGTCGAAGTAGAGCATGCCGACGGGCAGGGTGCGCAAGTGCTCGCTCTTGATGAGGATGAGGGGCCAGAAGAAGGAGCCGTAGTTGCCCAGGAACGTGAAGATGCCCAGCGTGATCAGGCCGGGGCGGGCGAGGGGCAGAATGACGTCCCAGAAAACCTGCCAGTGGCTCGCGCCGTCAATGGCCGCGGCCTCGTCGAGGGAGGGCGGGATGGTGAGCATGAACTGGCGGAGCAGGAAGGTGCCGAAGGCGCTGAACGAGGCGGGGACGATCAGCCCCGCGTAGGAATCGAGCAGGCCCAGCTTCACCATCAGCGTGTAGTTCGGGATCATCGTCACCACGCCGGGGATCATCAGCGTGGCCAGGTAGAGGCGGAACACGTGGTCGCGCCCTCGCCAGTGGAGCCGCGAGAAGGCATAGGCCGCCATCGAGCTGGTGAGGCACTGGAGGAACGTGACCCACGCCGCGACGAACAGGCTGTTGAAGTAGTAGCGGGCAAACGGAATCTGCTCGAAGACGCTGGGGTAGTTCTGCGGCAGCCACCGCGAGGGGAAGGGGTTGAGGCTCTCGACCTCCCTCAGCGGCTTGAAGCTGGCCAGGACCATC
The DNA here is from genome assembly GCA_041320515.1 of Planctomycetota bacterium. Lineage (GTDB taxonomy): Bacteria > Planctomycetota > PUPC01 > DSUN01 > DSUN01 > DSUN01. Next base: position 3,081,740 of record JBGLNR010000001.1, on the reverse strand, counting down.
CAGAGGAAGGGCACGAGCATGGTGGCGGCGATGAGGCCCAGCACCACGTGGCTCGCCCCGAAGCGGCCAGTGCGATACCACCAGCGCCCCCAGCCGGAGGGTGCTGAACGTCTCAAGGCGTCGTCGGCGCTGCCCAAGCCCATCTGCGTCCCTCGGTTATTGCCAATCGCCCATTGCCGATTGCCCATTTCAGAGGAAGAACCAAGAGGGTTTGCGCCGCCCTTCGTTTCTTCCCAATCGGCAATTCAGTAGCTCAGCTCCTTCGCCCCGAACTTCCAGTTGACGAGCGTGACGGCGAAGATGATGGTGAAGAGCACCCACGAGATGGCCGAGGCGTAGCCCATCTGGAACTCCTCGAATGCCTTGGTGTAGATGTGGTAGACAAGCGTGGTGGTGGTGCCGGCCGGGCCGCCGTAGGTCATGACGCGGGCCTGCTCGAAGCCGCCCTGAAGCCCGCCGATGAAGCTCATCACCACGATGAAAAACGTGGTCGGCGCGAGCTGGGGCCAGGTGACGTTCCAGAAGGTGGCCCAGCGTCCTGCGCCGTCAATCGCCGCCGCCTCGTACAGCTCCTGCGGCACGTTCGAGAGGGCGGCCAGGTAGAGGAGCATGTTGCTCCCCCCGATGGCGATCCAGATGGGATGCCTAGAGCGGTTCACTTGTCCTCAGTATAGCGCATCTCTGTTCGCTTGTCAAGTGAAATAATTTAGTGGTGAGGCCGCGCGACGTAAGTGCCCTGGCGGGCAGAACATGCGGGCGTGTTGCAGCGGACCGTTCGTAGCGCGGGCTTCAGCCCGTATCTGGTGCCCAGGATACGGCCTGAAGGCCGCACTACGAACTGTCACTTCATTCGAGGGCGCGCGGGCCGCGGCGTGAGGCGATAGAGGAATAGCGTTTCACACCACACACGCTTCTGGCGCACGAGCGAGGCGTCCCACCCCAGCTCATCGGCGATGGCCAGGGCCTGAGCCGGCTCGGCCAGCGACGAGCAGACCATGAGCACGCAGCCCCCAGGGGCGAGGAACGCCCCCGCCTCCGCGAAGAAGCGGCGGTGCAGCCGCCGCCCCGGATCGAACATCGCGTGGCCGAGCAGCGACCGCACAGGGCCCTCGAGATACGGCGGATTGAGGAGGATCACGTCGAATGCCTCGACGCCGCACAGGCTGGAAGCCTGTGCCACCGCCATCCCCTCGGGCTGCCACAGGCTGGAAGCCTGTGCCACCGGCGCGGCGGAGATGGGCTGTGCCACCGGCCTCCCTTCGGGGTGGCACAGGCATCCTGCCTGTGGCCGTTCCTGCGCGCTGGGGCAGCCAGCGCCCCTCAGCGGCCCGAAGAGGTCGCCCTCGAGCACAGTCACCCTCTCCCTGCCCTCTCCCTCAAGGGAGAGGGGTTGGGTCGCCTCCTCTTCACCCCCCTCCCTTTCAGGGAGGGGTGAGGGGAGGGTTGGCGGCCGGAACCTGCACGGCGCTTCCCCCCCACCCCTCAGCGGCGCGAAGAGGTCGCCCTCAAGCACAGTCACCCTGTCGGCCACGCCATTGGCCCGGGCGTTCTCGCGGGCGAGGCGGATGGCTTCGGGATTGATGTCCACCGCCACCACGCGGCCAGCGGTCGCCGCGGCCACGATGGCCTGGATGCCCGAGCCCGTGCCCATGTCGAGCACGGAGTCGGTCGGCCGCACGTCGAGGTGCCGGGCCATGAACTTGCTGGTCAGGAACGCCCTGGGGTTGAAGACGTGGCGGTTGATGCGGAACGTGCGGCCCAGGACGCGCGCCCTGTGCGGCCCGAAGCGCTGGACGAGGCGAATGGCCCAGGCCGAGAGGCGCTGGCGAAGGCGGGCGAGGGCGTTCATGGCGGCCCAGCATAGCCTGCGCCCGCGCCGGGTGCAAGCGCGGTGTCGCGGCCCGACCCCTCTCCCTTCCAGGGAGAGGGCAGGGTGAGGGTGGGACTGCGAGGTCGGGGCCGGCGCCCAACCCTCCCCTGCCCCTCCCTGAGAGGGAGGGGGGTTGAGCCTCGGTCACGCCCTGCATGCGCCGGGCCTGCGCGCTCGGCGCAATTTTCCGCTTGACTCCCCCTTGTGCAGCGCTATAATACACCCGAAGGCCACATAGGCAGTCCTTCGACCAACATTGGAGGCGAGTGATGGAGACGTTTCGCGACTATCTGGACGTGCTCTGCCGCGTGCACAACGTGCAGTATTCGGAGCTGGCCCGCCGCATCGGCGTGACCAAGAGCTACATCGGCCAGCTCATCCACGGCCACTCGAAGCCCGCGCCCCAGCGCCGCGTCGAGCAGATCGCCGAGTCCCTGGGCCTCAGCCCCGACGAGCGCAAGCGCCTGGTGAACCTCGCGGTCCGCGAGCGCGCGCGCTCCGAGGCACGCTCGAAGATCGAGGAACTCGACCAATCGGTGAGCACCCTGCGCTCGGCCGCCGGCGAGCTGCTCCTCAACATGCTCGCCAGCCTCACCGCCGAGGGCCAGCCCTTGCCCGAGGCCGTCCAGCAGCTCCTCGGTCAGGACGAGGTGCTGGCCAGCCTGCACGCCGCGGTCACGGCCGAGGAGGGGCTGCCGGGCTCCGCCATCGAGGCGAGGCTCGCCGCCGTCCCGGCCGCGCGCCTGGCCGGCGCGCTCAACGCCCTCACCGCCGCCGTCGGCGCCGCCAAGGCGACCGAGGGCGGCACCACCCCCGTCATCCGCCAGCCCGACATACCGGTCATCGGCTACGTGGCCGCGGGCGAGACCGACATCGCCTTCACCGACGCCGGCCTGCCCGTCGGCGCCGGCCTGCCCGGCGAGGAGCCCGTCGCCCGCTGGCCCGGCGCCGGCCACCACTCCTACGCCCTGCGCGTCAGCGGCGAGAGCATGCTCCCCCTCTGCCCCCCCGGCACCACCATCGTCGTGGACCCCGACCGCACGCCGCGCAGCGGCGAGCCCGCCATCTGCCAAACCGTCGAGGGCAAGAGCTACTTCAAGCTCATCCACTTCGAGACCAGCGGCCGCGTCCGACTCGTCTCCACCAACGCCACGCAGCCCGAGATCATCCTCCAGCGCGCCAACGTGCGCCGGCTCCAGAAAGTCGTCGCGACGATCTATCCGTGACCCTTCTCGTCCCTACGCTCTTTCTCCCATCTCGTCCCCCCGCTCCGCGGGGGGACGCCGGCCCGGCCGCTCCGCGGCCACTCTCTCTCGTCCCTACGCTCTGCGTGGGGACGCCGCCTCGGCCGCTCCGCGGCCACTCTCTCTCGTCCCTACGCTCCGCGTGGGGACGGGCATCCTGACGCTCTGCGTCACTGGCAGCGAGGGCGCGTGATGCCACGGAGCCGCTACACCGTCGTCGAGGCCGACGCGCCCCATTTCCTCACCTGCACCGTCGTCGGCTGGCTTCCGCTCTTCAGCAGGCGCGAGGCAGCGGAACAAGCCCTTGACTCTCTCCGCTTTCTCCAGGAGAATGGCCGGGTGGTGCTCTACGGCTACGTCATCCTGGAGACACACCTGCACCTGATCGCCTCGGCAGCCGACTTGACGAAGGAGATCGCGAAGTTCAAGTCCTTCACCGCCCGCCGGCTCATTGACCTGCTGGAGGCACGGAACGAGACAGACGCACTCCATTGTCTTCGGTCCCTCAAACAGGCCTGCAAGGGCGATAGGACACACCAGCTCTGGCGCGAAGGAAGCCACCCGCAGATGATCCAGGGCAGGGAGATGATGGCCCAGAAGCTCGAGTACATGCACGATAACCCCGTGCGACGCGGCTACGTGGATGATCCCGTGCACTGGAGGTACTCCAGCGCACGCAACTACGCGGGGCTTCCGGGCCTCATCCCGGTGACGACGGAGTGGTGAGATGGGTTCGTGGCCGCTGGGGAAGCACTCTTCTCGTCCCTACGCTCTGCGTGGGGACGGACGGCCGGCCGCTCCGCGGCCATTCGGCCCTGGGGCGCACACGAGTGGACGCAGAGCGTCCAAGAAGCTCGCCCCCACGCAGAGCGTAGGGGCGAGAAGTGTCCGAGGGCTCGCCGCTCGCGGCTCGGCGCTCGCGGCCCTCCTCCTCGCCCTCCTCCCCGCCTGCTCCACCGAGGACGGCAGCGCCGCCGGCCTCGAACCCCTGCGGCCGGGGCCAAATCCAAAATCCGAAATCCGAAATCCGAAATCAAAGAACCCCCTGGCCTTCCAGGGCCAAACCCTCGACGGCTGGGCCTTCGACCTCGCCGAGCGCAACGCCCGCCGCCGCATCCTCGTCTACCTCTTCGACCCCGCCGCCCCAGCCTCCGACACAGGCACGCGCATCGCCCAACGCCTCCACGCCGGCCGCCACGCCCACAACCTCGAGGTCGTCGGCATCGCCGTCCCGCCAGGCTACATCCCCCTGGCCGCCCAACGCATCCCGCGCCAGCGGCCCAAGGCGCCCGAGCTGGCCAAGCTCGCCAAGGGTCACCTCGACAAGCTGGGCGCCGACTTCCCATGCGTCCCCGACCCCGACGCCGCCATCGTCGAGCGCTACACCCTCGCCTGGGGCATGAGCCGCCTCGACCAGCTCCCAGCCTTCTACCCCTTCGAGATCGCGGCGGCCGACTCCGACCGCCCGGTCTTCCCCCGCCACGCCGAAAAGGCCCCCGACCCCGCCGACTACCTGTTCCGCCGAATCCTCCGCCGCTTCCACATCGAGCCGGGGGCCGACGTTGACCCCCTCCTCGGCCACCACCCCCCTGCCCCACCCTTCACCGTCACCGACACCGCCGGCAAGGCCCACTCGCTGCGCGACTACGCAGGGCGCACCCTCGTCCTCATCCTCTTCGCGCGCGACTGCCCCCTCTGCAAGGACCTCTTGACCTATCTCGGCCGCGCCTGCCAACAGTTCAACCTCCCGCAGGTTCCGAAACCTGCGGGAGGTTCCGGCCTCGACGTCCTGGCCGTCTGCACCGACGTGGCCGGCGACGCCCTGAAGGCCCTGGCCGCCGAGCGCGGCCACCCCTTCCCCACCGCCGCCGACGCCGACTGGTCCCTCCGCACCGCACTCCGCTACCGAGGCACCGTGCCCGACGTCTTCGTCATCGGCCCCGACGGCACTGTCCGTTTCCGCCACCGCGACGCCTTCATCCAGACCCCCGCCCTGCTCCAGATGGAAATCTCCGTCCTCCTCGGCCTACCCGTCCGCCCCATGCTCGAGCGCGGCCTCTACAGCGGCGACCAGGCCTGCCGAATCTGCCACCCACGCCAGCACGCCGACTGGACGCTCACCCGCCACGCCTGCGCCTGGGAGGTGAGAGGGGGCCGCCAGTGCCCCACGGCTCTCAAGGCATCGCCGTGGGCTTTAGTCCGCCGCCCGCGAGGGGCTGGGCCATCCCTGGAGCCTGCGCGAATGCGTTACTGCACTCCACTCATCCCCTCTACTCTCGTCCCCACGCTCCTGCGTGGGGATGCGCTGTCCCGGACGCTCCGGCGTCCCTCCCCACAAGGCACTCACCCAGACAGCGAGAGGAGGACGCGGGAGCGTCCAAGATACGCCGTCCCGACGCAGAGCATCGGGACGAGGGGGGCGTTCGCGGCTTGTCGTCCAAGCCACGAGGGAAGGAGCGAGCGCGTAGGTAGTGCCGCCTTCAGGCGGTCCTCTTCCCCCTGGGGCGCCAGCCGGCCGCGAGGAGCCGCCTGAAGGCGGGACTACATGCAGGAAGGGCCGCAAGGGGGGCGCTTCGCCTGGCGGAGCGACTACGGAGCGACTGACGAGCGATTTCTGAAAAACACTTGTGGCGAGCACGGTCGCCAGAAGTACCGCGCCGACAGATACTTGAGAGCACTGCTGTCGCCATAGACGCGCGCGTTACTGGCGAGTCCTCGGACGCGACCCGTATATATGGGTGGAGGGGGAAGGGGCCGATTCTTGTTCTTCTCGTCCTCGTCGGTCGTCGTCGTCCTCGATTCGTCTCGATGGTGGCACAGGAGTCGAGGACGAGGACAACGGACGAGGGACGAGGACGATCCGACCAGAGAGGAGGTCCCGCCAGGACCAGGGGCCGTGCTCGGGGAGAACTTTTGCTTGACTCACCCGCCAAAGCAAGTACAATTGAGGACTTGCGACTGTGACGTCCAGGCCGCGCGAGGGCGGTATGCCGCAAAAGGTGGTGGCGATTGACGGTCCGGCCGGCGCGGGCAAGACGACTGTGGCCCGCGCTCTGGCGGCCCGACTCGGCTACACGCTTCTGCCCAGCGGGATATTCTATCGCGCGCTGGCTTGGCGGGCGCTCGATGCCGGGACGCCGCTTGACGAGGAGCCGAGTCTGGCTCGCCTGGCCGACGCCACGGAGATTGAGATCCAGGTGGCGGCGGACGGGCAGTGCGTCGCCCGCGTGGGTGGGCGGGACGTTTCGGACGCCCTCGGCGGCTCGGCGGTGGGCGACGCGGCGTCGCGCATCTCGGTGTTCCCGGAGGTGCGGCGGCGCATGGTGGCGCTTCAGCAGCGCTTCGCCGAGGAGCGGCCGGTCGTGGCCGAAGGCCGCGACATGGCTAGCGTGGTCTTTCCCAATGCGGAGCACAAGTTCTACCTCGACGCGACGGTCGGGGAGCGGGCGCGGCGCCGGGGCCTCGACTTGCGGGAGCGGGGCGAGGAGCCCGACCCCTCGCGTCTGGCCGCCGACCTGGCGGCCCGCGACCGCCGCGACAGCTCGCGGCAAGCCGCTCCGCTGCGGCTGGTCGAGGGAGCCGTCCGAGTGGACACGACGGGGCTTTCGGTAGACGAGGTGGTGGAGCGGCTGCTTGGCGCCATGGGGCTGCGCTGACGCGCGCCGGCTGGCGCCTTCAGGCGGCTACGAGCCTGTCCGCTCCGCGGGAAGCCAGAGCGGCGACTTCGTCGCCGCACTCCAAAAGGCGCGCACGTCCGGGACGGGACGAGTGTGGAGTGCGGCATCGCAGATGCCGCTTTGGGTCGTAGCGAAGCGGCGGCGCGGACAGAGCCACGTCTCAGAGGGCCGCGGCCTTGAGCGAGGCGTTTGAGCCGGCATACGACAGCTTTCAGCGGCTGTACCAGTTCTTGTTCATTCTGTTCTTTCGCATTCGGGCCTGGGGCGTCGAGAATGTGCCGCGCGAGGGCGGCTGCATCCTCGCGGCGAACCACCAGAGCTTTCTCGACCCGCCGGTGGCGGGGCTGGCGCTGCCGCGGCGGATGCACTTCGTGGCGCGCAGCTCGCTCTTCCGCCTCCGCCTCGTGGGGGCGTGGCTGCGGGCGCAGCACGGGGTGCCCATCGAGCGTGGGACGGGCGACCGCGCGGCGATGCGCCACGTGGTCGAGCTGCTCCGCCAGGGCGCGGGCCTCGTGCTCTTCCCGGAAGGGACGCGGACGCGCGACGGGTCGGTCGGCCCTTTTCAGCCCGGGTTCGCCAGCATCGCGGCGCGGGCGGGGGTGCCGATCGTGCCCGCGGCCATTGACGGGGCGTTCCAGGCTTGGCCGCGGTGGCGCAAGCTGCCCTGCTGGGGCCGCATCCAGGTGGCCTATGGGGAGCCGCTGGCGCCGCCCGACGGCGCGAAGGCGGCGTGCGTTGCGGCCGCCGAGGAGACGCGGCGACGCGTGGCGGCGCTCCTGGCGCGGTTGAGAGAACGAGAGTAGTCCATCGGCCCACGTGACGGGCCGAGGCCCTTGGCGGTGTGGAGTCCCCTCGGTGTGAGGGGGCGGCCGCCGGGAATCCATCAGGCAGGTTTCTCCAAAGAAGGCAGTTGCATGGCAATGGGAACGGAAGAACTGATCAAGGAACTGAATCGCGGGAACGAGGGGATCGAGCGCGAGGTGGAGGCGGCCCTGGAGGGGCAGGACCTGGCTCAGCTCGCCGGGCTCTACGACCACTCGATCCGCAACTTCGAGGTCGGCACCATCCTCGAAGGCCGCGTGATCAACAAGCGCGGCGACGATGTGATCATTGACATCGGCTACAAGAGCGAGGGCCTGGTCTACGCCGACGAGTTCCCCGACCGCGGCGCGCACATCAAGCGCGGCGACAGGGTCGAGGTGCTCCTCGAGGCGGTGGAGGACGAGGCCGGCATGATCGTCCTGTCGAAGCGGAAGGCCGACCGCATCCGGGGCTGGGAGCGGGTGATCGAGAACAACGCCGAGGGCGACATCGTGCGCGGCTGCGCCATCCGCAAGATCAAGGGCGGGCTGCTCGTGGACATCGGGGTGCCCGTGTTCCTGCCCGCCTCGCAGATCAGCATCCGCCGCACGGGCGACATCGCCGACTACATCGGGCAGGAACTCGAGTGCAAGATCATCAAGATAGACAAGGAGCGGCGGAACATCGTCGTGTCGCGCCGCAAGCTGATCGAGGAGCGCCGCGAGGAGCAGAAGAAGAAGCTCCTGGCCGAGATCAAGATCGGCGAGCTGCGCAAGGGCGTCGTGAAGAACATCACCGACTTCGGGGCGTTCATTGACCTCGGCGGCATTGACGGGCTGCTGCACATCACGGACATGAGCTGGGGCCGCATCAGCCACCCGTCCGAGATGCTGAAGATTGACGAAGAGGTCGAGGTGATGATCCTCAACGTGGACCGCGAGAAGGAGAAAATCTCGCTCGGCCTCAAGCAGAAGAGCCCCAGCCCCTGGACCGGCATCGAGCAGAAGTACCCCGTCACCTCCCACATTCGCGGCCAGGTCGTCAACATCGTCACCTACGGCGCCTTCGTGAAGCTCGAGGATGGCGTCGAGGGCCTCGTCCACATCTCCGAAATGTCCTGGACCCGCCGCATCAACCACCCGAGCGACCTGGTGGCCATCGGCGACACGGTCGAGGTGGTCGTGCTGGGCATTGACCTCGAGAAGGAAGAGATCTCCCTCGGCATGAAGCAGACCGAGGCCAATCCCTGGGAGGTCGTCGAGGAAAAGTACCCGCCGGGCACGGTCATCAAGGGCCGCGTCCGCAACCTGGCCAACTACGGCGCCTTCATCGAGATCGAGCAGGGCATTGACGGCCTGCTCCACATCTCCGACATGTCCTGGACCAAGAAGGTCACGCATCCCTCCGAGATGCTCAAGAAGGGCGACAAGGTCGAAGCCGTCGTCCTCAGCGTCAACCAGGAGAAGAAGCGCGTCGCCCTCGGCCTCAAGCAGCTCAAGCCCGACCCGTGGCAGGAGGAAATCCCGACCCGGTTCCACGTCGGCGACATCGCCCACGGCAAAGTCACTAAGTTGACATCATTCGGCGTGTTCGTCGAACTCGAACCCGAACTCGAGGGCCTCCTGCACATCTCCGAACTCGCCGAGCGCAAGGTCGAGACCCCAGAGGAGGTCGTCCAGGTCGGCGACGTCGTCGAGGTCCGTGTCATCAGGGTGGACACGCGCGACAGGAAGATTGGCCTGAGCTTGCGGCAGGTCAAGCAGGCCGACTTCGATACCAGCCGCGAGATGGACGACCGGACCGAGCGCGAAGTCCTCGAAGACGTCAAGCGCGACAAGCCGCTCCAGACCGGCATCCACGGCCTCGATGCCCTGGCGGACCGCGTGGCGGGCCGCAAGAAGGCCGAGGAGCCGAAACCGGCCGAAGACAGCGCGGGCGATGCCCCGACGGAGGCATGACGCCCCACCAGGCAACCCCACGGCCCGGGCTCGCCGACGAGCCCGGGCCGTCCCATTCAGGAACCCACGGTGGGCACGGAGCTTGACCGCCAACTCGACACCATCCGCCGCGGCGTCGTCCCTGGCGGCATCGTCACCGAGGACGAACTCAGCCGCAAGCTCGAACGCTCCCTCGCCTCCGCCGCCCCCCTCCGCGTCAAGCTCGGCGTGGACCCCACCGCCCCAGACATCCACCTCGGCCACACCGTCGTCCTCCGCAAACTCCGCCAGTTCCAGGACTTAGGCCACACCTCCATCCTCATCATCGGCGACTTCACGGCCATGGGGAGAAGGTGTCGTGGGCGACGTAGTTGCCCTGGGTCCAGGGGAAGATGCGCTCGGAGGCGTACATCACGATGTCGTTGAGCGTGAGGCCGGCCATGAGGGGATTGCGGACGGGCGGCAGGCCGACCCTCTCGCGGCGGAAGGGGCGGATCATGTGGTCGAAGCCGACCAGCTTGCTGTAGTCGGCCAGCCCCTCGGGCGTGAGGCTGTGGAGGAAGAGCCAGCCGCCGGCGTCGTGGAATGCCTTGACCTTGGCCGCGTTGTCGGCGAGGGTTCTCAGATTGGCGGGAGAGGCCGAGACGATGGCGACCTTGGCCGCGCCGTTGAGGGCGTCGAGAGGCGTGCTGGCCTTGGCATGCTTCAGGCCAATCTCGTCGAGGGTCTTGGCGAGCAGCGGGTCGGTCGCGCAGGCGGCGACCTGGCGGAACTCGAGGGTGTAGGCCGCCGCGTAGTCGAGCAGGTTCACGAGAAGCTGCTGGGCGACGGCGTTCGTTTCGAGTTTCTCGCCGACGAGGAGTTGGCAAAGGAGCATCAGTCCCTCGCCCACGGGCACCTCGGCGAGGCCCGTGCTCTGGAGAAGGGTGTGGCACTGGATGAGCGACTTCGCGCCGCGCGTCGGCTTCGCATAGGCGTCGCGGTAGACCAGCTCGTCCCCTGCCTCCGGCGTCATTCCAACATTCTGTAGAATGTTAGAACGTCGCCCACTGCTCCAGGTGAAGAAGTCCTTCTGCTTCAGGCCGCGGAGGGCGGGGTGGTTGAGGTCTTCAGCGAAGGCCGTCGTGCCCTGGTTGGTCTGGGCCTCCATTTCGCAGGGGAGGGCCTGGAACATGAGGGGGTTCTTCTGTTCGAGGGCGATGATGCGGCGGCCACCAAGGGCATAGGCGGCGAGGCGGCTCGACGTGCTTTCGGCTGCGTCGAGGGCATCCTTGCCCAGGATGAGCACCTTGCCCGTCTCGGGCAGGGCCTTGAGGTCGGCGAGGGGCGTGAAGACAATGCCGCTGGCCTTGAGGAACGCCGCCGCGGCTCCCTGCGGGTCGAGAACGAGCAGCTCCTTCGCATCGAGCTTCGCCACGGCCGCGGGCTTCGGCAGCACGGAGATGGCCTTCACGTCCTTGAAGACCTCCTGGCCTTTGACGGAGAGGAAGAGGATGAGTTCGCCCTCCCTGCGGGCCGTGACCTGGGGCAAGGTGAGTTCGACATCGAACGGCTCGGCGGTGCCGGGGGCGGGCTTGTGCACGGCGGTTCCCAACACGGATTGCTTGCCGCCGAGGCTGAGAACCCAGGTGAACGAGATGGGGTCGTCGAAGCGGGTATCGTTGAAGAGCTTGAGCGAACGCTTCACCTTCTGCCCCGAGCCAAACGTCCAGTCCCACTGGCGGCAGAAGACGGCCCGCGGGGCGTAGGAGGCGTATTGGCCTGGGGCGTCGTTCTGGCCCATCCAGAAGTGCCAGGCGCACTGGTTGGACCAGCGATAGCCCTCCATGAGCATGCGGGCCATGGTGCTCGCGGCGGGGCGTGTGGCGATCTTGCCCTGGAAGGCCTCCTCGCCGCCGAAGTAGGCGAACTCGGGGTTGTTGCCCGTGATGTAGAAGTCCTCGCCGATGAAGCGGGGGCGCTTCTGGTCCCACTCCCAGCGGCCGCGTCCGCCGCCCTTCGTGTTTTCGTCGTACGCGAGGGCGGGGTATTGGGGGTAGGGGCCGGTGACGTAGTGGTCGCCTGCGACGGGCATGGCGTTGTTCTTGTGCGCCCCGCCGCCGTCGTTCATTGTGGGCCTTGTCGGGTCCGCTGCCATCACGGCGTCGGCGACCCGCTTCACCTCGGCCTCGAACTGGTCCATGTGTCCGCCGTGGAGGTTGATGCAGTTGATGTAGAGCCACTCGTTCTCGATGGACCAGATCATCACGGAGGGGTGGTTTCGCTCGCCCTTGACCTGGGCGACCATCTGGTCGCGCCAGTTCTCCATGAGCTGCATCTTGACTTCGGAGTTGTAGAGCTTCTTGAGGTCGGGGTCGCGCTCCATCGCGTGGTAACCGATGGCCTCGCCGTCGAGGATGCCGCTGCGGCGGACGACGACGCCGTTCTCGTCGAAGAAGTCGAGGGCCTGGCGGTGTGGCATGCCCTGCCACCGTGTGCCCCAGAAGCGCATCATCCGCTGGTTGTTCTTGCGGTACAGCTCCAGCCATTGTTCCTTCGTGCTGGCCGTGAAGCAGTCGCACCACAGGTGCCAGGGGATGCCGTTGAGCGTGAAGTCGCGCCCCTGCCAGCCCCACTCGCGGAAGCCGAACCGCGTGTCGCTCACGTCCACGCTCTTCCCGCCGACCTTCACGGTGGCGCGCAGGAGGTAGAGATTCGGCTCGTCGGGCCACCAGAGCTTGGGGTTGGCCCACGGCTCGGCGAGGGCAAGCGTCTGCGAGGCGCCGGCGGCGAGGGTGAACGGCTTGGGCGCGAAGCTCTTCTCGGCCTCGCCCGTCTTCGCGTTCACCGCCTGGCACACCACCTCGCCCGCGACCTCCTTCGCCGTCGGATTGCTCACAGTCACCTCGAGGCCAAGCTCTTTCTTGGCGACGGACGGCTTGCAGAAGACGTCGCTTGCGTAGGCAGGCCCCGCGACCACGAACTCGGGTGTGACCAGGATGCCCGACTGGAAGTGGCTCCACACGGGATAGGCGAGGTCCTGAAAGCCGCGGCTCGTGACCGAGAGCGGGAAGTTGAACGTCCGCCGCAGCTTCATCGGGTCGTTGGGATTCGTCGAGTAGCCGTACCAGGCGTCGCGAATGCCCACCCACACCTCGTTGACGCCGGGCTTGATGCCCTTCGTTACGTCAATCTGAACTCGGGCGAAGGGATTCTTGTCGAAGCCGCACGGCACGCCGTTCACGACAACCGTCGTGTTCAGGTTGTTCTCGGGGAAGACGACGAAGAACGAGCGCCCCGCGCACGATTCGGGCACGCGGACGCGGGTGCGATACCAGAGGCGGTGGGCAAGCTCCAGGTCGGGCCGAAGAGCGTTCTTGTCGCCAGGCACCTCGATGGCCTTCCAGTGCGGGGTCTCGGGGAAGTCGGCGATGGGGACGGCCACCTCCTTGGGAAGCTGCTCGTCGTGGCGGCAGACCTCCCACAGGCCCTTTAGCGGCACGGACGCGCGGGCGTCGGCCGCCTTCGGCTCGGGCAGGTCGAACACCTGCTTCGCCGCCTCGTCGTCGCGCGCCGTGCGCCCCTCGTCGCCGGGCTTGAAGTGCGAGTTGGGCGAGAACTCGCCCGCCGTGAGGCAAATCGCATCGAGGGCGAAGAGCACGCGAGCCGTCTTCCCCTTGTCGTCCTTGTTTGTAGTTCCGCCTTTGGGCGGTTCTTGCGTCTTCGGCAGGCGGATTTCGAGCTTGTGGCCGCCCTGGGCCAGTTGCTTGTCGCCCACCTTGAGCCAGGCCACCTCGCACCAGAAATCCAGCTCCATGCAATCGGTCGTCAGATCGGTCGGCTTCGCCGTCGCCCAGTCGCCGCCGTCAATTCGCCAGTCGAATGGGGAGCGGACGAATTCCATGCCGACGCGCATCCACACCTCGTAGGTCGCATCCTTCGGCGCGGCGAAGGCATATTCCAGCAGCCCGCCCTCGGCCGGAAGCTCTTTTTCCACCGCCGCGGGGTCCATGCTGATGTGCAGCCACTTCTCCTCCGACAGAAACTCCTTGTGCCCCCAGCCTGCCATATTCGGCTTGAGCCCCGCCACCTTGGCTGGCTGCTCGCCCTCGACCCACACAAACGCCGGCGGCTCGGCAGCGAAGGCGGACGCGACGAGGCTTGCGGCGAGGATGATAGGACGGATAGGACCGATAGGACGCTCCTTTCCAGAGGGGTTGGCCACTATGATAGCCGCGGACGGCATGGCCGTCAAACCTGCCATCTCGCGGGCCGCGGAAGCGCGCCCTGAATGCCGAGCGGTGGATCAGAAGGTCTCACCCCCCGCCCTGCGCATGGGAACTGGCGCTTGACAGAACGGCCTGTTGCTGCAACAATCAAGTACCAGTTGCCTCCGCATTCGCGGTCGCCTCGTACGGTGTGCGGTGTTCGGCGGACCAACCTGAACCTCGCTGAGCGGGTTGAACCAGGAGAGGAGCGAGAGAAGATGGCGGAGCTAAGGATCGCGATCACAACTACTCCGCGTGCGAACACCACAAGGAAGGTAGGGGAGTGGATTGCCTGGGCTCAAGCGCATTTTGCGGGTATTCCTGGATGTTCTGCCAAACTCCTTGCGGCGATGCCAACTCGCCCCAGTGCTGCGGTGGCTACAGAGCTGGACCTTCTCCTTCCTGACGCACGTGGTGGGGACAGGTACTGGGCTGCAATGGAGCCGGGTTTCATTGGGGCCGGTGATACTTTCAGAGGCGCTTGTTTCTTTGCGTTTGCAGACGACCCAGGGGTGGAGTACGCACTCCACGTGCCCATTGACGTGGATTTCCTGAACCCTCACGCGGACGATGTCCAGCCACTTCGTTTCCTGCTCGACGACGGTCTGGCCCAGGGTGTTCGGGGCGTCGCTCTGCATCAAGAGCGCGGCCATCACCGGCTCGTCCTGGATTCGCACGATTCCCGCCGCCGAGCACCACACGGTCCCTTTACCCCCGTCGCCGGGGAGCCTCGCGCCTTGGTAGCCGTCGGCCTCAGATATGGTTGCCAACTCACGGGCGGCTCTCGGTATCGCTGGGGAACACCTCTATCCCCGGGCAGTCGAACTCGGGGGGATCCAGGAATGCTCTCTCTTCCACATGCTCGACGTACACGTCCACCGCGGAGTCAATGGCCTGCGTGGCAGGAAGAAGATCGTCCAGGGAACGAGCCGCGGCAACCAGTCTCCCGTTGGCGAACGCCACCCACTCGCCACGGTGCTCGGCGAGAAGCGTCTCCTTCATGCTCAGGAACGCCTCGCGGTCGGCAAAGTCCGCTCTCGCTTCGGGCCGGCCGCCCCCCGCCGCATCCCCTTCGGCGTCGAGCGCTTCCAGTGCGCTCCTTAGCGCACCGGCGTCCCTCTCCAGGCGTCCCACCAACTCCCGCAACTCGTCAAGCGCCTGCTTCGTCGCTGCCATCGCCGGCTCCTCCATCGCTTCCGTCCACCCACTGTATACCGCGCCTCGGCTCGCATGTCAAGCGGTCAGGGCCTCCCGATAGGCCGCTCGCGTGGCCTCGGCGGCGCGGGGCCAGGTGAACTGGGCGGCGCGGGCGAGGCCGGCGGCGCGCAGGCGCTCGCGGAGGGCGACATCGCCGAGGACACGACGCATCACGTCGGCCAGGGCCTCGGGGTCGAGGGCGGGCACGTGCTCCGCCGCATCGCCCGTCGTCTCCACAAGCGCCTCGGCATCCGAGGTCACCACGGGCGTACCGCAGGCCATGGCCTCGAGGGGCGGCAGGCCGAAGCCCTCGACGAGGGAGGGGAAGGCGAACAGCTCGGCCCCGCCGTAGAGGCCGGCCAGGTCGTCCTCCTCGACGTAGCCGAGGAAGCGCACGTCGTCCTCAATGCCCAGCTCGGCGGGGAGGGCGAACACGTCGCGGCACTTCCAGCCGCGCTTGCCGGCGATGAGCAGCTCGTGCGGCTGCCCGTCGCGCTTGAGGGCGGCGAAGGCGCGGAGGAGCGTCGGCAGGTTCTTCTTCGGCTCGACGTTGCCCACGAACAGGATGTAGGGGCGGGCCAGATGGTGGCGTGCCCGCACGCGCGCCCGGTCGTCGAGCGAGGGGGGCTTGAGCCGCGCGTCCACGCCGAGGGGCACCACGCGCACCCGCTCGCGCTCGACGCCGAGTCGCTCCACCACCTGCCGCGCAACGCATTCGAGCGGCACGATGATCCGCGCCGCGGCCCGGGCCGACCGCGGCAGACGCCAGCGATAGTGCCACGCGTTCGACCGCCTGGCCAGCTCGGGATGCGTGAGCGCGACCAGGTCGTAGATCGTCAGCACGAGCGGGCAGGGCAGCCGCTTCGGCGCGACGTAGCCCGGGGCGTGGAAGAGGTCGAAGCCCCGCAGCCGCCGCTGAAGGAAATGCTCCTCATAGATGATGCGGAGGAGCCGCGAGCGGTTCGACACTGGGAGCCGCTCGATTCCCACGCCGGCGCCATTCAGCGCCCGCTCGTCGAAGTCGCTGCCGACGAGCGCCACGAACTCATCGTCGGAGCCTTCCCCGATGTGGCGGAGGAGGGCGTGGACCGCCTTC
The DNA here is from genome assembly GCA_041320515.1 of Planctomycetota bacterium. Taxonomy (GTDB): domain Bacteria; phylum Planctomycetota; class PUPC01; order DSUN01; family DSUN01; genus DSUN01. The sequence goes on along the minus strand of JBGLNR010000001.1, from coordinate 3,065,671 downwards.
TCGACGCCCGAGAAGCGGCCGGAAAGGAGGAGGGCATTGATCGCCACGCGCATCGGCGCACCTGTCCGGAATCACGGATACCAGATTCCAGATTCCAAATCGGGAACCGGAAATCGAGAGTCGGCAATCGTCGCATCACACGCTGAACCGCACGTTGATTACATCGCCGTCCTGGACCACGTAGTCCTTGCTTTCGAGGTGCTCCTTGCCCTTGGCCTTGCACTCCTTCCAGCCGTGGAGGGCGATGAAGTCGGCCGCGGCGATGACCTCGGCGCGGATGAAGCCGCGGGCGATGTCGGTGTGGACGTAGTACGCGGCCCCGACGGCGCTGGTGCCGCGGGGAATGAGCCAGGCCCGCAGCTCCTTGTCGCCCGCGGTGAAGAACGTGATGTGGTCGAGCGCGGTGAGGATGGCTTGGACCACCTTCTGGCCGCTCAACTCTGTGAGGCCGAGGTCCTGAAGGAACGGCTCCCGCTCCCCCGGCTCCAGCGTGAGCAGCTCCTTCTCCGTGGCCGCGGCGACGCCGAGCACAGGCTCGCGGCGCTCGCGGAAGGGAGCGATAGCTGCCTCGTCGCCAATCTGCCCCTCGCCCACGTTGACGACGATGGCGCTCGGCTTCTGCGAGAGGAAGCGGAAGCAGTTCAGCGTCTTCTCCTCCTCTTCCGTCGGGCTCAACCCGTCGAGCGCGCCTGCCGCGTGGAGATGGGCGTCGCAACGCTCCAGGAGGGCCAGCTCGATCTTCTCGGCCTCCTGGCGGGGCGTGGGCTTCTTCACGTTCACCTGGAGCTTCTCGATCCGCCGCTCGAGGATGTCGAAGTCGGCGATGAACAGGTCGGCGCCGATCTCCTCGAGGTCGCGCCGCGGGTCCACCACGCCCTTGTAGGGCGGGACGTTTGGGTCGTCGAAGGCCCGCAGCACCTTGAGCAACCCATCGGCATCGCGGAGCGCCTCGGCACTTTCAGCGTTCGGGCGCTCCGTGGCGAACAGGCCGGCGAGGTCCACGAACTCGATGCCCGCATAGGTCGTCTTCTTGGGCTTCATCAACTCGCTGATGGCGGTCACGCGGGGGTCGAGCACGTGGGCCACGCCCACCACGAGCGAGCCGGGCGCGGCATAGGCCCCTGGCTCCTCCTGGCGGCCGGTCACGAGGTCGAACAGCGTCGTCTTGCCCGATTGGGGCAGCCCAATGATAGCGATTCTCATGTCTTCCTTTCGCGTCCTTTCGCGTGTTTCGCGGGCACTATCTTGCTTCCACGGCTTTGATCGCCTTCTCGTAGAAGTCCTGTTCGGGCTTCCGCCCGTGCTCCTTGCAGAACTCGGCCAGCGTGCGGTAGCGGGGCACGGGCTCGGCGCCCGTGATCCACCAGAGCTTTGCCACGCACTCGGGGCAGCAGGCCAGCGGGCGGCGGTCACTCTCCGGGCGGCTGTTGCTCCCGCACATGTTGCACTCGTAGGCGGTGCAGTGGTACATGCCGAACATGTGCCCCGTCTCGTGCGTCGCCGTCTTGATCGTGCGGAGGAGGCAGAGGTCGGCCTCCTTCTCGGGGTCGCCGTTGCGGAAGATGGACCAGACGCCGACCCGCTCGCTGAGGGAGGCTTCGCCGAACACGAAGTTCCAGCCCTCGCCGGGCCACAGGTCGCTCGCCGTGAAGGCGATGTAGGCCACGGCGTCCTTCGGCAGCCGCGGCTTGAGCACGTCGTCGCGGACGTAGCTCGTGAGAATCTGCTTCACGCCCCACGACGGGTGGACCCGCCGCGCGCGGTCGGGGATGAGCGAGAGGGGCAGGTCCCCTTGCACCTTGACCGGCAGGGCGAAGTAGCGGCCCATGAAGTCGGCCGTCAGCGTGATGATTCGGCGCTGCGGCTTCGTGAAGTCCCCGAGCGGCTGCACGTAGATAGTGCGTCGCTCCTTTGTCGGCCCCGTCGGCTCGCTGGCCAGGTACTCCTCGAACGTCTGCCCGGATTCCTTGTGGTGTGCCAGCCAATCGCCCGGGCGCGGCTTGCCCATCTTCGTGGCGAGCGGCCGCAGCCTCTCCATCGCCGCCCGGATGGCCGGCAAGCGATCATCGCCCGCAGAACACGATGCTCCCAGGAGCGCCGTCACCACGGCAGCAACAAGCATCGAGTCGTGTCTCATGGGCCACCTCCTGCCCCGTCTGCGACATTCTCACATTCTTGAGAATGTGAGAATGTGGCCGACACCCAACGGCGAAGTCCTGCCCACGCCCTGCCCTCACCCTGGAAAGGAGAGGGGGCCCAACCCCCCTCCCTCTCAGGGAGGGGGCAGGGGGAGGGTTGGGGCCTCGTGCAATCCCAGACCCCAACCCTCACCCCACCCTCTCCCTGGAAGGGAGAGGGGGAGGAGGGGGCGCCGCCCGCGTAGCTGCCAATCCCTTGCTCCACCGAGGCAAGCTCGGTGGGGGCAGGAATCTCAGATGGCCGAGTCCCACCTTCCTCCTCACTCGGGCGCCTCGAGGTCGAGGGCGATGTCGAGGGCGGGGGCGGAGTGGGTGAGGGCGCCGACGGAAATCCAGTCCACGCCCGTCGCCGCGATGGCCTCGACGCGGGCCTCTGTGACTCCGCCCGAGGCCTCGAGGAGCGGCCTCGGCTCGCGGCCGCGGGCCAGGGCCACGGCCTGCCGCATCTCGCCGTCGGTCATGTTGTCGAGGAGAATGATGTCGGCCCCCGCCTCGATTGCCTGGCGCACCTGGCCGAGGGTGTCGGCCTCGACCTCGATGCGGATGCCGCCGGGCGCCGCGGCTCGCGCGGCCTCGATGGCCCCCGCCACGGCGCGGCCGGGCCACCGCTTCTCGGCAACGAGGAGATGGTTGTCCTTGATGAGCACCTGGTCGTAGAGGCCCATGCGGTGGTTCATGCCGCCGCCGGCCCGGACGGCGTATTTCTCGAGGTAGCGCCAGCCGGGGGTGGTCTTGCGCGTATCGAGGATCTTGGCCCCGTGCGGCGCCGCCTTCGCGACGAAGCGGCGGGTCAGGGTGGCGATGCCGCTCAGGCGCTGAAGAATGTTCAGCGCCACCCGCTCCCCCGCGAGAATGGCCCGCGCCGGGCCGCGAATCGTGGCGATGGCGATGAGGTAGGGCTGGTCGGCGAACTCGTCGTCCCACAGGTGAAGGAAGCCCTGTTCGCACGGCTTCAGGGAGGGGGCCTGGAGTTCGAGGCTCGGGAGCACGAAGCGGCGGAGGTAGGCGAGGAACTGCGTGCGTGCGGCGCGCTGCGTCTCCTCCTCGCGGAGTGCGGCGTAGCGGCGGGCCTCGGGGGCGGGCACGTTGGAGCCGGCCATGAGGCGGTCGAGGCCGTCGCGCACCCGCTGCTTGAAGTAGGCGGCGCGATCGGGCTCGGCGAGGCGGGTCCGCTCGCGCACGAGGTCGGCGAAGAGGTCGAGGTAGGCGCTCGCGGCCTCGGGCGCGCGCCCCAGGCGTGCCAGGGCGGCGGCGATCTGGTAGCGGGCCAGGACGGCGAGGGAGGGGCTGAAGGGCGCCACGTCGTCGCTGGTGAGGAGGCGGCGGTACTCGGCGACGGCCTCGTCGAGCTTGCCGGTGCGGAAGAGCGTGGCGGCGATGGCCTGGGTGGCGCGGATGCGCGCGGCGGGCGAGAGCGAGCGCTCGCGGTAGCGGCGCAGACTCTGCACCAGGGCGGCGGGGTCCTCGGGCGGCGCGCCGACCCGCTCGCGGCGGGCGGGGGGCGGGAAGGGCTCGGCCCACAGAAACGTCTCGGCCACGGGCGGCAGGGCCTCGGGCTCGTGCGGGTAGAGCATGGCGCCGCGGCCGTCGAGGGGCATGCGGCGGTCGAGCAGGCGCTGCTCGTCGAGGAGGAAGACCTCCTCGGCCAGCGGCGACTGGCGGCGCAGGCGCTCGAGCGTGGCGGGCACCTGCTGGAGGGGCAGGCGGTCGGCCTCGTCGCGCAGCCGCTTCTCGGCGGCGGCCACGCGGCCCTCCACGTCCTCCGCCGCGTCGCGCGCCGCGGCGGCGTACTGCTCGGCCAGGCTCTGCTCGAGCTGGCGCTTGAGGTCGAGCGTCAGCTTCAGCCCCACGAGCGTGAGGACCAGGCTGGGCAGGATGATCGCCAGCACGGCGAGCGCGACGATCTTGCGAATCGAGATGTGCGAGGCATAGCGCCGCATGCGGCTACTCGGCAGTCGCCAGTCGGCAGTCAGCAGGCATTAGAAGCTCTTGCGCTGGAGCACGGTTTCATAGGTCTCAGAGTTCTTGGGATCGGGCGGGGAGTTGGGGGCGCCCCACTTCACGAGGAGCGAGAGCCTGTAGTAGCTGGTGCCGCCGGACAGCGGGGCCAGAGTCGCGGCGTAGTAGAAGCCCGGAAAATCGGGGTGCGATAGGTTGTAGTCGGGTGGCTCGCTGCCTGGGACGATCAGTCTCAGGTTGGTCCCGTCCTCCACGTGGGGCGGCAGGTTGGCCAGTTGGGTCTGGAGCTGATTCACCACCGTCTCGGCCAGCATGGCGGCGCGGGTGCGGTCGAGCGCCCGCTTGTGCGAGCGCATGCCCATCGCGAAGAGGAATAGCACGGCCGTGATGCTCAAGGCCAGGATGCCGATGGCCATGAGCACCTCGAGGATGGTAAAGCCGGCGCGGCGGTCGCCGCGATCCCAGATTCCAGATTCCAGATTACAGATTCGCCCGTTCATGAGTTGCACCCAATCGCCCCGAAGCTGTGTTGCCTCTCTCCCGGCTCCGCAGTCTGGAATGTGGAATATGGAATCAGGAATCCCCTACCGCTCCCAGTGGTGGTAGGCCGGGATGCGGACGGTGAAGGCGGAGACGGTGCCGCGATAGACCTCGGCCCCGGCCGCGTGGGCCGCCGGCTTCGTGCCCCGGGCGCCGCGCGACGCGCCGGCGCTGGGGAGGATGAACTCCGTGGGCGAGGCGATGCCGCTGTAGAACAGCCACTCGTCGTCAATCTTGATGAAGTGGCGCGGGTCGCGGACGAAGGCGTCCGGCGGCAGCACTTCGCCGTCCTTCTCCCTGAGGTCGAAGCCGCGCTGCACGGCGTCGAAGCCCTGTGTGTTGGCCACGTCGAGCGGGGCCTCCGTGGCGGTCGGGTAGTCGGCGTCAATCGCCTGCGCCAGCCCGGTGGTCGTCCGCTTCCCGCGGTCGGGCTCCAGCACCGCCGTCACCTGCACCTGTTCGGGCAGGTAGCGGCTCGAAAGCCATTCCGTGCTGGCCGGCCGCTGGGTGTTGGCGTCGTAGTTCGGCCCGAGGTCGGCGCGGTCCTCCCACGTCGTGGTGTCGGCGCCCCAGAAGCTCACGCCGAAGTGGAGCACGTGCGGGATGAAGTCGCTGCCGCGGATGAAATCCGTGGGCGGGGTTCCGTCGGCGCGGGGAAGCCCGTCAATCATCGTGACCACGTTGGGGCTGAGCACGTTCGAGTCGAGGGTGCCGGGCCGGCGCAGCGGGGCCTCGAAGGCCCGGCGGAGCACGCCCAACCCCGGCCGGCCCAGGCTCGGCTCGTAGGGCCGGACCACGTAGACCACTTGCGCGCGGCCGGCCAGGGGGCGATGGCCCTCGTCTATCTGCCCGTTGTTGTTGTCGTCGGTGTGGTTGTAGTACTCGGCGGAGGCCGGGGAGCCGGCGGTCCTGGCGGCGGCCTGCGCGACCTCGGGCGGCAGGGTGCGGGTGAAGGTGAGCACCTGCGCGCCGTTACGGACGAAGGCGGCGAAGGTGGGCCGCGGCTGCTTCTTGTCGGGTTCCCGGCCGAGTGCGTTGGGGTCGCGATAGCAGTCCAGGATGAGCACGGGGCGCCCGCCCGCCCGGAGGCGGTCGCTGCGGAGGAACTGCGCGGCGTCCCCCGTGCTGCTCTGGTTGTCCAGCTCGGCCTTGACGAAGATGATGTTCCCCAGCCGCACAGTGCCGTCTGGGTTGCGGAAGATGTCCGAGACATCGGTCTCCCCGCCGCCGATGCCTTCCCCCTGAATGTAGGCGAGCTGCTTCCAGGCCGCATCGCCGTCCGCCGGTGGGGCCTCGGGATCGCCGGCGGGCGGCACGAGTGTGGCGTCGTTGCAGGCGACCCACACGCGGGCGGCAGAGTCGTTGCCGAACACGTCGGTGCGGGCCTGAAGGAGTGCGGCGCCGGCGATGAAGGGCACGCGGATGCGAAGGAGCACGGTGGCTGTGCCTGGGCGTGAGGGAGCGAGGTAGGACAGCTCGCGGCCGCGGGTGTTGTCCTGGGTCGGGGTGATCGCCGTGTCGAGGATGTTGTAGGGGTCGCCAGCGGTCGGCGACAGGTCGTGGAGGGTGTCGAGGACGAAATGGAAGTCGGGCGGGGGGGGCTGGTCGAGGACTGCGGCGGCCAGGTCGTCGGCGAGCTGGCGCTGAAGGGTTTGGAGGCGCTCGTTGGCCTGGCGGCCCGCCTCGCCCTGTCGCCAGGCGCCCATCGCGGCGGCCATCAGCCCCACGAGGGCCGTGCCGAGGATGACGAAGACGCCCATGGCCACGAGGATTTCGACGAGGGTGAAACCAGATTTCCGATTTCCGATTTCCGATTTCCGATTTCCGATTCGGGTCTGCGCGAATCTGTGCAGTCTGTGGACGGCCATCTCTTCTTCTCTTCAATCGGCAATTGGCAATCGCAAATCGGCAATCCTCAATACGGCATCTCAGTGTGCTCCAGCACACGCGTCGGCGCACGGTACCGCAGCGTGATCGTGTCCACCCACGGCGTGCGCCAGAGGATGTTGTAGTTGGGCGGCGCGCCCTCGGCGGCCTGGTAGTCATTGTACTTGAAATAGACGCGCAGGCGAATGCGGTCGGCGTACTGCCCGAGCGGGGTGCTGGTGTCACGGGCGTTGATGTAGTTGTTCGCCGCCGGGTCGTCGAAGAGGTAGATGACCGGCTTCTTCAGGCGGTAGCCGGGCGGGCTGTACACCACGTCGGTGCGGGTCGGCACGGTTTGCCAGGGGACGGGCTGGGCGACTGGCCTGGTCGTCGCGGGGTCCGCCGCCGTGTCGTCCCACGCGGGAGCGTTGTCGAGCTGGACCATGAGCTGGACGTCCCACGGGTCGTTGGGGTCGAGGGGCGCATTGTTGACGAGGGCGCCCGAGGCGGCGTCGTACTTGGCCTCGGTCCACCTCACCTGGGTCCAGAGGGCGCCGGGGAGGGAGTAGGCGAACTCCCAGTAGCCGACGGGTGCCGAGGCGCGGTGGGGGGTGAACTCGCCGGTGTTGGAGATGGGGTAGCGGTCGTGGTATCGGGCCTCGCGGAGGCGGACGATGCGGCGGCCATGCGTGCCGCTCCCGTCCGAGTAGTAGGGCGGCTCCTCCTCCTGCGGGTCCACGGTGGCCACGACGTTGGCGGCGCCGGGCGTGAGGTACTCCTCTCGCGTCGTGCCGTAGCGCTGGCGCAGGAGCTTGATGCCGGTGAGGACGGGCACGTCCCGGTAGCCGTCGGGGGCCGTCGTGTCGGGCAGCTTGGCGGTCCAGATGGGAGTCGAGCCATTCCTGTCTTGTGCGTAACCGAGGATTTCGTTGCCGATCTGGACGTAGCCCTCGGCGGGGAAGTTGTCGTGGTACTCGACCACGATGCCGTACTCGTATTCGGGCTTGGAGATGTCGAATCTGGTGTCGTCATCGGCCAGGGCCTTGATCTTGCCGTCTTCGAGGAGGAGGCGGCCGAACTCGTCGCGCTGGAGCTTGATCATCTTGCGCGGGGCGAGGGAGCAGTGGATGTGGTCGAGCGGGTTCACGCGTGCGCCCAGGGCGTGGGCGTCGGCCGATTGTGCTCGCCCAGACACGCGACACAACTCACGGTATATCAACAACTTACGAATTGACTCACTCCAAACCAGCCCGAATCTGACAATCCCGTGTGTCCGTTCCCGCCGTTCGGGTCTGCGTGTCAGAAGCTGTAGCGGAGGCCGGCGTAGAGGTTGGAGTTCTCCTCGAACTGGCCAAAGAAGGTGTGGTCGCGGGCGCCGCGGAAGAGGTTGGCGCCCGCCTCGACCGCCCAGTTGTCCTTGACCTTGTAGTGGACCTTCGGCCGCAGGTAGCAGTCGGCGTCGGTGGGCGAGGCGAAGATGAAGAGCGAGAGGCGGAGGTTCTGGTTCATCAGGAGCTTGGTGAGGCGCAGGGTGACGAGCTGGCGCACCTGGTCGCGGGCGCGGATGCCGGGCGGAAGGGTGCGGCGGTAGTCGCGGTAGTCCATCATGCACTCGACGTAGTATTGGACGCCGGCGGTGAAGTCGCGGCCCACCTCTTGCTCGTAGCCGACGAGGAGGCGGAACTCGCTGTTGCGGATGAGGGGGTCGCGGCCGCTGCGGTCGTCGAGCGAGTGGTAGCAGCCGACCTCGAGGTTGCCGATGCCCTTGCCGACCGGGCCGCGCACGCTGGCGCCGCAGACTGCGAGCCTGGGGAAGGTGGCCTTGCCATTGAGGGGGTTCATGCCGGCGGGGGTGCGCCAGAAGCCGCGGTAGCCGTAGAGGGCGACCTCGTAGCCGCCGATGTTCTTGTAGAGGCGCAGGGCCAGCTCGTCGTCGCGGAGGCAGCGGTCAGGCTCGTGGTCGCGCACGACGGCGTTCTCGCCCGCTAGGCTGCCGATCGCGTCGCTCCAGTAGCTCAGGCGCGAGCCGTCCACATACTTGTCCGAGCGGAAGCGCGGGGTGTAGACGACATCCAGGTTCGCCGCGTCGTGGAAAAAGCTCAGCTTCAGGGCATCGGAGGGGGCTTTGAGATACTCGTCGTCGCGGCCGATGAGGAACGACTCCCAGTCCTTGGGGAACAGGTCGTTGATGAACAAGAGGTCGCCCGTGCCCCAGGTGAGGGTCTGGCGGCCGAGCTTGAGGTCGAGGGACTCGAAGGGGGAGAAGACGACGTTGGCCTCGCGGAGGTCGGCGATGGTGCGCTTCTCGATGGCGTCGTAGTAGAAGTCGGCCTTGACGCGCAGTTCGGGGCGATAGTCGCCGACCTCGAAGGTCTTGTTGGCTTCGAGCTGGAGGCGTGCCTCGCCCATCGAGGCGGTCTCGGAGATGTAGCGGTTGCGCGCGACCCGCGTGCCGGCGCGCGTCTCGACGAAGCCGTGGAGGCCGAAGGGCAGCTTCTCGATGATCTCCTTGAGCGAGGGGCCGCCGGGCCGCGGCTCCTCCGCCTCGGCGGCGAACGCGGAGCCGAGCAGGGCCAGGGCCAGAGCCGCGGGCGCCATCAGCTTCCGCATGGGGAGCAGCAAGCCCCCAGAATGGTCATGCTGAGCGGAGCCGCCCCTTGGCGGGCGAAGCGAAGCATCTCCCAAGCGAACGCACTGGTCCAAGACGATCGAGCGCTCGTTGCGGCTGTCTCCCCTCGAAGATGCTTCGCTTCGCTCAGCATGACCCGTTGGGGGGCCGGGGCTCCTGGGAGTGCAGGCTACTGCTGGTTGTACAGAGGCCAACAACTGCCTCACTGGAGGTGCTTCCTCGGGGCGCGGCGCAGGTAGCGCTCGCTGAAGACGTCGTCGGGCAGGCCCACGTTGTACCGGACGTTCGAGAACTCGCTCACCGTGTTCCCGCCGCTCTTGAGGTCGCGCACACGCGACTTGACGACGGTGGGGAAGCCCTGGATGTTCTTCACCTCGAGGGCCTCGACCACGCGATAGGGCTTGCCCTCGGCGTCCAGGAACTCAGCCTTCATCGGCATGAAGGTCTTCTTGTCAATCCAGACCTTGAACGAGGCGAACTCGACGCTCTTGGGGTCTTTGGGCTTGTTGTTCAGGACGTAGTGCTCGGCGGTCGTCTCGGCCAGCTCGTGGGTGTCGGCCTCCGGGCTGCGGCCGGACACGTCCTCGTAGAAGAAGTTGGAGCCGGCGAAGCTGGTGCGCTTGTCGCTCGCCGCGATGCGCTTCACCAGGTCGAGGGCGGGCAGGTAGAGCCAGCGGTCGTCGTCCTTGTCCACGTGCTTCCACACGAGGTAGGCCATCTTCCGCACGTCGGCCGGCTCCTCGAAGTAGACGTAGAACTTCTGGTCGGCGCCGTCCTTCACGTCGCGGCGGAGGATGACGAACCTGCGCTCGCGCGTGCGGCCCTGGGCGTCGGCGATGGCCATGTGCACGCTCGCCCGCCCGTCGTCGCCCTGGTAGTAGGCGGTGAGGTTGGCCTTCTGCACGATCTCATCCACGCTCGGCTCTGCCGCCAGCGCAGCGGCTGCGACCGATAGGGCGAACAGGACTGATTTCACAGCTCTTCTCCTTTCCTCCCTTTCCCTTTCACTCTCCCTTTCCCCCCTCCGCCCTTCGGCACGCCTGCCTCCGCGACATGATGCCGCAGAGGGCGGTGAGGGCCACGATAGCCACGGCGCCCACCCACGTGAGGGTGGTCCAGTGCCAGGTGATGTAGTTGTTGATGCTGAGGGCGATGACGACCACCGTGCCCGCCGACGCGGCGATGCACACCCCGCAGTTGCACGCGGCGGCCTGCGGGGCCTTGAGGCGGAAGAGGCGCCCCGCCAGCACAGTCACGAGCGCCGTCAACACGAAGAGCGTGGCAATGCCGGCGATGGCCAGGATGCTGGCCATGAAGAAGCCGACCGTCTTGTACGGCATCAGCGGCGCCGCCAGCAGGGGCGTGAAGCCGATGGCGATGACGATGATGTTCCGCGCAATCGCCCGCGCCGGCTCGCCGAACATCTTCGCCGCCACCTCCTTCCACGTGCCCAGCTCGGCCACAAGCTCGCGCGAGCGCGACAGGAAGTGGATCGCGAAGTCCACCGCCAGCCCCAGCGTGAGCGACGAGAGCACCGCCGTCGGCATATCGTAGTCCTTCCCGATCAGGCCGATGATGCCGTAGATCAGGCCGATGGTGATCGTGAGCGGGATCATCGCGAGCAGGCCCCACAACGCCGAGCGGTAGAGCACCACCATCATCACGAACACCATCGCGAAGCTGCCCAGGAACGACGAGAGCATGCCGCTCACCATCTTGTCCTGCCACACGACGTTGATGTACGTGAGGCCGAACCAGCGGTGCTGGAGTTTCACGGGGGGCGTGTGGTCGCGGAGGAAGGTGTCCACGAACCGCACGACCCTCTCCATGTCGCGGTTGTCGCCGCTCTTGAGCTGCACCCACAGGTTCGCCTTCCCGTAGTCGGGCGTCACCAGGTGCCACAGGTCGTCGGGGTCGTGGCTGTTCTGGAACGACAGGAGGCACTGTGCCACGGCGTCCGACGTGTCGGGGATGCGGTAGAACTCCGGCTTGCCCTCCATCAGTTCCTTGTGGACCTTGCGGACGACGTCGGCGACGGAGTTGGACTTTCCGACGACGCCGGTGGTGAGGAGCGCCCTCTGGAGACCCTCGATGTAGCGGAGAACCTCGGGGTTCTTGAACACCTGTTTGGCAAGCTGCTCGGCGCCGATGGCGCCGGCCACCTCGGTCCAGGCGTCGGCCTCGTCGCCGCTCACCTTGGCCTTGAGTTCGGCCACGCGCCGCGCGGCTTCGTCGAGCAGCGCGTCGCCGGTCTGCGCCTCTTTGGCCAGCTCGGCGATGAGCGTCCGCCCCTTCTCAATGGTCGGCGCGGCCTCGGGGAAATCCTGCTTCAGACCCTTGGCCGCCTTCACAAGGCGGGCGTCGAGCGCCTTCGCCACGTCGTCGGCCTTCCGTGCGGTGCTCTCAGGCTCGAGGACGAGGTAGGCCATATACGTGCCGCCGAAGTGCTCGTTGAGCACCTTGTCGGCCACACGGATGGGATGGCTGGGCGTGAACCACTTCACGGGGTTGTCGTTGATGTTGATGCGGCTGATGCCGTAGCCAGCCACGGCCGCGAGGAGGAGCGTGATGCCCAGGATGAGCTTCGCCCTGTGATAGGCGAAGCCGCCGAGGCCATGAAGCACGCGGGCGAGGAGGGACTTCGGGGCGTCGTCGTGGTGCATCGTGCCGAAGTTCGCCAGCCGCCGCTCGGGGATGAACATCACGAACGCGGGCACGAACGTGACCGTAAAGACCCAGGCGAGCGCCACGCCGATGGCCACGAACACGCCGAAGACCTGCACGGGCGGGATGGGCGTGAGGGCCAGCGACGCGAAGCCTGCCACGGTCGTCAGCGACGTGTAGAGCATGGGCATGAACAGCTCGTGCATCACCGCCACCATCGTCTTGCGGCGGTCACGCGTCCGCTGATAGTGGTCGAAGAACTGCGAGATGATGTGCACCGAATCGAGCACCGAGATGGGCATGATGAAGATGGGGATCATCGAACTCATGATATGGACGGTATGGCCCGTGCCGATGAGCAGGCCCATCGTCATGATGACGGACACCATCGCCAGGATCATGGGGCTGAGGATGAGCGTGAGCTTGCGGAAGAAGGCGAACATCAGGATGAAGATCACCAGCATCGCCAGCGGGGCCGAGATGGCCATCTGCTTGAACATCTCGACCCCGAACGTGTCCTCGGCCACGGGCAGGCCCGACTACGCTCAGGGCAGGCGACGAGGATGCTCAAGTCAGGCGTTGCCCAAGGATTGAACCCCGCCTCATGGCGGGGTATGATGATGTGGCACAGCCGCCCCTTCGGCTTCGCTCAGGGCAGGCCCCCGGCTGTGGAGGCTCGCGGGACAGGGACGTCCCGCCCACAATACAGGCACAGAGGCATATTCGCAGGGAAATGCACTGGATTTGACGGCGTGGAGGGTGTATTATGTAGAGGATGGCTCGATGGCCGGGAGGGTGCGCGAGGAGAGTGCGCTATGGCCGCTGCTCGACCCCTGAAATACCCAGGCTACGATGATCTGCTCGACGCGGTGTACCGGACGCGCGACTGGTGGCGGACGGTGTACATTCTGGAGCGGGTGCTGCTGTACGCCGCGGGGCTGTTCGCCGTCGTGCTGGCCATGACGTTTGTCGAGGCGCACGTGCACTTCGGCCGGGCCGTGCGCTGGCCGCTGTTCGCGCTGCTGATGGGCTACTTCGCGGGGGGGCTGGCCTGGCTCGTGTTCCGCCCCCTGTTCCACGAGTGGACTGAGGAGGAGGTGGCGGTGCACGTCGAGCGCCGCTTCCCGCGACTGAACAACGAGCTGATCAACGCCCTTCAACTCGGGGTGGACAGGAAGGTCGAGTCGCCGGGGATGGTGGAGGCGCTGGTGGCGCAGGCGGCGGCGGACGTGCGGGGCTACCCGCTCCGCCAGGCGGTGGACACGCGGCGCGCGCGCTGGATGGCAGCGGCCGCGGGCGTGGCGCTCCTGGCTCTGGGCCTCTGGGCGACGCTGGCCTTCGACCACTTCGCCAACGCCCTTCAGCGCATAATCTTCCCCGGCAAGGACATCGCGGCGCTCGGCCGCGTCCGCATCGTCGAGGTCACGCCCGGCACCACGCGGCTGAACAAGGGGGCGGACCTCGAGGTGATCGTCCGCACGAAGGGCGAGGCGGCGGAGGACCTGGACGCCAATCTCTACTACCAGTACGCCGATGGCGGCAAGGCGCTGTCCAAGCCGTTGATCTCCCTGCGGCAGGACCTCTATACGTGCCGCGTGGAGGACGTGAAGACGCCGCTCGGCTACCACGTGATCATCGGCGGAAGCCAGTCGTCCCAGTACCAGGTGGACATCGTGGAGCCGCCGGTGATCGTGAAGCGGAGCATCGTCTACGACTTCCCGTCCTACACCCGCGCCGCGGGCTGGGTGGACCGCACGGACGACGACACGAACGGGGACGTTCGCGCCCCGGCCGACACCGTGGTGACGCTGCGGTTCACGACCAACAAGCCGATCAAGGCCGGCCTCCTCCAGATGGGCACGGGCCAGCAGCCCAAGCTCAAGCTGCTCGAAGACCCCAAGCAGCAGGAAGCCACGTTCGTCGTCGAGAAGGATGCGGTGTACAGCGTGCAGTTGGAGGACGTGGACGGGATAGCGAACTCCGACCAGCGGGAGAACAAGATCACCGCCCTGCGGGACCGGACGCCGGCGGTGGAGTTCAAGGCGCCGGCGAAGGACATCAAGGCCGGCCCGGCCGAGAGCGTGAGGCTCGCCATCGGGGTCAAGGACGACTATGGCCTGACCGAGTTGCGGCTCGTGGCCCGGCGCGGCAAGGATGGCCCGCAGAAGGTCATCCAGACGTGGGCTGAGTTCGCCACGCCGCGCGAGGCGACGATCCCGTTCACGTGGGACCTCGCCAGCGCCGGGGAGAAGCTCCAGTCGGGCGACGAGTTGTTCTACTATGCCGTGGCGCTGGACAACCACGCGGAGCTGACGGGCGGCCGCGAGGTCGCCAAGCCCCAGGAATCCAAGACGGGCGAGTTCAAGATCACCATCGAGGACAAGGACAAGCTCGCCGAGGAGAAGGCCAAGGCCTTCAGCAACTGGGAGACCGAGTTGCGGCGCGTTCTCGAGGACGAGTTGGCCGCACGGGCGCGCGTGGCCGCACTCGACAAGCAGCAGGACCTCGACATCCTGCACAAGGAGGGCCGCGAGGTCCACAAGATACAGACCGACCTCTTCGCCCGCACGGCGTCCGTCGGCAAGGAGATGAAGGCGACGGATGAGCCGACCCAGGCGGTCAAGGAGAGCATCGAGCTGCTGGCCTACGGCCAGATGACCCAGTGCGCCCGGGCCGCCAGCACCATCCCGAAGGCCCCCTCCGCCGAGGTCGCACGGCAGGCGTTCGGCGCCGTGGCCGCCTCGCAGGACAAGATCATCAAGGTCCTCCGCCAGCTCCTCAACATCCTGCCCGACATGGCCGAGGGGCCGAACAAGGACAAGATGGATGCGGAGGACGTGAAGGACTTCCCCGAGGAGGACCAGGAGAAGATGAAGGACCTCCTGAAGAACCTCAAGGACATGGTCCGCCAGCAGAAGAAGGCGGTCGAGACGACGGACGAGTTGGCGAAGCTGCCGATGGAGGATTTCACGCCCGAGGCCGAGAAGAAGCTCGAGAATGTGAAAGCCATCGAGGAAAAGTGGTCCCAGTTCCTCAAGGCGGCCATCTCGGACCTCTCGAAGATGCAGCAGCAGGATTTCGCCAACACCACACTGCTCGAGGAACTGATCGAAATCCACACCGAGATCGAGATGGCGAAGGACGCCCTCCAGGCCAAGGCCACCGAGATCGCCACCGCCCTGGAGGATAACGGCCTGGGCCTGGCCGAGAAGCTCACCAAGCAGCTCGAGAAGTGGCTGCCCGACACCCCGGACCGCGACAGGTGGCAGATGGAGGAGCCGCTGACCGACGGCTACGAGACGCCGATGGCCGAGCTGCCGAAGGAGCTGGAGGACATCGTGGGCGACCTGATGGAGGAGGAGGAGGACCTCCAGCAGGAGATCGAGGACGCGACCAGCTCGTGGGCCGACTCGATGGACGCGGCGGGGTGGGACGCGATGGACGGGCCGATCAGCAACTTCGCGGCGAACGGCGTGACGGGCAACCGGCTGCCGAACACCAGCGAGCTGAGCGGCCGCAGCGGCGAGGGCCGCCAGGGCAAGAGCACGGGCGAATTCGTCGAGAACCAGTTCGACGGCAAGGGCGGCCGCCGCACGCCGACCCGCCTGACGGCCGAGTCGTTCCAGAAGGGGCAGATCAAGGACACCAGCTCGAGCCCGCCCGGCGGCGCCACGGGCGGCGGCAAGGCCGGCGGCTCGTCCGGCGAGGGGCTCGAAGGCCCCGCGCCGCCCGACATCCAGATGAAGATGAAGGACTTCGCGATGAAGCAGGCCCAGCTCCGCAACAAGGCGGAGAAGATCGCCCTGAAGTTCGAAGTCCTCAACTACGCGCCCATCTTCGAGCCGGTGGTCAAGGACATGAAGGTGCTCGAGGCCGCCCTCAACAGCGGCCGCTACATCGAGGCCCGCCGCCAGCACAACGTCGTCCTCAACAACCTCAAGGGCACGCGCATGTTCCTCGAGGGCGAGGTCTCGATTGACGCCGTCCGCAGCCCCAGCCTTCCCGCGCACATGCAAGAGGAAATCCTGGACACGGCCGGCGCCGCGGTGCCCGAGGAGTTCAAGGACTACATCAAGGGCTACTACGACGCCATCAACAGGGCGGGGCAGTAGGCCACTCCCGATTTGCGATTGCCGATTGCGGAGAGCCGGCTTGAGCCTCTGGCGACGTCTGGAAGAGGTGTTCCGCCGAAGGCCGCCCGATCTATTCAACCTTGTCATTGAACCTGCCTACGCGATCAAGGCGAGCCCCGGTAATCCGTACTTCCAGGGCATTGAGCGGCTGGCGCGGGATGCAGGGCTGCTGGGGGAGTTTGTGGTCGAGGCGGAGGGGACGCTGCGGCAGGGGAGGGGGGAGGGGTTGCCGACGCTTCACGCTCGCCTGATGCTGGATGTCTATCCCAATCCCGCGGCGGTGGAGGGGCGGTCGGTGGCCGACTACGCGGAGGGCGACGGCCCGCGGCGCGTTCCGCGCGCCAGGCTGGTGCTCGACGACGAGTCGGACCTGTTCCTCTGGTTCGAGGGCAAGCGCGCCCGCGTGGCAGGGCCGGCGCTGGACGCAGGAAAACGCGCTTGACTTATTTCCCCCCCGCGCTACACTAGCCGCAAGACACGCTGCTTTCCGGCCCCAGGGGGCCGGGATGGGAGATGTGGTATGGGAAGAGTCTCCGCCCGGCAGCTCCTTGCTCTCCTCCTGCCCCTCGGCGCGCTCGCGGCGGGATGCCAGGCGACGGGCGAGCTGGACCGCGGCGATGCGCTGCTCGCGGAGGGGCGGAGCGGCGAGGCACTGGGCCTGTGGCAGCAGGCGCTCGCCGACAGGCCGCGGGACACCCGCCTCCTCACCCGCATCGCCACGGCGCAGGTGCGGCTGCGCCGCTTCGACGAGGCGGAGGCCACGATGCTCAAGGCCGTCGCCATCGAGCCCGAAAGCCCCAAGGTGCGCCAGAACCTGGCCCTCGTCTACCTCTGGCGCAAGGACCTCGACAAGGCGCTCAAGACCTTTCAGGAGGTCCTGGCCCTCCAGGACACGTATCCCGAGACCAACTACTACATCGGCGCGATCCACGAGATGCGCGGCGAGGAGGGGAAGGCGGTGGACTGCTACATCCGGGACGTGAACAACGGCCCGTCGCTGGCCTGGGAGCGTCTGGACCGCTACAAGGAGCGGGAGCGCGCGGCGGGGCGCGCGCCGGCTCTGGAGGGATGTGACTCAGGAGATCCGGATTGCTCAGGCGCGCTAGGTGGGGAGCCTCGGGGCTGTCGCGCCAGCGCTCGATCAGCGCGCCTGACGTGATATCCGGGCGAGTGCCGACGGAATCAAGCAGGGCGCTGAGCAGGCGAACTCCGGGGTTGTCTAGGCGCCGCCAGTCGGTCGGAACCTGGGTCACCGCCTTGGCTAGACCAGGGTATTGCAGAATGAGAGCGACGGCGAGCCGCAACGGGGTGAGGGGTGCCTGCCGCGACTGGCCAGCCGGACGCCGCCGCAATGGCCGGACTCTGTCCGGTGCCTGCAACGTGGCCCTTGAAGTGCCGCTGACGCCTCGGGCGGCGATGCCCACCAGGGCCGCCAGGCGGGCCGAGAGCATGTCCCGCAGCAAGCCTTTCGGGACCCTGGCGATCAGGGGTTCGGCCAGGGTGGCAAGGCGTACACGGCCATCGATGCTGGTCATATCCACCTGGACGCTGAGGTGGTCGAACAGGAACTCGGACAAGGGCTGGGCGGTGCGGGTGCGGCCCTCGAATGCGGCTGTTCCTTCCTTGCGGATTAGGCTGTCCGGGTCCTCGCCGTCGGGCAAGAAGAGGAACCGCAGCTCCTGGCGGCCGGTAGCAAGGGGCAGGCAGGTCTCCAGTGCCTTCCAGGCGGCTTCCCGACCGGCGCGGTCGCCATCGAAGCAGAAGGTGACCTCGGGCGCTGCGGCGAATAGGCGCTGGAGGTGGTCCTGGGTGGTTGCGGTCCCCAGGGTGGCCACCGCATAGGAGATCCCGTATTGGGCCAGGGCGATAACGTCCATGTAGCCCTCGACCACCAGGAGCCTCGCCAGCTGGCGGCTCGCCTGTTGGGCCTCGTGCAGCCCGTAGAGCTCCCGGCCCTTGTGGAACACTGGAGTTTCTGGGGAATTGAGGTACTTGGGCTTCTGGTCCCCGAGGACTCGTCCGCCGAAGCCAATCACCCGCCCGCGCCGGTCCCGGATCGGGAACATGATGCGGTCGCGGAAGCGGTCGTAGCGTTTGCCGTCCTGCTCCACCACCAAGCCCGCCTCGATCAGCCGCTCGCGGGCGCTGATCCTGTCACCGAGGGTCCGCAGCAGGAGGTCCCACCCGGGCGGGGCAAAGCCGACTCCGAAACGGGCCGCGACCTCTCCAGTCAGGCCGCGTGCCTTGAGGTAATCGATGGGTCGCCCGGCCTCCGGGTGCTCCCGCAACTGTCGTCGATAGAAGGCCGCGGCGTCGGTAAGGATGGCGTAGATCGGCTTGAGGTCTGGCCCTTGGCGCTCGGCGGCCTCACTAGGCAATTCTAGGCCGGCGCGGCGTGCGAGCTCCTCGACGGCGTCAAGGAAGCCCAGCCGCCCGTACTCCATAAGGAAGCTGATGGCGCTGCCGTGCGCCCCGCAGCCGAAGCAGTGATAGAACTGCTTTTCGCGGCTGACGGTGAAGGAGGGGGTCTTCTCGTCGTGAAAGGGGCAGCAGGCCTGATAGTCCTTGCCGGCCCTGCGCAACGGCACGCGACCGTTGATCACCTCAACGATGTCGGTCCTGGCGAGGACCTCGTCGATGAACTGTGGGGGGACTCTGCCGGCCATGGGGCAAAGCTAGCAGAAGCTTGGCACTTTGCCGGCGTCAGCCCCCGAGGCGTTGCTTGATGAGGGTACTGACGGCGCCCATGTCGACGCGGCCCTGGACCAGAGGCTTGAGCTGGGCCATGACCCTGGACATGTCTTTCATTCCGGCGGCGCCGGTGACGGCGATGGCGCTCTCAATGAGGGCGACGACCTCGGCCTCGCTCAGGGGTTGGGGGAGGTAGCCCTGACAGACCTCGATCTCGAAGCGCTCCACGGCCGCGAGGTCCTCGCGCCCGGCAGCGGCATACTGAGCGACGGAGTCGCGCCGCTGCTTGACCATCTTGTCCAGCACGGCCAGGACCTGGGTGTCGTCCAGCTCAATTCGCTCGTCGACCTCGCGCTGCTTGATGGCTGCCAGGATCAGGCGCACCGCGCCCAAGCGCGGTTTGTCGCCCGCCTTCATGGCGGTCTTCATGTCGTCTTGGATGCGCTTCTTGAGCATCGCCGTTGTCGAGGCTGGCGGCTGGGGCTGGTGGGCCGATCAGGGGTGATCGGGCCGAAGCCAGATTTGACGCGACCGCCTAGAACGGGCGCTCCCAGCGGCGGCTCTCGCGGGACAGCTTCTTGTGGTGACGCTTGACCGCGGCTGCCTTCTTGCGCTTACGCTCCGACGTCGGCTTCTCGTAGAACTCCCGCCGACGAACCTCAGCGAGGACTCCCGCCTTTTCGCAGGACCGCTTGAAGCGACGCATTGCGACCTCGAAGGGCTCGTTCTCTTTGATCCGGACGTTGGGCATGACTGAAGACTCTTCCTCTGGTCGTGGGCGCATGGGCCATGGATTGGAGAGCGCGGCGCGAAAAAGGCGCCTACAAAGACTGCGCACCTTACCCTAGATCGGCTTGGAGTGCAAAACTTGGGCGCCTCGGCGCGCCGCGCCGCCTCTCACGAAGGCGCTCACCTGTCTCCGCAGGACCCAAGGTCATCGCAGTTCTGGTACTTGACGTCCTCCGCCTGAGCGCGGCGCTCGACCTCGGCCTGCACCTGGGCGGCCCAGACGTCCTTGCGCTCGGCCATGCGCTTCTCCCAGGCGTTGGCCACTTCCTCTACGCTGCGCTCTCCGAACAGCACCTGGCGCAGGAATCGGTAGGCGAAGCGTAGCAGGTCCAGGTCGCTGGCCTCGACCTCGGCGTAGAACTCATCAGGCAGGACATAGGTCTTGCGGAAGTTCTCGCTGAGGACGAAGCGGCGGAAGGTGTCGATGTCGTAGGAGGCGAGGAAGAAGAGCCGCAGGCTTGCCATGGGCGGCTTTCCCACCGAGGGGCCGGCGGACTTCTTCTTCAGGATCAAGTGGTACCACTCGGCATTGAGGTCGTCGTACTCGGTTACGCCCTGCTCGGCGCGGTAGTCGCCAATGGTAAGCCGGCGGTCTTCCAGGTGGCCCTTGCAGTGGTTCTCGGTGATTAGGGAGTAGTTCTGATGGGTGCCGACGCCGTCCTTATGGCGGATCTGCAGCAGCGCGACCGGGTAGTAACGGCACACGGTGGGGCGGTCGCTATAGACGCCGCAGCCCTCGTCACCGGCGAGCAGGAGGCAGGTGCCCTCGTCGGTAGTCTTGAGCTTGATGCCTGGCAGTCCGTCTCCGTCCATCTCGAAGGGGACCGTGTATTGGGCCAGGAAGTCGGTAGAGGTCATCCCTAAGCGGTCCTTGAGGCGGATGACATCGTAGGGGGCGAGCGTCACGTCGGCCTGCTTGCAGCAGGCGTTAAAGCAGGAAATGCCCTTGTAGCAGCGGAACTTGATCTCGGTGCCCTCATCGAGGGCGGCGGGCATGACCGGGCTGACGAAGGGGATCTTGGGGTTCTGGTCGGGCATCTCTCAAGTTCCTCAGGGGCGGCGGGGCCCCGCGGTTGGGGTTTGGCCCCGTCCTCACTTTGGGGCAGACCGGGGGTTTCATGTCTCGGCTACATCTGGGGGGAGTGGTAGGATTCAAGCCGGTGGTTCGCGGTGCCGGGGCGCCGACGCCACCTTTGGGCGTGCGTCTGGGAGACGCTGCCCCGTGCCGAGGCGGCGCTCCCGCACATTAGCAAATGAAAAGGTCCGAGCACCTCGCGGCACCCGGACCTCAACGCCTCAAGCGGGCTTTCCCTTACTTGAAGAGCTTGGACTTGTCGACCAAATCGACATGGGCGCGCTTGAAGTTCGTCCAGGTCTTGGTCTTGCGGTCATAGATGGAGTTGCCGAAGCACTTCCAGTTGGTCTCGTCCACGAAGTTGAAGTCCATCCGGTAGTAGAAGCCCGGGTACCGGGACTCCGTACGGAACTGGATGTGCTTCATGTGGGCCTCGGCCGTGAGGATGCGGTGGTAGTTCTCCCAGGCCCGCAGCAACTCGTGCAGGTCCTTGGCGCGCATCTTGACCGCGTCTTCCTTCAGCATCTCGAGCTTCTGCTCGGCCACTTCCATCATCTTGGCGTTGGTCTGGTACATGGTGGCGATGCCGGCCACGTACTCGTCCATGATCTTCTGCAGGCGGAACTGGAGCATCTTCGGCGTGATGTAGTTCGGGTTCACGTCGATGGCGGTGGTGTAGTCCTTGTGCTCCAGGAAGTTACGCACCGGCTTGTAGATCTCGGCGACCAGATCGTCGACGGAATCCTCAAGCTCCGGCTTCCAGTCCTTGTTGTCCATGCAGAACTGGACCATGGACTTGGCGCACAGACGCCCCTCGGCGTGGGAGCCGGAGGAGAACTTGTGGCCGGAGGCGCCCACGCCGTCGGCGGCCGTGAACAGACCCTTGACGGTGGTCATGGAACGGTAACCCCAGTTCCAGCCCTTGGGCAGGTGGCCCGGGATCTTGTCCGCGTCGGGATGGTCTTCGCTGGTCGGGGCACCGACATCGGTCGGACCCGAGACCCAGATGCCGCAGCAGCCGGAGTGGGAGCCGAGCAGGTAGGGCTCGGTGGGCATCAGCTCGGAGTTTTTCTTCTCCGGCTCGATGTTCTCACCCGCCCAGACGCCGGCCTGGCCGATGCACATGTCGAGGAAGTCTTCCCAGGCCTCGGCCTCCAGGTGCTTGATCTTCTCACCCGTCGGCTCCGGGCTGGGCGTGCGGATGCGCAGGGCCGATGTGAAGACGATGGACCTCATCAACGTCACGGACAAGGATCTGGACAAGTGGGGCGGCCCGTTCCTCGGTAACGAGGAGCTGATGCTCGACCTCGTGCGCTGGGAGCTGGGGTCGCAGGACATCGTGAGCCACGTGAAGGACTACGTCAACAACACGACGTTGCCCTACTTCACGCCCCATGGCTCGCGGCACATGTGGTGGACGGGCAGCGCGAACATCCATTTCCCCCCGTCGAAGAAGCTCTTCGACAAGTTGTTCGAGGGCCGGAAGCTCGACCCCAGCCAGTGGCAGCCCAGCCCCCCCGAAAAGCACGTGCCCGCCCGATTCGAGGAAATTGGATGGCCCAGGACCAAGCCGAAGGAGCCGGCCAGCAAGAAGTAGTTCCTGTGAGGAGACCGTTTGTGTCCGAACCCAAGGCCGTGACGGTGGAGGAGTTCCGCGAGACCTTCCGCCGCGCGCGGGAGCAACTCACCAGGGTCGTCGTCGGCCAGGACCGCGTCGTGGAGCACCTGCTCGCGGCCATCTTCGCGGGGGGCCACGTGCTCCTCAAGGGCCTGCCCGGCCTGGGGCGGACCCTCCTCGTGAAGACCCTTGGCCACGTGCTCGGCCTGGAATACCGGCGAATCCAGTTCACGCCCGACCTCCTGCCGTCCGACATCCTGGGCGCTGAAGTCCTCGCTGGCCGCGCAGCCACGCACGAGCGGCACTTCCAGTTCTTCCGAGGCCCCGTCTTCGCCAATCTGATCTTGGCGGACGAGATCAACCGCAGCCCGACCCGCACCCAGAATGCCCTGCTCGAGGCCATGCAGGAGCGGCAGGTCACTGTGGCCGGCCAGACCTATCCCCTCCCTCGGCCCTTCATCCTCGTGGCGACGCAGAACACTCTGGACACCGAGGGCGTGTTCAACCTGGGCGAGGCCCAGGTGGACCGCTTCCTGATGATGATCGAGCAGGCATACCCCGGCGCGGCCGACGAGAAGAGGATGCTCGCGCTCACCACGGGCGCCATCACCGTCGCCGCCGAGACGGTGGCCGGCCCCGACACCATTCTGGCCATGCAGCGGCTGGCACGCGAGGTGCCGGTCGTGCCATCCGTGCGCGACTTCGCCCTGTGGATCGTGCGCTCCAGCCGTCCGGGCGAGAGCGGGGCAGCGCCCGGGATCGGCGAGAGCGTCCGCCTGGGCGCATCCCCGCGAGCGGCCCAGGCGCTCCTCCTGACAGGCAAGGTGCTCGCCCTGGCCCGCGGCCGCACGCACGTCGCGCGGCAGGACATCATTGACGTGGTCGAGCCCGTGATGGCCCATCGCGTGCTCCTGGACTTCCGCGCCCGCGCGCAGGGCTCCGCCTGCGCCGACATCTTGCGCGCCCTGATCGCCCGGGCTCAGGCCCTGGCCGTCCCAAGCGTCTCGCGCTGGACCCGCGAACTCCTGCAGACAACGAAAGGGAACACGACGTGACGATGACGCCGGTGGAGCAAGCCCTCCAGATCTTCCGCAACCCTGAGCCCTGGGGCGACGACGACCTAGCCAGGATTCACCACCTCAAGGACGCCCACGCCAGGGCCATGGGCGAAATCCGGAAGATCATGGTCGGGATGGACAAGGTGATTGACCTCACGATGGTCGGCCTCTTCGGCCAGGGCCACTGCCTGCTCATGGGCGTGCCCGGCCTGGGCAAGACCCTCCTCGTCCGCTCCCTCGCAGCCAGCCTGTCGCTCAAGTTCATGCGCGTGCAGTTCACCCCCGACCTCATGCCGTCCGACATCACGGGTTCGGAGGTGATCCAGGAGGACAAGGCCACTGGGGAGCGCCTCTTCCGCTTCCTCGAGGGGCCGGTCTTCACCAACATCCTGCTGGCCGACGAGATCAACCGCACGCCGCCGAAGACCCAGGCCGCCCTCCTCGAGGCCATGCAGGAGCACCAGGTCACTGTCGGCGGCGTCCGCCGCGCCCTCGACGCGCCCTTCTTCGTCCTTGCCACGCAGAACCCCATCGAGCAGGAAGGCACCTACCCGCTCCCGGAGGCGCAGCTCGACCGCTTTATGTTCCAGATCAACGTCGGCTACCCCAGCCAGGAGGAGGAGAAGCAGATACTCGCCCTGACCACCTCGGGCTACCAGCCCGACATCCAGCCCGTGCTTGCGCGCGACGAAATCCTCTACCTCCAGCAGCTCGTGCGCAAGGTCAACGTGAACGAGGGCGTGGTGGACTTCATCCTGCGGCTGGTCCGCGCCACGCGGCGGTCCGAGCCGGAAGCGCCCGAGTTCATCAAGAAGTGGGTCACCTGGGGCGCCAGCCCCCGGGCGAGCCAGAACCTCGTGATCGGCGCCAAGGCGGTCGCCATCCTCGACGGCCGAAGCGAGGCCAGGACCGAGGACGTCATGGCGGTCGCCCACGCCGTCCTCGGCCACCGCATCATCCCCAACTTCACGGCCGAGGCCGAGGGCGTGGACCAGGCCAGGATCGTGGATGAACTGCTCAAAGCGGTTGGATGAATGGATGAATGGAGGGGTGGATGGATGCCAGACAATCATCCATTCATCCACCCATCCAATCTTCCCCCTTTCCTGCGGCCAGTTGCCGCCTTGAGAATGGTACGATGCCCGACTTCTTCGACCCCCACGTCATCGGCAGCGTCAAGGGCCTGGCCATCCGCAGCCTGCGCCTCGTCGAGAGCCTCATGGTCGGCATGCACAAGAGCCGCCTGCGCGGCATCTCCACCGAGTTCGCCCAGCACCGCCCCTACGTGCCAGGCGACGACACGCGGCACCTCGACTGGAAAGTCTTCGCGCGCACCGACCGCTTCTACCTCAAGGAGTACGAGGCCGAGACCAACATGCCGGTCCGGTTCCTCCTCGACACCAGCCGCTCCATGTTCTTCAAGAGCCCCGAGGCGGCGATGAGCAAGTTCGAATACGCCGCGACCATCATCGCCACCGTCGCCTACCTGCTCATGCAGCAGAAGGACGCCTTCGGGCTCGTCCTGTTCGACGAGAAGGTCCGCGCCATGCTCGCCCCCAAGGGCTCCGGCGCCCACTTCCGCACCGTGCTGAGGGCCATGACCGAGGCCGCGGAAGGCGGCAAGACCGACATCGCCAACGCGCTCCGAACCCTGGCGCCCCAACTGAAGCAGCGCGGCATCGTCGTCGTGGTGAGCGACTTCATCGCCGAGACCGACCGATTCGGCGACGGACTCGGCCAGATGAGCTTCCTCGGCCAGGACGTTGTGCTCTTCCACGTCGAGGACCCGGTCGAGCGCGAGTTCCCCTTCGCGGGACAGACCATCTTCCTGGGCCTTGAGCAGGAGGGCAAGCTCCTGTGCGAGCCGCGCGACCTTCGGCGCGCCTACCTGGCCGAGCGCCGCCGCCACCTCGACAGCATCCGCGAGGTCTGCCTCCGATTCGGCTACGACTTCGAGGACATGCCCACCGACGCACGCCTCGACACCATTCTCTCCGGCTTCCTCTCCCTTCGCCAGGCCAAGAGGAGAAGGTGAGAGCCGAAGGCCGACGCGCTCCGCCACCCGAAGTCAGGAAAAGCCGACAGGCCGAAACACGCGATTTGGGGCCTCCCGGACCGCTGCTTGCGGGCCGGGGGCCGCTCGACATAAGTATAGCCCATTAGTGGACTTCCGCAGATCGCAGACCCTCCGCTGACGCCCAAAGGTATCACAAGTCCAATGACCTCCTCCGGAGGGCGTACAGGGGCATTTCTGGCCTTTTTTTCCGGCCGCTCCATAAATAGTTGCGACGCAATCACTTAGCAGTGGAATATAATGATACTCTCGCCCAGTGGCCAAGGCGCTCCTCGCCCATCACCCGCCCGCGGGAAATGTGATGCCCACTTCGACGTAGCGCGCCGGATGCTCACCGATCAGCTAGCAGGCCCCGGCCCAGCTCGTGACCCTGTGGGTGTCATGGAGGCGCAGGCAGCCGTACACCCGGTCACTGGCCCTGGACCTCGATGATGAACTTCTGGGTTGCGACGCCGACCCGCTCCGTGGCGGTCGAGAGCACCTTCTCGTTGCCCCAGGCGAGAACCTTCTCGTCCAGCTTCCGCACCTCCCGGTCAATGGTGGCAGTGACCGCGACTTCCACCCTGCCCGCCGCATCCGGCGTGCCCGAGAGGAGGCCCGTGGCAGCGTCAATCTTGAGCCAGGCCGGCCCCTGCTCGAGCGCGAACTTCGGCCTCTCGATGTCGAAGTAGCCGCTGACCTGGTTGTTGCCCCTCATTCGGGCGGTGAGGTCCCCCAGGGACAGATTGGCCCGCACCTGGCAGCGGTACTCGGCGCCGGCCTTGGCGGCCAGCACCGGCTTGCTGTAGATGATGGGCCTGGGGCCGGCCGCGTAGTCGGACGGCCCGCTGCGCTTGCCCCCCGCGCCCGTCGCCAGCTCCGGGCTCCCGACCGCCACCACGCGGTAGTAGGTCTTGTTGGCGGCGGGCAGGCTGACCTCGCTGCCCATCACCGCAAGTTCCGTGGCCGCCGTCTCCGCGATGAAGTTCGCGGGGAACCAGGGGGTCCAGTCCGCCATCTCCTCCTTGCTGACGCCCACCGTGCCCTGGTATCTCTGGTCGCCAATCGTGAAGCCCTTCTCATCGCTGCCGTACACGCGGTACTTCGCCGTCGAGCCCTTCTCCGGGGGGGCAAGGCCATAGCGTGGCGATGGGCACCATAGGCCCCATCTGCCCGATCCGTCCGATCCGTCGGATCCGTCGGATCCGTCCGATCCGTCCTATCAAGGCCAAGGAGTGAGCCCATGACCCGCGACGAACTCAGAAGCCTCTTCGCCCTCGACGGCAAGGTCGCCGTCGTCACGGGCGCCGGCGGCGTCCTGTTCAGCACCATCTCGAAGGCCCTGGGCGCCCTGGGCGTCAAGCTCGCCCTCCTCGACATCCGCGAGGACCCCGCCAAGGCCCTCGCCGCCGAGATCGCGGCCGCAGGCGGAGAGGCCATCGGCGTCGCCTGCGACGTCCTGAAGCGCGACAGCATCGAGGCCGCCCGCGACGCCGTCCTCGCCCGCTTCGGCCACGTGGACATCCTGCTCAACGGCGCCGGCGGCAACCACCCCAAGGCCACGGCCAACGACCAGATGTCCTTCTTCGACATCCCGCCCGAGGCCATCCGCTGGGTCTTCGAGCTGAACTGCCTCGGCAGCATCCTCCCCTCCCAGGTCTTCGGCAGACACCTGGCCGAGCGCAAGGAGGGCATCATCCTCAACACCTCCTCGATGAACGCCTTCAAGCCCCTCACCCGCATCGTCGCCTACTCGGGCGCGAAGGCCGCGGTCAGCAACTTCACCCAATGGCTCGCCGTCCACATGGCGAAGACCTACTCGCCCAACATCCGCGTCAACGCCATCGCCCCCGGCTTCTTCCTCGGCGACCAGAACCGCTTCCTCCTCATTGACGAGAAGACCGGCGGCCTCACCCCTCGCGGCAGGACCATCATCGAGCACACCCCCATGGCCCGCTTCGGCGAGCGCTTCGTCACCGGCATCGTCGTCCCCATAGACGGCGGCTTCTCCGCCTTCGCCGGAGTCTGACCGCCCGCCGCGTGAGGACCACCAGGCACAGCTACCGCCCGCCCGCAGGATGCGGAACACGAGACCCGGAACCCGAAACGCGAGACCGGTCTCTCACGCAGAGGCACAGAGGCAGCAGAGGGGGAGCGGAGAGGAAGGCGACCGCGGATGGCACGGATGCGGTGGAATTGGGTTGCGAAGGGCGTGTGGACTCGCTAAGATATGCGGGTCGGGTGGTGGATCCCCCCCCAGCCGGTTCGCAGGAAGGCCCCGATGCCCGAGGAGATGAAGGACCTCGACCGCCTGAAGCCCATTGACCATGCGGTCGTGGCCAAGCCCCACACCCCCGTCTACAAGATGCACCGCTACTTCGCGCGCCGGCCCTGGAGCGTCTTCGCCGAACTCATTCAGCACTACTCCAACCCCGGCAGCATCATCCTCGACCCCTTCTGCGGCGGGGGCGTGACGGTGGTTGAGGGACTCCGCCTCGGGCGCAAGGTCATCGGGGTGGACATCATGCCCCTTGCGGCCTTCATCACACGGATGGAGGCCAGCGATCTTGATCTGGAGGAGTTCAAAGAAGCCCTAGCCGGGGTCCAGGCCGCGTGTGGAGAGAGGATTCAGGCTCTCTACCTCACCACCTGCCCGAAGTGCGGGAAGCAGGTCCCCGCCGACTGGTTTGAGTGGAGCAACGTGGTGGAGTGCAGGGAATGCGGCCGGCCTGTGGAACTGCATAGGGCGGAGCGGGCACGCGAGAAGGGCAAAGTTGCGGGCGTCTCGGCAGGGGAGTTCAAGTGCTACCACGGGAAGTGCCGGGCGAAGTGGCGGCCGGCCGAATGCAAGCGGCTCGATGACGTACTCACAGCCGTCCACGTCACATGCCCGCACTGCAAGTCCAAGGCAGAGACCGCGCCGAGCGATGCGGATGCGCGCCTGCCGGTGGACATCGGCGAGGGATTGGGACGCAGGGTTGCGCAGGAGGCCCTGTGGTACCCGACGACCGAGATGCCGGACTGGTGGGATCTCAGGCGGCCCTACAACGAGCACATCAAGCGGTTCGACCAGCTCTTCACGCCCAGGAACCTGCTGGCAAATGCCATCCTGGCGACTCATATCAAGGGGTGTTCTGCCGCCGATGAAGTCAAGGCAGCGCTGGCGTTCGTCTTCAGCGCCTCGCTGCGGTTCACGAACCGCATGGTCTTCCGCAACAAGGGCTGGCAGGGCGGGAACCCCATCGAGTGGGCCAGCAGCGTCTACTGGCTTCCTGAGGTCTTCTGCGAGGTGAACGCCTGGAGCGCGTGGACGAACCGGCAGAAGGCCGTGACGCGTGGCAAGGCGTACTCCGCGCAGGAGATCGGCGCGAAATGCAAGTTCGCCGAAGCGTTTCCGGACCTCGGGCGCGATGCGACGGCCCTCGTGCATACGGGCAGTTCGACCGCGCTTCCTCTGCCCGACGAGTCAGTGGATGCGGTCATCACCGATCCGCCCTATGGCAATAACGTCCTGTACGCGGAGTTGTGCAACTTCTACTGGGCTTGGCTTGGGGGCATGCTCGGCGGGAATGGGCTGATTGACGACGCCGAAGAGGCCGTGGTGAGTAAGGAACACGGCAAAGGGCTCTCCGAATACCGAGCACTCCTGCGCGGCGTTTTCCGGGAATGCTACCGTGTGCTCAAGCCTGGCCGCTGGATGGTCATGACGTTCCACAACAAGGAGTTCAAGGTCTGGAACGCGATCCACTTGGCCGCGCACGACGCCGGCTTCGCCCTCGCCGAGCACGATGGGCTGATCTACCAGCCTCCGATAGCCAACTACACGCAGACCATTCAGACGCGCCGTTCGGGGTCCATGCTGGGCGACTTTATCCTGTCGTTCCAGAAGCAGAGGGAACCGTCCGCTTTTAGGTCCATAGACTACGTTGAGACGGGCGCGCACATCGAGCGCATGGCTGCCGAGGCCGTAGTTCACCACAACGGCGCTGCACTGTCGGTAATCTACATGAGGCTCATTCCTTGGCTCCTGAATAACAACCTCCTGGACACGATTACGGAAGCCGATGTCGCGCCGCACCTTGCCAGGAACTTCGTAGAGCGTGAGGGGAAGTGGTACCTCAAGGAGAAGCAGGAAGCTGCCTTGCGCGAGTACCTCCGCGAGTACAGCAAGACCCACTACAAGGCAGAGCTGGAGGAACTGAACATCGTGCCGGTGGAGGCGCGGCTGGGGTTCCTGATCCGCCGGTTGCTGTATGAGCAGGGGTCGGCGACGCAGGATGAGATTCTGAACGAGATCTACGCGAACCTGATCAACTCGAATGCGGCGGAGTATGGGGAAATCCAGCGCGTGCTGAACCGGCTTGCGGTGCTCCAGACGCCCCGGAGGCGGCGTGGCGCCGGCGGCGGCGCGGCGCGCAAGGTCTGGCGCTTGAGGGAGATCCTGGAGCGCGAGGCCCTGATCAAGGGCCAGTTCGCCGGCGAGGAGGAGGGGCGCGAGACGCAAGAGGAGTCGGACCACGATCTGGCCATCCACCGGCTGGTGCAACTAGCGGGGCTTCGGGGCCTGCGGTCGCATATCGGCCTCACCGAACAGCGCAAGTACACGCTTTTCCGCCGCCTGTCGAGCGAGCTGCCGCAGCGCGTGGCCGGCATGCCCAAGGCGGCACGGGAGATCGTGGAGCAGATTGACGTCCTGTGGCACAACGGGGGCAAGGGCGTCGTGGCGGCCTTCGAGGTCGAGCGCACGACCACGATCACGAGCGGGATCGAGCGCTTCCGCAACCTGCTGGCCGCGGCGCCCGACGTGGACGTGGCGCTGTATCTGGTGGTCCCCAAGTCGCGCGAGCGCGAGCTGCGCAGTACCCTCGGCTCTCCCGCGAACCGCAAGGATGGCCTTCACCGGCTCATCGCCTTCCTGTTCCTCGAGGACCTGAAGATCACGGCCAAGGATCCCGCGGCCGTGAAGTTCGACGAAAGCGTCCAGTGCCTCGACGACCACGGGGCAGAAGGGCAGCTGCCGTGACCAAGCAGGCGGTTGAGCCGGACAAGCTGCGCGAGCGGCTGGAACTCCTCCAGAAGTGCCTGAGCATGGCCCTCATCGAGGCATATTCCTACGCCAACTCGTGGACCGACGAGCAGCTCGTCGAGGCGATCAACGGCACGGTGCGGAAGATGACGGACCTGAACATGCGCCGGCCCGCGGGCTACCCCGAGAACTACTTCGGGGAGTTCTACAGCATCCAGAACTACCAGCTCTCGGTGGGCAGCGTGTGGGACCGCATGCAGGGCGACATTCTCCGCTGCCTGAAGGCCGAGCCGGAAGCGCGCGAGGTGGTGGACTTCCTGCTGAACCAAGTGGACTACCAGGCGGACTTCACGGGGATCAAGGCGCGCTTCGCCCGGTGGCGCAACACACTGGACGCGCTGCTGGGCTTCAAGCTGCTCCGCAAGCTGCCCGGGCGGGCCAAGGATGTCACCACGTACGCGCTCCACGCCGAGATGGTGCCGCTGCTGCGCCGCGTGCTCGCGTCCGACAAGGCCCAGGACATCCCAGCCATCCGCTGCCAAGCCGCCCAGGCCGAGGTGCCCAACGTCGAGCAAATGGAGAAGGAGTTCCAGGACTACCTCAGCGACCTCCTCGACAAGCGGCTCGACGAGGTGACGGAGTTCGGGCGCGAGCAGATGAGCATCGAGGCCGTGGCCGGCTACCTGGAGGGGCTGTTCGGGCCGATGCTCTACTTCGACATCCTCCTTGCCCTGGCCGAGCAGTACGGCATGACAGCCACGGAGATCATCAACCAGGAGGGCGTGCGGGCCGGCAGCACCGGCTTCCACCTGGCCCTCTTTGGCGCGCCGGGAACCGGCAAGACGTTCGCCATCAAAGACATCATCATGGGCGACGAGGGCAAGGGGGTGAAGCCGCATGGACTCCCTGGCCTCAACCGCTACTGCGGTGGCATGACGGCGGCGAACTTCATCCGCATCGGGGAGGCTTACCAGGGCAAGCGCTTCAACTTCGTCGTCACCGAGTTCAACGACTGGTTCCGCTACAAGGGCATGGTCGAGCCGCTCAAGCTGGCCCTGGAGCAGGGGCGCATTCGCTACGAGACGAAGGCGGAGACGGTTGGCCCCTACCAGTTCAGTTGCTACTTCTCGACGAACTACAACACCCAGGTGAGCAAGGAGGCGGGCTACCGGGTGACGGTGAGCGACCCGAACTTCAACGCCATCGAGGACCGCATGCTGGTGCGCATGCACCGCATGACCAAGCAGCGGCTGCGCGAGCTCAGCCGCAACCAGCGCGACCTGGCGCTTGGGCGCCTCAAGATGCACCTGGCGGGCGACATTCGGGACCACCTGACGCTCGTCTACGCCATCCAGACGCAGCACCCGCTGGTCCGCGGCCGCTTCGCGCCCAAGCAGATCGTGCTGCGTGAGAGTTTCTTCGATGCCCTCGAAAAGGCCCAGGCACTGCTGCGCTCACCCTGCTCTCGTACTTCCGGCAGCCGGGCGGCCGCCTCGAGATTCCCGACGAGGCCCGCGACCTGGCGCTCAAGTTCTTCGTGGAGGAGGTCAGCATTCGCCAGAAGACGGGAATTGACGTGCAGGCGGTCCTCTCGCGCCTCGGCACCGCAGCAGACGGGGCCTCACGCAGAGACCGCAGAGCCCGCAGAGAAGCCCTGCCCGCAGAGCACGCGAAACCCGAAACCCGAAACGCGAAACGCGAAACGGGCAACCCCACCACAGAAGGCACGGATGGAACGGCATGGTAGGGCGTGCAAACCTGCACGCGGAATCTGCACGCGAAACCACGCGAAACCCGAGACGCGAAACGCGAAACGGGGAACCCCACCACGGATGGCACGGATGGGCACGGATAGGACAGGGCACACGCCACCCGCCCGGCGGGCTTGACACCCCCATATCTCCGCGGTAGGATAACAGCAGCCGCATAGCGATCCGGGGTGGCCTCCTGAAGTGCCTCGCGAAGCAAGGTAGGTCTGTGATGGCAAGAAAGAAGTCAAGCGAAACGAAAAAGCCGATTGAGTCCTACCAGCACAAGGGCAAGGGCAAGGAGCGGGTGAACAACCCGCCCGTCGGCCTGGTGACGCCCGACACCGACCCAGACGTCGGGGCGAAGAAAACCTACGCCTACGACCCGCACCTGGACCCGCAACTGCAATGGGCGGGCAAGGCCGAGCACACCTCCTTTGAAGTGCCTACGGTGTCGCTGCATGTGCATGAGCGCATCGACCCTAATACAATTATCGAGGCGGTGAAAAAGCGCAGCGGTGACAAGAAGCCGGTGCAGATGTCTTTTTTTGATGTTGAGCGGGAAGAACCGTTGCGCGAAGCCATCGATTTTTATAAGCACCCTCACGGCTGGTCCAACCGGCTGGTAGCCGGGGATGGGGACGTTGCGGTACTTGGCGGCCAACTCGCGCACGACGGCGGCGATGCGGTTCTGGCCCGCCTCGTCGTGGACGACGATGAGCCGCCCGGTCGGCACGAACACCGAGGCGGCGGGCAGCCCGCGGGTCCAGTCCCCAGGGTCCACCAGCTTGCGAATATGGGCCAGCAGCGCCTCGGGGCTCAGGTGCGGCAGGATGACGCGGACATCGCAGGCCCGAACCGCCGCGCGGTCCCACAGCGTCGCCCCGCAGGCCGCGAAGTTGGTGTCCTGCCCCTCCTGGTAGAGCCAGATGCCGTGCCCGGGCTCGGCCTCGTAGCGGCCGAGCGGCGTCTGGCGCACCACCGCGTCGAGCATCTGTCGCAGCGTGTACTTCCCCGCCGGAATGGCCACCAGGCGCGTGACGAGCGGGGCGGGGTCCCAGCCCAGGTTCACGTCGGCCACCTCGGCGATGCGCGAGAGCAGGCGGTTGGCGGGCCCGGGGGGAGTGGTCCAGTCGAACGCCGTGTCGAGCCTCGTCCGCAGGTCGAGGTGGGACGGCTTGGGCAGGTCGGGCAGGCCGCTGCCGTGGCGCATGGCGTGGAGCAGGGCCGCGAGCCTCGTGTGGCCGCGGGCGGGCAGGCGGGCGACCAAGAGGTCCTGGCCGCCGTGGAACGCGATGGGGCAGCCGGGCCGCCGCTCCAGCATGTACCGCAGGCACGTGGTGAGGGTTTCGAGAACGGCCGCCTGCTCGCGCGCGAACACGAGCGCGCCGCGCACGGGCGTGCTGCTGGCCATGTGGGTCGGCACGCGGCAGGTGCGGACCTCGAGCGGCTCGTCGTCGAGCAGGTCGTCCCCGCGGCTCAGCCACGCCCCGCCGCCCGCCTCGACCGCATACTGCGCCTCGAGCGGGCGGACCAGCCAGTCGAGGAACGCCCGCCGGCTGACGTCCTTCATCCGAAGGGTCACGCGGTGCCGGCCCCAGTGGCCCACGGGGATGGCGGGCGACACCGTGAGGGCCAGCTTGTGGTCGCGCGAGAGGCGGCTAATGGCCTCGGGCAGCGGCACGTCGTCGAACGCGAAGGCCGCGCGCTCGGCCAAGGGGTCGGGCGGCCGCTCCGGGCGCGGGGCCACGGCGCGGCCGGCCGCCTTCTTCGGCGGCTCCGGCACCCTGGGGAACTCCTGCGGCGGCCGGCGACACCCGCCAACCAGCGCCGCCACGAGCGCGAGCGATACCACTCTTCTCCTCATGTCTTCATGTTCAGATATTCTGGCCGCGTTGTCAAGACGGAGGAGGCGGTTACCGGTTGACTTCCCCGTTGCGGGCGGCTATGATCGGGGCAGGGCAGAGTCGAGGACGTGGCCGCGGCTCGCGCTTTGGCGCGGGCCGAGGAAAGTCCGAACTCCACAGGGCAGCGCGATGGGTAACACCCACCGGCCGTGAGGCCCGGGCCAGCGCAACAGAAAACACACCGCCAACTGGGGCGGAACGGGAAAAGGGGACTGGCTCCTTTTCGTCCGCGAAAAGGTGCCTGTCCCGCTTTTCCCTGTTCCGCTCAAAGGGCAAGGGTGAAATGGTGCGGTAAGAGCGCACCGGCGGCGTGGCGACACGCCGGCCTGGCAAGCCCCGCGCGGAGCAATGCCAAACAGGGGGCAGAGGCGGCCCGCCTCACTATGACCCCCGGGTAGGCAGCTCGAGGCCGGCGGCAACGCCGGCCCCAGATGGATGGCCGCGGAGGGGGGGACGGGAAAACGGGACTGGCTCCTTTTCGTCCGCGAAAAGGTGCCTGTCCCAGTTTTCCCGTTCCCCGCCTCAACAGAACTCGGCTTACGATCGACTCTGCCCCATCTATGTTGGATGGGTGGATGAATGCCAGAGCACTATCGCTGTTCCGCCCTCCATTCATCCATTCATCCATCCTTCCATTCATCCCCTCCTGACGTAGAGGACACCTCCCGATGAAGCTCATCTTCTTCACGAAATCCCTGAAGGGCATGGACGTGGCCTCCACCGGCCGCGAGGTTCTCGGCATGGGCCTCGAGGGCCTCGACCTGGCCGTCCGGCCAGGCTACTGCGTCAACCCCGACAATGTGGCGGCCGAACTGCCCGCGGCCCTCAAGGCCTGGGCCGACATGGGCCTCTGCGTGCCCATGGTGACCACGCCCGGCGACTTCACCGACCCCAAGCCCCCCATCGCCGAGACGATGCTCGCCGCCTGTGGCGCCGCAGGCATCCGCGAGATCAAGCTCGGCTACTGGACCTGGAAGCAGCCCGGCTACTGGGCGCAGGTGGACGCCATTCGCGCCGCCCTCGACGGCTTCGCCCGCCTCGCCGAGAAGCACGCCGTCCGCGTCGCCGTCCACACCCACAGCGGCGCCTTCTACGGCCTCAACTCCTCGGCGGCGATGCACCTCGTCAAGGGCTTCGACCCCCGCTTCGTCGGCGTCTACATTGACCCCGGCCACCTCGCGATGAACGGCGAGCCGATCCGCATGGCGGTGGACATCGTGCGCGGCTACCTCTGCCTCGTGGCCGTGAAGGCCATGCTCCACGTCAAGAAGGAGAAGGACGGGCGAACGGGTTGGCGGCACGAACTGGTGCCCCTCAGCGATGGCCTGGTGGACTGGGCAGAGACCTTCCGCGCCCTCCGCGACGCCGCCTACGACGGCCCCGTCACCTTCCACAGCGAATACGAGAACGTCTCCCTCGACGAGCTTCGCCGCCTCACCCGCGACGACGTGGCCTACCTCAGGGGCATCCTGAGCAGCCTGTAGGGCGAATCCCCTTGACACGCGGGCGACGGCCACTATAATCACAGGCGGTCGTGACCCTGTGCGGCCTCGGCCTTGAGAGGCGGCGAGGGACACATGGGTTGCGTGCCAGGGAGCGGCGCCACATGTGTGTGCTGGCGAGGGAATGCTGGTCCAGGATGGCACCTGAAGCGCGCAAGCCGGCACCCGCGACTGCCCGGTCGCGAAGCCCTCCGCCCGGCGCGCGGACCCCTTGGCATTGGCGTAAGACTTCCAGCACTGCGGGGGCATCCTCGTAGGCGTTGGCACCTGGTCAGAAGGGGG
The DNA here is from genome assembly GCA_041320515.1 of Planctomycetota bacterium. Classification (GTDB taxonomy): domain Bacteria; phylum Planctomycetota; class PUPC01; order DSUN01; family DSUN01; genus DSUN01. Next base: position 3,029,933 of record JBGLNR010000001.1, on the reverse strand, counting down.
AAGGCATGGCAGGCATGGGTGCATTGATTCTCCTGATCGCGATCTGCGTCGGTATCCCTTTGGCGATTCTCATTGGGGCAGTGATCCTGAGGGCCGCGACAAAGGTCGTGACCAGGTTCGACGTGCCCTTCGGCCGGGCATTCGGCATTGCTGCACTGGTCCTCGTGACCGGCCTCGCCGTGGGCCTCTTCATCGGGTTTGCCGTAGGCGGTTCGGGGGGCGGGGCCGGCGCCGCGCAGGCAGTTTCCTTCGTCATCAACCTCTTCGTCGCCTCGGCCATCTATGGGGCGATGATCCAGGACCCCAAGTCAGGAGCACCCATCGGCTTCGGCAAGGGGCTGCTCGTGTCGCTGGTCGCGCTTCTCATCTGGATCGGCATCATGGCGGTGGCGGTCGTGGTCGTGCTTGCCGTAGGGGGACTCTCGTTCAGATAGAGGACGCAACTCGCGGGAAGCTGCAACCAGACGGTGTGAGAGGCAGGAACTCTACGGCGGCGAATGCCGCCTAGTCGCCTGGGGTCCTCGTGGCCGCGGCCGATCGGGCGGCCCAGGCGGCGGCGAGGGCGGGGAGGGCGTGGGCGGCGGAGGAGGCGAGGTTGCTGAGGAGGGAGCGGGCGAAGCTGCGTCCGAGGGATTCGGGTGGGCAGGGGGAGGGAGCTGGGGCCGCGCGGCGCCGGAACCTGCGGACGATGAGGGCGACAGCCGCCCCCGCCACGGCAGCCGTGAGAAAGGGGTGCCGGCTGGCGACCTTCACGGGATGGTAGCGGTCGCGCAACTCGCTGCCCGCGGCGAGCGACTCCCCCCACATCGCGTCCAGGTGCTCGCGCACGAGGCGTTCCAGCTCCTCGGGCGGCAGGCCGTGCAGTGGGCGCTCGCTCATTTGGGCTTCCCCCCGTTGCGGGTGGCTGCCAGGATGACGACGAGGGCCAGGAGAGCGCCGCCCATCAGCATCGGCCCGGCCCCGGGCACGCCGAGCCGGCTTTCGAGGAACGTGGCGAGGCCGCAGGCGAGCAGGATGATGCCGAGGAGGGCCAGCCCCGCAAGGATGATGGTCCACATGGCTTGGCGGACGGCTGCGGCGACACGCCGCTCGATCTGGCCGGTCACCAGCGCGATGTAGGCGCGCAGAGCCTCCTGCGCATGCGCGAGCGCCCGCCGCAGATGCCCAATCGCCCCGGAGCCCGGGGAGGCCTTGTCAGTGTCTTCGGGCAACTGGCTTCACCTAGCTACGGTTGCGGCCGACGAGCATGCCGATGCCGAAGCCAATGCTGGCGCCCAGGCCCGCCGCGATGCCGATGGCGGCCAGGGGGTGGGCCTTCGTCCACTCCGCCGTCCCCGTCACCACCTTGTCCTTGGTCATCTTGAGGACGTCGGCCAGGTCGTGCCGAAGGTCCGCCACCTTCGAGCGAAGCTCCTTGACCTCTTCCTTAGTGGTGGTCTCTTCCATCGCGTTCTCCTCTCGTGGGTGTTGCCGCATGCGAAACCTCCCCTATCTTGTATTATACAGGAGAACCGGCAGGGTGCAAGGCCAAAATCCGGCTGGCAGGCGTGAAGAGTCCAGAGGCCGGTGGGCAGGCTGGCCGGCGCGCGGGTAGAGCGTGGCGATGGCTGGGAAGCGCAGGACGGAGTGTGGCAGCTTTTCGCGTTGGAGGAGGAATACCGCCCTGCCAGCCTATCCCAGACGCCCTACGGCCATCCCCGGCCGCCCGAAGAATCCGCACTCTTCACGCCTGCACGACAGACGACAATCATCCCTTCCGTCCGGCCAGCCGGGCGCGGACGCGGAGGCGGAGGGCGTTGAGGCGGATGAAGCCCGTGGCGTCGGCCTGGTTGTAGACCTGGTCGGCGCCGAATGTGGCCAGCTCGGGGTTGTAGAGGAGCACGTCCTTCGGGGCCTTGCGGCCGACGACGCTGATGCCGCCCTTGAGGAGCTTGAGCCGCGCCGTGCCGGTCACGGTCTCCTGAGCCTTGTCCACCGCGGCCTGAAGCATCTCGCGCTCGGGCGAGAACCAGAAGCCGTAGTAGACCAGCTCGGCATAGCGGGGAATCCAACCGTCGCGCAGGTGCATCACCTCGCGGTCCATCGTGATGGACTCGACGGCGCGATGGGCGGCGTGAAGGATGCTGCCGCCGGGCGTCTCGTAGACGCCACGGCACTTGATGCCGACGAAGCGGTTCTCGACCATGTCCACGCGGCCAACGCCGTTCTTGCCACCGACTTCGTTGAGGTGGGCGAGCAGCTTCGCCGGGCTAAGACGCTTGCCGTCCACGGCCACGGGATTGCCCTTCTCATACGACACCTCGATGTAGGTCGCCTTGTTGGGCGCCTTCTCGGGCGGGACGGCGAGGACGAAGGTGCTGGCGGGCGGCTCGGCCCAGGGGTCTTCGAGCACGCCGCCCTCGAAGCTCAGGTGCAGGAGATTGCGGTCCATGCTGTACGGCTTCGCCTTCGTGACGGGCACTGGGATGCCGTGCTTCTTGGCGTAAGCGATGAGGGCATCGCGGGAGTTGAGCGTCCACTCGCGCCAGGGGGCGATGATGCGGATCTCGGGGTTGAGGGCGAAGGCGGTCAGCTCGAAGCGCACCTGGTCGTTGCCCTTGCCCGTGGCGCCGTGGGCGATGGCGTCGGCGCCCTCCTCGTGGGCGATCTCGACCTGCCGCTTCGCGATGAGCGGGCGGGCGATCGAGGTGCCGAGCATGTACGTGCCCTCGTAGATCGCGTTGGCCCGCAGCATGGGGAAGACAAAGTCGCGGACGAATTCCTCGCGCAGGTCGTCAATGTAGACCTTGCTGGCGCCGGTCTTGAGGGCCTTCTTGCGGACCGGCTGCAGCTCTTCGCCCTGGCCCAGGTCAGCGCAGAAGGCCACCACCTCGCAGCCATACGTTTCGATGAGCCACTTCAGGATCACCGAGGTGTCGAGTCCGCCGGAATAGGCTAACACGATCTTCTTTGGGTTTGCGGCCATCGTGGGGTTCTCTCAGCAACCAGAGGGGATGGGTGGATGACTGGATGGATGGATGGATGATTGGGCGGAAAGGCGGCTGGACGATGTGTTCTGACATCCATCCACCCATCCAATCATCCATCCATCCCACGGTTCTACTTCTCGAACCTGACCTTAGGCGGATTGATGTAGTCGTGGTATTTGTCGCGCACGTGGCCCTGATTGGCGTCGCCCAGGTGCATGAAGACGCGGTAGCGGAAGGCCAGCTCGCCGCCCTTCTCGACCAGGTGGTCGCCGCGCTCGCCCGAGCCGGGCTTGAAGAACGACAGGCCGAAGGGGTTGGCGGTCATCAGGCCGTAGTCGCGCACGTGCCAGGTGGTCGGGTAGCGCAGGTTGCCAGGCGTGTCGAAGATGGTGAGGCCGACGATCTTGCCGCCGACCGCTCCCGAGTAGTCGCACCAGGGGGCCGCGCGGCCCCACGTCTCGGCCTCCGTCGTCGCGCCGTAGGAGTTCTCGATCTTGCCGCCGCGGCTGCCGTCCATCGAGGTCGCCACGCGCACCGAGCAGATGCCGCCCTCCTTCGTGTCGCCAAAGAGCACCTTGCCCCAACGCGCCTTGAGCGTCACGCTGAGGTCCATCACCCGCTCGGTGGGCGGGACGGCATAGATGCGGATTTCGCGTTCCTCGGCGAGGACAGCCTTGCCGCGGTTCGACACCCATTCGAGGTCCTGCCGCAACACTGCGACGACCGGGCCGTCCACCACCTCCTTGAGGCGCTTGCTCACCTGGCGGCCGTGGTCCTTCTCCTCCGACCAGTCGTCCACGCCGTTCACGTCGCCGTGGGCGACCCAGATGCTCTTGTGGTGATGGTGGTCGCTCGTCTCGCCCGGCACGCCCTGGAGCATCGGGTAGTTGCGGGTGATCTGCACGCCGTCGGGGCCGAGCACGGGGTAGAAGAACGGCCGCGCCCACTGCTTGCCGAAGTTGTACGTGGTGAAGGGGGCGCCGGCGACGGAGAACTCGACGACGTCGTCCTTGCGGGCGGCGGCGACGCCTGGGGCCTCGGCCTGGCTGCCGCGGCCCACCTCGACCACGTATGCCTTCTCGGCGTTGGCCGCCACGTAGTCGAGGAGCCAGTACAGCTCCCCGTGGAGGACTTGGCAGGGGACGGGGCGGCCGCCCGTCGCCTCGTCCACCAGCTTGGCCTTCTGGTGCCGCCCGAGGGGGGCGCGCATGGGCACGTTGTAGCGGGGCCGCGGCCCGGCTTCCACCACCATCCGCATCTTCGGCATCGAGGGGCGCCTCCGTCGAGGGAAATGGAACTACTTGCTCCCAAAGACCTTGCGCAGATACGCCAGCGAGCGCGTGGCGATTGTCTCGGGGTCGGGCGTGAAGTCGAAGACCTCGACGGACACGTAGCCGTCGTAGCCGGCCTCGCGGAGGGCGCCGGCGATGGGCACGAAATCGGTCTCGCCAAAGCCCGGACCGCGGAGGTTGGCGTCGTTCGCGTGAAAGTGCACCAAGTGGTCCTTGCACTCCAGGATCACCCACTCGGGGGCCTTGCGTTCGCCGCCCATCATCGCCTTCACGTCCAGGTGCAGGCGAACGCCCGGGCTGCCCACCTCCTGGATCAGCCGCACGGTCTCCTTGGCGGTCACCAGGAAGTTCGTCTCCTTGGTGGTCAATGGCTCGAGGGCGATGACGGCGCCGCGACGGGCCGCCTCGTCGCCGCAAGCCTTGAGCATTTCGACACTTCTGGCCCATGCCGCCTCATACGTGTCGCCCTCCTGCACGCTCCGCTGGCCCGGCGAGCCGAAGACCAGCACCTCGCCGCCCAGCTCGCGGCACAGGCGGATGAGCGCGAACATGAAGTCCCGCGTGTTCTCCCGCGCCGCGGCGTCCGGACCGTTGATGGACAGGCCGGCGGGGCTCTTCAGCAGCCAGTGGAGCCCCACGATGCTGATGCCCGCGCCATCGGCGGCGCGACGCAGCTCCCGGGCGCGCGACGCCGGCAACTGGCGGATGTCCTCCGCCAGGGTGAACGGCGCGACCTCCACGCCATCGTAGCCGATGCCGGCGGAGTACTCGAGTACCCGCTCGAGCGGCCAGGTCTCGAACAGCTCATTGCAGATGGCGAATCGCATGCTCAGCCCAATCCGCGATAAAAACCTAAGAGCACGTCCAGCAACGACTTGAACACCGTTGCCTGGACCGCCTGAAGGGCGAACAGGCTCACGAGGACCGCGCGTCGGTACGGGGCACACCGCTCGACCTGCGCCGCGGCGGCGATCATGCAGCCGGGCATCAGGAACATCCAGAGCCGCGACACCTCTCCCCGGTTCGCGCCGAGGAGGTTCAAGGCGACGAGCAGGCCCGCGAGCACAAGCGTCGCCCAGTCGGCCTCGCGCCAGCCCCGGCCCCGCCACAGGTCGCCCACGCCAGAGGCCGCCCGGCTCACGAACAGGGCCGCCACTGGAGCCCCCAGGAACACGAGAAACTCCACAGGGTTCACGAGCAGCCACGTCCAGTAGACGCGCCCCGACTGCGCGTTGAACTTCGCGTTTGCCTCCAAGCATGTTACCCAGACGGCTGGCGAGTTGTAACCAACTGCCAGATATAGCGTTACCACCGGCACGGCGAACCCGGCAAGCCCCGCAGCCGCCAGCGCCGCGACCCGCCCCGTGTCCCGCAGGCGCCCGTTCCGACCCAGGGCCGCCGCGGCCAGCAGCGCCGCCCAGCCCCCCACCACGGCGAACGAGAGCGAGTAGAGCAGCCCAACCGATACGCTCGCCCCCGCGAGCGCCGCCCGCAGCAGGCTGCCTCTCGCGCCCGCTGTCCACGCCAGCCAGCACGCCGTAGCCGCCAGCACGGGGAAGGCTTGGTCAATCCCCGGGCTGTAGAGCACCAGGCTCGGCACGACGGCCATCAGCGCCGCGGCGACAATGGCCGTCCGCACGCCGTAAACCGCTCTGGCCATTGCAAATACGGGCACGACGGCTAGTGCCGCGGCCAGCCGCAGCACAAACGTCGCCAGCCACACGCCCGCCAGCTCGGCCTCCGACATGTCGCCGAAAAGGCTCACCACTTCCGAAGGCCCCTGCGGGTCCTTCGCATGCAACCCGCCCGCGAGCCAGTCCTCGCAACCCCGGACGAACTGGCGCGCCGCCGCCTCGTCGCCCGCAAACACGTGGTTCAGCGACCAGAAGAGCGTCAGCGGCCCAGCCGGGTGCGTGATGGCCAACTGGTGGGACTCGCCCCGCATCCAGCCCGCGTAGTCCCGCAGAGCCGGGACTGGTGCGCCGACGCCTCTCGCCGCCGCGTGGTAGCGGTTGGCCCCCGGCTTGCCGAGGGCGATGATGGATTCCGTGTAGCCGCCCGGGAGTTGCACGGTCTCGCCCTTCGCGTTCGTCGCGCGCAGGTTCCGCCGCATCGCGCCGATGAGCCAGTCGAGCGCGGGCCGCACCTGGTCGCACTCGGCGATGTCGTAGAGGAGGGCGAGAGAGTTGGCCGTGGGCGATGGGCTTGCGTCGGGCACGGCCGAGGGCGGGTGCTCGGTGAATGCCTGGTGCGCCTCGCTCCAGAATCCGTCGCGGATGGCGGCGGCGAGGCGGTCGGCTCGCTCTCGCCAGCGCTCGGCGAGGGCCGCCTCGCCGACGAGGCCGAGCACGCGGGCGCCATCGCTGAAGGCGCGCTGGATGAAGCCAGGTCGCCCGTCCGCGCCCAGTAGTGCCACAGGCACTGGGCGAGGATGGCCGAGTAGTCGGGGTGGCGCCCCGGCGGCAACCCGTGCGGGCAGGGGCGGATGAGGCCGTTGTCGCCCTGCGACTGGAAGAACAGCTCGATGCAGCGGCGGAAGAGCGCGGTGTCGCCGAAGGCCGCAAGGTTCGAGTAGAACTCGACGAAGAAGTCGCCTGTGTAGAGGCCGCGCTCGCGCCACGGGCAGTCGAGATAGGCGTCCTCCATGCACGCCCGCAGGGTCGGCGGGCCGAGCGCCCAGATGCGGTTGAGCGTGGGGTCGGAACACTCGAACGAGCCGACCGGCTCGACGGGATACGCCGCGCGCGTGAGGGAGACACCGTGAAGCTGGAAGGCTGCCAGGTCGCCCTTCACGAGCACTTCGAGATAGCGGCAGCCGCGGGGGTGAAACGTCTGCCACGTCTGCCGCCCGTCGCGGGCGACGTAGCGCTCCATCATGTCCACGAAGTAGCGCCAGTGCACGTCCGCCGTGCCGTCGGCCTTCAGGCGTTCCGTGTAGGCCAGGTCCACCACCGTGCCCGCCTCCGCCGTGAAGTCGAGCACCGGCCGGCCCAGCACCTCGCCGCCGAAGTCATACAGCAGCGCGAGGGCAGCGCCCCCGGTGGGTGCCACGGGCAAACTCGTTTGCCCGTGCTCTTGCAGGTGCTCGAGAATCATCCACGCCCTCTCGCGGCAGGGGGTGTCGGCCTTCTTCCCGCGCGGCCAGAGCTTCCACGGCCCCAGGGTCTCGGGCAGATCGCCGGGCTCCGCGATGGGCCAGGCCACGCGATCGGCCTCGTCGGCCAGCGCATCCTCCCACAGGCCGCCGACAAGAAACGTGTGCGGCGAGCCGATCTCCCTCTCGGCGCCCAACTCCAGCCCCGCCTCGCGCGGCAACGCCAGGTAGAAGTCCCACCAGTCGTGCTTCACGGTCTCGACGACGAGCAGCGTGTTCCAGCCCTCGCGCAGGCGCAGGGGAAAGTCGCGGCGGAGGTGGTCGTCGCGGCGGCTGGTCGCTTGCACGGGCTCGCCGTTGACCCAATACTTGCCCCACCAGGCGCCGAACGTGGTCTCCTGCTCGCGCGGCGAGTGGATGAAGGCCATCACGGCCACGCGGGCGTTCGTGTGCAGGCTCTTGCCGCCCCGTGCCACGACCATCAGCGAGTGGACGTCCTCGTTGGGGAACTCGCGTGCGGCCCAGGCGCCGAGGCGGCGGACGGGTTGCACCGCGCTCTCGTCGAGAAGCGGGATCGTGCGGGGCCGCAGCGGCCCCCAGTGGTCGGGGTGGGCGTGCAGGACGGCGTGCGGCCAGCCGCTGTCGTCGAAGTCGGGCCGTTCCCATCCCGGCGGCATCTTCTGCGCGTCAAGCTGCTCGGCGGGATTGAGGGCGAAGGACATGTAGTGTGTATCGGGCCGGTGGCCTGGCGACTCCATCGCCCGCCACGACTCGTCGGTCGCAATCGCCACGACGTTGCCCGCGTCGTCGCGGACCTCGCCCCAAGCGATGAGGCCCCCAACGCTCGGCTCGGAGTGAAATGTGACCCCGCCCGTGCTGTTGACGACGATGGCGATGGCGTTCCGCCCCTGCCGCAGCGCGGGCGCCAGTTCAATTGTGTCGTACTCGGGCTTCGCGGGGAAGAAGCGCGCCGGCCCGTGGCCGAGCACCCGGCCGTTCACGACGAGGCGGTAGCGCGTGTCGGCGAAGATACTGAGGTGCCCGCCGGCCGGCATCCCCGCCAGCTCGAACGTCGTGCGGAACAGCCCCCAGCGGTTCCGCCCAGTCCCCTCCGCGTCCACCCAGATGAACTTCCCGTCTGCCATTGAAGCGCTCTCCGATGGGTCCTTCCGGCGAATCGCGCGGCAATCCTACACTGGCGCCTGGGCGCAGTCAAGACCACGACGGGCATGGCCTCCGGTCGCGCTGCCACAACCTCAGGGAGGGGTGGGGGGAGGCTTGGGGCCCGTGGCCGGCGAGAGCCGCCAGGATTGGGGGCCAGACTCCACGAGAGGGGGTGGGCTTGCTTTCCGCGCGGCAGAGAGTATGATCGCGCGCGCCTCAGGAGGCCTCGAGGATGAAGACGGTGCGGCGCATCGCGCTGTACAGCGGATGGGTGGCGGCTTGCCTGTCGAGCGACGCGGGCCTGGCCGGCGAGGCGCCGGGCGGCAAGGCCCCCCTCGTCCTCGACCTGCCGAAGCCCCACTTCATCGGCACGCCGATCAATGTGAAGTCGCCCAACCTCGAGAAGCCGCGCCCCGGCAAGCGCCCCGACCTTCTAGTTCCCACCGGCGTCACCAACGTGGCCCTCAAGAAGCCGGTCACGGCCAGCGACACCGCGCCCATCATGGGCGAGCTGAGCCAGGTCACGGACGGCGACAAGGACGGCATCGAGGGGAGCTACGTCGAGATCGGCCCCGGCAAGCAGTGGTTCCAGATTGACCTCAAGGACCGGCTCCAGCTCTTCGCCATCGTCGTCTGGCACTACCACGCGCAGGCACGCGTCTACCACGACGTCGTCGTCCAGGTCTCCGACGACCCGAAGTTCGCCCGCGGCGTCACCACCCTCTACAACAACGACCACGACAACTCGTCGCGCCTCGGCGTCGGCAAAGAGAAGGAGTACATTGACAGCCACGAGGGGCTGCTGATTGATGCCCAGGGCGTGGAGGCCCGCTACGTGCGGCTCTGGGGCAACGGCAACACGGAGAACGACCTGAACCACTGCACGGAGATCGAGGTCTACGGCAAGAAGGTCTCGGCCAAGTGAGGTGGAGGGGAAAGTGAGAGTGAGAGTGAAAGTGAAAGGGGGAGAAGTGAGTCCTGCCTGCTCGATCGGCAGAGGCATCGCCGGCATCGAAGGCTCTATCGCCGCTCTGGGCGACCTGCCTGCCGGCACGAGGCCGGGCGGGAAGTGAGGGACGCAAGTGATCTTGAAGCCGGCGGTCAGCTTCCTTCTAACGGCCACAGCAGCACTCTGTGCGGCATCCGCAGGAGAGGTCAAGTTCGTCGCCGCGCCCGCCATGAAGAGGTCGGGCGGCAAGACCCTCATTTCGTTCGCCCTCAACGCCAAGACCGACGTCGAGGTGGCGGTCCTCGACGCGAAGGGCAAGGTGATCCGCCACTTGGCCGCGGGCGTGCTCGGCGGCGAGAACCCGCCGCCCGCGCCGCTCAAGCCGGGGCTGTCGCAGAGCCTGGAGTGGGACGGCAAGGACGACTACGGGCAGCCGGCGGCCGACCCCGATGCGTTCACTGCCCGCGTGCGGGCGGGGATGGGCGTGTCGCTCGAGCGCATCGTCGGCGGAGACCCCTACGCCTTCTACTCCCGAGAGATGGGGCAAGGCGACCACGCGGCCTGGAAGATCACCGGCCTGGACGTCAAGCCCGACGGCAGCGTGTACGTGATGGGCAACGCCAGCAACTACGGGCCGCCGGCGATCCGCCAGTATTCCGCCGACGGGGCCTACCAGCGCACGGTCTATCCCCCGCAGGCCGGCAAGCCGGTCGAGGAGATGAAGGGCTGGGGCGTCAATGTCCGGGCCGACGGGACCTATTCGCCGGGCTACAGCGACTTGAGTTCGCCCGCCCTGAGCCGCACCTTGATCGCCGGAACACGTGGGGAATGCGCGTTCCTGCTCCCAACCCCGGAGAAGGACCAACTGCTGCTGGTGAACCGCCGCTCGCGCCCCTTCCAGTTGCTGAGGATCAAGACGGACGGCACGATTCCGCCCGACACGGCATCGCCCGGGCAACTCGTCGACGAGCCCTCTCTGATCCATCCGGAACAGAACGGGTGGAAGGTGCCCTGGCGGGTGAAGGGGCCGGCGTTCACCGCCTTCTCCCCCGACGGAAAGCGCTTCTACCTGAGCGGTCTCTACGCCACGACGCAGAAGCTGGCCAGAGAGGTTGGTGCGGAGCAAACGGGCTTCTGGCGCGACGGGCAGGTCTGGAGGGTGGACGTGGCGACGCGCCAGGCGACGGTTTTCTTCGCCCTGGACGAGAAGCAGGTCATCACCGACAGGGACGCGCGCGTCAAGTCCCCGATCGCGAACGTGTGGTACTGCGACTACGGCTATGCCGCCTTCCACGGGATCGCCGTGGATGCGGAAGGCAACGTGCTGGTGGGTGACCGCCAGAACAAGCGTGTCGTGGCCCTGGACAAGGCCGGCAAGGTCATTCGAGAGTTTCCGGTGATGCACGCGGACGCGCTGGCGCTTCTCCCCGGCACGAAGACGCTCTACGTGACCACGCGGGCCCGCGACCACCACAGCAAGGGCGAGGTCCGACTCCTCAAGTTCAACGATTGGGCGAAGGACACAGAGCCGGCGGCGAGCGTGCTGGTGTGCCCGAGCTACGGGTACTCTCCGAACACCTTCCTGGGGGTCGCCAGGAACAACGGCGAGAACCTGATCTGGGTCGCCTACACCCCGCTGCCGGTCCGCATCTATAAGGACAAGGGCACTGCCTTCGAGCTGGCCAAGGACTTCTACGAGGCGGGACCTCAGCGGGCCCTCGACCTCCAACACATCGTGGCGGACCCCGCGACGGAGCATGTCTACGTCTCCGACGGCTGGGGGAACTGCTTCCGGGTGACTGACTGGAGGAACCCGCAGTTCGTGCGCTGCATGCAGGACGCCAAGAGGCCGCTGCGGGCGCTGAGCCTGGCGTCGCGGAAGGGCCTGGTGGATTTCATGAACTACGAGGCCTGCGTGGGCTACTTCCCCGTCGTGTTCCGGCCCCGGTTCCAGCCATTCGTCCACATCGGCCGAAAGGGGGAGTTCGGGACGGAAGGCCCGAACGTGGACTTCCTGACGTATCCCGAGCGGACGGGCGGGCGGGTGGACTACGTGCTGGTGTGGGGCGCGCCGCGCGAGGTCCACGACCCGGAGGCTGCGGCCTCGGTCCGCCGCCAGCTCGACGCGGCCTACGACCTCGTCTTCACCTCCCGCCCCCGCGGCCTGATGCGGCTCTACCGCAGGAAGCCGGCGGGGACCGCGCCGGGGCTGTAGGCGGTCTCGATCGGCGGCGCTACGCTACGGTTCTGCCGCGAGTATTTGGGGACTCACTCCGCGCTTTCGGCCTGAAACGGGGGGAGGCCCAAAAAGTGGGACGCTGGGGACACTGGGGACGCTGGCACATGTTGGGGGCAGCAGTTTGGGGCATACAACCCCTGGGGGGAGGAGGGGCGGCTGTGCCACATCACCCTTCGCGGCGCCGGCGGAGGGCCTCCCGTAGCGCCAGGGCGGCACGCACGAGCAGGCGGCTCTTCGTGAGGTGGAAGTAGGGCTTCTGGACCGCGCCGAACTTGCGGAAGGAGCCCTCGACGCCCCGAATCATCGAACCCTCGAAGTCGAAGCGCTTGGTGAACCGCGAGACGTAGGCAATGGCGTCGCGCACCAGGAGCGTCGCCGAGTCGCTGCCGCGGTGTTCGGGGTCTATCGTGCTGAGGAGGTAGTAGGCCGAGCGCGCATCGTGGATGACGAAGATGGCCGAGTGGACGCGCCCCTCGGGGTCCACGGCGAACCAGGTCTTGCCCGCGTTGCGCTCGGCCGTGGCGCGGTGGATGCGCTCGAACAGCTCGAAGCTGTAGTTGATCGCGTCGCCCTGCTTCCGCAGGGTCATGGCGTGGTGGCCGTAGAACTCGCGGGGCGGCAGGTCCTGGCGGACCTCGACCAGTCTCTCGGCCTTCTTGACGTTCTTGCGCTTGGCGTGCGCGAAGTTGGCGAAGACGGCCTCGGGGTCGCTCAGGTCCTCGATTGCGTAGGTGTAGCGGGTGGTCTGCTGGTAGCCGGCCCAGTAGAAGGGGAGCCAGTTGGTCAGGCTGTGGTGGCAGAAGGCGCTGAAGTGCGCCACGCGGGGGATGGCGGCGGCGAGGTCCGTGAGAAGCTCCATCTCGTTCGAGAGCTGCTTCTCGTAGTTCTCGCTCGTCGGCGGGCCGAGGAGCGGGCCGAGGGTCTGCGTGAGGGGCGGCATGCCGATGGCCCGTACGCCCCACTTGCGGCGGCGGACCAGTGGCATGCCAGCGGCGATCTTCCCGCCCCGCCGCAGCACGAGGATCTCGAACTCGCCGGGTGCTACCGCCTCGAGCCACCACGAGCGGCAGAAGAGGCAGCCCTGGGGCGAGGAGTCCACGAAGGCGTCCCACTCCTCCATCGCCTCGCCTGGGCGCAGCACGACCCTCTCTTGGGAGACTGGTCTTGGGTCTGCATCGGCCATTGAGGCTATCCTTCCTCTCACGCCCAAACAAGTTTGGGCGTGCTGCCACAACAGAGGAAAGTATAGACCAAGGCCCGCCCCGCCGCAACCGTTTGACACGCGGCGGCTGTGATGGTAGCCTTTCCGCGTCGCCCTTCCCGCGGCCTGGAGTGCTTCCTGCGTGGCTGCTCCCGCCCCCCCATCGAGCGCACCCAAGCCTCGCGTGCTGCCCTACGGCGACCTGCTGCGGGTGACGGCCGCGGCGGGGGTGTGCGTGTTCCACGTGGCGACGTCGGGGAACCAGCGCTACGGCGAGATTGGCGACAAGATCAGCCTGGTGGACTGGCTGGTCTCCAACGTGGCCTACTCGGCCACGATCTGGTGCGTGCCCGTGTTCATAATGCTCAGCGGCGCGCTGCTCCTCGACCCGGCGCGGGACGAGCCGCTCGGGGCCTTCTACGGCAAGCGGCTGCGGCGGGTGGGCCTGCCGTTCGCCTTCTGGTGTCTGTTCTACCTGGCCCACCGCGTGGTGGTGCAGGGCGAGCCGTTCGTCCCCTCCTACGCCGTGAAGCTGCTGCTGTCGGGCAAGCCGTTCTACCACCTGCACTTCGCCTTCATCATCGTCGGGCTGTATCTCTTCACGCCGGCGTTTCGGGCCATCACGCGCTCGGCGGGGCGGCGGGAGCTGATGCTGTTCACGGGGCTGGCCCTGGGGCTGGGGTGCGTCTACAAGCTCATCGCCATCGCCGTCGGGTCGGGCTCCGCGCCGAACGCCGCGACGCGCTTTGTGCCCTACATTGGGTTCTACTTCGCCGGCTACTGCCTGCGGGACACGGTTCTGACGGGGCGAGGGCTGCGGCTCGGATGGGCGGTTGTGGCGGGGTCGCTGCTAGCCATTGTGGGGGGGCAGTGGCTGTCGGCGGCGAGGTCGGGGATGGCGTCGCGGCTCGTGGCGAACGGCCTGTGCGACGTGGCGGGGGTGACGCTGCCGGCGTCGGTGTTCGTCGTCCTCGGCACGGTGTTCACGCGTCACCGGTTGTCGGAGCGCGCGGGCGGACTCGTGTCGAGGTGGCTCGCGCCGGCGACGCTGGGGGTGTACCTGGTGCATCCCGCGCTGCTGCACGCTCAACGGGAGGCGGGGCTGACGGGTCTGTGGCCGAACGCGTGGGTCGGCATTCCTCTGGGCTCGGCCGTCCTGGTCGCAGCCACGTTCACCATTTCGATTGGGTTGATCCAGATACCTTATGTGCGCCGGGTCGTGACCTGACGCGCGGGCGCCGTGGGGGCTTGCCAAGACTCGCGCCCCCCTGGGGGGGAAAAGGGCGCGAGTCTTAGAAAACGGGCGAGAATCGCCAGTTCTCGGCCTTCCGGGCGGACTCGCGCGGTCTTGGGGGGGGCGCGAGTCTTGGGGCCGGGAGCATTCTGGGCGTAAGTGTCGAAATGGCGATGGCTTACGGCGCCGGGCGGGGTGCGGCGAGCCGGGCGGTGCGGCGGGACCACCAGTCGGCGATGTCGCGGGCGGGGGCGCCCCAGCCGCCGTGGGAGCGGGTCCAGGCGAGCGCGCGCTCGTAGACGCCGCGGTAGCCGGGGGCGTCGAGGTCGCAGAAGTGGGTGTTGTGCCAGAGGAGGCCGAGCATCGAGCCGTCGGCTTCGGCGCGTTCGAGGTAGCCGCGGAGACGCTCCCAGGCGGCGTCGGCGTCGAGGTGCCCCCACTCGTAGAGGTCGCCGTCGTAGATGGTGAGGGGTAGCTCGAGCACAGGCAGGATGCCTGTGCCACCGAATGGCTGATAGGGGAAGGCGAGGCCGGGGCGGTAGCCGTCGGTGTCGTGGTAGCCGAGGGAGGCGTCGTAGCGGAGGCCGGCCTTGGCCTGGGCCTGCCAGGTTGCGGGCCGGTCGAGGCGGAGGAAGTGCTGGCGGCAGCCGGCCACGTCGGCGCCCGCGAGTGCCGCCACGTCGCGGCGCTCGGCGGCCAGGGCGTCGGCGGAGCGATAGGAGTCGAAGCTGGCGTGGAGGGCGACCTCGCAGCCGCGGCCGGCGAGGCGGCGAAGCGTGGCCCGCACGGCCTCGGGCCGGGCGGCATAGGAGTTCACCACCCCCACGCCGTTCACCACCTGGTTTGGGCGGCCGGGGAGGACGAAGAAGGTGGAGCGCATGCCGTAGCGTTCTTCGAGGGCTGCGATGGAGTCGAGGTCGCTCCACGGGTCCGGCCCACAGCAGAAGGCGCGGGCGACTGCGGGCAGGCGGCGGGGGCTTCGGAGCCCTCTCACCATCTCCTTCCCGAACTGGCGCAGGGTGCGCTTGCGCCAGAGGTCAACGTCGTGGGTGAGGCAGACGGCGAACTTGTGGCCGTCGGGCCAGGCGGGCGCGCGCTCCAGGGTCGTTCCCGCGGCCCGACACAAGGCCGACCAAAGCAGGTTCATCAGGGGGTGGACAACAGGGGTGGAGAGGAGGCCGGCCTTGGCTCGTGGCGTGGCGGCGCCGGGGACGCGGCCGAAGGGGTCGCGGGGCACGCCCGCCTCGTCGCCGCCGGCTAGCCAGAGGGCGGCGGCGGACAGGATGTCGGCCTCGATTCGCACGCGGGCGCCTTCGTAGCGTAGGAGAGACGCGTCGGTGGCACGGGCATCCTGCCCGTGTTCCACAGGCGGGACGCCTGTGCCACCGATGCGGCGGTGGAGGGCAATGGCCTCATCGGGCGACATCGCCGGCCCGCAGGCGATCTCGACCACGGGCTCTTCAGCCGCTGGCGATCTGGAATCTGGAATGTGGAATCCGTGGTCCGCCGCCTCGTGGCGCACGCCGAGCGTGTCCAGGAGGGTGCCGAGGACATAGGCCGACTGCCGCGCCTGCTCGCCGTCGAGGCCGTGGGCCAGGGCGACGACGCGCATCAGCCGGCCCCCCCGCCGCACTGGCCGACGACGAAGTAGAGCTTGCCCAGGCGATCAATGGTGAACCGCTCGAAGCCGGCCTGCGCCATGAGCCGCTCGACCTGGGGCCTGGTGAAGAAGTAGACGGGGCAGCCGCGCAGCGCGAGCCGCAGCTTGCGCACGGGCGCACGCCACGTCCACTTGCGCGGGAACACGGCGACGACCTTCGCCCGGCTCAGCCGCCGCATCTTGCGGAGGAACGGCAGGCAGTCGGCCACATAGTCAAAGAGGCCGATGGCGAGCGTGACGACGCTGCCACACTCCGTCCTGCGCTTCCCAGCCATCGCCACGCTCTACCCGCGCGCCGGCCAGCCTGCCCACCGGCCTCTGGACTCTTCACGCCTGAGGTGCCGCTTGCAAATCCGCGCGAGGGGCGCATAATGAGGGGTGTGGCGCGTGGGCAAGGGGATGGCCTCCTGGTGAGGAGACGGACGATGCGGACGCAGGTGTGGTTGGCGGCGTTGGGCCTGGCGCTGGCTACGGGGCTGGCCGCCGCGGGCGAGACGCCGGGATACCCGTACCACTATCCCGGCTACCCCGGCTACTACCAGCGGGGCCAGGACTTGTCCATCGAGGAGCTGCGGAAGCTGGGGCTGACGCCCGAGCAGATTCAGAAGGTCACCGAGCTTCGCCGCGATCTGGAGAAGGAGCGCGGCCGGCTGGACACGCAGCTCAAGGCGGCCCAGCAGGCGGCGGCGGCGGCCAACGCCGAGGTGTCGCGCCTGACCCAAGAGACGCACGCCTTGATGAACACCCGGCTCGCGAAGGTCTATGAGTCGGTGATGAACGAGGCGCAGCTCAAGGCCTGGCGGCAGCAGCGGTTCCTCGACCAGGCGAAGCAGTGGCTCCAGAGCTACAAGTACATGTTGAAGTTGACCGACGCGCAGGTGGAGGACATCGCGGGGCTGCTGGTGCCGGTCTACGAGAAGTACGCCAAGGTGGAGGACCAGGCAGCGGGGGCGCGCGACCAGCTCGCGGAGTTGCGGCGCGCCGAGAAGCTCGACGTGGCGGCGATCGAGAAGGCCGAGAAAGAGGTCGCCGAACTGTCGAAGACGAACGTGTGGCAGGCCCGCCACAACGAGTGCATGGAGAAGATGCGCCCGGGCCTCCTGCCCGACCAGCTCGAAAAGCTCGGGAAGATGCACCAGTACCAGAGGTGATGACTGCAAGCGGCAGGGAAGTGTGGGGAAGGGACCTTTCTGGCAGAAAGGTCCCTTCCCCGCGCCCCTTCCTCCAAAGACTCCTGTTCACGCCGGTGTTCGCGTGGTTGACAGGCATGTGCGGCGGCAGTATGCTCTGGGCATGAGACGAGGCCCCCCCGTGCCGTTGTGGCTGGTGGCGTTGGCGAGCGCGGCGCTTGCGGGCGAGGGTGCGCCCCAGCCGAAAGCGGCGCCCGAGCCGCCGTTCCCGCCCGTGACCGGGCTGAACGCGCTGCGGGGGGACGTGCGGCCCCTGCCCGACGGACGCATCGAGCTTTACTACGACTGGAGCGACCCGGCCCAACTCGAGGACTGGCGCGTGGTGGCCGGGCCGGCGCCGCAGGTGGCCGAGGGCGAGCTGCGCCTCGGCTCGGACGAGAGCCACACGCTGCGGCACGCCGCGGCGTTCCTCGGACCCGTCGAGGCCGCGGGCACGTGCTGCATCCGCGAGGAGCTGGGCGTCCACGGCCACGTGGGGGCCGGCCTGTGCGCCGGCCCGTGGCGCGGCTACTGGCTCCTGATGCGCGACGGGCAGCAGGACGTGTACCGCGAGGACGGGGCGCCTGCATTCCTCGCCATCCAGAGGGAGCGGCTGCGGGAGGGTGCCGAGCACGCTTTCCACTTCGCCCGGCAGGGGGAGCTGGTGCAGGCGTGGCTGGACCAGACGGTGCAGTTGCGTGGCCGCGACGCGGCGCACCACCAGGGGAGCGTGCTGCTGCGGGCGTGGCGGGTGCGCGCGGGGCTGCGGGGGGTGTGGCTGCTGGGGCGGCCCGAGGCGGAGTGGCTGGCGGGCAACCCCGGCGTGGCGCGGCAGGTCGAGGCATTGGGCCTCTACGCGGGCGGAGTGGCCGCGTTGCGGCCACTGTGGGAGACGGGCCAGCACGCCGCGGCGCTGGCGAAGGCCAAGGCCCTGGTGGCCGAGGAGCCGTACGCGAAGTCGCCCGCCGCCGCGCAGTGGATCGTGGAGGACGCGCAGGCCCTGGCCGCCCTGTGGCAGGCGGCCGAGGCGGGCGTGGCCACGCTGAAGCCCGGCGACGCCGTGCGGGCGGGGGGCGCCGAGGGGACCTTTCAGCGGCGCGAGGGGGGGCTGCTCATCGTGCGGGTGGACGGCGCGGACCTGCCGAAGAAACTGGCGAGTTTCCAGGGCGAGGAGTTGTTGGCCCTGGCGGCCCGCGCGCGTGCGGCGGAGGCGGGCCGCGACCACTTGGCCCTTGCGCTCCTGCGCCTCCACGGCGGCGCGGCATCCCCCGCCGCGGTGCGGGCGGACCTCGCCCTCGCGCAGAAGGCGGGGATGGACGTGGCCCGGCACCGCAGCCTGGTCATCCCGAGGCCCCCGACGGCGGCCCGGGCGGCGCCGCCGCAGCCGGTGACGGGCGACAAGGTGGCCTATGCGGGCAAGCCGCTCTTCATCGAGGCCGAGGCGGCAGCGATGCGCCTGGGGGCGCTCGAGGTGGAGAAGGACGATACGGCCTCGGGCGGCCGCTTCGTGTGGGAGCCGCGCGGCGAGGGCGACGCGCAGTACGGCAAGCCCTCCTCGCGCCTCGTCTTCCACGTCCTCGTCCAGCAACCCGTCGCGGTCTACCTCTGGGCGCGCGTGCGGTCGCCTTCGTCGGACGCCAACTCCTTCTTCTTCGCGGTCGCCCCCGAGGGAGCCGAGAGCCCGAGCCTGCGGCCGTGGCACCTCGCCCCCGGGCAGGGGTGGCACTGGGAGCCCTACAACGCGTCGAGCGGGGTGGACGCCGGGAGCGCGAAGCCGAGCGCGATTCCGCTTCAGCCGGGCGTGAACGCCCTCATCCTGGCCGTCCGCGAGCGCGCGGTGGCCCTCGACAGGCTCTACCTGAGCGAAAGCCCCGAGCCACCGGGGCAGTGACTTCTCGCCAATCGGGCAGGCAGCACGGCACGGCCCGCTGAGCCCACAGCATGCGCGTATGGCGCACTTAAACAAGTACGCCAACACCCCAGCCACCGGGACAGGTGCCTGCGAGCGCGTGTGGCGCACTTAAATAAGTACGCCGCACTCCAGCCTGGGGGAGAGACGCCTGCGAGCGGGTGCGGCGCACCGGCCGGCCTGCGGCGCCAAGGGACACGGCCACCACGGTCGCGCCCGCTCGACGGGGCTGGGGACGATGCCTCCGGAGTTGAACAACTCCGCAAGTCTCGCATCCCCAAGCACACACGCCCCGAATCGCGGGTTCCCCCCCTGATGTCAGGGTCCGCGCCGTGCGCGCACCGGCCGGCCTGCGCCGCCAAGGGACACGGCCACACACGCCCGGAACGGGTGTTCTCCTGGCGGCCGCGAGTTCCGGGCCGGGCGTGTGCAAAGGGAAGCGCCAGCCTCCGAGTGGCAGCAGCCAGAAAGAGATTCTCCGCTTCGCTGTAACACTTCAGCCGAGTGAAGTGCGGTCTCAAGCGCGCCCTTCAGATGGCGGCGGAGTTCGTAGTGCGGGCCTCAGCGCGTATCTGGCGCCCAGGATACGGCCTGAAGGCCGCACTACGAACTCCCACTTGATTCGGCTGAAGTGTTACGCTTCGCTCAGAATGGCCGGGAAAGGGGCCTATGGGCGCTGAGGGAGGCGGCGAAGGATGTCCCAAAAGGCGCCGCGGGCGCCGCGGCGGATGGCCTCGCAGAGGGCCGAGTTGTCGTTGTAGTTGTAGTTCGCCGCGCCCTCGGCGCCAGAGGGGAGGAGGAAGCGTTCGTCGCCGCCGATGAGGGAGCGGAGGTAGTCGTGGACGTCGGGGCCGAGGGCCGGCTCGATGTAGTACGTGGGGCGGAGGAGAAGCTCCTCGTCGGAAAAGGGGACAGGCACCTTTTCCCGGGGCGGAAAAGGAGCCAGTCCCCTTCTCCTCATGCTTGCGGCGAGGGGGGTGCCGGGGTAGAGGCGAATGCCCAGGCTGGTGCCGACGCGGGAGGGATTCATCTCCTTGAGGGCCTCGATGCAGCGGCGAAGGGAGTCGCGGGTCTCGCCCGGGCCGCCGAGGAGGAGGTCGAACATGAAGGGGATGCGGTGGGCGTGGCAGGCCGCGGCGGCGCGGCGCAGGTCGGCCTCGGTGTGGGAGCGGCCGAGGGTGGCGAGCATCTGGGGGTCGGTGTGGTCGGCCGTGAAGTCCACGCCGGCGCAGCCGGCGCGGGCCATGGCGGCGACCAGCTCGTCGTCGAAGCCATCGGGCACGGCGTAGGCGTACCAGCGGATGCGGCCGCCGAGGTCCCGCCGCGAAAGCTCCTCACAGACTGCGAGGGCGTGGGAGCGGGGGACGTTGAACTCGGCGTCGCAGGTGTGGAACACGTCCACGCCCTGGCGGAGGAGGGCTTCGAGTTCGTCGGCGACCTGGGCGGGGGTGCGGGCGACGAGGGCGGAGCCTTTGGCGATGGGGTCGGCGCAGTAGGCGCAGCGGCGGGGGCAGCCGCGCTTGGACTCGAAGCCCACCTGGCCGCCCTCGGCGAGGTAGCGGGGGTTGTCCACCACGTCGCGTCGCCAGGGGGGCATGGCGGGGAGGTCGTGGCGGAGGGGCGGGTTGTCGAGCACGATACGCCCGTCGCGGCGGGCGAGGAGGCCGGGCACGTCGTCGGGCGGCCCGCCCTCGGCGAGGCAGCGGGCGAGGCGCAGGAGCGGCTCCTCGCCTTCGCCGCGGATGGCGTAGGGGGCCTCGCAGAAGGCGAGGGCGGCGTGGGGGAAGATGGAGAAGCCGACGCCCCCGAGGACGACCGGGGCGTCCGTGCCCGCCCGGATGCGGCCAATGAGCGACTTCGTGCGGGCCAGTCCGAGAACGGCAGCTTCCGCGACACGCTGGCCCTCGCCTACAAGGAGGGCCCGGCCGACGCCGACTTCGCGCTGAAGGACTGGTGCCAGAAGGCGGAGCCAGGTGACCGCGCGGCGTTCGAGGCCGCCTGCCGCTACACCTGGTCGAGCGAGAAGCGGGCGATGGTCCGCGAAGAGGTCCCGCCCCGCATCTGGCTCCAGAAGGTCGCGCTCGACCCGAAGAAGACGCTCGAGGCCATCGCGCTCCCCTACAACCGGCGGATGCACGTCTTCGCGGCGACGCTGGAGGCGGCGGAGTGGACGGAGGAGCAGGCGGCGTATGCGAAGGAGGCGGCGGAGCACTACGCGAGCCTCGACCGCCGCACCGCCGTCTCGGCCGAGAACGTGCTGCGCCAGTTCGCGGCCCTCGGCGACCAGATTGACCAGAGGATCGCGCTCGGCGGCCCCCTCACCCGCCAGCTCGGCTGGCTCCGCACCCACGTGGCCCACTGGCAGCACCGCCTGGGCGACGTCTATTCGTTCTTCGGCGCCGCCACCCAGGCCACCCGCGCCTTCCAGGGCCTCAGCAACGACCTGCGGGCGCTCGCCGCGGGCACCGACCCCTTCGCCGGCCGCCGCGGCACCATTCTCCGGTCCTATCGCTCCGAGGGGGACGGCTCGCTCCAGAGCTATTCGCTCGGCGTGCCGGGCGACTACAAGGCCGACAAGCCGTTCCCCCTGCTCGTGTCGCTCCACGGCCACGGCTGGTACGCGCCCTTCCAGGGCCATCCCGCGCGCACGAACAACGGCCTGCTCACCGTGGCGCCCCACGGGCGCGGGAGCCAGGACTACATGCTCGCCGCCGAGGACGACGTGCTGGCCGTGATTGACGACGTGGTGCGCGACTACTGGGTGGACCTCGACCGCATCGTGGTCGAGGGCAGCTCGATGGGGGGCACCGGCTCCTGGCAGCTCGGCGTCCACCACCCCGGCCGCTTCGCGGCCATCGCGCCCGTGTGCGGCAACGCCGACCGCCGGGCGTGGGACGCCTGGAAGCCGAAGCGGCGGCGCGTCCGCTACGAGATGCCGCCCCGCTTCGCCGAGTTGCGCAACTGGCTGCTCGACAGCGTGGAGCCCGTGGCCTACGCGGGCAACCTGCTCAACCTGCCGGCCCTGGCCGCGCACGGCGCGATTGACGACGTGGTGCCCGCCGCGAACTCGCGGAACATGGCCGAGGCCGCGAAGAAACTCGGCTGCCCCATCGAGTATCAGGAGTTCCCAAACGTCCGCCACTGGGGCTTCCCCAGCGACTTCTTCACGAAGCGCTGGGACTGGATGCTGGCCCAGAAGCGGGACCCCGCGCCCGAGCGGGTGCGGTTCAGGACCGCTCACCTGCGGCACGACGGGGCCTATTGGGTGCGCATCGAGCGCTTCGTCGAGCCGATGAAGTTCGCCGAGATTGACGCCCGGCATCTTGGCGAGGGCACCCTTGAGATCACCACCTCAAACGTCTCGGCCCTCTGGGTTCGGAGTCCTGCCTTCAGGCAGTCTTCCGACCCAGGACTGCCTAAAGGCAGGACTCCAAACACGGAACCGCCTAAAGGCGGCACTACGAACGTGAAGATTGACGGGCAGGAGGTGCGGGTGGACGGCCACGAGGCCACGCTCGTGCGCTCCGACGGCAAGTGGAGCGCCGGGCGGTTGCCGAGCGGCCTGGCCAAGAAGAAGGGCCTCGAAGGCCCCATCGGCGATGCCTTCCTCGGCAGCTTCCTGCTCGTGCGCGGCACCACGTCGGCCGATGCGTGGGAGCGCGAGGTCATCGCCCGCGAGGTCGAGGCCAAGGCCCGCGACTGGGAACGCCTGTTCAACTGCCGCCCCCGCGTGAAGGACGACACGGCAGTGACCGACGCCGACATCGAGCGGCACCACCTCGTCCTCTACGGCGGCCCGGCGGCCAACGCCCTCACCGCCCGCATCGCCCCCAAGCTGCCCATCGTCCTCCCGCAGGTTGCGAACCTGCGGGAGGTTAGGGTAGGGAACAAGACCTTCAAGGGCGATGACGTGGGGGTGAAGCTGTGCTACCCCAACCCCCTCAACCCCGAGCGCTACGTCGTCGTGTTCGCCGGCCTCTCGCCCGCCGCGCTCGACCAGGTCAACAACCGATTCGGCAACTGGTTCGGCTGGGGGCCGTACGACAACTACGACTGGTTTGATTTCGGGGTGTTCGACGCCCGCACGCTCTCGCCCGAGACCTTTCTGTGCGTGGGCTTCTTCGACCAGGCGTGGCAGCTCGACGACCGCTATCAGTTCACCGGCGACGACGCCGCGCGGAATGCCACCCAGCCCCAGAAGGCGCCCAAGCTCCATGCGCTGCCCGACCCCGCGCCCGACGAGCTGTGCCTGAGCGACCTGATGCCCACGCTCGTGGACCAGCACAAGGGCTTGGTCGGCTTCGACCGCTCGCACCAGGGCAACCCCCTCCGCATCGGCCTCCCGCCCGAGGACAAAGGGCCTGTGGCACAGCCGCCCTCGGCTGTGAGGACAACCGGCCAGACGTTCCAGCGCGGCCTCGGCGTCCGCGCCCCCTCGAAGATCGAGTTCGCCCTCGATGGCAAGTACGCCTTCTTCCGCGCCACCGTGGGCATTGACCTGGAGGACGACCTGGAGGCCACGCCAGCCCGCGACCGCGGCGAGCGAGTGCAGTTCATCGTCTCCGGCGACGGCAAGCGGCTCTACAGCTCCGAGTGGCTCAAGTGGAACTCGAAGCCCGTGGCCGTCGAGGTGGACATCAAGGGGGTGAAGACCCTGCGGCTGGAGGCCGATTGCAGCCTCTCGCGCTGGCTTGTCGGCAGCTCCGACTGGGCCGAGGCCCGGGTGAGCAAGAAGTAGCCCCTGTCGCGGAGAGTCGTAGGGACGCGCGGCTCGCGTGTCCCAGTGGTTCGACACGCGGGCCGCGTGTCGCCACGCCGCCAAGCCGCACTCGGCCTTGATCTTCCCACCACATTTGTGCTAATAGGATGGGGCGGAGGATGTGGCTCGATCCACCGGCTGACAGGAGACATGGGATGTCGCGGTCCTCAGTGGTGCTGGTTGGCCTTCTCGCCCTCGCGCCCGGCCTGGGCGCGTTCGCCGGCGAGAAGGAGGACAAGGAGGCATTGACAAAGGGGCTGTGGCCCAAGGGGCGCGTCGAGGCGGCGCTCAAGGCCGTCGAGAAGCAGAAGGCCGACGGGTTGCTGAGCGACGCGGCCTACGAGAAGCGCAAGAAGATGCTCGAGGCGCGCCTCGCGGGCACCTACGAACCCAAGTCCCTCGCCGTCACCGATCCGCCGCTGAACTTCATCCAGAACGGCGGGTTCGAGCTGGTGAACAAGAACTCGGCGAAGGACCGCTCGCGCTGGCTCTGGTGGGGCGGCTGGAGCTGGGGCGGTGACTACGAGAACATGTGGGAGGAGAAGCCGGAAAACGTCCACAGCGGCAAGCTCTCGGCCCGCATCCGCTGCACGGGCAAGAAGGGGCGCATCGGCATCATGACCCCAAAGCTCCCCGCCGTGCCCGGCGCCACCGAGTACAGGCTCACCTTCTGGGCCAAGGGCGAGGGCGACAACCTGCTCTTCATCAACTTCGAGTCGGGCGCCACCGGCGCCCTCCGCCAGAAGTTCGGCCCCGAATGGAAGGAGTACACGGCCATCGGCAAGCCCGAGAAGGACGCCAAGACCTTCGGCGTCTACCTCTACCACATCGGCGAGGGCACCATCTGGCTCGACGACATGAGCCTGGTCCCCGTCGGCGGAAAGTTGGAGGAGTGAGGGCAGACGGCAGAGGGCAGACGACAGAAGGCAGAGGACAGAACAGGAGAAGGAAGATGATCAGACGCGTGCTGTTCCCATCCCTTGTGCTGGCGGCGGCCATTGCCGCGGGTGCGGAGCTGGATCTGTTCGTGACGGACTACACTCAGGACCCCAAGCCTGACCAGAAGCCGCTGGCGGCCCGGCCGGTGACGTATGGGAACCCGCAGGAGGTCACAGTCAAGACCTCCGACGGCAAGAGCGTGAGCTATAGGGCCCCAGGCTCGGTCACGGTGCAGCGCGCCGCGGAGGGCGCCGTCCGCGAGGCCCGGCTCTTCGCCTGCCCGGGCGAATACGAGCCGTTCAGCTTCCTCCTGCGGCCCAAGCAGTCGCTCGAAGAGGTGTTCATCGTCGCCAGCGAGCTGAAGGGCCAGGGTGGGGCCGTCATCCCCGCCGAGAACGTCGTTGTGACCTCCGTCGAGCACTTCCTGGGCGAGGGCCGCGACATCCTGATGGCGCTGGGCCGCAAGTGGAACATGGCGGCGCAAAGCACCGAGTACTTCTGGTGCACCATCCACGTGCCGCCCGACGCCAAGCCCGGCATCTACAAGGGCGAGGTGAAGGTGACGGCAAAGGAGGGCGCTGTCGGCTCCATCGCCATCGTGCTCGAAGTGCTGCCCATCGCGCTCGAAGACCCGCCGTTCGCCCTCGGCTACAACTACTCCAGCCCCAAGGACGAGAAGGCGCTGGCCGTGCACCTGGCCGATATGCGGCGGCACGGGATGACGTGCGTCGCCCCCCTCTACAACTTCCATCTGCCCGTCCAGGACGCCGACACCGCGGAGTTCGGCCAGTTCATCGCGGCCTACAAGAAGGCCGGCTACCCCGCCCCGCTCTACTTCGCCACGCCGATGAACCTCCAGCTCAGCGAGCTGGCCGGCTACGGCCGAGGAGGAGGCGATGCAGGCCTGGGCCAAGATGGCCGACGACGCGGGCTACAGCCAGCACCCGCTGGCGGCGGCGGCCATCGCCCGCCTGGCCGACCATATTGCGAAGGAGGGCCGCCCGGACAAGGCGGTGGCCTACCACGAGCAGGTGGCCGTGAACTTCCGCAAGTCGAACCCCGAGGCCGCCAAGTACGCCATCGAGCAGGTCGTCGCCCACCACGTCCGCACGCAGCCCGACGAGGCGAAGCTGCGGGCCTTCTACCAGAAGGTCGGCGGCTTCGGGCCCAACCCCGAGCGGGTGGAGGCGGACCTCGAGAAGAGCGCGCGCTACTGGGGCGCGCTGGGCTGGGACGTGCGGCGCCTCGGGCAGTTCGCCGAGGCCGAGGCCGGCCTCCGCGACCGCTACTACCGCTACTGGACCGGCGCGCTGGACGGCAGGTTTCCCGAGTGGGACGACTTTCAGCTCAACGTGGCGCACCTGAAGCTCGCCTGCGAGAAGGACGGGGCGAAGTGGCAGGAGCGGCTGGACAAGCTGTTCGAGCGGAACCAGAAGGCGGGCGACTACGCGCGCATCATCCGCTGGATGGGCATGTTCCCCAAGAACAAGGCCAAGGTGATGGAGTACTACAACAAGCTGGCGTTCGAGAAGATGAAGAACGGCGAGATCCGCGACGTGATGAAGCTGTTCTACGAGAAGGTGGAGGACCCGAAGATGGCGCGGAACCTCTTCGGCAAGCTCCGCCTGGGCGAGATGGCCGACGGCGAGAAGGCGGACCTGGCGAAGTACTTCTGGGCGCGCGACGCCGGCCTGGTGAAGGACATCTGCATGACGTTCGACGACAAGGAGCTTGGGCAGATGGAGTACCTGCGCTTCCACCACTCGCGGAAGGACGCGAAGCAGGGGGTGCCGCTGGCGGACCAGATGGCCAAGGTGCCGCGCTTCGCGGCCGACGCCCTGTGGCTCAAGGCCCAGCTCCTGCACGGGGACAAGCAGTATCCGGCCGCGATTGCCGCGTACCAGCAGTGCAACAACCCGCCGGAGAACATCTGGGCGATCTCCGATTGCTACGCGAAGCTGGGCAAGGTGGACCAGGCGGTGGCCCAGCTCCGCGAGATCGAGGCATTCTTCAAGCCGCACGCGTCCGAGGCGGCGCTCCGCATCGCCGGCCTCTACCGCGAGGCGGGCATGCGGCCCCAGCAGGTCGCCGCCCTCAGGATGGTGCTCAAGAAGTACCCCGAGAGCGCGCAATCGCGCTCCGCGCACGAAGACCTCGAGCGCATGGGCGTGAAGATGGGCGGAGGGGTGGATGCGCAGTAGAACCATTCCAGATTCCACATTCCAGATTCCAGATCGCAGAAGACAGGAGACCGCGACATGCCGACAGCCTTTAGCCTCCCGTGGCGAACCAGAGCCTTGCTGTCCTTAGCAATGGCCGCTGTGGTCGGCGGCGTGGCGGCCGCGGGCGCCAAGGGGGAGCGCCCTGTCAAGGAGAAGCGGGCGGCCAAGGCCCCCGCCAAGGGCCAGCCCACCAAGGGCGAGGACGACGAGTTCGCCGCGCGCCGCCTGCTCAAGCGCGCGCAGGACCTCCTCCTGGCCCGCGAGACCGAGCGCGGGGTCAAGATGCTCGAGTCCGTGATCGAGCAGTATCCGAACAACCCCATCCGCTTCGAGGCATACCTGAGCCTCGGCAAGCACTTCCTCGAGGCCCGCGACCAGGCCACGGCCGTCAGCTACCTGCGCCGCCTCAACGAGCTTCAGCAGGGCGAGGAGGAGCCGACGGGCGAGGCCAAGGAGATGTACCTCGAGGGGCTGTACCTCACAGGCGTCGCCCAGTTCCAGATGCGCCAGTACGCCGCCGCCTTCCCCATCCTGCGCAAGATCACGAACAACTACCCCAACACCGTCTGGGCCAACCAGTCGTACTACTACATCGGCATGTGCCACTTCGCCCAGGGCAACTGGAACAAGGCCATCCAGGCCCTGAGCCTGGTCGGCACGTTCGTGGACCCGAAAAGCCCGTCGGTCGAGTATGCCGAGGCGGGCCGCCGCTTCTTCGTGAAGGTGGAGGACGCCGACCTGCCGGTGCTGCACCGCCTGGGCAAGGCGGTCGAGGTGACGCTGACGACGCAGAGCGGGGACAAGGAGACGGTGGCGTGCATCCCGCTGGCGGCCGAGCAGGGCATCTTCATCTGCTCGATCCCCACCGACCTCACGGCGGCCAAGCCGGGCGACGGCGTGCTCCAGGTGGTCGGCGGCGACACGATCACGACCTCGTACGTGGACGGCAACACGCAGGAGGGGCAGCCCAACGTGGCGCGCGAGAAGAAGGTCAGGGTCGTCTCCACCGCCCAGCTCCGCTACACCCTGGGCACGTTCGAGTCGAAGGCCAACGCCGCCTTCCTCGGCCAGCCCCTATTCGTACTGCTCCAGGACCTTGACCAGGACAAGACGGAGAAGGCGGACACGGTGGCCGTGCGCGTGCGCTCGCGCTACCGCGAGGCGGTGGAGGACGCCCCGGCGGCGACCGAGGGCCTGGCCGCCGCCGCCGACGTGCGCGAGGCCGAGGAGCGCTACGTGGTCCGCGACGAGCTAACCCTCTCGCTCCCCGAGCTGGGCAACGCCCCGGTCCACACGGGCCGCTTCGGCGGCAGCGTGCAGGTCGAGCCCTTCCGCGAGGGCCAGCCGATCGACAAGACCGACCAGGTGCTCGCCTGCGCGATGAACGACGAGATCATCGTCTCCTACGTGGACGAGTTGCACATCGCCGGCGCGGCGCCCCGCGAGGTCGCCGCGGCGATCCAGGTCATGGGCGAGATAGACAGCCGCCCGCGGGCCACGCAGAACGTGGTGCCCGACCCCGTCATCCGGGCCAAGAAGGAGATCGTCGAGGCCACGGCCTATCTCGAGTTGGCCAAGATCTTCAGGAGCATGGGCCTCACCAAGGGCGCCAAGGAGAAGAGCGCCGAGGGCCTGGACCGGGTGGACAACATCCTGCGCACCGATAGCCCCATTCCCTCGGCCCTCAAGGAAGAGGCCTTCAAGCTCAAGTGGGAGCTGTACATCGCGCAGGACGACTTCGCCAACGCCGTGGCCACGTGCCGCCTGTTCAACCGCCTCTACCCCGACAGCCCGTTCGTGGACCAGGCCCTGATGGGCATCGGCACGATCCGGCTCGAGAACAAGGACCACGCGGAGGCCATGAAGGTCTTCCAGCAAATCCTCACCCTGCCCAACTCGCAGGCGAAGGCCGAGGCCCAGTTCCGCATCGCCGAGTGCATCGAGGCCCAGGCCGCCGCCAGACCCCGCCCAGCGTCGGCGCCGGCAGGGCCCCCGGAGGCCGCCATCCAGCAGTACAAGCTCTGCGCCGACCGCTACCCCGAGAGCCCATTCGCGGGGCAAGCCCTCGCCAAGCTCGTGGACTACCACGTGGAGAACAAGGACTACGCCCGGGCCGACGACCTGCTCACGCAGGTGTTCCAGGACTATCCCGACGGCGATTTCCTCGACGCCATGCTCCTCAAGTGGGTCATCGTGGCCTACCGGATGAACGACTTCCCGAAGGCCTACAACAAGTGCTCGCAACTGATCTTCGAGTACCCAGCGAGCCCCCACGCGAAGAAGGCCAAGGAAATCCTGCCCAAGATCGAGGGCAGGGTCAAGGGCAAGGAGGAAGCCGTCGAGGAGAAGAAGGAAGAATAGCGCCCTGGTGGCACAGGCATCTTGCCTGTGTGGGTCACAGGCGGGACGCCTGTGCCACCACAGACAGGGCGGAGTCCCATAGGTCCCATACGTCCCATTCGTCCCATCGAGGAAGGACCCAGCGATGACCAGGCGTGCCCATCCGGCCCTGTTTCTGCTCCTCGCGGCCACGCTCGCCTTCGGCGGCCAACCGAAGGCGAAGGTGAAGGAGGCCCCCGCGCCCCCGGCCAAGGCCCCGGCCCCCGGTGGCACAGGCATCTTGCCTGTGGCTCCCCCGGCCGCGCCCGACGACCCGTTCGAGCAACTGCTCCTGAAGGTGCAGGCCGACCCCGGCGGGGCCACGGAGGAGCAGGTGAAGGAACTCCTCACGATGGGCCGCCGACTGGGCCGCTGCTACGCGGCCTCGCTGGCCGTGAAGGGGTATTTCGCGCAGAACTTCCGCCCCTCGCCCCCCCTGGTCCGCCTCGCCGCCGACGGCGCGCTCCTCGCCGGCGACTTCCGCTCCGCCGCCGCGCGCTACAAGGCGTACCTTGCCGCGAACCCGCCCGCCGCCGACGCCTCGGACGCCGCGGCCACGCTCTACATGGTCCTCGCCGACTTCCTCGACGCGTCCGAGGAACTCTACCAGGTGATGGCCACCCACGGCGAGAGGTGCCGGGCAGGCGTCGCCGCCCGCAAGTTCGACCCCTGGTATCTCGACACGGCGCGCCGCAAGCGCGACTACGCAGCCGCCGCACGATGGCTCGCCCTCGTCCTCAGCCAGCCCGCCCTGCCCATCGAGCAGGAGCGCCTCTACTTCTGGGAACACCTCGACTGGCTGATGGGCGAGGTGGTGAAGGGGCAGCCCGAGCACTTCGCCGCTCTCCCCCACTGCAAGAAGCTGCTCCCCCTCATCCGCGGCGACAAGCGCCGCGCGCTCCGCTACGCCGTTCACGTCGCCAACCTCGAGTTCAAGGCCGGCGCCCCGGGCAAGGAGAAGGCGGCCCTCGACAAGGCCTTCGACGCCGTCCTGGCCCCCGCCAGGGCTGGGCTGGGCCCAGCCGGGGTCCACGTCGAAGCTCCTGACCGGCAGCAGCGGGTCGGGCCACCAGCAGGGACCATAGCGCGGAACATCCGGCCGCGCATGCTGATGCTCGACCCACACGTAGCCGACCTGGTGCCACTGCACGTTGTCGGCGGCTATGTGGGCGCCACCCGGCCCGGCCAGGTCGGACACCGCCGCGCGCACGTTCCGCAGCGTGACGCCCGCGGGGGGCATGATCACGATCTGGCCGCTCTCGTACTCGTTGCGCGCGGCCGACATCGCCAGCGTGGTTGGCGGATCGGCCGTTTCGGGCAGGTCCGCCGGCATCACGCGCTGCATGCTGCTCTCGGTCCAGAGCGCGTAATTGCGGCCGGGCCGCACGCCTGCCGTATCGAGAGCGCGGCTCCACGTGACAGTCTCGCCCAGCAGGCGGTCGGTCGCGGCGAAGCGGATGGTGCAGACGCCGGGCGGGACCGGTTGGCCGGCCGGATCGCGGCCGTCCCAGGAGATGCGCTGGGACAGTCCTTGCCCTTGCTGGGTGAAAACCACCCGTTCCCCCTGGCGCACCTGCGTCTGCCACGTCGAGGGCAGGGAGACCAAGGCAAACGCCTCGATGCGGCCCGCGCCCGCGAAGCCGCCCAGCACGGTGGTGCGGGTGAACGACTGCGGCGCCAGCGACACCCGGATATCATCGAACCAGGCTGTGCCTTTCGCACGCCGGAAGAGCACGAAGGTCTGGATACGCGCCACCGGCTTGAGGGGCGTGAACACGCTCTCGGCGTAGGCCCAGTCGTGCGTGCCGTGACGGAAGCCCGCGATCTGCCCCCACAGGGGCGTGCCGTCAGCGTAGTGCACATCCAGGTAGATGCAGTACTCGCCGCCCTCCACGGCCGCAGCCTTGCTCCATCCCGAAACTAGGAACGGGTGTTGCACCGGCGGGTCGAAGACGATCTCCTGCGCGGCGCCCAGGGTCTGCCCGCCGGCATCGGAACGGCATTGGATGCACCAGCTCCCGTCGCGCCCCCCGCGCACCAGTTCGTAACCCGCGCCATAGCGCGACCACCCCCTGGCCTTGCCGTCGGCGTTCTCCTCGAAGCCGGGATTGACCACATGGTTGACGTCCCGCGGGCCAGCGAGAGCCGCCGGGAGCACGATGAGCGGCAGGGCGGTGAGGAGTGTGAGTGCGTGTCTCATGGCGCTGGTTTTCCTTTGAGTGGCGGCAACGGCGGCGCGGTGAAGGCGACTCCTTTCCATTCCGCCAGGAGTCTCAGGTAGAAATACGGATCGGGCCACGACGACGACGGCTCGACGATGGTCGTTTCGGGCCACTCGTTGAAACTGGTCAGCAACGCCACGTCTGCACCGGCGTCGGCGATGGCGCGCAGGTAGCCGCGCAAGGTCGCGCCGTCGTCGCGCGGGATGGCGAAGTAATCGTTCGGGCGGAAGCCGCTGTTATCGTGGCCGGGATGGGCGGGGAGGAAGACCCGTTTGCCGGCGGCGTGCGCCTGCCGGGCGAGGCGGGCGTAGATGGGCGCCAGGTCCTCGTGCTTCCAGATGCGCTTCACACTGAACGTGCCGTAGAAGCCGATCATCGGGATTTCAGGGACCTTCAGCCAGTCGTCGGGAAAAGCCATTCCACGCCCGTGCGGGTTGACGATCTTGTCCATCATCCAGTACATCGGGCCGGCCTCCGCCTCGATGCCGCGCCGCAGTTCCGCGAACGTCTCCAGCGTCAGCTTGGGCGCAAACGGCACCTGGTAGAGATAGACGACGGGCTTGCCGTCCACCCGCAGGTAGCCGGCGCTGTCCTTGGCTCGGCGCAGCACGTCGGCCATCTGCCGGGTGAGCACCTTCACGTCGTGGTGGAATTGCGCCAATTCGCTGCACATTGCCACCTTGAACCCTTCCTCGGCGGCGAGGGGCAGGAGGACCTTCTCGAATGCCACGCCACTAAGGTTGGCGCCGCCCCACCACGACACGAGGAATGCCTCGATGCCTGCGGCCTTCGCCAGGCGGATGTGCCAGCGCACCACGGCGGGATTGTCGCTGTCATAGAACCCGATCAGAGGTTGCGCCTTGGACTTCGGTTTCGGGTTGGCGACGGTCGCCTTGTCATCGCTCCATCGGCCCCACCGGCCGTGCGGTCCGCCGGCAGTCTCATACCAAGCGTAGTAGACCGCCCACAGGGATGGCCTGTTCTCGGCAGCGTGGAGCTGGGCTGCCGAGGTCAGCAGAGCGGCGTGGAGAACCAAGCAGAGATGTCGCATTGGGGCTTCCCACAACAGGGAGCGGTTCCTTGTGACCTTGTTCTCCTCTGCCTCGTACCAAGTCATCTGGCCCGGGCCGGTGCCTCCGTGTGCCGGTCTGACACACTCGCGGCAAACGCCACGAGGGACGCCCGTCCGCTCGCCGGCCTGGAGCATGGATGCGGCCGGTGGGCCGTGCCGGGGGCCTCGTCGCCGGCCTGCGGATCGCCCTGGGCCACATGGCAGGTGCGCGCAGTATTCCCATCCTAGCGGAGCCGGCCTGGCTCTGCAACGCGGCCCGCGAGTGGCTTGTCGTCGTGGACGAGCGGAGATGCCTTGACGATACCGGATTGGGGAGTCACGACAGCAGGAGACCAGCCAGAATGGCGGGTGCCTCTCTTGTGCTTCACGGGGGGTCTTTCTGAGTGGGGTCGGTCCCGTTCAGGCTTTCCTCGAGGTTCGTGTAGCCGTCGCCGTCACCGTCCCTGCCGCCGTCCGACGGGTCTTTGGGGTTGAGGCGGTGCTGGGTCTCCCAGGCGTCGGGCATGCCGTCGTCGTCGGAATCTGCCGGGGGCGGGGTTGACTTCAGTTCCGGATAGCCGCCGACCTCCGTCGGGGAGTTGATGATTTCGCCCGTGCCGCCCTCGACCTCCTTCAGGAGACGGGCGTCCACGGCGTCGCGGCAGGGCAGGATGGCGCCGGCAGTGGCGAGCACCTTGCGATACGCCTCCTCCGCGCGGTCGGTCGTCACGGCGGCTTCGGCGGGAATCGCCAGCGGCTCCCGGCTGAAGAACTTCTCGACCCCGGCGGGGTCCACCTGGATGTAGGGCGGACGTTCCTCGGTCCGCTGGCGCTTGGCGGCAATGAACTCCAGATAGGGCTTGTTGTCGAATCGGGCGATGCCGAAGAGGCTTGCGTCGCTTTGGTTCTGCGGGCCGGCCCCTTCCAGCACATTGCCCGAAGCGTAGAGGTAGCCCGCCGAGCAGCGGTCGGGATAGAAGAAGATGAAGGCATAGGCCCTGTCAGCGGCGCGCATGTTCGGGCGCTTGATGTAATTGGACACGTAGTTCACTCGCCCCTCCCCGCCATTCGTATAGCCGTGGGTGAGGTAGATGACGTTGTTGCGGATGTCGCAGGCGGTCTTCCCGCCGACGTGCGGGCCGCGGGCGTCGTGCTTGGCCAGCAGGTTGTGGTGGAGGCTGGCCTTGGCACTCTGAGTGATGATGCCCATGCTGTGCGGGCCTTCGTGGTGGAAGCTGTAGAAGAGGCCCTCGGCGATGATGCTCCACTGCACGGTCACGTCCTGCGAATCCCAGATGTCCATCGTCTCGTCGAGCGCCCAGCTCATCGAGCAGTGGTCGAGGATGACCTGTTTGGAGCGTAGGACGCGTAAGGCGTCGTGCTCGAAGACGCCGGGGAACTTCTTGAACGCCTCGCGTCCGATTCCGTCGCCGGGGCGGAAGCGCATGTGGCGGATGACGATGTCGTGGGTGTTGAACACCTGGGAGTGGTGGTTGCGCACGCAGATGCCGTCGCCGGGGGCTGTTTGCCCGGCGATGGTCAGGTAAGGCTCGGTAATCGTCAGCTCCACCTTGAGGGGGATTGTGCCTGAGATGCGGAAGACGATGGTCCGTGGGCCTTTTTCGCAGCAGGCCGCGCGGAAGCTGCCGGGGATGGGCTTCTCAGTCCTCGGATCGTAGTCCTCCAGGTTGGTCACGAAGAGCACCTTGCCTCCGCGGCCGCCCTGGGCATAGGCCCCAAACCCCTCCGCCCCGGGAAAGGCCCGCACCCTCTCGCCGCCGAGGGCCGCCTGGCCCAACACGGCCACGGCCGCACACGCTACGACCCATCTCAGCTCGTAGGCCTTCATCGTGGTCACCTCACTGCGTCCTTCTGCCTGGGATCGGTGCCGTTGAGCCATTCCTCGATGTTGGTGTACAGGTCGCCGTCCGCATCGGCGTTGCCATCGGAAGGGTCTGCCGGATTCAGGCCGTGCTGGGTCTCCCAGCTATCGGGCATGCCGTCATTGTCGGCGTCAGGAGCCGGCGGTGCGGACTTGAGTTCGGGATAGCCGCCGACCTCCTTCTGAGAGTCAATGATCGTGCCTGTGCCCGATTCATGCTCTCGAAGGATGCGGTCATCCACGGCATCGCGCCTCGGGAGTGCGGCGCCGGCGGTTGCCAGCACCTTGCGGCAGGCGTCCTCTGCGCTGTCGGTTGTGACAGGCGTGCCTGACCAGAGGGCGAATGGCTCCCTCATCTTGTATGCCCCTGCCGCCGGGCCAGCGACCAGCCGCCAGTTGTCTCGGCTGCCCTCGGGGTCACCCTCCAGGCAGTTGCCAGCCATGTGCATGAACGCCCCCGGGTGTTCATCGAGGGAGAAGACCTGCTTGAGGTTTGGGCGCTTGATGTAGTTGCCCACGTAGTTGAGGCGCATCCCGATCTTCTGGACATAGCGGTTCGAGAGGTAGATCACTTTGTTGCCCATCGGTGGCATTCCCGGACACCGCGCGGCGCTTGACAGCGGGAGGAGCCACGGATATGTTCGGAGTTGTTCAACTCCGCGGCCCTTTCTCGGAGACGGCCTTGAGCCGCCACCTCGACAAGTTCATTCGCCGCGGCTACGTGTCGGCCGTGCGCGCTGGGCGAGGCTTTCTGTACAGGCTTGCCCCCGCAGGAAGGACGCCTCACCACGCGCGACTGCTGGAACTCGTTACAGGCCCATTGGTGGAAACAAGGCTTGCGGAGTTGAACAACTCCGCAAGCCATCGGGGATGGCGCGCGAGGGCTGGGAAGCTGCCGGACGCTGTGCTCGTGCTGGCGCGCGCGGGGGGGGAACCAGGCGGCGCACGCCCCTGCTGCTCCGTTGTCCCCCGATGGCCGGAGGGGGTCAGGGCTCGGCCAGGAGCGGGCCGTAGGTGGCGGGCATGCGGTCGCGCGGGCCGATGCTGCCCCAGTGGCCCACCCACCAGAGCGGCTCGCGGGCAGCCAGGTCCACCTCGCACCAGAAGACCCCGCTCTGCCCCTTGTTCGAGGCCAGTACCCGCCCCAGGGGGTCAATCACCAGGCTGCTGCCGTCGTAGACGGACGGGACGAGGTAGAGGCCGTTGTCGCGGGCGCGGACGCGGAAGACGGTTTCGCCCTCGACGCGGCCCTCGGCGTCGGGGAAGGTGGTGCCCCAGGTGGGCGCGAAGAGGATTTCCGCGCCCCGCAGGGCGAAGGCAGCCGCGGCCTCGGGGAAGAACCAGTCGTAGCAGACCTGAATCGCCACCGTCCCGAAGTCAGTCTCGAACACGGGATACTCATCGCCGGGGGTGACCCCCTTGAGCCACTCCTCGCGGGGCAGGTGGACCTTGCGGTACTTGCCCGCGAGCCGCCCCTCGCGGTCGAGGAGCACGGCGGTGTTGTACAGGGTGTCGCCCTCCTGCTCCATCAGGCCGGCGACGACCCAGAGGCGGTTGCGGCGGGCGGCGTCGGCCAGAGCCTTCGTCGAGGGGCCGGGGATTGGCTCCCCCACCTCGGCCGCATTCCTCGTTGTGCCCACCAGCGTGAGCGCCTCGGGCAGGCACACGATGTCCAGCCCCAGCTTGCCCGCGGCCTCCACCTGCTCGCAGAAGAGCCGCACGTTGGCCTCGGGCGTGCTGTTCTTCGGGCGGAGGTAGACGGTGCCGATCTTCACCTTCCGCGGCGGCGAAGGCGCCGTGGGCCGCACGCTTGCCCGCTTCCAGAGGACGGAACCGCCCTGGGGCCACTTGACCTCGAGCGACAGCGTCGCCCCGTCGGCCTCTTTGGGGGCCACGAACACGTCGCGGAACGCCGCGGTGGCACAGGCTTCCAGCCTGTGGGCCACAGGCGAGACGCCTGTGCCACCGGCCGGCTGCGCTGCGGCAACTACAGGGCCGCGGACGCAAGCGCCCGCGGGATGCACGGGCGCGCCCTTCGCCGTCCAGAGCACCCGCACGAGGACGGAGCGGAGCGGGGAGGGTATCTGCCGCAGCTCGCACGCGGCCTCGACCGCGTAGGCTTGGCCGCCGCGGACGCCGCGGAGTTCCTGGGCCACGACCCCGACGGCGAATGGCCGGCCTGGGGCGTCCACTTGCAAGCCGCCATCGGCGCGCCGCACGGTGCAACTCGCCTTTGCCCACGCCGGAACCAACGCCTTCCATTCGGCGGGCAGCCCCCCCTCCCCTGCCCTGGCGAAGTCGGGGTTCTGCACCAGCTCGGCGGGGCCCGACTCGGCCGCCGCCAGCACCCCCGCCACCGCGCCGAACACCACCAGCGCGCCAAACGTCGTCACCATGGGCTGGCTCCTCAGCATCCGCGGATTCGCCCCCCTTTTCCGCCCCAGGATGCCCGAAACGCTCCGCCGATGCAAGCGTGCGTGGGTGGTTCCTCGTGCGGAAGACACGGACAAACGAGTTTGTCCGTGGCACCCACCGCTGGTCTGGGGGACACCGTGGGTGCCACGCCCAAACTCGTTTGGGCGTGCTCGAAGAGCCGCTTTTCGCAACCCGAACCAAGCATGGCCCCTATCTGTATCACCTGTCCGGCCGCCGCGAGGTGATACAGATAGGCGCTTTGGCGATCCGGACCCCCTTGCGGCCTTTCCCGCCTATCTGTATCACTTTCCTCCCCCGAGAGAGTGATACAGATAGGCGCTTTGGCGATCAGGGGGCTTCCGTGGCCGTTCCTGCCTATCTGTATCACCTTCCCCCTCCCTGGGAGTGATACAGATAGGGAGCAGCCACGTCTCGGACGGTCCCGCAACGCGGCCGCCGCGACCGGGCATGCTCAGCGGCCATGGTGGGTTTGACTCAGCACTTCGGCCCCACTATCATCATGGGACCAACTGTCCTATGGCGGACAGCGTGACGAAGGAGCCACGATGGGCCGGCTGGCTGCTTGGTGGATCGCGTGTGCGCTTGGCGTCCTGCACGCCGTCGGGGCGCGGGCGGCGATGCAGGAGGATGGGCTGCACCCCCCAGCCCCCAAGGGGGCGGCGCCGGCCGAGACCCTCGACGGCGGCGGGCCGGCGGCCCCGCCACGGGGCGACGCCGCGGCGGCCCTCGGCGTGATTCCCGCGCCCAAGCAGGCGACGCTGGACCAAGGGGACTTCGAGCTGGACGAGTTCGCGGCCCTGCTGGTCTCGGAGGAGGCGGCCCCGTCCATCCGCGCGGCGGCGCGCGTGGTGCAACTGGGGATTCGCGAGCGCTTCGGCCTCGACCTGCCGATCATCCGCATCGCCGACGAGCGGAAGCAGCGGCCACGCAAGTGCATCTGGGTGATCGACCCCCAGGTGTTCCGCCCCGACCCGAAGCGCCCCGGCGAACGCCGCACCGCGCCGGCCAGCCTCCGCCCGCACTCGCCGGAGAACACCATTGGCGTCAGGGGCCTGAAGTTCACGGACGAGATGGTCGTCGAGGGCTACTTCATCCGCGTGGACCCCATCGCGGTGGTGATCCACGGGGCGACGGAGGCCGGGTCGTACTGGGGGGCGCAGACGCTGCTCCAGCTCATCCGTCCGCCGCGGCGCGCCACGCTGTTCCGCCGCGGGCGCGGCCCCACCATCCCCTGCCTGTGGATGGCCGACTGGCCATCGTGCCGCGACCGCATCGTGCCGCCCGAGCTGAAGGTGCCGGCGGAGCCCGACGCGGCGGAGCGCTTCCTCCAGCTCGCCGCCCACTACAAGCTCAACGGCATCCCCAAGGGTTCCGTGCCGGAGGACGAGGCGGTCCGCGAGCGCCTGCGGCACATCAGCGAGTACCACCCCGTGCCGTGCATGGAGAAGTTCGTGCCCCTTCCCGGCGACCCGCCGCTGGCCCGTCTGGCGCGCGAGGCGGCCGCGGCGGGCCGCACGCGTTTCGCGCTGGCCGCCTTCGCGGAGGCCGCGTGGGGGCCGCCCGACCCCGAGCCGGGTCTGTTCCAGCAGCGCTTTGCCCAGGAGTCGGGCGAGAAGCCGCCCGCTCCCGCGCCCGCCGCCAAGTGACCGGCGGCGTGTCCAGGGCATTCGATCGGTCGGATCAGTCGGATCAGTCGGATCAGTTCGGATAGGGTCTTTCCGCCATGCCCGAGCCGCGCGCCGGCGCCAAGAAGCCCAAGAGGCGGTTCCTCAAGCAGCAGCAGATGCTGCGGATGCTCTACGCCCTCGCGCCCCTGGCGGCGGCGGGCGTCTACTTCTTCGGCTGGCGGGTGCTGGCGCTGCTCGCCGCGTGCACGGCGGCGGGCCTCGCGACCGAGTGGGCCATGGCGTCGCGCCGCGGCGCGCCGCTCACGACGGCCAACTTCGTCACCTGCGCCCTCTACACGCTGTCGCTGCCGCCCACGCTGCCGTTCTGGATGGCCGCCGTGGGCATGGTGGTGGGCGTGCTGT
This sequence comes from Planctomycetota bacterium, assembly GCA_041320515.1. GTDB lineage: Bacteria > Planctomycetota > PUPC01 > DSUN01 > DSUN01 > DSUN01. The sequence goes on along the minus strand of JBGLNR010000001.1, from coordinate 2,991,133 downwards.
TCGGCAAGGAGGTGTTCGGCGGCTTCGGGCGGAACTTCGCCAACCCCGCCATTGTGGGGCGGGCGTTCGTCTACGTGGCCTTCCCGATTGCCATGACGGGCAGCTTCGTGCCCGCGTTCCGTGGCTGGCCGGGCGGGCTGGCCCACTGGTCGCTCGCCGCGATGCCTGCGGCCCCCGAGTGGCTGCCAGGGGCGCGGAACTGGCCAGTGGACGCCATTACCTCGGCCACGCCGGTGGTGGCGCTGCGCGACCACGGGCACGAGACGCCGCTGGGCGACCTGGTGCTCGGCTCCATCGGCGGCACGTTCCGCAGCGGCACGGCCGAGAAGGCGCTCGCGGCCGGCAGCATCGGCGAGGTGTGCGCGCCGCTGATCATCCTCGCCGGCGTCTACCTGCTGGCAACAAGGACGGCGAACTGGCGGCTGATGCTGAGCCCGCTTCTCGCGGCCTCGGCGATGGTGGTCCTGCTCCACTACGTGCTCGGCGTCGCGCGGGTGCCCTCGCTCCCCTTTTCGCTGTTCTCGTCCTCGATGCTCTACGCGTGTGTCTTCATGGTCACGGAGCCCGTCTCGGCGCCGCGGAAGCCGCTGGCCATGTGGCTGTACGGCTGTTTCATCGGGGTGACAATCGTCATGCTGCGCTGGCAGGGCCAGTTCGCAGGCTCCGTGTCGTTCGCCATCCTGCTGGGCAACACCGTGGGGCCGTCGCTCGACATGGCCATCACGGCCTGGCACGGCCGCAAGAAGCCGAAGAAGAGCGAGGCCGCGGCATGAAGGTCAACGTGAACGGCCCCGGCTACGTCCTCGGCTTCACGGCGGCCATATCGGTCGTCCTCACCGCGGCCATCACTCGAGCATCGACTCCAACCCCAAGCGCGGCTGGCTCGAGGCCACCGGCACCCTCGGCTCGCTGGTGATGGACTGGCAGACGTGCGAGGTGACGACCCACCAGGACGGGAACACGGTGGTCACCAAGTACAAGAACCCCGAGAGCGAGGGGTGGAAGCTCTACCAGAACGTGGCCGACCACCTGGTGAAGGGCGAGGCGCTGGCCATCCCGCCCGAGTGGGCGCGGCGGCCCATCCACATTCTCGACCTCGCCTGCCAGAGCGCCAGGAAGGGCACGAGCCTGAAGGCCCGGTACAAATAGGGCTCTTCAGGATCTTGCGATCCTGGCTTGACAAGGATGTGAGGAATGTGGGCCCAACCGCCTGAAGCGATCGCCTCGTAGCGGCCCCAGGCGCAGGCGGCGAGAGCCTGGGGCTCGGTTTTGTCTGTATCAAATCGCAGGGGAAAATGATACAGACAACTGTCAGGGGGCAGCGTGGCCACACTGGGCCAGCACCCAAGTGCTTGCCAGATAGACACTTGGGACGGTTCAGGCACAGCGCTGGGCACGTGTCTGGAAGATCAGACTGTGTGCGCGCAAAGATGATACAGACAAAACGGGGCTGACGCGCCGCCCAACGGGGTCGAGCCCCTGCGGAGGATCGCTTGAGTCGGATGAGCCGTTTTTGTTTTGTTTGTTCGGAACTTTACACCCGACGTGCTGCTGATCCCCGAGCTGGGCACGGGCGCGACCGCTCAATGGGCCTACGCCGCCCAGTACCTCCAGCCGCCCTATAGCGGCACCCGGACCCCGCCCGAGGCGCTTGAACTGCTGCCCGGCGCCTTCAGCGTCTGCCAGTCCGTCAACCTCTCGCCCGCGGATTGGGACAAGCGGCGCGGCGAGTTCCTGGAGGGCATTCGGCACGGCGACAGCCTGCAATCACTTCGTGGCTCTGAGTATCCGCTCGGCCAGGCTGCGGCGGGCCTTGTCCCACTGCTCGGGATCGTGCGAGCGGCTGTCGCGCTCGCCCCCCTTCCAGTAGTCCTCTCCCGGCTTCAGGGCCTCGTGCATCGCCCGAAAGAGAACACCATTGACGACCTCATCAGCGACCCGCGGGTCTCGCGCCTTCTCCGAGAGCAGCCGCATGTACTCGTAGTCCTGGCTCCCTCGGCGCAGCGCCTTCAGGCGAATGCAGGGGACAGGCCCGTCCAGTCCCACGAACTCTCCAGGGTAGATCAGGAGTGCGTCGCCGTTGAGGACCTGCTTTCCCCCCAAGGCCGCGGAGAGCGCGGGGTCGCGCCAGCGCTTGCCCTCGCCGTGGTAGAAGGTGCCCCACTCGCACATCGTCGTCACGCTGTCGCGGTACTTCCAGGGGAGCCAGCCCCAGGTCCGCAGGGCCAGCGCTTCCGTGTCAGTGTACGGGGCGGCGATGCACGGCTCGCGCGCGCTGTTGCTGGAGTAGATCCAAACCTCGCCGCCGTGGCGGATGATCTCCTTCTGTTCCTCCAGATGGGTGTAGCGGACGTTCCCGTTGACGCACCAGACCCCGACGTTCTCCAGGCCCACGCCGCGGACGACGGTGGTGGGGCCGCCGTCTACCCGATAGAGGAACCGCCGGGGCTCCTTGAGCCCCGCCTCGCGGAGAAGCCGGGCGAAATACGAAATCTCCTTGACGCGGCCCGATTCGTCATAGCGGTTGTAGAACACCATCAGCTTCGTGCGGGTCCAGCCCTTCTCCAGGAAGTGCTTCTCGAACTCGCGCAGGGCCTTCTTCACCGCCCGCTCGTACGGCTCGGTCTCCATCTCCGCGGCCGGGCGAGGCCACGCGTGGCCGCCGCTGGTCTCGAACGGGAGGTAGAAGCGCTTCACCGGCACTCCCTCGCCCGGCCCGCGGTAGCCGTGGGCGGCGGTGAATGCGCTCCCGTCGAAGAGCGGGCCGAACGCCGCGTCGTACTCGCTCCAGTCCAGTTCCAGCTCGTCGCCCGTGCCCGATGCCTTGGGCGCGTTGTAGAGCACGTCCAGCACGCACCTGTGGCGGTGGCACATCTGGTAGAACGCCCAGAGCTTCTCCTTCGGCATCCGCCGCGGGCTGAGCGAGCCGTAGTCGTTGAGGCTGATCCCCAGGCGGTCCTCGTCGGGAAGGGCAAAGGCGAAGACCTCCAACCGCAGCGAGAGCGACTCCTCGGCCGGCCTCTCGCCGTCGAGCGCCGCCACCCGGATGGCGCCATCGTAGATCCCGGGCGCCTGGTCCCGCGGGATGTAGAGGTCCACCCAGACCGCCTGGACCTTCTGGCCCGGCACCGCGTTCGCCTTGTCGGGGAGGTCGAAGGGCATGGCGAACTCGGGCTTGACGCGCTCGTCGAGCGGGATGAGGGCGTCGGGATACCACCCAGGGCCGAGGCAATCGAAGCCGACACCCCCTGACGGCTGCTTCACCTCGGCGTACCACTCCCTGAACAGCCGGACGCTATCCCTCGCAGGAAAGGAGGCCGGCCCCTTCAGATCGGAGACCGCCACGTTCACGTTGCGGAGTGGCTTCTCGGACTCGATCTGAAGCTGGAACGCGACCACCTCGTTCCTGGCCCCAGCCAGGGAGACCTGCTTCCTGTCGCCGCTGAAGACCCAGTTGCTCTCGCGGTATCCGGGCTTGATTCGCAGGCCCTCGGGGTAGAGCGCGCTATCCTCGAATGCCTTCCCAGTCTGAGGATTAACCCTCACCCCGTCATCAACAACCCAGGTTCGCATGGCGGCCTCGACCGTGCCGCAGAGAGCGAGGCACCCTGCCGCAAGCAGTGCGCAGGCGGATGTTCCCCTGTCCAAAGTCTTCTCCTTGCCCCGTCCCCCGTGTAACGGCGCATCAATGGCCTCAAAGCGCGCCACCGTGGTCCTGGCCACCGCCCCTCTACAGCGGAGGCTTCGGCTTGATGAACAACACTCCGGCGTGCTTGATCCATCCGGTTCTCAAGTCCACGCGGAACCATCCCTCGCCGTTCTTCTCGTGGAACCGGGTGGGCGAGTGCTTGCCGAGTTCCTTGAGGTCGTGCTGTGCCCAGGTCTTCCCCATATCCGTCGAGACGATGAAGCCCGTCGCCATCGGCGAGGCGGGGGCGCAGTGGGACGCCAGGATCACGCCGTCCTGGATGATCATGGCTCCCGACTCGACCTGCGGATTGAACAACAGCGCGTGCTTCTCGGGCTTGGCGAGGTCGGCGGGGTCGCACCGGAAGATGCCGCGGTCGTGCGGCGTCGGGCCGTTCGCGTCGCTGATCCAGTAGAGCTGCCCGTCCGCGAAGCAGATGCCGCCCGACTTGTAGCGCGAGTTCCGCTTGTCCGACACCAGGACCTTCCACTGCCACTGGTCCTTCGCCGCGTCGTAGGTGCCTCGCAGCCAGTGGCACTCGCACTTCGCGCCCAACTCGTGGTCGCCCGTGCAGGCATAGAAGGCGTCCTCGGCCGGGTTGTAGGCGACCGCGTGAACGTGGCGGCAGAGCACGGGGTTGTCGGGGTTGCCCAGCAGCGTGCCGGTGCCGCCTCCGCCCGGCGAGCCGTTGTCCCGGAAGTTCGGGTGCTGCCCGAAGGAGTAGGCGATCTTCACGGTCAGCCCGTTGTCCGTCGAGTAGTAGATGTTCACGGGCGTCGCGCCGCCCAGCACGTTGCAGTAGTTCCCCCACACCATCATCTCCACGCCCTTCACGTCCCACGACACCACGCCCGGGAGCGTGTGGAAGTACCAGCCGGGGTTGTCCGGATTCTGCGGCGTGTGCGGCACGTAGTCGGAACCGTCGGCGGCCTTCACGGGGACTGGCCGGAACGTCTTCAGGTTGTCCGTGCTCACGTAGAGCTTCGCGCCGGTGGCGAAGACGACGTTCCCGTTCTTGAGGATGTGGCTGAACGTGATGCGCTGGGCATCGGGGAAGGCGAGGCTGTACGGCCAGGTGCGGCCGTTGTCCTCCGACAGGAAGAGCGTCCCTGCCGCATAGGCGAACGCCTTGTTCCCGCGCTGCGAGTCGATGTACTTGCCCGCCGGCTGAAGGCGATACCAGAAGTGCTCGGTCGAGGCGCATTCAGACATGGGCTTGGTCTCCTCCGCACACAGCCCGGCCGCGCCGGGCACCAGCATCCCGCCGGCCGCTGCCGCCGCGGCGCCCAGGAACTGGCCGCGAGTGACCCGTTCTTCTGGCTCCATGCGGTCGCTCCTTTCTCTTGCCGTCCAAGGGTCCCGGGACACCCCAAGGATACCAGAACCGCTCGCCCAGGCAAACTCGGAAGCTCGGACCAGCATTTGGGCATCATGCGTTTGACGGGCGTTGGCCGTTTGCGATAGACTCAATGTTGTGCCCGCCGCTGAACCGCCGGAAACCATTTAGGAGCCTTATGGCGCCATGAGCAATCCAATCACGCGTCGAGAGCTTCTCCGCGTCGGAGCGGCGGCCTCGGCCTCGCTGCTGATCGGCCCCGCCGCCCTGGCCCGCACCTACGCCGCGAATGAGAAGATCCGCTTCGCCTGCATCGGCGTCGGCGGCATGGGCGGCAAGGGCGTCAACGTCGCCTCCGGCGAGCAGATCGTCGCCGCGGCCGACGTGGATGCCAACCACGCCGCGGGCGCGATCAAACGGATCAAGGACAAGTTCGCCGATGCGGCGGTCTACACCGACTACCGCAAGCTCTTCGACGAGCAGAAGGGGCTCGACGCCGCCTGGGTGGCCACGCCCGACCACCACCACTTCCCCGCCACGTTCCGCGCCCTGGACGCCGGGGGCTCTCAAGGCATCGCCGTGGGCTTTACTCCGTCGCCCCGTGCGGGGCTAAGCCTGTCGTGCGGTCTGGCTGGCCCGCGCAAAGCTGTTACTGCACCCTCAAGGCTTGCCGCGGTTGACTCCGCATCTGAAATGTGTAATGTGGAATCCGGAATCCACACCCTGCGGCGCAAGAGGCGCGCACAGGGCCAGAACGAGGCACCAATGATCAAGGAGCATGACCGAGTCGTTCTGACCGAGGACTTGCGCCAGGACGGGCTCCAGGCGGGCGCCGTCGGAACCGTCGTGCACGTCTACCGCCAGGGCGAGGCCTATGAGGTAGAGTTCATGAGCCTCGACGGGGAAACGATTGCGGTGGCCACGCTCCGGGCCCCCCTGGTCCGTCCCGTCAGCCGGCGCGAGATGACCCACGCGCGCCCATTGGTCCGTGTATAGCGGGCGCCGCCCCAGAAGGCCTGTCTCGCCGATAGATTCGGCGTCATTCCCACCCCAACCGAGGAGCACACGGAGTGAAGGTCTACCTGATGACCGACCTGGAGGGCGTTGCGGGGGTCTACACGTGGGAGAGCCGCAAGGACGAGACGCTGGAGAACCAGGAGCGGCGCGCGCGGCAGCGCAAGTGGCTGGCCCGCGAGGTGAGCGCGGCGGCCGACGGCTTTTTCGCCGCCGGGGCGGCCGAGGTGCTGGTCAACGACGGCCACGGCGCGGGCTACACGATTGACCTCGACGAGATTGACCCCCGCATCGAGGTGATCCACGGCCACGAACGCCCCTTCTGGCTCCCGCTGATCGAGACGTGCGACGTGACGGGCATCGTGGGCGCCCACGCAAAGGCGGCCACGCCGCTCGCCTGCCTCCGCCACTCGATGAGCGACAGCGTGCGCGGCTACTGGTTCAACGGCATCTCGGTCGGCGAAATGGGCATGCAGGCCGCCATCGCGGGCCACTACGGCATCCCCTTCGTGTTCGTGTCGGGCGACTTCTGGGCGTGCCGCGAGATGCAGAAGCTCTGCAAGGGCTGCGTCGCGGTGCCCGTCAAGCGCGGCCTGAGCACCTTCTGCGCCCGCACGTTCGCCCCGAAGAAGGCCCAGGAGCTGATTCGCGCGGGCGCGGCGAAGGCGCTCGCGGCCGCCGCGAAGGTCAAGCCCCTCAAGCTCGCCTCCCCCGTCCACTTCCGCTGCGAGATGAAGGAGCCGGTCTACGACACCGAGAAGCCGCCCGCCGGCTTCACCGTCCTCGACAGCCACACCATCGAGACGAAGGCGAAGGACGTGATCGAGCTGTTCATCCGGCTCTACAAGTACCCGCCGGACTTCCAGCCGCGAACGAAGCCATGACGCGTGACCCGTGACGCGTGACCGCGTAGGGGCAGCCCTGCGTGGCTGCCCTCTCCCTACAAGGGAGAGGGGTTCCAACCCCCCTCCCTCTCAGGGAGGGGGCAGGGGGAGGGTCGGGGCCTGCCGCTACCCCAGGCGGCCAGGAATGGGGGACGTACTGCGAGCCAGCGAGGCGGTTGTGCGCGAGCCGACGCCGCGCTATACTGCGGGGCGGTGGAACCACCAGGACCCCGCGAGGGTGCAGGATGAGAAGGTACTCGGCGCTGCGCGCGCCGCTCATGGCCTTCTACTCGAAGGCGCTCTACCGCGACGTGGCGCGCAACTGGCCCGGCAGCGGCGTGGTCTATCCCCTGCTGCTCCTGGCCGCGTGCTGCGCGGCCATCGTCGCGCTCCTCCAGTACCGCGCGTTCGGGCCTTACGCCACGGCCCTGGCGCCGCTCGTCGAGCAGATTCCGCCCATCACGATAACCAACGGCGAGGTCTCGGTCGAGGCGCCCCAGCCCTACGTAATCCGCGACAACAAGACCGGCAAGGCGGTGGCCATCCTCGACACCACCGGCCGCACCACGTCGCTGGAGGGCACCGAGGCGACCCGCCTGCTGACGAAGACGGCGTTCTTCGTCCGCCTGCGCTCGGGGAGGGTGGACGAACACAAGGCTTCGGACCTGCTGTTCCAGAGCATGGACCGCGATAAGGCCGCGTTGTGGGTCTGGTGGCTCAGGGGTCCTCTGGCGGTCGCTCTGTTTCTCGTCCTGGTTCCCCTGGCCTACGCCTACGCCCTCGCGCAGAATGCCGTGTGCGCCGGCGTGGGCCTGCTCCTCGTGCGGGACCGCCGGTGGCAATTCAACTACCGCACGGTCATGCGCCTGGCGAGCGTGGCGGCCACGCCGGCGGCGCTGCTGGCCACGGCGGCCGTCGTGGCCGGGCTGCGCGCGCCGCTCTTCGCCTGGCTCGCCGCCTGCCTCGCGCTCAGCGTGAGCTACCTGTTTTTCGCGATTCGGGCGGCCACCGAGCTGCGTGGCTCGGACCTCGAGGCCACGCCCGACGTGCCGTCCTTCTCGGTGGACTGAACGCCGTGCTGCAAGGAGACGCCAATGCCTGACGACTCGCCGGCCACGTTCGGGAACGATGCCGCCGAACTCCTCCAACTGGCCGAGCTGGAGGCCCGCCGCCTCGGGGCCAAGGAGGTCGAGGTGCGCCACCTCACCCTCGCCCTGGCCCAGCACCCGCGCTGGCAGGCCCCCTTTGCCGAGCTGGGCCTGCCCCTCGAGCGCCTCCGCGCGGCCATCCTCGAGGCCCCCGCCAAGGCCCCCGAGCCCCTGCCACAGGCCGAGGAACTGGGGGAGGTCGTGAAGAGGGCCAGGAAGCTGCTCCCCTCGGACAAGGCTCCCCTCAGCGGCGGCCACCTGCTCCGCGCCATCCTCGAGGGCGAAGGCGCCGTCGCGCGGGCCATCTCGAGCGAGACGGGCGTCTCCCTCTTCGACATGCTCAGCCAGCCCAAGCTCCTCGGCCTCCCCGAGAAGGTGGGCCGGGTGCAGGGCATCGTCCAGGGCATCACCCTCGCCCTCCGGCGCCTGGGCCACTGGACCGTTCTCGCCTTCGCCTGGTCGACCGTCTCGGCGTTCGCCCTCTACTTCGTCGCCCGATGGGTCAGCCCCGAACACGGGACCGACTGGTTCCCCTGGCTCGTCCTCGCCATCGGCACGGCCTGCGCGTTGGGCCTGGCCGCCCAGCGCGCCTGGCGCATCTACCAGCGCCGCAAGGCGGCGCACTCCCCCTTCGCCCCCCGGCCGGCCAAGAAGGAGCCGCCGAAGGAGGCTCACCAACCCTTGCACAAGGAGTAGCAGGCTCCCGAGCAGGCCATTCCGAGCGGAGCCTTGCGAAGTGGTAACACTTCAGCCGAATGAAGTGACAGTTCGTAGTGCGGCCTTCAGGCCGTATCCTGGATGCCAGATACGGGCTGAAGCCCGCACTACGAACTTCCACGTTGTCTGAGGAGCGTGTTTGAGCCCCGACTTCATTCGGCTGAAGTGTGGCGCGAAGTCGAGGCATGACGGACCTCGCCGTTGCCCGCGCAGAGGTCAATGGCTCGATACGGGGGGAGGGGCGGGTTGGACTGCTTCGCCTGGGGGGACGATGACGCCGCCGGAGACGTAGAAGCGGAGGGCCTCCTCTACGGTGATCGGCAGCTCGATGAGGTCGCGGCGCGGCACGAGTAAGATGCAGCCGGAGACCGGGGCCGGCGCGACGGGGATGAGCACCTGCACCAGCTCGTCGCCCGCCGCCGCGTTGAGCGAGCGGAGGCCCTGGCCCGTGACGAAGCCGACGGCGTAGCAGCCCTTGAGCGGATAGGGCACGGCCACCACGCTGTGGAACGCCTGCTTCTTGCCCCGGAAGAAGAAGTCGGTGATCTGCTTCACCGAGGGGTAGATGAACTTCACGAAGGGCACGTTGAGGAGCAGGCGCTGGAGCGCGCCCACAATGTACCGGCCCACGTAGCTGGCGACGAACGCCCCGACCAGCCCCGCCACGAGGACTGCCCCGACGATGGCGAGGATGGCGCCCGCGGCCCGCGTCGCCGTGTTGGCCGACTCGATGCCCAGGAGGCCCGCGAGCTGCTGCCCCAGCCAACGCCCCAGCACGTGGTCCACGAACCGGAACAGGACCACGACCACGTAGCCGGTGAGGAACACGGGAAGGAGCACGGCGACGCCGGTAAGGAGCAGCCGCCTGATGCGGCGGCGCGGCCTCTTGGCAGGAGCTTGCGGCTCGCTCATCGCCCAAATGCCTCGTAACCGAGGTCGCGCAGGCAGGCCTCGACCAGCGGCTGGGCGCCCGCGACCCAGGCGTCGCGCCGCACCGCCTCGGCGAAGTGGTCGAGCTTCGGCCAGAAACGCCCGCCGCACTGCCCGTCCCGGTAGCGCGGGCTCAGGCAGGCCGGGCCGAGAACGCCAGTGTCCACGAACGACATCAGGTCGCCCTCGGTGAACGTGTTGCCCAGCTCGTCGAGGGCCTTGCGGACGCACGACTGCGCGCCGGCCTTCTCGATGGCGGTCCAGATGTTCACCTTGATGATCCCGTCGTCCTTCAGCCGCGTGAAGTCCGCGGGCGAGAGGCTGGAGGTGCCGTGGAGGACGAGGAGCTTGCCCACGGCGCCGCGGATGGCCTGGGCCTGGTCGCCGTGGTAGCGCAGCTCGCGGGCCGAGGCCCGGTGCTCGGTGCCCAGGTTCGGCACGATCAGGTCGCAGCCGGTCGCCTCGACGAAGCGCTTGGCCTGGGCCACCGTCGTGATCTGGTTCTTCTGCTCGCCGGTGCCCGACTCGAAAATCTCGTCCACCGCGCCCTCGACGACCACCTTGTCGCGGTGCCGCTCGACGTAGGCCGCCGTGGCCTTCATGTTCTCGTCGAAGGGCAAGGTCTCGTGGTTGAAGATCCGCACGTCGGCGTACTTGGCGGCCCGCTCCTCGGGCGTGAGGCCGAGGAGAGCGTTGATCTTGTCCTCCGCCATCGGCGGGTGCGTGCCGAGCGCGATCAGGAAGTCCAGCTTCTTCGCCTTCGGGCGAATCAGTTCACACAGCAGGCGGAAGAAGAACGGCAGCGGGCACGAACGCGTGCTGTCGGGGATGATGACGAGCACTCGCTTCCCGCGCAACTCGATCTGCCCCGAGCCCTTTGCGGCCAGCTCCCGCACTTCCGCCTCGGAGAGCTGGCCAGTCTCATATCCCTTGCCGATCACCATGCAAGTTGCTCCGGAATCGCCCGTCCTCCCCTCCCTTCATCCTATCACGTTGGGCCAGCAGCCGCAAGGCAGACGCTACTAGGGCCTGCCCGTTTCACGCCCAGAGATGTGGACATGGCCGCCCTTGCCGAGGCCCGCGAGAATGGCGAGGAAGATGGCCAGCTTCGCCGCGGTGCCCCATGAGATGGTCGCGGCCACCAGGCGCTGCTCCACCGCCACAGGGAACAGGTCGGGCACCGTCCACGCCCACAGAGCCTTGATGACAAAGAGGAACACAACAAATGCCACACAGGCCACCATGGTCGCCCCGACGATGATGGCCGCCAGCTTCGACTTGCTCATCGTGCCAACCTCCTTTCAGTTCCGGATCCGGAACCCAACGCCGGCGAGCTTGACCTTCAGCCGCTCGCCTGCGCCATGGAGCATGAGGGTGGTGTTCTGGAACTCGCGGCGCTCGGGGTAGACCTTGCGCAGGCGGTCGAAGTAGGCGCCCCGCTCGGCCGGCGGCTGGGGCGATTGGCGCAGGTTGCGGTCATCCCCCTCGATGTCGTAGATGGTGAGCACGGCCTCGCGCAGCACGTCCTCGTCGGGCCTCCCCGCACACTCGATTCCGAGGCGGGGATGGCCGGGCGGGGGCATGATGGCCGCGGGATCCCAAGTGGGCTTCACCCCGATCGTCTCGCAGGCGGCGCGGTAGATCATCTCGGTGGCCGCCACCTTGCCGTCGAAGGAGTAGCCCGCGATGTGCGGCGTGCCGATGGCCGCCAGGGCCAACAGGCCGGGGTCGAAGGCAGGCTCGGTCTCCCACACATCGAGCACGGCGCCCGCGATGCGGCGCCCAACGAGGGCGGCCTTCAGCGCCGCCTCGTCCACGACCGGCCCCCGCGAGCTGTTGAGGAGATAGGCCGACCGCTTCATTCGAGCGAGGAACGCGCCATCAACCATGTGGTAGGTCGCGTCCTGGCCCTCCTTCGTGAGTGGGACGTGGAACGTGAGGAAATCGGCGTCGAGAAGGGCGTCGAGGGGCAGGAAGCGCTTGTCGCCGGTCGCGCGGGCGAGCGGCGGGTCGTTCTGGAGGATGCGCATGCCGAGGGCCTCGGCCTTTCGCACCACGCGGCTGCCCACGTTGCCCACACCGACGACGCCGAGGGCTTTCCCCTCCAACGCGAAACCGCCCCGCCGACCGAGGACGAGCATGGCCGCGACGATGTACTCCGCGACCGAGTTCGCGTTGGAGCCGGGGGCGCTGGCGAATGCGATGCCAGCCTGCTTCAGGTAAGCGATGTCCACGTGGTCGAAGCCGATGGTGGCCGTGCCGACGAAGCGGACGCGCGTGCCTTCGAGCAGGGCGCGGTTGATCTTCGTCACCGAGCGGCAGAAGAAAAGGTCGGCATCGCGCAGCGTCTCCCGCGTCACGTCGCGCCCCGCGGCCAGCGTCACCTCGCCCAGCGTGGCACACGCCTCGCGGACGAAGGGGATATTCTCGTCGGCCACGATCTTCAAGGGGTTGGCTCCTGGTTACGGAATCGCCCCCGCCATCGTTCGCCGTCCCCGACGCTTCACCCCGGAATCGAACGTGGCCAGGGCGACGGACGAGAGCGATGGCGCAACCGGCCGGTCACGATAGCGGGGACAGAGCCCAAAGTCAAGTGTTGACTCCGCTGCGCCGGGAAGCTATAATCCACTTGCTTGTCCCCGCCCTTTCGGGTTGCTGTTTCTCCCCGCCACGGAGCCTGCCGATGGGCATTGATCTGGTCGTCCTCATAGCGGTGGTGTTGTTCGCATTCCTGGGTTACCGCCGCGGGCTGCTGCGGCACCTTGCCGGGCTTGGGGCGCTGCTCGCGGCCAGCCTTGCTGCCGGGTTCGTGGGCACACGGGCGGCGAAGCTGATCGCCCCCAAGTCGGCAATGCCCTCTTTCACGACCTACGCCGTCTGCTGCGTGGTGGCCTGGGTGGTGTTGTTCATCGTCGCCCGCATCCTCTTGGGCCGGCTGGCGAGGAGGCTAGGCTCGGACCAGCAGGGGGCGCCGAAGCCGTGGAACCGCAAGCTGGGGGCGCTGGCTGGCGCGGCCGAGGCCCTGTTCCTCGCCTGGCTGGTCCTGGGCGTCCTCGATGCCTTGCCGGAGGACTTCCGGAAGGAGCGCTTGCCCCTGGTGCACAGGGAGATCGAAGGCTCGTTCTTCACCAACTGGGTCGTGCGACCGACGAGTCCCGCCACGCTCCTGGAGATCCAGCCGCTGGTGAGCGACTTGACGGTGCTCTCGGAGCACCCCGATGCCCTCCGGGAGGTGGGGCGGGAGCCGAAGCTGCAGGCCATCGTGACCCACGCGAAGGTGCAGGCGGTCCTGACCGATCCGGCGCTGACCCGAGAGTGGGCGGATGGGCAGTACGGACGCTTCTTCTCGAACACCAAGGTGCGCGAGGCGCTGGAGGACAGCGACCTGCGCAAGATGCTCCGCGAACTGCCCGTGCGTGACATCCTCCACAAGGCCGCCGAGCGGGCGCGCCAGGAGCACCCGGAGCCGGCCTCCGCTGCCCCGTCTCAACCCTGAGAACACAGACGGCTGAGCGCCTTCTCCGCCGTGCCCCAGTGCCAGAGGAGGGCGGCGCGCATGCGGGCGAAGAAGCCGCCCAGCTCTCCCAGGTAGTTGTAGCCGTGGTCCACCTGCCGAATGCCGTACTCGACGTCGGGCGGCCCGACCGCGCGCCGGCCCGACGCCACGGCGTGGGCCGCGGCGAGCCACAGGATGGCGGCGCAGGCCAGGGCCAGGAACTCGAAGCCCTGGGCGAAGCTGCGCCCGAAGCAGGCCCGCCCGAAGAACTGCTGGCTCGCCACCTTGGCCACAAAGTACCGCTGAAGCATCGCCGTCGAGGCATCGTCGAGCGTCGTCACACCGACGGATGCAACCGCGCGGAGCCGCACGGGCCGCTCGATGCCGGGCAACCGCACGCGACCGAGGCCAAAGGCCATCTCCAGGCGCCGCCACAGGTTGCCGAACCGCATGCCCAGCCGGCGTAGGAGGGGCAGTTCCCGGTAGCAGTGCGGCGTGGCCCCCACGAAGGCCGCGGTGACCAGGCGCATGAAGAACCTCTCCAGCATGCCGGGCTTCTTGCCCGCGACGGGTCCCCGAGCGCTCTCAAGCACGGCCTCGGGGTCGGCCCCCACGAGGCCCTCCTGGCGCTTTCCGACGGCGAGGCCGACGAATTGGCGGACCAGCCGCAGGCAGGCCACGAGCCGCCGCGGCACGCCAATGTCCGACACCAGGAGGAACGCGATGAGCTGGTCCTCGATCCGCAACAGGTCGCGCCAGGCGAGCCTGTAGTGGCCGAAGAAGCGGACGGGCTCATCCTCGGTCAGCGGGTCGTAGGTGCGGGCGTACTCCTCGTAGAGGCGGCGAATGTCGCCCCGCTGCTTCTCCAGCTCCTCGCCCTCACCGCGCACCACGGCCGGGCAGTCGAACCGGCAACCGACGAAGACGCCGACGGGGGTGACGACGAACTGAAAGGGGAAGACGCGCCCTGCGAAGGGCTTGGCCGCGTAGCCGAGCTTCGCGTGGACGCGGCACAGCTTGTCGTCCGTGAGCATGGGGCAACAGCCGTCGGGCTTGGGCCGCAGCCGCCAGGCCTGTTTGCCGCGAGCGCCCCGCAGGCGGGCGAACAGCCCTCTCGGCGAATACCTGGGAAGCTCCGCCGTCCAGTCCCGGGCGGCGAGCCGCTCGCGCTCCGCCTCTGTCAGCGTGACCTCGAGGCTCCGGCAGCACAGGCCGCAGCGCAGGCAGGTGTAGCGGACGCCAGGAGGCAGGAAGAGGTCGGGCATGGAGGAACCTGTCTCACTTCCTCCGCACGCGCAGCACAATGTCCTCGTCGAACGTGGGCGAGGCGATGTCCACGGCTCCCTGCTTCGGCTCGACCTCCTGGGTGAGGACGGTGGTGCCGTTCTTGGGGTCGAACCAGGTGGCCTCGTAGCGGCCGCCGGGCAGGCCGAGTCGCATGGTCCCCTGTTCCGCGGAGCCCATGAGGTAGACGAACACCTCGTCCTTGCGGACAGCGGTAAGGCGGCCGACGTTTCGGGGGGTGGCGAGGACGACGGACTCGTCGCGCCGCAGCTCCCAGTAGGCCACGCCGCGTGCGTAGTCGGCCAGGTAGCGGCAATGCTCGAAGAGCGGGCCGCGTGCGGCCAACGGCTGCCACGGGACGCGGGCCGCCGAGGTGCCGAGCAGGAGGGCCTGCCAGAGGACCGCCCGCTCCTCCCGCGGCGTCTTCACGATCGGCTCGTTGAGGAACACGGGCATGCGGATGCCGTGCGGCTCGGGCGGGGTGTCGCCGCGCAGGTTCGCGATGTCTATGCCCTGGATGCGGAAGTAGGCCTCGGGCTGCGTGGCGACGGCGAGCGAGACGAGGTGGTCGTAGGGCTCGTGCTCGCGGAGGAAGGCGGCCCAGTGCTGGCCGCGCCTGCGGCGGGCGGCGAGGCGGCGGACGCACCCGCGGCCGAGGCCGGGGCGCCGGGCGCCGCAGCCCCTGCCGTCCAGCCCCTCACCGGGGAGATCCGCTCCCCGCAGGATGTCCTGGCCGCCTTCGACAAGATCTGCCGCTACTACGAGGCCCACGAACCCTCCAGCCCTGTGCCCCTCCTCGTCCGGGGGGCGCAGCGCTTGGTCTCCAAGAACTTCACCGAGATCATCCAGGTCCTCACGCCGGATGCCATCCGGCAGATTGAGTCGATTTGCGGGCTTGACAGCGGGAGCGCGCCGGCGTAAAATCAAGCGCGCGCGGGACAAGCAGGGGGAACTACGCCGCCCCCGGCGGCACCACAGCGAAAGGGGGTCTCATGGCCAAGAAGGAGAGTGCGCAGAAGTTCATTCAGCGCAACAGGGCGCCACGCGTGCAGATCGAGTACGATGTGGAGGTCTACGGCTCGGAGAAGAAGATCAACCTGCCGTTCGTCATGGGCGTAATGGCCGACCTGTCAGGCAAGCCAGCCGAGCCGCTGCCCGCCGTGGCCGACCGCAAGTACCTCGAGATTGACGTGGACAACTTCGACGAGCGGATGAAGGCCGCCAAGCCGCGAGTCGCCTTCCGCGTGCCCAACACCCTCACGGGCGAGGGCGAGCTGAACGTGGACCTCACGTTCGAGAGCATGGACGACTTCTCGCCCGCGGCCGTGGCCCGCAAAGTGGACGCCCTGAACAAGCTGCTCACCGCCCGCACCCAGTTGGCGAACCTTCTGTCGTACATGGATGGCAAGCGCGGCGCCGAGGACCTCGTGGCCAAGCTGCTCAACGATCCGGCGCTGCTCCAGGCCCTGTCGTCCGCCCCCAAGGCCCAGGCCGAGAAGCAGGAGGAGTAACCCGTGGCCGACCCGAATCAGCAGGCGCAAGCCCAAGCCGCACCACAGGCAGTCGAGGTTAACGAATTCGAGGCCCTTCTGCAAAAGGAGTTCCGCCCCAAGACCGACCACGCCCGCGAAGCGGTCGCCCAGGCGGTCCGCACCCTCGCCTCCCAGGCCCTCGAGGCCACGCAGCTCGTCTCCGAGGACGCCGTCAAGTCCATCGAAGGCATGATCGCTGAGCTGGACCGCAAGCTCGCCGAGCAGGTCAACCAGATCCTGCACAACCAGGACTTCCGCGCCCTCGAAGGCACCTGGCGCGGCCTGCACCACCTGATCACGAACACAGAGACCGACGCCACGCTCAAGATACGGGTCATGAACATCTCGAAGAAGGACGTGGCCCGGACCCTAAAGAAGTACAAGGGCACCGCCTGGGACCAGAGCCCGCTGTTCAAGAAGCTCTACGAGGACGAGTACGGCACGCCCGGCGGCGAGCCCTACGGCTGCCTGATCGGCGACTACCAGTTCAACCACACGCCGCCCGACGTCGAAATCCTCCAGGGCATGGCCCAGATCGCCGCGTCGGCCCACAGCCCCTTCATCGCCGGCGTGGACCCCACCGTCATGGGCATGGAAACCTGGCAGCAGCTCGGCGACCCGCGCGACCTCACCAAAATCTTCCTGTCCGCCGAATACGCCCCCTGGCGCTCCCTGCGCGACTCCGAGGACTCCCGCTACCTCGGCCTGTGCATGCCGCGCTACCTCGCACGCCTGCCCTACGGCGCCAAGACGAATCCGGTGGACGAGTTCGACTTTGAGGAGGACACCGAGGGCGCCGACCACAACAAGTACTGCTGGTCCAACGCAGCCTTCGCCATGGCCGTGAACATCAACCGTGCCTTCAAGCTCTACGGCTGGTGCTCGCGCATCCGCGGCACCGAGAGCGGCGGCATGGTCGAGGGGCTCCCCTGCCACACCTTCCCCACCGACGACGGGGGGGTCGACATGAAGTGCCCCACCGAAATCGCCATCACCGACCGCCGCGAGAAGGAGTTGGCCGACAACGGGTTCATCCCGCTCTCGCACTACAAGAACACCGACTACGCGGTCTTCTTCGGCGCACAGTCCCTCAACAAGCCCACCGTGTACGAGGACTCGGACGCGACGGCCAACGCGCGGTTGAGCGCCCGCCTGCCGTACCTCTTCGCCGCCTCGCGCTTCGCCCACTACCTCAAGTGCATCGTGCGCGACAAGATTGGCTCGTTCAAGGAGCGGGCCGACATGGAAACCTGGCTCAACAACTGGATCACCCAGTATGTCACCCTGGACCCCACCGCCAGCGAGGAGATCAAGGCCCGGTATCCCCTCGCCGCGGCCGAGGTGACGGTGGCGGAGGTCGAAGGCGACCCCGGCTACTATACGGCGAAGTTCTTCCTCCGGCCCCATTACCAGCTCGAAGGCCTCACGGCTTCGCTGCGGCTGGTCTCGAAGCTCCCTTCGAAGAAAGGAGGTGGGTAGCCCGCTGTCGAAGCCGGCGCGTGCGGCGCGCCGGGTGTTGCTTGCGAGCCCTGGCCCAGCGTCGGGTGGCCCGCAGAGCGGGGGGAATGGCTCAGCGGCCGTGACGCCCTTGTGAGTGGCGCCGCGGCCCATTGGTAGGAGTTGACACCATGGCAATGGACATGTTCCTGAAGATCACGACCATTCCTGGCGAGTCCACCGACGACAAGCACAAGGACTGGATCGAGGTCCTGTCGTTCAGTTGGGGCGTGTCGCAGCCGAGCGCTGGGGCGCGCAGCAGCGGCGGCGCCGCTGCCTCCGAGCGCTGCAACCACCAGGACTTCTCCATCGTCCACACCCTCGACAAGGCCTCCCCGAAGCTCTTCCTCGCCTGCTGCAAGGGCGAGCACATCCCCGAGGTGAAGCTCGAGTTGTGCCGCGCCACGGGCGACAAGACGAAGTACATGGAATACAAGATGGAGGACGTGATCGTCACCAGCGTGCGGCCCGGCGGCTCCGCGCAGGGCAGCGAGACCCTTCCCCTCGAGGAGGTCTCCTTCAACTACGGCATCATCACGCTGGACTACATCTTGACCGACCACAAGACCGGCAAGGGCAAGGGCAGCGCTGGCGCCACGAAGTGGGACCTGACCATCAACAAGGGCGGTTGAGCCAGTCGCCTTGGCGTCGTAAGCGCGAACGCTGGGCGCGGCCGTCGGGCCGCGCCCAGCAGGCCGGCGAGCCGATGGCGCGCCACGTAGCGGTTTGTCCGCGTCTGAGGGAAGGTGCGCATGTGGTGCTCTGAAGCCAGATCACCCGCGGTTTGAGGGGGAGCTGGCCCGGCTGATGTCTGCACCCTAGAGGGGCGGGGGGAATGAGGCCTGTGGGCAGGCCGTAACCGGCCCGCGGGGACCCACGCGGGCCAGCGATGGGTCGTCTACAGGCAGGCCACTGAGCGCAGGGCCGCTGTGCTACGGAGAGCCGGCGCCTTCTTCCTGGAGGCTCTTGGTCTGTGCGTGGGACCATGTCCACAGCATAAGGACGCCGCGACATGAGCGTCGATGTCTTTCTGAAGCTGGACAAGATTGATGGGGAGTGCGATGACCTGGTGCACAGGGAGTGGATCGAACTCCTCTGGTTCTCGTGGGGGGTGCGCCAGCAGGCGGGGGCCATCCGTGCGGTCGGCGCGGCCGACCGGTCCGAGCGGTGCGACTTCGACGAATTCACGTTCCGGAAGACCCTTGACGCAGCCTCGCCCAAACTTGCCATTGCCTGCGCCCGTGGCAGCCACCTGAAGGAGGCGCTGCTCGAAGTGTGCCGCGCCGCCGGCGACAAGCTGCCCTACTACAAGATCCGGCTCAGAGAAGTCGTCGTGTCGAGCGTGAAAATGGAGGCCCAGGTCGGGGCCGAGCAGGGTCTGCCGACCGAGACCGTGGCACTGAACTTCGCCAGCATGGAGTGGCTGTACGTTCAGACCGACCTGAGGACAGGCAAGCCGATGGGCCAGGTGAAAGCTTGCTGGGATCTCAAGGATAACAAGGGGATTTGAGCCAAGGGGCCGTGTCGTCCATCTCCAGCCCACTCTATAGGGGGCAGCCAGCATGCCTGAACCCGAGGAACTGGTGCGTCAGGGGAACCTTGGTGAAGCGGTGCAGCAGCTTCAGGACAGGATCCGCAGGAACCCGGCCGACCCGAAGCTGCGCGTCTTCCTCTTCCAGCTCCTGTGCGTGATGGGGGACTGGGAGCGCGCGATGACCCAGCTCAATGTGGCCGGGGAGATGGACGCCGCGCACATGAACATGGCGCTCATCTACCGCCCGGTGCTCAACTGCGAGGCGCTGCGGGCCGACGTGTTCGCCGGCACCCGCACCCCCCACGTCTTCGGCGAGCCCGAGGAGTGGATCGGGGGGATGGTCCAGGCCAACCAACTGCTCGGCCAGGGCCACGGGGCCGCCTCCCAGGAACTGCGCGCCAAGGCCCTCGAGGCCGCCCCCGGTACGCCCGGCACCGCGAGCGGCAAGCCCTTCGAGTGGATCATGGACAACGATCCGCGCCTCGGCCCCATCCTCGAGGCCTTCGTGGACGGCAAGTACTTCTGGGTGCCCCTCCACCGCATCCGCCGAATCACCACGGAGAAGCCGACCGACCTGCGCGACGCCGTCTGGCTCCCCGCCCAGTTCGTCTGGGCCAACGGCGGCTCCGCCGTCGGCTTCATCCCCTCCCGCTACCCAGGCTCCGAGGCGTCCCAGGACTCCGCCATCCGTCTCGCCCGGCGCACCGATTGGCTGGAGGGCGAGGGCGGCCTGTTCCTCGGCCTCGGCCAGCGCATGTTTGCCACCGAGGAGGACGATTACTCGCTCCTCGAGGTCCGCTCGCTCACCGTTGAAGCTGATGACGGAGCCGCGCTGCGGGTCGTTGACCCAGGTGGGGTTGCCGTTCAGCGTGCCCGTGTTGTTGCCGGCGCTGGAGTCGGCGGCGGTGGTGCCGGCGGCGTCGTTGAACTGCCAGTAGCCGATGTTGTTGGCGGTCGAGGGCATGGCGATGACGGCGGGGGTCCTCAGCGTGAGGGTGCCGGCGGCAACGTCGAGGCCGCCCTGGTAGTCCACGTTGGCCCCCGAGGCGTCAATGGTGAGGGAGTTCAGGGACTGGATGGCGGCGTTCTGGGCGACGGAGAGGCGGCCGCCGGAGGCGATGGTGAGGTTCTGGGTGAGGGCCACGGTCGCGCGGTTGGTGGCGGTGAAGGTGGAGGGTGCGGTGACGTTGAAGTTGGTGGCGGCGGCCGTGGCGTTGACGGTGAGGGTGTCGCCGCCGGCGTTGGCGACGAGGCTGGTGGGTGCGCCGCCGCTGACGGCGATGCCGCCGCTGGCGACGGGGCCCGTGGTGGTGCCGATGGAGTTGAAGGCGGCGATGCCGGAGCCGACCACGGTGGCCTGGGTGCCCGGGGCGAGCTGGAGGTCGCCCAGGAGGGCCGGATCGGTGAAGGCGGTGGGGGTGTAGGTGTTGGCCACGCCGTAGCGGGAGGCGAGGTAGGAGGCCACGGCGTTCCGCTCGGTGGCGGTGAGGACGCGGTTGAAGACCATGAACTCGGTGAACTCGCCGTTCGAGGCGTCGCCGTAGGTGGTGCTGTAGGCGCCGAACTGGAGCTGGCCAATCGTGTAGGTGGTATTGCTCGAGCCGGTGCCGTTCGTGACGGTCTGGCTGCCGTTGAACCAGAAGTTGGCCTGGGGGTCGGCCACGCCGTTGATGGTGCCGAAGCACACGTCCCACAGGGTGTTTGTGGTGCCGCCCTGGCCCGTGATCCAGGCGTCGGCGTGCCAGCGGGCGTCGCCACCGCCCTGGTGGCTGAAGAGCCAGTTGCGGGTGCGGGAGGTGAAGATGCGGGCGTTGGCGCCGCCGGTCAGGCGGTCCGCGCCCACCACGGAGTACTCGGGGAAGGCATCGAAGTTGAAGTCGGTCCACATCGCGTCGGCGCCATCGGTGGCGTAGAAGCGGACGGCGGGCATGCCGTTGGCGTTCGCGGGCACGTAGAGGGGCGCGCCCTGGACGTTTGCCATGTCGCGGCCGAAGTCGGACAGGTCGTAGAGGCGGGAGACGGCGGCGTTGGTCCCTGTGACGGCGCTGGCGGCGGCGCTGTAGTAGCCCTGGAGGCCGGCGGGCAGGGCGCCGCCGGCGGTGGGCGGGGTGATGGTGAGGGTGCCGCTCTCGACGCGGAGGTTGCTGTTGAGGTTGACGAGCTTGGCGGCCGACACGTCGAGCCCGATGTTGCCCTGGGTGGCCAGGGTGCCGGCGTTGCCGCCGAGGAGGGAGTTGGTGACCGTGATGTTGCCGGTCAGTGTGGTGGTTCCGCTGGAGATGACGAGGTCGGCGACGGCTGCGCCGGGGGCGTTGACGGTGCCGGCGGAGGCGAGGGACTTTGCGACGATGGGGGCCGTGGTGATGAGCGAGCCGCTGGGGCCGACGTTGAGGCTCGCGCCGGCCGAGGTGAGGGTGCCGCCGCCCGTGAAGTCCATCGCACTGTTGAGCGTCATGGAGCGGGTGACGGTGACATCGGCGGCGGAACCGGCGCCGGAGCGGGCGAGGGTGCCCTGGACATTGAGGTCGCCGGCATTGACGGCCTGGTTGACGAAGAGGGTTGCGCCGGGGTTGATCTGGACGGCAGCGCCCGTGGTGGTGAGGGTTTCGCCGTGGGTCATGTCCAGGCTCTTGTGGAGTTCGAGGCGCTCCGTGACCGTGATGTCGCGCTGTGCGGGGCCGCCCATGCGGTTGAGGGTGCCGCCTGGCGAGAGGATGAGGGTGCCAAGAGTGAGGGCGTCGAGGGTGCGGACCTCGCCCTGCGCGATGTCGAGCCCGCCGCCGAGGACGGGCATTGACCACAGGTTGGCCTGGGCGAGGAGGGAGGGGTTGATCATGGCAAGCGTGCCGCCGGGCGCGGCATACTGGATTTCGATGCCCGAGCCGCCGGTGCCCTCGCGATGGGTGAAGGCGACCAGGTAGTCGCCTGCCGCGAGGTTGACGGTGCGCGTGACCGCGGCATTCCAGACCACCTGCTCGCCGCGGTTGTCGCCCACACCGGGGGTGGAGGAGTCGAACTGCCCGTTGCGGTTGAGGTCAATCCACACGCCGACGTTGTCGTCCTGCTGGTTCATGCGGAAGGTCCAGGTGCCGGCATTGGCGGCGGTGACGGTGAGCGTTCCGACGAAGAGGTCGCTGTAGGTGTCGGTGCGCCCGATGGAGCCGTCGAGCATGAAGTCGTAGTCGTCGTTATAGTCGAGTCCGCGATTGGCTGGGCCGGTGGTGAGGACTCCCTTGCCGAAGAAGGTCTGGAAGCCAGCGGGCCTGCCGCCGTTCCACATGCCGCCGACGACCGCGCCGGTCGAGTAGGTGTTCGATGCGCTGAGGTCGCTGGCAACGTCGCCTGTCATGTGGTAGCCGTAGTGGGCGAGTGCGTTGGCGACCGTGTAGCCGGGGCTGTTGACGCCGTTGGGGAGGAGAATGTAGCTGGCCTCGCCGGGCGTGACCTTCATCGAGACGATGGCGCCCTCGGTGGGCTTGAGGTCGGGCAGGATGAGCGCGCCGCCGGCCGTGCCGACGCCGCCGGTGCCGGCGATGAGGTTGCCGGCGGCGGTGGCGCCGATGCGGTTGGGATACGTCACGTCGTTGCCGTCGGGGCTGGCGAGGATGAGGTTGCCGGGCCGCACGAGGTTGGTCACGGTCTCGATGAGCGGTGCGCCGATGCTGAGCGTGGCGCCGGCGACGGTGGCTGGGTTGGCCACGATGAGGCGTCCGCCGCCGCCCGTGGTCTCGATGAGTGTGTTCTCGAGGCCGGTGCTCGGCTGGTCGAGAATGACGTCGCCCATGCCCTGGGTGACGAAGCGGTTCGGCGCGCCGAAGCCGTTGAGGGAGCCGGGGTAGACGGTGGTCGCGGCCAGGGCGTTGATGCCGCTGTAGGTGCCGGGGGTGTAGGTGAAGGTGCCCGCGGCGTAGCGGTTGACGGGGCCGCCGTCAATGCCTGTGGGGTAGACGCCTGGGGTGGCCAGGTTGCGGCCGCTGCCGGTGAAGAGGAGGGAGCCGTTGAAGCTGTCATACGTCCAGCCGAGGGACTGGAGGCCCGTGTTGCCGTTGGGGTCAGCGGCGCTGAAGCCGTCGGCGACAATGCTGCCGCGGAAGCCGGCGGGGAGGACCAGCGGGGTGGCCAGGTCCTTGAAGAGGCTGCCGCCCACCAGGGTGCCGGGGTCGGCAGCGGAGAAGGTGAGGGTGGCAAGGGGCGTGGCAGTGTTCGTGCGGTCGTAGAGGCGGACGTTGAGGGTGCCGCTCAACCCGTCGGCCCCGCTGTCGAAGACGCCCAGGCGGCTGATGACGGTGGGCTCCAGAAGGTCGAAGTCCATGCCCAGAGAGCCCGTGAATGCCTGCGCGCCTATGGTGCCTGCGGGGACGACGTAGGAGACGACGGGCTGCGCGCTGGTGAGGTTGGTGCCGCCGGAGAATCGCACGGTTCCGCCGCCGCTGACGGTGAGGAGGTTGGGGAGGACTGGGGCGGCGTTGGCGGCGGTGGCGCCGCCCTCGAAGTTCAGCGAGCCGAGGGTCGCCGTGCGGTCCGTCAGGGCGCTCAGGGTGCTGCTGGACGCGACGGACAGGTTGGTGTTCGGGGCATTGATGTCGCCCAGCCGCTGGTAGGACCAGAGGCCGGCCTGCGTGGCGTCGGTTGGATTGATGAGGGCC
Source organism: Planctomycetota bacterium (assembly GCA_041320515.1). GTDB lineage: Bacteria > Planctomycetota > PUPC01 > DSUN01 > DSUN01 > DSUN01. Next base: position 2,967,427 of record JBGLNR010000001.1, on the reverse strand, counting down.
TGGCCCGCCATCGTGGGGCTCTTGATATAGGCGTTGGCGACGGAGCCGCCATCGCGCTCAGCGTGGGTGACGGCGACGAGGTACTGGCCGGCGGCCAGGTTGTAGGTCTTTGTGGCGTTGTCAGCACCAGAGACGCCGTTGGAGTAAACAATCAGCTCGCCGTTGTTGAGCGGGGTGGTGCCGGGGACCACCTGGAGGCCGCCGGTGGTGGACTCGAAGGTGCCGTTGTCGTTGAGGTCGAGCCAGATGCCGGCGCGGTCGTCCTGGCTGGCGACGCGGAACTCGTAGTTGCCGGGGGTGGTGACGTTGAGGTATCCGAGCCAGACGTTGGCATAGGAGTCGCCCTGGTTCACGGCGCCGGTGCTGATGAAGTTAGCGTCGCTGCCGAAGTTGAGACCGGTGCCCAAAGGCCCGCTGGTGAGCGGCACGCGGTCGTAGGCGACGCGCGCGAGGACGCCCTCCTTGGTGACGACGCCGTTGGTGCCGTCAAGGTTGGGGAGCCGCTCGAACTCGGCGTGGAAGCCGTACTGGGTGAGGGCGTTGGAGGCGTAGGTGCCATCCGGCGTGCCCTGGAGCGAGAGAGTTCCGCCGGCGAGGGTGACCTTGGGGTTGCCTGTCGCGCCGAGCGGGGCGACGGCGGGTGCGGTCGGCGCGGCGCGGAGCACCGAGCCCGTCTCGACGCGGAAGTTGGTGCTGCCGGCGGTGACGCTGTTAGGGGCGTTGTTGTCGAGCACCAGCGCAGCGCCATTATATATCCTCATGATACTCGGAGATTCCAGGCGCCGGAGAAGCCGATGTTGCTCTGGCCGCCATTGGTGACCGCGGCGCCGAGGTCCGCGCCGTCAATGCCGGCCACGAGGGTGCTGCCGGGGTTGAAGGTGGTGGCGCCGGCGACGCTGATCTTCGCCCCCTCGAGGGTGAGGGTGGAGTTGGTGCCGAGGGTGAGGTTGGCAACCGTCGCCCCGACGTCGCTCAACGCCCTGAGCCTGCTCGTCGTGGTGCTGGGGTTGACGATGACGTTGGTGCCGCTGAGGTCCACGGCGCCCACGCTGTCGGTGGACCAGAGGCCCGCTTGGGGGGCGCTGGAGGGACTGATGGGCGCCTCGGCGGCCATGGAGGGCGACTTGACGTAGGCGGTGATGGCCGACCAGTCGCCGTATTCGCCGTGGAGGATGGCGACGCGATAGGAGCCTGCGGCGGCGAAGGTGACGGTCTTGGTCGCGGTGTCCTCGAAGGCGATGAGTTCGCCGTTCTGGGTGTGTGGCGTTGAGGAGGCCGGTGTTCGACACGAAGGTGCCGTCCCCGTTGAGGTCAATCCAGACGGCGGAGCGGTCGTCGTCGGCGCCGATGCGGAAGGTGTAGTTCAGCCCGACGTCGCCGGCGCCGACGTTGATGTAGCCGTACCAGGCGTTCATGTAGTAGTCGTATTGCCCCACGGCGCCGGTGCTCAGGAAGTCGGAGTCGGCGTAGAAGGCCAGGACGTTGCGGTTCATGAGGGACGAGCCTGCGGACGGCAGGGTGAGGAGGCCGCCGTTGTTGTGCAGGTTCATCGCGCCGTCGGGGGGCACGTAGTAGCCGACCTGGCGGAGAGCGTTGTTGACGAGGGAGGATACGCCGAGGCCCTCGCGGCCCTCAACAAGGCGCTCGACGACTTCCCCGGCGACTTCAGCGACGACGCGCTCCTGGCCATCGGCCGCGCCTATTTCGAGCAAGAGAAGTTCGCCGACGCCGCCAAGGCCTTCCAGCAGGTCGTCACCCGCTTCCCCGACAGCCCGGAGAAGCCCCAGGCCCTCTACGACGCAGGCAACAGCCTCTTCTGCGCCGGCGACGCCGAGGGCGCGCTCAAGGCCCTCGACGAGGTGCTCGCCGGCAAGCCCGCGGCGGCCCTGGCCGAGAAGGCCCGCTACGCCCGCGGCCACGCACTCCTCAAGCTCAAGAGGCCCGACGAGGCCATCGAGGCATTCACCGCATCGCTCAAAGCCCCCAGCCTCAGGGACATTCTGCCCCGCGTGACGTTCAGCCTCGGCGAGGCCTGCCTCGCCGCCAAACGCCACGACGACGCGGCGAAGGCATATGCCGAGGTCGTCGAGAAGCACCCCGGCTCGCCCATCGCGGCCGACGCCCTGAGCGCCCTGGCCTTCGCCCGCCGCGACGGGGGCAAGCTCCCCGAGGCCATCGAGGCCGCCGAGAAGTTCGTCAAGACCTACAAGCCCGACCACGCCCTCTTCAAGCCCACGCTCTTCGCCCTGGGCGACTTCCAGTTCGCCGCCAAGAGCTACGCCGACGCCAAGGCCACCTTCCTCCGCCTGGCTGAACTCGGCCCGCCCACCGGGAAGGCCGACGGGACTCTCTACCGGCTCGGCTGGTGCCACCGCGAACTCAAGGAGCCTGACGAGGCGGCAAAGGTCTTCACGAAGCTCGTCACCGATCATCCCAAGAGCGACCTCGCGCCCGAGGCCCTCTGCCTCCTCGCCCACATCGCAAGCGAACAGAAGCGCCCCGACGAGGCGGCCGCCCACTATGCCCGCTGCCTGAAGGATTATCCCAACAGCACTTATGCCGCCCTCGCCCTCCTCGACCTGGGCCTGCTCGAACTCGACCGCAAGAGCTTCGCCGAGGCGGCCAGCCGCCTCAAGGCGTTCGTCGAGCGATACCCCGCCCACGCCAGCCTGCCCGAGGCCCGCCTCCACCTGGCCGAGGCCCTCTACGAGACCAAGGCCTACGCCGAGGCCCTCAAGCACTTCGCCGCCTTCCTCGAGAAGTCGCCCGACCACGCGCTCGCCCCCCGCGCCCGCGACGGCGTGGCCTGGTGCCACCGCAACCTCGGCCAGCTTCGATTGGCCATCGAGGCCTTCGCCGCCGTCGCCGCCCAGGACGCCAAGAGCGACCTGGCCCCCGCCGCCCTCTTTGCCGCCGCCACCATCCGCATGGAGCAGAAGCAGCCGGCCGACGCCGCCAAGCTCTTCGCCCAGCTCGCCGCCGACTACCCGAACCACCAGCTCGCCGTCGAGGCCGCCTACCGCGCCGCCTCCGCACTCCTCGCCGCCGACCAGTTCGACGAAGCAGCCCAGGCACTCCAGGCATTCCTCGACAAGAACCCGAAGAGCGAGTACGCCGACGACGCGCTCTACGACCTCGCCTGGGCGCACCTGAAGCTCAACAAGCCCAACGACGAAGTCGCCGCCCTCAACCGCCTGCTCAAAGAGTCCCCCGAAAGCACCCTCGTCCCCAGCGCCCATTTCCTCCTCGGCGAGCACGCCTTCGACGCGAAGCAGTACCCCGAGGCAGCGACCCACTACGAGGCCTGTGCCAGGGCCGCCAAAGGCGAGGAACTGGCCAAGGCCCTCTATAAGCTGGCCTGGAGCCACTACCACGCCGAGGAGTTCGAGAAGGCAGCGGCGGCCTTCGCGGACCTCGTCGCCAAGGCCCCTCAAAGCCCCTTCATCGCCGAAGCCCACTACATGGCCGGCACCCTCCTTCAGAAGCAAGGCAAGCACGAGGACGCCCTGGCCGCCTTCCGCAAGGCCCTCGACGCCAAGCCCCAGGCCAAGTACGAGGAGCGCGCCCTCCACCAGATCGCAGAGTGCCACAGGGCGCTCGGCAAGTGGGCCGACGCCCTGAAACAGTACCAGGCCACGCTGGAGAAGCACCCCGAAGGCGAGATGAAGCTCGACGCCGTCTATGGCGTCGGCCTCGCCAGCCAGCACCTCGGCGCCTACGCCGACGCCGAGGACGCCTTCAAGAAGGTCATCGCCGCCACCAAGAGCGACCTGGCGGCCCGCGCCCAATACGGCCTCGGCGAGTGCGACTTCCTGCGCGGCAACTTCAAGGACGCCCTCGCCAAGTTCCTCGCCGTCGAGATCACCTACGCCTACGACAAGTGGCGCGCCGCCAGCCTCCTCAAGGTCATGGAGTGCCACGCCAAGCTCGGCAACGCCGAGCGCGTCCGCTTCTACGGCGCCGAACTCCTCAAGAAGTTCCCCACCAGCGAGTGCGTCCCCGAGGCCCGCAAGCTCCTCGAGCGCCTCGACGCCCCGCCGCTCAAGCAGGCCCCCGCCCCCGAGAAGGGCTGAGCGGTTCCTGCTGCGGACTCCCGCGGCGGCAAGCTCCCCCCTTGTTCAAGGGCGAAGAGGAACCCAGGCGGGAGCCTCGCGGTCCCACGCGCAAGCCCTCCGCCCCGGCCCCCCTCCAAGTCGTGGCACGGCTGGCTTGTCCAGCCGTGTCTGAGCCCCCGCCACACCCACCCACGCACCCGAGGAACAGGCACCCGGCGACCCCGGCCCAGCCTCGGCGGCCGAGGCGTTCAAGATGTTCACCCCGCGACACACGGGGTGAACACCTTGACATGGCCGAGCACCCGCCAGCGAAGCCACGCCATAAGCTCCGTAATAACAAGCACATGTGCCCTGCCAGATTCCGCAGTGCTAAGGCCTCGGCAAGATGTTCAGGCCGCCTGACGCCAGCAGACGTGAACACCTTGAGGCGAGCGGCCCCCCCCACACCCACAGCCCCGCCGCCAGGCCCGGAGCGCCACCCCTAGAAGGGCAGGAAAAGACACCCGCTGTCATTTCTCTTCGCTCAAGCAGTCCAATGAGCGTAACAGCTGGCAGGTATGGTAGTTACGTCTGTGACGAGAGCCCAATGCCAGAAAACGACAGCGGGTGTCGTTGTTACAAAGCCTTCATCACGCGTCCGCGTAGGCGGAGGGTCTTGAGCAGGCTAAGCCGTTCGGCAGCCACTGGAACCCACTCGCCTGCACCATGCGGCCGGCCCCGCGACAGGCAACGCGTAAGCGCTTCGACCTCATCTTGGGTGAGAGCGGCGAGAAAAAGACACCCGCTGTCTTTTTCCGTCGCTCCAGTGGGTCCATGTGCGTAACAGCTTGCAGTTAGCGTAGTTGAGTTGCTGGAGAGACTCGGATGCCAGAAAAAGACAGCGGGTGTCTTTCTTACAAGGCCTTCATCGGGCGCCCGCGTGGGCGGAGGGTCTTGAGCAGGCCAAGCCGCTCAGCGGTCATCAGAACCCACTGGTCCGCACCATACGGCTGGCCCCGCGACAGGCAACGCCTGAGTGCGGCGACCTCATCTTCGGTGAGAGCTGTGTTGACCTCCTCGACCCAGTTGTCAGGCAGAGGCAGCGGGCCATCGCTCAGCAACGCCCGCTCGCCAGCGTCTCCCCTCAGCCTTCGGTAGAGGCTGCACCACCGCCAGTCTTCAGCGCGCAGTGCGAGGTTCGCGCGCAGGGCATTGCGCTCGACATAGCGGCAGACGATCAGGAAGTGTCGATCCGACTGCACGGGGAAGGCCCTGTACCGCCACTGGTAGACGTGGCCATGCCCCACTGTCTGGTGGAACCCACGCCACCTCTTGGCGTGGGTCATGCTGAGCCAGTGCATGAACTCCGGGAGGTCCCTGTCCTCCCGCGGCCACAAGACGAAGTGCCAGTGGTTGGGCATGAGGCAGTAGGCGATGGTTCGCATGGCCACCTGCTCGTGCGCCTGTTCCAGCACCTTCTCAAAGGCCGCGTAGTCGCATGGCTCCTCGAACAGGCGCACCCCGGGCGTCGCCCTGTTGAAAACGTGGAACACCACGTCGCCGGCAGCTTCTCGGTACGGCATGACCGCATTCTACCCGCTTCGCCCCGCAAGCGCAAGAGGAGAAAAATGACACCCGCTGTCTTTCTTTCCGCTCCGGCAGGGAGCATGGATGTAACTAACTGGTGCTCCGCGTGTTATGGTGAGCAAGGAGTCTGGGAGGCAGAAAACGACAGCGGGTGTCTTTTTTACATATTCCATTGGCGTGGAACTTCCATAAGTCCACCAGTTCTGTGGCCCCGCCTGATGGTGCGAACCCCAGCCATGGCTTGCCCCCCCCGGTAGATGGCTGTCCAGCCCTTGTCTTCATAGACGTAGCACCTCCCCTCCCATGGCTCACCATTCCTGTATGTGCCACGAACGATCACGTTCCCGTCCCGATCCCACTCAACCCATGTGCCTTCGCGTTTGCCTCCAACGTAAGAACTCTCATAGCTCTTCCTCCCGTTCGGCCACCAAGCGGTACGCAGGCCGGTGAGCCGACCATTCAGGAAATGCTGCTCCGAGGCCTTCGCCCCGTTGGGGTGCCATTCCCTCCATGTCCCTGTATGGTTCACGGGTGGAGACGGACGCTTGCCCGGCCACACATATGCCTGGAACATATACTGCTCCGAGCGTGGGACTGGCATACTGGGGGCTCCCCGATGTCCCCGGACGCCGGCCCAAGCTCGGAGGTCAGAGGGTGCATAGCGACATGGAAGAGTGGCTGAAGATTCGCCAGCGCGTCCTGGTCGAGGGAGTGAGCAAGCGGACGGTCTTGCGGGAGACCGGTCTGCACTGGCAGACGCTGGAGGAGGTTCTCTTGGAGGAAGACAAGCAGGCTCCGAAGAAGCAGCGCCACACGGCCAAGCGGCTCCTGGCTCGTCTGCGCCAGGAGGGCTACACGGGGGGCTACACGCAGGCGAAGCTGGCGGTGCGGGAGGTCAAGGTGCGGAGCCGTGAGGTGTTCGTTCCGCTCGCGCGCCGGCCGGGCGAGGCTCAGGTGGACTTCGGCTTCGCGGTGGTGAAGGTGGCGGGGACGCTCCGCCGCGTGGTGTTCTTCGTGATGGCGCTGCCGCACTCGGACGGGTTCTTCGTGGCGGCCTTCGAGCACCTGTGCCTCGAGACGTTTTGGGAGGGCCACGTGCGGGCGTTCGAGTTCTTCGGCGGCGTGCCGTGGCGGATCACGTACGACAACGAGCGGATGCTGGTGATTGAGATCATCGGGGCGCACGGCCGCCGGCTCACCGAGGGGTTCCTTCAGCGTCCCAGGGAACAGGATGGTGCCCCTCTCGGTCTCCCCTTCGCCAACGTCAATGCTGGCTCGTCGCACGTTCCGAGACCCGTAGATGCGGATGAGGTCTCTCTCGGAGCAGGTGGGGGTGATCTGCCCGACGTTCCTCTGGGGGTCGATCAGGAATGCCTTCTCAGCCTGGTGGGCCGGTGGACGGTCCTTGGAGGATTGGCTCGACAAGGCGAGCGAGGGCAGGGCGAGGAGAAAGTGGAACCATGAGAGCCGGCTCCTGACAAGGCACATGCCGATACTCCGAGCGGGGGACTGCGCTATCGCGGGGAGGGGATAGGCTTCTTGTAGCGCGGAGGGGGAAGGAAGTCAATGCGAAGTGCGGAAGCCCATGCGTACCTGTCAGCAGCACTCTCCCCTGCGCCTCAATTGGACCCGCAACGGCTCCCCAAAAGCATGCGCGTAGAAAGTGCCCATCACGCCGTAGAGCGACACGTAGCGGGTGGCATACAAGTCGTATCTAAGTCATTCCGTATCCATTAGTTACATCGGTTTTCCACGCATGCCGCAGCAAAAGCCTACGCGGGAACCGATTTCTTGTGTGCGGGAGGCGGCTGAAACCGACCAACGTGCGCGACCCTGGCTGCAACAGTCGAAGCCCTGTAACGCCTCTGTAGGACGTGCTTACGTGCCTCTGCTGCACGTCGCAGGGTCGGCTGGACTGGTGATACCTTCGGGCATAACTGTTGACATGGTTGCCCCGTTTTCACGGTGTTTGGCTTGGGAACCGCGCCACGTCTCCTGGCGGTGGGCAGCCCCGCACCGGTCGCACACCCGTCGTCGAGGCGGGACTGGCTCGCCGCAGTCGGGGCAGTGGCGGACCATCGCCTTGCGAGCCGTGGGCGCCAGAGGCGGGTTCCCGAGCTTCACCCGAACACGGCGCCACCACGGTCCGCCGGCGATAGCCAGATAGGCACGGTAGACGCTCTCGTCGGCCCCCAGCACAGGCCCGCCCTCTGCCCAGCCGCACCGGCGGGGCGCTGGCCCGAGGAGCCTACACGCGCCCCGTTCCCGCCGACACCGCCCGTCCGCCTTCAAGTGCGGACACCGCCGCCTCACCCACGTCGCCAGCGACCCATCGTCCTGCGCGGGCGTCCTCGTGACCAAAGGTGGGAAAGGTCGCCCAGGTGCGGCAGCGTCACTCGTGGGGCACGTGGGGCCGTCGTGGGCGGCTTGCAGCGGGAGGACTGTGGGGGCGGCGGGGGAGGGGTTCATCTGGTGTCCCTCCTGACAAGGTGCCGTTGATGACGGACCCGCCGCCAGGCTTCGCTGGCTATCTGCCCGTCCCGTTTGCGGGCCGCGCAGTCGTCATGGTCCTCGACCATGCGCAAGACGACTTCGGCCACGGCATCAACCAAGTCGGGGGGCAGATGAGCAACGAGAAGATGGGCGTCCGGATCGCTCAAAACGACTTTGCGGGTGCCAGAACTGGTGCCAGAATCCAGCGGCGTCGTCGTAAGTCCAGGCGGGCTTTGACTTATGACTGGTCGCCCACAGGCTGGCAGTCTGTAGGTCAGGGGTTCGAGCCCCCTATCCTCCACCACAGCAGAAGGCCGATTCTCAGCAACACGCGCCTGAGATTCGGCCTTTTGCGTTTCGGGTGCCCCGTTGCCGCCGGGCGGCTCAACCGGGGCAGGACTCCCTGTGGTTGCCACGGTCGCCCGAGTGGCCCCTCGACACCCTCGCACACGTCCTCGACACTGCACATTGGGCCGGCGGGCGAGATGGGAGACTTCGCGCCCAGAGCTGTGCCGACGCGGCGCTGCTGGACAGCAGGCGGCTTGTTCTGTAGACTGCGGGAGAAGGCAGCCTCCAAGGCTTGAGGCGCTTGCTATCTCTGGGGTGCAAGGAAGGCAGCGATGTGGAAGGCGATGGCCGGTGCGGGGGTGGTCCTGGCATGTCTTTGGCTTCCAGGCCGGGGGGCGCTCGGGGCGGAGGGGGACGCGAGCCGGCTGGCGCGCGACATCCTGGCCGCCACGGGGGTGACGGGCGGGCTCGTCGTGCACCTCGGCTGTGGCGACGGCAAGCTCACCGCCGCGCTGCGGGCCAACGACGGCTTCCTGGTGCACGGCCTGGCCCCCGATGCGAAGGACGTGGAAGCCGCCAGGAAGCACATCCGGTCCCTCGGCCTCTACGGCCCCGTCGCCGCGGACGTGTGGACGGGCAGGCAGTTGCCGTACGTGGACAACCTGGTGAATCTCGTCGTGGCGGGCGCCGAGTGCCGGGTGCCGAATGACGAAATCCTGCGCGTGCTGGCGCCCAACGGCGTGGCGCTTGTCGGCGGGAAGAAGGCGGTGAAGCCGTGGCCGAAGGAGATGGACGAGTGGACGCACTACCTCCACGACGCGAGCGGCAACGCGGTGGCGCGCGACTCGCTGGTCGGCCCGCCGCGGCGCGTGCAGTGGGCCGAGGGGCCGCTGTGGGCGCGGCACCACGAGCTGAACACGAGCGTGATGGCCCTCGTGTCGGCGAAGGGGCGGGTCTTCTACATCTGCGACGAGGCGCCCGCCACCATCGCCGGCCTGCCCGACCGGTGGGCGCTGGTGGCGCGCGACGCCTTCAACGGCGTGCTGCTCTGGAAGCGCCCCATGCCCGAGTGGGGCTGGAGGGCCTGGAGCGCGCGCGAGCCGGGCGGCCGCTTCAACGTCCCGCTCCACGCCGCGCGCCGGCTCGTCGCCGTCGGCGACCGCGTGTACGTGACCCTGGGCTTCAACGCGCCCCTCACCGCCCTGGATGCCGCGACGGGCGAGACCGTGAAGTCCTATGAGGGCACCGAGTTCACCGACGAGGTAGTCCTTCACGACGGCCTCCTCGTCCTGGCCGTGAACAAGGCGCCCCAGGGGCCGGGCCGCATCGCCGAGAGTCCCGCCGTCCGCAAGCAGGTCGTGGCGCTCCGAGCCGACACGGGGCAGGTGCTCTGGCGGCAGGGCGACTACGGGGGCGTCTCCTCGAAGTCCGATGGCTTCGAGCGCATCACCCACGTGTCGCTCGTCGTGGGCGATAGCCGCGCGTTCCTCGTCGAGGAGGACGCCGTGGTGTGCCTCGACCTGGCGACGGGCCGCGAAGTCTGGCGCTCGCCGCGTCCCGAGAAGAAGACCAAACAGGGGCACATCGCCTACAATCCACCCAATCTTGTCACCCTCGTGGCGTGCGGCGACGTGGTGCTCTTCGCCCAGCCCGAGGAGCCGTACACGCGGGGCACCTGGAACCGCGGCGTGAGGGTGCGGCTGGCGGGCCTCGCCGCCGCGACGGGCAAGGAGCTGTGGAGCCGCGAGTGCAGCAAGTGGGGGCCGGGCGTCGAGGCCGAGGTCTTCGCGATCGGCGGCCTGGTGTGGACCCACGCCGCGGACGGCTTCGCGGCGATCGGCCTCGACCCGCGCACGGGCGAGGTCAAGCGCACGCTCTCGACCACGGCGGCCTTCGACGAGGTGCACCACCACCGCTGCTACCGCAACAGGGCCACCGAGCGCTACATCCTCACCGCGCGGCGCGGCATCGAGTTCATCGGCCTCCAGGGCGAGCCGCCGCTGCCGAACCACTGGGTGCGCGGCTCCTGCCGCTTCGGCATCGTGCCGTGCAACGGCCTGGTCTATGTGCCGCCCCACCCCTGCCAGTGCTACATCGCCGTGAAGCTCAGCGGCTTCTTTGCCCTGGCGTCCGAGCTGCCTGCCCCTGCCCCGAGCGGCCCACGCCTCGAGCGCGGCCCCGCCGGCGAGTCAGTCGGCAGTCGGCAGTCGGCAGACGGCAGTGGAGACTGGCCTACCTACCGGCACGATGCGGCGCGCAGCGGGACGACGAAGGCGGCGGTGCCCGCCCAGCTCAAGCCGCTCTGGCAGACGCGCATCGGCAGCCCTGTGAGCGCCTGCACGGTTGCCGACGGGCGCGTGTACACCGCAGCGGTGGACGAGCATCGCGTGTGCGCCCTCGATGCCAGGGACGGCCAGGCCGCCTGGACCTTCACGGCGGGCGGGCGTGTGGACACGCCACCGACGCTTCACGGGGGCCTGGCGCTCTTCGGCTCCGCCGACGGGTGGGTCTACGCGCTGCGCGCCGCCGACGGCGCGCTCGCCTGGCGCTTCCGCGCCGCGCCCGACGAGCGGCGCGTCCTGGCCTTCGGCCAGCTCGAATCCCCCTGGCCCGTCCACGGCACGGTCCTCATCCACGACGGCCTGGCCTGGGTCGCCGCGGGCCGCTCGACCCATCTCGACGGCGGCATCAAGGTCTGCGCCCTCAAGCCCGAGACCGGCGAGCTGGTCCGCGAGCTACGGCCGCTCAACAAGGACCCCGAGGGCCTCGAGGACGTGTTGGTGAGCGACGGCAAGCGCGTCTTCATGCGCCACCTGGCCTTCAGCCTCTCCGACGAGGCGCCCGAGCCGCCCGAGAAGGGGAAAGCCAAAGGCAAGGCATTGGCGGCGGCCCCGCGCGCCTTCTCCACCGCCGGGCTGCTCGACCCCACCTGTTTCAGCCGCGTGGGCTGGGCGGCCGGAGGCGGAGCAGGCAAGGCCGACCTCCTGGCCTTCGACGAGCGGGGTGTCTACGCCTTCGGCACCAAGCGCACCGGAGCCTTCGGCGGCTGGTTCGAGCCCGCGACGGGCGCCTATCAACTCACGTGCCAGGACAGACGGCTGGGCAAGCCGCGGTGGGCCAAGCCCATCCCCGTGCGGGTCCGGGCGCTTCTGGCGGCCGGCGACGTGCTCTTTGCAGCCGGCTCGCGCGACGCGGTGGACCCGAAGGACCCGTGGGCGGCGGTCGAGGGGACTGCACGCTCGTGGTCCTCGGCTTCCGCCCCTCCATCGAGCCCCTCGGTCGCGTGAAGAACCTCGCCGGCCTCTACGTCGCCCACGCGAGCGACCAGGCCTCCAGCCTCGGTCCCATCGCCCAACTCACCGGCCTCAAGTCCCTCGTCCTCCGCGGCACCCCCCGAGCCGACTCCCTCAAGCGGCTGTCGCGGATGGCCGGCCTCACCTCCCTCGACCTCTCCCTGTCGCCCAGCGTGCGCAACCTCAAGCCCCTCGCCGCCCTCACCGGCCTCACCACCCTGCGCCTCACCTGCACCCGCCCCGTGGACTTCACCCCCCTGGCCTCCCTGCCCAACCTCACGGAGTTGACGCTCGAAACGGGCGAGGACTGCACCGACCTGTCGAGCCTGGCCAGGCTCACCCAGCTCCGCATGCTCTCCCTCACTGTGGGCGGGGCCTCCGTGCCCCGCGTCCACGTCCTGCCACATCTCCCGCACCTCACTGCCCTGCGCCTCGCCGGCTTCGGCTCCCTCACCGATCTCTCGGCCATCGCCTCACTCCCCAAGCTCGAAGTCCTCATCTTCCGCTCCTGTGGCCGCCTGCGCGACCTGCGCCCCCTTGCCGCGGCGCCCGGCCTCCGCTACCTCGACATCACCGGCTGCCCCCGGGCCGCCGACATCCCCATCCTGCGCCACCTCCAGACCCGCAACGTCCAGCTCGTCATGGACACCCACCTCTGGCCCCAGCTCAGCCGCGCCCGCCTCGACCTCACCCAGGCCCCCCCGCCCGCCGCTGTCGAGCCGTAGCGGCGCCCAATGTGGCTCAATGTTGCTCAATGCTGCTCAATGTGGCTCAATCGCCGTTTGGCGATTCTCGCCCTTCCGGCTCAGTGTTTCCCAATGTTGCTCAATGTTGCTCAACATTGCGCCACGCGCCACACCAGGGGGGTGGGGGGGGCGCCCACACGCGCCGCCCACCATCTGACAACGGCGCGATCATGCGCCACACGTAGGGGCGGCCCTGTGTGGCCGCCCTCTTCACGCGCGTGGGCGGGCGCAGGCGCCCCGGTGCATGTGGTCAGCGCCGACCCCCGCGCCGGCGGAGGGCGCCCACGCAGGGGCGCCCCTACGCGCCGGCGGGACGAGAGGGGAACCGCCTCCACCACCCTATGACGCCCGCGCGCACACATGCGCGAGCGACAAAGCCACAACTACTGCCCTCTCACAGCCTTACGCCGTTCCACAAATCGCTCATAAACGCTTTGCTGCTGCTTTGCTGCTGCTCTGCCCCGATTTCGGCCTTCGAGTCTCATGAGTTATCATGGCGGCTATGACACGCTATGATATTTCGGCATCTGCCTCTCGTCCCCCCGCTCTGCGGGGGGACGCTTCTTCGGACGCTCCGCGTCCACTGCTGGGAGCCCTAGCCCCAGTGGCCGCAGAGCGGCGGGGGCCTCGTCCCCACGCAGAGCGTAGGGACGAGGGATATGATGCTCTCTCGTCCCTACGCTCCGCGTGGGGACGTGTGTCGAGCGCCCCCCTACCCATTGTGTGCCGCCGACCATCGCGCCCCCATATGTGCCAGCGTCCCCAGCTCCCCCAGCTCCCCGGTCCTTCGGGGGGGGAGGGTCGGGTCTTCACTATTTCCTTTTCTCCCACCCCACATCCCCCCGCCCCGTGCAGCAGAGGAGCGACAGGGGAATGGGGGACAAGGGAATGAAGCCAAAGAGCCAAGCGGAGCCGCAACCGCGGACCACGCCGATGGCCGCGGATAGAACGGCCAGCGTCCCAACCCGGGCGACAGCCTTTGGAGTGCGGCGACGAAGTCGCCGCTTTGCACCCGAGCGGAGCGGGACGCGAAGCCCGAGCCCTCTCTCGTCCCTACGCTCCGCGTGGGGACGTGTGGGGGGACGCTCCGCGTCCGCTCATCGCCGCGGAGCGGCGGGGGGCCTCGTCCCCACGCGGAGCGTAGGGACGAGAAGAGGGCCGCGCATGTTGATTTCGGGCGATCCATGTTGCCGCTGGGCAACGTGCCTCAAGCGCGCCGCAAAGGCCGTGGCCGCCAGCACTTACAGAGAACGAGGGAGAAGGGGATGGGGAATCGTGTTGCCAATCGTCAACATCGCCCCTCCGGCCCGCCAGAATGGCAGGGGAGCGTGTCGTTTGGGTGTGGCCATAAGCACTGACGGGCATTGGGCATGCCTACATTCCGGAAAGGCTCGCACTCCCCGTCTAGCCGGCACACGGATTGCTGCGAAACTTCATCATTGACAGTTGGTTATGATGGAATTGGTGTGGCACAGCCGCCCGCGGCTGTGTCCTGCGGCGGTCCGAGCATCTGTGGGCGGGACGTCTCCGTCCCGCGAGAACTCGCGGCGTGGCGACACGCCGCCTACAACACAGCCGTGGGCGGCTGTGCCACACGGGTCAATCCCTGCGGAGACGTTCACAGTCTCTGTGACGCCCCCGAACAGGGAAAGAGGGGACAATGAACAGGGCCGGAAACGGTTCGGGCGGCGGGGGCTTTGCGCGCGCTTTCCTTCACATGATCTGTCTTGCGGCCATCGCCGCCACGCTCCTGGCCGCCCAGGCCGCACAGGCGGGGCTGATCCACACCACCGACACCCTTTCGCAGGCACGGTGTCAACTGGCCGGGACGAGCGTCGGCGGCAAGGCCCTCTTCGCCGGGGGCTACACGGGTTCGGCTCACAGCAACCGCGTGGACATCTACGACGCGGCGGCTGGGACCTGGACCATCGCCTCCCTCTCGCAAGCACGGGAGATTCCAGTCGTCGCGAGCGCCGGCGGCAAGGCCATCTTCTTCGGCGGCGGAACCGGGCCGGGTTCCTACAGCAACCGCGTGGACATCTACGACTCGTCGTCTGGCACCTGGACCAACACCTCGCTCTCGCAGACGAGATACGGTCCGGCCGCGGCGAGCGTCGGCGGCAAGGCCGTCTTCGCCGGGGGCTACACCAATTCCGCTATCAGCAACCGCGTGGACATCTATGACCCGGTGGGCGGCACCTGGACCACGGCCTCGCTCTCGCAGGCACGGGCTGGTCCGGCCGGGACGAGCGTCGGCGACCTGGCCCTCTTCGCCGGGGGCAACACGGGTTCCGGCCATAGCGACCGCGTGGACATCTACGACGCGTCAGGCGGCACGTGGTCCACCGCCTCACTCTCGCAGGCAAGGTCTGAGCTGGCCGGGACGAGCGTCGGCGGCAAGGCCCTCTTCGCCGGGGGCCATACCGGTTCTGCTTTCAGCGACCGCGTGGACATCTACGACGCATCGGCGGGCACCTGGACCACCGCCTCGCTCTCGCTGGCACGGATGGACGCGGTCGGGACGAGCGTCGGCGACCTGGCCCTCTTCGCCGGGGGCTGGTCGGGCAGTGCCAGCGACCGCGTGGACATCTACGACGCGGCCACAGGCACCTGGTACACCGCCTCGCTCTCGCAGGCAAGGCTTTACCTGGCCGGAACGAGCGTCGGCAACAAGGCCATCTTCGCCGGGGGCTCCTTCGCCGGCGCCAGCGACCGCGTGGACATCTTCGAGTTGACCGACTCGTGCACGTGGACGCGGGCGGCCGGCGACCCAGGCCTTTGGGACGACTCGGCCAACTGGGACAGCGTGATTCCGCCCCTTTCCACCGACAAGGTGTACATCACCAACGGCGGCACGGCGCAGATCCCCCAGACCGTGCGAGTTCTGTCCCTCCTTATTGACGGGGGCAGCACCCTAGGCGTGGATGGGCAACCGGTCCCCATGCGGTTCTTCTACGGCACCGTCGTGAACAATGGCATGGTCTACGGCCAGAGCACCATCATCTTCAACGACCCGGTCAGCGGCAACGGGAACTACGCGGGGTCCGTGACCTTCACCGGCGGCTTCAGCCCCGGCGACGGCCCGGCGAGCATCACGGGCGACTGGATCAGGCTCGTTTTCAGCAACACCCTCACGATGGAACTGGGCGGGACCGTCCAGGGCGACGAATACGACCACATCAGCGTGACCGGTGCCCTCATGCTCGATGGCATCCTCGATGTCGAGCTGTATGGCGGCTTCATGCCCAGCGTGGGCGACACGTTCGACCTCTTCGACGGCCCGATGTCGGGGACCTTCGACGAGGTGAACCTGCCCGGCTTGCCCTGGGGCATGTCGTGGGACACGACTCAGCTCTACATCACCGGGGAGATCACGGCGACGGTCCCCGAGCCGGCCACGCTCACCCTCCTCGCCCTCGGGGGCCTGGGGCTGCTGCGTCGGCGACGCAAGGGGGCGTAGGCGAACCCGCCGCTCTGCGGCAAGCCAAAGCGGCATCTGCGATGCCGCACTCCATACCTCTCTCGCCGCGCAAGCCTGCCCACTGTGGAGTGCGGTGACGAAGTCACCGCTTTGGCTTGCCGCGGAGCGGCGATGGGCTCCCACCGACTCGAGGGCGGCAACCGGAGGCACCTGCCACCGCACTTGACGCGCCCCGCCCCAGCCGATAAGATAATCAGACAGCGTAGCTGCTGTCGTGGAAAGTGGCTCCCCGACACGCCCAAACAAGTTTGGGCGTGGCACCCATGATTCTCCCCAGGCCGACAGGGGGTGCCACGGACAAACTTGTTTGTCCGTGTCTTCCGCAACAGACGCAACGAAGCGTCCGCTCGACCCAGGCACACTCAGAAAGGGAACGTGGCATGGCAAAGGCGAAGAAGGCGCCCGCCGAGGCGCAGGCGAAGTTCGGGATCATCGGCCTGGCCGTGATGGGCCAGAACCTGGCGCTCAATGTGGCCAGCAAGGGCTTCAAGTGCGCCGTCTACAACCGCACCGCCACGGGCCGCGAGCGCTGGCGGAAGGACGACTACCCCTGGCTCCCCCGCGCCCGCCGACTCTCGCACGGCAACGACGTCCTGATCTGCGAGGTTTCGACCCTGAAGGACGACAAGCCGGGCAACAGCATCCACGTCCTCTCCGCGCGCGACGGCGCGCTCCTGTGGGAGCGCGTGTACGAGCCGGGCATGACCCACTACACCCAGGCCCGCGCCATCCACACGGCCGGCCTGGTGTGGGTGCTGCTGAAGAACAAGTGGGAGGGCCTCGACCCGAAGGACGGCTCGGTGAAGAAGACGAGCGACGCCGCGGGCGGCCACTGCTTCCCGCCCGTCGGCACCCCGCGGTTCCTCATCTCCAGCGAAATGAGCTTCGCCGACCTGGCGACGGGCAAGCTGGACTCGAATCGCATCACGAAGGGCAACTGTGGCCGCGAGGCGGGCTTCATGCCCGCCAACGGCCTGGTCTACGTCGGGCCGAAGCACTGCTCCTGCTGGCCCATGCTCCGCGGCTACGCCGCCATGGCGCCCGCCGGCGGGGCACCCCAGGACATGGCAGGCGACCTGGCCGCTCCATTGCTCGAGAAAGGCCCCGCCTTCTCTGAAATCGGCAATCGGCAATCGGCAATCGGCAATGCGAGCGATTGGCCGTCCTACCGCGCCGACGTCTGGCGCAGCGCCGGCACGGCCGGCGCCGTGCCCACCGAACTCGACGTGCTTTGGACCGCAAAGCTCGGCGGCTGGCCCCAGGGGCCGCTGACCGAGGACTGGAAGTTCAACCTCCACTCGCGCGGGCCGATCACCCCGCCCGTCGTGGCCGAGGGCCTCGCCGTCGTCGCGCGGCCCGAGGCCCACCAGGTCGTCGCTTTCGATGCAGGGACGGGCGAGCGGCGCTGGGACTTCACGGCCAACGGCCGGGTGGACACCTCGCCCACGTTGCACGCCGGCCTGTGCCTCTTCGGCACGCGCAGCGGGTGGGTCTACTGCCTGCGGGCGGCCGATGGCGCGCTCGTCTGGCGCCTCCGCGCCGCGCCCCACGAGGAACGCATCGTGGCCTTCGGACAGCTCGAATCGCCCTGGCCCGTGCCCGGCAGCGTGCTGGTGCTTGATACTGTGGGCGGGACGTCCCCGTCCCGCGATCCGCGGCGTGAGGACACGCCGCCCACAACGGACACGCCGCCCACAACAGTGGCCTACTTCGCGGCGGGCCGCCAGGCGCTCGCCGACGGCGGCATCTGCGTCTTCGCCGCCGAGCCGGCCACGGGCAAGGTGCTGTGGACGAAGCGCCTCAACACGCTGCCGATGACCGGCTTCTACAATGGCCTGGGCCTGGAGTTCGACCTGGCGCTTCGCGCCGAAGACGGGCGAGATGACGGTCGCGGCCAAGAGCGGCTTTGCCTGCTTCCGCACCGGCGGCGGAGAGGGCGTGATGGCGCCGCGGGGTGTGTGGAGCTACGGCCCGCGGATGAGCTACAGTTGGACGTTCGACGTCGTGCATGCCGTGCCGCGGCCCCTCGTCGCCTTCCGCGGCGGCACCCTCGTCGGCACCAGCGAGGACGGACGCCAGCTCTTCCGCACCGACTTCGACCTCGCGGCGCTCGCCGAGTTCAACGACCTGTGGTACTCCCACGGCCAGGTCGCCCGGCGCAAGGAGGACAAGGGCGACCGCAACCGCAACGAACGCCTCGCCCGCAAGGCCAAGTGGACAGTTGAAATCCAACCTCCCGCGGGTTCCAAACCCGCGGGAGGTCTCCTCGGCCCGGGCATCGCCGCCCTGGTCATCGCCGCCGACACGGCCTTCGCCGCCGACCAGGCGGGGCGGCTGCGCGCCGTCGCCCTCGCCGACGGCAAGACGCTTGCCGAGCGCGGCATCCCTGCCCCCGTGTGGGACGGCTTGGCCGCCGCCAATGGCAGGCTCTACCTCGCCACACAGGCCGGCGACCTGCTGTGCCTGGGCAAGCGATAGCGGCTCGCGCGTCTGCCAGCGAGGATGAATGGATGAGTGGATGGCTGGATGGGTGTCAGACAATCATCCATTCATCCACCCATCCAATCATCCCCCGCTTCCCCACCCGCTGCCGCGAGAAGACCTCATGCTCTCGATGACGACCGACTACGCGAACGTGAGCACCGGCTGCCCCGAGCCGTATCTCCGCCGCATCGCCGAGGCCGGCTTCACCCACGTCCACTGGTGCCATCACTGGAACACCGACTTCCTCTATGCCGACCCAGAGGTCGAGCAGATCGCTGCGTGGCTGCGCGACCTCGGCCTCACGCTCACCGACCTCCATGCCTCGGCCGGCGTCGAGAAACACTGGTGTTCGCCCCACGACTATGAACGCCTCGCCGGCGTCGAACTCGTGAAGAACCGCCTCGTCATGACCGCCCAGCTCGGCTCCGACGTCGCCATCCTCCACATGGCGACCGAGCCCACCGAACCGCGCGAGCGCGAGGCATACTGGGTACGGCTCCACTGCTCCCTCGAGGCCATGGAGCCCTTCGCCCGACACTGCGGCGTCCGCATCGCCCTCGAGAACATGGCGAAGGACAACTTCGACACCATCGAGCACGTCTTCGCCCTCTACGGGTCCGACTTCGTCGGCCTTTGCTACGACAGCGGCCACGGGAACGTGGCCGGCAACGGCCTCGACCGCCTCGAGCGCGCGAACGGCAGGCTCCTCTCCGTCCACCTCCACGACAACGACGGCACGGGCGACCAGCACAGGCTGCCCGGCGACGGCACGGTGGACTGGCCCCGCCTCGCCCGCCTCCTCGCCGCCTCGCCCTATCGCAAGCCCCTGAGCTTCGAGTCGAACATGGGCAGCTACCCGAAGGACACCGACGAGGCAGCACACCTCCGCGACGCCCTCGCCCGCGGCCGCGCCCTGGCCGCCCTCGTCGAGAGGGAAAAAACACGAGAAGGCCATTGACAAGCGGGGAGCGGGCCGTGTACACTCCCCCTCACGGCCGGGCCGCGCGAAACGCAGTTACCAGGACAGGGGTTCGCCATGTGTGCTCGCGGCGTGCGAATGCGGGTGGCATCGGCGCTGGCGCTCGGGCTTGCCTCGCTCGCCCAGGGCGGCCTTTACTCCGACTTTCTCCTCAACACCACCTCGCCCGTGCTCTACTGGGGCCTGAACGAGACGGCGGCCGGCCCGGCGGTGGACCTGGCACCGGGCGTGGGGGGCGCCAACAACGGCACGTACATCAACGCCACGCTGGGCCAGGCCAGCATGCGCCCGCCCGCCTTCGCCAACATGGACGCGTCGAACTACGCGCCGCGCGCCGCCCGCAACGGCCTGACGCAGTACACCAGCCTGAACGCCACGGCAGGCGTCGGCACCAGCGCCTACTCGGTCCAGACCTGGTTCAACTCCTCCATCGCCTTCGGCACCAGCGGCTACCCGCTCCACTACATCTTCGGGCGCGGGAACGGCACGACGATCAACGTGGACAACCGCGATGCCGTGTACGTGGGGGGCATCTACGCCGGGATCACCCCCTCCAGGCTCTACTTCGTCTCGGGGGCCAGCGGCATCTCCGCCTTCGGCAGCTCCGTCCTCGTCCCGAACACGTGGTATCACACCCTCCTGGTGCGCGACGGGGACAACGTGAAGGTGTACCTCAACGGCGTGAAGGAGGTCGAGGCCGCCATCGCCTGGGGCGGCGGCGCCGGCGACCACTTCGCCGCCGCCAACCGGGTGGACTACACGGTCACCCCATCGGGCCTGGGCATGACCGGCCTCTACGACGAGGTGGCCGTCTGGAATCGCGCGCTCACGGCCACGGAGGCGCGGAACCTCTACCTGGCTGCCTTCAGCGCCCCTTCGAACCACTACTCCCGAACCGTCCTCGCCGACAACCCCGAGGCATATTGGCGCCTCGACGAAGTCGCCCCGATCGGGTCCGCCATTGATGCCACGGGCCATGGGCACGACTTCACCTACCCCACGGCGCCCTCGCGCACCGGCGCGGGCCTCGACGTGGGGCCGAGGGCGCCGGCTTGGCCGGGCTTCGGCGACGCCAACAACGCCCCGCGCCTCATCCGCGGCGTGGAGAACAACTCCTATCTCGGACGCCCCACCGGCATCCTCGCCGGGCAGAACGACTACAGCGTCGAAATGTGGTTCCGAGCCGACTCCATCCAGGTGCCCTACGGCAGCGTCTACCTCATGCACCGCCTCGACGCCAATGCCAGCCAGACCAACTGCGGCGACTACCTCGGCCTCATGACCGTCGGCGCACAGCCCGGCCCCTTCAACCTCTTCGTCTTCAACGGCGACAAGGTTCCGAACGTCCCCGGCGAGGTGCTCCTGCAGGGGACCACCAGCATTGGCCTCGACGAGTGGCACTACGTGGCCATGACCCGCGACGACGATCTCGTCCGCGTCTACCTCGATGGCCTGCTCGAGATCGAAACCACCATGGCCCTCCTCCCGGGCACGAAGTGGACGGACGGCACGTGGACGTTCGGCAACCGCCTCGACATGCTCGGGAACAACCAGCGGTTCAACGGCAACCTCGACGAGATAGCCCTCTACACCGGCGCGCGCGACGCGGACTTCTGGCTCGCCCACTACCAGGCTGGGCTGGGCATCGCCATCCCCGAGCCGGCCACCCTCTCGCTGCTGGCGCTCGGCCTCTCGGCTCTCGCAGCCTCCCGCCGCCGTCGCCGTGTTCGCGCCGTGTCCTCGGACCCCTGAGATGAGGGGCAGGCCATGAGCGCAGCCCCGCCGAACGTGGATGTCCTGGAAAGGATGGTACGCGCCGTGGAGAAGGTCCGCGAGCGCCTGCTCCGCGCCTCACAGGCGCTGGAAGACGCCGGCGTCCGTTACGCGGTCATCGGCGGCAACGCCGTCGCCGCCTGGGTCGCGACCGTGGATGAAGCAGCCGTGAGGAACACGCGCGACGTGGACGTCCTTCTCGACCCCGACGATCTGGCCCCGGCCCGCAAAGCCATGGAGGCGGAGGGGTTCATCTACCGACACGTGGCTGGGGGGGACATGTTTCTCGACGGGCCAGGCGCGCGGGCAGCCGACGCGGTCCACGTCGTCCTCGCGCGGCAGAAGGTCCGGCCCCAGAGCGTCGAGGCAGCGCCGGATGTCGCCGACACGGTCAAGCTGGCCGAGGGGCTGCGCGTCGTGCCGCTTCCGGCGCTCGTGCGGATGAAGCTGACCAGCTTCCGCGACAAGGACCGAACGCACCTGCGCGACCTCATCGGCGTCGGCCTCGTCTCCGAGCGCGATCTGGCCGGCCTCCCCGATCTGCTCGCCGCCCGCCTTCGCGAACTCCTCGAAAACCCCGAAGGATAGCGCGCGTCTCTCCCAACCGCAGTGGCCCTTGGACAAGGATGGCACGATGAGACACCACATTGTCGGCTTGCTGGCTCTTCTCGGCTCGGCCCAGGCTCTCGCGGGCGAGGCGAGGCTACAACTCCTCCTGCCCCTCGGCCGAACGGCGTATCAGACGAATGAGGCGATTGACCTGTCCGTCGTCCGCTCGTCCGCCGAGGCCCTAGCCGCCGGCGACCTCGTGCTCAGCGTCACGAGCACAAACGGGTCGAAGATGAGTTTCGTGTTTCCCGTTTCGAGTGTCGCGTTGGCCGACGCGAAACGCGAGACGCCAAACGCGAAACTGGCCTGCGCCACCGAGCACCTGCACCTCAACGCCTGGCTCCTGCGCCCAGGCAGTTACGTCGTCGAAGTCGCGTGCGACGGGGCGACCGCCTCGGCCGGCTTCGACCTCTTCAGCCACGTGCGCAAGAGCGACTTCAAGCTGATCAACTGGGGCCGCGCCAAGGGCGCCCAGTGCCTCGTCGAGGGCGAGGACAGCCTCGGCTTCAACCTCATCTACGGCCACTACACGGCCAACGACGACGGCAACTACATCCGCGCCGGCGTGGACTTCGTCCCTTGCTGCGTGATGAGCGGCGGACACCAGATGGACCTGCGCCAGGAATGCGATTGGAGCGACCCCTACGTCGCCCGCGGCGGCACCGCACGCGTCGTCCAGCGGGCGCTCCAGACCCGCACGCAGCCCAACGTGCCCGGCATTCACTTCTACGACGAGCCCGGCCTCACCTGGCACAAGCACCCCGGGACGGGCGACTGGACGCCCCACGGCATCCCCGCCCAGGTGCGCTCCTACGAGGCCTTGGCGGCCTGTAACCTGTCAGTGGCTTGGCAGCGCGACGCTAGGGTGTGGCACGGCGGCAATTGAGCATGTAGCGCAGGGGGCTTCCGGCCGAATCCAGTACGCCATGCCAGCCGTAACAGGCTGGCATGGCGTCACTTACGGAGTGAGGGCATGCCCATGTTGACAACGCGCTACATGCTCAAATTCACAGGGGGGAATTGAGCATGTAGCGCCTAGCGGCGCTCAGCGAGGAGGTGGGCGAGCAGCTCATCGAGGGGGACGGTGGCCAGGGCGATGGCGGTGTCGCAGACGCCGTAGTAGAGCCAGAGCAAGCCGTCCTTTACGACGTTGCCGGTGGGGAAGATGACGTTGGGGATGAGGAGGCCGAAGCGTTCGTAGTAGGTTTCGGGCTCCATGATGGGGCGGCGGGTGCGGGCGAGGACGCGGCGGGGGTCGGCGGGGTCGAGGAGCATTGCGCCGAGGCGATAGCAGACGCGGCGGGTGGGCGGATAGAGGTCCTCGACGCCGTGGTAGAGGACGAGCCAGCCGGCCTCGGTGCGAATGGGCGGGGTCGAGCCGCCGATGCGGTTGCCTTCCCAGGGCTGCTCGGGCAGAGCGACGACCTCGGGCTCGGTCCAGGTGCGCAGGTCGTCGGAGTAGCTGATGCGGATGGCGGGGAGGTCGGCGCCGTGGGCGGTGTCGGTGCCGACGAACTTCAGCGGCCTGCGCAGGATGGCGAAGCGGCCGGCGATCTTCTCGGGGAAGAGGATCACGTCGCGGTCGTCCAGCTCGGGCGGGGTGGCCCAGGCCAGGTGCTCCCAGTGGACGCGGTCGCGGGAGACGGCGATGCCGGAGCGGGTCTGGTTCTCCTCGGGGGTGAAGCGGATGCCTGGGATGTCGGGCTGGTGTGATTCGGGCACGCCGAGGCCGGTGGGGTTGCAGCACCAGGCGTATGGGCGGAAGGCATAGGTCATGTAGCAGGTGTCGCCGATCCGCACCACGCGCGGGTCCTGGACGCTGCCGTGCTTGCTGCCGGCCATTTCGGGGGTGAAGACGGGCTGGTCGGCGACGTGGCGGAAGCGGACGCCGTCGTCGCTTTCCAGGAGGCCGATGGTGCAGATGAAGGGCCGGAGGCAGCCCGCGGCCCGCTCGTAGAGGTAGAAGCGGCCGTCGTCGTGGAGGACGCCGGGGTTGAACACCGTGGCCATTCGCCAGGGGAAGAGGCCGGGCGTGACGATGGGGTTGGCCGGGCAGCGGGCGAACGTGGGGAGCATTGGGTGCTCCTGGTTCCTGTCGGGGAGACGCGGACAGATTGGGGCAGCTAGAGGAACAGAGCCTGTAGGCGGGCCGTCCCTGGCCCGCGAGGGGCCACGCGGGGCAGAGACGCCCCGCCTACAGGGGAACGCCTCGGCCGGAGCGGAGCCCCAAGGCGAGGCGGCTTCATTCTTCCAGTTGCTCTGGGGCCATCCGTGGCACCCACGGGGCTCACCAGTAGATGTAGCGGCGGAAGCGCACGCGGCTCTCGACGTCCAGCTTCTCGATGTCCGGGATTTCGTAGCGGTTGCCGTCCACGTCCGTGATGATGTGGCAGCCGTCGCCGGCGTGGACGCACTTGCTCTGGTCCCACCGTGCGGTGGGGAACTGGCGCAGGCCCTTGTCGGTCTCGCACTCCCAGTAGAGGTAGCCGAACTCTTCGCGGAGGGACTTGATTTCGGTGATGAGGTGGAAGAAGTAGCGGCGGTCGAGGGCCTCGCGGAGGAGGCGGCGCTGGTCGGGGCCGAGGGAGGCGCTGGTGCGGATGATGCCGACCTCGCGCTGCTCGGTGGCCGTGGCGCCGGCGCGCACCGAGATGTAGCGGTCGGGGTCCGAGATGGGCAGGGTGCGGTAGACGAGCACCTCGGCCAGCTCCGTGCCGTCGCCGAGCGTGGCGCGGAGCTGGCCCAGGGGGGTGACGTGGAAGCGGATGTCGGTCGGCCCCAGGTAGCGGATGCCTTCGTAGCGTTCTGCCATGCGGCGGGTCTCCGAACGGGCGGCCACGCGGGGGCGCCGGAAGAGGGCGCCCACGCAGGGGCGCCCCTACTTCTTGGCCGCCTTGTCCTCGGCGGCGAGGGCGCGAACGTCGTCCACGCTCTCCTTGTCCTTGGTGAGCTGGGTCTGGATTCTGACCATTTTGGCGTAGAGGCCGTCGCGGGCCAGGAGGTCCTCGTGGGTGCCGACCTCGACAACCTTGCCCTCCTCGAAGACGAGGATGCGGTCGGCGTTGCGAAGCGTGGAGAGGCGGTGGGCGATGGCAATGGTGGTGCGGCCCTTCGTCAGGGCGTCCAGGGCCTTCTGAATCTCCCGCTCGGTCACGGTGTCCACGTTGGACGTGGCCTCGTCGAGGATGAGGACCTTCGGGTTGAAGAGGAGCGCGCGGGCGATGGAGATGCGCTGGCGCTCGCCGCCCGAGAGGCCGGCGCCGCGCTCGCCCAGGCGGGTGTCGTAGCCGTCGGACATGCGCACGATGAAGTCGTGGGCGTTGGCGGCCTTGGAGGCGTCGAAGATCTCCTCCACGGTGGAATCTGGGCGGCCGTAGGCGATGTTCTCCAGGATGGTGCCGCTGAAGAGCTGGGCGTCCTGGAGCACCAGGCCGACCTGGCTGCGGAGCGAGTTGAGCTTGATGCGGCGCAGGTCCAACCCATCAATCAGGATGCGGCCCTCGGTGGGGTCGTAGAAGCGGCACAGGAGGTTGACGAACGAGGTCTTGCCCGAGCCGCTCTGGCCCACGATGCCGATCATCTCGCCCGGCTTGATCTCCACGTCCACCCCCTTGAGGACGGGCACGTGCGGGTCGTAGCCGAAGACGACGCCCTCGAACTTGATGGCGCCCTTGACATCGAGCGCCACGGCGTCGGGGGTCTCCTGGATCTCGGGCTCCGTGTCGAGCACCTCGAAGACGCGGTTGGCCTGGGTGGTGAACGAGGTGAGCCACTGGCTGAGGCTCATCAGGGTGTTCAGCGGCCCGTAGAACATGCCCAGGTAGCCGAAGAAGGCCATGAGGTCGCCGAGGCTGATCCTGTGGCCTTCGATGATGTTGCGGCCGCCGACGTACCACACGATGAGGCCGCCCAGGCTGAAGACGAAGCCCACTATGGGGTAGAAGGTCGTCGAGGCGATGTCCACGCCGAGTCGCGCGCCCCGCAACCGGTCACAGTAGCTGCGCACGCGGCTGAACTCCTTGCCCTCCTGGGCGAAGGCCTTGACCACGCGCACGCCGGAGAGGGCCGCGAACAGCACGTTGGCGATCTTGGACCGGCTGTCCCAGTAGCGGTAGTGCCGCGGCTGGATGTAGCGCCAGAAGACATACGTTGAGCCGAGGACGAAGGGGACCGGGATGAGGACGTAGAAGGCCAGGCGCGAGTTGATGGTGAAGAGCATCACGAGCACGCCGGCGATCGTGAGGATGTTGAGGAGGAAGCCGCTAGTGACCTGCCAGATGAAGCCCTGGAGGTCCTCCACGTCGTGCGCCACGCGAGTCATCAGCGAGCCAACCTGGTTCTTGTCGTAGTAGCGGACTGAGAGCGACTGGAGGTGCTGGTAGACCCTCAGGCGCATGTCGTAGCTGATGCGGTTGCCGATGATGGTCGAGAGGCGCCCCTTGAGGATGCCCACGAGTATCTGGAGAATCTGGGTGGAGGCCAGGGTGAGCACGAGGAGGAGGAGCCAGCTCACCGGCGAGTGAGCCCTGAACTGCCTGGTGAGCCAGGCGAACCAGCCGGGGACTGGGTTCGTCGCAGCCTTCTCCCCCACCACGTTGTCCACCAGCGTCTTTGTGAGCTGGGGCGGGACGAGGTTGAGGCCGATGCTGATGACCACGAGCACGATGGCCGAGAGCGCGTAGGGCCAGTAGGGGAGCATGAGCTTGAAGAAGCGGCCGAACACGTGGCGCTTCGAGATGCAGCGGGGGCAGGAGGACGTGCCCTCGGGCAGCATCTTCTTGCACTTCAGGCAGCGGCGGATGTCCGCGTCGTCCGCCGCCGTGCACACCAGCGGCGTGCCGCGCAGCATCGTGCGGAGCTTGCTGGCCGCCTTGGTGAACTTGCTGGCCTGGGCGTTGGAGAAGCGGATGACGTTCACCCAGCCGTCCGCCGTCTTCACCTGGAGGAAGCCGCTGCCCACCCGCGCATCGGCCTGGGCCGCCGTGATGTCCTTCACCGCGAAGCCCGGCCCGGGGTACACCCCGTCCGCGTCCAGCGCGAACGTCGCCACGCGGTCCGCCGTGATGACCAGCCACTGCTCCGCGTACCTGCCCTGGGCGTCCAGATCGGAGTCGGTCGCCAGCAACACCTTCTCCCTGGGGATGCCCTGCGCCACGAGCGCCAGCTTCAGCGGCCCGGGCAGCACCCGCAGGAGGCTGCACACGTCCTCAGTCATCGCTCCCGGTCCAACCAGCGAAACGCCCCCGTCTCGGAGGCGTGGGAACACCTCGCGGCGCGCCGGCCGCGCCTGCCGAACATGGCCGGCATTATACACATTTCCCGGAAAGTTTCACACCGCGCCCGCTTGTGCCGCGGCCGTGTCCCGGCTATACTCCCAGGCTGCGCGCGGCTCATCCAGTGGTGGCAGCACGAGGAGAAGGCATGGCTGAGGCAACCGTGAACGAGGCAACGCTGTTCCAGACGGACTTTCCGCCCGAGGAGTTCCGCGAGCGGTGGGCGAAGATTTTCGACGCCATCGGCGCCGAGGCCCACGCCTTGCTCCAGGGCGCGCCACAGCAGGGCGGGATGGAGGCCTTCCGCCAGTCCAACGAGTTCTACTACTGCTGCGGCGTCGAGGTGCCCCACGCCTGGCTGCTCCTCGACTGCCGATTGTGCTCGCCCAGACACGCGACACAACTCACGGTATATCAACAACTTACGAATTGACTCACTCCAAACCAGCCCGAATCTGACAATCCCGTAGATGGGCAAGGGGTGGTGTTCGGTGGGTAAAGCACACCACTAGGTGTGGTAGCAATTCCGTCAAACAGAACACGGCGGGCCTGAGAAGGGGCGGGGCTTCAGACCCTCTTTGACCTCTTTTTCGGGCGGGGCGGGGCGGGGCGGAAGCGGCTGTTTTTGTTCTGGTTGTTCGGAATCATACACCAGGTGCCCCATTTTCGGCGATCTCGCCTTGTGCCCGTGCCGCAAAGTGGTTATACTTGGCGATGAGGAGTCCGTCGGGTCCGAGGTGCGCGATGAGGATCATTCTCTACGCGGGCAAGGGGGGCGTGGGCAAGACCACGATGTCGGCCGCCACGGGGGTGGAGTGCGCCCGACGGGGCAACCGCACGCTCGTGATGTCGCTCGACCCCGCGCACAGCCTTTCAGACTCCTTCGACCTGCCGGGGTCGCTGATGGACTTCGGGGGCGGGCAGCCCGTGGCGGTGGACGAGAATCTGTGGATTCAGGAGCTGGACCTCCAGCGGGAGCTGGAGGACAACTGGGGCGAGGTGTTCCGCTACCTCTCGACGCTGCTGCGGACGAGCGGGCTGCGCGAGGTGCTGGCCGACGAGATGGCCATCCTCCCAGGCATGGAGGAGGTGGCCTGCCTCCTCTACATCAACCGCTACGCGCGCGAGAAGAAGTTCGACGTCGTGGTGCTCGATTGCGCGCCGACGGGCGAGGCGATGCGCTTCATCAGCCTGCCGACCAGCCTCGAGTGGTACATGCGGAAAATCTTCAAGCTCGAGCGCAACATCCTGCGGATCGTCCGCCCCGTGGCCAAGCGCCTCAGCAGCGTGCCCCTGCCAGAGGACGACTGCTTCGAGGCGGTCCAGCGCCTCTTCGAGCGGCTCGAAGGGGTCGAGAAGCTGCTTCAGGACCCCGCCGTCACCACCGCCCGGCTCGTGACCAATCCCGAGAAAATGGTGCTCAAGGAGACGCAGCGGGCCTTCACCTACTTCCACCTGTTCGACGTGACGGTGGACGCGGTGGTGGTGAACCGCATCCTGCCGCCGGCGGTGCAGGACGAGTTTTTCGCGAAGTGGCGGGAGTCGCAGCAGGGCTACATCGAGGAGGCCGAGAGCTACTTCGCCCCCGTGCCCCTGTGGTACGTGGAGCTTGGGCGCCGCGAGATGCTCGGGCGGGCCGAGCTGGGCCGCCTGGCCGCCAAGCTCTTCAAGGACAAGGACCCCGCCGCCGTCTTCTTCACAGGCAAGGCATTCGAGTTCACGAAGAGCGACGGCCGCTACGTCCTGTCCATCCGCGCGCCGTTCCTGAAGAGCGGCGAGATTGACCTGATGAAGAACAACGACGAGCTGATCGTGCGGGTCGGCTCGTTCAAGCGGTTTGTCGCCCTGCCGCGTCGCGTGGCGGCGCTGGAGCCATCGGCGGCCACGCTCGAGGGCGGCCACGTGCGAATCGTGTTTGGAGGAAGCGCCCATGGCCAGAAAGACCGCTGACGAGGGGCAGTTCCGATGCCCCGTCTACGAACTCCTCGACCACTTGCGCAGGAAGGGCAAGTGCACCTCGGCCTTCTTCGACCACCTCCAGAAGGCCCAGGTGGAGCTGTTGCTCGCCGCGCGCAGCGTGATTGACCAGCGGGTGGACCACCTGACCCGCGAGGCCAAGGCCAAGCCCGGCGCCCAGCGGATCAAGGTGACGGGGGAGGAGTGAGGGAGCCGCGCGGCGACGCGGTCCGGAGGCGAAGGGCGGCGCCATACTGTATCAACTCGCGAGCAGATTTGATACAGTATGGGCACCGGAGCGGGGTGCCGGCAGGGGCGACGGCGAGCCTAAATGGCGGCCATGTAGACACTTACGGCTATCGCCCCCGCGTGGTGGCGGCCCTTGTGCGCCAGACATGTGAGTGCGCGCAGATTTTGATACAGTATGGGCTGGCGGGGCGAGGGTTGCGGGAGCGGGCCGGCTACTCCTTGGCGGGCGGCGGCACGAGGTCGAGAGGCGACGCGGTGCGGCGGTAGCGGGTGCGCCAGACCTGTTTCTGCTCGTCGGTGAGCACGCTCTCGACGTTGTCGAGCCACGTCTGGGTGGCGGCGGCGTAGCTCTTGATCGCCGCGGTGTAGGCCTTGCGCGCGTCGGCATACGCCTTGTGCTGCTCCTGGGTCTCGGGCGTTCCGAGGTCGCGCAGGGCCTTGAGCGCCGCGTCCGCCGCCTCGCGGGCCTTGGCGACTGCGTCGGCCTGCGCCTTCTGCTTGGTCAGGAGTTCGCCCGCCTTGTCGTCCTTGAGCCTCAGCCAGTCAATCACCGGCTGGAGCTGCTTGCGCACCGCGTAGTCGCCCTGCTTGTCCACGGGCAGGCGGCCGGCGACGAAGGCGTCGAGAGCCTTCTCCTGGTCGTCGAGGGCCCTGAGCGCGTCGCCCAGGTCCTTCTGCTTGGCCACCAACTCCTCCCTTGCCTTGGCGAGGGTCTTGAGGAGCGAGGCACGCTGCTCGTTGAGGCGCGTGACCTCGGCCTGCACCTTGTCCACGTCGTCCTTCAGCATGCCGAGGCCGGTGAGGAAGCTCTCGGAGACGCTGAGGGTGGGGCTTGGGGCCGGCATGCGGATGGCGGGCACCTCGATGGCTTCTCCGGCGAACGCGGCAAGGCCAACCCCGATCAAGGCAGCCAGCAGCACGTGGCGCATCGCATCGCTCCTTCGTGAACCCGATGTCGTGTCCGCCCCCCGAAAGCACAGGAATGATAGCGCGGGGGGCAGCGAAAAGCAAGCGCATTTGGCTCCGCGGCTTGACAGCGCAGCGGAGCCTGTGATATAACCACCACCCTTGATGGCCTTGTAGGCGGGGCGGCGCTGCCCCGCGATGCCTATCCACACGGGCCAGGGACGGCCCGCCTACAGGCGCAAGGAGGTGCCGTGGCCAAGAAGGTCGTCATCGTGGAGTCGCCCGCCAAGGCGCGGACGATTGGGAAATACCTGGGCAAGGACTTCCGGGTCGAGTCGTGCATGGGACACGTCCGCGACCTGCCGCAGAAGGCGTTCGGGGTGGACATCGAGGAGGGCTTCCGCCCGCACTATCAGGTGCTCAAGGCCCGCGGCCAAGTGATAGCGAACTTGGCCCGCGCCGTGAAGGGCGCGGAGACCGTCTACTTGGCGCCCGACCCCGACCGGGAGGGGGAGGCCATTGCCTGGCACCTGGCCGAGGCCCTCAAGCTGCCCAAGAGCCGCACGCGCCGCGTGACGTTCAACGAGATCACCGAGCGGGGCGTCCGCACGGGCTTCGAGCACCCGCGCGAGATCGACATGAACCTGGTGAACGCGCAGCAGGCGCGGCGCATCCTCGACCGCATCGTGGGCTACCAGCTCTCGCCCCTGCTGTGGAAGAAGGTCCTCCGCGGCCTGAGCGCGGGCCGCGTCCAGTCGGTCGCCCTGCGCCTCCTGGTCGAGCGCGAGAAGGCGATCCAGGCGTTCAGGCCCGAGGAGTACTGGAAGATCACGGCGCGTCTGGCGCCGGCGGCCGACGCGGAGGGGAAGCAGGCATTCGCTGCGGAGCTGGCCCAGCTCGCGGGCGAGAAGGCGAAGATCGCCAACGGCGAGCAGGCCCAGGCCATCGTCGCGCGCCTCGGCGGACAGGAGTTCACCGTCGCCTCTGTGGCGACCGACCGCAAGAGGTCCTCGCCCATGCCGCCGTTCGCGACGAGTCAGCTCCAGCAGGCGGCCTCGGTGCGGCTGAACTTCGGGACGAAGCGGACCATGCTCGTCGCCCAACAGCTCTACGAGGGCGTGGAGCTGGGGCCGGAGGGGTCGGTGGGCCTCATCACGTACATGCGCACGGACGCGTTCCGCATTGCGAACGAGGCGCTGGAGGAGTGCCGGGGCTTCATCCGCCAGCGCCTGGGCGAGAAGTACCTGTCGGACAAGCCCCGCCAGTTCCGCTCGCGCCGCGGCGCCCAAGAGGCCCACGAGGCCATCCGGCCCACCGGGGTCGAGCGGACCCCCGAATCGGTCGAGCCCTACCTGAGCGCCGAGCAGCTCAAGCTCTACCGCCTCATCTGGGAGCGCTTCGTCGCCTGCCAGATGGCCGAGGCCCAGTACGATGTCACCCGCGTGGCGGTGAGCGCGGGCGACGCCGAGTTCCGCGCGAGCGGCCGCGTGGTGGTCTTCGACGGCCACACCCGCGTCTACGCCCCGCTCCGCGGCCGCGACGAGGAGGAGGAGCAGCCGCTGCCGCCGCTGGCCGCCGGCCAGCGCCTCCGCTGCCTCGAGCTGGCGCCGACCCAGCACTTCACCAAGCCGCCGCCGCGCTACACCGAGGCATCGCTGGTCAAGACCCTGGAAAAGGAGGGCATCGGCCGCCCCAGCACCTACGCCCAGATCGTCTCCACCGTCCAGGAGCGCGGCTATGCCACGGTGCGCGATAAAGTCTTCTACTGCAACGAGTTGGGCATGGTGACCAACGACGCCCTGCTGCCCTTCTTCGAGAACATCATCAACATCAGGTTCACCTCGGAGTTCGAGGACCACCTCGACGGCATCGAGGAGGCGAAGCGCGACTGGCAGGACGTGTTGCGCGAGTTCTACGCGCCGTTCAGCGCCGACCTGGCGAAGGCCCAGGCCGAGATGCCGAGCGTGAAGAAGGAGCTGGCCGAGCCCACGGGCGCCAAGTGCCCGCTGTGCGGCGCCGACATGGTGGTGCGCCTGTCGAAGCGGGGGCGCTTCATGGCCTGCTCCGGCTTCCCCAAGTGCCGGGGCGCCGCCCCGGCCCACGCCGCCACCGCAGCCCCCCGCGGCGAGGGCGAAGGCCCCAGACCCCCAGCCGGCAGCGGTCCGCACCACCCCCATGCCGCACCCGCCCACAGCGCCGCCACAGGCCCCAGGCCCCAGCGCCAACCCGCCGCCGCCCGTGACTCAGGAGAATCGCGTGCCAGCCGCTGGTCCAGCCTTTGCCCCCCCAGCCCCCTCGCCGCCTGCCGAGGCTCCGCCGCCGGCTCCTCCCAAGCCAACGATCCCGCCGTGGCACTACCAGCCCGTGCCCGAAGGCCCCGACAAGTATCCTGAGAAGGCCGAGAGCGAGGCGAAGCTGGCCAATGGCCTGCAAGTCCTGGCCGGGCGCGTCCGCGGCAAGATGCACAAGCACGATGGGACGAACTGCGACGACTTCTTCCACTTCAAGGTGGCTGGCCGCTGGACGTTTCTCGCCGTCTCCGACGGCGCCGGCGCGAAGGCCTTCTCGCGGGTGGGCGCCCGCGCGGCGTGCC
The DNA here is from genome assembly GCA_041320515.1 of Planctomycetota bacterium. Lineage (GTDB taxonomy): Bacteria > Planctomycetota > PUPC01 > DSUN01 > DSUN01 > DSUN01. The sequence goes on along the minus strand of JBGLNR010000001.1, from coordinate 2,934,683 downwards.
AGCGCGCCTGCGAGGCCCTGGCGGAGAGTCTGGCAAACCACGAGCTGAGCGACCGCGAGTGGGCCGACGGCCCGCTCCCGCGCGGCACCGACGACCGCTTCGAGGATGCCAGCGTCCAGTTCATTCAGGAGGCCCTTCACGCCGCCATCCTCAGCAGCTACGACGCGGTCGTGGCCGCCGTCGAGGAGCGGAAGGACAGCCAGGAGTGCGCGGATGCGCTCAAGGGCCGGGCCGTCTCGCTCAACGACGTGGGCGCCACGCTGCTGCTGGCCGTGCATACCTGCGTTTCGGGCGGGGACAAGTTCCGCAGCCTGGTGATGACGTGCCAGATCGGCGATGGCATGATCGCCGCCGTGGACCGCGCCGGCCATGTCCTCCTCCTGGCCGAGCCCGAATCGGGCGATTACAGCAACGAGACGGATTTCCTGACCTCCGAGCGGATGCGGCGGCCCGAGACTCTGGCGGCCAAGACCTTCCAGGCCGTTCTCTCCCCCCGCGCGCTCCTCCTGATGACCGATGGCGTCGCCGACGACTATCAGCCGTACGCCAGCGGGATGCTCAGGCTCTACGGGGACCTCGCTCTCAACGGCATCCTCGACCTCGCGCCGCCCCCAGCGGGCGAGCCGCCGCTGGACGCCGCGTTCCCTGACTTCTGCATCCCAGGCCACAAGGTGACGCCCGAGGGGGTCGTCCCCACGGAACTCGCCTCCTCCGAGAAGCTCGCCGAGAAGCTGGGGGTCAGCCTCCGCGACCTCGTGACGTCCCCCGCGCGCCTCGCGGCAGGGGCCGCCGTCGCCGCGCGCTGGCCCGACCTCACCCGCGAGCAGCGCCTCAGCGAGTGGCTCGACGGCTACCACGTGCGAGGCTCCTTCGACGACCGGGCGCTGGCCGTGCTGCTCCCGGGCGTCGTCGCAGACAGCCCAGACAGCCCAGGGAGTACTGGCAGTGAGCAACGCGACGGAGAAAGCAGTCCTTAAGGATGGCCGGACCGTAGACTTCCTGCCCGACATGATCGGGGACGGGGCGATGAAGGAGGTCTACTTCACCGCCGACAAGCGGTCGGTCGTCTGCTTCTACAAGGACCCGAAGGAGGCGAGCAGCCCAAACCGCGTCCAGCGCCTCGAGCGGCTGCTGACGAAGTGGAACGTGACGGTTCCCCAGGGCCAGGGCGGCGCGGCCCATAGCGACCTGGATGCCGGCTACTACCTGAAGCTCTTCTGCTGGCCGACCGGGATCATCGAGCGGCCGCGCTTCGGCATCGTCACCCCGGTCTACCCGCCCAACTTCTTCTTCAAGCAAGGCCCCTTCTCAGGGAAGGAGAAGAACGGCAGCTTCTTCACCCTGCGCAAGCCGCGCATGGTCCTGTCCCAGCAGGCGCCCGACGAGGTGGGCACCTGGCTCAACTACCTGCGCTTCTGCGTCCAGATGGCCCGCGCCGTCGCCCGGCTCCACCAGGCGGGCCTCGCCCACTCGGACCTCAGCCCCAACAACATCCTGGTGGACCCCGCCGGCGGGCACAGCGTGGTCATTGACATTGATTCGCTGGTCGTGCCAGGGGTCTTCCCGCCCGACGTCCTGGGCACCAAGGGCTACATCGCCCCCGAGGTCCTCAGCACGATCAACCTGGCCTTCAACGACCCGAACCGCAAGCACCCGTGCGCCAGGACCGACGAGCACGCCCTGGCCGTCCTCATCTACCAGTACCTCCTCCGCCGCCACCCCCTGGACGGCAAGCGCATCCCGACGGGCCAGAGCGCCGAGGAACAGGAGTTCCAGAGCTACGGCCCTCAGGCGCTCTTCTGCGAGGACCCCAGCGACGCCGCCAACCGCCCGGAGGAGCAGAGCTACATCCCCTACTCGGTCGTAGGGCAGGAACTCCAGAAGCTCTTCGAGCAGGCATTCGTCACCGGCCTTCACGCGGCCACCAAGCGCCCCATGGCCTCCGAGTGGGTGCGGGGGCTCATGAAGACCTGGGACCTGGTGGTTCCGTGCCCAAGCCCTTCGTGCCCCCACAAGTGGTTCGTCGCCGACCCGAACCTGAAGGGCCCGTTGCGGTGCCCCATCTGCGGGGCTCGGCCGAAGACCAACATCCCGCTCCTCAAGCTGCGGCGGCAGGTGAAGGCCGGCCAATGGGCGACCGATGGCGTCGTCGCCGTCTACGACGACGGCGCGGCCCTGAAGAAGCAGATCTTCCGGTGGCACGTTCTGGACAACGTGCTGCCCGGCCCCGGCGCCGACACCACGCCGCAGGCCTACGGCGCCTTCTACCAGGGGCAGTGGTTCCTGATCAACCAGAACCTGTCCAGCCTGACCAGTCCCTCGGGCAACCGCGTACTGCCGGGCCAGGCCGTCGCCCTGGCCGAGGGGGCGCAAATCCGCCTCTCCCAGGATGAGCACGGCCGCATCGCCGAGGTCGCAATGCTGAAGGTGTGATGCCATGGCCCGCCACCCCGGCCGCCGCGAGCAGGCAAAGAAGGGAACTCCGCCGCCGCCAAAGGGCGCCGTCCCGCCCCCGCTTCCGCCCCAGCCGCGCCCCTCGTCCAACCCCAGCACCGCGAGCCTGCCCGTCCCAGGCATTGGCGTGCCGTTTCAGGACATCCTCGATGCAGCGGCCCCCGGCAGCGTCGTGTGCGTACCGCCGGACAAGGGGGAGGTCGTGGGCCTGACCTGCATCGAGCAGCCCATCACCCTGGACGGCCAGGGAGCCACCTTCTGCGCGAAGGCCGGGCCAGTGCTCCAGATCGCGGCCGACAGGGTGTCGCTCCGCAACCTGAAGGTGGAAGTGACCGGCGACGCCCCCCCGCCGGCCGGCGCGGGCGACGCGGCGGCCTGCGCCATCTGGGTGGAGGACGGCCTCACCTGCCACGTGATGAACGTGGAGGTCCGCGGCATCGTCCACGGCATCCAGGGCGAGGAGGGACGGTGGTGGTACCCGCTCACCCTGCCCCTCGGGCGCCTGGCGCCCCGAAAGGAGCACGTCTTCAAGTTCCAGGTCTGCGTCCCCGCGGTCGCCCAGATCGTGTCGGGCATCTCGGGCGTCGCCGTCGAGCCCACCCGGCTGGAGCCCGGGCTCAACGAGGTCACGCTACGGCTCGACCCCCCGCTGCCGGACGTGCTGTTCAGCGGATGCCTGCACATCCGGACGCTTCTGACCCGCGCGATCAGGCTCACGGGCATGGTGGCCGTGGGGTCTGCTGACCCTGCCAGCGTGCTCCACGGCCAGGGGGAGATGCTCTGGAGCGTTCCTGCGGAGGCCCTGCCCCGTGCGGCGCCGAAGCGCGCCCCGGCTCCCGCCCCGCCGCCCGAGCCGCCCCAGCCCATCGAGATCGAGTTGCCGCCCCCAAGCGACAAGCCGGAGACGGCGGTGGACACGGCGCCCTCTGCCGTCCCGAGTCCCCCTCCCATAAGGCTCCCATCCATCTCGATGCCCATCTCGGTGCCCATGCCTTCCGAAAGCATCTTCTCCGAGCCGACGACGCTCGCGCGTGGCCCGGCGCCCGTGTCAGAGGCCCAAGGCCCGCCTGCCGCGTCCACGGGGCGCTCAGCGGGAACCTTCTCCCTCCGGCCCAAGGAGCGTCAGCGCGCCTTCCCGCTTCCGACGCAGACGGGGCGCTCAGCGGGGACTCTCTCCGTCCCGCTCTGGCTCGACGAAGCTGCGAAGCCACAGGCCACGCCTGCTAGCGGGGCGAGCGAGCCGCCGGCGCCGGCGGCTACAGCGCCTCCGGCGCCCCAGCCTGCTGTGGCCAAGCCGGCGCCGCCACCAGAGGAGCGCCGAGCCGCCCAGCCCCCTTCCTCGGCGCCTGGGCCGAAGCCGCCGTCCAAGCCGGTGCGCCCGCCCGCGGATGCCTACAAGGCATTCCTGGGAGAGCAGCCTGTCCCGCCCGCTACTGCGACCGGGCAGGGGAAGGACGTGGAAGACGAGCAACAGGCCGCGCAAGAGGGCGCGCCTGAGGCGCCGGGCGGCCCGAAGGCACCGAAGAAACGGACGCTGGTGAAGCCAGGCGAAGGCTTTGGCGCCTTCGGCAAGTGACGGGGACGCGAGCGAGGGTTCCCCAGGACGCCGCGCGTCGGCACGGGGTCTAGTGTCATGCTTGTGAGACTGGTCCACACCATCTTCAGCATCTACTCTCTGGGGCTCCTTGCCCACATGGTGCTTTCGTGGGTGCGCGAGCCGAAGGTCGAGCCCGTGAAGCGATGGATCGGGCGATGGTACGAGCCCGTCCTGCGGCCCCTGCGCCGTGTGGTCAAGCCGATCCCGATGGGCAGTAGCGCGTTCGATGTGACGCCGCTGCTCCTCTTCCTCGCGATAGGCATCTGCTCGTAGCTCTTCGTCTCGAAGTCGAGGTAGTGGGGCATGGGGTAGTCGGCGCGTTGCTCGATGGTCGCGCCGAAGCCCGTCTTCACGAGCCGACGCTCGGGCGAGTCCTCCAGCACCTCGATGCCCGTGATGTGCGGGTCCATGTTGGGCACCAGCACGATCAGGTCGAGGTCCCAATGGGCGTAGGGATTGAAGCCATCGCCCTCGCCCCACTCGGCCTTCACGCGCTTGAGGAAGTTGGTCCAGAAGAACTCCCCGACCGGCACGCGGTCGGGCTCCTGGTGGTTGAGGGTGGCGAGAACTCGCTGGGTCTTGGTGTCCGCAGCATTCAAGGGATATTCCTCCTCACTCCTGGCTCCAGAGCTGATAGACCTGCTTCTTGCGAGGGTCGTCCGAGCCCCTGTAGGAGGCGATGGTCTTGGCCAGGCCGTCGCAGAGCCTGGCGGCGGTGGCCAGGTAGCACTTGTCGGCGGCGTAGGCCGAGGGCTCGGGCAACGGCGCGAGCTTGCCCGCCGCGAGGAGGCGGAGCCGCTCGTGGAAGGCGGCCGCAGCCTCGATGGCCAGGCGCGCGTGGGCGGCTTCGTAGCTCTCACCCAGGTTCGCACCCGCCAGCCGCTCGTGGAACTTGCTCAGTTTCGCCAGGTTCGCGTTCAGCCCCGCCAACTCGGGCGCGGCGTCGGCCTTGTGCGACGCGACGGGTTTGCCGTTGACGTAAAGGGCCTGCCGCCCCTGGGCGTCCACCGTCGCGGCGACGTGGACCCACTCGTCGGGCTTGAGCTTGGCGTCGTGGCCGAGCGTGCCGCGCTCGACGATCATCCGCAGCGAGTTGCCCGGGCAGGTGTCGAGCAGATAGCCGTTCGAGGTGCCGACCTGTGTCTTGTCGAGGATTCGCACGCCGCTCGGCGGCAGCACCTTGGGGCACACCCAGGCGGCCAGCGTGACCTCTTTCGTGATGTCCAGCTTCGGGTGCGGCGGCACTTCGAGATAGCCCTTGCCAGTCAGGCGCAGCGCCTTCCCGTGCGGCGAATCAACGGCCTCTACGTCGCCCGCAACCTTCGCGTCCAGCCCCTCGGTCGCGGCGCTCGGGAAGGCATTGCCCTTCCGTTCGCCGAAGGCCCAGGCGCCGATCCGTGCGGGGTCATTCGTCAGCTTGTCCTGCGACAACTGAGCCACCTCGTCGGCGCTCAGGGCGCGACTGAAGACTTGCGGCTGGGCGATGTCGCCAACGAAGCGGTTGTTGCCGTGGCTGTCGGCGCCGATCCGCAGGGGCAACGAGTTCTTCACGATGACGGGGAAGCGGTCAGGGCCGAACGCCTTCTCATCCAGCGGGGCGACGGGCGGGAACTTCGGCTCGGCCTTGCGGGGCACGAACGGCTCTGGCTTCGCCCCGCCCAGGCCAATCACGATGACGGCCTCGTCTGGCGTCTCGCCGTAGGGCAGGGAGACCGACTTGGCGTCGAACTTCGCCCACGGCTTGCCGTTGACTAGCACGGAAGTGACCGGGCCTGAGCCGACGGTGGCGAGATAGAGGCCCTTGGCGCCGAAGCGGATGGGGAAGTGCTGCTCAAGGCGCGTGATGCCGGGCGGGATGTGCGGGAGAAGGGTGAGGCCATCGGCTCGGTAGAGGTACTCGAAGAGGCCGCGGACCAGTGCGGCGGCGGGGCCGAAGGTGTCGTAGCAGAGGTTGATCGGCTCGCGGGGCTGGTAGACGTCGCTGCCGCACTTCGTGAGCGGGTTGTCCATGCGGAACTTCCGGGCGAAGGTGAGGAGCTGCTTCATCGAGCGGCGGGCGTCCTCGTGCTTGCCGAGGCGATAGTAGCCCATCACCATCCGCGCCTCGCAGGTGGACCAGTGGCCGCCGTTCACCCACGTGCCGTAGGCCCAGATGCCGTGAAGCGGCTCGTACATGTCGTCGTAGGAGGGGTGGTTGGGCAGGATGAAGCCGTGGGGGCGCAGGCCGGGAATGGCGGCTATCCTGGCGTAGATGCGCTCGGCCTGCGCGTCGTCGGCGACGCGGAAGCAGATGGCGTCGTGGTTGGGCGGGGCCTCGAAGTAGCCGTGCTTGGGCGCGCCGTAGACCCCGTGCTTCGTGCCGTCGGGGTCAATGGAGTTGAGGAAGTAGCCTTCGTCCGTTGTGAGGAGCGGGAGGCCCTTGCGGGCGAGGTCGCGGCGGGCGGCGTAGAGCTTCGCCTTCTCGGCGTTGCCCGCGAGCTTCTCGACCTCGATGAGGCGGTCGAGCGCGGCGATGTAGGTGACGGAAAGCCCTGCGAGGTACGCCTTGTCGTACGTGCCGTCGGGCTTCTTCCACCCCGCGAAACTGGGGGCGAGCAGGTTGCCGGCGGGGCCGGCGAGGAAGAGGTCGTTCTTGGGGTCGCGGCGGGACTCGATGAAGTTGGCGCAGCGCTCCAGCATCGGCACGTAGTGTGCGATTGCCTTCGCGTCGCGGCTGATGAGGAGAAGCTCGGACTGCATGAGCAGGCCGGCGGCGGTGAACTCCACGCCCCAGTCGTGCATCTGGATGCGGCCGTCGCCTTGGCGGTACATGACCCAGCCCGGCGACGCGCAGTCGCACAGGCAGCCATCGGGCGCCACCCAGTTGTTCGCCCCCACGCGCTTGCCGTCGCCCATCTGGCTGAACCACAGGTCGTGGGAGTTCCGGAGGAAGGTCACGAACGGCTCGGTGTAGAGGGGCAGCGCGCAGTAGGTGGTGCCGTAGCTGTTCTGAATCCACCACGCGCCCCAGGTCGGCCCCTCGACCAGCCCGTTCCACGCCGGCGTGTAGAGCATGGGCATGTTCTGGAACTCGGGGTCGGGCGCGAACATGCGGCGGGCGATGTCCAGGCACTGGAGATACTCGCCATCCCCTTCGCCGCCGTAGAACCTCCCCTCGAACCTCTCCGCCGCGACCGTGGCGGGAACGAGGAACACGGCAAGCGCCAGCATGACCCACTGGGCGCCCAGTCCAGAGCTGCTCATGGTCTTGTCTCCTACTGCCGACTGCCTACTGCCGTCTGCCGACTGGTTTTCAGAACTGCCCCCTGAACTTGTCGGCATTCTCCTTCGTGATAGCGGGACAGGGGATGAGGTACTCCTCTTCGAGCTTCTCGCCCTTGAGGGCGCGGACGGCGAGCTGGATGCCCATGCGCCCCTCCTCGGCGGGCTGCTGGAAGCTGGTGCCGGTGATCTTCCCCGCCTTGATGGCCTCGATGGCCTCGCGGCTGCCGCCCATGCCCACGATGGCCACGTCCTTGCGCCCGCGCTGGGCGCAGGCGTTGGCCGCCGCGATGGCGAAGTCGTCGCCGTGGGCGTAGATGCCCTTGAGAGCGGGATGCTTGTCGAGGAGCACCTGGGTCTCCTGCACCGCCTTGCCCTGGTCCATGTCGTGCGGCACGCGGGCGAGGATGGTGACCTTGGGGTGTTTCTTCTGCACCTCGCGGAGGGCCTTGGTCCGCTGGATCTCGGGGTCGGTGCCGAGGGTCTGGTGGAGTTCGACGATGCCGCCCTCGCCGCCGATGGCCTTCATCAGAATCTCCGCCGAGGTCACCGCGCCGTTGTAGGTGTCGGTGCCCGTGTAGCAGACGTAGTCGCAGCCAGGCGCGACGCGGCGGTTCACGATGATCACGGGGATCTTCGCCCGGTTCAGCAGCTTGACGCCGTTCACCAGCGCCTCGTACTGCATCGGCACGACACAGGCGGCATCAACTCCCGTGGCGATGGCCTCGTTGATCTGCTCGATCTGGACGTTCGCGTCCTCGTTCGCGTTGTAGAACGTGACCTCGACGCCCAGCCTTGCGGCCTCCTCGCGCGCGGCGATGGGCATGTTGTCCCAGTAGGGGTTGTTGAGCGTCAGGAGGAACGCGATCTTCGGCTTCGGCTTCTCCTTCGAGCAGCCCAGGAGCGCCGCCGCGGCCCCGACCATGAGGAGGCCAATCCAGGCTTTCTTCGGCATTCTTCTATCTCCTTTGCTTTCCGCCAGCGCCGCGGACCGCCACGTCCACGGCCACGACCACCAGGATGATCAGCCCCCGCACGATGTGGCGGTACTCCTCGCGGACCCCGAACTGGGAGAGGAGGTTGCCCACGACCGAGAGGAGCAGGAGGCCGTTGAGGGTACACAGCAAGCTCCCGCTTCCACCGCCCAGGGGCGTGCCGCCCACGATCACGCTGGCGATGACGGTCATTTCGATGCCCTGGTGCCGCGTGGCCACGGCGGTGCCCGACATCGAGACGTAGAGCGCCGCCGCCACCGCACACGTCGCCCCGCTGAGCACGTAGGTGATCATCTTCACCAGCGACGTGTTGACCCCCGCCAGCCACGACGCATTCTCGTTCCCCCCGACGGCGTAGACGTAGTGGCCGAAGCGCGTGAGCCGCAGCAGGTAGAAGCAGGCCAGGAACACGGCCACGAAGACCACGATCGGGATCGGCAGGGTGTGGGTGGCGCTCCCGAAGACGTTCAGCCCCTCCAGGTACATCTTCGAGTAGATGTCCTTCAGGCCCGGCGGCAGGGAGATTTCCTGGCCCCCGCGTGTGATGATCAGCCCCACGCCGCGGAACACCAGCAGCGTGCTGAGCGTGACCACGAACGGGTTGACGCCCACGTAGGAGATGAGCGCCCCGTTCGCCGCGCCGAGCAGGCTCCCCACCACGAGCGTGCCCAGCAACGCCAGCGGGATGGCCACGCCCGCCCCGTGCGGCGCCAGCCACTGAAGAAGCATGACCAACACAATGCTGCACACGGCAGTGATCGAGGCCACCGAGAGGTCGAAGCCTCCGGCGATCATCACGAACGTCATCCCGCACGCGATGATCCCGATGAACGACGCATTCGCCAGCAGGTTAACAAGGAGGAGGAATACCGCTACGTCCAGACCTGGGGCAAGGCGGTCCGCGAGGCCAAGAGCGTCGTCAAAGTCATGGTCGTCGAGCAGACCAAGACCCAGGACGAAAAGTGGGGCGACCTCTATGGCGCGATTGACATTTGGTGCCCGCTCTTCTCCCTTCACGACCCTGAGACCGGGGCGAAGCGGCAGGCCGAGGGCGAGATGCTCTGGACCTACACCGCGCTCTGCCAGGCTGAGCCCACCCCCTGGTGGCACATTGACTATCCGCTCCTCAACTACCGAGTCCCCGCCTGGACGGCTTGGCGCTACCGCATGCGCGGCCTCCTCTACTGGGGTGGAATGTCCTACTGGAGCCAGGTCGAGGACCCCTGGACCGAGGCCTGGACCTATGGCCGTCCGAAAGAGAAGGAGAAGAAGGGACACGTCTTCAACGGCGAGGGCACCATCGTCTACCCCGCCCGCGCCGTGGGCTACGACGGCATCGCGCCCAGCCTGCGCCTCAAGGCCCTGCGCGATTCTATCGAGGACTATGAGTATCTCGCCATCCTTGAGAGGGCGGCCCTCGCCGACAAAGCCCAGGAGATCGTCCTCTCCGTCACCAAGAGCTTCTTCGATTGGGACAAGGACCCCGCGGCCTACGCCAATGCCCGGGCCACGCTGGCCGAGTTGATCCTCACCGCCCGAAAGTGAAGCGGACGTGCTCCAGAGAACTTTGCTGCGCGATTCGGACATCGAGCCATTGGCCTTGGGCGTCGTGAGCGTCCTGGAGAAGGTCGGCATCCTCTGCCAGAACGACGAACTGCTTCGCGCCCTGGATGAGGCCGGGGCGACGGTGGAATTCGCCGCCGAGCGCGTGACCTTCCCGAACCGCATGCAGCTCGAATTCGTCGAGCAGCTCCGCAAGGACGTAGGGCGTGCAAACTTGCACGCGGAACGCCCGTGGCAGGAGCAAGAGGCCCCGGAAGCTCCCTTCGCCTCCATCGGCATGCCCGACCTCGAGACCCAGGTCGCCCAATTCGTCCTCGACCCCGACACGGGCGAGCGGCGGAGCGGGAACACGGCGGACTTCGTCCGCCTCATCCAGCTCGGCGACGCGCTTCACCGCGAGGTCGGCGTCGGACATTGCCTGCTGCTCACCGACGTGCCGCCCCTTGTCGAGCCGCTCGAGGCGGCGCTTCTGCTCGCCGAGCACGCGCACAAGCCCCACGCCGCCTTCGCCTGGAACGTGCGGCAGATCCCCTATCTCGCCGAAATGGGCGAGGTCCTGGGCTATCGCAACTGGTACAACTACGGCGCCATCTGCTTCGCCCACCCGCTACGCTTCGACCGCGACGTGGCCGACCGCTTCGTCCACAAGGTCAAGGCCGGCTCGCCGACGGGGCTGACGGCCATGCCCGTCGCGGGCGTGACGGCGCCCGTGACCCTCGCGGGCTTCGTCGCCGTCGCCGCCGCCGAGCACCTCGCCACCTGGATCGCCGCGCGGGCGCTCAACCCGTCCGTGCGCCTCGGCGGCTCGATGTGGGGCGGCACGGTGGATATGCGCGGCAGCGGCGTGAGCTACTCGTCCTTCGACGCCATGCTCTACTCCTTCGCCACCGTCGAGTTCCTGCGTCGCTGGTGTGGAGTTGAGGTACCCGTCGGCGGCGGCGAGTACTGCGACGCCAAGGAGCCTGGTCTCTACGCCGCGCTCGAAAAAGCCTACAAGGCCATGACCATCGCCGCCTTCAGCGGACGCCACCCCGGCATCGGCTCCGGCCTCCTCGACACGGGCAAGGTGCTATCGCCAGTCCAGCTCCTCATCGAGCGCGATCTCACCGCGGGCGTCCGCCACTTCGCCCGAACCGTCGAGTCCACGCCCGAACTCCTCGCCCTCGATGAGATCGCCGAGGTCGGCCTGGGCCTTGACACGAGCCACCTCGGCACCGACCACACCCTCCGCCACTTCCGCTCCTCCCTCTGGCTCCCCGACCTGCTGCGGCGTTCGGGCTGGGCCGGCGCCGACTACGAGAAGGAGATTCTCGCCAAGGCCCAGGCCACGGTCGCAGACATTGCGGCCACATACGCGAAGCCAAGGGTGGACCCCGACAAGTTGGCGGCGCTGCGCGCCATCGTCAACCGCGCGCGGGAAGAGCTTCTGGAACGCTGACCTGCTGACCACGTGACTGGCCGGGCACACACTACGGGTTGTGGCGCTTGGGCGAACAACCACAACCCCTGCCAGCGTCCCGTGCGTCCCGTGCGTCCCACTTCCGGGCCGACCTCCCGAGCCGCAAGCCATTGTGTGTGTTGCCGGTGGAGGCACAACATCTGCCACTCGCACGACTCGCACGACTCGAGCGCTTTCTGGGGGATGGGCAAGCGACGTGCTACGCCCGCGGTTCCACAACAACTCCCCTCCCGCCCCCGCTGCCACATTCGCGTTGGGTTGACCGGGGCGCGGAGACGTGGTATGATGCGCTCAGCAAGGCAGGAGCAAGGCCAGAGGCCCGCAAACCACAGAGAGGGCCACGCTCAATGATCTCCGCCAAGACAACCCGCAAGATCGTCGAATGTGCCCGCGCCTTCGGCGCCAAGTCCGTGTGGGTCTTCGGCTCCTCGCTCACCGAGGGCGACCGCGCGCGGGACCTTGATATCGCCGTCGAAGGCGTCGGCGCCGACCGCATCTTCGACCTCTACGTCCGCCTCGACCACCTCTTCTCCAAGCCCGTGGATCTGGTGGACCTCTCCGCGCCGCTCTCCATCGTCCCCCTGGTCCTGGCCACCGGAGTGCGAATCTATGACCGCAGGAAAGCTATTCCTCCAAAGTCCCGGACATGTGCCGCGCGTTCCTCAGCGATCCAGATAAGCGACAGGGATGAGCATGGCACCGAAGGAATTGACTGAGGTGTCCCAGAGCATAGAACATAGGGGAAGCTCATAGATGGCTGACGACATCCCACAACTCCTGACTGTGGCTGAGCGCCTTACAGACATCTCGGGCCGTTCTCCAGATAACCGGCTCGCCGCTTTGAGAGAGGCGGCAGAAAGGGTCGGGAAGGCATGGAGTGGTTCTTGGCTGGGTTACCATTCCAGGGTGTACTACCAAGACCTCTGTCCTCCTCCACCGGGTGCGCGGTTCAGCATGGAATGGGGGTTCATGGAGTCCTTTTCAATGGCGGGGACCCGTGGAAATTGGGAGGAGTACGACTTCGACTCCGTGGTCGAGGAGATCACCCAAGCTGGCGGAAAACCAGACCTTCAGGCATTGGAGAAAGAAGCGAAGAAGGCAAGCGAGTGCTTCGAAGATGGCCAGGCAACCTTGCTTTCCCTGCTATCCCCGGTGGTAGAGGAGCGCGACCGGGACCGGTTCCTGCATGATGTCTTTGAGAAGATGAGCAAGGTGAAGTGCCTCTCATACCGGGCGTGTGTGGATGCGTTCATGCCGAAAGGTCAGTATATGTCCCGGGACAACGTTGCCATCCAAGCAGGTCTACAGAGTCCGCCACATATCGCGGTTCTCGCGCGCATTCTGGCCATCCTGCACCCGTACCAAATGTGCGACGAGCTTGCCAAGCTGGCAAGAAGGACCGCGTTGCACATCAAGAACGCCGAGGATAGAGCAGTGAGCCAATCCAGAGTCGGCACGAAAGTGTTCATTGGCCATGGGCGCTCGCCTGTTTGGAGGGACCTGAAGGACTTCATCCAAGACCGACTTCACTTGCCTTGGGATGAGTTCAACAGGATTCCGGTAGCTGGAGTGCCCAACATCGGCCGCCTCTGCCAGATGATGGACGAGGCCGCGATAGCCTTCCTCATAATGACCGCAGAGGACGAGCAAGCAGACGGCAATGTCCACGCGAGAGTGAATGTGATCCATGAGGCTGGCCTGTTTCAGGGGCGTCTCGGGTTCAATCGTGCAATAGTTCTGCGTGAAGAGGGCTGCGAGGAATTCTCCAACATCCACGGGCTTGGTCAGATACCCTTCCCCAAGGGCAACATTGGAGCTGTCTTTGAGGAGGTACGACGGGTGCTTGAGAGGGAATCCATCATAGACTCCTCACCAACCATGGTGCCAGGTACGGGCACCGGCGCGGTCCCTCACAGCAATCCCAGGTAGGATAGGCGATGGATGCGCCTGTCACACTATGGGGTAGCTGACCTTAGGAGAAACACTGTGAGACCGCAGTCGCGGGCCTTGGCGCAAGGGCTTCTCGATCACCTCCGGCACATGAGGTCGCTGAAAGACACGAAATGGATCAGGCTGGAAGAGTGGGTCATACCGTACCGCGAGCTATGCGAGAGAGCAGGCGTCCCCGAGTTGACACGATGCGTTGGGAATTTCCTGGTTGAGATTGCTGATTGGTGCACGGAGAACAGCTGGCCCCCGTTGAATTCCCTTGCTGTCAATGACGAATCGCGTATGCCAGGGCACGGCTACGACGGGGCACCAGGATGCAGCCTCCTTCACTGGCCGGATGAGGCAGAAGCCTGTATTCGCTTCGAGAACTACCCCGAATCTGTGGTATAGCCTGCGTGCGCTGTGTGTCTCGTGGTGAGATTTCTTCCCCGGGGCTGCACGCTTGAGCGCAGGGAGCTTCTGTGCTATAGGATTACCTGCGAAGTCTGTTGTCGAGGGGAATCAATGACCTCGCGCGAACGAGTGCTTGCCGCCCTGCAATGCAAGCGGCCCGACCGGGTGCCGTATTGCGAGCTGTGGATTGACCCGCGTCTCGCCCGCACGACGATGGGTTGGTCCGAGGGCGTGGGCGACGACGGCTGGACGGCCGACGAGGCCAAGGCACTTGCCAAACAGTTGGGGATGGACAATATCCTCTACGTCCTCCGCCCGCCCCTCTATGCCCAGACGGGAGCGGCAACTGCGTTGCCGCACTCCATACCTGTTTGGAGTGCGGCGACGAAGTCGCCGCTTTGTCCTGCCGCGAAGCGGCTCTTCCCTCCCTCAGAAATCGTCGTAGACGTTCAACTGGTCGATCCTGAAGCTGTTCACCGTCTTCCTGAAGGCATAGTCTGCCGTCCGCTCGAACCACGCGGCCGAACACCAGGGGTACTTCGTTGCGTCCCTGACGACCCCGTGGTGCACAGGGTTCTCGTTGACATACCTCAGGCGGGCAAGTTAAGAGCGCTGGTACGTGAGTCTTGTGTCCCAGAATTGAAACCACACCTGCCGGCCCCGCGTGCGATCCATCTTGTTCAGCGCGCTGGCCGTCTTCTTGTGAAGCTCGGTGAGCACGCCCTTCAGCGGCCGGGCGCCGCGACGCGGGATGGCGACGAAATGGTAGTGGTTCGCCAGAACGGCCCACGCCTGGAGTTCCCACCCCGCCTCTGCCGCCGAGCCGAGGAGGGCGTCGTGGACGAGCTGGAGTCGCTCGGGGGTGTTCAGGTGGTGGAGCTTGCGGTACGTGCCGGCAGTGATGATGAATGTGTGTTCCTCGTCCAGGCGGTGAACTGGCGCATGAGGCCAATCAGGCATTCGCTGTCTCCTTACGGACCCTATGGAGTGCGGCGACGAAGTCGCCGCTCTGGACTTGCGCGGAGCGCTCTTCCTTGCTCTCTGCGTTGCGCCGCTATCGCCCGCTTCGCGGGAAGCCAAAGCGGCAACTGCGTTGCCGCACTCCAAACGGAACCCCGCTTCGCGGCAATCCAAAGCGGCAACTGCGTTGCCGCACTCCCAAAGTCAGCGCGCGATCTGCCGGCCCAGGCTCCTGCCCAGGCGCTCCAGGGCGGCCGAGCGGTCGTAGGGGTCGAGGTGCACGTTGACGATCGAGAAGCAGCCGGCATTCCCGCGCGCCTTCGCCAGAGCAGTCTCCAGCTCGCCCTCGGTGCGCACCTCGCAGCCCCAGCCGGCGCCGAGGAGCCGCGGCATCTCGTGGTAGGCCCAGTTCGGGATGTCGTTGTAGGCCCCGTCGTGGATGAAGCGCTCGGTGGTGTAGCCCTTGTTGTTGAGCACGAACACGATGGGGTTGAGGCCGAAGCGGGCGATGGTCGAAAGCTCCTGCCCGGTCATCTGAAACGCGCCATCGCCCACAAGCACGATGGGCCGCAGTCGCCGCTTGCCGATCTGCACGCCGAGCGCCGCCGGCACCGCGAAGCCCATCGAGGTGTAGTAGGCGGGGCTGAGGAACTCGGTCCTCCTGTGAATTGTGATGTCCGCCGCGCCGAACAGGCTGTCGCCCGGGTCGCACACGACCGCGAAGTTGTCCTCCAGGAAGTCGTTGAGCCGCGCGAAGAACCGGCGGACCGTGATGGGCCGCTTCCGCTGCATGCGGAAGGGCTTCCGCGTCGGCTTCGGCGCCATGGCCACCCTCCGCCGCGGCCCGATCGGCGCGCGCAGCAGCCCGTGGAGGAAGTCGTGCAACGTCACCCCCTCGAAGTGGTGGTGCCGAATGGCGATCCGCTCCGAGGTCGCGTGGATCGTGCGGCCCACGTCCAGGTGGGCAGTGAACACCCCGAGGTCAATGTCGGTCAGGAACGCCCCCAGGATGAGCACGGCGTCGGCGCCCTCGACCGCCCTCCGCACGTCGGCCCGGCCCATGCCCCCTTCGTAAATCCCCAGGTACTGGGGATGGATCTCGGAAATGACCGACTTGCCCAGCAGCGTCGCCGCCACGGGATAGCCCGTCCGCTCCACCAACTGAACCAGGGTCTCCTGGAGGCCGAAGCGGTGGAGTTCCACGCCCGCCAGGATGACGGGGTGCCTTGCCGCCCGCAGCATGGCCGCCGCCTCGCTCAGGGCCTCCCGCAGCGCCGCGGAGTCGCTGCGCGCCTCCTCCCGCGCCAGCGGCCCGGGCGCCGCGCACGGCCGGTCCACCATGTCCCGCGGCAGCTCGAGATAGACGGGGCGCTTGTGCCGGCGGCAGGCCGCGATCGCCGCGTCTATCTGCTCCGGCGCGCGGGCGGGATTCTCCAGCGCGGCCGAGGCCACCGTCACCTGCTCGAAGATGAGCTTCTGCGTGTTGAAGTCCCGCACGCGATGGTGCAGGAGCGGCGAGCGCACCCGCTCGCGCAGCCCTGGCGCCCCGCTGATGACGATGACCGGCGACTTCTCGGCATATGCCTCCGCCACCGCGTTCACCGTGTTCAGCCCCCCGACGCAGTAGGTCACGCACAGCGCGCCCAGCCCATTCACCCGCGCATAGGCGTCGGCCGCGAACGCCGCGCCCGCCTCCGCGCACGTGCCCACGACCTTCAGGCGGCTCGCCTCCAGCAGGTCGTAGAACCGCAGCACGTAGTCCCCCGGTATCCCGAAAACGTGCCTCAGCCCCGCCTCTTCGAGGCGCTGGACGAGATACGAACCCACCGTCGCGGACTTCGCCATGTGAGGACCACTCCACTTGTGCCGCCTTGCCTCCCCCCACATCATTCTACCCCGACTCCCGCCCGCCGCAACCCTCCCTGCCCCCCGCTGGGGCCAGCGGCGTCAGCGGCGGGGCGATGGCTTCTCCCCCTCGCTCGCGGCGAACACGCCCGCTCCCCCCAAGACCGCCGAGGCGGCGGCTTGGGTCCCGTCGCGGGCTACCCCTGGGTAGCCGAGGCTCGCACTGGTGACGTGCTGTGCTTCCCCTGTTGCCGGGATACCACCGCACCGGTGCCTGCCCCGTGCTGGCAGGATGGGCGTCAGCAGGACGCGGAGCGACGCGCGGGGTAGAACTGGGCGGGCCACGCGCACCGGTCCCGCTACCGCACCTCACGCGATGCCAACCTGATGTGCCACCGCGGGGCGATGCGGTAGTGTCACTGCCCCCGATCGGCCCCTTCACCACGGGCCGCACCGCACACCCATAGAGGCAAGCGGCAGCACCTCAGCCCGGACCGCCACGGGGGCGAAAAGGGGCGTAAGCCCCGGCCGCCAAGAAGCAACTTGGGGCCTTGGCCGCGGAGGGCTTCTGGCCTGGGGGCTTCCTCAGCCTTGGCGGTCCACGATGCGAGAACATCCCAAACGCAAGCCGTGGTGGACGGTGGGGCAGGCCGCCAGCGGCTCTTGCCGACGGCGGCTGAACCGCGGCCACGACGGCTGGGCGGGGCGGCGGGGCGAGTCTGTCTTGTTTGTTTGGTGTTTTACACCAGGATGGCAACCCTTGGGATCACCTGTGAGTCAACTCCATTCCTCTCGCGGGATCTCCGCGCCTTTGAGGATGTGGAGGAGCGTTCCGATGGGGATGGGGCGGCCCTTGTGATAGGGAACAATCGCCTGGAGGCCCGTCTCGGGGTGCCGCCACTTGCGATGGCTGCCGCGCTGGATGAGGAATGCGAACCCGTGGTCGGCGAGGAGGCGCTCGAGTTCCAGCGCGGTCATTCGGCGGACTCTGGGGCTCATCCCACGGCCACCTCGACCACCTTGGCGCCGGGGCTGAGGTCCACGTCGCTCGGCTCGAGGTAAAGGGCGATGGCTTCCTTGATATTCTCCAGAGCCTCTTCTTCGGTCTCGCCGCACGAGGCGCAGCCGGGCAGCTCCGGGCACCACACGGCGCAGTCACCCGTTTCAGGGTCTCGCTCAACGACGATTCGCCATTTCATCTGCCGCTCTCCTGCCCCCCTTCTAGCAGTATAGCTTGCAGCACGCGGATTGCAAGTCTCTGCCGCCCCCTGCGGGGGCTGGGCCTCGCGCGTCGCGCGATCCAGCCGCCAAAGTACCAGGCACCCTCACCGGTTGCCAAGGTCACTACTTCGTGGAGGACCTCTTGGGTGTGTGCTTTCTGAGTTCCCCGACCTTGTTCTTCAGCACGAGGCTCTGGACGAGATTTTCCACGATATCGAAAACCAGGTTCACGTCTTCCGTAGTTGGTTCGTGCCCTCTATGTGCTGCCGCATGCCCGGCCTCCAGTGCAGCGTCGAGGACTTCCTTGTTCCTCGCGCTGAGATACCCATCGGTGACCAGCTTGTCGAGTTTCTGGCCGAACCCCCCAATGTCACCTATCGTGGTATTCATGAAAAGGTCGACAAGCGCCCTTGTACCCATGAGCGCCAGACGTTTGCTGTTGGCGTGGAGCGCGGTGTAGATTTCGCTCATGAGCCCCTGGAATTCCTCTTGCAGCTCACCCTGCCACCGGGGTATCTGCCGTGACACAGGCGGGGGGTAGTACTCCGGCTCTGCGGCTTCGCCCCAGTAGGTAACCCGGCGAGACAATGTCACCGCCCCACAACCCCTGCACTCCAACATCGTGTACTTCGTCTCTCCGTAAACGACCGGCTTGCCCTCCAAGTCCTCGTCGGGCTCATCCTCTACAACGCGGGTGGCCACGACGTCATGCCTCGTACGGCGCAAGCATTGATTGCAGTGCGCCCATTCAGATCCAGGGGAGTCGGCTCTGTCCATCCGTGGCAACCTCAAGGGACACAATGGCCGGCCCACGCATTCTACCGGTTCGGGCTCGATCTTGGCAAGCAGTTTTCCACCGCGCATCAGAGTCACTGGTGCCGTAAGAGAGGCACCCCAGCATGGCTGCAGGCGCTTCGCGAAGATGCAAAGCGGCGACTGCGTCGCCGCACTCCAAAGGCTACGGCTCGAAGAGGAGCCAGCCGCGGGCCGAGGGGGCGTTGTTGGCCAGGGCGGTGACGAACCAGGCCGCGGCGTCCTGGTCGCTCTGGAACTTCAGGTTGCGGACGAGGTTGAGGCGAAGCCAGGGGAAACGCTTGGGGTCCATGTTCAGCTTTTTCCAGGAGAGGGCCAGCTCGGCCTGCCAGGTGTCCTTGCCGTTGTCGGTGACTTTCCACGGCTGGCGACGTCTATGCGGCCGTTGTGGAAGTCCACGATGCGGCGGGCGACGGCGAGGCCGAGGCCAGTGCCCTGGCCAGGGGGCTTGGTGGTGTAGAAGGGCTCGAAGATGCGGGCCAGGTCGTCGGGGGGGATGCCCACGCCGGTGTCGGTGACGGCGACCTCGACCAGCCGCTCGGGCCGCTCCGCCGTGGGGGGCAGGCAGCGGCTGGCGAGGGTGAGGGTGCCGCCGGCGGGCATGGCGTCGAGGGCGTTGGTCATCAGGTTGGCGAAGAGCTGGCGCAGGTGGTTGGCGCTGGCCAGGAGGGGCGGGAGGCGCTCGCCGTAGCGGCGCTCGACGCGGACGTCCGGCCTGGTGAGGCCGTGGCGGACCATCTCGAGCGTCTCGTCGAGCACGGCGTTGAGGTCGGTGTGCCGCTTCACGGTCTCGGTCTTGCGGGCGAAGCCGAGCAGCTCGTTGATGGTTTCGGCGATGCGGGCGCAGTCGGCGCGAATCTTGGCGAGCTGGTCGCGCAGGAAGTCCTCATGGGGCGGGCCGCTGAGGCGCAGGAGCATCTGGGCGCGGCCCGAGATGGCGCCCAGGGGGTTGTTGATCTGGTGGGCCACGCCGGCCGCGAGCTGGCCAATCGAGGCGAGCTTCTCGGAGTGGAACAGCTCGTCCTGGAGGCGCTTGCGGTCCGTGGTGTCGCGGGCGATGACGAGGACGCCGGCCAGCGGGAGCCCGTTGCCGGCAACGGGCGCGGCGGTGCCGGGGATGGGGGAGACGGTGAGGGAGACGCTGACCTCCTTGCGGTCGCGGCGGAGCCATTGGGTCTCGACGTTGCTGGCGACGCGGCCTTCGAGGGCGGCATCGAGGATAGTGGCGAGCTGAGTGGCGGCGCCCTCGCCGCTGGCGAGGAGCGTGATGTCGGTGCCGCCCACGTCGTCGCGGGCGTGGCCGAGGATCTGGCGCGCGCCCTGGTTCCACGAGGTGATGCGGCGGCCGAGGTCCACCGTGATGATCGCGTCGCCGGCGGCTTCGAGGAGGCTCTCGAGGTGGCGCTTGACCTCGAGGGCCTCGCGGGTGCGCTCGCGCACGGTGTCCTCGAGTTGGGCGGAAAGGGTCTTGAGGTGCTCGTAGAGGCGGGCGTTGACGACGGCGCTGGCCAGGTGCTCGCCGATGTGCTGGAGGAGGCCCAGGTCGCTGGCGTCGAAGCCGCCGGGGCGGCGGCTGGCGAGGACGACGACGCCAATCAACCCGCCGCGCGGGGCGAGGGGGAGGAGGAGGAGGGAGGGGTAGCCGGCGTCGCGCAGCCGGGCGAGGTCGGCCGGGAGCGGGCCGTCGCCTGCCACGAGGCGGGGGCGGGTGCCATCGCCGACCTGGGCGAGCGCGCAGGAGGCGAGGGGCGCCTCGGCGCCGGGCGGCCAGAGGGCCTCGGCCTCGGGCGTGAGGGGGTGGATGAGGGCCGCATCCTCGGCGGCGTTGCGGGTGACGGCGAGGGCGAGGTCGAAGTCGGCGAGCGCCCGCAGGTCGCCCACGGCGGTGTGGAGCACCTCGCGCAGGTCGAGGCTGGCGCCGAAGGCGCGGGAGAGTTGGCTGACGAAGGCGAGTTGGAGCGAGCGCTGGCGGACGGAGAGGCCGAGGCGGCGGCTGGCGAGCGCGTGGCGCAGGCGGGCGCGCAATTCGTCGGCGCGGAGGGGCTTCTGGAAGTAGTCGTAGGCCCCGGCGCGGAGGGCCTCGACGGGGGCCGCGGCCGCCCCGTCGCGGGAGAGGACGAACACGGTGGTCTGCGGGGCCGCGCGCTTGACGCGGCGGATGAACTCCCCCGGGCCGACGCCCAGGGAGTCCACGTCGGCCAGCGTCAGGTCGAAGGCGCCCTCGCGGAGGCGCGCGAGGAGGCCGTCGGCGTCGGCGCACGCCTCGACCGCGCAGCCCTCCTGCGCGAGGGCGGCGCGGGCCTTGGCGGCTTCCTCGCCGGCGAGGCCGACGAGGCCCACGCGCGGCGCGCCGGCGTGGCCGAGGGCCTGCGGCGCCGGGGGCTGCTCGTCGCGCGGTGTCGCGTGTGTGCGCTTGGGGTGTGGACTCATATGTGTCGGGAACCAGGGCACGCGGGCGGCGCGGCCTGCCCTAACCGGGGGATTCGGGCGTGAGGCGTCGGACAGGGCTTCTATACCAACTATACCACAGCGGCGCACGTTGTCAAGGCCAGCCGACACCCGACGCCCCGGCCGGTGCAGGTAACCTCCCGCAGGTTTGGAACCTGCGGGAGGTTGGGCTGCGCTTGGAAGTCATCTCAGACCTGGGCGAGCTTGCCGCCGCGAAGCGCGATGACGAGGGCGCTGAAGACCTCGGGGTCGAACTTCGCGGGGACCTCGCCGTTGAGGCCATCGAGCACTTTCTTGATCGCGCCGGCGTCGTGCGGGGGCTTGCCCAGGGCGCTCAGGCGCTGGTCGAACTCATTGGCGACGGCCACGACGCGCGCGGGGCGGGGTATCTGGTGGCCGACCAGGTGCTTCGGGCCGCCGCTGCCGTCGAGCCGTTCGAGGTGGGCCTCGACGGCGGGCGCCAACTCCTCCAAGCCGTCTATCCTGCGCAGCATGCCGGCGCCCAGGGTCGCGTGGTCGTAGCGGTTCTCCTCGCGGCTGAGGGCGCCTTCGGGCGCGCCGAAGAAGCCGAGTTCGTGGAGCAGGGCGGCCAGCTCGATCGGATGGGCGTCGGCGGGCGGGATGTTCATCGCCTCGCAGATGGCCCGGGCGCAGGCCTGCACCCGCTCGCCGTGGCCGGCGTTCGCGCCCGGCGAGGCCTGCTCGCGGGCCGAGATGAGGGTGCGGAAGATGGACGCAACGGTCTGCCGGCCCTCCTCGCGGGCGCGGATGGCCTCGCTGGCCACGGCGGCCTGGAGGGCGATGGCGGTGGCGAGGCGCAGATGCTCGTCCGTGAACAGCCGGTCCAGCCCGCCGCTGTGCAGGTAGAGCACCCCCTCGAGGTGCTTGTGGGCGAGAAGGGGCGCGCAGATGACCGCCCGGATGCCGCGGGCCACGACGCTCGACGCCGCCGAGAACCGCGAGTCGCTCAAGGCGTCGCTCACCAGCAGGGCGCGCCGGTGCTGGAGCGCCCGGCGGACGATGGTCGAGGAGATCGTCAGCTCGCCCCGCTCGATGCGCCGCGCGTGGGCCACCGGCACCAGCTTGCCCGACTCGCTGGCGAAGACGAACGCCGCGTCGGCCCGCACCGCCGCCATCGCGATGTCGCACACCTTCTGCATCATGCTCTTGAGGTCGAAGGCCGAACTCACCGCCTTCGCCACGTCGTACAGCACGGCGTAGTGGACGCTGGCCTCGGCGGCCGGCTCCTCGCCGTCGGACACCTGGGTCTGCGCGTCCAGCGACAGCTCGACGGTGGCCCCGATGTCCTCCTCGCCGCTGCTGAACTGCGGCATCTCGCCCGTGGCCCGCTTGGGCGCCGGCTCCTCGAACACGATCAGCGTGGAGCCGATGCGCACCTGGTCGCCCACGCGCAGCAGGGCCTCCTCCTTCTCCTTCAGCCGCTCGTCGTTCAGGTACGTGCCGTTCCGGCTCCCCAGGTCGCGGATGAAAAACATGTCGCCGACGGCGAACACCTCGGCGTGGGTGCGCGAGGCCGCCGTGTCCAGCACCGGCACCTCGCCCTCGCGGCCCAGGTGCACCAGCTCGGCGGCGAGCGGGTACACCTTCCCCTGCGCCTGCCCATTCTTGATCCGCAACTGCGGCATGGCCCTATCCTCGCCTAACGGCCCTGCGACCCTCTCCCTCATGGAATAGCCTCAATGATACCCTGCGCCTGCCCCGGTGTCAAGCCAGTTACGGGGCGCGGGTGTAGTAACGGATTTGCGCGGCTGGGCAAGCCAGCCGTGCCGCACGCGGGGGCACCGGTGGGCGCGGGATTCACACGCGCTCCCAGTCCCTCAGCCACTGGTAGCCGTCGGGCAGGCGCGCCCACAGGCCGCGCGTGGCGCGCTCGAGCCGCGCCCTCTCGGCGCCGTCCAGCTCGCGGCGCTCCTTGACCGCCTTCACCGCGTTGTCCACCTGCTGGGTGCTCACGAGGCCGGGGATGGGCGCGGTGAGGGCGGGGTTGGCCAGGATGTAGCGGATGGCGAGACGGGCGCGCTCGTCGTCCTCCGCCGCGGTCGGGCTCCCCGGCGCGCTGTCGCCCTTGAAGAGCGAGTTGCTGGCGAACGGCTTGATGCCCAGGGTCCCCACGTCGTGTTTCTTCACGGCGTCGAACAGGCTGTCCTGGGGCAGCTCCTTGCTCCTGGCCGTGTAGGGGAAGACGAGTACCTGGATGAGGCCGGGGTATTTCTCGATGAGCATCTTGGCCCACTTGCGGTCGTGGGTGGAGATGCCGGTGCAGCGGCAGAGGCCCTTCTTCTTCGCCAGGTCGAGCGCGGCGATCATCTCCTCGTGCTCGGGCCGGCTGTGCTGGCCGCCCTGCTCGAGGGCCATGCAGCGCCAGAGGTCCACGTAGTCGAGCTTGCAGCGTTTGAGGCCCGCCTCGAGGAGGTCCACGAGCTTCCCCGCCGTGCGGTTGGCGGGCACGCGCATTTCGCTTGCGGGATGGGAGTAGGCGAGGTACATGGCCTCGCGGCGGCCCTCGAGGGCCTTGGCGTAGGTCTCGCCCTCGCCGTCGCCCGCGATGTCAATCAGGTTGATGCCCGCCTCGATGCAGCGGGTCACTACGTCGTGGCGGTTCTTCTGGAAGGGGGCAAACACCTCGGGCTGGCGGGGCACGTTGCAGGGGTCCACCGGCGGGGTCTTGATGATGGTGTGGATGCGCTTCCAGTGGCCGCCGAGGCACACGGCGGAGACCCACAGCCCCGTCTGCCCGAGGCGGCGGTACTCCATGTTCGCGCTGGATGGAACTGGACAGGGTGTGGGACCTGATCAAGGAGAAGAAGTTCAAGGAGGCGCGGGAGAAGCTGGAGAAGGCGATGCCGAACCTGCTCCTCAGCCCACGCGCCCACGGCATGGCCGCGATGGCCGCCGAAGGGCTCGACGATGCGGCGAAGGCCAAGGCCGAACGCGATGCGGCCGCCAAATGCGTCGAGGGCATGCTCGCCACGGGCGACGGCTCCGCCGACAAGCCCTACCTCGTCACCCGCGTGACCGACGAGTACGACCTGCTCCGTCACCTGAAGAAGGTGAGGGACGCTCAAGGCCTGCGGCACAAGGACGGCAAGGCGTTCGACGTGATGAGCTGCACCGACGGCACCGAGGTGTGGTTCGACATCACGGTCGTCTTCGGCAGCATGGCGAAGCGACTCAAGGCGAGGATCGAGAAGTGATGTCCTCGAGCAGCCGGCGATAGTAGCGGTAGTGCTCAAAGGGGACGTTGGCTCGGACGCGGCCGTCGGCGAGGGGGACGTAGCCGCCCTGGGCGAGGAGGGGCGGGATGACGCGCTCCATCTCGCGGCGGATGGCCGCCTTGTCCTGGAGCAACGTGTCGAGGTCAATCCCCCCGATGAGGCGCAGGTCGCGCCCGAAGCGGCGCCGCAGCGCCAGGTAGTCCATCGCCTCGGCGTTCACCTCGCAGGCCCACAGGCAGTCGAAGCCGGCGCGCACGACGCAGGGAATCAGCGGGCGCGCGTTGGCGTAGGTCACGTAGACAAGCGTCTCCACGCCTCGCCTCCGCACCGCGTCGAGGATGGGACGGTAGCTGTCCAGGACGAAACGCCCGTAGGTCTCGGGCGAGAGCAGCGGGCCGTCGTTGCCGCCGATCGGCTCCGAGAAGATCGCACAGTCCACCTCCACGTCGCGGAGAATCCGCTCGGCGAGGCGCGCGCCGAAGTCGCCGTGGAGATTCAGAATGTCGTGGACGAGGCGCGGGTCGTCGTGGAGCAGGTAGACCACAGGCTCGAACGTCCGCCACTCGCGGACGCCCATCGAGAGGAAGAAGCCGCGGTGGAGCTGAAGCTCGAGCACGTGGTCGCGCGAGCGCCAGGCGGCGACGCGCGCGGCCCAGTCGTCGGGCAGCCGCTTCGGGTCGTCGGGGTCCAGGCGGCGGCAAAGCTCCTCGAAGTCGGCCCGCGTGATGAGCGGCCCCTCCATCGGCGGGATGGGCTCGATGTTCACCGGCATCCGCTCGCGGCGGTCGGTGTGGAACATCGCGGCGAGGTCGGCGTCCTGCGGCAGGCCCTGCTCGTGCCATTGCTCGAGCACGTCGTCGCGCAGGCCCTCCTCGAAGTACGGCACGCGGTCGGGCGTCCCGTAGCGCATCGTCTCGCGGAAGCGTTCGCGGCTGGTCATGGCTGCGTCCTGCCTCCCTCGTGAACCTTTGTAGTGCGAATGCCTGCCGAAGTCAAGCAGCGCTTGACCGCTCTCGCTCAATAGGCTAGGATCGGCGGCCCGTAGTGACCGCGGACCGACTGGTCTTTGTGAAAGCAACGATAGGGTTCGTCATGCCGAGCGAAGTCGAGGCATCTCCCCTGGCCTTGGGCGCCAGGAAAAGAGATTCCTCGACTTCGCACCCGCCTCCGCCAAGGCTATGGCGGGCGGGCGGCTCCGCTCGGAATGACCCCGAGAGGGCCCTGCCATCACTTGGGCAGGGGTGTGAGTGAAAGGAGGCTTCCAATGAAGCACGCGACGCTGCTCGTGGCAGTTCTGTCCGCCTTCCCCCTCCGCGTCCCCGCAGGGGAGTTGCCGGCCAACCAGTGGGTGTTGGTGGACCAGAAGAAGTTCGGCAACCGCCTCGGCGCCCGGGTGGTGTGGGACGAGGCGGCCAGGCGGCTCCACGTCCTCGGCGGCGAGTTGCGGAAGTCGCACCGCGAAGAGGACCCGCCATCGAAGAACATGGCCTTCGATCCCGCCACGGGCGCCTGGGAGGCGTGGACGGGCGAGCTGCCCCCCTCCCCTCCCACGCTCACCATCGCCGACCCGATTCAGAAGTTCGTCGTCGAGCTGCCACCCGAATTGAAGCAATTCGCGGGCGAGATGAAGCCGAAGAACTCGCCCCTCGCCGACCTCTCGCCCGTCTTCCTCCGCACCCGGCACACCCGCCTCACCGGCGCTGCGCTCCTGCCCGACCCGCTCAACAAGGAGATTCTCCTCCTCGGCGGCTTCGCCGGCGGCATGGAGCGCGGCTCCGTGGGCAATTGGGCGCTCTCCCTCGAGAAGAGCGAATGGCGACGGCTTGACACAGGGACAGCGGCAAAGGAGCTGCGGGACAGGCTTGAGGGTACTGCCTTGCGCCAGAAGGATGTCGTTGCGGCTGCACGGAGCATCTACTACGCCGCACTACCCGCTGCTGATGAGGCCAAAGCGCTCAGAGAGCAGTTGACCCCGGGGCAGATTGGGGTCATCGAGCCCTTCACCCAGATTCTGCGGACACGGC
The DNA here is from genome assembly GCA_041320515.1 of Planctomycetota bacterium. Lineage (GTDB taxonomy): Bacteria > Planctomycetota > PUPC01 > DSUN01 > DSUN01 > DSUN01. Next base: position 2,908,464 of record JBGLNR010000001.1, on the reverse strand, counting down.
CGGGCATGAGGGGCGAAGACAGCAGTGTGGTCATGCGACTGGAGACGGAGGGGCTGGCTCTTGTCATGGGCACCAAGGAGGGCTTCGACACGGACAAGCTCAGCGCCGAGCTGATCGCCAAGGGCGAGAACGCATTCTGGCGCCTCGACGAAGCAGCGTCCGCGCTGGCGACTGAGCCGACGGCGCGCTATGCGCCGACCGTGGGCTATGATCCTGAGCGGAAGCTCTTTGTGCTGTTTGGCGGGGACCACGGGGACTTCGTGCTGGCCGACACGTGGCTCTACGATCCAGCGAAACGCTCCTGGCGGCAGTTCTGGTCGAGGGCCGTGCCCGAGGCCCGATGCGGCGGCCAGATGGTGTGGCTGCCCAAGGCGAAGAAGCTGGCGCTCCTCGGCGGCAACACGGCGCTCCGCAAGCTCACCTATCAGAGCTTCCTCCAGCCCTGCTCGCCCGACGTGTGGCTCTTCGACCCGGAAAGCGGCTGGCAACTCGCCGTGAAGGCCGGCGACGAGGTCAAGGTGAAGACCAAGGACAACTACCCGCTCTTCATGAATCTCAACCCCGTCGTCTGCCTCGGCGACGACACGCTGGTCGCTCTGGCCATCGGCGGCAATTTCTATCGCGACTACATGGTGAGCAGCACGTGGATGGCGCGCGTCGAGGCCCCGAAGCCGGCCGATGCGCCGGCCGAGCCGAGCCCCGTCCGCCTCTACCGCAGCGTCGTGCCCGAGTACAACCCGCAGTGGTACGACGCCGCGCCGCGCGGGAGCCGCGAGGAGGTGGACTCGATGCTCGCGGCCATGCCCGCCAACCACTGGGTCGAGGTGCCGCGGCCGCCCGCCACCTGCGGCGAGACCTCGTGGGGCACGGCCCTCTTCGACCCGGGCCGCGACCAGCTCACCACCTGGTCGGGCGGGCACTGCGCCGACCCGTCCGACGCGGTCCACACCTACCACGTGGGCATCAACCGCTGGAGCATTGGCTACATCGCCGGCGGCATCGGCAAGGGCACGCTCTTCACGGGGCGCCCCGACTGCATGAACCACACCTACAAGAACTTCGCCTTCGACCCCGTGAGCCGCCTCATCGTGGCGCCCCATCAGGCGGGCACCCACGTCTACGACCCCGACAAGCGCGACTGGACCCGCTTCACCCGGGAGCAGCCCTTCGGCTACGAGACCTACGTCACCAAGTGCGTCGGCACGTCGAAGGGCGTCGTGGCCTGGACCGGCAGCGGCATGGAGGGCACCCGCACCCAGCCCTTCTTCGGCCTGTTCAACGTCGAAACGATCAAGTGGACGCCCCTGCCCGTCAAGGGCACGCTCCCCAAAGTCGTCCACGGCGACGAGAACGGCATGACCTGGGACTCGAAGCGCAGCGTCCTCTACCTGCATTCCGCCACGGCGTATGGGAAGTTCGACGGCGAAGTCTGGCGCTACGACTTCGAGACGGCCGCCGTCGAGCCGCTCGGCCCGAAGAACAAGGAGGCCATCGGCGACCAGATCAAGCCGCGCGAGACTTGCTACGTGCCGCCGCTCGACATGGTGCTCTTCGGCATCGGGTTCCTGAACGGCAAACAGGCGGCGTATGACGTGGCGGGCAATCGCTGTGTGCGCCTGGGCATCCCCAAAGCCAGTCTCCAGGCTGAGCGCGGCGCGGACGGCAAGTGGTCATTCGCCAAGCGAAGCTCCAAGGAAACGGAATCGCTCGTCGGCAGCATCACCTTCTCGCCCGTGTGGGACGCCCGCCGCGGCGTCCTCTGGGCGCCCTCGTGCTACCGCCACATGTTCGTGCTCAAGCTCGACGCCAGGACGCTCGCGATCACCGAGGACGCCGCCAACTGAGATTCTGCGCCGGCGCGCGCTCTGTGCCGTATAATCGGGGTAGGCGGGGGAGAACAGAGGGAACTGAGAGGAGGACCTGACGATGGCCACAGTGCTCTACATCAAGGCGTCGCCGCGCGGGGGCCGGTCGCACTCGCTGGCGGTGGCCGATGCGTTCGTCGAGACGTATCGCGCCGCGCACCCCGGCGACGAGGTGAAGACGCTCGACGTGTTCAAGGCCGATCTGCCCGCGTTCGACGGGCTGGCGGTTCAGGCGAAGTACACGATTCTGCACGGGCAGAAGCACACGGCGGAGGAGCTGGCGGCGTGGCAGGCCGTCGAGGCCGTCATCGCGGAGTTCAAGGCCGCCGACAAGTATGTGTTCGCCGTGCCGATGTGGAACTTCGGCATCCCCTACCGCCTGAAGCAGTACCTGGACCTGCTCATCCAGCCGGGCTACACCTTTTCCTACAGCCCCGAGAAGGGCTACACGGGCCTGGTCACGGGCAAGCCGGTCTTCGTCGCCTACGCCCGCGGCGGCGAATACCCCGAGGGCACACCGGGCGAGGCATAGACCGAGAGCCATTGGCCTGCAGTTGCGTATTGCGCATCAGAAGATGACAGGCAACAATTGGCCGTCACAAGGACACTGACATGACTTCGGTCCAAGCCACCCTTTTCGACTACGATGGCGTCCTCGCGGATACCCTGGCGGACATGTTGCGGTTTGCCGGCGAGACGTGCGCCGAGATGGGCCACCCGCGCACACCGACCCCGGCCGATCTCGACGCTCTGCAGACGATGTCCTTTGTAGACTACGGCCGGCAGCTCGGGATCCCCACCGATCGGGCCCAGGAGTTCGCCCACCGGACGATGGCCCGCTTCGAAGCCAGGGCCGAGCCGCCAGCGCTCTTCGCTGGGATGGATGTAGTCGTCCGGAGCGCCGCGGCGCGCGGTCAGGTCGGCATTGTCACTGGCAGCTCGGCCCGGGCAGTCCTGCGCTTCCTCGAGGCGCACCGATTGAATAGATACATCGATGTCCTCATCGCAGTAGAGCACGCGGGGACGCGGGCCGAGAAGATCCTAGTGGCGCTGGCACAGCTCGGGCGACAGCCGGATGAAGCCTGCCTGATCGGTGACGCCGTCAGTGACGTGCGTGCCTGCCGCGAGGTCGGCGTCCGCTCAATCGCCGTCGCCTGGGGGCACCAGAGAGCCGCGCGCCTGGCGGCGGTCGGAGCGGATTCCGTGGTCGCCTCACCACAGGAACTGGCCGAGCTGCTTGTGCGGATCTGACGCCGCCCTGTCTCGTTCCCCGGATTGCTGCAGTCCACCAAGGAGAAAGGGGACATCGCTGGATGAGTTGGAATGCGATCCAAGTGGCAAGGAAGCGCCATGAGAGAAGCGGTAGGCACGAAGAGTGATGATGTTCCGCTGCTAGATCGCGACGGGATGGATCATCGGAGGGGTGGAGTCGGTCAGGAGCGGCAGTAGCGATGTGAGGAAGTCCTCAATCGGCCGCCCAACGGCCTCGAGCTACACCCGCCCTTGCGGGCTTGGCAAGGGTGCTGCCCGGCGGCTCGGGCTTCGTTCCTACATTCTAGGACATCCGGCCAGGCAAGGCCCCAGCGCGTTTTCGCCCGCCAGCCGGGTCAGCATCAGCGAGTTGTTGGGCGGCGCCTACCTGCGGATGTGGCGCTCCCGAGCACGGGATGACACTCACCGCTCCGGAGCTATGTGATCCGATAACGGCCGAAGCCCGCTCATCGCGGGTACACCGCCTACCCGCAACTGGCTGACCGTGGAAGCGGAAGGTCACGAGGGCATCGAGTGCGCGCAGCCCCGGGCGCGCAGCAGTCGAAGCCGCGTGTGATCACGATCCCGACAAACGCCAACCATCGCCTTTCTTCCGCGACGGGCCTAGTTGACCGGCAGAAACAGTACCAACTCACGCGAGCTGCGATAGAACTCCACAGAGGGCCGCGATTCATCGGCATCGAACTCACGAGCCATCGCGATGAACGTGGCCCCAATGTCAGGGAGCCGGCTCTGCCAATCCATCAGCTTCCGCTTCTCGAACTTGCCCCCTGGGATTGTCCAGGTCGCCAGACCTAGCGCGACGGGATTGTCACCGGGCTCAATCGCGACGCAGGCGCGGTAATCACCGGCTAGGTAAGTGCCGTAGAATCTGCGGCCCTTCAGGCTCTTCAGCGGCGCCTCAAGCGCATGAAACGCCGCGGGCGCTCCGCTAGGACCGCCCGATGCAACAACACACATCACATCAATGTCGCCCAGAGTGACTGTCACGGTCTGGAGGCCTCCCGCTCGAACGGTTGCGGGGTCCGCCCAACGGCCTCGAGCTAAGCTGCCCGGCGGCTCAAGCAGGCTACCGTCCATTCTCGCGCTACTCGGCGGGCTAAGCACCCTGCCCTTTCGCCAGCCAGCCGGGTCAGCATCAGCGAGTTGTTGGGCAGCAGACAAGATGGCCTGTCTGTGCTGCGCGCTTGGTTGAGGCAACCACGCGGGCGAGCCGGGTCTTATTCGTCGAACTGGATGCTGTCTAGGAATCTGGAGTACAGAGTCCAGTCTTCCCGGTCCCCGGTGTGCAGAATCACGACGCTGTAAAGTTGCCCCGACTTCGCGAAGAAGTAGATATCAGACGCATAGGTCTGAGGACTGGCTTCTTGCCTGCTGTGGATAGCCCGTGTGCCTGCGATCTGTGCATCGGGCAATGGCTGCGCTCCGATCATGTTGTTGTCGGTGAGCCACTGCGCCAGGTCGGCGTCTTCTGGCGGCCGATACTCGTCCCGATCAACGGGATGGCTGATGTAGAACATCGGCCAGTGGTCATCGCCAACCAAGGGGCCGACAACCGACACACCGGCCAGTGGGTCGTCGTTGGGGACAAGAGTTGCATCCGAAGGGTACTCGAACGTGAAGCCCGTCTGGCTGTCATGCCAGATGTTCCATCCGTTGCCAGTGCCTGGGGATGCTTGCTCGGCCGTCTCCTCAGGCGGTCGCAAGGAGTCGCCGGGGAGGCAAGTGCCACGGAAGTACTGCCATTCATCACATTCGCTTCCGTCGGGGAAGATGCAGACGCCATCAACGGTGCCCGATTCGGAAGTGCGGAGCTCCAGTACGCCGCCTTCCTCCTCACAATGCACGGAAGCCGGATTCGGGATAGCTCCGGTCGGCGTATTGGTGATTGGGATGGTAGTGCAAGAAACCAGGATCAAGGTTGTCAGAATTGCGAGCAGAAGGGGTGTGTGCCTGTATAGCATGTGCGGTGCCTCCCGTCGGAGATCGGTCGAACCACGAAGTCGTGCGTTCACGGGGAGAGACGATCAACATGCCATGAAAGTTCCCCAAGAGCGGGCCACTCTGCTGCCCAACGGCCTCGAGCTATGCTGCCCGGCGGAAGCGGGCAGCCTACCCGTCATTCTCGCGCACAAAGGCGGGCCAGGCGCCCCGCACTATGACCCAGCCCGCCGGGTCAGCTTCAGCGAGTTGTTGGACGGCTCCGAACAACACTACGAGAACCCGATGGGGGTCGCGCCGGGCACCTGCCGCTCGGGGAGGCCGTATCCACAAGGGGCTCACTTGGGCCCGTGCCCCGAGCGGCTTCGGCGGAAGGCCTCCGAGATGAGGAAGACAAAGTGGCCCCACATCGCGCCGATAGCAAGGCCATACAGCGTGGCGATGAAGATACTGCCGACTCCCCTCGCGGGGGAGTAGACCACTCCTTCCGAGATGAGACCGACAACGGCACCAACGGCTGCGCCCGTACCGATCGCGGTCTTCTGAGAACTCGCGCGAATGAGCGTTACGCCGATGAAGACACCCGTGACGGTGGCAAGTGCTGTTGAACGGAAGAACCAGCTCACGAGAGCTGAGGAGAGTATGCCTGCGACGATGACCCATGGAATGAGTCGGTCCCACTTGTTCATGGGCCCCTCTGGCCTGGTGCAAGCTGTCGGTGGGGCTGGAGCCGTCCAACGGCCTCGAGCTATGCTGCCCGGCGGAAGCGGGCGAGCCTTCATTACTCTACGACTTGCTGGCGGGCGATTCAAGCGTCACTTGAGCGCCAGCCCGCCGGGTCAGCATCAGCGAGTTGTTGGGCCGCATCCAGTTGGCATGTCCGGAGCCAACACGCTTGGCCACTTGGGCTATCGCTCACCTGCGGGCGATTCATCGATGCCCGCGGGGCGGGGCACTAATACCGAGCTGGACCGTAGTCGAAGCCAACCACGATGTCCGTGTCCCGACCATGCGCGTCACTCCACCAGGTGCCCACGACCGTGTAGACGCCTGGCTCCAAGTCCTCAATGACCCACTCGATCATGGAGGATTCGCCGGGTGCGAGCTCCAGTTCCCGCAGATCGCGGCCCGCTTGCGCTGACCACATGCGTTCAAGCCCACTGGCGACCAGCATGACGTCCTGAACAAACGCGTCTTCTCGTCGGAGGAGCACGGCCTGGGAGGACACGTTCTCGAGGACAAAGAAGACTCTGACCGTCTCCCCCTCTCTGTACCTGTTGCGACTGACGCTGAGGGCGCCTAGGATCTCGCCATCGGTGCTCACTTCGGTGACGGGGCCGCGGTACAGGGAACAGGCGGCAAGGAGAGCGGTGACCGCAGCCAGCAGGACCACGATGGGGGACTTGCTCACCGGAAAGGTCTCGCCGGATCCAGGGAGGTGCCTATGCCCCATGCCTCCTCCTGGGAAATCGGTCAATGCGGCCCAACGGCCTCGAGCTAAGCCGCTCGGCGGCTCGGGCGCCTCCTCCTCGGCTAGGACCACGCCGGCACGTAACGGCTCTCGGGCCGACTCGGCGAGTCAGGCTGGCGTTCCATCACTCCAGCACAACCCAACGGGCAAGCCATTTCCCCTATTTCGCCCGCCAGCCGAGTCGGCTTCAGCGAGTTGTTGGGCAGCCCTGATGCACCATCACGCCGGGTTGCCCTGTGCCTCTAGGACGGCCTTCAGGTTGCGCAATGCACGTCCCCATGTGCGCTCAAGGAACTCGACAATCCCGTCCCACTCGTCTTGGGGTCCGGTGCCTGTGACCTTGAATGAAACGTGCGTCCCATCTTGCTGCTGCTCAAGTGTTACGCGAATCAGTGTGGGCGGTTCCCCGTCACCATCCCAGGTGAACTCAGCAACCCTCTCGCGCTCCAGCGACTTGAATTGACCGTAAGCGTTGTAGCCCTGAGTGTAGATGTGAAGGCTCCCGCCTACCCTCGGCTCGATTTCCGCCCTCTCACAACACCACGCAACCCACCCGAAGTCGGAGGTGAATGCCGCATAGACCTTTGAAGGCGCTGCCGCTATGGACTGTGTGAGAGTGATCTCCTGAAGGGTTGTCGCCATCTCCGCTCCTGCCTCAACAGTCAGATCCACCGTAGAGCGTGTGAGGGTGGCTCCGCGATCGCCAGCACGCCAGGTTGGGAAGATACGGCCTGAAGGCCGCACTCCGAGCAGAAAGGCCCTCACAGGCGCGGTCCTCAGGAAGGCCCGCGAGGAGGCCATCGCCCTAGTCAATCGCTTCCGAATGCGCCTGTCCCAGGTCAAAGTCCTCGACCCCGCCTGCGGCTCGGGCAACTTCCTCTACGTCACACTCCAACTCCTCAAGGACTTGGAGAAGGCCGTCATCACCTATGCCGCCGACCACGACCTGGGGATGGTCTTCCCCTACGTCCTGCCCACCCAGCTCTACGGCATCGAGGTCAACCCCTACGCCTACGAGCTGGCCCAGATGACCGTCTGGATCGGCCACCTCCAGTGGAACCGCAACAACGGCTTCGACACCCGCGAGACGCCCATCCTGCGCCCCATGCGCAACTTCGAGTGCAAGGACGCCATTCTCGAGCGCAGGGAAACCCCGTTCGTAGTCCCGCCTTTAGGCGGCTCTTCGCTCGTAGTTCGGCCTTTAGGCGGCTCTTCTTCCTCGGCCCCGACCCAACCCCAAAGACCGCCTGAAGGCCGAACTACGAACGATGAAACACCGTCTGAAGTCACGGCTGGAAAGGTGGAATGGGCCGAGCCCGAATGGCCCCGCGTGGACTTCATCGTCGGCAATCCGCCGTTCCTGGGAACAAAGAAGCTCCGGGGGGAATTGGGCGACGAGTACGTAGAGGCGCTGTTCGCTCAGTATGGGGCGCGGATCCCCAATTTCAGTGACCTGTGCTGCTACTGGTTTGAGAAGGCGCGTGCTCATTTGGTCGCCGGCAATTGTCACCGTGCAGGTCTCCTGGCGACGCAGGGGATCAGGGGTGGACTGAACAGGGAGGTGCTCAAGCGGGTGCAGGACAGCGGCGGAATCTTCTTCGCAGAGTCGGACCGCCCGTGGGTTCTGGACGGCGCGTTGGTTCATGTGAGCTTCGTTGGGTTCGATGATGGGACAGAGAAGACACGGCTACTCGATGGAGTCCCCGTACCATCAATAAACCCCAACCTCACCGCGTCGGTTGACACGACGGTGGCGAGGAAGCTGCAAGAGAATGCTGCCGTCGGGTTCATCGGGGACGTGAAGGCAGGGAAATTCGATCTTGCTCCCGGCGAAGCCCGGCCAATGCTCTCAAGCCCCAACCCTCATGGGAGGCCCAACAGCGACGTTCTGCTTCCGTGGGTGAACGCCAGGGACGTTGTGCAAGACCCACGCGGATTCTGGATCGCTGACTTCGGTAGCCGAATGACGCTAGAGCAAGCAGCCCAGTACCAGGCGCCCTTTGCTCTGGTCCAACGGATGGTCTACCCCTTGCGCTCAAGTGTGAAGCGGAAACGCTATCGAGAGATGTGGTGGTTGCATGCAGAGCCTTGCATCGAGATGCGGCGAAACGTGAACGCCCTTGAGCGCTTCCTTGTCACGCCCATGGTTTCCAAGCACCGCATCTTCGCGTGGCTCCTGCCGCCCATCCTGGCGGACCACACGCTGATCGCCTTTGCCCGCGCAGACGACTACTTCCTGGGCGTCGTTCACTCAAGGGCACACGAGGCGTGGGCGCTGTCACACGGGACCCAATTGAGGGAACGCGAGAGCGGCTTCCGCTACACCCCTACGACCTGCTTTGAGACGTTCCCCTTCCCGCACCCGACGCCAGAGCAGGAGGCGGCGATAGGCGAGGCGGCGCGGGAGTTGAATGAGAAGCGCGAGGCGTGGCTGAACCCGCCGGACTGGACGCGGGAGGAAGTGCTTGAGTTCCCCGGCTCGGTCAACGGACCGTGGGCGCGATACGTCCACGATCCCGACGCGCGCGGGATAGGCACTGTCCGCTACCCGCGCCTTGTGCCCCGCGACGCCGAGCGCGCGACGCTCCAGAAGGTCCACACACTGACGAAACTTTACAACGAGCGCCCCATGTGGCTCGACCTGGCCCACAAGAAGCTCGACGCGGCGGTCTTCGCCGCCTATGACTGGGACCCGGCGATGGGCGATGAAGAGATTCTGGTGAAGCTGCTGGCGCTCAACCTAGCGCGTTCGACTGAGCAACAAAAGGGCCACCCTCAGGATCGTCGAGGCTGGGGTCAATCCGGGCGCCGTGGAGATGCATGAATCTCAGGAGGCAGAACCTCACTATTCTCTCAAGACCGATCAACGTTGGCGCCAAGGCTAAAGCCTTCTTGAAGTCAGGCGGCTCGACAATTGGCGTCCCAAGATGGACTTCATTAAGGATGGCGAAATGAGGAAGTACCAGGTTACCGAATGGAATCCCAGTATGTACGTGGATGCTTCTTAGGTTGTACGCGGCCGCGATCCTCTCCCCAATATCTCCGGCCTTCAAGCTTGCGTAAGCATGGCGGGCCTCTGTATGCTGGAAGAAACACGGGCTGAGCAGCCTCTCCAGCGTGAGCGCGAATCTCCTCTTGATCTGGCGAAGCCTGCCCTTGAGTTCCTTTGCGGCCGCCGGCCCGTCCTCAAGCTCTGTCCGGATTCTAGCCAGCACTTCAAGCGTTCTATCATCGAACAACTGAGCATCTGAGTACTCGTAGAAGCGAGAGAGGACCTCTCCCGCGCTTATCAGATCGAGGTAGGCAAGTTCTGGATCCGCCCCGAAGAGCTGCAGTGATCTCAGGTAGAATCTGCCTGCTGTGTAGAGGACTCGCTCGAAGCGCTCGTCCAACCGGTGGCGCAGAAAAGGGGCTATGAGCTCGATTTTCGTGAGGTTCAGGTCGATGCCGACATCAACGCGTGGGGAATAGTTGTTGGGTGCCAGTTCGCCGAAGTACACCGGGGCGCCAGTTGCCATGGTGGGGGTATGAAACGATCCGCCACTTTGCAGAAACCCGTTATTGTCGAACCTCTTTCCGAAGAGAACGCTGAGGAGGACGCATAGAAGCCCTGGGTAGTGGGAATAGTCAGGAAACGGTTGCCCGGGCTTCTCCTTTGCTGCTCTGTATTGATCCGGATTCGTCATGAATGACAGAACAAAGTATTGCCTCTGTCCCGGGCGCCTCCCTGAGGCGTCAAGAGCATGCGGTATGTCGTGGAAGCTCGGCCAGCTATGCTCGACTGAGAGATCGTCCGAAACGTAAGCTCCGTAGAAGTGGCTTGGGGTTGAGATCAGGGCCCTGTGGATATGTTCTTCTGGCCTGAGCATTGGCCTTCTAACCCCATGTAACGGAGAGTCAACATGACTCATTATACAAAGGGCGCCTCTATCCTTCAATGGCATGGTTGGGCGCTGAAAGCGGTCAGAGGTGACATCCTGCTATTCCGCGCAAGGCGTGGCTGAACCCGCCCGAATGGACTCGCACCGAGGTGCTGGAGTTCCCCGGGACGGTCGGCGGGCCGTGGACGCGCTTCATAGACCAGTCGGCAGTTGGCAGTGGGCAGTCGGCAGCAAGCCAGAGCGACAAGCCGATCATTGGGACGGTGCGGTATCCACGGCTGGTGGCGAAGGACGCCGAGTGCGCGAGGAAGCTGAAGGCGCGCACCCTGACGAATCTGTACAACGAGCGTCCCACCTGGCTCGACCTGGCCCACCAGAAGCTCGACGCGGCGGTGTTCGGGGCCTACGGCTGGGACCCCGTGATGGGCGACGAGGAGATTCTGGAGAAGCTGCTGGCGCTGAATCTGGAGAGGGCGAGTGAGGCGACCTGGCCGCCTAGCGCAGGGGCACAGAAGCCAGAAGTCCTTCACCCATAAGGGCTTCGGTGGTCCACTAGGCGGCCAGACCCAGAGGCGGGGAGTTTGGCCGCCTAGCGCCTGGCGCGGCGAGCGCAGGCGGAAGGCGGCAGTTGGCAACCTGTGGCAGCGGCGATGTGGCCTAAGTGTCGGTGCGGCAGTGGCTTAGGAAATCCACAGATTGCCGAACCCAGGGGCGGGGGGATTGGCAACCTGTAGCCTGTAGTCCTCCTGCCCCCGGCGAAATGCTGCCGACGGGGGAGGCGGGGTGATCATGTGAAGGGGGGCGTTGCGCACCGTAAGTGCTTGCGCCGCAAGGGGAAGGGCGGTCCTTCACATGATCAGATCCCCACGCGGGGAGTTGATCATGTCATCTGAAGTCGCGGTGAAGGGCTTGATCGGGTCGGGCAGGCGGAATACAATGCGGGCCGCAAGGGGGGCAGAACGAAAGGAGACCATTCGATGAGATGGGTGTTTGGCAGCTTGGCGGTCGTCCTCGGCTTCGCGTGCAACGGCCTGGGCCGCGAGGTGGGCGAATGGGAGGAGTTGATCAAGGGCGAGGGGATGGAGGGGTGGAAGAAGCCGACGGGGGAGTGGCTTCAGGTGGGCGAGGCGACGAAGGACGCGGCGAATGAGAAGGCGATCGCTACGAAGCCCGGCAAGGGCATCCTGGTGAACGGGGCGAAGGGGCGGACGGGGAACCTGTTCACCGAGGGGCAGTTCGGGGACATCGAGGCCCACATCGAGTTCATGGTGCCCAGGGCTTCGAATTCGGGCATCTACTTCATGGGGCGCTACGAGATACAGGTCTACGACAGCTTCGCGGTGGCAAAGGACGCCTATCCGGGGATCGAGTGCGGGGGCATCTATGAGCGGTGGGACGACAAGCGGAAGCCGCAGGGCTTCGAGGGGCATTCGCCGCGGGTGAACGCGAGCAAGGCGCCGGGGGAGTGGCAGGCGTTCGACGTGGTGTTCCTGGCTCCACGTTTCGATGCGCAGGGGGGGGACGAGAAGGCGATGGGGCCGCTGATGTTCCAGGGCGACCACGGGCCTGTGGCCTACCGCGCGCTCCGCGTTCGGCCCGTGGCCGCCCAGGCGGTGGCGAAGTAGCTAGCCGTCCCGCAGGAGGGCCTTGAGGGCGCGGTAGTCGGTCTTCCCTGTCCCCAGGAGGGGGATCGCTTCTAACTGTATAACTCGTCGAATGTTATGGAGCGGGGAGAGGCCGGCTTCGCGGAGGCGGCGGTTCACCGTGTCCCTATCGAGTTCCTTGGTGGCGAAGAGGACGATTTCGGGGTTTGTGTCGCTGGACGTGGCCTCGACGGCGACGGTGGGCGCGCCATCGGTCACGTCGCCGAAGCACTCCGCGACAAGGGCCTCGATGGCGGGCAGCGAGATCATCTCCCCGCCAGCCGCTTCCGCGTGATGTCCACCGCCAGGCGGGCCATCTGATTGAAGCCCAGGGCGCTGTTCGCCACCGCCCAGTCGTGGTTCCCGCACAGGCACAGCGAGCAGCGCTTCTGCACCAGGTCAATGCACTCCTCGGCGTCAATCCCGTAGCCCACCACGTCGCCGAGGCACAACACCTCGCCCGCGCCCTGCTCCCCAATGTCCGCCAGCACCGCCTCGAGGGCCTCGAGGTTCGCGTGAATGTCCGAGATGATGGCCACCCGTCTGCCCATCGTGCCTCCATCCCCGCCCCGGCCTCGTGCGGCGCCGCTGCTTCCCCAATTATAGGCCCCCTGCCGCCCAAGTCAAGCCGCATCAATCAACCAGACCGTCTCCTGCCCGACCGCTTGCGCGGCCAGAGCCAGGGCAAACACTGCAACCAGACACACATTTCTCAGCATAGATGCTTCTCCGTGTTCGGTGGCCTTCGCCTCCCGGCTGGGCCGGGCATCGCATCCTCATTCCGGCAAGCTCTTGAAGATTAGCCGTCAGGCCGCGAGAGTCAGTGCAGCGTTGGCGAGCAGGTTGAAGGCATCCTTCTCGGTCGCCAAGACTTCCTCGCGGACTCGGCGGAGGCCCGACTCATCGGCCAGATCTTCCTCAGACACAATACCAGCGGGCCGAAACCATCTAGCCTGGACGAAAGACGCAATCATCGCCGAATTGGCGACTGACTCGTCGGCTGGAGCAGAAGAAGCAGGCTGCTCCGGGCCGGCGCTCGACAGCCACTGATCGGCCAACTGCTTCGCCTCGGGATAGAGGCTGCGCAACCTTCTCGCTATCTCCTGCTCATCCTCATTGGCTACTAGGCAACGAAGGACAATGAAAACGTGGATAGCGAACTTGACAGACCGGGAACTGAAGGCAGGTTCGTCAGGCAATGGTGTCACCGATTGACCGAGGATTAGCTGTGCGCGTTGCTGGCCGAGGCGTATGCCAATCCAGCCTCCCCGGCCATAGCGCTGGATCTGGTCTGTGAAGTAGTCCAAGGCAGCTTGCGCATCGCCCTTCGCAAGGAGTACCAGGCCGCGGGTTTCCACGAAGCCGGTCAGAAGCTGCCCCATGTCCTTTTGGGGCGGGCCAAGCAATGTCAAGGCAGTGTCACAAAAGCGAATCCGTTCCTGCGTGGCCGCTTGCCCTTCCGCATGCCACAAGGCGATCATCGCTCGACCCAACCGCTCGGCTGCGCTCATCTCTTCGATTGTCCGTTCGGGGAGAGGGGCTGGCGAACTTGGTGCTGCTTCGCCTGGCTCCCTTTCATAGCGGATTCCTCCTCGCTCGACGGCCAACTGCCACCGATGATCAAAGTCGCCCAGCCGCCCTTGAGCGAACTGGTCGCCCTCCCGGGCGAGTTCGCCCAACATGTCTCTGGCGCGGTCACGCAGAGCCGCGTCGTTGGCGCGGGCGCTCTTGATGAACCACACTTCAGCGAGACCACTTCGCGCGTACTGGTCTCGGGGAGCGATTCCTCGTGCTTCTTCAAAGAGTCGCTCAGCTTCCTCAATGTCGCCGAGATCCATCAGCAGATAACCCAAGGAGTTGCGACAAACCACATTGTCAGGAAAGTGCGCCGTGGCCTCCCGGTAGACACTCTTCGAGGTCGCTATGTCCCCCGCTTCACGTAGGAGCCGTCCAAGTTCGCCCCTGACAAATGCGTCCCAAGGGAAGCGGTACCGGGCGGTCCAGAGCGCGTCAAGCGCTTCGCCCTCCCGATGCCCCTTCCACAATACCCGCGCGTAGGAAACCCAGCGGCGAGGTTCGTGGGGCTCCCAGTCCTTCGCCTCCTCGGTCAGTTCAATTGCCCAAGGGGCTTTGGTTGGGTCTGCCTCAATCACTCTTTTTACAAGATTATTGAAGGTCTTTCCGAGGTACTCAGCGTGTCCGGTCGCTCGAGCGTAGGCGCGATGCCGTTCGAGGAATTGGCCCAGTTCGTCACTTTCGCACAGATCAGGGTTTTCGGCCACTCGCCTAACCCACTCCTGGCATTCCCTGAGCGGGACTGCTCTCAAGGACCTTCCGGGTCCAGGAGCGAGGGGCCTGTCCCAATGAGGGAGGAGTGCCGCCAGCCATTCTCGCGCACGACCGTCGTGCGCGGACAAGTCGCTCGCAACGTCCCGCAGGCGCCTGATCCAGTAATCCTCGCTTCGCCGGTAGGCGGCGAAGATGGACCGCATAATCTGCTGCCATTCGCCAGGGTCCACCTTTGGCCGCTCAGCCAGTTCGATGACCGACTGAAGCAGACCATCTGGGACGTCTGAAGCCGGCTGACCGAGAGCGTCGGGCATTTTCCGGAACCCGAGCAAACCGATGTCGCGGTATGGACGATCCGGCATCTCCTCCCCCAGCACGAGCCGCCGCCAGAGGGGGGAGAAGTGCTGGTCGGCTTGGGCATAGGCAAGCGCCAACAGGTACGACCCTTCCGGGTCACGGTCAGGACCGGCGTAGAAGCCGCTCAGCCAGAGACGAATGCGATCGTAACTGTCGCGAAGAAGTGCCCCTGTCTGCTGCAGACGCAGAGTCGCGATTCCACGGAAAAGATCGTCGAGGACCGCCCCCCAACGCTCGGCGGTGACGCCCTCTGGGATTGGCTCCAGGATCTGCCTCTCGAACCAGCACTTCAGGGCAGCGTCTAGAGCTTCGTCCCCGGCTTCAAAGGCAAGATCGAGCAGTTCCCCAAGGGAGAGCTGGCTCAAGGCGCCGAGTGGGACCAGACCGAGGACAAGGCGGTCCAGAGCCTCGCCCGGGGTCTCTGAGAACTCTTCACGCCAGTTGTGCAATGCTTGGTTCATCACGGGACATCCGCGCGAAACGCCAGGTCCTTCTCCAGAAGCTCAAAATGCCGTTGCCGAGCAGCGGCAAGCTGAGGATCGTCGATCTCATCGGTGATCTCGCCGAACCTCCAGAAATCTCCGAGTGTGTACTCAATCCTGAAATGCAGAAGTTCGGATGCCCACTCTGCACCATCCCCTGGGTCAAGGTTCACGCTCAACCCGAATGCGATCCCGTTGTGCCCCTCCGCTGCCCTAGGAAACGGAAAGAAGGAAGAGTTCGGTCCATTCCGCGAGCCTGCGTCGAGCACAGTGGGGATGGCTGCGAAGCCGCGAGCTCGAACTCTCGTTGCCGCGGACTCCGCTCGCGACAGGTTGTAGCGCATCAGCACGACGGGGAGCGGACTACCCGGGCTGCCGCCGAGATGGGCGAGCCCCAGGACGTTGCGTAGCCTGCTGGCCCAGTCGGCATGGCCAAGAAGGGGCTCGACCTCATCGTACGGGGCAGCAAACATGGGACGAGCATCGCGTCTCCTGTTCAGCTCGTCCACCCATCTCTCCAGCCGGCTTCTCTCGTTGGGATCGAGAGCCCGCGGTTCCCCGGTCGGCGGGACGAACGCCCGCAGCGCATCAGCCAGATCCTGCGGGGAACCGAAGATGGCCTTCCCCAGATCAAAAAGCCCTGTGACCGACTCCAATCGCACAACGTCCTGGTGCGACTCCAGAGGCAAGATATTGGGATGGTTTGTATCGGCGAATGTCGCGCAACGCTGCGGCGCATGGGCGAGCACCGCGACCTGGTCACTGAAGTGGTTCGCGAAGGTCATCATCCAAGCCTTCAGGGTCCATGGAGCAGCGGCAGCCGAAGCCGCATGACGGTGAGCCAAGAAGGTTTGCTCACGTTGTTCGGGCACCCGCTCATCCAGGAGGAAGTTCGTGCTTGGCGCGGATTCGGACACGATCGGACACCGAGCGGTTGTCCGAAGGAACTGCGCAAACACATACTCTCGCTGAAATGCCATGGCTCCGCACACCTCATGTGCGTTTAGCATAACACGTATATCAGAATCACGGCGGGCCCGCAAACCCATTTGCGACTCCCGGGCCGCGGCCGAGGTCGCGTTGTCTCAGGTATCCTCTTCGTCGTCCCGCTGTAGCGAAGCAATGCACAAAGCACCGTGCCTGGCACGCTGCGAAAGCTTGTCCTCTTCTGGCCCGGTTCATGTTCTCGCTTCTTGTCATCCCGGCGGCGCGCTGCGGGTGCGTGGCAAGGAAGCCTGAGGCATTGCGCCCGGCAGCGGGCCTGCGTCAGCCAACGCCCACGCGTAGCGAGAGCCGATCCTCGATCTCCTGCCGCGCGCAGCAGCGCTGATGGGCCGGCGTGATTGCCCCATAGCCCGCAAGATAGGCTCTTCGCAGGGGGAAGTCAAGTGGGGAGTGGACAGTAGGCAGTCGGCAGTAGGCAGTCGGCAGTAGGCAGTGGACAGTGGGCAGGGGTGCGAGGAATCCACTGCGGCCAAAGGGTGGAACGCGAACGCCCGATGGCATTGGGGCAGCCAAGGCCACGTGGGGCTTGCGAGACCTCCCCCATGAACCGGGAAGACTGGGAAGACTGGGAAAACTCAGCGGGGTGTGGTGTGCCACGGAGCCAGCTACGAATGGCGTGAAGGTAAGGGCATTCTGCCTGAAGGCAGGACTCCGAACGAGCACGTAACCTGTTGGGAGTCCTGCCTTTAGGCAGTGTTCGCTTTCTCCACTCGGCCCCGCGATGTCCTCATCTTCACGCCATTCGAGCGAGCCACAAGCTGTAGTGGGCGGCGGGGATGGGCCGTTGCCAAGCCGAGCCGGGCTGGGGAATACTTGATTCTTACGACCCGACCCCAGCGCCCCCATGAACCGGGAAGGTTGGGGAGGTTGGGAGAGGTTGGCAGGTTGTGGTGTGCCCCGAAGACAGCCACAACCTGTAGTGTGCCTTCGGGATTGTCAGATTCGGGCTGGTTTGAGGGGAGTTTGCGTGGGACAGGTCTTGATATGGAAAGGGCTTCTCCGCACAATGGGCGTATGATCCCCGTGCTTGATCGGCTCCCTGCCCTCGGCGAGGTAGCTGACTTCGAGGACGGCCCTCTGGAAGTCCACGCCGCCGGCATCGGCGATGCGCAGCCCCTCGTTCGCCTTGGGATTCGCCGCCCATGCCTTCGCCGCTACCGTCGCGTCGAAGCTCGCGTAGTCAGGCGGCAGCAACTGTAGGCGGGGCGTCTCTGCCCCGCGTCCTGGCTCGGCGTTCGCCACGCCCACGGGCGCCAGGCGCACCGGGGCGCCGTTCTGGTGCCCCTGCGTGGGCACGCGGAGGACGGCGCGGAGCACGCCCGTCCCCGGCGGCAGCGGCTTGAGGTCGAAGCGCAGGGCCGCGCCCTCGGCCTCGGCGGGGAAGGGCTCGGTGACGAATTGCTGCGCTCCAATCGCGGGCATCGCCAAGAGGCAGACCAGAAGGAGGAGTGTGCAGCGGCTCATTGCTCGCCTCCCTTCCTGCGGATGATGAGCTTGCCTGGCTCGCCGAAGGTGAGGCCAGGAATGAGGATGTGGCCATCCTCGTCCACCGTGGCCTCTCCCTGGATGGTCTTGCGCGCCTCGCGCGGGTCGGGGGCGGTCCAGATGAGTTGCTCGCCCGGCTTCGGGCGGAACTTGCTGGTGTTCCGCACCGCCACGTCGCAAGTGACGCGGCCGGCATAGACGACGCGTCGCGCGCAATAGATGGTCATTTCCAGGCGGTCCGCCTCGTCCACGATTGCCTCAGGGTCCCAGCGTGGGCGGGTGTTGAGGCGGCCGCCGCTGCTGTAGCCGCGTTCGCCGGTGTCGAAGTGCTTCTCGAAGAACTTCGGCTCGGGGCCGCGGTCCTTGGGGTTGCAGGCGAGGAGCGGGCGGTCGGCCCGCGGCTCGAAGGGGTGGTCCCCGCTATCGGCGCTCACGGGCAGGGGCAGGTGGTGCGAGCTGCCCCAGAAGAACTCGGCCATGAAGGCGTTGTGCGTCGCCAGGTACGCCTTCATCAGACCGGCCTCCTGCTTCCACGTGAGGTGCTGGCTGCCCGCGCCCAGCGAAAGGTAAGGGAGCGGCTGCTTCTTGCCGACGGCCTGCACGTAGGCCACCAGATTCATCTCGTCCCAGACGGGCTTGCCGCTCTCGGCCTCGATCTTCCATTCGCCTTTGCCCCAGACGGCGTCCATTTCCGGCCGCATTGTCTTGCGCTTGCCATACATCTCGTATTCGTAGGGCGTGTCGGAGGGATTGGGGTCGGGAGAGGCGTCGGCCATCACGTACGCAATCCTGCCCGGCCGCCGCAGGCCGAACTGGAGGGCCGCCGTGCCGCCCCAGTAGCCGGTGCCGCCGCAGGAGACGCGCCCCGCCTCAGCGCCGAACTCCCTCAGCGCCCAGTCGAGTGCCGCATCCACCCGCCGCGCGAGGAACGGCTGCACCTTGCCCTGGCGGAACGACCGCAGCGTGCCCAGCGCCTCGTGGTGGCCGTAGCCGAACGAGCGCCACGGCGCGTCATGCGGCGACAGGAGCACCGTGTCCTGCCGATGGGGCCAGGGCGGCTTGAGCCAGCGCTGCGTGGCGTCGTGGAAGAAGACACTCAGGCGCTTTGCCGCCGCCTTCTCGTAGCCTCGCGGCACGAAAACGCCCCAATTGGCGGGCTGGTTCGGCAAGGACGATAGCGGCGGCGCTGCCCACTGCACGTAGTGCCGCCGCTCGCCGGGGTAGTCGAAGAACACCGTCACATCGGCTCTCCCCTGAAGCACCGGCTCGCCCGGGCCGACCGCCTCCTCGACCGGGCCGACGCACGAGATGTCGCGGCCGTTCATCACGCCGTCCACCGCGGCGGCGACGGCGTAGTATGCCTTGCCCGCCTGGGCCGGCTGGTGGACGTAGAGGGCCGTCTTTGGGGGCAGCGGCTTGCCGGCCTCAACGGCGAACCGCTGGATCGGCACCTCGCCCATCTCGGGCATGTCGGGGTTGTACTTCGAGAAGTAGTCCTGGCGCGCGAGCTGCTTCGAGAAATCCAGGTCGTCCATCGCCCGGCGGCGGTGGAGCGCGATGAGCTGGTCCACCGAGCGGCCGAGCGCGTTGTAGCCCGACATCGGCCGCACGTCGCCCAGCCACTCGGCCTCGGGCAGCGTGGCCGCCGTGATGGGCGCCGTGTGGCGGAACACGCGGTAGCGGACCTCCCGCTCGGCGTCGATCCCATCGAGCTGCTTCCTCAAGTCTGCCCAGGTGGGGGAGGGCGCTGCCGAGCGGCCGTCAATCTCCTCGAAGGTGAGGAACGTCTGCCCCGCACGATGAACCGCCTTCATGCCCTTGACGGGAGGGGGCGCGGTCTCGCGGGGCAGGGACGCCCCGCCTACAGGCTCGTAGGCCACATCGAGCCGGGTCGCATTGGCATCCCAGCGGGGAAATGCCTTGACCAGGAACTGGGCCGCTCCTCCACGCGGCGCGCGAACGGCCTCCGTTGCGTCGAAGCGGTCGAACCAGGGCGGCCGCAAGGCGAGCGGCTTGGCCCCGCCGTCGGGCACGATCTCGATGCTCGCCAGCGCCTCGTCGTCCTTCCCCGTCAACTCGCCTGCTCGGGCCACGACGAGGTCGGCACGAAGCACCTTCGTGTCCTTCGGCAGCTCGAAGCGGATGACATTGGGTTCAGTGCCGGCGGCGGGCCGCAGGCGCTGCGTGGCCAGTTCCGCCCGCGCCGCCGCGCACACGGCCAGGGCAGCCGCGGTCCCGACGACCCATCTGAGCGTCTCTCTTCTCATCGCAGGCTCCCAGAGGCTGTGCGATAGCCGAGTGAATGGTTGCTGCTACAGGAGAGGAAAGCATGCCGGGCCGTCGCCGTCAAGCGCGACTCGAGTGCAAGGCAGGAAGGCGCCGCCAGAACGGCATAAGGGCAGGGGCGTCCAGGACGGCCCCTGCCCTTCGCGGTGGTGGATGGGGTGGGCATCGCACCCACGACCCCAGCATTTTCAGTGCTGTGCTCTACTACTGAGCTACCCATCCACGGTAGCTGACAACCAGAACTATACCAAGTGGCCCGGCGGTTGTCAACCCCAGCTTCGGCCTCGGATTGGAAAGAAGGCACGTTTCTGCTATACTCTGGCCGGCCGGTGAGTGGAGAGGGAAAGTGAAGAGTGACATGGCCAGGAGCGATTACTTCCGACCTTGCATCGCGCGGATGGCGGGCTACACGCCCGGGGCGCAGCCGCCCGGCCCCATCTACGCGAAGCTGAATGCGAATGAGAACCCCTATCCGCCGTCGCCCAAGGTGGTCGAGGCGCTGCGCGCCGCGGCAGGCGACGCCCTGCGGCTCTACCCCGACGCCATGGCGACGGAACTGCGCGCCCGCATCGCCGCCTACCACGGCCTCACGCCCGCCCAGGTGCTCGTGGGCAATGGCTCCGACGATCTTCTGACGATGATCCTCCGCAGCTTCGTGGGGCCGGGCGACCTCGTGGTGGCGCCGCACCCGACCTATCCGCTCTATCCGGTGCTCGTTGAAATCCAGGACGCGGTGATGCGGTGGGTGGACTTCCCGCCCGACTTCTCGCTGCCGCCGGGCCTTGTGCAGCCCGGGGCGCGGGTGACTTTCGTGTGCAACCCCAACTCGCCCTCGGGCACGTGGAGCGATCCCGCCGCCATCGCCGACCTCGCCGCCCGCGTGAGCGGCATCCTGGTCGTGGACGAGGCATATGTGGACTTCGCCGAGGGGAACTGCCTCGACCTGCTGGGCCGCTTCCCCAACGTGATCGTGCTGCGCAGCTTCTCGAAGAGCTTTTCCCTGTGCGGCGTGCGGCTCGGCTACGGCCTGGCCAGCGAGGAGATCGTTCGCGGCCTTGTGAAGGTCAAGGACTCCTACAACGTCAACCGCTTCGCCCAGGCGGCGGGCGTGGCGGCGCTGGACGACGTGGCGTACATGCGGGCCAACGTGGCGAAGATTCGCTCCGAACGCGAGCGGCTGAGCGTCGCGCTGCGGGGCATGGGGCTGTTCGTCTTCCCGTCCCAGACGAACTTCGTATCCGTCGTGTGCCAGGAGCCCTCGCCCAAGGCGTTCGCCGCCGATCTGGCCCGCGAGGGCATCCTGGTCCGCACGTTCGGCGACCCGCGGCTGAAGGACTGGTTGCGCATCAGCGTGGGAACCCCCGAGCAGAACAGCCGCGTGCTCGCCGGCATCGAGCGGACGCTGGCCGCGCGAGGGAGATAGCGTGATGAATGGATGAATGGATGGGTGGATGGGTGTCAGACAGTCATCCATTCATCCAGCCATCCAACCATCCCCCTTGGTCTCGGCCACGGCAACGTAGGGCGTGCATACTTGCACGCGGAATTGAGGAGCACGAGACAATGACCGCCGCGTCGCGCAGGGCGGCCCGCGAGAGCCGCAAGACGAAAGAGACCGATGTGAGCGTGTGCCTCGACCTCGACGGCCAGGGGAACACGGCTCCCGCCACCAGCATCGGCTTCCTCGACCACATGCTCGACCTGTTCGGCCGGCACGCGGGCTTCGACCTCGAGGTCCGCGCCACGGGCGACACCCACGTGGACGCGCATCACACGGTCGAGGACGTTGGCATCTGCCTCGGCAAGGCCCTGTCCGCCGCCCTCGGCGACAAGCGGGGCATCCGCCGCTTCGGCTTCGCCAGCGTGGCGATGGACGAGGCGCTGGCCGAGGTGAGCCTCGACATCAGCGGCCGCCCCTTCGTCGTCTTCAACGCCGCGTTCCCCACGGAGAAGACAGGCGTTTTCGACGCCCAGCTCGTCGAGGAGTTCCTCCGCGCCCTCGCCGTGAACGCCGGCCTCACCCTCCACGTCCGCGTCCCCTACGGCAAGGACACCCACCACATCGCCGAGGCCATCTTCAAGTCCCTGGCCCGCGCGCTGCGCGAGGCCGTGGCCGTGGACCCTCGGGTCGCCGGCGTGCCCTGTCGGCGTTCGATGCCGCAGAAGATCGTTTTGCTCGTAACTCATTTGGCCCCGGGCACTTACGTCCGCAAAGGAGCGAGTTCACTTGCGCCTATAGCCTTCTTCTGATCCTTGACGAGCTGGGGAAGCTACTGGAATATGCGGCGCTGACCGCTTCGCCGGCCCGATGGCGGCCTGCCACGGCAGAGCGGGCAGGAACGGCTGCCCGCTCTGCCGGACGGCGGACAAGGACAGTGAGAAGGAGACCACCATGTCGCAGGCGGACCCCGCGATGATCGGCGCGGTGATGTTCAACGCCGCCTCGTGTTACGAGGTGTTCGCACGGCTCACGCCCGAGCAGGCGAAGGAAGCCGCCGACTTCGCTTCCGAGCAGAGCCAACGCTACCCGCTGTGGCAGCGGGACGCGGAAGGGCGGTTCCCGACCTTCGAGGTCCCCCACTTCGGCAAGAGATCGAGCGTGTACCTCATGGCCCTGCTCTCGGCGTACCTGGTCTGGGCGCAGAAGCGGGCTGGGATCCAGCCGGTGCCCGCGACCCCGCTGATGCGGGCGGCGCTGGATGGCTACGCCGTGTACAAGCGGAGCTTCGGTTGATCCTTGGGGCGAACCTCGCCGGCCACAGGAGACACCGCCCGCGACCTGAGCCCCTCTGATCCCTCCTCTTGCCGCACCGCCCTCGGCCTCCCCGCCCGGGGCGGTGCCTCTTCGGCCACAGAAGGGCCGGAGCCGAGCTGCCCAGGAGGAACAGAGAGCACAGATCCGGCCAGGCCCAACAGATCTGCGACAGCCCCCACGAGTCCCACGGCGTAACTCCTTGCCCCCTGCGACCCTGCGGCTCCGCCCCCGCGAGCGCCCCTCTCCACACCCTCCCACACACCCTCGACACTACCGCGGAAGAAGAACACCCATCGCCCGAGGACAGCCAGAGCGCAGTTCCCAAGGACCGCGAGGCCTGGCAAGTGGTGCTCGCCCGTCCGCGGCCACGGGCGGCCCACGGCGGCCCAGGGGGCGACCCTCCGCGCTGGTTCGACCCAGGGTCCCAGCGCCAGCAGTCGAGCGGCCCCTGGGCCAACGCTGGCCCGCGCCACCTCCCGCAGGCCCCCACGCTCAGCCGGCCGCGGAACTGCCGCACCCATTGGTTTACAGGTCTCCGCCCTGCACCGTTCCTCTTCGCCTGGTTCTCGCCTGGCGTCCCACAGGGGGGGCGCCTCTCGCTCTATCCCCTTGGCAAACAAGGGCTTGCAGGCGGCACCGGTGTTGAGCGCCTACCCAGAGCGCCACTTCCCCCACTGACCCGTGGCGCCGAAACACCGCCCCGGCATTGCTTCCGCTGCCATCGAACCACCCCTGCTCGAGGCGCGTCCGCGCGCATCGGCGCGCTCGCGGCTGACACGGCCTAACCCCACGAGGGCAAGCCGACCCCCGATATGCGGCGACGTAAGTGGCTGGCCCGCAATCGGATGCGTAGTACCTGTGGCAGCGGTCTCGGCCCCGCCATGCTGTAAACCAGTGGGTGAGTCGTTTCGGGCACTGAAAAGTGGCTCCCCGACGAGGACTCGAACACTGCCGCTGTTGCTGAGCCGCCATCGTCGTGGCCTGGGGCCGCACGCAACGTCGCGCCCTACTTCGTGGTCGCGCGCTTCGCCCAAGGACCGGGCGCTCTCCAGGCTGCCTCGAAGCCCCGACCTGCGCGAATCGCTTCCACAACCGGCATGAGGAAGGCGGAGACGGCACCCACAATCTGGCTCAGTTCCTCTGGGACATCCCTGAGGCGAGTCTTGCGTACAAAGCCACGCCACTGCGTGTTCTTCCCAGGCACTTCGGCGAATGCGGGCGTCAGGGCGATGGGCTGCGGAGGAATCTCGGTGCCGCGTGCACCGAGCGTTGTGGCGATGGCCCTGGCCAGGGTGGCCCCGCCGAAGTCGAAATGCCTGGACAGGAGCCAGATGTCGAAGAAGTCCTTCATCCGACTGTTCAGCTCCTCCAGCTTGATCATGGCTTCGAGCTTCTCGGCCACGGCGCTCTCGCGGCTGTATCCCCGCAGGCGAGGCGAAGGCATGGCGAGGAGTGTAGGGAACTCCACGGGCACCGGCGGAGGCTCCACCACGTCGCCGAAGCCGACGTCCAGCTGCATCGCGATCCGGGCGTTCCCGAGGGCACCCCGGAAGCGGATCCGCACTCCCTCGTAAACGGCCTCGTCGGCGATCCGTTGCCCCACCACAGTGGCCGGGTCAAACACTAGCCCGTCCGCTTCGACAGGCTCCCCGCAGACCTCGCGGCCCATTGCGACGAGGGCATCCACATCGTTGCTTGTGCGCCCCAGAAGGTCAATGTCCATCGTCGGACGCGAGATGGGCGCGTCCCACGCAGTGAGCATGAGGGCGCCCTTGAGCACGAACTTCTCGGCATGGCGGGAGACGGACAGCCTGTAGAGGAAGCGTTCCATCGCGTAGAGCTGGAGCAGCTGGTTGAACGGGCGGTTGCTCTGTTTGGCCGCGTTCAGCAAGCGTTGGTGTACAG
Source organism: Planctomycetota bacterium (assembly GCA_041320515.1). Taxonomy (GTDB): domain Bacteria; phylum Planctomycetota; class PUPC01; order DSUN01; family DSUN01; genus DSUN01. Next base: position 2,883,827 of record JBGLNR010000001.1, on the reverse strand, counting down.
AGGCCGCGACGTTCTTGAGGGGGCGCTTTGTCACAGGAGGGCCTCCAGGTAGGGGCGCATCACGTGCGCCACACGGCAGACCCGCGCGAACCGCATCAGGTCATGGGCCTTCAGGGGGTTCCTCTCGCGGTACAGTCTCAGCGCCTCGATGGCGACGTCGAGGCCGATCTTGTTGCGATACTTGAAGCAGTCGGCGAGAGTCTTCTCGGGGCTGTAGACCCGAATGGGCACCCCGTCCACCTCATGGCGGCCGATCCCTGCGGTGAAGGCCTTGCCGCTGAACCAGAAGACGCGGAGGGGAGGATGTTCGAGCCTTGGCCGCTCTGCGCCGCGTGCCAGGGCCACGTAGACCTCATTCGGGATCTGGGTGGTCAGTTCGTGGTACGCCAGGGCGGAGATCAGGCACACCACGCCGTGCGGCACCTTCAGGGCGACAGGTACCAGGTCGGGGTTCCCCAGCGGCGGCTGGTCCGCCAGCCGGTAGAGACCGCGCGCCAGTCGCAGCAGGATGCCCGTATCCCGCATCGCATAGAGGGTTCGGGGATGCACGCCCGCGGCGAGGGCCTCGCCCGTTGTGAGCATCCCACCACTGCGACGGAACAGCTCTTCCGCGCGCCGGATCGAATCCTGGTTCCTTGGTGCCATATGCGGCCTCGGATAGAGTTACCAGCGATACCAGCTACGTGCTGGTAAGTCTATCCACTCCGCGCGTGGTTGTCAAGTGCCGCCCCTTTCCACGGGACCCCAGCCCGGGTGCCGGCGCGGACAATGGGGGGCGCCCGGCCTTGGGGTGCGGCGCAGGAAGTCATCGGTTTGCGGCGGGATGCACGGCGCTTCGGGAAACCGCCCGCGGCCCAGCCATGCTGTAAACCAGAGCAGGCTTCATTTCACGTCCGAAAAGTGGCTCCCCGACGAGGACTCGAAGTCGCGGTAGGGACCGCCCTTGCGGGCGGCCCCCCGCACAGATCCCGGCGTGCGGGATTACCGCACCGGGCTCTTGCCTTGGGTCAGACGCGCAGGCGCTCCCAGGGATATGGGTGCAGGATACGCGGTTCGGGCAGCCAGCGGGCGATGAGGCGGTGCATCCGCTCCCACGTGATTCGGGTCTTGTGGCTGCGGCGGCGAAGGATGCCATACCACGGCCGCCCGACGCGAGTGCGGAACGCCCCCAGGTGCGGCGACGTGAGCGGCACCGCGTAGTACTGGTACCACCCACGCATCACCGTCCCCAACCACTGACCGACTTCTACGATGGCGTGATGGAGCCGGCGGCGAAGACCCTCCTTGATCGCCGCTAGCGTCCTGCGCACTCGCTTCTGCATCGGGCGCCGCACCACGATAAACTTCCCCTTCCGCGTCGTCCCGCAGACGACCTCGGCGCGCAGGTGGCCCGGCACGGAGGTGAGCGAGCCGTCGGCCACGACCTTCCAGACCCGCCCCTGCGGGTCGGTCACCTCCCAGGGATCCAAAGAGGAGGGGTAGCCGGCGTGGCGGACGGCGCCGCCGACGACCGTGCGGATCGCCTCGGCTACGGCCTGGCGGGTCCGCCGGATGGTCTCGATCTCGATCCCGAACTTGATCTCGCGTAGGTCCATCGCTTGCTCCTCAGGGGTCGAGGCCCAGGTCTTGCGATGCCCATTCCGCGCCGCAATCCAGGCAGCGGCGGTGGGCGTGGTAGTCGGCGTCGAATGGCAGGGGCGGGTGCCTAAGTTCCTGGCTCTCGCACCTGGGCTGCGCCGTGCATCCCGCATCGCGGTCGCACAGCCACATCTCGATCCGCTTGCCGCCGCACTTCGGGCACGTGGCGATCATTTCAGGTCTCCTGCTCCGGCCATGCGCCGGAGGCCCTGCGCCAGGATGAAGCCGCTCATCTTGTAGCCGCACCGCCGGGCCTCGTCCTCGATCATCCGGCGGACGGCCTGGCTCCTCGTGGCGAGGTAGATTCCCGTCAGCCGCTCCCAGGAGAGGCGCTGGATGCGGGGCTTCAGCTCTCTGGCGGTCAGGGTGCGGCGTCTCTTGCTTCCCATCTCTAACTCCTTTGCCAATCATCACTTGCACCGACACCATATAGGCATAGTGTTCACCATCGGTCAACGGGAATCTTCGGCGGAAGTGCATATTCTGCAAGGATTTGTGATGCCGTAGGTCTTGGCGGGGTCGCACGATGGGGAGAGGGCAGGATCGTTTGGAAAGATCCTGGCACGGGCGTCTGCGAGGTGGGGCCAACGCTTCGCCCCTGCCCTCACGGACACGGGCGCATGGCTGGGGCCGGTGTGGCTCGCTAAGCCTCAGAACTCAGATCATCAGGATGGGTTGACACCAGAATGTCGCCTAGGGTCGAGGGGCCAGGCTGAAGTGGATGGGGTAGCCGCGGGGGCCGGAAGTCCATCTGGCCGAATCGCACTGAGATGGCGGCCGGCACGGGGGCGCCGCCGGCATCCACAGCGTCGAGCCGCACGCGGGCGCAGCGGATGCGCACCTCGCCCTCGGCCACCTGGATGGCGGGGTGAGCCGACTGCACCTTGCCGCCCTTGACCTCGATGGGGATGTTGCCTGGGCTGAGCGCGTGCTCGCCCTCGCGAAGCTCCCGGCGTCCCTGGGTCGGGTAGGTCCTGCGGACGCCGAGTTCCCCCTCCTCCACCACTTCGCGGGGGGCGATGGCGTCGTCGCCGCCGACCTGGATGCGGACGGGGCATGTCTCGGCCGCTGTGTAGGCGGGAATGGAGCGCCAGAACAGGCGGCCGGCCAGGCCCTCCGCCGGCTTGTCCGCCGCGACCAGGCGGAAGAGCGTGCCAGTGCCCGCCCGCTCCGCGGCGTCCAGCTCGTCTCCCGCTACTTCGGGCGATGCCTTGGCAGGTGGTTGTGCGGCATGGAGCGGGCCGGCGAGCACAGCCAGGCAGAAGCCGAGGAGGAGCCGGGGAAACAACAAACCGTCCTCAGGGAGTCGAGAGGGCGAGGCCCCTCAAGCCGTGTCCCACGCCCGGCTCGGCTTGTCAGGGGCCTCGCCCTTCCTGTTCGCAGGCAGGGCTATCTTCCGGGCATCGGCGGCGCCATCGGTGGCCGCCAGCCCTGGGCGGCCTTGGAGCCGGCGAAGAACGAGCCGATGAAGAGCAGCAGGCCGAGGCCCGCCGCGGAAATCCCAGAGATCAGCAGGGGCATGACCGGGCCGCTGATGACCGTGCGGGGAGCCGGCAGCACGTAGCTGACAACGCGGCGCGATTCGTCCCACTTCGCGTTCGTAGCGCCCGGGGGCAAGACGCCCTTGGTGGTGCCGCGTATGTCGCCCGATGGTGTGCCGGCGGCCTCGCTGAAGTAGAACGTGTTCTCCTTCTCGTTGAACGTGGTGAACAAGGGCCCCTTGGCGACGTTGACCTCCCAGTGGTTCCCCATGTTCTTGGCTGCGCCCAGAACGGTCATCGTGAAGATGACAGTGCGGTTCGGATCGTCGTAGTCCGCCTTCTTCTCCGTCACCTCGGTGTCGGCCCGGGCCGAGGCCGTGTCGCGCAGCAGCAGGTAGAGATTCGACACGTTCTGGCGCAGATTCTGGTACTGGATCATGGGCATGGTGTACTTCCGGGTGGCAACCATGTCGCCATTCGCCTTGATCTGGAAGGTGCCATCGAAGAGCGTCTCAGCCCCCTGGCCGAAGGCGGCCTGCGCCGCCAGGCCGGCCACGAGGAGGCCGCAGCACGCCCGCACCACCACGCCGCTCAAGGGCATTCGCATCATCGGGTGTCTCCTAGCTGGGATTCCTGGGGGGTGCGCCCGTCAACGCTGCGCCTCGATGGCCACGACGCCGCCCAGCGCGTTGGCCATCTGCCCGCGCATCGAGCGGCCGCCGGCCGCCACCGTGAGGGTGAGCCGCAAGGGCAGCCCGGTCGCCGGCACCCGCTGGCCGTCCAGCGTCCACACCGCATTGTTGGCGTTGTCGCACTGGGCGACCACGTTCGCCCCTGTGACCGTGCCGGCGAACCCGTTCTGCTCCGAACACTGGTGCATCAGGCCGTCGGGGCCTTGCATCTGGTAGGTGGCGGAGGTGGCGATGCCCACCTGGTTCCCCTGCTGCGTGATGTCGAACTGGCCCCGGCAGGACGCCCCGTTGGGCGCGGTGTAGGTGACGGCCCAGCGGCTGGCGAGGTTCGCCGGCGGGGGGTTGTCCACGGGCTCGCGCACGGGCGGCCGCTCGGGCGGCGCGCCGCCCTCGACGAGCTGCACGATGCCCCACTTCTCCAGGATGTCGGGCGGCAGCGCCTCCAACTCAGGGTTCGACACCCCGTTCACCCAGCACCTCCGCAGGTCAATGAGCGTGAACCGCCCGGTGCGGTTCACCTCCTTCCAGGTCTTCACGCCGCTTTCGACGGCCTGGGCGAAGTTCATGGACTTGGCGTAGCCGTCGCCCACGCCGGTGGCTTCGACAGGGATGAAGCGCCCGCCGGGCATCTGGCCGATGGGGAAGCAATGGCCGTCCTTGCTGACCAGGTAGGGCTTGATGTTCACCGAGTTGAGCAGTGCCGCGTAGAGGATCGCCAGGTCAATGCACGTGCCGCTCTTCTTCTGGATCGTGTCGCGCGGGTACTGGAGGCTCTGCACGAGCTTGAGGTCGTACGACATGCTCGGGTCGGCCATGGCCTGGGGGTGCTGGTAGCTGATGTGGATGATGCGCATGACATCGTAGAGCGCTTGCATGACCTTGAGGCAGCTATCGTCGTCCTGGGAGGCCCCGAGGCCGCCGGCCCTGCGGTTGGCCATCGAGGCCAGGCGCGAGACCGGGTCGTCCTGCCGCGACACCCAGGCGGCCAGCAGCGGCGACAGGGTGTCCTCGTCCTGGAACGCCCCGGTCCGCTCCTCGGCCGTCATGTCGGAGAAGATGAACTCATGGCGGCCCATGAGCTTGATGTTCTTCGTCTCCTGGAGCTGTTGCTTGTCGCCGCAGGCGTCGGTGTACTCGCACTCCATCTCGAGCCGGGCGGGGGCCTGGCTCGTGAGCCTGGCGCAGGCGCTGCTCAGGATGGGGTGGTACAGGTCCACAACCGTCTGAGTCGGGTCCACCGCAGGATAGGTGTCGGACGCCAACCAGTCGGCGTACTCGCCCAGCTTGTAGCGGAACTTCAGGTTGGTGATCCGCCCGTTAGTGTTGTTCTTGAACACGGTCTTGGCCAGCCACATGGGCACAAGGCAGTCCTTGAGGCCGTAGCTCTTGTAGACGCCGGTGATGACATGGTCCTTGGCCAGGATGCGGCACTCGACGTCGCCCGAGGCGCGCGCGCGGCACACGAAGGCGTAGATGGTGGCGAACCCGCCGAGCAGGATGAGCACCAGGCCCACGACACGCAGCACCTTGGCCATCAGCCAGCTCCTCACAGGGTGAAAATGGGTCCGGCTTCAGCGGCCCAAGCAGTCCACCGAAGCCATCGTCGCGTGTATCATACGCATTTCCCGCCCGCCGTCAAGCCCGGCTGAGCTTGGCGAAGCGCCTGCGGTCAGGGTTCTCTGCCGACGACCAGCAGGTTGCGGGTGTTGGGCTTGACGGAGACTCGGCGGCGGAGCGGCGAGCCGTCGCTGAGGACGATCTTGACGTCGTACTCGCCCGCGGCGGGCAGCCCGAAGAATGCCTCGGGCGGCGTCTGGCGGTTGAAGCCCTCCACGCGGGCCACCTGCTGGAAGCCGACCACGCGGTCGCCGGGGAGTTGGACGACTGTGACCTTGGCCCCCAGGGCGCCGAGCGGGGTTCGGATGAGGACGCTGAGGTAGTAGCGGTTGTCCGCCCCCGCGTAGGGGTTCAGGAGCAACTGCGAGCGGCCGTTGTCGCGGAGGAGGATGAGGTCGAGGTCGCCGTCGCGGTCGAAGTCGGCGAAGAGGGCGAAGTTGGTCTTCTCCCCCTTCTCGCCGGCGACGCCATATTCATCGGCCTTGTCGGCGAAGGCGCGGTTGGCCTGCTGGATGTAGAGGCGGTTGCGGAGGGTGGAGTTGCAGACGAACAGGTCGGGCAGCCCATCGTCGTTCACGTCGCCCCACGTGCCCCAGAGGCTATCGTTCTTGTCCGTGGCCATCGGGCCGGTGGTGTGGAGGGCGTCCTTGAACGAGCCGTCGCCCTGGCCCTGCATCAGGAGGTTCTTGCTCCGCTCCTGGGGCACGAAGATGTCTATCTTGCCGTCGCTGTTGTAGTCGGCCACGGCGGGGATGATGAGGGGGCTGTTGCCGGTGGCGGGGGAGGGATAGGTCTCGTAGGAGAGGTCGGCGGCTGGGGCCGGGGCGAAGCCGCGGCGGCCGCCGTTGCGCAGGAGGATCGCCGTGTCGGAGTTGTAGAGGATGTCCTGCTGCCCGTCGCCGTCGCAGTCGAAGACGACGTATTGCGGCCAAGCCTTCCCGGCGAGGAAGGCGGGCGGCGCGCCGGCCTTGAGGAATCCGGCCTTCTCGGTCACATCGTCGAAGACAAATGGCTTGCGGGGCACGGAGCCGAAGAGGATGAGGGTGCGGAAGGGCCCGACGTACTCGGCCAGGATGTCGGGGCGGCCATCCCCGTTGGCGTCGAGGACGGCGATGTTGGCGAAGCCGAAGTTGGCGGTCGCGCCCACCTTGCCGATGTCGGGCGTGAGGGAGCGCTCGGGCTTGAGGCTGAAGACGCCTTTGCCCGTGTTCTCGTAGAGGGCGAGCTTCTTCACGTCGCGCTGGCGGGCGGCGCCCGAGCCGGACCAGAGGCTGCGGCAGACGACATCGAGGTCGCCGTCGCCGTCGAGGTCCGCCCAGCAGATCGGCTCGTCCGCCGTGTCGAGCCCCGCCTCGGCCGTGATGTCGCGGAACACCACCTCGGGCGAGTCGGGCTTGGTGCGGTTGACGAAGATGGGCACGAGGGGGGAGTCGCCCGCCTTGCGGCGGATGTCGAACGCGATGTCGAGCATGCCGTCGTTATCCACGTCCAGCACCCAGCCCCCAACGGGCTTGTAGGTCTTGATCCCCTTGGCCAGGTCGCCGGACTGCTCGGAGGCGTCAATATAGGGCTTGATAGGCTCTTCCTTGCGGACCGTGGCGGCGATGGCTGCGGCGACGCGCCGGGCCAGGTCGCTGACGGCTGGGCGGTTCTTCTCCACGAAGGCCGTCTCGCCGCACTGCTCGCCGAGCCGGGCCAGGGCCTCGCTGGCCTCCTTCCACTTCTCCGCGTCGGCCAGGGTCGTGGCCTGTTCGAGGAGCTTGGCGGCCACTCCCTCTTTCGAGAGCGCCTCGACCCAGTCGAGTTCCTGAAGCCATCGGGCCGTGTCGGCATCCGGCGGCTTGGCCGCGTGCTGCTCGAAGAGGCCGACCGTCGCCGCCAGCGTCTCCGGCTTGCCCACCGCCTCGATCACCACATCGGCCCCGATGCCGCCCGTCAGCTCCCTCACGCGGGCCTTCAGGTCCTCCTTCTCGGGGTCGAGGGCGTGGTGGACGCCCAGCTTCTTCGCCACCTTGCGCTTGAAGGCGGCGGGCTCGGCGACAAGAACCTCGGCCCCCTTGTTCAGGCAGTGCTGCATCGCCAGGACGCCAATCGTGCCGCACCCGATGATGGCCACGAAGCTGCCCAGCCGCGGGTTCGCCCGCTCGACCGCGTGGAGCGAGCCCGACACCGGCTCCGCAATCGCCGCCTCCGCGAACGACAGGTTTGCGGGCTTCGGGTGGAGGAAGAACGATTCGGCGATCACGAACTCCGCCATCGAGCCGGGCACCTGGTGGCCCGTGATCTTCAGGTCCACGCACAGGTTGTACTGGCCGCGCAGGCAGGCGCGACAGGTCTTGCACGTGAAGAACGGCTCCACGACCACCGCGTCGCCCGGCTTCCAGCGCCTCTCGCCCGGCCCGACCTGGGCCACGATGCCCGAGCACTCGTGGCCCAGGATGATCGGCCACTTGATCATCGGGTGGTGGCCCGTGTAGCCGTCAACGTCCGAGCCGCACAGCCCCGTGGCCTTCACCGCCACGAGCACCTCGCCCCGCTTGGGCTTGGGCCGCGGCACGTCCTCGATGACGATGGTTTCCTTCGCCTTGCACACGGCGGCTTTCATTGTGGGCATGCGGCATCTCCTTGCCGTTCAAGGGGTGCTGATTCCGCTGCCCATTATAGCCGCTGTGTGTGGCGTGTAAAGCGCTTGCGCCCTCCTCGACAGCGAGTGGACAATGTGGACACGGTGGACATTGTGGACAGCAATGGATGAACACCCCATTCCACCGCGTCCACAGTGTCCACCATGTCCACCCTGTCCACAGGTGCTTGGCGCTTGGCCGTCGGCTGCGGCCAGGGGCCACCCCGACAAGAGGCGGCACCCTCAATTCCTCATCGCGCACAGCTCGCCCCGTCCCACGCCGCGCTCCGCGTCCACCCTGTCGTTCGTCCAATACTCCACATGCGAATCGAAGAACAGCACGTTCATGCTGCGGGCGCTTCCGTGGTTGATCGCGCCCTCCGTGTCGTCGCACATCATCGGCTGGTCCGGTGGGAAGTCGTCGCGGATGCCCAGCTTCGACGTGGCGTAGGCGGGGTTCTTGCCCTGCTTTTCGACGAGGTAGATGCCCACGCTTCGGTCGCCCATGCCGGCATAGCTCACCGCGTCCTCGGAGAGCGGCCCGTTCCCTGGGCAGCCGTAGGTGCCCAGCTTCACGCCATGCTCATTGTCATCGGTGGAGGCGGGGCAGATGAAGACGCCCGGGTCGGGGAGAATCTTGGTCCAGTAGAGGGTCGCCAGCCACTCGGCCCCGCCGAAGTCGGGGTTCGCCCTTGTCCCACAGCCTGCCCGGCCGACCGGCCAGGGGTAGAACCGGTCGTTGAGGTACGTCTCCATGCCCTTTGCCAGTTGGTTCAGGTTGTTCCGGCAGCGAATCCTCCTGGCCTCGTCGCGGTGGTAGTGGACGCCGTAGCACAGAAGGCTCATGGCAATCGCCAGGGCGAAGACGCCGATGAGCAACTCCGCTAGCGTGAGGCCGCGCGTTCGACGCATTTCTTGCTCCTTCCCCCGTTCTGGGGCTCAGTTCCGCAGGTGCACCAGTCTGGTTCCCTTCATCCCCACGCCGCGTTCGGGGTCAATCTGATCCTCGGTCCAGTACTCCACGTGGCTATCGAAGAACAGCACGTTCATGCTGTGGGCGCGGCCGTGATTCACCGTGCCCTCCGTGTCGTCGCACGCCATCGGCTCCGTTTCCGGGAACTCGGGGCGGACCAGGAGCTTCGACTTGGCATAGGCCGCGCCCTTGTGCTGCTTCTCCGCGAAGTAGATCCCGACGCTGACATCCCCCATCCCTGCATAGCTCACGGCATCGGGAGCGAGCGGCTTGGCGCCGGGGCAGCCATCCGAGCCGAGCTTCTTCCCATCCGCGTTGTCGTCGAGGGTCATGGGGCAGATGTAAACGCCGGGGTCCGGGATGATATTCGTCCAGTACAGCATTGCCAGCCATTCAGCCCCGCCGTAATCGGGGTTGGCCTTGGTGCCACAGCCGAGCCTGCCGACCGGCCAGGGATAGGGCGTCCACTCCCCGCACTCGTTCAGGTACGTGGCCATGCCCTTGGCGAGCTGGTTCAGGTTGTTCCTGCACCGGACCTTCATCGCCTCGTAGCGCTTGGCGTGGACGCCGTAGCACAGCAGGCTCGCGGCAATCGCCAGCGCGAAGACGCCGATGAGCAGCTCTGCCAGGGTCAGGCCCGCCCGGTTCCTCATGGTCTCAGCCCCCTTCAGTGGTGGCACGGCTGGCTCGCCCAGCCGTGTCTTGCGCCAGGGTCGGCCCCCTGTCCGGAACACGGCTGGGCAAGCCAGCCGTGCCACGACCTCAGTTCCTCAGCGCGCACAAGTCGCCCTGGCCGACGCCGGTTTCGAGGTCAACGCGGGTGTGGGTCCAGTACTCGACGTGGCTGTCGAAGAAGAGAACGCTCATGCCGCCGTTGTCTCGCTCGCCGTGGTTGATCGGCTCCTCCGTGTCGTCGCAGGCCATCGGCTCGCCGGCCGGGAAGTCCTCACGGATGGCGAGGCTGGACTTCGCGTGATCGGGCGCCTTGCCTTGCTTCGTGACCATGTAGATGCCGAAGCTTCGGTTGCCGAAGGCGGCGTAGCTTACGGCGTCCGCAGAGAGCGGCTTTCCTCCGGGGGCGCCATAGGTGCCCAGTTCGGTGCCCTGCTCGTTGCTGTCGGGTGAGCTGGGGCAGTTGTAGACGCCTGGGTCGGGGATGATGCGGGTCCAGTAGAGGGAGGCCAGCCACTCGGCCCCGCCAAAGCCAGGGTTCGCCCTTGTCCCACAGCCTGGCCGGCCCACCGGCCATGGGTAACCCCCACTGTCGCCGCACTCGTTGAGGTAGGTCGCCATGCCCTTGGCTAGCTGGTTCAGATTGTTGCGGCAGCGAACCCGGCGCGACTCCTCCCTGCACGGACTCACCGCCGGCATCAGCATGCCGGCGAGTAGAACGACGACGATGAGAACCCCGACGGACACCAGGATGTAGGAGAGCTTTACGCCGGATGTCGTGGCCATCTGGTTTGCCTCCTTTGCGGCTTGGCTTAGTTCCTCAGCGCGCACAGGTCGCCCTGGCCGACGCCGGTTTCGAGGTCAACGCGGGTATGGGTCCAGTACTCAACGTGGCTGTCGAAGAAGAGGACGGCCATGCCGCCGTTGTCGCGCTCGCCGTGGTGGATGGGGCCTTGGGTGTCGTCGCAGGCCATGGGCTCGTTGGGCGGGAAGTCGTCCTTGATGGGCAGGATCGAGGCGGCGTAGCTCGCGCCCTTGTTCTGCTTGGAGCAGAGGTAGATGCCGACGCACTTGTGGCCGAGGGCGGCGTAGCTCACGGCGTCGTCGGAGAGTGGCTTGCCGCCGGGGGTGCCATTCGAGCCAAGCTCCAACCCCTGCTCGTTGCTGTCGGGCGAGCTGGGGCAGTTGTAGACATAGGGGTCCGGAATGATCCTGGTCCAATAGAGGCTGGCGAGCCATTCGGCGCCGCCGAAGTCGGGGCCGGCGACCGTGCCGCAGCCGGGGCGGCCGGCGGGCCAGGGGTAGAAGCGATTGTCGCCCAACTCGTTGAGATAGGTGTACATTCCCTTGGCGAGCTGGTTGAGGTTGTTGCGGCACTGGATGCGGCGGCAGGGCGTCCGCGTGCGCGGACTCCAGGCGTCGAAGACGGCCGCGGCCGCGAGCAGCATGGCGACCATGATGAGCAGGTCAGACAGCGACGAGCCGTTCGTGCGTCTCATGTCCTGTGCCTCCTCTGGCATGACAGAGGACACGGCTGGACAAGCCAGCCGTGCCACGCCCTCAGTTCCTCAGCGCGAAGAGGTTCCCGGGAACAACATGGGGTCCACGTTCCCCCAGGAGGCTCCGCAGCCAGCGATGGAGCAAGCTGCCTTCGGCGCGCCTTTCCTGGCGTGCCGCCAGGTACGCGGCCACGCTCTCATCGCTCATGCCGCCATAGTACCTGCCCAGCTCCGTCCCCGGCCCGTTGCCGTCGGTCAGCACTGGGCCATTGAACAGCCCTGGGTCGGGGTTCATCGCCGCCCTGAACTCCGCCCACGTCGGGCTTGCCAACCACTCGGCGCCTGCGAAGTCGGGCTCAGCGGGCCGTACGCAAGTCAGGGCGCGCGCCAGCGACCAGGAGCCGATGCCCAGCGATAGGACGCCAAGGAGGATCTCGGCCAGTGTGATGCCCGGCCGGTTCGCCCCGTCGCGCCTCGCAAGGGGGAGCAGGCGTGGACCAGGATTCCACAGTTGTACAACTATGAAATCACTGATTCCGGCCACGAACTCGGCCCCGGATTCGACCTTTCTCTGCATTGGCAGCCTCCGATCAATTCCTCAGCGCGCACAGGTCGCCCTGGCCGACGCCGGTCTCCAGGTCAACGCGGGTGTGGGTCCAGTACTCGACGTGGCTATCGCCGAAGAGGACGGCCATGCCGCCGTTGTCGCGCTCGCCGTGGTTGATGGGGCCTTGGGTGTCGTCGGAGGCCATCGGCTCGTTGGGGGGAAAGTCGTCGCGGATGGCGAGCTTCGAGGTAGCGTAGGCGGCGCCCTTGCTCTGCTTGGAGGATAGGTAGATGCCGACGCTCAGGGCGCCCATCGCGGCGTAGCTCACGGCAGAGGCCGGGAGTGGCTTGCCGCCGGGCGCGCCGCTCGACCCGAGTTCGGGCGGTTCTCCGACCGAGTCGGATGAGCTGGGGCAGATGAAAGTGCCTGGGTCGGGGATGATGCGGGTCCAGTAGAGGGCGCTTCGCCGCCGACTACGAGATGAAGCAGGGGCTGACGGCCATCCCCGACATCGCGCCGCCGACGGGCAGGCGCGTGGCAATCGTCGGCTCGGGGCCGGCGGGCATCACTGCGGCCTTCGAGCTGGCCAAGCTGGGGCACAAGGTGACGATGTTCGAGGCGTTCCACAAGACGGGCGGCGTGCTGGTCTACGGCATCCCCGAGTTCCGCCTGCCCAAGGCCATCGTGCAGCGGGACGTGGATACGCTGAAGAAGATGGGCGTCGAGATCGTGACCAACTACGTGGTCGGCAAGCTCGACACGGTGGATGAGCTGCTGGCCAGCGGCTACGACGCGGTGTTCGTGGGCACTGGGGCCGGGCTGCCGCACTTCCTGGACATCCCGGGCGAGCAGTTCAACGGCGTGCTCTCGGCCAATGAGTTCCTCACCCGCACGAACCTGATGAAGGCGTATCGTGGCGACCACGACACGCCGATTCGCAAGGCCAAGCGCGCGGTCGTCTTCGGCGGCGGCAACGTGGCGATGGACTCCGCCCGCACCGCACTCCGGCTGGGCGCGGAGGAGGTTTTCGTCCTCTACCGCCGCACGGAGGCCGAGATGCCGGCCCGAATCGAGGAGATTCACCACGCCCACGACGAGGGCGTCCACTTCGAGTACCTAGTCGCCCCGCTGGAAGTGTTGGGGGACGAGAAGGGGTGGGTGCGTGGGGTGCGCTGCATCCGCATGAAACTGGGCGAGCCCGACAAGTCGGGGCGGCCGCGGCCCGTGCCCATCGAGGGCAGCGAGTTCGAGTTCCCCTGCGACCAGATCATCGTGGCCATCGGCAACGGCCCGAACCCGCTGGTGCCGCAGACGACGCCCGACCTCCAGACCACCCGCTGGGGCAACATCGTGGCCGACGAGGCGACGGGGCAGACCTCGAAGCGGGGCGTCTTCGCCGGCGGCGACATCGTGACCGGCGCTGCCACCGTCATCAAGGCCATGGGCGCGGGCAAGAGCGCCTCACGGGCCATCCACGCCTACCTCACCATGCACGGCAAGGGCAGCATCTGAGCAAAGAGCGCCCAAGAAATCATTGACAACCAGACTCTTCATGGTACAATGAGAGTCGCCTTGGCAAGGGCCGGCGACCACGTTACGTTCCGTGTTCGGACCAGAGATCGCCGTAAGTTGTTGCTACTCATACACATGGCGGCCGTTGGGCCACAGGAGCGCAACATCCCGTTACACGCTCCGTGCGGGTGGGCATTGGAGTGATGAAGGTGGATCGGTCCCTAAACACTGGTAGCAAAGGAGCTTAGGGAAACTGCTGCCTTAGCCTCGCCGACCCGTCAGGTGGCACGGAGTTTGCTACTTGTGCCATGTGATGGGAGTAGCTTCGACCCTGGTGCATTCGAGATGCCAGGAGGGCAGGCTATGGCGACGCAGGTGGTGGAACAGCGGCTCGCGTCGGTTCCCGAGGCCGGCTCGGAGCTTGCGGCAGTGATTCGGCGCCAATTCCTCTTCGAGACCTATGAGGACATGGCGCTGCGGGCGGCAGTGCCGCCTGTCGAGGTGGAGAGCCGCTTCCGGGAGATGTTCGGCTGCGGCATCCGCAGGAAGCGGTTGGACGTCCGTCGGGCCTACGTGGCCAGCGGCCCGCGCCTGGCGGACGACGAGATCGGGCGCCGCCTGGGCATCTCGCGCAAGCAGGTCGTCGAGATTCGCTCGCGGCTGCGCCTCGGCGGCTTCTACGACGGCCGGAAGCCCGGCCTGCCGACCCGCGACGGCAGCCAACGCCGCAGGAACCGGCACAAGCACATCATCGAGCACTATGGCACGCAAACCAAACAACAGATGGCAGAGGCACTGGGCGTCTCCGCCGAAACCATACGCCTCGACTTCAACGACCTGCGCCGCCGCGGCCTCGTCCAGCCCCTCTACAAGTGCCGCCTCGAATACGTCGCCGCGCGCCCCGGCGTCCCCGAGCGCCAGATCGCCAGGGAACTCGGCATCAGCGTCTATGGCGTCAGGTTCATCAAGCGAAAGCTCCGCAAGCTGAGGGACAAAATGAACCTTCTTCGGTGCCAGGTCGAACGCGAAATCAAGACCCGTTACGCCCCCGCCACAGGCGAGTACATCGTGGACTGCATGCGCCGCGCCCTCAACGTCCTCGAACTCCCCCAGCAACGCGTCCTCCTCGAGAACGCCGGCCGCTTCAAGGACGGCGAGCTACAGCCCATCTTCTGGCACCTCGTCCGCACCGACGTCCAGGGCCGCGCCCGCATCATCCGCAAAATCGAGTCCGGCGTCACCGACCTCAAGGAACTCGAGCGCACCAACTGACCCCCGCCCCGCTTCCCCCGCGACCCGCAGCCCCTCCCCGCTGCGGGCCGCGTCATGTCCGCTCGGCCCGGCATGCCCCCTACGCCGCCCAGGTTCGCACTTGAAAAACCCGACTTTGCGGGTATACTGCCTATCGGCAGCCGCCCCTCGGATGCCATCAGGCGGGCGGAGGGGTTGACCGTGTACCGGGTGAGCGACGGGGAGAAGGGGCAGAGCTTCAGCATCTGCCTGGACGACAAGCTGACGCTCGGCGTGGTGAAGAAGCTCGATCTGGCGAAGGACGAGTTGTTCGTGTGCCGCGATGTGGCGCTGGACGACGAGACGGCGGCGAATCTGGCGCTCCAGTGCCGGCTGAAGACGATCTGAGGCGGGACTACGAACGAAGACACCCCATTGGGGGTGGGCCTTTGAGAGCCAATTTCGGCACAGGCCGTGCCGAAATCGGGTCGCCTGGTGGTCACAGTGGAACAGGAGTGCGGCGATGGCCCCGAGACGGCTCAGCGGAACCCGGCGTTCGGGTTCGCCCGAGAGACTATCACCGCCTGTGATGGAATTGCCGGCGCGGGCAATTCTGCAACAGCCTGTCGCAGAATTGCCGGCGCGGGGCTGTGGACTTGTGAAACAGCCTGTTTCACAATTGCCGTTGGGCTATGGGAAATTCCTCAGCGCTCTGAAGGGCCGCATCCGCGCGGCCCAGGTCAAGGCCGCTCTTTCAGCCAATCGGGGGCTCATCCGTCTGTACTGGGACATCGGCAAGGGGATCGCCGAGCGCCAGGAGAAGCAGGGTTGGGGCCAAGGGGTCGTGGAGCGGCTGTCCCTCGACCTCTGTCGCGCCTTTCCCGAGATGAAGGGCTTCTCGCCGCGCAACCTGTGGGACATGCGGCGCTTCTACCAGTGCTATCGCGGGCGGCCAATTCTGCGACAGCTTGTCGCAGAAATTCCCTGGGGGCACAACCTGGTGCTCCTCAACGCGGTCAAGGAGCCGGCCCAGCGGCTGTGGTACGCCCAGCAAACCATCGAGCACGGCTGGTCGCGCAACATCCTGAGCCTTCAGATCCAGACCGGCCTCTTCGGCCGGCAGGGCAAGGCGGTGACGAACTTCCGTCGGACCCTGCCGCCTCCGCAGTCGGACCTGGCTGACCAGGCTCTCAAGGACCCGTACGTCTTCGACTTCCTGACCGTGGGGCGGGAGGCCCACGAGCGCGCCGTCGAGCGCGAACTGGTGAAGCACATCACCAGCTTCCTTCTGGAGCTGGGCGCCGGCTTCGCCTTCGTGGGCCAGCAAGTGCGCATCGAGGTGTCGGACCAGGACTTCTTCCTCGACCTCCTCTTCTACCACACACGGCTGCACTGTTTCGTGGCCGTAGAGATCAAGGCCGGCGCGTTCCGCCCGGAGCATGCGGGCAAAGTCAACTTCTATCTCTCCGCCCTGGACGACCAGCTCAGGGCGCCAGCCGACAACCCGTCCATCGGCCTCATCCTGTGCGCCACGAAGGACAGGCTGACCGCCGAGTACGCGTTGCGAGACATTCATAAGCCGATCGGGGTGGCCGAGTGGCAGACACAGCTCACCCGCTCGTTGCCAGCCGACCTCCGCGCCAGCCTGCCCACCATCGAGGAGTTGGAGGCGGAGTTGAGCGGCATCGAGGGTTCACCCCCATCGGCAAGTCGCCGCCGCCGAGCCAAGGCCACGGCGCGGACGCCAAAGAAGGGGCGCCGCGCCCCCTGAGGTCCAGGCACCATGCTACTGCGGTTCGACGCGAACCAGGACTTCCAGCTTGCGGCCATCCGAGACCCAGAAGACGGATTGTGGCGAGCGCCACTTCAGAGGCGCCTTGGGGGTGGATTACAGGGTTGTGTCGTCGGCAAGCGAACTCCCCTGAACTCCGCCTCCCGGTTCCGGCAGGCATGGAATACATGAGTTCACCCGCGGTGACCAACCGGCTCGTCAACGGCGTCGAGTGGACGCTGGAGGGGGCATGGGCGGAACGGCTGGCGGGGGACTTGCTCACCGCAGTGCCCGACCTGGCGTCCCATCCTGCCGCAACGCTGGTGAAGCGCAGCCTTCAGCGGAGCGTGTTCCGCGTGACGCTGGGCGACGGGGGAGCGGTCATCGTCAAGGCCTACCGCATCCGCGGCTGGAAGGAGCGGGTGAAGCGGCTCGCCTTCGGGCCGAAGCCGCGAATCGAGTGGGAGGCGTCCCGCCGCCTCCTCGCCCTCGGGGTGCCCGCCTCCCACGCCGTCGCCGTGGGCATCCCGAGCCCGCCCTCGGCCGAGGTCGAGGGCTATCTGATCGTCGAGGTGTTGCCCGACGTTGTGAGCGTCCAGTCCTATCTCCGAAGTGGCGCGGGGGTGGAGCGGGCGCTCGGGGAGCTGGCGGGGTTCATCCGCCGGCTCCACGATCGGGGGGTGAGGCACCACGACCTGCACGCGGGCAACATCCTCGCCCGCACCGCGCCATCGGCCGCCGAGCGCTTCCTGATCATTGACCTCCACCGCGTTGGGATTGGCCGGCCGCCGGGGCGCGGGCACAGGACGCGGGCCATCGGCCAACTCCTCCACGGCCTGGGGCCCGGCCTGCCGAGCAGCGTGCCGTATGAACCTCCAAGGCCGCTGCCAGATCCAGATCACCCAATGGGTTGTGAAGAGAGTCGCATGAGAGACAGACTCAAGAACTTGGGACGTTCCCAATGACTTGCGTGTCGGGATATCTCCGCCGCCAATCTGAGTGCTCGCCTTCCGGGAGGCTGGTTGACACGCCGCCGGCTTTCCCCACCAGTCGTAACGGTCCAGAACAAATCGGCCAAGTCACGTCTGCCAATGAGGAGTCCCTCCTGAATTCAGGCGTACTGCCTTGACTGGGGGGCGCGGTCGGTCGCGCGCGGTAAGGTCACGGCAACCGCCCTTCTCACAATCCTCATCACGGTCTTCTCATGATGCTGCTTGACCGGCCGAGCGCGGCAGGGGTGAAGATCCGTGGAGGAAACCATCGCCCCTTACCTCCTCTTCCAGGCCGACCGCATTTCGTGAGCCTTGAATGACTCAACGGTCAGCGAACCGCCTTCGGCGGAAAGAAAGAGCGTGCCGATGGGCTTGCCCATGTCGCGTCGCGGGCTCGTCTTGTAGCAGTCACCACCGCCACCGATCAACTCGTACATCGGGCGGTCCACGAGAACGCGGAACGTGACCTTGCCGTCCTTCATCTTGAGCGGCATCTCGTCGAGCTTCTGCGCGCCGAAGTCGTAGGTCGCCACGTTCTCACCGAACCGGAGCGCGGCCTTGGAGGCCGTTCCCTTCTTCAAGGTTACGACGAGGTCGAAGAGCTGATCCTGGACATCGAACTTGACGGCGGGCGCTTCGGCCGTCAGCTCTGTGTTCTCCGCCGTCTTGGGGTCCGGCTTGCGGAGCTGTTCGAGTTCCTTGATTGGGGCGGCGAACATCCGGATGCCGTCCTCGCTGGTGTGCAGCGTGAGGTGGGTCGGCACGGTGAACGTCTGGTTGAACGGCATGTCCGGCATCTGGATCCGGGCCCAGCCGATCTGGACGACGCGGCCGTCGGGCGGGTTGCTGAAGCACTGCGAGGCGTAGTAGGCGCCCCAGTGGACGCGGTGTTTCCCCTGATGCTCTGGCGTGAACTTCCTGCCGTCGAAGTGTCCGATCGCATACTGGGCGTCCGCGGCGAAGATCACCCACTTGGTCTTTGCCGGGTCGCCGTCAACGGGCAGTTGGAAGATCTCGGCACACTCGAAGTAGCCGGGGATGTTGCTCTCGCGCGTCCACTCCTTGAGATCCTTGCTCGTGTAGATGGCGATGTTGCGGCCATGCTCCTTGTCCTGGTCGAACACGGCGATGACCCAGTGCTTGCCCGGCGCGTACCAGATCAGTTTCGGGTCGCGGCCCGAGTGCTTGATCACTGGGTTGCCTTCGTAATACCTGAAGGTCTTGCCGCGGTCGGTCGAGTAGGCCAGGGCCTCGCCGCAGCCGGTGTCGGTGAACGCGAGGACAATCGTCTTCTCGTCCCCCTTCTGCCAGCCGGCGGTGTTATTCACGTCCACGTTCCCGCTGCCCGAGAAGCAGTTCTTGACGGCCATGCTGGGATGGCGATTCTCGACGTTGTCGCCGAAGGAGCGGAGCGCCCGGTCCTGCTCGGTCCAGCGGACCATGTCGGGACTGGTGGCGTGTCCCCAGTACATGTTCGCCCAGTTGCGGCCCGCCGGGTTGCACTGCCAGAAGAGGTGGTACTCGCCGTCGTAGTAGCACATCCCGTTCGGGTCGTTATTCCAGCCGCGCATCTGGCTGAAGTGGAACTGGGGACGCAGCGCCTCGTCGTAAAGGGGCTGGCCAAAATGCTCCTGCCAGCGCTATCCGAAGCGTCCCGGGCCGCGAGAATAGCGCCGTGGCTCCCTCAGCCATGGCAATTGCTCGCAGGCATCTACGATGCTCTTGGAGATGCGCAACGCGCGACAAGAGCCACGCGGCGGGCCGAGGAGATCAAGCTGAAGCGGCGGGAGATGACTGCTTGGGCGGACCAGCCCAGAGACCAGTAGTCCCTCACCCAAAGATAATGAGGTACCAATGACCAGAGCAACACGTCCATCGCGCCGGGACCGC
Source organism: Planctomycetota bacterium (assembly GCA_041320515.1). GTDB lineage: Bacteria > Planctomycetota > PUPC01 > DSUN01 > DSUN01 > DSUN01. Next base: position 2,864,690 of record JBGLNR010000001.1, on the reverse strand, counting down.
TTGACCCGTGTCTTCGCCGGCCAAGCTGCGGACCGCACTCCTGTCCTCGGAGGCTGGATCGCCTGCGTGGAGCACATCTGCGCCTTGGCAGGCGTGGCCCCGGAGGCATACTGGACGGACCCAACAGGCGTCTCCATACGCGCGTACGACGCACTCGGCATGGACGGCCTCATCGGCATCTTCGTGCCCAGGTCGCGGGAGGACTTCCGTTGCGTGGATGCAAGCTCGTACGCCCATGCCAGGACCGCACTCTCCCTGGAGGAGGCAGTTGCCCAGGTCGACGCCATGCCGCCGCCGGAGCAGATCGAGGCGAAGTTCGACTTCGATGCCCGCTACGCTGAGTTCAGGAAGTCACTTGAGGACATGCAGCGTCGCTGCGGAGAGATGCTCTGGATGCCTGCTCAATGGGGCGCCGGCGCCGGGGCGAGTTGGTACGGGCAGTTCGGCTACGAGAACTACTTCACCCTCTTCGGCCTCTACCCTGACCGCGCACGGAAGCTGCTCGAAGTCGGCGGCGCGAACGGCCGCTGCCAGTCACGCCTCATCGCCCGCGCTGTCCAGGAGGGCATCTACCCCCGCGCCGTGCTCCTCGGCGAGGACATCTGCACCCAGCGCGGCCCAATGGTCTCGCCCCGCTTCCTCGGTCGCTACTACGCGCCAGAACTCCGCCGCGGGCTCCAGCCCCTTCTGGACGTTGGCTGCAAACCTGTCTGGCACTGCGACGGCGATGTGCGGCCACTCCTCGACATGCTCCTCGACTGCGGCGTGCAGGGCCTCCAGGGCTTCCAGCCAGAATGCGGGATGACGATCGACTACGTCGCTTCACGTCGGACACGCGAGCGCAAGCCGCTGCTTGTCTTTGGGCCGCTCGCCGTCACCACTGAACTGCCAGTCTGTACGCCAGGGGAGATTCGCGCGAAGGTGCGCAGGGCCATCGAGGTGTGCCGGGGAAACGCCGACCTCGTCCTCTTCACGTCCAACACCATCAACCCCGACGTCCCTCTGGCGAACATTAGGGCGATGGTCGAGGAAGTGCAAGCGTAGCCTGCCGCGTCAAATAGTCCCCTCGGCGCGCGCCGCCCGCCTCAACTGAACGCCGGAAGATAGTCCTTCTGAAGCTTCAGCATGTGATCGAGCATCTCCTCTGCTCGTCTAATGCTGTCTACGCACGGGTCGAGAAGGAGGGCCTGAAGCAGAAGCCTCTTCGACCGTTGGCGATAGGCCTCAATCAGCAGCAGCTGGATCGAGACCTGCGTGCGGCAGAAGGCAGCGAGCGCCTCGGGCAACGGGCCGACGCACTCGGGGTGTATGCCTGTGGCATCCACGACTGCCGGGACTTCCACGACTGCGTCCAGCGGAAGATTCTCCACATATCCGCCGGTGTTGAGGATATTCACCGTGGGCTCCCACTTCCGCTTGTCGCCCAGGACGTCGGCGATGATGTCCACAGCAATCTCACCGCCCGGCTTCGCGAGACGCTCGTCCGCAGCTTTCTCCCCGGACAGGTAGGCGTCGCGCCAATCGGCGGACGTCCCCGTCTCAGCGCGCACGGGCCGGCGTTCGCTGCCATACGGCCACTGGGTGCCCGTGAACTCAGTGGCGAAAGAGAGGTACTCGCCGATATGATCGTCGTACGGGAAGATGAGGAGGCCGTAGACCTCAGTCAGCTTGCGGACAAGCGGTTAGCACTGCTCCTGGACCTTCTGGCGCAGTTGCGGGTAGAGGTCTTCCCCGGTCGCCTTGTCACGGATGTGCAGAATCCAGAAGAAGTGATTCAGGCCACCGGTAACGATTTCCAGGTCAGCAAGTGGGCGTCCGAGGAGCCGGGATGCGTCGTTCCTGGCCATCAGCACCCCGTGGCAGAGCCCGATTGCGCGGACGCGGGTGAGGTGGCACATGGCCATCAGGATGCGGCTCTCAGGGTTCGTGAAGTTGAGCACGAGGGCATTGGGGCACAGGCGCTCGATGTCGCGGCAGATGGGCAGGATGAGTTCGTAGTTCCGCAGCGCGTGGAACAGCGCGCCCGGCCCGCCGTTCTCGCCGAGGCAGTGCTTGAAACCACAGCTGAGAGGGACCCGGAAGTCCTGCTCCCACAGCGCCATGCGCTGAACTGCGACCGAGGTGATCACAAAGTCCGCGCCAGAGAGCGCCTCGCAGCGGTCTGTGGTCGCGCGGATCGTGACACTCGCCTGGCGATAGGCGCGAATCTTCTCCGCGAGTGCGGTCGCCTTGTCGAGCGCCGCCTTGTCCGTGTCCACGAGCCATAGCGTCACGTTGCGCTGCCTGAGATCGTCGTTGGCCATGACGTCCGCGACTGTGCCTCTTCCGAAGCTGGCGCTTCCCGCGCCGATCAGCACGATACTGGCCGAAGCCATGAACGACCTCCTGCGGCTCACGTGGGTTCACGATGGGCCAAAGCGTCTATCCCTGCAGGTACCCAGGACCGCCCCGCCTACTTCCTCGGCTCGCGCTTGACAACCTTCCACAGGTCGCCGAACGGGCTGGCAGACTTTGATGCGGCCGGCTTTGACGGCACAGCCTGACGGCTTCCTGCCTCCCGCCGCGGCTCCTGGCCGCCCTGCGCGGACCTGGCAAGCTGCGGCGGCGGAGCATCGTCGCGCATCGAGAGCGCGATGCGGTGGCGGGCGAGGTCGACCTCGATCACCTTCACGCTCACCTTCTGCCCCACCTTCACGACCTCGCTCGGGTCCTTCACAAAGCGGCTGGCAAGCTGGCTGACGTGCACCAGGCCGTCCTGGTGGACGCCCACATCCACGAACGCGCCGAAGCGGGTGACGTTGGTGACGATGCCCGGCAGCCGCAGGCCGGGCTTCAGGTCTTCGAGTTTGCTCACCCCGTCGGCGAAGGCGAAGGGCTCGAACTTCTCGCGCGGGTCGCGGCCCAGGCAAGATGCCTGTGCCACCCTCGGACACGCGGCGGTGGCACAGGCTTCCAGCCTGTGCGCGGGAGCAGCGCGGGCCTCTAGATCGGTTCGGAGGACCCGAGATGGGCAGGACGAAGAAGCTCGCCGTCGCAGCCGTGGTGGGGGCCAATGCGTGCCTGGCCGCCGCCCGAGGCGGCACGCTCGCCGCGTGGGCGGTGGACCCGCACGCCAAGGTCTTCCGCGACGCCCCGCCACCCGCCGAGCCGGGCGTGGTGAAGATGCGTGCGGCACGCAACGAGTTCGAGCCGGGGCAGATCGCCTTCCGCTCCCCGACGCCACTCAAGGCCATCCGCATCGAGCTGTCGCCCCTCCGCCACGCCGACGGCAAGGCCACCATCGGCGGCGACGACTTCGCCTGGAGCTTCGTCGGCTTCATTCCTCTGAAGAAGAACACACAGGATTCCGACAAGATTCGGGTTCGCGCCGCGCCCTGCGAGGTGCCCGACCCGCTCCTCGACGCCCGCACGCTCGACCTCGCGGCCGACGCCACGCAGCCCGTCTGGCTCACGGTCCGCGTGCCGAAGGACGCCACGCCCGGCCTCTATCGCGGCGAGGCGGCCGTCGTCGCCGGCGAAGCCCGCGCCGCCGTGCCCGTCGAGCTGTCCGTTGACCCCTTCACCCTCCCCGACGAGCGGCACCTGCTCGTGACCAACTGGTTCAACCTGAACAACATCGCAAAGGCCCACAAGGTGGAGGCCTGGTCGGACGCCTTCTGGCCGGTCCTGGAGCGCTACGCCCGCAACATGGCCGCCCACCGCCAGAACGTGGCCTACACCCCCTGGAGCCTGGTCGGCGTGGCCCGCGAGGCCGACGGCAAGCTCAGCTTCGACTATGCCCGCTTCGACCGCTACGTCGAGCTGTTCCAGAAAGCGGGCGTGGCGGACGGCATTGAGCTGACCCACGTCGCCCACTTCGGAGAGGGCGGCTGGGGCGGCAAGGAGATCGTCCTCGTCAAGGTGGGCGCGACCGACCGCAAGACGGGCAAGCGGGTCGAGCTTGGCCCCGAAGAGGGGCTGGCGCCGCTGCTGGCCGACCTCGAGAAGCACCTCGACGCCAAGGGCTGGCTCGCCAGGGCGATGATCCACGTCGCCGACGAGCCGTCGCTCAACAACATCGCCTCCTGGCGCAAGGCATCCGAGTTCGTCCACAAGGCCGCGCCCCGCCTCCGCCGCATTGACGCCATCGAGTCGGTGGATTTCAGCGGCGCCCTGGAGGTCTGGGTGCCCAAGCTCTCCCACTTCGACCGCTGGCGCGACGCCTACGAGGCCCGGCGCGATGGCAACGAATTCTGGTACTACATCTGCTGCCATCCCTTCGGCAACGTCTATCCCAACCGCTTCCTCGACTTCCCGCTCAGCAGCGTCCGCGTCCTCCACTGGATCAACTTCGCCTGCGACCTGACGGGCTACCTGCACTGGGGCCTGAACTTCTGGGGCGACGACCCCTTCGGCCCCCCCAGCGACAAGCTCCCGCCCGGCGACACCCACGTCCTCTACCCCGGCGCCGAAGGGCCGCTCAGCTCCATCCGCTGGGAGATTCAGCGCGAGAGCATCGAGGACTTCGAGTACCTCCATCTCCTCGTTACCAAGACAGCGGAGGCGAAGAAACGCCTCGGCCCCGCCGCCGAATGGATTGACCCACGCCGCCGCGCCCTCGAGCTGTGCCGCGAGGTCGTCCCCGCCATCGCCGACACCGAGAGGGACCCCGCCCGCATCCTCGCCGTCCGCTGCGAGATTGCTGACGAGATTATCGCCCTCGACCGCGAGCCATTGCTCCTCGCCGAGACCGAGCCGATGGCCGGCTCCACCCTCGTCCACGGCCCCATCAGCGTCGAGTTGCGCGGCGTCACGACGCCGGGCGCAACCGTCAAAATCAACGGCTCCGCCATCGCCGTCGGCCCCGATGGCCGCTTCGCCACCCACGTCTGGCCCCGCGGCCCCCGCAGCGAGGTCCGCCTCGAAGCCGAGCACGAGGGAGAGAAGCAGACCTCGGCCCGCCGTTTCCGTGTGCGCCGGTAGCCCGGCGCACAGTTGGTGATCGGACCGAAGGTGCGGACTCGACACAAGGGCTTGACGAGAGCAAGGAGAGGCCGAACCATGAGGCGTTGCCACTGGCGTGTCTTCTCGCTAGCCGTGATGGTCGCCCTCGGACTCGCGGTGCTCTGTAGGCTCGGCCCACCGACATCCCGCTTTGCAGGGGCCGCTCAGTTCAAGGAGCCAGAGCTTGAGACTGTCGTCGCCACGTACCGAGACATCCCCGTGAGGTCGTTCCTGCCTGACGAGGTTGTGGCGTTCATCATCCATCCCACCATGAGCGCTGAGGATCGTCAGAGCATGATGGCCCTGAAGTGGCAGGCATCATACATGGGCTTCCAGCAGACTATGCGGGAAACCATCTATGACTACTGGGCTAAGGAGTTCGGCCTCAAGACTGACCCCGCGCAGGTCGAGGCCGAGAAGCGTGACGCGTGTGCAAAGCAGGTCGCACATCTTTTCGATGGGAAGGGAATAAGCGCTGAGAAGGTCAGGAAGGAGATCGAGAACGTGGACATGGGCGATGTCGGCGGCGATTACGGCCAGGCCCTGGATGTGTGCCTGCTCTGGCTTTACCAGAAGGACCCCAAAGCCGCCGAGTCGATGTATGGGCAGTACTTCAAGCAAAGGATCCCGCCACAGGACTGGGCCAGGCTGAAGCGGGATTGCGGCACGCAGGAGGCATTCAGAGCATACGCCTGTGAGAGGATCGCGTCATGCGTCGAGGAGGAGTTCCGCGGCGCGGCGGAGGGCAAGATTCGGGACAAACAGCTTGTGGACACGCTCATCGCGCGGAAGATCATTGAGAAGCCCAAGGACCTTGACTCGTGGCTTCAGTCGGAGCTTCAGCACGTCAAGATGCTCAGGTGCGACGTTCTGGCTCTGTTCGTGGAAGAGGAAGAGCGCCCTGCGATCAATATCCCCAAGCCGCTTGCTCCTCGATGAACGCGAGGGATTGGAAGGCGGAAAGTACATGGAAAGCCAGTGGGTGAGCAGATGGCGAATGAGAGTGTGACCCCCAGGTGGTGGCTCGCCCTCGGCGTGGGGCTGGCGCTCGCGGTGGTGGTGAACCTGTATGTGTTCGCCTCCGACTACATTTTCGTTTCGTCGCGGCTGACGTTCGGCTACCTGCCGATGGGCGCGATGGTGCCCTTCGCGTGCTTCATCCTCCTCGTCGTCCCGTTGGTGCGCCTGCTGGCGCCCCGCCACGCGTTCCGCAAGGAGGAGCTGATCGTCGTCTTCGCCATGACGCTCGTCGGCTCGGTCTTCCCCACGCTCTCGATGGCGGGCTTCATCCCGTCGGTGCTGGCCACGCCCTACTACTTCGCGACGCCTGAGAACCAGTGGCAGCACCTGCTCCTGCCCCACCTCCCTACCTGGGCCTTCCCGCCCAACGAGGGGGGCGAGATGCAGTGGTTCTTCCAGGGCCTGCCGAAGGGCGAGGGCATTCCCTGGGGCGTGTGGGTGATGCCGCTGTTCTGGTGGACGATGCTGCTGGCCGGCATCGCCCTGGCGACGACGTGTCTCACCGCCATCCTCCGCAAGCAGTGGGTCGAGCGCGAGCGCCTGGCCTTCCCCCTCGCCCAGGTGCCGCTGGACATGATGCGCCCAGGCAACGGGCGCCTGCCCGAGTTCATGGCCAGCCGCCTCTTCTGGACAGGCTTCGGCCTCGCCCTGTTCGCCATCAGTTGGAACATCATCAGCTTCTTCGACCCCTCGTTCCCCACGTTCCCGATCATCCACGACCAGGGCTTCCTGAATATCGGCCAGGGCTTCCCCAACTTGCGCACGAACGTGAATCTCTTCGTCATCGGCTTCGCCTTCCTCACCCCGCTCGACGTGCTGATGAGCGTGTGGCTCTTCCACTTCCTGGCCATCCTCCAGGTAGGCATCCAGAACCGCCTGGGCGCGACGCTGGGCCCGACGGACATGTGGGACGGCATGACCACCATGATCGCCTGGGAGGAGCAGGGGGCGTTCCTCGTCTTCGTGGGCCTGAGCCTCTGGATGGCGCGGAGCCACCTGCGCGACGTGGCGCGGAAGGCGTGGAATCCCAAGTGCGAGGTGGACGACTCGCGCGAGCCGATGAGCTATCGCGCGGCGGTGGTCGGCTTCCTGATCGGGGCCGGGCTCGTCGCCGCGTGGCTGTCGCGGCTGGGGATGAACGGCCCGACGCTGCTGGTCTACGGCCTGGGCTTCCTGGTGGTCTACGTGGGCGTGGGCAAGGTGGTGGCCCAGTGCGGCCTGGTCTACGTGCGGGCGCCCATGACGCCCCACACGTTCGTCTCCCACACCGTGGGCACGGACGGCATCGGCCCGGCGGGACTGATCGCCATCGCCGCCACGTTCGCCATCTGGTGCGACAACAAGCCCGTGCTCTCGACGGCCACGATGCACGCCCATCGCGTGGCGGGCGAGCTGCGGACGCGGCCCCGCATCGTCACCGGCGCCAGCGTGCTCACGATGGCCGTCTGCTTCGTCCTCGCCATCTACCTCACGATGAGCATCTGCTACAACAAGGGCGGCGCGACCACGGGCTGCTGGGAGATTCAGGGCGGCAACATCTCGTTCTTCGGCGAATACGTCCGCAAGCTCCAGAACCCCGAGCCGCCGAGCGTGGGGCGCATCGAGTGCCTGGGCGCCGGCGCCCTTGTGATGGGCGCGTGCGCCTTCTCCATCTTCCTCACCTGGATCGTCAAGGCCATCATCCTCAAGACCGGCGGCATGATCCTCTACCGCAAGACGAAGCCGATCTTCCTCGGACTCCTTCTCGGCTACGTCGTTGGCGTGGGCCTCTGCTTTCTCGTGGACGTCATCTGGTTCCCTGCCCAGGGGCACATGATCCACCATTGGTAGGGGGTTCCCCACTGCTGCCTTCCTCTCGTCCTCGTCGTCCTCGTCGTCGAGCCGTCCTCGCGGCGCTGGCCCTGCTCATCGCCTGCCTGGGCTGCCAACGCGGCAAGGAAGGAGATGCGACCGTGCAACCTGTGCCCGAGGTCAAGGCCAAAGCCCGGCCCCACATTCCCGAGCCGCAGCCCGTGAAGACCAGCCTCCTCATCGGCGCGCACCACTGCCCGCTGTGGGAGGCCGACAAGCCAGAGATGTGGGCGAACGTGGTGAAGCACCCCGAGCGCACGCCAGCCCTCGGCTTCTACTCGCAGGAGAACCCCGAGGTTTCCGACTGGGAGACGAAGTGGGCGGTCGAGCACGGCGTCTCGTTCTTCGTCTATTGCTGGTATCGGGCGAGCCAGGGCAAGCCGGTCGAGATGCGCTTCGGCTCGGCCATCCACGACGCGCTCTTCAAGTCGCGCTTCGTCAGCAAGCTCAAGTTCACGATCATGTGGGAAAACCAGTCCCGCGGAAAGGCCGGCGTGGCCGACGAGGCCGACCTGATGACCAACCTCCTGCCCTTCTGGATCGAGAACTACTTCAAGCACCCGAGCTACCTGAAGCTCGACAACAAGCCGCTGCTCTTCATCTATCGTCCCGAGTTCCTCATCCAGGACCTCGGCGGCGAGGCGAACGTGGCGAAGGCCCTCGACAAGATGCGTCAGGCCTGCCGCGAGGCCGGCTTCGACGGCCTTTACCTCCTCGGCGAGTATCGCGGCCTCGACCCCAATCACCTGAAGCTGATGAAACGCCTCGGCCTCGACTACACCTTCGCCTACTGCTGGCACGTGCAGAACAATCCCACGCCTCCCCAAGCCGAAAGACGGGCGTCGAGTTCATCCCGTGGCAGTGCCCAAACCTCCCGCGGGTTCCCGAACCCGCGGGAGGGTAGCCATAGGGAACCGTGCGGCCTACTTGCCGCCCGGCTTCTTCTGGTCGTGCGGCACGCTCACCGTACACGTGGCCGTCGAGGCATTGCCGCTTGCATCGGTCGCCTGAATGGTGATTGTGTAGATGCGGCTTCTGCCCTTGCCTGAACGCTCGGCACGGAGCTTCAGCGTGTGGTCACCTGCGACGAGCCAGAAGGAAGCGGAACCATCGAGCGCCACCTGGACGCCGGCGGCAGATGCATGCTCGACGGCCTGTTCGGGGCCTGCGCTGGCCGTGGGAGGGGCATTCTCAACATACTTCCTCACGTAGATCTCGGCTTGCCCACCGACGAGTTCCGACCAAGCGAGGACCAGGGAGCCGGCTGTGCCTGCGGCAATGACGGGTTCCTTGGAGTCCGCCATCGTGTTCGTGATGCCGCCGCCTGTTGCAGACCCTCCGCCGATCTCCTCCCACGCAGTGTCGTTGAACCGACGGACATAGATCTCGTAGTTGGTCCTGCCCTTGGCCTTGGCGGCCCAGGCGACAACAACCCGGCCGCTGGAGTCGCGGCATATTGCGGGACAGGACCCGGAGTAATCATTCCCGAGGTTGCTGATACCGCCGCCCGAGGCCGAGCCGGCGCCCATGTCCTCCCACGCCGTGCCGTTGAAGCGCTTGGCATAGACTTCCCAGGTGCCGCCCGAGTTGTCGAACCACGCGACGACCGGGCGGTTGTTGCCATCCAGACAGATGGCCGGGCGGCGGGACTCGCCGCTGTTGTTGCTGATTCCGCCACCCGAGCCGGAGCCGGCGCCCACTTCCTCCCACGCCGAACCGTTGAAGCGCTTGACGTAGACCTCGTATGCCGAACCCCTCAATGCCCAGTACGTGACCAGGATGCCATTCGAGGCATCCAGGCACATCTGTGGCCAATAGGCATTCCTGGTCTGGCTCACGCCCAGACCGCTGGCAGAGCCAGGGCCTATCGCTGTCCACGCCGTGCCGTTGAAGCGCTTCACGTAGACATTGGACGACCCATCGCCGCTGTGTTCCCACGCGATGACCAGGTTGCCCGATGCGTCGAGGACGAGCGCGGGCGCGGCGCCATAGCCGCCATCGCTGATGCCTCGCCCGCTCGCGGACCCGGCGCCCACCTCGACCCACGCCGTGCCGTTGAAGCGCTTCACGTAGAGAGCATCGCCGCCACTGGTGGCCCACGCCACCACACAGTGCCCATCGCGATCGTGGCACATGGCGGCATCGTAGTCTCTGGTCGGCCCGCTGCTGATGCCACCGGAACTCGCTGAGCCGGCTCCCTTCTCCGCCCACGCCACGCCATCGAACTGCCGGACGTAGATTTCCTCAGCATTGTCGGGCCCGTCGTCCCAAGCGATGACGGGGTTCCCCGCGGAGTTCATGGCTATGGTGCAACGGTTGGAGGGCCGCGTTGGTGTGTTGCTCATGCCGCCGCCGCTCGCCGAGTCGGGAGAGAACTCCTGCCAGCCTGCCGCCGCTGCCTGGGTGACGAGACCCGCGGCCAGAGCCAGCACCAATAGACCGCCCACGACACGCCCACGCCGCCCGCATGCACGCCATCTCATGCCGCGTTCCCTTTCCCTTCGCTCGGGGCGAACGGGGGGCGCTCCCCATCACGTCGGGAAGGTGCAGAGATGTGTGCGAGAGAGCCCCGTGCCGCCAAGAGCATGTTGTGGTGTCGGGAGGTGAGGATACGCGGCTGGCGCGGCAATGTCAAGCACAAATCGCAGAGGCCGAAGGATGCCAACACGGAGGCACGGATGGGAGGGAGCGGAAGCGTGAGTCGAATATCCAATACTCAACATCCAATCCTCAATGACCAACAGAAGAAGAACCCGCGACCCCGATCGTCCTACCTGGGCATTGAGGATTGAGTATTGGATATTGAGCATTGGACTTCTCGCTTCCGCGGGGATTGAGCATGTAGCGCGAGGGGAGATGGGACGGCGTGGGGGCATAAACAGTTGCGAAGCAAGAGGTTACGGCACATGTTGCCAAACGGCTACATGCTCAAATTCAGTGCGGGAGATTGAGCATGTAGCGCGTAGTACGCGGCGGGTAGACGGGAGGCAGGGTGGAGGTGGGTCACTCGAAGTCGTAGTGCTGCACGTCGTCCCAGGCGTTGATGCAGCGGGTGCCGTGGCGGCCCTGGAGGATGATGTAGGCGAGGTCGGTGGGGACGTCTACGAGGCTGATTTCGCCGGTGCTGCGGTGGCGGGCGACTTTGACGCCGCGGTCGCGGATGCGCTCCATGAGGGAGCGGATGTCGCGGCCCTGGGTCTCGATGGCGGTACGCTCGTCGGCGGTGACGAAGCCGGGGGGCTTGGTGTAGTCCTGGGACAGGGCCTTGCGGAGGTAGGCGGCGGGGTCGCGGACCTTGCCCAGTTCGTGGTTGTAGCGGGTGATCTCGATCTTTTCCTTGATGTACTCCGGCGGGTACTGGTGGGCGAGTTGCTGGGCGATGGAGTCCGTGAAAAACTGTTTCAGAGAATCAACAACAGCGGGGCTGGGGCCGTGGTCTATGTTGATGTGGACGTCGCCGTGGATGGTTGTTGTCGTTTTAGTTTGGGGACTCTGGGTTGTCTTGTTTCTCTTGTTTGTGGCCTTCTGCGGGGCTAGGTTGTCCTGCTGCGGGGCTAGGGAGTCGAGGGCGAGGGGGATAGGCTTGTCCCGCTGCGGGGCTACCCCTTGCCCCGTGGCGGTGGTAGCCTTGCCCCCCAGCGGGGCAAGGTCTATCTGGCAGCCGGGGTAGGCGAAGCGGAATTCGTAGGTGTTGGGGCGGTTGCCGTCGCGGTGGCGGCCGGACCAGATGCGGATGAGGCCATTGCGTTCGAGGCTCTGGAGTGCGGAGGCGATGCCGCTGTTGCCGAGGCCGCTGAGGTCCTTCAGGCGCTTGAGGGAGGGGTAGACGGGCTTGAAGTCGCGGTCGGTGTGGATGGCGAGGACGGGGTAGAGTGCGCGGGCCGAGGGGGTGAGCTTGCGCCAGGTGCGGGAGTGGACGAGGTCTTGGAAGAACTTGAAGAAGGCGTTGTTCGGCATGTCGGCTCAGGCCCCTGGTTCAGCGGCGCGCGGCGACGGGTGCGGCGAGGGCGGGGGGGCGGAAGTGGTGGCTTGTCGGGCGCAGCTCGAAGGGTTCGATGCGCTGGTTGGCGTAGGCGCGCAGGCGCTCGACGTCCTGGGGTTCGAACACGCGGTATCCATTGCGGTCGCGGGCGACATCGGCCACCCTGGCGGCGCGGAACCACCGCTTGAGGGTCGCGGGGGAGACGCCGATGGCCCTGGCGGCATCGGCAATGAAGAGGGCCATAGCTCCTCCACTAGATCGCGGGGGTCAGGGTTCGGCGCAACGCTACTGGTTGTGTTGCGCCGGGTTGCTATAGGTTATACCGGTCTGCGCCGGCGCTGTCAAGTGAAAAATCGTCTCCCGCCCACAGTATTTTGGGCCGCCGCGCCCGACTCCTACCATGCCTCGTGTCCGGGCGCGGAGAACGCCTTCCTCCCTCTCCCTCGGGGAGAGGGCTGGGGTGAGGGTGCTTGGCCACGCGGCACGGGGTTTGCCCTAACCATCTATGACAAGCGAAACAGGCCCTTTTGCGGGAACGGGCGCGCCGAGCGGTGGAAAAACGTTCCGCCTGAGGTGTGGTTCCCGCGAGGGTTGACAAGTCATCATCCCCCGCGCGGCCGGCGACGGCGGCGCGGAAAGCTATGGGGGGAAGGACACGTTGCACATCCTGGATCTGGATCACTGGGTCAGGGCGTGTGGCTCAGACTGGCTCGATGGCAAAACGGTGCCGAACGTCTTGTGTGTCCTTCCCCCCCATTTTTCTCCCGGCCATTGACGAAAGTGTGGACCTGGCGGATTGTGGCGCGCGTTCTACGGCTTGAGCGCCTGACTCGCCGGGCTCCCGCAACGGCGCGCGGCGCGGCCCTCGCCACTGCGGCCGCCGCAGCGCGTCGTCAGTCGTCGCCGTAACTCCATTCATGTCCTTGGCTTGACGCCATGCTGCCCGGCCTGGCGGCAGGCGGGGCCTGCGCGCTCGGGAGGCGCGGTTTCCTTCCGGCACACGATTTGCTCTCGCTCTGTAACCGTGCTGAGAGGGTTAGAAGAGCGAACTACGGCAAGGAGCAGGACGAGACGCCCCAGAAGGTCGCAGGCTCTCCCCCGGGCTGCCGGCCGCCAAGGCCGGCGCCTGAAGGGTAGGGCGGGCAGGCCGCCCAGCGACCCCCCTCCGTTGTCTCAACGCCCCGCACCCTCGTCCTGCTCCAAGCCCTTTTCCCAAGGAGACCGACCCATGAGCGGCGAGCCGTGCACGCCGGCGTCACTCGGCCAGGCACTCATCCGCAACTACGCGCTCGAGGGGGAGATGTACCAGGGCCTCCTCCTCCTGGCCCGGGAGCAGGGCGGGCTGCTGCGGCGGGACGAGGATGTGGCGCGCTACGCGGCCCTGTTCCCGCGCAAGGACGATCTGCTGCGCTCCATCGGCCGCATCGAGCAGGAACTCGAGCCGCTGAAGCGGCAGTGGTGGTCGGGCGACGTGGACGCGGAGGTCCGCGCGCGGCTCAATGGCCTCCTCGACGGGCTCCTGGGCATCATCGAGGCGATCCGCGAGCAGGAGGAGCGGAATGAGCAGTGCCTGCTACGCCGCGGCGCCGCCGCACAGCAGGCCGCCCGCCGGGCCAGGCTCAACACGTACCCGCCCGGCGAGTTCTCCTCGCGTGCCGTGGCCTGCGCGGTGTGAAGGAGAACGCATGGCCATCGAGAAAGTGCTGGTGGCAGGCGAGGACGCACGGACCCGCGGGCTCCTCGCCGACCTCCTGGCGGCCCGGGGCTGCCACCTCCACAAGTGCATTAGCAAAGAAGACTTGGCCCAGCATGAGCAGGGCGACCACGGTGGCCGCAGCCTGCGCAGTCGAGTCTCGGAGGCGGAGACTGCGAAGCACGAGGGTCAGCGCGGCCACGAGGCACGCAAACGCGAGGAGGAACGCCTGGCACCACGCCAGTCGCGCCAGCGGCACGTTCCCTCGCGACGCAACGGCGCACAGGACCAGGCTGAGGAGGGGCACCGCCGCCAGCGGCGCGAACACGAGGCGCAGCCAGGCCCCGGACCCTCGTGCGGCGAGGAACGGCGACGCGACGGCGAGCAGCACGGACTCGATCGCGAGGAGGCAGAGAACCAGTCTGGCGCCGTGCGCCTTCGGGTCGGGGCAGGGCAGGAGCGCCGCCGCCGCGGCCATGACCCCGAGGCACGCGGCCACGACGGCCAACGGACTCCTCCACGATGCGGGCATGTGCTGACCCCCGGATTGAAGCGGCGCCGCCCGGTGCAAGACGCCTCCCGCGACGGCATGACCAGACAGTATAGGCGGGTCGCGAACGCTGTCAAGGAGGATGGCGGGAGTCGCAGCTTGACAAGTGGGGCGGCGGGGAGTAACGTGGGGGCGCATGTCTGGCCACTGGGAGAACCGAGCGGTGCCAAGGAGTTGCGCGATGGGCATGAAGGCCGATGTGTCGAGGCGGGAGTTCCTGAGGTCGGGGGCCGCCACAGGGGCGGCGCTGGGGGGGCTGGTGGTGCTGGGCGCGACCGCGCGCGGGCAGGCGGCCAAGAGCTTCAAGGTGGGGCTGATCGGCTGCGGGGGGCGCGGGCGGGGCGCCATCAGCGACATCATGAACGCGGGCAAGGCGCTGAACGTGGAGATCAAGGTGACGGCGCTGGCCGACGCGATGCCGGACCGCGTGGCCGCGGCGCGCGATGGCGTGAAGGCGCGAGGGCAGGAGGTGCCCGAGGCGATGTGCTTCACGGGCTTCGACGCCTACAAGAAGCTGATCGGGACGGACGTGGAGGTCGTGCTGATGTGCACGTCGCCCAACTTCCGCCCCGCGCACTTCGAGGCGGTGGTGAAGGCGGGCAAGCACGCGTTCGTGGAGAAGCCCGTGGCGGTGGACGCCCCCGGCTGCCGCCGGATGCTCGCCGCCGGCGAGGAGGCGGCGAAGAAGAACCTGAGCGTGCTCGCCGGAACGTGCCTGCGGCACGACAAGGGCTACGGGGCCATGCACCAGCTCATCGCCGAGGGCGCCGCCGGCCGCATCCTGGGCGGCACGACCTACTACTGCACGAGCCGCCTGTGGTCCAACCCGCGCAAGGAGGGGATGAGCGACGCCGAGTACATGGTGCGGAACTGGTCGAACTGGGCCGGGATGTCGGGCGACCACATCGTCGAGCAGGACGTGCATACGATCGACATGCAGAACTGGTGCCTGGGCGCCACGCCCACCGTGGTTGTGGCCATCGGCGCGCGCCACCGCCGGCAGACGGGCGACCAGTACGACAGCTTCAGCGTGGACTACGAGTACCCGAACCAGATCCACGTCCACAACATCAGCCGGCAGATCAACGGCTGCTGGAGCTGGGGCAACGGCATCCACCTCGTGGGCGAGAAGGGCATCGCACGCAACGACAAGGGCGTGACGCTGTGGGACGGCACGAAGGTGAAGTCGCCCGAGGTGCCGATGACGATGAACATGTACGTCCAGGAGCACTGCGTGTTCCTCCAGAGCCTGCTCGACGGCAAGCCAATCAACCACGTGAAAGACGTGACGGAGAGCACGCTGAGCGCGATCATGGGCCGCGACGCGGCCTACACGGGGCGCAAGATCGAGTGGAAGGAGTACATGGACCCCGCCGCGAAGTCCGACCTCTACGACAAGGCATACGCCACGTCGTCGGAGGATTTTGAGGGCGGCAAGGTGGTGGCCCCGAAGGACGACGTGGTGCCGGTGCCGGGGAAAGCGTAGGCGGCACCAGCGAAGTCGCTCGCGCAGCGTCCCTGAGTTGGGACGGATGGGACGGATGGGACATGTGGGACCGCTGAGGCCAGAGCCAGGCCGGGCAGCAAGGGGGGCTCGTCCCATTGGTCCCATGTGTCCCATCGGTCCCATCGCCGGCGCCCCCTGTGCTTGAGGAAGCAGGAAGCTGCACATCGGTGCCCCCTCCCCAACGCCGAGTTCCTGGAAGCGCACGTTCTACGCTGCCTTCGCCGCCCAGGTCTGCTCGATCCTGGGCTTCTCGCTGGCCATGCCGTTCATGGCGTTCTACATTCGCCAGCTCGGCGTCACCGGCGATGCGGCGGTGGCCCGCTGGTCGGGCCTCGTGAACGCGGCGGCGGGCCTCACGATGGCCGTCTTCGGGCCGATCTGGGGCCTGGTGGCCGACCGCTACGGGCGCCGGCCGATGGTGCTCCGCTCCATGTACGGCGGCGTCATCGTCCTCCTCCTGATGTCCCTCGCGCAGAACGTCTACCACCTGCTCGCGTTCCGGCTTCTCCAGGGAGTGCTGACGGGGACGATCGCGGCGCTGGTGGCGCTGGTGGCGAGCGAGGCGCCGCGCGAGCGGGCAGGGTTCGCCCTCGGGGCCATGCAGTCGGCGGTGTTTGTGGGCTTCTCGGCGGGGCCGCTGATTGGGGGTCCGCTGGCGGATGCACTGGGGTATCGCGTCATGTTCGCCCTCTCGTCCCTGCTGCTGCTGGCGGGCGGGCTGCTCGTGCAGTTCGGCGTGCGGGAGACGTTCGTGGCGGCGCCGGCGGCGTCGAGGCCCGAGCGCGACGGCTTCCGCGCGGTCCTGGCGGGGCACGGGTTCATCGCGGCCGTCCTGGTGCTGCTGAGCCTGCGGTACGCCAACTCCATCACGGCCCCCACGTTCGGGCTGTTCGTCGAGCAGCTCTATGGGAAGGGGGACTACACGAACACGGTGGTCGGGGTGTTGAACGCCGTGGGGGGCTTCTCGGCGGCGATTGGCGCGTTCATGTTGGGGAACGTGAGCGACCGGTGGGGGCACAAGCGGCTGCTCATCGCCTCGTGCGTGTTCGGGAGCATTGTGTCGGTGGGCTATGCCTTCGTCGGGGGAGTGTGGCAGCTCGGCGGGCTGCGGCTTCTGTTCGGGCTGGGCGCCGCGGGCATCCTGCCTGCCGCCAACGCCATCATTCGGCACAGCACCGAGGACCACAACATGGGGCGGGCCTACGGGCTCACGACGTCGGCCGGGTCGCTTGGCTGGATGCTCGGGTCATTGTCGGGCGGCGAAGTGGCGGCGGCGTATGGCCTGAGGGCGCCCTTCGTGCTGATGGCGGCCGGCATCGGCCTCTCGGCCCTCCTGGTCGCCTGCTTCGTGCGCCGCGACCCGCGAAGGGCCGTAGCGCCCGGCGCGGAGCCGGCGGTGGAGGAATGAACCGGCTCACGGCTCCGCGTGCGCTGCGGCCGGGCGCAGGAGGATGCGGTTCGCGCTCTGGCGGACGTCGGTACCGGGAAGCCCGAACGAGTCCTGCGTACTGAGGACGATGGTCTGCCCGCCGTAGGCATGGCCGATAAGCGGTTCGTAGCCGAGGCGACGGGCCTGGTCGAGGACCTTCCCGGAGTTCTTCCCGTGGGCCACTATCCTGCCGTCTGCGACCGCGATAAACTCGCCCTCGTACTTGGCCTCCTCCTCCGGATGCTCCAGGAGCCACTGGAACTGCTCCTGGATCGTCTCGGCCTTTATACGTTTTCTGCCAACTGCCTTACCCATCTGGCACCCCATTGCAGGCGAAGCCCAGGTGCGTCACTTGACTCCCGTGTGGCCGAAGCCGCCGGCCGAGCGGGCGGTGTCGGGCAGGGTTTCCTGCTGGACGAGCGAGGCGCGGACGACGCGCTGGGCGACGAGCTGTGCGATGCGCATGCCGCGCTCGACCGTGAAGGGGGCGCGGCTCACGTTGCCCAGGATGACGCCGACCTCGCCGCGGTAATCGCTGTCAATCGTGCCCGGGGCGTTGACCACGGTGAGGCCGTGCTTGAGGGCCAGGCCCGAGCGGGGCCGCACCTGGACCTCGTAGCCGGGCGGGATCGCGATGAAGAGGCCGGTGGGGACCAGCTTGACCTCTCCGGGAGCGATGGTCACTGGCGCATCCACCGCGGCGCAAACGTCCATCCCGCTCGCGTGCTCGCTCATGTACTTCGGCAGCGGCACGTCCTCGGTGCCGGGCTTGCGCGTGAAGTGGATGACAATGTCGCTCATGAGCGTTCCTCACTGGGCGCGGGGATGGGTGGATGAATGGATGATTGGATGATTGTCTGACACCCATCCACCCATCCATCCATCCATCCATCCATCCATTCATCCAGCAAGATTGTCAACGTAGTGCTTGGCGGCGATGGCGGCGGAGCAGCCGAAGCCGGCCGCAGTCACCGCCTGGCGCCACGTAGCGTCCTCGCAATCGCCCGCGGCGAAGATGCCGGGCACGTTGGTCTCCTTGCGGGCGTTCACCTTCACGAAACCCAACTCGTCGAGGTCGCACAGGCCCTTGAGGAACCCCGTGCTGGGCGTGGTGCCGACGAGGACGAAGCAGCCCTGGGCCGCCACCTCGGACTCCGCGCCCGTCTTGAGGTTCTTGAGCCGGACCTTCTCGACCGCCTTGTCGCCCATGATTTCGGTGACGACGCTGTCCCACACGAACCTCATCCTGGGGTTCTTCAGGGCGCGGTCCTGGATGATCGGGTCGGCGCGCAACTTGTCGCGGCGGTGGACGAGGGAGACGGTGCGGGCGAACGTCGTGAGGTAGTTCGCCTCGTCCACGGCGGTGTTGCCCCCGCCCACGACCACGGCGTCCTTGCCCTTGAAGAACGGGGCGTCGCACGTGGCGCAGTAGGACACGCCGCGGCCGCGAAGCCTGTCCTCGCCCGGCACGCCGAGCCGCTTGGGGTCGGCGCCCGTGCAGACCAGGACGGCTTTGCAGCGCAGATCGCCCCCGTCGGTGTGGACGACGCGGACGACGGGATCATCGGCGGAGATGGACTTGACTTCGGCGGAACGGACTTCGGTGCCGAAGCGCTGGGCCTGCTTCAGGAAGCGTTCCATCAGATCAGGCCCCATCACGACATCGGGGAAGCCGGGGTAGTTCTCGACCTCGTGGGTGGTGGCGAGCTGGCCGCCGGGGTCCAGCTTGTCGAGGAGAATCGTCTTGAGGCTGGCCCGTGCGGTGTAGATGGCGGCTGTGAGGCCGGCGCAGCCGCCGCCGATGATCACCACGTCGGCATCGAACTGTTCAGCCATAGCAGGGGATTCCTAGGCGGCGCGTTTCCTGCGAATCATGGGGGTGTTGCAGCAGCGGCCGCCGCCAAAGCTGCTGCGGCAGCAGGCAAGCGCGGCGCCGCTCCGCGCGTCCGGCCAGCGACGCCGGGATTCTCCTGGGCCGGCGCGCTCAAGGACCTGAAGGGTCTCTACACCTCAGTCCAGCTCCAGCACGAGATCTCGGGAGCCAGGAGGCGGGTGCAGTGAGGCTTCTGCTCGACACGAACATCTTCCTGGAGATCCTCCTCGAGCAGCGGGACGCCAAGAAGCACGACGACTTCCGCCGCTTCGTCAAGGAGGTGCTCCTGGACCAAATGGCCATCATGCTCCAGTTGGACCATGCAGCCCTCAAAGGGGTTGCTGACCGCTCGCAGCGACTGAGACTCGACTTCGACGACGCGTACCAGTACACGGCTGCGGAGCAGGAAGGCCTGACCATTGTGAGCTGCGATGCGGACTTCGACCGGACGCCGAGGCGCCGGAAGACGCCCGCGGAGATTCTGGCGGCCTCGGACTGACGTGCCCCTTCGTCAGCATGGCCCGTAGGCGGGCCGTCCCTGGCCCGCGAGGAGCCACGCGGGGCAGAGACGCCCCGCCTGCGGGGGAAGACCCTGACCAGAGCGCGGTGCCAACTGACACGGCCGGCTTCGCTTTGCCTTCTGCTCGCCGCCCTCGCCACGCTGGCCGGCGCGGCCGAGCCTGCGGCGCGCACGGTCGCCGACCTGGCCTACCGCCCGGCCGACGAGCCGGACGAGTACGCCCGCGCCCGCTGCCGCCTTGACCTCTACCTGCCGGCAGGGGACAAGGGGTTCCCCTGCCTCGTGTGGTTCCACGGCGGCGGCCTCGAGGCCGGCAGCCGCCAGGACGAGCGACAGTGGGCCACGGCCATCGCCAGGCAGGGCATCGCGGTGGCGGCGGCGGACTACCGCCTCTCCCCCAAGGCCACCTACCCGGCCTACGTCCAGGACGCGGCGGCAGCCGTGGCGTGGGTGCATGCCCACATCGCGGAGCACGGTGGGGACGCGCGGCGGGTGTTCGTCGGCGGCCATTCCGCCGGCGGCTACCTTGCGGCGATGGTGGCGCTCGACAAGCGGTGGCTCACCGCGGCGGGCATGGACCCCAAGGCCCTCGCCGGCGCGGTCCCGGTGAGCGGGCAGATGATCACCCACTCCACCGCGCGCAAGGAGCGGGGCATCCCCCGCACCACCGAGGTCGTGGACCACGCCGCCCCCCTCACCCACGCCCGCGCCGACGCCGCTCCCATGCTCCTCATCACCGCCGACAAGGACATGGCGGGCCGTTCAGAAGAGAACCGCCGAATGCGTGATGCGCTGGCCAAGGCGGGTTCCGCAGCCGCGCGCTTCCAGGCGTTCCCCGACCGCGACCACGGCACCATCAAGAGCCGCATGGTGGACGATCGGGACCCCGTGCAGGCGGCACTGGTGGCATTCATCCTGGGGGGCGCGAACGGACCCTGACCGACATACTCCATGCCCCGGAAAGGCGAACCTGATACCAGAGGTACACGATGGCAGAGAAGAGCACATGGGAAGCGTTCTTTGACGCGCACGCGCCGATCTACGAGGAGAACGTGTTCACGAAGAACACGCTCAGGGAGGTGGATTTCCTCCTCGAGGAGTTCTCGCTGCGGCCGGGCGACAGGATACTCGACGTCGGGTGCGGCACGGGGCGCCACGCCATCGAGTTGGCCAGGCGCGGATACGCCGTGACTGGGATAGACCTGTCTTCAGAAATGCTTGCCAGGGCCGCGGATGCCGCCAGATCTGCCCGGGTGAGTGTGGAGTTGGTTCATGCGGACGCGACCCGCTTCACACTGCCCGGGAAGTACGACGGCGCGGTCTGCCTCTGCGAGGGAGCGTTCGGGCTCCTCGGGCAGGGGGATGACCCGATCAACCAGCCGCTGTCCATCCTGTGCAACATCTCCCGAAGCCTCAAACCACAGGCGAAGGCCGCACTCACCGTTCTCAACGCAACGGCCATGATCCGCAAGCACACGAACGCGGACATAGCGGCGGGACGCTTTGACCCCCTGGCTATGGTTGTATCGTCAGAGTGCCCGCCGCGCGACGGACTGCCTGCCGTGGCGGTTCGGGAGCGGGCCTTCGTGCCAACGGAACTCGTTCTGCTCTTCCGCCTTGCGGGCATGTCCGTGCTCCACGTGTGGGGCGGGACCGCGGGGAACTGGGGGAGACGGCCCATCGATCTGGACGAGATCGAGGTCATGCTCGTGGCGCGCAAGGTTGCCGAGCCATTGGCCGCGTTTCCCTTTGGCGGCTGATTTGGTAGAATGGGGCGCACATGGAGGGGGGAGTGCGCATGCGATGACTCAGCTCGAGCTTGCCCGCGCGGGCAAGGTGACCGACGAGGTGCAGCGGGCCGCCGCGGCCGAGGGGTCACATCTTCATTTGGCACATGGCGGCCATGTGCGAAATGAAGATGCGACCCCGGCCGAACGCCTCCGCCAGCTCATCGCCGAGGGCAAGGCGGTCCTCCCCGCCAACGTCCACCGCGAGCGCCGGCAGCCGTGCGCCGTGGGCCAGGGGCTGCGGACGAAGGTCAACGCCAATATCGGCACCTCCGCCGACTACCCCGACCCGGCCAAGGAACTCGAGAAGCTGGCCGCCGCCGAAGGGGCGGGCGCCGACGCCGTGATGGACCTGAGCACGGGCGGCGACCTGGTGGCCATCCGCCAGGCCATCCTCGACCGCTCCGACGTGCCCATCGGCACCGTGCCCATCTACGATGCCGCCGTCCAAGCCGTCCGCCAGCAGGGCGCCATCCGCGCCATGACCGCCGACGCCATCCTCGGCACCGTCCGCGCCCACGCCGAGCAGGGGGTGGACTTCGTGACGGTGCACTGCGGGGTGACGCGGGCCGTGGTGGGCACGATGCTGGCGAAGGGCCGCCTGTGCGGCATGGTCTCCCGCGGCGGCACTTTCCTCGCCCACTGGATGCGCGCCCACGGCCAGGAGAACCCGCTTTTCGAGCGCTTCGACGAGGTGCTCGCCATCGCCCGCGAGCACGACGTGACGCTGAGCCTGGGCGACGGGATGCGCCCTGGGGCCATCGCCGACGCCTTCGACGCCCCGCAGGTCCACGAGCTGCTGGTGCTGGCCGAGCTGGCCGAGCGCGCCCGCAACGCAGGCGTGCAGGTGATGATCGAGGGGCCGGGCCACGTGCCGCTCCACCAGATCGAGGCCCAGGTGCGGCTCGAGAAGGAGTTGTGCAAGGGCGCGCCGTTCTACGTGCTCGGGCCGCTCGTGACCGACATCGCGCCCGGCTACGACCACATCACCTCGGCCATCGGCGGGGCGATTGCCGCCGCGGCGGGGGCCGACTTCCTGTGCTACGTGACGCCGGCCGAGCACCTCGGCTTGCCCAGCCCCGAACAGGTGCGGCAGGGGGTGGTCGCCGCCCGCATCGCGGCCCACGCGGCCGACATTGCGAAGGGCGTGCCCGGCGCCGCCGAGCGGGACCGCGAGATGTCGGCCCGCCGCCGGCGGCGCGACTGGGCGGGCCAGCTCGAGCTGTGCCTCGACCCCATCCTCGCCCGCTCTCTCCGCGACCAGGCCCGCCCGTCCGACGACGAGACCTGTTCCATGTGCGGCAAGTTCTGCGTCTTCAAGATCGCCGACGAAGACGGCCCGCCGCAGCCCTCCGCCCAGGGGAAAGCCGATGGGAGCTGACAACAGCGTGCCCCAGCCCCCCGTGCCGCCGCGCCGCCGAGGCATCCTCGAGCAGACCGGCGCCGCGTTCTCCATGATCTGGTCGGCGGGGCTGACGGGGCACCGCAACGCCCTGGCGCGGGTGGGCGCCGGCACGCTCGCCCTCACCGAGGCGGTGGGCCACGACGCCCTGCTCTTCGCCCGCAGCATCGTGGCTTCCGGCGGCGCGCTCCGCAAGGCGCGCGAGATTCTCCGCCAGATGTTCATCTGCGGCGTGATGAGCTTCCCCGTCGTCGTCCTGGTCGCCATCTTCGCGGGGGCGGTGCTCGCCCTCCAGGCGGGCCTCACGCTGCGCACCTACGGCATCGCCGAGAAGATCGGCGCCATCGTCGCCGCCTCCATGACCCGCGAGATGGGGCCGATCATGTGCGCCCTCATCCTCGCGGGGCGCGTCGGCTCCGCCATGGCCGCCGAAATCGGCACCATGCGCGTCTCGGAGGAGATTGACGCCCTCCACGCCATGTCCATTGACCCCGTTCGCTTCCTCGTCATGCCCCGCCTCGTGGCGATGGTCATCATGGCGCCCGTGCTCACCGTGTTCGCCGACCTCATCGGCATCCTGGGCGGCGCCATCGTGGGCTACCACCAGGTGGGCGTGAGCTACGCCGCCTACTTCAACGAGGCCGAGAACATCCTGGTGCTCGTGGACCTCAACACCAGCATCATCAAGGCGATGGTCTTTGGCACCCTCATCGCCGTGGTCGGCTGCGCGCGCGGCCTTCGGGCCGCCTCCAGCGCCGAGGGAGTCGGGAAGGCCACGAAGGACTCCGTCGTCGCCTCCTTCATCCTCATCATCATCTTCAACTACCTCATTACCAGCATCGTGCGACACCTCTACTAGGCCGCAGGCGAGCGATGATTGAGCTGATCGACGTCTACAAGGCATTCGGCTCCAAGCAGGTGCTCAACGGCTTCACCCTGCACGTCGAGCGCGGCGAGACCTTCGTGATCATCGGCCGCAACGGCATCGGCAAAACCGTCACCTTCAAGCACATCATGGGCCTGATGAAGCCCGACCGCGGCCAGGTGATCGTCGAGGGCCAGGACATCACGAAGCTCAGGGGCCGCGCGCTGATCGCGGAGCGCGACAAGTTCGGCATGGTCTTCCAGGGCTGCGCACTCCTCAACTGGCTCACCGTGGCCCAAAACGTCGCACTCCCCCTCCGCGAGCGCACCCGCCTCTCGAAGCGCGAGATACAGAAGAAGGTGGACGAGAAGCTGGGGCTGATGGGCCTCCCACGCGTGAGTGTCAATCATCGCTCGTGCCTCCTGTCCGTGGTTGAGGGGCCGCCTATGGCGATGATACGGCGCGGCGGCGGAGAAGTCAACCGGGGCGAGTGGGATTGGGGGGAGCATTGCAGTTGACATGTCGCCCGTGGCTCGCTATGCTAGGAGCGTCGGGCACGGCCGGCGGAGGACCAGCGGAACTGGACGCAGGGGGTGAAGTCGTGGGCAGCAGACGCCCCAGGGCAGCATTCGGCGGCCTCGGGCGACCCGCCGGGGACAGCTCCATCACGTCGCCAGCCACCAAGCACCTGACGGCATCGTCCCATCGCCCAGGCCCGACGGGAATGGACCTCCAGGTCCACCACCCGCCATCCCAACTGATCGTGCCGTCGAGGGATCCCACTCCCGAGGACCCCTTCTACGAGTCGCCGGCCAGCGAGGATGTGTTCCTGAAGTTCATGGGCGAGGTGGACTCGCTGAGGCGCGAGCTGCGGGAGTTCCTCACCGCCACGATGGGCGAGGCGCTGTTCTTCCCCGACGAGTGGGGCCGCGCCGTGCAGGACCAGATTGACCGCTACCGCGACATGCTCCTCTCCCAGGGCCTGGTTGACCCTGAACTTGCGCAAGGATTGAAGGCGTATAGGGCGCTGTGGAAGCGGGTGGAGGACTACGGCGTTATGATAGGCATCAGCGGCGGATTCACGCCCGGGGTTGGCAAGCCCCAGAACCCCAAGGCGGAGAAGCACCAGTACGGCGCGCAGCCCAAGAACGTCGATCTCTCGAGTTCCGAGAAGACGGGGAAGACGTACAACCGGTACCCGGGCTCCGAGTAGCAAGCGGCGGCGTCAGGCCTTGATTCGCGATTAGTCTTGACTTCCGCACCACCGCGAGCGCTCACTCGCTATAGGGCGGCTGCGCGCCCGAGCCCCTGCCTGAATGGCTCGCCACGGTTCCCGGCCGAAGCCGGTGAGGAAGAGAACGTCAGGTCCGCGGGACGGGGACGCCCCGCCTGCGGTGAGGGACCTCCCATCGCCCTGCTGTAGGCCGGGATGTCCTCATCCCGCGGAACTCCAATGAGGGATGTCCCTTCCAGGGCATCTTCGACCGGAGTCGCGGCAAGCCATCCAGGCATCTCGCTTCTAAGTGTCTATCTGACAGCTATTTAGGCATCGATCATCAGAGGATGAAACATAAGGCGGGAGAGTTGATCCTCTGGCGCCTCTCAACAGGCACAGGGCGCAACTTGAACTCCCTGCGGCATCCTCGTATACTGCTGATAGAGGAGGCAGCGGGATCCGAGTCCCAGGCCGCTGCCCATTTCAGGAAGTACGACATGGGCCTAGTCCATCAGAGCAATACCGCGAGAGGGTCCGACGCGCCCCGGCCACCGAGGCGTGCGGCAGGGGGGGACTCTCGCGCGCGAGGCATAGCAAGCCAATGGCTGCGCCAGAGAAGCCATCTCCGTTCAATGCGTGGGAAACGGTCCGCTGCGAGTTGCTCAACACCCGGGTGTGCGACCTGGGCCTGACGATCGAGGGCTCGCCCGCCGAGCCCTTCGTGCAGCGGCTGTACCGTGAACTCGGCGCCAAAGGCGTCGCGTTCCGTCCCGCCTTCTACCTCACCGATACCTGGGGCTGCCCCGACCGCGTGCCGGTGATCGGCCTGCCCTTCTACCTGGCCGACAAGCGCCTGGCCCGCATCGAGCAGGAGCAGACTGGGGAGCTGGAAGACGAGCAGATGGTGGTGATGCTGGTGCGGCACGAGGCGGGCCACGCGGTGAACTACGCCTACCGGCTGTGGGAGGAGGCGGAGTGGGCGGACGTGTTCGGGCGCTTCTCGCAGCCCTACCGCGAGGCGTTCCAGCCCGAGCCGTTCAGCCGCCAATTCGTCCGCCACATCTTCTCCCGGCCCTATGGCCGCACCTACGCGCAGAAGCACCCCGACGAGGATTTCGCCGAGACGTTCGCCGTGTGGCTCGCGCCGCGCTCGAACTGGCGGCGGAAGTACCGGGCCTGGCCGGCGCTGGCGAAGCTGAAGTACATGGACGCGCTGATGCGGGAGATCGGCGAGAAGGAGCCGCCGCGGAGGGGAGGCAAGCTGTACCACCCCGTCGAGGGGATGGACATGCTGCTGGCCGAGCACTACGGCCAGCGGGCCGAGCAGTTCCGGGCGGCGGCGCAGGGCTACGTGGACGACCGGCTGCGCGCCGTCTTCCCGCCGATGCGCGGCAACTCCACGCTCCCGGCCCGCCGGCTCCTGCGCAAGCACCACGGCGACCTGCTCGAGCGCATGGTCCGCTGGTCGGCCCTCAACGAGCAGGAGGCGGCGACGATCCTCCAGAAGCTGGAGGACCGCGCCCACGCGCTCCGCCTGCGTTTTCAGCCCCGGCAGACGAACCGCAAGCTGATGGACGTGGCGGCCATGGTGGCCGCGCTCGCCATGGAGTTCGCGTATACCGGAAGGCTGATGGGGTAGGCTCTTCGGCTGTGCGTCGTACGTGGGTTGCGCGCGTATGAACGAGGATGAATGGATGAGTGGATGGGTGTCAGGCAATCATCCATTCATCCAACCATCCAGGCATCCCCTCTGGTTGCCGCCAGCAGCCGCTTTGCGCTGCTAGATCATCGGGATGTCGAGATCGTAGGGCGGGCCTTCGAGGGCGGATTTCACGACCATCTGGAGCAGGCGCGGGTGCGAGATGCCGGCCCGGTCGGCCTGGCGGGCCAACCCGTGGCCGTCCTCGAGGCACGCATTGCAGTTCACCTCGAGCACGCAGGGGCGGCCATCCGCATCGCAACGTATGTCCACCCGCCCGTAGCCCCAGGCCCCGACGGCTCGGAACGCGCGGAGGGCCAGGGCGCTGACCTCGCGGGCCAGGTCGGGCTCGACCACCGCGGGACACGTGACCGAGGTCTTGCCATACTCCTCGGCGGTCTCGATCCACTTGGCGGCGTAGGACAGGATGCGCGGGATGTGGGCGGGGACCTGCGAGTAGTCCACCTCGGCCAGGGGGAGGACGCGCAGGCGCCGGCCGCCGAGGATGCCGACGTTGAACTCCCGGCCGGGGAGGAAGCCCTGGACCAGGCTGGGCTGGTGGTACTCGCGAGTGATCTCGCGGATCTTGGCGCGAAGAGCGGTCTTCGAGCGGACGACCGAGTCGCGCGTGACGCCGATGCTCGCGTGCTCCTGGGCGGGCTGGACGAAGAGGGGGAACTGCCAGCGGTGGCGGTCCACCTCGCTCACCCGCTCGAGGAGCTGGGTGCAGGGCGGCACGCGGATGCCGACGCCGTGGAGGAGGCTGGCCGTCATGTACTTGTAGCGGGTGAGGCCGATGGCGAGCGCGGGCGAGCCGGTGACCGAGAAGCCCATCATCCGCACGAGGGCGGGAACCCGCATCTCGTAGAGCGCCCCGTGCACCACGTCGTCGTACTGGTTGAACACCACGTCCGGCCCGAGGCGCCGCAGCCTGCGCTGGAACGTGAAGAGGTCGCGGGCCAGAGGGAGGACGGAGACACGGTAGCCGACGCTGCGCAGGGCGCGCGCCATGTGGCGGATCATCACCCGCAAGTCCTCGGTGCTGCCTCGATCTTCGGGACGCTCGGGCGCGCAATCCGTATCCGAGTTGTACACCAGCGCCACGTGCAGGTGCCGCCGCCCTCGGCCTACCCCCTCAAGCATCTTCTCGGTCCCCCGTTCGACGAATCCGCAGGCCACGGCCCCCTGCACCCGATGCGCCGGGCCGCCGCAAGCCGCTGCCGGCCATTATGGCGATGCGCGAGGCAATGTCAACAGGGAATCCACGCTCCCTCATTTCCCTGCCCCTCTCCCCGCCCCGCGCAGAGGGCGATTGACAGGGGAATAGGGGACAAGGGAATGAAGCCATCAACGCCGCCTGAAGGCGGGACTACATGCCAGGACGCTCGAGGCCCGCTCTTCGCATGTAGTCCCGCCTTCAGGCGGTCTTCTCTTCGCCTCCCGCCTCGCCCCGGACCCCACCCAAAGCGGCGTCCAGCCGCCGCACTCCGAAAGGCTCCCGCATCGCTCCGGATTGCTGGTGTCGCACATCGCCGCGGCAATCGAGTAAGGCGTCCCCCGAACCCGCCAGCCCATGCAGGAGTTCGCACGCAGAGGCGCAGAGCACGCAGAGAGGATCAGCAGAGACCATGCGGCCTAGGAAACGCCATGGACATCCGAGTGTGCGTCAGCCTGTCGGAGTGCGGCGGCTTGACGCCGCTGTGGCCTTCGCACGAGTCAGGCGGCTCATCCCTCCGAAAGGGTCCCTCGTCCCTACGCTCCGCGTGGGGACGCAATGGCGGACGCTCCGCGTCCACTCATCGCCGCGGAGCGGCGGAAGCACCGTCCCCACGCAGAGCGTAGGGACGAGAAGGGTCCACCATGTCCACGCTCTCCTCTTCTGCCCCCGCCTTGCCCTTGACTATCCTCATCGCCGCCGTAATCAAGTAAGGTGTCCCCCAAAATACTCTTCCCGCCCCGCGCAGAGGCCGAATGACAGGGGAATGGGTGACAGGGGAATAGAGCCCGCCGGCAGACGGCAAGAGGCAGTCGGCACTCCCCAATCGTCCTCGTCCGTCGTCCCTCGTCCCTCGTCCTCGCTCCCGAGCGGTTCTCACGCAGAGCCTCAGAGGCAGCAGAGGGGAAGCGGAGAGGCCGGCAACCGCGGATCACGCAGATGGCCGCGCCGCGCGCCTCCGGCGCCGTAACGCGATGGCCGACGCACAGATGCCGATAAGTGTCAGCGTCGAAGGCTCGGGGATGGCTTGCGCTGTCTGCGTGAAGAGCGTCAATCCGTTGCCGGTGTACACTGGGGCAAACTCGTAGCCAGGGGCCCCCAAGACTTGAATCAAGCTGAAGTCACCTACGCGGAAGTTGAAGTCCATGATGTGGAACGTGTCGCCGACCGAGGGTCGGAAGCCGCCGAGAAATGTAATGTCGGGCGCCATGTGGACGAAGGCGCGGCCCTTGAGGCGGTACGAGATGGACTCGTGGGCGAAGACCTCGCTGGGCGCCCAGATTTTGGGCAGGTCGAGCAGCGCCTCGTGCAGCTCGCGCGCAACGTAGCGCTGGTCCGCCGAGGCGATGCGCGAAGCGCCCTGATGGCCTGCTGCCGGTCGCGGCAGCCGAAGATCGCCGTGCCCGCCACCAGGACGTTGGCCCCCGCCGCCACGGCCTCGCGCGCGGTCCGCGGGTTGATGCCGCCGTCTACTTCGATGTCCAAGCCGCTGGGACCCAGCCGGCGGAGCCGGCGGACCTTGTCCAGCGCCTCGGCGATGAACTCCTGGCCGCCGAAGCCCGGATGCACCGTCATCACGAGCACCTGGTCCACGGCGTCCAGGTAATCCTCGACCGCTCGGGCCGGCGTGCCCGGATTGAGCGTGAGCGACGCCCGCGTGCCCAGGGCGTGGATGCGCTCGATCAAGGCTCCGGGCTCGCGCACGACCTCGACGTGGAAGCCGATTGCCGCGGCGCCGGCCCGCGCAAACGCCGCCACGTGGCTGCCGGGGTTGTCCACCATCAGGTGGACATCGAGCGGCAGCCGCGTGGCCCTGGCAATCGCCTCGACGACGTGTGGCCCCATCGAGAGATTCGGCACCAGATGGCCGTCCATCACGTCGCAGTGCAGGAGGTCGGCTCCTGCCTTCTCGACCGACTCGATCTCCTCGCCGAGGCTCAACCAGTCGGCGGCGAGGAGGGAGGGCGCGATTTTCAGAGCCATCGGGCGTCTACTTCCGCGTGCAAGTATGCACGCCCTACTTGTCCTTCAGCGCCGCGATGCCGGGCAGCTCGCGGCCTTCGAGGAACTCGAGGGAGGCGCCGCCGCCGGTCGAGATGTGGGTCATCCGCCCGGCGAGGCCGAAGACGTTGGCCGCCGCGGCCGTGTCGCCGCCGCCCAGGATGCTGGTGGCCTGCGAGGCCGCGATGGCGGCGCCCAGGGCCTTCGTGCCGTCGGCGAACCGCGGGTCCTCGAAGACCCCCATCGGGCCGTTCCACACCACGGTCGCGGCCGTGGCGATGGCGGCAGTGAATGCCTGCACCGTCTTCGGCCCGATGTCGAGGCCCATCATGCCCGCGGGGATGGCGACGCCGGGCGTCACCTCGCGGCGCACGTCGGGGATCGGCGTGCCCTCTTTGGTCAGGGGGAACTTGTCGCCGACCACGTGGTCGGTGGGCAGGAGGAAGGCGACGCCGCGCCGGGCCGCTATCTCGAGCATGCCCCTCGCGTCGTCGAGGCGGTCGGCCTCGACCCGCGAGGTCCCCACTTCGATGCCCTTGGCCTTGAGGAACGTGTAGGCCATGGCGCCGCCCACGATCAGGGCGTCCACCTTGGTCATCAGGTTCGTGATCACTGCGATCTTGTCGGAGACCTTCTTCCCGCCCAGGATGGCGACGAATGGCCGCCGCGGCTTGGTCATGGCGTTGCCCAGGTACTCGATCTCCTTCCGAAGCAGGTAGCCCGCTGCCGCGGGCAGATAGGCGGTGACGCCCGCCACCGAGGCGTGGGCGCGGTGGGCGCAGCCGAACGCGTCGTCCACATAGACGTCGCCCAGGGCGGCCAGCTTCTTCGAGAACTCGGCGTCGTTGGCCTCTTCCTCGGCGTGGAACCGCAGGTTCTCGAGGAGCAGCACGTCGCCGGGCTGGAGCTTCGCCACGGCCGCCTCGGCCTCGGGGCCGATGCAGTCGGGCGCCGTGGCCACGGGCTTGCCGAGCAGCTCGCTCAGGCGCCGGGCTGCCGGGGCGATGCGGTACTCCTTGACCACCTCGCCTTCGGGCCGGCCCAGGTGGGACATCAGGATCACCTTGCCGCCGTCGGCGATGGCTTTCTTGATCGTGGGCAGCGCGGCCACGATCCGCGTGTCGTCGCTGACCTTGCCCTCTTTCAGCGGCACGTTGAAGTCCACGCGGATCAGCACGCGCTTCCCGCGCAGGTCCAGGTCGTCAATCGTCAGCTTGCCCATTCACTCGTCCTCTCACTTGGCCATCGGGCAAATGGGAAACCTCCCGCGGGTTGAGAACCCGCGGGAGGTTATGCTCCCTCACTTGGCCATCAGGCGGATCAGCTCGACGCAGCGGGTCGAGTAGCCCATCTCGTTGTCGTACCAGGAGACGACCTTGACCATGCGCTTCTGCATGACCATAGTGGACTGGGCGTCGAAGAGGCTGGAGACGCAGTTGCCGACGACGTCGCTGGAGACGATGGGGTCCTCGGTGTATTCGAGGATGCCCTTCAACTCGCCCTCGGCCGCCTTCTCCATGGCGGCGTTCACCTCTTCCTTCGTCACGTCCTTCTTCAAGAGGGCCGTGAGGTCCACGATCGAGCCGTCGGGCACTGGTACGCGGAGGGACATGCCGTTGAGCTTGCCCTTGAGTTCGGGGATGACCTCGCCGACGGCCTTGGCGGCACCGGTCGTGGTGGGGATGATGTTGATGGCGCCGGCGCGGGCGCGGCGGGGGTCGCTGTGGATCATGTCGGCGATCCGCTGGTCGTTCGTGTAGGCGTGGCAGGTGGTCATCAGGCCGTACTCGATGCCGAAGTTGTCCATGAGCACCTTCACCACGGGCGCCAGGCAGTTCGTCGTGCACGAGGCGTTCGACACGAACACATCGGTCGGCTTCAGGGTCGTGTCGTTGACGCCGAAGACGATGGTCGCATCAATCTCGCCCTTGGCGGGGGCGGTGAGGAGCACCTTCTTGGCGCCGGCGTCAATGTGCTTCTGCATGGCCTCTTTGTTCGTGAAGAAGCCGGTAGATTCCACCACGATCTGCACGTTCATCGCGCCCCAGGGCAGCTTCGCGGGGTCCTTCTCGGACAGCACGGCGATCTTCTTCCCGTCCACGACCAGGAACGCCTTGCCCTCCTCCTTGGCGGCGGCCACGGTGCCCTTGTAGCGGCCGTGAACCGAATCGTACTTCAGCAGTTGCGCCAGCAAGGCGGCGTCGGCGAGGTCGTTGATCGCCACCACCTCGATGTCCGCAGACCCCTTCAGTGCCCTGAAGAACAGCCGCCCGATACGCCCGAACCCATTGATCCCGATGCGGATCGCCATGGCCCCATGACCTCCTGTGTGTAGGTGAGCCGACGCCGCGCTGCGCCCCACCGGGGCGCAATTCGACACGCCCCCTATTATACGGCTCGCCGCCGCCCTGTCAAGCCGTCCTCGGCCTGCGAGCCGTGGGGGCGCGAGGGGCGAGACGGCTTAGCTGGCCGCGGCCAGCTCGCGGGCGACGAGGCGGGCGATGTCGCGGGCGATGAAGCGCAGGAGAAGGTTCGGCACGCCGTCCGGGGTCTTGGACTGGGGGCGCAGGTCCACGGGGTTGTTCACGTAGTCTATGACGAGGAACCTGCCTTCGGGGGTGAGGGCGACCTCGGTGGAGAAGAGGTGGAGGCCGGTGATGTGGACGATGGTCTCGACGACGCCGCGCAGGGGGCGCAGGCCGTAGTGTTCCTCGGCCGCGCAGGTGACGGTGGTGTAGACGTGGGTGTGGTCGTCCCACCAGCAGGGATAGTACTTGCCCGCGGCGTAGAGGACGCGGAACCAGGCGGGACGCCCGTCGAGGCGCACGGGGACGATGTGGGATTGTAGCATGTACTTGGTATCAGGGAACATCTGGCGAGCGGCGGGAATCCTGTCGGGGGAGATGCAGGTGACGACGCCCGCCCCTCCGCCGCCGTAGGCGGGCTTGATGGTGAAGCTGGGGCCGAGGGGGCTGAGGTCGAGGCCCGGCAACTCGGGCTGCTCCTGATAGGGGGGCAGGATGAGGGTGGGCGGGGTGTGGAGCACGGTGCTGAGGGCGGCATGCATCGCCGCCTTGTCCCAGGCCCGTTCGGCGTGCTCGTGGGGGTTGATGCGGACCGAGCAGCGGGCGCGCGCCCAGTCGGCGATGGGCAGGAAGCCGGGCTCCTCGTCGCTCGCGCGGTCGAAGAAGGCCCTGAAGCGTAACTCACCAGCCTGTAGAGACTTAAGCACCGTGTCCAGGTTGGCGGGAGTGACCTGGAGGAGCGAGAGGCGTTCCTCGCGGCAGGCCTCCTGGAACAGGTCAACAAAATCCGCGTCGCCGGCGCAATCCCAGGCGAAGCAGAGGTCGTGGGCCGTCATGAGACACCTCAATCCGCCGCGGGTCTCGGGTGCCCGCGGAGGGGAAATTGTGGACGAGCGGGGACGGGGATGGGTGGCAGCGCCCTCTGAGAGAAGCTGTCATGCCCACGATCATAGTGGAACGTGCGACGGGTGTCAACCGCGACCCTCGCTTGCTTTTCCGGCGGCGATGGGTAGATTGCAGGGAACTCGGCCCAGTAGCCGTGGCCGAATCAAGGAAGGAGTCAACAGATGAAGGCGAGGCTGGCGCTGCTGGGGGGGCCAAAGACGGTGACACTGCCCTGGCCGGCGTACCCGGTGATTGGCGAGGAGGAGGTGTGCGCCGCGGTGAAGGCGCTGATGGCGCGGCAGCTTTCGGACTGCGGGCGCGGCGGCTTCGTGGGGCAGATGGAGGAGGACTACGCGAAACGCTTCGGGACGAAGCACGCGGTCGGCTTCTCGTCGGGCACGTCGGCCATTCACGCCGCCCTGTTCGCGGCGGGCGTGCGCCCTGGGGCCGAGGCGCTGACGGCGAACCACAACTGGATTTCGGGCATCACAGCCATCCTCCACGCCGGCGGCACGCCGGTGCTCTGCGACGTGAAGCGAGGGGCGTTTCACATTGACCCGGCGGAGATTCGCCGCAAGGCCGGTCCACACACGAAGGCCGTGGTGGTCACGCACATCTGGGGCCTGCCGGCCGACATGGACCCGATTCTGAGGGCCGCGCGCGAGCGGGGCCTGGCCGTGATCGAGGACTGCTCGCACGCGCACGGGGCGGTCTACAAGGGGCGGCTCGTCGGCACGATCGGCGACATCGGCTGCTTCAGCCTCCAGGGCAGGCGCCTGGCCCAGCGGGCGCTCGTGCCCGGCCACCATCCCGGGCGCATCGGCTGGGCGCTCACGCTGCGGGAGACCAAGCCCTTCGCCCAGGCGGGCGGCATGTGGACCTATCGCATCATGCCCGCGTGCGCCGCCATCGCGTCCGCGCAACTCAAGAAGCTCGACACGTTCAACGCGGCCCGCCAGGCGAACTTCGATCGCCTTCACGGGCGGCTGCGGAAGAGCTGCCCCTTCATCGCGTGGCCCAAGCTGCCGCCGCGCTCGAAGCGCGGCTGGTACAGCACGCCGGCGTTCTTCGCTCTCGAGCGGAAGGGCGTCACGCGAAACCGTCAGCGATGCTCTCCGTTGCATCGCCTCCTCCGTGCTCCTAGCCTGCGGCCAGAATCGCTGGCGTCGCAGCCCGCGTGGGTTCTGAGATAGTTTCTAAAGCCCACGGCGATGCTCCGGGAGCCGTGGGGCCAGCGGTGCCCCAGTGAGGGCAGCCCCCGAAGCGGGGCGACGGAAGTGCAACGCGCGCAACAGGTTCCGCCGCCCCACTTCGGGGGCTGGCTGTGCCGCGGCTGGTGCGCCCACGGTTCGCAGAGCCTCACCGTGGGCTTTACTCCGCCGCCCCATGCGGGGCTGGCAAGCCGCAGGCCGCAATGGACGAATTGTCGTGCAGAGCCTAGTCCTCGCCGCGCAGGCGGTGGTCGCGGGCCGCGTGCTCGTACCACAGCTCGTGCGGCAGGCGGCTGCCGAACTGGGCGAGGAACTGGCGGTTCTGGGCCTGCTCCTCGAGCCAGTCCTCGGTGAAGATGGCGTGCAGTTCGCCGAAGGTGCCGCGCGGAAAGTCCAAGCCGTCCCAGTTGATGCTGTCGTAGGTGGGGATGTAGCCGATGGGGGCATTGATGGCGCCGGCGTGGCCGTGGCAGCGCTCGAGGCACCAGAGGAGGATGCGCAGGTTCTCGCCGAAGCCGGGCCAGAGGAAGTTGCCATCGTCGTCGGTGCGGAACCAGTTGACGCGGAAGATCTTGGGCCTGTGGGGTATGCGCCGGCCCATGTCGAGCCAGTGCTGGAAGTAGTCGGCCATGTTGTAGCCGCAGAAGGGGAGCATGGCCATGGGGTCGTGGCGGATTTCGCCGCGCTTGCCCTCGGCGGCGTCGGTGCGCTCGGAGACCATGGTGGCGGCGACGTAGACGGCGTGCTGCCAGTTGAAGCACTGGTAGACGAGGGGCGCGAGGCGCTCGCGGCGCGCGCCGAAGAGGATCGCCGAGATCGGCACGCCCTGCGGCTCCTCCCAGTTGGGCGCGATCGAGGGGCACTGGGCGGCCGGGGCCGTGAACCGGCTGTTGGGGTGGGCGCCGGACATCTTCTTGCCGTGCTCGTCCACCATGCCGGGGTGCCAGGGCTGGCCGCGCCAGTCGAGGAGGTTGGCCGGCGGCGGCGAGTTGCACCCCTCCCACCATACGGTGCGGTCGTCGGGGCACAAGGCCGTGTTGGTGTACAGGCTGTTGCGGGCCAGGGTCTTGATGGCGTTGGGGTTCGACCTCGAGCTGGTGCCGGGCACGACGCCGAAGAAGCCGCTCTCGGGGTTGACGGCCCAGAGCCTTCCGTCGTCGCCCACGCGCATCCAGGCGATGTCGTCGCCGACCGTCCACACCTTGTAGCCCTTCTTCGCCAGGGCCTCCGGGGGCACGAGCATGGCCAGGTTCGTCTTCCCGCACGCGCTGGGGAAGGCCCCCGCGATGTAGTCCACGTGCCCGTCGGGGTGCTGCACGCCCAGGATGAGCATGTGCTCGGCCATCCAGCCCTCGCGGCGGGCCAGGTAGCCGGCGATGCGCAGCGACAGGCACTTCTTGCCCAGCAGCGCGTTGCCGCCGTAGCCCGAGCCTACGCTCCAAATCGTGTTGTCCTGGGGGAAGTGCAGGATCAGGCGGCGCTTGAGGTCCAGCTCCGCCTTCCCGTGCAGGCAGCGGGTGAACTCGCCCGTGTCGCCGAGCTGGTCGAGCACGCGCTGGCCCGCGCGGGTCATGATCAGCATGTTGATCACGACGTAGAGGCTGTCGGTGACCTCGACGCCGATCTTGCTGAAGGGCGAGCCCACGGGCCCCATCGAGAAGGGGATGACGTACATGGTGCGGCCGCGCATCGAGCCCGCGAAGATTTCGGTCGCCTTGTCGCGGGCCTCCTCGGGCGCCATCCAGTTGTTCGTCGGGCCGGCCTCCTCCTCCGTGCTCGTGCACACGTAGGTGAGGCCCTCCGTGCGCGCCACGTCGTTGGGCGCCGAGCGATGGTAGTAGCAGCCGGGCAGCTTCTCCTCGTTCAGCCGGATGAAGTCGCCCGTCCTCAGCGACTCGTCGAGCAGCGCGCGCCGCTGCGCGTCAGAGCCGTCCACCCACACCACCGTGTCGGGCTGGCACATTTCCTTGACTTCGCGCACCCAAGCCAGGAGGTCTTTGTGCTCGGTCATGAGACTCCTCGCAAAAGCTCGCCTCTCTCTCCGGCCCCGCCCGTCACTCCCGCGGGATGGAATCCCCCTGCCCTCTGCTCCTCTGCCCAGAATGGCGAGGGGAACCCACGTCCCATCAATATACATGAAAGCCGCTCCCGTTTCCACCCCGACCTCGGGCCGCGCTTGCTCGGGGCGGGTTTCCCGGTACAATCGAAGGCCCGGCGTGGTCGGCCGGGTCGGATGGCCATCTGCACGATATGAGGAGTCGCGCGCCCATGGTCGAGCGAGTCGCGGAGTGGGGCCTGGCCGGCGCAGCCCTGATCGTGGCAGCGTCCATCGCCTACGGCGGGGCGCCCAGGCTGCGCCCGCCCGCCGTGCCCCTCGTCGTCCACGACCCCTACTTCAGCATCTGGTCGTGCAGCAACGAACTCGCCGCTGACTGGCCGCGCCACTGGACGGGCGCCATCCATGCCCTCTGCTCGATGGTCCGCGTGGACGGTAAGGTCTATCGCCTGATGGGGATGGAACCCCGCGACGCGCCGCCCATGGCGCAGACCGGCCTCCGCGTCACCCCCACCCGCTCGATCTACGAGTTCGAGGGGGCAGGCGTCCGCATCCAACTCACCTTCCTCTCGCCCCTCCTGCCGCACGACCTCGACCTGCTCGGCCGCCCCGCCTCCTACCTCACCTGGCGGGTCGCTTCGGCCGATGGCAGGGAGCACGAGGTGGCCGTCTACTACGACAACTCGGCCGAGCTGGTCGTGGACAAGGCCGACCAGGCCGTGACCTGGGGCCGCGCGAACCAGCCCGGCCTCCAGGTGCTCCGCATCGGCTCCGCCGAACAGCCCATCCTCGCCAGGAAGGGCGACAACCTGCGCATTGACTGGGGCTACCTCTACGTCGCCGCGCCCGACCGACAAGGCGTCTCGATGGCCATCGCCGACCACAAGTCCGCCCGCGAAGGCTTCGCCGCCAAGGGCGCCCTCCCCGACAAAGACGACGCCCGCATGCCCCGCCCGGCCAAGGACGACTGGCCCGTCGCCGCCTGTGTCCTCGACCTCGGCAAGGTCGGCGAGAAGCCCGTCTCCTGCCCCGTCATCCTTGCCTACGACGACCTCTACTCCATCGAGTTCCTCGGCCAGAAGCTCCGCCCCTGGTGGCGCCGAAAGGGGGCCGACGCCAAAGAACTCCTCGCCTACGCCGCGATGGAATACGCCGAAACCGTCACCCGCTGCGAGGAATTCGACTCCAGACTGATGGCCGACCTCGCCAGGGTCGGCGGTCCCGACTACGCCCACTTCTGCGCCCTCGCCTACCGCCAGGCCATCGGCGCCCACAAACTCGCCGCCGCGCCCGACGGCCGGCCCATGCTCTTCTCCAAGGAGTGCTTCTCCAACGGCTGCATCGCCACCGTGGACGTCATGTATCCCGCCGCGCCCATCTTCGCGTTCCTCAACAACGACCTGCTCAAGGCCACGACCACACCCATCCTCGACTACGCGGCGACCGGCCGCTGGAAGTTCCCCTTCGCCCCCCACGACCTCGGCACCTACCCGAAGGCCAACGGCCAGGTCTACGGCGGCGGCGAGCGCACCGAGGCCAACCAGATGCCCGTCGAGGAGAGCGGCAACCTCCTCATCCTCGCCGCCCTCATCTCCCAGCTCGACGGCAACACCGCCTACGCCCAGCGCTACTGGCCCCAACTCCAACGCTGGGCGGAGTATCTGAAGGCCAAGGGCCTCGACCCCGAAAACCAGCTCTGCACCGACGACTTCGCCGGCCACCTCGCCCACAACGCCAACCTCTCGCTCAAGGCCATCCTCGCCCTCGCCGCCTACGCCAAGATGTGCGAAATGACTGTAGGCGGGGCCTCCGTGCCCCGCGAGGCCAAGGAACGCGGGGCAGAGACGCCCCGCCTACAATCATTGCGGAACGAGGCCGTCGACTACCGCACGCTCGCCGAGGGGTTCGCCAAGGAGTGGGCAAAGCTCGCCGACGACGGCGACCACTATCGCCTCGCTTTCGACCGCCCCGGCACCTGGAGCCAGAAATACAACCTCGTGTGGGACAAGGTTTTAGGCCTCAACCTCTTCCCGCCCGACATTGCCCGCAAGGAGATCGCCTTCTACAAGACCAAACTCAACCCCTTCGGCCTCCCCCTCGACAACCGCCAGACCTACACCAAGACCGACTGGGAGGTCTGGACCGCCACCCTCGCCGAGAGCCCCGCCGACTGGGAGGCCCTGATGAAGCCCGTCTACGCCTTCGTCACTGCCACGCCCCAGCGCGTCCCGCTCACCGACTGGTATTGGACCCTCGACGCCAAGCACCGCGGCTTCCAGGCCCGCCCCGTCATCGGCGGCGTCTTCATCAAAATGCTCTCCGACCTCGCCGTCTGGCGTAAGTGGAGACTAAAGGAACGAAGCCTGTAGGCGGGCCGTCCCTGGCCCGCGAGCGCCTGCGCCACGCCCTGGAAGGCTGGCCCGGCAGGGGAGATGGGACATATGGGACGTGTGGGACCTATGGGACCAATGGGAGAAGGAAGCGGCGGCGCCGTCCCATGTGTCCCATTGGTCCCATAGGTCCCATCTGCGGCAGGCCCAAGCAGCCCCTCACCGGCACGTGTGGGCGACAGTGGCCACCAGCACTTCGGCCGCGCCCGCCTCGCGCAGCACGCGGGCGCACTCGTTCACCGTCGAGCCCGTGGTGCGGACGGCGAAGGCGCCGCGGACGTTTGCGCCGCGTCGGAGGCCGGAGAGCGCGGTCTGGGTCATCGTGGCCCGGTTGCGCTTGAGGAGGCGGCCCGCGACGGGGAGGCGGAAGCGGGTGCCGATTTCGAGGGCGAGCAGCCCGGCCTGGTTGAAGCCCCGGCTCGCGCGGCGCCGCCAGTGGAGCGGCACGGGCGCCACGAGGTCCACCGCCCGGCTCAGGCCGCTCGCGCCGAGGTAGTCGCACAGGAGGTCGCCGAACACGTAGGCCAGCGAGGCGCGGCGGCCGAGCTTGAAGGCCAGAATGAGGTCGCGGGCCACGCCCTGGTAGCGGAGGGGCGCCACGGCGCGGCGGAAGGCGAACCGCTGGCCGCGGCACGCCGCGCAGCCCTGGGACGTGTTCGCGTAGAGGCCCGCCGGCGCGCCGCACCGGGGGCACGACGTGTCCCCGACCCACGGCAGGCCCTCGTAGCAGGGGGCGCAGAAGTGGCGGCGGCCCAGCGGCAGGACCTCCCCGCAGACCAGGCATTGCTCGGGGTAGGCCAGGCGCCAGAGGGCCTCGAGCCAGGGCTTCAACCGCTTCCTCCTCACGTGGCCAGGGAGCAAGCCGAGCGGGGATGGTTGGATGGTTGGATGAATGGATGATTGCCTGGCATCCATCCACCCATCCATTCATCCCCGCCAACACCGGCGCGGGCCGAGCATGGGCCACGGCAGCAGCGTTCGCCAACCCCCTCGTTCCTCGGGTTTCACCTCGGCAGAGGCACGCCCAGGGCCAGGAGGAGCCGCTGCCAGGTCACGTAGTCCTCGTAGCCGACGGGGGAGGTGAAGGTGAGGTCGTGCCAGTTCTCCTCGTCGCTGTCGGCGAGGCGCCGGACGCCGGCGCTCGCGCGGCCGCGGTCCGCGCGGCGGAAGGCTTCGCGTGCGAGGCGTGCCACGCGGTTGAAGTGGGCGGGCCGGTGCTGCATGACGTGGAAGTCGAGGTCGTAGGTCATCAGCCGCAGGCGCCGCTCGGGCTCCGCGGCGAAGACTTCGAGGACGTAGTCGTAGACGGGCGGCTGGTCGGCCTGCCGCTTCCCGCGGGGGCGCAGGGGGCGGGTGACGGGCGACCAGTCCTCGTCCAGGGCCGCCGGCTCCGTGTCCATCTCCACGCGCGCGGCCACGATGAGTTCCACCTGGGGCCAGGGCACGCACTCGTCGCCGCTGGGCAGCAGGCGGCCTCGGAGGGCGTCGGGGCCGAAGGCGGGGTCGCGCAGGCGCTGGGGCCTCAGGGGGGCGGGAAGCGAGTCCATCGGCACGGCGCCCGCCGCCACGCCGGCGTCGGCGAGCTGTGCGACGAGGCGCCGGGCCTCCGCGGCCGGCACGCCGCGCGCGAGGAAGCCCTTGGACGTCTGGATGCCGCGCCGCACCTCGAAGGGTGGGAGGCCCGCGGCGGCGGCGAGCAGGCGGCTGGCCCGCTTGAGGTCCATCGGCTCGCTCGTCAGCCGCACGAGGGCGGCCGGGCCGTCGAAGTCCGGGGGCAGCTCGATGGGCCCGACGGGGGCACGCTCCCGCGGCTCGTCGGGCATCGCGCCGCGCAGGCGCTGGGCCTCGGTGGCCAGCGCGGCGGCCACGCGCTCGGCCTCGTCGAGGAGCGTGGCCAGTTGCCCCTTGCGGTCGCGGCGGCAGAACTCGCCGAGCAGCTCCTCCACGCGCCGCCGCACGCCGGGGTCGGGGTCGGCCAGCGCCCGAGCCAGGGTGGGGGCCACGCGCGGGTCGTCCAGCTCCGAGAGCCCCTCGGCCGCCGCGATGCGCTCGGGCGCGCCCGGCGCCTCCGCCAGTTGCTTCGCCAGGTCCTCGAAGCTCTTCAATCGCGCTCTCCTCGCTCCCGCCCGACGATTCTAGCGGGGGGCGCGGCCCCTGTCAACGGCGGAGTCTGGCGCCCACGCCTGGCGCCTCTCGGCGGTCACTGGCTCCAACCCTCCCCCTACCCCCTCCCTGGCAGGGAGGGGGGTTCGGACCCCTCTCCCTTGCAGGGAGAGGGCGGGGAGAGGGTTGGGCTCAAGAGCTTGCGGCAAGCTCGCCAGCCTTGGCCCGGACTCTCAACGGCGAAAGGGCAGGCGTGAAGAGTGCGGATTCTTCGGGCGGCCGGGGATGGCCGTAGGGCGTCTGGGATAGGCTGGCAGGGCGGTATTCCTCCTCCAACGCGAAAAAGCGCGCTCGCCGCCGCCGCAGGGCCGCGAGGCCCAGCCCGGCGAGGAGGAGCGAGAAGCTGGCCGGCTCGGGGATCGCCTGGCCCACGCCCAGGGTGTAGTATCCATCGGCCAGCGAACCACTTGGGACGCGGAAGCTGACCTCGTCGCCCGCCACGCCGCCGACCCAGCCGAGCCGCGTGAAGGGGCTCTCGGTGCCCTCGAACGTGTTGGTGGGGCTGTAGAGGAGTTCGTAGACGGAGCCGGCGGGCAGCGGCGTGTAGGGGATGCCGGCGTCGCTGAAGTCGAAGGCCACCCGGGCGTCCACCGTGCCGGTGAGGTCGAGGTACCACACGCGGTCCCAGCGCTCGTCCATGCCGAAGGGCAGATCGGATGTGACCAGGCTATTGGCCAGCACCTTGTGCCCGGCGAGGAGCCACTCGCCGTCGTCGACGCCGCCCAGGGCCGCGAGGCGGAGGCCGCCGTTGGCGATGCTGCTGGCGGCGCTGTCGGAGAACTGGTTCGTGGCGTTCACGCGGCCGACCCCGAACACGTCGAGGTCGTAGTTGCCCCGGGCAGGGTCGTCGCCGGCATAGACGTTATTGGTCGGGTTTGTGACGGCGGGCTGGGGCGAGCCGACGGTGGCATTCGTGCCGTTGTACTTCGCCATCAGGTAGTTCTGCGTGATGATTTGCTCGGCGGCGTTGAGCTGTCGGGTGTAGATGAGGACCTCCGACATGTCGCCCGTCAGCCACTCGCTGTTGTTCTGCGAGTCGTTGCCGAAGCGCAGGCCCATGATCTTCTTGCCGCTGGCCGCGGACATCGTGGAGACGAAGCCGGACCAGGGCGAGGGATAGGGGACGGCCGCCCCGCTGCTCGTGTTGGTGCACGGCCGGGTTGCGGCCCAGTTGTACCCGTTCCAGTCCAGGCCCACCCCGTCCCAGGTGGACACGATCCGCTGCCAGGTCTGGCCGCCCGAGCTGGTGCTGGCGGTGACTCCGAAGTAGCTATAGGGGCCGTCGGCCGTCCGCACGTTTCCCATGCCGTAGTAGTCGTTTCCTCCGAACCGGAGAACCGACCGCCCGTTCATCGCGTTGGCCTGGACTGTGGGGGCGGGGGCGGTGCCGTAGGCGGTGCCGTTGTTGGTCCCGGGGTTGGCCTTGTTCACCCAGGTGGTCACCGGCGTCCCACTTGCCGGGTTGGCGGTCAAGGGGTTCGCGTCAATGTCGTTCGCATCGTACCAACCGACCAGGCCGGTGGAGATGGGGAGGGCGCGAGCCGCTCCGCCAAGGGTCAAGGCCAGCCCCGCCACCACGCACGCCGTCGCTGCACGCAAATCGTTCATCGCTCTCTCCTTTCGATTCGTCTCCCATGCACGCGCGGCCTCACCGGGGCGAGACCATTCTCCCCGCCCCCTGCGGAAGCCGGAAAAGGGAACACTCCGATCGGCTGACGCCGTTGGCCTGAGCCCGAGCGGGTCAGCCGCGGCCCACGGGGGGCCGTGCCAGACGGAACGAGCCCTCCGGTACCGAGCCGAAGGCGAAGCTGTGCGCATGAGACTCCTCCTTCTCCGTTTGAGGGTGGCGCCCACGGGATGCACGAGGTCCCTGCTCCCGGCGGCTGAAGGGTTGGTTATCCTCAATGGAGGGGCGGACCGCCCGCTCTCACCCCTCGGTGAATGCCTCGACCACGGCGGCGGCATTGGCGGTCGGGGTCTCGGGCTGGAGGGCCTTGGCGGGGGCGAGGATGAAGCCGCCGCCCTTGGCCATCTCGCGCCGCAGGCGCGCGACCTCGGCCTT
Organism: Planctomycetota bacterium; assembly: GCA_041320515.1. Taxonomy (GTDB): domain Bacteria; phylum Planctomycetota; class PUPC01; order DSUN01; family DSUN01; genus DSUN01. Next base: position 2,821,804 of record JBGLNR010000001.1, on the reverse strand, counting down.
GATGCTGGCGGGCGTGCCGAAGGGGATCGTGCTCTGGCTGCCCAGGCAGCCCCAGAAGGCGAATCTGCTCCAGCACGATGTCGCGGGGTTTCGTGGGCCAGCCTTTCAGTCTACGGGAGGCGCAGGGAGCGAAGCTCGGCGGCGTGCAGCGTGAGGGAGAGCTTCCCGCCGTCCGCGTGAAGGGCCTCGCCGGTTGCGGCATCCTCCACTTTGTCCTGGGCGGGCAGTGTGACGACGACGCCCCTCTTCTCGCCAAAGCCGGTGTTCACGATGGCGACGTAGGTGCCGTGCTTGGGCGTCTTGATGGCACGGACGACCACCTCGGGGTCGGAGGCGGCGTTGGGCACGGTCTCGCTGGGAAGCGCTGGGAGGGCGAGGAAGGCGGCGTGGAAGCGGCGGACGAACTCGGGGAAGCCGCGGTGGTTGCTGTTGCCGGTGAGCGAGCCGAGATACCAGGGGTCGCCAAAGGCCACGGCGCGGGCCTCGGCCATCATGCAATAGGGGCCGCCGCGCTCCACGTCGGCGATGAAGTAGCCCAGCGGTTCCTCCTTGCCGACGTTCATCTCGTGCTCGTTGAGCGAGTAGTGGCGGACGAGTGCGAGGCCGCCCCTGGTGCGGTAGGCGTCGAAGGGGCGCGGCGAGCCGACGGTGTAGAGGCGGTTGTAGGTGTAGGTGAGCATCACGCCGTCGGCGTCCTTGTAGGTCTGTGGGTCGTTGGGGGGGCAGGCGTGGGCGTTCTCCCACTTGTCCCAGTTCTCGGCGAACTCGGCCAGGCCGCGGAGGTGCATGTCCCTCGCCACGATCTCGGCGAAGTCGAAGGGCTTGATGAACTTGTACCGCGCCTCGTCCTTGAGGATGCCCGTCCAGGCGTCCATGTCGTCGTTGACGACGACTTGCATCCACTGCCAGGCGTTGGGCTTGCCCGCGCCCGTGATGGAGCGCGGCAGGGAGCGGCCCGGCTCGCTCGTGTCGTTGGTGTAGAGCACGAAGGCGTCGGGGCCGAGTGCGGCCCGCAGATGGTCGCGGAGGGCGTCGAAGAACGCCCGCCGCTTGCCGAACCACCACTGGTAGTACTTCTCCAGCAGCGCCTTGTCGTTCTGGAGATGCGAGCGGGTGATGCGGTTCCCGTCGTTGGCCTCCTTCGAGAACACCCGCAGATTGGCCTCGTTGAAGCTGATGGGCATGGCCGTGGGCCGCTGGCGGAACCAGGCGCCGAGGAACTTCGCCTTGTCCTTGTACTTCACGATGGTGAGGTCGAGGACCTTCTTCGCGTCGGCGATGGTGTCGGGGTCCGTGATGTCGGCGTTGGCGCCCTCGCACCAGGTGATGTGGGTGTAGGCGTCGCCGCCGTCGAGGCGCTTCGCGCGGCGCTGGGAGCCGAGGGCGAGCGCCTTGTCCTGCCCGATGCTCCCGCGGTACTCGTAGTAGGGCAGCACGGCCATGCCGCGCTTCGCCGCACGCTCCAGCACCGCCGCCCAGAGCCACGGGGTGGACGACTGGTTCACCCAGTTCGTCCCCCCGCCCTCCGCGGAGTCCCAGCCCTGGTTGTGGCCGAACTCCAACAGGTCCTTCCCGAACGTGTCAATGCCGAGGAACTCCATGACCCTCATCTTGTACTCGTACCAGTCGGGCAGCTCCTTCACGCCGCGAAGCGCTTCGGCCTGCTCCTCGGGCTTGTGGCCGAAGGCGGCCACGCCGTCGGCCATCTCCTCGCGCGAGAAGACGTGGCGGCGCGGCAGCCCCTCGGGCGGGAAGCGCAGCTTCACCGCCAGCGCCGCGGGGTCTGCGACCTCGAAGAGGCGAATCTTCGAGACGGCTGCCCCCGCGCTCAGGGGGTCCTGGAACGCCGGCGCCTGCGCAATCGCCACCCAGAAGCCGTCGGCGGGCACGAGCGGCCGCGGGCCGAGGCCGCGCGGACGCTTGATCTCGGGGAACCGGTCGTGGAGATAGAAGAGCTGCGACCAGCGCTGGAGCTTGCCCGAGAGCGGGTACTTCAGCGATTCGGGATTGTTGGGCACGTACTTGCCCTTCAGCACGTCGCCCAGGGCGGCGCCCGTGGCGAAGCCGAGCGCCGTCTCGCAACCCCAGTTGCACACCCACATCGCCCGCGGCTGGTCCTCTGGGTACTCGATGCTCAGGACGTAGCAGCCCCCGGCCTTCAGCCCCTTGCCCTCGCCCACGCGATAGGCGAAGTACTTCGCATCGCCCTCCCTGTTCGGCAGCACGCGGCAGGGCGTCTCCAGCGCCTTCTCCACCTGGCTCGCGCCCTGGGGGAACTCGAGGAACAACAGGTTCTTATTCGCCTGGGCGCAATCAATCTCCTGGACAAGCCGCTGCCTCCCGAACGGCGGCCCGGCGTCGGCCAGCTCCCCCTCCGCCCCCCGGGCCGGCGGCCAGACCCATGCGGCGCCCACGGCAATCGCCCACGAGAAGAGGACTCGCCTGCTCATCTCTGCCCACCAGAAAGGGTTGAGCCTCCCGATCACCCCCCATTGTACCGGAACGCGAGTCCTGCACAAGCGGCACTCGCGCTCGCGCGGCAGGGACGTCCCCGTGCCGCTTCGTGGCCATCGTGACTGCCACCCACCTGTCCGGCGACGGCTGCGGAGAGTGGGGCGAGATGTCTGGAAAAGGCGACACGGCAGAAAACGCGATTTGGGGCCTCCGGCGCGCGCGGAACGGGGCCGGGCGGCATTCCCGCAAGCGCCTCATTCAACTACACTTACGCCCATCGGGCCACCTGCTCGCAGGCCCGAAGGTACCAGGAGCCTAATGAGGCCCTCCGGACGCACCCTGAGCGTTCCTACGCAGTTCTCCATGGCGACGCCATAACGCCTTGCCATTACAGCGCTTAGCAGTGTCATATAATGATAGACTAGCCGCGCGGGAGCCCATCAGCCTCCAGCCCCCTCGCGGAGTCGGGCGGCCCCCTCCGTGGCCTCACTTGACCTCGAGGTACTCCGCCAGAGCGCCATCCATCATGAAGTAGGCGATGCGGATGCCGGGGGCCGCGGTGATCGGCGGCACAACCACGTCTTTGCCCTTCAACTCGGCCTCCAGGTTGTCCACCGCCCACGACGTGTGCGGCATCTTCGCCACGGGCGTGTTGGCCAGCGGGCTGTCATCGCGGAACCGCACCCACTCGATCCGGTTCGCGTCGGCATCGGGGTTCGTCCCCCACACCTTCAGCATCTCGAAATACATCTCGCCCGGCTTCGGCGTCTGCGTCACCAGTGAGCCCGCAGGGCTGCGACCAGGGCATGGCGTGCGGACCGCGGAAGATGGTGTCGAGCATCGCCTTCGCCGCGCGCTCGCCCTCGGCGCGGCGGCCGGCGTAGAGGTAGACCATCGCCGCCGTGGCGTTGCACTGGATGAAAATGTCGTCGGCCCACCGCGCCTCCTTGCACACCGTGCCGTCGGGGAACACGGCGTCCACCATGCCGAAGGGCGAGGCGGGGATGTTGAGGCGGGCGATGGTGTCGAGCGCCTTCTCGATGCGGTCCTTCGGCAGCGGGTCGTCGAGGCCGAGGGTGCGGGTGCACCAGACGCTGCTCAGTTGGGCCGAGAAGCAGGCGTCGTTGGGCTTGTGGGTCGCGTCGCCCGCGTAGGTGCGGTAGTAGCTGCCGGTCCAGAGCTTCTCGTCGTAGGCTTTCTGGCCTTTGGCCAGCGCGGCGCGCCAGGCGGCGGCCTGCTTGCGGTCCTTCATCAGCTCGGCCATCTTGATGCCGCAGACGAGCGCGCCCAGGCCCTTGCCCGCCGTGTAGCTGCTGGGGCCGTACCAGGCCCACTGGTCGAGGGGGTTGTTGCCGGGGAAGCCTTCTTTCCCGAAGACGTGCGGATGGTCTTCGACGAGTCCGTCGCCGTCGCGGTCGAGCCAGAGGAGGAAGTTGAGCGAGTCGCGGGCCGATTCCCAGAAGTCCTTGAGGAACGCCGCGTCGCCCGTGCGCAGGTAGTAGCGGTAGATCATCTGGGCGTATTCGCCGGCGCCGCAGGTGTGCTGGCAGTGGTAGCGGGGGTCGCGGATGGCGAAGCCGAGGCCGAAGCAGAAAGGCGGCTGGCCGCCCCGCAGTTGGAAGGTGCGGATGGCCTTGAGGGTGATCAGCTCCAGCTCGGGGAAGAAGAAGAGAGCCGGCCAGTGGCCGAAGAAGCGGCAGGGCATGGTCTCGGTGAGGGGGCACGTTGAGAAGCTCTCGTTCACGAGGAACAGCCCTTCGTCGCCCCACCAGTCGTCCGGGCGGGTGCGCGCGAGCCAGGTGGAGTTCTTGGCGAGGGTGTAGGGCACGTTGACCAGCTCTTCCTTCAGCCAGCCGGGCAGGTCGGAGCCGTAGAGCACGTCCTGCTGGGCGAGGATGCGGCGGAGCCAGTCGGCGTGCCTTGCCGCGGCGTGGGCGGCGACGGCCTTGGCGTCGGCGAAGCGCTCGGCGTACTTGTGCTTTTCCACCCGCCCCGAGCCTTCGCGCAGGAACGGCTGGTGCCAGGCGAGGAGGAAGCGCCGTGTGGCCTGCTCGCCCGGCTTCAGCTCGCAACGAGCCGAGACGCCCCCGCCCTTGTCGTCGTCGGCCCCGCCCTCCGCGGCGAGGGCGTGGGTGTGCTGCACCCCGGCCGGCAGGTTCTCGACGGGCTTGTGCTTCACCTGAATGCCCTTCCACCCATCGGCCGCGAATGCCTGGGCATCCCCCTTCGGGAAGCCGCCCGGGGCAAAGGTGACGGTCACGCTCTGGGGCTGGTCCGAGGCATTGGTCAGCCGCACCTCGAAGAAGGCGGCGGGGGTGTTGCACTCCGCCGAATCGCCCAGGATGAAGGGGCTGAACGCGCGCAGCTCCACCTTCACCGGCGCATCGAGTTCGTAGATGACGTCGGCCACGGGGAAATGGCCGAAGTAGCGCACCGCCTTCACGTCGCCGACGCCGTCCTTGGGCGTGGCGAGGGTGAGCCGCCGGTCGCCCAAAGCGATGAAAAGGAACGGCTGGTTGAGCACGATGGGCGCGGGGAAGCGGTTGAAGATCGAGGTCTTGCCCAGCCGCCCGCTGGGGTCAAGGCACAGGTAGCCCGTGCCGAGCCCCCCGAGCGGCATCCCGCCCTGCGCCAGGACGCCATCGGGGTAGACCGTGCCGCAGGCGGGGTCCTTCAGCCCCTCGATGCGGAGGGTTTGGAGCTTCTTCGCATCGGCGGCGGCATCGAACAGCGTTCCGGCGGTAGCCACGATGGTCCCTCCTGGCTGACACAGTGCGAGAAGACACGCGAGAACACGTGAGGGCATGGGCATCCTCCAATCGCTTGGCTTCGACGGCTCCACTATGGCCGAAACGGCTGGCGCTTTCAACCGCGAGTGCTGCTTGCATCCTGCCCCGCCGCCGCTATACTGCTGCGAAGGAGGACACTGCATGGCCAAGACACCCCGGTCTCGCCGGTCGAAGGTTCCCGCAAGAGCCGAAGCTGCCGCTCCCCCGACGCAGCAGCTCCTCGGCGACATTCGCTCCCTCATCGAGTCCGCCCGCGAGCGCACCGCCCAGGCCGTCAATGCCGGGCTGGTCACCCTCTATTGGAGCATTGGAGCCCGAGTCCGCAAGGACATCCTCAAGGACAAGCGGGCGGGCTATGGCGAGGAGATTGTGCAGACGCTGTCTGCACAGTTGACGGCTGAGTATGGCCGCGGCTTCACGAGAACCAACCTCTTCTACATGGTCCAATTCGCCGAGGCATTTCCTGACGAGAAGATTGTCCACGCGCTGCGTGGACAATTGAGTTGGACCCACTTCCGACAGATCATCTCGCTCGACGATCCCCTCAAGCGTGACTTCTACGCCGAAATGTGCCGCATGGAGCGCTGGAGCACCCGCACGCTTCAGCGGAAGATCGGCACGATGCTCTTCGAACGCACGGCCATCTCGAAGAAGCCCGAAGAGGTAATCAAGCGAGAGCTGGCCGCGCTGCGCGACGAGGACAAGCTGACGCCCGACCTCGTCTTCCGCGATCCCTACATCCTCGATTTCCTCGGCCTCAAGGACAGTTACGGCGAAAAGGACGTCGAATCGGCCATTCTGCGCGAGTTGGAGGGCTTCATCCTCGAACTCGGCGTCGGCTTCTCCTTCGTCGCACGCCAGAAACGCATTTCGGTGGACGACCGCGACTACTATCTCGACCTGCTCTTCTACCATCGCACGCTGCGGCGGCTCGTGGCCATCGAGCTGAAGCTCGACAAGTTCCAGGCCGAACACAAGGGGCAGATGGAGCTGTATCTCCGCTGGCTCGACCGCTACGAGCGCCAGCCCGGCGAGAAGCCGCCCATCGGCCTCATCCTGTGCGCCGGCAAGTCCGACGAGCACGTGGAGCTGCTCCAACTCGCCCCCAGCGGCATTCGCATCGCCGAGTACCTCACGGAACTGCCGCCCCGCGAACTCCTTGAGAGGAAGCTCCACGAGGCCTTCCGCAATGCCCGCGCTGCTCTCGCCGCACGTCGCACCTCGAAGCGGTTGGCAGGGGAATCGGGGGCCGAGGCATGAGCGCCCCCCACGCTCATCTCGTCGGCGTCGCGGGCGTGGGGATGAATCCCCTCGCACAGGCACTCCTTGCCGCGGGCTGGCAGGTGAGCGGCTCCGACCGCTATCTCGACTCGGGGCAGGACATCGAGGTGTTGCCGAAGCTACGGCGGGCCGGCGTCCGCCTGGTGCCGCAGGACGGCTCGGGCGTGACGCCCGACACGGCCGCCGTCGTGGCCAGCACGGCCATCGAGTCCGACAACGCCGACCTCGCCGCGGCCGCCCGCCTCGGCGTGCCGGTCGTCCACCGCTCCGTGATGCTTGCCCGCCTGTGCGAGGGCAAGGAAGTCATCGCCATTACCGGCACCAGCGGCAAGACGACGGTGACGGGCATGGTCGGCTTCCTCCTCGAGCAACTGGGGGACGACCCGATCGTGGTCAACGGCGGCGTGGTGGTGAACTGGGAGACCGACACGGCCATCGGCAATGTGCGCATCAGCCACCGGTGGCACAGGCTTCCAGCCTGTGCGCACCATGCCACCGCCACAGGCAAGATGCCTGTGCCACCAGAACGAGATTTGTGGGTGATCGAGGCGGACGAGAGCGACCGCTCGTGCCTGAACTTCGCGCCCGACTGGGCGATCATCACGAATGTCTCGGCTGACCACTTTCCCCTGGAAGAGACGCGCACGCTGTTCGGCGACTTTGCCGCGAAGGTGAAGAAGGCGCTTGTCGTGCCGAAGAAGGAAGTGGATGAATGGATGGGTGGATGGATGGAGGAATGCAAGATTGCTCTGACACTCATCCACTCATCCAACCATCCAATCATCCAGCCTCTCGAACTCTCCGCCAGCGGCTCGCGTTTCAGCTACAAGGGGCAGGAGTTCCGCCTGCCCCTGCTCGGCGCGCACAACGCCGAGAACGCGCTTCAGGCCATCCTCCTGTGCGAGAGGCTGGGCCATCCGCTCGACCGCATCGCCGACGCGCTTTCGCGCTTCCGCGGCATCCGCCGGCGGCTCGACGTGGCAGGGACCGCCGCCGGCGTGACGGTGATTGACGACTACGCGCACAACCCCGCGAAAATCCGCGCCGCCTGGGAGGCTGTGGCGCCCTACTATCGCCGCGTCATCGCCGTGTGGCGGCCCCACGGCTTCGGGCCGCTCGCCAAGATGCACGACGACCTGAAGGCGCTCTTCACCGAGATGGGCAGGACGTGCGAGCGTCTCTATATCCTGCCCGTCTACTACGCCGGCGGCACCGCTACGGCGTCGGTGAACTCCGACACGCTGGCCGCCGAACTCGTGGCGGCGGGTGCACCGGCCGAGCTTGTCCCGGACCACGACGAGCTGGTCCGCTGTATCGCCGCCCGCGCTCGGCCGGGCGACGTGGTGCTGAGCATGGGCGCGCGCGACCCCGACCTGCCCGCCGTTGCCCGCCGAATCGTGGCGGCACTGGCTTCCCAGCGGAGAACCTGATGAACCACCTGGAACTCGCTGACCTGCCGATGCGCGAGCTGGCCCCCGGCTGCCCGGCCCGCATCGTCCACTCCCAGTTCATGACCTTCGTTCATTGGTACTTCCGCGCCGGGTCGGTCATTCCCGGCCACGCTCGCCGCATCGGCCCGGGCGCCGTCGTCGTCATCCCCCCCAACGCCCCCCACTCCGCCAAGGCCCTCACGCCCTGCTACGTCATTGACGCCTTCTACCCCATTCGGGAGGACTACCGATGAGGGGCGGGAGGCAGCGTGTGCATAGCCCTCGGGAATCCCCGGACCAGCCCTGCCGGTGGAACCCCTTGGCAGGGTGGCTCGTCTAAGCGCGGGGGAGTCTGCCTTGGTCGCGTCCTGGGCACAATGAACCGGAGGAGCGAGGCCATGAACAAGCCACTGGCCGTAGCGTTCGCCCTGGGCAGCATTGCGTTGGGGAGCGTTCGCGCACAGGAGGCCAAGGAGGAGAAGCTGGCCGAGGCGAAGGGCCAGGAGTTCATTCACTACCGCGCCCTGGGGCGTCGGTCGTACGAGATGACCATCGGGCGCGATGGTGCCGTGGCCGTGCTCTTCGGTGATGGCCGCGGCGCGGGACAGCAGGAGTCGTTCCGCGTCAACGCGGACGAGATCGCGGCATTCGACGCCGCGGTGGCCGTGGCCGACTTCTTCTCACTGCCAGAGCAGAGCCCTCGGCGCGTAGGGCTGCACTACCAAGGACACCTCCGCATCACAAGCCAGGGGAAGACCAAGAGCGTGGTCTACAGCCATCTCCCCCAGCTCTGGGATGCGGATCGAGCTTTCGTGGCAGGAGCGCTTGTACTCGCTGTTGCGCGTCTTGAAGTGGCAGCCGTGGTCGCTGGTGAAGAGCACGATGGTGTCTTCGCTGAGGCCCAGGCTCTTGAGGGCATCCAGGAGGCGTCCGAACGCCTCGTCGAGCCGCTTGATCATGCCCCAGTAGCCGCCCAGGTGGGCGTGGGTCGAGCCGCCGAGGGCCGCCAGGTCGGCGGGCACCCAGCGGCCGGTGTAGCGCTCGCGATAGCCGTCGGGCGGCGGATAGTCGTCAATGTGATTCTGGAAGTGCGGCTCGAGGTAGGAGACGAAGAGGAAGAATGGTCCGGCCCGGTGGGCGTCCACGTAGCGGATAGCGGCGTCGGTCTGCGCGTCCACGCGGTAGCCGGGCAGCTTCACCTCGCGGCCCTCTCCGTCGTACATCACGCAGTTGTAGGCGTCGGAGCAGAACTCCAGGACGTTGGCTCCGAGCCAGTATTGGTAGCCGCCCTGCTCCTCGACGGGCACGGCGTTCTTGCTGGCCAGGTGCCACTTGCCGATGTAGGCGGTGTGGTAGCCGGCGTCGTTGAAGCAGTGGGCGAGGGTCCTGGCGTCGGGGCGGAGGGCGAGGCCGTTCCGCCACACCCCGCACGCGGTGGCGTAGCGGCCCGTTTGGAGCACGCCGCGGGCCGGGCCGCACACGGGCTGGCAGGTGAAGCCGAGCTGGCAGTGCGTGCCCTGCACCGCCACGCGGTCGTAGTTGGGCGTGAGGTCGAGCGGGTTGCCGAAAAGGCCCGAGCCATCCCACCGCTGCTGGTCGGTGAAGAACGCGATCACATTCGGCTTGTCGGCGCGGCGTCTTGCCATCGGGGACTCCTTGATTGAGGTCGAGCCGATTCTACCGGCCCGAAGCCGCGATTGCAATCGAGCCAATGTCTGTGATAGGATGGCAGGCGTGGCGTGTGCGACTCAAGCGTTCGTTCGCCGGCGCGCCACCCCGTTGGGCGGCGCGTCGACCCCGTTTTGTCTGTATCATTTGTGCGCGCACGCAGCCTGATCTTCCAGACACGCGCCCAGCGCCGTGCCTGAACCGCCCCAAGTTATTATCTGGTCGGCACTTAGGTGTTGGTCGTCGCAGCCTCTGATGTTTGTCTGTATCATCTCAGCGTGCGCCTTGATACAGACAAAACTGAGCCCCAGGCTCTCGCTCGGTGCGCTTGGGGCCGCCACCAGGCAGGCGCTTCAAGGGGAAGAGCCAAGCAAATGAACCCGATTCTGCTCGTCACATGCGTCCTTCTTACGGCCCAACCCGAGTTCGAGCCCACGGCCAACTACTCGGTCCAGTCCATCGAGGGCTGGACCGTGCTCGTCCACAAGAAACTCCTCGATGAGAAGAAGGAGTTGGGGGAGAAGACGCTGAAGCTGCTGGGCGCGCGGCTGTACGACGTCACCCGCGTGGTGCCGGCGCCCGCGGTCGAGAGGCTGCGCAAGGTGCGCTTCTGGGTCGAGGAGAACCCCAAGGTCGTGTGCGCCTGCTACCATCCGTCGCGCGGGTGGCTGGCAGGCCACGGGTTCAACCCCGAGAAAGAGAAGTCAGTCGAGATTGGCGGGCCGACGAATTTCCTCAACTGGGCCGAGTGCCAGCCGAACATGGTCCTCCACGAGCTGGCCCACGCCTACCACCACCAGGTGCTCGGCTACGACCAGCCCGACATCAAGGCTGCGTTCAAGCGGGCCGTCGAGACCAAGTCCTACGAATCCGTCCTCTACTACGCTGGGGGCAAGAAGCGGGCGTACGCGCTGAACAACGACCAGGAGTACTTCGCCGAGCTGTCCGAAGCCTATTTCGGCACCAACGACTTCTATCCCTTCGTGCGCCCCGAGATCAAGGAACACGACCCCGAGATGTTCAAGGTCCTCCAGAAGCTCTGGGGGAAGTAGCAGCGGGTCGGGCGGAGCGGCTCCCTCCCCGTCTTGACAACCGAGCACGGGGCCGGTAGATTACTCGTAGTGGTCTTTGCTCAGGCGCGTGGCTACGCCACGGATCGATCTGAAGCTGCCTCTTGGTTGTGGGACACTGAAATATGAGCACGCCTACTGCCTCGGTCTTCGACCTGAGTCCCTCCGAGAAGCTCCAGCTCGTCGAGGATCTGTGGGACGATCTTGCTGCTACTCCCGACGCGGTGCCAGTTCACGACTGGCAGAAGAAGGAACTCGCCCGCAGGAAGGCGAGCTTGGCGCAGAATCCCGCCTCCGCCCTCACCTGGGAAGAAGTCAAGCGAAGGGTCCGGGCGCGCCATGGCCGCTAAGGTGATCCTCCACCCCGATACCGGGGCTGACATTGAGGAGGCGTACTCCTGGTACGAGGCCCGGCGCGCGGGGCTGGGTGAGGAATTCCTGAGTTGCGTGGATGCCTGCACAGAGAGCATTCGCCGCAACCCGCAGCTCTACGCGGTCGTCCACGAGAGCTATCGCCGCGCGCTCGTCCGCCGCTTCCCCTATGCGGTCTTCTATGAGCATGCGGAATCCACGTTGACGATCTACGGCGTCCTTCATACCTCCCGCAACCCAAAGGCGTGGCGTCGCCGTCTCCCGCTGTAGTTGCAGGCGCCTCGCTTGTGGACCGGGATCAAGGAGCACGGTCCCGAGATGCTCAAGGTACTGAAGAAGCTCTGGGGGCAGTAGCCATCCTGAAGAGCCCCACGCCTCCCGCCCAGAGATCGCCCGTGGCGGGGTTGAAGCGGAGGACCGTGGGCTTGACGTAGGGGAGGTCGGCTGTGATGTCGCGCCAGGTGGCGCCGCCGTCGTTGCTCTCATGCACCGAGCCGACGGCGCCCGTGCCCCAGCTCGCCCGCGAGAGCCAGATCACCTTCTCGTCCTTCGGGTTGATCTCTAGGCCGACGATGGAGACCGAGCCGTCGAAGCTGGTGAGCTTCCGCCAGATCGCCCCGTGGTCGTCGCTGCGCCAGAGGTTGGCGCCGGGGCAGTAGACGACGCCCGTCGGCGAGACGGCGACGTTGAAGACCCATGCCTCGTTCTTGAACACGTGGCTCCAACTCACCCCGCCGTCGTCGCTGCGGTAGAGTCCGCCGCCGGCGCCGCACGCGGCCCAGTAGAGTCGCTTCGGGGCCGTCGGGTCCACGGCGAGGCCGTAGAACATCCGCCGGCTGCCGGGCTGCGAGGCAAGTTGCCGCCAGGTGCGGCCGCCATCGGTGGACTTGAAGACACCGCCGCCCGCGTTCTGGCCGGGGGCGGGGTCGCCGTCAATGCCCAGGTAGAGGACGTTGGGGTCGCTCGGGTCGGCGGCGAGGGCGCGGGCGTAGCCCTCGCCCCACATCGTGTTGGCGGTCGGGCGGCGCGCGGGCAGGCCATCGGCGTGGGTGGTGAACGACTTGCCGCCATCCGCGCTCACGGCGACGCAGTTCGCCGGCCTCTCCCACAGCGAGCAGGTGGTGACGATTCGCTCCGCGTTCGGCGACACATGGACGCGCCACTGGTGGCCGCTGAGCGCGGTGGAGTATTTGAGGGGGCAGAGGATGCGCCACGAAGCGCCGTCGTCCTCGCTGACCAGCAGCCCCTCGTCCATCGCGGTCACGTAGGTCTTGCCGCCGACGAAGCGGATGTCGGTCACGCACGAGATGTCGGCGCCGCGGTCGCGCTGCTCCCACGTCTTGCCGCCGTCGGGGCTGAAGGCGTTGCGCCAGTTGGCCGCGATGAACAATTCGCTGGGCCGTTGCGGGTTGATGGCCAGGTTGGACGGCGTGCTCAAGGGGCAGGTGCCCGTGGCACGGCCGCCGTAGTCGTCGGGACAGGTCGGGTCGGAGTCGAAGTCGCGCTTGAGCGTCCGCGATTCCTCCCAGGAGCGCCCGCCGTCGGTCGAGCGATAGAAGTAGCCCTCCCAGCCGGCCGCGCCGATGCAGTAGACGGTGTTCGGGTCGCGCGGGTCAATGGCGACCTCGCGGATGGCGCAGCCCGGCTTGATGCCGGCGCTGGCGACGGCCCACGTGGCGCCCTTGTCGGCCGAGCGGCGAATGCCCTCCTGGCGGAAGGCGGCGTAGACGATGCTCGGGTCGCTCGCGGCAACGGCCACGCAGGCCGCGTTCTTGGGCGTTGGCAGATGCTTCCACGTGCCGCCGCCATCCTCGCTCCGCAGCACGCCAAGCTCGGCGTTCGTGACGAACAGCAGCTTGGGGTCGCTCTCCGCGACAGCCACGGAGGAGATGACGCCCTTCTCCTTCCGCTCGAGGTCCGCCGATTGCCGGACCTCGGTGACGAACAGGGCGTCCTTGATCTTCCGGTTGGCGCTCCAGCCCTCGGTGTCGCCCGGCTTCTCCCAGTCGCCGAGAACGATGGCTTTCCCGCCCGCCGCTGCGGGATGGAGCGTGACGGCATCCAGGTAGACCTCGCCCTTGTAGCCGTGTTCGGGCGAGCGAACGACGAAGTAGACGATTCGCACCTCGCCCAGGTCCTTCAGCGTGGCCAGGTCGAGGGCCGCCTCAGTCCACTCGCCGGGCTTGCCATCGGTGAAGGGGCCTTGCTGCCAGAGCCACTTGGGGCCGCTTTGCACGACGAGCTGGGCCTGGAGCTTGGGCGCGCCGGCGGGGACGAGGAACCGCGCCGTGACTCTGGCGTAGGGCGTGGCGTCGAGCGGCTTGGGGAAGAAGCCCTTCTCGGCCCGGCCGTTGCGGTCCCAGTCGCCGGCCTCGCTCTCGAACGTAAGCGCCAGGCAGCCCTTGCCCTGGAAGGCCGGCGGGGCCGCCGGCCGCGGCTGGCTGGCGAATGCCTGGAGGTAGTCGAGCTTCCGCCACGTGCCCTTGGCGGTCTCTTCGAGAAACGTCCAATGCTCGCCGGCATCGGTACTCTTGCACAGGCCGCTGACGGTCCCTGCGTAGAGGGTGTCGGGGCTGGCCTTGCTGGTGGCGAGGGCGTAGACCGCATAGTCGGCCAGGCCGCGGTTGATGAAGCGCCAGTGCTTGCCCTTGTCCTCGGACTTGTAGGCGCCGCCCACGTCGCCGCCCAGGTAGAGCACGCCGTCGCGGGTCGGGTGGAACGCGCACGACCAGAAGAAGCCGCCCCCGCCCCAGCCGGCCGCCTTCCACGACGGCTCGCCCGCGAGGCAGCAGCAGGACGCAAGCAGTGCCAGGAGGAAAAGGCGCAAAGGTGGGCCTCCAATGGGCTATTCTGTCGCGACGGCCAAGGTGGCCTTGCGGACGGAGAAGCAGTCGTCGCCCGAAAAGACGAGGTGAACGGTCTTGCCGTCGGCGCTCATCCACTTGGTCGGGAAGCTGGCGGTTTCGCCCGGCCCGACGTCCCAGACCGTGGCGGATGAGATGAGCTGTGCCCAGGAGTTCTCCTTGAGGATGTTCACGGCGCCCACGGGCGGCGTCGAGCCCATCGTGTGGGTGAAGAGGTCGTAGGAGCCGTTGCCGATGATGCCGCCGAGCGTGATGCCGAGGGTCCAGGCCGAGTTGACGTTGACGGAGCCTGTGACGGCCACGAGGTCCTGATTCGTCCCGTCGTGCTCCCAGTGGTAGGTGGAGCCTGCGGCCATTGTGAAGGAGCCTGTGACGTTGAGCGTTCCTGGGCTGGCGCCGAGGGTCATGCCGCCGACAAGCGTGGCCGCGCCCTGGATGGAGGTGCCGTCCGCCGCGCTGATGGAGTCGAAGCTGGCGGCCCCCGTGCCGCCGAGGACGAGGCCCGTGCCGGAGGCCAGGACGAGCTGCCCGAGGGAGGCCGTGGCGGGGGTGTTGACCGTGAGCGTGCCGCCCACGACGCCGAGCTGGCCATTCAGGTCCACCGTGCCGGCCGCCTGTGCGGCGATGGTGAGGGAGCCGAGCGTGGCGAGGTTGGCTGTGCTGCTGCTGGTGAGGCTGCCGCTGGTGAGGGTGAGGTTCTGGGCGAGGGCAAGCGTGCCGGAACCGGTGACAGCGAAGTTGGCCGTGGTGATCGTAGCGTCGAGGGTCACGGTGCTGCCCGTCCGGGCGGCGGTGGGGTTGCCGAAGTTGCTCAGGGTCATCGGGCCGGTGGCGACGGGGCCGTTCGAGGTGGCGCCGATGGAGTTGACCTGCGGCTGCGCCGCGCCGGCGAGGGTGAGCGAGGCGCCATCGGCCAGGCGCACGTCGCCGAGGGTGGCTCCACCATAGGTGGCCGTGGGGCCGGCGGCGTAGAGCTGCGCGATCTCGGCCGGCGTGATCGCGCGGTTGAGGACCATCACGTTGTCGAGCTGGCCGTCGAGGTAGGCGTTCGACACGTCCTTGCCGAGGGTCCAGTTGTTGATGCCCCAGACGGCGGCGGCGTTTCGCACGAGGGTGGTGTTCTGGTACATGTTCCAGCCGCCGGCGGGGTCGCTGGTGAACGTGACGAGGTGCCAGGCAGCGCGGTCTATGGCGCCGGACAGGGCGATGTTGTTCACGCGGTTGCCGTCGGCGCGCAGGACGGTGGAGTAGGCCTGACCATCGGTCCAGGGGTAGTGGTTGTTGCCCGAGCCGCCGAGGCCGACGAGGCCCGTGCGCGCGCCGTCGGTGGGCGTGGCCAGATCGAGCTTCACCCACATGGTCACCGTCCCAGCGTTCGTGAAGTGGTCGGCCATGCTGGGCAGGTTGGCGTAGCCGCCACCCGCCGTGTTGCCGTCAACAACCAGAGCGTCGCCGACGATCTGCGCGTTGCCCACCAGCGAGCCGTTGTGGCCCAGGCCGCTGCCGTCGCTCACGCTGCCGCCGCTGAAGTTGTAGAACGCCACGGTGCCGCTGGGGAGGGACGGGGTGTTGGGGAGATTGAGGGTGAGGTTGCCGCTGTTGACGCGCAACTGGCTGCCAAGCTGGAGAGCGGTCTGCGGGCTGATGGCGAATGTGCCGTCGGTGGCCAGGGTGCCGCCGGTGCCGCTCAGGCCGCCCACCGTGACCGCGTTCTGGACCAACACCTCGCCCTGAGTGATGTGGAGGCTGCTGCCCGGGGCATTGACGCCGTTGGGCAGCACGATGCGGTGGGTGCCCTCGGCTGCGAGGGTCACTGTGGTTCCCGCGCCGGGGGTGAGGCTGGGGATGGCGATGTCGCCGCTGGCGGCGCCGTAGCCGCCTCTGGAGCCGGCCGTGATCGTGCCGCTGCCGGTGGAGGTGATCGTGTTGTCGAAGGTCTGGTCCGTCCCGTCGGGGCTGCCAAGGGTGAGGTTGCCGCCGCTCATGCGGATGGCGGCCCCGGCCGCCGTGTTCGCGCCGATGAGGGCGAGGGTGCCCGCCTGCACGTCCAGCGTCGTGCTCCCCAGGCCGGCCCCGCCGCGGGTGAAGATGAGGTCGGACGCGCCTTGCTTGGCGAACGTGACGGCCAGGCCGTTGGCGTCGAGGCTGCGCCCAATCGTGCTCACGGCCGTGCTGAAGCCCGAGGTGCCCGCCGCGCGCACCGTCGTGTCCACGAAGTCCACCTGGCCGCCGCTGCCGGCCACGGTGAGGATGCTCGGCCCATCGAAGCCCAGGTGGCCGAGGGCCAGCGTCCCCGCAGTCAGGGAGTTGAGCGTCGAGCTGGCGAGGACGTTGACATCGGTGAGCTGCATGTAGGCGTTGGGATAGGTCGGGAGTGAGGTGGGGGGCGCGACGGTGAACGTGCCGCCGTTGAGGGTGACGAGCGGGTCGCCGCCGAGGAGGCCGGCGCCGGCCACGCGGAACGTCGCCCCGGTGTCCACCTGGAAGTTCGTCACCTTCGCACTCACGTCGCCGGGCGCCGCGGCCACGACCGCGAGGGTTCCGCTTCCATACAGCCTCATCGTCGCCGGGGCGCCCTGGTCGTCGTAGCCGTTGGCGATGACGGTGCCGCTGAGGCCGAGCGAGGCATCGCCATTGGTGAGGATGCGGGGGAAGACGGCCTTCGAGCCGCTCACCGAGAGGTCGGAGTCCCTGCCAAAGGCCAGGTTGCCGAACGTGGCCTGCTGGTCGGTGGAGAACTCGATGCGCGAGCCGGTGGTGCCCGCGGCGACCGTCACGTCCGAGCTGCCCATGTCGATCGCGCCGCGGATGCTCCAGTTCCACAGCCCGTTTTGAGCGGCATCCAGGGGCATGACCGTGCGGTCGCTGATCCCAGGGGCAGAGAAGTTGATGTCAATCGCGGAGCCGCCGCCGCCCTCACGATGGGTGAAGGCGACCCAGTATTCGCCGGCTGCCAGGGCCACTGACTTAGTCCCTGTGTCCGACCAGGCAAGCTGCTCGCCCTGATTGGAGTTCAGCGCCCCGTTCGACTCGAAGACCCCATTGCGATTGAGGTCAATCCACATCCCGCAGGGGTCGTCCTGCGCCTCGATGCGGAAGTTCCATGTCCCTGCCTTGTCCGCGGGCACCACCAGCTTGCCGAGGAAGAGGTTGCTGTAGTTGTCCGCCTGGTTGACCATGCCCTGGGCGATGAAGTCGGCGTCGTTGTCGAAGTCCAGGCCGCGGTTGCCGGGTCCGGCAGTCAGGAAGGACTGGCCGTAGAAGCCGGCCACCGAAGGCGGGTTGGGCGGCGTGCCGCCCACCATGCCCCCGTTGTTGTTCAAGTTCATCATCAGCGCGTCGTTGTTGACGTGGTACCCATACTGCTTCAGAGCATTCGTGGTGAGTTCCACCACGCTGCCCGAGGCCTGGAACGTGCCGCCGCTGAGGACCAGATCTCCCTGATCAATGTAGTTGGGAGCCGGGGCGGCCTGGAGGGTGCCGGCGTGGGCGTCGAAGGTGGAGCCCGCGGCGGCCACGACGCTCTGGAGGGTCACCGTGCCGCCACCCGCGACGAAGCTGGAGCCGGCGGCGAGTGACGCGTTCTGGACTGCCATGGCGGCCATGCCGGTCTTGGTCAGGGAACTGGCGAGGTTGACGTTTGCCACGCTGAGCGTGCCGTACTCAGCGTGCACCAGGGCATCGCCGCCCAAGACGCTCAGCGTGCCGATGCTACCGCTCTCCATGTCGAGCACCAGGCGGCTCTGGTCCTGCAGGGCCACCGTGCCGCCTGTGGCGCTCATGCCGTAGGCGAGGGTGAGGGTCCTGTTGGCTCCGACCGTCACCTGGCCGCCGGCCTGCTGGAGCGAATGAGCCGTGCAGCTGGCCCCGACGGTCACGTCGCCGCTGGCGACCACGGCCCTGATCGTGTCGTTGTTCGGGATCGCGGGAGGCGCGTCCCAGTGCGTCGAGTCGCCCCAGTTGCCGGTCCCGCCGTCCCACGTGAGGATCGAGGAGGGTGGGGGGCCGGTGTAGCTGGACGGGAGGCCGTACTTGCGGGAGAGGTAGTAGCCCACTTGGTTGAGTTCGGCGGCGCTGAGCACGCGGTCGTACATCACGACCTCGGCCACGTCGCCGCGCGAGAACTCGCTGCCGCCGAGATAGGCGCCGCCCAGCGACAACTGGCCGATCCTGCCCAGTCCGGCCGCCGGGTTCCCCGTGATGTCGGCGCCGTTGTAGTAGAGGCGATTGGCCGCGCCGGTGTTGGTCGCGGCATACAGGTCCGGTGTAGTGTTGGCGGCCGGCCCAGGATACGTCACCCACGCGTTGGCGTGGAGCACCTGCTCCTGCCCGCCCCAATAGCCAAGGAGCCAGTTGATGTTGTGGGAGGAGACGAGGCGGTAGTTCTGCGAGCCCTGCATGTTGCCCACGGCGAAGACTGTGTAGGGGTTCGCCGAGTCGTAGGTGGTTGCCCACAGATAGTCGTTGCCGTCGAAGCGGATTGAAGGCCTGCCACCGATGCCGCTGCCCTGATAAGTTGGGTACCGGCTCGGGTCGCCTGCTCCTTGAACGAGGTGATGGCCTGCCCCGGACTTGTCGGCCCACGCAGAAATCGGCGTGCCGGGGGCGGGTGCAGCTCCCGTGTTGTAGGGATCGCCCGCGTCAACCCATATCTGAAGGCCCGCCAAGTCAGTCGGCATGAATCCTGCGTAGAGGAACTGGGCTTGCTCGAAGAGCGGCACACCGAGAAACAGAACGGTCAAGAGCATCCCTGTGCGGCTTCGGCTCGCAGCGACCATCGGTTTCTCCTCTCCAGGGAACCACGTAGACCGCACCTTCACCTAAGTCATAGCTTTCCCAGCAAACGCCGTGCCGCTGTGAAGGCCCCACGGTGCCCGTCGCACGTCCGTGATGGGTGCATCGTTAAGTCTTGTCTTTCATATAGTTACACCGAGGAGCGACGCCGAGGGCGCGGCACCCGAGCGCACGTGGGTTGGCTCACGCCCTAGGGCCATGTTGATATTCAGCAACGCCACTTGACCAGCTCGACGCGGCGGATGAACATAACCAATGGCCAGTGCGATGGTTACGAAGCGTGGCCCCATGTTGACGCGCTGCAACGCTGCCCGGCAATGTGGCGGTCGCTCATCAGTGTAAGCCTAGAGTCCTTGGCGTTGGGCAGGCGCCAGTCGGAGTGGCCGGCCAGGGTCAGGCCCTCGGCATAGGCGAGGGCCTCCTGCCAGTTCATCCCCTTGCCGCTGTCGGCCTTCTGCCACACGAGGCCGGTGGCCCGGTCGGCGATCGTGCCGTCGCCGTTGTCGAGGAAGCCGTTCCTCCCGTAGCCGGCATTGCCGCGCACGTACATGACGTAGTAAGTCTTCTCGGCTCGTCCCGGGGGTGGTGCGACAGGGTAGCCCTTGATGCGGCCGTCGGCGAAGTTGACGCCGAACATGGTCTCGTTGCCCTGCATCGTGGTGCTGACGTACTTGGTGCACGTGGCGTACTGGGAGTCAATGATGCGGTCGCCCGTGGCGGCGTCGCCATACTTGAAGACGAAGTGGTCGGCGGCGATGAAGGGTTTCTGTCGCCCGGAGTTGGCGCTGCGGGGGTCGGGGTCGGTGCCGCTGAAGAGGATGAGCGAGTAGAGTTGCTTGATGGTGGGCAGGCGCCAGTCGTCGTGGCCGCCGAGCCTGCACTTGGATGCCCCGGCGACGGCCTCGCGGGACGACTTCTTCTCGCCGGGGTCCTTCTGCCACATCAGCCCGGTCACGAGGTCGGACACGGTGCCGTCGCCGTTGTCCTTGTAGGCTGGCGTGTTGCCCTCGTATTGGGCGTCCTGGCCGAAAAAGGGCTGGGCGGCCTTTGGATAGGGAATCTCGCCCCTGTCGTCGTAGCACCGCTCCTGTCCCGTATCCACAATCGGGTAGGGGACCCTCTCGCCCGCCGCGGCCCACGCGGAGGCGAGCGCGCTGAGACACGCTGAGACCATTGCGGGGCGGCTTGCCATTGGGCTCCTTCCAGTGCAGGGTCCCAAACAGTGGCACCTGTAGGCGGGCCGTCCCTGGCCCGCGAGCGGCCACGCGGGGCAGGGACGCCCCGCCTACAGATCCTGCCCTCCAGTCGCTCCCAGGGCATGGCGGAGCAAGTCACGTGTGGGGACAGGCTAGCGCAATCGCCGGCCTGGCGCAAGTGGCTGGCAGCAGAAGGGGCGAGACGAGGGGTGTGGCACGGCTGGCTTGTCCAGCCGTGGTGGTGCGCCACGCGGCAAGGACACGGCCGGGCAATCCAGGAGTGCTACGGCGATGCGGTCTGGCTTGTGAAACAATGCGCAAATTGGGACTTAGGTGGGGGCAACTTGCGCCCCCCGGGGGCCAGATGGGGCACAGGTTGCTCCCATGGGGCAGCTTCAGCCCTTGGTATTTCAGGACTTATGGAGTTACCCACATGCGCGCGCGTGTGTGTGCGCGAGGCGCAAGTTGCTTTCTCGCCAGTCTAGAGGGGTTTATTGGGCGATCCGGGCAACTTGCGCCCCTTTCCGGGGGGGCGCAAGTTGCTCCAGTGGCACTCAGTAGATTTCGACGTCGCGGAGGAGGGAGACGGAGATGATCTCGGCGGTGCGGACCTTGGCGGAGCGGCGGTTGGTGCGGATGCCGAGCTTGTGGCTCTCCATGATGTAGTGGTCCTTGGTGGAGGAGGCGTCGCTGGTGTCGTGGACGTCCACGTTCTCAAGGGTGAGGCAGTCGGGGGCGATGGCGGTGAGGGTGCCGAGGATGATGTAGGTGGAGCGGGTGTCGAGGACGACTTGTTGGCCGAGGTAGGGTTCGAAGCCGCTGGGCTGGGGGTTAGTCATTGGTTGTGCCAAGTTGGGGGCGAGCCTGGGCTATGGCTCGATGAGCTTTTCGATGGCGTCGGCGATGCGGCGGTGGGCCGCCTCGTTGGGGGAGTCGAGGAAGATGTCCTGGGCGTCGGGCGCGGCGTAGAGGGCCTTGAGCCAGTCGTCCTGGCCCTGGGTGAACAGGGCGTCGAGGTTGAGGAATTGGGCGTGGTGCTCGCGGGCGAGCTTCGCCACGGAGTCGGTGTAGAGGCGCGAGATGCGGACGTTGCGGGCGCACGGGGGCGGGGAGACGAGGATGACCTTGATGGCCTTGCCGGTGGCCCGCACGGCGTCAATCATGAGGTCGAAGGAGCGGGTGAAGTCGCGGTCGCCGACGGCTTGCTGGACGTCGGCGAGGCCGGGGCAGATGACGACGAAGTCGGGGAGGGGTTTCACGGCCTGGAGCGTGCGGGCGAAGTGGATGGCATCGGCGATGGTGGGGAGGAGGCCGGTGGTGCGCTGGACGAAGGAGAAGGGGCGCTCGGCCGCCTTGAGGCGGCCGGCGAGGAGGCTCGCGTAGTCGGGGAATGCCTTGCCCCGGGCGACGGGGGGGCTCATGCGGTCGCCGAAGAGGAGGACGCTGCGGCGGCGGGTGAGGAGCTTCTCGCGTGCGAAGCGGCTGAAGACGCGCTGGAGATGGCGGTCGGCGTCTTCGATCTCGGTGGAGATCATCACGCGGCGGCCCTGGTAGTCGTGGATGGAGCCGAGGCCGCCTTGGAGGAGATTGAGGTCGCACTCGGCGACGGGCTTCCAGCCGGCGAGGGAGCCTTCTCTGAGGAGGGGCGCCGGACCGGCCTGCTTGGGGGCGGGGGCCTTGGGGGCGGCTGGCGGGGCGTCGGGCGCGACGCGGGCGAGCGAGATGTCGCGGACGGCGACCTGGGCGTTGAGGGCGGCGTGGACTCCGAAGGGCTTGAGGGCGTCGAAGGCGAGGGGGAGAGCGGTCTGGGCGGCGGCGCGGGCGACATCAGTGACCTTGCGGCCGTCGAGCCAGGCCTCGACCCTGGCCTCGGTGACGCGCAGGCGCACTTGGTGCCAGCGGCCGGCCTCGAACGTGGCGTCCCAGGCGCGGGGCCGGAGCGTGCAGAGGGCGGAGCCGACGGGGAAGGTGACGTGGCACAGGTCGCGGCCGGCGCGGCGCTGGGCGCGGAGGACGACTTCGTAGTTCATCGTGGGGAAGTCGCCCGTGTAGGCGATGCCGGTGTATGGGCCGCCCGGGCCGAGGAGGGCCGCGGCGCCGTCGAGGGCGACCTCGCCGCGGCGTATGAGGTCGCCGAAGGGGATGGCGCGGGCGCCGGCGTCGAGGACGCGTTGGCCGCCGAGCAGGATGTCCAGCTCGAGCAGCGCCGCCTTGTCCTCCAATTGCTTCATGTCCACGGGCAGGATGCAGAAGTTCTCGTTCTGGCCCTCGATGAGGAGGTCCTGGTTGACGATGATCTGGCGGTCGTCGCGGTTCTCGAGGCGTCCCGTGGCGCGGACGATGACGGGGCTGAAGCCGGTGTTTCGGAGGCGGACGGCGACGCTGGTGCGCTCGTCGAAGTAGACGATGTTGGCGAAGCTGACGATGTCGAGCGAGAGGTTGAGCTTCTCGCTCGGGCGCGGCTCGAGGTGGGCCGTCATGCGGTACTCGCCCGCCGGCTTGCTGTTGCGGGAGGCGTGGAGTGTGACGGGGAAGGCTGCGGCGGCCCCCGAGGCAGGGACCTCGTAGAGGTGGCCTGGGGCCTCGCCGGCGCCGGTGGCGCCATCGCCGAAGTCCCAGCGGAACGCCGTGCCGTCGTCGCCCTCGGCCGTGGGCAGGAGGCTGTGGAACTGGACGAACTGGAAGCGCTTGCCTGTGGGGGCGAGGACGGAGAGGGGGGCCAGCTCGTAGCTGAAGCAGGCCAGGCCGCGCTTGTCGCGGGTGTCGAAGCCCACGGCCTCGGCCTCGACGCGGTTGAGGTAGAAGCTGGCGGGCACGCCGGAGATGGTGGTGGCCGTGATCGGCTGCCAGCCGAGGCGGGTGTTGGTGGCCTTGCCCGACTCGACGGCGCACAGGAGCAGGTGGTGGTAGCCCTTGTCGAGCAGGATTTTGCCGCGGTGCTCGAAGTTGCCGGCGACCTGATAGAAGAAGCCGGCGCGCTGGGCCATCATCTTGCCGTTCACGAAGAGGTAGGCCGGGGCGCTCGAGTCCACCGAGAAGCGGTAGAGGCCGGGGATGTCGCAGCGGAAGTAGCTCTCGTAGGCGCTGATGTGGTAGTACTCGTAGTCGAGCGGATTCCCATGGCCGTTGATCACGGTGAGGGAGCTGGAGCCGGCATAGGTGGGGCTGTTGCGCATGGCGGCGGCGAGGAGGTCCACCGGGAGGCGCCGATAGGTGCCGCGGGCCTCCTCGAGGGCGCCGAGGAACTGGCCGTCGGTGAGCCGCCAGCCGTAGAGGGCGATGCGGGCCGAGGGGGGCGTCCAGGTCGGGGCCTCGCCCTCGGGCTTGGGGTTGCCGTAGTAGATGCAGTAGTCGGCGGAGGCCACGACGTCGGACTCGACGGCGACGCCCTGGGCGATGTTGGGGGTGGTCTTCTCGACGACCCGGGCGGAGGAGGTCTTGGCCTCGACGGCCTCGACTTCGAGCGTGGCGATGCGGACGGCCCCAGCCAGGGCGTAGAAGCGGGTGCCTGGGGCCACCGCCTTGTCGCGGCCGACGCCGAGGGTGACGGACTTCGTGCCGTCCTGGATGGGCGTGTCGAGCTTGCCCGTGATGACGCGGCGGGCGGGGAAGGTGACGCGGACCAGGCCGCGGCTGTCGGGGTCCTCCGCCACGCAGGGGAGGAGGTTGCCGCCGCTGTCCACGACGCGGACCTCCTTCGCCGCGCTGGCCGCGAGCTTCACCTCGCACTGGATGGTGGCCTGGGCCGCCACCAGGTCGTCGGCGCCTGCTGCGGGCGGGCGGTAGCGGAAGCCCAGGGGCTCGGCGGGGGCCAGGCTCACGCGCACGCGCTTGCGGTGCGACCAGGCGGGGTGCCACCAGTCGTCGGCCCCGGCTAGGGCGTCAGCCCCGCACACAAGCGCCGCGCCGATGGCGAGGAGAGCGATTGCAGATTTCAGATTGCAGATGGCAGATTGCCGGATTCCGAATCTGGCATTTGGAATCTGGAATCTGGGATGGCCTCTCATGGCCCCCCTCCTTCCTTGCCCTTGGCCGATGCGTCGAGTCCGTGAATCGTTTTCTCCCACTTGAAGGGGTTCCAGAAGAGCTGGAGGAGGCCCTTCCAGGCGCCGAGGCTGATGAGCACCCAGTAGAAGGGGGAGAGGATGGCGTAGGGGATCAGGCGGTAGAGGCCCCGGCGGAGGGGCGGCAGCCGAAGATGACGGTGGGGGGGTAGGGGGTCTGGGGCTCGGCGACTTGGGCGCCGCCGTCGGCTCGGGCGTAGGTGAGGATGGGCTCGGTGCGGGGGAAGAAGAGTTCTTTGATGGAGTTGCGGGGGACGATGTAGTCGGTGCGTGGGGCGATTTCGGCGGCGGAGGCGACGGGGCGGTAGTGGAGGAGGTCGCCGTCGCGTGCGGGCGCGATGAGGCGCGCTTGGGCGCGGATGGCGTCGAGGAGGGCGGGGAGGCGTGTGGCGTCGAGGATCTTGTTCATAGGATGAAGTCTTGGTTGTCCTCACACTTGTAGGCGGCGAAGGGTTGATATTCCTCGGTGTCGTAGCCGGCGAGGTAGCCGAAGTGGGCTCTGACCTGGCGGGCGAGGAAGCGGTTGAGGAGCATCAGGGGGATGTCGGCGGGGCAGGCGCGTTCGCATTCCCCGCAGTTGATGCAGCGGCCGGCGAGGTGGAAGGCGCGGGCGATGTTCCAGGCCATGTTGCCGAGGGGATGGGCGGAGGTGTCGATCCATTGGGGCTGGTTGAGGGTGGCGATGCATTGATCGCAGTAACAGGCCGGACAGGCTTGGCGGCAGGCATGGCATCTCAGGCATTTGTCGAATTGCTGGCGCCAGAAGGCCCAGCGTTCGGCGGGGGATTTCTTCTCGAGTTCCTCGACCTCGCGGAGTTGGCCGGGCGTGAGGTCGCGGGGCTGGAAGCTCTCGCGGAGGTGCTTCTCGAGGTCTTCGAGGGTGGTCTGGGGGAGGACTTCGCAGGGGGAGTCGGGGTCGCCGGGACGGTCAATGCGGACGCCGATGACGCGGATGGAGTCGGCCTTGACCTGTTCCTCCTGGATGAGGAGGATGACGGCGCGGATGTCGGGCTCCTTGGCGACGAGGGCGATGCGCTTGAAGCGAACGCGAAGGTCCTTCCGCGTGAGCCAGTTGGCCAGGTTGTTGCGGCAGAAGGGGTTGAGGACGAGCTGTCCTGCGTCCTCCGCCTTCGTGATGAAGACGGGGGTGGTCTTCTGCGGGTTGGTGCCGTGGCCGTGGCCGATCACGAGGTCGGCCTCGCCGCTCTCGAGGAGCGTGCGGGCGCGGGCCTGAAGGTCTTCAGCGGGTGTGCTCATTGCTTCTCTGAATCAGCTCCGTTGTGGCCTACCTGCCGAGGAACACCCACCACCACTTTCGCGGCTTCTCCTTGGCCTGGGGCTCCTCGGCGGCTTCTTCTTGCTGCTCCCCCTGTTGCTCGACAGGGGCCTTGGCCTCGGCCTCGGCGGGCGCAGCAGGTGGCGTTGGCTCGGGCTCCGTGGGCGGTGGCGGCTCCGGGGCCGGCGGCGCCGGCGGCGGTGTTGGTTCGGGCTCCGGCGGTGGGGGCGGCTCAGAGGCCGGCGGCGGGGGCGTCGGCTCGGGTTGCGGCTCGGGCGGCCGGGGTGCCTCCTCCGAGGGTTCCTCCTCCTCCTCCTCCTCGTGCTCGTCCTCGGGCGGTTCTAGGGCGGGGGGTGCGGCCTCGGGCGCCTCGGGCGCCTCAGGCCCTTCCTCGTCGGGGAACGCCTCTTCGCCGAAGATGTCCTCGAGCTGGTCGCGGACGGGCCCCGGGGCGCTCTCGCGGATGAAGCCGATGAGCTGGTCGTAGCCGCGGATGGCTGAGCGGAAGCTCACCTTGGCCCCATCGCTGCCGATGAAGACCAGCTTGTGGCCCAGCGGCCGCCACCTGTAGACCACCGCCTGAATGTGAACCCAGCTAATCCGCTGCACCCCCTGGCCGAACACCCTGGCCTTGAGCGAGACCGGCGAGATGACGACCTTCGAGATCGCCGCCCGCAGCGACACCCAAATGGTGATGAGCAGGAACAGCACGACCACCCCCACCACCGCCCAGCCCCGCGTCCCCTCCATCGCCAGGAAGTCCTGGACGTGGCGCAGGAACACGAGCGCCGCCACCGCGACGACGACGACCGTGAGCCACAGGTAGCGCTCGTAGACCGGGTAGCGGAACACACGGTCCGGCGCCGCCTTCTCGGTGTCGAAAATATCAATTGGCACGGCTCACGCCCTCTGGCCGCTATCGTGGCGACAGGCGGCTCGCCTGTCGTGCTCCTGGGACACGCGAGCCGCGTGTCCCTACGGCGCCCCGTGTGGGGCGGTCAGGACGGTCCGCTCGATGCCTCGACCAGCTCGCGGTAGTCCCGGAACGGCCCGATGGCCCGCAGCTTCGCGGTCAGGTCGTTGATCAGCTCGGCCCACTTGGCCCCCTCCGCGGCCGACACCCACGAGAACTGAAGCCGCTCCGCCTCCACGCCCATGAACAGCAGCAGGTCGCGGAACACCGTCCAGCGTCGCCGCGCGTAGTAATTCCCCTCCGCGTAGTGGCAATCGCCCGGATGGCACCCGCTCACCAGCACCCCGTCGGCCCCGCGCTCGAACGCCTTGACCACGTACAGCGGGTCCACCCGCCCGCTGCACGGCACGCGGACCACCCGCACGTTCGCCGCGTACTTCAGCCGACTCGTCCCCGCCAGGTCGGCGCCCGCGTAGGTGCACCAATTGCAGACGAACGCCACAATCCGCGGCTCGAACTCTCTGTCGGGTATTGCCATAGCCTTGCTGCAAGTGCCACAGCCGCCCTCGGCTGTACGGCACTGGGGACTGATTTCCACGGCGGCACAGCCGAGGGCGGCCGTGCCACGCGCATGCCCCCCCTTTCCGCCGACGCGATCGGCCTCCTCCCCCACACACCAATTCTACTTGTTTCCCCCGCCCCGTGCAAGCCCTCCGCCGTCTGGCCTGCTCTGGGGGATAGGCGGCTGGGACATATGGCGGCGGGATGGCGGGGTGGCAGGAATCGAGGGCGTGTTGCCCAAATCAGGCGCGCGAGCACGAACAGCTCGGAGTGCGGGCTCTAGCCCGTAGCTCGCCGGTGGCGAGGCGCATGATACGGCCTGAAGGCCGCACTCCCAACTGGGTTCCCGATCTGGGCAACACGCCCACGGGCTCAGGTCATGGGCCAAGGATGGCGGCGTGCGGCAGGGCCTTGCGCAGCGCTGCGACTGCGGCCGCTGTCAGCCTCTTTTCGTCGAGATTGAGTTCCCGCAACTGGGCCATTCCTCTCAGGTGGGCTAGGCCGGCGTCCGTTACCTGTGTCCCCTCAAGATTCAGTTCGCTCAACTGTGCAAGGCCCTTGAGGAGAGGGAGGCATGCGTCCGTCACCTGTGTGTTTTCGAGATCGAGCTTCCTCAACTGGCGCAGGGCTTTGAGGTGGACGATGGCCGCATCCGTGAGCTTTGTGTTGTGGAGCTTGAACTCCCGCAACTGGCTCAGGCCTTCGAGGTGCGCGATGCCCGCATCAGTGACCCTTGTGTGGTGAAGCGTGAGCGACTGCAACTGGCTCAGGCCTTTGAGGTGAGACAGGCCCGAGTCTGTGACCCCCGTGCAAGCAAGGTCGAGGGACTGCAATTGCGGATGGTCCCCGACAAGGCCGGCGAGGCCGGCGTCGGCCACCTTCGTCATGCCAAGGTCGAGCGACCGCAACTGCTTGAGGCCATTGAGGTGGACGAGGCCGGCGTCCGTCACCCGCGTCTTCTCAAGGCAGAGCGACTGCAACTGGCTCAGGCCACTGAGGTGCGCAAGGCCCGCGTCTGCGACCTTCGTGTACGCAAGGCTGAGCGACTGCAACTGCTTGAGGTCCTTGAGGTGGACGAGGCCGGCGTCCGTCACGCCATTCGGAGGGTAGAAGCTGCTGATGTCGAGCGTCCGCAACTGCCTGAGGTCCTTGAGGTGCGCAAGGCCGGCGTCCGTCACCGGTGTCTCGCTTAGGTCAAGCGACTGCAACTGGCTGAGGCCTGCCAGGCACGCGAGCCCCGCGTCGGTCACCTTCGTCTCTTCGAGGTCGAGCGACCGCAGCTCTCTGAGGTCTCGGAGGTGCGCGAGCCCGGTGTCGCTCACCAGCGTGTGGCCCAGGTTGAGCGTCCTCAACTGCTTTAGGTCCTTGAGGTGGACGAGCCCGGCGTCACCCATGCGCTCCGACCCGAGGAAGCTGCCGAGGTCGAGCGACCGCAGTTGCTTGAGGTCCCTGAGGTGGGCGAGACCCGCGTCTGTCACCTCCGTGATGGAGAGGCCGAGCGACTGCAACTGGTTCAGGCCACTCAGGCACGCGAGGCCCGCGTCCGTCACCTCCGTGACGGAGAGGTCGAGCGACCGCAATTGCTTGAGGCCCCTGAGGTGCACGATGCCAGCATCGGTCGTTCCGAGTGGAGGGCGAAACGACTGCAACTGGCCCATGTCCCTGAGGCAGGCGAGGCCGTCGTCAGTCACATCCGTGCCGGAGAGGTCGAGCGCCCTCAACTGGCTCAGGCCCCTGAGGCATGCGAGACCCTTGTCGGTCACCTGCGTGCCACAGAGGTCGAGTGCCTCCAACTGCTTGAGGGCCTTGAGGCTGGCCATGCCCCTGTCCGTCACCTCCTCAGTCTCCTCGAGCTTGAGTGCCTTCAACTGCGCGAGGGTTGCGACGTGGGCGAGGCCGGCGTCCGTGACGTCGGACTTCTCCAGGATGAGGGTCTCCAGACAGGCCATGCCCCGCAGCTTCCGGAGCCCGCGGTTGCCAATCCCGAAGAGCTTCAGCCCAGGGATTTTCAGGTCCCCGACCTCGCGAGCCACGGCCTCCATGTCGACTACGCCAACTGGCTCCACCCACCACCGGCGGCAAGGAGGGATGGCGATGGGCGACGCCGCGGGCGTGCGGCCCACCTCGTCCGGCCATTCGCCTTCCTCGGTCTCGGCGTACACGTCGAAGGCCAGCTCGGAGCTGAACTGGTTGGCCGCGAGTGGCTGCCGCGGCTTGCGTGGCGCCGCGGCCGGCCCGCCGCACCCGCCGGCAGCCCACGCGGCCACGGGCGCCGCCACGAGCCACAGCAGCCGCTTCCACAAGCTGATTCTCACCGCTGCTCTCCTACTTCACTTGCCGGATCCCGTAGTTCCCTCCCACCACCTTCACGATCTGAATCTCCACGCCG
Organism: Planctomycetota bacterium; assembly: GCA_041320515.1. Taxonomy (GTDB): domain Bacteria; phylum Planctomycetota; class PUPC01; order DSUN01; family DSUN01; genus DSUN01. The sequence goes on along the minus strand of JBGLNR010000001.1, from coordinate 2,792,683 downwards.
TGGCCCTTCAGCGGCCCTCGGCCAGACCTCCGTGATGAACCCCGGCTCGCTCGACGACTGGCCGCTCGCGGAGCAGCGGCAGCTCTTCTCGGTGTTCGGCGACGTGAAGAAGCTCATCGGCGTCGAGCTGACCGACAGCTTCCTGATGGTCCCGATCAAGAGCGTCTCGGGCGTTGTGTTCCCCACGGAGCACCGCTTCGAGAGCTGCCAGCTCTGTCAGCGCGAGGGCTGCCCCAACCGCCGGGCGAAATACGACCCGAGGCTCTGGAAGAAGCGCTACCGCCCCACGCCTTGACTCGCCTTGCGCCCATGCTACAATACTACCGGGGTGAGGGGAGCGTTGAGGAGCCGAGGCATGGGAAGAACCAAAGCGATTCTCAAGGTCCGCAGCGCCTATGATCTCGAGAGGGCCGCCCAGGGCCTGATTCCTCAGTCGCAGGTGCGCGCCATCGAGGTCGAAGCCATTGTGGACACTGGGGCAACCTATGTGTGCCTGCCCAGGGCCGAGATCGAGAAGCTGGGCCTGCGCTTCGTGAGCAACGTCCCGGTCCGGACTGCCAATGGCAGAGCCGTTCGGCGGACATTTGGCGGCGCCGAGGCCGAACTCCTGGGCCGCAGCTTCCCGATGGGCGTGATGGAGAACGACGAGGAAACGCCTCCGCTGATCGGCTGTCTCCTCCTTGAGGCGCTGGATCTCGTCGTTGACCCCAAGGCCGAGAAGGTCACCACCAACCCCGAGCACGAGGGGAAGTGGGTGGTGGACTGTTTCCTGGCCGCTCGGTAGCGCGCGGGTGTTCCACTCCTCTTTCGCTGGCAAGGAGAAGCCGTGGCCAGGGCCAACAATGTCGTCGTCGCCCAGTCAGGCGGGCCGTCGCCCGTCATCAACAATTCGCTGCGCGGCGTCGTGGACACGTGCAAGGCGTTCCCCGACACGTTCGGCACGATCTACGCGGCGTGGCACGGCATCGAGGGGGTGCTGAGCGAGGAACTGCTCGACCTGAGCGCGCAGCCCGAAGAGGAGATCGCTCTGCTGCGCACGACGCCTGCCGCGGGGGCCATCGGGACCTGCCGCTATAAGCTCAAGGACAAGCAGGTCGAGGATTTCGAGCGGATCATCGCCATCTTCAAGGCCCACGGCATCCGCTACTTCTTCTACAACGGCGGCAACGACTCGATGGACACGGCGAACAAGGTGAGCCAGCTCGCCGCCCAGCGGGGGCTCGACCTGGTCGCCGTCGGCGTGCCCAAGACGATTGACAACGACGTGGGCGACAGCGAGTTCAAGCTGATCGATCACACGCCCGGCTACGGCAGCGTGGCCCGCTACTGGGCGTGCACCGTGCAGAACGCCATCGAGGAGAACCGCGGGGCCTGCCCGTCGGACCCCGTGCTAGTGCTCCAGGCGATGGGGCGGAAGATCGGCTTCATCCCCGCCGCCGCCCGCTTGGCCGACCCGCGGCGCGAGGCATCGCTCCAAATCTACCTGCCCGAGGCCGGCGTGAAGCTGCCAGAGCTGGCCGACCGGGTGAACGATGCGCTCAAGGCTCACGGCTGCGCGGTCGTCGTCGTGAGCGAGGGCCTCGACGTGGGCGACATCGGGGCGAGCAAGGACTCCTTCGGGCACACGCAGTTCAGCGCCAGCGAGACGACTGCCGCCCAGATCGTCGTCACCTACCTCAACAAGGTGGGCCTCGCGGCCCGCGGAGCCGCCCGCGGCCAGGTGCCCGGCTGCGACCAGCGCGACACCGCCGCCTACGCCTCGACCGTGGACCTCGCCGAGGCATACGCCGTCGGGCAGAAGGCCGTCCTCATCGCCAAGGACGAGGGAACCGGCTGGATGTCCACCCTCCTGCGGGCGCCTGGCTTGATCTACAGTGTGGCTTACGATAAGGTAGAGCTGTCGAAGGTGGCCAATTCGGAACGGGCGTTCCCCAAGGCGTGGATCGCGCCGAGCCGCGTGGACGTGACGGACGAGTTCCTGGCCTACGCGCAGCCGCTGATTGGCGAGGACTGGGTGAGCGTGCCGCTCGCGGGCGGCATCCAGCGCTTCGCCCGCTTCCGACGCATCTTCGCCGAGAAGCGCTGCCCCGCCTACGTGCCGCAGGCGTACCGCTAGGAGACCGCGATGGCAGACGACATCCGCAAGAAGATGGTGGCCCTGCTGAGCGCCCACAAGGGGAAAGCAGCCGCCCCCAGCGCCCCGGCGCACAAGGAAGACCCCACCATGACCACGTTCCGACAGCAGTTTCGGGCGTTCTGCAAGGACATCGTCATGCCTGCGCTCAGTGACGCCGAGCGCCTGCTCAAGGTGCACGGGCACGACTCCGAGGTGGAGGAGGAGACCGCCACCGAAGTTGCCACGGGCGAGACGCTCGTGCTCTCGGCCCGCATGCGCATCTTCCCCTCCGGCTACGGCAGGGGCTACTTCCAGAAGAGCGAGCCGCCCTACATCTGGGTGCGGCCAGACGAGGCGCGCCAGTTGGTCCGCGTCCTCACCGGCACCTCGCTCCCCGGCAAGGACCACCCCCCCACCGCCAACGAGTACACCCTTCAGCAGGTCACAAAGGAAACCATCGAGTCGGAGGTCCTCAGCGTCCTCCAGGTCATCCTGGGCAGCGAGTAGCAGCGCGAGGCACACTGAGGACAGGGCGAGGAAGCGTTGGGAGTCCTGCCTTTAGGCGGCTCCTATTCGTGTTGCCGCGGGCGCCTGGCACATCACTCAAAGACGCTTCGGATGCGGAGGACCTGGGCGAAGCCGCCGAAGAACTGCCTTCCGCCGCCATAGAGGTAGAGGTCGTCGCCCAGGAAGAGCAGGCGGGCGCCGCGGGGCATCTCCAGCACCTTCTCCACAGTGCCATCCTCGGGGTGGATGCGGCTCAGCCACTTGTCAACGAAGAGCCAGCCACAGCCATCGGGGCCGATGCAGAAACGGCAGTCCGGCCCGCGGAAATCGAACTCAGTTGGCCCGTTGAATGCGTTGCCGGGAACCGTTCGCTGGTAGGCCACCTTCTCGGTCGCCAGGTCGAGGCGGTAGACGAGTGACTCCTTGATCTCCTTGCCATTCGCCTCCTTGCGGTCGAGCTTCACGAGGCCGAGGATGTCGTTCGGGCCGCAGGCCATGAGGAAGCCCGGGTGCGGGGCCTCGATGGCGGCGGCGAAGTGCTTGAGGAGCTTGCGGGCCTGCGTGTCGTAGACGGCCAGGAAGCCCTTCTCCTCCTGCGTCAGGGCCTTGAGGCTGGTGACGATGAGGCGGCCGCCGTCCACGGCCACCATGTTGCGAACCGAGTACTTCTCCAGGCTCAGTTCCTTGCGGAGGCTGTCGGACTTCCCCGCGGCGGGGTCGAAGATGAGGATGTCGGAGCCGTCCTGGTGTCGGCCGTGGTTGCCGGCGTGGTAAACACGGCCGTCCGCGCCCAGGGCCAGGTCCGCCGCCCATTTCACCGACGGGTATCGGGCGGGGTTCGCCTCCTTCGAGAAGTCGTGTTGGTTCCTGGGGCTGAGCGTGTAGGGCTTCGTGCGGTCGTAGACGGCGAAGAAGGCGGAGTAGCCGCACATGTAGACGCGGTCGCCCACGGGCAGCATGTCGTAGAGGCTGCCGGGCGACACGCCGAGGTACTCCGTCTTGCCCGTGGCGGGGTCGAGGAGGAAGAGCGGCCCATACCAGTTCCCGAAGCCGAGCAGCTTGCCCTCGGGCAGGGCGGCCATGCGGTAGGGCGGGTTGGGGGTGATCTCGACGCCGGAGAAGGAGGCGGAGCGCCACTCCGCCTCGCCCTTCTTCCGCCACTTCACGGTCGCCGTGCCGTTGTTCCACGTGTTGGGGTTCAGGCCGTCGAGGTCCAGCTCCAGGCCCAGTTCCTTCTCGGCCTCGTGGAAGGCCCAGGCCCCCTCGTTGCGGGCCGGCTTGGCGTCGGCGGGCGGGCGCTCCTTGGCCCAGGGCTTGCCGTCGCGGAGCCGCATGCCGTTGTAGTAAAGGCTGCCGTCGGTGTAGCGGGCTACGTTTCCGCCTCCGCTCTTCTCGCCCTCCTTGGGCTTGAAAAAGCACTCCTGGGTCCTGGCCGCGATGTCGCAGGCGACGAGGTACCACTGGCCGTGGTGGGCGATGCCGGCGTAGACGAAGCGGCCGTCCGAGCCGACGGTGTAGACGTAGGAGCTTGCCTCGCCGTCCATCCCGCCGAAGTCGTCAATCTTGCCCGTCTTGGGGTCGTAGCGGCAGGCGTGGCGGCCGTAGAGGCCGAAGTAGAGCGCGCCGTCCGGCCCCTCGTCAATGCACTGCACCGCGTGGAAGTAGTCCTTGGTGAGCTGGCCGAGGGGGCGGGCCTTGCCTGTGGCGGGGTCGTATTCGACGACGGCGGGCGGCCGGCCCTGGGTGATGTAGAGCCTGCCGTTCGAGTGGAGCCATGCCCTGCCGCCGCTGCCCTCGATGCCCATCGCCGTGCGGACCGTGGCGTCTTCGAGGCCGAAGTCGAGAATCTGGTACGGCGGGTCGCCCCCCAGCTCATTCGCCCCAGTGAGGGTGACGAAGAGGTGGATGTGTTTCGTGGCAGGGTCGCGGTAGAGAAGACTTGTCCCGAGCTTTCGGCGCTTCACGGGTGTGCCGAGGTCCTCGACCTTCAGGTCCTTCCGCATGGCGCGGGGCTTGGTTGCCGCCTCAACGACGCCCAACGCGATGGCCGCACTCAGGCAGAGCACGAACGGTTCATGGCCTCTCATCGCTTGCCTCCGAACAGGGTTGCCGAGACTGCCATAGCTTACCGCCAGCCGCCGCGTGCTGCAACACCGGGGGTGCGTGTGATCTCCCACGGTCCGGGCGCCCGAGGGGAACGCCCGAAGGGCGTGGCGGAATACAGCCCGTCCTGAGGCCCCCGAAGGATGCAGCGAAGCGGAACCGTGGGTTTGGGGCGAGCAACGGGCCCAGCCCCCGCCGTGACCGTGGGAGATTACACGCACCCGTGGCTTCAGGCGTGAAGAGTGCGGATTCTTCGGGCGGCCGGGGATGGCCGTAGGGCGTCTGGGATAGGCTGGCAGGGCGGTATTCCTCCTCCAACGCGAAAAAGGTCGAGCAGGAGGACTGCGACAAGCTGGCGGAACTGACGGGGGGGAAGGTGTTCCCGAGCGGCACCGGCGCAGATGCCCTCTACCAGGCGATCGTCGAGGCGACGAACCCTGACTACAGGTGGGAGGCCGTCCTCGAGAAGGGCGCCCTGGCGCGGGATGGGATTCGGCGCTGGCTGACCGTTGCCGTTCCTCCCGCGGAGGCCAAGGTGTCCTTCGCGGCCAGGCCGCGGACGTGGTGGCAGGTGTGGTGGGTTTGGGTGTGCATCGGCGGGGTGGCCCTGGTGGTGCTGATGGCCGTGGCGGCCATCATCCTGGCGACGCGCTCCCGCGGGCCTCGCACTCTGGCAGCGGCGCCTCCGCCGCCCTTCGCCGAGGCGGCGGACGCCGGCGAGCGCCCTGGCGAGTGCCCGATGTGCGGCCAGCAGATGGAGGCTGACGAGGCCGTGTGCCCGAACCCGGCCTGCCAATGGGTGAAGGGAGAGGAGGAACTGGTCCTCGTTGTGAGCCCGACGCCTTAGGACTAGCGTGAGCGAGCATGTTCCGGCCCATCAGCCGCTATCCGGTGTGCGGGACGCTTCTGGACGGGAAGGGTCCGTACCTGCAAGGCGGGATGGCCTACGTCTACCGCTCGTGGTCGCGGGAGTATGGGGACGTGGCGGTCAAGATCCCGCGGCCCCACGCCGATCTGCGCCGGTGGGACGTTGAGTGGAGGATATGGAGCCAGTTCGAGCCTCGCGATGACATAGTGCGGTTCTATGAGGCTGGCCAGGAGGACGGGCTCGGTTACATTGTCATGGAGTACGTGCCGTTCCCCGACCTTAGTCGGGTGAGGTCGGCGCAGCCGGAGGGGCGGCTCGACCCGTGGGTGAGCGCGCGGGTGGCGGCCCTGGTGTGCCGGGCGCTCGACTACGCGTACCGCCAGGGGGGCATCAAGGCCCACCGGGACGTCAGGCCCAGCAACATTTTCGTGCAGATTGACGGCGGCCAGGTGGGGGTGGTCAAGCTGTCGGACTTCGGCATCGTGAAGCTGAACGCCGGGGTGACGATTGACCGCGAAATCCTCGGCTGCGCCTGGTACTCGTCCCCGGAGCAGCTCGACTACGACACGCAGGTGGACCAGCGTTCGGACGTGTATTCCCTCGGCATCACCCTCTACGAACTGGTCACGGGGCGGCTGCCGTTCGATGGAAGCCGGGAGCAGGTGAGCCGCGCCCACAAGCACGAGGCCCCCCGTCCCCCAAGCTGCCACAACTCAGCCTTGCCGAGGGAGCTGGAGGGCATCATCCTCCGGTGCCTGGAGAAGGACCCGAACTCCCGGTACCAGACGACCGTGGAACTTGCGGAGGCCCTGGAGGCTGTTGCCGCCCCGTCCGCGCCCGCCAGTGCCGAAGTCCCGGAGGTCCCCGGAGGGCCTCGCCCTCCAGTGCCCCCAACGCCGGTCTGGGGGGTTCTCTGTCTCGCCTTCGGCGCGATGCTGCTGCTTGCGGCGGCGCTGGGCGTCGTGGCCGCGCTGTGGGGCTTGCGGGGCGAGCCGGGCGCCCAGACCTGGGTCTGGGTCGGCGCGGGGGGCGGCTTCTTCCTGGGCATGGCCCTCCTGATCGCCGGGGCGGTCGGAGTCGCGTCCGCCGCCGGCCCGTCGTTGCCCGCGCCGAGGGCTCCTGAGGCCCGCTGGGCCGCGCCCGCGGCCCCGGAGCCGCCCGCGGAGCCGCCCGTGCTGGTTCCGGTGGCGAGCGTGACAGCCGTCTCCGGGCCGCTCTCGGGCAGCCGCTTCCCGATTGACAGGCCCCAGATCGCCTTCGGGCGGAACTTCGGCCTCGACATCCAGCTCCCAATGGACGATCCGTTCGCCTCTCGCAACCACGGCTACATCGTGCGGGAGAATGGGGCGTTCGTGGTCGTGGACACCAGCCGCAATGGGGTCTACGTCAACGACGAGCGCGTGGAGGACCGCAGGGCGCTGGCGCACGGGGACCGCATTCAGACGGGCGTGACGCAGTTCTACTTCGAGTTCCCAGGCGAGTAGGGGCCGAGGGCAAGGAGGCAGGCGGCCAGGATTCCGCAACGCCGAAGTCGAGCCATAGCTGGTCCTCCGCTCGAAAAGGGCCGGGTTCGGGCGCTACGGGTCAAGGTTGAGGAGCTTCTGGAAGTAGCGTCTCGCCGCCTCGTCGTCGCCCTTGTGGAGGCAGGCCATCCCGAGCAGTTGCACCACTTCGGTGTTCTTGGGATCAACACGCTCAGCGTCCTGGAGCACGCGGACCGCGGCCTCCGGGTCCCCTCTCTGAAGAAGGGCGTTGCCAAGGATGATGTAGGCGCGGACGAACTCGTGGTCGAGCTTGATGACCGTGTGGAGTTCCTCGATGGCCTCGGGCAAGCGGTCCTTCATCAGCAGGCAGCGGGCGAGCCAGAAGTGGGTGGGGACGTGCTTCGGCAGGCCCGCGGCGGCCGCCTGCAACTCGGGGAGGGCCTGGTCGAGCTTCTTGAGCTGAAGGTAGACGCAGCCGCGGATGTAGCTGGCGTAGGGGTTCTTGTGCGTCAGGCGGATTGCCTCGTTGGCGTCGGCCAGGGCCTCCTCATACTTCTGGGTGTCGAGATAGATTTCGGCGCGGCGGAGCATGGCCTCGATCTGGGTGGGCTTCTGGACGAGAATCTCGGTGAGCAGCTTCAGGGCGCCCTCGGTGTCGCCCGAGTCCCGCCGGATCCGGGCGATGATCAGCTTGGGCTCGTGCAGCTTGTCGTTGATCTTCAGCACCTCGTTGCAGCGCTGCTCGGCAGTCATCAGGCGCCGCAGGCCCACCAGGATGTGGATGCGGTCGAGGTGGGTCGAGACGTCGTTGGGGTCAATGGCCAGCGCCTTCTCGCAGTAGCCGAGGGCCTCCTCGTACATTTCGCGCGCTCTGTCGTGCAGTTCGGCTTCGCGGAAGCGCTCGGCCTTGTACTGGGCGAGGCGGATGAGGGCCTCATAGCTCTCCTTCTTCTTGGGCGGGAGTTGCAGCAGGGCCTTGGCAGCGCTCTCGGCTTTCTCGAGATGCGCGGCGGAGCGTTCGGCGTCGCGGCCCTGGCGGACTGTGGCAAGCTCCAGATGGGCGCCGGCGAGTTCGGCCAGGGTGTCCTCGTGGCCGGGCCGAAGCTGGTGGGCTTGCTCAAGGTGGCCAAGGGCCTTGTCGAAGGCGGACGTGCGGGCGTAGGCCTTCCCCAGCTTGAGGTGGGTGTCTGGGTCTTGGGGATTGCGCCTGAGCGCGGCCAGGAGGCCCTGGATAGTGTCCTCGTACTTGGGGGGCTTGCGAACGCCGAGCCCGTGAGCCAACGGACAGGCGGCGAGTAGGCAGGCGGCCAGGATGACGCTGCGGCGAACGCGAGCCACAGGAGGCCCTCCTCGGAAGGGGAACGGGAGGTGTGCATGGCCCTCAGGAAGTGGGTCGTGGGTGGGGCCGAGGTTGCTGCAAGGGCAGAGGCGCGAGCCGCGGGAAAATGGTGCCAGATTGGAAAAATTCCTCATCGCTGTAACCCACGGTGGCACGGGCGGTTGTGGACTCCGGCATTCGGCCGGAAAACTTCCGGGCTGACATTTTCGAGGGGCAATGCCTTTGTATAGGTGGCTACCCACAGAGAACCCTGAAGCGGCGCAACTTTTTGCGGACCCGGATTTTTCGGGGGGGAAAGACGTTGTACTTGGGTAGAGGGAGATGGCGGCAGCGGGCAGGAGGCAGACGGCAGAGGGCAGAAGGCGGCAAGCAGTCGGCAGGAGGCAGGAGGGAGGAGGCAGGGAATGCGGAAGTGTAGGGTGGGAGAGGAGTTGGGGCGAAGAGGGGGGAGGCGCCCCCCCCCGCCCCCCGTGTGGCGCGCGTGGCGCAGTGTTGAGCCACATTGAGCCACATTGGGCGGCGCCGAGCCGGAAGGCCGAGAATCGCCAAACGGCGATTGAGCCACTTTGAGCCACATTGAGCAGCTTTGAGCCACATTGGGCGACCGCGGAGGCGGCTGGAACGGCTCGGCGCTTTACCGGCTTGGCCGCGTCTGCTATAGTGGCGGCGATGGCACTGTAGGCGGGCCGTCCCCGGCCCGCGGTTCAGCGGGGCAGAGACGCCCCGCCTACAAGGAATGGAGGAATTGCGATGGGGCGAGTGAGGCTTGTGGCGGGCGTGGCCGCCGTGGCGATGGCGGCGCTTCTTTGTGGCACGGCTGGCTTGGCCAGCCGTGTCGAGGCGGCGGAGCCCTCGATGGCCGAGCTGGAGGCGTGCCTGGCCAAGGTGCCTGCGTTCAAGTACGGCGAGAGCCGGGCCGCGCTGGCCGACGCCGAGCGGATGATCCCGCCCCTCGCCCTGGACGCCGCGCAGCGCAAGGCGATCGAGAAGCGCCTCATCGCGCTGCTGGACGGCGAGGGGACGAATGACAGCAAGGCATTCGTGTGCCGCCAGCTCTCATTCGTCGGCTCGGCCGAGGCCGTGCCGTCGCTGGCCAAGCTGCTGCCAGACAAAGAGATGTCGCACCACGCGCGGATCGCGCTGGAGCGAATCCCCGCCGCGGAGGCCGTGGCGGCGCTCCGCAGCGCGCTCGAGCGTGGCACGGCTGGCTTGCCCAGCCGTGTCCTCGTCGGCGTGATCAACTCGCTGGGCGAGCGGAAGGACGCCGCGTCCGCGTCCGCGCTGATCCGGCTTGTGGGCGGGGCCTCCGCGCCCCGCGAAGGCACGCGGGACAGAGACGTCCCGCCCACAGTTGACGAGGCAGTGGCCGAGGCGGCTGTGGCCGCGCTCGGCAAGATCGGCGGGAGCGACGCCGCGAAGGCCATCGCCGCCGTGTGGGCCAAGTCGTCAGGAAAAGACGCGGGGCAGGGACGCCCCGCCCACAATGCGGCGACCGATGCCTGGCTGCTCGCCGCGGACGGGCTGGTCGCGGCGGGGAAGAAGGCCGAGGCCGCGGCGATCTACAAGGAGGTCTATGACGCCGAGAAGAAAGAGCACCTCCGCGTCGCCGCCTTCCGCGGCCTCTTGGCCACGGGCGACGAGGCGGCCTGGGCGCTCATCATCAAGACCCTCTCGTCCGACGACCCGAAGATGACGCCCTGGCTGTGGGGCGTGATGTCGGGCGTCTCGTCGGTCGTCCTCCTCGCGCAGGTGCTCTCGGCCTGGCTCACGCAGCGGGTGGGCCGCCGCAAGCTCGTCTGGTTCGTGTGCGCCCTGGCGGGGCGGCTCCTGCGCCTCACGTCCATCCTCACCGCGTTGCTGCTGTATCATCTGGGCTCGCCCGCGGCGGCCACGGTGCTGATCGTGGGCGTGTGCCTGTGCAACTTCTGCGGCGCCGTGGCCACGCCGCCCTGGATGTCGTGGCTGACCGACCTGATCCCGGAGCGGACGCACGGGGGCTTCTGGGGCCGGCGCGCCTCGTGGATTGATGCCGCGGTGATGCTCACCGTCATTCCCACGGGCCTCCTGCTCGACCGCACGCCCGAGGCCTGGAAGGTGCCCGTCCTCGTCGCCGTGTTCGTCGTCGCCACGGCCATCGGCATCGTGGACCTCTTCATCCACAACACCCTGCCGGAGCCGCCGCTGGCGAGGCCGCGCGAGGCCCACTACTTCCGCCACCTGGCCATGCCCCTGCGCGACCGCGCCTTCCGCCCGTGGCTGAGGTTCAGCTTCTGCTGGACCTTTGCCATGACCTTCGGCGGCTCGCTCTCGCTCGTCTACTTCGTCAAGCACCTGGGGATGGACAGGAACCTGCTGGGCGGGAACATCGTGCTCACGATCATCCCCTGCCTGGGCAGCATCCTCGTCGGCTCCAAGTCGGGCAAGATGGTGGACAAAGTGGGGTCCAAGCGCGTGCTTTGGTGGGGCCACCTGTTCTGGGCGATTCTGCCCGGCCTGTGGATCTTCGCCACGCCTGCCACGGCCATGATCTGGCTCACCATCCAGGGCGTCATCAGCGGCACCGGCAGCCGCGCCGCCACCACCGCGGCCAACAAGCTCGTCACCCGATTCCCCGCCTCGCAGGATGTCGCGGTCTACACCGCCGTCTCCGCCTGCGTGGCCAGCATCGCCTCGGCCATCGGCTGCTTCTCAGCGGGCTATGTCCTGCGCCTGCTCGACGGCTGGAGCGTGACGATTCTGGGCTGGACCTTCATCGGCTTCCACGTCCTCTTCGTCACCTCGCTCATCCTGCGCCTCGCCTCGGCCCTCTTCCTCATCCGCCCCATCCACGAAGCGCGGCGCCAGACCGCACTTGACACCCACCACCCATGAGGTATAGTATTTATACCTATGGAGTTTGAGTTCGACCAGAACAAGAGTGCGGCCAACAAGACGAAGCATGGGATCGACTTCGTCGAGGCCCAGGCGCTTTGGAGCAACGAGAAGCGCGTCGAAATCCTCGCGCGCACAACGGAGGAGCCACGGCGCGTCGTTATCGGGAGGATCCGTGGCGCCTACTGGTCCGCCGTCATCACCTACCGTGGCGAGCGGACCCGCATCATCTCGGTCCGCCGCTCGCGAGAGAAGGAGGTGCAGATATATGAAGACCATCAAGGCTAGTGAGTTCGACGAGAAGTTCGACGCGGGCGAGGACATCACGGAGTACCTCGACCTGTCGAGCGCTCACCAGCCCGGGCTGGAGCAGCGGCGGGTGAACGTGGACTTCCCTGTGTGGATGATCCATTCGCTCGACAGGGAAGCCAAGAGGCTGGGGGTGCCGCGCCAGTCGTTGATCAAGATGCTCATCGCTTCACAGCTTGAGAAGGCCCGCACGTGAAGCCTGCCCTTCCGCTCCTCACCGCCTGCCTCCTCGGCCTCGCCCGCGCGGGCGAGCCGATCGCCTTCGAGCTGCCGAAGGACGCGCCGCCGGTGATGAAGCAGGGGCGGCACCTGGGCTGGGGGCTGGGGCTGGCGGCCAACCCCCTCGTCGTCCTCAAGCCCGAGCCCCAGGGCAGCGAGCACGCACGAGCCGTGGGCCCCCTCGCCGTGGACGCCGAGTTCAAGCCACATAGCGTGCCCGATGTGGCCGCGTGGGAGAAGGTGCGTGCCGAGCTGAAGAAGCGCATGGCCGCCTACTTCGGCGCCATGCCGCCCCGCGACCTGCCCCTCGACCCCAAGGTGGAGAAGGAGGAGGACCGGGAGGACCACACGCTCAAGGTCGTGAGCATTGCCTTCGACAAGGAGCGGCGCGGGAGGATCGGCCTCCTCGTGCCGAAGGGCGCCCCGAAGCCGGCCGCGGCCATCCTGCTCAACGACCGCTGGGGCGGGGGCATTGATCTCGCCTCGAAGGGCGTCTACTCGCGGGCCATCGCCGCCCACTTCGTCCGCGAGGGCCTCGTCGTCGCCGTCATCGAGCACTGGGACGAGGCGTTCGGCGCCAGCTCCGACCTCTGCACCGCCGGCGCCGCCACGCATTGGGTCGCGCGCGTGGTGGACTATCTGGCGACGCTGAAGGAGCTGGTGGACCCGCAGCGGATCGGCTACTGGGGCCACGTGTACGGCGCCGACCTCATTCCTTTCATCGCCAGCCACGAGGACCGCCTGGCCTGCTTCGTCGCGAGCTGCACCTGCCACGGCTACGTGCGGCACTACGACAGCGCCTTCTGGAGCCCGCCCTTCTGGGCGCGCCAGGGCGACAACATGGGCATCGCGTCCCGCACCAACCCCGCCATGTTCTACAGCCGCCGCAGCGTGGCCACCAACCCGCTCCCCTTCCTCACCCAGGAGATGATGGCCTTCGCCGCCCCCCGGCCCTTCCTCGCCGTCAACCCCGATAATCCCGACCTCCTCGAGGCCATCCGCCCCGTCTGGAAGCTCTACGGCAAGGGCCAGCTCCTCGAAGCCGTCTCCCACAAGTGGGGCACGAACCAGCCGGTCAACGCCCGCGACCACACGGTTGACTTCTTTCTCCGCACCCTGTGCGGCATCTGCCCCGGCAAGGCCCCCGAGGCCACGGCCAAGGCGGTCCTCGACGCCCTGCGCTCCGACGAGCCTGTGGCCAAGACCGCCGCCGCCCGCCTCGCCGGCTGGTGGCGGCTCAAGGAGGCCACGGAACCGCTCCTGCGCTTCCTGGACGACAAGGATGTGGCTCTTCGCCGCGCCGCCGCGAAGGCCCTCCACCGCATCGGCGCGATGAGGGAGATGATTCCCCACCTCAAGCACCCCGACCCCATCGTCCGCCTCGCCGCCGTCGAGATGATGCAGGTCGTCGGCACCGAGGACGCCTTCCGCGCCCTCGCCAAGGCCCCCGAGGACGATGACCGCTGGGTGAATGAGGCGAAGTGGCAGACGCTACAGGTGAATCCCTTTGAGTGAGGCCCGCGATGAGACCGAGTGACGAGTGGCGAGTGACGAGTGGCGAGTGCCGAGTGGCAAGTGGCGAGTGCCGAAGGGCCAGCTCCTCAGGACCGCAATCCCGGCTCCCCTTCTTGCATCTGGAATGTGGAATGTGGAATCTGGGATTCCTCCTCTTCACCCTGGCCCTGGCCACGGCCTCCCTCGCCGCCGATGATGCGAAGGAGTTCAGGAACGACCTGCGCAAGGCGCAGACCAAGCAGACCGCGAAGCAGTACAAGGACTGCCTGAAGCTGTGCGACGAGCTGCTCGAGCGCTACAAGGACCCCGCCCAGGTGCGGGAGGTGACGCTGCTCAAGGCCGAGGCACTGGTGCTCGACGGGCAGCCCGAGGCGGCGCTGAAGGCCCTGGCCGCGCTCGCCGAAGCCATCCCCGACGACCGCCGGCTCCAGTCTGCCCTCGCCCAGCGCAGCGGCGACCTCTTGCGCTCGCTGAAGAAGCCCGACGAGGCGCTCGCCGCCTACCGCAAGGCCGCCGCGAGCGCCGAAGACGCCGAGGCCGCCGCCGAGCCCCTCCTCCGCGCCGCCGACGTGTTGCTCGAACTCAAGAAAGCCCCCGAGGCCCGCGCCGAACTGCTCCGCGTCATCTGCTCCAGCCCGCTGCGGCCCGACGCTTGCCAGCAGGCTCAGGCGAGAATCGTCGAGAGCTATCGCGCCGAGAGCCAATGGCCCGAGGCCCTCGGCGCCGCCCGCATCCTCTACGACGCCGCCGGCGACGAGGCGTCCATCCGCGCCGCCGCCCAGGCCCTCGCCCTGGCCTTCCTCGCCGCCGACGGCACGCTGGCCCGCGCCAACGAGTTCCTCGCCTTCCAGAGCCACGGCCCCGCCGGTCCCGACGGCAAGCCTGGCACGCCCGACGACGTTGCCGTGAACCACCTCGCCAAGGTGAAGTACCCGCCCTTCGACGCCGCGGCGAGCAAGCTCTTCCAGGCCGCGCTCGACGCGCAGCCGAAGGCGTTCGAGGGCTATCGAGCGAGGGGCTACCTCTACGTCTACTGGGGCAAGCCCAAGGAGGCCGCCGGCCAGTTCCTCCTCGCCTTCAAGGCGGCCAGCCTGCCCCAGGTCGTCACCGCGGCCCAGGAACTGGTCCTCGTGGGCATCAAGGCCCACACTGCCTCGTTCCGCGGACTCGACCGCGTGTTCGACTACATCAACCACGGCCCCAAGGGCAAGAGCGGGAACGAGAACATCCCCGACCCGTTTGCCGGGCTGTGAGGAGGTGAGCGCCTAAGTACCGCTCCACAGTGAAAGGCGTACAATCCTGGTGGCACAGGCTTCCAGCCTGTGTCCGCCATCGGCGCCTCCCTGTAGGCGGGGCGTCTCTGCCCCGCGTGGCGCTCGCGGGCCAGGGACGGCTCGCCTGCAGGCTTCATTCCTTTGGACGCTCTAAGCGAATGCCGTTGTTCCCAAGCCGATGGAAGGAGCGAGCAATGAGGCCGCACGATCGCACGCTGCTGCTCTTGGGCGTCGCCGGCTTCGCGCTCAGCGCCCTTGCAGGGGAGCCGGGCGAGGAGTTCAAGCACTTCGTGCCGGTGGACAAGAAGCTGGCGCCCGAGTGGGTGGCGGCGCTGACGCAGCGCGGCACGCCCGAGGTGTGGCGCGGCAAGGACCTCGTGACCATCGGCATGCCCGTCGGCGGCATCGCCGCAGGCCAGCTCTATCTGCGCGGCGACGGCACGCTGGCCCAGTGGTGGGTTTTCAACAAGCACGTCAACACGGGCTACGGCGACCGCTGCTACCGCACCTATCGCCCCGACTCGCCCGTCGAATCGGGCTTCGCCGTCGCGGTCGAGCGGCGCGTCCTCACACTCGTCGCCGCCACGCTGGCCCTCGGCCTCGCCGTGGACCTGCTCGCCACGCCCATCATCAACCGCTTCAAGTCGGGCCGCGACCTCGTCGAGGCCGCGGGGCCGTATCTGCGGGACGCCGACGAGGTGATCCTCTACCAGTCCGACTACTCGGGCGTCTACAACCTCTTCGCCCGCCGCACCCGCATGCCCGTCGTCTACAAGGAAGAGGAGTTGCGGAAGGCCCTCAAGTCCCCGCGTCGCGTCGCCGTCATCGCCAAAGAGAGCAAGGAGGCCTCCGCGCGCGACATCGAGAAGGCGGCCGGCGCCCACCTCGTCGCCCAAGAGCGCGTCGGCCACCGCAAGATCCTCGTCCTCGCCAACTGGCATCCATAACCTGTTGGGACTCCTGCCTTTAGGCAGTCCTCGCGCCCCCCGGATCACGCTCCCGGCTTCGTCTTGATCTCGAACAGATTGCCGTCAGCGTCCTTGATGAACGTGATCAGCGACTCGCCCTTGGGCACGCGGATGACCTCCGCTCGCGCCTGCTCACACTTGCGCAGGAACTCGGACAGGTCCGCCACCGCGACGCAGGTGTGCTCGACGCGTCCCGTCGGCGGGGGCGCCGCGGGGCAGATGAAGACCTCGAAGTGGGCCGCCGCCCCCGTGTAGTTGATGACCGTCAGCTCGCGGGCGATGCCGAAGAGCGCGCGGCCAATCGCCGCCGGCAGAACCTTCGGCTCGGCCTTCCTCAGGCCGAGCAAGCCGACGTAGAGCGCGTCCGCCCTATCCTCAGAGCTGGATGCAAGCGCCACGTGCAGCAACTCCATCTCGCTTCTCCAAACTGGTGTCCAAGTCGCTCGCCAGGACTCTGAATCGGTTCCCGGGTTGTAGGCGGGGCGTCCCTGCCCCGCGTCCCCACCCTCCGCGGGCCAGAGACGGCCCGCCTACAGGCCCCGTTGCCTCGGACGCCCTACTCGTTTGGCCTGATCACGACCTTCAGCGACTCCTGGCCATCGAGGACGAGGCGGAAGCCCTTCGCCGTCTCGCTCAGCGGAAGCGTGTGGGTGATCATGTCGTCCACCACGATTCTGCCCGATTCAATGAGTTGCAGCGACTCCTCCCAGTCCGGCGGACCGCAGTAGTACGACGTGAGAATCGTGATCTCTTTCCGCCAGAAGTCGTTCAAGGGGACCACGACGGCCTTCTCCGGGCCGGGCACGGCGAAGACGACGACCGTGCCTCCCTGGTCTACGCACTTCCACGCGGCTTCCACGGCCGACATGGCCGACGTGCATAGAATCACCACATCGGCCAGCCGTCCCGTCTCCGCGACCAGGCGCTCCGCCACGTTCTCGGCCGCGTTGATCGTGGCCGCGGCGCCGGCCCTCCGAGCGAAGTCCAGCCGCCTGGGATTGGTGTCGGACGCCACGACGCGGGCGTTCCGGGTGTGAGCCAGCTTCACGTGAAGCAAGCCGGACATGCCGCAGCCCAGCACCATCACACTCTTGCCTTCCGTCACGTTGGCCAGCCGCTGAGCCCTCACGCCGCAGGCCAGCGGCTCGATGAACGTGCTCTGGTCGTATGTGACGTTGTCCGGCAGCAGAAGCGTCCCGTTCTCGACAATGGTCTCGGGCACCAGAACGTACTCCGCAAACGCGCCGGGCAGCCTTTCCTTGACAACCGAGCACTGAGGATAGTGGCCCTCTCTGCAATAGCGGCACTTCAGGCATGGCACCTTCGGCGCCATGAACACCCGATCGCCCGGCTTGAACTTCGTCAGGCTGTCTCCGACCTCGACCACCTGCGCGCCGAGTTCATGCCCCTGCACGAGTGGCGCCCTGGGCAGCCGATACCACTCGACAATATCGCTTCCGCAGATGCCGCACGACATCACCTTAGCCAGCATCTCCTTCGGCCCTGGCTTCGGCGTGGGCACCTCCTCGATGCGAATGTCCCGGTTGTTGCGCCACATGGACACTTTCATCTGCTGCGCTCCTCAAGGGCTGCGGCCATCGCTGTCAGGTGATCCTGTCGGGAGCACCGAGGCCGCGCCGGCCAGTGCCCCACATGAATGCCATGGCCCCCGACCCGCGTCGAATCACGACAGAATGTCGTGATAGGTGTCGCGATTCTCGCACACTGCCTGCCTCCGCCTGCAAATCACGACAGAAAGTCGCGGTCCATGTCGCGCTACAGGCGGACAACCCTGGAGGTCGTGGGGCGGGCCAATCGTATCGCGCACAGCAAAGGTTGTCAAGACACGCGCTGGCTGCGCGCCCGCAGTCTCCGCCTTCAGGCGGGCATCGGTCCTCCTCTCCCCGCTCCGCGGGGGGCCAAAGCGGCGACTTCGTCACCGCACTCCATAGCCCTCACCCTTGCGATACGGGAGGAATGTGGAGTGCGGCATCGCAGATGCCGCTTTGGGTCTCAGCGGAGCGGCGGACGAGCAGATTCTTGGGGGCGGCGGAACAGCGGGCAGTTCGAGCGCAACGACGGGGCAGACGGTGCTCAGACGACGAGTTTGCCGAGCACCACGTCGCGGACCTTCTGCACGTCGCCCCACACGGTGCGCTTCTCGGCTGGGTTGCGGAGGAGGTAGGCGGGGTGGAAGGTGGGCATGACCAGGATGCCGCGCCAGCGGAGGAAGCGTCCGCGTATCTGCGTGATGCCCTCCTTCGACTGGAGGAGGCCCCGCACGGCCGTCGCCCCGAGCAGGCAGAGCACCTTCGGCTGAATGATGTCTATCTGCCGCAGGAGGAAGGGGCGGCAGGCATCCATCTCCTCGGGCAGCGGCGCGCGGTTGTTGGGCGGGCGGCACTTGTTCACGTTGCCGATATAAACGTCGCTCCGCTTGAAACCCATCGCCTCGATGATCTTGGTGAGGAGTTGGCCGGCCTTGCCCACGAAGGGCTCGCCCTGCACGTCCTCGTCGTGCCCGGGGGCCTCGCCCACGAACATCAGGTCGGCGTCGGGGTTGCCCACCCCGAACACCACCTGCGTGCGGCCCTGCGCCAGGGGGCAGAGGTTGCAGCCGGCGATGGCCTTCGCAAAGTAGTCGAGCTGCCCCTGCTTCGTGAGGCCCTCGGGCAACTGAATGTCGTAGTCCTTCGCCTCGAAGATGTCCACCTTGCTCTCCGTGGCCACGGCCGCCGGGGCGGACGACGGGGGCGGCGGGACCTCCGCGCGGTGCACCGGCGGCGGGGTAACGGCCGGCGGCGCCGGGCGGGCGCTCCCTCTCCCTTTGGGAGAGGGCGGGGTGAGGGGCGCTGAGGCCGGCGCCGCGCCGCCCTGAGCGGCCCTCACCCCCTCCCTCTCCCCGGGGGAGAGGGGGCTGGCGGGCGGCAGCGGCGGCAGGGGCAGCCGCCCGTCCTCGATCCCGAAGCCCAGCTCCATCTCCACCCGCGCCGCCGCGGCGCGCAGCAGCGCCGCATACTCGCTCCGTGGATCGCCTTCGCTCGACACCCTTCGGCTCCTTCCGCCACCGAGTATAGCGTCCCCGCCCCCGAGTGTCAACCAGGCGTTCCGGGACGGCGCGATAGCGGGCGCGCGCGGGCGAGTGCCGCGAAGGGCGGCAGGCGGGACGCTTGGCGCTACGCCCAGAAGCCAAGGCGGGCCTGCACCAACTGGCTGGGGACGCTTCCGCGGGCAGGTCCGCTATTCCGCGCGCAGAATGACTGGTCCTGGGTAGTGATTACGGAGTTCTCGAAGTCCGTAATCAGGCACCCAGCCGTCCGCTGCCACGGTCGGTCCGCGTTGCGAGCCGGAGTGTGGTCATTACGGAGTTCTCGAAGTCCGTAATCAGGCACCCAGCCGTCCGCTGCCACGGTCGGTCCGCGTTGCGAGCCGCAGTGTGGTCATTACGGAGTTCTCGAAGTCCGTAATCACCTTCGCTGGTGCATTTGTCGCGCGACGCCAGGCCTGTCCCGCATTGCGCACACGCGCGGTTGACGCACGCGGGCCGGCTCGCTACGCTGTGGGTGGTGCCGTGTGCCAGATGCGGTTGTTCGATGGGGGTCGTCTGCCATGAGGACGTTCGCTCGGCTGTTGTTCGCGTTCTGGCTCGGTTGCTGCTTCGCAGGTGAGGAGGCGGATCCGCTCGCCCGCCTGCGCTCGCTCGAGGGAATCCGCGATGCGGCGGCCGTCGAGGCCGAGTGCCGCTCCCTCCTCAAATCGCCACTTGGTCCCGACCAGCGCACCGCCGTCTACAAGGCCCTCTTCGGCGCCACGACGGGCGACAAGCGGATCGAGGCGCTCAAAGACCTCCCCGGGGACTTCCCCGAGAAGGAGGGGATCGAGCTGTTCGTGGCCGGCATCCGCGACTCCGAGGCATATCGCTCGCTCGACTACTACAGGCTGATGCTGGCCCGCTACGGGGAGAAGGTGACGGCGGAGGTTGTGGACCGGGCGGCCCGGCCGTTGCTGAACGAGCGGCGCGACTGGATCGGCGGTGCCGAAGAGGTCGTGAAGGCCGCCCTCGAACGCTTCCCCGGCGACACCAGGCTCCTCGACATCCTGGCCGACGCCTATCGCCGCAGCCGGCGCGGCAAGGAGTCGCTCGGCCTTCAGCGCCAGGCAGTCCTGAACGCCACGGCGCCCGAGCTGAAGAAGGCGATGTACGAGCGGCTCGCGCGCAACCTGCGCCTCCAGCGGATGGATGCCGAGGCCCTCCAGGTGCCGCTCGACATCGTGCGCGAGTGGCCCGACAGCGACTGGGCTCGCGACGCCCTCGGGGGCCTCGCCCTCGCCCGCCTGCGCGGCGACGGCATCGAGGCGGCGCGAAAGGTCTACCTCTGGTACATCGAGGCGTATCCCAAGGGGAAGTGGGCCGAGCACTGCCACCTGAGCCTGCCAGCCGTGTGCCAACTCGACGGCCAGTACGACGCGGCGGCCGAAGAGATGAAGCGCATCCGCCCCCTCGTCAGCCCACGGGCGCAGGCCAACCTCGACCGCGACCTGGACGGCATGCCCTCCATCGCCGGCCAGGTGCTCGACGAGCGGGGCAGGCCCGTCGCCAACGCCACGGTCGCCCTTGCCCGCCTCTCGCCCATCCGCGAGGACGCCACACGGAGTGCTTCGACGCGGAGACCCTGGCGCGGATTCGGAGGGGCGATTCCCCCTTCGCCTTCCCCGCGCTTCACTTCACCGCGGACGTCGAGGAATCCAAGTCCCTCAACGCGAGGCAGGGGCCGATGGTGATCATCTCGGCGTCCGGGATGTGCGAGGCGGGCCGCATCCTCCACCACCTGCGCAACGGCATCGGCGAGGCCGACAACACGGTGCTGTTCGTGGGCTTCCAGGCGGAGAGCACGCTGGGCCGCTACCTCATCGAGGGGCACAGGACCGTGCGCATCTTCGGCGAGGAGCACCGCGTGCGGGCGCGCATCGCCAAGATCAACGCCCTGAGCGCGCATGCGGACCGCGACGAGTTGCTGGCCTACTTCCAGGCGATGGCGGTGCCGCCTGCGGCGCCGCCGCGCTGCGCCTTCGTCGTCCACGGCGAGGTGGCGAACGCGGAGGCCCTCGCCAACGCCTTGCGCCAGCGTGGGTTTCCGCAAGTCACCATCCCAGAGGTAGGGCAGGCATTCACCCTGTGACGGCCACGATGGGTAGGAGGCAGCGCGGGCGATGAACGGCTTCATGGACATCTGGCGGCCGACGCGGGTCGGGGTGAACGAGATGGTGCTGCGCAGGATCGGCCCACTGACCCTGTGGCTGAAGCGGATCACCGGCGAATGGCATCTGGCCACCCGCCGCTTGCCTGAGGACGACGCCCTGGCAGAGTCGGCAGGCGAGGCCGTGCCGGAGCCGGCCGCGGACGAGTGGCTCCGCTGGGCCGCGGGCAGCGAGACCAGCATGTTCCGCCTCTTCCCCCTGATGCCGGACCTGCCGGTCATCCTCCGGCCGGAGTCCGTGTTCGCGGTCCCGCCGAACCGCCAGGCGATGCTGTTCGTCAGCATCCCCATCTGGGTTCGCATCACGGCAGGGGCCGAGCAGCGCTTCGTGCTGCGCGAGGAGCCCACCGTGGAGCTTCGCCGCACCTGGTTCGGCGAGCACGACGAGGGCGAGCTGTGCTACATGCTCCGCACCCGCGCGCGGCGCACGGTGGCCCCCGAAGATGTGCAGCCCCACCGCGCCATCTGCCCCGTCCGCGTGGCCAATGGGTGGACCGCGCCGCTGGAGTTCGACCGCCTGTGCGTCCACGCCGCGCACCTGGCCGTGTACACGGCGCAGGACCAGTTGTGGACCAATGAGGTGCGGGTGACGTTCCGCGGCCCGGACGTGCCCTCGCAGGTGGACTACGCGGACGGCGCGCCCACGGCAGAGACGATCACGGGCATCCTGGGGGAGCCGCGCGCGCCGGCCACGCGAGGCCTCCTCCAGCGCAGTTTCGCCGGACTCTGGGGCCTCAGGCAATCCTGACAAGATAGGTGTGCCCACATGTGGACGCTAGCAGCCATTGGCTGGGATGAGGTTTTCCGAGGCACGACCCTCCGCACCGTGATCGTGGCCGTCGCCATCGCGGTGGTGGGGTACTTGCTGCTCCGGTCGCTGTCGGCCCTGGTGGGACGCCTGGCGCGCCGTCGCCTCACCCCGCAAGTGACCATGCTCATCCGTAAGATGATCTTCTACGTCGGCGCGGTGATCCTCCTCATCGTCGTCCTCCAGCAACTGGGCGTGAACCTTGGGGCGCTGCTCGGCGCGGCCGGCATCGCGGGCATCGCCATCGGCTTCGCCTCCCAGACCAGCCTGTCGAACATCGTGAGCGGACTCTTCCTCATCTCCGAGAAGCCCTTCGCCGTGGGCGACTGGATCCAGGTGGGCAGCAACGATGGCTACGTCCTCTCGATTGACCTCCTCTCGATCAAGATTCGCACCCACGGCAACCGGTACATCCGCATCCCCAATGAGACGCTCCTGAAGGCCGAGGTCATCAACATCTCCCGCTTCCCCATACGCCGAACTGAGATCATGGTCGGCGTCGCATACAAGGAGAACGCGGCTCGGGCGCTCGACGTGCTGTTCGACGCCGCGCGGAGGAACCGCTACGTGCTCGAAGAGCCGAAGCCTGAGATCTACCTGAAGTCCTTCGGCGATTCAGCCCTGGAGTTCTTCGTCGGCGTCTGGCACACGCGGGAGGACTGGCGGGAGGTGCGCAACACCCTGGCCCAGGAAATCAAGGAGCGCCTGGACGCCGAGGGCATCGAGATCCCATTCCCCCATCGCAGCCTCTACGCCGGCGCGACCACGGCGCCCTTCCCCATCCGCATCATCCACGACGACGCGCCCGGCGCCACGCCTCCGCCCGAGGCCAAGTAGAGCGAGGGAGCCCCCGTGCGCGCGAAGCACCACACAACGCCCGGCACGGCACCCGGAACCCTTGTCCCGCCCAAGGGCGCCGTCGTCCCCAAGACCATGCACGTCATCCGCTATGGGGCGGACTCCCTCGAGGAGGCCGACGTCTCGTCGGTGGACGAGCTGGCGCGCCTGCGGGACGGCAAGGGGGTGGTCTGGGTGAACGTGGACGGCCTGGGAGACGTGGAGCTATTGGGCAAGCTCGGCCAGCTCTTCGGCCTCCACCCCCTGGCGCTGGAAGACGTCGTGAGCGTCCAGCAGCGCCCCAAGGTGGACGAATTCGAGGGCAACCTCTACCTCGTCGTCCGCATGCTCCACTACGAGGCCGACCTCTGCACCGAGCAGGTGAGCCTGTTCCTCGGCAAGGACTTCGTCCTGACCTTCCAGGAGGACGTGGGCGACTGCCTCGATCCGATCCGCGAGCGGCTGCGGAAGGAGACGGGGCAGCTTCGCTGCCGCGGCGCCGACTACCTGATGTACGCCATCGTGGACGCCCTGATCGACCACCACTTCCCAGTCCTCGAACGGCTCGGCGAAGTGGCAGACGCCTTGGAGGACGACGTCCTCAGTGACCCGCAGCCCCAAGTGATGGCGCGGGTGCGCGAGGTCAAGCGCAACCTCCTCGCCATCCGCCGCAGCGCCTGGCCCCTCCGTGAGGCCGTCAACTCCCTCCTCCGCTCCGAGAGCCGCCTCATCGGCAAGACCGCGCGCCTCTATCTCCGCGACTGCTACGACCACACGGTGCGTATCATGGACATCGTGGAGACCCATCGCGAGCTGGTGGGCGACCTCACCGACATCTACCTGTCGAGCATGAGCAACAAGATGAACCAGGTGATGAAGGTCCTCACCGTCATCGCCACGATCTTCATGCCCCTGACCTTCCTGGCCGGTGTCTACGGGATGAACTTCCACTACCTGCCCGAAATCCACTGGCGGTGGGGCTATCTCACCTTCTGGATCGTCATCGCCATCATCACGCTGGTCATGCTCTGGCTCTTCCGCCGCAAGGGCTGGCTGGGGGGAGGCAAGGAGCGATGAACGCCATTGAGGGCATCGGGCTGGCGGTTCTGTTCGGCATCCCCGTTCTTGCCTTCGCAGGAGCCACTCCAGTGCAAGAGAGCAACGCTGCCGAAGCGGTCCGGCGCGAGCTGGATAGGGCTCCGCAGAGGGACGAGAAGCCGTTTGCGCCGGCGGATGGCGCCGTGGCGAAGCTGAACCCGCCCGCCTTCGTGTGGCTTCCGCTCAGGAAGCGGCCCCAGAGCTACCTCCTGGCCGTCTCCCGTTCGCCTGACTTCGCGGGCGCCTCGACCCTCGGCTTCGAGCCCCCGATCAGCGCCCACATCCCCGCCGCGCCCCTTGCCGCGGGCGAGTGGCACTGGCGGGTCGGCGCGCGCCTGCCGGACGGGGCTGTGGCCTGGGGCGCCACGCGCCGCTTCACGCTCGCCGAGGATGCGGAGAAGTGGCCGTTCCCCGACATGGCGGCCCTGGTGAACAAGGTCCCGAAGGCCCACCCGCGCCTGTTCTTCCCCGGCGGCGAACTCCAACGCGTGCGGCAGTTGCGTGATGGGCCGATGAAGGCGGAATACGCCCGGCTTCTGCGCGACGCCGAGAAGTGCATTGGCGAGGCACTGGTGCCCGAGCCGGACTTCCTGCGCAAGACGGGCACGGAGCGCGGCAACGAGTACGCCGGCATCTTCCGCGCCACCCGCCCGCCGATGGACAAGATGGAGACCTGTGGCCTCGCCTACGTGCTGAGCGGCGAACGCAAGTTCGGCGACGAGGCGAAGCGGCGCCTCCTCCACTTCTTCGCCTGGGACCCCAACGGCTCGACCAGCCTCACCCATGACGATGAGCCGGCCATGTGGGTGATGCAGCGCGGCACCCGCGCCTACGACTGGACGCACGGCCTCTTCACCCCTGAGGAACGGGCGAAGGTGGAGCCCGTGATGAAGGCCCGCTGCGAGCAGTTCCTCAAGCGCCTCACGGGCATGCCCTTCGAGAGCCGGCCCTACTCGAGCCACCCCGCCCGCGACGTTGGCTTCCTCGGCGAGGCGGCCCTCTGCTTCCTCCACGAGTGGCCCGAGGCACGCGGCTGGCTCGAATACGTGATGAAAATCTACCGGTCGGTCTTCCCCGCCTGGGCGGGCGACGACGGCGGCTGGCAGGAGGGGCCGGGCTACTGGGGCGCCTACATGAGCTTCGCCCTCCACTTCGCCACGGCGCTCAAGCAGGCCACGGGCGAGGAGATCACCCGCAAGCCCTTCTTCCGCAACACACCCTACCACAAGCTCTACACCAACCCGCCGCTGGCCAGGATGTCCCCCTTCGGCGACGGCCAGCACGGCCCCGCCGGCGCAGGCTCCCTGATGTACCACTTCTCGACCCTTCTCCGCGACCCGTACATACGCTGGTATGCCGAGGCCCAGGGGGCTGGGCCGGGCAGCGGAGCGATGGGCTTCGCCCTCTGCGACCCCGGCCTCCAGCCCAAGCCGCCCGCCGACCTGCCCCAGGCACGCTGCTTCCCTGGCGCGGGACTGGTGGCCATGCACGCGAATCTCGCCGACCCGAAGAACGACGCCTGGCTCGTGATGCGCTCCAGCCCCTTCGGCTCGATCAGCCACGGCCACGCCGACCAGAATGCCTTCTGCATCGAGGCATTCGGCGAGGCCCTCGCCATCCCATCCGGCTACTACCCCTGGTACAGCTCGCCCCACCACGAGAGGTGGACCCGCGAGTCGAAGGCCAAGAACTGCATCACGGCGGGTTTGTGGGTGGTCTCGGCGAGCCAGTGGACGCCTGTCGCCCGGTCGCCGATGCACCAGTTGGCCCAGAGGACATCAATGCCCTGCTTCTCGCACAGGTCGAGGACGCGGTAGTGGTTGAGCATGGCCTTTGAGCGGAAGGCGAAGCCCTCCCAGTTGGGGTGCGAGGGGTCGGTGTCGTCGTTCTTAGTCTCCCACTGGCCGAGGTTTACGCCGTAGCGGATCCAGGCGGGACGGGTCCAGGCCAGAAGGTCGAGGAAGGCGCTCCAGGCGCCATCCGACCAGTCGGGGAAGCGGCCGTCGCGGAACTGGAGGTTCCAGCCGAGGCCGAGGGCGAGGCGACCGACGGGGGTGGGGTGGATGGCGATGCCGACCTCGTTGTCGGTCTCGCGTGCGGTGCCGCCGAGGAGGCGCTGCCAGCGCTCGTTGCGCTCGCGGATGGGCTCGATGAGGAGGGAGACATCGGCGTTGAACTGGTTGGTGAGCACTAAGTCGCCCCAGCGCAAGGGGTTAGCCGCGGGGTCGGCGGCGGGCGCCCAGGCGATGCCCTTCTTCGATTCGTCGGCGTCGTAGTCGCGGACGCCGATCTCGAAGCCGATGATCTGGCCAAGACGCGGGGCGACCTCGAGCTGGCGCCAGGAGAAGGCGAGTTCGAGGACGTAGCCCGTGGGCGTGATGTTGGCCGCCACGTGGACCCACTGGCGGTCCTCGATGTGGAAGAAGGGGTTGCGATAGAGGTTCACCCGCGGCTTGTTGCCCGGGCCGAGGGGAGAGATGACGAACTGGTAGTCGGAGGCATCGTAACCGCCCTCACTGTCGTTATTTACGTCGAGGCATATCTCGACGCAGTCGCCCTCGTAGAGCCGCTCGAGCGTGGGCGCGGCGACGAGAGAGTCGTCCGTCACGACCACGGCGACGTAGAGGAACCAGCGGTCCCACATCGCCGCGAAGCGGAACGAGATGTCCTTGGCGGACCGCGGCGAGCCGAAGGAGGCGCGGGTGTGGGGCACCTCGACGAAGCGGTCGGCCTGCCATGCCTCGATATCGCCGTCCACCCTGACTCCGCCGGGCCTCGTGCGCGGGCAGGCGAAGGCGTAGGGCGAGTGGGCGAAGGCCTCGGAGACAAGCCCGAGGGCGCAGAGCAGCAGAATGGCGTTCCGGCGGACTCTCATCAGGTCTTCCTGGGCGGGGAGCGAGGCGCGGGTCCTTCACGAGCGAGTATACCCTGC
This sequence comes from Planctomycetota bacterium, assembly GCA_041320515.1. Classification (GTDB taxonomy): domain Bacteria; phylum Planctomycetota; class PUPC01; order DSUN01; family DSUN01; genus DSUN01. The sequence goes on along the minus strand of JBGLNR010000001.1, from coordinate 2,766,177 downwards.
GGCGGGAGGGGAGTCAACGCGGGCTGGGCGGCCGAGATGGCGGGCAGCGCCGGCGCGACCGCCCAACTGCATCACCCTTGCCCCCGCACCTGGGTGATACAGATGAGCGGCTTGCCAGTGACAGAGGCCAGGATTGGGGACCATACTCGGGGCGGCCAGGTCAGGTGCCCGGCTTGACAGGGATGGGCCGGGCGGTATGAATGATTGGAGGAGGGAAGAGGGTAATGTGGAAGCTGTTGCCCGTTGGGGGATCGCGCGGATGAAGGCGCTGTCGGCGGCATCACACGTGGCGGCTCTCACGGGGCTCTATCTCGCTTCGGTAGCCTGGTTTGCCATTCTGAACGAAGGTCTTCACGTAAGCCATGTGACGGGCCATCGGCTGGGCCCGGCAGGGCAGGTATTGTGCAACGTCGTGTCGGACGGCCCTTCGCCGGTGATGAATGTCTTTGCCCTCTGTCTGGTCGTCACAATGGCGCTGGTTGTGATCACCCAAACCCGCCTGAGCCGAGCAGCGGATGCCGCAGGTCGGTTCCTGAGTGGCTACCCTGCATGCCTGGCGCTCTGGCTGGCTGCGATGCTGGCGCCCACGTTGCTGCTCTGGTGGGAAGACTTCCGTTACATCCCCGAGCCCCTTTATGGCGCGCCGAACCCGCGGCCGTGGGCGCTGCTCGGCGTTCCATGCTTCACGTTCCCCCTTGGCATTGCGTCAGCGATCATGTGCCAAGTCACCAGGCGGCCAGCCTATCTGTGTGGGGCGTCTCTCGTGCCTCTGCTTGCCGCCGTGGCAGCTCCCTTCGCCTTTCCTGCCCGCGGCCTGGAGGAAACGTGGCGCATGTGTCTGCCCGGCTCATACCCCCGCCTGGGGTGGGTCCTGAGCGCCGCGGGTGTCCTGCTGGCACTTCACCTGCCGGTGTTCCTGCTGTGGCGTCGTGCGGCGGGAAATGCTACGGGGGCGGCAGTTGCCGCCGCCGTGCTGGCCGGCTGGTGCTGGCTGTTGATGGCCGCGACGGTACTCGGCGCTATGATGCCCTACCACTATGGAATGCTGGGGCTGCGGAATCCCCACGCGGGTGTGCAGGAATCGGCCGTGCGGTGGATGATGCTGGTCTTCGCCTTCCTGTGGGCCGCGATTGGCGCCGTGCAGTGGGCCAGGTGCCGAGCGCGGGCACACCGGCCTGCGTGACAGCCAATCGGCAGCCATCGGCTGACTATGACGAGCGACGAAGGATTTCGAGAAACTCGTTCGGGCCGACGACGGTGACGATGCGGCGCACGCTCCTCGGGAAGTGGCGCAGGTTGCCTGTCACAAGGACCGCCGGCCCTTCGCCTCTCGCATCTCACGCCTGACGTCTGCGATGATGGCGTTGATCTGCTCCATTGTCATCTTGTCGCGCCCGTCGGCCTTGGCCTTGGCGCGGGTGCGGCTGAGCGCGGCGCGGGCGCGAGTCTGGCAGCGGGGGGTGGATTCCACTAGTGGACCTCCACATCCAGCGCCTGGCCTTCGTTGAGAACGATCTCCTCAGACAGCGTGAGCATCAACCGCCCGTCGGTGACCACGGCAGTTGCCTTGACGGGCTTGCCGGCGAGGGAGACGGTGGTGGTCTTGAGGCCGTCGGGGACGGCGAGGGCGAGGGACTTGAGGCGGAGCTTGCCCCAGCGGACCTCGATGCGGGCGGTCTGGGCGTTGCCGGCGCGCTTCTGGGTGAAGAGGCCCCAGCCCTCGGCGGCGGTGAAGGCGGCCTTGAAGTCGTCGGGCGTCAGGCGCGGGGCGAAGGCGAGGTGGCCCTTCGGGCCGTGATACTCGTAGCCGCACAGGGCCGTGTAGACGCCCCAACTGGCCATCGCGCGGGCGTAGTGGTCGCCGCACTCGACCTCGTTGTAGGGGTTGTGCTTCGAGGGGTGGTAGCGGTCGTGCGCGCCGCGGCAGATGGCCAGGGCCTCGGCGAGCAAGCCGTCCCACACCATGTTGCCTGCCACCTGGTACTCGATGCCGGTCCAGATTTCGTCGCGGTAGAGGACGCTCTGCGGCCCGAGGTGGGGGCTTTTCGGCCAGGTGCAGGTGAAGAGGCCGGCCTCGCCGGGCCGGGCGAACCAGCGCTGCGGCGGATGGGCCTTGTTCTGCGGCCCCACGTCGGGCGCCCAGCAGTACTTCCAGATGGCGTTGAGGGCCGACTTGACGTTCTTCTCGGGGTAGATGTGGCCGAGGCCAAGCTGGTGCGCCCAGCCCTGGCCGAAGAGCTGGTCGGCCAGGCAGCCCTTGCCATACTGGTGCTTCGGGAACTTCGCCAGGTCAACGTCCTGGATGAAGTACTCGCCGTCCCAGAGGCGTTCGAGGGTGAGCTTGCTGCCGCTCTCGAAGATTTTGCGGCAGCGGGCGGCGAAATCGGCGTCGCCCACGTCCTTCGCCATCTCCTCGCCGGCGCGGAGGGCGGCGAGGTAGAGCGAGCCGACGAAGGTGTTCGGCCCCTGGAAGTTGATGTCGTAGGTGTTGTGCTGCGAGTTCTCGATCAGGCCGTCGTCGTTGGCGTCCTGCTTGATCGAGAATTCGAGGGCCTGCTTGATGCGGGGCCAGGTGCGCTTGAGGAAGCCGTCGTCGGGCGACATCAGGTGCTCGCGGTAGGCCTTGAGGATGCCGCCGCACTGGCCGTCGGCCGCGTAGGCGCGATTGCCTCGGAAGCCGACGAGGCCGGACTTCTCGTCGAAGGCGGCGCCGAAGTCCTGCATCTCGCGAATGATGCGCTCGACCTCGGGGAAGAGGCGGGCCGAGGCGTGGGCGTAGTTCCACACGTGGGTGCAGGTGCCCTCGCAGCAGCCCACGCCCTCCCAGGCCCAGAAGCGGCCGTTGCTCCACCACTGGCAGGTGTCGGTCGCCAGGTTCGAGACGGTCGAGTGGAGGCGGAAGAGGAGCCAGCGGGGCAGGGTCGAGTCGTCGTAGAAGGTCTTGTGCCACAGGCGGGTCTGGTCGGCGAGGCGGGCGTGGTTGTCGAGAACGTAGCCGGCGACCTCCTGCGCGCTCTTGAAGCGCTGGGCGTATTCGTGGCCGCGCGGGTGGTTCGGGAAGTGCCAGGCGAGGGCGAAGGTGAAGGACTTCTTCGCGCCGGGCGCCAGCTCGATGGCCTGCGTAGCGATAGTCGTGACGCGCCGCTCGGAGGCGGGGAATGCTCCCTCTCCCTCGGGGAGAGGGCCGGGGTGAGGGTGCCCGGCGTCCGGCGCGGCGCCCGCCTCGGCGAGGGCGAGGGCCATCGTGCCGAAGTCGGCCATCTCCTCGGCGGGGCCGGAGGGGCCTTGACGCGGCTTGTCGGCCTGCTCGATCTGGTCAATGTTGATGTGGCCCCAGGGGCCCGACGCCTTGTCCACGATCTCGATCCGGGCCTCCTTGCCCTCGAACTCCTCGACGTTCCAGTAGTGCCAGTCGAGGCGTTCGTTGTCCTTGCCCACGGCGGTGCGGACGGGTTTGCCGGCGACGACGAGGACGATGCAGGTCTGCCCCGCCTGCTTGCCGCCGCCGATGAGGAAGTTGATGAACTTGCGCTCGATCTTGAGCGGCGGCGAGGTGAGGGTGCCCTGCGGCCCGTCCTTGCCGAGGTAGGTGTTGACCAGGCCCTTGCCGAGGAAGCCGCTGACCTCCTGCTGCTCGGGCAGTGCGCCCTTGGCGGGGCCTTTGCCGAAGGCTTCGCCCGTGGCCTTCCAGTCGCCATAGGTTTCGCCCTCGAAGTCGGCGACGACAATGGTGTCGCGCGGCTTCTCGGCGCCCGGCGGCATCGGGGCCTTCTCGGCGGAGTGGACGAGCATCGTGCGGCCGCCCGGTGGCACAGGCCTCTGGCCTACTGCCGATTGTGCTCGCCCAGACACGCGACACAACTCACGGTATATCAACAACTTACGAATTGACTCACTCCAAACCAGCCCGAATCTGACAATCCCTAGTCGGCAGACTCGGCAGACTCGGCAGCTTCCCGGGGGCGGCCCTCTGAGCCGGCCGTGGCCATTGCGAGCCAGACCGACCCGAGAAGGGAAGGACGGACCATGAGGAATGCAGGAACCCAGGAAAGGACAATGCCCACCCCGCGCACCTCCCAGCCGCGAACCAGCATTACGCCTCCCGCCGCCTCGCTAACCCGCCCCCTCGGCTTCGGCCCCGCGTCGGTTCTTCTCCTGCCTTCCTGCGTTCCTCATAGCCAAATGGCTCGCCACGATTCGGCTTCTTTGCGTAATGCCAGCGTCTCGCTGGCACTGTCGGGGCCGCCGAGACGGCGGCGTTACGCGGACCTCAACGAGACATCACCGACCGGGAATCGTGGCGAGCTATCTAGCGTTCTCTTGAGTCCACTGGACGCCTTCCCTCGCCTGGCAGGCCCTCGCTCCCGCCGCTGGGGTCGAGGTCCGCCGCCGCGTCCGCGCTCCCCAGACCAACCTCCACCGTCCTGGTCAGCTTCAGCCGCGGCCATGGCACTTCCGCCGCTGCCCGGCGAATCAGGCATTACATCCCCATCTGGCGCCGCGACACCGTCCCTCGCAACGGGCAGTTGGCGCGCGAGGGACTGACACCGATTCTTCCGGATAATTGACATTTGAAGACTTGACACCAGCCCCCCGCTCATCTGTAACACACTTCGAGTGCGTTGTGGCGAAACGCTATCTGGCGAAGCTCAGGGGGGTAACGATGAAGTGCTGCCGGTCATCGTAGAAGTCCGCGGGACCGAACTGGACGCCAACGCGCCTCTTGAGGGACGAACTGGTAGCGGGAATCGTGCGTCCTGCCTTGATCAAGGCCCAGCGTGATGCCTCGGAGCACACGAGGTCATCGCCCCAAGCTCCATAGTTGCTGGAGTCAAGTGGGCCATGGGGAGTCGTGCGTTCCTTCTGTACCAGTTCCATGGCCGCTGCCCAGAGCTTCTCCGCCTCGTCCTTCCTCAATGGCTGCGCCACGCGCCAGCCATTGGTGAGCCCTGCCATCTGGGCCACGTGGGCCTCGCGTTTGCCGTATAGTTCCTGGAACTCGTCCTCGGTGATGATGCGTGCGCCCTTTCCGGGCGTGCTATCCAGGAAGAGCTTCTTGCCTTTCACCGCCTTGAGACAGATGAGCGAGTGGGACACAGGCGAATTCGAGTCCCGGGACGCAAGGCGATCGGCCAGTCGAATGAGCTTCCCCGGCGCGTCATCTGGCTCGATGAGCAGCACGTCGCCGGCCTCCAGTTCGGTGAACTTCCTCCAGGGTCGAGGAGGCACTTTTGTCTTCAGGGAGGAGTAGATTCCGCTACACGTTCTGTTCGCGTGCTCGAGCCGCCGCCGAAGAAGCGCTTGCTGGTTCTTCACCCAGGTGGCGTTCATCCTCTCGAACTCGTCTCGTTCCCGTTGGACATCCGAGACGGCAGGGCGCGCAGTTGGTGCCTTGCGCGATCGGTGAGCCGATGGGGTGAAGGCCCTGCTGATGCCCAGAATGCCTTGGCGTACCGGCCAACTGGCAAGGTACACTGGCAGCCACGGCGCCGCGCCTATGTGAGTGCCGACATTCCAGGCGGAATCAAACCGAGGATCCTTCGTATCCAGGGACAGATACTGATGGTAGCTGGCGAGGAACCCGGTTTTCGGGTACTTGCCGGCCATCTCCGCGAAGTACCAACCACCCCCCTGGATAAGGCCGACGACCATCCCAATCGGTGCCACGATGATGGGAGCCGCTAAAGGGTCGCCGGCAGTCTCGGACGGGGCATCCGCGGTTCCGCGCCGGTTCCTGTACGGGCAGTCGTTGGAATGATTGCCGTTGCGTCCGCCGCACGCGGCGCACGTTGGCGGCGGCACGTCGGGAATGCCATATCCATGCGCAACGTCGCCAAGTGGGACCACAACGAGGGCCGCCACACCCAGAAGAAAACTCGCCCGACAAACTCGCCGAGTCATCACCGGTCTCCATCTCCCCCAGAGGGGGTTCGACCGCGCTGACGCGCCCCCAAGGCGTGAGCACTCTACCATGCCTTCGCCGGATTGTCAAGAGCCCGAATCAAGCCCGTAATCGTTCGATAAGGTCCGAGAAGTAGGGAGAAGTAGGTGTCACACCTTCAAATATCAATTATCGCCTCCTCGTTCGCAAGTCGGAGCGCCCGCGGCGGGGAGGGGGACCCACCCCTCTGCCCACCGCCAGACCATCCTGCCGGGGGCCTGCCCGCGGTTTGATCCTACACCTGCGGGCGGCGCCAAGTCAACGGGCACTGGAGGTGCCCGGATAATTGATATTTGAAGATGTGACACCGACCTCCCCCCTTATGGCTCCGCATGTCATTCCGGTGCCCCGGGCCCCCTGCTGCGGCAGGGGCCGATGAGGACGGCGCTCGGGGGGCAAGGGCGGGGTCAGGGCTGTTTGAGGGACTCGTCCTCGTCGTCGCCGGCGGCTGCCTTCTCGCGGGCGCGTTTGACGGCGGCTTCGAGGCGGGCGAGGAGGTCCTTGCCCACGAGGGACTCGAAGTCGCCCCGCAGGCTGGCCTGGACGCTGATCCGCGCGGCATCGCGCTCGATGTCGGTGAGTCGGGTGACGGCGACTCCCTCGGCCTGGAGGCGGGCGGGGAGGGCTTCCTCGGCCTGGGCCACGAGGCGACTCTGGAACGCCATGGCCTCCCGCGCGCACTGGCGCAGGGTGCGCTGGTCCTCGCCAGGGAGCGAGTACCAGAGGTCGCGGTTGATGCACAGGACGATGGGGGCGTAGACCCAGTGCCAGAGGGCGAGGTGTTGCTGGGCCTGGTGGAGCTTGGCGGCGGCGATGAGGTGCAGGGGGCCCGACTGGCCGTCGAGTTCCTTCCGCTCGAAGGCGGGGAGGAGTTCGGCAAGGGGGGTCGGGCGGGCGGAGGCGCCGAAGTGCTCGAAGAGCTTGGGCGGGAGGCCCTTGGGGATGGCGAGCCTGAGGCCCTTCAGGTCGTCGGGCAGGCGGAGGGGGCGGAGGCTGTTCGTGACGTGGTGGAAGCCGTCGGCGCCCTGGGCCAGGCCCACCACGTTGGAGTCCCGCAGCAGCTCGAGCATCTCCTCGCCCACCGCGCCGTCGCACACGGCGTCGGCCGTCGCGTGGTCGGGGAAGAGCCACGGGAAGGTGAAGACGGCCCAGCGGGGGTCCACGTTGGCGAGGGAGATTGCGGACTGGAGGCAGGCGTCGAGGGCGCCCTGGCGGACCATTCGGAACTCGGTCGCGGGGTCGCCCTCGGAGCGGGCGGCGTCGGGGATGATCTCGACCGCGTAGCGGCCGCGGGTGCGGTCCTCGACGAGTTCCTTCCACTTGGCCGCGCCCTGGTGCCAGGCGGAGCCTTCGGGGAGGGCGAGGCTGAGGCGGATGTGCCGGGGGCCTCGCCCCTGCTCGCCGCACCCGAAGAGGGCCGCCAGCGCCGCGGCGGCAAACAGAGGCAGGCTTCGCTTCACTGGAGTTCCCTCCTCACCCGTAACCTCCCGCAGGTTGGCAACCTGCGGGAGGCTCGGCGGGGCCTGAGAGACGCAGAATGAGGTCCACCGCGGCGGCGAGGTCGGCCACGGTGTGGTGGGCTTGTGTGTCGTGCGCCGCGACGCGGATCGTGGTGCAGCCGCGTGCAAGGCCGGCCTGGATGTCGCGCTCGGCGTCGCCCACGAGGTAGGCGCGGGCGGGGTCGAAGCCCAGGTCGCGGGCCGCCTGGTCAATCAGCCCCGGCTTCGGCTTGCGGCAGGAGCATTCTGCCGCCCTGGGATGGGGGCACATGTAGACCCCCGCGATGCGGCCGCCCGCCGCGGCCACGGCCTCGGCCATGCGGGCATTGATGTCCTGAATCTCCGCCAGCGGGGCCAGGCCGCGTCCGACGCACGACTGGTTGGTGATGACGGCCACGGTGAAAGCGTGACCGTGCAGCCGCCGAAGCGCGTCGAGGGCGCCCGGGGCGAAGCGGAACTCCGCCCAGTGGAACACCCAGCTCCCCTCGGGCGGCGACTCGTTGATCACCCCGTCGCGGTCCAGTAGCACGATCCGGTCGTGGTCAGCCGTTGCTTTCGTGTCCATCGTGCGGTATTATACCCGCTGCGTGGGGAAAGGCAAGGAGGCCGGCCGGCGTGAGCGACCTGGTGCGGATTGACGGCTCGGAGGGCGAGGGGGGCGGGCAGGTGCTCCGCACCGCGCTCGCCCTCTCGATGGTCACGGGCCGCCCGTTCGAGATGGCGAACGTCCGGGCGCGGCGCGACAAGCCGGGGCTGCGCCCGCAGCACCTTGCCTGCGTGAAGGCGGCTGCCAGGGTCTGCTCGGCGACCGTCGAGGGCGCGGTCCTCGGCTCCCGCGCCCTCCAGTTCGCGCCCGGACCCGTCCGGTCCGGCACCTACGACTTCGAGATCAAGACCGCCGGCTCCACCTCACTCGTGCTCCACACGCTCTACCTGCCGCTGGCGCTGGCCCCCTCGCGCTCGGTGGTGACCATCACGGGCGGGACTCACGTGCCCTTCAGCCCGAGCTTCCACTACCTGCTGCACCAGTGGGCGCCGCTGATGCGGCGCATCGGCATTGACGTGGAGCTGACGCTGAGCCGCGCCGGCTACTACCCCGAGGGCGGCGGCGAGGTTCGCGCCAAGATCCTCCCCTCCCCTTCTCTTCGCCCGCTCACACTCGACCCGAGGGGCAAGCTCGAGCGGCTCGAGGGCGTCTCCGCGGTCGGCAACCTGCCCCGCTCCATCGCGGACCGGCAACGGAACCAAGCACTGGCGCGCCTGGACGAGGCGGGCCTCGCCGCAGGGATCGAGGTTCGGGAGGTGCCTTCGGCCGGCAAGGGCACGTTCCTCTTGCTGCTCTCGACCTATGAGGGCGGCGGCCGCGCCTGCCACGACGCGCTGGGCGCCCTCGGCAAGCGGGCGGAGAAGGTGGCCGACGAGGCGTGTGATGCGCTCCTCGGCTTCCTGCGCACCCTTCTGCGGCGGATGCGGGCGGGCTCCACGATCGTGAGGTAGCCCCGAAGGTGGAACTCCTCGACGGCGCCAAGCACTTCCTCAATCCGCGCCATGACAGCTCCAATGGCGCACTTGGGCATGCGGACCACAAGGAGGCCCCAGTCCACCGCGTCGTGGCCCGCCCGGCGGAGCCGCTCGGCAAGAGAGCGTGGGAGGTTCTCGTCCACGAGGATCCGCATGCTCAGGTGGCCCCGACGGTCTCGAGTTCTTCGCGGGCCAGGATCGCAGCGTACTCGACCGCGGCGAGCACATCCTCTCGGGTCAATTGCGGATATTCCGCCAGGATCTCCTCCACTGTGTTCCCCGCAGCCAGAAAGTCGAGGACGACATAGACGGGAACACGAGTGCCCGTGATACAGGCGTGGCCGCCGCAGACCCGCGGGTCTGCGCTGATTCGCTCGACCATGTCAATCTCCTCGGTGCTCCCACCCACGTAGATCAGTGTAACCCAATGCGCTGCGGTGATCAACGGCCCCTGGGATCGTCGCACGCCTTTCCCCCCGCAGGTCACGACGCCTTGGGGTTCGCCAGGCGGCCGAGGAAGAGGATGCTGCCCGAGCGGTTGTCGCGGATGAGGAAGAGGAAGGGGTGGTCGGCGGTGAACTCGACGAACTGAGGCGCCGCGGCGCCCTCCATGATCACCGCGGTCGCCGCCGCCGCTTCCGTGCCCGTCTCGTTCACGTCCACGAACGCCTTGTGGATGACCTGGGAGATGAAGAGGTCCTTCTTGCCCGTCATGCCCGAGAAGTCGGCGGGCGGGAGGCGGAAGGCGTCGGGCATGCCCATCGCCTGAAGCGTCTCGGCGAGGAGGAGGGTCGTCGTGGCCTTGAACTTGGGGAGGGCGACGAAGACGTCTTGGGCCTTCATCGCGGCGATCCACTTCACCAGACTCTCAGCGGAGAGCGACTTCTCGAGCGCGGGCAAGCCATCGGCCTTCGCGGGCAGGAGGATGACCATCGAGAGGGCGTCGCCCTTGTAGGGGAGGGCGATGGCCTGGAACCCGTCGCCCTGGAGGAACGGGAAGCCGGCCATGTGGTGCATCGTGGGCACGCTCACCTTCTCGCCGCTGGCGAGGGTGAAGGGCCGCTCGCGCGTGTGGTCGGCGAAGAACTCGGTCGCCCACCGCCCCTTGAAGTAGATGGCGTTAGTGAGCACGAGGCGGGCCAGTGACCCGAGCATTCCCTTGGGAATGAGGTCCTTGATCTTGTCGCGGGTCTGCTCCTCGACCCAGCGGTTGATCGTCTGGCGGGCCGCCTCGGTCGCCTTCGCAAAGTCCACGGGATGCGGGCTGGCGCCGTAGGCCGACTTCGTGAGGCCGAGATACTCCTTCAGCAGCTCGAAGCCCTCCTGCACCCAGAGCGCGTTTGCCACGGTGAGCGCGAAGTCGGACTTCGCTCCCGCGGCATTGAGGTCCCCCGTCAGCTTGCCGAACGCTTCGTGGAGCTTGGCCCCATCGAGGTCGAAGTGCAGCGCCTTGGCCATCTGCGCCGCCGTGTTCCCGCGTGCCCCGGCATGCGTCATCGCCAGCGCCGACGAGATGCTGTAGGGCGAGAGGAACAGATTGCCCCCTTGGCCCCTGACCCTCGCATACAGGTCGAGGGCGAAGGCGTTGTTCGAGGCGGCGAGGGGCGTCTCTGCCTGCTCGCCAGCAGTTCCCGCCACGGCCGATGCCACCAGCGCCGCCATCGTGACTACCATGCGCATCTGATGTCACTCCTTCGGGTTCATCACCCGGCCCATGAACAGAACCGTGCCCGACTTGGTGTCGCGAATGAGGAAGAGGAAGGGATGGTCGGCGCGGAAGACGGGGGGCGGCTGGTCCTCTTTCGCTTCCGCTTTCATGATGACCGCGGTGGCCGCTGCGGCCTCGGTGCCTTCCTCCGTAACGTCTACGAACGCCCTATGGAGTACAGCCGCAATCCAGATTGGCACGGGACCGCCCATTGCCGAGAAGTCTGCCGCCTTCGGGTTGAAGGCGTCGGTCATGCCCAGAGAAACCAGTATCTCACCCAATCGGGAGGCGCCGGCGATCCTGAACCGCGGCAGGCTCACGATTACCTCCCGATCGCGCAGCCCCGAGAGGCACTTGGACAGCCGGTCGCCGGTGAGTGACTTCTCGAAAGCCGGCAGCCCATCAGCCTTCTTCGGCAGGAAGATGACCATCGAGACGTCCCTGCCCTTGTAGAGCAACTCCAGCACCTGGAAGTCCTCCCCTTCAGCGTACCTGCCGTGCGCCTCTTGATTCATCGTCGCCACGCTGGTCCGCCTGCCGCTAGGGAGGGTGAACGGCTCGTCCCTGGTGGCCCTGCTGTCGAATGGGAATGCCCACTTGCTCTTGAAGTAGATGGCGTTCGTGAGCACGAGGGCGATGGCTCCTTGCATGGCGTCGCGCGAAACGAGGTCAGCGACTCGCCCCCTGGTCTGCTCTTCCACCCATCTGTTGATGGTTCCACGAGCAGCTTCGGGATCGGTGAAGTCCACCTGGCGCAAGCCGCCGCCGTAGCTCTTCTCGACGAGGTCGAGGAACTCCTTAGCGAATGCGACGCGCTTGTCGCCCCAGAGCGCATTGGCGACGACAAGCTCGTACCGCTGCTTTCGCTCCTTGGAGTTCAGGTCGGCGATGAGTGCGGCAAAGGCGGCGTGGAGGCGTTCGGGCGGCAGGTCGAAGCCGCAGGCCGTGGCCATCTGCGCGGCGGTGTTGCCGCGGGCGCCCGCGTAGGTCATGGCCAGCGCGGTCGTGATGCTGAAGGGCGAGAAGAAGAGGTTCTCCTCCCCCTGCTTGAGCCGGGCGTAGAGGTTGAGTGCGAAGGCGTGCTCGCCCTCCAGGACAGGCAGGTGTTTCATGCCCTCTGCCGTCGGCGGCTTCTCGCGGCTCGCCGAGGAGCAGGAGACGAGCAGGAGAACGACCGTGAGACCCACTGAGAACACAGCGTGTGCATGACGCATCGCACGGCCTCCTGATCACTGGCTTCCGCGTCTTCCCTTCCTTGGCCCTTTCCCCTTCGCCGGCTCGTCTGCGGCGACGCCGAAGTGCTCGGCCATGCGCCCGGGGTAGCCGCCATCGGCCTTCGCCGCCTTGCTAGCCGCGTCGAGCGCGTCGTGGGCCAAGGGGCCGAGGCGCTCGATGGCCTGGAGGGCGCGCAGGCGCACCCACTCGCTCGGGTGCTCGAGCGCCGCGACGAGGCCCTGGACGCCCTCGGCCCGTGCGCCGAGGCGGACGAGCGCCTCGGCGGCGGCGACCCGCACATCGCCCGAGTCGTCCTTCAGCGCGGCGCGCAGCGGCTCGACGGCCGCCTTGTCACCCACGAGGCCGAGTCCCACGGCAGCCCAATAGCGCACCACGGCGTCGCTGTGCTTCAGCGCAGCGACGAGGGCCGGCACCGCCTCCTTGCCCGCTTGCGCCAGGTGCCAGGCGGCGAGCCAGCGCTCCCGCTCGCTCGGGGAGTTGATCTCCTTCTGTCGCGTCGTGATGTCCTCGGGCATTAGCGTCCCCTGCAAGGAGCCACGAGCGGCGAGCTTCGAGCCAGAAACCCATGGCCCTGAAGGCTCGTGGCTCGAAGCTCGCCGCTATGCTTTGCCCCCCCTCTGCCGGAAGACCTCCTGGACAAGGGCCTGCGACGTGGCGATGTCGGGCCGGGCCTTGAGCACTTTCTCGATGGCAGTCGCGGCGTCGCTGGCGCGGTAGCCGACCTGGAGGAGTATCTCGCGCGCCTCGGCGACGAAGGGCTGCTCGGCCGGCCTGGCCTTGACGGGCGTGGCCAGGGCCTCTTCGCCGGTGCGCAGGGTGAACTTCCAGGCCTTGCCCTTCAGCTCGGCAATGATCTTGTCGGCCATCCGCGGCCCGATGCGGGGCAGCTTGGCCAGGGTGCGGGCGTCGCCGCCCTCGATCGCTGCGGCCATTTCGGCGATGGGGATGGTGAGGGCGCGCAGCGCCGTCTTCGTGCCCAGCCCGCTCACCGTGGTGAGCAGCTCGAAGAACTCGCGGTCGAGTTCCTCGGTGAAGCCGATGAGGCGGGGCCGCTGCGCGCCCCCGCCGCCCCAGCCCTCGATGTAGTGGAGCGTGTGAAAGGTCACCTCGCGGGCCTCGTCGGGCGCCAGGCTGCGCGTCAGGCGCTGGGCCAGGCCGCCGGGCAGCATGACCTCGTAGAACAGGCCATTGACGTCCACAATGGCCGAATCGCCGCGCATCCCCGCAAGCCTGCCATGGATTCTCGTGATCATTTGCTCTTCCAGGTTTGGCGGACCACCACGTTGCAGTGGCACAGCGCCGCGGCCAAGGCATCGGCCACGTCGGGCGGCTCGGGCAGGGCCTTGAGGCCCAGGGCGCTCTGCACCATGCGCTGCACCTGCCCCTTGCTCGCGTGGCCCGCGCCGGTGAGCGACTTCTTGACGCGGGTCGCTCCGTAGCTCACGACGGGCACGCCGGCCTCGGCCGCGGCCAGGAAGATCACCCCACGCGCGTGGCCCATCAGGATCGCCGTCACAGGGTGGCGGTAGTGCGAGTAGAGGTCCTCGACGGCGATGGCCTCGGGCGCGAGTTCGCTGAACAGCTCGCGCGCCAGCTCGTGCAGCTTGCGGAGCCGGGCCTCGAGGGGCTGGCGCTCGTTCGTGCGCAACACTCCCGCCTCGACCACGCGCACCCGCGCGCCCCGCGCCTGGAGCAAGCCGTAGCCCGTCACATGGAGCCCTGGGTCAACGCCGAGCACCCGCATCGCGTCCGCCTCTCGCCCTCCGGCGCACTCGGACCAGCCGAAGCCTGCCGAACGGCGCTCCGACATTGTAGGGACGCAGGCGTGAAGTGTCAACGGCCCGATTCTCCAGAACCGTGTGCTGCCCGCGCAGCTCAGGGAGTTCCCGCGGCACCCACAGGGGGCTCGGCGGCTCCCCGCGACCTCCGGCGCCCAGCCGCGTAGCTCGCGGGCATGGTTGCGGACCTGTACAGGTCCGCAACTATCTTCCCCGCGGCGTACGCACGACGGGTGTGCCCAGAGGGGGGCCGGCAAAGGCATCACGAGTCGTGCTGTGTGCCTGGCGCATGGTTGCGGACCTGTACAGGTTCGCAACTATCTTCCCCGCGGCGCACGCACGACGGGTGCGCCCAGAGGGGGGCCGGCAAAGGCATCACGAGTCGTGCTGTGTGCCTGGCGCATGGTTGCGGACCTGTACAGGTCCGTCCTGCCCAACTCAACCAGAATGTCTTGTCTCAGAGCCTTCGCGTCGGCCTCAAGCTTCCCGCGGGCCTCGTTCGTGAGAGCACCGAGGTGCTTTGCATCATCCTTGAGGGCCTTCTGCGCGGTCGCGAACTCGGTTGCAGCACTTGCCATGTTTCGCAGCCGCTCGTCAAGGGTCTGTCCTGGTTTCCATGTCTCCATGAACTTGCGGAACGCTAGAAGCGCCTGAGGGGGCGGGGGCTCCAATGCGGCTGCCTCCCGGAGCAACGGCTCGATGGCCTTCCTCCGGGCATTCGGGTACTTCGCAGGCTCGTTGAGTATCGCCTGGGCCTGCCTCTTGCTCTCGTCTCTGCATGCCTGGTGCGCCTGACTGGTCCGCCAGTCGGCTTGCTTCTTGAGAAGCTCAAAGCCGCTCGCGAACTCCTCCAGGTCGCAGAGCGCGAGCAGGGTCTTCTTGTGGCCTTCCTCGCCCGCCTTGCCCGCGGCCCCGCGCGCCTTCTTCCAGGTTGCTTGAACATCCGTGAGGTTCTTTGGTTGCGCCTGGCACGCGATGCGGAACCCAAGGATGGCCTTCCAGTCCGCGTCAACATTGGTAGGGGTCGCCCCCTTGAGTTGGTTCAGGGCCTCGCCCAGCTCACCGACGTTGGCCGGCATGGGAGTATCACCTGCCAAGCCTTTCACCAGTACCGCCATCAGGTCCTTCAGGGGCACGGCCAGGGCTCCACTCGCCGAGTTGCCGATCTCGGCCCGCCGCGCGTCGTCCTTGACCTTGCCGCTGGCTTTGGCCAACTCCGCGGCGAATGTCTTGAGTGGGGTGATCCGTTCCCCGGACTTGTCCTTAGCCTGCCATCCTTTCACGTATGCTTGGAACGCCGCCACGGTGACTGTTTCGGCCAGGACGACGATGTCGCCACGCAGCCTGCCAGCCCAGTCTCTGACGGGCCCGGGATAGGCCTCGTTAGAGTTGACCCGGGACGCGAGGTTCCAGGCCCTTTGCTCGATGGCGGCGCTGGCCTTCTTCGGGTCGAACTCCTTCTCAAGGAGCTGCTTGTCGGCTTTTGCCTTCGACAGGTCGTGGATGGCCATGACAATGGGCCGACGCGCTTCGGTGGCGTTCTTGGCGGCTGCTTCGGCATCGGCCCAGCGCTTGTCGGCTTCCTTCGGGTCACCCATTGCTGCCACGTGGATCGCGTGGATGGCTTCCCAATCGGCGGGAGGATCCTCCCTCTCCACGACGGCCTTGTAGCACCCCCGCAAGGCCGCGTCCAGCTCCTTCTCCAGGTTCCCAGGCAGGCAGTTGCCAGCTTGAAGAGCAGAGGTGACGGAGTCAGCCAGTCTGCCCGCTTCTTGCGTGAGGCGGTCCTCGGCGAAGCTACGGTGCGCCTGGCGCCGAGCCTTGTCTTCCTCTGGCAGGCGATTCCTTACGTCACCGTAGGCTTTCGCGAAGGCTCTCAGGCTCTCCACGTCCTTTGCCCAGTCGTTTGGCGCTCCTTTGCCCAACTCCCATGCCCCCTGACCGTAGGTCTGCGCGAACACGGCATCTGGCTCAGGTGCGGTTGGGATCGCTCTGATGGCCTTGTCGATCTGCTTCGCGAGTTCGTCGGCTCGGCTCTTTATTCCAGGCGATTCGCTCTTGGTGGGGAGCCGTCCCGCGGTTTGCGTCAGCTTTGCTCTCAGCGCGGCACGCTCATTCTCAGGGCAATTGCCCACCTGGGGCTGCAAGAACCGGAACCTCGCGACCGCCCTTTCCAGGTCGCAAAGGTCCTTGAGCGGCTGATCGTGCTTCGCGGCATGTTTCCTGACCAACTCGCCGGCCTGCTCCCAGAGCGAGTCCGCTGCCATCTCGTCCGTTGGTGGTGAAGTGCTCGCGCTCAGAACTGCTCGGATCGCCTCGCAATCTCCCGGAACTGGCAGACCCACCGCCCCGTGTACGCCGCGTAGCGCGGACTCCGTCTCATCCGCTGCCTTCCTTCGGGGTTCCGTGGCGATGAGGTCCTGAACGGCCGAATCGATCAGGCTGTCCTTGGCCAGTGCCAGTTGCCCCTGGGCAACGGCATGGAGGCGCTTCCTCAACTGATCATCCTTGATCTTCTTCTTGGCGTCGGCGAGGCGTTGCCCGAATGCCTCGAGGTCAGCGAGCTTCTTGCCGTCGTTGGCATCCCACTTCAGGCTGGTGGCAAAGGCGATGAACTCCTGGAGCGCGACGACGCCGTCGTCGGCGGGTGGGCGCGGGGGGCGGGGCGGGAACAAGAGAAAGGTGGCAATCGCCGCCAGCGTTAGCAGGATGACGCCTGCCATGGCGAGGACGATCTTGAGCCTGTCGCGCCCCTCACGCCGTGTGTGTTCAGTGTGGGCAAGGTGGTCGGGGGTGGGGGGGAGCGGAAGCGGGACCGGGGCCGAGACCGGGACCTGGACTGGGGCCGCGGGCAGGGGTTCGAGAAAGCGGGCGTCGGGGTGCGGGGGCTGTGGCGGCGGTTGCGCGGGGGCGTGGCCTTCGAGCGGGTGGTGGTTGAGGATGGTGGTCTGGTCCTCAGGGGGCGGGGCGGCAGGCTGGGGTCCGCGGAGGAGGACGCGCGTGTTGGCGACTTCCCGTTGTTCGGCGGGGGGGACGGCGCGGGCGACGACGACGGAGAGGTCGTCGGTGCTGCCGCGCTGCTGGGCGAGCATGATGAGGCCGCGGCAGGCGTGGGAGAGCTTGCGGACCTTGCGGAGGATGGCGAGGACCTCGGCGTCGGCGACGAGTCCGTCGCCGCAGATGCCGTCGGAGCAGAGGACGAAGGAGTCGCCGAGCTGGACGTCGCCGGTGAAGGATTCGACGGTGACGGAGTGGCTGGTTCCGAGCATGTTGAGGACGACGCTGGCGTGTTCGGAGCCGCCGCCGAGGGCTTCCTTGGCGCTGTGGGGTTCGGTGCGGAGGACGATGGTGCCGCCGCGGATGAGGTAGGTTCGGGAGTCGCCGACGTGGGCGAGGAGGAAGCGGTTGCCGTGGACGACCAGGGCGTCGAGGGTGCTGCCCATGTGGCGGCCGGAGCGGACGGCGAGGTCGTACAGCTCGCGGTGGATGGCGTCCACGACGTAGCGGGCGACGAGGCGCGGGTCGGAGCCGTCGAGGCCGAGTTCGCCGGCCAGGGTGTTGTAGGGGCGCGCGGCAAACTGCTGGGCGAGGCGGGCGATGACGAGCTGGCTCGCCTCGTCGCCGGCGATGCCTCCGCCCATGCCGTCGGCCACGGCGAGGACGGCGGCGGCGTCGGTGTGGGCTGGGAGGGTCCCGCCGCGGACGTGGGCGCAGACGGAGTCCTCGTTGACGACCTTGCGGCGTCGGATGCCCTTCTCGGTGGCGAAGGCGCAGTCGAAGGCGATTTCGGGCATTGGCTCTGCCATCATGTAGCCTCCCCTGTCGGCCTCGCGGGGGGTTCCGCGGGGCTGTGCGCGGGGATGCGGGGATGGTCAGGCCGGGCGCCCTGGCAACGTGGCTTGGGCGCCCGGACCGCGAGTCAGACGCCTGCCGGGGCCAGCTCGCCCGGGCCGGTGATGATGACGCGGAACTCGGTCTTGCCGACCCGCAGGACGTCGCCGTCCTGGAGCGCGACTTTGCCGGACTTCAGGACGTCGAGTGGGACGCCGTCGCGGACGACGAAGGTGCCGTTGCCGGAGGCCATGTCGACCACGATGAGAGCGCCGGCCTCCTCGAAGAAGCAGCAGTGCTCGCGGGAGATGGCGTCGTCCTCGGGGATGGCGATTTCGCAGTCGCCGGTCCTGCCGATCTTGACGCGCTTCTGGTTGCCGCGGATGCCTGTGGTTTGGATGGGCTCGTAACGGCCGGGGTGCTGGCCGTTGATCTGCTGGATGGCGTAGAGGACTCGGGGCACCTCCTTGAGGATTTGGGTCTCGTCCTTGTCGGGGACCAGGATGGGCGCGGGCCGGGCCTCGCCGCGGCGGGCGTCCTCGAGCCCCTTCTGGAGGTCCGAGATCTGCTTCATCGCCTGCTGGAGCGCCTCTTCCCGCTTCCTCATCTCGTCGGCCCACCGCTGGTCCTGGACGCACACGGGGCAGACGTTGGAGTCTGGCGGCAGTGCGACGGCTGGGTGCCTGGGGCAGAAGCGGGTGGATGGGAGCAGCGCGTAGATGAAGAGGCCGATGAGGCCGATGAGGGGGATGGCGCCGAAGATGGCCCAGCCGGCGGCCGAGCGCCCCTTGCGCCTGGCGTCGCGCGCGATCCAGATGGCGATGAAGACGTGGAGGGCCACGATCAGGACGCCCAGGCCCACCAGGATGGCGATGATAACGCCCCCCGGCATGCCTTGCTCTGCTGCCTCCGTCGCCGTGGTGGGGGCCACGGACGCGTCCAAGTCCGCCTGCCCCATTGCGGCTGACATCACGAACCTTGCGAGATTCAGCATTCTCCGTCTCCTCCTTTCCCTGTGGCCCGTCGAGGGGCCACGAAGTTCCGGGACTGGCCAGCCGGGCGAGAGCGCCCAGGCACGCTACCTGTACCAGAGGTCCTCCACCTTGGGGGCCTTGGCCACTCGGACGGTGAACATGACGCCGCCGACGAGCAGGATGTCGCCGTCGCGGATGTACATCTTGCCGCGGACGCGTTGAGGGCGCATTCGGCCGCAGATGGCGAAGGTGCCCTCGCGCGAGTCGAGGTCGCAGACGTAGAGGTTGCCGTTCTCGTCTTCACCCAGGCGGCAGTGGTGGTGGGAGACCGAGGGGTCGCCGGTGATGACGATGCGGCAGTCGCTCTCGCGCCCGATGTCGTTGGTGACGGGCTGGCCGAAGGGGTCGCGGAACTTGAGCTGCTCGTTGCGGCCGTTCTCGCGCCCGCCCATCTGTTGCAGGGACACTCTGGCGTCAGGCGGCCGAATGACCTGGGTGTCCCGCGCGTCGCCGCCGCCATGGGAGGCCGCCCCATAGCGGCCGGCAGCGGCTGGGCTGGCGTAGACCGTGGTGGGTCCCGCGCCGGGACCGGCGGGCGCCCCCGCCCTCGGTGGCGTGCCATAAGGCATGGCTGCTCCTCCTCTCTCTGGTCCCGCGGGGACGGTGGAAGGGTAAGGCGTTCCCAATGGAGAGCTGGAGGCTAGGAGCACGGAGGAGGCGATGCAACGGAGAGCATCGCTGACGACGTGCGACAACGCCTGCGGCCAGAATCGCGGCGTCCCTGCGGGTTGCGGCGACAGCGGGGCGTCTGCCGCGTTGCGTCTCCTCAGCGATGCGCTCCGTTGCATCGCTCGCGTCGCCGCGCCTTGCACCCGCCCCGCTGACGCCGGCAACGCAGCCCGCGTGGGTTCTGAGATAGTTTCTTAGCGTTCGAGTTGGGCGAGGTGGGCGTCGAGGGCGGCGTCGGGGCGTTTGGTCTCGACGACGACGGTGGAGCCGCGCGGCAAGCCGTCGCGGAGGAGGATGTCCTTGCCCTTGTGCTCGAAGGCGAGGCGGGTGTGGCCGAGGGCTTCGAGTAGTGGGACGGCGAAGCGGATTTTCACGTCCTCCTCGGTGACGCCGAGGTCGTCGTCGCTGAGGGCGGCGAGGGTGCTGAGCTTGGCGGCGTCCACGGGTTCGGCGGCCATCGCTCTCTCCGTCGGCGACGCTTACTTGACCAGTGCGGCCTTGCTGCGGGACATGGTGAGGTCGGTCGCCACGGGGGCGCCGCTGGCGCCCATGTATTGGAGGGCGAGCTTGACGTCCTCCTCGATTTCCTCGCGGCTGAGGACGCCGACTGCCACGGTGTCGGTGGGCTTGATGTGGCGGTAGACGAATGAGAAGCCCGTGGGGGGCTGGATGCGGCCCGAGGCGAGGGGTTTGATGCTGATGATGGGGATCGGGCAGTCCTGAATCAGGCGAGCCGTCCAGTCGGTCTCCACCGAGCAGAGGAAGCCGTCGGCGTTGAAGGGGAGGGTGAGGGTGGCGCAGTCGTATTTCTGCTTCATGCAGGCGCGGAGGGATTCGGGGCGGTGATTGCTGAGGCCGGGGACCATGCCGAGCTTGCGGATGAGTTCGGCGGCCTCGGGGTAGCCGTGGATGGTCAGGTGCGCCACGTCGAGATAGGCCTCGGTCCAGCACGTGTGGGGCATGCAGAACTCGGCCCCCAGGTCCGCCGTCGCGCGGATGCCGTCCTTCAGCTCCTCGAGGTTCTGGCCGCTGGGGGTGGCGAACCAGACGGTGTGGACGCCTGTCTGCTTCTCGATGGCCTCGCGGATGCCGACGAAGCGCGGGAGTGGGCCGCTGATGAAGCAGTTGATGCCGAGCCGTGCCCCTGCGGACATGATCTCGATGATCAGTTCATCCGTGTAGGTGCGGCGAATCCACGCGTCGCGTGCCGCGCTGATGTGGGAGAAGCCGAAGAAGCTGTTCGACCCGCACATGAGGCGGGACACCTTGTAGCCGCCAATCTCCGTCATCGGTAGAGCCACGCACGATCTCCTTGCTCGGGGGGCAGACGCATCCCGCAACGACTCCAATCGTACACGCGCCGCCGCGTGGAGTCAACGGGGAATCGCGGTCTGGCCCCGGAAGCGACTTGATTCCGCGCTGAGGCGTTTGGTAGTATGCGACGGGGGCGGCGTGCTGCCCCGTGCTCCGTCCCGGTGGGCGCTCTGCTGTGTTGGCGAGCAAGAACCGTACTGCCCACTTCGGGGGCCGATGAACGAAGGGGGCGCCATGCGTGGTTCGGTGAAGGCAACGTTCCTGGCAGCTCTGCTCCTGGCGCTTGTCGCTGGGCGGGTCCCAGCGGAGGGAGTCGCCAAGCAGGGAGCAGTTGGTGCCCCTGGGTTCCCTCCTGAGTTCATCTTCGACACCGCGGTTCGTCCCGACGAGGCCCTGGCCAACGTCAAGGTGGTCAATCATCGCTGGCCCGACTGCGACACGCTCCAGAGCATCGCCCGTGACATCTTCCGACTGGAGGGAGTCGACGACACGGAGGCCGAGAGCGAAGCCAAGGCACTCGCCCTGTGGAAGTGGTTCCGCGTCCTGATGTGCAACTCGGTCCCACACGCCTTCGAGGGGCCGCTCGACAGGGCCGAGCGCCAGCGCGAAGCCCACAAGTCCCTGACCGTCTATGGCCACCACGAGTGCGGCGGCCTGAGTTCGGTGATGTCCGCGCTCTGGCGCGCCGCCGGCTACACCGGCTACAAGGAGTCTAGTTCCGGGCACAGCACCGTGGTTCTGCGGTATCCCGATGGCGATGGCATCTGGCGCATGCACGGCTTCGACCCGATGGGCGGGTTCCTGTGGTGGGACACGGCGAACCGGCGCGTCGGGGTCCGGACCTGCCCAGTCATGCAGGGCACGGTCTTCCGCGTTCTGGACCCGGTGTCGGACCACACCCTGCGGACCTCGCTCCTCTGGGGCCAGCGGCTGGTGCGCCAGTGGGACAGCGAGAAGACCGTGCTGCGGAACACCCCGCCTACGTTCGAGAACAAGTTCTTCCAGACCACGGTCCACGAGGCGGTCGCGGGGCTGGAGGTCCAGGTGCTGGAGGCGGACGTGACGCCTGAAGGCTACGCTCGGGCGCTGTGGAAGGACTCGGCCAACGTGGCCTGCTCGGCGCCCGCCGAGGACAAGGCCGCGCTCCACCCCGCCGAGGCAGGCAAGCCGGCCGCCTTCATCTACCGGCTCCCGTCGCCTTACGTGGCCGTCGAGGCGCTCTGCGAGGCCAGGTTCCGCAAGGGCGCGGCCGACGATGCGTGCCGGCTCAGCTTCTCCACCGACCAGGGCAAGACCTGGAACCTCTGCTTCGACAAGCAGGCGGTCGGGAAGGAGGAGGCGCGGGTGGACATCGGCAACAAGCTGTACCTGGAGAAGAAGCCCTCAGTCACATCCAACTACGCCTTCCTGGTCAAGGCGGAGTTCCGGGCCGGCCAGGACCCGGCGCGGACGGGCATGGACGGCTTGAGGATCACCGTCAAGCGCCAGCTCAACAAGCGCTGCCTGATGAACCTGCTGCCCGGCGAGAATGTCATCCGCGTCTCCGCGGACCGGCTGGCGCCCGGAACTGCCCTGGCCCTGGAGGTCAACTACACCGTCAACGGTCAGGCTGCTACGGTCTCCAAGACCATAGGCCAGTTCCCGTTCTACTTCAGAATCAGCGTGGCGGGGATCCCGGACGACCAGCTGAAGACCATGCGGAGCAAGGTGGCGACCTTCAACGTCCCATCCTGGCCGCTGCGGATGGGCTCCATCGGGATGCGCCTGATTGGCGCGAGGAGGGCGCAGGTTGACAAGTCGCTGCCGGAGGTGGAGGCGGAGCCGTTCTTCAGGGTCAAGTGCCCCCATCCCTTTGACCCGCTCAAGAACCCCGGCGGGACCGCGGCCACGCAAGGCGCCGGTGATGAGGCGGCCCTCAGCGGCTTCTTCCCGCAGCGGCCGAAGCCGGCGGCGCGCGATCTCTCTGCCCAGGAGAAGGCCAGGCTGGACGAGCTTGTTGGGAGCATCAGGCGGTGGAGCAACGCGGAGGCCCTGGGCGCCCATCCGGAGGCAGTGGACGCTCTCGTCAAGGCCCTGCCGTCCGCCGACGGTGACCTGACCGTCTTCATCTGCAAGGCCCTGGCCCAGCTCGGCGACCGCAAGGCCGTCCCGGCTCTTCTCGACAAGTGGGAGCGGAGTCTACAGCGGTCGGCGCCCGGGAGCCGCTACATCCCCGACGCCCTGGCGGCCTGCGGCGACCAGTCGGTCGTGCCGGCCCTGCTGAAGCCCCTCAAGGAACTCCGGCTGGACTACCGGTTCCACGTCATCCACGCCCTGGGGGTGCTGGGGGGCACCCAGGCCAAGGAGGCATTGGAGCATCTGGCCGCGAATGATCCCCATCACGCCAATCGCGCGCTGGCGGCGCAGTCCCTGAAGAGGGCCTACCCGCGATGAAAGCGGCGTTCCCTGGTATCGCGTCCCACGGCTTCACGGTGCGAGCACTCGCCATCGGCACCGTGCTGTCGGTGTTCCTCAACATCGCTTGCCCCTACGTGGTGCTGGTGATGCGGGTGGCGGGGTTGACGTCCGACTACATCACGGCCGGGGCGATGATGCTGCTGTTCGTCCTCGTGCTGCTGGTGAATCCGCTGCTGAAGCTGGCGTTCGGGCGAAACGCGCTTTCGACGGCGGAGCTGCTGCTCATCTACATCATGATGATCGTGGCCTCGGCGATTCCTACGTGGGGGCTGGTGACGAACCTGTTCCACATACTGACGCGGCCATTCTACTACGCGACGCCGGAGAACGCGTGGACAGAGATCATCGTGCCGCACATTCCAAGCTGGATCGCCCCGCGCGACCCACAGGTGGCCCACTACTTCTACAACGGCCTCCCGCGCGGCGAATCGCTGCCCTGGCAGGCTTGGGTGATGCCGCTCGCCTGGTGGATCGCCCTGATGGTCACGGTCTACTTCGTGATGATCTGTCTGATGGTGCTCGTGCGGCGCCAGTGGGTGGTGCACGAACGCCTCACCTTCCCTCTCACCCACCCGCCCATCGAGCTGTTGAGGGGAAACGACCGCCAAGTTGTCCCGCCGGTGTTCAAGACCTGGAGGTTCTGGATTCCCTTCCTGCTCGTGTTCCTCGTCGTGAGCAACAATCCCATCCGCTACCGCTGGCCGGCATTCCCTGAGATTCGCCTGATGGAGTCCTTCCCCTTCTTCCGCAACGCGATCTGGATTCCGTTCTTCTGGAACTTCGCGATCGTGGGGATCACTTATTTCCTGAACCTCGACGTGGCGGGGAGCATCTGGCTGTTCTGCCTGCTGGCGAAGATGCAGACGGGTGTATTCAAGACCATCGGCGTCAGCGTGGGCGGGCGCCACGAGTGGCTCACGGGCAGCAGCCCGGCCACGGCGCACCAGGCGTTCGGCGCCCTGATCGTGCTGTCGGCCACCGTGCTCTGGCGGGCGCGCGCCCACCTGCGGCAGGTGTTCCGCAAGGCGTTCCGCAACGCGCCCGACGTGGATGATTCCGACGAGATCATGTCGTACCGCACGGCGGTGTTCGGCACGATCTTCGGCGTGATCTTCATCTGCGGGTGGTACAACGCGGCCGGGCTGTCGTGGGGGGCGGCGCTGGTGTTCCTGGGGGTGGCCTACCTCATCTTCTTCGGGATCACGCGGGTCATCGCGGTCGGCGGCATCGGCTTCACGTCGGCCCCCATGCTGCCCCAGGTGTTCATGGTCTAAGGTCTTGTCGAGGCACGCGTAACGCCGCCGTCTCGGCGGCCCCGACAGTGCCAGCGAGACGCTGGCGTTACGCAAAGAAGCCGAATCGTGGCGAGCTACTTAGGCCCGAGCGATGTCGAGGGTGGCCTCGCCCATGCCCCCCGTATGGGCCAGAAAGAGGCTCATCCGCCTCAAGCGGTCCGCCGCCGGCGCGCCGCTCGGCGGCGCATCAGCCCCGTCCATACTGTATCATTTTTGCGCGCACCTCACATGGATGCCAGACACGCGCCAGGCGTGGCGCCCCAAGTGTCTATCTGGCAAGCACATGAGTGCTGACCCGCTGCCCCATGACGCCCATTCTGTATCATCTCGCCCCGCGATTTGATACAGTATAAGGCCAACCCCAGGCGCTCGCCCGCTGCGCCGTGGGCCGCTCCACGGCGGTCGCCTCAGGCGGATGGCCCAAAAAAAGGCCAGAAGGGGCACCCCCGCCAGGCTTGTGGTGTCCCGTCTGGCCTACTTTGCGCTTGGCGACGGGGGTCGCCAAGCCACGGACAAGTCCCGCTCGCCATCCGCCCCAGCCGCGCCTTGGGAAGGGATCAAGACACAAGGCGTCGCCAAGCCGGTGGCTCTTCGGGACTGCCCGCTCGGTCTAGGTGTGCAAGAGCAAATGCCATGCCGCCCGGAGAGCATCCCCCCCAGAAGTTGGGCCAGCCATAAGTATCTATGCGGCCATAGGTTATGGCGCGGCGTGGGGGGCACCCCGCGGGACCGTCCGGCGGCGGTCCGGGCGTCCTTGTTGCGAGTCGTCAACACGCAGCGCGGCCCCCATCGCCCGCATTCGACACAAGTAACAGCCGGGGTGTGACTTATGGCATGATGATGAACCGCAACATGCCATGCGGCCAAATCAACATGCCCCCGAGCGGCCTCGGCCCCTGCGGCGCCGGAGCAGGGTCAGGCCCCCAAGGGCGAGGAGGGTGAGCGTGGCAGGCTCGGGGATGTCACCGTTCTGGGCTCCTGCCACGGAAATCTCCCCGCTTGTGTAGAGCCGGCTCGTGTCCCACGACAGGCCAGCGCCCAACTCGGGGAGGTTCACCGCGCCGAACGAGCCCTCCATCGAGCCGTCGAAGAGGTCGAACGTGTCGCCCGTGTCGGGCGTGAACGGGGGGATCAGCACCACGTCGAGCGTGCCCGCGAGGGCCAGCAGGTCGCTCGCAGTGATGTGGTCGTATTCGTCGCCCTGCACGGTTCCGCCAAGTTCCATCGTGAGCGTGTTGGCGGGGCCGAATGTGAACCAATCGCCCGACACGCTGGCCGGGCTGAGGCCGGGGCTGAAGCCGCCGTTGAAGGTCACGTGCCCGGCATAGTCCCCGTCGCCGCTGACCGGCCCGCTGAACGTCACCCCACCCCCGCCGCCCCCGCCGTCCACCAGGCCCCGGTTGATCACAATCCCGCTGAGCGTGCCCTCACCGAGGACGGCGCCCGTGGGGGTGATGGTGGTGGTGCCCGCGACGGCCATCGTCGGGTTGTTGTAGAGGTACATGGTGGACTGGATGGAGGCGTCGCCGGCGACGGTGATCGCGCGGTTGAGGTTGGCGTACACGCCCGTGCCGCTCACCAGCAGGTCGCCATCGTAGTCCGTCCGCGCCTCAAGCGCCAGGCCATGGTAACCGCCTGCGGCCACGGCGACGAAGATCCCGGCGGGGACGTTGCTGCACTGGCCGTAGCCGTCGTAGCCCCAGGCGGCCAGGGTCCCGTCGGCGCGGAGCGCCAGGGTGTGGGCCTCGCCCCCATCCATGGCGGAGTAGGTTCCGGCGAGGACGTTGCACTGGCCGTAGTTGTTCAAGCCCCAAGCGGCCAGGGTCCCGTCGGCGCGGAGCGCCAGGCTATGGTAGCCGCCCGCCGCGACGGCGGAGTAGGTTCCGGCGGGGGGGGGCCCCAGGCCGTAGTTGTCGCCCCAGTAGGCCAGGGTCCCGTCGGCGCGGAGCCCCACGCTGTGGTAGTCGCCCCCCGCGACGGCGGAGTAGGTTCCGGCGGGGACGTTGCACTCGCCATAGCCGTTGTAGCCCCAGGCGGCCACGGACCCGTCGGACCGGAGCGCCAAGCTGTGCCAGCCGCCCCCCGCGACGGCGGAGTAGTTGTTTCCGCCGGGGACGTTGCACTGCCCGTCGTAGTTGCGGCCCCAGGCGGCCAGGGTCCCGTCGGAGCGGAGCGCCAGGCTATGGTCGTAGCCGCCCGCGATGGCGGAGAAGTCGTTTCCGGTGGGGATGTTGTCGCACTGGCCGTAGCCGGGGTCGTTGGCGCCCCAGGCGGCCAGGGTCCCGTCGGTGCGGAGAGCCACGCTGTGCTGGTTGCCCGCCGCAATGGCGGAGTAGGTTCCGGCGGGGATGTTGCACTGGCCGTAGTTGTTGAGGCCCCAAGCGGCCATCTGGCCGTTGGAGTCGGCCAGGGTGCCGATGGGCACGACGGTCACTGCCCATGCGGGCGCCACAAGCCCCCCGATGACAGCCGCCGCGCAGATGATGCGGAGAAAACCGCGCGCCAAGTCCCCGCCGCCCGACCCGTTCCCGGCCGTGTTCACTGTACCCTCTTCCGCTGTTCAGGGGTGACCCGGAACTGGCGCCAGCCGCGCTCCTCCCCGATAGAGTCACGGCCCTGGCCCGCGTCGGTTCGCCTTCCGAAAGCAACGCCGCCGCTGCAGATGATGATTGCCTTCTAGCAGATTGGTGTCCTGTTGTCAAGAGGGCGCGCAATTTTCGCGGCCGGGCCGGAGCGTCCCCACGCGGAGCGTAGGGATGAGGAGCGCAGCGGCGGGGCATGCGGCTATTCCCTGTTGGCGCGCTTCCGCCTCCGGGCCAGGGCGGCGAGGGGGTCGCCGGCTTTGATGGGGGGCGGGGTGGGGCCGGCAGCAGGCATCTCGTTCCCAAGCTCCTGCTTGGGAACGCTGTCGTGACGGCTCCCGCCGTCCGGTTGCTGAAGCGGGAGCTTCGGGGAGGGCGTCGCGAAGCGGGAGCTTCGCGACGAGAGGATCGCGGGGGGCACGGTCGGCTCGGGGGTGGCGGCCGAGGGCTTGCGCTCGCCGCGGGCGATGGCCTTGTCGTGGCGGAGCTTGCGGAAGACGCGGCGGGCGACGTCGGCGTTCGAGAGGGTCTTGCGGTCCTCGGGGGCGGGGAAGCCGGTCGGGATGTCGTGCTCGATGGGGTGGTCGGGGTGGGGGAGGAGGGGCTCGCGGGCGTGGTCGAGGCGGCGGCGGAGCTGACGCTCGATTTCCGATTTCCGATTTCCGATTTCCGATTTCAGACCCGACGGAGCGCTGTCCGGTTCGTCGAGGTGAGCGCAGTCGCCGAGGAGGTGTTCGAGCATGAAGAGGGTGGCGCGCTTGGAGGGGATGGCGCCTTCGCCGCGCTCGACGTTCCAGGTGACGTCCTGGCGGAGGGGCTTGCCGACGCAGCAGGGGCAGCCGTCGTCGCAGTCGCACTTGCGGACGTGGTCGAGGACGGCGGGCATGAGGCGGCCGGCCAATTCGTAGGCACGCTCGGTGAAGCCGAGGCCGAGCGGATAGCGCTCGTAGACGAACGTGGTGTTCCACGGGGCGTTGACGGCGCCGACGGTGTGGGAGAAGTCGAGGGTCTCGCAGCGGACGAAGAGGGGGAGGACCTGGCGGGTCGCGTAGCCGATGCCGCGGCAGCCGGCGTGGGGGTCAATGTCCTGCGCGAGCGCGCGGCGGCACAGGTCCTCGGGCGGCACGAGCCAGAAGGCGTGGGTCTCGAAGACGAACGTCGGCAGGTCCAGCGGATGCCGCGAGATGGCGTCGAGGGTGTAGAAGTGGATGCGCTCGTAGCCCCAGGTGTGGAAGTGGGTGGTCACTTCGCCGAAGCAGAGGGTGCCGGTGCCGAAGGGGCGCTCGCGGAGGCGGGCGTCAATGTGATGCACGTCGGTGCCGCCGAGGGGCTGGGTGTAGTAATCGGCGTCCACGCGGCGGACGCGGGCGAAGGAGCGGTCGAGGTCGAGTTGCTCGACGAACCAGGTGTCGCCCTGGTGGAGGTAGATGGCCTCGGGGTGGACGTAGACTGGGGCGTCGAGCTTGGGCATTTCGCCGATGATCTGCTCGGTCGCGGCGTCAATGACCATCACGTTGCGGTCGTCCATCGCGCGGAGCGAGACCTCGTGCTGGGGGGTCTCGGGCGCGCTGTGGTGCCAGGAGTGGTGAGCCTTGTCGTGGAAGACCTTTTGCTGGCTTTCGAGGACTTCGAGGGCGATGGGCGCGGCGGGGCCGAAGCGGGGCACCTCGGCGTCGGGCAGCGGCAGCTCGTGGGTCGCGCAGCGCAGGTGGCTGACCACGATGTGCGGGTTGTCGGGCTCGAGCACGCCCTCCTCGATGGGCCGGCCGAACAGGTAGTCGGGGTGGCGCATCACGTACTGGTTGATGGCCGTGTCGAGGCCCACAAGGATCACGAGGGCCGGCTTGTCGCGTCGGCCCGCCCGCCCCGCCTGCTGGAAGAAGGAGGCGAGGGTGCCGGGGTAGCCGACGATCAGGCTGGCCTCGAGGGAGCCGACGTCGATGCCCAGCTCCAGCGCCCGCGTGGAGCTGACGCCGAGGAGTTCGCCGCTGAAGAGCTTGTGCTCGATCTCGCGGCGTTCGGTGGGCAGATAGCCGGCGCGATAGGGCGTCACCTTGTCGGCGAGCGGCGAGCCGAGGCGTTCGAGCGATTCGCGGACGTAGCGGTAGATGAGTTCGGCCGTGACCTTGGCCTTCGAGAAGGCGATGGTTGGCGAGCCCGCGAGCACGAGGGCGGTCATCAGTTCCTGTGCCTCGACGTTGGCCGAGCGCCGCGAGCGCCACTGGGTTGTGCGAATGACGGGCGGGTTCCAGAGCACGTAGGTGCGGGGGCCGGAGGGGGAGCCGTCGGCGGAGATGAGGGCGATGCTGCGCTCCGGCGCGGTGGGACCCGTGGGGCCGGTGGGACTTGTGGGACCCGTGGGAGGCACGGGTCCCACCTGTCCCACGGGTCCCACTTGTCCCACACGTCCCATCAGCTTCCCCGCCACCTCCAGGGGATTGGCCAGGGTGGCCGAGCAGGCGAGGAACTGGGGGTGCAAGCCAGGCTCTGGAAGGGCATCCTCGACACCTACGGCACCGATCACCGCTACGTGGTCGCCAGCCAGGCCCCGCCCAACCCGGTGGCCACCCCGCAGCCGGTCGAGAACGCGGATGTCGCGGCGCTGGAGACACTGCTCCAGGTGGACCCCAAAGCGAAGGCTTCCTTGGCCACCTGGGGCTCCGCCCAGTGGGGCGCGACCCCCGAGGCAAAGGCCGCCTTCATTCGCGAGCTGCCGAAGGACGTGGCCCTGCTCTACTGGGACACCGAGCTGGGCGCCCTGCGGCGCAAGCTCGACACCACGAGCTTCACCTACCCCGACGGCGGCGGATGGGTGCGTCCCCAGGATGTCCTCTACACCGCCACGGACATGTTCGCGGGCCGCCCCTTCCAATACGCTCCGCCGTGGGGCGACGCGGGGGACGATCTCTTCCAGAACCGCTTCACCGTGCTGGCCGGTTGCTTCTTCCACTTCCGCCACTTCGTGCCCACCCCGCGAGCCACGGGCTTCTGGAACTGGCACGAGCTTCAGCACGTGAACCCGATGATGGACAACTTCGCCGCCGACTTCGCCTGGACCGGCTCTTTCGTGTGGCGCGGGGAGGGAGCGACGACCAACCGCGTGGTGAATGACTATCTGGGGCGGCGCTACGGGCGGGACGCGACCTTCCCGATGGCGGAGGCCCAGAAGCAGGCCCTCCGTGGCGCCCCGCGCGCAGAGGGCAACGTGAACTTCCGGTCCTACGTGCGCTGGACCGCGCTCCCCGCGCCCGGGAGCACTGCCGGGCGCGCCGCGGTGGCCCTCGCCCTGGCCGCCAAGAACACGGCGGCCGGCAGCCCCTTCTACGAGACCGACCTCGTGGACCTGGGGCGCAGCTTCCTCCACCAGTACATTGAGGAACAGTGCAAGCAGGCCCTCGCCCTGGTCGCCGACGCGAAGCGGGCCGCCGCGGACAAGACGTACTCCGACCAGGCGAAGAAGGACGCCCTGGCGAGCCTCCAGAAGGCCGAGGCCCAAGTGCTCAATGGCCACAAGACCCTCACCCGCCTGATCGCCACGCGCAAGGACATGTGCCTCGACGACGCCATCCTCGAGGCCACGGCCACCAAGGGCGCCAACAAGCTCCTGGCCCAGGCCATCCGCGAGCACCAGAGCGGCCTGTTCGCCGAGGGCTACACGCTCACCGACTCCATCGAGTACCACCAGCAGGTCGCCGCCCCGAGGCTCCGCTACCTGCTCGACTACGCGAAGCGCGAGGCGAACAGCCCCACGGCCGAGGCCATCCCCGGCTGGGAAGTGTTCTTCCGCCACGGCGCGAGCGACTTCGTGGAGAAGGCCCAGCCGGCCCCGTTCGACAAGAAGGCGGAGGCGGCGCCGCCCAGCAAGATCCTTCAGGAGTTCCTGGAGGCCGCCGAGTGAGAGTCTGGCCCCGAATCCTGGGCATATTGCGTGGCGCTCTCTGGCCCAACCCTCTCCCTACCCTCTCCCTGAGAGGGAGAGGGGTCTGAACCCCCCTCCCTGCCAGGGAGGGGGCGGGGGGAGGGTTGGGGTCCACCATTGCCCAACGCCGTCAGGATCGGGGGCCGCGCTCCGGAGTGAGGATGAGCTTGCGCCGCGCCATGGTTTCCGTATACTGTTGTCATGAGGGCGCCCAGTGATGGGCGCCCTTGTTTTTGAGTGGCGCGCAGGCGCCTCAGAGGGTGTGACGACATGCCAGGAATGAAGCAGACCGTGCTCGACGGCATCGTGGCCATCGAGGCCAAGGCGGCCGCCGTGGTGGACGACGCGAAGCAGCGCGCCCGGCAGGCCCGCGAGAAGGTGAAGGCGGAACTCGACGCCCTCGGCCGGCAGCTCGACGAGGAGGCCAAGGCGGAGATCGCACGGCACCAGGCGGATGCGCAGAAGCGGAAGGACGAGGCGCTCGCCACGCTCGACCGCCGGCTCGAGGCGGCCCTGGCCGCGCTCAAGCGCGTGCGCGAGCAAAGCGTCCCGCCCTTGACCGATGAGCTTCTCAAGCTCCTGGAGCAGCGCGCCGATGGCGATTGACCGGGTGAAGAAGGTCTGGCTGGTCAGCCCGGCGGCCCAGGCGCCGACCATTCCCGAGCGTCTGGCGCGCGTGGGCCTCGTCCACGTGGCCGAGGCGCCGCAGGGGCAGGCCGCCCTCACTGCCCTGTCGGCCGACACGCGGGCCGTCGAAGCCCAGATCCGCCGCCTCACCGAGACGCTCGACATCCTGGGCGAGTTCGCCAAGACCGTCAAGGACTTCCTCTCGAACCTCATCGCCACGCCCATCGAGGCCACCCGGAAGGAACTCGACGCCGCCCTGGCCGCGGTGGACATCGAGGGGCTTCACCAACGGGTGAAAGAGCTTGCGGCCCGCCGCGCCGCCGCACGGGCCGCCGCGCAGAAGGCCAGGGAGCGGCTCGCCGCGGTCGAGCGTTTCCGCGGCCTCGACGTGCCGGTGCCGGCCGAGGGCGCGCTGCACTGGTCGCGGGCGACGCTCTGGCTCGCCTCCGAGAAGCAGGCGCGGCGCGTGGGTGAGCCCTGGCTTGTCCCCGAGGGCGTAGTCCTCGAGCAGCTCGGCGTGGTTGGCGCCAAGGCCCTTGTGGCCAGCGTGGCCCTGCGCGAGCAGGCCGAAGAGAGCGCCTCGCGCCTGCGCGAGCTGGGCTTCGAGGCGCTCGCCGCCCCCGCGCGGTCCACCGCACTCGGCAGACACGTCGCCGCGCTCGAAGAGGAACTGCGCGGCCACGAGCGGGACGCGGCGGCTGCGAAGGCGGAACTGGCCGAGCTGGGGAAACTGCGCCACCAGGTGGAACTCGTTCTCGGCCACTGGGAGGGGAAGCTCGAGACGGCGCGGGCGCTGGGCAAGATGGCCGCCACGGGGCGGGCCGTGGTCCTCACGGGCTACGTCCGCGCGCGCGACGAACAACGCTTCCGCGAGGCCGTGGGGCGCGGCCTGCCCGAGGTGTCGGTCGTCCTCGAAGAGCCGGCCGCGGACGAGAAGGTGCCCGTGTCGCTCACGAACACGCGGTTCTTCCGCCCCGCGCAGTTCCTGGTCGAGATGTTCGGGCTGCCTGGTTACCACGCGTTCGATCCGTCGGCCTTCCTGATGACGAGCTTCGTCCTCTTCTACGGCTTCTGCCTGGGCGACGCGGTGTATGGCGTGCTCCAGGTGGCGCTGGCGTGGGCGCTGGTGCGGCGCTACCGGGCGTATCCCGGGCTGCGGAACTTCTTCATGCTGCTCCTCTACGGCGGGGTCGCGACGTTTGCCGTCGGCGTGCTCACGGGCACCTGGGCGGCCGACCTGTTCAAGCGGGAGTTCGGCGAGAAGACCGTGTTCGGCTGGACCGCGCTCGACCCGCTGGACAAGCCTCTCGTGGCACTGGGCATCGCGTTGATGCTGGGCCTCGCCAACCAGTTCTGGGGCGTGGCGATGCGCATGTACGGCGCGTGGCGCCTGGGCGACAAGTGGGGCGCGCTCTTCGACGGCGGCTTCTGGCTCCTCCTGCTTCCCGGCCTGGTGCTGCTGATCGCCGCGTTCTTCGCGCCTGCGGCGCCCGCGTGGGTGTCGCGGACGGGTGGTTGGCTCGCCCTCAGCGGCGCCGCGGGGCTGGTGCTCACGCAGGGGCGGAAGGAGAAGACGCTCGTCGCCAAGATCGTGGTCGGCCTCGTCAGCCTCTATGGCATCGTCGGCACCTACGGCTGCGTGTCCTTCATCGGCGACACGCTGTCCTACAGCCGCCTGCTGGCCCTTGGCCTCACGACCACCATCGTGGGCATGGCCGTGAACATCATCGCCAACCTGTTGCGGTTCGACGTCGTGCTCCTCGGCTTCCTCGTCTTCGTGGGGTTTCTCATCGTCGGACACCTGTTCAACCTCGTGCTGAGCGCGCTCGGCGCCTTCATCCACTCGGCGCGTCTGATCTTCGTGGAGTTCTTCGGCCGTTTCTATGAGCCTGGCGCCCAGCGGTTCGCTCCGCTCGGCGCCACGAGCAGCCGGATCCGAATCACCGGAGAACCGTAGGGCGTGCACACCTGCACGCGGAACCACAACGGTGTGCAAGTGTGCACACCCTACCATCAGGAGGTAGGCATCGCATGGAAGACTTCGTGACGCAGTACTTTCTGAAGACGGGCGCGGGCTGGACCGTCATCGGCGCCATGTGCGCCGTGATGTTCGGCGGCGTCGGCTCGGCCCGGGGCATCCGCATCGCGGGCGGCCAGGCCGCCGGCGTGCTGTCGGAGAAGCCCGAGCTGTTCGGCAAGCTCCTGGTGCTCATGGCCCTGCCTGGCACCCAGGGCTTCTACGGGTTCATCATCGCCATCTTCATGGCCGCGCAGACCGGCATCCTCACGCCGCCCCTGACCGTGACGCCGCTCATGGGCGTCGCGCTCATGGCCGTCGGCATCTGCGCCGGCATCGTGCAGTACCGCAGCGCCGTCTACCAGGGCGAGGCGTCCGCCGCCGCCATCTCGATGACCGCGCGGCGCCCCGAGGAGAGCGGCCGCGCCATCCTCATCCCCGCACTCGTCGAAACCTATGCCGTCGTCGCCCTCCTCGCCTCCATCCTGTTCATCATGTGGGTCACGGCCATGAAAGTCGGCGGCTGAGCGCCCGACGCCAGGAGGTGAATGCCTTGTCGCTCCAAGACGTCGAGAAGAAGATAGTGGCCAGCGCCCAGGCCGAGGCCCAGGAGATCATCGGGAAGGCCGAGGCCGAGGCGAAGGCCGACCTCGAGCGCCGCTCCGCCGCCCTCCGCGACGAGCAGCAGCGCGCCCTGGCCGCCGGCAAGGCCGAAGCCGATGCCGCCGCCGAACGCGACTTCAACACCCGCCGCGCCGGCCACACGATGAAGGTGCTCGAGGCGAAGAACGAAATCCTCAACGCCATCTTCGGCGGCGTGCGCGACCGCGCCCTGGCCGCCCAGGGCTTCGACTACGGCCGCTGGCTCGCCGCCCAGGTGCGCCGCGTGTGCGCCCGCGGCGTTGCCGGCATCCTCTACTGCACCGCCCGCGACAAGGCGGCCGTGGAAGCCGCCGTCCGCCAATCGGGCAGCAAGAACGTCACGGTCGGCCCCGAGCCCCGCCACGTCAGGGCGCCGGCCAGCAGACAGCGTTCCGCCGCCCGCGAGGGGCTGGGCCATCCCTGGATCCTGCGCAAATCCGTTACTGCACCCCATGTCCCTGGGTGCCGTCGCGAGCGGCATCCCATAGTTGTACAACTGTGGGATACTGCCTCTTCCCGCACCTTGGGGCCGGAGATGGCCCCATCCCCCGGCACGTTCGCGCAGTGATCCACGTCCCACGCAGCTCCCGAAGCGGAGCACGCCGAAGGAGGTCGCCCGCACCCAGGCAAGGTTGATTCCCCCTTCCCACGCCTCTATAATGGGGATGAAGGCTCGGGTTCCTGGAGGCGCACGATGGGGCGATTGGCCGGCCTGATTGGCCTGGTGGCGATGCTCGCGGGGGGACTCCGGGCCGGGGAGCCCAAGGAGGACGCCGAGGCGCTCAAGGCCATGGGCCGCAAGATGGCGGAGCTGGTGAATCGCGACCGAGCAGGGGCCAAGGCCCCCCCGCTCGCCTACCACGAGGGCCTGGCCGCCGTGGCCCGCGCCCACTGCGAGGACATGAAGACCAATCGCTTCTTCGCCCACGACTCGCCCCGCACGGGGAACGTGCAGGACCGCGTGGCCGGGGCCGGCATCCCGAACCGCGGGGTGGGCGAGAACCTGGCCCGCGCGCAAACGGTCGAGATGGCCGAACGCAACCTGATGCTCAGCCCCAAGCACAAGGAGAACATCCTCAGCCGCGACTTCACCCACATCGGCGTCGGCTTCCTCCGCGGCGACGACGGCTGGCTCTACTGCACGCAGGTGTTCATGCGGCGGCCGCCGGCCTACGACGTCGAGGCCATCCGCGCCCAGATCGTCGAGGGGGTGAACAAGGCACGGCTGGCCAAGGGCCTGCGGCGCCTGCTCCCCGACGACACGCTGGCCGCCCAGGCCCTCGCGCACAGCGAGCGCGCGGCCAAGCTCGGCAAGGCCGACCCCCTGTGGCTCGACGCCGAGTTGAACCGCCGCGACAAGCGCTGGCGCTTGCACATCGCCGCCTACTTCCTCACCGACAAGCCCGAGCAGATCGCCGAATCCGACGTCGCGCTCGGCAAATCGCCCGACCACTTCGGCGTCGGCGTCGTCCAGTCCCCCCTCAACAGCAAGGCCGCCGGCGCCCTCTGGATCACCCTCCTCTGCGCCCAGAAGAAGTGACGGCATCGGAGGACCAGGCGTGGCAGGAGATAAGTATGGTGTCCCTGGAACTAGCCCGTGACGGGGGTAGTTTCGTATGATATCCCAGTACCGTCGAGGTTCCTCTCTTCTTCCGATTCGCCTGTCCCCATTCCCTTGTGATCTGCTTATCCCGCACTTGCGCTTGACAAACAGGCTGCGCGCGCTACACTGGCGGGTGTGAAGGAGGTCAAGCCATGAGCACCGCCACGCTCCTGACGGCGGCAGATTTGCTGGCCATGCCCGACGACGGCTTCCGCTACGAACTCGTCGAAGGAGAGATCAAGAAGATGAGCCCCGCGGGGATTAGGCACGCCCGCGTGGCAGGCCGGCTCATCCGCCTCCTCAGCCAGCACGTCTTCCAGGACAATCTCGGCGAGACCCTGACCGCGGAGCCATCGTTCCGCCTCTCCCGCGACCCCGACACGGTGCGGGTGCCCGACATCGCCTTCATCCGGGCCGAGCGGCTCCGCGGCTGGGATGACCGCGAGGCCTGCTGGCCCGGCGCACCGGACCTTGCCATCGAAGTCCTCTCCCCCAGCGACGCACCAGCCGAGGTCGACGAGAAGGTGCGGGCCTGGCTCGACGCCGGCGCCGCGATGGTGTGGGTCGTCAACCCTCTCCGCCGCACCGTCTCCGTCCACCGCAGTTCCGCCCCCGTCACCACGCTCGCCGCCAACGACGAGCTGGATGGCCAGGACATCATCCCCGGCTTCCGCTGCCATGTGAGCGAGCTCTTCTAGCCCACTCGCTAGGCGGAGATCTGTATGGTGTCCGCCGACCTAGTTCAGCGAAGCCCAACAAGACTTGACATACGCTCCCCCCATCCTATGATCTTCGCTAGTCTCTGGAGAAGGATAGATGCTGACTCGAATCTATGTGGACAACTTCCGATGTATGGTGAATTTCGAGTGCCACCTCGGGCCGCAGCAATTGGTTCTCGGTCCTAATGGAGCGGGTAAGTCTACGTTCTTCGACGTCCTGACCCTGCTCCGAGATTTCTGCATCCGAGGGCAACTGCCCGACCGTCCGCCGCCAGCGTCGCGGTTCGGCGGCAACTCACGCACCCGGTGGCAGGACGAGCCGGCGCAAACGTTCGAGTTGGATGTCGCCGGGAACGGTGGCACATATAAGTTCCGTCTTGTCATGGACTCTTGGGGCCATCCAGAGCGCCCCCGCGTCGTCAAGGAAGAGGTGACTCTTGACGGCAAGCCGATTTTCCGCTTTGAGACGGGTGAGGTCCATCTGTTCAATGACCGGGCAGAGGACAAGGTGAAGTACCCCTTCGACTGGCATCGCTCGGCACTGGCAACCATCACCGAGCGCAAAGACAACACGAAGCTGTCATGGTTCAAGCGCTGGCTTGGCGGCTTGCTTTACGTGCAACCTAATCCTTGGGCCATGCTCGGGATTGCAGGACAGGAGTCAGAGCGCCCCGATCAAAACCTTGCGAACTTCGCGGATTGGTATCGCCATCTTCGACAGGAGACCGATGACCACGAGTACATCCGCGACCTCTGTGAGGTCATCGAGGGATTCGCCAGCATGCGTCTGGAGGCTGCTGGTGAAGGACGCCGCGAAATCAAGGTGCAGATGGCTGGGTCAGAAAACGGGAAGGGCACGAAGGAAGAGGCCCCATTCCTCTTGAGTGAACTCTCGGAGGGCCAGCGCGTGCTCATTGGCCTCTATGCGGTATTGCACTTCGCTCTCAAGCCGGGAAGGACGTTGTGCTTCGATGAACCGGACAACTTCATCGCCCTGCGAGAGGTGCAGCCCTGGCTAACCAAGGTGCTTGACCGTGCCGAAGATGGTGAATCAGGTGCTCAGGTCCTGATCGTTTCGCACCATCCGGAACTCCTGAACCGCATGGCCTTCAAGGAGGGCTTGTTCTTTGATCGTCCCGGCGGCCGACACACTCGAGTCCAGCGGTTTAGTGATTCATCGCAAACCGGGCTCACTGCGTCGGAACTGATCGCTCGGGGGTGGGAACGTGATTGATCGCGTATCCGAAGTCATCCTGTTGTGCGAAGATGATCCACAAGAACGGCTTGTGCGTTCTTACATGGAGAAGTGTGGGGTCAAGACGACGCCGCCGAACTTACGACCTCGCAACGCGAGCCGCGAAGTTCAGGGCGGAAACGTCACGTGGGTACTGCGTGAGTTCCGGAGAGAACTTGAAGCTTGTCGGAGGCGGGCGACGAGGGCAAGGACATTGCTCATCGTCGTTGTCGATGCGGACAACTTCGATGTTGTTGAGCGTCGGAGTCATCTTAACGCCGATCCGCCGGTTGCCCCCACAGACCCACTCGTCGTGCTGATCCCGCGTCGCCATATCGAGACCTGGATCCGCGCTGCCACAAATCAGAGAGTCAATGAGACGGATGACTACAAGACTCCTGAACCGGATAAGTCGCAAGTTCGCGCTGCCGCAACGACAATCCATGGCTGGGCGCGCAGCAATCCACCACCCGGCCCGACTTGCGTGCCTTCTCTGCATTCAGCGTTTCCTGAGTGGCGCAAGATCGGGTAATTCACTGGGGGTTCGCGCCCTCGTTGGAGCCAGTGTTTCGGGCCCGGAATGATGATCGCTCGGCGATAAGGCGCAGTTGGCTGGCGGGCATGCGGCGGCGGGGCGACGGCAGGCCCGTTCTTGACTCGCGCCCTGGCAAAGGGCGCGGGTCAATTCGAGCGGCAGGCGGCGCGTTCCGCCATCGCTGACGCGGCTGCTTTGCTGGGATTCAAGACTCGCGCCCCTGCCGGGGCGCGAGTCTTGAATTGCGCCGCGTCGGCTCCGCGGGGCGTGAAGCTATAAGGAGGGGTGAGGGGTGTCAGATCTCCAATCCATCAATTATTCTCGGCATGCCGACGCTGGCTGGGCAGCTACCAGAAGGAGATGGGGGCCGGCGGGGAGGCGGGTGCTTGGGGGGGCAGCGGCCGATGGGCGGGGCCGATGGGGCGGCGAAGGCAGCGCTCCCAGTCACGCGGGCGGTCGCCGCCGCGTTCCCTGATCACGCCCTTTCCCGCTGTTTGAACCACATGGCGAGCGACCGCTGGCTCTCTCGGGAGGGGAGGCCGAGGAGGAGGCCCTCGACGCTGATGTCCTCGTCGAGGTCGGGCCAGTGGATGCCCTCGCCGTCGCCGAGGAGTTCCCAGTTCCGTCGCTCCTCCGGGGTGCCGTGCAGAAGGCGAGGGAACCAGGCGAGGGGGACGGAAACGCTGCGACCGTCCTTGAGTTCGACAACCAGCTCATCCTCAGTGACTTCGACGGCGCTGGCCAGGGGATTCGCTTCAACGACCAGGGTGCTCATTCCATGCCTCCAGGAACCGGCGGCGGTTCTCTGCTACGTGGCTCTCGATTCGCCGCAACTCATGAGCGGCAAAGCCCGTGCTGCCAGCCAGGATTACGGGC
This sequence comes from Planctomycetota bacterium, assembly GCA_041320515.1. Taxonomy (GTDB): domain Bacteria; phylum Planctomycetota; class PUPC01; order DSUN01; family DSUN01; genus DSUN01. Next base: position 2,727,140 of record JBGLNR010000001.1, on the reverse strand, counting down.
TCCAGCCAGAACTTCGCCAAGCTCCGTTCGCGCCGCACGTGGATGTGAGGCGGCTCGTCTCCCTCATTGCTGTAGAAGAAGAACCGATACGGCCCGATCCGCATCACCGTTGGCATCGTTGCGCCCCGCGACAAGTGCGGCTGTTCTTGACTGTAGGTTACGCCGAATCCCCCGCGCTGTCAAGCTCCCGTTGCGAGGGGTGATGGGCAGGGGGTGATGGGTATCGGGGTGGCGGTGGGGGTGGCGGTGTCGCGCGGCTGTGGGGTGGCGGCGGCGAGTTCGGGGGACCGGTTGGCCGCCAACAGGCCATTCGGCGGCCTCCGAGCGCCAACCCCGCCATGGAGGCGACGGAGATGGGCGGTGAGAGCAGGCTGTAAGGCATTGCGCCTCAATGCGTTACGCCTAAGTTAGTGCCATTCGGGACACCATACTCGACTCCGCCGTTCAGATCGGCTGCCCCAAGCTCTTGACAACACGCGGGGGCGGTGCCAAATCCTCAAGCACCAATCGTCCAGAGCTGCCTCCAGGTCGCCGCTGTGGTTTGGCCGAACGAGGCGGCCCTGTGGGCCGATCTGCCGTGCGGCTCCTGCTGCATGGGGATCGAGCGAGTAACCATCGTGGGGACACTTAAGTTGCAAGTTGCGGCCTGACCCCAGGGCGCGAAGAAGCGGGGAGCTTGGGGAGGTTGGGGAGGTTGAGCCGGATGGCTGAGAATCGCCGATCCGGGAGTCGGGGGGCCGGGGACCTTGGGAAACGCTTGGCAGGACAGGCGAGAATCGCCAAGCGGGGAGTCAGGGCAGCGAGGGGGCACAGGTGGGGATGTAGGATGTGGGGAATGGGGCGCCGGACAGTTTGACTCGCGCCCCGGCAAAGGGCGCGAGTCAAACTGCGGCGGCGGCGACACGAGGGGGGATGCGATGTAAGTGTAGCTTGATCTGGAAGTGAGTCATCACACACTTGATGATGTCGTCCATCGTGATCGTTGTGGAGAGGCGCTCGACACTGTCTCGGAGTGCATCACGAGTCAGCTCGATGTCCACGGAATGATTGGTGAGAGAGGAGAAAGCAACGACTTTGATCACGGCGCCCTCTAGATCGCGAACGCTGCTGTCCACGTTCTCCGCGATGAAGTGCAGGACGTCGTCCGGCAGGATGCGGCCGCGCAACTGTGCCTTCTTCTTGAGAATCGCCAAGCGCATCTCGTACGAAGGAGGGTCTATGCGGGCGACAAGGCCCCACTTGAAGCGTGAAACAAGGCGTTCCTCAAGCTTCGTCAACTCCTGCGGCGGCGAATCGCTCGACAGGATGATCTGCTTCCCCGAGTTGTACAAGGCGTTGAAAGTGTGGAAGAACTCCTCCTGGGTCACCTCGCGCGCGCCCTTACAGAGGAAGTGGATGTCGTCAATGAGCAACACGTCTTTGTTGCGGTAGATCGAGCGGAATTTCTCGCGCTCGTTGTTCTGCACGGAAGAGATGAAGTGGTTCATGAAGTTTTCGCAGGACAGGTACAATAGGTCCAGTTCGGGGCGATGCTCGAGTAGGTGGTAGCTGATGGCCTGGATGAGATGCGTCTTACCGAGGCCCACCCCGCCGTGCAGGAAGAAGGGGTTGTAGGCCTGCCCCGGATTCTCCGCGATGGCGCGCGCCGCGGCATGGGCAACAGCGTTCGACGTGCCGGCCACGAAGTTGCTGAAGACGTATTGCTTGTTAAGCCGCGCCGTCCAATCACTGGGGAAGTACCGGCGTGGCTCCGCCCGCGACAGGACGCTTGCGGGCCGCGGGGATACCACGGGGCCTGCGGCCGCGGGGGCCAGCGCCGCGTCCTCGGGCACCGGGGCCTCCCTGACCACGAACTCCACGATGGGGCGACTGCCCGTGACCGCCAGCACGGCGCGCTGGATCGTGTCCACATAGTGGCGCTTCATCCACTCGTGGTAGAAGTTGTTCGGCACCCGCAGGGTGAGCGCCTGCGGCGAGAGGTCGGCGACCTCCACGTTGCGGAACCAGGTGTCGAACTGCTGGGAACGGACGTTTCTCTGGATTTCTTGTAGGATGGCGGGCCAGGAGGAGTCCTGTGGTGCCATGGGTGCGCAACCTTTCCCCTGCAAGGGCTTTTCCACACCCTACCCACAGCGTTCAGGAGGCGGCGGGCTCGGACGGCAGGCGGAACAACTCCCAAAGCCCTCCCCCCTCCAAGGGGAGCGCGCCCCTCGGCCTCCGGCACGTAGGCCATTGCGCCAGAAGGACTTACGAGGGCGAGGACGAAGAAAAGCGTCCTGGAGGACGACTGGATTTTCCGAGCTGACTCAACGCCTTCGCGAACACTGCTCTCAGGTAGCAGATGGTCTTTTGCACATTGGCGCCGCCGGCGCGGCGCGATGCCCGTCTATCCTAGCGGCGCGGGAAAAAAAGTCAACCCCGAATCAACGCAAATCTGCGCCAGGCCCCCCGGCCGGCCCCTTGCATCGCCACAAGAGTATTAGGATTCCGCAAATACCGTGTGAGAAAAAAATCAGGCGACTCCGCGCACCCACGCGTTATCCACCGGCTGCGCACACGGGCGCCGCGCGCGCGTTTTGCGCGCGCCCGCCCCCCTCACCGCCGGCGGCGCCGCTTGCGCTTCGGCTCCTCCGGCGGCTTTGGCGGCTCCTGGCCTCGGATGCGCGCCATCATGCACTGCCAGCCGTGCGAGACCAGGTAGAGCAGGCCCAGGAGGAACGCAAACGACGCGATCCCCGAATCCGCATACGGCACCGCGTGCCGCGCGTGGCCCGTCACCGGGTCCGGGCCGCGCCAGAACGCGTCCACCAGGAACACCACGACCACGACGAGCGAGAGGGCGAACTTCCAGTTCCACAGCTTCAACGCGGCTTCCTCGCGGCTTCCGCCAGCCTGTTGCTGTCTCCGTTCCACTCGACCGAACGGATTATAGGCTGCCTCCCTGCCCCGATCAAGCCCGCCAACCTCTGCCAATGTGCGCCACACGAGTTGGCATAGGTTGGGGCCGGGCGGCCGCCGGCCCGATGAGCCGTGTGGCAGGCCTCCCCTTGGCCGCGCGTCCATTCGCGCTTCCGCGCGAAAGAGCGAATAAACGCCCCCGCAATCCAAGCCCCCCAGCACCGAACACCGATCACCCCCCTTCCCCCATTGACTTCCACCTTCCCCCGCGCTACCATCCCTCTTGAAGGGAGCGTGGCTATGGGCAGGCGGGCGTTCGCCGTCGTTTTCCTACTCTCAGCCGCCCAGGCCCAGGGCGGGCAGCCCCCCTCTGCCGATGAGGTCTTCGCCCGCCTCCGCGACCGCGCCCAGCGCATGGAAGGGCTGACCTGCACGCTCAAGGTGGAGTGGAGCCAACTGCGCGGGGCCGAGCCGCATGGCCGCATCGAGTTCCGCGCCCCCGATGGCCTCCGCGCGGAACACCTTATCCCTCCCACCAGGAATCCCGTCTCATGGACGATCACGCCTGAGGTATCCGTGGTGACCCGCGACCAGCGCTGGACCCACATGGTCTCGCGCGACGAGGTGGCCCTTGGGCTGGGTGATGTGCTCGGCGGCATCGGCTGGGGCTCTGAGCCTTGGGGCTACGCCGAGCGCGTACTCGCCGCGCAACTCGTTCCCGATGTGTTCTATCAGGGTTACGACATCCGCCGAGTCTTCCCTGATACCCTCGACGGTCGCCCCTGCTGCCTTATCCTCCTCGCCAGGAAAGATGTGGCGCCGAACCGCCTCTGGATTGACCCTGAGCGCGGGACCGTCCTGAAGTTGCAGGTGGGCGCCCAAGGCGGTGGCTCGGTGCCGACCGTTCATACCGTCCTTGCCCACCGGGAGGTGAAGCCCGGCCTCTGGCTCCCGGCCCGCATCCACACGAGCCTTGGGGGCCGGCACGAAGCGATGGCCGTGCGCGACCTCGATGCCGCCCGCGCGCCGGACGCAAGCCGCTTCGCCCTGCCGCAGGGCATCCCGCTCCTCCGTCGCCCGGCGGACATCAGCCTGCGACTGCCTGAGGGCCGCTCGCCCCCTGAGCCTGACGACCCTGCCTACCACTACCGCGTGGTGCTTCACGACTACTTCGCATCCCTCGGCCAGATTGACCGCCCGGAGGGCATCGCGCATCTGCGGCGATTCGTTGCCCAGAACCCGCTGATCCGGGCCGGGTACTTCGAGCTGGCCCAGCTCCATCTCTGCAACGAGGATGCGGAAAACGTCGTCGCTACCATCGAGGCCGGGCTGCGGGCCCGGCCCGGCGACCGTGCGCTCCTCGGCTACCAGCTTTCCTACCAGCGGCTCTACCGGCCCAGCATCGAGGTGGCGGAGGGCCTCGCCCTTCTGGTGGGACGCCTTGCTGCGCTCGACGCGCGGCTCGCGGCGCTCAATGCGGCAGGCAAGGCCGCCGAGGCTCGGCGGACCGCCGAGGAGCTGATGAAAGGGTGGTCCGAGCAGGACGAGAGGAGCAGTTCCCCGCTCTTGTACGTGTGCGACACCGCCCGCAAGGGCGGGTGGCTCGACGAGCTTCGCCGCGAGTGCCAACGGAGGACGGAGGCGGAGCCGCCATCGGAACTCCACCTCCGTGTGCTCATCAGTCTTGCGGCCGAGCAGGGGGACAATGGCGAAGCGGCGCCGCAGAACAAGGCAGACTACGCGCGCCTCCTGCTCCGCCTCGCTGATCTGCGGCGCGACTCCGCCCTGGTGCAGCTTGAGTGCGCGGGGCGCCTCGCCGCCCACGCACCCCACGACGTGGAGGGGGCCGCCGAGCTCTACGGGAGGCTCCTTGATTCCCCCCTTGCCGCCGACCCAGCGGTACGGGCCGCTGCCCGGAGAGGCCTCGATTCGCTGTTGGCCTTGCTCAACATGCCCGTGTTCGATGTAGCTGCGAAGGCCCGGCGAGAACGCCCCAATGATCTCGAACGGGCGCATGTGGAGGTCCTCATGCGGCTGCGACGCGCCCTGGAGCGGGACCTCCTCGAGCGAAGGCCCAAACTTCGGGACGAGCAGGTCCTCTGGCGACTCCGGCAACTCGCTCTTTGGTGGGAAGTAGATGAATGCAGGCGGGCCATCCCGTACCTCCGCGAGGCGCTTGCCCTCGCGCCAGAGGACTTCGAGCTGAGGCTGCGGCTCGCATCCTGCCTGCTTGGCGCGGGCCGGGACGAGGAGGGCCTGCCGCTCTTTGATGCCCTCGTTACTCGCCACCCCGGCCGCCCCGAGGTCTGGCGGGCCTACCTCTCGACGATTCCCGCCAAAGGCAGGGAGTTCCGCGTGCGACAGCTCATTGAGGGGCTGCTGGCTTGCGCGCCAACCGAACCGGACTCCTACGATCTCGCCTCTCGTGCCCTGGCGGACCTGGGGAGTCTGGACGGGGCGGCGCGCCTGGTCGCCCAGGAGGCGGATCTCGTTCACGTCTCGGCTCGGCTGGGCGTTCAGCAGCAGGCCGCGCGGCTGTGGGCTTTGGCGGGGGAGGCCGACAAGGCAGTGGAGGCCTGGCTCGCCGCCCTGCGCACGGCCATCGCCCAGCCGCCACGGCGGCCGCAGAATCCCTTGAGCATCCACGTCCGCGACTTCGCGCAGGCCGCTCTCGCGCCCGACGTGCCGGCCGACTGGCTCCCCAAGCATTGGCTCCCGGCCCTTCAGAGAGCCGCGGCCGGCCTGCGGAAGGACGACCCGCCCGCGCTCCGCGGCGCACTCCAGTTCGCCCTGGGATATGCGTACCAACGGACCCGCGACTTCCCCAAGGCTGCCGCCTCCTACGCCCGCGGCCTCAAGCTCCTGCCGGGCTTCGCCGAGGGGCGCAAGTGGCTCGACGAGATCGCGCCCGGCTACCCCCTCGATGACTTCTGAGCACGCCGCGTTGACACAGCCATCCCGCACCAGTACACTACCCGCCTGCTCGGCCCGCCGACCCGCCACACCGAGGAGACAGCGGATGGAACTGAGCCTGAAGCCCAACTTGTCCGACGCCTTGGCGCGCTGGCAAGCCTTCTGGCACAAGGAGATCATCAAGCGCCCCGCCGCCGTCGTCACCGCGCCCAAGGAGCGATTGACGCGGGCAAGCACGTGCTCGTGGCCAAGCCCATCGCGGTGGACGTGCCCGGCTGCCTCACCATCGCCGAGGCGGGCAAGAAGGCCACGGAGAAGAAGCTGGCGTTCCTCGTGGACTTCCAGTCGCGCGCCAACACCTTCTTCCGCGAGGCCGTCAAGTGGGTGCACGACGGCAACGTGGGCCAGATCGTGCTCATCCAGGCCAACTACTTCACCGGCCCCTTCGCGCCCAGCCCGGCCAGCGAGTCGGCCGAGGCGCGCCTGCGAGCCTGGTTCTCCGACAAGGATTTTTCCGGGGACATCATTGTCGAGCAGAACATCCACGCCCTCGACATCGCCACGTGGTTCCTCAACGCCGACCCCGTGAGCGCCGTGGGCACGGGCGGCAACGCCCTTCACACCCACAAGGGCACGTGCAGCGACCACTTCGCCGTCATCTACCAGTGCCCAAACGACGTGATCATTGACTTCAGCTCGACCCAGTGCACCAAGGGCTACGATGACATCGGCTGCCGCGTCTTCGCCCAGCGGGGCACGGCCGACACCCACTACGCCGGCAACGTCATCGTCAAGGGAGAGAAGTCCTATCGCGGCGGCAACACCGGCCCCGTCTTCACCGAGGGCTGCATCCAGAACATCAAGGACTTCTACAAGAACATCACCGAGGGCAACTTCGCCAACGAGACCGTGGCCCCGAGCGTGCGGAGCAACCTCACGTGCATCCTCGGCCGCGAGTCCGCCTACAAGAAGGCCCCCCTCACCTGGGCCGACATGATGAAAGAGGCCCGCAAGGTGGACCCGAAGCTGGAGGGGCTGAAGGCGTAGGGACTGCCGACTGGGCGAATGGGCATCGGCGCTTGACATCCCCTGGCGCAGGGTTTAGCATGTGGTTAGGGTGGGGGGTAGTTCGAGCGCCGGGAGCAAACCGATGAAGACGTTGACCTTCGAGATCCCAGACGACCTCTACGAAGTGTTCCAGATCATGGCCGCAGACGAGCACTGCGCCGTCGAGGACGTGGCCCTGGAATGGCTCGCCAGGGCGGCCGCCGAGCGCCGCAAGCCGAAGCCTCCCCCTACGCATCGCCGAGCGGCGCGAGCCGGCCTCCTGGAGTTCGCCGGCGCGGTCAACAGCGGTGACCCCCATTCTGGGGACAACGACCGCATTGACGCCGACCTCGCGCGGGAGTACGGCGCCACGCACGAGGAGGAGACGTAGTGCTGCTCGACACCTCGGGCCTGCTCTGTTATTTTGACAAGGATGACTCACGCAACGGGGAAGCGGTGGACCTCTTCCGTTCGGCTCCGACGCTTCTCACTCACAGCTACGTTCTGGCGGAATTCGTCCCGCTCTGCCACTCACGGCGGCTGCCCCGGGTAAGAGGCCTCGCATTTCTCGCAAGGCTTCAGGATGACCCCGAGGTCAAGATCGTGTGGGTTGAGCCGGCCCTCCACCGCACTGCCCTCGCGTTCCTGCGCGCCCGGCCCGACAAGACCTACTCCCTTTGCGATGCCGTGAGCTTCCTCATCATGCGCGACCGAGGCATCACGGAAGCGCTCACAACCGATACGCACTTCGACCAGGAAGGTTTCGTCCGTTTGCTCGCATCATAGTTCCCTCCTTTCAGGAGCCTCAAGGTGAGGCCGCTCTGCCTTCTAGCCGTTTGCTCCCTGGCCTTCGCAGGCGCCGCCGAGGCGCCCGCCACGGTGAGCTTCCGCGACGCCGTCGAGGCCGACTGGCTGCTCCAGGACACGGTGCGCACGGGGAAGCAACGCCTTGCCCCCAAGGCCCGCGGCAACGTGACGGCGAAGCAGGACGCGCTCGGCGGCGTGGACGGCGTGAAGGACGGCAAGTGGGGCTTCCACACCGAGAACGAGGCGAATCCCTGGTGGCAGGTGGACCTCGGCGAGAAAACCACCCTCGACCGCGTGACGCTGTGGAACCGCTGCGACAACTGCGGCGACCGCAACAACCGCATCCTTTTGCTCCTCTCCGACGACGGCAAGGCTTGGCAACAGGCATACCAGCACAACGGCACGCCGTTCCAGGGCTTCACCGACAAGAAGCCGCTCGAGGTGAAGCTCGAGGGCAAGGCCGCCCGCTTCGTGCGCGTCGGCCTCAAGGGCACCAGCTACTTCCACCTCGACGAGGTCGAGGTCTTCGCCGCGGCCGACCCAAAGAAGAACATCGCCCTCGGCAGGCCCGCCGACCAGTCGTCCGTGAGCGAGTGGTCGGCCATCCACGACCCGAAGGCCGTGGTGAAGGCGGACCTTGTTGAGGCGCCACGTGTCTACCCCTTCGCCGTGGTGCTGGAGCGCGGCCGCAAGCTCGCCGCCGACCTGTTGGCCAACGGGGCGCCCGTCGAGGCACAGGTGAGGGAGCTTGAGGCCGTCGCGAAGAAGGTCGAGGCCCTGCCCAAGGACGCCACACCCGGGGCCGCGAGGGCGGCCTACCTTGAGCTTCGCTGGGCCGTCCGCCGCCTGGCCCTCGCCAATCCGCTCTTGAGCTTCGACCGCATCCTCTTCGCCAAACGGGCGCCGGGCACCTACAGCCACATGTCCGACCAGAACTACGGCCACTGGTCGCGGCCCGGCGGCGGCCTGTTCGTCCTGAGCGGCTACAAGGGCGGCGAACCGCAAGTCGCCAGCATCACGCCCGATCTACCCCCAGGCAGCTTCCTCCGCCCCGACCTGTCCTACGACGCCAAGAAGCTCGTCTTCGCCCACTGCCGCTTCTACCCCAACAGCCAGGGCCTCGGCGACAAGACCGACAAGAAGAACCTGCCCGACGACATGAAGTACCACATCTTCGAGATGAACGTGGACGGCTCGGGCCTCCGCCAGCTCACGAAGGGGCGTTACGACGACTTCGACCCCCGCTACCTGCCCGACGGGCGGATCGTCTTCCTCTCGACCCGCCGCGGCCAGGACCTCGTGTGCGGCAACGAGAGTGCCGCGAAGACGCTCGAAGACGAGTTCCTGCCCGACAGCTACGTGCGCTGCGGCGGCGGCAAGAGCCGCCCCGTCGCCGTCTACACCCTCCACGTCATGGACCCCGACGGGGCGAACCTCAAGGCGATCTCAGCCTTCGAGAACTTCGAGTGGACGCCCAGCATCGCGCCCGACGGCCGCATCCTGTTCGCCCGCTGGGACTACGTGGACCGCCACAACAACGCCTTCATGAGCCTCTGGTCCACCCATCCCGACGGCACGATGCCCAACCTGGTCTACAAGAACTTCACCCGCAGCCCGCACTGCACCTTCGAGGCCCGAGCCGTGCCCGGCTCACACAAGCTCCTCTTCACCGCCAGCGCCCACCACGCCTTCACGGCCGGCTCCATCTGCCTCCTCGACAACGCCCGCGCCACCGAGAGCCAGGACCCGCTCACCCGCTTCACGCCCGAGGTCTGCTTCCCCGAGACCGAAGGCTGGCCGGCCACCTACTACAACAGCCCCTACCCCCTCGACGAGAGCCACTACCTCGTCTGCTGGAGCCCCTATCCCATCCAGGGCGAGGGGAGCCGCAACAACACCAACTGCCTCGGCCTTTACCTGGCCGACGCCCACGGCAACCTCGAGCTGCTCCACCGCGACCCCGCGATTTCGAGCGAATGGCCCCTGCCGCTGCGGACCTCGCCGCGGCCCCACCAGCTCCCCCAGATGGCCGCCGACGGCAAGACCGATGAGGCCCGCTTCATGGTCCTCGACGTCTACCGCGGCCTGTGCGGCCCCGGTGGCACAGGCGTCTCGCCTGTGGCCCGTGGCGCGGTCAAGAGCATCCGCGTCGTCGCCGTCCCTGCCAAGACCCAGCCCGAGATGAACCACCCCAACATCGGCGTCACGAGCGAGGACCCCGGCAAACTCGTCCTCGGCACCGCACCCGTCGAGGCTGACGGCTCCGCCCACTTCCGCGTCCCGGCAGGCGTCAACGTCTTCTTCCAGGCCCTCGACGCCGATGGCATGGCCCTCCAGACCATGCGCACCATCACCTACGCCCAGCCGGGCCAGACCCTCGCCTGCATCGGCTGCCACGAGCACCGCGGCGAGGCGCCCCACAACGTCCTTGCCTCGGCCCTCACCCGCGAGCCGTCCAAGCTCACCCCCGGCCCCGAGGGCTCGTGGCCCCTCCGCTTCGACAAGCTGGTGCAGCCCGTGCTCGACGCGAACTGCGTGAAGTGCCACAGCCCGCAGGGCAAGCCCGAGGCCGCGAAGAAAATCGTCCTCACCGCTCCCGGCGCCTACGACCTCCTGGCCAAGTATGGCGGCCACGCCGGCCTCGTGACGCGCGACTACAGCGGCGGCTACTCGCAGGTCGGCCTCGGCGTCGCCCGCTCCAGCCCCCTCCTCGCCATGCTCCGCAAGGGCCACAACGACGTGAAGCTGGACGCCCCCGCCCTCGCCCGCCTCATCACGTGGCTCGACACCTACGCCCAGCGCCAGGGCCACTTCAGCCCCGAGCAGGAGCGCGCCCTCGAGGAGCTGCGCAAGCGCGCAGCAGGCCTCCTGGTGGGAGGATAGGCCCCGTTAGGCAAGTCTGGATCACCGTCGGCACGAAGCCGGCCAGAAGCTCTTCAGAGAGGGACAGCAGTTCGTGCCGTGGGGGCGTGGCGCTGCGGGGCGACAGGCAGGATGCCCGCCCCAGATAGAGAAGGGGCACGGGGCTATGCGCTAACTCCGTGCCCCACTGCGGGCTGTGCCTCAGTGAACTCGTTGGTGCCGAAGGAGGGAGTCGAACCCTCACGGCCTTGCGGCCACTGGATTCTGAATCCAACCCCCTCTCCGAGTCCATTCGTCACAGGTCACAATAGCGTGGACTTTGGCACTTCTCCTTCCATTACGCCGCGGTGGAAAGGGCAGCGTGGCCGGCGTGGCAGCGGGCCGGCGGTGTTGCCAACGCTCCCTTTCGGAGGCCATTGAGATGAGACGCAACTACCTGGTTTCCGTCGCGCAAACCCAAGACTGCCTGAAGGCAGGACTCCAAACAAGGAATAAGCGCGTTCGGAGTCCTGCCTTCAGGCAGTTCTTCAACGTCAAGCTGGCGGCGCTCATGGCGAGGGGCAGTTGCCGCAACAGGAACTGCCTGGTCGCGATGGCCATAGGACTGCACCGAGCTATGGGGTCCGCACCGCGGCAGAAAGGAAGGCCCCGTCCTCTACGACCTCGTCCCCATCTTCTGGCTCGCCGACCCCTCCTCCGTCAAGAGCCGCCGTTCCGCCATCCGCGTCGAACTCGACGGCAAATACACCCGCGGCCAGACCGTCCGAGTTGGGAAACAAGAGGAAGGCCCCGTCCAGGAATCCCTCGACCTCGACGCCGACGGCATGGTGCGCGAGTTCATCGAACTCATGCGGAGCGCCGCTGAGAGCGCCAGAGGGTGAGGCGGCCGAGCCGAGGCCGCAGCACAACCTGTCTGTCGGAGCGAGACCAGCAGGTAGGGCGTGCATACCTGCACGCGGAACCCGACCCGAAACGCGGAACGCGAAACACGAAACGCGAGACGCGAAACGAGGAGATGGGGCAGCCTCTACGACAGGCCAAAAAGCTTCTCGGCCAAGGCGTCCACCCGCTTCTCCAGCGGCGGCATCTCGATAAGGCGGTCCTTCGCCCGCAGGTCGTGAAGCTGGCGCGACAGGTCGGCGAGGCCGGCGTGAACCGGATTGGTGGGGTCGAACTTGCGGATGCCCACGTGCTGCATGACCGACGGTGCGCCGAAGCCGCGGCCGGCCGACGAATAGGTCTTGATGAACTCCCGCACGGGCGTCGAGTTGAGGATGGCGCACAGGTAGTGGGCCTCCGCCTCATCCTCGGCCGCAATCAGCGAAGTCGTGTCCGTCGGGATGATCGTCTTGAAGCCATAGGGCGTCTTCGCCTGCGAGGCCACGGCGGCCACCAGGTCGCTCGCCATCCGCTTCGCACGCAAAGCGGGGCAGAATGGGCACTAGTTCATCTTGATCCATAGATGGCGAAGGTCGCAATCCCCATATTCACGCTCACGATGGTGGCGGGATTGCAGCTTGCATAGACCCCGGACGGAATCCTCCTTCAGCAGCAAGAGGAGGTCCGAATCGCTCCACGGCGAGTCCTTCTCTTTCGAAAGTGCCCGAATCCAGCCGTTCACCTGCCCCAGCCAATGGGAGAAGTACAGTTGTTGCACGTAGGCGATCATGGCCGCGACGCGGTGGGTCGCCCCATGGAGGCCGAGCTTGAAGCGCTGGATGCCGCCGGTTGTCCCCCGGCCCGTCACCACATATTCGCGCTCATCCCGATCCCCCCCTGTTGGCGTAGGCAGGCGTTTGCACTCGATGGGCAGAAGGGTGTCGAACCGAGTGTGGCGCCGTCCCTCGATGATCAGCACGGCTCCACAAGGCTTCGGGACGAGATCGATGGCCCTTCCGCGTCGGACTTCGTCGGGGACCTCGGTGCGGAACTGGACCCGACTCCACCCTTCCGAGAAGCGCGCAGCGCAGTTCAGGTGATCGCAGAGCTGATCGGTCAAGTCGGTCTCGGAGGCCCTGGGTCTTCTGTCGGGATGGTCGCGCCATCGAGGCAGTTCCTCTGCGATGAAGTCCAGGAGTTCATACGGCGCAGTCCACGGCAGATGCACCTCTGGGTCAAGGCTGCCCGCTTGTGCTCTCGTGCCAGGATCGGCCAGCATCTCGTCACCCCGTCAGAAGCCCTGGTCCCATAGGTCGGCCATCGTCTCGTCTGCATCTCGCAGCGCGATGGAGCGCAGCCAGTAGCGCAGGCGGTCGGGCTTGATGAGGAAGATGAAGGAGCCATCGTAGATGCGGGCGATACGGGTGATGGCCAACCCGCCGCCTCGCTTCTCCCTCAGAAGAGGATCGAGCTTGTCCCTCAACTCCTCTGCCCCGCTCCAGTCCACCTTGCCCTTCCCAAAGACGAAGGGCTGGCACAGCGCACCTGGCCATCTCTGCGGCTCCAGCGCGCGCAGCTTGTTCCTCTTGTAGACAGCGTTGATCTGCTGCGTGTAGACTTCGTTGAAGCCGGGCATGGCAGGAGCACCTGGCAGCCGCATGGCTTCCGAGTCTTCACCCAGCCGTACCAGCTCTCTGTAGTAGTCCACGATGTCGTTTACGAGGATCTGCTCGTGGGGGGCGACATCGAGGTCCCAGTCACGTGGAAAGGGAAGCCGCAATATGTCGTCGGACAGGACGGCAGTAGCCTTTGAGGCCAGTCCAGCAGTGCCTGACGAAGCGATGGCTGCTTGGAGTGTTCGCTTCTGAGACGCCAGCCAAGCCGCCGCCGTTCTCAAGCTCTCCTGGTCACCCGATGCGCTAGAGATGCCAAGTACCGTGTGCCGGTATGTGAGATAGGACCTATCCCATGTGCCAAAGTGCAGGTCCTCGTGCTTGTGGATCAGCAGAAGCGGGGATAGGTAAATCTCCTCGCGACGGGGCCACTGAATCGGCCTATCCGGAACCTCCCTGAATGCCAAGGGGTCGAGCCTGGTATCGGCGAGAGCCTCCGCTTCCACGTACGGCTTCCCAACCACATGCGCAGCCGGGCGGCCATGCTTTGCGTTCCCAAAGATCCACCCCTCCCCGAACTGCCAATTGGATTGGGTCGCCAACTGCTCGAGAGTGCGGTAGCCCCTCAAACGGGCGACGAACCCCAGAACACGACCGCCGCCGAAGAGGTCTGTCCGCCAGACTGCGTCATCCCTGAGTGGCAGTTCGCGGGGCAGCCAGTGCATGTCGTAGTAGTCAATATCGAAGCCTTGCTCCGCATCGGCGCGACCGCTGCGGCGGAATGTGGCATGGAGAATCTGCCTGTCCGGCCGCGGCTGGGTCGCTTCGGCAACTACCACCACGACCTTCGTGTCCGCGCCGCCCTTGTGGAACAGGCCGCGAACCGAGATGAAATCCAGAATCTCGCGAACATCCCATCGCTCGATGAACTTCTGGCGGAACCCGAGGGACTGCTGGTTGTACAGGAAGCCGTACTGCTGGAGCAGCGAGAGGACGCCGCCTGCCGCGAGCGCCTCCATGGATTCGTGAAGGAAGAGGTAGGAGAGTTGCATATCCGGAAGCGCGCCGTGGTCCCTCTTGTAACGGGCATAGGCCCGCCTTGCGCCCTCGGTCCCCAACAAGGACGAAAAGGGCGGATTCCCTACCACAACCCCGACGTTCTGGGGCGCCGTGCCTCGCTGCCTTGCCTCAAAGAAGCATTCATGGCGGATCGTCTTCCCCTGTAACTCGGGAAATAGCTTGACGCTGGCACGGATGTCGTCCGGCTTCAGCGCATCGCAGAGGGCTAAGCAGAGGCTGAAAGCGGCAAGCTCGACGGCCCCCTCTTCGGTGTCGATCCCGTGGACACGATCCAGGAGCGCCTTCAGCTTCGGAATTCCGGGGTGCTTCCATTCATTGCGGTAGCGCCAGTGGAGGACGAGGCGCTTGTACGCCTCCACGAGGAAGACACCAGAGCCACAGCACGGGTCCAGGATGACCTCGCCTGTCTTCTGGGGTCTGTCTAGCCGATCCCAACTTTCCTGGAGTCTGTCTAGCCGATCCCAACTCAGGACTTCGCCCAGCATGAGGCGCACAAGGAACGGCGGCGTGTACACGGCCTGGGAGGTGTCTGTGACAAAGAGCTGGTAGATGTGGCTGATGAGTTCGATGGGAAGGTCGGCAAAGGAGTACCGCTCCCACAACGTGCGCTGGCCGCCCGGTTCCTGCTTCCCTTCGACCAGCCGTGCAAACAGGCTGAACTGGCGGCTTCCACGCAGAGTCTCGCGGTCCTCCTTGCTGAGGGCAAACACGCGGCCGTTGAATCGCTCCTCGAGGTCATCCAGCAGATTCACGAGCGCGGGGCCATCTGCCAACACCTCAAAGAACTTGCTCGCACCGTCCAAGAACTGAACGAAGTATGCATCATCGAGTACCCTGCGCTTCTCCAGGTACGCAATCAACAGGGACAAGACGAGCAGCTTTCGGCGGAGATGCGCAGGGAGGACCCTCTGCCTGCTGATTTCCTCGTAAAGCCGCTTGACCTCGGCAATGAGAGTCTTCTGGGCAGCTAGCCTGCCGGAAAGCAGCTTCTTGCAGACCTTGGGATCGTCCCACAGAGTGCCGTTGCTGAGACGTTCGGCGTCCCACCATGGGTCCCCCGCGATCTTGACGGCGCGTCTAAGGGTCCTATAGGGCCTGAAAACAGTCTCGCCCTTCTCCTCGAAGTCGGGCCTGTGCGCGCACCTGAATAGCTGGACCAGCCCAGGCGTGACGCGATAGACCAGCGGGACACCGCCCCAACTCCACAGTCGCCTGTGGAGTTCGGCAAAGGCGTTGTCTCGAGCCGGCCCGTCGCTCACGAAGATGAGGGCCTGTGCAATGGGCGGGCGCCCCTCGCGTTCGGCCTCGAAGAAGACGGCGGTGGCGCCGTACTCCTCCGCCTTCTCCATGATCGCGACTTCTTCGGGTGGGCGACCCTCCTTGCTGTGTCCTCTGACAGGCAGAAGGCCATCCACCGGCGGAACGCTCCCGCCGCTGTCAATGTCTCTGAGCCACTGTGCAGGGTCACTCACTGATGGATGCCGCTCTCAATAGCTGACACTGGGCGCGCTCCGACAGGAGACAGCTCCATGTCCCCGGAGTCCCCACCCGGTGCAGTGCGTTGGTCATTCGACCCAGTTCACACGGCATGCGAGCGCTGTCGGTGTGGACAATGATGTCCCCGAAACCCAAGCCTACGGCCAGCATCATAGCAACAGCGCACCGCCGCGTCAATGCGAAAAACGATCGGCGCAGGCTGAGGGCCGCGAGCTAGGGTGCCAAATCCTGGCGCGCAGTTGGCACCCTTGCCTGGCATCCTTGCTTCGCATCCTACCAGAATGTCGGAAAAGGGAGAATGGGAAACCAGGCGGACGGCCCCGGGGCGAGCTGACGGCGATGTCCAAAAATCGTCCTGCCAATGTCCAAAAAGAGTCACTTCGGCGAGGCTGCCATTGTGGCAGGTCGAGGGCTCACGCGTGGTCGAGGAGGAGGCGGAGGCGGCGGATGCACTCAATGACGGAACGGACGGTGTGGTAGCTGATCTTCCAGGCGTGGCCCAGGTAGTCCCAGAGGACCGTGCCGTCGCGGTCGAGGAGGGCATACCACTCGCCGACAGCGTGGTTGATGCCGTGCTCCCAGAGGAAGTTCCACGTCATGTCAAAGGCTGTCCAGTACTTACGTTCGCCGAAGAGGAGGCGCGCCACTTGGCCCCGCTGATCGCCTTCTGCCGCAGCCCGTCGGGCATTTCAGCCACTCCTCGATGCGATCCTCGTCCCTACGCTCTCTTCCCCTTCTCGTCCCTACGCTCCGCGTGGGGACGCACGCCCGGCCGCTCCGCGGCCATTCGAGCCTGGGGCGCCCGCGAACGGACGCGGAGCGTCCGAAGATGCGTCCCCCCGCAGAGCGGGGGGACGCGGTGAGCATCTCAGGGCCTCCTCGCGGGCAGCGCCCGCGGGGCGAGCAGCCGCGCCATCAGCCGGCCGACCAGGGGCGCGCGCCGCCAGCGCGCGGCGAGTTGCCAGCGCGCGCGGGCCTCATCCACCCGCCCATCGCTCAACTCGCGGGCGTAGCGGCTCGCCGCGTCGGCCGCGGTGGCCAGCTCGACCCCAGGCTCCGCGCGGCACCATCGGAGCAGGCGAATCAGGCCAGCCAGACTCGTCCGCCCGTAGACGCGAGCCAGCGGGTCCTCGCTGTTCGAGAAGCTGAACTCGTGGAACATGCAGACGATGAAGCTGCGCCCGCGGCGCCGCAGGCACGCGCGGGCGATTCGCCGCACCTCGGGCAGCCCCGCCGTGTGCGGCAGGGCCACGAGCGGCCCCCGTACCGCCGGCCCCGAGAGCGCGGCGCATAGTACCTGGAACTCGGCCTCCGCCAGGGCGCCCACTGTTCCCTCGTCGTAGGTGTTCCACGGCGGGATGAACGCAACGGTGGGCACGCCAAGCCAGTCCTCGAGCAGGCGCTTGCCCTCCCGCAGCCGCTCGAGCTGCGCCGCAGGAGCGAGGCCGGCGAACTCCGAGTTCGCGGAGCCCTGCCGCGAGAGGGCCTCGTGGGTCAGCCCGTGCAAGGCCGGCCCCACGTGCCCGGCCGCCACGGCGTCGCGCAGCGCGCGCAGCCGCTCGGGGTCATCGGCGAGCAGGCGCTTCCCCTCGATGCGGGGCACCACGCCGACGGTCAGTGGCACGCCATGTTCCGCGAAGACATCCAGGAACGCCCGCTCGTTGGCCTCTCTGGCGCGCGCGTGCTCGCCCAGGCTGGCCGCGTAGTCGTCGTAGCGGAAGACCACCGTGACGCTTCCCCTCATGGCCGCTCCCCCTCGCGCGTGCGGAGGCGTGCGACGAGGGCCTCGAACTCAGCGATGCGCCGCTCCCACAGGAACGGCTCGATGGAGGGGCGCGCCGCGCGGCTCATGCGGTCCAGCGCCGCCGCGTCGGCCAGCGCCCCGCAGACCGCCTCGGCCAGCGCCCCGGGGTCGCCGGGCGGCACGAGCAACCCGTTCACCCCCTCGCGTATCGTCTGGCGCAGGCCGGGCAGGTCGCTCGCGACGACCGGTGTGCCGCTGGCCAGACACTCCACGGGCGCGAGCGGGTGCCCCTCGCCCAGCGAGGGCACGACCAACAGGTCGGCCTCCGCATACATCGCCGGGAGCGCCTCACGCGGCACTATCCCGCCGAACGCCACGCGGTCTGCCACGCCGAGGCGGCGAGCCATCTGATGGAACTCGCCGTCCTCTGGCTCATCGGTGCCGACGATGAGTGCCCGCACTTGGGGGAAGCGCGCGACGACGGCTGGCAGCGCCTCCAGGAGATAGCGTAGGCCCTTTTCGGGCGAGAAGCGACCGACGAAGAGGAGTTGCCGCTGCGCGCGGCGATGCGCCCCGGCCTTGCCCGTGTCCCAGGCCGCCGGGTCAACGCAGTTGGGCGCGAGCCACAGCCGTTCGGGCGGCACGCCGAGTCCTCGGAAGCCGTCGTAGATTTCCTGGCTGATGCACGCGATGAGCGGCGCCCGCCGCGCGCAAAACCGCACCGCCCACTTGTAGACCCACGTGACCGTGCGCGGGTAGAGCCCCCGCTTGCCCGGGCTGTAGACCCAGCCCTGGAAGGCCATGATGGCAGGCACGCCGAGGCGCCGGCAGGCGCGCCACACACCGAAGTACGCCGTTGAATCCGTCGAGAGCACGAGGTCGGGCGCCCGCTCTTGCCGTCGCAGGGCCTTGCGGATGTTCCGCGCGAAGACCCAGCCCGCCAAGTCGAAGGCCCGCCTCCTGCCCATTCGCACTGGCACGTAGGTGCGGCGCGCGGTGCTCTGCGCCGCGTCCACGTCGCTGGCGAACACCACGACCTCGTGTCCCGCGGCCTCGAGATGGTCTGCCCACTCGCGGACCACGCTAGGCACGGCGCCCGCCCTGCGGAAGAAGCGGTGGACGAGGGCAACCCTCAAATGCGGAGTGCGGAGTGCGGAGTGCGGAGTGGGAGGAGTCTGCTCCTCGTCTTTCATTCCGCATTCCGCATACCGCATTCCGCACTTGCCCCGTCGGCAGAGCCATCCTTGGACCCTGCGCTTGAGGCGCAGGAGAGGGCCGGGGGTGAGGGCGCGCGCGCCGTCGCGCAGCCGCCGGGCCGCCCGAGGCAGCCAGAGGTGCAGGCGGGCGCGCACCGTCGGGCGCGCCAGGGTAAGGAAGACGCATTCGCTCCGCCGCGTGCCCCACTTCTGCTTGTACGGGGCGTCGCCGCCGAGGAAATCGTACTCGCGCGCCCCGCGCCCGATGCTCTCGCGGATGACGTGGGCCTTGAGCGCCGTGCCGAGGTTCAGGCTCTCGTGCGCCGTGTCGTAGGCCTGCTGGAGGAAGTAGACGCGGCCCAGGTGCTCGAAGCTGAACTCGTGGGCGGCGAAGCGCCCGCCCAGACGCAGCGCGTGGAAGCGGAGCCAGCCGCGGCGCAGGAATGCCTCGCTCATCTCGCGGTAGAAGCCGCGGCGGGCCTCGGACGCGAAGCTGCCCGGCTTGCCCTCGGCCCGCCAGCGCTGCTGGTGGAGGGCGAAGAGGGACTCCAGCCGCTCCGGCAGCTCGGCCGGGTCGGTGCACATGTCGAAGGTGGCTGGTGGCACAGGCATCTTGCCTGTGGCCCCCTCGCCCACAGGCTGGAAGCCTGTGCCACCAGGCAGTCTGCGCAGGAGCGAGCGGAGCTTCGAGCGGAAGCGGGGCTGAAGCGTCGCCAGATAGCTCTCCCAATCGCCTGGCAGGCGGATCGAGAGGCACGGCCACTCGCGCTCCTCGGCCAGCCAGCGGCGCTCGGCGGCGAACTGCCGAAGTAGCGCCAAGTGCGGCGACGAGGCCGGCAACAGCCAGAACTGCGCCAGGTCCCACCCGGCCCGGTCAGCCTCGACGTGGCCGAGGAACGCCCGCAGCACCTCCTCCTCACGGCCAGGCTCGGTCACGAAGTCCAGGTATTCCGAATCACCGGAGTGGTCGCCGATGAAGCCGAGGCGCCGCAGCGAGCCGAGGCCATAGGAGGCGCGGACGCGGCTGCGATAGAGGGGCGCGATGCCGACGAGTGCCGCCCCGTCGCGTGCGGCGAGGATGGCCAACTCGTCGCCCTCGCGGCGAAAGTGGCGCCACCAGGGCCGCAGCCACTCCCAGGTGAGGAACACCGTGGCGCTGGCGGACCTCTCGACGAGGGGATCCCACTCGCCCTCCAGAGCGTCCCAGGCCACCTCTGTGCTCACCACCTCGATGTCCATTGGGTGGCCCTGGCCCCCTCAGCCCACGATGCGCCGCACCCAGGGCACCTGCTGGATCAGCGCCGTGGCCGCAAAGCTGCCCAGGAAGACGGCCCCCGCCGCCAACGGGATGCCCACCGACGGCGTCGGCCACATGCCCGTGAGCCCGCACCCGCGCACGAGGTAAATCACAGCGGGATGCACCAGGTAGATGCCCAGCGTCGCCGGCGCCAGCCAACGCGACACGAGGCGGCCCTCCACGCCGCGGCAACACGCCTGGAAGAGCACGAACACGCACAGGGTCATCACGATGTTCGGCGGGCTCAGCGGCTCGTAGAGGAACGCCAGCCGCGCCTCCCACCTCGTGTTCATCACCAGCCCCCCGCCCAGCGCGACCGCCGCGGCCGCCGCCACGGCCCCCGCCCACGCCAGGGCCACGCCGCGGCGCGTGGGCACCCACTCGCGGAGACAGGCCCCGAGGAAGTAGTACCCGATGAAGGGCACGAACCGGCTCGCCGCGTTCGGCTCCCCCCCGCCGCCGACCCCGAAGCTCGCGAGCACGAGGTCGGCCGACGCCAGGGCGAGCATCAGCGCCGTGGCGAGGAGGAGCAACCCGCGGCCCGAATGGGCGACCACCGCGCGGAACGCCGGGGTGAAGAGATAGAGCCCCACGATGATAAAGAGGTAGTGCATGTGGTAGAACGGCTGGCCCAGGGCAAGCCAACGCACTACCCCCCCCAGCGAGAAGGTCGAGCGGTCCAGCACGAACCGGAACGCGACGTAGAAGAGGCACCAGAAGACGAAGGGGATGGCGATGCGGTGGAGGCGTCGGGCGTAGAACTCCCGCGCCCCCTCGGTGCGGCGCGGGTCCAGCAGCAGCGCGCCGCTCAGCATCACGAACAGCGGCACCGCCCAGCGCGTGGCCCCGACCACCAGGTTGAAGCACCACCAGTCCCCCGCCGCGAGCTTCCCATAGCGCTCGAAGCCCCAGGCGGCCACGTGGTCCACCACCACCCCCGCCGCGGCCGCCACCCGCATCATGTCGCCAGGGGCGAATCGCTCCACGGCCCAACCTCCCGCAGGTCTCGGAACCTGCGGGAGGTTCTGTTCGACAGGCGGCATCAGTGGGCATCCTTCCGGCGGTACACCATCAGGGTGATGGGGCTTGCGGGCCACGTCTTGTCCAGCACGTACTCCGCCTCGAGCCGCTTCTGGAACTCGGGGAAGTAGTCCTTGAGCTTCTCGTAGGCCCCATCGAACACCTTCTCGCCGCTGCCCCGGGCCGTGACGACGATCAGCGGCGGCCGCCAGCGGTCCAAGCCGTCCAGGATGAGCTTGAGCTTGTGGGGCTGGGCGTGGTATGCCTTGTCAGGAGGCAGGTGGTAGTCGAATTCGTAGAGGAAGGGGCAGATGTTGCCGCGGCCCGAGAGCGCGTAAACCTGGGGCCGCCCGCCCCGCATGTAGATGCGGTCGCCCTCCTTCGTCTGCGACCGCACGTAGTCTGCCACCTCGCCCATGGCCACGTCGGTCAGGTTGCGCTGCGTGTGCAGGCCGAGCCTGCCGCAGGCGCGCTTGGCGGCGAGGCCCAAGGGGAGTCACACTCCGCATGTTCGGCGTCCAGAGCGACGAAGGGACCATCCTCTACATCCTCGGCTTCCTCGCCCCCTTCAACCCCAGCGAAGCCCCGGCCACGTCCCCTCCCCCGGCGGGCGACGAGGCCGCCAGCGCACGCTGAACCACCCCCAGGAGCAGCCATGCAACTTCCCCAGATCGACTTCTGCGGCGCACGCGTCAGCCGCATCGCCGTCGGCGGAAACCCCTTCAGCGGCATCGGACACCAGGACTCCGCACTCGACCAGGCGATGAAAAACTACTACACCGTCGGCCGCATCAAGGAAACCCTCTTCCAGTGCGAGGAACTGGGCATCAACACCGCCTTCATGCGGGCCGACGCCCACATCATCCGCATGCTCCGCGAATACTGGAACGAGGGCGGCAAAATCCAGTGGTTCGCCCAGCACGCCCCCGAGCACCGCAACATGCTCGACAACATCAAGAGCGCCAAGGGCGGCGGCGCCACAGGCATCTACATCCAGGGCGGCGTCACCGACTCCCTTCAGGAGGCCGGCAAGCTCGAAGACCTCCGCGAAGCCCTCGCACTCCTCCGCACCCTCGGCGTCGTCAGCGGCCTCGCAGGCCACCAGCCCAAGACCCATCGCGACGTCCAGGCCCTCGGCCTCGACTACGATTTCCACATGGTCTGCTTCTACAACCTCACCGGCCGCCGCGGCAAGGTGGACGTAGCCGACCCCGACTCCGAGCGCTACCGCGCCGACGACCGCAAGCTTGCCGCCAACCTCCTCCGCGACCTCAAGAAGCCCTGCGTCGCCTACAAAATCATGGCCGCCGGCCGCAGCGACCCCCGCGAGGCCATCCCCTACGCCGTTCGCCACCTCAAGCCCACCGACATCGTCTGCCTCGGCTTCTTCCCCAAGCACCGCCCCGACGAAATCCGCGACGACATCGCCCTCTTCTGCGAAGCCCTCGACAAGCAGGGGAAATGACCGCGAATCGCGCGAATCTGCGCGAATCAGGAGTGGCAGGGCGTGCATGCTTGCACGCGGAATCCGTCTGCCAAAGGCCCCCGGCCGGTCCCAAGGTGTTCCACATGTTCACTGCGCAACACACGGGGTGAACATGTCGAAATCGTGCGCCGGCAATCGGGGCGGATGCGCCGTAAAGCCTCTGGCCACGGACACTTACGTCCTTCCTCTCCACGCTGGCTGCCCGCTCTCCGGCCCATTTCGACATGTTCACCTCTCCCCGGACCGGCCCACCAGCTTGACAAGCGGGCGGCGGCCCTGCCATGCTGTGCGTAACCTCCCGCGGGTTTTGGAACCCGCGGGAGGTTCATCACAGCAAGGAGGATGCGGACATGAGGGCGATGGGGCAGGGGCGGGCGACGTGGGGGCGAGGACTCCTTTCGGCGGCATTCGCCGTGCTGTCGGCAGTCGCCATCTTGTCAGGCTGCGGCGAGCAGGCCCCCAAGGAGCGGGTCGTGGACCTCGGCGGCGGGGTGAAGATGGCCCTCGTCCTCATCCCCCCAGGCACGTTCACCATGGGGAGCACGACGGAAGAGGAACTCAAGGTGGTGCGCCAGAAATGGCCCGAAGTGAAGGAGGAATGGTTCGCCGGCGAGAAGCCGGCGCACAAGGTGACGCTCTCCAAAGCCTTCCACATGGGGAAGCACGAGGTCACGGTGGGCCAGTTCCGCCGGTTCGTCGAGGCCGCGGGCTACAAGACCGATGCCGAGAAGGGAACCCGGCGGAATGGCGCGTTCGTCTTCGCGGAGGGGAGGTGGGAGTTTGGCGAGGGCGGGAGTTGGCGGCGCCCGTATTTCCAGCAGACGGACGAGCACCCGGTGGTCTGCGTGACCTGGAACGACGCCCGCGCCTTTGTGGATTGGCTGGATGCGAGCGACAAGGCCAAGCCAGCAGGGGCGACCTATCGCCTGCCCACGGAGGCGGAGTGGGAGTACGCATGCCGGGCGGGGACCACCACCTGCTACCAGTGGGGCGACGACCCCGACAAGGGGAAGGGCTGGTGCAACGCCGCCGACCCGACGGCGAAGAAGACATTGCCCCCTGGGACCCTGTTCAACTGGGACGACGGGTTCCTCTACACAGCGCCCGTGGGCTCCTTCAAGGCTAATGCCTTCGGCCTCCACGACATGCACGGCAATGTCTGGGAGTGGTGCCAGGACTGGTATGGCAACTACGAATTGGGAGCCCAGACTGATCCAGGCGGTCCCGGTAGCGGTGTGCACCGCGTGCTGCGTGGCGGCTCCTGGGACTTCAATCCCTGGTTTCTCCGCTCGGCGAGTCGGGGCAGGGGCAGTCCTGAGTACCGGGGCAGGCGTGCCGGTTTCCGCGTGGTTCTCGCCCCAGGACCCTGATTACGACTTGCGGCTTTGCGGCTTTACGACTTGCACTGTTGGCCGCCTGCGGGCCTCCGCAGGCGGCCCCGGCATCTGTCTTCCGGGTGTCTTGATTTGCGTCCTTTCGCGTGTTTCGCGGGCATGTTCTGGAATCTGGAATTTGGAATCTGGAATCTGTGATCCCGCCTCGGGCCTGCTCCGCGATCTCGTGGCGCTGAACATGACCCTGCGCCTGTGCGTGGAGGACTACGAGCGCCTCGCCGCCGCCCTCGGCGGACACAAGGGCCTCCGCAAGGCATCCGCCGGCGACATCGAGCGCGCCGCCAACGTCGGCCCCAAGCTCGCCGCCGACATCGCCCGCCTCCTCCGTGGCGGCGACCCCGACGAGGAGCTGCGCCAGGCCGAAGAGCGCTCCGTCGCCATCCTCCCCTTCAACTCGCCCGCCTATCCCGCGATTCTGCGCCGCATCCCCGAGGCGCCGCTCGTCCTCTACGTCCAGGGCGAACTCCAGCCGGCCGACGCGGTGGCCCTGGCCGTCGTCGGCTCGCGTCACCCCACGCACTACGGCACCACCCAGGCGGGGCGCCTGGCCTCGGAGCTGGCCGCACGGGGGATGACCATCGTCAGCGGCCTCGCCCAGGGCATTGACACGGCGGCCCACCGCGCCGCTCTCGATGGCGGTGGCCGCACCATCGCCGTCCTCGGCGGCGGCATCGCCCGACTCTACCCCGCCGAGAACGCCCCTCTGGCCGACGAAGTCGCCGCCCACGGCGCCGTCGTGAGCGACTTCCCACTCCACACCCGCCCCCAGGCATTCACCTTCCCGCGCCGCAACCGCATCGTCAGCGGCCTGGCCCTCGGCGTCCTCGTCGTCGAGGCGGATTTCGACAGCGGCGCCCTCATCACCGCCGACTGGGCGCTCGCCCAGGGCCGCGAGGTCTTCGCCCTGCCCGGCCGCGTCACCGACAAGCGCAGCCGCGGCTGCCACCTCCTCATCAAGCAGGGGGCCAAACTCGTCGAAACCTGCGGCGACATCCTCGAGGAACTGGGCGACGTCGCCCGCGCCCTCGCCCCGCCGCGCTACAAGCCCCAGGAGGAACCCCTCGCCCTCGCCGCCGAGCAACTGGCGGTCTACAAGGCCATCGGCGACGACCCGACCCACATAGACGCCATCGCCGACGCCGCCGGCCTCCCCGCCCACCAGGTTGCCAGCACCCTCATGCTCCTCGAACTCAAGCGCCTCGTCACCCAGCTCCCCGGCAAGCACTTCGCCCGCAAGGCCGACCAGCCCGAGTGACCGCGAAGCGGCTCGGCGGCGCGCAGGACTTCAGCCGAATGGAGTGGGAGTTCGTAGTGCGGCCTTCAGGCCGTATCCTGCGCCCCAGATACGGGCTGAAGCCCGCACTACGAACCTGAACTGGCGCGCGCCCGCCACGCTGGGGCTTCACTTCCCCTTGCCGGCCTTGGGCGGGGGCAGCTTGTCCTCCGGCACCTTGAGCTGGGCGCGGAGCCGCTCCAACTCCCCCTTCAGCTCCTTCACGGTGTCGGCGTAGGCGGGGTCGGCGTAGACGTTGTTCAGCTCGTGCGGGTCCTTCTCGAGGTCGTACAGCTCCCACTCGTCCACGTCGTGGTAGAAGTGGATGAGCTTGTGCCGCAGCGTGCGGACGCCGTAGTGGCGCTTGACGCTGTGGACGGCGGGGTATTCGTAGTAGTGGTAGTAGAGGGAGGCCCGCCAGTCCTTGACCGTCTCGCCGCGCAGGAGGGGCAGGAAGCTGCGGCCGTGCATGTCGGCCGGCGTCGGCGCCCCAGCCGCGTCGAGGAACATCGGGGCGAAATCTATGTTCTGCACGAGATCGCGGTTCACCGTCCCCGGCTTGATGATGCGCGGATAGCGGACGAGGAAGGGCATGCGGAGCGATTCCTCGTACATGAACCGCTTGTCGTACCAGCCGTGGTCGCCCAGGTAGAAGCCCTGGTCGCTGGTGTAGACGACAAGGGTGTCCTGGGCCAACCCCTCCTTGTCGAGGAAGTCGAGCAGGCGGCCCACATTGTCGTCCACCGAGGCGATGCAGCGGAGGTAGTCCTTGATGTAGCGCTGGTAGAGCCAGCTCTTGCGGGCGGGGCCGGTGAGGCCGGCGGGCACGTCCGCCTTCACGTCGCTCTTGGTCAGGTGGTTCTCGATGGTCATCGTGGTCGAGCGGGCCGCGGTGCCGCGGGTCTTGTAGTCGTCGTTGAACGTCGGCGGCTCGGGGATGTCCGCGTCGTCGTAGAGCTTCGCGTGCTTCGCGTCGGGCTGCCAGTTGCGGTGCGGGGCCTTGTGGTGGCACATGAGGAAGAAGGGCTTGGTCTTGTCGCGCTTCGCAATCCAGTCCATCGAGAAATCGGTGATGAGGTCGGTCACGTAGCCCTGGTGCTTCTTGCGCTCGCCCATCTCGATGAACATCGGGTCGTGATAGACCCCCTGGCCGGGCAGGATGTTCCAGTAGTCGAAGCCCGTGGGGTCCGTGACGAGGTGCCATTTGCCGATCATGGCGGTCTGGTAGCCTGCGGCCTTGAGGAGCTTGGGCAGCGTCTGCTGCGAGCCGTCGAAGCGGTCGCCGTTCGTGCGGAAGCCGTTGGCGTGGCTGTGCTTTCCCGTGAGGATGGCGGCTCGGGACGGCCCGCAGATCGAGTTGCAGCAGAAGCAATTCTCGAACCGCATCCCGCCCGTGGCGATGCGGTCGAGGTTAGGCGTCTTGTTGATGCGGCTCCCATAGCACGACATCGCGTGCGACGCGCCCATCCCCGAGGGCCTCGACTACGACCAGTGGCTCGGCCCCGCCCGCTGGACCCCCTACACCGGCTGCCCCCTCGGCGGCGGCGGCTGGTACCACTGCTACGACTACGCCCTCGGCTTCATCGCCGGCTGGGGCGCACACCCCCTCGACATCCTCGTCTGGGGCTACGACACCCACCTCGCCGGCAACTGGGAGATCGAGGGCACGGGCAAAATCGCCCCCGAAGGCCGCCACGACGCCGTCTACGACTGGAACGTCCATATCACCTTCGCCAACGGCGTCAAGCTCCACTTCACCCCCGGCGGCGACTACACCGAGTTCCGCGGCACCGAAGGCTGGATCGGCATCTCCCGCGGCGGCATCAAGAGCGACCCGCCCTCCCTCATCAAGAGCCCCATCGGCCCCACCGACGTCCACCTCCCCGTCAGCCGCGGCCACGGCGGCAACTTCCTCGAAGCCATCCGCACCCGCGTCCAGCCCGTCAGCCACATCGCCGACGCCGTCCGCTCCGACATCATCAGCCACGTCTCCGACATCGCCATCCGGTGCGGACGCAAGATCGTCTGGGACCCCATCAAGGAAACCATCGTCGGCGACCCCGACGCCGCCCGCCGCATGTTCCGCCCCATGCGCGAGCCGTGGCGCCTGTGACCCGGCTCACTTCTCCGCAGAGAACCTGCCTCCCTCTCCATCGGGGGGAGGGGGGTCGCCGGCCGCCCTTGAGTTGCCCGAGAATGCGCTTGACAAACCATGAAGCGTTTGCTAGCATCTGCCACAATCCGAGGCGCCCGCAGGGGAGGATGTGCTGATGCTGATGGAGGCTTAGGCATGCGAAGGGTGATCCCGATTGTCCTCGCGGTTCTCGCGTTCCTCCCCCCTGTCCTGGCCGATAACATCTATCCGCCACCGTGGCGGGGGGAGCCACGCAGCACCATGCAGGGGTGGGAGTTCCTGACAGACAACACCAATCCTCCCCCCGATTACATAGTCAACCCGTATGGCGTGCCGAGCATGTCCATCAGCGATGGCACCTGGTTTCCGGGATACAACGGTCGCTCTGGCGTTTGGAGCTTTGTGGCTGGTGGCATCGGGGTGGAAATCCCGAATGCGCTTGGCGGCACCGAGAAGGAGGTATGGCTTCAGCTCACGTACTGGGATAACGGGGGACTGGTTGTCTCGGTGGATGGCCTCCTGGGCACCCTCGTAGAGACGGACATGCTCCCTGACGAATGGCTCCACAGCACGTGGTCCTTCGATCTGGGCTACAACCCCACCAGTGAGTTCCTCCGCATCCAGGGCGCTCAGGGGGGCGCGGCTGTGGACGAGTTGGTGGTTGACACGATCTGCCGCGGTGGTGAACAACAGGCGGTCCCCGAGCCGGCGACCCTGATGCTTCTCGGCGTCGGCGTGCTGGCGGCCATGCGGCGCCGCCGCCGCTGACAGAGTTCCGCCGACACCCTACTTGGTCCTGTCACAGGGTGGGTTCAGGTCGTGATCATCTATTCTCTCCAGTGGCGCGCAACAAGTAGATAGTTGCGGCTTGGACCCAAACGGGGCAGCCCGTCAGCCACATCGCCGACGCCGTCCGCTCCGACATCATCAGCCACGTCTCCGACATCGCCATTCGTTGCGGACGCAAGATCATCTGGGACCCCATCAAAGAAACCATCATCGGCGACCCCGATGCCGCCCGCCGCATGGTCCGCCCCATGCGCGAGCCCTGGCGGCTGTGAGCCGCCCATCTTCCCTCCCGCAGGTTCCAATACCTGCGGGAGGGTATCTCTGCGCCCGCGGCTCCACCCAGAGTCCCTACGCGGTCGTTGCGGAGCCGAAGCGTCGCGACAGGAGGGAGAAGCCACAGCGTCATGGCACCCCTCACCGGTCGGCGGCGAGTTCAGCTTCGAGGGGAGAGCCTTTCCTGAACCGGCTGACGCCGAGGATGCTGAAGCCGAGGACGCGGCCTTCCTCGTCCACCCGTTCCATGACGGCGTCGTGAGCCGTCTCGCGCAAATAGCCGGGGGCGTCGTGGAACTGCACTTCCAGGTAGTCGCCTTCGACATCGTAGCAGACTTTCACCTTCTCGGCCATATCACATCTCCATCGTGACCAAAGCAGTCGCGTGTGATCTTCATTGACGCAATCATGCCCTATGCGGGGCGGCGCGTCAAGCTCGGCTTGGGAGTGCTTCCCTCCCGCAGGTTCCAATACCTGCGGGAGGGTAAGCCTGCGCCCGCGGCGCCCCTTGCCCCGCATGTCCACGCAACAGCCGCCTGCGGCTGTGCCGCACGGCCCACCCCAATCCCCCACTTGACACCCTCCCTCCCCTCCGCTATCCTGCCTGCTGGCCGAGGACGCTTTGCCTGGCACCGGCCTGCGGGCACTGGAGGCCGTCGAGAATGCCCTCGCAGACCCAGATCATCCCCGTAGAGAGCATCGAGCGTGCCATCCTCCTCCTGCGCGGGGAGAAGGTGTTGCTCGACAGGGACCTCGCGAGACTCTACGGCGTCTCCACATCCAACCTCAACAAGGCCGTGAGCCGCAACCTCGGGCGATTCCCACATGACTTCATGTTCACACTGATCCCTGAGGAGCGCGCGCACTTGATGTTCCATTCTGGAACATCAAGTTGGGGCGGCAGCCGGAAGGCCCCTCGGGCCTTCAGCGAGGAGCTGGAGAGCAAGTACGACAAGCAATTCGCCATCGTCTTCGACGCCATCCACCAGCTCATGGCCCCGCCCGAGCCGAGGAGTCCAGAACCCCCATCGGCTTCCGCACCGCCGAACCCGAGGCCCCCTATCGCCGCCGGCCCCCACGCCGCGCCGCCGCGAGCGCAGGCACTTGACAACCACCTCCCCTCCGTGGACAATGAAAAAGGAGGTGAGCCATGATCCGGACGGTCGAAGGGACTATAGATGAGCACGGCAATGTTCGCCTCACCGAGGGCGTCCAGCTCGCCGCTCCGCGGCGCGCCCTCGTGATGATCCTCGATGAGCCCCCCGCCGCCCACGAGGCCGCTCTGCTCAGCGAGCCCGCGCTGGCCGAGGACTGGAACCGTCCAGAGGAGGACCAGGCGTGGTCGCACCTTCAGCCGGCGCGGTAGACCTGGTCCCTTTCCCCTTCTCCGACTTCGCCTCGGGCTCCCTCCACTTGGCCAGCTTTGCGCGCCCTGGGAAGCTTTTCACCGCGAGCCGCGACCTCATGACTGCGAGCGTTGGACAACTACGCCCTGTCGCCCTTGAGCGCACCCTCGATGCCATCGTTGCCCTCCTGCGGCCGCGGGCCGGCGGCGCAAGGAGGGGATAATTGACATTTGAAGATCTGACACCGCCTCCCCTGAAGATGTGACACCGGCGCCCATCTCACCGGCGTCCCCGGCGTGCGCATTCCCTGTCCGCGCTCGATCGGGTCTGCGCGCTATTCTGGCGCTTGACAGGAGTGCCGAGCCTTCATAGAATACCCCCCGCAAGTCCAACGCGCCCACAGCCGACCTCGGGCGCGACGTAGCTGGTCAGCCGGCGGACAGTGCGGCGGCTTGCTTCTGCGCTTCGAGTCGTGTAGGATGTGGGTGTAGTCGGCTAGGAAGCATCTGACGAGCCAAGCCTCGCCACACTGTCCAGACTCGATCAGACAGGAGGCGAGGAGGAGCATCGCATGAAGAGAGCAGAGGATGTTCCCGTGGAAGATCAACAGCACGAACGTGGTGAAGGTAGTAGCGCTCCTGGGCGGGCCAAGTTCTACTACATCAAGAGCAGCATCTTCCGCGTCGTGCATGTTGACGGGGTCATCGGTGGCATGAGCCCGAACGCCCGCTATCTAAACCTGAACCTGTGGAGTGAGCGCCTTCCGGTACCGAGAGAGACCGTCCAGATAGTGAACGCCGATGGCTCCCTTGGGGAGGAAGTGAAAGAGAAGCGAGTGTCAAAGGATGGTATTATCAGGGAACTCGAGGTCAGCGCCATGATGGACATCAGGACGGCTCGCTCTATCGCAAACTGGATTCTCATGCACGCCGAGCAAGCGGAGGCCATGCAGAAGAGGGCCATGATGGCGCGGTCCCAGGGGGCGTCCGGCGAGAAGGGAGACGAGTAGTGGCTACCCATATCCGTGAATTGGCCGGGCTCATGACCTCGGTATCCTCGAATGGTGCCACCGGCGAACGGTATCCCCACCTGTGCCTGGACGAGCGACATGTTCGTCAACTTGCCTCATGCTCCGAGCCACCCACGAGAATCCAGGTAGCGTTCGTCGCCGAGTTCTCCACAAGCGACCTGGGGGAGGCACCGGTGGCCCCATCGTTGTCTTCTCACTTGAGACGGATAGCGCATGGTGTAAACGCGAACATCGAGTTCCCGGACTCCCTCGCGTCGCTACCCTGCCTGAGAGCTGCGAACGGCGAGTACATCCCTCTTTTCCGGGTACTGGAGCACTTTGACGGCAACCTGGACCTTGACGCTGTGGCGCGGGAGTTGCCTACCCTGCGGTTTTCGCAACTCACCGATACCATACAGTTCGTGCGGAGAGTCCTGCAGTCCAACGACCGCGGCGTGGACATTGATGACATCGAGGACGAGTGCCTTATCGAGGGCGGCATCGAGACAGAACTGAGAGGGGCTCTTCTGGCTAGTGAGCACCGCTGATGGGAGCGTGCAAGGTTCTTGTTCTAGAAGACGCTCATAGACAACTCGAAGAACTCCAGGCACGTGACCATGACCTGATCGTGGAGCGAATGAGCCGGCTAGCCGCACAGGAAGATCACCCACTGGACCGCACGACGCCAACTACGCGGTTCTCGCCTGACCTCAGGCACGTCCGCAAGATGAGAATCGGTCTCCACAGGGTCTATTTCTTTGGCAAAGGCTCGCAGTGCACATACAGGCTCGCATGGGTAAAAGCGAATAAGAAGAGCGGCGTAGTGCGGAAATGGAGCGGCATGCGTAGCGCCAGCGTCTCGCTGGCCGCCCGAGGCCGCCGGGACGGCGGCGCTACCAATTTCCGTACACACCCTAGTTCGGGGGACGCCTTACTCGATCATTGGCCGCTCTATCCGCGGCCATCCGCGTGATCCGCGGTCGCGGGCCTGCCTGGCTTTCTGGCTTCATTCCCTTGTCCCCCATTCCCCTGTCATTCCTCCCCTTCGCGCGGCAGGAAGATGGACAGGGGAACAACCCAAAGCGGCGACTGTGTCGCCGCACTCCAAAGGCTGTCGCACGGCTCGGGACTCTGGCCGTTCTATCCGCGGCCATCCGCGCAATCCGCGGTCGCGGCCCTCTCTGCTTCCCCCTCTGCGGCCTCTGCGGACTCTGCGTGAGAGCCGCTTTCCCGCGTGCAGGTTTGCACGCCCTACCATCTGCCCTCTGCCGTCTGCCCTCTGCCGTCTGCCGTCTGTCCTCTGTCATCTGTCATCCGTCCTCGTACTCGTGCGGGTAGCGGACGGGGCCGCCGCCGGTCTTGCGCCAGACGCGAAAGTGCCGGGCCAGGTGGCAGCGGCGACAGAGCGAGACGAGGGCGCAGACGTCGCCGTAGGATTCGCTCGCCGATTCTGCGGACGGGGGCTCCGTTCGGGTCGAGGAGCAGGACGCCGATGGCGGCGGGGCCGGGGTTGCCACGCGAGGCGCCATCGCAGCGGGCGATCAGGGACCGGCCCGGAGCCGGGGCGTCACCGGGCGCGGCCGCTGCAAACAGGTTGCCCGTGCGGTCAGGCAGACGGGGGTTCAAGTCGTTCAGGGCGTGGCGGACCCAGAACGCCGCCAGTTCCGCTTGAGTCACCTCCGGGTGCTCGGCCAGGAGGCCCTTCAGGTCGAGGTGCTTGCGGATGAGGTGGGCGATCTGCCGGTCTGTGAGCTTGGCCAAACTGTAGTCCCCTCAACGCAGATAGATGGGATTGGAGAAGATCCAGGGGCGCCCGCCGAGGAACGCCTCGACGCGGTAGACGCCCGGCGCGGACGCCGTGGCCGCCAACTCGCGCCCGTTCGACCGTTCGACTGTGGCGCCGTCGCGCAGGAGGCGAAGCTCGGCCTCGGCGGGGCCCGAGGCGCGGAACTCGATGGGCTGGCCGGCGGGGGCCTCGGCGCCCATCTGGAGACCGTCGCCGCCGCGCAGGCCCTCGAAGCGGAAGCCAGTGGCGTCGGCCAGCACGTCGTAACTCACGTAGCACTGGCCGCTTGCGAGCAGGCCGTGGAGCAGCCGCAGGTCGGCCGCAGCTTCGCCTGTAAAGGCTTGGGGCGACACGACATGCGTCCGCACTGAGCGGAAGGCGTAGCGGTGGGGCAGGACTTCGAGGAAGGCGAGGCCGAGCCGGCGGAAGGGCACCCGCTTCGCGTGGTTGTCGAGCGAGCCGATGCCGACGACACGGCGCCGGCGGCCCACGGCGTCCCATCGGGCCAGGATGTCCCGCTCCGGCCCCTGCACCCAGCGTTCGGGGTGCCGGCAGTGCGAGAGCAGGTTCCAGGGGTGCAGGCGGCGAATCCAGTCGTGCATGTACGGCCAGATCTCGACCCCGTGGAAGGTGTCGAGCCCCCAATCCGTCCAGCCCGGCACCCAGAGGCCGAAGAGCGGCTTGTGGATGGGATGGGGATGGACGACGAAGGCGAGGCCGCCACGGGCGCGGATGGCCTCAAGCGCGGCCTCGGTCGTCGAGAGGTCGAGCAGGCCATCAAGGGACTCGAGGCCCAGGGCGATGCAGTGGTGCTCGCCGGCGTCCAACTCCACGCCCACATCCAGGAGGACGCTGTCGTGCCAGCCCTCGAAGCCGTCGGCGCGGGCGCCCAGGCTGTCGTGGTCGGTCAGCACCAGGTAGTCGAGCCCGGCCTCGCGAGCGGCATCGAGAATCGCGGGCACGGCGGCATGGCCGTCCGAGTAGGTGGAGTGGACGTGGATGCAGCCCTTGTAGTCATGCATGGGGTTCGGGGGCGTCGGCCTGGGCCTCGCGCATGGCCTCGGCCACCTTGCGCTTGCCGGCGAGGTAGAAGAACAGGCCGGTCTGGTTGGTGAGGATGATGATCACGTGGCTCAGGGCGGCCACCTCGGCCCCCAGGTTCGCCTCGCCCGGGAGCAGCACGGTGGCGAAGAGGAGGCCGAGGGCCCACTCGAACACCCCCACCCCCGCCGGCGCCACGGGCATGCCGTTGAGCACCAGCCCGAGGGGAATCAGGAAGAGGTAGTTCGGCGCCCGCGAGAGGTCCATCGCCAACGGCTCGCCCAGCGCGCGCCCGAGCAGGCAGAACGCCACCGCCGCCCCCCCGTGGGCGCTGGCCGAGTAGAGCACGAACTTCAGGAGCAGCAGCTTCCGCCCGCGGTAGAGGTACACCGCCTCGTAGACCCGCTTGAGCACCGAGCCGACCCTGTGGGGGAGCCGGTCGAGCAGGTAGTGCACCAGGCGGCGGCAATGGGACGAGAGGAAGACGAGGAGCCCCACCGTCGCCGCCCCGAAGCCTGACAGGACGCCGACGATGAGGAACTGCGTCTGCGTGAGGCCAAAGGCGCCCGGGGGCGAATCGTGCCGCCATAAGTCCTTGAGGTGGAAGAGCATGGCCACTGTGGCGAAGCCCACCATGCAGTAGAGGCCCAGGACGCGGTCGAAGAACACCGTGGTCACGGCCTCGGCCTTCTTGGGCGTGTCGCGTGCCACGTAGTATGCCTTCGCCAGGTCGCCGCCCGTGCCGCCGGGCAGGAAGCAACTGAAGAAGCAGCCGATGTAGGTCATCCCCACGCAGTCGCGCCGCCGCGCTGGGATGCCCTGCGACACGACCAGCATCCGCCAGCGGTTCGCCGTCAGCAGGATGCACGCGTTGTAGAGGAGGAACGTCACCGCCACCCAGAGCGGGTGTTCGCACACGGCATCCCATATCTTCCCCGGCTTCAGCTTGCCGGACCGCACGAGCCAGGCAATCAGCCCGGCCGCGATGCCGATCTTCAGGATAAGCAGAACCGTCTTCTTCACTGTGGCCTTGAGCGCCATCTCGGTTCCCCATCAGCCCCGAAGCATTTCCACGAAGGCCTCGAGCCGTGTCCGCGACCCGCCATCAAGCGGCCCGGGGCGGTCGCACTCGAGTGTCAGCACGGGCAGCCCCACCCGCTCGCGCACCAAGCGGTCCTGAAGCTGTCGGAAGCAGAAGCTCTGGACGTAGTGGATCACGCCATGCACCTCGCGGCGGCGGCACTCGCGCACGATGTCCTCGATGCGGCAGAACACGTCGTAGGGATAGGTGTAGGCCGCATACTGCTCCAGCAGCGTCGCCGAGGGGCTGGGCATGGCGAACTGTCTGGCCACCTCGTGGAACACGACCCCCGCCCCCATCTCCGCAAGCCGGCTGAACAGGTCCGAGCAGATCGGCGGCACGCCAAGAAAGCCCAGCCGCACGGGCGTCTTCACGCCCTCCCGCCCCTTCGCCGCGTCCAGGAACGCCCGGGCATCGGCCCCGAAGCGCTCCGGCTCGCCCTCGAAGTCGGAGCAGTTCACCTGCCAGGTGAATGCCTCAGCCCCCGTCACCTGCCCGGTCTCCCAGGCCAGGCGGTCAATCTCATGCACCGTCGCCCGAATGGCGTCGAGGTGACCCTTCTGCCCCTCGGCCGCGTCGAGCGTCGTGCCGAACCGCTCGGCCAGCCGCCCGAGCTGCGACGCCAGAAGCGGCCGCTCGCGCTTGTAGGGATACGCAAAGTCAATCACCCGCACGCCTTCGGACTCCAGAATCTCCATCAACGCGTGGGTGTTCGAGCAATCGCCCTGGATGACCGCCACCACCGTGCCCACGCCTCGGCGGCGCGCCGCCGTGTAGATGCCCTTCACCCAGGCGCACATCGAGCGGGGGAAGCCCGCCCGCTCCGCCGCCTCCACCATCCCCGCCGCGTCGGGCGACGTGATGAAGGCGTTGTTCAGGTCCAGCGGCCTATGTCCCGACGCGAACAGGATTTCCACCGGGACAGTGGTCGTGATCCCAACCAGACGTTCATCCACCCTCGGCGCCTCCTGAGGCCCCGAACATTCTCCCCGATTCCCCGCGCACTGTCAAGGAGCGCAATCCTCACTACCCGCTTTCGCCGCCATGCGGTTGGCGCTATAATGTGGGCGGCGCTTCACACACTCAGGAGACATGCCGATGGCCGGACCCGTGGAAGGCAAAGTGGCGAAGATACTGGACGACCAGACGCTGGTCCTGAACGTGGGCAGCGCGCAGGGCGTGGTCCAGGGGATGGTCTTCAGCGTCTTCGCGCCCGTCGAGGAGGTGAAGGACCCCGATACGGGGCAATCGCTGGGCGCCTGGGAGGCGGTGAAGGGCTACGTGCAGGCGAGCCATCCGCAGGAGCGGCTGACCGTGTGCCGGGCCTACGTGCCGCAACAGCCCGCGACGCTCGACCCGAAGGAGCGCGGCACCCATGTGCTGAGCGCCGAGATGATCGAGGTCTCGATGCTTCGCGGCGGGACTCAGCCGAAGGCGCGGCTGAACGTGGACCGCTCGCAGCTCTCGGGCATGCCCGAGATAGGGCCGATCAAGGTCGGCGACAGGGCAAGGTCGGTGGAGGAGGGGAGCATGTAGGGGCGGCCCTGTGTGGCCGCCCTCCGCCGGCGCCCGTGCGGCCCCAATGGCCGGCGGACGGCGCCTGGGGCCGGCCGGGCCATGTGCGCCGGGGCGTTGACGCGTGCGCCATCGGGGGGCGCCGGAAGAGGGCGGCCACGCAGGGCCGCCCCTACGTCACGTGTGCGACACGACTCAGGAGAATGATCCAATGACCAAGAACGTCATCCTCACCCCCAACGCCCCGGCCCCCGTCGGCCCCTACTCCCAGGCCATTCGCGCGGGCAACCTGGTGTTCGTGGCCGGGCAGATTCCGGTGGACGCGGCGACGAACACGATGCCGCAGGGGATCGGCGACCAGACGCGGGTGGTGCTGGGCAACCTGGCGGCCGTGCTCGAGGCGGCGGGTGCCTCGCTGGCCGACGTGGTGAAGACCACGGTCTATCTGAAGGACATGGGGGAGTTCGTGGCGATGAACCAGGTCTACGCGGCGTTCTTCAAGGAGAACCCGCCGGCCCGTGCCACGGTCGAGGTTTCCGCCCTGCCCAAGGGCGCCCGCGTCGAGATCGAGGCGATCGCTGTGCTGGCGGGGTGAGTTCTGCGTCCAGCGGTTGCCTCACCGACTCACCTCAATCGTCTTCGCTCCCTCGCCGCTGAGGAGTTCCTTGCCCTGGCGCGTGACGCTGCCCGGGGCGAGCATGGTGACGGTGAGCTTGGCCCCCGACTTGGTGACGACGAAGGCCGTGCCCTCAACCACCACATCCTCGGCTACGACCTTCTTCGGCTGGTTCATCAGCACCACGGTGTCCCTGCGGTTGGGCCAGGTGATGAGAATCGCGTCCCCATCATCCACCCCCTTGTGGTCGAGGACGGCGTTGATGATGGGCGGCGGCTCGGTGTTCTTCTGGGGGATCAGGGCGACG
Source organism: Planctomycetota bacterium (assembly GCA_041320515.1). Lineage (GTDB taxonomy): Bacteria > Planctomycetota > PUPC01 > DSUN01 > DSUN01 > DSUN01. The sequence goes on along the minus strand of JBGLNR010000001.1, from coordinate 2,690,237 downwards.
AAGTAGCCGCCCTTGCCCGCCGCCTGGGGAATCTGGCAGAGGAGTTGGGCCTCCTCGAACTTCTTGCCGAACGTCTTCTCGTAGTGCTGTGCGAAGCCGAAGCCGCACGGGTGGCTCACGCGGTGGGTGCGGTGGGCAAACGTCCTCGGCTCGGCGACGAAGCAGAGGAGGTTCACGCCGTGCTGTCCGATGTAGAAGGCGCCCTGGCCCCGAGGAGGCCCAGATGCTCTCGGGCCGCAAGAACCTCGTGGCCGCGGCCAGGGCGGTGGCCCGCCTCGGCCCGCGCATCGTGATCGTCAAGAAGGGCGCACACGGCTCCATGCTCGTCGTCGGCGACGACCTGTTCCTCCTCCCAGCGTTCCCGGTCGAGGAGGTCCACGACCCCACGGGGGCGGGCGATTGCTTCGCCGGGGCGTTCATGGGCTTTCTGGCAAATGCCGGGCGCACGGCGGCTCCGGCGCTCCGGCGCGCGCTCTTCATGGCCACCGTGGTCGCCTCCTTCGACGTCGAGGCGTTCGGTGTGGAACGCCTTCGCACGCTCACCCCCATCGAACTCTACGAACGCGGCAAGCAATTCGCCAAGATGCTCCGCCTGTAGCGGGAGACACCTATGCGGCTGTTCATCGCAGTGGAGCTGGACGAAGCGGTCCGCGAGCGCCTGGGCAAGGCCCAGGACCGCCTCCGCTCGACCCCGTGCCAGGTGAAGTGGGTGAAGCCCGAGCTGATGCACCTCACGCTCCGCTTCCTGGGCGAGGCGGACAAAACCGTGGTCGGCATCCTCGAACAGGTCATGGTCTCCGCCGCGCAAGGCGTCGGCCCCATCGAGGTCGCGCTCGCCGGCCTGGGGGCGTTCCCCGAGCGCGGCGCGCCGCGCGTCGTCTGGGCCGGCATCCACGACAATGGCTTCCTCGCCCTGCTCAACCGCCGGCTCGAGGAGGGCGTGCGGCGCCTCGGCTTCGCGCCCGAGACCCGCCCCTTCCGCCCCCATCTGACGCTCGGGCGGGTGAGCGGCCGCCAGGGGGCCGCCGAGCTGCGCCGCCGCATCGCCGCCCAGGCCGCCGACGAGTTCGGCTCCTGCACCATCGCCGAGCTGCTCCTCGTCCAGAGCGTCCTCTCCCCCGCAGGGCCGGCCTACACGCCGCTCCGGCGGCACAAGCTATAGGGCATCGCGTAGTCGAGTGCACGAGGAGGGAGGAATGGGTGAATGGATGGGTGGATGAGTGGATGAATGGATGAATGGATGGGTGGATGGATGTCTGACAATCATCCATTCATCCAATCATCCATTCATCCATCCTTCTGATCACGCCATGCTGTTGCGGCCGGAGGCCGCCCTACTGAGGAAGTCGCCGCATGGCCATCGGCAAGAAGCCGAAAAAGCTGTTCGTCGCCGCCACGCGCCAGGACCAGGGGAAGACGACCATCTCGCTGGGCCTCCTGGCCGCCTTCGAGGAAATGGCGCCGCCCGTGGGCTTCATCAAGCCCGTCGGCCAGCGCTACGTCGAGGTGGACGGCGTGCGGGTGGACGAGGACGTGGCGCTGATGCGCGCGGTGTTCAAGGCCGACGTTGGGCTGGCCGACATGAGTCCCGTGACGGTGGGCCGCAGCTTCACCCGCGACTACATCCTGAAGCCGAACCGCCAGGAGCTGGTGGACCGCGTGCGCGGGGCGTTCGACCGCGTGGCCGAGGGCAAGAACGTCGTGGTCATCGAGGGCACGGGCCACGCGGGGGTCGGCTCCTGCTTCGACATGTCCAACGCCGAGGTCGCCAAGCTCCTGGGGGCCAAGGCCCTCATTGTCACCGAGGGCGGCATCGGCGGCCCCATAGACGAGGTGATGCTCAACGCCGGCCTCTTCCACGAGAACGGCGTCGAGCTGCTCGGCGTCATCCTGAACAAGGTGCGGCCCGAGAAGCTCGACTCCGTGGCCACCTACGTCGAAGAGGGCCTGGCCCGCAAGGGCATCGCCCTCCTCGGCGTCATCCCACACGAGGACGTGTTGTCCAACCCCACGATGCGCCAGATACTCGATGAGGTGGGCGGCGACCTCCTCAACGGCGACGCCTATCTCGGCAACGAGATCGAGACCGTCATCGTCGGCGCCATGACCGCCCACCGCGCCCTCGACTACATCTACCACAACAGCCTGCTCATCACCCCCGGCGACCGCGACGACCTGGTGCTGGCCGCCATGAGCAGCTACGCCGTGGGCGACGACAAGGCCAACTTCGTCGCCGGCATCCTCCTCACCGGCGGCGTGCGGCCCCACGAGAACATCGTCCGACTCCTCCGCCGCACCAACATCCCGGTCATCCTGGTCAAAGGCGACAGCTACTCCATCGCCGCCGCCGTCCACACCCTCAAGATCAAAATCCAGCCCGCCGACACCCGCAAGATCGTCATGGCACGCCGACTCGTCAAGCGCTTCGTCAACGTCCAGAAAATCCTCGACACCCTCTGACGCCCCCTACGGACCGGTGGGAGACCACAGCAGGGGATGGATGGATGAATGAATGAGTGGATGAATGGATGAATGGATGGATGGATGAATGAATGGATGGATGGATGGTTTGACACTCATCCACTCATCCACTCATCCAACCATCCACCCATCCACTCTTCATTGACATTCCCGCCCATCCGGGGTATCGTAATCGTGAAGAGTCGGGGCTGAAGCCCCGCAGGCAGCCAAGGATTGGGGGCATCCTTGCCACACCGCCGGAGGGCCGCGAGCGGCCCGCGCCGGCACACCACGGAAGGAGGTCGGAGATGTCGAGCAAGACGCAGTTCTGGCTCGGGTCGCTCATGCTCGCCCTGGCGGTCGGAATCCTGGTCGGGGGCCTGGTCTCGCCGAGGCCGTCCTACAGCCAGGACGTGGGCGAGGGCCGCTCCGGCAACTTCGCCCTCATCGCCAGCAGCCTGCCGGGCTCCAAGCCCAAGTCGCAGATCGTCTACGTCATTGACGACCGCAACGAGGCCCTCTACGTCATCGAGGCCAGCGGCCTGAAGAACGACGAGCCGACGCCTCGCGGCTACCTCGACCTGCGCGAGATGAGCACCGGCCTCCAGAAGCAGCGGGCCGCCAAGGACAAGCGCCTCGGCAAGTAGCCAGCCCGTCGCAAGTCCAGCGGCGCCAATCACTTGGCGCCCTGCCCCGCCAAGGATGCCACCAAGGATGCCAACTCCCCCTCCCGGGGGTTGGCATTCTTGGCATGCCGCCTCCCCCCTCCTTGATTCCCCTCCCGGCTCGTGATATGCTCAGCGCAGAGGGCGGGGCCGACGCCCCGCAAGGCACTGGTAAGGAGGCGGACGATGTCGGGCAGGACACAGTTCTGGGTCGGCTCGCTCATGCTGGCGCTGGCCGTGGGCATTCTCGTGGGGGGCCTGGTCGCCCCCAGGCCCACGTACAGCCAGGGCGTTGGCGAGGGCCGCACGGGCGGCTACGCACTCGTGGCCAGCGACCTGAAGGGCACGAAGGCCAACGCACAGATCGTCTACGTGCTCGACGACCGCACCGAGGCGCTCTACGTCATCGAGGCCAGCAGCGCCAGGGGCGATGACCCCAGCCCGCGCGGCTACCTCGACCTCCGCAAGTGCGCCACCAAGGTGCAGAAGGACCGAGCGCACCAGGGCAAGGAGGAGAAGTAGGCCGGGCGAGTCCCCGTGCCTGTACTTGACTTGCCCATGAGCCGGGCCTATAATGCGGCGGCCCTCGGGGTGCTCGCCCGGGGGCCGCTGCGCATGCCGAGCGCCCAGAGACCCCGCAGCCCCCCGCCTGGGACAGGGTGCCCCCGTGGCCGAGCCAGGACAGGACAAGTCGCGTCACGATGTCGGACACCGCATCGTCCGCGCGATGCTCGTCATCATCTTCTTCCAGCTCTTCTGGAAGTTCGGCGGCCTTATTGTCACCCTCCTCGTCGGCTCCGTCTTCGGCTCGGGGCCGGAGTCGGACGCCTATTTCTTCGTCACCGAGACGGTCGTCTTCCTGCTCCAGACGCTTTGCCTGAAGGTTTTCATCCCGCTGGTCGTGCCGCTGTTCAAGGAGGAGATGGCCCAGCACGGCGAGGAGGCGGCCTGGCGCTTCGGCTCCACGGTGCTGAACCTGACGGCCATCGTCCTGGCCGCCGCGGTCGTCGGCAGCTTCATCTTCGCGCCCCGCATCCTGTCGCTCTTCGCCATGGGCTTCAACGAGCAGCAGCTCGCCCTCAGCGCCCGCCTGATGCGCTGGATGCTCCCAGGCGTCTTCGGCGTCTGCCTCGCCACGGTCTCCTACGCCATCCTGAACTCCTACAACGTGTTCGGCTACGCGGCGGCGGGCGACGGGGTGCAGAAGATCGTGTGGGCGGCCATCCTCTTCGCTGCGTCGTTCGCGGGGCTGGCCCTGCCGCGGATGCTCGACGTGTTGGCGGTCGGCTTCGTGATCAGCTCCGGGGCGATGGTGCTCACGCACCTGATGGGCCTCCGCTCGAAGCTGCGCTTCTACCGCCTCGCCCTACCCGGCCTGAGCCCGCGGCGGCTCGGCATCGAGGCCGCCATCCTGGCGGCCCACCTCGCCGCCCTGGCCGCAGGGCTTCTCATCTGCGACCGCCTCCGGCCAAGCCTGCCCAGTGAGGGCGCCCTCCTCGCCCTTCAGCAGGCCGTCCTGGTCGTCGTCGTGGCCGCCTACCTGCTCCTCCTCTGGTGGCGCGCCAAGGGGCGGAAGACGCCGATGGCCAAGTTCGCCGCACTCGGCGTGCCCCTGATGTTCGGCATCCTCTTCGCCAAGTACCGCGACATCGTGACCAACCTGTTCGCATCGTTCACGGGCACGGGCGTCTTCTCCGACCTCAAGTACGCCCGCAAGGTGGGCGAGGCGCCGAACACGCTGGTCATAGCGGCCCTGAGCATCGCGCTCCTGCCCCACCTGAGCGAGCTGGCCGCCGCCAAGCTCTGGGGCGACTTCGCCCGCGTGATGACCAAGACCATCCGCGTCATCATCGCCTTCTTCGTCCCCCTCACCGCCCTGATGATCGTCCTCCGCGGGCCGATCATCGCCCTCCTCTTCGACCGCGGGAACTGGACGGACTACCACCTGAAGAGCGCGGGCGACGCCTTGGGGCTTTACATCCTGGCCTTGCCCTTCTTCGCCATCGAGAACCCCATCCAGCAATCGTTCTTCGCCATGCAGCGCATGTGGGCGCCCACGATCATCGGCTTCCTCGGCACCGGCTTCCACATCTTGTTCCTCTTCATCGGCATCGAGTGGCTGGGCTACGGCTACTTCATCGTCGTCGCCATCGTCTACTGCGCCGCCCGAGCCTTCAAGAACATCATCCTCATCGCCGTCATGCGGCTGCGACCCGCGTCGGACGCAGGGTGACCTTCGACTGGGCCGCCGAGCGCTTCGTGAACGACGACGTGGCGAACAGCTATCTGCGCCGGCCCATGCGAAGCCCCTGGACCCTTTAGGCAGCCCTTCTTGCTGGAGGCAACACGATGAATGTGATCCGTCTGATCCGTCGGATCCGACCGATCGGTCCGATCATCCTCGCCTGCGCCCTTCGCGCCGCGGCGGGCGAGCCGCCCCTAACCCCTGACCAGGCGTTCGCTCAGGTGCCGGCCTACGACTACGGCCAGCCGGACAAGGCGCTGCACTTCCTCGAGTTGGAGATCGTGCGCGCGGCCACCGACGCGCCGGGCACGGAGGCCCAGGTGCCGATTCTCGTGAGGCTGCTCGACGACGAGAAGCTGGCCGAGATGGCCCGCTTCACGCTGGAGGGCATTCCCGGCGAGGCGTCGCTCGCCGCGCTGCGAACCTGCCTCGATAGGTTCAAGGGCATGCCCCTCGTGGGCGCCGTCAACTCGCTCGGCATTCGCCGCGACGCGAGGTCCGTCCCTGCTCTGGCGAAGCTTGTAGGCGGGGCCTCTGTGCCCCGCGAAGGCACGCGGGACAGAGACGTCCCGCCTACAGTTGATGCCCTGGTTGCGGCAGCGGCAGCAGAGGCATTGGGCAAGATCGGCAATGCCGAGGCCGCCACGGCCCTGGCCAAGGCGGAACTGCCGTCGAAGCAGATGGGCGCGCTCCAAGACGCCCAGCTCCGCTGCGCGCAACTCTTGGCCGCCGCGGGCGATGCGGCGAATGCCGAGAAGCTCTACGAGCAGGTCTGGGCCTCCAAGCGCCCCGTCGCCTGGCGCCTGGCGGGCCTGGCCGGCCTGGTCAAGGTGAGCAAGGAGAAGGCCACGCCACTCGTCCTCGACGCCCTCGGCTCCGACGACGAGTTGATCCAGGCATCGGCCGTCCAGTTGACGAAGGAGCTTCCCGGCGAGAAGGTCACTGCCGCCCTCGTCCAGCGGCTCGATAGGCTCGACCCGAAGGGGCAGGCCCTGCTCCTCGGCGTCCTGGCCGAGCGCGGCGACCGCTCCGCGGCCCGCGTGGTGACGATCCTGACGCACTCCAAGGACGATATGGTGAGGTCCGCCGCGCTCCGCGCGATGGCGGCCCTCGGCGATTCGGACCTCATCCCCCGCCTCGGGGCAATCGCGGCGAACGAGAAGGGGTTGGTGCAGCAGGCCGCGCGGGCAGCGCTGGCGGCCTTCGCGGCGAAGGACGCCGACCAGCGGCTCCTCGTTGCCGCGTACGCCGAGGGCGCGCCAGCCGTCAGGGCGGAACTGCTCCGCGCCGTCGCCGCTCGTCGCATCGCCACCGCCACTCCGGTGCTGCTCAAGGCCGCCGCCGGTGCGGACGAGGGGGTCCGCCGCGCCGCCTTCGACGCCCTGGCCGCCGTCGGCGCGCCAGAGAGCTATCCGAAGCTCGTCGCCCTCCTCGTTGCCGCACAGGGCGACACGCAGGCCATCGAGAAGGCCATCCTCGCCGTCGGAGCACGGCTCGCCAATCCCGCTGACCGGGCGACGCCCCTGATTGCCGCCCTCAAGGCCGCCGCGGCCGCCGCCAGGCCGCCCCTCCTGCGCGTGCTCGGAGCGACTGGCGGCGACGACGCCATGCAGGCGGTTCGTGGCTGCCTTGCAGACGCCGACCCGCCCGTTCGCGACGCCGCGGTTCGCGCACTCGCCGCCTGGCCCGATGCAGCGGCCGCCGCCGACCTGCTGAAGCTGGCGAAGGACGCCGAGAGCCAGGTCCACCGCGTCCTGGCCCTGCGCGGCTACCTGCGCCTTGCGGGCGAAGTGAAGGATGAGGCGGCCCGCCTCAAGATGCTCGAGGCCATCCGCCCCATCGCCACGACCGCCGATGCGAAGAAACTCCTCCTCGGCACCCTCGGCGAGGCGCCCGACGCGGGTGCCCTTCAAGTCGCTACCTCGTTCCTCGACGACGCTGAGGTCCGCTCCGAGGCCGCCGCCGCGATGCTCCGAATCGGCCAGGCCCTCCTCACCAGCAACCGACAGGCAGTCGTCGCCGCAATGAAGACCCTTCTGGAGAAGTGCAAGGACGAGGCCGTGGTGAAGCAGGCCGAAGCCCTCCACGCCCAGGCCCTCAAGCCGCCGCGGGCCGGCGGCGCGGGCGACCTGCCCGAGCACGACAAGAAACGCAGCGACGGCATGAAGGCCGACGTGGCGACCCGCGCCCCGAAGGGCTACAAGGTCGTCTGCTACCTCAACTGCGGCCCCGACTCCGCCGACGGCGAGAAGGGCAAGCCCACCCTCCGCGTCGGCGACGCCCAGGCATACCGTTGGGCTGGGGCCGACATCCGCCACGGCACTGCCTTCTTCACGGGCGACACGGTGCCCTTTGAGGCAACCGGCCTGAACCCCAAGAAGAGCTATCAGCTCGGCTTCTCTTGGTGGGACGTTGACCACGACACCCGCGCCCAATCGGTCTGGGCATCGGGCACCAAGCTCCTCGACAAGACGAAGCTCCCGTCGGGCGCAAAGGGTGAGAAGGCCGTGGAGAAGGTCGTGCCCATTCCCCAGACGCTCACGGCGAAGGGGAGCGTCCGCATCACCTTCCGCAACGAGGCCCAGCCCAACGCCGTCGTCAGCGAGGTCTGGCTCCTCGAAAGCGAGGCCGACGGCCCCCAGGGCGAGGCAGGCCCTGTAGGCGGGGCGTCCCTGCCCCGCGAACCTGTAGGCGGGGCGTCTCTGCCCCGCGAGGGCGCCAAGAAGGTCCTCATCGTCACGGGCGTGGACAGCGCGCACAACTGGAAGGCCACGATGCGCCCCCTGGCCGACCTGTTGGAGAAGGACACTCGGCTTGCCTGCACCATCGTGCAGGACCCCAACTTCCTCGCCTCCGATGAACTGCACACCTACGACGTGGTGGTCATCCACTTTCAGAACCCCAAGCCGCTGGAGAAGGGCGTGGAGGGGGGCAAGAACCTACTCAAGTTCGTCGAGGGCGGCAAGGGCGTCGTCGTCGTCCACTTCGGCTGCGGTGCACTCCGCGAGTGGCCCGATTTCGTCAAGGTCGCGGGCCGCGTGTGGGACCCCAAGATGCGCGCCCACGACCCGCGCGGGCCGTTCAAGGTCAACATCACCGACGTCAAGCACCCCATCACCGAAGGGCTGACGACGTTCGACACCGACGACGAGCTTTACACCTGCCTTGCGGGCGACACCCCCGTCGAAGTCCTCGCCATCGCTACATCGAAGGTGGACAAGAAGGAATACCCGATGGCCCTCGTGAGCGCCGTCGGCAAGGGCCGCTCGTTCCATTGCGCGTTGGGCCACGACCCCAAGGCGCTCAACTTCCCTGGCGTCTCCGAACTCTACCGCCGCGGCACCGCCTGGGCCGCCGGCCTCCCGCCGGTCGCGAAGTAGCCAAGGGTTGAAACTCCCTCTCCGCGGCGCTATGCTGTGGGGCGAGAGGAGAAACTGACATGGGCTTGACCTACGCCGACATCAAGCTGTCCAACCCCACCAAGCCGCGTCTGAAGCCGATCGCCGTGAGGGCGCTGGTGGACACGGGCGCCATGATGCTCTGCATCCCCGAGCACATCGCCGTGCAACTCCAGCTTGAGGAGTTCGAGAAGCGCGAGGTGACAACCGCAGACGAAAGCCGCCACGTCGTGTCCCACGTCGGCCCCATCCTGATCCGCTTCGACAATCGGCACTCCATCACAGGGGCACTTGTCATCGGCAACTCGGTTCTTCTTGGCGCGATCGCCTTGCAGGACATGGACGTGGTGATCTCCCCCACGCGAGAGACCATCATCGTGAACCCCGAAAGCCCGAACATCCCCTCCGCGATCGTCAAGTAGGGCGTGCATGCCTGCACGCGGAATGTGGACGTTCACATGGCTCAGACCACTACCGGCACTTCGCTCGACGACATCAAGGCGATTGCCCAGCAAATCGTCTCGCGGTTCCGTCCTCAAAAGGTCATCCTCTTCGGCTCCCATGCCTACGGGGAGCCGACGCCGGACAGCGACGTGGACCTGCTGGTAGTGATGGAGACAGACGAGAATCCGCTCCGCACGGCGGGTCGCATCTCGGCTGCGGTTGACCATCCCTTCGCCCTCGACATCCTTGTTGAGACCCCCAAGTACCTGGCTGAGGCCCTGGCCGAGAACGACCTCTTTGAGACGAAGGTCATGGAAGAAGGGATCGTCCTGTATGAAGCGGCGAACCCTTGAATGGGTCGAGAAGGCGGAGGGTGACTGGGCGGCCGGTGGGCGGGAACTCGCCGTTCCGGAGGCGGCCTACCACGTGGTGTGCTTCCTGGCGCAACAGTGCGCAGAGCTGTACCTCAAGGCTTTTCTCGAGGAGCAGCAGACGCCCTTCGAGAAGAAACACGACCTCGCAGCACTCCTCGACCTTGCAGGCGGGGCGTTTCCCGAACTCATCCCGCTCAGGGGCCGGCTGGGGCAACTCTGGGCGTTCGGCATCGCGGTCCGCTACCCAGGGCCGGTGGCTGACAGGAGGAGCGCTGAAGACGCGATGGCCATTGCCGAAGCGGTCCGCGGGGCGGTCCGAAAGAAGCTGGGCCTATCGCAGGAGAGTTGACAAGGAGTGCCTGAATGAACGAACCGGATGGCACGTCGCGCCGGCGCTTTCTGGGCGCCGCGCTGGGGGCAGGGGCGGCGGGGCTGGCCGCCTCGTGCGTGGGACCCATGGGCGAACCCGGCAAGGCCGGGGAAGAACTCGGAAAGGGACAAGGGATGAAGATCGGCTTCCACACGGATGCGTTCAACACCGCGTACTGGAGCTTCGAGAAATGCCTCCAATGGGCGCAGAAGAACGGCGTCCACTGCATCGAGTGCGGCGTGATTGACGGCGTGAGCTGGATTCACGGCCTCGGCTACCAGCCCCACGTGGCGCTCCACGAGGACCCCGTGCTGCTGCGGCGCAAGATGGAGAAGTACGGCGTCCGCTTCTCCCAGATTGACGCCGCCTTCCCCCTCAGCGGCAAGGATGGCCTTCCCTACGGCGTGCCCTACGTTCACAACGCCATCCGCTGGGCCAAGCTGGCCGGCTGCCCGAACATCGCGACGACCGACGGCCTGCACAAGCCCGAGGGCCTCGACGACGCCCGCGCGATGGACCTGATGAAGCACGCCTACGGCCTGATCCTGGAGATCGCCGAGGCCTACGAGATCGTCATCACCATCGAGGTCCACGGCTACTTCACCACCCGCCCCGAGATGATGGAGAAGATGCTCGCCTTCGTGGACAGCCCCTGGCTGCGGATGAACATGGACACGGGGAACACCTTCATCGCCGGGCAGGACCCCGTGGCGTTCCTCAAGCGGTTCATCGGCAAGGTGAGCCACACCCACATCAAGGACGTGTCGCAGTCGCTCGCCGCCGCCGTGCGCGGCAAGCAGACCGGCATCGCGGTGAGCCAGTGCGCCATCGGCGACGGGGTGAACGCGCAAGCCGCCGCAGAGGTCCCACGGAGCGAAGAGCAGGTCAACCGGCTCCAGATCGAGATTGACGACGAGGTGCTGAGGCTCCTCGCGACCCGCCAGCCGGTAGCCAGCGATCTTCGCTTCCTCCTCGCCGCCACACGAATCAACGGCGAGCTGGAGCGGATCGGCGACCTCGCCACCAACATCACGGAGAACGTCCAGACCCTCGTCGAGCATCCCCCCCTCAAGCCGCTCATTGACATTCCGCACATGGCCGAGCTGGCCCGGACGATGGTCCGCCAGAGCCTTGACGCGTTCGTGCAGCGCGATGCCGAGCTGGCCCAGGCCGTGATCATGACCGACGACCGCGTGGACGCGCTCAAGAACCAGGTGTTCCGGGAACTCCTCACCTACATGCTCGCCGACCCCCGGACCATCGAGCGCGCCCTCGCCCTCATCCTGGTCTCCCGGCACATCGAGCGGATCGCCGACCACGCCACGAACATCGCCCAGGACGTCATCTACCTCATCCAGGGCCGCGACGTTCGACACCCCCGCACTCCGAGGACAGCAGGTCCGATGCGCTGACTGCTCCGGCCCGGCGCCAGAGAATTGACGGAGGCGAGGCGAGACGCTCGCACCAACGCTTCCCCTAGCCTGCGCCGGTCGGCGGGATCCAGGCTCGAAGCGGGCCGCGCCCAAGCCATTCAGCGGGCCAGCGCCCGCTCGAGCGCCAGCAGCGTCCGCGGCGGGGCCGCGGCGGACAGCGAGCGCGGGCTCCAGGAGAACGTGTCGGTCGTCAGGTAGCGCTCGCCCGTGTCGGGCAGGATCACGACGATGAGCTTGCCGCGATTCTCCTCGCGCTTGGCCACCTCGAGGGCGGCCCGCAGGGCGGCGCCCGACGAGATGCCGGCGAAGACTCCCTCCCTGAGGGCCAACGTGCAGGCCGTCCACTTCGCATCGCGGGTCGTCACGTGGACCACTTCGTCAACGACCTCGCGGTTGAGGACCTTGGGCACGAACCCCGCTCCGATCCCCTGGATGCCGTGCGAGGCGGGCCTGCCGCCCGAGAGGACGGGGGATTCGGAGGGCTCGACGGCGATGGCCCTGAGGGCCGGCTTGCGGGCCTTGAGGGCCTCGGCGACGCCGGTGATCGTGCCGCCAGTGCCCACGCCGGCCACCACGATGTCCACCTGCCCGTCCGTGTCGCGCCAGATTTCCTCGGCGGTCGTGCGGCGGTGGACATCCGGGTTCGCCGGGTTCTCGAACTGCTGGGGGATGTAGTAGCGCGGGTCCTCGGCGGCCATAGTCAGGGCTTTGTTGACGGCGCCGGCCATGCCCTCGGCGGCGGGGGTGAGGACCAGTTCGGCGCCGAAGGCGCGCAGGATGCGGCGGCGCTCGTCGGACATGCTGTCGGGCATCGTGAGCGTCAGCTTGTAGCCGCGCGCCGCGCACACGAAGGCCAACCCAATGCCCGTGTTCCCGGAAGTCGGCTCCAGGATGACCGTGTCCTTCGTGATCTTCCCCGCGCGTTCGGCCACCTCGATCATGGCCAGGCCGATGCGGTCCTTCACGCTCGAGGCGGGGTTGAAGAACTCGAGCTTGGCCGCGATGCGGCCGGGCAGCCCCGCCCCGAGCCGGTTCAGCCACACCAGCGGGGTGTTGCCGATCAGCTCGGTGATGTCGTTCGCGATCTTCATTCGTCTCTCCTCTCGGCCCCATTCGCCACGGCCCGGCCGCAACGTCTGCCCAGCCCGAACCTGGGCAGGATTGCGTGCGGGCGCCTCTGCGGGATGCGCAACGAGCGTCCACATCTCAACTAAGTCAATCGGGATTATACCCTACGCCCGGCACACTGTCAAGCCCTTCTCTCCATCCGACCAAGCAGGGAGCCGCGTAGCCGGCCCGCTCCCGCAACCCTCGCCCCGCCACCCCATACTGGATCAAAATTTGCGCGCACTCACATGTTTGGCACACAACGGCCGCCACCACGCGGGGGCGATAGCCCTAAGTGTCTATATGGCCGCCATTTAGGCGCGCCATCGCCCCTGCCGGCGCCCCGCTCCGGTGCCCATACTGTATCAACTCTGCTCGCGAGTTGATACACTATGGCGCCGCCCTTCCCCTCCAGACCGCTCCGCCGCCCGGCCCGGCAGGGGGGCGAGCCCGCACTACGAACTCCCCCGCCATTTGAAGGGCGTGCTTGAGACCCCAGACCGCTGCAGACCTCGCGGGCATCGTCTTGCCCACGCGGGACTGGCTCGAACTCCTGGAACTCAGGTGCCGGAGCGCAGCAAGGGGAGGGGATTCGGAGTCTCATCTTGTACGTTGAACTCTTGCGCAGCGCCCCCGGTGCAGGAGAGCATAGCACCTTCCCCGGCGGGGGCCAACAAGGAGCGCTCAATGAGAGCGTGTGTCGTTGTCGGTCTGGTGTTTGCCTTGGCCTGCATGGCGGTGGCCGGCGAGGAGCCGAAGCAGAGGCCCAACTCGGCGGCCGGCGCCTTCGTCTCCGCCGAGCTGGCGGGCGAGGTGATCAAGTGGCAACTCGACCTGGGGGCGGACGCAGGGAAGAAGACGTATGAGATGACCGCGGACGTGAAGGTCACGTACGCCGAGAAGGATGGCGTGAAGGAGGCGTCGAGCATCCGCCGCGCGAGTGGCAGGGACTTCCCGGCCCGCGAGGGCACGGTGGTGGCCAAGGCCAAGTTCGTGTCGGCCAAGCTCGACGGCGAGAAGGTGCTCGTCACGGCGAAGCTGGCCGAGGGCGACAAGGAACTCCAGGTGACGCTGCCCAAGCAGCTCACGGTCTACTACCGCGAGGAGGAGGGCAAGCTGAACGCCTACAGCGTCGGCATCCCCCGCCCGCCGCGGGCCCCGAAGGCCGAGACCAAGTGATCCCTGCCGGGCCAGCCTACTGGCAGCGTGAACAGCCCGGGGGGCAACCATCGCCCCTCGGGCTGTCTCTCTGTACGTGGAGGACTCAGTCCCGTGCCGCGGCCTTGAAGGCGATGCGGAGGGTCCTGCCCTTCTCGAGCTTCGCGGGCAGGGGCAGGAGGAGGAAGTTGTCGGTGAGGAGGGGGTGGAGGTCGGCGCCCTCGACGACTTGCGCGTCTCGGATGCAACGGGGGAGGAGAGCGAAGGCGGGGCGGCTCGGAGAGCAATCCTGGTTCGCCGCCAGCTCGAAGGTGTAGACGCCGCCCTTCTCGGTGAGCGTCTGGTCCCAGGCGAGCGGACGCGGAACGAGGCGGGCCTCCCAGGCGGGGTCGCCGTAGAAGGCCACGGTGTCGCGGTCCCAGAGCAGGCCCATCTCGTCCCTGTCGCGGAGGCCGTGCTGGGCGGCGAGGCGGTTGAGGAGGCGGGGGTCGCGCTCGAGGTCGAAGCGGTCGAAGCTCGCGCGGGCGGCCTTCGGGAAGCGGCTTTCGAGCTGGTGGACGAGGGCCTGGGTGTTGGCGTAGAAGGCTTCGGCGAGGGTGTAGCGGCCGGGCTGGCCGAGGAACAGGTCGCGCACGCCCCAACCGCCGTAGCCGTGCCAGGTGGAGACCACGTAGCCGATCATCTGGTGGACGCCGCCCGCGTGCATGAAGGCGAGGGCCATGCAATCGCGGTCGGGGATGAGGCCCATCAGGCAGTTGCCGGCGGGCAGATAGACCTTGGGGTTCGGCGAGACGATGGGGAGGACTTTGCCCTGAAGGTCGAGGCCGAAGAGCTGCCCGTCCTTGCAGCGGAATTGGCCGTTGCGGTAGGAGTAGCCGATCTGCCAGTCGCGCGCCGTGGCGTGGCCGCTGGTGAGGAAGAGGTCGGGCTTGAAGGCGTTGAGCGTTTCGACGATGGCCGCGGTCGAGTCGTCGGGGCATTTCTTCTTCTCGGCCGCGCCGCCGGCGAGTTTCTCCCACATCGCGCCCTTCTCGCCCTCGCTGAACCAGCGGCCCTCGTCGAAGACGCCGAGGTCGAGGCCCGTGCCCGCGGCGGCGCGGCGGACCGTGAGCGGCTCCTTGTGCCGCGCGATGCGGAGGGCGTCGGCGGCCTCATAGCCGGTCACGATGCCCCAGAGCAGGTCGGTGTAGGGATCGGCGTCGAGCGCGCGGGTCATGCGGTGGACCGCGACCACGAAGTCGCGCCCCGCCTCCTCGGGCCGCGCGACGAAGCAGGCGTAGCGGGGGAAGGCGTCGGCGAGGGCGGCCCGCGCCTCAGCCACGGGACCGGGATAGACGAGCACCGTGGCGTCGTGCTTCTCGCGAAGGGCGTCCACCACGGGCCGCCACTGCGCGTCATCGTGCGTGGCGCGGCTGACGACCACGGCGTAGGAGCCTGTGCCGGGCAACCGCACGACCGATGGCTCCGCCGCCGGCGATGTGCTTGCGGCAGCGATGAGCAGGAAGGCCGAGGCGAAGCGTCTGGGCATGGGAGCTGTTTCAGAAGTTGAGGACGGAGCCGGCGGCGATGGGCTGGCGGCAGCGGGGGAATGCCTGGACGAGGGCGCGAGTGGCGGCCTCGCCGGTGCAGTGGCAGGGGTAGATGGCCTCGGTGCCGAGGGCGTGGAGGCCCTCGATGGTGGACTGGAGCTGCTCGATCGAGGCTGTGCCCAGGTGGAAGCCGCCGACGATGGCCCTCAGGCGGCCGTGGCCGACCAGGCGGCGGGGGTTGGCGATCTGCTGCGCCGCGCGGCACAGGTTCACGATGCCCGAGTGGGCGCAGCCCGAGACCACGACGAAGCCGTCGGGGCCGAGCAGCACGAGCGCCTGGTCGTCGTGGAAGGGGTCAATGATGCGGCCCACAGGGTTGTCGGCGTAGAGGTGAGGCGTCGAGGGCACGCAGCGGGGGTCGCGGGGCACTTCGCCGGTGAGCCAGATGCCGGGCGCGACCTCCTGCGGGTCCTTGCTCAGGCGGCAGAAGATGCCGGCGGCCTCGAGCTGGGCCTGGGTGAGGGCGATGCCGATGGACTGCCAACTGCCGGCGGGGGTCTTCGAATACTTGCGGCCGAAGGCGTCGGGGTGGGCATAAAGGTCCACGCCGCCCAGGCGCGGGGCGACTGCGGCCAGGCCGCCCGTGTGGTCGAAGTGGCCGTGGCTGAGGGCGATGGCCTCGGCCTCCTCGAGGCGGATGCCCAGGGCCTCGGCGTTCCGCAGGAGCGCCAGGCCCGAGGCGCCGGTGTCAAGGAGCAGCTTGTGCCCGGGCGCTATCAGGCCAGCAAGGCGCAGCTCACCGAGTTCTGGAAGGGCGCCCGCGGCGACCAGGCATTCTACGACGGCGTGCTCGCGCCCTTCTTCACCAATCAGGACGCCTTCAGCGAGCAGATGAAGCAGCCAGCGCAGTGGGACGCCAGGACGGTTTCCGCGCTCTTCGCCAACCAGGTTCCGCTCTGGATGGAATTGGACCACCTCGCCGAGGAATGGCGCGCGGGCTTCATCTCTCGCAACCTCTTCGCGGAGTGAGAGCGGTTGGGTGCGGGCAACCTTGGAAGGGAGATGGCACGGATGGAACTCAAGGGCAAGGTCGCGGTTGTGACGGGAGCGGGCAGCGGGGTGGGCCGAGCGCTCGCGCTGGAGTTCGGCCGCCGGGGAGCACGCGTGGTCTGTGCGGCGCGGAGGGCACCCCGCATCCAGGAAACCGTGGCCGCCATTGAGGCGGCCGGAGGCAAGGCAATCGCCGTGCAGACCGACGTGACCGACATGGCCCAGGTCCGGCGCATGGTCTCCCAGTCGCTGGACGCCTTCGGCCAGATTGATGTGCTGTTCAACAACGCTGGGAGCTTTCGCGCGCTCGGGGCAGTGTGGGAGGTTGACCCCGACGTGTGGTGGCACGACGTGATGGTTAGCCTCAGGGGCACGATGCTCTGCTGCCACGCGGTCCTGCCTCACATGCTCGAACGCCAGTCGGGGGTCATCATCAACATGAGCGGCGGCAACCAGATACCGGGTGGGACTGGCTATAGCTGCTCGAAGGTAGGCGTCGTGCGTTTCACGGAGCTGCTGGCCAGGGAGTTGAAGCAGCAGGGCTCGCCGGTAATGGCGTTCGTCATGGGACCGGGCTTCGTGCGCACCGAGATGACCGAACTCCAGATCACCACGCCCGAGGGCCGGAAGTGGTTGCCATCCAGCAAGGAGGCCGTGGACCAAGGCCGCGACCGGCCCCCCGATGACTGCGCGCGGGCGGCTGTGAAACTCATTCGCGTGGCCTGCCCCGAACTCAGCGGCGGCACATTCGGCCCGGACACGGATTTCGACAAGGCGCTGCGCGACGCCACGTCGCGGAGCTGATGGGCAAGCCCTGGGAGCGTCACGGCTTCAGCGTGAGCTGGAACGTGGCTTGGCCGGCCCTGGCCAGGTCAACCGAGAACTCCTGGGTCTGTGCCCCGACGGTGACCTTCACGGCATACTTGCCGTAGAAGCCGCGGAAGCGGATGACCCCGTTCGCGTCGGTCTTGGCCGCCACGCGAGTCTTCCACT
Organism: Planctomycetota bacterium; assembly: GCA_041320515.1. Taxonomy (GTDB): domain Bacteria; phylum Planctomycetota; class PUPC01; order DSUN01; family DSUN01; genus DSUN01. Next base: position 2,673,011 of record JBGLNR010000001.1, on the reverse strand, counting down.
CCTGGTTGATCAGCCGATCGAGCGCGGCATAGGCGGGCTTCGGCCTCAGCTCGGCGTCCATCAGGCCACCCTTCGCTTCGTTCTCGCCTTGGACTGCGGTGCCGTCGCCTAGATTCCACCAGGTAATGCCGGCCATCCTCGGGGCGCTGAACCAGAGCCGGTAGTGGTCGCGAACGACTTGGGCCTGAAGCTCGTCGCCGCCCGCGCCTGCCGAGGGAATGGTGATCTCAGTGATGTACAACGGCAGACCCAAGTCGCCGAACTGCTCGTAAACGTCCAGCATCTTCCCTGGGTTACAATTGCTGCCCGCGAGATGCTTGTCGAGGGCCTCGCGGCGGAAGTAGTGGAACTGGAAGCCGATGCCGCGGACCTTCGCTCCCTGGGCCAACAGGGCCTTGACCTGGCCGAAGTACCGATCCGACGCGGGCGGGAAGCTGAAGCCTGTGACGTCGTTGATCATCAGCGTCGTCTGCTCGGGGAACAGCGCCGCCGCCTCCTGGAATGCCCAGCGCACGTAGTCGCGGTCGGGCGCGAACAGGGTGTACGACTTCGGGCAGACAAGCGATTCGTTCACGACGTCCCAGATACCGATCTTGCCGCCGAAGCGCTCCGCGATCTCGCGGAAGCGTTTCCGGTACAGCTCGCGCAGTTCATTCGCATCCTTCGGCAGCCACGACGGATTGTGGGCGTGCCAGAGCAAGGGATGTCCCTTGAGGGCGACGCCGCTCTTGGCGGCCCACGGCACAAACCCGTCCGGCGGCGGCCGGCGCCAGATGTCGCGCGTGGGCTCTGCATACCGCAGTTCGCCCTTGGTCGGCTCGGTGCCTGCCCAGTAGAACGGCACCGTGGCGAAGTTGAACAGCTTCACGAAGGCTTCCTCATAGCGCCGCTCGAGTTCCTCGGGCTTGAGCTGGCCGAGCACGAACGCGTTGCAGCCGAAGAGGAACTCGTGGGTCTGCTGCTGGACCTCCACCGATGCCTCGGCGACCGGCTTGCCGTCGCGGCCGACGACCGTGATCGTTGCGTCGCCCTTGCGGTGCTTCTCGATGTTCCGCTCGATGCGGGCCGCCACGGCCGGGCCGCTCCACGACTTGCGGTAGGATTCGGGCGCCTGGGCTTGCGCCGTCGTGCCCAGCAGAGCGAGGACGGCCGCGACGGCCGCCGGCCGACACCGTGCGCGGCAGAGTCTGTCTCTCATGAGTCGTGCTCCTGCGGCGTCGCATCGCGGCCAGGGCGTGTGTCTGCATCGGCACCCTGCCCGCGATGCCGACAGCTTGTGGAATGGACGATACCACAACACTCCCAGAGGCGCAATTCGACCCGTCGCTGGGGCGCGTCCCTTCCTTTGCATCCGGGGAGGCGACGGCTATAATCAGCGTCGAGAGCCCGGCCAGCCAGGCCGGGGGGAAGCCGACCTCGGTCGGCACGATGGCGCGACATGGCTTCGGCAGCCCAAGAGGCACGTTGGAGAGAATCCCATGATGGCTCAATGGTCGCTTGTCGCCGTCTGGCTGCTCGCTAGTCTGGCGAGCCGGGCCGCGGCCGCCCTTCCGCCCCAGAGCAACGTGGAGATTCTCGGGAGCGAGGCGGTCCTGGACGCCTTCGCAGAGAAGGACGGCCTCGCAGTAGCGCAGGCGCAGGTGAAGGTGACCGTGCCAGTGCCGTCCCACGCGGAGGTGGTATGGGTGAAGGCGCGCGCGGGCAGCGAGAAGGCCGAGTGGGTCGCCACCTTCTCCTGGAGCGATGGTTCGTCCACCCCCATCAGCGTCCGCGCGGGCAGCGATGGCGTCACGCAGGACGGATGCCTGCAGCTCCCGTGGGGCGTCAAGCTCCATACCCGCCCGGACCTCCAGTTCTATCTGCCTGAACGTCGAAAGGCCGCTATCCGGGACTGGGAGGCGTCGCCCGCGGCTTCCCGGCATCTTGTGAAGATCGAGCTTCGCCGGCGCCCGATGGCGGCGCAGGTCTGGGTGGATGGGCGATTCGTGAAGGACCTGCCGCCTCGTCCTGCCTTCAAGGAACTTGTCCTGATGCTTCCTCGGGGCAGCGCGATCCAGGAGGTCCAATGGGGTAAGGCGGCGCCGGCGCCCTATCTGCCGCTGTGCATCGAGGCAATGTCCCGGCCCGGCTCAATGGCTGACGCTGAAGCGACGATTGGCTCGGGTGACACCGTTCTCAACGGGATCCCCTTCAGCATGCCGAAGGCTGGCGGCAACATCCAGGTGGCGGGGCTTGGCCGCCTGCGGTGTCCATCGGACGATCTGGTCAGCTTCTACTGGCGGCGCAGTACGCTCAGCGGCCTGCCCGAGTCGTGCATCCTGTCGGTCCCGCTCGACACCTATGCGTATGCCCACATCCTCTGTGCTGCGGAGGATGACCCCGCGAAGGCGGAGGCGTTCACGCTACGGCTGACCCGCTACGCGAATTCGCGCGGCGACGCCATGGCCGACACGCTCGTGCGGCTGCCCGCGGGGGCGAAGCCGGTGGGCACCGTGGCCTATGGCCCGCCGAACGCCCGCAAGGCGGCGCCCCTGTGGCTCGTGCGCGTGCCGCTGAAGGCCGGCCGCATCCAAGACCTGCTGCGCGAGGACGAGACGAAGTACGGCTTCGCCTATCCGCTGCCAACCTCCCGCTACCTGGACCTGGAGCTGATGGACCCGCTGGAGGGGGTGGAGGAGAGCGATGGGTTCCCCCCGCCGATGGGGATCGTGCGCAGGACCTATGCCCCGTTGGCGCAGCAGAGCGCCGTCCACGTCTTCGGCCTCACGCTGGAGGCCAGTCCGGCAGAGATGGTCGTTCGCGCGAACGTGCCCATCCACGCCTTCTATGCCTCGGACAGGCCTGAATGGCGGGCCGAGGTGCGGGCACGGCAGGCGGGGAAGCACGAGGTCGCCTGGGACTTCGCCGATGTCAGTGGCGCGGTCATTGCATCCGGCAGGAAGGAGTTGACCCTTGCTGCGGAGGGCCAGGGCGAGACGGTCGCTGTGCCGGTGACCGTAGGGAACGGCTGGTACGCTGCCCGGTTCGTGTTGCGCGACGCTTCGGGCCGCGAGCTGGTGGACCACCGTGCCTCGTTCGTCGTGCTGCCGCCCGACATCCGCAAGGTCGGCTTCGAGTCGCCGCATGGCACCTGGTGGTTCCACTGGGCGCACGGCGGAGCGCCCGACATCGAGCGCGTGGGGCCGCTCCTCCAGCGCGCCGGCCTGCGCCACACCATTCTGCCCGACCGCCTGCCCGAGGCCAAGACCGCACCGTACCAGGTCACGGCCTGGTGCGTCCCCTGGAGGGCGCCGAAGGCAGGTCCCGTGGACGAGTGGGTCGCGGAGTCCGAGAAGCATATCCGCAGCTTCCTCGGAAAGTGGCCGAGCTGCCTCAAGACAGTGATGCTCTACCACGAATCGGACGCCTACAACGCGCTCTTCCCCTCCGAGCTGTGGGGCGAGAAGCCGCCCCCGCTCGCGCCCAAGGACGACCAGGCGTGGACCCACCGCATGGAGTACGTGAGGGCCTGGGTGAAGATGGTGCGGGAGAAGTTCCCCGGGCTGAAGATCCAGATCGGCAACTGCGGCGATGGTTGCGCCATGGTTGGCGAACTCCTCCGCCGCGGCCTGCGGAGCGAGGACTTCGACTACGTGGCCGTGGAGGACCTCGGCCAGACATTCATCCCCGAAAAGCCTGTCTCCGGCGCTATGCAGTCGGCCTGGCTCCTGCGCCAGACGGCTCGCGTGCTCGGACACCCCCAGGCCCAGATCACGGGGTGCTACGAATGGGTCGGCAGGCGCAACGCGGCGCTGGGGCTGCGCACACAGGCGGAATGGTACGCGCGCGACGCGCTGCAGGCCCGGGCCCTCGGCTTCCACTCGATCGCGCTCGGCACCATCCACGACGCGGGGCAAGGCTACTTCCATACCATCTGGGGCAGCGGTGGCCTCTGCTACCGCTATCCGTACATGTATCCGAAGCCTGCCTATGCGGCCCTGGCCACCTTGACGCGCGTGCTGGACGGCGCGGTCTTCGAGCGCGTGGTTCCCACAGGCTCCCTGTCCCTCTATGCCCTGGAGTTCCGGCGGGATGGCGGCTGGGTCTATGCCCTGTGGATGCCCCGTGGTTGCCGCGAGGCAAAGCTGGTCTTCGCCGCCGATGCCGGGGCCATGGTGACCGACCTGTATGGAGTGGAGACGGTTCGCCGCGGCCGCGAGCTGGCGATCACCGTCTCCACCGCGGCCCATTACATCACGACGCCCACCCGCCTCGCAGGCGTGGCACTCGGCCCGCCCCGGTTCCCCGATGATGAGCCGCCGAGGACCCTGGCTGCTGTAGACCGCATGGACGACCCCGACGCCTGGAGCATCGGAGAGCTGAAGTGGCTGGAGAACCGCAAGGGCAGCCGCCTGCCCCACCGCACCAAGGGGCACTTCGAGTTCCGTGGCGTGGATGACCAGGAGAAGGGCAAGTGCCTCGAGATCGAGCTGAAGCCCGAGGGTGAGGCATGGGAACTTCTCCACGAGCACGTCTACCTCAAGCTCAGGACGCCCCTCGCCACCGAGGGGCCGTGCAGCCACGTTGGTGTGTGGGTGAAGGGCAACTCGGGCTGGGGCGAAGTGATGCTCGAAGTCCAGGGCGCCGACGGGGGTGGCAAGCTCCTCACCCCCGACTGGGCGGGCACCGTCGCCATCAACTTCGACGGCTGGTGCTTCCTCCGCGTGAAGCTGCCCGAGGGCGCCAACTGGCGCGGCCCGGTCAAGGTGATGGGGCTGGTCGTCAGCATGCCCCGGAAGGCACTGTGCGTGACCGAGATGGCAGTGGTCCCGGACCTGAGGGTCCGGCTGAAGGACCTCTGCTGCTACTGAGACCAACGTCGCAGACGAAGGAGAAGCAGCCGCCATGGCATCCCCTGGCCGACGATTCACCCTGGGCGTGTCCCTCCACACGCTGGACCGCGAGCAGCGGCTCGACACGATCAGGCTCCTCGCGGGGACGTCCGTGAAGTCTGTGGAGCTGTGGGAGCCGACCTTCTGCAAAGATGGCACCCACGTGCGGGAGGCCAGAGAACTCCTCGCCCAGGCAGGCGTGGAGCCGCGCACGGTCCATGCGAACTTCGGCGCGCCATTGGACATCTCGTCGCTCGATGCTACCGTCAGGTCGGCAGGCATTCGCGCTGTCCAGGTAGCTCTTGAGCTGGCGATCCAGATGGGCGCTCGCATGGTGGTCGTCCACCCCAGTTCGGAGCCGATTGGCGACGAAGAGCGGGTAGCGCGAATCGAGCAGTCCAAGCGCAGCCTCGGGACCATCGCGGAGATGGCCCGCGACGCGGGGCGCCGAGTGGCTATCGAGCTTCTCCCCCGCACGTGCCTGGGACGCTCGGCGGCGGAACTGCTCGGACTCCTGGAGGGTGTGGACCCAGAGACGGGGGGTGTCTGCCTCGACACCAATCATCTCATGGACGGCTTCGCCTCGCTCCCTGAGGTCGTCCGCCTCGTGGGGCCTCGGCTCTTCGCCTTGCACTGCTCCGACTACGATGGTGTGGACGAGAAGCACTGGCCGCCCCTGCGTGGCGTGATTGACTGGGCCGCGTTTCTGGCGGCTCTGGGTGCCGCCGGCTTCGACGGCCCCTTCCACTACGAGGCCACGCTGGACGGGCAGAGCCCGGCGGAGCGGCTGGCGTTCCTGGAGGCGAACTTCTCACATCTCATGGGGACACCATTGCGGTGTGGGCAGGGAGGATGATGCCCTCACGCGCGACGGCCGAACGAGGTGCTCCTCTTGGAGCTTGCCGGACCGATCGAGGTTTCCTGGACACTCACCGCGGTCCTGCTTTCCTTGCCCTCTCTCACCAGCCTGGCGGCGGAGGGCGGCTTCCCCTCCTCGGTTCTCGCTGTGGGACGAGGGCGTGCCGTTCCCCATCCTTCGGCGCCTCGACGACCAGCGAGGCAATCACCACGACGTCGGTGGGGAAGACGGTGTCGATCACGCGGGGGCGCATGGCAGCGAGTCCTTCCGTGCTAAGGGCAAGCCCAAGCGTGACAATGGCGCTCAGCGTCCGCATGGTGGCTGCCTCCGGCGGAATCCAAAGCGGCAACTTCGTCGCCGCACTCCATGGAAGTCCCGCGTGCAAGTGTGCACGCCCTACTCGGCGATGGCCTTCACAAGCGTCTCCGCCGCCAGGTTGTGCCCGTCCGCGCCCAGGTGCGTTTTGTCGGAGCAGAAGAGCTTCAGCCGGGCCGCCTCGTCGCCGCCGGACTTCTTGAAGGCCGCCGCAACGTCGGCCAAGCCCGCCTTCTTCTTCATCGCCACGATGCGGATGGCTCCCGCCATTTCGTCCATCGTGTCCCAGCGCTCGAAGGCGGGGCAGGTGGTGATGAGGAGCACCTCGCTCTTGCCCTTGGTGAGGCGGCGGATGCGGTCCACGGCGAAGGCGAGGGTGGACTGGAACTGCTCGCCGCGCATCCCGTCGCTCCAGTCGTTGAAGCCGTACCACACCGTCACCAGGTCGGGCTCGGGCGCGTCGCGGAGCCACAGCGGCATCCCGAGCAGGCCGTGGGTGAGCTGCGAGCCGCCGCGGGAGACGTTGACCAGCGTGACCTCGGAGCCGTAGGTCTCCTTGAGCTTCGCGGCGAACCTGGGGGTTGACGAGGCGGCGGACGCTCTCGGCCAGGTCGTTGATCGTGATCTCGCGGTCGCTGCCGACGTTGAAGACCTGGCCGACGGCCCGCTCGTCGGCGGCGAGGCCCACGAGGGCGCGCACGGTGTCGCTCACGTGGCAGAAGGCGCGCGTCTGCGTGCCGTCGCCGTAGATCGTGATCGGCCCGCCCGCGAGTGCCTGGCCGACGAAGCGGGGGATGACCATGCCGTAGCGCCCGGTCTGGCGGGGGCCGACGGTGTTGAAGAGGCGGGCGATGACGACGGGGAGGCCCCGCTCGCGGTGGTAGGCGAGGGCGAGGAACTCGTCGAGGGCCTTCGAGCAGGCGTAGCTCCAGCGCCCCTGGGTGGGCGGGCCGAGCACCAGGTCGTCCTCCTCGCGGAAGCGGGCGCTCACCATGCTGCCGTAGACCTCGGAGGTGGAGGCAAGGAGCACCTTGCGCCCCTTCTTCGCGGCGTGGTGCAGCACGGTCTCGGTGCCGCGCACGTTGGTCTCGATGGTGCGGACGGGGCTTTCGACGACCAGGAACACGCCCACCGCCGCCGCGAGGTGGAACACCACGTCCGCGCCGTCCACCAGCTCGGCCACGAGCGGGCCGTTCATCACGGAATCCACGTGGTAGTGGAAGCGGGGGTTGGCCTTGAGCGGCTCGATGTTGGCGGCGGAGCCGGTCGAGAGGTCGTCCACGATGGCCACCTCGCCGCCCTGGGCGAGGAGGGCCTCGACGAGATGGGAGCCGATGAAGCCGGCTCCGCCAGTGACCAGGTATCGCACGGGCGCTCTCCTCGTGGGGGTCAAAGAAGGGGACGTTGGGCCACGATGCGGATCATCCGCTTGGTGTGCAACAGCCGGGCCAGGTGGTGGAGGAGGCGGTGGCGCTTGGAGTCGTAGCGCCGCAGGTCCACGGTGAGGCCCGCCTCGCGGAGTGCGGCGGCGAGGGCCTCCTCGTCGCAGCCGCCGTGCTTGGCGTGATAGTCCACCAGCGTCCAATCCGCGGCGTCGGGCACCCCTGGGGCCTGCTGGGTGCGCGGGCGGCGCCGGAGCTTGGCGGCGAGGGCGGCCCAGAGGCCCCGCTGGCGGCAATCGCGCCACTGGCGGCGAAGGAACGCGGGCAGTTCGGCCAGGCCCTTGTCCAGGCGCTCCAGCGCCCGGGCGACGCGGCCGACGCGGGCGCCGAGGCTCGGCTCGTGAATGATGTAGAGGACGCCGCCCGGCCGCAGCTTCGAGGCGGCGAGGCGGACCGTCGCCACGTAGTCGGGCAGGTGGTGCAGGATGGCGGAGAAGGCGATGACGTCGAAGGCGTCGGGCGTGGCGGCGAGAAAGGCGTCGGCCTCGGCGGCCTCGGTGCGCAGGCGGCTGGCGAAGCCGCGCTCGCGGGCCTTGGCCTGGAGCTGGTCGAGCATGGCCTGCGCCAGGTCGAGGCCGATTGCGGCGAAGCCGCGCTCGAGGAAGAGCAGGGTGAGGCTGCCTGTGCCGCAGCCGACGTCGAGGACGTGGAGAAGGGGACATTCAACTTTTTCGCGGCGAAAAAGTAGAATGTCCCCTTTTCCACGCGCGAGCAGGGCGCAGATGGCCTCGACGTCGCGGCGGAAGACCCGCCGCTCCCACGGGTGGGCGAGGATGCCGCAGGAGCGATCGTAGTCGGCCGCGTAGCGGGCGTCCTCGTGCAGGCGCCGGTTGTGCTCGACGATTTCCCTGGCTGTGGCATCGTCCACCTGCCTCGGCACCGGCGCGCTCCTGGGGGCGTCAGGGGAAGATGACCTGGGTCGTGGGCTGCGCGGGCGCCCAGCCGGGCGCGGGGCTGGGCTCGGTCGCCGGCTCCTCAGCAGTCTGGCGGAAGTGGGCGACGACGACGCGGCGCGCGGCCTCGACCAGCGCCACGGTGCCGTGGATGTTGATGGTCCACATGGCCGCGGTCGTCAGGCTGTAGGCGCACCAGGCCAGGTAGCCCATGAAGGCGCCGGCGGCGATCACGGCCACGGTCGCCAGCTCGGGTGAGGCGCGCGCCCGGATGGCGGCGGACCTGGCGCCGCGGAGCGCGCCGAAGACGATCAGGCCGTAGAAGACCCCGAAGCCGATCAGCCCCTCCTCGCACAGGATCAGAAGGGGCACGCTGTGCATGGTGTAGCTCCACTGGGTCTCCTGGTAGAGCTCCTCGGACCCTGCGTACTCGCCGTATTGCAGGAAGAACTGCCTGGGGCCGAGGCCGAGAAGCGGGTTCTTCGAGATGATTCTCATGGCCACGTGCATCTGCTCGATGCGCATCGAGATCGAGGTGTCCGGCGTGCCCCACTCGGTCTTGTGGGTCCAGATGCTCTCCATCCGCAGCTGCACCCTGGCCGGCTGGTGCAGGATGGCGTAGACGATGAACGGGACGGCGGCGAAGGCGACGTACCAGCGGCGGCGGTAGTACCAGACGAGCATGGCGCAGCCGAGGCCCGCGCCCAGGTAGGAGGACCGCGAGTAGGACCGCAGGGCGACGAGGACGAAGAGCGGGATCGAGGCGAAGAGGATCACCCGCACCCAGAGGCGCAGGCGGCTCACCACCATCGCGCCGGCCAGGGGAAGGGTGATGATGACCTGGAGCCCGAACTCGTGGAAGCTCGAGAACCAGTAGGGCCGGGCGATGTGCAGGTCGCCGCGGCGGTACTTGTCCCACGCCAGATAGGCCAGATAGGCCGTGGCGAACACCAGCGTCAGGGCCACGATGGTCACCCGCCGGGGCGTGTCGGCCAGCCGCGACAGCAGGAAGTACAGCACCACGGCCTTGAAGAACAGGTCAATGTACTTGTGGCCCAACACCTGCACGCCATTGACCAGGGCCGAGCAGATCATCGCCAGCAGGAAGCCCACCATGCCCCAGTCGAGCTGGCTCCGCGGCATGAAGTCGCCGATCTGGCCGCCCCGCGTGATGAGCACGCCCACGATCGTGGCGACGTAGATCAGCTCGTAGTTGCTGTTGCGGACGAAGAAGCCGTTGGTCTCGACGATCAGGACGTCGCGGAGCACGAAGTGGGCCAGGATCACGAGCGCGCCGAAGAAGGGCTGGCGGAGCGCGACCACCACGACCACGGCCAGCCAGAGGATGAACACCAACTCACGCATCGCCGAGAACCCTTCGAGAGCCTACATGGCTCGCCGGCTGTAACGCCGCCGTCTCGGCGGCATTGGGCTGCCAGCGGGACGCTGGCGTTACGCAACGGCCACGAATCGTGGCGAGCCATTCAGCGATAGGCGCCGCGCAGGGCGCGGAACCGGATGCGCAGGAGGTCGCGGAACATGCGCGCCGGGTCGCGGAGCGGATGCACCCGCGAGTCGTGCGAGTCGCGCCAGAGCACGGGCACCTCTGCTATATGATAGCCCAATTTGCGTGCAATGAAAAGCACCTCGACGTCAAATGCGAAGCCCTCGAGGGTCTGGCGCCGGAACACCTCGCGCGCCGCCTCGGCCCGGAAGGCCTTGAAGCCGCACTGGGTGTCGCGCAGGCCGCGCAGGACGATGAGGCGCACGAGGCCGCGAAACACCCAGCCCATGAGGCGCCGGAGCCAGGGCTGCGGCCGCTCGAGGCGCGACTCGGGGAGGGCCCGCGAGCCAATGGCCACGTCGGCCCCGCCCGAGCGGAGGGCGTCGAGCAGCTTCGGGGCCTCGGTGAACGGCGTGGATTCGTCGGCGTCGCTGAAGAGGACCACCTTGCCGCGGGCCTCGAGCACCCCGTGGCGCACGGTGTAGCCCTTGCCCCGGTTGCGGCCGTTTTGGAGGAGCCGCACCACAGGGTGCCGCTCGGCGTGGCGGGCCACCAGCTCCGCCGTGTCGTCAGTGCTGCCGTCGTCCACCACGAGCACCTCGCCGCGCAGCCCTGCGGCCCCCAGATACGCCTCGGCGGCCTCCATCGCGGCCTCGATGTCCGCACTCTCGTTGTAGGCAGGGATGATGATTGACAGCTCGAGGTCCGCCGCCGCCGCGGTCATCGGCCACCTCCGCTCGCCTGGGCCGCGGGCGCCGGCAGGCGGTAGACGCGCACCGTTGGGCCGCGGCTGCGCCCGGGCCGCTGCGTCTCCTCGTGCAGCAGCTCGCCCCGCGACATCAGGTCCTTGTAGAATTGCGCGACCTTGCCGTAGTGGGAGTCGCCCTTGCGCCAGAGGTAGCGGTTGTAGTTGGTCGAGCAGATGGCGGCGAACTGGACGCCCCGGCTCACGTACTCGTCGAGCGAGAGCGCGCCGCGGGCCTTGGCCGGGTTCCCGAAGTCCGCGTCCTCCGGGTTGTCTATCTCGATCAGCCGCTCGCCGCCCGGCTCGTCGCGCCACCACAGGTGGCTCAGCTCCGTGATGTCGTAGCTCGGCGGCCTGGCCGCCAGGATGCGGTACTTGTAGTACCGCGAGAGATGGTAGGTGAACGGGCTGGTCCTCTCCAGTTCCTTGGCCTTGTCCAGAAGCCCTTGCAGGCTCTCCGGCGTGGCCGACAGCTTCGGGCCGTACTCGTCCAGCAACAGGCGGGAGCCCGCCGGCACGTTCGCCTCCACCCACCGGTGCGCGAGAGTCCGGGTGTCGGGCAGGCTCCGGTCCTTCCCGAAGCGCGCGGAGTTGATGGCTGACTGGGCAGCGAGGGCCACGGCCAGGGCCGCGACAGCCAGGCCCTGCCGTCCCCGCAACCACGCGATGCGGCGCGAGGCCCACTCGACGGCCTCGACCACCAGAATCGCCGCGCCGAGGCACAGGAACGGGTAGAGGCCGTTGAGCAGCCACGGCTCGTACACGTGCCACAGCATCGCGGCCAGCCCCCACAGCGTGGCCGCGCACGCCAGCAGCACTGCGTCCTGCCGCCGGCGTCGGACGGCCGCGGCGAGCAGGCCCAGGCACCCGGCCGCGGCCAGCACGGGGCCGAGGGCGTCGCGGCTGAAGACCACCTGGGTCCAGCGCCCCAGGCGGACGGGCGACGCCACGAAGAAGGCGAGGAGCAGCACGCCCCCCGCGGCCCAGAGCCGCGCGCCGGCCAGCTTGCTCCACCAGGGCGCCTCGCTCCGCCGCCAGTGGGCCACGTGGGCCACGTAGAGCGGCACGGCGAGGAGAATGGGCGTGTACTTCGTCCCCGTGCCCAGCCCCAGGAACAGGCCGGCCAGCAGGTAGTCGCGCCACCGCCCCGTCTCCGCGATGCGGAAGATGTAGAGCGCGCCCAGGAGCGTGAAGAGCGCGGCGAGCTGGTCCGCCTTGGCGAAGTGCGACGAGCGGACGTGGGGATAGGCCACCGCCAGGAGGCCCGCGGCCACGAGGGCCGTCGCGCGGCCATAGTGGCGGCGCGCCAGCCGGTAGAGCACCCACACGCACCCGATGCCGCACGCCGCCGAGGTGAGGCGCCCGCACAGGGCAAACGCCGTCTTGTCCTGGAGGTAGTGCACGGCAAAGGCATCGGCGTTCGGGAACGCGCCCAGGAGATGGCCGCCGACGAAGTACGCGCCGAACTCGACGAACAGCACGTACATGTAGAGCGCCGGCTTGTGGAACCAGTGGGGATTCAGGTCGCCCGTGCCGAAGCCCATCGCCAGGTTCATCTTGTGGACTTCGTCGCCGTAGTAGACGAATGGCAGGTCGTGGCCGATGCCCCACAGGCGCAGCACGGCCGCGACGCCGAGGATGGCGAGGAGCGGCGCCACCGCGCCACGCGACCCCCGGGGCCTCGCGACCGCCGTGTCACTCGTATCGCTCAAAGAGCTGCCCCCAGGGTGTCTTCAGGGCCTTGCGCACGCGGCGCCGGCCGATGAGGGGATACCAGTAGTAGTCGTGGTACAGGATCGAGGCGACGTAGGACCAGGGGACGAGGAAGGTGCGGAGAAGGAGCTTTTCGAGGAATTTGAGCGGCCCCCAGTAGATGAGCTTCTGGCCGCGGCTGGCGAAGGTGTTCTGGTTGCCGCGGAAGCCGAAGCTCACGTCCGCAAGATCGTCTACGAGGGCGGCTCGGCCGCGCTCTATGTGAATGAGCGCCTCGTCCACCAGCACGCAGGGTTGCCCGAGAAGGGCGGCTTCGGCTTCACCGGCGGCCCGAAGGCCATCGCCGAACTCCGCCTGCGCCCCATCCGCAAGGACGAGCATATCGTCGCCAAGCCCCCCGCCGCCTCCGCGAAGGAGCTGAAGCTCAAGGACGACGCGCCGGAGGAGCTGGAGCTTGAGCCAACCAAGCAGCCCGAGTGGGCGAAGCCGCGGCCGCTGAAGGAGTTCGTCGAGAAGGACTGGGTCCCCAGCGGCGGCATGCCCGAGGCCCATGCCGCCTTCCGCAAGTGGGCCGCCGAGCGCGGGGCCACGCCTGAGCTGTTCGGCAAGAAGTCGTGGGACGACGTTCGGCTGCTCACCCTGCCATCGCTGGTGAAGGACGCGCACCAGTCGCGGCTCTTCGCCTGGTCGCGGCGGTTCAGCGGCTGGCTCACGCCGCGGATGTTCGCCCTCTCGGCCGAGGCGATTCGCAAGTACGCGCCGAACCCGCGGATGCGCGGCTTCGTGGCCCTCAGCGGCCACGCGCTCTACTTTCCGAGCGAGATGCCGCTCGACATGTTCCAGCTCGCGGGAGCGGGCGAGTGGCTGATGCCGGGCGTAAGCGATTGGATGTCGCTCGGCAGTTGGCGGTGGGACAGCCATCAGGCCGTGGCGTTCAGCGTCGCGCCCTACAACGCGGGCGCACGCCGCTACGGCCAGGAGCCGGTCAGCTACCCGATGATGCACTGCGTGTGGCCCAGCGCCTTCCGCGCCTACACCATGCTCGCCAACCAGGTGCGCTACGTCAGCTTCTACAACTATGGCCCCATCTACGCCATCACCGAGGGCGCCTGGAACGAAGACGACGGGGCCTACCGCAACGTCCACGCGACGGCCAACCGCGCCGCCCAGTGCGACGACATTCTGGCCTCGGCCCGCGCCCGGTCCAGCCGCGTGGCCATGCTCTACGCCCACTCGACCGAGTACTGGAACGCCCAGAGCAGCTTCGCGGACAAGCGGGCCGCCTTCCTCGCCCTCTCCCACGAATACTACCAGCCCGAACTGGTCACCGAGGAACAGGTCGCCGCCGGCGCCCTCAAGCACTACGACGCCCTCATCGTCCTCGAGCCCTGGATCGCCGCCGCGGCCCAGGAAGCCACCGCCACCTGGGTGCGGGGAGGCGGGCTGCTGTGCGCCTACGCCGATGCCCTGACGCGCGATGAGTACAACGAGCCGGCAGACCTCCTCTCGCGCGTGGCCCGCATCGGACGCACGTTTGCTGAGAGCGAGAAGAACGCAGCCCTGCCCGTCCTCAGCCCCATCGCGGGCGAAGCCGAGTTCCGTCCGCATTCAGTCGTGCCGAAGGGCATGCCGGCCGCCATCGAGGCGGATGGTGCGCGGCTGCGCGCCCGCTACGGCGACGGGCGCCCCGCCTGGCTCGAACGCGTGGTGGAGAAGGGCAGGGTGGTCTACATCGGTCACCGCCCGGGCCTCACCTACACCGCGAAGGCTATCCGCCGCAACGGCTACGAAACGGTCTGGGCCGACACCGGCCGCGCGTTGCTGACCGCGGCACTCCACGAGGCCCAGGTGCCCCGCGAGTTGGTCCTCTCCGAGCCGCTCGTCATGGCCGCCCCGATGAGCACCGAGGCGGGGACCGTGGTCATCCTCTATAATATGCGCCCCACGCCGCTTATCGGCCTTCAGGTCGGTCTGACGGAGCCGGCGAAGCCGTACAGCGTCGAGGCATTCGAGGGCGACCGCCTCGCGCCGCTGCCCTACGAGTATAGGGAGGGCCGGGTGTGGATGACGCTCCCGGAACTCGACGGCGGGCAGATGATCGTCGTCCGCCGAAGGCCCGCCCCGCCCGATGATCGTCTGACGAAGATGCGCGAGCGGACGGAGCAGCAATTGGCCTCGCCCGACTGGCAGGCGCTCTCGGCCGGTGCCTGGTTCGCCGACTTCTTCCCCGACTGGGGCCTCGGGCCGAAGGTCCTCCCACTGCTGAAGCACGAACGCTGGCAGGTCCGCGTCGCTGCCGCGGGGGCGCTCGGCGGCCTGCGCCACACGGATGCCGGCGACCAACTAGCGGTGGAGGGGACCATCGCGGACGAATTGGCCGCGGCGATCGCGAGAGAAACGGACGCCCACGCCCTTGGCGACGAGTTGGCCGTCCTCTGCTCCTTCGACGGCCGGCGCGGCCAGGAGCTATGCAGCAAGCTCCTGGGCCACCCGAGCGTTTTCGTCCGCTGCCGAGCGATGAGAGGCATCGCCGACGCTACCACCCCGCGGGCCAGGATCAATGCTCTGGCCGAGGCGGCCCTTGCCGACCCCGACCTTCGCCTCCGCATCGAGGGCATCGAACTCCTGCAGGGCCTCGATCCGGCGAGGGCTGTCGAACTCTCCGCCCCGCGCTCTGCCGACCCGCTCGAACGCCCTTACTGGGCCGAGGCGATTGTGGGGAACGACGCCGCCTTCGCCGCCTACGTCAAGGGCGGGATGCAGGGCAATGACGCTCTTCTCCTCGCCGTCGCCGGCCGCCGCGCAGCCCCCGAGCTGGCGAGGGCCCTCCTCGCCCGCGCCGCCGAACTCGCCGCCGGCGACCCCGGCGGCTTCGCCCACGCCGCCATCGTCCAGCGCGACAAGCCCCTCGCCTCCGCCCTTCTCGAAAAGCGCGCGACTATCCCCCGCGACGTCGCCGCCTCCCTCCCCCTCATTCTGGAGCACACCTTCGACGCCCGCTTGGGTGAGGTGCTGGACGATTGGGCGCAGCGGCTTCGGGGAGACCGGTAGGCGCGCCTGCTTGGTGTGTGATGCGCGCGGATAGCCTGGAAAGGCGCAGGGCAAGAGGCTATAATGGGTATCGGAGCAGGTTGTGCGACATAGCTGGTTGGAGGTGCCATGGCGAAGGACCCCCAAGAGTGGATGCGGCAGGCTCGCTACGACATGCGGACCGCAGAGTATCTCCTGCGCGGGCGGCGGTACGGGTACGCGGTCTTCATGTGCCACCTGTGCATGGAGAAGGCCCTCAAGGGCATCTTCCAGAAGGAGAAGGGGAAGGCTCCGCCCAAGACGCACAATCTGCTCTACCTCATTGAGACTGTGGCGCTCTCGACCCCCGAGGAGCTTCTGCAACCCATCACCCGGCTCAACCGGCTGAGTGTGGTGACGAGATACCCAGAGGACCTCCGGAAGATGCAGCGCGAATTCGGGCCTGCACGGACAAAGGAACTCCTCCAGAAGGGCAAGGAGGTGCTGAGGTGGCTAGAACGAAGGTTCAGCGAGTTGTGAGGTACTTGGAACAGCGGCTCAAGAACGGGGGTGTCAACGTCTCCAGGGTCGTCCTGTTTGGCTCGCACGCCAGCGGGAGAGCAACGGCGGACAGCGACATTGATGTGGCCATCGTTTCAGAGGACTTCCGTGGAAGGGGAATCCTGGATAGGGCCGACATGACCTCTCAGGCGGAGGTTGAGACCATAAGGAAGTTCATCGTGCCCCTCGACATCGTCACACTGACCCCCGAGGAGTTTGAGAGCGGATCATCGCTCGTGGCCCAGTTCGCGCAGGATGGCGTGACGCTGTAGAGGGCGAGGCGTGAACTTCTTCGACGTGAACTGCACGATCGGGCGGCCGGCGACGCCGCCGCGGCATGGGCCGCGGACGATTGAGGGGCTGCTGGCCGCGATGGACCGCGCCGGCATCAAGCGGGCGCTCGTGTGCCACAGCCTGTCGCTCGAAGCCCATCCCAACGTCGGCAACGCCGCGGTGATTCGGGAGACGGCGGGGCAGGAGCGCCTGGTGCCGTGCTGGGCCGCGCTGCCGCCCACGGCGCCTGAGGCGCCCTCGCCCGCCGACCTGTTGCGGGCGATGGACGAGGCCGGCGTGCGGGCCGTGCGGCTCTGCCCCTCGGCCGGCCGCCACCAGTTCCCCCTCGGCTCGGCCCACGCGCACCTGCTCCTTGCGGCGCTCGCCGAGCGCTGCATCCCAGTCCTCCTCGACGGCACGGAGGCGACCTGGGAGCAGATCGAGGCGACGGCGAAGGCGCATCCCCACCTGCCGCTGATTCTCCTCGGCGTGGGCTACCGCTCGATTCGGGCGCTCTACCCGATCCTTGAGGCCACCGACAACGTGTTCGTTGAGATCAGCCTCTACCAGGTCTGCGGCGGGTTGCGCGAGGGGGTGGGGCGCTTCGGCCCGCGACGCTTCCTCTTCGGCACCAACCTGCCGCGCTTCGAGCCCGGCTGCGCCGTCGCCAGCGTCCTCTACGCCGACATCTCGGACGAGGCGAAGGCCCTCATCGCCGGCGGCAATCTCGACGCCCTCCTGCGGGAGGCCCAGCCATGAGCGACCTGCTCGCGACAATGCTGGCCGGCAAGCCGCTCGATGGCCTCATCGTGGACGCCCACGGCCACCTCGGGCCGTCGCCCAACTTCCACATCCCCGAGAACTCGCCCGCCGCCACGGTCGCCCGCATGGACCGCGTGGGCATCGCGAAGCTCTGCATCGCATCGCACACCGCCTGCTATGCCGACTTCCGCGCTGGGAACGACGAGACGGCGGCGGCCCTCGAAGCCTTCCCCGACCGCTTCATCGGCGGCATCGTCCTCAACGCCCACTACCCCGACGAGATCGCCCCCGAACTAGACCGCTGCCTCGGCCACGGCGGCTTCCGCTACATCAAGCTCCACTCCAGCCTCCACAAGTACCGCCTTGACGCCGACGACTGCGAGCCCATCTGGCGCGAGGCCGAGCGGCGCAACCTGCCCGTCCTCGTCCACTCCTGGGCCGGCTCGCCCGACTGCGGGTACGAGGCGTGCAACAAGGTGGCGACGGCCCACCCCGCCGTGCGGCTCATCCTCGGCCACAGCCTGGCGCCCGACGGCTACGACGACGCCTGCCGTCTCGTCGAGGCCCACCCCAACGTGTGGCTCGACACCGTGACCTCGCTCGTGACCTACGGCCAGCTCGATTACATGGTGGGCCGCATCGGCGCCGACCGCATCCTCTACGGCTCCGACATGCCCTTCCTCGACCCCGCCCCTCAACTGGCACCCCGCCCCTCAACTGGCCAAGGTCGTCTTCGCCCGCATCCCAGAGGCGGCGAAGCGCCGCATCCTCGGCGCGAACGCCGCCGGCTTGCTTGGCCTGGCGCCGGCGCTATAGTGGCACACCAGGATCGCGCAGGCCCGCGCTCATGAAGCGCCCGCTGACCCTGCCCATTGGAGGTGCCTGCCATGTCCAGCCCACTTGTCCGGTGCCCGTACTGCGGCACGATCGTTCTGCCGCGCTCGGATGGCGCCTGCCCGCAGTGCAAGCAGCCGATCGCGGCGCCCCAGGCGGGCAGCGGCGAGCCGGGACAGGTTCGCGCGACCGCACAGCCAGGCGACGTGAGCGACGACGCCCAGCGACCATCGCAGCAGGCCCCTGCAGCGCCGAAGATGAGTCCCGTGACCGAGATCGCTGTCTTTGCCATCTGCTTTGGGCTTCTCATGCTCGTTGCCGCGTACCTGTTTCTCACGATGCGGGGCAGGCTGCCTGATCTCTGGGGCTTCAAGCGCCAGTACGCCCTGGGAGTCCCAGTGCTCTTTCTGGGAGTCGGCTTCCTGGCGTCCGGCGCAAGCCTGCTGGCGACCAAGGGCGAACGGCACGTGGTCATTTGCATGATCCTCGGCATTCTGACAACGCTCCTGTACTCCGCCTGGATGATTAGCGCCCTGGGCACGATCCCAGTGACCTTGGTGTCGCTCGTCGTCTACGCTCTACCTGTCCTCCTGATCGTCCGCGGGCGGAAGGCGATGATCTACATCATCAAGACGCGAGCGGACACGTCGGGCAGTTCGCGCAGGCAGGGCTGACCCCGCGCCCCAACTGGCGAAGGCCGTCTTCGCCCGCATCCCCGAGGACGCGAAGCGCCGCACCCTGGGCGCCAACGCCGCCCGCCTCCTCGGCCTGGGCCATTAGCGAGCACGGAGCGGGCACGGAGCGAGTCAGGGCGATTCCAGGGACTTTTCTTCATCGCTGGAAGCCATTGCCAGTCATACACTTCCGCAGTTCCCGCCCTGCCAGCAGGTCCCCGGCGGGCCAGCGCGCGAGCGAGTCCAGGCAATAAGTGGAGGGAGAGTGTGGCCGACAGCGGCCACCCCTTCCTTGTACGCCCGAGGGCTCCAGTGGCGGGTGGCTCCGACACAGCTACCCAACCTGCGACGAGGCCCGCCACGCCCCCGGCAGAAAAGACAGCGGGTGTCGTTTTTACAATTCGGGGAAGCGCGCGGTGCGGAAAGGCTTCGCGGACGGCCCGCTTCCAGCTCTGCCGCATGAGCGGCGACCGGGGCGAGGCCCGCGTAGCTCTTTGACAATTCGAGACTTACACCACTCCCACCCGCCGCCGAGGCGGAAGGGAGCGGGGGGAGTCCGGGCCGAGGGGCAGGCGTGGGTCAGGTGGGACAGATGGGGCGCGTGGTCCGACGGGTCCCACAGGTCCGACCGGTCCCACACGTCCCACAGCTCCTTCGCCCCGGCCTCCCCGCTCCCCGGCCGCTCCAGGCGAAAAAAAGACAGCGGGTGTCGTTTCTCCACCTCACTGTGCCGCCAGAGACGTAAGCATTTGCTAGACCATGAGTAATGGCGATCTCCTGTGTGGATGGTGAAGAAAAGACAGCGGGTGTCATTTTTACATTCGCGTCGTTCTCGGAGGTAGAGGGGTGTGCGCGACCAAGTGGAGGCGCTCAGCCCGCGTTCGCGCGACGGGCCAGATCAGCAGCAGAGCGGTGTCAGGCAGTACCAGGCAGTACGTCGGAACGCCATAAGTAACGTCGCCCACAGTGGGTGCGGCCTGTACTGCCTGGCACGACATGGCGCCGGGGCCATGGGGTGGGGAGGGGATTGGAGGACAGGGGACGCGCCTTCGCTGGAGCTTCGGCGGGTAGGCGAGGACGGTTGGGGGGTGCCCCCCTGCCGGCGGGCAGCGCGTGGCGCGCAGGTGAGCAACACTGGCAAACACTGACCAACACTGAGCCGGAATGGCGAGAATCGCCGAACGGCGAGTGCGCGACTCTGGGCGACAGTGACCCACACTGAGCCGCAATGCGCCGCCCCGGCGGCTGGCTCCTGGCTCTCAGAGGATCGCTTGGGCCGGATGAGGCCCTCTTACATTCGTGTCACAGGACGACGGCGCCTTGCTTGGCGAGGGTGGCGCGGAGGGTGGCGGGGTCTATGTCGGCGACGGGCTTGGCGGAGTCGAGGGCGAGCCAGGCGGCGACGCCGGCGGCCTGGCCGGTCTGGTTGCAGTTGACCATGACGCGGACGGCGCCGAAGGCGCCCTCATCGGCGTCGAGGCAGCGGCCGGCGACGAGGAGGTTCGTGGCGCCCTTCGGCACGAGGCACGAGTAGGGAATCTGGTAGTAGGGCGCCTTCTCGAGGCGGCGGAAGGTGACGCCCGCGCCGCGGGCGCTGTGGATGTCCACGGGATACGTGCCGTAGCCGATGGCGTCGGGGAAGCGCTGGCCGGCGAGCAGCTCGTCCTGGGTAAGCGTGTGCAGGCAGCGGGCGTGGCGGGTTTCGCGGATGCCGATCTTGGCGGGCAGGGTGAGGAGTGGGTTGCCCTTGCCGCCCATGAAGTTCTCGCGAAGGATGTCGCAGATGGCGCGCACCTGGCGTTCCTCGTCCCCTGGCTTCACCACGAGGGCCAATCGGTCCCGTATCAGCGGCTCCGTCGGCTCGGCGGCCTCGAATCTCACGAACAGGTCGTCCCCACAGCGCGCGACCCGCACCCGGGTGGCGAGGTCCGGCTCTCTCCCGAAGTTGTCTTGCACCAGGGTCGCCGCGGGCAGCGCCGCCCAGGCCGCGGCGTCGGCTGGGGGCGCGGCTATGGTAGGCACCTTGTAGGACGGCGTCTTGCCAAGCCACTGGTGGGCAAGGTCCGCATTCGCAAAGAAGGGCTCGAAGCCCTTCTGCATCCAGGCCACGCGGCGGCGGTAGATGTTAGTCTCGTCCTGCGGGCATGCCGCCAGCGCTTCCTCGAAGAGCTTTTTCAGCGCGCCTATGGCTTCCGGCGTATACGTCTCGCCGTACATCTGATCCACCGGGATGTAGGTCTCGTCGAACTTCTGGCTCCACGCGACCTTCTCGTATCGGTCGCTGACCGTCGCGTAGAGCTTCTCCATCGTCTTGCCGGCCGGGCCGAAGAAGGTCGTGCACTGCTCGCGCAGCAAGGCACCCACGTCGGCATTCCTGTCCCACATCAGGCGGTGCCAGAGCCAGGCCATGACGATTTCGTACTGCGGCGGGCTGCCGCCGGGGCAGACGAATTCGCCGCTGGAAATGGCGTAGGTGTCCTGGAGCCATTTCCGCAGGTTATGCGGGAAGAACAGTGGCGCTTTCGTGAAATACGCCGGCCAGCAGATGTAGTTCCACAGAGACAGCCGCTCGCGCTTGCCGCCCAGCTTCCTGCTCCAGTCCCGCAGCAACTGGAGGTTCCGCTCGTGCCAATAGGGCTCCTTGCCCATCGTGGTGGACCACATCATGCATACCTGGACATCCAGGTTCTCCGGCAGATCGAAGTCAGGCGGGAGCATGTGCCCCTCGTAGGCGAGCATGCCCAGGCGCTTGTCGGGCCAGCGCTTCGCGATCTCGGCCGCGAACCCTACGCCGTGGCGGAAAAGGAGGTTCGAGGCGAGCCCGAACCGGCCCCGCTGAGGCTGGAGCTGCGGCTTGCAGCGCTCGCACAGGCACAGCCCTTTCTGGTCCCAGAGGTCCGTCGGCTCGAACGGAATCCACTTGGGGCCGGGATGGCCATGCTCGCCGAACCAGCCCCCCTTGCCGTCGTAGACATCCTGCGTCACCTGCACGCGCGCGCTCAAGACGCCGGGATGCGAGTAGCACGGGTAGTCTCTGCTGCGCGTGCCATCTTCGCGGATGACCGCGGCCCAGTCAGGGTGGTCCTTGAAGAACCGACTCCCGAACCACCTGTCCGTGTGGTTGATGACGGGCATGCCAGTGCCGGAGCCTTCGCGCGTGACCCGCTGCCAGTCCAGCGGCGCGCTCCAAATCTCGAATGCCCCGCTGCGCAACGGGAAATCCGGCGCCAGGTCCAGGGTGTAGTCCGACGGCACCATGAGGGTCTTCACCACCGGCGTCACGATGCCCAGGTCGGGGTCCTTCGGGACGTGGATGTAGAAGCGGTATCCGACGACGCGCTCGAGGAGCTCGTAGACGCCGTGCAGCGTGCCACGGTCCACCTCGTGCTTGATATTGCCCGCGCCGGCAGGCTTCACCTCGCCCAGGATGGCCACGCCGCGCGGGAAGGCGACGATGCGCAGGCCCTCCGGCCTGGTCGGCAGCGCCAGCTTGTGCTGTTCGCTGAGCGCGCTGCGGCCCACGAGCAGCAGCGTACCCGTCGCCGGTGCTTTGGCGGCCGGCAGGATCTCCAGGCGAGCGCCGGTGGCCTTCTCGATGAAGCGTTGGAGTTCGTCCGCAGCATAGGCCACTGTGGGCGGCTTACCCTTCGCTGCCCCCTTCCCAATTGGGATGGCGGCCGGGTCGTCCGCGATCACAATGGTGGCCGCCGGCTTGCCGTCCTCCACCAGCGTGATGGGCGCGGCCGCCAACACTGCGCCCGCCACGGCAAGCAGGCACCCAATGAGTCCCATCGGCAACACGGTGTGCATAGCTGTTCCTCTCTCATCGGCGATCATCTGTAGATCGCCTTGCCCCACGTTTCGGCATACATGTGCGTCAGAACCTTGCCGCCAGTGGCGTAGGCCGGGTTCTTGATTTCAACCAACTGGCCCATCCAACGCTTGCCGCCGGCATCGCTCCAGTTGACGGTCCAGCAAAGCCCCAGCGCATCGCCGGCCCGGGGCGGGTCGTCGCCTGCCCCCAGGAGCGTCCAGGGGATGGCGCATTCGACGGTGTAGCTCTTGCCGTCCGGCGCCTTGCGGAAGGCTCCTCGCCAACCGGCGGGGTTCACCACGCCGCGGTCCAGGTTCATCCCGTAGCGGAGTTCCAGGCACGGCTGCTCGCGTGGCTGGAAATACCACAAGGTCACATGGACGATGCGGCCGCTGGTGTCTTGCGCGCTGAGCTTGCCCTGGCGCGGGTTCGGCTTGGTCGCTTGCACAGGCCAGCCGAAGGTCCGGTCCGTCGAGAAGCGAAGCTGCACGCTGCCGCCCATCCAGGCCGACCACGGATCGGTGTTCGGGTCAATGACGTTTCGCATCGGCATCGGGTCGCCCACCCGGGCCGCGACATACAGGTGCTGCTTGTCGTACATCATGGCGCCGTGAACGTAGCATGACTCGGCGAACGGCTCGGCGCACCGGGCATCGAACACGCCCGACAGGTTCCAGTCCGACAGATCGCCGTCCACGGTCACCGGACCGGGCGCCGCAACAATGTCGAGCGAGGACACCTGGCTCGGCTTGAAAGGAATCAGCCTGTCCCCCTCATGGACGCTCGGCGTACTGAACGTGCGTTCGAAACGCTCGGGCGAGAAGGCGACTCTCTGGAGCTCGACCGCGTCCGACGCGTCGATACGCATGGTTTCACCCGCTGCGAGGCGATGACTTCTCCTGCCGGACGCGTCCGGATTCTTCAACTCGACCGCCACCGCACCGCCGAACACCTGCACGATCGTCTCTCGCCCTGGCTCCACGCGCACGCCGAACTCGGTGCCCCGATCGACAATCCTTGCCCTTGGCGTGTCAACGGCAAAGCCCACGGCCGTGGGTGGCACTCGCGCCACGATCCGCCCCGCGTCCAGCACGGTGCCGGCAGCGTCAACCAGCCTCAGGTTAGCAGGCGCTTCGACCAGCAGGCTCACGCCGCTGGCCAACGTGATCTCGGCCACCCCCTTGCGGAGACTCATCTCCCCAGCGGCCAGGCGATCTCCCTGTCTCGGACCTGTGGGCATGTCCCAGACGCAATCGGTCGCACGGGTCAGCGTCGCGAGGAACTCCGTCGGTTTGGGCCGCGTGGCAGCGACGCGAAGGAAGATCGAAACTGCCGCGGCACACAGGACGATGGCAGCAACCCCGGCGACCGGCAGCCAGCGCGTAGGGGTGGCCCTGTGTGGCCGTCCAGTTCCGGGATGAACCCGCTCCATGACCGACTCAACGAAGGCGTCATCGCTGAGGGGCATGCGCGCGAGCGTGGAACTCACGAACGCCTCCCGCGCCGCGGGGTTGTCCTGCAAGGCGAAGCCCAGCAGGCGATGGGTCTGGAACAGGTCGGCGGCCCGTGCGCGCAGCGATTCGTCCGCTGCCAGGAGGGCCTCAAGCTCGGCTACTCCCGCGTCGTCCAGGTCGCCTTCGAGGTAGTCTGTCCACAGTTCGCAGAACCGCTCATGGGGTGTCATTCGACAACTCCGCCTCCCGTCGCCAGTTTGTTCTCGATGCACTGCTGGAGCTTCTGCCGCAGCAGCCAGAGCTGCTTCTTGATGGCCGCCACGGAGCGGCCGGTGCGGGCCGCCATCTCCTGAAGTGGCAACCCATCCGTGTAGCGCCAGGCGATGAACTGCCGCCCTGACTCGCCGAGCGCCTCCAGACACTCGCGGAGGTAGTGCAGCCGCGCCGCCGTCGCCTCGTCCGGCTCCTGCGCGCGCCGCTCCAGTTCGCGCGAGAGGAGGTCTCGCCCATAGCGGGTGCGGTAATCTGCCAGCCGCCGAAGTCTGGTGATTTCGGTGAGCAGTTGAAAGCGGGCGATGGCAAAGAGCCAAGCGCCGAAGTTGGTACCCTCCTGGAACTCTGCGATGCGCGTGAAGGCCGCGACGAACGTCCGCTGCGCCACCTCGTCCACATCCCCTCCCGGCGGACAGTGGGCTGCCACCCAGGCCCGCACCGGCTCCTGGTAGCGCCGGACTATGGCCTCCAGGGCCATGCGCTCCCCCTGCCGGGCGCGGCGGATGATGTCGGGGCGCAGGCTGTCGTCCGTGGGGGGCATCATATGGCTCTCCATTATACTAATGGCAGCAATCGCCGAAAGGTTACCCCGGAGGGCCGGAGGTTTTCCGGTATCTTCATGAGTAGGCAAGAGTCCGCCGGGGCTCCTGGGGCCCGATCTCGACCGTGAATGCCGAAGCCAGAGCCAAGCCCCGCTCGATTTCCTCGCACCGCCGGCCATTAAGCGACTGACCCTCAGAGCCCGACAGTGAGTGGCGGGTGCGTTGCAGAGCTAGCCTGTACAAGGAGGGCCGCAAAGGCTGCGACCTTCTCCTCGTCACTGCCGAGCGTCGTCAAGGGCCTGAGCCGCCTCTCTGTGAAGTACCCTTGGGTGGCTGGGTCGTTCGCCTCCAGGAGTATGCTCTTGACCTCCTCAGGCAGCTTGCGGACCAGCGAGGTGAGTTGGTAAACTCGCTGACGCGACACACCGAGGATGCTGGCCGCGTCGGCGTATGTCGCGACCGTCGGCTCTTCGAAGACCTGGAGGAACCGCAGACCCTTGGCGATGGGGCTTTCCCAATCCTGCCTCTTCACGTACCTCCGCCACTGGCGAGTCGTGACTCTCGCCAGATGAGCCAATTCCTCTGGCTTCTGGCCTCGGACAAAGAGGAGGCCGGTGCTGCATGTCCTACTGTAGTAAGGAGTTAGCTCCCACGCGACCCGACCTGCATTTGTTCTGTTGGGGTAACGGCCGGGGAGCCACGCTCCCGCGCAGGCCGCGGGAGTGCGGTCTTGCAGTGAAGCCCACGCCACATTCCACTGGGGTGGGCTTCTTGCATGTCATTGACGAGCAATGACTTGGGAACGTCCCAAGTTCTTGAGTCTGTCTCTCATGCGACTCTCTTCACAACCCATTGGGTGATCTGGATCTGGCAGCGGCCTTGGAGGTTCATACGGAGCGCGACCTGCGGACCGCGCGGCACGTGATGGCGGAGGACTGGGACTGGGGCTTCGCCATCGCCTACGACGCCGTGCTCCAGGCGTCGCGGGCCTTCATGTTCGCCCAGGGCTACCGGCCGGCGAGCCAGGAGAGCCACAAGAACGTCTTCGCGTTCATGGCGGAGGCGCTGGGCGAGGAGTTCGGGGAGTTGATCGGCTACTTCGACCGGATACGGACGAAGCGGCACCGCGCCATCTACGACGTGGCCGGCCTCATCACCGAGACGGAGGCAAAGAGCCTGTTCGGGAAGGCCCAGAGCTTCGTCAAGCTCATCCGCGAGAAACTGGCAGGGGCCGTCTGACATGCAATGCCGTGCCGCCCTGGACGGAGCGCCGGGGGTCGTTCTACACACTCGCGGCGAAATGGGACACCTATGGGACAAATGGGACATGAGCCGGGGGGTGATCCTCGCCCGCAAGCTTGAGTCGCCCTTGGGCACATGCTCCGCAAGATGAAGGGAAGAACGCTGCGCCAGGTGGACACCCGCAAGGCAGCACGGTATGTCCCGTTATGAACACTTTATGAGCAAGCCTTGTTCATAACGGGGCTTTGTTTGCGCGGAAACCCGCTGGCGCTTTGGTGCCCCGAGGGTGGAGAACAGCGACGAACGCACTTGAGATCACCCAGGCGGACGACCGCTACCCAATCGCCCTACGGGCGTTCCTGGGCAACGACGCGCCGGGTCGGCTTGACGTGCTGGGGAGCTTGGACGCTCTGTGTAGCGGGATGCTTGCTCTATTCTGCTCCGTCAAGTGTCCTGGGAACCTGATCTTGCAGACTTACGACGCAGCTTGCGCGCTGCGGGACGCCGGGGTGACAGTCATCAGCGGCTTCCATTCGCCGATGGAGAAGGAATGCCTGACCCTGCTGCTGCGGGGGACGCAGCCTGTGGTCGTCTGCCCGGCCCGGAGCACGCCCGTCCGGTTGCCAGGGGAATGGAGAGCGCCACTGGCCGAGGGTCGCCTCCTCGTCCTCTCCCCGTTCGACCCCAAGGACCGTCGGCCAACCGCCGAACTCGCCCTGCGGCGCAACGAGTTCGTTGCCGCCTTGGCCGACACCCTCTTCGTCGCACATGCCGAGAAAGGGAGCGCGACCGAGCAGCTTGCCCGACGTGCCCTCCGCTGGGGCAAGAACGTCCTGACCCTCGACAGCCCCGACAATGCGGCGTTGATTGCCTCCGGCGCGGAGCCGGTCATGCCCGGCAGTCTCGTGACGAGCTTGCCAACCCTGTGTCGAGGGGGCAAATGACGGCCCGACACTACGGCGGCTGCCGAGCGTTCGTCGCCCCAGCGATCAGTTCCTCGACGCATCCAGCAGCGCCACGGCCTGCGTGTAGGCTCTCGATTTCATCTGGTGCCCCCTGCCGAACCACAGCGAGTTGAGGCGACGTGCCCGGTCGCCCTCGCCCCTGAACTTCCCCCACAGGTGGTCAACGTACTCCGTCACGCCGTTGTAGGCGGCCCAGAGGGTGCCGCGAACGGCTGCCACGTCGTTGCCCTTGCCCTCGATGGCGAGGCGGGCCGACTGCTGTCTGTGGAACGCGGCTCGACGCCGCAGGCTCTCAATGACGCGGGGGTGGGCTGGGCTTGGCTTGGGGTCGGGGAAGATAGAGGCCAGGTAGGTCGCCAACTGCTGGTCCTTCAGGCTCTGCTTCGCCATGCGTTGGAAGTCCTGCTCCATCGCCGCGAACTGGCCGTTGATGATACCAAGCGCCTCCTTCGCCTCGTCGAGGCGGCGGGGCATGTCGGGCTTGTGGACGATGTTGACCGTCGCCCCTCCTGCCAGCGCCCGCGTCAACGTGTTCTGGCACACAACGCGCACGGGCGTGAACTTGATCTGGACGGCCGTGTGACCGTCGTGGCCGTTGGAGAGGAGGAGGTACTTGTCGGCCACGTCGTCGCCCACAACGCGGATGTGGCCGGGGAGCTTGGCGAGAATCCAGACGCGGGAGCCGTTGCCCAGGGCGCCTGCCGTGTGGTGGATGGCGGCGCCCATGCCGACGATGCTATCGAAGAAGCGGAAGGCGTCCACGTTCTGGAGGGGCCTGTAGCCCTTGCCGACGACGCCGAACACGGGGCAGTCGCGCCGGCCCCAGTCGCCCTCTCGCACGGTGGCGAAGAAGCCAGGGACACCAGCGAGGCCGCGCTCGTCCACGGCGCAGAGCGGCACCTTGACCACCTGCCAGTCGAGCTGCGCAGCCTTGATCGCCTCGGCGGACGTGGCGGGGCCGTCCAACTCCTTCCCCAGCCCGTGCCACGGCAGGCCGCCCCAGTAGAACATGGACACCTTGCCGTTCCTAACGTTGAGGTTGTGCCCCATCGCCTGCCTCCTTCGCGAATGGCCACCAGGGAGGTGGTGTGAGCGGGTGGGGCGTCAACCCAGCGCGCCCCGTCCCGCCGTTACAGCGTCTTCGCACCCAGCGCACTGCTGGATTAGTATAACGGATACCCTAACTTCACTGAAATGTCAAGTCGGCGCGACACAGAATGCTATAACATCTGGCTATTACGTTGGTTACGGCGTGGCACAGCCGCAGCGGAGGGCCGAAGGGTGCCGGGGGAGGCGAAGTGACTGGGCACCGTGGGGGCCTCGTGGTATACATGCGGCGGGCGGCGGCTTGACTTGCTCTCGCGTGCGCGCGCGCGCGCGTGAAGGGTTACCTGAGTTACCTACGTTGGCGAACTTCCGGGAAACCCTGCCGACGTGGGAGCGGGGCGCGGTGTCGTGCATCGCACTGGCCATCCCGCGCCCTGCCATTCCCGCCGAGGGACTTTGCCCCTTGCGTTCTGGCCCGGCCCGTGCTATCCTCCCGAACACATGTGCCCACGTGCCTGACGGGATGCTCGTCGGCCACGCGGGGCGGTGTGAGTGCTTCGGGAACGGGACCGGGCCACGCCCGTGAAGCGGCGTCTGACCATCGGTGCCTGTGAGCCACAGCCCGAATCTGTCTTGTGGGGGTTCCCCATGCCCGAGTCCCAGACCGGTGTCTGCGAGGGTGATTCGCGTCGAGCGTCTGACCTGCACGACGCAATGAAGCTACTCGCTCGTCTGCGGGAGTGGCTGGACTTCACCATGTGGTTCATCACCGAGCATCCGCACGACCAGCCGGTTCGGTATGACTGGTTTGTGGTAGAGTACCCCGAGGGCAGCCCCGAACGGGCACGGCGCTTGCTGGCGTCGGCGACGGGCCGAGTGCTTGACTTCACTGCGCGCTACCGACCTTCAACGTTGCCCACGCCCACGCGCCGGGCGGCCCAAGTGCTGGAAGATGAGAAGGAGCAAGGGGTCCCCATCGGCCAGTTCGCAGCCTGGCTAAGAGGCGAGCTTGGCGACCTCGTCAGAGCCATCTCCAGCAAGACAGGCGATCTGCCGCCTTGGTTCCCCCGCGACGACATCTTCCCCACGGGCAAGACGGTTGCAGACGCCCACGCCGACTACCTGGCCCTGAGGAAGCAAGTCATTGACACCTACGCGCGCTTGGCGGCCAAGAGTGCGGGCCCGCCGCCGTTCTATGCCTTCCCGGAGGCTGTGCCTCTCAGGGGATGCGCGGACACCGACACGGATGGGCCCGGGAGCGTGGCGGCGATGCGAGAGAGTGTGTCCTTGCCGCCCGAAAGCGCGCGGCCCGCTGTGTCCGACCCGCCTGCCCGGAAACAGAAGATGCCGGTGCTGACGCCTCGTGGGAAGGACATCCTGCGAAAGCTATTCAAGGAAGGCACAACCTTGACGCAGGAGCAAATTTGCTACGGCAAGAGCGGCAAGGAACACTTCTGCGACCCGAAGACACTGAAGAAGGAACTGCCGCAGCTTCGCGCTGCCAAGCTGACCAAGCGCACACGGACGGGCGAGAGCATTACCGAGTTGGGCGTGACGACCATCGAGAAACTGGACCGTCGCGCCAATGCGTAGAGACTGACCCGCCTTCTCGCCTGCCCGCCCCAAGCCCACCCGCCGATCCCGCTGACCACGCAGATTCCGCATGCAATCCCTACAGATTCCCTACAGATTCCCTGTTTCTTGGTCTTTCGGAAATCTCCATTCGCCGGATAATAGCGGCACGTCGTGTAGAGGATCGTGCGTTGCCCGCTTTGGGGATCGGAACAATGGATGGCGAACTGGTGTCCCTGCGCGCTGCCGCCTTGCGGTTGGGTGTGCCTGGCAAGTGGCTGGCACGGGAGGCCGATGCGGGCAGCTTGCCCCATCTGCGGGCCGGCACACGGCTTCTGTTCAACCTTGACGCCGTTCTGCCAATCCTTCTCGCTCGGGCAGCGGGCAGGAGCGGCAACGAGGCGCGCGCCCCGGCCGACGCCCCCGACACCGAACCCGATCAAGCACGTCAGACCATCGGTTGACACATTGCGAAGGAGAAGAACATGTCACAGGAAACGATTGCACACGACTGCCAACTGCTCTCCGTTGAGGACTTGGCGCGGCTTCTGAAGCTGTCGCCCCGTTCGCTCTGGCGCATGGCCGCGCTGAGCGAAGCCGGACAGGGGGATGGCTTCCCCGCCCCGATCCGTGTCGGCCCGAGGCTGCGCCGTTGGCGGCTGCGAGACGTTCAATCCTATCTCGACGCGGGGGGGAACAACTGATGAGACAGACCAACTGCGATCCCGTCCGGGCCATCCTGGACGCGCTGCGAGCGAGAGGCCACGAGCCGACGGGCAGAGAAGGTCAATGGGAAGCCCGCTGCCCTGCCCACGAGGACAGCAAGGCGAGCCTGGCCGTGTCCGTGGGGAGCGATGGCCGTGCGCTCCTTTACTGCCACAGGGGATGCTCGACCGAGAAGGTTGCCGAGGCCCTTGGGTTGAAGCTGGCCGACCTGTTTCCCCCCAAGACGCGGAGCGACGTGGGCGCCGGCGATGGGACCAAGAGGAAGTGTGTCTTCCGAACTGTGGACGAGTTGACGTCGTGTGATCCGCCGGGGGTGAAGAAGCTCCCCGTCTACAACCTGCCGAAGCTGGCCGAGGCCAAGACCGTCCTGGTCTTCGAGGGCCCGCGCAAGGCGGACGAAGCGAACAAGCTGGGCTTAGTTGCCACGGCGAGCGCCAGCGGGGCAATGTCCGCCCGCAAGTCCGACTGGACGTGGGCTGCGGGGAAGGAGATCATCATCTTCCCCGACAACGACGATGCGGGCCGGGGCTACTGTGACGACGTGGCCCGCATCGTGACGAAGCTCGACCCGCCCGCGACGGTGAAGGTCGTCAACCTTCCCGACCTGCCCGACGGCGGCGACATCGTTGACCAACTCCACCTCCTCCAGCGCAAGCGTCAGCGGGTTGAGGACCAGCGTCGTCCACCGCAGCCCCACCCGCAGCGGCGGCAGGGCCAGCAGGGGCGACAGGCCGCTCGCCACCATGCCGCCGGGCGGCAGCCGCATCCGCCGAACCTCCTCCTCCTCGTCCCCCTCCACGCGGGCGCGCAGCACCAGTTCGTCCCCCACCACCTCGCCCTTGAACTCCGCGCCCATCACAGGCGAGCTGAGCGTCACCGAGAACCGCTCCAGCGCGTGCCCCTTCCCCACCACCACGTTCGTGTCGAGCGCGAACGCCGCCAGCCGCCCCAGCAGCCCCGGCACCGCTGCCTGCACCCGCGTGATGTTCGTGATCCGATACCGCCCGTCCTCGGAGTACATGAACACCGTCTCCGTGTACCCCGCCTTCTCCTTCAGCCCGGGCAGGTAGATGCCCATGCGGCACTGGTAGTTCTGCCGGTCGGCCGTCAGCACGCTCCGATAGGTGCCTGGAATGAACTCCGGCTTCACCTCGAGCAGCCACCGCCGCACGAGCGACGCCGTCATCACGGCCCAGAAGCCCACCACCGCCACGACCACCAGCCGATGACGCATTCGCCAGCCCCTTGCAGTTCGTAGTGCGGCCTTCAGGCCGCATCTTCCCACTGCAACCGCTTGCCACACCCAGAGCGGATGGTTGGATGGGTGGATGAATGGATGACTATCTTGCACCCATCCACCCATCCATTCATCCATTCATCCCGGCCGGATCAGATCACTGTACGACCCCGCCACCAAATCACCCTCCGCAATCCCCAGCTCGCCCTGGAGCCGGCCCAACAGCTCGCGCGCCGCCGCGTCCGAGCACCCCTCCCCCATCACCGCCTCGAACTCCACGAACGCCCCAAGCCCCTCCACCTCGTCGAGGTGAATCCGCACGTTCTCGATCAGATACAGCGTCCGCGTCTTCTCCACCCGACAGCGCACCCCGTGCTGCGCCGCCAGCGCGGCCAGAGTCGCCGCCGGGTCGGACACGGGAGTCACCTCGTACAGGCTCTCCCTCGCAGCAGCGCGGTCGTCCCTGCGATAGCGGACGAGCATCGCCTCGCCGGGTGTCTCGACCCGCAGCTTCAGCCGCCCCTCGGACACCGCGAAATAGGCATCGGTCTGATGGCGCGTCCACTCCCGCCGCGCCCCCAGCCGCTCGCAACGCGCCGCCGCGCGAGCCAGGTCGCCGCAGCGTGCTTTCAGTTCGATATTCCGCCTCATGCCCCCATCTTATGCACCCCCCCTGTCATCGTCAAGGCCCCTTGACACCTGCTCCCCCAAGCGTATCATTGCATGGGCACACGAGGTCCGCCGATGGCCCTCGGTGGACCTCTCCAGAGCTTTGACACCACCACCAGCGTGGTGTAGAATGCAGCAGCAGAGGCACTGAACCACGGCTCAGGGCGCAAGGGCGGTTGCTGGGCGATGTACATTGATGACTTCATCTGGCTGCCCGACATCGTGGAGAAGGTCACCACCAAGCACGGGCTGACATATGAACGCAGCTAGGCAACGCAAGGCGGCGAGCATCTCCAGGGCCAGGAGTGTCGGAGAGCTGGCCGAGTTCTGGGACTCGCACAGCTTGGCGGACCACTGGGGCCAGACCCGGGAGGCCCTATCTGAGCTTCGTGCGGCGCGGCGAAGACGGATCACCATCGCCCCGGAGGTGTATGCCCAGGTTGAGGCCATGGCGCACCTGAGGGGCGTCTCCCCCGAGACCCTCGTCAACCTGTGGCTGGCAGAGCACGCCGGGGTGAAGTAGGCAAAGGGGGAGTGCAGCCCCCCAGGTGCGCCATCGCGTGGGCAAACGGGGAATGGCCATGGCGGGTAGCGGCGAAGGGAACCTCCCCACAAGGCTCACCGGCCCATCCGAGTTCCTCCTCTACCAGACCGAGGACGGCGGCACCCGGCTCGAAGTCCGCGTTGCCGGCGAAACAGTCTGGCTCTCCCTCAACCACATGGCCGACCTCTTCCAGCGCGACAAGTCAGTCATCTCCAGACACCTACGCAACATCTTCGACGAGGGGGAGCTTCGCCCGGAAGCAACTGTTGCAAAATTTGCAACAGTTCAGCTTGAGGGCGAGCGGCAAGTGACCCGCGAGGTCGAGTACTTCAACCTCGACGTCATCATCTCCGTCGGCTATCGCGTCCACTCCCACCGCGGCACCCAGTTCCGCATCTGGGCCACCCAGCGCCTCCGCGAGTACATCATCAAGGGCTTCGCCCTCGACGACGAGCGCCTCAAGCGCGCCGGCGGCGGCAACTACTTCGACGAACTCCCCCCGGCATCCGCCGAGCGGCCGTTGACAGTTGCCTCAGCGAGGAATACAATCGAAGCAGAAGGAGGAATGTGGCGATGAGTGTTGCGATGGCAAGATGGCCAAGGGCAGCGCCGGCTCGCGGGAACGGCTGGGCCAGAGAGAAGCCACGCCTACTGAGAACCCACAGGGGCTGGTTCGTCGCCTACCAGGGGACGCGGCGTGTGGCGCTGGAGCCGACCGTCGAACGGCTCCTGGCCGCGCTGGATGAGCGCCTCGGCAGCCCGCGCAAGCCCTGCGAGTTCCACCAGGTCCTCAGCGAGCACCCGACACGCCGCGGGCCGAGCCCCAGGGTGCGCCAACCCATCCATTCGGGTGGCTAGAGGGGGAGCGGAATGGCCAGCGTCCTGGCTCGCGACAGGCCCTATGAACGGTTCTCCACCGGCGCACACGGCCTCGCTCCGGCAGTGACCGTCACCC
The DNA here is from genome assembly GCA_041320515.1 of Planctomycetota bacterium. GTDB lineage: Bacteria > Planctomycetota > PUPC01 > DSUN01 > DSUN01 > DSUN01. The sequence continues at coordinate 2,639,516 of JBGLNR010000001.1, read as the reverse complement.
TTCACCTTCCCGCCTCAGGGAGGGCCATTCGCGGGAAACGGGCGCTACTCGACACGGGCTGCGAGGTAACACAGGTCTACCCCCGCGATATCCGCATCAACCTTTCCACCGACGTGGAGTGCGACCGGGAGACCGGCCTGTGCGCCCTGCGCATCGAGGTCAACGGCCATCTCTACGCTGTGCAGTGTGCCTACGAGGACCATCCCTGCGCCGGCACCGAGGAGATGCTCATCGGTATGGATATCCTCGAGCAGTGGCTCGTCACCCTGGACGGCCCTCAGCGGCTCCTCTCGATCACGCAACCCTGATTGCGCGCCTGATCCAGTGATTGAATGAGGTGGCCACAGAACTCACCCAGAACTCACGGAGAAGGGGCATAGACAGATGCCAGAAGAGAACGTGCCCGGGTGGGAGCAGTTCAAGCAGCAAGTTGATCTGCACAAGTTCTATCTCGAGCAGATCGTCAAGTCTGCGTCGGTGGCCCTGGGGATCGTCGGGGCCATCGTCACTTACGTGCTTGCGAAGTGGCCGGGGCGGGGGCCCCTGTGGATGGCGCTCGTCCCGCCGCTCGTCTTGAGCGCAGGGGCGGCCTGGATTTTCGCAATCGGCGCACAGAAAGCCAACGCGTTCGCCTCAGAGGTCAGATCGCTTCAGGCCCGATTGCGGCTTCCGTGGCGTCCCCACGCCGAACTCCTTGGGTGCATGTCCGTCATCTTCGCCGCTGTGTTCGCCGCGGTCTCGCTCGGCTTGGCCGTCCTGATAGTAGTGGCGGTGTTCGGCCTTCTACCCGTGTCCCTGACCAAGTGACTCGGAGCGATTGGCCTCAGCACCCAACTTGCAGGCCGTTCGGACCGTGCCTGACACGTGACACGCACTGACACGTGCCTGTCACACCGCTGACATGCAAGGTCATGGCGCTTCAGCGCTAACGGTGGCTCATGTCAACGCAGCTTGCGCCGGAGGCTCCCGCTTTGAGTTCAATGTTCCACCTCACGCGATCACCCGCTCGATGTTGAACAGGCGGCAGAACTGCACGAGCTGCGCCTTGAAGTCACCGTAGAAGAAAAGCTGGTGAAAGCCGGGAAACGCCAACACGTCCGCCGCGCCGTCGAACTTGACCATGACGGAGACGACGCAGCCGCCGGCGGGGGGCACGGAGACGTTCTCGAGAACCTCGCCCACTGAGATGAGCATCCGCGGCTTGCCGCCCTTGCCCGCAGGCTCGACGTCCAGGCAGGTGACGCGCTGGCCGACCTTCCAGAGGGTGCGGGGCACGGCATCGCGCATGCCGTGGTGGTGGACGATGTCGAATGGCTCGGGGGGCTGGCCAGAGCCGTTGAGCCGCGTGGGGCAGGAGCAGTGGGCGCCGATGATCGCGCCCCGCGCCGTCTCGCCCACGGGGTCCTGCTGGAAGCCGGGGCGGTCGAAGAGGTACTGGACGACGATGTGGGTGGCGACTGCTCCCAGGTCGGCCTCGCAGGCGGCGGGAATCCCTTCGTCGTTCATCCGCGACCAGGCGATGCAGGGCAGGCTCACCTTGCTCCGCCCCAGGGCGCCCAGGCAGTCCATCGTGATCGCGTCGGCCTCGGCCCGCGCGCGAAGCGTGCGCGCCACCACGTAGCTCTTCACCCCGTTCAGCACGTCCTGCTTCGTCGCCCCCACCTGGCGGCGGGCGCGCTTCATGTAGTCCTCGGCCAGCGAGCGGATTTCGTCCGTCTCTGGCGTCTTCTCGTATTCGTCGAGGAACGCCTTGGCTGGGACGTAGCGGAGCTTGATGCCGAGGTGCTCCATCTCGGCGTCGGCCTCCTTGCCCCCCGCGATGACCAGGGCGCGGGTCGCCCGCATCTTGGCCCCCGCGTGGAGCATCTTCAGTCCCCACTTCACCTGCCCGAAGTCGTCGGTCGAGGCGATGAAGCAGCCGGGCTTCCGCGAGGGCGCCGCCGTGTTGGTGGTGAACGACGTGCCGACGGGCGAGAAGACCACGGTGGGCAGCTTCGTGTCAATTGCCTTCGAGGCCGTCGGCCAGGCGTGCTCCTGGCGGTCGAGCACCACGACGAGCAGGCCATCCGGCTTTGCCTCCGCGGCTTCGGCGATCCAGGCGTCCCCTTCAGCCTGGCTGTAGAGCGGCTCGGGGCGCAGGTCGAGCTTCAGGTTCAGCTCCTTGGCCGCCGCCCCCAGTTCCTCCGTGTACTTCTTCAGCGCCGCCGCGCCGTCGTAGACGGCCCCTGGCCAGCGCATCCCATAGTCCCCCTTGCGTCGGACGAAGCATGCCCGCACCGTGGGCACGCACCGCGCCCCAGGCCCCAGGAACTTCTCTTCGGCACCCGTGGCCTCGGCGGCGAACCCCGCATCGCGCAGCGTCATCCAGGCGGCAGCGGCCGACGCCGCGCCCAGGAACCCCCGCCGCCCCATTCTCGCAGCATGGCCGCATGACGTGGACGTGCGCTTCGGGCCGTTCACCTGCGTCGCGGGCGCAAATGGCACGGGCAAGTCCAACCTCTTCGACGCAATTCGTTTCCTGAGCCTGCTTGCGGACAAATCCCTCCTGGAAGCAGCGCGGAGTATTCGAGATGAACAGGGGAAATCGGCCGACGTGAGGAACCTCTTCCATCGCGCCGGGAAAGGTAGAGATCGGTTCGATACGCAGATGTCGTTTGCGGCCGAGATGATCATCCCAGCCGAAGGCCGGGATGAGCTTGGGCAGCCGGTTACAGCGACGACCACGTTCGTGCGCTATGAACTTGTCATCGGCTTCCGCGGAGGCAATTCAAGCCCTGGCCCCCTGGAGATTCTCAAGGAGGAGCTTGCCCAGATCAGGCTTGCGGATGCTCCTCACGCCCTCCTCTTTCCGCACTCTGCCAAACGGTGGCGAGATTCCCTGATGAGGGGACAGCGGCGGAAGACCCCTTACTTCATCTCTACGGAAGGCGAAGGCGCGTCTCGCGTCATCAACCTTCACCAAGATCGTGGGGGTCGGGGCATGCGAAGGGGCGTCCCGGCCGCCGACTTGCCCCGGACGATCCTGTCCGTCGTGAACGCTGCTGACGATCCCACGGCCTTGCTCGCCCGTAACGGGATGCGCTCATGGCGCCTTCTTCAGCTTGAGCCTTCGTCGCTGCGCAGACCGGATGGGCTCGACGCACCCACGACGTTGGGATCGGACGGCTCGCACCTGGCGGCCACTCTCTACCGCTTGGCCAGGATGGCGCAGCCGGATCGAACCGGTGAGCCTGAGGCAGCTACATCGAGCACATACGCCCGGGTAGCCAACCGCCTGTGGGAGCTGGTGGATGACATCCGCGATGTCTATGTGGACCGCGATGAGAAGCGCGGACTTCTGACGCTGATGGCGACAGGCAGGGATGGCACATCCCACCCCGCGCTGGCGCTCTCGGATGGCACGCTCCGCTTCCTGGCATTGGCAGCACTGGAAGAGGATCCGACTGCGACGGGCCTGATCTGCTTGGAGGAGCCTGAAAACGGCATCCATCCGGAGCGTATCCCTGCCATGCTCCGATTGCTTCGGGATATTGCGATGGATGCAGAGGAGCCTGTAGGCCCCGACAACCCGCTTCGCCAGGTGATCATCAACACACACAGTCCCGCGGTGGTCGGGCAGGTGGACCGCGACGGCCTCGTCGTGGCCCAGCTCGTTGAGACCCTGCGGGGGGGCAAACGGTTCAAGCGGGCGCATTTCAGCGCCATGCCCGGCACGTGGCGGTGCGAGAACGGCGCCGAAGCGGTCCCGCTCGGACACCTTCTTGCGTACCTGAACCCCATCCTGCCGCCGGACCAGGAAGAATCGGATGCCCTGCCGAAAGCAAGGGCGCGCAAGCTGCGTGTTGTAGACTGCCCGGACCTGCAGCGCTACCTTGCCTTCCCGCAAAGCAGCCCATCGTGAAGCAACTCCGCTACACACTGCTGTGCGACGGAAGCTCGGATCGCGGCCTGCTTCCCATTCTCGCGTGGCTTCTCGAGCAGCATCTGACAGGATATGCCGTCGTCTCCAAATGGGCGGACCTCCGAAGGGTCCCTTCCCCTCCACGCGCGCTGGCCGACAGGATCAGCATGGCCGTGGAACTGAGGCCGTGCGACCTCCTGTTCGTCCACAGGGACGCGGAGCGGGCGTCGCGCGCCGACCGGGTCATCGAGATCAGGAAGGCTCAAGGCGAGAGCGCGGACCCACGATTCCCTGCCGTCTGCGTCGTCCCCGTTCGGATGACAGAGGCGTGGCTGCTCTTCGACGAGGCGGCGATCCGCAATGCGGCCGGGAACCCCAACGGACACGTCGAGCTGGCGCTTCCGGACCTGCGTGACGTGGAGAGCCTACCCGACCCCAAAGCCATCCTGCACGACCTCCTGCTCACTGCGAGCCAACGTGGGAAGCGACGGCGAAGGACATTCCGAGTCGGCATCGCCGCGGCAAGACTCGCAGACCTGGTCTCGGACTTCGCCCCCCTGCGCGAACTGTCCGCCTTCTCGGCGATGGAGCGGGACCTTCGGCAACTCATCAAGGAGAGAGGCTGGCAGGCAGCCCTTTGACTGAGCCCCTGTCTTCTCAGGAGTGAACTGAATGACCAGCCGCGAACGCTATCGGGCCGTGACGCACTATCAGCCCTTCGACAGGCTCTTCCGCCACGAGATGCGGGCGTTCCCCGAAACGGTGAAACGCTGGCAGCGCGAGGGCTTGCCCCTCGACGACGACTACGCCCGCATCGTGGGCTACGACCGCTTCGAGACCGCACCCGTCAACGTCGGCCTCGCCTACCGCTGGGACTACGAGACGCTCGAGCTGACCGACGACTACGAGGTCTACCGCGACAGCCGCGAGGGCGGCATCAAGAAGAAGTTCCGCCGCATGGCCGAGCCGAACATGCCCCAGTACATCGAGTTCCCCCTCAAGGACCGCGAGACCTGGCGCTCGGTGTTCCTCCCCCGCCTCGCCCCCGACAGCCCGAGCCGCGTCTCGATGCACTGGCCGTCGCTCGTGAAGCAATACGCCGTCCGCGACTTCCCCCTCGGCGTGAGCGCCGGCTCGCTCTTCGGTTGGGTTCGCGACTGGATGGGCGTCGAGAACGTCGCCGTCATGCTCTACGACGACCCCGCCTTCGTCCAGGAGATGATGGACCACCTCGCCGACCTCACCCTCGCCGTCCTCGAGCGGGTCGTGCTCGATGTCCAATTCGACTTCGCCATCATGTGGGAGGACATGGCCTACAAGACCGCCTCGCTCATCTCCCCGCGGCACGTCCGCCAGATGATGCTGCCCAACTACCGCAGGATCACCGACCTGCTGCACCGGGCGGGTATTGACACCGTAATGCTCGACAGCGACGGCAACGTCGAGGAACTGATCCCGTTGTGGCTGGAGGGCGGCGTCAACTACATCTACCCGATGGAGGTCGCGGCGGGGATGGACGTCGTGGCCTTGCGGAAGAAGTTCGGCCGCGACCTCATCATCGGCGGCGGGATGGACAAGCGGGTCCTCGCCTGGGGCGACCGCAAGGCCATTGACGCGATGGTTGATTCCAAGCGCGACCTCATGCTCGAAGGCGGCTACATCCCCGGCTGTGACCACGCCATCCCGCCCGACATCTCCTGGCCCAACTTCCTCCACTACCGCGAGAAGCTGGCCTCGATCGCATAGGGCGCGCAATCGCGTAGGCAACGCTGTAGCCTGTCATACCGAGCTTGTCGAGGTATCTCTCTTGTCCAGCGCCGGGAGCCAAGAGAGATTCCTCGGCTACGCTTCGCTCCGCTCGGAATGACAGGGGGGAGTGAGAAGCTCGCCTCGATCGCCTGATGCCATCGGGCCAGTCAGGGCCAGCCGCCAGGAGAGGTTCCTCGCTTCGCTCGGAATGACAAGAGGGGGCGCTGTGTCGCTCGCTGCACGGCAGTTCAGTTGCTCCTGACCTCAAGCGCTTTGACCGGGTCGACCTGCATCTTGGCGCCCTGAAGTGCCCCCAGGAGCTTCGTCTTCCAGTTCCCTTGCCTATCCATGGGGATATAGACGTCCGGGTAGTCCGATGGGACCTCAATTCGCCCGGCATCGGCGAGCAATGCCCGAACACGCCCCCGACCCAACACTGGAAGCCAATAGCCAAGCTCAAGGACAACGTTCTGACGAGTTCGCGGACGCAGCGCCTGCGTTCCCCTTCTCCTAACATCCCTCGCAGGCGAGAGGGACTCCGATCGGATCGACCTGGTGATTCTTGACGTCATGATGCCCCCTGGGGTCGGCTTCGAGAGCACAGACACATTCTCTGGGCGGAGAACCGGGTTGGTGCTCGCTGATGAAATCCATAGGAGATACCCCAGCCTCCCTCTTCTCGGTGTCTCAGTCGTCTCCGATCCGGAAGTGGTTGACTGGTTCAATGAGTATGGCGTCGGGTACTTCCTGAAGTCAACGATTACCCATCGTGAGTTGTTGCGCCGGATCGAGAGCATCCTGCTGCCCAGCGGAAGTACACAGAGCCCGCGATGCTTCATCGTGCATGGGCATGACCATGAAGCGCTCTTCGAACTCAAGAACTACCTTCAGAACGTCTTGGGCTTCGACGAGCCCATTGTCCTCCGGGAGCAGCCATCTCTCGGCAAGACGATCATAGAGACTAGAGACGTTCGAGGACATTGCGGGGTCCGTGGATCTTGTGTTCGTGCTTCTCACACCGGACGATAAGGTGTCGTTAAAGGGCGCGTCAGACATTGTCAAACGCCGCTCGCGGCAGAACGTGATATTCGAACTCGGGTTCTTCTATGCTAAGCTACAGCGCAAGACCGGCCGTATCCTGCTCCTTCACAAAGGCATGATCGAACTCCCATCCGATATCTCTGGAGTGGTCTATGTAGACATATCCCATGGAATCAGTGCGGCTGGGGAGGACATTCGGCGCGAAGTTAGGGACTGGCTCCGCGGAGCGCGCTGGCGGTCGAACGCGAGTACGACCGGCCATAAAGCAGCCGTCCAGAGGCGCTGAGAGCTGATGGACCTAACGCGCGCGTTTTGGCAGGGCACAGTCCAGCGCAGCGCGCAGGAATATGTACCGCCCCAACAACCTGTGGAAAGACCGAGAGGGGAGCTTTATTAGGGCGCTCGACCAAAGATCAACCATGGGGCGACAAGTTGCGCAGCAGGAGCAGGGGGGACTTTGTGCTATTCTTAGTTGAAATGAAAGGCGGCTCCCTTCACACTGGCTGTGTTCAACCGGGTTCATTGGGAACGCCAACCAGGAAGAAAGGAGCCGGCAATGAGAAGTGTAGCAGGTCGTGGGCGCAGGGGCAAGAAGCTCCGGGTCTTGGGGGAGCCGACGCTGGTGAGCGCGGAGGAGTTCGCCGGAATGGCACTGGATGCGAAGGTAGAACTCATCCGGGCGCTCATCCCCTTGGGGCTGAACGTAGCCAGGCAGATGCTCGACGACGAGGTGGTCCATCTGGCCGGGGCGCGCTACCGCCGTGACGGGGGTCAGCCTGGCTTGGCTCGCCACGGCTGGAATCGCACGAGCGTGCGTCTGGCGGGCCAGCGCGTGCCGCTTCGGGCGCCGCGGGTGCGGAACCTGGCGGAGGGGAAGGAAGTGCCGCTTTCCTCCCTCCATGCCCTCCGGGCGGCGCCGGGGTCGGTGGACGAGACGTTGCTGCGGCGGGTGCTCTACGGGCTGCCGCTCGGCCGTGCGCAACCTCCGCTTCCGCCGCGTCCCGCCCGGGCCGGCCGAGGAGTGGACCACGCTGCCCAACGGCTGGCGCGTGGGCAAGCCCGTCAACCTCGGGCCGACCGTGAACAGTGCGAGAGGCGAGTCCAGCCCATCGGTGTCCGGGGACGGCCTGACGCTGTTCTTTCAGTCTGACCGCCCGGGGGGCCAAGGCGGCTCAGACCTCTGGATGTCCACCCGCCGCAGCGCCGCGGAGCCGTGGGGCACACCAGCGAACCCCGGCCCGCCGGTGAACACGGCCGGCGAGGAAACGCAGCCCTGCCTGGCGCGCGACGGCCTGACGCTGTACTTCGTCTCGACCCGGCCAGGTGGCCAAGGCGGCACCGACATCTGGGCGTCCAGCCGGCGGAGCACGGCGGACCGGTGGGGGGCGCCGGAGAACCTCGGCCCCATAGTCAACCACTCCGGCCAGGATGGGGACCCTCGCATCGCCGCCGATGGCCTGACGCTGTTCTTGGCTTCGCAACGGCAGGGCGGCCAGGGCGGCGGTGACCTCTGGATGTGCATCCGGGACGGCCTCGGCGCGCCCTGGGGCGCACCCGTCAACCTCGGCCCACGGGTGAACACCAAGGGCTGGGAGTCCGGGGCATGTCTTTCTGCGGATGGCTTGACGCTTATCTTCAGCTCCGATCGGCCGGGAGGCGGGGGGGGGAACGACCTCTGGATGGCCACCCGTCGCAGCAAGGCCGAGCAGTTCGGTGAGCCAGTGAACTTGGGCGCACAAGTCAACCGCTCCGGCGCCGAAATGCACCCGGCTCTGTCGGTCGACGAGCGCACGCTCTACTTCGTCGCCTATAGCGGTCACGGCGACTCGGACCTCTGGCAGGCGCCCATTCTCCCGCCCGGCACCGAGGAATGGACCACGCTGCCCAACGGCTGGCGCGTGGGCAAGCCGGTGAGCCTTGGGCCGACCGTGAACGGCCCTGAAACGGATCACATGCCCTGCGTGTCCGCGGATGGCCTCACGCTGCTTTTCGCGTCAAACCGGCCGGGAGGCCAAGGCGGTATGGACATCTGGCGGTGCACTCGGCGCACCACCGGGGAACCGTGGGGCGCTCCGACCAGTCTCGAGCCCCCGGTCAACAACCCCGGCCACGCCACAGACCCTTGCCTGTCGCCAGACGGCCTGACGCTGTTCTTCTCCTCCTGGGGCGGCCAGGGCAAGTGCGACCTGTGGATGTCCACCCGCCGGCATGCGGCCGACCCGTGGGGAGTGCCGGAGAATGTCGGCTCCACGGTGAACAGCAGCAGCGATGATAAGGAGCCTCATGTCGCCGCCGACGGCCTCACGCTCCTCTTCGCTTCGGATCGGCCTGGCGGCCAAGGCGATCATGACCTCTGGATGTGCACGCGCGACAGGATTGGTGCGCCCTGGGGGCAGCCCGTCAACCTCGGCTCACCGGTAAACACCAAGGGGAAGGAAGAGGGCGCCTGTCTTTCCGCGGACGGCTTGGCTCTGTTCTTCGACTCCGACCTACCGGGGCGCGGGGGCGGTCGAGACCTCTGGATGTCCACCCGCCGCAGCAAGACTGAGCCGTGGGGCGAGCCAGTGAACCTGGGACCATCGGTGAACGGCGCTTACCAGGAGGGGCAGCCGTCTCTCTCGGCCGACAGTCGTACGCTCTACTTCGCCTCAAGTCGCCCCAACGGCCAGGCCGGATGGGCGGACCTCTGGCAGGCGCCCCTCCTCCCGCCCGAGGAATGGACCACGCTGCCCAACGGCTGGCGCATCGGGAAGCCCGTCAACCTCGGGCCGACCGTGAACGGGAACAAACGCGATACAGGGCCATTCGTGTCTCCGGACGGCCTGACCCTGCTGTTCGCATCCGATCGGCAGCAGTCCCCGGGCGTGGCCATATGGATGTCTACCCGCCGCAGCGCTGCGGAGCCGTGGGGCGCGCCAGCCATGCTCGGGCCCCCGATCAACCCAAAGAACGGGGAGCACAAAGACCCTTGCCTGTCGCCGCACGGCCTCACGCTGTACTTCGCCTCCACTCGCGCGGGCGGCTACGACCTGTGGATTTCCACCCGACGGAATGCGGCGGAGCCGTGGGGAGCACCGGAGAACCTCGGCCCCACAGTCAACAGCTCCACCGCGTACGAGGAGATGCCTTGCGTTGCCGCCGACGGGCTCACGCTGATCTTCACTTCGGACCGGCCGGGCGGCCATGGCGACCGGGATCTCTGGATGTCCACGCGCCCCGATGCGGCCGCATCCTGGGGCGCGCCCGTCAACCTCGGTCCGGCGGTGAACACTGCTGGTATGGACATGGGGGCAGCTCTCACCGCCGACAGCCTCACGCTCTTCTTCTCTTCCTACCACCGGCCGGGGGGCAGGGGACAATTTGACCTGTGGATGGCCAGTCGCAGCAGCAAGGCCGAGCCATTTGGCCGGCCCGTGAACCTGGGTGCTCTGGTCAACTCCGGTCTCAGCGACGAGCAGCCGGCTCTGTCGGCCGACGGTCGCACGCTCTACTTCGCCTCTTTGCGCCCCGGCGGCCAAGGCGAGCGCGACCTCTGGCAGGCGCCCCTTCTCCCGCCCGAGCCGGCCGAGGAGTGGACCACGCTCCCCAACGGCTGGCGCGTGGGTAAGGCCGTGAACCTGGGGCCGGTCGTGAACAGCGTCACAGAGGACGCGTGCCCGAGCGTGTCGGGCGACGGCTTGACCCTGCTCTTCCACTCCGGCCGGGGAGGGGGGCCGAGCGGCGTCGGCATCTGGGCCTGCACCCGCCGCAGCACCGCGGACCCCTGGGGCGCACCCCGCAACGTGGGCGGGCCGGTCAACACTAGCAGCGGAGCGACCGACCCCTGCCTCTCGCTCGACGGCCTCACCCTGCTCTTCGCCTCCAGGCGCCCAGGGGGCCAAGGCGAGAACGACCTGTGGATGTCCACCCGCCGCAGCTTGGCGGAGCCGTGGGGGACGCCCGAGAACCTGGGGCCGACGGTCAACAGCGCCGACTCCGATTTCCAACCCGCCCTTGCCGCCGACGGCTTTACGTTGTTCTTCACGTCCGACCGGCCGGGCAACGTGGGCGGGAGCGACAACGATGTCTGGATGTGTACGCGCCCCAGGGTCGGCGCCCCGTGGGGCACACCCACCAACCTCGGCACCCCGGTGAACGGCAGGAAGGAGGAGCGCCGTGCCTGGCCCACGGCCGATGGCCTGGCGCTATTCCTCATGTCCAATCGGGGCAATGCCCTCCGGGACCTGTGGATGTCCACCCGCCGCAGCACGGCCGAGCCGTGGGGCGAGCTGGTGAACCTCGGCCCGACGGTGAACAGCAGCGCCCAGGACTGGGGGCCTGCGCTCTCGGCCGACGGCCGCACGCTGTACTTCGATTCCGACCGCCCCGGCGGCCAGGGCGGGCGCGACCTCTGGCAGGCGCCAGTCCTCCCGCCCGGCGCCCCGCTACCCGACGACGAGGCCCGCTGGGGGCCGTGGGAGGAGTTGTTCGACGGCAAGACGCTCGCCGGCTGGCAGCGTGTGGAGGAGCAGGGAGGCGAGAAGGCAGGCACCGTCCGGGCGCAGGATGGCCTGCTGGTGTTGGACAAGAACCCCAAAGGGTTCACAGGCGCGGCCTGCACGCGCGCCTTGCCGACCGACGACTATGAAATCGTCTACGAGGCGATGCTGAAGGACGGCCGCAGCGACATCGCCTCGCTGGTGTTCCCCATTGGCCAGTCCCCTTCCGTCCTTCTCGTCGGCGGCTGGAACCAGGGCGTTCTGGCGCTGGACGGCGTGGACGGGAGGGATGCCAGAGACAATATCACGACCGTGCGCATGCAGTTCGAGCGAGGACGCTGGTATGCCGTGCGGGTGCGGGTGGACGCGGCGCAGGTGCAGGTGTGGCTCGACGGCCAGCGGCTGATTGCGGTGCCGCGGGCGGGACACAAGTTCGGGGGGGCGATCAACTTCCTGCGCCTGCCGGGCAGCCCGCAGTTCGGGCTCTACTGCTTCCACTGCGAAACCGCGCTCCGCAACATCCGCCTCCGCCGCCTCAAGCCCGAGGGGGCGCAGGCGCCGAAGGCCGGGGCAAAGTGAGATGGGACTCGTGGGACCGGCGGGACCAGTGGGACGAGTGGGACCGCTCAGCCCGACGGGTCCCACAGGTCCCACGGGTCGCACTTCCCCCGTGCGGCATCGGCCGCGCCCGCGAAATCGTGCTTGACGGGCCGGCGATTTTGCGCTTGCACTGAGGGCGCGGCCGGCTACAATGAGGGTAGACGGCCGGGAATGACAACCGGCGAATGCGGCGCGAATCGAACAACCTCTGCCGTGTTCGTGATGAGCAAGGCTTGGCAAAGCGCAACCGACAAAAACGCGAGGAGACCAGCAGAACTGTCAGTGAAGAACATGCCTCGACAGAGGACGTTTGAAGCTGGCATCTGGTTCCCACCTTGATGTAGGGTTGGCGCCAACCTGCTCCACGGCACAAGCGGAGGTTGTTTTTTGGGCCGTGTTCCGGGCCAGCAATGGGCGCTGCCGAATGGGACGGATCGGACGGATCCGTCGGATCCGACGGATCGGACCGATGGGACGGATGGGACGACTGCAGGCCGCGGCAGGCTTGCACGGCGCCCCGCCGCGGCTTATCCTGGTTACGGATTACGGATTACGAATTACGGATTACGGATTCCAGATCGAAGACGACATGGATCTGTTCGCGTCTCCATCCGACGAAGAGCCCAAGGTTGACCCGCACTCCCCACTCGCCGCGCGGATGCGGCCGCGCACGCCCGAGGAGTTCGTGGGCCAGGGGCACTTCTTCGGCGAGGGCAAGCTCCTGCGGCGGATGCTGGAGGCCGACCGGCTGGCGTCGGTGATCTTCTACGGGCCGCCGGGCACGGGGAAGACGGCTCTCGCCCACGTGATCGCGCACCACACGCAGGCGCGGTTCGCCGCCATCAATGCCGCCGCGTCCAACGTTGCCGAGCTGCGCGAACTCCTCGCCGCGGCCCGCGAGCGGCATCGCGCGGGCAAGCGCACCGTGCTGTTCGTGGACGAGCTTCACCGCTTCAACAAGGCGCAGCAGGACGTGTTGCTGCCCGATACCACGCACAACCCCTTCTTCACCGTCACCTCGGCCCTCGTCTCCCGCTCGCAGATTTTCGAGTTCAAGCCCCTGACCCGCGACGACCTGAAGGCGATCATCCGCCGCGCCCTGGCCGACGCCGAGCGGGGCCTGGGCGGCCACAAGGTCGCCCTGGCCGACGAGGCGCTCGACCACCTGGCCGAGATTTCCGACGGTGACGCCCGCCGCGCGCTCAATGCCCTCGAGGTCGGCGTGCTCACCACCCCGCCCGGCCCCGACGGCCTCATCCATTACGATCTCAAGGTGGCCGAGGACTCGATTCAGCGCAAGGCCATCGTCTACGACCGCGACGAGGACGCGCACTACGACGCGGCCTCGGCCTTCATCAAGAGCATGCGCGGCAGCGACCCCGACGCGGCGCTCTACTGGATGGCGAAGATGCTCGAGGGCGGCGAGGACCCGCGATTCGTCGCCCGCCGCATCGTCATCTGCGCGGCGGAGGACGTGGGGAACGCCCAGCCGCTCGCCCTCGTGCTCGCCAGTGCGGCGCTCCAGGTCGCCGAGTTCGTCGGCATGCCCGAGGCCCGCATCCCGCTCGCCCAGGCGCCGCCCGCAAGGCCCGCAACCCCAAGACCGGCGAGGTCGTTCAAGTCCCGCCTAAGACCGTGGTGGACTTCAAGATGGGGAAATCCATGAAGGCCATCGTCAACGGCGAACCGGTCCCCGCCGACGCCGAGCCCGAGGAAGGCGACGAGGCCCCCGCCCAGTAACCGGCGGGTCGCCACACGCCCCATCCGAGTTCCCCTGCCGGGCGCGTCCGCACCGCCTGCGCCCAGCCCCGGTACGTTCCGCCCACTGCTGCTGAGCGCCCGCCCGCAGGCCCCCTGTGCCCCCCGCCCCCAAAGTGACTCTTTTTGGACATTGGGGCGACGTTTTTTGGACATCCGCCGGCCCCGCCATTCCCCCCCGTTGCCACTGCCGACGGCCCCCGCCTGCCCCATCCTCCCACCAGCCGGTATGATCCCGCCCGCGGCCCAGAAAGAAACGCCACACATGGGTGGCGTTCGGGAATCGCTCCGCAGAGCGTTGCCGGCGGCTCCAGGCCAGCGCAAGCGCGTCGAGCGGCAGCGTCCTCACCGCTCGCCGCCCTCGCGCCCGCGGTCAAGCAGCGGCATGAGGATGTCGTAGATGCGCCCCTGCACATCCTCGTCGGCCGTGCGGAGCTGGATCAGCTCGCGCACGCGCACCTCGCGCCGCCCGACGAGGTCGCTGTAGCGATCGTAGACCCGCTGGCACTCCGCTTCCTCGTGCGGCACACGCACCAGGCCCCGCAACCCGTTGCGGGCGAGAAGCACGATGAGGGCGTCCTGCGCCGCGTTCTTGGTCTCGACCGCCGCCACCGTCTTTCGGCCCTTCACGAACGCCACGCCGTGGGCCGCGAAAAGCGTCTGCCCGTTGCACGCATCGCCAATGGTGGGCAGTTCATAGGTGTCGTAGGGCTTCGACGGGTCGAGGAACCCAGGGTCGTAGCTCTGGAGCAGCCCGGGGTCTTTCGCCTTGACCTCTTCGAGGACTTCGGCGGCGATCTCGGACGGCTTGGCCGGCCCGCGGCGCTTCGCCCGCTTCTTGTTCCCGATCGCCTTCTCCTCCTTCTGCCGCACCTGCTCGAAGAACTCCCGCAGATACGCATACAGCCGGCCAATCAGCTCCTTGCGGCGCTCCGGCGAACTCTCCCCCATCATCTCCAACACCGCATCATCCAGCTCTCGCCGGTCCGGCATGTCCAATTCGCAGAGGTCCGAAAGCCTCGCAAGATCGGCCTGCTTTCCTGCAGCCTGATATGCCATCTGCCGCATGCGGCGCTCTGGCACAAACGATAGGACCTCTCTGCGCAACATCGTGTCAAGGCAGGCGGTCAGGCGGTCCAGCACATGGCGTGGGGTCGGATCCCCCAACGCTGGCGCGAGCATCAGCTTGGCCGAGTAGACATCAAGTTGGATGTTGCCCTCCACGCCCAGGATGCGTGCGTACACGATCCGGCTAAGGATGGCCGGCGTGCTGTTCAGTACCGCACACAGGGGCTTGATGAGCCGCTTTGGCACGTGATAGATGCCCAGGAGGGATGAGTTGATATGGAGCCGCCGAGGGTTCAGGAGGGCCATGAGCCTGTACTGCTGAATCTTAGGGAGGATGATATCGGCCCGCTCATAGTGCGTAAGATCGTACCAGTTGTGTTCCTCAGTTGCGCGACCGGCGCACGATGACCCCACGTGGTAACCCTGCTCCTCGCCCCACTTGATATAGTCAAGGACATGTGTGCCCTTGAGTTCACGCTTGCGGTCACCCACGAGAAGTATCATCCTCTCGCAGTCCCCCGGGGCGACAGCCAGAGTACTGATCCGCATGA
Source organism: Planctomycetota bacterium (assembly GCA_041320515.1). GTDB lineage: Bacteria > Planctomycetota > PUPC01 > DSUN01 > DSUN01 > DSUN01. The sequence continues at coordinate 2,624,370 of JBGLNR010000001.1, read as the reverse complement.
TATTGTGAATCTCTGGCTCCAGGAAGCGGGACTCGATCGGTCGAGTCTCTGCAAGCCCCTCGCCGCAGCGCACGAGCTTGACGTTGCATGAGGCGGCCAGGGAGCGCGCCGCCCCATGATGGGCTTCGAACTCGACAGGGTTGCTGTGCGCTGCAAGGCATTCGCGCGTGGCGTCCTTGGGGTAGAAGAAGCAGTCCCTTCCCGTCTTTACCCCAAACCGCACGTCAGCGAAGTCGCCCAGCGGAGCCAGGCCCAGGCGGTACCGGTCCACCAGATCGAACCAGAGGTCCGGCGCACGCAGGTAGATGCCCCACTTGCCGCCGTAGTACTTGCCCTGCTCCCTGCCCATCATTGCACTGAGCCTGATGCCATCGCTCCAGAGATGGGCCTGGGGGACAAGTCGTGCGCGGTAGCGGCCGTTGGTGGCGTTCTGGCTGAGGGCAAGGACTTCGTCGCGGAAGGCGTCGGAGGCCTTGATGGCGCCGATGGGGGTTCCGTCGTGGGCCAGGATGTCGCGGATGGGCTTGCGGAGTTGGACGAAGCGAACGACGTTCGCCATGCGCGCCGCCTCGTCCTTCTGGCGGCGCAGGATGGTGACGGCTGTGGCGACGCGCGCGCCAACGAACCAGGGTTCGTCCACGCTCTCGAAGATGGCGACGATCTCGAAGTTCCGGAGTATCCATTCCTGGAGGCGGAAGCCGTACTCGACGTCGAGCCACTGGCTGGAGGTGATCAGGCAGAGGTAGCCGTCGTCCTTGAGGAAGCTGGCGGCGTGGGGCCAGAAGTAGCAATGGACATCGCTGCGCCCCGAGAGGTCGGCGTCACTCTCGCGCTTCACCAGGTCGAGGTAATAGTCCTTCGTGCCCTTCTCGAGGCCGCGCTCGCGCTTCTTGCGCGAACGGGGTATCTCCTCCTGGCGTATGTATGGGGGGTTGCCCACGACGGCGTCGAGCCGCGGGACCCAGACGTTGCGCTGCTGGGCCTTACCCATGCCTTTGGCATCGAGGCGGCCAGCGCGAGGCATGGGCAACTGGCAGAGTGGCCGCGTGGCCTCGACGTCGAAGAAATTGCTTCGCGCGATCTGCGGGTAGTTCTCTTCCTGAATCAGGTCGCGAGTGGCGAGGTTGATGGTCGTCAGGTGGGTGGCGAAGGGCGAAATGTCCACGCCAAAGAGGTCGGAGAGCAGTTCGGCATGGAGGCGTTCGAGAGCCATCTCGCGCTTGCGGGCGTAGGCGCGGACCAGGAACGTGCCGCCCCCGCACGCGGGGTCCATCACCTTCTCATCGCCGCGGCGGATGCAGAAGCTGTTGATGAGGTCCACGACCTCGACGCGGGTGTAGAACTGGCCGAACTTGCTGCGCTCCTCGGGGCTGATGAGGCGTTCGAAGATGCTGCCGATCACCTCGTAGTCGAGCTTGGAGAAGTCGAACTCGTGAATCTGCGCGATGATCTCGCGCCAGTAGGGCACAGCGTGGTCGGAGTAGAAGGGTACTCCATTGCCGAAGGAATCCAGAACCCCATCAAACACGGTCTCGTAGTCGTGGGTGGCCAGGATGGCCCGGACAAACAGGAATCCGAGGCGGATTCTCAGCTCTTGGCCCGTGTCAATGTGTTCGGGGACCGACACCGGGTCCATCTCGGCGCCGAACCGCTTGCGGAGGGCCTCATAGAACACGAGCTTGTTGACAACGGAGTAGCAGGCGAACCGGGCGGCGCGGTCGAGGTTCTCCTGGATGCCCTCCGCGTCGTCGGTGATGGTGATTGCCAGGTCGTCGCGCATCCAGGCGTCAATGTGGCGTCTTTGGTGTGGCTCCTTGTAGCGGCGGGCCAGTTCGTCCACGGTGAGCGCGATGGGCAGGTGAAGGGCCGCCTCCAGCGCGTCGGTGAACTGCTCGTCGGGGCGCTTGACGCCCAGGGGCACTGCGCCCCGGATGATCTCGGCAAACTCGGCGAGGAAGGAAGCCAGCCAGGTCTGGATGGCCTGGACGGTCATTGACAGGCCGAGATGTTCCTCCCTGTGGACGCTCGTGACCTGCCAGATGCGGTAGGCGCGTTGGGTGCGGGCGGTCTTGGGGGCGAACACCTCCCACAGAACGAACTGGTTGACGTTCCAGGTGAAGAAGAAGCCGACGCGGGCGCGCTTGGCCTTGGCGCGGGCGTCGGTCACGACCTGCTCGTTGAAGGGGGTGCCGCCCTGGGGCTGCCAGGGGAGCTTCACTTCGCCCGTCAGGACGGCGCGGCGGTCCTTGTCGAGCAGAATGAGGTCACTGCGCTGCGCCGAGCCGACGGTGCGCGTCTCGCACTTCGCCTCGGAGAACGGAAGCGAGGGGTCCTTGTCGAGGGCCTGTTGGACCCACTTCGCCACGTCGGCTGTGAATTCCCACTCGGTGGGGCCTGGCACGAAGGCGGACTCCTCCTAGGCGGACCGCGAGGGGCACTGGGCCTACCTGCCGAGAGTCTACACGCGAGCGGCCCCAGAATCAAGCGCCGCGCGGCGCGGACAGCCTGTCGTCGGCCTTGGCTGTGGACATGCGGGCCGAATCGGCTATAATGGGGTGAGTGAGGGCAGATGGGGGAAGGAGCAGGCGATGACGTATCGAGGCTGCGTGCAGAACGGGGTGGTGGTGCTGGATGCGCCCGCGGGACTGGCCGACGGCACGGTGGTGAGGGTGCATCCGGTGAGGAAGCGCCCGGCCAGCAGGAAGTCAGCGAAGAAGCTGCCCAGTCTCTACGAGCGCCTCAAGCCGTTCATCGGGAGCCTCGACGGACTGCCTGCGGACTTTTCAGTGAACCACGATCACTACTTGTACGGGGTCCCGAAGCGGCAATGAACGCCGTGTTCGCAGACACCTCCTACTACGCCGCGCTGTTCAATAGGGGCGACGTGAATCATGCCGCCGCCCTTCGGCTGAGCGAGGAGTTGGCTGACCCTGTCGTCACCACGGAGTTCGTTCTGCTGGAGTTGGGGAACGCTTTCTGTCGGCTGCCCACCCGCCGAAGGTACGTCGGGCTGGTCGAGTCCCTGCGCGGCGGCTTGTGTGACGTGATAGTGCCGGCCAGCCATGAGTTGTTCGACGGGGCGTTGCGGCTATTCGCGGAGCGCGACGACAAGGAGTGGTCACTGACCGACTGTGCTTCGTTCGTGGTCATGCGCGAGCGGGGCATCGTTGAGGCACTGACGGCGGACCATCATTTCGAGCAGGCGGGGTTCCGCATTCTCCTGAAGTAGCGTCAATGCGGCTACGGCTGCGGCGGGGTGAGGACAAGGTTGTCTATGAGGCGGGTGGTGGCGATGCGATGGGGGCGAGGGTGTCGGGGTCGGCGAGGGCGATGTAGTCTATGTCGCACGGGCCGGCGGCGAGGAGTTCGCCGCGGATGAGGGCGGTGAGGGCGGCGGCGCTCCGCTGGCCCGCGGCGACCGCGGCATGAGCCTTCTCCAAACCACGCGACAGGCTGACGGCCTGCTTCCGGGCCGCGGGGTCGAGGTAGCGGTTGCGGGAACTCATGGCCAACCCGTCGGCCTCGCGGACGATGGGGCAGACCACAAGGTCCATCGGCAGGTCGAGCTGGCGTGCCATGCGGCGGACGAGGAGGGCCTGTTGATAGTCCTTCTGGCCGAAGTAGGCGCGGTGGGGCTGGACGATGTTGAAGAGTTTCAGGCAGACGGTGAGGACGCCGCGGAAGTGGGTGGGGCGGTGTTCGCCTTCCAGGCAGCGAGCCGTCGGGTCGTCCTGGACGACCCAGGTGGCGAAGCTGTCGGGGTAGACTTCGGCGGGGTCGGGGGCGAGGAGGGCGTGGGCGCCGGCGGCGGCGCACAGGCGGCTGTCGCCCTCGAGGTCGCGGGGGTAGCGGGCGAGGTCCTCGCTGGGGCCGAATTGGGTGGGGTTGACGAAGAGGGAGACGACGGCGAGGTCGCACTCGGCGGCGGCGCGGCGGATGAGGCTCAGGTGGCCTTCGTGGAGCGCGCCCATGGTGGGCACGAAGCCGATGGTGCGGCCCGCGCAGTCCCACGGGCCGCGGCCACGCCTGCATCTTCGTCAACGGCGAGATTGACCGCGTCCTCTGGAGCATCGTCCGCCACATCCTGCTCGACCCCGACTACGTGCAGCCGCCCAAGCTCTTCCGTGGAGTTGACCGCGGGATGAATCTCGCGGCGATGGCGTGGTTCGAGGCCGACCCCCGCGGCATCCACAAGCGGCTCCTCGACCTCTGGGCGCAGGCCCACGGGGCTGAGACGTTTGTGGTCGCAGCAAAGAAGGGGGGCGGTGTGCACATCGGCACATGACTTCGGTCCCTGTGGTCCCTTGCCGCATCCCGCGCGAGAGCAGAGAATGGCAGAATCGCCCGAGCCAAACGAGCAACGCCCCCCATCCCCGAGCGGCGCCAGGCGCCCCGAGGTAATCGCGGCTGAGGATGGATCGTGGGCCGAGAAGCCGCCGCCCAACCTCCAGCCGCAATTCCGCTGTGTCGCGCATATGCGCGGCAGCGTCATCCGCAAGGAGCGAATCGGCGATGCTTCCGCGTGATTCATTCCTGTTGTGCGGAGGTTGGCGTCCAGGCGATTCAAGCACGTACTATGTGCCCGAGCGAGCGCGGCCGATGGGCGGCGGGTGCTTTGGGACGCCTCAGGTTGCGTATGAGCAAGTATGACGAGGAACGGGCCAGCAGGCGGCTGCAGGAGGCCTTGGCTTGGGCGGCCATTGTCGCGGTGGTCGGATTCCTTCTTGCCGCTAGCTTCGCGCGGACCGTCTTCCTGTGTTCTGCGCCCGTAGTCTTTCTTGCGGCGCTATTCTGGTCGCGTGCGAACCCCGCACTGGTCGGGTCGGTCATCTTTGGGATCTCCTGCATTGCGGCGTGGGACACTTGGAACACCATTCCTGTCTTTCTGTTGGCCTTCTCTGTCGCCGGCGTGATAGCGGGTTGCGCGGCCTGTGCTCGAGCATGGCGTCGGTCCAGGGTTCGGCTGTGCTTTGCGGCGGCGACGACGGCCTTCTCTGTCGCGCACGTCGTGGGCTACGGCTATGTTGCACTTGTGATGCTGCCGATTGACTTGAGGAAGCCGGCGGACCACCCCAGGTGGCAATCGTGTCGCCAGAACCTAGGCAGGCTGGCCAAAGTGCTTAGCGATTACGCGGAAGAGCATCAGGGCCGGTTGCCGGACGCATCGGTCTGGTGCGATGCCATCAAACTCTATGGTGCCGGCAGCGTTCACGACTTCCAGTGTCCTCAGGAGGCCTACGCGCGAACAGCGTACCGAGTCCTCGGCCTGCCCATCTACACTTACCGCCGCCCGACTTGCTGGCGGTCCACCTATGGCTTCAACAAGCACCTGTCAGGCGCCCGCCTTGAGAAGGTCCCGAACACGGTGATCGTGCTGTTTGAGTGCGCCGATAGCTGGAACTTCGCAGGCAGTTCAGCGGACATCAAGTTCAGGCACGGGGACCGTGCCTACGTGCTGTTCGCCGATTCGCACAGTGACTGCCTCAGCAAGGAAGCCCTGAGTGAATCGTTGTTCGCGGTCCCGAGCCTCGCGCGACCCGAGAAGCCGTGACGCGCGGCCGCTGACGCGCCTTGCGTTTCGGAAGTTGGGGTAAGACTCGCGCCCCTATGGGGGAAAAGGGCGCGAGTCTTGGGAAATGGCGGTTCTCGGTCGTTTTCGCGGTGGAATAGAGAGTTGCGCGGTGTCGGAGAGGGGCGCGAGTCTTGGAGAGGCCGAGGATTGGCGAATCGCTGCCCTCCGGGCGTAAGTGCTTGCCCGTGCGTGACATGCGTCGCCCAGCCCCGCGTGATCGCATAAGTGCTGGCGCCGGTTCAACTTGTGGCGAGGGCCTTGCCTAGCTCGCGCGCCTCCTTGAGCAGGGCGCGGTTCTTCTTCATGTCGCCCGCCTCCCACGCCGTGCCGTAGACCATCCCCGCGATCTTCGCGCCGATGAAGGTGAAGGCGTCCTGGAAGGTTCGCAGGGCGTTCACGCCGCCGGAGCTGAAGACGTCGGGCGCGCCGTAGGCCATCACGACGCCGACCTTCTTGCCCGCGAAGGCGTGGCCGCTCGGTGTGGCGAGGGCGTAGCAGCGGTCGAGCCAGAGCTTCATCTGCGCCGACATCGTGAACCAGTAGACGGGCGTGGCCAGGAGCAATGCGTCGGCGGCCTCGAGCCTGGGGTAGAGGTCCCGCATGTCGTCCTGAATCACGCAGCCCTTCGCGTTCTTCTTCTGGCAGGCGTTGCAGCCCGTGCACGCCTGGATGTCGAGGCCCTGGAGATACACGGTCTCCACGTCGGCTCCCGCGGCCTTCGCTCCCTTGGCGGCCTCGGCGGCGAGCAGGGCGCTGTTGCCCTTCTTCCGCGGGCTGCCGAGGAGAATGAGGACCTTCTTCTTCGCTGCCATAGGGGTCTCCTATCTCTCGAGGTACTGGCGGATGGCCTTGGCCAGGTCGTGGCCGAAGGCCCGCGCGGTTTCGGCGGTGACGGTTTGGCCGCCGGCGTTGGCATAGGGGATTTCGAAGGATGCGGCGAGGCGGATGCCGGGCTGCTCGCCCGCCCAGCACGCAAAGCTCTTGCCCGCGTCGAAGTTCTTGCCTGTGTTCCACGCCTGGCCGAAGGGCAGGTTGTCGCTGGCACGATAGGGGAGGGGGCCGGTGCGGGCGGCTTCGAGGAGCTTGCCGAAGGCGCACTGCTGCTCCCATATCGCCTTGTCCTCCGCGCCGACGATATAGATGTCCTCGTTGTGCTGGCCGCGGATGTAGGGGCAATGGAGGTCGAGGGCGACCTTGAGGCGTCCGTCGGCCCACTTGGGCACGAGGTCGCGGATGGCTCGCGTCTCGGGATAGACGCCGTCGCCCGCGTAGTCGCGGTTGTGGTCGTGCGGCTTGCGGTTCTTGCCCTGGTCGCCGTCCTCCACGCCGTCCTTGTCGGCGAAGGGGATGAGCAGGGCCTCGACGTGGTTGCGGAACCACCGGCCGTCGTCGGTGTCGGCGAGCATTGCGGCGACGATGCCCTCAATCGCGTAGCTGGCCATGCACTCGCAGCAGTGGTGGCGGGCGGTGATGACGATGCGATGGTCGGGGGAAGGCTCGATGCGGCCGACGTGGAGGCGCTCGACGTTGCGCCCCTTGCGCGATTGGCAGAGCGTGAGCACCTTCAGGTGCGGGTTGCCCTGCCAGCGCCTCAGGAACGCCTTCAGGTTCGCCTCGAAGTAGGGCATGGCGAAGCAGAAGCGGGTGTCGCCTGCATCGGCGGGGAAGGCATAGGAGAAGGACGTGCCTTTGACCACGGCGGCGCCGAGCCATGCCCACGTCTTGCCGCCGTCGGTGCTCACGGCGGGGCCGCGGACGCCGATGACGTTGCCGTTGGTGAAGCGGAACGTGAGCGTGCGGCCCGCCGCGCCGCGCACGCGGAAATGCCACCAGAACCAGTGGCCCGCCGTGTCGCGAAGGTCCTGGTGCAGGACCACCGTGTCGCCCTCGACCTTCTCGATGACGGCGTTGCCGCCGGGGAAATCGGCATCCACGGTCACGCCCTCTGCCGCGGCCGTCAGGACGCAGCACGCGACACCGAGGCAAGCGAGGAGCAAGTGGGCAGTGAATGGTGTCACGTGGCTTGTCCCTTGGGGAGTGCGAAGCGCTCGACGAGGTCGGGCGGGAGGCCCTGGGGCCGCCCGTCGCGGCCCGTGCAGCCGTGGATGGTGTAGCCCGCGGCAATCTCGCGCTGGCCGTCGAGCGATGTGATGCGGTTCGTGAAGGTCATCTTCACGCGGCCGAGGGCGGGGACGGCGGTGGCCACGCGGAACATCTCGCGGGGCCGCAGGGGGCTGAGGTAGCGGCAGAATGCCTCGGCCACGGGCAGGTTCACGCCGCGGCGCTCCAATTCGCTGTAGGGCAGGCCGACGCTGCGGGTCAGCTCGTTCCGGCCCGCCTCGAACCAGGCGAAGTAGCTGCCAAAGTAGGCGATCCCCTGGGCATCGGTCTCCGCGTAGCGCACGCGCAGCTCGCACTCGTGTTGCCGGGCGCCGGGCGGCACGGGGCCGAGCAGGGCGTCGGCCTTTTCGCTCACGACGATCCGCTCGACCCGTTCCTCGGCGACGGCAAGGATGCTGTCTGGGATGGGCAGCGCCTTGCCCGCCGGGCCGATGAGGACGCGGGCCATCTTGCCCGTGGCCAGCACCGTGCCGTCCGTGACGCGGACCAGCTCGGTCTCGAGCAGCACCCGCTTGGGCGCGGCCTGCGTGAGGCGGACGCGGACCGTCACCAGGTCGTCGTAGACGGCGGGGCGGAGGAACCGACCGTAGGATTCGGCGGCGGCGATGAGGATGCCTTGGCGGTCCAGCTCAGGCGCCCGCACGCCGATGGTCTCCAGGAAGTGCAGCTCGCCCACCTCCCACCAAGTGAAGTAGGTGCCGTAGTAGGCCACCGCCTGGGCATCGGTCTCGGCATAGCGGACGCGGAAGGGCGGGGTTTCAGCTTGCACGGTGTCCCCCTGGACGGGAGCCTGGCCCCTATTCCCGGCGCGCTGGGGCGGCTGCGGGCCCCGACCCTCCCCCTGCCCCCTCCCTGGCAGGGAGGGGGGCTCGGACCCCTCTCCCTTGCAGGGAGAGGGCAGGGAGAGGGTTGGGCTCGAGAACTCAGCGTAACATCACCGGGATTCGGGGCCATGATCCCTGGATGCCGCTGGTTTGCGCCTCGGCAGAGCTTATTATACAATGCCGCGGCTTTCCGTCAACGACACCACAGAGAGGAAGCACGATGGCCCTGATCGCCGATGCGTCGCACGCCCGCGAGGTCATCCAGGAGGCCCGCGAGAAGGGCGTGGCGCTCATCAACCTGAACCCCGAGTGCCCGCGCGGCCTCGAGGCCTGCCTGCGGGCGGCCAAGAGCTTTGGCGAGCGGGTCGGCGCGCCCGATATCCCCTTCTTCCTCTCCATCTGCGGCACCTACCACGGCCGCCCTCAGATCAAGTATTACACCAGCCTCGGCGACCCGTGGTTCGGCTTCGAAGCCTGGATGTCCCAGGTCGAGTTCTACACCCAGCCCGACGGGCCGTTCGGCAAGATTCGCGTGCTGACCCACCTCGACCACGGGCAGCCCGACACCGACGAGGAGATCCTCGAGCGGCGGCTGACGAAGCTCTCGAGCGTGATGTTCGACGCCTCCACCTTGCCCTTCGACGAGAACATGAAGGCCACGGCGGCCTACGTCGAGCGGCACCGCGACAAGGTGGTCGTCGAGGGCGCGGTGGACGAGATTTTCGAGCAGCGCTTCACCGTAGCTCTTCATGCCGCCGGGAGCCACGTTCTCGAAGGCGTACATCCCGGCCGCGCCGGTGAACGTGACCAGTACCGTGAGGGCGATGACGTAGCCGAAGCCCCGCCGACTCAGGCTCGCGCTGAGCGCACGCATGCCGCGGTTCAGCGAGCTGACGACTCGGAGCAAACGCAGACTCCGCCCCACGCGGGCCAGCCGGAGCAACCGAAACACCCGGAAGACGAGGAAAAGGCGCAGCGCCGGTATCAGTAGCGAGATGGCGGTCAGCCAATTGTCCTTTAGGTAAGCGACCTTGTGCGGTGCCAGGAAGAATTCCACCGCGAAATCGAGAATGAAGATGACCCAGATGATCGTGCCAATGATCTCGAACAACGGGCTCTCGCCCCAGATCAACTCCACGATCAACAGCGCCAACCATACGAAGGCGAGGCCCAGCATCGGCGTTTCTAGCGAGTCCTTCAGGCGCCGGAGGAGCTCGTATCGCTCGTTTTCTAGCGCCTCCTCGATAGGGGCTGCCTCATCTTGGTCCTCGCTTGCGCTCACGTCGCTCATCGGGCCTCCTCGCCTCCGAACCTCCAGAAGACCTGCCGCCTAACGGCCTCGAGCCTTGGACTGTCACCAAGACAGGCTACACCCGCCCTCGCGGGCTTGGCACAGGTGCCGCCCGGCGGCTCGGGCATCTCAGCGTCGATTGTCGCGCAGGTTGGCAGGCCAAGCACCCTGCCCTTTCGTCCGCCAGCCGAGTCGGCTTCCCTGGCCTCCCGCAGGACTCCGGGACGGTGTGCGGCCTGGGCAGGCAGCGAGTTGTTAGGCTGCGAGCGCTAGCGTCCCTCACGAGGAGCCCCGCTCGCGGCCTGGGGTGAGTGACGACCTAGCTGGAGGAGCCGTCGGCCGACAAGGAAGAACCACACCACAAGGAACAGTGCACCTGGAAGGATCACGAGAAGGGCAACAACCACCGACGTAGTGAGACCTTGCCGGAGATAGTCGCCAAGTGACAGTCCGTATGCCAGGACACCAATGTAGGCGATCGATCTAGAGAAGGTCTCGGCTTTGAGCATGACGAAGGAGGTTATCAGGCCAGCAGCAGAAACCAGAAAGAGGCCAATGTTGAAGCCACCAATGGCTCGTTGGTTCGTATTGGCAAGTACCGCCTCACCTGCCGCCAAGAGGCCGGATCTCTCCGCATCTGTAGATGCAGCTGCATATCTGCTACTGAGGGAAAGCATGGTGAAGGGGTTGTTGGTCGCAAAGAATATCGCAATGCCAAGGAGGGCAAGCGTCAAGGCGATTGACATGCCGGCTTGATTGCCTGCTCTCAGGGCCACGTAGAGCGCGAGAAACACGATTGCGAACATCGCGTACATGGGGATCTCCAAACCCCAGAAGTCCACAAGTGCGATGATCGGACTGCCCTGAAACAGGTCGAACCACCCAGCTATCGTGCTTGGCTGTGGGTAGAGACTGAAAGCTACAACCTCGATCACGGTCAGAACTGCCACTACAAGAGCAGCCAGACCGCCAAGCCTCAAGAGACTGGCGTGGTGTCGGTCGTCGGGCCTGGCAATGGTGGCGGGAGTCGGGAGCTGGTCTGGCGATTCTGTCATGGGGAAGTATCCGCCATTCTCACCGCCTAACGGCCTCGAGCTTTGCTGCCCGGCGACTCGGGCTTTGCGCTTTCATTCTAGGACAACTTAGCAGGTAAGGCACAACTGCGTTTTCGCCCGCCAGCCGAGTCGGCTTCCCTGGCCTCCCGCACGACACCGGGACAGTGTGCGGCCTGGGCTGGCAGCGAGTTGTTCGGCGGCAGAGCTACTGATACTGGGAGCGATCTTCTTCTTGGTGCGAGAGCATGACGTAGTCCTGAAAGGTACCCACATCGCGCTGCCCACCCCTCACGGACCCCAGACTTTTGACGCTTTCGATGTGGCTAGTCCAAGCCTCCCCGATGGTCAGCGAAGGTGGCGGCTTGATGATCGATGAGCCGGGATGCGGAACGGCGAAGCTCTGGAATGTGGAGGAGATCAGGATTGTGCCATCTTCGAAGGGGGTGTACAGCTTGACCCCCATCCCCATGCAAAGCGCGATTGTCGGAGGGTCCTGGCACCACATGAGAGCATTGGCGATGGCAAGACGGAGAGGCGGCGGGAAGAGAAGTATCTCCTTCTTCGGCAGCGTGAGCAGCAGGACAGGGAATTGCCAGATCGCCGAGAATCGGCCCTGGCTTTCGAGGCAACTGGCAAGATACCTGAAGGCTAAATTCTCGAGAGAGGCGATTTCCTTGGAGTACCTATCGCGAACTTTCGCGTCCAGGACAGGATCGGAGATCTCTTCGTAGTTCGCCACTGCCATCTCCCGGAGTCAGTCTGACGCCGAACGGCCTCGAGCCTTGGACTGTCACCAAGACAGGCTACACCCGCCCTTCCCGCAAGAGATCGGGACGATGTGCGGGCTTGGCAAGGGTGCTGCCTGGCGGCTCGGGCTCCCTTGCCCTATTGTAGGACAGCTCTGCAGGCACGGCGCCAATACGCTTTCGCCCGCCAGCCGAGTCGGCATCCCTGGCCTCCCGCAGGACACCGGGACGGTGTGCGGCCTGGGCAGGCAGCAAGTTGTTGGGCATCCGCTTACCTCATCATGAGAGCGGTTTCACACCCACAAAGACCTCCAGTGTGCCCGGTTCCACGCTGCTCAGGTCATAGGGGATGGACTTGGCCAGGAAGCCAGCTTCCGTCATGGCATCGAGCCAATCAGACCGTTTGAACAGTCCAAGGACGTGCTGTTCATGTTCAACCTGAACACTGCTGTCGCGGTGTCGCATCAGGTAGACCATCTCAGAGTTGTAGGTTCGGTCCAAAGGATCCGGGTCCCAGCTCCATTCTAGATACCGGAGAGCGCGCTCTGGACCGTCATGACCGCCGTGCTCGGTGGCCGGCCTGTACGTCTCGCGGACGCAGTCCGGGGCAAGAAGAACCACGCCCCCAGGTCGGCAATGGACCCAAGCCGTCTCGATCATCTTGGCAAGGTCCTCCAGGGTGAGGAGGTAGTCAAGGGCGTCGTGAGCGAATACAGCATCAAACGTCCGCCCGAGTCGGAGCTCGCGCATGTCTGCGACCACGTGCTCGCATTCTGGGTTGATCGAGCGGCTCAACTCAAGCATCTCAGGAGAGATGTCCGTAAGAGTGAGTTGGAAGTGAGCTTTCATGTGCGAAGCGTTGTTGCCACCACCGCTTCCAAGCTCCAGCACCGACCGTGGACCTGGAGTCACCAAATCCATGAGCATTGTGGTGAAGACACTCGCCTCCTCGGCATACTCCTCAGGTGCCGTGAGAAGGTGAAACCAATCGGCATAAGTGGTGTAAAGCCTGGGGAGTCCTCGTCTCATGTAGTCCTCAGCGTGAGCGACTCGAGGGCCACTCCCGGATGCCCAACGGCCTCGAGCTACGAAGTCCCATGCTCTTTGTGGGAAGCCGCTCGGCGGCTCGGGCCGTCCGCCTTCATTCTAGGCTAACTCGGTAGGCAAGGGAGCACTGCCTTTCCGCCCGCCAGCCGAGTCGGCTTCCCTGGCCTCCCGCACGACACCGGGACGGTGCGCGGCCTGGGCAGGCAGCGAGTTGTTGGGCAGCGCCATTCCTCGCTCCACTGCTCATTTCCGCCCGACGTACAACCCGTAGCCGAAGTATTCGTCAAGGTTCTTGGGCGTGATACCACCTCTCCCTGCTTGCTTCACGAACTTCCTGTATGCCGGGTTCCTCACGTAGAGGGACAGCATTCGCCACAAGATTCCCAAGAGTCCCCCACAGCCATATCGGTGCAATATGCCCTTGGACTCGTCCTGCACATTGATTTCGGACACTCTATGCTGTATTTCCTCTAGCCCAGCGGTCTCCAACAGCCCCACCCATTCGCGAGCTGTCAGAGGTGCCACATTGGCACCCAGGTCCTGGGACGCCCAGGCAATCATTTCAGGTGGCGGCGGGGACTTGATCCACGTCGACTCACTAAGGCCAACGTATCCCCCTGGTTTCACCACCCGCACATACTCGGCTACCGCTTTGCCTTTGTCCTTTGGGAAGGCGGTCACGGACTCGGTGATGACTGCATCGAATAGGTCATCCTCGAAAGGGAGGTCTTGTGCATCGGCCACCCTGAATTCAACTTTGTCCAGGACCCCCTCTCTCTTTGCCCTTTCCTTGGATCTCTCGACCATCGCGTCCAGAATGTCCACACCAACCACTCTACAGCCATACTTCCTAGCGAGGAAACAAGGCGTCACTCCAGCACCGCAACCAACATCCAGCACTTGCTTCCCCTCTCCGATGTGGCACAGCTCAATGATCGCTTCCGTGGCTTCGACACCTCCTATGTGCTTAGTGAGGCCCACATATGCGGCGAAATCAAAGAAGGTCTGCTGGCTCTTCATGATCGCCTCCACTGATCGCGCCGTTCAGTCGCCTCGGCTCATGGGTGCTACCCAACGGCCTCGAGCTACGAAGTCCCATGCCCTTTGTGGGAAACCACTCGGCGGCTCAGGCATCGTCCCTTCATTCTAGGGCAACTCGTCGGGGCAGCCACCATTGCATTTTCGCCCGCCAGCCGAGTCAGCATCCGCGAGTTGTTAGCCGGGGCTGGCATGAGAACCTAAAGGGCAGTTGTGACAATGCCTGCCACGGCCGCGATCATTCCGAAACCCTGAAGTCTCGTGACCCTTTCCTTCAAGAAGACAATGGCCAGCGTGATTGTCACTATCGACAAGGCCGAAGCTATGGGGGTTATGAGTATTGCATCTCCGATCGTCAGTGCATAGTTTACCGCCGCCACGGCGCCAGCCTCGACAATGCCCATGATCACCACCATGGTCTTTGTCTTGGTGGTCACGTGGGAAACGGCAAGTTCTCGCTTCGTGAGAAGGGAGAAGAGGAGCAGGAAGAGAACAATCCCAACCTTCACGAGGAGCGTCGTCGATAGCCACCCGATAGCCTCAGAGGTGAGCTCGCTGATGTTCCAGAAGACCCCGAAAAAGAACGCGCCAAGGCCTGCCTCCTTGACACCTGACGAGAGCCGAAAGCCCTGGTGTCGAACGGTGCCCCAATCCGCGGATGCCAGAGTCACACCCGATAGAATGAGCAAGACGCCGAAAGACTGTGTCGGGGTGAGTCGCTGCCCAAGGAAAATGAAGGCAAAGAGCATTGTGAACACGGCCCAAAGGTTCATAGTTGCGGCAACAATTGATACTCGCAGGACGGCACGGAGCCGAACGCCGCGATCGGCCCGCTGGCCGAGAAGTCCCCGCCGTGGGTGGGGTTGGCCGACGGCGTGCGGCCGAAGACCTTCACGATTGACCTCAACGACAACATCGAGCTGGGCAAGATGCGGGTCGTGGCCAACGTGCCGGGGCGGAAGCTCAAGAGCTTCACGGTCCGCACGAGCCTCAACGGCCGCGACTTCCAGACCCTTGGCTCGTGGCCCGAGGCCCTCAAGCCGTGGGACGGCACGCCGACGCTCGAACTCGTGCGCTTCGGCAAGCTCAACCGCCCGCCGGCCGGGCTGGACGAGTGGGTGCAGTACCTCGACGAGACCTGGCTGAAGGAGGGCACGCCGAAGTTCGCGGCGCCCGTGCGGAGCCTGGAGGCGAAGTGGACCGAGGGCGTGGGCGGCCACGCGGACGCGATGCGCCTGGCGGCGGAGGGGGAGGGAAGCTGGTTCCTCGCTCACTACAAGGCCGCCTTCTACCTGCCCGCGCGCAAGACGCGGACGTTCGAGGTCGTGACGCCCGTCGAGAACCCCCAGGGCCAGAGCTATCTGGTCACTGTGGATGGCCAATCGGGCGCTTCGGCCACGCGGGCGCGCAAGAGCCTCGGCAAGGGCGTCCACCGCCTCGACGTCTACGTCGCCGCCACGCGGCGGGCCAACGCGGAGTTCCGGGTGATGGCGGACAGCGATGCCCCGCCCTTCCTGGCCCCCGTGCCGTTCGAGATGCTCGACCCGGCAGCCCACCCGGAGATCAAGGCCGGCGTGGCCATGACCCCCGCGGCCATCGCCGCGTCCGAGGACGGCTCGGCCTTCGACATCGCCTTCCCCAAGGGCACGCGGGCGCGCGTGGTGCGGCTGGTGTTGGCCGACTTCGAGACCGATGCCCCCGCCATTGCCCGCATCACGCTCGACGACGCGGCCGGCAAACCCGTGCTGCCGACCCGCGAGGACGTTCTGGCCCTGCGGAAGAACAACATGCTCGAAATCGTGCCGGGCGACCGCATCACCGTGGCCTATCAGGACCCCAAGCCGCTCGCGGAGGGCGCGGGGCAGCACCAGGCATTCCTCTCCGCCACGTTCAGCAACGCCGAGTTGAGCGCCTGCTTCGTCGAGTACACGCAGAACGCCCGGGGCGAGCGAACGCCCCGCTACATCCCCATGCGGCGGTTCAAGGCGGGCGACCCCATCCAGGTGTTGATCAACGACCCCGACGCCGACGTGGGGGAGAAGCAGGACACCGTGCCGTTCACCGTGCGGACAGCCGACGGGAAGTCGGTGGAGCTGAATGCCCTGGAGACCGAGGAGCACTCGGGCATCTTCGTGGGCGCCGTCTTCCCCGTCAAGACCGAGCCGCAGCGGCCGAGCGAGGTCAAGGTGGCCGACGGCGACGACCTGGTGCTCGCCTACCTCGACAAGGAGAACACCGACCCCGGCATCCCGTGGGAGCGGACGGCTCTCGTCGAGCAGGCCTGGTTCGAGCCGCCCGTCATGCGCGTCTTCGAGGTCACTTCCGCCCCCCTGACGCCCGAGGAGGAGGCGGCGGCTGTAGGCGGGGCGTCCCTGCCCCGCGTCGCTGTGGGCGGGGCCTCTGCGCCCCGCGCAGGCCCTCGCGGGGCAGGGACGCCCCGCCTACAAGACAGTGAGGCCACGGAGGAGGTGGTGCCGGTGACTCGCTCGATGCTGGTGGCCTGGCCCCAACAGCCTGCCGAGCCGGCAAAGCCGACGCCCATGCTCCTCGGCGGGCCGCTGCTCGTCGAGGTGACTTTCCCCTTCCTTGCCCAGTCGCCCGAGAGCACGGCGACGCTCTACGCCCAAACCACCAGCGGCCTGAAGGCCCACGGCAGGCCGGGCGAGGGGCCGTTCGACACCACGGTGCCCGGCACCATCCGCCTCGACGCGCAGCCGGGCAACGCCCCAGCCGTCGCGGCCCCGCCCGGCTACAGCCGCGTGCTCGTGCGCGACAACCCCTATGCGGGCGAGGCCCTCGACGACGGGCGCTTCACCTTCCTCGTGCCCGTCGCCCTGGGCAAGCTGCCCGACCCCCTCGCCGCCGGCGAGGCCGACGAACGGGCCGCCCCCGTCCTCCGCGTCAAGGGCACCGACGAGATAATCCTCGGCCTCCAATTCAAGAGCCCCGACGGCAAGACCCAGTGGGCCACGCAGCGGGTTCGCCTGGGCGCCGACGCCTTTTTCGACGTGATGGAGCGGCGCTACCGCGAGCCGCTCGAGTACATCGCCGTGGGCGAGAGCGCCTGGTTCCGCGTGATTGACCCCCTGCGCGACACCAGCGACGAACCCGACACGGTGACGCTCGCCGTGCGCACCGCCTCGGGCACGGCCCAGGAGCTGACGCTGCGGGAGACGTTCAGCCACTCCGGCGCGTTCAAGGGCGTGGCCAAGGTGGTCTACCGGGGCGACGCCGCGGCGGCCAAGGCCCCCGGCGCCCTGCCCGCGGCCTACGGCGACAAGCTCACGGCCATCTACCGGCGGCCCGGCGCACCCGAGGGCATCGGCATCACGCTCCCCGTCCTCAAGGGCAGCAACGGCGACGTCGTGCCGTTTACAAAGCAGTTCGCCGACCCCCAGCTCGCCGTGCAGACCCAATTCTCGATTGCCGAGGCATACTTCGAGCTGGCCAAACGCCACCGCGAGCTGGGCCAGGAGGCCCTGGCCCGCGACGAGATCGCTCAGGGCAGGAAGCTCCTCGAGGAAGCCGTCCACGACTTCCCCGACACCGAGGCCCGCGCCCAAGCCGACTACCTCCTGGCCGACCTCGCCCTCGAGTTCGCCAACGAGACGAAGGACGAGGCGGCGAAGAAGAAGCACTACGCCGAGGCCATCACGGGCTATGGCGACCTCGTGGCCGCCTACCCCGACAGCCCCTACGCCGCGCGTGCCCAATACAAGAAGGCCCTCGCCTACGAGAAGATGGGCCTGCTCGACACCGCCTGCGAGGAGTACGTGAAGCTGTCGTACCGCTACCCCGACAGCGAACTGGTGGCCGAGGCCATCGCCCGCCTCGGCCGCTACTTCCTCGCGAAGGGCGAGGAAATCCAGGCCCAGGCCGCCGACCTGCCCGACGCCGTCGCGCGCGAGAAGCTGGCCGTCCAGGCCCGCGAGATGAACAAGACGGCGGGACAGGTCTTCGGCCGCCTCGCCGTCCGCTTCCCAGCCCATCGCCTCGCCGGGCCGACCCTGGTGCTGAGCGCCCAGTGCTACGTGCGGGCCGAGGACCTGCGCAAGGCCGCCGAAGTCTTCAAACAGGTCGTCGCCACCCCCGGCGTCGAGCCCGAACTCGCCGCCGAGGCCATGTACTGGTGCGGCGACGCCTACACGAAGCAGAAGGACTTCCTGAGCGCCTACCGAATGTTCAAGAAGCTCACCTGGGACTACCCGGCGAGCAAGTGGGCCAAGTTCGCCCGCGGCCGCCTCACCGAGGACGCGATGGCCAACCTCGCGGCGAGCGACAACAAGTAGCCCCCGCCGCGGGAGTCCCTGGTTCGTAGTGCGGCCTTCAGGCCGTGGGTTTGTAGTGCGGCCTTTAGGCCGTATCTTGGTTTGGCTTGGCGCCCGTGAAGATACGGGCTGAAGCCCGCACTACGAACTGCCGAGCGCAAGGAGGGCGACATGGGTCGCATCACAGCCATCGTCGTGGGGTTCATCCTCGGCCTCCTGGCCTGGGGATGCGGCAAGGAGGAGGCGAAGCCCAAGGCAGCCGAGCCCCCTCCGCCCCCACCCGAGAAGGTGGCCGTCAAGGAGCCTGCGGTCGAGCCAAAACAGGAGACGCCAAAGGCCGAGGAGAAGGCTGCGGCGCCCGCGCCGAGCGACGGGGAGTTTGACGCCGCGCTGGCGAAGGTGCTCGCCCTCGAGCAGGAAGCGCAGTTCGCCGAGGCTATGGCCGTCTGCCGCGAGGCCGAGAGCCGGTTCCGCAACCACCCCAAGGCCGCGGCCTTCCTCGAAGCCTCAGCCCGCCTGCGCGACGAGCGGAAGGCGGCCGCACGCCTCCCCTTCGCTATCCGCCAGCTCACCTCGGACCGCCCGGAGGCAATCGTCGCGGCCCGCCGCGAACTCCTCGACGCCGGCGACGCCGCGCTCATTTTCATGCGCAAGGCCATCCGCGAGGAGTCGGGCGACCTCGCTCTTCAGGCCGTCAAGCTCCTCGTCGAGGCGCGCGACAAGCGGGCGCCGCAGACGTTCCTCGCCAAGGCCGTCCAGACCGAGGCCGGGCCGCTCCGCACGGCGCTGTGCGACGGGCTGAAGGGGCTCGTCGCTCTCGCGGGCAAGGACACCATGGCCGCCCTCTACGCCGCCGTGAAGGGCGACGAGGCGTGCAAGAACTGGGACCTGGCGGGCGTCCTGTGCGTCGCACTCGACCAACGCTGCGGCGGCGACGCCGCGAAGCTGGGCGAACTGCTCGGCGACCCGAAGGCCGCTGAGGCCCTCAAGGCATACGTGGCCAAGGCCATAGATTCCACCAACGCCCCCGCGGCCAATTGGGCGGCGTCCGTTGCCCCCGCCGTCGGCATCCTGGCCAACGGCCTCCGGGGCAGCTACTTCCAGGGCACGAACTTCGAGAAGCTCGTCGCCGAACGCCTCGACCCCAGCGTGGACTTCACGGGCAAGACGATGCCCTTCCCCGACGGCAAGGCCGAGGGCGTGTCGGCGCGCTGGACGGGCCACCTCTTCGTCGAGCGCGACGGCAACTACATGATCGCCTCGGAGTACGACGACGGCATGCGGGTGTGGGTGGACGGCAAGCTGGTCCTTGAGGACTGGGCCGACCCCGCGGCAAAGGAGCAGCAGGCGAGCGTGACGCTTCGCAAGGGCTTCCACGAGCTGAAGGTCGAGTTCGTCAACGCCAAGGGCGAGGCCCGCATCCGCCTGTTGTGGGACGGCCCCGGCTTCGCCCAACGCCCCATCGCGGGCGCCGCCCTCCGCACCCTGCCGTGGCGGGGCATGCAAGCGCCGAAGTAGGCTCTGTACGACAATTCGTAGCGCCGCCGTCCCGGCGGCCCCGGGCGGCCAGCGAGACGCTGGTGCTACGCGTGCCACCCTCAAGCGAACGCTTGAGGGTGCTGAGGCTTTCCCCGGCCCGCACCCTCAACGGCAGACCGTTGAGGGTGGCACCCACGTCGGCGGGGGCGGCTGCGCAAAACACCCAAGCGCTGGACTTGACATACACTCTTATGTGTGGTAGAATATGGCCGTGGTGTGGCGGTGGACTTGTCGCGGCCGAGCGGCTGGCCGCGAAGGGCATCTCGGCCGAGGTGCTCGACGTGCACACGATCAAGCCCCTGGATACCGAGGCCGTCCTCGCCTCCGCCGCGAAGACGGGCCGAGTGCTCACTGTCGAGGAGCACAGCATCATCGGCGGACTCGGCAGCGCCGTGTGCGAAGTGATTGCCGAGCGCGCCGGCCGCCACATCCGCGTGCGCCGCCTCGGCATCCGCGACACCTTCGGCGAATCGGGGACGGCCGATGAGTTGCTCGAACTCCATGGGCTCACTGCGCCGCACATTGCCCGCGCTGCAGAGGAGATACTCGCGTGAAAGCGCTCGTCTATCACGGCCCGCGTAGTCTCAAGGTGGAAGACCGTCCCGACGTGCCGCTTGGCCCAAAGGACGTGCGCCTCGCGGTCAAGGCCTGCGGCATCTGCGGCTCGGAGTTGCACGCGGTGCTCGAGGCCCAGGAGCGCCGCAGGCCGGGCATCGTCATGGGCCACGAGTTCGCGGGCGAAGTGATCGAGGTCGGCTCGCAGGTGACCGCCTGCCGCGTCGGCGACCGCATCGCCGTCCAGCCGCTCACACACTGCGGGGCGTGCGACCTGTGCCGCTGCGGGCGGCCCAATGCCTGCCCGAACCGCACGCTCTACGGCATGACCTGGGGCATGCCCGGCGGCTACGCCGAGCGCGCCGTGGTGGCCGAGGACCGCTGCTTCCCCATCGCCGAGGGCGTGCCCTTCGCGGTCGCCATCCTGGGCGAGCCGCTGGCCGTGGCCCTGCACGCCCTAGGTAGAGGCCCCGCGGCGCCCGCACGCTCCGTCGCCGTGATCGGCGCGGGCACGGTGGGCCTCCTTACCCTGGTTGCCCTCTCGACCCTCAAGCCCGAGCGGGTGTTCGCCACGGACAAGGTGGCGTGGAAGCTCGACCTCGCGAAGGCCCTCGGTGCGACCCCGCTGCTCGCCGGCCGCGACGACGTGCGCGCCACCGTCCGCGAGGCGACGAATGGGAAGGGCGTGGACTGGGCCATCGAGGCCGTGGGCTTCGAGGAGACGGTCGCCCTCGCCCTCGACCTCACGCGCCCTGCGGGCCACCTGACCCTCATCGGCAACGCCGAGGCCCACATCGGCATCAGCCTGCACGCCATCGTCCAGGGCGAGCGGACGCTCATGGGCTCCTACGGCTACACCGACGCCGATTTCCGCCGCGGCCTCGGCCTCGTGGCCGAGGGCCGCGTGCCCCCGGCCCTCATCGCCGACCGCCGCGTGACCCTCGACTCCGCCCCCGCCGACCTCCTCGCCCTCGCCACCGGCCAATGGTCCTGCATCAAGGCCGTGCTTGTGCCGTGAACTGGACAAACGCGGCCCTGTGGGGTAGGATGCACTGATGAAGCGTACGGGGTACTTCCGCCACACCCACGAGCGGCCTGACCGCCGGTGGATCAGGTTAGAGTGGATCGAGCGGGTCGTAGCTAACCCGCTGCACGTGGAGATTCAGGCCGACGGGCGGATCAGGAAGTGGGGACGGGTTCCGGAGGCGGGCGGCAAGTACATGCGCGTTGTGCTACTCGAAGACGGCGAGACGGTCCACAACGCCTTCTTCGACCGCGATTTCAGGAGGTGAGCAATGAAGGTCAAGTACTTCCCTGATACCGACACCCTCCTCGTCAATTTCAGCGAGAGGCTCATCGTGGAGACACGGGACCTGAACGAGAACGTGTTGGTGGAACTCGACGAGGAGGGGCGGGTGGTGAGCATGACTATCGAGCATGCGAAGCAGCAAACGGATGTCGGTGAGTTCTCCTACCAGTTGGCTGGTGCCGTTTGACGATGGCCGAGTGCGGTGAGGAGTCCCGCGATGACCCGAGACTCGCAACGGCTGGCCAGAGAGGCATGGGCCAAGGAGGTGGACCGGCGCATCGCCGAGGATGAACGGGGTGAGGTCAAGATGATCCCGGGTGAGGAGGTCATCGCGGAACTCCGCAGGAAATACTCCCCCAACTATCGGCGCGCCCGGTAGAGTTCGGGACGGCGGCACTTGAGTAGCACGGCGCGGAGGTCGCCTTTGGCCTCGGGGCGGTTGCGGCCGGAGTACATCTGGTCGAAGGCTTCGGGCTTGATGCCGCGGATGACGGGGTCGCGATAAGGGCCGGCCTTGCGGACGGCCTCGGGCCATTCGTAGTACTTCGGGCAGTTGTCGAGCCTGAGGGTGACGACGAGCGGCTCGTTATTGGTCGCGTGCTGCGAGGCGGCGAGGACGAAGCCCCAGGGGTCGGCGACGTAGGTGCGGTGGTCGGTCTGCGCCGTGCCGCAGGCCGCGCGAAGAAGGAAGTAGCCGTCGTCCACGCAGCGGCTGAGGTCGCGGAGCCGCGTGTGGTCGGTGAAGGGGCCGGCGTCCTGCGTCGGCAGGAGCATCAAATCGGCCTGGTGAAGCGCGGCCACGCGGTCAATCTCGGGCGAATAGACGTCGGCGCAGATTTTCACGCAGATGCGACCGAAATCGAGGTCGAAGAGGCCCACCTTGTCGCCCGCCTGGTAGTACTTTGACTTCTTGTCGGTGGTCTGATTGATCTTCGTGTACCGGCCCAGCTCCTTGCCCTCGCGGTCGAAGAGGATGGCCTCGTTGAAGCCGCGCTCCAGCTCGCCCGCGATGACGACGTGCATCTTGTGCCGCTTCGCGGCGTCCGCGATGCGAGCCAGGTAGCCGCGGTTGCGCTCCTTGAACTTCTCGACCTCGGCGTCGTTGCCATACCACACATACTCCCACAGACACACGAGGTCGCAGCCTGCCTTGCCGCAGGCGTCGAGCTTCTCGATGAGCCTGTCCACGTTGCCCTCGCACTCGATGGCGGCGGCCTTGATGGTCCGCTTCATCCCCTCCTTCCGCGGCAGGGGCGGCGGAAGCTCGGCGGCGGTGATGGCCGCGTACTTGCCCGTCGCCTCGTAGCCGCCGTTGTGGGGCGAACCGCCGAGGCGCGAGGCGGGAATGGTCGCGACGGCCACCCCGCCCGCGTGGCCGCTGTCGGCCATCGTGTGCCCGTCGGGGTCGAAGACCTGCGCGCGGCCCAGCGGCCACGTGCCCGTCCACGAGAAGGCATTCTTGTAGCCGCCGTAGCCCTCCTTGCCCGCGTAGCGGGCGACGACGATGTGCAGGCTGTTGTGCACGGCGCGGCCCTGGAGCGTCAGCGTCTCCAGGTGCTCGTCGCGGACGGGGAAGGGCGAGGTGGACCAGACGACGAGGCTGGCCCCCCGCTTCCGCAGCACGGCGTCAATCTCGGGGAAATAGTGGTCCGTGCCGACCTTGAGCCCGACGGCGCCAATGTCGGTCGCGAACACCGGCAGGTCGTCGCCGAGGGCGATGCCGTCCTCGTAGGGCAGCTTGTGGCTCTTGCGGCACTTGCCGACGATCTTCCCCGCGCGGTCGCAAAGGAACGAGGTGACGAACGCCTTGTCGCCCTCGCGCTCGCGCAGGTTGCCGACGACCCACATCTTGTGCTGCGCCGCCCTCTTCGCGATGGCCTCGCTGGCCGGGCCGGGGATTGGCTCGGGCGGCTGATACACGCATTCCTCGGGCAGACACGCCAGGTCGGCCCCCGCCGCCCCTGCCTCGTCGATGGCCTTCAGCGCGTTCGCCAGCGTCCGGTGCCCCTCGTCCCACACCAGCGATATGGCGGCGACCTTCACCGTCTTCGGCGGGCCGCTCGCCTCGCCGCCCATCGCCCAGGGCGCGAGCAGAATCGCGAGCGTAGCAGTTGCCAGGCGCACGGGCAGTCCTCCTGTGAGGAGGTGCCACCCTCAACCGACAGGTTGAGGGTGCGAACGAGAGAGGCCACGGAAAGACACGCTCAAGCTCAGCTTGAGCGTGGCACCCACGCGAGTGGCATCGCGCCCATCCTAGCGCCGATGCCCATGGCAGGCAACCCTGCCGAGTGCGTCCGGTCTCCTTCGGCGTGCGTGCCCCTTGCCCTGCATGGAGCGACCGCACGTCACAGGCCGTCCGAGAGAAGATGGCACACTTGTATAAGTGCGCTATCATGCTGTGCCGCGCACGTTGGGGCCGAGCACTGCCCGATCCCGTGGGGGCTCACGCAATGACCTGCGTCCCGCACAGTTCTCAGAACGCGGCATGCGGAAGGAGACTACACGCACCCACCGCGCCGAGTCTGGCCCCCAATCCTGGCGAGCTTGCTGGCAGCTCTTGAGCCCGACCCTCTCCCTACCCTCTCCCTACAAGGGAGAGGGGTCCGAACCCCCCTCCCTATCAGGGAGGGGGCAGGGGGAGGGTCGGGGCCTGCCATTACCCCAGAGCGCCAGGATTGGGGGCCAGACTCGCACCGCGCCATGCCCCTTGCAATCGCGGGGCCGCCTGCTATACTCGCCGTGTCATCCGATGTCCAGCCGGCTCCAACCACGTGAAAGGGTTCCGCCGTTGAAGAACATCGTGCTGCTCATCACCGACACGTTTCGCTGGGACAATCTCGCCCGCCGCGCCGCCCTGCCCGTGCGGACGCCCGAGCTGGACCGCTTCGCCGCCGAGCGCGCGACGGCCATCGAGGGCTTCTACACCGCCAGCTTCCCCACCATCCCGCACCGGGCCGACGTCGCCACCGGCACCCTCGGCTGGCCCCACTACGGCTGGCAGCCCATTGACCTGAGCAGCCGCAACCACATCGCCGCCATCCTCACCAAGGCGGGCTACGCGACCCAGCTCATCTGCGACTGCCCCCACCTCTTCAACGCCCGCTTCCAGCACGCCTTCAACGCCGCCTTCCAGCACCGCGGCCAGGAGGGCGACAAGCCCCTCCTCCACCTCAACGACCCCATCCCCGTCGTCGTCCCACTCCACAAGACCCGCCACCTCCCGCAGTTCCGCGGCCGCACCCTCGCCGACACCCACGCCTGGACCAATCGCAACCCCCGCTACGAAACCGAGATGTTCCCCCCCAAGACCGCCGAGACCGCGGTCCGCTGGCTCGAAGAGAACTGCCAGGCCAACCCCTTCTTCCTCTGGGTGGACTTCTTCGACCCCCACGAGCCGTGGAACGCGCCCGAGTACCTGGTCAGGCGCTACGACCCCGACTACGCCGGCACGCCAATGGTTCACCCCAACTACGGCCCGGCCAGCGACTACACGCCCGAGGAGCTGCGCAACCTCCGCTCCCACTACGCCGCCGAGGCCGAGCTGGTGGACCGCTGGCTCGGCCGCGTGCTCCAGAAGCTCGACGACCTTCAGCTCTGGGACGACACGATCGTGCTCGTTCGGGCGTGACGCCGCCGACGAAGCCGCCGGGGTTGGCGATCTCCAGGCGGTCCGGGTAGAGCTTGACCATCACGGCGCCGGGGGCCGCATAGTCGCGGTGCGCCAGGGCATTGGCCAGCAACTCGCGCAGGGCCAGGACGGGGTATCGGGGGAACTCCGGGTGGACGAAGCCGCGGGGGATGGTGACGATGGGGTTGTTGGCGTCGATCAGTTCGCGCAGGCGCTTGAGGGCGACGGGGAAGCAGTCGTAGCCGTCCGCGGACTGGTCGTACTCAACGTCGGACTTCATCCGCAGGAAGCGCCACTGCGCGTGGGGCAGGCGGGAGCGGATGGCTTCGGGCTTGCCGGCGAGGAGCAGCCCGGCCACGAGAGGGCCGCCGTCATCCGCAAGGACGCCCAGGGAACGGAGCAGGTCCATGTCGGGCAGCTTCATGAGGTCGTGAGCCGCCCCGGCCTCGACCATCAGGTTGCGCAGTTCCTCCATGCCGACCGCGCTCACCAAGTCCCCAACCTTGCCGGGCACTGGGGCGGCGGTGAGTTCCACGCCAGCTTCGGCACGGATCGCGTCAAGCTCCGAGAGGGTCATCCCCCGCAGCCCATCGTCGAGGCGTATGAGGTACTTGCCGGACTTTGTGTGGAAGGGAATCCCCCTGGGCCGACAGGGGATGTGGACCACCAGGACCTGGCCATCGGTAGTAGGCACGACCTCAAGCTCGATGCGAATGTCGGTCGAGTCGGCCACGCTCTGGCGTATCTTGGCTCTCTCATCCTCCGACGGAATGGACAGCGGAAGGATGCGCCGGGGAATCTTGTCGCTGACGCCCATGATGAGCCTGCCGCCCCCCGCGTTGCCGATGCCGACAGCGTACTCAGCGATCTCATGGCGCTCAATGAGCGAGGGCTTGAACTCGACAACTTCACCCTCGCGCTTGACCAGGAGGACACGGAGGTCAGCCTCGGTCATTTCACGGCCTCCACAAGGATGCGGAGGGCGCGGATGGCGCGCTTCCCGCCGGGGCGGGCCATGAGGCCGAGCCACCAGGCGGCTTCGGCGGGGTCGGCGTGCTGAAGGTTGGCCGCGGCCCGGTGGAGACGGCTGGGGTTGCGGAGTCCCGCCGCGACGAGGGCATAGCAGGCGACGCGGGCGCCCCAGTCGGCGTCGAGGGGATGGTACGGCCCGGGGACCAGCCGCGCGGACCTGCTGATGGCTGAGATCGCATATCGCAGAAGCGGGACGGCAGCGGCGAAGGCGATCGGGCCGATGGGGGCGATCTTGGTGAGCCGCTCGTTGTTGTTCTTGTCCACGCGGCGGCGGTAGATGACTGCGGCGTCCCCCGCACTGCGGCGGACCACGCGGAGGGCGAACGTCGCTTGGCGGATATTCATGTGCTGCCTTTCACGGCTTCTCAAGCGTGGCTCTGACGCCCACGCCCTCGGGGGCCTTCTGCGACAGTTGCTCGAGCGCGGATTGCATGCCCCGCCGCCCGCCGCCGCCAAACTTCAGCACAAGCTCGGCACGGTACTCGCCTCCGACCTGAAGCGAGTTGAAGATGACCTGTGCCACGTGGAGCGGCTTGGCCGGGTGGTTCAGGCTGACTTCCCTGGCTGTGAAGCTCATGTCTCCACCCACCTTCAGATCGCCGCTGGCGTTGACAGAGAGCGAGACCTCATCCGCGCCGAGCGGCTGCGCCAGGCCCGCAAGCGAGGCCGCGACGGCCGGTGTCGTGGCAAACAGGCTCAGTTCCGAGAGCGGACGGTCATTGGCAAGCTCCAGGATTTCATCCCAAGAACTCGCCGTCTTGCGGGTCGGCGGCGGGGGCGGGGGCGGAGGGGGCAGATCGTCCTTGCCGCGCTTCCCGTCCTCAGACTCCTTCTTGTCCTCCTGCAACCACTCCGTTGCGGGCGGCTTCCCTACCTCAGCGACCAGCACGTCGTACTCAAGGCGGATGGGGGTTGGCAACCTCTGGGCGGTGCGGCGCCGGGAGCCTGTCTTGCCCAACACGCAGCCGTCCTTGTCGTAGGCAGCCCCATCGGGCGTCCTGATGGCAATCTTCCCTGCTTCGAGCGCCTTGAGCAGGGTCTCACGGACCACACTGCCGTTGGGCAGAAGGCGGAGGCCGGGGGCGGAGAGGAACCGCTCGTGGATCGCTTTGGCGCTGAAGGCACCTGGCTGGTCGGCAACGGGCGTGGCGCCCGGCAACACTTTCTTGAGGAACTGGTTGAGATCGAGGGCATCGCCCTCCTGGTAGATGGCCCGCTGGTCGTTCAGGAAGCGATTGAGGCAGCCCTGGCCCTCTGCCTTGTGGAGGGCGCGGTCGTCCACCAGGTACTTCTCGTCCAAGTGGTAGACCATTCCACCAGGAAGGATAACCGTGTCGAATGCGCGACAGGTTTGGAGCCAGAATCCCTTGTCGTGGGTGGGCTTCACGCGGCCAAGTTGCTCGCGCATCAACTTGTAGTCTTCGCTCCCCTTGTAGTCGCGCTCGATGTGCTCGGCCGCCATGACCCGCTGGGCGCGCTCAATGGCGTTGTCGAGCGCACCGGCCGAGGCGGTGACGGCAAGGATGGCGTTCTGGAACCCGCGTACCTTCGGCGCCGTCGGGTCGCTATCGTCCGAGTACTGGAGCACAGAGCGGGCGACCTTCTCGTCCTGGCACAGCACCAGTTGGAGTTGCTGTATCTCCTTCACCTGAGCGGCGCTCGACGGCCACGCCGCGACCTTGAACGACGGCCCGTGGAAGTAGCCTTGGGCCTCCCCGAAGACCCGCGCTCGGGCGTCCTCGATGGGAATCTGCTGCGCGCGCTCCTCGATCAGGCGGTTGATGTTGGGCTCGTAGCGGAATTGCCAGCCGCGACCACCCATCATCGGGTAGGTGTGCCAACAGACGCCGACGAGCCGCTCCAGGGCTTCGGCAGGCTCCGGCCCTGCCTCGTCGGGGCGCAGGACGGCCAGGGTGGTCTCAGAAGGGTCCAGGCCGCTCGCAAGTTGGAGGGGCAGGCTTTCAAGCAGAAGGGCAGAAGCGACGCGCCGGTGGATGCCCTTTGGGCCGCCGTCAAGCTCGGCGGCGTGCCGCTCGATGTCCGCGCGGACCGTGGCCTTGAAGTTGTCGTGGTTCAAGCGCTCCAGTAGGTCGGCCTGGATGCGTTGGCTCGTCCAGTCGAGGTCGCCGGCGTTGATAAGCGAAACGCCGAGCTTCTGCTCCCATGCGTCACGGATGATGCGCGCGAACAGGCGTAGGGTGCCGCGACTCTTGTTGAACGCGGGCATGGGGCCGAGGCGGTCTTGCGCGGTTTCGAGGAGGCGCGGATGGAACGGGTAGGAGTCAACGATCTTCTCAGCGTACTTCGGCGTGCCCGCCTCTGGCGGCAGGCTCCCCGGCGACTCCTGGATCACGCGCCGGTAGAGGTCGAGATACTCGGCAGAGGCCGCTTCAGCCGCGGACCTGTCCACAGACGCAAAGAGCCGGCGGACAATGACCCTGGCGCCCTCCTTGCCAATCGGGTCGAAATCCGACTCACGCCGGCCCAGCACGTCACCGAGGCGCGCGGCTTGCGCGGCATACACGGGTTGCTGAG
Organism: Planctomycetota bacterium; assembly: GCA_041320515.1. Taxonomy (GTDB): domain Bacteria; phylum Planctomycetota; class PUPC01; order DSUN01; family DSUN01; genus DSUN01. The sequence continues at coordinate 2,595,810 of JBGLNR010000001.1, read as the reverse complement.
CCGGGTCAGTGACCACCAGCACCGTTTGGGGGCGATCGCCGACAGCGGACATCAGCTTCTCAATGAAGGCAAGGAAGTTGTTCTGGCCCCGCTCGGAAAGCGTGGACATGTAAATGACCGGCTCATCCAGAAGGATGAGGACCGGGCCGGTAGGAAACAGCTTCTCGACAAGGGCGTCGTCGGGCTGCTTCTCTGCGTCGTCCACTTTGGCGAACGCCTTGAGACCTTCCTCCTTGCGAAGTCGGTATGCGAGGTCAGCCCACAGGCTGTGCGTCTGCTGCTTGCCGTGCTGTGCGAAGACGGGATAGCCCGCCTTGCCCATATCAATGGCCGCCAGCGTGACGGAACTGGGCCTTCCCGCTGCGGGGAGGAGGTCGGTCCCCATTGACGAGTCGCTGATGTTGTCTGCCAGATGCCACATCGCCATGAGCGTGTGAGTCTTCCCGCCGCCGAACCCAGTGCTCAGACGGATGACGACCCCGGCTTCCTTCTTGTCGGCGAGCCGATGGAAGACAGCCTGGATGACCTTGCACAGTTCCGCTGCGGGGTGGGTGTTCTGGAAGAACGTGCGGGGGTCCTTGTAGACCTTCGGCGCTTTGCCGGCGATGAGGTTGCCGAAGTTCGCCGCGAAGATGGCGTCGTCGAGATCACCCTCAAGGACTTCAGGTCGAGGCTTGCAGGCATCCCTTACCGACATGTCACCCTCCTCGTGGGGGTATCGGAGCCGTGACTCCGAAAGCGGGTTCCGCCGCTTGAAGGACTTGATCGCCCTCTAGCGCGGCCACGCGCCACGACTGCGCGTAGCTCAGCCTGCCCACCATTGTGTCAAACGGCCACGGCTTGTCAAGTGGGGGAGCGGCGCACGGGGTCTGAGGGGCCGCCCGCCGCCATCCGCCTTCGCTTGACGAGGGGTGTTCGGTGCGCCATTGCCCCCATGCTTCCCACCGCCCCTACAGGGGAAGGGCGGAACGACCGCGGGCGAGCGGCATGCCACGGACGACCCGCGCGGTCCGCTCGGTCATGCGGTCTGCTACACTCTCAAATCTCGCGCGTGGGGAAGGTATAGAGTAGTGGGGGGATGTTTCGCGCCCCCTGGGGGGCGTGGTTCAATTTCTGGCGGCATGACCACCCCTACCTTTTCTTCCAGGCAGCCTGCCCGCCCGCCACATGCTCGCTCGCGTCCTCGTCGCCGTCGAGCTGCACGACCTGCCCTTGCGTCTCGACTCGTCAGGTCTCGACGGGATTCCTGCGCGCCTCGGCCGCCCCTCCCACATTGCAGCATCGGCAACCGCCGGCTTGACGGCGGCTTCGGGTCTGTTTCAGGACGCTTTCCCGCCTGTTTCCGGGGGAATGCGCCAGTGACAACTTGACAGCACTGGTGTTATGTGGTATGATTGGGGCACGAGGGGGGAGTTCCAGTCGGCAAGAGAGGAGTCGCCTATGAAGCAGAACCCCGCCGGCTTGCTATCAACAAGACCGGCGGGGCCACACGACGGCGAGCAATCGCCGTCAAGGTGAGCTTACCACACGACGGGAGTATCGTCAATGGCAACTCGACTGACTGACAAGCACGGCTCGGCGCTCCTGGGGGCGGGACTGGCCCCCTACACCGTCCAGCACTACCGCTACCGCTTCTGGGCCGTCTACTGCGGCCACGAGCTGGTAGCTGTGACAAGGCCGTCCGTGCCGGCGGCGACGACGGCCTCATCATCGCCAGCCTCCACGGCGACCTGTTGGCCGTCCACCACGGCCACGTCCAGCGCCTCGCCATCGCCAACTTCCGCCCCGACGCCCCCGGCCTCGAATACGCCATCTGCACCTACTGGGGCGCCCCAGGCATCGTTGCACTCCTCGACTCCACGGGCAAAGTCCTCTGGTCCCGCGAGTTCCCCGTCTGCGGCAACACCCTTCAGCCGGTGAACTGGACGGGCGATGGCGAGGAACTGGTGTACTTCTCCGCCCATGCCGACTGCGGCGGGCTCTACGACTGGCGGGGGGAGCAGGCCGTGCCATTCCCTGATGATGGGCACCCCGAGCTGTGCTCCGAGGTCCTCGACCTGTCCGGCTCGGGCCGCGACAACCTGCTCGTGTGGGACCCGTCCCAGCTCTGGATCTACGAGGCAAGCGACGCGGGGCAGGGACGCCCCGCCTACAGGCCGAAGCGTCCGCCGCTGCACAGTTGGTCGAACTACATGTGCTACTGGTCCCTGCCACAGTAGGGCGGGCTACTGCACCCCCGGCGCGGAACCGCTTGACAAGCGCGCCACGAGTTGGCATGGTGGTGCGCGAGAGCATGGGTCCCCCCCCCCAAGCCATACGGAGGAAGCGGGCATGATTCCCTACCGGTGTGTCTGCGGGAAGCAGTACTCGCTATCGGACGACCGGGCCGGGAAGCCGACCAGGTGCGGCGCGTGCCGCAGGGTGTTCGTTGCGCCCGGCGTGCCGGCCCGGGAGGGCGTCCCCGCGCGCGAGGCGCCTGCTCCGAGCCAGGGCGTCGGCGCCCAGGCCCCTGCCGGGGAGCGCCCGGGCCGGACCCCTACCGGCCTCGTCATCGGCGCCGCAGCGGTTGCCCTGGGCCTGGTCGTCGCCATCGTGGCCGTTCTGGTCATCGCGGCCCGCCCCTCCGGCCCGCGCCCGGTTGTGAAGAAGCCACCGTCTCCACGAACCACGACTCCGTCGACCTCGACTCCGCCTCAACCGCGGCCGATTCCGCCAACCGGACAAGGCTATCGAGACCTGCAAGGCCGTCCTGGCCCGGAATCCCGAGAAACCCCAAGCGGGGCAAGCGCACGCGCTCATGGGCCACGCCCACTTCGCCCAGAAGGAACACAAGGCGTGCATCGAGGCGTACCGGGCCGCTCTCGCCGCGGGCGCGGCAGAGCCCAGAATCCACCGCAACATGGCGACCGCCCACAAGGAGCTGGGCCAGAAGGCTGAGGCCGCCGCCGCGCTGGAGGAGTACCTCAAGCTCAGCCCCGCCGACGCCGCGGCTCACCTGGAGTTGGCGGAACTGTGCCTGGAGGTCGGCGAGCACGCCAAAGTCATCGATGCCTGCAAGGCCGTCCTCGCTCTGAAGTTGGAGAGGACCCAGGTGGCGCGCGCGCACACGCTGACGGGGCACGCCTGCTTTGCCATGAAGAAGCACAAGGAATGCACAGAGGCGTACGAGGCCGCTCTTGCCGCGGGCGCCAGCGAGGCCAAGATCAACCAGAACTTGGTGGCCGCCCACCTGGAGTTGGCGAAGGGGCACCTGGGACGCAGGGAGTACCCCCAGGCCGTAGGTGCCTGCGAGAAGCTCCTCGCCCTCGACCCGAAGAACCCCGATGCGCGCGTGTATAGGGGCGACGCTCACTTCGCCCAGAAGGAGTACAAGGAGTGCATCGAGGCGTACGAGGCCGCCAGGGCAGCGGGAGCCACTGAGCCCAGAATCCGCCAGAACTTGGTGGTCGCTTACCTGGAGTTGGCGAAGGGGCACCTGGCACGTAAGGAGTACACCCAGGCCAACGGTGTCTGCGAGAAGGCACTTGGCCTCGACCCGAGGAATGCCGACGCGTTGGTGCGCAAGGGAGAGGCCCACGAGGGTCTCGGCGAGAAGGACAAGGCGATCGCCGCCTACGAGGCATCAGGAACACATGAGGGGAAGAACAGTGCGGACAGACTGAGGCGGCTGTCGCCGGAGGAGATCTTCGATCGGGCGGCCCCTGCCGTGGTATTCCTCGAGGTGTGGGATCGATCATTCCGCCTACGGGGTATGGGTTCAGGATTCCTCGTGTCAGAGGATGGTCTGATTGTCACATGCCATCACGTCGTCAGGGGGGCGGCCTACGTTGCAGTAAGCCTGCCGGACGATAGGGGGCGGAGAGAGTACTTCGCTGAGGGGGTTGCCGCGTCGGACCCCGACTCGGACCTCGCCCTGCTGAAAGTCAATGGCAGCTCGCTTCCGACCCTGAAAATCGGTCCATCGGGACGACCAAAAGTTGGGGCCGACGTCTGCGCCATCGGCAGCCCTGCGGGCCGCCGGAACTCATTCTCCAAGGGGACAGTGAGTCGCGCCAGCGCGCTGGAGGCCACACCGGATAAGAAGGTGATTGATTGCATCCAGTTCAATGCACCCGGCGGGCTCGGTTCGAGCGGGTGCCCGGTGTTGGATACTGAGTGCAGGGTCGTCGGGGTGATGCATGCCCAACTGCTGGTAATAGCACAGAACGTGAACTTCGCCGTACCCGCGGAGAGGGTGTCGAAACTCGTGGCGAACCGCGGGCCACGAGTGAGGCCCTTTGATAGCGCAGCCGGGCCGAAGCCAGAGCTTGCTCAGGCGCGATGGATGTCCCACGTGTGGGACCTGACCATGAAGGCCAAGGAACTCAAGGACTATGAGAAGCCCCTCGAGATGCTCTCGGGGGCGAGGCCCCGAGAAGACCTGAAGGGCATCGTGGGTTACTGGCTCTGCCTGGGCCTCGTGCAACGCGGCCTAGGCAAGTACGACTTGGCGTCCGATGCCTACGAGAAGGCCAGCAAACTCAGCGCCGACGACGCGGAGGTACACCTGGGTCTCGCGATATGCTACGTCAGGCTCGAGCGGTTCCAGGACGCCATCGAGCCCTGCCGGAAGGTCATCGAACTCGACCCGAACAACGTGAACAAGGCGGAGGGCCACGCGGGCCTTGGAGCATGCTATCGTAATCTCAAGCGGTACCAGGAGTGCATTGATGCGTGCAAACTGGCGATAGGATTGGACGCCAAACACAACTACGCGCGTCTGGAGATGGGCATGTCCTACGAGAGTCTTGGCCGGCACGATGAGGCCATCGCCGCATATAGCGAGCATCTCTCTCATCGGCCCAAAGATCCCGCGGTCTACCTGAGAAGAGGATTCGCCCATCTTGCACGTGACCGGAACAACGACGCTAAGAGCGATTTCAAGACCGCTGAGGCGCTGGACCCGACAGGGCCGTTCGGCAAGAAAGCGAGGGAGATGCTGGAGAAGCTGAAGTAGCCTGGCGCTGCGGCGGGGCCAGGCCCTGATTGGCGATCGGCGGCGGGATACGCCTTGCCAACCGGCAATCAGGATCTGACCCCACCAACCCCTATCGGGCTACCTCGCGGCGAGCTGGACCGCGGGGCGGGCGAGGCGGTTGACGAGGACGACGACGTTGCCGTCGAGGGGCTGGCGGCCCAGGAGGTCGCGGGCCTCGGAACGGAAGGCACGCCACGCCACGCCGCCCACGCGGCGGCAGGCGAAGGCGGTGAGGGCGACCAGGTCGTCGCCCCGCACCTCGCTGCCCCGCCGGCAGACGAGTTCCACCAGCAGCTTGGGATCGGCGTCGTTCGCCGACGCCAAGAGCGCCGCGGCCAAGGCCCGGCCTATCTGGAGGACGGACGAGCCGGCCGCTCCGCCCGCCAGCGCGGCGTGGGCCTTGGCGGCGAGCGCCGCGTCGTCGCGGCACGCGAGGGCCGCATAGAGGGCGCGGAAGAAGGCGGCGGGGTCGTTCGGCGACTTCGCCAGGTCGGCCAGCGCTGCCTCGGCCACCAGCCGCGCCTTGACCCGCGCGGCAGCAGCCAGGGGACCCAGCTCGCCTTCGCCGGGGAGCGCTCGGCCGGCCTCGGCGATGGCCCAGAGCGCCCGCGCGGCGGCGACGGAGCGGCCGCTGAGCAGTTCCGCCATCGCCGGGCTTCTCCAGGCGATCTGGAGTTCCGTCATGGCCTCGAGGTCGAGCGTCCCGCCCATCGCGGCGGCCAGGAGCGCCCAACTGTGCGTCGGCAGGGTCTCGATGAGCCGGGCCTTGGCCTCGGCCGCCTCGCGCGCGGCCCCCGCCGCCTCGTGCTCGCGGGCGCGGGGCGCCGTCTCCTTGTAGAGCGCGGCCAGGTCGCCCTTCGGCTGGGAGTTGGGGCTGGCCAACTGGGTGAGAAGGGCGCGGGCGGCGCTGTGCGCCGCCGCGTCGCCAAAGACGAAGAGCTGGCCCGGAGCGAACCAGAGTGCCGCGTCGTCCGTGAGCTTCAGCTCGGCCCGCACGGCCTTGAGGAAGCGTTCGGCGGCCTGGCCGACGGCCTCGACCCGCTTCGGGTGTTCCTTGATCCCGTCGAATTCCTTGGTTGAGGGGATGGCGATGGCGGAGACGTTGTAGACCCAGGGTGATTCGCCTGCGGCGCGGCGGCCGCTGCCGACGACGACGCTGCCCTTCGCCACCCACCAGCTCAGACGGTTGGGCACGAGGAGCCAGTTGAGGGCCTGGGCGGCGGTGGCGCGGCGCAGGTCGAGGAAGCTCACGCGGAGGTCCTTCTCACCCACGAGCGCCGCAGCGTCCTGCACGCTGCCAATGATGGGCTTCACAGAGATGCCCGCGGCGCGGCCGATGGCCTCGAGGGCCTCCTCGACCGACTTGTCGCGGATGACCAGGTCGAGGCGCTTCTCCAGCTCCGGCACGTCCTTCGTCCAGAGCTTGAGCAGTTCCTTGTCAATCTCCTCGATGGCCGTGGCGGCCTTGGCAGCGGTCTGGCCGCCGCTCATCCCGCAGGCCTGAAGCGCGGCGTCGGCCAGATAGGCGAAGGCGAAGCGGGAGCGGGCGGAATAGAGGTCGCCCTTCTTCCGCAGCTCTTCGGCCTCGGCGAGGCGCTTCACTGCCAGCTCGTTGTGTTTGCCGAGCTGGGCGCCCAGGGCCTGCCAGCCGTAGACACGCCCGATGGCGGTCGTCTCGCGGTCGGCGTCGCTGCCCAATTCCTCGCGGGCCTCCGGCTTGTCGGCCCCGGGGAGTCCGAGGGGGTACTGGCCACGCCTGTGATAGCCATTTCCGGCTCCGCCGCGGCCGCCATAGGCGTAGCCGCCAGCCTTGGCCATCTCGCCGACCTTGCGTTCAGCGGGCGCCGTCGCCATCACCGGCACCGGAGCCCTGGGCGATGGTGTGCCGACGAACATGGGCCTCGGAAGAGCCCCTGACTCGCGTTCGGCCATGGCAAGGTGAACGCGGCCACGGCCGGGGCCGGCCGCGAAGGTATCATCGGGCGCCTCGCCGAAGAAGCCCTCATAGCGCGTCCCTTCGGGGATGGGGATGGGCACGAGCATGCGGCGCGGCGGCCGGGCCGGCTCGACGAGCTTGCCGGCCTCCGCCTCGTCCACGGCCACGAAGCTGGTGTACTGGCTCATCAGGCGGTAGTCGAGGGCCAGGCGCGTCACCTCCTCCTCGACCTCGGGCGAGCCGGCGTAGAAGGTCTGCTGCATAAGCTCCTCGATCCTGTTCCGCGCCCACACCTGGGCGAGGACGCCATTCTCGGCGGCCGTCGCGGGGAACGTGACGGGGAGGGTCCACTTCGCCGGCTTGCCCTCGACGTCGCCGCTGAGGGTCAGGGTGGTCTGCGCCGCGGCGCCGTAGCGTCCGAAGAGGACGACGGGGCGGCCGGCCCACAACTCGGGCACCTTGGCGGGATAGGTCTCGAACACGTCCGCCTGCCCCCAGTCCACCGTGATGTTTGCGAGCTGGGCGCGGTGGATGCGCTGCATGATCTCGACGGCCATCGGCTCCGTCGCGTCGTTGAGGCCGAGCACCTTCGACATCCCGCCGCCCTGGCGGGCCACGCCATCCGTGAGGAAGCGATTCGGCGAGCTGCCGATGCCAATGGCCCAGAAGCGAATCTTGTCGCCGCAGCGGCGGCCCACCTCGGCGATGATCTCGGCCTCGTTCCCGATATAGCCGTCGGTGAGGAGGATCACGATGCGGAGGCGTTCCTGGTCGAGCGGCTCGTTGATGGCCATCTTGATGCCCTTGAGCATTTCGGTGCCGCCGCTGCCCTCGAAGCCCTCGGTGAAGCCGACCGCCTTCTTGATGTTCTCCTCGTTGGCGGCCACGGGCTTCTCGAAGAGCTTGCTCGCGCTCCCCGCGAAGACGACCAGTTGGAGCGTGTCGTTCGGCTTGCAGAGGCGGAGCAGCTTCGCCATCACGTCGCGCACCTTGGCCGTCGGCTGCCCGCTCATCGAGCCGGACGGCCGAGCCGAAGAATCCCTGGGAGGCCCACTCGGTCTTCAACGCCGCCGCGGCGCTCAAGGACGGCAAGGTCTATCTCTTCTATCGCGCCTGCGACGCCGCGTTCGGGGCGTCCTACGTCTCCAGCATCGGCCTGGCCACGAGCGGCGACGGCTTCCACTTCACGCGGGTGCCCGGCTGGGTCTACAAGGGCCAGGACCCCAGCGAGACCCGCGGCGTCGAGGACCCGCGCATCACGCTCGTCGAGGGCACCTATCGCATGCTCTACACCGCCTATGACGGACGGCACCCGCGCGTGGCCATGGCCGAATCCGACGACCTGCTCCACTGGACCCGCTACGGCATCATCCTGCCGCAGCTTCACAACAAGGACTCGGCGATCTTCCCCGGCAAGATCGGCGGACGCTACTGCCTCATCCACCGCGAGCCGCCGAACATGTGGCTCGCCTGGAGCGACGACTGCTATCACTGGGGCGAGTTCGAGATACTCGCGAAGCCGCGGCCGGGCACTTGGGAGCACTCGAAGATCGGCCTCTCAGGCCCGCCCCTCCGCATCCCCGAGGGCTGGCTCGTCGTCTACCACGGAGTTGACGCCAAGAGCGTCTACCGCCAGAGCCTGATGCTCCTCGACGCCGAGAACCCGCGGAAGATCATTCGCCAGCACCTCGAGCCCATCATTGAACCGCAGGCCGGCTACGAGCTGTGTGGCGACGTGAAGAGCGTCATCTTCTCCTGCGGCCAGGTCGTCAAGGGCGACACCTTTTTCCTCTACTACGGCGGCGCCGACACCGTCATGGCCGTCGCCACCTGCCCCATGTCCGCTATTCGAGCCTGGGCGCAGGGCAAGTGAACCGGCCCGAGTTTGTAGTGCGGCCTTCAGGCCGTATCCGGTCGCTCGTAGTGCGGCCTTCAGGCCGTGTCCTGCGGTCCAGATACGGGCTGAAGCCCGCACTACGAACCCTTTGCTCTGTGTGAGGCCGATGCCTGCCCAGCCGTAGGGACACGCGGCTCGCGTGTCCCAGGACCACTGTGGACAACGTGGACTGTGTGGACACTATGGACATGGTGGACACGGCGGAAGTGGCCGTCCCTCTGCCTTGTCCACCTCGTCCACACTGTCCACCGTGTCCACCCTGTCCACAGTCCCCCTCGGCAACGCTTGCAGCCGCGAAGGGGCTTCGCTATACTGCCCCCGTGGGGGAACACGCGGCTGGTCGCTCGCCGACATCAGGAGGAACCCAATGGCTATGCGTGGCTGGACGAGGCGATGGACGCTGGCGCTGTTCGTCCTGTCTGCGGCGCTGATCACGGGCGGCGAAGAGAAGGACGCGACGCCGCAGAAGAAGCCGGCCCGCCTGTTCAGCTCCAAACTGCCGTTTCGCGTGTATGCTCAGGTTGAGGAGGGCTATGGCAAGAAGCCGGAGTTCGTCGGCAAGACGCCCAGCGCACAGCCGTTGACCATACCTTCCTGCCGCAGATGGTGGGTGAAGTTGTTCCACCCACGCGACATGGCGGCGGTCGCCAGGGAACTCGATGCGCAGGAAGTCCCGGGGCTGGAACTCCATGCTGCATTAGATGACGAACTCGTGCACATCAAGGAGTTGGAGGGGTTGCAGTCGCTCAGCCTTGGGGGCACGTATGTGACGAACGTCGGCCTGGCTCACCTGAAGGAGTTGAAGGGCTTGCGCTCGCTGGAGCTTCCGGAAACGCGGGTCACGGACGCTGGCTTGGTTCACCTGAGAGACTTGAGGGGGCTGCAGAGGCTCGGTCTCAAGTCTGCGCCGGTCACGGGCGTCGGCGTGGCTCACCTGAAGGAGTTGAAGGGATTGCGGGAACTCAACCTTCAGCGCACGGAGGTGACGAACGACGGCCTGGTTCATCTGAAAGAATTGAAGGCGCTGGAGACGCTCGACCTCATGGGCACGCGGGTGACGGAGGCCGGCCTGGCGTACCTGAAGGAGTTGAAGGGGTTGCAGTCGCTCTTCCTCGGTCACACGGAGGTGACGGACGCCGGTTTGGCTCATCTGGAGGATTTGAAAGGGTTGCGGTCGCTTGACCTTGGCTACACGCAGGTGACGGACGCCGGTCTGGCTCACCTAAGGGGGTTCGGCGGGCTGCGGGAACTCGGCCTTGGTGCCACGAAGGTGACGGACGCCGGCTTGGCGCACCTGAAGGAATTGAAGGCGCTGCAGACGCTCGACCTCATGTGTACGCAAGTGACGGACGCCGGCCTGGCTTACCTGAACGAGTTGAGCGGCTTGCGGAAGCTCAACCTTTGGGCGACGAAGGTGACGGACGCCGGCCTTGCTCACCTGAAGGAGTTGAAGGGCTTGCAGTGGCTCGTGCTTTGGGGCCCGCGGATCACGGACGCTGGGCTGGCTCAGTTGAAGGAGTTGGAGTCGCTGGAGACGCTCCACCTCAGTGACGCGCAAGTGACGGACGCCGGCCTGATTCACCTGAAGGAGTTGAGGGGGCTGCGGGAGCTTGACCTTAGTGGCACGCAGGTGACAGACGCAGGCTTGGCTCACCTGAAGGATTCGAAAGGTCTGCAAAGACTCTGGCTTAGCGGCACACGCGTAACGGACGCCGGCCTGGCCTATCTGAAGGAGTTGGGGGGGCTGCGGGAGCTTGACCTTAGTGGCACGCAGGTGACGGACGCCGGCCTCACTCACCTGAGTGAGCTGAAGGGATTGCGAGAGCTTTACGTGGACGGCTCGAAGGTGACGGCGTTCGGCATTGCCGAGCTGGAGAAGTCGCTGCCCAATGTCAGCATAAACCACCGATGAAGACAAGGGCGGAGGGGGTGAGGCACAAGGACGTGTTGGCCAGGCGAGGAAGAGGGGAGACGGCTAGCCCCCGCTGCTGTCCACCCAATCCCGCACGGCGAGAAAGCGGTCGAGGGGGGCACTGTAACCCCGAGGCCCCTCCGGACTACAGTCTAGCAGATGGACGGATGGTGAAGTAGCCGTGTGACCGGAAGAAGCATGCGTCGAATGCCATGAAGAAGTTGACTTGCCCGAGTATGACGGGCACCGTGCATCATCCATTGTCGGACTTTGCATCCCGATCCAGCGCCCCCAACAGGGTCTCGGCCGCCTCGAACGCATCGTAGGGTGCCCAGACCGCGTATTCACCCGCCGGCAGCGCGGGCGCCCCCTCCTCCCGCGCAACGTCCGCCACCAGGATCTGAATCACGTGGAGTTTGTCCGTTCTCGACAGCCTGTGCAACTCCGACAGAATCTCGCTTGAGACCATTGGACCGTGCTTTGCTGAGCAGAGGGCAGCCTGCCGCCCTCCCACCGCGCCCCGCACATGCCGCGGGAGCATTCCCGTGCCACACCGGCGATTGTACCCCGCCATGTTGGTTTGTCAAGACGATTCGTGTTGCGAACGCGGCTCATGGTCGGAGATAGCGGCCGATGGCGGCGGCGGCTTCGCGGCCGAGGAGGATGGCACGGACGACGAGGGAGGCGCCGAGGACGCTGTCGCCCGCAGCGAAGATGCCGGGGGCAACGGTCATGTAGTTGGCGTCCACCTTGAATGCGCCGCGGTCGGTGACTTCGAGGCCGAAGTCCTCGATGAGGGGGCCGTGCTCGACGCGGGTGAAGCCCATGGCGAGGAGGGCGAGGTCGGCCTGAAGCTCGAATTCGGAGCCGGGGATTTCCTTGAACGTGGCGCGGCCGGCGGCGTCGGGGGCGCTCCATTCGAGCTTGACGCAGCGGAGCTTCTTGAGCAGGCCGCCGTCGCCGACGAATTCCGTGGTGCCGATGCTCCAGAGGCGCTGGCAGCCTTCGTCGTGGGAGCTGGAGGAGCGTAGGGTGCGGGGCCAGGTGGGCCATGGGTTGTCGGGCGGCCGCTCGTCGGGCGGCTTGGGGAGGAGTTCGATCTGGACGATTTCCCTCGCTCCCTGGCGTCGGGCGGTGCCGATGCAGTCGGCCCCCGTGTCGCCCCCGCCGATGACAACTACATTGCGGCCTTGCGCGGTGATGGCATCGTCTGGGGGGATGGTCTCGCCTGCGTTGCGGCGGTTCTGCCGAGTGAGGAAGCGCATGGCGAAGTGGATGCCATCCAATTCGCGGCCGGGGAGCTTGAGGTCGCGGGGCACGCGTGCGCCGGCGGCGATGAGGAGGGCGTCGAAGGTGCGGCGGAGGTAGCGGGGCGAGACGTCCACTCCGGCCTCGACATTGGTCTCGAAGACCACGCCCTCGGCCCGCATCTGGTCGAGGCGGCGGTCAATCACCCACTTCTCGAGCTTGAAGTCGGGGATGCCGTAGCGGAGGATGCCGCCGACGCGGTCAGCCTTCTCGAAGACCACCACGTCGTGGCCCTGGCGGGCGAGCTGCTGGGCGGCGGCGAGGCCGGTCGGCCCCGAGCCGATGACGGCGACCTTCTTGCCGGTCTTGGCGGGGGCGGGCTCGGGCTGGACCCACCCGCGCTCGAAGCCGCGCTCGATGATCTGAAGCTCGATCTGCTTGATGCTCACGGCGGGGCGGTTGATGGCGAGCGTGCAGGCGGCCTCGCAGGGGGCGGGGCAGACGCGGCCCGTGACCTCGGGCAGGTTGTTGGTGGCGTGGAGGAGGTCGAGGGCCTTGCGCCACTGGCGCTTGTAGACCATGTCGTTCCAGTCGGGGATGAGGTTCCTCACGGGGCAGCCGAAGGAGTGGCAGAAGGGCACTCCGCAGTCCATGCAGCGGGCTGCCTGGGTTTCAAGGGAGTGGACGGGGAGGCGCTGCTCGACCTCCTGGTAGTCGAGCACGCGCTCCTCGACGGGGCGTTTGGGCGGGTCGTGACGCTCGTGGGTGATGAAGCCGGTGGGTTTACCCATGGGGAATCCCAGATTCCAGATTCCAGATTCCAGATTGCGGAGAAGAAGGCAATCGAGGACGATTAGGCATGGAAGACCTCCTCCGTGGCGGAGAGGGTCTCGCGCTCGGTGTCTTCCTCGAGGCGCATGCGTTCGAGGGACTTGCGGTAGTCAATGGGCATGACCTTGGCGAAGAGGGGGAGGCAGGCCTCCCAGTTGTCGAGGATGCGCTTGGCTCGGGGGCTGCCGGTGAGCTTGAGGTGGGTTTCGAGGAGGCTGCCCAGCTCGCCCTTGTCGGCGGCGGTCCACACGCTCTCGATGTCCACCATGTCCAGGTTGCAGCGGGTGTCGAAGAGCCCTGTGTCGTTGTAGACGTAGGCGACGCCGCCGGACATTCCGGCGGCGAAGTTGACGCCGGTGGGGCCAAGGACGACAACGGTGCCGCCGGTCATATACTCGGCCCTGTCGCTGCCCGCCGCGGGCAACGGGCCGCCACAGGTGGTCATGGTCGCCAGGGTGGGCAAGGCGGGCGAGCGGGTGCGGGAGCAGGCCGCCGCCCTCCTCATCCAGGCCGGCAAGATGGCTGGGGCGCCGGGCAAGCTCCTGGTCGAGGGCATCGAGGTCACGCAGTTCGGCGGCGAGCGCGGCTTCTGCTTCGGGCTGAAGGACGAGTTCCTGCTCCTCTCGACCGCCCGCGCGGGGCTCGAGCGGGCGCTGGCCGCGAACGCGCCGAAGCTGGCGGGCCACAAGGGCTTCCAGCAGGCGATGGCGTCGAACAGCTCGCCGCTGTTCCTCCTCCTCTACGACCACGCCGTGGCGATGGAGCGGCTCGGGCGCGAGATGCCGCCTCAGCTTCGCGCCGCGCTCGACGCCCTGGGCGTCAGCGGGGTGCGCGCGGCCGGCGTGCGGATGGGCGTGAAGGGGCGGGCACTGGTCGGCTCCACGTTCCTCCAGACGACGGGCGAGCGGAAGGGCCTGGTGCGGGCGCTAGCCGCGGCGCCCGCGGATCGCTCGCTCCTGCGCCTCGCGCCCCGCGATGCCGCGTTCGCCTGGCTCCTCAACCTCGACGGCGTGGAAATCTACGACGCTGTTGTGGCCGCCATTGACGCCGCGACGAAGCGGGAGGGGGGCGCCGGGGGCGGTCGCGCGGCCATCGCCGAGTTCGAGAAGCAGGTGGGCGTGAACCTGCGGGACGACCTCCTCGGCTCGCTCGCCCGGGGCACGCTCGTCACCACGTCCTCGGGCCGATCGCTCCTGCCCGCCGTCGTGGTCTCGCAGGGGACGAAGGACGCAGATCGCTTCGAGGCGGCCCTCGGCAAGCTGGTGGCCGCGCTCAACGCCATCGTGAAGGGGCGGGGCGAGCCCGCGGCGGCCGAACTGCGCACCATCCGCTACGGCGACCACACGATCCGCTACCTGGCCATGCCTGGCGTGCTGCTGCCCATCGCCCCCTGCTACGCCCGGCACGGCGGCCGCATCGCCTTCGCCCTGTCGCCCATTCACCTGAAGGACTACCTGGCGTTCCTCGATGGCAAAGAGCCCTCGATCCTCGACGCCCCCGGGTTCAAGGAGCTGGAGCCGTTGGTGCCCAAGGACGCCACTGGCGTGGCCTATTCGGACTTCGGCGAGGGCTTCGTGGCCCTCTACAGCGCCCTCGGCCCCTTCCTCTCGATGATTCAGGCCATCCCGGGCAACCCCGTGGCGCTCGACCTCATGAACCTGCCGTCGGCCCGGACCATTCGCAAGCACATGTTCGGCGCCATCTCCTATACCTACGCGACCGACGACATGATCGTGTCCGAGACTCACTCGCCGCTGGGCATAGCCGTGCTCGACCCCATCTCGGCCACCGCCGTGCTGGGCCTGGGCGCGGGCATGGCGCTCCCCGCCCTCGCCGAGAACCGCGGCGAGGCGCGACGCATCAGGAGCCGCAACAACCTCAACCAGCTCGCGAAAGCATCCGCCACCTACCTCAACGAGTTCGGCGACAACCGCTTCTACCAGAAGAGCACCGCCGAGCTGTTCGAGAAGCAGATCCTGGTGGACAAGGGCGTCCTCATCGCGGGCAACGATCCCGACCCGCCCGAGATTGCCAAGGGCCTGCGCTCCAGCTACGTCCTGTGCTTCGACAAGTACCCTGACCGCGAGTTCCGCGACGACTTCCCGCCCAATGTCATGATGGGCTGGGAGCGGGCGGCCTTCGATCCGCAAGGACGGCGCAACGTGCTGTTCTTCGACTCCCACGTGGAGTTCGTGGACGAGCAGCGCTTCCCAGAACTCCTCAGGGAGCTTGACGAGCAGGTGAAGAAGAACACCAAGCTGCGCAAGGACGCGCCGAAGGCCAAGGGCGGGGAACTGTAGGAGCCCGGAAGCAAGGCGTGGGACGTGTGGGACCGGTGGGGGCTGTGGGACCTGGGCGACCGGTCCGGCTCCCGGGCATTCCTGTCCCACAGGCCCCACGAGTCCCACAGGTCCCACCACACTGGTGCAGACAATGGCCATTCTGGGCACAGGCATTGACATCGTGGAGGTGGACCGCCTGGAGGAGGTGATCGTGCGCCGCGGCGAGCGGTTCCTCGACCGCGTGTTCACGCCCGCCGAGCGGGCGTATTGCGCCAAGCGGCCGCGGCCCGTCATCCACTACGCCGGCCGCTTCGCCGTCAAGGAGGCCGTCCTTAAGGCCATCCGCACCGGCTGGGTCGAGGGCATCGGCTGGCTGGACATCGAGGTGGAGATCGGCCCGGCTGGCGAGCCCTCGGTGTGCCTCACCGGCGGCGCCCTGGCCCGAGCCAACGAGATGGGCATTGAGACCATTCACATCTCCATCTCGCACACTGACCACTACGCCGTCGCCAGCGCGGTAGCCGAAGGCATGACGCGTGACTCGTGACGCGTGACGGCGTAGGGGCAGCCCTACGTGGCTGCCCTCTTCCACTGGGCGGCCACACAGGGCCGCCCCTACATCGCGCGTCACGCGTCCGGCCTTGGCATCATCTGTGGAGAAGACTGTGGGACTTGAAGGGAAGACCGCGTTAGTGACGGGCGCCTCCCGTGGCATAGGCCGCGCCATCGCTCTCGCCCTCGCCCGCGACGGGGCGAACGTGGCGGTGAACTTCCGCGAGCGGGCCGCCGCCGCCGAAGAGGCCGCCGCCGCCATCCGCCAACTCGGACGCCAGGCCATCGCGGTCCAGGCCGACGTCCGCTCCCTCGACGCCGTGAAGGCGATGTTCGAGCGCGTCAAGCAGGAACTCGGCGGCGTCCACATCCTCGTCAACAATGCCGGCCTCACGCGCGACAACTATCTGGCCTTCATGAGCGAGGCGGAGTGGGACGAGGTGGTGGACACTTCGCTCAAGGGCGCGTTCCTGTGCACCAAGGTGGCCTCGCGGCAGATGACCCGCGCCAAGTGGGGGCGAATCATCAACATCTCGTCCGACGCCGCGCTCCTGGGCGACATGCAGCGGGCCAACTATTGCTCGGCGAAGGCGGGACTGCTCGGCCTCACGCGCGCCACGGCCCGCGAGCTGGCGCCCCACGGCATCACGGCCAACGCCATCGCCCCAGGCATCATCGAGACGGAGCTGACGAAGACCCTCCCCGAGGCGAAGCGGGCCGCCATGCTCGGCCTCATCCCCCTTCAGCGCTTCGGCGTGCCCGACGACGTGGCGGCCATCGCCGCCTTCCTCGCCAGCGACGCCGCGGCCTACATCACGGGACAGGTCTTCTGCGTGGACGGGGGGCTGAACCTGTGAGAGCCCCCCGCGCGGAGGAGAACGGCCAGGCTGTGCCGATCGGTCGGATCGGTCGGATCCGACGGATCCGACAGATCTCCCTGGTCGCCCTCCTCTTCGCGCCAGCGGCCCTCGCCCACGCCCAAGGCACCTTCATTGACCAGCTCTTCGAGCGCCACGTCCGCGTGAAATCGGCCATCGGCCCCCCTGGCGTGCTCCACCTGCTCTACGAGCGCAAGGCGGACCCCCAGGCGCCCCCCAAGTCCTGCTACCGCCGCCACGTGACCGGCAAGGGCTGGCTTCCCGAGGAACGTATCCACGGCGAACACCGCTGCGTCGCGTTCCTCGGCGACGCTCTCTATGTCTTCCGTCGAAGGGGCTGGTCGACCTACCGGACCAAGGACTGGATGGCACCAGCCATCTTGGCCACAACGGGGCGCGACACGGACGAGCCGGCCAGCGAGTGGGAGACCACCGATTGGCCGCGGGCGTTCAAGTGGGCGCCCGACGCCGCATGCGCGGTAGGGGAGGAAGTCTGGGTCTTCGGCGCAGAGGCCACGGGCGATGGCGCACGCATCCTGGCCGCCCGCATCCGCCCCGGCGCGTCCGAGGCAGCGGACCGCGGGCCGCACGTCTTCGGCCAACCCCTCGCCACGCCCCTCCCGGCCTCTGACCTTTCCGTGCTGCCCGATGGCACGGGGGCGTTAGTCTTCTGGCATCAGCCGGCCCTCGGGCGCGACGGGAATGAGGTGTGGCACGCGACCTTCGACGGCAATGCCTGGGGGGCACCCAACCCGGTAGCGCTTCCCTACCCCAACAGCGACTACGCGGCGGCCCGCCACGAGGGGGCCATCTGGCTCGTCTGCAAGGCGCGAGGCGAACGCATCAAGGAGTCGCGCCCGCTCTTCGCCATGGCTCGGGCCGACGGCGCCTGGACCGAGCCGGCGCCTGTCCCCGGCGCGCGAGACCCACGGCTCGACATGACGCTGGACATTGAGGCCGCGTCGTTCGGCGGCACGCTCTTCGTCTTCCGGGCGTGCATGGACCGCGTGGTGGCCCACGCCTGGTCGAGCGGGGCGTCGGGGTGGGGCGAGCCCGAGGTGCTCATCGAGCTGTCACCGTGGCCGACGTACGTCTTCTGGTGGCTGATGGCGAACGTGGCCGCGAGCCTGCTGCTGCTGCCGGCCGTGGGCTGGGCCGCCCTGCACGTGCGAGCCAGGGCGAGGCCGCGCATCCGCGCCTTTGGCACCGAGGTCCCCCTCGCCACCTGGGCGCGCCGCGTCGCCGCACAACTGGTGGACACCCTCGTGGGCCTGCTCCTGGCCTCGGGCATCCTGCGATGGCTCGAGGCGGGCGAGGGCGGTGCCGCCCCGGGGTCGGAGAGCATTCTGGCGACCGTGGCGATCTGCTCGGGCGCCTTCTTCGCCTACTTCGTCCTCAGTGAGGCCCTGACCGGGCAGAGCTTCGGCAAGCTCCTGCTCCACATCGCCGTGGTCGGCCGCGACGGCGGCCGCCCCTCGGCCCGCAGCATCGTCGTCCGGAACCTCCTGCGTCCCTGGCCCTTCCTCGTCCCCACGGCCTACCTTGTCGGCTCGCTCATCCTCCTCCTGAGCCGCACGAATCAGCGCCTGGGCGACCTGCTGGCCGGCACCCTCGTGGCGGACCTGCCTCCGCCCCCCACACACTCGCCCTGGGCGTCCAACGACGAGGGCGGCTGATACCCCCTCCGAGCCCCTTCCCTGAACCACCGCGAACCCCGAAAGCGGCCCTCCCTGGATGAGTGGCTGCCCAGCGACATTCCAACATTCTGTAGAATGTGAGAACGTCGCGGGACGCCCGCCACACCACTGAGGCCGCCACAACGGTCCTGTGGGCAGTGCTGCCCCGGGGCCGACGTTCCAACATCAGAACTCAGATCATCGGCACACCAAGACGCCAGAAACCATGCTGCGGGATCGGCCGTGCTCGGCGACGGCGTGGCCAAGGACACCGGTTCAACCTGCTGGCCAACCAGAAAGAGGTCACGCCCACCCACATCCGTGCCGAGGTCTGGATGAGCATCTGCCGCGGCGCCACGGCCATCGGCTACTTCACCCACGTCTGGAAGCCCTCCTACAGCCAGTTCGGCGTGCCCGACGAGAACCGCAAGGCCATTCGCGAGATCAACGAGCAGATTACCCGCCTCACCCCCGCCATCCTCGGCGAGCCATCGAAGCGCGCCGCCAGCATCGCCGCCGAGGGCGACGTGAAGCTCGACCTCCTCGCGAAGGACGGCCCCGACGGCCTCTACCTCTTCACCGTCAACTACGACGAGCGGTACAGGGAAACCAAAGGCACGATCAAAGTCCAGGGGCTCGCGGCCGGCCAGGAGATTGAGGTCGTGGACGAGAACCGCACCCTCAAGGCCGACGCCGGCTCCTTCACCGACGCTTACGCCCCGCTGGCCGTCCACGTCTACCGCATACGCTAACTCGCGCTTGACAAGCCGACCCCGAGCGCTAGACTGATAGATGCGCAGAAGGAGACCCTGCCATGAGCGTCACTACACTCTTCACTGCCGATCAGTTGCTTGAGATGCCCAAGGACGGCTTCCGGTACGAACTCGTCTCAGGAGAGCTGACGAAGATGGCCCCAGCAGGACTGGCGCACGGCGTCGTGGGCGGCACCCTTCATGGCCGTCTGTGCTGCTACGTCCTGGAGAACAAGCTTGGGGTGGTCCCAAGCTCGGACACGGGGTTCCGCCTCGCCAGCGACCCCGACACCGTTCTCGCGCCCGATGTCGCATTCATCAGCTCCGAGCGCTACCGGGCCGTCGAGGACAAGGAGGGCTTCTTCGAAGGAGCGCCGGACCTCGCCGTCGAAGTCGTCTCCCCCAGCGACACCCGCGGCCAGGTCGCCGACAAGGTGAGCGCCTGGCTCGACGCCGGCGCCAGGATGGTCTGGGTCGTCCATCCCGCCCGCCGCACCGTCACCGTCTACCGCTCCGCGACCGACATTGAGACCCTCACCGAGCGTGACGAGCTTGACGGCCAGGATGTCGTCCCCGGCTTCCGCTGCCGCGTCCGCGAACTCTTCGAGCCCACTCGCTAACCGGAGACCGGTATGGTGTTCACGGATCTCGCAGGAACAGCAAAACGGAAAGGACGACAATGAGCATCTGGCAGAGACTGTTTGGCCGAAGAGTGGTAGAAGCAAGAGCATCGAGCACGCGGTGCTCCGAGTGTGAAGAGGCCTGCGGACCGCGTCCTCGCACCACAGACCCGTTGGACAGCCGGGCATCGAAGGTCGGGATTGAGGGGCGCCAGGTGACCGTAGACCTGGGGCGTGGCGTGAGCCTAGACCTTGTGCGTGTACCCGCAGGCTCCTTTCGCATGGGGTCGGAAGCCGGAGGTTCCTCTGAGAGGCCCATGCACGAGGTCCTGTTTGCGGAGCCCTTCTACATGGGCAAGTACCCGATCACCCAGGAGCAATGGCAGGCGATCACTGGTTCCAACCCAAGCCACTTCCTCGGACCGCGGAATCCTGTGGAACAGGTGAGTTGGAGTGCCTGCCAGGCCTTTGTCAGGGGGCTTAACGACAAGACAGGACGGATCTTCGCCCTTCCCAGTGAGGCGCAATGGGAGTACGCTTGTCGGGCGGGGACCAACACAGAGTACCAGGCGGGTGATACGCCGAGCAGACTTGGGGAGTATGCGTGGTACTCATCGAACTCTAGCGGCACAACCCATCCTGTGGGCCAGAAGAAGCCAAATGACTGGGGCCTGTACGACATGCTGGGCAACGTATGGGAGTGGTGTGAGGATATATGGCAGCCGAGCTATGAAGCAGCGCCCACTGATGGCTCCCCCTGGCTGGAGAGTGGCGATGAAGGCCCTGTCTGGAAGATGTTTTATGGGACATGGCGCATGTTGCGCGGCAGTTCGTGGGGCGGAGATGCAGTGGAGTGCCGTTGTGCCTTCCGTGCCAGGAACGCCCCGGGTTTCGAGGGCGACTACAATGGCTGTCGGGTGGTCCTGCGTCCGCGCGGCGGTGTCGGGTCGTAACATGTGTTCGGGATTACGTGGGGGGTAACACTTGAGCTGAAAGGAGTTCGGGGGAGTCCGCGGGGTTCGGGGGACACTATATTCATCTCCGGCTAGCGAGTGGGGTCGAAGAGGTCGCTGACGCAGTAGCGGAAGCCGGCACAGTCACCTCAGCGCGACCCCGTGCTCTACGGCCTCGCGCACGAGAGTCGGCCGGTCCTTCATCCTGCGGAACTCCTCCGGTGTGTAGCAGAGGAAGTCCACGGGATAGTCCATGTCCCAGTAATCGTACATCCTGGCGCCGCGCTCGATGGAGTTGAGCTTCCTGAAGCGCGGGCTGACCACGATGAGGTCCACGTCGCTGAACCTGCGGGCGTTGCCGCGCGCCCTGGAGCCGAAGAGAATGAGCCTGCGGACAGGAAAATCCCTGTCAACGTGCTCCAGGAAGCGCTTGAGTCCCGTGGTCAGATCTGCGTTGTTGCCCATCCAAGTATCTCCTCGCCATGGGCGATGTAGGCTGGGGTGCGCGCCTCGATGTCCTTCACGCTGGGCATGTCAGGGTACCGCGTATACGTGTACAACAGGGTGAGTTCCTTGCAGTGCCTTCGGAGTTCATCCGGCAGGCCCACCTTTCTGGCCAGGAACACAAGGTCGTGGGTCGGGGGGAATCTGCCCGTGGCCTTCAGGTGTAGCGCTTTCAGCGCCTTCTCAACTGCCTGCTGAGTCTGGAAGCACGCCCACTCGTACTCCCGGATCCCAAGGCTTTTCCGCGCTGCGTTCAGGTCCCGCTCAGCTTTGTCGAGCCAGCGCAGCGCTTCGCGGTTCCTCAAGGCCGGGGAGAGTTCGCGAGACGCCATACTTATCTCCGGCTAGCGAGTGGGCTCGAAGAACTCGCCCACGCGGCTGCGGAAGCCGTCATCGGGCATGGCCAACAGGTCTTCCGCCGTGAAGAGCGTGGCGGTGCTCATGGCCTGGCCTCCTTGCAGCATGAGTATACCACCAGGCTGCGGAGATGCAAGCGCGCCTTGAAGCTGACGTTGGTTGTCTATCAGCGCCCAGGCAAGGCCGCGGCAGTGGCGTCATGCCTGGCTGCTCTGGGGGGAGGAAACAGGTGATCACTTGTCCAGGGAGATTGGGGTGATCACCTGTCGCGCCTTGCCGACGCCGCTTCTAAGTGGTTGGCTGGCAAAAGGTTAGGGGCCGCGCCCGGAATTGGAACAGGTGATCAGATCCAGAGAGAGGGAAGTGATCACCTGTTCGGTGTCGGGCCGCTCCGCGGGCTGGATCGCTGCTTGAATCGCGCCGTGCAATGCCTATAATGGCGGTAGGATACGGGCTGAAGCCCGCGCGACGAACCCGCTCACCACTTCCACGGAGGACTCCATGGCCGGGTCAGGATTCTCAGCAGCCGCGTTGACGCCCGAGCAGATCGCCCGTTTCAAGGAACTGGGCCGGCTGTGCCGCGGCGATATTCTGAAGATGACCGAGCTGGCCACGTGCGGCCACCCGGGCGGCTCGATGTCGTCCATTGACTTCTACATCGTCGTCTGGGCGCTGGCGAACGTGGACCCGAAGAGGCCGCTGGACCCTGACCGCGACCGCATCGTGGTGAGCCACGGCCACACGTCGCCGGGCGTGTATGCGACGCTGGGGCGGCTGGGCTTCTTCCCGATTGACGAGGCCGTGGCGCACTTCCGCCAGAGCGGCAGCATCTTCGAGGGGCACGTCGAGCGCTCGATCCCCGGCTGCGAGTGGTCGAGCGGCAACCTCGGCCAGGGCCTCTCGGCCGCCGCGGGCATGGCGATGGCCGCCCGCCTCACGGGGCGCAACTACCACGTCTTCGCCATGATGAGCGACGGCGAGCACGCCAAAGGCCAGGTCGCCGAGGCCCGACGCTTCGCGCGCAAGTACAACCTGTCCAACCTCACCGTGCTCCTGGACCTGAACTACCTCCAGATCAGCGGGAAGACGACCGACATCATGCCTGTCAACTACAAGGCAACCATTCTCGCCGACGGCTGGCGGGTGCTCGAGGTGGACGGCCACGACCACCAGGCCATCTACCAGGCGGTCCGCGAGGCCGTCCACGACGAGGCGAACCCCGTGGCCATCCTCTGCCGCACGGTCATGGGCAAGGGCGTGCCGGCCATCGAGAACAAGGAGAAGTGGCACGGCGCCGCGCTGCCGAAGGACATGTACGAAGAGGCGCTGAAGGTGTTGGGCGTCGAGAACGACACGGCGCGCTACGCGGCGATGCGAAAGGCGGGGCCAGGCATGCGCTCGACCATTCGCCTCGCCCACGAGCCGGTCCCCATTGACCTCGGCACGCCCCGCACCTACACGGCGCCGATTGACAACCGCTCGGCCTGGGGCAACGCCCTCGGCGACCTCGCCAAGCTCAACGGGCAGAAGGTGCCCATGGCCTGCGTGGACTGCGATCTCCTCCCCTCCGTCCGCACGGGCGAGTTCCAGAAGGCCCTGCCGAACAACTTCCTCCAGGTCGGCGTGCAGGAGCACAACGCCGCGACCATCTCCGGCGCCCTCTCCGTCAGTGGCGTGCTCACCTACTTCTCGGACTTCGGCGTGTTCGGCTTCGACGAAACCTACAACCAGCACCGCCTGAACGACATCAACGAGGCGAACCTCAAGCTCGTCTGCACCCACTGCGGCCTCGATGTGGGCGAGGACGGCAAGACCCACCAGTGCCTCGACTACGTCGGCGCCATGCGCAACCTGTTCGGCTTCAAGATCATCGTTCCGGCCGATGGCAATCAGACCGACCGTGTGGTCCGCCACATTTCGAAGGAGGCGGGCAACTTCGCCGTCGCCATGGGCCGCTCCAAGCTCCCCATCGTCACGGATGCCAAGGGCCAGCCCTTCTACGCGGGCGACTACACCTTCGAGTATGGGAAGGCGGACGCGATTGTCGCTGGCCGCGACGCCGTGGTCATCGCCATGGGCACGATGGTGCCCTACTGCCAGAAGGCTGTGGCCGAGCTGAACGCATCTGGTCTGAGCGTGGGGCTGCTGGCGATGAGCTGCCCGAAGGACCCTGACGTCGAGGCCATCCGTGCCGCGGCAAAGACGGGCGCTCTTGTGACGTGCGAGGACCACAACGTCTGGACGGGCCTCGGGGCCTCCGTGGCCGAGGCCCTTGCCCTCAGCGGCATCGCCTGCAAGCTCGAAATGCTGGGCGTCCGCCGCTACGCCAGCTCGGGCACGCCCGACGACCTCTACGCCGAGCAGGGCATTGACCTGAGCGCGAACGGCACGGGCTTCACAATCGCGGGCAAGGCCGGCGGCACGCTCCACGGCCGGTTCGTCTCGCCCCCGGACATTCACGTGGTTGCCTCTGGCAACACGCTCTCAGCCGTCACCGAGGCCCCCGAGGCTGATTTCCTCGTGGTCATGACCATCCAGAGGGCCGCCGCCCCCACGATCAAGGCCGAGGGAGTAGGCATGAACGCCACGGTCACAGTCGGCAACCAAACGGTCCGCTTCGCCGACGGAAGGCTCCTCATGACACCGGACCGCTGAACGCCATTCATTCTCACATTCTTGAGAATGTGGGAACGACGCCGGTGGCTGCTCCTCTGGCCCTGTTTCGCGGGAGAATGCCCGGTGAGCCAGTCCCGCGGTCCTTGTCATGGGCTGTTCCGGCCCGTGGCGGCAGCAGCGTTGAACGCCATTCATTCTCACATTCTTGAGAATGTGGGAACAACGCCGGTGGCCGCTCCTCTGGCCCTGTTTCGCGGGAGAATGCCCGGTGAGCCAAGTCCCGCGGTCTTTGTCCTGGGCTGTTCCGGCCCGTGGCGGCAGCAGCGTTGAACGCCATTCATTCTCACATTCTTGAGAATGTGGGAACGACGCCGGTGGCCGCTCCTCTGGCCCTGTTTCGCGGGAGAGTGCTCGGTGAGCCAAGTGCGTTCGTCCCTGTTCTGCCTCATGATAGTCTGCGGCGCCGGCGCGGGCGCGTCGCTCGACTGGCCGATGTACCGCCACGACGCGGCGCGGACGGGCTCGACGGCGATGCAGTTGCCCGAACAGTTGCACCTCCAATGGGTGCGGGCGCTGCCGCCGCGCCAGCCCGCCTTCGCGTGCGACACGCGGATGTGCGTTGACGAGGGGCACTTCCCCGTCGCCGCGGGTGGCACGGTCTTCGTTGGTCTCGACGCCACGAACAGCATCGTGGCCATTGACGCGGCGACGGGGGACATCAAGTGGCGGTTCTATGCCGAAGGACCCGTCAGGTTCGCGCCCATCGCGGCCCAAGCAAGACCGCCTGAAGGCGGGACTACGAACGGAAGACCGCCTGAAGGCGGGACTGCGAACGGGGGCAAGGTGTGGTTCGGCGCGGACGATGGCGTGCTCTACTGCCTCGACGCCACGGACGGGAGGCTGCTGTGGAAGTACGACGGTGCGCCCGCCGACCGGAAGATCATCAACCACTGCCGCCTCTCGTCGGCCTGGCCCGTGAGCATCGCCCCCCTTCTCCACGAGGGCGTCATCTACTTCGGCAACGGCGTGTGGCCGATTGATGGCACCTTGGCCCACGCCGTGGACGCCGCGACGGGCGAGCGCCTCTGGACGAGTCCCTCCCACGTGGACCTCGGCTACGGCACCGCCATCGGCAGCCAGGTCATCATGCCCTCGGGCAAGTACCCGAACATCTTCGACGCGAAGACGGGCTCGCCGCAGAAGGCGTCGCACCTCTACGAGGTCAAGAACCTCCCAACGTGCGTCCTCGCGGCCTGGGGCGACACGCATCTCCTCAACGGCAACAAGGCATATGCCGTGGCCCCCGGCCAGCCGACCTACCGCACCTACGCCAACGCTGAACACGAGGGGGCGATATGGACGCCTGTGATTGACGGCGACCGCATCTACGGCGTGAACGACGGCATCCTCAAGTTCTATCGGTTCCCCACCGCCGACGAGCTTGCCGCGGCGAGGAAGAAGGACCTCATCCAGGTCGGCGGCGCCTGGTTCATCAACGCCCGCCCGAGCTACAAGTGGTCGGCCGACGTGGGCGAGGAGCTGAAGCTCCCGGCCGGCGTCGAGCTGCCGAAGGGCTGGTATCCCCGCCGCGTGGAGATCAAGGCGGGGAGCCGCCTCTACGCCAGCGGAGGAGAATGGGTCGTCGCCATTGACATCGCGGATGAGACCAAGCCGCGCGTCACCTGGCTTGCCAGGGCCGACAGCCGCGTCACCAACGTCATCGCCGCCTCCGGCCGCCTCTTCGTGACCGCCGCCTCCGGCCGCCTCTACTGCTTCGGCCCTGCCAAGACTGAACCCAGGATTCACGAGCTTCCTCAAGCGCCGCCGTGGCAGGAGACGGGCATTACGGGATCGCTTCTCATGGCTACCGGCGGGGCTGATGGGTTCTGTCTGGTGGTCGGCCTGAAGGACGGACGGCTGACCGAGGAACTGGCCCGGGCGTGGGGGCCGAAGGTGCGCGTCGTGGCAGTTGATCCTGATGAACGCAAGGTCAACTCCCTGCGAAGGAGCTTTGACGATGTAGGGCTTCTTGGGCCGCGGCTTGAGCTGCACGTCGGCGACCCTGCGGCCTGCCATCTGCCTAACTGCATGGCCGCCCTGATTGTCTCGGAGGACCTCTGGGCAGGAGGCATCAAGGCAGGCCCTGCCTTCATCGAGAATGTCTCCGCGGCGCTTCGCCCCTATGGGGGCTCGGCCTTCTTCCGCCTGGGCGCGGACAAAGGCTACCGTTGGAACGACGAGCGGCGGCAGCTCGAATCCTGCTTGAAGGGAGCACGCATCCCAGATGCCAAGATCGTCGAGGCATACGCGCTGCACGGCTACCACATCAAGCGGGGCGCACTTGCTGGCGCGGATGATTGGACGCATGAGCGGCACGATGCGGCGGCGACGCTGGTGGCGCGGGACACCGCGGTGAAGCCGCCGCTGGGCGTCCTGTGGTACGGCGGGCCGGCCGCCGAGTGGCACCGAACCTACTCCGCCTTCATCCCGCCAGGCCTCGAGGTGGTCGAGGGACGCTATATCATGCAGGGCCACGGCCTGCTCTCGTGCATTGACGTCTACACCGGGCGGCTGATGTGGGAGGCCAGGCTGCCCAAGGTGCAGTACTACGGGGCCTATCTCGACACGCTGAAGGACGCCGCGGGCAAGCCCATCTACCCCGAGCCCGATTCGGCGGTGTGGCAGGGCGACCACGCGGGGCTGCTGCCCGGCGAGATCGAGATGGCCAAGCTGTCGGGCAACGCGCTCAACGTCGTCTCGATGCCCGACGCCATCTACGTGGCCGCCGCCGAGAAGCTCCTTATCCTCGACACCAACACAGGCAAGACCGAGAGGGCACTCGACATTCCGTTCAAGGACCCCGAGGCGAAGCGGCCGCTCTGTTGGGGCGCGATTCGCGTCGTGGGCGACACCCTCGTCGCCACGGCCTTCGACCCCGCCGACATCAAGGCGGCCTGGGACGCCTGGCGCACGGGCAACGAGAAGAACAAGCAGCGGATGCCCATGCGTTGGCTCTTCGCCGCGAACTGCAAGAGCGGCGAACTCCTTTGGAGGCGCAGGGCCGATAGCGGCTGGATCAACTGGGGCATGGCCGTCGGGGGCGGCAAGGTCTTCGCCCTCGACCTCGCCATCCCAGAGGTCATTGCCGCGTACAAGGCCAACAACTGGCGCACCACCTGGCCCCAGCCGATGCTCTACGCCCTCGACCTCAAGTCGGGCGCCGAAGAATGGAAGCAGCCCGTCGAGTTCTGCTTCAACGAGCCGGCCTACAACGCTGACAACGACATGCTGATCGTGCCCTGCCGCGAGAGGGCCGTATGGAAGGACGGTGAGTGGGTTGCCGTCAAACCTCCCGCGGGTTCGGGAACCCGCGGGAGGTTCCCCAGCGTGATGGCGGCCTACCAGGGCAAGGACGGCAAGCTCGTCTGGCAGGTCGAGGACAGCGGCCCATACGCCGAGCCGCTGATGCTGCACCCCCTGGGCATCGTCACCCGCCGCGGCCTGGCGTTCGACTACGCCTCGGGCAAGCCGGCGAAGGCCCTCTCCATCCTCACGGGCGACCCGACAGACTGGCAGGTGTCCTCAGGCGGCTGCAACTTCCTCATCGGCTCCGACTACCTGGCCACCCATCGCGTCTGCTACCAGGACCTGCGCTACAACTGTGTGGTGCCGCTGCCCGGCATGCGCTCGGGCTGCACCCCCAGCATCGTGCCGGCCAACGGCGTGCTGAGCGTGCTCAACTACGCCGCCAACTACCCCTCGGACGAGCTTCGCAGCGCCTACGTGCTCGTCCATCGCCCCGAGAACGCCAATTGGACTCGCCTGGGCGGGCGCACGGGCCAGACGGCGGAGGAGGCCCTCCTTGCGGCGGGCCACGCCGTGAGGCGCCTGGGCCTCAACCTCGGCGCGCCCGGCGACCACGTGGCCCCCGATGGCACGCCGTGGCTCGCACTCAACCTCCCGCAGGTTCCAAACCTGCGGGAGGTTAGGGCCAAGCCAGCCAAGCTCGCCACGTTCGCCCCGGCCGAGGTCTCCTCGTTCAGCCTTCACCCTGCCTCGATCAAGGCTGGCGAGAAGGGCCTCGCCTGGGTCGCCGCGTCGGGCTTCGTCGGCATCCGTGAGCTTGTGCTGAACCTCCCGCAGGTTGCGAACCTGCGGGAGGTTGCGGGTACGCCCTCTTACACGGTCCGCCTCCACTTCGCCGAGCCGGACGGCGCGGAGCCCGGGCAGCGCGTGTTCAGTGTGGCCCTCCAAGGCAAGGAGGCGCTCGCGGGCCTCGACATTGCGAAGGAGGCGGGCGGCAGCCGCCGAGCCGTCGTCCGCGAGTTCAGGGGCGTCCAGGTCGGCGGCACGCTGAAGGTCGCCCTCACGCCCGCCGAGAAGTCACTGCCGCCGCTCCTCTGTGGCGTCGAGATCATCGCCGAATAAGGAAACGCTGATGAAATGCTCGCCCGCCGCGGTGCTGTTGCTCGCCTCGATGCCCGCCTTCGCCGCGATGAGGGACGTGCCGCACCCCTTCCTCCTCTGGACGAAGGACGAGGCGGCCGCCCTCCGCAAGCGCATCGAGTCCGACCCCATCGCCCAGAAGCAGTACGCGCGCATGCTCAAGATGGAGGCAGGCAGGGGCGGCAACGCGACAATGCTCAATCTCTTCAAGCACCTGGTCCTCGGCGACGCGAAGGCCGGCGAGAAGGAGAAGGCGGAACTCCTCAAGTTCATCGGCACGAAGCCCGAGCCCATGAGCTGGCCGCCCGAGCAGCAGAAGGACTTCGTGTGGAACAAGGGGATGCCCAGCGCGGGCGACCGCCACATGCGCGACGAGCGGACGCTCTTCACGCTGCGCTACGACGCGCTCTACGACCAGCTCAGCCCCGACGAGCGCAAGGGCGTCGAGGACGCCTTCCGCGCCTACATCAAGTTCCACCTCGACGGCCACAAGCCCTGGCACCCCGACTTCAGGTACGACCGCACGAGCTGGCTGCCCAACATGCACTGGCCCCGCGCCATCGGCACCCACCTGATGGCCGTCGCCCTCAACCTGCCGGCGCCCCGCTCCGGTGCCCATACTGTATCAACTCTGCTCGCGAGTTGATACAGTATGGCGCCGCCCTTCCCCTCCGGACCGCTCCGCCGCCCCGCCCGGCAGGGGGCGAACCCGTATCTCTCACCAGCCCGGGGCATGCGCCCGCCAACCGGTCATTCTGAGCGGAGTGAAACCCTTCGCTGGGCTCAGGGCAGGCTCCGCGGAGAATCTTCCAGGGGAACTGACTCCGCCAACACAGTGTACTTGCGGGGCAACGGCCCTCTCCCGTAGGAGACTCTTCGCTACGTTCAGAATGACAGAAGGGCGCCGTCTCCCGCATCCCGGGCGCGAGGGTGGTGAGAAATGCGGGCAAACCCCTCCCTGGTAGGGAGGGAGGTTCGGCCCCCTCTCCCTTGCAGCGAGAAGGCGGGGAGAGGGCCGGGCTCAGGAGGCTCCACCAACCTCACCAGAGTTGGTGGCCAGCCTCGGGCCGCCCGAGCGTTTGACCCACGGGCCGCGTGGTGCTAGAATGCCCTGGAGGGGAAGACACCCGTGCGAGGGCAGCCGCTGTGGACTCCGAGCTGGCAGCACTTCTGGCGCAGGCTCCGTGCCGTTCGCTGATGGAGAACCTGCCGTGCGTGGTTTACGTGGCGACGCCTACGTGGCCGCCGGCGATCGAGTACATCAGCCCGAACGTGGAGCGGCTGGTGGGCTACCGGGCGGACGAGTTCTGCGCGGACCCCGCGGTGAGCCTGCGGTGCGTGCACCCGGACGACCGCGAGCGCTTCAGCGAGTGCGTGCGGGAGGCGATGGCGCGGCCCGAGCCCTACCGGGTGGATTACCGCGCGATGCACAGGAACGGACGGGACGTGTACGACGCCGCCGCGCTGTCCGTGCCCGTGCTGGACGGCAAGGGTCGGGTGGTCCGCCGGCACGGGATCATCGTGGACATCACGGAGCAGAAGCGTTTGGAGGGTGAGCTTCTGCGGGCGCAGCGGCTGGCAGCGGTCGGCGAGATGGCGGCGACGATGGCGCACGAGATACGGAACCCGCTGGCCGGGATGGCCCTGGCCCTTCGCGCCCTGCGGGGCCTGGTGCCGGGGGACCCCGACGCGACGGAATGCCTGGACGACCTCGAGAGTTGCCTGGAGCGGATCAACGACACGGTGTCGCGGGCGCTGGACTTGGCGAAGGAGCCGCCGCATGCTCCGCGTGCTGCTCGTTGACGACGATCCGACGATCGGCAAGTACCTCAAGCGGTTCCTGGAGGAGCAGGGGTACGAGGTGCGCATCGTGCGCGACTCGCGGCGGGCGACGCGCGTGGCGCGGGCCTTCCGCCCCGATGCGGCGATCCTCGACCTGGCGATGCCGGGCAAGGGAGGCCTGGACCTGCTGCCCGAGCTGAAGGCCGCCTGCCCGCGCTGCCAGGCGATCATCTACACGGGCGCCGGCGACGTCGAGAAGGCCGTCCTGGCCATGAAACGGGGGGCGAGCGACTTCATCCAGAAGCCGCTGAACACCAATGCCCTGCTCCTGAGCCTCCAGCGCGCCCTGGAGGTCCGCCACCTGCGCGACGAGAACGTCTTCCTCCGCCAGGCCTACCGCAGCCAGTTCGGCCCGGCCTCGTTCCTGGCCCTCTCCGAGCGGACCCGCTCCCTGCTCGCCCTGGCGGACCGCTACCGCGCGCTGCCCGAGGTGCCGGTGCTCATCGAGGGCGAGAGCGGGGTGGGCAAGGACCTCCTGGCACGCTACCTGGCCCACGACGAGAGCGACTACGCCCGGCCGTTCGTCGCGATCAACTGCGGCGCCATCCCGGCCACGCTGGTGGAGAGCGAGCTGTTCGGCTACGCCCCCGGCGCGTTCACGGGCGCCCGGGCCGAGGGCGCCCCCGGCAAAATCCAGGCGGCCGACGGCGGCACGCTGTTCCTCGACGAGGTGGGCGAGCTGGACCCCGCCACCCAGGCCAAGCTCCTGCGCTTCCTCGAGGGCGGCAGCTTCTATCCCGTCGGCTCGACCCGCGAGGCCACGGTCCGGTGCCGCATCGTGTGCGCGACGAACCGCGACCTCGCGGCGGCGGTCGCCGCGGGCGCGTTCCGCCGCGACCTCTACTACCGCATCCACGTGGGCCACCTGCGCATTCCCCCGTTGCGCGAGCGCCCCGAGGAGGTCGTGCCCTTCGCCCGCCGGTTCCTGGCCGAGTTCGGCGAACGCTTCGGCAATCCGTTCCACGAGATCGCGCCCGCCGCCCAACGCCTCCTCGCCCACGCGCGGTGGGAGGGCAACGTGCGCGAGCTGCGCAACGTGATCGAGCGCGTCGTGCTGATGGACAGAGGCCCCGTCCTCCGGGCCGAGCACCTGGCGTTTCTGGCAGGCAGCGAGCCGGCCGGGGCGTGGGCCGGCCCTGTGGACGGCCCGGGCGAGGCGCCCCTGCCCGAGGGAGGATTCGACCTCGACCGCGCGATGCTCCGCCTCGTCGAGCGCGCCCTCGAGAGGCACCACGGCAACCAGAGCCGCGCCGCCCGCTACCTCCGCATCACTCGCGAGGCCCTGCGCTACCGCATGCACAAGCTGCGCAAGCCGCCTGCTGGCAAGTGACCCTTTCGCCGCGCGTTCCCAGCCGCCCTCCCCTGCTCTCGGCGCCACCATCACTCACGCACGCCCAAGCAGCGCTTGGGCGTGACGCCCGCGGCAGCAGCTACTTCCCACGGCGCCGGCGGCGGCGCAGCAGCGCCAGGGCGCCGAGGGCCAGCACGCTCAGCGTGCCCGGCTCCGGCACTGCCTTGGCCACGAGGCCGTGGAGCCAGATGCCCTGCTGCCCCTCGTAGAGGCCGGCGACCAGTTCCGCATTCGTCGCGTCCCACACGTAGAGGTTGTTAGGGTCGGACAGGTTGCCGATCTCGATGGTGTACTGGAGCGGGTTGGCGCCCCCGGCCACTTCGAGGTTGCCGGAGTAGAGGAAGACGGGGATCCAGTCGCCGGGTTGGATCGTGCCGCCCTCGCCGAGGAGGCGCAGGATGAAGCCCCCGTCGAAGTGCAGGTCGCCCATGACCATCATGAGGTCGCTGCCGCCCCTGGCGAAGCTCCACTCGTAGACCAGGCCGTCGCTGATCCGCAGGTGGCCGTCGCTGCCGGTGGGGCCGTTGACGGTGGCGGTGCCTGTGATGGTGAGGCGGCGGTCCAGCGTGATGTCGCCCGTGAGCACGGCGCCGTTGCCGAGGCTGGCCGTGCTGAAGCCGACGGGCTGCGTGGTGGCGACAAGCCGGGCGGTGGGGGCCATCGTGAGGTCGCCAAAACGCGCCGCGCCGTAGCCGCCCTGGACGCCGGCGCGGTAGAGGTTCTGCACCTCACCCGCGTTCAGCGTGCGGTTGTAGACGACCAGCTCGTCAATCAGCCCGTCGAAGAAGTCGTCGGCGGCCCAGTTGCTCTCGCCGATGTAGTTGTTCGCACGGGTGACGTTGGTGGGGAGCGTTGAGTCCGTCTTCACGTTCACAGCCACGCCATTGACGTAGACGGTGGAGACGCAGGCATTGGTGGCCCCGGGGGCCACGGTTGCGGCGATGTGAATCCACTCGCCGTTGATGAACTGGCCGGTGTTCACGTCCTGCGTCTCGGTGCCGCCGGCGGTGTTGTGCAGTTCCCAGCGGAGGTTGGCGGAGGTGCCATTGCGCGCGAGGAGGATGTTGTTGCTGGGGGCGCCGTTGCCGAAATCAATGAGCCGGTTCCAGTTGGTGAACGACTCGTATTTCACCCAACCGGAGACGGTGATGCCGCCTGTGAAGTCGGCGAAGCCATTGGGCAGGTCCACGTAGTTGGCGTTCGCCTGCTCGAGGTCAATGGCCCCGCCGATCACGCCCTGGGCCTGGACAGGCGGCGTGCCGCCCATCAGCGTGCCGTGGTAGCTGCCGGCGGAGTCCCTGCCCAAGTTCGTGGCGCTGTCGAAGGTCCAGCGGGCGATGGCGCCGCTGGGCAGCGCCGCGCCGGCCGGGGCGTTGAGGGTCAGGGTGCCGCTGGCCACGTGGAGGCCGCCCTTGTAGTTCACGCTGCCCTGCGAGGCGTCCACGGTGACGCTGCCGCTGGTGGAGAGTGTGGTGCCCTGCGGCACGCTGAGCGTGCCGCCGGAGGCGAGGGTCAGGGACGCGTTGTTCCCCAGGCTCACGGTGCCCGCGCCCGTGACCTCGAAGCTGGTGGCGGCGATAGTGGCGTCGAAGTGGACGCCCGTGGCTGTGCCCTCGACTCTGGCCGGCGCGCCGGCGGCTGGGCCGAGCGTGAGGCCGCGGTTGATGGTGAGGCCATCCGTGGCGCCGACGGAGTCGAACTTGGCGACGCCGGCTCCACCGAGAGTGATGCGGGCGCTGGGGTCGAGCCGCAGGTTGCCCAGGCTCGGCACGAGGCCCGTGCCCGCATAGCTGCCGGCCAGGCCCGCGTTGTAGAGGGCCTGGACCTCAGTGGAACCGAGCGCGCGATTGTAGACGAACAACTCGTCCAGCAACCCGTCGAGGAAGTCGTCCCCGCTCCAGTTGCTCTCGCCGATGTAGTTGTTCACCCGCGTGACGTTGGCTGGGAGCGTGTGGTCGGTCTTGACGCTCACGGCCACGCCATTGAGGTAGATGGTGGAGATGGAGGCATTGGTGGCCCCGGGGGCGACGGTTGCGGCGATGTGCATCCACTGGCCGGTGACGAACTGGCCGGTGTTGACTCCGTGGCTCTCGGTGCCGCCGGCGGTGCCCTGGAACTCCCACATGAGGTTGGCGGAGGTGCCGTTGCGGGCCAGGATGATGTTGCTGCCGGGCGCGCCGTTGCCTAAGTCCACTATGCGGTTCCAGGTGGTGAACGACTCGTAGTTGACCCAGGCGGCGACGGTGATGCCGTTGGTGAAGTTCGCCATCCCGTCGGGCAGGTCAATGTAGCTGCCGTTGTCGCGTTCGAAGTCAACGGCCCCACCGATCATTCCTGCGGCCGGCTGCGGAGGCGTGGCTCCCATCAGCGTGCCGTTGTACGTGCCCATCCTGTCGGCGGGCAGGTTGCTCGCGTTGTCAAAGGTCCAATGGGCGAGCGCCCCGGCCGGCGGGCCGCCGGAGGGCAGGACGACCGTCAGGTTGCCGCTCGTCGCGGGATTCGTGTTGGCCACGCGCAGCGTGCCCGTGAAGTCAATCGCCGCCGTCGAAAGGTCGAGGCCGAACGAGCCATCCGCGACCAGCGTGGCCGTGCCCCGGAGCGCCGTGGCCACTGTGGTGGCGCGGGTCAGCGTGGTCGTGCCGCCCTGGAGGTCGAGGGTGCCGATCGTGGCGTTCTTGTTGCTCTGAAGGCCCGCGTGCTCTCGGTGCAGACCCTCATCATCGGCAGCGGGGCGGCGGCGCTGAATTGCGCCGAACACTTGCACGAGTTGGGGATGACCGACCTGCTGATCGTCACCGACCAGCTTGGCGGCGGAACGTCCTGCAACTCGGGCTCCGACAAGCAGACCTACTACAAGATCGGGATTTCCGGCGACACCCCCGACAGCCCAATGGACTTCGCCCGCACGCTGACCGCCGGCGGCATGATGCACGGCGACCTGGCCTACATCGAGGGCCTCGGCTCGGCCCCCGAGTTCTTCCACCTCGTCCGCAACGGCGTCCCCTTCCCCTTCAACGCCTACGGCGCTTTCGTCGGCTACAAGACCGACCACGATCCGCGCCAGCGGGCGACGAGCGCCGGCCCGAGAACCTCGCAGTTCATGGTCAACCGCTCCCTCGCCCAGGTCCGCCGCAACGCCACGCCCATCCTCGACCGCGTCGAGGTCATCCGCCTGCTCGTCGCGGGCGAGGGGGACGAGCGGCGCGTCATTGGCGCCGTAGCGCTTCAGCTCGACAAGCTGGACGCCCCGAACTTCGGCCTGCTCGTAATCAACGCCGAAAACGTCGTGATGGGCACGGGCGGGCCGGGCGAGATGTACCGCATCTCGGTCTATCCCCACGGGCAGATCGGCAACCACGGCCTCGCCCTGGAAGTCGGCGCCATCGGCAACAACCTGGCCGAAAGCCAGTTCGGCCTCGCCTCCACGAAGTTCCGCTGGAACCTCTCCGGCACCTACCAGCAGGTCATCCCCTGCTACTTTTCGACCGACGCCGAGGGGCGCGGCCGCCGCTACTTCCTCAACGACTACTACGAGACGATGCGGCAGGTGGCGGCGAACACCTTCCTCAAGGGCTACCAGTGGCCCTTCCACGCCTCGAGGCTTCAGAACTTCGGCTCGTCGGTCGTAGACATCGCGGTGGCGAACGAAGTGGCCGCGGGCCGGCGGGTGTTCATGGACTTCATGGCCAACCCCGTGGCTGGCGAGGGGATGGGCGAGTTCTCCCTCGCGGATGTGGGCGACGAGGCCCGCCGCTACCTCGAGCGCTCGGGCGCACTCCAGGCCACGCCCTACGAGCGCCTGGCCCACATGAACCCCGAGAGCATCGAGCTGTACGCCGAGCACGGCATTGACCTGCGCGAGCCGCTTGAGTGCGCCGTGTGCACGCAGCACAACAACGGCGGCCTGCGGGGCAGCATCTGGTGGGAATCGAACATCCGCCACCTGTTCCCGATTGGCGAGTTGAACGGCGCGCACGGGGTCCGGCCCGGCGGCAGCGCGCTCAACAGCGGCCAGGTCGGCGGCCTGCGCGCCGCACTGCGCATCCGGAACGTCTACAACGCCGATCCAATGCCGCTCGGCGAGTTCCGCAAGCTCGCCGGCCCGCAGGTTCGCGAGGAGGTGAAGGAGATTCGCCGCCTCCTCAAGTCACCCGCCTCGGCCCCCACGCCTGCCCAGGTGCGCGGCGAGATTCAGGACCGCATGACCGCCGACGGCGCGTTCCTGCGCTCCGCCGCCGGCATCGGCGACGCCGTGGGCGGAGCGAAAGCCCTCTGGGCCGCCGTGTCGGCCAAGGGCATGCGCCTTGACGGTCGGGCCGACTTGCCTGCCGCCATCCAGAACGTCCACCTCACCCTCACCCACATCGCTTTCCTGCAGACGATTCAGGCCCTCATCGAGCGGGGCGGCGGCAGCCGCGGCGGCTACATGATCCTCGACGGGAAGGGCGACCTGACGGTCAAGACCAAGCGCGGCAGCGAGTTGCCCCACCGCAGCGAGAACATGGCCATGCGCGGTGAAATCCTCGAAACCCGCTTCGCCTCCGCTGGCCACTTCGCCGTCGCCCCCGTCCACGTCCGCCCCCTTCCCAACGACGATTCGTGGTATGAAACCACCTGGCGCGAGTGGCTGCACGGCCGCGTCTTCCGGGTCGGGGAGTGACGCCGGCGCCCTGTCGCCCCTCCAAATCAGAAATGGGACTTGACAAGCGTTAGGCATGATGGTACATAACGGTTGTCTGGAACGCGGTCCGGGTCTCCCGCGGGCCGCTCATCCCGACAGCAGAGGAGGCCATCGTGGGACCGGGGCGACGCACAGGCTGTCCGGCGCTAACCCTGGTCGAGTTGCTGGTGGTCATCGGCGTCATCGCCGTGCTCAGCGGCTTGCTGGTGCCCGCCGTGGACCGGTCCATCGCCGCAGCGCGGACGGCAGCGTGCCAGCAGCGCTTGCGCCAGTGGGGACAAGCATTCGCCATGTACGCCAGCGCGAACGACGGCTTCTACCCGCACACTGACGGGCTGGACCGCGATAATGGCCCCGCCGACAAGTGCGGCTGGGTGGATGCCTTGCCGCCGCTGCTCCACGAGAAGCGCTGGCGCGACCATCCCCGCTACGGATTCCCCGGAAGCGCCTCCATCTTCCAGTGCCCCTCGGCCCGCCTGGCCTCCGACAAGGACTACAAGTACAACCCGCTGCGCGACGGCTACTTCTCGTACGCGATGAACTCGTGCCTGGAACTCGACGAGGATTGCTGGCGGGCGCCCGGCGACGGCGGCGTGGCGATGCCCAGCTTCCTGCGGACGGACGAAATCCTGGAGCCGTCGCGGGTGATCCTGCTGTTCGATCAGCTTCTCGTGCCGAAGCTGGGGTACGACGGCAAGCTGATCAACCGGTCCGCCGGCAAGTACTGCGGCAGCTACCCCAAGGCGTTCAGCGCGCAGCACCGCCGCAGCGGCTCGCGCCTCGGCGGCTCGCTCCTGCACTGCGACGGCCACGTGCAGTGGGTGGCCTCCGTGTGGAAGCCCGATTGGCCGGTGGACCTTGAAGTGCCGCCTCGGGACGACCCCGACTGGTTTCCCTATCCCCCCTGATGCCGCTTTGTGAAGGAGTTAGATGTGAAAGCATGGATGGCGCGACAGTTCAAGCTCGGCGTGTGCCTTGCGGTGGCGGCCCTCTGGGGTGGCCAGGCTTCCGCCGTGACGGTCGAAGTCCCGATCTACGACATCCAGTACACGACCGACCCGTTGGGCGACAGCCCCTACAATGGCTCGACCCTCAACTGCGCCGGCGGAATCGTCATCCACAAGTTCCCTGGCTCGAGGCCCCGCGTCATCCTCTACGACCCGGCGCACCCGACCGGCTGGGGCGCCATCCAGGTGAAGGACTGGACCGGCGACTCCACGACCAGCCAATTCTACAGCCAGGTGAACGTCGGCGACTTCGTGTCGCTCACGAACGTGTGGGTGGAGGAGTACCGGGGAACGACGTTCCTCCAGTACGATGTGGCCCACAGCGCGGGCTTCTCGGTCATCAGCACCGGCAACCCCCTGCCCCCGCCGATCCCCGTGTCGCTCGACGACATCTCCGCGCCCGACGAGACGCCGCCCGGCTCGGGCGAATGGTACGTCCCCGACCACACCGCCGAGCCATACGAATCCATGTACCTGATGGTCCAGGACGTGATGGTCACCGACATGGACCTGGGGAAGGCCCTGGACAACTACAACCTGGCGGCCCTGGCGGGCGGCACGATCGCCGGCCTTGCCGAGGGGAACGTGTGGGTAAGCGACTACGTGAACAGCGACCTGCCCCCCGGCGACCTGTACATGCCAGGGGTCGCGATCGGGGCCACCTTTGGCGCTGTCGCCGGCGTCCTCGAGCAGTACACCCGCCTGTCCAGCGGGTGGGACTATTACCAGTTGCTGACCACGAGCGCGAGCGACTTCCGGCAGCAGGAGGCGGCCGTGCCCGAGCCCGCCTCGGTTGCACTGCTCCTCATGGGCATCGCGGGATTGCGGTGCGCGCGCCGCCGGCGCGCGCGGCGCTGACTTGCAGACCGCACCAGTGCGGGAAAGGACTCATCATGAAGAAGGAACATGTCCTGTGGGTGCTGGTCTTCGGCACGGTCTGGGGCGCAGCGGAGGCCATCGGGGGCGGGCTCCTCTACCGCGTGCGCGTGCCCCACTCGTCCGCCGTGCTGGCCGTCATCGCCTTCGCCGTGCTGGGCGTGGCCCGGGTGTATCTGCCGGCAGCAGGTTCGTCCACGGCCATCGCCGCCTGCGCCATGCTCTACAAGTTCCTCAACACCCCTTTCTTCGCCTGCCACCTGCTGGGGGTCCTGATGCTGGGCGTGGCCTTCGACGTGTTCTGGAGCGTCGTGAGGCTTCGCAACCGCTCGATCTCGGCCGGGCTGGCCACCTACCTGGGTTTCGCCCTGTTCGCCGTGCTGGCGACCTACGTGTTCCGCCATCCCTACTGGGTCGGCCCTGGGCTGCCGAAGGTGCTCCGGCACGTGTTCGTCAGCGGCTCCATCGCGGCTGTGGCCAATGCGGCCCTCGCGCCCGCGTGGTTCCGGCTGGGCGAGGCGATGAAGGCCCGCTCGTTCGCCCCGCTCGCCTTCCGGTCGGCCCTGGCCGCCGGCGGCACGGCGGCCGTGATGGCGGCCCTATGGGTGCTCAGCGCCACAGTTACCTTCTAGAGGAAGGCGCACTGCCCGTGGGCCTGCGGCTGATCCTGTGGGTCGGGCCGAAGCACTCCGGCAAAACCACGGCGGCGACCCGTCTCGTTGACCGCGCGCGCCGTGAGGGAATCCGCGTGGCCGGCGTGCTCAGCCCATCGCTCCACGCGGGCGGGCGGCTCGTGGGGTTCGACGTCACGGACATCGCGACGGGGCGCCGGGCGCCCCTGGCCCGGCGCGAGACAGGCGAAGGGGACTCGGGCGGCTTCCGCTTCCTCGACGAGGGCCTGGCCGCGGGCCGGGCCGCGCTCGCGACCGCGGTCCAGCGCGGTCCCGCGCTCACCATCGTGGATGAGTTCGGCCCCCTTGAGCTGCGCGGGGGCGGCTGGCGAGAAGGGGTGGACCGGCTGCTCGGAGGCGCGACGGGGATCGTCCTCCTCATCGTCCGGGAGGCCCTGATCGAGGAGGTGAGCCGCCTCTACGCCGCGTTCGAGCCGGAGGCCCTTGCCGCAACCGCAGACACATCCATTGAATGCGTGCTCGCCCTGCTTGGCGGCCTGCCGCGCCCCAGTTGACCCCCATCCCCGCTGATGCTACCCTGGCGGGGCCATGCCCCTGTTGCCATGCGGTATGTTCGACCGCCTGGCGCCGCGGTACGACTTGCTCAACAGGCTGCTGTCGCTGGGGCTGGACCGCGGCTGGCGGCGGCACTTGGTGGATGCGCTGGAACCGCGCGATGGGGAGCGCTACCTCGACGTTGGCTGCGGGTCGGGCGACGTGGCGCTCAACCTTCTGCGGCAGGCGCCCGGCGCGCGGGTGGTGGGCCTCGACCCTGCGTCGCAAATGCTTGCCATTGCGGCACATAAGGCCAACAGGGCGGGCCTCTGGGAGGGGCTGAGGCTCGTGGCGGGCGATGCCTGCGCCTTGCCCTTCGCCGAGGGGGCGTTCGACGGCATCACGAGCGCGTTCGCGCTGCGGAGCTTCGCCGACCGCGGCCGGGCCTTCCGCGAGATGCGGCGGGTGCTGGCACCCGGCGGGCGGGCCGCACTCCTGGAGCTTACGGTGCCGGCAGACCCGCTCCTGCGCCTCGGCTACCGGCTCCACACGCGGGTGTGCGGGATGGTGGCCGCCCGGCTGGTCTGCGGCACGGTGGGGCCGTATCGCTTCCTGCTGAAGTCGGTGGACGGGTTTCCACCCGCCGAAGGCGTCCTGGGGGAGCTGGCGGCGGCTGGCTTCGCCGACCCCCGCTTCCGCCGCCTGTGCGGCGGCGTGGCCACGCTCTACGCCTGCCGCGCGCCATAGGGCGACCAGTGGCGGGCATCCGTCCTTCCTCCCAGGCGCACCCCCCATTGCGCACAGGTGCGCGCCTGGTCGGCGGGCGCAGTTGGCCGCCGGTTCGCTCGTGCCGCTCACCACAGATGCGCTTGCAGAGCGTCAGCGGGAACGGGGCAAGGTGCAGGAAATCACTTGCAACTGCTTCGGGGCGAACGTAGAATAGGGGTCGAGTGTGTTGCGCCGCCTCATGTTCGAGGGACTCCGATGGCTCTGGACCGCATCACGTTCGATCAGGAGATCATGGGGGGAACGGCTTGTATCCGGGGGATGCGTGTTCCCGTGAGCGTGGTGCTCAAG
The DNA here is from genome assembly GCA_041320515.1 of Planctomycetota bacterium. Lineage (GTDB taxonomy): Bacteria > Planctomycetota > PUPC01 > DSUN01 > DSUN01 > DSUN01. The sequence continues at coordinate 2,555,333 of JBGLNR010000001.1, read as the reverse complement.
ATGCTTGCCGGCGGGATGACACGCGAGCAGATCCTGGCCGACTATCCCTACCTGGAACCAGAAGACCTCGACGAGTGCATCGAGTACGCCGCCATGCTGGCGGATGAAGCGGTTGCTCCGAGGGTAGGGTAGCGTGAAGCTCCTGCTCGACATGGGGGTCTCGCCGCGAACCGGGCAGTTCCTGCGCCAGCGGGGCCATGACGCGATACACCTGTGGGATGAACGCCTCGAGCGCCTGCCGGACCCAGCGATCGTGAGGAAGGCCGAGGAGGAGGGGCGGGCCATCGTGACTTTCGACCTCGACTTCCCCCGGATTCTCGCCCTCGAACGCCTGGCCAGTCCCTCGGTCATTCTGTTCAGACTCCGGGAGTACACTACGGACGACGTCAACGATGCGTTGCTGGAGATCCTGCGTTGCTACGCCGGAAACCTCGAACAGGGAGCGATCGTCGTGATCGAGCCGGACCGCGTACGAGTCAGAAGCCTGCCGCTCTGGTCATGACATCACTGTTCACTTGAGTACTGCGGGGATGTGGTGCACCTCCCAGTCGTTCTTGCCACCGAGCACAAGGAGCCATTGGGCGGCGGCGGAGAGCAGGTGCGCGTAGCCGCCCGTGTCGGAGAACTTGTCCCAGTCATACGTCGAGCCGAGGCTCGTGGGGATGTAGCCCTTCTCGTCGAAGACCGCCTGCCACGTCCGCAGCCCGCAGCCCAGCTCGCGCTCGAGCCACGCCTTCACCTGGGCCTCGGGGCTGGCGAGATAGAAGTTGAACGTCTTCCAGCCATCCAGGTCATTGCCGACCTGGATTGAGTAGCGCCCACGCTCGATGCCATTGGCCCATGGCTTCTGGCCCTTGACGAGGGTGTAGGGAAGCTCAAAGGCGAATGAATGACTGCGCCAGGGGGTAGGCTTGACGACAAGGGCTTCTCCGTGTTGATCTGTTGCGGCCACCTTCCAGTCCTTCCCGACCCGGACGATCGCGGAGGCCCCCTTCGCATCGGGCCGGCTGAAGAGCTTGAGGGTGAACTCGCCAGGACCGAGGCCGCGCACTCGCAAGACTTGCCGGGTGCTGTCAATCCAGATCGCGAACTCCGCTATCTTGATCTCAGCGGGAGTCGTGGCCTGCCCGTGTTCCTCGGGGGCGGGAAGCGGATCGAGGACCGGTGCCCTTGGCTCCGTCTTGGCCCGCTCCTCCCAGATGCCGGGATAGGCTTTGATGGCCTGGAGCGCCCAGCCGCAGACGGCCATGTTCTGGGGGCCGAAGCGGGAGCCGAGGGGCTTGACGCTCTTGTGGGGGCCTTTGCGCTCGGAACGGTAGTCGGTGGGCCTGCCGCCCACCATGCGATAGGGGAAGAGGTCGAAGTTGGCGATGCCGGGCGGCACCTCCCAGTCGTCGCAGTAGAGGCGAAAGAGCATGGGGTGGGTGTAGGCGTCGTAGATGGTCTTGAAGGCCAGCGGCTTGGGCAGCTTGCCGCCCGCGCGGGCGATGCCGTGGTAGTAGGTGTACTGCTGGTCGTCGGCGAAGCCGGGGAAGCTGTACTGCTTGCCCGGCTCGAAGTCGTAGAGGGCGCGGGTGTAGTGGTTGTTCGGGTTCCAGAGGTTCTTGTCACTGGGGTCAGGCACGCGCTTCATCAGCTCGGCGTTGCCGCTGGCGAGCGCCCAGGGTGCGACGCACATGGGGATGGGGCCGCAGTGGCGCATGCGGCACTCGTAGAGGTTCTTCGCCCCCTCGGCCAGCTCGGCGGCGAGCTTTTTGTCGCCTTCGTCCTTTGAGTCCCTGAAGAGCAGCCACGCGACCTGGAGCATCACCCCGAGGTCCTGGGCCATGTGGTTCGATGAGCCGAGCGAATAGCCGTCGAGCAGGTGGTTGGGGTTCGGCTTGCCCGCCAGGTTGTCCACGCACTGGAAGACGCCGAGGGGCTTCTTGCTGTAGCGGCGCTCGTAGCTCACCGAGCCGCCGTCGTCCCAGAAGTAGGGCACGAAGCCCTTCTCGCCCTCCTGGAAGAGCCACTCCTTGCCGAAGGTATGGGCGTCGGGCCGGGCATCGTTGCGCTTGGCGGTGAACAATTCGTCGCTGTGGTTGAGCATCTTGAGGTAGAAGGGCAGCACCCACTTGGTGAGGAAGTCCTTGTAGAAGGCGTCGCCCGTCGTGCGATAGGCGTTGACGAGCGCCGCGGCGAACCAGGCGCCGTCGTGCATGGTATCGAGGGCTTCGCCCTGCACAAACTGGTCGAACTGCCCCTTGCGCGTGGTGTCCATGTATTCATAGACCATTCCGCGCTGGGGCGAGTTGGCGTTCTTCTTCAGATGGCTGTCGAAGACGAACTGCGCGAGGCGTTTCATGAACGCCTTCGTCTCCTCGGCGTTCATCGGCCCCTTCTTCCAGGCCGTGGCCCAGGCCGGCTCCTCAGCTACAGCGGCCACCCCAGTGGCGACGGCGAACAAGAGAACAGGACGCAGGAGCGTCCGAATCGCCGTCCCCACGCGGAGCGTAGGGACGAGAGGAACGAAGGCACACATGGCGACTCCTCGATCTCGCCCCTACGCTCTGCGTGGGGGCGTTGCTCAGGATGCTCCGCGTCCATTCATCGCCGCTGAGCGGCGCCAGGACCCGTCCCCACGCGGAGCGTAGGGACGAGGAGGAAGGCGGAGCGTAGGGACGAGAAGCAAAGGCGGCTCCCCTCACAGCTGGGCGTCGAGGCGGCGGCGGCTCTCGGGGTCGAGGGCGGCGACGTCGGGGATGTCGTAGCGGTTGCCCTCGACGTCGAGGAGCGTGAGGCGGCTGGGCACGGGCTCCTTGATCTGCTCGCGGAGGTTCTTGGTGAGGAGCTTCCGGCGGCCGCGGTCGGTCTGGACGGTCCACTCGACCACCTCGTCGCGCACGCGGCAGGCGAGGATGCGCTGAATCTGGGGCACGAGGTAGCGGCGGCGCAACTCGTCGCGGACCAGGCCCGACGCTCTTCCGATCTGTAGCCCCCGCATGGAAGCTGGTATGCCGCCTCCTTGCGTAGTCAGGAGAAGCAGATGAGTGCCCCCCGTAACGCGCAATGGTTCTTCACGAGAGCGGAAGACGACCTTCAGAGCGCCAGAGACCTCTATGCCCGACAGGGAACCCCACCTGTGCCCGAACAGGTTCTTGAACTCCTACACGCAGCAATGGAAAAGGCCCTGAAGGCAGCCATGATCTCACGGAACCGCTGGAACGGATACGATAAGCGGTGGTTCACTCATGACCTCGATCTGCTGATCCGGGAACTCACCAACAACGGGTTCCCAGCACCTGCTGATCTGTACCGGGACCTCCAGGCTGCAACCTATGTCCCGAGGACTGATGCAACGACCTGTAAGATGCATACAGAGGCGGGGTACGCTGATAACCTGGACTGGAGCCAGATTAGCTTGCCCAACCTGTTTGTGTTGGCGGAACGCACATTGGAGCATGTCAAACGCGACTGCGGGTTCTCTTGAGTACCCGCCAAGCGGATGCGCAAGTACGCATGTAGCTCGGCACACCACAGGAGGCTGCACGATGGCGGCGCTCAAAGAGCAACAGAAGCAGCGGGCCTTGGAGGTCATGAAAGCCTACCTGGCTGCTCGCACCGGCAATGGCGAGTCGCTTCCCGAACACGACGCCGAGTTCGACCGCCAGCGCGCCGCGGTGATCGAGGGGCAACTCCGGCCCCTCCTCGGCGCATACCTGTCCGGGCGGGTGGGCGGACAGGAGTTCAAGTCCAAGCTCGACGGCCTCAACAAGCGCTCCAACTACTGGGGCTTCAAGGGTGTCAAGGGCCAGTTGTTCTTCAACCTGCTCGACAACGCCGCTACCGACACCGCTGAGCTGGATGCTGAGCTGAGGGCAGCCTTGCCGGTGCCGGAGAGCGAGGACATGGCCAGCAGCAGGATCAGGAGCTTCGAGCGGTACGTGCGCCGACTTGGGGAGCAGTATGTCGAGGGAGGCGGGTCGGTTTACAGCCGGCCCAAGGCTTCGAGCATCCCCTATTTCCTTTCGTACTTCTGGCAATTGCAGAACGCGCAGGTCTGGCCGATGCGCTACACGGCCGACGAGCGCGCGCTCACAGAACTCGATCTCTGGCGCCGATCTGACGACTTGGCGGAGGGCTACATCGCCTTCAAGCACGTCTATGAAGAGCTGGCGCGGGTGTTCGGCGATGCGCTGGGCCGTCCGGTGGGCTTCTACTTCGTGGAGCACGTCTTCTGGTTCAAGGTCGGTTCTCCATTTGGCGGCGATCAATCGCCCGTTGCGCCGCCCGCTGAGGGAGCGAAGGCGGCAGGGGCGCCGGTTCCTGCGCCCGTAGTGGGTTTGTTGGAGAGCTATGTGCCCCCTGTCGTGGCGGCTCTGCCGGCGATAGCGCGAAGCGACCCCGAAATGGCCCGCGCCTCCCAGGCGACCGGGGTGAGTCTGGAACGGGCGTTCGAGAAGCACGTGAACGCAACGTTCACGATCCTTGGATACGAGACCCGGCTTCTGGGCCAGGGACAGGGCAGGGTGCCGGATGGCGTTGCCGAAGCAGCGGACCATTCCTACGCGCTCATCTGGGACGCCAAGGTGAGGAGCGGAGCATACAGCCTCGGGACAGACGACCGGGCCATGCGCGAGTACATCAGCACACAGACCCGCGTCCTGCGACGGCGCGCGCTGCGCAATGTCTACTACCTCGTCGTCTCGGGCTCGTTCGCCGAGGACTACGACGACACGATCCGCATGCTGAAGATGGAAACGGACATCAGCGAGGTGTGCCTTGTCGAGGCCGAGGCCCTGGTAGCGATGGTGGACGCCAAGCTCCGCGCGCCCCTCGAGGTCTCGCTCGGGCCGGACGGCTTGCAGCGCCTCTTCTGCGGGAGCGGCGTGCTGTCCGCGGCGACCGTGCGGGACACGTTGGGCTGATGCGGCGGGAGCTGTGTCCCGCACCTGACCGGCAATGTAGCTTGTATGAGGACTCACGCTCATGACGCCGGACCTCGACCAGTATGATGCCGCCTGTGACGACTACTTCCGCAGGTGGGCCACCTTCAACGATGTGCTGTACGCCATGTGCCGCAAGTACCCCGACCACACCGAGCCGGGGCACATCAACGCCAAGTTCGGCATCATCGGGCGCAGCTTCGCCACTGGCCTCGAACGCAAGATGAAATCGAGAGGCGGCCAGGGTAGCACGCTTGCCGATGTCGGCGCGTTCGTGTGGAAGCACAGGAAGGACGTGAAGGGAATCTTCGACGGGCTGGCGGGTGTCAGGGAACCGCTGACCGAGCCGAAGCTCGCGACAATCATCGCGGCTCACGGGCGCCTCACCCGGTTGCTCCGAAAGATGACGAGCGGCAAACAGTCTCTCCGCTCGTTCGTCTCGAAGTACATGCACTTCCATTGCCCCGCTGTGCCCATCTACGACACCTTCGCCGAGAAGGCCCTCCGCAAGGCGGTACCTTGGCACGACGACCTGATGGTCTTCGGGACCATCCGCCAAGCCGACCCGCAGTACCAGTGGTTCTGCGCACGGTTCTGGCATCTGTACCAGCAACTCCGCCGCAGGCGGAAGGGCGTCAATGTCCGGTTGGTTGATGTCTACCTGCTGGAGGGCTGAGTGGCCCTGCGAGGAGGCGCGACCGATGGGGAACCACGATGGCGAACAGGTTGGCGGGAGTGTCAACGGAGGAAGCGAGGGCGTCCTTTGGGGCATTGATGCTGGGTACGACGGCGCGGCAGACAGGCTGTTCCTGGAAGGAAACTGCATCGCCATCGGCTGGCCAGAGGTGGGGAACCTGAGCACGATGCCGGACGACCTGGGGGCTTTTGAGGCATTGGTGGCCCAGACCTACCCGAAGCTGAAGCAGTTCGAGGTCCCCGATGATGCATGGAAGCTGCACTGCTTCGTTCATTCGTTGAGGGTGGGCCACTTCGTGGTCTACCCTTCGGAGAACGACAAGCTCGTCCACTTGGGGCGGATCGAGGGTGACTACTGCTACGATAGCGCTGGTGTGCCCCGCTTCCCGCACCGCCGGCGGGTGAACTGGCTGAAGGCCATCCCGCGGACGAGGTTCTCTCTGGGCCCGCTCGCCGAGATCAGGGGGGGCAGGTGCGGCCCGTTCCGTGTGAAGAAGTACACCGAGGACTTCCGCGGTGCATTGGAGGGCCGCGAGTATGCGCCGGGTCTGAACGAAGACGAGTGGCGGCTCATCCGCCTCTTCAGGTGTATGAACTGGGGGGAGCGCGATGAGACACTCCTCCAGACAACGAAGACGCTCATGCGAAGATACAGCGTGGACCCTCACTTCCGCCCACACTCAGGAGGCGATGAAGAGGCTCGCAAGAATGAACTCAGCCCTGAGAACGTCGAGGACTTCGACTGGCGTCTGATGTCGGCGTGGCCGGCAGAATGGCCCAACAGCGCCGGCCTTGCCAGTGGCAACGTCGTTGACCTCGACTGCACGGACGATGCGGGTGCCTTCCTCGAAGAAGTCCTGTGCGAGGGAGCCTGCTACCACATACTTGGCATTTCCGAAGGCGATGAGAGCACCGCAGAGATGCTCGCGTCGGAGTACCGGGAAGCAGTCATCGCCCGCGGCTATCCAGTGCCATCGGAGTACACCGGCACGCGCGGCAGAGAAGCGAGGGAGCGTGAGGACCTCGAGTCCTTCAAGGCGGACTTCCTCGGGTTCATCCAGACTTGGCGGGAGCGTGTCGTAGCGACCATCGAACGGCAGGCCAGAGAAGGGGGGCCACAATGACTTGGCAGACGCTGTGCTCGTCTCGACCCCCATCCTGGGCCGCAGTCCCATCGAGCGGGGGTAGACGCTCGGCCTCGCACGCCGTCGCCCCACCCCCTTTGGGGGTGGGAGGGAAGACGCCAGGCGGGGGCCGCGCGGCGCTTGCCGCCGGTCTGCACTGCCGGTCGAACGCACCTAGCGAAACGAGTTTTTCACGCTCCGCGCGCGAGAGAGTGCTCTACCGCCAGGGGCGCCTGTAGAACAATTGCCCCCGGCCCGACGTGGCCAGGCCGCAACATGTGCGAGGCCAATGGGTTACGTTCACGCTTGGGGCGCACGGGGCGCAATGCGGCGCCTACCGAACAGGGGTAGAGGAGATAACCTCGGTGAGCACACGAAGAGCTTCCGCGCTGGGTGTCCTGATCGCTGTGTCCCAAAGCGCGGAGCCCTAAGCTGGTTGGGTTGCCCTGAGTTCGACACTCCGCAGCCGCCGAGGCTGCATGTCTGGTTCTGTGGTCGGTGCGCGGGTCCATACACCAGAAACCAGGAGGCGAGGTACCGGAATGGCCAGCGAGCAAGCCCAACTCGACAGCTACAAGCAGGTCGAGGACCTCGCTGATCGTCTCTCCAAGCGCGTTCTCAAAGAGGCCCGACACGTCTTGCCGCCCACGGGTCCTCCCAGACCAGGGAACTTCTACGAGTTCCTCGCGGCAAACCCCAACATCGAGTGGGACACCGACGGTCAGCTCGTCGAGGTCAAACTCAAGAAAGTCTCCGGCCAGTCCTCGGTCAAGCTGCTGCAGTCGCTGAAGACGGCATCCGGTCCCTTCGCGAACGTCTTGTTCCCGGGAGGGGGCACTTGGCCGCCTCCCCCACCGTTCCACTATGGGGACTTGAGGGCCAGACGGTTCTCGAAGCCCCACAAGTGCGGAGTGCTTGCTCTCTTCAGCGACTGGCAAGCAGAGTACGCGACCTGGCGGGAGCACGTTGAGCTCCTGATTGAGGGTGGGAGGGATAGACTGATGAGCAGACTGCAGGAATCGGAGGGAGACGCGGCAGAGGGCGGCGGCGCGGGCAAGGAGGCCGTGCCGGCCAGAGAAGTCCCGCCGTGCCCCCATGGCGGCCCCTGGCTACCGGTTGAGAGAGCAGTCTTGAAGGCACTGTACTACCGGGGACGGACCCTTGATGCCCTTGCTTCATCCCTCTGCAAGCCTGACGGTACGCTGTGGTCCTACGAGATGATCCGCAAGGCGACATTGAAGGGTGGTAGACTCCGGAAGTGCGGGGTCGTAGACAACAAAAGGGGGGTAGGCTACTATCGCACTGACGCGCTGCCGGGACAGGAGCCGAAGAAAGAACCTCATTCGGGTGTAAGTCGGGTGTAAAGACAACCCCGCGTTTTCGTGCTTTACTGTGGGTGACGAGTTCGGATCGTTGACCTACAGGAGAGCACGACATGACCCAGAGACGAGACTTGACGATTCGAGAGCTGGGCCGCCTCGTGGGGCGGCACGTGGAAACTCTCATCCCCATCAGCGTGGACTTCTCCGCCCCAGTCATCAAGCAGGGCGACGACCAGACCGAGTTCCTCTACTTCTCCCTCAGCCTGGGCAGATAGGAGGCAAATGACAATGCGACGCACGCTCCTGGCAGTCCCCTTCATCCTGGGCGCCCTGTCGGCCTGGGCGGCCGAGCCGCCCGCAGCCGAACGCCCCCTCCGCATCGGCGCCGTCAACATCGTCAAGGTCTTCGACGAACTCGAGGAGAAGGTGGACATGAACTCCGACCTCCGCCAGCTCGAGGAAAAGCGCGGCGTCCGCCTCCGCGAGCTGGGCGACAGGGCCCGCGACCTCGAGGAGAAGGCCAAGCTCCTCCGCCCAGAGAGCGAGGAGGCCAAGAACAACGCAAGGCTCCTCGAAGACGCCTCCCGCGAGTTCCGAAGCTACCGCGACGCCACCGAGGACCACCTCTACAACAAACTCTACGACTTCACGCTCGGCATCTACAAGAAGATCACCGACGAGGCGCAGGCCTACGCACGCGAGGCCGGCTACGACATGGTCATCCGCACCCGCGACACCGAGGTGGGCGACCTCGACAAGGATCTTCGGCCCCGCACGCGCTACCTGGAACTCAACCGCCGCATTGACGCCCAGGGGGTGCTCTATCACGCCCCAGCCCTCGACTTCACCGACGTGGTGATCAAGCGGCTCAACGCCAAGTACCAGCGCACCAAGGCAGAGAAGGAACGGCTCCACCCCACGCCCCCAACTCCCGCCCCAGAGGAGAAGGGGAAGGAGAAGGCCAAGGAGCCGCCGAAGGAACCCGCGAAGTAGCTGCTGCCGCTCAAGGCGGCGTCACAGGCGGGACGCCTGTGCCACCCTCCGGGAAGTGAGGGTGGTGTGCTGAGAAGCAGGGGTGGCACAGGCTTCCAGCCTGTGCTTCAGAGCGGTGGCACAGGCTTCCAGCCTGTGATGCAGAGGAGACGACCGTGGCCGTCACGTTGGGTCAGCTCGCCGAACTCACGGGCAGCACCGTCCGGGGCGACGCCGCGACCGCGATCGCGGGCGTGGCAGGACTCCACAACGCCCGCCCCGGCGACCTCGCGTTGGCCGCCGACCCGCGCTACGCCGCCCTTGTGGCCAGGACCGCCGCTTCGGCGCTCGTCGTGGGCGCGGCCTTCGACGCCTCGGCCACCCCCCTGCCCCTCCTCGTCGCTGCGGAGCCCGTCCGCGCGTTCGAGCAGATCGCCGGCCGCCTCTGCCCAGAGTCCCCGGCCCCCGAGCCGGGCGTCCACCCCACGGCAGTGGTGGCGCCGGATGCCGACATCGGCCCGGGCGTGGCCATTGGGGCGCACTGCGTGGTCGAATCGGGCGCCGCAATCGGGGCAGGCACGGTGCTGCGCCCCCTGGCCTTCGTCGGGCGCGATGCCCGCATCGGGCGCGACTGCCTGCTTCACCCCCTGGTGGCCGTCCTCGACCGCTGCGTGGTCGGGGACCGCGTGATCCTCCACAGCGGCGTGGTCATTGGCGCGGACGGCTACGGCTACGAGACGCGGGACGGCATGCATCACAAGCTGCCGCAGCGCGGCATCGCCGAGGTCGGCGACGACGTGGAGATCGGCGCCAACTCGACCGTGGACCGCGCCCGGTTCGGCCGCACCCTGGTGGGAGCGGGAACCAAGATTGACAATCTCGTGATGGTGGCGCACAATGTAGTGGTCGGCGAGCACAGCCTGCTGGTCGGCCAGTGCGGCATTGCCGGCAGCGCCGTGCTCGGCCACCACGTCACCGTCGCCGCCCAGGCGGGCGTCGTCGGTCACATCGAGGTCGGCCACGGCGCCATCGTCGGCGCACAGGCGGGCGTCCTGCGGAACGTCCCGCCAGGCCACGTCGTCCTGGGCTCCCCGGCCCAGGAGATAGACAAGGAGCGTCACTGCCTGGTCCTGCACCAGAAGCTGCCAGACCTGCTCCAGCGCATCCGGCAGCTCGCGCGGACCATCGCCGAACTCTCAGAGAAGGTGGCACGCCTTGAGGCAGAAGCAACGGACCATACAGAACCCCGCTGAGTTCACCGGCGTGGGGGTGAACCTTGGCCGCACGGTGACGTTGCGCCTGTTGCCCGCGCCGCCCGACAGCGGCGTGTGCTTCGTGCGGGCGGACCTCCCGGGCGCGCCCAGCATCCCCGCCAGCCCAGACCACGTCGTCCCAAAGCTCCGCCGCACCGTGCTCCGCAAGGGCGATGCCGAGGTGCAGATGACCGAGCATCTCCTCGCCGCCATCCACGGCCTCGACCTGGATAACCTGGCCGTTGAACTCCGCGGGCCCGAGTTCCCCGCCTGCGACGGCAGCGCCCGCGCCTTCGCCGACCTCTTGCTCAAGGCAGGCATCGTCGAGCAGGACCAGCCCCGCGTCCCACGCACCCTGGCGGAGCCCGTGTCGGTGTCGGACGAGTCCAGCACGATCACCGCCCTCCCCGCCGCGAGCGGGCTGAGCCTGGCCTACACCCTCGAGTACCCCCACCTCTCGCTCCCGGGCCAGCACTTCGACATCCAGGTTACACCCGAGAGCTTCGCGCGCGAGCTGGCGCCGGCGCGGACCTTCGTCTTCCAGCGCGAGGCCCCCGCCCTCCTGGCCAGCGGCCTGGGCCGCGGGGCATCCCTCGAAAACACCCTCGTCCTGCGCGACGACGGCAGCCTCATCTATGGCCGCCTCCGCTTCCCCGACGAGTTCGCGCGCCACAAGGTGGTGGACCTCCTCGGCGACCTGCGCCTCCTCGGCGCCGGCCTCGCCGCGCGTATCGTCGCCGTCCGAAGCGGACACGCGCAGAACCTCCAACTCGTCGAGCAGTTGCGCCGCGTCCTGGCGGACGTCTCACCCACACCCTGAGGCACCCATGGCCACAACCATACACTCGACCGCCCAAGTCCACCCCAAGGCCCAGCTCGCCGACGGCGTCGCCGTCGGGCCATTCGCCTGCGTGGGCGAACACGTCACGGTCGGCCCGGGGTCGGCTATCCTGGCCGGCACCATCCTCACCGGCCACACGGCCATCGGCGCCCGCAACACCATCGGCCCCTACGCCGTCATCGGCACCGGGCCCCAGGACCTCGGCTACCACGCCGAGGCCACCCGCGTCGAGATCGGCGACGACAACGTGCTCCGCGAATACGTCACCGTCAACGCCGCCTCGACCAAGCAGGACTGGGTGACGCGCGTCGGGAGCCGCAACTTCCTGATGGCCTACTGCCACGTCGCCCACGACTGCGAGGTGGGCAGCGACATCGTGATGGCCAACTACGTCGGCCTCAGCGGCCACTGCAAGGTCGAGGACAAGGCCTGGTTCGGCGGCATGACCGGCCTCCACCAGTTCGTCACCGTCGGCACCCACTCCTTCATCGGCGGCGGCTCCCGCATCGTGCACGACTGCCCCCCCTACATGATCACCGAGGGCAGCCCCGCCAAGGTCCGAGGCGTCAACACCATCGGCCTGCGGCGCCGCGGCTTCTCCCCCGACGTGGTCGAGGCCCTCAAGGAGGCCCAGCGCCTCATCTACCGCTCCCACCTCACCGCCGCGCAGGCCGTCGAGCAGCTCGAAGCAGCCACCTCCACGCTGCCCCAGGAGGTCCGCCACCTCCTCGACTTCCTGCGCCAGATGCACGCCGGCCGCCAGGGCCGCGCACGCGAGGCCCTCCGACGCAAGGGATGAGGGGCCAGTGACGAGTGAAAAGTGGAGAGTGAGAGGGAAGGCCAATCAGCACTCCGAAATCTGAAGTCAGCCATCCAAAAGCCCCCGTCCGCCTCGCCGTCGTCGGCGCGGGACACCTCGGACGCCACCACGCCCGCATCTACGCCAGCCTGCCCAATGCCCACCTCGTCGCCGTGGCCGACAACGTGCCCGAACGCGCCGCCCGCCTCGCCGCCGCCTACGGCGCCCGAGCCGTCGGCGACCACCGCGAACTCCTCGACGAAGTAGACGCCGCGAGCATCGCCGTCCCCACCGCCGCGCACTTCGCCGTCGCCCGCGACTTCATCGAGCGTGGTCGCCCCGTCCTCATCGAGAAGCCGATCACCCGCACGCTCGCCGAGGCCGACGAGTTGATCGCCCTCGCCGAGCGGCGCGGCGTGCCCATCCAGGTCGGCCACGTCGAGCGCTTCAACCCCGCGCTCCTCGCCGCAAAGAGCTACCTCACCACCCCCCTCTACGTGGATTGCGACCGCATCAGCCCCTTCACCTTCCGCTCCCTCGACATCGGCGTCGTCCTCGACTTGATGATCCACGACCTCGACATCCTGCTCGACCTCATCCCCTCTGAGGTCGTCTGTGTGGACGCCATCGGCGTCCGCGCCCTCTCGCCCTACGAGGACATCGCGAACGCCCGCCTCACGTTCGCTAACGGCTGCGTGGCCAACCTCACGGCCAGCCGCGTCGCCATGCACGCCAAGCGCAAGGTCCGCATCATCCAGCCCGACAGCTACCTCAGCATTGACTACGGCCTGCGCCGCGCCCTCGTCTCCCGCAAGCGCCCCAACGCCCCCGACGCCACGAAGGTGGACCCGACGACGATCCAGGACGTCAGGGCGTTCGTCCTCGACAAGCTCATCTGCGTCGAGGAAATCCCCATGAGCCCCCACGATGCGCTCGAGCAGGAGCTGTTGGCCTTCCTGCGCACCGTCGCCACGGGCGCCCCACCCCCCTGCTCGGGCCGCGACGCCCGCCGCGCCCTCGCGCTCGCGTCCCGCATCCTCGACTCCATCGAGGCCAACCGCCGCCGGCGCGAGCAGCCATGAGCCACTCCATCTTCATCCTGGCGGGGGAGGCATCGGGCGACCTCCACGGCGCCGCCCTCGCCCGCGCACTCCGCGAGCGCGAGCCCGACATTGCCCTCGCCGGCATGGGCGGCCCCGCAATGCGCGAGGCAGGCGTGGAGGTCCTCCGCGACGTTACGGCACTCGCCGCCGTCGGCATCACCGAGGTCCTCGGCGTCCTCCGCCGCATCAACCGCGTCTTCCACCACATGATCGCCGAACTCGACCGCCGCCGCCCCGACGCCGTCGTTCTCATTGACTACCCGGCCTTCAACCTCCGCTTCGCCCGCTGGGCGCACGAGCGCGGAGTCCCAGTCGTCTACTACATCTGCCCCCAGGTCTGGGCCTGGCACCAGAGCCGCGTCCACAGGATTCGCCGCTACACCGACAAGCGCCTTGTCATCCTCCCCTTCGAGCCCGCCTTCTACGCCCGCCACGGCGTCGAGGCCACCTTCGTCGGCCACCCCCTGCTCGACAGCCTGGCCGCCTATCGCCACGACCGCCGCTTCGCCGCTGCCCGTGGCACGGTAGCTGCCAATCCGCGCTCCACTGGGGCAAGCCCAGTGGGGGCGTGTACTTCGGGCGGCTGAAGTGTTACCATCATTCAAACTTCCGGCTCTTTGGTTGCGGCCGGCGGTTGCCTCAGGTCACGGGCTCCAGAAGCTGGTGTGCGTCGAGGATGCGGTAGGTGTAGCCCTGCTCGGTGAGGAAGAGCTGGCGGTTGGCCGCGAAGTCGGCGTCGCGGCTGTCGCGGGTGACGAGGGAGTAGAACTGGGCGAGCGCGCCGTCGCTCTTGGGGCGCAGGATGCGTCCGAGGCGCTGGGCCTCCTCCTGGCGCGAGCCGAAGGTGCCGCTGACCTGGATGGCCACGTTGGCGTCGGGCAGGTCCACGGCGAAGTTGCCGACCTTGGAGACGATGAGGGTCTGGATGGCGCCGGTGCGGAAGTCGGCGTAGAGGCGCTCGCGCTCGCGGTTGGGCGTGGCGCCGGTGATGAGGGGGGCGTGGGTGTCGCGGGCGATGACGTCGAGCTGGTCGAGGTACTGGCCGATGATGAGCACGCGGTCGCCTGCGTGGCGGACGAGGAGGTCGCGCAGGATGGTGTGCTTGGCGGGGCTCTCGGAGGCGATGCGGAACTTGTCGCGGTTGCCGGCCAGGGCGTAGCTCATGCGCAGGCCGTCGGGCAGGGGCACGCGAATCTCGGTGCACTGGGCCGTGGCGATCCAGCCCTGCTTCTCGAGCACCTTCCAGGGCACGTCGCAGCGTTTGGGGCCGATGAGGCTGAAGACGTCGTCCTCCTTGTGGTCTTCGCGGACGAGTGTGGCCGTGAGCCCGAGGCGGCGGCAGGCCTGAATCTCGGCGGTGATGCGGAAGACGGGGGCGGGGAGCAGGTGCACCTCGTCGTAGAGGATCAGCCCCCAGCTCAGGGCGTTGAAGACGTGGAAGTGGGGGAAGGCGGCGTCCTTGCGGCGGCGATGGGTGAGGATTTGGTAGGTGGCGAGGGTGATGGGGCGGATTTCCTTGCACTCGCCCGAGTATTCGCCGATGGCGTCGTCGGCAAGGTCCATCTTGTCCAGGATTTCGCGGCGCCACTGGCGCACGGCGGTGATGTTGGTGCACAGGATGAGCGTGTGGGTCTGGAGGCGCGCCATTGCGGCCATGCCTACGATGGTCTTGCCCGCCCCGCAGGGGAGGACGATGACGCCGCTGCCGCCGCGGGCGGAGCCGCCGGCGTGGAAGGCGTCGGCCGCGTCGCGTTGATAGGGGCGGACGACGAAGGGCTTGCCCTCGAGGGTCGTCTCGCGGAGGGCGAGGGGCAGGGGCGTGCCCTCGACGTAGCCGGCCAGGTCCTCGACGGGGTAGCCGATCTTGATGAGGGCCTGCTTCACGTGGCCGCGGCGGTCGGGCAGGACCGCGAGGGTGAAGGGGTCGAGCTGCCCCGTGAGGAAGGGGCTCACCACCTTGTGCCGCAGCACCTCGGCGAGCAGCGGCGCGTCCTGGGAGACCAGGACGAGCTGGCCGTCGCGGCGCTCGAGCTTGAGGCGGCCGTAGCGGGCCACGAAGTCCTGCACCTCGAACTCGATGTTAGCCGGCACGGGGTACTTCGTGAAGCGGTCGAGGGCGGCGAGGATGTCGGCGGCGGTCAGGCCGGCGGCCGCGGCGTTCCAGAGCGAGAGGGGGCTGATGCGATAGGTGTGGAAGTGCTCGGGGCTCTTCTCGAGTTCGGCGAAGCGGGCCAGCGCGTCGCGGGCCTCGGCGTAGGCTGGGTTGTCCGCCTCCAGGAGCACCGTGCGGTCGCCCTGGACGATGAGGGGGTTGCCGGTCTGGGGGGGCATGGCCGCCTCGAGGGGCCAATGGGGAAACCAAAGACAGACCCGCATTCTAGCGTGGAAAGCCGCGCCAATCAAGAGAAAAAAAGCGGCGCGGGCGGCCCGCGCGTGCTCCACGCCGCTTGATCGCGGCGCGGATTTCGGGGAGAATACGCATGGCGCACGCACTCACGGGTGATGTGGTGGGCGGGCCGTGGAGGCACAGGACGTGACGAGCGGCGATCGGAAGAAGCTGGCGCAAGGGGGCGAGAGCCTTCGGCGCTACGTGGCCCTCTGGGTCGGCAGCATCGTGTTCTCCTTTCTCCTCCTCGTCGCCGGCGGCATTGTGGCCCAGGCCAAGCTGCGCGAGATGCGCGGCCGGATCGAGGAGGACGAGCAAGCCCTGAGCGAGGCGGGGAGCCTGGAGACCACGCTGCTGGTGGAGCGCCGCGAGGATCTGCTCTGGCGCGCGACGAACGAGGCGGCGCATCGCGAGGCGATGCTCGCCGCCCTTCACCGGGCGGTGGCGATCTCGGAGCGCCTCGAGACCGAGGGCCTCTCGCCCGGGGAGGCGCGGCTTGCAGAGGACATGCGGGCGAAGCTCCGGGACCTCTACGACGCGACCGTGGCAGAGCCCCCAGCCTCCCTCGTTCAGGTGACTCCCAAGGCCGCTGCCCTCCTGCTCGCCGTGGAGCGGTACAGGGACCGGAACCGCTCGGACCTGGCGGCGACGACGAGCGTGGTCGCCCGGGTGCAGGCGACCCTGAACGGCGCGACGGCGGCGGTGATTGTGTTCGCCACCCTGGTGCTGGCGTTCGGCTCGCTCGGCCTCGTGCGGCGGGTGGTGCGGCCGACGCTCGAGCTGATGCGGACGGCCCGCCAGTTCGGCACCGGCGACTTCTCGGCCCGGGCCAGGGTCCTGCGCGACGACGAGCTGGGCGCCCTGTGCCGCACGTTCAACGCCATGGCCGAGGACGCCGCGGACCACGAGCGGGCGCGCCTCGACTTCGTGGCCCTGGTCGCCCACGACCTCAAGAACCCACTCGTCACCATCGGCGGCGGCATCCGACGCCTTCAGAATCCCGCCCTCCCCCCCGAGCAGCACGCCGCCTGGCGGCACCGCATCGCGCAGGAGGCCGCCCGCCTTGAGAAGCTCACGCACGACCTGATGGACACCGTGCAGGTCTCGACCGGCCGCCTGAGCCTGAACAAGGTGGAGCTGGACCTCACGGCCCTGCTCCGCGAGCTGGTGGCCGAGCAGACCGAGGTCGTCAGCGACCACAAGCTGACGTTCCAGGGCGAAGAGGAGTGCCGCATGCTCGCCGACCGCGACCGCGTCGAGCGGGTGGCCATCAACCTCATCTCGAATGCGGCTAAGTACAGCCCCAGGGGCACGGCCATCGAGGTCAAGGTGGCCCGCACGCAGTTCGCCGCCGCCGTCGCCGTGCGCGACGAGGGGGCGGGCATCGCGCCCGAGGAGATGGCCGCGATCTTCCAGCCCTTCGGCCGCGCCGCGCACGCGCACCGCTGGGCCAAGGGCACCGGCCTCGGCCTCAACGTCGTCAAGCAGATCATCGAGGCCCACGGCGGCTCGCTCAACGTCCAGAGCAAGGTGGGCGAGGGCACCACCATCGAGATTCTCCTGCCCCTGGCCCATCGTCGCGAGGGAGACGATTCCGGTGTCTGAGGGCTTCCACTACATCACCGAGCAGCACGTCGGGCTGTTCCTCCTCCAGCTCCTGCTGTTGCTGGGGATCGCGCGGGGGCTGGGCGCGCTCGCGCAGCGGCTGGGCCAGCCAGCTCTGCTCGGCGAGATTCTCACGGGGGTGCTCCTCGGGCCCACGCTCCTGGGCCGCGTGTCGCCCGCGCTCTACGCCCGCATCTTCCCGTCCGACGCCGTGCAGTTCGCCCTGCTCGACGCCGTGGCCTACATCGGCCTGCTGCTGCTCCTGTTGAGCGCGGGGCTGGAGGTGGACGTGCGGGTCGCCTGGCAGCAGCGGGGCGACGCGCTGAAGATCTCGCTCAGCGATGTCGTGCTGCCGATGGCCATCGCGTTCGTGCCGGCGCTGCTCCTGCCCGACCGGTATCTGCCGAGTCCCGACCGGCGGCTGGCCTTCGCCCTGTTCATCGCCACGGTGATGACGATCAGCGCGCTGCCGATGACGGTGAAGGCCCTGCACGACCTCGACCTGCTGAAGACCGATCTCGGCCTGCTGATCATGTCGGCGCTCACGATCAACGACATCATCGGCTGGGCCATCTTCACCCTCGTCCTCGGCTTCGCCACCCAGGCCGGGGTCGCGCTGGGGCACGTGCTCGCCGTTGTGGGAGGCACGGTGGTCTTCGCCGCCGTGTGCATCGCGTTCGGGCGTCACCTTGTGGCGGCCGGCATCGCCGCCATCGAGCGGCGGCGCGCCTCCGACGCGGGGCTGGTGCTGACCTTTGTCTGCTGTGTGGGCCTGCTGGCCGGCCTCATCACGCACGGGCTGGGCGTGCATGCGCTCTTCGGCCTCTTCCTCGCAGGCATCATGGCCGGCGGCGCCCCGGCCCTCTCCGAGCGCACGCGCCACGTGATCAACCAGATGGTCCACGCCATCTTCGTTCCCGTCTTCTTCGCCACCATCGGCGTGCAGATCGACTTCCTGGGCAATTTCGACCTTCTGCTCGTCGCGCTCCTCTCGGTGGTGGGCGTGGCGGGCCGCTACCTGGGCGCCTGGGTGGGGGCCCGGATGACCGGGCTGTCGCCCTGGGACCGCGTGTCGGTGGCCATCGCCCACACGCCGGGCGGCTCGATGGAGATGATCATGGCCCTCGTGGCGCTCCAGAGCGGGCTCATCACCCTGCCCGTCTTCGTCGCCATCGTGTTCTCCGCTCTCGCCTCCTCGATCATCCTCGGCCCCTGGCTCGCCTGGTCGGTCCGCCGCCGGGGCGCGGTCAACGTCCTCGACGTCTTCGCGCGTCGTGCGATGCGGCTGGACCTCTGCGGCGCCACGCGGTGGGAGGCGATCCGCGCGCTCTGCGAGGCCGTCGCCGAACAGGAAGGCATGCCCGCCGCGGACGCCCTCGAGGCCGCCGTGCGCGCCCGCGAGGAGACGGCCGGCACCGCCCTCGGCGAGGGCATGGCAGTGCCCCACGCCCGGCTCCCAGGGCTGCCCCGGGCCGTCGTGGCCCTTGGCCGCTGCGCCGCGGGCTTCGAGTGGAACTCCCCGGACGGCCTCCCCGCCCACCTCGTCTTCCTCATCCTGACGCCCGAGGGGCAGGACAGCGCGCAGGTGCAGATCCTGGGGGCCATCGCGCGAGGGCTGGGGGACGCGGCGGCCCGCCAGCGCCTGCTGGCCGCGGCCGACGAGCGGGAGGCCTGGGACGCGCTCCGCGAGGCCCTGGGGCACGAGGGGCTGGCGCGCCGAGCCAGGTGAGGGGCCGCGCGCTCAGTGGTGCCGCCGGCGCTCGCCCAGCAGCACCACGTCGCGGCTCGCCGCCAGCAGGTAGCGCGACGCCGCCATGATCCCGACATGGTGCCCGAGCGGGCGCAGGCCAAGGCCGCCGAGCACGGCCTGCGGGCCTGCTCGGTGGACGAGTTGCTCAATGACCCCGACATCCAGATCGTGCTGAACCTCACGATCCCCCGCGCCCACGCGGCGGTGAACCTGGCGGCCCTCCAGGCAGGCAAGCACGCCTACTGCGAGAAGCCCTTCGCCGTCACACGCGAGGATGGCAAGAAGGTGTTGGCCGCCGCGAGGAAGCGGGGCCTCCTCGTCGGCGGCGCGCCCGACACGTTTTTCGGCGGCGGCATCCAGACCTGTCGCAAGCTCATTGACGACGGGGCCATCGGCCAGCCCGTCGCCGCCACCGCCTTCATGGCCTGCCGCGGCCACGAAAGCTGGCACCCCGACCCCGAGTTCTACTACGACCTCGGCGGCGGGCCGATGCTGGATATGGGCCCCTACTACCTCACCGCCCTGGTCAACCTCCTCGGCCCGGTCAAGCGCGTGAGCGGCTCGGCCCGCATCACCTTCCCCGAGCGCCTCATCACCAGCGAGCCGAAGAAGGGCACGAAGATCGCGGTGAAGACCCCCACCCACATCGCGGGGACGCTCGACTTCGCGAGCGGGGCCATCGGCACCGTGATAATGAGCTTCGACGTGGCGGCCCACCGCCTGCCCGGCATCGAAATCTACGGCAGCGAGGGCACGCTCGCCGTGCCCGACCCCAACGGCTTCGGCGGCGTCGTGCGCATGCGCAAGATGGGGGAGGCCGACTGGACCGAGGTGCGGCTGACCCACAGCGACCAGGTGGGCCGCTCGATGGGCGTGGCGGACCTGGCCCAGGCCATCGCCCTCGGCCGCAAGCCCCGGGCCAGCGGCGAGCTGTGTTTCCACGTGCTCGACGTGATGCTCGCGTTCGAGGACGCCTCGAAGGCTGGGCAGCACGTGGCCATCACGAGCCCCTGCGAGCGGCCGGCCGCGCTCCCCGTGCCCGAGGTGAGATTCGACGCCTGACAGGAGGCGAGCCGATGAGCAGGCCGCGCACGCTCTTCACCACGATGGCCATGATCCTCGTGGCTGGCTTAGTAGTCGCCATGATGGCCGTGCTCTGGATGGTCGGCCAGGACCTCTTGCGCCTCAAGGAGGCGCGCTCCGACCAAGCCCCGACCGTGCAACAGACCGAGAAGTCCGTCGCAGCGCTGCGGGCCGAGGTAACCGAGTTGCGCGGGCGCATCGAGGACGCCAAGCTGGAGCGCCAGCAAATCGCGGGCGACTTGAAGGCGGCGCGAACGCAGTTGACCACACTGGCGGGCGAGTTGGGGGAGGCCAGGCGCCGGTTGAAGGCCCTCGAGGACGTGCCGAAGGCCGAGCCGCCTGCGCCCGCTCCCGAGCCGCCCAAGGCCGAGGCGCCGATGCCCCTGCCGATGGCGGTGCGCCGTGGTTTCAACCGGCAGGGCTTCGCGGGCCTGGCACAGGCCCTCGGCCTCGACCAGGCGGGCCACACGAAACTGCTCGACGCCTACAACGTCCTCGTGCCCAAGGTGCGCGCCGCCGAGAAGGCCCACGCCAAACTCAGCATGGACGGGGATGCGGTGCGCATCCACATAGTCCCGTTCCCAGAGGAGGGCCAGGCCCTCCGCAAGGAGTGGGAGGCCGCCCTCGCGCAGTTCCTGACGCCCGCGCAGGCGGAGACCTACCGCAGGTCGCAGGCCGAGGGCGTGCTCTTCGACCGGGCGTTCGGGGATTGCGAGCAGACGATCCTCCTGAGCCGCGACCCCATGGGCGTGAAGGTGGAGGTCAAGGGCCGGCGCCTGGGGCCTGGCGGCGCCCCGTTCGAGAGCGCGGCTACCGTGTCCGGCGCGGGCGCGGTGGACAGGTTGCCCTGGCGCCATCTCCTGCCCGAGGAATCGGTCGCCAAGCTCCGCGGCGTGGCCGCTGAACCCTGAGGCGCCGCAGCAGATTTTTCGGCAACTACCCCTTGACAACCCGAGAACTTGGGGTATTATTCCAGTGGCAGGGCAAGTCAGGGCCTGGCAATGCCGGGCAGTCGAAGCCCAGCCGGTCGGAGAGTGGCAGCACGCGACCGCGGCAGGCTACGGTGAATGGTGGAGGTGGCTAGTCCCGTTTAGATGCCGTCTAGTGTGGCTGGCCAAGTGACTGAGGCGTTCGGCACAATGTAAGGCCTTGCCCTGCGGGGGCGGAAGCGTCTAGGGCGCTTCCGCCCCCTCTCATGGCGGGGCAAGTGTCGCGTCACACACCCTTCCATAGCCGCAGGTAGTCCCGCGCGACCTCGAGATCCTCCATCGCCTCCTGGGCCGTGCACATCGGCGGCCGGTCGCCGCGCACGGCGGCCACGAAGTTCATCGCCTGCTGCCGCATGGCGTGAATCCAGGGAAGATGAGGCGAGGAGACCTCGGGCGTCTTGCCGTCGCCGGTGTCGCGCAGAATCTCCACGCGGCCCGGGCGGTTGGAGGCCAGGGGCGCGGGCAGCTCGAGTTTCACGTAGCCCTTCTCGAAGGCCACGAGCGCCGATTCCTGCCAGTCCACCGTCGTGCGGTAGGGGCTCATCTCGATGATTCCCGCCACCCCGCTCTGGCTCTGGGCCGCGAAGAGCACGCCCGAGGGATCGGCATAGGTCACTTTGTACGGCTCGCCGAGCAGGTAGCGGAGCAGGTTCACCTGATGAATGTAGTAGTTGACGAACGAAATGTAGGCGTCGTAGGCAGGCTTGTCCATGTCCGACGCCGGCGGATCCCACTGAAGCTGGGGGTTCGGGTCGTCGGCGCGGATGAGGTCGGTGAAGCCGTTGGCCACCCAGTCGCCCGCGGGCATGAGGATGCGGACGAGGCGCATCCTGCCCAGCTCGCCCGAGGCCTTCAGCGCGTCTATCTGGGCCTTGGCGTACATGCTCGCGGGGTCGGAGCGTTTGTGGTAGCCGATCATCATCCAGGTGCCGCTGGCGGCGAGGGCGTCGAGAATGCGCTGCCCCGCCTCGATATTGCCCGCGAGCGGCTTCTCGGTGAAGACGGGCTTCTTCGCCTTCAGCAGTTCGGGCATAAGCGTGCCGTGGCGGGTGAAGGGCTGCGAGGCCACGATGGCGTCTAGCTGCTCGTTGGCCAGCATCTCGGCTGCCTCCTTGTAGACCTTCGGGATGCGGTAGTGCTGGGCGACGGCCTTGCCCTGCTTCTCGCGCAGTTCCGCGAGCGCCACCACCTCGCAATCGGGCAGCGTGTAGTAATTCCTCAGATGGGCGCACTGCCCCATTCCGCCCACGCCGCAGAAGCCAATCCGTACCTTTGCCATGCCGTTGTCCTTTCCGTGTAGGGCGTGCATACCCGCACGCGGCTTTCGTTCGCCCTTGTGCGGGCAATATACGCCGTCGGCTGGGAAATGCAAGCTCGAGAGGGGCCGCGGCAGGCAGGACCGCGTCACCAGATCACTTCGATCCCTGACTCGCCAAGCATGCGGTCCCGGGAGACGAGCGGCAGGCCGAGGTGGAGGGCGGTGGCCCCGATGATGCGGTCGGGCATGTCCGGCACTGCGGCTCTGGGTACCCGGGGAAGCTCCCTGCTGATGCGCATGTCGACCGGCACCTCGATGAAACCTTGCGTCTCGTCCTCCAAGGCGCGCTCAACCCGCCGGAGCGCCGCGAGAGGCTGTTTCCCTTTCTCGACCAGGTACGTCAGCTCCACCAGGGTGATCGAGGACACATGGATGCCGTCCCCGCTGGCAAGGGCGTCCTCCATCGCCCGGAACGCGGCCGCGGAGAGCCTCGCGGAGCGGGAGAAGTACCAGACCAGCGCGTGGGTGTCGGCAACCACTGCGGCCATCTGCCGTGTGCCCTTTGCCTGCGGTGTTACTCGCTCTTCCGCGGGTTCTTCGCAAGAGGCAGCGGGGCGCTCTGTCGGCAAGCGCCCGACGACCGGGCGACCTCAGGCTCCTCCGACTCGTCCTCACCTGGGAAGTCACGCGGGAAGTTGCCCCACATTTCCCTCCGGGCCTCCGCGATGTCCTCCTCGCTGATGTCAATCCCCAGGTCTGCCCAGAGGCCATACAGGCTCGGATAGGGCCGCTTCTCCCGACTCTTCTTAGACAGGGACTCCACGAACTCGAGCGCCTCCTGCTTCTTGTCAGGAGGCAGCGCCCGGAACTTGTCCAATACCATCTCTTCCGTAGTCATCGCTCGGCTCTCCTCAACCACCTGCCCACTTGGCTCAACCACCCCAATCATACCACCCGCCTGACCATCATTCAAGCGGCTACCGAATCTCCTTCAGCGCCTTCTTCAGCCACTCGTGCCAAGCCGCGAAGTCGGAGGAGTGATAGGCCGAGATCGCTGCGGTCTCGTCCATCCACATCGAGTCGGCGGAGGGACGATAGGCCGCGCTATCCACTGACTCATCTTTCTTGAGGATAAGCGCACCTTTGCCGTACTCAACCATTAGGAAACTCATCCCGTTCTTCTCCACGTGGCGCTGTCGAGCGCCAGGCTTGCTGCGGAGAAGCACAAGTGCTCGTGTGTATCCACCCACGCAGAACGCATCGGTGGACTCGATGCCATTGGGAGAGGATCCCGTGTCCTCCTCCAGCAGGCAGAAGCGTTCGCCGCCTCGGATGGCCTCGATGAGGGCTGGGATGTGTGGGCGCCAGTCGGTTTGCACGAGGCGTCGCGCGACCGCGTGGCGGTTCGCCGGGCGGAAGGGGACGTTGAGGTAGTAGCTGAGCATGTACTTGGCTTCGAGGCCCCTGTAGGTGCCTTCGTAGATGCTTCGGAGACGACGCAACGCGGCGAGGAACTCCTCGGTCGTCATCCTGGGGGCGGGCCACGCCTCGCTGGCCCGTGGGGGGAACGGGGTGAGTTCCTCTCGCAGCGGAACGCCAGAGGGCTGGGTCAGCCGGAAATAGGTCTCTGCGATCGAGCCGGTCATGCACTCCGTTGCCAGGATCCGGTAGTTGCCGGCTGGGTCGTTGAGTGCCGTGGGGATCACGACCTCAGAGCGGCCGCCAACGCACTGGATGTTTCGCAGAGAGTGAGGGCCAGAAATGTCCCACCGTTCGGCAGGATAGTAGACGTCAAGGACGGCGCCGTGAGTGGCCTCTGGGTGGGTTCCCCTGAGACGGACCCGCGCTCTGATTGGGCGACCGGCCTCGACTTGTTCCGGCGCTTGCACACGGATTGACTCGGGGGGCTTCGCAGCAACAGCCCAGAGCGCCGCCTCGCCTGGTCGAAGCGTAAGCCGCCGGCATCCATCGGCCTCGACAGGTAGCTCCCTGTCATCCAAGTCGCTGAGCAGGTCAAACACATGGTCTCCCGACCCCACACAGCGCACAACGGAGCAGGACGGGGCTAGTGAGGCACCGACACACGAAAGGGTCGGCCAACGGATAGGCTCCCTCTAAACCGCCGCGCCACATCTCGACTCTACCTTCCCAGGGGGGGAGGAGTGATACAGATAGCACGGATGGGCGAGGATTGGCGATTCTCGCGGCTCCAGCAGTCTGTATCACCCCCTGCGACGAGGCATTGGTGATACAGATAGGCGAGACCGGCTTTGGGCGGCATAAGGGCTTGCTACATATAGTGTTGTGGCGATTTGGCTGGCCGCGCGGCCGAATGGCGTCGGGCAACAGCCCCAGTGTCTGCCAAACCCGCAGGGGGAGGAGTCGGCAGACTTCGGGTGATCATCTGAAGGGCAGTGGCGGACCCGTCGAAGGACGCCATAACGCCAGAGGCAGCCAGTGGTTACGTGAGCGAGAGGCAGGGCTGTCAGATGATCAATCCCTAGAGGGGGGGAGTTGATCATCTGAGCGCCTGACGCGGAGGGTCAGGAGCCGAGGTGGTCGGCGAGGCGGTGCATCATGAGGACGAAGTAGCCGGTGAAGTCGTCCACGTAGTTGATGGAGAGTGCGACGTGGAGTCGCTCGGCGACGGCTGGGCTGGCGATGAGGACCTCCATGGTCTTGCCGCTGGGGTAGGCGGGGGCTCGGCGGCCGCCAGGCTCGAAGAACTCGATGCGCAGGATGGCGCGGTAGGGGCGCTTCTCGGGGTACTGGTTGGCGAAGTGGGCCTGCATCTCGTCGCGGTTGCCGCCGTAGCGGAGGACCTCGCGCTCGATCTGGCCGGCGTCCACCTGCTCGCAGGCGCGCCAGAGGTAGGGGAGCATGAAGTCGATCTCGATGTGGAGGGGGCCGTACCAGCGCTGGCTGGCGGCTTCGGCGCGGAGGGGCTCGATGTGGGCCAGGTAGAGGCGCGTCAGCTCGGCCAGCTCGTCGGCGGTGTAGCGGCGGGAGTGGTAGGGGGGGACGCCCCCTTCGTCCTCGTCCTCATCCTCGTCCCCGCCGCCGGCGAGGGCGTAGTCGTCGTCGGGCGGCTCGTCGCGCTCGCCGGCGTCGGCCAGGGCGCTCTCGAGGCCCGCAAGGTCGTCGCCGTGCTGGGTGTCGGCGAGCCAGGCGGCCAGGTCGTCGAAGGTGGGGGAGTAGTAGCCGAGCCAGTGGACGATTTCGGGGCTTTGGAGGAAGTGGTAGATGAAGGCCGGAATGTCGTCGGCCGAGCGGAGCATGCGTGGGAAGCGGTACATGGCTTCGATCTGGTCCTGGGCCATGGGTGCTCCGGCCTGGTAGTCGAGGCGGCCGTTGGCGAGGAGGAGTGCGCGGAGGAAGAGGTTGTCGTGGTCGAAGTTGGCCTTCAGGGCGCGCTCGACGACTGGGGGGATGCGGCGGGCAACTTCGGCGGCTTCGATGACCTCGAGGGTGATGGCGTGCTGGTCCTTGAGGCGCTGGACGGCCTTGGGCAGGGCCTCGGCCACGCGGCGCGCGGCGGCGCGGGGCATCCAGACCTGGCAGTGCACGTGGTCGGGCTCGTAGTCGAGAGCGCGGCCCTCCTTGGCGATTTCAACGTAGCGGTGGACGAGTTTCTTGACCAGGGTGTCGGGGCGCATGTCGGGGGGATACCAGTCGAACTTCTCCGGGAAGTCCACGTAGAAGATGCACTGGCCGGCCTCGTTGCGGCCGACGACCTCGATCCAGTATTCCTTTGGGTTGGGCAGTTCGGCGTTGTAGGTCACGCACTCGCAGCCCTCGACGAGTTGGAGGTGGGCGCCGGCCAGGAACATCTCCATCGTGGGCGTCGCGCGCGCCATGTCCGCTTCTCCAGTGGGGTCGGGGCGGAGCGGGGTCGCTCGGAAAACATGATTATAGGATGGCTCGAGCGCCAGATCAAGCCGCGCGGAGCGGTTGTAACCACTCGCACCGGCATGTGAATAGTTGTAAAAGACTCTTGCCTGAGACGCCGAAACTGCTACAGTAAAGGTAAGCGCTGCGCGGGAGGCACGGGCGCGGTGCGAGACGGGTTCGGCACCTGACTTTGTGGAGTGGGCCAGTCACGATGCGCAAGCTCCGTACGGCGTTCCTGATCCTCCTGCTGTCCTGCGTCGCCTGGGCGGGCGAGGCCGAGAAGGCGGTCGACGCCTCGGCGACGACCGTGCAGGAAGAGCGTGGCTCGATCATCGGGAAGAACCTGTGGGAGACCTTTCTGGCCGGCGGCATCCTGATGTGGCCGATCTTGGCCGCCTCGATCATCGGCCTGGCGTTCATCTTCGAGCGAGCCGTGTCCCTGCGGCAAAGCGTGGTCGCGCCGCCGGGCGTGGGCAAGGCGGTGGTGGACGCCGCGCGGAGCGGCGGCGTGGCCGACGCCCAGCGGGCGTGCCACGAGAGGTGGTCGGCCCTCAGCCGCGTGCTGGCCGCGGGCCTGGCCGTGGCCGACCGCTCGCGCGAGGAGGTGGAGACCGCGATGGCCGAGGCCGGCGAGCGCGAGCAGTGGGCGATGGACCGCTTCAACCGCCCGCTGAGCATCATCAGCAGCGTCGCGCCGCTCCTGGGCCTGCTGGGCACCGTGCAGGGGATGATCATGGCGTTCGACGTCGTGGCCCAGAAGGGCGCGATGGGCGACCCCCGCCAGCTCGCCGCCGGCGTGGCCACCGCGCTCCTCACCACCTTCGCCGGCCTCACGGTCGCCATCCCGTGCTACTGCTTCTACCACTACTACCGGGACAAGACGGACCGGATGATCGTCCAGATCGAGGAGTGCGCGTCGCACCTGGTGGACGCCCTGAAGGGAAGCCCGAGCCGTGCGGGGGCGCCAGACACGACGGTGCCCGTGCTCACCGTCTCCGACGAGCATTGAGGGGAAGCCTGGAGCCATGCGAATCCATCGTCGCCGCGAGGAGGCCGAAGAGCTGCCGATGACGCCGCTGATCGACGTCGTCTTCCAGCTCCTCCTGTTCTTCCTCACCGCCACGAGCTTCCACAAGGTGGAGAAGGATATCAAGGTGGACCCGCCCAAGGCCAGCGAGGGCCGGGCCACCCAACAGTCCCAGCGCGAGATCACGGTGAACGTCCGCAGCGAGGCCGACGGCGGCTTCCTGGTCATCAACGACAAAATCCAGTCCCTCCAGCAGGTCACTGAGCTGTTGGCCAAGGGGGTCAAGGACAACCCGAACCTGGTGGTCATCATCCGCGGGGACAAGCAGGCCTACCACCAGCGGATCGTGGACGTGTTGAACGCCTGCAAGAAGGCGGACGTGAAGCACTACTTCATTGCGACCGCGTTCGAGACGCCGAAAGGGCCGTGACGCGTGACGCGTGACGCGTGAAGAAGAGAAGAGCGCCTGTGGGGAAGTGGGTTCGGTTCTGCGTGGCTGTGTTGGTGGCTCTGGCCGCGGCCGGAGCGGCCGGTGGGGAAGTGTCGCTCAAGCTGGACGTGTTGCGGGCGGATGCCCAGGGCGCCGCCCTCGACGTGCTGCTGCGCATCGAGGTCCCGAGCGCCGGGGGGACACACTCGCAACGGAGTGTGTCCCCGTGGGAACTTGCCCCCGCCGACTTCGCGGTCTACATCGCCCCCGCCGACCTGTCGCCTGACGCCGCCGCAGCGGAGCGGTTCCGCGTGCGGCGCATCTTCCTCAAGCGGCTCGGAGCCAGCTACTACCTCGACATGCGCCAGCTCCCGCCCGACGCCGGGACCGCCGCCTGCCAGCTCATCGTCCGAGTCACCCGCGGCGGCCAGGTGCTCGCCGCGCACCACGTCGCCCGCTTCATCGAGCCGGGCGGGGAGGACCTGGACGTTGCGCTGCTGATCGACGAATCGCTCTCGATGCGGCGCACCGACCGCGAGCGGCTCCGCATCGCCGCGGCCAAGACGTTCGTGGACCTCGCCGCCCGCAGCCCGCGCATCGGCCGCATCGGCGTCGTCGCCTTCTGCCACGAGGCCCGCACCCTCGCCCCCCTCACATCGCCAGCCGACACCGACGCCCTCTACAAGGCCATTGACCGCGTGGCGACCGAGGGGCAGACGGACATGGACGGCGCGCTCAAGGAGGCCCAGGCCCTCCTGGCGAAGTCGCCCAACCCCGCGAAGGCCCTCATCCTGCTCACCGACGGCAAGGACGAGCCTGGCCGCTACGAGGACGCCCATCGCGCCTTCATGGCAGAAAAGGGGACATTCTCCTTTCCTGCGCAGCAGCCTTCGGCGCCCCAGGGGGGCGGAAAGGTGAATGTCCCCTTTTCTGCCCGCATCTACACCGTCGGCCTCTCCGAGCGGGCCGACGCCGAGGTGCTCCAGCGCATCGCCCGCGACACGGGCGGCGAATACCACGGCGCGCCGACCAATGCCGAGCTTCAGGACATCTTCGGCCGCATCTGCCTCACCCTTCAGAAGAAGGCGCCCATCCGCACCCGCGGCCTCCTGCTCCAGACCAACGTGCCCGCCGAGGACGCCCTGGCCGTGGACGACACGATGTCGTCCCTCACGGTCAGCCTGAACGCCCACGACCCCGACCTCACGTTCGTCCTCAACGGCCCGGCCGGCCGCCTGCTGACGCCTGAACTGCCCAAGGGCGAGCGGGGCTTTGCCTTCGGGCGCAAGGCCAACTACCAGCACTACGACCTGTGGACGCCCCCGCCCGGCCCGTGGACCGCTCGCGTCACGTCGCCCCGCCCTGCCCACGTCACGCTGGCCTCGACGGCGGTCACGCCCCTGGTGCTCCGCGCGTTCCCTCTCAAGCCGACTTTCTACCGCGGCGAGCCCATCGAGATCGCCGTCAGCCTGGCCAATGGCGACGCGCCGCTCGCCGACGCGAAGGTCGAGGCCCGCGTCCAGGTTCCCGGTAGCACAGGCGTCCCGCCTGTGCCCCTCCACGACGATGGGCGGCACGGGGACACGGCGGCGAACGACGGCGTCTTCGCCGCCCTCCTGCCCGGCTGCGAGCAGGCGGGGGAGCGCGCCATCCAGCTTGTGGCCTCGGGCGCCACGCCGGCCGGCCACCGCTTCGAGCGCGAGCTGAACCTGACGGCCGCCATCTCCACCGAGGGCTGCTCCAAGCTGTGGGCTTCGACGGGCCGGCTCGACTTCGGCACCCTCTACAGCGGCGAATCCGCCGAGCGGACCTTCGACCTGAAGCTCGTCTCGCCCCTCCCTGCC
Organism: Planctomycetota bacterium; assembly: GCA_041320515.1. Classification (GTDB taxonomy): domain Bacteria; phylum Planctomycetota; class PUPC01; order DSUN01; family DSUN01; genus DSUN01. The sequence continues at coordinate 2,526,035 of JBGLNR010000001.1, read as the reverse complement.
CGCGAGGACGTCGCTCTGCGGATTTCCGACTTTGGGTTGCCGACCGAAACTCGAAACCCGAAACTCGAAACCCGAAACCTGGAATCAGGCCGCCTCGCGCCCGTCACCATCGCCGTCCGCGTGCCCCCGGGCCAGAAGCCGGGGAGCTACGCCGGCACCATCGAGCTGGCGAGCAAGTACGACAGGCTGTCGCTCCCCGTGTCGGCCGAGGTGCGGCAGCCGCACGCGGCGCGTCTCAGGCGGGTCCAGCTTCGCGGGCGCGAACACGCGCACCAGCGTCTCGCCCCGCTGGAACGGGGAGGTCACGCGGTAGCGGAGCACGCCGCCCGGCTCCGTCTCCGGGCCGCTGACCTTGAATTCGGCTTGCGGCGACTGCTGCGCGGGCGACGGTTCCACGGCCTCTCCCGCCTCAAGCACGGCCGCGAGCGCCGCGGCGGCGCACGCGCACGGTATCCACCTCATCGGCCACCCCCACGCTTCCGATCCCGGTGACGTTTCTCCGATTCGCCAGCCCCCACCCTCACCCTGCCCTCTCCCTGGAAGGGAGAGGGGTCCGAACCCCCCTCCCTCGGACAATCAACCCCCCTCCCTCTCAGGGAGGGGGCAGGGGGAGGGTTGGTGCCCGTTGCCGCCCCAGGGCGCCAGGATGGGGGGCCATGCCCAAACATGATAGTGCATTTGACTTCCGGTGCAACTCGGCTTATGCTGTTGCCTCGGAGCGCGCCCCCTGGGCTCGAGCGTCCCGTGCGACCGGGAACGAAGCAGGGCCGGCACATGGTCAAGAAGGTATCCTCGGAAGGCGTCGGCTACTCGATTGCCGACCTCACGCAGGTGCGCTACCTGTTCGTGAGCGGCATCCCGCGCAACGGCGCCGACTTCTTCGAGCAGGCCTACGGCGCGCTCACCGCCGTGGCCCGCGTGATGCATGAGGAGGGCGCCCGCGACGGCATCGTGCGCCAGGACGTCTTCATCCGCGACCACGCGCTCGTCCCCCAGTGCAAGAAGATCATCGAGGAGTTCTACTGCGACGGCCTGCCCGCGACCGACTACATCGTGCAGCCGCCCTGCGGCGGCAAGCTGCTCGAGATCGAGGCCTGGGGCGTCAGCCGCAAGAAGGGCCACGTCGAAATCGACCGCGTCTCCGAGCACCTCGTCGTCCTGCGCCACAGCGACATCGCCTGGGCCCACTGCGCCGGCATCACCCCCAAGACCCGCGCCCGCAAGGTCCACCCCCGCTCCCTCAACGCCCTCGGGCGCATGCGCGACGTCCTGGCCTCCCGCGGCTTCGGCACCCACCAGATGCTCCGCACCTGGCTCTACCTCGGCGACATCGTCGGCCCCGAGGGCGACACCCAGCGCTACAAGGAACTCAACCGCGCCCGCACGGACTTCTACCAGGACATCCCCTTCCTCCAGCGCTACCTCGCCCCCGGCGTCAACGGCGCCGTCTACCCCGCCAGCACCGGCATCGGCACCAGCAACCACGACGTCATGATGTCCTGCATTGCCATCGCCACCGAGCGCAAGGACATCCAGCTCCTCCCCCTCGAAAACCCCCATCAGGTGTCCGCCTTCCACTACGGCCAGTGCTATAGCCTCCAGAGCCCCAAGTTCTCCCGCGCAATGGCCATCCTCGGCCCCGAGGTCGTCACCACCCTCGTCTCCGGCACCGCCAGCATCGTGAACTCGGAAACGAAGTTCGTGGGCGACGTGGAGGGCCAGACCAATCAGACCCTCGACAACATCGAGGCCCTGATCGCCCGCGAGAACTTCCAGCGCCACGGCATTGCCGCCGCGGGCTCCACCCTCAACGACATGGTCCTCGCCCGCGTCTACGTCAAGCGCCAGGACGACTACGCGAAGGTCCGCACCATCTGCCAGGCCCGCCTCGGCGAGCTGCCCGTCACCTTCGCCATGGCCGACGTGTGCCGCCCCGACCTCCTGGTCGAGATCGAAGGCATCGCCTTCGCCCCGAGAGGCTGAGTTCAACGACCCACCCTGCGCATGTAGGGGCGGCCCTATGTGGCCGCCCTCTTCCGGCGCCGGCGGAGGGCGCCCACGCAGGGGCGCCCCTACGCGCCCGGGGGCCGGTATCGCGACTGCCCGCGTCCTCCCACCGCCTACCGCGCAGCCTTCTTTTTCGGGACAGACGGCGTGGCCTTCTTGGCCGGCGCCTTCTCCTTCGGGGCAGGCTCGGGTTCGGGCTTCTCGCGCGAGAGGGCCGCCGTAAGGAGGAAGCCGAGACAGGTCTCGACGGCCACGTCCACGTTCGTGATGCTGTCCTCGCCGTCGCCGCAGATGCGCAGGCTGGTGGCGAGGAGGCCCTTGGCGCCCGCCCAGTTGGCGGCGGACGGGCGCTCGGCGGCCCGCGTGACCCGCAACTGGAGCATCTGGTCGCCCACCACGAAGCGGTACTTCAGCCGGGCGTTCACGATGTCCACCACCGCGTAGAGGAGGTCCTGCTGCCGCGTCAACAGGTCGCGCGCGCGCACCAGGCGGTAGCCGGCGTCGTAGTCGTCCACCCCGATGTCGAGGAACGCCACGGCCTTGTCCTTCTCGACGGCGCTCTGGACGAGCGCGCTGCCGGCCTCGCTGAAGGGCTTGGCGCCGCGGGCCTTCTTGTCCGAGTAGGCGTCCCACCGATAGTCGAAGTTGCGGTCCAGCTCCACGCCGTTCTCGTTCGCCGCGGCGTCGGCGCGGTAGCCGTGGGGGTTGAGGATGGGGAGGAGCTTGAGCCGCACGCGGTCGAGGAGCCAGGGGATTTTGGGGTCGCTCTCGGGGTTGTCCAGGAGCACCTCGGCCAGGCGGTTGAGGGCGACGGCGCCCAGCCAGTCGCCGCCGCGCAGCCCGGCGGCGAGGACGACGAGCGGCTTGTCCTTCGCGCCCAGGCTGTAGCTGTAGACGAACGTCTTTTGCTCTGCCCCGCCCTCGAAGGTCTTGGCCAGCTTGTCGCGGTGCCGGTCCACCAGGTCATCGAACCACTTCAGCACGTCGTCGTGCTCGGGCCTGCTGGGCAGGTAGCGGGCGTAGCGCGGGCCGGAGCCCAGGGCGCGCGCGAGGAAGACCAGCTTGTTCTTCGCCCCGGGGTCGCGGCCGGCGCGGCCCGTCGGCGTGATGAGGTCCATCACGGCCATGTGCCCGCCGAGGTTCACGTCGAGGAGCGCCGAGTTGTTCGTCGAGTGGTCGGTGGCCAGGAGCTTGGCGTCCTCGCCCTCCTTGGGCTGCCCGGCGATGTAGCGGGCGACGAACTGCTTTTCCTTGCGCTTGCCGTACCAGGGCACGCGCGACTCGGCGGGGAAGCCGGCCGTGAAGCCCTCCTCGCGCACGATGCGGAGGGTCGTGGGCTCCTTGAACTTCGTCTCGTCGGCAACCCCCTCGCCTTTGATGTGCGAGTAGGCCAGCGTGTCGAGGACAACGGTGCCGCCCGTGCGGGCGAAGGGCGTGGCCACGTGGTCGTCGCCCATGAAGGGCGCGCCGCCGTGGATCACGAGGATGCGGGCCTTGCACTGGCCGTGCATCGTGATCTTGTCGCCCAACTCCTCCACGATCAGGCGGTCGCCCAGCAGCGCCTTGATCTCCTTCGTCTCGATGGCCTCCGGCTCGTCCGTGAGCAGTTGCACGAAGGGCACGGGGGCGACGAGGGGGAACAGCTCGTCGTCCGCGTGGCCGGCGCCGAGGAGGTAGCCCAGCTTGGGCCACACGTCCTTCACCAGCTCGGTCACTCTGGCGTAGGCGACCAGGCGGCCGCCGCGGCGGACCTCGAACAGGTCGCCCTTCGCAACCTCTTTCTCGACGCGGATGGCCACCACGTGGCCGCCGTCCGCGTGGGTGCGGACCCTGAGAGGCTCCTTACCCTTCTCCTTGGGCGGCTCCTTCTCCTTCTCGGCCGGCGCCTCATCCTCGGCCGCCCGCAGGCGCGGCGCGGCCGCGGCCAGCGCCAGCAGGGCAAGCCCACAGGCCAGCCAGGCACTTACGCGTCGGGTTCTCATCGCGGGGTCCTCCGGAGGCTGCGGCAAGTGGCGCGAAGCGCAAACCATCCCAGACCCCATGAAGGTACGCCCCCGCGGCCCAGATGTCAAGGCCGGATGCGGCACGGCGCGGCCGGCGGCGTTGACGCCCGCTCCGGCGCGCGCTATAATCCCCACGCACGCGCCCCATTCCCCCGGCGTCGAAAGGGGACCGCTGTGAGCGTCGGACCCGCGAGATTCCTTTCCGCTGCCTGCGTGGCGGCCCTCTGGCTTGCCGCCAGCGGCCCGCGCGCGGCCGGGGCCGAGGCGGTCCCTGTGGCGCAGCCGCCCGCGGCCGTACAACTCCCCCTGCCCCCAATGCCCCCCCTCGCGCCGCCCGGGCCGCCCCCCGCCGACCCCCATCCCTCGCTCTACCGCGCCCCAGGCACGATGGCCGACGGCCACCTCCTCGCCCTCGCCGCCGAGCCCCCGCCGTCCCTCCTCAAGAGCGGAAAGCCCACCACCATCAAGGTCCGGCCCCACGACATCGTGCAGGCCCCAGGCGACCCCAGGCCCGTCGAGGGCACGATCACCGATGAGCCCGGCGGGAGAATCTCGTTCCGCGACATCAAGGGCATCGCCCACCCCAGGAACCCCCTCACCGTGGCCGACCTCGTGGTCCTCCAGCGCCAGGCGGCCACCGTGCCCCTCGTCGTCCGCGAGCGCTCCGAGAAGGCCGGCGCCAGCGCCGACGCCCACCTGGCCCTCGCCCAGGACTGCCTGGACGGCGATTTCCCCGCCGAGGCCGAGGCGGAGCTGAAGCGCGCCCTCGCTCTCGACCCCCGCCACCTCGCCGCCCGCCTGAAGCTGGCCGACCTCTACGCGGCCCAGGCCCGCCGCGACGACGAGGTGGGCACCCTCGAGGCCGCCCTGGCCGCGGGCGCCGATGCCCCCGAGCTGCGCGAGCGCCTCGGCCGCCGCTGCCTCGAACTCGGCCTCTTCCACCTCGCCGCCCAGCACTTCGCCCAGGGGCGGAAAGCCGCCGGCCCAGCCCCCGCGCCGCGCCTGCTCCATCTCGAGGCCGAGGCCCGCCTCCTGGGCGGCGACCCCGCTGCTGCCCCACTGCTCAACCAACTCGCCGAGGCCGCGCCCGCCGACCCCGCGGCGGCCAACCTCCTGGCCCTCGCCGACATCCTGGCCGGCCGCCCCGAGCCGGCGCTCGCCGCCCTCCGCAAAATCGTCGAGACGCCCGACCCACCAGCCAGCGCCCGGAACAACCTCGGCGCACTGCTCCTCAACGCAGGGGAGTGCGAGAAGGCGCTCGCGCAATTCGACGCCTGCCGCCGGGCCGCCCCACATCACGCCAAGGCCATCGCCAACGCCGCACTCGCCTGCGCCGCGCTCGGCCGGCTCGACGAGGCCCAGCGCCTCCTCGCCGCCATCGCCGCGCCGCCTGACCGCGCGGTAGGCTACCAGCTGGCCGCGGGCTACGTCCACGAGCGCGTCGGCAAGCCCGATGCCGCTCTCGCCGCCTACCAGCAGGCGCGGACGCTCGACCCCGCCTGCCTCTACGCCGTGGGCGGCGTGGGTCGCTGCCAGCTCGCCCGCGGCGACGCCCAGGCCGCCACCGAAGCCTTCGCGCAACCAACCTCAAAGCCCATATCCTCCTCGACGTGTCCAGCTCGATGTCCTACAAGAGCGACGAGCACGGGCTGACGAAGCTGGAGTACGCCTGCTACCTGGCCGCCTGCCTCTCCTACCTGATGATCCGCCAGCAGGATTCCGTGGGGCTGGTGTGCTTCGACCGCGAAATCCGCCACTACATTCCGCCACGCGCGACGAGCACACACCTGAACCTGGTGCTCCGCCACCTCGAAACGCTCCAGATGGGCACGGGCGTCCAGACCAATGTGTCGAAGACCTTCCACGACCTCGCGGAGTTCATCCGCCGCCGCGGGCTCCTCATCATCCTGTCCGACCTCTACGACGACCCGAAAGAGGTGATTCGCGGCCTTCGCCACTTCCGCTACAAAAAGCACGAGGTCATTCTGTTCCACATCTTCGACAAGTGGGAGCTGGATTTCCCGTTCCGAAAGCTCTCCGACTTCGTGGACATGGAGACCAACGAGGAGCTTCAGGTGGACCCGCGCTACGTCCGCGAGGAGTATCGCAAACAGGTGCAGACATTCATTGACAACTATCGGCGCGACTGCTCGACGAGCCGCATCGAGTACGTGCAGACCGACACCTCGGTGCCCTACGACTTCATGCTCTTCGCCTACCTGGCGAAGCGCAAGAGGCTCTTCTGATGCCCTTCCTCTATCCCTTCTACCTCCTGGGCACGATTTTCGCCGGTATCCCCATCATCATCCACATGATTCATCGGCGCCGCGCGCCGAAGGTCCTTTTTCCCACGCTCCGCTTCCTGAGGGCGTCGAACGAGCGGACTTCGCGGCGGCAGCGGATTCAGGACCTCTTGCTCCTGTTACTGCGCGTGTTGCTTTTCATCCTCCTCGCCCTCGCGCTGGCTCAACCGTTTCTCGGGCGCCGCCGCTGGGGCTTCGGCCAGCGCATTCACGCGGTGATTGTGCTGGATAACTCCTACTCGATGGGCACGGAACACGAGAGGAAGGCCCGCTTCGCCACGGCGAAGGACCTGGCCGCCGCAGTCCTGGAGGGCGTGCCGCCCGCGGGCAGCCAGGTCGCCCTCATCCTCTCCGTGCCGCCGCACGGCTCGCCGCCGCCGCTCCTGAGCGCCGACCGCGAGGCGCTGCGCCGCGACATCCTCAAGGCCCCCCTCTCCCAGGGCCGCGCCGACATGACCGCCGCCGTCCAGCAGGCATACGACCTTCTCGCCGAGGGCGACAACAAGGCCCCGACGATGGAGATTTACGCGATAACCGACCTCCAGCGCAACGCCTGGTCCGCCCCGCGCCCCCTCGAGGACAAGCACAAGCACCCGCAGGCGGCGCTCATCGTCGTAGACGTCGGCCGCACCGACTTCCGCAACCTTACGGTCAGCGACATCGCGGTCCGCGGTGGAGCGCGCGTGCGCAACCGCCCGGTCGCCATTCAGGCAAAGGTACAGAACCACACGGCCGCCGCGGCCACGGCGAACGTCACGTTCTATGTGAACCAATCCAAGCAGGCGAACCAGCAGCTCGAAATCCCCGCCGGCGTCACGATGACCGCCTCCTTCAACCACACCTTCGGCGAGCCGGGCATCCACAACGGCTGGGTGCAGATAGACGACGATTCGCTCGCGCTCGACAACCGCCGCGACTTCTCCATCGAGATTCAGGACCACCTTCCCGCCCTCGTCGTCCGCGACGCCGTTCCCGCCATGCCCCAGCTCGACCCCTCCTTCTATGTTAGCAAGGCCCTCGACCCCTTCGGGGACGACCCTTCGAAGCCCCGCTCCCTCGTCCACACGACGATTACCGAGCTGGACAAGCTGACCCACGACCTGCTCCAGAAGTTCCGCGTCGTCGTCCTCGTGGACCCCGGGGCGTTCCAGAAGTCCCAGATCGCCGTTCTCCGCCAATACGTCCGCCGCGGCGGCCGCCTGGTCATCCTCCCCGGCCCTAACCTGCGTCCCAGGAGCATGGCCGACTTCCTGGCGGGCAGCGACGCCGCCACCGCCCTCCTCCCCGTCGAGGTCGGCGAACCCGCCCAGGGCCTCCTCGACCGCAAGAAGTTCGACTCCCTCATCGCCCTCGACGAAAAGCACCCCGCCCTCCAGGTCTTCAAGGGCTACCAGCGCCTCGCCCAGCTCGTCAAGGTCTTCAATTCCGCCCCCATCACCGTCCCCCAGACCTCGCCCGTCAAAGTCTTGATCGGCCTCAGCAGCGGCAACCCCTTCCTCGTCGAAAACCGTTTCCACGAGGGCCGCGTCCTCCTCTTCGCCACGGGCACCGACCCCGACTGGTCCAACCTCGCCGCCTCCCGCTTCTTCCTCCCCCTGGTCCACCGCCTCGTCTACTACCTGACCGAGCGCGAGGACATCGAGGGCACCCACCTCGTCGGCGCACCCGTCAACATCACCCTCCGCGACGTCCTGCGCGAAGTCACGGTCCAGGTCCGCGAGCCCAACGGCGAGATTGTGGACCTCAAGGCGAAGCCCGAGCCGGCCAGCGGCCTCACCCGCGCCACGTTCGGCCACACCGACCGCCGCGGCGCCTACGTCTACCTCGTCCTCGACCCCAACCGCCCTTCCGAGAAGGACGCCCCCGCCGAGACCAAGGCCGAGGCCGAGCGCGGCTTCGTCGTCAACCCCGACCCCCAGGAGGGCGACCTCGCCCGCATCACAGAGAGCGAACTCCGCGCCCTCCTCGACGGCCACAGCCTCCACTACGTCGGCCCCCCCGACCAGGTCTCCGCCGCCCTCCTCCAGGCCGCCGTGGACAAAGTTCGCCAAGGCATTCCCCTCCGCGACCTCCTCCTCTACATCGTCCTTTTCATCGCCATTTTTGAGACCTTCTTCGCCAACAAAGTCGTTCCTGCCGCCCAGCGAGCCGAGGAGCGCCGCACCGCGGCTGCCCCCGCTCCTGCGCAGAGCTGAGCGTCCCAGATGCCCCTCCGTGCGCAATGGGACAGGGGCATCTGGGAACCGCCTCTCAAGCGCGGGTTGGCACCTTCGTAAGAGGTGTAACGCCAAGCACTTACGCCCACCATCGGAACGGCTCCTGTCGCCAGGGTATCCCAGGCGCCCCTCTGTGCGCGATAGGAGAGGGGCGCCTGGGGAACTAGCGTTGTGGTGCTAGGGTGTGTACGGAAATTGCACATGTTGTGTAGCGTTCGCGCAAGTACACACCCTGTGGTGTACCGCCGTGACCGGGGCCTAATTTCCGTACAGACCCTAGTCCCCAGCTACGCGCGTCCCGCGAGGCTCTCCACGGCGAGTCGCGACCTCATGACCGCAACGGTTGGGCAACTCCGCCCTGACGCGCTGGCACGAGTCGTTGAGCCCCCGGTCGCGCTCCTGCGAACCCGTGCCAGGTAGCGGAACCCGACCGTTGTTCGGCGGCAGAGCCCGGCCCGAGGCCATCGAGCGCACGACGCTTTGAGTTGCGCGGGAAGCGCTCGTGGGCATTGACAGCCGAGCATGAGTGGCATACAATCGCCATCGTTGGCACGGGGCTCAATGGAACTGTCCCCGGGCCGTCCCCAAACGCGCAGCCGACCAACTGGAGAGAACTCCGCATGCGCAACCTAATCCTCGGCCTGATCGTGGCTGTAGTGGGGGGAATGGCCCTGTGGTACTTGCAGCGGCGAACGCCAGACATCACGTATTACGTGTCCTCCCCCATACCCATACCCGGGCAGGGAGACGAAGCGGCGTTTGCCCACCAGATCAAGGTCAGCAACACGGGATCAGCTTTGGCCGCGAGAATAACAGTGCGTTTCCCCGGGACACGAGCGGACCACCAGATCCAGAAGTGGCGCGAAACCGACGAAGTCAAAGTGGAACTATCAAAGAACGAGACCGAGATCGAGTACCCTGAACTCCCGCCGGGGGGCGAGTTCACGGTGAACATCAAATCGGCAGATTCCCTATCGCTGCCACAGTCAGTAAAGGTCTTCCACCAGAACGGGGCAGCTAGACCGGCGTTCTCGAGAGAGACAAGTCCGCTGGGCATCCTAGTGCTCTATTTCCTGTTCGCTGGTAGCATCGTGTTGATGTGGGTAGTGTGGGTCCAGCGAGATGCAGTCGGGTCCTACAAAGGGTGGCGCTTGCTAGGGGCCCCAGATGAGATGCTCAGCATGCTCAGCGAGGGACGTCGCTGGTACATGAGCAAGGGCCAATGGGCATCCGTTAGGGAGTCGCTGTTCAAGGAAATGACCAAGAGCATCGCGGACGACTATCGTCACAATCGGCCCGTTGATCTGGACAAGACTGCGGCTTACCGAGTGCTTGACTCCGAACCCCCTGAGTTCCTTACCAGAGAAGAGGGTGTGGCTCTTTCGGAGGCGGCAGAGAAATGCTTGGAACAACGTTTCGGCAAAGTTGCTGTGTCCATGCGATTACAGGACCGGAAGCTCGAGATCCTTGGCACGCGCAAGCCGGCACGCCTCCGTGCCGAGAAGTGGGTTGAGTGGGCCGACGAAATTGAGAAGAGCTGGGTGGCTGAGGAGATTTCCTCCTGTGCATGGTTCACGGGCCTCCAGGACTTGGCAGAACGTCTCTCGTCGCCGAAGCCACCACACCTATCGCAGGATAGCTGGGGGGGCTATCTCAAGTTCGTCCGCACATGCTACGAGAACCTTCTGTCCCGACAGATGCGCTGGTCACCGAACAAGCCTGTTCAGTTCCTGCGCGCACAGCGGCTGGATCTGCTCGAGGACCACGGCCAAGCTCTGCTATCAATGGCATACGAGATGGAACACGATCGCTTGAGCGAACGCATAGCAAGAGGAAGCGCGGAGGCCTTCCTCGCTGAAGCGAAGCCCGATTGGCTCTCGACAGATGACCATCTGAGGCTTCGCGAATGGGCGACGAAGATAGTCGAACTACCGGGGCAGGAACGGAGACACGCGGTTGCTCTGCAGGTGTTCGAGACCATCGCTGTTGGCCGGCCCTTGCCGGCGAGCAAGCCAGATGCCCTGTCGGAAGATGATTGGGAGTCTATCAGCGCTCTAGCTAAGAGCACCAGTGAGAAGAACTCCGAGTTGCGGCAGTTGGAGTGCAAGGTGCGCAAGGATGCTATCACAGTATCAGCCGACAGGGATAGGGTTAGCCGTCAACTGCATATCATCCACGAAGTCCTGTCTGACCCAACCGCAGTGGACAGGCTTGAGCACTTCGAGAATCCGTTCGCGCCTGGCAACTTCACCAACCTTCGGAGGATCGCGCGCTACTTGGCTGAACTGGCGAAAGAAGGGGATCCGCGCGCCGCTGAGGGCACCAAAGCGCCCGGGTGACATCGAACCTATAGGCGCAAGTGAACGCGGTGAATTTTCGTCGTAAGTGCCCGCGGGCACCCGACTTGCGCCGAAAATGATCCTCCTGGGCCCTTGACAGGCCGAGTTGGAGTTTTCTCGTCCCTACGCTCTGCGTGGGGACGAGGGGAATCACTGAAAGCTATCTGGTCGGTGCAGCTTGAGGACCGCCACGTGGAGCGCCCTGGGGCCGGTGGCGACAAGGCGGAGCCAGCCGGGGCGGTCCCAAGTGCCCTCCCAGGGCGCGCCATCGGGGGGCGACGGCTGGGCGGCGAAGGCGTAGGCGGCATTCGCTGCCGCCAGGGCCTCGTTCGCCTGCTTCTCGTCCGCCGGCAGGGCACCTATCGGGAGGTTGACGGCAGGCGGCTTGCGGTAGCCGACTTCGAGGCGCGTGGCGCCCGGGGGCCGCTTGGCCCGCCAGCGCCAGCCCGTCGGCGACTTCTCCACGCTGGCCTCGAGCGGCTCGGGAAGCCGAAGCGGGGTGGCCGGGTCGCCGAGGAGGGCGTACATGAAGGACTGGTCGCGCCGCAGCTTCTCGACGGCGATTTCCCTCTCGAGCTTTCCCTCGACGTCGCGCAGGAGGGCCTCCATCATGGGGTCGCGGGCGGCCATGGCGTCGCGCTGGGCATGGAGCCAGAGTGCGCCGAGGCGCCTCTCCCTGCCCCCGAGGGCCTTGAGGAGGCACACGCTGGTGAAGTAGTTGGTCAACGGGTGCGATTCCGTGGTGGCCCCGATGACGGCCACCGGGCCGCCGGGCAGGAAGAGCAGACCCTCGGCCTGGCACGGGGCGGGCCGCGTGAAGTCGCCCGACCAGCAGGAGAAGAAGACCATCGGCGCCACGGGCGAGCCGTCCCCGAACTCGCGGGCGGCGTCGGCTGCCGCGTAAGTGATCCATCTCCCGCCGTGCTTCATCGAGTGAAATGCCTCGGCGCTGGCGTGGCCCATGAGCGCGTGCAGGAGCCCGCCCTGTTTCACTTGGCGGGTGAAGGTGGCCGCCTGCGCGGGGGGCCAGCCGCAGAGGGGGTCCGCGGGGTTCCCCGAGAGGAACCAGGGGGCGAGCCAGGGCGGGCCATTGACCAGCATCATCGTCACGCCGAGGCGGGTCGCCATCGCGTCAATCGCGGGATTGTAGCCGGGCGAGCCGCCCCAGAGCGTCGCGTTCAGGTCCGCAGCCGTCGGCGGCCGGGCCTCGAAGGCGAGAATCTTCCGAACCACGGCCTCGACCTGCTCGCGGGTGCGCGCGGGAATGCGCCCGACCGGGACCGTCGGCACCCCCTTACCGTCGGTGTCGCCCCAGGCGGCGTCGGAGGCGAACTCCTGTGGCTGGACCTCGCGCCAGCGATAGAGCGGCCTGCGCTTCGCGGGCAGGTGCCAGGGGGCGTCCTCCTTCCCCGGCTCGTCGTCGCCCACGAGCAGGAGATAGTCGGGCCGCCGCGGCGACTCTGCCAGCGCCACTTCGATGGCTTGGGTGACGACCATCGCTTCGAACCCGTCGGCGCGCCGCTTCTCCGCCAGGGGCTTGAGGGCCCCGGCCAGCGCGGGCCTGACCACGGCCAGCCACAGCGGCTTCGGCTCCGCCGCGTGCAACCCGCTCGGCCACGCCAGCATCGCCAGTCCGACGGTCAGGGGAACTGCGAGCCTCGCTCCCATTCCGTGGCCCTCTCCGCTTGTGCCTCGTCAGGCGCTCAGATGATCACCTGCACCCAAAGGCCGCATGCCGCGCCTCGCCCGGCCTGGCCGCCGTGGCGCGCGGCCCTGACACGGTGCTCGGCCCCGACACACCGTCATCCCGAAGGGCACAAAGAACCCCGCCATGGACGGGATCGATTCAACGACGCCCGCTGATTGTTCCTTGGTGCTTGTTCGTGAGTTCGGAAAAGGAGCCGGTGAAGCTCTTGCCATCTTTGGCAAGTGTGAAGGTGAAGGAACGAGTGAACCTGCCGTCTTCGAGACCAAAGGTGCAGGTGTTACCAGTTACCTTTCCTCTAGCGGAGAATGACTTGTCACGAGGGCTAGTGACGGTGATAGCTCCATTGGCATCGGTCGAAATGGTAATATCATCATCGGCGACGGAGGCACAGCACCCAGTGTGGACAATATGGATGTGCCAGACGCCATCGAAGCCTGATTCGCCGCCGGGGGCGCCGACCGCCTGCAGGCCAAGGGCGTACCATTGATCGGCGCTGTCGTTCCGGACATAGACCACGGCGTATCCCGGCAGGCCGGCGCCGCCGACGGGAGGCTTGGAGTACATCTGCAGCCGCGCGGAATTCTCTTCCCAGACCAGCTCGCCGCCCTTCTGGATGATGGCGGCATATTTGTTGCCGGCCTGGATGTCGAAGGGCCCGAACGTCCTCCACGTCTCCGGCGGCATGACCAGCCCTTGTTTGCCGGCAGGACCGACATGGACCAGGTACTTTCCTGTTTTGTAGTTGTGCCGCCTGGGTAAGACCCCGCCCGGCTGTGTGGCGAACTGCCGGGGGTCCATGGTGTACGATTCCCAATCGCAGGGGGGAGGGATCGTTGCGCCGACCTGTTCCAGGCCAATGGCGTACCATTGATCGGCGCTGTCGTTCCGGACATAGACCACGGCGAATCCCTCCGGAGGCTTGGAGTACATCGTCAGCCGCGCGGAATTCTCTTCCCAGCCCAGGTCGCCGCCCCTCTTGATGATGGCCGCATACTTGTTGCCGGCTTTGATGTCGAAGGGCCCGAACGTCTTCCACGCCGCCGGCGGAATGTCCAGCCCTTCTTTGCCGGCAGGGCCGACATGGACCCGGTATTTTCCTGTTTTGTAGTTCCGCCGCATGGGAAGGACCCCCCCGGGCTGAGTGGCGAACTGCCGGGGGTCCATGGTGTACGATTCCCAATCGCAGGGGGGAGGGACCGTTGCGCCAACCTGTTGCAGGCCAATGGCGTACCATTGATCCGCGGCGTCGTTCCGGACATAGACCGCGGCGTGTCCCTCCGGAGGCTTGGAGTACATCGTCAGCCGCGCGGAATCGCCTTCCCAGCCCAGGTCTACGAGGGTGCCGCCCTTCTTGATGATGGCGGCATACTTGCTGCCGGCTTTGATCTCGACGGGCCCGAACGTCCTCCACTCCGCCGGCGGAACGTCCAGCCCGTTCTTGCCGGCAGGGCCGATATGGATCAGGTATTTTCCTGCTCTATAGTTCCGCCGCATCGGAAGAACCCCGCCGGGCTGAGTGGCGAACTGCCGGGGGTCCATGGTGAACGCATCCCAGGCGCAGGCGGGGGCGGTCGGCGCGGTCTTCGAATCGTCGGGCTTGGTCCCCGGGTGGCCTTTGACGGTGACAAAGCCGCGTCCTCCGCTCTCCGCATTCTGCGCCCAGGTCGTCGGATCAGAGTCCAGCACGGTGTAGGAGCCTGGAGGAAGCGCGACATTGGGACGGGCCTCCCAATTGATGTTGGGCACTCCGCTCTGGCTCGCCACGCCGGTCGTTTTCCACGGCCCGTAGACGGTTCCGTCGCTGCCGCGAAGCCCGATCGTGCCCGGCGTCGCCGTTCCCCGTCCGTTGTTCCAATGGTATGTGGAGATGAACGTCACCACGTACTTTTCCTTGAACGTGACGACCGTGGGCGCAGTCGGGCCGTTCTGGACCCCCCCGTCGTTACTGGTCTTGGCGACCTCGCGTTCGGGGGAGGGTTCTGCATCGGGGTTGGTTTTGGTTCCACCGCGACGCCCGCTGATTGTTCCGTGGTGCTTGTTCGTGAGGTCGGAAAAGGAGCCTGAGAAAGTCCTGCCATCTTCGCCCAGTGTGAAGGAACCAGTTTGCCCTGGCCCGTAACCAAAGGTATAGGTGTTGCCAGTTACCTTTCCTCTGGCGGGGAATGACCCAGAAGTGATGGTGGTGTTTCCATTGGCATCGGTCGAGATGGTGAAATCTTCATCGGCGACGTAGGAACAGCACCCAGTGTGGACACGATGGGTGTGCCAGACACCATCGAAGGGTCCTGCCACAGGAGGAGTTGAAGTCGTCTTGCCTGATTCCCCACCGGCCTCGGCGGCCTCAACGGCCCGCCCCATCGAGAGCATGACCAGCACCAGCAAGGCGAGACCCCTCATCAGACCCCTCATGGGTGTCTCCTTCTACCATAAGGACACGCGGGTCGAGCCAGATCCGACTCTTGTTCTCGGGGGCAAGCCGGCGAATCGCCGCGGAAGTTCCGGGCACATGACGCCGGTCTTCTTGTGCCTTCGCCGCTCGCAAGCAGCAGACTGTTCCACTGCGCAGGGGGAGCCGCTAACGAAAGGTTGGGGCACCCGTGCCGCCCGACACAACCAACTATAGCCGCGGGCGGCGCGGAATGCAACAACAAATGTCTGGCGTGTCCTGTGCCTGAGGCGCCCGGCACGTCAAGGACATAACCCATCGCCTTCTTTGCCGGCCGATTCCTGCTGGCTCAGATGATCGCCTGCACTCACAGCCGCCCCCCGTGCCTCGCACGAATGGCATGAAGGTACCACCCCAGGTGTGGCACGGCTGGCTTGTCCAGCCGTGTCTTCGCGGCCTCATCGGAGCGGCACCCCCCTATCTCCACGCCATTCGTGCCGGGCGCCGCATGCCGCGGCTGCTCAGCGGCCGGCCCGCTCCCAGGTACAGGTGCCGGACTGTCCGGTGCTATACCGGGCGATGACGGTGGCCGAGCGGCCGTCGGCGGCGATCGTGACCTCGTACTTCACGGTTACCTTGCCATCCTGCGAAGCGATGTCCATGGTCATCTTGTTGCCGGTGACCACCGCGGTGCCGCGGGCGATGCCACGCTTCTCGGCGGCGGCGTAGCGCCCGCCGCCCAGCGGCGTGAAGGTCCACGTCTCGCCTGTCGCCTTGTGCTGCCAGGTGCCGGCAAGGTCCGCCGCCGGTCCGGGCGGGGGCACGGCGGGCGGAGCGCCCTGCTTCCAGGCGTACGTGTACGTAACCACGTGCGAGCCGCCAACGGCGAAGTAACCGGCATTGAAGTAGGGCTGGATGGTCATGCCCTTCACGCCCCAGGGGACGACGAAGGTCTTGTTCCTGTCCTCGCCGGGCTTCTTGAGGAATGCAACCCTCTCGTTGCCCCATCGGAGTCCGACGCTGTGCTCATACCTGTCGCTGCCGCCAACGTACTTCACGCGGGCCGGCAGAATCTCGCCGGGTCTCAGTATGCCTGGAAGCCGGTCCCACTCGAACGTGTGGGAGGTCCAGGGCTTGGGGGGCCTATTGGATCTCCAACTGTAGGCAACGTGATTCACGTCGGCGCTGTCAACCCTCCCGTCCAGCTCGGGTATCGGGTGCCACATCTCCGCGCTCCGTTGGGTGATCTCGGGCTCCTTTGTGAGTTCCCAGTACCCCTGCTCTCCTGCCTGCGCCATGCCGGCCAGCAGAAGCAGCGCGCCAAGACACACGACGACCAGCCACGAGCGTCTCGACACCATGAGCCACTTCTCCTCTCTCACAAGTGCCTGGACCAGCAAATCGTTGACGGCGCCGAGGGCCTTGCTGGTCATCTCGACGACGACCTCGCGCATCGGCGTGTCGGGCCGCACGAGCGGCTGGTCCTTGCCGCCGTGCATCAGGTGCTCGACCTTCACGGTGAGGCGTCGGCCCAGCGCGCCGCCGGGGTGCGAGAGGGCGAAGCGCTCGGGCGTGAGCTGCTTGCGGGCCGCGACCACGATGGCCAGAGCGTCGCCCAACGCCTGCGCCGCGATGGCGCTCGCCGTCGGGGCCAGGTTCAGCGGGTCCGCCTCGCGCTCGACCCCGCAATCGAGCGCCAGGTCCGCCGCCTTCGCGATCCGCGATTCGGGCGCGCCCGTGAACGCGATCACGGTGGGGCCGATAGACTCGATGGAGGGCAGCAGCCGCACGATCTCGTCGCTCTCGCCGCTGTGGCTGACGAGGATGAGCACGTCCTTGGCGCAGACGATTCCGAGGTCGCCGTGAAGCGCCTCGCCCGCGTGGAGGAAGACGGCGGGCGTACCCGTGCTCGAAAGGGTGGCGGCGATCTTGCGGGCGGCCATGCCCGACTTGCCGACGCCGCTGACCACCACCTTGCCCGCGCAGTCGAGCACCATCTGGACGGCCTGGGCGAACGCCTCGTCCAGGCGGTCCCTAAGCCGCGCCAGCGCGTCAATCTCAGTGTCGAGCACGGCGCGGGCCTGGCTCAGCGCCTGCGTGGGGTCGAGCGGGGTATCTGCCATGGGGCCTCCTTTAGGGCCGATTATAGCCGATGGCGCCGCGGTGTCAACAGCCGCTGCGGCGAATCTCAACCCCCGCAAGCTCCTCCTCTAGCGTCACCAGGGACGACGTGTCCCACTCCCCCTTCCCCGCGGTCTTGAGCGCCGCATAGAACTCGGTCACGAGGCTGGTCACGGGCAGGGGCACGCCAAGCTGCTTGGCGGCGTCGGTGGCGATGACCAGGTCCTTGTGCTGAAGCTTGGCCATGAAGCCGGGCTTGAAATCGCCGTCGAGGAGCCTGGGCGTGCGGACCTCGAGCGCCCAGCAGCGGGCGGCGCCGGCGCTCACGGCCTCGAGCATCTTCGCGGGGTCAACGCCCGCCTTCACGCCGAGGGCCATCCCCTCCCCTATCGCCTGCCAGGTGATGGCGCAGATGATCTGGTTGCAGGCCTTGGTGAACTGCCCTGCCCCGCTTGCGCCGACGTGGACGATTTTCTTGCCCATCGCCTCGAGGACGGGCATTGCCCGCTGAAGGGCTTCGGCTTCGCCGCCAACCATGATCGAGAGCGTGCCCGCGATGGCCCCTTGTTGCCCGCCGCTCACGGGTGCGTCGAGGAACGCCACGCCCTTCTCGGCGCAGGCGGCGGCAATCTCCCGCGCGGCCATTGGCGCGATGGTGCTGTGGTCCACGACGATCAGCCCCGGCTTCGCGCCGGCGAGCAGCCCGTCTGCGCCCGTGGCCACCTGCCGCACGTCGGGCGTGTCGGGCAGGCACGTGACCACCAGCTCCGTCGCCGCCGCGGCCTCCTTCGGCGAGGCCACGACCGCCGCCCCCGCCGCCTGAAGCTCCTTGACCGCGTCCTTTGCGTGGCCGGCCACAATGGTCAGCTTGAATCCTGCCTTCATCAGGTTGCGTGCCATCGGCAGGCCCATGATGCCGAGGCCGATGAAGCCGATCTCACGCATATCGCTGCTCCTCCGGGTTGAGTGCGACGACCGTGTAGCACTGGTCGTCGGGGTCGGGGTGCTGGGGATCCTCCCCGGCGACGAACGCGACACCAAGACTGTCGTAGAAGGCAAGCCCTGTCGGATTGTCGTAGGCGACGGTCCAGCGGACGTGGCGCGCCCCGCGCTGCCAGGCCAACTGGAGGGCCGCCTTTGCCAGCGCCGTGCCGATGCCGCGGCGGCGGAAAGGCTCGGCCACCTCGATGTCCTCGAGGAATCCCTCCGTCCTGCCGGCCAATGGACCGAAGCGAGCAGGGCCAAGGTCAATCACAGTCCCACCGAGGAAGGCCCCTTGTGGGCCGACGGCCAGGAAGAAATGGTACTCGCCGTCGTCGCCGTTGTCGTGGAGCCACTTGACGCTACGCGGGAAGTGCTCGCAGACGAGCTGCCAAAGAGGTCCGCCCTCGGCCACCTTCTCGATATGGAAGTCCATCGTCGCACCCTCAGGCTTCAGTCGTGGGCCTCGGCTCGGTCATTGCCTTGGGGTCGAGAATGCGGTCGAGCTGGTCGGCGGGCAGCAGGCCCTTCGCCAGGATGATGTCGCGCATCGAGCGGCCCGTGGCGAGGGACTCCTTGACCACCTCGGCGGCGGCGCGGTAACCGATGTAGGGGTTGAGGGCGGTGGCCAGGCCGAGCGTCCGCTCGGCGTAGGCGCGGCAGCGGTCCGCATTCGCCTCAATGCCCCTGACGCATCGGCTGGCGAAGATGCCGACGGCGTTCGTCAGGATGTGAAGCGAATCGAGGAGCTTGCAGGCGATGACGGGCATCATCACGTTCAGCTCGAGCTGCCCCGCCTGAGCGGCCGTGGCAATCGTCAGGTCATTGCCGAGCACGGCGAAGCAGACCATGTTCAGCATCTCTGGGATGCTGGGGTTCACCTTGCCGGGCATGATGGAGGACCCTGGCTGGGCGGAGGGAAGCAGAATCTCCGCAAGCCCCGTCGTCGGCCCCGAGGCGAGGAGACGCAGGTCGTTGGCGATGCGAATCAGCTCGACAGCTATGCCGCGCAACGCCCCGGAGAGCTGGACGGCTGGGGCCTGGCTCTGCATGGCCTCGAACCTGTCGGGCGCAGGGCGGACCTCGAAGGGCACCCATTGGGCGAGGTAGGCAATCGCCTTCGAGGCGAAGTCGGGGTGAGTGTTCAGACCCGTCCCCGCCGCGCTGCCGCCCAGGCCGAGTTCCTGGAGCGGCGGCAGCGCCCCCTCGAGTGTCGCTATCGCCTTCTCGAGCGTTGTTGCGTAGGCACCGAACTCTTGCCCCAGGCGGACGGGGACTGCGTCCTGGAGGTGGGTGCGCCCAGCCTTCAAGATCCCGTCGAACTCCTCTGCTTTCCTCCGGAGCGTGGCCTTCAACAGAAACAGCCGCGCCCTCAGTTCCATGGCCCCGAAGAGCGCGGCCAGGCGGGTGGCCGTGGGAATCACGTCGTTGGTGGACTGGCCGAAGTTGACGTGGTCGTTGGGGTGGACGAGCGAGTAGTCGCCCCGCTGGCCGCCAAGGGTCTCGATGGCGATGTTCGCCAGCACCTCGTTGACGTTCATGTGGAACGACGTGCCGGCGCCGGAGTTGAAGACATCCACGACGAACTGGTCGGCGAACTCGCCGGCGAGCACGCGGTCGGCCGCGGCGGCGATGGCCTCGGCCAGGCGGGCGTCGAGGTCGCCCACGTCGCGGTTGGCCAGGGCTGCCGCCTTCTTGATGAAGGCGCAGGCCGCAATGAAGGGCTGCGGGTGCCGCACGCCGCTGATGGGGTAGTTCTCCACGGCGCGTTGGGTCTGCGCTCCATAGTAGGCATCCGCAGGCACCCGCACCTCGCCGAGCGAGTCCTTCTCGATCCGGTAGTCGCCCATGGCTTCCCTCACTTCGCCGCGATGTCGTAGCAGTAGAGGTTCTGGTCGTGGCGGATGTAGAGCCGCTTGCCGCAGACGACAGGGTGACAGAGCACGAGGTCCTTGCTGACATTGGGCAGCATGAAGCGGCTGACGATCTTTGATCCCTGTGGGCTGGGCTGGACGAGGAACACCTTTCGCTCCTGGTCCACGCAGTAGAGGAGGCCGTCGGCCCAGGTGAGCGAGACCTTTCCGACCTCGACGGCGGTGCTGGCCTTCTTGCCCGTGAGGAATTCCAGGCAGTGGAGGCCCTTGTGGTAGAGGCGGCAGCCGCTGCCGTAGAGGTAGCCGTCGAGCAGCAGGATGCCGCCGTGGCAGTTGTCCATCTCCTTCGAATACCACACCTCGCGGACGCCGTCGCTGGCGTCGTTGATCTGGAGGAGCCGGCTGCCGGCGTTGTGGCCGGCGCTCACGAGCACGTAGCCGTCCCTGAAGAGCGGGCGGTCCACGTTCTGCCCGTAGGGCGCGGGATGGCCGTGGCGCCAGAGCAGCTTGCCGCTCTTGACGTCCACGCCGACGACGGACTTGTGCATCAGCGTGATGAGCTGGCGCACGCCCTTGTGCTCGGCGAGGATGGGCGAGCAGTAGGCGGCCGGCTCGGCTATCTCCGTGTTCGCCCAGAGCAACTCGCCGGTCGCCTTGTCGAGGGCGACGACGCGCCCCTTCGTGCCGCCAGGCACGCAGAGCAACGCCTTGCCGTCCACCAGGAGGTTCTCGGCGAACGCCCAGGTGCTGATCTGGGCGTCGTACTCCTTCCTGAGGTCAACGGCCCACAGCTCCTTGCCGGTCTTGGCCTCGTAGGCGGCCAGGCGGCCAGTGGGGTTCATGTGGTAGAGGACGCCGTTGTCGAACGTAGGCGTCGTGCGCGAGCCTGGCTCCGCGCCGCGCCAGCTCTTGCCATTCTCGGCCTGCCACAGCGGCTTGCCATCCAGGTCGAGAGCCAGAACGAACTCCTTGTCGGCGAAGTCGCCCGCTGTGAAAATCATCGCGTTGGCAATGGCGACGCCGGAGTAGCCCTTGCCGCACTCGCCGAACTTCCAGAGCAGCTCCGGCCCCTCGGGCGGCCACTCCTTCAACAGGCCGGTCTCGGCCGACATATTGTCGCGGCTGGGGCCGTGGAACTGCGGCCACCAATCCCCCGCGCCTGCCAGCGCGGTCCTGCCGAGGGCAGCGGCGAGCAGCCCCACACACGCCAAGCGGCGCGCACCATTCGTCTTCAGGGACCAGGCCATTGGCCTCTCCATCGGGCCTCCCAGCAATTGTCTTCGCCAGAGCCTATGGATACCAGACCCCGCACGCCCTGTCAAGCGCCCAGTGAAACAGACTGTAGCCCGCTCGGGGACGCGAGGCCGCAGGGTGGCCTCGGCGGGCCTCGAGGGCCGTTCGCGGACACGCGTGGCGCCGCCGGCCCGCCCAAGAGCACTGGGGCGTTGCCCCCGCGACGCGGTAGTGGCGCTGCCCCCGACTGGCCGCCTCCCCACGCCACCCATCGCCCCAGCTAGAGGCAAGCGGCAACACCTCAGCCCGGACCGCCACGGGGCGCCAGGGGGCGAAGCCCCGCCGCCGGAAGAGAGCAGCCAGGGGCCTGTGCGGCGACCGATGGCTCCGCTGGGCGGGAAGGGACAGGGGGTGCGCCGCCCAGTCTCGCTCAGTGTTGGCCAGTGTTTGCCAGAGTCGCTCACTCGCCGTTTGACGATTCTCGCCATTCCGGCTCAGTGTCGGCCAGTGTTTGCCAGAGTCGCTCACCTGCGCGCACGCGCCGCTCTCCGAGGGGGGGCGGGGGGCTCCCCCCTCGGCCCCGAATCCTCCCCTCCCATCGCACCTGCTCCGCGCCCGCGCCCCCACGGGCTGCCAGCGCCAGAACCGCCACGGTGCCCAGCTTGGCCGCAACTCTTCTCATCAGGTCCTATCGGTCCGATCCGTCCGATCCGTCCGATCCCTCCGATCGGTTTTATTCACGACTCCCTGAGCACCACGGCCGGGTCCTGCTGGGCGGCCCGGAGCGCGGGCAGCCAACTGGCTACGGCGGAGAGCACGGGCGCCGCGGCCAGCACGGCGGCGAACAGCGCGGGATCGAACAGGCCCAGAGCGGCCCGCGCCGGGGCCTCCGCCCACAGGAAGCCGGCGAGGCGTCCCGCGAAGTAGCCCGCCAGCGCGCCGGCGACGCCGATGAGCACCGCCTTGCACAGGAAGAGGAGGAAGATGTCCACGCTCCGCAGCCCCAACGCCCGCAGGATGCCTATCTCGGGCAGCCGCTCCCGCACGTTGGCGAGGGCGAGGAAGCCGATCCAGACCGTCGCGGCCAGCGCGACCAGAGGGACGAGCCAGGCGGCGAAGCGCTCGCGCTCGGCCCGCAGGCGGTCACGGCTTTCCTTCGCGCCCTCGATCTCCCGCCGGGCGGCCCGGCCGGCGGCCTCCCGCTGCTCGGCGCGCGCCAGCGCGCGGCTGGCCACCTCGACCACCTGGGTCTCGGGCAGGAACCGTGCCAGCTCCTCCCGCACCTTCTCCAGGCCGACGCCGGCGCACTGGCACTTGAGGGCCAGGATTTCGTTGATCACCCGCTCCTCGGGGATCAGGCCCGCCTGCTTCAGCAACCGCTGGGCCTCGGCGAGGTTGATCCACACCGTGATGTCGTCCTTGTCCCCCCGCTCCTCGTGCAGCTTGCTCACGGTGAACTCGGTGCCCAGGAGCGTCACGCGGTCGCCCACATTCAGCTTCAGGCTCTCGTGCAGCCGGTAGCCGACCACCATCGAGCGCGGCGGCACCGGCTGGAACATCAGCTCGGACGGGTCGCGGTGCAGCTTCGGCACCTGGCCCCGCACGCCAACGAGGATGATCGCCGGCTGCTTCTGCTCGGGCCACTTCACCTTCTGCCGGAGGCTCGGCAGCAGGTGCTGCATCGTGATCGTCTTGGCGTCCGCCAGCCGCGCGGCGTACTCCTCGGGCATGTACTTCGACGCATAGTCCTCCGCGTACAGGTCCTCCAGCTTCTGGTCCTTCGGGAGAATCAGGAGGTTGAACCCCAGCTTCTTCATGATCTTGCGAGTCTCGTCCTCGAGCCGGGCCATCTCCTCCTTCGTCTCCTCCTCCTTGGCGCGGATGATCTCCTCGGTGCGGGCGTCGTGCGCGCGCAGCACCGTGAGCTGGGCAACCAGACACCCCACGGCGACCCCGACCGACGCCAGCGCGAGAGCCAGGTTGAGCTTGCGGTAGAGCAGCTCCTTGAGGATGAGGCGGGAGAGAGTCATTCGCCCCTCCGACGCAGGAAGACGACCGAGGCGGCGGCAATGAGGATGAGGCCGGCGAAGGCGGCAATGATGACGTTCCGAAGCAGCACGCGCTCGCCCTTGCCCGACGCCGCGGGAGCAGGGGCCGGCACGGCCGGCGGCGTCCTGGGCGCGGCCCCCTCCTTCGGCAGCGGCGCATGCACGGAGCCGGTGAGGACGGGCTCCACGGGGTCCTTGACCAGCCGGCCCTCGATGGCCGCCGACCAGTCGGCCGCGATCAACAGGTCCCAGCCGGGGTTCATCGCCTTCACCTGGCACGAGCAGGGGCCGCAGATGAAGGCGCACACCTCGCCCACATTGTCATCGTTGATCCCGTCCCCAATCAGACAGGGCAGGGCGCGGCCCTGGCCGAAGATGGCGAAGGCCATAGGCCGCTTCTCGGCCTTCAGCTCGGCGTCAACCCCCAGCAGGCAGTCGAGGAACCCCTCCTCCGCCTTGTCCGCCCGCGACACCCGGACCAGCGAGAAGGCGACCTTGAGTGTCTGCCTGGCCTCGGGCGTGAAAGCGTCCTCCCCGGGCTCGCCGAACATGTCGGGCGTAGGCAGCTCGAGCGTCTTCTCCAGCTTCTTCAGTTGCTCGCCGATGAGCTTGGCCGCCGCATCGTCCTTCGCCTTGTCGCCCGACTCCACGAGGAGCCACACCGCGCAGTTGGCCGCCGCCAACCCGTTCACCAGCGCGCGGCGGACCGGCGAGTCCACCAGCCCCTTGGGCAGCCCGGCGGCCAGCGGGCCGGCCCAGGCCCTCTCCTCGATGCGCAACTCGTAGGGATAGAGCAACACGACCCACGGCATCGCCGTGGCCTTCTCGCCCTTCCAGATCGCCTCGGCCGGCTTGTCGAGTTTCCCCTCCACGTCCACGGCCTGGACCTCGAGGTTGGCCGGGGCGCCTCCCGCGCCGGCCTCGCGGAGCGCCTCCACCAGCTTCCGCTCGTCCGCCGTCAGCGGGCCTTTGTGGAACACCACGGCCAGGTAGGGCGCGGCGGGCCACCGCTCCAGCGCGTAGCGGAACACGGGAATCGAGCAGGCCGACGCCCTCTGCCCGCCGAGTCCCGCCACCACTGCGGCGACGCCCATCAGAAGCGGAGTGCAGCACCTTCTCGCCATGCTCTTCCCCCGAATCGCCCCACCTTCCGTATTGTACAGAATTGTCGGGGATCATGCCAGAGGACTTGTGAGGCCCTGAATCCGAACCTAACCGGGCGAGAGGGCGGAGGGGCCGCACCGGGCGGATGCGCGGGGGCTTGGCGAGGGGGGATGCCCCTGCTGGCCCCTCAGCCGCCGCTCGAGGTCGGCGGCCGCGGCGTCCAGCCGGGCCTCGGCCTCGGCCAGGCGGCCCGCGTCGTGCAACCACGCCACGTCGGCCCACGCCGCCTCGACGGCGCGCTCGGCCTCGGGCGCCAGCAGCGGCACCCGCAGCGAGCGTATCTGGCGGAAGCTCAGGTTCGGCGTCCCAACGCCCCTCAACATCCGCTCGGCCTGCGCCCAGCCCAGGCCGCTTCGCAGGAAAGTGACCAGGCAGTAGGGGCTGAGGCCCCGCAGGCGAATGAGGTCCACGAAGCAGCTTACCGTGGCCTTCAGGGGCTCGCGGAAGACCGTGAACCGCTTCCGGGCCAGCGTGCCGACGCCGGACCGGGCGAGCACCACGTCGCCCGGCCGCAGGCGGCGGCGCGGCGGGTCGTAGGGGCTGCCCTCGGCCACGGCCGTCGCCGCGTCGAGCAGCAGCCCCGTCGGCCGAATCTCGCGCTGGCCCACGATGAGCACCCCCTTCTCCACCGGCTCGGGCCGCCGGCCAGGCAGAATGGGGCCGTAGGTGATCAGCTCGATGAAGTCCCCCAGCCGCGCCAACGGCACGCCGCACGCGGCCTCCAGCTCCTCGTGCCTGTGGTGCCAGAACGCTGGGTCCCACCGCGCCCCGCGCAACGAGCGGCAGGGGACAGTCGTGCATCGAGCGATGGTGTCGGCAGAGCGCTTCACGATGACGCGGAGTATAGGCGCGCCGCCCCCCGCGGTCAAGTCGGAGAGATCGCGACGAGTATGGCCCCCAATTCTGGTGAGCCTGCAGGAAGCTCTCGGCCTCAACCCTCACCCTGCCCTCTCCCTGGGAGGGGTCAGAGCACTCCCCTCCCTCTCAGGGAGGGGGTGGGGGGAGGGTTGGGGCCCGTGGCTGGCGAGGACCACCAGGATTGGGGGCCAGACTCTTTTGCGACTTGACATTTCGCGCAACATGGGGCATACTACAAGTGTCGTCCTCCTCCTGAGCGAATCGCTCTCCCCTCGCCCCGACGCATCACGGCAGAGCGCCTCTGGAGTCACTCCGTGCGCTTCTATCGCTTTGCCCTGTCCGCGCTTTGCGTCGCCCTCATCTGTCCCGCGCATGCCGAGGAAGCCGGCGCCGAGGCCCCGCCGGCCCGCCGGGCCGCGGTGATTGTGTACCCCGTGAGCCGGCGGCCCCAGGAGCACCTGGCCGCGCCCGGCGAATGGCTGGTCATCGCCGACCGCCACGGCCTGTGGATGCCCCACTTCTTCGCCGACGCCCCCACCCAGACCTATCACAAGCGAGGCTCCGAGGTCTACCTGCGCCGCCAGGTCGGCAGGGACGAACTCGTCGGCGTCCAGATGAAGTCCCTCACCGGCCGGCTCGAAGTCCGCAGCGCTCTGGCCGCGAAGACCGACCCCCTCACCATCTGGGCCTATGCCAGCGTCATCCCAGAAATCCCAGCTCTCCCCCCAGGGGGACGCTACGCGCTGGCCGTGGACGGCGTGTCCGACCTTCGGCCCCTCACCCGCCTGCGCGGGCTGACGGCTCTCAAGCTCGGCTGCGCCCCAGGCGTGACCGACCTCGCGCCCCTGGCCGCCCTCACCGAACTCGACTCGCTCTGGCTCTCGGGCGCCGACGCTTCGGACCTCGCGCCCCTGGCCGCCCTGCCCAAGCTCAGGGTCCTGCGGATTGACCTGTGCAAGGGCGTCACCGACCTCTCGCCCCTCGCGCGGCTGAAGAACCTCCGCCTGCTCGACCTCGATTGCTCGGGCGCGCCGACCAACGCCGCCGCGCTCGCGCGGTTGCGGCACCTCAACGTCCTCGTCGTCCGCCGCTGCCCAAGCCTCCTCGACCTGGCGCCCATCGCCCAGCTCGACGGCCTGAACTGGCTGGGCCTGCACGGCTGCCCCCTGGTGGCCGACCTCGCGCCCCTCCGCCGCCTGCCGCGCCTGGCCACCCTCGAGGTCGAGGCCTGCCCAGGCGTCTCCGACCTCGCGCCCCTGGCCAGCATGGCCACCCTCGAGGGCCTCAGCCTCCGCGCCTGCCCCAAGGTCGCCGACATCTCGCCCCTGGCCACCCTCCCACGACTCGTCCGCATGGAGGTCGTGGACTGCCCGCGGGTCATGGACCTCTGGCCGCTCCGCCGCGCCGCACAGCAGCCCCACAACTTCAGCGTGGACTGGCGTCTCGGCGACGAGGCCGCCCTCAACGCCCAGGCATCCCCAGGCAAAGTCACCCTCCTCATGGACGGCCGCTACGTCTCCTCCGTCGCCATGCCCCCAGAGGCCATCGGCGAGGACGACGGCTGGGGCAACCTCCTCTCCCGCTCCATCGTCCCCCCCGCCGGCCTCCCCGAGGGCGTCCAGGAACTCCCCTACCCCGTCGCCCCCGACCAGGCCGACTCCGTGCTCAACTTCACCCTCGAAGGCCCCCGCGTCTTCCTCAGCGACCCCCACGGGCCGCGTCGGCTCGCAGGCGTCGTCGCCTGCTCCCACGAGAGCCGCCTCGCCCTCCAGCAGGCCCTCGCCGAGGGCGCCAAGGGCCTCCTCGTGTGGGCCACCGCCGACGCCATCAAGTCCCTGCCCCCCTTCCCCCCAGGCAGCGACTGCACGCTCGTGGTCCTCGGCTTCCGCCCCTCCATCGAGCCCCTCGGTCGCGTGAAGAACCTCGCCGGCCTCTACGTCGCCCACGCGAGCGACCAGCCTGCGCCACCGCATCATCACCAACTTCAACGCCGAGAGCGAGGGCATCACCCCCGACAAGATTGTGGACCGGTTGCTCGAGGCCATCCCCGCGGCCGAAGAGGCCGAGGCCCTCGCCGGCGAAGCCGCACGAGCGTTCACGGAACAACCGAAGGTGGAGGGATGATTGGATGGGTGGATGAATGGATGGGTGAAAGAGAAAGCGCTCTCTCAGCCATTCATCCAATCATCCATTCCTCCACTCATCCCCTTCGAGGAACACACCCTTGCCCGACGCCGACGGCCGCAACTACCTGGACCCCAAGGTCCTCAACCGCATCACGCGGCTCGAGGTGCGGGCGCGCACCGTCGTCGAGGGCTTCATCAGCGGACTCCACAAAAGCCCCTACCACGGCTACTCCGTCGAGTTCGCCACCCACCGCGAATACGTGCCAGGCGACGACCTGAAGCACATTGACTGGAAAGTGTGGGCGCGGGCCGACCGCCTCTACGTGAAGCAATACGAGGAGGAGACGAACCTCCGCAGCACGCTGCTGGTGGACGCCAGCCGCTCGATGCGCTACGGCGGCGCCGACGGCGGGATGCGGAAGTTCGACTACGGTTGCACCGTCGCCGCCTCGCTCGCCTACCTCCTCCAGCAGCAGCAGGACGCCGTGGGCCTGGTGACCTTCGACACCGAGATACGGCGGAACCTGCCCGCCAGCTCGCATCCGACACATCTGAAGCTCCTCCTCCACGAGCTGGCGAACACGCAGCCCGACAACCAGACCGACGTGGCCGACGTGTTCCACCGCCTGGCCGAGCAGATCACCAAGCGCGGTCTCGTGGTGCTCATCTCCGATTGCTTCCTCGACGTGGACAGCCTGACCCGCGCCCTCCAGCACTTCCGCCACAAGCGCCACGAGGTCGTCGTCTTCCACGTCATGCACGAGCACGAGCTGGAGTTCCCGTTCCAGGACAACATCCTTTTCCGCGGCCTGGAGGTTGACCAACAGGTTCTCACCGAGCCGCGGGCGCTGCGCAAGGCGTATCTCGAGGCCGTCGAGCGCTTCCTGGGGCGCGTCCGCCGCGCCTGTGCGAGCAACGGCATTGACTACATGCTGATGAGCACGAGCGACCCGCTCGACGCGGCGCTGGCCAGCTACCTGGCCTTTCGCCGCCGCGCCTCGCGAGCCATCGTGAAGCGATAGTCCCTAACCTCCCGCAGGTTTGGAACCTGCGGGAGGTTTCTGAGGTATGCTATGGGCAATTGGCTGGGCATCGGGGCGGCGAACGGCGGGCTCCTGTGGGGCATGCTCCTCATCGCCTCGCCCATCATCATCCACCTGCTGAGCCGGCGGAAGTTCCGCATCCTCGACTGGGCGGCGATGGACTTCCTCCTCGAGGCCGAGCGGCGCAACCGCCGTCGCATCCAGCTCGAACACCTCATTCTTCTCCTGCTTCGGTGCCTCGCCCTTATCCTTCTCGCGTGCCTCGTCGCGCGGCTGTTCTTCACCCGCACGGGCCTGGCGGGACGCATGGTGGAGGCCGCGCGCACGGAACGGGTCGTGCTGCTCGACGACTCGCCGAGCATGGACGCCCGCCTCGGCGCCCAAACGGTCTTCGAGGAGGCCCGGCGGGGCCTTGTGGAGTTCGTCCGCCAGACCGCCGGCGAGCATCCGGGCGACACCCTCACCCTCGTCCTCACCTCGCAGCCCAGCCGCCCCGTCCTCAGCGGCCAATACCTCACGGGCGGCAAGGTGGACGCCGTGGTCCGCACCATCGAGAGCCTGGAGCCGTGCGACCGGTCGGCCGCCTTCGACGTCGCGTTCGCCGCCCTGGAGCAGACCCTCGCCTCGCCTCGCGGCAACCTCAACCGCACGCTCACCATCATCACCGACCTGCGCCGCCGCGATTGGCTGCCGGAAGAAGCAGAGGGCAGGCGACAGACGGCAGACGGCAGCGGGCAGAAGGCAGAAGGCAGTCGGCAGCAGGAGGGGCCGTTGGCCGTGCTAAGGCGCCTGGCCGAGCGGGTGGACAGCCTGGCCGTGGTCAACGTGGGCGGGGCCAAAGCCCCGAACCTGGCCATCACCGAGATCACCTTCCGCGAGAAGGCCCTCATCGCCAACGTCCCCGCCCAGTTCGAGGTCGTCGTGGCCAACTGGGGCGACGGCGCGGCCGCCAACGTGCCCGTCACCTTCGCCGTGGGCGACGCCGTGCCCGTGCGGGCGACGATTGACCTGCTGGACGCGGGCGCCAAGGCCACCGTGCCCTTCACCTTCGCCTTCAGAGATGTCGGCTCGGCCCCCATTCGCGCCGAGATACCCGCCGACCCCCTGCCCCGCGACAACGTGCGGCACATGGCCGCCCGCATCCGGTCCGGCATCCCGATCCTCCTGGTGGACGGCGAGCCGACCTCGGAGTACGGGCAGAACGAGACCTTCTACGTCGAGCGCGCCCTCGCCCCGCCCGGCGCCACCCTCAGCGGCAACGACGTGATGGTTGTCACCGAAAACCAGTTCGAGGAGATGCCCCTCGACCGCTACCAGGTGGTCGTCCTGGCCAATGTCTATCGCATCACGGATGGCCGCCGCAAGGCCCTCGAGGACTGGGTGCGCGCCGGCGGCGGCCTTATCCTCTTCCTGGGCGACCAGGTGGAGGAGGCCGCCTACAACGAGAAGCTCTGGGCCGACGGCAAGGGCCTGCTCCCCCTCCGCCTGACGGCCATCGCGGGCGACGAGTCGCAGCGCCAGTGGGTCCACCTCAGCGAGACCAGCATCAACCACCCCATCCTCCGCATCTTCGAGGGCACGCAGAACCCCTTCCTCCGCCGCGTCAAGTTCTTCCGCTGGTGGAGCGGCGCCGTCCGCAAGGAGGATGTCGCCGCCGGCCGCGTCCAGGTGCTCGCCTCCTACTCCGACACTGACTCATCGCCGGCGATCGCGGAGCGCGTGGTGGGCAGGGGCCGCGTCCTCGCCGTCACGAGCACGGCGGATGGCGAGTGGAGCAACTGGCCGGCCGACCCGAGCTACGTGGTGACGGTGCTCGAGATGGCGCGCTACGCCACGCGGCAGGCGCCCGACGAGGGGTCGGTCGCCGCCGGCGTGCCCATTCGCTCCGTCGTGGACCCCTCCGTGCACAGCATCGAGGTGCAGGTGGAGCCGCCCGACGGCGCCGCGGTGGCCCTCCAGGCCGCACCCGCCGAGGACGGCCAGCGCTTCCGCATCCAGTTCAACGACACCGCCAAGGCCGGCCTCTACCGCGTCCGCCTCAAGCGCCACGACGGGGGGACCGACACGGCGCTCTTCGCGGCAAACGTCGAGGCGACGGAGGGCGACCTGACACCCGCCGAGCCGCGGGCGCTGCGGCGCCAGGTCGCGGACTCCAAGATCGTCTTCCTCGAAGGCCGCGGATACCTCTCCCAGGGCGTCACCGGCGCCAAGAGCGAACTCTGGCGCGGCCTGCTCCTGGCGATGGTCATCACCCTCTGCATCGAGCAGACGCTTGGATGGTGGTTCGGGAAGAGAAGAGACACGGTGAAATGAGCGAGTTCTGGCTGCGAGCGCTCGGGTTCGACCTCAGCCGCATCCCGAAGGGTGCGACGACGGAGTTCGTCTGGACCCATGCTCCAACCTCGTGGGGCGTGTTCGTGCTGCTGGGCCTGGTGGCCGGCGTCGCCTACCTGGTCTACTCGCTCTACCGCCGCGAGATGAGGACCTGCCGCCCTGCCGTCAAGGCGTTCCTGGCCGTGGTCCGCATCGCCGTGCTGCTGGTGCTCGTCGTGGTGTTCATGGGGCCGGCCCTGGCCATCTCGCTCCGCCGCACGGTCGAGCCCTACGTGGTCCTGCTCCTCGACGAATCGCTCTCGATGGGCATCCAGGACCACTACGACGCCGATGCCGCGGCCAAGGTGGCGGGCGCCGTCGGCCTGGGCGCGGAGTCCATGCAGGAGAAGCCACCCACGCGGGCCGAACTGGTGGACGGCTTGCTCCGGAAGGACGCTGGGAAGTTCCTCAAGGACCTGCGCAAGCGCGGCCGCGTGCGGGTGATGACCTTTTCGGACAACCTGAAGGTGCGCGAGGCCATTGGCCTCGCCTCGGAGCCTGGGACCGAGACGCCCGAGGCGGCGGCCCTGGCGCGGGGCGAGCCGGTGCCGCCCCTCGTGCCGTCGGGCGCGAGCACCGACCTGGCCCGGGCGGTCCGCGAGTCCCTCGCCTCGCTGGCCGGCAATCCCGTTGCGGGCGTTGTGGTGGTGAGCGACGGGCAGCACACGGGCGGCGGCGACCCGCTGGCCGCGGCCGACCTGGCGGCGCAGCAGCGCGTGCCCATCTTCCCCATCGGCGTCGGCGACCCCAGGAACCCCCAGAACCTGCGGGTGGTGGACGTGTGGGCGCCCGAGACGGCCTTTGCCGGCGACCCCTTCCAGCTTCAGGCCCGCCTGAGCGCCGAGGGCCTCGGGGCCGCCGCCGTCACCGCCGAACTCGTCGAGCGCAAGACCGCCAGCTCCGAGGAGGCGCCGGCCCAGGAATCCGTCCTCGACCGCAAGCAGGTGGCTTTCCAGGGCGAGCCCGCCCAGGCCACCGTCGCCTTCCGCCACACCCCCAAGGTCCCCGGCCAGTTCATCTACACGGTCCGCGTCGCCCCGCAGCCCAACGAGCTGCTCAAGAACGACAACGAGCGCTCGATCACCGTCCGCGTCGTCAGCGAGCAGGCCCGCGTGCTCCTCATCGCCGGCTCGCCGACGTGGGACTTCCAGCCCCTCCGCACCCTCCTCATCCGCGACAAGACGATCAACGTCTCCTGCTGGCTCCAGTCCATTGACCCCGACATGCGGCAGGACGGCGACACGGTGATCGAGAAGCTGCCCGACAAGGCGGAGGAGCTGTTCAAGTACGACGTCGTGGTCTTCCTGGACCCCGATCCGCTGGAGTTCAACGAGGCGTGGCTGGAGGCGCTCAAGAAGTTCGTGGGCGACCACGCGGGCGGCCTGCTGTGGCAGGCGGGGCCGAAATACACCGTGCGCTTCCTCACCGGCCACCGCACGCGCGAGGTGCGCACGCTCCTGCCCGTCCGCCTGGGCGATTTCACGGAGGCCGATCTGCGCCTCCTGAGCGAAACCCACACCCGCCCCTGGCCCCCCCGCATCACGGCGGGCGGCGCCGACCACCCGGTCCTGGCGTTCGACAAGGACCCGCAGCTCAACGCCCGCCTGTGGGAGGCCATGCCGGGCGTCTACTGGTCCTTCCCCACGAGCGGCGTGAAGCCTGGCACGACGACGCTCATGGAGCACAGCGACCCGCGCCTGCGCAGCAAGGAGGAGTGGCGCCCGCTCCTCGTCGCCAGCCAGTACGGGGCCGGGCGCTGCCTCTACCTCGGCTTCAACTCCACCTGGCGCTGGCGCAAGCTGGGCGAGCGCTACTTCGACCAGTTCTGGGTCCAGGCTCGGCCGAGGAACTGATGGCGGCGGGCGAGCGCCTCTTCAACCTCAAGCGCGCCTACAGCCTCCGCTGCGGCATCCGCCGCGAGGACGACCGCCTGCCCGATCGCTTCCTCCACCTCGACCGCAAGACGGGTGGCGCCGCGGGCAGCCTGCCCGACATGGCTCGCCTGTTGCCCGAATACTACGCCCTCCGCGGCTGGGACGAGCAAGGCTTCCCGACAGCCGACACCCTCCGCCGCCTGGGGCTTGACGATGTCGCTGCTGACCTCGAGCAACTGGGGTAACTCATGAGTTCGCCTCCCAAACCTACGCGCCGCCTACCGGAGAGGATGATTGGATGGTTGGATGATTGGATGAATGTCACACACCCATCCACCCATCCATTCATCCATCCTTCCGCTCTCATTCGCGGTACCATGCTTCTCGTCCTTTCAGCGGTCGCCCTCGCCGCAACACCCGAACCCGTCGAGGTGACGCTCTACGGCGCCGAGGGGCACAAGACCGTCGAGACCCTCGTGCCCGGCGAGTGGATCGAGGCGTCGTCGTGGCCCGTGACCCTGTGCCCCTACGTGCGGGGGCGGGTGCTGCGCTTCGAGATTCAGGGGCCAAGGCTGCTCGTGAGCGAGGACGGCGCGCCGCCCCGCGTCGCGGCCATCCGTGCCGACGGCCTGGGCGGCGAGGAGGCGCTCAAGCAGGCGCTCGCCGAAGGCAAGGGGCCGCTCGCCATCCTGTGCGCCGCGAAGAGCCTGGCCTCAGTGGCCTCCATTGTGGGCGGGGCCTCTGCTGTGGGCGGGGCCTCTGCGCCCCGCGACTTGGCCGCACCGCCAGCCCAGGGAACGCGGGGCACGGAGGCCCCGCCCACAGGGTCGGCACCAGGGCGCGAAATCGCCCTCGCCGTCTTCAACGCCGCGCAGGGCGACCTGCCGCGCATCGCCGCGCTGCGGGGCGTGACGGCGCTCTGCCTGTCGAACGCCCACGTGCACGACCTCGCCCCACTGGCCGCCATGACGGGCCTGCGCTCGCTCGACGTGCGCGACTGCATGAGCCTCTGCGACCTCGAACCCGTCGGGCGGATGAAGGGCCTCGTCTCCCTTGCCCTTGCCTGGACCAATGTCGCCGACCTCCGCCCCCTCTCGGCCCTTCGCGGCCTCGCCTGCCTCCGCCTGCGCGACTGCGAGGGCGTGAGCGACCTGGCGCCCCTGGCCGCACTCACGGGGCTCGCCGCCCTCGACGTCTCCGGCTGCCCCGCCACGGCCGACCTCGCCCCGCTCGCGGGGCTCACCGGCCTCAAGTCGCTCCAGGTCCACAGCAGCGACATGCGGTGGGACGCCGCCGACCTGCGTCCCCTGGCCGCGCTCGTGAACCTGCGCCACCTCGACCTCCTGGCGTGCAGGAAGGCCCGCGACCTCGCGCCCCTCGGCGGCCTGGCGGCGCTCCGCTCCCTGGCCCTCGCGCCGCGGCCCGACGCCGACCTGGCCTTCCTCGCGAAGCTCGCCCAACTGTCCCGGCTCGAGGTCCACACGGACGGCGTGGAGCTGCTGAGCGACCTCCGGCCCATCGCCGCCCTCCCCGCCCTCAAAGCCCTCACGCTCCGCTCAGTCACCGACGAGCAGTTGAAGCTCCTCGGCTCCCTGGCTGGCCTGACGGACCTCGAGGTGGACTGCTGGGACGTCACGTCCTTCGAGCCCCTCGGCAGGCTCCAGAACCTCGCGTCGCTCACCATCACGGGCGAGAGCTGCGAGGTGGCCGACCTCGCGCCCCTGGGCCGCCTGCCGCGCCTGGCCGAACTGGAGCTGGCCTACTGCGAGAAGGCCACGACCCTCGCCCCCCTCGCCGCCCTCAAGTCCCTCCGCAGCCTCACCCTCCGCGAGTGGGAGGAGCTGCCCGACCTGGCGCCACTGGCCCAGCTCACGGCTCTCACCTCCCTGGGCTTTCCCTCGTGCGACGGCCTGGCCGACCTGAGGCCCATCGCCGCCCTCAAGGGCCTCCGTGCCCTCGACATCGAGGACTGCTCGCCGCTCGCCGACCTCGCGCCCCTCGCCAGCCTGGCGGGCATGACTCACCTGGACATCACCGGCACCGCCGCCGCCGACCTCAAGCCACTCGCCGCCCTCCGGGGCCTCATCGTCCTCCGGCTCAGAGGCTGCTGCGAGCTCGCCGACCTCGCGCCCCTAGCCGAGTTGAAGGCCCTCCAGTACCTCGACCTTGCCGAATGCGAGAAGGTCGCCCACCTCCGCCCCATCGCCCAGCTCGCCGGCCTCCTGTCCCTCGACCTCGCCTGCGGCGAGACCCAGGAGCCCCTCGACGAGCGGCCCGAGGGCGGCCGCCCCGCCCCGAGGGTTGCCTTCGCCGACCCCGCCCTTGGCCTCGCCGTCACCGACCTCACGCCCCTCGCCGCACTCACCCGCCTCTACTGGCTCGACCTCACCGGCTGCGCCAGGGCAAAGAGCCTCGACGGCCTCCAGGGCATCGGCCGCATCACGGTCCTCCACCTCGATGCCTTCGGGGAGATCGCCGACCTGAAGCCGCTGGCCGCCCTCACCGGCCTGGTCGAGCTGGACCTCCGCGGCTGCACGAAGCTGGCCGACCTCACGCCCCTCGCCGCCCTCACCCGCCTCGAATCCCTCACGCTCCGCGGCTGCGAGAGCGTGAGCGGCCTCGGGCCCGTCCGCGCCATGCCCGGTCTGCGCGAACTCGACCTCTCGCTGTGCGCGAAGGTCACTGACCTCAACCCGCTCGCCGACCTCAGCCGCCTGGAGACCCTCTGGCTCGACGAGTGCGAGGGGGTGAGCGACCTCGCGCCCCTGGCCCGCCTCTCCGCCCTCACCTTCCTCAACCTCCAGGGCTGCAAGGCCGTCGCCGACCTCGCTCCACTGGCCAAGCTCGGCCGCCTTGGCGTCCTCCACCTCACCGGCTGCGAGAAGGTGGCCGACCTTCGCCCCCTCGCCGGCCTCGCCGAACTCGAGGTCCTCGACCTCGACGACTGCGCCGCCCTCCGCGACCTGACGCCGCTGGAGAAGCTGCCGAAGCTCCAGCGCCTCTTCCTCCGCGGCTGCGACAAGGTGCCCCCAGAGCAGGTCGAGCGCCTTCAGAAGCGCCCCGGCCTCACCGTCCTCCGCCGCCGCGTCACCGCCGACCACGAGGACATTCAGGACCTCGAGCGCGGGCTGGAGGATGAGGACAAGCCCTGACACCGCCTGTGCACGGGTTTGACTCGCGCCCCTCCCACGGTGCGCGCAGGGGCGCGAGTCAATTCGGGCGTCCGCCCGCCGCGCGGCCAAGCCATAAGATATGGCAAACTAGACACTTACGTGGAATGGCGGTAGCTCGGAGCACGGGCTTCTTGGCCCGCGCATCAGTGGGGGGGAAATGGCGCGAGTCAAATCAGGCGTGTGCCCTAGCGATTCTCGATGCGGTAGAGGTGGGTGTCAGTGCGCAGGAAGATGGCGTCGCCCACGATGGCCGGCGAGGCGACCACCGTGCCGTCGAGCTGGCTCTCGCCCAGCTTCTCAAGCTGCCGCCCGGCCCTGAACACCACGCACTTCCCGTCCCGCGTCCAGAAATACACGCGTCCCGCCGCGGCCACGGGCGAGGCCATGGCCGGGCCGGGGAGGCGCGTGCGCCACACCACGCCGCCCGTCGCCGCGTCGAGGCACACCACGGCCCCCTCGTCGTTCGCGCAATACAGCTCCTTGCCCACGAGAATGGGCGAGGGCATGAGCGGGTAGTGGACTTCCGTCGAGCGCCAGGCGACGTGGGACTGCGTGACGTCCCCCTGCCCGCCGAGGCGAATTGCGACGAGCTGCGGGACGTTCGCGCCGGTGCAGATGTAGACCCTCTCTCCATCGGCCACGGGCCGCGGGGCCAGCGACCAGCCGTTGCCGTGCCGCACCCGCCACACCTCCTTGCCCGTCGCGGGGTCGTAGGCGATTGCCCAGCGGGCGCCGACCGCGACCATCTGCGTCGCGCCGCCCGACTCGATGAGGAGCGGCGTGGAGAAGGCTTTCCGCATGTCGGCGCGCGCCTCGTTGGGGGGCCGCGGCGTCTTCCACGCCGTCTCGCCCGACCTCTTGTCGAGCGCCGCGACGTATTGCTGGTCGCACCCGTCGCGAACGAGCACCAACAGGTCCCTGTGGAGAATGGGCGAGCTGCCCGGCCCCACCATGTGGTCAACGGCCAGGCGTTGCGTCCAGAGGGTCTTCCCCGTTTCGGCGTCGAGGCAGGCGGTGCCGAACGCCCCGAAGTCGCAGTAGAGCCGTCCCGCCTCGGCCACGGGCGTGGGCGTGGCCCAACCGTTCAGCCAGTGCGTCGGGGCCGGCTTGTCCACCTCGAACGCCGTCACGTGCCACAGCAGCTTGCCGCTCGCGCGGTCGAGACAGGCGGCGCCCAGGCTCAGGTGCTCGGCCGTCTGCATGTCGTCTGGGCCGATGCGCTTCCGCACCACGCCCTTCTCGACCGCCGTCGTCAGCCACACGCGGTCGCCCAGGAGCACGGGCGACGACCGCCCGCGCCCGGGCAGCGCCACCTTCCACGCGATGTTCTTCGCCTCGCTCCACTCGAGGGGCGGGTTGGCCGACTGGCTGAGCCCGTCGCCCCCCGGCCCCCGGAACTGCGGCCAGTCGCCGTCCCCCGCCGCCATCGAGGCCAGCGCCATCACCCACACGATGCCGACTGCCATGCCTTCTCGCTCCTCACAGCATCCAACAGGAGGGAACCTGCAGGCGGGGCGTCTCCGCCCCGCGGACGCCCACGCTTGTAGTGCGGGCTTCAGCCCGTACGCGCCAGATACGGCCTGAAGGCCGCACTACGAACGCCCGCCTACCTGATGTTGTTGATGATGTTCTTCGCCAGGTCGTGCTTGAGTTTCATGATGTTCGCGATCGTCGTGGTTCGGAGGGCCTGGCTCTGCATGGTTTGCTGGAGTTGGAGCATTTGCAGGCTAGTGCACTGGTTCATCGAGGCCAACGCTGCGTTTGCTCGGGCCACGTCGTTCGCCTGAGTGATGGGCTTGCCTGCGACCAGCTCGCCCGCCCCTTGGCCGGTGAACCCGCGCGCCATCAACTGGTGGGTCTGCATCCCGCTCTGAGTGCTGCTCGTGCCGATCTTCGCCATTTCTGCTGCCCCCCAAGAGGGCCATTCCACGGACCCATCGCCCTATCCGCATTCTACCCGCCGCGGCCCCGCACGTCAACGACATTCGACCCAGGCGGAGGCGCAGCCACCCGATGGTTGGCGCGCATCGCGCGACCCCGCACAGCGTCTCCTCCTCCCGCAACTCCACTGCCCCACGGCTCCGCAGAGCCGTCGCCGTGGGCTTTATTCCGCCGCCTACGAGGGGCTGGGCCATCCCTGGAACCTGCACGAATCTGTCACTGCACCCAGCTCACGAGCGATAGCCGCGCTCGCGGCGGCGGCGGCTCTGCTCCGTGGTCGGCAGCGTGGCGCAACTGCGGGGCACGGGGGAGCGGACCGACCTCTACTCGGCCCTCAGCCACGTGGACTCGGAGCTTCGGGGCGTCCCGCTCGTCGGCATCGTGCTGGTGAGCGACGGCGCGTGGAACGCCGGCGGCGCCCCGCGCGACATGGCCCTCGAACTCCAGGCCAAGCGCCGCCCCGTCTACTGCATCGGCCTCGGCAACCCCGACCCCCCGAGGGACTACGAGGTCCTCGCCATCCGCGCCCCGCGCCAGGTGCGCAGCAACAGCTCGGTGGACATCTATGCCAACATCCGCACCCACGGCTTCGACGAGCCGTTTAGCATCGTCCTCCGCCAGGACAAGGAGGTGCTTCAGACCCTCGAAGGCGTCGTCCCCGAGCCGGGCCAGCGCATCCACCGCGTCCGCCTCGCCTTCCGCCCCGAGAAGAAGGGCACCTTCACCTACACCGTGGAAGTCCCGCCCCACTCGGAAGAGGTCATCCGCGACAACAACCGCCACGACTTCATCGTGAAGGTGGTCGAGGACCGGCTGCCCGTGCTCTACCTGGAGGGCAGCCCGCGCGAGGAGTACCGCTTCCTGCGGCGGGCGCTGCTCCGCGACAAGGACTTCCGCATCGCCAGCATCCTGCGCCTCGAAGGCCCCAAGAAATTCGTCCTCCAGGGCGCCGAGGAGGAGGACGGCCTGGCCGACGGCTATCCCAAGTCGCTCGAGCACCTCGGCCGCTTCCAGGCGGTGATCTTCGGCGACGTGGCGGCCGATGCGCTGAGCGCGGACCAGCTTCGCATCACCGAGGAGTTCGTGCGGCGGCGCGGCGGCGGCTTTCTCATGCTCGGCGGCGTCAACTCCTTCAACCTCGGCCGCTACCAGGGCACGCCCATCGCCGCCATGCTCCCCGTCGTCCTGCCCGCGCCCTCGGTCGAATACCGCCAGGTGGAGTTCAACGTCCGCCTCACCAAGGCGGGCGAGGAGCATCCGATCATGCTCCAAAGCCCCAACGTGGTGCTGAACCGCGAGGTGTGGCAGAAGGCGCCCACGCTGGTGGGCTACAACCCGCTCGCGGAGACCAAGCCGCTGGCCCAAGTGCTCGCGGTGGGGACACATTCCGCCGCGAATGTGTCCCCCAGCGGCGCGCCCATCCTCACCGTGCAGGACTATGGGGCGGGCAAGGCCGCCGCCTTCGCGTCCGGCGGCTCCTGGCACTGGCGCATGGCCGTGCCTATCGAGAACGAGCTGCACGAGAAGTTCTGGAAGCAGCTCGTCCGCTGGCTCGCCGTCGGCTCCAAGCCCACGCTCAAGATCGAGACCGACAAGGACCTCTATTCGCTGGAGGAGCCTGTGACCCTTCGGGCCACCGTGCTCGACCGCCGGTTTGAGGCCGTGAACGACGCCGAGGTAGCCGTCCAGATCACCGACCCGTTCGGCGGCGGTAGGGGCAGCCCTGCGTGGCTGCCCTCCTTGCCTGGGGCGGCCACACAGGGCCGCCCCTACGACGCGGCGGGCCAGGACAGGACGATGAAACTGAGCTGGACCCTGAGCGAGCCAGGCGTCTACGAAGCCCAATTCGAGCCGCCCGACGCCGGGGACTACACGGTCGCGGCCACGGCCACCCTGAAGGGCGACCCGCCCCTGGCCGCCGGCACCACCTTCACCGTGGGCGAAACCCTCGATGAGTACACCGACGCCGGGCAGAAGGTGACCCTGCTCCAGGAAATCGCCAGAGTCTCCGGCGGCCGCTACTTCGAGCCGGGCGGGGCCGGCGAACTCGTCAAGCTCATCGAGGACTCGCTGGGCGAGCGAAAGCAGAAGGAGACGCTGCACGACGAGCACGACATTTGGGACGCGCCGCTGTGGCTTGCCCTGGTCGTTGCCGCGCTCTCCGCCGAGTGGGTCATTCGCAGGAGGGTGTCCCTCGTCTGATGAGGTGTGAGCCATGGAAAAGCTGCTCGACAACAAGGGCGTCCTGAGCGATTGGAAGCGCGAGGTGCTGAGAGATTCCCGACTGAAATCTGGAATCTGGGATTTGGAATCCGGGATGGGCCGCCGCGCGTTCCTGCGGGCGGCGGCCGCCGCCGCGGCGCTCGGCAGCCTGCCGCGCCTGGCCTCTGCCGCCCCCGCCGAAGGGGAGACGGGCAGCCCCAAGGCCGTCAAGACCGGCACCTTCTACTTCCCTCGTGTCATGTTCCACGTGAAGGACGAGACGGGCGACCAGTGGAACATCTATCCCGTGGGCGACGTGATCCTGCGCAAGCGCCTGCGCCAGCTCAGCAACGTCAACGCCAGCGAGGACCCCATCGTCGTCCGCCTGGCCGACCTGGCCAGCACGTGCCGCTATCCCTTCGTCTTCGCCACGTCCGAGGGCTACTTCGACCTGCCCGACAACGAGGCGGCCAACCTCAAGGAGTTCCTCCTCCGCGGCGGCTTCGTCTACGCCGACGACTGCGTGCTGCACAAGACGGGCGACCGCTTCTTCAAGGACTACGTGCGGATCATCAATCGCCTGTTCGAGAAAGAGGGCATGGCCATGCAGCGCGTGCCCAACGGCCACGAGATCAACACCTGCTACTTCGAGTTCCCCAACGGCGCCCCCTTCATCCAGGGCGTCAACCACGGCGCCTATGCCCTCTTCGAGAAGGGCACCGGCCGCATCATGACCTACCTCACCCCAGGCGACCTCCATTGCGGCTGGACCTGCCAGTGGAACACCCCCGAGCAGAACGAGGCCGCCCTCCGCATGGGCATCAACATCATCATCTACTACCTCACCCACTAGAACCGCCTCGCCCCCCGCCCCCGAGGCGTGGCACGGCTGGCTTGCCCAGCCGTGTCTTGCGCCTCCCCGCCAGCGGACACGGCTGGACGAGCCAGCCGTGCCACACCAGTCTGCCATTGTGCACCATCTCCACCCCCCGCGCGCTATAGGGGTGCGCGCCTGGAGAGGGTGCTTGGATGGCGACGCCCCAGTGTCTGGTTCCGACGAATGGACCCCATGAACTTCACAATATGGAGCTTGACATTCGCTTTATCTATGATATAATTCAGGTGGACTTGGTGAAATGGAAAGGGGACAAGGGATGAGCGGCAGCGAACAACACCGATGGACCGACCTGTTGAGCGACGAGGACCTGGCCTTCGTCAAGCGCTTCGTCCTCGCCTCCGGCTCGCTCAAGGAGCTTGCCGCCGCCTACGGCATCTCCTACCCCACCGTGCGCCTGCGCCTCGACCGCCTGATTGACAAGATCAGGCTCCTCGACAGCCACGAGGTCAGGAGCGACTTCGAGCGCCAGCTCCGCCTCCTCTTCGCCGATGGAAAGCTCGACATGGCCACGCTCAAGACCGTCCTCGCCGCCCACCAGAAGGAGCTAGGAGCCACACCATGAGGAAGCTGACTGCCCTGCTGTGTCTGCTCGCGTGCTCGACCGTGGCCTTTGCGGAACATGTTCTGCGAACCTATCCCTGGGAGAAGGCGATGGCTGGCGGCGTGCCAAAGGGCGCCCAACTCGCCACCGACGGGCCGGGGCGGGCCTACGACCGCCTCAAGGTGGAGAACACGGCGCCCGACCCCCTTACCGTCACTGTACTTACGATTGACGCCCCGCCCATCACCTGGGCCAGATACGCCGTCGCCGGCTTCCTCCGCCACGAGGGCGTCGAGGGCAAGGCGTACCTCGAAATGTGGAACCACTTCCCCAACGGCGGGGCCCTCTTCTCCCGCACCCTGGCCGAGGCCGGGCCGATGCGGCACCTCGAGGGCACGGCGGACTGGCGGCCGTTCTCCCTGCCCTTCTACAACAAGCAGGGCGCGCCGCCGCCCGCGAAGCTCGTGCTCAACGTCGTCCTCCCCGCCCGCGGCACCGTCGTCCTCAGCGGCCTGCGCCTGGCGCAGTACCGCCCCGACGAGGACCCGCTCGAGGCAGCGGCCTGCCGCACGGCCTGGTGGGGCGGGCGGATGGGCGGCATCATTGGCGGGGGCCTGGGCGGGCTCGTGGGTCTTGCCGGCGCGCTCGTGGGCATCCTGGCGGGCAGGGGCAAGGCCCGCCGCCTCGTCCTTGCCACGATGATCGGGCTGATCGCCCTCGGGGCCCTCGCTGCTGCTGCCGGCGTCGCCGCCGTCGTCATGGGCCAGCCCTACGCCGTCTACTATCCCCTCCTCCTCGCCGGCGGCCTGAGCGCCATCATCCCCGCGGCCCTGCTGCCGAGAGTCCGCAAGCGCTATGAGGAGCTGGAGTTGAGGAGAATCCAGGCCGCCGACGCCCGGTGACCGCCGCTCCTTGGCCTTCAGCCCCATCTGTATCACTTCCCCACTCCTGGGAGGTGATACAGATGGGGGCGGGGTTGTCAAACGTGCCGCCAGCGTGCCTCCGCTCGCTAACTGTGAAGCTGAGTTCCAGCCCAGGGCACGCGGCGGAACTCAGACCGCCTAGAGGCCGAACTACCAACAAGTTGCGGTTCGGTTCGTAGTTCGGCCTTCAGGCGGAAGTGGCTTGTTCCCAAGCCGAGCCGCGGAATTTCAACTGAAAATAGCATTGACTCCTTTGCCGTCCTGCCCAGGAGATGCTCAAATGTGGCATCAAGTACGAGCATTTCCTCGGCGAGGAGGGAAACCCGGAGGAAAGGCCGCATGCAGTGCCTCAGGTCAGCGGAAGCCACCTTGAACCCTGGGGCGTCATCGAAGACCCCAGCCCACTCCTTAGTCGCACCCAGAAGGAGCGCGTCTAGCCGGTCCTTGGTGTTCGGGGCCTGGAAGGCCTCAGAAAAGAGAGATGGTTGCCCGCGTCCCCGTTGCTGCAGAAACTCGTCGTAGAGCTTGACAAGAATGATCTTCAGGATTTCTTCAAAGGCGTCCTCGCCAGAAATGGCGATCAGAATCTGTTCGGCCTTCAAGACGGCAGCGGTCAGGTCGTTACCGTCAAAGCCCAGGGAAACCTGCTGCATCGCGCGCCTCCTTGCACGCCGGTGTCCATTCACCACAGTGGGTATTATGGCGGCAGGGAAGCGGAAGTCAAGCTTTCCGCGAGCGAATCCAGCTCACCGCGGTTAAGCCTCTTGGTAGCTCATGCCTATGTCGAAAGCGGGGTTCGGGGAGACCTTACTCAATTCCCCACTCGGTTGCCTCTCCTTTGCGGGGCTTTGGGGCCGGCCTTGTCGGGCGTAGCACGTGGCCGAGCCAGGCTGGGCCTGCCCCGACGCTACCGCGCGAGAACGGCGAAGTCAAGGGGCGCGAGGAATTTCCAATGTGACAGGCACGATGGTGCCCCGGAGCCAGCCACAAGCTGTAGGGGGCGGCGGCGGGGAGAGGCTGTTGCCAAGCCGAGCTGGGCTTGAGGATAGTGAATATTCAGAACTCAGATCATCGGCACACCAAGACGCCAGAAACCATGCTGCGGGATCGGCCGTGCTCGGCGACGGCGTGGCCAAGGACACCGGTTCGGGGCCGCGGTAGCGCGGCTGATAGCTCGGCCCAGGCGCCCCGACCTTCACCGTGTGGAGCTTGCCCAGGTAGCCGTTGCGGGCCAGCTCGCAGGCCTGCCGGAAGCGGCGGTCGGATCGCTGCTGCGTGCCCGTCTGGAACACGCGGCCGAGGCGGCGCACCGTGTCGCGAATGGCCTGGCACTCGCGGACGGAGACGCCGAGGGGCTTCTCGCAATACATGTCCTTGCCCGCCTCGGCGGCCTGGACCGCCATGATCGCGTGCCAGTGGTCCTGCGGGGCGATGAGCACGGCGTCAACGTCATCGCGGGCCAGCACCTCGCGGAAGTCGTTGTAGGCTTCGCAGCCCTTGTAGTCCTTCTCGGCCCGCCCGGCATAGTGGTTGTTGACGAGGGTGCGAGCGGCGTTTCGGCGGCCCTCCTGCACGTCGCACACGGCCACGACCTGGAGGCCGGGGCAGCCCAGGAAGCCGCGCATGTCGTGGACCCCCTGGCCGCCCGAGCCGAGGAGGCCCATCGTCACCCGCTCGTTCGCGCCGAACGACGTGTTCGGCAGTATGAGCGGCGCTGCCACCGCCGCCGTGGCCTTGAGGAAGCCACGCCGGCTCATGCCCTTGGGTTCGTGTGCTCCTGCCATGTCGTTCTCCTCAGAGCGTCCAGAGAGTGAAGCCTGTAGGCGGGCGCGCCACGCTGCTTCGTGGCACCGTGGCCCGCGAGGAACCACGCGGGGCAGAGACGCCCCGCCCACACGGAGGTGCCTTAGCCAGAGCGCGACGCCAAAGGGAACGGCCTCATTCTCCCAAACAGCTTTCAGCGATTCGGCTCGTTGGGGCGGAGACTGCCTGAAGGCAGCACTCCAAACGGGTCGCCCTCCTGGTTCAGAGTCCTGCCTTTAGGCGGTCTTGGTGCCGGCGAGCGCGCCGCCGAACCGCTGGAAGCTATCTGGACGCTCCTATGCTCTTCCGTGGCCATCGCCCCTTCTCGCGGGCGTCCCAGCACTCTACGCCGCGCCTCGGCGCCTGTCAAGCCACGCCCGGGC
Source organism: Planctomycetota bacterium (assembly GCA_041320515.1). GTDB lineage: Bacteria > Planctomycetota > PUPC01 > DSUN01 > DSUN01 > DSUN01. Next base: position 2,481,514 of record JBGLNR010000001.1, on the reverse strand, counting down.
TGCCATCGCACGAGCGCCCAATTGTGGAGGGAGCCGCGGCGCGCCACAGCCGAAGGCGGCTGTGCCACACGGCAACCCGCGGCCACGGGCGGCGGAAGGCGTCAGGTGCGGCGTCGTAGACGTGGTTGAACGCCGTTGAACGTTGAACGCCGTTGAACGTTGACCTGGCCACGTTCTGCAGGCCCAGCAGCCCAGGCGTGCCCGGCCCCCTCCGCCCTTGACTCGCCGGGGCGGCGCGAGTAGTATTAGGGCAGCAGGGATGCGTGGAGCTGCGAGCGACGGCGGGGCCAGCGGTTCCCGCGGGAACCGGGGTCCTCGAGCTGCGGAGGAAGCGGCGGTGTCTCAGCAGGGCGGTACGGACAAGGGCGTGGCCTGCCGGTTGTGCGGCGCGCGGTTGCTTGCGCCCGCGTCGGCCGCAGGCAAGAGAGTCGTGTGTCCCGCCTGCAATGGCCTGTTCGTAATGCCCGCGCCGGAGGCGCCCGCCAGCCGCGTTCCTGCTCCTCCGCCGCCCGTTGCGGGTGGCACGGCCAGGATGCCTGTGCCACCGGAGGAAGCGCTCACAGGGGCTGGTGGCACAGGCGTCCCGCCTGTGTCGGCGCCCATCGTGCGGCAGTGCGGCCGGTGCGGCAAGGCGGTGGAACTGGACGCGGCGTGCGCGGGGAGGGCGGCCCGGTGCACGTTCTGCTGGGCCATGCTGCCGCCCGAGGCCGGGGAGGTCGTGGCGGAGGTGGAGTACCGCGAGAAGGGCCGCCCGTGGGTCAAGGCGGCGGGGTGGACCGTGTCTCTCGTGCTCCATCTGCTGCTGTTCCTGGGCCTCACGGGGGCCACGTGGCTGTCGGGCCTGGGGACGGGCGTGGGAGAGGCCGAGGTGGGGGTGGGAGCGGCGGAGGAGGGGACGGAGGTCTCCGAGGCCGCGGCGGCGCCCATAGACCTGCAGCCGCCGGAGCCCGTGCCCGAGCTGGCGGCGGAGAGGCCCACGGTGCAGGACGTGCCCGAGCGGGCCGCCGAGGAGCCGCCGGCCGAGGTGGTGCCCCTGGCCCTCAATCCCGTGGGGGAGACCGTGCCGGGCGCCGTGGACCTGTCGGACCTCGCGGTGGCGGGGGGCCAAGCCGTGCCCAGCGCTGCCGCGGGCACGGGCACGCCGATGCCTGGCGCGTCGAGCGGTGACTTCAAGGGCCTCCTCCGCAACCGCAAGGGCGCCAGCAAGCAGGCGGCCCTCCTGAAGTTCGGCGGCAAGGGCACCCTGCCCGCGGTGGACAAGGGGCTGGCCTGGCTCGCCAAGAACCAGCAGCCGGAAGGGGGCTGGAACAACAGCGTGGGAACCAGCGGTCTCGCCCTCCTGGCCTTTCTGGGCGCAGGGCACACGACGAAGGTGGGGGCCTACAAGGCGACCGTTCAGAGGGGCTTCGATTGGCTCATCGCCCAGGGCCGCCGCGACGGCGACCGCCTGGTCTACGAGCGCGAACGGATGTACGACCAGGGGATCGCGGCCTTCGCCCTCTGCGAGGAGTGCGCGATGAGCCAGAACCCCCAGACGCGGGCCGCGGCCATCTCCGCCATCGCCGAGGTGCTTGCAGCACAGTCCAACCTCGGCGGCTGGCGCTACCACCACCGCGGGTCCGACGCCGACACGTCGGTCACGGGCTGGCAGATCATGGCCCTCAAGGCGGCCAAGGACGTCGACATCCGCATCCCTGTCTCCGCGTTCGAGAATGCCACCCGATTCCTCATGAGCGTCAAGTCCGAGGGCGGCCCGGCCCAGCGAGGGCGCGCGAATGACGAGCGGACGGCCACCTTCGGCTACACAGGCCCAGGCGGGTCGTGGAACCTCACGGGGGTCGGCCTCGTGTCCCTCCAGTTCATGCGGAGCCGGGACGAGGCGCTGATGCGCAAGGCGGCCAACTTCCTGATGCAAACGCCCCCTCAGATCGGCCAGCGGCCCCCGGACCTCTACGGGCTCTACTACGGCACGATCGGCATCTTCCAGATGGGCGGGGACTACTGGAAGAAGTGGAACGAGCCGATGAAGGCCGGCCTCCTGGCGAGCCAGCACGCAGATGGGCACTGGGACCTCTACAGCGGCGATGCCCTCAGCACGGCATTCGCTGTCCTGACGCTGGAGGTCTACTATCGCTACGCTCCGATCAAGCCGCAGTGAGGGACGCCCTGGCAAGAAGCTTGCCACGCGGCGGCGGGGCGCTGGAAAGGGGTGCTTCGAGCGGCAGCCGAGGGGCCGCAGGAGACCGGGATGCAGAACGGCGCGTCACAAGTCGAGTTCCCCTGCCCCTTGTGCGGCAAGGGGCTGGCCGCGCCGGCCTCGGCGGCTGGAAGGCGAATGGTCTGCCCCGCGTGCGAGGGGATGACCGTGGTGCCTGCCCCTCGACAGGCCCAGGGCGGCGTAGGGGCGGCCCTATGTGGCCGCTCTCTGCCGGCGCGGGGACACATTCGCAACGGAATGTGTCCCCAACGGGCGCCGGCCCGCGCATCCGCAGAGGGCGCCCACGCAGGGGCGCCCCTACCCGCAAACGCTGCCGCGGCGCCCGTGAGCCGCGTGTGCCCCAGGTGCGGCAAGACGGTGCACCTCGACGCCTCGTATGCCGGCAGGCAGGCGAAGTGCACCTACTGTTGGGCCACGGTGGAGCCCGGCAGCGGCGAGGTGGTGGCGGAGGTGGAGTATGTGGACCGGCCCTATCCACTGGCCAAGGCCGCCGGGTGGACCGTGTCGCTCGTGCTCCATCTGCTGCTGTTCCTGGGCCTGACGGGGGCCACGTGGCTGTCGGGCCTGGGGACTGGGGATGGGGAGGCGGAGGTGGACATCGGGAATGCGGGCGGGGACGACAGTGCGAAGCTGGACCAGAGTCCGGCGGGCGCGGTGGAACTCCAGCCCGACGCGGAGAAGCCGGTGGACCTGAGCGTGGCGGCGGAGGAGACGCCTGTGGACGCGGTGGCCGACATCGCGGTGAGCGCCGCGGCGTCGGCGCCCGCGGACGTTGTGGGCATCTCGGATGGCGTGGGCGGCCGCACGGCGCCGGGTGCGAACATGACCGGGCTGCCGGGCGGCTCCGGCGGCGCGGCCAGTTTCTTCGGCCTCGGCGCACGCGGCAATTCGTTCGTCTACGTCGTGGACTATTCTGGCAGCATGTACGTGTTCGGGAAGATCGAGGCGGCCAAGAACGAACTGCTCCGCTCGATGCAGGCGCTCTCCGGCAGCCAGAGGTTCCACATCATCTTCTTCGACAGCCGACACGAGCCCATGCCGGCCCAGGCGCTCGTGCCCGCCACCGCGGCCAACAAGCAGACGTTTGGGCGATGGGTCGAGCAGGCTCGCGGTGGCGGCGGCACCAACCCCATGGAGGCGATGGAACTCGCCCTCTCCCTCAAGCCCAACGCCATCTGGCTGATGACCGACGGGATGTTCGAGTGTTCGGACGATGCGATTCTCGGGTTGATCCGGGCGAACAATCCGGGCAGGCGCATTCAGGTGCATGCGATCGCGTTCTTCGAGAATGCCGGCGAGCCGATTCTGAAGCGGATCGCCGAGGAGAATCGGGGGAAATACAGGTTCGTGCCGCCGGCAGCCATTGGCCCGGCGGGCGGCGCGCCGAGGGGCGTGCCAGTGGGGCCGCGCCGGCCCTTCCCCGTTCCGTTCCGTCGTCCCTAGAGCGCTACTGGAGGTTGAGCTGCCATGACAATGCCGATGAGGGTGTGGACGGTGGTGCTGGCTGCTGGGATTGCGGCGCTCGTGGCCGTGCCCGCGCTCGCGGGCGAGGCCGCGGGCACGATGGAGCCGGCCAAGCGCATCTCGCTCTGGACCATGATCGAGGCGGGCGGGCTCATCGGGCACTTCATTCTCGTGCTCTCCCTCGCCTCGACCGCGCTCGTGATCGAGCACTTCCTCTCGATCCGCCGCAGCCGCCTCGTGCCGATGGAGCTGGCCCAGCGCGTCGAGCAGTTCCTGGCGGCCCGGCAGTACCAGCAGGCGCAGGAGGTGTGCGCGGCGGACGGCTCGTTCCTGGCGAAGGTGATCGGCTCGGGCCTCAACCAGATCGGCGCCATGTTCGGCTTCTTCGACATGCAGAGCGCCATGCAGGAGGCCAGCGAGCGCGAGATTTCCCGGCTCTACCGCAAGCTCGAATACCTCTCCCTCATCGCCGTCATCGCCCCCCTGCTCGGGCTGCTGGGCACCGTGACCGGGATGATCGCGTCGTTCAACATCATCGCCAGCACCGAGGGCGCGGCCAAGCCCTCCCAGCTCGCCCAGGGCATCTGGGAGGCCCTGGTCACAACGGTGGAGGGGCTGGTCGTGGCGATTCCCGCGATGTTCTTCGTGGCGTTCTTCCGCAACCGGGTGGACAGCTTCGTGGCCGAGACCGAGGCCATGGTGGAGAAGCTGATGGGCAGGTTCCGCAAAGGCGCCGCGTAGGCGCGAAGGCATAGCCAATGAGACTCCACAAGACGCGACGTGCCTACGGCTGCGAGCTGAACATGACGCCGATGATCGACGTCATCTTCCAGCTCCTCATCTTCTTCATGTGCGTCTCCTCCTTCACCCGCGTCGCCATCGAGAAACTCACCCTCCCCGACGCGAAGAAGGGGGAGCCGGGCGAGGACTTCAAGCCCGGGCGCGTCATCGTCAACGTCACAAAGGAGGGGCGGATGACCGTGATGGGCGACGCCTGCGCCGACCGCGCGGCCCTGGCCGAGGCCCTCAAGCGGCGGACCGAGGGGCAGAAGATCGAGGACGTCTCCGTGGTCGTCCGCGTGGACCGCGATTGCCCGTGGGACAGGGCGGGCGTCGCCCTCCTCGCGTGCAAGGACAGCAAGATCAGCCGCGTGCGGGTGGCCGTGGTGCCGGCGGGCAGCGGCGCGGCCGACGCCCCATGAGGAGGCCCCAGTGAAGCTCACGCGCCAGAGGCAGAAAGCCCCCTCCCCGCAGCTCAACATGACCCCCATGATTGACTGCGTGTTCCAGCTCCTCATCTTCTTCCTGTGCACGAGTTCGTTCACGACGGAACAGCACCTGCAAACCCAATTGCCGGCGGCGAGCAAGGAGAAGCCGGCGCAGGAGCCCTTGCCCCCAGTCCGCATCGCGGTGAGCCGCGTGGGCGATGACGTGCTGATGGCCTGCGACGACCAGGCGTGCGGCACGTTCGACACCCTGGTCGAGAGGCTCAAGGCCCGGCGGGCCATCGCCCCGGCCCCCGCGGACAGGGAGAAGGACCCGCTCCACGTGATCATCGAGGGCCAGGCGGGCGTGCCCTTCGCCTTCATGGCCGGCGCGCTCGACGCCTGCCACCAGGCGGACCTCTTCAGCGTCGCGTTCTCTCCCAAGGGGATCGGCCCATGAGGATTCCTGCCCCACTGCGGCTCGCCTTCGCACTCGCGTGCCTGCTCCCTGCCGCGCGACAGAGCGCCGCGGCCAGCCTGGCCGAGCAGAAGATCGCGACGCTCCTGGACGCGGCCGCGGCCCCCAACGCGGCGAAGCCCGAGGAGAAGCTCGACGAGGCCCGCCGCTGCCTCGCCACGGCCGGCCTGGGCGAACTCGACCGCGCCTTCGTGGGGGCCGACATCGAGCGCACCGCGGCCACGGTGGCCCTCCACGCCTGGCGCCGCGCGGGGACACATTCGCAGCGGAATGTGTCCCCGCCGGCCCTTCGCCACGAGGCCCGCCGCCGCCTCCTGGGCACGCTCGACCTGTACGAAGGCCTCCTGAAGCGCGCGGAGGCCAACAGCGAGGCCATCCTGGCCAAGCTCCCAGAGAGCGCCGACCCCGACAAGGACCCCAGAGCCACCGAAGCCGGCAGCTACGTCCACCGCGCCACCTACCACAAGGCCTGGCTCCTCTATCGCGTGGCCGACCTGGCGGACCCCGACATCGAGGGCGCCGACCGCACGGAACGGCTCAAGCAGGCCCTCGAACTCTTCGGCATCTTCACCGCCGAGGGGTATCGCAGCCAGCCCGTGGTGGTGGACTGTTTCCTCGGCCAGGCCCTGTGCCTCCAGGCCCTCAAGCGGTGGCGGAAGACCGATGCCGGCCCGGGGCTCATCGAGCTGCTGGAGGACGACTTCGGCATAAGCAAGCGCCTCGGGGAGGCCGCTGGTCGGGCGCCCTCCGACACGCTGAAGCGGATGATCTACCTGCTCGTGAAGGCCCTCGAGGCCGAGGCGCCCGACTCCCCGAGCCTCAAGCTCGAGAGCCTGGCCGACCAGTACTTCCGCGGCCTCCCGGTGGGCGCCGCATACGACGGGTTCGACCTCGAGATGGCCATCGCCCGGGCCAAGAACCTCCAGGCGCTCCTCCGCACGCCCGAGGCCGCCGGCGGCCGCGCGCGGGCCTACGAGGCCAAGATCGAGGAAATCAAGAGCAAGTTCGAACTCTACGGCGACCCCTGGCACGCCGACCTCCACAAGGCCCTCGGCCTCCCCCCGCCGCCGCCCCCGCCGGAGAGCGACGTGAACAAGCTCTTTAAGGAGGGGAAGTTCAAGGAGGCCCTCGGCAAGATCGAGGCGGCCCTCGCGAGGGGGACACATTCCGTTGCGAATGTGTCCCCTCGCCTCGCCGACCTGCGGTGGGCCAAGGCCGCTGTCCACTGGAACCTCCAGAACTGGCGCGAGGCCCACCTGGCCGCCTACGACTTCGTCCGCCAGCACCCGGCCGACCCGCGGGCCGCCGAGTGGTGCCGCCGCGCCCTCCAGGCCGGCCTCCGGGCCATCGCCGCCAAGCCGCCGCAGCTCGACCTGCCGTCCTTCAACAGCTTCCTCGACTTCGCCACGCGCACCTTCCCCAACGAGCCGGAGGTCCAGCGCGTGCCCTGGACCCGCGCCTCGCTGCTCCTGGAGGCGAAGGACTACAGGGAGGCCGAGCGGGCGCTCCTGCGGGTGGACGCCAAGTCGCCCGTCTACCGCCTCGCCCAGTACGGCCTGGCCCTCGCCACCTACCGCCAGGCGGAGGAGGCGCTCAAGGACGCCGCGCGCGGCACGGGGACACATTCCGTTGCGAATGTGTCCCCACTCCTCGAGCGCGCTGCCGCCGCCGTGGGGCGCTTCGCCGACACCACTCCGGCCGCCGCGGACGTGGAGAAGCTGCCCGAAGCCGTCGTGAGCATCGCCCACGCCGTCGCGCGGACCCTCCTGCGCCTGCCCCAGCCCAGGGCTGAGGCCGCCCTCGCCCTCCTCGACCGCCTCGACCGCTCGGCGGAACTCAGAAGCGTGGACGCCACGCAGCGGGAGGCCCTGCGCCTCGAGGCCCAGGCCGTCGTGGGCGGGATTGAGGGGGTGCGCAAGAAGCTCAACGAGATCGCCGGGAAGGACTCGGAGCAGCCGCACCTGACGCAGCTCGCCGCCAACTTCGCCGCACGCCTCGAAAAGGAGGCCGAGCGCCTCGGGCGGGCCGGCCAAAGCGCCGAGGCCACCGCCGTCACCCGCGAACTCGCCAGGGCCTACGAGTTCCTCCTCCGACAGGTCGGCCAGAGCCTCGACCCCAAGGCCCAGAGCCAGGCGCCGGTCATCCGCCGCCACCTGGCCAATGCCCTCCTGCGGCTGGGCAACCTGAAGGAGGCCGTGGAACACTGCGAGGCGGTGCTCCAGGGGCTGCGGCCCGGCGAGGCCAAGCCGGCCGACATCCTGAGGGGGCTGGCCCTCGCCTACGAGGCGGCGGGCTTCCACTTCGCTGTCCACTCCTCGATGGCGGCCTTGAGCTTGGCCTCGAGGGCGGCGGTGTCGGGGTCGGGGGCCACGGCCGCGGGCGGCTGTGCCACGGGGGCCGGCGTTACGGCCGGTGGAATCACGGCCGCGGGCGGCTGTGCCACAGGCGCGGGGGCCACGGGTGCGGGGGCCACGGCCGGGGGCGCGGCGGCCACAGGAGCCACCGAGACTGGCGGCGCTACGGCCTCTTCGCCTTCCCAGGGGCAGCCGCAGGCGGTGAGCACAACATCGCAGTCGCACGGCTTGCCCTTCGGCGCCCGCTCCTTGTGGCGGGCGTGCCAGAAGCGCAGGCACTCGTCGTCGTAAGGCTGGTGGATGAGGGTCAGTGTTCCCCACTTCACGATGCCTGTTACTCCGCACACGACGGAGTGCAGGAAGGGTCAGGTGTCGAGTTCGAGTTCGTGCTTGAGCCAGTTGGGGTGCGCCTTCTGGTACTGGGTGATCTGGCACTTCTCGACGGCGTTCATCGTCGAGCAGCCGCAGGCGAGGATGATGGCCAGGACGAGGAGGACGGCGAGGGCGAGCCAGGTTCGCGTTCGCATTGGGGGGCCTTTCATATCGCGTTTTGGATACCGTCTGAAGGCGGCACTACAAACCGGGGGCGGGCGGCGAGGCGGGCGGTAAGGAGTGAACCCGCCCACCTCGCTTGCCCCCCATCCCGCGCGGCCAGCCAGTCGCGCGGGAGGCAGATGGTCATGGCGCCGCGGCGACGGTGGCGGCCGCCGTCAGGCGCTTGAACTTGACGTACACGTCAATCGTGCCGGCGCCCGTGCAGTCGGCCACGGTGGACTTGGCGATCAGCTTCTTGCCGACCTCGAGGACGGGGCGGATTTTCGTCACGCTCGCCCCCGTCAGGTCCATCGTCTTGTTGGCGCCGAGGTTGGCGACGGTCTCGACGAGGATGTTGGCGAGGCCGTTCGCGTTGTTGGAGCAGATTTCGAGGTTGGTGCCGGCCGCGAGGCCGGTGCTATTCGTCTTGACGATCACGTCCTCGATGGCCAGCTCGCCGGCCGAGCTGACGCCCGTGATGTCGACGCCGGCCTGGACGATTGCCGAGGACGTGAGGGTCTTCTTGACCCAGAACTCGGTGCCGATGCCAGTGAAGGTGGCGGCGGCGATCTCGGCCACGGCGTCGGCGGCCAGTTCCGCCGCCCCGATGGCGTCGGCAGCAATCGCGTCGGCGTCAATGGCCGCCGTGGCGATCTCCGAAGCCCCGATGGCGTCGGCGGCGATGGCGTCGGCGTCAATCGCCCCCGTCGTCACGTCCTCGACGCGGCACGGCCCCTGGCCGTAGACCACGTATTTGGAGGTGGCGTCGGGCGTGGTGATCCAGTTCGGCGCGATGCTGGCCTGGAAGGTGGTGATGGCGTAGTCGGTGATCACGCGGCTCTGGCCGGCGCCCGTGCCTGCGATGATCTGGATGACGTTGCCGTTGTAGAAGTCGGCGAGGGCGCTCGCCGTGTTCTGGAGGGTGATCGTGCCGGCGGCCGCCGCCGAGGCGGTGCCGCTGTGGAGGGGTTGCAGCATGGCCCCGACCGTGCCGGCCGTGGTGTGGCCGCTCACCGCCTCGTCGGCGATGCCGTCCGCGATCTCGGCCACGGCGTCGGCGGCCAGCTCGGCTGCCCCGAGGGCGTCGGTAGCGATCTCCGAGGCCCCGAGAGCATCCGCCGCGACCTCATCGGCGCTAATGCAGCCGGTCGCCAGCTCGGCGGTGGTAAGCGCGTCGGCGGCGATGGCCGCCGCGTCAATCGCGCCGGATGCAAACGTAGTGGTGGCGATGGCCCCGGCGGGCAGCGGCCCGGCGGTCGTGCCGGGGGTGGCCACGCCCGCCTGGTCTACGGCGTCGACCTCCATGTTGCCCAGGCACATTAGGCTGCCGGGGTCGAGGATGGTGCCAAGGGTGTTGCCGTAGAGATAGTTATTGACGGCGAAGCCGGTGCAGGCGGAGACCAGCTCGATGGCGTGCTCGCCGGAGTCGCGGTTGGCGATCACGCAGTCCTTGATGAGCAGGTTGGTCATTGTCTTGCCGGTCGGATTGTGAATGCCCGCGTCGTCCCAGTCGCCGTCAATGACGCAGCCGGTGATCTCGACCTCGTCGTTGACCTCGCCGAGTTCGATGGCGCGGTCGCCGCCGTCGGCGGTCTGGACGAATTTGCAGCCGATGACCTTGAGGCGGTCGGCTCCGTTCGCCGCGCCGGTCGTGGCGTCAACGAAGGTGATGGCCTCCTTCGAGGAGCCGGCGCGGAACTCGCAGTTCTTGATCGTGCAGTCGTCCGCATTGACGTCGATCCCGATGACCAGGGAGTCGACGCCCACGACGAATCGCAGGTTCTCGATGCGGATGTTGGCGGCGTCCACTGTCACGGTCGTGGCCGTTTCGTCGGAGCCAAGGGTGATGGTGGGGCGGAGCGCCCCGTTGCCCAGGCCGATGATCGAGATGCCGATCACGTCGGCGTCGATCCCGCCGGCCGTGTTGATCGTCTCGGCGTGGCCTGGGAGGACGAGAATCACGTCGCCGCGGGACGCCGTGCACTTGTTGATCGCGGCGTCAATGGTGGTCAGGGGGGTCACGGGCGAGCGGCCCGTGGCCGTGGCGCTGCCCGTGGCGGAGCAGACGTAGAACACCTGGCCGCGGGGCGGCCAGAAGACCGGCACGTCGTCCGAGGTCATGGTCAGCCGATGGCCTGCCACGGGGTCGGCAGCGCCGGGCTGCGCGAGGCTGAGTATCGTGGCGGCCAGGGCCGCTGCCACGAAGAGGAAGCCGATGAGCCTTTTCACTGTCGCGTCTCCTGAGTTGAAGGGCGGCAGGGGGAGGGGTTCAGGCTCCCCCTGCCGAAGAGCCAAAGGGAAGCCAGGTCACACGAGCGGGTCGATCTGGCTTTCGGGCGCGGCCGCGTAGTTGAGGCCGTGCAGGATGTAGAGCACGTCGATCACCTTCGCGGCGGTCGGATCCGCGATGTCGCAGCGGATGTGGGTGAAGCCGTTGGCGCCGTCGAGGTCTTCGGCGAAGACCTCGAAGACGGTGATGCCCGCCTGCTCGCCGCTGTCGGCGTCGGTGAACTGCTCGTCGGCGGTCGCCTGGGTTTCCTTGGTGAAGCCCGTCTCGGCCGCGAGGGTGGCATAGTCGGCGGCCTGCATCGTGTAGATGCGGCCGGTCTCGAGGCAGTTGAGCACCTTGGCGTCGGTGCCCGCCGCGTCCGTCGCCTGGTAGAGGGCGGGAGCCACGTCGTGGGCGGCGGTGCCGTCGCCGAAGCTGATGACGATGGCGCAGCCCTCGGCGAGGCCGCCGAGGCGGATGTAGTCGCCCGTCAAGGCCGCCGCGTTGCGGTCCTTGCACTCGCCCGCGGGGCGGATGATGCACTTTTCGAGGAACTTCCGAGCCGGCATTCGCGTGTCCTTTCGTGTTGGTGTGGCACAGCCGCCCTCGGCTGTGGCCGCACGTTGGGGTTACGCCCTTTCGGCGACCTTGAGGAAGGGGCTGACGCGGGTGCCCGTGGCGCCCTTCCTCGGGGTGAGGGTGGACTCCCAGGCGGGCCGGCCATCCACCTCGAAGGTGGCCTTGAAGGCCGTCTTGTCGTAGTCGAACCACAGGTGGATCGACATGTCGGTCTTGATCCCGCCGCGGGTTGCCAGCATGTACTGGCTCCAGTTGGCGAGCACGATGTCGCCGGCGTCGCCCAGCTTCTCGCAGTGGTCGGTGTTCGTGGCGGCCCGGCCGCGGATGGTGGTCGAGGGCGCACCGCTGAAGCCGCCGGCGCTCATCATGAGCGGGATGCCGCTCGTGCCGACCGTCAGCGTCAGCATCGCGAGCTGCGTGTGGGCCTCGGGGTTGTAGTAGAACTCCCCGCTGCCGTACAGATACGCCTCCATCTTGAGGATGTTCTGGACGACGATGGTGTCGGCCTCCTGATCCGCCTCCTTGGCGATGGCCAGGCAGGCCGGGTTGGCGGCGGCGAAGGCGCCAAGGCAGACGCCCGCGCCCGAGCCGAAGAAGATGTCCTCGACCACCTCGTCGCCGATGGCCTCGCCCATCTTGGTGGTCAGGCGGCTGCCGAAGTTGGCGACGGCCGAGAGCATCTCCTCGGTGACGCCGGCCAGGGCGGCCTTCTTGTGGACCTCGAGGCGGATTTCGCGCCACTTGGGGTTGCTCGCCGTGATCTGCGCCTCATCGGCGACGTTGTAGACGATGATGCCGCCGTAGCGGGTCGCGGCCACGGCGCGGCTGGCGTCGCTCGCCGCGGGCATGCGCACGGAGAAGCCGGAGAGCGTGAGGCGGTCGCACTTCTCGACGACGCCGCCCAGTTGGGCCTGGACGCGCTCGAAGATGCGCGAGGAGGTTTCCTCGGGGACGAGGAAGCCGCCGGCCTCGCCGGTGCCGACGCTGGCCACCTTGGCCATCGCCTGGTGGTCGCTCGACAACTGCGGATAGCGGTCGAGCATCTTGTGCTTGAACGCCGCGGCGACCTTCGGCAGCCGCTCGTCCACGGCCGCGCCCTTCTGCGAGCTGCGATGGACGGCCAGGTAGAACTCGTCGTCGCACTTGAAGCCGTTCATCGGGTCGTCGTCGGCGCGGTCGGCTCCGCCGGTGATCAGGCCCTTGCCCTTCAGCTCGAAGCCCTGGGCGGCCTTGCCGATGGCCTGCGCCACGGCGGTGGTGATCTTCGCGTCGAGGCCCGCGACCGCCTCGTCGAGCACGGTCGCCACGTCGCTCGCCTTGGCCTCGGCCTCGGCGATGTCGAGGTCGCACAGGCCCTTGGCCTTCGCGTCGTCCAGGTCGAGGACGGCGCCTGCCAGATGCTTCTTGGCATCCGCCGGATTCGTCCACTCCCTGTCTTTCTTGATCTTCACCTTCACGTCGGTTCTCCTGTCACGTTGCGGTTGTCACAACACAAGCGCCTGCGGCTCTCCGGGCGGCGGTTGGCCTGCTGGCTCCAGCCGTGGGGCAGGCGTCCCGCCTGCCAAGAGGCAGGCAAGATGCCTGCCCCACTCGGCCTGCCAGCTCCGGCCCGCCGCCCTGGGCGGTCAGACGCGGCCACGCATGCGGTCGAACGCCTCCTCCATAATCGCCTTGAGGTCGAGCCGAGCGAGCTTCGCGGCCACGGCGGCCCGCAGCTCGGGGACGGTGATGATCGCCGAGATGCCTGTGTCGCGTGGGGCAGGCATCGTGCCTGCCTCTGGGCTTGCAGGCGGGACGCCCGCACCACTGTCGCTCACCACGATGCCCAGGGCTTCGAGCATTTCGCGGGGCGGCACGAAGCCTGCCTTCGCCGCCTTGCAGACCATCTCGACCATCGCCTCCTGATTGCAGGGCGTCCCTGTCACGGCGTACTCAAAGACCTTCGCCGAGGCGATGATCGCCCGGGCCTTGCCCAGCTCCGGCCTCGCGGCGATCTCCGCCTTCGTCGGCGCGTGAATCGCCGGCTGGACCCGCTACGACGCCTATCTCTGGCTCAAGGACAAGCAGTGCCAGGACTTCGAGTGCGAATTCGAGTTCAAGGTGAACAAGGGGGGCAACAGCGGCTTCTACTTCCACGTGGGGAACATGAAGAGCCCCGTGGCGACGGGCATCGAGGTGCAGCTCTACGACTCGGGGTCGAAGAAGCCCGACGCGAAGCTCTCCGACCACGACGCCTGCGGCATCATCCCCGGCATCCCGCCGACGAAGAACACCTGCAAGCCCGCGGGCGAGTGGAACCTGGTGAGCGTGCGCTGCCAGGGCGACAAGCTGACGGTGAAGCTGAACGGCGAGGTGGTGAACGAGCTGGAGCTGACCAATCCGCGCATCAAGAATCGGCCGAGGACCGGCTACATCGGCTTCCAGGACCACGGCGTGCCGCTCTGGCTGCGCGCCATCCGCATCCGCGACCTGTAGAATGGACTCCGCTGAAGCCCCCCCCTTTTCGCCGGAAGGCGGGTACGCGGATAGGCGGACTTCGCTCGCAGAGGAGGCTCTTTTCGCAAAACTCGCGGATCCGTGATGCCAGCCGACGGGCCAAAAAGGGTCTTTCAGCGGAATCCAGAATGTAGCCCTGACCCCACTCCCCCACTACAAGTTGCGGCTGCCTCCGGCCACACCACAACCCGCTGAGTCGTCCAGTCTCGCCAGACTCGGCAGCTTTCGCGCCCCCCGGGGGTCAGGTCTTCACTATTTCCTATTTGGCAGGATGCCCAACAGGTTGTAGCCATCTCCTGGGCACACCACAACAGGCTGACCGTCACCCAACTCGGCCCAGTCGTCAGGATCGCTGGGGAGGTCCCGTGACCGGGGTCTGCCCACCTCTCCCTTGGGAGGCACGGCGATAGGTGTCATGGCCCGACCTCGACGAGGACATCAGCGTCGAGGGCCTCCTCGCCGGCATCCCCTCCCGCGAGGGTCAGCGGCCGTTGAACGATTGGCTTGAGCAACGGCGCGCCGACAGGCATCCCGGGGTGAGCGACTGACACAACGGAAGAGATACCATGCTCAGGTTGCAGGAACGGCGGATGGCTGTCTGCACATGATCCGGTCGAGCATGCCCGGGCGCTTCTTCAGGCGTCTACGAAAAGCCGGGTCTTCCTTGAGCCACTTGGCGATGGCCGCTGCACGGTCCTGCTGCTCGACGATGAATTTGCGAATGTGCCTGAGCGCCCATGTCACAGGGTCTCCATCCCTGGCACGGTGGAACGGGCATCGATCGCATGCCACCCTCCAGACCGATCGCATCAACAGCTCTGTCCCAGGCTCCACAAATACCAGTGGCAGAGCGATACTCAGGAGTTCCCCGCCCGGTTCCTGCAAGTTCTCTTGGAGCAGGTGCGCCCAGGCCAGCTCCACGTTGCTCCATCCGCGCGATTGGGCGAGCAGGGCCGGGGTCACGAGGAATATGGTGTGGCGGCTCCAGAGAACGCCGTTGCGCAGGGCCTCAAAGGACCTCGGACCATAGGGGTAGTCGTGGAGGTCCAGCCAGGGGATGATCCTGTTTGCCTCGAGTTCCCTGGACAGCGGGATGACCAGCGAGGCACGGTCCTCCGAGCAGTGGGAGAGGAACACATGGTGCGTGCAAGCTGGGAAGGCCCGCAGTTGCCAGAGCATGGCCGCTGGTCCTCACGGGTCACGGCAGGGGCGGCAAGTCCGGAACCGTTTCCGCTGCCGCTGGCTCCTGGCCCGTCACTGCGGATACAACTCGCTCCCCGCGGTCCGTGGGGTAGACCCAGAACCCGTGCTTGATCTCCACGAACCCGCGTTCGCGCAACTTCTCGCAGGCAAGCATGATCTCTCCCATGGTGTACTTGAGGCGCCTGCCCTCGAAGTCTGCGGCGAGGCTTTGGAAGGCCAGCCCGAAGCCTGCTTTCCGATTGGGCGCAATGCGCGGGAAGGCGGCAAGGATCTCCCGGTAGATTTCCGGGAGCTTCACCGCATACTTGCGCAGTTCGGCGTCCCTTGCCACGACTCGCGCCCTCCCGGGTGCCCGACGCCGCGCGCGCTTCAGCGTTCCGTCCGTTGCCATCGCTTGCCTCCTGTCAGCGGGGCCTGCGCCGCGCCCTATCCTGTGCCGCTGCTCACATCACCCCACATCCCATATCATACCCGCTTGCCATTGCGGCGTCAACGCACCAGGCAGCCTCGGGCCTGGCACCGCCGCTCTGCCGGCCCGCGGCGCGGGCGAACGGTTTGACACAAGGGGCCGGCAGATGTGCCCTAACGCGGCGCCTCGCCGCAACCAAAGGGCACCGCGCAGTCGAACACTCAATATCCAATACTCAATACTCAATGCTCAAGTGAGGCAATCTGGGCCGCCGCTCCTTCTGCACTTGGTCATTGAGGATTGAGTGTTGAGTATTGGATATTGGGCTTCCGATGCCCTCAACATGCGCGCAAACCGCGCACGAGTCACGGCCGAAGGGTCTACTGAAGGACCGCCGCAGCGTCTCCGTCCCCCTCGCCTGGTTCCCTCGCCTCCTTCACGGCACGGCCGCGGAGCGCGGGAACTGGGAACTCCTCGGCGACGGCGAGGGCATCCACTGGCCCGACCTCGACGAGGACATCAGCGTCGAGGGCCTCCTCGCCGGCCTCCCCTCCCGCGAGAGCCAACGGTCGTTGGGACAATGGCTCGCCAGACGCAGCCGTAAGTAGGCTTTGTGCGGAGATACGTAGCGCCGCCGTCCCGGCGGCCTCGGGCAGCCAGCGAGACGCTGGCGCTACGCGATCCGCCCTCTTACCGTACAGAGTCTAGAACCGCCCCTTGACTCCTCCTCCTTCCGCGAGTAGCATTGTCGCCCGGAGGGGCGGCGCGTGCGCCGCCCGCTGCCGCTTGAGGAGGCCAAGTCGTGGGCGCCATCACACACATCACCGCCGAGCGGTCTCTCGCGATGCCCGTCACCGTCCGCCGCTGCGCCGCCGACATCGAGACCCTCTCCGCCTCCACCGGACGCGACCCCGTGCCCCTCCTCCCTGCTTTCCACTGCCCTGTTGCCGGTCTGTTCGTTGACCCATCACATCCTGTGGTGCGTCGTCGCCCCGCTGTTTGATTGCAGAGGGACAAGAGCAATGGTCGCGACTTCGAGGACACGCACGCCTTGGTACAAGAGGTACGCTGACCTCCGCCGCGAGGTCGACAGCCTGAAGCAGGAGTACATCGATAGGTGCAAGCACCTGAACGCTGATCCCAACGAGGTTCTCGCCGAGGTCAGGAAGGAGATAATCGTCCGGGCAGTGCATGAAAGCAACTGGCAGGAAGGCGTCCACCTCTCCATGGGCAGAACAAGGGAGCTGGCCGACGCAGTCTTCGAGCAGATGGACTCGATCCGGGGCCCTCATCTGGATATGGCCCAACTACTAGACATCCACCGTCGGGATGTCCTCGCGCTCAAACGGCGAGGCGGTAGCCCAGACGACGTCGCCGCGCTCAATCTATCCAGAGCCCACCTGGCGCTTGCCATGGTTGGGGACGAACTGTTCACGCGCCAGATGACTTCGCTCGTCGTAGCGCTGAAGGGGTTCGGGAAGGTAGAGGAGGAGCTTGCGAAGCAGAACATCGAGCAAGACAAGCTGAAGACGATAAGGCACGGCCTGGAGGTGGTGAGGGGGCTTGAGGAGTCTTCGGGTCCCATCTACGGCCCGTTGACTGAAGGTGTTCAATGCGAGGGGGGCCTCATCAAGGCGCTCTCTAATGTTGAGTTCGATCATCTGCTCAAGCCCTTCAGGCTTGAGTACGTGCACTTCTTTCACCGTCTTGTCATGATGGGCATTCTTCCTCCGAAGAAACTGGGCGAATTCCGGAGGCTCCCCGTACATGTTGGTGACCCGGACGTCTTCTTCCCACCACCATCGGTTCTGCAAGAACTGATACAGGAGTTCTGCGCCGGGTTCCCGCCCATCGTGCCACAGCCGAAGTACGACGTTATCCTCAAGTCTGCCACGGTGTCGCACAGGTTCGTCAGGATCCATCCATACTCGGATGGCAACGGTCGAGTTTCGCGCATTTTGATGAACCTGATCCTGTGGCGACATTACCCTCCGGTCTATCTGAAGGCAGATAGTGAAGGGCGGCATCGGTACGCCTATGCGCTTCGCCGCGCCAACGATGGAAACCATGAGCCCATGGCCGCTCTGATCGCAGCGTCACTGATAGCGGTTTACAGGAAGATGATCGCGGCGATATCACTATCCTGACCAACAGGGGAAGGGTGTCGCGTCTTCAAGCGTCAATCAACCGCTCGCTTTGGGGCTTTGGGCGGACGGCCAATCCAAAGCGGCGTCGAGCCGCCGCACTCCGACAGGCTGACGCATTTCCCGCGGCGCCTTGCAGCGTCCCTTGTTGTCCGCGCTTGGCAGGGGACCGGGGGCGGTACGCGCCACAACGCGCCGTGCTTCGGTGATACAGGGTCGCTGACTGGTGAAGAGCCCTACTTCCGCGCCTTCCCTGCCTTGCCGCCCTTTTCGGCGCCGGGGCGGCGGACGGGCCAGGGCTCGACGTTGGAGCGCTTGGCCCAGGCGTCGTAGAGGGCGGCGAGTTCCTTCACCTTGTCGGGGTTCGCGGCGGCGAGGTCGTGGAGTTCGGTGCGGTCGGCCTCGAGGTCGTAGAGTTCCCAGCCGCCGGGGTGCTTTGAGACGAGTTTCCACTTGCCCTGGCGCACCGCGCGGTTGCCCTCGTGCTCCCAGAAGAGGACGCGGGGCACAGAGGCCCCGCCCACTGGTTCCTTCCCCTCAAAGATGGGGAGGAGGCTCTTGCCCTCGAGGGGCTGAATGTCCTTGCCGTTGAAGGTCTTGGGATACTCGCCGCCGGCGACGTCGAGGCAGGTGGCCATGAGGTCAATCGTGTGGCCGACCTGGCTCGTGAGGGTGCCGCCCTGCTTGATGACGGCCGGCCAGTGGACGACGAGGGGCGAGGAGATGCCGCCCTCGTGGACCCAGTGCTTGTAGAGACGGAACGGCGTGTTGCTGGCGTTCGCCCACGGGAGGTGGTAGCTGAGGAAGGAGTCCACGGGGCCGGGCGGCACGCCCTTCTGGCCGCGGTCAATGGCCTCGGCGCAGCCGCCGTTGTCGGTGAGAAAGAAAATGAGCGTGTTGTCGAGCTTGCCCAGCTCGCGGAGCTTGGCCACCAGCTTCCCGATGTTCTGGTCCATGCGGTCCACCTGCGCGGCGTAGACGGCCATCCGCAGGTCCCACATCTCCTTGTCCTTCACGTCGTCCCAGGCGGGGGCGGTCTTGTCGCGGGGCGTGAGGGGCCACTTGGGGTCGAGGAGGCCCATGTCGATCTGGCGCTTGTGGCGCTCCTCGCGGACTCGGTCCCAGCCCTTCATGTACTTGCCCTTGTACTTCGCAATGTCGTCGGGCCAGGCGTGGAGGGGCCAGTGGGGCGAGGTGTAGGCGAGGTAGAGGAAGAAGGGCTTGTCGCCGCGGCCGTGCGCTCGGGCCTGCCCTGAGCGAAGCCGAACGGGTCGGTTCCCACCGGAGCCCTATCCTTCTCAGCGGGAGGGGGATTGTAGCATGGGCTGCGGTGGCTGTAAAGCGGTAAATCCTGGGGGCTTGGGGGCAAAGCCCCCAAGTCTTGGGCCGCCGCGTCGGGCCCGACGACACGTACCCAAGGGCGACGCACAACCTGTAGGGGCTACCCACAAAGAACCCTGAAGCGGCCCAATAGTTAGGTCAGGTTGCCAGTCCCACACGTTGCCAACTCGCTTCTTCAGCGGCCAATTCTCGGACCGCGGGACCCCGTCAAGGCACGAACGCCGCCGCCGCCCGAATCAGCGCCGCCACCTCGGGCCTCTCAGCGTCGGCAGGCGAGCCAATCGGCACGAACCGCTTCGACACTCTTTTGCCCTGGAGCAGCCCGTGCGGGTCGGCCAGGCGGACGCCGTGGATGAACTCCAGCCGCACCTTGCCGTGCCTCGCCACGATCTGGCACACCGCCCCCTTCACCCGTCCGCCCACCTGGGGGCGATGGTAGGACAGCCCGCCCCACAGCACCGACTCCTCCGCCGGCGGAATGGTCGCCCGCACCACGTGCCGCATGGCAACCACCAGCTCCCGCACCTCCGGCCCCAACCCTTCAACGAAGGCCATCACGTCCTCTTCCCGCACCCAGCGCCTCCTGCATCTCGCCTCTCCCCGCCCGCCATTCTACAATGGCATCAGCCGCAACGCCAGCGCTCCTTGGCGCCAGATGGCCTTTGACACATGCTCGAAACTGCTTCGCGGCGCGCTATACTAAGAGGGGAGAACGATAGGAGGCGCAGGCCGATGGCAGCCACCGTGGACAAGGTCATGGGCTGGTTCGCCGAGGCCGACCTCAGCGCCTACGAGGGGGAGTACGTGGCCCTCGCGCATCGCCAGGTCGCGGCACACGGCAGAGACCCCGGCGAGGTCTACGAGGAAGGCAAGAAGCGATTCCCAGGCGAGAAGGTCGTCCTCTGGAAGGTCATGAGGGAGGGCTCCTACATCTTCGGCGGGGACTCCCGCTATGGAGACCTGAACTGTCCAGCGCCGGAGCCGCTGTCCGCGAGGCCTACGGAGTCAGTGGAGCCGTAGGAGGCATCTATTGCGTTGTTGAGTTGGCGATTGCGGGCCTCTCCTTCCCCGCCCGAATTGAGTAAGGTGTCGCCGGGACTGTCCGGGACTCGTCACCTCCATGCTACTTCGTCGTCTCGTCGGCTGCCGGTCGCACCTCCGCCGCCTTCTCGTTCGGAACCAGTCTGAGCCGCTCCTTGGCTTCCGGCTTCAACCAGGGAAAGGAGCGGGGCGCCTCCGCGGCTTCGGCTCCGGCCTCGATCTTGTCCTTGCCCTCCGTCAACCACTCCAGCGTGAACCGGGCGAAGCGGATCGAGTTCCAGCCGCCGGTGTGGGTCTCGTAGATGCAGCCAATGGTCATGTCCGGGAAAATGACCAGATCGGAGTACCCGGCATGGCCGCTCTTGATCAGCCTGAACTTCTGCCAAGTCTTGCACTCGTCGTAACTGATATGACCGGCCAAGTCGGCGCGATTGCCTTTGGGTTCGGTCGGATTGCAGAAAATCACACGGCCCTTGATGCCGTCGCCGGGCAAGGTAAGCCGGGCCAGGCCCGCATCGCAGCCGTCGCCAGGGGTCCACGAATCCACCAGTCCACTGGCATATTCCGGCGGAGACCAGGTCATGCCCTGGTCCTTGCTCCAGGAGCACAAACGACGCTTGCCCGAGGCACGCATGTTCATGTAAAACGACCCGTCAGCCAGCTCCACAATATGGCCCTCTTCCGTCTTCTTGCTCCTGCCGTCCTTGCCAACCCTGGGGAGAATGCCCCCCATCTTCCAGGTGCTTCCATGGTCGTCGCTGTAAACCACATGGGCGATGTCGCTGTCGAGGTGCTGCGCCGGCACGATCATCCGGCCGCTCTTGAGCTGCAGGCCCGGTCCCTTGCCGAAGAGATACTGCTCGCTCATCTTCAACTCCTTCGGCTTCACCTGGTCGGTAATATCCTTCGGTCTCTTCCAGGTCAGGCCGTCGTCATCGCTGCTGGTTACGTACAGCGGTGACTGCTTGTTCCTGGCGAAGAGGCACCAGATGACGCCGGTGGTGCGATCGATGACCACGCCGGGGTCGGTGAACCCTATGCTTGCGTCGTCGCCTTCCTCGTAGATCAGAATCTGCTTTTTCGGATCGCCCCAGGTCATGCCCCCGTCGGTGCTGCGCTTGCAGACCAAGTCAACGTTGCCCCTGTCGCCGCTTTGAAGCCGGTGCTCGGAGACGGCCAGCAACGTCCCCTTGTTGGTCAGCACGGCCGTGGGGACCCGGTGGCCACCTGGCCATACCGCGGTGTCCTGCGGGGCGTGAAAAAGCGAGGTCGGCACGGGCGCCTCCGATTTCTGCGGCTGCGGCTCCTGCGGCAAACCGACCGCAGCAAGCGCCAAGACCAGAACCGCCGCCAAACTGCACTCCTTCGCTGTGTACGTTCCCATCTCTGTGTCTCTTTGTTGCTTTTTCCCCGCGGATTGGTGCCACCATCATCAGTGCGGCCCTCACGGCAATGCCCACGTCTCCGCCATCCGGCAGCCCAGCTTCGCTAGTTCCGTAGTTCCGGTGATACCTTACTCGATTCGCGAGCCATGCCGCCAGCAGTCACGGCTCACCGGGAGGCCAGGACGACAGGCTCATGGGGGAGGATGTCTTCAACCCTAGCGTAGTCATCGCGGACGGCCATGCAGGCGCGCAGGACGTGGAGTTCGTACATCACGTCGTCAGTGGGGAACTCCTCGCGGATGCCGTGGCACAGGTCGGCGAGCGCGTCGGGCGGGATGCCGGCCTCTCGGGCGACCTTCTTGTAGTTGAAGTAGCGCATGGGCAGTCACCTTCAGACTTCTGGGGGCGCCAGAATCTCAATGGCCGGCAACCCCAGGGCGTCGTTGGTCTGGGCCAGGCTGAATACACCCGCGGCGACATACTCGCCCGCCACCTGCCTCATCGCTTCCGACAGCGGGAACTGCCTGACGTTCCGCAGCAACCTCAGCAGTTTCCTCCTGAGAGCTGGGTCAGTAGTCTCTCGCAGCTCTGCTTCCGCTATCTCGGATGTCGTGACCTCGAACTCTGGCAAGCGGAGCCAGAACTGCCGCGTGGCCTCCTGCCGATCCCTCACGCGGTCGTCGTAGTAGGCGGAGAAGTCCGAGCGGTCGAGATACAGCCGAACGTTCAACGCTCTCCTCCGGGTTCTCGACGGACATCCACCACATGAATACCACGAAAGGAAGGGGCGGTCAAGGCCAGCGCGCCGGAATCAGCAGCGGGGGGGCCTGGGGGACCAAGTGCCGGTGGCTTGCAGCGCAGAGGGGACTCGGCTAGGATGGGGCAAGGCTCGATGAATGGATGGGTGTCAGGCGATCGTCCAAGCATCCATTCCTCTATTCATCCCCGTCCAGGAGCCATTAAGAGAACGGACCACTTCCAAAACGTGTCATCGTGAGCCTGTCGAACGATCTTTCAAGGGCTTGCCGCTACGATGCTGGGCGAATCTGTCCTTGCGGCGTCAAGCCCCTGAAAGGTCCCTCGACAAGCTCGGAATGACAACGTGGCGGCTGCAGGCTCATTCTATTCGACAGTCTGTAAAGGAAGAATGACATGGCTGAGAATGTGGTGAAGATCAGCGAGCATCTGGCGGTGTTCCGCGGGCATATCAATGTGGGGATTCTGCACGATGGGGAGAGGGCGCTGCTGTTTGAGATGGGAGATGGGAGTGTGCTGGCCGCGCTGAAGGGGCTGGGGATCAAGACGGTGGATTCGGTGGTGCTGTCGCACCATCACCGCGACCAGGTGTGCGGGTTCGCGCTGCTCGACAAGAGCGTGCGCATCGGGGCGCCGGAGGCGGAGGCGGCGAATCTGGCAAAGGTGGATGAGTACTGGGCGAGCAAGAAGAGCCGCTGGGGGCTGACTGATTTCCATCCCTTCCGCCACGTGCTGGCCGAGCCGGTCCGAGTTGACGCCGCTTACAAGGATGGCGAGTCGTTCGCCTGGGGTCCCGCGAAGATCACGATGCTGGCGACGCCAGGCCATACCGACGGCTCGGCGAGCTATGTCGTGGAGGTGGACGGCCTTCGCGTGGCGTTCGTGGGCGATGCGATCTACGACGAGGGGCAGGTCTACGACATCCACAGCATGCAGAAGGGCAACAAGTTCGTGTGCGACTATCACGGCTTCATGGACACCCGCACGGCGCTGATGGCCGGCCTCAACCGCGTGAAGGACGCCAAGCCGAGCATGCTCATCCCGTCGCACGGCAACCTGATGCGCGACCCGGCGAAGGCGATTGATCTGCTGGCGGAACGGCTCGACCGGTGCTACGACCGCTACGTTGCCATCTCCGCCCTCCGCCACTACTTCCCCAAGATGTTCGAGGCGTTCGATGGCCGCCCGGGCCACATGCCCATCCGCAAGGGCAAGGAGGTGCCCGCCTGCCTCCGCCACCTCGACACCACCTGGGTCGTCGTGTCGAAGGACAAGGCGGCGTTCGTGATTGACGTGTGCAGCCCCAACACGGCGAAGAGCATCCAGAAGCTGGTCGAGAAGGGCGACATCCGATGGGTCGAGGCTATCTGGATAACCCACTACCACTACGACCACATCGAGGGCATCCCCGATCTGGTGAAGGTCTACAAGTGCCCCGTGATGGCCGACCGCCGCGTGGCCGACGTGGTTTCGGACCCCCTCGGCTGGCGGCTCACCTGCATCTCGCCAACGCAGGTCAAGGTGGACCACCCGACGAAGGACGGCGAGACGTGGCAGTGGCACGAGTTCAAGATGACCGCCTACCACTTCCCCGGGCAGACGCTTTACCACGGCGGCCTGCTCGTCGAGAGCGGCGACCTGCGGATGCTCTTCGTCGGCGATTCCTACACAATGTCGGGCATTGACGACTACTGCGCGCACAACCGCAACTGGCTCGGTAAGGGCCTGGGCTTCGACTATTGCCTCGAGCTGACCCGCAAGCTCAAGCCGACCCACATCTTCAACGAGCACGTGGACCCCGCCTTTGATTTCACGGACGACGAGGTCGCCTTCATGCGGGCGAACCTGGCGGAGCGGGAGAAACTGTTCGGCGAGATCGTGCCGTGGGACCACGCGAACTACGGGATGGACGAGCCGTGGTGCCGCTGCTTCCCCTACGAGCAGGAGTTTGGGGACGGGCCTGGCATCCACCGCGACGTCCTCTTCCGAGTCGTCTTCACCAACCACTCGTCGGAGGCGCGGACAGCCTCCTGCCGTGCCGTGCTCCCCTCGGCCTGGGGTGGGGGGACCACCGACTGGTCGAGGGCCACGATCAAGCCCAAGGCGGATGGCGAGGTGAAGCTCTCATTCCTCGTCCCACCCGCCGCGAAGCCGGGCCGCTACATCATCCCGGTGGACGTGCGTGTCCGGCTTCTTCGAGTGCCCGGACATGTTCCCGTTGCCCGTGGATGGCGACCGGAGCCGCAGCAAGTGGGTCGTGATCGGCGGCGACGGCAGCTATGCCGTCGGCGACTTCGATGGGACGACGTTCAAGCCCGACGCCGCGCCGCGGCGCACCAGCGGCCCACACTTCTATGCCACGCAGAGCTGGAACCACATCCCGGAGAAGGACGGGCGACGAATCCAGATCGCCTGGATGCGGGGCGGGAAGTATCCCAACATGCCCTTCAACCAGCAACACACCTTCCCGTGCGAACTCACCCTGCGAACCTGCGGCGGCACGACCCGCCTCTTCCGCAAGCCTATCGCGGAGATCACCAAGCTCCATAAGGCCAAGATGGAAGAGAAGGGCAGGGCACTTGCCGCCGGCGAGGAGATGGAGCTTGCCGCAAAGGGCGACCTTTTCCACATCCTCGCCGAGTTCGAAATGGAGGCAGGAGCGGCGGCGGCGTTCCGCATCCGCGGCGAGACCCTGGCCTTCACGAGAGAGAAGCTGTCGCTTCAGGGCTTCACCGCCCCCATGACCCCCGACGCGAAGCGAGTGAGGCTGGAACTGCTCGTGGACCGCACCTCCATTGAGGCATTCGGCAACGGCGGCGATGCATCCGTCTCCGCCTGTTTCCTGCCCTCCGACGAGGCGGTCGCCATCAAGTGCACCAAGGGCGCCCTCAAGGTCTTGTCGGTGGGCGTGTATGAACTCGAGTCAATCTGGCAGGGCACGCCGAAGGCGGAGTGACATTCTCCCGGCACATCATCCCACACGGCGAAGCCTCCCCTTGCGCTCGAGGAACTCCGTGAAGGGTGACGGCGAATCGAGGTCCAGGATGTCTACGGGGCGGGAGACAGCCAGCATCACCTGCCCCCCGACTCGGAAGTAGTGTTCTGGCGCCAGCCCACGCACCGCGAGGTCAATATCGGACTCGGGGCGCATCCTCCCCGTCGCGGCCGAGCCGAAGACATAGATCTCTGTCGCCCCCGCCGCCTTCAGAATCCTCGTCGCGAGACTGATGTCGCGTTCCACGTGTTCGTCCATCAAGCTCCTCCTGCTACAACAGCCATTGTACCCAATGCCGAGCGGGGGTCAACGGGCATGAGGTGGAACCATCGCCTGGCCGCACGAGCAGGACATCTGTCCCGACACCCTCGACCCCGACAGGCGCAAACTTCCCCCTGCGCCCCGCGTCGCCAGGCCCCCTCGCCGTGCGCCTCGTCCTTCTGGCCGGCGCTGACCGCTTGGCCGTCTATATCAATCAGCTCTATCCGGACCCGTGGGTTCAAATGGGCAAGAGACCAAAACCCCACTACTCCTTCGCCGTCAGTTTCTCGATAGCCGCCTTCGCATCCCTGGCCACATAAGGGTTGCTGTCAGTGAGCAGGGGCTGCAAGAGGGGGATGTCCTTCGCGGTCCCCACCCGGGCCACATAGCAAGCCGTGTAGCCTCTCACGCCGTCGCGCTTGGAGCCAAGCAGCGCCTTCACCCTGTCTCTCTCGAGCACCTTGGACTGGCCTGCCAACGCACCGAGCGCCACCTTCAGGACGGCCGGGTCCGCCTCCGGGCTGAGGACACCATCGAGGGCCTTCACGATCTCGGGAGAACGGAGGCGGCTGATGGCCTGAATCGCCATGATCTTGAGTGCCGAACTGTCGTCGGCAAGGACCTTGGCCACAAACTCAAGGGCAGATGGGTGGTCGAGATAGCACAGCGCGACAGCGGCTTCCAGGCGCTTCTCCTTGTCCTCGCTGTTTAGCGCCTCGGCTACTCGTTCAAGGTCCTTCCTAGTCTCCTCGTGGGTTGCATCAAGCAGATGGACTCGCAGTGTGCCACTTGCCGTCAGGTGCCTTATGTTCTTCTCGGCGAGGCCATCCCCAACGAAGTAGTACGGTAACCTCACTCGGTAGGCCACGTGATGGATGCCCGGTAGTTTGAACTCGATGAACCGGTTGAGATAGAGGGTGACCGATTGTTCCCTGTTTCCCTCAACCACTGTGGGTTGCAGTGAGACGTTAAGCGGCTGCCGCGGCCTGTCTGTGGCTGCGATGCCACGTTCGGCCGTGAACTCAACGCCCGCGGCTGAAACATAGTCGAATAGCATCGCCAAGTCTCGCGGCGTCTTGTTCTGGATCTTCATGGTCATGGGAACCGGCGCGCGGCAAGGCACCTCTTGTCTCACTAGCTCGAGGGAGACGCGCACCTCCCCAATCTCCTCGATCGGCGCAGCGCCGAGGGCACGTGCTGCGAGTCCACCGATGATTGGGATAATGATCGCCATGTATCTCTTTCTGCGTGAGTTCGTCCCGCTTACCTCAAGCATGGAGTTTGCTCCTGATTGCGACCGCACTGCAGTCGCGTGGAAAGGTGTGGGGAGCCATGGAAGGCGTTCCCTTCCCCAAAGCTGTTAGTTGCCTATCTGGTGTTCGTCGCTCACAGCACTGCCTCCTCCTGCACCAGTGTAGCCATAGTCGATCTCGACAGGCTGCCCAGTCTTGGTGCATTTGTGGAGCCACTGATCCCACAAGGCACTCCACTTCACCTCGTGGACGATGTGATAGCCTGAGGCTACACACGGTTGGTTCTGCAGGCCACAGCGAATGCACCGAAACTGGTATTGCTGCTTTGCCGTGGCATGGTAAGTTGTGCCTTTCTGGAGTCCCGCTTTACTGGTGTCGGCCCTTGGGTAGGTGTGAATGTCTCCCCATGGCGGGAACCTTGCTCCACGATATGTCGGGAACACTTCAGGGAATGCAGTGGTGAATGGCGGGTTGTCGCGTTGGTGCTCAAGTACGCGCTCACCCCATTCAGCCTGATCGAGATGCCCAGTGCTGCCCGAGTCGCTCACCCAGCTGATTGACGTCGACACACCCACCCCAGCGCCATTCTCGTCACCAATTCGAGCGGCTGAGAAGTTACAAGGGTGTGCGCAGACAGAGAAGTCACTGACCGCAGCAGCAATGCCGTAGCTCGCGGTGGCACGCAACTGGACGTTCTTGCAGCCGCCGGTGTCGCTGACCCAAGTCTGCTGGTCACCAGTGAATGCGATGGAGGTGGGAGTGTACGTCATTCCATTGGGATTCAAGTCTGTGACAGATCCGGCCGTGCCGGATGTCCTCTGCCAGGACAGGCCGACTTGTCGGCCTCCGGAAAGAGTGAGACAATAGGAGAAGCACCCCTGCGTCCCGCCCGGCTTCGTAGGCGGGACCCGTTGCTCCCAGGGATTGAAGAAGACGTCGACCACTGTGAACTCGACCAAGCACGACGTGCCGCTCTGCTGACACGTCGCCTTCACCCAGTGATCATTCTCGCAGGAGCCCATTGCCGAGAATGTCTTGGAGAAGAAGGCATTTGTGTGAGGCCCGTCCGAGCAACCGAAGTTCGATGTGAGCGTCACATTGTGCGTGCAGCTGCAACAAGCCTGGAATGCGTAGCTCTTCCCCGTGCAGAGAAGCACCGTCTGCGAACCCCTACTGTTTACCCAGGTCTCAAGTTGCTGCCCTTCGCAGCATAGCTGAACAGAGACGCTGCACCCACCCTCGGAAGCCGCCCGGCTTTCAGTGACCAGGCCTCCGGCGGCGCAGAACAGGGTGCCTATGACCATAGCCAACCGGCGTTGCATCGGCTGCCTCCTACAGGGTATGTGGCGCCCTCCACCGGTCACTGGCTCCACTTGAGGACGTCTCCCTCAAGCTTCTTCTCGATTTCCTTCAACAGGGCATTTGCGGAAGCGCAGAAGCGTTCCGGGTATTTCGTGAGTATCTGGCGATAGAGCCGGGCGGCTTTCATAGGACCTTGCGTCTTCTCGATCACCATAGCAAGGCGAGTCTCGTCGTTGGCCATTTGCGCCTCCGAGCCGGGCAGCGCGACCATGGCTTCGGCTTGGCGCAGCGCCTCTTCGTAGCGCTTGTTCGAGAGCGCCGTCCGCCACAGATACCCGTAGGCGTCTCGGGCCTCTTGGGGCGGCAAGCCAAGCTCAATCGCCTTCTGCCAGGCGATGGCAGCAAGGTCGTCTTGCTGCAGCCGCGCGTACACGTTTGCCATGCGAGCCTGTGCGATGGCGGCCACGTGCGGTAGTTCGCGCGCAAAGCCGGCCATGCGCTGGAAACGCTTCACGGCTAGAAGGAAATAGCGGTCCCCATCCTCGCGCAGGCCTTCCTCCTCGAGG
The DNA here is from genome assembly GCA_041320515.1 of Planctomycetota bacterium. Classification (GTDB taxonomy): domain Bacteria; phylum Planctomycetota; class PUPC01; order DSUN01; family DSUN01; genus DSUN01. Next base: position 2,453,261 of record JBGLNR010000001.1, on the reverse strand, counting down.
AACTTGCAGGCCGCGGCCGCGTCCTCGTTCTGTGTGATATCCTGGAGGTGGGCTTCAAACTCCAGTTCCGCGTCGCCGGGCTGCCCAAGCAACTGAAGCAGCCGGAAGGCGACGTAGCGCGCTTGGCGGGCTTCTCTTGTGCCCGGAGCCGCCGCCGCCAGAGCCTGGGCTTCCTTGACCGTCGCGGGGAAAGCCTCCAGCTCCTGGGTAGTCGGCTTCCTCACCACATGCGGCCATCCCATCCCACCAACGGCGCTCATTATCCGCGAAAGTGCCTTGCGCCGCATGGTGTCGGACATGCTGTCCTGCGGGGCGTGCTCCTCGGGTACACGCTTTGCGACTGCATGCGGAGCCGGTGTGGTCACCTCATGCATCGCGGTGGCGGCTTTCAGCGGGGCGATCACTTTGGGAGCACTTGGGGGGGGGACCTGCGTTATACCCGGCGGCAAGCCGCCAGGCTGGGGGCGCGAACCGCTGCTCATCCCGGGCTCGTGAAGCCACCCCATGATCAGAACAAACCCAACCGTCGCAGCCAGCGCAGCACAGACCAGAATTGCCCAAAGCCTCAGCGTGTGGTGGCCATCGCCGCCGGTGGCTTTCGGGCAGTCTTGTGTCTTCACGGCGCGTCCCCCGTGAATGACCGGTGTCGTCGTTCGGACGTGCCTGCCGCGTCCCCCTTACACAGAGGGATTGTATTGCCCCCGCTTGGGAATGTCAAGCATAATCTTGATCGAACGGCAGAGCGCTTAACTTCGAAGGTAGCGGCCAATGGCGGCGGCGGAGTCGCGGCCGAGGAGGATGGCACGGACGACGAGGGAGGCGCCGAGGACGCTGTCGCCCGCAGCAAAGATGCCGGGGGCAACTGTCATGTAATCGGCGTCCACCTTGAAGGCGCCGCGGTCGGTGACTTCGAGGCCGAAGTGCTCGATGAGGGGGCCGTGCTCGACGCGGGTGAAGCCCATGGCGAGAAGGGCCAGGTCGGCCTGAAGCTCGAATTCGGAGCCGGGGATTTCCTTGAACGTGGCTCGGCCCGAGGCGTCGGGAGCGGTCCATTCGAGTCGGATGCAGCGCAGCTTCTTGAGCAGACCACCGTCGCCGACGAATTCCTTGGTGCCGATGCTCCAGAGGCGCTGGCAGCCTTCGTCGTGGGAACTGGAGGAGCGAAGGGTGCGGGGGCAGGTGGGCCAGGGGTTGTCGGACGGGCGGTCCCGCGGCGGGCGACGATCTCATACTCCTGCATCCGGCAGGCGTGCATCGCGTCGAGCAGCCCCTCCAGTCTCGCGGCCGAGTTCCTCGTCGTACAGCTCGACCTGGTGCGAGGCGTCGAGGATGGCCTGCGGGCCGCGGCGGGTGCCCTGGATGTAGCTGGTCGTGGCCTCGAAGGGCACGGGGAGGACGGCGGCTCGGGCCGTCGCGTAGGCGGAGTGTGGCGGCCCGATGCCGAGGAAGCCCGGGAAGTTGCACGCCTCTTCCATGTGGAAACGTCCGGCGCCTACACGAGTACGGCGCACGCGATGACGGTGGTCCAGAGGCCGGTCTTGTCGCCCAGCGCGCTCTGGGTGGTGTGGAAGGTGCGGACGATCTGGCCGGAGAAGCGCCAGATTTCCTTCTTCTCGTCGTAGCTCTTGTCGGGGTCGAAGTCCACGCCCAGGATGGTCGCCAACATGCTGGCCGCGAGGTCCTCGGCGTAGTCGCCCGCGGCGTCGTCGGTCTGCCCGAAGCTGTGGTGCTCGGAGAGGTAGCCGTAGTGGTTGGGGTCCTTGGGGAGTGCGACGCCGATGGAGGCGGCGAGGAGGCGGTGCGGCTCGTTGGTGGCGTTCTCGCTCATCACCACGTGGAGGATCTGGCCGGGCTTGAGGAGCTGGAGGCCGAGCTTCTTGGGGATGGTCTTGCAGTGGGGCGGGAAGATGCTGGAGACCTTGACGAGGTTGAAGCTGGCGATGCCCGCGTCGCGCAGCGCCATCTCGAAGCTGGTCAGCTTCTCCTTGTGGCGCCCCACGCCGTTGGTCAGGAACAGGCGTCTGGGCACGTAGCCGCCACTTTCCGCCGCACCGCGTCTGGGCATTCCACGGCCTCCTTCTCTCGCCTTCCGGGCGGCAGGGGCCGTCCGAGGAGCACTCGACCACCCAGCAACCACCGCACCTTATACTACATTCGCTCGGTTCTTTCAACCACTCCTTCAGCGCGTCCTTGCTCAACCAATCTCGTCCCGACGGTCCTCCGTCGGGATGCCATGTCTTGGACGCTCCGGCGTCCCTTCTTGGCCTTCTGCGCCCTGGGAGAAGAAAAAGGACGCCGGAGCGTCCAGGACAGCCGCATCCCCACGCGGGAGCGTGGGGACGAGAGAAAGGGGCAGGAGCGTAGGGACGAGAGGAAAGCGCCTCTTCAGCGCGTGAAGGGTCCTGAAACCTCGAGCCGGTTGTTGCCCTCGAAGACCTCGGGGACGCGGCTGTCGGGGTCCAGCACGACTGACCACCCTTGCGCTCCTGGTGGGACGCCGTCCAAGGCAAAGGGCAGCCGCCGCGGCACGAGGTCGAGCGGGGCCTCGAGCGGCCCCAGCGTCTTGCGCGCCCGCTCCTTGCCCTCTCTGTCCAGGAGAACAGCGTCGAAGGACTCGACCGCCCGCGAGCCGAGGTTGTGGGCGATGCCGTGAAAGGTCTTGCCCTCGAAGCGGACCTCGCGGGGCGAGAGGGCCAGGTCGGGCCGCTCCCACTCGGGCTCCAGACGTTTCGTCTGCACGAGTTCCACGACCGTCGTCGCCTTGGGCGGCAGGGTGAGGGGGATGGCCGTGGCCCGCAGCACCTCGAAGGGCGTTGGTGGCACAGGCGTCCCGCCTGTGGGAGCCACAGGCCGGAGGCCTGTGCCACCCCCACCATTGTCCTCGGGGCCGAGGCGGAGGGCGTAGAGGCCGTGGTCGAGGGTCCAGGGCCGGAAACGGCCGGTGAGCGGCTTGTCGGCGAAGTTGTAGACGAGGGCCTTCAGGTGGCCGCGCTTCGCCCGCAGGACGAGGGCCGCGTAGTCGGTGCCGAAGCCCTCCCAGCTCACGGCGTGGGTGTGGGGCAGCTTGTTGCGCGTGGCGTAGCCGCCGGTGTAGGCGATGGCCGCGTTGGAGATGGCATTGAGGAACACGCGGTCGGTGAACGGCTCGCTCGTGGTGTACATGGCGGGGAAGCGTTGAAGCTCCGCGATGTCCTTCTTCAGGGCCTCGATGAGCGGCCCCTTGTCGCCAGTCACCAGCGTCTCCGCCGCCCCCTCCCCTGCGACCAGCTCCTTGAGCTTCGGGCCGAGGAACTCCAGCCCGTGCCGCTGGATCAGCTCGGGCAGGATCAGGTGGGGCGATGTGTTGCGGCTGCCCTTCTCGAACGCCTCGAAAAACGGGGACAGATACCTTTTCTCGTCGGTCAGCCCGTAGAGGTAGAGGAAGCAGGAGCCGAGGGCGCCGTAGCCGCCGTAGAGCGGACGGTCGGTGGTCTCAGTGACTTTTTCGGTGGCCACCTCGACGGCGGTGGCGTACTTGCCGGGCTCCATGTGGTCGAGCCAGCCGTCGGCCCATTCCCGTAGGTGCTTCATCGCGCGGGGGTTGCGGTTGTACCAGGCGACCTCCAGCGTGGGGTGCCACATCAGCGGGTGGGCGTGGCCGTCCACGCCGAGCTTGCGCTCCATCTTGAGGTCCGCCGCGCCGCAGTCCTGGTTCTTGAAGTGGCGGTGGCCTTTGGGCGTGACGACGGTGAGGGCCTCGGTGGAGCGTGCGGCGACCATGCAGCGCTCCAGGTACACAGGGTCGCCGTAGTTCCACCAGGCCATGAGGGCCTCGTGGTTCACGCCCTCCTCGTAGGCGTGGAGGGGGTCCATCGTGCGGCGATTGAGCCCGGCCTCCAGATGCTCCCTCTCGGCCAGCTCGGCGAGGCGGGCCGCGCCGTCCCTCACCATCGCCCCGACGCCGTCGGACTCGAACATCGGGAAGTCGGCGTAGTTCTGATACATGTCCGTGTCGTCGCCCACCTCGCCGCCGAACTCGCCTGTGGGGACCATGCGGTTCTCAATCCACCAGCGGGGCACCTCGCGGGCGGCGAGCCAGGCCTGGCGCGCCACGACCGCCCACTCGGGGGCTCCCGGCACGGCGTCAATCTTCGGCTCGAAGGGCGGCAGCGTCCCCTTTTTGCGGCGGTTGGCGCGCCAGACCCATTCGTCGTACTGCCGCACCAGGTCGTCCTTGGGGCCAAGCTCCTTGCACTGTGCGAGGGTCATCAGCAGCTCTTTGAGGGGCGCGCCCCAGCGGCCCGCCAGGCTCTTCGCCATGTCTTCGTCGCGGTGCCAGCCGGTCCACGGCCTGGCCTCGCTCATCGAGCAGAAACAGGTCCTGAGCAGGAACTTGCGGTAGGCCAGGGCCTCGGGGAGCGCCCGCTCGCGCTCGGCGGGATGCACCTCGGTCGCCATGCTCTTGAGCGTGACCGGCGCGTCGAATCGCAGGCTCACCCAGAGCTGCGAGCCTTTCAGGAGAATCTGGTCGGGCACGTCGAACACGACGCGGCATCGCCCCGGCTTCGAGAGGAGGAGATCGGCCTCGAACAGCCGGCTCCGCAGGTTCAGCGGGTCGTGGATGATGGCGGTGAAGGGGACCGGCGTCGGGGCGTCGGACACGTCGAGGTCGAGGCCCACGGCGGCGAGCGCCGTGCCCTCCCCGAACATCGGGTAGAGGTGGAAGGTCCGGCCCTTGCGGAACCGCAGGGGTTCGGGCTTGGCCACGTCGCCCACGACGCTGAAGACCGTGTGGTCGTCCTTCCCGAACTGCTCTTCGAGGCCAGGCGGAAGGACTGCGGCGGGCCCGCCAGCGAAGAAGGCGCAGCGCAGCGGCGGTTTGAGGCCGCCGCCCCGGCCCACGCGGAAGAAGCTCAAGTTCGCCAGGCGGCCATCGGCGAGGTCGAAAAAACTCACGCGGTCGGTGAGGACGGGCTTGTCGAACCACGCGCGGGTGCGCTGGGTGGAGCCTGGGAACTCGGCGACGAGGGTGCCGCCCTCGGGGCCGTCGTAGCGGGGGCAATCGCGGTAGAGCTTCACGCGGGCCCCGCCCTCGATGAGGAGGGCGTTGAAGCCGCCCCTATCAGCCAGGGTGATATGAAGGCCATCGCTGCCGCGATAGGCGTAGCCCACGCCGCCCCCCGCGCCGCGCTGGTTGTACTCCCACGTCTCGGCGTTCCAGTTCCAGCTCCTCGTCGAGCCGTCCACGGGCGAGCCGATGAAGCCCTTGAGCGCGCGGCAATCGCTCACGGCGAGCTTGGTCACCACCGTCGGCTCGTCGCCGGCCTCGATGGGGATGGGGCTGCCGAAGGCGTCCACCGCCGGCTCGCGGACCAGGCGCAGGTCGGCGATGAACACCTCGCCCGCCCCGTGCGACTCGGTGTTGCCGATGATGATCATTGCCTCGCCGTTCGGCCCCGTGGGGAAGTGGGCCTCGTAGTGCCGGTAGTCGGGTGACGGCTTGGTGTCGGCGGTGAAGGGCGTCGAGGGGGCGCCCGCCGCGGGCGACGTGCGCGCCCGCAGGTAGACGCCTGCCGCCCCCTTCACGTCGGCCTCCAGGCGGTAGCGGGCGTTGGGCTTGAGCCGGAGCGACTGCTCCATCGTCGCGTAGCGGCCGGGCGCCGCGAAGCGGATCACGCGGCGGCCCCCGTCGCTCGCCGGGGCGAACAGGCCGATGTCCCCCCTTCCGGAGCGCCAGCCCTTGGGGCGGTCGCCCTCGCGCTCCGACAGGTCGGGGTTGGGCAGCAGGTTGGCGCGTTCGAGGTAGACGGGTGCGAAGCCCTCCGTGCCCGCGTAGGGCGAGCGCGGCGGCCAGGCCGAGAGCGCGGCCTCGCCGCCCGCCGTGTAGTCCTCCCGGCCCAGCTTCACCTGAAGCATCTCGCCTGCCGCCGGCCGGGCCAGGCCGAGGTCCGTCCAGGGGATGCGCAGCTCGGCGGTCCAGCGGCGGGCCTCCTTCGCCGCCTTCACCTCCCACTGCGGCTTCCAGGGCGCCGCCTCGCGGCTCTGCCGCCGCCGAAGGCTCTGCCGCGTGCCCAGGGTGTTGGCGATGAACTGGTCGAACTCCAGGCTCGAATCCGTCGTGCGGATCCAGACCTCGACGCAATCGTCCTGCCACACATCCTGGTTCTCGACCGTGGCCCTGGCCTTGACGCGGTCGGGGTTCGGCTCGTCGCAGGCGAAGGCGAGATAGAGCGCCTGGCCGTCGAAGCAGAGGCGCGCCTCGACGGCCTTGGCCGGCCGTTTGTCGGACGCTGGCTGCGTGAAGTCCGCCAGCACCAGGGCCTTCGCCCACGCCGCATCGTCGAGCTTGCCGTCAAGGGCGGGCGGGGCCGTGGCGCGGGGGCAAACGTGTTCCGCGCGGCCCGCCGCCGCGCACAGCCCCGTCAGGGCAACCAGCAAGGCGTGCTTCATATCGGTGCTTCCTGAGGCAACGCGGGACCGCCGATGGCTCCCGCCGAATCTTACACCGTGCGCCTCGGCAGCGCAACCGCCGCGCCACCCGGTTGCCCCCGCGCCCGGTGGTGGCCGGCGATATTCTCACATTCTACAGAATGTTGGAATGTTGGCGCGCCCGACTGTTGCGCCACCCGACCGCCCTCCGGACAGCCTCGGGCCGAGCCGCCGACGTTCCAACATTCTGTAGAATGTTCAGAACTCAGATCATCGGCACACCAAGACGCCAGAAACCATGCTGCGGGATCGGCCGTGCTCGGCGACGGCGTGGCCAAGGACACCGGTTCAACCTGGGGCAAGCTCCTCCTCCTGCTCTGCCGTGATGTGGAATGGCTGGCGAGTGACTGCGGCCTCAATGGCGGCGCGATATGCCCGCACGGCAGCGGCCACGTAGTCGGGGCCTTTGAGCCGTCCCTCGATCTTGAAGCCAGTCACGCCCGCGGCCACGAGGTCGGCGATGCGGTCGCAAGCCGCGAGGTCGTTCGGACTTAGCGGGTGGCGGCACTCCCCCGTGTCGAGGGGCCTGCCGTCGGCAAGCACCGCGTAGGGCAGGCGGCAGGGCTGGGCGCACAGCCCGCGGTTCGCGCTCCGTCCGCCCATGGCCAGGCTTGCATAGCACTGGCCGCTGAACGAGATACACAGCGCCCCGTGCACAAAGACCTCCAACTCGGCCTCGGTCGCCTCGGCGATCCGCCGGATGTCGGCCACCGACAGCTCGCGGGCCAGGATGACCCTTCGGACGCCCAGGCGGCGCACCAGTTCGATGCCTCCCGCCTCGGTGAGCGACATCTGGGTCGAGGCGTGGATGGGCAGGCTGGGCGCCAGCCGCTGGATCAGCGGCACCAGGCCCAGGTCCTGCACGATCACCGCGTCGGCCCCGGCCTCAGCGATGGCCTTCAGCCGCTCCGCCGCCGCGGGCAACTCATCGGGGAAGACCAGCGTGTTCAGCGTCACATAAGCCTTGACGTTGTGGTCGTGCAGGTAGCCGACAGCCTTCGGCAGCTCCTCGACCCCGAAGTTCGCGGCCCGCAGCCGCGCATTGAAGTCCTGGAGGCCGAAGTACACCGCATCGGCCCCATTCGCCGTCGCGGCCCGCAGCGCCGCCCACTCGCCCGCCGGGGCGAGGAGTTCGGGGCGGAACATCGGCTTCGGACTTGGCTTCACGGGCATGCTCCACGGCGCCCCACCATCATACCACGCGGCTCCCGCCCTTGCGACGCCGGGCGGGCGCATGGCGTTCGCGAGCCGTCTTGGCTAGCAGAACCTCAGCAGCACATGATGGATGGTCAGGAGCCGGCGAGCATCTCCGCCGAGGTGGCGAGTACGGTACGTGTGCTTCATCCGGGTGACGATGGCCTGCCTTGCCCATTCGCCATCTGGGGCCATCGAGTAGTCGCGTGCGTGCGTACCCAGCCGGGTCCGGATCTTCGACGCCCACACATCTTCATTCCCCGACTGGACGTACCCCAGCATGCCGGCTTCGCCGGTCGGAGCAGGATAGCGGCCGGAGAGGAAACAGCCCATCCCTTCCGCGCCAAGATAGATGGTTGCCGGGTGCCCGGGGTCCAACCTCTTTGCCTCAAAGCGCAGCCTCGGCCGAGGACCGTGTTGCACGCGCTGGAACTCGATGTCCACCCGCGGACGCCGTTTCCCTAGCTTGCCTTCAACGTTGAGTGGAGGGTCATCACAGAGCGTGTAATGGTCAGCCCATGCCGGCGCCTCGGGGTCTTCCATGGCCTCCTGCATCGCGTTCGCCAACTCACCCGTGATGTCAGGCTCCTCCGAATCCTGGTATCGGCGCGGATCGAGACGGGCATAGCCCATCGCCACGAGTGCGTGTGCATGCCGCCGAAGCTCCCCCAGGTACGCGTCGCGGCTGTCCACAGGCCCATGGGTCGTGTCTCGGCAGGTCGCGGAAGCCATTCAGGCCCCCCTCGTGGCCAACGTGTCAGCAATCACCTCGTCCGCATCGAGCAAAGCTTGGCTTCTTGTCCACACGATCCGCTGCATAGGCTTGAAGAGATAAGTCCGCTGGCCCTCGTACACACGAAGGCTCCGGTCGAAATAGACCCACTGGCTACGTGGCTGGCGAAGGTGCTGCCGCGTAGCCTCGAGGGCCTCGGCAGTCGGGTCATCAGCCCTATTGAGAGCCGGCATCCGGTGTCCTCCACCAGGTCCCTTCAACTCAACGGCGACCATGGCAGAAACACCGTCGTACACGGCGGCTACCTCGTGCCGCAATCCGTCTGCCCCGGTGACAAAGCCATCCAACTCCGCTTGAAGCACGCTCAAGTAGGTTCTCATGTCGCCTTCTGCGGGAGGTCCTATCGCGTCCCCGCTCACCTTGCCTTTGTTGAGAGGCAGGCGGTACTGGATGAAGTCTTCCACCAGCATCCGCTCGTTTGGCCGCAGCCCGAGGGCCGCATGGACGCGCCCGTTCATCTCAGCCAACAGGCTACGGAAGTCCTTGTCCCAAGGCGGGGCCTTCCTGCCTTCGCGCTTCGCTCGGCGCGCCGCCCTCTGATGCTCTGCCGACGCACTGGCTAGCTGGGCATGCAAATCGGTCCATTGGTTGAGGTCGCGTGGACTCAACTGGTCCAGAGGCACGGGGATGCAGCGTAGGGCTTCGAGTGTGGCCCTATTGCTGTCAACACCCCACTCAGATGACGAGATCAGTTGATGGTAGGTCGCAAAGTCCGAACTCAAGTAAAGGGACAGTGCCTTGAGAACCTGACTGCGCTCCTCGTCCCCTTTCACTGCGATCCCGATGTGAGGCTTCTGGATGGCCACGAAGTCCTTCGAGTAGACAGCAAACCTCCTGGCAGCGTCAATGATGATGTGCGGCGGCCGGGAAACCGCGAGCCCCTTCTTGCCGGCCCTCAGCTGAATGTACGCTTTGTCCTCGCCGATCTCCTGCATCGCCTCCGCAGGAAAAGCGAAGACCCTGCCACAGCGGTTGAGTGTCCCAAAGTCGAGGCGCGACTTGCCCACGAGTTCCGGCACGAATTCCTTAGACTCAGTCCCCTCAGCCGGTCGGTCACGGAAGACAAGCCCGGCATACGCCTGCGTTAGATGGGCATTCTCGGCGTACGCTGCGAGGCTAGGATAGCGTCGCTGCAGTCTTGCGAGAAGCCGCTTGTCGCGGTGCGACCCCCACATGGCGAGTTTCCAGGGGAGCATCGAGCCCGACGCGGCTTCGGACAAGGCCACCTCTCGCATCTGGCTGGAGTTGACGACGAGGCCCCACACCTCCTTCCTCGCGGCGGACCGGGAGGAGCGGCTCACTTCCTGACCGGCCACAAAGGGCGCGTAGGTGGTGATCGTCTCCTCACGAGCATGAGGACGGTAGAAGAGAACTGCCGCCGGTCGTTGTGCGCGCTTGCCGAACAGGATGTACGCCAGATTGGCAAAGTTGGCAACAAACCATGTCCCCGCGCGCGCAAAGAACCGCTCTCGGAATGCGCCGGATTCGAGCTTAAAGAGGGTCATTGCCGGGATTACGAGACCAATGGCTCCGTTCCGCGCCGCATGAGACAGCACCTTCCAAGCGAACGCCTCGGCCACTTGGTAATCACCGACAGGGAACTCAGCGGAGTTGTCGTGCATCCACTGCCAGGCCGGCTTATCCTCTTTTCGGGGATTCCTGCTCGGGAGTCTGACCCACGGCGGGTTCCCGACGATCCAGTCGAACCTCAGCTTCCCCGATGCCTTCGCCCATCCAGAGGCGGGATCGAAGAAGTCAGCCTCGAAGATGTTCCGCTGCCTTAGCACAGGGAGCTTGAACGTAGGGTTGTTCTCAAGGTCCGGTGGCTCGACATAGTCCAGGAGGGTGAGCATCAGGTTCATTTCGGCCACACGGCACGCATCGCCATCTCGGTCAACTCCGTAGACGTGATCCGTCAGAAGGCGTCGCAGTTCGCTCGGGCGGGGCTTTCTTCCTTCCTCTCTGGCGATCTGCTGCTCCACGAGACGCCGGTAACACTGAACCAGAAACGAGCCCGAGCCACAGGAGGGGTCAAGGACTTTCATGCCCTCCCTGAGGGGGCGCCTGGCATGCAGCTCGCCGAGCATGAAGTCGACCAGTGGGAGCGGCGTGTAATAGGCGCCGAGCTGCTTGCCACGGCTCGTGTCTCCCTCGGCCTCCGGTGTGTGGAGGAACTGTTCATAGATGGCTGACAACGTCTCGATGGGGATGAATGAGAAATCGTATGCCTGGAAGTCCAGGTGCATCTGCCCACGCGGAACATCGCCAGCGAAGACTCCAGCCACCTGCCTGATGTGTCGTGCTTCTATGCTGTCCCGGGCCCCTTCGCTCATGGGGAACACCGATCCGTTCAACCAATCATCGAGTTTCTCGACTACTGCCCAGAAACTGGCCGCCGTAGCCTGCCGGCTGAACAGGCCCTGCGGCTTGATCCCCCACCGGGCCAGCTTCTCATCGGATAGGATTCTGCGGTCACGGAGATACCGGAGGTAGACGAACTTGCCGATCAACCCATGTGCCGCATCACGGTCGAGCCTGTCATCTCGGAGCGCCCTCGCCAGTTCACGCAGGTGGCTGAGGAGCGCCCAATCCACTCGAGTGTCGGGTGTGACGTCGTTTCCCCAAGCTCTCCAGACTGTCCCGTCGTCGATCGATGCAGCCTTGAGCGCCGACAGCCTCTCGTCTATCTCGTTGAAAGCTACGGACGCCTCGAGCACGCCACGAGCCGCGGAGTCCGAGGGGCCTGCGCCTTCATCGCGGTAACGGAACCCCGCGTAGAGCCTGACCTTGGTGGGGGTCTGGACGAGGAGGAATGGGGCGACGTTCTGGTTCCAAACCCGCTTGTGGATCTCGTTGGCTTCGGCTTCGCTCCCGGCCTCACACACGTACACTACTGGGACGGTCGCCCTGCTTGGTTCCGGACTCTTCAGGGCGTAGAAGCCCCGGAGACGGAGCCTCTCGGATGCCTTGCGCAGCACATGCCACATCTCCGGCGAGACTGGCCATGTGCCCCGGTCCTCGCGTACGAAATTCGGGGACTCGTCGTACCCGAGTGATTGGAGTGTCTCAGAGATGCCCATAGGCCAAGAGTCCGGCTCGGGGCCATGAAGAAGCCAGCGACGCACGTAAGTATACGACTGTTGCCGCAGATGTCAAGAAGCGGCTCAGGTTAGTTACCTCCCAGTTTGACCATCGGAAGCTGGGCTGGTATCCTGTCGGCATGGCTAGGAAGCTGCGCATTGATCTGCCGAACGCCGCTTATTATGTGACCAGCCGCGCGCTGGAAGGGCAGGGGATCGTGCGCGATGAGGTGGATTGCGGGAAGTGGTTCGAGCGGCTCGACGGGGTGGCGACGCGGCGGCACTGGCGGGTGGTGGCCTGCGTGGTAGTGCCGACTCACTTTCATCTGCTCGTGGAGACGCCCGAGGGGGATCTGTCGGCGGGGATGCACGATCTGAACTCGGGCTACGCGACGGCGTTCAATCACCGCCACCAACGGCGCGGGCCGTTGCTCCAGGGGCGGTTCAAGGCCATTCTGGTCGAGCCGGGCTATCGCTATTGGGAGATCAGCCGGCACATTCATCTGAACCCGGTGCGGGTGGGGCGTGCGAAGCGCCCGCAGGATTGGCCGTTTGGGAGCTGTATGGCGTATCTCGGCACGGCTCTCGGCCCGGTGTGGCTGGCGTGGCGGGATGCTCTGCTGGGCGTTGATTGTGTGGCACAGGCGCCCCCGCCTGTGGCAACTCCTCCGCCGGGACACAGCCGAGGGCGGCTGTGCCACACGGTTGGTCCCACGGGCGAAGCAGCGTCTGCATCACGCGCGAGAGGTGTTCGACCATCGAGCGGACCTCGCGCTGCCAGATGTCGCGGCGGTCCGCCACGTCGGCCTGGAGCTTCTCGATGTGGCTCGTCCGCTCGGCGACGTAGCTCTCGAGCTGCTCCAACTCCTCCTCCTTGCGGCGGAGGTTATCCTCGTCCACGGTCTGGCCCACGATGGCGTCGAGCTTGCCCTTGACCTCGGCCCTCTCCTGCGCGACGACGGCGGTGAGGCGGACCTCGGGCGGGCGCTTGCCCAGCGGCTCCGCCTCCTTCCGCGCGGCTTCGAGCTGGACGGCGGCGGCCTCGCCCTCCTCGCGGAAGCGGGCGACGACCTTCTCCTCCTCGGCGATGAGGGTGGTGCAGCGGACGCTTTCGGCCTGGGCGTCGCGCACCTTGGCCTGAAGCTCGTCGAGGTTCGTCTCCAACGGCTGCTCGGCGCGGGCCATTTCGCTGATGGCGTCCTGAAGCGTCTTGATCTGCCCGGCCAGGCGGGCGTCGTCGGCCGCCATCTGAGCCGTGCGGGCGGCGAGGCCCTCGATGCGCTCGCCGACGGTGCGGAGGCGTTCGGAGACTTCGGGGCGGATGCCGAGCTTCCGCAACTCGCCCTCAAGCTGCCGGGCGCGGCTAGCCAACTCGGCGTGGCGGCGGAGGAGCGCCCGCTGCCTGCCCTCGACCTGTCGCGTGGTCGGCGGCCCGCCGGCAGGGCCGGGCGGCGCCGCGAGGGGGGTGCCGAGGGGGGTGAAGATGGGGGCGGGGGGCCGCGTGAAGCCGCCGAAGGAGGCGTAGAAGCTGCGGCAGTCGGCCGTGAGCACCGGGCAGTCGTGGGCCTCGGCAAAATCGGTCAACTCGTTCGCCTCGCCCGACGCCTCGGCCACGGCGCCCCGCAGGACGCGCCGCAGGAAGGCCAGGCAACAGGCCTCGCCATCAAGAAGGTCGAAGGCGAAGCCGTGGACGCTCCTGGGCAGGCGCGGGCGGCGCAGCTTGGCCTCTCCCTCGCTGTGGCGCACGACGGTGATGGGGGGCTTGCGCTGGGGGAACAGCTCGTCGAAGAGCGCCTTCGCCGCGGCGTATGCCTCGCGGTCGCGGGCGACGAAGGCGAAGAGGTTGCGGCCCGCCAGGCAGCGGACGGCCCGCTCCCACGGCTCCTCGCCCGCCCGGGTACGGACGAGCGAGATGACCGGGCCGACGAGTTGCCCCTGCAGCCGCCGCTCGGCGATGGCGCGCTGGAACGCTGCGCAGCCGTCGAGCATCTCCTGCTCGAAGCGGGTCGCCTCGGCGGGGGCGACGACGTCGGGCTCGGGCTCGGGCGCCTCGCCCTCGGCGGCGCGCAGCTCGGCGTCGAGGCCCTCGGCCTCGCGGAGCGCCCGCGCCATCTCGCTCTCCACCCGCACCAGCTCGGTCTGGCGCTCCTGGAATGCCTGGGCGTTCTCCTTGCCCTTCTCGGCGGCGAGGATGCCGGTGAGGTCGTCGCGCTCCGCTTCGAGCCGGGCCAGCTCGGCAACCGCCTCCTCTCGGCTCTGCTGGAGGTGGATGCGCTGGCCGACGAGGCGTTCGAGCGCGGACTTCTCGCGGACGATGGCGGCGCGGCTCTCGGTGGCGCGGCGGGTGTGCTCGGCCAGGTCGGCCTCGGCGCGGCGAAGGGCGTCCGCGGCGTCGGCGAGGGAAGACTTGCAGCGGTCCAGGCGGGCCTCGGCGCGCTGCGTGCGGGCCAGCACCCCGTCGCGGGCGGCCTCGGCGTCGCGGACGATGGCCCAGGCGTGCTCGATGCACAGGGCGGCGTGCTGCTCGATGTACTTGCTGCGCTGGCGGATGATCTCGAGCCGCTCGCGGATGCTGGCCACCAGGTCGCGCTCCCACGTGAGTTTTTGACGCAACGGCTCGGTCTGGCGGTTCGCGTCCTCGAGGTGGATGAGGGCCTGGCGGAGGTCTTCGAGGTACTGAAGGCGGCCCGTCGCTTCGAGCAGGCTTTCGAGCTTCCTGCGGCCGCTCTCGCCCGCGAAGACGTCCACCACCCCCTCCTCGGTGAAGGCGAGGCGGTTGGCCGCCTGTATGTTGACGGAGCGGAAGAGGTCGCGGAGCTGCTGGCCCGAGAGCTGGCGTGCGGGCCACTCCTGGTCGGCGCTGCCGAGGCGATACTGGACGCTGCCCGAGGCTGTGACGCGGGTGGCGATGCGGATGAGGTCGGAATCCAGTTCGCGGGCCAGCTCCTCGTGGGGCGGCTTTAGGAGGCGGTGGCCGTCGAAGACGGGGTTCCGCACGTCAAGAGTCAGCCGCGCCTCCTCGCCGGCGGGGCCGATGACGGAGGCCATGCCACGGGCGCGGGCTGGCGTGGGATGGACGCCCAGGGAGAGGCGGAGTGCCTCCAGCACCTGGGTCTTCCCCGAGCCGTTGGCGCCGGTTAGAAGGAGGATTGGCCGCTCGCCGAGGTCCACCTCGGTGTTCGCGTGCAGCTTGTAGTTGTGAAGCCGCAGCTTCGTGAGCAGGAGAAGCCGGTCAGCCATCGAAACCCCGAAACCACGACACGCGTCGCGGGTAGAATCTCACCGCGGCGAACCGCGTGGAAGGCAACTGGGAACCCGTGTCCCCTCGTCCGACCACGCACTGTAGCGCCGCCGACGGGGAATGTCAACAGCAAAAGACCTCCCTCAGGCGTGAAGAGCCCAGAGGCCGGTGGGCAGGCTGGCCGGCGCAGAATCCGCGCTCTTCACGCCTGCGGGAAGCGGCGCCGCGCCTTGACAGCGCGCGGCGGCCGGGGTATCATCGGCTCGTGGGTTCGGCCGAGGCCGGGCCGGCGGGGAGTTGCACGTCATTGGGAGTCAAGAAGCGATGGGATCGAATCGGACGATACAGACGATTCTCCAGGCGATCATGGTCGTGTTGCTGGCCGCGCTGGTGTACCGGCTGCCCGCCATCGGCGGTAAGGGGGGCGGGGGCGGCGGCACCCTCGAGAGCGCGCCAGCCATGCCGTCGGAGAAGGAGATCAAGGACAGGTTCTACGCGTACTTCGCCGACGATAAGGAGGCGAGCGCGAAGGCGGAGGGGCTCGACGTGTCGGTCGAGGACATCTCGGTGGAGGGCGCGGTGGCCCACGTGAAGCTGCGCATCAAGTTCCGTTGGGAGGGCCACAACTCGCAGTACGCCAGCGGCCCGCTGAAGAACGCCCCGGGCAACCGAGGCGATAGGGTGGATTACAAGGAGGTGTTCACGTACCGGCGCTGGACGAAGGGGTGGGACATCGAGGGCCGTCGGGAGCCGCCGGTCATTCAGTGACGGCTGGGGCCTCGCGGAGCGCTCCGGCCCGCGGCGCCCCGACGATGTAGACGTCGTCCACGGGGATACCCCACTTGCGCGCGGCGCTGGCCACGGGCGCGCCCTTGCGGTAGACCTGGGCGAAGAACGCTCCGGGCTGCCCCACGCGCGGGATGAGGGCGGGGTCGAACCAGGCGGCAGTCGCCTGGAGGCCGGGCGGCACGGCGTCGCACGCGGCGCCGAGGTCGAAGACCCGCACGATGCCCCAGGCGTCGCGGGTGGCGACCCACAGGTCCACCGCCACGCCGTCGAGGCGCTCCGCCGCCTTCTGCTGCCAGATGACGCGGAACTCGTACCAGCCGCCTGCGGCCAGCCGGCGTTCCAGGCGCGCGATGGAGAGCGCCGCGGCAGGGTCCGGGCGGGCCTTGCCCCACACCTCGGCCAGCGCGCGGGCGCGCCGCTGGCGCCGCGGGTCCGGGCGCTCGGCGTGGCCCGCGGCACCCGCCTCGACGGCTTCCACGGCCACCTGGTCCACCCGCGCCGTGCCCCGCTCGAGGGCCACGCGGAACTCCACGACGGCGCCTGGCTTGTACGGGAACGGCACGCTCAGGCGCGCGTAGCGATCGGTGGGCAACTCCTCGAGTCGCACGCGGGAGGAGGCAAGGGTCTGGCCCTCGACGGTGGCGACGTCGAGCCACGCGCTGCCCGAGCCTTCGACACCACGGAGGCCGAAGATGGCGGCGTAGCGCCCCCCGAGGCCCAGAGCGGCGTCCTGGCCCCTCCGCCCCTCGTGCCGGAACGCGGGAGCAGCGTACACGAAGCGGGCGGGCGCCTCCGCTGCCGAAGCTGCCTCGACGGCTCGCAGCCGGCAGCGGCTCACGGCAGCTCGGCAGCCGGCGGCCACGACCAGGCGCACCCCGGCCTGTCCCGCCACCTCCGTCGGGCAGCGGGCGACCAGGGCGCCGTTGAGCCGGTACTCGATGCTGCGGGGCCGGACGCGCACCTCGATGTCGTGGGTGCGCTTGGCTTCGAGGCGTGGCCCGCGGCACTCGGCGGCGCCCCAGGGCGGCGGCCCGGCCGCAATGCGGTAGCCCGACGCGCCAAAGGCGTGGGGGCCGACGAGGAGGTCGGCGCCGTCGCCCTTGCCGCTCCAGAGCAGGGTGGTCTCGAGGTCGAAGGCGGGGGGGCAGTTGGGGACGAGGAGCGCGACGGCGCGCTGGCCGGGCGGCGCCACGACCTCTCTGGAGTCGTCGGCGACGGCCGCGGCCGCCACGAGGCACAGCATGGCGGTCGCGCAGGCGCGCAAGACTCGAAGGGGCGCAAAGTACCGCCGTTCCGGCCGCACCCGCCGCCGTTCCGGGAGGCACGGACAGACATGTTTGATCTCCTCGGCCGGCAGCTTGATCTCGCCTTTCTCGAAGTCCTCGGCCGTCGGCGAGAGGGCGAGCTTGCCGAACTGGCCGTCGGGCTTGCACACGTCGGTGAACCGCACGGGCTGGCCCGTGTAGGCGGAGATGCGGCCCATGATGCCGACGAGCGTGGAGTTGGCCACCTGCTCCGCCTCGTTGAGCGGCTTCTCCTTCGCCACCGCGTTGATCAGGTCCACGTGCTCCTGCACGTAGGCATTGTCGTGGCCCTCGATGACGGGCAGCTCGACGCGCTTGCGGGGGTGCAGGTAGACGCTCTTGGCGAGGATGCGCCCCTTGTCGCCGATCAGTTCCTCCGTCTCGCGGCTCCAGGTCGTGTTCACCTGGCGCGACAGGCTGTGGATGTGGGCGAAGTTCTTCTTGGGGAACTGGTAATCCACGCTGAAGAAGTCGTACTGGTTGCCGGTCTTCCGTTGGGCGCGCCCGCCGACGGCGACGGCAAGCGTGGGCACCTCGCCCATGAACCAGACCATCACGTCCAGGTTGTGAACGTGCTGCTCGATGATGTGGTCGCCCGACATTTGGACGAAGTTGATCCAGTTCTTCGTGATGTACTCGATGTCGTTCCAGCCCGGCTCGCGGCGGGTGATCCAGGAGGAGGCGCCGCACCAGTAGACGGCGCCGCCCCAGATCGCGCCGATCGTCCCGTCGTCAATGAGTTTCTTGGTGCCGAGGTAGCCCACGTCGTGGCGGCGCTGCGTGCCGGCGACGACGGAGAGGTTCTTCTTCGCCGCCTCGGCCCCCGCCGCGATGATCCGCTGCCCACCCACGGGGTCCACGCACACCGGCTTCTCCGCGAACACGTGCTTGCCGGCCTTCACGCACGCCTCGAAGTGCAGGGGCCGGAACACGGGCGGCGTGGCCAGGAGCACGAAGTCCACCCCGCTGTCAATCAGCTTCTTGTAGCCGTCGAACCCGGCGAAGCACCTGGCATCGGGGATGTCGCACCCGTCCTGCTTCAGCCGCTCGCGGGTCTTCTCCACGGGGTCCTTGTAGAGGTCGGCCAGCGCCGTGATCGTCACGTCGGTCTTGAGATACTTGCCGGCTTCGAGGAAGTTCACGGCGGCGCCCCGGCCGCGCCCCCCGCAGCCCACGAGGCCCGCCTTCCACACCTTGCCTTGGCCGCGCGCGGCGGCCCCGAGAATCGTCAGCCCCCCGACCGCCGCCCCCGCGGCCAGCGCCCCGCGCATGAAGTCCCGCCTCGACACGCCCTTCTCCTGCTCGCCCACGTGCGGCCTCCTTCCTGAAGCTGCGATGAAAGCACAGCGCTCCCGAACCCCCGACAGTCTACCGCGCGGGGCGGGCGATTGCAAGCGCCGGTCCGTGTCGGCGAATGAGGTGAGGGTTCGTAGTGCGGGCTTCAGCCCGTATTCCCACGGTCGAGCGCCGGCCCAGGATACGGCCTGAAGGCCGCACCACGAACGCGGTACGCTTCGCGGCAGAGCCTACTTCGCCGGGGGGGCCGCAGCCGGCGCGGGGGGGCCGGGGACGACCTCGAAGGGGATGGCCGGGAGCAGGCCGAGCGGGGTGCGCACCGGGGCGCGCTTCGGCTGGCCCTCCTTGGCCTCGGGCGTGGCCTCGCGGATGGCGTGGACGAGCAGGTTCCCCTTCAGGCCGGGCTTGGCCTCCTTGGCGTCGAGGGCGAGGACCAGGGCAAGGGCGTCGGCCTCGACCAACACCTCCTTGACGGTGATGCCTGCCGGCGGGTCGTCCAGCTCGAACCGCATCTCATTGGGCGGCAATGCCTTCGGGAGCGAGAAGGGGACGCGTCCCGTGCCGCCCGAGGCGAGCTTGGCCGGCCCGTTGCCGGCGAACTTGACGGGAGGCGCGGCGCGCCCGCCGCCGCCCATGGTGATGAACCAGTCCTTGGTGGGGATCAGGTGGTGGTAGCTGAATGCCTGCATCATGTCCTCGGCGGGCGCGGCGACGCGGCGGACCTCTGCGCCGCGAATGGCCGCGCAGCCCTCGAGGCAGAGCTTGGGGCGCGTCCCCTGAGAGGTGATGGGGAAGGTGAGCGTGACCCGCACCTGGTCCTGGCCGTCGGGAATCCAGCCGCTGGCCAGCTCGAAGCCCTTCGGCGCGTCCTTGAGCGACAGGGCGACTTCGCCGGCGAAGCCGTCCTTGCGCAGGGCGTGGACTGTGATGGGCACGATGGCGCCCGGGCCGGCCTGGATGCTGGAGGGGACGACGCGCAGCTCGAAGTCGGGCTGCGCCACGCTGACGCGCAGGCGGTAGGCATGGACGGGGCCGCCCTGGTGCTGCGTGTCGCCCAGGTGGACGCGGTAGGTGCCGTCGGCAGGCAGCTTGACGCACAGGAAGGAATCGGCGTGGTGGGTGGTCAGGCCGGCGCCCTTGTCCATGCAGTCGTCGTTGATCGCCAGGGTCTTGCCGTTGGGGTCGGTGAGCTTGAGCAGGGAGTCGAGCGGGGAGCCGAGGCGGCGGGCCTTGACCTCGGCGACTACCTCGTCGCCGGCGCGGCCCTCGAAGGTGAAGACGTCCCAGTCGCCCGGCTTGTCCACGCGGCCGTTGACGATGACGGGCAGCTTCACCTTCTGGGCATTGCCCGGCTCGCCGTTCGGCTCGGCCTCCAGGCACTCGGGCAGGTCGTCGAGGGCGAACGGCACGCGGTTGGAGGCCCACTGGTTTTTCGTGACGGAGACGGGGATGACGCCCGGCTGCTTGCCAGCCGTGTCGAGGGTCAGGCTGGCGGCGGGGAGGTTCCAGCCTTTGACCTCGAGGGTGGGCTTGGAGCCGAGGCGGCCGCCGAGGGGGAAGATGCCGGTGATGAAGGGCAGCTCGCCCACGGCGATGCGGTAGACGAAGTCCTCGCGTCCGCGGAAGATGGAGTCGTGGATCTGGAGGACGTACTCGCCGTCGGCCGGGACCTCGTAGTAGATGACCGGGTCGGGGTCGAAGCGGAAGTCGTCGGAGTAAGCGAGTTCTCTGCCCTTCGGGTCGAAGAGCGTGAGTATGGCCTGGAACCAGCCTGGCACGGCGTCGGCCAGGTAGGGGACCAGCTTGCGCGCGCTGACGGCGGCGACCAGGCGCGTGCCCTTGCGCACGTGAAAGCGGAAGCGGTCAACGTCCCCCGGCATGACCTGGCCGTTGAGGACGACGGGCAGCTCCTCGGCGTCGGGCAGATCCACGCCCTCGACACGGTAGGCCAGCGCCCCGCCATCGGGCGTGATGTCGTTCGGCTCCTTCTCGCGGTACTCGCGGCACTGGCCCACGTGGAAGTAGAGGGGGTTGGTGATGCCGGCCGCCGTCTTGAGGCGCACTTCGCGCTGGCCGAGCGCGGCGCTGGGCGCGAGTGTGAGGCGAATCGTTACCCAGTCGGCGAGTTGGGCGTTGGGCTGCCGCTTGGGGTTGGACATCATGCGGCGGAACTCTGCGAAGCCGCTGGGGCTGGGGTCGTCAATGCCCAGCTTGGCAGCGGCCATCTCGACCTCCTCCGACGCCTGGGCAGCGAGCAGGGCGAGCGTGGTGGCGTGGTCCGCCTTGCCCTCCTCCATGGCGGTCCGCTGGCGCGTGTGAAAGTCGGAGACCGTGCGCATCTTGTTCTCGACGGCGTCGAGCACTTGCGTCGAGAGGGGGCGTGCGAAGCGGATGACTGAGGCCCCCACGCCGGCGCCGGTGAGCAGGACCTCGCTCGCGCCGGCCAGGTTCTGGCCGCCGACGGTGATCTCGACCGTGGTGCCCTGCTGGGCGCCGGCTGGGTAGATGAAGGAAACCTGGGGCGACTGCGACGCCGCGCCCGCCAGGGCCGCGCCGGGCGCAGCCGCCGCGAGGGCCGCCAGCCCGGCGGCCACGGCCCATCGGATGCTCCTGCTCATGTCGCGCTCTCCAACGTCTCACGTAGCACTTCGGTCGAAGCAACGAGGCGTTCGTAGTGCGGCCTTCAGGCCGTGTCTTGCGGTCGCGGAACGGGCTGAAGCCCGCACTGCGAACCCTTCATCTCTCGTCCCCCCGCTCGTACACCTCTCGTCCCCCCGCTCTGCGGGGGGACGCCGCGGCGGACACTCAGCGTCCGTTGGCGCCCCCAGGCCAGAGAATGGCCGCGGAGCGGCCGGCCATTCGTCCCCACGCAGAGCGTAGGGACGAGAAGGCTGCTCGTCCCCGCGCAGAGCGTGGGGACGAGAGGGCCTTCCTCACATGATTTCGTACAGCCGCCCGCCGAGCTTGTAGCCCTCGTTGGCGGCCGGGGTGGCGCGGACGGTGAGCCCCTGCGGGTGCGGCAAAGCGGCGCTGGGGTCAATGCCCATCAGCTCGTAGATGCTGCCGATAAGGTCCGGCGGGTACACGGGCCGGTCCTTCACCTGCTCGCCCTTGGCGTCGGAGGAGCCGACGACGCAGCCGCCCTTGAAGCCGCCGCCGGCCACGAGGACGGAGAAGACGGGGCCGAAGTGGTGGCGACCGCCGTTCCACGTCCCGCCCCAATCCACCTTGGGCGTCCTGCCGAACTCGCCGCAGGCCCAGACAATCGTGCTGTCGAGCAGGCCCCGCTCGCTGAGGTCGAGAAGGAGCGTGGACATCGCCTTGTCGAACTCCGGCAGCTTGCGCTGCATGGCCTGGAAGTGCTCCTTATGGGTGTCCCACCCGCCGTGGTTGATGGTGATGTATGGGATGCCGCGCTCGACGAGGCGGCGCGCGGCGAGGCAGGCCTGGCCGAACGTGGTGCGTCCGTATAGGAGCCGCAGGTCGTCCGGCTCGTCCGAGAGGTCGAACACCTTCCCTGCCTCGCCGAGGATGAGGTCGTAGGCCTTTTCCTCGCTCTTCTTGAGGGGGACGAGCTGCGGGTTGCCCTCCATCGCCTGGCCGAGGGTGTCGAGGTTGTGGAGGAGTTCGCGGCGCGACTTCTGGCGCTCGCGCGAGACGCCCGGCAGGGCGACGCCCTCGACGACGAAGACCGGCCTGCCCGGGTCGCCGCCCGTGGCGAAGGGCTTGTAGCGCGAGCCGAGGAAGCCGGCCTCGGAGAATCGGCCCTGCGGCTGGGTGATGACGATGTAGGGCGGGATGAGCCCCTCGGAGCCCTGGGGGTAGCCCTTGAAGAGCGCGACGACGGCGCCGATGCTGGGGTAGACCTCCTTGCCGCCCGGCTCCCGCCCGGTCTGGACCATATAGGCCGCCGTCTCGTGGCCGTTGTTCCCGTGGGTCATGCTGCGGATGATCGAGTACTTGTCCGCGTGCTGCGCCAGCAGAGGGAGCGTCGCGTTGATCACGATCCCGTCCACGTTCGTCTGGATGGTCTTGTTGAGCGGCCCGGTGTAGTCTGCGCCGGAGTCGGGCTTCGGGTCAAACGTGTCGGTGTGAGGCGGCCCGCCCCACATCCAGACTTGGATGACCGACTTAGCGGTCGCCTTCCGGGGCGCCGCGGGCGCCTGCGTGGGAGCCGCCGCCACGCCGCCGCCGAGCGCCAGGCCCGCCGCGCCGGCGAGGCCGAGATCGGAAGAGCAGTCCACGTAGGTGAAGGTCATCCCCCGCACCCGGACGCCGAGGGGACTCGCGACGAAGCCGTTCGTCACCTCGGAAGTCTCGGGCGCCGTGGGAATCGCGTTGCTGTCAACGGGCTCCTTGGTGTAGCGGTAGAGCATGTAGTTGCCAAAGGCGTCTATGCTCGACTTGTCGATCCTGTAACACACATGCGCCAGTTGGCCATCTGTGCCCACAGGGGCGACAAACTGGACGAAGTCGAAGTTGCCCGGCTGGAGCGTGACCGGA
The DNA here is from genome assembly GCA_041320515.1 of Planctomycetota bacterium. Taxonomy (GTDB): domain Bacteria; phylum Planctomycetota; class PUPC01; order DSUN01; family DSUN01; genus DSUN01. Next base: position 2,430,593 of record JBGLNR010000001.1, on the reverse strand, counting down.
TTGCCGTCTACGCTGAACTCGAGCCTGAGGTAGCCGGTGTCGGGCGTCGCGGCGCTGGCCAGCTCGTGCGACATGCGGTCGAGCACGGCGCGGCCGCCGGACACCAGCTCGGCCTCGGTGAACATGGTGGCCGAGAAGCGCGTGGCCGAGGTGTAGAGCTGGAGGAGGCCCCACATCATCACGGCCGTGAGGCCCACGGACACGAGCAGCTCCACGAGTGTGAAGCCGCCGCTGCGACGCGGGCGGCAGGGGTGCAGGTGGTTCATGGCTCCATGCTCCGTTCGCTAGGTGCCTCGTCCCGCCGGAACGTAGGCCACGTAGTGGCCGATGACAATCGAGTTCGCAGCCGAGGGGTTGGGGTACGTCGCGTCGCCCGACGCGGCTCGGTAGGGGAAGCCGCTGTAGATGAAGATGTCGAGGCGGCAGGTGTCGGGGCGCTCGGGGAACGGCACGCTGAGGACGCAGCCGTAGCTGTAGCGCCACAGGTCCTTCGCCTGGCCGGGCGCGCCATAGGTCGCCACGGGCATCGTCCGCGTCTCGTTGCTCTCAGGGTCCGCAGGGCGCCCGAGGGGGTCCGTGCCCGTGAGCGCTCCGCCAAGGAAGGGGTCCGGGAAGCACTGCGTGGGCGAAGTGCTCTTGATGCCGATGATGGCGAAGGTGTCGCCCACGCGCACCGGCTCGTACTGCGTCTCAGTGCCCTGGTTGAAGCGCACGCGCGTTGTCCCTGTATCCTTCGTGTCAATGGTGTTGGCGCCATTGCCGCCGATGGGGTAGATGTGGCCGTCCGCGGTGCCCGAGGTCATCACGACGTAGTACTCTACGAGGGCGTTGGCCGTCCAACTCGGGCTCTGGCCTCCCAGGATGGTGCAGGTGAGCGTGTTCTGGGCAACGGCGGAGATGACGCCCACCCGCCTGCCCTCGGTGACGGTGGCCAGGGGCTCGCTGGCGGCCACGGGCGGCTTGATCTTGTTGATGCGGGCGTAGATGCGCGCCTCGGCGTGGCGGGCGGCCAGGGCGGCGATGCTGCGGTCCACCGACTTCTTGGTGAGGCGGTAGCCGGTGGGGAAGAGGGACATGATGCCGAGGATGCCGACGCTGAGGACGAAGATGGCGATGACCACTTCGATGAGGGTGACGCCTCGGCGGCGCGCGTTGTGCGGACGGAGTGACCGCATTCGGGACACCCCAACCGAGCGGCGTGAGTGTGGCACAGCCGCCCACGGCTGTGCTTCTCGCTGGGGCCGCGCCGTTGGCAGCACAGCCGAGGGCGGCTGTGCCACACGGCTCATCGCCTGGCTGCGGCTGGCCCGGTTCTCTTGACGTGCTGGCAGCATTCTCGTTCTCCGCGGCGGCGGCTAGGACTTGGGCGTCCCGTGCAGCAGGTCGCTCGTGGCCGCCTCCTGGAAGCCAAAGGACTCGAACACGCCCGTGAGCGGGGTGATCTGGATGAAGCAGGTCCCCTTGTCCACCTCGTCGTTGGGCGCCTCGCGCAGGGTGTAGAGGCGGATGGTGATCGGGCTGAGGAGTTCCGAGTCCGAGAGAGGGCCCGGGTCCCCGCTGCCGATCCTGATCGTGCCCGCCTTCACGCTCGCGTCGGAGCCGAAGGTGATGCTGAACGCCGTCACGTCGGTCTCCCAGGTCCCGCTCGAGCCCTTCTTGATGTCCACGGTCACGAACTCGGGCACGGCGTGCCACTCGAAGGTGGGGTCGCCGGCGTTGGGGGTGACGCCCCATTGCTCGGGGACCCTGAAGGTGCCGGCGACGGCGCCGGCGGCCTGCTGGGCCTCGAACCGGACGGCGCGGCGCTGCTGGATGGCTTTGACGCGGGCGGCGTCGAGCGCGGCGCGCATGCGCCGGGCAGCGTCGCGTGTCGAGGCCCCGCGCAGGGCCGGGCCGACCGCCAGGATGGCGATGGAGAGGACGAAGACGATGATGCCCATGCTGGCGAGCAGCTCGACCAGGGTGAAGCCGGCCGCCGGCCCGGCACGGGGCCGCAGGGGGAGGGGATGGGTGAGGCGTTTAGTCGTCATTGCCGCCCTCGAAGTTATGCTTGTCGTCGGGGTCCTGCCCGCGGTCGCAGGCGTCTATGATGGCCTGCTGAGCGGCGCGCTCAGCCTCGGTGCAGTTGTCGCTATAGTAGTCGGTCCGCTGGTCCGGGCCTTTCGAGTGGATCTGAAACGTCGTGGAGTTGTAGAACTTCCCGAGGAGTTGCTGAGGGGTGATGTACCCATCGGGAGGGTAATTGGGGTCGCCGGTCCTGAAGTCGTCCCAGGGCGGCGAGGTGCCGAAGCAGTTGGGGAGGGCCTTCGAGTCGTGCACCAGGGGCGTGCTGTCGGTCGGGTCGTTCACGCGGACGCCGAGGAGGTAGGAGGTGCAGGGGATGTAGTAGTAGGGGACGGCCCAGGGGTCGAGAATCTGCCTGAGGGCCTTGGAGTCGCCGCGCAGGAACTCCCAGGTGGTCTTCGCGCCGCCCCAGCCGGCGTTGGCCTTGGGGGTGGCGGGATTCAGGAAGTCGAAGTCCCGATTTGTCAGGCACTCGAAGAGGCAGCGGTCAATGTAGTCGTAGACGCCGGGGGCTGTGGGCGTGCCGGGCGCGTAGGGGCGGTCGGGGTAGCTGCCGGTGTCCTCGCGGAACTGGCTGATGGCCATGGACATGAGATGTATGTCGGCGCCGGCCTGCGCGCGCATGGCGCGGGTGCGGATGCCTGGGACGAGGATGATGAGGCTGGCGGCCAGGACGGTCATGATGCCCATGACGATGAGCATCTCGGTCATGGAGAAGCCTGCGCGCGCGGCAGCGCGGCGCCGCATCGCCAGGCCGTGGGGATTGGGGGCTATCGCCATCATCGCAGGTCCCTCGCAGATTACCAGTTGCCGTAGTAGACGTTGATCTCGCCGGTCGTCTTGCTCCCGGCTTTCACCTTCTCGCCGTCGTGCGTGTACTTGCCGTTGGTGATCTTCAGGGCCTCGGTCTGGACGGCGGCCCCCGCGCCCACGAGGGGCGGGTTGGTCCTGTCGGCGTAGGCGCCGGTGGAGAAGAGGTCGTAGGTCTTGGGGTTGTAGAGGGGCTGGATGCCGTCCTCGTGGTTGTCGGCGCCCGGGTCGCCCTGGTTGAGCACGTAGCGGGTGTAGATGAGGGGGCGGCCCCAGGCGTCCACCACCGTGTCCAGCTTGTTGTCGTTGTCCGTGTCAACGAACGTGGAGGAGCGGGCCTGGAGGAGAGAGCCGAGCTGCTTGACGAGGGCGGGGTTGGAGAAAGACGTGCCGGTGTACTCGCCGGCCGGGTACCTGCTCTGCATGTTGTAGAAGCTGGTGATGGCCATGCCCACCTCGTTGACGATAGTGCGGGTGTTCTGGGCGTGGGAGCCCTGGAGGCTGGCGCGAACGCCGGCGTAGAGGAGGCCGAGGAGGATGGAGATGACGCTGATGACGACGAGGACCTCGACGAGGGTGAAGGCAGATTTCCGATTTCCGATTTCCGATTTCCGATTTCCGATTCTCAGCAATCGGCGATCGGCAATCGGCAATGGGCAATAGGAAGCTGTGCTGAGCATGGTCGTTGTCCTTAGCTCACTTCACCCAGTTGCGGATATCGTCGTCCTTGTGCCCGTCGTTGACGTCGCTGACGGCTACGGTGCAGAAGTCGGCGAACGTGTTGGAACCAAAGGGGAAGAGGGTCTGATCGCCCGTCTGGCCGTCGGGGCCGACGCTGTAGAGGTCGTAGGTGGTGACGTTGTGAAGTGGGTTGCCTGCCACGGTGATACTCGTAGGCGCGGGGCGAGGCAGTGTGAACACGCCCGAGAAGTTGTAGTAGTCAGCCGCGTAGCCGGGGAACTGGGGCCGGTTGTAGAGGAACGGGCGGTCCCAGGGGTCCACCACCTCGGGCAGGCCGTTGTTATTCGTGTCCGTCATCTCCCTGGCCCCGCTGAGGGTGAGCATGGGGTGCCGGTCGCTGAGGAAGCGGTGGCAGAGGTAGTAGTAGAGGGCTTCGGGGGAGTAGGCGACTGTGGTGAGGGTGACGATGTCGTAGTTGACGCCGTCGGTCTTCCTGCCCTGGAAGTTGTAGATCTGGGCGCCGACGGGCAGGCGGTCGGGCGGGTAGTAGTTGTACAGGCTGTGATAGCTGTCGAGGGCGGTCACCATGCGGCCGAGGAGGGACTTGGCTTCGGTGATCTTGCCCTCCTGGCTCACGGCGAACATGGCCGGCAGGAGCATGCTGGCCAGGACGGCGATGATGCCCATGACGATGAGCAGCTCGATGAGCGTGAAGCCTTGCCTGCCTTTGGTATGCGCTCTGTATGGCATCATGGCGTCGCTCGCTCCTGGCTAGCGCCAGTTGCTGATCCACTCGGCCCCCCCGTAGCCCTCGGGGCCGGCGGACCAAAGGTCGTAGGTGTCCACGTTGTGCGTCGGGCTCGTGCCATCGTCGTATCCGCCGAGGTTGGCGACCCCGGGGAAGATGGTGGGCAGAGTGACCCCGTTCGGGAACGGCTTGCGGTTGTAGGAGAAGGCGTGGTCCCAGGGGTCCACGATCTCGGGCAGGCCGTCGCCATCGGCGTCCGCCGACTCCTTGCTGGCCTGAAGCTCGAGGAACGGGCTGTGGCCGCGGACGAGGTAGGGATTGGCGAGGCAGTAGTAGAGGGCCTCGGCGGGGGTCATGTGGGTCGTGGGGTTCTTCATCGAGCCGGACCAGGCGGCGTCGGAGCTGAAGCTCTTGAGGGGCGCGCCCGAAGGAATCTTGTCGGGCGGGTAGTAGCCGGTCTGGTTGCTGAAGAGGCCGATGGCCTGCTCGGTGTTGGCGAGGAGTTGCTTGGTGGCCGTGACCTTGGCCATTCGGCGGCCCGAGGCGACGATGGGGACCAGGATGGCCGCCAGGCTGGCCAGGATGGCCATGACCACGAGCAGCTCGACGAGCGTGAAGCCCTCGGGCCTCTGGGGAAGCCGTGCTGTGCGTCTCAAGTCTCTGACAGCACGCATGTTACGCATCCTAGCGACACCGGGCGGCAGGGCCACCGCCTGCGTGGCGGCCCCGCTCCGTGAAGGGGCGGACGGGTTCGGCTGGGAGGCCGATCCTCTCCACTTACATTCTACCCCTGTGCCCGCGCATGTCAAGGGCTTGCGGCGAGCATGGCCCCCAGTTCTGGTGAGCTTGTTGGAAGCTCATGAGCCCGACCCTCTCCCTACCCTCTCCCCACAAGGGAGAGGGGTCCGACCCCCCCTCCCTGCCAGGGAGAACTCGTCCGCAACGGGCGCATCGGCGAGCTGAAGCGAGTCCGCGTCTCGTCCGAGCCGAGCCATCCGGCGCCCAACGAGCCGCCGGCCCCCGTGCCGCGGGGCTTCGACTACGGCCTCTGGCTCGGCCCCGCCCCCTTCGTGCCCTACTCGCCTCGCCGCGTGCGGACACCCAACTGGTACTGGATCAGCGACTACACGCTCGGCTTCATCTCGGGCCAGGGCGTCCACTTCACCGACGTCGCCCAGTGGGGGATGACGACCACCGCGCCTTCCCGATGGGCGTCGTCTTCGAGGGCACGGAGGGGAAGGTGATGGCCCTGGCCAGAGGCGTCTCCACCGAGCCGAAGTCCCTCATGGCAAGCGTCATCAGGCCGCACGAGGTCGTGCTGCGGCGGCCGCGGGGCCACATCCCCGACTTCATCCATTGCGTGAAGACACGGGAGCGGACAGCTGCGCCCGCCGAGGCGGCCCACCGGGCGACGAGTCTCTGCCACCTCGCCCACATCGCCATCCTGGCGGGGGGGAGAAGACTCTGCTGGGACCCTGTCGCAGAGCAGTTCGTCGGCGATCCTGCGGCGAACGCCCACCTGTCGAAGGCTCTGCGCGCCCCGTGGCGGCTGTAGCGCTCTACTCACCGATCAGGTGAATCTTCGGCCCGTCCAGCGCCGCCTGCGTCGCGGCATCGCCCGCCGCCACCAGCCGCCGGAACTCGGCAGGGGAGTGGACGACGACACGCAGCGGCCGCCCGAGCCTCTCCTCCACATGTGTCACAGCTGCAAGCACTTGCATCCTCGGCACGGTCCCAACCACCATCAGGTCCGCCGCCACCCCCTTGCCCGCCTCCCCGGTCGCCAGCGGCCCGTGGACGAATGCCGCGACAATCCCCCCCGCCATCGGCGCCAGCGCCGCGCGAAGGACATCTCCCAGCGCGGCCGTCTTGAGCATCAGGTCGCGCAACTCGTCGAAGACCGGGCACGCCGGGTTCGCCTGGAAGTACACCTGCTTGCCACTCACCGTCCGCGTCAGGATGCCGGCTCCCGCGAGGCGCGCGAGTTCCCGTTGCACGGCGCCCAAGCCAACCCCGGCAGCTCGGGCGAGCTGGCGCAGGTAGAATGCCTCTTCGGGCCGTCCGTAGGTGATGGCCAGAATGGCGCGGCGCGCCTTTCCGAAGAGGGCGGGACAGGCAGTTCTGGGCGTGTTCGTACTCATGTTAGATGCAAGTGTATCCTGTTTCGGCGCGCATGTCAATGCCTGCCACGCTTCGCGCCTAGCGCGGCAAGGAGTTCGTCAAGGGGTAGGGTGTTCAACACGTCCCCACTGGTCACCCAGCCCCGGCGGGCCGTAGCGACGCCGAACCGCATCATCGGCAGGTGGGCCGGCGAGTGGGCGTCGGTGTCAATCAGCAGCTTCACCCCAGCGTCGCGGGCCGCGCGGGCCTGGACGTCGTTGAGGTCGAGGCGGTCCACGTAGGCGTTGATTTCCAGGGCGGTGCCCGTCTCGCTCGCCACGCGGAGCACTTCGTCGAAGTTCAGGGCGTAGGGGTCGCGCTGGCCGATGACGCGGCCGGTGGGGTGCGCGATGGCGCAGACATAGGGGTTCTGCATGGCCTTGACGAGGCGGGCGGTGGTCCGCTCGGCGTCCTGCTGCATGCCCATGTGAATCGAGGCGATGACGAAGTCGAGGGCGGCGAGGGCCTTGTCGGGCAGGTCGAGAGTCCCGTCGCCCAGGATGTCTACCTCGTTCCCGGCCAGGATGCGGAAGGGGGCGAGCTTCTTGTTGGCCGCGTCAATCTCCTTGCGCTGCTCGCGGAGCCGCGCGGGGGTGAGGCCGTTGGCGATCTTGAGGGACTGCGAGTGGTCGGTGATGGCCATGTACTGGTAGCCGAGGGCTGTGCAGGCCCGGGCCATCTCCTCGATGGAAGCGCCGCCGTCGCTATAGGTCGAGTGCATCTGGAGGTCGCCCCGAATGTCGGCCTCCTCGATGAGCTTCGGCAACCTGCCTTCGAGGGCGGCCTCGACCTCGCCGCGGTCCTCGCGCAGCTCGGGGGGAATCCACGGGAGACCGAGGGCGGCGTAGACATCGTCCTCGGTCTTGCCGGCGAGCCGCTCGTCGCCCTTGAAGACGCCGTATTCGTTGAGCTTGAATCCCTTGCCGATGGCGAGGTCGCGCAGGCGGATGTTGTGGGCCTTCGAGCCGGTGAAGTACTGGGCGGCGGCGCCGAACGACTCGGGCGGCACGACCCGCACGTCCACCTGAAGCCCCCCCTCGACCCGCACGCTGCCCTTCGTGTCGCCGGCGGCGAGCACGTCCTTGACCATAGGCAGGGCGACGAATGCGGCGACGACCTCTTTGCCGCGCTCGGAGGCGGCCAGGATATCCACGTCCCCAACCGTCTCGCGTCGGCGGCGCATCGAGCCGGCGGGCAGCACCTGGCTCACGCCTTCGACCTTGGCGAGGAGCGCCGCAATCTCTTCGGCCACGGGCAGGGCGACGCCGAGGAGCACGCGCCCCTGGCCGCCGAGATAGGTGGCAATGCCCTTCTTGATGTTTTCGAGCTTCTTCTCGCCGATGCCCGGGAGGCCGACGAGTCGCCCCTCGTCAATCGCCTTGCTCAATCCGGCCACGCTCGTGACATTGGCCTGCTTCCAGAAGAGCCCTGCCGTCTTCGGCCCCAGGCCAGGCACGCGGAGCATCTCGACCACGCCCTCGGGCACCTGGGCCTTCAGCTCCTCGTAGGCGGTCATCTTGCCTTCGGCGAGGTATTCGGTGATCTTCTCGACGAAGGCGGCGCCGATGCCGGGCAGGTCGCCCAGCCGGCCTGCTTCGGCGAGGGCCGCGATGTCCTCCGCCTGGTCGCCGACTACTTCGCTCGCCTTGCGATACGACCGCACGCGGAAGGGGTTCTCGTTCAACACCTCCAGGATGTCCGCCATCCGGTCGAAGATGGCGGCGATCTCGGCGTTCTTCATTGTAGCTTTCCTCATCAGGATCGGTTGGATCGGTCCGATCCGTCGGACCCGTCAGAACTCACCTTGCCAGCCTGAGCCCCAGCCGCGCGGCGTAGTCGTAGGCCTCGGCGAACTCCTCCCGCGTCGGCGGGCGGGCGATCTTGGGGCACTCGCCGGCGCGATAGGAGGGGCGGTATTGGGCCATGACGTTCACGTAGGCGCGCGGCGAAATCTCGGCCGCCAGGAAGTCGAGCACGGCCTTGCTCCCCGCCATGTCGTTGGGCAGGACGAGGTGGCGGACGAGGAGGCCCCGCGTGGCGACGCCGTCCTCGATAGCCAGGTCGCCGACCTGCCGGTGCATCTCGCGAAGGGCGGCACGGTTGACCTCGGGGTAGTCGGGCGCGGCCGATAGCTCGCGGGCGGCCTCGCCGTCGGCATACTTCGCGTCCGGCATGTAGATTTCGATTAAGCCCTCAAGCGACTGAAGGGTCTCGACCGACTCGTAGCCGCCGCAGTTGTAGACGATGGGGACGCCGAGGCCCTGTTCGCGGGCGATCAGGATGGCCTGCATGAGCTGCGGCGTGGCGTGGGTGGGGGTGACGAAGTTGACGTTGCAGCAGCCCATGCGCTCCAGGCGCAGCATCATGCGGGCGATGTCGGCGGGCGCGGCGGGGCGGCCGTTGCGCCCGTGGCTCAGGTCGTGGTTCTGGCAGAAGGTGCAGCCGAGGTTGCAGCCCGCGAGGAAGATGGTGCCGGAGCCGCCGCGGCCGACCAGCACGTCTTCTTCGCCGAAGTGTGGGCCGGCCGACGCCACGAGCGCCTCGGCCCCGATGCCGCAGAAACCCGTCTCGCCCGCAAGGCGGTTCACGCGGCAGCGTCGGGGGCAGACTTCGCACGAGGCCAGGGAGGCGTGCAGGCGCTCTGCCCTGGCCGCCAAGTCGCTCATCGCGCGGCCTCCTTCGCCCATGCCGCTACCGTGCCGTCTCGCGCAGAAGGTCGAGCAGCTCGCCCGGCGTGAGCACCGTGACGCCGGCTCGCTGGCTCTTCGGATAGTGCCGCAGGTTGCCCGTGACCAGGATGGCTCCCGCCGCGTGCGCGACCTCGAGGAATGGCAGATCGCTGGCGTGTGGCAGGCGCACGGCAAGGGGCGGCGCGGCAACCAGCTCGCACGATTCATCCAAGCCGATCAGGAGCGCGTTAGCTTGCTCCGAGCGGAACGCCAGCTCGTCTCGGAGCAGCACCTCCCTGTATTCGGCCAAGAGCCGTGCATCAGCGCAGGGCTGGACCTGTTCTGTCACTGCGAACGTGGCGACTCGGTCGCACTTGCCGCCAGGCGTGAGGATGGCCGAGACAAGGATGTTCGTGTCGAGGACGACCTTCATGCCCGCCGCGCGGCGCGCGCCTCCCGTTCGCGTCGGACCTTGGCAATGAGTGCATCAATATCGTCCATCGTCATCTTGTCGAGGCCCCTGGCCTTCGCGTCGGCCTGCATGAGCCTCAGGGCCTCCAGGGCACGGGCCTTGCGAATGGCCCGAAGGCTCTCCTCGACGCTGTCAGGGCGAACCGAGGACAGGAGGGCGAATGGGCGGCCGTTGGCGGTGACCACCATGTCGCGCTCGGTGGCCAGCTCCTTGCGGATGGCGGACGTGCGGCTGCGGAGGTCGCGGACGGAGATGAACTTCATGTCGGGTCTCCTGTGAGATGCATACAAAAGAGTGTACGCTATTGAGACCCGTCTGTCAACCCCGCCTTCGCCAGCAGTTCGCGCACGGTGGCGGGCGGCTTGTCGAACTGGTAGGTGGCACGCCAGGGGCCGAAGGGCAGCTCGACGCCCTGCTCCGTCGCGCGCGGGGCGCCGCGGGTGGGGAGGGGGCCGGCCACCGCGACCGTGCCGATGGCGCGGTCAACGACGAGGCGGCCCTCCTTGCCCGCGAAGTGCCAGAGGGTGGCCACGCTGCCGCCTTCCCGCGCCCCGACGAACGCCCGCATGTCCGCGGTGCCGGCGACCTGGGGGAGGCGCTCGACCTCAATGAACTCGAGCGATGGGATGTCCTTGATGTCGCCGCCGCGCTGGAAGAGGACGAAGTCCTTGCCCTTCTCGGCCAGCCGCTTGCGCGTCGCCTCGGGCACTTTGCCCGCGAGGCGAAGCTCCTCGTACGCCTTCGCGATCTCCAGGATGCCGGGGGTGAGGGGATGGCTGTCCATCTGGCCGAAGCTGGTTTGGAGGCTGATCGGCGCGTCGTGGGCCAGGCTCTTGCACATCAGGTACTCGATCTCGTCGAGCTGAAGGCCGTCGGTGTTCTTCCCCCTCGGCCAGATGCCGAACCAACCCAACTCGCCGGGGATGCGGTCCTCGCCCACGCTCTGCATGTAGGCCACCGAGCGGTCTATGTGGCTCTTCACGGTGGGCCAGGTCTCTACCTTGCCGCCCGCGATGATGTGGCCGTAGAGGGTGTTGAGATAGGTGTCCACCGTGCCACTGCGGGTGAAGGAGTGGATGAGGCCGTGGGTCATGATCGTGCCCATGTGCACCAGGGGCCGCTTCGTGAACTTGGCCATCGCGGCGGCCTGGAACTTCGAGACGTAGTGGTTGAAGCGGCGGCGGTCAACGTCCTCGCCGCCGTCGAAGTACACCATGTCGAAGCCGCAGGTGTTGAAGACCTCGGCGAGGCGGGTCGTCGTCTCGTCGAGCAGCGTCGTCTCCTGGTCAACGATATAGCCGTTGATGCAGCCGTCCACGCCGTAGTGGCGGCATTGCGTGCCCGCCTTGTGCTCGGCCCGCCGCGTGCCCCAGGCGCCCCGCTCGCAGTACCGCCAGCTCTACCGCATCGTCCACGACCGGGCCAAGAAGGCCAGCCGCCGCATCACCGTGGGCGGCACCTCGCGCATCACGAACACCTTCGACAAGCTCTTCGCGGCCCAGGGCGGCGCCCAGGAGTGGACGAAGCGCCTCGGCCTGCTCACCGACCACGGCGTGGCGCCCCACGCCTGCTTCGGGCCGCGCGTGGCCCAGAAGCTCATCACCACCTCCATCGAGACCGCGGCGCCGCCGGGCGCCAGCGCCGAGTCGCTCGCCGCCGCCGCCACCCACCACGCCGCGGCCGGCCAGCGCAAGGTGGGGTTGGCCACTTCCGAGCCGCTCTTCTGGGACAACGGCCCGGCCGGCCCCATGTGCACCCCCGCCGCGACCGCCGCCAGCTTCTTCCTCTGGTTCACCGCCGGGCTGGACTTCGAGCGCATCGTCAACCACGACCGCCTCCCCTGGCTCTACCAGTGGGGCGGGGGGCAGCGCGTGGCCTTCATCCTGGCCGGCGACCGCGCCCGCCTCAGCCCCGCCGCCGTCACCCCCTTCGACCAGATTCGCGCCAACGGCTCGATCTCGGTGGAAACCCTGGGCGGCCGGCTCACCGCCTACGACCTCTACGGCACCCCCTACGCCCCCGAAGGCGACACACTGCGCCTCCCCTGCTCCTTCGCCTCCGTCTACGCCGAGGGCGCCCCCGGCCTGCGCGCTGAAATGGCCTCCCAGGCCCTGACCGGCGGCCGCATCGAAGGCGTCACCCCCGTCGAGTTCTTCGCCGACGACTTCCCCGTGCCGGCGTCGCGCCTCAAGTCCCTCGACTTCGAGGTCCACAACGTCCTCCCCCATACGGTTCGCGGCACCATCACCGTCCTGCCCCCCAGCTCCATCGGCCTCCAGGAGACCGTGGCGTCCATCAGCCTCCCCGCCGGCGCCACCAAGGCCATCAGCCTGCCCATCGTCTGGGCCAAGGCCCACCCCGCCAACGCCTATCCCTTCACCTTCCGCTTCGAGGGCGCCGCAGGCAAAGCCACGTGGACCGAGGAACTCCGCGTCTGCACCATCCCCTACGGCTCCCCCGCCATTGACGGCAACCTGACGGACTGGGCGGCCGCCACCCCCGTCCTCCTCCGCGCCCCCGACGTCGAGTTCACCCTCGCCGAGGCCGGCTGGCGCCCCTGGGAGACCCGCAAGGACATCACGCGCGGCATGGCCGAAATCCGCCTCATGTGGGACGAGCGCCACCTCTACCTGGCGGTCCGCGCCCGCAACCGCGACTGGCGGCCCAAGCCCCCACTCTCCACCCGCAAGGACGACTCGTATTTCGGCACCGGCGACCTCGCCCACACCTACGTCAAGGACCCCTCCGACGCCTTGCCCTTCACCGGCGACTGCGTGCAGCTCGGCCTCCGCTTTCTCCCCTTCCGCACCCGCCTCCCCGCCGCAGGCGTCGTCCCACCCCGCATGGTCGCCGAGGACGACACGGACTACGAGTACGCCCTCTGGGGCACGCCTGACGGCGGCGCCGAGCTTTGGCGCAGCGGCGCCCCCGACCTGGGCTTCTACCACTTCTTCCCCCGCTGCATGCCCGAGGGCTACGACGGCGTGCCCAAGGGCGCACGGGCCGCCGTCCGCCGCCAGGGCGACGACACGGTCTACGAGGCCGCCATCCCCCTGGCCGACCTGGCGGGCCTCGTCCCCGCCCCGGGCAAGACCCTCCACCTCGCCCTCGCCATCCCCAGCCTGGGCCTCGAACTCGGCGCCGGCCGCAGCCGTCCCCGCGCCAACGGCCTCACCCTCCGCCCCGCCTGGACCCCCCGCCTCTCCGCCGACATCCGATGGGGGTTCATCAAGGACTAGGCTCCTGCGCGACGCACGGCACATGCCACGCAGGCCCCGCCACTTACGTCCACGCGCCCGCCGCTTCCCTGTCCGCTTCCCTATCTGTATAACTTTCCTCCCCCCTGGGGAGTGATACAGACAGGCGCTTTGGCGATCCGGGGGCTTCCGTGGCCGTTCCTGCCTATCTGTATCACTTCCTTCCCTCCCAGGGGTGATACAGATAGGGAGCGGCGATGGTCTGCGTGGCGCCCGGGTGGCAGCCGCCACGATGGGGGGCCACACCCGGGCCACCCCAGCTATTGACGCGCCCCGCCCCGCCGGCTAGAATGTGCACTGGCCCCACCGCCCTCCTAGTGAACGGAGTACTCGCCGTGGACAGGAGGGTGACAAGGATCGATCTGGCCGTCTACGTTCTCGATGTGCTGGGAGGAAGGACTCAGGTGGTCCCAACGCGAGACATTGCCGAGAAGTGTTACGAGCTGGCGTCGGGCTGGTACAAGCGCACACAAGACAGCGATCGGGTCGACATGGGGATTGTCCGTCAGGCCCTCACGGCGGCCGCTAGGGTCAAGAACGGCTCATAGGAAGCTCGCAGGCATTCGTCAGCACCCCCTATATCGGAGGTTCAACCAAGATTGCCGGCAATTCAGCCCAGCCATCTCGGATGTGGCGGGTGCCTTCCGGTGCCGGGCCGACGCCGAATGGCGCACCTGGGAGAGGCGCTTCAAGGCCGTGTGGACCGCGGCGAAGATCATGCAGGATGGGCCGATGCTCCTCTTCGTCCGCAAGTGCAAAGCGGCTGTCCGCGCGCAGATCGAGGTGCCCGAGGATCTGCGGCGGGTGAGGATCGCCGGGGAATGAGAGGCCGCCGCGCCGTGACACGCCTCTTGGGCCGGTCTTGGTTCCCTACCTGCCACCCGTCGGCTTGGCCATGAGTTCAGCGCTCTCTGCAAGCGCCAACCGAACGCTGAACACGATCCGGGAACACGTGTCCTTGCTAAACCTGCCTACGTCCTGAACTCCTCAGCCAGTTCGAGCGGCTCGTAGGATTCTGGCCCTCTCGGTTCTCCCTTCCCCCGGGTGGTCCGGATGGTCGCCTGCGAGGCAGAGGAACTTCTCAGGAACAGGTTCTACCGGCTCCGGCGCCGGGATCGGCCGGTCAAGTGTCACTGCGAGTTTCGGCTTGCCGCTGGTCTGGACCCCCAGGAACTGCCGTGCGATCTCCCGAGCAAGGACCTCCGCCAGGAGCGAAGGCACAGCGTTCCCAAGCTGCCGCTGAACGGAGTTCCGGCCCCCGACGTATCTCAGGCCATCGGGGAAGGTCTGGAGCCTGGCCATCTCCTCGATGCTCAGACGCCGGTTCTCCCAGTGGAACGGCCCGATGGCGGGGCCTGGTTGGGCCTGCAGTGTCCAGGCCGGGCGGTTCTTCGCGAGCTTCAGCAGGAACCCCCAGTAGCGCGTTCGCCACCCAAACAGCGGGAGGCCGTCTTTCCTGTTGGTATGCCAGAGGTAGTTCTCTCCTTCGGGAATCGAGCGCAGCAGATCGGCCCAGCGTCCTCTCACTTGAAGCTTCTCACCGGAGTCGGGGCGCACGCGGCCGATGGCGTCCCATGCGGTAACCGAGGCACACAGGGACTCGCCGAACAGGTCCGGCCCAGCCCGGCAAGGCAGATCCGGAGTGGAATGCGTCGGCGCTGGGAACCTGAATAGCCCGCCATCCCGGTGGCAGATCAAGAAGAAGCGCTGCCTGACTTGCGGTACGCCATAGGCAGCGCTGTCCAGGACAGCCCAGGACATCTGATACCTGGTGCCTTTCTGCCGGTTGATCTCTGCCAATGAGTCCTCAAGGAGAAGGAACCCCTCCTCCTTGCCTGAGTAGCTGATCCCGTGGACGTTCTCAAGGAGGAAGGTCTTGGGAAGCAGGTCGGCGACAACTCGCATGAAAGCGCCTAGAGTGCCGGAGCGGGGATCGTCCAGGCGCCTCGTGTCTCCTCTGGACCAGTACGCTGACTTCGAGAAAGGCTGGCACGGCGGCCCACCTATCAGCGCATCAGCTTCGCCCACGGCTAGACCTGCCGCACGAAGGATACCATCGCTGGCCGTCTGGTGAATGTCTCTCTCAATGACCGGCCACGGCCTATTCGCCCTGATGGTGAGGCAGCAGTCCCGATCGAACTCGACTGCCACACAGATTGCGAATCCGGCCGCCTCGAAGCCGTAATCGAGCCCGCCTGCGCCAGTGTATAGGCTGACTGCCTTCAGTTGACTCACGGTTCGGCCTCGCAATTCGTCTCATATCTCAGGATCGTACACCATCTCCAGCTTCCTGCGGTTCACAGCGGCAGCGATGTCCTGGAGGCCCCGCTGGCAGATGCGGTCGTGGACGTCGCACCAGGGCGTCGTGTCGAACTTGATGGAGACATGCACGTTGACCTCGGCGCTGGCGCCGGTTCCCCAGGCTCTCATGCCAATCCCAGGTGTCCGCTTCGGCCGGGTATTCAGAATCCTCACTGCCTTCCTTGCAGAGATCACGTGGAATGGGTTGTCTGCGGCAGCGGCCTTTAGCCTCTCCCAGTCGCGTCGGACGACACCGAAGATGAATGCGTCCTCCGCGTCGCGGATGCGTGACCCTGCATACTCGTTCAGAAGGCGCCACACGATCCTCTCGCTTGGGGTCAGGAGAGTGGGCAGCGTGCTGTTGAGGTGGTCAACCAGGGCATAGTCAACACACACCGCGTACAGCAGGTTCGGGGCGTCCTCAAGAGCACCGTGGGCCTTGTACGCAGGGATAGGGATGCAGTCCTCCGGATCGAGTCCCACAAGAGCCTGGGCGCGCTCGAAGCGTGTACCAGCGTTCTTGATGTTCAGGGGGACAACGACGTCACCCTCACGTAGCGTGAAGTCGACAAAGGAATGCCCGCTCTCCCGGTCGTCGGCACAGTCGAGTGTGCGTCGGGTGTTGCGGAGCCGGTCAACCATCTCGATGAACCGCTGCTCGGTGATCGCTGCGGGAAAGAGCTTGGTGATCGGGTTCTCCGCGGATCCCTTCTTCTCCCTGACCTGGAGCAGCGGCAGGAACCCTTGCGTCTGGAGTCGCTGGACGGCTTCTCTGCACCGCCGCAGGGTCTCACCTCGTGCCCTACCGTGGATGGCCCGGGCAATCGTCTCCTCATCCTCACCTCGACGGAGCGCCAGGTACCCGTGGGCCAGAGCTACGCCGATCCAACAGCTCTCCCCTATCACGCTCACGAGCGCTTGGGCCACGTCCTCATCAGTGACTTGGCTCATCACGACGCCCCTCGCAGGTGGCCACTAAGGCCGTCCTCTGGAACCGCGCGTGCCGTACCCCAATCCTCAGCAGCGCTTGAACCGGATGAGATTATCCCTCATGATGGGCGGCGGTGTCAAGCAAGAACGTGGCCCCAGTGGGCCAATATCCCAGTGGCGGAGCAAGGTGCCCCTTTGAGAACCATCAGAACCAGCCGGTGTTCGGGACCTATCTCATCACGTAGAGCACGCAGACGCTCATCCAGAGCGCGACGAAGGCGTGGAGGAGGAAGCAGGGCCACATGCTCCGCGTGCGCAGCGCGAGCACGCCCAGGATCACGCCGCCGGCAATCGAGCTGTATGTCTCCAGCTCGGGCTTGCCGACGTGGAGTAGCGCGAAGGGCACGGCCTGCACCACCGCGGCGAAATCGCCCAGCCTCGGCTCGAGCCCGAAGAGCAGGAAGCCGCGGTAGAAGTACTCCCAGCCGAACAGATAGACGGCGTAGCACGCCGCGTAGGCGAGGAAGGTGGCAACGCTCTCCCTCGCGGGGCGATGGTGGCGGTAGTAGCTGGCGAACGAGGGGTCGAGCCACGTGACGGCGAGGATGGCCGCACCCATCACGAGTCCGAAGAGGAGCACGTAGCGCGCCCAGAGCCGTGCCTCGCCCCATTCGAGGCCCAGCTTCGCCGGGTTGCGGCGAAGGACGAGCGCCGAGAACAGCGCCGCCGCGGCCGCGTAGAGGATGCCCTGCGTGGCCCAACGCTCGAGGAGCGCGTGCTCGGGCGCGGCCACGCCGAAGCGGTTGTGGTAGCCGAGCGCGCACAGCACGACCGTGGCGTAGAGCAGCAGCAGGCTTTCGCGGCAGAGGACGAGCCGCTTGAGTCGCTCCAGCATGCGATGCCTCACGAAGCAGGCACGACGGGCTCGCGCGGCGAAAGGCCGTCGGCGGGGTTCACCTTTGCCCCCGGCGGGGCGGGGACGGGGCCGCGGAGGAGCGGGTCGTCGGTGGCGCGCATCCAGCGTTCGAGGCGGGCGCGCAGGTCGCCGAGCACGTCGGCGTGGGCCGGGTCGCCCGCCAGGTTGCACGTCTCGTTCGGGTCGAAGACGAGGTCGAACAGTTCTTCCTCGGCCACGGGGCGCTGGCGCCAGCCGGCGGCGAGCCAGGCGTCCTTGGAGGGGCTGTCGTCGCAGTTGGGCAGCACTGGCAGGCTTCGGCCCCCAAAGCGGCGGATGAGCTTCCAGCGCGGCGTGCGGACGGCTCGCATCGGCTCGTAGGCCGCGTGGTATGTTACCTCGAAGAACAGCTCGCCGTGAACCTCCTCCGCCTCGCCGCGCACCAGGGGCATCAACGACTTGCCCTGGAGCCGTGCCGGCGGCTCGATCTCCAGCAGCTCGCAGATTGTGGGGAAGAGGTCCATGTGCTGCACCATCCCCTCGACCACCCTCCCACCTGCAAAGCCTCCTGGGCCGCGGAGGATGAGCATGGTGCCCAGGCCGTGGTCGGTGAGGTTGCACTTCATGTAGGGGAAGGCGAGGCCGTGGTCTGTGGTGCAGACGACGAGGGTGCTGGCGGCGAGGCCCGGCCCGAGCACGCGCCTGTAGTGCCAAGACCATTCCGCACTTCCCTATCCCCTTGCGAGAGGGCAAGATAGGGAAAGCCACTGTAGAAGATCGGTCTGACCCACGCCCGACTCCTTTCCTCGGGAAGCTGGCGTGGCAACTGCATCCGCCCGAATCGGTTTGAGTTCTCAGGAATCCAGTGACTTCAGTTCAGCGCTGCTGTCTTCCGCCGAGACTTCCAGCGGCAGGTTGTCGGCCTCGCAATGCGCAGGCGATGAGCTTCATGGTCAAGATAGGGGACTTCATCTCCGCCAACAGGACTGAGACTGAGTTCTGCTGCCTCCTGAGGCTCATCACCCCGAAGCCACGATAGCACCGTGCAGCCGGTGCAACTGCTCGATGGACGCGGGAGCCATCGTGCCGTCCTGGTAGATGCCCACGTTGAACGTCATGGGGGCTTGGTGGGCGTTGCAGGCTCGGACGTAGGTAATGATCTCCTCGTCCGAGTACAGCGGCTTGGGTATCTCGGTGCTGAGCTTGTGATGCACCCAACCTCGGTCCTCCAGACATGTCCAGCCGAACCACTGCAAGCCGCTCTCCAGGTAGCGGCTCTTGGCTGGTGTCTTGAGGTCAACCAACTCGCCCGACCAGTAGTCCTGGTGGGTGGTGTAGAGGAAGGTTTCGGCGACCCCTGGGTTGTAGGTGACCAGCCGGGCCGGGAAGCCGGTCTTGGCGGCCGCGGTGAACCGCTCCCACGGGAACTGGAAGCCTGCCATACCGGTAGTCACGCTGTTGTGCGGGCCGCGGGGGTCGAGGGAATACGGGCTGTCGACCCACCAGGTCTTGATCTTGTCCTTGTAACGATCACCCATCCAGCCCACGATGTCCATCAGGTTCTGGGCGAGGGTCTCCTTGTTGCGGCCGTGATAGCCCACGGCCTGCTCCCATTGTGCATCCTGCTTGTGGTTGCAGGAGTGGTTGTAGTAGACGAGGAGCGGCATGCCCTTGGTCGCAAGAGCGTCGGCCAGCTCTGCGATCAGGTCACGCTTGCAGGTGCGGCCGGGGAGGAGCTTGTCGAGGATGGGGTGTGGAGCAGGGAGCATCTGGAGCGCATGGGCGGCGGTGAAGAGAAGGTAGTCGGCGCCAGCATACGTCAGGGCATCGACGAACCGTTTCACATCGAAGGCATCAACGGCTTTCTGGAATGGAAGGGGCTGTCCCTGCCGCGGCACGGTCTGGGCCGTCCAGTGGACGCCGATGCCGTAGCGGCATTGGGCCAGCCAGTCGGTACTGGCGCGCTGGTACATCTCAGGCGGTTCTCCGGCCAAGAGGCCCGGCAACTGAGAGCAGGCTGCTCCCGTTGCTACTGTGGTGATGAAACGCCGTCGAACCATAGGCATTCCCCTCCGACAGAGCAGGTCTGCCGGCTTGGGCAGCTACTCGTTCCTCTTCCGCACCAGTGTGAGCACCCAGTCCTCGACGTCTGGCGTGCCAGGAAGGGTCACGACCCCTTCCTTCGTGGCCGAGAGTCCTGGGGCCTCGCGATAGCTCCCGGTGCGTGGGTCGAACCAGGTGGCGGCGTAGGCTGCCGACGCGGCGAGGCCTCGTAGGCTGCCGAGGGGACGTTTCGCACCGTAGGCGTAGATGACGGCCCGCTCGTCCGCCTCCATCGCCACGACAGTAGTCTCGGGCTCCGGGAACTGGCACCAGGCTGGGTCGGCGAACCGGGGCTCGAGCTTCCACCAGGCAAAGGTGGCGAAGAAGTCACGGAAATGGCGCATGTGGGCGGAGCCGGGCAGGTTCATACCCTCGTGCCACCAGGTGCCCGGGTTGTAGGTGTCACCCCGCTTATCCGCCTTGTCCCACTTGAACAGCCAGACCGCCGCGGCGCCGTAGGTGAAGCCGTAGCTGCCGCTGAGCGGGGCCTTCCAGGCCACGTGGCGCACGTCGACGGCCGTGGCCTTGCGCGGGCCGCAGACGATCTGCTCGTACATAGCCTCGGTTTCGAGGAAGGGCTTGCGCGGCTGGTAGTCCCAGTAGAAACGATAGTCGGCCTGCGTGCGCGGGCCGCAGTTGGTGTGGCCGCCTTGAAGCGGGAACCAGGTATGCCAGGGTTCCTTGCCCCACACGGTGGGGCGGCCCGGGTACATGTGCCCGCCCACGGGATGCCCGTAACCATTGGCGGCGGCGAAGGCAGCGGCCGCCGCTGCCCATGAGTCGAGGTCGGTGGTCGGCTTGCCTCCGCGCGGCGGCAGGTTGACCTCCTGAGCGGTGAACCACACGAGGGGATGCGCCCCGTAGCGGGCGGCGACGTAGCGGGCCAGGCGCACGAGCGATTCGCGAGGCACGCGCAGCGAGGTGACGTAGAGGCCGATGCCCTGGGCGATCACGAAGCCACGGTCGGCCAGGTGGTCCAGCATGGGGTCCATGACCTCGCGGAAACGGGTCGGCTCGATGCAGGCGTATTGGTCATCGCGCCACCAATGGCGGAGATGACCGGTGAAGTAGTTCTGGTAGACCGTGAAGCCCTTCGCCGCGCGGTCGTCGGCCAACTGGTGGAACTGGCTGCGCCCGGCCGCGTCGGGGGCGTTGTTCTCGTGGAGCCGCTCCCAGTCGGCCATCTGCCAGTGGGTGTCGCCGAGCCAGAAGAACGGCGTACCGTCGGCGCGGACGAAGTAGCGGTGGTTCGGGCTCACCTTGAGGAACCCGTGCCGGTAGTTCGGGTTGTCTCCCTCGTACGGCACGCAGAGCAGAGAGCCCGTGAGGCCGTGAAGGCCCGTCCGCCGATCTCCGTGCGAGAAGACGGCAGTGACCGCCACGTCGGCGAACGGGTTGGCGTAGTCGCGGGCGCTGGTCAGGGTGATCTCGGCAATCGTCCAATGGGCAACGGAGTTGCCCTTGTTGGGATGCATCGGGTGTGTCTCCGCGCAGCACGGCCACGCAGCGAGGGCCATAGCGTGTGCAAACAACGCCCTGCAATCCACCCTGAGAAGCCTCGATCACTGCCCTATGACTGCGCGGCGTAGGCCGCGCTCCTATCCCTCTTCTGCCCGCGGCCCGTAGCAGCCTCCCTCTCTGCGCGGGCGCGTGTGGCAAGGGCAGTATGGCGCAGCAGCCTGCGTCCGTCAACTTCAGTCACCCTCCAGAGCGAGAGTGCCTGAACCAGGCACGGAGGATGATGGGAGAAGATCTGCAGGCGCTCCATCAAGTGCAGCGACGTGATCAGCAGGGCGGTGAGGAGGGTGAGGGTGGATTCCATTGCTTGGGCCTCTGGCATCGTGTTGCGGAGCCACCTCACGTCACGGCGCCTTCCCATCGCGGCTCGCCATCGTCCCCATTTTGGCGGCGAGGTCCTTGAGCCTTTTGGGCCAACTTTCGAAGCTCACCCATTTCGCGCCAGGGATCGACGGCGCGGTGATGCCCTTGACCAGTGATCCGGCAGGCTGCGCGTAGAGGAACAGCACTTCGTCCTGCCCATAGGTGGCCGATAGGCTCTTGGCGTAGATCTCCAGTTCGGCCGCGTAATCTGCTGCCGAGTAACCGATATTGAACTCCCCAGGCACCCAGATCACGCCTGCCACCGCCATCGGTGTCAGCGGGCTGACACACCAATTGTAGGCATAGGTGGGAACCGTGTCGGGCTGCACGTCGCCGTCCCGTCCAGGTTCCGGAAACGCCGGGAACTGCAGCGGCGCCTGCGACATGTCGGTGCCCTTCCCTGCCAGATCGACGATCGTGCTGACGCATGCCTTCACAGCTTTCACATACTCGGCGGTCGCCTTCCGGGACACCTCGGAGGCGGGATCCTGGAGGTGCAAGGCGTCCAGGCGGGCTCGGAACGCGGGACGGCTCACGTCCTTGACCCCGGCGTAGGACGTCCACGAAAGCGGTGAAGCCATCTGTGGAGGCCGTCCGCCGCGCCCCGCGGACATGGTCACAAAGCCCTGCGGGATGCCAGGTCGGTTGAGCGCCTTGGCAAACTGGTAGGCAAACGTGGTGACGCCACTGTCTGCGGCCGCGTAATCGGCGGTCAGCCAGAACGAGCGGTACCTGCGGTCGCCACCGATTTCGAACCCGCGCTTCCTCGGGACCGGGTTCGTACTGGCCGCAGTGTTCCGCTTGAACTCGCGCACGAGGGGCATCGCATCCGGGATGGCGGCCTTGTCGCGTCGATCGTAGCCCCATTCGGAGGTCAGGAGCGTGCTGCCCGTGAGGAACCAAACGTCTCCGACGAGGATGTTCCCGACCGTCCGGCTTTGACCATGGCTCGATTTCACGGTCAGGGTGATTGGCTCGGTCGATGCCTTCCTGGCCGGGAAAGAAACGGACCACTGTTGCCGGTCATTGGCCGCGGCGGATTTGGTGACACCGCCGAGGGTCACGGTCACCGCCACGCCCTTGTTAGCATGCCCCCATACCGGGATGGGTTGGTCGCGCTGGATAATGGCCCCTTCGCGATAGTATTCGGCCACTTGTAAGACCGGGAAGTCGGGATCCATATAGCGGGCGTATCTCGCCTTTTCCGCTGCCACCTTCTCTGGGTCATCCTCCTCGAAGATCAGCTTGCCGTCGATCGCGGCGAAGGGCGTCGCCGGCAGGCCGGCCTGGTTGTAGAGGTTGGCGTTCTGCGGGGCCGCGCTGTAGGCGTATTGGACACCGACCGGTTCGGGCACATCCTTGGACGTCACGACCACCGTATCGCCGGCGATCACGGCCTCGGCTGCGTGCCACTTCCGGTCCTTGCCGCACAAGCGGAAATGACCGAGCTTCTCACCCGGCGTCGGTTGCGCCGGTTCCACATACTTCCCTGGCTCTCGAGAATCCTCCTCCATGCCTTTGCTGCCCACCATCAGCCCGCCGAAAAGGCTCGCCTTCTCGAACGAGACGACCGCTTTGTTCCCCTCGATCTTGTATCCCGCGTAGATCGGGCCGGTGTAAGCGATCTTTCGCCCGTAGTCGTTGGCCAAGGCCCAGCGCGCCAGCCGCATCCCCGGGTGAAGCTTATTGGCGTAGTGAATCCCTCCTGGGTTCGCTGGGTTGAGGTCCACCTGCACCACCATCCCGACGTGGCTGCGGTTGCTCACGAAGAACAGGTACTGGGCCTGGCGGATGTCGGCGAACCCGACGTCCTCGGAGTCTGCCGCGCCATAGCACTGCATCTGGGTGAAGTAGAACGGCATGTCCGGCATGCCCCAGGCATCCCGCCAACCCCGCAGCAGGGCCTCCATCCTGGCCGCGTAGATCCTGCCGTCGCCCGCGTTACTCGTGCCCTGGCACCAGATCGAGCCGCGGATGGCATAGGGCACGACTGGGGCGATCTTGCCGTTGAAGAACTGCGAGGGGCCTCGCCACTGGCCGACGATCCCGGGAAGGCCCGGCCTCGGCAGTGGCCTCTCTATGGGGAACCCCAGTTTGGCCGATGCTTCCTGCCATGCCCCTAGGTCGCGGTAGTAGTTCTCGAACGCAGCGCGGCCCTGTTCGGTGCTGACATCCCCGTCGTGGATTTGGTCGGCATCCACCTTAAGCCGTGGATGGGCATCGATCGCCTTGCGCTCGGTGAACGCCTCGATGCGGGTGTTGCTGTGGGAGGTCAGCAGGATGCCGACGGGCACCTTCAGCTCCTGGTAGAGCGCATGAGCGAAGGACAAAGACAATGCCGAGAAGCTGCCGGCCGCGCGGCTGCTCTTCCATCCGTCCTCCGAAGCGACCGTCTTCTGCGGGTAGAGCGCCGACACGGTGTCGGTTCTCAATTCCCTGACCGGGACCTCGTGCTTGGCGCCGGCGATCTCCTGTGCCAGCCCGGAGCACAGCGACTTCGAGGCTAGCCATTCCATGTTGGACTGGCCGGAGGCGTGCCACACCTCTCCAACGAGGATGTTCTTGAGGGCGACCTTCTTCCCCTCGCTGCCGCTGATCGTCATCTCCGCCGCTTCGGCGCTGGCCTTGAGCGGATCGAGTCTGACTATCCAACCGCCATCCTTGCCGGCAGTGGCGGTCTTCTTCTGTCCAGCAAATTCCACGGTGACGGTGGCGCCCGGCTGGCTCCATCCCCAGATGGGTACCGACATCTCGCACTGCAGGATCGCGTTGTCGCGGAACGGCGCCGCCAGCTCGATCTCCTGCTTCGGCGATGCCTGCTCAGCCCCGTGGACGGCTGAAAGCCAGACTGCCATCCCGGCCACCCATCCCACTGTCACTTGCGTGCATTTCATCGCGTTCATCTCCGTGGTTGTTGGTCTCGGTCAAGTCCCGCGGGCTTGCCCCTCGGGATTTCAAAGGCCGAGCCCTTGCCTGGGTTCTCTTCGAGCAAGCGGTCCGTCGTCCTGTCCTTGCTTCGACGTGCTGCACGAGGTCGAAATGGAGCGCGCGATCTGACTTGCCGTCATCTCGATTCATTCGTCGATTCGCTCTTCGACAGCACTGCCCGATAGATCGGGTTTTCCGCGTGTTTGGTCCAATCCAGTCCGTCGCGCGAAGTAGCCAGTCCCGTCCGCTCGTGGCCAGACCCTTTTCGAAACGGCAGATCTTGCCCTTCGCAAGAGCAATGATAAACGCCCTCCTCGACATGGGTACGTGGATTATCGACGGCATAGTGGTCTCAGGTTCCGGCGGGTCCGCGATCGGTGACCGGTTTGCCCCACGGCGTCTCGAGCCACATTGGGGTCAGGTCGAGCGGCGGCGCAGCCAGCGAACTCGCGGCGGCGGGCAGCAGGGCGGTGAGGAGGCCGAGGGTGTCTCTCATGGCTACTCTCCCACCCGACATGCTCACATTCTCTCGGACTGAACCATCTTGGTCTCGCCGTTGACGCGGAGCTTCACCGGGCGCGGCTCGGGGGAAGTGACGCGGTAGCTTGTGACCTTGCCGTCCTTCCATTCGATGTCCACGGTGAAGCCGCCGCGGGCGCGCAGGCCTGCGACTCTGCCGTTCGGCCAGACATCGGGCAGGGCCGGCAGCAGGCGGATGACGCCGCCATGACTTTGCATCAGCATTTCGGCGACGGCCGCAGTGCCGCCGAAGTTGCCGTCGATCTGGAAAGGGGGATGCTGGCAGAAGAGGTTCCGGCCCCCCCGAGTGATCAACATCGTCAGCAACTGGCAGGCGTGGTTGCCGTCGTGCAGGCGGGCCCAGAAGTTCGCCTTCCAGGCCATCGACCAGCCGGTGCTGGCGTCGCCGCGTCTTTCGAGTGTGACCCGCGCTGCCTTGGCCAGCTCGGGCGTGCTTTCCGGTGTGATCTCGCCATACGGATGAAGCCCATAGAGATGCGATACGTGGCGATGGTGAGGCTCCACCTCGTCATAGTCCTCCAGCCACTCCATGATCTGGCCGTGCTTGCCGATGCGCGTGGGCGCCAGCTTCGCGCGTGCGTCAGCGAGACGGGCGCGGAAGTCCTTATCGACACCAAGTTCCCTTGCCGCCTCGATACAGTTGCCGAACAGCTCGCGGAGGATCTGCATGTCCATGGTCGGTCCCATGCAGACACGGGCGACCTGGCCGTCAGGTGTCTTGAATGTGTTCTCGGGCGAGTTGGACGGCGCCGTCATCAGCCAGCCGTGCTTCGGCTCGGGGATGAGCATGTCGAGGTAGAACTCGGCCGAGCCTTTCATGATCGGATAAGCCCACTCCAGAAACTGTCGGTCTCGCGTGTAGTCGTAATGCTCCCAGAGGTGATCGCACAGCCAGGCGGATCCGCTGGCCGTGGCCCCCCACGAGGCCTGCTCCCCGGGCGCGGTGAATCCCCATACGTTGGTGATCACGTGGGCGACCCATCCGTGGGCGTTGTAGTATTCCTTGGCGGTCTTCGCCCCGGGTTCCTGCAGCGATTCGATGAGTTTGAACAGGGGCATGTGGCAGTCGCCGAGCCCGGTCACTTCGGCCGGCCAGTAGTTCATCTGCACATTGATGTCAAGGTGGTAGTCGCAGTTCCACGGCGTCTGAATGCCCTCGGCCCAGATGCCTTGCAGGTTGGCAGGCATGCTGCCGGGGCGCGAACTGCTGATCAGCAGGTAGCGGCCGAAGTTGAAGTAGAGGGCGGCCAGGGACGGGTCGGGGCCGTCTTTGGCCAGGGCCGCAAGACGCTCGTCGGTTGAGAGACTGGCCGCTTTTCGGCTCTCTTCCCTGCCGTCGTCGAGGCGGATGCTCATGCGGTCGAAGTAGCTGCGGTGATCGGCGACGTGCTCCGAGCGCATCTGATCGAGCGACTTGCCGGTGGCCCGGGCGATGTCGCCGGCCGTGGCGGCAACCGGGTCGGCCGTGTTGCGCCCGGCGAAGCCCTGGTAGTCCGTGGCGGCGGCGACACGCTTCTCTGGAAGCGTACACGAAAGCCGAAGCATTGTCAAGCGCAATTTTCGACCGCTTGCGCAGGTCCAGATTCTACCTTCCAAGGCTCACATTGTCAAGGTAGATGATCGCCTTCTCCTTCGCCGTGCTGATGAAGCCGAGCCAGCGCAGGCTCTTCCAGGCCGGGCTGCCGACGGGGAGCTTGTCGAAGCGCTGCGGCGGCTGGCCCTCGACGGCGATGGCCATATCATACGTGCCTGTGGCCTGCTTGCCAAGCCCGGCGGCGATCTCGATGCGAATCCACTGCCCGAACGGCAGGGGCGCCAGCGGCTTGCCCTTCGCCGTGAGCTGGCCCTTGGCATCAATGGCGATGGAGGGGCCGACGAGGTAGGGCTGGGAGGCGTCGCGCCACTCATGCACGAGCAGAGCGCCCGGCTCGAGCCGCAGGTCGAAGCTCAGCCGCGCCACGCCCCGGTTGTAGCGCGGGGTGTAGAAGAGGTGCGGCTGCCAGTCGTGCTTCAGGTCGGGCGCATCGGTGAACTTGAGCGACCTCTTGCCGCTGGCAGCGAGTTCCTCCGTCACGCGGATCGAGGCGCCGCCCTCCTCGCCCGAGGCCACAGCCCACGCCGCGCGCTCGCCGACGGGCGTCGTCTCGAAGCCATCCTGGATGGTCTCGGGGAAGCGCGGCTTCGGCGGCGGAGGCGTGAAGGGCTTGCGGGCGATGGACTTCGGCAGGCTCATCCACTCGCCCTCGCCGTAGAGGCCGGCCTGGCTCGGGTCGAAGGGCACGAAGCCTAGCTTGGCCGCGGGCGAGCCGGGCTTCAGGCGGAAGTCGAGCTTCTCGGGCGCCACGAAGAGCGGGTCGGCGATGAGGGAGCCCTTGTCGCGGCCAAGGGCCTGCCAGTCTTCGAACGGCAGGCCGTCGAAGTCGGTGTCGGGCGTCGAGGTGTCCCAGTAGAGGTTCCGCTCCATCGCGTACTTGCCGTTGCTCCAGTTGCCCGCG
Organism: Planctomycetota bacterium; assembly: GCA_041320515.1. GTDB lineage: Bacteria > Planctomycetota > PUPC01 > DSUN01 > DSUN01 > DSUN01. The sequence continues at coordinate 2,403,659 of JBGLNR010000001.1, read as the reverse complement.
AGCGGCTGGCCGTTCGCCGAGAGGACGATGTTGCGCTCGAAGGTGAACGACGAGTGCTCCTCCTGGCGGTGGCGCGTGACCTCGCCGTGCTGCGAGAAGGCCCAGATGTTGTTGCGGACGATGTTCTCGCGGCCGTAGTGCTGTGAGAAGCAGCCCTGTTCGGTGTGATAGACGAGGTTGTTCTCGATGAGGACTTCGCTGCTCCCCTCGTCGGGGTAGATGCCCGTGCCGCCGCCGATGCCGGGCGAGTAGACGTCGTGGATGACGTTGCCGCGCAGCACGGTGCCGGGCGAGATGCCGAGGGTGTAGATGCCGCCCATGTCGCCCAGCACGCCGCGGCCGACGTGGTGGATGTGGTTGAACTCGACGGTGTTGTGGTTCGCCGAGGTCGGGGCGTAGCCCCAGGACCAGCCGACGCTGACGCCCGTGTAATTGAGGTCGCAGATTTCGTTGCGGCTCACGCGGTTGTGGCTGCTGCGGCCGACCCACACGCCGACGCCCGCGGGGAACACGTGGCCCGTGTCGTGGATGAAGCAGTTGTCCACCACGTTGCGTTCCGCGGCGTCGGCCTCGCCCTTGGGGCTGGCCGTCTCGCCGAGCTTGATGCCCCCGCCGCCGAGGTCGTGGATGTGGCAATGGTGGACGCGGCTGTCCTTGCAGCCCCCGCCGAGCCAGAGGGCGTATTCGCCCACGTGGGCCACCTCGCAGTCGTCGAACGCGCAGTGCCGCGCGCCCTTCGCGGTGATGGCCGCGTCGAGGAACACGGCGGCCTGCCCGTCCGCCTCGCCCTTATCCTTGATCAGCCAGTCGGCGTGCTGGAACGACAGGCCGCGGAACTGCACGTGCTCGACGGGCTTGCCCGCCGCGGGGTCGCCGTCGAGGCGCACGAGATGTCGCAGCCTCGGGGCGATGACCTCGGCCTTCCCTATATCCTCCGTCTGTAGGCGGGACGTCCCTGTCCCGCGGTCTGCTGGCCAGTAGCTCAGTACCCCCGTCTTGCGGTCGAGGTACCACTCGCCGGGGGCATCGAGCGTATCGGGCACGTTCTCGACGTAGTAGCGCTCGTTCTTCGTCCAGTAGCCCGTCGGCCAGTTCGAGGGCGCCGTGAAGCGCACGATGCCATTCGCCTCGTCAAGCTCCTTGATCCAATGGAGCGAGGCCGTCCACGAATGGAACTGGTAGACGACCGCGTCGTCGAGATTCGCCCAGCGTTTCATGTCGCCGGGCTTGAAGCGGAAGCCGCTCTTGGCATTGGGGTCGCTCATCGCCTTCTTGCGGTCGGCGAGCGGCTCGATCGGGCCTTCGTTGAGCAGATAGCCCTCGTTGGGGATTCGCGCGCGGGTGCGGCGCTGGCCGTTGACGAAGAGTTGCTGGGGATACCACTTCCCCGCCTTCGCCTCGGGGACTTCGGCGGTCCAGACGCCCCCCTGCTTCGGCCTCTGCCAGCCAGTGATGCGCCGCCCGCCGCTCAGGACGGGCCTCTCGCCTGGATAGGCCGCGAACACGATCGGCCCGCGCTCTGTGCCTGAATCCTGCGGCCCCAGGACGAGTGTCTCCTCGAGAAAATGGGTGCCCGCGCGAACGTAGACCGTGGCCCCTCCGAACAGTCCCGTGGCCGCCTTGCGCTTCCGAAGCTCATCGCGCGCGCGGCCGAGCGTGGCGAACGGCCCATCGCTTCGCGCCAGGTTCGGCCGCGGCAGCGTACCCGACCAGGCGTCGTTGCCATTCGTCGCCACGAACAGGTCGCACGGCCCCGGCCTCAGCGCCGCGCGGCGAGGCGGGGCGCAGCCGCCCACGACAACGAGCAGTGCAAGCCCACCCATACGCCACAGCGTGCGAGCGATCTCCACGGGCTCTCTCCCTCATGAGGCGTAACGTGACGAATCCTCCGCCGCGCCCATCGTAGCGACACGCGGCCCGCGTGTCGAGGCCCGTTGCCGGCCGCGCTTGACTGTGCGGCGCGGGCGCGGCATGATCGGCTCGGCTGGACTGGCCAATGAGACAGACGACCCGTTGCGACCAACTGAGAAGGGAATGACGATGGCCGAGGTCAGGACTGAGGGCACCAGGGTCTATCTCGACGGCGTCGAGCCGATGAGCTGGGGCACGGGCGAGATGTGCGAGTTCGCCTCCGCGCTCACCCGCACCCTCGCGTGCGTCGGCGAGGCGGTGCCCTATCATCACGTGATGGGCGTGACGGGCGTGGCGTTCCGCTTCACCATCGGCTGCGAGCTGTGGAATCCGGGCTTCTACGGCTTCGAGCGCGTCGCGGCCGACGCGTCCGACCTCATCCGCCGCGCCTTCGCCGCCGTGGGCTACGGCTACACGCTTCACCCGAGGGGCGAGAGGGCCGCCGACCTGGCCCGCATCATTCGCAGCATCAACGCGGGCGTCGCCGTGATGCTGAGGGGAGACGTGGTGGACGCCTCCGACTGGGCGCTCATCACGGGCTACGACGGCGACGTGCTCCTGGGCACAAGCCCCTACAGCCCGGGCGACCGCGCCGAACGCTTCAGGGGCTACGACATCCTGCGCGACTGGCACCCAAAGGTGCGCGAGCACATCACCCTCGGCGACAAGGCCGAGCGGCCGCCCGCCGCAGTCGTCTATGCTGACGCCCTTCGGCTCGCCGTCGGCCTCGTGCGCACGCCGCAGGTGGGCGACCGCTTCACGGGGCTTCGCGCCTGCGAAGTCCTCGCGAAGGAGTTGCGCGAAGGCGAGTTCCGCGACAAGCCCGGAGAGCAGGAGGACTCGCTCTGGTTCCGCTACCTGTGCGTGCTCTGCTACGAAATGATGCTCGACGACCACAGGTCGGCGGCGCCCTTTCTGCGCGACGCGGCCGGTGTGCTCCCGCGGAGTGCCACCGCGCTCGCCGAGGCCGCCGCCCACTACGAGCGAAGCTGCCGCCTGCGCGACGGGCTCAACACGATCCTCCCGGACAACTTCTCCACGGAGGCACAGCGCAAGCTGCTCGACGCCGCCGTCCGCGACGAGTTCGCGCGCGTGCTCATCGAGATCCGCAACGTTGAGGAAGAGGGAATCGCGAGCGTCGAGCAGGCCCTGGCCGTGAGTCCTGAACCGCCAAGGAGGATGATGCAGTGACCCAGATGGCAAGCATGGGCGCGCCCTGGCGAATGGTTGACTTGGGGGATACAGGCCGGCAACCCGCCTTGCATTCCGGTCACAGTGGCGTATAATCCAGGCAGAGGCGACAGTGTCAGGAGAAGTGAGATGGCCAACAGTTACACCGCGGTGATCAGAGAACACGACGGCTGGTGGACCGGTTGGATCGAGGAGATCCCGGGCGTGAACTGTCAGGAGCGGACGCGCGAGGAGCTTCTCGACACGCTCCGCGTCACCCTCAGGGAAGCCATAGAGTTCAATCGCGAGAACGCGATCCAGGCCGCAGAACCCGGCTTCGTCGAGGAAGAGGTCACCGTGTGAAACGGACCAGGTTCCTGCGCTACTTGCGCGAGCAAGGCTGCCAGTTCGAGCGCGAGGGAGCGAGGCACTCCTGGTGGCTGAACCTTCAATCGAACAAGCGGTCCGCCGTCCCGCGGCACAATGAGATCGTTGACCAGCTCGCCCGCAAGATCTGCAAGGACCTCGGCATCCCGCCGATCAGCCGAGGCAAGTGATGTTCGCGGCGGGCGGGCGCTCCTGCGCAAAAGGGGGAAAGCGATGAAGAACTCGGTTTCGCGTCGGTCGTTCCTGGGCAGGTCGGCGGTGGGGGCGATGGGGATTGGGCTCGCGGCACGGGCCGTCGGGGCCGAGGGCGCCGCGCCGGCCAGCGACACGATCTCGATGGGCTTCATCGGCGTCGGCTCGATGGGCACGGGCGACATGAATGCCTTCGCCGCGCACAAGGACGTGCGGGTCTCCGCCATCTGCGATGTGAATGCGCCACGCCGCGAGGCGGTGGTGAAACGCTTCGAGGCCACGGCCAAAGGCTATCACGACTTCCGAAAGCTCCTCGACGAGAAGACGATTGACGCCGTCTGCATCGCAACTCCGCCCCACTGGCACGCGATCATGGCCGTCCACGCGGCCAAGGCGGGGAAGGATTTTTATGTCGAGAAGCCGATGACGCTCTACGTGGCCGAGAGCCAGGCCGTGGTGAAGGCGGCGAAGGAGAACAACCGCGTCACCCAGGTCGGCACGCAGATTCACGCGACCGGCAACTACCGCCGCGTGGTCGAGATCGTGCGGGCAGGGGTGCTCGGCCCGGTCAACCTGGTCCGCACGTTCAACGTGATGAACCAGACGCGCGCCGGCGTGGGCAAGGCGCCGGCCAACGCCCCCGTGCCGCCGGGCCTCGACTGGGATATGTTCCTGGGGCCGTTGCCCCCGCGCCCCTTCAACCCCATCATCGTGGCCGACGCCTACACCCATTGCTCGTTCATGGACGTGAGCGGCGGCTGGCTGCCCGGCATGGCCCCCCACATCATTGACCTGCCCGTCTGGGCGCTCGACCTGCCGCTGCCATCGCAGGTCTGCTGCGCCGGCGGACGCTTCATCATTGACGACGACGGCGACGCGCCCGAGGTCCAGGAGTGCCCGCGGGCGGCCTCGAGTTCGCGGTCGGCCTTCGAGACGAGCGCCGAGATGAGGGCTGGGGCGGCGGCCTCGTTGCGGAGGGCGGCCATGCCCTCGTAGGCGGCGATGCGGACCGATTCGTCGGCGTCGGCCGCCGCGGCCAGGAAGGCGGGGAGGGCCTCCTTGTCGCCGCCCTGCGCAAGGGCGCGGAGGAGGACGACCTTGAGGGCAGGCTCTGCGGTCTTCATCTTGGCGACGATGGCCGTCGAGACCTCGCGGCCCGGGAGCTGGCCGAGGGCGTAGAGGGCTGCGCCGCGGAGCTTCTCATCCTTGTCGGCCATCGTGGCGAAAATGGCGTCAAGCTCCGCCGTGCCCCCGGCGCGGCCGAGGCCGATGACGGCGGCGCAGCGGACGTGGGCCGGCTGTGCGTCGAGGAGCTTGCGGTAGATGGGGAGGGCCGAAGCCTTGTCACCCTGGGCAACCAGCCTCTCGGCGAGAAGGACATAGGAGTCGGTCGCCCTGGTCTTCGCCTCGTCGGAGCCTTTGCCAAGTGCGGCGGCAATGGCGTCGGCGGCGCCCTTGTCGCCAATCTTGGCCAGGGCGAAGACGGCGGCGGAGCGCACCGCGTCGTCGGCGTCGGCGGCGAATCTCAGGAGCGGCTTGAGCGCCGCGGCATCGCGGCGGTCGCCCAGGGCGTTGATGAGGCCGACACGCCACTTCGCATCGGCGGCCCCTTCGAGGGCGGCGAGGAGCTTCGCCGTCGCATCGGGGGCGGGGTTGCGCTGAAGGGCGCGGCGGGCGCTCTCGCGGACCAATTCGTCCTTGTCGGCCACCAGCGTGCCGAGGCAATCCACGCACTCGGCCCGGCCGACATGCTCGAGCTGCTTGAGGAACCAGACGCGGGGCCACTTGCCCGTGTCGGGCTTGGCCAGGCGGGTGACCATGGCCTTGCACACGGCGAGGCGGCGGGCCTCGGCGCCGGGCGTGCCGGCCTTCCAGCATATTTCCTGCCACGCCTGCTCAGGCGCCTGGCGTTCGCCCATGTTCTCGCTGCTCATCGCGGGCAGCCAGGCATCGAGCACTTGCCCGTAGGCCGCCTCCAGATTCTCCGGCGGATTCGGCCCCTCGATCTGCTTGAGCAGCTCATCCACATTCGCCTCGCCCGCAAGAGCGGCTGCGGCGAAAATGCTCAATCCCAGCGCCCAAAGTGCTCTCCGCCACCTCATGTCTGCCTCCTTTGTTGAGGGAAGTGCCGCGTGCCAGCGGAAGTGAGCCGCGGCGCTCGGACTCGGCGATTCAGTGGGCCATGACCGGCTCCAGGTCTTCGGTCGGAACCTGAATCCCACGGAGGCGGCGGGCGATTGCCTGGATGTCCTCGGACGTCACAGAACCGGGTGCGAGGAACTCGATGCCCAGAAATTCGCCATCCTGCGCAACATCCACGAGAACTCCTGGGCGAATCTCCTCCGTCCGGCAGCGCGCGTGTGGCCGCCGCTCGCACAGGTACAGGTAGCCGGCGAACGGCTTGCCCTTTCGGTAGGTGATCTCAAGGAATGGGTGCTTCAGCATGTCACACTCTCCAGGCCGTTACCACGTAGAGCTTGCGCTCATCGTGGTCCGGCTCTACGACAACGCGCCACTCCTCGTCGCGGAGGCGCGAGTAGAGGACAAATCGTCCTTCCACGTGGCTCGGCTCGAACCCGGCCATATCTGAGATCATGGCCCTGAGGTCAGTCTCGTTGAAGTGCCTTTCAACTGACCTCTCGCTGGCATGATACCCGATATCCACCTCCCAGTCCAACCATTCCGCCGTCTTCCTCAGCCTGCCGGGCACGGGAGTTCACCTTTCGGACCGGAGAGCGACTCTACGGTTCCGGAATCGGCTCGATGTGGACGAGGCCCGCCTCGACCACCTGCATGGTCAGAAGACTCCCGCTGCCGTTCACGCGGGTTCCCTCCGCGCGAAGCGGGCGCCGATACAGTGCGCGGTCCGGCTCCCGACTCGCAGGACATAGAAGAGCCGGTCCGGATGCCGCTCCATCGCGCGGTTCAGCGCCGCCGCCTCATCCGCGTCAAGTTCGTACTCCCCGCTCTCCACATCGAGAACCAGGAACTCTCCCTTGTGCTCCGGCTCAATCTCAGAGCGGAGGACACGGTCGTAGTAATCCTGGCCACGACGGGCCAGTCCGTCGCAGTCCAGCGTCTCTGTCCTCATGCCTTCCCCCTTCTCTCCGGCGCTCCCTGCCCTATTCTACACCAGCTCGGCCCGACGCGCCAATACGGTAGGGCATGCATGCTTGCACGCTGAACCTTCTATGGTGAGCGGACGGGCTCGACGCGCACGGGGCCGTCAGCCACAATATCCATCGTCACCCGGCTCCCCCGAAGCATGGCCATGCCGACCAGCGGCACACCCTGCGTCCCCAGTGCGGCGACCAGGAAGAGCTGTCCATGCCACTCCACCGCGACCTCGTATGAGAACAATTCCGCTTCGCTGCCGTCGCCGAGAACGACGGGTTGCGCACCCTTCTGCTTCAGGCCGAGCGCCGTGACCTCCTCGGGTGGCAGGCACAGGCAGCCATCGAACCCCGTGTCAATCACGCACACCACGCGGCTGATGGCCTGGTTCCGGCCGCGAAGCACAACCGGGATGGCCGCCTCATACCGCTGAGTGACCCTCCCGGTGATCATGGCTCCCTCCGCAAGGAGCCGCCCCCGATGCGATGGGTGGCCCGATAGCCAACCCGCAACACGCAGAACACGCTGTCGGGGTGCCTGGCCTCCGCGCGATGAATCGCCGCCAGCTCGTTCTCATCTACCTCGTAGTCGCCCGATTCGACGTCGAGCGCGAGGAACTTCCCAATGTGTTGAGGTTCCAGGCTCCCGCGCAAGTGCCGGTCGTAATACGCTCGCCCTCGGGACACCAGCTCGTGTGGATCCACCATCGTCGTGTCCATCGTCGCACCTCCTGCCAACACCCTCTCCCCTTTGCCCATTATACCCTCAGCCGGCCCGCCATGCCAGCGCACCGGTTCCGCCGCTCTGCTGCTGCGGGACGCGGCGCCCTTGCTCTTCTCACGCTTCACGTTTCACGCATCACGTCTTCGCCCATTGTAGCCCCCGCCCCGCCCGTGTCAAATGCCCCCGCCCTCAGCGAACCGAAGAAGCTCTTGACAAACGGAAAGGAGACGCCTATGATCCACCCGGCCGGCGAAACGGACGCGGGCAGCCTTGAGCCTGTCGAAGGGTCGAGAGCAATCCGCCAGGGATAGCCGGCCGGGGCGACGGATGACCGTCGAGGGGAAGCGGCCATCCAGAGCCCCCCGATGCCTCTGGAAACTCCCGCTTGCCTCAGGCAAGCGAGTCTCCTATTTCCGAGGGCCGTTTGTCCAGTTCACGCTGAACCAGTTGAACGAGGCTTACAGAAGGAGGGTCGCACATGGGTGCCATATCCATCACCCCCCCAGCCCAGGGCCACGTTGACGCCAACGGGAATCTCGTCGCCATCACGGTCAAAGGGAAGGTTGAGAATTGCCAGTGCACGGGGGTGATCGTCCGTATTCTATGCGACAAGAACAGCAAGGAAGAGCACTACGCCGCGCCCGCCGGCTCGGGGGGCACGTACGACTGGCAGGTAAAGTTCGATCTGGAGGGCGAGCAGGAGCAGAAGTGCGCCTGCGACCACATGATCCACGTGAATGCCCGCTGCGAGAACGACCCTGGCTGCCAGCCTGCGGAGTGGACGGGATCGCTACTCTGCGACCGACCGGGGCGGCGGTGCCCCACCATCGGTGGTTTTGATGTGGAGGTCTCCGACGAGTGCAACGGCGACGGGACGCGGACGGTCGAGGTCTCGGCGACGGTCACTCAGGGCAGCGAGACGCCGGTCGTCGTGCAGTGGCACCACGACGGCGAGTCCGGCGATGCCTCGGCGGTGGCCGGGCCCAACACAGTGGTGCAGGACGTATTTGACTACCCAGCCGACGGGCAGCCGCACACCGCATCACTCGAAGTTGTCTCTCCTCATGGCTGCCCGCCGGCTAAGTTCGAGTTCGGTGTCCCCAAGTGTCCATCGCCCTCGGTGCAGTGCCCGGTCCCTGTTTTTCATGACGAGGTGATCAGCACCGAGTGCGTCAATGGCAAGCGTCACGTGACCCTCGCGGCGACCCTCACCCTCGAATCGGCGGGCACTCTCAAGGCCAAGATGCTGATCGTCGGTCCCGACAGTAACGAGTCCCAACTTGACTACAAGGAATCGGACGTCGGCACGGTGGACCTCGTCGGCCAGGGTGACTATGCTCCAGGAGCCTACAAGCTGAAGCTCGAGGTCATTGAGCCCATGGGGTGTCCGCACGCCATCAATGAGTTCGATGTCGATAAGTGCCCGGGACCGAGGAAATGCCCAGAGATGGAAGCGCTGGACGTGGTCGGCTGTTGGCCGGGCGAGGTGACCCTCACCGCCAACGTCACAAACGACACCCTAGTGCAGCAGTACGAGTGGGACTTCGGGGACGGCCACACGCAGGTCGGAGGCCCCACTGTCCAGCATCACTATGCTGCGCGGGACGACGATCAGCCCTACACCGCCAAGGTCACGATCATGCGGCCTGGGTATTGCTTGCCGCGTGGCCAGAGCGCGACGGCCGGGGTCCCCAAGTGCGGCAACGGCAACGGGCCGCCTCCCTCCCTGTGCCCTATGTGGTTCTGGCTATCGGTTGCGCTTGTGGTGGGGGCCGTCGTCCTGATCGTCGCCGCGGGCTGCACAGGGAACCCGGTGGTCATAGGCTTGGCGGTCGGTGTGGCGATCGCGGCTCTCGTCAGCTTCATCGCGTGGGCGGTCGTCTGCTCTGGTGGATCCTGCGAGCTGCTGGTGTGGTTCATCAACATCGCCATTGCGCTCGTGCCAATCCTCGAGTTGCTCGCTGCGGTACTCATCGCCCTTGGTGTTCCCACCTGCGGCATCGGGGCCGTCGTGAGCGGCGGCTATCTCGCGCTGGTCCTCGCTGTGGCCTTCTACTTCGCCTTGTACGTGGGGTGCCTCAAGCGACAGGGGGAACTGAAGGGAAACTTGGAAACCGTGCCCGTCACAACTAGGAAGTGGCGGGCGGGGCCAGATCTTCATTAGCCATTAGTGGTGTTTGACAGGCGGAACGAGATAGGTATCTAGCCTTTCGTCAGCGGGGGCCCACGTCTCCCTTGAGGGGGAGGTAGCCCGCCAGGGCGGGCGGGTGAGGGTGTGTTCCCCGGCGTCCGCGGCGGCCCAAGCACCCTCACCCCAACCCTCTCCCCGAGGGAGAGGGCGGATGGGTGCCTCCTCGCTGGACGCGCCCGACGGGGCCGTCGGGGCGAGTGAAGGGGGTGTTGAATCTTCAAAATGTCAATTATCCGGCGCAGGGAATGGGAGGATGCTGGCGTGGCCTCGTCGTGGTGGTGGCAGGCGGGGGCAGAGGACAGACGACAGAGGGAAGACGGCAGACGACAGAGGGCAGACGGCAGACGACAGAGGGCAGACGGCAGACGACAGAGGGCAGAGGACAGAGGGCAGACGGCTTGCGGCATGCGGCAGCCCCGCGGGCGTTTCGCTCGGCTGGACCCCCCGCCGCAGACGACCACATCATGGGCCTTCGCGAGCGGCACGTCGCGCCGGAACCCCAGCGCCCCCTTCGGAGCATCCATCGTGGCTCCATTGGCGAGCGGCGCGGCCAGCGCGGCGCCCGCGGCGAGCCCGATGGCCTTGCGGCGGCTGACGCGCGTGCGCGGGTTCAACACCCGTGCTCCTCCATCCGCGAAGGGACCAAAGGGACGAAAGGGACATAAGGGACGGACGAAGTGTGAGAGTCCTTGAAGGGGGGTGCGGGGGGAAACGTCCTGCCAGGAAGTTCCCCCCGCCAGCTTCTCATCTCTCCTCAGCAGCTCGCGGCCATGCAGGCTTTCTCGACGTCGGCCAGCTTGACGCGCTCGCCGTCGTGGAGGGCGGAGCGGTGGACGGCGGCCTCGAAGAGCAGCTCGTTCCACGCGGCGTCGCCGTCGGCGGGGAAGGGCTTGTCGGCCTTCATCGCCTCGATGACGGCGGCGGCCATGCGGCCGAAGGATTCCTTGTATTCCTGAACGCCCTTCTCGACTTCCCACGTGTCCTCGACGGCGGTGGGCCAGGAGCTGCCTTTGCAGCGGCGATACCAGCCGTCGAGCCCGCGGGCCTCGCCGTAGGCCGCGTCGCCGCAAATCTGGATGCGGAGCGGATGGTCGTCGTAGCCCCACAGGTTCGAGCCGTCCAGCTCGCCCACCACGCCGTTCGCCCAGGCCATGCGGATGAACCGGGTCCAGCCGCCCTGCTCGCTTGGGTTGCCCGAGACGCTTACCCATTCGGGGCGGCCCATCGTCCAGAGAATCTGGTCAATCACGTGCGACCAGCAGTTGAAGTGGGCGCGGGCGCGGACCAGGCGAAGCGTGCCGAACTTGCCCTCGGCGGCATCGGCGCGGAGCCGCTGGAAGTGGCGGAAGAAGCGGTAGTTGTAGTTGATGCCGAACTTCAGGCCGCTCGCCTTCCATTCCTTGATGCCCGAGGCGGCGATGCAGCAGTCGTGCTCGCGGACGCGGTACTGGCCTTCCATGCCGCACAGCGGCTTCTCGGTGAAGACGTTCTTGCCCGCGGCCAGGAGCTGGCGCAGCGGCGGGATGCGGCGCGTCTCGTTCGTGATCAGCAGCGCCAGCTCGAACTCCGCGCCCGCCAGAAGCTCCTCGATGGACGCGAAGCCTGGCACCTGGAACTCCGCCTTCGCCTTCTCGAGCAGTTGCGGGTCCATGTCGCACACGGCGACGACCTTGGAGTCGGGGAGGCCGTGGAAGTTCTTCCCGTGCATCAACCCCATTCCCTTGCCACTGACGAGCGCGCAGCGAACCACGGACGGCTCCTTTCGCCTCCCGAGGACGCGGGATTCCTTGCCCACGCACACGACAGGGGATCATAGTGGGCGGGGGCGGCGGTGTCAAACGGCAGAAGGGACCCAAGGGGGCGATCGGCCCGTTCGGTCCGATCGGTCCGATCGGTACGATATGCGGGTGGATCCGGACCATTGGGGCAAGATGATGTCCGAACAGCAGCAATAGGCAATGCCAGCGCACCCGGCAGTGGGGCAGGGACGGCCTGCCCTGCTCGCCAAGGTGGGCGCGGCATATCTCTATCACACCAACGTCTTATCGTACTCAGCGAGCGGGAAGGCCCCGGTGCGGGTGATGTGGTCGCTGTGGCGGGCGATCTCTTCCATATGCTTGTAGACGGGGGCGTCGAAGTACTGCTCGCCGCAATGGGCGCAGACCCAGGCAGGGACGCCCTCTATGTAGACGGTCTGGCCCTTGTAGTGGAACCTGGCGCGGATGATGCGGTGCCCCACGTGGCCGTCGCAGAACTCGCACGGGTCGGCGGGGGGCGTCTTCATCACTCTCGTTCCCTTCGCCACCGGTATAGGCGCGTCGGGCCAGGGTTGAAGTTCTATCCGCGCCTGCCCCCACCGAGGCAAGGTCGGTGGGGGCGGCAAGACCATCTGTGCCCCGCAACGCGGCCGGGCGCAGCATCAGCGCTTGGGCGGGGCGGGGGGGACGCGGATGGTGACGTCCTTGAGGGCGAGGTCGAAGTCGCGTGCGCGGACGGGGACGGTGAAGAGGTAGGTTTCGACGACGGATTCGCCTGGGGTGAGGAGAATGGTCTGCTTCTTCTCGTCGCGCTCGAAGGTGGCGCGGGTCATGCCGGAGACGCGTTTGATGAAGGCGTAGGGCACGGCCCGCCCGTCCTTGCCATCGCGTGCGTAGCGCAGGCAGAGGCTGGCCGTCGGCTCGTCCGACCAGTCGAAGTAGACGCGCGAGGGGCTCTTCTCGCCGGGCTCGAACTTCACGCGGACCTCGATGAGCTGCATGCCGGGGATGATGTACTCGCGGCGGGTGTCGAAGGGGTCGCGGTAGACGTCCGCTGGCTTCTCGTGGACGGCCTTCACTGGGGTGTCCACCAGGCTGTCCGGCGTGGTCATGGCCAGGCGGACCCAGCCTTCGAACCAGCTCTTGCCGAAGAGGGCGCGGACGCGGCACCAGTCGTCGCGGGTCTCGCGGATTTCGACGCGGACGCCCTCGTTGAGTTCGCCGATCTGGGTCTGCTCGAACTGGAGTGGCACGCGGTCCTGGACGATGACGGCGAAGCGCGGCTTGGCGGGCCCGCCTTCCTTGGTGCCCGCCTTGTCGGCCGGCTCCGCCGCGACAGCCGCCGCGACGGAGAGCACGGACGCGATGAACGCCAGGTGCCGGGATCGTGTCATGGCCAACTCCTCCTTTGGGTTTGGGGGGGCGCTGCGCCCCTCGTAGCCAGCATCATACGGCCCGGTCCGGGCGTTGTCAAGGGCGGTTTGACTCGCGCCGGCCCCGCCACTATAATGTGCGGGAGTCAACGGGAGCGGGGTGAGGGCAACGTGGCGCGACTGCACCAGTTCTTTGGCTCTCACGCAGAGTATACCGATACCTCGATCTACGGGGAGTATCGGGCCGTCGAGCGGCTGGCCGGGGGGCGGCTCTCGACGCTCTATCGCGGGGAGCACGTGCAGACGCGCGAGACCGTGGCGGTCAAGGTGCTCAGCGAGTATGGCTGCCGCGTGGCCGACAAGTTGACTCAGCGGCTCGCCAAGCCGTGGGAGGGCGAGCGCGCGAGCAAGCTCGAGCACCCGAACATCGTGCGCACGCTGGCCTGCGGCAAGGCGCGCGGCAGCTACTACATCGTGATGGAGTACCTGGCCGGCGGCAACCTGGCCAGCCTGCTCCAGATGCACTCGCCCGCCGTCGAGGGCCGGAAGATCGAGATCATGCGCCAGGCCGCCCGCGGCCTGGAATACGTGCACAGCCGCGGCGTCATCCACCGCGACATTTCGCCGCGGAACGTCATGCTCGCGGCCGACGGCACGGCGAAGCTGATTGACTTCGGCGTGTCCATCAGCAAGAGCGACGTTGTGTTGAAGCGGGGCCTGCGGACGGGCCGCCCCGGATTCATGGCCCCCGAGCTGATCCGTGACTACAAGTACAACGACGGCACGGACATCTATGCGTTCGGCGTGTCGCTGTACTACGTGGCCACGGGCCAGCCGCCGCGGCACACGAGCGAGGACCCGTTCGAGGCGCTCGCCATCGTGCTGAACGCGCCGCTGCCGCCCCCGAGCAGCCTGCGGCCCTCGATCAGCCCGCGCCTCGAGAAGATCATCCTGCGGGCCATGGAGCTGCACCCCCACGCCCGCTACCAGACGATGACGCGTCTCCTGGAGGACCTTGCGGGGGTATCCGACGCGGACCTCTGAGCCCCGGCCGGCAGGCCGGGCATCGCGCGCACCCACTTGACTGGAGCCTGAGATGGCAAAGGACATGACCGAGATTCGCTGGCACGGCCGCGGCGGCCAGGGGGCGAAGACCGCAGCCACCATGGTTGCCGAGGCCGCCTTGCAGGAGGGCAAGTACTCGCAGGGATTCCCAGAGTACGGCCCCGAGCGCATGGGCGCGCCCATCCGCGGCTACACCCGTATCGCCGCCTCGCCCATCCGCCTCCACTGCCCCATCACCGCCCCCGACGTCGTGGTCATCCTCGATGCCACGCTCATCGGCGCCGACGACCTGGCCGACGGCCTGAAGCCCGACGGGGCGATCATCGTGAACACGCCCGACAGCCCAGCCGCTATGCGCGCCAAGCTGGGCGTTGCCCACGGCAAGGTCTACACCCTGGATGCCACCAAGATCGCCATCGAGACCATCGGCCGCCCCATCCCCAACACCCCCATGATCGGCGCCCTCATCCGCGTGAGCGGCGCCATGCAGCTCGAAACCCTCTTCCACGACATCGAGAAGAAATTCCTCAAGAAGCTCGGCCAGCGCGTCGTGGACGGCAATATCGCGGCCGTCAAGCGCGCCTACGAGGAGGTCCAGAGCGAATGAGCACGAAGATGGCCCCGTACACCTGGAAGACCATGCCCACCGGCAGCGTCATCCCCGAAGCCGGCAACGCGGCCGACTACCGCACCGGCTCCTGGCGCACCTATCGCCCGGTGTGGGACCCCAAGAAGTGCATCCACTGCCTGACCTGTTGGATTCTCTGCCCCGACTCCGCCATCCAGGCCGAGAAGGGGAAAGTGACCGGCATTGACTACCAGCACTGCAAGGGCTGCGGCATCTGCGCCCACGAGTGCCCAGACAAGGTCAAGGCCATCTCCATGATCCTCGAGACCGAGGCCGCGGAGAAGAAATAGCCGCCTGTAGGCGGGGGCGCCGCGAGCGGCGCCGTGCCCCGCGAAGGCCCCCAATGCTAGGAGCGACCCAAGCCATGGCCACCACTGCCGAGCAAACCCGCCTCTCGCTCACCGGCAACGACGCCGCCGCCGAGGCGCTCCGCCAGGTGAACCCCGACGTGGTTCCCGCCTACCCCATCACGCCGCAGACCGAGCTGATGCACGCCTTCGCCCAGTTCCACGCCGACGGGCGCGTGGACACCGAGATGGTGCTGGTGGAGAGCGAGCACAGCGCCATGAGCGCCGCCGTGGGCGCCTCCGCCGCCGGCGCGCGCGTCGCCACCGCCACCAGCTCCCAGGGCTACGCCCTCATGGTCGAGGTCTGCTACATCGCCTCCTCCTACCGCCTGCCCATCGTCATGCCCCTGGTCAACCGCGCCCTGTCCGGCCCCATCAACATCCACTGCGACCACTCCGACGCCATGCTCGCACGCGACAGCGGCTGGATCCAGCTCTGGTGCGAGAACGCCCAGGAGGCCTACGACAACACCCTCATGGCCTTCCGCATCGCCGAGCACCCCGACGTGCTCACCCCCACCATCGTCAACCTCGACGGCTTCAT
This sequence comes from Planctomycetota bacterium, assembly GCA_041320515.1. GTDB lineage: Bacteria > Planctomycetota > PUPC01 > DSUN01 > DSUN01 > DSUN01. The sequence continues at coordinate 2,388,257 of JBGLNR010000001.1, read as the reverse complement.
CCTCAGCCACACCGGCGAGGTCGTGGACCTCCTGCCCGACGCGGTGGCGAAGAAGTTCATCGGCGACTACAAGCCCCAGCGCATGCTCCTCGACACCGAGCACCCCTACTCCGTCGGCGCCCTCTTCCTGCCCGACAACTACTACGAGGCCCGCCGACAGCAGCAGGCCGCCATCGAGGGCGCACTGCCCGTCATCGAGGCCGTGAGCCGCGAATACAGCGCCCTCTCCGGCCGCCCCTACGACATCCTCGAACGCTACCGCCTCGACGACGCCGATCTCGCCCTCGTCGCCGTCGGGGATCATTTTCGGCGCAAGTCGGGTGCCCGCGGGCACTTACGACGAAAATTCACCGCGTTCACTTGCGCCTATAGACTTGAAGAAGCACGCGAGTAGAAAGCGGTACAGCCTTGAAGATGGAGCGGTGTACCTCTTCAAACTCAAGCCTTCGCCGAACCCGACCCAGGGAATGCCATACACGATCGTTCTCTACTCGTCTCGGCCGGCCGCCTGGAAGGAGGACCAGGAGGTACCTGCATGCTTCGCGCTCGAGTGCCTCAACAAGTATAACGGCGGAGCCAGAACGCCGGATCGTTTCATCGCCAAGACGGGTGCGAGGACCGGCTCTAGGAGGGGAAGGTACTTCCTCGAGCTGCTCCTTGATCTTGAGAAGGAACTCAGTCAGAGCGGTGGCCAGCTGCCAGCGGGTTATCAGGATCAGTCAGGGGGCCAGCATACTTGATTTCCGCCATTCCGGGGCCGCCCTGCCCAATTGCCTTACGAACGGACAATCTCGACGATCCTGTCCGCCACCTGGCGGAGTCTGGCGGGGTCCAGTGCGGCGGCCTTGTAGAGGATGATGTTGGCGTCGGCGGTGAATAGCCGGTTCGGGCGGGCATTGCTGTCAACGCGCAGGGTGCCTGACACGAGGTCGCTACGAGCGATGGGGATGGAGTAGCCGTCCGACTTGGCCTGGCTGGTGATCTGGCAGAGGAGGACATCGTCACCCGTCAGGGTCGCGACCACGAGGGCCGGGCGCCGCTTGGACGCCGTGAGGTCCGAGAAGGGAAAGGGCGCGACGACGATGTCGCCCTTCACAAATCGGCCCATGCCTCGTCCTCCTCGGGCGTATTCCAGTCCCTGGCCAGCACATCCTCGGAAGCCAGCATCGCCTGAAAGGCTTCGGAGGAGTCGCCTCTCTCGACCAGGTAGGAGATGAAGTCGTAGACCACCCCGAGCTTGTCGGGAGGCAGCCGCCGGAGCTGCTGCTGGACTTGTGGAATCGTGACGGTGTCCATCGTGCGCCTCTCAGAAAGCGTTCTCTGCCACGACCATAGTATATCACCGCGGGCGTGGGATGCAAGGGGCACCAGCGAGTTCCGCGGTGGCTTCGTGGTCGGGTCGTGCGACGGGCGTGGCTCTTGCGGCGCGGCCGGCGGAGTTGTAACCGAATTGGGGTCACTTAAGTTGCAAAGTTGCATCTGACCCTCCCTCCCCCAGAAGCGGTCGACTCTGGCGAGTCTGGGCAACGCAGCCAATTGCGGCATGGAACGGCCGCCACCACAACCTGTAGTGTGCGTTTCCGTGCGTTCCGGACTCTCCGGCAAGCTGCCTAACCGACGGAGGCCGTGCGCTGCCGGAGCTGCTTGCATTTGCCGGGGCGGAGGGCTAGAGTAGGGCGCGGTGGGCGGTGAGGAGGGAGCCTTTGCTGAGGAACGGAGGATCCCGATGGACTTCGGCCTGCTGGCGACGGCGGCGATGGGGGTGGTGCTGATGAACACGGGCTGGGCAGGGGGCACTCTCAAGCACGAGGAGGGGAAGTCGCTCTCGTGCGTGCTCGACGGGAAGGCGCTGTGGACGCTGAACTTCGCAAAGGAGGAGGGAAAGCCGTATTTCCATCCCGTGTGCCTGGCCGATGGGACTGTGCTGACGTGGCTGCGGCCCGGCGACCATATCTGGCACCGGGCGCTGTGGTTCTCGTGGAAGTTCATCAACAAGCTGAACTACTGGGAGGAGAATAAGGAAGGCAAGTCGCAGGGGCTGAGCGACATCACCGACGTGAAGTTCGAGGAGGGGAAGGACGGCGTCACGAAGATCACGATCCTCCTCGACTATCATCCGCCCGACAAGCCGGCCGTGCTGAAGGAGCGCCGCGAGATCGCCATCACGCCGCCCGACAAGGAGGGCTGCTACCGCATGGACTGGCGGATGACGTGGACGGCCGGGGCCGAGGACGCCCTGCTGGACCGCACGCCGACGAAGGCCGACGGAGGACCGGCCTGGGGCGGCTACGCGGGCCTGTCGTTCCGCGCCGTGAAGGAGATGACGGAGTACCAGGCGTTCGACAGCGAGGGGCGGAAGAACCTCGATGGCCACGGGCAGAAGGCCCGCTGGCTCGACTTCAGCGGCATGGTCCCCGACACCAGTGCTGCCTTGAGGGGAAAGGTGCAGCCGAGGAAGGCGGCGGGCGTGGCGATGTTCGACCACCCGTCGAACCCGCGGCACCCGGCCCCCTGGTTCGTCATCATGGGCGGCACGTTCGGCTACTGTAGCCCGGCCTTCATCTTCGACAAGGCGCACACCATCCCCGCCGGCCAGTCCCTCACGCTCTTCTACCGCGTGCTGATTCACCCCGGCCGCGGCGACGCCGCGGCGCTGGAGAAGGAGTGGAAGGACTTCGCCGCCACGAAGTAGCTTCCATGTTTGTAGTGCGGCCTTCAGGCCGTATCTTGGGTGGGGGGCAAGCGCCAGGATACGGGCTGAAGCCCGCACTACGAACGCTGCGGGCGGCCGTCGCGCGGATTTGTGGGGGCGCGACTTGCAACGAAAGGCCGCTTGCGCTAGAACCTTTGCGCGCGCTAGAAGGTGCATGGCACTCAACCCGTGAACGGGAAAGGAGACTGCGATGAGGCGCTGGGCAGTTGGGGTCGGGGCGGTTTGCTTGGTCGGCCTGTGCGGGATGGCTCTCGCGGGGGAGGCAGCTCCGCCGCCAAGCCTGGACGACTGTGCGAAGCAGGTGGCGGCCTACAAGTACGGCGAGAGCCGCCAGGCCCTCATCAGCATGGAGGGCCTCATCCGCGCGTCGTTCGGCAACGCCGAGGGGCGCAAGGCCATCGTGACCAAGCTGCTGGGCCTCCTGGAGGCGGCCGACACGACGCCTGACGCCAAGCGCTTCATCTGCCAGCAACTCAGCATCATCGCCGGCCCCGAGGTCGTGGCCGCCGCGGCCAGGCTGCTGCCGAACGCCGACCTCTCCCACTCGGGCCGCACCATCCTCGAGCGCGTGCCCGGCCCCGAGGCCGCCGCCGCACTCCGCGACGCCCTCAGCTCCCTCAAGGAGAAGCTCCTCATCGGCGTCATCAATACCATCGGCGAGCGCCGCGACAAGGACTCCGTGGCCGCCGTGGCGAAGTTCCTGGCCGACGCCGACGCGGGCGTGGCCAGCGCGGCCGCGACGGCCTTGGGCAAGATCGCCGGCGGCGACGCCACGAAGGCCATCGCCGGCGTGCGCGGCAAGGCCCCGGCCGGCGTGAAGCCGGCCGCCGACAACGCCTACCTCCGCTGCGCCGACGCGCTGGTGGCCGAGGGCAAGGCCGCCGAGGCCGCCGCCATCTACGTCGAGATGACCGACGCGAAGGAGCCGAAGAACATCCGCATCGCCGCCCTGCGCGGCCTGGTGGTCGCCGACGCCGAGAAGGCCGTGCCCCTGATTATCGCCGCCCTGATGGGCGACGACCCCGAGATGCAGGCCATCGCCACCAGCTTCGTGCGCGACGCCAAGGGCGGGGCCGTGGCGAAGGCCGTGGCCGAGGTCCTGCCCAAGCTCAAGCCGGCCGCCCAGGCCCTCGTCATCGCCGCACTCGCCGACAGCGGCGACGCCGCGGCCCGCCCGGCCATGCTCGCCGGCGTGAAGAGCGAGGACCCCACGGTCCGCGCCGCCGCCCTGCGCGGCTTCGCCAGGGTGGGCACCGCGGAGGACGTGGCGCTCCTGGCCAAGACCGCTGCGGCCGGGGACAACGCGGACAAGGGGCCAGCCGCCGAGAGCCTGGCCCGCCTGGGCGCCCAGGGCACCGACGAGGCGCTCCTCAAGCTCCTCGACGGCGCGGACGTCCCGCTCAAGTCCGTCCTCGTCCGCACCCTCGGCGTCCGCCGCGCCGCCGCGGGCGCCGCCGCCGTCCTCAAGGCCGCCGAGGACGCCGACGAAGGGGTCCGCATCGAGGCCCTGAAGGCCCTCGAGGCCCTGGCCGACGAGAAGAGCGCGGCGGCCATCGTCAAGCTCCTCGTGGGCGCGAAGACCCCCAACGAGCGCGCGGCCGCCGAGAAGACCGCGTTCACCGTCATTGGCAAGGCGAAGGACGCCGAGGCCCGCGTCGAGCCCCTGCTGGCCGCGATGGGCGCCGCCGACGTCGAGGGCAAGTGCGCCATCCTGCGCACGGCGGGCAAGCTGGGCGGCACCAAGGCCCTGGCCGCCATCCGCGCCGCCCTGAAGGATGCGGACGCCAAGATACAGGAGGCCGCCATCCGCGCCCTGGCGAGCTGGCCCGACGCCGCCGTGGCCGACGACCTGCTCGCCCTGGCCAAGACCGCGCCGCAGCCTAACCTGAAGATCATCGCCCTCCAGAACTACATCCGCGTCATCGGCCTCCCCAGCGAGCGCCCGGCCGACGCCACGTTCAAGATGTATCAGCAGGCGATGGAGCTGGCGGCCCGCCCTGACGAGAAGAAGGCCATCCTGGGCGGGCTGAAGGACGTGAAGCACGTCGAGGCCCTCAAGATGGCTGCGGCCTGCCTCGACGACAAGGCCGTGGCCAACGAGGCCTGCGTCGCCGTCGTCGAAATCGCCAAAGCCGTCGGCAGGGCCAACAAGGACGTCGCCAAGGGCGCCCTCGAATCGGTCCTCGGCACCACCAAGGACAAGCGCCTCATCAACGACGCCCGGAACCTGATGAACCAGCTCAAGTAGCCGCCGCGCGAGCGCCAGGCGGCCCCGAAACGCAATCGCCGCGCCCCCGGGCAACCGGAGGCGCGGCGATTCCATGTCGTCTGCCGTCTGTCGTCTGCCGTCTGCCGTCTACTTCTTCCCCTTCTTCGCGGGCTTCTTGGCGGCTTTCTTCTTCGGCGCGCTGCAACCGCACGACTTGCACATCGCTCAGCTCCTTTCTAGGACGCCAGCACCGGGGCCCCTCGCGGGGCCGTCTATTCCATTATCCCAAGAGCGCTGGCGATTGCAACAGGAAAACCGGAATCACACGCGAGGCGGTGGATGTGTCATGCCCGCCGAGTCTGGCCCACGGCCATCAAGGTTCCCGTGCCCCTCAGTAGCCGTGCTTGTCCTCGAGTGCGCCTGCCCGCACCCGAGGGAGGAGAGAGGATTACGGACTTCTAGAAGTCCGTAATGGCCACCCGCCGGGCCCCGATGTGGGCGCTCCTGGCACCCAGGGGAGTTGCGCCTGCGCATTTCGGACTTCTAGAAGTCCGTAATGGCCACCCAACGGTCGCGCTTGACCGTGGGCGCCGAACCCGTACAATGTGGGGTATGCCGCCTGCCGCAATGCCCCGCAGAGGAGAGCACAGGATGAGCGTCCGCAAGGCGCGGGTGGACGATGCGCCCGCCATCCACGCGCTGGTCAACCGCTTCGCACGCAAGGAGAAGATGCTCCCCCTCTCCCTCGGGCTCGTCTACGAGCGGCTGCGCGACTTCTTCGTCTACGAGCGGCGGGGCAAGGTCCGCTCCCTCGCCGTCCAGAAAGAGTACCAGCGCCGCGGCATCGGCGCCGCGCTCTTCCACGCCTGCATCGAGGAGGCCCCAAGGCTCGGCGTCCGCAGAGTCTTCACCCTCACCTTCGTCCCAGCCTTCTTCCAGAGAATGGGCATGACCCTCGTGGCCAAGGAGACGCTGCCGCACAAGGTGTGGGCCGACTGCGTGCGCTGCCCGCGCTTCCCCAACTGCGACGAGGTGGCCCTCGTCGCCGACCTCGACGAGCACGGCCTCCGGCCACCGAAGGACGCCGCAGAACGGTAGTTTCGAGTTCCCCGTTTCGCGTTTCGCGTTGGGGGAACCAGGAACTCGAAACGCGAGACGCGAAACTCGGAACTCGAAACACTGAACAATGAAGCACGTCTTCGGCCCCGTCCCCTCCCGCCGCCTCGGCAACTCGCTGGGCGTGGACCTTGTGACGCTCAAGGCCTGTACGTTCGACTGCGTCTACTGCCAGCTCGGGCGCACGACGGAGCAGATGGTGGAGCGCCGCCGGTTCGTCCCGCCCGACGACGTCGTCGCCGAGGTCCGGCAGGTGCTCGGTGGACGAGGTGATCGGCGGCGGACATTCGAACGTCTTGGCCGGCGAGTTCTCGGTCAACGTCAGCCTCGGCTTCCTCGTCGAGAAGGGCGAGCGGGTCGGGCGGGTGAAGGACTGCATGGTCGCGGGCAACGTCTTCGACCTGTTCAAGCAGGTGCGGGGGCTGGGAGACACGCAGGAGATACACGGCCCCGTCGTGGCGCCGCCGGTCTGCTTCGACGGCGTTCACGTGGCCGGTGGGAACTGAGGACGCGGGGCGGAGACGCCCCGCCTACAACGAACTTGGCCGGGCGAGCACGCATGAGGAAGTAGGCACGCCCTTCGGGGTGTAGCCTGGTGAAGCCATTGTGCCGCCCGGCCATATTCTCTTCCCTACGATGAGCAAGAACCCCGACATCCTGTCCGACCTGACGCCCGAGCAGCGCGAGGCAGTGACCTATCGCGACGGCCCGCTCCTCGTCGTCGCCGGCGCCGGCAGCGGCAAGACGCGCGTCATCACCCGCCGCGTGGCCCACCTGGCGCTCACCGGCGTGCCCCCCTACCGCCTGCTGGCCGTGACCTTCACGAACAAGGCGGCCGACGAGATGCGCGAGCGCATCGAGCAGCTCGCCGGCACCCACGGCGCCTGGGTCTCCACCTTCCACTCCCTGTGCGCCTCGATGCTCCGCATCTCGGCGGACCAGGTAGGCCTCAGCCGCAACTTCACCATCTACGACCGCGACGACCAGCTCGCCGCCGTGGGCGAAGCCCTCAAAGCCCTCGAACTGGGCAAGGAGCAACTGCCCCCCGCCAGCGTCCTCCAAACCATCAGCAACGCCAAGACCCGCCTGGAGTCGCCCAAAGACTTCGAGAAGCGCGCCGCCGCCTGGCGCGACGAGTTGCTCGCAAAGGTCTACGCCAAGTACCAGGAAATCCTCGACCGCAACGCCGCGCTGGACTTCGACGACCTGCTGATGCGCGTGGCCCTGCTCCTCCAGCACCACGATGCCTTCCGCGAGCGCTGGCAGAAGCGCTTCCAATACGTCCTCGTTGACGAGTACCAGGACACCAACCACGCCCAATACCTCATCGCCCGCGAGCTGGCCGCCGGCCACCGCAACCTGTGCGCCACGGGCGACCCCGACCAGGCCATCTACTCCTGGCGCGGGGCCACCATTCGCAACATCCTGGAGTTCAAGCGCGACTACCCCGACGCCCGCGTCGTCATGCTCGAACGCAACTACCGCTCGACCAAGACCATCCTGCGCGCCGCCGACAGCCTGATCGTCCACAACAGCCAGCGCCACGAGCGCGGCCTCTGGACAGAGAACGATGAGGGCGTGCCAGTGAGCTTCCTCCTGGGCGCCGACGCCGAGGAGGAGGCCGCCCAGGTCGTCCACACCCTCCGCGCGCGCCACGAAGCTGGCCGCCCCTGGCGCGACTTCGCCATCTTCTACCGCACCAACGCCCAGTCCCGCTCCTTCGAGGAGGCGATGCGCCACAACATCCCGCACCGCCTCATCGGCGCCGTGCAGTTCTACGGACGCCAGGAGATCAAGGACCTCGTGGCCTACCTGCGCGCCTGCGTGAACGAGCGGGACGCCCTGAGCCTCGCCCGCATCATCAACGTGCCGGCCCGAGCCATCGGCGACCGCACGGTGGCCCGCCTCAAGGAGTGGGCGGCGGAGCAAGGTATCCCGCTCCGCGCCACCCTCCCCAGAGTCGAGGAAATCACGGACCTCCCGACGCGCGCGAAGAACGCCGTGAAGGCGTTCGCCGACCTCTTCGACGCCTTCCTCCTGACCCCCAAGAAGCCCGTCCTTGCCTTCTGCGAGAGCCTGCTCCAGACGAGCGGCTACCAGGCCTGGCTCGACCAACCCGAGAACAAGGAGCGGCTGGAGAACGTCACCGAGTTCCTTGCCAAAGCCGCCAAGTTCGATGATGAGCAGCCTGAGGGTGACCTGGCCACGTTCATGCAGGGCGTCGCCCTCGTCTCCGACGTGGATAACCTCGACCGCTCGGCTGACGCCGTGACCCTGATGACCCTCCACGCGGCCAAGGGCCTCGAGTTCCCCATCGTCTTCCTCACGGGCGTGGAGGAGAACCTTCTGCCGCACTACAACGCCCTCAGTTCCCCCGAGCAGATCGAGGAGGAGCGGCGGCTGTGCTACGTGGGGATGACCCGCGCGAAGCAGGAGCTTTTCCTCAGCGCCGCCCAGTGGCGCGCCCAGGGCGGCTCCAACTGGGAGCGCGAGCCCTCCCGCTTCCTCTTCGAGCTTCAGCCCGACGTGTTGGACAAGGCGGGGCAGCAGGCCCTCGCCACCGTGGGGCCGGCCGGCAAGGGCGATGAGTTCGCGGAGGACGAGGACTTCGCGCCGCGCCTTCCCACACGGAAGCCGCGCGCCGCACAGCCCAGCCCCAAGCGCCCCCGCACCGAGGGCGCCGGCTTCGCCGTGGGCGACCGCGTCCGGCACCCCCAGTTCGGCGTCGGGCGCATCCTCGCGCTCCAGCGCTCCGAAAAGCTCACCCTGGCCACCGTGGCCATGCAGGGCGGCGGCAAGCGCGTCTTCGCCCTCGAATACATCCAACTGGACAGGCTCTGAGCGGCCCCTGCCCGCCGCACTGCGCTTCGCTTCGACGCAAGCGCAAGGTTCGCACCCTCAGCAGTGGGCTGTCGCCCTGCTGGCGCACTTAAACAAGTGCGCCATCACATGCCCTCCCCCGCATGATCAAGGGCGCCGCTCGCGCCGCCTTTGCTGGCGGGCCTGGCGCACTTGAATAAGTACGCTATCGCTGGCTCGCCGGTGATGCACGATGGGGGCGTTTGTGCCGGCGTTGTGAATGGAGTCGGCGTACTTGAACAAGTGCGCCAGCGCTGGCCGCCCCTTGATGCCAGAGGCCGGCGCTCGCGCTGGCCTTCTGCAGGGAAGTGATACACTTAAACAAGTGCGCCAGACCTCGGCTCGCCCGGATGGCAGTCCATGTCTTGCGGCGACGGTCTCTGCCCGGTGCCGAGCGGGGCGGGGACCGTTCGTGGAGGCAGTCGCTCCGCCCAAGCCATGCTGAGGCGTCGGTCAGACGTGACACACCAGGGCGCTGGGTGGAGACATGAGGGTGCCGAGCCGGAACTCGCCTATGCCTGCGGGGCAAAGCTCGTCCGGGCGCCTGCGGCCCAGCTCCGAGTTCTGCCTCAAAGGCTGCGTGCAGTGTCCTTCGGTGGGCGCGTCGGCCACCTCGCGCAGAGCCGCCGCGTGTGCCGGTGCCCGGGCCGTCCGGGAGCAGCATTGCAGAGCTGGACAGCTCTGGCACGTTCCTCTCTTCAGCGCGCTGGGGCCGATGACCGCGCCACCCCTCGGCGCGCTCCCGGAACGGCCCACGGCGTGCGGAGTTCCCGAAGGGGGGGCCCCCCGAAGGAGGCCACACGCACCTGCCTCAGAGAAGTCGTTGACAGCCGTGCGGGGCGACGGCTACAATGGGGGCATGGGACGGCGTAGGAAGCTGGCTCAGTACTTCACGCCGCAGCCCGTGGCGGCCTTCGCGCTCGACGCGCTCGTGGCCTTCGGGTTCGCGAAGGCGCGGCCCCGCGTGATTGACCCCGCGTGCGGCGAGGGGGTGTTCCTGGCCGAGGCGCGGAGGCGCTTCCCCGACGCCGAGGTGTGGGGCTGGGACCTGGACGGGGGGCTGGCCGAACGCTGGCGGGCGGCAGGGCTCGACGGCCCGCGCGCGCACATGCTTGTGCGGGACGGGCTGCTGGACGCGCCGCTGTGGGGGGTTGGGGCGGGGCAGTTCGACCTGGTGCTGGGCAATCCGCCCTACGGGCTGGGGATGGCGCGGCCGGGGCGGGGGGAGGCCATCGAGGCGCTGTTCGTCCGCCGCTTCGTCGAGCTGGCCCTGCGCGGCGGATGGATTGCTGTGGTCGTGCCCGAGGGCATCGTCGCGAGCGACAGGGCGCAGGGACTGCGCAACTGGCTGCTCGGCCGCGTGGCCATCAAGGCGGTCGTGGCGTTGCCCGAGAGCACGTTCGCGCGCTCGGGCACGACGGCTCGGACGGCGCTGGTCATCGCCCGCAAGGGCCGCGGCGGGGCCGAGGGGGAGGCGCTGCTGGCCTCGCCCTCGGACGGGTGCCGCGGGCGCGGCGCGTTGGAGAAGTACCTTCAGGGCGTTCTCTCACGGATCAAGGCACAGGGCAGCAGATGCATCGCCTGATCGTGGTCGGCGGAGCTGAGGGCGGCAAGGTCTTCGACCTGCGGCCCGGCCAATACGTGGTCGGCCGGGCGCCGGGCGTGGATGTGTTGCTCGCCGAGGAGTCGGTCTCGCGGCGCCACGCGCTCATCACGGTGGCCGAGGACGCCGTGACGGTGCTGGACCTCGACAGCCACAACGGCACGCGGGTGAACGGCCAGCTTGTGAAGATGGCGCCTGTGGGGGAGGGGGACGAGTTGCGCTTCGGGAGCATCCACACCACGCTGGAGCGCGTCCCCGCCCCTGCGACGGCCACGGTGTGGGTCGAGCCGTCCGAGGGCACGCGCGCCACGGCCGCAGGGTGCGGCGTTGCGCTGCCGGAGGATGCGCGCCGCCTTGCCATCCTCTACCAGGTGGGGACCGCCATTGCCGGCACGGTGGAGCTGCCAGAGCTGCTCCAGCGCGTCCTGGCCGCCATCTTCGATGCCGTGCCCGCCGAGCGCGGCGCCATCCTGCTGTGGGACGACGCTGAGGGCCAGTGGCGCCCTTCCGCCACCCACGCCCGGTGTCGTGGCACGGCTGGCTTGCCCAGCCGTGAGTGCTCCGGCGAGCCCACTGCTGGACAAGCCAGCAGTGCCACACTTGCGGTGAGCCGGGCCATCATCGAGAAGGCGTTCGAGGCCCGCGGCCCCCTGCTGAGCGGGGACGCGGGGGCCGACGCGCGCTTCGGCGCCTCCGACAGCATCGCGGCCTACGCCATCCGCTCCACGATCTGCTGCCCGCTGATGGTCCGCGACGAGCGCCTCGGCGTCCTGCACCTCGACACGCCCAAGGCCACGGATGCATTCAGCGAGGACGACCTGCGGCTCGTGGGCGCGATTGCGAACCAGGCGGCCATCGCCATCGCAAACGTCCGCCTTCACGATGCCCTCCGCCAGGAAAACGTCCAGCTCCGCCGCGCGCTCGGCTCTCGCCATCGCATCGTCGGCACCAGTCCCGCGATGCGCGAGCTGATGAGCCTGGTCCAGCGCGTGAGCCAGACCGATGCCACCGTGCTCGTGCGCGGCGAGAGCGGGACGGGCAAGGAGGTGGTCGCCGGCACCCTCCACGCCCTCAGCCCGCGGCGCGCTCGCCCCTTCGTGTGCGTCAACTGCGCCGCGGTGCCCGAGACCCTTCTGGAGAGCGAGCTGTTCGGGCACGAGAAGGGGGCGTTCACCGGGGCCGTCGAGCGCCGCATCGGCCGCTTCGAGCGAGCGGACGGCGGCACGGTGTTCCTCGACGAGATCGCCGAGATGCCGCCCAGCACGCAGGCCAAAATCCTCCGCGTGCTCCAGGAGCGCGAGTTCCAGCGCGTCGGCGGCAGCCGCTCCATCCGTGTGGACGTGCGGCTCATCGCCTCGACGAACCGCGACCTCCTCGACACCAGCGGCTACGTCCACCTCTACCCCGAAACCGACATCTACGACTGCCACGACTACTGCCAGGACCCCGCCAAGTTCGCCGAGCGCTTCGCCCACACCGCCGACAACCCCTGGAGCAACAGCCAGGAGGACCCCCGCTCCGCCTACCGCGGCCAGCCCTACTTCGTCAGCGAATACGGCGGCATCCGCATCGCCACGGGCCGCGACGTCGGCGAAGGTTGGGGCTACGGCGGCGAAACCGTCCCACTCGACGCCTTCTTCGCCCGCTACAAAGCCCTCACCGACGTCCTCCTCGACAACCCCCACCTCTTCGGCTTCTGCTACACCCAGCTCACCGACATCGAGCAGGAGCAGAACGGCATCGTCTTCTACGACCGACAGCTCAAATACGACCTGGTGCGGCTGAAAGCGATCAATGCTCGGGAAGCGGCATACGAGAAGTCGGGGGGATGAATGGATGTTTGGATGCATGGATGAGTGCAGAACCGCCCTATCTCTCTCCCATCCACCCATCCATGCATCCACCCATGCAACCGTTCGGCCATCAACGCCCGCGAAGCCGCCTACGAAAGGTAGGGCGTGCACACCTGCACGCGGAATCTGCCCGCGAAAAACGCGAAACCCGAAACGCGAAACTCAAAACGGGGATCTCACGCAGAGGCAGCCGAGGGAGCAGAGAGCACGCAGAGAAGAAGACAACCACGGATGGCACGGATGGGCACGGATAGGAGAACCCCGCAATCCACCCGATCTCACTCCTCGTATGGGAGTTCCGGCTGGCCGGGTGGCTTTGGCGGCTTGCGAAGCTCGGGCGGGACGGGCGGGAACTCGTCGGCTCGGAACAGCGGGCCTTTGAGCACCTCATCGAGCAACTCGGCCTGGCGCGGATACTCGGCCAGCGTGGCCTCCAGCACCCACAGGACTTCCAGCAACTCGATCGTGAACTGCCCGGTCCAGAGCCCGGGCCGAATGTCGTCGAGGGGCGACGACTTGCGCCCGTACCCGCCCCTCATCCGATACCGCAGCCACGACTTCACGACCTCCAGGCCCGAAACCTGGAACTCCCACACACCCTTCTCCACGGGCGCGAACTCCCCTTCACCCACCCGCAGCGTCTTCGTCGGCTCGTCGTATCCGAAGCTGTCGGGATAGCGGTCCTCGTCCCCTGGCACCGCCTTGGTGCAGCGCGCCTTCCCATTGGGGACCATCCCCGGCTGCTCCCCTTCAGGAACAAACCGCTCGCCGTAGGTATGGAGCCAGATCAGTCGGCGCCCGATGGCCAGCGCCTTCCTGAAAGTGGCCGCGCGTCTCGTGATAGGGACGCGCACCTCGACACGTCCGAGTTCCCTGGCGAACGTGCTGGCGTAACAAGGGTGGGCAAGCAGTGCGTATGCATAGGCAGCCAGACCCTCTGCAGTCACGGTGAGCCCCGTTGCTGCGCAGAGCGTGTCCAGTGTGCACTCCGACAGGTTAGGCGAACTGCCTGCGGCATCGCGGTAGAGAGGCACCACGTCCTTTCCGCCGCCGGCCGCGGCCGCAAAGAAATGCAGATCAGGAAGCTGCGCGCACGCCACCAACGAAGGTCCTGAGCCAAGGGGCAGGGTGAGTATCGAGGTCAGGAAGAGCTGCTTCTCCCCCATCGTGAGCCAGAGGGGAGGCCGCGGCCTCGACATGAGGCGCCCGTCCGCAAGGATGAACTGACGGTCGAACGAGCGATAGGCGTATCGTTGGACCGGAGGCGGAGGCGCGTCTTTCGGAAGCTGCGCAATCGGCGTGGACGACGCGCCGGCAGTCAACTGAACGTTGTAGCTCCTGCTGACACGGCGGTCGTCCGTCTCCCTGAAGGCCTCGGCCACGCTATCCGCTTGGAGAAGAGCGCGCCAACGGCGCTCAAGCGTGTGCCCATCCGGCGCTATCGGCCAGGTTCGCTTCAACTGGACGCCGGAATGCTGCCATGGGAAGAGGTCCGTGAGGAGGGGCCAGTCGAAGAACCGCCCGTTGCTGGCGGGGTGGAACGGTGCCTGAAGGCGCGTCGGGCATTGCTGCCAGGGGATGTCCTTGAATGAACGGATGGCGGCGAGCCCGGCCAACTTCTCATCGCGTGTGCCCTCAAGGCAGGTGTAGTGGACGGCGGCCGGCTGGTCGCGATTGGGCTTGCCGTAGCAGGCGGCAATGGCGATGGCAACGGGGGTCTGGATCTCGAAGACGTTCTCGCTCCGCCGCGCGCCACGGCCCTCCCCGCCGAGGTCTATGATCCAGATTTCGTCGCACGCGCGCCGCATGTGCTCGCGCATGCCGGCGAAAGCATCGCCGGTGAGATAGGACGAGGCGCTGATGAAGGAGACGACGCCCGGTCCCATCGCTCCCTTCTGCTCGAAGACCTTCCAGAGCGCCCAGCGCCAGAAGTAGACGTAGAGGTTGTAGAGGTTTTTCACGTGGCCGCCGTGGCCGGCCTCGATGGCGGGTTCGATGAAGTGTTTGAGGATCGATTTCTGCGGGTCGCCCTCGTCGCCCCATCGCACCCATCCCCCAGTCTTGGCGCGGGTGCGTTCGTCCTTAGGGTCAGCGGCCTCGTGGCGGTCGTAGGGTGGGTTGCCGAGGCAGACGATCACCGGCTTCTTGTCCTTCACATCGAGAGCGCGCTCGTGCTGCTTGGCTAGGACCTCAAGGAACTGCGGGAACACCCCCGGCTTGGCGTTGGGCGACTCCAGCGTGTCGGTGAGATAGACGCCAATGCCGTCCTTGGGCAAGGTGGCGCCGCGGTCCTGGAGCGCACGGGTCACACGCAACTCGGAAACGGCGAAAGGCCCGACCATGATCTCAAACCCGTAGAGGTTGCGCGCCAGGTCAGTGGCCTTGCCCGCCACGGCGCCCTTGCCCTGGCGTTGCTCAACGCGGTCCAGGGCGTGCGTGATGACGCCCATTAGGTAGGTGCCGGTGCCGACGGCGGGGTCGAGGGTAACGACACCTGCATTGGCGAAGCCATGGGGCTTCCGGAGTCTTGTTGTCAGTAGCTCGTCAATTAGGCGGACCTGCGCCTGAACGACTTCGACGGGCGTGTAGTAGACGCCCGCGTTCTTGCGCAATTGAGGGTCATAGGCGCCGAGGAACTTCTCGTAGAAGTAGAGCCATGGGTCCTTCTCTTGCCGCGCGAAGGCTTGGGGCGGAATGGCGTTGACCACGCGCTGGAGGAGGCGCAAGGACGCGGAGATTTCCTGCTCCACATCCTTGTCGGTGAGCACGAGGAGCGCGCGCGAGAGCAGGCTGTGCGCGCCCGCGAGGCGCTCGACGGCTTGGTGAACATCGAGTGTGAAGGCCCCCTCGCTACGGGCGAGCAGGAGCGCGAAGGTGACAGTCTGCGCGTATGCGTCGGCGAACCGCGCGTCGTCGGCCTCCGGGAACAGCATCTCGCGCCAGTCGCGTGCCAGCCGCACCAGCGGCGATGAGGCCGCTCGGAGCGCGTCAAGCACATCCTCGCGGAGCATCTTGCACAGGGGCGCGAGAAGGTCGGCCAACTCCTCGGCGCGCTTCGGCACGACGGGTTCCCACGCGAGAAAATCGCGAAGAATGGCCAGGAGTGCGTCAGCGTCCTCTTCGGCAATCGCCTTGCTGCCGTCGGCGCAGATGTCGCCCTGTACCCTCAGGAGAGGCCGAACGAGTTGGCCTTGTCGCCAGAGGCCCCACTCGTTCCCGTCGCTATAGAGGAGATTGGGCAGGTCGCGGAAGCGCTTCCATTGCTTGGCGTCGGACCCTTTGAACCGCCTTGGGTCCGCGCCTTTGCCGGGCGCCTTCAACTCGGCGAAGCCGGCGAGAAGGCCGGCCGCGTGGACCGCATAATCGGGCTTGCCCATGCGGCCTGGCAGCAGCGTCTCGCCCTTGCAGACGACCCCGACGCCGATGGCCTGGCCGATGGACTCGATGAGAACCTCGTACGGTTTCCTGAGCTGGTCTTCGGGCTCGCCGTGGCCCAGAGCGCTCGTCTTCTTCTTCACGGAATCTGCGAAGATGCGGAGGGCGTTAAGCGCCAGTTCCTCTGCTGACAACGAAGATTCTCCCGAGTGGTGTTGGCAAGGCACCTAGCGATTGCGCCACAATCGGGGCGGAATGTCAAGCGGGTTCGGCGGGCAGGCGGCGGGGGAGGTGTGCGGTTGTCGGTGATCTGTGTTCGGGGCGAAGAGGGCGGCGGGAGTTCGGCGCCGACTCGGCGGGGTCCGTGGCCGCGTGGTTCGCTCCTCAGTCGCGTCTTTCGCGTGTTTCGCGGGCAGTCTCTTCTCTGCCACTGTTCATTCTGTCCTATCAGTGCCCATACGTGCAATCAGTGGTCAAGTCGCGCCTCTCTGCTCCGTCCGCGTGAGACTCTTCTCTCCCGATTCGCGGCGATTCGCGCGATTCGCGGTCGGGGCGAAGACGGTGTTCGGTCGGACGGAAGAGGAGTCGGTCCACAGATTCGACAGATTCCACAGATAAGAGATGGGGACCTGGGGATGAACCCCGGTCGAGGCCCGTTCGCATCTGTGTCCATCTGTGGAAGCTGTGGACGCCTCTCCTCGGCTACGTAGGAGTCTCCCGTCACGCGTGGGCGGGGGTCGCTCGGCGGACTCGGTGTCTCTGTGGCAGAATCCGAATGGCATTCAGCGGCTGAGCGACAGTCGTACCGGATGGTGGCTTCCGGGGCACCGAGACAGCCCAAGTCTGGCCCGGAGGGGCGCTCGGGGCGGAAAAGCCAAATGTCCAAAAAACAGCGCCCCAATGTCCAAAAAACAGCGCTGCGGATGATAGTCAATGAGGGTGAAAAGCAGACGTTGAACGGCACGACCCAAGGGGGGCGGATCAGGGGGCCTTGGGGCGGGGGCCGTAGTGGGGCAGGGGGGCGCCAAGCTCATACGCCCCCAGGTCGGGGGCCTTGCCGGCGAAGCCATCGGCGATGTTGGGCAGGGGGGCGCCGGCATCCACTGCCTCGCTCCCCTCCCGCAGCCGCAGGTCGTTGGCCTTGGGGTCGAACTGCGTCTTCACGTCGGCGGGCGGCCTGACGCCCGAAGCGAATGCCTTGTCTGGACTTATGGCGACGGCGTACTTGTAGACGGGGGCCTTCTCGCGGCACTCCTCGATGCTCAAGTACTTGGTGTTATTCCACTTGAGGAACGTCTTCCACTCGCCGCCGAAGCCGTCGTAGTCGAAGTCGCAGTTGTTCATCCGCGCCGTGTTTTCGTAGCCGTAGTTGGCTGTCGTGCCGAGGTATAAGTTGTTGCGGGTGGTGAAGTTAGAGACTGGTTGGCCCGTGTAGAGGACGAGGGGCATGCCCTCCTTGACGCTCGTGTTGTGGAAGAAGAGGCAGCCCGAGGGGGCGTTGTGCATCTTGAATGTCTCTAAGCCTATGTTATATATAGCGTTACGGAAGATGTAGACGGGGCCGCCGTAGGTCGGCTGGGTGCTGATGCCCTGGAAGCAGTTGGTCAGGCGGTTCTCGAAGCAGCGGGTGTTGTGCTCAGAGTAGTCCATCTCGATCCCGTCGTCCGTGCACTCGGAGATTTCGTTGCCGTAGAAGTCAATCGAGCTGCACGGATAGGTCGAGAAGGTGTCAATGGCGGGAGGGCCTCCAGGAGCTGGTTCGCCAGGTTGCGCAGGGAGCCGAAGCGGGCCTTGAGGTCCCTCTTGCCGCCGATGCGGCGCTCGAAGAGTTGGGCGATGAGGTAGTCCGTGTCGAGCAGGCGGAAGCCCTCCAGCATCCGCCGCTCGATGAGGGAGCGCACCAAGGCGGTGCGCACCTTGCCGAGTTCCTCGACCAGGAGAACGCCCACGAGGTCGGCCACCGTGTCCCCGTGGGGGACCCGGTGCAGGGCCTGGCAGGCGAGGCGGCCCAGGTACGCGGCGACGTTGGGCCGGTGGAGCCGGTGGTGAATCTGCCGCCGCGCGGCGACCTAGCTGGCCAACACGCGGAACCGCGTCTTCAACCACCTGTGGCTCTGGCTCGAGACCGGCCTGGTGGCTCCGCGGACCGCCTCGATAGTAGAGAACACCATCCGGGAACTGGTCCGGCGCCTCAAGAAGGTCGGCTGGAACTGGTCGGACGCCGGGGCCACGCGCATGGGCCGGGTCGTCCTGCTCCGCCGCTACGACGAGGAGACCTGGGACAAGTACTGGAGGGACCGGATGAACCTTCAAGGCCGCTGCCAGATCCAGATCACCCAATGGGTTGTCAAGAGAGTCGCCTGAGAGAGAAACTCAAGAACTTGGGACGTTCCCAATACTTTTTCGCGTTGGAGGAGGAATACCGCCCTGTCAGCCTATCCCAGACGCCCTAGGGCCATCCCCGGCCGCCCGAAGCATCCGCACTCTTCACGCCTGCCCCACTCGCTTGACAACCCGCTCTGGCCGGTGTACAAGGGCAGGTGGTGGGAGTGGCCTTGTCGGATGCACAGGAGGCAGGCGATGGACAGGCTGCGCGTGCTGAGCGTCGTGGTTGCGCTGTTCCCTGGGGCGGTGCTGGCCGGGGAGGCGTGGCGGTACCCCTACTACGGCCCCTATGGCCAGCCGTCGGTCGAGTTGAGCATCGAGCAGCAAAGGAAGCTGGGGCTGTCGGAGGCGCAGATTCAGAAGATCGCCGAGCTGCGCCGCGACCTGGAGAAGGAGCGGGTGAAGCTGGAGGATGGCCTGAAGACGGCGAGCGACGCCGTGGCCGCGGCGAACGCCGAGATGGGCCGCCTCAACCAGGCCATCCGCGACCTCTCGACCACGAGGCTCCAAAAGGTCTACGACGCCGTCCTTACCGAGGCGCAGCGCAAGGCCCTGGAGCGCAATCGCGTGGTCGATCAGGCCAAGCAGTGGCTCCGCGGCTATCAGAGCTGGCTCAAGCTCTCCGACGGCCAGGTCGAGGACATCTCGAGCCTCCTCGTCCCAGTCTTCGAGAAGTACGGCAAGATGGAGAGCGAGGTGGGCGACGCCCGGGAGCGCCTCTCCGACCTGCGCTGCGCCGAGAAGCTGGACATCGCGGCGATCGAGAAGGCCGAGAAGGAGGTCGAGACGCTCTCAAAGCGCACCTACTACCAGGAGCGGCAGAACGAGCTGATGGACAAGATGAAGGCCGGGCTGATGCCCGACCAACTCGAAAAGCTCGGCCAGGTCCATCGCCGGTAGCCGAAGCCATCCCGCCGCCCCGCGTCTGGGGCGCCGCCGTTCCTGGCGGTTGCAACGGGCGGGGGTTTCTGGTACGATGCTGCGGCTGTCTGGATGTTCGTGGTCACGGTGCGCCTTGAAGGGGGTAGAACAGGGTCATGCCTTCGCTTTGCGTGGTCGGAATGCAGTGGGGCGACGAGGGGAAGGGGAAGCTGATTGACTATCTGGCGGCCCAGGCCGATGTGGTGGCACGCTACGCCGGCGGCGCCAACGCTGGCCACACGGTGGTCGTGAACGGCCAGAAGACGGTGCTCCACCTGCTCCCAAGTGGAATCCTCCACAAGGACTGCCTGTGCGTGGTCGGCAACGGGGTGGTGGTGGACCCCGGCGAGATTCTCGATGAAATCGCGCTCGTCGAGTCCCACGGCGCCACGGTGGGCGAGAACCTGCTCATCAGCGACCGAGCGCAGGTGGTGATGCCCTACCACAAGGTGCTCGACAAAGTGACCGAGGCGGCCAAGGGGGCGGGGAAGCTGGGCACGACGCTCCGCGGCATCGGCCCCTGCTATGCCGACAAGGCGAGCCGCACCGGCATCCGCATGGTGGACCTCGTGCGGCCCGAGATCTTCAAGGCGAGGCTGGGGGAGACGCTTCCCTTCGTCAATCGCCTCCTGGAACAGGTCTATGGCCACGAGGCGCTGTCGTTCGATGCCATTCTCGCTGAGTATGGCGGCTACGGCGAGCGGCTGCGGCGCTTCGTGGGCGATTCGGTGACGGCGCTCCACCGCGCGTTCGCCGAGGGCAAGAAGGTGCTGTTCGAGGGCGCCCAGGGCTCGATGCTGGACATTGATTTCGGCACCTACCCCTTCCTCACGTCGTCGAATGCCTCGGTGTGCGGGGTGCCGGCGGGCACGGGTGTGCCGCCGCGCCTGGTGAGAAGCGTGCTGGGCGTGGTGAAGGCCTACACGACGCGGGTCGGCGCCGGGCCGTTCCCCACGGAACTGCACGGCGACCTGGGCGACGGCATCCGCGAGAAGGGCGGCGAGTTCGGCGCCACGACCGGGCGCCCCCGCCGCTGCGGCTGGCTCGACGCCGTGGCGCTCCGCTACGCCCTGGCCATCAACGGCACGGACCACCTGGCCATCACCAAGCTCGACGTGCTGGACGACCAGCCGACGCTGAAGGTCTGCACGGCCTATCGCCACGGGGACCGCGTCTACGACACGTTCCCCAGCGATCTGGCGGTGCTGGGGGACTGCGAGCCGCAGTACGAGGAGGTGCCCGGCTGGCAGCGGGACATCACGGGGGCGGAAGGCCTCGACGACCTGCCCGCTCCCGCGCTGGCCTATCTCAACCGCATCGAGGAGCTGCTCGGCGTCCCCATCGGCATCGTCTCTGTCGGCAACGAGCGCCGCCAAACGATTCTGGTCGAGAGCGACGGCTTGTTCCGCTGAGGCAAGCGAGCAGAGCATGGCGAACACCGTCCCCGACGGGCCGCCGGCGGACCGGCTGCCCGGGCACGTGGCGATCATCATGGACGGCAACGGGCGGTGGGCCCGGCAGCGCGGGCTGCCGCGCATCCGCGGCCACGAGGCCGGGGTGGAGAGCGTGCGAGCCGTCATCGAGGAGGCCGTGCGGCTGGGCCTGCGGCAGCTCACCCTCTACGCCTTCTCGCTCCAGAACTGGGGCCGCCCGAGCGCCGAGGTGAAGGGCCTCATGCGCATGCTCCGCCGCTACCTGGTGGGCGAGCGCGACACGCTGATGAAGAACGGGGTCCGCCTCGTGGCCATCGGGCGGCGCGAGGGCCTGCCGCGCCTCGTGCGGCGCGAACTCGAGGCCACAGAGCGCCTCTCGGCCGGCAACCGGGGCACGACCCTGTGCCTGGCCCTGAACTACGGCGCCCGCGAGGAAATCGTGGACGCCGCGCGGTCCATCGCGGCCGACGTGGCGGCGGGCAGGCTGCCGCCGAGCAAGGTGGACGAGGCGCTCCTGGCCTCGCGCCTCTCGACGGCGGGGATGCCCGACCCCGACCTGTTGATTCGCACGGCAGGGGAGATGCGGGTGAGCAACTTCCTGCTCTGGCAGATCTCCTACGCGGAGCTGTACGTGACGCCCTTGTGCTGGCCGGACTTCGGGGTCGAGGCGTTCCACGAGGCCCTGCGGGCCTATGCGGGGCGCCGCCGCACCTTCGGCCTCGTCGAGGAGGAGGGCTAGCACATGGTGCGCACCCGCCTCGCGGTCGGCAGCGGTGTGACCGCTGGGTTCCTGCTCCTGATGGCGCTCGACAGCGCGCTGCCCGGCGGGCCGATCTTCCACATCCTCACCGGCCTGGTCCTGATCGGCACGCTCCTCGAGGTCTACGGCCTCGCCGAGCGCCACGGGGACGAGCCGATGAAGGCCCTGCCCGTCGGCCTCCTGGTGGCCTTCGTGGTCTGGGACTACGCGGTGCGCGTCCAGGCGGGCGCGCTCCTCGGCGAGCCGCCGGGCCAGGGCTACGACGTGCTGCGCAGCTTCTACGCCGCGAACGGCCTGGCCGTGGCGGTGGGCCTGTGGGTGCTCGCCGCGGCGCACCTGCTGGCCCGCGACCCGCACAGGTGGCTCAGGGGCGCCCCGGCCACCGTCACCGGCTTCCTCTACGTCTGGTTCACCGGCGCCCACTGGTTCCCCATCCGCGAGATGGGGCTCGGCTACGTCTTCGTCCTTGTCGCCGTCGTCAAGGTGGGCGACTCCGGGGCATACTTCGTCGGCACCCACTGGGGGCGGCACAAGCTGGCCCCCAGGGCCAGCCCGAACAAGACGGTCGAGGGCGCCGTGGGGGGACTGGTGGCCAGCGTGGCGAGCGGCACCCTCCTGGCCCTCCTCTTCGGCCTCGACGGGGGCGTCGCCTTCTGGGTGCTCTTCGGCCTTCTTGTCGGCGCGGCGTCCCAGATCGGCGACCTCGTGGCCAGCGCCATCAAGCGCTCGGCCGGCGCCAAGGACTCCGGCAGCCTGCTCCCCGTGCTCGGGGGCCTGCTGGACATGACGGACTCGCTCCTGATGGCTGCCCCCGTGGCCCTGTGGCTCCTGGCCTGTTAGCAGGAGCCACGGCCGGCGGCCTGGGACAGCCGGGGATGAATGGATGAATGGATGCGTGGATGGGTGCCGGACAATCATCCATTCATCCACCCATCCAATCATCCTCTCTAGTCGGGGCCCGAGGCCCCGCTGAGGAAGAACAGTGCCTCACGAGCGGATAGACATCGAGGACCCGGAGGTGGCCCGCCTGCTCTACGGCGAGCACGACAGCCACCTGCGCCTCCTGCGCGACACGTTTCGCGTGAAAGTGGTGGCGCGCGAGGGCGCCGTGCTCATTGACGGCGACGAGGCCGCCCTGGGCTCCGCCGTGCGCGCGCTTCAGCTCATGGTGCGGCGCGCCGCCGACGGCCGCCGCCTGCGCCTCTACGAGGCCGAGGACATCTGCGACGCCGTGGCCCGCGACCCCGGCTTCTCCGACGAGGTGCGGGTGGACGTGCGCGGCGGCGGCTACGTCACCCCCCGCTCGAAGGGCCAGGCCGGCTACCTCGATGCCATGCGCGCCCACGACATCGTGTTCGCCATCGGCCCCGCCGGCACGGGCAAGACCTATCTCGCCGTCGCAATGGCCCTCTCCGCCCTCCGAAGCGGCCGCGTGAAGAAGCTCATCCTCGCCCGCCCAGCAGTCGAGGCCGGCGAGAAGCTCGGCTTCCTCCCAGGCGACCTCGAGGAAAAGGTCAACCCCTACCTCCGCCCCCTCTACGACGCGCTGCACGACATGCTGGACTACTCGCTCGTGCGGAAGTACATGGACCGCGATGTGATCGAGGTGGTGCCCCTCGCCTTCATGCGCGGCCGCACGCTCAACCACGCCTTCGTCATCCTCGACGAGGCGCAGAACACCACCGTCGGCCAGATGAAGATGTTCCTCACCCGCCTGGGCGCGCACTCCCAGGGGGTCATCACGGGCGACGTGACGCAGAGCGACCTGCCGCCGGGCGAGGCCTCGGGCCTCGTCCACGCCGAGCGCGTGCTCTCGGGCATCGAGGGCATCGCCTTCGTCCGGGTTGAACCGGTGTCCTTGGCCACGCCGTCGCCGAGCACGGCCGATCCCGCAGCATGGTTTCTGGCGTCTTGGTGTGCCGATGATCTGAGTTCTGAAATGTCAATTATCCGGGCACATCGAGTGCCCCTTGACTTGTCGCCGCCCGCAGGTGCAGGATCAAATCGCGGGCAGACCCCCGTCAGGATGGTCTGCGGTGGGGCGAGGGGTGGGTTCCCCCTCCCCGCCGCGGGCGCTCCGACTTGCGGGCGACGGGGCCAGAGCGTGTGCAAAGCTCGGTCAAAGCGATTTGAGAGCTTTTCTTGCGCGGCGGGGTGTCACGCCGTATCCATTGGTTAGATATAGGCTTACGTGCAGACGGCCCGCTTCCGGTGCGAAAAATGAAAGCTGTTCAGCGCGCGACGCCGTCATAGGGTGGAGGCAAGGGACAGTAGATAGTGGGCAGTGGACGGTGGACGGTGGAGAGAGGCAAGGCGGCGAGCGAAGTCGAGGGCACCTGGCGTCCCACAGCATCGCACTCGGCAGGGGCCGTTCGCGGAAGCTATCTGGCTTCCGGCTCCGCTGTGCTATAGTCACGGTAGAAGTTGCTCCCCGCTCGACACGCCGAGAGGCCCGAGCGGGGTCATTTTGTTCCGGGGCGATTCGGGCAGCGGACGAGACATGCCTCGACCGGCGCGTCACTGCAACCCGACAGGCTGTCAGTCTGAGAGAGGCGCGCGCAGATTGTCCTTCTCGACCCGCCTCTGGATCACGTCCACCGAGACGGCGAAGTCCTTGGCCACAATATCAAGCACGATGTCCCATGCGGTGTCCCGAACGCGTTGGATTGGGATTCCTTTGAGCTTGGCCTGCGTGACTACCTCGTCCACGCGAGTCGCCACTGCCTGGCGCAGCGCATCTCCAGGGACAAGGACAAGTCCTGCGAAGGCGTACGCCTGCCATTCGTACCAGCCGTGCACCTCGTCGGAAATGCTGTTGATGAACACCTTCCAGGTGTGGATCGAGTCGAACCGCCTGCTCTCGTAGAGATCGCGATGAAG
The DNA here is from genome assembly GCA_041320515.1 of Planctomycetota bacterium. GTDB lineage: Bacteria > Planctomycetota > PUPC01 > DSUN01 > DSUN01 > DSUN01. The sequence goes on along the minus strand of JBGLNR010000001.1, from coordinate 2,364,150 downwards.
GACAAGGTGCCCGATCTCGTGGGCGATGGTAAAGCGATATCGGTTGTAGCGGTGCTTCCAGATCCACTCGTCAACGTGTATCTCTTTGAGGTCGCTGGTGAGGAAGCCTACAACCCCGTAGTCGTCACTGCGCAGAGCGTCCTGGAGGCCGGGGACAGGAACGATGTCCAGCCCGAGCTTGGCCTCCGCAATCTCCTCGATAGGGACAGGCATGGTCCCGGACGGGTGGTGCTGTGCAAGGAATGCGGCGGCGCGCTCGCGCAAGTGTTCATAGGACAGGTAGGCGATGGGGAACTCGTCCAATGACTATGCCCCTTTCACCTTCCTGACCGCGGAGGGTGCGGAAGAGGAGAGGGAGTCTCTCGACGACCTCCTCGTCGCTCATGATGTCGCGGGGAATGCGCCCTGCCTCGGCAGCGGCGAGGTCGAAGAAGCGGTACCAGTCGTCGGTGCCTTCTTGGAGTCCGAGGAGTCGGGCGTATTCCTCGAGCTTGTCGTGCTGCGGCGGGGCCAGACGACCGCGCTCGAGCTTGCTGATGTTGCCCGGGTCGAGGCCGTGTTCGAGGCAGAACTGCCTGAGCGACAGGCCCAAGGCGAGGCGCCTCTGCTTGAAGAACTCACCGAACTGTCCCATGTCATACCCCCTACCCCTCCCGTTGTTATTACAATACAACAGTCCGGGGCGCTTGTCAAGGGCTCTGGGTTGAATTCTCACGGCTGGTGTGAGCGCCCCCGCCTGCTGCGTCGCCGCGCCGTTGCCTCACGCTGCTTACAAACTATTACGTCTCCGGGCCTTGCGCGGGGGGCTGGGGGCTTGCATTGCCTGGGGGCGGGGGCTAGAATGGAAGCAAGTGCTGGGCGCTCCATGTCCATGCTGGGGATGAATGGATGTGTGGAGGGTTGGATGGGTGTCTGACATCCATCCATTCATCCAACCATCCAATCATCCTCTCCGGAACCGGAGCCTTGCCCTCTCCTCGGATGCGGCTACATGCCGCCTGGCGATGGAGGTCTCTCCATGAAGGTCGCGGCGCTGGGTGCGGCCGGTGTGATTCCCCAAGCTATCGTGGATAAGCTGTCGCGGCTGATCCGCCGGGTGCGTTGGCTGATCGTGTTGCGGGGCGCGTGCGCCATCGCGGCAACGGCTATCGGCTCGCTGCTGGCGGTGATGGCGATTGATGCGTCGGTGACGCTGTTTTCGCTGACGACGCGCTGGGCGCTGACGCTGTCGGCCTATGGGCTGACGGCGCTGGCCGCGCTCTGGTTCCTGGTGCGGCCGCTGGCGCATAGTTTCACGCTGACGGGCACGGCGCGGGCCATCGAGGCGCATCACCCGGAGCTTCAGGAGCGGATCAGTTCGGCGGTCGAGCTGTTGACGAGCAAGGACGCGCCGGAGCTGCGGGGGTCCGAGCAGCTCATTCGGGCGCTGGTGGAGCAGGCGGCGGATAGCGCGCGGGGGCTTCAGCCGCGGCGCGAGGTGACGCTGCGGGCGGCGCGGCCCTATCTGATCGTGGCGGCGGCCGTGGCGGCGGTCTTCGCCGCCGTGTTCGTGCTGTGGCCCGATAAGGCGCGGTTCCTGCTCACGCGGGCGACGGCGCCGTTCATCAATCTGCCGAATCTGCGGGCGCGCGACCTGGTGGTGAGCCCCGGCAACACCGTGATTCTCGAAGGCCATCCGCTCCACGTCGAGGTCGAGGTGCCGCAGCGGACGGCGCGCAGGGCGTTCCTGCTGTCCGCCGAGAACGGCGGCGACGAGGCGGCGGCGGAGATGACGCTGCTTTACTCGGGGAGCGACCCGAATCCGAGGTTCGCCTTCACCTGCCCGCCGGCCACGGCCAGCTTCCGCTACCGCGTCCACGCCGGCGACGCGCTCAGCTCGTTCTACACGGCCACGGTGGTGCCCAAGCCGGCCATCGAGCAGCTCGACGTGCGGTACGAGTTCCCCACCTACACGGGGCGGGAGCCTGTGGTGCAGGCGAAGGCGGATGGGGACATCAAGGGGCTGCCGGGGACGGTGGTGACGCTGACGGCGCGGACGAACAAGGCGATGGCGGCGGCCCAGATGCTGGTCAACGGCTCGGTGGCGGCGGACGCGAAGGGCGTGGCGCTGGTGAAGACCGAGGTGGTGACGGGGGCCGCGCCGGCGGTGGTGTGCCGCTTCACGTTGGGGCCGGAGCTGGCGGGGAAGTGGGCGCTGAAGCTGGTGGACGAGCACAAGTTCGAGAGTTCCACGGCGGAGCACGCCATCGAGCTGGTGGCCGACACGCCGCCGCGGGTGGTGGTGATCAAGCCCGAGGCGAAGCAGTTGCGGCTGCCGCCGAACGCTCCGCTGCCCATCGCCTACACCATTGACGACGACATTGGGCTGGCGGGGGCCGAGATGCTCATCGAGGTGGACGGGCGGGGCCGGCCGTCGAAGCCGCTGCCCCTGCCCAAGGAGCGGAAGAAGCTGGCAAGGGCCGTGGCGAGCGAGACCGCGCTCCAGCTCGGGGCGATGGACCTGAGGAATGCGAAGTACGTGACGTTCCAGCTTCGAGCCGTGGATAGTTGCCCGAAGGAGTTCAAGGGGCCGCACCACGGGACGTCCGACCTGTATCGCATCGAGCTGGACGTGAAGGCGCCGTCGTTCGCCGTCGCGCAGCTCATGGACCAGGAGAAGAAGCTCAAGGAGAGCCTGGAGAAGGTCAAGCGCGACCTCAAGGCGGCGAAGAAGGAGTCCGAGCGCCTCAAGGAGAGCCTGCCCCAGCAACCGAAGCCGCGCGACAAGGACCAGGAGCGGATCGAGGCGATGCGGAAGGACCTGGCGTCGGCCGATGCGGCGGCGCACAAGGTGGCCCAGGAGATGGAGGGCGGGTACTTCGAGAAGCTGGGCGAGAAGGTGAAGGAGCTGGCCGAGGAGCACATCGCCAAGGCCGAGAACCTGGCGGGCCAGACCAAGCTGGCCGAAGAGGCCGAACGGCGGGGCATGCTGGCGCGGGAGGCCGACCGCGTGATTGACCGCTCGATCAAGATGGTCGAGGAGCTGATGAAGGAGGTGGAGCCGGTCTCCGACGTGGTGCGCCAGGCCATCGAGATGAACGAGATGGCCCAGCGGGAGGCCGACCTGGCGAGGGAACGGCTGGCCCAGGAGCAGGCGGCGGCCGAGGCCAACATGACGCCCGAGGAGTGGAAGAAGGCGCAGGAAGCGCTGGCCAGGGAGATGGCCGAGGCGCTCAAGGACACGCCCGGCGGAGCCGAGGCCGCGCTCAAGGCCGATCAGGCGGCCGCCGCCGAAATGGCCAAAGAGGCCCGCGAGATGGCCCGCGAGCAGCAGGCCCTGGCGAAGGAGAACGAGGCGCTCGGAAAGGTCCAGGCGATTGACAAGGCCCTCGGCGACCTGGCCAAGAAGCAGGAGGCCCTCGCCCAGGAGGCCGCCGCCGGCGTCGCCAGCCAGCCCCAGGCGAAGCCGATGGCGGAGGCGGCGAAGGACATTCAGGCCGGCAACCTCGGCGAAGCGGTCAAGGACCAGGCCGCCGCCGAGGCCGGTCTGAACAAGGCCGCGCAGGAAATGGCCCAGGGCCAGCAGCCCGGGGCCGAAGCCGCCGCGCCCAAGGGCGGCGAGCCCGGCCAACAGGCGGCGCCTCAGAACGTCCCGCAAGTGGCGGACCTCGCGAAACGCCAGGGAGAACTTCGCGAGCAGACCCAGGCCCTCGCCGCACAACGCCAGGAGGCCGCCGCCGCGCACGCCCAGGGCCAGATGGAGCGCCTCCGGGCCGAGCAAGGCGAGGTCGCGAAGGAGGCGGCCGCGCTCGCGCAAGACGTGAACAACGCCGCTCCCCAGGCCGACGGCGTCGAGAACAAGGCCGCCGCCGCGGCCGGCGAGGCGGCAAAGGCCCTCGACAACAACCAGGTCGGAGAGGCCGCGAAGGCCGCCGACGCAGCCGGAAAGCAACTCGGCCAGCTCGCTGACCGCCTCGAAGCCGCCGCCGCCCAGCCCTTCGGCGCCCAGCCCCAGGGAAATCCCCAGGGCGGGGAGCAACCCAAAGCCGGCGAAGGGCAACCGCAGGAAGGCGGCGAGAACGCCGCGCCCAAGGGCGGCGAAACAGCGGCCGAGCAGGGCGGCGCGCGGGAAAACGCCGCCCCCAAGGGCGGCGAGGCCGCGGGAGAGCAAGGCGGCGCGCAGGAGAACGCGAAGGGCGGCGAGCAAGGGGGAGGAGAGAACGCAGCAGGCCAGAAGGGAGCCGAGGCCGGCGCCACGCCCCAAGGCAACGCCAAAGGCGGAGCGCAAGCCAAAGCCGGCGGCGAGGCCCAGGGCCAGCAGCCCGGCGGCGAGAATCCGCAGGCTGGCGCCGAACAGGGGAACCCTCCCGCCGGCGACCAGGGGGCCACGGCCCGGCTCGCTCAAGAAGCCGCGGGCCTTGCCGAACGCCAGCAGCAGCTCGCTCGCGAGATGCAGGCCCTGGCCGCCCAGAACCCCGTCGTCGCCGCCGCGGAGCAGCAGGCCGCCCTCGCGGAACGAGCGGGCGACCTCGCCGAGGCCGCGAACGCCCTCCAGAACCGCGCCCAGCAGCTGGGGGCAGGAAGCCAGGCACAAGCCCAGGCCGGGGCAGCCGCGAATGAACTCGGCCAGGCTCAGGAACAGGCAGCCGCCGCGGCAGGGCAGCTCGCGGAAGCCGCTGGCTCGCAAGGGCAGCCCTCTCAAAGCCAGCCGAGTCAGGGCCAACCAAGTCAAGGCGGCGCCCCCTCTCAAGGGACACCATCGCCCGGCAGCCCCTCGCAGAGCGCTTCCTCGCAGGGCGCCCCATCGGCAGGCGCCCCTTCGCCCAGCGCCGCAGCGCCCGCACAGGCGTCCGCCGCCGAGGCGATGGCCGCCGCGGCGAAGGCGCTCGAAGCCCTCGGCCAATCCCTCGGCCAAGCGGCCGAAGCAGCCCAGGGCCAGCCGGCGAACACCCCCGCCACCCCCGCACCCGGCACTCCGGGACAGATGGCCCAGGCCTACGGCTCCGCCAGCCAGGCCGCGTCCTCCCAATCCGGAATGTCAGCCGCCCAGGCCGCGGGCCAGATGTCCGCCATGGCCGCCCAGGCCAACGCCCAGGCCATGGCCTCCGGCGGAAACCCCACGAACCAGCCCCACCCCAACAGCCGCGGAAACCCCACCCAAGGCACCGGCACCCAAACCACCGACCTCTCCGAATCCAAGCTCCGCGAACTCGGCATCAAGCTCGAAGACTGGGCGCGCCTCCCCGGCGAACTCCGCGACCAAATCCTCCAGGCCGCCTCCGACCTCGGCCCCGAAGAATACCGCCCCCTCATCAAACGCTACTTCCAACAAGTCGCCCGCCGCGGCTCCGCCCCCAAGACCCCCAAGCCCGAAGGAAAGCAGCCGTGAGCCACGCTGCCGCCATCCCACATTCCACATCCCACATTCCACATCCCACCCCGCACCCCACACTCCCCACTCCCCACTCCGCTCCCCTCCTCCCACGCGTCACGCGTCACGCACCACACGCTCTCCCCCTCTCCCTTCCACTCTCACTTCCCCTTTCCCCTTCACTCTCCCTCTCCCTCTCCCTCTCCCTTTCACTCTCACTCTCCCTTTCCCTTTCCCTTTCACTCTCACTCTCCCTTTCCCTCGCCCTTGCCGACGAAGAGGCCCCCACCCTCGCCAAATTCCGCGAGCCCGTGGACAAGGCGATCGACCGCGCCCTCGACTACCTCGCCAAACACCAGGAATCCGACGGCTCCTTCTACTCCTCCGCCATGCGCCGCTCCACCGCCATCACCTCCCTCGCCATCATGGCCTTCCTCGCCAAAGGCCACACCCCCGGCCAGGCCCCCTACGGCGACATCCTCAACCGCGGCATCGACTTCGTCATCGCCGCCCAGCAATGGAACGGCATGCTCGTCGGCGACACCCACACCCACGGCCCCATGTACTCCCACACCATCGCCACCCTCATGCTCAGCGAAGTCTCCGGCATGGTCGCACTTCCCGCCGGAATTCAGGAAGAGGCCGGCGACACGTTCTGTCCGCATTGCCGGCGCGATCCCGTTCGTGGCAGCACATGACCTGGTGGATAACGCGTGAGGACGCGTGGGCACCTTCCTGGCAGGAAGGTGCCCCCACACCCCCTCCAAGGACTCTCGCATCACGCCTTGCCCTTCGGGACGAAGGGGGAGAGTTCGCGGAGGCGGTGGATGACGGGGGGCATGTGGGCGACGACGAAGTCGATTTCGTCCTGGGTGTTGTAGCGGCTGAGGCTGAAGCGGATGGAGCCGTGGGCGGCGGTGAAGGGGACGCCCATCGCGCGGAGCACGTGGCTCGGCTCGAGGGAGCCGGAGGTGCAGGCGGAGCCCGACGAGGCGCAGACGCCCAACTGGTCGAGGTCCATGAGGATGGATTCGCCCTCGACGAACTCGAAGCCGATGTTGGCGGTGTTGGGCAGGCGCTGGTCGCGGCGGCCGTTCACGTGGGCGTCGGGGCACGTGGCCAGGATGCCGGCCTCGAGGCGGTCGCGAAGGGCGGGGACGCGTGTGACCTCGTCGCGCATGTGCCTGGCCGCCAGCTCGGCGGCGACGCCCAGGGCGACGATGTAGGGGACGTTCTCGGTGCCGGCCCGCTTGCCGCCCTCCTGGTGCCCGCCGAGCATGAAGGGGGCGAGGCGTGTGCCCTTGCGGACGTAGAGGACGCCGACGCCCTTGGGGGCGTGGAGCTTGTGGCCGCTGAGGGCGAGGAGGTCAATGGGCACGCGGGAGAGGTCCACGGGGATCTTGCCCACGGCCTGCACGGCGTCGGTGTGGAAGGCGACGCCCTTGCGCTGGCAGAGCTGGGCGATCTCCTCGACGGGGAAGATGACGCCGGTCTCGTTGTTGGCCCACATGACGGAGACGATGGCCGTGTCGTCGGTGACGAGGTCGTCGAGCATCTGGAGGTCGAGGAGGCCATCGCGGTCCACGGGCATCTCGGTGAGGCGGCAGCCGCGGCCGGCCAGGTAGCGGCAGGTGGAGAGGACGGCGGGGTGCTCGACGCGGGTGGTGACGACGTGGTGTCGGCGGCCGGCGAGGGCCTCGACGGTGCCTCGGAGTGCCGCGTTGTCGCTCTCGGTGCCGCAGCTCGTGAAGGCGATTTCAGACGGGTCGGCGCCCAGGAGGGCTGCGACCTGTTCGCGGGCGCGCTCGACGTGGTGGCGGACCTGGCCGCCGAAGCTGTGCATCGAGGAGGCGTTGCCGTACAGCTCGCCGAGGAAGGGCAGCATGGCCTCGGTCACTTCGGGGGCGACGCGGGTCGTGGCGTTGTTGTCGAGGTAGATGACCTTGCTCACGGCTTCTCCTCCTCAACCACAATGTCGGGGGAGACGAATTCGCGGAGCTTGGCCCCCACCAGGCCGTCGAGGGTGAAGCCCGCGGCGCGGCACATCGCGCAGCGCCCGCGCAGGCCCACGATCACGCGGTCGCCGTCCACGTCTATCAGCTCGATGTCGCCGCCATCCTGCTGGAGCATGGGGCGCACCTCGCGTTCGAGGATTTCCTCGATGAGCTGTATCTTGCGGAGCGTGGTGAGCCGCGGCTTGGGCGGCGTCGGCGTCTCGGGCTTCAGCGGCTCGCCGTGGACCCGGGCGATGATCGCCTTGATCGCGTCCTGGCACCCGCCGCAGCCGCCGCCGGCCTTGCAGTAGTTGGTGACTTCCTCGACGGCGTGGAGGTTGTTCTCGCGGATGACGCGCTCGATTTCGGGCTCGGTGACGCCGAAGCAGGTGCAGATGACCTTGCCTTCGAGGACGTGAGCGGTCTTCTTTCCGCCGCTGCGGTAGTATTCGATGGCGGCCTCGAGGGCCTCGCGGCCCATCACCGAGCAGTGCATCTTCTGCTCCGGCAGGCCGCCCAGCACGTCCGCGATGTCCTGGTTCGTCACCCGCGCCGCCTCGTCGAGGGTCATCCCCTTGATGATCTCGGTGAGGACGGACGAGGAGGCGATGGCGGAGGCGCAGCCGAAGGTCTGGAACCTGGCGTCGGCGATCCGCTGGTCGGGGCCGAGCTTGAACGTGAGCTTCAGCGCGTCGCCGCACGCCAGCGAGCCCACCTCGCCCACGCCGTCGGGGTTCTCGATCGTCCCCACGTTCCGCGGGTTGCGGAAGTGGTCCATCACTTTGGCGGTATAGTCCCACATGGCCTTGGTCCCCTTTCTGACTGCTGCTATTCTCCCGCACACGCCGCGCCGTGTCAAGACGGCATTCGGCAGGCAGCACGCACCCAGTGCCAGTGGCACTCTCCCGAAGCTCAGTAGCCCAACCCTCACCCTGCCCTCTCCCTGGAAGGGAGAGGGGTCAGAGCACCCCCCTCCCTCTCAGGGAGGGGTATGGGGAGGGTTGGGGCCGGTGACCGGCAGAAGGGCCATTGCCTGGGGTCACACTGGTCACTGGAACGCCCCCTTGCCCCTGGCATGGCCATGTGATATACTCCCGCCGACGCGGACCGTAGCAACAGACCGGAGCGTTGGAGTGATGTGGCCAAGGCGTGCACCTGGGCTGGCATTTGTTGCTGCCGCGCTGCTGGGCGCGGCGGGGTGCGAGCCCGCGCCGTCGCCGCAGCGGGCCGCCGTCGCCCTGTCGCGGGCGCGCTACCTCGCCGAACACGGGAGGGCCGACGCCGCGATTGACGCTCTCTACCGCATCCTCGACCGCTACCCCGACAACACGGCGGCCCACCTCCTGTTCATCGAGCTGCGGGCGCGGACCGAGCGGGTGGTCGTCCAGCGCGAGTACGAGCGGAAGCTGAAGGCGGAGCCTGAGAACGCCCTCCTCTACTTCCTGCTGGGCAAGGCGCGCGACGAGCCGGCGGAGCAAGCGAAGCTTTACCGCAAGGCGGTGGAGCTGGAGCCGGAGCTGGCCCTGGCCCATCTGGAACTGGGGCGGGTGTGCCGGTCGAAGGCGGTGGACGACCTGGCGGCGTCGCGCCGCGCGCTCGATGCCGCGGCGAGCCTGCGGCCGGACTGGGCGGAGGCGCACCTGGAGCTTGCCCGCACGCTCAGCGCCCAGGGGCAGATGCCCGAAGCACTCGCCGCGTACCGCCGGGCCATCGAGCTGGAGCCGGCGTCGGAGCCGGCCTGGTTCGAGCTGGCCTGCCTCCAGAGCCGCACGGAGCCGGCGGCGACGGAGAAGACGCTGGCCGAGGCCGTTCGCCGCTGCCCGGCGAGCGGGCGCCTGTGGTGGCACCTGGCCGACTTCCAGTGGACGCGCGGGGCGCGGGCCGAGGCCGCGGCGTCCATCGAGCGCGCCCTGGCCCTCGACGCCGAGGCGTCGTGGGCGGCCCAGGCGCGGGACCGTCTGGCCGCGCACTACCTCAGCAGCGGCTGGCACGCGAAGGCCCGCCGCCTCGGGGCAACGGCTTGGGCCGATGCGGCGGACGAAATGGCTGCCGGGCGCCTCTCCGCCGAGGCATTCCGCCTGCTCTCCCACCCGAGACTGGGCAGCGCAGCGGAGCGGGTGGAACGGCTCGAGCGGGCCGCGAGGCTGGCCCCCAAGTCGGCGGCCGCGCAGCAGGCGCTGGGCGATGCCTTGTTCGCCGCGGGACGCCACGCCGCCGCGGCCGTAGCGTATGGCAAGGTGCGGGCGATTCGCCCTGGCGACGCCGGCGCCCTGCGCCGCTACGTCGAGGCGGAGCTGCTCGCCGGGCAGCCGGCGGCGGCGCTCAAGGCGCTGGGACCCGGCCGCCGCCGCATCGCGCCCGACGCGGCCCTGCTGATCGCCGACGCCGAGGCGCTGGCCGCGAAGCAGCTCTCGTCCGAGGCAATCGCCGCGCGCTACGCCGGCGACAGGCAAGATGCCTGTCCCACCAAACGAGAGGAGTGGCAACGCCTGCTCCGCGAGTGCGTCGCCAGGTTCCCCGCCTACCTCACGCCGCGGCTCGAGCTGGCCCGCTCGCTCCGCGAGGCAGGAAACGCCGCCGAGGCCCAGGCAGCACTCGAGGCCGCGGCGGGCGTCAAGGGCCATCCCCTGGCCGAGGCGGACCTCCAGACGCAGCTCGGCGACGCGGCGATGGCCGCGAAGGACTATCCCAAGGCCATCGGGCACTACAGGGCGGCCATCGCCCGCTGCCCCGACCTGGCCCGCCAGCACGGCGCCCTGGCCAGAGCCTGCGCGGCCGACGGCCAGCTCGGCCCCGCCCAGGAGGCCCTCACGCGCCAACTCGTCCTAGACCCCCACGCCTACGACCTCGCCGCCCGCGCGCCCGCGGGCCGCGGGCAGGGCTGCCTCCTCGCACCGCGCCTGGGCGTGGGCGACGTGTTCCGCTATCGCTACGAGACCGACGGCGGCCAGCCGAGCCGCGCCCTGGCGCGCCTGGAGTTCGACTACGTGGTGGAGGACCTGAGCCCGGGCGAGCTGGCCGAAGCGACCATCGAGGTGGTCTCGGTGAGCGGCCGCCCGGTCGAGGGCGGCAAGGACTTCGTGGGCGCGCGCCCCTTCGTCAAGTGCTCGACTTCCTTCGGCCTCACGGCGGTGGACCGGTCGGCGCGCGGCATGCCGCGCGAGTTCGCCGACCTCCTGTGGCTCGTGCAGTTCCTCCACGGGCCGGCCCTCCCCGTGCGCCGCTGGCCGGGCCAGACCTGGCGCGCGACCCAGTGGACAGACCAGGGCCAGCCGCGCGACTGGACGGTTGCGTTCGACCGCGTCCGACGCGGCAAGGCGTACCTCAGCGTGGCCGTGAGCCGCGAGGGGCCGGCCGCGGACCCGGCGATGCAACTGGAACGCGTGGCCGCGACGGGCCGGGCGGCCATCGTGTTCGACCTCGAGCGGCAAGCCGTCGAGCGCATTGACCTCGTGCTGCGCCGCGCCCAGGCGGGCGAGCGCGGCAGCCGCGCCGAGCTGCCGCCCTGGCTCCACCGCCTCGAGCTGCGAGGCGTCGAGCGCGGCGCGCGCAAGGCGCTCCTCAGGCGTTCCCCGTGACGCGGGCCGCCCCGCGGCGCGATGCGAGAGGAAGTCCATCGAGGCAGGAGGCGTAGCAGCGGATTCGCCGCTGCGCCCCAAGTCAGGAGGCACCGGCCATGGCGAAGGTGGCACAGCTCCACGACAACATTGACAAGACCCGCTACATCGTCCTGCGCCGCGAGAACATCCTCGGCCGCGCGCCCGAGTGCAGCGTGCTGGTGGACAACCCGGTCGTCTCGCGCCACCACGCCCACATCGCCCGCACGCCGGGCACGGCCGCCTACTACGTCGAGGACGTCTCCGCGCGCGGCGTCTACGTCAACTTCTCCCGCGTCCAGGGGCGCCGCCCGCTCCGCGAGGGCGACCGCATCTGCATCTTCCGCTTCCACAACGTCCACCCCGCCGAACTCGACAAAATGTCGCCGGAGCAACTCCGCACCTTCAACGAGGACCCGCGCGTCGAGGGCGTCAAGGCCGTCGCCGACCTCACCTTCGGCTACATCGAGGTCTCCGACGCCCAGGCGACCGCCCACGCCAAGGCCGACGAGGAGAAGCCCAAGGGCCTCCTCGCCAAGCTCAAGGGCCTCTTCGGCAAGAAATGACGTGTCTCCCGGATTGACACGCAGGCGAGATCGGCGTATGATTGCGTGAGCAACGCGCGACCACGCGAACCATAGCACACAGGAGACGGCACCATGGCCACCGCACGCGAGGCGCCGACGACTACGTCACCAAGCCCTTCAGCCACGTCGAACTCCTCTCACGCGTCCGCACCGCCCTGCGCCTCAAGGCCGCACTCGACCAGCTCGTCGCGGCCAGGGAGATGGCCGCAGTCGCCGCCATGCAAGTCACACTCGCCCACGAAATCAACAACCCACTCGCCATCACCCAGGGCAACATCGAGCTGGCCCTCGACGCCGCTGGCGGCCAGGAGCCCCTCCACCGCCGCCTGCGCGCCGCCTACGACGGCTGCGTCCGCATCCGCCAGATCGTCCAGCAGCTCGTCGAACTCAAGCGCGTCCAGACCACCACCTACCTCGGCCCCGTCCGCATGCTCGACCTCGTCCGCTCCACCACCCCATAGCCCGCCGGCCCCGACCAGGCCCGTCGCGCGGACGCGATTCGACATCCTCGCCGGACCTGGTACAATACCGGCCATGAAGTCCATCGCGTGGTCCCTGTCGCTCGTCGCCTGTCTCGCTGCCCACGGGGCCGAGCAGGGGCTGATCCCCCACGGCGGCCAGTGGGCCGCGCGCGATGGGGCGGTGTGGGTGGAGGGCGGCCCAGGGCCGACGCTGGTCGCGCCCGGCTCCGACTTCGCCGACGGCGAGGCGGGCGTCGAGGTGTTCTTCGACGATGCCCGCGCGGGCAACGCGGGGCTTATCTTGCGCGTGAGCGAGGCGGGGGTTGGACCCGACCGCTTCATCGGCTACGAGATCGCGCTCGACCCCGCGGCGGGCGTGCTGCGTCTCGGCCGCCACCGCCACGACTTCGCGCTCATCCGCGACATCAAGATGCCCGTGCCGACGAAGCGCTGGGTGCCCATCGTCGCTCGGCTCAGGGGCGACCTCATCGAGGTCGAGGTGGACGGCAAGCCCGTCGCCTCGGTGCGCGACGGGCGCGGCGCCCTGCCCGCCGGCGCCGTGGGCCTGCGGCCCTGGCAGCGGCCGGCAGCCTTCCGCAATCTGTGGGTCCTTCGCGGCGGGAAACGTCAATCCATCGAGCTTCGCGTGGCGGAGCCAAAAGCAGTTCCGCGTCCGACGGGCCCGCCGCTCGATGCCCTGCCGCCCATCGCCTTCCTCACCCGCCACCCGTTCAGGCGGCCCTTCGGCATCGGCACGTACATCGCCTGGGACATTGCGGACAAGCCCGGCGGCGGCATCTACACCCTCGACCCCAAGGCCGGGCCGGGCAGCCTCCGCGAGGTCTTCCGCCGCGACGACGGTGTGCTCTTCGACATGAGCCCCTCATTCGACGCGAGGAAGCTGCTCTTCTCCTGGCGCTCCACCCGCGTCGTCGAGGGCAAGCAGGATTCCTATCATATCTACGAGGTCGGCGCCGACGGCACCGGCCTGCGGCAGCTCACGACGGGGCGCTTCCACGACATTCATCCCTTCTACCTGCCCGACGGCCGCATCGGCTTCGTCTCCACCCGCGTCGCCGCCTACGCCATGTGCCAACCGGGGCCGGCCTGCGCGCTCTTCACGATGAATGCCGATGGCGGCGACATCCGCCGCATCGAGTTCAGCACCCTCGCCGTCCACTCCCCCTGGGTGCTCGACGACGGCTCGATCCTCTTCACCCGCTGGGAGTACCAGGACAAGAATCTCACGACGCTCCAGGGCCTGTGGACGGTGAACCCCGACGGCACGCGGCTGCGCCTCTTCTACGGCAACACGGTGACGATTCCGTGCGTGAAGTGGCAGGCGAAGCCGATCCCCGGCACCGACGAGTTCCTTTGCACGCTGGCGCCCCACCACGGCACGCCCATCGGCGGCGTGGGCGTGCTCGACCGCAAACTCGGCATCGAGAACCCCGCCGCCCTCACCAACATCACGCCCGAAATCCCCTACCACCCCGCCGCCACGATGAGCTTCGGCGAGGGCGACCGGCAGCACGACTGGTCCTACGCCGACCCCTATCCCCTCGGCCGCGACCTCTTCCTCGCCGCCTATGGCGGAGGCGCGGCGGGGCCGCACCGCTTCCGCCTCTTCGCGCTCGACCGCAAGGGCGGCCGCACGCTCATCCACGACGACCCCGCCACCTCGTGCTACAACCCCGTGCCCCTCGTGCCGAAGCCGAGTCCGCCCGTCCTCTCGCCGCACCACGAGCCGGCGGGGGGCGAGGGGGCGTTCCTGCTGGTGGACGTCTATCAGGGCCTCACCGGCGTGCCGCGCGGCGCGGTGAAGGCGCTTCGCGTCATGTCCACCGTCGTCAAGCGCTGCAACATGCGCGGCCAGAGAGCCTATGACATGGACCCCCTCATCGGCCGCGGCACCTACTACGTCAAGCAGTGCTACGGCACCGTGCCCGTCAAGGACGACGGCTCGGCCCATTTCAAGGCGCCCGCGGGCACCGAGCTGTACTTCTCTGCCCTCGACGCCGATGGCAAGGAACTGTGCCGCATGGGCTCGGTCACGCAGGCGATGCCCGGCGAGACGCAAAGCTGCGTCGGCTGCCACGAGACGCGGCAGAGCGCCCCGCCGAACCGCGTTCCTTCCGCTGCGATGAAGCCGCCCGCCGCCATCACGCCGCCGAGCTGGGGCGCGGGGCCGATTGACTTCGTCCGACTCGTCCAGCCCGTGCTCGACCGCCATTGCGTCCGCTGCCACAGCGGCGCCGACCCCAGGGCTGGCATGGACCTCTCGGGCGACAAGACCCGCTTCTTCAACCAGGCCTATGACAACCTGGTCGGCCGCGGCCTCGTCAACTACTTCTGGCTGCTCAATGCCCCCGTGGACGTCTTTCGCCCGCTGGCCACCGGCTCGCGGGTGAGCAAGCTCGTCCAGCACCTCGAGAAGGGCCACAACGACGTGAAGCTTGATGCCGAGGAGGGGCGGCGGCTCTACACCTGGATCGAGGCCAACGTGCCCTACTACGGCACCTACGACCACACGCGCCCCGGCACGCCCGGCTCGCGCGACGCCTGGGCCGCCCCGTGGTATGGCAAGTTCGCCGCGGTCTGGAGCGCCCGCTGCTCCGCCTGCCACGGCAAGGAGCCGGCCCACCAGTGGCTCAACCTCACGCGGCCCGCCTTCAGCCGCGCCCTCAACGCCCCGCTCGCCAAGGCCGCCGCCGGCCTGGAGCTGTGCAAGCCCAAGGGCGGCAAGCCCCCCGCCAGCTTCGCCGACAAGGCCGACCCAGCCTACGCCGCCCTCCTCGCCGCCATCGAGGAGGGCCGAGCCGCCCTCGAACGGCGCCCCCGCATGGACATGCCAGGCGCCAAGCCCCTACCCTATCCCCAGGACTTCGGCGGCCTCTTCACGGGCTTTGCTGGGCAGTGAGTCCCTGCCCATTCAGGAGTAGTCAACGTGGCCATTCAAGAGAAGGACAGAACTCTCCTGCGTGACCTTGCCAGGCAGGTGGCCGACGTGGCCAGCCTGCCCATCATGGCCGAACGCCGCGCGATGTGGAAGAGGCATAACGCGCTGCGGCGGGTGAGGCCGATGGTCCTGGTGTTCCCCGAAGGCTCCTGGGGCGAGCTGCTGCCGCAGTCGGCGCTGAAGTGCCAGGACGAGCGGGCGCGGCGGATCGAGTGGCAGTTCCGCAGCCGGCTCTACTATCACGAACACCTCCACGACGATATGGTGATCGAGCGCGAATGGGTGGTGGGCAAAGCGATCAAGCACACGGGCTGGGGCCTCGAGCCGGAGAATATCCACTCCACCGAGGCACGTGGGGCGTGGAAGTTCGACCCAGTGCTGAACTCGCCCGAGGATATGAAGAAGCTCACGTTCCCCCAGGTCGGCCACGACGAGAAGGCGACGCAGCAGGCGCTCGAAGAGGCCCAGGAGCTGTTTGGCGACATTCTCGACGTGAAGCTCAAGGGCATCTCGCACATCTCGTTCCACCCGATGGCCCTTTACACCCGCCTTCGCGGCCTGAACGAGGCGATGATGGACATGGCGGTCGAGCCGAAGCTGGTGCATGACGCAATGGCCTTCTTCGAGGAGGGCTATCGCCGCACCGTCCAGCAATACGAGGCCCTGAACCTGCTGAGCCTGAACAACGACGGCACCTACCATTCGTCGGGCGGAAACGGCTACACGGTCGAGTTGCCCGCGCCCGGCTTCGACCCCGCCCGCGTGCGGTCGTGCGACATGTGGGCGAGCGCCGAGGCGCAGGAGCTGGCCCTCGTCAGCCCCGAAATGCACGAGGAGTTCGCGCTCCAGTACGAGCGGCGTCTCCTGACGCCCTTCGGCCTCAACGGCTACGGCTGCTGCGAGGACCTCACCCGCAAGCTCGACCGCGTGCTCACGATCCCCCGCATCCGCCGCATCTCGATCAGCCCGTTCGCCGATGTGGACCGCTGCGCGGAGCAGTTGGGCAGCCAGGCCATCTTCTCGTGGAAGCCGCACCCGTCGCACCTCGTCGGCGAGTTCGACGAGGCCCGCCTCCGCGCCTACATCCGCCACGCCTGCGAGGCCACCCGCGGCTGCATCGTCGAGATGATCCTCAAGGACACCCACACCTGCGAGAACCGCCCCGAGCGCTTCACGCGGTGGACCCAGATCGCCCGCGAAGTGGCGGAGAGCTATTGACGTGCTCCCCGTCTTCTGATGCCCGCACGACAACATCCCCGTGTGGCGTGGCACGGCTGGCTTGCCCAGCCGTGTCTTGCCCAGTGGTTGCGCCGGCGCCGAAGACACGGCTGGGCAAGCCAGCCGTGCCACAGCGCGCTTGCACGGCGCGAGCCAAATCCGCAAGATGGTGGGAAGCGCTTCGCCCTGGATGAGAGGACCGCCCGTGTGGAATGAGCCGGTGCCGAAGGAGCTGGGCCTCGAGGGGCAGGTGCGGCTGTCGGTCGAGGCCGACCTGTTGCCCGACGGCTCGTTCGGCAGAGAGCTGCTCGTGGTGACCGAGGCAAAGGTGCACGTCGTCGCCCTGGACGGCGCGGCGCCGTCGGTGCGCCTGGAGTTTCCGCTGGCCGAGCTGAAGGAGCCGAAAGCGGAGAGCTTCTTCGGCGGCGGGGCGCTCGAGGTGTCGCACGACGGCGCCCGCGTCGAGCTGGTGCGCTACACGGCGGCGCGGGCGCGCCGCTTCGCCACGGCCGCGAAGATGCTCGAGAAGTGGCTCAAGGGCGAGAAGGCCGAGCTGCCGCCCGACGACGCCGAACGCTGCCCCACGTGCCGCCTGCCCCTCGAAAAGGGCACCAAGGTCTGCCCCGTGTGCGTCTCGACCGCGCGCTCGCTGCGCCGGCTCATGGCCTACCTGCGGCCCTATCTGCCCCACGCCGCCACGCTGGCCGGCCTCGCGACGCTCGTCACCGCGCTCGGCTTGGTTATCCCCTACCTCCAGAAGCCCGTGATTGACAGTGTGCTGTCCGAGAAGTCGCCCCTGTCGCTCCCCCAGCGCGGGGGCCTGCTGACGCTCATCGTGCTGGTGGGCCTGGGGGCCTACGTGCTCAGCTCGGCGGCGGGCGTGGCACAGGCCTGGCTCTCGGCCTGGGTGGGCAACCGCATCACCCACGACATCCGCTGCCAGCTCTACAGCCACCTCCAATACCTCTCCCTCAGCTTCTACGACAAGGCCGAGATGGGCACCATCATCTCCCGCGTGAACCAGGACACCGGGCAGCTCCAGGCCTTCCTCGTCTGGGGCTCGCAGGACCTGGTGATCAACGTGCTCCAGCTCATCGGCATCGGCGTCAGAAAGAGGTCATTCTCGAAAACGCTGGCAATGTCAGAATGGAGATCAAGTGACACTGGCGTCCCGGTTCCCGGTCGTGTTCGTGCTGGTGACTGTAGGTTCTGCCGTCAGCGCGGCGCCGGTAGCCGCAGTCCCGGCCGCCGGCGGCGCGGAGACGGACGCCGCCGTGGTGCTGGACGGCAACAGTCTCTGGCGGCACTTCGTGGTCTCGCGCTGCGCGTTCGTGCGCACGGCCGACGGGAAGCTGGAGGCGCAGGACCTCGTGCCTATGACCGGCCGCCAACATGCTACCTGGCCAACGCCGGACCCAAGGCCCGCGGCCTCGACCACGCCCTCGCCGCTCCCACCGGCGGACCGGGCCGGACCGGCCATGGACGACGGCGACTGGCCGCGCGTCCGACTGCCTCAGCCGACCGAGAGCTACCCGTCAGGCTATGGCCGCCGCCCCCAAGTACGTGAAGGCGGCACGGCTGCACTGCTTCTGCGCGGCAAGTTCGAAACCAAGGATCCCGCGCGGGTGAAGGCATGCACGCTGTCGTTGGATTACTGGGGCGGGGTGGTGGTCTACGTCAACGGCAAGGAAGCGTTCCGCCGCCACGTGCCGGGCAACAAGCCGGACCTGTTGGCCCTGGCCGAGGACTATCCCGTGGAAGCCTTCACGACGCCGGGTGGCAAACCGAACAAACTCCTGGAGTTCCGTGACAAGCAGTTTGCGGAACGTCTGGCGTTGCGCGAGCGGAGCGTGCGCGACGTCAGCATCCCCGCAGCGCTTTTGCGCCCAGGCGTGAACGTCCTGGCCATCGAGGTCCACACCGCCCCCGCCCATAATATGGTGGGATTGAACTTCGGCGCGGATGGAACCGGTTCCATCTGGCCGCCTATCGGGTTGCTCCATGCGCGGTTGACCGTTTCGCCCGCGGGCGCAGTGGTCGCCAACGCGTCGCGGCTCCCCGGCATCAGGGTCTGGAACTGCGCCGCGTACGACACCGTCACTGCGTTCGACTACGGCGATCCGTGGGAGCCATTGCGGCTTATCATGGTCCGCGCCGCGCGAAACGGCGTGTTTTCCGGGCGGCTGATGGTCGGCTCCAACGGTCCGATCAAGGGGCTGAAGGTGAGCGTGTCGGACCTGGCGCAGGCCGGCGGCGCCAGGCTTGCGTCCTCGGCGATGCGCGTCCGCTGCGCAGTGCCTGGCGTGGAAGCGAAGTCCTGGATCGCGCCCCACCGCTTCGATGGCCTGTTGGAGGCCATTCCCACGGAAATCGCGGTGGTCAAGGCAGAGCCGCCGCGGGTGACGTTTTTCTCCCAGCCGGTGGACCGCAAGGGCCTTGCGCCCGGCGCGACGGCCCCGCTGTGGCTCACAGTGCGGGTGCCCACGGACGCCATGCCGGGCGTGTACGAGGGCAGGGTGAGCGTGGAAGCCGAGGGACTGCAGCCCACCAGCGTCCCGTTGCGCGTGAGCGTCTCCGCCTGGACCGTGCCGGAGCCGAAGGACTTCCCCGTACATCACCTCGCCTATCACTCGGAGGAGGCCGTCGCCCTGCACTACGAGGTTCCCCGCTGGTCGGACCGGCACTTCGAGCTGGTAGGCAAGTCGCTGGGCCTGATGGCCGAGGCGGGCTCGCGCCAGGTGTACGCCAACCTGTCCGTGGATTTCTTCAGCGAGGGCTCCAACGCCGGATCGCTGGTGCGCTGGATCCGACAGCCCGACGGCAGCTACAAACACGACTTCACCGCGTTCGACAAGTACCTGGACACGATTGCCAAGCACGCAGGCAAGCCGCTGCCGCTCAGGCTCAACTGCTGGCCGTCCTCGGATGTCGGGGGTAGAAGGACGGATCCGAAGAAGAGGGAGTACTGCGTGACTGAGCTCGACCCGGCGACCGGCAAGGTCGCGCCTCTCAAGCAACCCGCTCCCGGCACGGAGGAGGCCGTGGCCTTCTGGCGCCCGGTCTTCGACGAGGCCCTCAAGAGGCTCAAAGCCCGCGGCTGGCTGGAGGTGACGGCGCTGGGCTGGACCGCCGGGTTCGGAGGGCCGACGGACGATATCGCCAGGCTTGCCCAAAAGCTCTGGCCCGACGCCGTCTGGGCCGCCGTGACCCACGAAATGAAGCGGGATTGGAAGGACCGGAGCAATCCCTGGGTCAAGGTCGCGTACGCCAACACATGTTACTTCTACGGCTTTCCCTCCGTGCGCGGCTACCGCGAGTTGCTGAAGCCCCAGCCCGGCCTCTTCTGCAACACATACCGTTGGACGTGGCGTGAGAACTCGCCGCTTGCGGACCAACGCCGAGTCAGCGAAGACGCCATCATCTCGGGCCGCGACGGCGTCAGCGATTTCGGGGCCGACTTGTTCCCGGTCCGCAACCCGAAGGGCCGTTACTACTGCATCAACAATGTCCAGTATCCTTCGGGGCCGTCGTTTACCCAGAACGCCATCCTTTATCCCGGCCCCGACGGGCCGGTGCCCACCGAGCGCTTCGAGATGTTCCGCGAGGGCGTACAGGTTGCCGAGGCGCTGCTGTTCATCGAGCGGGCCATTCAAGAGAAGAAGCTCAGCGCTGCCCTACAGCAGCGAGCAGAAGCCTATCTGGAGCAACGGAGCCACGCATTCATCATGAACTGGTTCACCATCCGCGACATGCCCGCCGAAGAGGATGGCAAGCTGCTGGACCTGGCGGGCGAGGTGGCCAAGGAACTCGAGAGAAGATAGGCCGCAACCGCGAAGGACAAGAGGAAGGACAACTTCCAGAAGCCTTGCCGAGAAGTGCACGATTGATGATGAGCATACACTCGCAAACCAAGCGACGTTCATTTCCTAAGGGGGTGGCGGCCGCCGCCGTGTGCTGCGGCCTGCTGGCGCGGATCGCCTTCTCCGAAGCTGGGGTGTTGAAGCAGGACCAGGCATGAAAGCGATGGCGTTCCATGCGCAGACCAGAATCCTGCGCGACCTGGCGAAGCGAGTGGCGGAGATCGCCGCTCTACCTGAGCAGGATGAGAAGCGTCGGGCGATTCGCGCACTGAACCGGCTGGAGGCTGTGCCGCCGCGCATCTACTGCTTTCCGGAGGGGGTATGGCTGGAACTCCTTCCCTGGGAGAGCATGTCCTGCGCCGACCCGCTGCTGCGCACCTGGGAGATGCGGCTGCGGATGGCGATCGACACCCACGAGTTCCTGCGGGACGATCAGCCCGTTGATGCCGTGTTCAACGTGCCGTGGGACGGCGAAATCGGCGACCATGGTCTGCCGGTTCGGCAGACGATGACCGACGCCGACGCGCGCCGGACCTATTACATCCATCCCTATTCCAACCTGAATCTGTCGAGCCATTCGCAACTGGGCGCGGCGCATTACGAGCCGCCGTTGAAGGACTACCGCGATCTCGAGAGACTCCGGACACCAGAAGTAGTGGTTGATCGGGACCGCTCCACGGAGTGGCTGGCGTTGGCGCATGAGATCTTCGACGGCATCCTGACCGTGCGGCGACGCTGCCACTGGTGGCAGACCGTCGGTGGCGTCTGCCAGACCGCTGTAATGCTGCGGGGCATGGATGCCCTGATGGTGGACATGCTGGAGGAGCCGAACTGGGTGAGGGAGTTCGTCGGCCGGTTGGCCGCCCATCACCACGCTGTGCTGGATCAACTGGAGTCGGGCGGGTTCCTCTCGCTGAATAACGGCTGCGAGTGGATCAACAACGGCGGCATCGGCTATACGGACATCCTGCCGGCGAGCGGTTTCGACCCTGAGCGGGTGCGGTGCCGCGATCTCTGGGGAGGCATGGAGAGCCAGGACCTGGTCGGCATCTCGCCCGCCCTTTTTGGAGAGCTCTTCTTCCCGCGCCTGCAGCCGATCGTCGAGCGCTTCGGCCTGGGTTGTTACGGCTGTTGCGAGCCCCTGCACGATTGGGTCCCGGTGCTGCGCCGGATCCGCAATCTGCGCCGTGTCTCCATCTCCCCGTGGGCGGACATCGCGAAGAGCGCCGCACAACTGGGCAGCGACTATGTCTTCTGCTACAAACCCCACCCCGCCGCCGTGGCGACCGAGCGGATGGATGAGGCGGCCATCACCCGACACATGGCGGAGGTCTTCACGATCACGCGGCAGCACGAATGCCGGGTGGAGGTGATGCTGAAGGACCTGCATACCGTGCGACACGAGCCGCGGCGATTGGCGCGCTGGGTGGAGCTGGCAAAGACGGCGCGGGCGCAAGTGTATGGGTAGGCTCTGGGCAGAGAGGAGAACACTATGATTCGTGGAATGCATTACATGTGCTGGTACAGGCACGACTGGAACTACCATCCCAGCATGCCCATGAAGCGCCTCCAGCAGGTACAGGATATTGCCGATATGCACGGGAACACGCTCCTCTGGTCCTGCCTGGGGAGCGGTGCGATCGGCATCCAATACCTTGACGCGGAGGCGAATGAGCCCGTTCCCCCGCGCTTGCGCTTTTACGGCTACTTGAACGACAGGGAATTCATTGAGGAATGTGGCAAGCGGGGAATCACCGCGTTCGCAGTCATCTGGAAGGCGCAGTTGTGGGAATTCCCCGCCGAATTCAGCGAGGACGAATCGCAACTGCTGGCCCTGAACAAGCTCAGGGGGGCCGGGAGGAAGGGGTGGCTCGGCATGCGTGAGCTGTCCACCGACCGCTACCCAAAGTTGTTCCCGTCGATGAAGAAATACTTCCCTGAGGGCATCCTCGATTCGGAAGGGCATCTCGTCGAGGATTTCATCGAGGAGTTCCGCGCGGTCACGCTGGATGGCAACCCGATCCTTTCACGATGGCTGATGGTTCCCGGCCACGAGCACCTCTGCTACACGCCGTGTGGCAACAAGCCGACCTACATGCAGTACATCCGGAAGGAGATTGAAACCATGGTGGATGCGGGCGCTCCCGGCATCCACATTGATGAGTTCGATGCGCAGTTGCATGCCGTGCTGAACGGGGGGTGTTTCTGCAAGGATTGCATGAAGCAGTTCCGAGAGTACCTGAAGCGGAATCCCTCAGAGGAAACCGCCACGCTTGACCTTGATCGGTTTGACTATCGCGAGTTCCTCAAGCAGAAGGGATATGCCGACAGCGACCTTGTAGCTCCACCAATGGAGGAGCGCTATCGCATCCCACTGTTCAAGGCCTTCGTTCGGTTCAATGTCCGATGCATAGAGCAGGGCGTTGTCGAGATTGCCGATTATGCCCGCGCCTGCTCGCTCGAGAAGAAGGGCAAGCAGGTGCTCGTGACCGCGAATCTGTACAACTGCAATCCCCATGGCACAAGCGTGCGGCCGCAGTGTGATCTCATCGTCGGCGAGAAGGCCGATATCAAGCTCCGGCAGGACGGCTACTACCGATTTGGCCATGCCTTCTTCGGCGGCAAGGAGGGATCGTTCATCGAGGAGCCAGGCCCCCACGTCCACCAGATCATGAGCGACCTGGACGACGGCAAGAACGACTCGTATATCCTGTTCATGCTGGAGCCGTTGGCCCACGGCTTCCAGATTGCCATTCCATATGGCGCCTGGCTGCAGAACCAGAAGAAGGATTCCTTCTACCCCAATGTGGCCATAGAATGCCGGATGGGCGCATGGCTGAAGGAGCATGAAGACCTCTTCACCAACCGCTTTGTCGCCGAAACGGCCCTGCTCTACGACCAGAGAAGCGCCGCCGCGCTGCTCGACCGGCTGAAGCTCAACGACAAGCGGATCGCGACGATGGCGGAGGGGCTCCGCCAGGTGGCCGGGCTGCCCGACCCCGTGGGGGCGATCATCGGCGGCAGCGTGCGGCCCAACGGCCTCCGCATCACCAAGGTGCGCGTGCCGCTCGGCGTCATCGCCATCATCTACGAGAGCCGGCCAAACGTCACGGCCGACGCGGCCGGCCTGTGCCTCAAGGCCGGGAACGGCGTGGTCCTGCGGGGCGGCAAGGAGGCCCTGGCGTCCAACGTCGCCATCTGGCGCGTGCTCCAGGAGGGCCTGGCGGCCGCGGGGCTGCCCGCCGAGGCCGTGGCACTCGTGGAGACGACCGACCGGGCGGCGGTGGATGCGCTGATCACGGCGGACGGGCTGGTGGACGTGGTGATTCCCCGCGGCGGCGAGGGGCTGATTCGCCGCGTGGCCGAGGGGGCGACCATTCCCGTCATCAAGCACTACAAAGGCGTGTGCCACGTCTATGTGGACGCCTCGGCCGACCTGGCGATGGCCGAGGAAATCTGCCTCAACGCCAAGTGCCAGCGGCCCGCCACGTGCAACGCGATGGAGACGCTGCTCGTCCACGGGGCAATCGCCCAGCGCTTTCTGCCCCAGATGGGCAAGCGCTTCGCCGAGGCGAAGGTCGAGTTGCGCGGCTGCGAGCGCACCCGCCAGCTCCTGCCCGACGCCAAGCCGGCCACGGAGGAGGACTGGTATGCCGAGTACCTCGACCTGATCCTGGCCGTGCGGGTGGTGGACTCGACGGAGGAGGCGATGGAGCACATCGCCCGCTACGGCTCGGCCCACTCGGACGCCATCGTGACGACGGACGTGCGGGAGGCCGACAAATTCGCCCAGGGCGTGGACTCCGCTGCGGTCTACGTGAACGCCTCGACGCGGTTCACCGACGGCTACGAGTTCGGCATGGGGGCCGAAATCGGCATCAGCACCGACAAGTTGCACGCCCGCGGCCCCATGGGGCTCGAAGAGCTGACCAGCTACAAGTTCGTCGTCCACGGCAATGGACAGCTAAGGCAATAGGTCCCGCACGTCCTATAGGCCCCAGTGCGGCCGTGGCCGCAAGCAAAGTGTCCAAATGCTGAATGTTGAATGCTGAATGTTGAATGCCGAAGTGACGGGAACGGACTCCGCGCTTGGCTTCATTCATCATTCATCATTCAGCGTTCGACATTCAACATTGCTTCCGCCACATCTGTGCAGGAGGCGCACGGGCGGTGACCGTGCAGCCCGTCGATGCTGGCTCGGCGCGGGCGTTCACCTTGACTCCCCCGTGCGGCGTTGGTATAGTGGCCCTAGGGGCGAGAACGGTCGAAGGAGTGAGTGCATGAGGCATTGTCCGCGCGGGACCCTTTCCTTGTTGCTTCTCGCGGCGTTGGGCGTCCTGGGCGCGTCGTGCTCGGAGGACGGGGCGTCGGGCGACGCCGGCAACGGCACGACGAAGGGCGGGACCGCGCGGCCCACCAAGGGCGGCGTGTTCACCGATTACTTCCAGCGCATCCGCTTCGACGGGACGGATAAGAAGTACCTGGTGAAGATCGAGTCGGCCGACGCCCACCCCGGCGTGGGAGGCAAGGTGATGCGGGTCGTGGACGATCCGACGGCCTCGGGGGGCAAGTGCGTCTTCATCCCGGACGAGGCGGGCACCCCGTTCGGCAAGGCGGGCAGCAAGGATGACATCCCCCGCTATGCCCGGGCGGTCTACAAGATCGAAATCGCCGTCGCAGGCAACTACACCTTCTGGATTCGCCGGAAGTGGTTCGACTCGTGTGGCGACACGCTGTACATGCGGATCGACAAGGAGGGCGCGCCGCACTCGGACGCCCACGCCCACGTGGTGGGGTCGGACGACAGCAGCAAGCCGCCGCGGTGGGACTGGAGTCCGGTGTGGGAGAAGGGCGACCCGCGGCAGTTCTACCTCTCCAAAGACACGCACGTGCTGGAGATACTGAACCGCGAGGACGGGCCTCGCTTCGACGTGATCCTGTTGACCGACGACCCCGGCTACAAGCCACAGGGCATGGATGAATAGGCCCTGACGTGGCCCTTGGCCGCAGCCAAAGGGCCCAAATGATGAATGATGAATGATGAATGCCGAATACTGAATGACGAATGAGCCAGAACACACTCGGCGGTCGGCTTCGTTCGTCATTCAACATTCAGCATTCAGCATTCAGCGTTTGACATTCGACATTGCGTCTGCCACATGCGCGCAAGGCGCGCACGAGTCGCGACAGGGGCGTTTGCCCGGGGCGATTGAGCCATGGCTGTGCTTCTGCGCATCATAGACGGCCCCCAGGCCGGCTCCTCCCACGAGCTGCGGGAGGGGCAGCGGGTGCTCCTGGGCCGCGGCGACCGGGCCGACTTCCGCATCCTCGACAGTTGGGCCTCCCGAACCCACTGCGCCCTCACCTGCCGCCCCGAAGGCGTGTTCGTCGAGGACCTGAACACCAAGAACGGCACCTATGTGAACGGGAAGCAGGTGGACCGCGCCCGGCTGCCCGACGGCTCGCTGGTGCAGGTGGGGACGACGACGGTGCAGGTGCTGGTGCAGGCGACGCGGCGGACGGTGGTAGCGCCGTCGGGCCTGCCGCTGCGGAGCCATGCGTGGCGGGTGGCGCTGGCCATTGCGGCCGTCGTGGCGCTGTTGGTGGGCGTAGCCTTCGGCGTCCTCTTCTTCTTCGGCCCCGGCAAGGGCGGGGGCAGCTTCCTCGGCCTCCCAACCCCCCGCGCCTCGCTCCAGATCACGTCCGAGCCCGTCGGTGCCACCGTCTTCATTGACGAGGAGATCCGCGGGGTCACGCCCTTCGACGCCGAGAACAACGTGATCGAGGTGCCACTGGGCGAGCACGCGCTCCGGGTCTGGAAGGCCGGCTACGAGGTCTACCGCGCCTCGCTCAACGTCACCTCGCGCAGCCCGGCGCCCATCACCGTGGTGCTGCGGACCGCCGAGCGCGGCATCCTGGTCATCACGTCGAAGCCCGATGGCGCGTCCGTGCACCTCGACGGCGATTACCGCGGCAACACGCCCCTGCGGCTCGAGGACCTGGAGCCGCAGACCTACAGCCTGCGGGTGAGCAAGGTCAACTTCGCCGACTGGCAGCAGGAGGTCACTGTGAAGCCGCGCCAGGAGGTGGCCATCGAGGTCCCCCTGGGCCGCCGCGAGGTGGGCTTCTACGAGGCGGAGCTGAAGAAGGACCCGAACAACGTGGCCTATCGCGCCGAGGTCGCCCACCTCTACCTGCTCGAGCACAAGGTGGAGCAGTGCATGGCCCACCTGGGCGCGGCGATTGGCACGGTCATCGCGGGCAACGACACGTCGAAGCCCGATGCCTACGCGACCCGGCTGCTTCAGCTCCTGGCGAAGATGTACTTCAACGACCACTTCTCCTACGGCGACGCCGCATTCGTCGAGGCGACCCGGGCGCGCATTGACCTGTTGCTGGCCGCGGAGGCGGGGAAGCACACGGACAACAGCTTCGTCCTGTCGGCGGCGCAGAGCCTGTACAAGCGCGCCGGCACGTCGGTGGTGGCCAAGGCGGCCATCTACGAGGCGAGGGCCAGGGCCGCGCCCGCCGAACTCCCGCACGCCCTCACCGCCGTCGGCTTCCTCGTCCTCGCCGGCGAACACGCGCGGGCCGAGGCGCTCCTTCATGGCGCCTGCGCCGCGCTGCCCAACGACTCCAGGCCCTACGTGGCCCTGGGCCGCTTCCACCTGGGCGCCAAGCGGCGCGGGGTCACTGGCGCCCGCGAGAAGGCCGTCGAGGCCCTCAACGCCGCCCTTCAGCGCTGCAAGACCGAAGAGGAGAAGGCCGAGCCCCGACGCCTCCTGGGCGAAGCCACAGGGTGAGGCCCCGGCGCCGCCCGCGGCGATTCTGCATGCTCCACTGGACACGCGGCGGGCGATTGGTATAATAGGCGCGCCCCGTCAGGCCGCGGAGGGCGCGGCCGGGGGAAGCGTGCGGGTCTGGCCCCACAGCAGCCGTTGTTTGGGAAAGGAGCACGGGATGTTGCGAGCGTGGCTGGTGAGCGTGGTGACTATGGCCGTCCTCGTGGCGGGCTGCCCCGGAGGCCCGGCCACCGCGGAGCCCAAGAAGGCGCCCGAGAAGGCGCCCGGCACCGTGGAAATCCGCGTGCCCGTCGCCGAGAAGAAGCCCGCGGCCGAGCCGGCCGCGAAGGACGACGTGAAGCCGGCCCCCGCCCCCGAGCCGAAGGCCGAGCCCAAGCCCGAGCCGAAGCCCGAGGAGCCGAAGCCCGAGCCGAAGCCCGAGGAGCCGAAGGCCGCCCTCAAAGAACTGAAGCCCGGCCTGCTCGCCGTGGACCTCGCAAAGGTCTGCAACAACGACGGCTTCTCGAGCGAGGACGACCGCAAGGACGCCGACCTCGACCAGTACAAGCAGTCCTTCCCCGCCGAGAACATGCCCCCCGCCGGCCTCTTCGAGCCGAAGGACGTGAAGACCGCCTTCGAGTTCCCCAGCAAGGAGAAGGGGACCAAGAACAACGTGGCGTGCGCCGGCCAGACGATTCCCCTCGAGGGCAAGGCCAAAGAGCTTCACCTCCTCGTGACCGCCACGGACGCGGACCAGCAGGAGAAGCTGACGATCAACTACGCCGACGGCACGGTGCAGGCCGACCTGAAAGTGACCGACTGGTGCAAGGACGCACAGTTCGGCGAGAAGACCGGCGTCGAGAGCGCCCACCGCATCGCGGTGGACGCCGGCGGCAAGGGCGAGTACTCGAAGGAAGAGAAGAAGTGCCGCATCTGGGTGGTCGCCATCCCGCTCGATGCGAACCGCGAGCTGAAGTCGGTCAAGCTCCCCTTCTGCTCGCTCATCCACATCTTCGCCCTCACGGTCGCCAGATAAGGGCCGCCGGCCCGCGACCGAGTCCGCGAATCGCCTCTCACGGCAGGGCGCCGCTGCCTCGGCCACGCTCGCAGCAGCGCCCCGCCGTGCCCATGCCCCTCGACGGAGGATGAGCCCCCGTGCGAGCCAGCGTTGTTCTTCTCCAGGATGACAAGCCCGTCAGCCAGTTCGCGGCCGACGGCGAGCAGCCGGTGGTCGTGGGCCGCAGCGCCGACAGCGTGATCCAGATACACGACTCCAAGATCTCCCGGCACCACTGCGAGATACGCGCGACGCCCGACGGGCATTTCGTGCGCGACCTGGGGTCGAAGAACGGCACCTATGTGAACGGCGCCCGCGTCGCCGAGGCGCGGCTGCGCAACGGCGACCGCATCCAGGTCGGCCTCGCCCACCTGCTGTTCCGCTGCGAGACGCCCGAGGCCGGGCACCCCGAGCCCCAGGTGGCCCCGCCCCACCTGTGCGCCTCGTGCGGCAGGACGATTCCGCTCGACGCCCTCGGCTCCGCCCGGCGGACCCAGAGCCGCGTCTACTGCGCCCCGTGCGTCGAGGGCTGCCCCCTCCTCGGCCTTGTCATCGGCCGCTACGAAATCGTCCAGGCCATCGGCACGGGCTCCATCGGCGCCGTCTTCAAGGCCGACCAGCTCTCGATGGGGCGCCTGGTCGCCCTCAAGATCATCCACGATGCCTTCACCGCCGACCACGAGGCCATCGGCCGCTTCCTCAAGGACGCCCGCGCCAGCGGCCAGATCTCCCACCCCAACGCGTGGCGGCGCGACGCCTTTTCGTCGGGCACCACGACCTCGCACGTCAGGTCGCGCCCCAGCACGACCGGCTGGCCCGACAGCTCGAAAATGGTGCCTTTGCCTGGGCCGGATTGGACGATGAGCTTGGCCATCGCAGTCCTCAGCATCGGGTGAGGAGGGAAGCGGGAAAGTGAAAGGGAAAGTGAAAGGGAAGAGAGCGAAGACCAGCCACGGCCCTCGCACCTTCCCCTCGCCATTTCCCCTCACCACTTGTCACTCGTCGCTCTTGCTCCTCACTCCTCACTTTCCCTCTCACTTTCACTTTCCCCTTCCTCCCCTCACACCCTCTCAAACGGGTAGAACAGCTTCTTGTATTCATCCTGGGCATAGCGGTCGGTCATGCCGGCGATGTAGTCGCCGATGGCGCGGTGCAGGCCCTCCTGGGCGGCGGTGGCGCGATACTCGTCGGGGAGCTGGCGCTCGTCGGCCAGGTAGGCCTGGAAGAGTTCGCGGACGAAGCGCTTGGCCTTGCTGGTCATGCGGGCCACGCGGTAGTGGCGGTAGAGCTTGTCGTAGAGGAATGCCTCCAGCTCGGCCTTGCGGCGCTCGACTGTGGCGCTGAAGGCGAAGAGGCGCCCCTCGGCGTGCCGCACGCCGTCGGCGCTCTCGATGCCTTGCTCGGCCAGGCGGCCGAGCGTCGTCTCCACCAGGTCGGTGACCTGCGCGTTGATGAGGCGGATGATCACCTGGCGGTCGCGGATGCGTTCGGGCAGGCCGGGCTGCTGGCGCTCGACAGCCTCGGCGGCGACGTGCCAGGCCTCGACCTCGGCCAGCTCGTTCCGCCGCAGCAGGTGGGCCGTCAGCCCGTCGTCTATGTCGTGGTTGTTGTAGGCGATTTCGTCGGCCACCTCGACCGCCTGGGCTTCGAGGACGGGCTGGAGGCCGTCGTCGAACTCGGTCACGGTGGGACGGTCATGGCGGGTGGTGTGCTTGGCCATCGCCTCGCGCACCTCCCACGAGAGATTCAGCCCGGGGAAGCTGGGGTAGCGGCGCTCCAGGTGGTCCACGACGCGGAGGCCGTGGCGGTTGTGCTCGAAGCCGCCGTGGCCCTTCATCTGCTCGGCCAGCTCCTCCTCGCCCGAGTGGCCGAAGGGGGTGTGGCCGAGGTCGTGGGCGAGGGCGATGGCCTCGGCCAGGTCCTCGTTGAGGCCCATGATGCGCGCGATGGTGCGCGCGATCTGCGACACCTCGAGCGTGTGGGTCAGGCGCGTGCGATAGTAGTCGCCCTCGTGGTTCACGAAGACCTGGGTCTTGTACTCCAGGCGGCGGAAGGCGGTGGAGTGGACGATGCGGTCGCGGTCGCGCTGGTAGACGGTGCGGAGGGGGTGTTCGGGCTCGGGGTGGCGGCGGCCGCGGCTCTCGCGGCTGCGGGCCGCATAGGGCGCGAGCATCGCCGCCTCGCGCGCCTCCACCGCCTCGCGGCTCACAAGACCAGGCCAAGTCACCACCGCGTGCTCCACAACGTTCATGTCGCGCTCTCTAGCTGCCGCCGGGCGGCGAGTGGGGAGTAAGAGGGAACGGGAAAGTGAAAGGGAAAGTGAAGAGTGAGGAGCCACGAGTGAAGGGCGGGACGGTTCAAGTTCGCTCTTGCTCTTCACTCATGGCTCTTCGCTCTCCCTTTCACTTTCCCTCTCACTCTCCCTTTCCCTCGCCCCGCCTCACTTGCCACCCTCTCCGACTGCTCCCGAAGCAGCTTGTAGAGCGCCTCGAGCGATTGCACGATCACTTTCGTACCGCCCACGACGGGCATGAAATTCGTGTCGCCGTTCCACCGCGGCACGATGTGGACGTGGAGGTGTCCCGGCACGCCGGCTCCCGCGCAGGCGCCGAGGTTGATGCCGATGTTGAAGCCGTGGGGGTTGATGGCCCGCGCCAGAAGCTGTTGCGTGTCGCGTGTCAGGCGCATCAGCTCGGCGAGCGCCGCGTCGCCGAGGGTCGCCAGGTCGGCCTTGTGGGCGTTGGGCGCGACGAGCAGATGGCCGTTGTTGTAGGGGAAGCGGTTGAAGATCGAGAAACAGGTCCCGCGGCGTTCGAGGACGAAGTTCCGCTCGTCCTCGCCCGACGCGGCGGCCGCGCACAGGAAACAGCCGTCGGTCCGCGGCTCCAGAATGTAGTCCATCCGCCACGGCGCCCAGATGAGGTCCAGGCCGGGAGGACGGGTGGTGTCGCTCATCGCGGGGTCCTCCGGCCGGTGGCATGTGGGGAGTGGAGAGGGAAGGTGAGAGGGAAAGTGAGAGTGGGGAGTGACGAGCGAAGGGCAAGACCCTTCCGATGCCCTTCCTTTCTTCCCTTTCACTTTCCCTTTCACTTTCCCCTCCTCCTCACCGTCGGCATCCTGCGCAACTGCTGCGGGCGCACGAGGAGCAGCTTGATCGGCTGGTGGCGCGCGCCGGCTCGCCACGGCTCTTGCCCACGGACATGCCGAAAAGGGAGAGCTTGCGCCGCGTCTTCGCGCCCCCGCACCGGGGGCAGCGGGCCTTCGGGCTGGCCTCCATCGTGCGGAAGAGCTGATCGAAGTCCGCCTTGCACTTCTCGCAGTGGAACTCATAGATCGGCATCGGGCACACCCTGGCTTCGGGGAGCGTTGGCCGCGCCTGTGTTGCAGAACTCGGCACGCCTCGCCGGCGCCATTCGCGCGTCGCGCTCGTGCTCCTTCGGGCGCATGCACCCGCCTAGCAGGCAGGCTCCCAGCGCGAGCAACAGTGCGGGCCACAGCTTATCCATAGGCGGTTTCTGGACTTCCAGTGTTCTGCCGGGGGATTGGCCAGACGCTCCGGCCATTGCCGGATTATAGCAGCCGGGACTCCCCAAGTCAACGCCAAAAGAGTTCGTAGTTCGTAGTGCGGGCTTCAGCCCGTAGCTGGCCCGAGGGAGACGGCCTGAAGGCCGCACTACAAGCTTCCGCTCGATTCAAGGGAGTGCTGCGCGGGCTGAGGTCCGCGCTCCGCGTCGGCCCCTCGCCAAGACTCGCGCCCCCCAAGTGGCGCCAGGGGCGCGAGTCTTGGCCCAGGCCGCCCCTACGCGGGAAGCGGCATGGCATAAACTATTGTCCGATATAGACTTGAGGCGCCATGGCTGGAGGAAGCGGTTTGGCCCAAGACTCGCGCCCCAGGGTGGGGGGGAAAGGGCGCGAGTCTTGGGCCGGGCTACTTCGGCGGGCGGGTGAAGTCGGCCGCCACGCTCTCGCGCAGCTCGGTGAGGAAGCGGCCGAGGGGCTTCTTGTCCTTGTTCTGCTGCCACACGCCGTGGAGGGCGGCGTGGAGGGCCTTGCGGACGGCCTCGACCTGGAGGCCGCCGCCGAACTGGAAGGCCTGGCCCCACATCTTGGCGATCTCCTGGGCGAGGCGCCCGCCGTAGCTGCTCGTGTCGGCGCCGTTCGCCATCACCTCGACGCCGGCCGCGATGGTCTTCGCCGCCTTCTCCAGGTCGCCCCGCACGATGTAGCAATGGGCCAGCTCCGTGTGGCACGACACGTCGTTGGGATTCTCCTTCAGCCGGCCCAGATACCAGCCCTCGACCTTGCTCTTGAGCCTGGCCTCCACCCTGCTCGGCTCGCCCGCCTTCACCTCGACCTCGGCCTCCCACGGCAGGAACTGCTCTTTCTCGACCCGCACCGAGTAGGGGTTGGCGTCCATGTTCTTCTTCTCGAACGGCGTCTTGCCCTCGTACTCGCCGTCCACGTAGACATCGGCCTGGGCCGGCTCGGAGGTGACGACGAGGGTGCCCTTGGGCTTCAGGACGAGTTTGGCGTTGAGCGGCTCCTCCGGGTAGAGCAGCTCGACCAGCTTGGTCCAGGGCAGGTGGTCGCGCTTGGTGAGCTTGACGAAGTGGTGGCCGGGCGCCAGGTCCTTCACGGTGAGCGGGGTGAGGCCCACATACTTGTCGTCCACGAACGCCGTGGCCTTCGGGGGTTCCGATGCGAGCGTGAGGGCGACGCTCTTGGGCAGGACGGCGGGCCGGGGGCGTTGGTCCTTGGCCGCCTCGGGGGTGCGGGCGACGTTGAGGGTCTGGAACTCGCGCAGTCGGGCGACGATGCGGGGGTCGCTGACGCCTTCGAGGACCCAGATGGCCAGCTTCTTCTCGTCGTCGCGGTTGCTGGTGCGCAGGAGGGCGAAGAGGCGGTCGGAGGCGCCGGCGCCGAGCTTCTGGAGGGCGATGGCCGCCTTCCAGCGCACCTGCTCGTCCGCGTCGCGGAGGGCCAGGATGAGCTGGGGCACCGCGTCGGGGTCGAGCGTGGTCTGGAACACCCAGGCGGCGCAGCGGCGGCACTCGATGGACTCCGAGCCGAGTTGGGCCAGGGCGGCCTTGGTGGCCTGGGCGCCGAACTTGGTGAGCGAGGTGGCGGCCTTCCAGCGGGTATCCTCGTCCTTGTCCGCCATCCCGGCGGCGAGGGGCTCGATGGCCCGGGGGTCGGCTATCTCGCCGAGGAGGAAGGCGGCGCTCTGGCGCACGCGCCCTCGGCGGTCCTTGAGGGCCTCGACCAGCGCGGGCACGGCGGCCGCGCCGATCACCTTGAGCGCGGTCTCCGCCTTCCAGCGGGGCCGCTCCTTCTCCAGGTTCAGCCCGTCCACCAGGCGGGGGAGGGCCGGCTCGCCGATGGCGCCGAGGGCGACCGTGGCCTTCCACTGCGCCTCGTCGTCGGGGTCGTCGAGCATGGTGTAGAGCTTGGGCACGGCGGCGGCGGCCTTGGCCTTGCCGAGCAGCTCGGCGGCGGCGGCGCGGCGGGGCGCCTCCGCGGCGTCGAGCTGATCGAGCAGCTCCGTCAGGCGCTGGGGATCGAGCGTCAGCGGCTCGGCGCCATCCTTGCCCTTGGCCTCGGCGGGCTCAGCCCCCTCGCCCGCGTGAAGGCACGGGAGGCCAAGGGCAAGGACAGCGCCGAGGGCGCACAACGACCTTCTCACTCGTGCTTCCTTTCCATTGACACGCAATCCCACTCACCTATCCTATCGCGCCCGATGGGGCGGTTGTCAAGGACTTGTAAAACCATGTAAAAGAATGCGCCCGCCTCGCCGCACGCCCTACCGCCCTGTGTCTTGCAGCCCGCGAATGCGGGCGACCCAGCCGTAGCCCAGGGCGACCGAAGGGAGCCCTGGGATCGGGGCACACCCCACCCCAAGCCCCCGAATGGGGGCGCCTCACCTCCGCCCCAGGAGCAGCGCGAAGCGCCCCGTCCGCCCGCCCGACGCGCGATGCGAGAAGAACTCATCGGAGTGGCAGCGAGTACACAGGGTCGGGGCCTCGATGCGCTGGGGGGGCATGCCCGCCTCGACGAGTTGCTCCGTGTTGGCGGCCCAGAGGTCTAGGTGCAGCCGCCCGTTGCGTCTGCTGAAGAAGCGGTCGGCATCGGGCAGGGCCCGGCGGGCCTCGGCGAGCACCTCGTCGCCCACCTCGTAGCAGCAGGGGCCAATCGAGGGGGCGATGGCCGCCACCAGGTCGCTCGCCCGA
The DNA here is from genome assembly GCA_041320515.1 of Planctomycetota bacterium. Taxonomy (GTDB): domain Bacteria; phylum Planctomycetota; class PUPC01; order DSUN01; family DSUN01; genus DSUN01. Next base: position 2,330,059 of record JBGLNR010000001.1, on the reverse strand, counting down.
CACCCCAGCAGCCGCTCCATCGCCCGCACGGCCCGCGCCGCTATGCGGCCCAGCGTCCCCCGACGGCTGGCGTGGACGAGCCCGATGGCTCGCCGCCCGGGGTCCACCAGCGCGATGAGGGGGCAATCGGCCGAGAAGGCCATGAGCGTGACGCCCCGCGAGTCCGCGATCAGCGCGTCGGCATCGGGCAGCGCCGTCGCCGCGTCGTTCGACGCCGCTCCGCGGCGATGAGTGGACGCGGAGCGCCCGCCAGTGCGTCCCCACGCAGAGCGTAGGGACGAGGAAGGGAGGGGGCTGGAGCGCGGGGACGAGGAAGCAGAGCGCAGGGACGAGGGCAACGTTCTCACATTCTCAAGAATGTGAGAACGTCGCGCAGCAGGGGGCGAGGCGATGGGGCGGGGCGCTCAGGGGAGGGGCGGGAGGTCGAGGGTGGGGGTGGGGGGACGCGGCGGGGCGGCGGTGAGGCGGGGCTGCCAGATGATCTCGCCCAGGGCATTCTCGTCGCCTTTGTCGAAGAGGAGGTCGGCCATCTTCGCGTCGGGCACGTCGCCGAAGTAGTTGTCGCGTGCCTGGATGGTGTTGGTGCTGGAGTTGCTGATGGCCCTGGCGTGGCCGAGGATGGCGTTGCGGGCGATGACTGGGGCGCTGCCCTCGCCGACGATGATGCCGGCGGCGCTGTTGCCCTCGATCCAGTTGCCTTCGATCTGGGGCGCGGCCTCGCGGGCGCAGTGGAGGCCGTAGGGGCGGTTGCGGAGGATGAGGTTGGCGGTGATGGCGCCGTCGCTCTTTTCGAGGGTGATGGGGTAGTCGCGGTTGCCCTCGATGAGGTTGCCGGTGATGGTGGCGGCGGAGCTGAGGGTGCAGTGGATGCCGGAGCCTGCGTTGTCGCGGATGGCGTTGCCCTGGATGGCGGGCTGGGAGAAGCGGTTGGCGTTGATGCCGCAGCCGCGGTTGGCGGCGATTTCGTTGCCCTGGATGGCGGGCGAGGCGAAGTTGTCGAGGGCGATGCCGTGGCCGGCGTTGTCGCGGATGCGGCAGGCCTCGATGGTGCCCTTGGCCTTGTCGGCGAGGCGGATGCCGTCGCCGCCGTTCTTGAGGACGAGGCATCGGCGGAGGGTGAGGGCCGTGCCTTGGGCGAGGACGCCGACCGAGTCGTTGCTCTCGATGCGGCAGGTGGCGTCGAGGCGCGGCTCGGCGCCCTCGGCGACGCGGAGGCCGGCCTTGCCGCTGCGCGCGAGGACGCAGTGGCGCAGGACGGGGGAGGAGGCCGCGCAATCCACGCCCACGCGCTGGTACTCGACCGTGCAGCGTTCGAGGATGCAGCGCGCGTCGTCGCTGGAGTCGGCGAAGAAGATGCCCTCGCCGTCGAACGGCGTCGGCTCCTTCTCGACGGCGCTGGTGAAGCGGATGGGGGCCTCGGCGGTGCCGCGGGCGACGAGCGCGCCTTGGACGACGAGGCGGGCGCCGAGGAGGAACTGGACGACGGTTCCCGGCTCGACCGTGAGCGTGGCTCCCTGCTTCACGGTGACAGAGGCGGTGAGGACGAGTGGGCTTTGGGCCTTCGCCCAGGTGGTGTCGGCCGCGATGTCGCCCTCGAAGTGGGCGCGGCTCTCCTTGCCGTCGGCCTTGGCCTTGCGGAAGGCGGCGGGGTCGCGGAGGGTGCCGGCGGCGGTCTCGGCGTCGGTGATGCGCTGGAGTTCGGCGGCGCAGGCGGGTTCGAGCGTGGGGTCGTCGCGGCGGAGGCGTTCGGCGAGGAGGCGAGCGTCGGTGAGGCGGCCGGTCTGACGCAGGGCGGCGGCCTGGTGGTAGCGCATGGTGCTGTGCAAGGAGGTGAGTTCGGGGAAGTCCTTCTTCACTTTGGCGCCCCAGTCGAGGATGGCCTGGGGGTTGTTGGCCTTGGCGAGGTGTTCGACGTGGCCTTCGATGGCCTGGCGGATGAGGTCGAGGGCGGTGGCCTTCTCGGCGTAGCCGCGCTGGGTGAGGGGGGTGAGGGTGGCGATGGCGGGGAGGAACTGGCCGGCCTGGACCTCGATGCGGCCCAGTTCGAGCCGCGCGGCGTTCTGAAGGGTCGGCTCGTGCGCGTCGTCGCGCAGGATGGCCTCCAGGTCGCGGCGGGCGGTGGCGGGGTCGCTCTTGGCCTGGAGCCTGGCGCGCTCGATGCGGGCGCGGGTGGCCCGCGGCCCGCCGTTGGGCTCGGCGGCCACGGCGTCGAGCAGCTTCAGGGCGCCGGCCGCGTCGCCGCCTTTGGCCAGGAGGCCGGCGAGGATGAGGCGGGCCTCGAAGGAGTCGGGGCTGTCGGGCGCCTTCTCGATGAAGGCGCGGAGGCGGCGACCCGCCTCGTCGGGCGCCTCCTTTGCCAGCGCGAGCAGTTCCTCGCGCACCCGCATGGCCTCCACCATGTCGCCATCGGGGCGGTCCTTCCTGACGATGGGTCTGCCGCCCGCCGCCTGCTGCTGGGCCTCGAGGGCCTTCGCCATGGTCTCGTCGGGTGACGGGCGTTGCCGGGACTCCAGGTAGCGGAGCACGAGGACGCCGATGCCGACGCCGATGGCGGTGAGGACGGCGAGCAGGATCAGGCGCTTGGCGAGCTTGCCCACGAGTGTCTCCTTCGGTTCATTTGCGTTTGAACTGACGCTCCAGGTCGCCGAGGGCGAAGACGAGCGAGGTCGGGCGGCCGTGGGGACAGGTTTCGGCCTTCGGCCCCAGCGAGGCCCGTCGGGCGAGGAGGGCCTCGATTTCGCTCTCGCGCAGCCTGTCGCCGGCCTTGACGGCGGCCTTGCAGGCCAGGGCGCAGGCGAGGCGCTGGCGCTGGGCGTCGGCGGCGGAGGCCGCGGCCCCTGCCGCCTCGGCGCCCTCGGCCAGCTCGGCCAGCAGATCATGCACGAGCTGCGCCACGTCCGCATCGCGCGCCAGACGCGGCACGGCGTGGACGGCGAGGGTGTTGGGGCCGAACTCCTCGGCGTGAAGCCCGAGGGTGCGGAGCGGCTCGAGCACCTCGGCCGCCACGGCGGCCTCGGCGGGGCTGAGGGGCACCACCTCGGGCATCAGGAGGCGTTGCGACTCGACTCCCGCGCCCGCGCTGCGCTCGAGCAGCTCCTCGTAGAGCACGCGCTCGTGCAGCGCGTGCTGGTCGGTCAGGCGGAAGCCCTCCGGCGTTTCCTCGACGATGTAGGCGTTGTGAATCTGGTAGAAGGAGGACCGGGCGGCGGGCGCGGCGAAGGGGTCTGACGCCGGGAGGGCGCGGGGCCGGGTGCGGGCGTCCTCGAGGTGCTCGGGCGGCTCAGCGAAGCCAAGCGGCGCGCGACGCGTGACGGGGGCGGAGCGGCGGGCGTCGTCCCAGGAGGTGGGCACGTGGCCGGAGGGGCGCAGGGGCGGCGCGAGGTCGGCCTTGCCCAAGGAGGCCCGGAGTGCGCCGAGGACGCAGGCGAAGACGCGGCGCCCCTGGCGGAAGCGCACCTCGATCTTGGTCGGGTGAACGTTGAAGTCGGCCTCGCGCGGGTCCATCTGGAGGAAGAGGAAGAGCGCGGGGTATCGGCCGCGGGGGAGGAGTCCCTCGTAGGCCTGGCGGATGGCGCTGCCGAGGGCCTTGTCGCGGACGTAGCGGCGGTTGAGGAAGAGGAACTGCATGGCGGTGGAGGCGCGGGCGTGGTCGGGCGGACCGATGAGGCCCTCGACGGCGAGCGGCCCGTCGCCTGCCTCGACGGGCAGGAGCGCCGCCGCCAGGTCGGCCCCCGCGAAGGCCGCCACCCGCTCGCGGCGGGTCGCCGCGGGCGGCGCGTTCACCAGCGTCTTCCCGTCGTTCGACACCACGAAGTGGATGCGCTCGTGCGGGAGGGCGATGCGGGCCACCATGTCCATCACGTGCCCCAGCTCGGTGCGGGGCGAGCGGAGGAACTTCTGGCGGGCGGGGGTGTTGAAGAAGAGGTTGCGGACCTCGATGGTGGTGCCGTTGGGCGCGCCGGCGGCCTTCGGCCCGCTCGTCTTGCCGCCCGCGACCTCGATCTCCGTGCCCGCCGCGGCGCCCGGCGGCCGCGTGACGAGGCGCACCTGTGCCACGGCGCCCACGCTGGGCAGGGCCTCGCCGCGGAAGCCCAGGGTGGTGATGTAGAAGAGGTCGGCCGAGGTCTTCAGCTTGCTCGTCGCGTGCCGGCGGAAGCACATCACCGCGTCCTCGGGGTCCATGCCCCCGCCGTCGTCGGTCACGCGCACGAGCTTCCTGCCGCCCTCTTCGAGCTGGATTTCGATGCGGGTCGCCCCGGCGTCAATCGAGTTCTCGACCAGCTCCTTGATGACGGAGGCCGGCCGCTCGATCACCTCGCCCGCGGCGATCTTGTTGGCGACCAGCTCCGGCAGTTCGTGGATGATGCCCACGCTACATCCCTATGGCAGCCTGGGGGCGCAATGAAAGGGGATGATTGGATGGATGGATGAATGGAGATTGTCTGACACCCATCCACCCATCCATTCATCCACTCATCCACTCGCTCACCCAGCAATTCGCTCGCGGCCCTCCCCGCGTGACGGGAGACTGCGGCTGAGGGTCAGGCCAGCTCGACGGCCGGGCCGGCGCCCTGGACGATTTCGCCAATGACCGCCGCCCGCTCGCCCGCCCGGCGGATGCGGCGGATGGCGGCCTTGGCGTAGAAGGGGGCGACGATGGCGAGCATGCCCACGCCCATCGGAAACGTGCGGGCCATCTCCTCGCCGCCGATGCCGCCCACGCGCTGCACCAGGTCGAGCAGCGGCGCGCGCGGCAGGGCGGCCCGCTCGAGCCGCGCCACGCACCGCCGGCCGAGCGCCCCCGCCACGCTCCCCGCCAGCCCCCCATCGGCCACGGGGGCCAGACCGTGCACCACGCCCTTCACGCGGTAGCGTTCGAGCACCGCGCGGACGGCTCGGACGTAGATGCGCGCGGGCCGCAACAGCTCCTCGCCCAGGGAGCAGGCCAACTCGGGCGGCTGCTCGTCGAGCCGCAGGCCGCCGGCGTCCACCAGCAGGCGGCGCGCCCGTTCGGCAGCGGCCGGGGGAAGCCCTCCGGCTGTGACGCCGAGCACCAGGTCGCCGGGCCGCGCGGCGAGCGGCCCGTCGAGCAGCCGCGCCCGCTCGACCATGCCCACGGCAAAGCCTGCCAGGTGGCACTCGGCGGGGCCGGCCGCCCGTTCGACGGTACTGGCCAGGAGCGCGCAGTCGGCCTGGCGGCAGCCCTTCGCGATGCCCTTGACGAGCGGGAGAGCCGCCGACGCCTCGGCCTCGCCCACCGCCAAGTGGGCGAGGAAGAACAACGGCAACGCCCCCCGCGCCAGCACGCCGTTCACGCACTCGGCCACGAGGTCCAGCCCCACCGTGTCGTGCTTGCCGAGCGCCCGGGCGAGCGAGAGCTTCGCACCCGCGCTCCCCGTGCCGGCGACCAGCACCGGGTTGCGGCAGCGGCGTTCGAGAAGGCCCACCTGGCCCAGCAGGGCGTAGAGTCCCGTCGAGCCGCCCTCGGTCTCGAGCACCGCGGGGCCAAAGGTCGAGCGAAGCTGCCGCAGAACCTCTGCCTGGATTGGCTCGCTTGCGGCGCCATCGGCCTGTCCCGAACTCATCGTGCCTTGCCCCCAACAACGCCATCCGGCAGGAAGCAGGAACCAACGGCTCGGCGGCGAGTGTAGCCAAAGCGCGCCCCCGTGTCAACCGCGCGGAGATTGAGGAGCATGCCCCCAATCCTGGCGCCTTTCGCCGGCGACGGGCGCCGACCCTCCCCCTACCCCCTCCCTGGTGTAGATTTCCGAAGATGGAGTTACCTGCAAAGAAAACAAAACAGCCGCTTCCGCCCCGCCCCGCCCGCCCAAAATCCGAGAACATATTTCCGCAAGAAAAACAAAACACCTTGTCGCCACTGCCGTCATTGCCTGGTTCCTCTTCCGCTGGGTTCGCCCCCTGTGACGGAAGCCACAAGCCCAGACGGGCTGACGCGTCGTGTGGAAGCCCAAGCCACGCGCAGCCCAAGACGCTCCGTTCCCCCAGGGGCCACGTGGGCGGGTCAGCCGACGGCAAGAGCCGCTGGCGGACTGCCCCGCCCACGTCGCCCCTTGGCTCTTGCCCCGTCCCTTCAAGTTCTACCGTAGGGACTCTCGCGTAGCATCCTGTGGCCGCCCTCGCCGCCCCCCCCTCCCTGCCCCCCGCTGTGCCAGCGGCGGCAGGCGGCGGGCGTTGTCATGCCGTCTCTGGTGGCCGTCCCCCTTGGAGGGGCGTCGGAAGCCTAGCCCCCCCAAACCCCCTCTCGTGGTAGTCTCGCATCCTGGGCTTCCCTGTTTCCCGGCTCCCCAAGCCAAGACCGCCCCCCACCATTTGGGGATACCACCTCACGCCTCGCGGCCTGGGCTGGCAGGATGGGCGATAGCAGGACGCGGAGCGACGCGCGGAGGAAAGCTGGGTGTGCCACCCCCCATCGGTCCCGCTTCCTGCGAAGTCCCGCGATGCCAACCTGGTGCGCCACCGCCCCCGCGATGCGGTAGTGTCACTGCCCCACACTGGCCCCCTCTCGGCGGCACACACCGCACACCTCTCGAAGGAAGCGGCAGCACCTCAGCCTGGGCCGCCACGGGGCGGTAAGGGGTGAAGCCCCGACGCGCCATGAAGCAACTTGGGGCGATGGCTACGACGGGCTTCTGGGCTTGGGGCTTCTCGTGCGAGCCACAGAACCCGAAGTGCCAAGGGCCCCCCGGGGGGATAGGGGGGCCGGTCCCGTGGGCGTCAAGGGCGTCCCGCCGGGTGGATCGCCCCCCACCCAAAGACCCGGCGAGACTGGCGAGACTGGCGACGGGGGATTGTCAGATTCGGGCTGGTTTGAGGGGAGTTTGCGTGGGACAGGTCTTGATATGGAAAGGGCTTCTCCGCACAATGGGCGTATGATCCCCGGCATTGCTGGCCGCATCCTCCCAACTCTGCTTCGAGGTCCCGATCAATTCGATCACCTTGATGGTTGCCATGGATTCCTCCTGAAGTTTTTTCCAACTGGAGTTGGATCGCCTGTGTCTCTGCGAATGTGGCGGCTCCAACCGCGCTTGCCGAACTGCATGGACAGAAAGCCCGTTACGAGCTCGCCCCACGCCCCCATATCATATACCGCCTTGATCTGCCCCGCAGGAACGGGTTCAGTTCTTGGGACAGGATTCGGCTGGGCCAAGCATGATGAGCACTTTGAGGGAGGACACCCTTCCGAAGGGTGAACATCCCGCGCAGCAGGTTATCGGGGTGGTGCGAGAACCCGAGGTCGTCAGAGGCAGAACCGGCTGGCAGGTGGCCCGATCGCAAGTCGTGCTTCCTGCCGTGATCCCACGCAGATGACGAGAGCTTCCCGGGCAAGGGATCCTTCCACCCGGAGCGAAAGTCATATGAGACAACGGGTGGGTGCAACTTGGAGGCGTTGCCACGCTTCCCGGCCAGGCGCGCCGCGCGTTGCGGCTTATGGGATAATGCGCGCTCCGGTTGCCTTGCGCTGTCTGGTGTTGCCCAGAGGCGACGATGAGACTTGCTCCTCCGCTCCGCTGCGGAATGCTGCGCGACCCCTCGGCTTTCCCTACGCTTCGCTCCGGGGTGCTGCGCGACCCCTACGCTCGCCCGCGCTGCGCTGGGCCCAGCACGGCGCATGTGTCGCTTCGGGGCGCTGCGCGGCGCCTCGAGACTTCTCTGCCCGCCTTCGGACGGGTCGAGAAGTCACGCGAGGCCGGTGAAGTCGAGGCGACGATGGGATGCTCCGCGCCCCGCCCTCCAGCGAGCTCGCCTCGGTCCGTCCCGCCTCGTCGTAGTCGAGGCGCTGGACGTAGTCGGTCGCGTAGGACTCGCTCGTCAGCGAGCGAAGCGCCCCCTGGTCCCAGTCCTCGTAGGCCACCTTCTCCCCGGACTGGCCCGAGTTCCCGCCGGGATACTACATCCACGCGATGTGGTCGGATGAGTCGTAGCCCCACTTCGTGACGTAGGTCCCCGCAGCGTAGATCGAGTTGGATTCCTGCGTCACCCGATCCTGGGCGTCGTGGACCGACGAGGTCCTGCCCGTGCCGTCCGTCATTCCCGTGCGGCGGCCGATGCCGACCCGCATCCGGCCGAGCTCCGCCCGCATCGAGGTGGCCTGGCGTGTGTCCGGCAGACGCCGGTGTCCCCGACCCATCGCTGCTTGCCAGTTTCGCCGAAGTCCCTGCTCCAGCGATCGCACGAGTTGCCCGTTGGCGCGGAGGCCCCCGGCGGCCTATACTCTCAAGGCAATTGAACATCCAGGAGCGGCCACATGCATAAGCCCAGCCGAGGCGAACAAGAATCGGCGCTCGCCAATGCCATCACGCAGTTTGAGAAGGAACAGCTCGGCCGGGGTCCGCTGGAGACCCGTGTGTTCTTCATCGAGGATCTGATCCTCGTGCGACTGCGGGGCGTCCTCACGCCGGCCGAGGCGACGCTGGCGCAAACTAGCGATGGTCACACTCTGATTAAGCAGGTTCGGAGAGAGCTCCTGGAATCCTCACGCCCTGCGCTGGAGGCCATCGTCAAGGAACACACGGGTGGCCGGGTAAAGAGTCTCCATACCGATATCAGCGCCAAGACCGGCGAGCGGATCATCGTGTTCACCCTGGAAGAGAACCTGGGGCGACGTCTGGATCGGGCCGGCTGACAAGCCGTGGGTGGCGCCTCGACCTGTCCGTGGTATGATATCCCCCGGAAGTTGAACCTAGTCTGTTCGGTGGACGAGACAAAGCGTAGCCGCCCAGCCTGAGCGGGGTGGGAACGGGTTGTAGCGTAGGCCGACATCGCCTCCCACGCGGAGGGGTGTCGGCCTTTTTCATTTGCCGCGGGTCGGGAGCTGGGAGGCGCCTTGATCGCAGAGGTCGAGTTCCAAGTTATCGCCGCGCTCCAAACCGTGTTCGACCGCCTGGGCTGGATGGGCGTGGCCGGCGTGATGGCCTTCGAGAATGCCACCGGCATCCTGCCGAGTGAAATCGTACTGGGCCTGGCCGGATGGATGCTCCTGGCCGCCCACGATGCACCGCCGGCCGGGATCTTCATCGGCGGGCTGTACGCCGCACTGGGGAGCACAGCCGGTGCGTCTGCTACCTACTGGCTGGCCCGGATCGGTGGACGACCGGTGGTGGACCGTCTGGCGCGGGGGTTGCGTGTTGATCCGCGCCACATCGGGCGCGCCGAAACGTTGTTTCAGGGCTGGGGACCAGGATTGGTGCTCATGGGTCGGCTGCTGCCCGGGGTGCGGACATGGATCACGATTCCTGCCGGACTGGCTGGCATGCCCTATCTGCTGTTCTTCTGCCTCACCCTGACGGGCAGCTATCTATGGTGCACGCTGTTGATTGCGGTCGGCTACACCCTGGGCCATGAATGGGGCGTGATACGCGAGCTGGTCCAGCAGGCGACGCCCTGGACCGTCGCCGTCCTTCTCGTGCTTGGGGTTACGGGTTGGCTCGTGCGGCGGGAGGTGCAGCGGCGCCTGTCCGCCAGCGCTCCACGGTTGACGGCCGACGAAGCAGAATCCACCGGGGATTGACAGCCATGACTCACGGTCGTAACCCTCGCCCACTAGGCCACCCCTTCGATCTCCCACCGCGCTGGCGCTGGCTGACAATCCCCGTCTTGGCGGTTGGCGGGGGCGGGGTGGCTGCAACCACCATCCTGGAAGAGGAAGCGTTGACCTTCGCTACGTGCGCCACGCTGGCCTCCATCCTGGTCCTGGGCGCACCGATGCTGTGGCTCGTCTGGAGGCTTTTCAATGACCCAACTTCCTAATACTGAGCGACACGAGCGGAACGGACGAAGGTCCCAGCCCAGCGCGCCTCCGGCCGCGGCCCCCCAGACCTCCGAGCCTGCCTGGCACACGCTGGAGGCTAGCGAAGCAGTGTCGATGCAAGGCACTGATCCCAGGCGCGGGCTGGGTCAGGCCGAGGCGGCGCGCAGACTGACCGACCACGGTCCGAACGAGCTGCAGGCTCCTCTTCACATTTCTCCGTGGTCGATCCTGCTGGGGCAGTTCAAGAACGTGCTCGTCGCGATCCTGCTCCTTGCGACTGCGCTCTCCCTCTTCCTTGGGCACGGAATCGAAGCGATTGCGATCGCCGTTATCGTGCTGCTCTCGGTGGTGTTGGGCTTTGTGCAGGAATACCGGGCCGAGCGCGCCATGGAAGCGCTGCGGCAGATGGCGGCGCCCACGGCGACGGCTATCCGCGACGGAGAGGAGATCGAGCTGCCGGCGCGCGATTTGGTTCCTGGCGACGTCGTTCTCCTGCGGGCCGGGGACCGGGTCTCCGCGGATGGCAGATTGATCGAATCGGTGAATCTGCGCGTCGAGGAGGCCGCGCTGACGGGCGAGTCCGTCCCGGTGGAGAAGCATACCCTGCCGGTCGTCGCCGCCTCGCCGATCGGGGATCGTAGGAACATGGTCTACGCCGGGACTGCCGCGACTTACGGCCGTGGCAGGGCCGTCGTGATCGCCACCGGGATGGGCACCGAATTCGGGAAGGTCGCCCAGATGCTCCAATCCGTCACGACCGGGAAGACCCCGCTTCAGGTGAACCTGGACAGGGTTGGTCACCTGCTGGCGCGGGGTGCGCTGGTCGTGGTGGCGGCCATTCTGGCGCTTGGACTTCTGCGCGGTCAGCCGTTCGTTGAGATGCTCATCTTCGGAATCGCCCTGGCCGTGGCCACGGTGCCAGAGGCGCTGCCGGCGGTGGTCACCATCTCCCTGGCGATCGGGATGCAGCGGATGGTGAAACGCAATGCTCTGGTGCGCCGCCTGCCAGCGGTGGAGACCCTCGGCAGCACGACGGTCATCTGTTCGGACAAGACCGGAACCCTGACCAAGGACGAAATGACCGTTAAGGAGATCCTCGTGGACGGTCGAACGGTCCATGTTTCGGGCGCTGGATACGACCCCCACGGAGCATTCTCGCACAAGGGAGCCGCCGTCGAGCCCACCGGGGCGCTGGCGACCCTGCTGGGCGCGGCCGCGCTGGCCTCGGATGCCAGGCTCCATCGAAACGATGCCGAAGGACGATGGATCTTGCGAGGTGACCCGACCGAGGGGGCGCTGGTAGTGGCCGCCGCGAAAGCCGGACTGGATCTGGGAGGCCTTGAGGAGGACTTGCCGCGGGTCCAGGAGATCCCGTTCACCTCCGAGACCAAGCGCATGACTACGCTGCATCGGCCATCTGCGCCCAGCGACGGCCTCGTGGCGTACTCGAAGGGCGCAGCAGAAGTCATCCTGGAGTCGTGTACGCGTGCGCTGACCGACAGCATCGAAGCGCCGCTCGACCCCGAGGGAAGGGAAACGATCCTCGCTGAAGCCCGTCGCATGGCGGCCGGTGGGCTGCGGGTGTTGGCGGTGGCCTCGAAGTCGAACGCGACGCTGGGCGATGCCGAGCGGGAGATGACCTTTCTTGGATTGGCGGGGATGATGGACCCCGCCCGCCCGGAGGCCGCGGCCGCCATAGAAACCTGCCGGCAGGCTGGCATCCACCCCGTGATGATCACTGGCGATCATCCCCTAACAGCCGAGGCGGTCGCCCGGGAGCTGGGCATGCTCGCCGACCCGGGCACCGCGGGGATGCCGCGGGGAGGCCGGGTCGTGACGGGTGCGGATCTGGAGGCCATGAGCGACGCCGAGCTGGAACGGGAGGTGGAGGGCATCGATGTGTACGCCCGGGTCTCGCCTGCGCACAAGCTTCGGGTGGTCTCTGCGCTGCAGGGTTGCGGTCACGTAGTCGCCATGACGGGTGACGGCGTGAATGACGCGCCGGCGCTGAAACAGGCCGATATCGGAATCGCCATGGGGATCACGGGGACGGACGTTACCAAAGAAGCATCCGACATGACCCTGATCGACGACAACTTCGCCTCGATTGTGGCCGCGGTGGAGGAGGGACGCGGCATCTTCGGCAACATCAAGAAGTACCTGATGTACCTGCTCTCCTCCAATATCGGTGAGATCCTCCTGATGGGGAGCGCCGCGCTGCTTGGCCTGCCTCTCCCGCTGACCGCCGTTCAGATCCTGTATGTGAATCTTGCGACGGATGGCCTACCGGCGCTGGCTCTGTCGGTGGACCCGCCCGAGGGCGACCTGATGCGTCGTCCGCCGCGCAGCCCTCGCTCGGGGATTTTCACCCGGCCCGTTGTGACCCTGATGTTGGTCGGCGGGCTGTGGTCGGCATTGGTCAATCTGGGGATGTTTGCCTGGGCGTTGGGGTCCGGACGCAGCCTCGAGCAGGCCATGACCATGGCGTTCGTCTCCCTGGTCTTGATCCAGTTCTTCAAGGCCTACAACTACCGGTCCGACAGGAACTCCGTTCTGAACCGGCCCTTCGCCAACAAGTGGCTCAACCTGGCCATTGTCTGGGAGCTGCTCCTCCTGCTTCTCATTATCTACGTGCCGTTCCTGCATGACGCCTTTGGAACCTTCTATCTGCCGGCCGTGGATTGGCTGATCGTCATCGCCCTGGCCGCCACGATATCGCCGGTCCTGGAACTGGCGAAGTGGATGGAACGCCGCGGGTGGTTTGGCAAGCTGAGTTGAGTGGAAGAGCCCTCCACGGAGACAGCGCCAGGTTCCGAACAGCGCGCGGCGTTGGCGATGGCGCTCCGTGAACTGTGTGAGCGGGCGGAGGCGGAAGCAGGCGTACTCGCGCTTGAGGGCCTTCAGGTCGCCCTCGCTCCGCTCGAAGTCGCCGCGGGCGCGGCGCAGCGATGCCTCGGTCTGCGCGCCGCCCTCCGCCGCCGGCCCCTCCTCGAGGCCCCGCACCAGGTCCTCCAGCCGCCGCATCACCTCGGCCTGCGCCTTGATCCGCCGCCGGTACTCCTCCACCCGCGCGTTCAAATCCTGTTCCATGCCTGCACCTATGCTGGGGTCACATCTTCATTTCGCACGTGGCCGCCACGTGCCAAATGAAGATGTGACCCCGCCGGCTCCGACGCCGGAACTTCAGGGAGGGGCGCGTCAGGAAGGGGTTGGGCCGCCTCGGGCGCCGGCGCGTCCTTCACCGCGCCCCACTCGGCCTTCACGAGGGCAAGGGTCTCCCGCGCCGAGTGCTGCTCGGCCTCCTTCTTGTTCCGGCCCCAGCCGGTCCCGTGCTCCACCCCCTCGATCACCGTGACGACGCGGAACGACTTGGCGTGGTCCGGCCCCGACTCCTCGATGACGCGATACGTGGGCGTGCAGCCGCGCCTGCTCTGGACGAGTTGCTGGAGGACGGACTTGAAGTTCTTGTGCTGCTTGGTGCGCTCGGCGTCGTCAATCTCGCCCTCGAGGTTCCTGAGGATGAACTCCCTGGCCGGCTCCAGCCCGCGGTCGAGGTAGATGGCCGCGATGAGGGCCTCGAAGACGTTGGCCACCACCGAGTTGGGCAGCCGCCGCCCCCGGCTCATCCCCCGCCCCACCGAGAGGAACCTGTCGAGCCCGAGCGCGCGGCTCTGCCGAGCCAGGATGCGCTGGCTCACGACGATGCTCTTCACCGCCGTCAGCTCCCCCTCCGTGTGGCCCTGGTACTTATTGAACAGGTGCTCGGAGACGACCATGCCCAGGATCGCGTCGCCCAGGAACTCCATTCGCTCGTTGCTCAGCCCCAGGTCCGACCGGTTCGACGAGTGGGTGAGCGCCTTGTCCAGCCACGCCGGGTCATCGAACGCAACCCCAATCGCCTCCTGACAGCCCGCAATGCGGTCCTGCTCCATGCGCGAGGCCCCTTGCTGCCAACGGAGCGTGCCGCCTGTTTCAGAATGGGCCGATCCCGCCATCCCCGGGGCGGCCCATGCTGAAGCAGGCCCAAACGCCACAGCCCGTAACTCTAGCACACTGCCCCGCAGCGCGTCAAGTGAGCCATGGCCAGAGAGTCTGGCCCCCAACCTTGGCGCCTCTCGCCGGTCACCTGCTCCGACCCTCCCCCTACCCCCTCCCTACAAGGGAGAGGGGTCCGAACCCCCCTCCCTATCAGGGCTGACTATTATACACAGAATAGCCTCCTGACAATGTCCGGGTTGGCGCGCGCTTCGTCCAGGAGGGGGCCGTAGCGTGGGAGGGCGTCGAGCAGTGTCAGGACCTGGAGCAGGCCTCGCATGAGAACCGTCGGGCCAATCGGGTCGCGCCGGCGACCGAGCCAGCCGCCCAATTGGACGACGAGGGCGAAGAGGCGCAGGGCCAGGGGAATCTGGGGGTTGTTGAGTTCACGCACGGCGGCTTTGACGCGCCGCTGGTCTTCGTCGCTGAGGCGGCCCTCCGGCGGCAGGCCCACTTCGCGCTTAAGGTTGACCAGGGCCATGGCCGCCAGCGTTTGGAGGACCAGGCTCTTGGCGATCTTCTCGGCATTGTCGAGACGCTCGGCTTCGATGTGGTAGCCGGACTTGAGGAGGCGATGGAATTCTTCGATGGCCCAGCGGAGTTCGTAGAGGTGTGCCACCCAGGCGAGCGCTTCGGGGGTGTCGACGGGCAGGTTGGTGAAGAGGGTCCAGCACAGCGGCGTGACCCCGGTGGGGGGGTGGGTCTCGCGGATGACGACGAGGTGGAGTTCGATGGCCTTGGGGAGACGGAAGTGGCGCTGGTTTCGCTTGGCCTGGCGATAGAGTCGGAGGCGGCAGGTGCCGATGGAGAGGTGGGCCACGCGCGCGACGGTAGCGCCGTAGGCGACGCGGCCCTTGGCGTCGAGGGGGAGGGACTTGTAGGGCTGGAGGGGAACGGCGTCGACGAGGCGCCCGAGGTTGGCGCAGGCCCAGCCGTCCGGGCAGGGGTGGCCCGCCTGTGGGCGGGCCAGGGCTTCGTTCGGAAGCCATTCGTACCGGGGGACTTGGACGTTGCGGTTGCCCTGGGTTCGGATGACGTAGTTCGCGTGGACTCCCTCGCTGCCGTGAAAGAGGAAGAGGTCGTCGAATTCCCGGTCGCCGGCGTGGACGGCGTTTCGGCCCGCCAGGAGGGGGGCGAGGCCGCGGATGTGGACGGCCATCTGGTGGCGGTGGTTTTCGCGGAGGCGTTTCTGCTCGGACCGGCTGAAGCGGGCGAAGAGGGGCTCGTAGCGGTAGTCCATCGCGTCTCGGTCGTCCGGCCCGTCGGCGTTGACGAGGGTGTCGTGGAGGATGCCGAGGAAGGAGCCGGCGTGCGGATCGATGGCGGCACACGAGACATACTCGTAGCCCTTTCCGGCGTGGTCGCCGATGAGCCGCCGGTCCGCCTTGGAGTGGTGGGTCGAGTAGTCCAACAGCGAGACGTCGTGGACGATCAAAACGTCCGCTCCGGGGGCCACGAGGTCCAAGACGGCCTCGGCCCGGATCCGCCGCAGGGCGGGCAGGGCGATGGCCTCGTTGCGCGTGAAGCGATAGAAGGACGCCAGCTGCGCGAGGGTGGAGGCCGAGTGGGAGGCGGCTTGTGGCAGCGGAGCGCCGGCGCCCGAGAGAGCCAGACGCACCTGACGCAGGAAGCACGCGTCGCGCTGGGCATGGCCCAAGCCGACGTGAGCGCGGAGGATACCGAGCAGGTCAGCCGGGGTCGGGTTCATCCAAGACTCCTCCTCTCAAGAGCTCCAGATTGATGGCCGTGACCCGGTCCACGATGGCCAGCAGGCGGCGGTACTGGCGGATGCCTTGGCGCGCCGCACGCTGCTGGCTCTGAGGGACATAATGCTGGTGCTGCGTCTTTGCGGTGGTGGCCGCGACATAGGCGCGGGGCCCGTGCCGTTGCCCCTGATGGCAGGGGCAAGAGGGTCTGGAACAGGTTGAGAAGCGCTCGAAGTAGGAGGCCCGGAGGAGTCGGGGGAGCGTCGGTAGCTCCGCCAGCAGTCGCCTTCGTTCGGCACGGAGGGTCTCGATCCTCTTGGAGCCTGCCTCTTCCATGGCGGCATAGTATAGCATACCTATCATATGCTATACAAGAGGGCCAAGAAAAAAGGCCCGCGCGCACCGCTGGCCCTTGCGAAACTGTGTATAATAGTCAGCCCTTGTAGGGAGAGGGTAGGGAGAGGGTCGGGCTCAAGGGCCGCCAGCAAGCTCACCGGAATTGGGGGCCAGACTCATGGCCAGAGGAACCGAGGACGATTGCTGAGTGCCGACTGCCTGCTGCCGACTGGCGACTTTGGTTGCGGCTTGCGCTCCCGGCGCCGGCGCGCTACACTGCCGCCACCACGTGAGGGAACCCCCGATGACCCGCGGCTGGACCATCCTCGTCACCTCGTTCCTCGCAGCCACCGTGGGCGCGCTCTTCGTGCCGCCGAGCGGGGCGGCGCTGCTCGGCCTCGGCGTCTTCGCCGCCGGCAGCTTCGCCGTCGCCATCGCCGCCCTGTTCCGCACGGGACGCCTCTCCTGGCTCCTCGTCGCACTCACTGCCATGCAACTCGTCCTCTTCGCGCGCATCCACTGGATGATCTACTGCGTCCTCGGCCCCCAGCACTACATCTGCTCGGCCGAGCCCCAGTGGTATCACTGGCTCCAACTGATCGGCGCACACGTCGCACGGGCGGCCGACGTCCTCGACGTAATCGAGGAGTGCAGCATCAACCTCCAGGCGGTCCGCAACGCCGGGGCACTGGCCGGCGCGATTCTCGTCGTCATGCACGTGATGGTGGACATCTTCGTCCTCGGCGCGCTGGTCCAAGCCATCCGCCGCGCCCTGCTCAGGATGGCCGACCCGGCCGCCGTCCGTGGCGGCGGCCCCGGCCGCAGCCTCTCCCGTGCCGGCAGGGTCCTCAAGACCGCCCGCTGGCCGGCCCTGGCCGTAATCGTCCTCTTCACCGTTGCCGCCGCGCGGGCCGGGCAGTGGAGCCTGTGGAACTGCCTCTTCTGGCCCTTGGACAACCTGATCCGTGCGGTGGACATCGGCGACGCCATGCAGATCTTCAGCGTCCACCTGCACACGGTCGAGGCGGGCGCGGGCGCCGTCGCTCTCGCCATCTGCTTCCGCCTCGTCGTCGGCCTCTGCCTGGCCGAGGTCCTGAGCCTGGCCGCCCTGCGCGCGCTGCGCGGCCGGGGCAAGACATCTGACGAACTGAGAGACATCCTCGCCTCGTCAAGGGTTCCCTCGCACCGCGAGATCGCCGTCCAGGCCCTCGGCCGCATGGGGCCTCACGCTGCCGAAGCCGTGCCGGACCTCGTCCGCGCCCTGACCGACAGCCGACAATGGGTGCGCGAGACCGCGTGCAGGAACCTGGGCAGGATTGACCCGAAGTGGCCCCAGAGCGACGGGGCACAGAAGGCGCTCCCCGACCTGGTGCGCTCGTTGGCCGACAGGGACTATCAGGTGCGCTGGGCCGCCGACATGACCCTGGCCGCGATCACCCGGGAATGGCCACGGAGCGAGGGAGCCCGGGAGGCCGTCCCGGACCTGGTCCGCGCCCTGGCCGACAGGGACCCTGAGGTGCGCCGGGCCGCGGAGGTGACCGTGGCCAGGATTGACTGGACATGGCCCCAGAGCGATGGGGCCAGGAAGGCCGTCCCGGACCTCGTGCGCGCCCTGGCCGACAAGGAGACGCAGGTACGCCAGGCTGCGGAGGCCGCCCTGGCCAGGATCGACTGGCAATGGCCCCAGAGCGACGGGGCCCAGGAGGCCCTCCCCGACCTGGTCCGCGCCTTGGCCGACGGGCAATCCGCAGTGCGTGCGGCAGCGGCGGAGACCGTGGCGAGGGTCGGTCCACACGCTGTCCCCCACCTGGTCCGCGCGTTGGCGCACAGCGACTCACACGTTCGCGCGGCCGCGGCCGATGCCCTGGGCAAGACTGAGCCGCAATGGCCCCACGGCTACGGAGCCCAGACTGCCCTCCCCGACCTCGTCCGCGCCCTGGCCCTCGGGGGCTGGCAGGTCCGCCGGGCCGCAGCCGAGGCCGTGGCCAGGATCGGCCCCATGGCGGTCCCAGCCATCGTCCGCGCGTTGGCCGACGGCGACTGGCGGGTGCGCAGGGCCGCGGCCGACGCGCTGGGCAAGCTCGGCCCCGCTTCGGCGCCGGCCGTCCCCGACCTGGTCCGCGCGCTGGCCGACAGCCAATTGGAGGTGAGCGCGGCCGTGGCCAAGGCCCTGGACAAGATTGACCCGAGATGGCGCCACGGCGACGGAACCCAGAAGGCCCTCCCAGACCTCATCGGATGGTTGGCCCACAGCGACGCGGGGGTGCGTCGGGCCGCAGCCGAAGCTCTGGGCAAGCTCGGGCCCGTCGCGGCGACGGCCGTCTCACACTTCGCCCGCGCTCTGGCCGACGGCGAGTGGCAGGTGTGCAGGGCCGCGGCCTGCGCACTGGGCGAGATAGGGCCCGCCGCGGCAGCGGCCGTCCCAGACCTCGGCCGCGCGGTGGCCCACTGGCACTCGCAGGTGCGCGAGGCCGCGGCCCGCGTTCTGGGGAGCCTCGGCCCCGCCGCGGCTGCGGCCGCCCCCAGGTGCCGCACGTGGGACGGACGCTGCTCCGCCATGCTTTGCTCCTTCTCCGCAGCTTGGGGGTGTTCCAGGGGTACAATCCAGACGCCGAGGGTGACGAGGATCGCCGCAAGTCGCCGCATTCGGGCCATTTGGGCCTCCTTTGGTGTTGGACCGTTCGCCAGTATCCTAATCCCGCTGCGGGCGCAGTGCAAGTGCCGGTGCGCGGCTGCGAAGGCCGCTTTACGGGGGAACCTGTGTCAGGTATAATCTGACCCTGATGCAGACTGGTGTGGGACGTGGGGGGAAGGAGGCGAGCGGGTTGAAGATCAAGCTGATCGAGCCGACCCGGTATCTCGGGAGCGGCAAGCTGCTGCGGGGGAAGTGGCTCCTCACGCCCTCGCTCACGCTGCCCCATCTGGCGGCCCTGGCGCCGAGCGGCGTCGAGATCGTCATCGAGAACGACTACTTCGGGGAGCCTAACTACGAGGAGCGGGTGGACCTGGTGGGGATCACGTCGTACACGAATCGGGCGCTCCGGGCCTATGAGATCGCCGACGAGTTCCGCCGCCGGGGCGTGCCGGTCGTGATGGGCGGCATCCACGCATCGCTGGTGCCGGACGAGGCGGCGGAGCACGCCGACACGGTGGTCGCGGGCGAGGCGGAGGAGACGTGGCCGCAGTTCCTCGACGACTTCCGCCGGGGCTGCGCGAAGAAGCGCTACGTGGCCGAGCGCTACCCCCCGCTGGCGAACCTCCCTGTGCCAAGGTTCGATCTGCTCGACCAGTCGCGCTACGTGTCGTTCCGGCCCAGGGGCCTCTATCGCTTCGCTCCCCTGCCCCTGGTGCCCATCCAGGCGGCGCGGGGGTGCCCTCACAACTGCGAGTTCTGCTCGGTCGCCGTCTTCAACGGGCGGCAGCACCGCACGCGCCCCGTCGCGGACGTGATCGCCGAGGTGAAGGCGGGCGGGGCGAAGACCTACTTCTTTGTGGACGACAATATCTTCGCGTCCCCGAAGCACGCTCGGGAGCTTCTCCAGGCCCTTCTCCCCCTGAAGATCAAGTGGATCGGCCAGGCCACGCTTGCGGCGGCGAAGGACAAGGAGCTGCTCGCGCTGGCCGCCAGGAGCGGCTGCGTCTTCCTGTGCATCGGGATCGAGAGCCTGTCGAGCAAGCAACTGCGCCTGATGCGTAAGACCCACAACGCCGTGGAGGACTATGCCACGCACCTGAGGGCCTACCGCGACGCAGGCATCTCCACTTCGGCGACCCTGATCTTCGGGTTCGACACCGAGGACAGCCAGGCGTTCGACGAGTCGTGCGACTTCCTGGTGAAGAACCGCGTGCCCTACACCCAGTGGTTCCCCCTGATCCCGTATCCCGGAACCGCTCTGCTCGCGCGGCTGCGGGAGGAAGGCAGACTGAAGGACGAGCGGTGGTGGCTTCGCCGCGACATGGCCCGGCGGTTCGCCCCGCTGAAGTTCCCCGGCGGCGCGGAAGCCGAGGAGGAGTTCCGCGAGCGCTTCCTCCGCGGCTGGAAGCGCGTCTTCGCCTGGCGCAACATCGCGCGCCGCATCCTCCTGCCGCCAGGCAAGCAGTGGCTCACCGAAATCGTGTTCAACCTCGCGCTTAAGAAGGGCCTGGACCGGGACACGAGTCTGTTCGACTCATGATTCGCCAGCCGCCCACGGCGGGCGACAGCGTGGAGTAACGTGATGAGAATCCGCGGTATCGCATGCAGCATGCCCAGCCGGCGCGTGGGCAATGACGAACTGATCGAGCTGGTCCAACGGGCCAGCGCCCCCTATCTGTCCTCTCAGCAGATGGGACAAGTGGTCGCGCGAATGAAGTCGCTCTTCCGCCTGTCGGGCTCGAAGTTCCGCCGCCACAGGAGCGACGGGGAGATGGCCAGCGACTTCGCGGTCCGCGCGGCCCAGGAGGCCCTGGAGAAGGCCGAGCTATTGCCCAAGGACATTGATCTGCTCATCTACGTCGGCGTCGGGCGGGGCTGGATCGAGCCCGGGATGTCGAACTACTTCGCCCATTCCGCGGGCATGAGCAACGCGACCTGCTTCGACCTGCTGGACGCCTGCCTGAGCTGGACGCGGGCCCTCCACGTGGCCCACCAGTTCCTGAAGAACCGGGTCTATAAGAACATCATGGTGATGAACGCCGAGTTCAACTGGGCGGCGTACCAGAACTGCGCGATCAGGGACCTGGACGAGCTGGACTACCGGTTCGCCCAGTTCACCATCGGCGAGTCGGCCACGGCCACGATCCTCTCGAAGGGCCAGGGCGGCGAGGAGCCGTACTTCGAGTTCAAGACCGACGCCAGTCTGCACACCCTGTGCAAGATACCCCTGCCGCACATTGCGCAGTACAGCGGCTCCGAGTTGTGCCCGTCGCTCGAGCCGCTGGTCTTCTTCGCCTACAGCACCGAGCTGTTCAAGGCGGCGCGGCGGATGATCGTCGAATGCTACACTGGCTCGCCCGAGCTGGCCCGCCGCCCCTTCGACATCGCGTTCACCCACTCGGCCTCGAAGTCCCTCGCCACCCACCTCGACAGGGACCTCGGGGGCCACGGACGCACGGTGAACGTCTTCGATGAGTTCGGCAACACCGTGTCGGCCAGCATCCCCACGGCCATGTGCTGGGCCATCGAGCAGGGGCGCCTCAAGCGCGGCATGCGGATGCTCCACGTCATGGGCAGCGCAGGATTCTCCGTCGGCTTCGCGCACATGGTCTACTGACCCCGCCTACTCGTAGCGCAGGGCATCCACGGGGCTCAACCGCACGGCGCGCCACGCGGGGTAGAGGGCGCCCACGAGGCCCACGCCCAGGGCCGCCCCCGTGGCCTCGAGGAGCACCCACCCGCTCACCGCGGGCGCCATGATGCCCCGCAGCATCGGAAGCTCGGCCAGCAGGCGCAGCACGCCGAGGCCCAGCAGCGAGCCCAGCACGCAGCCCACGGCCCCCAGCACCACCCCCTCGATGAGCACCATCGCCAGGATGCGGCCCGGCGGCCACCCGATCGCCGCCAGAACCCCCAGGTCATAGGTCCGCTCCGTCACCGACATCAGCAGCGTGTTCATCGTCACCAGCGCGCCCATGAACAGCGCGATCCACGAGACCGTCCAGGTGAAGACGCGCAGGAACCGCGCCATGTAGTTCTGCTCGGCCAGCTCGCCCGTCTCGTAGAACCGCAGGTCAGGGAACCGCTCGTTGAGCCGCTTCTTCAGCGCCGCCAGCCGCTCCTTGTCGGTCGAGTCGCGCACCCGCAGCTCCAGGATGTTCACCTTCCCCGGGCGCTCGAGGAAGTCCTGCATCGTCGGCAGGGCCATGATCACCGAGTTGCGGCTCAGCGGCCCCATCGGCCGCACGATGCCGGTCACCACGAAGTCGCGCCCGTTGATCCGCACCGTGTCCCTCAGTGCCTTCCCCAGCAGCTCCGCGATGTCCTCGCCCAGCGCGGCGCCGCGCGGCGTGTCCGGGCCGGGCATCGCGCCGGCGGTCAGGGGCACGTGGCCCCACAGGTACTCCGTGCGCTCCCAGCCGACGGCGACGAGCACGCGGTCCTCGAGCGACACTATGCCCACCAGCTCGCCCGCCACGGCCGCCACGCCCTCCATTCGCCGCACCTCAGCGACGGCTGACTGGTTTATCGAGCCGCTGAAGAAGTCCACGGCACCCTTGCGCACGCCGATCAGGTGGGTGCCGCGGTCCGCAAGGTAGCGCAGCCACGAGTCAGTCACCCCCCGCGCCGTGCACGTGAGGGCGATGAAGCTCGCCAGCGCCACCGCGATGCCCAGCGCCGTGAGCGTGGAGCGCAGCGGCCGGCTAGCCAGGTTCCTCATCGCCACGCCGGCGAGGTTCATGGCGTCCCCCCCGTCCGCCCCTCGGCAAGCTCAGGGCGTGGTGAGCCTGTCGAACCACGCTCGTCGCCCACGATCGCCCCGTCGTGCATCCGCACCTGCCGCTCCGCGCGCGCCGCGATGCCAGCGTCGTGGGTCACGACGATCAGCGTCGCGCCCGAGCGGGCGTGGACCTCCGCGAGCAAGGCCAGCACCGCCTCCGAGCTGGCGCTGTCCAGGTTCCCCGTCGGCTCGTCCGCCAGGAGCACCACCGGCGCGTTCGCCAGGCTCCGCGCGATGGCCACCCGCTGCCGCTCGCCCACCGACAGCTCGCAGGGCCGGTGCGAGGCCCGATGGGTCAGCCCCACCCGCTCGAGCAACTCCTCGGCCCGCCGACGCCGCTCCCGCGCCCCGCTCACCACCCCGAACATCGCCAGCTCCACGTTCTGCCGGGCGTTCAGCGTGGCCAGGAGGTTGAAGCGCTGAAACACGTAGCCGATGCGCCGCGCGCGGATGCGCGACCAGGCCCGCCGCCCGCGCGGCTCGGCCCCCTCGAACAGTACGCGCCCCACCGTCGGCTCGTCAAGGCCGCTCATCACGTTGAGCAGCGTGGACTTCCCGCTCCCGCTCGGCCCCATGATCGCCACGAACTCCCCCTGCCCCACCCGCAGCGTCGCCTCGCGCAGCGCCACCACGCGCCCAGCGTCATACGACTTCGTCACGCCCTGGACAGCGATCATCCACTCGCTCACTTGGCCACCTGTTCCCTTCCGCAACCGCCCGCCCACAGTCTCGCAGCATCCTAGCGAAGATGGCGGTGCGGCGCAAGCCCATGTTGGGCAAGGCGGCGTCCCTCGTCATGCTGAGCTTGTCGAAGCGCCTCTCAAGGGCTTGACGCACGTGCCGGAAGCCAAGCCCCATCGTGTTCGTCTACCCCCTTGAAAGGTCGCTCGACGGGCTCGCAATGACAGGGATAGGAGCCTGCGGCGGGCGCCGGCCCCCTCCGTTCAGGGGAGGGCGGAGTTGCTCTTCCGTGGCCGCCGCCGATAGGGGACATGGGGCTCGTGAGCCGTAAAGCCAATGGGCGGCCGCGGCTCCTCCTGCTCGGGGGGAGGGGCCATGAGCTGGTGGATTGCATCGAAGACGATGGCGAATTGCTTGTCGCATGTCGTCTCGAGTTCATCGAGCTTGCGGGCCAAGTCGGCGTTGGAACTCAGCACCCGACGAAGCCGCACGAAGGCCCGCATGATCTCGATGTTCACGTGCACCGCCCTCCCGCTGCGCAGCACGCTCGACAGCATTGCCACCCCCTGCTCCGTGAACGCCCTGGGCAGCTTGCGTCTGCCGCCCCAACTTGATGCGCCAAATTGGCGCATCAAGTCGCCGAACTCCTCGGCGGTGAGCTGGAACATGAAATCGGGAGGGAACCTGCTCAGGTTCCGCGCCACGGCCCTATTCAGGATGCCCGTAGAGACGCCGTAGAGGCGAGCCAGGTCCCTGTCAAGAAGCACCCTCTCACCCCGGACCAGCACGATGGCCCTCTCGATTCGTTCAGAGGGGACGATGCTGGTGTCAGTGCGGCTGTCCACGGCACCTCCTACTACGGCGTGAAATCCACCTCGGCCGGCATGCGGGCGAGGAGGGCCGCCAACAGGTCGCTCGCCTGGTCGAGGTCCTTGAGCGAGATGACCTCGCACGGGCTGTGCATGTAGCGGCAGGGGACGCTGACCAGGCCCGCCGCGACGCCGGCGCGGCTGATCTGGATGGCGTTGGCGTCCGTGCCTGTGCCGCCGGGCGTGCCCTCGATCTGAATGGGGATTTTCGCCTTCTTCGCGGCGTCCACCAGCATGTCGAAGAGGATGGGATTGATGTTGGCCCCGCGGGCCACGATGGGGCCTTTGTTGCACGCGAAGTCGCCCCATCCCCGTGATGTCGGGGAGCTTGAGGTCCACGAGGGCGAGGTGGAAGGTGGTTCGGCGAAGGAGTTCGAGGCCCTCGCGGCCCGCGCTGGCGAGGACCACCTCGTGGGCGGGGGCCAGGATGCGGTCGCAGGAGTGGCGGACGATTGGGTCGTCGTCAATGACCAGGATGCGGGGCTTGGGTGGGGTCATGCGTGGGGGTCCTTAGAACCTTCGGCTGTGACTTGTGCGCGCTTTGCGCGCATGTGGCAGCAGAAATGTTGAATGTCGAACGCTGAATGTTGAAAGTTGAATGTGGAATGTGGAATGACGAATCAGGCCAAGAGCCAGCTCTGTTCTTCCCAGTTCGCCATTCAGCATTCGACATTCAGCATTCAGCATTCAGTATTCTGGCTCTCTGGCCGCGGCCACTGGCCGGATTGGGGCGGCGAGGACGAGGAGGAGGACGAGGACGAGGACGATTGGGCTGGGGGGCTGGAGATGGGGAGTCGGATGGTGAGCGTGGTGCCCTTGCCGACCTCGGAGGCTATGTGGATGTGGCCGCCGTGCTCTGTGACGATGCCGTAGGAGACGGCGAGGCCGAGGCCGGTGCCCTTGCCGACCTGTTTGGTGGTGAAGAAGGGGTCGAAGACGCGTTCGAGGTTCTCGGGGGAGATGCCGCAGCCGGTGTCGGCGATGTCGAACTCGGCCCAGCGCTCGCCCTGGGCCTCGACGACGCGGGAGCGGACCGCGATCTGCCCGCCGTCGGGCATGGCGTCTATCGCGTTCACGATGCCGTTCACCGCGACCTCCTGTATCTGGTTGGGGTCCACGACGAGGAGTGGGAGGGCGGGGTCGAGCTGCTCGGCGATGGCGATCTGGTGGATACGGGCCTGGTTGCGGGTGAGGTTGAGGGCGGCGTGGAGCACGTCGTTGAGGTTCGACAGGCGCTTGTGGGGCTCGTTCTGGCGGGCGAAGTTGAGGAGGCCGCGGACGATGTCCTTGCAGCGCATCGTGGCCTCGATGATCGTGTCGAGGTCCTTCTTGTCCTGCGAGTCGGCGGGCGCGGCGTCGCGGAGGAGGTGGGCGAAGGTGAGGACTCCGGTGAGGGGGTTGTTGATTTCGTGGGCCACGCCTGCGGCGAGTCGGCCGATGGAGGCGAGGCGCTCGGAGCGGGTGAGCTGGAGGCGTGCCTGCTCGCGGAGCAGGTCGTCGCGCTCCTTCAGGGAGAGGCTCATTGCGTTGAAGGTGCGGGTGAGGGAGCCGATTTCGTCGGGGGCCTCGACGGGGAGGGTGTGGCCGAACTCGCCGTCGGCGATGGAGGCGGTGGCTCGGGCGAGGGTGGCGACGGGGCGCGCGATGCTGGCGGCGAGCTTCCAGGCGACGGCGCCGGCGGCGAGGAGGCCGACGAAGGTGACGAGTGCGAAGATGCCGAGGGTGCGGAGGATAGGGCCCTGGTACTTGCGTTCGAGGACGCCGACGTAGAGCATGCCGATGGGGCGGTCGTCCAGGTCGTAGATGGGGGCGTAGGCCGAGATATACCAGTTGCCCAGCACCCAGGCCCGGCCGAGCCAGGTCTCCTGGCGGGTGAGGACGGCGTCGTAGACCTCGGCGCTCACGCGCGAGCCGATGGCGCGCGAGCCGTCGGGCAGGAGCACGTTGGTCGAGATGCGGACGTCGTCCTGGAACACGGTGGCGGTTCCGAGGAGCTTTCCGCGGTAGCGCTCGCCGCGGAAGACGGTGTTCTGCACCTGGTCCACCAGGTCGTAGTTGCGGTTGAGGAGGATGCCGGCGCGGACCACGCCCGTGAGCGCGCCGTCGGGCCCATGCACAGCGACGGCGGCGCCGAGCATCATCCCCGAGTCCAGCTCCTTGGCCGTGGAGGGCTTGGCCCTGGGGGTGGAGAGGAGGGGAATGCTCGCGCGCTCGGTCAGGTCGGCCCCTTCCCGCACCAGCTCGGCCAGTGGGGCGAGCAGGGTGCCGGCGACCACCTCCTCGCCGTGGAGCACGGCGTCCACCAGGCGGTCGGCGGCCAGGGAGTCGCCGGCGGCCTCCGGGCTGTGGACCCGGTGGAGCACGCGCCCCTGGGCGTCGGTCACGCACAGGGTGTCGAGCCGCGCGCCGCGTCGCACGGGCTCGAGGCGTTTGGCCAGGTAGGGCGCGTCGGCCTCGGCGACGGCCTGGGAGAAGCGCTCGCCGAGAGCCGTGTAGCGCAGGGCGGCGGTCATGGCCTCGACGCGTTGGGCGTAGAACTCGCGGGCCGCGTTGAGGTCCTGCCGCACGCGGTTCTCGGCCTCGAGGCTCAGGTTCTTGTGGAGGATGTAGCCGCCGACGATGCCCGACACGCCGCCCGAGATGGCGACGAGCGAGAGCATGCTCACGGTCACGCGCGCGCGCAGACTCATGTCCCGGCCTCCGACTCTTCCCGCCGGCTATACTACACCAATCGGGGCCGAGGGGCAAGGGGCGGCCTGCCCGCTCGCCCTGTATGCGCCCCACATACTCCACGGCATACACCTGTTCGCCCTGGGTTGCCGCCCAGGCGCAAGGCGCCCCGGGTCGCGCACGAACGCAAGCCGCCCCTGGCCAAGGAGTTGGGTGCCGGCCGCCGCGCGATCGGCGCGCGAGCCTTCGCGGCGGCACGGCCTTTGCTCTAACGTGGGATGGTGGCGGAAGGGGGCACGGAACGCCCAGGACGAAAGGAGGCCATCCGATGGAAGCGGCACGAAGGGTCCTGGTGGTGGACGACGAGCCGGTGGTGAACGAGAGCTGCCGGCGCATCCTGGGGGCGCGCGGGTTCGACGTGGCGACGACCGAGAGCGGGCGCGACGGCCTGCGCCGCGCCGCCACGCAGCACTACGACCTGGTGATCACCGACCTGAAGATGCCCGACCTGGACGGCATGGACCTCGTCCGCAGGATTCGCAAGGAGCGGCCCGACACGGCGATTGTGGTCATCACGGGATTCGGCACCGTGTCCTCGGCTGTCGAGGCCGTGCGGCTCGGCGTGAGCGACTACATCGAGAAGCCGTTCACCCCCACGCAGCTCGCCGACGCCGTGGCCAAGGCCCTGGGGCCGACCGAGCCGGCACGCCCGCCCGAAAGGGTCGAGGTCGAGGCCGAGCTGGTGAGGGCCGTCCTGCAAAGGGCTGCCGCCGACGGCGCGTTCGGGCGCGACCTGGCGGCCCGGCCGAGCCGCGTGCTGTGCGGCGTGCCGCTCGGCTCGGAGGCCAAGGCCGCCCTTGTCTCGGGCGACGTGGCCTGGGTCGAGAAGCACTGCGGCGAGCTGTCCAATGGCGAGCGCTCCTGGCTCATGCACCGTCTCGAAGCCGAGGTCTGGTAAGGAGGTCATGTCCCATGATGCCGAAGCGGATTCTTGTGGTGGACGATGAGCCGACGGTGCGGGAGAGTTGCCAGCGCATCTTCGGGGAGCGCGGCTACCAGGTGGAGACGGCGGCCTCGGCCAACGAGGGCCTGGACCGCGCGAGCCGGGGCTACTTCGACTGCGCGCTGGTGGACCTCAAGATGCCGGACATGGACGGCATGGAGGTGGTCCGCCGCGCCCGGCAGAGCCGGGCCAACATGGCCGTGGTCATCATCACCGGCTATGGCGCCGTCGAGTCTGCCGCCGAGGCCACGCGCCTCGGCGTCGCCGACTACGTGTGCAAGCCGTTCAAGCCCGAGGAGATCGTGAGTTCGGTCGAGCGGGCGCTGAAGAACTCGCCCGGCGCTCCCATCGGGGAGACGATGGACCGCATTGTGAAGGAGATCAAGGAGAGCGCTCCGCGGCCCGAGCACTACGAGCCTCGCAGCCCCCAGGCCGTGGCCGAGGCCGTCACCAAGAGCGTCGGCGTCAAGAAGGCCACCATGTCCCTCCTCAACAGCGTGGTCCTTGGCGTGCTGGCGGGCGTCTACATCGGCTTCGGCGCGCAGATGGCCACGCTGGTGGGGCAGGACGCCGCGAGGTTCGCCGGGGCCGGCATCGCCCAGGTGCTCGTGGGCGCCGTCTTCTCCGTCGGCCTGATGCTCGTGGTCATCGCGGGGGCCGAGCTGTTCACGGGCAACAACCTCATGATCGCGAGCGTGCTCGACAGGCAGTACAGCGCGAGGCGCATGCTGGGGCGCTGGACGACCGTCTACTTCGCCAACTTCGCCGGCTCGCTCCTCCTGGCCTACATCCTGTTCGCGTCGGGGCTGTGGAAGGCGAACGCGAACGCGGTGGGCGCGAAGGCCCTGGCGATTGCGAACGCCAAGGCCACGCTGCCCTGGGGCGAGGCATTCTTCCGCGGCATCGGCTGCAACTGGCTCGTCTGCCTCGCCGTCTGGATGGCCCTTTCGGCCAAGGACACGGCGGGCAAGGTGCTCGTCATCTTCTTCCCCATCATGGCCTTCGTCGCCCTCGGCTACGAGCACTGCATCGCCAACATGTACTTCATCCCGGCCGGCCTATTCCTCAAGGGCACGGCGGCCGCGGGCACGATGGCCCTCGACGGCCTGACCTGGGGCAACTTCCTGACGAAGAACCTCGTGCCCGTGACGCTCGGGAACATCGTGGGCGGGGCGCTCTTCGTCGGCTCCGTCTACTGGCTCGTCTACATGCGCAAGGTCGTCAAGAAGGCCTGAGCCTTCCTCTGTCGTCCCCACGCCCAGGTCCGTCGGCACGAGCGGGCGGTAGGGGCGTCCCCCATCCCGGCCCCCCCATGTTGCGCAACCGGCCAAGCCCGGGCCCGCTGGGGCGCAGGGTGCGCGTAATCCCCTACGCCGCCAGGTGTAGGATTCCGAACAAACAAAACAAAAACGGCCCCATCCGCCCCGCCCGCCCGATCTGTCTTGCCTCACGGAATCCCTACCCCCCCCCTAGTGGTGTGCTACACCCGCCACATACCACCCGTTGCCCGTGGCCGATCTAGCCAGTCTCGCCGGGCATTTGGGTGGGGGTCGACCCGCTCCCGTCGCCACTTGGCCCCTGTGCCGTGCTCGGGCTGTGGACGGCCGGCCAGCGGCCAGCCGCGGTCCCCGCTCTGGCCGGCGATGGGGCCGGGTTCTGTGGCTCGCTCCCGCGATACCGCCGCCCTTGCCGGGCGTCTCAGGCCGACGTGGGTTGGGTGGGGCTTCCCTCTAGGGGTGTGCATTGTGGGGTTGTCAGGGGGGGCCGGTTGTGCGACGTGCTCGGCATCCGGGCGCCCCACCGCCCCCGGCTCGCTCTGCCGTTCGCGGGGGCTGCTTGGGCACGGCATCCGGTGCAGCGACAGGCGTCGTGTGCGGCAGGTGAGGGTGGTGGGGTCTTGGCCGCTCCGTTTCCTGCTGACGCCCATACTGACATCGAGCCGCTCGTCCCGATGCCGTGACGAGGCACGGTCCCTTTCTTTCCTGGCTTGAGAACCGGGAAATGGGGAAACCACACAATGCGAGACTAGCACGTGAGGGGGTTTGGGGGGGCTAGCGGCTTCCGCGCCCCTCCAAGGGGGACGGCCACCAGGGGAAGATGACAACGCCCCGCCGCTGACGCCGCCGCCACGGCGGGGGCAAAGGGGGGGGACGGCGAGGGCGATCCCAGATCGCACGTCAACATAGCCGTCCACGACTCAACCGAAGTCCCATCAACCAAGCGGCGGTGTGGCCGACGGCGACCGCCAGCGGCTCTTGCCGTCGGCGGCGACGGCGGCCACACGACCGCTGGGGGGGCGGAGCGTCTTGGGCTGCCGTGTGGCGTGGGCTTCCACCGAGAAGGTGCAGAAGCCGCCGTGCAAGGCGATCTACGAGCAGCTTCTCAAGCGGGCCAACGAGGCCCTGGCCAAGTGGCCCGAGGACAAGGCGAAGCTCCGCCTCGACGAGCTTATCCCCAAGCTGCCCGACATCCAGACCGAGTTCGTGCCCAAGGAGTTCCTGCCCGAGGGCGGCAAGGAGGCGGGCATGGCCCTCGGCAACTACGCGGAGGACGGCGCCCCCGCCGCGGCATTCGTCTATCTCATCACGGGCGAACGCAAGTATGCGGACTTCGCGTGGGAGGTGTTCGAGCTGTGCGCGAAGGCGAATCGCTGGGGCTGGTTCCCCTGGAGCGGCTCGCACATGCCGCAGATTCACTTCGGCATCATGAGCCGCGGCCTCGTGCTGGTCGCCGATTGCGTGTGGGACACACTCACACCCGCCCAGCGGCAGCACGCCCGCGAGGCCATCGCGGACAAGTGCGTCGAGCCGTACTTCCGCATCGTCCTCCAGACGCCCGGCATGGGCCTCTTCCACCTCCGCTCCCGCAACCAGGGCAGCAACGCCCTCGCCGCGGCGGTCATCGGCAGCGTGTTTGTGGGGGATGCCGTGCCCGACAACCGCATCTGGTTCAACAGCCTGCTCCAGACCTTTCACTGGGCGATCACCCACGACATCGGCTGGATGGGGCAGAACCTCGAGAGCGGCCTCGGCGGCTACTGGTCGGTCTCGATGCAGAACCTCTACACGGCCGCCGCCGCGCTCTGGAACGTGCGGGGCATTGACCTCCGCCCCCACCCCGGCTTCGACCAGGCGACCTGGTATCCCATCATCCACGAAACCACGGTTCCCGCCGTCAACCACTTCACCGACCCGATTGACCCGGCCGCGAAGGGGCTGCCTGGCATCATTTCGGGCAAGCCGATCGAGTTGCCACACGGCGGGCGCTGCGGCGCCTGGTGGCTCGACTATGCGGTCAAGTTCCCCGACTCCCCCGCCCACTACTTCCTCCGCAAGGAAATGGTCACGCCCGGCCGCCTCAGTGTGGCCGACTGTCATCAGGGCGCCCTCGGCCAGGTGCTCGGCATCGCGTGGTGGGATGATAAGCTCCTCGCCGACCCCAAGCCGCCGACCAGCCTGGCCCAGTTCACCGACCGCATGGCCGGCATCCGCTCCGGCTATGGACTGGGGCAAACCTGTCTCTACTTCAACGGCGACCTCTTCCTGAGCGCGCGGAACGAGATCCTCTGCACCACGTCGGGCATGTCGTGGCACTTCCCCTGGCACCAGTACCAGGTGTCCGAGACGGGCATCGAGACCGAGGGGGAGCCTTTCGCCCCCAGCATGGTCATTAAGGAGTCCTACAACGACGAGCGATTCGCCTACTTCCGCGCCGAGAGCGGCTTCAGCAACGTGGCCTACTACCCGCGCCCCGGCCAGCGCGAGAGCCACACCCACTACGACAAGCGCGAACGGAGCATCCTCTACGTCCGCCCAACCGAGGGCACGTCCGACTACTTCGTTTTCTGTGACTTCGTGCGGCACAAAGACGACAGGCCCCGCTGGCACGCCTGGACCTGGCACCTGTGGAACCACGCGGCCAACCCGAAGAACTTCGGCCGCTTTGTCCCCTTGAGCCAAAACGCGGTTCGCATCGAGCGGCCCAACGCCGACCTCTACATCTTCTTCGCGGGAACGGCGACTGGGCTACGGTTCGAGCAGCACGGTGTCCCCGCACAGCCCTGCGTCGCCTACCAGATGGACCACAACGGCCAGATGCTGCGCGCCATCGCCGGCGGCTACCGGCCAACCGATGCCAAGCCGGTCACCATCCCGCCCTCGGCGTGGAAGGCCTTCGCCGCTGACCTCCCGCGGGTTCCGAACCCGCGGGAGGTTAAGCTGGACGACGCCCCCGAGGTCCCCGAGTTCCTGGACCTCAACCCGCCCCCGACCGAGAAGACCGTCACGAGCGAGGTCGTGAATGGCCTCGCTGGCGGCCTCCGCTATCGGGCCTCGCTCAAGTGCAAGGAGGCCAACTACCGCGTCTACGAAGCCACCGCCTGGGAGATCGGCCTCGAACTGCTTGACAAGGACGGCAAGGTCCTCGCCAAACCCGAGACGTCCTACGGCCACCCCGACCCGCTCAAACTCGGAGCGCCCAAGAGCGACATCAAGACCCACGACTGGACGGAAACCGTCTCTTACTTCGACGCGCCCGAAGGCGCCGTGGCCTGCCGCGCAAGCTTCCGCGCCGTCGGGCACGCACACTACTTCACCCTCGGCGAGCTGTGGCTGAGCGAGATCAAGCTTGAACCCGTCGGGAAGCCGCACCGAGAACGCGAGCAGCGGTTTGTCACCATCGTGGTGCCGGTAGACAAAGGCGCTCGGCCGCCAGAGATGTTCTTCGACCTCGGGGGCGTCGCTGTAATCTCCCACCCCAATGGTGTCAGGGACAAGGTGTGCGCTTCAGATGCTGGCATCACCGAGGCCACACGAACACAGAAGGGTAAGCTCATCGCCCAGTTCCCCGACCCGGCGAAGAAAGCAGGCGCGAGCGCGCTGGCCACGAACTCCGACGCGAATGCGAAACAGCTTCTCGCCGGGCTGAAGCCCGTGCTTGACCAGCTTGCCGCCGAGCGCGATGCGGTGACGAGCAAGGGCAGGAAGAATCTCGCCCTCGAGGCCAAGGTGACGGCCTCGGCCAGCCGCGACGAGCGCTTCGCGCCGCAAAAGGTCATTGACAACCAGGTGGCCGAATACCCGGCCGATGGCCATCTCGACTACACGCTCGGCATCGTCTGGACCTCGGGGCGCTTCGCAGGCTACGGCTCGGGCAAGGAGTCGCTCCTCGACAACCGCGACTACTTCCCGCTCTACGTGAAGCCGACCTACTGGCTCCTGCCCGAGGACAAGCTCGGCCACGTCGAACTGGAGCTGAAGGAGCCGGCAGCGGTGGACCTCGTGCGGCTGCTGAACACCAGCAACGCTGGGCTGAACGACTTCGCGGCCCACACGTTCCGCGTCGAGCTGCTCGACGCCGACCGCAAGCCGCTGGCGAGCAAGGACGGGGCGTTCGGCAAGGTCTTCGACCGCGCCTTCCAGCACGCCTTCTTCGCGCCGAAGTGGTTCAGCCGCTACACCCCGACCTTTGCCGGAATGCTGGAGCCGGGCGTCACGGTGCCGTTCGGCGACGGGTGGAAGGAGATCGCCTTCGATGCCCCCAGAGGCGTCAAGTTCGTCCGCGTCGTCCTCACCAAGTTCTGGGGCATTGGCGGCGGGCTGAACGAGATTCAGGCCTACGCGAAGTGACCCTGGCGGACTGCCTTGGTGCGGTCTGGCTTGTGAAAGAAAGCACAAATTGGGACTTACGTAGGGGCAACTTGCGCCCCCATCTGGCCTTTGGGGGCGCAAGTTGCCTGCCAGAAGGGCAGTCGAGCGGGACCTGCTGGTCCGCTCGCGTTCCATAAGATGTTGCTGTGACGACACTTGCGGGCGCGCCCGGCTCGGATGCCGTGAGGCCGAGCGCTGCGGCCGGGCTCATGAGCGGGTGTGCGCGCAGGGGCGCAAGTTGCCTCCTCGCACGCATGCGGGGGCTATTGGGCGATCCGGGCAACTTGCGCCCCATTTGGGGGGGGCGCAAGTTGCTCCGGGCGGCGAGTCGGCGCCGGGATGCGTTGACAACGGTGTGGCCGCGCTGTAGAATCAGGCGGTCGAGGAGGCCGAGGCGTCGCGTCTCTTCCATGCCCAGGAGGACTGCCCTTGAGGGTTTTTCACATCGTCGGGGTGGTGGGTGTCGCGTGTGTCGCCGCGGGCGGCTGCGGGATCGGGCCAGGGGCGATTCGGCGGGAGCGGGCGAACTACAACGTCACCCTCCAGCGGACGGCCAGCGAGGAGATGCTGCTGAACCTCGTGCGGCTGAAGTACCGCGAGCCCACGCTGTTCCTCGACGTGGGCAACATCTCCGCCCAGTTCGAGTATGCCATGGACACCGAATGGATCTGCGCGTACCCGCGCAGCGGCGCCTACACCTACACGGGCAAAGTGATGCCTTCTTACTCGGAGCGGCCGACGATCACGTACACTCCGCTGCGGGGCGAGACGTATGCGAGCCGCGTGATCGCGGAAATCGCCCTTGACCGTCTGGCGCCGCTCTACGCGGTGGGCTGGCACGTGGACCGCCTGATCCGGATGCTGGTCGAGCGCGCGGGGGACCTGCGCAACGACCCCACGCTCGCCCCCGCGCCCGGCGAGACCCTGCGGCCACACCAGAAGCTCCTCGAGGTCGCCCGCATCTGGCGAAAGCTCCAGAAGAACGGCGACCTCGCCTTCACTACGCCCACGACCGAGAAGGTCCTGGCCACCGGCATCCGCCGCGACGAGGTGACACCCCAGCGCCTCATCGAGGCGGACAAGGACGGCTACCGCTTCTCCGCCGCCAAGGACGGCACGTGGGAGTTGCGCCGAAGCGTCCCCAGCGGCCTCGTCATCCGCGCCGCCTACTCGGAGGAGAAGGACGCAGATGCGGTGGACGGCTACCTGAAGATCAAGCCGGCGCGCGCGCGCGACCGGGACGGCCGCTTCGTCGAGCGCATCCGCCTCGTCGCCTTCGGCGACATCCGCGACGGCGACGAGAAGCAGGACATCGCCGAGGTCCCCGTCCAGATTCGTTCTCTCAACGGCGTCCTGTTCTACCTTGGCCAGGGCGTCCAGGTGCCCCCGGCCCACGAGCAGCGGAAGCTGGTGAAGACCTACCCGGCGGAGACGAAGGACCTGCTGGACATCCAGTGCAGCCCGACGCGGCCTGCGGGCGCCTACGTGGCCGTCCGCTATCGCGGCTACTGGTTCTACCTCAACGACGCCAACATGGATTCCAAGGACACCTTCTCGCTCCTGCTCATCCTCTTTGCCCTTCAGTCGGGCGACGTGAAGTCGGCTCAGCCGCTCCTGACCCTCCCCGTCGGAGGCGGAGGCAGGGGAAGAGGGGGACAGTGAACCGCAGGCGCTTCATCGCTTCGCTGGGGGGAGCCGTGCTCGGGCTTCCGCGGATCGCCCTGAGTCAGCAGACCCGCAAGCCCAACATCATCTTCATCCTGGCCGACGACCTGGGCTACGGCGACCTCGGCTGCTACGGCCAGAAGCGGATCAAGACGCCGTGTCTCGACAAGCTGGCTGCCGAAGGCATCCGCTTCACCGACGCCTATGCCGGCTCCACCGTCTGTGCCCCCTCCCGCTGCGCGCTCATGACCGGCCTCCACATGGGCCACGCCCTCGTGCGCGGCAACGCCCGCGTGCCGCTGCGGCCCGAGGACACGACCGTCGCCGAGGCGCTCAAGCAGGCCGGCTACGCGACCGGCATCATCGGCAAGTGGGGCCTCGGCGAGCCCGCCACGACCGGCATCCCGACGAAGCAGGGCTTCGACTACTGGTTCGGCTACCTCAACCAGCACCACGCCCACAACTACTACCCCGACTTCCTCTGGCGGAACGAGGAGAAGGTGCCGCTGCCCAACGAGGTCGAGAAGAACGTCGCGACGAAGCGGGTCGAGTACTCCCACGACCTCTTCGCGAAGGAGGCGCGATGGAGGTGCCGAGCGACGAGCCGTACACCAACGAGGACTGGCCGCAGCCGCAGAAGAACATGGCCGCAATGGTCACCCGCATGGACCGCGACATCGGCCGCCTGCTCAACCACCTGAAGAAGCTGGGCCTGGACGACGACACGATATGATCGTCCGCTGGCCCGGCAAGACGAAAGCCGGCACGACGAGCGGCCTGCCCTGGGCCTTCTGGGACTTCCTGCCCACGGCCTGCGAAATCGCGGGCGCCGAGCCGCCGAAGGGCATTGACGGCATTTCCGTGCTCCCCGCCATCCTCGGCAAAGAGCAGCAGGGCCACGAGTGGCTCTACTGGGAGTTCCACGAGGGCGGCTTCAAGCAGGCCGTGCGGATGGGCAAGTGGAAAGCCGTCCGACTCGGCACCACTCGGCCCATCGAGCTGTACGACTTGGCGGCCGACCTCGGCGAGCAGGACGACGTCGCCGACACGCATCCCGACGTGGTGGCCAAGATGGCCGACATCCTCAAGTCCGCCCGCACCGACTCGAAGGACTGGCCCATCCGCGAAGGCCCGCCGCCCAAGGCCAAGAAGAAGCGATGACTATGCCCAACCTCCCGCAGGTTGCGAACCTGCGGGAGGTTCCGGCCTCAAGAACGGAGAGAGCCCAATGCGCCGCCACCTGCTTGCGATCCTCACTGCCGTGTCCACCCTGCCCGCCACAGCCGCCGAGCAGCCCTGGGATGTCCTCGGCATCGGCGGGGGCGGCGGCATGTTCACCCCCGCCGCCTCGCCCTACGACCCCGGCCTGATGCTGATGTCGTGCGACATGAGCGGCAGCTACCGTTCGCTCGACGGCGGGAAGCACTGGGAGATGATCCACTGGAGCCAGCTCCACTCCTCGCTGGGCTGCCGCCCGCTGTTCACGCCCGAGGCCATCTACTGGGTTTGCGGCTCAGAGCTGCGCGCGAGCCGCGACAAGGCGAAGACGTGGCGACCCGTGGTCGAGGGCAAGGCGCCGTGGACGGGCGCCCCGACCCGCTTGGCCGCGTCAAAATCCTCGCTCTTCGTCGGCACCGACGCCGGCCTGTGGCGCTCGCCCGATGGCCCCAGCTCGGCATGTAGCAGAGCATGAAGGCGAGCAGGAGGATGAACAGCGGGATGGGGGCTGTGGTGTGGGCGGCCAGCGCCAGCATGACGGCCCCCACGATGTTCAGCGTCGCCAGCACCTTCTGGGCCGCGAAGTGGCGGTCGGCGATCATGCCCACAATGGGCGACGCCAGGCAGCCGATGGCCATGGAGCTGACGATGAGCGACACAAGCGTCGCGTTCATCTTCAGCCCTTCGCAGTAGGGCGCCAACTGAATGAAGAACACCGCCACGATCATGAACTGGAAGAACATCATCGCGCTGAGCTTCACGCGCACTCCCGCGGACACCTTCGCCATCTCTGCTGCCTCCAAAAGGGTTCCTTCGGAACAAGGGGGGATGATTGGATGGGTGGATGAATGCAAGAGGTCACGCTCAGGCAATCATCCATTCATCCATCCATCCATCCACTCTTCAGTGCATGGCCAGACCGCCGCTGACGTCCACCGTCGCGCCGGTCATGTAGCTGGCCCGCTCGGACGCCACGAACACCACCACGCTCGCCACCTCGTCCACGCTGCCGACGCGGTGCACCGGCACGCGGCTCTCGAACCTCTCGCGATTCGCGTCAATGACCTCCTTCAGCATTTCGGTGTACATCAGCCCAGGGGCCACGCAGTTCACGGCGATCCCGTGGGGCGCCATCTCGCGGGCGAGCGAAATCGTGAACGAGATGATCGCCCCCTTGGAGGCGTCGTAAGCCGTCTTGCCCGACTGCGAGCCGCGGAACGCCGCCTGCGACGAAATGTTCACGATGCGCCCGGTTCGTTGGGCGCCGCGCAGCCGCCGCACCATCTCGCGGCAGCACAGAAACGTCCCTGTCATGTTGATCCCGAACGCCCGCTCCCACGTCTCCAGCGGCGTGTCGGCCGTGGGGCAGGCGGGCGCGACCGCCGCGTTGTTCACCAGCACGTCGAGCGGGCCGAGCCTGGCCTCGGCCTCGTCGAACATCCGCACCACGTCGGCCTCGACCGCCACGTCGGCGAGCACCCCGATGGCCTCGACCCCGTGCTTGTCGCGCAGTTCGCGCACCGTCGCCTCGGCCTTCTCGGGGTTCCGATGGTAGTTCACGGCCACCTTGGCCCCTTCTGCGGCGAGGCCCAGTGCAATCGCCTTGCCCAGGCCGTGCGAGGCGCCCGTGACCAATGCCACCTTGCCCTTGAGGCCGAGATCCATTCACTCACCCCCAACGCGTTCGTGCGTTCGTAGTGCGGGCTTCAGCCCGTATCCCTACGGCCTGAAGGCCGCACTACAGACCCCTTCTCGCTCCCTAATCATCCCGACGGTCCTCCGTCGGCATGCGGAACATCCAAGTCAGTGCGTCCCCACGCGGAGCGTGGGGGGAGAGACAGGCTGTGATCACTGTCCCGCGGAAAGCGCCACACGGAAGCCCTGGGCGGTGCCACGGAACGCGGGACCGCCCCCGTTCCGATCATGCGAGTCTTCCGGGCAGAGATGCCAGGGAGCCATGGTCCAGCCGCCGCCGCGGAGCACCCGATGCCTGCCAGAGTCCGGCCCCGCCGGGTCCGTCTGGTCTCCCTCCTTGTACGGCCCATACCAGTCCTGACACCATTCCCGGACGTTTCCGTGCATGTCGTGGAGGCCAAAGGCATTGGCCTTGAACGAGCCTACCGGCGCCGTGAAGACGAACCCGTCCTCCCAGTTGAACACGCTCTTACCCAACCATGGGAAGGGCCATGTCTTCTTCGCTGTCATGTCAGAGGCGTTGCACCAGCCTTTGCCCCTGTCGGGGTCGTCGCCCCACTGGTACCAGGTGGTGGTGCCCGCCCGGCAAGCATACTCCCATTCCGCCTCGGTGGGCAGGCGATAGCTGGACCCCGCGGGCTTGCCCCCGTCGGTGGCGTTCAGCCAGTCGGCGAACGCCACCGCGTCGTTCCAGCTCAGCATGATCACCGGGTGCTCGTCGGTCTGACTGAAGGCCGGGTGGGGCTTCCGCCAATTGTGGTCCTCTGCCACCTTGCCCTTCAGTTTGGGGATGAAACCGTCCGGCGTGCCCTTCTCGGCATCGGTCTTGTAACCCGTGCCATCCACGAAGCGGCGGAACTGGCCGACCATGACCTCGTGCTTCCCCATCCAGAAGGCTTTGGAGATCGTCACCTTGGGGGCCGGCTTCTCACCCGCGAACGATTCCTCTTTGGCCTCGGGCCACTTTGCTAGCAGTGCCTTGATTGCGGCCTCTGTGCAGCCCATAGTGAAGGAGCCGGCGGGGATGAACACGAGGGTCATCTTCACCCCGCCCCCGAGCTCCACGACCCGCTCCTTGGGGGCCTGCTCGCCGGCGGCACACCATCCTGCGAGCGCACCCATCAAGGCCAGGGCCGCCCGAGAATGCGCCAGTGCCCTCATAGCCCGTCCTCCTGTAGGGCGTGCAAACATGCACGCGGAACGTGGCGACAAGCGTCCCGATTGTCGAACGGCCACGGAAGCCTCGCAAGCGGGACGCTTGCGGCTACGCCTTTCGTGGCACAGCATGGCAGGACCGCCGCCCGGTTGTCAAGCCGCGAAGACGCAGATTCCGCGTGCAGGTTCGCACGCCCTACCATCTCACCCTCAACGCGTTCGTCGTGCGGGCCTCAGCCCGTGGCTACCTTCGGGGAAAAAGGACACGGAACCCGGCTTGCTCGAAGTGTGCGTCCCCCGTAAGGGCCTCCTGCCGAGCCGGGCCGCCCGGTCGTGGTCCTGGTCGCGCGGGTTCAGCAGTGCTAGGAAGTAGAAAGCGTCGGCGAAGATGGGCGGGCTCATGACCGTTTCGGCCTGCCGTGGAGGTAGTGGTCGTGGTTGCGCGCCAGGTCGGTCGGGTAGTTGCCCTTCATCTTGCGGGCGCACTCCAGCGCGAAGTCCACCAGGGGCAGACCCTTCTCCTCGGGCTGCTCCACGGGCTGGACCGTGATGCGGCACTTCGTGCCGCGCGCAATGTCCACCGGCCCCTCCGGCACAAATGCCCGGCCGTCGAACTGGGCGTTCAGCGTGACCATCGTGTCACCTCGAGTCTGGCCTCAGCTTGCGCCACCACTTCGCGTCTTCATTCTACCCGGCGGCTGCCCCGGAAGCAAGGCTACGAAGCCCGAAGAGGACGCCGGAGCGTCCGGGACGCGGCGTCCCCACGCGGAGCGTGGGGACGAGAGAACTCCTTACTTGCCCGAGCGTAGCGCGTCGTGACGGAACGGTCAGTCGTGCCCCGTTGCGAGAACCAGTCGGAACCCATTGTAGTTGTCGCGGCAGTGAGGGCCATCGGGGCTTCGATGTGTCGAGCGCATGCTGTCGGGAAGGTCGAGCCACGAGCCGCCCCGCAACACGCGCTTCTCGCCAGACGCGGGGCCGACGGGGTCGGTCTGGTCGCCCGAGCGGTAGGCCCCGTGCCAGTCCTCGCACCACTCGCCCACGTTGCCGTGCATGTCGTGAAGGCCAAAGGAACTGGCCCTGAACGAGCCCACGGGCGCCGTGTAGACGAACCCATCGTCCCACTGGAACACCTTGCCGCCGCGGGAGCCGAAGATGACCTCCGCCGCGAGATCCTTGACGTTGCACCAGCCCTTCCCCGCACCGGGGTCATCGCCCCACTGGTACCAGGTCGTCGTGCCGGCCCGGCAAGCATACTCCCATTCCGCCTCGGTGGGCAACCGATAGCTCGACCCCGCGGGCCTGGCCCTGTCCGTCGCGTTCAGCCAGTCGGCGAAGGCCCGGGCGTCGTTCCAGCTCACGCAGACGACCGGGTGTTCATCGGTCTGCTTGAAGTACGGGTTGCGCCAGGTGGCGTCGTCCTTCATCCCCACGTGGCTGCGTCTGACGGCGATTGCGCCGCCGACATCCCTGTCCACCTCCCCATAGACGACGAATGCGCCCTGGAACTTCGTGCCCCTCTCGGCGTCGGTCTTGTGGCCCGTGGCCTCGACGAAGCGGCGGAACTGGCCCACCGTGACCTCGTGCTGCCCCATCCACAAGGCCTTGGAGAGCGTCACCTTGCGCGTCGGCTTCTCGCCGGCGAACGCATCTTCCTTCTTCTCCGGCCACCTGGCGAGCGCGGCCTTGACCTGGGCCTCCGTGGTTCCCATCGTGAACGAGCCTGGGGGGATGAGCACGAAGGCCATCTTGTCCCCGCCGCCCAGGTCCACCACGCGTTCCTTGGAGGACTGCTCGCCCGAGCCGGAGCAGCCGGCCAGCGCCGCCACTATGGCCAGAGCTGCGGCATCGAGAACGCTACGCTTATTCATTGTGTACTCCAAAGCACCACTCGTCCTCACCCGCGAGCGCGGGGAGCAGCTGTGGTCAGGGCCTCAGCACCACTCTCAGTGACTCGCCGTTCGTCATCAGCTCAAAGGCCCTCGTGAACTCGGCGAGCGGCAGCACGTGGGTGGCCAGCTTGTCCATCGGCATGGCTCCGCCGGCGATGAGGTCAACCGCCCGCTTGACCTGGGCGGGCGTGGAATCGCTCGTGCCCACCACTCTCAGCTCGTTGTAGTGAAGCGGGCGGCTGTCAATCGAGAGCAGGCTGCCGCCGGCAGGGAGCGAGGCGAAGAGGCAGACGACGCCGCGCTTGCGCACGAGGTTGAGCGCCTGCTCCTGCGGCTTGGCGGCGGGCGCGGCCACGATGCAAACGTCGGCCCCCAGGCCGCCTGTCATCTCCTTCACGACCTTCGCCAGGTCTTCGGCGGCGGGGTTGACCAGGCGGTCGAAGCCGAACGCCTCGGCCTGCCGCAGCCGAGCCTCGTTGATCTCGGCGAGGATGATCTTCGCCGCGCCGAACTCGCGGGCGATGCAGGCGTTCATGATGCCCATCGGCCCGGCGCCCACGACAGCCACCGTGTCGCCCTTCTGAATGCCGCAATTCTCGGCGGCATTGACGCAGCAACTGAGCGGCTCGGCGAGGGCCGCGTGCTCGGGCTTCACGGTCTTGGGCACCTTGACGGCGTGGCCGTTGCGCAGCGCCCGCTCGGGCACGACGACGTATTCGGCCATGCCGCCCTCGTACTTGAAGCCCATCGCGGCCATGTCCACGCACAGATTCGTCCACCCCCGCTGGCAGTAGGCGCACGCGCCGCATGAGACCGATGTGGCCATCACGATCCTGTCGCCGACCGAAAAAAGACTCCTGGAGTCTTTTTCACCACGATCTCCGACGGGAAAAAGACTCCTGGAGTCTTTTTTCGTGCCCACGGCGTCCACCACCCCCGTGAACTCGTGGCCGATGATGCGGGGCGGCGTAATCTTGGGGTTGCCGTGCAGAAACGACTTGAGGTCGGTGCCGCACACGGCGCAGGCATCCACCTTCACGCGGAGTTCGGTCTCGCCGCACGGCGGCACGGGCACCTGATCGAGACGGATGTCGCCGGGGCCGCGGTAGATCAACGCTCTCACGAAGAAGGCTCCTGCCCGTCCCAAAGGGCTCGCGCCAAGCCCGGAATAGTTAATACGGTTAACATCTGACCCTGCCCCCCAATAGGCCGGGAAGACTGGGAAGACTGGTCGAGTCGAACATGTTGGGCTTCTGGCATCTGCCGCCCCCAACAGCTTGGGGTCAATAGCCTGTTCCAGCGTCGGGCGCGCCGTCGAGCACCTTCTCGGTGGAGCCGACGCCGAGGCGCTTGCAACCCTGGCGGAGGTAGCCGACGGCGGTTTCCCAGGTGCGGACTCCGCCGGATGCCTTGACGCCCATCGTCTTGCCGACGGTCTTCAGCATGATATCTATCACTCGGGCGTGGCCTTGAGGCCGGGCGTGCGGAAGGTGAAGGCGCGCAGCTTCACCGTCTCCTTGCCGCGATTCGTCAGCGTGGCCGAGCGGTCCACGCGGGGGGAACCGGCATGGAGCTTGTAGCGCTCGACGACCTCGTAGTCGCCGAGGGTGACGGTGAGTTCGAGGGTGTCGGGCGAGGGCTGCTCGCGCTTGACGAGCTTGCGGCCGGGCTTGAGCTGCTCGGCCCAGGTGGTCTTCTGGTACTCGCCGATGCCAAAGGAGACGGGCGAGCGGTCGGGGCCGGCCTCGGCGAGGACCTCATTGCCGCGCGCCAGGCGCACCAGCGCCCCCGTCGCCTCGTCGAAGGTCAGCTCGAGCTGTCCGTGGCGGAAGATGAACGAGGCCGCGGAGGCGGTCGAGACAACCGCGGCCAGTACGCCGATGGCGCGGACGAACCACTTCATGACCACACCTCCCAAGCAACAATCTCGTCCCTACGCTCTGCGTGGGGACGAAAGCCCGGCCGCTCCGCGGCCATTGGGGCCCGCGACAGTCACAGATGGACGCAGAGCGTCCGGGGCTACGTCCCCCCGCAGAGCGGGGGCACGAGACGCGAGGAACACTCGTCCCTACGCTCCGCGTGGGGACGAAAGCCCGGCCGCTCCGCGGCCATTGGGGTCAGGGGCGCTCGCGAATGGACGCAGAGCGTCCGGGGCTACGTCCCCCCGCAGAGCGGGGGGACGAGAGTCAGTTGGCGGCGCCGGGTCACAGCTCCTTGACTCGCAGGTTGCGGAACTCGACGCGGCAGCCGTGGCCCATGAAGCCGATGGGCGCCTTCGCCTTCTTCGCCACGGCCTCCAGCCCCGCCTCCTTCGAGATGTCGCAGTCCACGATCACCTGGCCGTTCACCGTGACGGTCCACTGTGTGCCCTTGACCTTGATTTCCTCGGTGTTCCACTCGCCTGCGGGCTTGGTGGCGCCGCGCTTGGCGGGCACCTTGCAGTAGATCGAGCCGTGGTATTGGCAGGGCTTGAGGGTCTTGTGCCCGTCCGCGTAGTCGTCGAGAATCTGGATTTCGTGGCCGCGGACCTTGACGCCGTTGTTGCCGCCCGGCCCGAACTTGAACTCGAAGCGGAAGATCATGTCGCCGTATTCCTTGGCGGTCATCAGCTCCCCGCCGCCCTTCTGCTGGCACACGAGCAGCCCGTCCTCGGCCGTGTAGCCCTTGACGGCCCCCGTCCAGCCCTCGAGCGTCTTGCCGTCGAAGAGGCTCACAAAGCCCTCTTCAGCCGCCGCCGGGGCTGCCTTGGGCTCCTCGCCCGCCCACGCGGCCGCCGCCACCACGCACGCCATCGCCACGATCGCCATCCGACGCATGGTCTCGGCCTCCTAAATGGGTTGGTTGATCACGGAGCATCCGCTACCTGGCGAAGATGCTCGCGACCGGAAGGCTGAAGCCGGGGAGCACATCGCCGCCCCCGAGCGTATCCGATGCGGTCAGGACTTCGATCTGCGTGCGGCTGCGGTAGACGGAGACGGTCTTGGTCGCAGGGTCAACCACCCAGACCATGCGGCAGCCGGCGTCGAGCCAGTCCCTGACCTTGGCGTTGACCTCGCTGGCCCGGTCGCTGGGGGAAAGCACCTCGACCGCCAGGTCGGGGGCGCCGTCGAAGAAGCGTGACTTCTCGCCTGTAGGGACTCGTTCGGCGCGGACGAAGGCGACATCGGGCGCGCGAACCGTGTCGGGGTCGCGGGCGATCACGAAACCTGGTTCCCCGGCTAGCACATCCCCCAACCCGTTGGCCTCCACGAAGTTCGCCAATGCTCTCGCGATCCGAGCCTCAATGCTGCCATGCGCGTACCCGGGGGGTGCCACCATGATGAGTTCCCCACGCACCAGTTCGCACTGCCCCAGGTCTGGGGCCTCGAACAGTTGCTCGGCGGTTGTGATTTCAGCAGTGGTTGCCATGTCCCGATCCTACACCCCGCGCAACGGGGAGTCAAGCCCCCTCACGCGGGCAAGGTCCACGGCTGGCGGTAGACGCGGCCGAGGAGGCGGTTGGCCTCGTCGTCGCCGGTGAATTGCTTCTTCGATTCGTCCCAGTTGAGGGTGCGGCCGCCGCACAGGAGCGAGATGCGGCCGAAGAACATGGGGGTGGTCATGTTCACGACGTAGGGCAGGTTGCTCTCGGTGAGGCCACGGGTCTTGACGCATTCGAGGAAGTTGACGTGGTGGCCAGGGGAGCGCGGGAGGGTCCTGGGCACGCTGTCAACGTCTTTCACCTTCTCCTTGCCGCCGATGGAGAGGAATCGCTCGCCGTAGTTGCAGGTGAGCCAGCCGTCGGTGCCGTAGAAGGTGCAGGCCATGCCCCAGCCGCAGTTCTCGGGGGTCTGGGGCGTTGAGCTGGTCCAGTAGTACTTCAGGCCGTCGGGGAACTCGAGGTCTACGTCAATCGTGCGGGGGGCGTCGGAGATGCCCTGGGACTGAAGTTCGCCGCGCGCGGTGATGGTCTTGGGCGTGGTCTTGATGTCGGCGGCCCAGAAGCCGACGTCGGAGATGTGGCACCAGAAGTCGGCGTAGTGGCCGCAGGAGAAGTCGAGGA
The DNA here is from genome assembly GCA_041320515.1 of Planctomycetota bacterium. Classification (GTDB taxonomy): domain Bacteria; phylum Planctomycetota; class PUPC01; order DSUN01; family DSUN01; genus DSUN01. Next base: position 2,285,259 of record JBGLNR010000001.1, on the reverse strand, counting down.
AGTAGCGGAAGCGGAAGTGGGTGTGCCCGGGGTCGTAGGGCCGCCAGGGGGCGGGGCCGAGCCACGTGTCGTAGTCGAAGCCATCGGGCACTTTGGCGCCGGGCGTGGGCTGAATGCCGGGGGCTCCGCCGCTGCTCCAGACGCGCAGGGTGTGGATTTTGCCGAGGATGCCGGAGCGGACCAGCTCGACGACGCGGTGATAGTTGTCGCCCGCGTGGATTTGGGTGCCGAGCTGGTAGACGCGCTTGTAGCGGGTGCCGAGGCGGAGCATGGCCTGGGCTTCGAGGTAGTTGTGGCACAGCGGCTTCTCGGCGTAGACGTCCTTGCCGGCCATGAATGCGTGGGTGACCATCATCGCTCGCCAGTGGTCGGGCGTCGCCGTCGAGATGGCATCAATGTCCGTGCGGTCGAGCACCTGGCGGAAGTCGCGGTAGCCGGTGCACTCGGTGTTCTTGTACTGGTCGTGGGCTCTCTTGACGTTGGACTTCATGTGCCCTTCGTCCACATCGCAGATGGCGATGACGCGCGCCTGCGGGGAGCCGAGGAACCAGCCGACGTGTCCGCTGCCCATGCCGCCCACGCCGATATGGCCCGTGACGATTTGCTCGCTGGGCGGCGCGGCGAACGACCAGCGAGGCACGACGAGCGCCCCCAGCCCCGCGCCGAGCATCCCCCCGCCCGCCTTCCGCAGAAAATCGCGTCGGTTCATCTCACCTGACCTCGCTTGAAGGAAAGGAACGCTTGCCTCCTAACCAACGGACGAATGGTATAGCTTTGCCACCCATTAGTCAAGCGCTGCCGCACCTCTCCCTCGGGGAGAGGTCGCGCGCCAAAGGCGGGCGGGTGAGGGTGCCGGACCGTGCATCACCGCGCCTCAATCGCATCGGCAATGGCGCGGTAGCTCTCGCGCCAGGCGTCGCGGGGGACGTTTTCGGAGATCTGAATCTGGAGGAGGCCCGAGCCGCCGTCCTCCTCGAGAATCTGCTCCGCGACCTTGCGCGCGCCCGTGTAGCCGCGCAGGTGGCACGACGAGGGGAAGTTGACCCAGAGCCGCATCTCGGCCCACATCCGCCGAGCGGCGGCGACCGACGTGTCGTTGTCGGGCACGGGCGAGAGCGAATCAATGCCTCTGACGCCGCACTTCCCGATGTCGTCCCAGAGCGGCTTGAGATGGCCGTCCATATGCACGAACACATAGGCGTCGCGCTCGGCGAGCATGGCGGCCAGCTCGTTGTAGAGGGGCACGCAGTAGCGGCGGAAGCGCTCGGGGCCGATCGCGGGCGCCGTGATGTTGTCGGGGAAATCAATGAAGGGCGCGGGCGAGCGGAGGGCCAGCTCGAAGATGAGCCTGGCCCGCTGGTTGAGAAGCTCGATGACCGCCTCCACCTTGCCGGGGCATTCGGCCAGGTGGACAGAGAGATTCGTCAGCCCCGCCCACTGCACCCAGAGCTGCTGGTAGGGCGTGCGCTCGACCGCGGGCAGCGGCAGCCCGTCGTCGCCCAGGTCGGCGTCCACTTTACGGTAGGCGTCGTAGGCGTCCATCACAATCCCGTCGCGAAGATAGGCGATCAGGACATCGTAGTCGCTTGGCTCCTGAACGTAGTGGCGGCGAATGGAGCTTGAGCCGTAGGCGGGCTCGAACTGGCGTTCCTCGACCAGCGAGCCGGCGGGGGTGTGGAGCGTCGTGCGGCGGAAGCGTTGGCCGTCGCGCTCGAAGTCCTCGTGCTCGAAGCGGCAGTGAGGCGTCTCGACGCGATGGACGCTGCACCACTGGAGCAGCCCCACGCGGCCGCGCCCCACGTGTGCCCACACCTCGTCGTTCGGCGCGGCGAGGCCGCTGTACTGCACGAACGGCACGCGGTCGTGCGGCCGCCCCTGAATCAGCGCCAGCATTCGCTCCCGCATCGTCATGGCTGACATGGGCATCCCTTCATCAACAGCTCCGCCGCCCGCCGGGCGGCGGGAGAGGGGGATAGGGGGTGAGGGCACTGGCCCGGTAGCTGCCAATCCTCCGCCCCACTGGGGCAAGCCCAGTGGGGGCGGCGACTTCATAGCCGCATCGCCCCAGCGTTCTACCACAAGGCCGTCCGACAGTGCAACCTGCCTGACGCCATCTTGCTCTCCACGATTGGGCTGGCCCGCGCGAGGCGACGCCAAGGTGGCCACCTTGACTGCGGCGCGGAGGGGGAGGCAAGGCGCACGCCAGGCGCCATATCTACTGACTTGCCAAACTGTTATGGTGTGCCGCTGCACGGCTCAGCCGCGCTTCTTCAAGGTGGCCAACCCCCGTGTTGCGCGCTGGCCACCTTGGCCATCTTGGGCAGAGGGGCGCTCAGGGCTGCGGCGGTGACGCCTCAGTGACCTCCTCGGCCTTGGGGACTTCTTTGCGGCCATAGGTGAGGGCGAGGTCGAGGAGGTGGGTGCGGAGGCCGGGGGTGAGGAGGTGCTCGCGGAAGCGCCAGGACCAGTTGCCCGAGGGCTTGCCGGGGGTGTTCATGCGGGCATCGCCGCCGAGGCCGAGGGCGTCCTGGAGGGGGATGATGGCCACGTCGGCGACTGAGGCGTAGGCGAGGCGGGCGAGGGACCAGTTGACAGGCTCGGACATCGGGCCAAGGTAGCGGTGCAACGCCGCCTTCTCCTTCGCCTCGCGGGTGTGATACCAGCCGAGCGTGGTGTCGTTGTCGTGGGTGCCGGTGTAGACGATGCAGTTGGGCTCGTAGTTGTGGGGCAGGTAGGGGTGCGTGCCGTCGGTGGTGAAGGCGAAGTGGAGGACTTTCATGCCGGGCAGGTGGAAGTGTTTACGCAAGGCGTGGACGTCTGGGGTGATGAGGCCGAGGTCTTCGGCGATGATGGGCAGCTCGCCGAGGGCGGCCTCCAGCGCCTTGAAGAGCTTGGCTCCCGGCCCCTTGACCCATTTGCCGTGGATGGCGGTCTTCTCGTCGGCGGGGACCTCCCAGTAGGCGGCGAAGCCGCGGAAGTGGTCGAGGCGCACGATGTCCACGGTGCGGAACGTCTGGCGGAAGCGGCGGACCCACCAGGCATAGCCGTCGGCGGCCATCGCGTCCCAGCGGTAGAGGGGGTTGCCCCAGAGCTGGCCGGTCTTGCTGAAATAGTCGGGCGGGACGCCTGCGACGACGGTGGGCTTGAGGTCGGGGCCGAGGAAGAAGCGGCGCGTGCGGCCCGTCGTGCTTCTCGCTCTGCTTGACGAGGGTGAGGCGGCCGAGCGCCCCGTCGTCGGCCAGTTTTTTCAGGCGGACGTATTTGGGTGCGAAGCACAGCTCCTCGGCGTACATGAGCTTCACGCCGGCCCGGCGGCAGGCCGCGAGCATGCGGTCGGCCTCGGCCAGGTTCAGGCAGAGCGGCTTCTCGCACACCACGTGCTTCCCGGCCGCGGCGGCGTCGCACGTGATCTGGCAGTGCATGTCGTTCGGCGCGCCGATAACCACCAGGTCCAGTTCGTCCATCTCCAGCATCTTGCGGTAGTCGGTGAACGCGTGGGGGATTCCATGGGTCTGCGCGAAGGCCGCCGCGTGGCCCGGCGTGGGCGACGCCACGGCCACGAGCCTCGCCCGCGGCACACGCTTGAGCGACTCCGCATGGATAGTCGAGACGAACTGCGAGCCAACGAGGCCGATGCCCACCGTGGCCATGGTCTTCTCCCTTCCGTTGCCGGGGCCGAGCAGGCGGACCGCCTCAGTTGGCCGGCGGAGTGCTGGGCGCAGCGGCCCTGCGCTTCTGGAAATCGGTGATGAACTTCGCGACCTCGGGGTCCTGGGCCACCTGCGCGGGCGCCAGGCCCGCCTGGTTTGCCGCCGCGGGGTCGAGGCCCAGGGCCAGCAAGAGCGCCACGGCCTTTCTGCGGCCCTTCTCTGCCGCATAGTGCAACGCTGTGTCCCCGGTGGCGCTCCGGGCGTGCAGGTCGGCCTTCCGCGCGAAGAGAACCTCCACGGCCTCCGTGTGGCCGGTCACGGCCGCATAGTGGAGCGGCGTCCGGCCACCCTCGTCCCTCACGTTCACATCAGCACCATAGCGCAGAAGCAGGCGCGCGACGTCCGCATGGCCCTCGCCGGCGGCAAGGTGAAGTGCGGCGACCTTTCCGGGGCCTTCCCCTGCCACGTCCGCGCCCCGGAGGAGCAAAAGCTCCGCCGCCCGCCCGTGGTTGCCCAGCACGGCCAACTCAAGGACTGGATCGCCCTTGTCACCCACGGCATCGGGCGACGCCCCCTGGTCGAGGAGGAACGCCACGACGGCCCCGTGGCCGTTGGATGCGGCGATGGCGAGGTAGGTGGCCAGGTCCACGCGGCCGAGCTTGGGCAGCTCGGCCTTCAACAGGGCCAGGGCGCGCTCCTCGTCCTGGCTCGCGGGCCGCGCGAGCGCGGCTTCCCGCGCGGCCTCGTTCCAGGCGGTGTTCGCCGCCTCCCCGGCAATGAGGGTGGCGAGGAGCGCGGAATCGCCTGCCTTCCTCACAATGTCAAGCGGGGTCTCGCCTGCCTTGTTCCTCGCGCGGGTGTCGGCCCCGGCCGCCACGAGGGCCTCGGCGACGGGTTGACTCTTGCCGCGTGTTGCCAGGTGCAGCGGCGTGTCCCCCGTCGCGGCGTCGGGCGCGTCGGCCCGTGCCCCCATCTCGAGGAGCGCGCGGGCCACGCTCGCGTGGCCCCTGCCGGCCGCGGCGCGGAGCCATTGCGCCTTGTCGCCGGCCGGGTTGATCGCCAGCGCGTGCTGCATGAGCGTCAGCTCCGACGCCTTGCCCGGAGCCATGGGCGGGGGCGCAGGCGGGGGAGGTGCGCCCGCCTGGCGGTGCTTCTCGATCTCGGCGGTGACTACGGCCTGGAGGAGCAGCGTGGCCATCCCTTGATCGTCGCGCCGCAGGGCAACGGAGAGGAGGGATTCGCCCGAGGCGGTCCGCGCGTCTGGTTTCGCGCCCCTGGCCAGAAGCAGCCCGGCCAGGGCTTGATAGCCCTTCGAGACCGCGTCGGCCAGCATGGCCTCCTTGTTGGGCACCCTGCCGGCGTCCAACGTCTTCGTGACCATGTCGACGGCAGCCGCCTCATCGGGGCTGGGCCGGTAGACCTTCCTCGCCCGCGGCCGCTGCGGCGGCGGACCGGCAGGCCCCATCGGCGGCTCGGGCAGCGGCACCCGCGTAGGCACGGGTGGCGGGGCGATGGCGGGCCCGTCCGGTCGGCCGGGCGCGGGGCCGCGCGTGGGCACCTCCCACACCGAGGGCAGGTTGACGGTCTGGTCGGGCAGCGCTGCAGCGGTGAGGATGAAGAGGGGCTTGCCTATCTCGATGGCCCGCGGCAGGCCGTCCCTCCGGCCGCGGTACACCCGATAGGAGGCGCCATCGGGGCCTCGCGCCGCGCACCAATAGATGCCAGTGCCGAACCCGATTGTTGGACAAAACTCAGCCCTCCCCGTCCGCTGCTCGTGGCAGGTGATCTGCCCGCCCTCGATTGACCCATCGCCGAGCACGCGGCCGGGGGCGAACGTGACGGATTGCCGGAGGGTGGCCCTCTCGGTCGTGCCCGCCGGCTTGTGATTGTCGTGATAGTCGAGACGGCAGTTGTATTCCACTGGAGCCAGGGTGGCCACTCCGTCCCGCAGGTTCACTGCGAGCGTCGTGTCGCTGACAGTGACCGCGTAGTCCACCAGCTTTGCTGCCCGCCAGCCCCAACCGCCACGCGCCGTCTGGTCATTCTCCTTCCTCCAGGCGTCACTGACGCCTCCGCGGTAGGAGACGGCTGCATTCTGCGCGCTTGGCTCGATCTTAAAGGTCACCCACTTGCCGCTCGGCTCGATGCCGCCGGGCAAGGTGAGTTCCCCTGTCCGGAGGTAAGCGCCGAGGACGCCCAGCAAGTTCGTGGTCTCGGCAATCGTCACGATGCCTTTGGCGGCGACGATGGCGCCGCCCTGCTTTCCGAGGAGGGCCGAGCCGATCCCCTTGACGAAGGCTTCGCCCGCCTCGCCATCGGCGGCGCAACAGTTGAGGAGCCAGATCGTCGCCTTCGGCGCCATCACACTGGCCACCGCGTCAAGGAGTTGCAGCCGCTCGCCGAGCGTGCGGATTGCGGCCTGCTCCTTGTCCCTGTCTGCTTGGGCGCGGCCCTCCTGCACCATGCGCGCCAGGCTCTCCTGGCAGCGCGCAAGGTCTTGCTTCATCTTCGGGACGTTCACGTTCTCCAATGTCAGCGGGCTGCCCGGGAAGAGGACGATAGGCGTGCTCTGCGCCCCATGGCCACCGATCACCAGGAAGTCCACCAGGCAGCGGTTCGCGCCCGCCAGCTTCACCACCTGCCCGAACAGGGTCTTGGGGTCCTTGGGTGTGATGACCCGTGTGATGCTCGGCGTCTCCCCCATGAGGCGAAAGAGCTGCTGCTCCGTGACGTCGCCCAGCGGCGGCACGGTGCCCATGAAGGGCACGGCGCCGATCCCGATCGTCCTGGGACGGCTCTGGGCCGATGCCGGCGCCGGGAGCGCGGCCAGTCCACAGCCCACCATGACCCACCACACGGTCGCCCGGATACGTGCTCGCCGCTGCATGGTCGGGTGCCTCCATTTCCCCTGCGAGAGGGGGTGCTCCGCGGGCCGCAAATGCTATCTCGCGCCTTCGCCCTGCACGCGAGTGAGCCGGTACATGGGCGGGACCTCTCTCGGCAGGCACGGCTCCCTACGGGCCGGTGGCCCAGGAGGGGGGCTGGAACTCCGTGGGTCCGCCGGTCTCCCTGGCCCTGGCCTGCGCCCACTCCCGGTGACACGGCTCGGCGCCCTCGGAGATGATGCGCCGCGCCCGCGCCAGGTCGCCCGTGAGGACGAGGATCCCCTGCGCATAGGCCCAATACGCTGACCTGGCCTGCCCGAACATTATGTCCGACTGCCCCCCCCTCCTGCGGCTATTCTCGGCGTCTGCGCGCAGGAGTCCGGCCAAGGCCTCCGCTGCGGACGCGAATGCTCCGGCGTCGGCCATCCCATACGCGGCGTTGGCCATCTCCATGAGGATCTCCGCGCGCCCATCACGGTGCCAAACCGCCTCTGTCGGTGCGTGGCCCGGGGCAGCGCCCTGGTGGTGCTTGAGGGCCGCCGTGGCGCACTTCAGGGCCTCCTCATACCGCGAAAGGCGGCTGAACCCTGTCGCCAGCTTGCGGTAGTCCTCCCGCAACCGCTCGTGGCACCGCACGACCTCCTTGGGGTCTCGCACGCCACCCAGTCGGGCCGTGAACTGCTTGGCGTCGTCGAGGAGGAAGCGGAAGTCGCCGTCGGTGGATGGGCAGCGCCCGTCCCTCAGAATGTCCTTGTAACCAGGGTCGTCTGCAGTCGCGCGCGCTTTGATGCCCCGCACCGTGATTGGCGGCACGCTCGGGAGGTCGGGGATGGACAGCGTGAAGGCAAAAGGCCCGTCCGGCATGGGCAGGACGAAGCTGAAGTTCCTATCATCATACATGTTGGGGCGTTGCTTGATGGCGTACCAGCACGTCGGGCCGCGCTGGGTTCCCCCACGCGGCTGGCCCGGGTCCGACACGCGAAAGGTCGTCCATTCCGTGATGTCAATGCGAACGCGGTAGAGCTGATTGGGCGGGAAGCCTTCAGCCTTTACGCCGACGGCAATGCCGCAGTTCCAGCCTTGGCGACTGAAGTCGCGCGCGCACACCCAGGAGCGCGGCGCGCCCTGAGCAAGCTGGGCGCTGGTTGGGGTCCATAGCTTCCACGTTGGCGATGCGGCCGCCGGGGGCTGGACGGGGGGCGTGGGGGCCGGCGTGCCCGGGCCACTCGGCGGGGGCGCCTTGGTGGCTGGAGGGGGCGTGGTCGGCCGGGCAGGCACGGCCGGAGCCAAGGCCGTGGTGCCGCTCGTGCCGCGCCCTTCGCCCTCCATGAACACATTCATCACGCCGTAGGGGACCGAGAGCGCCTCCGCAATCGCCGCCGCCGCGGTGGCATTCTGCCGGGCCACCTCCGCCTCCTGCCTTCTGATCGCCTCATCCATGACGGCGACCATCGCATCCCACTGCTGCGCTTGCCTGCGATTCCACCGGCTGTACACGTTGCGCACTCCGAGGTATTGGAGCGTGGCCCGGTAGATGATCTGGTTCCGCAGCTCCCGCTGTTCGTCGGGAGTTCGCTGCCGGCCATCGGGCGCTGTTCGCAGGTCCTCCGCCATGACACCGGCCAGGATGCCCTCGACATACAGGTCTGGCGGGAGTCGGAAATTGGACGCGGAAGACGTCCGCGACTCCATGGTGAGTACCGGGATGGTTCCGCCGTGCGTAGCCTGTCGTGCTTCTTCCCGCAAGGCGTCGCGCTCGCCTTGGAACTGGGACCTGCGTCTTCTGAGCCCCGCAAGCCCCTCAGCCGCGGTCTCCCGCTCGGCCAGAATCGTCGCGAGCTGCTCGCGCGCGCTTGCCCGACTCCCCTCAATGTCGGGCGGCGAAATATCTGGCTCGAGCCCGTGGGCAAGCGACGTCAGGCAGGCCAGCGCGACGGCCAGCGATGCGGCGTTCGTTCTCATCTTGTGCGCCCCCAAGGCAGGAAAAGGGCTTCCCTCACCTGCAGCGGGCATTATAACGCGAGGCGGGCGGAAGTCAAGCAAGGGTTGTGGAGCGAGAGGGTCTGGGCCTTAATCCTGTGTAGTGCGCCCATCTGCAAGCCCCACCCTCACCCTACCCTCTCCCTGAGAGGGAGAGGGGTCTGGAACTCCCCTCCCTTCAAGGGAGGGGGAAGGGGGAGGGTCGAGCCACTGGAATGGCACAGGCTACCAGGATTGGGGACCATACTCCCGGCGAGGGAACACTTGCCCCCGGTCCTGCGGAGCGTCCGTCAGATGTCCAGGTTAGTGGCCTCGAGGGCGTGGCGCTCGATGAACTCGCGGCGGGGCTGGACGGCGTTGCCCATGAGGAGGGCGAAGAGCTTGTCGGCCTCGACGGCGTCCTCGTCCCCCTACCCCCTCCCTGGTAGGGAGGGGGGTTCGGACCCCTCTCCCTTGTAGGGAGAGGGTAGGGAGAGGGTTGGGCTCGGGAACTGCCAACAGGCTCACCAGGATTGGGGGCCGGACTCGCCAGCGCAGTCGCCCCTTCAGCGGCGGTCAGGGCGGGCCGTTGGCCCGCCCGAGCACCTTGGCGAACTGCTGCTCGTAGAGGCGGGCGTAGAGGCCGCCCCGCGCCAGAAGTTCTTCGTGCCCCCCCTGCTCGACCACGCGGCCGGCGTCCATGACCACAATCTTGTCGGAACTCAGGATGGTGGAGAGGCGGTGGGCAATGATGAGGGAGGTGCGTCCCCGCAGCAACTGCCCCAGCGCGTCCTGGATGAGGGCCTCGGACGCGGCGTCGAGGCTGCTCGTCGCCTCGTCCAGGATGAGGATGGGCGGGTTGGTCAGCAGCGTGCGGGCGATGGCCAGGCGCTGCTTCTCGCCGCCCGAGAGGCGGAACCCGCGCTCCCCCACCACCGTGTCGTATCCCTCGGGCAACCCGGCGATCAGGTCGTGGATGTTCGCGGCGCGGCACGCGGCCACCAGGTCGCCCTCCGCCGCGTCGGGCCGGGCGTACAGCAGGTTCTCGCGGATGCTGGTGTGGAAGAGAAACGTCTCCTGGGCCACCATGCCGATGTGCCGCCGCAGCCCCTCCTGGCCGAGGTCCCGAAGGTCGTGTCCGTCCAGCGTGATCCGCCCGGCGGCGGGGTCGTAGAACCGCAGGAGCAGGTAGGTGATGGTGGTCTTGCCCGAGCCGCTTGGCCCCACGAGGGCCACCTGCTCGCCGGGGGCGATCTCGAAACTCACGTCCCGCAGGGCGAAGGGCTCGGGCGCCTCTGCCGCGGGCTCCTGCCCGTTCCCGGGGTCGGCGGCCGGGCGGGCCGAGGGAGGGTACGAGAAGCTGACCCCCTCGAACGCGACGTGTCCGGTCGTGCGGTCGAGAGACTTCGCCTCCGGCTTGTCGCGAACTTCCGGCTCGATGTCCAGGTAGTCGAAGATGCGGTCGAACACGGCCGCGGCGCCCTGGAGGTCCACGTAGACGGAGGCGAGCTGGACCACCGGGCGGTAGAGGAGGGTGAGGAGTGCGGCGAAGGCGACGAGGAGGCCCGGCGTGAGTTCCTGCCGCATCACCTGGTAGCCGCCGAACCAGAAGACGAGCGCCGGCCCCATGGCGCTGAAGACGCTGAGGATCATGAAGAGCCAGCGGCCGACCACGGTCTGGCGGATGCTCAGGTCGCGCACGCGGGCGCTCTGGTCGGCGAAGGCCCGGGCGTCCGGCTCGCGCTGCCCGAAGATGCGGGTGAGGATGGCGCCGCTCACGTGCAGCCGCTCCTGGATGAAGGCGAGGAGCGAGGCCTGGCTCTCCTGGGCCTCGGCCGACAGCCGCCGGCGGATCGCCCCGACGATCTTCGAGGGAAGGTAGAATGCCGGCACCACGAGCACCGCCACGACCGCCAGGCGCCAGCTCATCGAGAGCAGCGCGATGCACGTCGCCGCGAGCGTCGCCACGTTGCCCGCAATCGCCACCAGCGTGCCCGTCGCCACGCCCTGCACCGCATTCACGTCGTTGTTGATCCGCGCGACGATCTCGCCCGACCGCGTGGCCGTGTAGAAGCGCAGGGAGAGCTGTTGGAGGTGGCGGTAGAGTTCGTTGCGGAGGTCGAACAGGATGCCCTGCCCCGCCCTGGCCGTGAGGGACTGCTGGAGGACGCCGATCAGCCCCGTGACGATGGCCAGGCCCACCATCGCGCCCGCCAGCAGGCTCAGCAGGCCGACATCGTGCTGGGGGATCGCGCGGTCGAGTATCTGCCCCACGCAGAAGGGCGGCAGCACGTTCAGCCCGGCCGTCACCGCGACGCATCCCAGCACCACGGCCCAGAGGCCCCAGTAGCGCGCGAAGTAGCGACCGATGCGCCGCAGCCGCGCGCGGCTCAGCTTCGGCGGGGGGCCTTCCATCGCCTCCTTCGCGAAGTGCTGCTGGAGCCCATAGGTCCGGGTCAGCCCCCCCACCGTGCTCAACGGGTTGCGCCAGCCGCCGTCCATCGCCCATCCTCTCTGCGCCCGTGCTGGGCAGTATACCCCCGCCCAGCGGCCCAGTCAACCACGGCAGCCTTGACACGCGCCCGCCACCGCATAGAATGCGGGCAAGACAATGGACCCTGTGGCACAGCCGCCCTCGGCTGTGCGAGCTAGGGCGGGGCCCACGGGAAGACACAGCCGAGGGCGGCTGTGCCACACGCGTTGTGCCCTGCTCAGGCGTTGCCCCAATAGCACGAAGCAAGCCCCTCAAGGGAGAAACCCCGATGCCCCGACTCGCCGTGGCCCAGACCGTGTGCAAGGTGGGCGACGTGGCCGCGAACCTCGATGCTGCCGCGGGCCTGCTCGCGCAAGCCAAACGGGAACGCGCCGACCTGGTGTGCTTCCCGGAACTGTTCACGACCGGCCTCGTGCCCGAGCGGACCGCCGAACTGGCCGAGACCATCCCAGGCCCCGCCACCGACACCCTCGGCCGGTTGGCGAAGGACTGCGGGGCCTTCGTCGTCGCCGGCCTTCTGGAGAAGGACCCCGACGGCGCGCGCTTCTACAACGCCAGCGTCCTTCTGTCGCCCGACGGAGGGCTTCTCGCCCGCTACCGCAAGGTCTACCTCTACCTGGGCGAGCGCGACATCCTGACGGCCGGCCGCGAGCCATGCGCGTGCGACGTGGGTTTCGCCCGCATCGCCCTCACCATCTGCTACGATTACGTGTTCCCCCAGTACATCCAGCACCTGGTGGACCAGGGGGCGGACCTCCTCGTCCACTCCACCGCCTGGCTCGCCACGGGCGCGTGCGAGGCGTGGCGGTACAACCCCCAGGCGTATCGAGCGATGGGCATGGCGCGCGCGTTGGAGAACACTGTCTTCTTCATGTCCGCGAACCACTTCGGCCCCTTCGACGCGGAGGGCGCGCTGCGCGCCATCGGCCAGTCGGCCATCATCGCCCCGTGGGGCGAGATTCTCGCCGAGGTGCCTGAGGGCCAGGGCCTCGCCGTCGCCGACGCCGATTTCTCGAGAGCCCCCACGTGGCGGTCCGCCGCCGCCCCCTACATCGCCGACCGTCGGGCCGTGCGCTGGCAACCGCACCCGCCCTGAGACGCGGCCCCTGAGGGGAAAGTGAGAGGGGAAAGTGAAAGGGAGGAATCCGAAGACCCTTCACGTGCCCCGCGGCCACCTTCCCCTCTGCCCCTCTCCCTTTCCCTCTCACTTTCACTCCAGGCCAGCCGTGCCACACCTCTATGCCCTACAGGCCCGTAACGGGCTCGATGTACTGATCCAGGTCGCGGAGGATCATGCCCCCGGCGCCGGGGGCGCCCATCAGGTGGAAGGTCCACTCCCCCTCGCCGTCGAGGGACACGCAGAAGCAGCGAACGTCGTCGTAGTGCATGTAGGCCGTGCCGATGAAGCGCCAGGCCTCGCCGACGGGATGGGTGTCGCCCTCGGCGTCTGTGAACTCCTTCACAACCCGATACCAGTGGCCGGCCGAGAGGAAGTCGTAGGACCGGGTGACGTTTGGTGCCCTCATCGTCGCATCCCAGTGGCCGTTGGGCATTGGTCCAAGCATGGCGTTCCTCCTGCCCGGAAGTCGGCCCCATCCCCCACCTTACACGATCCCCCACGGATGTTGTCAAGGCTCATTCGACAGAAGCGATCATTCGGAGGGCCAGAGTGGCGGCAGAGCGTTTGTGAGCGATTGATGAAACCGCGTAAGGGCTTGATGGAACAGCAGTTGTGGCTCTGTCGCTCGCGCGCGGTTGGGCCAGCGGCACTGGGTGGAGGCGCACAACAGGCGCCCGCGCGACGGGCACACAGGCACCAAAAGCGTGCCAGGCAGTACCAAGCAGTACGTCGAAACGCCATAAGTGTCGTAGTGCCAGGTTGTTGTGGCCCGTACTGCCTGGCGATGCGTGGCGTTGTTGTCATATGGTGGGGGAGAAGGGTCGGTGACGAGGGACGGTTGGGGAGGCGCCCCAGCGCCGGACCGGGGGCGCGTAGGGGTGCCCCCCGCCCCCCCCGCCCCCCCCGCCCCCCCGCCGTTGGGGCGTGTGTGGCGCAGAGCTGAGCAACACTGAGCAACACTGGGCAGCGCCGCTCCGGACGGGCGAGAATCGCCAAACGGCGAGTGAGCGACTCTGGACGACACTGAGCAACACTGGGGACGCGGGGTCAGGGGGTGCGGCTGGGGGCGGCGGGAGGGGGGGTGGGGTACTCGATGCGGGCGTGGTACATGGAGCATAGGACGCGGAAGAGGGCGTTCTCGATGAGGCGGACTTCGCTGAGGGTGAGGCGGCAGTCCTCGAGCTGGCCGTCGAGGAGCTTGGCAGCGGTGATGCGCTTGACGAGGGCCTCGATGCGCGAGGGAATGGGCTGGTCGAGGGTGCGGGAGGCGGCCTCGACGCAGTCGGCGATCATCACGATGGCGGCCTCCTTGGTGGCCGGCTTGGGGCCGGGGTAGCGGAAGAAGGCGGCGTCGAGGGTGGCGCTCTCCCCCGCCTCCTTGAGGTAGCGGTCGAGGAAGTATTCGATGGAGGAGGTGCCGTGGTGCTGCTCGATGATGTCGGTGACGGCGTGGGGGAGGCGGGCCTCGAAGGCGAGTTCGACGCCGTCCTTGACGTGGCTGCCGATGATGAGTGCGCTGAGGGAGGGTCGGAGGCGGTCGTGGGGGTTCTCGCCGCCCATCTGGTTCTCGATGTAGTACTCGGGCTTGGTCATCTTGCCGATGTCGTGGTAGTAGGCGCCGACGAGGGCGAGGAGGCTGTTGGCGCCGATGGCGTCGGCGGCGGCCTCGGCGAGGCGAGCGACGCGGCGCGAATGGTTGTCGGTGCTGGGGGCGAGGGTGACGAGGGAGCGCAGGAGCGGCTGGTCCTGGTCCGTCAGCTCGAGGAGGCGGATGTCAGTCGCCACGTCGAAGGCCAGCTCGACGAGGGGTAGGAGGATGGTCATGAGCATGCCGACGCCGAGGCCGTTGGCCAGGCCCCAGAGGAGGTCGAACGGCGGCGCCGCGTCGAGGCGGATGCGTCCGCGCAGGAGGTGGAAGCTGAGCATGAGGGCCACGTGGAGGAGGCCGGCGAGGAGGCCGATCTTGAGGAGGCGGGTGCGCTTGCGGATGCGGCGGGAGGCGAGGGCTGAGAAAAGCGCGCCGGACAGGAGGACAGCGACGACGGGCAGGGGCTCGGGGCCGGAAGAGGGGACATTCAACCTTTCCGCGGCGGAAAAGTAGAATGTCCCCTTCTCCGTGTGGACGGCGAGGCCGACGAGCATGGCCAGGATGATGCCGGCGGCGATGGCCTCGCGCTGGCCGTAGATGACGGCGAAGAAGATGGCGAAGGCCGACAGCGGCGTGAGGCAGACCAGGCCGCGCCACTGGGGCAGCAGCCGCGCGTCGAGCACGAGCAGCGCCTTGGCCGTGACGATGCACGCGAGGCAGCAGACGCCGAAGACGACGAGCTGGCGGCGCGTGCTGACGAGGCGGCGCTGGAAGCGCGCCAGGTAGGCCAGGCCAAGCGCCGTGAGCCCGCCGACCACGGCGAGGACGCCCACGAGACGCTGAATGGCCTCGCCTGTGACCCTCTGTCGAGGGCCAGCGCCGTGGCCACAACGAAGGCCGCGACCAGCAGGCCCTCGGCGATGCTGATGGCGGGGCGCAACGCCACCCGCAGCCGGCCGCGCGGGAACGCGCGCGAGCGGTCGAGCGACAGGCGGATGCGATGGCTTCTGCCGCGCCCCACTGCAATCTCCCAAGCGCGTCTCGCGTTTCGAGTGCGCGGCGCGAGGTCACCCGCGCCCACGGGCGTCGGCATCGCGCTCGTAGGCCTCGACGATGCTCTGGACCAGGCGGTGGCGCACGATGTCGCCCTTGCCCAGTCGGACGAAGGCGATGCCCTCGATGCCCGAGAGCACGCGCTCGGCGTGGACGAGGCCCGAGGCCTCGCCCGGCGGCAGGTCGCTCTGCGTCACGTCGCCCATGCCGCAAAGAGGCCGAGAGGTCGCGCGAGTTGGGACAAGTTGGCGGCTCGTGCCGCCGAGGTGATCAGCCGGGACTCTTTCCAGTCCCACCGGGGGGTAAGTGACACAGGGAAGGCCGGGTACCTAGTCTTGTACGGCAATGATGGTTACAGCCAGGACCCCCGGACGCGCCTGGAAGTCGATCTCGTGCGAGCGTGGCTCAAGAATGCCCGCGTCTATGAAGTCGGCTTCGGACTCGACCCTGCGGACGGCTACACCTGGGCGATGATCGTACACAACGCCCGTGGCGACGACGAGAAGCTGGCCTGCCACCTATGGGACTGTGTGCAGGCCGCCTGGCGGACGGCGTGTGGCATCAACTTGGACGACTGCAAGACAGCGGACCGTCAGGGCCAGGATTCACCGAAGCCACCTGGCTCCCAGCTTGCCTGGGGCATGAAGGAAGGGACTACGGCCTAGAGGGCCGCCCCACCAGCGGCGGGCCATGGGATCATTCATGGCTCCACCGCAGGCCGTGAGGCTCCTGCATCGAGTGGGAGAGAAAGGTGCCCAAAGTGAGCGTGGCAACTAACTCGCACCCAGGTCCGTCAGGCAGGGAAGCAGCACCGCAGCTTGTGGGCGCTGCAATGCGAGTCCTCGGCCCTCGCTTCGAGGGCATCCCACCGGAGCTTGCCGCGATCCCTCGTTGGGTTCTCTGGCGTTTGGAGAAGCGGGCTGGTAAGCCCGCGAAGGTTCCTTACTCTCCCACCGGCACTAGGGCGGCGACGGATTCCCCGTCATCGTGGAGCGCATTGCGCAGCGTTCGTGAGGCATACGAATACGGTGGTTTCTCCGGCGTCGGCTTCGTCTTCAACGGCGACGGCCTCGTGGGGATCGATCTCGATAGGTGCCGTGATCCACAGACTGCTGAGATAGAGGAACATGCCCTGGATATTCTGGGAATGTTCTCCACCTACGCGGAAGCCAGTCCTTCGGGCACCGGCATCAAGTTGTTTTGCCGTGGCAGGCTACCTGGACACCGCCGGCGGCAAGACGACATCGAAATGTACGGCACAGGGCGGTTCTTCGCTGTGACGGGGCACCGGCTGGACGGCATGCCGCCGGCTATCGTCCCTTGCCAAGGGGCCGTTGACGCCCTGTATCGCCGGCTCTTTGGAGGTGCGAATGCCCAACCGACAAGGCCGTGCCACCTGGGGGGGCCAAGACCGGCGGACGCTATGGAACCCCCAGCAGGGAAGCTCGCCGACCTCTGCATGAGCGACCCGGTTTTCAAGACCACCTGGGAGCACCGCCGGCTGGACATGGCGGACCAATCGGCCAGCGGGTACGACCTGGCTCTGGCATCTCGTGCGGCAGCAGCGGGCTGGTCTGATGAGGAGATCGCCGACCTGCTCTTCACCTTCCGCCGTCGACATGGACTGGATACCACGAAGGCCACCCGCGAGGACTATGTGGCGCGCACCATCGCCAGAGCGAGATTCTGCGATGTGGGGTATACGCTCCCTTACAGCACAGTCATCCATGTGCGTCGGCACTGTCGCCGCCTTCTGCCTCAAGCGAAAGC
Source organism: Planctomycetota bacterium (assembly GCA_041320515.1). Lineage (GTDB taxonomy): Bacteria > Planctomycetota > PUPC01 > DSUN01 > DSUN01 > DSUN01. The sequence goes on along the minus strand of JBGLNR010000001.1, from coordinate 2,268,740 downwards.
CGTCATCGTGAGGAGTCTGGCTCGATGAGCGACATCACATTGCAGATCGAACCCGTGTCGAGCAATGGCTCCTTGAAGGCCCGAGTGACGGCGGTCCACGACAGCCAGGTGGTCGAGATGAACACTTTCGACCTGGCCAGCAGCACCAGCCGGACACGGTTCCTGAGCGCAGTTACCAGCCAGTGTGAGCATGCGGACCGCAATGCTCTCAACGCCGAACTCCTCAAGTATGCGGACGAGATGCAGCAGCAGCCTCCCATCACCCAGGCTCCCACTTCGATGCCCGAGGTGAATGAGGAGGATCGTAGGGAGGCCATGAGGATGCTCACCTCGCCGGGGCTGATCTCCGAGATCGTCCGAGACATCCGCGCTCTCGGCATCGAGGGAGAGCAGAACACCACCCTGCTGATCTATCTGATCTGCACGAGCCGGCTCTTGTCGTCGCCGGTGGGCGGAGTTATGCAGGGGCCGACAGGGGCGGGGAAGACCTTCCTCATCGAGCGGGTCACGAGCATGGTCCCACCAGAGGCGAAGTTCGTCGCCACGAGCATGTCGCCGAAGAGTTGGTTCTACCTTGGAGACAGGACGCGCTTGACACACAAGGTCGTAGTCCTCGGGGAGCGAAAGCAGGCAACGGGGCCGGACAACATCGACGATGGCCTGGCATTCCGCCAACTCTTCACCGAGAAACGGATAACACGCGCAGTCACCACCAGGAGTCCCGAAACCGGGCGACCCGAGACGACCGAAATCACCGTCGAGGGGCCGATAGCGTTTCTGGAGACCACTACGTCTGAGAAGTTGTTCGACGAAGACGCCTCCCGGCTTCTGCCGTTGCGGCCAGACGAGTCGAGGGAGCAGACACGGGCTGTCCTTCGCCGGATTGGACAGGACAAGGCAGGGCAACGGCAGATCACTGGCGAACGTGACGCGATCCTGCGGAGGCACCACACTGCACAGCGACTGCTGGGGGAGTTCACTGATCCGGTCATCATCATCCCCTTCGCACCGTTCCTGGCCGATGCCATGCCTTCCGAGAAGGTCGTGACGAGGAGGTGTTTCAGCTATCTGCTAGCGGTCATCGAGGCCGTCGCTCTCCTGCGCGTCTTCAGCAAGCCCGAGGACAAACGCGACCCGATCATCGCCGACGAGGTGGACTACGCCATGGCCAGCATGGTCATGGAGACGATCATCAGGCGTCAACTCGGCGACCTCAACGATGCCGACGAAGCCCTATGCCAACAGTTGCCAGCCGGTGCGAGTTTCACGAGCCACGACGTTGCCCGCCTCCTGGGTGTGTCGTCGCGGCAAGCCTCGCGCCGCCTCGGCCGGTTGATGTCACTCGACCTCATCGAGGAGACGAGTCAGTCTACGAGGAATAAGAAGGTGTACAGGAAACTCGCCGGCGCGCAGACCGCTGGCTCGATGGTCGGGCTGCCGAGCGTCGAGGATGTGGCCGCTTGGCTGGCAGCGAATAGCAGCGATGCTGGAGCCTTCACGTCCCTACGGTCCGCTGATGGCGATGGCCCTGGCGGCCCTGCGTTGGCAACAGATTCCCCAGTAGCGGTTGAGGCGGTGGCTCCTGATGGTGACGCCTGTTCGCCGTCGCTGGTTCTGGAGGAGAGGAGGTGATGCTGTGCTGTCAACGAACGAGAGGAAGACTTGCGTCACGTGCGGGTTCTGGCGCGGCCACGGGCTGCGGCGGTGGTGCCTGATATTGGGGGAGCGGACATGGTCGTGCGACTCGTGTGGCAGATGGGCACCACGTCCTCGGCAAGCGGAGAGTCTGGAAGGAGGTGCTAGCGTGATGTGAGGGCGGCGTTCTAGGCGTGGATATGAGGACGGGATGGACATGGTGAAGTCGTCGAGGATTGGCCTCGTTGGCGTATCAATGTCTTGAACGGATAGGAGACAAGAAGATGGAATCGGCGAAGAAACAGAAACCGGCGGATTGTCTGGCCCCGGCCTTCCGGTATCCGGGGGGCAAGCAACGCAAGGCCAAGGACTTCATGGAATACGTGCCGGAGCACAACGCGTACAGGGAGCCATGCGCGGGGGCTGCGAGCTTGTTCTTCCGAAAGCCCAAGGCCGCCGAGAGTTGGTTGAACGATCCTCAGCCGGGGCTGTACGCGTTCTACGTGGCACTGCGCGACAAGCCCGACCAGTTCATCGAACTATGCAGAAGGCAAGAGGGGGACCCCGAAGCTCTGTTCGCCTACTGGGCTGGTCGTCGGGACCTGATGGTAGCCTCTGCCGATGACCGGATCGTTGAGCGGGGCGTTCAGTACTACTACCTGGCCAAGACCTCGTTCAACGGGCGCGTCATCTACGACGAGAAGCGCAAGTCGCGCCTGAACTGCACGACCCCAGAAGGCTGGGACAATCTTGAGAAAAAGCTAACGCACTTGGCGCGCGTTGCCCAGAAGTTGCAGGGCGTCAAGATCACCTGCCTGTCATTTGAGCAGTGCCTTGGCGACGTTACCCCCGATACATTCTGCTATCTCGACCCGCCGTACGTGTGCCAGAGCACATGTTCGCGGAGTGACAGGCTCTATGACCCGGACTTCCCGCTAGAGGCCCACGATCTTCTGGCCGCCCTGCTGTCCGAAAGCAAGGCGAAGATAATGCTTTCGTATGATGACAGCCCCGAAGTCCGCAAGCTGTACGATCCGAGAATCTGGCGGATTGTTGATGTACCGGTCACGTGTTGTGGGACATACGCAAGGACCAAGGAAGAGCGGGAGCAGGGCGTCAAGGAGAAGAAGGCCCGGAAGCGCGAGTTGCTTCTTATGAACTACTGACGTTACGAGCAGGACTCCCGCACGGCGAGCGGCCCTCTTGGGCTGCCTCGCCTGCGGGGGGCCAACAGGTTCAGGTGGTTGTGGCAGACGGGCAAAGGCGACCCGCGCCGTCACTGGAGTCTTCCTCGGCGAGGCGTGCTCCTACCCGTCAGTAGACTGTATGTAGGGAGACGAACCCAGACTTGGCGCTTTGCGCCGTTTCTTTTTGCCGCGTGAGTACGCGGCGGTCGTGAAGGAGGAAGAAGACGTGGTTGGTAAAGGAACGACGGTACTTGTGGACGAGCTTCGCGGCGAGGGCTTCGAGATTGGCCCTGCGTACTTGAGCTACCTACTACGGGAAGGCTCCATCCCAAAGCCCCCTAAAGGACCGGGTGGTGCATTGGTTTGGGAGCCGCAGCACGAGGCCCGCCTGCGGGGAGAGCTACGGCGGCGTGGCCGCGCGCCGGTCAACAACGGCATAGGGAGGTCGGGCAATGGAAACGCATGATCCAGGCTTGGACATTGTGGTCATGTCCCCGCCCGACGATGGGGACTGGGGTGATGACGAGGACGGTTTCATCCCTCCCGAGGAAGGAGATGAGAACGGGCCCCCAGACGAGGACGACGTTGGGCTTCCCGAGGTCGAGTATGCCGAGCCGGTAACTGGCTGTTTGGGAGCGGCAGCGTGCCAGAGCGCAGGCGACGCGCCCGCGCCGCCCCTGCCTCCTTGTCTTGCAGCGGCCATTGAGTACGCCGCCCGTGGCTGGCCAGTTCTCCCCGTCCACTCTCTACGAGGGGACATCTGCACGTGCGGAAGCCCTGGCTGTGAGCATCGCGGAAAGCACCCCATCGGCTACCTCGCCCCCCACGGGCACAAGAGTGCAACCATCGACCCAGTGATCATCCAAGCATGGTGGCGCCAAGCGCCTTGGGCGAACGTGGGCGTGGTTTGCGGCCCCACATCGTTTCTGGCGCTCGACCTTGACCGTCACCGGGAAGGCCAAGATGGAGTTGTGGAAGCCCGAAGGCTCGGCTGGGAGCCTGCGGGGCCGGTCGTGGTGACTGGGGGCAACGGGCTGCTTGCGCTCTATGCGTATTCTGCCCAGTGCAGACGAGTTAGGAGCCGCAGAGGCGAGCACGCCATTGCGCCCGGCGTCGAGCTAGGTGGGGATGACTCCTATGTCGTGCTGCCGCCATCCCTGCATGAGAGCGGGCGCACCTACTACTGGCAGAGCATTCCCGCGCCAGGGAGGAACTTGCCGCCACTTCCTCCCTGGGCGTTCGACGGCAGAGCGATTGGGGATGGTGGGCGCGCTGAGCGAGATGTGGACGGCAAACCCTCGGCGGCCATGATTGAGGAGGGAGAGCGGAACGAATCCCTGATGCGTTTTGGCTGCGCGCTCAGGAGAGCCAAAGCCACCGCGGGCCGAACGTGGCGACCAGCAGCTCCGTGAGAATCTCGGCCAGGGAGTGGTCGGGCGCGTGCCCGCCCAGCACCACGGCGGTCGGCCGCCACGAGCGCGCCGCCTGGAGCAGCTCCAGGCTGTTGGCGGGATGCTGAACGTCGCACTGATAACGCGAGCGGAACTCCCGCACCAGCTCCGCCGCGCGCGGGTCATCGTCCAGCACGTACAGCACGCCGGGCACGATGGCCTCGTACCGCTCGGCCCCGCGTTCGGGCTGCTTCTCCGACGCCATGCTCGTTCGCCCCGCACCTCCGCCGGCAAGCAGTATGCGCCATGCGGGCGGGCGTGTCAAGTCGGGGAGGCATGGGAGTATGGCCCCAGCCCTGGGGCGCTGGGATAGCTGGAGGCCCCGACCCTCCCCCCCACCCCCTCCCTGGCAGGGAGGGGGGTTTGGACCCCCCTCCCTTGCTTCTGGCGTCAGGTCGTAAGTTACAACATAGCAGGCAACACGCGCGACTGGAGCCTTCGGGGGAAGGACCGAGCCGTATGCTGTAACTTACGACCTGACACCATCACCGCGACCTGACACCATCACCGTGACACCACCACCGCAAGGAGAAAGCCTGACGGGGGTGCGTGTGATCTCCTACGGTCTAAGGGTGGATCGCGAGCGCCCGAAGACAGTGGGTCAGGCTGCCCCGATACCCCAGGCCAGGCCAGCGGCGAGCCATTTAGTCTCTGTCGCGGGAAGGCCCCGGTTTGGAGTGCGGCCTTCAGGCCGTATCTTGGATCGGCGATTCGACCGCGAAGATACGGGCTAAAGCCCGCACTCCGAACGTGGTCGCGGAAACTCCCGGGTCCGGCACACCCAAGCCGTCCTTGGGCGTGTCTTCCGAGACGGCAACCGATCCCGCATGATGGCCCCCGAACTAGCTCGTAGTCCCGGCTTCAGGCGGCCCTCTCTTCCGCATTCCCCTGTCCCCTATTCCCCTGTCCATCTTCCCGCGCCGCGCAGAGGTCGAATGACAGTGGAATGGGGGACAAGGCAATGAAGCCCAAGAGCCAGGAGGGGTTGCGACCGCGGAGTACGCGGATGGCCGCGGATAGAACGGCCAATGGTCGAGTAAGGCGTCCCCCGAACTGCTCAGGACATTCGACTGCCGCTATGCCGAGCAGGTCCAGCGATACTACGACTTGCACCGGGCCCTCCCCGCCGAGTCCGATCCCAGCCACGCGCCGGACCCGCTGGGCTCCGCGGTCGGCCAAAAATTAGAAAAATGGGGCTATCCGCTCTGCTCCCGTGCCCCCAGTATCTTGTGCCAGATCGGCTGCCTCGGCGGGGCGCCGCGTTCCAACCACCCCACACGGCAACGAAGCCAAACGCCCCCGGCTGGCTGTTTCGGCCTCAAGGACGTTGCCTCGGTTGCACCAGGCCTCTCCAATGGCCCTGCGTAGCCACACACCATAGATTGGGCATACGGGAGCCAAGCGGATAGCCCCCATTAGAAAATTGAGGCTTGACCCCAAAGCCACCAAAGCCCAAAGCCCCAAAGCCCGTGCCGGCTTGCCTATCACATGCTCATGCCTAGCACCCAAGTGAGCAGGAGCAGCGCGATCGGTATCACGCCGGGTACCCATCCCAACGGGAAGAACGGGACGCCCACAGCGGTAAAGGCAAGCATGCCGAACCAAGCCGAGGGCCAGCCAAGAACGAAGCAAAGCACCATTGCCAGTAGTCCGAACCCAAGTACCAGTTGGATGGACTTCGTCAGTCCCGAACGGGGTTTGATCCACATGGTGAAGCAGATTCTCCCCCAGGCGCCCAGCTTGCCCGCGGCTTGGGCAGGCTTTGGTTTCACGCGGTCTCCGGCCAAGAGAGCACGACCTCCGTGGAATACCAGTAACCCACCTTCCAGGATCGATAGCAGGATGACAATCACCACAAGCCAGGAGATCAAGACCGGTTGCCTTACGACAACCGGCCCAAAGGTCGCCCCGAGGAGGCAGAGCTGCTCTTTCAGATGGGAGAGATCAGCTTCAGGACTCTGAGCATCAAGACGAGCGCAGATTGCACGGGCTTCTGCGTAGTGTCCTGCGGCAACCTTGACCCGGCCATCCAGACGCTCAAGGAAGCACAAATCGCACAAGACATACGCCAACTGGAGCATGTGGGCCTCGGGGTTCTTCTTCGCAAGGCACCGCAAGATTGTGAGCGCCTCTTCCAATGCAATGCGGCCCTCTCGCCTGCGGCCCTCTCGCGTCCGGGACTCCAGGGTAAAGAGCTTTCCCGCAAATCTCAGACTCAAGGCCAAACCTTGCTCGTATTTCCCCGGTGTCCGTACCGAAAGGTCACGTCGGATCCTGATGGCCTCCTCTGTTGTCTTGATGGCTTCGGGCAGATTCCCCTTTTCCCTGAGTGTGTTGCCCATGTTGTGAAGGGCCATTGCGGTTATGTCGAGCCATGTCTCGGAGTTCTTGTCACCCTTGGTGCGGCAGATGGCCAATGCCTCCTCAAATGCCCCAAGGGAATCCTCGACTTTGCTCTGCTCACACAGAAGGCATCCCAGGTTGCAGAGCGCCAATACCAAGTCTGGCGCGTATCGCTCAGGGTCCTCGCCGGCAAGTTTTCGGAAAGCCTCTAATGCCCGCTTGTGCGCCTTCTCTGCCTCTGGCAAGCGCCCTTGATGACGCATGATCAAACCTATGTTGTCGAGGCACATAGCCTCCTGAGGTGCCCAGCGACGAAGGTTCGCGAGACCTAAACACCGCTCGAATGCGCCAAGGGCCTTCCCTTGGCGGTTCATTCTGAAGCAGAAGATCCCGTACGCGTAGTTGGCGCAGAAGTTGGCCGGCACTCTATCCCGTAGCTCCGCTAACGTCTTCTCGGCCTCCTCGAATCGGAAGAGGGATGTGAGGCACTGGGCTTTCAGGAGATAGGTATGAACAGCGAACTCGAGCTTGATCTCAGCTTCGGCACTTCGATGGAGATCTGTATCTAGTGATGGGCGGAGCTTCTCCTCGTCTAGGACACCGAGGGCTTGCTCAACGTTGCCTTCAAGGAACAATCTCAGCGCCTTCTGGTAGATTAGCGGGGCCTCCCCCGGTTTCACATGGGAAAATTCCTCAGCCAACTGTACGCCCGTGGCTTTGGCGCGATCGCGCTGCTCGCTCAGCGCTGCAAGGTCAGCGCCAGTCGCCTTCCCACTTTCCTGTAGTTTCTTCAGTTCGCGGCTATAGGTCGCATTGACAGCCTCATCACATTTGAGGCGGTAGAACCTCGCCGCCATTGCGGGCCGCAGGATTTCCTTGCAGAGAATGACCGTCAGAATGTTGCGATCGGGGTCTGCGGGAAGTAGAGTCTTCATCTGGATGTCGTTAGCGACCGCGTACCCCTGGTTGTTCAGGACGATCTCGACCTCTTCGCCTGGCTGCTTGTTCGGGAAGATGAGGGTGAACATGCCGAATGAGTCAGAAGCGGTCGGGCTGGCACCGTGAGCGGAAATCGCCACGTTAGCCATGGGCTGGCCGCTCAGTTCGTTCTCGCGTACGATACCCTTGAGCGTCGCCGCTTGGATTTCAAGGCTCGCGACCAGCAGTAGGCAGGAGATGACGGACAGGCATTGCATCTTCGGTTATGGCTCATGAAGGAGGATCACAGTTACGTCATTCGCGTTGGGCACTACGGAACCGCGCCATGTAGAATAGCCCGAGACCTTTGCTTGCAGCGTGAGGTCTTCCGTGAGTCGGTCGCCGGGAATCCTGAATTCGAATCGTCCGTTCACGTCAGTGGTTGCACTGAGACCTGCCACGGTCACGGCCACGGCGGGCAGCGGCACCCCTTTCTCATCTTGCACACGTCCAGAGATCCGGACAGCCTTCCTGCGCACAGGCAGATAGAGGGTGTTACCATCCAAGCGATGTTTGCGGTCCGGACCTACCGTCTCGTACGTGGCGGACTCGACTGAAACACTCACTTCCTGCCCCCGGAAGTCCGCCGGGATCGCAGCGAAGTACGCCTGCCCTCTGTCGCTGATAGGCTCGCGTCGCCGATCTGGCCCCAGGTCGAGAAGAACATGACCAGAACTCCTCAGCACGATCTCCTGCGGCCCTGCTTCTCCGTGGACGTAGATGGTAAGGGGGGATGTAGCGGCACTCGGGGGGACGAGGAGGTAGCCGCCGACAACAACAAGGGCAGCAGCAACGACTGGACCGCCGAGTTCCAGTGTGCCACCGAGGACCTGTCCGCGGTAGAGCCCGATGGAACGCATCGCCCCAAAGAGAGAAGCGGCAGCAGTTAAGCCGAGTAGCACGCGAATCAGATAATCGAAGTTGCCCGTCATCCCAAGCGCAGCGAGTTTATCGGCATGCCATAGTTCAAGGGTGACCAGGATCAGAAAGCCGATGAAGCATCCAATGGAGAGACCCGCATACCGTGCGATCCTCCGCCAGCCTCGGCGCCCTATGGGTTCGCGTCTTCCACGCCCAACTTGTCTGGGTGCTTGAGGCTGCCCGCTTGCTGAGCGGCGTGAAATACCTTTCCTCACAGCCGAGGACGGCTCGACCACACGATTGGCGTTCTCAGACATTCCGCGACCTCGCAACCGCTGAAGAAGCAGCGATCTGCCCTGGGGCAGATGGATAGGGTGTAGGGCCACAGCCCCTCTAACACAGCCTACACTCGCTCTCTCGGCCTGTCAAGCGGGCAGTCAAGACCGCGACGGACTGCGCGACAGCATCCTGTCAACCCCTTGAGCCAGGGGAGGGGGTTGTTCGGGGGACACCTTAGTCGATTTCTAACTCGCTTGCCCCTTCGTCGCGGGGCCTTGGGGCCGGGATTGTCGGGCGTAGCACGTGGCCGAGCGAGGCCGGGCCTGCCCCGATGCTACCGCGCGAGAACGGCGAAGTCAAGGGGCGCGAGGAATTGCCAGTGTGACAGGTACGATGGTGCCACGGAACCAGCCACAACCTGCGGGGGCGGCGGGGGCCGCCGCCAAGCCGAGGAGGGAGGAAACTGAATTTTGAGGACCCGACCCCAGCCCCGCCAGCCCCCGCGAAAAAGTGAAGACAGTGAACATCTGACCCTGCCTACCCGAGAACATGCCGAGTCTGACGAGTCTGGCGACTCAGCAGGATGTGGTGTGCCCGGAAAGCAGCCACAACCTGTAGGGGGAGGGTGCGATCCCGCGCGCAGGAGGCGGGGAGCTTGGGGAGGTTGGGTGAGGTTGCAGCATGTTGTGCTTCAACTGGCCAGGGTACACAAGAGCTTGTGGTTGAGGTGCCCGGCCCGGAACCGGGAAGGTTGGGTGAGGTTGGCAGGTTGCGGTTGTTTCCGGAGGTAGCCATAACCTGTAGTCTGCGTGTGTTCACGCCCTTCGGTTGCTCACAGCCCCTTGCCCTCGCGCATGGCCGCCTCGACGGCGGCGAGGTCGAGGGGGGCGAGGGCGGTGAGGTTCTCGATGCCATCGGGGGTCACGGCCACGGTGTCCTCGCAGCGGATGTAGACCTTTTCCTCGGGCACCCACATCTGGGGGTCCACGGTGAAGACGACGCCGGGGCGCAAGGGCTGGGCGCGATAGCCGCCGTCGTCGTGGACGGCCATGCCGACGGGGTGCGAGAGGTGGCCCTTGAACTCGAGGGTGCGTCGGGCCGCGGCCTCGTAGATGGGCTTCGAGAAGTTCGTGCGCTCGACGACCTTCGCCATCGCGGCGGCCGCCTCGGCGTGAATCTCGTCCGCCGTCCGGCCCGGGCGGATGAGGGGCAGGATGGTCTTGTGGTACTCGACCATGAAGCCGAGCGCGAGGAAGCCGACGGCTGGCCCCGCCGCGAGGAAGAGTCCCTTCCGCCACCGCGACGCGGTTCGCCGCCGGAGCGCATGCACCCCCACCCACGCCAGGACCAGTGCGGCCGCCAGCAGCAGCGCCGGCGTCGCCGCCAGGCGGAAGGGCAGAATCGCATGTTGGCCGGCTGCGGGCGTCATGGCTTGGTCACCGGTTCAGTGGCTCGGTTCGGAACGGCAAGCAGTTGCTGCGCGCGGTCGCGGAAGGTCTGCACGTCCACGACCTCGGAGCCGAAGAGCACGGTCGGCGCGGCGCCGAGGCGACGCTGGACGGCTATCCAGCGGGCGACGGCAATCTCGCCCAGGAGCGCCAGGAGGGCGCCGATGATGAAGTACTTCCACAAGTCCTCCCCCGCCACGCCGCCCGTGGCCTCCGCCGTCGCCTCGTCCGTGCGGTCGGTCTCGAAGAGGTCCGTGATGAAGCGCTTGGGCAGCTCCATGTCCGTGGCGGTCAAGACGTCGAGCGAGCTTTCCTCGATGCGGCTGAGGGCGACGAAGGGGATGGAGTTGTCCTTCGCGCCCTCGGGGGCATAGGTCTTGGCGAGCGCGGGCGGCAGGGTGAGGGTGTAAAGCCCAGGCTCCTGTGTCTCGGTGAAGCTCACGCGGAGGAGTCCGTTGTCGAGCGCGAGCGTGGCGGGGCATCGGCGCTGGGAGGGGGTGAGGACTTCGGCGGCCTGGCCCTCGGGCTGCCCGGCCGGCGTGGCGCCGGCGGGGGAGAGCTGGCTCTGGGGCACCACCTCGCGGCGCTGGCGGTCGCTCGACCACAGGAGCTTTGCCATCGCGTCCCCCGTGTCCTCGAAGAACTCCATCTTGAGCGGGTAGCGTCGGCCCCCTTCGAGCGGCAGCGAGGCGAAGTACTCGGTCGGGTTCTGCCCCCGCCAGGCATCCACCAGCAGCTTGCCGTCCACCCACAGCCGCACCCCGTCGTCGGCCAGGACGTGGAAGGTGATGCGCTCGGAGAAGCGGGGGACGACGAAGCCGGTCCAGCGCGCGGAAAAGCCGTCGGCGGACACGGTTGGGGCGGGGCGGGTCTTGCCCCACTCGAAGTTGATGTTGGGGTCGGTCCGGGTGTCCCTTAGCTGCTCGAGGTTCTTACCCTCGAAGTACTCGGCTCGGAGGCCGTTGCCGCCCCCAGTGCGGCCCGCGCCGCCGCGGGCGCGCAGCTCGAGCGTCACCTCGCTGCCCGGCGCAACGTTGGGCTCGAGCATCGTGGGCGAGGCCAGGTAGTAGACGGCCTCGTGGAGCAGGGGCACGAAGCTCTTGAGGGCGGGCAGGTTGCTGCCCGCGGGGTCGAGGGACGTTGCGGCGAGGAGGACGTAGCCCTTGCCGAGCTTGCGCTCGACGACGAACGGCTCGCCCGAGGCCAGGCGGCCGCCGACCCGCACGTCGGTGTCGCGCTCGTCGGCGTCGAGCTTCCAGTAGGACTTCACGAGGGCGAGCGTGGCATCCGATGCCTGGGCGTCGGAGAGAAGCTGGAGCGCGGGGTGGCTGAAGCTGCGCGGGGCCAGGCGGGCAGGGGCCTCCTGCACCTCGCGGCGCGCGGCAAGCGCGGCGGGCAGCACGGGCGCGGACGACGCGGTGGCCCAGGCGTTGTAGAACTTCGGGTCGGCGCGGGGGCCGGGCGCGATCAGCAGACCGCCGCCGGCTTGCACGTAGCTTGCCAGGTCATTGGCGACGGACACGGGCAGCGTGGCCACGTTGGCGAGGACGACGACCGCGTAGTCGCGGAAGCTCTTGACCGTGCCGATCTCGGGCGCGGGCACCACGGTCGGCTCGACGAGGAAGCGCAGCTCCTCGACGGCGCTGGGCTTGGCCCCGGGGTCCTCCTTCAGCGCGGGGTCCTTCGCCTTCTCCTGCTCGGGCGGCAGGTCCTCGGGCACATCCACGTCGGTCGGCTCGTCTTCCTCGACCTCGCCGCTCGGCATGAGGGCCAGCTCGATGAAGGCCGCGGCGCCGCCCAGCGGCGAGGGCGACGGCGTGCCGTCCACCAGCAGCACGGCCAGTTTGTCCACCACCGTGAGCACGCGGTCGGCCGCGTTGTCGGCCTGCAAGTCGTCCTGGAGGACGACTCGGGCCGAGACGAGGCGGGGGCCGGGGTGCTCGAAGCGATGGTCGAAGCGGACGGTTTCGGCGGCCTTGGGCGCGATGTCGGTGGCGAACTTCTCACTCGCCACGTGCGCGCCATCCACGCTCAGCTCGACCGCCTGCGGGCGCAGCGGCATGGTGCCGGTGTTCGTGACCTTGACGTTGATCCGCACCGAGCGGTCGGCGCCGACCACCTTGCGGGAGAATGTGAGGTCGGCCACGGCCGCATTGCGAATCACCTTGGGCACGGGCAGCCGGCGGCAGATGATCTGGGGCGGCGACTTCATCCCCTTCAGCCCCTCGGCCAGGAAGCGCCAGCGGGCCTCGGAACGGGTGTCCCAGCCCACGTTTTGCCCGTCGGTGATGAGGACGATTTTCTTCGTGACGTTGAAGCCCTGGTCGAGGGAGCCTGCCGCGGCGTTGAGGGCTTCGAGCACGCTCATCGTGCCGCCGAGCGGCGTCAGCCCCTCCAGGGCGGTGGCAAGCTCCTGGCGGTCGGCGGTCGGCGTGGCGATGACCGCGCGCGGCACGGGGCCGGCGAGGAAAAGGCTCACGGCGTCGCCCGGCTTGCAGGCGGCGACGATGGCCCGCGCCTCGTCCACCGCGCGGGCGAAATTCGTCTTTCCCTCGACATTGAGCGTCATGGACATCGAGGCGTCGAGGAGGAGCGCCACGTCGCGCTCGCCGCTGCCGCGGGCGAGCTTGAGGGCCTGCCACCACTGCTCGACACCCGAGGCCGTGGCCGCGACCGCGCCGAGGAGGAGGGCGGTGAGGAGCATGCCCCAGCGCGCCTTGCGGTGGTGCCACATCGCCGTGGCCACGCCCAGCGCGATGGCCGCGCCCAGGAACGCCGGCAGCGCAATCGCCCACGGCACCCGCGAGCGGGTGGGCAGGAAGGGCATGGCCATCGCCATCACCACGGAGGCCACGAGCAGGCAGCGAAGGGTGAGGAGAATGACCTCCTCGACCAGGATGCGGCGGTTCTGCGACGTGAGCGACGCCATGAGGAACCGCATCGCCCCCCAGTCGAGTATCTTCGCCCGGCTGCGGTTCAGCAAATGGATCAGGATCGGCACGAGGAGCGCCACGAGGCCGATCAGCATCAGGACGTTGTTGAACTTCATATGGTCTTACCTCCCTTCCGAAGGTCCCAATACCTTCGGGAGGGAATTGCTGCACGCTTCGAGCCGCTCGCCGCACTGCTGGGCGATCTGGGCAGCCACCTGATTCGGGTTGTACCCGCCAGGCAGCCGCACCAGTGGCTTGCCGTGGCTGTCGCAGAACTCCTTCACGTTCGCGAAGGAGTGGCTGGTCCAGCGGATGGCCAATAGGACCACGGCCACATCCGGGCGAGCGACGTGGGACTCAAATCTCGCGACCGAGTCGTGCTCATCCGTCTCGACCCAATCCAGCTCCTTCAGGCCGAACGCGCGCTCGAGCGCCTGGCGAGCGTACGGGCGTGGGACCCCGCCGATGAGGACGAGCACCTTGCCGGCCAGCCACGCGGCGACTCGCTTGACCTCTTCGGCCGGCTCCACGCCTTCTTCTTCAGCTTGCGGCGCTGGCCGTGTGGCGAGGAACCGGTCCACCTCGCGCATCACGAGCTGGAAGTTCTGGGGCAGCGGCACATCCGGCACCCGATCGGCCACGGGCAATAGCAACTCCCGCAGCTCGGTGCTGCTCGGCGGCGTCCCCTCCTGCACCACCTTGTCCATCGTCTCAATCAAAATGCTCCAGTCATTCGCATGGTTTGCCTTGCCGCCGCCGAGCAGGGCCTTCTGGTGGTACCCGATTCGCTTCAAGTCGGCCTCGTGCTGCTTTCGGCGCTCCTGCCGCTCTCTCACCTCGGAGTCGAGGGACTGGATGCGGCTGCCCAGCGCCGGCCACTCCTTGGGATCGGCCTCGTCGCCGAGCCGCATGTACCGTTTGATATAGACCTGGTCCCTCCGGCAAGTGCCCCGCAGCCATTGGTATGCGTACAGTTGATCCTTGTCCTGCTTGTAGCCGACCCGCGCGACCGCGGCCCGCAGTGCCGATTGAGCTTCGGCCAGAAGGTTGAGCGCCTGCTCGAACTCGGCGTCCTCCGTCTCTGACTCACCTAGCAGCGAACGAACGAGTGCGATGGCATCCGCCGCCGCCTCGAAGCAGCCCGCCAGGTCGTCCAGAAGCCCCAGGTCCGAAGGCACCGGGCCGCTCGGGTGGTTCATCCACAGGAAGCAATCCGGCAGCTTCTTCGCCTTGCCGATGATCTCACGATCCATCGGCTCGATCTCGATCTCGTAATCCGCCTCCGTGGCCAGCCGCCGCCTGCGCTCGGCCGCCCAACGCGCTCCCTCCGCTTTCGCCCTGCACCGTTCCTGGATCAACGGAAGGTCAGAGGCAGTGACTTCCTGGCTCGCAGGGCCAAGCGCAGGGACGGACGGCTGCGCCGGTGCAGCAGAGGTCATCGCTTGCACGGCGGCCTGGAGTCCCTCAAGAACCTTCGGAGACGGCGCGACCGGGCGAGGTGGGGACACCGCTGGGATCGCAGGCGTCGCTCTCGCGTCCGCAGGTTGAGCCGCAACGGGCGCTTCCACCGGCGCTGTCGCTGCAAGCACATGCAGTGCGAGCGCTCTGACGTGAGAGCGAAGCTCCTGGTCTTCCGATGCGAGAACCAGCAAGCGCTCGACCAGCTTCGCGACCGTCAGGGCAAGGTCGGATTCCAGCATGGCTCTTCCTTACTTCACCAGACTCCTTCGCCGCGCGAGATAGGTGACGAGGGCCACGTCGAAGTCGCGGCGGGTGGTCATGGGCACATAATCAACGTTCATCTGGCCGCAGCCGCGCTCGAGGCCGCCGATGAAGCGCTGAATCTCGTCGAGGTAGGCGGCACGGATGGAGCGGGGGTCGAGCTGCACCCTCTGGCCCGCCACCTCGAGGTCGCGGAACAGGCTCCACCGGTCGAAGGGGAAGCTGAACTCCTCCTCGGCCATGACGTGAAGCACGATGACCTCGTGCTTGCGGTAGCGGAAGTGGTGGAGGGCCTTCACCATCTCGTCGGGGTCGTCGAAGAGGTCGGAGATGATGATGACGAGTCCGCGTCGGTGGATGCGTTCGGCGATGTCGTGGAAGATCGGCGGCAGCGAGGTCTCGTCGCCAGGCGTCGTCTTGTCCAGCTCCTCCAGAATGGAGCGGAGGTGGCTGGAGCGGCTGCGGGGCGGAATGTAGCGGCGGATCTTCGTGTCGAAGGTCACCAGGCCCACCGCGTCCTGCTGGTGGATCATCAGGTGGGCGAGGCTGGCGGCGAGGAACTGGCCGTATTCGAACTTGCTGAGGCGTTGGCCGTGGCGGCGGGCGGCCGACTCGCCCGTGTACTTCATCGAGCCGGAGGCGTCGAGGAGGATGATCGAGCGGAGGTTGGTCTCCTCGATGTAGCGCTTGATGTAGTAGCGGTCGCTCTTGGCGTAGACCCGCCAGTCGAGGCCGCGGGTGTCGTCGCCTGGGACGTATTCGCGGTGGTCTGCGAACTCGACGGAGAAGCCGCGGTAGGGGCTGCGGTGGCGCCCGGCCACGAAGCCCTCGACGACGCCGCGGGCGATCATCTCCATTCGCCCGATCTTGGAGAGAGCATCGGGGTCGAGGAGGCGCATGTATCGGGGGGCGGCGGTTGGCTCGGACATTCTCCCCGCCCGACGGCAACGGCTACTGCGAGTGCGAGAAGTGCCGGGCGCTCGACGATCCGGCGAACATCGAGCCGAGTTCCGGCCGCGTGGCCATGTCGGACCGCTACCAGCTCTTCTTCAATGCCATCGGCGAAGGCGTCCTCAAGGCGAACCCCCAGGCTCTCTTGAACTTCTACGCCTACGCCGACTACTCCCCCCCGCCCAAGCGCGCCCCTCGCGCGCCCCAGAACCTGTGCGCCTGGGTCGCCCCGCTCCGCTTCTGCCGGCTGCACAGCTTGAGCAACCCCGCCTGCGAGTCGCGCCAGCGCTGCCGACAGGTGGTCGAGGGGTGGGCCAAGGTCGTGTCCAAGATCGGCTGGCGCGAGTACAACTACGACGTCGCCGAGCTCTGCGTCCCCTTCTCCAAAGTCACCACGTTCCGCGAGGACATCCCGTTCCTCAAGCAGCAGGGCTGCCTGGGCCTCAACATCGAGTGCCTGGCGCTCTGGCACATCTACGGGCCGCACACCTACCTCGTCGCCCGACTCGCCTGGGATGCCGACGCGGACGTGGATGCGATCATGGACGACTTCTACACCCGCTTCTGCGGCGCCGCGGCGCCCCACGTGAAAGCCTACTGGGAGCGGATCGACCGGGCCATTCGCGACACGAAGGCCCACGCCGGCTCCTTCTACGCCGTCCACACCTTCTGGACGCCCGATCTCCTGAAGGCGTGCGAGGAGGACCTCAACGCCGCGGCCAAGGCCGCGGACTCCGATCTCGTCCGCCGGCGGATCGCGATGTTCCGCATGGGCCTCGAGAATGCCAGGTTCTTCCTCGCCCTGCGGGACGCGACGAACCGCTGCGATTTCAAGACGGCGAAGGAGGTCTACACCAACTGGCTCGCCCACATGGACAGCGTGGTTGCCGCGAAAATCCATCCCGTGGGCGAGTATCGCTACGGCTACGCGCCGCGATTCCTCGGCGCGGCCATCGAGCAGGGCTTCCTCCGCACCACGGGAAGCTGCAAGCTCCTCGCGGCGCTCCCCGACGAATGGCTCTTCCGCTACGACGAGAAGGGCGAAGGCGAGGCCGCCGGCTGGTTCAAGGCCGACGCTTCGGCTGACGGCTGGCGCGCCGTCAAGACCTACTCCGCCACGCTCAACGAGCAGGGCATCCCCGAGCGGCTCACACTCCTCTGGTATCGCACCACGTTCGCCGCCCCCGCCGCGCTCCCCGACGGCCCGATCGCCCTCTGGTTCGCCGAGGTTGACGGCAAGGGCGTCACCGTCTTCCTCAACGGCCAAAAGGTCGGCGAGTTCCCCGGCAACCGCGCGCCTGGGGAGGTGGACATCACCGGCAAACTCCTGCCTGGCAGGGCCAACACCGTGGCCGTTCGCATTGACCACAGCCGCATCACCGAACTGATGCTCGGGGGCATCATCAAGCCCGTCATGGTCTACTCCGGCACCCCGCCGGCCCCGGCGAAGCCGGCGCCAGCAAAGCCGTAGCGGGACTCTCAGCCCTAGCCAAGCCCTGGATCTGCCTGGTGCCATACTTGACAGGGCCAGGCCCGCGGCATATAATTCCCGCGCGTTCTGAGTCGCCGCTTGGCGTGGGCTGCCGGTCCCTGAGGGGGCGCGGTGAGGGTGCCGCCGGTGAATCGTGGTGAGGCGCGCCGCCTTTTCCTCGCGAGTCTGATGCTGTGTTCTTGCGTCGGCTGCGGCTCCCGGTACGCCAGGAACCGCTTGGCGGACCTCGCCGATGTGGTGGACTTCGAGGCCTCCGTTGGACCGGGGCTCGATGTCCGTGCGCGCGCAGGCTGCATCGGCATTGGGGTTGGCGGGGCGTCGCAGCGCGCCTTTGCCTGTCACGGCCGGCAGTTCGGCTACGCGACGCGGCGCTCGGCTGGCCTGCTCCTGGCTGCCAGGACGACGGTCGAGGAGGAGACGTACTCCCTCGGCACCCTGGGCCGGCCCCCCTCGCAGTACGATGAGCACGCCGGTCACCGCCGCGATATCCAATCGCTGCTCTTCCTGGCGCACTGGCAGGATGACAGCCGCGTCCGCGTCAAGGCCTACGATTTCCCGCAATCCAGCCTGTGGCCGCCGCACTGGTGGCAGGCCCTCGATGTGGAGTTCGGGGGGGCGGCAGCCCTCGTGGGCATCCACGTCGGCCTCGGCCCTGGGGAGTTGCTCGACTTCTTGCTCGGGCTGTTCACCGTGGACATTGTGGGGGATGACCTGCCGTCTGCGGCGCCGGAGCGCTCCTCCGCAGAGACGCCGGGCAAGGCTCCCACGGAGTAGCGGAGTTCGCAGGGGATGCGAGGAAGGAGGTCGCCGTGAATGGTTCCTGGAGGCGTGCCGCTGTGGCGTTCGGCCTTGCGGGGGTGGTCCTCGGGGTCGCCGGCTGTGGCGCAAGCCTGTCCAAGGTTTATGAGAGTCCCAGGCTGGCGGATGCGGATCTGCTCAACAAGCCCATCCTGATCGTGCCGGACGTGTGCGTCACACGGTTCCTGCCTGATGGGAAGAAGGAATACGTGTGCCTGAGCGATTCGCGCCGCGCCTGCGAGAAGGCGGCCACGGCCCTCCGCGCGTTCCTGTGTGCCAGCGGCTTCCCGGCACCCACGGAAGGGCCTCTGGGCGTTGGAGGCTTCCTGGCGGCGGATGCGGCCCTCGATTGCGCACCCTACCCCTCGACGCTTGCGGCCGCTTCCAAGCCGCCCCTTTGGCTCGACGGAGCGTGGGCCAACTGGAGGAAAGACAGCGCTCCTTCCATGGAGCGGTGCCTGATGCAGGGGACCTGTCGCGAGGGGGCCTCGAGGCCGAAGGGGCCCACAAAGGCCACGGAAGGTGAGGAGTTCCGGGCAGCCGTGCGGGCGCTCGGGGCGCGCTACGGGTGCGAGTACGTGCTGTTGGTCGGGGCAAGGGGCAGAGTCGTGGCCAAGGTGCAGCAGATCAGAGAGGCCCTGCCCGGCGCCATCGTCACCGCCACGCTGACCCTCGGCACCTTCTCGGCCGCGGTGATGTCCGCCAACTATCTCCTCACCCACGCTGTGCTCCTCGATGCCAAGACGGGCGAGTCGATATGGGAGAACTCCTACGCCTTCGGCGGCCAGCAGTCGGACCAGGTTTTCCTGCTGTACGGCAACCACTTCCTCTGCCGCAAGGAGGAGGCGGGGCGGGCCAACGAGGCGCTCAGGGACCCCGGCCTCCAGGCCTGGGCGCGGATGCCTTGGCATGCGCCCTGGCAGGGCTGGGCAGCACAGGTCTTGAGTCCTCTTGTCAAGGCCAAGCAGAGGAAAGGGAAGTAGCTGCGCGCCGCCACTCAAGCTCCGCGAAGTGAGGCGCCGGGGCGCCCGTGTGCCCGCATGTCAAACCCGGGACTTCACCGTCGAAAGGATGAGCCGATGGTGCCGATTCGCTCCCTGCTGACTACTGCCGGCGTGCTGATGCTGCTCGCGAGCGGCTGCGGCAGGCCGAGTGCGGACGCGCCCGCCGGGCCCGTCTCCTCCGAGTTCCCGGTCGCCGGCGAGGACGCACTTGACCTCGCAATCCACGCCGCCGTGGACAGGGGTTTCCAGGTGCAGTACGTTGACGTCCCATCCCTCAAGGCTAGCCTGCGGCATGAGTACCTCGGGGTGTTCGGTGGCCCCACCTTCCCCGTCTCCGTCGAGCGCCTCGGCGCCGCATCGAGTCGCGTGAAGATCGCGAGCCAAGAGTGGGAGCCTCGCATCCTGCGCACCATGCACTTCATCCTCACGATGCGCGCCAAGCGTGCGGAGGCGCTCGCCGCGCCGCGCTGATCCCATCATGGAGAGTGTACGGCACCCGCCGCTTCTCCAGCAATCGGGGGGGACCACTCACAGCCCCCGGCCCCCCCCAACGCCAAGAGGCGACGCGCTCCTCGGCCTCAGCCAGGCCGAAGCCACGGCCCCCGAGGAACGTGAGATGATGCCGCGCTGCAGAACCTTCCGGCCTTGACTCATGCCGCCCAGCGCGTATAGTGCAGGGGGCCGCGCCTTGTTCCCGTGTTGGTTACCGGTGTGCATGGAGGACACCATGAGTCTGCTTCGCAGCCGAGCCGTGTGTCTCGCCGTTGCATCGAGCCTGTCGCTGTCGGCCCTCGCCGCGGAGAAGCCGATTCGGCTGATCGCTGAGGCCGAGGATTTCAAGGTGGCCAGCGGCGACTGGCGGGTGATGCCGTATCCCGAGAACTACTACGCCGCGACGTTCGCGATCTGCTTCCTGTCGCGCATGGCATGCCTGAGCGCACCCGCCCAGGTGCCCGCCGACAAGGAGGCCGTGGCGACGCAAGAGGTGACGATTCCCTACGGCGGCGAGTTCCAGGTGTTCGCACGATACGAGCAGCCGTTCAACTTCTCCGCCGAGTTCACCATCGTCATCGAGCAGGGGGGGAAGGAAGTCTATCGCCAGGCGTTCGGGCGGCTCGAAGACCCGAAAATCTGGGCGCTCAACGGGCACAAGCGCGTGCCGATGGAGCGCTACGGCTGGGGCGGGACCGACAATATCGTGTGGCAGGTGAGGGATGCGGCGAAGCTCGCTGCCGGCCCGGCCACGCTCCGTCTCATCGCCGGGCCGCAACTCGACTCTGTAGGCGGGGCGTCTCTGCCCCGCAAGATGGCCGCCGAGCGCCACGTGGACGTGCTTTGCCTTACCAACGACGCCGAGGGGCTGGAGGCCCAGAAGAAAACCAACTACCTCGAACTCGACGGCTGGCTCGTCCAGGATGGCGACCTGTTCGTGCGGTTCCGCAACCCGCGCGACGGCCTCGGCCCGTGCATCCCAGTCGTCCAGCCCTTCCCGGGCGGCCAGCACTCGCCGTACTACGTCCATGTCCGCGACTGGCCGACGACGCAAGTGCTGAAAAGCGGGAGACTTGTGTCCGAGACCAAGTACCTCCTCGCCGGCCCCCGCTCGGCCGCGGTGCGGGCCGAGGAGTTGGCGCCGGTCCTCGACCCCGCGCAGTTCAAGGCGATTCCCGACTCCGAGTGGCTCCAGCCCGGCGAGCGCTCGGGCTGGGTGCCGATGGGCCAGGTGCTCGACGCCCTGAACAACTCCCAGTGGTTCCCCGTCGCTAAGTACAAGGATACCAAGGAGAAAGGGCTCGACCTGGAGCTGGAGTTCGCAGTCCCCACCCGCCGCGGGCGGCTCGACTCCATTCGCACGGTGCGGGTGAAGGGGGTGCCCGGCTACTACTCGCCGGCGACGTTCGAGATGCCGGGGAACGTGACGGTGAACCGGACGATTCGCACGCAAGTCGAGGCGCTTCAATGGCTTAGGAAGGAGGTCGCCCGTTTCCCGCGGCGGGGCTCCGTGCCCAAGCGCTTCCCCATCTACGGGTTGATGGCCTTCAGCGGCGCAATGCAGCAGGAGGGGGAGATAGGCCGCCTGGCCACGGAGATCGCCCTGGCCCTCGGGCACAACACGATGACGCCGCTGTGCTCCGCCTGGGCCGAGCGGCTCGGCGTGCCGCCCCAGCGGGCCGCCATCGCCGCCCACTGGTATCCGTCGAACCTCGATGCCTTCAGGAAAACCGTCGAGGAGGCGGACAAAAAGGGCACCCTAAAGCACATCAAGATCGTGAGTTATGGCGACGAAATCCATATCCAGCCCGGCGCGGGCAACGACGATGCGTTCAACGCCTGGCTCGCCCAGCGGAAGGTGGACCTCGGCGGACGGGTGAGCTACGCGACGGCCAAGGACCGCGAGAACCCCTTCTTCTAGTATCCCGCCCTCTTCGGCCTCGAGACCGGCATGCAGCAGTACGCCGACGACACCCGCTGGCTCGATGACCGTCCACCAGCGGGCGGCGGAAGCGCACGAAGCGCACCGCGTTGGCATCCCTCTCCGCCGGGTCCGCGCAGCGCTGGAGGATGGTGGCGCACGTCTTGACGCGGGCATCCGTGAACCAGGGCTCATCCGTGCTCTCGAGGATGGCGAGTATCTTGAAGTGCCGCAGCATCCACTCCTGGAGCGGGAAGCCGTACTCGACGTCGAGCCAGGATGAGGAGCTGAGGAAGCCGAAGTGCCCGCCCTCGCGGAGGAAGCGGGCCGCCGTGGGCCAGAAGTAGCAGTGGAGGTCGCTGCGCCCGGACAGGCCGAGGCCCGGCCATGCCTCCCGCAGCATCCCTTCCAGCTTGTCCTTGAGTTCCTTGCCCAGTCGCTCCTGGCGCACGTAGGGCGGGTTGCCCACCACCGCGTCGAGGGCCGGCAGGAACACGTCCTCTACGGTGCGGGGGTCCGCGCCGGGGACGGTGCAGAAGGGCTTGTCGGGGCGAACGTCGAAGAAGTCCTTCCGCGCGACGCAGGGGTAGTTGCGCTCGTCCGTGATCTCACGCGCAGCCA
Source organism: Planctomycetota bacterium (assembly GCA_041320515.1). Lineage (GTDB taxonomy): Bacteria > Planctomycetota > PUPC01 > DSUN01 > DSUN01 > DSUN01. The sequence goes on along the minus strand of JBGLNR010000001.1, from coordinate 2,246,624 downwards.
GGTTCAGCGTCGCCAGGTGGGCCGGGTAGAGGGCGATGTCGCAGCCGAACAGCTCGGCGAGGAGTTCCCCGTGGGGCTTCCTGGGGTTCAGGAGCTTCTTGAGGTAATAGGCCCTCACGAGGAAGCTGCCGCTGCCGCAGGCCGGGTCGAGCACCTTCGCGTTGGCATCGCCGATACAGAAGGCGTTGATCAGGTCAACCACCTCGTCGCTTGTGAAGTGCTGGCCGTAGCGGCGGCGCTCCTCCGGGCTGATCAGGCGTTGGAAGATGCGGCCCACGATGTCGGACGACACGCTGCTGAAGTCGTAGGACTCCACGGCCCGGAGCACGCTCCGCCAGGCGTCCACGGCCTCCGGCGGCTTGAAGACCAGCATGCTCGCCCAGTCCTGCTCGTAGGGGTAGAACAGCGGCTCGTAGTCCCCGCTCACCCGCACGGCGTGCTGGAAGCGGCTCAGCAGGTATTGGAGGGCGCCCTCAGGGGACTTCTTGCCCTTGGGGAGCCGCAGAGAGAGCGCCGGCAGTTCGCTGAAGCGCCCCTTGAGGGTCTTGTAGAAGATGATCCGATTCGTGAGCACGTAGCACAGGGATCGCGCCGCTGCGTCCAGGGTCCTCCGCCATTCGTTGGGGACGTTGCGCACGAAGGCGCGATCCTGCCCGGCGAGCCAGCCTTGCAGCTTCATGTCAAAGGGCCGGTCGCGCTCCGCCTCCGCCGCAAGCCACGCACTGAGCACGCTCACCGGCCAGTCCACGTGGCTGTCCAGCGACTTCACGAACAGGTCGTCGGGCGGCATGGCCCAGTCGGGCCGCTCCCCCGACACGATGGCGGATACATCAGCGAGAAGGGCAGGCAGGAACCTGGCCTTGATGCGTTCGAGGACTTCGGGGCGGGCAACGTCGGCCGGCGTGTCGAGGTGCTGGTCGAGACGCCACTCCCGCACCCTCCGCTCAAGCAGCGGAACGTCCGGCTGGTAGCGGTCCCACAGGACAAACGTGTTGACGTTCCAGGTGAAGAAATACTGCACGCCGGCGTTGTCGGCCTTCTGCTGGGCCTCGATGACCAGTCCATGGGCGTAAGGCGACCTGCCGTCGCGCGTGCCCGGCATCTTCACCTCGCCGGTCAGGACCAGTGCGCCGCTGGGGCCGCTGAAGCGCAGGTCCTTGCGCCTCCGACTCAGGGCTCCGCTGCCTGAACCCTCGATCCTGGCCGACTTCAGGTACAGCTCGGGCTTGTCGCGGAACACAGCATCAGCGGCAACTGTCATCAGCGCGCAGAAGTCGACTTCGTTGATTGCTTCGGGCACGGCAACCCTCCTGGGGCAGCGGCGCTCACACGGCCTCAACCTATTAGAGCAGGTAGGAGCAGGAAGATCAACCCCCGGTCCGTTGGCTCGTCCTCCCAATCCGTGCCCATCCGTGCCATCCGTGGTTGTCCCATCCCCCCCGGTCCGCCTTGCGCCTCTGGGTGCCTTCTGGTATATTTCACGCCGCCATTGGAGGGGAGGGCAATGGGGGTGACAATGCCACTCGCGGACGAGATTGCGGCTTGGATAGGGAAGATCGTGGCCGACGCAGGCGCCCAGGGGGTCGTCATCGGCCTGAGCGGCGGGATCGACTCGGCGGTCGTCGCGGGCCTCGCCGTGCGGGCGCTGCCGGGGCGCGTGCTGGGGGCCATCCTGCCGTGCGAGAGCGCGCCCTGCGACGCCGAGTTGGGGCGAGCCGTCGCCGCGAGGTTCGGGATCGAGTCCGTCGAGGTGGAGCTGACGGCGGCCTATCGCGCGCTTGCCGCGGCCCTGCCCGAGGGGCCGGCGATGGCCCGGGCCAACATCAAGCCGCGCCTGCGGATGATCGCGCTCCACTATCTGGCCGCGGCGCGCCGCTGCCTCGTGTGCGGCGCAGGCAACCGCAGCGAGCTGACGATTGGCTACTTCACGAAGTTCGGCGACGGGGGGGTTGACCTGTTGCCCATCGGAGGACTCCTCAAGTGCCAGGTGCGCGAGCTGGCGCGTCAGCTCGGCGTGCCCCAGGCCGTCATTGACCGCCCGCCGACCGCCGGCCTCTGGCCCGGCCAGACCGATGAGGGGGAGATGGGGCTGCTCTACCCAGAGCTGGACGCGGCCATTCAGGCCATGGACCGCGGGGACACGAGCGGCGTGCCGCCCGAGATACTCGCACGCGTCCAGCGAATGAAGGCTGCCTCGGCCCACAAGCGCGCGATGCCGCCCATCTTCCTGCCCTCGGCGCCCTGACGCGCGGGTTTGCACCCAGACGCATCGCGGATACAATACGGAGGGCCGCCTGCTCGCGGCCCGAAAGGAGGAGTGCGGATGATCCTGGGCGTAGATTACTATCCGGAGCACTGGGACGAGGCCCGGTGGCCGGTGGATGCGCAGCTCATGCAGGAGGCGGGCATCACGGTGGTCCGCCTCGCCGAGTTCGCCTGGTCGCGGCTCGAGCCGCGCGAGGGCGAGTTCCAGTTCGCCTGGCTCGACCGGGCGCTCGAGGTTTTGGCGGCCCGCGGCATCCAGGCGGTGCTCGGCACGCCCACGGCGGCCCCGCCTGCGTGGCTCGTCGAGAAGCACCCCGGAATCCTGCCCGTGGACGAGTGGCGCCGGCCCCTCGGCTTCGGCGCACGGCTCCACCGCTGCCTGGCCAACCCCACGTTCCGCCACTACTCGCGCGCCATCACCGCCGCCATGGCCGAGCACTACGCCAACCATCCCAGCGTCCTGGGCTGGCAGACCGACAACGAGCTGACGGGCAACCGCTGCTACTGCGACGTGTGCGCGGCGCGCTTCCGGGAGTGGCTCGAGCGGAAGTACGGCTCCCTCGACGCCCTCAACCGCGCCTGGGGCACGGCCTTCTGGAGCCAGGAGTACACGGCCTGGAGCCAGGTGCCGCTCCCCTGGCAGACCACCTGCGGCCCGATGGCGCACAACCCCTCGCTCCTGCTCGACTACCGCCGCTTCGCGTCCGACATCACGGTCGAGTTCCAGCACGAGCAAATCGCCATCCTGCGCAAGCACTGCCCCGAGCACTTCGTCACCCACAACTTCATGGGCCTGCACGACGCCATCAACTACTACGACCTGGCGAAGGACCTCGACTTCGTGTCGTGGGACAACTATCCGGGCGGCTCCGCGGCGCTGCCGCACGACGTGATGCGCGGCATTGACGGTGAGAACTTCTGGGTGATGGAGGAGAAGTGCGGCCACGCGGGCTGGAACACGATGGGCCCCATCCCGCGGCCCGGCCAGGTGCGGGCCTGGGCGTGGCAGGCGGTGGGCCACGGGGCCGACGCCGTGGTGTTCTTCCGCTGGCGGAGCTGTCGCGGCGGCACCGAGCAGTTCTGGCAGGGCATCCTGAACCACGACGCCGTGCCCGGCCGCCGCTACCGCGAGATCGCGCAACTGGGCAGGGAGTTCCTTCAGTTCGCCCCCGACCTGGAAGGCACCAGCCCGGAGAACGACGTGGCGATCCTCTACTCCTACGACCAAGTCTGGGCGCTCCAGATTCAGCCCCAGGTGCCTGGCTTCAGCTACGGCCTGTGGCTCGAACGCTACCACCAGGCCCTGCACCGCCTGGGCGTGGGGGCCGACGTGGTGAGTGCGGAGGCCGACCTCAGCCCCTACAAGCTGGTCATCTGCCCGCCGCTGTACCTGCTGGACGACGCGCTCGCGGCGCGGCTCGACCGCTACGTGGCCGAGGGCGGGCACCTGGTCGCCAGCGCCCGCACGGGGGTGAAGAACGAGAACAACTACGCCCGCGAGGAAGCGCTCCCCGGGCCGCTCGCCCGCACGCTCGGCATCGCCGTCGAGGACTACGATGCCATCGGCCAGGGCGGGGCGAACGTCATCGCCCTGCACGACGGCGCACGGTTCGAGGTGAGCCTGTGGTGCGACCTCCTGCGCCTCGAGGGCGCGAGGCAGGTCGCCCGCTACATGGGCGACTTCTACCAGGGCGTCCCCGCCATCTCGGTCCACGACTATGGCAAGGGCAGGGCCTGGTACGTGGGCACGGTGCCCGAGGAGCGCTTCTTCCGCCACTTTCTGCGTGGGATCGTCGAGGGCTTGCGCCTGCGCATGGTCCCGGACCTGCCGAAGGGCGTTGAGGTGGCCGCGCGACAGGGCGAGCATGGCCGCATCCTGGTCCTCACCAACCTCACGCCGCACAAACAGGTCGTGCACCTGCGGGATGCCTGCGAGGACCTCTTCGCGCGGGCCATCGTCACCGAGGCGATCGAGTTGCACCCCTTTGGCGTGCGGCTCCTGCGGACCACGAGGTGAGCGTGGACGCGACCGATCTCGTGCTCCTGGGCGGCATGCAGAGCGGCTTCCCTCTCGTGCCCCGGCCCTTCGCCGCGCTGGGGGAGCTGCTCGGGCTGAGCGAGACCGAGGTCCTCAAGCGTGTCAGCCGCCTCCGTCGCCAGGGGCTCATCCGCCGCATCGGGCCGGTCGTTGACCCCGAGAAGGCGGGCCTGGTGGGCGCGCTCGTGGCTATGGCCGTGCCAGAGGTCCGCCTCGAGGCCGTGGCCGCTGCCGTCTCCGCCTGCCCGAGCGTCACGCACAACTACCAGCGCGTGCCGCTGGCCGGCTCGTGCCCCTACAACCTCTGGTTCACCCTCACCGCCCCGTCGCAGGACGCGCTGGCAGAGGCCATCGCCGCTATTGAGGAAGCCACTGGGCTGCCGGCGAACATCCTGCCCGTCCGACGCAAGTTCAAGATTGGCGTCCGCTTCACCTTCTCGAACGACGACCCGAATGGATGACCTCGACCGCCGCATCTTGCGGGAGCTTCAGGACGGCTTGCCCATCGTGGCCGAGCCGTACGCTGAGGCGGCGGCGCGCCTCGGGATGTCCGTCGAGGCGCTCCTGGAGCGCCTGGCGGCGATGCTCGAGCGCGGCGAGGTGCGGCGTCTCGGCGCCTCCATCGCCCACCGCAAGGCCGGCATCAAGGCCAACGTCATGTGCGTGTGGCGAGTGCCGCCCGAGGCGATGGACGCCTTCGCCCGCGAGGCCGTGCGGTTCGACGCGATCACCCACTGCTACGAGCGCGCGGCGACACCCGAGTGGCCCTACAACGTCTACGCGATGGTCCACGGCCGCACCCAGGCCGAGTGCGAGGCCGTCATCCGCGACCTGTGCCGACTCACCGGCCAGAACGACTACGTCGCCCTCCTCAGCACGCGCGAGTTCAAGAAGACGTGGACGCGGATATGACCGCCTCCCTTCCCCAAGTGCGGCTTGTTCACAAGAACGCAAGGCCGCCGACGGCCTCATCGAGGTCTACTTCGACGACATGGCCAACCCCGTCATGCGCGTGAGCGACAAGACCTTCGCGTGGGGGCGGGTCGGCGTCGGCTCGTTCGATGATACGGGCGACTTCGACGACATCACCCTCCGCGGCGTCAAGGCCGAGCCGCCGAAGGACAAGCGCTAGCACTGTCCTGACGCCGCGTTGACAGGGCGGGCTGCGCCTGGTAGGCTGTGCCGCCGGTGGAGGGGGTCTGACGCAGGAGATCATGGCGTGAGGCGACGTTGGGGACTCGTGGTGTGGTGCGCGTTTGTGGCGTTGGCCGCGCCGGGGTGGGCCGGCGGGCTCAATCTGCTGCCGAACCTATGCCGGGAGAGCTTCGAGGCGGGGGGGGCGCTGGCCAGGTGGGAGGCGACGGACCCCGTCCAGTGGAAGCTCGGCGAGGCCGAGGAGGGGAACAAGGTGCTCTCGCTGTGCGTCAAGGAGTCGAAGTACCAGCCCACGGTGCGCTCGCCGCTCAGCTTCACCCTCTTTCGCGGCCGGGCCATCGCCGACTTCATGATCAACGTGAAGATGAGGTCCACCGCCAAGGAGAGCCCGGACAGGGACCTCTGCGTGGTGTTCGGCTATCAGGGCCCGACGCAGTTCTACTATGTGGACCTGGCGTCGAAGGCCGATGACACGGCTCACCACGTGATGATTGTGAACGGCAAGGACCAGACGCCGATCACAAAGGAGCGGAGCGAAGGTGTCACCTGGGGGGACACGTGGCACGACGTGCGCGTGATCCGCTCCAACGACGGGACCATCACGGTCTACTTCGACGACATGGCAAAGCCGGTCCTAACGGCGGAGGACAAGACCTTCGACTGGGGGCGGGTCGGCGTCGGCTCGTTCGACGACACGGGCGACTTCGATGATTTCGTCCTGCACGGCATCGGGGTGGAGCCGCCGCGGCCCATCCCGCCCCTCCGGACGGAGCCGACGAAGCCGAAGTTCCGTCCCCGGCCCAAGCGGTAACGCGCGAGGACAGGGCGTCATCCGAGCTGCTTGACGTATCCCACGAACCTCGCGGCGCAGGCGTCGAGGTTCCCGATGCTGCCGCCGCTGCGGAGGGGGGAGCACATCTCGTAAGCGGCCCGGCCGCCGTAGCCGCCGTCGCGCAGGCCGCGGAAGAAGGCGGAGTAGTCAATGGAGCCGTCGCCCATCGGCACGGCGCGCTCGGGCGTGACGTCGAGCGGCGAGAGATGGGGCCGCTTGCCCATCAGCTCGACGCCGTCGTAGCCCAGCGCCTTGGCCTTGTGCAGAAACGCCTCCAGGTCGAGTCGCACCTGGCCTCACAGGCCGGCATAGCTTACGGAGAAGAGCGACAGCTTCACGGGCGTTCCTCCGCGCCAGGGGATGGGTCGGGCTTCCTGTTCACCAAGAGCACCAGATTGCGAAGCGACTGAGGCCCTGTGGGGACGACCTGGTAGCGGCCGGTGGGGTCGAGCGTCTCGACCTGGCTCTTCCAGAGGGCGATGGCCACTCGGCGCGGGGCGGCCAGCCGCTGGGCCGCCTGCTCGGCGGTGTCAAGCAGCGGGATGCAGTCGCGGGCCAGATACAGGTTGAGGATGCCGTCGAACTCGGTGCGGAAGAGGTATAGCTCCTCCGCCTGGTCGAGATAGGGCCGGAAGTGGGCGACGGCCAGGCGGTCGGACTTGAGCCGGTTGATCGTGGGCAACGCCAGCACGCTGAAGCCAAGCGAGATGGCGGCCACGACGCCCGCGAGCAGTCGCCCATGCCGCGGCCCTGTCTTCGCCAGCCAGAGCCAGATGAGCGCGAGCAGCCCCGCGGCGATCAGCCCTGCGCCGAGGACGACCAACCCGGCAGCGTGGGCTGGCGTGAGGACCTCGCGGAGCATCTCAACGGCTTCGGCGCCCTTCTTCGGCGCCCGCAGGACGGCGCCGGGGGCCAGCGCGACAGCAACGAGGACGCCGCCGAGCGCCAGGACGCAGAGCCACGTGGCGGCGAGCAGGCCGCGATGCCACCTGGGGAAGGGCTTTTCCGACAGCAGGTAGTGGGCGCACACCAGCGCCGCGGCGGGCACGGCGGGCAGGAAATAGCGCTCCCCCTTGCCGCTGATGCACGATAGAAGCACGAAGACCGTCAGGAACCAGAGCGTCGGCCACGCCGCGCGCCACGCCCCGCCCCGGCGCGCGGCCCTCAGTTGGGCCACGATGGCCAGGGGCACGAGGAGCGACCACGGCCAGAGATAGAGCGGCCAGCGGGCGAGGTAGTAGTGGGCCGGCTCGCCGTGGATGGCCGCCGAGCCGCTCACCCGCTCGAGGGTCTGCTGGAGGAGGATTTTGCGGGCATATGCCTCGCCGCCCTTGAGGCAGGCGGGGACCACCCAGGCGGCGATGAGGGCCAGCATCAGGAGCGCGCCGCCCAGGTGCCACCAGCCGCCGGCGCGCGCCTGCCGGCGGCAGGCGAGTGCACAGATGAGCAGGATGGCCGCGGGAATGGCGAGGCCAATCGGCCCCTTGGTGAGGACGGCCGCGGCGGCCGCCGCATAGGCCCCTAGCCACCACGCCCGCTGGCCATCGAGCGCTGCCAGGCCGCAGACGACGGCGGCCAGGATGGCCGTGAGGAGCAGGGAGTCGAGGATGCCGGTGCTGCCGAGGCCCAGGAAGAGGAGCATCGTGGCCGCGATGCGCGCGGCCCAGAGGGCCTCGGCGCGGCCGTAGAGGCGGCGGCCGATCCTGTAGAGCAGCCCCAACGATGCGAGGGCGGCGAGGAGGGAGACGACGCGGCCGGCGTCGGCGCCGAAGACGGGCCTGAGGGCCGCGGCGCACCAGAAGTGGAGGGGCGGCTTCTCGGCGTAGATGGCGCCGTTCAGGTGCGGCACCAGGTAGTCGCCGCGGGCGGCCATCTCGCGGGCGACCTCGGCGAAGCGTGTCTCGTCCGGCCCCCACAGGTCGCGGAGGGCCAGTTGCGGGGCCAGCAGGGCGAGGCCCAGCGCCAGAATCTCCGCCGCGTCGCGGAGGGCCGTTCCCCTGCCGTTGCCGCTCGTCATCCGTGTCCCCCTACGCGGTGCCCGGCCGTGGCGGCGGGAGCCGCACGGTGACGGTGGTGCCCTTGCCGGGGGCGCTCTCGATGGCGATCGCGCCCCTGTGCAGTTCGACGGCGCGCTTGGCGATGCTCAGGCCCAGGCCGGCCCCGCCGTCGGCGCGGGAGCGCGATTCGTCGGCCCGGTAGAAGCGGTCGAAGACGCGCCCGAGGGCCTCCGGGGTGATGCCGATGCCAGTGTCGCTCACCGTCACGACGCAGCCCGCGCCGTCGCAGGCCACGCGTGCAGTCACCCGCCCGCCGCTCGGCGTGTAGCGGAGGGCGTTGTCGAGCAGGTTGCCGAACACGCGCCGCAGCAGCATGGGGTCGCCGACCGTGGCGACCGGGCCAGCGGCCTCGATGGCGAGCGTGATGTCCTTCTCCTCGGCCAGGAGCGCGAAGGGCTCCTCGATGCGCCGCAACAGGCCCACGAGGTCCACGGGCATGGGGGCCGGCAGCTCGTGCTCGGCGTCCATCTGGGCCAGGAGGAGCAGGTTCTCGACGAGGGAGCTGAGTTCGGCGACCTGGTGCAGGGCGTCGCTGAGCGCCTCGCGGGCCTCGGCTTCGCTGCGGGGCCTGTTGATGGCGGTCTCGAGGCGGAGCTGGAGGGCCGTGAGGGGCGTGCGCAGCTCGTGAGCGGCGTCGGCGGTGAAGCCCCGGAGGCGCTCGAAGGCGGCGCTCAGGCGGTCGAGCATGCGATTGATGGCCTGACGCAGGCGGGCCACCTCGTCGCGCGAGGCGCTCACGGGGACCCGCGCGTCGAGGGTGGTGGACTCGACGCGGCTGAGGTCGGCGGCGATGCGGTCAATGGGCCGCAGGCTCCTGGACGCGAGGGCCCAGCCGCCCAGTGCGGCGATGAGCACGGCGGCGAACAGCGTGCCGGCCAGGTACTTGCGGAGCGAGGCCGTGCGCCGCTCGAGCCAGCGGTTGTGGACCCCGAGCTGAAGCGTGAGGCGCGAGTCGCCCCGGGGATCGAGCGCCGCCGAGAGGACGCGCAGACCCTTGGGCGGCTGGCCCACCTCGACCCAGGAGTAGGCGGGCCCGGGCGCCGCGGGCACTGGGCAGGCGGTGGCCGCCTCCTCGAGGCCCTTGGCGGCCACGGCCAGAAGGTCGCGGCCCGTGGCGGGGTCGTGGAGCCTGTAGAAGTAGGCGAACGCCTTGGCGCTGCGCAGCTCGGCCGCGATGCGGGCCTTCAGCGCCGCCGGCTGCGGCAACAGCTCCTGCGTGATCTGCCGGACCTCCTGGAACTCCTCCTCGAGGAAGCGGTCGGCCTCCGCGCCCAGCGCGTGCGCGATCAGGAGGTACAGGGCCACGCACAGGAGAGAGCCGGAGACGGCGAAGACGGTGGTGTACCAAAGGACGAGCTTGCCGCGGAGGGACATGCTAGCACGGCTCCTCGCTGAGCACGTAGCCCACGGAGCGGACCGTGTGGATGAGCCGCTGGGGGAACGGCACGTCCATCTTGGTGCGCAGGCGGTTGACCAGGACGTCGAGGACGTTGGTCAGGGAGTCGAAGTTCATGTCCCAGATGCCCTCGATGAGTGCGGAGCGTGTGACGACGGTGCCGGCGCGGCGCAGGAGGAACTCCAGGAGGGCGTACTCGCGCGGCGTCAGGTCAACCTCCTTGCCCGCGCGGGTCACGCGGCGGGTGGCGGGGTCGAGCGCCAGGTCGGCGCACTGGAGCACGGTGGGGGCCATGCGGGGCGAGCGGCGCAGGAGGGCGCGCAGGCGGGCGAGGACCTCGGCGAAGTTGAAGGGCTTGGCCAGATAGTCGTCGGCGCCCAGGTCGAGGCCCGTGATGCGGTCGTTGGGCTCGCCGCGGGCCGTCAGGCACAGGATGGGCGTGGCCACGCCGTCGCGCCGCACGGCGCGGATGACCTCGAAGCCGCTCTGCTTCGGCAGCAGGATGTCGAGCACGATGGCGTCGTAGATGCCCGAGCGGGCCAGGTGGGCCCCCTCCTCGCCGTCGTGCGCCACGTCCACCGCGTAGCCGTTCTCCCGCAGCCCCTTCGCCAGGTAGCTGGCCAGCCGCTTCTCGTCCTCGACTACCAGGATGCGCATGCCGGCGCCTCCACTTGCGGACACGGAACCCTCACGCCGCACTTCCAGTGTACTCATGTGACGCCCCGGCGGCAACTGCCGCTGTTTGGCTATCGTCCTCGCTCGTCCTGGCGTGGCGCGCGGATGGGCGAGGAGGAGGACGATTCTCGAGGAATGGGCGTGGGCCGGGAGGGCGTGCGGAAAAATGCGTGCCAATTTGGGCTTGACACAGCGTTGCCAGAACGTATAATGTAGGTTTTACGCGCTAGCATGCTAGCGTAGCTCAACCGGCAGAGCAGTGGTTTTGTAAACCACAGGTTGTGGGTTCGACTCCCACCGCTAGCTCAGGCGCGCGCGGTGGGGGGCGCGTTGTCCGGGGGGATACCCAAGTGGCCAAAGGGGGCAGACTGTAAATCTGCTGGCGCTGCCTTCGCAGGTTCAAATCCTGCTCCCCCCACTCTGCAGCGCAAGGTGATGGCCGGGGGGCCAAGGCGGGCGTAGCTCAATGGTAGAGCCCTGGCCTTCCAAGCCAGCCATGAGGGTTCGATCCCCTTCGCCCGCTCCACGCCCGGCGGCGATGTGTTGTCGGCTCCGGCTGGTGTAGCTCAGCAGGTAGAGCACCTCCTTGGTAAGGAGGAGGTCCTGGGTTCAATTCCCAGCACCAGCTCCACCGTGGTGGGGCCGAGCACGGGATAGAAGCAGGGGCGGAGAACGCGCTGGTTCATCGAGGGCTTGGGCGCGAAGAGGTAGGTCGTGAACGGCTTGCCGTCAATCGTGATCTCGACGGCCTCGTCGGTCTGCTTCAGTTGCACCCCGGCCGCTTCGCCGGCCAGGGCGCTCGCCGCCGCAAACACCGACACACACAAAAGGCTGCCGCACGCACGCATCGCTTCGTCTCCTACGGAGCCGCAGAAATGTGGAACGAACGCAGGTAGTCTGCCGAAAACCGGGCGCTGTGTCAAGCGCCATTGGCAGGTGCTTCCCCTTCCGTGTAGAATGCCCCGACAACGCGCCTTCACGAAAGGAGACCCCGTGAGCGTGATGCGGCCCCAACTGGCGATTGCCGCGATTGTCGCTCTGGCCGTGGCGGGCACAAGCGTCGGCGGGACGCCGCCCGGCGCCCCGGCGCCCCCCGAACTCGAGATGACGCTGGACACGTCGGGCGCGCCCGACATGGCCGCCTGGGCGGCGCGCGCCCGCGAGCTGTGTCTCAAGGCGTATCCCATGATCCTCGAGCACCTGGGCGCTCCGGGCTTCGCGCCTCCGAAGAGCGCCCGCCTGGTGTTCAAAAAGGGCAAGGGCATTGCCGCGACCTCGGGCACGACGATCACCTGCATCGAAGGCTGGTTCCAGGCGCATCCCGACGACTACGGCGCCGTTGTCCACGAGCTGTGCCACGTCGTCCAGGCATACGGCGGCCAGAAAGTGCCCGGCTGGGTGACCGAGGGGATCGCCGACTACGTTCGCTGGTTCAACTTCGAGCCGCCCAACCGCCGGCCGCGCGTGAACCCCGCCCGCGCCCACTACACGAACGGCTACCAGGTCACGGCCGCCTTCTTCGACTGGATCGTCCGCACGAAGGACAAGACATTCGTCAACCGCCTGAACGACGCGGCACGCAACGGGCGCTACAAGCCCGAGCTGTTCCAGGAGTTCGCCGGCAAGCCGCTCGACGACCTCTGGGCCGAATTCACCCAGTCGCTCGGCAAGAAGTAGACGCATCGGCTTCCCTGCCCGTCACGGAGAGAGCGAATGGCAGACATCTTCGAGCCGCTTCCGAGGGAGGAAGTCATCAAAGCCGTCGAGCGGCGGCGCCCGCGCCGCATCCCCCTCATCATGGCCAAGTGGTGGGGCGAGGGACTGTGGGACCAGTACGGCGAACGCCTCAGGCACTTCGACCGCTATCCCCACGACGCCGCGCTCGTGATGTTCAACCCCCTCGACGTCTCGAAGATGGGCCTCTCGTGGCTCGGCGAGGCCGCCGCCGTCAAGAAGGGCCACGACGCCGGCGGCCCGCTGTGGGACTGGGCGCACCTCGACGAGTTCATCACCAAGATGCCCGACCCCGCCACCTCGCCCATCTTCGACGAGCTTCGGCCCCACGTCGAGAAAGCCCACGCCGAGGGCCGCTACCTCCTCTTCGGCTGGTGGGGCCTCTACTTCGAGCGCCCCTGGGGCCTCCGCGGCATGGCCAACCTGATGACCGACTACTACCTCGAGCCCGACCGCATTCACCGCCTCCACGACGCCCTCTGCCGCCTCTACGTCGGCTACATCGAGCGGGCGGCGAGAGAGTTCCGCCCCGACGGCTTCTGGACGAGCGACGACCTGGGCAACCAGCGGCAGCTCATGATGAAGCCCGCCCACTTCCGCGAGTTCCTCAAACCCTACTACGCCCGTGTCGGCGCCGCCTGCCGCAAGGCCCGCATGCACTTCTGGCTCCACAGTTGCGGCAACAACACCGAGGCCCTCGACGACCTCATCGAGGCGGGAGTGCAGGTCTTCCACCCCGTCCAGAAGCATACCATGGACGAGCGGGCCGTCGCCGCGAAGTATGGCGACCGCCTCACCTTCCTCGTCGGCTTCGACGTCCAGCACCTCCTCCGCGAGGGCACCCCCGCCCAGGTCCGCGCCGAAGTCCGCCACCTCATAGACACCTTCGACCGTCCCGACGGCGGCCTCTGTCTGGCCGCCGGCAACGGCATCGTCGCCGGCACGCCGTTCGAGAACATTGATGCCTTTCTCGACGAGGCGGTGAGGTATGGGGTATTGCACAGGCGTGAAGCTACGACCGGCTGATGGCCCGGTGGATCTCTGTTGAGGAGGACTGATATGAGCAGACGATGCCATCGCAGGGGCGAGTTCCCACCGCGCAGCCTGACAGGCATGGAACCGACTTCGGCGGGTGCCTTCCTTGCCCTGCACCGAGTCATGAAGGCGGCACCTGTAGCCCTCGTGTTGGGTTCGGGGGCATCAGCAGCAGATGGCGCCCCGACTTGGCAGGCCCTGGTCAGGCGGATATGCGAGTCGTTCTTCTGCCATCTCGACGTAGTGCAGACGAGGAGGGGAATCCCTGCGGGACGGATCTCCATCGCATTTACAGAGGAGTACTTTGCGGACGAGAGGTCCAGAGCGCACGCGGCCTCAGTCATGGCCCACGACCCAATTCTCGGGGCACAGCTCATTCAGAACTGCGTTCGGCCTGCTGACTGGAATTACCTCGTCCGCAAACTCATCTATCGCGGCACCACCTTTTCCGCCAAGAGCCAACTCCGTGTGATTGCCAAGATCTGTCAGATGCCCGAGACCGTATCGTGTGTCATCAACCTCAACTATGATGACCTGTTCGAAAGGCATCTGAGGGCCTTGGGAGTGAAGTACGAAGTGCTCACGGACATGAACCCAGCCCCCAGGAGCGAGTGTCTCCCAGTTTACCATCCACATGGATGGCTACCGCAGCAAGGAGGATCGGACGCCCCCATAGTCCTGTCGGAGACCGACTACCTGTTCCGGGTTTCCACGCCCTATTCCTGGGCTGACACTTTGCAGGTCGTTCAGTACGCTCTGCACTCCGCTGTGTTCGTAGGCACGTCCTTGACTGACCCGCATGTCAGGCATCTCTTGCGCGCTACGAGCCGGATTAGCAGGAAGCCACATTTCGCCTTCCTTCCACAGGATTCCGAGGTCCCTGGCGATAGCACAGCCGCTGACGCCCTCTTCGACAGGGATCTCTCAACGATGCGCATCAAGGTCGTGCGGTACCCTGTGCAGCGTAGTCCGTCCCACCGCCACAGGAATCTGTGGGCTCTCTTGCGCCTGTTGTCCGAAGCTCTCTCGGATGAGGGTGTCCTTTGGAGCGCAGGACCAAGGCTTCGACATGGGTAGAGCGCTTAAGTCACGCGAGCACTGGGTGCTGCCCCGATAGGTGGCCCTGCTGTCAAGAGGACACCCAATGGTTGCGGCTCAAGTCCGTCTGAGGGCGCGGTGCCTCGGGCGGGAACACGGGGACGCAGTCGGGGCGGATGGCTTCGAGGAAACCGCCGGGGAGGGGGCTGGCGAACTCGGCAGGGGTATAGGGGAGGGCCTGGATGGGCTCGAGAATCTCGGCCGCGGTCGCTCCCTGTCTGTATCAACCCAGGGAGGGAGGAAGTGATACAGACAGGCAGGAACGGCCACGGAAGCCCCCGGATCGCCAAAGCGCCTGTCTGTATCACCCCCAGGGGGGCGGGAAGTGATACAGATAGGCGGGGGCGGCCATAGAGCCGCCCGGATCGCCAAAGCGCCATTCTGTATCACCTCGCGGCACGGGGAGGGGTGATACAGATAGGCGGCCGGGCGATTGGCTTTCCCTGGCAGGTTTGGTATGATTGGCGGGCGGGGGAGGCGAAGGAGCGTAGGCAATGGGCATTCGTGACGAGAGAGGTGTGTCGCGGCGCGACCTTCTGAAGCTCGGCGGACTGGGAGCGGTGGCGGGACTCGCCGGGTGCGCGCGGCTGGCCGAAGGCGTTCGTGTGACGGAGCGGCCGCATGTCGCGCCGCCGGCCCGTTTCGATGTGAGGCTTGGCCTCCAGAGCTACTCGCTGCGCGCCTTCAAGTTCGACGAGGTGGTGGCGAAGATGAAGGAGGCGGGCATCCGCTTCGTGGAGTTCTTCCCCGGCCACTTCCCGCAGGGGATGAAGCCCGAGGAGCTGGCCGCCGCCCAGGCCAAGCTGGCCGCCGCCGACATCAAGGCCAACGCCTACGGCGTGTGCGGCATCGGCAAGGACGAGGCCGCCGCCCGCAAGCTGCTCGAGTTCGCCGCCAAGACGGGCATCGAGATGGTGTCGGTGGACCCCGCGCCCGACGCCTTCGACGCGATTGACAAGGTGCTGGCCGACTATCCCGTGAACATCGGCATCCACAACCACGGCCCGGGCTCCCGCTGGACGACTGCCGACGGGATGCTCAAGGCGCTCGAAGGCCACCACCCCCGCTTCGGCGTGTGCCTCGACACCGGCCACCTCGCCCGCTCGGGCGACGACCCGCTCGAGGCCACCCGCAAGCTCGGCGCCGCCAAACGCCTCCACGGCTTCCACTTCAAGGACATCAATGCCCAGAAGCACGACGTGGTGGTGGGCAAGGGCACGACCGATCTCCTGGCCACCTTCACGGCGCTCAAGGAGACGGGCTTCACCGGCCCGTTCTCGCTCGAATACGAGTTGGATGCAAACAACCCGATGCCTGGCATCGTGGCCTCCTTCGCCGCCATGCGCGAAGCTCTCGCAAAGGTAGCCTGACATGAAAGCACTCGCCGCGTTGCTGCTGGTGGTCTCGTCTGGCGACTACGACCGCCTCGACACCCCAGTGTCCGTCGCGCTCAGGTTGGCGGATCTTGGCCTCACGACCGAGCAAGCCGGCGGGCGCCTGTTCGTGCTCGTTGAGAAGGGCGTGGAAAAGGCGGAACCAGTCCTCGCTCAATGGGACGGCCAGGGCCTCGTCTTTGTCCTGCCGGGCAAGACACCCAAGGGCGCGACCCGCACCTTCGAGCTTCACGTAAAGGCCGACAAGCAGGTCCCCGCCGCGGCCACGGCAAAGGTCACGGAGGGGAAGTGCGTGGACGTGGCTGCCGGCGGCAAGCCCGTCTTTCGCTACAACCACGGCGTGGTGAGCCAGTTCCCCGACAAGGCGAGCAAGTACGACCGCGCCTGCTACTTCCACCCCCTCTGGGCGCCCAGCGGCGAGGAGGTCACGGGCGACTTCGCCGCCGACCACGGCCACCACCGCGGCGTGTGGTTCGCCTGGTCGAAGGCCGAGGCCGGGTCCGTCAAGGCCAACTTCTGGGAGATTCAGGAGGGCCGAGGCAAGACGGTGAACAAGGCCATCGCCACGGTCGAAGGCCCGGTCTTCGCGGGCCTCGTGGCCACCAATGAGTGCGTGAGCGCCGACAAGGTGCTGATTGCCGAGACGGTGACGGCGCGGGCCTACGGCGCCCCCGCCGCGCCGCGCCTCCTCGACCTCACGGTGCGCCAGGAGGCCGCCGAGGGCGACGTGACGCTCGCCAAGCTCCTCTACGGCGGCCTGGCCTATCGCGGCCGCAACGAGTGGAGCGGCAAGGAGGGCAAGGTCGAGGTCCTCACCAGCGAGGGCAAGACGCGGGCCGACGCCAACGCCACCCGCGCGCGGTGGCTCGACTACACTGGCCGCCTGGGCGCCGAGGGGTGGGGCGGCACTCTCGCCATCGAGCACCCCGCGAACCCCCGTTACCCGAACGGCGTTCGCGTGCACCCCTCGATGGCGTTCTTCTGCTCGGCCCTCTGCCAGCCCGACGCCTACGTCCTCAAGAAGGGCGAGCCGCTCGTCCTGCGATACCGGCTCGTCATCCACGACGGCAAGCCCGACAAGGCGCTCGCCGAGCGCCTCGCTGCCGACTTTGCGAACCCGCCCACCGTCACGGTCAGGAGAGAGCAATGAACCCCAGCCGCCGAGAGTTCCTCGCTCAGGGCATCGCCATCGGCTCCCTCGCCGCTGGCTCTTGCGGGCGCCGCCGAACGAGATGTCCATCGGCTTCTCGCAGTGGCACAGCTTCACGCCCGCCTGGGCGCAGGCGATGGCCATCTCGGCGTGGAGCTCCGGCCAGGTGCAGATGCTCACGACGTCGAGCTTCTCCTTCTCCAGCATCTCTTGGTAGGTGGGGTAGGTGCGCTGGATGCCGAACTTCTGCGCGAAGGCTGCGGCGTTCTCCTGCACGATGTCGGCGCAGGCCACCATCTCGCACGTGTCGAGCTTCTTGTAGCCTTCGCCGTGTTCGTAGGCCATCGCGTAGCCCATCGCCCCACGCCGCTCAGGAATCTTCCCCGTCCCGATGAACCCGACCTTCAGCTTGGCCATCGCAGTCGCTCTCCTTCTCTGTGCCATCCCTCCCTGATGCCCAGCAGGCAGTATTATACAGGAATCAGGGCTTCAACGCTCGACGGCGTGGCGGCAAGCGTCACGCTTGCCGACCGCAACCGGGGCGGTTGCGGCTGCGGTGCGTGCGTGGCCCGAACAAGTCCGTCACTGTGCCCCCGCGGGGCAGCGGAGCGTCGCCCTTCCTCACGTATGGTACTCGCCCGGCGACACCGAATCAAGGCGCGCTGGCCGGTCCAGGGGCCATCGAGCCCCGCCCCGAGGCAACCTGCGCCCCAACTTGCGCCCCCTGCGTGGAAATGGGTGCGGAGCCATCTCCTGGCCCAACGGCGCCGACATCGCGCCGGGAACGCTGTACGACCAACTGGAGTCCTCTGCCTCGCTGAGTCGCGCGCTCATGCCCGCACAGGAGGTGGGAGGACAAGGTTGCAAAGGACAAGTGAAAAGAGGAGATCTGACGCCTGCGACACCTTCGCCTACTGCAGCTTGCGGATGCGGACCTCGATGCCCTTCTCGGCGGAGAGGAGCTTGGGGAGCTGGGCGGTGTCGGTCTTGCCGAGGTGGTAGGGGTAGAGGATGCGGGGACGGAAGGCTCTCGCGGCGTCGGCGACCATTTCGGGGGTCATGGTGTAGGGCAGGTTCATGGGGAGGAAGGCGATGGCGATGTCCTTCAGGGCCTTCATTTCGGGGGTGTTCTCGGTGTCGCCGGCGACGTAGACGCGGGTGTCGCCGAAGGCGATGATGTAGCCGTTCCCGTCGCCGCGCGGGTGGAAGGGGCCGCCATCGGGGCGCTTGTGGAGGATGTTGTAGGCAGGGACGGCTTCGATTTTGAGGCCCGCGGCCTCGCGGGCGTCGCCGTTCTTCATGACGATGCCGCCCTTGATCCTGGCGGCGCACTTCTGGGTGAGGACGATGGCGGTGCCCTCCTTGCGGACCGCGGCGATGGCCTCGGGGTCGAGGTGGTCGCCGTGCTCGTGGGTGACGAGGATGAGGTCGGCCTTGGGCATCGCCGCGTAGTCGGTCTCGGCCGACACGGGGTCCACGTGGATGGTCTTGCCCGCGAACGCGAACATGAGCGTACCGTGGCCGACGAAGGTGATCTTGAGGTCGCCGGCAGATGTCTTGATCGTGTCGGTTTCGAGCATCTCTGGCCTCCTTTTGGCTTGTGCCGCCCCCGCGCAGGCTGAGAGCACCGCGACGAGGAGCAAGTGTGTCCCTGAAACCAGACGCTTCCTCACGTTGTTCCTCCTGACTCTCTTGGGCAGAGGGCGACCGCCCCCCGTGGGTTCATCTTCGCGCGCCCGCGGGCCGATGTCAAGGGCCTGGTCCGCCGGGGGATTGGAACCGGGACGGTGGCGTCGGGTTGGTGCGGGCGCCCACCCTGCGGTGCGGCGGATTTGGCCTTGAACGGCAGGGGGGGATTTGGTAGCGTAGGGGCGCCGCGGCTTGGCGGCCACGCGATGTGGCGCTGGCACGGGGCGTTGCCGGCGAGGGCCGGCGGGTTGTTCCCGGGGCCATCGGTGGTAGGACGCTGGTGATGGTGCAAGAGAGAACGCTGCGGGCGGCCGGCGCGGCAGGGACGGTTGTTGGGCGGATGGCGCGGCCGCTCGGGCGTGGGAATCGCCCGCGCGGGCTGGTGCTTGCAGCGGCGCTCGCTCTGGCCGCGGCGGGCGCCCAGGGCGCGCTGCTCACCCACCACTATCCGTTCGATGGGGACTTCAACGATGCCGTGGGCGCGCTGAACGGCGTGGCGGTGACGGGCAGCGCGGTGCCGCCCGTGCCCGGAGGCACGGTGTACGCCGGCACGGCCAACGGCTATCCCGGCCTGGGCGGCGCGCTCGTGCTGCCCGGCTCGGGGGGCAACGGCCTCCGCATCGGCGCCGCCGCCATCCCCCTGAGCGGCTCCAACCAGTCCTTCTCCATCGCCTTCTGGGAGTACTCCACGGGCACGACCAACACGGGGTACATCCTGGGCGCTGGGACTCCGAGCGGCTTCGAGGACCTGTTCCTGCGCCGCTCCGGCACCAATGCCAACGCCTATAACGGCCAGCTCATGCAGGGGATTCTCAGCTCGGCCACATCCCCGGGCAACAACGACCATCCCGTGAGCCGGCAGACCTGGCACCACAACGTGCTGAACTACGATGGGGCGACTGGGATGGCCGACTGGTTCGTGGACGGAGTTCTGCGCTTCTCGGCCACGGGGATCAACTTCGTGGGGTTCCACGACGATCTGTACGTGGGCCGCCGCAGGGGCGACACGGCGCGCGACTGGGCCGGGCTGATGGACGACTTGCGCATCTACAGCGGCACGCTGACGAGCGGCGTCTCGGGGCCGGCGGCCATCGGCCAGCGGGCGAGCGGCGAGGTGCTGAGCTTCCTCCCCCTGGCCAAGCCGCCCGCGCCCGTCTCCGGCTACCTCCTCGACGAAGGCGCGGGCTCCCCGCCCTCGGGCTCGACCGCCGACTCGTTCAACGGCAACCCCGGCACGTTCATCAACACGAGCGAGAACGACTGGACCACGACGACGCGGTTCAGCTACGCGGGGAACCACGCGTTCGACTTCGACGGCGATGACGCGATCAACCTGGGTCAGCCGAGCAACCTGAACTTCCGTCCCGCCGTGGACTCGTTCACCATCGCCACGTGGTTCCTGGGCGCGGCGCAGGGCAGCTTCGTGGCCAAGGGCGACGGCACGACGGCGACCCGACAATTCCAGTTCGGGGTGGATGGGTCGAACAAGCTCTTCGCCTACGTCGGCGGCGTGGATACCGTGGGCTCGACCGTGTCAGGCAGCGACTGGCACCACGCGGCCCTGGTGGTGACGCCCACGGACGTGAAGCTCTACCTGGACGGGTTCCTGGACATCACGGGGACGGTGGGGAGTGCGATGAACGTGTACGACCTTCTGCTCGGCGCCCGCCGGGCGACGGGGAACACGGGCCTGGGCTATCCCTACACAAGCGCGATTGACGAGGTGGGCTTCTGGGATCTGGCGCTCAGCGCCGACGAGGTCCGCTGGCTCTCCTTCCACAGCCTGAGCGAGCTGCTCGAGCCCGCTCAAGCCATCCCCGAGCCGACGAGTCTCGCCCTCCTGGCTCTCGGGGGCCTTGCCCTGCTACGGCGGCGCCGGGCACGTTGAGCGCGTGCTCGCGAGGTCCCGCGCCCGCCCCTTCTGGTTGCACGGGAACGCTTCGGTCAACCGGGCGGCCCCGCCTGGTCGTCGCCTGCGATGTCGAGCGTCGTCCAGCCGAGGAGGAAGTCGAGAACCTGGCCGAGGCGGAGGCCGATACGTGCCGCGACAAGCAGCGTTCCGGCAAAGTCCAGATCGAAGGAATCCACCAGCTTGACAGGGACATCTCGGCCCCTGTTCTCTTCGGTGAGGGCGGTCATGTTGATCCCGAGGATGGTCTCACTCACCCGCCTGGCTGTGACGGGATCGCCTGTACGATGGGGAGCGCTTGGGTTCTCGTGGCGAATGTGGGAGCTGCCAACGAGAAGATGGGCTAGGTCAAGGAGCGGGTTGCTCCTCCATCCCGGAGGGGGCTCGCAGAGGCCCTCATCGGCGCACATCATGTCGGTCGGCAGGAACGGGACGAACGGGTAGATCCCGGAATACCAGTCTTCGCCGTTCCCGCGGTCAGGCCCGACCCAGTGCCTGCCCACGAAGCCCCACTTCTGGGATCCAGCCCACCCGGCAGCCAGAGTCAGCCAATCGCTCGCGCCGACCTCGATGCCCACGGGACCCCCGCAGCCGAGTTCCAGCGTGAAGCAATCGCGCAAGTCGAGCCAGCGGTTCTTCCAGTAGGCCGCGGGGCTGGCGCAGCCTGCGGCAAGGAGCGCGGACCCGACCAGCACCAGGGCTGCACGGCGCATGAGCGGACCTCCTGCGCGCTCAGCGGGCGAAGAGCGAAGACAGATGCCTCGACTTCGCTCGGCATGACAGCTACCGGCTCGTAGTATACCGCGCGGCCGGGGGAATGCAAGGCAAGAGCGAAGACGGACGCGGGAGCGTCCAAGACACAACGTCCCGACGCGGAGCATCGGGACGAGGAAGAGGAGGGTGTGCAAGGGGCCAACATGCAAGAATGCCAACCCCTGTGGCGCGGGGTTGGCATTCTTGGTTGGCATCCTTGGGGGTATCTCAGCCGGCCTGAGCGGCCGCGGCCTGGGCTTTGCTGCGCTCCTCGCGGCCGAGGAGGTCGGCCCAGCGGCGGTCCACCTCGGCCTGGAGTTCGGCGAGGATGGCCTCGCCGGGGCCGGGCTTGAAGAGGTGGGCGAAGCGGCCCTGGGGCTTGAGCCACTCGACCAGGGGCTTCTTCTCCTTCGGCTTGTAGTTGACCTTCCACACGCCGTGGTCCACCTCGAAGAGGGAGAAGAAGCAGGTTTCGACGGCGAGGCGGGCCATGGCCATGGATTCCTCGACCTTGGTGCGCCAGCCGCGATGGCAGGGGGCGAGGACGTTGAGGAAGGTCGGCCCGTCAATCTCGAGTGCTCGCTGGACTTTGGCCATGAGGTCGCGGGCGTTGTAGGGGCTGGCCTGGGCGAGGTAGGGCAGGTTGTGGGCGAGCATGATGCCCGTGAGGTCCTTGCGGTTCTGTTCCTTGCCGAGGTGGACTTTGCCGGCGGGGGCGGTGGAGGTGGCGGCGCCCCTGGGGGTGGCGCCGGAGCGCTGGATGCCGGTGTTCATGTAGGCGTGGTTGTCGTAGCAGATGTAGAGCATGCGGTGGCCGCGCTCCATCGCGCCGGAGAGGGACTGGAGGCCGATGTCGTAGGTGCCGCCGTCGCCGCCCATGGCGATGAAGTTGATCTTCTTGTCGGCGGGGATGCGGCCGCGGCGCTTGAGGGCGTTGTAGGCGGCCTCGACGCCGCTGATGGTGGCGGCGGAGTTCTCGAAGGCGTTGTGGATGAAGGGCACGCGCCAGGCGGTGTAGGGGTAGATGGTGGTGACGACTTCCATGCAGCCTGTGGCGGAGCCGACCACGGTGTCCTTGCCTGCGGCGAGGAGGAACTGGCGGATCATCGAGGGGGCGGTGCAGCCGGCGCAGGCGCGGTGGCCGCCCGAGAGCAGCTCGGGGCAGTCGGTGAGGTCTTTGAGGCGGATGGCCATTGGATGCCCTTTCTACTGTGGCCTGCGGCCGCACAGGGCCGCGTGGCGAAGGCTAGCGAAGCGATCGGACCGATCCGACCGATCGGACGGATCAGCACTGGACTGCGCACTCACTCGCGCACCCCCACGTAGCGGGCCTGAGCGGCGTCGGCGCCGTTCGAGACGGCCTCGAGGTCGCGGAAGATGCCCTTGATCTCGTCGGCGATGATGTCGCGGCCGCCGAGGCCGTAGATGTAGCTGGCGAAGGGGACGCTCAGCTTGCCGTAGGCGGCGGAGCGGACTTCGTGGAAGATCGGGCCGCCGTTGAGGCCGTAGGAGATGGCGCGGTCCATGACGGCGACGGCCTTTTCGGCCACGCCATCACGCCGGCGAGCGTGTGGGCGCTCGGCTTCTGCCGCGAGAAGCACAGCGACCCCGAGGAGGTGAGCAGCTTCCAGGGCGGCTTCAACCGCCCGCGCGAATACCCCGACCTCGTCTTCGACGACCGCACACTCGTCGTGGATGGCCTCGGCATCCGCAACCTGGGGACGAAGCGGGAGAGGGTGACGCCGGTCGTTCGTGGCCTCAAGGAGGGGACCGATGTGAGAGCGACCATCGAGCCGGGGCAACGCTATGCGCTGAGCCCATGGATCATGGTAGGAGAGGGCGAGCTGTTCAGCTACGAAGCCTATCTGCATGGGAAGATGCTCTTCAGCGAGAGCTACCTCCTCGTCGCTCCGCCGAAGAAGGAGGAGCCGATTGACGTGTCGAAGATCCCGCCGGCGAAGTTTGCGAAGATGGTGCTCGACGACCCGAGCTTCTTCCCCGTGAGCGTGTGGCTCCAGCCGGCGGGGCCGGCGGCGGCCTACAAGGCGATGGGGGTCAACGTCTACGTCGGCGGCGTGGACTCTTATCCGCGGCCCAAAGACCGCGAGTTCCTCGACGCGATTCAGAAGCAGGGGATGTGGGCCATCTGCCCCTACAAGAAGGAATATGTGGAGACCAAGCTCTTCGAGCACCCGGCCTTCATCGGCTGGATGTTTGGCGACGAGCCGGACAACGTGAACGCGGCGACGGGCCAGGTGGGGCACACGCCGGCCGATCTGCTCGCCGACTTCGCCCGCATCCGCCGCGATGACCCCGCCCATCGCGTCTACCTCAACCTCGGCTGCGGCGTGGCCAACGAGCGCTTCGTCGGCCGCGGCGCCACCGACGAGCAGTACGCCGACTATCCCAAGGCCTGCGACATCGTGTCCTACGACGTCTACCCCTGCAACAGCATCCAGCCCGACGGCCCTGACCGCCTGCACCTCGTGGCGAAAGGCATTGACCGGCTGCGGAAGTGGGCCGGCCCCGAGAAGAAGGTCTGGTGCTGGATCGAGGCGAACAAGATCAGCAAGGGCGAGGGCCGCGCCCCGACGCCCGACGAGGTGAAGACGCAGATATGGATGGCCCTCGTCCACGGCGCCGACGGCTACGGCTTCTTCTGCCACTCGTGGGCGGGCGAGAGGGCAAGCGTGTCGGCCATCGCCCCCGAGATGCAGGCGGCGCTCGCGCCCGTCAACGCCGAGGTGCATTCGCTCGCCCGCGTCCTCAACAGCCCGACCGTGGCCGACGCCGCGACCGTGAAGTGCTCGCTGGGCAGCCGCGTGGACGTGATGGTGAAGCGGCACGAGGGCGCGACCTACGTCTTCGCCGTCAACATGTTCCGCAAGCCCGAAAGGGCTACGATCACCCTCAAGGGCCTGGGCGACGCCAAGGCCGAGGTCCTCTTCGAGAACCGCACCGTGCCCGTCAAGGGCGGCACCCTCACCGACAGCTTCGCCCCCTACGCCATCCACCGCTACAAGGTTGCGCAGTAGGCGCGTGGCGCCGTTGCGCGACGAGCCGAAAAAGACTCCAGGAGTCTTTTTCGCCCCTCAACTTGCGCCCCTTTCCGCCTCCGGGGGCGGAAGTTGGTTGGGGGGGCAAGTGGAAAGGACCCTGGCAGAGGGCGTCCGGGCACTGGCAAGTTCCTTTGCCCGCCGCGCCCTCGCCTGGGTTTGGCTGGGATGGGGCCTCCACCGCAGCTCGCCAGCGTAACTCCCGCACGGCAATCGAGTTGCGACCCGCCCTTCTCCTCCGCCGCACGGATGGGGGCCGTTTGGCACGGCATTCGCTCTAGCGTGCCGGCGAGGCGGGCGTGACGCCCGCGAGTTTCCGAGGGCGCTTGTTGCAGGAGGAGACGAGATGAGCGCGGAATGTGCGTGCCCGGCGGCGATGGCGGACGGGCCGTTGAGCCGGCAGGAGCGGGAGCGGCTGGCCCACTACGAGCACTGCTCGCCGAGGGAGCTGGCCAGGTTCAGGCATGAGACTCTGGCCGAGTATCGGCGCCTGATGCTCAGGTATGCTTCGGCGCCAGGGATGGCACGGGTGCTGCCGCGGTCCCCGGTGTCGGTGGCGTGACGGGTTGGGCGGCGCCCGCGGCTGGCCGTGGGACGCTCAGTTGTCTCCGGTCAGGCGGCCCGGGCCGCCGCCGCCAAGCACCTCTTCGTACTCCTCGCTGGCGTCGAACGGCACCCAGCCGCCGGTGATCTTCTGCTCGTCCAGGGTGGCTCGCGCCTGGATGTAGGCCTTGAAGCTGTCGCTTTCGCCCCAGACGATGAATTTGACGACGGCAGGCGTGGAGCTGCGCTTGACCTCCTGGAGCTTGGTGCGGTAGCGGGAGGCGGGCCGCGCGAACTCCTCAGGGGTCTCGCCCTTCGCGCCCTCGCGGAGCAGGAGGGTCATCTTCAGGGTCGCTCCGAGGAAGTTCGCCATCTTCACGCGGTGGTCGCGGCTGCCGACGTCGTTCCGCTCGAAGTGGGCGGCGATGCGGTCGAGGTCGCCCGGCTGCAGGTTGAGCGGGCCGGCCGGCTTGTTGACGGCGGCGCGGACGCCGGCATTGATCTTGCGGTCTATCTCCTGGTGCTCCACGAGGAAGAGCTGCCCCTTGCGGCAGAAGTAGAAGACGGGGACCGTGTTCGCGGCCAGCTCGCGCACCTGTGGCACGCGGAGTTCCACGCTGGAGCCCGGGGGCGGCGTGACGGGCTTCCTGAGGGCGGCGAGCTGCTCCCGCAGGTCGCGCAGCTCCTTCTCGAGCTTGGCGATCTGCTCCTTGACTTTCTCGCGTTCCGCCTCGCTCCTCTTGATCTCGTTGCGGACTGCCTCGGCGTCCACCGACGGCGGCTGGTCCTCGAGGAGCTTCTTGAGCTTGGCGATGAGCGCCTCGAGGTGGCGGATGTCCACCAGGTTCCGGCTCTGCTCCCGCGCCTTGAGACGCCACTGGTCCTGGATCTGCTTGAGGGCGTCCTCGAGTTCCCGCAGCCTGTCCGTGGCGACTTTGACCTCCTCGACCGACGGGACGCGGCCGGTGCTGGTCTTGGCCCCGCCGACCAGGCGGCTGAACTCCACCTGGGTGAGGCACAGGACGACGATGAGGATGCCCACCCCGTTCGTCATCGTGTCGAGGAGCGAGTCGAGGTTCAGCCCTGCCTCAGATGAGCGCCGCCAGGCCATGGTGTGCCCTCAAGGGGTTTTGAGCCACCTGCTCAGGTCAAGCTTCTGATGGCCGGGGATTGGCAGAGCGCCGTGCGGCACGTTGCGCTTCCGCAGCAGCAGCATCACCTGGTTGTGCGTCCGCACGCCGTCGGGGCGCACGAGGAGGATGGCGGTCCAGTCGCGCGCGCGGTTCGCCTTTATCCTGTCGCACAGGGCGCTGAGCTTGTCCGAATCGTCAATGTCGCCCATCGGCACCGAGGCGCCCTCGGGGTGGAGGACGATGTCCTCGCGGCGGCACTCGATGAAGCAGGGGTGCCGGCCCTCCGCTCCCGTAGAAGGGGGCACAACGGCGATGGTCGGCCCCTTGGTCGGCTTGGCCTTCTCGTCCTCGATCTCCTTCCGCAGCCGTTTGATCTCGGCATCGAGCTGCTGGAGCAACTGGCTTGCCGCCTCAAGCTGGTCGCGGAGCTTGGCCAGCTCGGCGAGGAGTTCCGTCTGCTTCTGCGTGTCGGACTTCGTCGAGTCGGTGGCCTTCTGAAGCCGGTCGGCCTCGCGCTTGAGCTTGTCCACCAGGCTCGCCATCCTCGCGGCCTCGGCCAGGAGTTTTTCCAGCTCCTTCTTCTTCTCCTCGGAGAGGCGGATGCCCTCGCTGGCCTTGGCCGCCTCCTCCGTGCGGGTCTTGGCGGCCGCCTCGCCACCCGTGTCCGCAGCCTCGCGGGTGCCCACCTGGCCGACCACTGCGCCGCACAGGGCCAGGATGAGCGCGGCCATGACCGAGGCCAGGACGCTCAGGAACGGGAAGAGCGAGACAGGCGGCTCGGTGTCCCTCTTGCGCATCGGGTCTCTACCTCGGCTTGCGCGTGAACAGGCGGCTCAGCCAGCTCTCGCGCGGGGGCCTGCTGACGCCGGAGACCGGGAGGACGCTGGCCGGAGGTTCCGGGGGCAGCGGGGGAGCCGCGGGAGCCGTGGGGCTCTCGCGCACGAAGTCCAGGGTCTCCGTGGGAATCCCGCTCTCGGCGTCTATCCGAATGCTTCGCGGCTCCACGGCGGTGGCGCGGGCATCCTGCCCGTGGGCCACAGGCCGGAGGCCTGTGCCACCGGGGGGCTCGGGCAGGCGCGCGGGCGCGGCGGCCATGGCGTCGGCCAGGCCGCGAAGCTGGGCGCCGGCCCCTCCCACGCGGGCTTCGAACTCGCGCCGCTCCTCCGTCAGGCGGCTCAGGAGGGCATGGAGGTCGGTGAGCTGGCGGCCATAGATGTCGCGCATGCTCTCGACCACGGACTGCCATCCGGCCACGATGTTCCGCGTGAGGGTTTCGCCCGTGGTGTCGAGGCGCTTGCACAGGTTGCGCAGCTCGGCCTCGTGCGCGGCCACGGCCGCGGCAACGGTGGCCCGCAGGCGCTCCTGGTCGGGCAACTCCTTCTTCCCCTCGAACAGGCGGCGCAGGAGGTTCTCGTTGCAGTACTCGGCCACGGAGATGAGCATGTCCTCCTCGGCCTTGCGCATGGAACTCATCGGGAACATGATGAACATGCTCATGACCAGGGCGAGAAACGTGGTGTCGAAGGCCACGGCGAGGCCGGAGGTGACGCTTGAGAGGGACTTCTTGAGGTTGTCGAGGTATTCGGTGGATTGCCCCGCGCCGGCGGCGGGGGCGGGCGTAGGCGGCTCGGCGCCGGGCGCGGCGGGCGCCACGGCGGCGGCCGGCGTGGCCGCATCGGACTCGACGGTCTTGGAGAAGCCGCCCACGGCCAGGCCGATGCCCAGCACCGTGCCGATGAAGCCCAGGATGGGGATGGCCCAGACGAAGATCTTGACCATCGAGTAGCTGGAGTCCACCGCCGCCAGGTCGATCTCCGCCTGGGAGCCCAGGAGGTCCGAGACCTCCTGCACGGAGCCGCGCGAGCGGAAGTGGTCGAGCGCGCGCAGGCAGCGGTTCATGAGAAAGCTGTCCCGCGGGTCGCACGGCAGCCCGTTGATGTGGCCGCGGAAGGCATCCACGTTGTCGGGCCGTATCTCCGTCGAAATCTCGGAGGGGAGCATGTCGAAGAGGATCGACTCCTTCTGCCGTCCGATCTTCCGGGACTTGAAGACGAGGATGACCCCCGCCCAGAAGGAGAGGAACATGGTGCAGTACTGGATGGGGCCGCGGTCGCACAGGACTTGCCAAAAGTAGGTCTTCTGGATGGGCAGGGCAAGGAGGACGGCGTAGAAGAGCGCTGTGGCGCCGGCCGCGATGGCGCCGGTCACGAGCAGGCTCACGTTGGTGCCGGGCGGCTTGACCAGGGAGCTGGCCGGCGCGTGGGAGGGCAGCGACACGGGGGCCTGCGGAGCGAGGACGGACGGGACCTGGACCGTGACCGCGGCCCGCTCCTCCCTGGGCATCGAGGCCGGAAGCACGGTCCGTGGGGGCACGACCGTCGCCGGCGGCGGCGTGCCCACGAACTCCCTTCGGCAATACGGGCAGCGCACCCGGCGTCCGACGTGCTCGGTGCGGACCTTGAGGTTCTTGCCGCAGGACTGGCACGGCACTTCCCAGTACATGCGCGGGTCCCTTCCTTGCGATAGTGTGGCCGGCCCGCGTCACCTGCCCGCCGTCCCCTGCACGGCGTCGGAGGCGAGGCGCAGGCCGAGCATGTTCATGACTTCTTCGTTCACCCCCGGCGGTATGCCCATCCTGAAGGCCGACCCACCTCACTGTCCGCCCCGGCCCCTCTCTCCTTCCCACCCTGTCGGCTGAAAACAAACCATGATCGCACCACTAATCCAAACGGGGTGAACGGTTACGTTTTACAAAAGCGCCGAATCCCACAGGGCTGGGAGGCGGGTCCCCTACGGCTCGGCTGCTCTGAGGAGCCTGACCGCCGCGCAGACACCAACTCAAGGAGTTGGGAGTTTCCCACAAGATCCGAGACCTGAACCCATGCCGGCCCTGGCAGCTCTCCATGTCCCCGGCGGGGCAGAAGGGGCTGGCCGAGAGTGAAAAAACAGGATTTGACACCCGAACCGGGCCTCGCCGAGCATGGCAACTCCCGCAGCATGGTTTCTGGCGTCTTGGTGTGCCGATGATCTGAGTTCTGAAAAAGAAGATTTGACACCCGAACCTAAAGGTGGTATTGCCACGGAGCAAGGCCCGTGTGTAGAAAGGAGAGCGGGCATGACGACAGAGGAGCGTCTTGCGGCGGTCGAGGCGAGCCTGGCCCATGGGCGGCGGGTGAACCGCTGGCTGTTGGCAGCGCTGGGCATGGGCGCTGCGGCCTGGGTTGCAGTGGCGGTGCTTGGGCCACAAGCGGCCACGGCTCAGGCGGCCCGGCCGGCTCAGGTGGTCGAGGCGCAGGAGTTCCGCGTGGTGGAGCCGGACGGGAAGCGGCGGGCCAGCCTGAGGGCGGACGAGAACGGCATCGGCCTGAGGCTGTACGACGCTGCGGGGAAGGGGCGGGCGAGCCTCCTGCTACTCAAAGAGGGGCCGCGCTTGGCGCTGTTCGACACTGCGGAGAAGGGGCGGGTGAGCCTCTTGGTTGCCGAGAATGGTGTGCCAGCCCTGATGGTCTACGACGCAGATGGCAACGCGCGGGCCGCTGTGGCGCTGGTCAAGGGCGAGCCGAGCCTTGTGCTCACAGACGCCGCTGGCAAGAGCGCGGCAGCGCTTGCGCTGCTCAAAGGTGAACCTTATCTGTCCCTGCTCGACGCGGCGCAGAATGGCCGGGCGACTATCGCGCTTACCAAAGGCGAACCGAAGCTGTTGCTGACAGACGCGGCAGGGAAGGTGGTCTGGAAGGCGCCATGAGGCTGGCCAGACAGGGGGACGGGAAAGGGCAGAGCAATGGCGAGCATCTTCAAGCGCGGCAGACGACGGGGCTCCCATTCCTGTGTCTGTCGCGCTTGCCGTTGGGGAAGCAGTCGAGCCGCCTCGACGCGGCAGCCAAGCTGGCCCGCTACTTGGGCATCAAGGTGGTGCTGCCAAGGAGCAAGGCCCTTTGAGGAAAGGAGAGCGGCGATGACCACAGAGGAGCGCCTTGCGGCACTCGAGGCGAGCCTCGCTCGTGGGCGCCGGGCGAGGCGCTGGCTGCTGGCCGCCCTGGGCATGGGCATTGCGGCCTGGGTTGCGGTGGTGGAGCTTGGGCCGCAGACGGCCGCGGCTCAGGCGGCCCGGCCGGCGCGGGTGGTCGAGGCGCAGGAGTTCCGCCTGGTGGATGCCACGGGCAAGGCTCGAGCGGTCCTCGCACTCAGCGAAGGCGAGCCGGCCCTGGGGTTGATAGACGCCGCTGGGAAGGAACGGGTCGGCCTCAGAGTGCTCGATCGCGAGCCGCACCTGATGCTGTCGGACGCAACGGGGAAGGGCCGGGCTGCCCTCACGCTTCGCGAAGGCGAGCCGGCCCTGGGGCTGATAGACTCCGCTGGGAAGGTGCGGGCGTGCCTCAGGGTGCTGGATGGCGAGCCGCACCTGATGCTGTCTGACTCGGCGGGCAAGGGCCGGGCGGCCCTGGCACTCAGCAAAGGTGAACCGAACTTAACACTGTGCGACGTGATGGGCAAGGTGCGGGCCGATCTCTCGCTGGTCAAAGGCGAGACGCGCCTGACGCTGCTGGACGCGGCTGGGAAGCTGCTTTGGAGGGCGCCATGAGACCCTGCAGGGAAGGTCGGGAGAGAAGGTAGAGCAATGAGGGGCATCTTCAAGCGCGGTGGGCGTACGGCGCAGAAGGATGCGCCGTGGATCGTCGCCTACTATGGGGAGCACGGGGTGAGGCAGACGCGAAGCATGTGCGCCGACAGGGATGCTGCCGAGCAGGTCGCCTGCGAGGTCGAGTGCGATGTGGGCTTGGGGACGGTTCTGGAGACAGATTGGCGCTAAGGTTCCTCGCGGGTTCGAATCCTGCACCCGCCGCCACATCTCCCTTCTCCCGCGAGGCGACTGGCACGAGACTCGTGTCCACGACGCCGGGTCACGGGTGAGGCACATGGGCATCGTGGCACCGAAGATCCTGCTATGTATACACTTATGACCTTCGAGTGAGTCGGTGGAGTCCGCGACTTCCGGACGCACCCAGAGGCCACCAGACGCGTTCCGGAGGCCCTGCGCGACCAGTGAGACCTTTGGACGCCTGGGCCGATTGGGCGCAGCCATAAGTGTCTATATAGTGAACTGTTATGATTCTTGCCCCGGAATCCCTACCAAAGAGTCGGGATTCGTCCTGGGCCAAATCTGGCATTAAGCGAGTTCAGTCCTTCTCTGGCCCGCCATCAGGGGAGCCTCGTCACGCCCGGAATGGGCACGGGATAGAGGTCGTCGGGGCCGGGCTTCACGGGCGGGTCCATCTCGAAGCTGCATGCCTCGGCCTTGGGGCCGAGGGTGAAGTTGGACTTGAGGGCTTGCTCCCAGGCGACTTCCTTGCCCGTGTAGCAGGAGAGCTGGCCCATGATGGCGGCCAGGGTGCCGTGGAGCATGAGGGGGCCTTCGTCGAGGGGCTGGGCGGCGCGAATGGCTCTGAAGAATGTCTGGTGCTCGGCGTCGTAGGGGCTGACGCGCGGGGCGTCGGGGGGGCGGTACTGCCACTTCGTCTCGCCCTCGATGCGCCAGCGGAGGAGGTCGCAGCGGCCTTTTGTGCCGAGGACGACGCTGGAGGTCTGGTTGACGCAGCCTGTCTGGGTGCGGCAGTAGGCGTAGAGGCGGACGCCGCCGGGGTATTCGTAGACGACGGAGTGGTGGTCGAAGAGGGAGCCGCGGGAGTCGGCGGGGGCAGAGGAGCGGCCGCCGAGGCCGTGGCAGCGGAGGGGCGGGCGGTCGCCCATAAGCCAGTTGGCGCGGTCGAGGTTGTGGACGAGGCCCTGGAGGAGGTCGTCGCCCGAGAGCCAGGCGAAGCTGGCCCAGTTGGCGAACTGGTGCTGGATTTCGGAGTGGGCGGGGTTGCGGCGGTAGGGGGCGTAGGGGCCGCGGAGGAGGTGTTCCTCGATGGCCACGATGTCGCCGATGGCGCCGTCGCGGAGGCGCTTGACGGTCTCCTGGTAGCCAGGGTCGTAGCGGCTGTGGAAGCCGGAGGCGACGGAGAGCTTCTTCTGCCGGGCCAGGTCGCACGCGGCGATGAGGTCGCGGACGCCTGGGGGGTCTATGGCGTGGGGCTTTTCGCAGAAGACGTGGCGCCCCGCCTCGATGGCCGTCTTGATGTAGAGCGGGTGGAACTTCGATGCCACCGCGATGAGCACGGCGTCCACGCACTCGATGAGCTTGCGATAGCCGTCGAGGCCGGTGAAGCAGTGCGTGTCGTCCACCGTCACCTGCTCGGGCTTCTGCTGCTTGAGGCCGGCTCGGCGGATGCGGATGGCCTCGGCCGACACGTCGCACAGCGCGGCGAGGCGGACGCCTGGGTCGGCGTTCATCGCGTTCATCGCCGCGCCCGTGCCGCGTCCGCCGCAGCCGATGAGGCCGACGCGAATCGCATCGCCGCCCGCCACCAAGTCTTGAGCCATTGGTTGGACCGCTCCTTATATGGTGAACACCGCCAGTATAGCGCGGAGCAGTTCAGCCCGGAAGTGTGCTGTCGCCGCAACGGTCCCCAGGTACGCAAAGCCCAGCACGACCGCGGTCATCGGGACCAGCCGGCAGCCGGGGTGCTTGCTGAGCCAGATCAGTTTGCACGACGACCACCAAAGGACGACCGCCGCTGCTTCGAGCAGGGCATCCCACACGAGGCCGAATCGGCAGTCTGTGATACGAGTCGTCGCCACGAACGCGCTCGTCAACAGAGCAGTCGCCAGCACGACAGCGGCGCCGGTGGCGACCCAGAAACTCGCGTTCCGAGGCAGCCAGCCCCTGATCAGCGAATCAGTGTGGAAGAAGCGGGACGGGAGGTGGAGCAGGAACACCGTCACGATGAGCGCCTGGAGAATGAAGGCCAGGCGGCCAACCTCGCACCTGTGCTGCCAGTGCGGGTCCGAGTACCCTCGCACGGGACCGGCTTTCTGAGCGGCCTGGCTCGCAGCGGCGCAAGCGCTGGCGGACTCACGGGCTGCCTGCGGTCCCGCATAGGTCGCAAGATATGCGCTCCTCACGGCATCCGCGTCAAACGAGTTCTCTGTCGCCATGTAGTCGGTCGGATCGCTGCGCCACTTGTCAGGGAACTCCTGCTTCAGGCGTGCGAACATGGCCGCCTCCAAGTCGAACTTGCAGACACAGAACCTGTGAAAGAGACTCCTGTCATCGTCTAGCCAAGTCGGGGGCGCAAGGGGGATCAGAACCGCGAGGAGCGCTGAAAAGCGCGCGTCGTCGTGGCTGGCGACGGCTTTCGCCATCTGGTCTTCGAAGTACCCTGCCAGACGGGCGGGCAGTTGCCAACTGACCGAGCACCCCCAGAGGGCGTCGTGGGCAGCTTCGAGCTGGGGCAACCCATGGGCCACAAAGAGGCGGAAGCGGTGGAGGAAGGCAGCAGCCGTCTGGCAGTCCCAGTTGCCCTTCTCGACAGCGGCCCTCAGGGCATCGAGGCCTTCGGCCTCGCGGCCGGCATGCAGACGGACGGCGCCCTCGGCCAGCCAGAGCGCGCCGTTGCCGGGGTGCGCGCGTTGGGCGCGGGCGAGCATCTCAGACAACCTGCCCTGCGGTGGTTGCCATGTTGGGTCGCGCCGATGGCGATCGGCTTGGAGGGCCGACGCCTCGACGTATGCGATTGCGATCCACGGAAGGAGGGGGTGACCATCAAGGTCCCCAGGCAGAGGCGCGTCTAACGTGACGTCTGACGAGGGCATGAGGCTCAGCGCCAGAACCAGGTCGTCCGCAGATCGCCCGGCGTTGGCGAGGGCCTCCGCACGGAAGGAGTCGGTGAACGATGCCCGGGGCATCTCGTGCAGCCACTCGTACTTGCTCTGGTCCCAGACGTATACGTTGCCGCCCAGCGGGAGGAAGCGCAAGAGAAGGCGGGCGCAGAGCACTTGGACCTCGCGCGTGGCGGGGTGGATCAGGCTGGCAAGGAACAACACGCCCAGGCAGAGCCTGAGCAGTGTGCCGGCCAGGAATGTCCACCGCCGCGGTTCCTTCACGGCTTGCCCTCTGAGGTGCGCCGTTGCTTCATCCGCCTCAACCATATTATTCCCACTTGCCCACTCGTTGGCAAGGGCTGTGCCGAAGATGGATGGGCGGACTTGAATCGCAGGGGGCGGTTGCGTATCATCAGGACACAGGGCCGATGGGGAACAACGCCAGCGCGGAGAGACGATCCATGAGTCGTTGGGTGGCTTGCCTTCTTGCTGCGTATATGGGGATGGCGAGCGGCGGCCAGGCACCGCCGGCGATGGGCGCGCCCAAGGCGCCGGTAAAGGCGACGCCGAAAGCGCCCCCAAAGGTCCCGCCGAAGGCCCCGCCGCCAGATCCAGGCGGCTTCCGCTCGAGATCATCTTCGCCGTCCGCGTGCCGGGCCGCGACCACTGGTATGTGACGTTCGGGAACTACTCCGACCACTCCGAATCGCCCGCCAAGAACCTGGGCTTCAAGTTCCAGGACGGCGTGTACTGGGGCTACGGCGACTGGGGACGCCTGTGCCGCCTGAATCTGCGCACGGGCGAGGTCAAGGTGCTGCTCGACGACCCGAAGGGCGGCGTGCGCGACCCGCAGGTACACTACGACGGGCAGAGGATTCTCTTCAGCTACCGCAAGGGCGGCACCCACCCGTTCCATCTCTACGAGATCAACGCCGACGGCTCGGGGCTGAAGCAGCTCACGGATGGGCCGGACGACGACATCGAGGCAACCTACTGCCCGGACGGGAGCATCGTCTTCTGCTCGTCGCGGTGCCACCGCTTCGTGAACTGCTGGTACAGCCGCGTGGCCGCCCTGTACCGTTGCGACGCCGACGGCTCGAACGTGCGCATGCTTTCGAGCAACAACGACCACGACAACACGCCCTGGCCCCTGCCCGACGGCCGCGTTCTCTACATGCGCTGGGAATACGTGGACCGCTCGCAGGTTCACTACCATCACTTGTGGGTGATGAACCCCGATGGGACGAACCAGACGGTGTTCTTCGGCAACGGCTTCGGCGGCACGGCCATGCTCGACGCCAAGCCCCGGCGTCGGCCGCGGCCTCCTTCTGCCGCATGTCGAGGTTCGCGTGGCACATGGGGCAGGCGACGATGAATGCCTCGGCCCCGGCCGCGCTCGCGGCGGCCAGGATGCGGCCCGTGAGGCGGGCGACGACGGTCGGCTTGCTCATCGTGAAGCCGGCGCCGCAGCACTCGGTCTTGTGCGTCCACTCGACCGGCGCGAGGCCGAGGATGCGGCACACCTCGTCCATCGTCGTCGGCTGCTCCGTGTCGTCGAAGGCCATCACCTCGGGCGGGCGGGTGTGGAGGCAGCCGTAGTAGCAGGCGACCTTGACCTCGGGGAGCTTGCCCGCGGCGCGGTCCTTGATGAGGTCGCGGTGGCGGTAGAGCAGCTCGATGAGCGTGATGGGCTTGACCGTGCAGCGGTAGACCATCTCCGCCGCGTCCTGCGCCGCTGTGAGGAGGTCTGGGTGCTCCTTCACCTCATGGTGGGCGAGGGCCAGCTCCTTGGTGCACAGGGGGCAGGGGGCGAGGACCTCAGCCATCCCCGCGGCCTCGGCGAGCGCGAGGTTCCGCACGTTCAGGGCGCGGGTGAGCGCCGTGTTGGTCATGTGCCCGGCGGAGGCCCCGCAGCAATTCCAGTCGGGCACCTCCTTCAGCGTGAAGCCGAGTGCGCCGAGGGAGGCCTCAAGCGAGGCGCCGTATTCCAGCCCCGTGGCATGGGCCTTCAACGCGCAGCCGGGGTAATAGCCCAGTTCCATATCAGTCGGCCTTCCTCTCGGTGGCTCTCTGGAGCTTGGTGCGCTCGTAGATGCGGCGAATGGCGGCGACGTTTTGGATCTTGTGGGGGAAGAGGCCGGGCTTGCCGCGTCGGAGCATCTTGGGGAAGGTCAGCATGTCCTGCGGGCCGCGCTTGAGGGGGCTCTTCAGCTTGTAGGCGGCGACGAGGCCCATCTCGTAGACGCGGCCGAAGCGGCGGATGCTCGACAGGAAGGACATGTGGAAGTCGTAGATGTCGGCCTCATTGGCGTTGACGCAGCCCTCCTCCTGCGCCATCTCGCGCAGCACCGTCATCAGGCGGGCGGGATCAACGTCCTTCGGGCAGCGGGTCGAGCAGGCCTCGCAGGCGGCGCAGACCCATTGAGAGCGGGAGCGGAGCGCCTCGTCCCTGCGGCCGAGCTGGACGAGGCGGACCATCGCGTGAATGGGGTGGAACATCTCGTAGGCCACGGGGCAGCCTGCCGTGCACTTGCCGCACTGATAGCAGTCGGCCACCTTGCGGCCCAGACGCCGTTCCACCTCGCGTTTCCAGTCCGAATCCACCTGGGAGCGCGAAAGCTGCAACTGCATGAGCACCTCTCTCTGGCCAACCAGTGCCCATCCCATGGACCCTCATTCTACGGGATTTGTGAGGCGCGAGTCAACCGCCGACTCGGGCGCCCATGCCTCAAGAGGTGGGACCTATGGGACCTATGGGACGAATGCGACACACAGCCGGTCCCATATGTCCCATCGGTCCCATTGGTCCCATCGCCGCCCGCCCCGACTCCCCGTTTGGCGATTCTCGCCCTTCCGGCTCAGTCTTGCCCAGACTCGCCGGCTTCCCGACTCGCGGATCGGCGATCCTCGGCCTTCCGGCTCAGTCTCGCACAGTCTCGCCAGACTCGACCACTTCCTGGCACGGCAGGGTCAGGCCGCAACTTGCAACTTTACGCGCAGGCACACAACCAGTCGGGGCTATCTTGGGGCAGACCGCAAGATGTTGACTCGGCAGAGTCGGCAGACTCGGCAGGCTTGCGCGACGCCGACACCACGCGCTTGACAACCGGATGTAGCCGCTATAGACTCAACTGCGAGGAATTGGGACGAGCACGCGCGTTCCCTCGACGGCGCGACAAGAGAAGGGGTCGAGCCATGAGCATCGAGACGCTCGCCACGGCGGAAGAGCTGCTGGCCATGCCCGATGACGGCTTCCACTACGAACTCATCGAAGGGGAGATCAGGAAGATGAGCCCCGCTGGCTTCGTGCATGGCCTCGTCGGTGGTCAACTCGCCAGCCTGCTGGGCCAGCACGTGGTCCGGAACAAGCTGGGCTCAATCCTCACCTCGGAGCCGGGGTTCCAGCTCTCCCGCGACCCCGACACCGTGCGGGTGCCCGACATCGCCTTCATTCGGCGGGAACGCCTCCGCCGCCTCGATCGCCGCCAAGCATTCTGCCCGGGGCCCCCCGACCTCGCGGTCGAAGTCCTCTCCCCGAGCGACACGCCCCGTGAGGTAGACGAGAAGGTGGCGGCCTGGCTCGACGCCGGCGCCGCAATGGTCTGGGTCGTCAACCCCGCCTCCCGGTCCGTCACCGTCCACCGCAGCGCCACCGACATCACGACGCTCACCGGGAAGGACGAACTGGACGGCCAAGACGTGGTCCCCGGATTCCTGTGCCGCGTGAGCGAGATCTTCGAGGCCCTCTGACCCCACGCGCCCCCTGCCCCTCCGGGGAACACCCGATGAAATGCACCAACTGCGGCAAGAAGATCCCTGACAACGCTATCATGTGCCGGTTCTGTGAGGCCCCGGTCGAGCCGGAACCCACCGAGGAGGAGGCACGGGGGGCACTGGATGCCCTCCAGAGCCTCGATCCCCAGTCGCTCCAGGAGTTCCTGGAGGTCATGCGCGCCAGCAAGACCGCCGACGAGTTTGCCAACCGCATCCTCGTGGGCCAATGCCCCAAGTGCGGCAGCGAGAGAACAGACAACTGCGAGAACGACCCGGACGTTGGCAACCTCCTGGTCGGGCGATGCTCCGATTGCGGCCATCTGTGGTGCACCCTGTGCGACCGCCTCTACGAAGGGGGCGAGTGCGAGTGCTGGGACGAGGAGTAGGCGGAGCAAGGGGGGGGTAGCTTCCAGCGATTCGGCGACGCCCTGGGTGGCGCCAGGACTGCCTAAAGGCAGGACTCCGAACCCGGAGACCCGCCCGTTTGGAGTCCTGCCTTCAGGCAGTCTTTGCCCCAATGAGCCGAATCGCGGAAAGCCATCTGGCGGAAGCCACGGG
This sequence comes from Planctomycetota bacterium, assembly GCA_041320515.1. GTDB lineage: Bacteria > Planctomycetota > PUPC01 > DSUN01 > DSUN01 > DSUN01. The sequence continues at coordinate 2,208,676 of JBGLNR010000001.1, read as the reverse complement.
CGCCGCGGAGCCTGTCACGCCCCTGGCGAGGTCAGCTTCTTGCGGGAACGACCGAGCGCATCCGCCGCCTCATCCACGGCGCCGGCCGGCCCGCCTGCACGGAGCCGCCGGAGGTCTCTGCACTGGCCCGAACGCACCAGGCGGCCGGCGCTCTCCCATCGTGTGTCTGGCACCGCAGGGGCAGTGGTGGGCAACTCAGGGGGACTCACGCGTCATTGGTTCCACACCACCCTCGAACCGTCGAACGTGATCCGCTTCTCCTCGTGGTCCAGCGTCCCGTGCCCGCAGGTCAGCATTCCCGGGACCGCGACCTTCCTCCACGTCCCCGTCGCTGCCTCCACCATGTACAACCACAACTCTCCATTCAGCCTTCCATGAACGAGCAAGTGGCTTCCGGTCCGCATCCAGAACGGCCCCCGCAGGTTGTCGTTCCCCTTCGAGATGTCCACCGGCTGAACCTCCTTTCCGTCCGGCCAATCCATCAGCGCCAGGTTGAACCTCTTGGGCGGCGATCCCGTCGTGAAGTACGCCAGTCTCTTCCCGTCATGTGAAAACACAGGGCGGGCCTGAGCCCCCGCCGCCCTCGACACCTGCTCCGGCTGGCCTCCGTCCAGCGGCACGCGCCACAACTTCGGCTCGCCGACTCCACCCCGGTTCGAGCAGAAGACCACCCACTTCCTATCCGGTGACACACACGGTCGCGAGTCTCCCACCTGCTCCATGCCCGTCGTGAGTTGCCTGAGGTTTCCCCCGTCAATGTCCATCACCCAGAGCCGCGTCGCCGGTTCCCCGCCGCGCTTCGAGGCGAACACGATCCTCCCGTCCGGCGTCCACGCCGGCTCCTTGTTCGTCTTCAGATCGTTCGTCACCTTGTGCGCGTCGGCCCCGTCCACCTTCACCACAAAAATGTCGCTCAGGTTCCGCACGTCCTTCAGCGGCCGGCCGGCATTGTCCTTCGCGGTTCGCCCCCAGAACACCACGTGCGTTCCGGCCGGGTGCATCATTGACTGCAAGTACGTCCCCCCATCCGGGGGAGAGACCCGTCTGACCGATCCTGCGACCACCGCCCCCTTGTCCCATCGCCCCACCCAGATCCCGCCTTCCGTTCCCGCCACCTGCCCCCACACCGTCGCAGTTGAGCAGAGCGCCACCACAATCGCCAGCGCCGCTGACCGCATCATGGTCCCGTCCTTTCCCGCCGCAACAGTGGCCCCTGTCGCCACCGCGCTCCGTCGAGAACAGCCTGGGCTCCCTGGGCGAGCGGGGTGCTGTAGGTCTGGTTCCACTGCTTCACGCCCTCGAGGTACGCTTGTCGGGTGGCGCGGAGATTCTGGAGCGCGAACTCGCGGTACTTCGCCTCGTGAGTCTCTTGCCAGAGGACGGCAGCCGGCCAAGGGTAGTAGCCGGCGAGGTCGGGCGCGGGCCCCTTCCCGTCGCTGGTGTAGGGCAGGCAGTCGCCGCCGCGCCGCTGGAGTTCCGCGATCAAGTGGTCCATGAGCCGCTTGGCAAGATCGAGGCCGCCCGCGGTGTCGTCTATGCTGCCGTGCCATTGCAGGGCCGTGGTCGCGAGCCAGGCATTGAACAGAAACGCTTCCTGGCCGTGGGACGGGCTGTGCAGCGAGCCGTCCGGCCGGATCCTCTGGCGAAACCAGCCGATCTGCCGGTTGCCGGCGGCTTTCCACGACCCCGGCGACGGGTCGAACCCGATGCGGTTATTGGCCGGACTCCGGGCGAACGGGATGCGCAGCCGATGAGCCGCCGCGAACGCCTGGAGCGAGACGGTACCTTCGCGCGGGCTGGAGTTCTTGTTCGTCAGCTTCTGATAGCCGTAAGGGTCGTGGGTCGAGCCGACGGCGGCAACGTGGAGGTGGTCCCACGCCTCGCGATCGCCCTCCAGCACGTAAAGGGCCTCGATGTCCAGCAGCCCCGTGTTGTTGTGCGCCGCCTGGGCGTACTGGTTCTGCTTCGACCAGGCCAGGTAGCGGCGGAGAATCCGCCTGCCGCGGGCGTAGGGCAGGGCCTTCTCATCGCCTGCGTCGCGTCCGTAGGGCAATCCGTTGCGGATGCTCCAGGACAAGCGGCCGGTCAACGCCCCGTAGTGGTTGTGCAGCACCCACGGCGCGACGGAGTCGTTGTCCTCGCCCGCCTTCAGATAGGCGAGGAAATGCCGTTCCTCGACCCGCGCGAAACGGTCGTCGTACATGCGGAACGGCTCAGCGGATGCAGCGTCGCGCGCGACCAACGGCCCAAGCAGTGGGAACAAACCGGGCGGCGTGAGCACTTTGGGGGAGCCTTCCACGGGGATCGCCCCACGCTCCGCGGCCTCCACTGGGCCGGATGCGACGGCCATGACCAGCAACAGGACAGCGATTCGTTTCATGGGAATCTTCCCTGTCAACCGACAACTCGACGCGGGAAGCACCACTTCGCTGTGTCGCCGGAGGCCGGAACTCCTCGGTTCCCATGACCTACGACGTCGGTGACCAGCCGCTCATCTGGCGCCTGTCACACCGGTGGCCACGCCGCTGACCCGCTGCTGTGGGCCTGTGCGCCCTGCCTGGCGTCCGCGCTTCATGCCCCCGTAGCGTGTGGCACGGCTGGCTTGCCCAGCCGTGTGGCTGAGGCGCGGCGCCGGAGCCGGAGACACGGCTGGGCAAGCCAGCCGTGCCACGCTCAGCAGCCGTGTCAGGGGGAGGGCTTGGCTTCGTCTCTCGCTCGCCGCCGCAGTTGCCCGCACGCCCCGGCAATGTCGGCGCCGCGCCGCTTGCGGAGCTGGACGCGGACGTGTCGGCGCCGAAGCTCGGCCGCGAAGCGCTCTCCGCCGCCCTCAAGCCCGGGCACTTCGCCCTCAAGCTCGACTCCGCCTACGTGTGGGACGGCAAGTACTCCGAGGGCTACCGCAACGACGCCTTCCTCGTCGAGACGCCCGACGGCCAGTGCGTGCTTCTGCGGCGACCCGAGCAACTGGAGTGGCGCAAGAACATCCCCCACCCCGTCCAGGTCGCCGTGGGCAAGCCCTACATCCTGCCGGGGAGCACCTACGGTAGCCCCCTCAAGTCCCTCAAGGCCCTCGGCCTCGACACCACGAAGCCCGGCACCTACCGCATCACCGGCCTCTACATGCAATCCTCCGACGCCGGCCGCAGCATGCGCCAGCTCGAGACCATCCCCTTCTGGGGCGGCAACCTCGCCACCGACACCATCGCCGTCACTGTGAAGTGAGGCCCTTACCCATCTCCCGGCGCGCGTTGTTCGTGTCCACCGAAGTGGCCTGTTCGCGCAGTACCAGACTCATGTCCTCGTTCTCGGAGGGCGAATGAGTCACCGGGGTCTTCTTGTAGTTCCAGTCCTTTATGCCTGCGTAAGGGGACTTCCCGGCTGGCTGGAAGTAGAAGCAACGCACACCTGTGCTCTGGCGGAGAATGTCAGCAATGTGCGCGAACTGCCACCGTGAGAACCATATCCCGATCCGGTGAACCCCGGGCGCGAGATTCGGAGTGAACCGCGGTTCAGGTACCTGAAGTCCGTCCTCCACGAACTCGATTTCCGCGTAGTTTGCCCGTTGAGTGGCGGATTCAGGGTGCCCCCAGAGGGTCATATGCAGACGCCCATTCCCAGGCGTAAGGACTGCAAGTTGATATACTTCAACCACCATGCTCTCATTGAATTCCTGACTCTCTGCCCCCGCACCGACCGTCTTCTCTTCAGCAGTGCTCATCGCTGTCTCCCTTCGTAGTGGCGTAGGACTTCCTGCGAAGGCGGCGTCCTCAGCAGGACCTGTGCCCATTGTATGCGCGCGTGTGGGGTTGTCAAGGCGCCGCGGCTCGCCCGCTTTGACAAGAATCGGCTGCGATGCGATGATAGTCGAGGACGGGGGAAAGAGCAGTTGAGGAAAGACACAGCGATGGGGTTCACATGCAGGGAACGTCTCGCCGCCCTGCGGGCCACCAAGCAGGCGCAGACGCGCGAGAAGTGGCAGCTCATCGGGAGCATGGACCACGACGACTGGGCACTGGTCCTGCCCCCGCCCGACCGCCGCGAGGTGATCCAGACGATCAGCGGCTCGGGGATGCCCATCACCGACGTGAAGCTCAAGGGCTACGAGCCGAAGCCGAATCATCCCAGCGGCGGGTTCTTCGGCGCGAAGGCGGTCGGCGAGAACTTCCGCGCCCTCCTCGACGCCCACCCGCCCTATGTGGACCCCAACAGCTCGCTCGCCGGCGCCTACATGGCCAACTTCATGTCGTATCGCAAGCCGCACTGGAACCCCGATATCGAGGTGCCGCAACGTCTGCGGGACGCCCAGGCCAAGTACCAGCTCCACCCGGGCATCGGCGCGGTCCAGCATTTCTGCCAGGATCTCGCCATCGGCCTCCGCCTCGGCTGGGGCGGACTCCTCGGCAAGATTCATCTCGGTCAATCGCTCAATGCGCCGCAGGGCGAGGAGTTCTATGCGGGACTGGAGCAGGTCGTCCTCGGCATGCAGGAGTGGATTCGGCGCACGGCGGCCGCCGCACGAGAAATGGCCAAGGCGGAAAAGAGGCGCGCCGTTCGCCGGAATCTTGAGGAGCTTGCGGAGATCAACGAGCGGCTGGCGACGGAGCCGCCGAGCACCTTCCGCGAAGCCTGCCAGTGGATGCTCTGGTACCAGATGGCCGCGCGGATGTTCGACGGCAGCGGCTCGCTCGGCCGCCTCGACACGCTGCTCCTGCCCTTCTACGAGCGCGACGTGGCGGCGGGCATCCTCGACGACGAGGAGGCCGTCTTCCACATCGCCTGCCTCCTGCTCCGCGACACCGCCTACCTCCAGCTCGGCGGCCCCGACGAGACGGGCAGAGACGCGACAAACCCCGTCTCGTTCCTCGTGCTCGAGGCCGTTCACCGACTGAAGATTCCCGCGAACGTCGGGGTCTGCGTCGGGCCGGGCGTTGACCCGAAGCTGTTGCACCGCGGCGTCGAGATTCTGCTGGCCGACAAGACGGGCATCCCCAAGTTCCTCGGCGTCGTGAACACGGCCAACGGCTTCGCCCGCAACGGCTACCCGATGAGCCTCGCCTGGACCCGCGCCTACTCGGGCTGCCACTGGTCGGCCATCCCTGGCCGCGAATACACGCTCAACGACTGCGTGAAGATCAACTTCGGCAAGGTCTTCGACGTCGCCCTCCGCGACCTGATGGGATTGCCGATTGCCAATTGCCAATTGCCGATTTCAGACCAACGCGGAACCCGAAACGCGAAACGCGAAACTCCCACCGTCGCCAAACTCTGGGAGGTGTTCGCACGCCACCTGCGAACCGCGGTTCAAGCCATCGCCGACGGCCTGGCGTTCCACCTGGAACACATGGGCAAGGTCTTCCCCGAGCTGGTCATGGATCTCCTCTGCCACGGCCCCATCGAGAAGGGACTCGACGCCTCGGCGGGCGGCGTGGAGTTCTACGACCTCTGCCTCGACGGCGCGGCACTGGCCACCGTGGCCGACTCGTTCGCGGCCATCGAACAACGGGTCGAGCGCGAGAAACGCCTGACTTGGGACAAGCTGATGGCCCACCTCGACTCCAACTGGGCGGGAGCCGAGGGCGAGCGGGCGCGGCTGATGATGAAGAGCGTACCCCGCTACGGCAGCGGCGGCTCGCGCGCCGACGAGTGGGCGGCGAGAATCGCCCAGACCTTCACCCGCCTCGTCAAGGAGGCCGATACCAGCGGCCGCTTCCAGATGATCCCCGGCCTCTTCTCGTGGGCCAACACCATCCCGATGGGCAAGGGCCTGGGCGCCACGCCCAACGGCCGACGGGCCGGCGAGCCGATCTCCCACGGCGCCAACCCCGACCCCGGCTTCCGCAAGGACGGCGCCCCGACCGCCATGGCCGCCGCTATCGCGGCCGTCCAGCCGGCCTACGGCAACACCGCGCCGCTCCAGATCGAGATTGACCCGCTGCTCTCCGACGAGCGCGAGGGCGTGGCCGCCGTCGAGGACCTCATCAAGACCCACTTCGACCTCGGCGGCACGCAGGTCAACATCAACGTCCTCGACGCCGACACGTTGCGAGCCGCGCACCAGGACCCATCGCGGTATCCCGACCTCGTCGTCCGCGTCACCGGCTTCAGCGCCTACTTCGCCAGCCTCTCTCCCGACTTCCGCAAGCTGGTCGTGGACCGGCTGGTGACTGGGGCATGAGCAATCCGCTGGCAGGCGTTGCCATCCCGGGCGCAGAATGCTAGAATGTGTGACGATAGAAAGGCATGGAAAGGGGGTGATGGCTATGTCTGACACGTGCTGTAGAGGTGTGGTCAGAGGGAGTGCCGTCGTCCTGGAGGAGAGCGCCCACTTGCCGGAAGGCACTGACGTCCTGGTCGCTCCCGTTGGGCGCAGCAGGGGCGCTTCCCACGACATCATTGAGGTCCTGAATGCCTCGCCACCCGTGACCCACGAGGACGTCGAAGAGCTGCTCCGGCTCATCAGAGAGGGGAGACGGCCGGCTCGGTATGGCAGTCCCTTCGTCCGAAACAAGAAGAAGAGGACCCGCTGAGTGGCCGTCTACCTGCTGGATACGGTCAGCTTCAGCCGCCTTATGGAGCGCCACCCCCTGCTTGTGGGCCGGGTGAGACAGGCCATGCAGCAGCACCTGGTCGTGATTTCTGCGACGGTGCGCGGAGAGGTCCGTTTCGGCTTGAGGAGGATGCCCCGAGGGCGCCGACGCAGCTACCTGGAGGCCACCGCCGACAACCTCTTCGTGCTGTTCCCTTGCGTCCCGGTGTCGGACACCGTAGCGGACGCATATGCGGACGTGAAGGCTATTGCGGAACAAGATGGCACGCCCCTTGGCGAGAACGATCTGTGGATCGCAGCCGCCGCGCTTGCCACGGGCGCGACCCTCGTCTCGTCGGATACCGACTTCCGCCGAGTTCGCGGCCTGGAGGTGCAGGACTGGATGGAGTGACACCCGCCGTAGCGGCGACTCGAAGGAGCACGGCCTCGGCGCTTGACCCAGGAGGGAGCGACAATGAGAGCGGCTTGGCTGCTTGGTGGCCTGGTTGTCCTTCTGGCGCATCCCGCCCCGGCAGCGGAGCCGGGCGGCCTCAAGCCCGGCGAGTGGCGCGGGAAGGCGCGCGAGGCGTTTGCCCGCGGCGACTACGAGGCGATGGCCAAAGCATATGAGCCCCTGGCCGACTGGTCTCTGGGCCAGTGCCACGAGGCCGTGAAGGAGCCGCGGTTCTCCGCGATGCGGTTCGACGAGTGCCTCGACGATTGCCTCGGCCTGGGCCACGCGTATCAACTGGCGGGGAACTGGGCGAACGCCGTCCGCATCTACCAAGCCGTTCTCGACGTGCTGAAGGCGAAGTTGAACGCGGGGCCGCCGCCCGCGGAAGGACGGCCCTTGGCGGCAGCCGTGCGGAGCAACCTCGAGCGTGACTACGCGAGGCTCGTCCGCCTCATCGGGGTCATTCAGCGCGACGAGTTGAAGGACCCCCAGGCCGCCGCCGCCACGCTCGCCGCAGCCGCCGACTTCTGTCCGGTCCTCAAGGGCTCCGTCGAGGAACTGGAGGCCCACTTCCTCAAGCGCCTCGGCGAGTTCGCCGCGAGCAAGGAGATTGCCCGTGACCGCGCGCACGACTCGACGTTTCTCTACCCACACAGGGCACTCCGCGAGTTGGCCCTCGCCCAGGAGCTGAGCGGGCAGACCCTCGCCGCCATCGAGACGTGGGTGAAGCTCAACCTCACCCGCCCGCTCTCCCGCGCGGCCGGCGTGAGCAGGGCCGACATCGTGCCGCTGCTCGCCCTGGTGAAGAAGGTGCCCGCCAGCCAGGCGCCCCCGCGAATCCCGATGCTCCTCACCCTGTCGCCCCTGGCGCCGACGCTCGACCTGAACCTGGACGAGCCGCGGACGTTCGCCCGCTCCTGCGGATGGTCGAACAGGGGGAACCGGGGGGAACCAGGCGACTTCTGGCTCTTCGCCCTCTGCCCGCCGCGTGGGCAGGAGTTCGCCACGCTCGACTTCGCCTGCGACATCGAGCAGGCCGACCCCCGCTCCGGCGGGCAGTTCACCTGCTGGACGCCGGCGCACGCCGAGGGCACTGGCTACGTGTCCGTAGCTTCGATCGGTTGGGGAGGCAGGCCGCCAGGCCGCGGCGTCGTCGCCCAGGCGTTCGACGTCCCGCCAGGACTGGAATTCGTCTACATCGAGACCGGCGCTGTACCCGGCAAGTTCAAGGTCCACCGCGTCACGGCCAAGGCCACGTTCCGCCCCTGGGAGGACCTCGGCGCGCGGCAGGCGGTGGTTCGCCCCAAGCCGGACGCCTGGGTGCAGACCGAGTGCCTCCCCCCAGGCGGGATTCTACGCCGCGACGGCGCGGTCATCGAGGCGGGCAATGCCCTCCGCTACCCTGTCCCAGGGCGCTATACCTTCACCTACACCGCGCCCGCGCGCCCGGAGACCCGCACGTGCGAGCTGAACCTCGCCACCGACGGCCGCTACGGGCTCTTCATCAACCTCGACAGCCCGTTCCGCTGGAAGCTCACGACCCTGAACGGCTTCGCCCAGCACCCGCCGGCGCGGGCCAGCCTGGCCCGCCTCGCCGACGGCCGCTGGCTCGCCGCCTACGGCTCGCGCGACAAGCGGCTCCTCCTCTCGGCCAGCGCCGACGGCGCGGCGTGGGACAAGCCCTGGCAGCCGAAAACACGCCCGCTTGCCGCCCCGCCCCCCCCGCCCCCCCCGATTCGTTGTTTTGTTTCTTGGAACCGGGACACCACATATTGTGGGCATGGCAAACACCGTGCCACAAGCGGTTGGGCGTCGCCAGTCTCGCCAGTCTCGGCGGTCAAGGAGGCAAGAGGCCGATGTCGCCCGTGCCCCGAAGCGTGTTTCCGCTGCTCGTCCTACTTGTCCCGGCCTGCGGCGGCGTGGCCGCGAGGTTTGGGGCCCCCTCGGCCCTTGACTGGTATCGCCGCTGGATCGAGCTGCCGCCCAAGCCGAAGGACATGGCCGCGGCTGCCCTGCCTCCTGGCGCTGTTGGCATCAGCAGCCGGTGGCGCAGAGGAACCGCCTCCCGGCCGATGCGTGGCACCACCTGGCCTTCACCTACGACGGCGCGGGCACGGGGCGGGTTCTGCTGGGCGGGAAGGACATCGGGGGCGCGACTTATCCGAGCCGCGCCGCCATCGCGCCCGCGCACTACGCCCTCGCCATCGGCGACCGTTGCGGCAGCATCCACCACGGCTGTGAGGCCTTGCTGGACGAGGTGCGCATCTGCCGAGGAGTGCGCCTCGGCGGGCTCTCCGTCACCGTCGGCACCCGCGACGGCCGCGCCAGCTTCCGTCGCATGGAGAGGGCGGGGCCGCTTCAGGTGTACCTGACGAACCACACGGACCAGACGCTCCGGGGCGGCACGGCCCTCATCTCCTTTGAGGGCGCAGGGGCGACCGTGCCGCACAAGCTGCCCGACCTGGCTCCGCGGCAGAGCCACGCCATCGAGGTGCCACTGGACACGTCGCTTCGCCCCGGCCGCTATGCCCTCGCGGTCGCGGCGTCCGCGGAGGCCAGCGACCGCAAGCTCACCGCCGAGCACGCCCAGGCCATCGCCATCGTGGCGCGTCCCCTCCCCTGCCAGATGCCCGTGGTGATGTGGGGCAGCGGCGGAGCCGTGGACGTCCTCTCGCAATGGACCTACTGCTACCCCGACCCGCTCAAGATCGGCCAGGCGACCGATGAACTCTTCGCCGTGGCCGAGGGCCGCTCCGGCCAGCAAGTCATGAAGATGACCCAGGTCATCTGGTATCGCCGCCAGACCGCGCCCGAGCTGCCGAAGGACGAGCGGCGCACCTACGGCACCTACGTGGGCCACCACGGCAAGGTCATGGAGAAGGGCCTGCCGAGCGCCGCGGCCCTCACCGTCCGCCGCCCCGAGGCCCACGTCTACGACCTCGTGGCGCACAAGCCCGTGCCCGTGGAGCGACGGGCCGGGGCGGCGGCCCTCCGGGCCGACTTCGGGCCGGGCGACGGCCGGCTGTTCCTCTTGGCGCCGCGCCCCATCGCCGAGCTGCGCCTCGAGGCGCCCGACGAGGCCCGCCTGGGGGGAAGGCTCGCGGTCTCCATCGCCGTCCTCGACGATGGCGGCGCGCCCCTCGCCGCCGTCGCGCCTATCCACCTGGAGGTGCTCGACCCCGAGGGCCGCCCCGCCGAGTTCAGCGGCCACTACGGCGCCCGCGATGGCCGGCTCGCAGTCGCCCTCGACCTCGCGCCCAACGACCTGCCGGGCGACTGGACCCTCCGGGTCGCCGAGCTGGCCTCCGGCCTCACCCGCCAACATCGCCTCACCGTCCGCAGGTGAGCCCTTCCGCCGCCCCTGCTCGACGGCCAGCGGGAACGGCGTTCATGGGGCTACCCGCCATTGCACGCTTCCCATTCGGTCTCGGCCTCTCAATCCCTCCCAGGTTTCAGCGGGATGTCTGAGGACAGGCGGAGGCGCATCCCCGCCGGGGGCCGCCGCGGCGCCCGCAGCCGCCCCTGGCGTGGCCGGGGCAGTCGTCGCGGCCGGGGCAGTTGCCGATGCGGTCACAACGCCCGTCCTTATCCTTGTCCTCGAAGCAGGGGCACGCGGAGCAGTCCTGCGGGCAGGCATGGCCGTCCGGGTGACACTGCGCGGCTTGCGGGCACTGGCTTCCTGCCTCGCCGGCGGGTGCCATCGGGCACTCGGCGGCCCGACGCCCCGCGAAGGGGCCTTTGCCGCTGCCGTAGGCATACGCCGCCAGGCCCAGGAGCCCCACGGCCCCGACAATCAACACGACCAACACCACTCTCTTCATCGCAACGACCTCCAAATGGTGGCCTCAGCGTTTCGGGCAGTCTCCGGGACCATCCCGGAGCGCGTTGCCCATGCCGCACCCATCGCCCTGGCCTGGCCCCATCAGGGGGCCGTGGCCGGCACATCCGGCGCGGCGGCGGATCATCTCGAAGAGCTGCTTCTGCTGTTCTGGCGTGAGGGATTGCCTCTCGGCCAGGAGATGCTCGATGACCATGGCCTGCATCTTCCCCTGGCCTGCGAGGATCTCCTTCTGCTTCGCCTCGATGGCCGCCCGGTCGGGCTCCGCCGTAGCGACGAGGTCGATCATCTCGCTCCGCAACTGGTTGATCTGGCCGCACAGCTCCTGGGAGCGCTCCTGGAACTGCTTGAGGCGGGGCTCGATCTCCTGCCACTGCCTCTCGCTCGTCCCGAGTTGCCGATGCAGCGGGCACCAGACGCCCGCGCCGCCCCGGTCGCCCCGCGGACCGCCCGTACGGGACGGGAGCGCGTGGGCCACCCACGCGGCGACGAACGCCACGTTGATGCCCACGGACAGGAGGATGAGCAGTGGCTTTGCCTTCTTCCACATGGCTATCTCCCCTCCTCAGCCGGGGCGGATGCAAGGGCCAGGTAGGCATCCGCCAGCGAGCCGCTGGGCGCATCCGCCAGGAAATCCAGGCCATAGACCGCGGTTGGGTCCGCCTGTGCGCTCTCGGACGCGCCTCGTGCCACCCCCCGGCCCATCAGGGCGCCCAGCGAGAGGCTGATGGCCAGGACCGCGGCCGCGGCCAGCCGCATGGGAACAGGCACCGAATTCCACCAGCGCCAACGACTTGCGGGGGCTGCGGCGGGCCGCTCGCTGGCGGCAGCCATCAGCCGCGCCGCAAAGCCCTCGGGCACGGGAGGGGCCGGGACGCCTCGCAGCAGCGCCGCCAGCTCCCGCTGACGAGCCAGAGCCTGCCGACAGGCATCGCACGCGGCCAGGTGGTTCTCCACCTGCTCGCGGGCGCCCACCGCAAGTTCGTTGGCTGCATAGGCATCCAGCTTTTGTCGCACCTGTTCGCAACGCACGGCATCGCCTCCTTCTACAGTACAAACGGATGAACGCGAGGAATCCCCCGCGGCAAGTCGTCATTTTCCGAGGAAGCCGGCCAGGTCCTGCTCCAGCCCCGTCCGGGCGCGGGCCAGCAGGCGCTCGATAGCCTTCACGGAGGCGTCCATCGCCGCCGCGGTCTCGGACCCGCTCAGCCCCTCGTAGTATCGCAGCACCACCGCCATCCGCTGCCGGTCGGGCAGCCTGGCGAGTGCTACCCTCACCGCCTCGTCGCGTTCGCCTCGCTCCGCTGCTTCGGCAGGAGATGGCCCAGGAGTCGCGCGGGCTGGCAGGTCATCGGTATAGACTGGCTGCTTCTTGCGGGAGCGGTCAATGCACAGACGGGTGATGACGCGGTAGAGATAGGTCGTGAACTTCGCCGACGGCTCGTAGCGCTCGGCGGCTTCCAAGATGTTCAGGAACGCTTGCTGGGCGACGTCCTCCGCCTCGGCGGCATCGCCCAGGAAGCGATAGGCGGCGTTCCACGCGGCGGTCTGGTGGCGGAGGACGAGTTGCTCAAAGGCGCCCATGTCGCCGCCGGCTGTGGCCAGCATCAGCTCTGCGTCGGAACGCGTAGGGTGCCGTTCGAGCGGGGGCGGCATGTGGCCTCAGAGAACCCACTTCCTGCGGACGTTGCGGAGGCTGAACCAGAACAGCCCCGCGCAGAACAGGGCAAGCAGGGCGAAGTCCGCCGCGAACGGCAGGCGAGCGGCACCGTTCACCGCCCCGTGCAGCACGTCCGCGCCGTAGGTCAGCGGGAGGACATACGACAGCGGACGCAGGAAGACCGGCAACGCCGCGATGGGGAAGAACAGCCCGCACAGGAAGACCATCGGGAAGCGGAAGAAGTTCGAAAACGTTTGCGCCTCGAACACCTCGCTCACCGACACGGCGATGAAGAGGCCCAGGAACGTGGAGCTGACCGCGATCAGCACCACCGCGCTTGCCATCTGCCACCAGACCACGCCGCCCAGGTCCACGAGGAACGCCGCCATGAGCACCGGCACGAAAGCGTTGGCGATGCCGAACAGCACTGCCCCCGCGGTCTTCGCCAGCATCAGGACCTCCAGGGGGATCGGCGCCAGGAGCAGCCGCTCGAACGACCGGCCCTTCTTCTCGAACGTGACCGTGACCGCCAGCATGGAGGTCGTGCCGAAGAGGATGGAGAGCGCCATGACGCCGGGCAGGATGTTGCGGATCTCGCCAGGGCCCTTGCCGGACTTGATGAAGAACATCAGCGTCCACGCCAGCGGGAAGAGCAGCCCCCAACTGATGTTCGGCGGCTTGAGGTAGTAGGTCCGCATGTCCTTCTTCAGGATGTTCCAGAACGCGATCCAGGCCTTCATCCGGCGGCTCCCTTCTGCTTGCTCTGCTCCTTCTCCTTGCGCATCTGCTCGAGCGCCACGCCCGTGATGCGCACGAAGACCTCCTCGAGCGACGGCCGGATCGCCCTGGCCTCGGTGACGTCCACGCCATGCTCCTCGAAGAAGCGGACCAGCGGCGCGAGGGGCAGCGGATGCTGGGTCTGCGCGCGGAGCGCGCCGCCGGGCATGGCTTGGAACTCGACGTCGGGGAATGCCTCGCGCAGCGGAGCGAGCAGTTCGCCTGCGTCGCGGCTGAGCGCGAGTTGCACCACGCGCTGCCCCTGGACGTCCTGGACAAGGCTGGCCACCGTGTCCACGCGGACGAGCTTTCCCTCGACGATGAATGCGATGCGGCCGCAGAGCCGCTCCGCCTCCTCGATGTAGTGCGTGGTGAGGAAGACGGTTGTCCCGGACTTGTTCAGGTCGGCAAGCAGTTGGCGGATATGGCGGGCGCTGGCGACGTCGATGCCCGTGGTCGGCTCGTCGAGGAACAGGATTCGCGGGCGGTGGATGATGCCCGCGGCGATGGCGAGCTTGCGCTTCATCCCTTTGGAATAGCCGCCGAAGCCGCGATGCGCCGCGTCGGCCAGGCCGAACGTCTCGATCAACTCGCTGGCGCGGCCCTCGCGCTCGTGCCGGGGCATGCCGTACAGCGCCCCACAGAAACAGAGGTTCTCGAAGCCGTCCAGCTCCGGCCACAGGTTGCTCTCGTCGGGCACGATGCCCATGAGATGCTGGGCCTGCTTCACGTCCGCCGTATAGTCCCGGCCGAAGAACCCCAACACTCCGGCGTCGGGCCTGGCCAGGCCCGTGAGCATGTTGATCGTGGTCGTCTTGCCCGCGCCGTTGGGGCCGAGGAATCCGAACACCTCGCCATCGCGGACTTCGAAGCTCACGCCGTCCACGGCCAGGACGTCGCCGTATCGCTTCGTCAGGCCGTCAACCGCGATGGCCGCCTCCGAACCGCGAGTGCAAGCGTCACTTGCTGGGTGCATGAGTGGCGCCTATCGCGCCTTGGTGCAGGGGTGCCTCTTCACGTCCCCATGGCACTTGCGGACCTGCTCCGGCGAGCAGTCCTGCGGCTTGCCTCTCAGTTGCTCGGGCTTCTGGCATCCTTTCTTCCCGGCGCACATGGCTTGCTCCTTTCTGCTTGAGCACCTGCGCAGTTGCTACATCACCGGCCCAAAAGGAACCGGCGGCATCACTTGCTGCCCTCGCGCAGAAGAGCGTCCGCCAGCTCCCTCCAGCGGCGGAGCGTCTCGCTGTTGAGTTCGTAGTGGACGTAGTAGCCCCGCTTGTCGGGCGTGATACCGCGAGCGCTACCTGGCGGGCTGGGACGCCGTCCGCGAGGCGCGGTGGAAGCGGCTGCGGGAGATGGGGATCGTGAATTGCGCCCTCTCGCCGCTCGAGACGGGCTTCACCCCGCGCTACTTCCATAAGAAGTTCCTCGACGAACTCGGCCCCGGCGAGGAGGAGCATCCCATCGCCTGGAAGGACCTCACGGAGGAGCAGCGGGGGTTCCAGGCCACGAAGATGGCCATTCACGCGGCGATGGTAGACAGGATGGACCGCGACATCGGGCGCGTGATCGGGCAGGTGCGGGCGATGGGCGCGCTTGATGACACCGTCATGTTCTTCCTCTCAGACAACGGGGCGGACGCGACGCTGCTGATTCGCGGGGACAGGCACGACCCGAAGGCCCCGCCCGGCTCGGGCGCGTCGTACATGTGCCTAGGCCCCGGCTGGGCGAGCGCGTCCAACGCCCCCTTCCGCCGGCACAAGATCTGGGTGCACGAGGGCGGCATCTCGACGCCCTGGATCGTCCACTGGCCCAAGGGCATCAAGGCGAGGGGCGAGTTGAGGCACGACCAGTGCCACGTGATTGACTTCGTGCCGACGCTGCTCGATCTGGCAAGACAGCCTGAAGGCAGGACTCCGAACGCAGAACCGCCTAAAGGCGGGACTACAAACGGGCCGCCCTTGCCGGGGAAGAGCATCGTGCCGGCGTTCGCGCGCGACGGGGCGGTGAGCCGCGATTGCCTGTTCTTCTGTCACGAGGGCAACCGCGCGCTCATCGAGGGCAACTGGAAGCTCGTCTCCGCCCGCGAGGACCAGGATGCCTGGGAGCTGTTCGACCTGGCAACCGACCGTTGCGAGATGGTGAATCTGCTGCCCAAACAGCCCGAGCGCGCGAAGGCGATGGAGGCGAAGTGGCGGGAGCTGGAGGCCGAGTTCCGCGCCCAGGCCGGCCCGCCGCCCGAGCCGCCGCCGAAGGGCAAGGGGAAGGCGAAATGAGCGAGACGCGACGGGTGTTCCTGGAGCAGGCGGGGGCCGGCCTGGCTGCCGCGGCTTGCTGTGAGGCCGCGCAGGGCGCGGAGCCGCCGCCCCGCCGCCCGAACCTCCTGGTCATCGTCACCGACCAGCAGCAGGCAACGATGCTGAGCTGCGCGGGCAACAAGTACCTGAAAACGCCACACATGGACAGCCTGGCCGCCACGGGCACGCGGTTCGAGCGGGCATACTGCTCGGACCCCGTGTGCGTCCCCTCGCGCTTCAGCCTGCTCAGCGGCGTCATGCCCAGCCGCATCGGCATGGAGAGCAACGACCAACAGAAGAACCCCGTGCCGGAGGCCGTCCTGCGGAACGGCATGGGCGCCGCGCTCCGCGCCGCCGGCTACGCGACCGTCTACGGCGGCAAGACGCATATCCCCGGCGCGCCGGGCCACACGAACAACGTGAGCGACTACGGCTTCGACGAGATGCTGACCTGGGACGAGCGCGACAAGCTGGCCGACACGTGCGCCGCCTTCCTGCGGCGGAAGCACGACAAGCCCTTCCTCCTCGTGGCCTCGTTCATCAACCCGCACGACATCTGCTACATGGCGATAGACGACCACGCGCGCTCCCAGGGCAAGACGCCGAAGGAGAACATCGAGCGGCGCCGCCTCGCCGAGGCCCTTGCCCTGCCCGAGGGCATGACGCGCGAGGCGTTCTTCCGCGACGTCTGCCCGCCGCTCCCGCCGGACTTCGCCATTCCCGAGGGCGAGCCCGAGGCGGTCGAGAAGACCGACTGGCGCCCCTTCCGCCCCTACGCCCGCCAGCGCTGGAGCGACGAGATGTGGCGCCTCCACCGCTGGGCCTACGCGCGTCTGACCGAGCGCGTGGACGCCGAGATCGGCCGCGTGCTCCAGGCCCTCCGCGAATCGGGCCGCGAGGACGACACGCTCGTGGTCTTCACCAGCGACCACGGCGACATGGACGCCGCGCACCGCCTCGAACACAAGTCCATGCTCTACGAAGAGGTCTGCCGCATCCCGCTCCTCGTGAGCTGGAAGGGCGTCACGAAGCCGGGCGCGGTGGACCGCGAGCACCTGGTGTCGAACGGCCTCGACCTGATCCCGACGCTGTGCGACTACGCGGGCGTCGCGCCGCCGCCCGAGCTGAAGGGGCGGAGCATTCGCCCCCTCGCCGAGGGCCGCGGGCCGAAGGGCTGGCGCGACTCGCTGGCCGTCGAAAACGAACGCTCGCGCCTTGTGATGTGGGACCATCTCAAATACGGTGTCTACGACGTGGGGGAGCGCAGGGAACTGCTCGTGGACCTGAAACAGGACCCTGGCGAGATGAGGAACCGCGCGACCGACCCCGCCTGGCGCGCGCAGGTGGAGACGGGCCGCCGCCTGCTCGTCGAATGGTACAAGGAGCACGGCGAGAGCCTGCCCGACGCTTATATCGTGAGGAGCTGACCCGCTGCTCCAGGATGCCAGTATGGGTGAACTGCTTCCCGCTCTCGCTCGGCGCACCGTCTGGCTCTGTCTTGCCGCTACGTTGGGCGCTGCCAGCGCTGGCGGGCCGTATGACCGCCAGGTCGCCGAGCACGTAGCAAAGCTCAGCGACGAGCGCCCGGCGGCCCGGGCGCGGGCGACCGAAGCCCTCGGTTTCCTCCGAGCCTACTCCGCGGAGAGCGCTCTGATCGAGCGGCTGCAAGACCCGACGCCCGAGGTCCGCCGCCAAGCGGCGATGGCCCTCGCCTGGTGTGGCGGACGCAAGGCCGTCCCACCGCTCCTCGCCGCACTCGACGACTGCGATTGGGTGACGCGCCAGGCCGCCCAAGTCGCCCTCACCAACCTCACGGGCATGGAGTTCCTCTTCGATGCGTTCGCCTCGGACGAGGCCCGCCAGAAGCAGGCAGCCGCCTGGCGCGCGTGGTGGGCCGCCGTGCCCGCCGGCCAGCCGCCCGCCGACGTGCTCGATCTCCTGGGCGATGTCAAGGTGAGCGCGGAGGCCATCAGACCGCCTGAAGGCGGGACTACGAACGCGCTGGCACGGGGCGCCGTCACGGTCTCCTCGACCTACAAAGGGCCGCCGGAATCGCTGCGGGACGGCCAGCTTGGCCCGGGGTTCTGGCAGACCAAGCTCGTGCCCTTTCCTCAATGGGCCGTGGTGGACCTCGGGCAGGCGCGAAAGGTCGGCCGCGTGGCCGTGCACCAGCACGGCCCGACATTCGTGATGACCGACGCCGAGCTGGCGACAAGCCTCGACGGCAAGGCGTTCGACGCCGTCGTCCGCTGCCGCGAGGCGACGCCGGTGAAGTGGGAGACGAAGTTCCCCGCCCGCGAGGCCCGCTACATCCGCGTCACCAGCCACGCCTCGAAGAACCCCACGTATCCCACCACGTTCATCGAGATCGAAGTGGACGGCGATCCCCCGCCCACACCGGCCGCCCCCTCTTCGGTCACGGGTCACGCGTCACGCGTCATGTCCGAATCCGCCTGGCGGCTCGAGCGGGGCCTGCGGGCGCTCGGCGTGCTCGGCGGCAAGGGAGCGAGCAGGACCATCCTCGCCGCCCTCGGCCCGTCGCCGTCCACGGCCCTGCACATGCAGCCCGCCGTTCGCGCGGGCATTCGCTCTCTCGGCCGCTTGCGCGAGGAGGAGGGCTTCCAGGCCCTTATCGCACTGCTCGGCAATCTCACGTACGCCCGCAACGCCGCCGAGTCGCTTGGCGACTTCGGCGACCGCCGCGCCGTGCCCGCCCTCCTCGCCGCCCACGCGCGTTACGCCAAGGACCTCAAGGGCAAGGACCCATCCGCCCTGCCGCCCGACGACCGGATGGGCTTCCCCAGCGAGGACCGAATGCTCGAGACGCCCTACTGCATAGCCTACGCCCTGTGCCGCCTGCCGCTCGACGCGCCCGAGGACCGGGCGAAGCTGCGCGAGCTGGCGCCGCTCGTGATGGCCAACCTGCCCGGCGACCACGACACCTTCTTCCTCTACGAGCCCGAGGTCGGCCACCTGCTCACGCGCCACCTTCTGGACGCGGCGGGCCTGCGCCGCGAGGCCCTCGAGCACGCCTTCGCCATCCTCGGCGGCAAGCGTGTGGCACAGCCGCCCTCGGCTGTGCCTCCCGACGGCCAAGCACAGCCGGGGGCGGCTATGCCACACGCGCCCGCATGGCCCGCGTTTCCGCCCATTCGCGTGGCCTCGTGGCTCCCGTGCCTGTGCGCCGAGAGGGAGGACGTGCCGCGCCTCCTCGCGCTCCTGGAGCACAAGGAGCACTGGGTGCGGCTCAATGCGTCCAAGGCCCTCGCGTGGCTGGGCGACAAGAGCGCCATCGCCCCGCTGGCAAAGCTGCTCGCCGAGGCGAAGGCGGAGGCCGACTTCGGCTACTCCGGCACCTTCAAGCACGAGGAGTACAACGACCCCTGCCCCCGCTGGCGCGAGGGACTCGTTCGCGCCTTGGGCCTCCTTGGCGCGCGCGAGCACACCGGCCTGATCGCGAGCGTACTGGAGGACCAGCGGTCGGTGGTGGACGTGCGCCTTGCCGCGGCCTCGGCCCTGGCCGACCTGGGCAACGAGGCGGCCCTCGCTGCCCTCCGCCGCGCCGCCGCAGAGCACGACTTCCACGTCGTCCGCCTCGCCGCGCGCGACGCCCTTCGCGCCGCCGGGAGTTCCGAGTTTCGCGTTCCGAGTTTCGCGTTCCCGACCCTTCAACCCGAAACGCCAAACTCGGAACTCGAAACGCCCGTCTTCGACGCCCTGGTCTTCATCAAGGGCGACAACGATCTGCCCAACTCCCGGGGCACGGTCGAGCAGATTGACCGCTGGCGCATGACCTACATCGTGAGCGACCCGGGGCCGGAGTACCGGCCG
This sequence comes from Planctomycetota bacterium, assembly GCA_041320515.1. Classification (GTDB taxonomy): domain Bacteria; phylum Planctomycetota; class PUPC01; order DSUN01; family DSUN01; genus DSUN01. The sequence goes on along the minus strand of JBGLNR010000001.1, from coordinate 2,189,293 downwards.
GGCGACAACCTCTACGTCCTCCGCCCGCCCAGGCCAGACGGCGCGGTGACGCCCCTGACACGCTTCACCGAGGGCTACGTGGCCTCGCCCGAACTCTCCTGGGACGCCTCGCACGTGCTCTTCAGCCATCGTGGCAAGAGCGACCCCTGGTGGCACGTGTGGCGGGTGAACGTGGATGGCACCGGCCTCAAGCAGCTCACGTTCGGCCCCTTCCACGACGTGCAGCCCGCCTACCTGCCCGACGGCCGCATCGTCTTCTCCACCAGCCGCAACGGCATCCGCGACGAGTATCACGGCTATCCCTGCACCGCGCTCTGGGTGATGAACCCCGACGGCGCGGGCATGCACCCCATCGCCACCAACATCGGCCGCGACAACGAGCCCGCCGTCCTCCACGACGGCCGCATCGTCTTCAGCCGCCTCGAGGTCTTCTACTCCCGCAACAAGACCGAGCTGACCCTCCACGCCGCCTACCCCGACGGCACCCGCGACGTGGTGCTCTACGGCCCCGAGCGCAGGGCCTTCTGGCGCACCCTCGACGTCGGCCCACGCACCCCCGCCCACGGCCAGGAAGCCCCACTCACCCATCGCGTGCTGCGGATGACCCAGCCCCAGCCCATGCCCGACGGCCGCCACATCGTCGTCTCCACCCAGGGCGGCTTCGCCCTCGTCGGCCCCCGCCGCGACGCCGAGGCCATCATCACGCCCGACAACAAGTCCCGCGCCTACACCACCCCCTTCCCCCTGCCCGACGGCCGCATCCTGTGCGCCTCGACCCTCAAGACCCCCGACCGCAAGAAAGTGGACCTGGGGCTCTATGTCCTCGACCCCGCGACGCAGACGCTGGAACTCATCTACAACGACCCTGCCGCCGCCGATTACGAGCCGCGCCCCATCCTCCCCCGCCGGCCGCCTCCGATGCGCTCCACGCACGCCTCGCCCGACGGCTACAGCGGCCGCTTCCTCTGCTCGTCGGTCTTCGCCACGCAAGAGGCCGAGGTGCTCCAGCGGGGCCGGCTCGTGCGCCTCATCGAGGGACGGGGATCATACGCCCATTGTGCGGAGAAGCCCTTTCCATATCAAGACCTGTCCCACGCAAACTCCCCTCAAACCAGCCCGAATCTGACAATCCCATTTCCGTACACACCCTAGTTGGCCCTCTCTTCCCAGAGTAGGACAGGCATCCGTACCTTCTGGCGTGGTCCTCCGCTCTGGTTCAGCCACGCGTCAGAGCAGTCGCCCTGGAACCGCCCCACGAAGCGGTCGAAGAAGCTACCCCGGAGAAGCAACAGACCTGTCGCGCCAGCTCCCTTAGGGGTCTTGCCCTTCTCGAAGACGAGTTTCACGGAGAAGATCCTGTCCCGGTTCCCATCGAAGTTGTACTGGTCCCGAGTCTTGCCTTTGCCATCAAGAGTCTTCCTGATGCTGTAGAAGGAACCATCCGGCCGCTTGCCGCAGACCAGAACAAGAGCGTAACCGCCCGCCTCGTCTGCCCCTACCTGCATCTCCGAACACGCCCCCCCGCCCTCAACCAGATACCCCTTATACCTGCCCTCCTCACCTGCCGCGAAAGCCTTGATGAACGTCACCATGTCGACGCTCTGAGTCTTGGCAGGAAGTTCCCCGGGGTTCTGCGTGTGCGGCGGCCCCTCTGTCGGGGGTGGCTGCTTCTTTGGGACCGGCTCGACCTCCACCGCGCGATCGGGCGGAACAGCTTCAAGGTGCTTGCTGGCCTTGATCCAGCCCGTGTAGACCCAGCCTTCCTTCCTGGCTTTGGCCTTCACCCAGTCGCCCTTGACGTCGAGGGCTTCGAGGACTGTGCCGGTCTCGACGGTGATGAGGGTCTTGTCGCTGCCGCTGGCCTTGATGGGGGCGGGGCCGTTGATGACGCGGACCTTGTCGCCCTTCTTGATGGCGGGTTCCTTGGCTGCCTCTCCCGCGTCGGTGCGCCCAAGGCACGCGCAGGCCACCCACGCGGCGACGAGGCAAGATGCCGCTGCGAATCTGCGGCTGGACATTGGTTCCACTCCCGATAGGAGGGCCGGGCAGGTCACACACTCTCACGCTCCTGGGGATTGTACGCTGCCCCGCGCGGCTGTCAAGCGCGATCTCCGCGGGGAGCATGGCCCCCAATCCTGGTGCCTCTTCTCCGAGCCCCAACGGGGCGTACTATGATAGCCCAGGGCAACGCCCTGGGAACGAGGCCACCCCACGCACAGCCCTGAAGGGGCGTACTACGGCCCTGGCGGTTAGTGCGCCCCCTCAGGGCTGAATGCTCACCGAACGCCGTCTCCCAGGGCGTTGCCCTGGGCTATCATAGTACGCTCCTTCGGAGCTGAGAGGCCACGGGGGTGGCACCAGGATTGGGGGCCATGCTCCTCCGCGGGTCCGCTGTCTTGGCAGGGTTGACATGCGGCAAGCCGTGTGCTAGGCTTGCAGGTGTGGTGGGAAGTGGGGATGGTTGAGCCCGATAGCGTGGCCTGTAGTGAGGTGCATCCGGATGGCGAGCGCGGTTCGAGAGGCGCCGGCTCCGGCGCGAGGCAAGAAGGCGAAGAGGGCGAAAAGTGCGCGACGCGCGCCCACCACCCTCATCGAGGACGTGGTCACGTTCCCCATCCCACGGAAGCGTCTCTTCACCTCGTTCCCTGTCGAGCTGAAACTCGACAAGATGCGACGCCGCACCCCCCATATCATCTTCGAGCCTGAGCTGGAGGAGGGTTGATGGCGCATCCGTGGTACGAGGTGGCCCCCGCGGATGCGCCGCTGGACCAGGGTGACCTCATCCCTTGATGCCCCTTGCTGGCATGGAAAGAGGCCCCTCTCCACTTCTACAGCTCTCTTCTCCCGCGGGAGGGCCTGCTCGATCTTGCCGAAGTTATTGATGCCGACGCCATCGTCATGACGCAGACGTGCGATCTCGCGCAACGCAGGGTACGCTACGTGATTCTGTGCCCTTGCGACGGTTTGGGCACGTACCATACTGGCTGGGAGGGGGCGACTACAGCGCGGGGCTGAGGATCGTGGACTTCCACGAGGTCTTCAGCCTGCCGCGGGCGTTTCTGGAGGCTTGGCTTCTGGAGCGCGGGGAGCCGCGGCTGCGCCTCCGCCCGCCCTACCGCGAGCACCTTTCGCAGGCGTTCGCGCGCTTCTTCATGCGCGTGGGACTTCCCACGGACATCAAGAAGACGTGGTAGGCGTTCGGCCCGGCGCCGGGGTCACTCGCCGCCGGTGTAGACCAGCACGTCGGCCCGGCCGCGGTCGGCGCGGCGCAGGCGGCGGGAATGGGCGGGGACAAGGCTCACCGTGAGGATGGGGAGGTCAGGACCGTTGCCGCGGAGGCGCTGGAGGAGGCCGCCGCCGAAGTCGCTGTGGAACGCCCCGGCGAGGTGGATGACCTTCCCTTTGCCGTCCTTCGCTGCCTTGAGGATCGAGGCCGCCATCGTGGCGTCCCACAACTCCTGCGCGCGGAACATGGCGGACGCGTCGAGCGGTTTGCGCTCGGCCGGCCCCTTCTCCCCTGCTGCGGTTTCGTGGAAGTGCTCGCGCCAGACGCCCGCCGGCCCGCAGCCCGCGAGGGCGGCGAGCGCTGCCACGGCTCCGAACATCAGGCCCCACCGAATCACCGCATCTCCCTCTGTGCCCGGAGTTCCTCAAGCAGCTCGGCGGGGGTGACAGCGGGGACGATGGAGTTCTTGAAATGCCGTGTGTTTCGCGTGACGATCCTGTCCGCGCCGCACGCCAGTGCCGCCGCGACTTGCATCGCGTCCTCCAGGTCCGACGTGCTCAGCTTCAAGGCGAGCTGCATGTCGCGGTGGCCGACGGGCGCGACTTCCAGGTAACCCAGGAGCTTCGTGATGAACTCCCTGGGGTCAAGCGCCTCCTTGCCCTTGACGATGTAGCTGATGTTGGAGAGCGAATGCCAGGCGACAAAGCCCTCGAGCGCGCCGGCTGCAGCCAGTGCCACGGCCGCCTTGCTCGCCTGGACCCACGGCTCCCTCTTGAGCCCGATGTCCAGCAGCACATCGGAATCGAAGAGCGCTCTCATTCGTACCTCTTCTTCAGGTACTCGAACCGGGGGTCGCCCGCGCGGTCACGGTAGACGAGTGTGCCCACCAATTCGCCGATGGGGTCGGGTTTCTCATCCCGCGTGAGCCTCTCCACGTCCTCCTCGAACATCCGCGACAGTGTGGTGCGGTGGCGGGCGGCGTATTCCTTGCCGCGCTTCACGGTGGCTTTCCTGACGAGGAGCGTCACCTTGGTCTTCTCTTCGCCCATGTATTCATCTCCTGCGCGCCGGACCTCGGCGCTCATACGTATATTGAACCACTCCCATACGTATCTGTCAAGCGCTCGTCGGAACTTACTTTCCGCCCGGCACGGGGGGCTCGCCGGCGATGATGCGGTCGAGGCGCTTCGAGAGTTCGGGCCAGCCGAGGCCGGTCTCGTCGGTGAGCCAGCCGTTGTAGCCGACGTCGTCGAGGGCCTTGCGGACCTCGGGCCAGTTGACGCTGCCCTGGCCGATGCCCGCCCAGTTGCCGGTCTTGCCGTCGGCGCTGATCTTGTAGTCCTTGACGTGTATCTTGGCCAGGCGCGGGCCGAACATGCGAATCCAGACTTCGGGCATGTAGGCGATCTCGACCTTGTCGCCGCGCAGGATGCCCGCATACTTCACGTGGTTGCCCACGTCGAAATAGGCTTTCACCCACGGGCTGTTGAACGAGGCGACGACCCAGTTGTACAGCTCGGGCCGCACGCACCAGTTGTTCCACACGTTCTCGAGGGCGATGGCGACCTTGACCTCCTCGGCGACGGGGAGGAGCTTCTGGAGCGACGCGCGCACGCCGTCCACCGAGCGGTCGTGGGCCTCGATGTAGGCCTTGAACTTCTCGTTGTCGCCGGCGACCAGTTGGGTGATGTGGCCGGTCTTGTCGTCGAACTTGATGTCGAACTCCCACGGCTCGGGGCTGGGCTTGGCCCCGCAGCCGCCCACGGGCGCGAGCACGGCGTCGGCGCCGTAGGCCTGGGCGGCGCGCAGGCCGGCCGGCGAGCCGCCGCCCATCACCGAGTGGATGTGCAGGCCGGCCTTTTCGGCCAGCTCGCGGGCCCTCTTCGCATCGTCCACGGGCACGGTGTAGGCCTCGATGCCCTCCAGGCCGGCGTCCTTGAGCTTCTTCAGCGTCTCCTCGTTCATCCGGTCCTTGCCCAGGATGACGGCCTTGTGGAGCGTGGTCTTGAAGGGCGCGGCGCCGAGGCGCCCCGCGGCCAGAAGGCCCGCCCCCGCCGCCGAAGCGGCGAGAAAATCACGACGGCTGCATTGCCTGCTCACGGTGGAAGCCCCCAACAACATGGGATGGATCGGACGGATCAGACGGATCAGACGGATCGGGCCCATAGGACGACCCAGAGCGGCCCTTACTTCTCGCGCCCGCCGGGGTCTTTGCCGGCGTTGATCAGGTCGAAGCGCCGGCTGAACTCGGCGAGGGAGAAGCCGCCGCTCTCGTTCGTGAGCCAGAGGTCCTTGCCGATCTTCTCAACCTCGGCCCGCACGGCGGGCCAGTTGACGCTGCCCTCGCCGATGTTGGCCCAGTTGCCGCCCTTGCCGTCGGGGTTCAGCTTGAAGTCCTTCGCGTGGAGCTTGGCGGTGAGGGCGCCCAACTCGCGGAGCCATTCCTCGGGCGGGGCGTATTTCACGTGGTTGCCGATGTCGAAGTAGGCGCCGATCCAGGGGCTCTTGAACGAGGCGACGAACCACTTGAAGATGGCCGGCTTCACCCACATGTTGTTCCACACGTTTTCGAGGGCGATGACGACCTTGGTCTCCTCGGCCACGGGGATGAGCTTCTTGAGCGCCACAATCGAGTCGTCGGACGACTTGTTGTGTGTCTCGATGTAGGCCTTGTATTTCCCGTTGTCGCCCGCGACAACCTGGGTGATGTGGCCGGTCTTGTCGTCGAACTTGATGTCGAACTCCCAGGCCTGCGGGGCTGCGCCGCCCATTCGGCAGGGGACGAGGAGGATGGCGTCGGCGCCGTAGCCCTGGGCCGCCTTGAGCGCCGTCTCCACGCTCTTGATGTCGCCCTCGACGCTCGCCGGGTTGTTGAAGTTCACCCACGCGCGCATCACGGAGTGGATGCGCATGCCGAGCTTTTCGGCGACTTCGCGGGCCTTGGCCGCGTCGTCGGGCTTGGTGCTCCAGGCGCCGCACTCGATGCCCTCGAAGCCGGCGTCCTTGAGCGGCTTGAGCGACGCCTCGCTCGGGTGGCCCTGGATGACGGCCTTGTGGATTTTCGTCTTGAATGCCGGCGCCTCGGCGGCCCGCCCGACGGCGGCGGCTAGCCCGGCGCCCGCGGCGGAGGCGGCCAGAAAGCCCCTGCGGCTCATTCTAGTGCCCATCGCGAAGTCTCCTTGTGCAAGGGGGTTCTTGGTTATCGGTTTTCGGTTATCGGGTACAGAACCAGAACGGCCTCCTCTCAGCGGCCTGTCTTCACCCCGATAACCGACAACCGATAGCCGACAACCAATAACCAGAACCCAGAGCATGGCGCAGCGGGAACAGCTTGTCAACCGCGGCACTGGGCGCGGCGCGGCTCAGAGCTTCGGGGCCGGGGCGACGGCGGTGCCGCCCAGCTCGCGGGCCGTGCGGTAGGTGGCCATCCCGGTGTAGCCCATGCCGATGGCGATGGGCACGATGAGCCCCCACTGGCCGCCCACCAGGCCCGCCGCCGCGAGAATCAGCGCCACGAGCCACGCCGGCGTCATGGCGTAGACCGCCATCGTGAACAACTGGGCGAACGGGAATCCGGCCCGCAGTACGGCGCTCACGACCAGCCCGCCCACCGAGCTGATGAGGGCCAGCACGAGGAGCGTGAAGCAGGTGCCCATCACGCCGGGCAAAGCTCCCTGCGAGATGCCGCGCATGTCGAAGTCGTGGCGGCTCTGCCGCGCCGCGCCGGCGATCCAGCGGGCCACGATGGCCGGGCTCAGCTCGCCACGGCCCTCGAAGTCCAGCGTGATGGCCGCCTGGCTGTAGATCGGCTTGAGCAGGGCGTTCGCCGCCGTGACGAGGACGAGGAACGGCGGCGGACTGATCTCGGGACGCTCGTGGATGATCTGCGAGCAGGCTTGCTCGACGTTCAGGCCCTTGTCCGTGGCGTCCACCACCACCATCAGGTCGGGCGTGTGGAGCACGAGGTGCACCTTGCCGGCCTCGACGGCGAACTTGGCGGCGCCGGCCGTGTCGGTGGTCTCCACGGGCATCTTGCCGCCCTTTTCCTCGATGAGCTTGCGGAGGTCTGTCAAATTCTTTTCCACATAGGGTTGAACCGGCGGCCCGGGTGGCGGGCCGCCGCAGCCCCCTTGCGGCGCAGGCTGCGGCTGAGTCGTGTCCACCGAGATGAACCCCCTCTGGCCGAAGAGGATGATGCGCTTCGGCGAGGGGCAGCCGCCCACCTCCGCCGCCTTCTCCCACGTGGCCACGGCGCCCGTCGTGTCGAGGACGAGAAGCACGATGCGCTCCCTGGGCCGCTTCGCCCCTTCGGGGGCCGAGGTGGCCGCGGGCGCGAACTCCACGTCCGGCGTCACGACCGCGGGCTGCTTCGCGTCCGAGTGGGCCTTGCCGTCCTTGAAGCTCACGGGGGCGAGCGCCTTCTCCAGCCCCTCGGCCAGTCGGGCCTCGAACTTCGGCTCCTCGCGCATGCGCGCCATCAGCCACGCGCCGATGGTGAGCGCGGTGACGAGAATCGCCAGAATGAGGCCGTAGGCCGCCGTGCGGCCGAAGCCCTGGTCGTGCACGCGGAAGTAGTGCTTGAGGCTGACGATGCTCCGGGGGATGCTCACGAGGTGGTTCGGAAACGGCTGGGGCATGCCTGCTCCTCGGCGCCGAGGGATGGAGGTCGGGGACGCTGCGAGCCGTTAGAGTACCACAACCCCGCGTCCCGCGCAAACAGGACAGGCACTGATGGCTTGCCGGCGCCGCACCCGCTCCGCGGGCAGGCAAAGCGGCGACTGCGTCACCGCACTCCATAGCTGCCCGGCACCGTGGACCGTCAGGGGTGTGGAGCGCGGCATCGCAGATGCCGCTTTGCGTCCCAGCGGAGCGGCGGAGCGGGCCGCCCTCAGAAGTTCTCGGGCAGCTCGTTGGCGGGGGGGACGCCCTTGCCGGGGCGCTCGCGCTTGGCGGGCTTCTCGCCCTTCTCGCGCTTGCCATGGCTCCCGATCCCGATGGGAGTGATGTGCTGCACGGTGAGTTTCCCGCCATCGTCCTGGTACGTAATCCGGAGGCGGCTGACCATGGTGAACTGCTGCTTGGTCGCCTTGTAGCCCTCGCCGACCTTGAGGGTGAGGAGCACGTTGGTGCCCTGGATTTCAGCCTTCGCGAGGGTGCCCATGGCGACCAGGCCAGTGCGCTTGGCCTCAGGCGCCGGTTGGCCGACCACCCAGATCATGCTCAGCAGCCCCCGGTCGCCCTTTTGCTTGTACACGAGCGCGACCCGCGCGGGCAACTCGAAGACCTTCTCCCCTTCATTGTCGAGTGCCACCTTGAGGTCGAGCGTCCCGCCGTCGGCCTTCGGCGTGGCGGAGATGAAGACACCGCTACCCTCCTTCGGCGCGATCTGCTCCTTCTCCGCGCCTGCCAAGGCGCTCCCCGCCACGGCCAAAGCCACCACGATGATGCCGAGCCGCTTGCTCACGCCTGGTTCTCCTCTTGTCTGGCCGATGGGAATGCCGGTTCCTCACCCAGTAGTGCGCCGCGCGACCGTCGCGTTAGCGGGCGGCGGCGCCCACCGTGTCGGTGGACCCGGTGAAGCCTGGGCCGCCGGCGGCGACGTAGCCGTGGCTTGCGCCCGAGGGGTCGGGGCTGACCCAGAAGGCCTCGGTAGACTCGCCGACTCGACCGCCGTGCCTTGACAACCTGGTTACAGAGCGTGCGGCACGCCCTCCCTCGGACGCCTGGCCGTCACAACCGCCTAACAGTCGCCTGAGCAGGGAGCGAACGCCCGTTCCGTAACTCCTTCATTTGCCTGGACATACAACCCCCAGGCAAACTCCGTCTACACTTTCGCGGACTGACAAAACCGTGTCCATCGCCATAAGTCATTGAACCGCCTCATCCATATTGCGCATTCTGCGCGCGCGCGACTGCGCATTCTGCGCGCGCGCGACTAGTGGACCGCAAGACGGGCGCGGACCGCTGGGTCGTGCCCCGCACGACCTCGAAGGCCGCCTACGGCACGCCCTGCCTCTACCACCCCGAGGGCGGCCCGCCCGAACTCATCTTCATGTGCCAGAGCCACGGCGTCACGAGCCTGGACCCCGCGACGGGCAAGGAGAACTGGGAACTCAAGGACGCCTTCCCCCTGCGGGTCGTCGTCTCGCCCGTCCTGGCTGACGGGCTGCTCGTCGGCAGTTGCGGCGTGGGCGGCATCGCGCGCCGCTTCGTCGCCGTCCGGCCCGGCTCGAAGAAGGACGGCACGAAGCCCGCCATCGTCTGGGAGCAGAAGCAGAGCATCCCCTACGTCCCCACCCCGATTGCGAAGGATGGCAAGCTGTTCCTGTGGACGGACAACGGCGTGGTCCGCTGCCTGCGCGCGGCCACGGGCGAGCAGCTCGGGGAGGTTCGCCTGAAGGACCTCTTCTACGGCTCGCCCGTGTGGGCCGAGGGGCGGCTCTACGCCATCTCGCGCAAGGGCATCGTCCACGTCGTCAGCGCGGACGAGAAGCTGGGGACGCTCTCAGAGAACTCGTTGGGCGAGGGCAGCCACGCCACGCCCGCCATCGCCGGCGGCGTGCTCTACCTCCGCACCTTCTCCCACCTGATCGCGATTGGTGGGAGGAGATAGCGTGGCCGGCCGCGTTCGTAGTGCGGCCTTCAGGCCGTATCTTCTGCCCCACCTCACGGAAGATACGGGCTGAAGCCCGCACTACGAACGGGGGGATACGGGCTGAAGCCCGCACTACAAACGGGGGTCATCCCATCCCTTCCCGTAGTCGAGCAGCGGATACTCCCGCCAGACCCTTGCCGCTTCGTCGCGGCCCACTTCGTCCAGGTAGGCATTGGCGCTGGAAAAGGGCCAGGCGTCCCAGCGCTCCGCATAGCCGTGGTGCACGGGATTGTGGTGCACGTAGTTCATCGTCGCCCAGAAGTGACGCTCCGACCTGATCGCGCGGTTCTCCGAACCATACCACACCACACCTTTCGCCCGCGAGTGCCGTCCTCCCCGTTCCACGCGTGAGACGTCCGGCCGTGAAGCCGCCCCAGCGCAGGCCCAAGAGTCTTCAGGCTGCGTGTCTCCACGAGGAGATGGTAATGGTTCGGCAGGACACACCATGCATGCACGTGCTCGCTGCACTGCTTGAGGGCGTCGAGGAGCGCCTGCTCGAAGTCAGCCAACCTTGCCGCGGTGTTGCCGATGATGGGTGAATGCTCGAAGCAAGCGGCGCTCACATGATAGGCCCCCTCGCCGCAGTCCACATGGGGCGGCCGGTGCCAGGGATGGCGGGCGGCTCTCCTGCAGGCCAGCACCTCGCGGCGTTCCGCATCCGTCATCCGACGCCAGTCATACATCGCTTGCACCCACCGTGGCCGCGTGTTCGTAGTGCGGCCTTCAGGCCGTATCTTCTGCGCACCCCACTGAGGATGCGGGCTGAGGCCCGCACTACCAACGTGCTCGCCAAACCTTGCTCTGGCCGGCACAGTAACCCGAACGGGTGGCGCTGTCAAGCAGTTGCTCAAGGCGCAACCCCCGGTCCGCACTGCAGGATACGGCCTGAAGGCCGCACTACGAACCGGGACATCCTTGATCCGTGGGCTGGATGCGCTATGATCGGGGGGAGCAAGAGTACGGCCTAAAGGCCGCACTACAAACCTACGGCCTGAAGGCCGCACTACGAACCGAGGCGAGCGCATGCCGCTGTGCAAGGCCGAGGCGATCACGATTCGCCTGCAGGACTTCAGCGAGACGAGCCAGATCGCGTGGTTCTACACCCGCGAGTTCGGCCGCCTCTCAGCGCTCGCCAAAGGCTCGAAACGCCAACGCAACAACTTCGACGGCCGCCTCGACCTGCTGTGCCACAACGAGATCCTCTTCGCCCGAAAGAGCCGCACGACGCTCCACGTGCTGACCGAGTGCCGCCTCCTCGACCGCTTCCGCGGCCTGCGAGCCGGGGTTGACCGCCTCTACGCCGCGCTGTATGCTGCGGAGCTGGTGCGCGAGATGACGCCCGACGAGGAGAGCCAGCCGCTGCTCTTCGACCTGTTGCTCGGCACGCTGCGGGCGCTGAGCGGCGGCGACGCCGTGGCGCCGACGCTGCTGGCCTTCGAGGCGCGCCTCCTCGCGCTCGCGGGCTACGGGCCGATGCTCGACGCCTGCGTCGGCTGCCAGAGCGACGCCCTGCCGAAGGGCACCGTCGCCTACAGCTCGGCCCTCGGCGGCGTCCTGTGCCGCGCCTGCCGGGGGCACGAGCCGAAGGCCATCGGCGTGCCGCGCAGCGCCCTGGCCGCGCTCGGTCGCATGGCCGAGGGGGCGGCCGCGGAGCCGCTTCCGCCGGGACTGGTCGCCGTCCTGCGCAAGCTGATGAAGGCCACGTTCGCCCATCACCTCAACCACGAGCCAAGGTTGATGCGCTATGTCTAGACGGAGGAACGCGGGGCACGGGTGCCCATTGCCGGCAATGGGCGCCCCCGCCTACAGGATTCTCGGAGCGTTGCTCTTCACCTTGCTCGCAGTTGGCTGCGCCGAGGAGAAGAAGGACGGGCCGGTGAAGATCACCTACTGGGAGAAGTGGACGAAGTTCGAGGGCCAGGCCTGCAAGGACATGGTGGCCGCCTTCAACGCCAAGTACGAGGGGCGCATCGAGGTCGAGCACGTGACCGTGAGCCAGATCGAGCGCAAGCTCCTCGTCGCCATCGCGGGGGGCGACCCGCCCGACGTGGCCGGCTCCTACGCCTTCTGCGTGTGCCCCTACGCCGACCGCAACGCGCTCGAACCCCTCGACGAGCGGCTCAAGGCTGCCGGCATCTCCCGCGCCGACTACGTGCCGGCCTACTGGGACCTCTGCGAGCACCGCGGCCGCATGTGGGCGCTCCCCACCACCCCCGCCACCGTCGCGCTCCACTGGAACAAACGCCTCTTCCGCGAGGCCGGCCTCGACCCCGACCGCCCGCCCAAGACCATCGCCGAACTCGATGCGCTGGCCGAGAAGCTCACCAAGCGCGACGCCCAGGGCAACCTCACCCAGGTCGGCTTCCTCCCACAGGAGCCCGGCTGGTGGAACTGGTCATGGCCCTTCTGGTTCGGCGGACGGCTCTGGGACGGCCAGGCCACGATCACCGCCGACGCCCCCGCGAACATCCGCGCCTTCGAGTGGATTCAGAGCTACTCGAAGAAGTACGGGGTGGACGACATCCGCCGCTTCGCCAGCGGCTTCGGCAACTTCTCATCCCCACAGAACGCCTTCCTCTCCGGCAAGGTCGCCATGCAGATTCAGGGCGTCTGGATGCACAACTTCATCGAGATGTACGCCCCCGGCATGGAGTGGGGCGCCGCCCCCTTCCCCTCCGCCGTGCCCGGCCTCGACAACGTGAGCACGGCCGACGCCGACGTCATCGTCATCCCCCGCGGCTCGCGCCACCCCGAGGAGGCCTGGGAGTTCATCAAGTTCTCCAACTCCCAGGAGGGCATGGAAATCCTGTGCATGGGCCAGCGCAAGTTCTCGCCCCTCAAGCGCGTCAGCCCCGGCTTCTGGGAGAAGCACCCCCACCCCTACATCAAGCTGTTCCGCGACCTGGCGGAAAGCCCCAACGTCGTCACCCTGCCCCAGATGGGCGTCTGGCGCGAGTACCACCGCGAGTTGAACAACGCCTTCGACCAGGTGCGCCTCGGCAGCGCCGAGCCGAAGGACGCCCTCGCCGCCGTCCGCGAGCGCATCCAGAACAGCCTCGACCGCGAGCGCCGCCGCCTCATCGCCCGCGGAATCCTTGACGACTGATGACCCCCCCTCCCTCTCAGGGAGGGGGAAGGGGAGGGTTGGGCTGCGTTGCGACCCCAGGCGCTGCCTTCTCGTCCCCACGCTCCGCGTGGGGACGCACGTCCTGGACGCTCCGCGTCCTTCTCCCCGACGCCGAGCGTCGCGCCCGCGCGCTCCCACGCAGAGCGTGGGGGCGAGAGTGAGGGGGGGTCACAGCTCTCCGACGGGAATGATGCGCGGCTGGCGGAAGAGGCCGGCCTCGTCCGCAATGCGCTTCTGCGCGAGCTTGCAGTATTGAGGCGAGTTGTCGCCCAAGATGAAGTGCCGCCCCAGCCGCGCCGCCACCACCCCCACCGTCCCGCTCCCAGCGAAGGGGTCGAGCACCGTCTGCCCGCGGAAGCTCAGGAACTTGATGAGGCGCTCCGGCAGCTTCTCCGGGAAGGGCGCCGGGTGGCCGATGCGCGTGCGGCTTTCAGTCCCGAACTCCCACACGCTGCGCGTGCAGGCCATGAACTCCTCGGGCGTGATGTCCACGTCCTCGGCGTCCCCCTCCATCTTCCACTGGCCCTTCGAGAAGACGATGATGTACTCGTGGCGCGGCACGAGGTGGGGGTTGGAGGGGCTTTTCCACGACCCCCAGGCGCAGTGCTTGGCCGCCGAGTGCTTGTTCCAGATGATCGTCCCGCGGTAGAGCATCCGCAACTCGACGAGCTGCTGGATGAACGCGCTGTAGTGGGGATTGGAGATGTATTGCCGCTTGTTCTCGCCGATATTCACGCACAGCCGCCCGCCGGGCACCAGCACCTTCTTGCAGGCGGCCCAGACCTTCTTCATCCAGGCCAGGTACTCGCGGTCCTCCAGGTCGTCGTGATGCTCCGCGTAGGGCTTCTCGAGGTTGTAAGGCGGCGAGGTCACGATCAGGTTCACGGAGCGCGGCGGGATGGCCGACAGCGCGTCCAACACATCGCCGCAAACGATGCAGTCGAGCGGGAAGCCGGCATGGGAGACAGGGTGGTCCTGCCTCGGCGCGAGCGCAATCGGGCCAAACGGCACCTCGATGGCTGGCGACTCTCTGATGCTGGCCATGCGCACGCCCTGGGGCTGGACTCTCCCTCTACTTAGTACAGTCGAGGAACCATGCCCGGAACTTTAGCGGAAAATCGCGCCCTGCGCCGAAATGGGTGCGGAGGCCATGACTACGGCTGTTGGGCAAACCTGTCCGCCGCCTGAATGAGCGCCGCTCCAAGTTCGCGAGCCGTTTCAGGGCTGAGGAGCGCGACTATCGGCGAGATGCCGCCAACGTCCTCAGTGCGCAACACGACCCGCCGGGCAGACATCCTGTTGATGAAGCCAGCCTTGAGAACACAAGGCTTCTGCTCTCTGCCCTTGCGCTTCCCCTGCACCTCACAAAGGTGAGTCTCGTCGTACATGGCAGTGCCCCCTTTCGCCCTTGGCAGAGGCTATCGCTTCGCGCCCTCCCCACGCAGCGCCTCGGAGATCACCCTAAGCATCTCGAACGCCGGCCTCGCGGTCTCGGGCGGGCGGGAGCCGAGGCCGCAGGAGGGGGTGAGGAGGCTCTGGCGCAGGATGGACCCGCGGTCGAGGCCCCAGGAGGCCAGCTTGGCTATCTGCTCGCGGAGGCGGCCAACCAGTTCGTCGGCGCTCGTGGCGGCCAGGGCCTCGGGGTCGGTCGGCACGATGCCCCAGGCGATGTTGCCGCCGCGGCGCAGGAACTCGACCAGGGCCTCACGATACGTGAGGAACGCCGTGGCGTAGCCGAAGGCGTCGAACCGTGGCCGCGGCGCGGCAGGGACGCAAGGTGTTCCTCGCCGAACGCCACACCTGTCTCGGCGGCATGGGCACGGCGGGAATGGTGCCCGCCTTCATGCAGTTCACCGACGGCGCGAACTTCCTGGCCGGCGGCATCGGCCACGAGGTGGCCGAGAAGTCCGCCACGGCCAGCGGCTTCCCGCTCCGCGACTGTCTGCCCATCAAGGCCGAAGTGCTCAAGCGACTCTACGACGCCCTCCTCGCCGAGGCGGGCGTGGACTTCACGTTCGAGACGCTGCTCATCGGGGTCGAGAAGGACGCGGCGGACCGCGTGTCGCACGCGGTCCTGGCGGCCAAGAGCGGCACCTTCGCGGTCAAGGCCAAGCTGTTCGTTGACGCCACGGGCGACGGCGACCTGGCGGCCTGGGCGGGCGCGCCCTTCGAGAAGGGCGACAAGGACGGCGGCCTCATGCCCGGCACCCTCTGCTCGCTGTGGGCGAACGTGGACTGGCCGGCGGTCCGCAAGAGCGGCCTGGGCGCCGGCGAGAGCCGCCTCGAAGCCGCCTTCAAGGACAAGGTGTTCACCATCGCCGACCGCCACCTGCCCGGCATGTGGCAGGTGGGCGACTACATCGGCGGCGGCAACATCGGCCACACCTTCGGCGTGGACAACACGGACGAGCGGTCGGTCACGAAGGCCCTCATCTGGGGCCGCAAGGCGATCCTCGAATACGAGCGCTACTACAAGGACTACCTCAAGGGCTTCGAGAAGATGACCCTCGTCGCCACCGGCTCGCTCCTCGGCATCCGCGAGTCGCGGCGCATCACGGGCGACTACGTGCTGTGCCTCGACGACTTCAGGAAGCGGGCCGTCTTCCCCGACGAGATCGGCCGCTACTGCTACCCCGTGGACATCCACGCCTCGAAGCCCGACGAGGCGAACTACAAGCAGTTCGCCGAGGAGTTCAAGACCCTCCGCTACAAGAAGGGCGAGAGCTACGGCATCCCCTACCGCGTCCTCGTGCCGCGGAAGCTGGCGAACGTCCTGGTGGCGGGCCGCTGCGTCAGCTCGGACCGCTACATCCAGGGCTCGATTCGCGTGATGCCTGGCTGCTTCATCACGGGCCAGGCGGCGGGCGTGGCGGCGGCCATCGCCATCGAGAAGGGCACCGACACCCGCGGCGTGCCCATCGGCGACCTCCAGGCCCGCCTCAAGAAGCTGGGCGGCTACCTGCCGAATTGCTGAGAAGGGCGTGCCAGCCAATGAGGCGCCTTTGCTCCCGTGCCTGCCTTGCCCTGGTCCTGCTGTGCCGCGTCGGCTTGTGCGCGGCGGAGCCGAAGAGCGGGACGATCGGCGAGGGGAAGGACTGGGCGACGGCGGTCTACGTCCAGGAGGGCAAGGAGCCGGGGCCGACGGTGCTCGTCGTGGGCGGGATGCACGGCGACGAGCCGGCCGGGGCACGGGCAGCGGGGGAAATCGCCCAGTGGCCCATCGCCCGAGGCAAGCTCGTCGTCCTCCCCCGCGCGAACGAGGCGGCGTTGAAGGCACGCCGCCGCCTCTCGCCCGAGGGCGACGACCGCGACCTCAACCGCGACTTCCCCCAGTCCGCCGGCGAGGAGGCCCAGGGCGACCTCGCCAAGGCCATCTGGCAGTTCGCCGCCGCGCTCAAGCCCGACTGGCTGCTCGACCTCCACGAGTCCCACGGCTTCCGCCAGCAGCTCAAGTCGAGCAACGGCAGCACGATCATCCGCGACACCCAACGCGCGACGCGAACCAAAGCCCAGGCCATGCTCGACGCCGTCAACGCGACGATCGAGGAGGCCGACCACAAGTTCGTGATCCTCCGCGGGCCGGTCAAGGGTGGCATCGCCCGCGCGGCCTCCGACCTCCTGGGCACCCACGCGGTGATCCTTGAGACCACCACCACGAAGCAGCCGCTCGACCTCCGCGTGCGGCAGCACCAGCTCATGGTGCGCTGGCTGCTCGACGACCTGAAGATGCTGCCGCCCGGCTTCGATCCGTTCGGCCCGGGTAAGTAGTTCCTGTTGCGGGAAGCGGAATCACAGGCGGGACGCCTGTGCCACTATCGAGGGAAGGGCGTCTGGTGGCACAGGCCTCTGGCCTGTGATTGGGACAGCAGCCACCATCCCGCTTTCCGCAACAGGAACTAAGCAGGGGGTCAGCGTGGCCGCGCCTTGGCGAATGTCTCCTGATACTCGGCTTGGAGCTTTCTTGCCTCTTCGAGGTTGACCCGCGCGTCCTTGACCCCGTAGTTCTCGGCCGCCTCCTGCCACCAGTTGAGCCAGGCGACCGCGTCCTTGCCGTGCCCTTCGCCCGTGTGGCGGACAAGGGCCGCGACGAGCGTGGTGAAGGCGCGGTCGCCGACGCCGTGGTCGCGGCGGTCCTGAATCGTGTGACGCAGTTCGCCTGGGAGCGCGGCAATGGCCGCGGGGACCGCGTGGCGCGCATCCATGGCTTCGAGGGCCTGGATGGCGGTATGGCGGATGTTCCAATTGGCGCTGGTCATCGCTTTGCGGAAGCAGGCGAGCGCGACCTCGGTCTCGCCAAGCCGGGCCAGGGTCAGGGCAAACGTATCGGCCTCTTCCTCGGGCACGTCGCCGCCGCGGCAGAGGGCGAGGATGGGCTTCAGGTGGCTCTTGTCGCCCAGCCGTTCCAGTGCCCGCACTGCCATCATCTGGACGTCTCGCATGTCGTCGTCGAGCAACTTGGCCACGGCGGATACGACGGCCGGGTCCTTGTCCTCCGACAACATCAAGCGCACGCAGGCGAACAGGCGCATCCGCGACGAGGCGTCGGTCAGGGACTCCAAGAGTAACTCTTTGAGGCGCTGGGAGCCGTCAATCTTGAGGGGCAGGGCGCGGACCCTGTGGTTCTCGATCGGCTCCTTTCTGGCAAGGAAGCAATGGATGGTGATCCAATCGTCCCGGCTAATTGCGAGTTCCCTCTCGCTCTTATTGACGAGTGCGCTCCTGACCTCAACTGGGAGCGCGAGCAGCGTGGGCAGCCTGTCGGGCTGGAGGACGTTGTCATCGTAGAGGGCGCTGATGCCCTTGCTGATGGCGTCCTCGGTCGCATCCCATCTCTTCTTTCGCGCGGCCCTCTCCTCGGCCTCTTTGCGCAGGCGCTCCCGCTCTCTGGCGATCCACTCCTCACGGGTGAACGGGCGGGGACGGCCTGCCACAGTCGCGTAAGCCATCCGGGTCAACACGATCCGCTTCGCGGTCTCCTCGTCGCGCTGGCACTGCTCGGGGCGGCGGTTGATGTAGAAGGCGCCGTCCTCACCGAGGTAGAGCATCCACATCGCCTTGGTGCCCACGGGGTAGCGAAGGTCGTTAGAGGTCCGGATCTTGTCCTTGCGGGAGTGCATGCGCGCCTCGATCAGCTCCCCAGGCTTCGCATCGGTCTCCACGATGAGATTCTTCCTGACCTCCGCAATCCTGATGCGGGCGACGTCGAGCACGCGGCCGCCGGCCTCGGCCGCTGCCTCGGCCACCTTGACGATCTCCCCGGTGACTACGACCGGGCAGGTGTCGGCCACAGAGGACGGGTCCAGCGCCATCCACGAGGCGAGCCCTGTGGCTGCGGCCATCAAGGTAACGAGGATTCCCAACACCGCACGTTTGCTGCCCATGCTCGGTCTCCTCAAGAGCCCCCGCTCAGTATAGCCGCTCTGGCCGGGGCAAGTCAACGGTCGCGTCTCGCGGTTGACGCCAGCCCACGCGCTGGATAGCATGGCGTCCCGCGGCACTCACACTGGAGGTTGGGACCATGGCTCAGAGCTGGCCCGTGCTTGTTCTCGCGTTGGCCTGCTTTGGTGGGGCTCCGCCCCTTGGGAGACAAGCGATGCTTCCCATCACTACTCCCCCCATCGTCTACACGATCAACTACTCGGGCGATTACTTCACGAAGCCGGAGTACATCGAGCAGTTCAAGGCCGCGCCGCCCGACCTGCTCCACGTGGGCAAGGCCACGCCCGTCACCCACCTGTGGGGGCCGATTCGGCTCTATGCGGGCGAGAACCAGTTCACCGGCGGGCCAAAGCACACGCTGAGCTGGGAGAACATCGCCCTCCTCTCGCCCGACGAGCTGGCGAAACGCATCGAGACCATCCGCGAAACCCTCCGCCGCTACCACGCCATCGGCATCGCCGAAATCACCCCCTACATCTCCTACCACACCCTCGCCGGCGACCACGAGAAGCGAAAGGGCTTCTGGGAGTTCTATGACAAGTGGGACGCCTATGCGAAGTGGGCCGGCCCGAAGCCGGCCCGCGACCCCTTCGATTGGCTGGCCATGGACATCAAGGGGAAGTTCATCCCAGGCTCCTGCGGCGGCTACTCGCCCGACTACTATGCCCCGCTCCACCGCTACCGCGCCTGCATCGTCCACCCCGACTGGGCGGAGTGGCACCGCCGCCTCGTCCGCATGGTCGCCGAGGCCGGCTACGACGGCTGCTTCGTGGACAACGCCCACCCCGACCCCTGCTTCTGCCGACACTGCAAGGAGTCGTTCCGCAAGTTCCTCGACGCCAGCCGCGACGTGGCCTGGGTGAAACGGATGACGCAGGGGCTTGACTTCGGCAAGCTGGCTCTCGATTCGCCGGAGGCCCCGCCCGAGCTGATTCGCCGTTGGCGCGTGCTGAGGACTGGCGAGCACCTGGGCATGCTCCGTGACGAGGGGCGCAAGGTGAAGCCCGGCTTCACCATCTTCCCCAACAGCGGCAACATCCAGGAGTGCCTCCAGGTCGGCGGCCTCTGCGACCGCCTGATGTTCGAGAGCACCTACTCGCCCGGCCTCGCCTGCGCCGACGAGCCGCCGGAGAGCGACGACGTCGCCATAACGGTCTCGGCGGACCCCGTCGAGGCCAAGACCATCGTCCATCGTTACGAGCTGAACGACCAGGCGACCTGGATGGAGGTGCAGGCGGAGATCGTGCTGCCCACACAAGCCCAGGTGGGCAACCCTGCCCGCATCGAGGTCAGAATCGCCAGCGTCGGCTCAAGCCTACAGGACGAGGATGCGGCGGAAGACTTCCACCTCGTGCTTCGCTGCGGCGATGATGAGGCACGACTTGACCTTGAGCCGAAAGGCTCCATCGGCGGCACCGGCTCCTCCCGCAAGCCCAAGCAGCCGCCCGCCACGCTCGCGGCCACGTGGACTCCCCCCAAGCCCGGCTGCTACGCCCTCAGCTTCGGCTTCCGCTACACCGACGACAGCCACAAGGAGACCCGTCTCCGCCCCCGCCTCGACAAGCTCACTTGGGGCACCGTGTGCCGCACGCACATGGCCAACCTCCTCTTCGCCCGGCACATGCAGGCCAAGCCCATCTACCTCGGCTACGAGGCGGCGAGGAAGGGCTTCGAGAACTTCCAGGAACTCGCCCTCGCCGAGATGGCGGCCTTCAGCGGAGGCGGCGGCTTCGCCGGCCGCGGCGAGCCCCAGGCCAAGTACCGCGCCTTCTTCAAGAAGCACCCCGACCTCTTCGATGGCTGGGAGCCAACCGCCGCCGCCGCCATCCTCTACTCCTACTGGGGTCCCAACCCGCTCAACGCCTACAAGCCTTTGCCCACGCCGACCATCGCCGACTACCTCGGGTCCACCCACCGCCCCTTCGTTGCCCTCGTGGATCGGTGCCTGCCAGAGAACGCAGAGGCATTGGCCGGCTTCCGGATCATCTACCTTCCTTCGCCGGCCTACGAGATGTCGGAGGCCCAGTTGGCCGCCCTGCGGGCATACGTGACGGCTGGCGGGTGTCTTGCACCCGGCGGCAAGGCGGTCACAGTCAACGGGCAGCCTGCCGTGCCGTCGCCAGAGGGAACCTACGACGTGCGCGAGCTGATGGCGCCGACGGCCCCCATCGCCCCAGCCGACGGCCTGCGCAAGAACCTCCGCTTCGCGCTCTACCGCAAGATGAGGGAGTGCCTTGCCTGCCCCCTGGTCACGTGGTTGCGTGCAGGTCTACACCGGCGACGGCAAGGGGAAGACTACGGCTGCGTTGGGCCTGGCGCTCCGAGCCGCGGGGCACGGGCTGCGCAGTTACGTTGGGCAGTTCGTCAAGGGCCAGCCCAGCGGCGAGCGCGAGGCAGCGAAGCTCCTGGGCGGCCTCATCACCATCGAGGCGTATGGCAGCGGCAAGTTCCTGGGCGGGGCGCGGCCGCCCGACCCAGCCGAAGTCGCCCGCGCCCGCGATGGCCTCGCCCGCGCTCGCGCAGCCATGCTCTCGGGCGACTACCGCCTTGTGGTCCTCGACGAGGTGAACGTCGCCATCGGCTTCGGCCTGCTCTCGGTGGCCGAGGTGCTCGCCATCGTGCGCGAGAGGCCCGAGGGGGTCGAGCTGGTCCTCACCGGCCGCGGCGCCCCGCCCGAGCTGCTCGCCGCCGCCGACCTGGTTTCCGAAATCCGCGCCGTCAAGCACTACCTCGACCAGGGCGTCGAGGCGCGCGAAGGGATTGAGCAATGACCATGTCTCCCAAGCTCCTTTCCTGCCTTCCTGCATTCCTTATAGTTGCCTCCTCATCTGCCTTTGCTGCCGACGCGAAGGCGGTGGCGGACGCGATTCGGGCCGAGGCGACGCGGCCGAACGACGACAAGGAGGGGCGGCCCCTGCCGCTGGCGACCGCCGATGAAGCGCGCCGCGGAGCTGAAGCTGCCGCTGTGCTTCAAGGCCACGCAGTGGGAGAGCCTGCTGTCGGCCGAGCCCTACATCAGCCTGCCGCCCGAGAAGAACCCCAACACGGTGACGCCCGAGGGCAAGGTGCGCAAGCAGGTGAGCCCCTTCGGCCCCGTCGAGCCGTGGGCGGAGGTGGGCCGCAAGTGGACCGACAACGAGCCGCTCAAGCAGCTTCATGCCTGGTATCCCGACCCGCCGCTGGTGATGTTCCTGTCGAACAACGAGCACTCCGACCTGCGCTGGCACAAGGCCGAGGAGTCGCAGCGCTACCTCGACAAGTACGGCAAGGACAGGGACGGCGATTTCAAGCGGCGCGTCGTCGCCGATGGCTGGATCGAGCGCTACCGCGCGCTCCAGAAGGGCATGCGCGAGGGGCTGGCCAGCGCCCAGTGGCGCGACAAGGCCCTCTTCGTCGGCTACGGCGCCTTCGGCCCCGACCACTTCGGCCGCTGGGGCGGCTGGCCCAACTACTCGCTTCACTCGAAGGGCCGCATTGACCCCCATCCGCTCATGTGGGACGGCGGCAGCCCGTCGTACTACACCCACGACTGGAACCCCAGCCGCGACCACACGGTGTGGAGTCCCCAGCTCGAGTTCATGAACCTCGTGTTCATGCAGCGCGAGGCGTGGAAGCTCAATCCCCGATTCTGGTTCGAGTTTTCGGTGTGGGACGGCTACAGCGGGGAGGAGAGCGAGAAGAAGAAGCCCTCGCCGCGCAAGCTCTATCGCCTGAAGGGGCAGACCTACGACCCCGCGCGCTACGGCGGCTTCGTGCAGTTCGGCATGTGGCTCCTGCGCCCGCGGGCGGTCCGCGAGTTCCGCGGCTGGACCTTCCCCAGCGACGAAACGCTGCCCTACTTCATGGCCATTGTCGAGGCCGTGGACCGCGTCCACACGAACGACACGCTACGGAAGTTCTGGCGCAAAGGCGAGCTGGTGCCCAACCGCGCCCGCCAGCACCACTACCAGGCAGGCATCCCGGACGAGTGGAAGGGCGAGGACCGCTGGTTCCTCCTCGACGCCAGCGTGAACCCGCAGGAGTTCCCGTGGGACCTGCACTGGGACATCCCGGTCTTCTCCCTCGCCCTCGTGCTGGGCAAGGCCCCCGAGCGGCAGTGGCTCGTCTACGCCCACTCGCCCGTCAAGGAGCGCAAAGGCGTGAAGCTCACGATCCCCGACTACCAGCAGGTCGCGGTGGACACCTCGCCCGCCGGCGTGTTCTGCCTGGTGGACGAGAAGGCGGGGCGGGTGGAGGCGGTGAAGTAGGGGAGGATGCGCTTGACACGGTATGGAAACTGGTTATACTATTGGTGAGGAGGCCGGTACAACCAATGGGTAACGCAAAGATCACTGTGTCCATCGAGACGCCTCTGCTCGAGCGAGCCGAAGCGCTCGCCCGTCAGATAGGAATCTCGCGGAGCCGCCTGTTCGGCCGCGCGCTTTGGGAGTTTCTCTTGCGCCATCAGCGTTACGACGAAGCCGATCTGCGCAGGAGGATCAACGAGGCCTATGCTGACCATCCTGCTCCCTCGGAGCGGGCACAGCTCGATGGCATGCGGCGCCACCACTGGCGTCTCATGAAGGGGCAGTGGTAATTGGAAGGACGGTATAACCAATGGCAACTGTCAAGACAGCCTTTTCGGCGGAGAGGCCGCTGTTCGACCGGGCGGAGCGCTTGGCGCGAGAGAGAGGAATCCCGCGCAGCCGCGTGTTCAACGACGCTCTGCGAGTTTACTTTGCTCGCTTAGATGACGCGGAGTTGATGGCAAGGATCAAGGCGGCGTGCGCGGACGGACCCGACCCGGAGGAGAAGGAACTCAGGAAGCATCTGAACGCCCACTACCGAAGGCGGACAGAACACCTATGGTAGTCAACCAGGGCGATGTCTTCTGGGTCGATCTCCAGGAGCCGGTAGGATCAGGGCCTGGCTACCGTCGCCCCTGCGTCGTGATCCAGAGCAACCTGTTCAACCACAGCCCAATCCGGTCCGTGGTTGTCTGCTTGCTCACCTCCAACCTCCGCCAGGCACGCATGCCGGGCAACCTCCTTCTCGAGCGCGGAGAGGGGGGGCTTCCCAGGCGAAGCGTGGCCCTCGTGACTGAGATCATCACTGTGGACAAGTCCCAGTTGGTGGAGAAGATCGGCACACTCTCGGCGGGACAAGTCAATCAGGTTCTAGAGGGGGTTGTCTTCCTGCTGACACCTCGGGAAGGATTCGACGCATGGTGAACTTCGGGATCATTGGGTGCGGGGGGATGGGGCGGCATCACACGAAGTCGCTCCAGGCGATCGCGGGGGCGAGGGTGCTTGCGTGCGCGGACGCGAACGCCGAGGCGGCTCACGAGCTGGCTCAGGCGAGCAACATCCCCGAGGCCTGCGACGACTATCGCCATATCCTCGACCACAAGGGCATTGACGGCGTGTTTGTGTGCACCCCCACGTTCACGCACCGCGAGATCGTGGTCGCCGCGGCCCAGGCGGGGAAGCAGATTTTCTGCGAGAAGCCGCTCGCCCTCACCGTGAGCGATTGCCAGGCGATGCTCGACGCCTGCCGCACGGCGGGCGTGCAGCTCATGATCGGCTTCGTCCGACGCTTCGACAACCACTGGGGCAAGGTGCGCGAACTCGTCCAGGCCGGCGCCGTCGGCCGCCCCGTCGTCTGGCGCCAGTGCAACGCCGGCTCCTGCCCCAAGTCGCCCTGGTACATGTACAAGGACCAAGGCGCGGGGCCGCTGATGGACGGCGCGGTGCACACCTACGATTTCGCGCGGCACATCTACGGCGAGGCCGCGGCCGTGTGGGCCGACATGACCCGCCTGCGCCGCGACCGCACGGCGTGGGACACCGGGACGGCGGCCATCCGCTTCGCGAGCGGCGACGACCTGATTCTCTCCTGGTCCTGGGGCCTGCCGGCCGGCGTGAGCGCCGGCGGGTTCACCGACGCCTTCGGCCCCGACGGCGCGCTCCTCTTCTCCACGCCGCCGGAGAAGCTGCCCGCCGGCTGCCCGCCCGAGGAGTTCGGCGGCATCACCATCGTTCGTGAGGGCGGCGTGACCGAGGTGGCGCCCTTCCGCAAGAACAACATGTTCGGCGACATGGTGCGGACCTACGTCAGCGCCCTGGCCGACGGCCAGCCCGTGCCTATCCCCGGCGAGCACGGCCTGAAGGCCACCGAGATCGCCTGCGCCGTCTTCGCCTCCACCGAGCAGCGTCGCTGCGTCGAACTCTCTTGAGGAGACATCCTGTGGGAATGGGCTTTGGGATGATGGAACTGCTCATGCTCCTGCTCAGCGGCGGGGGCTGGGGGAACGACCTGCTCGACTATCTGCCGACGAGCGCCTACTGGAAGGCGAGGGGGGTGGAGATCACCGTCGAGCGGATGACGGCGGAGCTGGCTGTGGCCGAGCCGGCCGACCTGGCGCAGCTCATCCGCGACCTGGGCGCCGAGAAGCACGAGGTGCGCGAGGCTGCTTCGGCCAAGCTCCGCGCCCTCGGCCCCGTCGCCATCCCCGCCCTCAAGAAGGCGGCGGAAGCCGACGACCCCGAGGTGCGAACCCGCGCCCGCGAGCTGTTGGGGGGCCTCAGCGGCGGCGCGCAGGCCAACGCCATCCGCCGGCTCATGGCCATCCGCACCCTCGGCGAGCTGAAGAAGCCCGAGGCGGCCGCCGCACTCCGCCCGTTGCTGGAGGCCAAGGAGCCGTTCGTCGCCGACTACGCGGCCCGGGCCATCGCCGCCATCGAGGGCAAGGCCCACGAGCGAGCGGCGGCATCCCGCGAGATGCTCTGGCGCGACCTGTGTCTTCTGCCCGCCAACTGCGGCGTCGTGGCCCAGATGCGCATGCCCGGCGGCCAGACCGCGAGCTTCGAGGAGGCGCTCAAGGCCATGCTCCCCGCCCTCCCGGGCGGCCAGGACGTCGGCAAGGCCGTGAACGAGCTGACCAAGGGCGTCTCCGCCGTGGCCGAGCGGGTGGGCAACCTGCGCATCGAAGGGCTGACCCTCGGCGTGGCCGACAGCGTGGGGAATGAGAAGGGCTTCGTCGTGGTCGTCGCCCGCGGCCGCTACGACGCCGCGGCCGTCAACGCCGCATTCACGCAACTCAACCTGAACCCCTCCAAGGTTGAGGACATGGATGTCTTCGGCCCCGAGCGCGAGATTCGCCTGATCCCCTGCTCGAACGAGCGGTTCATCTTCACCGCCGGCCCGTCAAACGAGCACCTCCCCCTCAAGGAGTTGGCCGCCGCGCTCCAGGCGAATGCCGACAAGCCGGCGCTCCCCGCGAAGATGCTCGACCTCATCAAGGGGCTTGACCCCGACGCCCCCGTCTGGGCGGCCGTGGTGGTGAGCGACGCCTATCGCCAGGCATCCTTCCTTGCCCCCTACGACATCATCACGGCGACGGGCAAGAACGCCGAAGGCGGCGCGCTCGCCATCACCCTGACCGCCGTAGGCAAGGACCCGGAGGCGATCAAAGGCGCTGTGGGCACCGTCGAGAAGGGCATCAAGGACGGCATCGCCGAAATCAAGAAGATCCCCGCCGGCGGCGACTTCGGCTTGGGCGCCGTGAAGCCGATGATGGACAAGGTGGCGGACTTCCTCGAGAGCATCCGAATCGCCAACGCGGGCACGAAGGTTACGATGACCGCCACGCTGAAGGGCCAAGCCGCCGCGCTGATGATGCCCATGTTCATGCTCTTCAGTGTCAGAAGGGCTCCCCACGAGGATGTCCAGGCCGTCCCTGCGCCGGCGGTCAAGGAGGAGCGGGTCGTGCCCGCGCCGGTGCCGCAGTGAGCATGGTGGGCCGATGGTTCTACGCTCGCCCCGCACTCGACGTGGCCAGGGATCTCCTGGGCCTCGTGCTGGTGCGCCGCAGCCCGGAGGGCACGGTCGCCGGGCGCATCGTCGAGGCCGAAGCCTACGTCGGGATTGACGACAAGGCGTCCCACGCCTGGCGGGGCAAGACGGCTCGCAACGCCGCCATGTTCGGCCCCCCAGGCCACGCCTACATCTACTTCATCTACGGCATGCACTGGTGTCTCAACCTCGTGACCGACGCCGATGGCGTGCCCTCCGCCGTGCTCCTGCGCGCGGTCGAGCCGCTGGAGGGCATCGAGCTGGTGCGGGCGCGCCGCCCCAAGGCCCGCAAGGACCAACAGCTCACCAGCGGCCCCGCCCGCCTGTGCCAGGCGTTCGCCGTTGATGGCTCGCTCAACGGCGCGGACCTGTGTGTGCCCGGCGCCTCCCTTTACGTCGAGGACCGCCGCCTCGGCCACGGCCCCATCGTCGCCGCTCCCCGCATCGGCGTGGACTACGCCCGCGAGTGGGCGGCCAAGCCCTACCGCTTCTACGACGACAGCAGCCCCTTTGTCTCCGTGCGATAGGGGAGGGGAGGGCATCGCGCCCGATTCGGCGCTTGACATTCCATTGGCGTAGCACTATTATTGATCGCGGTGCCACTCAAGGAGAGACCGCATGAGCGAGTTGGTCCGTTTCGGCGTGTCGCTGGAGGAGCCGCTGCTCCAGGACTTCGACCGGCTGATTGACGAGAAGGGCTACCCGAGCCGCTCGGAGGCTTTCCGCGACCTCATCCGCGACTACCTGGTGCAGGCCGACTGGAGCAAGCTGTCGGGCGAGCAGGTGGCCACGCTCACCCGCGCGGCGCGGCCGCCGACATCACGAAGACCGCCGACAAGCTGATCTCCACCCGCGGCGTCCAGCACGGCAAGCTCACCATGACCACCCTGGGGCGCGCGCGGTGAGAGCCGCCGTGGCATGGCCCGGCGACGGAGTAGCACGATGCACATGGCCGATCAGGTGTTGTCGCCCGCCGTGGCCTGCGGGTTCATCGGGGTGAGCGCGGTGGGGCTGGGGGCGGCGGCGGTGTTGGCCCGCCGCGCGTTCCACGAGAGCAAGGTGCCCCTGATGGGCGTGATGGGCGCGTTCGTCTTCGCCGCCCAGATGGTCAACTTCCCCGTCCTGCCCGGCACGAGCGGCCACCTGGGAAGAAGTCCATCCTCGGCCGCTTCCCCGAGAGCGGCTGGGGCCAGCTCAGCATGACCGAGAGCGCCTCGTGGACCCTCGCCCCCGGCAAGGACGGCGCGTTGCCCACCCTCCGCTTCGAGATGGTGCGCTCCGCCCAGCAGCAGGCCGAGGCCCGCATCTTCATCGAGCGCGCCCTCACCGACCCGGCCAAGCGGGCGAAGCTCGGCGATGCCGCAGCCCGCATCGAGAAGCTCTTGGACGACCGCACCCGCGCCCTCAACTACGCCCGGTCGCGGGGCTGGGACTACTTCCTCAGCTCGGGCTGGCAGGCGCGCGAGGAGGCGCTCTACGCCGCCGCGGCAGAGGTGGCCGCGGCGCTGCGTTGAGGCGGCGCGCTTCGGTGGGGTGGGACCTGTGGGACCCGTGAGACCTGTGGGACCCATGGGAGTCGCTCGTCCCACCGGTCCCACAGGTCCCACGGGTTCCACGGCCTATTGGCAGGAGCCGCATCAATGAAAGCTCTTCTCCTGGCCGCGGCCCTCTGGCACGCCGCGGCCGCCCTCGCAGGGGAGGCCGGTTGGCCTTCCGTCGTCACCTGGCAGCCCGACAAGCGGGCCGTCGAGAGCGGCCTCTACATCGCCCCACGGCCGCTGGCGACGAAGGCCCAGGTGGCCTTCACCGTCACCGAGCCTTCTGGCGTCGCCCGCAAGCGCTGGCCTGTCCGCGGCGCAATCCCCCTCTTCCGCGGCGAGCTTCGCGACCCAAACGCCATCCGCCTTCTCGACGCTGCCGGCAAGGAAACCCCCGTCCAGGGCCTCGCCACCGCCTTCTGGCCTGAGAAGACCATCCGCTTCCTGTGCCTGGACTTCGTCACCGACCTCGCCCCCAACGAGGAGAAGCGCTTTACGCTTGAATACGGGACTGCCGTCGAGCCGGCCGACGCCCTGCCAGTGGGTGTCAGGGCCCATGTGGACAAGAAGGGTCTGGAAGTAGGCGGCTTCGGGAGGTTCGACTTCAGGCCAGGGGAGAAGTTCCTCGAGATGACCCTCACCAGGCCGTGTTCAATGACCGGCCCCGTCACGGGGAAGGCCGTCATCTGCGGGGATGACAAGGGGGGGGATCCAAAGGAACTCCCGCTGATCGTTGGCGAACTGCGCGTGACTGAGCAGGGGCCTGTTCAGGCTACCGTCCACTTGCTCGGACACTATGGCACGGAGAAGGCTTTCCTGCCCGCCGACCCGAACGACAAGGACATCTGGCGGTACCCAGCCTCGCTGTTCGTCCGTGTCTACAGAGACACTGCGGCCCTGCACATCGAGCACACCTTTGGCTACAACGGCGACGAATATCACGATTTCGTCCACAGCTATGGCTTGACGCTCCAGACCCCACTCGACAAGGGTGCCTTCCTCTACGGGACGGACGAGGGCCAGGCAGCCACTTCGCCCCTGGGCGTCCGGCTCAGCCAGTTCGCACATGACAAATGGGCACTCAGCGGCAGGGCGGCTGCGAGCGGGAAACGCTGCGCTGGTTGGGGAGCGCTCGAAGCGAAGGGGATGCGCGTCCTCGCCGCCGTCCGCGAGGCCTGGCAGAATTGGCCGGTGGCCTTCCGAGCCGAGGAGAACGGCAACCTGACGGTGGAGATGCTGGGCGAGAAGCCGGGCCGCGCGCTCGACCTCCGCTACGAGGAGGAAGGGGGCCAGCCGCTCCGCAAGATCGCCAACCACTCGATGTTCTTCGGCGACGAGTTGACCCTCTACTACTCGTCGTCCAACACGCAGTCCATGCGGGGCCGAGCGCGCGGCATCAAGAAGATTCACGAAATCCTCGTTGACGTGTCGGATGGGAAGGAGCCGGCAGGAGACATCGGCAAGGCACATCAACTGCCCCTCGTCCCCTGGCCGGGCGCGGAGCGATTCAGGGAGACGCGGGCGCTCGGCCACATCGGCGTCTATGGCGCGCCGAAGTGGAATTTCCTGCGCGACTACTTCTCCGTGATGCTCGACGGCCTCACGATGACCCACGAGGCGAACGGCCTCTACGGCTGGGTGGACTGGGGCGACCTGCCGATGTGCAACAAACCGAAGGGCGGCAGGTTCAAGATGGAGATGGACGGCGGCGTCGGCTGGTCGAACGGCGAGCGGGCGATGGCGCCCTATCTCTACCACTATGCGGCGGGCGGCGGCCGCCGCTTCCTCGACCTGGGCCGCGCGATGGTCCACCACACCATCGGCATTGACACCGAGCACCCCGGCGGCGACATGAAGCACGGGGCCTACCACCGCCACAACCAGGTCCACTGGCGCCACAACGACGCGGGGACCCGCCAGGGCGGCTACCGCGGCTGGCACAACTACTACTGGCTCACCGGCGACACAGAGGTCGGCCGCCTCCTCCTCGCCGAAGGGATCGACTCGCCCGCCCAGCGCACGATGATGAACCTCGACGCCCCCGACACGGACCTCCGCATCGGCTACGACTACCAGCACTGCGCCAGCCACCTCCTCGCCCACTGCTGCTGGATCACCACGGGCGACTGGCGTTACGCCCGCGCCCACCCCGCCATCGTGAAGCTCTGGAAGGCCGCCGGCGACGAGGGCAAGGCCACGCAAGAGGGCTGGGTCTTCTTCAGCCTCAAGGACGGCGAGCCGGTCGGCTACAAGCTGGCCAAGGCCGGCCCGCAGCTCGGCTACTGGCTCACCTACGGCGGAGACGACCTCTGCCTGGAATGGGCCGCCCTCACCGGCGACCCCAACGCCGTGGACGCCATTCTCCTCCAGGGCAGGTTCCACGGCAAGGGGGGCATCCCGAACGGCCCCGAGCCGCTCTACCATTCGCCCGAGGCCCTGTACCTCGGCGTCGCGCATCTCGAACCGAACCATTCCGAGCTGAAGCATCTGCTTCAGCAGCGCCTCTGGGCGAACTCCAACCTCAAGCGCTTCCGCGACCACGGGCTGAAGACCACGGGCGAGTACAAGAGCGCCGAGGATTGGGACCGCTACGGCACCTACCTCTACCGCAAGAACGGCTTCTCGATCCACGGCGCCCAGGGGCTGGAGGTCCTCCACCTGATGCGCGCGATGGAACTCCTGAGGATGGAGGCACCGCAATGAGGACCCGGTGGGTCGGCGGAGCGGCTCTCCTGCCCCAGGCCGACAGCGGCAACCGCCTGGCCGAGGCCGGCGCCTGCGGCAACTTCGACTCTGTAGGCGGGGCGTCTCTGCCCCGCGTCGCCGTCCCCCCCATCCCCCTCGCCTGGCCCACGGGCGCCGGCTTCAGCGATGACCACCTCTACATCGCCGACACCTATGCCCGCCGCGTCGTGCGGCTGGACAAGACGTATGCTCTCGACGCCTTGTGCGACGTGAAGTGACCGGAGCAAAGGGAGCCATTCATGCATCGCATCCTGTGCGTTCTCCTGTGCCTGGCTGAGGCTGTTGTCGCCGCAGGCGAGCCATCCTTCACAACGACGCCCAACGCGGTCACCGAAGGGGGCAAGACGGCGATCCGTTTCGCCGTCTCAGCGCCCACCGATGTCGCCGTGGCCGTGCTGGACGCGAAGGGGCAGATGGTGCGCCACCTGGCCGCGGGGCTGCTGGGCGCCAACGCGCCGGAGCCGCTGAAGGAGGATTCGCTGGCGCAGGAGATCGCGTGGGACGGCACCGATGACCTGGGCAAGCCGGCGGCGGGCGGGCCGTTTCGCGTCGCCGTGTCGTTGGGGGTGAAGCCCCGCCTGGACAAGATCGTGGGCTGGGACGGCAATACGCTCGGCAGCGCGGTGGTGGGGCTGACGGTTGGGCCGAAGGGCGAGGTGTTCGTCCTCACGTCGGAAGGCTCCCGCGGCCGCTCGACGATGCGCGTGATGGATCGCGAGGGCAAGTACCTCCGCACCATCATCCCGTACCCGCCGAACCTGCCGAAGGAGCGGACGGCTCCGCTGGGGCAGCTCGAGGTCGAGGGGGAGCGGCTGCCCATCGTGTTCAACGGCCACGGCGGGAATCTGCTGCCGCTGACGAGCGGGATGAAGAAGCAGAACATGGTCTTCAGCCCCAAAGGCCACCTGATCATGGCGAGCGCGGTGGGGACGATCGTGGAGCATGGGCCGCCGCGCTATCTCCTGGCTCTCGCGCCCGACGGCGGGGCGGTCGAGGGCGTGCCGTTCGTCGGCCCGCAGATTCGCCAGGCCGTGGGCTTCATGGGCGGCTCCGGCGAGGGCGGCAGCCGCTTCTTCGACCACCTGGCGCTCAGCCCCGACGGCACGTGGGTCTACCTGACTATGTCGGGCGAAAGCTGGCGCTTCAAGCCACGCCACGCCGTCTTCCGCCTGAAGTGGGCCGACGCCGAGCTGGCCGCGCCCTTCCTCGGGCACGACGAGCCGGGTGCCGACGACGCGCATTTCAACGACCCCCAGGGCCTCGCCGCCGACAAGGCGGGCAACCTCTTCGTCTGCGACCGCGGCAACGGCCGCGTCATGGCCTTCTCCCCCGGCGGCAAGCTCCTCGGGAAGTTCCCTGTGGAGAATCCGGAGCAAGTCGTCGTCCACCCACGCTCGGGCGAGATCTACGTCGCGTGCCGCAAGGCGGGCCGAATGGTCACCGACTGCAAGCTGGTCAAGCTCTCGCCCCTTGCGGCGAATCCCCCCCGCGAGCTGGCCACGCTGGAGATCAGCAACCTGGACGTCATCGCGCTCGACCCCCAGGCGGACCCACCCCGGCTCTGGGCCTACTGCGGCGCGCTGCGGACGGG
Organism: Planctomycetota bacterium; assembly: GCA_041320515.1. Lineage (GTDB taxonomy): Bacteria > Planctomycetota > PUPC01 > DSUN01 > DSUN01 > DSUN01. The sequence continues at coordinate 2,157,139 of JBGLNR010000001.1, read as the reverse complement.
GACGAACCGCGACCGCTATGGCCGCAGCGATCTTCGGCCCATCGAGGACCGCGGCGACAAGCTCGAGCTGGGCGAGCCCGTGAGCAACGCGAACGGCCTGGGCTACCCGATGTTCTTCGCCGTGGACCCCGGGGGGAACAGGCTACTCATAGACGACTCGTTCGCCAGCAGCTTGCCCCTGTTGTCCCTCGATCTGGCGACGGGGAAGAAGACGCCCTTCGTCCGAGGCACTGCCGTTGCACTCGACCGCGACCGCAACGTCTACGTGACCGACGGCTACGACACGAACACCATCTCGCGCTACGACCCCGCGGGCAAGCCGCTGCCCTTCGCATCGGTCAACTCCCACAAGCTGCCCGTCGGCAAGTATCGCGCCTACGGCCCCGACCTCGGTCTGCGCGGCCTGTGCGTCGGCCTCAATGGCGACATCTATCTCCTCCGCTCCCACAACTATGGCCTCGAGGACAACGCGGCCGCCCGCCTCGACGTCTACGGCCCCGACGGCGCCCGCAAGAGGACCCTGGTGGACGGCCTCGGCCACGGCGATTGCGGCCTGGGCGTGGACCCGCGCGGCAACGTATACCTCGGCTGCAACGTGAAGCCCCAGGACCAGCCCTTCCCCCCCGAGTTCGCGGGCAAGCTGCCGCAGGAGCCGTGGGTCTGGTGGCGCAAGCAGCGCGAGGCGCCGTGGTGCTACCCTTACTACAACGCCTACCTCTATCACTGGGGCGCGCTCCTCAAGTTCGGCCCCGAGGGCGGCACGCTCTACGGCCACGCGCCGAACGGCTCGAAAGAGCCGCCGCCCGAGGCCCTGCGCCTCGCCAGCGCGCCGCCCGACGCCGTGTCGCTCCGCTCGGGCTACCTCGCGCGCGAGATCAAGGTCAAGGGCGCCCTCTGGCGCCGCCCGGGCTACGGCATCGTGCCCTCTTCGGACGTGAATTGGGGCGACCCTGCCTGCATGTGCATGGTGAGCCACCTGGCCGTGGACGGCTATGGGCGGGTCTTCGCCCCCAACTGCTTCCGCTTCACCGTCGAGATGCTCGACACGAACGGGAACCTGCTCGGCCGCATCGGGCGCTACGGGAATGCCGACAGCGCCGGCCCGGGCAGCGCCGTGCCCGAGCCGGAGATCGCCTTCGCCTGGCCCGCATTCGTCGCCCACGCCGATGGCAAGGTCTACGTGTCCGACAGCACGAGCCAGCGGGTCACGGTGGGGTTCCCGTTCGGCGCGAAGCCTGGGCTGGAGCCGACGGTCACCACGGGCACGATCAGCGCGCTGCGCCGCGAGGCGGAGACCGGCGCCCTGCACAGGGTGCAACTCGACGCCAACGTGAACCCCGGCAACAGCGGCGGGCCGGTGGTGGACGAGCGGGGGAACGTGGTGGCGGTGATGGTGGCGATCGTGAAGCCCACGGTCGGCAGCGGCATGGCCCTGGGCATCCCGTGCGGGGCGGCCGAGGCCTTCCTCAAGGTCGCGCGGCAGGCCAAGCGCCGCACCGCCCAACTCCAGGTGACAGGCAAGTTGCCCGTCCGCAACGTCCACATCGGCAAGGGCCAGAAGGCCGAGGAAATCTGGGGCACCAGCGTGTCCTTCACCCTGCGCAGCACGCGGGGCACCGACGAGTTGCCCACAGTGACCCTCGAGGTGTCGAACCGCCGCCGCGAGGTGGTCGCCCGCGAGAGCGTCGAGGTCGGCGCCCTCGAGCCGCGCGAGGAGAGGAGCCTCACCGTGCGCCTGCGCCGCGTGGCCTTCGACGACGTGGCCTCCTGCCGAATCGTCGAGTGAGCCGTGGGGCACAGCCGCCGCCGGCTGTGCGGGAGCGGGACGTGGCACGGCTGGCTTGACCAGCCGTGTCCTCGCGCCGGCGAACGGCAAGACACGGTTGGGCGAGCCAACCGTGCCACAACTGCGGGGTGGTGTGCCTCTCAGCATCGGGGCCAGCCTCGATGACGGGTGGCGAGTGAGGCGTGGGCGAGGGCCGCGATGGCTTCTCTGAAACCGGCAATCGGCAATCGGCAATCGGCAATCGCGACCGCCGCCGTCCTTCTCTTCGCCGCTCTCCTCCGCGTCGTCCCCCTCGGGCTGTCGAACCCGCGCTCGTTCCACGTGGACGAGTGGGACTTCGTGGACTCAGCGGTGCGGATGTGGGCGGAGGGGACGCTCGACCCCGGGCGGCCCTACGTGCATCCCGGCCTCTACCGCTACTCGACCGCGGCAGCCTACCCCATCGTGTCTCCCTTGCTCCCGGCCTGGGTGGATGACAAGTGGGCGCCCTGCGTGGCGGGGCGGCTGGTGAGCGCGGCGATGGGCGTGCTGGCCGTGTGGCTCGCGTATCGGCTGGCGAGGCGGCTGATGCCCTGGGGCGGTGCGCTCGCCGCGGCGCTCGTCCTGGCCGTCGCTCCGCTCCACGTGCAGTTCTCGCACGTGGCGAAGCCCGACGTGATGTCGGCGGCGTTCGTGGCCCTGGCGACGCTGCTCGCCTGGCGGCTGGCGGAGGCCCCGCAGCGGAAGCTCTACGTGTGGGCGGGCGTCGCGGTGGGCCTCGCCGTGGCCTCGAAGTACAGCGGCATTGTCGCAGTCGTGCCCCTCTTCGTCGCCCACCTGGTGGCGCCGGGCAGCGGCCATCGGGCGAAGCGGCTGGTGGCGCCGAATCTGTGGCTCGCGGCGGCGTGCAGCGTCGCCGCCTTCGCCGTCACATCGCCCTACACGCTCGTCAACCTGGGCACGATCGCCGCCGAGGCCAACCGCATCATCATCTCGCGGCCGCCGAACCCCGAGGAACTGCCGCAGGGGCCGGCGCTGGTGCAGGTGTGGGACCAGGCGCTGAGCTGGATCGGGCCGGCGGTCATGCTGTTCGCGATGATGGGCGCGGTGGTGTGGTGGCGCGAGAAGCGGTGGGCGGCGCTGGCCGTCGTCGGCTCGGTCGTCGTGGCCACGGTGGCGATGCTCGCGCTGTGGGCCGTGCAGCAGCCGTTCTACCTTCTGCCGCTCGTCCCGGCTGTGGCGGTCCTCGCCGCGGTGCCCATCGCCCAGGTGGGCGCGTGGCGGCGTTGGGCAGGGGGAGTGCTGCTCGCCATGTGCTTCGCGCAATCGGGGCTGCTGAGCGCGCAGGAGATCGCCCGCCTGTGGCGCCCCGGCACGCGGCAGCTCGTGAGGGCCTGGCTGGAGAAGAACCTGTCGAATCCGCCGGGCTACATCCTCCGCGACTACGACAGCCTGGAGATCACGGCCGAGGAGACGCTGCCCGTCATTGACGGCGGCTTCGGCTTCTACGACAAGGTGGACCGCGGCTACCTCAAGCGCCACGCGATCACCCACTTCGTCCTGAGCGACTCGGCGGCCGAGACGGGCCACCTGACGCCCGAGGCCGCGCGGCGCCGTGGGGAGGCCCACATGCGCCTGCGCTTCTGGGGCGAACTGCTCGTTCGCATTCCCCCAAGCCGATGGCGCGATGGGCCGGGCATCGAGGTCTACAAGGTGAAGGACAGCGTGCTCCGGGAGTTCGAGCACGAGCACGAACAGGCGGCGAAGGAGTTGGGGGCGAAGGTCAAGGCGGTCGAGGACCGTCTGGCGGCCAGCCCAGGTGACGCGGCGTTGCACATGGAGGCAGGACGCCTCCTCTCCCGCCTGGTGGGCACGAGCAGGCCCGGTGAGGCCCTGGCGGCCTGGAACCGTTCGGCCGAGCACTTCCGCCAGGCGGCGCTCGCCAACCCCAAGCTCGGCGATGCTCCCTACAACCTGGGCTGCCTGTGCCTGCTCCGGGCGCGCCGGATCGCCGGCGCCCGCAGCCCCGAGGCCGCCACCTGGTTCGCCCGGGCCGCGGACGCCTTCCGCGCCGCCGCTGCCCTCGACCCCAACCAGGCCGACTACCATTTCAACCTTGGCTATGCCCTCTGTTCGCTCTCCTCCGCCGTCGCTGGCGACGAGGCGCTTCGCCGCCATGCGCTTGAGGAAGGCGTCCGCGCCTACCGCGGCGCGGTAGGGCTGAACCCTGACATCCACGTCCCCGACCCCAACAACCCCGAGAACCCCCACATCGAGGCCGTCGCCGAGCGCGGGCCGCAGCCGTTGCACTGATGCCCCAAACCGGATATGCTCGTTGCCGATGAGCAAGCTCCGGCCACTTCTCCTCTTCGGCACGCGGCCCGAGGCCATCAAGATGGCCCCCGTGGTGCATGAGTGTCGCCGGCGCCCCGAGGCCATCGAGCCGATCGTGTGCGACGCGGGCCAGCACCGCGAGTTGCTCGAGCCCGTGGTCGAGTACTTCGGCCTGCGTCCCGACCACCGCCTAGATGTGATGCGGTCCGGCCAATCCCTCGCGGAGCTGACGAGCGCCTGCGTCGTGGCGATTGACGCCCTCCTCACCGAGCTGGAGCCCGACTGCCTGGTGGTGCAGGGCGACACGACGACGGTGATGACCGCCTCGCTCGCCGCCTTCTATCGCTCCGTGCCTCTCGCCCACGTCGAGGCGGGGCTCCGCACGGGCAATCTGCGGGCGCCCTGGCCCGAGGAGCTGAACCGCCGCGTTGTGAGTCTTTCCGCCGCGGTTCACTTCGCCCCCACAACGCGGGCCGCCGACGCCCTGCTCGCCGAGGGCGTGCCGCCCGCCTCGGTCCACGTCACGGGGAACACGGTGATTGACGCACTGCTCTGGACAGTCGGGCGCGAGCGAGGCCGCGCCGAGCATTGGGAACGCAAGTATGCGATGCTCGGCGCCCGGCGCCTCGTGCTCATCACCGGCCACCGCCGCGAGAACTTCGGCGAGGGGCTTCAGGCCATCTGCGAGGCCATCGCCACGCTCGCCGAGCGCCTCCCCGACGTGGCGTTCCTCTACCCCGTCCACCTGAACCCCAACGTGCTGGAGCCGGTGCGGCGGATGCTCTCTGGCCGCCCGAACGTCCACCTCACCGAGCCGGCGGCCTATCCCGAATTCGTGTGGCTCATGCAACGCTCGACGCTCATCCTCACGGACTCGGGCGGGGTGCAGGAGGAGGCGCCGAGCTTGCGGAAACCCGTGCTCGTGACCCGCGATACCACCGAGCGCCCCGAGGCGGTCGAGGCCGGCGCCGCCGAACTGGTCGGCACATCGTTCGATGCCATCGTCAGCCGCGTGAGCCTGCTGCTCACCGACGAGGCCGAATACGCCCGCCGCCAGATTGCCGCCAGCCCCTACGGCGACGGCCAGGCGGCGCGCCGGATAGTGGGGGTCCTTGAGAAGATGAGGGGATGAGTGGATGGGTGGATGAATGGATGAATGAGAAAGAAGGAAGAGGGCGTTCGTTTCCTTCATTCATCCAATCATCCATTCCTCCATTCATCCCTCCCTGCGGAGAGAAACCCGACATGAGTGCCACGGCCTCTCCTCCCTGGCGACGTCCTCGGAGCAAGATCCTCGTCGTCCTCCCCGCCTACAACGAGGAGGCCAATCTCGGCACGCTCCTGGAGCGCATTGACCAGGCGATGTTCGAGAACGGCGACGAGTATCAGGTGATCGTGGTGGACGACGGGAGCCGCGACGCCACGGCCAGCGTGGCCGAGGAGCACGCGCGCCACATGCCCATCGCCGTCCAGCGCCACGAGGCGAACCAGGGCCTCGGCGCCACCATCCGCGACGGGTTGCTCGCCGCCGCCGACCTCTGCGCCGACGACGATATCGTGGTGGCGATGGATGCCGATAACACCCACACCCCCGGCCTCATCCACAGCATCGTCCAGCGCGTCAAGGAGGGCTGCGACGTGGTGATCGCCTCGCGCTACCGCCCCGGCTCCTACGTCCGCGGCGTGCCCTTCCACCGCCGCGTCCTCAGCTACGCCGCGAGCCTGCTGATGCGCGTGCTGTTCCCCACCCGCGGCGTGCGCGACTACACGTGCGGCTACCGCGGCTACCGCGGCCGCGCGCTCAAGGACGCCGTGGCCAAGATGGGCAAGGGGCTGGTGAGCGAGGACGGCTTCCAGTGCATGGTGGACATCCTGCTGAAGCTGCGGACCATGGGCGTCATCTTCGGCGAGGTGCCCCTCATCCTCCGCTACGACCTCAAGGGCGGCGCCAGCAAGCTCCGCGTCGGGAGCACCATCGTGCGAACATTGCGCCTGGCCCTCCGCCGGCGCCTGGGGCGATGAACAGGAGGATGAATGGATGGGTGGATGATTGGATGAATGTCAGAAGGGCCTGGCTCAGCTCTTCCACCCATCCATTCCTCCACCCATCCAATCATCCCCTCTAGGGTTTCCACAAGGTCCTCTGCACATGGACAGCTCCCGCTTCGACGCCGACTACTATCGCACGTACTACCGGGAGTACGCGCGCCAGAACCCCCCGCGCAAGCTCCGCTTCTACGCCCGCATGGCCGAGCGCCACGCGGCGCCCGACGCGCCCCGCCGCATCCACGACCTCGGCTGCGGCTTTGGCGACTTCCTGGCCACGCTCGATGAATCGTGGGAGATCTGCGGCTCCGATGTGAGCGAGTTCGCCATCGCCCAGGCCGCCCAGCGCCACCCGCGCGGCGCCTTCAAGGTCGCCAGCGCCACCGACCGCGCCGTCTTCGCTGGCCCCTTCGGCGTCGTCACCGCCTTCGACGTCCTCGAGCACGTGGCCGATCTCGACGCGGTAGCTGCCTCGGTGGACGACCAGCTCGCCCCCGGCGGAGCCTTCCTCTTCGTCGTCCCCGTCTACGACGGCCTCAGCGGCCCCATCATCCGCGCCCTCGACCGCGACCCCACCCACGTCCACAAGTGGCCCCGCCGCTGCTGGCTCGACTGGGCGGGCGCCCACTTCGACGTGCGGGAGTGGCTGGGCGCCGTCCGCTACCTGTTTCCCCTCCTCGGCTACCTCCACGTCACCACCCGCCTCCTCCGCCGCCACACCCCCGCCATCCTCGTCGCCTGCCGCAAGAGGCAGGCGTAACCACCGCCCAGGCCGAGGAGTCCGGAAGACCAGACACCCGGCCCCCATACTTGATCACGTCCTGCGGCGATCAACTATGGCGCTTTGGCGATCCGGGCAGCTCCACGGCCCTTCCCACCATACTTGATCATCCTCCCTCTCTCAAGGTTGATCAAGTATGGCGCTCCTGCCACAGAAAGGACTCCGGGAGTCTCTTCATGGGCCTCGACCGGGGAAGGTGTTGACGCCAGCGCCCGTGGGGTGTATCATCACGCACGAATGGCAGGTGGCGGGCGGCCTCACCCGTCAGGCCGGCGGCACCGTCAACTTCGTCGGCACCGGCCTGGGCGCGAGCACACAGAACCGCATCCTCTTCGCCACCGCCCCAACCCTCGACGACGGCATCATGGGCGGCTGGGCAACCGTCAACGGCACCGACTTCGCCAAGTACGTCTCCGCCGGCACGATCTCTGTCGCCCCTCTTGCCCCCGCCGACTACACGACAACCGGGCCGGGCACGTGGACAACTGCCAGCAACGTCAAGACCAGCGGCATCATCGGCTTAAATGCGAGCCGCAGCATCAACTCGCTCAACTTGGCCATGACCGGGTCCACCTCCATCGAATGCGCCCTTGGCTATACCCTTCGCGTCGAGTCCGGCGGCATTCTTGTGTCTGGCGCCTACACTGGCATGATCGTCAATGGCATCCTGACCGCCGGCACGGGCGCAAACGCCGCCGGCGAACTCGTCATCCACCAATACTCCGACAACCCTTTCATCATCAGATCCACAATCGCCAACAACGGCACGGGCCAAGTGAGCCTCACCACGGGGGGGACCGGCGTCACCGTCCTCTCCGGCACCCAGGGCACCCATACCTATACGGGACCGACGGTGATCAACGGCGGGACGCTCCGGCTCGAGGGCCAGCCCGCTGCGGCTCCGACCTCGCCCGTGGCCACCAACCTCCTGTATTGGCTCGATCCCAGCAACCTCTCCACGCTCTGGCAGGACACGGCAGGGACCATCCCCGTGACGGCCACCGGCCAGCCAGTCGCAAGGATTGACGACCTGAGCGGCAATGGCCGCAACTTCATCCAGGGCACCGCTGCCAACCAGCCCATCTACGGCGCCGGAATGCTCAACGGCAACGGCATGCTCCGCTTCGACGGCGTGAATGACAGGCTCACCTACACCGGCGCAACCACGCCGCAGAGCGTGATGATCGTCGGCCGCACCATCTCCACCGGTCAGTACACCGGCGGCGTCTGGGGCTCCGACGCCCCGACCGCCGACAAGGGCATCCGCATCGAGAACAGCACAACGTGGCGGAACCCCGGCGATGGAAACGACTTCACGAACCCCGCCCTCCGCAACGGCGCCACCACATACAACACCACCCACCTGGGCGGGTACTACGCCGCCCGCTACCTCAACGGTGACGTCGGCGAAGTGCTCGTCTACAGCAGCGCGCTCACGGTCGCCGAGCGGGTCGCGAACGAGAACTACCTCATGGCCAAGTGGTTCGGCCTCCAGCCCGGCGTCCTCCCCAGCACAACCGCCGTCACGCTCAACGCCGGCACGCTCGACCTGAATGGCGTGAACCAGACCATCGGCTCCCTCGCCGGCGCAGCAGGCTCCACCGTCGCCCTCGGCGGCGGCACCCTCAGCGTCGGCCTCAACAACACGTCCACCGCCTTCGGCGGCACGATCACCGGCACGGGCGACCTCGTCAAGGTCGGCGGCGGAGCGCTCCAGCTCCTCGCCCCCAACTCATTCACCGGCACCACGACGGTCCGCGGCGGCGTCCTCGCCGCGCAGGACCCCGGGGCGCTGAGCACGGGCGCCGTCGTCGTGGACGCCGGCGGCGAGCTGTCCCTCAGCAACTTCGCCTTCAGCAACGCCCTCACCCTCAACGGCGGCAGCACGCTTAGCGCCCGCACCTACATCCCGCCCGCGGCCACCCAGCCCGCAGGCGCCACCCCCTACACCACCACCATCACCAGCGCCGTCACCATCGGCGGCAACTTCACCGTAGCCGTCCGAGACTATGCCGCCACCGGCTCCGGCGCCGTCATCAACCTCATGTCCGACCTCTCCGGCTCCGGCAGCATGACCATCGCCGGCCCCACCGGCGGCTCCGGCACCCTCATCCTCGCCGGCGACAACAGCGGCTACTCCGGCAACTTTACGGTCAACAACCTCGCCGTCCTCGAACTCCTCGGCACCCAGGCCAAGGGCAGCGGCGCCGTCACCCTCAACACCGGCGGCACCGTTCGCACCAGCGTGGACCCCGGCGCGGCCAGCCTCGGCCCCGACGGCGTGACGAGCTACTACTACAACTTCGGCAGCAGCCCGGGGAACACGAACCGCTTCGCCTCCGACCTCCTCGTCTCCCCCGCCCGCGTCTTCTCCCGGACCGACCCGAACATCAACTTCACTTGGAATCCGGGGACGAACCCCTACGGCGGCACGCCGGCGCAGGGCTATACCACCCCGCCGATGCCCAACTTCTCCGGGCAGGGCATCCAGATGGGCATCCTCTCCCGCGGCATCTTCAACATTGCTGCGGCCGGCACCTACACCTTCTATGCGGGCAGCGACGACCCCGGCTTCCTCTATATTGACGGCCTCCTGGTCGCCTCGCCCAACGTCAACGAGGTCTCCACCTCGCCCATCGAACTCGCCGCTGGCTGGCACAGCATCGTGATGCGCTTCACCCAGGGCGGCGGCGGCGGCGGAATGACCGCCTACTACTCCGGCCCCGACACCACTGGCGACAAGACCCTCGTCGGCGGCATCCCAGGCACCCTCAAGACCGGCTCCCTCACCCCCTTCAACCTCGGCCCCCTCACCATCACCGGCGGCACGGGCACCGTGGACATGGCGGTGGACACGAACGTCTCCACCCTCAGCCTGGCCAGCGGCTCCACCCTGGCGGCCACCAGCCCCGGCCTCTACACCCTCTCGGTCAATGGGCCGACCACCCTGGCGGGCAACGTCAACATCAACGCCTACACAGGCGACATCGTGTTCAACGACGCGATCGGCCCCGCGGCGGGCAACACGGTCACCATCGCCGGCGGCTACCGCGTCACCTACAACGCGGCCAACCTCTACACCGGCCTCACCACCGTCTCCAGCGGCGAGCTTGACCTCAACGAGAGCAGCGTGTCGGGCAACGCCATCGCCGGCAACCTCACAATCAACGCGGCCAACAACGAAGGCCCCGTCTCAAACGTCCGACTCCTCCAGTCCAACCAGATCGCCGACGGCGCAACCGTGACCATGACGAACGGCGTCCTGGACCTCGGGGCGAACAACGAGACCATCGGCACCCTTGCGGGGACCCCCACCAACTGGTGGAGCACGAAGGTCATCGGCACCGGCACCCTCACGGCCACCTCCGTCACCCTCACGCAGGGCGAGATTGCCGCCTCCCTCGCGGGCTCCGCTGGCCTCACCAAGAGCACCGCCACCGCCGGCCCCCTCATCCTCTCCGGCAACAACACGTACACGGGCGTGACCAACATCACCGCGGGCATCCTGAGCGCCCGCAGCAACAACGCCCTCGGCGCGACGGGCTTGGGCAACGAAACCACCGTCGCCGCCGGCGCCGCTCTCCAGCTCCAGGGCGGTATCACCATCGGCAATGAGAAGCTGACCCTCAACGGCACAGGCATCAGCAACGACGGCGCCCTCAGGAACACCGGCGGAGCCAACGCCTACGGCGGCTCGGTCGTCCTCTCCGGCGCCAGCACGACCATCCAGTCCGACGCGGGCAATCTGGACCTGACAAACCCCGGCGGCGCCATTTCCGGCACCGCCACGAACCTGACCATCCAGGGCGCGGGCGACGTGACCCTCACCGGCCCCCTCAGCCTCGGCTCCGGCACCCTCACCAAGAGCGGCACCGGCGCCCTCATCTTCAATCAGAACCTGGCCGCCATCCCGGCGATGACCTGGAACGACGGCGTGCTCGGCTTCAACGGCACCCAGACCCTCGGCCCCGTCACCATCGGCACCACCGCCCCCGCCGCGGCCACCACCTGGCGCTTCAACTCCGACCCCGGCGCAGGAACCACCATCACTGTCCCTGCCGGCACCGTCCTCCAGGCCGGCTACGCGGCCGACCAGAACCTCCTGAGCCGCCTCGCAGGCGCCTCGGCCGGCACCCTCGCCCTGATGACCGACGACAGCAATAACCTCAACTTCACCACACTTCCCAACCTCAGCCTCGGCGCGGCGGGCACCAGCCTCGTCACCTATTCAGGCACCCTGACGCCCGGCGCCGCCGGCTACAACCTCGGCGGGGGCGGCGGCGGGGCCGGCGGCCTCACTGTCACCTCCCTCCTCTCCGGCTCCAACGCCCTCAACGTCAACGGCAACGTCGCACTCCCCAGCGCCAACACCTTCACGGGCGCGATCACGCTGAACGCCGGCGTCACCCGCATCTTCAACAACGACCAGCTCGGCGATCCCACCAACGTCGTGACCCTCGACGGCGGCACGCTCCAGCTCGCCACCGTCACAAGCTCGGCGGGCGGCGAGTACCTCCAGCTCGGCAACGTGGTCGGCGGCGGGGCGCGCACCATCGTCGTCGGCCCCGGCGGCGGCACGATTGACGTGCCGGCCCTTTCCAACGGCTACAGCGGCGCCGCCATCGTCGGCCCCAACGCCCTCACCGGCAGCGGCACCCTCACCAAGACCGGCCTCGGATATCTCTTCGTCGTCGAGCCGCAGGACTTCTCCGGCAGCCTCGTCATCGGCCCCAACGGCAACCAGGTGGACATTCGGGGCATGGGCGCGATGAACAACATCGGCAGCGTGACGATCAACCAGAGTTCGTACCTGAACGTGAGCAACCACTGGCGGCTCATGAGCCGCCAGTATCCCGGCGGCGAGCAGGGGGCGGCCTACGCGAATGCGGACCGCTTCAACGATGCAGCGACCATCCTCCTCCAGGGCGGTCGCCTGCTCTACCATGCTCGCAACACGGGCAGCAGCGAAGTCTTCGGCCCCACGACGATCGGCGTCGGCCAATCCGAAATCTACGTTCAGCGCGAGGGTGGCACCGGCGCCGACCTCATCATCACCGACCTCCTCCACAGCGTCGGCGGCGGCACCGTCCGCTTCAACGCCAGCACCACCATCGGCCTGGGCGGCGACTACGGGCGCATCACGCTTCAGAACGTCAATGGCTCCCCAACCACCACGGGGATGTTCATCGGCGGCTGGGCACTCGTCGGCAGCGGCGACTTTGCTACCTACGTCGTCCCCGCCAGCGTCGGGGCTGCCGGCGGCGTCGTCCCCTACGGCAGCGGCGTGGCCGGCGCCCCGGGCTACACAGCCCTGAGCACCACGACCACCCCCGGCGGCGGCGGATGGGCCTCCGGCAACATTGGCAGCGCGGCCGCCGATGTCAACCTCGGCACACCCGGCGCCGCGCAGAACTTCGTCGTCGGCGCACTCCGCCTCGCCGGCACCGCCACCCGCAACATCGCCTTCCTCAACACCACCAACCTCGACACCCTCTACGTCGAGAGCGGCGGCATCCTCTCCGACAACAATAACAACGCGCGCAACATCGGGAACCAGACGGTCGGCAGCCGCCTCACCGCCGGCCCCGTCGGCGGCACGGGCGCCTACGAACTCTTCCTCCACAACAACCAGAGCACGATGACCGTTTACTCCAACATCATAGACAACCCGGGCGGCGGCACCGTCCGCCTCGTGAAGGACCTCGATAATACGGTGGTCCTGAACCCAACGGTCGCCCGCTCTACGACTACCGTCAACGGCAGCCCGAACGTCACGCTTGCCTCCGGCACGACGGGCAACCTCCAGGTCGGCATGCCCGTCAGCGGCACCGGCATCCCCGCCGGCGCGACCATCCTGAGCATCACCGACGCGACGCACTACGTCCTCAACATGAATGCCACGGCCAGCGCCACGAACACCCTGACCTACTACTATACCAACACCTACTCGGGCGGCACGCTGGTCGAGCGCGCGACGCTCCAGGCCCAGACCGCGGGCTCGCTCGGCTCCGGCGAGGTCCTGGTCAAGAACTCCCGCCTCAACCTCAACGTCGCAGGCACCACCAGCGGCACGGGCACCTTTGGCGGCTTCCGGGCCGTGGACCAGGGCGAAATCTACCTCCAGAACAACAACTGGGGCGCGGGGGGCGCGGACATCCTGAACACGATGAACGTGGGCGACCGCTTCATCATCGAGGCCGGCGCCACGATCATCGGCCCGAACGCCCGCAACGCCAACCAGGGCCTCAACGCCCTCACCCGCGTCTATGGCGCGCCCACCGCGGCCGGCGACATCCAGCTCATGCCCGACGCCATCATCGGACACCAGAGCTTCTCCAACGACGACCTCAACGGCCTCGGCGTCCAGACCATCAAGAACCTCGGCACCGCCGCCGACCTCTACTTCGGCCTCAGCGGCGACTCCAACGCAGGCGTCTACGAGAGCATCACCATCGGCGCAGGCACCCCCTGGAAGGGCATCTCGACCGACCGCAACAGCCGCTCCTGGATTCAGGGCACGATCATCGCCAACAGCGACTTCTACCTCCAGGGCCTCCTGCGCGACAACGGCCTCGCCACACTCAACCTCGGCGGCGCCGGCAACAACTCCTGGGCCATCGTCAACAACGCGGGGGCGCCCATCAACGCCTACATCATCGGCCAGGTCACGCTCAACGACGACGTCTCCCCATCCATGCCCGGCGACCTCACCTTCGTCGTCACCCCAGGCGCGATCCTGTCGCCCAACTACAGCAACTCGTTTGGCAACCCGGCGGTCTACCCCGGCACGGGCTATGCCAATGTCCTCGTCCAGGCCGGCGGCACCCTCGACCCCGGCAACTTCGTCGGCATCGGCTGGACCGCCAACCAGGCCTACAACGTCGCCTACCCCGTCCCAGGCCCCCTCAACGGCAGCCAGGTGACAATTGAGGCGGGCGGCCGCATCCTCATCAACGACGCCTCAGGCATAGGCTCAGGCCAGGCCGGCAACATCACGATGAAGACCGACTCCATCATGCACCTCGGCACCGCCAACGCCTTCTTCGGGATGGACGGCACGACTCACATGATCAACCCCGGCCAGTTCGTCTACGAGCCCGGCGCTATCATCCGCATGCAGACCAGCAACGTCTACGGCATGAGCCAGTTCGTCTCCGCCGAGCCAAACGGCGACCGCGTGGTCTACGAAATCTACGATGGCGACCGCAACCTCACCAACCAGATCAACCCCTTCATCCTCCCCGCCCCCGGCAGCGTGCTGGCCGCCCCCGAGAACATCACCATCGCCAGCGGCGGGATGATCACGGCCCGCCGCGTCCCTGCCCCTGGGCCGCCGACCGCCTCTGGTGCGGCGACCCGCGCCGCATGACCCCCTGGGCCGCCGGTAGATGAGAGGACTGGGGAGGAGCTTCTTGGAAGATAGTTCCTCCCCAGACCCCTCTTCAAGAACTGCCACATTGGCTGCGGCATCCGAGTGGCTCGAATGCCGCAGCCCAGTGTGAGAGTTCTTGGAAGGTGGGGGCTGGGGGAGGGAACCTTCTTGCAAGAAGGTTCCCTCCCCTGTCACCTCACTACTCGGCGAGCCAGCCGAGGGCGTCGCTGAAGAGTTGGGCGTTGGTGGCGAGCGAGCGGAGGAGTTGGTTCGAGAAGGCATCCACGTCGCCGAAGACGAGGAGCTTGGGTCCCTTGCCGCCCGCCTTGGGCCGCACGCCGGCGAGCACGCAGGGCGCCTTGGCGGCATCCTCGGTCTCGGCCGGCCAGGCGATGCGGAGCACCTCGAACGCCGCGTCGGCGGCGGGCGGCGTCACCGCAAGCTCCGCCGCGGTGTAGAACACCGTCGTCCCACGCGCCCACCTGGCCGCGAAGTCGAGCTTCGCATCCAGCTCCAGCCTCATGGCGTCGGGCGGGTCGTTGCCTGGGATCTGGATGACCTTCTTGGCGTCGGGCGCCGCGATGCCGAAGCGCTTCAGCGTGTCGGCCGCAGGCAGCACGCCGTCGGGCGGGTCGAGCAGCACGGCGAGGCGGCCGCCGCGCTCGACGTAGGCCGCGACAGCCTTCTCGGCCTCGGCGCCCAGCGGCTTGCGCGGCCCGGCCAGGACCAGCACCTGGCAGTCGTTGGGCACGGCCTTGGCCGCGGCCAGGTCGAACGGCGCGGCGCGGAAGCCGCGCGAACTCAGGTGATCGGCCAACTGGCTCAGCCCCTCGCCGCGCCGGTCCACCGTCCGCCGCTCCGCGTGGCCCTCGTCGAAGTAGAGCAGCCCGCGCTCCGACAGCAGCCCGTCCAGGGCCTGCGCCATCGCCTTCTCCCCCTCGAACCGCGTCGCGGCCCCCAGGGACATCGGGCCGGTCTCCTCGCGCACCAACAGCTCCGTGCCCCGCAGCACCCGCACGCGGCCGGCGTACTGGAGCACCAGGCAGTCCTCGATCTCGACCGCGGGCCGCGCGATCGCGCGGGCGAACTGCCGCACCTCCCCGCCCTGCGTCGCGTGGTCCAGGTGCTGCACCTTCACCTTGTCGCTCGCCCGGCCCATCGCGTCGGCCAGCCCGCGCGCCTTCGCCTGGTCGTCCGGCAGCCGCAGCGCCAGCAGCAGCGTCGAGCGGTCCACCGGCTGGAACCGCAGGCCCCCCCGCGGATCGCTCAGCATTTGCCCGAGCTGCTCTCGCGGGTCCGACGACACGGTGGTCACGGCCAACGGCCCCTGGAGTTTCGCCAGCCGCGACCGCAGCGGCTCGTCCAGCGACACGTGGTACGGCACGCTCAGCCCGCCCGCCACGCCGCCCGCGAGCTGCGCGAACTCCGCGGCGATCTTCTGGTACAGGTCCAGCTTCACCGCCAGCTCCTCCCCCGTGCTCCGCAGCCGGCAGTAGGCCGCCTGGTGCCGCATGTCGATCGCGTACACCTCCAGCGCGTCCCCGCCGCTCCCCCGGCTCGGGAACTCGAACACCACGGCCGGCTTCGCCTCGCGCCCGGCGTCGGACCTGAAGAACTCCGCCGCCTGCTCCCCCGCCCGAGTCGTTCGCGTCAGGTGCACCAGCAGCTTCAGCTTCTCCTCGAACTCTTCGCCCGACACCCGCGTCTCGAACCCCGCGTTCGGCCCCTCCGCGTTCAGCCCCTCGCCCACCCGCAGCAGCCGCGAGGGCGTCCGCACCTCGATCTTCCGCCCGCCGGCCCCGCCCGCCGGGCCGCCCGCGAGGGGGTTCAGGAGCCACAGCAGCGCGAACACCAGGTTCCCCACCGCCAGCACCCCGATGATCGGATACACCACCACCGACAGCCCGGCCCCGCGCCGAGCCGTGCCTTCTCGCTCCTTCGCCATGCCGCAGGCCTCCTCGTCAGGCGTCCTCATTGCGTGTGGCCGGGGCCACCGCGCCCCGCGAAACCCCCTCCTGAATTGTAGTGATGCCCCAAAGCGGAGTCAAGCCCCGCCATTCGCCCATTATCGCCCGTCCCGCCCAGTGTCGTCCAGTGTTTGCACTGTCGCTCGCTCGCCGTTTGGCGATCCTCGCCCTTCCGGCTCAGAGTCGGCCACTGTTTGCCAGAGTCGCTCAACCGCGCGCCACGCACGCCCCACCTCAGGGGGGGGCGCCCCCTGCCCCCTGCCTCCTGCCGACTGCCTCCTGCTGTCTCAGCATCTTCCCCCTCTACCCTGTACAACGACAATCCCCCCCGAAAATGGGCGGCCGAAAATATTTTCCGCGCGCCGCACTTCGCAAGTAGTTGGCCCAGCATCACTTGCGATCTGGCCATCTTCGGACGGGTGGCCCCTATTTCCCCCCCACCCCCATCCCCCCCCAAGTTCATCCGTGACGACCCACGCGGGTCAGCCCGTAGCCGCCGCCTTGCCCCCCCTCCCTCCCCCCGCTGTGCCAGCGGCGGTCGGCTGCGGGGCGGTGGGCCTCTCCCCCTCGCGTGCGGCGAACACGCCCGCTCCCCCCAAGACCGCCGAAGCGGCGGCTTGGGTCCCAGGTCGCGGGCTGCCCTTGGGTCGCCCGGGCCTGCACCGTCGCCGTGCTCCGTTTCCCCTTGCGTTGCCGGAACCCCAGCGCACCCGTGCCTGCCACGGGCTGACAAGCTGGGCGTCAGCAGGACGCGGAGCGACGCTCGCGGAGGAACTGGGTGTGCCACTCCGACGGAACCGCCGCTGCCGCGCTTGACGGCGCCCGGCGCCCCGCTATAATCGGCGGAGCGCGGCGTGGACCCGTTCCCTCCCTTTCGGAGAATCGGCGTGTTCAAGAACCTCTGTGCGGGCGCGATCGGCGTCGGCGGCTCGACCCTCGAGGTCGCTGCCCTGGCGAAGAAGACAGGCTTCGGCGGCATGGACCTCAATGCGGGCGAGGCGGCCACGCTCCTGGAGCTGGGCGAGCTGGATACCCTGAAGCGCCTCTACGAGACCCATGGCCTCACGCCCGGCGGCTTCGGCCTGCCCGTCGAGTTCCGCCGCGACGAGGAGGCGTTCCAGAAGTCCCTTGCCCCGCTTCCGCGCCTGGCGAAGGCCGCCGCCGCGATGGGCTGCTTCCGCTGCCCCACCTGGATTCTCCCCTTCTCCAACGACCTGCCCTTCGCCGAGAACTTCGAGACCCATCGCCGCCGCCTGCGGGCCTGCGCCGAAATCCTCAACGACAGCGGCGTCTGGCTCGGACTCGAATTCGTCGGGCCCAAGACCATGCGCGTCGGCAAGAAACACGAGTTCATCTGGAACATGAAGGGCATGCTCGAGCTGGCCGACGCCATCGGCACGGGCAACGTGGGCCTGCTCCTCGACTGCTGGCACTGGTACACCGCCCACGGCACCGTGGCCGACATCCTGGCCCTCAAGCCCGAGCAGATCGTCTACACCCACGTCAACGACGCCCCCGCCGGCGTGGACGTGGATGCCCAAGTGGACAACGTTCGCCGCATGCCCGGCGAGACCGGCGTGATTGACATTGCCGGCTTCCTCAAGGCCCTGGCGAAGATCGGCTACGACGGCCCCGTCACCGCCGAGCCTTTCGTGCCCCAGCTCAAGGAATTGCCCGCGGTCGAGGCCTGCCGCCGCACCTCCGCCGCCCTCGACAAGATTCTCAGGTCGGCCGGGCTTGCCTGAGCCTTGACTGGGCCGTGGCATGGGCTACAATAGGGGTGTGGAGGGCGGAGGCATCAGCCCATGCCGGAGAGCCGCGCGGAAGCCCTGCGGATCGTCCAGGAGTTTCACGAGCAACTCGTGGCGCTCTACGGGGAGCGCCTCAAGGGCGTCTACCTGTACGGGTCCTTCGCCCGCGGGGATGCGCGGGAGGACTCCGATATTGATGTGGCGGTGGTGCTTGAGGGTCCGGTCAATGCCCGGCAAGAGAGCAAGCGCACCATCGCCCTGGTCAGCGGCCTCTCGCTCCGCGAGAACTGCCTCCTCATGCCCCTGTTCATCTCCGAGGACGACTACGGAACGCGGGCCGAGGCGATCCACCGAAGCATCGTGAGGGAGGGAATCCCGGCGTGAAAGGCGAGACAGCGACCCACCTTGCCCGAGCGGAGCGATTGTTGACGGTCGCTCGCGACAATCTAACGATGGGCCACTACTCGGACTCGATCAACCGTTCGTACTACGCCATGTTCCACGCAGCCAAGGCCGTCTTGCAGGAGTTGGGGATCGAGCGAAGCTCACACCAGGGCCTTTGGGCGGCTTTTGGGCAGTTCGTGGCTCGCCCCGGCCTCATGGAGTCGCGACACCACCAGGCGGCCCTCGAAGCCTTCCAGTCCCGAAACCGCAGCGACTACTTCGCTGACCCCGGCGACACGTGCCAGGACTCCGAGGAGGAACTCGACGCGGCGCGCGAGTTCGTCGCCGCCTGCCGCACGTTTCTGGAGAACGCGTGACGGTTCTTGTTGCATGCTCTGGTGTCCCCGAAGCCGGCTCGCGCGTCTAGTCCAAGAAAGATGCCGCGGTGCAAACGCCCAAGCAGCGCTCGTGCTCCACGTGTCGGTTCTGGGTTGCTCAGGACCGAGTGGACTCCGGTCAGTGCAGACGGAATGCGCCCAGGGCCTCGCTGAAGGAGCGCTGGCCAGTGACCGCTGGTGCAGAGTGGTGCGGTGAGTGGGATCCTGTGCATGTATCACTCACAGCGCCAGAGTCCATCGTTCTGCGCAGCTTGGTCTGCGCCCACACGCTGCACCGCGGCGCTGTCACGGCTGCCGAGGTGAAGGGCGATATCCTGGCCGCCACGGGCCAGCAATGGGAACTGCCGACCGTGAGGCAGGATCTTCATCGCCTGTGTGGAGTTGGGTTCGCCGTGTACAGCATCCGTCCCGATGGCCTGGAATGCTGGCGGCCAACCGAGCACGGGAATCGTGTCGCTAGCGAGCGCGATCTACCCGGCTAGGCGCCGAATCTAGCACCGCGCGCGGGGTGTATCCGGCTCCTGTGTCCGGCTCTGGTTGCGTGGGGCGAGCTTGGGCTACTGCCCCAGGTTCGCCTCGTCCATTTCGTCGGTGAACATGATGTTGCCGGTGAGGGTGGACCAGGTCTGGTCCACGCGGAACTCCTTGGTGACGTAGATGGTGAAGAGGCGGCAACCGGCCGGGACGACAGCGGCGACCTGGGCGTAGATTTCGCGGCGGGTGACGAAGCGCGGGGTGCCCGCGTAGTCCTCCCACTGGCTCAGTTCCTTCCAGTCCTCGCTGTGGACGACGGTGCGGCGCACCTGGGCGTCGGGGTGGGCCTTGAGGACCATGCCCTCGGCGCGTTCCTTGATGGCTGGGGCATCGTCGCCCTTGTAGGCGTCGGGGCGCATGGTGGTGAGCTTGGCTCGCGCCGCGCGGTTGGCGGCGTTCGTGGCCTTGATGTCGGCCAGCACCTGGCTCACGGCGGCCCAGCGCGGCGCGTCGTCGGCCAGGAGGGGCTGGATGCCTGCCAGCTTCTCCTCGGCCTGCTTGAGCGAGGCGTCGCTCATGATGGACGGCTTGCCTTCGACTTCGCGGCCGAGCTGGTCGAGGGTCGCGCGAAGGCTGGCGGCCGTCTCATCGGTTATCTTCGCCTTCGTCTGCTCGAAGAAGGCGGGGAATGCCTCGAAGCTGCGGGCAAGGCTCTGCTCCATCTCGAGCAACTGGTCGGTCTTGCCGGCGGGGAACGCCTGGGGCGGAGCCGTGGGGGGCGAAGGCGCGGAGCTTGGCGAGCCATTCGTCGGACTGCGCGCGCATGGCCTCGCGCGTCTCGTCGGCGGCGCGCTTGGCCGCCTGGTCGGCCGCGGCGGCTTCGGCCTGCGTCGCGCGGGCCTGCGCGATGGCGTCCTTCGCAGCCACGTAGTCGGGGTGGGCGGGGTCGAAGTCGCCGCCGTAGGAGTTGTCAATCTCCGTGAGGACCCAGGCCGCGTCGTTCACCTGGCGTCGGCGGAGCAGATCGTGGATGTCGCGGATGCGCTTGGCCACGCCGCCGGGCAGCTTGGCGGGCCCGGCGGGCGCAGGGGCGGGCGCCGCGGGGGCTGGCGGCGGCGCGGGCAATCCCTTACCAGCCGGATTGCCAGAGGGCGCCGAGTCGGGGCCTCGCAGTTCGGCCCGGCCCCGCAACACCAGGGCAGCGAAGGAGAGGGTGGGGCCCGATTTCTCTCGGCGTCGTCTGTGGCATCCGCACAGAGGAACTCTCTTAGGGAGCATGGGATGAGGAGCGGCAGGGCCTTCGCGTGGGTCGTGGCGGCGGCAGGGTTGCTGGCCGCGTTTGGCCTCCGTGCGCAGGGGCAGGACCTGGTGGACCTCACCCTCACGAGCCACAAGCGCGAATATTCCGCTGACCCGCGTTCTGCGAATCCGTTCGGCCCGTGTGCGGAGCAGAAGTTCGTCCTGCCCGGTCCGGGCACGATTCGGGTCACGTGGTTCATTGACCCCTATCCCGCTGTCAAGGGGAGCATCGTCGGTTCGCCCCTGTTCTGGGGGCATCCCGGCCCGACCATGGGCAGTTGGGCTGGCGTCTACTCGCTGGGGGCCAAGTGTCTCGATCAGGCCAAGGACCCAGACCCGGCCGTGGGCGGCGCGCCCTACCTGCACGGCGACCCAGCGCCTCAAGATCGAGTTCCTGGGCGGCACCGATGCCGCGTTCCCGCCCCTCACCGTCACGACGCAAGATGGCAAGACGGTGACCGTCCCGAACGCCCCGGGCGGCCCGCCTCCGGCGCCGATGGACCTCTCCGGCACCTGGCGGGACGGCCAGGCGACGTGGACGCTGAAGCCCCTCGGCAACGGGCGCTACAGCTTCGTCGAGAAGGGCACCCAGGGGTTCAATGGGCGATGGCCCGGCCTGCCCGACCTCAGCGGCACCGCGGAGGTGAAGGTCGAAAGGGTCGTGGACGGGGGCCAGAAGGGGGCCTGGGTTAACAAGGTCACAGCGACCACGGACAAGACCCCGGACGGCAAGTGGTCATGGAAGTACGAACTGACTCTTTCCGCAGACGGCGGCACGGCTACCGGCGGGTGCAGGCGAAACGATGGCATGTACTCCGCTCACAAGTGGGTGCGGGCGGGCGCGCCGCCGATAACCACGGAGCCGGCGCCGACCCCCGGCCCCGGCTCGGCCGTGGACATCTCGGGCACGTGGACGGTCGGCGAAGGCGGCGAGGCCTGGACCTTCACGCCGTTGGGGGGCGGGCGATATTCCGCCGCCGAGAAGCAGTTCGGTCGCGTCCGCACCACCGCGACAGTCAACGGCAACAAGATGACGATGCACATCCCCACCGAGGACGCCGACCTCACGCTGACGTACGAGGCAACGTTCGCCGCCGATGGCCGGTCCGCCAGCGTCACTGTCGGGTATGGCACCGGGCGGTCCGCGACCCGGAAATGGGTTCGGGTCGGCGGCACGCCAGCAACCACGGCGCCAGCCCCCGGGCCTGAGCCCACCCCGGGACCAGCCGCTCATACGGGCATGACCCTGCGCGCCGAGTCGCGCAAGGCCAAGGCGGGCGAGACCGTGACCGTGCCTGTGTGGCTCCTGAAGGGCGCAGGGCTGGTTGACCTGAACTTCAACCTGGAGTACGATGCGAGCGTGGTGCAGCCCGTGGGCAACGTGGTGAAGGGGAACCTGCTCGCGGGCGGCGACTTCGAGGCGAACACGGCCAGCCCGGGCGTCGTCCAGTTCGGCCTCGTGCCGAGGACGGGCGGCATCGGCGCCGCCGACGGCACGCTGGCCCAGGTGGCCTTCAAGGCGGTGGGCCAGGCCGGCAGCCGGACCGCTCTCCGCCTCGTGCCCCGCAAGGGCTCGGTGGCCGGCGGCGCAGCGGCCAACCCCGCGACGGTCCACGGCGAGATTGTCATCGTGGGGCCGGGCGGCGTCCCGCCCGGCGACGTCACGGGGGACGACAAGGTGGACATGGCCGACGTTCTGATGGCCCTGAAGATTTCGGTGGGGCTGCTGCCCCACAACCCGCAGGCGGATGTGGACAACGACGGTCAGGTGACAGCGGCCGACGCCCGCCTGATCCGCGAGAAGGTGCTGGGCACCAAGGGCTGAGAGAACTCAGGAGGCCCGCAATGGCGAACTGCGGCAGGTGGCTGGCGCATGACGTCCCGCTGATGCGTCCGGCGGTCGTCCTCATCGGCATCCTGGCATGCATCTCACTGTTCCGCATCGCCCGCGTCCAGGGGGCCGAAGGCGGCCTGAAGGGTCTCCGGAGCGACGGTCCGCCACGCCCGCGGGCGATGGTAAGGCTCTCCCCCAGCCACGGTACGCAACCGGAGTTTGTCGAGGGGCCCTCCCTGGAGCCGGGGAAGTACATTGGATGGATGCTGCACCGTGGCCAGTGGACCACTTCCACCGACCATCCGTTGATGGGCCATGCCGGCACTTGGGATTTGAAGGCTGGGCACGAGTACACGATCGTCGCCTTCTCCGGGACCATGCCCACGGGCGAACTCAACTGGGGCATCTATCTGGAGAAGGAGCAGAAGCGCGACGCCGGCGCCAAAGCCTACACGAGGTTCCAGCGCCCGTACAACGCGCGCGGCACCGACCCGATGAAGTTCCAGGAGGTGCAGGTGTTCCTCTCCGACACCGAGGACCGGCCCGCGCCGCCTGAGCCCCCTGCGCCCTCCAAGCCCAAGCAGCCCTCCAAGCCGAAGTGGAAGAACTCCGGCGTCAAGTTCAGCGATCTCAGCGGGCGCGTGTCCTGGGCCCCCCCTTGGGACCCCGACGACTGGAGAGCGGCCAAGCTGGACGACGACCTCCCCGAGGACGCCCACATCCAGACTGGAGTCGACAGCTACGCCGTGCTGTCGTTCGATGACATGACCACGTTCGTGCAGCAGCCGGAATGTGAGATAGTTCTCACCCCTCCGGAGGAGAAGGCCAGCAAGCTGGGGTTGGTAGCCGGCCGCATCTGGGTGAACCTGAAGAGGATGTTGAAGGATGGCTCCATGAAAGTCGAGATGAGCCAGGCAGTTGCCGGCATCAAAGGGACGATTTTCACGTGCGAGGAAAGCGCGGCGGCTTCCGTGGTGAAGGTGCTGGAGGATGGGCCGGTGGAGGTCGAGATCAAAGCCACTGGCCGAACCGTCGTCCTCCGTGCCGGCGACATGATCCGTGTCTGTGCCGACGGGAAGGTCGAGCAAACCCCTTTGGACGTCGCTAAGGAAAGTGCCGCATGGGCATCGCTCCCGGTCGGCCGGAGTCTCGGGATTGGCAAGCCGCTCCCGCCGCTCCTCGTGACCGCTATGACGTTGCGGGCCGAATCGCGCAAGGCCAAGGCGGGCGAGACGGTGACCGTGCCCGTGCGGCTGCTCAAGGGGGCCGGGCTGATTGACCTCAACTTCAACCTGGAGTACGACGCGAGCGTGGTGCAGGCCGCGGGCAACGTGGTGAAGGGGAATCTCCTCGACGGAGGCGAGTTTGAGGCCAACACGGCCCAGGCGGGCGTGGTCCAGTTCGGCCTCGTGCCGAAGACGGGCGGCATCGGCAACACCGATGGCACGCTCGCCCACGTGGCCTTCAAGGTGGTCGGCCAGCCCGGCAGCCGAACCGTCCTCCGCCTCGTGCCCCGCAAGGGCACGCTCGCCGGCGGCGCCGCGGCCAACCCCGCGACGGTTCACGGCGAAATCCAGATCGTGGGGGACGACGGTTTCGTCTCCGGCGACGTCAGCGGGGACGACAAGACGGACATGGCCGATGTGATGATGGTCTTGAAGATTTCCGTGGGACTGCTTCCCCACAACCCGCGTGCGGACGTGGACAAGGATGGCCAGGTGACGGCGGCCGACGCCCGCCTGATCCGCGAGAAGGTGCTGGGCATCAAGGGTTGAGCGAACTCAGGAGGACCTGAATCGTGAATGCGAAGTGGCAGCTCGTGCGCCGCGCTCTGCTGGCGCTGGCGTTGGCTCTTGGGGTGTCGCTGGTTGCCTGGGCGTCGTCGGTCACGCTCGTCGTCGGCTCGGTCAAGGGCGCGAGCGGCGCGAAGGTCGAGGTGCCCATCAGCGTCCGGGCTGCGCAGCAGCTCGGCGCGCTTCAGTTCGAGCTGGTCTACGATCCCGCGGTCCTCGAGGCCCACACGGTCGAGAAGGGCTCGATGCCCCAGGAGATCACGGTCGGCTCCAACGTCGTCTCCCCCGGGCGGCTTCGGGTGGTCATGAACGCCCCGGCGCGGGAGTCGATCAGCGGGGACGGCACGCTGCTGAAGGCCCTCTTCACGGTCAAGGGCCAGGACGGCAAGGGGTGCGAGCTGCGGCTGGAGCAGGTGCAGGCGTGGGACAACACGAAGCCCGATGCGCCGCCCTACGAGATGCTGGTCGCGGTGGAGCATGGCAAGTTCACGGTGACGAGCGGCGGGGCTCCGGTGGGCCTGATCTTGGGCATCTGTGGCGGCGTGGTGCTGTTGGTGGTTGTCATCGTGGCTGTTGCCAGGCGGAAGCCGCGCGCAGCCGTCGGTGGGCCGGCGGTGGGCTACTGCGCCCACTGCGGCGCGCCCTACGCGCCCGGCACGCGCTTCTGCCCAAAGTGTGGCGCACCCATTCAGCAGGCCTGACTGCTCGCCCGGACCCCCGGTCGTCGGGGCTCCGTGGCGCGCTCAGAGGAGGGGGGAGGCGAGGCGGGCGAGGGAGCAGCGGAGGCGGTCGCCGAGGCGTGTGTCGTAGGCCGCGGAGTCCTCGATGGGACTCGACTTGGCCCGGTACTGCTCGAAGAGGGCGACGAGCTGCGGGATGTCCTGCCGCGAGTAGACGAAGCAGCTCACCTCGAAGGCCAGGCGGAAGCTGCGGCAATCCATGTTCGCCGACCCCGCGGCGCACCAGTGGTCGTCCACGATCATCAACTTGCCGTGGAGCATGCCGCCGCGGTACTCGTAGATGCGGATGCCGGCCTCGATGAGGTCGCGGTAGGCCGAGCGGCCCGCCCAGAGCCCGAGCCACGAATCGCTGACCTCGGGCACGACGATCTCGACGTCCACCCCCGAGAGCGCGGCGCAGATGATCGCCGACTGCATGGACTCTGGCGGGATGAAGTAGGGCGTGACGATGCGCAGCGACTCGCGCGCGCCGCGCACGGCCAGGAGATGGGCGAACTCGGCGGAGCTGCCCAGCGCCGTCGGCTCGCTGGGCACGACCTGCACGACCTCCTGGCCCGCCGCCTGCGGGGGCGGGCAGTATCGCGCAGGGTCGAGCGGCTCGGCCGTCGTGTAGAACCAGTCCTTCAGGAACACATGCTGGAGGTCGAGCACGGCGGGGCCGCGGAGGAACATCGAGAGGTCCTGCCACGACCGCTTCCCCTTGCGGCGGCCGGCATAGGCGTCGCCGACGTTTCGCCCGCCCGTGAGCGCCGACGTCCCGTCGAACACCGCGATCTTGCGGTGCATGCGGTAGTTGATCTGGAACCGCTTGCGCAGCGGGTTCGTCGGGTGGAAGAAGTCCACCTTCACGCCCGCGGCCTGGAGCCGCGTGAGGGAACTCCTGTGGAACCAGAGCGCCCCCACCGCATCGAGGAGCAGGCGGCACTCGACCCCATCGCGGGCCTTCGCGCACAGGGCCTCGGTCACCAGGTTCCCCGTCTCGTCGTTCTGGTAGAGGTAGAATGCAAGGTGGACGTGGTGCTTCGCCGAGCGGATGGAGGAGAGGAGCATCTCGCGGAAGCTCAGCCCGTCGCTGGTGAACTCCACGGCGTTGCCGGGCCGGGCGGGGTAGCCCTCCATCCGCTCGAGCGCCCGAGCCAGAGCGCGGAACTCGCCGTGCTCGAACTCCTGCTGGGCCGCACTGATGGCGGGCCACCGGCACGCATGCGCGCGGAACTCCTCGTCCTTGCGGTGGTACTTCTTTCTGACACGTTCGGGCCGCCCCCACGACAGCGCGAAGAACAGCAGCGGCCCCAGATACGGGATGAGCAGCACCGTCAACACCCAGGACAACGTGGCCGTCGCCGGCCGCCGCTGCAGGAGCACCACGGGCAACGCCACGAGGGCGAGGGCGAGGGCGACGAGTTCGGCAATCAGCAGCCACATCGCGTCGGCTCCTACGCGCGGAGCAGTGGGCCAAGGGTTCGTAGTGCGGGCTTCAGCCCGTATCTGGAGCGCAGGATACGGCCTGAAGGCCGCACTACGAACCTCTACTCCGACAGCGCGTCGAGCAGCTCGCGCCGCACCTGGCGGAACTTCGCCACGTCCTTCTCGGGCGCGGCGATCCTGGGCACGAGGCGCTCGGCCAGGGCCTGGGCCTTCTCGGGCGACTTCTTCGCCAGGAGGGCGAGCAGCTCGTAGTCCTCGATCCCGTCGCGCATGGCCTCGAAGCGCAGCGAGCTGAGGAGCACGCGTTCCTTCGAGGGATAGACGATCCAGGCGTCGCCCGGCGGCAGGAAGATGTTCCCGCCGTGCGGCGGCTCCACGTCGGCGAACGGGTCCTTCACCGACCACTGGTTCCAGCCCCAGTGGAGGTAGCCCGTGGCGCCGAAACGGAAGTTCACCCAGTGCAGCAGCCGCACCTTCAGGAGCGAGTAGTCAATCAGGCGGTTGGGATAGGTGCCGGTCGGGGCGAGGCAGGTGTAGGTCCACACCTCGTCGCCCGCCTTCTGCCGCTCGCGGTAGAATAACTCGAACGACGTGCTGTTCTCGAACTACGATACGCCGCTGCGCATCTCGAACGTGGCCTACAGCAATGGCCGTCCGACCGGCTTCGGATGCCTGTATCCGCTGTTCCTGAAGGAGTACGAAATCCTCTTCTGCCCGTCCGACCCCGCCCGAGACCCCACGTGGCAGTACGGCTGGGGCAACTGGGACACCGAGGATGGCGAGGTGCAGATTTCCTACGGCTTCAGGGGCCTCCATGGCCTCCTGAAGGACCCCGACCTCATCGCGGCGGTGCTCGCCGACCCCACGAAGGCCCCACCAGTCACCCTCGCGCTCGTGGATTCCCACCCCAAGAAGGTCTTCGCCGCCGAGTTCTACGAGCCGTTCCTGGTGCCCGAACGCGTCCACCATCCCAGACACATCAACTACATCCGCTGCTGGGGCCAGGTGGAGCAGATGAACGTCATCCCGAGCTTCGGCCCGACCGACGAGGACTTCGACGCGGCGATCGAGATCCTGGACCTGTAGCCCCTCAGAACTCGAGGCGCTGGAGCGAGCGCAGGCCGAAGTGCATCGGCAGCAGCCCCGCCGCGGCCGCCACGAGGCCCGTCGCCAGTTGCGCGTAGAGGAGTTCTGAGCCGCCCTGCCCCAGCGTCGCCTCGCGGGCCGCAGGGGGCACGGCGCGGAGCGCGTAGGGCAGCGCCGTGAGCCCCACCACGGCGATCACGAACGCGATGCACAGCAACAGGTTCAGCGTGCCCCCGAAGCCGGAGACGATCTTCGAGGGGTTCTGCTCGCGCCAGTTGGGGAACACGGCGCCCAGCCCCACCGACAGCCCCGACACGCCGAAGCACACGAAGGCAATCGCCAGCCCGTGGTGCCACACCGTCGCCGCAGGGAGGCCCAGCAGGCAGTCCGACACCACGACCAGCGGCAGCGTGACCACGAGCGCGGAGGCGAACGAGAAGAGGAATTTGGACCACAGCAGCGTCCGCCGCGGCACGGGCGCGAGGCCGAGGAACCAGAAGCGGCGGCCCTCGAGGCTCAGCATCGGGAACACGAAGCGCGTGGTCACCGTGGTCAGCACCAGGCTCGTCGCCGTCAGGTTCAGCAGCGCCGTCAGGTTCCGCCACAGCGGCTTCGACAGGTGGTAGGAGAACGTCCGGAGGTTCACCACGTAGAAGCCCATGAGGCCGAAGAGGATGGCGCACTGTGACCACTGGACCGGGTCGCGGACGAAGAGCCGCCAGTCCTTGCTCAACAGCAGGCGCAGCGCGGGCGCCCAGCGCACGCGCGCCCAGGCCCCACGCGGCACGCGGGTGCGGCCGCCGGCCTTCGAGTGGTGCCTCGACCAGCCGACGCGCAGGAGCCGCCGGCCAAGCTCCCAGCACACGAGCAGGCCCAGACCCGCATAGCTGGCCAGGAGGAGCCAGTGGTAGGCCGCCTCGCCCAGGTCCCCCCGCGCGCCCCGCAGCAGCCCCGTGGTCATCCAGGAGCTGGGCAGGAACGTGCTGCGCGCGAAGCTCATACGCCCGAGCGCCCGAGGCACCAACTCGTCCAGCGTCGGCGCGCTCGACCAGAGCGCCCCGTGTATCCACACGGCCACCGACAGCGCGACCGCCAGGCCCGCCACCACGGACAGCCCGAGCAGCCGCTTCGCCCACTGCGGCACGAACGCCGCCACGGCCAGCGCCACCACCGCCCCCACGCTCGCCGCCAGCACCACGAACGGCGCGAAGTAGGCCAGCACCACCACGGCGTAGTACCACGGCGCCCCGGCGCTCACCCCGTACCCCAGCATCAGCGGAAAGCCCAGAACCAGGAATGCCCAGGAGCTGAAAGTGACCGACTCGATGAGCTTGTAGGTGAAGACGCTCTCGGCCTCGAGGGGCCAGGTGAGGAGCAGGTCGGTCTCCTCCGACCGGAAGAGGCTGCCGAAGGAGATGATGGCGTTGCTGAAGAGCAGCATGACGCCGAGCAGGAGGAAGAACAGCGACAGCAGGGTCTCGGCCAGCGGCTCGGCGCTGCCCAGGTACTTGTCCACGAAGCGGAAGCCGCTCAACGACGCGGCGAAGATGCCGATCCAGAAGGCGACGCCCGCCACCGCCACGACCACCATCTTCAGCACGCTCTGGCGCGGCAGCCCCCGGAGGCCGTTCGCCACGAGCCGGAGCCGCAGCCGGGCCAGAAGCCCGAGGCCGGGCAAGCCACCATTTCCGGGAAATGGGAAATGCTCATGTGTGGTAGTCCGCGTTGATGGCGACGTATTCCTTCGACAGGTCGCATGTCCACACGGTCGCGCCGGCCCTGCCGAGGCCGAGGTCGAGGCGGAGCGTCACCTCGCGCCCTGCCATTGCAGCGGCCAGCTCGGCCTCGGTGGCCTTGCCGGGCGCGCCGGCCGCGTAGGCCAGCTTGCCGCCGATGAAGAGGCGGGTCCTCGCCTCGTCGAGCCGCGGACAGGCGTAGCCGGCGGCGGAGACGAAGCGCCCCCAGTTGGGGTCGCCGCTGTGGAGCGCGCACTTGCACAGCGGCGAATCGGCGATGGCGCGCGCCGCCGCCACGGCCGCCTTCTCGCTCGGGGCGCGCACGACCTCGATGGCCACCAGCCGCGTCGCCCCCTCGCCGTCGGCCACGATCTTCAGGGCCAGGGTGCCGCACAGCGCCGTCAGCGCCGCCTCGAAGCGGGCGGCCGCGCGCGTCCCCTCGCGGACGGGCGGCGCGTCGGCCAGGCCGCTCGCCAAGCACAGCGCCGTGTCGTTCGTGCTCATGTGCTCGTCAATCGAGATGCGGTTGTAGGTCCGCTCGATGGCCCGCCGCAGCACCCGCTGGAGCAGTGGCCGCCGAATCGCCGCGTCGGTGGTGAGGAACGACAGGGTCGTGGCCATCCCCGGGGCGATCATCCCCGCCCCCTTCGTGCAGCCGCCCAGGGTGACAAACGCGCCGCCGCCCACGTCGCAGCGGAGCGCCGCCTCCTTCAGCTCCGTGTCGGTCGTCATGATGGCGTGGGCGAAGCGGTCGCCCGCCTCCAAGGAGCCGTCGAGCGACTGCACGGCCCGCGGGAGCCCCTCGAGCAGCTTGTCCACGGGCAGGTAGCGCCCGATGATGCCGGTCGAGGCGACGAGGAAGTTGTGGGGCTTGAGGCCCAGCAGCTCGGCGGCCTTGGCCGCCGTGGCCTCGACGGCGCGCAGGCCGCGCGCGCCCGTGCAGGCGTTGGCGTTGCCGCTGTTCACCACCGCGGCGCGCACCTTGCCGCGGGCGATGCTCGCGCGGCTCCAGCGGACGGGCGCGGCGGCCACGCGGTTCGTCGTAAACACTGCCGCCGCAGCCCCTTGCGTCTCGCACACCAGCAGCCCGAGGTCGTCCACCTCCACCTGCCGGATGCCGCAGCGCACCGCTGCCGCCCGGAAGCCCCGGGGCGCCGTCACGCCGCCGGCCACCACGTCCCAGCATGTCTTCACCGAAGCCTCCTTCCTTGACAGCGTGAGCGGTTCGTAGTGCGGGCTTCAGCCCGTATCTGGAACGCGATACGGCCTGAAGGCCGCACTACGAACTCTCACCCCACTTGGCTGAAGAGTTACGCCATGTCGAGCCGCTCACCCCTCGCGACGGGGCACACCGGCGGCACGGGCATCCTGCCTGTGGGAACGGATCATAGCCCGCGGGCAGCGATACGTCAATTTTTTCTTGACTTTCCGGCCCCCCGGACTATAATCGGGCCTGAAACGCAACGGCGGAGTGCGTCCCCAAGCCATAGGAGGTTCTGGGCATGAGCCTAGCCGGCAAGATCTTCGCTGTCATCTCCCTCATCATGGCCGTCTTCTACGCGGGCATCACGGGTGCCCTCCTCTCCCTCCGGGAGAACTACAAGAAGAGGTGGGCCGACGAGACGGAGAAGCACGCCAGGACCAAGCTGGACGACGAGAACAAGTACAAGGACCTCGAGAAGGACAAGGGCCAGGTGGATGGCCTGCTGGACCTCGCGAAGAAGAACGTCGTCGAGCTGCGCGGCGAGGTCCGCGAGGTTCGCCAGCAGTGGGACGATGTGTCGCGCATCAACAAGCTCATGCAGGCCGACATCGAGAGCCAGGAGCACCACATCGCCCTCCTCAACTCTCGCAACGACCACTACAACGACCAGCTCGCCGCCGCACGCAAGGAGATTGACGCCAGGCAGGCCGAGATAGACGGCCTGAAGACCAAGAACGGCGACCTGGTGAAGAACCGCGACGGCCTCCAGGACCTCCTCACCGTCCGCGAGAAGGAACTCACCAACGCCACGAAGGAACTCGAGAGGGTCGTCGCCGACCTCACCGAGGCCAACGACCTGTTCGACCGTCTCCGCGAGATTGACCCGCAGATAATCCCGAACCTCCGGAAGCCCACCCCCACGATCCGGGCCAAGGAGGTCATCCGCGGCAAGGTCACGGGCGTGGACAAGGGCCTGGGCCTCGTCATCCTCAACGTCGGCCAGCGCCACCAAGTCGCCAAGGGCTACTCCTTCATCGTCTTCCGTGGCGACGAGTACATCGGCAAGATCATCGTGGACGAGGTCTTCCCCGACATGTCCGCCACACACTACAGCAGGCCGGACATGAAGAGCGACGTCGAGGTCGGTGACGACGTGACGACCAAGTTGACGATTGACCTGTAGGCCGCCCAGTGTCTCGACCCCGTGGCGCCCAAGCGGCGGCCCCGCCAGTGGCCGCAGGGGGCTCCGCCCCCGGAGGTGACTGAATGGCACGTGCCCAAGCCCGCTCCAACATCTACACCGCGCTCCCCATCCTCGCCACCTTCATCATGGCCCTCGGCATCGCCGCCACCTGGGTCTGGGGCATCAACCCCTACAAGAAGACCCCCGAGCCCCCCACACTGCCCGCGATCAAGGGGCGCCAGAACCCCGACATCACGCCGCCCGAGGCCCCCAAGAAGGCCGAGCCGGCCGACGAAGGGCTCACGCCCAAGGCCCCCGACGAGAAGGCCCCCGAAGCCAAGGCCCCGGACGAGAAGGCCCCCGAGGTGAAGGCTCCGGATGAGAAGGCGCCAGCCGAAAAGGCTCCTGACGAGAAGGCCCCGGCGGAAAAGGCCCCAGACGAGAAGGCGCCTGACGAGAAGGCCCCGGCGGAAAAGGCCCCTGACGAGAAGGCGCCCGCCGAGAAGGCCCCGGACGAGAAAGCACCGCCCGCCAAGAAGGCGGAGGAAGAAGAGAAATAGCCCCGGCCCCGCACCTGCACCCGCAGCCGCTCCCCGCACACAGAGGGCACGGCCCGCATGTACATTATTGACCGCCTGCTGAGCTTCTTCTCCGTAGACATGGGCATTGACCTCGGCACCGCCAACACCCTCGTGTGCCTGCGCGGCAAGGGCGTCGTCCTCTCCGAGCCCTCCGTCGTCGCCGTCAAGAAGGGCACCAACAAGGTCCTCCTCAACGGCAACGCCGTCGGCGAGATGGCCAAGGCCATGCTCGGCCGCACCCCAGGCTCCATCGAAGCCATCCGCCCGATGAAGAACGGCGTCATCGCCAACTTCGACGTCACCGAGAAGATGCTCCGCTACTTCATCAACAAGGTCCACAACCGCCGCTGGGGCTACCGCCCCCGCCTCGTCATCGCCGTGCCCCACGGCATCACCGACGTCGAGCGCCGCGCCGTCTACGCCTCGGCCGAGCGCGCCGGCGCCCGCAAAGTCTACCTCATTGACGAGCCCAAGGCCGCAGGCATCGGCGCCGGAATGCCCGTCACAGAGCCCACCGGCAACATGGTCGTGGACATCGGCGGCGGCACCACCGAGGTCGCCGTCATCTCCCTCGGCGGCGTCGTCA
This sequence comes from Planctomycetota bacterium, assembly GCA_041320515.1. Classification (GTDB taxonomy): domain Bacteria; phylum Planctomycetota; class PUPC01; order DSUN01; family DSUN01; genus DSUN01. The sequence continues at coordinate 2,124,397 of JBGLNR010000001.1, read as the reverse complement.
CCAGCCAGTCCCTCCGCGTCGCAGGCGACAAGATGGACGAGGCGATCATCCAGCACATGAAGCGCACCTACAACATGGACATCGGCCCCCGCATGGCCGAGGACACCAAGATACGCATCGGCTCCGCCTTCCCACTCGACGAGGAGCTGACGCTCGAGGCCAAGGGCCGCGACTTCATCACCGGCCTCCCCCGCCGCGAGGTCATCTCATCCGAAGAGGTCCGCGAGGCCCTCCGCGAGCCGGTCAACGCCATCATCGAGGCCATCCGCCTCTGCCTCGAGCAAACCCCGCCCGAGTTGGCCGCCGACATCTTCGACCGCGGCATGGTCCTCACCGGCGGCGGCGCACTCCTGCGCGGCATAGACAAGGCCATCGCCCGCGAGACCGGCCTCCGCGTCGTCATCGCCGACGACCCCCTCACCTGCGTCGCCCGCGGCGTCGGCGTCGTCCTCGAAGACCTCTCCCGAATGGGCGGCGTCCTCGAAAGCTCCGACACCGAATACTGAGTAGACTGCACATGAAGGCAGGAGGAGAGAGGAGATGAAGCCGCGGCCCTTTCAGACCGATTTGACCTTCTTACTCTATCCGTCAGAGGACGACCCAGATCGGGTTGTGGCTCATTGCCTCGAGTTTGATGTTGTGGCGGTCGAAGACACGAAGGTGAGAGCCATCCTGCTCTTGAAGGAGCTGATCGAAGACCTTCTCACGGCCGCCGTGAAGGATGGCACAATCGAGGATGTGTATCATCCTGCCCCAGAGAAGTACTGGAGGATGCTGGCGAACGCTCGGGAGTATGTCGCCCCCGAGAGGGTGCGGCGAGCCCACATTCGGGCGAAGCCGATGGGCCACGTCGCATACGCCATGGCCTACTAGAGGCACCAGCAGGCGTCACATGATCAACCTCCTCCGCCTGGGTTTGATCATCTGACGCAACGACCGGATATCGGCCTAAGCCGCTGGCCCCACAGGCATTACGACTCACGTCCCCTCGGTCGGCGAGCACCCTCACATGATCATCCCTCAACGCTCAAGGACGGCCCGCAGCTTCTCGACCCTTGGTCTGAGCGTGGGGTCGATCTTCGCGGCCGTCTCGGCCTTTTCTATCGCCTCGGCGTTCTTCCCAAGGCCCGCCAGCGCCGCGCCCCAGTTGAGATAGGCCGCCGCGTATTGCGGGTTGATCTCGACCGCCTTCGCGAGCTTCTCGCACCCCTCCGCGTACTTGCGCATTCTCCCCAGCGTCGCGCCCCAGTTGCAGTAGGCCTCGGCGTCTCGCGGGTTGACCTCGACCGCTTTGGCGTACTTCTCGCATGCCTCGGGGAACTTGCCCATCGCCGCCAGCGCATTGCCCCAATTGGAGTAGGCCGCCGCGTATTGCGGGTTGATCTCGACCGCCTTCTCATACTTCGCGCAGGCTTCTTCGCGCTTGCCCATCCCCGCGAGCGCAGCGCCCCAGTTAGAGTAGGCCTCCACGAGGCGCGGGTTGATCTCGACCGCCTTCGCGCACTTCTCGCACGCCTCGGGGGCCTTGCCCATCCCGCGGAGCGCCAAGCCCCAGTTGGAGTAGGCCGCCGCGTATTGCGGGTTGATCTCGACCGCCTTAGCGTGCTTCTCACAGGCCTCCGCCGGCTTGCCCATCGCACCCAGGACATTGCCCCAGCCGGTGTAGGCCTCCGCGAGGCGCGGGCTGATCTCGACCGCCTTCACGTACTTCTCGCAGGCCTCGGGTGCCTTGCCCATCACCGCCAGCGCGGAGCCCCACGCCTCGAACAGAATGCCCAAGGCGCTCGGAACGCGCAGGCTCGCGAGGTGAGGGCCCCCGATTTGGCTGAGAAGCTGGTCCCCCATGTATTCCAGCAGATAACCGTCAGTGTCGTGAAGCTTCCCCCCTCGAGTTGTCTCGATGTTGAAGCGTTCGCCACGGTCCTCGTAGCGGACGAAGACGTGATCGGGTGCCGTGACGAGGGAAAGCGGCATCTTCAGCCTCTGGCCAATGCATAGATAGAGGAACGAGAAGCCAAAGCAAGCGCCCTGTTTCAGGTCGAGGAGACGGTCCGGCGTCTTCGCGTCAAGCTCGTATGTGAGCCCCTCGCGCCCGAAAAGCTGTCCGCCGACCAGGCGCGCTTTCTCGCGCGGGGTGTTGCCGGGGGCTGCGGCGGCGGCCACACGGTCGATCAGAGCATCAAGCTTGGCACCGGATCTCTGTCCCAACACACACCTGGATTTCGACAAGTTCGCCTCGGCGCTCGATCACGCCGAACATGCGGCCCCTCTCGACCGTGGCGACCACCTTGTCGCCGGCCTTGACCGGCGTCTGGTCCGCCAGCACGGCGACGGTTTCCAGCCTGGCTGACGCCGGCGTGGCCGGGGCTTCCGCGGCGTAGGCTGCCACGCTGAACAGGGCAGCAGCGACCACATGGCAGAGCAGCATCAAGCCTGCGCGTGGCTTCACACTGGGCCTCCTTCGGACCAAGTGGGCGTAGTGGAAATGCCAGCGACGCTGGGCATGACCGCAGCATGGCATGCCGCTGCCCCCGTGTCAAGCCCCGCGCGTGGGTGCACTAATGGGTTTGCGCGCCGGATTGCTGCCAACGAGTTGGTGCAGGCCTGCCCGGGCTGTTGGGCGTAGCGGCAAGCGTCACGCTTGCCGACCGCAACCGGGACGGTTGCGGCTACGTTGTGGCGCGCCCGCGCGAACACCCGATTGCCCCCCCCCGCGTGCCCACCTTGACAAGACAGGGCGCTGCGGGCTAGAATCCCCGTAACACTTCAGCCGAATGAAGTGAGCCCAGGCCGAGGGACGACCCGTGTGGCACAGCCGCCCTCGTCTGTGCTGGCTCGGGCACGGCCCAAGAGAAGACACAGCCGAGGGCGGCTGTGCCACATCTGCTTCTTCCGGCTGAAGTGGTACCAATCCGCAGGCGTGGAGTTAGCCCCGCGGCAATGTCGAATGGCGTCTCGCGTGAATCCCTCGACACGAAACAGGCTGCTGGCCTTCGTCTTCCTGGCCGCGTGCGCCTTCTGCGTGCTGTCGCCCAGGCCGTGGCACGATACGGTGCGGGGAACGGCCCACACGGCGGCGGCGCCGCCGCTGCGCGTGCTGGCGGGGGCTCAGGCGTCAGCGGGGCGCTTCCTGGGACGGCTCTCGGGGATGTGGCGGGCGGCCGAGGAGGTCGAGCGCCTCCGCGAGGAGAACCAGGCGCTCCGTGAGGCGCTGGCCCGCCTGGCCGCCGAGGCACACGACAGCGCGGTGCGGCTCCGCGACTTCAGGGGCTTCGAGGAACTCCGCGACACGCTGCCGCGCCAGCCCATGCAGGTCGTGCCCGCAACCGTCCTGGGGGCCGACACGTCGCCATGGCGGCACAGCCTGATCGTGGACCGCGGCTCCGCCGCCGGCGTGCGATTGGGTACGCCCGCCGTGTGGGGCGCGTCCATCGTCGGCACGGTCGTCGCCGTGCGGCCCCACGCGGCCACGGTGCGCCTCTTGACCGACAGCCGCGCGGGCCTGAAGGTGCGCGTGGCCCGCACGGGCGACGTGAGCGTGCTGCGCGGCACGTCGGACCGCGACGGGTTGCTCCAGCTCAAGTGGCTGCACCTCCGGCCCGCGTCCTCGAGCTTGTGGCCGTAATCGCTGACGGTCTTGGGGAGGCCGCCGTTGCCCTCGGCGGCCCAGAGGCCGATGTTCTTGCCGACCATGCCGGGGATCATGAGGGCTCGGCCCATGCACACGGCCTTGACGAAGGGGGCGCCCATGGCGAGGACCTTGAAGATGTGGTCCTCGGTGGACAGGCCGCCGGCGATGGCGATGTCGGGCACGTGGCGGCCGCGGGCCGCCAGGCGGTTGCACAGGTTGTAGGTCATGGACTGGAGGTAGAAGGTGGGGATGCCCCACTCACCCATCATGCGCCAGGGGCTCATGCCGGTGCCGCCGCCCGAGCCGTCAATCGTCAGGAGGTCGAGGCTGGCGTCGGAGGCCCAGCGGATGGCCATGGCGAGTTCGCGCATGGGGTAGGCGCCGGTCTTGAGGGTGACGCGCTTGGCGCCCAGGTCGCGGAGGCGCTGGACCTCGGCCATGAAGCCGTCCTGGTCAATGAAGCCGAGGCGCGAGTGGCGCTCGAAGTGCTTGATGGCGCCGTCGCGGTAGGCGGCCTGGACGGCTTCGCTGGAGGGGTCGGGGGTGAGGAGGTAGCCGCGCTTCTGGAGTTCGAGGGCGCGCTCGAGGGAGTCCACCTTGATTTCGCCGCCGATGCACTTGGCGCCCTGGCCCCATTTGAGTTCGATGCACTCGACGCCGAGCTTGGCGATGACGTATTCGGCGACGCCGAAGCGGGTGTCCTCGACGTTCATCTGGACGATGAGGTCGCCGTAGCCTTCGTGCCACTGGCGCCAGGTTTCGACGCGGTGGCGCATGTCGGGGGCTTCGACGATCTTGCCGTTGGAGTCGAGTTCGAGCAGTGGGTCAATGCCGCAGACGTTTTCGCCGCAGACGAGGGTGATGCCGGCGATGGCGGCGCCGGCGGCGAAGTGCTCCCAGTTGCGGCGGGCGACGTCGGTGGAGCCGAGGGCGCCGGTGAAGACGGGCATGCGCATCTTGACCTTGGTCTTGCTGCCATACTGGGCGGTGGTGTTGACCATGGGGAAGAGCGTGTTGTCGGGGCTGCCGGTCGCTCCTCCGGGCAGGCCCGCGGCGCCGAGGGCGTAGCCTTGGATGTTCAGGTGGGAGTAGTCAACGGGGTACTCTTTGTCCGCCCCGGCGGTCAGGGTTCCGTAGGGGCCGGGGTAGATGACCTCTCGGCCGCGGAACGACGCCTTGAAGATCTCGCAGTTCCCCTTGCACCCGTCAATGCACCGGGTGCAGATCCCCGAGCTTGGTGCGACGTCCCGCGAGCGGTTGAACGTCTGCGACACCTCGTTTGCATTGGGTCGACTCAGGTGCATTCGCGTGCCTCCTTTCCTTGTCGTCGCCGGCTGCTGTGCCTCGGGTTCCTCCGAGCGCTCCAGGGCGACAATCCTCGGCAGCCCAACCGAACTAGGTTGACCCACACACGGCAACGCATGCCTATTGTGCAAAACGGACCGGCAATGTCAAGGGGAAATGCACTGTCAATCGGCGCGCAAGAGCAATTCAGCCCCCAGTCATGCCATTTCCCCGGCAGTCCTGCCGCATGGCTCCATCGAACACAATGATAGGCCAGCTCGTGAGTTATGGTGGGCATGCGTTGGGACGTTGCCCAGTTCGCAGCCGTGTGTGCGGCAGGCATTGCCGTCTAGTGCCCGAACGGCTCAGGTGGCCAGCAGGGGCCATTCACTTGCGCAACCTGCGGCAAAAAGTGCGAAAAGCGCCCTTGACTCCCGCCAGGTCTGTGGGTATGATAGCTGCCGCGAGCCGCGCCGGGGCGCGGGCCGGATGAGCCAGGGGGGGCGGTGGGCAGGAGCAGCGAACCGTGGAAGCAAAGGCGATGCGGCGGGCGGCAGGGATTCTCCGGGCGCTCCGTGAGGCCGGGAGGCCCCTTGGGGCAAGCCGTCTGGCCCGTGGTCTCGAGGCGATGGGCACGGACATGAGCCAGCGAACGGTGCGGTATTACCTGGCGATGCTGGACCGCGAGGGGATGACGCGGAGTTGCGGGCGGAAGGGCCGCGAGATCACGCCGCTGGGCGAGCAGGAGGTGGCGAACTCGTTCGTCGCGGAGAAGGTGGGGTTCATCGCGGCGAGGATGGACGAGCTGGCGTGCCAGATGACGTTCCAGCCACGGCGGCGCAGCGGCACGATCATCCTGAACGTCTCGACGGTGCCGGCGAGCCGAATCGGGCAGGCGGTCGAGGAGATGATGGCGGTGTTCGAGGCGGGCCTGGGGATGGGGCGGTTCGTCGCGGTCGGCCGCCCTGGCGAGAGCCTGAGCCGCCTGAGGGCGCCCGACGACCAGTTCGCCATCGGCACGGTCTGCAGCGTGAGCATCAACGGCGCCCTGCTGGCCGAGGGGATTCCCGCGGTCTCGCGGTTCGCCGGCCTCCTCGAGGTCGCGGAGCACCGGCCCGTGCGCTTCACGGAGATGATCTACTACGATGGGACGAGCCTGGACCCGCTGGAGGTGTTCATCAGCGGGCGCATGACGAGCGTGCGCGAGGCGGCGCGGACGGGCAGGGGGGTGATCGCCGCGAGCTTCCGCGAGATTCCCGCGGTGGCGGCGCCGCGGGTGCGGAAGATTTGCGCGAAGCTGGCCCAGATCGGCCTCGGCGGCCTGTTGATGGTCGGGAAGCCGAACCGCCCGCTCCTCGAGGTGTCGGTGCCCGAGGGCCGAGCCGGCCTGGTGGTCCTCGGCGGCCTCAACCCCCTGGCTGCCGTTCAGGAGGCCGGCATCCCGGCCTCCAGCAAGGCGCTCATGGGCCTCTACGAGTTCGAGCGCCTGGCCTCCTTCCGCGAACTCCCCGAACTGGTCAGGGGCTGGACGCCATGAGCGAGGCGAGGGAAGCCTGCGGCATCTTCGGCATCTACGGCTACGACGGCGCCGCGCGCCAGGCCTACCTCGGCCTCTACTCGCTCCAGCACCGCGGCGAGGAGAGCGCCGGCATCGTCGTCTCCGACGACCGCGAGCTGCGCTCGCGGCGCGGCATGGGCCACCTCGACGAGGTGGTGAAGCCCGACGACCTGGCTCTCCTCCCCGGCCACATGGCCATCGGCCACGTCCGCTACTCCACCACCGGCTCGCCCAAGCCCCAGAACGTCCAGCCCCTCGTCATCGAATACTCCAAGGGCCTCATCGCCGTGGCCCACAACGGCACGCTCACCAACGCCCGCGCGCTCCGCCGCTACTACGAGGGGCGCGGCTCCATCTTCCAGACCAGCACCGACAGCGAGATGATCGTCCACCTCATGGCCGACCCCGACCACCTGTGCCTGCCCGACCACCTCGAGCACTGCCTCGCCCACCTCGAGGGCGCCTTCTCGCTGCTGCTGATGACGAAGAACCAGCTCATCGTCGCCCGCGACCGCCACGGCTTCCGCCCCCTCTCCCTCGGCGAACTCCGCTGCTCGCCCGTCGTCGCCAGCGAGACCTGCGCCTTCGACCTCGTCGGCGCGCGCTGCGTCCGCGACATCGAGCCCGGCGAGGTCGTGACCGTGGACGAGCGCGGCCTCACCAGCCGCCGCTTCGTCCCGCCCGACCAGGTCAAGGTCTCCCACTGCATCTTCGAGCACGTCTACTTCGCCCGTCCCGACAGCCGCGTGTTCGGCGACACGTGCCACCTGGTGCGCCAGCGCCTCGGCGCGCGCCTCGCCGCCGAGCACCCCGTCGAGGCGGACGTCGTGGCCGCCGTGCCCGACTCCGGCATCCCCGCCGCGCTCGGCTACTCCAGAGCCAGCGGTATCCCGTTCGACTACGCCTACATCCGCAACCACTACGTCGGCCGCACCTTCATTCAGCCCGCGGAGAAGAGCCGAGGCTTCGGCGTCCGCATCAAGCTCAACGCCATCGCCGACGTCGTCCGCGGCAAGCGCGTCGTCGTAGTGGACGACTCGATCGTCCGCGGCACCACCTCGCGCACCCGCCTGGGCATGCTCCGCGAGGCGGGCGCAAAGGAGATACACCTCCGCATCTCCAGCCCGCCCATCCGCCACCCATGCTACTTCGGCATTGACTTCCCGACCTCCAAGGAACTGGCGGCCAGCGGGCGCTCGCTCGACCAGGTACGCGACTTCGTCGGCGCCGACTCCCTCGGCTACCTCAGCGTCGAGGGGCTGCTTTCCGCCGTCACCCAGCCGCCCGGCAACTACTGCACCGCCTGCTTCACGGGCAACTACCCCTGCGAGATCACCGAGGCGGTCGAGAAGCTGGGGATGGAGACGCGATGACCGCGTGAAACGTGAAGCGTGAAACGTGAGAGAAGAGATAGGCTCTTGACTGCTCTCCTGCTCACGTTTCACGCATCACGTTTCACGAGACACCTCGGGATAGGAAGAGAGCCAGGACGTGCCTGAAGGCACTTGCGAAGCGATCATCGCCCTCGAAGACGGCCGCCTCTTCCCCGGCCTCTCCTTCGGCGCGCCAGGCACCCGCTGCGGCGAGGTGGTGTTCAACACCTCGATGACCGGCTACCAGGAAATCCTCACCGACCCCTCCTACGCCGGCCAGATCGTCACGATGACCTATCCCCTCATCGGCAACTACGGGGTCAACCCCGACGACGTAGAGTCGGACCGCATCCAGGCCGAGGGCCTCATCGTCAAGGAGGCCTGCCGCGTGCCCAGCAACTGGCGCTCGCGCCAGTCGCTGCCCGACTACCTCGCCGCCCAGGGCGTCATCGGCATCGAGGGGGTGGACACCCGCGCCCTCACCCTGCACATCCGCACCGCGGGGGCAATGAAGGCCGCCATCTCGACCGAGGGCCGCTCCGCCGAGGAACTGGTCGCCATGGCCCGCGCCTGGCCCGGCCTCGTCGGCCGCGACATCGTGGAGGGCGTGACGTGCCGTGAGGCATACCGCTGGGAGTCCGCCATCGCCGATTGCCGATTGCCGATTGCCAATTGCCGATCGGAAATCGGAAATCGGAAATCGGAAATCGGAAATCAGCGTTTCCATGTGGTGGCCTACGACTTTGGCGTCAAGCACAACATCCTCCGCCTCCTCGCCGCCAGCGGCTGCCAGGTCACAGTCGTGCCCGCGTACACTCCGGCCGCCGACACGCTGGCCATGAAGCCTGATGGCGTGCTCCTCTCGAACGGCCCGGGCGATCCCGCGGCCCTCACCCGCATCATCCCCGAGGTGCAGAAGCTCGTGGGCAAGGCGCCCATCTTCGGCATCTGCCTGGGCCACCAGCTCCTCGGCCTCGCCCTCGGCGGCAGAACCTTCAAGCTCAAGTTCGGCCACCGTGGGGCCAACCAGCCCGTCCGCGAGCTGGCCACGGGCCGCATTGACATCACGAGCCAGAACCACGGCTTCTGCGTGGACATTGATTCGCTGCCCCCCGATGAGGTGGAGTTGACCCACATCAACCTCGACGACGGCACTCTCGAGGGCTTCCGCCACCGCAGACTCCCCCTCTTCGCCGTCCAGTACCACCCAGAGGCCTCGCCCGGCCCGCATGACGCGAGCCATCTGTTTGAGCGATTTGTGAAGCTGATGACTGAGCAAGTGGCATCCGGCCCCCACCGACCTTGCGTCGGTGGGGCCGAGGATTGACAGCTACGGCGAGGCGAGCCCCACCGCCCACCCCCCTCCCTTTCAGGGAGGGGGCAGGGGGAGGGTGGGGCCGCGGGTAGTGGCCAGTCCTTCGCCCCACCGAGACAAGCTCGGTGGGGGCGGGGGAAGGGGACGCGGCTGGTAGCTTTCAGTCACCGCTCCACCGACACGAGGTCGGTGGGGGCGATGGAACGTCTGAAATCGGCAGTTGGCAATCGGGAATCGGAAATCCAGTATGCCCCACGACACGGTCCTTATCCTGGACTTCGGCTCCCAATACAGCCAGCTCATCGCGCGGCGGGTGCGGGAGCACCACGTCTACTGCCGCCTCGAGCCGTGCAACGTGCCGTTCGAGAAGATTCGCGCGCTGCGGCCCAAGGGCATCATCCTGTCGGGCGGGCCGTCGAGCGTCTGGGCGCAGGGCGCGCCCACGTGCGACCGCGCGCTCCAGCGCCGAAGCCAGGCCGAACGACTGCCCGCGGTGCCTCAGCAGTGGGTAGAGGCCGGCCAGCACTAACGCGAGAAGCGCCCAGAGCGCGACGAACCGCCGCAGCCTCTTCCGCCGCCGCTCCATGACAAGGCCGAGCACGAAGACGCCCGGCACGACGACGAGCGCCTGGATGTGCGCGAGCACGAACGCCCCCAGCGCCGCCAGAAGCACCACCAGCCCCCGCCCCCGAAGGCAGTAGCTCACGAGGGCGCACTCGAAGACAACGAGGAACAGCAGCGTGACCCCGTAGACCTCGATGTAGCCCGGCAGCAGCCGGCTGAGGCCATAGCTCGACAGCGCCACGGCCAGGAACGCCCAGGCCCGAGCCCTGTCCCCGAACAGCGTCAGGAACAACTGGAACAGGCCGCACACGCTGAGCGCGCCCACGAGCGTGATCGTCGCCTGGAGCGACGGCAGGTAGGCCGCGCCCACCGCCTCGCCCGCCCACGTGCCGAGGACGAGAGGCGCCGACGACAGCGGCGAGCGCTTCAGAAACAGCGGCAGCTTCCCCGCCTCCCACATCCAGCTTGCGTCCCCGCCCGAGTACTTCGTCCCCAGCAAGAACAGCGCCGCCGCGCTCGCGACGAAGAGCACGGCGTGGGTGACAAGCAGCCGCGAGCCGCGAGCCCCGAGCCGCGAGCCAAGCCAGGCCACACCCGCCTCGACCCGCGCCGCGAACGCCGGCCACGCCAGGCACAGCGACCCGCCCACCAGGCAGAGGAAGACCCCAAGCTGCCACCCGCGGCAGAACCGCAGGATGTCAGCGCCCCACAGCCGCTCGGTCGGCACGGCCAGCCCGAAGATCACATGCAGCGCCGCATACGCGGCCAGGAACGCGAACGCGGCGATCTCGTAACCACGCCTCATCGGCCCGCTCTCCAGACGCGCCCGCTCGACCCCCCTCCCTCTCAGGGAGGGGGTAGGGGGAGGGTTGGGGCCCGTGCAGCCCCAGACCCCAACCCTCACCCCGCCCTCTCCCTGGAAGGGAGAGGGGTCAGAGCCCCCAAGGTCATGCCGAGTCCCCCGACAGCTTCCAGCGCAGGCACCCGAGCAAGACGAGGAACAGCCCGACGCCCGGGATAGCGTGCGGCACGACGCTGCCCGCGAGGCACGCCAAGGCCACGGCCTGCACCTGCGCCAGCACCAGCCCGACGACGATAAGTCTCAACCCTTTGCTGGCCCGAGGCTTCCACAAGTGGGCCACCACGGGCAACAACGGCAACACCACGACGAGTCCGTAGTGGAAGCTCAGCGCCGGCACCGCCGCCATGAACGGCAGATACATGAACGCCGCCACGCGCTGCGCCGCCTCGTCGCGCCGCGCCCGGCGACGGACATCGGCCCAGACCGTCAGCGCGAGGAGCACCCCGAATGCGGCCAGCCCGAGCACCCGCCACGTGCCGATGCCCACCGGCAGCCCCATCGCCTTGCCGAAGAACGCGAACGTGCAGGCCAGGCTCCCGTTCTCCGTCATTTCGAAGCACGAGGACCGCCAGAGCATACGCCTCACGGCCTCCGCCCACAAGCCCGGCGTCAGCGCGACGAAGAGCGCCAGGACCACGCCCGCGCTCGCCAGCACCCGCCACCGCCGCTGAATCGCCAGCGGCACGGCCAGCAGCGCCGGGTAGACCTTCAGCGCCGCCGCCAGCCCGACGCACGCTCCCGCCACCACGCCGCGCCTCCTGCTCAGCAACAACGCCAAACACATTGGGGCGAGGACAAAGGCGTCTATGTTCCCGCGGTAGACGAGGAAGTAGGCGGGATAGCTCAGCGCCATCACGGCCACGCCGAGCGCCAGCACCGTCCACCCCTCTCGTGTGCGAAGGGAGAAGAAGGCGGCCGTGGACGCCACCTGCGCGAGGAGCAGGCACACGACAGTGCCCGCCGCGGCCACCCACGCTGCCTGCTCGAACGGCAGAAGGGTGAGCGGGCGGTTCAGCAGCGCCGCCGTAGGCGGGGTGACGTACCGGACAGAGAGGTACGGGTCATCGCCCTTGCGGAGGGCAACGCTGGCGTCGTAGAACACTCGGTAGTCGAGCGCGAAGCGCTGGTCGTCCACGTAGACCACGGCTCGCCGCGACGACGGGGCCAGCACCACGATGGCGGCCATCTCGCACGCGAGTGCGGCCACGATCAAGGCGAGGGGGGTGTATGACCGCTTCCAGCGCATAGCCGATCACCTGGATTGTGGGCGGGGCCTCTGCGCCCCGCGTCTTGTTTCTTTCTTCGCCGGCGCCAGGATGTAGTGCTGCCTCAGCCGCTCCGCATCCGTGCGGGCCACGGGAATGGGGTTCCCCTCGGGGTCAATGCCCGCGTGGAACATCGCCGTGGCCACCGTGCCGGGGGTGGGGATGAAGCACTGCACCTGCTGCGGCCGCCAGCCGCGCCGCCGCAGCCACGCCGCCAGCGCCCGCATATCGGCGTCCGTGCAGCCGGGGAAGGCGCTGAGGAGGTACGGCACGACGTATTGCTCCTTCCCCGCCTCACGCGAGAGCCGCTCGAAGAGCGTGAGGAACCGCTCGAAGGCGGCAAAGGCCGGCTTGCGCATCAGCCACAGCACGCGGTCGCACGAGTGCTCGGGCGCGAGCTTGAGCTGGCCGCCCGTGAACTCGCCGACGAGCGCCCGCACGTAGGCCTCGTCGAGCAGCGCCACGTCGTGCCGCACGCCGCTGGCGGTCCGCATGTGCTTGACGCCTGGCAGCCGGGCGATGCTGCGGAGCAGGTCGGCCAGGGCCGCCTGGTCCACCTTGAAGTGGCCGCAGATATTGGGGTGCAGGCAGTTCGCGCGGCGGCAGGCGGAAAAGGGGACATTCAACTTTTCCGCGGCAGAAAAGTAGAATGTCCCCTTTTCTGCCGTGCAGCGCGCGCCCCACAGGTTCGCCGTCGGGCCGCCGGCGTCGCTCAGACTCCCCTTCCAGTCGGGGTGGCGCGTCACGCGGGCCGCCTCGTCAAGGATGGACTGGCCGCTCCGCGAGCGGATGCGGCGTCCCTGGTGCAGCGCCAGCGCGCAGAACGAGCAGCCGCCCGCGCAGCCCCGGTGCGTCGTGAGGCTGAACTGCACCATCTCGACCGCCGGGATTGTCCCCCGACCCCCCTCCCTCTCAGAGGGAGGGGGCAGGGGGAGGGTGCACCCTTGACGCGACCCCCACCGCTCGCCTCGTCCCTCGCCTGAAGCGTAGAGAGGATGCGGCTGCCGCGTGAAGGGCAGGGCGTAGAGCGCGTCCAATTCCTCCGTCGTCAGCGGCTCGGCGGGCGGGGCGAACACCACGGCCTGCTTGCCTGCGGCTTGCGTGGCCCAGGCTGAGCCGTCGTGCACCTGGCGTTCGAGCAGCAGCGTGGCCGCCATCAGCTTCTTCGGCTCCGCCTCGATTTCTCCGTGGGAGGGAAGTGCCCAGCATGTGCCATCGGACAGATCCGACGGATCCGACGGATCCGACGGATCGGACGGATCCGACGACGGGGACCTGTAGGATTCGGCGAACGCCGTGCCTCGAATCCCGTGCAACCGCCGCGTGGCACAGCCGCCCCTTCGGCAAGGCTCAGGGCAGGCCTCGGCTGTGTTTGCCAGGCGCTGAGCCACCTCGAGAATGGCCCTCTCCGCCATGCCGTAGACCAGCAGGTCGGCCTTGCTGTCGAGGAGGATCGAGCGGCGGAGCCTGTCGGTCCAGAAATCGTAGTGCGAGGCCCGCCGCATCGAGGCCCCGATGCCGCCGATGGCGACGGGCAGGCCGGGAAATGCCTGCCGCACAAGGTTGGCGTAGACGATGGTCGCGCGATTCGGCCTCGCCCCCGCGCGGCCGCCGGGCGTGTAGGCGTCGTCGTGCCGCTTCTTGCGGAACGCCGTGTAGTGGGCCAGCATCGAGTCGAGCGCCCCCGCCGTCACGCCCGCGAACAGCCGCGGGCGGCCGAGCCGCGCCACGTCGTCCGCCGTGTCCCACCTGGGCTGCGCCACGATGCCCACACGATAGCCGTGGTGGGCGAGCCATCGCCCGAGCAGCGCCGCCCCGAAGGCCGGATGGTCCACGTAGGCGTCGCCCGTCACGAGCAACACATCCAGCTCCTCCCACCCGAGGCGCGCCATCTCTGCGCGGGTCATGGGCAGGAACGTCGGTTGGCATTCCCCGTGCGTGGGCATTGGCATCCTCGCGCGGATCGTACACCATGCGAGCGCCCGCCGCAAGCGAAGGCGCGGGGGCCGGCCTCGCGTCGTGGGCCGATTCGTGACTTGGGAGTGGCCCGTTCGGGACATGGTGCCGGCCTACGCGGGGGTCTGCGGCCTGGTGGAGAAAGGTTCCACAGTTGTACAACTGTGAAATCGTCTTTTCCGGCCACGATCCCACCCTCGAATCAGCCGTTTCTCTCCACATGATGCCATGGCAGACGCCTCGCAAGGTTGGTGTCAGGTCTGCCACTTTCTGCTCTGGGCGTGGCCCGTCTGGGACACGCCGGCCCGCGCGCGAGGTGTGCGGCCCGGTGGACCATGACTTGATAGTTGTACAACTGTGGAATCGTCGTTTCCGGCCACGATCCCGCCCCGAATCGGCTGTTTCTCTCCACATGATGCCATGGCAGACGCCTGGTCCCTCCCCCGCCCCACCGACACGAGGTCAGTGGGGGCATGTGCTTCGCTCGGCTGAAGTGTGAGGTGACCCGAAGCTCTGCCCGGACCGCACGTTGACTCGGAGCGGCGAGTGGTTACTATAGGCTCAGTGTCGGCCCCTTCCCGCTCACCCGGAGGACGGACAATGGGCAACCCGTTCGTGCACGTGGAGCTTCAGACGACCGACCTGGCGAAGGCCAAGGCGTTCTACAGCCAGTTGCTCGACTGGCGGCTCGAGGAGTTCGAGGGCGGGGGCTACACGCTCATCCACGTCGGCGAGGGGGTAGGGGGCGGGATGATGCAGGTCCCTGCGCCCCACATTCCCTCGCACTGGCTGGCCTACGTCTCAGTGGCCGACGTGGCGGCGACGACCCAGCGGGCGAAGGACCTCGGCGCGACCGTGCTCTGCGACAGGACCGAGGTGCCCGGCATGGGCTGGTTCAGCGTCATCTCCGACCCCACGGGCGCCGTCGTCGCCTTCTGGCAGTGCAAGGCCCAGCCGTAGCGCGCTTTGGCATGTAGTCCCGCCTTCAGGCGGTCTTCGACCGGTCGCGCGGCCCCGAGAAGCCCAAGACCGCCTGAAGGCGGGACTCCCAACTGGTACGCCCTCTGGGCAAGACGCTTCCAGATCACAGATCCGCAGGGGTGTTCGGTCGTTGCCTCAGTCTGTGGTCTGGGGTCTGACCCTGGCTTCTGCCTCGACCGCTCGCAACAGAATTGGGCCAAGCTCGTCGTTGCGGTAGGTTCCCAAGGCGTTTCCTAAGGTGAGATACGGGCTGTACCGGAGGTAGATCTCAAAGATGACCCCCTGGTTCGAAGTCCAGCTCACCTCGCAGTATCGGGTCGCATCGCGGTCCTCGATGGCGAGCCAGCAGAGCCGCTGCGTGTCGGGGTGGTTCGCGTGCCAGGGGTGCGCGTCGCGGAGCGCGTGAGCGATCTCCTCGATGAGCGAGCGACTCTCCAGGCGGAGCGGCTCCTTGACCACCTGCTCGAAGAGGTCGTCGCCGCTCCGGTGCGGGAGCAGGGTGATGGCGACGATCCGCTCGACCCGAGGCCTGCGCACGCTTCGCACCGTGGCCGAGAGCGCCTGCATGATGGCCTCGCTGAAGACGGCCCACAGCAGGAGGCAGGCCGCCACAGCGATCATCCCAGTGCCAATCTGCTTCGACCCCCACATGGCGCCGGGCTTGCGTGCGCCGCGCCGGAGGCAGAAGCCCCCCAAGAGGAGGAAGGACGCGAAGATGAGATGCGGGATTCCGTACGGCATCCGCTCGTCCCCTATGCTCATGTGAACGTCGGTTGAAAAGCGCGGCGGGGGGCGGGCGGTCGAAAAGTGCGGCGCCCTGTTGGACTTTCCGAGCGTGGGACTGGCATACTGGGGGCTCCGGACGGATCGGACCGATAGGACCTGATGAGAAGAGTTGCGGCCAAGCTGGGCACCGTGGCGGTTCTGGCGCTGGCAGCCCGTGGGGGCGCGGGCGCGGACTGGCCGATGTACCGCTTCGACGCGCAGCGGAGCGCCGCGTCGCCCGAGGAACTGCCCCCCGAGCTTCACCTCCAGTGGGTGCGCGAATACCCGCGCCTGGAGCCCGCGTGGCTCGACCAGCCGCGCCTGCGCTTCGACGTGGCCTATGAGCCAGTCGCCGCGGCCGGGCTGCTCTTCTTCGGCTCGTCCGCGAACGACAGCGTGACGGCCCTCGACGCCGCCACTGGCGACGAGAAGTGGCGCTTCCACGCCGACGGCCCGGTGCGCTTCGCCCCCGCCTTCGCGCGTGGCAAGCTGTACTTCGTCTCCGACGATGGCTACCTCTATTGTCTCGACGCGGCGAGCGGCCGGCTCCTCTGGAAGTTCCGCGGCGGCCCAGCCGAACGCCTCGTCCTCGGCAACGCGCGCCTCGTCAACCTCTGGGTCGCCCGCGGGGCGCCCGTCGTCCACCGCGGCAGGGTCTGCTTCGCCGCCGGCATCTGGCCATTCGAGGGGGTGTTCATCCACTGCCTCGACGCCGAGTCGGGCGCCGTGGTGTGGACGAACGACGGCTCGGGGGCCTCCTTCATCCTACAGCCCCACGCCAGCCCGGCCTTCGCCGGCGTGGCGCCCCAGGGCTACCTGGCCACCTGCGGCAACCGCCTCCTCGTGCCGTGCGGCCGCAGCGTGCCCGCCTGCTTCGACCTCGCGACGGGCAAGTTCCTCTACTACCACCTCGCCGCCAGCCAGAAGACGGGCGGCTTCCTGGCCGCCGCGAACGGCTTCGCGTTCGCCAACGGCGGCATGCTGTTCGACGCCGATGGCAAGCCCGTGACCAGCGTCGGCCCGGCCCCCGTGATAACCGACGAGGTGGTCTACGGCTCCGACCGCAACGAGCTGGCGGCCTTCGACTTCCGCCGGCCTGCCAGCCGCGAGCAGGGCAAGCCAACCGGGTCCTCCCCGCTCCGCAAGCTCGTGCGGAAGCTCTGGAAGTTCCGCGCCTCCGGCCAGGCGCACATCAAGGCTGGGAATCGCCTCTTCGCCGGCGCGAAGAACCACGTCGAGGCCCTCGACCTCGCAAAGGGCCTCGAACCGCCCAAAGTCACCTGGCAGGCCCGCATCGCCGGCACGCCCGCCGCCATGCTCGCCGCCGGCCAGAGGCTCTTCGTCGTCACGCTCGAAGGCCGCTTCTACTGCTTCGGCGCCACGCCCACCGCCGCCCAGATGCCCCAGGGCACGGACGACGTGCTGGTGCCCCTCCACGCCCGATGGCGGCACCAGAAGAGCGGCGCCGAGCTTTCCCCCGCCTGGCGCTCGCCCGGCTACGACGACCGCCGCTGGTCCAACGGCTCGCCCGCGCTGCCGGAGGAAGACGAGCTGGCGGAGGCGGATGACGATGCGCCGCCACCGCCGCCGCCCAGGAAGCGCCTCGGTCCCGTCTACTTCCGCCACGCGTTCCAGGCCCCCGCGGGGGCGCGGTTCCACACGCTCAAGCTGGAGGTCCGCTCCGACGAGGCCGCCGTGGTCTATCTCAACGGCACCGAGGTCTGGCGCCGCCGCTTCCCCTCCCCCGCAGGCTACCTAACGCTGGTCTCTGACCGCGCGCCCGAGGAGGCCCGCCAGTCCATCGAGGTGGACCCCGCCCTCCTCCTCCCAGGCGCCAACGCGGTCGCCGTCGAGCTGCTCGCCAAGCTCCCGCGCCCCGACCTGCCGAAGTTCGAGCTGGAACTCGCGGGCGCCCGAACGGGGCGCACCGCGGCCCCGCTCCCAGCCGCTCCCACGCAGGATGAGTGGAGCCAGTTGGCCAGCGGCGTGCTGGAGGCCACAGGCGTCGCCGACGGCTACGCCCTGGTCGCCGGCCTCCGAACCGGCCGCCTCGCCGAGGAGTTGGCGCGCCGCTCCCGCCTCCACGTCGTCGCCCTCGACCCCGACGCCGCCACGGTGGCCGCCATCCGCCGGCGGCTCGACCAGGCGGGCCTCCTGGGCCGCCGCGTGGCCCTCCGCGTCGCCGACCCGCTGACCCTCTCGCTTCCGCCCTACTTCGCCAGCCTCGTGACCTCGGAACGTGCGGACGATTCCGCATTCCTGAAGAAGCTCTTCGAGTCCCTCCGTCCCTACGGCGGCGCCGCCTGCCTCCCCCTCTCAGCCGAAGAGCACGAGGCGCTCTCCCAAGCGGGCCTCGAGCGGGCCGCCGTCACGCGCAAGGGCGGCCTCAGCCTCCTCACCCGCGTCGGCGCATTGCCCGGCGCCGCCGACTGGACGCACCAGAACGCCGACCCGTCCAACACCCTCGTCTCGAGCGACGAGCGGGTCAAGCTCCCCCTCGGCATCCTCTGGTTCGGCGGCTCGTCCAACGAGCGAATCCTCCCGCGCCACGGCCACGGCCCGGCCGAGCACGTCGTGGACGGCCGCCTCTTCATCGAGGGGCCAGACAACCTGCGCGCGATGGACATCTATACGGGCCGCGTGCTGTGGGACGCGAGCCTCCCCGGCATCGGCGAGCCCTACGACAACACGGAGCACCAGCCCGGCGCCAACGCCATCGGCAGCAACTACGTCTCCGCCCCCGACGGCATCTACGTGGCCTGCGGCAAGGCCTGCCTGCGCCTCGACCCGGCCACGGGCGAACGCCTCGCCGAGTTCGCGCTCCCACGCCTCGATGGCGGCGAGGGCCTCCTCTCCTGGGCCTTCGTGACCCTGTGCGACGACGTGCTGGTGGCCGGCACCTCGCCGACCGACTTCGAGAGCGACCCGGAGTTTTCCCACGACGAGTTCGGCAAGACCAGCAAGGAAGACGCCGAGGAGTTGAGCGGCTGGCTGGGCGCGCTGCGCGGCTTCACGCCGCGCCCCAAGGAACGCAAGGAGCGTCCCGCCGAGTGGCTGGCCCGCAACCTCAACCTCCTCCTCGCCGACGCGTCCCTCGCCGGCAGGCTGCCCCCGGCGCCCTCCTCGCGCGCCCGGTCGCTGGAGAACGCCATCAAGGGCCTCGGCAAGCGCCAGGCGAAGGCCGCCGAGCCCGAGACCCCCGACCCAGAGGCCACCGTGGTGAAGCCCAGGCGCGAACTCAAGCGGCTGAACCGCCTGCTCCTCGAGGAGCACTGCCCCCTCCTCCCCCGCAAGGGGGTCCTCGCCGGCAAGCCCAGCGTCTACGCCGGCACCGCCAGCCGCTGGCTCGTCGCGCTCGACCGCCACACCGGCAAGGTGCTCTGGACCCGCGAGGCCCGCGACGGCTTCCTCCACAATGCCATCTGCTTCGGGGGCAGCAAGCTCTTCTGCATTGACCGCCTGCCCGAGGGCATCGTCCGCTCCTGGCGCTGGGAACGCACCCACGGCAAAGCCAAGCCGAGGTTCCTGCTCCTCGCCCTCGACCTGCACAAAGGCTCCACCCTCTGGAGCACGGACCGCGAGGTCTTCGGCACCTGGCTCGCCTACTCGCGGGAGCACGACGTGCTGGTCCAGGCCGGCCGCGCCTCCCGCGACATGCTCCCCGAGCCCACGAGCCGCCTCATCGCCTACGCGGGCGTGGACGGCGCCGTCCTTTGGGACCAGCCGCATAAGTACGATGGCCCGATCATGCTCCACGGCGACACCATCATCGCCCAAGGACCTGCCTTCGACCTCCTGACTGGGGAGCCCCGCACTCGCCCCCACCCGCTGACTGGCGAGGAAATCCCGTGGACCTTCGCCCGCCAGTACGGCTGCGGCACCGCCGTCGGCGCACAGCACCTCCTCACCTTCCGCTCCGCCGCCGCAGGCTACTGCGACCTGGCCCGCGACGGCGGCACCGGCAACTTCGGCGGCTTCCGCTCGAGCTGCACCTCCAACCTCATCGCCGCCGGCGGACTCCTCAACGCCCCCGACTACACCCGCACCTGCACGTGCAGCTACCAGAACCAGACCTCCCTCGCCCTCATCCACACCCCCGAGGTCGAGACCTGGACCTTCAACCGCCTGAAGCGGAGCGACGACCCGATCCGCCGCGTCGGCATCAACCTCGCCGCCCCAGGCGACCGCCTGGACGACGGCGGCACCCTCTGGCTCGACTTCCCAAGCGTCGGCGGCCCCTCCCCACACGTCCCCCTCCTCGTCGAGCCCGAAGAACCCCAGTGGTTCACCCACCACTCCACATGGGCCAAAGGTGACGGGCTGAAGTGGGTGGCGGCCTCGGGCGTCCTGGGCGCCCGCTCCTTCACCCTCACGCTCGCGGGCAAGCTCACCAAGTGGCGGCGCGAACACCCCACAGTCCTCAGCCGCTGGCGCGCGCGCGACAAGCGCCCCAAGTCTCCGCCCGGCTGCTACACCGTCCGCCTCCACTTCATCGAACCCCAGGACGCCTCGCCGGGCGCCCGCCTCTTCTCCGTCTCGCTCCAGGACCAGTGCGTCATCGAATCGCTCGACGTCGCCCGCGAAGCGGGCGGCCCCCGCCGGTCCTTCGTCGCCGAGTTCAAGGGCATCGAGGTCGTTGACGAACTCAGGATCGCCCTCGCCCCCCTCCCAGGCGCGAGCCTGCCCGAGCCGGTCCTCTGCGGCATCGAGGTGGTGGGGGAGGAATGAGTACCCACAACCTCCCGCAGGTTGCGAACCTGCGGGAGGTTACCTGCCACAGGGAGCGCTGATATGAAAGTCGCCGTCGGGTCCGACCACGCGGGCTACCCGGGCAAGCTCCACGCCATCGAAACCCTCAACCAGCTTGGCTGCGAGGTCGAGGACGTGGGGACCCACAGCCTCGCCTCGTGCGACTACCCCGACTACGCCGTCGAGGTCGCCCACCGCGTCGCCACGCGGCAGGCGGACCTGGGGGTCCTCTGCTGCGGCACGGGCCTCGGCATGTCCATCGCCGCCAACAAGGTGCCCGGCATCCGCGCCGCCCTGTGCCACAGCGACTACACGGCCGAAATGGCCCGCCGCCACAACGACGCAAACGTCCTCTGCTTCGGCAGCCGCGTCCTCGACGAGCGGGCCATTGACCAGGTGGTTCGCCGCTTCATCGCCACCCCCTTCGACGGCGGCCGCCACACCCGCCGCCTCAAGAAGATCGCCGAAATCGAGCGCATGCCCCCCGCGTGACCTGCTGCCCCCCGCTGGGCGACGCGTCAGCCCCTCCATACTGTATCATCCATTCGCGCGCACTGTCTAGTATTCCAGACACGCGCAGGCGTGGCGCCCGAAGTGTCTATCTGCCAAGCACATGCGTGCTGACCCTCTGTGGCCAATCCGCCCCGGACGGCCATACTGTATCATTTCGCCCCGCGATTTGATACAGTATGAGCCCAGCCCCAGGCCCTCGCCCGCCGCCGCTTCGTCGGCACCCTCCTATCGCCGTGCGGGGTTGCGCCTTCGCCGCGCCAGCGCGGCAAGGCCGCCGAAGAGGAGGGCGATGCTGCCCGGCTCGGGGATGGCCGCATTCGTCTGGAAAACGCTGCCTGTGAGGTCCCACGTGAATTGCTGGCCGCTCCCCCCAAAGGCCGCCCCCTGGTCGGTCGTGAGTATAAGGGTCGCCGACTTTGCCCCGACCGGCCCCAGCGCCGAAAAGCTGATGTCGAAGAAGCTCGCCACCCCCTCGCCACTCAGAACCGTCCCCGCCGTGAACCCGATCAGCGAGAAGAGCGCCGAATCGGGGCCGGTGAGGTCGGCGGCCACAAGCGTCAGGTCGGTCAGGCTTGGGTTCCCCCCGTTCGGGTCGGTGCTGATGTTGCCCACCTGAAGCTGCCGCAGGGCGTTGCCGCCGAGGACCACTGCCCCAAAGTCAATCGGCTCGCCCGGCGCAACCGAACTGTCGAACTCCGGCCCCACCCCCGTCCCCGTGATGAGCTGGTCGAGGACTTGGGGCAGGTTCCGCCCGTCGTCGCTCCCATTGGCGAAGTCGCAGCGCACCGTCGCCTGCTGAGGCCCGTGGGCGGTGGGGGTGTAGGTGTAGGAATAGGTCTGCGAGAGGCCATCGCCCAGGTTCACGGGCGCCAGCCTCCTCTCGCCCCCCGAGACCCAGCTCGTCGGCGTCGAGGCCATCGAGTTCAACGAGAAGCTCTCCGTCGCCGCCTCGCGCGAGCCGCTGAAGGCCGACAAGCCGTTCTGGTGGACCCTCGCCCTCGTGGCCTTCGGCGTGCTGTTGGGCGAGTGGTGGCTCTTCCAGCGTCGTCCGGGAGGATTCGCACGATGAAGCGGGAACAGACGGCAGACGGCAGAGGGCGGAGGGCAGACGGCAGACGGCAGACGGCAGCGAACCCGCGCGGGCGTGTGCGCCGTCTTGTTCTGCGCCTTGCGTTCTTCCTCCTTCACTCTTCACTCCTCACTTTCCCTCTCACTTTCACTCTCCCTCTCCCCGCCATCGGCGGGGAGCCGCCCCTCCGCCTCGACCTGGCCTTCCGCGCCGTGCGCACGGGCGCGCCCATCCTGGCCCAGGCCACGCTCGCGGCAGGCGGCAACCGGCTGCTCGAAGGACGCCTCGAGGTGGTGGTGAAGGCGGACGGCCGGGTGCTGGCGACCTGTCTCTCCCACGACATCGCGCTCGCGCCAGGGGGCGGGGAGAAGTCGTTCTTCATGCTCCTGCCCATTCCCTGGCAGGCCCTCGGGATGCGGGGGGGAACCAGGACGGTGGAGGTCTACCCGCGCTTCCTCACGGAGCGGGGCGCGCTGCCGCTGCCGATGATTATGCCCGCGGTGCCCGAGGCGAACGAGCGGCGGGCCGTCGTCGCCATCGTGGGGCCGCGCGACAATCTGGCCGAGGGGCGCGACAAGATGCTGAGCAGCCTCGCCCTCGAGCAGTTCCGCCCCACGCTGCCGGAGAGGAGCTTCAAGGGGCTTTCCACCAAGACCGAGCCCTTCACGCCCGAGGAGCTGCCCGCGCAGCCCCTGGCGTATTGCGCCTTCGACGTGATGTTCCTCACTGCCCGGGGCTTCGCGGGTCTCCGCGGCGACCAGCTCGACGCCATTCTCCGCTGGGCGCGGGCCGGCGGCAGCGTGGCCGTCGCGGTCCAGGGTACGCTCACCGCGCGGCAGGTGCAGTTCCTCAACGAGTTGGCCGACCGCGACCTGCCGCTGTTCCAGCTCGACTCCGCCGGCCGCCTGTTGCCCACGGAGCCTCAGGTGAAGGGCGCCGTCACCGCCCACCTGCTCCGCCCCTGCCTCGGCCGCGCCGCCGTCATCACGGCCCACCCGCCGAAGGACCACGACTACAAGGCCTGTCCCCAGTGGCGCGCCGTCCTTGCCGTCCTCTGGAAGGTTCGCGAGACCCAGCTCCCCAGCATCCTCAAGCAGGGCAGGTGGCGGAGCGACTTGGCCATGGCCGATGGGCGTCTGGTGGATCTGAGCGCCTTGCCCGGGGGCAACATTGTGGACGCCCAGCTCGAGACGCAGCTCGCGCCGGCCCCGTTCGGCGACCAGATGCAGATCGCCCGCGCGCTGATGCCGAGGGACGTGCAGCGCATCTCCTTCGGCGGCATCGTCCTCGTCCTCGTGCTGTTCATCGCGCTGATTGGGCCGGCGGACTACTATCTCCTCGGGCTCATCCGCATGCGCAAGCTCACCTGGCTCTTCCTCCCCATCGTGGCCGTGGCCTTCACCTGGGTCATGGTGCGGCTCTCCGAATACTACATGGGCATGAGCGACCGCCGCCGCGCCGTGGTGTTCGTGGACGTTGACCGCAAGGGCCAACCCGTGCGGCAGACGCGCTTCGAGCTGCTCTTCCCCGGCGCCGAGCGCACGCTCTCCATCCCCCTCAAGAGCACCGTCCTCCATTCCGTGGATTGCTCGAGCCTGACGCGGCGGGAGGACGATGAGGAACGCTACTTCCAGTACGGTCCCCCGGCCAAGAGGGCCTTCGGGCGCAGTGTCGTGCACATGGGGATGGGCGAGCCGATGCCGATGCTGTGTGAGGGGAGCGTGCTGGGCCAGTCCACGATCACCCAGCGCGTGCGGCAGTGGTCGCCCGTCCTCTACCGCACCTTCTCGTTCGAGCCGCCCGAGCGCAAGGCCGACATCCAGTGGGACGCGGTGGGCCTTGGGGAGTTGCAGGAGGCCGCCGCCCGCCCCAACGGTCCGGCCAATCTCCTCAAGGGGCGGTTCGGCTCTCCCTGCGTCTTCCTGTTCACGGGCGACGGCTACTTCGCGATCCAGGGCACGCTCAACCCCTATCCGTTCCTCGGGGCGTCCCACTCGGGCAGCCGCGAGACGCTGCTGCGGGCCTTCTCCTGCCACGCGAAGTCCGGGCTGTTCGCCATCGTGTCGCAGCTCGCCCCGACCGGGGCCATGCACTTCGAGGACCTGCCGGTCCTCGACCAAACGACCCCGCCGGACTGGCTTCTCGTGGCCGTGGAGCAAGCGGGCGACGAGGTCTACGTCTACCGCCGCCTCTATCGAGGAGAGCCATGAAGCCCCCGCGTCCCGACGCGGAGCATCGGGACGAGAAGAGTCAGGAGGAACGCTGGTGGAATTCGTGGAAATCCGGAACCTGTGGGTGCGCTACGGCAAGACGGTGGCCGTGCGCGACCTGTCGCTCTCGATCCCGAAGGGGGAGGTCTATGGCTTCATCGGGCCGAACGGGGCGGGGAAGACGACGACGATCAAGGTCCTCGCCACGCTGCTGGCGCCGATGGACGGCGGGGTCTACGTCGGGGGCATCAGCGTGCGGCACGAGCCGGAGCGCGTGCGGCCGCTGTTCGGCTACATGCCCGACTTCTTCGGGGTGTACGAGGACCTCACGGTGAGCGAGTACCTGCACTTCTTCGCCGCGGCCTACCGCATGGACCGCGCGAAGCGGCGGGCCGTCGTGGGCGACGTGCTGGCGCTGACCGATCTGACGGAGAAGCGCGACACGCAGGTGGACGCCCTCTCGCGCGGCATGAAGCAGCGGCTGGGCCTGGCCCGCGTGCTGCTGCACGACCCCGAGCTGTTGCTGCTGGACGAGCCGGCGAGCGGGCTCGACCCCCGCGCCCGCATCGAAATCCGCGAGCTGCTCAAGGAGCTGCGGGGCATGGGCAAGACCGTGCTCGTCTCCAGCCACATCCTGCACGAGCTGAGCCAGATGTGCACGCGCATCGGCATCATCGAGGCGGGCCAAATGGTCGCCCAGGGCTCTCTCGACGACATCTACCGCCAGCTCAGCCTCCACCGCGCCGTCCACGTCCAGCTCGCCAACCAGTCGGACGAGTTGCTCGCGCGCATCAAGGCCATCCCCGGCGTCCAGGGGGTCGAGCGCGAGGTGGACCGCATCTCGATCCACATCCGCGAGGAGGAGCTGTCGTGCGAGGACCTGCTTGATCGCCTGGTGGCCCTCGGGGCGCGGGTGCGCATGTTCCAGCCCGAGGCGATGGACATGGAGACGGCGTTCATGAAGCTCACCGAGGGCAAGGTGGCGTAGCAGAAGTTCCTGCCCCCACCGACCTCGCGTCGGTGGAGCCAGGATTGGCAGCTACAGTGCGAGGCCCCCGGGCCTCCTGGCCCCCACCGACCTTGTGTCGGTGGGGCCGGGGATTGGCAGCTAGGGCGGGCGCCCCCCCACCCCTCTCCCTTCCAGGGAGAGGGCAGGGTGAGGGTGGGACTTTGGGGTCGGGGCAGGCACCCGACCCTCCCCCTGCCCCCTCCCTGAGAGGGAGGGGGGTGAGGGCTGGCCTCGCGGGTAGCGGCCAATCCTTCGCCCCACTGGGGCAAGCCCAGTGGGGGCGGGAAGAACGGAGGAGTTGGGATGCGTTGGTGGCGGTGGAATGCCCCGCTTCCGTTGCTGGCGAAGGACCTGGTGGAGCAGGCGTCGCGGCGTCGCACGTACATCGCGCGGGTGGGCTACGCCGCGCTGCTGTTCGCCATCTTCCTCGTGGCCTCGTACGAGGAGTTGCAGACGGCGACGGCGGAGAGTCTGGCGACGAGCGGCCGCGGGCGCGGGATGTTCGATGCCCTGGTCAAGTTCCAGTTCGCGGGCATCCTGCTCTTCATGCCCGCCATGATGTCGGGCGTGCTCACCTACGAGAAGGAGCGGGGGTCGCTGGCCCTCCTGTTGCTGACGACGCTGAAGCCGCGGCAGATTCTGGTGCAGAAGTACCTCGGGCGCCTCATCCCGATGTTCAGCATCCTGCTCCTGGGCCTGCCGCTGCTGGCCATCTGCTACATGTTCGGGGGGATCACGACCGACTACCTGGCGACGGGCATCTACGTGCTGGTGCTCGCGTGCCTTCAGGTGGGGGCGCTGGCGCTCGCGTGCTCGGCGTTCTGCTGCACGGGGCTGGCCGCGCTCCTGTCGTCCTATGTCCTCACGGCGGTGGCCTACCTGGGGCTGCCGCTCTTCCTGGTGTTCATGGGGGCCGAGGGGGAGGGGGTGTTCTTCCTCGTGCCCCTGTCGCTGTTCCACGCGGGGCGCGGCGCCGTGGCGTTCGACTCGGCGCTCTTCAGCAGCTTCTTCATCTGGGTCTCCATCGTGCTCGCGCTCGTGCTGGCCAAGGTGTTCCTGGTGAGGCGGGCGTTCGTCGAGCCGAGGAACCGGCTGCTGAGCGTCTTCCGGGCGCTCGACCGCTTCTTCGAGCGGATGAACCGCGTGGTGGGCGGGCTGCGGCTGGGCCGGAGCAAGGAGAGCCTGCCCGGGGACGAGCCGATCGCGTGGCGCGAGGTGGCCCGCCGGTCGCTGGGCCGGCCGCTCTACCTCTTTCGCATCCTGGTGCTGCTCGAGGTGCCCACGCTGTTCGTCGCGGCGTCGGTGATCATCTACGGCGAGTGGCGGCAGGCGCCGCAGCTCATCTCGCACCTGTTCTACGGCCTGGGCGCGCTGGCCCTGGTCGCCGTGTCGGTGACGAGCGCCAACGCCATCGCGACCGAGCGGACCAGCCAGACGCTCGAGGTGCTGCTGACCACGCCGATGTCGGGCCGCGACATCGTGCGGCAGAAGCTCCGAGGCGTCCGCCGCCTCCGCTGGGTCCTCCTCGTCCCCCTGGCGACGCTGCTCCTCGTCGAGCTGTGGCTGCGGCAGTACACGACCGCCTACTCGCGCTACTACGCGCGCCAGGAGCACGAGGTGGCCGATGCCGTGAACCTCGGCCTCGCGTTCGCGGGGACGGCGCTCTTCCTGGTGATGTTCTCGTGGGTATCGCTCCGCATCGCGCTGCGGATGCGCACGCGGTTCCGCGCCATCATGGCCACGCTGCTCGTGCTCGTGGTGTGGAACGGCGCGCCGATCGTGGCGTTCCCCCTGCTTGCGCAGGCATCGGGCGAGCCCATGTACGCCCAGCAGTACGTCCAGTGCGTGCTCTACTTCAGCCCCGCCGCCTGCGTCGTCGGCTGCGAGCAGGGGTCCCTCACCCGCAGTCGCCTGAGCGACTGGGATGGGACGATCCTGGTGGTGCTGCTGGGCTATCTGGTGGTGACGGCGATCTGCCGCGGCGTCTGCCTGCGGAAGGCCGACCGCTATCTTGGCCGCGCCGCGGGCGCGGGCGGGGCGCCGCGGCCCTTGAGCGCGGGAGGCGATTTCGGTATGCTGACGCCTAGGGATATGCCAACACCCCCGAAGCGGGAATAGCGTTCATGGGTCGCATCGCCATCGTTGCCTCCGTGCTGCTCGCGGCCGCGGCGAGCGCGTCGGCGCTCGACGTGACGGCCGTGCTCTGGGGCTTCGACGGCAAGGTGATGCCCGGCCGCATCAACCTCGTGTCGGTCGAGCTGTCCAATCAGTCGCCTGCGCCCTTCGACGGCGAGCTGCGGCTCTACAAGGACAACGGCGTGGGCGACAGGGTGGATGCTCCACTCATCGAGCCCTGCTTCCTGTCGCCCGGGGCGCAGCGGTGGGTGCAGTTCTACCCCTACGTGCGGAGCGAGCGCGAGGCCTGGTTCCTGGCGTGGGGGCCTGGGGCGGACAACCGCCGCGAGTTGGGCAAGCTGGGCGCCCTGAGCAAGCTCACCTTCGGCCCGCCCGCGCGAGTCGTGCTCTACGACCCCGAGAGCCCGACGGCGCGGGGCGGCGACGCCAATATCAAGCACTTTCCCGACCATCTGTTCCCCACGACCGTGGCGGCCATGAACTCCCGGAACTGCTTGAGGCGGCGGTAGTCGGGCCGGAAGTCGTGCCCCCACTGCGAGATGCAGTGCGCCTCGTCCACCGCCATCCGGCTCACGCGCACCCGCCGCAGCACCTCGCAGAACGCCGCGTTCCGCATCCGCTCGGGCGCCACGTAGAGCAGACGGTACTCGCCCCGCAGGCAGCGGCCCAGGCGGTTCCGCTGCTCCTCCAGGCTCAGGCTCGAGTTCACGAACGTGGCTGGGATGCGCCGCCGGGCTAACTCGTCCACCTGGTCCTTCATCAGCGCGATGAGCGGCGAGACGACCACCGTCAGCCCGTCGCCCAGCAGCGCGGGCAACTGGTAGACGAGCGACTTGCCGCTGCCCGTGGGCATCACCACGAGCAGGCTGCGCCCCGCGAGCACGGAGCGCAGCGCCTCCTCCTGCCCCGGCAGGAAGCGGCTGTGCCCGAACCGCTCGCGGAGCAGCGTCTCCGCCCGCTCGATCTGGCGCGTTTCGTCTCCGGCGGGCGCGGACATCATCGCGCTACTCCAGGAGCGACTCGCCGAAGTGGCCGGGCTTGCACCCGGTGGGGCTACGGGACATCTTCCACCCAGAGCACGTGCTGCCCGAGGGGGGTGCCTGCTATGGCCTCGTAGAAGCGGCGGTCAGCGGTGACCATGCGCTCCCCGACAAGGTCTGCCAGAGCAAGGTAGAGGCAGTCATAGGGACTTCGCCGGACTTGCTTTGCAACCTCATAGGCGAGGTCGGCGAGCAGCGCGTCAGGATAGAGGCGAATGGTCAACTGCCGGACTGCGGCTCGAATCTCATCGGCCTTTGCCTCTGCAATCTGCCCTCGACGGATCCGGGCGCAGAACACCGAATCCATCTCCAAGAGGAAGAACTGCGGGGCTTCGAGCCTGTGGCCCGCCCGGAGGAGCCGCATCGCTGCCCCTGTGTGCTCTTCGTTGAAATACCACTTGGCCGCAACGCTCGCATCCACAATGTAGTAGATGCTCATCGCTCGCGTTCCTCGCGGATGAGTTCGGCGCTGTCGTCGAACTTCCTTCCTCCGAAGCTGGCTCGTATCTTCTCGGCCAGCTCCCGGGCTGCCTCCAGGTCAACGCGGGCCTCATGCTCAAGGATCGCTTTGACCTCCGACTGGAGCGAGCGCCCACTCCGCTCTGCACGCCGCCTGAGCCGCTTGATGATCTCCTCATCAATGCCCCGAACCAGTATCTGTGCCATGGATGCTCTCCTTCTTCGCGTGTTGGCGACACTCACATGATAGCGGCCCTGAGCCGCGTGTCAACCGTCCGACGTACCTCAGGGATTGGCTCGCACAATGTCCTCTTCGCTCAGGATGCCGCCATTCTGGCGAAGGACGGCCTGGAGCTTCGCCACATCGAGCCGCCGGGGCGTCACGCCCTCCTGGAGCGACAGCGCCGCCGCCGCGCCCGCCGCCTCGCCCGTGCCCATGCACTGCACCATCACACGGGTCGAGCCGAGGGCGACGTGGGTGACGCTGATGCACCGCCCCGCCACGAGCAGGTTCTCGACGCCCCGCGGCACGAGCACGCGGTAGGGGATATGATACCGAAATCCCTTCGGCGGGCGCCACGTCGTCGCGTCCATCCCCGGCCCGTCTATGTGGTGGATGTCAATGAAGAACGAGCCGTAGCAGATGTTGTCGGGGAACTGCCGCTGGGCCATGATGTCGTGCTCGGTCAGCACGTAGTCGCCCATCGCGCGCCGCGATTCGCGGATGCCGATGGTGTTCGGCGTCGAGACCATGTAGCACTTCTCCATGCCCGGCACGTACTTGCGGAAGACGCCAATCGAGTGCCAGGCCTGGCGGCGGGCCTCCATCGTCGCGGCCGTGAGGTCCTCGGCCTTCGTCGAATCCACGCCTGTCACGTGCGTGAAGTTGACGCCCACCTGGTCGGGGCGGGTGGGCGTCCACCAGAAGCCCATGATGACTTTCTGGAACGGCTCCATGTCGCCCTTGCGTTGGGCCTCGGCCCACACATCGGCCATGTTGTAGCTGGTGCGCCACTTCTCCACGCGGGGCCAGTCCACCCCGCCGATGGTGAACATGAGCGTGACGGGCTGGCACTTGCCGTCGCCGGGCCGCCCCTTCTCGCACGGGCAGCCGGCCGTGAACGCCACGTCGGCGTCGCCCGTGCAATCCACCACCCGCTTCGCGCGAACCACCTGCCGCCCGCCCTTGTTCTGGACCACCGCCCCCTTGATCGCGCCGTCTTCGACCACCGCCTCGCAGAAGAACGTGTAGTAGAGGACGCCGAGGCCGTTCTCCTTCGCCATCTTGTCGAGGATGAGCTTGAGCCCCTCCACCTCGAACCAGATGCCGTGGGGGCTTCGGGTGCCGAAGCCTTCGGCCACGACGCGGTCGGCGAGTTCGTGAGCGATGCCGCCGACGATGCGGCGCTCGCCTTGCCACTCGCTGAAGATTGAGATATGGCCGTGCCCGCCCGCCGTCGCCACGCCGCCGAGGCAGTTGAACTGCTCGGCCACGAGCGTCTTGGCTCCCTGCCTTGCCGCCGCAATCGCCGCCCCCACCCCCGCCGGCCCCCCGCCGACGACGAGGACGTCCAGCTCGCGGGTCACGGGAAGCACCTCGGTTGTCTCACGAGTTGTCACTTGTGAACCTCCAGCTCAGAGGCGGTCTTGGCGCCATGCTTGCGGAGGAGCGCTATCCGTGCGTCCGCGGGGCCGCTCCACTGCAAGTGGTAGTCGAGATGCCTGAAATGAGCGCTATCACCGCGGCCGGTGTGAAGAGCATCCGGAACACGGGATACCCCCAAGGCACAGGTGCGAGGCCGGCGGGGTTGCAGAGGCTGACGGTTCGGACTACGCCCCGTCAGGCATGCCGGCCGGTTCGGCAGGCACCACCAGGCGCTCGTGAAGGAACTCGGGGGCAAGGTCCGCACCATTGTCCCAGACGATGGTTTCCAGCTCGGGGTCCACGCGGAAGGCCCTGAATCGGGCCGGGTCTCGAAGCGGCTCGAACATCTCGCCGTACAGTTCGTCGGCGAGGTCCACCAGGCCCTCGGCGCCGTCGTTGAATCTGACCCACACGACGCAGTCGTGCTCATAGTGTGCTTCGACCACGTGGAGAATCATGGCTCGCTCCAATCCCGCAATGTACGCCAGCGGAGCGCGGCGGCGGGCGCGCTCCCAGTTGTCCATCAGGTCCTTCTCGTGCAGCAGGCGCCATTCGTCCACCAAGGAGAGTGCCCGTCTGGGCAGTGCGCCGCGGAGCACCTCGCCTGTGCGGATTGCAATCATCGCCTCATCGCCCGTGTACTTGGCGTGGAAGTGAGGCGGCAGATGGTCCGACCAGTAGAAGGCGATAGCGATGCCGAAGAACCTGCTCGCGACGGGCACGTTCGCACCTCCTTCTACACGTCCATTAGCCGAATGCCACAACACTGATTGTACCACCCGCCGCCGTGTTGTCAACGCAGGCTCGCGGATCCGGGCCTATCTCCCGCGCGGATTCCACTCCGTGTCAATCAGCAGTCGCGTGCCGGCGATGTCGCGCCAGTCGTAGAGCTTGAAGTTCTGGTTCCCGCCCTTGCTGTTGCCGTCCTGCACGACGAGGAAGCCGGCGGGGAACTGGGCCGACGTGGGGCGGTTGGTCACGGCAATGCCGTCGGTGTCGCTCACGTCGTCAAGCCGCCCCTCCTTCGGGTCAATCGTGAGCACGTAGCGGTTGTCGCCCTCGCGGGTGTAGACGATGAAGGTGTTGCTGCCCTGGCTGGAGGCGATGAGGTAGCCCCTGCCGCCCGCGGCGCCGTAGAGGGCCAGGCCCTCCACGTCGCGGGTGAGGCCGTGCTCGCCCACCTTGGCCACGCGGGTCGCGCGGTCACCGCCGTCCGGCTCGGCGGCGAGCTTCCAGATGCCCACGCGCTCCTCGCCAACGTAGAGGAAGCCCAACTCGTCGTCCGCCACGCAGCCCTCGACGGTCGAGGACAGCTTCAGCTCGCGCACCTTGGCCGATTTCACCGTGCCCCCGCCGGCGTCCTGGAGTTCGTGCTGCTCGATCCGCCCCGCCCTGTCCACGGCGAAGAAGTACGCCTTTCCCGTCTTCGCGCTGCGATAGGCGCAGATGCCGTAGGGCGTTCCGCCGCCGAACACGGGCAGCGCGCCGCCAGCCGTGACATCGCTCAGCGTGCAAGTCTCGGCTTCTATCCGCCAGACCTTCACGCCTGTGGACTTGGATGCCCGCGTGGACGCCACGGCCAGGTCCACGGCGCTGCCGCCGAGCTTGAAGCCGCAGAGCACATCCACATTGTTCGGCCGGCAGCCGTCCGAGACGCGTTGGCGCTCGCGGCCGTCCATGCCGTAGACGTGCAGCGCGCCCTGCTTATCGGTGCCCAGGATCAGGCTCTTCGCGGGGTCGGCCGGGTGGAGCCAGACAGCCGGGTCGTCCGCCGCATCGCCCCTGTGAGGCACGGGGTCCGTCGCCAGCTTCGCCTCGGGCCGGACGATGTCGGCCTCGGCGGCGAAGCCGAGTCCCGGACAGATCAGAACCAGCATGCTCGCAACGCGGAGCATCACGGCCTACTCCAATGGGACCACGACGATTGTAGCATCCGCCGTCGCATTGTCAACGGGGGCACGCTCCACACAGGTAGGGCGATGGAACCGGCGATGGCCAGGTGGGACTCGTGGGACCGGTGGGACGTGTGAGACAGGGCGGCCTGTGGACTGTCCGTCCCACGTGTCCCACAGGTCCCACTCGTCCCAC
This sequence comes from Planctomycetota bacterium, assembly GCA_041320515.1. Lineage (GTDB taxonomy): Bacteria > Planctomycetota > PUPC01 > DSUN01 > DSUN01 > DSUN01. The sequence goes on along the minus strand of JBGLNR010000001.1, from coordinate 2,091,925 downwards.
GCCCCCTCAGTGCTGGTGTGCGAGGCCGGTGGAGTTGTGGAGTTCGACGGCGCGGAGGGTGGGCTGGCGGTCGGATTCGGTGATCTCGATGAGGAGCTTGCGGGCGGCCACAAGCGGGAAGCGGACGATGGCCTTGTGGCCGATGTTGCGGCCCTCGTGGAGGGTGATGGGCTTGCCGCCGTGGCTCGGCAGGAAGCGGATGGCGAAGCGGCGAACCGCCTCTCCCGTCGTGAGGTCCTCCTGGAGGATCACGTGGTCAATGTAGAAGGGCTCCTTGGCGGCGTATTCCCAGCCGGTGTCGGTGAGGGCGCCGTCGGCGAGGGTGGCGATGGGGTGGCCGAATCGGCGGCGGATTTCGGCGCCGAACTCCAGCAGGCGGGCGCGGTCGGCGTCGGGCAGCAGGCCGCGGCGATCGGGGCCGATATTGATGAGGAGGTTCGCTCCGCGCCCGACCGAGAGGTAGTAGAGGCCCATCAGCTCTTCGAGTGGCTTGACCGTGTGTTCATCGGCCTCCTCGTAGAACCAATTGCGCCAGCGCATCATGCAATCGCACTCGGCGGGGAGCCACCGGCAAATCGCGGAGTTGATCAACTCCGCGATTTGCACCGGGACGCAGCGCACGTCCACGGCGTTCCAGTTGGGCAGGTCGGCGACGCCGCTTTCGTTGCCGACCCAGCGGAAGTCGGGGTCGCCCATGTTGAAGATGAGCAGGTTGGGCTGCGTGCGGCGGATTTCGCGGATGATGCGCGGCCAATCGTAGGTGTGGCCCTCGGAGCCGCAGCCGTCGAACCACAGGATGTCTATCGCCCCATAGTTGGTGAGCAGCTCGCTGATCTGGTTGAGGAAGTGCTCGTCGTAGGCCGCGGCGTCCTTGAACTTCGGGTTTCCCCACTCGGCAGGCGAGTAGTAGTAGCCGATCTTCATCCCGTGGCGGCGGCAGGCGTCGGTGAACTCGCGGACGACGTCGCCCCTGCCCTCCTTCCACGGGCTCTGGCCGACGCTGTAGCTGGAGGACTTCGAGGGCCAGTTGGCGAAGCCGTCGTGGTGCTTGCAGACGAGGACGGCGTAGTTCATGCCCGCCCGCTTGGCCGAGGCGAGCCAGTTGTCGCAGTTGAGCCCGGCGGGGCGGAAGGCGTCGGGCGGCATCGGCTTGCCATCCCAGTCGCGGTGGCCCTCGTGGAACGTGCGGATGCCGAAGTGGAAGAAGATGCCCATCTCCCAGTCCTGGAACTCGAGCTGGCGAGGCGTGGGAATGGCGGTGGGGAGGACCGCGGAGACTTCGCCGGCGTAGGCGTGCTTGTGGATCACCTTCAGAAGCCCATCGCGGCGGCGCTCCAAGCTCCGCTGAAGGGCATACGGACAGCTTGCCGCCCTGCGTCGGTACACGGTCATCACGAAGCCCTTGCCCTTCTTCTCCTCCTCAAGCTCCTTGAAACGCCGATCGATGTAGTCCGTGACGCTGTTGTACACGTGACGTTCGGTGCTGTCCAGGAACTCGCACACAACATCGCGGACGATACGGGCAGGGGGCGGGTCCGGTAGCTTCCCAAGCTCGTAGTACCGGCGGAGCGTGCTGCGCGTGTTTCGGTGCATGCGCCGCGTGAGCGGGGCATTCGCTCGCAACCACTTCGCCCACTCCTCGCGCCGCTCGGATGAGGCGAAGGCCAAGTCCTTTGCGACGGCCTCTGGGTCCGCCAACGTCGCCTTGCCGCCTGGTGGCGGAGGGAATCGTGTGTCGGAGGCAACAACCTGCGCCGCTCGACGCACCAGACCATCGAGGCAGCGCCCTCGCTCAAGGGCGGTCACAGCGCCGTAGTAGTCGCGCACCCAGGAGAATTCACTCAGCCATCTTCCCCCTTCGCCCAGCACGCTGAGCAAGTCCCACGGCTCCCACACCTGCGTCTGCATCGGCGTGGCGCTCAGAAGGAGAATGCCACGGGCTTTGCGCCGGAGTTGAAGTTGCCGTAGCAGGTCCAGCAGCAGGTTGCCGGCGTTGAAGTCGCCCTCGCCTCCCGCCCGTCTCGCGGCGTGCGCCTCGTCCATCAGCACGATGTCCCACGGCTCGGCGGCCAGAAGGTGCGGCAAGCCGCCCTGGACCCGGGCCGTCTCTCGGCTCATCACCAGAGCATCCTGTTGGAGCGCCTGGGGAAGCTCTGCCCTCTCCCTTCGGCCATCGGGCCATATCAGGTAGCTGCCTTCATGCCGGGGGAAGATCAACCCACCCTTCTCCCGAAGCTCCCCTTGCCACTGACCCAGCAGGCCCGCGGGCACCAGAACGAGCACCCGCCGCACTCCGCGCCCCGCCATGAGCCGCCGAAGGGTCACGATGGCCTCGATGGTCTTCCCCATCCCCACTTCGTCGCACATCAGCCGGCCCGCCGGCCATGCCGCCGCCACTTCCTCGACCACCTTCACCTGATGCGGCCACAGGTCCACCATCGCCGTCGCATCGCACGCGGGCGCGCCGTTGGGCAGGTAAGGGGCTTCCCTGATGAACTCCCAGAGCATCGCCGCCTTCGCCCGTGCGACCGACGACGATGGCTCCACGACCGGCGGCTCCTCCGGCGCGAACTTGATCAGCTTCCGGCGGAGGGCATCCGGCAACGAGACCGTGTAGACGTAGGGGTCTTCGTTTCGCCAAAGGGCATCAAACTCCGCGCGGTAGTTCGCAAGCGCGTCTGGGTCTTGCCACGAGGCCGAAACTTCCAGGCTCTCATAGTTCGCGCCAATGGCCCGCGCGGACTCGTTATCGCTGCCCCGGAACACGATGGCATCGCTGGCCTCGTCCGTGACCAACCCGTACTTCGCGTGGGCGATCCCCCCGGTCCGCCGCATCACGCCCACCCGCACATCGAGAAAGCCCTTGGCTACCAGCCACGCCAGCATGCCCAGCCGGTCGAGTTCAAGGGCGTCCTTCGGTGTCTTGAACCGCTTCTGAAGCTGGGCCTCCAGCTTCGTGGCGTCCCCCGTCTCCGTCAGGGCGCGCACGTCGGACTCGGTCAGTTCCTCGTTGACCAGGAGGCGGATCGGCGGGTCGTGGGCTATCGTCTCGCGCTTGCCTGAGCGTAGCCGGCGAATGAGGCCCGCAAAGCCGCGCGCCGCCGCGCTCAGCACGCTGCTGGAGAAGTAAGTGCAGCACCGGTCGTAGCCAATGGCCTCGCCCAAGGCGGGCGTGTAGAGCTTCTCGACCAGTTCAGGGTCCGGGCCGCGCAGAAAGCGCTTCCATGTGTGCTTGCGAAGGCTGCCCGGCACGAGCGGCTCACTCCACCCGCTCGCAGGAGCCACCTTGCCCCGCTTGCCCTTGCTCACGAGCGACCCCCCTTCTACGTTTCGTCCGACTCCTCGTCTTCGGGCGACTCGTCGTCCTCGACGGCTTCCTGCTGTGCGAACGCAAGATCGGCCTGGGGCGGCTTCTTCTCTTTCCACTCCGGCGGCTCGATGTCGAAAAGGGGCTTCAGGAGCGCGTGCCAGGCGCGGAACTCAGGGAACTTCGCCGCCGCCGATGTCTTGCCCTTCTCGAACCGCAGTGCCTCCGGCGCCGCCTTCACAAGGGCCTCCATCAGCTTCGCCACGGCACCGCCCGTGGTCCACCGCTGCTGGCGGGCGAGCGACTTGGCGGACCCGACACCCGCCGCAGCGTCCACGGCCTCGACGCACCGCAACGCCAGCGCGTGGCAGGCGTCTATCGCCGTCCGGAACTCAGGATCACTGGGGTGGACCTTCAGAATCTCCCGCTTCGTCCGCTTCTTCGGGACCGCCTCAAGGCCAAAGAGGGTTTGTGTCACCTCGTCAGGCGTCAGGGGCCTCTCGCGGCGGCGGTCCCGCGCGGGCGCCATGCGAATCTTGTCGCCCTCTTTCGTCACCAGACCTGCCGAGATCAGGCGGTCAACCTCCATGCCCACGGCCTTGCCGAGGAGCATGGCCTCGTTGAACCGGAACTCGGCGGCGCCCAACACGTCCCAGCACAGGAGAACGAACTGGCCTTCCGCCTCCACCCCCTCCAGCCCCCGCTCGGCGAGCTGCTGGATGCGCCATTCGCTCACGGCATCGGCGGCTTCCTGAAGCGCCTCGCCCACGGGCACGGGCACCCCGGTATCCGTCCTCACGTCGGCATGGCGGCTGAAGACCTCCATGACCGGGCCGAATGTGCCGACGAGCTGGTCCACGGGGTTGAGGCCCTGGTCTCGCAGGCGCGTAGCAGTGTCGCGGGCGCGCTGGCGGATTTCCGCCCGCATCGCGCGGTCGAAGCAGCCGGCCTCAGCATCCTCGGGCCGCTTGCGCGCCACGAGCACCACCGTGCTCTGCGCCGCGTTCTTCTTCGCCTGGTGCAGGCTGTGCTCGCTCTCCGTCTTGATCGGCCACGTGGCCGTGATCGTGAACCCCGCTTCGATGAGCGACTTGAACAGGTTCTCCCACGCCTCCTGCTTCTTGTGGGTGAACATCACGGTGAGCACCCCGTCGTCGCGCAGCACCCGCCGGCACTCGCGGAAGATCTCGGCCATCATCTTCTGGTAGAAGGCGTTGGCCTTCTGACGGGCATCCTTGGTGGCCTTCGTGCCTGGGCGATGGCGGGTGATGTTCACCACCGCCTCCTGATCGTGCTCGCTCAGATAGGTCGAGAACCACTCCGGCCGGCGGTGCCCCTGGGTGCGCTTTAGCCACACGTAGAAGAAGTCAGCCAACTCCGCATACTGCACGTTGTCCGCATACGGCGGGTCCACCACCACTGCTGTCACGCTCCCGTCCGCGAACTGCGGCAGGGCCGTGGCTGAACCCATCGAAATCTCCACAGGCTTCGCTTCGTCGCTCCGCGGCAACTGCGCCAGCTTCTCATAGGCGTCCAAGACGTTGTCAATGGCCCAGGCCAGGCCGGCCCCTGCGTTGCAGACCGCCATCTCGGCATACGTCACCTTGAACGAGAAGTCGTGGCGGTCAAAGGTGTTGGCCATCGTACCCCGCATAGCATGCCAGAATGAGGAGCGCGCGTTGTAGTTGGCGAATTTGTTGAGGATGAATGCCAGCAGGTGGACGACCGCTTCCCCCATTTCGGGGCCTTCGGCGTTGAGGATCTCGGGCCTCAGCCCGCGCAGTTCCTCCACCAGCATCCCCATCGCAAGAAGCTGGCGGGGGGAGAACATGGAAGCCCAAGTCGTGATGCCGTAGGCGAAACAACGGTCGCAATCGCCCCTGTACCGCTTCTCAGTTGGGATAACGTTGTCCTTCTCCCACTTGGGGCGGAGGACGACGAGCTCGTTCTCAGCCTCTTCCAGGGCGCGAAGCTCGAGCAGCTCTGGGGGATGGAACTCGATGCCGCGCTTGGTCTTGAGGGTAACGGCATAGAGGGCGCTGCCCATCTTTCCCTGCTGCGCCATCGCCTTGATATAGTCGCCTGGGATCGGGCGGCCGGTGAAGAGCGACACGCCGTCGCCGCCGCCATACGTGGGCGGTGGGGCGGCGCGCATCTGGCCAGCGCCCTTGCCGCCCTGGACGAAGCGGACACGCCACGTGCCCTTCTTTGCGTCCACGACCTCCGGCACGGCCAGCAGGCACTCGTGGTTGCACCCGCTATGGCGCTTGGGCTTCAGCAGATGCCAGTCGGGCACCAGCGGCGTCGGCTGCTGAATCTCAGGGCATGGCACGGTCCAGGCAAAGATGTAACCACCGGGCCTGTCTCGCCCGCCATTTACTGTCTTGGGTAGGAGATGACCGAAGCGAGGAATGAAGCGGCGGCGGAGCTGCGCCCCCCAGTGCCTAGCTCTTATTGCCAATTCCGGTCCAAACCGGAAAGGGTAGTCCACAGTTGCCTCAAGCACTGAGCAAGCCACGGGGTTGTATTCATTGGCGAAGGCCGGGAATCCCAGGCGCGCCGCTTCCAGGGGGATTGACCCTCCGCCACCCATGGGATCCAGAACCCTGACTTGCCCGTCCCAGAGATGGGTAGCGGCAGCAAGAGCCTGTCTGAGATCCTCCCTATCGAGTTCGGCGGCAAAGGCTCTATCACAACCGAAGCCACCGGCCCGAAAGCCTGCGTCCATGACCTGTCTGATTGCCACGAGGCCATGGCTGCGACCACACTCCAGAGCTTTCTGAATGGCCCGCGTCTGCTCATCTGTCGCTCCCTGCTCCCGAAGTAGCGCCCAGTCAGGAGCTGCGTCCCCAAAGCCGAGGAGCTGCTCAAACACGTCGCGTGGGAAGTCGGCGGGGAGGAGGGATGCGAGGACGGCGGCGCGGGAGACGACGAGGGGACGGCGTGCCCACCAGACGTGGAGGCGCTTGTCGGGCGGCTGCTGGCCGGTGGATCGCTCGCGCATGCACTCGACGCCGATTGCGGCGGCGGGGAGCCATTCCTCGATGAGCAGGCGGGGCGGGGTCTTGGCTTGGCCTTGGGAATCGTGCGCGCTGCGCATTGATCGGTCTCGCGTTATCCCATTGGTCTCGACCCGTAGCGGAATTGAGCGGGCCGAACATTGATTGAAAACGTCGTAACCCGCTCGGCATAGGGATGTTACGGCGTTGAGAACGAGAAACTCCGCATTCAAATGCGGAGTCCGCACTCACTCCTGTTGCGGCTTCCCAATCCATTGGCTCGAGCGCCCCTTTCGATCGAGGGTCACAAGCCCCTCTCGTTCCAGGCGCTTCATGAGCCAGACTACCTGATCCCTGCCCATGTGTGTGAGCTGCCGCACGTCGGCATTGGACAAGGGGCCTTCTGCCAGGGCAGCGAGGACACGTGCTCTGGCGATCCGTGAGCGGAGTCGTCCCCGCGTGAAGTAAGCGAGGGCGGCAGCGAGAAGGTCTATCGCTTCCGAAGAGAGCGAGAAGCGCCGTCCCCGGCCCGAGCCGGCGGCCTCCACCAGGCGCCACTTTGCGCCCAGCTCATCCAGGATGGTTCGAGCATCCTCCAATGGCCTCTGGGAGAGTTGGGCGGCTTGCTGGGCCGATAGCCTCGCCTCTTGGGTCAGGTGGCGGAGCACGAGCAGGTGCTCCATCGTGAGGTCGGGGTAGCGATGGACGAGTTCGATAAACTCCGGCCGGGCATCCTGGCCTTTGAGGGTGACGCGGACGGTCGAGCCGGTGGCCCAGTAGGAGGGCGGTTCCTTGCCCTCGCGGAGGAAGTCGTAGAAGACGCGGGGGACGCCGAGGTTGGCGGCGTTGGCGAGCCGGATGCGGGCGAGGGCGGTGAACAGGGCGGGGTAGCGGGGCGCGGAGGTGTGGTGCAGGATGTTGTCGGGCGTGACGCCGCCGACGAAGCCGCCGGGGTTGGCGATCTCCAGGCGGTCCGGGTAGAGCTTGACCATCACGGCGCCGGGGGCCGCATAGTCGCGGTCGCACGTGCAGTCGCTCGCCCGCGCCGCCGGCCTGGAGGCCCGCGGGTGGACGATTCAGGCCCACGTCGTGCCGGAGGTGTCCTGGGGCGGCAAGTGGCACCTGCTCGATGCCTCGCTGATCAACTACTTCCCGAAGCCCGACGGCGATCTCGCGAGCGTCGAAGAAATCGCCGCCGCGATCAAGGAGTGGTATGAGAGGAACCCCGGCTTCAAGGGCGACGACGCGAAGCTCCGCAAGTTCCACGCCGAGAACGGCTGGACGGGCTGGAAGCGCGGCCCCGCGCTCCTGGCCAACTGTCCCCTCTATGCCGGCGACGGCTGGCTCCCCGCCCGCACCCACGGCTGGTACTCGACGATGCAAGAGTACGACGGCTCGACCCTGTTCCCCTACGAGTGCGGCTACTCGGCCGGCTACCAGGTGAACGTGCAGCTCCGCCCCGGCGAGCGCCTCACCCGCAACTGGGGCCACAAGGGCCTGCACGTGAACCAGGACGGCGCCGGCGGCGCCCCCGGCTGCCTGGGGATGAAGCCGGGCGAGAAGTTCATGGTCTACACGCCCAAGTACAGCGACCTGGGCAACGGTCGCGTTGGCAACGGCACGCTCGAGTACGAGCCGCCGCTGGCCGACGGCTCCCTCGCCGCCTCGGCCCTCGCGTGCGAGAACATCGAGTTCAAGAGGGAGCGCAAGGGCGGCCCGGCCCTCTTCGCCAAGGACGCCGCGAAGCCAGCCACGCTCATCCTGCGCATGCCATCGTCCTACGTCTACCTCGGCGGCGAGCTGGCCCTCAAGGCCGCCGTCGGCGACGGGGGCGGGATCGCCATCGCCTTCTCCGACAACAATGGCCTCGACTGGAAGGAGATCGCCAGCGTCGCAGCCTCGGGCGACCAGAAGATTGACCTCAAGCCTCACGTCTACCGCCGCTACGACTACCGCCTGAAGTTCACCCTCAAGGGCGCGGGCACGGGCCTCGACGCCCTGCGCATCGTCCACGACATCCAGCACTCGCAGCGCCCCCTGCCCGCGCTCGACCGCGGCGAGAACACCATCACCTTCTCCGCCGAGCCGCCCGAGGGCACCATCACCATCGAGGGCTCCACCGACCCCAAGAACAAGGGCAAGCAGGTCCTCTACACGGATTTCCACCCCGAGCGGAAGAACATCAAGGACGACCTGCTCGTGCTATCGGCCGCGACGGGCGAGGTGACGTTCCCCGTCGAGACCCCCGGCGACATCACGCGGCTGCGGGTCGGAATCTACTATCGCGCCCGCGATCCCAAGGACACCTGGGACATCGCGGCATCGTTCGACGGCGGCAAGACGTGGAACCCCATCGGCCGCTGCGAAGGGCCGACCCGCAACAACGGCAAGTACTTCGTCTTCGACAAGATTCCCGCCGGCACCCGCTCGGGTCTCGTCCGCTTCGCGGGCACCCAGCGCACCGTGGCGATGATCTACCAGACGCGCATTGACGCCGACTACCGCGAGCCGCACGGCGGCTTCCGCCCCGTGAAAGTGACCTACGTGTGGGACGAGGGCGGCGCCGAAAAGCGCGACATCCACGTGGCCCAGAAGCCGGCCGAGACCTACACGATCACCTGTGCGATCAGGCCGACGATGAAGAGCCTGGCCGTCGAGCTGGCGGAGTGAGAGGGATTGCAGGCGGGGCGTCCCTGCCCCGCGTGAACAATGCCAGAAGAGCGCCCTTACGCCCAACTCCAAATGGTCTGGCCCGAGCGCCTCCTCGCCTCGCCGCCCCAGGCCGCCGTGCCGCAGGGCTACGAGATGAGGCAATTCGCGCCGAGCGACGCCGATGCCTATCTCGCGCTCATGGCCACGGCCGGCTTCAAGAGCTGGGACCACGAGCAGATCGAGAAGGTCCTCCCCTCCGTCCTCCCCGGCGGCTGGTTCCTCATCGAGCAGGCGGCGACGGGCCGGCTCGTGGCCACGGCGATGGCCCGCCACCGCCCCATCGAGGGACACCCTGGCGGCGGCGAGCTGTCCTGGGTCGCCGCCGACCCCCAGCACAAGGGCAAGCGCCTCGGCATGGCCGTCTGCGCCGCGGCCCTGGCCCGCTTCCTCGACGCCGGCTATCGCCGCATCTATCTGCTCACCGACGACCTGCGCCTCGCCGCCATTCGCGTCTACCTCGCGCTCGGCTTCGAGCCCTTCCTCGTCCGCGACGACATGGCGGAACGGTGGGAGAAGATCCTCAAGCAGCTCGCATGGCACAGTTATTGACCTCTGCGGAAGTAATCTGCGCCGCGTAGCCCCCGAACGGTGGCGACCCAACCGTAGCCCAAGGCGACCGCAGGGAGCCCTGGGCAGGACGATCCCAACGCGGGAGCCCCCGAACGGGGGCGATTCAGACCCCCATGAATCGCCCCTTTCAGGGGCTCATGCGTGGGGGTGGCCTTGTTCCCAGGGCTCCCTACGGTCGCCCTGGGCTACGACTGGCTCGCCCACTTCGTGGGCTGCCAACCGAAGCTCGAACCCAGCGCGTGGTGGCACATTACCTTCGCAGAGGTCAATAGTCGTCTCGGAATGGGCGGTGCCCATCAACCGCTTCATTCCGAGCCACTCGAGCTGCCCTTGCCCACCAGGAGGGGAATCTCTCCTCCCCTTCTCACTTTCCCGCGCCACGCTCGCGGAGCAGCTTGGCCACTTCCTCGCAGCCACGTTCCTCCGCTAAGCGGAGCAGCGTCGGCCCACCATTGGTCGGCGCGTTGGGGTCCGCACCATGGGCGAGCAGGAGCGCAGCGACCTTGGAGCCATTGCACATCACCGCTTGGTAGAGTGGCGTGACGCCCTGCTTGTCCTTCGCATTGACATCGGCCCCCTTGGCGATGAGGAGTTCGGCGGCCTCCGGCCATTCGCATGGCCCCTCCCTGTTCGCCCACGCGGTGAAATGCAACGGGGTGCAGCCCGTGCGGTCCTTCGCATTGACGTCGGCTCCGCTGGCGATGAGGATCTCGGCGATCTCCCGGACGTCCCTTCTCCTGGAGAACATGGCCGAATGCAGCGGCGAACGGCCCGAGCAGTCCGCCGATCTCACGTCGGCGCCCTTGGCCACAAGGAGCTTGACGACCTCCTTGTGGCCGCCTCTCGCGGCCTCCTGCAAAGGCGACCATCGCTCGTCCTTGGTCTTGGAGTCGATCTCGGCTCCTCGGGCGACCAGAAGCTCGACGACATCCTTTCTGCCAGCCTGCGCGGCCTCGAAGAGCGGTGTCCAGTGTGCCTCCTGCTTGGCGTTGACGTCGGCGCCCTTGGCGAGCAGGAGTTCGACGATCGCCAGATGACCCTCGTGCGCGGCCAGGTGGAGGGGCGAACGCCGATTGGCGTCCCTTGGATCCACAGTCGCCCCCTTGGCCAGGAGCAATTCCGCCACATCCTTCGCCCCGGCCTGCGCCGCCAGGTGCAGTGGCGTCCAACTGATGTCCCCCCTCACATCCACGTCCGCCCCCTTCTCGATGAGAAAGGCGGCGACCTCCTTGCGACCGTGGCGGGCCGCAACGTGGAGTGGCGTCTCCCCAGACGGGCACCTCCAAGCCCTGATGTTGAGCAAGTCCGGGGTCTCGGCAAGCAGTGCCCTCACCGAGCCGATGTCCCCGCCCTTGACCGCCTCGTGGAACTCCTTTCCTCGCCAATGCGCGCCGGCAAGGAACACGAGCGCCAGTGGGATGCTGACGCAATTCACCAACCAGGGCATCGCTGGGTCGCTCCGCATGGGGACAGGCCACACCCCCGCCGCATCATAGCGCTGTTCCACGCGGGAAGCAATGGAGAAGGGGTAGCGGGTGCGTGCAACCTCCTTCGGCGGGAGCGTCACGTGCTTCGCGCAGAGCCACCGCATGCCCCAGGCTGTCTGAGAACAACATTCCACACTTGTACAACTGTGGAATGTTGTTCTCCGCTGCACCCTGGGGCCGGGGCTCGCCCAATCCTGCGCGCTCGCGCAGTGGCCCGCGTCCTGCGCAGCCCCCGAAGCGGGGCACACCGAAGGAGATTGCATGCACCCATTGGTGCAGTGCGCGTAACCTCCTTCGGCGAGCGCACCACCTGCTTCGCGCACAGTCACCGCGTCTCCCAGGCTGTCTGAGAAGAGCATTCCACACTTGTACAAGTGTGGAATGCTCTTCTGCGCTGCACCTTGGGGCCGAGGCTCGCCCAATCCTGCGCGCTCGCGCAGTGGCCCGCGTCCCGCGCGGCTCCCAGAACGTGGCATACCGAAGGAGATTACACGCACCCGGGGTAGCACGGCAATCCATGTCTTCGACATCTTCCTTCCTCCGCCGCTTGCGGCCAAGCGACAGTTACAGATAGAATATGGGGCAGCCGGCCCGAGGGGCGAGGGCGCCCACTGTCACCCCTCTCCCTCTGGGAGAGGGCCGGAGAAAGCGGGGTAATGCCTTTGAGTTTCGTGGCGATGGCGGAATTGCTCCATGACGCCTTGCGGCGCGGCTACGCCGTGCCCTCCTTCTGCATCTGGAACGCGGAGACGGCCGACGCCGTGCTCCGCGTGGCCGAGAAGTGCCGGGCGCCCGTCATCCTGATGACCGGGCCGGGCGAGCTGCTCCTGTCGTATGGGGCGCTAGCCGACACCGCCCGCGCCCTGGCCGCCCGCTACGACGTGCCGGCCGCGCTCCTGCTCGACCACGGGAACTCCATCGAGGCCGTCGAGGCCTGCCTCGCCGCAGGCTTCACCTCCGTGATGCTCGACTACTCGACCAAGCCCTTCGACGAGAATGTCGCCGCCCTCCAGCAGGTCGTCGCCCTCGCCCGCCCGCGCGGCGTCACGGTCGAGGGCGAGATCGGCGCCGTCGGCCGCGTGGACGAGGTGACGGGCGAGGGCAAGGGCCACACCGCCCTCACCGACCCCGACGAGGCGCGGGCCTACGCGGCGGCCACGGGCGTGGACTGCCTGGCCGTCTCCTTCGGCAACCTCCACGGCAACTACAAGCTCCCGCCGAAGTTCGACTTCGAGTTGTTGGCCAAGCTGCGGGACGCGGCTGGCGTCCCCCTCGTCCTCCACGGCGGCAGCGGCACCCCGCCTGACGACTTGCGGCGGGCCATCGCCCTCGGCATCGCCAAGGTCAACGTCGCCAGCGAACTCAACCGCGCCCTCCGCGAGGCCCTCGTCAAGCGCTGGGCCGCTGGCGAGAAGCTCTGGGTCCCTTCGGCCCTCCACGAGGCCATGGCCGCCTTCGCCGCGACCACCGAGAAGTGGATACACCTCACCGCCGCCGCGGGGAAAGCCAGATTGTAAAAAAGACACCCGCTGTCTTTTTCTCCTCCTCGTGGGCACCAATCGGTGTAAGAAGCGACTTGGCAAGCATTTACGGCACCACAGGCCGCGGTGATTGAGAAAAAGACAGCGGGTGTCTTTTCTTCCGCGCCCGACGACCTCGCTCGCGCTATCGCCCTCGGCATCGCCAAGGTCAACGTCGCGAGCGGACTCAACCGCGCCCTCCGCGAGGCCCTCGTCAAGCGCTGGGCCGCTGGCGAGAAGCTCTGGGTCCCCTCGGCCCTCCACGAGGCCATGGCCGCCTTCGCCGCAACCGTCGAGAAGTGGATACACCTCACCGCCGCAGTTGGCAGGGCATAGCCCGCGCTGAATGGCTTTCAGCGATTCGGCCCATTGGGGCGAAGACTGCCTGAAGGCAGGACTCCAAACGGGTCGCTCTCCTGGTTCGGAGTCCTGCCTTTAGCCCGCATTTCTCACCACGCTCGCGCCCGGGATGCGGGAGACGGCCCCCTGCTATCATTCTGAGCGCAGCGAAGAGTCTCCTACGGGAGAGGACCGTTGCCCTGCAAGTACACTGTGTTGGCGGAGTCAGTTCCCCTGGAAGATTCTTCGCTCCGTTTCACTCCGCTCAGAATGACCGGTTCGCGGGCGCATGCCCCGGGTTGGTGAGAGATGCGGGTTCGCCCCCTGCCGGGCGGGGCGGCGGAGCGGTCCGGAGGGCAAGGGCGGCGCCATAGTGGATCAACTCGCGAGCAGAGTTGATACAGTATGGGCACCGGAGCGGGGCGCCGGCAGGGGCGACGGCGAGCCTAAATGGCGGTTGGCGCCTACCGCTTCTCGCTCGCCTGGTCCCGCATCTTCCCCGCGGGCACGGGCGCCCAGAACCCCAAGGGCTTCGACTACTATCACCGCCTGATTGACGCCCTCCTCGCCGCCGGTATCCGCCCGGCCGTGACGCTCTACCACTGGGACCTGCCGCAGCCGCTCGAGGACGCCGGGGGCTGGCCCGCCCGCGACACGGCGAAGCACTTCGGCGACTACGCCGCCGCCTGCTTCGCGGCACTCGGCGACAAGGTGGACCTCTGGATCACCCTCAACGAGCCCTGGTGCTCGGCCGTCCTGGGCTACGAGCTGGGCATCCATGCCCCCGGCCGCACCGACCGCGCCGCCGCCCACCGCGCGGCCCACCACCTGAACCTCGCCCACGGCCTGGCCGTCCAGGCATTCCGCGACGGGGGCGGCAAGGGCGACATCGGCACCACCCTCAACCTCGCGGCCACCCGCCCCGCCACCCGCCGCGAGGAGGACGTGTTGGCCGCCGACCGCGCGCGCGACAAGGGCTCGCGCCTCTTCCTCGACCCGCTCTTCGGCGGCAACTACCCCCAGCGGCTCCTCGACGCCTACCCCGACGCCCCGCTGCCCATCGAGGAGGGCGACATGGAGGCCATCGCCCAGCCCCTCGACTTCATAGGCGTCAACATGTACTCCGAGAGCGCCGTGCGCCACGATTCCAACCACCCCGAGCAATTCGCCCACGTGCCCTCCTGCTACCCCAAGACCGACATGGGCTGGGACATCACGCCCCTGGGCATCTATCGCCTGCTGAAGTGGGTGGACGAGGAGTACGGGCACCCGACCCTCTACGTGACGGAGAACGGCTGCGCCATGCCCGACGTGCTGAGCGACGACGGCACGCGCTGCCACGACCCCGGCCGCGTGGACTTCCTTCGCCGCTACATCGGCGCCTGCGGCGAGGCGGTCCGCAACGGGGTGGACCTCCGCGGCTACTTCGTCTGGTCGCTGATTGACAACTTCGAGTGGGCCTACGGCTACACCAAGCGCTTCGGCATCGTCTACTGCGACTACGGCGACTGCCGCCGCGTGCCGAAGGACAGCTTCTACTACTACCGCGAGGTCATTGCCGGCAACGAGGGCTTCGGCCCGGCGTGAGCGCGCGGAAGAGGGACAGGCGTTGGCTGTGAATGCCGACGCTCTGCAGGCACTCAAAGCGGCATCTCCGATGCCGCACTCCATACCTTGCCCACGGCGCAGGCGAGCTTGGAGTGCGGCGACGAAGTCGCCGCTTTGGCCTCACGCGGAGCGGGCGCTGGCGCGCTTGCGCGCGCCGCGCGAATGAGTAAGGTGGCAGTTCACGGGGAGAACCGTTCTATCTCGGCTTGCAGGACAAAGGAGTGACCGATGAGGAAGGCGTTGTTGTGCGCTGCCGCCCTGGCGGCGTGTGTGGCGCTGGCGGGCTGCATGCAGTACGAGACAGCGGGCATCGCCGGCGCGCGGGCCGCCGAGAAATCGGCGACGCGGAGCCCCGACTCGACGGACGTGCGCGCGGACCGGATGCTGATCTGGAAGGCGCGGCTTGGCGTGGACGTGTGGAACGTGCCGAAGGCCGTCGCCGACGCTACGGCCGTGGCCGAGAAGCTCGGGGGCTACGTCGAGCAGAAGTCCGACAGCGGCGAGGAGGACGCCAGCCTCACCCTGCGCGTGCCCGTCAAGGCATTCAAGGAGTCGCTGGCCGGCTTCGAGGCGCTCGGCACCGTGACCTATCGCTACGTCGAGGCCGAAGACGTGACCGAGCAATACGTGGACGTGGAGGCCCGCCTGAAGAACAAGGCAGCGCTCCGCGATCGCCTCAAGCAGCTCCTGGACAAGGCGACGGAGGTCAAGGACGTGCTGGCCATCGAGACGGAGCTGAACCGCGTGCAGGGCGACCTGGACGCGATGGCGGCGCGGCTCAAGGCGCTGAAGGGGCGGGTGGACCTCGCGACGATTCGGCTCAGCCTGCGCCGCCGGCCCATCCTCGGCCCGCTCGGCTATGCCCTCAAGGGCCTCTGGTGGGGCATCGAGCGCCTCTTCGTCCTCAGGCCGTGAGGCTCGGCCCCAACCTTTGCCAACTCCTATGGCGCACGTTGGCAAAGGTCGTTGGCAAAGGTTGGGGGCGCTTGCGCTCGCGTCGCAAATGAGTAAAGTAGCAGCTTGGTGGGAGAATGCCTCTGGCTCGGTTTCGGCAAAGGAGGCTGACATGGCTGGAGCGAAGTGGTCGCGTCGGGAGTTCTTCGGCGGCCTGACGGCTGCGGCGGCGTTCGCCATCGTGCCGCGGCAGGTGCTGGGCGGGCCGGCTGAGGCGCCGCCGAGCGACACGCTGGGCGGCGCGCTCGTGGGCTGCGGGGGACGGGGGGGCGGGACGTTTGGCGGCCTGGGCCGGAACGTCCGCCGCCTCGCCTCGTGCGACGTGAAGTTCAAGGGCTCGACGGACGACAAGGAGCGCTACACGGACTTCCGCCGCGTGATGGACCGCCGGGACATAGACGTGGTGGCCATCGCCACGCCGCCCCACTGGCACCCGCTCATCTCGATTGCAGCGATGCAGAGCGGGAAGGACGTGGTGTGCGAGAAGCCGCTCACGCGGTTCGTCGCGGAGGGCCGGGCGGTGGTGGAGGCCGAGAAGCGCTACGGCCGCATCCTCCAGGTGGGGACCTACGGGCGCTACGACGCCATTCGCAGGAAGGATGCCATCCTCAAGCACAAGATCATGCGGAGCGGCCTGCTCAAGAAGAGCCCAGTCGTGCACATCAAGAGCGGCGGGCTCAAGGTGAAGATGTGGAGCGGCTACGTGAATCCCGTGCCTCAGCCCGTGCCCGACTCGCTGGATTGGGACATGTACTGCGGCCCCGCCCCGCTGCGGCCCTATCATCCGCACCGCGTGGGCGGCACGCACCGGGGCTACTGGGACTACGAGGGCGGCGGCATGGCCGACATGGGCCAGCACCACTTCGACCCCGTGCAATGGACCTATGGGAAGGACGACACGAGCGCCGTCGAGATCGAGTCGTTCGCCCCGCCCGCCCATCCGCTCGCCTGCGGGATGTGGGGCTGGGCCGAGCTGAAGTACGCCGACGGCACGCTCTTCGTCATGGACAGTGGCGAGTGGGGCAAGCCGTACGACCGCCAGCCGGCCCGCGACGTGAGCCTGAGCGACCTCTCCGAGGAGGACCAGAAGAAGGTGCTGGCCATGCCCGACCCCGAGCCGTGGCCCAGCTTCGAGGAGGCGGTGAAGACCCGCAAGAAGACCGGCGGCTCCGCCGAGCCGGGCCACCGCTCCGCCTGCATCATGCACCTGGCCAACATCGCCATCCGAGTCGGACGCAAGATCAAGTTCGACCCTGTCAAGGAAGAAATCATCGGGGACGAGGAGGCGAATCTCCTCGTCCATCAGCCCATGCGCGCCCCCTGGCACCTGTGAGAGAAGCGAGGAGCAACCCCATGAACGCCAAGCTGCTATGTGTTACCTGCGGCCTCCTCGCCCTCGCCGTCGCCTTCGGCGGCCAGGCCGACATCGAGGCCCTGGTGAACTCGATGCCCAACGCCGACAGGAACCCTGACGGCAAGCACACGGGCCCCGACCCCGAGATGGCCCAGAAGGCCGTGGATGCCATCCTCCAGGGCGGCAAGGCCAGCGTCACCGCCCTGGTGGACATGCTCAAGGACCCCACCCCGCCGCCCGCGAAGGAGGGCGAGCCGAAGAAGCCGCCGGAGAAGGTTGAGGACTACAAGGCCAACTACCTGCTCCACGCCGTGGCCACCTATGCGCGGCGGCCGGACGCCGAGGCCGAGCGCAAGATGGTCACCGAGGCCCTGGCCGCGGCCCTCGAGGCCGAGCGGCCCGTCATCGTCAAGAAGCACATCCTCGAAGAGCTGCTCTGGCTCGGCGGCGAGGAGCCGGTCCCCGTCCTCACGAAGCTGTTGCTCGACCCCGAGCTGTACGACTATGCGGCGCGGGCGCTCGAGGCCCGCAAGCTCGCCGCGCCGCTGCGCGCGGCGCTCCCGAAGGCCAGCGGCAGGAGCCGCGTGGCACTCCTCCAGGCCCTCGGCAGGATACGCGACGCCGAGGCCGCGCCGGCCGCCCTGGCCGACATCAAGAGCGCCGACGCCGACCTGCGGCTCGCCGCGGCCGAGGCGCTCGCCGACATCGGCGACGCGAAGGCGGTGGACGCCCTGCTGGGCGCGGCCAAGCTCGACAAGGCGACCGCCTACGAGATGACGCTTGCGGAGGCGGCGTTGCGCCTGGCCCAGCGCCTGGCCGATGCAGGCAACAAGGACGCCGCCAAACGCATCTACACCACGCTCCCGCAGCAGTATCCCGGCAGGGCCGGCCGCCACGTCCGCTGCGGCTGCCTGGCCGGCCTCGTGGCCGTGGCGGGCGACGAGGTGCTGCCCGAACTCCTCGCGGCCATCGCCGACCCCGACCCGCAGGTGCGGGCGATGGGCACGCAGGTCGCAAAGTCCCTCGCCGGCCGCGCCCCCGTCGAGCAGTGGGTCGCCCTGATGAAGAAGTCGGCGGGCAAGGACCGCGCCGGCGCCCTCTTCATCCTGGGCGCCATCGCCGACGCCAAGGCCCTCCCCGCCGTGCTCGAGGCGATGGAGGACAAGGAGGAGGCGGCCCGCCAGGAGGCGATGGAGGCGGCCGCGGCCATCGGCGGCGAGGGGGCGGCCAAGGCCCTCATCGCGCGCCTCGGGGCAAAGGACCGGGCCGAGCAGCAAGCCGCCTTCGAATGCCTCATCAAGTGCAAGGGGGACACGACGAACGCGGCCATCGCAGCGGCGGCCAATGCCGCAGCGGATGCGGCGCTGAAGGCCAGGCTTATCGAGGTCCTCGGCGCGCGCCGCGCCGGCGACCAGATGCCCCTCGTCCTCGCGGCGGCGCAGGATGCCAACGCCGCGGTCCGCGCGGCCGCCGCGCGGGCGCTTCAGACCGCGGGCGGCGAGAAGGAAGTGCCCATTCTCGTGAAGATGCTCAAGGAAGCGAAGGAGGGTGAGGAGCGTGGGGCCGCCGAGCAGGCCCTCATCGCCATCGGCCTGCGGGCCAGAGACCAGACGGCCGGCCCGCTCGCCGCCGCGCTCGACGGCGCAAGCCCAGAGGCCGCGGGCGCGATGCTCCGCGTCCTCGGCCGCATCGGCGGCTCGGCCGCCGCCAAGGCCCTCGCCGCCGCTGCCGACAGCCCCGACGCGAAGGTCAAGGACGAAGCGGTCCGCGCCCTCGCCAACTGGACCGAGCCGAACGGCATGGTCCAGGCCGCCGACGGCTTGCTCAAGATTGCGTCTACGACGACTGATCTGCGGCACCACGCCCTCGCCCTCCGCAACTACGTCGCGCTCGCGCGTTCCGAGACGTGGCGGCGCGAGCCCCCTCGGCAACTGAAGATGTACGGCGAGGCCCTCAAGATCGCCAAACGCGCCGAGGAGAAGCGGGCGGTCCTCGGGGGCCTGACCGAGGTCCGCGAGCCCCAGGCCATCGCTCTCGCCGCCTCCTGCCTCAAGGACGCCGAGATCGCCGAGGAGGCCGCCGCCGCCGTCGTCCAGATCGCCGACCGCGTGAAGAACAAGGCCGACGAAGCGGTCCAGGCCGCCCTCCGCGGCGTCGTCGAAATCTCCAAGAACCAGAACACCCTCAAGCAGGCCAGGAAACTCCTCATCAAGAAGCCCTGAGGAACCCGCCCCAGGACTGCCAAGCCACCCCACCCCCTCCCTCTCAGGGAGGGGGCAGGGGGAGGGTTGGGCCCTGCCCCAATCCCCGAGTCCCACCCTCTCCCTGCCCTCTCCCTGGAAGGGAGAGGGGTGAAGACGGAGGATCATCATGAGAGGAACAATTGCCCTTCTCGCCCTCTGGGCGACCGCCGCGCTCGCCGGGGAGGCCCCGGCCTCGCTGGCCGACGCCCCACCCAACACGTGGGTGAAGGCGCTCGTGACGGAGACCGGCTGGCGCGAGCAGCCCCTCTTCGTCTACGTGCCTGCCCTCAAGCGCTTCGTCATGGCCAGCGGCATGCAGGCATACGGCGGCAACGTCCCCCGCCACTACGACACGGAGGAACTCGACCTCGCCCACGGGGCGTCGGAGGCGGGCGTGAGCTTCCTGCCCGAGGAGGCGCTCGACGCCATCGCCCATCCCGTGCGGGGCCGTGGCCGCCGGGACTGGCGGGACGACGAGGATGACTGAGAGCGTCTACAAAGCTCACTGAGAGCGATTTGAGAGCGTTTTTCGTCCGGCTCGCTTCTGAGCCATATCTCAAGTAATACCAATGACATGGGCTGAGCGAACGCCGTCAGGGGCCGCAAAATGAAAGCGGTTCAGCGCACGAGGCCGTCATAGGGTGGAGGAGAGAGACCCCGAAGCCGGCAATCCCGGGGCCTGTCTCCTCGTAGGAATGGCCGTTCCGAGGGCCCCTGTAGTCACTGCACGCCCTTCGGGGCAGAACATACCGAATGGGGTCCGCACGCGCTCTTTGACAAGATGAAGCAACGCCACGCGTGAGCGGGAAGCCGCGGGCCGCGAGCGGCGAGTCGCGAGCCGGAGGCCAGGGGCCTACCCCCAGCCTCGCAGGCTCGCGGCTCGTGGCGACTGAGGATGGTCTCCCTCCCCAGGCGTGCGCCTCCCGGTTCCCCCGTGGGAGCGGCTCAGTCGCTCTTCCGGCCCTTGGCCGCGGCGCCGAGGATGCGGGCGGCTTCGGCGACCGAGGCTTTGTCGTGGACCATGGCGCAGATGGCGCGCATCATGGCCAGCGGGCGGTCGTGCTGGAAGACGTTGCGGCCGATGCACACGCCCGACCCGCCCGCGGCGAGGGCGCCGCGGACGTTCTCGAAGACGTCGCGGTCGCTCTCGGCCTTCTCGCCCCCAGCGATCAGCACGGGGATCGGGCAGCCCTCGATGACCTTGCGGAAGGTGTCGGCCGAGCCGGTGTAGGTGACCTTCACCAGGTCGGCCCCCAGCTCGGCGGCGATGCGGGCGGCGTGCTTCACCGCGGCGGGGTCGCTCTCGCTCTTGATCTTGGCGCCCCGCGTGTACATCATCGCCAGGAGCGGCACGCCCCACTCCATGCAGGCGACCGAGGTGCGGCCCAGGTCGTGCAGCATCTCGGCCTCGCTCGCCGCCCCGATGTTCACGTGGATCGAGACGGCGTCCGCGCCCATCTTCAGCGCGCTCTCCACCGAGTTCACCAGCACCTTAGCGTTCGGGTCCGGGCTCCACACGGTCGAGCCGGACAGGTGGAGGATGAGCCCCACGTCCTTGCCGCTCTGCCTGTGGCCGTAGAGGGGCAGGCCCATGTGGCCCAGCACGGCGTTTGCCCCGCCCTCCGTCACGTCGTTCACCATCGTCCGCATGTCCACCAGGCCCTGGATGGGGCCGACGGTGACGCCGTGGTCCATGGGCACGACGACGGTGCGGCCCGTGTTGCGGTTGAGGATGCGTTCGAGGCGGATTCGCTTGCCGAGAAGCATGCCCGTGCTCCTGCTTCGGGGTGGGCCTGGCGCAAATGGCGCACGGGCCAGATCGGACGGATCCGACGGATCCGACCGATCCGACCGATCTGGCCTATCGGGCGACCTGTGTGGCGGCTGGGGGGCTCGTCCGACCGGACGAGCGGAGAGCCGCCTGTCACCTGCCGCGCTCGCACGCGCCCAGGAACAGGGCGCATGCAACCGCCGCCAACCCTAGGAGGCGTTTCACCATGTCGTTCGTCCTATCAGCGACTCAGCGGGGGAGCTGGGCAACCTGGACAGGGGGAGGGCTCACCCGACCGGGTGAGGGTGTTTTCATGGATCACCCACCAGGCCCACACCCGCCGCCGCCGGGCACGCAGCCGCTCACGAGCAGAGCGGCCGCCAGGCCAAGCAACACCACGATCTTTTTCATTGCCCTGCCTTTCTTCGTCTGAGGGAACGCCCGTCGCCCCCATTCTACCACAAGACCGGGGAACCCGCGCCTCAGATCGTCAACACCCGTTCAGAAGCCCCGCACGCGCTTGAGCTGGCGCGCCAGGCCCTCCAGCTTCGGAGCGGCCACGGCGAAGAACTTCTTCAGGCCCGCGCAATGGGCGTTGCGGCCGCCCGGCTCGCGGTCGCGCGGGCAGCCGCCGTGGCAGAGGGCGAACCACTCGCACTCGCGGCACGCGGCGTCCACCTGGCCCTTGAGCTGGTGGAAGCCCTCGCGGGCCACGGCGAACATCTCTCTCAGCGGCCGCTCGCCGAGCTGGCCCAGCTTGTGCTCGGGCTGGATGTAGAAGTCGCACGGGAACACCTCGCCGCCGCGCTCCACCGCCACGTAGTCGCCGCAGCGGGAGCGGAACGTGCACAGGTTCGGCTCGCCGCAGGCGAAGCTCGCGAGCAGGCTGTTGAACACCCGCTCGTTCACGGCCCCCACGTCGCGCGGATACCAGCGCTCGAAGACGGCGAGGAGGAAGTCCCCGAACTCCTCGCCGTGCACGCTGAAGGGCGCGGCCGAGCCGTCGGCGGCCACCTCGCGGGCGGGGATGAACTGGATTTCGTTGAAGCCCTGGCCCACCAGCCAGTCGTAAACCTCGGCCCCGTGCCGCACGTTCGCCTGGCTCACGACGCACAGGATGTTGAACTCCACGCCGTGTTCGCGCATCGTGCGGGCCGCCTGCATCACCCGCTCGAAGCACTTGCCGCGATAGGTCTCGTGCATCTCCCGCGGCCCGTCGAGCGACAGGCCGACCAGGAAGTGATACTCGGCCAGGTGCTTGCACCAGGCGGCGTCGAGCAGCAACCCGTTCGTCTGGAGCGCGTTGCCCACCACCTGGCCGTCGGCCCCGTGGCGTTTCTCGGCCTCGACCGCGGCCTTGAAGAAGCCGAGCCCGCACAGCGTCGGCTCGCCCCCCTGCCAGCACAGGACGCTCTGCTCCATGCGATAGGAAAGGAACTCCTTGGCCAGGCGGTCGAGGGTCTCGAGCGACATCGTCTTGCCGCGTCCGTCGCCGGGCGGGGCGAAGAAGCGGTCGTTGCCGCGGTAGAAGCAGTACGTGCAGCGCAGGTTGCAGCGCGAGCCTGCGGGCTTGATCAGAAGCTGGAACTCGGTGTCCGTGTGGGGCATGGCTATAGCCGAGGGCGCCGCTGGGGTCACATCTTCATTTGGCACATTGCGGCCATGTGCGAAATGAAGATGTGACCCCGCCGACGCGGGCGAAGGGGACGAGGCGGTCGGCAGATGGCGGAGAGGGAGGGATTCGAACCCTCGGAAGAGGTGTAACCCCTTCAACGGATTAGCAATCCGCTCCTTTCAGCCGCTCAGGCACCTCTCCAAGCTGCTCTACCCCACTAGTTTACTGCCGCGCGGCCGCGGTGTCAAGTCATTCTGAGCGCGCCCAAGCCCTCGATGGCCGAGAAGGTCCCGCACGGTCTACCGCAGGTCCTTGCCGTTGAGGAGCGGGACGACGCCCTCGCCCGCCCCAGTGGTGGCGGCGGCCGCCGCCGCCGCCCGCACGCCGCTCAGCGGATGGCGCGTCACGGCGTCCCAGGCGATCTCCTGCAGCAGGCGGTTGAGGTCCTCCTTGTACTTGGGCGCCAGCCTGGGCGGCATCGGCAGACCCACGGGCGTGCGCCGGTACACCAGGGCGAACTGGCAGTACCCCTCGAGCATCTGCAAGGCCGGTCCCGGATGGCCGAGTTTGTCGGTGAACAGCTCGGACTGCTTTGCGATCCCCGGCACCTGGCCGGCGATGATCTTCTCGCGCAAGGCGAGCACCGCCTGCCCCATCGGCACGACGTAGAGGACCTGCTTGCCCAGGCTCTTGTTCAAGGCCACAACGTAGTCGTCCATCGCCTTGAAGTACGGCTCGTGCAGCTTCCGCAGCTCCTCCGCCGTGCGCGCATCAACGTCGGCCGCTTCGTTCTTCCCCTTGAACGGCCATTGCATGGAATCGAAGGGCAGCCAGAACTCCAGAATCGTCACGCGGATGTCGGGGTTGTGCTCGAGGGCGAGCTTCGCGAACTTCTCGATGCCGTCATCCGGCTGGTGCATCGGCGAGAGGGTCAGCACGTCCACCCGGCCGGCCACCAGGGCCTCCTTGGCCTTGTTCTTCCCGTCGGGCACGTTCCAGTGCTGGAGCACGCGCGAGCCGCCGATCATGGAGACGCCGGCCACCTGATGGTCCTTGATGCCGGCCCCTCGGGCGATCTCGCCCAGGAGGTTGCCCACCCACGCGTGAAAGCTATGGCCGCAGGTGAAGACGCGTTGCCCCTTGGTGATAGGCTCAACCTGCCCCCCGCTGGCGGCCGCCAGCGCGTGCAATACCGTGATGGCCAGAAGGCAAACCCGGGAACGCGTCCGCATGAGCTTCTCCTGTTCACGATGCCCTTAGGCAACCAACGTGCAGAGCCCGTGTCCGTTTCGCCGGCCGAGTGGATCATAGACATCCCCTTCCGCAATGTCAAGGGTCTGGCGTTCGACGCCGGGCGCTTGGCGCGCCATCGCTCGCAGGCTTGACGGGCGCGACGCTCCAGGCTAACATGGAGTCAGAACGCGTGCCCCGTGCCGCCACTTGGAGAATCCGGCAATCGAGCACCGCTCCCTGCCCATCCGAATCGGCACCCGCGCGAGCAAGCTGGCGCTCACGCAGTCGCAATGGGTCGCCGGCCAGCTCGCCGCCGCACACCCCGGCCTCGCCTGCCAACTCGTCCACATCACGACCTCGGGCGACCGGCAGGCGACGCAGCCCCTGCCCCAGATCGGCGGCAAGGGACTCTTCACCAGGGAACTCGAGGAGGCGCTGCTCCGGGGCGACATTGACCTGGCGGTCCACAGCCTGAAGGACCTGCCGACCCAGTTGCCCCACGGCCTCGTGGTTGCCTCCGTGCCCGTCCGCGCCCCGGCCAACGATG
Source organism: Planctomycetota bacterium (assembly GCA_041320515.1). Lineage (GTDB taxonomy): Bacteria > Planctomycetota > PUPC01 > DSUN01 > DSUN01 > DSUN01. The sequence goes on along the minus strand of JBGLNR010000001.1, from coordinate 2,067,666 downwards.
CGCTGATCGCCCCCGAACGCCCGTCAGGGACGGCCGACGGCAGTTCGCCCATTCTCGCGCTCCCGTCCGGCGCGCGCGTCGGCACGAGCAGCCCGCGTCGCGCGGCGCAACTGCGCCTCGCGCGGCCCGACCTCAACTGCCTGCCGATTCGCGGCAACCTCGACACGCGGCTGCGCAAGCTCGCCGAGGGCCAGGCCGACGCCATCGTCCTCGCCCTCGCGGGCCTCGTGCGACTCGGCCTCGCCGCGAGCGAGTGGCAAGTGGCGAGTGGCAAGTGGCGAGTGGCAGAGCATGGGGGCTTCGTCATCGAGGCCCTGCCCTTCGAGGCCATGCTTCCCGCCCCCGGCCAAGGTGCCCTCGCCATCGAGGCGCGCGAGGGGAGCAGCGGTGCCGCCATCGCCGCCGCAATCGCCGACCCCGCGGCCACCGTGGCCACGGCCGCCGAGCGCGCTCTGCTCGACGCCCTGGGCGGCGGCTGCTCGATGCCGCTCGGCGCCTACGCCGAACTGTTGGGGGATGCCCTCCGCCTTCGCGCCGTCCTCCTCTCGCCCGACGGCTCCGCCGTGGCCCGCGCCGATCTCACCGGCTCCGCCGCCGACCCCGTGGCCCTGGCCCGAGCCGTCGCCAATGCCCTTCGCTGATCCCTTTGCGCTTGACACTTGGCGGTTGTTTGCCACTTGGCACTTGGGGCCGTGCCCCCCTACCTCTCCTGCACCGTCGTGTCGTACCGCACCCCATCCGGCACGGGCACGGGCTGTGCCACGGAGATGCCGTGGTCGCCCGCGGTCTTGGTGAGGGAGTCCACGGCCACGAAGGCGGTGTAGGCGCTCATCAGGCTGAAGTCGAGGGCCAGCCGCTTGATCTGCTCGGGGGCCTCCCGGTCCCGCCCGTCGAGCGCCAGGTCCGACAGCTCCTCGATGCGTGTCCGCGCCCACACGAAGGGGATGCCCTTGTGCTCGGCCGCGTCGAGGCTCACGGGCACGGCCACCTCGCGCGTCTCGCCCGCGACCTTGCCGCGCACCCGCACGGTCGTCCGCGCCTCGCCGCCCGTGAACCGCCCCGTGAGGATGACCGGCCGCCCAACGAACAGGTCGGGCACACGCTGAGGATAGACATCCGCCACCTGCATCCCGCCCCAGTCCACCTCGATGTCCGTCAGCCCGGGATGGCTCACGCGCTCGAAGAAGAAGTCCATCACCTCGCCGCCGTCGTCGTTGAGGCCCAGGTAGGCGGCGGCACCCTTGCCGATGCGGGCCAACCCGTCGAGCAGGTAGCCGTTGGGGCTGGAGCCGACTCCGAAGCTGAAGATGCGGCTGTGGCCGAGGGGAGAATGCCGATGTTCCCGCTTGCGTCAGTGACAGTGGAAGCCGAGTTCATCAGCCAGGTCATCCAGCCGCTTGTGGCCGCGGTGGTGCTGGGCGGGGCAATCGGCCTGGAGCGCGAGCTGCACGGCCGGGCGGCCGGGCTGCGCACCCACATCATGGTGTGCCTGGGCACCACGATGGCCATGCTCGTCTCGATGGCGCTCTGCCGGAACGCCGCGCACCTCGACCCTGGCCGGATCGCGGCCGGGGTGCTCACCGGCATCGGCTTCCTCGGGGCCGGGGCCATCCTGAAGCTCAAGAGCATGCACCGCGGCCTGACGACCGCCGCCTGCATCTGGTTCGTCGCTTCGCTCGGCATCGTCGTCGGCGTGGGGGCCTACGCCCTCGCCGTCGCAGGCACGCTCCTCGCTCTCGCCGTCCTGCTCATCCTCAAAGCCGTCGAGCACCACGTCCGCCCCGATGTGTACCGCGAGATCGTGATTGCGGGCGCGCAGGGCGACGGCCTGCGGGCCGCGGCACGGGACGCCATCGAGAAGAACGGCATGACCGTGCAGAGCGAGGAGTTCGAGGACGACATCGAGAAGGGCACGCTTCGCGCGGTCTTCGCCGTCCGCTTCCGGCGCGGGCTCCAGAGCGAGGAGGTCGTGCTCCGCCACCTGCGCGAGCTGCCCGGCGTCAAGTCCATCGCCTGGCGCACCGTGGCGACATAGAGTCTTATGCAAACCCTGATGGGTGCCACCCTCAAGCGTCCTCGCTTGAGGGTGTCCTCGGTGGCCGCATCCAACCGCACCCTCAACGGAAGCCGTTGAGGGTGGCACCCGCGCGTGAGAGAGGATGAGCTGCCCGTGAGCAAGGCGTTGCGGACCAGCCTGTTCGTCCTCCTCGCCGCCACCGGGAGTCGCGGGGCCGTCAAGGAGGTCGTGGTCGTCTTCAAGACGCACTTCGACATCGGCTACACGGCGATGGCTCGCGACGTGGTGGCCCACTATCGCACTGGGATGATTGACAAGGCGCTCAAGGTCTGCGACGACTCGCGGTCGCTCCCGCCCGAGAACCGCTTCGTCTGGACCCTGCCCGGCTGGCCGATGGCCCAACTCCTCGGCCCCGAGCAGACGCCCGAGAGGCGCAAGCGCATTCTCGACGCCGTCCGCGACGGTCGCCTCGTCACCCACGCGCTCCCCGGCACGCTCCACACCGAATCGCTCGACTTGGAGGACCTCGTGCGCGGGATGCGCTTCTCGTCCGAACTCGCCCGCTCGCTCGGCCAGCCGCTGCCCCGCGACGCGAAGATGACCGACGTGCCGTCGCACACCTGGATTCTCCCCACCGTGCTCGTCCACGCGGGCGTCGAGTTCCTGCACATCGGCTGCAACGCCGCGTGCCCGACGCCCGACGTTCCGCCGCTGTTCTGGTGGGAAGGCCCCGATGGCTCGCGGCTCCTGACGATGTACGCCGGCGATTACGGCACCGGGCTGCGCCCGCCCGCCAACTGGCCCCACGCCACCTGGCTCGCCCTCATCCACACGGGCGACAACCAGGGGCCGCCGAACCCCGGCGACGTGCGGGCGCTCCTCGACCGCGCCGCCCGCGAGATGCCCGGTGTAAAAGTCCGCTTCGGCCGCCTCAGCGACTTCGCCGACGCCATTCGCCGCGAGAAGCCCGACCTCCCGGTCATCCGCGCCGACATGCCCGACACCTGGGTCCACGGCATCATGTCCATGCCCATCGAAACCAAGATCATGCGCAACGTGCGCCCCACCATCATGGCCCTCGAAAGCCTCAACACCCTCCTGCGCATCTGGGGAGTTGACGTGCCGAGTGCCAAGGACGCCGTGGCCGCGGCCTACGAGCGGAGCCTGATGTACAGCGAGCACACCTGGGGTCTGGACTTCAAGGCCTGGGGCAAGCGCCTCTACGGCGCCGAGTGGCAGGCCGCCCACGCCAAAGGCGTCTACAAGCGTGCCGAGGAATCCTGGGCCGAGCACGGCGCCTACATCCGCCAGGCCGAGGCCATCGCTGCCCCCGCTCTCGAAGCCAACCTGGCGGCCCTCGCCCGCGCCGTCAACGTCCAAGGCCCCCGCATCGTCGTCTACAACCCGCTGCCGTGGGTCGTTGACGGCATCGTGAGCGTGAAGGTTCCGGGCAAGTTGCCCGATGCGTTGGGCAGGCTGTGGGAGGACGGGGACGTATGGGATGTGCCGATGGAGCGGGATGGGGAAACGGTCCGTTTCCTTGCCTCCAACATGTGGCCAATGAGCTATGAGACGTTCGTCCCCGGGAAGTCCAACCCTGCGGCCTATGACCTCAAGGCTGACCTAGCGACCGCGACTATCGAGAACCGCGACCTGCGTGTTCGACTCGATCCTGCCCGTGGCGTCGTTGCGTCCTTGTTCTACAAGGAGAGAAGCGCGAAGATTGAGCTGGCGGACCCCGCGGCTCCCTTTGGCCTCGGCCAGTATCTCTACGAGCGGTTCGACGCCGATCAGGTGAGGGCCTATTGCGACGCCTACCTGCGAATGAAGGCAGGTTGGGCCATCGCTGACCTGGGGAAGAACGACCTGCCGCCTGCCAAGGAGAGGCCCCACGTCGCCGCGTCGCCGAAGAACATGAAGTTGGAGATCACCCGTACCCCGCTGGCCGTTCGGGCGCGCATGTCAGCCCCAGCCACCGAATCCGTGCCACACGCCGTCGCCATCACCGTTACCTTGTACCGCAGCCACCCGTGGCCGGCCTACGTGGACATCCAGTGGGAAGTGACCGACAAGAAGCCCGATCCCTGGCCCGAGGCCGGCTGGCTCTGCTTCCCGCTCAAGGTAGACCGGCCCAGGTTCCTCGTCGGTCGTCTTGGCTCAATCGTTGACCCAGTGATCGATTTCCGGCGTTCGGCGAACCACGACTGCTTCTGCGTGAATAGCGGGATCACTGTCACCAGCCCCGGCAGAGATGGTGCGACCCTCTGCTCCCCCGACACCCCGCTTGTGAGCCTGGAGCGCCCCGGGCTCTGGCGCTACTCGCGCGACTTCGCGCCTACCAAGCCCTATGTCTTCTTCAACCTTTTCAACAACGCTGTCTCCACCAACTTCCAACAGTGGGTTGGCGGCTCATGGACCGTTCGCGTGAGGCTCTACCCCTTCTCTCACAGAACGCGTGCCCAGAACGTCACCGCTCATTCATGGGAGACGCGCCAGCCGCTGCGTGCCGCGTGGTTCGACGGCCCACCTGGCGCTCTTCCCGTCTCGCGCTCTGGCGTCAGCTTCACCCGCGGAGGGTATGGTGCGGTACTCACCGCCTTCGGCCCGAATCCGGATGGCGACGGGTTACTCCTGCGCCTCTGGGAGGCGTCTGATGAGCCGGATTGGCGGCGTGATCCTTGCGAGGTGATCCTCCCACATGGTCTTCGCCCGAAGAGCGCCCAGCCCTGCGACCTGCGCGGCCGGCCCATCGGCGAGCCGATCCCCGTCAAGGACGGCAAGTTCACCGTCCCCATGTCCCCCTTCGCGCCCGTGAGCCTGCTGCTGAGGTGAGGACACCTCCCGCAGGTTCCAATACCTGCGGGAGGTTACTCCGGGGCCGACCTGGACCGAGGGTGCTGGCCCCTGGCTCCTACCCTCCCGAAGGTATTGGAACCTTCGGGAGGGGGGAGTTGCTTTTCCATCGGCTGCGGGGCATAATGGTTCCGTGGGAGCTGAGCCCGTGTAGGCGCGTCGGAGACAGCTATGGCTGTGACCCTTGACCAGCACATCGAGGCGACGCCTGGGGTCGCCGGCGGCAAGCCGCGGATTGCCGGCCACCGCATCACTGTGCAGAACGTCGCCATCTGGCACGAGCGCCTGGGCATCAGCGCCGACCAGATAGCCGCGGAGTATGGGCTGACTCACGCAGAGGTCTACGCTGCGCTGGCCTACTACTATGACCATCGCGCTGAGATTGATGAAGCTATCCGGTCCGATGACGCCTTTGTTGCCGAGCTGCGGCGTCGGACCGCATCCCCTCTGAGCGAGAAGCTTGGTGGCTGACCCTGTCCGCTTCTATCTCGACGAACACGTGCATCCCGCTGTCGCCGCGGGTCTCCGCAGGCTGGGGGCGGACGTCGTGACAGCGCAAGAGGCCGACTTGCTTTCCGCCGATGACTGTGTGCATCTGGCGGTGGCCCGCGAGGGGGGCCGCGTGGTGGTCACTCAGGACGCCGATTTCCTGCGGCTTCACCACGAGGGCGAGCCCCACTACGGCATCGCGTACGCCCCGCAGGGGACCCCAATTGGCCGCATCATCAGGGGCCTGATGCTCATCCACGAGGTCCTCAACCAGGAAGACATGACCGGCCGCGTGGAGTTCCTCTGACAATGTCCCCCTTCGCGCCCGTGAGCCTCCTGCTGCGGTGAGCACCCCTCCCGCAGGTTCCAATACCTTCGGGAGGGAAGAGGCGTCGTGCAGTCCCCAGTCAGCGGCGATGCCAGCGCCCATGGGAATGGCCGCCCCAGCCGTAGCCGAAGCGGAAGCTGTGGCGAGGCCAGAAGGGGTCCCAGAACGGATCCCAGTCCGGGTTCCAGTAGGGTCCCCAATAGGCTCCGTAGTAGGGGTAGTAGTAGGCCGGCATCGGCTCGCCCCACACGGCGCTCCGGAGGACATTGAGGACGGGGTAGGCGTACTGTGTGTCGCCGAGGGGCCGGGCCTCGCTGCCCACGAGCTCGCCGCCGAAGGTCACGCGCCGGTCGCGGCGGAAGACCTCGGGATCGAGGAAGGCAGGCGTCTTGGCAATGAAGCGGCCGCGCGAGTAACGGGCGGCCAGTGGGACGCCCGAGGCATCCAGCGGCGTCTCCAACACCACCACCTCGCTGCCGGTCTTGCTGTTCGTCGTGCTCAGGATCACCCCGCCCCAGATCACCACGGCGCCCTTGTGTTGAGTCGGGTTCTGAAGGACGGCGGGAAAGGTGAGGCCCTTCTGCACGCGCTTCTGGAGTTCCGCGAAGATCGGCGGCTCGCAGCCGGCAATGGCCAGGGCCACCAGTGCGACCAGCGACGCAACGATGGCAGGGCGACGATGCGTTGCCGAGAAGCTCTTGTTCCTCATTGCTCATGCTCCTCATCTCGCCTCCCTATCTCTCATGCTACGGCGCGGCGCAGCGGATGTCAAGGCTCCGCCGCTACCTTGTTTTTCTCTCGTCCGCGAGGCATAATGGATATTGGGAACCGGGCCCGCGTGTAAGCGTCGGAGGCAGGGATAGCAGGAGGTGGCAGCATGGGGATGACGAAGGTCGAGGTCATCGTGAAGCGAAGCCACGACGCGAGCGTGGCAGAGACGGTGACGTTTCTGGTGGACAGCGGCGCGGTGTACTCCGTGGTGCAGGGCACGGTGCTGAAGCGCCTGGGCATTCGCCCCTATCGTTCCCGAACCTTCCACCTGGCGGACGGGCACGAGATCGAGCGGAGGATAGGCGACGCCTATTTCGAGTACAAGGGCGTGGGGGGCGCGGCCCCCGTGATCTTCGGGGAGCCGGGCGACTCTAATCTGCTGGGCACCACGACCCTCGAGGCCCTCGAGCTTGTCCTCGACCCCTTCAAGCGCGAGCTGCGCCCGATGACTCTCTCGCTCATGGGCCTGCCGATCGGTTGCCGCTGACGCCTCCCTTGCGCCGGAAGCCCATTCCGCTTAGAATACCTCCCCGTGGCGTGTTCCGCGCCGGGCCTCATTCACAGGTAAGGAGACGACCGGGTGAAGCAGTTTGCGAAGCCGGAAGACATCAAGGTCGGGGTCATCGGCTACGGCGGGGCGTTCAACATGGGCCGCGGCCACCTCAACGAGATGAAGCGGGCAGGGATGGTGCCGACGGCCGTCGCCGAGATCAACCCCGAACGCCTGAAGGTCGCCGAGCAGGAGTTCCCGGGCATCGAGACCTATACGTCGGTCGCCACGATGCTCAGGAAGTCGGACGTCAATGTCCTCGCCATCATCACGCCGCACAACACGCACGCGAAGCTGGCCATCGAGTGCCTGAAGGCCGGCCGCCACGTGGTCACCGAAAAGCCCTTTGCCATCACGACCGCCGAGTGCGACGCGATGATCGCCGCGGCGAAGAAGAGCAAGTGCGTGCTCTCGACCTATCACAACCGCCACTGGGACGGCTGAGCCGTTCGCGCCAGGAGCGGCCCCGCCTTGGCCAGGCGCCGGAACAGGCCCCCGAGCGCCTCGCCCAGGGGCGCTTGGCCGCCGTGGAGCAGGAAGCGTGGGTTCTCGGCCACGCGCAGCCATGCCGCTCCCCAGGCGAGCGCGGTGTAGGCCGCCTCGGCCACGGGGATCGCGTCCCTGCCCACGTCCAGTTGCGCGCCGAGCGGCTTCCCGAGGGCGGCCAGTATGGCCTGGTGGCCGGCCAGCGAGAGCCGGAACCGGGCGATGTCGCGCTCCGCGGCCGCCTCCGCCCCGTCGCAGGCGCGCGCCCAGACCATCGGGTCCGACAGCGGGGCGCCCGGCCCGTGGCGCAGAAAGCTCGAAGCGTCGAAGGCCAGCGCCAGCTTGAGCCCCGCCGCCGCCTCGTCGCGGGCCTTCTGGAGGGCCGCGAACAGGTGCCACCAGTAGGACGTGACGAACGAGGCCAGCGCCCGGCGCTGCGGCACGTCCAGGGCGTCAGCAGTTCCGGAAGGCATCTCGACGCCCAGGGTCCGCTTGTAGGCCGCCTGGCACGCTGGGCAGCGGCAGAGTTGTTCCCGCGCCACCGCCGCGCGCGCCGCCGCCTCCTGGGACCGCAGGAGCGGCACCTTCGCCGCGGCGGCGAGGAGCGGCCGCACGGTCTTCTCTATCGCGTGGCGGAACTCAGGCGTCAGCGGGCAAGGGCTCAGCGGCGCCGCGACACCAAGCCCGGGCAGAAGCCCACGCCGATGGTGAGCCACCGAGAGCCCACTGCGCACGGCACACTCCTCCGCATGCACGAGCATCGCCTCGCGGTGCGGGCGCTCGCCGAACCGCTGCACCGCCGGGCCGGGCACCGACACGGTGTTCACCCCCGCGTCGGCAAGCCGGCCAACGGCCCGCGTCGTCGTCTCGCGGTCAAGATGGTGCGCGCCGTCGGCCATCAACGGGAAGACGCTGGCCTCCTGCGGCGCGGCGAGGACGAACAGCTCCTCGCTCACCACATCCCCCAGTTCCTCCCCCACCCGCAGCTCCGCCCGCACGCGATAGCTCCCCGGCCTCAGCCTGGGAATCGGGAGGGCGACCTCCGCGTCCTCGTAGGCGTCCCCGTGGCGCCGCACGATGCGGCGGCGCGGGGCCAGGAGCGGCCGCGCCTGGCCGTCCACGAGCGACACGTCGAGCGTCAGCTCGGCGGGCGGCTGCTTGAGGTCGCTCGCCACGCGCAGGCGCAGGGCCGCCGTGTCGCCCGGCAGGAACGCCCTTCGCCCGTACTCGAACTCGCACGCCACGCGGGTGGGGTTCACCACCTCGATGGCCACGTCGCGGCGGGCCAGCTCGCGGCCCTCGGCGTCCGCGGCGATCACGGCCAGGTAGTGGAGGCCCCTGGCCCGCGGGTCGTCGGGCACGCGGAACGAGAAGACGGTTTCGTGGCTGCGCTTGGGCTGGAGCGTGGCCGAGCCTTCGTGGGCGACGGCGCCCGCGGCGTTGGTGAGCCGCGTGGTCACTTTCAGCGCCGTCGCTTGCGAGCTGGCCAGCTTCAGGCGCCCGAACTCCTCGTTCCCCGTCACCACCTGGCGGTTCGGCAGCGAGAAGCTCTCGAACCACGCGGGCTCCTGCTCCTTCCGCAGCCAGGCCAGAGCGTTGCGGAAGAAGTCGTCGAAGGCGTCGCCCGTGAAGAACCAGCCATACTCAGCCTCGTCGCACTCTGGATAGGAGGCGACAACCACGACCCGCCCGTAGCCGTGCTCGCCGGCCACGACGAGGGGCAACTCGCCGCGCCCATTGCCGGCAATGGGCACCCGCATCGCCACCTGGGCGTCCGGCTTCGGCTCGACCGGGTGCACCTTGCCCACGTAGCCCAGCGGCGTCGGCAGCCCGCGGCCAATCGGGTGCGACGACCCGCTCGGCATGGCGTTCGCCTCGACATCCAGGCCCCGCAGGACGCGCACGGGCAGGACCCGTTCGAGGAGGAGATAGGTGCCCTCGGCGTTGCCGAAGCTGTGGCTGCCGCCGAGCAGCATCAGCGCCCCGCCACGCTCGACGAACGCCACGAGCGCCAACTGGTCGGCCGGGGAGAGAACCGCGGGGTCGAGGCCCGCCAGCACCACCAGGTCGTACTGGCTCAGGCGGCCGAGGCCGGCCCCCCGCGGATCGAAGTCCACGGGCTCGAGGGGCACCCCGAGGCCGCGAAAGAGCGCCCGGTGCAACGCCTCGACGAGCCGCTGGGCATTGCCCAGCGCCGCCTCGACCCCATAATTCCCGTTGTCCGATGGCCGAACGTAGAAGATGCGCATGGCAGCACCGGGGAGCCTGGTGGACTGGCCTAGCTTGGATCTCTCACCAGCCGCTGCTCAGAAATCCAGGAAACTCGAAACCCGGAATCCGAAGCACGAAATCCGAAACAAACCCAAAGTCCAAAATCCCAACGCCCAAACAGGAACGACACACCGTCGCGGGTCTCCGTGCTTCGTGTTTTGGTCATTTGTGCTTTGTGCTTCGGCATTGTTTCGGATTTCGGATTTCGGATTTCGGATTCCCCGCATTTCGTGAGAAATGCGCCTTAGAAGGCCGTCGGGGCGGCGAAGTGCTCGATGGCCTCGCGCACGGCGTGGAGGAACCGCGCCGCCGCCGTGGCGTTGAGCACGCGGTGGTCGAAGGCCACCGCGAGCTGGGCCACGGGGGCAGCAATGAGCCGTTGGTCGCGCGGCACGGCTCGCGGGCGAATCGAGCTGAGGGCGAGGATCGCGCTCTGCCGCTCGTTGAGGATCGGCACGAAGTGGTCAATCTCCAGCCCGCTCTGGTCCGCGATGGTAAACGTGGCGTCGGCCAGCTCCGACAGGTCGAGGTGGTGGCTCGCCGCGTGTTCGGCCAGGGTCGCCGCCTCGCGCGCGATCTCGGCCAGCGTCTTCGCATCCGCGTCGCGCAGCACCGGCACGGCCACCGTGCTGTCCGCCTCCACGTCGAAGGCCAGGCCGATGTTCACCGGCTCGTAGACCAATACCGCGTCGTCGCCGAAGCAGGCGTTCAACAGCGGATGGAGCCGCAGGAGGCGGGCCGCCAGGTAGACCAACACGTCCCGCACCTGCACGGGCGCGCCGGCCTCCTCGGCGAGGGCGGGCAGCGCACGCTTGAGGGCATGGAAGTTGACCTCGACGCTCACGAGCGCGGGCACGACCTGGTGGGCGATACGGCCCAGGTGCGTGGCCACGGCGCGCTTGAGCGGGCTCAGGGGCAGCCGTTCCCGCACGGCGGGGCCGCGGGTCTGCGCGGCGGCGCGCTGCACGTCCTCCTCGGTGATCCGCCCGTCGGCCCGGGCCGGCGCCACGGTCGCCAGGTCCACGCCCAACTCCCTGGCGAGGCGTCGTGCGCCGAAGGATGCCTTGACCGCGGCCGCCTCGGCCGGCCGGGGACACATTCCGCCCAGAATGTGTCCCCCTGCGGCGCGGAGCGAATCGAGGTTGGGCAGGGCCTCGTCCGCCTCGGCGATGAGGGCGATGGGCTGGCCGACGCGCACGACGCTGTTCTCGCTGGCCAGGATGACGCGAAGGATGCCGCTCCCCTCGGCCTTCACCTCGGCGGCCGCCTTGTCCGTGATCGCCTCGAACAGTGGCTCGCCCGCGGCCACGGCCTCTCCCTCCTGCTTCAGCCACTGGCCGATGGTCGCCTCCTCGATGTTCGCCGACAGCTTGGGCATGATTACTCTAGTGACCATGCGTGTTCCTCAATAGGGAGGATGAGTGGATGGGTGGATGGTTGGATGAATGTCAGACAATCATCCAGTCCTCCAGCCATCCAATCATCCATTCATCCTCGCCTGGCAACAGACCGCGCGCCGGGCCTATATCAGGCTCTCCACCGCCTCGACAATCCTGTCCACCGAGGGCAGAATCGCCTGCTCGAGCGTGGGGCTGCACGGGATGGGCGAGTCGGCGCAGGCCACGCGGCGCAGTGGGGAGTCGAGCCTCCCGAACGCCCCCTCGGCGATGACTGCGGCCACCTCGGCCCCCACGCCGCCGCGGCGAGTATCCTCCTCGATGATGACGGCCCGCGTCGTCTTGCCGACGGAGGCGAGGATGGCCTCCTCGTCGAGCGGGGCCAGCGTGCGCAGGTCGAGCACCTCGCATTGAATCCCTTGCCCATCGAGCCGCGCCGCGGCCTCGAGGGCCAGCGCCGTCATCCGCGAGTAGGCCACAAGCGTCACGTCCTCGCCCTCGCGCACGACCGCCGCCTTGCCCAGCGGCAGCACCTCGTCGGGGTCAGGCACATCGCCCTTGACGCCATAGAGGAGCTTGCTCTCCATGAAAACCACGGGATTGTCGTCCCGAATCGCCGCCTTGAGCAGCCCGTGGGCGTCGCGCGGCGTCGAGGGGGCGACGACCTTGAGCCCTGGCGTGTGGACGAACCAGGCCTCCAGGCTCTGCGAGTGGCTCGCCCCGTAGCCGCGGCCCGCCCCCGCCGGCGTGCGGACGACCAGGGGCACCCGCGCCTGCCCTCCGTAGATGTAGTGCAGCTTCGCCGCGTGGTTCACGAGCTGGTCCATCGCCAGAGCGATGAAGTCCATGAACATGATCTCGACCACCGGCCGCATGCCCATGAGCGCGGCGCCCACGGCGACGCCGACGAAGCTGTTCTCCGAGATCGGCGTGTTGATCACCCGCTCGGGACCGAACCGGCGGACCAATCCCTGCGTGACCCGGAACGCCCCGCCATACAGGCCGATGTCCTCGCCGAGCAGGATCACCCGCTCGTCGCGCTCCATCTCCTCGATGAGCGCGTGGCGAATCGCTTGCGAATAGGTGAGTTGAGCCACAGCGGTTCCCTACGCGTACACGCCCTCGGCGGCCAGGCTCGGGTCCAGCGGCGGGCTGGCCTCGGCGAAGGCCACCGCCGCGTCAATCTCCGCGTCCACTTCGGCGTTGAGACGCTTCAGCGCCTCGGGCGTCAACTCGCCCGCGCCCGCGAGTCGCCGCTCCGAGCGGAGAATCGGGTCGAGGGCGAGCCAGCACTCCTCCTCGTCCCGCGTGCGGTATTCCCGCTCGTCGCTCTTCGAGTGGCCGTGGTGGCGATAGGTGGTGCATTCGAGCAGGGTCGGCCCGCCGCCCGACCGCGCCCGCTCGGCGGCGCGGGCCACGGCCTCGCGCACCTCCAGCACGTCGTTGCCGTCAATCGTCTCCCCCGGCATCCCGTAGGCCGCGGCCCGCACGGCCAGGCGCTCGACCGCCGTCGCCTCGCGGATGGGGGTGGACATCGCGTAGAGGTTGTTCTCGCAGACGTACACGACGGGCAGGCGCCAGATGGCGGCCATGTTGAGCGATTCGTGAAACGTCCCCTGATTCGTCGCCCCGTCGCCGAAGAAGGACAGCACCACCTGCCCCGTGCGGCGGAGCTTCGCGGCGAGCGCGGCGCCCGTGGCGATGGGGATGCCGCCGCCCGTGATGCCGTTCGTGCCCAGGAAGCCGTGCTCCAGGCTGGCCACGTGCTGCGTGCCGCCCTTGCCCTGGCAATAGCCGTCGCGGCGGCCCAACAACTCGGCCATCAGACGGTCCACCGACAGCCCCTTGGCCAGGGCGAGGCCGTGGCCGCGATGGCTCCCGCTCGCCAGGTCGGTGGGCTTGATGGCCGCGCAGGCGCCCACGGGCACCGCCTCCTGCCCGATGCACAGGTGAGTCGTCCCGTGAATCCGCGCCTCCACGAACAGGCGGTCCACCCGCTCCTCGAACGCGCGGATGAGCTTCATCAGCCGCAGATACCCCAACTCGTCACTCGCCACGCGCAGCACTCCAGGCCGTCCGTGGGACACCAGACCCGATTATACGCATTTGGCCGGAGGGTGCAAGGAGGGCAGCAGTACAACGTGCGTGAAATCTCCTACGGCCAAGGCGACCGCGTCTTGAGCCTCCGAAGGAGGCGGAGGAGTACAGCCCACGGCGATGCTCGGAGAGCCGTGGGGCCGGGAGCCACCCGTGGCCCAGCCCCCGAAGCGGGGCGGCGGGAGTGGCGTAAGTGTCGAATTGTCAAAGAGCTACGCGGGCCTCGCTCCGGCCGTCGCTCATGCCGCAAAGCTGGACGCGAGCCTTTCGCCTGGCCTTTCCGCACCGCGCGCTTCCCCACGACACACAGGGTGTGCCAGCGGTGTCAACGCCCGGCACCGACGACAGCTCCCGCGCGCGGGCCTTCGGGTCGCCGGGTGTCGTGCCAATCCTCACCAGTTGCGGAAACGCGGAGTTCGAGAGTATGTACGCGTACCCCTTCACCGTCCGCCCCCTTTCTCCCAGCTTCGCCATACGCGTGCCGATGCGCGCGCACCTGCGCGGCATGCCCGCATCATGCCGAGGCATCGCCACGATGTCAAGAGCCATACTCCCCCATGGGGGCCGCATTTGGCCGGATGACCGATTCGTGGTAGAATGTGGCCATCTTTGGGATTGCCTGCGTGTCAACAGGAGCCTCGAATGGCCAATGCGAAGAACGAGCAGGACGTGATGGAGAAGATCGTGTCGCTGTGCAAGCGGCGCGGGTTCATCTTCCAATCGTCCGAAATCTACGGCGGGCTGAATAGCTGCTGGGACTACGGGCCGCTCGGCTCCGAGCTGAAGCGGAACGTGAAGGAGGCCTGGTGGAACGCGGTGGTCCGCGACCGCGAGGACGTGGTGGGCATTGACGCCTCGATCCTGATGCACCCGCGGGTGTGGGAGGCCTCGGGCCACGTCGCGGGCTTCACCGACCCGCTGGTGGACTGCAAGGGCTGCAAGAAGCGCTTCCGCGCCGATCACATTGGTGTGGCACAGCCGCCCCCGGCTGTGTCTGAGGGCGCACAGCCGAGGGCGGCTGTGCCACAACGCTGCCCCGAGTGCGGCGGCGAGCTGACCGAGGCCCGCCAGTTCAACCTGATGTTCAAGACCTTCATGGGCCCGGTCGAGGAGGGCGCGGCCGTGGTGTTCCTGCGGCCAGAGACGGCGCAGGGCATCTTCGTGAACTTCGAGAACGTGATGGCCTCGGCCCGCCTCAAGCCCCCCTTCGGCATAGCCCAGATCGGCAAGAGCTTTCGCAACGAGATCACCCCGGGCAACTTCATCTTCCGCACCCGCGAGTTCGAGCAGATGGAGATCGAGTACTTCGTGAAGCCCGGCACCGACGAGCAGTGGTTCGAGCACTGGAAGGCCGAGCGGTTCCGCTGGTATACCGACCTCGGCATCCGGGCCTCGAAGCTCCGCCTGCGGCCCCACGCCGCCGACGAGCTGGCCCACTACGCCAAGGCCTGCGTGGACGTCGAATACGAATTCCCCTTCGGCTGGAGCGAGCTGGAGGGCGTGGCGAACCGCACGGACTTCGACCTCAAGCGCCACGCGGAGTACTCGGGCAATGCCCTCGAATACTTCGACCAGCAGACCCGCGAGCGCTACGTCCCCTACGTCATCGAGCCGTCGGCCGGCGTGGACCGCTCGCTGCTGACGTTCCTGGTGGATGCCTTCGAGGAGGTGGTCACGGAGAAGGGCGAGACCGAGCGGTTCCTGCGGTTGCACCCGCGGCTCGCGCCGATCAAGGTGGCTGTGTTCCCGCTCGTCAACAAGGCGGGCATGCCCGAGCTGGCGCGCACCGTGTTCGAGTCGCTGCGCAGACGCGTCCGCACCTTCTACGACGACGGCGGGGCCATTGGCCGTCGCTATCGCCGCCAGGACGAGGCGGGCACGCCCTACTGCGTGACCGTGGACGGCCAGTCGCTCGAGGACAACACGGTCACGGTCCGCTACCGCGACAGCCGCGAGCAGCCGCGCGTCGCCATCCCCGACCTGCCCGCCTTCATCGCGGAGAAGCTGGAGAACGCGAAGTCGAATCTGGTATAATCAGATAGGGAAGCTTTGAGCCATGGCCGAGAGCAGCGTGTACCTTGAGACTTCGATTCCTAGCTACCTGAAGGCGCGGCCGAGCCGTGATCTCGTGATCGCGGCGAGGCAGCAGACCACGCGCGACTGGTGGGACTTCCGGCGCGGCGACTTCGCACTGCACATCTCCCAGCTCGTCCTCGATGAGGCAGGAGAGGGCGACAGAGAGGCGGCTGCCGAACGCCTGGAGGCGGTCCGAGGGATCCCGATCCTTGACGTGAGCGAACCGGCTGTTGGTCTAGCGGAAACGCTGTTGCAGGCCGGTGTGTTTCCCGAGAAGGCTGCCCGCGACGCTCTCCATCTCGCGGTGGCATCCGCTCACGGCATGGACATCCTCCTCACGTGGAACTGCACGCACCTTGCGAACGCTGAAATCATGGGAACCTTGGCCGATGCCATCCTGTCCGAAGGGTACGAACCACCCATCATTTGCACTCCCGATGAGCTCATGGGGGATTACGCATGGCCAGAGACCCCATTGTAGACGAAGTGCGCGCCGTCCGCGAGGAGCTGGCTGCGCGCTTCGGGTTCAACGTTCGCGCGATCGCGGAGGACGCGCGAAGGCGCCAGATGAGCAGCGGCCACAAGGTCGTGTCGCTGCCACCCAAGCGGCCGGCAATGAGCCGGTAGATGGCAGGTCGGCAGCCGTGGCTCCCGGGCGAGAGGGGGCGGAATGGAGGCGTCGGGGCCAAGCGTCGGCGGGCGGGAGCGGTCGCCGCTGCCGCTGGCGCTGAAGCTGCTGCTGCTCCACGCCGCGCTGGTGGCGGTGAAGCGGGCGGCCGACGTGGCTCTGGGGCTGATGTTCGACCCCCACGGCCCGCCCATGTGCCGCGCGCTCGCAGCGCAGGATGTCGTCATCAGCCTTCTCCATCCCGCCGTGGTGGCCGCCGGGGCCGTGTGGCTGCTCGTCCGCCCGCGATGGGGGCTGGCGGCCCTCGCCGCCTCGTGGTGCGTGGACTACGTGGGCGACGTGTGGGCCTACCTGCCGTCCACTCTTGCCAAGGCCCTTGCTGCCGGGTCCAGCGGCAGCCGATGGGACTCCCCTCTCACGGCGTGGGTGTTGCCGGTTGGCGTCGTCGTGGTCGGCGGGCTGCTGACGGCTGTGTACGTCGCCTACCTGCTCGGGCTGCGCGCGGCCTGGGGGCGGGAGGCGTCGCCCGCCGCGGCGCGGCTGCCCGCCGCTGCGAAGCTGTTCGCGGTCTTCGCCGTGGCCAACCACGCGCCCCGCATCGTGATGTGGGTGGGCCTGCTCCCGGTGTACGCCTACACGCCGAGCATGGGGCGTTGGTCCTTCCTCTCGCTGCTCTCGGGCATTCCCTACTCCATGCCGATCGGTGGGATCGCGCTCGGCGCCGCGGGGGTCGTCTCGGGCGTCGCGCTGCTGTTCCGGTGGAACTGGGGCAGGTGGGTGTTCATCGGCGTCACGTGCCTCGAGGCGCTCCAGCAGGCGGGGATGTGGCTCTTCTGGCTCTCCGCCCTTGATGACTATGGGGTGCTCAGCGGGTCCGACCTTTTCGGGGCGGCCGGGCCTTCGGTGGTGCGCTGGAATGCCGTGGCCGGCCTTGCCCTCACGTTCGCCTGGGCAGGGTTCCTCATCGCCTACGTGGCCGACAAGTCGGTCAAGGCTGCGATGCGGGCCTTGGAGATTGAGGAGTGAGGGCGCCGGGTGTGGCGTCCAGGGGTGGCACGGCTGGCTTGCCCAGCCGTGTCTTGGCCGACAGCGCTCGCGCCGCAGGACCACGGCTGGACAAGCCAGCCGTGCCACGCCTGCACGAGGCAATGGGGGGAAATGCGAGGACGAGGGACGAGGACGAGGGACGAGGACGATAGGGCAGCAGCAACCGGGCCTGCCCTTCGTTGATTTCTCGCCCCCTTCCCGGTATCCTTGAGTCAGTGGGAGGCAGCAGGAGGCCCGTGCGTGGGGCTGGAACAGATACGGGCGCTGGTGTGCGACGTGGACGGGGTGCTGACCGACGGGAGCATTCTGCTCGGCGAGGACGGCACGGAGGTCAAGAGGTTCAACTCGCACGACGGCGCGGGAATCCACCTGTTCGTCGAGTGCGGCTTCCAGGTGGCGCTGCTGACGGGCCGCACGTCGGGCGCCGCCAAGAAGCGGGCGAAGGAGTTGGGCATTCAGCACGTGCGCGAGGGGGCGCGGGACAAGATTCCCGCCTACGAGGGCCTTCTGGCGGCCATGGGCGTGACGGATGCCGAGGTGTGCTACATGGGCGACGACCTGCCCGACGTGCCGGTGATGCGGCGGGCGGGCTACTCGGCGGCCCCTGCCGACGCCCGCGAGGAGGTGCGTGCCGCGGCGACTCTCGTCACCCACGCCCGAGGCGGGCGGGGCGCCGTCCGCGAAGTGATCGAGCGCATCCTGAAGGCCCAGGGCAAATGGGCCGGCATCCTGCGGCGATACCAGGCTTGAGGCGGCCACCGATGAGCATCGCACGTCACATCCTGATCCTCGCGGCCGCTCTGGGCGCAGCGACTGCCCTGGGCGGCGAGCCGGGGAAGGGGCCGCCCAAGAAGCTGCCCGGCGGGGAGGCCCGCGAGTTCAAGGTGCCCTTCTACAACCCGACGACGGGCGAGCTGGAGTGGCAGCTCCTGGCCGCCAAGGTGGCCCCCAGCCCCGAGAACCCGCGGGTGCTGGTGGGCACCACGGTGAAGATCATCGGCTACCGCGACGGCGTGCCGCAGACCGCCACGGCCAAGAAGGGCACGGTGAACACCGACACCCGCTCCGCCACGCTCGAGGGCGACGTGGTGATGGAACTCAAGGCCAAGGACGAGCAGCCCATCCGCGTGGAGGCCGACGACCTGTTCTGGGACAACAAGAATGGCACGGCCTCGACGAAGGGGCCGGTGAAGATCGCCCGTGCCGGCTCGACGATCACCGGGCAAGGCGCGCGCCTGTGGGTGACGAAGGTGGCCGACGAGAAGGGGGACGCGGAGCGCACGGGCGCGATGGTGATCGAGCGGCGCGTGCGGGCCGAGATGCTCCCCGGCGCCGATGCCGGGCTCTTCCAGGGCATCGCCCGCGAAGGCGACGCCGCCGAGCCCATCGTCGTCACCTGCGACGGCGCGCTCGCCGCGTCCCGCTCCGAGCTGAGCGCCACCTTCCGCGACAGCGTCCGCGCCACCCACGGCAAGCAGTCCCTCACCTGCGCCGTCCTCGGCCTGTGGTTCCGGCCCGCGCCGAAGGCGGAGGGGAAGGATGAGGGCAAGGTGGCGCTGGACCGCGTGGAGGCCGCGGGCGACGTGCGGCTCGACGACGGCCGCACTGTGGCCGTGGCCGACCGCCTGGACTGGAGCCGCGAGGAGGGCTCGACCAAGCTCGTCGGCCGCCCCGCCGAAATCCGCTGGGACAACGGGAACCGCCTGGTCGCCGGCCTCATCCACAGGATGGGCGACGGCGCCGAAATCGTCTGCTCCTCCACCCCCGAGGAGCCTGGCGACGTGTATCTCCTCGCCCAGACCATCGAGCGCGAGCCCGAGCCGCCAGGGGGGCGCGGGCCGCACCACCTGCGCGTGGCCGACGTGAGCGATTGGCCCGCCTTTGTCGCCGCGCTCGTGAAGCAGGGCACGGCGCCCGCGCCCAGCCCCGGCAAGCGGCTCTGGGAGCTGTTGCCCGCGGACACCCGCACCATCCTCCAGAGCGCCACCGAGGGCACCTTCCTGGGCGACCGCCGCAAGAGGGGAATCGTCGGCGCGCTCAACGCTATTCTCGGCAAGCCCGGCCTCTACCGCGAGGCCGACTTCAAGGGCGTGGAGCTGCCCCCCGAGGCTGTCGAGCGGCTGAAGCTCGACCCGAAGGCCCTCGACGAGGCGATGGCGAGGAGGCTCAACCGCCTGCTCCTGGGCGCCGCCTTCCCCGGCCTGCTCGCCAAGGCACCCGAGGCCGGCCCCGAAAAGCCCAAGTGAGCGCTCGCCCGCTCTGCGTCCCATCGGTCCCATCCGTCCCATAGGTCCCATTCCGCCATGCGCATCCTTGTGGTAGACGACGAGGCGCTGATACGCAAGGCATTCGCCCGCGTGCTGGCGGACGACGGGTTCCGCGTGAAGGGCGCGGCGAACGGGGAGGAGGCGCTGCGCCTGTTCGCAGAGGAGGAGTTCGACCTCGTGTTCACCGACCTGCGGATGCCCGACGGCGACGGCATCGCGGTGCTCCGGGGCGTCAAGGCCGCGCGGCCCCAGACCGAGGTGGTCATCCTCACCGGCTACGGCACCATCGAGAACGCCGTCGCGGCGATCAAAGAGGGGGCCTACAACTACGTCACCAAGCCGCTGAACAAGCACGAACTGCTCCGCATCGCCCACGAGGTAGCGGAGAAGCTCGAACTGCGCGGCCGCGTCGAACAGCTCCAGAGCCAGCTCGAGGAGCGCTTCGGCCTCCACAGACAAGTCCACCGCCACACCACGGCCATATTCTACCACACATAAGAGTGTATGTCAAGTCCAGCGCTTGGGTGTTTTGCGCAGCCGCCCCCGCCGACGTACCGAGGTGGTGTCAGGTCGTAAGTTACAACATAAGGTGCAAGGGCCTGGCCAGGAGACGCACCAGGAGCATCGGGCAGAAATCTCCTTATGTTGTAACTTACGACCTGACACCACCTCACTCCACCTCACCAACGCACTTCACTCGGCTGAACTCCTGCCGTTGCTGAGGGACACGGACGCGGCGACCTCGTGCAACGCTTCGGCCACTTGGGCCAGGGCGAGGTGGTTGACGGCGACGCCGCAGGCGTCGAACCGGCCGCTCCACAGGCGGCAGCCCTCGCGGTTGCACTCGCGCCCGTTGAAGGGGCAGAACTTGGACATCTGGATGACCACCTCAGTCTCGGGCATGGCTCACTCCTTTGCTGACAATCCCTCGTCCCCACGCTCCCGCGTGGGGACGCGCTGTCTGGGACGCTCCGGCGTCCCTCTTGCCCCGGCGCCTGGGCCAGAGGGCAGGAGAAGCGGACGCGGAGCGTCCGGGGCCTTCCGTCCCGACGGAGGACCGACGGGACGAGAATGCTGTTCTCTCGCAGGCACCTCCTTTGGGCCGGACCCGGCTTGGGCGGCCTGGCTTGTAGTGCGGGCTTCAGCCCGTATCAGTACGGCCTGAAGGCCGCACTACGAACCCAAGCCACCGTGGGCCGGTGTCCTGGCCACAATCCGCTGGTGTATCAGGATTTGCGGAGAAAGGTGGATGTGCAGCGGCGGTCGTGTGACAGCCGTTGGGCCAGCGTGTCCGCGGCTGACCCTTTGGCCTGGCGATGGGGAGGCCATCACCAGGCCACGTTCAGAGTATACCACACCACCCGCCGCCTGTCAAGTGCAAAACTCGTTTTTTTTCGCGCGGCTGCGGCAGCGGCGGAGCGTAAGAGGGGCGGCAGCCCCTATTGGAAGTCCGCCATCCTATAGTAACGCAGCCCCTCGACAAGGGCTCTTACGTTCTCCCACGGCACGCCGGGGGTGATGGAGCTGGAGCCGCCGAGGAAGAGGCCGGTGCGGGGGCCGGCCTCGACGAGCCAGGCCAGCTCGCGCCGAACGTCCGCCGGCCTGCCGTAAGGCAAGGTGGTGCTTACAGATACGCCTGCGAGGATCAGCAGGTCCGATCCATCCCGCGCCTTCATCCTGCATATCCGCTCGTAGTCCATCCCGCATTCGTACTGGAAGCCCTGGAAGCCCCGGAGGCCCACGTCGAGCAGGCGCGGCACCATCGCCATCAGGTTGCCGTCGCAGTGCCAGATGAGGCGGACGCCGGCCTTCAGCAACGGCTCGAGGCAACGGGCGAAGTGGGGGAACCAGAGGCGGTCGAGTGAACGAATGTCCACCAGTGTGCCCCGCGAGTCGGCCATGTCGTGGTCGAGGCGGAGGAGGGGCGGGAGGCGTCCCTCGGCGTAGGCCCGCGCCAGGGCGCGGTTGTTGCGGAGCGCCAGGTCGGCCTGAAGGGCGAAGTCGCGCTCCAGCACCTCGGGGTAGAGGGCGTAGGCCATGAAGTAGGGGGCATAGCCGTAGGCGCCGTAGCGGAAGCAGGGGAAGCGACCGACGCCGTAGGGCGCCTTGAGGATGTCGGACCCGAGCTGCGCCTGCACCGCCGCCTCGTGCTTCAGGACATCGGCCGTGCGGCGCGGCTCGTCGAACTCCGCGATGGCCTTGCGCAGCCGTGGGAACTCGAAGCGCTCCAGGTGCTCGACCACGGCCTCGGGGGAGTCGATCTCCATGCTGTCGAGGACGATGCGTTCGGCGCCCGTCGTCGCGCCCTTCTCCTTCCCCTCGAAGCCGTGGTCGTCCATCGAGAGGGGGTTGTCGGGGATGAATTGGTCAATCATGCAGGCGCCCACGGCCCGCTGCATGGCCAGGTAGACGCGGGTGGGGTCCTTGCGGTAGCCGCCCGGCGGCGCCCCCGCGAGGCGCTCGATGATCGAGTGTCCCATGATGTGGATGACCCACGTGGGGATGGCGCGTGTGGGCCGCTGGAGAATCGTGTCGAGGGCGAGTCGCGCATTCTCTGTCATGTAGCCTCTCCTTTGCGCTATACTATCGCCCAATCGCCCGGCTTTTTCAACGGAGGCCCACCGTGAGACTCCTCGCCGTGGCCCTGGCGGCCCTGCTGACAGCCTGTGCGCGCGAGAAGCCCCTCGACGCTATCGCGCCCTTCCCCGACGGCGGCGGATACGACGCGTCGTGGAAGGGCAGCGGCTCGCCCGAGGACGTCGCGTTCAAGGGCAAGATGATTCTGGCGAAGGGGGCCAACGGCACATACTGCTGCGGCTTCACGTTCGCCGTCGCCATGCGCGTGGCCACGGAGCGCGGCCTGCTCGCCGACAAGGCCGTCGAGCAGGTGCAGCGCTTCCAGCGCGAGTGGTTCGGCGCCACGCCCGGGAGCCGCGAGAGGCAGTGCGTCCTTGCCGCGCAGAACCTCGGCATCGGCCGCGAGGTGACGCTCGACGAGGCCCGCCCCGGCGACTTCGTGCAGTTCTGGCGCGCGAGCGGCAGCGGCCACAGCGTGGTGCTGCTTCGCCTCGTCCGTCGCGAGGGCAGACTCGTCGGCCTCGAGTACCGCAGCTCGCAGGCCTCGACCGACGGCATCGGCAACTGCGTCGAGCGCTTCGCCGACGCCGACCCCGGCGGCACCCTCCTCCGCACGCGAACCTATGTGTGCCGCTTGAACGATGGCTGACCATTCCGGCGTCTACGCAGGCCGCTGATCAGCACCTCGGGATGCCGAGGTCCTTGCAGATCTTGCGTGCCAGATGGTCCAAGACTTCCACGTGACGCGGAACGGTGGTAACCCTGCGGTTCGCTGGGTTCCAGTAGACGGAGTGTTCCTTCCCCTCGCGAAAGAACTCACAACCGTGTTTCTTGAGGTGCTTGAGAAGGGCTCGGCGCTTCATCAGACGCTCACCGCAAGCTCTTCGCGGACAACCTGCTTCCCCTCGCTCTCACGCCGCGCGAGTTCGCGGTTCGCCTCGATGACGAGTGCCACGGCCTCCTTCAGATTCTCCCGCGCTTCTTCCAGGGTCCGGCCCTGCGTGTTGGCCCCGGGAAGCTCCTCCACGTATCCGATCCACCAATCCCCATCCTGCTCGAAGACGGCTGTGAGATTCATTCGCTGGCTCCTCGACATCGCTTCGTCTCCTGGGACAATTGTAGCACATTCCGCCGCAGCTTCAACCACCCGCCGCGATTCTTGACACGCGCTGGGCGTCCTGATACCTTCGAGGACGACGACGACGACGAGGAGGAGGAGGGACGAGAACGAGAAGAGAACGGAGAAGATCATGCTGTGGCTTGACTCCCAGCAGCGCGTCAAACATCTCCTCACCCGCCGCGATTTCGGGGCGGCCGTGGCCGTCCACGGCTGGGTGCGCTCGCGGCGCGATTCCAAAGAGCTGTCGTTCCTCGACGTGAACGACGGCTCGTGCATGGCCGGCATCCAGGTGATCGCCGACGCCTCGCTGCCGAACTACGAGGGCGACGTGAAACGCCTCGTCACCGGCTGCTCGGTGCGGGTCGAGGGGGAGCTGCGCGAGTCCCCAGGCAAGGGCCAGGCCGTCGAGGTGCTGGCCAGGAAGCTCGACGTCCTCGGCTGGGTCGAGGACCCCGACGCCTATCCGCTCCAGAAGAAGCGACACACCTTCGAGTATCTCCGCGAGGTGGCCCACCTGCGTCCGCGCTCGAACACCTTCGGCGCTGTCGCACGCGTCCGCCACTGCCTGGCCCACGCCACCCACGAGTTCTTCCACGACCGCGGCTTCCTCTACGTCCACACCCCCATCATCACGGCGAGCGACTGCGAGGGCGCGGGCGAGATGTTCGGCGTCTCTACCCTCGACCCCAAGGAGCTGCCCCGCCTGCCCGACGGGGCGGTGGACTTCTCGCAGGACTTCTTCGGCCGCCGGGCCTACCTGACCGTGAGCGGCCAGATTTCGGTCGAGACCCATTGTTGCGCGCTGACCAACGTCTACACCTTCGGCCCCACGTTCCGGGCCGAGAACTCGAACACGCCGCGCCACCTCGCCGAGTTCTGGATGATCGAGCCGGAGATGGCCTTCTGCGACATCGAGGGCGACATGGACCTCGCGGAGGCCTACATCAGGCACCTGCTCGCCGCCGCCCTGGCGCGCTGCCCCGACGACATGACCTTCTTCAACCAGTGGGTGGATAAGACCGTCGTCGAGACCCTTCAGCACATCGTCGGCAGCGCCTTCGAGCGCATCACCTACACCGAGGCCATCGAGATTCTCCAGAAGTCGGGCGAGAGCTTCGAGTTCCCCGTCGAGTGGGGCCGCGACCTCCAGACCGAGCACGAGCGCTACCTCACCGAGAAGCACATCAAGAAGCCCGTCATCGTCCGCAACTACCCCAAGGCCATCAAAGCCTTCTACATGCGGGTCAACGACGACGAGCGGACCGTTGCGGCGATGGACGTCTTGGTGCCGAAGATAGGCGAGATCATCGGCGGCAGCCAGCGCGAGGAGCGCCGCGACGTCCTCGAGCGCCGCATGGCCGAGTGCGGGCTGGACCCGAAGAGCTACTGGTGGTATCTGGATTTGCGGCGTTACGGCACCGTCCCGCACGCCGGCTTCGGCCTCGGCTTCGAGCGCACAGTCCAGTTCGCCACGGGCATGGCCAACATCCGCGACGCCATCCCCTTCCCCCGCACCCCGAAGTCGGCGGAGTTCTAGCCGGTTTGGCTGACGGTCTCGCGACCTATGATACCTGGGCCGCGAGAGACTCCCCGACGGGCACGCTCTCCTCATACAGCACTTCGGGGCAGAGGTCGGCGCCGTTGGGCCACTCGATGGTGTCGAAGCTGACGCGGACGGCGTTGAAGCGGCCTGGCTCCCGAAGCTCGGCGAAGATACCCTTGTCGAGGTAGGGCTGGACATCAAAGACGCGCTGCTCGCCATCCTCAAAAGTCAACAGCAGCCTGTAGTCGTCAAGCGGCTTGACGGCCTTCACGCCCGCATACATGTCTCGCTCCTCTCGGGGCTAGCGAAGTGGCTCGATCCTGAACGGTAGTTCGCCACGCGACGCCAGTCCCCAGTCCGCCGCAAGTTCCTCTTTGTGGAGTTCCACCCAGGCCGCGACGAGCCGCGCCTGCCGCCTGGGAAGCTCGCCCTCAATGATCTCGCCCGTCGCCAGGTCCACCGAGGCCTTGTAGTCCTGGTAGTACGCGTGAATGTGCGGCGGGCGATGCTCGGAAGAGCCGCAGTACATGCGGACCACAATCCCATAGAACATGCTGATGGTGGGCAACCGGCGGCTCCGTCTACTCCTGCGGGAGGCAACAGCACAGCCACTTGGCACTACTTTGGAGTATAGCACTTCCGCACTGTGAGTCAAACCGGCACTGCTACGGTACCGTGCCGCACGCCCAAGCAACGCTTGGGCGTGTCTTGACCATCCACAGCTACCCGCATGGATGGCCCACACCCCCGCGCTGCCCGTGAGAAGCTCGACGGCCCTGTGTCGTCTCAGCGCCGGCCGCCGAGCGCTTCGCGGCCTAGCCGGTGCCCATGGGCCACGCCGGGCCTGCGATCCAGCGCAGGCCACCGAGGGGCCGGATGTCCGGTGAGGGGCAAGGCTGTCTGGAAAAGGCGACGCGATTACACGCGATCTGGGGCCTCGGGCGCAGGCGCTCGGCCTTTCCAGCCGATCATCGCAAGCCCTTTAGTGTACTACACTTGCGTCCCGCTGCCCCCTCGTCCCGGGGCTCGAAGGTGTCAGAGGTCTAAGGGCACCCCCCGGATGCGTCCTAGAGCATCCTACGCGGTCTGCCGTAGCGAGGTTGTAAGGCATTGGCAAGACAGCAGTTAGTACCGCTCCACAGAGGAAGGTGCACAATAGGGCGAAGCTCGGGTTGGTGGCACAGGCATCTTGCCTGTGCGCTTGGCCGATGGCGGACACAGGCTGGAAGCCTGTGCCACCAGAATTGTACACCTTTCACTGTGGAGCGGTACTTATCTCGACTTTCGCCATCAGGCGGGCAGCCGGATGGCGAAGTCCGTGACGCAGGGCTCAGCCGTAGCGGGGGTGCCGATTTCTGACTCGGCCGTTCCCGCAAGTTACTGGTGTTAGACCACATTCGCACACCTCCCCCATCCTCGCCCCTGCAACGCACCCAGCTGCCCATTCTAGGCAATCCGTGATCTGAGTTCTGATGTTCGAAATTCAACACCTGGCGCCATCCCTGGGGAGCTTCGCCAATTCCTCGTCCGGTACGTCTGCCATGATCTCGTCAACCAGCTCCCAGATCGGCTTGACGTTCCGCCGCAGGGGCGTCCGGCGCCGGACCGGAGGGGCTTTGTGTCTTGCCATCGTTTGCTGTCCTTCGCGGGAGGCGGACAGATTTCGTCTCTGGTCTTACATTTGCCAGCATAGCGCCGGGGCATCGGATCGTCAAGCCGAGAGGAGGAACGGGTTGGTGCGGCGTTCCTCGCCGATGGTGGTGGGCTCGCCGTGGCCGGGGTAGACGCGGGTGTCGTCGGGCAGGGCGAAGAGGCGGGTGCGGATGCTCTCGATGAGCTGCTGGTAGCGGCCGCCGGGGAAGTCGGTGCGGCCGATGCCGCCGGCGAACAGGGTGTCGCCGCTGAAGACGGCGGCCGGTCCGCCCTCGCGGCGGACGAGCAGGGAGATGCCCCCAGGCGTATGGCCCGGGGTGTGGAGGACCTCGATGGTCTCCGCGCCCAGCTCCAACGTGTCGCCGTCGGCCAGGAGGCGGTGGGGCTCGCACGGCTCGAAGGGGATGCCGATCCAGGAGGCCAGGGCCGCCCCCTCGTCGCGGAGCATGAGCGCGTCGGCCTCGTGGATGCACACCTGGGCCTCTGGGTAGGCCCGCTTGAGGGCGGCCAGGGCCTCGATGTGGTCTATGTGGCCGTGGGTGAGCACGATGTAGCGGGGCGCGAGGGCGCGGTAGCGGAGTTGCTCGGCGATCAACTCCGCGTCGCCCCCGGGGTCAATCACCGCGGCGTCGGGGGCCGCGTCGGGCGCGAGGAGGTAGCAGCAGGCCTGGAGTGGGCCGACGTTCAGGGAGTGGATGCGCACGGGGGTGGGGCCATTCCTTGGTTGAGGGATGCGAGGTGGAGGCCGATGAGGAGTGTTACGTCGCAGGGCGGCTTGTCCTCCCACAGGCCGATGATGCGGCGCTCGCGCTCGGCGCTGGCAAGCGAGTCGGAGGCGTGGGCGGCGTTGCGCATCAGGTCGTCGCCGTAGTTGGAGCGGACGGAGCCGGCCTTGGCCTCGCGGGGGTTGGTGGTGCCGAGTCGGTCGCGGATTTTCTCGATGGCGCTCTCGCCGTGGTAGAGGAGGGCGAGGCACTTCTCGCCGCCGGGCATGTGGCGCTCGCCTGGGCTGGTGAGCTTGGCCGGGTTGCGGCCGGTCATGTACTCGACGATGCGGTTGAACTCGTGCTCGGCGTTGTAGACCTTGAGGATGTCGCCGATCTGCTCGACGGCGTCGGCCGGGATGTCGAATGCGAATGCCTCGCGGAGGGCCTCGGCGGCTCGGCGTGCGACGTTGCCCCGGAGCTTCTGGGTGAAGATCTTGCGGAGCGGCCCGTAGAACTCCTCGGCCTGGGCGACCGTGAGGTGGAGGAGCTTGGCCCCGACGATGAAGAGGCCGGTTCGGGCGAACATGTCCACGATGTTGCCCGGGCGGGCGGAGCCGCGGCGGAAGTTGTCGGGCTTCAGGATCACCAGCGTCGTCTCCGCCTTCGCGTCGGGCGGGAGCTTGACGGCGCGGGTCACGACCCCGCCGTCACGGTCGGCGAACTCCGCGAGGAGCCGCAGGTGGCCGGCCATCGCCGTGGGGTCGGTGCAGATGAGGCAGGCGGGCTCGAAGTAGTGGATGTGGCCGTCGAGGTCCAGCACGTAGTCGCCATAGGTTCCGCGCACGGTGTCGCCGCGGGGCTGTCGGCCGATGGGGCCGGCCACGTCGTTGAGCAGTTGGCCCGCGTTCTCGCCGCGGAAGAGCAGGAGCAGCGCGCGGTTGGAGATGCCGAGGCGGTTGTTCGGACGCAGATAGGCGTCGCAGTAGTCGAGCAGGGCCTCCTTGACGGGCGACTGGATGTTCTGGGCGGACAGGAGGGCCTTGTAGCGGTCCACGAACTCGTCGCTGGGGGCCATCATGCGCGCCGCATCGAGTTCGAGGTCGGTCGAGAGCAGGCGGCTGATGATCCCGCCGGTTCGGCTCTTGAGCAGGCTGTAGGGGGTGATGAGCGCGTAGGCAAGCTCGGCGGCCATTTCGCAGGCTCCTTGAGGCGCGGTTCGTCCGTGTGGGCCTGCATTCTAGCAGGCCGGGCGCGAAGCTGTCAAACCCACGCGATGGCCTTCTTCCCCACTCGCACTTGACGGGCGGGCGGGAAAATGGGTTCATGGAGGCAGTCGTTGCAGACCCGCTCCACACTGGCAAGGACAACGCGATGGGAAAGCGGCAGCCGTTCGACGTTCATTCGCCCGAAGCCCAGGCGCTGCGGGACGAGATCGTGCACGGGACGTTTGTGAAGGAGGGCACGCTCGTGGCGTTCCCCCTCTGCTTCCCGGGGTGCAGCGTGCCGATTGTGGCGGATGAGAGCCACGTGACGGCGCTCGACGTGGGGCCGAACTGGATGGTCTATGGCGGCACGAGCGGCCGGGCCGCCCACGTCTTCGTCGGCATGTTCCACGGCGCCACGGGCATGGTCTTCGACCTCGGCACGGTGAAGGACGCCACGCACTGTGCGGCCATTTGTTGCGGGGCGAAGCGGTTCGTGGCCTTCGTCAATGGCCCTGGCGGCGGGCGAGCCGTCGCGCGGGCGCTCCAGGGCCTGCCCTTCGACCTGCTCCAGGAGTGGGGCTTCAGCCGCCAGCCGCTCGAAGACCTCGGCCCCGTCGCCGAGGGCGAGCGGGTGCTCCACGCGGTCCGCACGCCGGCCCGCGACCTCATCGTGGGCGTCACCGAGCGGCACCTGTTCGCGATGAAGGCGGACGAGGGGAAGGCCGAGGTCGTGGGCAAGGTGCCGGGCGCGGGTCGCCTCGCCGTGGGCGCGAAGGGCAGCGTCTTCGGCCTCGACGAGGGCAACACCCTCTGGCGCTACAGCCCGGCGAGCGGGCGGCTGAAACGGCGAGCCGTCCGCCTGCCCGAGGGCTCGTGGGGCAAGGCATCGCCCCTGTGGGCGCGGGACGCCGCGAACGGCAAGCTCTACACGGCGGACGACGCGGGGAACCTCTACGCCTTCGCCGAGGGCCGCGGCTTCTCCGAGCGGCTGGGCACCACGCGGTTCGCGCCCGTGGGGCCGATGGCGGTGACGGCGGATGGCCGCGTCTACGGCCCGTGCGGCGACGGCATCGCCCGCTTCTTCTGCTACAACCCCGCGACGCTGGAACTGGCCGACCTGGGCTGCGCCGTGTCCGTCATCGAGCGGCGGCGCTACGGCTACGTGTTCGGCGACGCCGCGGTCGGGCGCGACGGCCAGCTCTACTTCGGCGAGGACGACGACCTGGGGCACCTGTGGATCTACTTCCCCAGGGTGCCGCCGCGCAAGGCGTGAGGCGGCGCGAGACAAGGGGCCAGCCATGCCCAAGCCCCACGGCTTTTCCCGCGAGGAACGCCTCACGAGGGCGGCGGAGTTCGACCGCGTGTTCCGCGAGGGGCGGCGGCGCCGGGGCGGGTGCCTGTCGGTGTGTTACGCGCCGAACGGCCTGGCCCACTCGCGCCTGGGCATCGCCCTGCGGCGCGGGTGGTCGGGCGCCGTGGCCCGCAACCGGGCCAAACGCCTCGTGCGCGAGGCGTTCCGCACCCACAAGCACGAGCTGCCGAGGGGCCTCGACCTGGTGGTCGTGCCAGCGACGAATTGGCAGGGGCCGAGGGTGGACGAGATTGCCGCCGAACTGGTGCGGCTGCTGCGATGAGGGGGATGAGATGAGACGCATCGGCATCTTCCTCGTCCGCTGCTACCAGTGGTGCCTCTCGCCGCTCATCCCGCCCTGCTGCCGGTTCGAGCCGACCTGCTCGAACTACGCGATCGAGGCGTTCCGCAAGAAGGGATTCGTCCGCGGCTTCTTCCTCACCGCCTGGCGCATCCTGCGCTGCAACCCCTGGAGCAAGGGGGGGTACGACCCGGTGGACAAGCCAAAGCCGAAGCAAGTGGCCAATGACCAACGGCTGGACAGCTCTCAGTGATTCGGCCGCCGTGCCGCCGCCAGGACTGCCTGAAGGCCATCCGGGGAGGGCATGATGGAGTCCAGCCCCGAGGCGCGGGCGCGTCCCGGGGCTGGAGGGGCGGGTCAGCCGCCCAGCTTGACCTGGATTTTCTTGGGCTTGGCGGCCTCGACCTTGGGGAGGGTGAGGCGCAGGACGCCGTCCTTGACGGCGGCCTCGATCTTTTCGGAGTCGATCAGCTCGGAGACGGAGAAGGCGCGCTCGTAGTCGCCGACCCGGTACTCGCCGTAGGTCAGCTCGTGGTCGGGGAACTGGTCGGGCGCCACGCGCCCGCGCACCGTGAGCACGCCGTCCTCGAGGCGGATGTCCACGGCTCCGTCGTCGCACCCGGGCACGTCCACGAGCATCACGGCGCCCTGCTCGGTCTCAAGGATGTCGGCCGCGGGCGCGAAGACGGGCGCCTTGTCCACCCGCTCGGCCTCGATGGGCTGTTGGGCCTCGGCCTTCTGGAGTTCCTTGTCGTCCTTCGCCATGGGAATGCCCTCCTTTCTCACTTGGCGGCCTTGATGGCGATCTGCTTCGGCCTGTCGGCCTCGAGGCGCGGCAGCGTGATCTGGAGGACGCCCTTGGCGTAGGCGGCCTCCACCTTGTCGGCCTCGACCCGGAAGGGGAGTTGAATCGTCCGCGCGAAGTCGCCCGTCTCGCGCTCGAGGCGGTTCACCACCTGGCCCTCGCCGGGCTCGGCCGGCTCGCGTGTGCCGCTGAGGGTCAGCGTGTCGCCGACCACCGTGATGTCGAGCTTCGCGGGGTCAACGCCCGGCAGCTCGGCCGTCACGATCGCATCGTCGCGCCCCGTCCACACGTTCACGGGCGGGAACACCCGCTCGGCTGCGCCCGGCCGGTAGCCGGTGAACAGGCGGTCCATGTCGCGTTGGAGCCGCCTCAACTCCAGCATCGGATCCCACTGCCCCCAGTCTCGCATCGTCCTTGGCCACAGCATGCTTCTACCCTCCTTTCGTGTTCTCCCTCCCACCGGTGAAGGACATAGCAACGACCGTGCCAAGAGGCGTCGGCACGCGGCCGCACCGGGATAAGTCATTGGCCCACAGGGACATGCGCGCGACCATCCCGACAACGCGAGCGTTCGCAGGGAGCATGCCCATGCCCGTTTTGGTGACCGCGCCTGCCAAAATGGCAGGCCAGCGCGCCGATGAAGCGCGTGTGGTCCGCTCCGGTCAGGTCGCGCGACAGGAACGCCCAGAGGGCCTGAACGAGCACACACTACAGGTTGTGGAGGAGGGAATCGAGCCACAAGGGGCTGCATTCGCCCCCAGCTCCCCCAGCTCGCCGGTTCATGAGGGAGGCGGGGTCAGGTCTTCACTATTTCCTATTTCCCGCCCACGTCCGAAGGCAGCATAAGATCAACGGAGAGCCAGGGTTGTGGCGCCTGCCTTTGTAGTACCTACCGGATCTCGGCGGAGATGTCAAGAAGGCTCAGCAAGCGCTCCTGCACCGGCGTGCGGTCGGTGAAGTTGACACAACAGGCCAGGGCAGGTAATATGCATGGCGCATTGATGCCCTTCCGCACAGGCTAGCTCCCGGTGGACGATGACTCAGCTACACCAGGCATTGGCCGCAAGGGTTGCCGAATGGCGCGGCCAGGGCTATCCGTGCCCTGACTACCCGGCCGTCGCCGAGACCCTCGAATGGTCACTGGACCCCGAGACCGGGAATCTCCGCTACCTGCGCCGCCCGCAACTTCAGGCACTCGAGGTCTACTGGTATCTCCGCCTCGTCGAGGGAACGCCGCGCACCTTCGCCCTCTACCGGACGCTCTTCTCCAACCAGCTTCAGTTGATCCGGGCCTTGGGCATTGACCAGGAGCCGGTTCGGAACTACCTGCTCGAAGGCAGAACCTTCGACGAGCTGATCCAGCGCATCCGGACCGACGACGATTTCGTCCGCGATCTGCGGCTTGAGGCCCTTCGGGAAACGCTCACGCTCGACTACGCCAGCTACATCCTCGCCCTCGCTATGGGCGCGGGCAAGACCGTGCTCATCGGGGCCATCATCGCCACCGAGTTCGCCATGGCGCTGGAGTACCCCGACGGCCGATCTCGCGGCGCCGCTGCGAACCTGCGCCGCCACCGCGCCCGCCAGGTCGCGCGGCACGGGCACCGGCCTGAGGGCCTCGCGCAGACGCCGGTCCTGCGCCTGCCAGCGCTGCCAGGCCTGGCCACACGCCGGGCACGCGGCCAGGTGCGCGCGCGCCGCGGCGGCGTCCTCGGCGCCCAGGCACCCCTCCTCGAGGCCCAGGAAGAGCGCTTTCGTGTCCTTGCACTCACGGTTGCTCATGGCTGCCTCTCGGGTGCAGCAACGGATTTGCGCGGCTGGGCACACTAGAAACCAAAACCAGGCTGCCTGGGTTTGGTTTCCTCCTCTTGGCGCCGCCGGTCAGGTCGGGTCACACCCAGCCCTTATTGAACCGACCGCAGAAGCGCTCGGTTCAATAAGGTGTGCCCAGCCGCGCAAATCCGTTACTGCACTCCTACCTCTCCCCAAGATAGCGTTCCAGCATCGCGCGCGCCCTCAGGGCGCGCCGCCGCGCGGCGTCGGGGCGGATGCCCAGGGCCGCGGCCACCTGGTCGTAGCCCATCTCCTCCACGTAGTGCAGCACGACCACCTCGCGGTACTTGCGCGGCAGCCGCTGCACGGCGTTGGCCACCCGCTCGCGCTCCTCGGCGGCGGCCGCCTCGGCCGCGGGCGACGCGCCGCGCTGCACCGCGTCCACCGTCTCCATCACCTGTTCGCGGCGGCGCCCGCGCCACCGCAGCCAGTCGCGGCACACGTGGGCGGCGATGCCAAAGACCCAGCCGGCGAACGCCTGCTGCGGGTCGAAGCGCTCGAGGGAGCGGTAGAGCCGCAGGAGGGTCTCTTGCGCCAGGTCTTCCGCCTCGTGCGCATCGCCGGTCATCCGCGCCGCGTAGCTGTACACTCGCCCCTGGTAGCGGCGCGCCAGAACCTCGAATGCCGCAACGTCGCCGTGCCGGGCGCGGCTGGCGAGCGACTCGTCCGACGGCCCTGCGGCATCGCCGTCCGCGCCTGGTTTCCTCGCTTCAGGGGCCACGTCATCCTATCCTTCGTCCCCGGGCGGTCCGGCGTGACACGATCTGCGGGACGCCTCTGGCGCCATCCTACCGGTGTGCCCGTGCCATTTCTCCACGAACTGGAAGCGTGGCACGGGGAGGCGCGCGGTGCGGAGGGTAGCGTTCAGATTTCCGACCAGGCGCCGGGGACCGGCACGGGGTAGCGGCCCTCGGCATCCGCCTGGGCCGGCGCTGGGCTCGTCTCGGTCAGGGCATCTATGTTGGCGCAGAACTGGAACTTGGAGGCCATAGCCTCGTCCCAGGTGATGGCCTTGCCCGTGTGGACGGCGGCCCGGCCCATGATGCTCGTGAGCTGCGAGTGGGCGGCGCGGCGGGCCTCGTTGAGCGGCTTGTCCTTGCGAATGGCGTCCAGGAGCACGTTCCATTGGGCCTGGTGGGGGCCGCACGGCTCCTTGCCCGCCCGCCAGTCAATGTTGTCCCGCGTCATCCGCTGGTCCTTGTAGGTGTGGACCGTGGGGTCGTGGACGTTGCCTGAGAACTGGGCGGCGCACTTGGTGCCGTGGACGTAGGTGGCGAAGTCGTTGTGGCACCCGCCGATGTAGCGGGCGACGACGGCGGACTTCGTGCCGTCGGCGAAGGTGTACTCGATGGCGTAGGTGTCGAGGCCCTGGCCGACGCAGTTGTTGCCGGGTGCTCGCCCGCCGATGCCGTGGGCGGCGACGGGCCAGGCGTCCTTGAGCCAGCACACCTCGTCAATCTGGTGGATGGACAGCTCGTCGAAGAGGCTGCCGGAGGCCCAGAGGAACTCGGTGCGGTGGGCGATCTGCCAGAGGAGTTCGTTCTGGTCGGCGGGGCGGCGTCCGAGGCGACCGCCGCCGTGCATGCGGTAGGCCCGGCTGAGGAGGACTTGGCCGAGCGCGCCGTCGCGGATGCGCGCGATGAGTTCCTGGCGGGCCTGCGAGTGGCGGCACATGACGCCGCAGGCGACCTTCAGGTTCTTCTTCTCCGCCGCCTCCCCGGCCGCGATCATGCGCCGCACCGCGGGCGGGTCCACCGCGAAGGGCTTTTCCATGAAGACGTGGACGCCCTTCGACACGGCGTACTCGAGCTGGGAGACCCGCCAGGCCGTGTAGCCGGTGAGGAGTGCTATGTCGCCCGGGCGGAGGCAGTCAATCGCCTTGCGATAGGCGTCGAAGCCGGCGAAGCGCCGCTCGGGCGGCACGTCCACCCTCTCGGCGTGCTGCTTGCTGAAGTGGTTGTAGCACCCATCGAGCCGCCGCTGAAAGATGTCGGCCATCGCATGCAGCTTGACCGGCCCGCCTGGCGCGTTGAAGGCGTTGACGGCTGCCCCGCCGCCGCGCCCCCCGCAGCCGATGAGGGCCAGCCGCAGCGTGTTGTCCTCCCCCGCATGCACCGGCGGGAGCGCCACGCCCGCCAGCGCGGACGCCGCGGCCACCGTCCCGCCCAGACTCAGGAACTCCCGGCGCGACGACCGCTGCCGCGCCACACCCGACGCCTCAGGCTCGTGTCCCATGGCTGCTGTCTCCCTTCAATTCTGGGGCCACGCCACCGCATTGTAGCCGGCGCGCGAGCGCGCAGCAAGTCAACCTTGACACGGGAAAGCCAGCGGACTACGCTGTGGCGAGGTGGAGTGGCCGCCCGCGGCACGTCGCTCAGGCGCCGGAGGGCAAGCATTGCGGATAACGGACATCCTGTGGAAGGACCACGTGGTCGAGAAGCTGGCGGACAAGCACGGCGTGTCCGCCGCCGAGGCCGAAGAAGCTCTCCGATCGAGGCCACTGGTCCGGAAGATTGCCAAGGGACGCGTCCGCGGAGAGCACGTCTACGCGGCTCTCGCACAGATCAGGAGCGGACGCTACTTGATCGTTTTCTTCATCCGAAAGATGCATGGTATAATGATGCCGATCTCCGCGAGGGACATGGATTCGTCCGAGAGGAGGTACTATGAAAGAGCGAGATAACCCTATCACCCCGCTTCCAGATGAATTCGCCTCAGAGGAAGAGGCCGCCGAGTTCTGGGATGCCCACAGCATCGCCGACTACGAGGAATCCCTGGAGCCGGGCAACCTTGATCTGGCGCTCAAGCGGCGCCACTTCGAGATCGAGGTGGACGAAGAGAGCTTCCTCGCCTTGCGCTCATCCGCGCAGAGGCAACACAAGCCCGTCAAGCAGCTCGCCAGCGAGATTCTGAGGGAGAAGCTCTCGCCTGTTTGACAAGGCCGTATCCGGATCCTATGCTAGGGTCTCAATGGCGACCTGCCAAGCTACGAGGCAGAGGGGGTGCTCATGGACGCGTGGAATGTGGCAAGCACGTCGCTCGGGGCGGCGGGGGTCATCCTCGCGGTCTTTTTCTACCTGAAGAGCAGAACCCGGCGCGCCATCGCGTGGGACTCTCGTTCTTTCACTCTCCTTGGCTATGGCGTAGCCTCGCTGCCCGGTTTCCGGGCCAGCTTCCGGGACCGTGAATTGACATCACTTCGCGCTACAAAGGTGTTGGTGTGGAATCGTGGCAATGTGACGGTGAACTCAGAGGATGTGGCCAGTACCGATCACCTCTGCATCGAGCTGGCGGAGGGGGAGAGAATTCTGGAGTGCAGCCTGCTCAAGTCCTCAAGCCAAACCAACCAAGTGAGAACCGAGACCACCGAAGATGCACCGCACCGAGTGCGGATTTCTTTTGATTACCTCGACAATACCCAAGGCTTCGTCCTGTCACTTCTGCACACGGCGGAAAAGGGCGGCTTGGTCGGAGTCAAGGGGACACTCAAGGGGGGAACGGTTACCAAGTCAGGCAGTACAGACAGAACAAGAAGCTGGGTGCTGGTTCTCGGGCTCACGGCAGCCCTGGTCACAGGTATTGTTCCGCTGCTCTTCAAGTCGTCTTACAGCGATCGTCTTCGCGGTGCTTCCAACGCCATCGCATTCTTGGTGATAGCTGTCCTGATGGTTTGGCACAGGCTGCCCCGCCGCCTATCTCAGACGGAACTTGACCGCGTCTTCGACGGAAGTTTCACCGTCAAGTGAAAAGCTGACGGCGTTCCGTGTGCTTCGCCGCATCCCGGGCACAATCCCACGCGCAATCTACTGAACTGCAGCACTCGGGCATTGGTGCGCAAGGGCATCGGAGAGGGAGAGGACGGTTGGGCGCTTGCCGCGGAAGCGCTCGATGAGCGGGCCATCGGCGGTGACGAGGGGGACGCTTGCTTGCTCGGCGGCGGCGACATAGGTGGCCTCGTAGGCGCTGATGCCGTGCTTGATGGCCAGCCGCAGCGCATCCGCGGCCAAGTCCATCGTCCGCAGTTCGGTGACGGGCAGGGCCAGGAGGCGCGCCAGGTTCTCCGCCGCCGCTGCCTCGGTCAGCCGCAGCCGCTTGACGTGTTTCCAGAGGACGTTGGCGCACGCGGCCCAGAAGAGGTCGGGAACGTAGATGCGGCCGTTCGGGTCGTCGGCGACACGCGCGAGCAGGGCGTGGGCGTCGTCCGACCCCGGCTCCTCGACGACGAGTTTGATGCCCACGCAGGCGTCAATGACGTAGCGGGCGGGCGGCGCGGTCATTGGTCGCGGTCCTCGCGGATGAGTTGCTCCGCCCTGGGGGCGCCGGCCGGGGGACGGATGCGGTTCTGCTTCATGTCCGCCAGCAGCTCCCGAATGCGCGCGCGGCGCTGGGCCTCGGCCACGGCCTGGCCGAGGAGTTCGACGACCTCCGCGCTCAGAGAGCGGCTCGAGGCTTGTGCCAGGTGGCGAATGCTCTCGTAGAGGGTCTCGGGAACGTTGCGGACGTGGAGTGTGGACGCTGGTTGGGTCTCCTGTTTAGCTACCCACGATTGTAGCGTTCTTGGTTGCGGGTTGCAACCACAATCCGGCCCCCCACCGCCACTTGACAGGCCGGCCCAGCCGCCTATAATCGCGTCCCTGCCCATCACCACCATGAAGGACCCGCGAATGGCCAGGAAGTTCATCGAAGGCCTCCGCCCCGGCGATACGGTGCAGGAGACGTTTCTGGTGCGCGACAAGCAGCTCCGCACCCAGCGCGACGGGGCGTTCTACATGGACCTCGAGCTGGTGGACCGCACCGGGGTTGCGCCGTCGAAGTTCTGGAACGCGACGCGCGAGCTGTTCGAGGCGTTCGCGCCCGACGATTTCGTGGCGGTGAAGGCCCGGGCCGAGAGCTATCGCGGAAAGCTCCAACTCGTCGTGACCGACGTGCGGCGCGTCGAGGCGGCGTCGGTGGACATCGCGGACTTCCTGCCGAGCACGACGAAGAGCGTGCCGGGCCTGTTGGCTCGCGTCCGCGAGATCGTGCGGGGGATGCAGGACGCGCGTCTCAAGGCCCTCCTCGAGGCGTTCCTGGCCGACGCGGAGTTCGTCCGCGGCTTCCAGAGGGCGCCGGCCGGCGTGAGCATCCACCACGCCTGCCTCGGCGGCCTCCTCGAGCACACGGTCGCCGTGGCCAACCTGGCGCTGCGGCTGGCCGACGGCTATCCGAACCTGAACCGCGACCTCCTGGCCACTGGCGCGCTTCTGCACGACATCGGGAAGGTGGATTCGTTCGACTACGCGCGCGGCTTCCGCTACACCGACGCCGGCGGGTTGATCGGCCATCTGAACATCGGGGCGAGCATGATCGAGCGCAAGGCCGCAGGGATCGAGGGCTTCCCCCGCCCCCTCCTCGAACACCTCCTTCATCTCATCCTCAGCCACCACGGGGCCTACGAGTTCGGCTCGCCCGTGCTCCCCGCCACGGCCGAGGCCATCGCCCTCCACTACCTCGACAACCTGGACGCCAAGCTGGCCGCCTTCGAGACCGCGCTGCTGGCCGACGTGGACGACCAGGCGAACTGGACCGAGTGGAACCGCGTGTTCGACCGCCGCCTCTTCAAGCTCAAGGTGTCGAGCACGGGGCCCGTTTCCGGCGCTCTGGGGTAACGGCACGCTCCAACCCTCCCCCTACCCCCTCCCTGACAGGGAGGGGGGTTCGGACCCCTCTCCCTTATAGGGAGAGGGTAGGGAGAGGGTCGGGCTCAGGAGCTTGTGACAAGGTCACCCGAATCAGGGGCGAGACTCCAGGGTGTCTTGACACTTGACATTCGCGCCGCCAGTGGCTAGGCTGGGGGCATTCGTGGGGCGTGGGGGGTCCCGCGCCCGTGGGCTTCTCTGGCAAGGGGGAGCAGGAGCACTGGGGCTCTGAATCCCAGATTCCACATTCCAGATTCCAGATTGCCAGAGGGGACGAACGGAATGAGAGCATCCCGAACCGCAGCGGGCGCCATTCTCGTTCTGGCTGGGCGGGTGGCGCTATTGGCGGGTCCGGCGGAGGATTACGTGGATGCCCAGCTCCGCGTGGTGAAGGGGCTGGAGGAGCAGGTGCCAGCCCTTGCGCGGCTCGCCGACAAGGCGGCCACACGCCTTCTGGACGGCGGCAAGCTCTACCTCGCCGGGGACGGCGGGATGGTGCGCGAACTCTACGTGCGGGCGGGGGGACTCTGCGCGACCCACATCCTGAAGCCGGACGTGTCTCAGGTCACGCCCAAGGACATCGTGCTCTATAGCGACTATGGCTCTCCCAGATGGGAGGACCACCCGTGGTGGCGTGCGGTTCGGGGCCGCGGCGAGTCGGTGATTGCCTTCGTGTCCAAGGAGCACGAGCTGCTGAAGAAGCTGGCCGATCAAGGCGGCCACGCGGTGTGCGTGGACATCCCGATGAACAGTGGACTGATCGCCCATTCCGGGCGCGTGGTCCCGACGGCGCCGCCGGCCATCGCCATCGCGCAGTGGGCCTTCGTGGCCGAACTGATCGGGGCGTGCCGCCGGCAGGGAAAGCAGCCTGCCGTTTACCTGAGCATCCACCTCGACGAGGGACGAAAGCGCTTCGACCGGACCAAGGGCCTGGTGTTCGAGCCCGATCTGAAGCCCGAGCCGGCGCCTGCCGGGCATTTCGCAAAGGAGTTCCTGGCTCACGTCCGCGCCGCACTGGAAGCCGTGCGCCGCGACGAGGCGGAGAAGATGCGCACGGCGGGCGCCTGGCTCCGCGAGGCCAAGGCGGCGGGCAAGAACCTTGCGCAACACCTCCACGGGCATCTGCCCCCCAGCCAGAGCGAGGTCCGAGGCGCTCCCGGCCTCTTCACTCACACGTTCACGAGCGCCCTTGGCAAGGAAGGCGGGGAGTTCCTCGGCAGAATCCTGGAGCAGGGCTCCGTGTGCCTCCTGGTCGGCTACCAGCAGAATGAGGACGCGATGGCCGCGGCGGCGAACAAGGCAGGACTCCGGACGATCTTCATCACGGCGCTCGGCCCCGGCCCGGAGCAGGCGAAGAGCCCTCTGCACCTTTACGTGAACCCCCACTGGCCGCTCACCGACGGGTGCCTGGCCCTGCCCGGCTACGACGTGAAGGCCTGCCCCCTCTCGGGCATCATGGGCCTCACGGCCTACCACGCGATCTGCGCCGAGGCCGTCGCAGGGAAGTGACGCCGCTTGCGCCGGGCCGGGGCTTCTGCTAGAATGCCCCCCATAGGCCGCTACTTGCCGTTGAGTTCCCTTTAGGACAGGAAGGAATTGCTGTGAGCATGACGTATCCTGCACAGCGCGTGGGGGTTCTCGTGGACGTCCAGAACATGTTCTATTCGGCCTACGACTGCTTCCGCGGCCGGCTGAACTACAAGAAGCTGCTGGACACGGCCATGGGGAATCGCCAGGTGGTGCGCGCCATCGCCTACGCGATGCGCGACGGCAACAACCAGGCGTCGTTTTTCACCATGCTCCGCGAGGTCGGCTTCGAGCTGCGGACCAAGGAGCCGCGCGTCCGCCCCGACGGCACGCGCAAGGGCGGCTGGGACATCGGGATCGCGGTCGAGGCCCTGATGCTGGCCCCGAAGCTGGACGTGCTGGTGCTGGTGAGCGGGGACGGCGATTTCCTGGAGCTGGTCCAGGCCCTGCGGGCGCTCGGCGTGAGGGTGGAGGTCTATGCCTTCGAGCGCAGCGCGGGACGCGAGTTGCGCGAGGCGGCCGACATCTTTGTGCCGATCGGCGAGGAGATGATCTTCCGCGACGGACGCTTCGAGGGCGAGGAGACGGCCCCAGCCGTCGAGGCGGTCCCGCCGCAGCCCGTCCGCCGCGCCGCGCCCCCGCGCCCAAGCAGCTTCGGCGCAGGCATCCTCGAAGACGGGGAGGACTCCTGACTCCGAGAGCGGGAGTTGTGGGACCGGTGGGACACCGCGCCGCGGCCGCTCCCACTGGTCCCACAAGTCCCACCCGTCCCATCTCGCGCCCCCCTACTGCTCGCCCGGCCCCCCCTTCCCCGCCGTCAGCCGGTCCAGTCGCTCCTTCTCCACGGTGACGTGCAGGCTCTTGCTCTGGCTGTAGAGCACCTGGCCCGGTCCGGCGTCGCGGGGCTTGGTAACGCACTTCAGCGGGCAGTAGACGACCGGCCCTCCGCCCGCGCGGCGCAACTCGCTGTGGTGCACGGCCAGCGTCGCCGCGTCCAGCAGGCTCTCCAGCGGAACCGTCTTGCCCTTGGGCACGCGCACGATCACGTGGGAGCCCGTGTAACCCTCCACGTGGAGCCACAGGTCGCTCCCCCGGGCGGTGTGAAAGGTCAGCTCGTCGTTCTCGCGGGCCGAGCGGGCGACCAGAATCTCCATCCCATCGGCGGATACGAAGCGAAGCGGGCCTTGGGCTCGAACTGGGAGCTGCTTCGCCCGAGCCGCTCCCACGCGGTGGCCCAGCCGCGCCGCCAGCGCCTCCAGCTCCCCCAACCTCGTGGCCCCCTCCACCGCGATGGCGCTGGCGTCGAGCGCATCGAGGCGCCGTCTCGCCGCTGCGCCCCGCTCCGCCGCCTGGCGCCGCGCCGCCACGAGCCTCTTGTAGCGGTGGAAGTAGCGCTCCATGTTCTGGCGCGGCGACAGGCTCGGCTGAAGGGCGACCTCGATGGACGGAGCATCCGCCTCGAACAGGTTCGGCAGGCTCACGCTCGCCGCTCGCGCTGGAATCTGCCTCAGATGCGCCTTTAGCAGCTCGCCATGCAGCCGCAACCGCTCGGGGTCGAACTGGCTCGCCGTGTCGCCTTCCAGGTTCGCCAGGAGGCGCTCGGCCCTCTTGCGTTCGGCCCGGATGTGCGCCGCCAGACTCGCACGGAGCGTCCGCATCCGCTCCGCCGCCTCCGCCGCCGCGTAGTGCGCCTCGATGGCCTCGCTGGCCGACGCGGCGTCCAGGAAGCGGTCGGCGCCGGGCGGCGTCCCGCCCTGCCGCGCCGCGGGCGGCACGTAGACCGACCCGGGTGACAAGTCCCGTGCGCCCTTCCCCGCGGGCCGCAGCGCCGCCACGAGCCGCCCCGTCGGCCCCACGTGATACAGGTTGCTCGTCCGCCCCGTCAACTCCGCGACGAGTCGGCCCGCGGGCGCCTCGGAGCTGCCGAACACCAGCTCCACCACCCGATCGCCGCCCAGGACGTTGATCTCACGCAGCCACGCGCCCCGCAGTCCCTGCCGCACCGACCGCGCGAACGGCGGCACGTCCCCCGTCCCTGCCGGCCGTTCCCCCGTGAGGTGGACGCGGGCGAACTGGGGATTGGTCGCGAGCAGCAGGTGCTGCTTCGCGCGATGCGCGTGAAAGGTGAGGACGACGGTGGACGGGCTGGCCTGCGCCGCGCTGTCGAGCCGTCCGCCGACGAGTCGCGGCCGCAGTTCCTCGACGACGCGCTGGATTTCGGCAAGGGAGAGGGACATGGCGTGCGGGCTACTTCTCTTCGCCCTTTCCGGCGCCTTTCTCCTTGGCGGCCTGGTCGGCGCGGAGCACCTGCAGGACGTCGCCCTTCTCGATGCGCTTCGCGGCCACGGTGCCGGGGGGCAGCTCGAGCGTGCTGTGGGCCTTGCGGCACGAGCTGTTGAGCGTGCCGGGCTTCACGTGCTTGTCAATCCCCACCACGCGCAGGTCGCGGTCGAGGAACACCACGTCGAGGGCGAACTTCATGCCGACCATGTGGATGGCGAAGCAGGGGGTGAGCAGCATCCCCTCCCCCGGCAGGATGCTGGTGCGGCCCAGGAAGCCCTTGCGGCGCTTCTCCCACGTGTCGGCCACCACCAGCTCGGAGGCCACCACGTTCCCCTTCGTCAGGTTGCGGCAGATCATCGGCGGGTCCTGCTTGGTGTCGGGGTCATTGGCGGCGGAGGACTCCCCCGCCGCACAAGCGGCAGCCACTAGGCACAGGCACAGGCATCTCCACGCCATCGCCACCTCCAACACCCCACCCAATCGTCGTCGTCCTCGTCGTCGAGCCCGCGTGCAAGCGTGCACGCCCTACCACATTGTAGCATGCGGCCCGCGACTTGCAAGAAGCCGGCGAGCGCGCTAGAGTTGCGGGCCGTCAGTTGGCCCACATTAGGGGGATCGCAGATGGAGCGCCGAGCCTTCCTCCAGCGGCTGTCCGCAACGGCAGCGGCTGTCGCACTGGCCGACGCGGTTCGTGCGGCAGAGCCCGCGCCGCCCGCCAGGCCCAACATTGTCTTCGCCATC
The DNA here is from genome assembly GCA_041320515.1 of Planctomycetota bacterium. Classification (GTDB taxonomy): domain Bacteria; phylum Planctomycetota; class PUPC01; order DSUN01; family DSUN01; genus DSUN01. The sequence goes on along the minus strand of JBGLNR010000001.1, from coordinate 2,025,065 downwards.
GCCGACGACTGGTCGTGGCCCCACGCCGGCGTCTATGGCGACAAGGTGGTGAAGACGCCCGCCTTCGACCGCCTGGCGGCCGAGGGCGTGCTCTTCGCCCGCGCCTACACGGCCGCGGCCTCATGCACCCCATCCCGCGGCGCCATCCTCACGGGCCAATGGCCCCACCGTCTCGAAGCCGGCGGCAGCCTGTGGAGCCATCTCGACCAGAAGTTCCGCTGCTACCCCGACCTCCTGGAGGCCGCCGGCTATCGCGTCGGCTGCACAAGGAAGGGCTGGGGGCCGGGCAGCATCGAGGGCACGGGCCGCTCCCGCAACCCGGCCGGCCCCGCCTTCAAGAGCTTCGACGAGTTCCTCAAGGGCCAGCCCAAGGACAAGCCCTTCTGCTACTGGTTCGGCAGCCACGAGCCGCACCGCCCCTACGCGGCCGGCTCTGGCAAGAAGGCAGGGATTGATCCCAACGCCGTCGCCGTGCCCCCCTTCCTGCCCGACACGCCGGAGGTCCGCTCCGACATCGCCGACTACTACTGCGAAGTCCAGATGTTCGACTCCCAGGTCGGCGACATCCTCAAAACCCTCGACGACGCCGGCCTTGCCGAGAACACGATGGTCGTGATGACGAGTGACAACGGCATGCCCTTCCCCCGCTCGAAGGCCAACTGCTATGAGTTCAGCACCCACATGCCGCTGGCCATCCGCTGGCCGGCCCACGTCAAGGGCGGCCGCAAGGTCGAGGACTTCGTGAGCGCCACCGACTACGCTCCGACCTTCCTCGAGGCTGCCGGCCTCAAACCGCTGCCCGAGATGACCGGCCGCAGCCTCCTCCCCTTGCTCGCGGGCGCTGACGCGCCGAAGCGCGACCACGTGTTCGTCGAGCGCGAGCGCCACGCCGCCTGCCGAGCCGGCAACCTCAGCTACCCCATCCGAGCTGTCCGCACGGCCGACTTCCTCTACCTCCGCAACCTCGAGCCCGACCGCTGGCCCGCCGGCGACCCGCCAGGCTACGGCGACATTGATGGCGGCCCGACCAAGACCTATCTCGTCGAGCACAGGGACGACCCGAAGGTTGCCCGCCTCTTCGCCCTGGCCTGCGAGAAGCGGCCGGCCGAGGAGCTGTACGACCTGAAGAAGGACCCCGCCGAGTTGGACAACCTGGCCAACCGCCCCGAGTACGCCGAGGCGAAGAAGCGCCTCCGCGCCCAGCTCGACGCCTGGATGGCCGATACCGCCGACCCCCGGGCCAAGGGCGGCGGGGCCGAGTTCGACACTCACCCCTACGTCGGCGGGCGCGTTGCGCCGCCGAAGGGGAAGGGAAAGGCAAAGGAGACGCAATGAACGACAGGAAAGCGAGTCGCCGCAGCTTCCTGGGTCACGCCGCCTCGGGCGCGGCGTTCCTCGCCGTCGCCCGTCACGTCGTCGGCGGCGAGCCGCGCAAGCTGGCCCCCAGCGACAAGCTGAACGTCGCAGGCATCGGCGTCGGCGGAATGGGCGGCTCCAACATCAATGCCCTGAAGGACGAGAACATCGTCGCCCTGTGCGACGTGCACCTCAAGCACGCCGCAGGCACCCTCGGCCGCTACCCCAACGCCAAGACCCACGCCGACTACCGCAAGATGCTCGACGAGCAGAAGGAGATTGACGCCGTGGTCGTTGGCACGCCCGACCACACCCACGCCGTCATCTCGATGGCCGCCATCAAGGCGGGCAAGCACGTCTACACCCAGAAGCCCCTCACCCACGACGTCTACGAGTCCCGCGCCCTGGCCCTCGCCGCCCGCGAGGCCAAAGTGACCACCGTCATGGGCATTCAGGGCCACTCAGGCGAAGGCGCCCGCCTCATCTGCGAATGGATTTGGGACGGCGCCATCGGCGAGGTGCGCGAGGTGGAGTGCCCGTGGGCGAACAGCGACGGCACGGGCGCCTGGGGGCCGGACCACGGGAACCTCCAGTGCGTGGCGACGGGCGAGGAGCGGGTCTTCCTCGGCGGCCTCGGGGCCGAGGCCGGGTTCCCCCTCTTCGCCGTGGACGAGCAGGGCAACAAGCTCTGGACCGCCAAGAGCGGCGAGCCGGACCGCCTGGCCTTCTGCGAGGGCATTCTCTACGCCTACACGAGCCGCGGCGACAGCAACTGGCTGGGCATCACGCCGCGCGGCCTGATGGCCTTCGAGGCCGCAACGGGCAAGTGGCTCGACCTCAAGGGTCCCGACGGCAAGCCGACGAAGCGCCTGGCGCTCCTCGCCGACAAGGAGATGGCGGCCGGCTTCGCCGCGCTGCCCACAGGACTCTTCCTCTCGATCAAGGACCGCTCGCTCGTCCGCATGTTCGACCGCAACACCCTCCAGCCCGTGGCCGACTTCCGCGTGCTGCTCGTCGCGGCGAAGCACGGCCTCGTCGAGTTGAGCATCGCGACGGGCGATCTCGACACCATCGTGAGGGGCGACTTCAGTGCTGCGCAGGCCATCGCCCGCCACCCCGACGGCACGGTGTACGTGGCCTTCGGTGCGCCCCTGCACCAGGTGCGAGTCTACTCGCGCGACTTCCTCGGCCGGCGCCGCGTGACCGAACTCGGTAAGCGCGGCGGTCGCACGCAGAACGGCTGGTACGAGCCGTCCGAGGGCTTCCTCAACCCCAGCGGCCTGGCCCTCGATTCGGGTGGGCGGCTCTGGGTCGTCGAGAACTCCCAGCGGCCCAAGCGGGTGAGCGTGTGGAAGGGCCGGCGATGGCAGCGCGACTTCCTCGGCGACACCGGCTACGGCGGGGGCGGCGTCATCAACCCCCTCGACCCCACGATGGCCTTCTACCGCGACATGCAGTTCCGCATCAACCTCGACACCGGCGACTGGTCGCTCCGCCAGGTCGGCCTCGTCCTGCCCGAGGGGGCGGAGAAGCTCGGCATCACCGTCGGCCAGGGGGACCAGGCCACGGGCGGGAACGTGGACGCCGAGTATATGATGGCGTTCAAGGGGCGGGCCTACATCCACAAGTGCCGCGGCGCGAGGCAGGTCTTCCGCGAGCGGCCCGACCGCCGCTGGGCGCTCTGCGTCCACCTCGACCCCCAGAAGAAGCTCGCCTGGCTCGACCGCGACGACGACTGCCGCGTGGACGACGACGAGGTGGTTCGCGGCGGCAAGGACGACGAGTGGGGCGGCACCGACTACTGGGGCCTCCGCCCCTCCCAGGACCTCGACCTCTACTTCAGCCGCGGCGTCGAGAAGCCCGGCCTGCGCCTGCGATGCGTGGCCGTCACGCCCGGCGGCACGCCCCTCTACGACCTCACCCGCTTCGAGCCGATGTCCGGCGAGTGCCAGAACGGCATCGGCCTGCGCGGCGGGGCCTACAACAGCGGCTGCGCCGGCGAGCGCGGCGACTACTTCAACGAGATGCGCCGCATCTGGCCTGCCGGGGGGTCACATCTTCATTTGGCACATAGCCGCCATGTGCGAAATGAAGATGTGACCCCACGCACCTTCTGGTTCCGCGGCGAGCACACGGGGCGCTGGACCTATCGCCTGCCCGAGCCGGGCGTCGTCCTCTACCCCTTCCAGGCCCACGGCGTGGCCGACCTGGCCTGCGGCGGCGAAGTCGTCTGCTGGGTCTCCGACTTCGGCCAGCGCTATCTCTTCACCGACGACATGCTCTACATCACCCAGCTCTTCGCCGACGCCCGGTCGAGCTTCGAGAGCTGGCCCGACCGGCCCGAGCGCGGCTTCGTCGCCAACCGCATGGCCCCCGGCCAGGAATCCTTCCACGGCACCTTCACCCGCCTGGCCGACGGCCGCTACCTCCTCACCAGCGGCTTCACCGACTGCCGCGTGTTCGAGATCACGGGCCTCGACACGCTCCGCCGCATCGCCGGCGAGACCGAGATTCGCCCCCAGCACCTCCCCCGCATGGCCGAGATCCGCCAGTTCCGCCTGACCGGCGGCAAAGGCCCCGGCAGCGTCACCATCAAGCGGGCGGCCAAGCCCATCGCCCTCGACGGCAAGCTCGATGAGTGGAGCCGCGAAGGCGCCGCAGAGATCAAGGTGGACGCCGACCGCGGCGCGCGAGCGGTTGCGGCCTACGACGATGCGAATCTCTACGTCGCGTGGGACGTCCGCGACCCCAGCCCGATGCTCAACAAGGCCCCGCGGTGGGAGCTGGCCTTCAAGGGCGGCGACGCTGTGGACCTCTTCTGGCGCGCGCCCGGCGACAAGCTGGACGAGGCCGCCCCCCGCGCGGGCGACCTGCGGCTCCTCATCACCGAGGCCGATGGCAAGCCCCGAGCCATCCTCTACCGTCCCGTGGCGATTGTGGGCGGGCCGTCTCCGGCCCGCGACGACCCGACGCGGGGCAGAGACGCCCCGCCTACAGGAGGCCCGGCCAAGCGGCCCTTCACCTTCGACGCCTTCGAGGGCGCCGGCCGGCCCAACGCCGTGACGATGGACGAGGTGCGCCTGGCCGACGAGGTGAAGGCGGCGATAGGGGAGGGGAGTGGGGGCTACGTCGTCGAGGCCGCCATCCCGTGGTCGCTGCTCGGCGGCCAGCCCAAGGCCGGAGCCGAGGGCCGCGTGGACTTCGGCGTCCTCTTCGGCGACCCGAAGGGCACGGTGACCGCCCTGCGCGCCTGCTGGCACAACCGCGACACGAACATCGTCAGCGACATCCCCACCGAGGCCCGCCTCCAGCCGGCCCAGTGGGGCGCTTGCCGTCTCGCCCAGTAGCGCTCCTCGGGCGCGCCGCGCCACCGCAGGGCAGGAAACGCAAACGCCTCCCGTCCAGAGGGCAGGAGGCGTTCGCATGGATAGCGGGAATCGGGCGCGGGGCCGCGGCTCCGGGGCTCAGAACTCCCACTTGAGCTGGACGAGGGGGCAGCAGCGCTCGTTGTGGTTGAGCACGCTGCCCAGGCGGGCGAAGCCCCACGTGGCCGTGGCGTGCTCGTTGATCACGTAGGCGAAGGCCAGCGACCACCAGTCGTCGGGCTCCCGCACCAGACGGCCCAGGGGCTTCAGCTCGTTGGTCATCTTGCGGTATTCGCCCGCCAGCACCAGGCGGTCGGTGAGGAAGAAGATGCCGTGGCACTCGAACACCGTGTGGCGCTCCTTGGCGAAGCCCACGAAGCCGCCGTGGATGGCCTCCGTGTTGCGCAGGCCGACCGACACGATGAACGGCTTGGGCAGCACGCCCACGATCGTCTTGCTGGCCACGAGCGTGTAGTCCACGCTGTCGTCGTTCTTGTAGCCGAGCAGCCGGGGCACGCCGGCCAGGTCGTCGTTGATGTCGCCAATCGTCGTGTTCTTCTTGAAGCGGATGCCTGCGGTGATGGCGGGAATCCAGGGCTTGCCGCCCTCGCCCTCGCGGACCAGCACCACCCGCATGCCGATGGTGTGAAGGAGGGACGAGTTGTGGTCGAGGTCGAGCCCCGTCGCCCGCCGAATGTCGTGCCCGAAGTCGCCCAGGCTCAGCCGCTGGAACGAGTAGCCGAACTCCGCGCGGTTCCCGATGTTCACCGTCATCGTGAGGGCCTGGAGGTCCTTCTTGCCGATCTTGACGCCGGAGAAGGCGAAGCAGGGCTTGCCGAGCAGGGAGTCGCCCTCGGGCGCGTTGGCGAGGTAGGCAGTCTCCGTGAGGTAGACGCCCGAGAAGCCCTCGATCGAGTGGAGGGGGAGGGGCGGGGCGGCGGGCTTGGCCGCGGGCTTCTCCTCTGGTGGTGCGGCCGGCTTCTCCACCGGCGCCTCGCCTGCGAACGCCATCGCGCTCAGGAGCGCGGCGACACCCAAGCAGACTCCAAGCCTGCACACGGTAGGGTCTCCAACCAGAGGGTTCTGGCTCCGCCCGTCCTCAAGGCCCCTTGTGGCCTTGTGAAAAAACTCGCAAGACCCTAGCACAATCCCAACGCCTTGTCAACTCGGATTTCACTTGGCCTCGGGCCGCAGCACCTTGGCGATGACTTGATAGTACATGCGCAGGGTCAGGTAATCTCTCAGGTTATAGCCGTTCGAGCTGAGGGCCTCCTCGCTGAAGTCGTTGGCGAATTGCCTGGGGTTGGAGGGGTGCGTACCGTCGCCCGAGATGAGGGTGGGCACCTGGTAGCAGTCCTTGGGCTTCCCGAACTTCTCGAGGCGGCCATCCCAGTCGTCGGGCCGCCGCCGCATGATCTCACCGTAGTAGTCAATCACGGGCACCCTGAGCCCGTGGGCGATGCTCAGGCCGGCGAGCCAGTACTCGCGGGCGATGGGCCGGCCCGAGGCGGGCGGCACGGTCGTGAGCATCGGCACCGTGCCGTCGGCCAGCATGCGGCGGATCGAGGCGGCCATGTTCTCGGTGTACTCGGGCGGGCAGAGACTGCCCAGGTCGTTCGTGCCGAACAGGATGACCGAGACCTCGGGGTTCATCTTCTTCTGCCAACTGTCAATGTTGTTGATCAGCCAGTCGCTCTTCATCATCCCCGTGCAGCCCCACTGGGCGTCCTTCCACTTCCGCCACAGCTCGCGCTTCGCGTAGGACTGCACCATGTCGAGTTCCTTGCGGACGTCTGGCTGGCAGTTCTTCACCTCGATGGTCTTGCCGTAGCTGAGGCCAGCGAGATAGGCCATCGTGACCGTGATGCTGTCGCCGTATTGCGTCAGCGTGCCCGCCTCGCCCTTGAAGCGCTTGTGGGCCTCCCGCATCGGCTCCACCCAGTAGCCCGTTTGTAGTCCCGCCTTCAGGCGGTCTTCTGCTTGTAGTTCCGCCTTCAGGCGGTCTTCTGGGATTGCCGGCGACAGGCTGATTTCGAGATAGGGCCTCAGCGCGGGGTCGAAGCTCCGCGAGCTGTGGAAATCGTAGGCCCCGCCCTCGATGCGGCTATCGAGCACGACGCCGCAGTTGGGCGCCTTGCCCTGCACCCACGCCCGCACCGCGCCCGTGAGATCGAACTCCATTGCGTCGAGGATCGTCCGGTCCTTCTCCCTGCGGGTGATGGCCTTGCCCAAAGCAACGGGGGCTCCGGGGGACGCAGCAAGGATGCTTCTGACCTCGCTCACACCATCGTCGGGCCACGGTGTTCCCACCTTCCGCTCGAGCCAGGTCGCCTCGTCGGCCTCCCATCCCGGCGTCTCAGGCAGCTTGAGGAGATAGGCGCCGTAGCGGTATTCTGTCGCCTGCCGACTCGTCTGCGGCACGAGCGAGAGATGCAGCTTCGCTGACTGGATCGAGGTGTCCTTCGGAATCCCGCTCAGGTCGAAGTAGAGCAGGGAGCTGCTCAGGTCGCCCGCCGCCCCACCGACTCGGCACTGGCTCATCCAGCCCCAGGTGCCGGGGAAGCGGGCCACCGCCTTCTTGATGTAGGCATCGGTGCTGGCGCCGCGCAGCGCGCAGTTCGTGTTCTGCCCCACGCGGACCAAAGCGTAGTCGCCTTGGGCCTTGCCGCTGTCGGGCGTCTGGGCCACGTCACTGAGCGCGATCTCCTTCTCCGCATCCCTCAGGGGGCGAATCGGCAGGTGCTCGCTCCCCTTGGGGCCGTGTTCGATCAGGAGGGTCGGACGGCTGCCAGGAACATACCATTCGCTGCTCGCCACGTGACACCCGCGGCCCTTCGGCGGGGCAACGAGGGCGAGGCCGTGATTGGGCAGCTTGCCCTGATGCCAAAGCTGAACGGCGCGGGTGAGATCAACCTGGTGCGTGTGCCCCCCTGACCCTGCGGCCATCGTGTCGGAGGCGACGAGGCCCTTCTCAGGCTGGCCGAAGTCGGACTCCTGGTCAATCTCCCCGCCGGGGGTCTTCCAGTCGCCGGCGTCGGCCTCCTTGTAGTTCGTCCGAGTGTGCTCCAGCCAGTTCGCGTTGTCGTTCCAGTCGCGGGTGAGGCGATAGGCCAGCATCGTGACGGGCCACTTGCCGTCGCGCTTCTGTGGATACTCGACGTCAGAGAGCCACAGGATGGCATTGTGGACGACGTGGTCTTTCGGGATGGGCGAGAGGTCGAACTGGATGAGGATGGCGCGCTTGCCGCCGCAGCGGAGCGTGAGGCGCTTGCCGTAGTCGCTGCCCTTCTCATACGCCTCATCGCTGATCCAGGTGTCCTTGCACCCCGCGTAGTCGGAGGTCGGCGCCGTGCTGTTCTGAAGCATGGTCAGCTCGGCCCGCGCTGCGCAGGAAACGATGGACAGCGTCGCGGCGCACACAAGGCTTCGCCACACAGGGTTTCTCCTTTTCATTCAATGGGGATCACGCGCTCGCGCGCAACTTTCGCGGCGTAGGCCATTGCGGCATGGATGTCCTCAACGGTCAACTGCGGGTAGGCCTCCAGCAGTTCCGCCTCCGTCACCCTGTCCGCCAGGTTCTCGAGGATCAGTGTCACCCAGATCCGTGTTCCGCGGATGCACGGCTTCCCGAAGCAGACCCCGGGGCCAATCGAGATTCTCTTGAGGAGTTCCGCGCGAGCCATGGTTCCAACGCTCCGCTCGGCAACTGGTGACACAGCCGCCCCCTCTCTGCGCGCAAGTATAGAATCCGTGGGAGGGCATGTCAAGGAGACCGCCGGGCAGGCAGGCGTGAAGAGTCCAGAGGCCGGTGGGCAGGCTGGCCGGCGCGCGGGTAGAGCGTGGCGATGGCTGGGAAGCGCAGGACGGAGTGTGGCAGCGTACGAAGTGGCACTGGACGATGTTGGGGTGGGGAGGAAGCGAGATCCAGACCTGCACCTCGCGGGCGAAGGCCAGGCGGTCGTCCGCGGCCTGGAGGAAGCGCTCGTGGGGCACCTTTGCGGCGAGGAGGGCGCCGCGGTCCCTCTGCCGCACGAGGTAGACCGTGGCCATGCCGCCGGCGCCCAGTGGCTTGACGACTTCGTACTCGTCCAGGATCACCTGCCCTGGCTGCCACATACCGGGGGTTCCTGGCCCGGCGCGCTAGCCCGGCAGCGCGCGTGCGATGGCGAGCTTCATGTCCCGAGCGGTCGGGAAGCGCTGGGCGGGGTCGCTGGCGAGCGCCTGGTCCACCACGTCGGCCAGCGGGGCCGGCAGGTCGGGGCGCCGGGAGCGAATGGGGATGACCTTGTGGCGCGCGACGGCGTTGACGAGTTCCGAGGGCCGCCGGACGGCGGCCTCGTCGTAGATCAAGTGGCCGCAGAGGCAGAAGTAGAGGACGCAGCCCATGGCGTACAGGTCCACGCCAGGCCCCACGTGCTTGCTGTCCAGAAGCTGCTCGGCGGGCATGAAGGCGAGCGTCCCCCGGAGGTCCCCTGTCTCGGTCAGGCCGTAGGTCATCTCGACGCACTTCGCCACCCCGAAGTCGGCCAGCTTGGCTCGGTAGTCCCCGGGCGAGCGGCTCACGAGGATGTTGTCGGGCTTGACATCCCGGTGGACGATGGGCCCGACAGGGCGGTCCGCGCCATGGGCGTAGTCGAGCGCGTCGAGGACCTGGCACGCGATCGCGCGGGCGTCCCCGAGGGCCAGGCGCCCGCCCGATGCGCTGACCAGCTCGCGCAGATTCTGCCCCTCCACGTACTCCATGACAAACAACATGGCGCCCGCGTCCTCGATCTCCCCGTGGAGGAACCTGACGATGTTGGGGTGGTGCAGGCTCATCAGGATCGCGGTCTCCCTGTGGAACATCAGCCGCGACGTGGGGTCCGCGCTTATGCCTGGGTGGAGCTCCTTGATGACCACCGGCTGGCCGTCCTCCCGCCGGATCGCGCGGTAGACGCGGCTCCATTGCCCGGTGGGCAATTCGTGCGTCGTGCTGTAGCCTGCCAGGCTTGGGACCGCAGGGGCCGCAGGCCCGGCATCGCGGCCGAGGAGCTCCGTAGGCACGCGGGAACGATGCGGCGCCTCCTCGAGGTCGGGGAGCGAGACCTGGACGGTCGTCAGCCCGCAGCGAATGATGTCCCCCGTGCGCAGGGGGCTGGTCTGGACTCGCGTGTCGTTGACGTAGCTCCCCTGGGTCGTGCCCAGATCGCGGAGGACATAGGACCCGCCAGGCGTTCGCTCGATGACGGCGTGCTCGCCCGCCATCATCGGGTCGTCGGCGGCCCTCAGCTTGGCCGCCGCGCCCGAGCCGATGAGAATGGCCTCGTCGTCCGCGAACTCGACGCGGAGCCCCACCTCGCTCCCGCCCTTGAGCGTCACGACCACACTCACGAGCAGCCACTCCTCATTGCCAGTGGGCTCCCACGGAGAGCGCCCGGCTCCACTCACGGCTCGAACCGGACGGCGGAGGCATTGCTGGGGAGCGAGGGCCAGTCGAGCGCGGGGCCGCGCCCGGTGGCCACGGCCTGGCACGAGCGGCTCACGGACGTGGAGGCCCACTGGAGGAACCTGGCGAACGCCTCCGGCTCCGATGACTCGAAGAGGACGACCTGAGGCGTCACCCGCTTCAGCTTGTCCACGTGAACGTCGGGGCCAAAGCCGACTGCGACCATCAGCATCTGCCCCGCCTCGTGGCGGGCGCGGACCTCGTCGGCCGGCTTGACCCAGGCGTCGCCCGGCCCGCCATCCGATAGCAGGAAGGCAATCGGCTTCCAATCCCCCTTCTGCTCGGGGGTGGAGAGCCTGACCTCCTGGTCAATGCGTTCGGCCAGGAGGCGGAGGGCGGCGCCCATGTGCGTTTGCCCCTTGGCGACAAGCTCGGGGGCCGTGAACTGGAGGACATCGGTCAGGGGCACGACCTGTTCCGCCCCGGTGGCGAAGGCGATGACGCTCAGCCACACGGTCTCGATGGCGAAGGGGTCGGAGCGAAGGTCGTTGGCCATTCGCTCGATCCCCGACCTGACCGCAGCGATCGGGGCGCCACGCATCGAGTGCGAGCAGTCCACAACCAGATAGACTGGGAGCCTGCGGTCCATGGCTAGTCCCACTAGCGCTGCCGGCACGCAGAGTCTGGCTCACACCCCATGCGGGTACCCGGACCGCCAGTACGCGGTGGTGAGGCGAAGGCGGCGTAGCCTTCCCTTCGATGCCAGTTGCCGACTGGCCTACTTCTCGATGACGGCGCCGAGCTTCTTGACGAGGGCCTTCACCTGGGTCATGACGGCGGCCTTGGTGAAGCCGAGCTTCTTGCCGGCGAGGATGGCGTCGCCAAGCTCTTCCTGAGAGAGCGACTTGTCCACCTCGATCATCGGCAGGATGACGACCTCGGCGAGGATCGCCAGCTTGTCGTCGGCCGTGAGCTTCGCCAGTGCATCCTGTAACGCCATTCCCGTTCTCCTATGCTCCTGTGCCGTGACGGACGCGACACTCGACACGTGCATTCACAGCCGCGCTAGGCCGAGGCCGAGGCGGCCGCGGCGACGGGCCGGCCGCCCCGCGCCAGCATGCGGCGCTGAACGAAACGAAGCGCTTCGCCAACCACCAGGGCCGTGCTGCCCAGGAGGATGATCTTCACCCACACCAGGGGCGGCAGGGGCACGGTGTGCAGAATGTGCCCGCCGAATTGCACGAAGAGGAATTGGATGACGATCACGAACCCCATGACGTAGAAGAAGCTCCTGCTCTGGGTGATCCCGGTGAAGGCCGACCGGCCTGCAATGACGCTACGAGCGTTGAACATGTGGAAAATCTGGAACCAGACGTACGAGTTGAAGACGACGGAAGCGGCCGCCGCCTTGGCCGCCTCTTCGCCGAGGCCGAGCTTCGACACGCCGAGGAGGTCCGTGGCTTGCAGCAAGAGGAGCAAGCCGATGAAGTACCCGCCGAGCACGATGACGTTCATCAGCATCGTGCGCGTCAGGAAGGGCTCGTTCCGGTCCCTTGGCTTCGTGCTCATGGCTTCGGGCCGTGGCGGCTCCAGGCCGAATGCAAGTGCGGCCAGAGTGTCCATGATCAGGTTGATCCAGAGGTACTGAAGCACGGTTAGCGGCATCACCTGGAAGCCGATGTTCGGGAAGAGCGTCGCCACAATCGGGCTTATCAGCGCGACGCCCAGGGCGGACAGGTTGACCGTGAGCTGGAACTGGAGGAACTTCTGGATGTTCTCGTACAGGGTCCGGCCCCAGTGGACGGCTCGGACGATGCTCCCGAAGTTGTCGTCGGTGAGCACGATGTCGCTGGCCTCCTTGGCCACGTCGGTGCCGCGTTGTCCCATGGCGATGCCGACGTTCGCCCTCTCCAGCGCGGGCGCATCGTTGGTGCCATCGCCCGTGACGGCGACCACGTGGCCCTGCTCCTGAAGCAGCTCGACGAGGCGCCGCTTGTCGTCGGGCTCGGCACGCGACAGGACGCGCAGCCTGGGCAGGAGAGCCTTCACCTCCTCATCCGACTTCGCCGCAAACTCCTCCCGGCGGAGAACCACGTCGTCCCTGCCGAGCATCTCGATTTCCCTGGCGACGGCCTCCGCCGTGGCGGGGTGGTCGCCGGTGATCATCTTGACGTCAATGCCCGCGCTCCGACAGGTGCGCAGCGCCTCTGGAACGTCCTCGCGCACGGGGTCGGTCATGCCCACAACGGCGAGAAGGGTGAGGCCGCCCTCCAGCCCCTTCGCGGCATCCTCGCTCGACGGCACATCACCGCGGCGCTCGAGGCGGTACGCGATGGCAAGGGGGCGGACGGCCTTCCTGGCCATCGCCTCGATGGTCTCGCCCACTTGCTTCTGGCTCTCGGCAATGGGGCGCACCTGGCCACCTGCGACGTGCGCGTGGGTGCAGAGGGGCACGACCCGCTCGGGGGCGCCCTTGGTGAACACGAGCCGGCACCCGTCCCGCTCCGCGCACACGCTGGACGCTTCGGCGGCGATGCCGTCTACCGGGCACGAGGCGCAATTCGTGCAGGCGTCGTTGCCCGTCAGCGTCGTCATCATCTTGCGGTCCGCCGTGAAGCACACGCGGCTGTGGATGGGCATCCGCTCGCGGATGTCCTGGTACTTCAGCCCCATGCGCTCCAGCCACAGGAGCAGCGCCCCCTCGGTGCGGTTGCCCACGAAGCGCACCTGCCCATCGGTGTGCTCTACCTCCGCGGTGGAGTTCACGGCGCAGGCGGCGGACAGAAGCTCGAAGGACGGGGTGTCCTTGGCGGACAGAACGTCCCGGCCCGTCAGGTGGCGCCCGTCCAGATAGACGTCGTGGACCTCCATCTGGTTCTTGGTCAGCGTCCCCGTCTTGTCGCAACAGATCACGGTGGCGGAGCCTATGGTTTCGACGGCCAGCATCTTGCGCACCAGGTTGTTGTCCTGGCGTATCTTCCGCATGCCGAACCCGAGGGCGATGAAGACGGCCATCGGCAGCCCCTCGGGCACGGCCACGACCACGATCGTCACGGCCACCATGAAGTAGTCGAGCACGAGCTTGAACACGTCCAGAAAGTTCCTGCCCCCGAGGTGGACCACCACCGTGAGGACGAGCGCGCCGCCGATGCCCGCGATGGCCCCCCACAAGATGGTCCGCGTCCACCCCTTCAGCCGCAGGGCCAGAAGCACGGCTGTGAGGGCCGCTGCAGCCCCGACGAAGTACCCGAGACCTGTCCGCCAGGCCGGCGCGATGTCCCCCAGCTTCCCCGCGAACACGGCCGCGCCGAACAGGCCGAGGAAGATGAAGCACGCGGTGAACCAGCCCCACACGCTGATCTGCCCCGCCAGCCCGGCCAGCTTCTCCTGGAGCGGGGTGTCGGGCTCCTTCCGCTCATCGAGGGCCTGGCCGCACACCTCGCACTTGCCTTCCTCCTTGTAGACCTTGCGGTGCGCCCTGTCGGGGCAGGCGAACCCTTTCCCCAGGGCGCTGGCCAGGTTCCCGAGCTTCGTGCCATCGCCCACCGCGGTCACCACGGCCACGCCGCTGCCAGTGACGGCGAACGTGCCACCAACCAGCTCGGGGTCATCGCTCCCTTTGTGCGCGGGCTTCGATTCCCCATTCCAGAGGGACTGGTCTATCATCAGGTCCACGCTGTGCAGGAGCACGGCATCGGCGGGAATCCTGTCCCCGCCCTCGATGTGAATGAGGTCGCCCGCGACCAGCTCGCCGCTCACCACCGTGTGGAACTGGCCGCCGCGGGTGAGCTTGACCGGAATGCTGTCGCTGTCCTGCTTGAGCAGCTCGAATGCCTTGTTGGCCTTATACTCGCTCCACGTGCTGCCCGTGGTGGCCAGCATGACCGCAACCAGCACGGCCACGCCGTCCCACGGCATCTCGCCGCGGTAGACGCCGACGCCGAACGCGATGACGGCGCAGGCACACAGGATAATGATGGTCGGGTCGGTGAACTTCTCGAGGTACTGCTTCCAGAGAGGGTCCTTCTCCGGCGGGGTGAGCCTGTTGGCTCCGTAGGTCTCGCGGCTCTTCCGCACCGCATCGAGCGTCAGCCCTCCAGCGGGGTCGGTGCCGAACTTCCGCAACGGCTCCTCCGCCGCCGCGTAGACGCGTCTCTCCGCCATGCTCATTCTCCTCCTTGGCCTACAGGGACCATTGGAACAACGCAGGGAACTGGTGGATGAGAAGGTGAAGCGCCGCGGCGGCGTAGAGCGAGGTGCACAGGTCGTCCATGAGAATCCCCCAGCCGGCCGGAAGCCGCTCGAGCTGGCGAGCGGGCGGCGGCTTGACGATGTCGGCCAGCCGCGTTACCCCAAATGCCCAAACGGCTGTGGAGACCATGCCCGTGCCCCGGAACAACAGAACCGTCAGCAGGAACCCCGCCACTTCGTCCAGGACGAAGCGGGGAGGGTCCTTTCTTCCCCAGTGGCGCTCGGCCCACGGAGACATGAGTATAGTCAGGACGCACACGAAAAGCAAGCAGGCCGCGATCAACCACGGCTGTAGAGCCGCAGGGGCGGCCAACGCGATGCAGACGAATGCTCCCACGCCAAGAAGGGCGCCAGCCGTGCCCGGGGCCACCGGCGCGAAGCCGAGCCCGAACGCGGTGCCCACGGCCAACAGGATGCGGTCCTTCCAGCAGGCCATGTCCACCTTCCAGACTGCAGTGGCGTGGACGACGCCGAGGCGCTGGCCAGGGGAGACGCCGAGGCGCCGCGAGACCAGGGCCGCCCACTCTCCCGCGTCGAGCGCCTGTGGGGTCTCTGCCCCTTTGTGCCGCGCGGGCCAGAGCATCCACACAACGGCAGCGCCGGCGACGAGGAGCGGCAGGACGCCGATGAAGGGGGCCACGGCGCGATAGCTCGCGGTCTCGCGCCGCACCCGCGCCAATGCCTCCTCCGCCTCGGGCATCCGAGGCAGCCGCCAGCGGATGAAGGCCGCATAGCCGACGGCGCACGCCAGGTACATCAGCGCCACGGCCTGGAACGCGAGGTCCGACGCCGCCCGCGCGTAGAGCGCCGGCTGCTGGTCGAGCCAGGCGTGCAGGAAGAAGACGTTGGCCGCCGGGCCGTGCCCCCGCACGTGTCCGGGTGGCACAGGCGTCCCGCCTGTGGCCCCGCCGTCCACAGGCAAGATGCCTGTGCCACCCACCACGTCGGGCAGCAGCGCCCACCCGCCGCACAGGGTCATCAAGAGCGGCAGCCACAGGAGCCAGCGGCGGCGCCACGCGAGCATCGGCAGGCCCAGCAGCGAGGCCGCCCCCATGCCGACCGCGAAGTGCACCTGGGGCATGGGCATGGACTCGTCAGCGCCTCCTCGATGTTTCGGATTTCGGATTTCGGATTTCGGATTTCCGCCGCCGCTTCGCGCGCGGCGGCGGGAGCGGGTTGCGCTCCCACCGCACCATGTCCACCGCGGCGAGGAAGCGGCTCAGGTAGGCCACGCAGCCCAGGAGCATCAGGTTCGCAAGCCCGAGGACGAAGAAGAAGGCCGTCACCTCGTCGGCCTCGAGCCAGGGGTGCAGCCAGGCGTAGCCGAAGAACACGTTGGCCAGCGGGTGCGTGGCGTCGCGCGCGCCGACGAGATAGGGCATCTCGGCCCAGAAGCCACAGGCAAGGACGAAGGCAGGCAGCCACGCGAGCCATCGGCGGCGCCACGCGACGGCCACCCCGCCAATCGCCGCCCCGCCGAGCATGCCGAAAAGAAAATGCGTCGCCGGCCCCATCATCACAAAGCCTCATCAAGAGGACCTATAAGGAATGCAGGAAGGCAGGAAAGGAGGGGGAACCGGCTTGGCCGGCACGCTCTGCGGCCCCATGCTTCTCTCTTGTCCTGCATTCCTGCCTTCCTTATCAAATGTCCTCATTTTGCTCTCTCCCGAACCGCACGAGCCACCTCGGTGAGCGTGCGGCAGGACCACGCGCGCTCGCGGCAATGGGCGAAGACGCGCTCCAGCCGCCCAAAGTAGGCCGCTCGGGCCGCCTCGGTCGGTACGCTGCCGCTCGTGCCCGGCCACAACTCGTTCGAGTGCACCGTCATCACCGCCGGCACGCCCAGCCGCTCCGTGCGGTGGCACACGGCCAACAGGTCGGCAGCCGAAGCCGCCGCCGGGCGGAACCTCAGCACCTCGGCCATGCCCAGCGCCCGCAAGGCCCCCCGCACAACGCCCGGCAGGCGAAAGTATACACCAAACAGCCGCCGGGGGAAAGGCCGGCGGAAGACGCTCGTGAGGGGGACTTCGACCAAGGGTCTGATTTCCGATTTCCGATTTCCGATTTCCGATTGCCAGAGCATGTCAGCCGGATCAACAATGTGCGGCTCAAAGGGGATTCGGAGAAATGGGTATGTGCGGCCCACTTTCTCGAGTGGGCCGAGGCTGGAGTCGGCCTCGAAGGCCAGCTCGACGAGCGTGGCGACTTGGGCAGGGGTGAGATCGAAGAAGCCGGCGCGGTAGGAGGTGGGCCGGCGCTCCGCCGCCTCCGCCACGCGCTCGACCAGGTTAGCCAGCTTCTCGCGCAGGCGGCAGGGCTCGACCGCGCTCGGCCGTAGCGTGTGGTTGCCGCGCTCCGCCTCGGCGATGGGCGGCACCTCCTCGGGGTGCAGATGCGCCCCAACCTCGGCCTCGTCGCCGCAGGAGCGGAACAGGTCCACGCACCGCGCCTCCCCCGCCGCCGAATACGTGGCGAGATACGTCGGCCGCACGCCGTAGCGTCGGCACAACTCGTGGAATCGCCCCAGCCCGTCGAGAGAGCGGTACTCCCCCGAACGCCCGACCACCCACGGGTCGTCGGGCTCGACGGAGACGGTGACAACAAGGATTTGCGATTTGCGATCTGCGATTTGCGTTCTACCTACGAAGCAGGCGGCCCGCCACGCGACGGGCGAGGCGCCAGGCCTCGCGGGGGGAGCGGACTCGGCGGAGCTGGCGCCAGAAGACGCGCAGGCGGCTGTCCCGCGCGTAGGCGAACTCGGCCTGAAGCTCGCGAAAGCGCTGCTCGATCTCGGTCTCGGTCATGTCGGCCAGAGGATACGACGCCCGGTCGGTGCGGATGGCCTCGAAGTCCAGCTTCACCCCCTTGGCCTTCAGCTCGTTGTAGATTTCGCAGCCGGGCAGCGGAGCGAAGATTTTCCAGATGGTGCGCTCGGCGCCCAGCTCGCGGGCAAGGGCCACGCTCGCCTCGATGTCCGCCCGCGTCTCGATGGGCGCGCCGAGCATGAAGTAGGCGATGACGCGAATGCCCGCCCGCTTCGTCGCCGCCACGGCGCGGCGGGTGTCGGCCACGGTGTGGTCCTTGCCATAGTAGTCCAGCACGTGGTCGCGCCCAGTCTCGACCCCGTAGCAGAGGGCGAAGCAACCCGCCCGCTTCATCGCGGCCAACAGCTCGTCGTCCACCAGGTCGGGGCGGGCGTTGGCGATCCAGTGGAACCGCATTCGCCGCCGTCGCACAACCTCGCAGAAGGCCAGCACCCACTCCCGTTTGATCGTGAACGTGCTGTCGCGGAAGAACACGCCGTCGGCCCCCCGCGCCAGCAGCTCCGCAATCTCGTCGGCCAGCCGCTCGGGCGACTGATGCACATACTTGCCCGGAATCGAGCAGAACCGGCAGCGGAACGGGCAGCCGCGCGAGGCGATGACCGACGCGCAGCGGTAGCCGTACTGGTATGTGAAGCTGCCGGCCTCCAGATAGTGGTCCAGGTCGTAGAAGCCGTGGGGCCGCGGCAGAGCATCGAGATCCAGGATGCGTCCACGTGCTGGGCCGAACGCAATCCCAGATTCCAGATTCCTGATTCCAGATCCCAATCGGCAATCCGAGCGCCAAACCAACCCAGCCACGCCCTCCGGCGAGCGGCCCGCGTTGAGCCGTTCGCACAGTTCCGCGAGGGTTGCCTCTCCCTCGCCGATGCACAGGTGGTCGAAGGCGGGGTAGTCGCGAAGCGTCTGTTCGGGCTCCATCGAGGCGTGGAACCCGCCCACGATGAGCTTGGCAGTGGGCAGAAGCTCGCGGGCGCGCGCGGCCAGGTCGCCCGCCTGGCGAATGCTCGGCGTGAGGGCCGTGAAGCCGATGAGGCCGGGCCGGCCCTCGACGAGGAGCTTTTCCCAGCGCTGTCGCTGCGCGGGCACCTGGAGGTCGAGAATCCGCGCCTCGTGTCCCCGCGCGGCCACGTAGGCCGCCAGGTAGCCCAGGCTCAGCGGCGGATAGCTCCCGCCCGTGTCGGGTTGAACCAGCGTCACGCGCATCTCAGGCCCTTCATTCTCCCCTCCTCAAAGCTCCAGCAGCCCTGGCCTGGCCAAGATGGCCAAGATGGCCACGCGCATGACACACGGGTTGGCCACCTTGGCGGGCCGACGCGGAGCAAGAAGGAGCGCTCCATAAGCGTCTATATGGCAAGCACATGCGGTGCTCCAGATTCCCAGGAACCGGGCCGGGTCAAGGTTGCCAGGCCACTCCGGCACACACGACGTGGCCACCTTGACCTGCCGATCTGGTCTCACCTGCCTTTGGCCAGCCCGAGACGGCAGGCCAGTTTGCTGCCCAGGTGCCGCACATCGCGCCAGGAGCGGACGGAGCGGAGAATCTCCCAGCGTCGGAGCCAGACGTCGCCGCGGGTGGTCGTCCGCCGGAACTCGGCGACGAGCTGGTGGTGAAGACCCTCCAGCTCCTCGGGGGCAAGATCGCCCACGGGAATCGTCGCGCGGCTGAAGACGAAGTGCTCGAAGTCGGGCTTGTAGCCCCGCTCCACGAAGTCGTCGTAGAGCGGGGCGCCGGGCAGCGGCGTGTAGATGAACCAGTAGGTGTACTTCGCCTTGAGGTCGTGCGCGAGCCGGCGGCTCTCCTCGATGTCGGCCCGCGTCTCGATGGGCGCGCCGATCATGAAGTAAGCTGCCGTGGCGATGTGGTACTTGTGGCAGAGGCGGAAGGCCTCGCGGGTCTGCTCGACGGTGACGCCTTTGCCGTAGTAGTCGAGGATGCGCTGGCTGCCGCTCTCGACGCCGAAGTAGAGCGCTTCGAGGCCCGCCTCGGCCATCAGCGCGAGCTGCTCCTCGTCCAGCGTGTCCACCCGGCTGTTGCACAGCCACCGCATCCGCAGGCCCGCCCGCCGCTTGGCCGCGCAGAACTCGCGGAGCCATTTCCTGTTGGCGTTGAACGTGCTGTCGCGGAAGTACACGCTTCGCGCGCCGTGGCGGGCCAGCCAGCGCATCTCGTCCACCACGCGCTCGGGCGACACGACGAGGTAGCGGTGGGACCAGAAGCGCTGCGAGGCGCAGAAGCGGCAGCGAAACGGGCAGCCGCGCGAGACGATGGCGCTCGCGCACTTGAACGTCCACCGCCCCGTGTAGCCGCCGTACCACAGGTAGTGGTCGAGGTCGTAGTGCTCGTGGGGCCAGGGCAGGGCGTTGAGGTCGCGGAGGCGTTCGCGCGGGGGACCAAGCTGGATCCCGGATTCCATTCCGTATTCCGCATTCCGCATTCCGCATTCGCGCCGCCAGACCAGCCCGGCGAGACCCTCGGGCGACTGGCCGCCCTCGAGGCGGTCGCACAGCTCGGCCAGGGTCACCTCGCCCTCGCCAATGACGCCGAGATCAAAGGCGGGGTAGCGCTGCATCGTCTCCTCGGGCAGAAAGCTCACGTGGTAGCCGCCGAGGACGAGTGTGGCGTCGGGAACCACCTGCTTGCTGGTGCGGCCCACCTCCGCGGCCGCGGCGATGGTGGGGGTCATGGCCGTGACGCCAACGACGCGGGGCGCGAACGCCGCCAGCGACCCCGGCCAGGCGGCCCGCTGGGCCGGCACCTGGAGGTCGAAGACGCGCGGCTCGTGCCCCTTCGCCGCCAGGTAGGCTGCGAGCGAGCCCAGGCTCAGCGGCGGGTAGTCCGAATCCATCGGCGGCTGAATCAGCGCGACGCGCATGGCAACTCCGAACCTCCCGCAGGTTTCAAACCTGCGGGAGGTTGCTCTTCGAAAGCCCAATCCGTGGCGCAAGGAGGCCCCAAACGTAGCCCGGGGCGGTGGAGAGGAAGGGGGCCAGGTCGTCCCACGCCAGGACGGCCCACATCTTCTCGCCGGCGAGCGAGCGGAGCCACCGCCAGGTGGTCAGCTTGCCCTGACGGCGGTAGAGCCGGAACGCCGACAGGTCGCGCTGCACCGAGACCCACTTCACGCCCGTGCGGCAACGGAGCCGCGGCTCGACGGGCAACCCCTGCGCGTCGCGCCACGCGATGTGCGCCAGGTTCACCCCGCAGCAGGCGCCGAGCGCGTCCCAGAGGCCAAACCGGACGTTGAACTCGATGAGCTTGTAAGTGTGGTCGCGCGGGTCGAGCTTGAACTCGACGCCGCCGAGGCCGCGGTAGTTCACGGCGCGAAGGAGCCGCAGCGTCGCGTCGGTGAGCGCGGGGTCGTCCATGCTCTCGGCGAAGCTGGCCGAGCCGAGGCCGGGCGGCAACACGCGGCGCTTCCGCCCCGCGAACACCCCCAGCGGCTCGCCGCCCCGCCCAATGTAGAAGCAGCAGTAGACCAGCCGGTCGTCCTCGCCGGGAATCATTTCCTGGACGATCACCTTCGGCTGATTGCCGATTGCCGATTGCCGATTGCCGATTTCAGACCTGCAATCACAGAGGGAGTCGTAGCGGGCGAGCAGTTCCCCCTGCGTGGCGCAGGGAATGACTTTGGTGCCCACTCCAATCAGGCGCACGATCTCGGGGGCCTTCCAGGCATGGCTCTCGGCGGGCTTGAGGAGGACGGGGAACTGAAGGTCGCGCGCCGCGGCTTCGACCGCCGCGCGGTCGGCGGGGATGCTCGTGCGCGGAGCGGGGATGCCGTGCTCGCGGGCCACGGCGTCCAGGCCGTCCTTCGTCAGGAGCTTGAGCACCGTCGCGTGGTCGGGCATGACGAAATGGTAGTATTGCGACAGGGCCTCGCGCTCGCGCGAGAGGACATGCCGCCCTGCCACCAGTTGACCTTGATGGCCGGGCGCCAGCCGTTGGCCGGCATGTCGAAGCTGGAGTGCAGCTCGACGGGTGTGACCTCGGGGTGGGGGGGGATGGGCTCGCCCGGCTTGCCCTTCTCGTTGCCGGCCTGCTGCGAGCCGAAGGGGAACGACTCGGCCTGGGCGGTGGTGGGGAGCACGGGGTCAACCGCGTTCCACACGAGGTCCATCGTGTGGCTGCCCATGTCGCCGATCTGGCCGCTCCCGAAGTCCCAGTACATGTTCCAGGAGAGGCAGTTGGCGCCTGGGCCGCCCCGGAAGTATTCGGGGTTGTAGGGGTGCATGGGGGAGGGGCCGATCCAGAGGTCGTAGTGGAGGTGCTTGGGGGGCTCGCCTTCGGCGGGTGGGTAGCCCTTGCGGCGGATTTGGCGGTTGCCCCAGGCGTGGGCCTGGCTCAGCTCGCCGATGGCGCCGTCGCGGATGAGTTCGGCCACGCGGTTGAAGTTGTCGTGCTCGTGCCGCTGGGTGCCCACCTGGGTGGCCACCTTGTCGCGGCGCTTGAGCCAGTTGGCGCGGACGATGCGGGCCTCTTCGACGCAGTTGCCGAGGGGCTTCTCGCAGTAGCAGTGCATGTCGCGGTTCATCGCCCAGTTGGCCACGAAGGCGTGGGTGTGGTCGGTGGTGGCGCAGATGACGGCGTTGACGTCCTTCTGGTCGAGGGCCTTGCGCCAGTCCACGTAGGTCTTGGCGTTGGGGAACTTCTTGGCGGCGAACTCCAGATGGTTCTCATCCACGTCGCACAGGGCGACGACGTTCTCGCTCGAGATGGCGCCGAAGTGCGCGGCCATGCGGCCCCAGGTGCCGATCAGGGCAAGGTTGAGCTTGTTGCTCGGGGCCTCGGCGCCCAGGGCGCCGCCGCGCAGCACGAGCAGCCCCGCCCCCGCGCCCGTGGCCAGCTTCAGGAACCCCCGCCGCTCCACGGCCCCGGCGGCCGCCGGCCTCCCTGGCCTGTCCTTCCGCACGTTCGCCATTGCTTGCGTCTCCTGTCAAAGGGGTTGCCGGATACAGAGAGTGAGTATAGCAGATTCCCGAGACATTTGCACTTGTCACGGTCAGGTCTTCGGCTTGATGACTTTGCAGCCGAGGCGGCGGTAGGCGTCGCGGAGGGCGGCGAAGTGCTTGGCCGAGGCGTAGAGGCCAACGACGGCGCCGCCGGAGCCGGCGAACTTGCAGGGGGCGCCGAGGCGCCGAGCCGTCTCCACCATCTCGACCTGGCCGGGCTTGAGGGCCATGATGCGGCGGCGGAGGTTGAAATTGGCGTTCATCAGCTCGCCGAGCTTCTCCGTGTCGCCGCGGAGAAGCGCCTCGCGGCCCAGCTCGGCGAGGCGGGCGAACTTCGTCATGGCGCCCACGACGGCGGGGTCGCCGCGGTCGAAGCGGCTGCGCAGGTCGCTGTGGGTCACCTCGGTGCCCTCGGCCTGCTCGGCGCCGTAGGCGACGAAGAGGGGGGGCAGGCAGTCCTTCGGCAGCGGCTCGTAGCGGCCGTGGCCCTGGGTGTCGAGGAGGTGGCGGGCGAAGTCCATGTAGACCACGCCCTCGTAGGCCTGGACGACGCGGTCCTGGAGGCCTGCGGGGATCTTGAGTTCCTCGGTCTCGGCGTGGAGGGCGAGTGTGGGGATGGCGGTGTTGGGGATTTCGAGGCCGTAGAAGCGCATCAGGGCGCGGATGACGGCGGTGACGATGGCGCTGGAGCCGCCCATGCCGACGAGGCGCGGAATGGTGCTGCGGTAGCGGAGGGTGAAGTTGCGGTGCGGCAGCACGATGTTGCGGGCGGCGAAGTGTTCGGCGAACTTCTTGATGGCGGCCTTGATGAGGCGCACGCCGCCGTAGTAGCCGTAGAGTCGGGTCTGGTGGACGAGGTCGTCGAGGCTGCGGAAGCGGGAGCGGTCCTCCTCGCTGTCGAGGACTTCGAGTTCGGGGCTTTCCCAGAGGGTGACCTCGGCGGTGAAGTTGCGGATGATGAAGGCGATGGTCTTGCCGTAGTAGCCGTCGGACGGGTTGCCGAGGAGTGCGGCGCGGGCGTGGGCCTGGGTGTGGATGATCATGATGGATCCCCAACGCGTGTTCCCGACCCGCCCGGCATAGGCGCCCACGCGCCGGTCATTCTGAGCGTAGTGAAACGGAGCGAAGAATCCTCCGGGGGAATCCACTCCGGCGACATGGTGTACTCGCGCAACGGCGGTCCTCTCCCCTGGGGGATTCTTCGCTACGCTCAGAATGACCACTTCCGTGCGCCGCGCCACGCCGGCTGCTGAGGAACGCGGGTCACTCCTTCTTCTTGGCTTCCTCTTCGTCGAGTTCGGCGGGGGTCTTCTCGCCTTCGGGGGCTTTTGACTTCGGGGCGATCTTGGCCTTGGGCGCGGGTGCCTCCTCGGCCTCCTTCTCCTTGGCGGCGGGGGGGACCTCTTCCTCCCCTGCTTTGGCCTTGGGCGCGGGTTCGTCTTCAGGTGGTTCCGCGGCCTTGGCCTTGGGGCGCGGCGCGGGCCGTGGGGCGGGCATCTTGGGCCTGGGGGCGGGGGTTTCCCCGGGCTCGAGGCCGCCGGGCTCGGGCTCCTCGACGCCTTTGCCCTTGGGCCTCTTCTCGATGGCGGGCGGGGCCTTCTTCTCCAGGTGGTCGCCGCGGAGGTAGAAGGCGTAGACCTCGCCCTGCTTGGTGCACAGGTAGATGTGGTCGTTGACGGTGTTGCGGACGAAGTGGGTGAAGGGTTCGGCGGAGACGGCCCACTTCTTCTCGCCGGTCTTGCGGTCGAGGCACCAGACCTCGCTGCCCGCGCCCTGGATGTAGAGGTTGTCCCTGCCGACGGCGACGGGCCAGCCGCCCTTGGGGCACTTCCAGAGGAGCTTGCCGTCCTTGGCCGCCACGGCGTAGAAGGCATCGCCGTCGGCCGAGAAGTACACGGCCTCGCCGTCCACCCACACGGGCTGGGTGACGGGGCCTTGGACGGGGTACTTCCACTGGGGCAGGCCGCTGAAGCGGTTGAGGCAGTGGACGAACATGTCGTCCGCGGGGACGTAGAGGCTGATGAGGTGGAGGACTGGGGTGACGCGGAAGGCGTCGTGGGCCTTGTAGCCCCACTTGCTGCGGCTGAGGGCCACGGAGTAGCCGACGAGCTTGCCGCTGGTGTCGGCGATGTAGATCAGGTCGGAGGCGACGGCGACGGCGCCTGTGACGTTCTCGTCGGGCACGAAGGACCATTGGCGGGCGCGGGTCTCGCGGTCCAGGGCGACGACGCGGCGCTCCCAGGAGTTGATGACCACCTCGTCGCCACGGATGGCTGGGGGGTTGGACGCCGGGAAGGGCAGGACGATGCGGCGGCGGGGCCGGCCGACGGTGCGGTCGATCTCGTAGTACATGTCCCTGGCGATGACGAGGATGCACTTGGGCTCGTTGGGGTCCTCGCCGTAGCCGCTCTGGCTGGGGGCGGGCAGGCTCCAGAGCCACTGGAGGATGCCGGTGGGCGGCTCGAAGGAGTAGAGGTGCTTGTCCTCGGTCTCGACGAGCAGGCGGTCCTCGAAGAGCTGGCTGGCGCGCACGGCGCGGCCGCCGGTGTCGAGGTGCCAGGCGAGCAGGATGTCGTGGCCGCGCAGGAAGTGTGGGGCGAGGACGGGGGACTCGAGCTTGCGGGTGGCGGCGACGGGCGCGGTGGGGGTGGCCTGGGAGGCGACGCCTGGGTTCACGGCGCGCCCGGCGGAGAGGAAGGCGTCGTGGGTCTCGCGTGCGGCGGTCTTGGCGGCGTGGGAGAGGGCCTTGCTGGCGTCGGCGAGGCCGCGGCGCCCCTCGCGGGTCACGCTGCTGAGGCCGGCCGCCGTGTCGTCCTTCACGGTCCGCATCGTGTGGCGCATGCCGGCGAACATCGAGTCGAGGTCGCGGCCCAGGTCCTTCAGCGCGCGCAGTGTGTGGTAGCGCACCTGGCCGATCCAGGACTTTGGCGGGGCCTGCTCCTCGGCGGCGAGGAGTGCGGAAGCGGCGAGGACGGCGAACGCGAGGGCTGGGCGGATTCTGCGCATCGTCGTTTACCCTTCTCAATCAGGCGCGAGTGGCACAGGCGTCCCGCCTGTGGGGCGCACGGGCAAGGTGCCTGTGCCACGGACGGCGAGCTCCGGCAAGAAGATGCCGGAAAGCCCTGTGTAGATGGGGAACTGGAGGCACAGGTCTTCGACCTCGGCGCGGAGGCGGGCGCGGAGACCCGCGTCGTCGGGCCGGCGGAGCACGCGGTCAATCCAGTCGGCGATCAGGAGCATCTCGGGCTCGCGCATGCCGCGGGTGGTGACGGCGGGGGTGCCGATGCGGATGCCGCTGGTCTCGCGCGCGCTCCGGGGGTCGAAGGGGATGAGGTTCTGGTTCAGCGTGATCCCGGCCTCGTCGAGGAGCTGGCAGGCGAGGCGGCCGGCCATGCCCAGGCTGCGGAGGTCCACGAGGAACAGGTGGTTGTCGGAGCCGCCGGTCACGATGCGGTGGCCGCGGTTCTGCAGCTCGCCGAGCATGGCCTGGCAGTTGGCCAGGATTTGGGCCTGGTACTCGGCGAAGTGGGGCTCGAGGGCCTCCTTGAGGGCGACGGCTTTGCCCGCGATGGTGTGCATCATGGGGCCGCCCTGGATGCCGGGGAAGACCTGGGAGTCGATCTTCGCGGCGTGCTCGCCCCTGCACAGGATGATGCCGCCGCGGGGGCCGCGCATGGTCTTGTGGGTCGTGGCCGTCACGAAGTCGGCGTGGGGCACGGGCGAGGGGTGGAGGCCGGCGGCGATGAGGCCGGCGGGGTGCGCCACGTCGGCCATCAGCCAGGCGCCTACCTCGCGCGCGATCTCGCCGAAGCGCGCGAAGTCAATGAAGCGCGGGTAGGAGCTGGCGCCGGTGACGATGAGCCTCGGGCGATGCTTGAGGGCCAGCTCGCGCACCTGGTCCATGTCGAGCGTCTCGCTCTCGCGGCTCACGCCGTAGTGGACGACGTTGTAGAGCGCGCCGCAGAAGCTCTTGGGCGCGCCGTGGGAGAGGTGGCCGCCGTGGGCGAGGTCGAGGGCCATGATCGTGTCGCCCGGCTTCAGCATGGCGAAGTAGACGGCCATGTTGGCCTGGGTGCCGCAGTGGGGCTGCACGTTGGCGTGCTCGGCGCCGAAGATCTGCTTCGCGCGCTCGATGGCCAGGCGCTCCGCCACGTCAATCCACTCGCAGCCGCCGTAGTAGCGGGCCGCGGGGTAGCCCTCGGCGTACTTGTTCGTCATCACCGAGCCGGTGGCGACCAGGACGGCGGCGCTGACGTAGTTCTCCGCCGCGATAAGGTCTATGCGGGTCAACTGCCGGTGCAGGTCGCGGCACACCGCGTCGTACAGCTCGGGGTCCACGACCTGGAGCGGGTTTTCCATTGCGTCAAGGCCCATGCGGTCCACTTTCCTCAAGACGTTCGTAGTGCGGGCTTCAGCCCGTATCTCTGCGGTCAGCCCCAATCCAAGACACGGCCTGAAGGCCGCACTACGAACCGGGGACATCGCGCGCCGGTGCTAGGCGGTCGGGCTGGCCGCTTCGGCGGCCCGCTCGCCGATGTTCTTTCGCAGGACGGCCTCGATGAACTGGTCGAGATCGCCGTCCAGCACGCCATCCACGTCGCTCGTCTCCACGTCGGCCGCCAGGTCCTTGGCCAGCTTGTAGGGCTGGAGGACGTAGTTGCGGCGCTGGCTGCCGAACGAAATGTCCATCTTGTCTCCGGCCAGGGCGGCCAGTTCGGCCTGCCGCGCCTCCTGGCGTCGGGCGTAGAGGCGTGCCTTCAGCAGCCGCATCGCCACGGCGCGGTTCTGGTGCTGCGAGCGCTCGCTCTGGGCCGCCACCACAAGCCCCGTCGGCAGATGGGTGAGCCGCACCGCCGTCTCCACCTTGTTCACGTTCTGCCCGCCCGGGCCGCCCGAGCGGAAGCGGTCAATCCTCAGGTCCTTCTCGTCAATCTCGATGTCCACCTCCGCCTCGTCTATCTGCGGCGCAACGTCCACCGAGGCGAACGACGTGTGGCGCCGGGCCTGGGCGTCGAAGGGCGAGATGCGGACGAGCCTGTGCACGCCCACCTCGCTCCGGAGGTAGCCATAGGCAAAGGGCCCTCGCACGTCCAGCGTCACGCTCCGCAGGCCCGCGGCGTCGCCCTCCATCGAGTCAATGATCGCGGCCTCGTAGCCCTTGCGCTCGATCCAGCGGCTGTACATGCGCAGGAGCATCGAAACCCAGTCGCACGCCTCCGTGCCGCCGGCGCCCGCTCAAGCTCCTGCGCTCCCGCGGCTGCGCGGTGGCCATCGCCTGCTCCTCGCTCGACGAGGCGGCGGGCATGAAGGGCGCGCGGGTCAAGCCCGAGGTCCTGCTCAAGAACGTAAAGGCCGCCGACTTCGACGCCGTGGTCTTCGTGGGCGGCGTGGGCGCAAGCGCCTACTTCGACGACCCGACGGCCCAGGCCCTGGCCCGCCAGGCCGTGGCAGAGGGACGGGTCGTCGCCGCCATCTGTGTCGCCCCCTCGATCCTCGCCCGCGCCGGCGTGCTCAAGGGCAAGCGGGCGACCGCCTGGAACTGGCAGAAGGAGGACCTGGAGCGGGGCGGCGCGCTCTGGGTCGACGGGCCGGCGGTGCGTGACGGCCGACTCGTCACGGGCAACGGCCCCGAGGCGGCCCGGGCCTTCGCCGAGCTGCTGGCCGAGGCCCTCGCGGAGCCGGCCAAGCCATGAGAGGGGATGAGACCGTGCGCGAGGAAGGCACCGTCGTGGGCGTCGAAGGCCGCTTGGCCCGCGTGCGCATGAAGCCGGGGCCCGAGTGCGGCAAGTGCTGCGCATGCTCCGCCCTGGGCGGGGGCGACCGCGAACTCGAGATCGAGTCGGACCTCCCCCTCCAGGTCGGCTCCCGCGTCGCCGTCGAGATACCGCGCGGCAACCCCTGGCTGAGCGCGCTCCTCCTCTTCGTCCTGCCGCTGATGGGGCTGGTCGCCGCCATGATTGCCAGCGCCCAGTGTGGGCTGGGCGATTCCTCCGCGCTGGCGCTGGGCTTCGGCGTGCTCGCCGCGCTCTTCACCCTCGCCGCCCTGGTGGACAGGAAGCTCGTGCGCCCGCGGCAGAAGCCGCCGGCCATTGTCGAAGTGCTGGGGCCCGACCTGTAGGCGGGGCGTCTCTGCCCCGCGTGGTTCTTCGCGGGCCAGGGACGGCCCGCCTACAGGGTTCACAACCCAAACCTCCCGCAGGTTTGGAACCTGCGGGAGGTTACAGGAGGAGCACCGCATGTCGAAGTCGAAGCGGGCGAAGCCCCCCGCCCCCGAGCGGGTCATCCGCGTGGCCTTCATCGGCGCGGGGGCGCGCGCCACGACGTCGCACTATCCCTCGATTCGCGATATTCCGGGCGCCGAAATCTGCGCCATCGCCGAACTCGACGCCGCGAAGATGCGCAAGGCCGCCGAGCAGTTCGGCATCAAGGCCACCTACGCCAACTGCCGCGAGATGATCGAGCAGGAGCGGCCCGACGCCGTCTACGCCATCATGCCGCCGCACCACCTCTTCGACGTGGCCTTCGCCGTGCTGAGCGCCGGCTGCCACCTCATCGTCGAGAAGCCACCCGGCGTCACGTCCGAGCAGACTCGCCAGCTCGCCCTCCTCGCCCGCAAAAAGGGCCTCATCACCGGCGTCACCTTCCAGCGCCGCTACAGCCCGGTCGTCCGCGCGGCCAGGAAACTCTGCGAGGAACGCGGCCCGGTCCACTCAGCCGTCGCCACCTTCTACAAGAACAGCGTGGGCGCCGGCCCCTACTATGGCGGGGCGATGGACATCCTGACCTGCGACGCCATCCACGCGGTGGACACGCTGCGCTACCTGTGCGGCGGCGAGGTGAAGAGCGTGGCGGGCGACTGCCGCCGCCTGCTGGCCGACCACTTCACCGCCCACTACGCCCTCGTGCGCTTCGACTCCGGCGCCACGGGCGTGCTCCTGACCAACTGGATGACGGGCCGCCGCTTCTTCACCTTCGAGGCCCACGGCGTCGGCATCTCCGTCTTCGGCGACCCCGAGGAGGGCGGCCGCGTCTACGCTGACAACAAGAAGGAGCCGCTTCGCGCCCTCGACCCCTTCGAGCTGGCCGCGAGCAGAGAGCCGTACCGCGCCTCCGGCGAGTACGACATGAACGCCCACTTCATCGCCTGCATTCGCCGCGGCGTGCAGCCCGAGACCTGCTTCGACGACGCCGTGAAGACGATGGAACTCGTGGACAGGATTTACCAATCGCAGCTATGACGCCCGCGCCCGACGAGCCCAAGCCGCCGCCCGACGCTGGGCCAGCGATTCCGGGGCAGGCGCAACTGCTCGAGCACGTGACGCTGCTCCTCAGCGTCGTGAAGTGGACGGTCTACGCCACCGTGGTCGGGGTGCTGGTGGGGGCCAGCACGACCGTGTTCCTCAAGGCCCTCGCGTGGGCCACGGGGCTGGGCGCGCCGTACCGCTACCACTTCCTCATGCTGCCCGCGACCTTGCTGGCCAGCACGCTGCTCGTGCGCTGGCTCGCGCCCGACGCGCGGGGCCACGGCACCGAGAAGGTGATCGAGGCCGTGCACCAGCGCATGGGCCACATCCCGCTCCTCGTGGTGCCGGTGAAGCTGGTGGCGACGCTCCTCACGCTGGCCAGCGGCGGCTCGGCGGGCAAGGAGGGGCCGTGCGCGCAGATCGGCGCGGGGCTCGCCTCGGCCACAGCCCGCGCCTTCCGCCTCAACGACCTCGACCACCGCAAGCTGGTCATCTGCGGCATCAGCGCCGGCTTCTCCTCCGTCTTCGGCACCCCGATTGCCGGCGCGCTCTTCGGAGTCGAGGTGCTCTTCCTCGGCCAGATCCTCTACGAGGTGCTCTTCCCCTCCTTCGTCGCCGGCATCGTGGCCTTCTACGTCACCAGCGCGCTGGGCATCACCTACTTCGGCACGGCCATCGAGGCCGTGCCGCCCGCCACGCTGCCCGTGCTGCTCGAGATGATCGCCGTCGGGGTCGCCTGCGGCCTGGTGGCGATGCTGTTCATCGAGGCCATGCGCCTCACGCACCACCTGGCCCGCCGCCTACGGTGGCCAGGCGCGGCGAAGGTGTTCGCGGGCAGCGCCGCGCTCATCGCCATCGGCCTGCTCATCTCGCCGCGGTATCTGGGGCTGGGCGTCGAGAGCGTCGAGGCCGGGCTGAGCGGGGTGCGCCTGCCGCCCGACGCCTTTTTCTGGAAGATCCTCGCCACCTCGGTCACGCTCTCCTGCGGCGGGAGCGGGGGCGTGGTGACGCCCATCTTCTTCATCGGCGTGGCCGCGGGCAACCTGCTGGCGCAGGTGCTCCCCGGCGGCTATGTGGCGATGTACTCGGCCATCGGCATGGCGGCCCTGCTCGCCGGCGCGGCCAACACGCCCATCTCGGCCTCGGTGATGGCCATCGAGCTGTTCGGCCCCAAGATCGGCCCCTTCGCCGCCATCGCCTGCGTCGTGAGCTTCCTGCTCTCGGGCCACCGCAGCATCTACCCCAGCCAGGTCCTCGCGATGCGCAAGAGCCCCTCGCTGGACGTCCGCATCGGCGAGAGCCTCAGCGAGGCACCCAAGGTCACCGTGGTTCCGCGGCCCCACACCCTCCTCAGCGTGCTCGCGCGCCTCTTCCGGCGCAAGTGAGGCCGCCTTCAGGCAGTCTTCTGCCCTACCCAGGCGAATCGTTGGAAGCTGTTAGCGCCCGTGGGTGGCGGCGAAGCGGTCGCCGTAGGCGTGGCGGCGGCCGGCCAGGTCGCGCAGGATGACCCCGTCGTCCCAGATTTCCTCCAGGCGAAGGCCATCAACCTCGCCGCCGACGGAGACGCGGTGGTACTCGCCCGTGGTCTCGTGGCGCAGGACGGCCTGAAGCTCGCGCTGTCCCTCGACGCGGATGATGGCCGCCAGCCTGAAAGGAGGGCGGACAGGCAGCCGCAGCTTCTCCTTGAGGTTGATGGGTTGCGTCTCCTCAGCGGCGACCCCGCCTTTGCCGCGCTGTTCGCGTTCAGGGCCTTGCTTCTCGACGTCGGGCCCCTTGCCGCGTCCCGTGTCTTCCGCTTGCTTCTCGCGCTTGGCGCCCTTGGGCTCGGGCTCCCTCGCGGGCAGGCGCGGGGGCTCGGGCCGCGGGGCGAGGAGCGGGCCGCTGCCGCGCTGCTGGAGGCTGGCGAGGTCGCCGGGGGCGAGGAGCTGCGTGAGATCGCTGTCGCCCTGGTGGGCGGCGACGGGGCTGGTGGTGGGGGCGCCTGGGGCGGGCGTGTGGTGGGACAGGACGAGGCCGAGCTTGATCATCACGAGGAGGAAAAGGGCGGCGGCGACGAAGAAGAGGACTCGCTCCTTGGTCCATCCCTTGCTCATGGCTCACCTCTTTGTCTTGGTCGGCGGGGGGCCACCTTTCTTGCCGGGGGGAGGACCCGTGGGGGTGGTCGCGTTGTACTTGTCCTCGAAGCGGTCGGCGAACTTGTAGTACTTGCCCTTGGAGTCGGTGAGGACGACCGCATCATCGGTGATGGAGTGGACGCGGAGGTCGTCCATCACGGTGTCGCCCTCGAACTTGCGCATGTACTCGCCGCTGTCCTTGTTGCGGAGGACGGCCTGGCGGCGGGGCTCGGGCTCCTCGATGCGCACGATGGCGGTGAGCTTGAAGGGAAGGGTGTCGGCGTCGCCGGCCTTGGGGATAACAAGCGTCGGCACTTCCTCCTTGGGCGCCAGCTCCTTGCCGCCGGGCGGGTCGGTGGCCTTGAGCGGGGGCGGGTTGGTGGCCTTGAGTGGGGGCGGGTTCGTGGCCTTGTGGGGGACGGAGACGACCGTGGTTGGGGTGGTGTGGGTGGACTTGATGTCGAGGATGAGGGTGTAGTCGGGCTTGCGGAAGGTGTAGGCGAGCTTGTTGGAGGTGGCGGCAAGCTCCTTGGGGACGGCTTCGAGGGCGAGGCGTGTGAGGCCGCTGCTGGGCGCGTCCTTGGCGGCGATCTCGAAGGCGTCGCCGGGGGTGGCGACGGCGATGGCGCCGAGTTCGCACTGGACGTTGGGCGTGGCGTCGGTGAGGGCGATGACGGGGGCGGTCCAGACGGTGGGGGCCTTGACGGGGCCTTGGACGACGACAGTGACCTGGCAGCGGTAGTAGGCGCGCTTGATGGGGATGGGGACGACCGGGACGACCAGCGTCTTGCCCCCCGCGTCCACGTTCCACTTGCGTTCGGGGTCCGCCTCCTTGCTGGTGACATCAGTGACCTGCGTGCCCGCGGGGAGCCGGAAGTAGAGTTCGCGGACGGGGGTCGGGGACATGCGGCACTCGTAGGTGTAGCGGCTGATGAGGCCGGCGGAGGCGCTGTAGCCGGTGAAGCAGTGGACGATGAGGGCGCGGACGAAGACCTGGCTGGCGTGGCTGGGGCCGCCGCGGCCGAAGGGGTCGGAGCCGGGGCGGTCGAGGTAGGTGTCGAGGCCGCGGGTGGCCAGGAAGTCGGCCAGTGCGCCATCGCCGGGCAGGACGGCCGTGGCGGGGACCAGGGGGTTGCCGGCCGGGCGGTCCTGGTGGGTGAGGAACAGTGCAAGCTTGATCATCACCCAGAGGAAGACCGCGGCCCCCACGAGGAAGACGACCTGTTCCTTGGACATCTGTCTGGCCATAGTTGGATCCTCGAATCGGTCAGAAGCCCCTGGGAATGATAGTCGAATCGGTAGCGGTCGCCCGCTTCGGGGTGGCCTTGGGGGCCTGGATGGTGAGGAAGCGGAGCGCGGCGAGTTGCAGCTCGACCTCGAGGTAGGGCGGCGTCAGGTCGCTGATGTAGCCGCCGGTGTCGTACTTCTTGGCGTCTGGGCGCGCCGTGGCCTTGAGGCTTCGGACGAGGAAGAAGCGCGTGGCGGCGAAGTCGCCCTCCCGGACGGTGGCTCGGACAGGTTCCTTCGCGTCGGGGGGGAAGGAGAGGTCGGAGCCGCGCTCGACGGCGGCTTCGAGGCGGATCGCCATCCTGGCGAACTCCTGGGGGTATGCGGCCTGGAGGAGGAGGCGGTTGAGCTTGGCGAGCTTCTCGGGGGGCAGGGACTTGCGGTCGAGCTTCAGCAGGCCGTCGGCCTCGTTCGCGATGGCAACCTTGGCGAATGCCTTGGGCTCGTAGAAGTCGCGCTGGGTGGCCAGGAGGCTGTTGAGGGCGGCGAGGAGTTCGGCCTTTCGGGCGTCGCTGGGCTCGGCGCTGTCGCTCATCTCCTTGACGGCCTCGCGGGCGGCGTCCGGGAGGAACTCCCAGAGGCGGTTGCCGACGTTCGGCTCGCGCTCGCCGGCCTCGTTCCTGAGCTTGGAGCAGAGGGCCCGCCAGTTCAGGATGCTCTCGGGCGTGAGGCTGGGGGTGCCTGGGTCGAGGACCTTGGTGGCCGTGGCGTTGGCGACGAAGGTGAACTGCTGGGGGTCGGCGGGGTCTGGGCGGAAGATGGTGAAGCGCTCCTTGAGCCCACCCTCCGCGTGCTTTGGCGAGAGGTAGGCGGGGCTGCCGGTGAGCTGGAGGGTGAGCTTCTGCGGCGCCGGCCCGTCGGCGCGCGCGGCGGGGGCGGGGGCAGGAAGGCCACGGGGTCGCCGGGGAAGGCGTCGGCCACGATCTGCTCGATGTCCTCGCCCGTGATGCGGTCGGGCTCCAGCTCGAAGCGCTCGCGGTCCCAGGTATGGGCGAGGGGCATGAAGTAGATGGCGCGGACCACGTCGCGGCGGTCGTGGCAGAACTGGAAGAGGCTGGGCAGCTCGGTGTCGTTGAAGCCCTTGGCGGCGAGGCACATGAGGGTGACTTTGGCCCCGCCGACGCGGCGGATGTTCTCGATGGCGGTCTGCTTGAGCTGGAGGGACTTCTCGTTGTTGCGCAGGACGCGGTAGGTGTCGGGGTTGCCGCCGTCGTAGGCGAGGAGGATGGTGGCCTTGGTCTCGATGAGGCGGCGGCAGTAGGCGATGTCGGCCAGCTTGATGCCGTTCGTGACCACGCGCGTGGCCAGGCCGTGGGAGCGTGCCATGCGGATGATGTCGAAGAGATCGTCGCGCACGGTGGGCTCGCCGCCGAAGAGCTGGATCGAGGGGGGCGGGTCCGTGGCCGCGTAGTGTGCGAAGATCTTGCCGAAGTACTCGAGCGGCGGTTCGAACAGGAAGCCCATGCTGGGCGTGTTGTTGATGCAGATCGGGCAATTCAGGTTGCAGCGGTTCGTCACGTCCACGAACCCGGCAGTCCTTGACGAGGTAGATCTTGCCCTCGCGCTCGACCGCCGAGGCGGGGACGAGTTTCTTGCAGGTGTTGCAGGTGGAGCGGTTCAAGGGGGATGGCTCCTTCTCTTCTGGCTGATTCGAGCGAATCGATTGAATCGATTGAGTCGATTGAGTCGACGGATCTGGCCTATCGGGCCTGTGCGGCGGGTGCCCCCGCGGCATACTTCTCCGCGATCTTGCGCTGGATGCCGGTGCGATAGAGCGACCAGGCGCACACGGGAACGGTCTTCACCTCGCCCGTGTCGGGGTCCTCGTAGACGAAGCCCGACGGGCAGTTGTCGAGGCGCGCGCCCTCGATCGAGTGGTATTCCTCGAAGGGGAGGACGAGCATGTGGAGCACGGCGTCAATGGCCGAGTGGCGGCGGAGCTGGTCCTTGAGGCGACGCCCCAGGAGCATCCCGCCAAAGATACGCAACAGGCGCAGCGCGGGGCTGCCGCGCAGGACTCGGCGGAGGTTGATCGTCTTGAGGGCCGGCCCCAGGAGCGTGCGAATCACGATGAGGCGGCCGCGCCAGCGCTGGCTCCAGCGGGCGGGGTTGAGGCCGGCGAGCTTCTTCTCCAGTTTGCGGCCCAGCACCACGATGTCGCGGGCCACGTCGTCAACTGGCCGCTTGAGGTAGTGGCCGAGGGGGCGGAACCGCTCCCCGTCCGAGAGCAGCATGGTCATGGACTCGCAGTTGGGGTGCGCGCCGCCGAAGGTGAGGCGGGGCGAGCCGAAGAAGTTCATCGCGGTCTTCAGGTAGCTGCCGATGCCGGCGGACATGAACTCCACCTTTTCGCCGGGGAGGGCCTCGGCGACGATCTGCTCGACGTCCTCGATGGTGGTCGTAACGTCGGTCTCGAACTCCCCCTCCGCCCAGGTTTCGGTGAGGGGGATGAGGTGCATGGCGGAGATGATGTCGCGGTTCTCGTGGCAGAAGGCGATGAGGTCGGCCATGTGCCGGTCGTTCACCTGGCGGGCGACGCAGCACATGATGATGTTCTTGCGGCGGCTGTGCTTCTTGAGGTTTTCGAGGGCCTTCAGCTTCTTGGCATAGGCGTCGGCGCTCTTGCGCAGGCGGGTGTAGATGGCGGGGTCGCGGCCGTCGAAGGCGATGAGGACGGGGATTTTGAGGGCGCAGACCTTCTTGCAGTACTCTTCGTCGGCGAGACGGAGGCCGTTGGTGACGATGCGGACGCGCAGGCCGTGACGCTGGAGGAGGGCGATGATGTCGAACAGGTCGTCACGCACGGTCGGCTCGCCGCCGAAGAGTTGTACCGTCGGCTTGGGGTCCATCGCGGCCAGGCCGGCCGCTACGTGCTCGAAGTAGGCCATCGGCGGGTGGAATTCGAAGCCCATGCCCGGGATGTTAGCGATGCAGATGGGGCAGTTCATGTTGCAGCGGTTCGTCACGTCCAGGAACACCATCTTGGGCCGATGCTCGCGGCGGCAGCGATCGCAGTGGAGGGAGCAGGTGATCGCGCCGTTCTCGTGGTAGTCCCAGATGTCGCGCTTGCGTTGCCACGCGGCCGCGTCGGAGCTGACGAGGGCCTCGGTGGGGCCGCAGTCGGGGCAGCTCTTGGCCACGTAGACCCGCCCGTCGCGGATGGCGTGGGAGATGGGGATGCGTTTGCGGCATTTCTCGCAGACGCCGTAGTTGGTGGAGGCCATCGGCTCTCCTGCTCAGCCGGGGAAGTGGATTTCGTTGCGTCGCGGCGGCGGGGGGTCGGGGAGCGCGAACTCGCCGAGGGCTGGGCGAACGGCCAGGAGGAACGCCTGCCACGCCGCGGGGTCGAGGAGCAGGGCGCCGATGCGCGTGCGGCCCGCCCCCTGGCCGGCCTGCTCGTACCAGGCGAGGACGGCCTGGATGACTCCCTCGACGGCCTCGTCGGGGAGGAACTCGGCGATCGCTGGGGCGTGGAGGGGGTGGCGGCCGTGCTTGCCGCCCACGCGCACGGTCCAGCCCGTCCTCTCGGCCTGCCAGGACTCCGTGGGGCAGGCGCGGATGCAGTCGCCGCAGTAGAGGCACTTCTCGGGGCGGTAGATGGGCCTGCCGGTCTCGGGGTCGGCCTCGATGGCGCCCTCGAGGCAGGCGCTGGCGCAGATGCGGCAGCCCACGCAGGCCGAGGCGTCCCACCGCGGCCTCACCGCCCCCTGGAACCCGAGGTCCATCTCGTTCGTCCGCGCGCAGTCAATCGGGCAGCCTGAGAAGGCGATCTTGAACTTGTGGGCGAGGCGCCCGGTGCCGAAGAAGCGCGCGCACACGCGCTGCGCCGCCGCCTGGGTGTCCATCAGTCCATTGGGATTGTACTCGCAGCCCGAGCAGGCGGTGGGCACGCGCACCCGCGGGCCGCACGAGGCCACCTCCTGGCCCACCTCGGCCAGCTCGGCCTTGAGCCGCGCGAAGTCGCGGTAGTCCACGTAGGGGATTTCGATGGACTGGCGGACCGAGATGTGGACGTAGTCGCCGCCGTAGCGGCGGGCCACCTCGGCAATCTTCGCCAGCCGGTCGAGCGGCACGCGGCCGCCCGGGCACTTGAGGCGGACGGTGAACTTGTCGCGCTGGCGCTGCTTGATGAACCCGCCGGTCTTCAGCGTGTTGAGGTCAAGCTCGCCCTGAATGCTCTGGTCAGGGGCCATTGACTCCTTCTCCTTCACTTGCCCTTGCGCACGAGCAGGAAGACGATGCCGTCCTGGCGTCGGACTCCCTCGATGCGGTGCCCTTCGTCCTTGATGCTGCGCGGGATGTCGCGGAGCGCGTCGCCCACCTTGAGCGCCAGCTCGAGCGTCTCGCCTGGGGCGAGCTGGTCGAGGTGGAGTTTCGCCTTCATGAACGTCCCCGGGCAGACCTCGCACGTGAGGTCCACGCACGGCTGGGGGGCGGCGGCCGCTGCTTGTGCGGGCATGTCAACGCTTCCTTTGTGTCATGGCCGCGGGGCCTCGGGCGGCGGCGCTTCGGATGTCTTCTTGGTGTCCGACGGCCCGTGGCAGGGCAGGTTGCCGCCGGTGAGGGCCTTGAAGCCCTGGTTCAGCACGTAGCAGCCGGGGCAGTAGGCGCACCCGCTGGCCGCGAGCGCCAGCACGACAGTCACGCACAGCCACACTTTGCGCACGACAGGACTCCTCTGGCAATCGGGGCGCCGCCCGGTGCCCCAGTGAACGCTATCCTCATCCCTGAGCGAGCTGCGCCAGGGCCACTTGCGCCCCGCGCTGGCCCGAGAGCAGCATGGCGCCGAACGTGGGGCCCATGCGGGGCAGGCCGAAGACGGTGGACACGGCCATGCCGATGGCGATGAGCCCGGGCCGTATCTCGCCCGTGTGCTCGACCACGGCGTCCTCGGAACGCTCGACCCACATGGGCGCGCAGCCGGGCAGCTCCAGGAGGCCGCGGTCGGCCAGCGTGCGGCACACCGAGGCGTCGTGGCCCGTGGCGTCCACCACCAGGCGCGACACCATCGCGATGGGGTCCACGCACGTGATCTCGCGGGGCATGGCGCGCACTGGCGTCCAGTTGATCACGAGGCCCGCCACGCGGCCCCCCTCGCGCAGCACCACGTCGTCCACCATCGTGAGGTTGGCGAACTTCACGCCGGCGTCGCACGCGGCGGCGATGAGCTTCGAGCAGGCGTGCGGCCCGTTGGCCACGTGGAGGCCGTCGGAGAACTTCTTGTGCGGCACGCCCAGCTCGTCGAGCACCTTGTCGGCGGGCTCGCGGACCGTGACCCTGTTCATCAAGTAGCCGCCGATCCAGAAGCCGCCGCCGAGGTAGTTGTTGCGCTCGACGATGAGCACCTTGTAACCGCGTTCGGCGAGCATCTTGCCGCACATCAGCCCGCTGGGGCCGGCGCCGGCGATCAGCACGTCGCTCTCGACGTATTCTTCGAACTGGCGGGCGAACTCGTGGACGATTGCCCGCGTGACATCCTTCTCGCCCGCCTTGCTGAAGAGGGGGGCAGCCTCGGTGGCCATTGCACGCTTCTCCTTTGTCCCATTTGTCCCATCTGTCCTATCCGACGGATCGGACGGATCCGACGGATCGGACGGATCGGACGGATCGGACCAATAGGACACCGGAATCAAGGCGCTCGTGGCTCCGCCTCCACGTCGGAGCCCCGGGCCGGGTAAGGGCTCCGCATCAGGCGGAACCACGAGCATGTTCGTTGCCTGCGCCCTGGTCGGGCGCGACCCATCCGTAGCGCGCGTAACAGGCGCGCGCCGCGGGGGTCGTCAGGAAATCCATGAATCGCCGCGCCAGCTCCGGCTGGCGCGCGAACGTGAGCAGGCCCACCCCCGTGCCCCTGAACACCTGCTGGGCCGGGGGCAGCTCGACAATCTCGATGCGCCCGGGGGCCAGATGGGCGAAGGCCGACCAGCCGACCGCAGCGTCCACCTTCCCGCCCGCCACGGCCTCGACGATGGCGATGCAGCCGTTGGCGTGGAAGGCGATGTTGCGGCGAATCGCCTCGAGGAGGCCGAGGCGCGCCGCCACGTCCTCCCACAAGCCCTTCAGGCAGTCGAGCACGGAGACGCCTACGCGCACGCCGCGGCGGGCCAGGTCGTGGACGGTGCGGACGTTCTTGGGGTTGCCTGCGGGGACGATGATGGCCGACCTGCGGCACGCAATCGTGCGCCGCTCTCCCTTGGCGATAATGCCGCGCACCTCGCCATCATCGAGCAGGAACTCGGCCCCGCCGATCGCCAGATCGTGAACGCCCGCCTCGGCTATCTCGTCGAGGAAATCGTGGCTGCCGTCGGCGCCCACGGCCTCCTCGGCCACGGGCTGCGCGCAGTGGCGGCTGCACGCGCTGATGGCCACGCGAATGCTCCCGGTGGCACAGGCATCCTGCCTGTGCGGACTCAGGCTGGAGGCCTGAGCCACCTGCTCGAAGAGGGCCGCGGCCTCCTCGAGCGGCGCGGCGCAGGCCCGCGCGGAGAAGACCCTCACGGTCGTGTCGCTGCCTTGCTCGCCCATCCCGGCCTCCAATCGTGTTCGTCGCCCAAATGGCCTTCAGCGATTCGGCTCCTCCGAGCCCAAGACTGCCTGAAGGCAG
This sequence comes from Planctomycetota bacterium, assembly GCA_041320515.1. Lineage (GTDB taxonomy): Bacteria > Planctomycetota > PUPC01 > DSUN01 > DSUN01 > DSUN01. Next base: position 1,985,644 of record JBGLNR010000001.1, on the reverse strand, counting down.
GACTCCAAACAGGGGGCGCTCTGGGTTCGGAGTCCTGCCTTCAAGCAGTCTTGGTCGCACCCCCGGCGCCGCCCAGTTGTTGAACGCCATTCGGGCGACGGATGCGGTCAGATTTGGTAGTTGCCCTTGAGCGGCCGCGTGTGAATGCCGCACTCGCCGCCGCACTTGCTCGTGCCGATCCAGCGGCCGGCCCGCTCGTGGATGTAGAAGGCGGCGATCTTCACCACCAGATCGGCCAGGCCGATGGTGGTCGCAGCCCTCGTCTCCCGGGTCACTGCCCAGGCGATGAGCGCGGTGAAGATGCTGCCCCCGACTCGCCAGGTCACGGCCTTGGCCACGCTGCGCAGATGGGATTCCATTGCCTTCTCAACGGCCTCAAGTATCCCGACCGAGATAGTCGGGATAGCGGCCCAAAAAAGAACGCCCGCCCGCCAACCCCCTAGATCGCGTAGCTGGTCACGTAATCCTCGGACCTGCGGGCGTCCATCTCCACCAGACTCTGAAACGTCGTCTGGTCATAGACCCCAGAGACGGCTGACCGCACGCGCTCCCACATGGGCAGGAACACGCAGTCGCCGTAGAGCCGGCAGTCGCTCCTGCTGCTGCCCATCGCGCACACGACGGGACCCAGCGGCCCCTCGACGAAGCGAATGATGTTGCCGACCGACAACTCGCCGGGCGGCCGGCCAAGCACGTAGCCCCCTCGGCTCCCGCGATGGGAGAGGACGAAGCCGCCCTGCTTGAGCTGGTTCAGGATCACCTCGAGGAACCGCACGGGAATGGCCTGGGCCTCCGCAATGTCGGCGATCCGCACCGGCCCATTGCCATGGCGCTTGGCCAACTCGAAGGTGGCCCGGATCGCATACTGGCACTTTTGCGAGATGAACAAGGCGCGCTCCAATCTCAACTAAGTCAATCGAGATTCTACCAGGGCCGCATCCCCCTGTCAAGTTCTTTTTCTCCCCCAGCCAATTCGCGCTTGCACCCCGCAGCCACGGGCCGTATGATACGCACCATGACCCCCAGCGAACGCCGCAACCTGCGCAACGGCCTCCTCTTCATCGCCCCCTGGATCGCCGGCTTCGCCGTCTTCATGCTCTATCCCATCGTCTCGTCGCTGTATTTCAGCTTCTGCGACTACTCGGTGCTAGAACACCCCGTGTGGATCGGGCCGGAGAACTACAGGGAACTCTTCCGCGACGACGTGTTCGGCATCTCCCTCGGAAACACGTGTAGAGGCGGTCGCCCACGATGGCCAGGTCGCGCGCCCGATAGCCGCGCCCGAGCTTCTGGATGGCCATGGCCACCATTCGGCGATTCGGCTTGCCGACGACGACGGGGCGGACGCCGCTGGCCTTTGTGAGCAGCGCGGCCATCGAGCCGCAGTCGGGCACCGGCCCGCGCTCGGTCGGGCACACGTTGTCGGGGTGCGTGGCGATGAACGCCGCGCCGCCGCGCAACAGGTGGCAGGCACGCTCGAGCTTCGCGTAGGTGAGCGTGGTGTCGAAGCCGAGGACCACCGCATCAACCCCCTCGTCGGCCAGGACGAGGCCCGCCCGGCGGAACTCGTCCTCGAGGCTGGGCGTGCCGAGGACGTAGAGGCGGCGGTGCGGCGTGCGGGTCGCCAGGTAGAGGGCCGTGGCCTCGCCCGACGTTATGATGCGGTCGGCGTCCACGTCGAGGCCCATGCCCGCCAGCTTCTCGCGGTAGAGGAAGCGGTCCCGCGACGAATTGTTCGTGAAGAAGAGGTAAGGAATGCCGCGCTTGTCGAGCAGGTGGAAGAAGCCCTTGGCCCCGGGCAACAGCCGCGTGCCGAGGTAGACCGTGCCGTCCATGTCCATCAGGAAGGCGCCGATCGAGCGGAGGGGCTGCTTCATCCGACTCTCACGTCCACGGGGTGGCCTTGTAGCGCCGCAGGACCAGGTTGTCAATCATCATCACGCCGTCGAGGGAGGCGAGGAAGACGACGGCTTCGGCGACCTCCTCGGGCTTCATCAGGTCGGCGCGGTCGCCGAAGCTGGGGTTCAGCCCGGCCATCTCGGTGTCCACGCCGCCGGGGCAGATGCAGTGGACGCGGATGCCGTGGCTGCGGGTCTCGAGGGCGAGGACCTTGGCGAAGCCGAGCAGGGCGTGCTTGGACGCGCAGTAGCCGCTCTGGTCCACGTAGCCCTTGACGGATGAGCTGGAGGCGATGTTGATGATCCAGCCGCGCTTGCGCTCGATCATCGAGGGGAGGACCGCCTGGGTGCAGAGCAGGGGGGCGATGAGATTCACGTCGAGCATCGCCTGCCAGTCCTCGACCGTGGACTTCAGGATGGGGGCGAAGCGGGCGATGCCGGCGTTGTTCACCAGGATGTCAATGGGGCCGAGTTCCGCGAGCGTCGTCTCGACCATTTCCCGAACGTCGTCCGGCTTGCGCACATCGGCCAGGAGCCCCAGGGCTGCGGCGGAGAACGGGGCAACGAGGCCCATCGTCTCTTTGATCATGTCGGGCGCGCGGCCTGCGACGGCGACCTTGGCCCCCTCGCGTGCGAGGGCGATGGCGATGGCGCGCCCGATGCCGCGGCTGCCGCCGGTGACGAGTGCGACCTTGCCTTCGAGCTTCATAGTGATTCCCTTCGCTGGCAGAGCGTGGCGTGATTATAGCCACTGGGTCATGAGCGATCAAGGGAGCACGAGGGGGGCGCCCCGGCCCGCGTTCTCTGGCCCCTTTCCGTGTGGCACGGCTGGCTTGTCCAGCCGTGTCTTCCGCTGTGGCTTCGCAGACACGGCTGGACAAGCCAGCCGTGCCACACCTGGGTATGACGGAGGGGCAGGCGGCTGGGGCGGTTGACACCCCCCGGCGCGCGGCACTATAATGACCCGGAGCGGCAGGGCATCAGGGAACGGTGGCTATGGGAATGCATCTTCGCGTGCGGCGGGGGGCCGGCATCGGCTCGGTGTTCGAGCTGCGGCCGGGCGCCAACACCATCGGCCGGGCACAGGAGAACTCCATCGTGCTGGCCGACGATAAGGTGTCGGGCAAGCACGCGCGAATTGACGTGGCCCGCGGCGTCGCCACGCTGTGCGACGTGGGGAGCACGAATGGCACGACGCTGAACGAGGCGCCGCTGCGCGAGCCGGCCCGGCTGCGGCCGGGCGACACAATCCAGATGGGCAACACGACGCTCGTCTACGACGAAGGGGAGGAGGCGGCGGACGAGCGTCCCACCGCCAGCGTGCGCATCGTGTTCGAGGACGATGAGGCGCGCGCGCCACGCCCCGTGGCCTGGTCGCCCGAGGACACGACACAGCTCCTGCCACCGACGGCGCAGGAGGTCGGGGCGGGCGACTTGCGCCGCCTCTACGGCATCCTCTCCGCGCTCTACCGCGTCACCAGCGTCGTCGGCCGCGCCACCACGCAGGAGGCCCTCTTCGCCAGCGTGCTCGACGTCGTGTTCGACATTCTGCCGGCCGACCACGGCAGCGTGCTGCTGACCGGCCCGGACGGCACGGAGCTTCAGCCAGTGGCCGGGCGCCGCCGCAACGCCCGCGAGCAGACCATCCGCGTGAGCGAGACCATCGTGCGCGACGTGCTGGCCACGGGCCGCGGCGTGCTGAGCCGCGACGCCGCCGAGGACGAGCGCTTCCGCCGCGTCGCCAGCATCCACCTCTACGGCATCCGCTCGGCCATGTGCGTGCCCATCCGCAGCCCCCGCCAGGTCTTCGGCGTCATCTATCTCGACACCCATGCGGTGGAACGCCAGTTCACCGAGGGCGACCTCGAGCTGCTGACGGCGGTGGGCAGCGAGGTGGGCCTGGCCGTCGAGAACCTGGCTCTGATCCAGAAGAACCTCGAGGCCGAGCGCCTCGCCGCCATCGGCCAAGCCGTCGCCGGCCTCTCCCACTACATCAAGAACATCCTCCAGAGCATGGAGGCCGCGCGCTATCTCATCCCCCTGGCCATCGAGGAGAAGGCGGAGGGCGACCTCCGCGAGGCCTGGACCGCCCTCGACCGCAGCATCCAGCTCATCTCCGAGCTGGCCCTCAACATGCTCAGCTACTCCAAGCGCGCCGGCCCCCACGTCGAGCCGTGCGACCCCCACGCCGTGGTGCGCGAGGTGGCCGACCTGGTGGCTCAACGCGCGGCGGAGAACGGCGCCACCGTGGCCCTCGACCTCGACCCGGCCATGCCCACCGTGCCCCTCGACCGCGGCGCCGTCCACTGCTGCCTGCTCAACCTGCTGACGAATGCGATTGACGCGGCCGCCGGGGGCGCCATCCGCGTGGCCACGCGCTGGGCCGCCGAGGGCCGGCGCGTCGAGATCGCGGTCCGCGACAGCGGCCCCGGCATCCCGCAGGAGCTGCACGGGAGGATTTTCGAGGCATTCTTCACCACCAAGGGCTCGAAGGGCACAGGGCTGGGCCTGGCCGTCTCGCGCAAGGTCGTCGAGGAGTTGGGCGGCCGCCTCACCGTGCAGTCGGCCCCAGGCCAGGGCGCCACCTTCACCATCTCGCTGCCGGCCGAGCCGCCGGGATAGCGGCACAGGACGGCGGGACACGACACGGATGATCGGCACGACGCTCGGCAAGTTCCGCATCGAGGCCCAGGTCAGCTCGGGTGGCATGGGCGTCATCTACCGCGCGGCCCACGTGGAGACGGGGCAGCGCGCCGCCGTAAAGGTCCTCCAGAGCGCTCTGGCCGCCGACCGCTCGTTCCTCCAGCGCTTCCGCCGCGAAGTCATTGCCCTCCAGAAGGTCGAGCACCCGAACGTCGTCCGAATCTACGACGTCGGCTCCGAGGGGAACATTCACTACTACGCGATGGAGTACCTCGACCGGTCGCTGGCCGACCTGATGCGCGCCGCGCCGCTCGGGCTGCCGCAGGCCCTCCGCATCGCGAGCCAGATCGCCCGTGGCCTGGGCGCCGTCCACGCCGCCGGCATCCGCCACCGCGACGTGAAGCCGAGCAACGTCCTCCTCGACGCCGAGGGGCACGCGAAGGTCACTGACTTCGGGATCGCCAAGCTCAGCGACGCCACGCGCGTCACACAGACCGGCGTCATCGTCGGCACTCCCGCCTACATGGCCCCCGAGCAGGTGGACGACACGAACGTTGGGCCGCGGGCCGACCTGTACTCGCTGGGCGTCGTGCTCTACGAGATGATCGTCGGCCGCCCGCCGTTCGACGGCACGACGACGCTCGACATCCTCCGCAAGCACCGCTACACGCTCCCAGAGTCGCCCAAGAACTTCAAGCCGGAGGTCCCCGCCTCCCTCGACCACCTCATCCTGGGCATGCTGGCCAAGGACGCCAGCCGCCGCCCCGACACCGCGGCGCTCGTGGCCGACGCCCTCGACCATATCGCGGAGAACATCACGAGCGACGCCTCGGCGGGCCGCAAGGCGTCCTCTCCCCAGTCGAGCACGGCTGAGCAGGTCGAGCACTACGAGCGGGTCGCCGAGCGGGTCGCCCGCTGGAGCAAGCGCATCGCCGCCATCGCCGCCGTCGCGCTCCTGGGCTACCTGGCCTACCGCCTCATCGCCTACTGGCGTCTCACCCCCGCCAACTACCTGCACGACGCCGACGCCCTCAAGGCCACCGAGCCGACCGAGGCCATCCTGGGCTACGAGGCCCTGATCAGCCGCTTCCCCGACTCCCCCGAGGCCGCGAGCGCCCGCGAGCGTAGACGCGCCCTCCTCGCCGAGGAGAGCCGCCGCCAGGGCAAGACCGCGCTGCCCGCCGGCGTCAAAGACCCCTCCGGCCCCGTCCGCGCCCATATCGCCTACATGCGCTACCGCGCCGCGGAGGAGGCGGCTGAGGCCGGCAGAATCGAGGATGCTCGCCGCATCTACCGCATGGTCCGCCATGCCTACGCCGACACCCCCTGGGGCGCAAGGGCCGACAGCCGGCTCCAGGACCTCGACCTGAAGTTCCCCCCCTCCCCCGAGCCGCAGCGTCCCGAGCCTGGGCCGCCGAAGGGACAGGTGCCCCCATGACGGCCAACACGCCCATTCCGCGAGCCGCCCTCGAACGCATGGTGCGCTACCTGCGCCAGCTCGAACGCTTCAGCCGCGAGGGCATTGACACCGTGTCGTCGCCCGAGCTGGGCGACGCCGTGGGCGCCAGCGCCGCCCAAGTGCGCAAGGACCTCTCATGCTTCGGCCAGTTCGGCCAGCGCGGACTCGGCTACGACGTGCGGGGACTCGTCCGCACCCTCCGCGGCATCCTGGCGCTCGACCGCGAGTGGCGGGCCGCCCTCGTGGGCGCCGGCAACATCGGCCGCGCCCTGTGCACCTACCGCGCCTTCCGCGAGCGCGGCTTCCAAATCGTCGCGCTCTTCGACAGCGACCCGCACCGCGAGGGCCTCACCTGGGCGCGCCTCAAGGTGCAGCCGATGGGCCAGTTGCGCCGCACCGTGCGCGACCTCGGCATCGAACTGGGCATCATCGCCGTGCCCCCCGAGGCCGCCCAGAATGTCGCCGACCAACTCGTCGCCGCGGGCGTCCGCGGCCTCCTCAACTTCGCCCCCACCCGCGTCGTCGTGCCCGAAGGCGTGCCGGTCCGCTCCGCCGATCTCGCCGTGGACATCGAGATGCTCGCCTTCCTCGTCGCCAACCGCGCCGAGGCACCGGGGACATGACCTCTCGCATCTTGCTCATTGTTCTTGTCTTCAATCTGGAATCTGGGATTTGGAATCTGGGATGGGCTTCCCATTCGCCCAAGTCGCCCTCAACCTGCCCGTGGCCGACGCCTTCGACTACGCCGTGCCGCCCGACCTCCGCGACAGCCTCCGCCCCGGCCTCCGCGTCCGCGTCCCCTTCCGCAACCGCACGCTCACGGGCTACTGCGTCCGCCTCCTCGACGCCCCGACCATTGACCCCGCCCGCGTCAAGCCCATCGAGAGCATCGTGGACTCCGAGCCGCTGGTGGACGCGGCGATGCTCGAGCTGACCCGCTGGGTAGCCGACTACTACGCCTGCTCCTGGGGCGAGGCCCTCGAGGCGGCCCTGCCCGCCGGCGTCCGCCACCAGACCACCTCGCGCACCATCCAGATTGTGGAACCCGTGCTCCACGACGCCGAGCTGCGCGCCGCCATCGCCGGCCTGCCCGCGCGGCTGCGCAAGCGGGCCGCCGTCCTCGAATCCCTCGCCTCCTGCCCCGGCGAGGAGTTCACGCCCCACCAGCTCGCCGAGCTGGCCGGCTGCTCCGTCGGCGTCGTCAACGCCGCCCGCAAGGCGGGCCAGGTGAACTATCGCTCGAAGGTGGTCACGGAACACCCAGTGGACGACGTGGAGCCCGAGCCGCCGAAGGAGATCGCGCTGACGGAGGAGCAGGCCAGCGCCCTCGCCGTCCTCCGCGAGCGCCGCAAGGAGGGCTTCGCCGTCGTCCTCCTCCACGGCGTCACTGGCAGCGGCAAGACCGAGGTCTACCTCCGCGCCATCGCCGACGTGCTGGCCGAAGGCAAGCAGGCCCTCGTCCTCGTGCCCGAAATCTCCCTCACGCCGCAGACCATTCGCCGCTTCAAGGCCCGCTTCCCCCACGTCGCCGTGCTCCACAGCCACCTCCTCCCAGGGCGACTCCGACTACCAGATCAAGATGATCGAGTTCATCAAGGCCACGCATCCGCAGCTCGACGTGGTGGCGGGCAACGTGGTGACGCAGCAGCAGTGCGAACACCTGATCGCGGCGGGCGCGGACGGCTTGCGGATTGGCATGGGGCCGGGTTCGATCTGCATCACCCAGGTCACTACCGCCGTGGGCCGTGCCCAGGCATCCGCCGTGTACCACTGCGCCCGCATCGCGCACGAGCACGGCGTGCCCATCATCGCCGACGGCGGCATCACCTCGAGCGGCCACATCTGCAAGGCCCTGGCCCTGGGCGCCGACACCACGATGCTCGGCTACCTGCTGGCCGGCACCACCGAGGCCCCCGGGCAGTACTTCTACGAGGGCAACGTGCGGGTCAAGCGCTACCGCGGCATGGGCTCCATCGAGGCCCAGCTCGAGGGCGGCGAGAAGCGCTACTTCTCGGCCCGCACCAGCATCCCAGTCCCCCACGGCGTGAGCGGCACCGTGATTGATCGCGGCCCGCTCAACACGTTCATCCCCTACCTCGTTCAGGGCGTGCGCGACTCGCTTCAGAAGCTGGGCTGCCGCGACGGGGCGGCGCTGCGCCGGGCGCTGGCCGACGGCGAGTTGCGCTTCGAGCCCCGCTCGCCCTCCGCCCAGATCGAGGGTAACGTCCACGGGCTCCACTCGTTCAAGGAACCCGCGCTCCCGGCCCGTTGAGAGGGTCCTATGCCCCCGAATCGCCCGTCCCGCCGAGGCCCCTCCAGCCAACGCGGCGCGTCCGCGCCGCGGCCCGCCGCGTCCGAGCCGTCCGACTCCGCCGTCGGCCCCCCGCCGGCGGGGAGCGTGGACCCGCTGGTGGGCCGCGAGATCGGCGGGCACAGGATTCTCCAGCGGGTCGCCACGGGCCGCCTCTGCTCGACCTACCGGGCCAACCACACGGCGATGAACCGCGTCGTGGCCTTCAAGGCCCTGGACGCCAAGGCCGATGAGGTGACGGTCGCGAAGTTCCAGCAGTCGGCGCGCCAGTCGGCCCAGCTCCACCACCCCAACATCGCCAGCATCTACGACGTGAACAGCGACGGCGGGGTGCACTTCTGCACGATGGAGTTCGTCGAGGGCCAGACCATCACCGACCTGCTGCACGGCCGGCAGCGCATGGCGTCGGCCGACGCGGTTCGCGTGGCCATCGAGGTGGCCGAGGCGCTGCGCTTCGCCAACTCCAAGGGCGTGCCCGGCTGGCGCCTGTCGGCCAACCGCGTGGTCATCTCGAAGCGCGGCGAGGTCAAAATCCTGCCGCCCACGTTCAGCCCCCCCGGGGCGCCGGTGCTCGACGACCGCTACGCCGTCACCGCCGCGGGCGTGCTCCTCTACGCCCTGCTCAGCGGCGGCAAGGTGCGCGACCTCGAATGGGCGCTTGAGCCCGGCTCGAGCGCGCCCAAGCAGCTCGAACGCCTGCAAGCCGCGGCCACGGGCGTGCGACGCGACGCGGCGCAGGTGGTCGAGCGCCTGGCGGGCATCGCCGGCGAGCCCTTCCCCACCGTGGACGCCGCCCTGCACGCCCTGCGCTCGCTCCTGGCCTCGAAGGAGCAGGTCGAGTCGCGCGCCCGCGGCATGGCCGACAGCGCCCGCGCGCGCGTCCAGCGCACCCGCACCGGCCTCTACGTCGCCATCGGCACCGTCGCCTTCATCGCCGTCGCCGCCGTCGGCTTCTTCGCGGCGCGCTCGTGCTCCGAACAGCGCGCCAAGGGCGGCCTCGCCGAGGCCGCCGCCGCGGCGAAGGTGTGCCTGGAAGACTTCAAGAAGGCGCAGACTCGCTTCCTCGCCGCGCCCGACGAGGCCCTCGCCAAGGAGGCGGCGGCCCTCCTGGAGAAGGCCAGGGCCGCCTTCGCCGACGTGGCCGAGGACTACCCCGACCACCCCGAAGGCCAGACCGCCGACGCCACGGCCCGTGCCCTCGCCGAACAAGTCCAGAAGTTCCGCGACCTCGTGCAACAATCGCTCGGCTTCGGACCCGCCAAGGCCAAGATTGACGCGTTGGGCAAAGCCCTCGACGCCGAGGCCGCACGCCTCCGCGAGACCGGCGGCCAGCTCGACCTCGCCGCCTGGCGCGCGCGCTACCTGGCCCTCGAAGAGGAACTCAAAGACAACGTCAAGGCCGCCGTCACCATCAAGGCCATCCGCGACGGCCTTCACAGGAAAACCGAACGCGAGCAGAGGACCATCGACTCCTTCGCCGTCGTCCGCGAGGTAAGGGACGAACTCCTGCCGAAGCTCCACTTCGGCAAGGCCATTGACGCCTGGAACGCCTACCTGGCCAAGTACCGCAGGCCGGAGGTCAGCGACGCCGTCCGCAGGGAGGTCACGGAGGAACACGCCGCCTGGATGACAAAGGTCCGCCAGGCCGCGCGCCTCAAGTGGGCCGAACTCGACCAGCAGGCCAAATACCACATCGAGAAGAAGCCGCAGCCCGAATACGACAAGGCCCGCGCCGTCTACAACCGAGTCCTCGAAAACTTCGGCATCCCCGAATACGCGCAGAGCGCCCAGGCCGCCCTCGCCAAGCTCCCCAAGCCATGACCATCGCCATCGCCAACCGCCAGCGCCTCCTCCCCCTCGACCGCCCCGGCCTCCGCGCCTTGTGCCGCCGCATCCTGGCCGCCCACGGCGCCGACGCCGACCTCAGCCTCTGCTTCGTGGACAACGCGGCCATCCGCGCCCTCAACGCCCGCTACCTCGGCCGCGCCCGCGTCACCGACGTCCTCGCCTTCCCCCTGAGCGACGCGGCCGACCCCACGCCCGACCGCCTCCTCGGCGAGGTCATCGTCTCCGTCGAGAAAGCCATCGCCGAGGCCCGCCGCCGCCGCATCCCCCCCGAGCGCGAGGTCGCCCTCTACACCGCCCACGGCCTCCTCCACCTCCTCGGCTACGGCGACCACACCCCCGCCGACCGCCTCCACATGCGCCGTGCCGAGCGCCAGGCCCTCGCCCCCCACCGGCCGCCAGCGCGCCCGAAATGATCACCGCGCAACGCCCGGCCATCGGCTTGTGGCGTGCCCCTTGACATCGCCGTTTGCCCGTTCTCGGCCTTCCCGCTCAGACTCATAGGGGGTTCTCCCTTTGCAACATACCCGTTTGGCGATTCTCGCCCATCCGCCCCAGTCTCATATAGGTTTCTCCGCTTCCCGACTCGAGAATCGCCGATTCTCCCCATTCCGGCTCAGTCTCATATAGACTCTGCACAGTCGGACGCTTTTTCGCGCGGGGGGTCCACGTCCCCCCGCCCCGACGCGCTCGCGGGCCCGCGCAAGTGCATCCGCGAGCAGTTCCCGACCGACGACATGGCGCATGAGCCCCCTCATCCGCCGGCCGCTGCCCCCCGTCGTGTGAAAATGGGATCGAACTCGGGGTGCTGGTCACGCTGGCGCTTGCGGTCATAGGCTTCGCCTTCTGGTTGGGTGGCCTGCAAGCCAGCGTCGAGAAGCTGGCGAGCGGCGACACGGCGGCGAAGCTGAAGGCGGAGCTTACGGCCCACGCCGAGGTTCTGCGGTCCCAACTGGGTGGCATCGCCGTGGGCACGATCGTGCCCTATGCCGGCCGCACGTACGACGAGAGCGAGATTCCAAAGGGATGGCTCCTGTGCGACGGCTCGCCGGTCCCAGACGGCGAACAGTATGCGGCGCTGCGGAACCTGCTCAAGAACACAGCTTGGGGCGTGAAGGATGGAAAGCAGTGCCTTCCTGACTTGCGCGGACGCTTCCTCAGAGGGGTGGATGACCCGGACGGGCCTGGGACCATCGCCGCGGCGGGCAAGGATGTGGACGGCAGAGACCGTCAGGTTGGCTCCGCGCAGGGGGCCGCAACAGCCGTTCCGACGAACGCAGCCAGTGGGATCGGCTCGACAGGCACAATCGTTCTGTCGAATTCTGGCGGCGGCGGGCCCGCAGTCCTGCAAGGGGGCGCGCACGTTTCGAGTATGAATCCCAAGGTCTTCGCCACCCCAGAGGGTTGGGACAAAGAGACCCGCCCCGCGAACGCGGCCGTGAACTGGATCATCAAGTACTGAGCCGGCTGGTTGGTGCTGGCGCCGGGCTGGCTGAGAGAGTCTGCCCCTGCTCTGGGGCTGTTCACGGGCTCCCCCACCAGTGGCACGGTTGGCTTGCCCAACCGTGTCCTCCACTCCTCCAACGCAATGACACGGCTGGTCAAGCCAGCCGTGCCACGTCGGGGACCACCTTTCGCCTGACGCCCGGAACAGGGGCCAGACTGCTGGTTGAGAGCGGTGCTGGCATTCCGTGGCGGGCTGGTGTAGAATGACGGGCGGGGAGGGAGAGGCAGGAGGCGTGGCGATGGGGAAGCTGGCCGGCGAGCCGGTTGCCGATGTGGCGGGCGGGTTCCACGCGCGGCACGCGGGAACCGCGCCGGCGGAGTCCGTTGCTGCCGAGGCCGCGCGGCTCATTTCGGCGAGAGGGCTCTCGGAGGCCCATGAGAGGGTCAGGGCGCTCCTGAGGGAGGAGTTCCCGTCGCTGAAGTCCCTGGCCACGACTGTGGAGTCCGAGCCGGACGCGCCGCACGTGGCGGCGGTTCGGCTGCACGCGACCGTGGGCGGGCCGGTCGAGAAGGCGATGGCGTGCAAGGATGCGTTCGACGAGGCGCTGGCCAAAGTGGACGGGGGGCGCCTGTCCGCGTTCGTCCTGACGATGAGGGTGGTGGAGTAGCATGGACGGGTGGGACTTCCTGACGACCGCCGAAGCCCTGGCAAGGTCCGGCCCGGAGAGCGATCGGCGGACCTCCATCAGCAGGTCATACTATGCGTCGCTCCACGGGATTCTGTGCGCCCTGCGGCCTCACGGGTTCATCGTGAAGCGGGACCACACGCACCAGCTCTCCGAGTGGTTGCGCGCCTGCGAGGATCCCTGCCTCAGACAGGCCGGGGCCAAGCTCCATACGCTCTGGGCCATGCGGATCGATGCCGACTACCGCATGGAGGTGCCTGCGTCGGAGTTCAGCGCTGGGCAGGCGCAAGTGGCATTCCACGAGGCCCGGCAGATACTCCGCCTCTTCCAGAGGACATCCCCCCGCGCAGCCGCGGGGGAGGTCCGAGCCTACCTGCAGAAGACCAATTCGCTGACGTTCCTGGAGAAGCTGTGAAGTGGGTGTCGGATCTACTCCATCCACTTCTCCAGCGGCTGGCGGGCAGGCCCCCGGGGTCGGCGGGAGGCCCGGCCGGCCCCGGGGGAACGTGCCTCAATCGGGAAGCCGCTGCACCCACGTCGCCCCGAGGCCATCCGGGCTCGTGATGACGCCCAGGATGCGCTTGGCGCGGCGAAGGATGTGGTAGCCGTAGCCCTCCTCAGCAGCCGCCTTCTCAACGTCCCGCGAGGGGACGGGGCCTTTGCCGAGGAGGCCACGAAGCCACGCCATGCACTCCTGGTCCCTCAGCCGCGGCATGGGGTGGGCCGTGCTGGTGGCCATCAGGGCCATGGGGATCGCCTCGGGCTCCCAGATGAGGGTCGGCTGCTTGGGGTTGAGGGGACTCGCCACGATGCGGTAGGCGTGGGCGTGCAAGGCCGCCGACAGGTTGCACTTGAGCGGGATGAAGAAGGTCCGCTCAGGCTCGTCCTGGTCGGGCCAGAGGGTCCAGACGGCTCGGCTGGCCGCGGTGAGGGCCAGGCTGCCCATCGCGCGGTAGAGGGGACTCGCCCCGCTCGCCTTGGTGAGGTGGGTGAGGGCGAGGACGGCGAAGCCCAGCCGCTCCGACATCTCCTGGAGCGTGGCGAGCAGCGTCCGCAACGCGGAGTTGTTGCTCGCCGCGCCGGCCGACAGGAAGGCCATGAGGGGGTCAATCACCACCAGCCGCACGTCGGGAGTGTTCTCGACCGCCTCCTCGAGGGTCGGCAGGTCGCGGGGGAGCTGGAAGCCCTTGTAGAAGCCCTCGCTGAACAGGCCCCGCATCGAGCGGACGTAGCGGACGTCGGCCCCCATCGCCTCGAGGCGGGGGCGAATGGTGTCGGCCACGTCGTCCTCCGCGCTCAGCAACAGGGTGCTGGACGGGGGAAGGGTGTTCGCCTGGCCGTCGGGCCAGACCCGGCCGAGGGAGAGGCGGGCGGCCAGGTCGAGGCTCAGCAGGCTCTTCCCACGCCCCGGGTCGCCCACGAGGAGCGACAGCTTGCCGATGGGCACCTTGCCGGGCCAGAGCCAACGGACGTCCCCCGCGGGGACGTCGCTGACCTCGACGACCGTCGCCCGGCCCTCCTCCGAACCGAAGTTGATGGTGAACCGGAAGCTCTCCGGCTCCTGCGGCTGGGCCGCGATCCGCCCGTCGGCGGCCTGGAGGCTGAGGAGGTAGCGGAGCGCCTGGGCGACCGTGGCGCGGTAGGCGCCCTGCTCGGTGTGGGTGTGGCCCTTTCCGAGGAAGGCCATGAGCGCCAGGCCGGACAGGCCGGGCGCGAGCCGAAGCTGGGGGTCCCCGTCGTTCCAGCGCCCGTCGGGCTCCTGGTGGGCGTGGAGCCATCGGAGCCCGGCGTCCACGGCCTGCTCCGAGCCGGGCGTGCCGCCCCATTGCCGCACGGCCTCCTCGCGGGCCGCGGGGCGGCGGGCGGCGAAGACGTCGCGCGCGGGGGCCGGGCCGCCGTGGACCTGGATGACGGGGGTGCCCTTCACCGTGGCCACCTCCTGGGGCGGCGTCGGGGCAGGCTCCTCGGGGGGCGGCGCGGGGGGCACGATCAGCTCGGGCGGCGGGACGGGTTCGGCCTTGGGCTGGGGCCTCGGCGGCTCGGGCCTGGGCTCCTCCTTCGGCTCGGGCGGCTTCGCCTCCTCGGCCGGCTTCGGGCGTTCCCCGATCAGGTAGACCTCGAAGACATGGCTCGCCGCGCGCTCGGCGGGGCGCAGGCGCCTGCTGGCGAGCAGCGCGAGGGCGATGAACAGGCAGGCGTGGATGAGGGCGGAGGCGGCGAACCAGGGGACGCGGCGCAACTGGTCCCGCGCAGCGGCCAGACTCCTCCCTTGCGGCGCGGGCGGCGCCGCGATGCGCGCGCGCCCCCCCTGTCTCATTCCCGGCGGCGGGCGGAAGGGGAGATTGGGCATGGCCGGTGCCTCAACGGGTCAGGTTGCGCCCCCACTGACGGCCACACCGTCGGAGCAGCGCCCGAGGGCGGCGAAGCGCCCGACATCATGAGACGAGCCCGGCCCACGGGCCAGAGGCACGCGGCCGGGCTCGTCGGCTGCTTCGTCACACTCCTCAGAACTCCTTCGCGGCGACCCCGCCGGCCTCGTCCCAGGTGCCGGGGGCGATGGTCTTCTTGATGAACTCCATCAGGCTTTCGCCCGTGAGCTTCTCCTCTCCTTCGTCTTGATCGTCCTCGTCGCCGAAGAACTCCTGGGCCATGTCGCCGCCGCCGCCGCCGAAGCTGCTGCCGGTCGAGGAATAGCCGCTGTCGCTGGCGAGGGCCTGCTGGCGGCCCTGGAAGTTCTTGATGTCAATCGTCAGGTCGGTCACATCGTACATGCGCAGGACGGGCTTCTCCATGATGGCTTCGGCCTTGGAGATGAAGATGGCCTCGTCCTTGAGCGTGTACTTGAGGGCGACGAGCTTGAGAATCCAGTTGAGGGCCGACTGGAGGCGCATCTCGTTGACGCGCAGGGTCACGTTCGGCGCGTCCTTCACCGCCGGCGTGTCGAGCACGATCGTCACGTCCACCAGGCTCGACAGGAAGTTCACCACGTCCGACAGCGGCGTTTCGACGAAGTCGAACGTGACCTTCTTGTTGAGGGACTCCTTGATCTTGCGCTCCCACTCCTGCTCCTCGATTTCGTCGCCGAGGTGCGAGATGGGCCTGCGGTTGCGGACCTCCTCGAACTTGTCGCGCGGCATGTACGGACGCACCTGGGTGTAGGGGACGCAGTAGGCCTGGGTCTCCTGCCAGTGCTGCTCGGTGGCGGCGCGGCGCTCCTTGATGGCGCGATCGATGTCGTCCTTGTGGCCGGCGCTCTTGGCCGCGTCGAGCAGGCTGGCCGCCGGGCCGTTCGCGGGGTCCTTCCGCAGAATCTCGTCGCAGAGCTTCTCGACTTCTTTGTAGCGCCGCTCGGCGAAGAGCACCGTGGCCTGGCGGAAGAGGGCCTGCGCGCGCTCCTCCATCAGCCGCTCGCGCATCTCCACCAGCTCCCGGGCCTGACCCTCGGCGATCTTCCGGCGGTTCGCCTCGTCCTCCACCCGCTTCTTCTCCATCGCCAGCATGGCCCTCTGCACCCGCGCCTCGGCCTCGACCACGATGTCGCCAACGTCTATGTTCGGCGACAGGTAGCGGCCCCGGGCCGCCACGCGGGTGAAGCCCTCGATGGCGTCAATGAACTGGCCCTTCTCGAGCTGGGCGTTGGCCGCGTTGAACAGGTTCTGGAGTTCCAGCTTCTGCGCGGCGAGCGCGACCGAGCGCTGCTGGGCGTACTGCTTCGCGAGGTCGAGGAACTCGCCCTTGACGACCCCGAGCAGGCTCTGGGCCTTCCGCAGCCCCTCCTGCGCCTCGGTGTTCGTTGAGTCGAGCTTCAGCGCCTCCTCGAACTGGCGGCGCGCATCCTCATAGGCCCCGTTGACCAGGTTCGCCTGGCCCGCGGCCACGCGCTGGGCCGCCAGGAAGCGCTTCTGGTCCTCCTGGACCTGTTTCTCGACCTGATAGCGCTTGATGAGGTCCTGCGCGGCCTGCTCCTCCGGGCTGAGCACGGGCGCGGGCGGCGGCGGCGCCGCTCCCTCCTTCGTTGGCGGGGCCTCCCCGGCCCGCGCGACCCCACACAGGGCCACAAGCGCCAGTCCACACAGCCAGCCGAGCTTCCAGAGTCCTCGCATGGTTCGACCCCTTTTCCCTCCCACGTCCGCGTTGCTTCCAGCCCCCGAACTACTCGCGCCCCGCACGGTGCAGGAGCGCCACGTAACCGCCGTCGTCGCCCGTCTGCGGCGGCAGGAGGCGCCTGGATTCGGCCACGCGCCATTCCGGTCTCGCCGCACACAGGGCGTTCACCACTCCTTCGTTTTCCTCCTCCTCGAGGCTGCACGTGCTGTAGACCAGCCGGCCCCCGGGCCACACGACGTCTGCCGCCGATGCGGCCAGTTGGAGCTGCAGGCGGGCCAGTTCCGCAATCCTGGCCTCTGTCACCCGCCACCGGCTCTCCACGCGGCGCGACAGCACGCCCGTGTTCGAGCACGGCACATCCACCAGCGCGGCGTCGAACTCGGCTCGGAACAGCCGTTCGCAACTCGCGCCGTCGCCCGCCACGGGCCACACGGTTCGCGCGCCCAGGCGAGCCACGTTCTCGGCCACCTGCCGCAGCCGCCTGGGCGAGATGTCGAGGGCCACGATCTCGGCCTCGCCTCGCGCCAGCTCGGCCAGTTGGCACGCCTTCGAGCCGGGCGCCGAACACAGGTCCAGCACCCGCTCGCTAGGCTGCGGCGCCAGCAGAGGGGCCGCAGCCGATGCGGCCACGCCCTGCACCGTGCACAAGCCGTCCCGAAGGGCCGCCACGTCGGCCAGCGACCCCACGTGGTCGAGCACCACGTGGCCGCTGCCGAGGGGTCTCGCCCAGCGCCCTCCCCGCACCAGCTCGGCCACCAGGCCCTCCTGCGTGCTGCGGAGGTGGTTGACCCGCAGCACGACGCCCGCGTGAGCGTTGTCGCTCTCGCAAACCTGGCGCGTCGTCGCCTCGCCGAGGCGACCCACCCAGCGCCGCACGAGCCACGCCGGGTGCGAGTGGGCCGCGGCCAGGTAGTCAGCGACACCCGCGTTCGGGTCGGGCAGCACTGGACGGTCAAAGACGCACCAGGCTCCCGCCGCCATGGGCACGGCCCGGCGGGGGTCGGACCCCGCCTCGCCGCCCTTCGCCACGATGGCCCTGTGCAGCGAGCGGAGGCAGCCGTTGACGAAGCCCACGGCGCCCTGCGAACTCACCCGCTTGGCGGCCTCAGCCGCCTCGTTCACAGCAGCCGGGGCAGGCACCTTGTCAAGGAACAGAAGCTGATACGCACCGACCCGCAGGACCTCGAGCACGCGCGGCTGCACCTTGTGCAGCGGCCGGTTGCTGAACTGCGCGATCAAGTGGTCGAGGGTGCCGCGTCGCCGCAGCACGCCATAGACCAGCTCAGTCGCCAAATCCCGGTCCCGCCGCTCGAAACGGCTCCGTTCTAGCTCGTGCTCGAGCAGCTCTTTGGCCCGCTGCTCGGTGCGGTTCACGACATAGCACACAAACGTGGCAACGGCCCGTGGGCTGTTGCCGAAGTACACTCGTTCCATACCCTGGCGCGGCCTCCGGGCGGCCGTCTACCCTCTCAGTCGGCGCACCGGCCGCGCGCACGGATTATACCACTTCCCCACGCCAGCGCAAGTGCATTTTGCCAGACGCAACGTGCCCCTGCCCAATGGGTTAGCGAAGCACTGGCGTGCGGGGCGACAGGCCGCGGGATGAATGGATGGATGGATGAGTGGATGAGTGCCAGAGCAGCCGGCCGCTCTTCCCTCATTCATCCATCCATCCACCCATCCATTCATCCCACTCTTCATCCCGCTCACTCCTTGGTCCTGACGCCGAGGAAGGTCCGCCCGCCCACCGTGATGCCGATCAGGTCCACCAGCTCCTGCCCCTTCTTGGCGCGGCCATCGCGGGGCAGGCCGGCGACCTCGTGGAGCCGGTCGAGGCCCTCGCCGTCCTCAGGCCCCCCAGCCCCCACGACGCGCTGGAGGAACTCGATGAGTTCCTTGCCCGACAGCGGCTTCTCTGGCTCTTCCTCCTTCTCCTCCTCCCGGAAGAAGTCCTCCACCCCGTGGCCGCTGTCGGTGGTCAGGGCGCGCTGGCGGCCCTTGAAGTTCTTGATCTCGATGGTCAGATCCGTGATGTCGTACATCCGCAGCACGGGCGTGTCGAAGATGCGCTCGGGCCGGGAGAGGAAGATGGCCTCGTCGCGCAGGGCATAGCGGAGGCCGACCAGCTTGCACAGCCAGTTCAGGGCCGCCTCGAGCCGCATGTCCTGCACCCGCAGGCTCACGGTAGGCATCCCGTCCTTCAGCGCCTCAGTGTCCAACACCATGCTCGCCTCGGTCAGGCTCCCCAGGAACGACACGACATCGGGCAGCGGCGTCTCGATGAAGTCGAACGAAATTCTCCGCTCGAGCGCCGCGCGGATGCGCGTCTCCCAGGCCTCGGGTTCCCGGCGGCCCGACTCGAACAGCGCGTCGCCCTTGCGGGTCCGCAACTCCTCGCGCCGCTGGGGGGAAAGGGCGATGAGGTCGTTCTGCGGGACGGTTTGCGCGGTGACTTCCTGTGCCCAGCGCTCGGTCTCGGCGGCGCGGGCGCGCAGGGCGCGGTCCACCGCCTCGGAGCGGGCGGCCTGGGCCGCCTTCTCGTGCAGGGCGACGGCCTCGCCGTTAGCGGGGTCGTGGCGGAGCACCTCGTCGGCCAGCTTGCGCGCCTCGGTGTAGCGGCGTTCCCCGAGCAGGACTCGCGCCTGGGCGAGCTGGGCCTCCTGGCGCTCGACCGCCCGGCTCTGCCCCTGCTTCTTGAGCCGTTCGGATTCCTCGATGGCTCGTCGCCGCCGCTCCTCCTCGCCGCTCTTGCGCCCCTGTTCGATGCCCTTCTGCGCCTTGCCGATGCCCTGCTCGGCCTCGCCGGCCTCCTTTGCCGTGTCGAGGTACGGCGCCACGAACTCCGCCAGGGCCTTCACGCGGATATAGAGGTCAATCGCCTCGGGGTACTGCCCTTTCTCGTAGGCGGCCCGCGCCTGGGCCAGAAGGTTGAGAAGCTGGAAGCGCTGGGCCTCCGTGCGAACCTTCCCCTGCTGGATCACGGCGTCAATCAGGCCCACCCCACCCTCCTTCAGGCCCAGCAGGCCGGCCGCCTTGCGCAGGTACTCCTGCGCCCCCTTGTTCGTGGGGTCCAGCTCGGCGGCCGCCTTGAACTGGCCGTAGGCGGCCCTCCACGCCTGGTTCTCGAAGTGGGCTTTGCCCGCCTTGAGGTGCTGTTCGGCGCGATACTGATCCTGTTCCCGCTTGATCTTGGACTCGGCCTTGTAGCGCTCGATGAGGTCCCGGGCCGCCTGCTCCTCAGGCGTGAGTTGGGTTTTGGGAGGGGTGGGCTTGGGGTCTGCCGCTTCGGGCTTCTGCGCGGCCATCGCGCAGGCGGGCAGGATGGCCATCAGGCCCAAGAGCGGCCACCATCGGGCTGCGGTGCGGGGACGCTTCATGGCACACCTCCTGTGTCTGGGCCGGCTTGGGCCGCCCCCGCGAGCCCTGTCGCCTGCTCCACTTGGATTATACGCCGGCCGGGGCCGAGCGCAAGAAGATTCCGGGCTAGTTACAGGGCCGTTACACGTTGCCCCCAGGCCAGCGCCCAGCGATAGCGGTCCATTTGGTGTGGGCTTTATGCCGCCTGAGGCGGATGCGCGCACTCGACCTCCTCTGGCGCCGCGCGGAGTGCCGCGGCACCGTTCCTGCGCGCTCGCCTCGCGGCGAAGCCAATAGTTGCGGACCTGTACAGGTCCGCAATTAGGCTCTTTGCCCGCGAGCGCGGCCACGAACTGCCTGTTTCGCGCTTCGCCTGCGGCGCCGGCGCCGCGCGGAACGCCGCGGCAGCGTTCCTGCGCGCTCGCCTCGCGGCGAAGCCCATAGTTGCGGACCTGTACAGGTCCGCCGCTGCCACACTCCGTCCTGCGCTTCCCAGCCATCGCCACGCTCTACCCGCGCGCCGGCCAGCCTGCCCACCGGCCTCTGGACTCTTCACGCCTGGGGTAGTGCGGCTTGACACGCGGCGCGGGGCGTGGTTAAATAGAATGGCCGACCTCGATAGGAGGAGAGAGCCGTGGTTGACCCGGAACTCGAGTTCAAGGTCGAGAAGCTCGACGAGCTGCTCAACCAGTGGAAGCGCTTCTTCCACCTGTACCGGAAGATCCAACAACCCGGCGGGGCGACGCCGAAGGAGGAGCACGACTACGCGGAGCTGGCCACCGCGTTTGCCCGCACCTACATGCCCATCGCCACGCGCACGGGGCTCAAGATCGAGCCGGGCGGCAGCGTGATGGACACCGTGACAACCGTGCCCGACGCCGCGGCGGTGCGCGACCTGTCGGACATGCAGCGCCGCAAGTTCGAGAACGACTGGCGGACCAACAACACGGCGATGAACCAGAAGCTGGGCGAACTCCAGGTGCTCCGCGAGGAGCTGGTGAACGTGAGCGAGTTCGGCTACTACGGCCGGCGCTTCTTCGCCAACAAGACGGTGCAGTGGACCGCCGGCGCGGCCGTCATCATCGTCCTCCTCGGCGTTTTCGGCTTCTTCGGCATCCTGCGCGACGCCCTCATGGCGCTCATCAAGAGCGTGAAGTAGCCCCGTCGCCCCAGCCCCCGAGGCCCTGCTCCCGACCCAATGGGCAAGAAGCTGCTCTTCCTGGCCGACGTGCACCTGTGCCCCGAGCGGCCCGAGCGCGGCGAGGCCCTGGCAGCCTTCCTGCGCGGCCGCCGCGACGAGGCCGAGGCCTTCTACATCGTCGGCGACCTGGTGGACTACTGGGTCGGCCCGCGCCAGCTCCGTCTCCACGCCTGGGCGCGCCTCTTCGCGCAGCTCGGCGACGCCGCGCGCGGCGGCCCGCCCGTCCGAGTCCTCGGCGGCAACCGCGACTACCTCCTCGACACCGCGGCCCTGGCCCCCTACGGCCTCGAGAGCCTCGGCATCGAGCACGCCTTCGAGCGCGACGGCCTCCGCTTCCACCTCATCCACGGCCACATGCAGTTCCCCGACTCCTGGCTCTCGCGGCGCTTCCTGCGCTTCATCCAGGGGCGCCTCATGCACTGGCTGGCCCGCGTGGTGCCCCTGTGGGGGTGCCTGGGCGTGGCGGGCATCCTGCGCTGGTGGCGGCGCCTCAGCGCGGGCCACCGCAAGCCCCGGGACGCCCGCCGCTACGACCCCGCCGCCTTCCTCCCCTTCTTCGAGGCGGGCGCGAACGTCGTCATCTGCGGCCACAACCACTGGGCGCACGACTACACGGCCCAGCTCGCCCGGCCTGGTTGTCGGCTCCTTGCCGTCGGGCCGTGGACCCCCGGCCCATCCTGGCTCGAATACGCCGACGGCGTCTTCCGCCTGAACGACCCCAACCTAACGAGCGATTCCTCGACAGGCTCGGAATGACGCCCGGGATTGTGGCTCAGTGTCGGCCTCGCGCTAGCGGGACCTTCCCCCCCTATCCCGCCCCCGGGGGTGGGCTTTGACCCCTCAAGTTCTGCGTTCCCGGAGAGGAAGCCCCGAGCCAAGAGCTGTCGCCCGGTCCAAGCTGCCAGCCTGCTCGCCGGTGGCACGGGGCGTTGCCCCTTGTCGCCCCCTTGACGGTCCAGGCTGAGGTGTCGTCGCTGCCTTCGAGAGGTGGGGGGGCCTGCGTGGTGACGCAGCCAGTCGGGGGCAGTGACACTACCGCATCGCGGGGGCTGTGGCACATCAGGTTGCCATCGCGGGACTGCGCGGGAACGGGACCGGTGCGGGGTGGCACACCCAGTTTGGTCCCTTGGGCCGCTCCGCTTCCTGCTGTCGCCCATCCTGTCAGCCCGCACCACGACGGGCGAGGTGGTATCCCGGAATCGTTCCGCGCGTTCCCGGGTTGGGGACACCGAAGATGGGAAACCCTGGACGCGAGACGGCCACGGGAGGGGGCTGCGGGGGGGCACTTGCCCCCCCCAGAGGAAAGGCCATCAGAAGCCACAGAAACGCCCCGCCGCTGCTGCCGCCGCCACGGCGGTGGCACGGGCCGGCGAGGGCGGCCCCAGATGACCCGTCAACATGGCCGTCCACGACGCGGTCGAAGTCCCAACAGCTATGACGAGGGGGGGGCCCGGTGGTCAGGCGATGTCCGTGTCTCGTTGGACGCGAAGGAACATAAGCACTTCTGTCGTCTTAGGATGTTGGATGACGTGGCGTGGGGGATAGACACATTGTGATGGGGCCCGAGCCTTTCTTGGCCCTGACGAGTAAAGACCGAGTGTTCGCCGAAGTGCGTACCAGCGGGCATTTCCCATGTGCAGCTTGCGGGCTTCGGCGAGCGGGAGCCTTGCAGCCCGAAGTTGCTCCTCGGGAGAGAGCGGGCACTTCCTTCCGGACCCCTTGTGGCTGTAGTCATGAGGGGCCACATCTGGGAACATGGCCCGCACCTTGAGCCAAGAGCTGTAGGAGATGCGGAATGTTGACCGGGCCTGGCAGAAGGCCATTTGGGCTATCATCCTCAGGGCCGCCGCAGGGAGAGAACGGTATGTGCTGCGGAGGCCGTTTCTGCACCCGGTGTGGTGGTGCAGCAAGTGAGTATCCCCCTAATGCAGTGGTATCGAGCTTCAATGATCCTAGCACTTGAGCACGGAAAGTCATGTGGAAGTTGGGAGTGTTTTGTTCTGTTTACGGGAATTATTTGTTCGGTTTTCGGCGAGACTGGCGACCTGTTGGAAGTCCGAAATCGGGCGGGCGGGGGGGGGGCGGAAGCGGCTGTTTTGTTTTGTTTGTTGGAAACTCCATGTTCGGAATTGTGCATCAGGCAAGGCGCTGCCAGCTTACGCCACGCTTGCGGGCAAGCAAGCCCCGTAGAGAGAACGAACTTGCACGCTGCCAAGCCAGAGGCTAGGATGCGAGGCACGTGGGAGACTGACGGCCCGCTCGGCCGTACCTATCATGAAGGCCCGTCCCACAGGGGGAAGCGCAATTGAGTTCCAGAACACACAGGCACAGGAGGGCGATGAGTCCCGCAACCAGAATGGGTCTGATCCTGGGGCTCATGGCATCATCTACCCTGGCGGACGCGCCCAGGAACCTGCCTGAGAACAAGTGGACCAAGCTGCCCTGCAAGGCGCAGGCAGGGCCTCTCCTATGCGCTCCGCTGTACGTGCCGAGCCGCGGACAACTGCTGCACTGGGGCCAGACGGGCGGCTGGGACAAGGCCTCGCCCAACGACGTGCGGGCCTTCGACGCCGCTGTCGGCGATTGGGTTTCGGACTACCCCAGCGACGCGCCGCAGACGCCGGGCGCTCATGGGTTGGCGGGCCAAGGGACCATGCTGCCCTCCGGCCGGCCGCGTCCGGCGATGGTCCTGAACGGGGTCTGCTGGGACTCCAAGCGCGAGCGGGTCGTCTACACTATGGCCGGCCTGATGGCAGCCTATGACCCCAGGACGAAGTCGTGGAGGGACCTCAAGGCCAGGACCCTCATGCCGGACCCAACACCGGAGTACGCTGGAGACCGTCCCACCGGCAAGCTGAAGACCGAGTTCAACGGTGGCCCGCCGGTCTACGGGATGGGCACCTGCTATGACCCCGAGAACGACGAGATTATTCTGTTTCCACACTTCGATGCCAAGAACGTCTCGCTGCGCGAGGCCACAGGGCAGATCACGGGGCACCTGGGCACCTTCCGATACAGCTTCAAGGACAACACCTGGCGGGTGGTTGGCGACGCCTTCGGCTCCGACGAGGTGAGGGCCGCGCGCAAGGGGCTGATCGCGGTCATGGCCAAGGCGAGCGCGGCGATGGACGCGGCCTGGGTCCTCAACCGCAAGCCCGACGCCGCCAAGGCCATTGAGGCCGCCAAAGGGTTCGAGGCGGCCGCCGGCGATCTTGAGAAGCTCGCCCTGACCGCCGAGGCCAAGACGGGGCTCTCGCCGGTCGCCGGCCTTCTCAAGTCAGCGGCCGCGGCACTCGCCGGCGGCAAGGCAGGGGAGGCGCTGAGGCCGGCCCGCGACGCGCTCTGGGCCATGAACGACGCGCTTGACGGCGCCCTGCGCGTCGAGCCGCCGCCACGCTGCGCCGCGCCTATGGTCTACGATCCCAGGAACAAGTGCATCGTGATGTTCGGCGGGCACACCAGCCTGTGGCGGAGCGACGGCGGGTCCGGGCCGAACGTGATGGATGGCCAGAACGACACCTGGCTCTACGACGTGAAGACCCGGCAGTGGCGCGAGACCGCGGTGAAGAGCCGCCCGCCGCTTGGCCGCTTCGCGTGCCGGGTGCCGATGCTGGCCTACGACGAGACTTCGGGGCTGGTGCTGCTGTTCACCCGCACCGGCGACATCTGGAACGCCAAGATACCGCGGAAGGCCCAACTGTGGACGCTGGATGTCGCCATGGGCGAGTGGTCCAAGCGTCTGGAGACGGACTGGACCGGCGAACTCACGACCATGTCTGGCCAGGGCAGCGAATCTCCCCATTCGCAGGCCCCGACGGCGATGTTCGGCTACGACCCCAAGGCCAGGCTGGCCCTCATCATCCAGCCCGAGAAGGATGGCCAGGCGACCTACGCGATGAAGCTCGATCTGGCGGCCTTGCCGGCTGAGCCCGCTCCGGCGTGGACGCCGCCGACGCCGATCAAGCCGCAGGAGATACCCGCCGACGACCCGGCGTGGCTGGCGACGCTCAAGGCTCTGCCCGCCAACACGTGGGTTCAAGCCAAACCGCCCAAGGAGCCGGATCGGCGCGACTGGGGGATGCTGGCTGTGGACCCCGTCCGCGGCTGGGTGGTCTATCAGGGCGGCGGACACTCCTCCTGGCAGGTCAACGATGTGTCCGTGTACGCCGTAGGCGCCAACAAGTGGGCATTCCAGGTCGGCGATCACAACGCCTACATCCCGCCCAATGAATGGGAGGGCAATACACTCGGCTACCGCGGCGGGCCGCGCGGCCGGCACGAGCGCAACACCTATCAGGCACTCGACGGCCGGGTCTACAACTACATTGGCACCGGAGACCTGTTCCAGGACGGGACCATGCACCTTGACCCGAGCTATGTCCGATTCTATGACCTGGACCGTGGCGGGGTCCACCGCGAGCTGCCGCTGGCCGGCGGGCCCCCGCTCGCGAACCCCAATGGCTCTCGTGGGATTGGGACTGTGGACCCGAATGGCCGGGTCCTGTATCTCCACCGCCAACCATCCGGCTACTACGCGCGTGACATCGTGAAGACCGTCTTCACCGCCTACGACATCTACGGACACGTGTTCACGGTGACCGATGTGCCCAAGCCGTTCCCGATGCACCGCGGTCTGGGCGAGAGCCGCGCGTTCTGCTACGTGCCCGACCGCGATCTGTACGTCCTCATGACCAGCCCGCCGAAGGACCCGGCCAGGCTCTTCGAGATGCCCAAGGACAAAGAAGAGCAGCGGCATGCGACCTTCGCCTACGACGTGAAGGCCAACAAGTTCAGCGAGCTGCCCGCCAGGCGGGAGCCGCCGCTGAAGCCCGTGCAGGTATTGGAGTACGTGCCATCGCAGAAGTGCCTGCTGGCGATCATTGCCAACCAACAGTGGGCGTACTCCTTCGACAAGGGCGATTGGGCCGAGCTGCCCATAAAGACCGAGAGCGGCAAGGTAGACTTCCAGGGGCCCTACGGCCAGATGGTCTGGGTGGAAAAGCATGGGGTGTTCGTGAACCTGGCCGGCCGCACCTGGGTGATGCGCCCGGATTTTGGTCAGGTCAAGTGGGAGTAGAAGAAAGGAAGCCGAGCATGAGGGGGAGATTGTCTGCGCTGGCCATCCTGGCGTCCTGTGGGGCCTGGACTTCCGCGCCCGCCGAGCCGAGCCGGCTGGAGGCGCTGAACGGCGATAGCTGCCTGCGCGTGCACATGGGCTGGAAGACCCCGGTGATCATCGGTGCCGACGGCAGGCTTAGCTCGCCTGCCGAGAGCAAGGAGGCAAGGCCGGTCCGGCAAGTCGAAACCGGCCCGCCGCCGGCCGGCTGGATGAGGCCCGAGCACGATGACAGGCTCTGGGCTCGCGAGCACGCGCCGCTGCGGATCGCCCCTTGGCACGGCGGGGGTCTGATGACCGCCGAGTTCCACCTGATCGCGGCGCGCGGCAAGTTCCTGGTCGAGGACCCTGCGAAGTGCAGCGGGCTGAAACTCGCGGTGAAGTACACCGGCGGGCTGGTCGCGTATCTCAACGGCAAGGAGGTAGCTCGGGCGAGCCTGCCCGCCGGCGAGATCAAGCCTGACACGCTTGCCGAGAGGTACCACGACGATTGCTACCTCGACGGGGGAGGTGGGGTCGGGTCTTCACTATTTCCTTTCCTCATGGGTCTCGTCGCGAAGCTCCTGCTTCGCAACGCACACCCCCGAAGCTGCCCTCGACTTCGCTCGGGCCAGGCCTGCTCCGGCGGTCGTGCGGCAGTCCCCGCTCCGCGGGCAGACAAAGCGGTGACTGCGTCACCGCACTCCAAAGTCGTCCGCTCCCTGCGAAGGGGCAGGGATATGGAGTGCGGCATCGCAGATGCCGCTTTGCGTCCCAGCGGAGCGGCAGAGCAGGAGGGCCTCTCCGTCCCTAGGCCCGCCCTGAACGACACCCTCATCCGCTTGACACCCCGCGCATCTCCCGCTACAATCCAGCCGGTGGGGCAAGACAGTGCCGAACCGTGCCCCGAAGGGGGATCGCCGCGATGACTATCGAGCAGCTTCGCCAAGCCTACCGCGCCACACCATTCCGCCCGTTCATTCTCCACCTGGCCGATGGCAGGGAGATTCCGGTCCGCAGCCCCGAATTCATGATGATCTCGCCCAGCGGCCGCACCATCATGGTCTCCCAGTTGGATGACTCCTACAACGTGATTGACCTCCTTCTCGTCACCGACCTTGAGTTCAAGAACGGCCGCCGCCGCGCCGCCCCCTCTCGCTCGTTATAGATGCCTCAAGCCCCCTCTCGTCCCGACGGTCCCCCGTCGGGACGAAGAAGCACGCGGCGACTACACGCGCGACCGCTTCACCTGGCTCGGCGACGAGGATGGCCGCACCACTGCCAAGCGCACTCCCGAGCCCTGCAACGGAACGCCATCATTGTGCCACGCGACACCATCACCTGCCGCCCGCGTCCATCTCTTCCAGCAGGGCCTTTGCCTTGGTGGCCGGGTCTGTTCCCGGGTACTTCTCCAACACGCGCTTCAAGTAGGGCTTGGCCTTGTCGGGCATGCCGGCGCGAATGTAGTTCTTCGCCATGGACAGCCAGCCTGCCGTTTCGGCGCGGCCATCGGGGTCCATCGCCCCGGTGTCTCCCTTGTCGTCGCTACTGGCCGGGTCAGACTGGGGCCTGGCGACCCGCGGCGGGCCGCCCTGGCGACGTAGCGTGAATGACTTCTCCCCTAGCGTCCCCCGAAGCAGGCTCGGATCGGCTGTGGGCTCAAGAGTCAGAGCATAATAGCGCCCCCCAAGGGCGGGGCCTCCCACAGTGCCGGAGAAGCTATCCCCGCCCGGAGAAGGGATGATCGTGATAAACGATGACACACCATCACCACTGGCATTGAGGGTGATTGAACAAGTACAGCCCCCGTCGGAGCGGATGTTCAACTCAATCCCTGGTCCCTGCCATTTATCAACAATGTCACGCAAGGTGGACTTGCCTTTCCTGGGCACGGATCCCTCGCCCGTCGCGCGTGCGGCTGCAACGTTCTCTTCGGCTAATGAGGCCATGATCTGAGGCACCTTCATCTGCCACTCAATGAAAGTCCGGACTTCATCAACGGCTCTGCGTATGCGGCGACGAGCTGAATGCAACCTGTCCCATCTATCAAGGTCCTCCGAGTTCAGCATTCGGGTCCGTGCATCGACCTCGATCAGCCAGGACCCGTTCCTTCTCACCATAGCAATACTAGTCTCCCCATCTGGCATCGTGACGGTGGCCCGATCCCCGACCTCGGAAATCCGCGCGAAGCCAGCGTTCCTGGCAACTACCATCAACGGGATCTTATCGTCAAAGCACGACTCCATGTCGCGGGCCGCAGAGCTACCGAACTTGGCCTTGATGGCTCTAGCGACGTCCTCCCCCAATGCAGAGTCGTCGAAAATGAGTGTATAGGCTCTTCGGGCTTTCCCGCTTGTCGTGTCGGAGAGATCTATGCAGGCCAGGAAATCGTCCTTCTTGCCATCGCGCACAGCCCGCACAATCTTGGCCAGAGTGAACTTGGGGGTCCCGGGTTCTGTGGCCCGGTCTTCTGCCTTCCCCAGTCCAGGCGATAGCAGCATCACAGCAAGCACGACCGCAACACTAGCCACAAAACGTGCAAAGCCCATGCGATGCCCCCTGTATTGGTTCAGCGCGAGTTGGACAAACGGCCATCGACTCCATAGCGTGCCTGGCACGAATCTCAGAGCATCAGCGCCATTTGGCGCCACGAGCCCGCATGAACTTCGCCATTTCCCCATCGCTGAGAGTATGCGCGACATCCAGAGGGACCTTGCCATCGTCACTCTTTGCATTCACGTCCGCCCCGTGCTTGATCAATGCATCAACGATCTTCCCGAAGGGCTCGCTCATGTACCCATGGGAACTCTCGCACAGCATGTGGAGCACCGTATACCCGCCCTTGACAGTTGCCTTGGCATCAGCGCCATTCTCCAGCAGCACATCGACCGTTCCGGCTTGCATGGCGATCGCGGCTGCCATCAGGGGTGTTATGCCCTGTTTGTCGGGCTTGTTGATCCGCTCCTTCGTCAGGCGTGGCTCCACGTCGAGAACGAAGTCCACCGGCCAGAAGGAACAACGATAGTCGCCGCGAACGGCCGTGGCCCCATTCCATTTCAGTTTTCCATCAACTAAGGTCGCCTCGATTCGGTTAGCCTTCTCACCCTCGAATGTCGCCTCGATCATTGATCCCTTCATCACGTATCTCCCGCAGCTAACCCCCCGCATCGCTTTGCCCTTGTCGAACCTGATCCAGTTGCCGACATGCTGGGCCTCTTGTGCGCCGTAGGCGCCAAACATCCCCTCTGCTTGCACAAATCTCCCGTCGTCATAGAAGCGCAAGTACCCGATGAGGGGCAAGCCACTGATGTTGACTGGCTCAGCATTGTAGCAGTATAGTCCATCAAGTCGCAGTCCCGCCCCTGCTACCGTACGGGCGACGGTGGTTCCCGGTTGATCCTGCGCTACTGCCGCTGTGGCTGCTCCGGCCTTGGCTAGCCTTAGGTGCTTCTCGCCGTTGACCCACCCATCAATGGTCGCGTCGCCCTTCTTAGCAATGACAGCGACCCATTTCCCTCTGACTTGGCCGGCCGTGATCAAGGTTCCGGTATCCAGGGTCGTCAGCGTCTCATCGCCAAGCTTGACGGGTGCAGGCCCGTTCACCACCTCGACCTTGTCGCCCTGCTTGATCGGTGCTTGCTTGGGGTCGGGTTCTGAGCCGCAGCCGAATCCCGCAACGATCACAAGAATCAACAGGCCGAACGCTCTGCCAGTCAGTCTGCCGCTCTTGCCAAGCATGTCTCGCCCCCTTTGTCCTGAGCTGACCTTTGTTCCGACGACCGCCATCAGTATAGTGTACCCCCCCCCCCCCTTGTCAAGCCGATTTGCGTGAAACCCCAGGCCAGGCTCTCTCTCGTCGCGAAGCTCCTGCTTCGCGGCGCACATCCCGAAGCACCAGCTTCGATTCGTCCTGCGGCAGGAGCCGCGCAATCGCCGTTGCGAAGCCGGAGCTTCGCAACGAGAAGAGGGGCACCCATTGTGGGCGGCGTGTCCCCACGCCGCGTATCGCGGGACGGGGACGTGCCGCCTACACTGCCGTCCAACCGCCATCCATCGACAGGGCAGTGCCGGTGACCATGCCCGCGTCGGGGCTGGCGAGGTAGACGGCCGCAGCGGCCACGTCCTCGGGCGTCGCCAGCTTGCCAGCGGGGATGCGGTCTATGGCGGACTGGCGGAATGCGTGGTTCGCCAGCCGCGCCCGCGTGAGGCCAGTCTCGACGAAGGTCGGGGCGATGGCGTTGACGGTGACGCCGTGCTTCGCCCACTCGACGGCGAGGGTCTTGGCCAGGAGGACGACCGCGGCCTTGCTGGAGCAGTAGACGGGCTGTCCCGCAATGGCATTTCCGGGGAGGCCTTGAGGGTCTCCGGCCTCAAACTCCTGGCGGCTGGCGCTCGGCCAAGCCCATCAGAGGCCGAACAGGTTCCTCAGCTTCTCAGCGACGATTGCGAGTGTGGACGCGGGCAACGCGCCCAACCGGCGCTGGATGAGCGATGCGCTTGCAGTCATCAGGCGATGCAGCCGGAGCACGGAGGATACGCGTAGCCCCGTGGCGCCGAAGCAGGCCGACGCGGAGTCCAGCAGAACATCGCTGTCCAACAGGTCGGCCTGCGTGCGACTCGTGATGAAGGCGAGAACGACGTGGCGGTGAGGGCCGACCGGATTCGTGAGGCACGCGGCCGGCCGCACCTTGGATGCCGACAGGTCGTCGAAAGGGAAGGGGACGAGGACCACGCTACCCTTCGTCACGGAACGGCTCCCCGTCGGTGGGCGAGTAGATGTCCTCTGCGGAGTCTTTCAGGAAGTCGAAGGCGGGATTCGTTGCCGCCGCGCGGAACCACTCGGCCTCGTGAATGTCCGCGTCGTCAGGGAACAGGATGATTACGCGGACTCGGCTCGGCCCCTCGATGGGCAGCGGTCCATCGAGGCGGAGCTGGTGGTCGCCATCCACGGTGCCCGTGGTCTCTATCGCTCTCGCCGTCGCTGCCATTGGTGCTGCACCTCGTAAGCTCCCCAACACCAGTATAGCCAACACGAAGCGGAATGCAAGCGGAACACGATTCCCGCCCGCATTTCACAGTTCTGTGTCTCGTCGCGAAGCTTCTGCTTCGCGACGCACATCCCCGAAGCTCCTGCTTCGTTCGTCTTGCGGCAGGAGCCGCGCAATCGCCGTTGCGAAGCCGGAGCTTCGCAACGAGGAGAGGGTCACACCGCGGTCCAGCCGCCGTCCACAGAGAGCACGGTGCCGGTGACCATGCCGGCCTCGCTGCTGGCGAGGTAGACGGCCGCGGCGGCGACGTCGTCGGGCGTCGCCAGCCGGCCGGCAGGGATGCGATCAATCACGGACTGGCGGAACGCCTGGTTCGCCAGGCGCGCGCGGGTGAGGCCGGTCTCGACAAACGTCGGGGCGATGGCGTTCACGGTCACGCCGTGCCTCGCCCACTCGACGGCGAGGGTCTTGGCCAGGAGAATGACCGCCGCCTTGCTGGAGCAGTAGACCGGCTGCCCCGCGATGGCGACGATGCCCGACTGGCTGGAGAGGAAGATGATGCGCCCCCAGCCCCGCGCGATCATCGGCCTGGCCACGGCCTGGGCCATGAAGAACTGCCCCTTCACGTTCGTGTCGAACACCGCGTCCCAGTTGGCCTCCGTGACCTCCAGGCCGGCGGCGGGGCGGTTGATGCCGGCGTTGTTGACCAGGATGTCCACGCGGCCCAGTTCGCGTTCCGCCGCGGCGACGCCGTCGCGGATTTGCGCGAGGTCGCAGATGTCAATGGCCAGCTTGGCCACGCGGCGTCCGTGACCGGCGACCTTGACGGCGGCTTCTTCCAGGCTCACGCCTGGGCGGTCGCTGAGCACCACGTCGGCGCCGCTTCGGGCGAGGGCGACGCTGATTGCCGTGCCGAAGCCGCCGGCGGCCCCTGTCACCAGCGCCACTTTGCCATCGAGCCTGAACATCGCATTGCTCATTTCAGATGCTCCAGTGAGTGGTGCAGGCGTCCCGCCTGCAAGGGACGTGGTGCAGGCGTCCCGCCTGCAAGGCCCCTGTTGGCAGGCAAGATGCCTGCCCCACACCAAGATGCCTGCCCCACCCAGTGCAAGAGTTCTTGCGGGGGGGGTTGGGCGGAGCCTTCTGCATACGTGTCCGGCAAGAGGGCTCTACTCCCTCCCCCTTGGGGGGAGGGCTGGGGTGAGGGTGCCTTCCTTGGGACTCACAGCAACTCAAGCACCCTCACCCCAACCCTCTCCCCGAGGGAGAGGGGGAAGGGCTCGTCTCGCCAGGCAGGTTCTTCCTGCAGGAGGCTCCACCCGCTCCTTTCATCAAGAGTAGCGCTCCACGCGCACCCTGGCTGTGATTGCGTGAGCGAGCATGTTCTCGAGCTTGCACTGGCGTTCGGTGACGGCGCCGATCTCGGCGCTGGCCGCGGGCGTGAGCCGCTGATAGGTGCAGGTCTTGAGGAACTTGCCGACCCACAGGCCGCCCGTGTAGCGCGCCGCGCGGCCTGTGGGCAGGATGTGGTTCGTGCCGATGCTCTTGTCGCCGTAGGCCACGGTCGTCTCCTCCCCGATGAAGAGCGAGCCGTAGTTGGTCAGGCGGTTGACGTAGAAGTCGGTGTCGCGGACGTGGAGTTCGAGGTGCTCGGGCGCGTAGTCGTCGCTGAGGCGGCAGGCTTCTTCGGGGTCGTCGGCCACGAGGACGATGCCGTTGTCGCGCCAGGAGAGCGCCGCCACGTCGCGGGTGGGGAGGACGACGAGCTGCTTCTCCAGTTCCGCGATGGTCGCCCGCGCGAACGCATCGCCCAGGCAGATGAGGCAGACGCCGCTGTTGGGGTCGTGCTCGGCCTGGCCGAGGAGGTCGCAGGCGACGAGCGCGGGGTCCGCCGCGTCGTCGGCGATGACAAGAACTCGCCGACCCGCTCCGGCGGAGCGATGTCGAGCAGCCACTTCCGCCCAGCCGTCCACACCCCCGCCAGCCCGCCGCTGCCGAAGACGAGGATGATGGGCAGGATGACCGCGCGCACGGGAACCGCGCAGACGACGATGATGCACAGGAGCATGCTGAGCGCCGAGGCCAGGAGCACCCGCTTCGGCCCCAGCTTGTCGGTGAACCAGCCCATCCCAATCCCCAGGAGGAAGGCGGTCACGCTCATCGCCAGCAGCGTGTAGCCCGAGGCGTCCTCCGAAAAGCCGGCGCCCTGCTCCAGGAAGGGCCGCGTCCACATGATCAGCGTGTTCAGCACGTCCACGACCAGGAAGTTGCCCAGGAAGAAGAACAGCACGGGACGCGTTCGCCACACCGTCCGCAGGGTGCCGCCCAGCTTGGCGAACTGGCCGGCGAGGGCCATCGAGGCCGGATGCGAGAGCCGTCGGGGCCGCACGAAGAGAAAGAGGGGCAGGGAGCTGACCAGGAACGCCACGCCCGCGAGCAGAAACGTCACGCGCATCGTGCCCGTCGCATTCCTGGCGTACAAGGCGATTGGGAGCGCGACGACGACCCCGAGGTAGCCCAGGCCGACCCCGAACCCCGACACGAAGCCCTGCCTTCGCGGCGAGGCCACGGCGGGCAGGAGGGTGTTGTAGAAGACGAGGGACGCCTGATAGGTCAGGTTGGCGATGCCGAAGAAGAGCAAGGCGGCCAGCACGACGCCCGACGGGGCGAGGACCCCCTTCGCTGGGCCGTAGTCAGCGTCGTTCGCCACGAGCCCGATGGCCGCCGTGGCCGCGCAGCAGGCCAGGGTGAGCCACCACAGATAGCGTTTCGCCTTGCCCGTCCGGTCGGCGAGCGCGCCGGCCAGCGGCACGATGAGGCCGGCGAGGACCATCGAGGCCGTTTGCGCCAGCCCCGTGTAGAGGTCGCGCCCCGCGAGCTGGGCCATGAATTTGGGGAAGAACGCGGTGACGACGATTGCCGAGTAGATCGTGTTGGCGAAGTCGTACATCGCCCAACCGAAGATGGGCAAGGGGCGGTCGAGGGATGCCTGCTGGTCGCTCGCCATGCCGCCCCCTCGCTCAGTCGAGGCTGAGCAGCCCCGCCCGGAAGTCGACCACTAGCCAGTGCCCGCGGAGAAAGTCAAGCCCCAGCAGCCCGTCTAGCCTGGCTGCGGGCGGGAGCGTGTGACACACAAAGGGGAACACAAGCCGCTCCTGTCCGAGGGCCATCACCCTCGACACCTTCAGGCGAGGCGCCTCCACTTCGCCGCTCCCAGTGACGATCTTCACGCTCTCTGTGGCCGTCGTCGGGTCATAGCCGAGATATGCGACGGCCTCCGTGCTCAGCAGCGAGCTGACGGCGCCGGTGTCGAGAGCCAAGTGGAACTCGGCCGAGCGCGCCGGGCCCCACAGCCTCACGGGCACCACGACGAGCCGGCTTGTAGGGTCGAACCGGTACTTCATAGGATGATCACGGGGTCATCCGGCAGGGCGCCGACGTAGAAAATGGCGGAGTTCTTCGGCTGAAGTTCCATTGCCTTCCGGTAGATCTCGTCGTGGTCATTGCAGTGCCACAGCACCTTGCCGCTCTTGACGTCGAGGACCTCATCGGTCTCGGGGTCCTCGATGAGCACCCACTCCGAGTCGAATCTGGCCTCGATTTCCTGCATCGTCATCGTCTCGCCCATCGTTGTGTCCCTTCGCGTTCTGGCCGCCAACGCTCCATTGAAATTATACCCCAGAGGGAATCCAGTATCAATGGGGATCACCCCGGAAGCTGCCCGAAGCGGCCGGCGAGGAGGCGGTCGGCGGCGTGAAGGACCATGGCGGGGCTGATGCGGGTCATGCAGCGGTGATCGGTGGCGCAGACCTTCTTCTGGCACGGGCCGCAGTCTACGTCCACCCGCACGACGATCTGCTTCTCCAGGTTCACATCGGTGTAGCGGGGGCTGGTGGAGCCCATGATGGTGACGGCCGGCACGTCGAGGGCCACGGCGTAGTGGCGCGCCCCTGTGTCGTTGGTGACGAGGAGCGAGCAGCGGCGGACGAGGGGCTTGAGGACATCCAGGTCCAACTCCCCCGCCTCGGGCAGAATGGGTTTGACCTTCATCGCGGCGGCGATTCTGTCGAGGATGGGCCGCTCGGCGGGCGAGCCGAAGAGGATGATGCGAAAGCCCCTCGCGCCCAGCGCGTCGCCCACGGCGACGAAGCGCTCGGCGGGCCAGAGCTTCGAGGAGCCGAAGGCGCCGCCGGGGTTCATCCCGATCAGACGGGCGTCGGCACCCACCGCATGCTTCGCCAGCAAGGCGTCGGCCCGCCCCTCGCACTCGGGCGTGATGAACAGCTCCTCGCGCTGCGAGAGGCCCTGGCAGCCGAGGTGCTCGCAGAGGGTGAGATAGTAGTCCACCATGTTGCGGGGGATGAAGCGCCCCTTGCGGTCGCGCGGCGGGGCGATGGGGATGGTGAGCAGGATGCCGCGCCGCCGGCGGTCGTAGCCGATGCGGCGCTTCGCCCGCCCCAGCCAGGCCTCGAGCGCCGTGCGAAACGAGTTGGGCAGAATCACTGCCAGGTCGAAGTGCGCGGCCCGCAGGGTCCGGACGAGCCCCCAAAAGTTGCCCCACCCGCGGTCCTCCGTGGCGATGATCTCGTCGAACCACGGGGCGCCGTTGAGGATGGGGCGCACGTAGGGGCGGAGGACGATGGCGATATGGGCGTCGGGGCAGTTCTCACGGAGCGCGCGAAACGTCGGCGTGGCCATCACCACGTCGCCCACCCAGTTGGGCGCCCGAATCACGATGCGCTTGGCTTCGAGCTTCACTGGCAGAGGAGTTCCTCGACGAAGCCGCAGATGCTGTGGCCGGCGGTGGCGTGGCACTCCTGGACGGTTGGCGTGTCCTCGGCGGGGGCCTGGATGAGCACGTCGCACAGGCCGGCCATCGCTCCGCCGCCCGCCCCGGTGAAGCCGACGGCCTTCATCCCCCGCTTCCTCGCCGCCTCGATGGCCTTCAGGACGTTCGGCGAGTTGCCGCTGGTGGAGTAGGCGAAGAGCACGTCGCCCTCGCGGCCCAGCCCCTCGACCTGGCGGGCGAAGACAGCGTCGAACCCGTAGTCGTTGGCGATGGCGGTGAGGATGGATGTGTCGGTGGTGAGAGCAACGGCGGCGAAAGCGGGCCGCTCGAGCTTGAAGCGCCCGACGAGTTCGCCCGCGATGTGCTGCGCATCGGCCGCGCTGCCGCCGTTGCCGCACAGCAGCACCTTGCCGCCGGCGCCGAGGCACGCGACGACCAGTTCCACCGCCCGCGCGATCTCGCCCGCCGCGCGGTGGGCGAAGCACTGCTTAGCGTCCGCGCTGTCCAGAACGGCCCGTCGAACCCGTTCGGCCAAGTCGTTCATCCGTTGCTCCGTCCGTGGGTGTCCAGCACCTTGCGCACGACATCGCTCGTCGAATGGTAGCTGGACATCGGGGCGCGCGCGATGCGGCCGCCGTAGCTCTCGACGATTTCCCAGCCGACCACCTCTTCCTTGCGCTTGTAGTCGCCGCCCTTCACCAGGATGTCGGGCTGGAGGAGGGCGAGGAGCGGCCGCGGCGTGTCCTCGGAGAACACGGTCACATAGTCCACGTGGTGGACGGCGGAGAGCAACTCGACCCGCTCGGCTTCGCTGAGGATGGGGCGGCTGGGGCCTTTGAGGCGGCGAATGGATTCGTCGCTGTTCGTCGCCACGATCAACACGTCCCCCAGGCTCTTCGAGTGGCGCAGGAGCGAGATGTGGTTGGCATTCAGCAGGTCGAAGCAGCCGTTGGTGAAGACGACGGTTTTGCCCTGCGACTTGAGCTTGGCCACGATGGTGGCCAGCTCGCCGCGGCTGCGCAGCTTCGTCTCAGCGTGGACGGCTACCTCCAGTTCCGCCTGAATCTCGTGGCGGGTGAGGGGGACGAAGCCGAACTTGGCGACCTCGATGCCGCCGCCGACGTTGGCGATGGCCACGGCCTCCTCGAAGCTGCCGCCGCCCGCGAGCACGAAGCCGAGCAGGCTCAGCACCACGTCGCCCGCGCCGGTCACGTCGAAGACCTCGTGCGCCCTGGCCTTGACGTGATAGGGCTTCTCGCCCTTGCGATAGAGCGACATTCCCTCGCGGTCGCGGGTGATGACGCAAGCATCGAGGCCGAGGCGCCGCAGGAGAAGTCGGCCCGCCTTGTCCACCTGACCCGCCTCATCGGGTACGCCAGCCGCTAGCGCTGCCTCGATGCGGTTGGGGCAGATGGCCGTCGCCCCCTTGTACCGGGCGGAGTCTACGCCACGGGCGGGGTCCACGACAATCGGCTTGCCCGCGGCCCGCGCGGCGCGAATCAGGGCGTGAAGGAGCGGCGGCGTGAGAACCCCCTTGTTGTAGTCGGGCACGAGCACGGCATCCACGCGCCGCACAGCCCCCTCGATGCGCTTCATCAGCCACGCCTGGGCGCTCTCGGGGATGGGGCCGGCCACCTCGCGGTCCACGCGGAAGAGCTGCTGGACGCGCGCGACCATGCGCGTCTTCACGGTAGTAGGGCGGTCTGGCAAGCGGAGGACAGCCTTGGCGTCCACGCCGAACTCATCGAGCAGCCTCATCAGCGCCGCACCATCAGCGTCGTCGCCGATCACGCCGGCGCACTCGACCCTGGCGTCCACCGCAGCAAGTGCGGCGGCCACGCGGAAGGCGCCGCCGGGGCGGTCCTCCTGCTCCGTGACCTTGAGGACGGGGATGGGCGCCTCGGGCGAGATGCGGTCCACGCTGCCCCACACATAGCGGTCGAGCATGAGGTCGCCGACCACGAGGAGACGCGGCCGCCCGATGGCGGCAAACCTGGCGGCAAGCTCAGGGTTCACGTGACGTCGCTCCCTTCCTCCGAGTCCTCCGCGCCGTCGTCTTCTTCCTGGCCGCCGGCCGCTTGCAGCTCTTCGGGCGGACGCTTGCGCCAGCGCGAGTGCAGCCAGAACCACTGGTCGGGGCGCTGCCGCACGAAGCCCTCGATCCGCCTCGTGAACAGCGCCGTGTTGGCCAGCACGTCGGCGTGGTAGTCGCCCGTCCGAATCAGCTCGAACGGCGGGTCGCAGTGGAAGCAGTGGCGCAGTTCGTTGCCGATCCGATAGGAGTAGCCGGCCAGGACGGGCACGCCGTGCTTCAAGGCCAGGCTCGCCGGACTGGGCACGGTCGAGGCGAGCTTGCCGAAGAAGGGCACGAATACGCCGCCGGCCCGCTGGTTCTGATCGATCAGCATAGCCACGCAGCCGCCGGCGCGCAAGTGGTGGAGCACCTTGCGGAGCGCCCCCTCGCGCCCCGCGACCTTGAGGCCCCCGCCCTCGCGGAACCGCCGCGCGCGCTCCTCGATCAGCGGGTTCGACTGCGTTCGCGCCACCACCAGCGCCCCGCCAGCCGCGTGGGCGAGCACGCGGCCCGCCAGCTCCCAGTTGCCGAAGTGCCCCGTGACCACGATGGCGCCCTTGCCCTTCGCCATGGCCGCCTTCAGGATGTCGGCGCCCTCGATGACCGAAAAATCCTCCAGTTTCATCCGCTTGAGGATTTTCGGCAGCATCAGGTCCTCGACGAAGTTCGTGCACACGTTGCGGTAGACGCGGCGCACCAACTCCCTCGCCTCCTCGGGGCTGATGCCCAGCGCCCAGGCGGCGTTCCCCTCCGCCACGCGGCGGTGACTCCGGTCGGCCAGCCGCGTGAGCCTGCCGAGGAACCTGCCGAGCCGCATCTGCGCCCCGATGGGCAGCAGGCGCACCAGGCGCTCGACCCCGACCATGTAGAGGTATTCGGCCCAGATGCGCACCTTGTTGCGCCGCTTCACGGCCACCGCATCAACCGCCTTTCGCGCTCACGCGCTCGCCACGCGCTCCAGAGCCGCCACGAGCAAGTCCTCGCCTCGCGTCACGGCCAGCTCGATGGCGAGGACGCACAGCGGCGGGCCGCCTGCGGGGAACTCGCCGATCTTCACCGCATCCTTCTCCGTCGTCACCACGGCCTCGGTGCCGGCCTCGGCCGCGCGGCGGGCAATGCCCGCGAGGTCCGCCTCGCTGTACCAGTGGTGGTCGCGGAACACCTCGTGGCCCACGACTTCGGCGCCGAGCGCCCGAAGCGTGCCCGGGAGGGCCTCCGGATTCCCCAGGGCACTGAAGCCGAGCACCCGCCGCCCCACAAGCCAGTCCAGGGGGCGGGTGTCCTGCGTCCCGTGGGCGAGCAAGGCGACGGGTCGGTGCTCCGACAGGACGACGGGCCGCTCGCCGCACCAGCGGCGGAGTTGTCGTTCCGCATCGGCCACCTGCTCCTTCGTCGCCACGTCGCAGCGGGTGAGCACCACAACCTTGGGCAGGTGGCCGCGGGCGATCTCCCGGCCGTTCACGAAGACCCGCGCGCCGCCGCTGTAGGCCAACTGGAGTGTGAGGGCTTCGGGCTCGGGCAGGACGAACCGCGTGCGGTAGCAGGCGGCAAGGAGGCGGAGGTCC
Organism: Planctomycetota bacterium; assembly: GCA_041320515.1. Lineage (GTDB taxonomy): Bacteria > Planctomycetota > PUPC01 > DSUN01 > DSUN01 > DSUN01. The sequence goes on along the minus strand of JBGLNR010000001.1, from coordinate 1,946,180 downwards.
ACGCTCTCGTCGTATTGCCCGAGGCCGATATTGGTGATCCCGGGCGCTGGGCCGCCCTGGAAGGGCCGGCGCTCGCGCACCCACGCGCTGTCGTCGAAGTCCGGCTGCATCCAGTCGTCGGGCGGCGGGGACGTGGGCACGGGGTCGTTCGAGCGGAACCCGCCGCCGCCCATGCCGAGGACCGCACGGTCGCGCCAGTCCACCTTCGCGGGGTCAATGCCCCTCGCTTGCAGGGACTTCTCCGTGTCGCGCTTCACCCGCTCGGCGATACGCCCTTGGAGGAACCTGGCGCCGCCGGCTTTCAATACGGCGGGGGACAGGCGGTTCATGCCGAACTGGCAGTATCGCCGCCAATAGCACTGCTCGTCGAGGACAAGGCCCGCCTCCTGGGCCGCCGCGACGGACGACAGTGCGAGCGATGCGAGGACGAGCGATCTCATGGCCATGCTCCTGCTACCTCCTGTCGAGGAAAGCGGCGGCCTCAGCCGCGGCGCGGTAGAGCGCCCGCGAGCGCTCCTGCCAGCCGCAATGATGTCGCTCCCACTCGTGAACGCACAGCGTGGTTTGGAGGAACGCGGTCGCCTCCAGGTGGTCGGCGAGCACTTGAGTGGCCCGTTGGGCGACGTCGGCCGGCAGACGCCCGCCGTCAATAGCCTGTTCGAGGAAAATGCGTGCCTCCGCCTCCTGGATGCCCTCGAGAAAAGCTTCGAAGCGGATGCCGGGCTCCGCCCCCTCGCGGCCCGGCCACAGGAGGAAGAGGACGGGCATGCCGGTGAGCCACGTGGGCATCACCATGCCGTCGAAGTGGGCCGCCGCCCACTCATCCGCCCCGATGCGGCTGACACCGTTGTGCCCGCGAGCCAGGGCCAGGTCCGCCAGCGCCCGAAAGGCGAAGGGGTAGGAGACCGTGTGAATGGCCATGAAGTTCCCGCCCGTGCGCGGGTTCAGGAGGTGGATCAGGGGGCTCTTCCAGCCCCGGTCCGTGCGGAAGCCAGGAAAGTCCCTCTGAGGGCCTGGCTGGTGCCTCACGGTCACAATGGCCCGGTAATGCCGGTCCTTGGCGTAGACGGCGTTCCAGAGCAGTTCGTGCGGGTTGGCCACCCAGTAGACGCCTGGGGTGCAGCGCTCCAGGATCAGCTTCAGGTCGGGGTCGTCCTCCTGCTCGAGCGGGTAGCCCCAGAACACCGCCTTCTCCTGGCCTCGAGCCTTCATGTGGCCGACGAGCGCTGTGGCGAAGGCGGCCCACGTCTTCTCTTTCTCGTCGCGCGGGATGCCGTTGAGGGCCAGCGGGCGGGTTCCGCCGGAGCGCTCGTCGAACACGTTGACCGAGGGCTGGACTGGCGGGGTGGCGGCGCTTCGCATGCCCTGCATCACGACGAAGTTGATCGCGCGGGGCGGCCCGCAGTGCTTCGCCGCCAGATCGAGGTAGCGGTCGAGGAGGGCATAGTCGAAGGCCAGGGCGCCATCCTTGCCCAGCCGCCAGCGGACCAGCGAGTCGCCGCGATTGCCGAACTCGGTGCGCGCGATGACGGGCACGTTGAGCCACTTGTTGCCCACGCGACCCAACTGGCGGAAGCTCGCCTCGAGAAGCCTGAAATGCTCGTCGGACCAGAGCGGCACGCCGCACTGCTTCGCCACGGCGTAGGGGTTCTCCTCGCAGCCGATGAAGGTCTGGAAATCCCTGGCGTCGGGGAGGCGCCAGCCCACGACCTCGGCCTCGACGGGCAGCCTGACCGGAGCCACGCCCTCGGCCGAGACCTCCACCGCGCCCCGATAGGTGCCAGGGGGCGCGTCGGCCGGAATGCGCAGCGACAGCCAGACAGGGCGGCACGTGTTCGCGGGAATGCTCCGCGGCGGAGCGAGTGTGAGATGGTCGAAGACATGGGGGCGGCCCGGCTCCGCCAGGCTCTCGAATCGAGTCAGTGTCTGGGTGTCAGGAAAGGCGGCTCCGAGGCCCCGGTCGTCGCCCAGCTTCGCCTCGCTGAATTCCGCCGCTGGATAGGGAGCCAAGCCAAAGACCTGGACCGCGGAGGCCGGGATGCGCCCTCCGCCCGGCCCAGCGAGTTCGGAGGGCGTGACGCGCAGGCCGGCCAGCGGCTTGTCCGTGCCCACGACCACTGGGGCGCCGTACGAACCGTTCCTGGCCCCGACGAATCGGGCGACCCCCGCCGGCTCGCCCGGCGGCAGGAACTCCAGGGACTCCACGCGGTGGTTCGGGTCTTGCACCCAGACCTGGACGCCGGGTGGACGGGAGAGCGCGGAAGCAACGGCCTGCGACTCCGAGCGGAGTTCGAGCTTCAGGAGGCCGCAGTGGCGCCAGAGGCCGACCATGCCCTGGCGAACCTTGTGGTTGCGCACGGCGAGCTTCATCCCCAGCACGACGGGGTGGAGCCGGCTGGCGCGCACCTCGACGGCCAGCACATTGGCTCCCTTGCGAAGAAGGCCCGGAGGAACCTTCACGGGGCCGAGCGAGCGGTCGCGGAGTTCGGGCTGGCCCTCGTAGGCCGCACGCGGGTAGTCGTCGGCCCCTGACTCCCCAATCACAGGCCAGAGGCCTGCGCCACCAGCCCCCTTCCCTGGAGGTGGCACAGGCGTCCCGCCTGTGGTTCCGACGTGGCCGCGGGCCAGTTCGGTGCCGTTGACGAAGACGCGCGCTCCGCCGCGGTAGAGGAGGCGGAGCGTCAGGTCGGCCTTGGCGGGATCGTCCACCACGAAGCGCGCCCTGTAGCAGCACGACTCCATGCCGAGGCACGAGAACTGGGCTTCGGGCAGATCGTCCCGCGTCCAGCCCGGCCCTCTGGGCACCAGGCGGCCGCTCGCGGCCGGCTCGTGGAACGGCCCTCGCTCGAACACCCACGAACTGTCGTCGAACTCGGGCATCATCCAGCCGGCGGGGGGCGGGGGGGCCGCGTCGGGCAGGGTGTGCTCGAAGAACATCCGCACGAGCACGTGGTCCCGCCAGTCCACGCGCGAGGGGTCCAGGCCCGCCTGGCGGAGGCGGTCCTCGGTCTGCTTCCTGGCCCGCTGAAGGCCGGCGGGGCCCAGGAGCTGCGCCCCTTCGCGCTTCAGGATGTCCGGGGAGACCCTGTCGGCGGCGAAGCCGGCGCGCTGGCGCCACCAGCCCTCGTCGCTGAGGACCAGGGAGCGGTCGGCGGCTCCCTGGACATCGGCGCGTGCCAGCAGGAAGCACGCGGCGGCTGCGGCGAGCCAGCCCCTCATCATCGCCTCAGGTCCTCCAGCGGGAAGAGGCGGAAGCAGGCGGGCCCCGCCTTGGCCACGTGCGGCCCGGCGAGCACCAGCAGGCCAGTCGCCTCGCTCACCATCGCCTTGCAGTCCGTGGCGTTGTTCAGGTCGTAGCCAGCGGCGAGCACCTTGGTCTCCTCGCCCAGCTTCCCGTCGTCGAGCGAGACCTTGCGGACCATGATGGGCCAGGGCTTCACCATGCGGTCCGTGTAGACAACATACGCGAATGGCTTCTCCGCGTCCAGGACGACGACGGGCCGGGTCCTGTTCTGCCCTGGGGGGATGACAGGGAACGCCTTGTCCCACTTCCCACTCGCGTTGCGTCGGCGCAGGCTGAACTGGATGGGGGGCATCTTGGGGCCGCTCTGGTGCTTGGTGACGGCCCACAGGTTCCCCGCGGCATCGGCAGCGAGGTTGATGTGGTCGTTCGCCACGCCCAGCGCGTCTGCGACGGCCTCCTCCGGCCCCCAGCGGTCGGCCGGGTCGCCGTCCCGGTGGGCGCGGAAGGCGAGCCGGTGGGCCTTCTGCTGGCACCAGAGCACGCCCACGTGGCCATTGAAGGCAGCGACGGCCGCGATGTCGAATGGCCCCACGGCAGCGAGGACCTGCCGGGCGCTGAAGCCGCTGGCCGGACTCTCCGGCGAGAAGGAATGAACGACGACTTGCCCGCCCTCATCCACGTAGGCGACCCACAGAGTCCCCTTGGAGTCAACGTCGCACGCCATGGTCGCTGCCGCTCCCGCATAGGGAAGGGCGACCGGATAGCCCTGGAGCGGCCGATATGCGCCATCCGAGAACGCCAGAGCGTGAAGCGCGCGCTCCTTGGCCTTGGGCTGGAAGTCCAGGATGAAGAGCTTGCCGCCGTGGAGCACGGCGTCGCACTCGGAGTTCGCCTTGCTGCCTTTGAGCGGCCCGGGGGCCTTCTGGGGCTCGAACCGCCCGTCGGCGTAGCGCCAGAGCCACACCCCATCGTCCTGGGGCAGCGCCGCCCACCACGTGCCCTGGTCGTGCCAGAGCTTCGACTGCGGCTTCTGGGCCGTAAGCCCTGAGATGGCGAGCTGCCCCTGGGGCCGCGCCTCGCCGGCCAGCGCATCGAAGGAAGCCACGGTGCCCACTAACACGGCAATCCACCGAAGCATCGCAGTCACTCCTTTCGTCAATCAGGCACGAGCTTGACAATGAAGGCGTCGCCCTTGCCCGCGTGGGCCTTCTGCACGGCGTTGGGCGTGACGGGGAAGTCGTGGGATTTCGTGTGGCCTGCGACATAGAGGTTCCCCGCGTCGTCAAGGCGAATGCCCATGATGGCATCATCCTCGCCCGAGCCGCCGAGGAGGGTGGCGAAGACGAGGCCCGAGCCGTCGGCCTTCAGCCACACGATGGCGGAATCGCGCGGCCCGTTCCGCTTCGGCTGCACGACGCCCTGGGTCGTTGGGAAGTTAGGGGAGTTGCTGGTGCCCACCACGTAGACCGAGTCATCCGGCCCGACGGCCAGGCCGCCGCGGGGAAAGTCGTCGCCCGAGCCGCCGACATACGTGCACCAGAGCAGCTTCTTCAGGTCGGGCGAGAGCTTGGCGACGAGCATGTCGGACGGCCCTCCGCCGAACTTCGGCTGGAAGCAGCCCGGGGTGGTCGGCGCGTCGGGCGAGCGGGTCGCGCTCGTGATGACCACGTTGCCCTTGCTGTCGAGCCCCATGCCGTAGACGTTTCGCTCCTGCTTGGACCCGCCGAAGTAGGTGGCGTACTCCACCTTGAACCTGGGCTGGGCAGCATGTGCGACGCCACACGAGACGACGATGAGGAAGACTACCCAGCTCTGCGTAGGGAATGACAAGCTTCCGAGCACGGTCATTCCGAGCGGAGCCTTGCGAAGTCGAGGAGTCTCTCCCCTCTTGAGGCCCAAGAGAGATGCCTCGACTTCGCTCGGCATGACAGACACCGTGGTTGCCTGTGAGGACGTCCGTAATCTCATGGGAGGCGCTTCTCCGGGAAGCTCACTGAGTTGAGGGGATCGGTCCCCGCCGCCTTCTCCTCCTCGTCGGTGTAGCCATCGCCATCGTCGTCGGGGTCGGCGTTGTCGCCCACCCCGTCGCCGTCGGTGTCGCGCCACTCCTTCGGGTCGCGGGGGAAGGCGTCCCACGGCACGGCGGAGGCGTTGGGCACGCCGTCGCCGTCCCAGTCGAGTTCTTCGTTGTCGGGCACACCATTCTTGTTGAGATCGTCGGCCTTGCCATCGCCGTCAATGTCGGCGTCGAGGCTGTCGCCGATGCGGTCGGCGTCCACGTCCGCCTGCTCTTCGCGTTCGAGTGGGAAGGCGTCCTTGGCATCAGGCGCGCCGTCGTTGTCGTCGTCGTCATCCTGGTCGTTGGGCTTGCCGTCGCGGTCGCTGTCGGGCGGGGCGGCCTCGGTGATGAGAAGGGCGAGGTCAATCCTGAAGGGCGGCGCGGTGAACGTCTGCTTGCCCGCGGGCACCTCGAAGCGGGCGAGGATGGCCGCGTCAGTAGGGCTGTACCAGTAGCCTTTGGCGGCCTGCGGCACGCCTACCGTGACCTCGAGGCCCTTCACCTCGCCGCGGTCGTGGTCCCACGAGTGGTGGCGGTGCTGGCCGGGCGGCGTCTTGGCGCACTCGGCGCACGCGCCGTGGTGCAGGTAGACGCCGGCGCGCTTGTCGGAGCGGAGGCCATAGGCTCGCACCTCCTTCGCCTGGGGGCCGGCCAGGTGCACGGGCGTGGGCTTCACGCCAGGGTCGAGGCAATACGAGAACTCCTGGAGGGCCTTGGTGTACTGCCGCTCCTCGGGGCCGAGCCAGATGTTCATGTGGTGGCCGTCCTTGGCGTAGGACGTTTCCCAGAAGATGAATGACATGCGGCGTGCGGAGCCTGGGTCCCACACGCCGCCGATGCCCTGGGGGATGAGTTCGGGCTTGCCGCCGCCGTTGCCCTGCTCGCCGTAGACGACGGGCTTGCCCGGCTTCTTGTGGTTGCGCGCGTTGCCGGCCGAGGCTTGGTCGGAGCCCAACTCGTCCTCGCGGCCGTACCAGTGGGGGGCGGAGATGTCAATGCCATCCAGGTCGGGCCGCTCCCAGCTTGTGGCGATGGGCTTGCGATATGGGTCAATGGACTTCAGGTAGGGGATCGTGATGGCGTACCAGCCATCGGAGGCTTTCTGCTCGTTGAGCAGTTCCCAGAAGTCCACATAGGCGCCCCACCTGTCCACCGAGTACTTGATGAGGGCTTTGACCTTGGCCATGCCCTGCTCGTCCTCGGGGTGGTCGTTGAAGACGCGGGCGAAGCCGAAGATGCCGTAGAAGTTGCGCAGCCCGTGGCGCATGGTGAGTTGGAGCATCTCGTCCACCATGATCGCCTGTTCCCAGCGGATGCGGGCGGGCGTCGCCGTCTTGGCGTCGTAGCTGATGTCGAAGACGGGGATGGAGAAGTTGTGTGGCGAGAAGCGCCAGAGGTTGAAGCCGGCCCGCCCGTGCCGGCCGAAGTAGACGTCGCCGTTCACTGGATTCATCGAAGGGCCGCGGGCGAACATGGCGCCCGGCGGCGGGTTGGGGCGGTTGCCGCCGTGAGTGTCGAGGCGGAAGGGGCCTTCCACAGACTTCTGGTCCATCGCCGAGCCGTTGTGGTTGCCGTCGAACACGCCGTCCTGTGCGCCCCCCCGGGGCAGAATGGGGCACAAGTTGCCCTGACGTATCGGCCTATCTCTATGGTAGTGCGATAGTTACGGAGTTACCCCCATTGCGCAGGTATGTGTGTGTGAGGGGGCGCAAGTTGCTTTCTCGCACGTATGGTGCCGAGAATCGCCGATCCGGCCAACTTGCGCCCCATTTGGGGGGGGCGCAAGTTGCCTCACAGCGGCAGGTAGACCGCCTTGCCGGTTCGGGAGGATTCGTAGGCGGCCTGGATGATCTCGACGCAGTGGCGGCCCTCGGCGGCGGTGACGGGCGGCTCGGTGTCGTTCGCCACGGCGTCGGCCAGGGCCTCGACCTCCTCGCGGAGGAAGGTGGTCGGCACGTCGGCCTCGCGCGGCGGCAGCTCAGCGATGGTCTTCCAGTCGTCGCCATCCTTGCCGTTGCGGACCGCGAGCTTGCCGTAGGGGCGCAGGTGCATGAGGCCGCGCTCGCCGAAGATTTCGTTCACCTCGTGGTAGTCGGGGAAGGGGGGCCAGGCCTTCAACTCGTTGGGCATCGAGCAGATTTCCATGAAGGTCGAGTAGGCGCCGCTCTCGAAGTCGAGGAAGAGGGCGCCGCAGTTCTCGATGGGGCTGTCGGCCCAGTAGTTGCCGAAGCGGGCCATGACGGCGCGGACCCGCGAGCCGACGAGGTGGAGGGTCATGTCGAGCTGGTGGCAGCCGTAGCCGAGGAAGAAGCCCATGGAGAGGCGCGGGTCGCTCATCCAATGGCCTTCCTTGGTGCCGAAGGAGCGGGCGTTGTGGCTGAAGAGCTGGCGGAGCATGAGGATGCGGCCGATGGCGCCGTCGTCGAGGAGCTGTTTGGCCTGCTTCACGAGCGGGAAGAAGCGGCGGGAGTGCGCGACCATCAGCTTCACGCCGGCCTTCTCCGCGGCCGCGATCATCTGGTCGCACTCGGCGATGCTCGTGGCCATGGGCTTCTCGACGAGGATGTGCTTGCCGTGCTCGGCCGCGAGGACGGCGTGGCGGGCGTGGAGGCCGTGGGGCGTGGCGATGACCACGAGGCCAATGTCCTTCGCCTCGCACAGGGCGCCCACGGTCGGCTCGTGGCGGATGCCGAGCTTCTCGGCGTAGGCCGGGGCGCGGCTGCCGCCCGCGACGGCCACGAGCTTGACCTTCTGCGATTCCTGGAGTGCGGCGCCGTAGCGCCCCGCCCAGCCGCCCGAGCCGAGAATGCCGACCCTCATCATCGTCGTCCCCCTTCGGGTCACGGGTTGCGGATTCGCCCTTGCCCCAGGAGATTACCGGTTTCCCCCGCGCCGCGCAAGGGTGGGCCGGGCGTTTGGCAGGGAACCGGCGAACACGAGCTTGACATTTCGGGGTCAGGCTCTATCATTGGCAGAGGGTCTCGGCCAAGGGGGGCAGCCCGTGCCGCGCGGCACACACGGAGGACGCCGCCATGTCGTTCGAGCGTGTGCGGATGGCGAAGCTGGCGCTGAGCCAGGCGCTGGCGGACCGCAACTGCCCGGTGGACAGCCGGCACTTCTCGATCGCGAACCCTGCGCCACTGAAGATCGAGATCAGCCTGGAGGTTGCCCGCTCCATGCGGGTTCTCCTCCAGGGCAAGCACCACACGGACTTCATCCAGGCGCAGCAGGCAAAGGACCCGAGCTACCGGGGCGAGGGGACCATGTACATGGTCAAGATCCTGATCCTGTACGACTACGCGCCGGCGGAGGTCTTCATGACCGGCGACTTCACCTCGGTCGAGACCGCGGAGAAGCTGGCCAAGAAGCACGTCACGTTCCATGAGGACCTGGCGTCCATGAAGGCCGCCTTCATCGAGCTGCTCCAGAAGCTCCAGCTTCACCTTCACACGTAGCGGGACCGCTTGACACCGCCGCCCCACTCCGTGTATCCTCAGTTGGCAGCGCGGGACAAGTGTCGTTCACCATCATCAGGAGGACGTGACGATGGCCAAGATTTCGTTCATCGGCGCAGGCAGCATCGTGTTCGCCAAGACGATCATGATGGACATCATGGCGACGCCCGAGTTGGTGGACTCGGAAATCTGCCTGATGAACCGCGGCAAGCCGAAGCTCGACCGCATCAAGGCATTCGCCGACCGCGTGGTCAAGGACAACAACCTGCCCACCAAGATCACCGCGACCCTCGACGTCCGCGAGGCGATAGACGGCGCGGACTACGTGGTGAACATGTTCGACACCGGCGGCGCCGCGGCCTACGAGCACGACTACCTCATCCCCCTCAAGCACGGCGTGGACCAGTGCATCGGCGACACCCTCGGCCCCGGCGGCGTCTTCCGCGCGCTCCGCACCATCCCCGTCGTCGTCCAGTACGCCAAGTTCATGGCCGAGCTGTGCCCCAACGCCCTCCTGCTCAACTACGTGAACCCCATGGCCGCCGTGTGCTACGCCCTGGGCCAGGAGGCCAAGGTCCAGTTCGTCGGCCTCTGCCACGGCGTGCAGACCACGATTGACCTCATCGCGCACGTGCTCGGCGAGAAGAAGGAGGCCCTCTCCTACTTCGCCGCCGGCATCAACCACATGGCCTGGTTCCTCAAGCTCGAGAAGGACGGCGCCGACCTTTATCCGAAGTTCCGCGCCCTGTGCGAGCGGCCCGAGGTCTACAAGATCGAGAAGGTCCGCATCGAGACCATGCGCCACTTCGGCTACTTCATGACCGAGAGCACGGGCCACCTGAGCGAATACCTGCCCTACTTCCGCAAGAACCAGAAGGCCCTCGACGCCTACTGCGATGAGCCGGCCTTCGGCGGCGAGAGCGGCGCCTACTACAAGTTCGGCAAAATCCTCGCCAAGAAGTTCGCCAAGGTGGACCCCCTCGAGTTCGAGAGCACCCAACTCTCCGCGCCCAGCGCCGAGTACTGCACCCACATCCTCAAGGCCCACCGCACCAACCAGCCGTTCCGCCTCAACGGCAACGTCCGCAACGACGGCCTCATCACCAACCTCACCCAGGGCTGCTGCGTCGAGGTCCCCTGCTTCATTGACCGCATGGGCATCTACCCGACGAAGGTCGGAGCCTTGCCGCCTCAGTGCGCCGCGCTCAACCAGACCAACGTCACGGTGCAGGGGCTTGCCTGCCAGGCTGCGCTCACTGGCGACCCCGAGCTGGCCTTCGCCGCCTGCGCCCTTGACCCGCTCGCCTCGGCGGTCTGCACCCTCGTCGAGATCCGTGACATGGTCCGCGAGATGCTCGCCAAGGAAGCCGCCTGGCTTCCGCAGTTCAAGGGCCGCGCCCTCGCCGCCCGCAAGGCCGTCAAAGTCACGGCCCAGACCAAGGGCATCGAGGCCCCCCTCGACCCCGCCCTCGCCATCGGCAACCGCTTCGGCCAGCTCGCCACGATGAAGGTCCCCAAGAAGGAGGCGTAAGCGGGCCTACTGGTTGGAAACCCCGGTTCGTTGTGGTATACTGCTAGTGGCAAGGCCGCGGGCGTCTGGCCCCGCCACGGTGTGGTTGGGGGACGTCTATGGAGGGTCTGGGCGGTGTTCCGATTCAACTTCAGAAAGACGGTTGAGGCGGCTGGAGTCCTCCTGCGGGCGCGCCCGCCCCACATGATGGGGCGCGTCCGGCTGCTCAAGCTGCTCTATCTGGCTGACCGAGAGAGCCTGAAAGAGACGGGGGCGCCCATCACGGGCGACCACGCCGTGGCCATGAAACATGGCCCCGTGCTGAGCGAGACTTACGACCTGATCAAAGGCGAACACATCCGCGCGGCCGAGTGGAGCCGGTTCTTCGAGAACGTGGACTACTACGTCCGCTTGGCCGACCAGCCGGGCACGGGCAGCTTGAGCCGCTACGAGATCGAGAAGCTGAACGAGATCGCTGAGCGCTTCGAGAACGACGACGAATGGGCCGTCGCCGAGAGAACCCACGACCTCCCCGAATGGAAGAAGAACGACCCGGGCGATTCCTCCCGCCCCATCCCGTTTGAGGACATCCTGGAGGCAGTCGGGCGCGGCGCGGAGATCCCCGAGATCCGCGCGGAGGCCCAGGCCGACGAGCACTTCGCCCGCATCTTCGGGGAGAGCTGACCGTGTGGGCGGCAGGGGACACCTTTCGGTCCGCTGATCCTGCCTTTGAGAGCCACCTGTGGGTCGTCATCTCCGACCCCGCCGCTCACCCCCACGACCCCATTCTCATCGTGAGCCTGACCACATGGCGGCCCGACAAGGACGGAGCCTGCCTCACCGAGACAGGCGAGCATCCCGCCATCACGCGCAGAACCTGCGTGAGCTACCGCCGGTCCCGCCTCGTCGGGCTGGCCACGGTCGACGCCGCGTTCCGTTCGGGACATCTTCGGTCCGCCCAACCCATCGCCGAGGGCCTCCTCACGCGAATCCGCCAAGGGGCCGCCCGAAGCCCCTTCACGTCCCTTGAGCACCTCCAGCTCTTGAGGGACCAATGCCTTGTGGAGTAAGCGACATTGGGTGAAGTGTCGCCAGAACCAATGAGTTGGCGGAGAGCGTGCTGATGGCGATGCGCTTCCTCAAATCCCGAGTGGAGCCGGCCGACCACTTGCGAGCAGTGATCGCGTATGGCGAGCACTTGCTCAAACAACCCGTTACCCTGCGCAAGCGTCAGGCTATGCGCTACTTCGCGTTGGGCTTCTTTCACGGGGGCGAGGTCTTCGACGCAGCATACTCTCCGCGAGACCGCCGCCTCACCATCGTTCTCCACAGTGCTGCAGCGGTGGACAATGCCTGGAATCTCAAGGCGAGACCTCTTCTTCGGAAGGGGATTCCTGTGGAGCAGGTGATTAAGAGAGTATCCGTAGATCGCGATGCCTTCAACTACAGGGTGACCTTCACCAACGTGGGAGCGCTCAGGATGTCCGCTCGTCCCGAGAAGGAGCCTGCCCCCTTTCACTTTCTGCTCGCCGGTGAGCTTTGGGACGCCTCCCCGGACGAGCTTCCTCCAGGCTACACGTGGCTGAGGATGGAGTTCTCCGGAGGCAGGTTAGCTAACTACATGGACGTAGCGTTCAAGGCATGCCATGTTGAACCCCTCCAGCCCAAGCTTGTGGCGCGGTACTTCGGCAGGACAAGGCAGACGTACGCCCTCCTGGCGGGCCGTGACCTGAAAGCCAGCCTTGCAGCACGCACCGCGCAGTGGCGGAAGGAAGCGGCTGCCATCCGGGGCCGTTGCGAAAGGCCCGGTCAGCTCCGTTGTGAAGAGCGCGCTGCAGGCGTATAGTCGCAGGCAGGCGGAAGGAGGCGAAGCATGGCGGTTAAGGAGATGGTGAGGCAGGTCGTGGACGCCCTGCCAGACGATGCGAGCATGGACGACGTGATCGACGCGCTCTACATCCGAGCGAAGTTCGAGCATGGCGAGCGTGAGATCCGCACAGGCAAGGGCATCTCGCACGAGGCGGCCAAGCGGCGTATCCGAAAATGGGTGAGGTGATCTATGGTTTGTGAACACCTCGCCGCTTTGGAGAAGGCGCTGCTCGCCAGCGGGGCGAAGGTGACGTACCGCGGCCAGGCCTGGACGAGGAACTGCCGCGAGTGGGTCTACTTCGACGTGATCCTCGACACCGATGCGATCCAGCAGCGGTTTCAGCTAGCCCCCTGCGTCAAGGTCCACGAGAACAGGGACCCGAAGTCGGGAACGGAGAAGGGCTTCTGGTGCGCGACCTGCAAGGACGCGGTGATGGGGCTGCTGGAGGGCCAGCACAGGGTGTTCCCGTGAGCCCCGCAGCCACCGGCCTCAGGCGCCGACGATGGGGGCGAACTTCGCACGGAAGTCGTCCGGCGTCATCTTGGCCGCCTTGGCGAGCTTCTCCACCCAGGCCGGGTCGGCCAGGTCCTTCTTCTCCAGGCGAATCATGTTGGCGCGGGCGGCGCGGTACACGTCGGAGTTGATGTTGACGCGGCGGGTGGGGGCGCGGCCGGTCTTCTCGTCGAAGATGTCGCTGAAGGGGATGGGCACGACCTCGCCTGCCTGGACGGAGATCATGGCGCCCTGCTGGGTGCCGAAGCTCTCCTCGCCGATGCCGAGCAGGTAGCGGACGGCGCCCCAGCCCAGTTCCTGCGTGTAATCGGCGTCGAACGGGATGGGCGCGGCGCAGCGGAGGTCGTAGCCAATCGTCACGTCCACGATGGTGATCTTTTCGCCGCGTGCCTTGGCGCGGTTCTGGAGTTCGCGCTTGAGGATGAGGCCGAGGGGCACCTCGCCGAGGCGCAGGTGGCCGAACACGCCCTCGGCGAGGCAGGCGACGCCGTAGTCGTGGCCGACGGCTTTGCCCTTGGCCATCGCGCCCTCGATGATCGAGCAGAGGAGGTCGAGCGTGCAGTCGCCGTTGGCGAACTCCTCGGGGATGATGGTGAGGGTGGAGCCCGCGACGTTGCCGGAGCCGAGGGCGAGGTGGCCTGCGCTGCGGCCCATGAGAATGGCGAGGTACCAGCGGCGAGTCGTCCGAGCGTCCTCGACCAGGTTGCGGACCAGTTCGGCCGCGATGGTGCGGGCGGTCTGGAAGCCGAAGGTGGGGGCCTGGGCGGGCAGGGGCAGGTCGTTGTCAATCGTCTTGGGGACGTGGGCGACGCGGAGCTTGCCGCCGGCGGCCTTGGCCACCTGGATGGCGCTCGACGCCGTGTCGTCGCCGCCGATGGACACGAGCCAGCGGATGCCGAGGGCGTCGAGGGCCTTCGCGACGTTGGCCATCGTCTCGGGCTTCTTCGTGGGGTTCTCGCGTGAGGTGTGGAGGATGGAGCCGCCGCGCACGCGCGCCTGCGACACGTCGCCGATGGTCAACTGCACGACGTGCGTCGTGTCGCCCGCCATCAGCCACTTGAACCCATCGTAGATGCCGACGACCTCGAGGCCGTTCTGGACCCTGTGGTTGGAGCGTCTACGAGAAGGGGCCTGTAGGCGGGCCGTTCCTGGCCCGCGACGCGAGGGACCACGCGGGGCAGAGACGCCCCGCCTACAGGCCACATGACACCACTATCATACAGATGAGGGCCATTCCGGGCAAGGGGAGGAGCCAGCTTACCCGTTGACCCGTGCCGGTATCTGTGTTAGCCTGGAAGTAGAGGCCGGCGGAATGCGGGGGTTGTGGTGATGGATGTGGGGCGAGCTTCTCAAGCCCGTCGGGACCCTCTGTGGGGCCTGGCGCCGCCGCTTGCGGCATTCTTCCTCACAGCGTCCCTGGCAGTGCTGCGGGCGGGCGAGCCACCCGCGCCCAAGCCTTGGGGCTGACGCTCAGGAACGCCAGGCCCGGCGGCAGGAGGAGGGCCTTCTGCGAGCCGACGATCAGCATGTCCACCCCCCAGGCGTCCGTCTTCATCGGCATCGCGCCCACGCCCGAAATGCCGTCCACCACAAGGCAGGCATTGGACTTCGCCACGGCCTTGCCGATGGCCTCGACATCCGTCACCACGCCCGTCGAGGTCTCGCACAGGGTCGTGTAGACTGCCGCGATGTCGGGGTCCTTCCTCAGCGCGGCCTCGACGGCAGCCGGCTCGACGGCTTGGCCCCATTCGACATCGAGGTTGATGATCCTCGCGCCGAAGCGCTCGGCCAGCTCGCTCCACCGCTCGCCGAACTTGCCGCCCCGCACGCACAGCGCCTTGTCGCCCGGCGCAAGCAGGTTCACGACCGACGCCTCCATCGCTCCCGTGCCGGAGGACGTGAAGATGAAGACATCGTTCCTGGTTTGGAACACGTCCTTCAGCCCCTCCGTCACCGCCATGAGGATGGCACGGAACTCCTTCGTGCGGTGGTGGAACACCGGCTTCGCCAGCTCGAGCAGGGTCTCCGGCGGGACCTCGGCGGGGCCGGGGGTCATCAAGCGCTCTTTCATCTGGCGGTCTCTCCTCTTTGCGTATGAGCCATCGATCGAATCGGTCGAATCGGTCGGATCCGTCGGATCCGTCGGATCGGTCAGATCGGCGTCTTCGCCGCCACTACGGCCTCCCTCAACGTGAAGGCCCCCTCGAACAGGGCCTTCCCGATGATCATTCCCTCGACGGGCAGGGCCGCCACCCGCCGCACGTCGTCGAGCGACGCAATGCCGCCCGAGGCCACGACAGGCGTCTTCACCGCGTCGAGCAGGCGCTCGAGCGCCCCCAGGTTCGGCCCCCGCATCGCCCCATCCGTTGCCACGTCCGTGAAGATAATGGCCCGCAGGCCCATCGCGTCCAGCTCGCGGGCGAAGCCCAATGCCTCCACGTCCGAGGTCTCGGCCCAGCCCTCGACGGCCACGCGGCCATCCCGCGCGTCAATCCCGGCCACGATGCGGCCGGGGAAGCGCTCGCACAGGGCAGCGAGCCAGCCCGGCTCGCGAAGCGCCCGGCTGCCCAGGATGACCCGCTTGACACCGGCGTCGAGGTAGCGGGCAACCGACTCGTCCGAGCGGATGCCGCCGCCGGCCTCGATGGGCACGGCCACCTCGCGGGCAATGGCGGCCACGGCATCGAAGTTCGCTGGCCGTCCCTCGAACGCCCCATCCAGGTCCACCACGTGGATCAGCTCGGCCCCTTGGCCGGCCCACAACTGCGCCGCCTCGGCCGGGCGGCCGAAGTAAACAGTCTCCTGCTCGGCCCGGCCCTGGAACAGCCGGACGCATCGCCCGCCGCGAATGTCCACGGCGGGTATCACCATCGGCATGGGGGCCTCGCTCGTGAATACTTGCAGCCGTGGATTCTAGCACACCCGCCCCCATGTGTCAAAGAATGGCTCACCCGACTCAAGCGATCCGCGGCCGGCCCGCCGCTTGGCGGCGCGTCAGCCCTGTCCATACTGTATCATCATTGCGCGCGCACTGTCTCGTATTACAGACACGCGCCGGGCGTGGCGCCCCAAGTGTCTATCTGGCAAGCACATGGGTACTCGCCCAGTGCGGCCAGGTGCCCCATGAAACCCATTCTGTATCATCTCGCCCCGAGATTTGATACAGTATGAGGCCAACCCCAGGCTCTCGCCCGCTGCGCCGTGGGCCGCTCCACGGCGATCGCTTCAGGCGAATGGGCCTCAAAAAATCGCCCCTTGCCAACGAACGGATCCCGGTGTACGCTTGCTGTGAGCGAAAGCTCACGTCAGGGGCTTCTTCTGGGGCAACACGGGGCTTTAGGCCGCACCACGCGGCCAGGAGCCCGTCGCTAGATGCCGTGCATCGTCCGCCCCAAGACCCTCCGCCTCCCCCTTGCCGCCGCGATCCTCCTCGCAGCCGGCCTCAGCTCGGCAGCGGAGGACAGCCTTCGCTTCGTCGTCTACGGCGGCTCCGAGGGCACTGGAGACGAGACGCGCGCGGTGGTCGCCCAGGTCGTCAAGCTCCGCCCCGACCTCGTGGTCCACGCGGGCGGCATGGTGGGCGGCTCCCACATCGCCGAGTGGGTCACTTTCCACCAGCTCGCCGAGCCGATCACCAGCCGATTCCCCTTCTACGGCTGCCGAGGCCGTGGCGAGAAGCGCGCCGTCATCCAGCCCCGCGGCGACGCGCCCGAGCCACGCCTCTACCAGGACAACTACTTCTCCTTCGACTACCGCGGCGCCCACTTCGTCTTCCTCGACACCGAACGCCCCCTCTCGAAGGACGACCCTCAGACTCGCTGGCTCGAGGACGACCTGGGCGCCGCGGCGGAGAAGCCCATCGTCGTCTTCAGCCACCGCGCCATCTTCGGCGCCGCCGAGCGCCACATCCTGCGCGACGGCCACTACTGGTGGCACCCCCTCTTCGCCAAGCACAAGGTCCGCGTCGCATTCTCGGGCGCCCGCCACCTCTACCACCGCCTGTGCCGCGACGGCGTGACGTACATCATAACAGGCGGTGGTGGCGGGCCCCTCAACCCGGTCATGGCCCGGCGACAGGTCGCCCCGGGCGACGTCGCCGCATCGTTCAACCACTGCATCGAAGTCACTGTCACGGCCAACCAGATACGCTGCCGAGCCGTGGACACCGAGGGCCGGACCCGCGACGAATTCGCCGTCCGCGCCACCGGCGCCCTCGGCCCGGTCGAGCCGTGACCCTGCTTCGCGCCCAAAGGGGGATTGTGTAGGTGGCACGGGCGAAACCCAACCCAACCACAGACGCGCAGCCCGTGCCACCTCCCCCTCTCCCCCAATCGTCCTCGTCCCTCGTCCCTCGTCCTCGTAATCGTTCCTTTCTCGCGCGCAAAGGGGTCGTGTAGGTGGCACGGGCGTAACCCAACCCAACCACAGACGCGCCGCCCGTGCCACCACCCCCCCTCCCACATTGCCGATTGCCAATTGCCGATTGCCGATTGGGGCCGAGCCTGGCTGGGGAGAAGGGCCTCTGACGGGAGGCTGGCGCGCGCCGCGCCTCCGGCCCCTGCCAATCCTCACACACCGGCGATGTCACTTGGGCGCCGCGCCTGGCCGCGCGCCACGGGGGCTGGGCGGCGCACTGGGGACAGAGACCGCGGGCGGCTCGATGGTGAGAATGGGCAGGAAGTCGTCTCCCTGGCCGGCTGCGGGCCGGGGCTCCTCGATGGTCATGACGGGCAGGTCGTCGCTCGCCAGGGCAGTGACGGCCGGGGCGGCCTCGGCCGCGGCAGGCGCGGGCCGGGCCGGCGCGGCAGGGCGCCATTCGGCCCTGGCGCCCTGCTTGCGCAGGTCGGGCATCGAGGCCTCGAGGGTGCTGGCAACAACCACATTGCCGAGGAACTGATGCAGGAGCGGCTCCGGCGGAATCCGCACCCAAGCGCGGCAACCCTCCTGTGGACAACGCCCGAAGCTGTTCGCGGCGCTCTCCCCCACCTCATACTCCCACCCGCACCAGCAGCGAACCGTGACTGTCATGGCCTCAGCCCCCCAAAATCAGGCACAGAGTCGCCGAACTCCGGCCGCCGAAGCGGCCCGCGCCGCGCGGTCCCGGCCATCGATCCGCCGCGTCGTCCCCACCGGAGCCGTGAAGCTGCCCTCCGCACGACACTTCCTCCTTCCTGGCTCCCCACAGTACCAGACGTGCAGTGTAGCGGGCGGGGGCCGCGGTGTCAAGGTGCTGCACCCCACCCCTTGACGTGCTGCCGACTCACCCACTCCAGCACTGAGGGAGCGCGCATGAGGAAGACGGCGGCAGAGGAGCTGTGGCGATGAGCTTCGCGCTGCCAGGCGGTTGCGGATTCTTCACGGTCTTTTCGGTTCCGGGGCGCGGTAGAGAGGGGGGGATTGTCGTAGTTAGTATGGGGGAGAAGATGCCTTGCCCGGCTCGCGTGGCGGGCCGAGGACCGAGGGAGCGCGCAAGGGGAAAACGGCGGCAGAGGAGGTGCAGGCGTCCCGCCTGCAAGAGTGGAATCGGCAGGCAGGATGCCTGCCCCACCCTGCGCTTGCGGATTTTACAGTTCTTTACGATTCCCGGCGTACTAGAAATCGGGGGGCAATGCCTTTGTAAGGTTGGAGGGAGAGAGTGTCCGCCGGGCGCGGACGCTCTGTTCCTTGTACGCGTCGCGCGCTCCAGTGGCGGCCTCCGAAACGGCTAGCCAACCCCAGACGAGGCGCCACGCCCCACGGCAGGAGTGTGGCACGGCTGGCTTGCCCAGCCGTGTCCCCGGCGGCGGAGAAGCACTGCTGGACAAGCCAGCAGTGCCACACCCCAGCTTGGGGAACCGCGCGCGCGGAAAGGCCGAGCGAAAGGCTCGCATCCAGCGTCACTGCATGGGCGACGGCCGGAGCGAGGCCCGCGTAGCTCTTTGACAATTCGAGACTTACACCACTCCCATCGCCCGCGAGGGCAAAGGGAGGGGGGAGAGTCCGGGCGGAGAAGGCTGGATGGGACTGGTGCGACACGTGGGACCGGTGGGACCAGTGGGACGGGTGGTCCGACTGGTCCCACGGGTCCCACGTATCCCACGGGTCTCACTGGCCCTTCCCCCGGGCCTCTCCCCTCTCCCTCGCCCTCGGCCATCCAGGCGGCGGCTCAGAAGTCGCTGCCCTCCCGCAGCTTGGCGAGTTGGTCCCTGAGGCGCGCGTCCACCTCGACTTGCACTCCGCGGCGGATCAGGAGCAGCACCTGGATCTCAGCCGCGAGATCACGCGGTGGTTCAACGCCCGCTACGACGAGGTGTCTCCTGAGCCAAAGGAGCGGCTCACGGCTGCTTCTCGTCGAGTGAGCATCTCGAGCAGCGGATCACGCAGGCGTGCCGGAGCGCGGCCGTCGGCTGCACAGAGTGCAAGAAGACTCTATGTGAGGACATGGCGATCCCCACCTGCTCAGAAGATGGGCTCAACCGAAGTGAGGAGACGAACTGTCAAGTCCTGCGGAGGAAATCCTGCCCCTTTCACGACTTTCTGCCCCGCTAGTTTGCCCCGGACTCCCTTGAATGTCCTGAAGGACACCTTGCCGTACTTCTTTGGAAGCTCTTTGTCGTCGAACCCGAAATAGTAGCCGCCACCGGGCAGCTCCTTGTCGCTTCGGAAGATGCTGATCATCTCGGTGTGTTCCCTGGAGATTGAGCAGCACGTCATCAACCATACGCCTCGCCACTCCACCACGCCCCCTTCCACGGTTGACTCTGGGCGAGGACCTGCCTTCGCAGAAGGGTCTTGCGGCGCCGGAGTCTTAGCTTTCTCCCCCTTGTCCACGGACTTCGCACCCGTGTCCGGCCCTCCCTCGGCCTGAGAGCTAAGCCGCTTGAGCCACTTGGTATGAACCCACCCGCTGACGCTCTGGCCATCCTTCTTCACTGTCACAGCCACCCAGCTTCCCTTCACCTTGTTCGCCACCAATTGGGTCCCGACGGCCACTGTTGCCAGCGTGCTTTCCCCTTGCTTCACCGGCGCAGGGCCATCGGCCACCAATAGCTTATCTCCTTCCCGGATGGCGGCCTCGGGGGCGTTCGCTGCGCGTACAGTGGGGACCAAAACGCCAACCACCGACAAGGCGACGATCGCAGTCAGGACGCAATCCTGAGGGGAGCATTTCCGCATAGGGATGCCTCCGCAGTTGGAGAAGAGGGACCGACAACTTCTTCAGTCTTCAGCCGGCCCTTGCCTGAGGGCACGGGCCAGCGCCGAGCGCGTTAGGGCCGAGCGTGGTGGCGATGCGCTGGTTGCGGGGGCGGGACGGAGAGGTCCTGGAAGAGGGTCATGTCCACGGGGATGCCGCGGGCACGGAGGTCGTGGATGAACTTGGGGATGGCGCCGGTGGGCTTGAGGGCGCCGAGCACCTTGCCGCCCTCGCCGAAGCCGCGCTGCTCGTAGACGTAGATGGGCTGCATCGTGATGATCTCGCCCTCCATGCCCGTGACCTCGCTGAGGCCGACGAGCTTGCGCGTGCCGTCGGTCATGCGCGAGAGCTGGCCGATGAAGTCAATGGCCGACGAGACCTGCTCGCGGATGGCGCGGCTAGGGAGGTCCATGCCGGCCATGAGCACCATGGTCTCGACGCGGGAGAGGGTGTCGCGCTCGGAGTTGGCGTGGATGGTGGTGAGGGAGCCGTCGTGGCCCGTGTTCATGGCCTGGAGCATGTCAAGGGCTTCGCCGCCGCGGCACTCGCCCACGATGATGCGGTCGGGCCGCATGCGCAGGCTGTTGCGGACCAGCTCGCGGATGGGGATGGCGCCCTTGCCCTCGATGTTGGCCGGCTTAGCCTCCAGGCTGACAATATGGTCCTGGTGACCGATGGAGGTCTCCGCCGTCCGCTTCCTCCAGGGCGGGCTGTTCACCTTCCGAGCCGTCGCGTGCGCCGACACGACGGGCAGCGGGGCCTACGACACCATCCTCGGCGCAGTGCTCGATGGCGCGCCGCACGCCTGGCGCGAGCTGGCCTTCCCGCCCACCAAGGTTCATCGCCTGAAGCTCCGCGCCCTCGAAGGCCAGCGCGGCTGGGAGCAGAGCTTTCCCCAGCTCGCCGAGTTCGAAATCTACGCCCCCCAGGCGGCCACGGCAGGGCTGGCCAGGGCCCTCCCCCTCCGCAAGGCCGAGCCCGTGCCCAAGGACGCCAAGCGTCTCACGATCGGTGGCAAAGGCTTCCAGCCTGTGGTCCACGGGCAAGATGCCCGTGCCACCAACCGAATCACCAAGTGCATCACAGCCGATCTCTGGATGTTCGGCATCAACCTCGAGAACCCGCCGCCCAAGCCCCTGGGTGAGTTCGAGCCTTGCCTCAAGGTGGCCCAGGACATCAAGGGCATGGGTGCAGACGGCGTGCTGCTCTTCGTCGAGGCCGAGATGAGCGCCTTCTGGCCCACCCCCAACTTCCGCTGGCACACGAAGGACAACGCTCCGCCGCCCAACCGCGACCTGCTCAAGGAACTCACCGACACCCTCCACGCCCACGGCCTCAAGGTCTACGTCATCTTCCTCGGCCGCTTCATGGAGTGCTACGTCGGGCCGAAGGACAAGGATGGCTGGCAGACGCTGCTGGAAGAGGTCGCGGCCCGCGGCGTGGACGGCCTCAGCCTGTGCCACGACGAGGCATTCTACGGCCTCGAAAAGCCCGAGGGCAAGACGCGGCCGAAGGACGACCCCGTCCGCCTCGCCTTCCAGAAGCGCTTCGGCCCCGCCGCCGACCTGCCCGAGAGCATCTGGCAGGACACGGTGGACTACAAGCGCTGGACGGTCTACTGCTACGAGCAGCTTGGCGAGCGCTTCCGCCGCTACCGCGACGCCGTGCGGAAGGTCAACCCCAAGTGCGAAGCCTTCGCCATCATCGGCTCCCACGCCGTCTCGGCCAACAACCGCATGACCTACTGCCTGGCCTACGACGTGATCGGCCACGTCGCCGACCTCGATTACCTGGGCACCGACTACCAGGAGGCCGAGACCCGCGTCTGGGCCGCCTCGGCCCGCAACCGCCGGGCCGCGATGGAAATCTTCGTCCCGCCCTCGGTCCGCGAGGGCATCCAGGCCGCGCTCCAGGGCGCCCGCCTCATCGCCTGGTACCGCTACAACTACATCGGACTCCAGAAGTCCACCGACCACCGCCGCCGCGAGATCGCCTTCCTGAACGCCCTTGAGCGCTGGGGCGTCACCCGCGCCCGCACGCCCGGCGCCCTCGCCGTCCTCGCCTCCCGCGCCTCCGAGGACTGGTGGGACAACGATCACGGCACCAACTGGCTCGGCGACAACCCCGTGGCCAAGCAGGGCTTCTGGACCGCCCGACTCGTCAACCAGTTCCTCAACGCCAACGGCTATCCCTACGACCTCTACTACCTCGACCAACCCGAGACCCTCAAGGACATCGGCCGCTACAAGGTCCTCTTCCTCCCCTTCCCCTACGCCGTGTCGAAGCAGGCGGCGGCGGCGCTGGCGAAGGCCCAGGCCGGCGGCTCGCGCCTCCTCATCGCCCAGCAACTCGGCGAGGTGAACGAGGTCGGCGAGCGGCACGAGCGCCCCATCCTCTCCGACCTCGTCCGCAAGGGCCGCGACGACGGCTCCGTCGTCTACCTGCCCAGGAACCTGGTCGAGTGGGAGATCGATCCCGCCTTCACCGAGGAGTTCGGCAAGGCCCTCGACGAGGTGTTGGGCGAGGCCAAGCCCCTCTCGCTCCACAAGCACGGCTGCAACGTCGAGGCATATCTCGCCGAGGCCGGCCCGCGCGAGAAGTTCCTCACCCTCATCAACTGGCAGGACAGCGAAGCCGAGTTCGAGGTCGGCCTCCCCCTGCCCGACGGTGCCTACCGCCTCCTCACCGTCGCCGCCTCCGACCCCGCGGCCGAGTGCGCCGCCCTCCTCGACGGCAAGGACACCGTTCCCGGCGCCGCCCTGCGCCGCTTCGCCGTCAAGCTGGCCGGCGGCGACGTGCGCCTCCTGTGCTTCCTGCCCGCCGATGCCCCAGGGCGGTGACTTGTATTACCTCCTGCGAGCGGGTATACTGATAGTGGGTAGTAATACAAGGAGACGGTTATGACTTCGACGACAACCGTGAAGGGCCAGGTGGTGATCCCCGCTCCCCTGCGCCGCAAGTTCGGCATCGGGCCGAGGACGAAGGTGAGCTTCTACGAGGACGGCGGGCGAATCGTCATCCAGCCCGTCACCGAAGACTACGTCCGAAGCGTCCAGGGCAGGCTGAAGGGCTCGGGCGTCCTGGAACTCCTCATGGAAGAGCGGCGGCGCGAACGGGAGGGATAGCATGCCCCACCAGCCACGCGTGTTCGACACCTGGGGACTCCTGGCTTTCATGCAGGGCGAGCCCGCCGCTCCGAAGGTCGCGGCGTTGCTGGCCGAAGCACGCGAGGCGGGCCAGCCCGCCTTGGCCACCGTCGTCAACCTGGGGGAGGTCTGGTACACCACGGCCCGCAAGCGGGGCGACACCGAGGCGGACGCGACGATCGCGGACCTCTTGCGGCTTGGCGTCGTCGCCGTCTCTGTTGACTGGGAATTCGCCCAACAGGCCGCGTGGTTCAAGTCCAAGTACAAGCTGGCCTTCGGCGACTGCTTCGCCGCTGCGCTCGCGAAGCTCCGCAACCTCGAGGTCGTCACCGGCGACCCGGAGTTCGATCAACTCTCCGATCAAGTGAAGATCCTCTGGCTCTGACCTGCTCTTCCCTCTCCCAACCCCACCGCCTCCGCCAGGTCCGCCCCGCCGAGTGAAGGGAGAAGGCTCCAGGAGTCTCCTATGCGCGCTCAGCGCCAGCGGAGCTGGGCTTCCTCGTAGTCCTCAGGGAAATCAATCTCCTGCCAGGCCCGGCCCTCGACGGGGCAGGGGCGGACGTCGGCCCCTTGGGCGATGAGCATCTCGATGGCCACCACGTAGTAGCTCTGGAGCAGGCCCTCCTTCACGCACTCCTCGAGAGCGGCGCTCGCCGCCGGCAGAATGGGCGCCGAGAGCTTCGCCAGCCCAAGGAAGCGGCCGTAGGCCGCGGCGGGGTCCATGTCGCGGTTCACGGCCACGATGCGCCCCCGCGCGTCGGCCTGCGCCCGCAGGTGGCCGCGGACGTGGCAGGTTTCGTCGCACAGCAGCACCACGTCGCCTTTGGCGTCCATCGTCGCCTTCACCAGCTCGGGGGCGAAGAGCATGTCGGCGTGGAAGATCAGGGAGTCGTCGCGCATCAGGTGGCGGCAGAGCCAGAGCGAGACGAGGTTGTTCGTGCTGGCGTGGAACGGGCTGTACTGGCAGACGGCGCGGCCGGCCGCGGCGGCTTCCACCTGCTCGTGCATGTGGCCGGTGGCGATGGTGATGTCGCGGACGCCCAGCCGCTCGAGCGTGTCGAGTTGGCGTTCGAGCAGGGAACGGCCCGCGATGCCCACGAGGCATTTCGGGCAACGCTCGGTGAGCTTGCCGAGACGCGATCCCACGCCTGCGGCCAGGATGACGGCTTGCATGGAGTTCTCCTGGGGAATCGGGTCACGGCGGGCCAGTGTGGCGGACACGCTGGAGGAAGGCGCGTGCCCGGTCGCGCAGCTCGATGGGGCTGAGCGGCACGCGCGGGACGTGCGTCCCCTCCTCGATGCCCACCTTGACCAGGAGGAAGGCCGGGCCGCGCGCCTCGCCCAACTCGCGCACCGCCCGGGCCAGCTCCTCGGCGGTCGAAACCCGCCGGGCGTGCGGGTAGCCCGCGGCGCGAGCGACGGCCTCCAGCGGCGTCCGCGCGCTCACCGACGGCTGGCCGCCGGTGGATTCATACGCCTCGTTGTCGAGCACGATGTGGAGGAAGCGCTCCGGCCCGTGGTAGGCCACCATGGCCAGGGAGCCGAGATTCATCAGCGCGCTCCCATCGCCGTCCACGGCGGCGACGGGGCGCCCCGGCTGGGCGAGCGCGACGCCCAGGGCGATGGACGAGGCCAGGCCCATCGAGCCCACCATGTAGAAGTGGCCTGGCCGGTCGGCCGCCGCCGCTTCGCGGCTGATCATCCCGGTTGTGAGAACCACGAAACGGTCGGGGGAAAGCTCCGAGAGCACAATGCCCACCGCCTCGCGTCGGGTCATTCCACCACCCCCTTGCGGAGGACGAGCGCCACGGGCGCGGACAGCTCCTCCGCGCGGGCGATGGCCTGCCGCACCTGCCGGGCGTAGTGCTCCGCCTCGACGACCTGGTGCTCGACGCCGAGCGTCCGCAAGAGGTCGGGCGTGATCCGCCCCATCACGTCGTGCTCCGGCGCGTCGCGGCCAGCCTCCGGACATCCTCGCCACGAGACGAGGAGCACGCAAGGGATTCGGTAGACGAGGTGGAGGGACGTGAGGGGATTGACGGCATGGCCGAGGCCGGAGTTCTGCATGAGGACGGCGGCCCGGCGGCCGGCCAGGCAGGCCCCCGCCGCCACGCCCATCGCGGCGTCCTCCTTCACGGCCGGGACGTAGGTGACGCCGGGGCGGGCCTGAAGCTCGGAGACCACGGATGCGAGAAGCGAGCAGGGCACGCCCGCAAAGAAGTCCAGGCCGCTGGCCAGGAGCGCATCGCAGAATTCGCTGGCGGTTGGCATCGTGGCGGCTCTCGTTCCGGCGCCCCTCACGGGGGGCGGACGGTCAGGCCAGTGCGGCGCCGTGGCGCGGCACGAGGCGGAAAGACGGGTGGCGCTCAATGCTCTTCGGGAAGCGCTCGGCGATCCAGCGCGTGATGAGCCGCTCGAGTTCGCGGCAGAAGGCGATCTCGACGTCCACCTTCTGGTAGTCATTCACATCGAGGTAACGGAGGAAGGTGCGGATGGCCCAGTCAATGACTTCGTAGTGGATGGCGGGCTGGCCCAGCTCGCCGAGGCGGATGATGATGGCCTTGATGAGCTTGGCGGGCCCGAGACGGGTCTGCCAGAGCGGCAGGGCAATGGCCCAGCGGCGGAAGTCGCTGATGTGGGGCTCCGAGTAGAACTCCCCCCGGAAGCGCAGATAGTCCACCTGGCCCCAGAACTCCCATTGGGCGGAGCAATAGGGCGAATCGGGGAGGAACGCCTGGACGGGGTTGTTGTAGACGTCGAAGAAGAGATGCGAGGCGAGGCTGACAGCGGCGCTCATGCGATCGCCGGTGAAGCGAGAGACGGCGGCGTCGCCGACGATCTCGGCCGCCTTGTCGGCGAGTTCCCTGAACGTGGCGGCCTCCTCGGCCACGCGGGCATAGGCGTAGATGCTCTTCTCCAGCTCGTTGCGCTCCGCCCAGGCCTTGGCCGCCGCGAGCTTGGCCCGCAGTTCAGCAATAACACGGGCCGCGTACGCCCGGAGGGCGCCGAAATCGCCCTGCTGCATCGCCGGGCTGCCGAGCAGGTCCATCGCCGCCTCGAGGATCGAGGGCTGGTTGCACAGGATGTGCGCGTAGACGCGGTGGTAGTGCGAGGGCTGGGCGTCTATGACGGGCAGATTGGCGTAGAGGGCCGCGCCGAGGTCGAGGCCGCAGCACTTGAGCAGACGTGCGGAGAGGACGACATGGGTCTGCCAGTCCATAGCGGCCCCTTCACCTTTCAGGCTCGCGGCTCGATGCTCCCCGCTTGCGGCCCGTGCTCGGGCGGGTCGAGGCCGAACAGCTCATAGAGCCTGGCCACAGCCACGTCGGTCGCGCGGCCGGGGTTGTAGAAGTAGTCGCGTGCCGCGGCGCGGCGGACCTCGCTCAAGGCGCCCGGATTGGCCAGGGCCTGCTCGACGGCGGCACGCAGCTCGGCTGGCTTCCCGACGAGAGCGCCCGTCTTGTAGCCCCAGGTCGCCAGATCGTGGATGGACCGGAACATCTCCTGCTCCCAAACCTCCGGCGTCTCGATGAACACGATGGGGCGGTCCAGCAGCGTGAACTCGCTGGCTACAGAGCTGAAGTCGGAGATCAAGACGTCGGCCGCGTGGAGCAACGGAGCAACGCTGCGATCGCGCGTGAGCACCACGTTGGGCATGCCGGCCGCGAGCGCCTGGATGCGCTCCGGCCAGTTGGCCTCGTAGGCCTCGGGCCGGAAGAGGAAGTGGTCGTGGAGCTTGACGACCAGGTTCACGTCCATGGACCCCACGTCCCGGATCACCTCCTCCCCCATGCGGTACAGAGCGGAGAATTCCCCGATGCTCGGGGCGAAGAGGACGGTGCGGCGCGCGGGATCGAGGTTGTGGCGGGCGAGGGTGGCCGCGCGGTCGAGCGACCCGTCGAAGAGGCAGTCGAGCTTGGGGAAGCCGACGTTTCTGCCCATCTGTATCACTTTCCACCCCTCTGGTTTGATACAGATGGGCGGGCACGGGCGGCATGGCCCCCGGCGCCGGCGTGCATCAGGCGTACCACCCGAACTCCGTGCATGCGGCGTACATGGCCGCGACGTTGGCGACGGGGGTGAAGGGGGCAAGGTTGTTGCCCTCGCGCAGCACGAACTTGCCGCCCGCCATCACGCCCGAACGCAGAATGCGCCTCGCCTCGGCCCGCACGGCGCGCGGCGTGCCCGTCCGCAGCAGCTCGACGTGTGGGCCGCCCTGAATCGTGATGTCCAGCCCCAACTCGCGGCGAAGCGCCCCGTGGTCCACGGGGAACCCCGTGTCGAAGCTCGTCACCTTCAACTCGTCGCGAATGGTCTTGAAGTGCCGCGTCGCGTCGCCGCACAGGTGAATCGAGTTCGGCCCCTCCGGGCCGAACGCCTCGATGAGCCGCTTGTGGTACGGCAGCACCAGCTCGCGATACGTGGCCACGGACAGCAGGGCGATGCTGTCGTCGGCGAAGCCCCAAGTCTTCGACTCCACCGGCTGGCCGAGGCGTTGGCGATAGGCGCGGATGCGGTGGACCGCCCCCTCGACGAGGAGCGTCATCAGGTCGTGGTAGAAGGCGGGGTCGGCGTACATGTCCAGGCAGATGCCAGTCGGGCCGCGCAGCGCGCAGGCGATGGTGAACGGCCCGTCGGTGCCGCACCCCGTCGGCGAGCCGGCCTTGACGGGCCGGCCGCAGAACTCGAAGCCCTTCGCCCGCTCCTTGAAATGCTCCAGGTAGTCCCAGTTTCGCCCCATCCAGCCGCCGAACGGGTCGGGGACGCCGCGGGCGATGAACGCCGCCTTGCCCTCGTCCGTGATGCAGGGCGGGCTGTCGGGCACGTTGCCCTCGATGAACCGCAGCGGCGCGCCCCACCAGAGCGCCTCGTAGCTGTTCTGGAAGTCCACGCCCACCGTCCATGCCTCGGGCAGGCCCATCTCGGCGTCCTGCACGAGATTATGGCGGACCCAGTGCTGGTGGCGCAGTTGCGTCTCGAACATCACGTCCGGGTCGTTGAAATACTCCTCGTAAGTGACCCCCTTCGAGTTGATGGCGGGATTGAGGATCGTGAAGCGCGACGAGATGCCGAGCACCATCGGCACCCGCGACGGCCGCCCCTCGCGGAACCGCTTCCACACCTCCTTCACCTCGGCGTTGTGGGCCGCGAAGTCCATTACCGTCTCCTCCGTAGGGCGTGCATACTTGCACGCGGAATGGCTTCGGTTGTAGGGCGTGCATACCTGCACGCGGGATCTTTGGCTCCCGAGGTCACCCCCGATTCGTTCCGCGTGCAGGTATGCACGCCCTACCATTGCGGGCACGGGGCGCTCTCACTCAAAGCCGGGCTCTGGCCCAAGCTCCTTCGCCTTCGTCGGATCGCACCAACCTTTGCCGTAGAAGCCGAGCTTGACGTAGCGATGGAAGCTCGACCACGGCCACTTCGCCGGGGAATCCACGCGCCCGTGCTTCACGGGATTGTAGTGGATGTACTCCACATGCCGCGTGAAGTCACGATCATCGCGAATGCAGTGCTCGTGGAACCGCTTCTGCCACACCCCGCGGTTCCTGTGGCGTTGCCGCCCGGCGCTTGTTGCGCCCTCTTGCCCGCCTGCAGTGAGATATGCGCGGGTGAACGCGTGTTTGATGGAACCAAGACGTGTCGAGAAGTCGTCGTCACCATCCGGGAGTTGGCACAGCATGTGGAAGTGGTCCGGCATGAGAACCACGGCCACGATCTCGAAGGGCCGGAGCTTCCGCGCCTCAGCAATGGCCCGGCGCAACAGTCGCCGCGCCCAGCCTTCCGCGAAGATCGGGCACCGCTCATGGGTTACCACCGTCAGGAAGTACATGCCGCCCTCGACCCGCCATCTGCGGTATTGCGGCATGGCCCTTCTCCTTGGTAGGGCGTGCATACTTGCACGCGGAGTCTTCTCCGGTGACTTCCGCGTGCAAGTATGCACGCCCTACTATTTCTATCTCTCTCTCACTGAGCCTTTGAGGCTGGGCCGCGGACCCTGTACCAGACCGTGACCATGAACGGACCTGAGGCGGTGACGGACTCGGTGACCGAGATCACATTATCGGCCCCCACCGCTTCATTGACGAACTGCTCTGCTTGCCTCCTGATCTTGTCGCGGCATGTGTTGATCGGCCGGAAACTGAACCACATGGCCGGTCCTGCGAAGCTCTGGAACCGGACCTGCATTGGCTGGGCGCTGGTGCCTGCGTCTTCGACTTGCACCTGCGCGCCACACGTGGAAGTGTCGCACTCCCTATACCATACCGTGCACACCAATGCGCCCGTAGCAGACTCAGCCACCGAGATCACGTTCTCGCCACCGAGGCGATCGGCTATGAATTGCTCCGCTTGCCGGCGGACCTCGTTCCGACGTTCCTCGTAGAATCGAGGGTCGAAGAGCGGGAGAGACATGGCGAAGGTCTCGTATCGCACACGCATGCTGGATGCCCTTCTGCGCTCGATCTCCCGCCTTCGGACGGCGGTAGGGCGTGCATACTTGCACGCGGAATCTTCTGGCCGAGGTTAGCGTCCTACCCTTCCGCGTGCAAGTATGCACGCCCTACCATCTTACCTTTCCCTCGGCGTCGAGGTCGCGCGCGGTGACGGTGTGGGGCTTGCCGTCGGGGAGGGTGACGGTGACATCCACGTCGGCGGTCAGCTCGAACTGGCCGGGGGCGACGCGGCGGACGCTGGCAAATGTGCTCTGGCGCACGGTGTCGCCGACGCCATACTCCCAAAGCCGCAGGACGCCCGCCTTGCCGAAGGCTTCCTTGGTCACAGGCCCGCCGGTGAGCTTGAACGTCTTGTCGCCCACGATGTCGGCGCGCCAGAAGGTCGTCATCTCGTCGTCCGAGGCGACCCAGCCCTTGTTGATGCCGGGCCGATTGCCCATCGTGGGGTTGAGGGCACAACGCACCGTGCCCTTCTCGGCATTCACCTCCTCAATGCCCGAGCGGAAGTAGTCCGCGCCGTTCTCCACCGTGATGCGGGTGAGGTTGCCGTCGGGCTTCACTTCGAGCGCGGTGTAGGTGGTCCAGTGGCCGGGCACGCCGACCTCGAAGACGCTCGGCCGCGCGGTCGCGGGCCAGGGCTGGTCAATCCAGAGCGTCTTCGCCAGGTAATCCACTTTCACGACCCTGCCCCCGCGCCCTCGCTGGGCGGGCACGAGCTTGATGCCCGGTGCTTCGAGGAGCGCGCCACCGGCGAGGGTGGCGAGGCGCAGGCCATCCTTGTCGGTTGAGAGGAACGCGAACTCGCCCTTGACAGTCATCTTCGCGTCGGGGATGGACCACCAGAAGACGGGTGCCCCATCGGCAAAGCAGATGTCGGTATGGCCATTCGCAGTGTTTACCTCCACGGCCACGGCTCGATGGGCCGCCGTGTAGATGTGACCAGGAACGATTTCGCGATTGCTGACATTGAGCAGCCGCCTTCTCGTGATGAAGGGCTCGCCGACGAAGGGCTCGATGAGGGCGACGAACGTGGTGTCCTGCGATTCCTTCTGGGCCATGAGGCAGGCGAAGTCGTACTTGAAGTTGCGGCAGTTGAGGCTGCCGCGCATCGCCATCGCTCCCTTGGCGTCGAGGAGATGGAGGCGGGTGAAGCGGCGGGGCAGGTCGTCGGAGAAGTTGGGCCCGCGGTGGGCGCGCTCGTTGCCGAAGAGCTTGGGGTCGCGGGTCTGGCGCCAGGTGGCCTCAAGGATGTCGGGCGCGGTGCCGGCGAAGCGCTTGTCGGGCAGGCTCTTGAACATGCCGAGATACTGGCCGGTCTCGCTCGCGTCGTCCTCGGCCACGGGCTTGGCGTCGGCGACGTTCCACTGGAAGTCGTCCTCGACCGTGCCGTGGAAGCAGTAGGTGTGGGTCTTGCCGCCGGCCACGCGGAAGACGTCGAAGACGTAGGAATTGGCAGGCAAGATGCCTGCCCCACCAGGGAGCTTGGAGCCAGGCTTCTGGGCCTCGATGGGCAGAGGCTGAGAGCCTTGGCCCTCGTCCACATCAATGAGGGCGACCTGGCGCTGGAAGAGCGTGACGCCCTCGGGCGGCTCGGCCTCGGCCATCAGGTAGCGGGAGCCGGGGGCGTCGGCCAGGGCGCGCACCCACGAGTAACCCTGGAAGCCTTTGCCGTCCACCTCGACCAGGTTGTGGACGCGCGTCGTGCCGTCGGAGGGCGACGAGTAGCCGTTCCGCTGGCCGCCGTCAATCGTCGCGGGGTCGCCCTGGGCGATAACCTGGAGGTCCATCGTGTCGGCGTGCTGGTGGCCGATGCCGAAGCCGACGCGGACGTAGGCGGCTCGGCGGAAGCGCGGGTCGTCGTGCTCCAGGCCGCTCTCCAGGACGCCCGCCCACATGGGCATGACGCGCGAGCGCAGGTCGAGCCAGGGGGCGCGCTTGAGCGTGGCCGCGGCCGCCTCGATCTTCGCCCAATCGGCGTCCGTCTCTTCCTTGCGGCCGAGGTAGTGCTTGAGGACGAAGGCGAACTTGGGGTCAGCGGTCCACTCCCAGCCGCGCTGGGCGAAGCCGAGGTCGCGGAGGGTGTGGCCCGCCGTCTTGTCGGGGCCGCAGACGTCGCCGATGCGCACGAAGTCCCACCCGGCCACGACGTTCTTGAGGCGCCAGAAGCACTGGGCGACGGGCTTGGGGTAGCGTGCCTTGTCGCTGAGGTCGTACTTCGGGTTCCCGCCCGCCTTGAGGTAGCGTTCGAGCGATTCGGCCACGCGGAGCGCCCCCTCGCCCTGGGCGTAGTAGGCCGAGCCGATGTACTCGCATCCGTCGCGGCAGCAGCCTGTGATCATCGCGTCGGCAATGCCGACCGGCGGCAGCGGATAGATGAACGTCTTCGAGAAGAGCCACTCCATCCACGGGTCCGTGACTTTCGTGTCGCCGACGACCGCCGCCGCGTTCGCAATGTCCATCGGATCGGTGTAGTAGTGGTAGCGCAGAATGCGCTTGGCCGTGGTCTGCACGAGATAGGCGTCAATGAGCTTCACCACGTCCTGCGGGGCCTTGACCCACGGGACGAATCGGCCGATGGATTCGGCCAGCTCGGCGTTGTCCTTGATGAAATCGAACAGCCGGTCGTAGTCGTAGAGAATGGGGTCCACGTAGAGGGGGTAGTGCGGGTAGAAGCTGGCGGTGGAGTCGCGGCGGCGGCAGCGGATGTCGCGGCCGTAGGGGCCGGGGTCGCGGGTGACGTAGAGGAGGAAGTTCGCGGCGTCAATGGTCGGGAAGGCGTAGGCCCAGCGGGCGAGGGCGACGGCGGCCTCGCGGGCGGCGGCGGTGTCGCCCGTCTTGAGGTACTTCGCGACGTTGCCGCGCACGAGGGTGCCTGGGTAGTTGCGGAGGCGGTTCTGCACCTCGTTGGCGATGGGCGACCACATGTGGCCCTTGCCCGGGTCGTTGGGTTCGGGAAAGAAGAGCCCCGCCCCGTCGTCGTGATAGGGATAGGGGGCGGGGAGGGGCTTGCCCTGGCGGAGGTCGGCCATCGTGTAGGTGAGGTCGAGCTTCTTGTTGACGAGGAAGGCGTCGCCCTTGCCGGGCGCCCAGTCGCCGAACTCGTCGGCGATTTCCTTCGCGGACTTGCCCGGGACGCCGATGGTGACGTTTCGGCGGAGGGTGTGCTCGTCACCGCCCATCCAGCCGTGGCCGAATGCCTGGGCGTTGACGCGGGGAAAGGCGTTCCAGATCTCGGCGTCGCGGGCGAGGCGCTGGTCTTTCGGCGCCTCGACGTTCGCAGGGGCCGGCGGCCCGGCCTCGGGGAGGGTCTTGCGGCTCTTGGTGGCGCGGCGCTCGACGCCCGCGAGCGCGTCGTCGAGCGAAATCTCGTGCAGCAGCATCTCCACCCCGCTCCCCTCGTCCACGGCGATTTCGGCGTTGAAGCGCCGCTTCTCGTCGGCGTGGAAGTAGATTTCGGCAATGCTGTAGAACTCGTCGCAGTAGCCGAGGCGGATGCGATAGCTGTTCTGTTCGCCCTTCGGCCCGTCGTTGATCCTCGCCCGCACGTAGAGCGGCGTGCGGAACGGCTTGAGCTGCTCCGTGGGCACGGCCGCGATGAGGCGGAGGGCGTAGACGCCGATCTCAAGCTCCCCGAGGTCGAGCTTGAGGACTGGCGAGCCGACCGTGCAGCGGACGACGGGCAGGGCCTTCCACTTCAGCCCCGTGTTCGCCACGTCGGCGTGGCTCACCTTGCTCTGCCGGTCGAAGAAGCTGCGGGACGGGCAGTACTTGAACCAGTAGTTGCGGTAGAGTTCGGGCGAGCCGGGGTTCAGCTCGAAGCAGGGCGCGATGGGGTCGCCGTCGTGTTTGCCGGGCAATTCCCCCGGCTGCCCCGGCTTCTCCCCGTGCTGTGTCGGGAAGGGCGGCAGCTTGTAGCCCGCCAGCGGCCCGCCGGTGTCATAGTCAGCCGCCTTCGCAGTCGCCAGGGCCAGCGCAACCGAGAGCACCGCGAAGCATAGGACACGGAACGTGGTCACCATTGCTCTTTCCCCAACTGGAAGGCGTGTGGCGACCAGCGCTTGACAAACGCGCTGCGCCGCGGTAACATTATAGGTGCAGGGGACGAAGCTCGGCTCCATGCCGCGTGAGCAGCAGGCTCCGGCCCGTTGCTCCTATATCCCCTGCGACCTTCCTAAAGCCGCTGAAGTCAGCGGCTTTCTCTGCGTATAGAAGGCACCATGCTGCGCCTGCCGCGTGTCGTCCACATCATGGACGAGACAGACGGACGGCCAGATCATCCTGATGAACCTCTCCTCATTGCGCTCGTAGAGACGCTGAAGCGCCCAGAGGAAGTAGTCAATGACCTGAAGGCCGCCACATTCGGCCGGTGTGGTGGCGCTGACATCCATGCGCACGTCATTGACATCCTCGACCCTGGTGCCGAAGCGCCGGCGAGCAGCATCGAGCGCATTCCGAAGAGCAACTGTCCGGTCCGAACGGTCTCGCCTGGCGAAGTGAATCGTGTAGCGGCGATCCTTGTGCAGCAGGTCCCTGAACAGGCGCCGCACCAGGGAGTCGTACAGCTCATTCGGGTGGTATCGGTAGCCTGGGTCGCGTTCGTTCTCTTGGCGCACGTACTCTGCGACCTTCAGCTTGTCCCGCACGACGCCAAAGAAGCGGACCTTGTGGCGAAGCAGCAGGTAGAAGACTTCCCTGCGCACTTCGGGCAGGTCGTCCTTCGCATGGAACGCCGCCGCCGTCTTCCGCTGCTCCTGGCGCATTGACGGGACGCCCGCGAAGTAGGGCTCGGCCAGCAGGCGGGAGCGAAGCCCCTCAAGCTCGCCGCTGACGGCGATCGGGTCCTCTATCTCCGCCAGCCCGAGCGCGAAGTAGCGCGAACGGCCCGCCGTGCCCACAACCACCCGCCCTCTCCGGTCGAACAGCG
The DNA here is from genome assembly GCA_041320515.1 of Planctomycetota bacterium. GTDB lineage: Bacteria > Planctomycetota > PUPC01 > DSUN01 > DSUN01 > DSUN01. Next base: position 1,911,830 of record JBGLNR010000001.1, on the reverse strand, counting down.
TGCCATCCCCTGTTTCATCCACGAAGTAGCTGCGCACGGGCGCGGACGGCTGAGTAGCCATCGTTCGTCTCTCCCAACCTGCTGAGGACCGACGCCCCTCCTGAGCATAGCCGGCCGGCACGGGCGGGTCAAGCCGCGTTGGCCGCGGAGAACGTCGGACTCCGAACGTCGAACGTCCAACGCGGGACGTGAAAGGCTTGGGTTTCCTTCGACGCTCGATGTTGCCTGGTGTCATTGAACAGCTTGCGCCGGATATCCTGTGCTACCAGGGAGTTGCGAAGCTGGCAGCGGTTCTCAACCCGGCACACTGGCGGTCTCCCGTGTTCTGTGAACACGGAATCGGGAGCGTCTTGCCGCAACTCCTTCCGCGGCAAGCTCGACCGAGGCGAGCAGGTGGCCATCGCCGCGCAAGTCCGCCATTCCACCCCGGCTGATCGCCTTGCAGAGCCGCGCCGCTTTCGGTATGATGTGCTTCAGTCTTCTTCGCGGAATGCTCGGACGAGACTCGTTGCGCTATGCCTCGCCTGCCACGACTCCTGGCCGCTCTCTTCCTGGCCGTCCTTTCCGCCCGCGTGCCCGCCCTGGCCGCGGCCAAGGCCCCGCGCCCGGTCCAGCCGCCGCCGGCGCCGAAGGGGCTGGACCGCAGGACGCTCGGCGACGAGCTGCGAACGCTCCTGGACACGCCGAACCTGCGCCGCGCCCGCTTCGGCGCGTGCGTGATGGACCTGGCGGCCGAGGCCTGGCTGTTCGAGCACAACGCCGACGAGTTGCTCAGCGTGGCCTCGAACAACAAGCTGGTCACCACGGCGGCGGCCCTCGAGCTGCTCGGCCCAGACTTCGAGTTCCGCACCACCGTGGCCGCCTGCGGCAAGGTGCAGGCCGACGGCGTGCTCGTGGGCGACCTGGTCCTCACGGGCCGGGGCGACCCGAACATCTCCGGCCGCCTCTACGGGGCCAAGCCCACGGCCGTGCTCGAGGAGTGGGCGCGCGCCGTCGCCCAGGCCGGCATCCGCGGCGTGCGCGGCGGCATCCTGGCCGACGACTCGTATTTCGACAGCCAGCACCTCCACCCCGGCTGGCCCCAGGGGCAGCACCAGGCCTGGTACTGCGCCCCCGTCGGAGCCTTGTCGTTCAACGACAACTGCGTCCTCGTCGTCGTCAAGCCCGGCGCCCGGCCGGGCGACCCCGCCCTGGCCAGTACCGACCCGGCGACCACCTACTTCGACCTGGCGAACACCTGCTCGACCAGCCGCGCGCGGGTCGGCGACAACCGCGTCCTGGTCAACCGCCGCCTCGGCGAGAACCGCATCTTCATCAGCGGTGGCATCCGCGCCCAGGGCGCGCCCTTCACCGCCTGGATCACGGTCCACGACCCCGCCCTCTACACGGCCGCGGCCTTCGCCGACGTGTTGCGCGCCCGCGGCATCCCCGTCGCCGGCCCCGCCCGCCTCCTCACGCCGCCGCTCAAGCTCCAGCCCGCGGCCCTCCGCGAGATCGCCACGACCACCTCGACTCTCAAGGACAGCGTGGTGGTGGCCAACAAGAACAGCCAGAACTTCTACGCCGAGCAGATTCTGAAGACCCTCGGCCGCGAGAAGGCCGGCAAGGGCACCTGGGCCGCGGGCGCCGAGGTGGTCGAGAAGTTCCTCCGCACCGCAAAGGTCACGGGCACCTTCGACTACACCGACGGCTCGGGCCTCGCCCGCGCCAACCGCTTCAGCACCCGCCAGCTCGTCCAGCTCCTCGAGTACGCCAACGGCCGCCGCTGGGGCGGCCCCTACCTGCACTCGCTGGCCGAGCCGGGCCAAGAGGGCACGCTGTCGCGCCGCCTCGACGGGCTGAAGGGCAAGCTCTTCGCCAAGACCGGCTACATCAGCGCCGTCTCCGCCCTCTCCGGCTACGTCGAGGCACGCGGCGGCCGCCGCCTTGCCTTCTCCATCCTCGTCAACGACTTCCGCTGCTCCCTGGCCGACGTGCGGAACCTCCAGGACGCCCTCGTTGCCCGGCTCGCCGAATACGCGCCCTGAGGCGCGCGGCCAGGGCGGCGAGGAAGACGGCCGATGTGAGGAGGAGGGATGCCTTCGCAAACAGGTCGCCGTGGCGGGCGTAGAAGGTGAGGCCCTGCCGCAGCGGCACGCGGCCAACCATGGTGCCCGCGACGAGTTTCGTGTGGCCGCGGCCGTCGCGGACGATTTCGCGGACGCGGCCCGCCGGGTCAATGATGCCCGAGATGCCGGAGTTGACGCTGCGGACGACGCCGATGCGGAACTCGATGGCGCGGAAGCCGCAGATGGCCAGGTGCTGGTCCAGCTCGTGGCTCCCCCGGAACCAGCCGTCGTTCGAAATGTTGATCAGGAAGTCGGCCCCCGCGCCGTCGGGCCGCACCACGTAGCCGCGCGTGATGTAGGGGAAGGCGCTCTCGAAGCAGATGAGCATCCCGAAGCGCGCGCCATCGAGCGCGAGCGTGCCCCTTGTCGTAGCGGTCGGCCTCCGTGGGCATCGCGCCGGGCCGGAACAGGTAGGCGCTGTTGTGCACCAGGCTCTCGTACTCGACCAGCGGCTCACCCTCGCGCACCCGCTGGCCCTCGCGGACCAGGATGCGGCGGACCGGCTTCTCGCGCGTCACGGGATCGGCGAAGTCCGGCAGCGGGTAGGCGCGGCCACCCAGCGCGATCTCGCCCTCCGTCACCCGCTGCACCGTGGCGTCGGCCTCCGCCCCGAGCACGATGTCCAGGCCCACCTCGGCGTGCGCGCCGATGAGCATTGGGCAGCCCAGCCGGCGGGCCAGCCCCGCGATCTTCCCGCGATGCTCCTGCACGATCGCCTGCTCGGGCCGGTTCAGCGAGAGCTGCACCATCGTCTCTGGCCACACCACCAGGTCCAGCCCCTGCGGGAGCCGCCGCGTCAGCTCCTCGTGCTGCCCGAAAATCTCGCGAATGCTCTCCTCCGTGAGCCTGTTCTTCACGCTCTGGGGCACGTTGCCCTGAACGATGCCGACGAGTGGCCCCTCGCGTATCTCCAGCGACGCCAGGCGCCACGCCCCGTAGCCCAGCATTCCGCCGGCCAGCACGGTCACGAACGCCGCCCCCCAGGCCAGCCGCCGCCACGCGAACTGCCCGCGCCACCAAGCCAGCGCCGCCTCGGCCACGAAGGCGTTTGCCGCCGCCAGCACGAAGCTCACTGCATAGGCCCCGAAAAGGTCGGACACCTGGATGAGCGGCTTGAACGGGAACTGCGTGTGGCCCAGGAACAGCCAGGGGAAGCCCGAGAGCAGGAAGCTCCGCAGATACTCGCACCCCACCCACACCACCGGAGCCACGAGGAAGAACGGCGCCCGGAACCGCCTCATCGCCGAGCGCACCAGCAGCCCGAACAGCACGTAGTAGAGGCTCACGTACAGCGTCAGCCCCGCCCCGCCCGGCACGGTGACCAGGTACTGCCACGACAGCCCCAGGCCCGCCGCCACGACGCCCATCGCCCAACTGCCCGCGAGCGCCTGGCGCCCGCTCGCCTGCCTCAGTACGACGAACCACGGCGCCAGCGCCACCCATGCCAGCGGCCACAGCCCTGGCACGGGATAGCTCAGGCGCAGCAACGCCGCGCTGAACACGCAGGCCCCGAGGACCCACAGGATGCGCCGGCCGGGCAACGTTCGCATGGCCTGCCTATGGTATGGGGAAAGCCGCCGATGGAGGCAACCGCCACCCTCACGCCCTCGGAGTATAGCCGATCCCCCCGCGGCAATCAAGCCAGCCGGCCGAAGGAGAGCCGGCTTGCGGCCCTCTCCGGGGGGGAGAGGGGACTGGCCCTCTCCCATGGGGAGAGTGAGCACAACAGCAATAAGCTACTCAGAGACCGACCTCGCCACGCGAAAGCTGAAGTACCTGATGTGTGCATCCGGCCTAAAGGACAAGCGACGCGCGCTCCGGAAGGAGTTGGGACTGCTCAGCGCACACGAACCGCCGCGCAAGACGCGGCTGGAGCCCACAGCCGCCGCGGCCCCTTGCTCGCCACCATCGTACCTCGCCACATACGGGCCCGCACACCACTCCTCGGCGTTCCCGATCATGTCGTGCAGGCCCCAGGCGTTGGGCTTCTTGCCGCCCACCGGCTGTGTGCAGCGGTTCGAGTTGCCCCCATGCCATGCGTAGTCCCCGAGGGCATCTCCACTGTCGCCCCAGTAGTAGGCTGTGGCGGCGCCGGCGCGGCAGGCCCACCCCCACTCCGCCTCCGGGGGCTGGCGGACCGGGGGCACAGCCGTCCCCGGCTGTGCCACGGGGGCGCGGAGCTTCTGGAGGAACTCCTATCGCCAGGCCAAGGACGACGAGGGGCTGCTCGACTTCGACGACCTGCTCCTCTTGACCCGCAACATGCTCCGCGACAGCCCGCCCGCCCGCGATCACTTCAAGGGCCGCTATCAGTTCCTCCTCGTGGACGAGTTCCAGGACACCGATCCCCTCCAGGTCGAGATCGTCTTCTTCCTCGCCGAGCGCCGTGGCCGCCACGCCGCCGCGTGGGATGCGGTGGAGGTGCAGCCGGGCAAGCTGTTCCTCGTCGGCGACCCCAAGCAGAGCATCTACCGCTTTCGCCGGGCCGACATCGAGACCTATGAGCGCGCGAAGCGCGCCTTGGCGGGGTCACATCTTCATTTCGCACATGGCCGCCATGTGCCAAATGAAGATGTGACCCCAGGCGCCGAGCTGACCCTCTCGCAGAGCTTCCGCCCGGTGCCCGGCATCGCCGAGGCCGTGAACGCCATCTTCAAGGACCAGATCGTGCCGCCCGCCGACGGCGGCCTCTACCAGCCGGCCTATGTGCCCCTCCACCCATTCCGGGAGGCAACGGGAGACCGCGCCGCGGTGGCCCTCCTCTATCCCCCGCCAGGCCACGACGATGAGCTGGAGAAGATCGAGTCGGCCCGCCGCCTCGAGGCCCGCTGCGTGGCCACGATGATCCGCCGCATCGTCGCCGAAGAGCGCTGGCAGGTCGAGGAGAAGCCCAAGGACAAGGAGAGAAAGGACCGGGTGTTCCGCGACGCTCGCTACGGCGACATCGCCATCCTGGCCGAGCGGTTCCAGTTCTCCGACACCTATGCCGAGGCTCTGGCCGACGCCGACGTGCCGCTACGCATCAGCGGCGGCAAGCACTTCTACATGTCCTATGAGGTCCACAGCCTCGTCGCCGTGCTCAAGGCACTCGACAACCCGCACGACCGCCTGTCGCTCGTGGCCGCGCTCCGCGGGCCGTTCTTCGGCGTGTCGGACGACGAGTTGCTCCTGGCCAAGTGCGCCCAGGGCACGCTGAGCTACCTGGGCGACACAGGCAAGATGCCTGTGCCACCAGCCTTCGCCGCGGCGGTGGCCGTGCTGCGCGAGTTCCACGAGCGCCGCGACGCCGAGCCGATCCCGCTCCTCCTCCAGCGGCTCTACGAGCGGACGAAGGTGCTCGAGCTGTTCCTGCTGCGTCCCCGCGGCGAGCAGCGGGTGGCCAACCTGCTCAAGGTCATCGTCCAGGCCCGCGCCCTGGAGGCCACGCAGCGGGTGAGCTTCCGCAGCTTCGTCCGCTGGCTCGCCCGCCTGCACCAGACCGAGGCCCGCGAGGCCGAATCCGCCTCCTCCGAGGCAGGCGACGACACCGTGCAGTTCCTCTCCGTCCACGCCGCCAAGGGGCTCGAGTTCCCCATCGTGTTCCTCGTGGACATGACGAAGGGGCAACGCGGCTCGGGCTCCTTCGCCGTCCTCCGCGACAAGTCGCCCGAGGAGGGCCAGTTCGCCTTCTACCTGGGCAGCAAGGACGGCGTCTTCCGCACCGCCAACTTCCCAGGCGACGACTACGAACGCGCCAGGGACGACGCCGAGCGCGCCCGCCTCTTCTACGTCGCGGCCACGCGGGCGAGCGACTATCTGCTTATGTTCCCCGGCTGGTGCGGCGGCAAGGCCGGCCCCGCGCGCTTCCTGCGCGAGGCGGGTCGGCCGGAGAGCCCCGACTGGGGTGCCGTGACGCCCGAGGGCCTGGTCTACGACACGCGCACCCTCGACCTGGCGCCGCCGCCCCCGCGCGCCTTCCGCCTGGCGCCGCCCGCGACTGGGCCGCTGACTGCCGCTGCCGAGGCCCGCCTCGCCGCCCGCGCCCAGTGGCAGCAGGCCGTCGCGGCCACCCTCGCCACGGCCACGCGGGGCCGCGTCGCCGTCTCCCCCTCGCACCTCGAAGAGGGCCTGACGCCGCCGAGCGACGAGCCAGAGGCCACGGCAGGCTCGGACGCCGGCCGCCGCATCGGCTCCCTGGTCCACCGCTGCCTCCAGCGGTCCACGCTGGACGACCCCGCGGACGTCCACGCCCGGCTCCAGGCCGAGGCGAAGGCCCTCGCCCTGTCCGCCGAACAGGTTCAGCACGCGGCTCGGCTTCTCGACACCGCCCTCGCCTCGCCCCTCCTGGCCCGCGCCCGCGCGGCCGGCTGCCAGCACGAGGTGCCCTTCGCCATCGAGGTGTCGCGAATTGAAGATGCGACACCTGTGCTGCTCACGGGTGCCATGGACCTGCTGTTCATCGAGAACGGCCGCGTGGTGGTGGTGGATTTCAAGACGGATGCGGTGCGGGACGAGGCGGAGCTTGCCCGCCGGGCGGATGCCTACGCCCCCCAGGCGGCGGCCTATGCCCTCGCCGCGCAAACGGCCCTTTGCAAGCCAGTCGCGGAAGTGGTATTATTCTTCCTGTCCCAGGGCCGGGAGTGGCGGATTCCAGTTACCGATCTCCTGCTGCGGCACGCAGAACAGCAGGTGGCGTCGTTCTCTTAAAGGACCGCGCGGATGGAGAGGCTGAGGCTGGCCCAGCTTTCGGACCTCCACCTCGGCGCGTGCCTGAGCGGCGGCAAGCTCGCCCTGCCTCAGAAGAAGGCCGAGATACGCCGCGCCGAGCAGCGCCAGTGCCTCAGCCGCTTCGCCGCAGGCGCCCGCGAGAGCCGTCCCGCCGCCGTCCTCCTCCCTGGCGACCTCTTCGATTCGCCCGAGCCGGACATAGACGACCTGAACTTCGCCATCAACACCCTCAACTCGGTCGCGCCCATCCCCGTCTTCCTCGCGCCGGGCAACCACGACGCCTACGCCCCATCGAGCCCCTACGACCCGCACAGCGCCCTGTACCAGAGCCGCGGCAGCGGCCCCAAGTGGGGCAGCAACGTCCGCATCTTCGCCTCCGACCGCTTCGAGACCGTCCCGCTCCCTGGCCACCCCGCCGTCACCGTCACCGGCGTGGCCTTCCACCGCCACGCGCCCGACACGCACCGGCCCCTGGCGGAGCTGCCGCGCGCGCCGCAGAACGGCTGCCGCATCCTCCTCTTCCACGGCTCCTTCGAGAACTACCCTCGCGCGGGCGCCGACCCCCAGGTGCTGCCCTTCACGGCGGCCGAGCTGGCCCGCGCCGGCTACACCTATGCCGCCGTGGGCCACTACCACCGCGGCGGCCCCATCGCCGCCGAGCGCGGCGAGGTGCTGGGCGCCTATGCGGGCGCCCCCTTCGCGGCCTCGCTCGGCGACCTCGCTCCGGGCTCCTGGCTCGACATCGAGCTGACGCCAAACCAGCCCCTCAACGAGTCCGCCCTCCACTGGCACAGGGCGGACGACAGGGCGGCCCACCGCATCGAGATGGACATCACCGGCCTCACCGACACGGCGGCCCTCGCCCAGCGGCTCGACGAGCTTCTGGCCGCGAGCAAGGCCGGGCAGCGGGACATGGTGCACGTGACGCTTCACGGGCGCCTCGCCCGCGGCCTGGCCTTCGACCCCCGCCAGGCCCTCTCCGACCGCTTCTTCCACGCCGCCGTGGACGACTCGCGCGTCGAGCCCGACCACGCGGTGGACCTCGCGGCCACGTCCGCCAAGGAGCCGGGCCTGGCGGCCACGAGCGAGGAACTCTTCATCTGGCGCATGCGCAAGCTCTACCAGCAAGCCACTGACGAGGCGGAGCGCGCCAGGATCAAGGAGGCCCTCTTCTACGGCCTCGACGCGCTCACCCTCGGCGGGATACACCTGCGATGATCCAACTGCGGGAACTCTGGATTGACGGCTTCGGCTGCCTGCGGACGGCCTCGGAGCCGCTCCGCTTCGAGCGCGAGCGCATCACGCTCTTCCTCGACTACAACGAGGCGGGCAAGACCACCCTCCAGATGGCCCTCCTGGCGTCCCTCTATGGCGTCGAGGACGACGAGCGGCGCACCCTCTCGCTCCGCCCCCGCAAGGGCCACTGGACGCCTCTCGCCGGCGGCCCATTCGGCACCCGCCTGCGCCTGCACGACGGCAAGCGCGCGCTCGAGCTGCGCTGGGACTTCGCCAAGGCCAACGAACTGCGGGCAGTGGACCTCGGCACGAACAAGCTCATCACGTCCGAGTTGTGCCCAGGGAACGACCCCAGCCTGGTGGGCCAGGCCCTCCTCGGCCTCTCCGTGCAGGAGTTCCTCAAGACCTTTCTGGTGCGGCAGGACGACTTGCGCGCGGTGGCCGACGCGGAGGGGCTGGACGCCCTGGTGCAGCGCGCGGCCGACACGCAGGCCGGCGGCGGAACCGTGGCCGTCGCGCAGGACGTGTTGGCCGACGCCCTCCGGCACTACCCCGGCATCGCCCTCAAGGAGCGCGGCCGCATCGAGAATGAAACCGGCCGCCTCGAGAAGGAGATCGCGTCCCTCGAGCTGGACCTCCAGAAGCTGGAGGGCGAGCGCGCCGCCGTGCGGGACCAGGATGCCACGTTCCAGCGCCTCACCGCCGAACGCGAGGAGCTGCGGGCCAGTGCCATGAGGCTCGACTACCTGGCCCACGTCGCGGAGACGGACGAGTTGCGCGCCCAGGTGGACCTGGCGCAGAAGCACCGGGCCAAACTCGAGGAACTCGAGGCGGAGCGGGCGAAGCTGGCCCACCTCCAGTCGTTCCCCGCGGGCCAGGAGGACGACGTGAAGCAGTGGCAGGGGGCGCGCCTGGGCCACCTGCGCAAGGCGGAGGAGGCCGAACGCACCATCGCGGAACTGCGCCGCAACGTGGTGGACCCCGCGCGGGCGGAACTCGACAAGCTGGCCTCCGTGGCCGCCGCGACCCAGGAGGACCTGGAGACGGTGCAGCAACTGGTCGGGCGGACCCGCGACTTCGAGGCGCGGGAGCAGAAGCTCCAGGACGAGGTGGCCCGCGAGGAGGCCCGCCTGAGCGACCAGGGCGCCTCGGTGGAGGACCTCGACCGCCTCGAGGAGCGCTTCACCCGGCTCGGACCCGACGATGCGGAGTTCCTGGTGGACCACGGCCGCGCGGCGGCCAGGGTCGTCTCGGAGATCGAGGAGGCCAAGCGCCTCGCCGTCGAGGCCACGCTCCGCAGCGACCGCGTCCAGGCCGAGCGCCAGAGCCAGCGCCAGGCCGGCCGCCACCTCCTGGTCACCGGCGCCGTCATCGCGCTCGCCTGCGTCGTCCTGGCCGTCCCACTCGGCTTCCTCCACCTCGCGGCGGGCGTCGCACTCGCCGTCCTCGGCGCCGCGGCAGGCGCCAGGGTCGCCCTCCGCGGCCGCCACACGGCGACGGAGGCCGACACCCTCAAGGAGGGCGAGCTGGCCCTCGCCCACGGCGCCCACCGCGATGCCGTGGAGCGCCAGGACCGCCTGGTGGCCGAGCAGCGCCAGCTCGACCAGCGCCTCCGCGGCCTCGCACACGAGTTCGGCTACGAACAGCCCGAGGTCCTGGCCGAAGACTACGCTTCCCTCGACGACCTGCGCCGGCTGTGTGGAACGCTGAGCCTGCTCCGCCGCCGGGAAGAGGAGCTGGCCGCGGAGCGCGAGGCGCTCGAGGCCGAGGTCGCCGCCATCCTCCAGCGCTGGGGGCAGGACCGCCCGATGGGCACCCCCCTCTCCCGCGCCCTGGCCAATCTCCACGGGCGCATGGGCGATTCCCTCGACCTGCGCCGGCGCCTGGCGGAGCTGGACCGCAAGCTGGCCGAGAAGACGGGGGACCGCGATGCCTTCCGCTCGGAGGCCGAGGCCCTCACGGCCAAGCTCCGCGCCGTCTTCGCCGCCGCGGGCATCGAGCCCCAGCACTCGGTCGAGGCCGCCATCGCCAGGTTCAACGACCTCGCCCGGCAATGCCACCGCCTCCGCCAGTTGGCCGACGAGCTGATTCCCCAGGCCAGCAGCGGCCTGGTGGACCCCAAAAAGCTCGATGCCCTGCGCGCCGAGGCCGACCGCCTTCACCGCGCCATCACGACCATGCGCGAGGAGAGGCCCGCCCTGCTCTCGCTCGAGGCCAAGGAGCGGGCGAACGAGTACCGCTGCCGCCGCGACGAGGCGCGCACGCACGAGGAGGAGCTGCGGACGAAGGCGGACGAGGCGGGCCGCGCCGTGGTGGCCACCCTCACACGCTACCACGCCGAGCGCCCCAGGCTCGAGGACCAGCTCGCCGAGCGCCGCGAGGCCCTCGGTCGCGCCCGCCGCCACGCCGCCGCCATCGAGCTGGCCGCTCGCGTCCTCGACGAGATCGCGCACGACGTCCACGGCCAGTGGGCCGAGGAACTCAACCGCTCCGCCACCACCCTGCTCCGCCGCATCGCGCCATCCCTCAGCGACCTGAAGTTCGACAAGAACCTCTCCTTCGGCTTCGTCCACCGCGCGCTCCCCTCCCCGGTGCAGAGCGCCGACGCCGCCGCCCGCCGCGAGGCGCCCAGCCCGCTCCTGAGCGCGGGCACCTGGGACCAGGTGTGCCTGGCCGTCCGCCTGGGCATCGCCGACTTCATGGGCCGGCGCGCCGGCGGCGGCCTGCTGCTCCTCGACGACCCCTTCGCCCACTTCGACGACACGCGCTTCGAGGCCGCCCTGCGAGTCCTGGCCGACCTGTCCGCCAGCCGCCACCAGATTGTCCTCCTCTCCTGCCAGAACCAGCGCTTCCACTGGCTGCGCAACCGCGACCCTCGCTGGTTCGACACCCACCTTGTCATCCGCCGCCTCGGCGCCGCCCGCCCCCAGACATCTTGACCTCACTTCCCTGGGCGTCGGGGGGGGGGCGGGGGCGTCTGCCACAGTCTGCCAAGAGTCTGCCAACTCTCCCCCTCTGGATCTGGCAGACTCTGGGTTGGCGCCCCCTGGGCCCCGAGGGCGCTGCCCCCAAGAATGCCACCAAGGATGCCAACTCCCCCCACGAGGAGTTGGCATTCTTGGGGGGCACTCGACGCCGCCCAAGGGAATATTCCCGCAGCAATCCCCCCGAATCAACGACTATTCTGGCAAGTGCGGGCGACACTTCCGAGAGCCAGAGGCCCCGCCGCCAGGAAGATAGGCAACCGCTATGCTGTGCCAGAACTGCTGGAAGGAAGAGGCCAGGGTCCATTTCACCATTGCGGGCCGCCACCAGGCCCACGAACACGCCTACTGCCTGGCCTGCGCCCACCAGGAAGACCTAAGCTGGCTTCTCGTATGGGGTTACGGCACGCAGCCGCAGGGGTCACATCTTCATTTCGCACATGGCCGCCATGTGCCAAGTGAAGATGTGCCCCCAGGCCACCCCTCGGTGCCCGATGCGCCCCCAGTGATTCCCCGGCCCCAGCACCGCGAACGCTCCACCCTCGTGGCCACGGCCCTCGTTCGCTGCGAGTGCGGCTGCTACGTCGTGGCTGGCGCCGAACTCCCTTGCAGCCACGGCACTCCGGCCCTCCTGCGGGCGCGCAGCCAGCTCGCCGAACACCTATGTCACTGCGGGCGCGTGGTCGCAATACCCGTCCCCATCGTCTTCTGTGCCACCTGCCAGATGCCCCAGGCCCGCATCATCCTGGCCTCCGCCGAAACCTGCCTGTGGGACGAAGAGCGCCGCCGCGTCGTCACCCTCGACCAGGACCTCCGCGGCGGCCGAATGACCTGGGACACTTTCGCCATCATGAACTGACCACTCCCGAGTCTGGCCCCCAATCCTGGTGAGCGTGCGGGAAGCCCTCGGGCCCAACCCTCTCCCTGCCCTCTCCCTGGAAGGGAGAGGGGTCAGAACACCCCCCTCCCTCTCAGGGAGGGGCTGGAGGAGGGTTGGGGCCTGTGGCCGGCCACAATCACCAGGACTGGGGGCCAAACCCACCACTCCCCAGGCGGTTGAAGCCTCGCGCCCCTTCTGCTATACTAGGCGGAGCGTGGCGAAGTGTCCCTCTCCCCCGGGCTCCCTCATGGCGAAGCGGGTCGCGATCCTGGGCTCCACCGGCTCGATCGGCACGAGCGCCTTGGCGGTCCTGCGCGACTTGGGACCCGACTTCGAGCTGGCCGGCCTCGCCGCCAACACCCAGTGGGAAGCCCTGGCCGACCAGGTGGCCGGGTTCCACCCCCCGCGCGCGGTGCTGTGCGACGCCGAGCACTTTGGCCGACTCGCCGAGCGCGTGGGCGCCACGGGGACCAAGCTGGCCTGCGGAGCCGACGCTGTTGTTGCGCTGGCGGCAGCGGACGGCGTGGACATCGTGCTCAATGCGATTGTCGGTGCCTCCGGCCTCCGCCCTGCCCTGGCGGCACTCGAAGCGGGCAAGACGCTCGCCCTTGCGAACAAGGAATGCATGGTGATGGCGGGCGACCTCCTCAACCGCGTGGCCGGCGCCTCGGGCGGCCGCATCGTGCCTGTGGACAGCGAGCACTCGGCGATCTTCCAGGCGATGCAGTGCGGCAGCCCGGCCGAGGTCCGCCGCGTGTGGCTCACCGCCTCCGGCGGCCCCTTCCGCTCCCTGCCACTCGGCGAGTTGAGCGATGTGAGCCCCGAGCAGGCCCTCCAGCACCCCAACTGGGCGATGGGGCCAAAGGTGACGATCGACTCCGCCACGATGATGAACAAGGCCCTCGAGGTCATCGAGGCCAAGTGGCTGTTCCACCTCGATGTCGCCCAAGTCCGCGTCCTCATCCACCCCCAGTCCATCGTCCACTCGCTCGTCGAGTTCTGCGACGGCTCGACGATCTGCTCGCGGCTCACGTCCAGGTGTGTGACCAGGCGGATGCGGCGAGGGGCGGTGTCGTACATGAGCACGCCGGCCTTGGCCATCCGCTGTTTCAGCTCCGAAGCGGCCATTCCCGTGCGGGGGCAGTCGAAGAAGACCATGTTGGTCTCCACCTCGTCGGGGTTGAGGTCGAGGGTGTCAATCTCGGCGAGGCCGCGGGCGAGGAGGCGGGCGTTGGCGTGGTCGTCGGCGAGGCGGGCGACGTTGTGTTCGAGGGCATAGATAGCCGCCGCAGCCAGAATGCCGGCCTGGCGCATCCCGCCGCCGAAGACTTTTCGCCAGCGGCGCGCCCGCTCGATGAAGTCGCGCGGCCCGGCCACGACCGACCCGACGGGGCAGCCGAGGCCCTTCGAGAAGCAGAGCGTGGCCGAGTCGCAGTGCCGCGTGTAGTCACTCGGCCTGACCTTCTTCTCCACACAGGCGTTGAGGAGGCGCGCGCCGTCGAGGTGGAGACGGATGCCGTGGCGGCGACCGACCTCGCCGATGGCGACGACGGTCTCGACGGGGTAGATCGAGCCGCCGCCGCGGTTGTGGGTGTTCTCGATGGCGATGAGCGTCGTCGGGCCGTGGTGGACGTTCTTTGGGCGGATGCGCGCCTCGACCTGCTCGGCGGTCATGATGCCACGCTTCCCCTCGACAGGCGTGACCTGCACGCCCGACAGGACGGCGATGCCCGCGCTCTCCAGGTTGTAGCAGTGGGCGTTCATGTCCACGATCATCTCGTCGCCCGCCTGAGTCCAGGTCTTGATCGCCACCTGGTTGGCCATGCTGCCCGATGGGACGAAGAGCGACGCCTCCATGCCATAGAGTTCGGCGCAGAGCGCCTCGAGGCGGTTGATCGTGGGGTCCTCGCGCGCCACGTCGTCGCCGACCTCGGCGTTTGCCATCGCCTGGCGCATGGCGGGGGAGGGCTTGGTCACGGTGTCGCTTCGCAGGTCAATGGGCAGGGTCATCGGGTGTTCCTCGAACAGTCCTCATGATGTCGCCGAACCAGGAGAGAGGAATGGGGTTCTTCTCCACATATGTCAGGTGCGCGGGGCAGCCACTCGTGCAGTCGGACGAGCCAAAGCCACGAACGGGGATAGTCATGCCCGGCCATCGTTGCATGGCTTGGTTGAGCTTGCACTCCTGGCGCTCCCCGGACGCGGATGGGTAGGGGATGGCGGCAACCACCTGGGCAGCTGGAAGGGCAAGGAGGTAGTCAATGTGCCAGTGCAGCTTCTTGGCCCGCCGCTGGTGCCGCGCGATGCGGGCGGCAAGGCCCCGCAGGGCGCTGCCGTAGTAGAGGTAGTAGCCTTCGGCGAAGTGGAAACGGCCGAGCCGGCCGATGGTGACCTCGCGGTCGGCCTTGAGGTGGATCAGCAGGCAGTAAGCGCCGCGGTCGGGGAATCTCATGTCGCCCCCTTGCCCGGGGAATGGGCAGTGAGGAAGGCGCGGATCATGTCGCACAGGTGCTTCGGGCTGGCGCAGGCGCGGTAGCCAGTGGGCAGGGAGCGGAGGAAGCTGGAGCCGTAGTTGCGGGTGAGCACGCGGCGGTCGAGGGCGACGACGACGCCGAAGTCGGTCTTCGTGCGAATGAGGCGGCCCGCCCCCTGCTTGAACTTGATGACGGCGCTGGGCAGCGAGAAGTTGCGGAAGGAACTCAGGCCGCGGGCCTGCACCTCCTCGCACCGCGCCTGCACCACGGGCGCCGTGTGGACGGCGAACGGCAGCTTGGTGATGACCAGGCAGCTCAGGGACTCGCCAGGCACGTCCACCCCCTCCCAGAAGCTGTCGGTGCCGAGGAGGACGGACGTGGTGTCGCGCTTGAAGATGTTGGTGAGGGCACGGCGTTCGCCGTCGAAGCCCTGGCCGAGCACAAGGATGCCCTCGGCCTCCAGGGCCGCCTTGAGCTTGGGGTATGCCTCGTTGAGCATCGAGTAGGCGGTGAAGAGGCCCAGGCCCCGCCCGCCGCTCGCTCGGAAAATCTCGATCAGCAGCTTGCTCACGGCGGCCGAGAAGGCCCCCGCCTCCGCGTCCGGCTCGGGCAGGAAGTTTGGCACCAGGACCAGCATCTGCCGGGCGTAGTCGAAGGGCGAGCCAACGTCCTCCTCCACCAGCTTCGACTTCTCCATCGCGTCCAGGCCGATGCGGTCTTTGAGGAAGGCGAAGCTGCGGCCCGCGGTGAGCGTGGCGGACGTGAAGATGATTGTGTCCTTGCGGTCGTAGAGGAGTTCCTTGAGCTTCGGCCCCACGCGGATGGGCGCGGCGGCCACGCGGTACGACGGCCTGCGGCGGCCGGTGCGCTCGATCCAGTAGACGAACGTCTCGTCGTCCCCCGCCACCAGGAAGTCCATCGTCTCCTGAAGCTCGGCCAGGCTGGCCTCGATGCCGCGCAGGTCGTAGACCGATTCGGCACGGTGCGGGAAGTCGCGCTCGACCATCAGCTCCAGGTCCTCGGCGAGCGCTTCGAGCTTCTTCCGCAACCCGGCGATGACGGAGACCGCCGCCTTCTTCTCGGCCTCCACCGCCGCCCAGTGCCTCGGGTCGCGATTCTTCGCGTCGTAGCGCACGGCGTCGGCGTCCTTGCGGGCGGCGACGAAGGCCGTCTCGATGGCCTGGAGGAAGGCGTCGAGGCGGCTCTGCACCTCCTCCACGTCGGCATAGATGTCCACAATGAAGCGGTCGAGGGCCTCTTCCTCGGGGATGAGGTCGCGCTCGCGGCCTTTCTTCATGCGGTAGCGGATGCTCGGGAGCAGGCCGCGCTCGGGCGCGCTCTTCTCGCGGCGGAGCAGGCGGCGGAGGAGGCGGGCGACCTGCCAGCGGTCCACCTCGCGAGCCAGGAACTCGGTCGCCGCGTCCTCGAGGTTGTGGGCCTCGTCGAAGACCACGTGGGCGTAGGGGGGCAGGACCACGCTCTCCATGCCCAGCTCGGCGAAGACGACGGCGTGGTTGGCCACCACGATGTCGGCGAGCATCGAGAGGGCGCGGGCGTGCTGGAGGAAGCAGTGGCGGCGCTCGCGGCAGTTCGGCCCCGCGCACTCCTCGCCCGAGGCGCACAGCTTCGGCCACAGGTCGCTCTGGCGGAAGGCGAGGAAGCCGGTCGCCTCCGCCACGTCGCCCGTCTGCGTGTCCGCCGCCCACACGAGGAGGGCGAGGAAGGCCACCCGCTCCTCCTCGCTCAGCTCCCGCTCGGCCTCCTCCAGCATGTAGAGCAGCTTGCGGACGCACAGGTAGTTGGCCCGCCCCTTGATCAGGGCCGCCTCGAACGGCACATCGAGCGCCTGCCGGATGAGCGGGAGGTCCTTGAAGAAGAGCTGCTCCTGAAGGTTCTTCGTGTTCGTCGAGACGACGATCTTGTCGCCGTTCTCGTGCGCCCAATGGATGGCGGGAACGAGGTAGGCAATGGACTTGCCGACGCCCGTGCCGGCCTCGACGAGCAGGTGCTGCCCCTCGTTGAACGCCTGGGCAACCAGCTCGGCCATGCGCACCTGCTGGGGGCGGAACTCGTAGCCGGGCAGCTTCTGGCTGAAGAGGCCGCCCTGGCCGAGGAGGGCCTGGATGCGCGGCACGTCGAGCCGCTTGGGGGGCGGGCGCTGCGCGGGGTCGCAGTCCTTGCGGGCGTTGCGGCCGGCGTCAATCACGCTCCCGAAGTCGCGCAGCAGCTTGTGGTAGCTCGGCGCGCCCACGTCGAAGGCCCCCGTCAGTCGCTTCGCCTCCGCCTCCAGGAACAGGTGGCGGGCGGGCCAGGCCGTGAGGCCCGACATGGCGCTGAGCGCGGCCACGGCCTCGAAGGGCAGCTCATCCAGCCGCTCGAGCAGCCGCCGCCACAGGGGCACCAGCACGCGGGCGTCGTCGAGCGCCCGGTGCCGCTCCCCCACGGGCAGGCCAAGGGTCAGCACCATCGTGTCGAGGTCGTGGTGCTCCAGGACGGGGTAGAGGATGCGGCACAGCTCGAGCGTGTCGAGCGCCGTGTTCTGGAAACAGCCGTCGCTCTTCTGCTTGAGGAAGCCCACGTCGAAGCTGGCGTTGTGCGCGACCACCGTGTCGTCGCCCACGAAGCGCAGGAAGTCGGCCAGCACGGCCCGGCTCGAAGGCTGGCGGCGCAGATCGCTGTCCTTGATCCCCGTCAGCTTCGTGATCGTCAGCGACAGCGGCCGCCCCGGGTTCGCCAGGCGCGAGAACTCGCCCTCCATCTTTCCGTCGGCCACGCGCACCGCGGCGAACTCGACGACCTCCTCGCACGCGGGGTCCAGCCCCGTCGTCTCGAGGTCGAGGAACACCAGCCGCCGATAGCTGGGATTGCCGATTTTCGATTGCCGATTGCCGATTTCAGACCCATCCTGTCACGCGTCACGGGTCACGCGTCATGCCTTTACGTCAACCTTGTCCTTCGGCAGATAGTCGCTCTTGATGAACACGGCGTCCATCGTCTCCGCCGTGTCGTTGAGGATGTTGTGCACGTCGCCCGGCTCCATGCGGAAGGCGTCGCCCACGCGGACGCGGTATTCCTGGCCGTTGACGACGACGAGCGGCGTGCCGCGGGTGAAATAGAAGGTTTCCTCCACCTTCTCATGGAAGTGCGTGCCGAGCTGCTGGCCTGGGAGGAAGCGGAGCACGCCCCAATCCAGCCGCGGCCCGCGGAAGAGATACTTCACCCCGTGGTCGCCGTCGCGGTACTCCTTCTCGCCCTCGTTCACCCGTTCCATGCTCGCCTGCCTCCTGTCGCAAGTCGCGGAGAGACGCCGCGCCAGCTCGCGCGTTGCGGCCATTATACACAATTGGGCAGCCGCGCGGAAAGCCAATGGGCGCGGATGGGGATGGCCGAACATGGCCCTCAATGCTCCCGCCCACCCCCTCCTGAGCCGTGGTCCTCGCCCCCGCTGATCAGGGCGTTCGTCTGTGGACCGTTCGTCTGTGGAGGTACGTACACACACGGATGGGCAAGGTCCACAGTCGGCAGCAGCCAAGGAGTCAGGGAAATCAGACACCAGCCAGGACTGCGGGCAGTGCCCCGCATGGCCCCCACGCTTGAAATGCAGCCGCTCTGCGCTACACTGGTCATTGCCGGGTAAGCCCTGCCGCTCCCTAGCCCCTTGCTGGAGGCCATCACGTGAGCCGTTGCCTTGCCGCTGCCGTCCTCTGCGTCGCCGCATCGTCGTCTCTCGCCGCCGAGCCGTGGCCGCCGAAGGGCACGCCGCTCCGCGTGCCTGTGACGCGCGACCTGTGGGTCTCGTCGTGCCCTGGCGAGACCCAGGGCAACAACGGCGCGGCCAACACGCTCAAGACCAAGGCATACCAGGAGTTCTTCCTGGTGGACATTGATCCCGCCCCGCTCAAGGGGCGGGTCATCACGGGCGCAGTGCTGCATCTGCACTGCTCGTCCAAAGACATTCAGAAGCGCCTGGCCGTCTCCTCCCTCGCCTCCGAGTGGGTCGAGGGCACGGGCACGGGCTATGCAAAGCAGCCGGGGTCGTCGTGCTTCGAGGAGGCCGAGCTGGGCAAGCGGCCCTGGGCCTATCCCGGCAGCGACCTCACGGCCGTGATGATGGGCGAGGGGGGCACGATCTGGGCAACGTGGGACGCGACGCCGCCCGACGCCGAGGGCTGGCAGACCGTGGCCGTCGAGCCGCGCGTCGTCGCCGCCCGCGTCGCCGGCCTCTCCCACGGCTTCGTCGTCTTCGACGATACAGGCAGCGAGTGGACCCGCAACGGCGAACAGGTCACGCGCCGCATCTTCCCGAACCGCTTCGTCCACAGCCGCGACTCGGGCGCCAAGACCGCCCCCTACTTCACCATCTACCTCGGCGACGAAGACAAACAGCCGCCCGCGGCACCAACGTATCCTCGCCAGGAACAAGCCACCCTCCCTACGGGCGAGGCCATTGTCTCGTGGGTCACTCCCACCGGTTGCCTCGGCTTCAAGGTCGGCTATCTCAAGGGAGGCTCAGTTGACCAGTGGGTGGACTGGGAGGACGAGGCCCGGCAGGCCACGCCAATCCCACGTTACCTCATTCCCTTGCCGGCGCCCGGTCAGCGTGTCGAGATGCATCTGCGCGACTTGGGCATCAAGGGCGGCGAATCGATCACCCTGGGCATCGCCGCAGTGGACGCCGCGTGCAACGTCGGGCCGGCTACTACGTTCTTGGTCAGGCTCTCCGACCTGCCCGCCGCAGTGCCGCTCGGCGGCGAGCCGGCGGCGAAGTTCACCGAGGCCGCCCCGCTGCCCAAGGTGGGCGGGGTCGAGGTGGCCGTGATTGACGCGCTCGACAAGGTGAAGCCGGACTCAGGGGGATTGATCCCATCGCACGATGCCGCCTATCTCGCGGCCAACCACCTCTGGTCGGCGAAGGACAAGCTGGTGCGCCTCTACGCCGCGAAGAACGAGTTCGTGGCCTTCCAGATCGTACTCAAGGGCGGGGCGGAGGAGATGTAGAGGATTGCGACGCCCTCACTCCTCAGGCGGCGGAGGATGCCGAAGAGCTGCTCGGTCTCCTCGAGGGAGAGCGAGGAAGTCGGCTCGTCCATGATGACGACGCGGCTCTCGACGACGAGCGCCTTGGTGATCTCCGCGAGCTGCTGCTGGGCGCGGCTCAGGCGGCCGACCAGCGCGTCGGGCGAAAGCGGGAAGCCGAAGCGGTCAATCACCTCGCGGGTCCGTTGCCGCAGGGCTCTCCAATCCACGATGCCCAGCGGCCCCACGAGCAGCGGCTCGTTGCCGAGGAACACGTTCTCGGCCACGCTCAGCACGGGCACCAGGTTGAGTTCCTGGAACACCATCGTGATGCCGTGGGCCGAGGCCTGGTGGGGATTGGCGATGGCCACGCGCCGGCCCTCCAGCACGATCTCCCCGGCGTCGGGGCGATAGACGCCCATGAGCACCTTCATGAGGGTGGACTTTCCGGCGCCGTTCTCCCCGAGGAGGCAGTGGACCTCCCCCGCCGCCACCTCGAGGTCCACGTGGTCGAGCGCGTGGACGCCGGGGAAGGTCTTGTCAATCCCCCGCATCTGAAGAAGCGGCGTATGAGCGGTGGGCTTCTCGTCGCTCATGGGCGGAGCCAGTACAGAAGTTCTCGAAGGGCGGGGGGTCTGGGGGCGGGGGACCTTTCTCAAAAGGTTCCCCGCCCCCAGGTTCCTACTTGGTTTGCACGGCCGCGCCATAGGCTTCGAGGTGGGCCTGGACCTCGGGAGTGTCGAGGTTGTCCCTCGTCACGAGCTTCAGGTTGGTGGGCTTCTGCTTCGGCACGGTCTTGCCCTGGAGGTGGTCGTGGAGGAGCTTCACGCCGAGGTTGCCCATGCCGAAGGGGTCCTGGACGATCGTCGAGTCGAGGTTCCCCTCGCGGATGCCCTTGATGAGGGTGGGGGAGGCGTCGAAGCCGACGATCTTCACCTTGCCGGCCAGCCCCTCGTTCCTCACGGCGTTCAGCGCGCCAATGGCGCCCGGCTCGTTGGCCGTGAAGATGCCCGCCAGGTCCTTGTGCTTGCCCAGGATGGCCGTCACCACCTCGTTCGCCTTCGTGGGCTGGCCCATGGCGTACTGCTCGTCCACGAGCTGGATGTCTGGGAACTTGGCGAGGGTGTCCTTGAAGCCCTTCTCGCGGGCCTCGGTGGACGCGCTGCCGGGGATGTTCTTGATGAGGGCCACCTTGCCCTTCTTTCCGATGGTCTCCGCCAGGCGGGTGGCGCCCTGGACGCCGCCCTCGTAGTTGTCCGTGGCCACAAAGGAAATCTGCTTGTCGCTCTTCAGCCCGCTGTCAATGATCACCACGGGGATCTTCTTGGCCACGGCCTTCTCGACGACCTCGACGAGCGCCGTGTCGCTCTGCGGGGCGAGCACGATGCCGTCCACCCCGCGGTCAATCATCGCCTCGACGATCTCGATCTCCTGGCCGAAGGAGGTCTCGTTCGCAGCGCCCCGCCAGACCATCTCGATGCCCAGCTCCTTGCAGGCCGCCTCGGCGCCCTTGCGCACGGTGGGCCAGAAGGTAAACACGTCGGCCTTCGGGATGACGGCGAACGTGAGCTTCTCCGCCCCCGCCTTCCCGCCGTCGGCGGGGCCTTTGCCCTCCTCGCCGCAGCCGAGGAACAGCGCCATCGCGCACGCCGCCGCGAGTCCTGCCAAGAGCCGACGCCTCATTGCCGGACCTCCTATGGAACGGAGAGGGAACTCGACACGCCAGGGGTAGATTATAGGCGGGAGGCCCCGCCAGTCAAGCGAGGGAGGGAGGCTCAATCGCCGATGGTGACCGTGGTGCAGCCCATCGCGATGCTGTTGGAGGGGCCGACGGCTTCGACGATTGTGTCGCCCTGGCGGCAGGCGCCGAGGTTGTTGATCAGCACGGTCGCGGAGGGGTTCACCACGACGCCGGGGCCATGAGGGGGCGTGGGGAGGGGGGTGGAGCACATGTGGATGTCTGCCCCGCCGGCCGAACTGGTGATCGTCGCGCCCATCGAGGTCGCCGCGGTGGCCTTGGCCGTTTCTTCAGCCGCCTTGGCGGCCGGCGCGCCGGGCGTCCCAGCCGCGGCCAGGGTGGCGGCCTCGGCGGTCTGGATCGCCGCGTCAGAGGTCGCCTTGGCGGCCTGAATGGAGGCCGCCGCGGCCGCGGACACGCCGCGCCAGGCCTTCAGATAGCCGATCTGCACGTCACTGCTGGCCGGCCCCTGGGTCAGGATAGGGGGCAGCGGATGCGAAACCGGGTCGGTGATCCTTGCCGCAGGGCCTGCCATGCTCCACTCCTCCTTCGAATACGTCAGGCAGCTCTTTATCTTATCATACTCGCCGTAGCGGCGTTGTCAATGCGATCCTGCCAGTTGCAGGCCGGCGACGATCGCCGCAGCGGCCGGTGTCATCGCCGGGGCGTCCGACAGGGGGTAGCTGAGGGACATGGTGACTTCATGCTGGCCGGTGTGGACGAGCAGGTGTTCGCCGAGGATTGGGACGCCGGTCATGTTGCCCGTGGAGCGGATGAGGACCGCCGGGTGGCCGGAGACCTTTCGCGGCTCCTCCGTCATGGGGGTCCAGGACGGCATGGCGCGTTTGAAGGCGGCGCGGCTGTACTTCACCTGATCGTCGAGACTCGCGGCCTGCTTGAGCTGGGCGATGACGACCACGTTGGCCCGATGGCCCGGCCCCGCGGCGCACGCGGTGCCGCCCTCGCTCCGCGTCGCCTCCCAGTCGTCGGGCACGAGGAAGGTGAAGGAGCCAGCGGGGTCCGTGATTGGCTTCATCGCGATGCTCCTGGGCGCAGGCGCGACGGGCGCCTTACTTCGCGCCGCGCCGGCGGCGCAGCAGGCCCAGGCCGCCAAGGGCGAGGAGGGTGAGGGTGGCCGGCTCGGGGACGGCGGCGACGATTTGGATGCCGTTGATGAAAGAGCGGAAGTTGCGGGCCGTGCCAGTGAGGGTGAAGGAGGAGCCTGTGATGAACTCGAAGAGGACGTAGTTGCCCTCGGAGCCCGCGCCGTCGAGGCTCGTGGCCGTGGCGCGGGTGAAGGTGCCGGTGAAGTTGGCCTCGTCGCTGATCCACACGGTGCCGTAGTCGCCCGCGCCGGCGATGAGGTTGATCGACTCGTCCCGGTTGTCCGCCGCGTCGCTGTCCGTGTAGACGTAGACGTGGTAGATGGGGTACGGGATGCCGGTGACGGTGAAGGTGCCGGTCTGGTTGTCGAACACGTCCACGTAGCCGTTCATCAGGATGTGGTTGGCGGTGGACGAGCCGTTGCCGGTGCTGTAGGTGGCGTTGGTGGTCCAGGTGATGCTCGCGCCCGTGGGCGCGCCCAGGTGGTCAATCAGGGCGCCGAGGGTGCCCGAGGCGCCGTTGGCGTTGTTCCAGTTGAGCTGGGGCACGACGCCGGCCCAGCCGTTGGCGTTGCTCAGGGTGCGGGTCTGGCCGTTGCCGGGGCCACCGCCGCCGACGAAGTTGATGCCGATGCGCGGCAGCCAGCCCGCGGCGGCGTCTATGTGGGTGAGGAGCTGGGCCTGGCTGAGGGCCGTGCCGTAGAGGGCCACCTCGTCGAGCAGGCCGCTGAAGGCGAGCGTGGGGGTAAGCGTGGGCGGGTTGTTGTTGTGGTTCGAGCCGATCAGGATGTCGTTCGTGATGTTCCAGCTATCGCTGCTGGTGCCCGTGCCGCGCGGGATGCCGTCAATGTAGATGGTCAGGCCGCTGCCCACGCGGGTGATGGCCAGGTGGTGCCACGTGTTGATGGGCACAGCGGAGCTTGTGGCGCGCAGGGCATTGTGCCAGACGCTGATGGTCTGGCCGCTCTGCGAGGCGGAGTGGACGCCGAGGTCGCCGCCGGTGCCTTTGTAGGTGAAGATGTCGCCGCGGCTCGTGGTGTTCGTGTTGTACCAGGCCTCGATGGTGTAGTTGCTCGTGCCGATGTCGAAGGCCGCGCTGTCGGGCACCCGCACGCGGCCGAAAGAGGCGGCCGTGAAGAGCGCGGCGGTGCCGAGGTTGGCGTGGGCTGAGGGTTGGGCGAGCGTGTAGCCGCCCAGGTAGGTGCCGTCGTGCAGGTTCCCAGTGGCGTCGGCGGCGGCCGTGCCGCTCGTCTCGTCGAAGCGCCAGTAGGCGATCGGGTTGTCGCCGAGCACGACAGTGTCGTAAGGAACGGCGGCTGCGAACGGCGCGGCAGCCACGACCACGGCTGCCGCGAGCAGAATGCCCTTGCGCATCGGAAACATCCTCGCAGAGTCCCCCGCTTGGCCTGGCGGATAGCTCACAGTCTAGCACACGCCGAACGCTTCGTCAAGCGCGGAACGGCAGCCATCGCCGAACTCTGCCGGCTTGCTGTGCCACCGGATGCATGGGACCTCGGGCGGAGAGCTATGCCCGGCGGCGTCTCCGGCGGAGCAGTGCCGCGGCACCGATCCCCAACAGAGCTAGTGTGGCCGGCTCGGGGATGGCGGCGGGGCTGGCAAGGACGAGGAACTGCCCGGAGTGATAGAATTCTGAGAAGTCCACCTCATAGCCTGGTGGCAGGAGGACCGAGTCGAATGTCCCAATGAGCTGCACGGGGTCGAAGTCGAGGACCCCGAACGTGCTACCCACAGGGGGGATGAAGCCGTTGATGAACTGAACCTCGAGCGTGCCATCGAGCGTCAGGCTGCCGCCGACCCGGAAGATGTCGAACTCGCCCGGCGTGGTCCCAGCGATCTCGATCAGCAGACGCGCCAGCGGGCCCAACACGGCGTCGCCCTCGACGGTGAGGGTGCCCGGGCTGGAGCCGGGGCTCACCGTGCCGAGGAAGTTGTGGGTGCCCAGGCCTGTGAAGGTGCCCACGCCGCTCACGGTGCCGTAGTAGAGGGCCGTGGCGCCCGTGTCTGCGTAGACCTCCCCATCGTTCCGCAAGTCGTTGAAGAAGGCCATCCTGTCGGGACCCGACACGCTGATGAGGCCGCTCGGCATGTTATTGACATTACCCAGGATATTGGTGAGGCCATTGAACGTCATGGTGGACGCGTTGGCGAGGCCGCCATCGGCCCGAAGGGTGCCGTAGCCCACAATCGTCGCGAGCATGGGGGGAGGGTCTTCGGGGTCGTAGTCGAGGCCGTTGCTGAGGTAACCGGTGACGTGCAGCATGCCGCCGGCAAGAGACACTTGGCCGTCCCAAACATTGTCGAGTCCGCCCGGCAGGGTCTGCATGATCATGGTGCCGCCGTTGACGATGATCTTCGCCCAGTTCTCCACGGAACCGGTGATGGTCATGGTCTCGCCGGGCCCGACCTCCAGCTCTGCCGCACCACCGTTTGTGAGGCCGTAGGGCAGGGCCTCGATGCGCCCAGGGCCGCTGATACGGCCGTAATTGTTCACCCATTCGGCCTGTATGAGGGCCGCGGCCGCACTGTTGAGCCGCACCTCCGTATCCTTGTCAAGTGTCATGATGGCGGCAGACAGGTCCCGCGACGGGGTGACGGCTACGGTTCCGTTGTCAATGAGCACATAGCCGCCATCTATCATCGTGAAGTCGCTGACTTGCATCGTAGCACCTGCGAGGACTTCCACCCGGGCGTTGGGGAACACGTGGAAGAACTCGATGCCGCTGAGCCCAGACGAACCGTGCAGGGAAAGGGTAACGGGCGAGCTGCCGAGGCCAACGCTGAGGTGGCTGTGGCCCTCCCAGCCGTTGCCACGGATGCTGCCGGCCACATCCAGCGTGCCCCCGTTAAGCCAGAACCACGAGTCCGAGAACTGCCTGGATATCCAGAGGTCGCCGCCGACGCCAAGGGAGCCACCATCGAGGGTGAACTCGCCCCGGCCGCGGTCGCCGACGACGAGGTCCTGGCCGATGGCGAGGCTGCCGGCAGTCATGTGGATGCTGCCTTCCTCGCCGTAGTTGCTGCCGCCGAGAGTCAGGTTCCGGGCCACGGCGCCCGACGCGGCAATCTGCGCCCCGCCGCCATTGATGATCCGAGCGTCGTCGCCGGCGCCCGGCGGGCCGGCGGGGAACCATTGCACGCCATCGAACCACGAGCCAGTGCCGCCCACCCAGTCCATCGGCACAGCCTGAGCGCAGGGAATTGTCGAGAGAACTACGGCCAGCAACGCTGCGCAGGCGGAGACGCGAGGATGCGCCATCTTCCCTCTCCTCTCATGATGTGGACCAGTGCAGGAACCACAGGAGTCTACCCCCATCGTCCCGACGCGTCAAGCGCGTTTCGGCGAGCGCGCGCATGGCCCCCATCTGTATCACTTCCAGGGGGAGGGAGAGTGATACAGTTGGGACGGATGGGCGAGGATCGGCGATTCTCGCCCTTCCAGCCAACTGTATCACCTGCATGGAAAGCCGGGGGGTAGAGTCGAGATGTGGCGCGGCGGTTTAGAGGGAGCCTATCCGTTGGCCGACCCTTTCGTGTGTCGGTGCCTCACTAGCCCCGTCCTGCTCCGCCCAAGGAAGAGCCTAAGGAGACGCCAAAGGAGGGCGACGGGCCGGCCTGGCGGGCGAAGCTGGCCGAGGCGAGGAAGGGCGCCGACGCGCTCGCGGCGACGGGACAGTTCGGCAAGGCCCTGGACGCGCTCGATGAGCTGACCAAGGACAACGAGGACGCCGATCTCGGGAAGGCCGTGGCCGAGGCCAAGGCCGCCCTCCAGGCCCAGGCCGCCAAGGCGTATGAGGCGGTCGCCAAGAAGGCGACCGACCTGGCCGTGAAGGGCAAGCTCGACGAGGCAAAGGCCGCCCTCCAGGCCGTCGTGGACACCTACGGCACCGACGCCGAGGTGGGCAAAGCCAAGGAGGCGGCGGACGCGATCGGCGAGTTCCAGGAGAAGCGCGCCAGCCTGGCCAAGGGCGCCGAGGATGCCCTGGCCGCCGCGCGGCTCTCCACGCAGCGGGCCGAGGCCGCCAAGGCCCTCGAGGCCGTCCACAAGCTCGCCGAGAGCTGGACCCTCGACGGCGCGCTCGCGGAGCTGGCCAAGCTGAAGTTCGAGGACGCCGGCCTCGCCGCCCAAGTCGTCCAGCGCAAGGGCGCCATCGAGGCCCTGGCCGCCTACCGCGACGCCGTGGCCGCGCACATCAAGGCCGCCCAGCCGCGCATCAAGAAAAACGAACTGAAGGTGCCGGGCATGAACGGCGAGCTGGTGGACGCCGATAAGGAGGGCCTGACCGCCCTGGTGCCCGGCCCCGGCGGCGGCCTGGAGCGAGATAGGAAGTCCTGGAGCGAACTGCCCAAGGCCACGGTCGAGAGCCTCGCCAGGCTGCCCGGCCTGGCCAAGCCCGAGGACGCGGCCCAGCAACTGGCCATCGGCTACTGGTTCCGCCTCGTCGGCGACGAGCAGAAGGCGACGGGCGCCCTCGCCCGCGCCGGCGGCCTCGGCGCCCAGACCGACGCCTTGACCGAGGCCCCCCTCTCCGCCGAGAAAGCCGAGAAGGAGGCCCAGGCGGCCCAGGCCTTCGCCGAAGTCCTCAAGCTCACCCTCGAGGACAGGCGGCCCGACCTCGATGCCTACAAGGAGAAGTTCGGCAAGACCGACTCCTACGCCGCCCAGGAGCGGCTCCTCGAACTCGCCGCCGCCTACAAGCCCTACGCCCCGCCCACCACCGTCGCCCAGGTGCCGCCCGACAAGCAGCCCGAACCCAAACAGAAGCAGCCCGACCCCAAGCAGAAGGCGCCCGAACCCAAACAGAAGGCGCCCGAGCCCAAGCAGAAGGGGCCTGTTGACGAGAAGAAGGCCCGCGAGTGCTACGACAAGGCCGTCGCCGCCTTCGAGGCCCGCGACCTGGAAGCGTGCGGCAAGCACCTGGACGCCCTGCGAGAGGCATCGGCCGCCAGCCCCCTGCTCGCGGACAAGGCGCTGAAGCCGACCGTGGACGCCATGCAGGCGGCGGTGAAGGCGCGCGGCCAGTACCTCAAGGTCGGCGGCGGGGCGCCGCACGCCTCGCTCGACAAGGCCCTCGCCGCCATCGAGAAGCCGGCGGCAAGCATCGAGGTCGCCGGCGGCGCCAACTACACCCGCGTCGCCGTCTCCATCCCCGCCGACAAGGCCAACGGCCTCATCCTCCGCGGGGGCGGCGAGCGCAGGCCCATCCTCATGGGCGGCGGACCCAAGGGCGACCCCATCCTGCAATTCGGCGACCAGGGCAAGAACGTCTGGCTCGGACGCCTCGAGTTCAGAAGCACCAAGGCCGCGCTCGAAGTCAGCAACGGCTGCGACGTCACCCTCCACGACTGCATCGCCATCGTTGGGGTGGACACCGCCATCTCGAAACACGTCCAGGCCAAGGCCAGCGTCGAGGGCTCCATCCTCCGCCTCGACAGCCTGAAGGACCTCACGGCACGCAACAGCGCCTTCCTCCTCACCGACGGCGCCACGGTCGAGGGCGGAAACGTCGCCTCCTGCGTCATCGTCGGCAAGGACATCCAGTTCCGCAACGTCACCCTCACCGACTGCCTCATCCTGGGCGACGGCGACCTCCGCGGCGGCGTCAAGCTCACCCACGTCACCGCCGTCAGCCCCCTCACCCTGGCCGACGACGCGCGCGGAGCGACCACCATCGCCGACAGCATCCTCCACTCCCTCGTCCTCGGCGCGCCCGCCGCCAAGGGCAAGGTGGCCAAGGACAAGAAGGCGGCCGACCTGCTGGCCACCGTCACCAACACCGGCTTCTTCGAGCAGGCGAGGGCCCTGCCGAACGTGAAAGTGGAGGACCCGATCCGCCTGACCCGCCCCCCCTTCGAGGACCCGCGCGGCCCCCGCTACTGGCTGCCCGACGGCAGTGCGTTGCGCAGCAAGGCATCGGACAAGTCGGAGCTGGGCTGCCGCTTCTCCCGCGACATGCTCGCCCTCTGGCACACCCTGGGCCCCCGCGCCGCCGACCTCCTCAAGCCCCCGCCCCCCTCCCGCAAGTGAGGGCCTGCGATCTAAATGGCTTGCCACGATTCCCTGGCATTCTGTCAGGAGTGAGCTAGTGTTGTAACGCCGCCGTCCCGGCGGCATCGCACGGCCAGCGGGACGCTGGCGTTACATCGCGACCACGAATCGCGGCGAGCCAACGGACCCTTCTCCAGGCCAGCCGCGCCGGAACGAATGGGTGGGACACATGGCCGAGACGCCCCCAGACCTCTACACCGACCTCCTCGGCATCCCGCCCGGCCCTCGCCCGCCCAACCACTACGCCATGCTCCGCCTCCCGCTCTTCGAGCCCGACCCCCACATCATCCACGAGGCCCTTCTCCGCCAGACCGCCGACCTCAGGCGCTGGGCGCTCCACCCCGACCCCGACCGCATGCGCCGCGTCCAGGAACTCCTCAACGAACTCAGCGCCGCCGGCGTCGCCCTCGAAGACCCCAAGACCAAAGGCCCCTACGACGAACAACTCGCCCGCCAGTTGGGCATCGCCCTCCCGGCATCTGAGCCTGCCGCGGTGCAGGAAGTCCCCCAACCCGCGCCCGCGGCCCCACCTGCGCCGGCGCCTCGGCCTGTGGCCTCGACCCCGCCCTCACCTCGGCCCTCGCCGCCGACTGCCGAGCCGGCCCCGGCCACCTTCTGGCAAGCCGCCCTGGACTTCCTGTCCGCCTATTGGGGTTGGGGACTCCTCGCTGTCGGAGTCCTTCTTGCTATCTGGCTTCCCTTTGCCCTCCGGCGCTCGCCACCCGAGCCACAGGCCCGCAGTGAGGTTGCCACTGCCACCCGGCCTGCCCCATCCAAGCCGACTACGGCGGCGGTGGTTGGGACGCCCGCACGGCCTGCTCGCCCAGCGCCGCAGCCCAAGTCCAACAAGAGCCCAGCTCTAGAGATCGCGGTTGTGGTGGCGTACACGCGTTGGCCCTTCGACGTGGGAGCGGCCAGGCGGCGGCAGGAACAGACGGCGATGGCCTTGGGCGTGAACTTGGAGGAGGAAGTGGAACTCGGCGGCGGGGTAAAGCTGGACCTCGTCCTCATCCCAGCCGGCAGGTTCGACATCGGCAGCCCCGCCGGCGAGCAGGGCCGCCGTGATAACGAGGTCCAGAAGACTGTGACGATAGAGAAGCCCTTCTGGCTGGGGAAGTACGAGGTGACGCAAGAGCAGTGGCAGGCCATGATGGGCAACAACCCCGCCTGGTTCAAGGGGACGAAGAACCCCGCTGAGAGCGTGAGCTGGGACGATTGCCAGACCTTTCTTGCCAAGATCAACGGGAAGGTTGCGGGTCGAGTCTTCCGCCTGCCCACAGAGGCCGAATGGGAATGGGCCTGCCGAGCGGGGGCCGCAACCCGATTCAGCTTTGGGGACGCTGATGCCGAGCTTGGCGAGTACGCATGGCACCCCTCGAACTCAGAACGGCGCACCCACCCTGTGGGCCAGAAGAAACCCAACGCCTGGGGCCTCCACGACATGCATGGTAACGTGTGGGAGTGGTGTGCATCGCCTTACACGGACCGCTTTGACGGCAGCGAATCAAAGGGGGAAGACGCACCCTCCCCTCTGCGTGTCCTCCGTGGCGGTTCCTGGAGTGCCGTGGGCGGCTCCTGGAGCCCCAAGCCCGCGCTATGCCGTTGTGCCGAGCGGAGTAGCAACTACCCGGCGCCGGCGTTCGGTTACGTGCATGTCGGGCTTCGGCTGGCGTCTTCCGCGACATCCGGGGCCCCGGGGGTGCCGCTGCTCGTTACGGAGGCCCCAATGGTCGCGTTGCCGCCCCGCCCGAAGGCACCCGAGGAAGGACTGCCCGTTGCGCAACCCAAGCCCTCGGAAGTCACAGAGCCAAAGGCGAGGGTTGAGCCGGGCTTGCAGTGGCCCTTCGATGTGAGAGAGGCGAAGCGGCGGCAGGAGGAGACGGCGAAGGCCCTGGGCGTGAAAGTGGAGGAGGCGGTGGACCTCGGCGGCGGCGTGAAGCTGGACCTCGTCCTCATCCCCGCCGGCCGGTTCGTCATCGGCAGCCCTCCAGGCGAGCAAGACCGCGATCAGGACGAGGACCAACAGACCGTGACGATCGAGAAGCCCTTCTTGATCGGCAAGTACGAGGTCACACAAGAGCAGTGGCAGGGCATCATGGGTAGTAACCCCGCCGGGTGCAAAGGCACAAAGAACCCCGTGGAGACCGTGAGTTGGAACGACTGCTGCGCCTTCATCGGCAAGCTCAACCAGAAGGTTCCGGGCGAGGGCTTCCGGCTGCCCACCGAGGCTGAATGGGAGTGGGCCTGCCGCGCCGGCGCAGCCACCGCCTTCCACTGGGGCGACAGTTGGAATGACCTGGGCGACTACGCGTGGTCGTTCGACAACTCGGCCCGCTCGACACAACCGGTGGGGCGCAAGAAGCCCAACGCCTGGGGTCTCTACGACATGGCAGGGAACGTCTGGGAGTGGTGCGCGAGCCCTTACGCAAGCTGGTACAACGGCAGCCAGCAGAAGAGCGCAGGGGATCCCGGCGCCTGCCCCGTTCTGCGGGGCGGCTCGTGGGACTGCTTCGGTCGCAACTCTTGCCGGTGTGCGGACCGCACCCTCCATCTCCCCTCATCCCGTTACAGGCACTACGGTTTCCGTGTGGCCAGGACTGTCTCCGAGTAATCCCCTCCCGCTTTGCTCCTTTACCCCTTTCGGTCGGCGAGCGCCCCGCCTTCGCCAAGGCCCCTCTCTTCCTTCCCACGCTCCGCCACGATCTGATCCCGCCGCCCGCCCCCGCTGCACTAGCGCAGGTGGCTCGCGCGGTTGACACGGCACGCGGCGTGCGCTACCCTCTTGCCGTTCGGACCACGGCCCCCCACGAAAGCGAGGAGAGGATGGAGCGCGAGGAGCTGCACGACGGGCGCGAGGATGGGCTGGAGGCGCTGGAGGCGCTCGACGTCCGCTCGACCCGCACGTTTGCCGAGATGCTGGAGGCGATGTCAAAGACGGCCTTCGGCGGGCGCAACCTGGGCGAAGCCTTCCACGTGCTGAAGGCGATGAGCGATGACCCCGATTGCACGATCGTCCTGACCATCTCGGGGGCGATGACGGTGGCGAAGATGGGCAAGGTGGTCTGCGAGATGATCAACTCGGGCCTGGCCCACGTCGTCATCTCGACGGGCGCGCTCATGGCCCACGGCCTCACGGAGGCCATCGGGCTGACACACTACAAGCACGACCCAGCCGTCTCCGACAAGGAGCTGTTCGAGAAGGGCTACAATCGGGTCTACGACACGCTGGAGATGGAGGCGAACCTGTGCGAGGCCGAGCGGGTGATGAGCGCGGTGCTGGGGAAGTTCGACTGGTCGCGCCCGACCTGCTCCAGCGAGGTGACGCGCGAGGTGGGCCGCTACCTGTTCGAGCACGGCCAGATGCCGAGCATCCTGGGCTGCGCCTTCGAGAAGGGCGTGCCCGTCTACGTCCCTGCCTTCACCGATTCCGAGCTGGGCCTCGACCTGGCGACGCACATTCTTGGCAAGGCTGTAGGCGGGCCGTCTCTGGCCCGCGACGACCTCGCGGCGTTCTTCGCCCACGCGCCGAGCTTCAACCCCTATCTCGACCTGCACGACTATGCGAAGCGGGCGTTGCGGGCGAAGCGATTGGGGATATTCACCGTGGGCGGCGGCGTGCCGAGGAACTGGGCGCAGCAGGTCGCGCCGTTCATTGACATCATCAACATGCGGGTCGGCACCACCCTGGCCGTGCCGCGGTTCCAGTACGGCGTGCGGCTGTGTCCTGAGCCAGTCCACTGGGGCGGGCTGAGCGGCTGCACGTATTCCGAGGGCGTGTCGTGGGGCAAGTTCGTCAGCCCCGACGAGGGGGGGCGCTACGCCGAGGTCTACTGCGACGCCACGATTGCCTGGCCCCTCCTCATCCGCGCCGTCCTCGAGGCCCGCGGCCTCGTGTGAGCAGCCAACCTCCCGCAGGTTGCGAACCTGCGGGAGGTTCCCCCCTCAAGACCCGGTGCGGCGGCGCTGGTACATGTCGAAGGCGACGGCGGCCGTCCTCGAGTTCTGGAACGAGCCGTACCTCAACTGGGCCGAGCGAAGCGGCATCCACTACCGGCCCGAACTCTACAGGGTCGAGAAGGCCGTCGAGGGCGGACCCGTCGCCGTCAAACGCAAGGACCCCAACGCCCCCGACGAGGTGATCCCCCACTTCAAGTGGAAGAAGACCGACAAGGGCTGGCGGGCCGTAGACGAAACGGCCTTCACCTTCTGGTCGGGCATGGGCAACGGCTTCATCTACGACACCATGCTCGCCGTCATGGGCAAGGCCGTCAAGGAGACCCACCCCGGCGTCCTCGTCTCAGGCGGCTGGGGCTTCCGCTGGAACGAGGACCACTGGGACGCCTGGCGCCTGCTCTACAAGAACACGGTTGATCGCAACATCACCTGGATAGACGCCGTCCACGAGCACCACTACATGGGCGAGCCGACCGGCATGCACGGCACCTACGAGGTCCTCGCCGCCTACGGCGTCACCGCCCACAACAAGTGGCTCTATTCGCTGAACACCGAGACGAACGACCTGCTCGACAGCCCCGCCCGCGGCCGCGTGGACGAGCCGGAGAAGCGCCAGCGCTCGAAGGAATGCCGCCAGATGGCCTACAACCTGCGCGACTGCGTCTACGGCGTCATGCAGTCGCCCGACAAGCTGCTCGGCCGCACCGTCATCCACGCCTACAAGATGCCCGAGGCCACCCGCGTGGCCTACGGCATGATGAAGAACCTCCGCGGCCGCCTCATCGAGGCGGCCAGCACCGACCCCGACGTGTGGGTCGTCGCCTCCGTGGACGGCACCGACCCCAAGGCCATGCCCCCCGGGCCGGGGCAAACCCTGGTCGTCTTCGTCGTCAACGACAGCAACCACCCGCGAACCGTCTCGCTCGACGTCGCGGCCCCCGCGGGCACCCGCTTCAAGCCCGGCACCATCGAGCGGAATGCCGTGGATTGGGCCACGTTTGCCATTGACTTGAAGGCGGAGAAGACAGGACCGCCTGAAGGCGGGACTACGAACATGCGCTTCGATCTGAAGCTCGACAGCAAGCTGGCGTGGAAGGTCTCGCTCCCACTCGGCGGGGCCGTTGACGACAAGGACGAGGTGCGCCGGAGGCAGTTCTTCAGCAGGGACATCATTCAGCCGGTGCGGCGGGGCAAGCCCTTCGCCACATCGGTCGCCCTCGACCCGGAGGCCCTCAAGCGCGCGCAGCGGGCGTGGCTCCGCATCGTCGTCGAGGGCATCGCACGGGGCGAGGCCGTGGCCACCGTGGGCGGCCAGGCCATCCCCCTCCCAGCCGCCTACACCCAGGACAATGTGACCCGCATCCTCGACCTCCCCCTCGACCCTGCCGTCCTGAAGCCCAAGACAGATGTGGCCTTCTCCGTCGCGCCCGGCAACCACGCCGGCTACCAGGTGGACGCGAGCAGCATCGTGCTGGAGGAGAGGCGGGAGCGCTGACTGGGCCGCCCGCGAAGGGGAGGCGCGGCCCGGAGGCCTCGGGGCCTCGACAAGTGCTTGCCAAACCCGCGTCATGCTGCTATAATCAATGGTCGGATGGCCGGATGCGGCCACCCCGACCAGTTCTCTTCGCGCGGTGGGTGTAGCTCAGTTGGTTAGAGCGACAGACTGTGGCTCTGTAGGCCGCCGGTTCGAATCCGGTCACCCACCCCAGCGTTGATGCTCTCCTCCAGCCGTATCCGCGCCATCAGCGGTCGTCCTCTCCTCTGCGTGAGGTCCTTCGCTCCTGATTCACGGGCGGTCAGGCGTGGGGGGCGCCGGGGCGGTGGGCGCAGAGGGGCTCGGGGGCCAGGGGGTCGCCCGTGGCCTCGTAGGCCCTGGCGCGGCAGCCGCCGCAGACGGCCAGGAACTCGCACGAGCCGCACTTGCCGCCATAGGCCGAGTGGTCGCGGAGGTCGCGGAACAGCTCGGCGCTCTCCCAGATTTCCCGCAGGCTCTTCTGGCGGACGTTGCCGACCTGGCGGTCGAGGTAGCCGCAGGGCTGGACGTCGCCGAGGTGGGAGATGAAGCAGAAGCTCTGGCCCGCCAGGCAGCCGCGGGCCTGGGTGGGGATGCCGCGCTGGCGCAGGATGCGGTAGAAGTGCGGGGCGCACGTGGCGCGTATCTCGATGGGCGAGCCGGCATACTGGTCAGCCAGCCAGCCGAGGATGGCCTCGTAGCGCGGGGCGTCCAGCTCCATGCCGCGGAGCGCCGCGGCGCGGCCCGTGGGCACGAGGAGGAAGATGTGGTGGGCGACAGCGCCCAGGCGGATGGCCAACTGGTAGATGGCGGGGAGCTGGTCGGCGTTGTTCGTGGTCACTGTGGTGTTGATCTGGAAGGGGAGGCCCGCCTCGCGCGCGGCGGCCAGGCCGCGGAGCGAGGCGTCGAAGGCGCCGGGCACGCCGCGGAGCGAATCGTGGTGGGCCGCGTCGGCGCCGTCCAGGCTCACGCTGATGCGGCGCACGCCCGCCGCGGCGAGCCGCCGGGCCGCGGCCGCGTCGAGGAGCGAGCCGTTGGTGGCGACCACGGGCCGCAGGCCGACGTCCGTCGTGTGGCGCGCGAGGTCGTAGAGGTCGGCTCGCAGCAGCGGCTCGCCGCCCGTGAGGATGATGGTCGGCTGGGCGAACGCCGCGATGTCGTCGAGCAGCGCGAGGGCCTCCTGCGTCGTCAGCTCGCCCGGCGGCGCGCACGCGAGGGCCGACGCCCGGCAGTGGCGGCACGCCAGGTTGCACGCGCGCGTCAGCTCCCACGCAATCATGCGGAGGGCGGGGATTCGGTTCTTCTGTTCCATCGCTCCTGTTACCCCAGGTGCTCCGCCCCCCAACCCCCCTCCCTCTCAGGGAGGGGGCAGGGGGAGGGTTGGGGCCAACGCAACCCCAGACCCCAACCCTCACCCTACCCTCTCCCTGGAAGGGAGAGGGGTGCAGATGCCGTGCGCCCTCACGCGATCGGGGCGGCCTGGAGGCCGGCGAGCTGGGCGCCTCTACCGTCTACCATGGCGAGCCTACCGCAACCGGCGGGAGAATGCAAGAAGGAGGCCCGTCAGCGAGGGCGTCAGGCCGGCCCGGTTGAGCACCTGCCGCCTTCTCGTCGCGAAGCTCCGGCTTCGCGACGCCGGCCCGGAAGCTCCTACTTCGATGGCTTCAGGGGCAGGAGCCACAGCATTGCGTTCCCAAGCGGGAGCTTGGGAACGAGGATGAGGGGCCGACTCGGGTGCGCCCCTGCCGAAACCCAAAGCGGCGTCCAGCCGCCGCACTCCAACAGGCTGACGCATGTGCCTCAGGGCCAGCGCTGCACGGCGGTCATCTCCGAACAGCCAGGGCCCGGCACTACACCTTTCCGTGCGATTCCGCTTGACTTCACGCCGTGAATGATTATCATTCATGGCATGAATAGTTTGCCGAAGCCGCTGCCGCGGTATCTCACGGCCGAGGTCGAGGCGGCGCTGCGGGAGTTCCCCGTGGTGATCCTGACCGGGGCGCGCCAGACGGGCAAGAGCACGCTGGCACGCGACCTGATCGGCGGCCCAGCACGCGACTACCGAACGCTGGACGACTTCGACCTGCTGGAGCGCGCGCAGTCGGACCCCGATGCCCTCGTGTCCTCCTCCCGCCCCCTGACGCTCGACGAGGTCCAGCGCAGCCCGGGCCTCTTGCTGGCGATCAAGCGCGCCGTGGATGCGGACCGCCGGCCCGGGCGCTTCCTCCTCACGGGCTCCGCCAATCTCCTTCTTCTCGGCAGGGTGTTGGAGACGCTGGCGGGGCGGGCCGTCTACAAGGTGTTGATGCCCTTCACGCGGTCGGAGCGCCTGGGCCGCGGCGGCGTCGGGCGGTGGGATGACATTCTGGATGACCCCGCCCAACTTGAGGGGGAGCACGATCCCTTCCCCGAGTGGCCGGAGGTTGCCCTTTCCGGCGGCTTCCCGCCAGCCGCTCTCGCGCCCTCGCCTGGCGCGCGCGTCGCCTGGCTCGAGGGCTACGTGCAGACGTATCTGGAGCGCGACGTGCAGGCCCTCTCGGCCATCGAGCACCTGGTGGACTTCCGCCGCCTGATGCGCATCGCGGCCCTCCGCTCGGGCAAGGTGGTCAACCAGAGCGAGATGGCCCGCGACGCCGGCCTCTCCCAGGCCACGGCACACCGATACCTGAACCTCCTCGAGGCGTCGCACCTCCTCTACCGGCTCCCGGCCTACGCGGTGAACCGCACGAAGCGCCTGGTGAAGTCGCCCCGCCTGTTCTTCTGCGACTCGGGCCTGGCCACGGCCCTGGCGGGCGTCCACTCCCCCAGCGACATGGTGCGAGCGGACATCGCTGGCGCGATGTTGGAGACCCTTGTGCTGGCCGACGTCTGCACTTGGCGGGAGGCCCGCTCGCCGCGGCCGGAGATTCTGTGGTGGCGGACGGCATCGGGCGAGGAGGTGGATTTTGTGGTGGAGCGCGGCGAGCGGCTCGTGCCCATCGAGGTCAAGGCCAGCGGCCGGCCGCGTCCCGGCGACATCCGCCACCTGCACGCTTTCCTGGACGAATACTCCGGCCTCGCCACCCACGGCGTCCTGTTGCACACGGGCCGGCGAGCCGAGCGCCTGTCGCAGCGGGTGTGGGCAATTCCCCTGGCCGCGGCCCTCTGAGGGCCAACCCCTCTCGTCCCGACTGTCCCCCGTCAGCAGGCCGTTTCTCCGACGCACAGCGTCGCCGACACCCGTCCCCACGCGGAGTGTGGGAACGAGAACTGGGAACGCTGTCACGTGCGACAGCCTGTCGGAGTGCGGTCGCTTGAGACCGCTGTGGGCTTGCGAAGCGCCCGGCGCAAGAGCGCCCACGACCGTCGAGGATCGCATCCGCCTATCGGGGCGGGGCAGCCCCGTGTGCGCCCCTGCCGGAACCCAAAGCGGCGTCGAGCCGCCGCACTCCGACAGGCTGACGCATGTGCTTCAGGGTCAACGCCACACCTCGGCTATTCTCTTCTTCCCGCCACTCAGCAGATGGGGGCGGCCTGGATGCCTGCGAGCTGGGCGTAGGCGCGGAACATGCGCTCGAGGTGGCCCAGGATGAAGAGCTGGTGGAAGCCCTTCACGTCCCTGCTGTCGTTGCAGCGGTCCATGTCCAGCTCGACCGACGTGCGGCAGCAGCCGGTGGGCGGCTGGGCGATGTTCGAGCGCACCTTGCCCGTGCCGACGAAGAGCGAGGGCGAGCCGGCGTTGGCGTGGAGGACCGTGACCTCCCTGCCCACGGGCCAGAGCGCCTCCACCGAGCAGCCGGTGCGGGTGTGGTAGCTGCGGAGCAGGTAGGGGGCGCGGTAGTCCTTGTCTATCCCCTCCAGCTTGAGGGGCGAGGTGCAGTGGGCGCCGATGAGCGTGTTGTTCACGGTGTTCGGCGAGGGGTCCTGGATGAAGCCGGGGCGGTTGAACAGGCCGATGGTGAGCAGCTCGCCGACCATCGCGTTCTGGTCGCACTCGCAGACGGCGGGAATCCCCTCGTCGAGGAGCCGCGAGAAGGCCAGGCACACGGGGTCCTTCCAGCCCAGGCAGTCAATCGAGATTGCCTGGCACTTCTCCGCCTCCATCAGGCGGCGGCAGGCGATGTAGTTTCGGGCGGCGGTGAGGATTTCCTCCTTGGTCGGCTCCACGATCTTGTCGGCATTCTTGGCATAGAGGTCGGCCATCGCCCGCACCTCGTCGCTCTCCTCCACCTTCTTCAGCTCTTCGGCGAAGCGCCCCTTGGCGATGGGGTGGAGCGTGGTGCCCCAGGCCTTGAGCGTGGCGTCGGGGCCGGGGTTGTGGAGCACGAGGATGCGGGTGTTCTTCATCCGCCAGGTGGTGTGGAACATGCGGAGTGCGAAGGCGAGCCAGGAGATGTCCTGGGTCGCGCCGACGTAGGTCTTGGGCATGTTGCGGGCGAGCTGGAGGTGGCTGGTGAAGCCGCTGACGTGGCTGTAGACGATGAGGGGCACGTCGCCGCGCTTGGCGACGATCTCGTTGACCGGCTGCCAGAGGAAGAGGCTCATCGCGCCCACGATCAACCCGTCGGGCGGCGACTTCTTCAACTCGTCGAGCAGCGCCGCCACGTCCTCAGGCTTGTAGAGCGGCTCGTTGCGGACCTGAAGCTCGATATCGAGTTGCTTGGCAGCGTCCTGGAGGGTCTTGGTGAAGAGGGCTTGCTGACCCGGCACGTCGCAGTTGCCGCCCGGCCAGCTCACGATGGGCTCCTTCTCGGGCCGCACGTAGACCACGCGGACCACGGGCTTGCCCGCGGGCTTCGTCGTCTCCTGCGCGAAGAGCGACGACGCGAAGTCGAACACCCCGCCTGCCGTCGCGGCCGCCGCGGCGCCAGCGCCGGCGAGGAAGCTCCTGCGGCTCACGCCCACCGCGTTCTTGGAACAGGGACACGTCCTGCAACTGGCCATGCTTCGTCTCCTTGGCGAGAGGTGATCAACTCTGACGCGTGCAGCATACATTTAGCGGCGACCGGGCGCAAGGCCGGTGGGGCGAGGGCGACGAGAAGATTTGGGTGGACGGCGAGAGCTTCCCCTCGCACTTCGGCACGGGGAGCGAGGACTACTACGGCTATGCCTGGGGCGAGCCCGCCCTGTTCCAGGGGCCGTTCTGCAACCAGGTGCGCTGCGACGGGCCGGGGAACTTCGGCCACACGGTCGTCACCCGCACCCGCGCCCTCGACGCCATTCCCTTCACCAAGAGCCTGAAGGTGGACATGGAGGTGTGGCACTGGAAGGACTGCCAGGTGGCCTACGCCGTGGCGAGCTATTGGTACGCGCGGCCTGGGGCGAAGCACAACCGCGGCCCGCTGCCCGACGAGGCGGGTCGCCCCATCCCCCAGCCCCCGGAGCCTGTCAAGGTCAAAGGCGCACTCGAAGGTGAAACGCTCCGCATCCTCGAACGCACGGGCGGCGTCACCGAAATCCAGCACATCGGCCTGCACAACTGGAGCGGCGACCGCCAGCTCTGGTGGCGCGACGGGAAGCCTGGCGACAAGCTGACGTTCGCCCTCGCCGTGCCCAAGGCCGGCAAGTACTCGGTCGTGGCAAACCTCACGAAGGCCGTGGACTACGCGATCGTGCAGTTCCTCCTCGACGGCGAGAAGCTGGGCGAGGCAATTGACCTCTACAACAACGGCGTCGCCACGACCGGGCCGAAGGTGATCGGGGCTGCCAAGCTCGATGCCGGCGACCACAAGCTCACGGTCGAGATCGTCGGGGCGAACCCGGCGGCGCTCAAACGCCACATGTTTGGCCTCGACTACGTGAAGCTCGATGCAGCGGAGTGACCTCATGAGAGCATGCCTGTTCGTTCTGTTGGGGACAGCGGCCATCGCCGCTGAAGCTCCCACCGGCAAGGAGTTCACCAACTCGCTCGGCATGAAGCTCGTGCGGATCGAGCCGGGCGAGTTCACGATGGGCTGCGGCAAGGAGCCGCCGCGCTCCGAGGCCGAGTGGAAGCTGCGCGACTGGGACGAGGCGCCCGAACACAAGGTGAGGATCACAAAGCCCTTCTACATGAGCGTCTGCGAGGTCACGAACAAGCAGTACGAGGAGTTCGACCCCAAGCACAAGGACTTCCGCGGCAAGTTCGGCGCCTACGGCCAGGGGAAGGTGTCCACGGCCGATGACGAGCCGGTGACGATGGTGAGCTGGCACGACGCCGTGCGGTTCTGCGAATGGTTGTCGAAGAGGGAGGGCCAGCCCTATCGCCTGCCCACGGAGGCCGAATGGGAGTTCGCGTGCCGAGCGGGCACGACCGCGGTCTACAACACGGGCGATACGCTGACGCCTGAGCAGGCCAACATCGGCTTGGCGAAGGATGGCAAGAAGAAGATTGCCACGACGCCCGTCGGCAGCTACCCGCCCAATGCCTGGGGCCTGTGCGACATGCACGGGAATGTCGAGGAGTGGTGTCTCGACTGGTTCGGCCCCTACGAGGCGGGCGAACAGGCCGATCCCGTGGGCAAAGCCGATGGCTACGCAAGGGTGACCCGCGGCGGCAGCCATTCCATTGAGGCGTGGGCGGCTGACAACGCCCGCTACTGCCGCTCGTCCAACCGCTCGGGCCACCTGCCCGACGACGCGAACCGCTGCACGGGCTTCCGCGTGGTCCTGGGCGAGACTCCCCGTGCCACGGTCGGCTCGCCCGACCGTGCTTTCCCGACACTGTCGGACAAGCCGACAGTGCCACTCGTGCAACAAGGGCAGGCGCCGCGCGAGGGGCCGGACCCCGCGAGGCCCTACTTCGTCAACTTCACCGCGGAGAAGAAGGCAGCGACGATCCCCAAGGACGCCTGGGGGCCAATCTTCAGCGCCCACAACCACTTCACCGCCCTCTGCGCGTGCCCCAACGGCGACGTGTTGGCCGCCTGGTACACCACAAAGTCGGAGAGCGGCCGCGAGCTGGCCCTCGCCGCCAGCCGCCTCCGCGTCGGGGCCGACCGATGGGAGCCGGCCTCCCTGTTCTTCGACGTGCCCGACGTGAACGACCACGCGCCCGTGCTCCTGTGCGACGGCAAGCGCATCTGGCACTTCTCGTCCCAGGCCCTCGCAGGCTGGGACGACACCTCGATCCTGATGCGGACCAGCGACGACAGCGGGGCGACCTGGAGCAAGCCCCGCATCATCCTGCCCCGCCACGACCCCGACCACCTGAGCCAATCGTGCTCGGCCTTCATCGGCCCCGACGGCCTGCTGGGCCTGGCCGTGGACGGCGACAATCATCGCCGCGAGCGCCTGATGACGAGCCGCGACGGCGGCCAGACCTGGCGCGTGGGCAAGAGCGACATGAAGGGCATCCACCCCGCCGCCGTCCCGCTCGATGGCGGCAGCGTCATCGCCTTCACGCGGGGGCCGCACCCCATGCCGATGTTCACGTCGAGCGATTGGGGCGACACCTGGCAGGCGACCGACACGCCGTTCCCGGGCATCAACGTGGGCCAGAAGGCGGCGGCGCTCAAGCTGGCCAGCGGCGCCGTGCTGCTCTGCTCGTTTGACACCAAGAAGGCGCTTGTCGGCGGGGGGACGTTCGCCGCGCTGTCGCTCGATGGCGCCCGCACGTGGCCGCACGTCCGCAAGGTGGAGGGCGTGGGCGGCTACATGTCCGTCGCCCAGGCGCCCAACGGCGTCATCTACCTGTTCGGCAGCCGCATGAGCTGCGTCGCCTTCAACGAGGCATGGCTCAGGGAGACCTCCACGGTCCACTGACAAAGGAAGAGAGGTCTGCACGTGTTTGGCGGTACGGGCGGGTACTT
Source organism: Planctomycetota bacterium (assembly GCA_041320515.1). GTDB lineage: Bacteria > Planctomycetota > PUPC01 > DSUN01 > DSUN01 > DSUN01. Next base: position 1,870,281 of record JBGLNR010000001.1, on the reverse strand, counting down.
CTGGCTGGACTCATGGATTCTGGCAAACATCGTGCAACTGGGCACGCAGCAGTTCTGCCGGCGGTTTCTGGACCGCACGAACGATCCCAGCGGACGCCAGTATGACCAGATGACGCAGGCGGCGCGGTCCGGATGCGCCAACAACGCGGAAGGCGCGGCGCGGCGGGCCACGTCCAAAGAGACCGAGATGAGACTCACCGATGTGGCGCGATCGAGTCTGGCGGAGTTGTCGGGCGACTACCTGAACTGGCTGTTGCAGCAGGGAAAGGTGCCGTGGCGCAAGAAAAGTCCTGATGCCCGCGAAGTGTACGCCATCCGGCTCGACAAGCCGGAACATGGCGAGGACGTCGTACACGACGCCTGCGCGCACATCCTGGCGCAGAAGAGGAAGTTCACGAAGTGGTTGGAGTCCGAGAATGACGAAGCAATGGCGAACTGCCTGCTGATTCTCATTGCGCGAGTGATCAACATGCTCAATCACCAGATGGAGAAGCAGGGCGAAACGTTCGAGCAGGAGGGCGGGTTCCGGGAGAAGCTCACCAGCATCCGGGCCGAGGCCCGGGCGAAGCGAGAGGCCGCGCCGGCCTGTCCGCAGTGCGGGAAGCCGATGACGCGACGTAGGGCCAGAAGCGGAAAGAATGCGGGGAGGGAGTTCTGGGGTTGCACGGGCTACCCGGAGTGCAAGGGCGTGAGGGAGATTGGATCGACGGAACCGGGGGAATCGAGCTAATCGAGTGATTCGATTCGCTCGATTCCCTCGATTCATTCGGAAGGAGCCCCAAGTGAAGATAAAGGTGACGGCGTTCCTGCTCGCTCTGGTGGCGGCTCTTTCGCCGGCGCTTGCCGGCGAGGGGGCGTTTTCCGCCAGGCCAACGGTGGCTCTGGCAGGCGACAAGGTGCGGATCGCCTTCGCCGTCGCTGCGCTGACCGATGTCGAGGTCGCCGTGCTCAACGCCGAGGGCGCCATCGTGCGCCACCTGGCGGCAGGCGTCCTCGGCGGGCCGAACCCGCCGCCCGGACCGCTCAAGCCCGGTCTCGCCCAAAGCCTCGAATGGGACGGGAAGGACGATGCGGGGAAGCCGGCCGCGGGCGGGCCGTTCAAGGCACGCGTCAGGCTCGGCCTCAAACTGCAGTTCGACTCCTTCCTCCTCTACGACCCCGATGCCACACCCGAGGTCGAGAACCTGGCCATCGGCCCGAAGGGCGAGGTTTACGCCTTCTACCAGGACCCCACGGCCAACGGCAACCAGGGCGGCATCAAGGTGAAGGTGCTCGACCGCCAGGGCCGGCACCTCCGCCAGATCGTCCCCTTCCCCGCCGACCTGCCGTTCGAGCGGGTGAAGGCCACAGGTGCGTTCCAGGACGCCGAGGGCAACACGGTGCCCCACTGCCACAACTGGCATTCGCTGAACTTCTATCCCGACACCATCGCGGCCCGCGGGCGAAGCATGTCGAGCTTCAGCCAGCCCGTGGCGGACGCGAACGGGCGGCTCTACTGGATCGTCTTCGGCGGGCGGCTCTGCGCGCTGGACGCCGACGGCGGCATCCCGTACGACACGTTCCTCGGCCCGCTTCTCTGGCCCGACTCGCCGTGCCCGATGGGCATGCCCGCTCTCGCGCTCAGCGGCGACGGCAAGCACCTCTACGCCGCAGGCATCATCTCCTCTGCCGACCAATGGGGCTTGAAGTCGGCCCCCATGCCCTGCGTCTTCCGCATCTCTCTGGCCACCCGCCAGGCCGAGGTCTTCGCAGGCAAGCCCGACCAGCCGGGCAAAGAGGGGGCGCTCTTCACCCGCCCGCGCGGTGTGGCCGTGGCCCAGGGGCTGCTCTACGTGGCCGACCCCGCCGCCGGCCGCATCGCCGTCCTCAAGGAGTCCGACCGCTCACTCGCCGGCGAGATAAAGGTCACGCTCCCCCACATCGTCCAGGTCCACCCCAAGACGGGGGCGGTCTACGTGGTCAGCTACGTGCCCGAGGAGAAGCCGAGCGCGGACGGCAAGTGCCGGATCAAGGAGGCGAACCTGCTCAAGTTCGCAAGCTACAAGGACGCCGCGCCTGTGTACCAGATGGCGTTGCCGCGCACCGGCCTCAGCCCGAACGACGGCACGCACCGGATCGCGCTCGATGCCACGGCCGAGCCGCCGCTCCTCTGGGCGCCCGGCCTGCCCTACGCCCGCACGGGCCGCCGCATGGCTTGCTACCGCGACACAGGCACGGCGATTGAAGCCGTCGAGCTGCCCGAGCCGAAGGAACCCTGGGGCAACGGCCCACGCGACCTCGTCCTCGACCGCGCGCGCGGCGAACTCTACACCAAGGTCCAGGGCGAGCGATGGTACCAGCTCAACGAGAAGACGTGCGAGCAGGTGCGGGTAGTCCAGTTCCCCAAGAACGCCGGCGGGCCATACATGGGCTCGTCGGGGGCGCAACTGGGCGTGGACTCCGCGGGCAACTACATCACCCACTGCTGGGGCGAGCGGGCCGGCTTGATGCGCTGGACCCGCGACCTCAAGCCCTTCCCCTGGGAAGGGCGCGACACCCATCGCTCCGACTGGGGCGGAATGATGACCTTCCAGCTCAACTACATGGCCATTCGGAACGACGAGATTCACGTGATCAAGCCCGTCAAGGGGCCGCACCACCTCGACGTCTACGACATGGGCCTCAACCAGAAGCGCCGCGTGGTGTGGAACGTCCGCCGCGGCAGTTGCCCCCGCCTCGACGCCCATGGCAACATCTACATCACGGCCCCCCTCCGCCCGCTCGACCGCGATTTCCCTGAGTTCTTCGACGGCAAGCTGGGGGAAGTTCCCGACTACTTCCGCCGCATCGGCGACGGCCACTACTGGTACACCTACATGCACGGCGCCATCGTCAAGTTCCCGCCCGAAGGCGGCGCATTCATCTGGCAGGAGACGAGCAGGGACAGGAACGACCTGGCCGGCCTCCCCGACGCCGTGAGGGCCAGGCCGACGCTGAAGTTCCACTACTTCCAGGACGGCCACTACCCGCACAAGACCTGCGAGGTCCAGGGCGCCGAGTGGGTGCGGTTCGGCTATACGCCGTACTCCGAGACCTACGGCGCCGGCACGCCGGTGTGCATGTGCGAGGGGACCGGCTTCGACGTGGACCCCTTCGGCCGCGTCTTCTACCCCAACGCCTGCCAGTTCCGCATCGAGGTCCTCGACAACAACAACAACCCGATCACGGCGTTCGGCAAGTACGGCAACCAGGATTCGGGCGGCAAGGACGCGAAGGTGAAGAAGCCCGATATTCCCCTTGCCTGGCCCACCTATGTGGCCGTGAGCGACACCCACGCCTACGTGAACGACACGATCGGCATGCGCGTGGCCCGCGTGCGGCTGGCCGCCGAGCGCGAGGAAGCGTGCGAGCTGCCTTGATCCCTCCGCCGCTGGCCGGTATCCTATAGGTCTCTGGACTGGCTCAACGATGATGCATCACGAGAAGCCGCCGGCATGATTCAGCAAAGCGTGTCCGATGGAATCTGCGTCCTGCGCCTCAATGCGCCGCCGGTGAACTCCATCACCTACGCGCTGTTGGAGGCGCTCTGCGCCGCGGTGCGTCAGGCGGCCTCGGACCCCGCCGTGCGCGGCATCGTGGTCGCGGGCGACGCGAAGCATTTCAGCGCGGGGGCCGACGTGAATCTCTTCAGCGAGACGCGCACGGCCGAGGACGCGGTGCGGATGTCGCGGCGCCCGAGAAGGAGCCGGTCGAGATCGAGGAGCTTCGCATCGAGTGGCCCCTCGACGACCGCGACGGCCTCCACATGTCCTGCGTCGGCCAGGGCAACAACTACTGCGCTCGCTCGATTGGCAAGGTGCCTCATGTAGCGGTGAGCCACGATACAAGGGCAAGACACCCGCTTGCCCACCGGCCCGCAACCGGAACGGTCATGGCTACGCCATTCGAGGTGTGGAACACGCTGGACGGCATCGGCCTCACCGGCTCGGGACTGACCGTCGGCAGCTTCACCGACAACCTGTGGCTCGGCACCGAGAAGCGTGGCTTGCTCTGGACCGGCGACTCCGACCGCGGCTGGCAGCCCGACGACAAGGTACCCGCCCATTCCCTCACCAGACCGATGAGATTGGTGCCTACGCAGCGAGTGAGCATCGGGTTGATAGAGGACGTGAAGTTGGCTAAGCCGCTCGGCCTGGTCGTCCTCAGCAACAACATAGTCGGCAGCTACGCAGGCAAGAAGCCGCTTCGACTCACGGAGCCGCGCACGATTCGATTCGGCTACAACGCCACGCCCTTCCGCCATCTCATTCCCGGCTGGCGCCTCAACCAGGTCTCCGCCGCCAACGGCTTCTCGGGCGGCAAGTACAAGGTCAACTGGGACACGGGACAGGACTTCTTCTCGATCCTCAGCCCGCCCTTCCCCGACGAGAAGCGGTGGCCCGAGTACTACGCCTACTGCAAGGCCGAGTGCGATAAGATCTCGCAACGGGGCCTCTACGACGGGCAGGCCCGCCTCGGCATGTGGACGAACAACCAGATCGCCCTCCGCGGCTACATGAACAAGAGCATCGAGCCAGGCGTCTACGACTACTTCGCGGGCGACTGGGTGCCCGGCGGCGAAATCCTCTCCGCGACCTACCGCGACTACATGACTTTCCTCCAGAACCGCCTCATCCGGGAGGGCGGCTGCACGCATTTCTACTACGACATCAGCTTCACTGGCCACTTCGCCCGCGCCCTCGCCGCCGGCTTCGGCTATCGCCTGCCCGACGAACGCATCCAGCCCGAGAGCGACGCCTCGAACCTCCGCGCGTGGTACAAGCGCGTCTGGGCGCTGATGCAGGAGACGGGGCAATACCCCGGCGGCGTCAGCGGCCACGCCACAAACTCCATCTGCCTCAAGGCCCTGCCCTTCGCCGACTCCATCCTCGACTCCGAATACCCGATGCTCGACCCGATCAGCGTCTACCCCAGCGACCGGATGATCGCTGGGTCGTGCTCCCACAACTTCGGCGTGAACATCAGCCACCTGGGCTTCATGAACCCCACCTGGCCCTCGATGCACGACGCCGTGATGGGCGGCGGGGGCGGCGTGTTCAACGAGCGGGCATTCAAGCACTGGGGCATCAGCCGCCCCGACGTCGAGTTCATCCCCTACTGGCGCAATAGCCACGTCGTCAAGGAGCTGACGCCCGGCCTGCTCCTTAGCATGTGGAAGCGGCCAGGTTCGATCGCTATGGCCGTCTGCAACTACGGCCCGGACGAGGCGGGCAAGGAGCAGGTGCGGCCTTTTCACGCCAAGCTCGACCTGAAGGCCCTCGGCGTGCCTGCGGCAATCACAGGCAAGATGCCTGTGCCACCGGAGCGGCTGCGCATTCGCCAGCTCTTCAACAACCCCGCCCTGTACCGCTACCTCGGCCACCTGAAGTGGTACGAGGAACTGCCCGGCGAGCCCGACGACGCGAAGAAGCACGAGCACAACCGCCAGAAGGTCGTCCCACCCCTCGAGCCGAAGCTCGACCCCGCGACGGGCGTCCTCGACGGCTTCAGCGTCTTCTACCACGATGTCCGCTACCTCGTCCTCCACTGGGAGGACAGGCCGATCAGCGACGTAGCGTGGAAGGACCTGTCTGCCCGAGAGAGGGCACTTGACTGGGGCATCAACACCGCGAAGCCGCTGGCCGACATGCAGGCCATCAAGGGCGCGCCTCAAGGCATCGAGACCCGCGCATGGACGCGGCCCCGAAGCATCTTGATTCAGGTTGTGAACACGGGCGGCGACGAGAAGAAGCCGACCATCGTGAAGCTCGACCTCGACCTTGCCCGCCTCGGGCTCAAGGTCGGGAAGCTCTGGCGCGAGTTCACCGGCATCGTGCCCCTCGACGGCGGCCCCGCCGACAATGTGACGGACGAGCCAAAGGAGAACGACCACCGCCTGAGCCGCGGCCATGTGCTCTTCAACGGGTGGACGGGCAACGTTTGGCTCTCCCTCAAGAAAGGCGAATCCCGCACCTTCGCCATTGACTGCTACTGAGAAGGAGAACGCGTGGCATCTTCGCGTCGCCCATCTTTGGCTCCGGCGTATCTTCGCTGCGAGTACCTGGTTGACCCGCTCGGCATTGGCGAGACGCAGCCGCGGCTGAGCTGGCTCCTCGAATCCGAGGAACGCGGCCAGCGGCAGACTGCCTACCAGGTGCTCGTCGCCACCAGCCCCCAGCTTCTCCGCAGGAACCAAGGCGACGTGTGGGACAGCGGCGAGGTGGCCAGCGACGAGACGGCGGCCATCGTCTACGCCGGCCAGCCCCTCACCTCGGGCCTACGATGCTATTGGAAGGCGAAGGTGTGGGACAGAGACGGCAAGCCCTCCGCGTGGAGCCGTCCCGCCTCCTGGTCAATGGGCTTGCTCGCGCCATCGGACTGGCAGTCCGACTGGATCGGCTACGATGCCCCGCGCGGCATTCGGCCCCTCGAGGGGTCAAAGGACCTCTTCCTGCCGCCGCCAGTCCACCTGCGCACGGCGTTCACGGTGGCGAAGAAGGTGCGGCAGGCTACGCTCCACGCCACGGCATTCGGCTGGTTCGACGCCCATCTGAACGGCAAGCGGGTGAGCGACACCTACTTCGACCCGGGCTGGACGGATTACGCGAAGCGGGTCTACGCCCGCGCCTACGACGTGACGAAGCTGCTGCGGAAGGGCGCCAACGCCCTGGGCGCCGTCCTCGCCGACGGCTGGTTCAGCGGCTACATCGGCTGGGGCCACATCCGCGACCACTACGGCAAGAAGCCCCGCTTCCGCGCCCAACTCCACATCGAGTACGCCGACGGCACCTCGGAGGTCGTTGCCACACGCCCTGCCTGGCGGGCGGCGACCGGCCCCATCCTCGAGGCCGACATCCTGATGGGCGAGACCCACGATGCCCGCAAGGCGATGCCCAACTGGGCCAAGCCGGGCTTCGATGATAGCGAGTGGGCCACGGTTGATGTAGGGGCAGCCCTATGTGGCTGCCCTCCTTCGGGCGCCCACGCAGGGGCGCCCCTACAGCCCCTCGTCCAGCCCCACCCCGGCCCAGCCGTCATTGCCATCCAGGAGTTCCGGGCGAAGCGCATCACCCAGCCGAAGCCCGGCACGTGGATTCTCGACCTGGGCCGGAACTTCGCCGGCGTCCCACGGCTCAAGGTCGCCGGCAGGCGCGGCCAGGTCATCACCCTCCGCTTCGCCGAGCGGCTCAATCCCGATGGCACGCTCTACACGACCAACCTCCGCACCGCCCGCGCGACCGACACCTATATCTGCAAGGGCGGGGGAGTCGAGGTTTGGCAGCCCCGCTTCACCTTCCACGGCTTCCAGTTCATCGAAGTCACAGGGCTGGAGCGGAAGCCGACGAAGGACACCGTGATCGGCGTCGCCCTGAGCAGCGACACGCCCGTGGTCGCCTCGTTCGAGTGCTCCGACCCGATGCTCAACCAGCTCCACAGCAATATCTACTGGACGCAGCGGGCGAACTTCATCGAGGTGCCGACCGATTGCCCGCAACGCGACGAGCGGCTCGGTTGGACGGGCGACGCACAGGTCTACATCCGCGCCGCGGCCCTCAACTGCGACGTGCAGGCATTCTTCACCAAGTGGCTCGTAGACCTCGACGACGCCCAGCGCGCCGACGGCCAGTTCCCGATGGTCGCCCCGCTCAAGGTCGCGGGCGACGACGGTGGCCCCGCCTGGGCCGACGCCGGGGTCATCTGCCCCTGGACCCTCTACGAGGTCTACGGCGACCGCCGCATCCTCGAGCGCCACTACGACGCGATGGTTCGCTTCGTCGAGTTCTGCCGCGCCCGCTGCACGCCCGACCTGTTGCCGCCCGAGAAGTTCCACTGCTTCGGCGACTGGTTGAGCATCAATGCGGACACGCCGAAGGACGTGATCTTCATGGCCTACTTCGCCCACAGCACATCCCTGCTGATCAGGGCAGCCTCGATTCTGGGCAAGGCTGACGATGTGCAACGCTACTGGGCGCTCCTCGATGGCATCAGGCGCGCATTCAACAAGGCATACGTCACGGCCGACGGCCGGATCAAGGGTGACACACAGACCGCCTATGTCCTGGACATCGCGTTCGCCCTGATCGACGACATGAAGGTGGCCGAGGTGGCCCTGAAGCACCTGGTCGCGGACATCAAGTCCCGCGGCTGGCGGCTCTCGACCGGGTTCGTGGGCACGAAGGACCTGATGCTCGCCCTGGCGAAGATTGGCCGCAACGACGTGGCCTATCGCCTCATCCAGAGCGACAAGTTCCCCGGCTGGGGTTTTTCCATCAAGCAGGGCGCCACCAGCATCTGGGAGCGGTGGGATGGCTGGACGCCCGAGAAGGGCTTCCAAGACCCCGGAATGAACTCCTTCGCCCACTACTCCTTCGGCGCCGTCTACCAGTGGATGGTCGAGAACATCGGGGGCATTCGCACCGACGGCCCCGGCTTCCGCCGCATCCTCATCGCCCCTGAGTTGGGCGGCACGCTCACCGAGGCCCGCGTGGGCTATCGCGGCATTCGCGGCCTCGTCGAGACCCACTGGAAGCTCGCGAAAGGCAAGCTGTTTTTCGACGTGGCGATTCCGCCGAACTCCTCGGCCATCGTCGTCATCCCCACGCGCAAGGCATCGGGCCTAACCGAGGGCGGCAAGCCGATTGCCAGGGCCGAGGGTGTGCGGCTCGTGCGCACGGACCGCAAGTGCGCCGTCGTCGAGGTCGCCTCCGGCCGCTATCGGTTCGCGGTCAGCAGGTGACGCCTGCCGGGCTCGGGGCGCACTATCCCCCCCGCACCTTGCGATGCGGGAGGAAGCCCCGCCCCAACCTCCCGCAGGTTTGGAACCTGCGGGAGGTTAGGAACGGAGTCGAACCGAATTGTCAAAGAGCGGGCACGGTGGCCCGACGCGTCGGGTTTGGCTATGCCGTTCGCCGGCCGCCTCCGCGCCGCGCGCGAACAAGGGGATGCGTGGCCGCCGGCCGGCCGCCGCTTCGCGGATTCCAGATTCCACATCCCAGATTCCAGACCGAAATCTGGAATCTGGAATCTGTAATCTGGGATCTGGGATTCCCCCTTGCCGGGCTTCTCTCGTCCCGGCGGGGCGGCTTCATGAGCCTGGTTCAGGGGCCTTCTTCGCCGCCCTTCGCGCGCCGCTCGTACCACGGAAGACGCCCCATCTCCGGGCCGGGCGTTCTCCCGCGCGTAGTCCAACAGCCCCAGCCGCCCAGTGCGGGGGGGCGAGAATGAAGCAAGCCATAGGACCGATGGGACAGGTAGGACGGATGGGACGGAGAGAAGATGCCTCTTTCTCTCCACCTATATATACGGGTCGCGTCCGACGCCTCGCCAGTAGTCGCCGGGCTTATGGCGAGGGGGTGGGCCGCAAGGGGCGGGGGGTTACGACACTTCGGGCGAGAGGGCTCGACGCAAGTTTTTTTCAGGAATCGGTCTGCTGTCGGTTTGTAGTCGGTCTGGGCCGTTCAGAGTCCGTAGAGCGCGCCGAACTTGTCCCGCAGGTGGGCCATGAGCGGCTCGTGGCTCAGGGGGGCGCCGGTGACGGACTCGACGAGCCTGGGGGCGCGGAGGCGCATGCCCTGCTGGTGGATGTGCGTCCGCAGCCAGGCCAACAGGTCGGCGAAGTGGCCTCGGGCGAACTGCTCTTCGAGGTCGGGCATGGCCCGCCTCGCGGCGGCGAAGAGCTGGGCGGCGTTGAGGTTGCCGAGGGTGTAGGTGGGGAAGTAGCCGATGCCGCCGCCGCTCCAGTGGGTGTCCTGGAGGCAGCCCTGCGCGTCGTCGGGCGGCGTGATGCCAAAGAGCCGCGTGAACTTCTCGTTCCACGCCGCGGGCAGGTCGGCCACGGGCAGGTCGCCGCTGAGGAGGGCCTGTTCCAGCTCGAAGCGCAGGACGATGTGCAGGTTGTAGGTCACCTCATCGGCGTCCACGCGGATGAAGGAGGGGCGGACGTCGTTGATGGCGAAGTGGAAGGCGTCGAGGCTCACGTCGCCCAGTGCGGCGGGGAAGAACTGGCGGGCGATGGGGAAGAAGTGCCGCCAGAAGGCGTGGCTGCGGGCGACCAGGTTCTCCCACATCCGCGACTGCGATTCGTGGATGCCGAGCGAGGCAGCGTCGCCGCGCGGCGTGCCCCAGTGCTCGGCGGGCAGGCCCTGGTCGTAGAGGCCGTGGCCCGCCTCGTGGAGGATGCTGAAGAAGGCGTGGGCGGCGCCTCGAACAGCCCGTGGATGGCGATCGGCTTCAGGAAGTCGCCCTGCGCCACGAACGCCTTGCCGAGGCGGACCGCCGCGCCATCCGACGTCACGAGCTTCTTGGCATCGTCGGAAAAGCTCTTCAGGTGGGCGCGGGTGAGGGCGAGGGCATCGTCGAGCCGCCCGGCATCGGTCGTCTCGCGGATGGCGCGGAGGAAGACGGGCGCCAGCTTGGGCTCGGGGAAGACGTCGTAGAGCTTGGCCACGCGCGAGTGCGCGCCGGCTTGGCAGAGGCGGCTGCCGAGGTCCACCGCGGCCTTGCTGAGCGCGGGGCTGGCCAGCTTCTCCTTCGCGCAGAAGGCGAGGACGGCCGCCGCCTCGTCGTGCTGCCCGCGCTGCGCCGCGTTCTCGACGCCCCGCGCGAAGGCGTCGGCCAGGCCCTCGGTGGGATAGGCGTCGTAGACCTCGCGCACGCGGTCGAACTTGCCGACGCCACAGAAGCCCTCGCCGAGCTGGCGCACGCGCGGGGCGAGGGCCTCCCGCATGGCCGTCGCCCCGAGGGCGCTCACCGTCGCCTGCAAGGTCCGCTGCCCCGGGCTGAACAGGCCGGCCCGCAGGACGGCCAGGGCCTCGTCGTAGGCGCGGTTCTGCACCATCTGCCCGATGTAGGCCGGGAAGTGCCACACCCAGGCATCGTCCACCTCGCCGCCGCTCGACACTATCTGCGCCAGGGCCTGCACCGCGTCGGGAAAGTCGTTCAGGCTGGCCGCGCAGAAGAAGCGGTGGAGCCGCGCCCGGCTGAGGAGCGCGGGGAGCTGCTCGTGCCGCACCCCCGGCGCCAGCGTCTCCACGCGGCGCAGCCACTCGGCCGCCTCGCGAAACCGCCGCTCCGCCTCCTGGCACTGCGCGGCGCCCACCATGGCGGCCAGGCCCTCGTAGCGGCCCTCGTAGCCCTGCGCGATCTTCTCGTACTGGAGCCGCGCCTCCTCCACGTTGCCGTCGCGGTACAGCCCCTCGGCGGCGTCGGTCAGGCTCAGCTTGGCGGGCGGGAACTCCTGCTGGACGCGGAACCGCCGCACGCGCAGCCGCGTGCGCTCGGTGAAGAGGCCGGCGGCGAACTCGCGGCGCTCGCGTTGGAGCTGGCGGGCCAGCGTCAGGTCGTTGTAAGCGAGCCGGAACGCCTGCTCCTCGTCGCTCTCCACGTCCAGCCGCATCCCCGTGGCGTCGCGCCGCAGGCTCACCCGATACCACACGCCGGCCCGCAACGGCGGGCAGCGCGCCTCGGCCACCTCCTGCTGCTGGTTCATCAGCACGATGCGGGGCGACGGCTGGGCCTTGCCGCCGAAGGCGAACCGGCAGCTATGCCGCCAGTCGGACCCCAGGAAGCAGCCGATCAGCGGCTCCGCCTGCGGAGTCCCGTCCCCGTTCGCCGGCACGCTCGCCTCGAAGCTCACGACCACCTTGCCGGCGAACCGCCCCTGCGTGTGCATGGCCGCGAAGGGCGCCGTCGCCGCCTCAAGCTCCCCGCCCCCCGCGACCTGCCACGGCGTGTTCTCCTCCCGCGTCCAGCGCGGCTCCAGCGGCCCAGCCTTGAAGTCGTCCGCGAACACGACCTTCACGGTCGGCTTCTCCTGCTGCTCGATGAGCCGCTCGAGGTCCTCCGCCCCCTCGCGGCGGCCCGCCTCGTGGGCCATGCGCGCGCGCCGCTCGCTCTCGCGCCGCGCCTCGATGACCACGGCGGCCGCCGTCAACCCCACGCCCAGCACCGCGGCCGTGGCGAACAGCGCCGTGTAGTGGCGCTTCACGAAGCGCCATGCCCTGTAGAGCGGGCCGGCCGGCCGCGCGCCGATCGCCTCGCCCGCCACGAAGCGCCGCAGGTCCTCGGCAAAGGCGTGCATCGAGGGGTAGCGCCGCTCCGGCGACTTCTCCATCGCCTTCAGCACCACCGTCTGCACGTCCCGGTGTATCCGCGGGTTCAGCCGCTTCGGCGGCACCGGCTCGTCGTTCAGCACCCGTATCAGCGTGTTCATCATCGTGTCGCCGCTGAACGGCGGCTTCGACGTGAGCATCTCGTAGACCACGGCGCCCAGCGAATAGATGTCGGCCCGATGGTCCACCCGCGCGCTCTCCCCGCTCGCCTGCTCGGGCGGCATGTACGCCGGCGTCCCTATCGTCGTCCCCGTCCGCGTGAACTTCGTGTCCGAGTCCACCTGCTTCGCCAGCCCGAAGTCCATGATGTGCACGCGGTCCTCAGCGTCTATCATGATGTTGCTCGGCTTGATGTCCCGGTGAATCACCCCCCGGTCGTGCGCGTAGCCCAGCGCGTCGGCCACCTGCATCGTGATGTCGAGCGCCCGGCGCGTCGGGATCTCCCGGCCGCGGATCAGGTCGGACAGGTCCCGCCCCTTGATGTAGTCCATCGTATAGAAGTGCCGGCCGTCGAACTCCCCGACCTCGTGGATGGGCACGATGGCCGGGTGCCGCAGCTTCGACGCCGCCTGGGCCTCGCGGCGGAACCGCGTCACCTGGGCCTCCGACGCCATCTCGCCCGCGAGCAGCACCTTGAGGGCCACGATGCGGTCTATGTGGTGCTGGCGTGCCTTGTAGACCACCCCCATCGCCCCGCGCGAGATTTCCTCCACGATCGTGTAGTTCCCGAACGTCCGCCCCCGATAGTCCTGCGGCGTCACCCGCGGCCCGGTGTCGGGACACGTCTTCGTATCCGTATCGCTCCCCGTCCCCCCCGAGCAGCGGGGACAGAACGCCGTCCCGCCCCCCGGGGGCTGGACAAGCGCGCCGCCGCATTGAGCGCACAAGGGCTTGGCCATCGCACCACTACATTACGGCATGGACAGACTGCCCGGCCTCCGCCGGGCGCACCGAAACCCAACCCCTCGATTATACCGCACTGCGCGTTGTTTTCAATGGCGGACTTGACGGTGCCCGTGCCGAAGTCGTATCATCTAAGGCAGATGGTTGCGCAGTTCGTGGGAAGGGACGGGGTCTGGTGGCCCCACTGGTCTTCAAAACCAGTTGCGGGTAGATAAAACTGCCCGTGGTGGGTTCGATTCCTACCCCTTCCGCCGTTCCGCCTGAGGGGGCATCTGCTGGCAACTGGTGAGAGCCGCTCTGATGGCCTCCAGGCACGTCGAGCGCGAGCCGCGATAGCTGGGGGCCATGCTCCAACGCTACTGCCTGTGGGGCTTCGGCGGGTCGAAGGTGTAGCCGCACCGGGTGTCGGGGGCCACGAGGTCGCGCTCGGCCAGATCGCGCTCGTCCATCGGGAAGTTCCGGCAGTTGGACGAACGCCACTTCTGGTAGCGGGCACACTCGCTCAAGTTGTCCACCCCATACTTCAGGTGGCGGCACCAGGCGCCCATCTGGCAGCAGGCGCCGCAGCGGCGGCACTCTCCGCGCCGCCGCGCCAGGCTGGCCCGCACGGTGCCGGGACGGAAGATGTTCAGGAACAGGCGGCGCGGCCGGCCCCACAGGAGCTTCGCACGCTGCCACACGCTCAGCTTCGCCGTCTTCAAGGCCACGGGGGAACCATCCTCCTTCGCGTCCAGGACAACGGGACCTGTAGGCGGGCCGTTCCTGGCCCGCAGAGAACGACCCGGGGCAGGGACGCCCCGCCTACAGGACAGTGCCCCAATCGCCGGGTCACTCGCGCCCGTTGAAGCGGTATCCACAGGGCACGTCGGGGGCGATGGCGTCGCGGTCCGCCAGGTCGCGTTCGTCTATCGGGAACAGGCGGCAGTTGCGCGGGCGCAGGCGGTGGACGCGGCATTCGGTGCAGTCGCCTTTCTCGCGCAGGAACTGGCATCGGTAGCCGAGGCGGCAGCAGGCGCCGCAGCGCTGGCACTCGCCCTCCCGCCGCGCCGCGTTGCGCCGCACGTAGCCCGGGCGGAACAGCCCCAGGCCGAAGCGCCGCACCTTGCCCCACATCAGCCGCGCGCGCGCCCGCCACGTGAGCCGACGACGAGTCACAGCCATGGGTTGCCCCCGCTCATCTCCGCGCGCTCCTCCGCCTCCCACTCCTGGTACTTGCGCCGCCGGCGCCGCCGGTAGACCCAGAACGAGAGGACGGCCAGCAGGCTCATGAGGCCGAAGAGCGAAACGGTGTGAAGGAGCCAGCTCAGCCAGGGCACGCTGGGCCGAATGGCCTCCAGCCAGCGGCGCTCGAACGCCGCGAGGTCCATCCCCACGGCCTGGTGGAAGGCGGCATCGAACTCCACCCCGCGTCCCGCGGCCTGAAGGATGGCGATGATGGCCTCGTCGCCGTGGGACTTGGCGAGAAAGCGGACGGCGCTCTCGCTCTGCTCGTAGGCGATGCCACGCTCGACGTGGCCGAGGGGGAACTGGTCGGCCAGCTCCGCGAGGGGCCGGAGCGTGCCCGCGGCCACGGCCCGCTGGTAGTCGCCCGCGTCGTAGAGAGGCACCTTGCCCGAGGTCCAGACCGCCACGCCCTCGTCGAACCACAGGGGCACGCGGCGGTAGCCGCGCCGCATCACCTCGCCGACGATGAGGTGGCTCACCTCGTGGCGGAGCGTGATGCTGACCGACTCGAACGGCTTCCGCTCGATCCCCTCGCAGTTCAGGTAGATCACCTTGTCGGCGGGCATGGCCACGCCCAGCGTGTGGCGGTGGTCAATGCCGGGCGTCGCGCAGCGGAAGCCCTCCACCGAGCCGCAGAGCACCACCAGCGCGTGCCCCCGCAGTGCGAGGCCCAGCCTTCGCTCGAGGTCCTGCTGCGCGCGCGGCACCACGTCGGCCACCAGGCGCACCAGGTCCTCCCGGCCGCCGTCGCTCTGGACCGTCCATTGCCCCACGTCTGCCGTCGCGGCGCACACCAGCAGCGCAAGCAGTCCCGGCGTCACAGGTATTCCCATCCGCTCTGCGGCGAGGTGATAGGCATGGCCGCTCAGCCGTGCGGGGCAGTGGGGATGCTCCATGGGCAGGGGCGAGCCATCATGGTGGGGAGGGGGCACCTGAGCGGCTCGGGGGTCCCCCGCGCCATGGAGCGCATGAGATCATAGCGCAACCGCCCCCGAATTGCAAGCGCTGTTGACAAGCCGGCCGGACACTCCTATAATCGGCCGGGCCGCAGGAGTCCATGCCGTCGCGCCATCGTCCCGCTGGCGGTCCGTGGCCGCCGGGACTGCGGCGTTCCGCTTGAAGTGTGACCCGCCCAAGATGGCCGAGACCCTTTGGACAGGAGAGCGCCGGTCATGTCCTATCCCACTTGCTGGTATGCGTACATCAACGGACAGGTGCAGGGGCCGTTCACGCCGGAGCAGCTCGCGGCGATGGCGCGGAGCCGGGACATCACGGCGGAAACGCCCCTGTGCAGCGACGGGGCGACCTACGTGCCGGCCGGCCAGGCCATGCCGCAGCTCTTCGCGCCCGCGTTCGGCCCGGCGGCGCCGCCGGCGCCTCCCCCGATGGCGCCCCCGATGGGGCCTCAGATGGCCCCCTCGATGGCGCCCCCCATGGGGCCCTCGATGCCGCCCCCGATGGGGCCGCCCATGATGCCGTTCCCCGCCCCGAGGCGGGGCGGGAAGGCGGCGCTCTTTGTCTGGCTCGCAGTCGCGGCCGTCGCGGTCGGCGTCGCCCTGTTCTTCATCCTCTCCTCCGGCGGCGGAGGCGGCGGCGCGCTCCTGTCAGGCCTGGCCGCCGAACTGCCCGCGAGCGAGCGATTCGAGTTCAAGGACCTTGATGCCATGGAGTCCCTGGGCGAGAACGTCGGGCGGAACATGGACGACGCCACAGGGCTGCCGAGTTCGCTGAACGACGACCTGGAGCAGGTCTTCCCCAAGGGCAAACGCGGCTCCGTGGCCGTCGCGCGCACCGGCGGCGACAGGGTCCAGGTCTATTGCCCCCGCGCGCTGGACGAGGCGGCGTTCACCAAGCTCCTGGAGTCCAGCCGCTTCGAGAAGAAGAGCGAGGGCGGCGTGGAACTGTGGGTCCGCCAGGGAGGAGGCGACGACTGCGTGGCCATGAAGAAGGGCCGGGTCTACTCCGGCGACGAGGAGCTGGTGGTGGCTGTGGTGTCGGGCAAGTTGGCCGGGGAGAAGACCCTGGCCCGCGCCGAGGGGTGCCGCGAACTCCTCGCCCAGCTCTCCTCCTCTCCCGCCTCCGTCGAGATGCGCAAGGAGTCCCGCAGCGGTTCGGTTGGCCGCGATGGGGTTCCCGAGCCTTCCTGGTATGCCCAGGAGATGAGCGTAACGAGTAGTCGCGTGCGGATGAGGATGCTGGCCCTCTTCGCGAGCGCGGAGGATGCCGAGAAGGCCGACGCGAAGCTGAAGGAGGAAAGGCCGAAGATCGAGGAGAGCATGAAACGGGGACGCGGGCTGCCAGTCAGGGATGTGGAGTTCGAGTCCCTTGACTGGTCGCGGAGCGGCACGCTGCTCGTCATGACGGGCACGTTCCGGCGGACAGGCGAGGGTGGGTCCCCGCCTGGAAAGTGAGACCCGAGGGCGGGGCAGGCGGACAGCAGTGTCCTGGCCTTCCCAAGACTCGCGCCGAGGGGCGCGAGTCTTGGCCCCAGGCCCGCGACAGGCGAGGCACTGGATCGCGTAAGACATTGTCAGGGATAGACTTGCAACGCCCTGGCAAGGAGAGAACGGACTGCCCAAGAGGGGGCTGGGCGACACCCGAAACGTCTACGGGCCGCACAACGGGGCGAAGCACCTGACGTTCAACTACGCCAAGTTCCCCCCCGGCGTCGCCTTCACCCAACACACGCACGAGCGGTCCGAAGACCTGATTTTCGTGCTGGAGGGCGGCGGGGTCATCCGCCTGGACGACAAGGAACTGCCCATCGAGCCGGGCGACGTGATCCTCGTCTCCGAGGGCGAGTTCCACGGCACCGTGGCGGGGCCGGAGGGCCTCACGTGCGTGTCGGTTCAGGCGCCCCCCGACATCAAGCTCTACGATGGCAGCCGGAGCAAGCCGCAGGAGACACGGCCATGATGAAGCTACTGACCCGCGTTGCGGGTTGTCTGTTTCTCTTGGCCTCGGGCGGCCTGGCGCTCGACCTCGTGAAGGAGGGCAAGCCGCTCGCGGCCATCGTCGTGCCGGAGAAGGCGGACGAGTGTGTGGCCAAGGCCGCCGGCTGGCTTCAAGACTACGTGAAGCGGGCGACCGGCGCCGAACTGCCCATCGCGGTCGAGGGGAAGCAGGGGGCAGGGGCGCTGATTGCCCTCGGCCCGACCCAGCTGGCGGCAGCGGCGGGCGTCAATGCGGAGGGCCTCAAGTGGGATGGCTGTCGCCTGGTGGTGAAGGGGCGGACGCTGTTCCTCATCGGGCGCGACACGCCCGGGGTCGCCGGGCGGACATATCTCGGGGCCAAAGGCTCCGCCAGGGCCGCCGTGCAGTTCCTCGAGCGCTTCCTGGGTGTCCGCTGGCTCGTGCCCTCGCCCCAGGGCGAGGTCGTGCCACGCACCCCGAACCTGAGCGTGCCGGACGACCTGAACGCCGAGTCCACCCCCGCCTTCGCCTACGGCCACGGCGATATTCGGAGGTGGAGTGCGAGGCGGTGCTGAGGGGGATGTTCCCTCACGGCCTCGGGGGGGAGGATGTGTTGCGCGAGCTGGCGCCGCAGGGATGGGCGAACTCGCCTCTCCTTGCGGTGTTCCATCCCTCGGTAGAGCGGCGCTACGAGGAGTTGGTGCAGATGCGCCGCAACGTCCAGAGTCTGTTGCCTCGTGAGAAGCGGGGGCTCGGACAATCACGAGGTCGCGGACGCTGAGGGGCGGTGGGTGGATACGGGGTCGTTCCGCGGCTCGGCGGGGTTCTTCGCCGAGGTCCTGAACCGCGAGACGGGGGAGTCGGGCTACGACTACATGGACTTCTACATGGGGACGATCTGGGTGGGGGGCCGCGCGGACCTGACGCCGGTGTACGCGCTCATCTTCCGCCGGCTGAGGCCGCAGGGGCTGGAGTGGGTGTACCACTTCCCGCGGCTGGGGCTGGTCGACTTCCGCCCGCTGCGCGAGCAGCTCGAGGCAGAGGACAAGGCGGAACCGGAATGGGTCGGCTACTCGCCGTCTGAGGCGGTGGCTGCCGAGTTGGAGGAGAAGGCCCACGACAAGGAGGTCGAGGAACTCAGGGAGTCGCTGGATGAGGGGTACCGAGAGGCGGCGGCAAAGGCCCGGGAGGGGCCGCCGCCGGACACGGTGAGGGCGTATCAGGGGGTGTATGGCCGTCTGCCACAGGGGTGGCCGCCCGTGGCCGGCCTGTGAGGTGAGGAATGGCGTTCCTCAAGTCTGCCTGGCGAAACGGCCTGTGGATCGCGGCGCTGGCGTTCGGCATCTCGGCGGCGGGGCTGGGGCTGTGCATCGTGGGCCTGGTCGGGCTGGAGAAGAGGAACGAGATCGTCAGCGTGCCGCTCGCGGAGAGGCAGGATGTGGAGTTCGCCAAGGCGGGCAGTGTGGTGCTGTGCGCGGAAGGGCCGCTGCTGACGAGCCGGTTCGCTGGCCTCACCTACGAGCTAATCGCGCCTGACAACACGCCCGTCGAGAGCCGCAGGGTCTGGCTCCACTCGAAGTCGTCCAGCTTCTCCAGGGTGCGGATGGAGATGCGGGTGTTCGAGGTGCAGGAGGCGGGGCGTTATGTGCTGCGGGTTCAGGGGCTGAAGGGGGGCGAAGCGGCTGGTCCGGAATGCAAGCTCGTGTTCACGCGGCCGCATCTCGCGCAGAAGGTCGGGTACATTCTTGGGATCGTTTCTGCCGGAATCATCCTCGTTGGGAGCTCGGTTCTCTTCGGCCTTCGCCTCGCATTCAGGCGTCGGGAACACCGTACTTGGTGACACTCCAACCAAATGAAGTGAGCCGAATGCGGGCGATGAGCCGTGTGACACATTCACTTCATCTGAGCGCCTGACGCGACGGATGGAGCGCAAAGGCGACGACGCAGGAGCGTCGAAGACACGCCGTCCCGACGCAGAGCATCGGGACGAGGGGAGTGAGGCGGTCACTCCTTCGCGTGGTCGGGCCAGCGGTCAGGGGGGATGACGAAGTGTTCGGGGTCGGGGTCGCCCTCGGCGGCGGGGAAGGTGGCTTCACGGGCGGTGAGGACGGTCGCGCGGGGGACGGCCTGGGAGCCGTCGGGGGTGAGGATGGGGCGAAGGAGTCCGTCGTAGTGCCCGGGCGAGGTGGGGCCGGGCTGGACCCACATGGGCGGGCGGCTGTGCTCGGCCTCGGGGCCTTTGACGCACAGGACGGCGCGGTCGCCGATGCGGCCGTCGGTGGTGACGACGGCTTCGTGGTGGCGGATGTCGCCGAGGGTGCGGGTGTATCGGTTGTGCTCGACGAGGAGGGTCGTGATGCGGTAGCCGATGCCCGGTTCTTCCGTGACGCTGAGGCCGAACGAGGACGGCTGGGCCAAGAGCTTGAAGCCCTCGCAGGGCATGGGGCCTGGGGCAAGGCCCATTCCGCCGGGCGGCGGCGGCTCCTGCTTCTTGGCCAGGGGCGTGAGGACTTTGACGATGGCGTCGAATTGCGCCCGGTTCTTCACGCCCACGGCGTCGCCGTGGGCGAGGAGGAACAGCTCCTGGGCCTTCTGAGGGGTGTCAATGGCCTCGAAGAAGAAGCCGCGGTCGCTGGTCCACAGGTAGTTCTGCTGGTCGTCGAGGAGGAGGACCGTGTAGGGGTCGTGCTTGGAGCCGATGGCGCGGTAGGCTTTGAGGCCGGCCCTGGGCTTGAGGTGGGCGAGCTTGAGCTGGAGTTCGCGGCCGGGAAGCTGGGGGCCGACGCGGTTGCGGCGCAGGACGAAGGGGTGGGCGTAGGCGAACTCGACGGCGGCGAGCTTGCCCGCCTTGTCGGTGGTGAGGAAGAGCGGGGTGCGAACGGGCCAGCCCGAGGCGATGTACTTCTCGGTCGCGCAGTCGAAGACGTCGCACACGGCCCAGGCGAGGGTTCGGCGGCCCTTGGGCAGGTTGGTTGCGGCCTCGATCTCGGCGAAGGAGAAGCCGATGCGGCAGTTGGTCCAGCGGGCCGTCGCATCGCCCCACGGCACAGGCGGGGTGTCGCCCATCCAGCCCCAGTGGGACGGCTCTTCGCTCGGCGAGGGGAGAGCGACGTTGGCCCAGGGCTTGACGAGGCCGCGCGTCTGGCCCTTCTCGTCGCGCACCTGGAGCGGGGTGTCGGCGTCGAGGCGGAGCTGGGTGTAGAAGCCGACCCAGGCCTGCGGCTCGCCCGTGACCTGATAGGCGCCGCGAACGACGAGCGTCGCGTTGTCCACCACCCAGGCCTCGGTGTCGAGCACCCGGGCCTTCACCTCGCCGCGCGCCGGGTGGGGCGCCGCGGCGAGAGCAACAACGGCGAGCGACAACAGACGACGGACCGACGCGGGTGCCATGCGGACTTCCTCCAGACCGGGGTTTCGTGGCCTACGGAAGCGATTATCCCGCCTGCCGCGCAGAAGTCAAGCGCGAAATCGCTGCCGAGGGACGCCGTGTGGCCAGTGTTCGTAGTGCGGGCTTCAGCCCGTATCGGCACGGCCTGAAGGCCGCACTACGAACCCGGAAGCCGCTTGGTTGCGTTCCCACTGGCATTCCCCGACGCGGTTGTGTAGAATGCTGCCGGGGGAGGGAGTGTGCCCGAGGGACCGAGGCGATGAGTGTGGCGCGCGGTTGTGCGGCGTGGGTGTGCGCGGCGCTGGCGGCCTGGGGCCTGGGCGGGGAGCCTGCCGAGGCGCCGCGGGCGAACGGGCCAACGCCGCTGGCGGTGGAGGAGGCGTTCGAGGAACTGAAGTCGGGCGACTGGGTGCTGAAGTGGGCCGCGATGTCGCAACTGGCCCGCTGGAAGGTGAAGGAGGCCGATGCGCCGCTGAAGGCGATTCTGTCGGGCAAGGACCATCCGTGGGTGCGCGGGCGGGCGCTGGTGGCGCTGGCCGAGCTGGCGGGCGAGGCGATGCTGGGCGACGCCCAGGCCCGCGCGGGCGACGCGGCGCCCGAGCTGCGGGCCGCCGCTGTCGAGGCGTTGGGCATCCTGGGCTCGCCCAAGGGGGAGGCGACGATTGCCGAGCGGCTGAAGGACCCCGCGCCGGAGGTGCGCTATCAGGCCGTGGTGGCGCTGGCGCGGGTGCGCAAGGGCGAGGCGTGGGAGGCGATCGCGCCGCTGCTGGACGACAAGGACCCGCTGCTGGTGCAGCACGCGGCGCGCGCCCTCCTCTACGTGGCGCGGCCCGAGGCGCACGAGCGGGCCATCGCCCTCCTCGCCCACGCCGACGCCGGCGTGCGGGCCGAGGCGGCGAACACGCTGGGCCAGGCTCGCGTGCGGCAGGCCGTCGCCGTGCTGCTCCGCGGCATGGCCGCGGATGGCGAGCCCAAGGTGCGGTTCGCCTGCGAGAAGGCGCTGGCGGGGTTCGAGGGGCGGACGCTGTTCCTGCCCCTCCTGGCGGCGCTGCGGGGGGCGGACGCGCGGCTCTACGCCTCGGCGCTGCGGGTGCTGGCGATGCGGCCCATCGCCGAAGCCTGCGAGGGCGTCGCCGCCCTCATCCGCGACGCCGATCACCCCTACCGCGAGGTGCTGCCCGAGGCCTTCCGCCTCCTCAGCCGCATTGACCCCGACCGCTATCAGGAGGTCTTCGCCGCGCACCTGAGCCATCCCACGGCCTACGTGCGGGTGAAGGCCATCGAGAGCCTGGGGCAGTGCGCCAAGGCCGACCAGTTCAAGCTCCTCCGCCCCGCGCTGACCGATAGGGACCAGGGCGTCCGCATCGCCGCCTTCCGCGCCATCCGCAACATCACCGACGCCGCGCCCGCCGAGGGACTCGTCGAGTACCTGGCCGAGGCGATCCGGGAGGGGGACAAGTGGACGCATCGCGCCGCGACCGACCTCCTGTGCGAGCGGATCGCGGCGGCCGAGCTGCCGCGCGTCATCGCCCTCATGGCCCCCGTCCTGGGCGGCAAGGACAAGGGCGAGCGCGAGTACGTGGCCAAGGCCCTCGCCCGCCTCGGCGACGACGCGGCCCGCCGCAGCATCGCCGCCGCACAGGGCTACGTGGCCGACTGGATGCTCATCGGCCCCTTCCCCTACGAGAGCCGCAACCGCGGCTACGGCCCCGCCTGGTTCCCCGAGCACGAGATTGACTTCGCCCGCGACTACCCCGCCCCCGCCGCCGACCCCACCGCGGTCTTCCGCGCGGGCGAGGTCACCTGTGGCGGCGACAAGCGCAAGGGCCTCGCCCTCCAGCCCCCCAGCGGCCAGGCCGCGGGGGCCAAGCTCGTCGCCACCTTCACCCTCGAGCTGCCCGAGGCCAAGGACCTCAAGCTCGTCATGGCCCTCGGCCTCGAGGACGCGGCGACCGACACGGATGGCGTGGGCATCGAGGTCGCGGTCAACGGCCAGCGGCTCCTGGCGAAGAAGCTCCTCAAGCCCGAGGGCTGGGAGGCCGCCGAGGCCAGCCTGGCCGACTACGCGGGCAAGCGAGCCGCCATCGAGCTGACCGTGGACCCCCTGGGCAACCCGAAGGACGACCGCGCCGCCGTCGCCGAGCCCCGCGTCGTCAGCGGCGACCAGGTCCTCGCCAACCTGGCCGACCTGGCCGACAGCGCCCCCGTCCGCATCGCCCCCGTGGCCGGTGGCACAGGCCTCCGGCCTGTGTCTCCCACAGGCGAGACGCCTGTGCCACCAGGCGCACCGGCGTCCAAGGCCCCCCGCCTCGCCTGGCAGCGCTACCGCGCCAGCCGCATTGACGGCGAGGTCTCCCTCTACGACACCTACCCCCTCCCCCTCGACGCCAAGATGGTCTACGGCGTCGCCGACCTCCTCTGCGCCGAGGAGCAGAAAGCCACCATCGTCCTCAAGAGCGACGACGGCTTCATCCTCTGGCTCAACGGCGTCAAAGTCAAGGAGCGCCCCGGCGCCGGCGAGGACAAGGCCGAAGTCGTCCTCCGCCAGGGGCCGAACCGCCTCCTCATCAAGTGCTTCAACCTCCACGAATGGTGGCTCTACGCCCTCCGCCTCACCGCCCCCGATGGCGCCGCCCTCCCCTTCCGCCAGGACGACAAGTAGGCCGCGCACCCGCGCCAGAGCGTACCCCCTCCCCCCTTGATTTGACTCGCGCCCTTTTCCCCCCTAACTGTGCGCGGGTCAAGACGGGCGCCACAGGCCAGCCATCATAGGACACAACTCACGCCTGCGCAACCACTTACAGGTACCCACACTTCCCCCACCACCGCCCCCGATTTTGAATCGCGCCCCGGACAGGGGCGCGAGTCAAATCCCCCCTCCCAAGGGCATGCAACGAGCCCCTCCCGAAGGCTCCAATACCGTCGGGAGGTTAGTGGCGGAATGGCGCGCCGCCAGCCTCGGGCAGGGCTCACCCACAGCGTGCCAAGACTCTGCCAACTTCCCCCCTCACCCCATCCCCCATCGCCCACCGGCCCGCCGCGCCGGGGATAAGTGAGAAAGGAAGACTTGACACCCTGCCTTGCGCGAGGACACCGAGGTCGCCTTCTAGCCCGCGGTCCCGATTGGCGATCCTCGGCCTTTTGGCTCAGAGTCGGACGTCGTTCTCCGTTTCCGGCGCACCCGTTTGGCGATTCTCGCCCATCCGGCTCAGTCTCGTAGGGGTTTCTCCGTTCCCCGACTCGCAGATTGGCGATTCTCCGCATTCTGGCTCAGTCTCATACAGTATCTGCACAGTCGGACGCTCTCCCGCGCGGCGGTGCCAGGCCACTACTTACCGCTTGCTGCCGGAACCTCCCGCGGGTTCCTGAACCCGCGGGAGGTTGGTTTCCGTAGCGACAAGCGTCCCGCTTGTCGCCACGCCCGAGGAGAGCCTTCCGCCGAAGCCCCGTCGGACGCCGCAGCCTTTGGAGTGCGGCGACGAAGTCGCCGCTCTGCATCCGAGCGGAGCGGAATGGGAAGCCGCAGCGTCCCGCCATCAGCACCCCCGCGGAGGACGGTAGGGCCGACGAGTTCGTAGTCCCGCCTTCAGGCGGTCTTGCCTCCTCCCTCTCGTCCCCACGCTCCCCCCCTCTCGTCCCTACGCTCCCCTCTCTCTCGCCCCTACGCTCCGCGTGGGGACGCACGTGGGGGACGCTCCGCGTCCACCCATCGCCGCGGAGCGGCGGGCGCCTCGTCCCCACGCAGAGCGTGGGGACGAGAAAGACAGGAAACAGGCTACAGGGTGCCAATCTCCCTGCCTGCGGGTTTGGCCGCCTGCGGGACTCTGCCCGGTCGGCGTAAGCATCGTAACCATGGGCGCTTATGCCTCCCAGTACGCGCCCTGCCGCCGCCTACAGGGGGCAAATGGACGGGGATCTCGTTTTCCTTGGGAATCTCGACGGTGCCCTTCTCGAAGTCCTCGGCGGTCGGATGGAGGGTGAGGTTGTAGAGGTCGGGGTCCTTCTGGGGGTCCACCATCATTTCGTCCCAACGGACGAGTTTGCCTGTGTAGGTGGCGACGCGGCCGAGGACGGCGGTGGCGCTGGATTCGGCGACGGCCTTCGCCTCGTCGAGGGGCTGGCCCTTGCCGACGGCGTAGAGAACGTCCACCTGCTCCTGCTGGCTGCTGCTGGGGGCCTTGGGCAGGTCGGCGGGGATGGGGGACTTCTCGGGCTTGGGCAGGTCGTTGCCGCTGGTGTGGCCCTTCTCGTAGACGAGGTCGTGGCCCACCCAGTTCCAGCAGCCGTTGACCTGGCGGCACATGGAGTGGATGTGGACGCCTTGGCCGTAATCGTAGTCAATGCTGTGGAAGTCGTACATGTCGCCTGCGTTGCGGCGGGCGCGGCCGCCGAAGCCCGCGGCGGTGACGGGGGGACGCAGGGCGAACCAGTTGGCGATGTCAATGTTGTGGACATGCTGTTCGACCAGGTGGTCGCCGGAGAGGGCGGTCCAGTCCTGCCAGGAGCGGACGAGGTCTTCGGCGGTCTGGGGGTTGATGGGGGTTCGGTGGAACATGTGGGCGATGCAGAAGGCGACGCGGCCCGCGACGAGCTTGCCGAGTGCGCCTTCGACGGCGACGGCCTGGTGGGTGAGGCGGAAGGGGTGCTCGTGGCGCATCTCGGTGCCGGCGACGATGACGACGCCCTTCTTCTTGGCCTCCTCGCCGGCGGCGATGACGCGGCGGCAGCCGGGCGGGTCCACGGCGACGGGCTTCTCGACGAAGCAGTGCTTGCCCGCCTTGACGGCGGCTTCGAGGTGCACGGGGCGGAAGAGGGGGGCCTGGGCCATGAGCACGATCTCGACGTCCGTGGCGAGCAGGCCCTCGTAGCACTTCGGCCCGCCGAAGCAGCGCTCGGGCGGGACCTCGTACTTCTTGCCCGTCTGCTCGGCGCGGTCCTTGAAGTAGTCGGCGAGGGCGACGCACTTGACCTCGACGCCGAGTATCTTGGCGGCGAGGAAGTTGTCGGCCAGCGCCCCGCGGCCGCGTCCGCCGCAGCCGATGAGGCCGACCTTGTAGGTCTTGCCCTGGCCCTTGGCCGTGGCGCCGAGGATGGTGAAGGCGGCGCCGGCAGCAACCGCGCCCTTCATCAAGTCACGCCGAGAGACTTGCTTGCTGCTCACTTTGGGTCTCCTTGTGGCAACTGACACGTGATGCGTGATACGTGATACGTGAGAAGAGAAGGCAACCAGGAAGCGACCTCATCCTCTTCTTCACGCGCCACGCATCACGTAACAGATCAGGCTTTGCCCGGGATGGCGATGGCCCCAGGGTCGGGGATTTCCTTCGGCATCGGGAAGTCGCCGGTCTCGAAGTCCTCGGCGGAGGGCTTGACCGCGAGGTTGTAGATTTCGGGCTTCTTCTTGGGGTCCTCCATCATTTCAGCCCAAGTGATCATCTGCCCAGTGTAGGCAGCGATGCGGCCCATGACGGCCACGGCGGTGGCCTCGGCGACGTTCTTCGCCTCGTTCAGGGGCAGGCCCTTGACGAGGCGGTAGAGCAGGTTGATGTGCTCCTGCTGGTGGCCGCCGAAGTAGCGCTTGCCCTCGGCGTCCGCCGTGTAGGGCAACTCGGCCGGGATGGGGGACTGCTGGGGCTTGAGGCCGCCGCCGCAGTGGGTGCGGCCCTTTTCGTAGACCAGCTCCTCGCCCACCCAGTCCCAGCAGCCGCTGATCTGGCGGCACATCGAGTGGATGTGCACGCCGTCGCCGTAGTCGAGGTCGAGGCTGAAGAAGTCCCACATGTCGCCCGCCTTGCGGCGCGCGGAGCCGCCGAAGCCGGCGCAGGACTTGGGGGGGCGGCCGGCGAACCAGTTGGCGACGTCGAGGTTGTGGACGTGTTGCTCGCAGATGTGGTCGCCGCAGAGGGCGACCCAGTTGGGCCAGGTGCGGACGAGGTCGCTGGGGGTCTTGGGCTTGATGGGCTGCTTGGCGGACCAGCCGATCCAGCCCATGCACCAGGCGACGCGGCCGCCGAGGAGCTTGCCGAGGGCCTTCTCCTCGACCACGGCCTGGGCGGTCTCGGTGTAGCCCTTCTCGTGGCGGCGCTGGGTGCCTGCGACGACGAGGAGGTTCTTCTTCCTGGCCTCCTCGCCGGCGGCGATGAGGCGGCGGCAGCCGGGGGGGTCCACCGCGGCCGGCTTCTCCATGAACACGTGCTTGCCGGCCTTCACCGCGGCCTCGAGGTGAAGGGGGCGGAAGGCGGGGGCCGTGGCCATGAGCACGATGTCGGCGTCCGTCTCCATCACCTTCTTGTAGTTGTCGGGTCCGCCGAAGCAGCGGTCCTTGGGCACGCCGTACTTGGAGCCGGCACCCTCGGCGCGATCCTTGAACCAGTCGGCGGCGGCGACTACCTTCAGGTCAATGCCCAGGTTGAGGCGGTCGTTGAGGACCTTGGCAGCTTCGACGTGCTGCTGGAGCGCGCCGTTGCCGCGCCCACCGCAGCCGATGAGCGCCACCTTCACCACCTTGCCCTGGCCTCGGGCCGTGGCGCCCAGGATGTGGAAGGCGGCGCCGGCCGCAACGGCGCCCTTCATGAAGTCACGGCGAGAGACGCTCTTCACCCGTTGGCCTCCTGATGCCGCAGAGAACCTCCCGCGGGTTTGGGAACCCGCGGGAGGTTAGGAAGGGATAGGTCACGCGGTGCCGGGGATCGGCGCATCGCCATCCTTGGGGTAGGCGATGTTGCCGGTCTCGAAGTCTTCCCAGGAGGGCTTGCAGGCCTTGTTGTAGATTTCGGGGTTCTTCTGGGGGTTGCCGAACATCTCTTCCCAGGTCATCAGCTTGCCCGTGTAGGCGGAGTCGCGGATCATGATGGCGACGGCGGTGGATTCGGCGACGTTCTGGGCCTCGTTGAGTTCCTTGCCCTTGAGGATGTGGAAGAGCATGTTGATGTGCTCTTGAACGTAGGCTCCGCCCTTCTGCGGGATGTCGGAGTAGCGGACCGGCTCCTGGAACTTGTAGTCGCCGGGCGCCTTCTTCTCGTAGACGAAGCTCTCGCCCACCCAGTCCCAGCACCCGCCGACCTGGCGGCACATCGAGTGGATGTGCACGCCGTCGCCGTAGTCCAGGTCGCCGCTGAAGAAGTCGTACATGTTGCCGGCCTTGCGTCGGGCGCGGCCGCCGAAGGCCGCGGCGGAGACGGGGTGGCGGCCGATGAACCAGTTGGCGATGTCGAGGTTGTGCACGTGCTGCTCGACGATGTGGTCGCCGGACATTTCGATCCAGAGCTGCCAGTTGCCGCCGCGGACCATGTCCTCGGGCTTGGTGGGGTTCATCGGGTTGTTGTGGAAGATCTTGCCCATGTTCCAGGCGACGCGGCCGGCGAGGACCTTGCCGACGGCGCCTTCCTTGATGAGCTGGGCCTGGCGGTTGTAGCCCTGCTCGTGGCGGCGCTGGGTGCCGGCCACGACCACCAGGCCCTTCTCCTTCGCCAGCTTGCCGGCCTCGATGACCCTGCGAATGCCGGGAGCGTCTACCGCCGACGGCTTCTCCATGAACACGTTCTTGCCGGCCTTGACGCACGCCTCGAGGTGGGGCGGCCGGAAGGCTGGGGCCTGGGCCATCACCACGTTGTCGAGCGGGACCTCGAGGAGCTTCTTGTAGCAGTCGGCGCCCCCGAAGCACCGCTCGGGCGGCACGCCGAAGCGCTTGCCGGTGCCCGCCGCGCGGTCCTGGAAGAAGTCGGCGCACGCCACCACCTGCATCTCGATCCCGAGGTTCAGCGTCTCGTTGAGAGCCTTGGCGGCCTCGACGTGCTGGGCGATGGCGCCGCTGCCGCGTCCGCCGCAGCCGATGATGCCGACGCGGATGACCTTGCCCTGCCCCTTGGCCGTGGCGCCGAGGATGGTGAACGCCCCGAAGGCCGCCCCCGCGCCCACCGCTCCCTTCATGAAGTCGCGCCGCGACACGCCGCTGTTCTCCTTCACCGTGCTACTCCTAATCCTGCTTGGCCCACAGGGACACGCCAGTGAGACACCCGGCCCACCGGGCGGTGAATGCCTCCACACTAGCGCTCCGCCTCCCGGAAGTCAAGTGCGGCAAGGCCGCATCAACTCGACGGGTCCCCGTCCAGGCGGGCGATGTAGGGCAGGTCGCGGTAGCGGCCCGCGTGGTCGAGGCCATAGCCGACCACGAATGCGTCGTCCACCACGAAGCCGCAGTAGTCGAGCGCCACGGCCACCTGGCGGCAGCACGGCTTGTCGAGGAGGGCGCAGGTGCGGACCGAGCGCGGCCCCGCCGCCTCGACCGTCCGCTGCACGGCGGCCAGCGTTCGCCCCGTGTCCACAATGTCGTCCACGATCATCACGTCGCGGCCGGCCAGGTCGAGCCGCTCGCAGCCGCTCAGGACCACGTGGCCGCTCGACTCCGTGCCGTCGCCGTAGCTCGACGCCTCGATGTGCTCCACCTTCGCCACGCCGTCGAGGTGCTTGAGCAGGTCGGCCAGGAAGACGACGGAGCCGTGGAGAATCGCCACGATGGTCAGCGGCTGGCCGCCCGCGTCGCGGCGGACCGCCGCTGCCAGCTCCGCCACGCGGGCCGCGATCTGCTTGGCACTGAACAGCGTCTCGCCGGGGCTCATGGCTCGCCCGCCTTTGCCATTGACAGATGGCAACTGGCGCCATATAATACCGGCAACTGATGAGGAGAAGATGCCATGGCGACGACCAGAGTGGACGAATTGGGTCGGGTGGCCATCCCCAAGCCAATCCGTGACCACCTTGGCCTCGATGCGGGCGCAGAGGTAGACGTCCTGGAACAAGAGGGCAGCGTTGTAGTGACGCCCGCGAACGAGGAAGCATATCTGAAGGTCGAGGATGGCATCCTGGTGTTCACCGGAAAACTCACGGGGGACGTGACAGACCTCATTGACAGGGTGCGTGAGCAAAGGGATCGGCAGATATTGGGGCTGGATGAATCGTGATCTATCTCCTCGACTCTTCGGTTGTGGTTCCGGCGGCAGCGGGGGGCCATCCCAACCACGGTCGGGCCCTGCCGTGGCTCGCAAGGGCCGCAAGGGGGGAAATCGAAGCCCACATGGCCGCCCATTCGCTGGCCGAGTCATACTCGGCGCTCACGCTGATGCCGGCTCAGCCAAGAATCCCTCCCTGCCTCGCAAGACGCCTGCTGAACGAGGGGACTGCCCACCTGCGGATCGTGGAACTCACGGAGGCTGACTACCGGCAGACGATACAGCGGGTGGCTGACCTGGGGCTCGTCGGCGGGCTCGTCTACGATGCCCTCATCGCCTGCGTGGCAGAGAGACTCAGTGTGGACGGCCTCGTCACTTTCAACATAAGACACTTCCACCGCGTCTGGCCCGAGGGGCACGACCGCATCATCTCGCCCTGAATCTCCGCTCCAAGCGCCAGCCATCCCACCCTCACTTGTACGACCCAAGTTCCTTCGCCAGGCTCGTGATGGCGCGGAAGTTGTCGAGGCTGACCGACGACGGGACGGAGTGGTCGCTGGAGAAGATGTAGCCGCCGCCGCGCTTGAGGATGGGCACGACGCGCCGCATCTCGGCAGTGATCGCCTCCAGATCGTCCCACAACACGGCGTTGATGCCGCCGTGGAGCAGCAGCTTGTCGCCATACGCCTTCTTGATGCCCACGGGGTCCATGCCCGCCTTCACCTCGAGCGGGTTCAGGCCGTCGAGGCCCATCTCGACGAACTCGGGCAGGAAGGGATTCACGTCGCCGCACGAGTGGAGGGCCGCCTTGATGCCCTTCGCGTGCGCCCACTCGATGGCCTTGCGGTGCACGGGCTTGACCAGCTCGCGATACATCTTCGGCGAAAAGAACTGATGGCCCTTGTAGCCCATGTCGTCGGGCCAGCGGATCGCGTCGAAGCGATAGCCCTCGTCCCAGATCATCTCGAAGAGAGCAATGTCCAGGTCGAGCATCGTGTGGAAGATGTCCACCACCCACTCGGGGTCGGTCGCCAGGGCCATCAGCACGCGCTCGGTGCCGACGAACCACGAGTGCGTCACGTCGAAGCCGAACCAGAAGCCGGCCTCGATCCAGTGGCCCTCCTTCTGCCACACGGGGTAGCTCTTCTTCAGGTGCTCCCAGTTCACGCGGTCGCGGGTGGGGGTCATCCGCTCCTTCGCCTTCCGCCAGGAATCGGCGTCCACCACCGTGTGGCCGAGGAACTCGGGCGTCGAGGCCGCGTGCTTCCACGTCCGCTGCGTCGCGCCCCAGCTCGTCGTGTAGACTTTCGGCATCCCCTCGCGTTGCCAGCGTTCGATCGTCGCGCCCCACGGCCCGTCAATGATCGGCACGCGGTCCGCCTCGCGGTGCTCGAACATCCGCCCGAACCGTTCTCTCGATGTCATTGCCTTCATGCGGAGTCTCCTTTCCAATGCCGCGAAGCATATGCGAAGCGGCGAGGCGAGTCAAGGCTGCCTCGCGACGGCCCGCTCCGCTCGCGTGGGCGCTGCGCGACTTGACACTGCCGGCAACGAGGGCTATGATTCAGTTGTTGGGGTACGGCGCCCCTCAAGCTCGGGAGATCGCGCATGGCCCAGCCCAAGACATTGTCCCACGAGCCAGCGGCACAGGCAGCCCAGCCGTACCATAAGCTGGACCTCGAGTTGGACGCCTTCGAGCGCTTGCGGCCGGATCTGCTCAAGACCCACCGCGGCCTGTTCGTGGCGATCCATGGCGGAGCGGTGGTGGACTCTGACACCGACGAGTTCGCGCTTGCCGCGCGGATTGAGGACATTGCGCGCCGTGAGGGGGCGATCGCGGTCTGCCAGGTGCGCGAGAAGGTCGAGACCGAGGAGCTGTTTCCTCTGCTGGATTACCCGCCGCTGGAGGGTGCCATCCAGTGAGATTCGTCTGCAGGCGCGTCGTGTCGAGCATCTTCCCAGAGACCGCTACTGTTGACTTCGTCCCCATCATCGAGGGGGTCCGGCTTCTGACGGCTTCCGGGAGATTCGCTCGGAGAGCGGGCCATGAGAGGCTGTGGCCCGCCCTTTGGGACACAGGAGCCATCGTCAGCGTCGTCCCTCGGCAGTTCGTCGAAGCGCTTGATTGCCAGCCCTGCGGCAGGACGCACCCCATGCGAACGGCCGATGGCAGAACAACAAACCCTGAATGGTTCTACGTTCTCATTGGCCTTCCAGGCTTGCCGCCGTTCAATGCCCGCGCCCTTGCGCCGGTTGACCCGGACCCGCTCATGCCGCGCCGCCATATCAGCCTCGGGTGCGACGTCATCTCACGTCTCACACTTCGCTGCGATTCCACGCTTCCGTGGGAGATTGATGTTCCGCCTGACGCTGATTCCAGTTGGACTTGGGAGTATGAAAGGAGACCGCAATGAAGTCGGCAACCCGATCAGGCTCAGAGGGCTCGTCGCGGCGGGACTTCCTGAAGACCTCGGCGGTCGCGGCCTCGGGCGCGGCGCTGGCCAACCTGGCCGCCCCCGTGGGCGCCTACGCGCAGGGCAACGACACGATCAGGATCGGCATGATCGGAGCCGGCGGACGCTGCACCGGCGCCGCCATGGACGCAATGGC
Organism: Planctomycetota bacterium; assembly: GCA_041320515.1. GTDB lineage: Bacteria > Planctomycetota > PUPC01 > DSUN01 > DSUN01 > DSUN01. Next base: position 1,838,167 of record JBGLNR010000001.1, on the reverse strand, counting down.
CGCCGACCCAGGCGTCAAGCTCGTGGCCGTGTGCGACATGTTCATGGACCGCGCGAAGGGCAAACGCGACCACCTCAAGAAACAAAAGCCCGACCAGGTGGACGTGCCCGACGACCGCTGCTTCGACGGCTTCGACGGCTACAAGGAGGTCATCAAGCACGTTGACGCGGTCTGCATCGCCAACGCCGCAAAGTTCCACCCCCTTCACGCCAAGGCCGCCATCGAGGCGGGCAAGCACGTCTTCGTCGAGAAGCCCCACGCCATTGACCCCTACGGCATCAAGATGCTCGAGGACGCCCTCAAGCTCGCCGCCGAGAAGAAGCTCAGCGTCGTCTCCGGCCTCCAGAGCCGCTTCGAGCCCGGCTACAAGGAGACCATGCAGCGCATCCACGACGGCGCCATCGGCGACATCGTGGCCATCGAGGAGAACTTCCTCCGCGGCCCCTACGGCCTCTACCGCCGCGCCCCCGGCCTCACCGAAGTCCAATACCAGTGCTCCAACCAGTACCACTTCACCTGGCTCAGCGGCGACGACGTGCCGCAGTCCCTCGTCCACAACATTGACCGCTCCCTCTGGGCCATGAAGGAGCAGCCCCCAGCCACCTGCCACGGCCTGGGCGGCCGCTCCTCGATGACCGACGAGGTCTACGGCGACGTCTTCGACCACCACAGCGTCGTCTACGTCTACCCCAGCGGCGTGCGCATCTACGCCTTCACCCGCACCACGACCGGCTGCTACAACGAGGTCTCGAGCATCCTCCTCGGCACCAAGGGCCGCGCCAACCTGCTGGCCTGCACCATTGACGGCGAGACCAAGTGGCGTTACGCCGGCCCCAAGCCCAGCCCCTACGTCGAGGAGCACAAGGCCCTCATCGCCGCCATCCGCAAGGGCGAGCCCATCTCCAGCGGCTACCACATGGCCCGCAGCACCCTCGTCACCATCATGGGCCAGATAAGCTGCTACACAGGCAAAGCCGTCACCTGGGACGAAGTGATCAAGAGCGACTTCGCCTACCCCCCCAAGCCCGAGGACTGCAAGAACGGCATGGAGCCCCCCACCAAGCCCGGCCCCACCGGCTCCTACCCCGTCTACATCCCGGGGCAGACCAAGCTGCCGTGAGGGATACTACAGGTTGTAGTCATCTCTACGCGCAACCACAACCGCTGCCAGCGTCCCGAGCGTCCCGTGCGTCCCACTTCTGGGCCGACCTCGTTCCAGGCCGAGTGCTCGTGGTTCTGCCAGTCCGTTGCCCTCTCGTGCCCAAGCTCCCGCTTGGGCACGCAACCACTGCGGCTCCCGGCGCCCGACGTCGAAGCAGGAGCTTCGGTAGAGCCATCGCGAAGCGGAGCTTCGCGACGAGGGACAGACATGGTTCTCCCCATAGCTCGTTTGGGCTGCTCATGGTCAGCGTGTCAATGGCCAGTTAGAGACCACTTGCCTCCTTGGCCCCGCCTCAGTTTGCTTCCCACAGCTAAAGAAACGCCGCCAAACTCGGCTGGCTTGGATAGTTCAATCGAGAAGGCTTCAGTGATTGGAATGACTTTGAGCGGGCCATCGCCATCCTTCTTGACGGAGAAGCTAGCTTTCGAGGTCAGACTGAATCGGCTGAAAGGCCTACCTGCCTGCATATCCACTTTCATGTCAACGAAGAATTGCCCTGCCCATGGCTCCCCAACTGCCTCTCGCACCATGTTGTCGAGAGCCTGAGACGCGGGTTCGGGCAATTCTCCTGGCGCGGGTGCCGGCGCTTTCTCGCTGGTCGCCGGGGCATTCACGTCAGCCGCGCCGCCGGTGCCCCTCTTCGGTGCCTCGGTCTCCTTCGGCGTGCTCGGAAGCTTCGTATCTCCCTCGCAGCCGCAGAAGCCCACCGCCATCACCGCCGCTGCTACAACCGGTACGAGCCATTTGCGGAGCATAGCTCCTCCTTTGCCACACGAGGCAAGACTCGGCCCATGCCCGATAGCGGGCGCTGGCGTACACGTTCTCTTGCGCACCATCTTCGGTGGGCAGCACACCCAGAACCGCACGCGCGGATAATCTACAGTGGCGGGTAGGGGTTGTCAACTCAGGTCTCAGGGACCTCATACCAATCTTCCTGGTGTCATTCGATGTCGCCTTGCTCCAGGCCGGCCATTTTGAGCAGGTGCTTGAGGAGGCCAATCTTCAGCGGCTTGTTGCCGTGGATTGGGATGGAGAGGCGCACGATGCTACCGGGCTTGCCGTAGATGTGGTGGCTGCCGTGGACTCGGAGCAGTTCCCAACCGTGCCGCTCGAAAACGCGGGCCAGGTCCTTGCCGGAGAGCGCCTTCACACCGCAATCTCCAGCACGCGGGCATCGCCAGTCACCTTCGGCTGCTCGATTTCAACCGATAGGCAGCCCTCGATGGCCTCGTAGAGGTTCTGGAGCAGTTCCTCGAACGTGTCGCCCTGGGTGCAGCAACCAGGGATGGCAGGCACCTCCGCCCAATACCCGCCTTCCTCGGCCTCGTGGACTACCACTTTCAGTTTCATCGGGTCACTCCTCTTGCTCCTCGCCCAATGATACACCCGTGCTCCATGGAATGCAAGAACCTTGCGCTCGCGCGCGGGCTGGGGTAGACTCGATGGCTGGCAGCGATGGGACTTGTTTCCCAGGGGGAAAGGAGAACGCGGATGAAGTTCAACGGCATCAACCACCTGGCGATGGCGACGGGGGACATGGACGCGACGATTCGCTTCTGGCGCGACCTGCTGGGGATGCGCCTGGTGGCCGGCCTGGGTGAGCCAGGCTTCCGCCACTATTTCTTCGAGATCAGCGAGACCGATCTGATCGCGTTCTTCGAGTGGGGAGGCGTCAAGCCCGTGAAGCCCAAAGAGCATGGCGAGCCAGTCAAGGGGCCGTTCGTGTTCGACCACGTGTCGTTCGGGATGGAGAGCGATCAGGCGCTCTGGGAGCTGAAGGACAAGCTGGACGCCGCGGGCTTCGAGTGCTCGGACATGATTGACCACGGCTTCATCCACTCGATCTATGCCTTCGACCCGAACGGCATTCCGATCGAGCCCGGCCGCTGGCCTGCGGTGAAGAAGCCCACACCACCCTCGAAGCGCCGCATCTACGAGGGAGCCGGCACCGAGCTGTTCCAGGGGAAGAAAGCGTAGGAAGAAGGGGCAGGACACCAGGAACTCAGAGATAGTCAGGCAAACAACGAAAGCCTGGCAAGCCGCATTTGCATTACGAACAGATTATGGTATGATAGTGATAGGGAAGAGAGGTGCTGTATGAGCACGGCGCGCGTGATGGCCAAAGGGCAGATCGTGATTCCGGCAAAGCTGCGGCGGAAGTACGACATCAGGAAGGGCACACCGGTGAACTTCCTGGAGGAGGGGGGGCGCATCGTCCTACAGCCCGTGACGCCCGAGCTTATCCGCTCCTTCATGGGTATCCTCAAGACGCGCCCGGGCGAGAAGTCCGCGACGCAGGAGCTCTTGGAGGACCGCGCCGAGGACCTCCGCATGGAGGAGGCCAAGTTTGCCAGACTTGGTGCTCGATAGCTACGCGGTCCTGGCGTTCCTCTTCGGCGAGCCAGCAGCCTTCAGGGTTCGGGAGACGCTGGAGGAGGCCGCTCGAGCGGGCAAGCCCCCCCATATCACCACGGTGAACTGGGCCGAGGTGCTCTACCGCGCGCAGCGCAAGCAAGGGGAAGAGGGAGTGGCGGCGGCGCGCCAGTTCGCGCAGACCATGCGCCTCGTGATGGTGGTGGCTGACCTAGCCCTCGCGGAGGCCGCGGCGGAGTTCAAGGCCGCCCACAAGATGTCGCTCGCCGATGCGTTCGCGGCGGCGCTGGCTCAGCGGGAGGACGCGGAGTTGGTCACAGGCGATCCTGAACTGACGGCCCTGGAGGGCACCATCAGGCTTCGCCGGCTGCCGTAGGAGTCTCTGAGGGAGGTGCTCTTGCAGCCGATGGTCACGGCGTGGGCAAGCTTGTTGCCGAAGACGAATTGGACGGCTTTCTGGCGGTCCTCGGCCTTCGTGAAGTCGCCGTTGCCGCAGAGCTTCATGCCCAGGACGCCTTTGCCGGCGGCCTTCACCTTCTTGATCTCGGCCACGGCGGCCTCGTGGTCCACCTTCTCGGCCCACCGGCCCGTCGGGCCGTCCATGTGCGCGCCGTTGTGGTTCATCCGCAGCAGGGCAACGTCCACCCAGTCGCACGCCGCGATGGACTTGAGGCCGGGCATGCCGTGAGTGGAGACGCCGACGGCGCGGGCGATGCCCTTCTCCTTCGCGGCCGACAGGTCGTCGCGGTGCTTCTTGAAGTCCTCGGGCCACGTGGGCTTCATCACGCAGTGGAGCAGCACCACGTCGAAGTAGTCGGTGCCCAGCTCCTGGCGGAACTGGTCGAGGGTCTTCGGCACGTCCAGGCTCTTGCCCAGCCACACCTTCGTCAGGATGACCAGCTCCTCGCGGGGCAGGCCCTGGATGGCGTTCTTGACGAAAGCGTGTGTGTTGTAGTTGCCGGCCGTGTCAATGTAGCGCACGCCGCGGTCCCAGGCGTGGCGAACGAGTTTGGTCAGGCCCTCCTGGCCAAGGGCGCGCTGGACGCTTCCGCCCACGCTGCCCGTGCCGATGCCGAGGCGTGTGGGGCGGACCTTGGTGTTGCCGAGCGTCACGCGGTCGGTGGCGGAGGGCTTGGCGGCGGCCGCCTCGCCGGCGAGGGCGGGCAGGGAGCGGGCGGCCAGGACGCTCCCGGCCACGGACTGGACGAATGTGCGGCGGTTCATGGCTCTCTCCTAGCTTGCCGGAGCAAACGGCACGTCGCCGTGGGCGATCATCGTCTCCAGTGGATTGTCGCTGATGTCGAGCGGGCAGTCAATGCGCGCGCGGCGGCGGCTGGATTCGTAGCAGGCGAAGATGATCTCGGTGGCGTTCATCGCGTGGCGGGCGCACAGCTCGCACTCGCGGCCCGTGAGCAGGCAGTCCACCGCGTCGGCGATGGCGCGGTCTATGTAGCCGGGGCCGTGCAGGTGCTCGACGCCGCAGTCCACCGCCGTCCAGTCGGGCGTGCCCTGCTTCCAGTAGCGGACGAGTGGCCCGGGCTTGGGGTCCCAGGCGATCTCGATGACGCCGCTGGCGCCGTGGAGGCGGAAGGATGCGCCGAGGGCCTTGCTGCACTCGCCGCCGGTGACGATGACGCCGAAGACGCCGTTGGCGTACTTCACGAGCACCAGGCTCTGGTTCTCGACGGGGGCGCCGAACACGCGCACCTCGCGGCGGGCGTCAATCTGGCCGATCACCCACTTCGGCGGGGCCTCGCTGTTGAAGTAGTTGAGCATGTCCACCCAGTGCGTCCCGCCGTCGTAGAGGTCCCACGTGTTGGCCTCCATGCGGACGAGGGAGCCGATCTCGCCCGAATCAATCAGCCGCCTGGTCTCGCGGAAGGGCTTGCCATAGCGGCGCTGGTGGTTGAAGTTCAGGTGCATGCCGTACTGCGCGGCGACCTGGAGCATCTTGCGGGCGGGCCGTCGCGTTCCGGGGCGTTGTGCCCGTGACGACGCACTCGGCGAAGTGGTCAATCGCCGCCAGCCAGCCCTTGTCCACCATATAGTTCCACATCTGGCCGCTCTTCAAGAAGCGCTCCCGCTCCACCTGGTCGGGGTGGCCCTTGGCCGCGTTGGCTGCAAGCTCCCAGGCGGTCCGCCGCATGCCGTAGAGCGCCTCCGCGCCCACCTTGGCGAAGAGGTGCTTGTGCGAGTACTCGTGGTCGGGATGCGAGTGGCCCTCGAACCGTTCCACAGGCTCTACGCCAGGGAAGCCGAACGCCCGCAGCTCGACGAACTCCTCGACGATGACCGTCCCCTGCTCGCTGATCGCCTCCAGCCGCTCCTTCGGCAGGTCGGTCGTCACGTAGCCGCAGCTCGCAATCGAGGCCACGCAGCCCGAGGCGAACGTGAGGCTGAAAATCTCGTCGTCGGGCCGCGACTGCACGGTGTAGATGCTCGCGACCTCGGACCGCGTGAGCCAGCGGAGCAGGTCGAAGACGTGGCAGACCTCGTGGATGACTCGCACGCCTGGCGGGCAGTTCCGCCCCCAGCCGCGGCAGTAGGTGTCGCTGATGCGATAGTGGACATTCTTCGGCCCGCCGTCGCCCCAGAGCAGCTCGCTCGCCCGCCGATAGGCGGGGGCGAAACGGCGATTGAAGTCCACCGCCACGTGCTTGCCGCTCGCCCGCTGCGCCGCGACCACCGCCTCGCACGCCTCGGGCGTCTCCGCCAGCGGCTTCTCGACATAAACATGTTTGCCCGCCTTCAGGCACTCGATGGCCAGCGCCGCCTGCGCGTCCTCCCGCGTCGCCACCACCACCGCCTGAATCTCGGCGTCCGCCAGAAGCTCCTTGTAGTCGCTCACCGCCGCGGGGATGCGCACGCCGTCTTCAGGAACGCATGCGGCGCCCGCGCCAGGTTCGGCAGGTGCTGCGACTGCGCGATCCCCCCCACCCCGATGATCCCGAACACTGCCTTGCCCATTGGTTCTCCTTCCTGGCCTGCCCATTCTATGGCCGCCAGCCCCGAAGTCAAGGCCCGCGCGGCCCCTCCCAATGCGGCTCAATGTTGCTCAATGTGGCTCAAAGTGGCCCAAACGCCGTTTGGCGATTCTCGACCGTCCGGCTCAGTGTTCTCCAATGTGGCTCAATGTGGCTCAACTTTGCGCCACGCGCGCCTGCTGAGGGGGGCGGGGGGGGCGCCTCCACCCTCCGTCCGCCGCCGCCTGCCCTCTGTCGTCTGTCGTCTGCCCTCCGCCGTCTCCCGACTGCTCTCTTCGAGTCTTCCCCCTCTACCCTGTACAACGTCAATACCCCCCCAAAATGCTTGCCCGGGAATCTTCCGGCCCCTCTCATGAATCCACAACCGCAGCCACTGCCGTAGCTTATGGCGACGAGAATTTCTCCCAATCTGGCACCATTTTCCGGGCCAGGCACGGACGCACACCGACGCCCGCCCCTGGCAGCGCCGCCCCGTGCAGGTCGTGTTCCTCGGCGATTGTGGCCCCCAATCCTGGTGGTGTTGCACGACGCCCTTGGACCCAACCCTCTCCCTCCCCTCTCCCTGTGAGGGAGAGGGGGTTCAAGCACCCCCCTCCCTTTCAGGGAGGGGGCAGGGGGAGGGTCGGGGTCCGCCGCCACCCCCAGGCGCCAGGAATGGGGGCCATGCCCTTCCCCAGACTGTCGCTTGACAGGCGGCCCGCCGGCCTGTACCCTCGCTATCTGCCCGCTACGGAGACACACAGATGCGCAGGCGGATTCAGGAAGTTGACAAGGCTCCCCCCGGGGACGTCGAGCCGCGCCCTCTCACCCTGCGGGCACTGCTCAAGGGCGTGACCCACGCCAACCTTCACCGCGAAGTTGACACGGGGCCTGCCGTGGGCCGAGAGGCGTGGAAGCCGCTTAAGTGCCGACTGGAGAGCGACCCGCGGTTCCTGCGGCGGATCCAGCAAGCACGAGAGAGCTTGCGCGCGGGCAAGGGCGTGAGGCTGGAGGACGTGGAGGTGTAGCGGGGCATCACTTGAACACGATGCCCTTCGTGTGTGGATTGATGGCGAACCGGCCTTCGGCAGCGGACGTGATGCGCTTGCCGCCGATGGTGAGGTTGTCGAAGGTGACGTCCTCGACGGGGTGCTCGGGGCTGAAGCCGGCAATCTCGGAGGGGGGCGGGGTCTTGCCGGTGAAGGCCACGTTCTTGAAGCGGATGTCCTTGATGTGGCCGCGCTGGGGGTCGGTGGCCCACATGTCGCGGCCGATGGCGATGCGGATGAAGTTGGCGCGGGTGGCCTCGACGCGGATGCTCTCGAACGCGATGTTGCTCACGGTCGCCGAATCCACCATGTAGACGCCGAGGGGGGCGAAGAGGGCGGTCAACACGTCGCAGTTGCGGAACGTGACGCCGTGGATGGGCGCCCGCGTCTCGTAGGTGATGCCGAGGGCGTAGCCCCAGTCGTTCCAGATGATGCAGCCCTCGGCCAGGATGTCGGCGCAGTCGCCCTCGGGCCGCGTGGCCTTGACGGCGATGCTGTCGTCGTGGTTGCGGATGAAGCAGTCGCGGATCTCCACCTTGCGGCTGTTCACGGGGTTGATGCCGTCGGAGTTGAGGCGGCCGCTGACGAGCTTGAGGTCGCGGGCGACGACCCGCTCGCTGCTGTGGATGCAGACGTTCCAGTTGGGCGAGTCGCGCAGGATGATGCCCTCGAGCGTCACGTCCTTCGAGTTGGCGACGAGGATGAGGCTGCGGGCGGCGTGGGGCATGTCGCCGCCGTCCAGGATGCCGCGGCCGCTGATGCGGACGCCATCGGCCTTGTCCAGGTGCAGGACGGCGCCGCTGTAGTGCTTGAGCCCCGTGCGCTTCGAGAGCTGGGGCTGCTCGTCGGGCAGTATCTGCCCCCGCACCACCGCCCCGCCGGCAATGTAGACCCGCTGGCCTGGCTTGAGCTTCGTCGAGCCGATCTTGTGGACGCCTGGGCCGAAGTACAGCACGTTCCGGTCGCCCGGCTTCGGAGCATCCGTTTCCATCGCGTTGGCGAAGAGGTGGAGCGCCTGCTTGTCCGAGCCGTCGAGCAGAATCGTCAGCTTCCGCGGGCGGTCGAGCGCGAAGCGGATGGTCTGCCCCTCAATCGCCGGCTTGATCCCGAAGGAGAGGGGATGGAGCGTTGCCGCCTTGAACGGCCGCGTGGGCGTGACCGCGACCTCGACGGTTCCCGCAAAGTCGAAGTAGGCGAGCGAGGCGATTTCGGTCTTGCAGCCGACGTCGTGGGTCCAGATCGAGCCCTTCGGCTTGGCGATCTCCTGCCGCACCTTCGCCTGATAGACGAAGACGGGCTTGTCGTTGACGATCACCTTGTAGTCGGCCGAGGCCGGCTCGCCCTCGGGGGCGGGGTAGACGCGAAGCGATTCGCCCGCGGTTGCGACTGCACTCATGGCCGCTCCAATCCAGAGAAGGAACAAGCTCGGGTTGCTCGTTGTCACGAGTCTCCTCCTGTGCCCCCAGCGCGCCGCGCGCGGCGCAAGCGCTCCAGTTCCGCGTAGAGCGGCGCCCAGTACGCTCGGTCCGCCGCCCGCTCGAGCCGCTCCTCTTCGTACAAGGCGGACTCAATGGCCTCCAGGCTCTGGGCGCTGACTCCGGCCAGCCAGGGGCGCGTCCCGACCCGCGGCACAAGACTCGGCCGTCTCGCCGCCAGTTCTATGAGGTAACGCGGGGAGCGCAGTTCCTCAAGCCACCACAGGATCTCCGCCTCCTCCGCTTCGGACCTGCGATCGGCGTAGTCAACATCAACCAAGCGGCGAATGTGGACCCAATCCTTGTCTCGCTGAGTCTTCTTCGATTGCACGAGGTCAGGGAGGCCGAGGACGTTCACCTCGCCGAGTTCCGGAAGCTCGATGGTCGTCCGTCTGGCCCACAGGAGCTGGAAGGGGTCGCAGCCGCGCAGGACGGACATGATGTCCAGTCGGTGGTTCGCTGCCTCGGGATGGCGGCAGTGGAAGTGGCAGGCATGGCCCCGATTGAGGAAGTCGGCCTCAAGTGGCGGCACATAGGCCAGCTCCCCGTGCAGTTCGTGGAGAGCGGCCCGAAGAGCATCCAGGTTCGCCGCCGAGGCCACCACCAGGATGTCAGTGTCAGCGGTGAAGCTTGTCCCGCCGTACAACACGCATGCCTGGCCGCCGGACAGGAGGAACTGCACGTTGCAGTCCCTCAGCGTCGAAAGGACTTTGCGAATCGGGAGCTGGGTCAAGGGAACCCCCCAGAGCAAGGTAGATTGCCCACAGCTTCTCGCTTTCGGCCCAACGCTGCTGGGGCGTCATGGCCGCCCATTCGTCCGGCTCGTCAACGAAGGCGTCGGGCTTGCTGTCCATCTCACGTCTCCAGCAGCAGTGTATCCCGCGGCCTAAGCCTAGTCAAACCCGTTGGCCCCCTGCCGAAGTAGCGTGCTATCACGGATAGGTGCCAGATTCGCCCGGCAGCCCACGAAGTGGGCGAACCAGCCGTAGCCCAGGGCGACCGGAGGGAGCCCTGAGGAACGCGGACGCCCCCTCCATGAGCCCCTGAAAGGGGCGGCTCATGGCCGTCTGAATCGCCCCCGTTCGGGGGCTCCCACGTGGGGGGCAGCCTACCCAGGGCTCCCTGCGGTCGCCCTGGGCTACGGCTGGGTCGCCCCCATTCGGGGGCTACGCGGCGCACATTACTTGCGCCGAGGTCAATTGTCAGCCTGCGAAGAGCCGGGCCACCTCGCGCAGGCGCTTCGGGATGTCGAGCTTCGCGGGGCAGTGCTCCATGCAGTGGCCGCACTCCTCGCAGTCCGCTGCGGTGCGCTCCTGGGCGGCGTAGAGGTCGCGGCCCATGTGCTTCAGGTTGTCGGGGTACTCGCGCGCCTCGTCCGCCGCCTGGAAGATGGCGGGCACGTTGATGCCGTTCGGGCACGGCTGGCAGTAGCCGCAGCGCAGACACGTCTGGCCGTAGCGGTAGGACTTCTTGAGGTCGGCGACGGTGCGCACAAGCTCCGCCCGCTCGCCCTCCGCCAGCGGCCCCTTCATCACCGCCGCCACGTTGTCCTCGACCTGCCGCGCCGACACCATGCCGGGGATGATCGTGTCCACGTGCGGATTCGAGATGAGCCAGCGGAGCGCGCCGCCCACCACGGGGTCGGGCGACAGCGGCAGGCCGCCCGGGCCGGGCGGGCAGACCAGTTGCCCGCCGCTCAAGGGCTTCATGATGACCGTGCCGACGCCGTGCTGCGCGGCGAGCGGCAGGAGCGCGCCCGAGCCTTCTGGATCAATGACGGCGTGGGCGGCCATCAGCACCTCGAACGCCCCGCTCTCAATGGCCCGCCGCATCGTCGCCAGGTCGCGGTGGATGGACACGCCGACGTGCCCCACCTTCCCCTGCTCCTTGGCCTTGGCCGCGGCCTCGTAGCCGCCGCCCGGCCCCATCACCTGCTCGTAGGTCTCGGCGTCGCTCACCGTGTGAAGCAACAGGACATCCACGTGGTCGGTCTGGAGGTCTCGCAGGCTGGTATCGAGGTCGGCCTTGAGCGCGCTCGCAGTGCGGCCGAGACTCTTCGTGGCCAGCACGAACTCGTCGCGGCGAGAGCCGATGGCCCGGCCGATCATCTCCTCGCTCGTCCCGTAGGCGCGGGCCGTGTCGAAGAAGTTGATCCCCAGCTCCAGCGCCCGCCGCAGCGCGGCCGCCACGTCGCCCTCCTTGCAGTGCGCGAACTTGATGCACCCGAACCCCAGGCGCGACACCCGCAGCCCCGTTGAGCCAAGCGTCCGGTACTCCAAGGCCAACCCTTTCCGAATAAACTCCCTCCCCAGCGCGGATTATAGGCCGCCCGCCGGCCCCGGTCAAGCCGCAGAGGGCAGGAACGCGGCTGGACCGCGGCGAATCGCCGATTCTCCCACACGCGCCCCCCGCGCCTGTGGGCGGAACGCCCAATAGCCCTCAGGAACCGCCGAGAAACCACCCCCCCGCCCAGGCGCGCCCCGCGCAACAACGGGGTGCGCGCCTGGGGGCACACGGACCTTGCATCTTGTGTGGCGCGCTTGTCAAAACTCCCGCAGGACAACTCGGCACCCAACTCCCGCATAGGCGGAAGCCGAACTGGCCCTGGCCCTGCTAGCCGAACGGCAGTTCCTCGGATCGTCGTCCCACGAGCCGCCACGCACCACGCGGTCGCTCTGGTATCCGCCGACCAGCCAGGCGCTTCCGTCGCTGGGCGCGCCTTGGTAGCTGTTGTGCCACACGTCCTCGCACCACTCCCAGATGTTCCCGTGCATGTCGAACAGGCCCCATGGATTGGCCTGCTTCTCTCCCGCCTGCTGTGGTCGCTGGTTTGAGTTACCATCGTACCACATGTACCCAGAGAAACCGCCTCCCTGTTCCCCGAAGGAGTAGGTGGTTGTGGAACCGGCCCGGCAGGCATACTCCCACTCGGCCTCACTGGGAAGGGTGAACTTGCGGCCGGTGAGCCCATTGAGCTTTCTGACAAATTCCTGGCAATCGCGCCAACTCACCGCCGTGACCGGCGTGTGCTCCCCGGCGAAGCGGCTGGGGGTCGTGCCCATGACCTGTTTCCATTGTCTCTGGGTCACCTCGGTCCTGCCCATGTAGAAGGCCCTTGCGAATGTGACCTCATGGACGGGCGCCTCCCTGTCGTCACCGGTCTCCGACCCCATGCGGAACGAGCCGGCAGGCACCCGCACGAGGTCCAGTGTGACGCGGGGGCCAAGGTAGATGGCCTCGATTCCCCCTGTGAGCGTGCGTGAGGCGTCGCGCTCGGCTCGCGCTGCATCCCAGTAGCGCGATGAGTGGTTGGACGCGCGGCAGGAGTAGAACAGCGCCGCGATGGCCGCAACGCCAACAATGATCCCTGCGCATCCCAGTTGCAGAAGGAGGCTGTCGAGGGTCTTGGCGTAACGCCCGGGGAGGGCTCGGTTGGGGGCGCCTTCCGTCTCGGCAAGGCGCCTCTCGAAGACTCGGGCCTGCGCGCCCGTCTGCCGAGTAGCCCTGGACAGCGGGTGTCGGGGGCCAGCCTTGCCCGGCGCAGATGGCTTCTTGCCGCTGTACCCGCACTGGGGGCACACCTTGTGCTGCACGCCGATCCAGGTGTGGCACGACGGGCACTGCCACTGGGGCGCCGCTGGCACGGAGTCGGTCGCCGGCGCCGCATCCCGCGGCGTTGGCCGGGCCCTCGGCCTGGGCTTGGGCTCAGGCTCCGGGGCCGGTGGCGGAGGCGCCAACTGCTGGGCGAGGGCCGCGTCGTAGGGGGCTTTCGACGTGGGGTCTTCGAGGGTGGTGCCGGCGCGGGCGACCTCGTTGAGGAGGTCCTGGACGCGGCGCATGCGGTCGGGGTCGGGGTGAAGGACGTAGCGCTTGAGTTCGGAGGTCTGGCGGAGCACGGCCTCGTGGATGGCGTGGGCGTCGGGCTCGAAGGTGCCGGTGTCGTGGAACGCCGAGAAGGCCGAGAGTGGCAGGTTCGCCATCGAGTCCATCGAGGCGGGCGGGGTGAAGCTGGCGAATGTGAGCGGGACGCTGGGCGTGGCGGATATGAGGGCGGAGTTCACGGCCGCTGCCGAGCCGCTGAAGGGGGCGAAGGTGAGCGTGGAGGGGTCGCTCGACGCCTCGCGGGGCGAGCCGAAGGGCATGGCCCGCCTGTCGCTGCCACTGTTCAAGCTGGAGGACGAGAATGCGCTGAGCCGCCTGGTGCCGGCGCTGAAGGGGCTGAGGGCCAGCGGCACATTCGGTCTCGATGGCTTCCTCCGCCTCGCGGGCGGACAGGTGCGGCCGACCCTCACCCTCACCGCGCTCGACGGGGCGTTCAAGAGCAGGGCGTGGGAGGCCGACGCCGAGGGGGTGTTCGCCACGGTGCGCCTGAACAGCCTGGCGCCACCGCTCACGCCCCGAAAGGAACTCCAGATCGCGCTCGTCAAGCGGGCGAAGATGGGGGAGTTGGAGGTGAAGGACGGCTTCCTGGCCTTCCGCCTGGAGCCCGTGGAGAAGGCGGGCGAACCGGTGCGGTGGGCGGCCCACGTGCAGCGGGCCGAGGCCGGTTGGTGCGGCGGCCGGCTCTACGACGAAAACGTCCGCTTCGACCCGGAGGCCCCCGCACACACGATCACCCTCCACGCGGCGGACCTCAAGCTGGCCGAGCTGCTGCCGCTCGTGGCCGGCAAGCGGGCGAGCGGCGTCGGCTCCGTCAGCGGCGTGCTGCCCGTGACCATTCGCACGTGGCCCGACATGAGCTTCGGGGAGGGCCGCCTCGCCGCGGCGGCGGGCCAGAGGGGCTGGGTGCAGATCAAGGACCTGGAGCCGCTTCAGCCCTCGATTGACGCCTCGGCCAAGGCCGCCGCGCAGGGGATGCCTCTCGCCGCGCGGGCCGACTTCGAGAAGCAGTTCCGGGAGCGCCTGACCCAGACGTTGAGCGATTTTGAATATGATGAGCTGCGATTCGACTTTATCAGTGGGAGCGGGGGAAAGGAGCTGCTCGCGCGCGCCTTCGCCAAGGGCCGCGGGCGCACGGGCGCGCGGCAGGAGGTGAGCGGCCTGACGTTCAACTTCACCGGCCTCGAGCGCGCCCTGCGCTTCGTCCTCGCCATCCCCCGGGTGGCGGAGTGAGGTTGACACCGCGCGGCGCCGGCGTATACTCAAACGAAGTAGAGTCCCCGGGCACGGAACGCAAGGAGACATCCTATGAGGCAATGGCTGCTGGCAGGGGCCGTGGCGGCGCTCGCGCTGGCGCCCGCGTGCACCCGCCACACGGTGAGGCTCGAGCCCATCGAGATCAAGCCCATCCACATCACGATGGACATCAACATCAAGGTCCAGAAGCAGATCGAGAACGACTTCGCCTTCATGGACGAAGCGAAGCCCAAGAGCGAGAAATAGGAGGTGCCGCAATGAAGACGCGCGTCGGCTCCACGGTGTTCGGCCTTCTCCTGGCGGTGTGCGTCGCCGGTCCCGCCACTGCCCTGGCCCGCAGCAAGGGCGAGGTGCTCGAGAGCATCAAGGCCCGCTACCCCGCGCTCCTCAAGCTCCTGGCCGACAAGAAGGTGGGCGAGACCTGCAAGGGCCTCGTCGAGGCCGTGAAGAGCGAGTACCTCCAGGACAAGGTCGAGGCCAAGGGCAAGGAGATCACAGTCGCTCAGTTCATCGAGGACGAGAACACCGATCGCGCCGAGTACTTCGAGATCGCGGCGAAGGAGACCAACACCACGCCCGAGGTCGTCGCCAAGAACTTCGGTCGCGTCCGCGAATCGAAGCTCAAGAGCGGCGAGTACTGGAAGGGCGAGGATGGGAAGTGGGAGCCGAAGAAGTGACGAGTGGCGAGTGGCAAGTAACGAGTGAGAAGAGGCAGAGCGTTTGGTGACACATGCTGTCTGTTGGCCGCAAGCCGCAGCCTGACTTCCGCCGCTTCCTCAAGGCCGTGCGGCGAGAGGGGGAGCCGGACAGGGTGCCGTTCGTCGAGCTGGGCGCGGACGCCGAGGTGATGGAGGCCGTGCTCGGGGAGCCGGCCGCCTCGGCGGAAGCCCAGGTGCGCTTCTGGCACGCGCTCGGCTACGACTATGCCTGCCTCAAGGCCGTCATCCCCTGGACCCGCCGCCGCGACACGGCCGCCGACACGGCTGAGCTTCCCCACGCCGAACGCGACTGGGTGAACGCCCATTCCGCCGTCATCGCGTGCCGCGCCGACCTCGAGCGCTTCCGCTGGCCCAGGCCGCGGGACGTGGATTACCGCGGCATCGAGGCCGCGGTCCGGGTCGCGCCCGAGGGCCTGGGCATTGTGGGCCGCGTGTCGGGTGTGCTTGAAAATGCCATGTTCACCCTCGGCTTCGAGGGCATGTCGTACCTGCTCGCCGATGATCCCACGGTTGTCCGCGACACGGCGGACGCCGTGGGCGCGCTCATCCTGAACGTCGTCGAGACAATGGCCTCGATGGACGGCGTGGGGGCGGTCTTCTTCGGCGAGGACATGGGGTTCAAGACGGCCAGCATGCTCTCGCCCGCGGCGATGCGCGAGTTCATCTTCCCCTGGCACCGCCGCATCGTGGCCGCCGCACACGCGCGGGGCAAGCCGATTCTTCTGCACTCGTGCGGCAACCTGCGGGCGCTGATGGACGACGTCCTGGCGACGGGCTGGGACGCGAAGCATTCGTTCGAGGACGTGATACAGCCGATTGCGGAGGCGAAGGCGCTCTACGGCAACCGCATCGCGGTGCTCGGCGGCATTGATATGGACCTGTTGGCCCGTGGCAGCGAGGCGGCCGTGCGGCGTCGCGTGCGCGAGGTGCTTCGCGCCTGCGCCCCTGGCGGCGGCTTCGCCCTCGGCTCCGGCAACACCGTGGCCAACTACGTGCCGCTGGGCAACTACCTGGCCATGCTCGACGAGGGGTGGCGCCGCGGGCGCTATCCTGCCGCGCGAGCCGCCGCCCAGAACGCCGGTGCCCCGGAAGGGAAAGGAACAAGCAATGCCGGAACGTGACGAGATGCTGGCGCGGTACAAGCGATTGCGAGAGGTCGGGCGCTCTCTGGGCTCGAAGCTCGTGCGAGCGATTCCCAAGCCCACGCTGAAGGAGTGCGCGCGCAAGCTGGGCTTCCTGGCGGATGGCGACGTGTTCGTCTTCGACAGCGAGGACGAGACGGCGATCTTGATGGACTATGCCATCCACTCGCACCGCGCGGGGGGCAAGACGGTGCTGGAGTGGTACGTTGCCGCGGAGCACCCGCCGGCCGACGCGGACGAGGCGGCCCTGCTCCAGGCGTCCCGCAACGCCCGCTTCTCCATCTACAGCGTGGAGCGGGTGGACAAGGGCCTCGGCGTGGAGGTGGAGGACGCGTTCGCGCGCGACAGGATGTTCGTGGTGGACATCGGGTTCAGCGAGACGGGCGTGAAGGGCCTGGCCTTGGCGGCTCGCCTCGTGCCGCTGCCGGACTTCTACATCTCGACGGGGGCGGCCCTGCCCGTGCTACCCGGCCTGTTGCCCGAACTGGAGAGGAGGATCGTTACCCGCTTCGGGCTGGCGCGGGCGCAGAACCTCAAGAACCTCTCTCCCAACGAGCAATCCGCGCTCGCGACGATCGTCATCCAGACGTGTCTCCGCGGCGGCGCCTCGAGGCACGTCCGTTACGACGAGCGCGTCCTCCGCTGAAGACGGGGTGCCAGTGTCAGGTCTTGATTAGTGAGTAGGACTCCGGCGTTCTTGCACTAATCACTAATCAAGACCTGACACCCAGGTTTTGCCACGTTTGAGTCAATGGGGGGGCGTGAGTCGGCGGGGGTGGTATGAGAGCGCGCCAAGTGCGAGGAGGGCGTCGCCCAGGGCGGCGGTGGCGCGCAGGGCGGGGTCGCGGCGGAAGGGGGCAGCAAAGAGTTTCAGGGGCGAGAGGCAGAGGCGCTGGAGGTGGGCCACCGTGCCTCGGCGGCCCTCGTGCTTGAGGCGGAAGTGGGCCTCGCCGCGGCCACGCTGCCAGCTCTGGCGCAGGAACGACCCGAGCCGATAGTCGCGCAGGTGGATGACGGCGACGGGCACGTAGAGGAGCAGCCCGCCGGCCCGGGTGAGGCGGAGTTTGAGGTCGGCGTCCTCGCCCCAGACGAAGGGGGGAAAGCTCTCGTCGAAGCCGCCGGCGTCGAGGAGGGCGGCGCGGCGGTACGACATGTTGTTGGTGCCGCCGGCCGGGCAGTCGAAGCGGCCGAGGGCCTCGTCGTCGCCCGCGCCGTAGACGCGGCGGGCCACGTGGTCTTCGATGCGGGCGACGGCGCGGGCGCGAAGCACGTCGGGCGGGGCGACGAGGCGGCCGCCCACGCCCACGGCCTCGGGGTGGCGGGCATAGCCGTCGGCCAGGCGCCCCAACCAGTCGGGGGGGACGAGGCAGTCGTCGTCCGTGAAGGCCACGACGTCGCCCGTGGCCTCGCGGATGCCGAGGTTGCGGGCGGCGGCGACGCCGCGGTTGGGCTGGCGCAGGGTGCGGACGCCTGGGCGGCGGGCCAGCTCGGCGCAGAGGGCCTGCGTGCCGTCGGTCGAGCCGTCGTCCACAATGACCAGCTCGTAGCGGTCAGGGGGCAGGGTCTGGCCGAGGATAGCCTCGGTCACCCGCGCGAGCAGGCCGCAACGGTTGTGGGTTGCGACGACGACGGAGAAGTTCACAGGCCCCTCGCTTGCGGCTCGGAGGGGATGCTACGGCCTACTCCTGCACCTCGCCCCGAATGGTGACGGCGACCCTGGCGAGGGCCTGCTTCTCCTGGTCGAAGAGGAGGTAGACCTTGAGCCAGCGGGTGACGAGGTGCGAGTGCGTGGGCAAGGTGTCCACGGTGGCTTCGAGGACCAGGCGTCGGGCGTCCTTGTGGACGGCGATGGGCCGGAACGCCAGCTTGTCGAGGGGCGGGACGCGGCGGTAGCCCTCCATTTGCTTCTTCGCCCACAGGGCGGAGGAAAGTTCGCGGGCCTTGGCGGCGGTGAGCAGGCGGGCGATGGCCCGGCGCTGGGTCGCCCACTCGGCGGCGGCCTTCGCGGCGTCGGCGGCGAACTCGTCGGGCTTGCACGGCTCGCCGCCCTCGAAGCCGGGCATCGGCTCCATCTCCGGCACCGTCGCCACGGGCACGGTGGGCCTGGGCGGCTTGATCCCAAGCAGCGCGCAGCCGCTGAGCCACGCCGCGGCGGCGGCCACCGCAATCTGGAATCTGGAATGTGGAATGTGGAATGGCTTCACGACTCTTCCCCTTCTTACGGCGCCAGGAGGAAGCGCAGCGCCCAGAAGCACGCGAGCAGCACGTTGAACAGCACGGCCATGCCGAACAGCCCCTGCCCCGCCCCGCGCGCGGCCACGCGTCCGATGCCCACCAGCGCCGCGAGGGCCGACGCCCCCAGGGCCGCCAACTCGAAGCGCGACAGGTGGCGCACCAGCTCCAGCTCCGTGGGCCTCGGCGGGCCGTCCTCCGGTTCCTTCAGCAGCACGTACGCCGTCGCCAGGACGGCCACGGCCAGGCACACCCACACGAAGCCTTCGGCCAGGGGCAGCTCCGCCGCGCCACCGGCCTCTTTGTCCTTGCTCACAGCGTGTTCCCTATCCAGGGGGGACTGAACCGCCCCCTATCATAGCGGAAGCCCGCCCGGTGTCAACCGCGGGCAGTTCGTAGTGCGGGCTTCAGCCCGTATCTGGGCCGCGGAACACGGCCTGAAGGCCGCACTACGAACTCCCCTCTCATTCGACCCGCACCCGCTCGACGGCCTCGATGACGGCGGCGGCGATGTACTCGTTGAGGTCCTCGGACATCAGGGGGTGCAGGGCGACGCAGAAGATTCGGCCGCCCAGCTCCTCGGAGCGGGGCAGCACCTGGCCCGCCGTCCGCTCGCGGAGGAACGGGTGCGAGAGATACGTGGGCGCGTTGGCCACCACGCACCCCACGCCGTAGTCCTGGTCGAGCAGGGCCATGAGGCGGTCGCGTCTCGGCCCCGCCCACTCGCGCGGCACGAGCAGCGTGTAGAGGTAGAACGTGTGCTCGTAGCCCGGCGGCTCGAAGGGCAGGGTGAGCCCGGGCACGCCATCGAGGAGCCGCGAGCGCTCGAGGGCCAGCTCCTTGCGGCGCGCGAGCATGGCGTCGAGGCGGCGCAGTTGCACGAGGCCGACGGCGGCCTGGGGCTTGGTGAGCTTGAAACTCGAGCCCCAGCCCGCGCCGCCCCACTGGCGGAGCGCGCGGAGGCGTTCGGCCAGCGCCGCGTCGTCCGTCGTCACCATCCCGCCTTCGCCGAGGGTCGTCATCAGCTTCATCGTGTGGAAGCTGAAGACCGTGCACCAGCCGCGCTTGCCGATCTTCGTGCCCTTGTAGCCACCCCGCCACGGCCAGCAGCGCGTCAACGTCCGCCGACAGCCCGTTCATGTGCGTCGGCAGGATGGCGCGGGTGCGAGGCGTGATGCGGCGCTCGACGTCGGGGGCGTCGGCGCAGAAGGTCCGCTCGTCCGCGTCGCAGAAGACCACGCTGCCGCCGCGGCCCAGGACGGCCAGGGCCGAGGCCTTGAAGTTCACGGCGGGCACGATCACCTCGTCGCCCGGCTCGAGGTCGAGGCACGCCGCCGCCAGGTCGAGGCCCGCGCTTGCCGTCGAGAGCGACACGGCGAATTGCGTGCCGACGTAGCGGGCGAACGCCTCCTCGAAGTCCGCGATCTCCTTCGTGATGAACCCGAAGCCCACGTTGGGGTCCATCGAATCGCGGATGGCCTTGACCGTGGCCTCGATTTCCTCCTCGGTGTACCAGGCCCCGAGCTGCGGCTCGCCCTTCCAGGCCACGGGCGGCTTCCCTCGGCCCAGGATTCCCTTCCGACGCTCGAACTCGATCATCGCGGTGCTCCAGACAAGGGTGCTGATGAGGATACACGCGGCGGGAGGCCCATGCAACCGCCGAAGCGCACTTGCGTTCGGCTCTTCCCCTGGCTATCATCGCAACCAACCATTCGCCAAGGAGCTAAGCATGCGCAAGGTGGCAGCGATTGATGGGCGGGGACAGTTCGCGGTGATCGAGGAGCCAGTCCCTGAGCCGAAGCCGGGCGAGGTGCTCATCGAGGTAGTGGCCTCGCTCGTCAGCCCGGGGACCGAACTGGGCAGCGTGCCCGCTCGGCGGAAGAGCCCGAGCGACGCGCCGCCGCGGCCGTTCGGCTACCAGAACGCGGGGGTCGTGACCAAGCTGGGCGAAGGCGTGACGCGGTTCAGGGTTGGCGACCGCGTGGCGACGATGGGCGGCGGCTTCGCGCTCCACGCCAGCCACACGGTCGCGCCCGTGAATCTCACCGTGCCCATCCCCGACGGTGTGTCGTTCGAGGAGGCGGCCTTCTGCCACCTCGCCGCCACCGCGCTCCACTGCATCCGCCGCGCCGAGCCGCAGTTCGGCGAGAACTTCGCCGTCTGCGGCCTCGGCCTCGTGGGCCTGCTCTGCGTGCAGTTCGCCCGGCTCAGCGGCACCCACGTCGTCGGCCTCGACCGCTTTCCCAAGCGCCTCGGACTCGCCAAGGCCACTGGAGCCGATGCGGCGTTCAACGCGGCCGAGTCCAATCCCGTGCCGCGCGTGACGCAGTTCTGCCGTGGCCACGGACTCGACTGCGGCATCCTCGCCTTCGGCGGCGAGGCGACCGAGGCGGCGAAACAGCTCTACGAAATGATGCGTCCCGCGCCCGACGGCCATCGCTGGGGCCGCATCGTCTCCGTCGGCGGCGCGAAGGTCACGCTTGGCCTCGCCGCCGACCTGGGAAATGTGGACATCCGCTCCTCCGCCCGCCCCGGCCCCGGCTACCACGACGACGCCTGGGAGCACGGGGCCGACTACCCGCCCGTCTTCGTGCCGTGGACGACCCAGCGGAACCTCGAGGAGAGCCTTCGCGCCATCGCCGAGGGCGCGCTGCGCGTCCGGCCCCTCATCACCGACGTCGTGCCCCTCGCCCAGGCCCCCGCCGCCTGCGAGAAACTCGTCTCCTCGCCCGGCGAGGCCATCGGCGTCATCCTGAAGCCGTAGGATTCCCTCTCCACCCCTCTCCCTCTCAGGGAGAGGGTAGGGTGAGGGTGGGGCTTGGGGATTGGGACAGGCGCCTGACCCTCCCCCTGCCCCCTCCCTGAGAGGGAGGGGGGTGAGGGCTGGGCGCTCAAAGGGGGAGGGGGAAGCCGCCGGCGGCGGAGCGCATGGCGCGCTCGAGGTCGCGCAGTTGCTCGGCGGAGAGCACGTCGGGCGGCCGATAGGCCGCCAAGTGGCGCCGGACCTCCGCGTGGGCACGCTCCCAGAGGGTTGTGGGGGTGGAGACCTGCGTGCGGTCAATCACGGGGCCGGGCACGCAGTGCTCGGCGCGGAAGTGCTTGAGCGTGTGCTCGGCCGTCAACAGGTTCTGCTCGCGGAGAAGCTCGTCGAAGACTGGATCAAACCTCGACTCAATCGGTTCATTCGATTCAATCGAATCGGCCGAATCGGCATCAATCCCCGCGGCCAGTCGGCGGGCCAGGCGGCACGCCTCGGCGTCGAACACGGTCTTTTCCGGCGACTGGCAGCTCTCGAAGTAGTGCATGCCCGGGCCGCTCACGCTGTTGATGCCCGCGAGCGCGGCCAGGTAGTAGCCCGTGCCGCTCTCGAAGCCGGCCTGGGCGTCGAGGGCCTTGCTGTCGCTCATCCCGATGGGCAGGCCCGAGCGCCTCAGCGGCGCCGCCGCAGCAGGGGATGATCGCTCAACACGGTCGTCCCCTCTCGGCTTTCTGGGCAGGCTGCGGTGGCCCGAGAGCGATAAATCCCAGGGGGTCTGGGGGACTGGTCCCCCAGCGCTTCGGCCCCAACATCGTTGGGGCACCCACAAGAAACCCGGAAGAGCCGCAGCTTGAGGCCTCGCCTGCCTGACCGCGAATCGCGCCAATCCGAGCGAATCTCTGGCCACGGACCCCGAACACCCAAAGCGCCGAGTATGGCCCCCATTCCTGGCGCCCGGCCCGCGGCCTCACAGCTCCGTAGGAGCGTACTATGACAGCCCAGGGCAACGCCCTGGGAAAGGGCGGTGCCCCCGATCAGCCCTGAAAGGGCGTACTACCCGCCACGGCCATAGTACGCCCTTCCAGGGCTTGGCGTGGGGCGGCCTCGTTCCCAGGGCGTTGCCCTGGGCTGTCATAGTACGCCCCGTTGGGGCTCAGAGAAGAGGCGCCAGGATAGGTGACCATACTCCAAAGCGCCTCCACGCTTGCATTCCCCGCCCGACTTCAAGTGCCACATCTGCGGCGGCGAGACGGCCCGGAACGAATTCGTCAGCGAAGTGTTCAGTCCACAGCGCTGGCCACCCCGTGCGCACCGAGCCGCTGGAGGTGTTCGCACTCGCCTGAGGGCGCCCGGTGGCCGCTGCGGGAGTCGTCCCCGCCAGCCCCTGCCACGGCAAGCGGCATTGCGCCCCCGTAGCGTGCCAGGCACCGGGATTGGAGGACACAGCGCCCCTGTCTGTCCCTTGCTATGTCTGCCCGTCGGGGCTATACTGGAGGGAGCTTTGGTGGCGGCCCGTCGCCTAGGAGTGCCTCATGGCAGGCAAGCCGAAGCTGTATCTGGAATCCACGATTCCGAGCTACCTCACCGCAAGGCCGAGCCGCGACCTCATCGTCGCCGCGCACCAGCAGACCACCCACGAGTGGTGGGAGCGATGCCGGGCCGACTATGACCTGTACGTTTCAGAGGCGGTCGTGCTTGAGATCGGAGCGGGCGATCCCGAGGCCTCAGCCCGCCGGCTGGCCAAGGTCGAGGGGCTGCCCCGCTTGCCGTTGACCCAGGATGTGGACGCCTTGGCCCTGAGATACCAGGATGGCCTGGGACTGCCCCGCGACGCCCGGGTGGACATCGTGCACATGGCGTGCGCGGTGGCCCACCGAATGGAGTACCTGCTCACCTGGAACTGCACACATATCGCCCACGGCCTGGTCATCCAGCGGCTTCAGACGCTGAACGCAAAGCTCGGGGTGCCCACGCCGATCATCGTTACGCCCGAGGAACTCCTTGCATCCCTTGGAGGATAGACACATGTGGGAAGACCCGATCGTCGAGGAAATCCACGCCGTCCGAAGGCGCATCGCAAGGGACTGTGACTACGACATGGTTCGGATCATGGACCTACTGCGGAAGAGGGAGGCCGAGCATGCTGCCCTGCCCGGGAGAAAGGCGAAGCCGCCCCAATCGGCCCCGCGCCGGCGTCGGAACCTGTCCGCAGCACACCAGAGATGAGTAAGGTGTCACCGGAACTGAGAGGGAAGCTGTTGACACGCTTGCAGGGCCGGGATACAATCGCCATTGTATTCGCTACCTGATCCCGAGGCGCTGGACTTTGACGGCCCGACCCCGACGCTCTCCCGTGTGCTTGATTCATGCGCACTGTTGACCTGGATTCCTGGACAGGTTTCGCTGACGCCATCGCGGGTCTGCGCGCTGAATTCGGTTCCCGAACCGTCCAACCTCATGGTGGAAGGCAGGTCTCGAAGGAGAACTGCATGCTCTACAGGGGCCAGACGGACTGCGACTGGCCGCTCAGGACAACCTTGGAGCGCACTACGGATTTCTCCTACACAGTTGAGCAATACCTGGAGCGGGCAAGTTCATGCGTGAACGAGATTGAATCCGTAACCTGTAGGAAATGGGGCCTCTCACCGTACCCGCAGATCATCGAGGAGATCAGGAGCGCACAAGACTTCATGCGGGTGCATCTGCCGCACTACGAGTACCTTGTGTACCTCCGGCAGCATGGATTCCCGTCTCCTCTACTGGATTGGACGACATCCCCATACATAGCCGCTTACTTCGCACTTGAGGAGCGGAACTGTGGCGAACGGTGTGCCGTCTTCGTGTTCATCGAGACGCCGCAGGGCATCAAATCCGGTCGGGGTGGAGACGCTCTAATACGTACTATGGGCCCGTATGTGACGACCCACATCAGGCACTTCGCTCAGAAGGCCTGGTACACGACTGCTACACGATGGGACCGCAAGGCAAAGACGCATACCTTCTGCTCCCATCACGAGTTGCCACCTGTATCCAGCATTGTCACCCAAGATGTCTTGGTGAAGGTCACGATTCCCCGGAGGGACCGCGTCAATGCACTGAGGCAACTTGAGGACTACAACATCAATCACTACACGCTGTTCCAAAGTGAGGACTCTCTGATTCGGGCGATGGGTCTGCGAGCGTTCGATCTTCGCCGCACATGACTAACGGACCCACTGGAGCGGCGACTTGGTTCGTGCAAAGTGGTCAAGTCATCCGGCGCGACCTGGTGATCGGGTGCGCGGGGGATGAGTAGGCAGAGGTTTTCACGCAGATGCGTAACGCTTCCATCAACACGGTACTGGTCTTGGGCGGGGGGCTGGGTTGGCTGTTTACCCTTCAGCCCAAGCCCGGCCCGATTGTCCTTGTCCATTACGGTCTCCTCGTTACGGCCATCGTGGGTGTTGTCCGCGCTTGCGCTGGGAAGTGGCCGGCGTACCGCAAGTGGATCACCGTCGGGGGCACCGTCGCTGGGGTCTGCTTGGTCATCCTATACGGTCACCACGACTATTATGAGGCACGGTGGATCAACGAACAAGGCACGAAGTATGTTGACACGTACCACAGGTTCAGCCGCAACCTCGTGCATCGGTGGCTATTTCCTGCGGGTGGGGGCTCGTCAGACGGGCCAATGGCGGGAGAGGGGACACCGAAGCCGCACGGCATGTGGACTCACTTGGGGAACGGCGGGATTGAGTACACCTTCTACTGGTACGGTGAGGAAGTGTCCGAGGGTGAATGGCATCTCCGGAACAGGTAGACAGGACATTCCGGGGGACACCATATTTGTCTCATGGCACGTCTGCGCCCCAGATTCAGGCGACAACGTACTTGGTTCCATGCCCAGTCTGGAATGTGCTGACGCAACCGCCGTTTCCTTCGTCATAGTATCGCGCGAGATCACGCATGTCAAGAGGCGGGCAGCGGCATGCCACGCTCAGCGGGCCGAGCGGAGCATGGCCTCGGCGTCGGCGGCGTAGGTTGTGTTGGGATAGGTCTCGATGATCTTGGTGAGATAGGGCACGGCCGCCGAGCGGCGGGGGCTGTTGAGGTAGTTCTTCGCCATCGTCATCCAGCGTCGGCAGTCGGCCTCCGCTCATCGTGTGCCTGGGACCGGATCACCGGATCAACCTTGTCGCTTCACGGGATACCTCGGGCGGGCAGTCCCCAAGCGCCTGCCTCTACTGCGTGCCCGCCCTCACCGGTAAGAAGGCAAGAATGATCTCCTTGCGCGCCTTGACGCCGGCGGGGGTCTTCTCGGCAAGGCCCATCTCGACAAGGGCGTTGACGTCCCGGGGCAGCACGCGGGTGCAGTGACGGATTCGCGCTGAGCCGGAAGGGGGAGAATGGGCAGATGGCGGCGCGCGCGCCCCGCGGAGCGAGGCAGAGAGAGGCCGGGGGATGGGAATGGCCGCCAGTTCCGGTGATGCGGCAGGGGGGCCATCCAGCGGGGCGCCCAAATCGCTTTGACTCTGGGGGCGATTTCTGGTACTTTAGGTGCGAGGCCAGCACGGTGCCCAGGTGGCTCCTCGGGCCATGTCTCCCCACTCCCCGTGTTCTCTGGGTTTGGCGTTCGCCGGGGCACAAGGCGCATGGCTTCGGAGGCGGATGATGCCACATACCGAGGGACCGGAGGAGTTCTTCAAGGTTCTGCGCGAGGTGCAGCAGGGCAAGCCGAAGGGGGAGGGGGCGGCGCCCGCGGCCGCGCCGGCGCCGCCAGCGGCAATCTCGGGGGAGGAGGGGCCGCCCGGCACGCTGAGCTTGAGCTTTCCCGCCGCGCTGTGCGGCGTGGTCATCGTGGTGCTGCTCGTGGTCCTGGGCTATCTGTTCGGCTGGAACCGCGGCTGGAACGCTTACGAGGCGCGGCTGAAGGAGCGGGCCGAGCGGGCGGTCGAGAAGGCGGCGACGGGCACGCCCGCCAAGGCGATGCCGGTCGCGCAGGCCCCCGAGGTGGTCGAGGGCAAGGTGTTCACCCTGCTCACCCTTCAGAAGGGGACCGCCGACCGCGAGAGCGTGGAGAAGGAGGCCGCCTACCTGAACGGCTACGGGCCGTTCAAGGCCACGGGCCTCGATGCCTATGTGTGGCGCGACGCGAGCGGCCGGTATCGCTTGTGCGCCAAGGGCTTCAAGGACATGGATGAGGCCACGCGGAAGCAGGTGCGGGACCAAGTGAGGAACCTCGTGTCGCGCCAGGGACGGCGCGAGTACCGCGACAGCGATTTTCTGCCGCAGTGAACGCGGCGCCCCCACAGGAGAGTTCGGAATGTCGTTGCACAAGAGCCTGGTGTCCAAGGCCGCCCTGAAGCGCCATCGCAACGTGCTGAGCCGCGCCGAGCGGGTGAAGCGCCTGGTGGACGAGGAGACCTGGCAGGAGGGCCGGTCCGTCTTCTCCCTGCCCAAGGTGAAGATTCGCCGGGTGAAGGCGGGTGGGAAGCAGAAGAAGGTGGAGAAGGCTGCCGCCGGCGCCGAAGGCGCGGCCGCCGAGGCCGCCCCTGCCGCCGAGGGCAAGGAGAGGGGCAAGGAGAAGGGCAAGGGCAAGGGCAAGGCCTGAGGCCCCGCGCGTGCCTGTCCCTGGCCGCGGCACGCCAGCCCCCACCCCGCCCGGACCGATCGGCCGCCGGAGTGTGCCCCCTGGTCCTGGTAGCGTCGCGCGTTCACCGCCCTCGACCCTCCCCCTACCCCCTCCCTTGAAGGGAGGGGGGTCCGAACCCCTCTCCCTCTCAGGGAGAGGGCAGGGAGAGGGTTGGGCTTGGGGGAAGGGGCGGCGCCAGGGCTTGAGGCCGCGCTTTGATGGCCGTTTCCGCTTGCTTTCGCAGCGGGGGCGACTATAATAGCATGTCTTTTGGCGCGCAACGTACCTCCGCCATGCGAAAGGCAAGGAACCGCGATGAAGAAGGACATCCATCCCCAATACGTCGAGTGCACGGTCACGTGCGGCTGCGGCAACTCGTTCAAGACCCGTTCCACGCGGCCGGCGATCAACGTCGAGGTGTGCTCGAACTGCCATCCGTTCTATACGGGGAAGCAGAAGCTCATGGACACGGCGGGCCGCGTGGAGCGGTTCCAGCGCCGGTACGGCTGGAAGATGCAGGCCCCCGAGGCCGAGGCCCCAGCCGAGACGAAGGACGCGGCGCAGGCGTAGTGATGGCGGTCCCCGACGGCCCGAAGCGTGGAGATGTTGTACTCCCCGGCCGCAACCTCAGTGGTCCCCCATGCTCAGCGAATCGCTGGTCCAGAAGCTCGACGGCATGCGCAGCCGCTACGCGGAGCTGGAGACGCTGCTGTCCACGGCCGACGTGGCGTCCAGCCCGGGGCGCTCCCGCGTGCTGAGCCGGGAGTTGGGGTCGCTGACCAAGTTCGTCCGCCAGTACAATGCCCTGCGCGCCCTGCAGGCCCGCCAGGCCGAGACCCAGGCGCTGCTGGACGGCGATGGGGACGACCCTGAGTTCCGCCAGCTCGCGCAGGAGGAGTTGCGCGCCCTCGACCAGCAGATCGCCCAGGCCGAGGAGGCGATCAAGGAGAGCTTCGCGACGGAGGACCAGGACACGGCGCGCGACGTGATCGTGGAGATACGCGCCGGCACAGGCGGCGAGGAGGCGGCCCTGTTCGCCGCCGACCTGTTCCGCATGTACCAGAAGTACGCCGAGAAGAAGGGCTGGAAGACCGAGCTGCTGCACGCCCACGCGACCGACATCGGCGGCCTCAAGGAGGTCTTCTTCTCGGTCGAGGGCCGGGACGTCTACAAGCACCTGTGCCACGAGAGCGGCGTGCACCGCGTGCAGCGCGTGCCGACCACCGAGGCGAGCGGCCGGCGCCACACGTCCACCGTCACCGTGGCCGTCCTGCCCGCGGCCGAGGAAGAGGAGATCGAGGTCAGGCCCGAGGACCTGGAATGGGACACGTTCCGCGCCTCCGGCCCCGGCGGGCAGAACGTGAACAAGGTGAGTTCGGCGGTGCGGCTGACGCACGCGCCGACGGGCACCGTGGTGCACATGCAGGACGACCGGTCGCAGCACAAGAACCGTGCGAAGGCCCTGCGCGTGCTCCGCTCGATCCTCTACGAGCGCAAGCGCGAGGAGGAGGCCAAGACGCGCGGCGACATGCGCCGCTCCCAGGTCGGCACGGGCGACCGCAGCGAGCGCATCCGCACCTACAACTTCCCCGAGAACCGCCTTGCCCAGCTTGAGCTGCTTGGCGTGGGCGAGGCCCATGCCCTCGAGCAGCTCCTTCACCAGGTCGTCCGGCTTGTTGATGAACTTCTTCATTGCCACGGGCGTTCTCCTTTCTGTTCCGCGTGCAGGTTTGCACGCCCTACCAGAAGCGTTGTGGGCGGGGCCTCCGCGCCCCGCGTGCCTTGCTCACTTCGACTGCATGAGTTCCAGCAGCGCATCGCCGATCTTGATGAAGGCGATGGTCAAGGTGTCGCTCATGGGCGTGGGCGGGAGGACGATGTCGGCGCCCTTCACGGCGGCCTGAATGTCGTCCACGACGTAGGCCGCGTGGGGGGTGGTCTGGATGGGCTTGGGCAGGGGGCAGCCCTTCTCGCAGCGGACGAACTCGATCTTGTAGGGGTTGGCCTCGGGGTCGGTGATGTAGACCTTTGCCCCTTCGAGATAGGTTTCGCCGGGCTGCTTCTTCGTCGTCGGCACGCCGAAGTGCGCGAACGTGGCCAAACCGGTTCCTCCTAAATGTAGTGGACTTGCGACGGGACACCTATTCTGTCAATTCCCCCCGCGGCTGTCAACCGCGGATCGCGTCGCAGGGCGGAGTTCGGTGGCGAACATGGCTCCGACCATCAGGAGCGCCCCGAAGATCTGGAGCGCCGTCAGGCAGTCCCCCGCCAGCACGTGGCCGAAGAAGGCGGCGAAGAGGGGCTCCATGAGCAGGATCATGGCGACCTGCATGGCGGGAAGCCGCTGCTGGACGAAGGTCTGGACGTAGAAGCCGACGGCCGTGGCCAGGATGGCGGTGATCAGGATGGCCGGCCAGACGGCGCGCGGCGGCCAGGCCAGGGGCTCGGCCACGGGCCACGCGGCCAGGAAGACGAGCGTCGCCCCCGCCAGTTGCCCGAGGGCGAGCGCCCCTGTGTCGTGGCCCTTCGCGTACCGGCCCAGCAGCGCCACGTGCAGGCCGAAGCAGGCCGCGCAGCCGAGCGTGAGGACATCCCCCAGCGACACGCCCCCCGGCGCGGCGCCCGACAGCAGGCCCAAGCCGAGCACCGCCACGCCAATGGCCGCCCACACCGCCGCATCGGTGCGGATGCCGAACAGGAGCCGATTGGCGATGGGGACGAAGACGACGGTGAGCCCGGTGATGATGCCCGAGATGCTCGACGTGGTGTCGCGGATGCCAAAGGTCTGGACGAGGTAGCCCCCGGCGAGGGCGAGGCCAATGCCCGCGCCGACCCCCAACCACCGCCAGTTCGCCCGCCGGACCGCGAACGGCGCGATGGCCGCGCAGGCGATGGCGTAGCGCACGGCCAGGAACGACGCGACGCCGCACCCGGCCACCGCGTCCTTCACCGCCACAAAGGTCCAGCCCCAGACGGCGACGACCGACAGCAGGAGGAGGGAGAGGGCGAGGCGCTTCACTGGGGGCGTCCGTCACGACAGAGGCGCGGGTGGGGGGAGTGAGAGGGAGAGTGAGAGGGAAAGTGAAAGTGAGAGGGAAAGGGAAAGGGGAGGAAAGAGGGGGGGCAATTCCTCGCTCCCTCTCACTTTCACTTTCCCTCTCACTTTCCCTTTCCCTTCCCCTCCTCGGGCAGGGAGATGCCGAACACCGTGGCAATCTCGGTGATGAAGGGCCTGTGCTTCTCGGGGCAGTTGGCGCGCCAGGCGGCCAGGTGCTGTTCGAGGGAGCGCGGCTCGCGCACGGGCTTGGCGTTGAGCCACGTCACCGCCGCCCAGTGCTCGGGCTGCTTCTCGAAGAGGGGCAGGAGCGCCGCGGCGACGAAGCTGTTCTTCTCGCGGAGGCACGGCTCCTTGCGCATCGCGGCCTCGTTCTGGCCGAACCACGCGGCGAAGGTGGTGTCGGGCGGGAGCGCGCCCAGCTTCAGCCGCTCGTCCGCGTAGCGGCGGTGAGTGGGCGCGAAGTCCCGCCAGTTCGGATAGGGCGGCGTCTTGGCCCACGTCTCCGCCATCCGCCGCATGGCGAAGATCGAGGCCAGCTCGCACAGCGACTCCTCGAGCCACTTGTTCGACTGGTCGTCGTCCCGGTAGCCGCACAGGATGTGGCAGAACTCGTGGGCGAACTGGTAGGCGTACTGGTTCCAGAACGCGCCGCCCGTGCCAAGCTGCACGTAGTGTTCGCCGTTGAGGCCGCGGCGGTGCCACACGATGGGGCCGCCCTGGGGCGCCACGATGATGGGCGGGAGGCTGCGCTCGGGGAAGTAGCGCCACAGCTCGGCGGCGGCCGAGGTGAGCACGTGCTGCACGTCCTGGATGTCCGCCTTCCACTCGGCGACGGGCGCGGGGCAGATGAGCAGGGGGGGGCGCTTGGCCTCCGCCGCTTCGCCCGCCCAGGCCGCGAAGGCCGCCAGCACGCCGCACAACGCTACTTTGGTTCTCAGCAACATGCTCTTCCTCGCGGGGTGACTGCGCTCGCAGGGAAACCCGAGCAGTTCGTAGTGCGGGCTTCAGCCCGTACCCGCCGGATACGGCCTGAAGGCCGCACTACGAACACCGGCTTCGGGATGGGACAGGCTCCGGATTCATCCTTCCAGACGCTCTAAGGTTTGAGGAGCCACGGCCGGGCCACGGGGTCCGCCTTCAGGAAGTCCCAGTACTTGCGGACGAAGATGTCGCGGGACTTGGGGGCAGGGTGGACGCCATCCGTGAAGTAGCTGCGGTCCCACGTGTTGTCCCAGATGTACGGCCCCCACTGGAGCCAGGGGAGGACGCGGGGCCTGTCGGGCTTGTCCTCGCAGGCGAGGTCCTGATCGCCCTTCATCTGGCTCTCGATGAGCCACTTGAAGGCGAATGCCTCGCGCCAGACGTGCGGCTCGAAGTTCGTGAAGTGGCGGAAGCCGTCGGCCGTGAGATACGCGAGCCGCAGGTTGGGATAGGTCTTGACGCAGTGTTCGATCACCGCGGCCATGTCGCGCTGCATCTGCTGCATCGTCTCGGGGAACGGGCCGGGCGGGTTGCCCGGGCGGTTGCCCGCCCCGTGCCAGGTGGTGTGGAGGAAGAGGACCTGGACCTGCTTCGGCGAGTAGCCGGGCCGCTCGAGCATCTTCGCCGCCCTGTCCCACACGGGGCCTTTGAGCTGGCGGAGCTGCGGCATCTGCTGGCCGCCCACGGCCGCGTTGAGCAGCTCGAAACGCGGGTGAAGCTCAGCGGCATTCTGCCTCAGGTGGGCCTGGAGGGCGCTGAAGTACATGCTACAGTTCGAGTGGCCGAAGACGACTGCGAGGATGCGCCCCTTCTCGCCATCCACCTCGCCGGCGGCGTTGAGCGGCTTGACCTGCGCCGCAATCCGCACGCCCTGCTTCTGATGGGCCTCGGGAATCTCGTTCTTCCCGCCGGGATACAGCCCCATCTCGAACTTGTCGAGAAACGTCCCCCCCGCCGTGAACGGCTTGAGCGTCGCGGGGTCGAACGCCTCCCCCGCCCACGCCCCCCCTGCCGCCGCGAGCAGCAGGACCACGACAAGCGCGTCTGCTCTCATGCCTCTTCTCCTGCACCCCAACACCGAACACCGACAACCGAACACACTTCTTCACAGCGTCCACGGCTCTCTGCGGGCGCGGTCGAGCCAGCGGCTGGCCTCGGGGTCGCCGATCAGCTCCTCTTTCGCGGGGTCCCACTTCAGCGGGCGCTTGAGCCAGTAGGCGATGTTGCCCAGGTGGCACACGCTGACGGAGCGGCAGCCGATCTCGACGTCGCAGATGGGCTTCTGGCGGCTGCGGATGCAGCGGAGCCAGTCCTCGTGATGGCCGGGGCTGTTGTAGAGGTGCACCTCGTTGGCCGCGGTCGGCGTGTTCTTCAGTTCCTTCGGCTCAGTCTCGAGCTTGCCGCGGTCCACGAACACTGCGCCCTCGGTGCCGAAGAAGTTGACGCCCATCCGCCCGCCCACGCCGCCGTGGGTCATCACGACGCCGTTGGCATACTTGTAGGTGAGCTGCTTGAACTCCTTGCCGTCGGGCGGGGTGATCTCGACGGGGCCGCTGTCGTCCATCCCCAGGCCCCACTGGGCGATGTCGAAGTGGTGGGCGCCCCAGTCGGTCATGCCGCCGCCCGAGTAGTCGCGGAAGCTGCGCCAGTTGGGGAACATATTGTAGGGGTTCCCCGGGCAGATGGTGGCGTGGTAGGGCCGCCAGGGGGCGGGGCCGAGCCACAGATTCCAGTCGAGCCCCTCGGGCACGGGCTGGCCGGGCAGGTCGCACTCGCGCGAGGGGCCGCCGACGTTGACCACGACCCGCTCGACCTTGCCGATGCGGCCGCTGCGGACCATCTCGCAGGCGAAGCGGAACTCTCGCCCCGACCGCTGCTGGCTCCCCGTCTGGAAGACGCGGCCGTAGCGGCGGATGGCGACGACCATCGCCCGCGCGTCGCGGATGGTGAGGGACATGGGCTTTTCGCAATAGACGTCCTTGCCCGACTCCGCGCAGCGGATGGTCATGGGCGCGTGCCAGTGGTCGGGCGGGGCCATGAGCACCGCGTCAATGTCGCGGCGGTCGGCCAGGTCGCGGAAGTCGTTGTAGCAGCCGCAGGAGGGGGTGCCGTAGCGGTCGTTGACCTTCTTCGCCGCCTCCTCGCGGCGGCATTTGTCGCAGTCGCACACCGCGAGCACCTG
The DNA here is from genome assembly GCA_041320515.1 of Planctomycetota bacterium. Lineage (GTDB taxonomy): Bacteria > Planctomycetota > PUPC01 > DSUN01 > DSUN01 > DSUN01. The sequence continues at coordinate 1,805,326 of JBGLNR010000001.1, read as the reverse complement.
CACGTCGCGGCGTCCGAGCATGCCGCCCAGGTGTCCGCGAGCCTGCATGCCGATGCCGATGAAGCCCATCGTCAGGCGGTCGCTCGGCGGCGCCGCCTCGGCCCCCAGGGCCGACGCCGGCACCACGAGCGGCGCGCCCGCCAGCGCCGCCGCCCGCTTGAGGAACCCGCGACGGGAAAAGTCCTTGGCTCTGACCATGTGCAACTCCTTTCGGGGAACTACCGCCGAGGCGAGGTCAACTGGGTCAACAAGGAATGAATCCGGCCGAGCAGGTCGCCCCCGACCTTCCCAAACGTCTTCACGACAATGGACTGGGAGAGAGTGTAGACCTTATCAACGCGCACCGTGCCCGGACGATTCAGCCGTCCACTTGCCAAGTCAGACGAGGTGATCGGGATGGCATATGAGGTGACAGCGGGATTCGACGTCATCGCCACAACGACGATGTCCGCCGTTGCTCGGTTGTAGTCATCGTTGGAGACGACGATCACGGGTCGGCGCTTCTGTGAGGACAGGTCCGTGAAGGGGATGGGAATGAGGACGATATCGCCTTGCTCAGGCATTGTTCCAGTCTTCGTCGTCTAGCGGGTTGTCCCAGAAGTCCAGGCTGCTTTGGGCGGCGGAGAGGAGGTCGTCGGCTGGTTCCGCTCGTTCCGGGACCACGAAGACGGTGACGTGCGAACCCGCGGGCAGCGGCACGCGCAGTTCCACGCGCCCGTTCTCCCTCACATCGGTCTCGTATCTCATCGCCGGTTCAGCCACGACAAAGCTCCTGCTACGGTGCTCCATTGTACTTTGCCCTCGACTGTCATGCAAACGGCCCGGCGTCGCGCCGACTTGAAACATTCTCCTCTTGGCACTACAGTATGCGGCACACGAAAGGAGCCCTGACAGGATCATCGGCTGCTTCGCCCTCGTCGAGCCCTTCGCCCCGATGGCGCGGCAGTTCCAGGCCATCCGCGAGATCGGCTTCGACGGCCCCACCACCCTCGAGGTCGCCGGCCCCGACAGCGTCAAGCTCTCGGCAAGACGCCTCCAGGAATGGTCGGGGGCATAGCAGCCCGCGGCCGGTTGAAACGCCAGGGTGTTTGTGGCATACTGACAGCAGGGACGGAATGGCCTGTCCAACCGCTGGAGTGGGCACGTATGATCAACGCAGTCCGCCAAGAAGTCGTCGTCCTGCCGGGCGGCAGGATCGAAATCGAGTCCCCTGAGCTGACGCCGGGTGCCCACGCCGAGGTGATCGTGCTGGAGAGGGCCGAACGCGACACGGGCAAGCGGCGAGCCGTAGGCGTGCAGGGGCCACTCGGCCTCGCACAGCGCAGGGCCTTCATGAGACTCCCCATGCAGGAACGGCGCCGGATTCTCGCCGAGCAGGCCGACCGCATGGCCGGGCACTACGAGCAGGATGAGGAGGTGCGTGACCTTGGGGGAGGCGACTTCGTTGACTGCTGACCCGCCCCGTCCGAAGCGCGGCGAGATGTGGTGGGTGAACCTGGACCCGACAGTCGGGGCGGAGATCAGGAAGCGCCGCCCCGCCGTGGTGGTCAGTTCCGACGCCGTTGGCAAGCTCCCCATCAAGCTGATCGCGCCCATCACCGAATGGAGCGACGCCTTCGCCCCGAACCTCTGGCACGTCCGCATCCAGCCCGATTCAATGGATGGCCTGGGCAAGGTGAGCGCCGTGGATGCTCTGCAACTGCGCGGTGTGGACACGAGGCGGTTCCTCACCAGGATCGGCGCAGTCTCCGCCACGCTCATGGAGGAGATTGCGGCGGCCATCGCTGCTGTAGTTGAGTACCGATAGCAGATAAGTGACTGTCCTATCTTCGGAGGCGACGGATGAACATCCCGGACGAGGCGCTGGTTGCCTACTTGAAGCTATAGGCGCAAGTGAACGGTTCTGTTGAACATGAGCTACGCCGCCTTTCGCGCCTTTGGACGCGGTTTCTTGGCCGAACGCGATTTTCGCGCGCCCCCTGCGGACGCCCCGGCGCTTCTCTCCCAGACTCTCACCTACCTGCGCTCTGGCACGTCCGTCGCGTTCGGCGATCTGCCGCCTTTCTCCTGGATCCCGGCTGTACTCATCCTTCCATCCATCATTCTCGGTTTGATCGGCCCCCGCGGGGAGGATCAACGTCCACCCAGTACGCCAGGACGAAGCCGCCCGACAACTCGCTGATGCCCTGGACTGTCCGTCCAGGACAGGCTGACCCGGCTGGCGTGCCAGAACGCAATCAACCTCTGCCTAGCAAGTTGCCCTAGAAAGAAGCAGCCAAGCCCGAGCCGCCGGGCAGCCTAGCTCGAGGCCGCTAGGCTGCATCGTCCCTGCTTGCGCCCGTGCGCAAGCAGGCGGCTATCATCTTGGCGCGAAAGCTGAAGATCATGTAGTATCCATGCTCTAGCCTCGTGCACCGCAGATAATGTGGTACAGCATGAAGAAACACAACCCACATTCCTTCTCCATACTTGGCTTGGTTGTTCTCGCGGGACTGATCGGCGGATGCAGGTCAGGTGCCACACTACCTTGTCCGGAGCCGGGAGAGACGATGGCCTATCCGAGTCCGGGCGAGGAGCGTGTTGCCTTCACTCTGCAGAACAACACCTGCATGAGTATCTGTGTTCTCCTTATCTCGCCAGATCACTGTGAGTATATGGGAGGAGTGAACTACCTTGAGGGCCACCCACTCCGCAGCGAAGAGTCGGTCACAGTGGACATTCCGCCGGGCAAGTACGCGGCATGGGTAGAGTTGTGTACCGAAGAATTCCGAGCTGATGAACACCTGAAGATCTACTCTGATTCCGTGCACAGGATCACTGATCCCGCGATCGGAAGCGCACCTCCCTGCGAGACCTCGTTAACGATCGTCAACAATGCGGCTGTTCCCATCTGCAACATGCGGATTGGCGTTTCGGAGAGCGTTTACACTGGGTGGAACTGGATAGGCAACGAGCATATCCAGTCTGGCGAGTCACTGGTTCTCACGCTCAGGCCCGACAAGTATTTCGTCCGAGCCGAGGCTTGCGATGGCAGTTGGTTGCGCTCCGAGGTAGACGTACAGGTCTCCGGCAACCAGATCTGGACGGTACCGTAGGGACCCTGTGGGGAATGCAGGAAGGCTTGTCAATAGCTCGAGCGAAGATGCGAAAGCTGGTACCAGGGACAGGGATGATAGCTTGAACGGGCCAGGGACATCGGTAACACGTGATTAGCAGGACATCGGTAACACCTTGTAGCAGGACTTGGGTAGCACTTCCCTGAGGTGAAGGTGCCAACCATGCGCTGGGAGGGTGTTACCGTGGACGACCAACGCCGGCGCTCTAGCGAAGCCTAGGGCCGACGCTTTTACGCCGTCTCCGAACTCGCCGATCGCTTCGGGATCTCCCGACGCGTGGCCCACCCTGGCCTGGCCGGCAGGGCAGGCAAGCGGATCCGACGCCACAAGCTCCTTGGCGACAATGGCTTCCACGAGCTTTCGCGCAGACCCTACAACTCCCCCTCGCAGACCGATCCAGCCACCACGAAGGAGCTCATCGCTCTCCGGAGGGCCCATCCGTCCTGGGGTGCCCGCAAGCTGCTCGACCTGATGCGCGTGCGTTACCCCTCCCGGCGCCTTCCCTCGGCATCCACCGTCTGCCGCATCCTCCTCCGAGAAGGCCTCGCCCGTTCCAAATCGGCCGATACCTCTTGCGGCCCCACAAGATCGAGGATGTTGTCTCAAGGGTACCGGTCAGCCGGCGCCAGATCGACCTGGCGCGGCGAGTGTTACCGATGTCGTGAGAACAAATGCTACCTATGTGGTGACAATGTGCCCATAGTGCGGCTAGCAACTCGCTGCCTGCCCAGGCCGCACACCGTCCCGGTGTCCTGCGGGAGGCCAGGGTAGCCGACTCGGCTGGCGGGCGAAAGTGCTGTGATGGCTTGCCTGGTGAGCTGTTCTAGAATAAAGGGAAGTGAGCCCGAGCCGCCGAGCGTCTTCCCACAAAGAGCATGGGACTTCGTAGCTCGAGGCCGTTAGGCCGCCTAGGGTCACTTGCATCTCCCAGAACAAGGCTACACGGCTGGCCGACCCATTGGAAGCAGGGGCACTAAGCTTGGCCCTGGGCTACAATTCGAGGGAGTGGGTGCGGTGAGAAGCGAGGCCCTTGATGCTCGAAACCTCCGGAGTGCTGAGCGCGGTCGCCGATCAACTCAGCATTGGTTTGGTCCTCATCGACAAAGACAATCGAATTACCCTCTTCAACCGACTCGCCGGACTCATGCTCCAGGTGCAGCCCTCCGAACGCCTGGGGTCCACAATCTTCAGCTGCCACCCCCGTGAGTCGGACGGTGCCGTGGAGAGACTGATCGACGACATCCGGACAGGAGTACTGGATCATTATGAAGGTTGGATCAACTATCGAGGAAAAGTGTTGTACGAGTACATCCGGCCCATCCGGACAGACGCTGGCGAATACCTCGGGATGATCGAAGAGCTGCACGACGCGCAGGACCGGGCGGAAGTGCTTCAGGCGCGTGGGGAGTGGCAAGATGTCCACGTCACCGGCGTCGGCTCCCGAGCTCCCCGGAGGCCGGAGTTCCCACGCCCCTAAGCGGGACGCAACAATGGAGCCGGGCTGCGGCGGAACTGGCTGAGGAGCACTTGCCTTCTAAGTAACTTCCCATTGCCATGTTGCGCGCATGCTGGCTCATTCGTGCGGGGGAAGTGGGCGCAATCAGGGCAGATCAGGAATCAAGAACAGCGGAGGCATCGGGCGGGAAGGCGCGCAAGCGGATGCAATCTTCTAATCGGGATCAGGCTGTGGGCCTGTCACCAGTGTGGTTGGCGCGGTGCCTTCCGACCAAGCTAACAAACGGGCACAAGGCTCCAATGGCAAGTCGGTCTTGATGACCGATGCATCCGCCACATGAATACGCCGAGTCCCCGGTGAAGGGAAGTTGCTTCCGTAGGTTTGCGGGCCGAAGGCCAGCTAGGCAGCCTGACAACTCGCTGATGCCCTGGACTGTCGGTCCAGGACAGGCTGACGCGGCTGGGGGGCGAGAACGCGCTGGCGCCTGGCCAGGCGAGTTGTGCGAGAATGGGAGGCAGGCTGCCTCAGCCGCCGGACAGCATAGCTCGGGCCATTAGGCGGCTCTACTGAGAAACTGGAGCCGTAAGCGCGCAACAGAGACAGAAGGAGCCTCAAGGTGCTTGAACCATTCTTCTTCGCGCTAGGTCTTGTGAACAGCGTGGTCCTGATCTTCATCTTTCTCATTCGCAAGAACCATCTTGCTCTTCTGCAAAGAATCGGATGGGTGTACTTACTGCTGGCGATTCCCGCCATCTATGCGATCTTCCTCGTCCAACAGGAACAGAAGACACCCCGATACACTGTCTTTCTGGGAATCTTCTTGGCGTTTCTGGCGATCGAAGGTCTGTATGACTGGATACTGAAGATCCCATTCCGAGAGAAGATGGATTGGAAGCAATTGGTGCCATATGCCGCGCTCTACGTCTCGAGTAACTATGGATTTGTGGTAATGACCTGGAAATACTATTCCTTGATCGGCGGGATCATCTTGCTTGGTCTTTTTGCCATCCAAGTCACTGCGAATATCGTCACGCATCCACAGGCCACAATCGCGAGAAAGTGACCTTGGGACTATGCACCGGGGCGCATAACCTCAAAGGCCAGACGCATGTCGATCCTTGGTGGGCAGCCCTTGCCGTGTGGGGCGTGGTAAGTGCGGTCAATGTGCTGCAAGCGGCCGGGTTCCTTTCGCGGGGGTACCCCAACCGCATGGCGGTCAATCACAGCCTTGACTACGTGATGATTGCGCTGGCTGTCCCGACGACTCTAGCCCTCGTCGCCTTCTTGTGCTCGAAAGCGGCATGGCTGCAGTGGATCGGCTCGCCGATGTTCCTCCCTTACCTCGCCCTCTTCTTTGGTGCGATCGTGCTGAGCGGGCTGCCCTTCTTCCCTATCAACCGAAGTCTGTCGCTCGTCACTGTGGCGACATCGGTACTGCTGACCGGGTCGATGTCTTTCGCGATGCTCAATCGCGTGGGCTGAGGCGACCCTTCCCGACAACCGCCCTGAGACCCCGGAGATGCCGCGACCTGCCGCCCAACACTTCGCTGATGCCCTGGACTGCCCGTCCAGGACAGGCTGACCCGGCTGGCGGGCGGAAAGGACGGGGCGCCTTGCCTGCCGTCTACCTGGCGCGAGAATGGTGCGCAGCCCGAGCTGCCGAGCGGCTTCCCACAAAGAGCATGGGACTTCGTAGCTCGAGGCCGTTGGGCTGCCCAGCGTGAGGCCGATTCGATGAGGATGGCCGCTGTCATTACAATTAGCAGTCAGGTCGCATGGAGTTCCGCTTGCCGTTGCCTTGCTTGTGACAGGAGGGATCGTGAACAAGCCGTCCCCGTCGGAGCTCACGGAAAGGATCGTTGAGAAGGCCAAGTCACTCGGCGCCTCCGCGGTGGGGGTCGCTGACGTCGAGCGGCTGAAGGCGTCTCCCTCACACCGCATCTCGCCCAAGATCGGGATGGGGCTGGAGGCATGCTGGCGGGACGCACCGGACGACGTCGTGCCCGCCGAGGTTGATTGGCCGGCGGACGCGGTCTCCGCGGTCGTGATCGGTGTCTCTCATCCCGCCGACCAGCCGGAGCTCGACTGGTACGACGGCAAAGGCACGCCGGGCAACCGCGAGCTCATTAGGATCATGAAGGACCTCTCGTCTTGGATCAAGGACGCCTTCTCCTTCACTACCTACCGTCCACCCTACTTCATCGAGAGCGGCGGGATCTTCATGAAGGATGCCGCTGTGCTGGCCGGCCTTGGGAGTGTTGGCAAGAACAACCTGGTCATCACGCCCAGGTACGGCCCCCGCATCCGGTGGCGCGTGCTCCTACTGGACCATGCCGCGAAGGCCACCGGCCCGGTCGAGTACGACCCCTGCGACGGGTGCGACCAGCGCTGCCGCGAGGCTTGTCCCGTTGGCGCGTTCGACGAGATCGCCTACCACGCGTCCGCGCTCGGACAATCGCAGCTCCCTGGAACCGACGGGGCCTACGACCGCATCACCTGCAACACCAAGATGGCGCAGGACGTCGAGGACGCCGCCCGGGCGCTGGCGACGAGCGAGCAAGATCCCAAGGGCCTGGCCTCCACGATGAACGCCTTCGAGGAGGCCGTGATGACTCTCACGGCGGCCGGCACCGAAGCGCGCTACGGCGTCAAGTACTGCAGGCGTTGCGAACTTAGCTGCCCGGTGGGCAGGTAGCCGCGCCTGGTCCATGTTCTCAGGCCGCTCTGCCCAACAACAGCTCGCTGATGCCCTGGACTGTCCGTCCAGGACAGGCTGACCTGGCTGGCGGCCGGATAGGCTCGGGTGCCTGGCCCGCCAGGTTGCGCGACAATCAAGGGTGAACTGCCCCAGCTGCCGAGCGGCCTCCCATGAAGAACATGGGAGTTCGTAGCTCGAGGCCGTTGGACCTCCTGGCGGACCTTGGCCAGCGGGCAGCCTTCCATTGTGGCTGAGTAACGACCGGGTTCGGTCGAGATTGGGGTGCGGGAGGTCCCATTGGCCAAGCTTGTCTACTCGACCATCATGTCCGTCGATGGCTATGTGGCGGATGGGCATGGGAACTTCGATTGGGCTGAGCCCGATGAGAAGGTTCATGCGTTCATCCATGACCTGCAGACGTCGGTGGGGACGTACCTCTACGGGCGCCGCATGTATGGGGTGATGGCGGCCTGATAGCATCTCGACACGGCCGACCAGCCGGGCTTCATCCAGGATTACGCGCGCATCTGGAAGGCCGCCGACAAGATCGGGTATTCCAGAGGACTCGAGGTGGCATCCACCTCCAGGACCCGCATTGAACGCGACCTTGACGCTGAGGCGGTCAGGCGGATGAAAACCGAGTCTACCCGTGACTTGACGGTGGGGGGTCCTTGCCTCGCGGCTCATGCGCTTGCGGCGGGCCTGGTGGATGAGTGCCAGCTCTTCGTCGCGCCAATCACGGTTGGAGGGGGTACGGCTTCTTTCCCTGCCGGCCCGGTGCAGAAACTGAGGCTGGAGGCCTTACGCCGCTTCGAGAGCGGCGTTGTCTACCTTCACTACCAAGTCATCGTGTGAGGAGGTCGCTGTCTCGCGGATGAGCCAAGCCGTCCAGCAACTTTCTACCTGCCCGTGCCGCACACCGTCCCGGTGTCCTGCGGGAGGCCAGGGAAGCCGACTCGGCTGGCGGCCGGAAAGGGAGCGGTGGCTTGCCTGCCGAGTTGTCCTACACTGAAGGCAGATGGCCCGAGCCGCCGAGCGGCTTCCCACAAAGAGCATGGGACTTCGTAGCTCGAAGGCCGTTGGGCGGCCGGGGCTCAGGCCGTTCTGACCAGGGGCGAGGCCTCACGGCGCTTTGCACAGAGGGCCTGGTCCTTCGGAGCCGCAGGGAGTAGTGTCCGACACCCGGATCGTCCTCTCTGCTTCCTCCAGTTCACTCATAGGAGATGGGACAATGACCTACCAGTGCCAGCTGACCCACCGTGAAGCTCAGCCAACTCTTGCCGTCCGCAAGCGTGCGTCCGTGCAGCAAATGCCACGACCTGGCCCGCGTCCGTCCTCGTGGCAAGGACCAGCCCATAGGCGATGGTGGGGGCGCTCAGGGGCGCTTCGAGCCGCGAGCGCCACGTGGTGCCGAGCAGCCCCTCGCCGGGCGAGGCGGCGGCGACCTTCCAGGCCTCCTTGAGCCCCTCCTCGGGGAGCGTGGCGGCGGAGCCGCTCGAGCGCTCGGCGTCGTGGAGGAAGAGCGGCCAGTCGGTCACTGCGGGCGATGCCTCCTCGACGGCGTTGAAGGCGGGGCCTTTCTCGGCGGGGCGCGGCTTGCCGAAGTCCGCATCCGTCGGCCACTCGCCCGACGGCCCCATCGCGAGGAACCCGTAGACGTGGCCCGGGGCGCAGCCGCAGTTGTTCTGCGCGGTATAGAACATCCCGTTGGCGGGCACCATGCCCTCCATGCAGCCGCCGCGGGCGCCGGTGTACTTGGCGCCTTGGGCCTTGCCCCGGGCGGGATCGTTGTCGGGCGGGAGCTGCACGTAGCCGCAGCCGCGGCTCTGGGTGAGAATGTCGTTGACGATGGTCGAGGGCGTGCAGCCCTGGCCGCCGACGCCGTGGGCGAGGTTGCCCTTTGCCTCGCCCGTGAGCGGGTCGAGCTTCTTCCCGCCGCACCAGAGCAGGCCGTTGACCACGGGCGTCCAGTTCCCGCCGCCCGTCTTCCACAGCAGCTTGCCGTCCTTCGCGGAGAAGACGAGGACGGCGTTGGCCTTGCGGCGGCAGACGGCGACGAAGCCCGGCCCCGCGTTGTTGAGCTGGAAGTCGGCCTCGGGGCCGAACTTGCTGCACGCGACGCGCCAGCGTTCCTTGCCGTCCTGGAGGCCCACGGCGACCAACTCGCGGTCGGTCGGCGGGTTGCCCGTCTGAACCGTGCAGTAGAGCACGCCGTCGGCGGCGGCGATCATCTCGGCGGCCAGCGGCAGCGTCCACTTCGGCTTGCCCGTCGCCGCCTCGTAGGCCTCGAGCGTGCCGACGCCTGCCTTGGCGACCCAGGTGGACCAGAGCGAGGGGCGTGGCGGCTTCGCGATCTCTTTCTTCGGGTCGTTCGGGTCCTTCTCCTTCGGCTTGTCGAAGCTGTCCCACGGCGCCTGCGAGAAGTCGCGCTCCTGCCAGCAGGCGGCGACGACCAGGCCCTCGGCCAGCAAGATGCGGTTCGGGGTGTACTTGTTGGGGAAGGTGATGGCGATCTCGCCCGTCGCCGCGTCAACGGCGATCAGCTTGTCCTTCTTGACCGCGTAGACGCGGCTGTCGTCGGCCGCGAGCGGCCCGGCGTTCACCCAGGTGAGGTAAGAGCCGTCGTCGGTCGTCTCGCAGTTGATCTTCCAGAGCGGCAGGCCGTTCCAGGCGTCGTGGGCTACGAGGTAGTGCGGCTTCTCGCGCAGGCCCAGGTTCTCGAGCTGCGTCGAGCTGAGGGTGTAGCAGCGTCCCCCCGCGATCACCCAGCCGCGCACGCCCGCCCAGCGGACCAGGTTCATCGGCACCCCGTCAATCCAGCGGAAGCCGAAGGGCAAGCGAAACACCTTGTCGTTCGAGACCATATTGCCGTCGGCGCCGTGCTGGGGGTGCGTCCAGTCATCCATCTCCTTGGGCCGCGGCTTCACGGTCTTGGCCCACTTGCTGCCTTCGAGGATGCACAGGGCGCCGCCGGGGGCGAGGACGCGGAGCATCTCCTCGCGCGTCACGCCCGCGGCGGCGAGGGCCGCCATGTCCTCGACGACGATGAGGTTGGCGAGGTCGTTGAGGTAGGGCAACGGCTTGAGCGCCACGCGCTCGATCATCGCGCGGCCGGCCAGGTTCTTGGCCTCGATGGCCTTGCGGGCGCGCTCGGCTGCCGCCTCGTCCACGGCCAGGCCGTGCACCACGAGTCCTTGCTCCGCGAGCGCGGCCGTGAGGCCGGGCGCCTCCTTGCGTCCGCAGCCCAGGTGGAAGGCGAGGCCCGCCTTCACCCCTGCTGCCTGGACGACTTCCTTCGCCGTCGCCGCCTCGTCAGCGGCCGACTGGCCCCAGAGGAGGCCGAGCAAGCCGAGCGCGGTACTCCGAACAACCATCGAGCGCCTTGTCACGGTACTCTCCTTGGGCATGGAAGCCAACCGCGTGCGACCGCACACAGCGATGCCCCAATAGAGAACAGGAAATGGGCATTCTGTGCAAGTGGGGGCGGCTATGGACCTCTGTGCGAGCAACGATAGGGTCTGTCATGCCGAGCGAAGTCGAGGCATCTCTCTTGGGCCTCGAGAGAGGAGAGATTCCTCGACTTCGCAGGGCTCCGCTCGGAATGACTATCCTGGCAACTTCCTCCGCTGCACCGCCTTCTGGCCATCGGGGGCGGGGGTGAACAGGTCGGCCTTGGTCAACCCCAGCTCCTTCGCCATCGCGAGCGAGTAGTCGAGCTTGCCCATGTTCGGGTAGCGGCCGTTGGTGCCGAAGGCGAACTTCACGCCCGCCGCCTTCGCCAGCTTGAGGAAGCGGAGCGTGGGCAGGCGGAAGCCCGAGCTGATCTCGATGGCCACCTTCTCCTTCGCCGCCGCCTCGACGACGCGGCGAATCCGCCCCTCCGTCCAGAATGCCTCGAAGTCGCCAGCGAGCGGGCCGGGCAGCCACGAGACGTTGCCCAGGATGTCTATCGGCTGCTTCTCGATCAGTTCCACGTGAAACGTGACGAAGCGGTCCATGAACGCCTGCCTATCGCTCATCTCGACCCGCTCCTCGACCCCCTTCTCCCACAGCTTCACCCGCTGGCCGTCCTTGCCGGGATAGGTCATCGCGTCCATCAGCACGTAGTCGAGGCGGGCGAGCGCCTTGAGCGAGAAGCAGCCCGACCAGTCGAGCCATTCGGCCTGGACGCCGCGGTAGACGCCTTTGCCTTCGAGCATCGCCAGGTAGCGGCCAAGCTCCTCGTCGTTGCTGAGGACGACCGGGTACTTGTTCTCCTTCGTCCCCGCGTGCTCGACGATGCCGAAGGTCACGCCCCGTTCGCGGGCGACCTCCAGCACCTTGTCAATCGTGCTGTTGTCGAGGTGCACGTGCCAATCCACGAGCGGCAGGTCCATGCGATCGCTCTCCTTCAACGCTTCGCCGCCGAGCGCCGGCGCAAGCAGCGCGGACCCCGCGGCGGCGAGGAAATGCCTGCGGGCCAGGACTGGGTGAGTCATCGTTTCTCTCTCAGCTCCTCTTCTACGGGTCACGTAGGCATGCTATCGCGCGAGGTTGCTGATGTCAAGAGGCACCCACGCCTCTGGCACCCTACTACGAGAGCACCCAGAGAAGAAGCGACCTGGGTCAAAGCCAGCAAGCTCGATCTCACCACAGAAAACACCGAGAGCACAGAGGAAGACACCGAAACGAACCCCGCCACGCCGAAAGCAGGACTGGCACCTGAGCTGCGGTGTCAGGTCTCCAATCCTGGAATTACTTCCGACGACTGCTGATGCCGACCTCTCGGCGACCAATCCCTGGTCGGAAACGAAGCGCGCCGGGGACAGGGGACACCAGATAACTTAAGGATTGGAGACGTGACACCCACACCCCGTGACACCCACACCCCCGTGCCGCTATTCACAGCCAGGGCACCATCCGCCTCCATTTGGGTCTTGTGAACTCCTCTGCAATTGCAAGCGCACGTCGGCCGTAAGGGCCCGCCACTGGGACCTCACGTTTCGCTATCGCATGGAGGAACGACCGCGCCGCGGGGTCGCCCTGCATGCCAAACTGTGAGAGCGCTGCCGCGACGAGGGCCAGGTTGGCGGTTCCGTATTGGTCGAATGGGTTCCTGAAGATGTCGATAAGGGCTGGCACTGCACGGGCACCCAGCCGAACGATGTCTGCGTCACCATAGAGTAGGATGCTCGTCGGTCCCACCATCTCCCAGATGCGCCGTCGGATACTCTCCTCGTTCTGTTCCTTCTCGGTCGACTCAACAGGGACGAATGGGGCCTTCGCCCGTGTACATACCCTGTTCTCGAGCCCCATCAGCTCGCTCGCAGCCTTACTCCGATATCTAGCAGCGATCGCCTGATCGTTGGTCAGATCAGTGAGCACTTGCTTTGCGGCCGCCCCGCCAATCGCACCCAGGATCTCTATCGGCTGTGCGGTGTGCTGCCAACCGAATTCATGGAGATGGGCAGCCAGAGCCCCGACCGCCGGTTCTCCTATCCGGATCAATGCGTCGCCGGCGCTCTTCATAACAGTCCCTGTCTTCAGGAACCGGACGAGGGCAGGGGCCGCTTCGGGTGGAGCCAGGTATCTCAGGCATTCTGCCGCGGAGAACGCTGTCGACATCTTGGCGTCGCACTCCCGGTCGGAGCAGTAATCATCCTCATTGACGTCATCAAGCGCCTGGATCAGCTCTCTAGTCACCTTGGCATCACGCTGCTCTGCCACTTTGGGGTCACACGAGAGACGGCCGAGAAGCGTCTCCACGCGGCGCTTCCGACCCAAGGCCTTGATGTTCCTGAGGACAATCCGCATGATCAAGGCCAAGAAGGCCATCACTGTTACGGCCGAAGTGGTCCACACATTCGTGAGGGACCACAGGACAAATATGCAAGTGGCGGCAGCAGCAAAGCCGAAGCAGGAAAGCAGATCGTATATGAGATAGAGCTTGTTCTTCTGCCACAAGACCAAGTGGGGCAAGCGCCGTAGGGCGCGGGAGCCAATCCGGAGACAGGCACGCAAGTCATTAAGTACGACGCCGATCCGGGCAGAAATGACCACTGCGAGGAAGAGGCCGCCGAGCGCGGCCGGGATCGCGGACAGGCTAACCTTGACGCCCGGGAGCAGGAAATGCGCGAGAAGCACAAAGCCAGAGGCGCTCAGCAGGCCGGCCAGAGGGTAGTACGGAAAGATAAGTTGCCTATGGCCCCGCTGGAGCCTGTAGTCTGACTCCCCCTCCTCGCCTGCCATCGCCCACTCCTCGCCGCATCCTTGCCTGAGGAGCATAGCACGGAACACGGCGTTGACGAGGCACACGAGGGCGCCATAGGCAAGCAATATGGCGGTCATTTCCTGTCTCCCAATCCCTTGAGGCCGCCGCTCCGTGGAAGGAAAGGCACCTACTCCAAAGGGATCTCCCACCGCGGCTTGTATCAATGGCCCCGCGGCCAGTATAGCAAGTCCCCGCGGGCGGATCAACCCCTCCGCGGTGGCCCCCCACGGGTCGCTGCGCCATGAGAAGCATCAGCACGCAGGAACCACGCAGACCGTCCTTCCGATAACGGGACACGGCACCTTGGCATCAGTGTCACGTGACACCCGACGGTGGGGGCGCGCGGCGGGCCGCGGGAGGGGCGGGTGGCTTTCGCCGCTCATTGTTGGGGGCCCGCGCGTTCCCGAGGGCCGCAACAATGGAGGCAGCGGGAGGCGCGAGGGTGGGGATGGGTGTCCATAACATGTTGATAGCAGGACACATGCGACGCCGGTTGTGTGCTCAGATGGGGTCACTGGTGGCGGCGTAGCGTGGGCGCGCTCACAGGTGCAACAATGGGTGGAATGGGGTACAACGCGGTTATTGGGCGATCCGGCATTGTTGAGGCCCCCTTTTTGGCCCGCAACAATGCGCAACAATGGAGGGAGGCGGGGCCAAGGGACTCAAGGGACCAAAGGGACAGAAGGGACGGAAGGGCTCAGGCGCGCTCCGCGAGGACGTGAGCGATCAGGGCATCGAGGGGGACGGTGGCGAGGGCGATGGCGGTGTCGCAGACGCCGTAGTAGAGCCAGAGCAGGCCGTCCTTGACGACGTTGCCGGTGGGGAAGATGACGTTGGGGATGTAGAGGCCGAAGCGTTCGTAGTAGGCCTCGGGTTCCATGATGGGGCGGCGGGTGCGGGCGAGGACTTTGCGGGGGTCGGCGAGGTCGAGGAGCATGGCGCCGAGGCGGTAGACGACGCGGCGGGTCGGGGGGTAGATGTCCTCGACGCCGTGGTAGAGGACGAGCCAGCCGGCGGGGGTGCGGATGGGCGGCGTGGAGCCGCCGATGCGATTGCCCTCCCAGGGCTGCTCGGGCCGGGCGATGGCCTCGGGCGGGGTCCAGCTCCGCAGGTCGTCGGAGAAGCTGATGGCGTGGCCCACGAGAAATGCTCCCAGTGGACGCGGTCGCGCGAGACGGCGATGCCGGAGCGGGTCTGGTTAGTGCCCACGCAGCTTCATCGACGTGGGGGCACGAAGCGGCCCGCGCTCGGTAAGCTGCAAGACACGGCCTGACACGCACGCAATGGTTTGGCGCACTTGAACAAGTGCGCCAAACCCGCGTGCGGCGTCGGCACCGCGCTGAGCCCCGCCATCGCCAGAGCGCTCGCCGCGGCGGGGCCGCCTGTTGTTGCGGTCGCGCGGATGGACCTGCCCAGGGCCGGTTCAGGGCGAGCACGCCCAACTTGACTCCCGCCCGCCTGGCGGCTAGGCTTGGCGCGAACCCCACGGAAGGAGTGGAAGCATGAGGAGCGGACTGTTGTTCCCCCTCGCCCTCGGGCTGGCCTGCTGCGCCGCGGGTGAGACCCCCTTGACCTGGGCCAGGGTGCCGCCTGAGCAGTCGGGCCTCACCCACGCCATCGAGGAGGCGACGAAGGAGAAGCCGGCCGGGCTCAAGTACCCCTGGATGTCGCCGCTGGTGGACATCAATGGATACGGGCACCCTATGCCGATTGACGAGGTGGCGTTCGACTTCCCCGAGCTGCGGGTGATCGTGGCGCACATGGGCGGCAACTACCACTACGAGGCCCTGATCCTGGCGGAGAAGCACCCGAACATCTACCTGGATACGGCCTATCTTCCCTTCTTCTGCAAGCGGCTGTTGCCCCCGGTGACTCCGGCGGAACTCATCGAGCGCGCGGTGCGGATCCTGGGACCGGAGCGTATCCTATACGCCTACGAGGGCCTCGCTCCGTCAGTCGTCCGCGACCTGGCAATCCCCGAGGAAGCCAAGCGCCTGATCCTGGGGGCAAACGCGGCGAGACTGTTCGGGTTGCACCTTTCCGAGCCTTCGAGAGGGACTGAATGAAATGGTCGTGAAGAACCTTGTTCTGTGTCTCGTCGTCTGGTCCCAGGCGACGGGCGCGTGGGCGGGAATGGCCACGCGGCGATGGGGCAAGGCACCGACCGGGCCGCCGGTGGCGGCCAAGGTGAAGGCGCCGAAGGCCGAGCCGCCGACCTGCCATGTCGTCGAGACCAAAGCGCCGCCCGAGATGGACGGCAAGCTCGACGATGAGGCGTGGAAGCCCTCGCCAGTCTATCACCTGGCTCGTTCTCTCGACGGCGGCGGCGACGCGGCTCAACCGGCCGAGGTGCGCCTGGCCCGCGACGCCAAGATGCTCTACCTCGCCTTCCGCTGCAAGGAGCCGCTCGTCGCCAAACTCCAGGCCACCCGCCGCGGCCACGACAGCAGCGTGTGGGACGACGATTCCGTGGAGTTCTTCCTCGGGGCCGGCGGGGCCTACTACCACTTCGGCGTCAACGCCGTCGGCAGCACCTACGACGGCAAGGCGAAGGACGCCTCGTGGAACTCGGGCCTCAAGGCCGCCGTCGGCCGCGAGGCGGGGGCGTGGACGGTTGAGGTCGCCATCCCCCTCGCCTCAATGGTTCCCGACGGCAAGGCGCCCACGGAATGGACCGCCAACTTCAACCGCAACCGACATTGCGCGGGGTCGTGGCAGGAATCGGCCTGGTCGCCCACCTTCTCCGGCGACAGCCACGTGACCGAGCGCTTCGGCAAGATGCTCTTCACGCCGCCCCCTGTAGGCGGGGCGTCCCTGCCCCGCGAAGAGGCCCCGAAGTCGCCGGGCGGCCGAGTCCAGATCGGCCCCGCCGAGGGCGCCGAGGGCCTCGTCACCTTCGACCTCTCCGACCTGCCCAGGGATGCCAAGGTCTACTGGGCCGACCTGCTGATCTTCCGCACGGCGCCCGTGGATGGGCGCATGGACGAGGCAATGATTGACATCGAGATCCGCCCTGCAGGTCGCGGGGCAGAGACGCCCCGCCTACAGTTGCGTGCCCCGTGGTACGACCGATTCGACGCAACCGAGGGCGTTCGCGCCAGAGCGGCCAGCTTCCTCGTCAAGGCATGCCCCGTCTGGAACGCGGAGGCCACGTGTCTCGATGTGGCCTACGAGGGCAAGCCCGAGAATCCCCCGCAACAGGTGACCGCGGTCGAGGCGTTCCATCGAGCCGGGCAGACTTTCATCACGTGGAAGGAGATCGAGGATGCGCTTGGCGGTGGCACAGGCGTCCCGCCTGTGCCGCACGGGCAAGATGTACGTGCCACCGTCCCTTGGGGAGAGATGAAGCGGACTGTGGACACGCTGGATTCGCGACGATGCGTCCGCTACTGCGTCTATCGCCACACACAGCCCATCACGGCGGGGAACCTGCACGAGGCGGAGCTGCTCGCCGCGGTGAAGCCGCTCTCCGGGTGGAACCTCGACGGGCGGAACACGGACCGCCCGGTGGACCACTTCATCGCCACAAACGACGTCCTGATGGTCGGCCACTGGGACCCATTCCAGCGAGCCGAGGTAGACGGCGAGTACGGCCGCGACTGCCCGATCGAGCGCTTCGTCATCCGCGAGGGCGCGCCTCCCCTGCCCCGCGGCACGGGCCTCTACGTCCACACCGCCACCAAGGCGGAGAAGGCACATTACGCCGTCGTGGCGTCAGTGGACGGCGTGCAGAACGGGGCGGAACTCTCGAAGGCCAATGCGACGCAAGAAGCGCTCACCGAGGCGCCAGGCCAAGCCGAGCCCGTGCTCCAGGGCGAGCTGCCGGAGATGCCCTTCTTCAACTACGGCCAGAAGCGCCTCCACTACGTCCAATGGATCGCCCCGCCGATGGCGAACGTGCCCTACCAGTATCACAACTGGTCCGTGGGCGTGCCTGTAGGCGGGGCCTCCGCGCCCCGCGAGACAGGGGACGCGGGGCAGGGACGCCCCGCCTACAACGGGGTGCCGCTGGAGCTGAATCTGCACAGAGACGGGCATTCGTACTGGCGGACGCACTACCGCATCGAGCGCGACAGCATCGTGCTCTCCCCCTACGACTTCCCCATCAAGTCGTGGTGGCACGGCTACCACGAGGCGGTGGGCACACTCCGCTCGTTCCGGCAGGGCAGCATCCAGCCCTTCACCGAGCGGCGGCTGCTGGCCTTCGTTGACTGGGCGTGCAAGAAGTGGCCGGTGGACCGCAGCCGCATCGTGGCCACGGGCTGCCGCGGCGGGGCCTCGGGCAGCGGAGCGCTCCACCTGGGCATTCGCCTGCCGAGCATCTTCAGCCTCGTCGTCGCGGGCCACCCGATCCTGGACTACGCGGCCGCCGCGCGCGACACGAGCCGCCAAGGCCTCCCCCAAGCCCTCAGCATGCAAGCCGTCTGGGGCAAGCCCGACTGGGACCTCAAGGCCCCGGATGTAGGCGGGGCGTCCCTGCCCCGCGTGTCCTTCTGGGCGCAGCACGACCTGAACCGCGTGGTCGAGGCCCTGCCGCCGAGCGCCGACCTGCCGTTCCTGACCATCACCTCCAACCACGGCTACGCCGATTGCCGCCGCTTCTACGAGCTTCTTTTCACCCGCCACTTCGGCCTCATCGCCGAGTTCTCCTGGGGCGGTACGCGCTACGTCCCTGCCTCCAACTCGGGCACCTATCCCAACGTCATCCGCCTCGACATTCGGCGCGACAAGCCCTTCCTCGCCTTTGCATCGCGCCAGGGCCTCGCCCTCGTCACGGAGGGCAAGATGGGCGAGTTCAACCACCAGTTCCGCTGGCGCGACGCTGTGGACGAAGCGGGTCGCTTCGAGGCGACGCTCTTCCTGCAAGGCCGCGGCGACGCCGTGGCCGACGTCGTTCCTCGCCGCCTCCAGAAGCTCAAGGTCGAGAAGGGCAAGACCTATGCCTGGAAGTGCGGCGCCCAGACCGGCGAGGCGACCATCGGCGACGACGGGCTGCTCGTGCTCAAGGACGTGAAGTTCACGGCCGAGGGCAGCCGACTGACCATCACGCCGAAGGGGGCGCAACAATGAGACACCGCTATGCCGCCATCTGCTTGTCAATCGCGTCGCTCTCCCAGGCCGGCATGCTCAGCGAGAGGTGGGGTGGGAAGGGCACGCCCTGCACGCACCCCGACACGCTCAGGATCGCCCAGGGCAAAGCGTGGCCACGGCTCGTCTTCGACCTCTCGGCCATCCCGAAGGGGACGGTGGTCCACCACGCCTCACTCTTCTGCTTCACGCAGCGGGGCATTCAGCCCACCGAGCCGGCGCGCCTCCTCGTGGCCGAGAGCCTGGATGCCGAGGGCAACCCCGTGTTCCCTCGCGGGGCAGAGACGCCCCGCCTACAACTGGAGGCCCCCTGGTATCGCTCGTTCGACGCCACTGAGGCCGTCAAGCTCTGGGCGGCCAGCCCGGACAGGAACCTCGGCTTCGCCGTCGCCCAATTCGAACGCCTGGTCCCGCAACAGAGCTACCTGGAGGTCGTGTATGAGCCTGTGGGCGGGGCGTCCCTGCCCCGCGGTCTTCCCGAACAGGCCACGGGCATCCGTGTCACCCACCACGACGGCCAGACGTTCATCGTCTGGTCCGAGGCGGCCCCATTCCGCCCGAAGCCCGACGAGGTGATCTGGCTTCAGAAATTCTCCGAGCGGGGCGACAAGCTGGCGGCCGGGTCTGGCCAGGGCGCCTACGACATGCCCAACCACCCCGCCATCACGCTGCGGGCGCTGCGCCAGCTCCAGGGTCTCGGACTCCGCGACAAGCCCAGCGGCTTCCAGGGCATCAAGGACCTCGTCCGCGTCCGCGAGGTGGCCCCCATCACCTACCGCGTCTACCGCCACAGCGAACGCATCACCGCGGCCAACATCCACAATGCGGAGCGCCTGGCCGAGGTCGAGCCCCTCTCGGGCTTCGACCGCGATGTCTATCAGATTCACTTCAAGGGCGAGTACCTCGACCAGTGGGAGGAGCCCAGTTCCCCCATCCCCACCTTCTGCACCGACAAGGGGAAGGCACTCACGCCCGGCGAGGGACTCTATGTCCACACCGCCCGGCAGCCCGGCAAGCGCCACTACGCGGTCACCGTCGCGCTCGCGGGCACGGAGAACCTCTCGCAGATCACGGACGCCAACAGCCTGGCCCAGCCCGTTGAGGAGACGCCCGCCACGCCCCAACCCGTGCTTCAGTGGGTCCAAGAGGACCGGTACAAGGACGACGCGACCGAGTACTGGTATCGCTACTGGGCCGCGCCGCCCTACGTCCACCTGCCCAGCCAGGCGTTCCGGGTCGCCGTCGCCATCGGCGCCAAGCGCAAGGAGCCTTGCCCCCTCATCATCGGCTCGATCTCGGGCGACTTCAACCTGCGCGGCGAGGTGAACATGCCCCGCTCCGACGCCGTGACCATCCAGCCCCAGTGCCAGCTCGACTGGCTCCCCACCCTCTTCTACAACGAGGGCCGCGGCACCCTGCGCGGAATGACCGAGTGCAAGGTGGACTACTTCCCCGAGCGCTATACCGACTTCATGATCAAGTGGATCATGGGGCGGCACCAGATAGACCGCTCGAAGATCGTCGGCAGCCTGCTCCACTTCGGCCTGCGGCACCCCGAAATCTTCACCCGCATGTCCTTCGGCGCCTACACGGCGGGCTACGACATCCGCTTCGCCCCCGGCGGCCCCTCCATGCCCACCGTCCTCGGACCCCAGGGCATCAAGACCACCACGGGCGAGGACGCCTGGAAGATGTACAGCGTCGCCGAATACGTCAACACCTATCCCGACCGCGACATCCCGTTCCTCCTCTGCATCTCCGGCACCGGCAAGGACGGCGGCCACACCAGCGAGTTCGGCTGGCAGGACGACCCGCGCGGCTGGCGGGGGTTGCTGAAGGCGCGGCAGCCCTTCGTCGCCACCTGGAGCCTTGGCCCGCCCCACGAACTGTCGGAGGCGTTCGACCAGATGCGGTGGGACACCACGCTCCCCGCCTTCTCCAACTGCTCGCTCGACGACAACCCCGGCAACGGCGACCCCGCCGACGGCGATTACTACGGCGGCATCAACGCCTGGCTCCTCTGGGGAGATAAGGACCCCGTGGACACGAAGGACCGCTGGGAAATGACCGTCTGGCTCATCCCCTCCTGCCCCGAGGCCGCCTGCACCGTAGACATCACCCCCCGCCACTGCAAGTCCTTCAAGCCCAAGCCCGGCCAGACCTTCAAGTGGACCAACACCTCCCTCTCCGACAACCGCGTCGTCCAATCCGGCACCGCCACCGCCGACCCCCACGGCCTCGTAACCCTCAAGGCCATCCAGGCCACCAGGGCCAGGAGCCGCGTAGCCGTGTCCGCGCGATGACGCGCAGGTGCCTTGCAATCCTGACGAGCGGGGGTATACTGGAGGATGGCAGGAGGACGGAAGACGCACATGGAGGCATGCCGATGAGCGGGTTAGAGGCATTGCAGTCAGTTCAGTTCGCGACCGTCAAGGGCAGGCGTGTCGCCGTCTTGAGCGCGGACGACTGGGAGGCGCTGATCGAGTGGCTTGAGACGATCGAGGATACCCAGGCCGTGCGTGAAGCCCTGGCGCAGTTGCATGCGGCGGGCGGCGACCCCGACAAGGCCGGCTGGCTCCAGTGGGATAAAGTAGCGAGTGAACTCGATTGAGCGCCTATCGCGTCTACGTCATTCCTCCTGCATGGCGCGAGATCAGGAACCTCCCTGGGCACGTTCGCCAGAGGGTGCGCCGCGCCGTGGATGCCCTGGCCAACGACCCGCGCCCGACGCGGAGCAAGCGACTCGACCTTCCGGAGGCGGGTCGGGAAGCGCGCAGAATCCGCCTTGACGACTGGCGCATCCTCTATGCCATCGCGGAGCGGGACAAGTTGGTCGGCGTCGTTGGTGTCCGGAAGCGGCCTCCCTACGACTATGGCGACTTGGCGGCACTGCTGGCTCAGCTCTGAGCGTGCTGATGAGAATGCCCTTCCAGGTGCTCGTGATTCCCTTCAGGCGGACGGCCACGGGGGTGGAGTTCGCGGTGCTGAAGCGCAGCGATGCGGATTGGTGGCACTTCGTGGCAGGCGGCGGCGAGGAGGGGGAGACGCCCCTCGATGCCGCCCGGCGCGAGACGCGAGAGGAAATCGGGATCACGCCGAAGGGGGAGTTCATGCGGCTCGATTCGATGGCGACAATCCCCAGGCACTGGTTCGCCGCCGCGGCGTCGTGGCCGCCAGAGGTCTATGTGGTGCCGGAGCATGCCTTTGCGGTCGAGACGGGGGACGCGGAGCTGACGAGAGCCCTTCTGTGGGCCTCACCACAGCCATCCGTGCCCGACTCGCGCACCTCCCTCACACATCTGCCGCCTGAACTCGCCTATTCTGAGGGCGGCGTCCCGAAAGGGTTATTCGCCCAATTGGATGTGGTTTGGACTGCATCCGGCAGGAGGCTGGATTGCGTTCATTGTCATTGCCTGCCTGCCACAGAGGGCTAGGTGCCCGGCGTGCAACCAGTATGTGTCGCCGAAGTACTCGATCTGCCCATACTGTAGGACATCATTAATAGCGTATCCACCTACCGCCCGACCCATGGGGTAAGGTCAGGATTCCTCTCTGTTGGGGTTACCGCCCTGCGGGATTTCGGCGGGGCGGAGGACGACGCGAGGGCCTCGTTGACGGCGGCGTCCGTGGGAAAGGCTCGCGCGATGGCGGGGTCGAGGAGGACGAGATTCGTCCCCTGCCGATAGCGCGCGGCATACTTGCCGCGGACGGCGTGGCGGAGCAGTTCACAGAGATCGTACTCGGGCCGCAACTCGTCCTGGTCGCCAGTTGCTTTTCTTCTCTTCATAGACTCGTCGCTCCGAGTATCCCAGAGCCGCCTGCGGTTATACCAGGCAGGGCCGCCGCGTCAACCGAAGGATCGCGATGCAGTGCGGTCGTGAATCCGGGCGGGTAGTGGCGGGACACAGGCTTCGACCCTCCCCTACCCCCTCCCCGCGGCCGCTCCGCTGCGACGCAAAGCGGCATCTGCGATGCCGCACTCCAGATGGCTCCCCCCGCCGGGGGGCGTGGCTTGTGGAGTGCGGCGACAAGGTCGCCGCTTTGGCCCCTCGCGGAGCGACGAGAGCGTCCGGGCGCCTTCAGCCGGGCGGACACGGCGAATCGCACACAGAGGTTGCTGGGCCAAACAGAAAGGCCGGCTGCGAAACCGCAACCGGCCTTTCGGGAAGAGTGATCCGGCAACGACCTACTTTCCCGCTTGGATTGGCAGTATCATCGGCGCAGAGGGCTTAACTGCCGTGTTCGGAATGGGAACGGGTGTGGCCCCTCTGCTATGGTCACCGGAACACAACTTGTCACGTGCCCCTTGCGGGGTACGAAGATGGGCGATGGTCGCGCGGAGGAAACATCTGGTCCGCTGGGGGAGAGAGAGTAGGAATTGTCGCGGTCAAGCCTGTTGGCGGATTAGTACCGGTTAGCTGAAGGCATTGCTGCCCGTACACAACCGGCCTATCGACCAGGTGGTCTTCCTGGTGCCTTCAGAGCCGTCTTGCGACGGCTCAGGGATACCTCGCGTCTTGGGGAGGGCTTCCCGCTTAGATGCTTTCAGCGGTTATCCCTTCTCGACGTAGCTACCCGGCGCTGCCCTTAGCAGGACAACCGGTACACCAGAGGTCGGGCGACCGAAGTCCTCTCGTACTATCGGCCGTACCCCTCAAGTATCCTACGCCCACATCAGATAGGGACCGACCTGTCTCACGACGGTCTAAACCCAGCTCACGTACCGCTTTAATCGGCGAACAGCCGAACCCTTGGGACCTCCTACAGCCCCAGGATGCGATGAGCCGACATCGAGGTGCCAAACCGCGCCGCCGCTGTGGACGCTCGGGCGCGATCAGCCTGTTATCCCCGGAGTACCTTTTATCCGATGAGCGACGGCCCTTCCACACGGGACCGCCGGATCACTAGGACCTGCTTTCGCATCTGCTCGACTTGTGTGTCTCGCAGTCAAGCTCCCTTGTGCCCTTACACTCGCCGCACGATTGCCAACCGTGCTGAGGGAACCTTTGTGCTCCTCCGTTACGCTTTGGGAGGAAACCGCCCCAGCTAAACTGCCCACCTGACACTGTCCCCTCGCCGGCTAACGGCGCAGGGTTAGAGACCTGTGATAACAAGGGTGGTTTTTCATATTGCGGCTCCACCAGGACCAGAGTCCCGGCTTCAACGCCTCCCACCTAGACTACGCATGTTAGAACAAGACCCAATGCCAGGCTACAGTGAAGGTTCACGGGGTCTTTCCGTCTTGATGCGGGAAAGCGGCATCTTCACCGCTGCTACAGTTTCGCCGAGTCCCCCTTTGAGACAGCGGCCACGTCGTTACACGATTCGTGCAGGACGGAACTTACCCGCCAAGGAATTTCGCTACCTTAGGACTCTCATAGTTAGAGCCGCCATTCACCGGAGCTTCGGTTCAGAGCTTCGCTCCCGAAGGAGCTAACCCTTTCCCTTGACTTACCGGCATCGAGCACGTGTCACTCTCTATACGTCGTCGTTCGACTTTGCAGAGAGCTGTGTTTTTAGTAAACAGTCGCGTGGCCCGCTTTGCTGTGGCCCCCGCAGGCTCCCCGCCAGCTTGCACCAGCGGTTCACCCGTAGAGGCGCCCCTTATCCCGAAGTTACGGGGCCATTTTGCCGAGTTCCTTAAAGGGGGTTCTCTCGCGCGCCTGAGGATTCGCTCCTCGCCTACCTGTGTCGGATTGCGGTACGGTCACTCCGCACGTTTGCTCTTGCGAGCACCTAGGGGTTTTTCTTGGCGACCCGCGTCGGCCTCTTATCGTGCAATTGCCTTCGCACCTCTTTCGGGTAGCGGCCCGCGGATTTGCCTACGGGCCCCCTATGAGGTTTAACGGCCGTGTGCTAAACGAGACCGCGGCCTAGCTGGTCGCGTCCCCCCATCGGTACGTGCAGGTGGCGAAGGAATATTGACCTTCTGTCCATCACCTACGCCTTTCGGCCTCGGCTTAGGGACCGGCTAACCCTGCCCTGACTTACATGGGACAGGAAACCTTAGGCTTACGGCGAGCGGGATTCTAGCCCGCTTTGGCGCTACTCGTGCCGGCATCCTCGCTTCCACTCAGTCCACGGCTCCTTACGGTACCGCTTCAACCCGGAGTGGAACGCTCCCCTACCGCCCGCCTTGCGGCGGACCCGCAGCTTCGGCACCGCGCTTGAGTCCCGAGAATTATCGGCGCAGGAGTGCGTCGACTGGTAAGCTATTACGCACTTTTTAAATGATGGCTGCTTCTAAGCCAACATCCCAGCTGTCTGAGCACTCCCACTTCCTTTTGCACTTAGCGCGGATTCCAGGGCCTTAGCTGGCGGTCTGGGCTGTTTCCCTTTCGACCACGAAGTTTATCCCCCGTAGTCCGAGCCCCGGGATAGTCGTCGCGGTATTCGGAGTTTGGTTGAGTCGCGTAGGCTTGCGGCCCCGCAGACTCATTCAGTGCTCTACCCCCGCGACGTAGTTGCCCGAGCCCATACCAAAATATGTTTCGGGGAGAACCAGATATTTGCGTGTTTGATAAGCCTTTTACTCCTATCCACAGCTCATCCCACCGGTTTGCAACCCAGAAGGGTTCGGACCTCCACGGATTTTTACATCCGCTTCATCCTGGCCATGGATAGCTCACACGCTTTCGGGTCTGCTCCGTGCTACCGTGTCGCGCAATTAACGCTCGCTTTCGCTGTGGCTCCGCCCCTGAGGGGCTTAACCGAGCAACACAGAGCAACTCGCCGGCTCATTAACCAATAAGCACGCCGTCGCACCTCGCAACCCTCCGCCCTTGCGGGCAGCCGCAGCTTGTCGCTTTCACCCCGAGGGGCGGAGCGAGTTGCCGCAGACGGGCGCGAATGGTGCTTCGACCGCTTGTAGATGTGCGGTTTCAGGTTCTATTTCACCTACGCCTAACAGGCTTGCTTTTCACCTTTCGCTCGCGCTACTTTTGCGCTATCGGTCGCCCAGGAGTACTTAGCCTTGGGAGGTGGGCCTCCCGGTTTCAGGCCGGGTTCCACGTGTCCGGCCCTACTTGGGAAATCGTCAGCAGAGAGCCCGCGTCTTTCGCCTACGGGCCTATCACCCTCTGTGGGGCGCCTTTCCAGGCGCCTCGGCTAGACGGAGCCTTTGTAACTCTGCCGCAAGGTCCTGCCCCTTGCGAAGACGACCCCCGCAACCCCGAGCGCGCAACGCGCAGGGCTTGACACGCGCTCGGTTTGGGCTCTTCCCCTTTCGCTCGCCGCTACTGAGGGAGTCGAGGTCTCTTTCTTCTCCTGCAGGTACTGAGATGTGTCAGTTCCCTGCGTTCGCCTCCGCACCCTATGTATTCAGATGCGGATAGCCGAGCATTACCTCGGCTGGGTTGCCCCATTCGGAAATCCCCGGATCACAGCAAGCGGCAGCTCCCCGGGGCTTATCGCAGCTAGCCACGTCCTTCATCGCCTCTGGGCGCCAAGGCATCCACCGCACACCCTTCGTAGCTTGACCGCGACAATTCCTGCCCTCTCGAGCAGGGATCGCCACAAGTCGCTACTGCTCATCACGCCAGCGGACCAGATGTTCACTCGGCGCTAACCTTCGCCCATCTTGTCAAAGAGCAGTCACCCGAACGCGACGGCGGCACCGCCGCCATCACCTCCGTGGCATGGCGTATTATATCACATCTGGCCCGCGTGTCAAGCCCAAATTTTCTCAGGGCTGTCCGGCCCACCTCTCGCTTCGCGAGAAACCAAAGCGGCGACTGCGTCGCCGCACTCCAAAGCCCGCGCTCTCGCGGCGCGGTGGCTGTGGACTGCGGCATCGCAGATGCCGCTTTGCTTCGCCGCGGAGCGGCCCAACGGCGCCAGCGCGCCAGACCCGCCCTTGACTCGCGCCCCCCGACCCTCTATCCTATGGGAAGCGTTGTTCCCCATCCCGTGAGGCCGAGAGGAGACAGGCCGTGACGACTCGACGCCTGACCCGCCGCGGAATGCTGCTCGCCACGGGAGGGGGCGTGGCCGCCGCTGCCCTTCCCCTCGCCGCCGGCGCGGCCGACGCCCCGGCCCCGCCCAGGCGCCGCATCAAGCAGAGCTTCGCCTGGGGCTGCTACATCAGGAAGGACGCGGACCCGCTCCAGATGATCAAGGCCGCGGCCGACATCGGCTTCGCCTCCATCGAGATGGGCCCCGAGCAGCACTGGAAGGCGATTCAGGACGCCGGCATGCAGGTCGCCATCTTCGGCGCAGGCGGGGGATTCGTGGACCCGAAGAACTGGGACAACGCGGAACGCAGCATCACCGCCGCCATCGAGAAGGCGCAGAAGCACGGCATCAAGAGCCTCCTCTCCCTCACAGGCAACCGCGGCGAGCGCTCCGAGAAGGAGTGCCTTGACAACTGCGTGAAGTTCCTCCCCCGCGTCGCCAAGGCCCTCGAGCAGGCCGGCGTGCGCCTGTGCATCGAGCTGCTCAACAGCAAGGTGAACCACAAGGGCTACTTCCTCGACCGCACGGCCCTCGGCGTCGAAATCTGCCGCCAGGCCAACTCCCCAGCCATCGGCTTGCTCTACGACATCTACCACATGCAGATCATGGAGGGCGACCTCATCCGCACGCTCACCGAGAACATCAAGCTCATCGGCCACTTCCACACCGGCGGCAACCCAGGCCGACGCGACATGGACGACCAGCAGGAAATCTACTACCCCGCCGTCATGCGCGCCATCGCCGACACCGGCTACCAGGGCTACGTCGGCCACGAGTTCGGCCCCAAGGACAAGGACATCGTGGCGGCGATGAAACGCAACTTCGCCGTCTGCGACGTGTGAAACGTGACGCGTGGAACGTGAGGAGGGAGAGGAGAGAAGAGATGGAGAGAGGAATGGTCACGCGGCGACAGGCACTGGCGACGGGCACCCTTGCGGCGACGATTCTGCCCCGGCTCGGCCGCGCCGCCGAGGCCGAGGCCCCCGCCAAGCTCAAAGGCCGCATCCACCAGTCCGCCAGCAAGTGGTGCTACGGCGGCGTCCCCTTCGAGGAGTTGTGCGCCTTCGGGAAGAAGATCGGCCTCGAGGCCATTGACCTCCTCGGCCCCGGCGAGTTCAAGACGGTCAAGGAGCACGGCCTCGCCTGCTCGATGACCAACTCCCACGGCATCGGTCAGGGCTTCAACCGCAAGGAGAACCACGAGAAGTGCACCGCCGCCGTCCGCTCCGCCATCGAGGCCACGGCCGCGGCCGGCTTCCCCAACGTCATCTGCTTCTCCGGCAACTGCCAGGGCATGGCCAAGGACGAGGGGCTGAAGAACTGCGCCGAGGGCCTGAAGAAGATCGTCGGCTTCGCCGAGGAGAAGAAAGTCGTCCTCTGCATGGAGTACCTCAACAGCAAGGGCCACAAGGACTACATGTGCGACGACTCGAAATGGGCCTTCGACCTCGTAAAGGCCGTGGGCTCGCCCAACTTCAAGATTCTCTACGACATCTTCCACGTGGCGATGATGGAGGCCCAGATCGTCGAGGAGGGCGGCAAGAAGGTTGCCAAGCACAACATCTGCCAGCTCATCAAGGACAACATCGAGGCCATCGGCCACTTCCACACCGGCGGCTTCCCGGGCCGCAACGAGATAGACGACACGCAGCTCCTCGACCATCCCACGATCATGAAGGTCATCGCCGAGACAGGGTACAAGGGCTACGTCGCCCACGAATTCGTGCCCAAGAACAAGAACAAGCTCGAATCCCTCGCCCAGGCCGTCAAGCTCTGCGACGTGTAGGACACGGAGAGCAGCACATAGCGGGTGTACTGGTTCAGCGTGAACTGGACAAACGGCCCTCGGAAACAAGAGACTCGCTTGCCTTCGGCAAGCGGGGGGTTCTCAGGGGCATCGGGGGCTCTGGATGCCCGTCTGTCGACGTAGCTGTGTTCTCCGATGCAGCCATCACGCATGACGGCAAGATGGAAAACCTTTATGGACCTGCCGCCCTCTTTGACGATTTCCGACTGAAGCACAAGACGTGCCATGGCTACTTCTTCTTGGCCCAGCACACATCGCAGACGACGGTGCCGTACACGCCGTCCGGCTTCATGTCGTACTGCTCGTTGTGGGTAGCGAAGACCGCCTCGATCATCGACAGGCGCTTGTTGCAGCGCCCGCAGCGATTCATCTGAATCGCCCTGTCTCCGGGCCGCAGAGGATTCTCGCCCGGACCAACGACGCATCCGCTCATCGGGGTTTCCCGAAGCCGATGGTCTTCTTGACGACAATGATGGGCTTGCCGTTCGGACCCAGTAGCACAACCTCGGCGCTCATCGGCCGCACCGCTGCATGTGCAGCAGGACCTGGCACATCGCATTCAGGACGAGCGCGATGGCAATGACCCAGACGAGTTCCATTTCGGAACCTCCTTTCTTACCGCTTCCAATGATCGAAGCAGGTGCTGCGATACCCCTCCGGAGATGGCCAGCCGCAGGACACCTGCTTCATGCAGCCGGGCTCGTCACACCGGCTCTGGGGGTAGGGATGCGGCTCGTCCCAGCCCAGCAACTCAAATGCCTCTTCGAGGGCACTCAGGCCACCAGTGGTGTATCCGCCGACGCTGTTCGACCAGTACGCAAACTGGCGGACCATACCCTCGAGGCAATCCCGCAGTTCATCGTAGGTGGGCTTTGTCATAGCTCGTTCCACCGGTCCCTGATCTTCTCGAGGAACACGATGATCACGAGGAATCCCAAGCCCAGCCCAATCCACTCGGGCAACTGGGGCGGCCACACCGCGTTGGTGGAGGCCATGCTCGCGCCGACAAACATGCAGATCGCGCTGATGATCAGCTCGACGATGGTCTTCCAGCGCGGTTTCATCGCAACAACCTCCTTTCCTATTCCCCACTCGCGTGAGGACTGCTGTGCCCCTCGGGCAGGATGCATGTGGCTCCGCCCATGAAGCTCTGCCCGCAGATATCACGCTCCTCCGCGTCGGTGTTGGCTTCGATGCTGCGCTGATATATCTCATTCAGCGCAGTCAGCCTTCGTCTGATCGTGCCGTCATCTGTTTCGCGGCCGATGACGACCCCGACACAGAACATGTACAGCTCTCCAGCGACCGCCTTCCAGTCGGTCATCGCTCTTTTCCCGTGTGGAACGCCCACTGAACATTGGGATTGAGGATGTCCTCCTCGTTCCCGTTGTAGTAGCCGAACTCGGCGTGGTAATCCCGGCGGTCTACGGGTCGCTCGTACTCGATGTACGGGTTGCCCGTGGTGTATCGCTTTTCGTGCCAGCGAGAGAAACGGAAGGTAAACCTCCAGATCTCGATGGTGGTGTGGGCGTACAGGACGGCGTGGTACCGCCCTGTACGCTTGTAGATGCCGAACCTTCGTGGACCGATGCTGGTTTCGCGCTCGCCAGACATCAGCGGAGCGGGTAGATGGGCTCAGCGGCCATCCAGCGGGAGGCGGTGCGGGCCTGGGTGTGGAGGAACGCCTTCTCGGCGTTGATCTCCCGGCGGGCGGCGAGGTTGTCGAGGTTGCGGGTCATCGCGTTGAGCTTGACCAGGCTCATCCGGTAGTCCTTGCCGCGGTGCGTCCGCCTGCGGAGGGACAGCCGGACCCGCTTCATGTAGCGGCTGGCGTCCATGAGGGCCCGGTTCTGCGCCCGGCCCATGCGGTGGGTCCAGCCGTCCGACATGTAGGTGCGCTTGTTGCGCCCCTCCTTGTTGGCCGTGCGCCCCTTGGCCGAGTGCTGGTCCTTGTTCTGCGCCATGTCGATGCGCTCCTTATCTCGCTACACATGTGGTGCGCTAACACAGTTGCTATGGCATCACCTCCTGATCAGTCGCCGCAATCCTGCTCGGGGATGAGCGTCTCGAGGTCGTCATCCTCCAGCTCGGCGATGGGCTCGGCGAGCCTTCTCCGCACTTCCTCGTCGGTCATGCTGAGTGGCTCCTCGTCATCGAGAGGCCACAGCCCCAGCGCGTTGCCGAGATCATGGGCGGCTTTCCAGACCTCCTCGTCCTCGTGGGTGACGAGTTCCTCGATGACGAAGCGATGCAGGTCTGCGGGCTTGATCATCCCTCCGATCTCGGGCTTCTTGGGATAGGCCCGCAACTCCTTCAGCTCGTCCTCGAGATTCCAGACCTTCTGCTCCATCTCGAGGAACAGCTTCTGGTAGCGCTCGGCATCCTCCTCGAGCTGCTGGTTCTTCTCGATGAGCTTGACGATGATCTTTTCGGCCTTGCTCATTCCGCACTCCACTTCTTGAACTTGCCGTCCTTCTCCCAGCCGTCGACGATGTCCTTCGCCTCCTTCAGCCCCAGCCCGGTCAGCTCGCGGACCAGCTTGATGGTGGGGATCTTGTCGCCGTCCATCGGGTCGACGAGCACGCCGCCCTTCACCCCGAAGGGCACCATGCCGTCGGACGGATTGGGGATGAAGTACTGGTACCAGCTCAGCTTGAGCCGGTCGTTGTCGGAGAAGCGCATCCTCTCCTTCAGGACCGACAGCTCATCCTGCAGGGCGAAGAGCTGGTCGTTGATGCTGGCTTTGTTCTCCTGGATCTTGTTGATCCGGAAGTGCAGCTCGGAAATCTCGGAGCCTGCCTTCGTGCGAGCCTCCCAGCAGTCATCGAGTTGCTGCTTGAGGGTGTTCCTCTCGACCATCAGCTCGACCGCGAGCGCGTTCACCGCGCTCCGCTTGACCTGATTCGACACGCGTACGCTCCTTTCTGTGCACTAATGCACAAAGTGCAGGGTGTGCGGCGCGGCAAACACCTCGCCGCAATGCCTGGTGAATCGTCTGGTCGTTGCAATATCAGCTCGTGCGCACCTCAATAACGGAATTAGCCCAGTTCTCGAGGTCCAGCTGTGCAACAAGCGTCAGCTGTGCAGCCTCTCGAGGAATGCGCTCGACGGTCTTGCCGCAATCAAGGCAGATCACCCTGTCGCCGCAATCCACCGGAGCTGTATGGTGCTCTAGAACACAAAGCGTCTGGAAGAAGTGATCCAGCTCGCTCGTGCATCCATCGAGTAAAGGCATTACGCCTTCTCCTTTATTAGCATTTCGTTTGTTCGAGTGTGGACGCAAATCCCCCACATTCGTGCGTGCAGGGAATTCCCGAAATACCGGAATAAATCCCCCGGTAAATCGGAATACAGGGGGGATATATGGGATTACCGTTGCGCCGCGGTGTACTGGCCCCCCAGGCGTGGTGACCTGGGAGGCCAGATGCGTGGAACATATTGACAAGGGATGGTACGCTCGAGGCGGTCTCGGCGGCTAGGAGCGAGCCCGCCTCGAGAGGTGAACGGCCTACTTGATGGCCGCCAACTGCGTCTTCAGCGCCTTGTCGAACGCCTTGATGCGCGCCTTGCGGACCTGGTTGTCCGCCTGGCGGACGGCCTTGAAGAACGCGACCTGCGTCTTCCCGCCGAAGTGCGAGTTGAGCTTCACGAACTCGAGCATCGCCGGAGTGGCCTTCACCGTGAAGGGGCGGTCGAGCAGGTGGCTCAGGTCCTCGTTGGCCTTGCCCGTGGCCACAAGCACCTGGCTGCGCTTGGCCCGGACGAACAGGGCATTGGCCTGGCCCTGGTTCATGACGACCGTCCGCTCGTCGGCGTCCGGCCAATCACGCGTCGGGACGACCTCGATGTCTCCCGACTTGTTGAGGCTGGCGACGAAGCCAACCCAGGTGGACCCAGCCTGGAAGCCCTGCGGCTTGGCCGGGATGGACTCGACGGAGGTGATCTCCGCCAGCGCGTCGAACAGGGACACGATGTCCCTCCTTGAGCGAGCCGGGGTGGTGCCCGGCGCACCCTGCCATATGGGCAGGCTGCAGCTCGCCACTCCTGGGAGCTGCCGTCTGCCACTCAATGGACCTGCGGATGACGCGCGTCGTACGCTGCAATCCATGCCCGCATTTCGGACATGGTGGGGTCGTTGCGCGGACGCATCCCATGCTCGGACTTGAAGAGGTCCGAATACAGGGAATACAGCTCGCAACGAGAGCAGATGAAGCCATCGAGGAACTCGACCGTGCTGAAGACGAGCGAGCCGCAGAACTCACACTCGATGGCCTTGGTCGTCGCGGGGCGATTACCAATCACTGAATTCACCTCCTTTCTCCTGCTTGATTGCGCCGCGGTCTACTGGCGCGCAGGCGCGCACACCGGAGGGGGACGCGGCCTCCGGTGTGCTGGTCTGGGCGGCAGCTAGGCGATCTTGGCCAGCTCAGCCTTGAGGTTGCGCTGGTAGATCCGCTTCACCCGCTTGTCGCGTGCCGTCGCGGACAGCGCCTTGTGGTAGGCGATGCGCGTGACAGGCGTCCGTGCCGCGAGCGCGAGCGCCTCGCGTACTGGCCCTAGCGCTGCGCCGGAGATCGTGAGCACGCGCACGAGCGTGCCGTCGCGGCCCGTGCCGCGGACAGTGCACTGCGCCCGTTCCGCGGTCCGGATGATCTCGAGCGCCGCCGGGCGGGTGAGCACGAGCGTGCCGTCCGGCCAGTCTCGAGTGTGGCGCAGGATGATCGCGTCGCCACGATCCTCCGGAACATACTGGGCGAAAGTCTCGCCTGTGATCCATGCGGCCATCGGCCGGTCCTCCGGGCCGCCGGGCGCCGGGCGCCGGGCGGCCATGGGCGGCGCCGCCTCCCGGGCGGGCCGCGGGCCGGAGCGTCCCCTTTAGGGACGGGCCTCCGGCCTACCCTAAGTTTAGCCCTGCCCCCCCGGGGGTTCTAGAACCCGTGACGAGGCGTAGTGGCTCGAGTAGTCACACAAGTATTTCCCCGCACGCTTGACTCTGGCACACAACTGTGTCACACTCCCCCTGGTGACCCGGGAGCGATGCGTCCGGTACCGGAGCGAGAAGAACAGCTCGTATTGGCGGCAACTCGTCGTAAAAGTCCTTGTCAGCGACGAGCCATCTGCACCACCCAGCCGGGGGACGCCCACCAGGGCTCGCGAGCAGAAAGTGGGAACAAGGTCCGCCGATACAGGTGATGCAGAGGGTGCCGAAACGGCAGGGTCACCATATGTGCCGCCGATGAGGGCTACGGTAAGCCCACCTGACTGTAAATCAGGTCCCTTTGGGGCAACTGGGTTCGACTCCCAGCGTCGGCACCACATTCAGGAAGGAGGCACGACATGTCGACACGGTAGGGACCGAGAAGGGCCGATAAGCGGCCTGGTCCCCGGAAGGGATCGACATGGCTGGCGACAAGAAGCATCGCCGGGGCGGGAAGACGAACCGCAAGCACCGCCGCAATTACCGCTGGGGTGGAACGGATCATTCCGTGACGAAGTACCGGATGCGGCACAACATCGACCCCAACAAGAAGCGCCGGAAGGGAACCAGCGAAAAGGACAACGGGTGAAGATTCTCAGCGTCCGGGCATTCCGGGCTCATATCTCAACCGTTCAGGAGCCCGTCACCGTCATCAGGTATTCCAAGGTCATCGGGGTGTGGACACCGAGCCATGAGGCAGATCGAGCAGATGTGGACGCTCAACGTCCAGGACGGGAAGAACTACTTCCTGATGGAGGAGGAGAACGGGCAGATCCGGACGGGGATCTGCCACGCGAGCGTCACGACCCGGGGTAGGGCGTTCATCAATGATGCCCTCGTCAACTTCTCCATGACGTCGGGGGACCTGAAGCTCGGGAAGATGGAGCACGTCGTCTACATTGCGGAGATCGACTAGATGGCGATGTGGACCATCGTGCCGGTGGGCAAGGGCATCCTCATGATCACCGACGAGACGCCGCTCGAGGAGGAGGTCCCCCGGATCAACGAGATGATCAACCGGCTCATCAAGATCACCGGTATCCCCTGGGTCTTCATCGGGAATGCCAGTCTCGTATCCGAGGAAGCAGTCAAGGAGATCGCCGAGCGCTTCTACGGGATCAAGCGATGAACATCTTCTTCGGCCTCTTCTTCCTCTCCGTGGCCATCGGCCTCGGAATCATGATCGTTATGATGGGCATCGACATGAAGGACGAGGACCCCCTCTTCCTCATCGCCGGGGCAGCGATCTGCATTCCCCTTGTCCTGGCCCTCTTCGCCCTCGGGGCCGTCTTCATCTTCTCCCCGGAATCGATGGAGGAGAAGCTGCTCGAGGGAGCCTGTTATCGCGCCTACGGCAAGGACACCATCGTGCCCGTCGGCAAGGTCTTCGTTCCCATCCACGACGTCGTCCTCGTCGAGATCCGCTGCCCCTAGGAGATTCCATGCCCGTTGCCCAGCACGAACATCGCATCGAGGACATCTGCTATCGCGGCCCCTGGCTCATTTCCTGCCTCTGCGGCTTTCGCCGGGAATGGTCGAAGGAGGAAGTGGCAGATCTCGAGTTCGGGGGCATTTACGAGGAGATCGAGGCGACATGGCTGATCCATCGTCGAACCTTCGGCCTGACCAAAAAGTAGCCCTCGCCGCGCTCGCGGTGATCCTGTTCGTCACCCTCGTCGTGGCAGGAGCGCTGCTCCTCTGGAAGTGGATGTGGGAGTCGGTATCGTGATCTGGGAGATGTACGCCGCCCCCTGGTGGGCGATGCCCCTTTGGGCATTCACGGTGTATGCCGGGCCTGGGAGCCCGAGCCGGTGGCGATGACCGCCGACGAAGCGATGGAGGCCCTCCCCAAGCCCACTCCCCGCGAAGAGGCCGCCGAGTGGCTCAGGCAGGTGCTCTCCGCCGGACCGCTCCCATCGAACCAGGTCGAGCGTCAGGGAAGCGAGGCCGGCTTCACCCTCAGAACTCTGCGGCGGGCCAAGGCCGACCTGGGTATCCTCCCATACCGCGAGGGCACGGGATGGATGGTGCGGCTGCCTGATAGCCCCGGACGCGTCCCGGCGGCTCCAGATGAGGTCAGCGTGGGACAACCATAGAGTCGCCAAGGTGGCCAAGGTGGCCACTGCGCAACACACGGGTTGGCCACCTTGAAGACGTCGTCGGAGGCATGGGGGTCGCAGGCCATAAGAGCTTGGCATGCCGACACATGTGGCCAGGCTTTCGCCGGGCCCCCCGGCCTTCGGCCCCTTTTCAAGGTGGCCACCTTCGTCTCCAGACCCCAGGCCTCGGCCTTCGCGTCAGGCCCTGTGTGGCACAGCCGCCCTCGGCTGTGCGGGGCATAGGCGCGCCCCACGGGTGGACACAGCCGCGGGCGGCTGTGCCACACAATCCGTCCGTCGTCCATCCAGTGGCTTACGCGCGGCGGCGGCGGTGCCGCAGGAGGCCCAGGCCGCCGAGGGCAAGGAGGGTGAGCGTGGCGGGCTCTGGGATGGCAGCGGTCCGCTCTACCACGGAGATCTCGCCAGTCAGGTAGAGCCGCGTCCTGTCCCACGCTATGCCGGCACCCAGGGAAGGCAGGTTCACCGCGTCGAACGTGCCGACGAGCGTGCCGTCAAGGAGGTCGAAAGCGTTGCCTGCACTGGGCAGGAAGCCGTTGTACAGCACGACATCGAGCGTGCCGTCGAGCGTGATGCTCCCCGTCACGGTGATGTGGTCATACTCCGTGCCCTGGACGGTACCGCCGAGTTCCATCGTGACGGTGTTGCTCGGGCCGAAGATGATGAAGTCGCCGGTGACGCTGCCGGGGCTGTCGCCGGGGCTGAAGCCGCCGTTGAAAGTCACTGTCCCCGCGTAGCCCCCGTCGCCGCTGACCGGGCCGCTGAAGATCACCCCGCCGCCGCCGCCCCCACCATCCACCAGGCCCTGGTTCACCACGGTCCCGCTGAGTGTGCATTCCCCGAGGATGGTGCCCGTGGGCGTGATCGTCGTCGTGCCCGCGACCGTCATCGTGGGGTTGTTGTAGCAGTACATGGTGGACTCGATTGAGGCGTTCCCAGCGACGGTGATCGAGCGGTTGAGGTTGGCGTGGACCAGGGTGCCGTTGACCAGCAGGTCGCCATCGTAGTCCGTCCGCGCCACCAGCGCCAGGTTGTGGCGGGAGCCGGCGGCCACGGCGACGTATACGCCCGCTATGGGCATGTTGTCGTACTGGCCCCAGGAGCCGTCACCCCATTGGAGAAGGCTCCCGTCCGAGCGTAGCGCAACGGTGTGATAGGCGCCGGCAGTTATAGCGGAGTAGGTGCCCGAAGTGGGAAACCATGCCTGCCCGTACGTGTTATCCCCCCACGCTGTCAGAGAACCGTTGGAACGGAGCGCCAAGCCGTGCACATAGCCGCCGGCGATGGCCACATAATCGTTGCCACCGGGAGGCGACGCCTGGCCATAGGTGTTGTCGCCCCATGCAATGAGGGAGCCGTCCGACAAGAGAGCCAAGCTATAATACCCGCCGGCCGCAAGGGCGGCGTAGTTATTCCCTGGTGGCGGCGATGCTTGGCCATTCGAGTTATTCCCCCAGCCGGCCGCGGACCCGTTGGACCGAAGCGCAAGGCTGTGTAGGTCACCGGCACCCGGCGCGAGAGCCACGTAGTCGTTCCCTGCTGGCGGCGATGCTTGGCCATCGGCGTTCCGGCCCCAGCCTGCCAGGGATCCGTCGGAACGAAGCGCCAGACTGTGATACCCGCCGGCCGCAAGGGCGACATAGTTGTTCCCTGATGGCGGCGATGCCTGGCCATCCGCGTTGAAGCCCCAGCCGGCGAGAGTGCCGTCGGTCCGAATCGCCAGACTGTGCCATCCGCCACCCGCGATGGCGGTGTAGTTGCCTCCAGGTGGGACATTGCACTGTCCGCCACTGTTGTTGCCCCAGGCGACGAGTTGGCCGTTGGAATCGGCCAGGGTTCCGAGGGTGACGGCCATCGCGGGAGCCGCAAGGGCGCCCAGCATACCCGCCACGACGGCCATGTACAGGGAAGTGCGCGTGAAGCGCCCGCCGCCCGACCCGTTCCCGGCCCAGCCCATGTGCCAACTCCTGTTGCCCGACAGTGCTCGGCTGACCACGGATTGCCCGCGGCGCGTCGAGCGCTACCCCCCAACGGAAGTGTGAGCATTGTGCCGTATAGCAGATAGTGCCCCCGTTGTCAAGCGCGCGTGTACGATTCCGGGGGCAAGCATGGGGTGAAGGTGGACATTGTGGACGTGATGGACTCTGTGGCCAGAACACGACAAAGACCCCCGCCCCCTCGGCCACGGGGACCACACCGTCCACTTTGCCCACAGGCGCTCAGGCTCGGCGGCGACGCCGACGGCGCAGGAGGCTCAGGCCGCCGAGGGCAAGGAGGGCGAGCGTGGCGGGCTCGGGGACCGCGGCCGGGCCACTCGGGCGCACGCGGATCACGCCTGTCGTGTAGAGCGCCGCGGTGTCCCAGTCGTATCCAGGCGGCAGCTCGATGGTGTCGAAGCTGCCCAACAGCACGCCGAAGTCCAGGATGTCGAACGCATTGCCCGCTGAGGGCAGGAAGCCGTTGTACAGCACCACGTTGAGCGTGCCGTCCACCGTCACCGTGCTCGAGACCTGGATGACGTCGTACTCGCTCCCCGGCACGGTTCCGCCCAGTTCCATCTCGAGCGTCGCTGTGTCGTCCAGCAGCAGGTTCTCGAAGCTCACGAGTGCCGGGCTGCCGCCTGGGCGGAAGATGCTCCGGAACTCGACGTTGCCCGTGTAGTTCCCTGGGCCGCCCACGTCGTCAATGAACGCGAGCCATTCGCCGGCGGGCGAGGGGCCGTTGACCGTGCCGGAGTTCCACACCCCGCCGCTCACCGTGGCCGGGCCGGCTGCCCAGAGCGCCGTGCTGCCAGATAGCGTCAACCCATTCGGGACGACAAGGGCGCCGCCGCCTGGGATCGTGAGCTGGATGCCGAACGGCCCGCCCACGCCCAGCGCCAGCCCGCCCGCGCTGCGGTACTCCAGCGTCCCACCCGTCCAGTTGAGTGTGCCGGCGTTCGATAGGGTGTCAATGGAGAGCATGCCCCCGGAGAGGTCCACGCGCCCTGCGCCATTGATAGTGAGCGCGGCGCCGACATCAACCCTGCCGCCGTTGGCAATCGTCACGCTGCCTGCTATGGACTCCGTCCCCACATTGAGGAAGCCCGTGTTCGTCCAGAGGGAATTGGCGCCCTGGACGGACACCGTGCCTATGCCCCACTGAGACACATAGCCATTCAGGTTCCGGACCTCGCCGCCGTCCAGGATCGACAGCGATCCCTGCCCGTCGTTGCCGATGCGCAGCTCGCCTGTGTTGAGCCAGCGCGAACCCGCGCCTTCCACGGTCGCCGAACCCACCGCACTGCCATCGATATGCCCGCCAATCCATGCCTCCCCTGCATTGTTCACCTGGCCTCCGCCTCTGACCGTGAGTGCCCCGGACCCATGGAGCCGCCCGAGCACCAGAACATTGCCGCAGTCTAACACTGAGCCGCTGCCGTCAACAGTGACGGTGCCGTTGCCTCCCGACCCAACGTTCAGACCCCAGGGAAGGTTCACGCTCGAGCCGTTCGTTACCGAGAGCGTGGCTTCCCCGAGGTTGGCCACTATCAGGCCCCCTGCCCTCAACTGGCCGCCGGAAAGTGTGGCTGATGCACCCGGGGCGGGGGCGGCGAGGATCAAGCCGTTCATCCCTAAGTCTACAGTGCCGCTGGTGATGTTCAGCAAGCCCCCGTAGATCCATGAGTCGGACAAGGTCATGGTTCCGCCTGGACCGACATTGATGGTCGGGGCGGCGAGGGTGCCGCCGGTCCAGTTGAATGTGCCATCCACGGACAGTGTGCTGGCCGTGATCCCGCCGCCGGAGAGGCTGACAAGCCCCGTGTTCTGCACAGCAAGTGTGCCCCCCACGTTGGCCGCGGCCAGGTTGCCGACGGCCAGCGAGCCGCCGCCTGCCACGAAGAGGTCGTTCGTGACCTGAAGGGTTCCGCTGGCTGGCACGGTCAGCGCAGCGCCCAGCGGCCCGCCCGCCCCCAGCGTCAGCCCGGCCGCGCTGCGGTACTCGAACGTCCCGCCCGTCCAGTTGAACGTCCCTGCATTCGACAGAGTGCCAACGGAGAGCGTGCCAGAGGATAGGCCAACGACCCCAGGATTGTTGACCGTCAGAGCGCCCCCGACGCTCACTATGCCGCCGCCTATGGCGAGCGCGCCGTTGTAGGCCCAGGGCTGCGAGGTGGTCATCGTGCCGCTGGCGCCGACGTTGATCGTGGGGGCGGATAGGGTGCCGCCGGTCCACTGGAAGTTGCCCGTGCCTGCGGGGCCGATGTTGAGGGTGTTGACGCTCAGGCTGCCGCCGGCCTGGAGCTGGACGGTGCCCGAATCGCCCACGTTCTCGCCGAGGGTGAGGCTGTTGGCCACGGCGCCCGCGGTGGCGATCTGCGCCGTGCCGCCATTGTTGATGGAAGCATCATCGGTAGCCGTGGGGGGCAGGATCGTGTTCCAGTTGGAGTTGGCGTAGGAGGCGAACCAGTCGCCCGCCCCGCCGGCGGGGGGCCTCGCCCAGACGCACTGGCCTGTAAACTGCGCCCGCATGATCTCCCAGTCCGTGCCGTCGTACTGCTGCCACGCGATGGTGCCGCCGCTAATGGACGGGCTCGTGTCGTTGGTTGAGTTGGCCGTCAACTGGGTCACGGTGGACCTGCCGAGGTCATAGAGGAAGATCTCGGTGTCGGTGCCCCCATCGCTGCCGCCCGGGGCCTGCCACACGATCCGCGACCCATTGATTGCTGTGCCGGTCTGGCTCACGCTATCCGCCGTCAACTGACGGATGGTCGAGCCATCGTAGACGAAAACCTCGTAGTCGGTGCCCCCATCGCTGCCGCCCTGGCCGGTCCAAACGGCGTAGGCGCCACTTATGCCCACGCCGACCTGGTCCGCGGTGTCATTGGTCAGCCGGGTCGTTGAGGTGCCATTGTAGTAGGCCACTTCGCGATCGGTCCCCTCGTAGAGGGCAAGCCAGACGGCCCTCGTGCCGCTGACCGCCAGACCGGCACTTGTGGGGGTGTCCCCGGCCGCCGAGAGGGTGCGAATGGATGAGCCGTCGTACATTCGGACGTAGTTGTATGAGCCGCCCCCGAAGGTCTCGAGTGCAAACCACGCGACCGTGGCCCCCCCCACTTGGTTCCAGCTATCAGGGAACCCGTTGGCAGTGAGGCGGGAGCCGTTGTACATGATCTCCCAGTTATTGGGCGAGCCGTAGTCCTGCTCCCAGGCCAACACGTTGCTAGCACTGTTGTACTTGGGATTGATGTCATCCACGGCATTGTTGGTCACTTGGGTGGTCACGCCGCCGGTCCAGCGGGCGATCTCCCAGTCGCTCCCATCCCATCTGTTGTAGACCACCGTGGTGCCGTCAATGTGGAAGTAGTTCACCAGCCCCGAGTAGACGGTCGAGGTCGCCCCGCCGCCGTAGTAGTAGAGGATATTGTTGGCGGAGTCCTTCCAGGCAAGGTTCCCCCCGTTCAGACCAATGAGCGGGTTTCTGTCATCCGTGGTGTTGTTCGTGATCGGGTTGGTGATCCAGCCTGCGTGGGCGGGAGGCGAGGCAGCCAGAAGCAGAGCGGCGCTCGCCAAAGCGATTGCCCTGGGGAGAGCGCGCGCAAGGAACCCGCCGCCCGACCCGTTGCCGGCCCAGCCCATATTGCCAACTCCTGTTGCCCGACAGTGCTCGGCTGGCCACGGATTGCCCGCGGCGCGTCGAGCGCTACCCCCCCAACGGAAGTGTGAGCATTGTGCCGTATAGCAGATCGTGCCCCCGTTGTCAAGAGCGCGTGCAGGATTTCATGTGGGACAGGTGGGACCCGTCTGGCGGGGCGGTACGCCGGGGTCCCACGGGTCCCACAAGTCCCACTGGTCCCACCCATTGCGTTGTCGCCAGAGGCGCCGATTTGACAAGCCGCATGCGCTATGGCAAACTGGCTCCGTTTCGGTTTGGACGCAACTCACAGGAGAGCGATGGCTATGAGCACTGGATTGACAAGGCGCGGGTTCCTGGCGGGCCTGGGGGCGGGGATGGCCGCGCCCTACGTGGTGGGGTCGCGGGTGCTGGCCGCGCCGCCGAGCGACGAGATTCGCATGGGGCATATCGGCGTGGGCGGCCAGGGCGGCGGCCACCTGGGCCGCTTCGCGGGCAACGACCGCGAGCCGTCCGTGGCCGTGTGCGACGTGGATAAGGGGCGCGCCGAGGGCGCCGCCAAACGCTGCAAGGGCGAGGTCGGGGTCTACAACGACTTCCGCGAACTCCTCGACCGCAAGGACGTTGACGCGGTGGTGGTCGGCTCGCCCGACCACTGGCACGGGCTGCACACGGCCCTGTCGTGCGAGGCGGGGAAGGACGTGTTTTGCGAGAAGCCGATGATGACGACCGGCTATCGCCCCCGCGTGGTGGCGGCCGTTGTGCGCCAGACATGTGAGTGCGCGCAAATTTTGATCCAGTATGGGGTGGCGGGGCGAGGGTTGCGGGAGAGGGCCGTTGCCCTGCAAGTGCACTGTGTTGCCGGAGTCATTTCCCCTGGAAGATTCTTCGCTCCGTTTCACTCCGCTCAGAATGACCGGTTGGCGGGCGCGTGCCCCGGGCTGGTGAGAAATGCGGGCTAAAGCCCGCACTACGAACTCCCACTCTGTCTGAGGGGCGTGTTTGTGCCCCCCACCGTTCAACGTTTTCATTCGGCTGAAGTGTTACCACTTGCGAAGATGCCAGGAAAACTGTCCAATGGCAGCCGGTCTGCCAACCCGGCTGGTGACGACAAGGAGGCACAGGCTCATGCTCCCAACACGATTCGCTGCGGCCCTTCTGACAGGAACTGCGGCGGCCTGCCTCATGTTCGCGGCGGGACTTGCCTGGCCGGCCCCCGCCCGCGCAGGCGCGGCCGAGCAGGACGCCCTGGCGCTTCTCGAGGGAACCGGCGTCAAGGGTGGCCTCTGCCTGATGGTGGGGGCACAGGACCTGGCGTTGGCCAAAGGGCTTGCCGCCGGCAGCACGCTCTACGTGCAGGTGCTGCAGCCGGACGCGAAGCTGGCGGCGGCGTGGGGCGCGGCCGCGGCGAACTCCACCAGCCGCGAGAGCCTGGGCGTGCGCAACGCCGCCTTCGACCCAGACCACTACGGCTCGGACCTCTTCAACCTGCTCGTCGTCGAGGACGCCGCGGCGCTGGGCAAGGCCAAGCTCGCCGACCTTTGCCGGATTGCGGTGCCGAACGGCCATGTCGCCCTGAAGGGCGCTCCTCCCACCTTCGTCACGGAGGCCACGGCGCTGGGCATGGATACCCTGGCCGCCGGGGCATACTCGGCGGTCTTCCGCAAGGCAGCCAAGCAGATGGAGTGGAAGGTCTGCGACAGCCTCAAGTGGAAGGCTGGAGCCGGCGGGCTCGGGGAGTGCGCCGAGATTTCCGTGCAGGACGGAACCCTGCGGTATGCAGACCGCTTCGAGAATGAGGGGAACCTGACGGTCCTGGACGGCCGGTATGTCGTCCGGGACGCCTACAATGGACGGACGCTCAACAGCGAGCCCCTGGGCGCCCGGAAGCCGGACTGGTACGCGCCGCACGTCGCCCAAACGCTCAAACCCGTCAGGCCCGCGCCAACGGTCGCCTGGGAGGAACGGGGGCAGGCAG
Source organism: Planctomycetota bacterium (assembly GCA_041320515.1). Taxonomy (GTDB): domain Bacteria; phylum Planctomycetota; class PUPC01; order DSUN01; family DSUN01; genus DSUN01. The sequence goes on along the minus strand of JBGLNR010000001.1, from coordinate 1,762,272 downwards.
GAGGATGGAAGGCGGTCAAGCCGCGGACCGATGGCAAACTCGACCTCCCCTTCTTCGGCGGCCACTGCTTCAAGCCGGTTCAGCTCGGGAGGTACATCCTCTATCACCACAACATCTGGGTGAACCTCGACACCCAGGAGCGGGCGTACCCGTTCTTCGCCCACCCCGCCTGCCAATACGGCCATGTGCCCGGCAACGCCACGGTCTACAACTTCCCCTGCTCCAAGCCGGCGGTGGTGTCCGGGATCACGGCGCTCGCTCCAGCGGACATCGCGTTTGACCACGAGCCCGGCGGCAAGGTTCTGCGGACGTTCGGCACGGCTCCCAAAGGAGAACCGACGGCGGCCGGCGACTGGCCCATGTTCCGCGCCAGCCCGGCCAGAGGCAATTCCTGCCAGGCCTCGCCGGGGGACAAGCCCGTCAAGGCCTGGGAGGTCAAGCTGGGGCTCGGGACCAAGTCCTACGGGGTCATGTGCGGCGAGCGCACCGGGCTCACGCAGCCCGTTTCCGCTTACGGCATGGTGATCGTCGCCGACATCGATGCTGAGCGGATCATCGCCCTGGATGCCGCCGACGGCAGGCAGAAGTGGGCCTTCCACGTGGGCAGCCGCGTGGACTTCTCCCCCACCCTCTACAGCGGCCTGTGCCTCTTCGCGGCCAGGGACGGCTGGGTCTACTGCCTGGATGCCCAGCAAGGGTCGCTGATCTGGAGGCTGCTGGTTCCTGCGCGCGAGCGCCTCATCGGCTGGCATGAGAAGCTGGGCAATCTCTGGCCCGGACGGAGCGACGTCCTGGTCGTCAACGGCATCGGCTACGCCGCCGCGGGTCTCGGCTTCTCCGTGCAGGGCGGGGTCCGGGCGGTGGCCTTCAAGCCCGAAACCGGCGAGACGGTCTGGAGCCAGTGCTACCACGAGGAACTGGGCGCCGCGGAGCGGCAGAGCACCGCCGACCTCTTCGCCTGGAGAACCTCAAGAGGGAAGGGCGTCCTGAAGATGGGTGCTTGCACCATTGACGCGGCCACGGGAGCCAAGTCGCCCGACGTGCAGGGCGGCCTGGCGTCCAACTTCGACGGATACCTCGACGTCGGCAACAGCCTGCCGCGAACCATGGCCGATATCAGCGGCATGCTGCTGAGCGACGGGAAGGTCAGGGGAAGGACCATAGCCTACGACGGCGACCTCAGCGTGGCCCACACCGTCGCCTGGGGCGGCGTCACCTGGGAAGCCTGCCACCAGGACAGGAAGACTCCGGTGAAGCTCAACCTGATGGCGGCCCAGGACGCCAAGACCCCGCTCTGGAAGTCGCCGGAGATCGAGCTGGTCGTGGACGACATTGTGCTCACCCCCAGGCGCATCTACTGCGTCGGGCACTACCAGCGCGTCAGGAAGGATGCGGAACTCTGGGTGATGTCGCGCGAGGACGGCAGGGTCGTCAGCACTGTCCCCGTCGAAGGCTACCCGGCCTTCATGGGCATGTCGGCGGCGGGGAACCGACTGTTTATCGCCACCCGCGAGGGCAAGCTGATCTGCTACGAGACAAAGTAGGGGGGGAGTCATGAAGCGGCGTGCCGTCCTCGGGCTTGCCGCCGGAGGTAGGGGCTTCCACGCGAGGTGCAGGCAGGCAAGTGGGAGTTCGCGCCCACCCGAGCGGGTGCTCCTGCCCGGTGCCTACACCACGTCGCCAAATGGCGTTCAGCGATTCGGCGGCCGAAGGGGATTTCCAGGCGCAGAGGGAGGCCGCGCGAGCGGCAGAAGCCGTTCGCGCGGCCATCCCCGGTCCCGGCCCGGTTGGCCGCGGCCGCGGCAGGGCGGCCCAGGGCCGCCACCATGTCCGCCGCAAGCTCCAGAGTGTTCAGCCCGAACGGCGTCGGCTCCGCGACCAGCACCACCACGTCCGCGTCACGGACCGGTGGTCGGGACAACCGAGTGAGGAATCTGTGGCCACGAGCCACGTAGAAAGATGGCGGCCCCGACCCCCTCGCTGGACCGAACAGCACTATCTTGTGTGCCCACGGCACACGAGTAACAGGTGGATCCGCGACAGCCGCTGCCCTCGGGAAAAATCGCGCTTGACAATGGGCCTCATAACAGATTCCTCGACTTCGGCCACCAAGAGGCGGCCTGCGCTCGGAATGACAGCCGGTTGAGGCTATTCCAGTGACAAGGAGCTTCGTGGTGCTGAGCTTTGGGTTCACAGTCCCAGGTCATCTTTCGCAGCGTCAGGCAGCTTCGGGAGCGGGAATGCCTTGTAGTAGGGTTGGGCCTGCCCGGCTGCAAGCCTGCGAGCACGAAGGACCGCCTTCTCCGTGCTGTTCGGAGCATAGGGAATGCCCTTTCTGTGAAGCAGCGCCAGGAAGTCCTTCGGCTTGACCTTCGTGTGCGCGCCGACTGCCCTTGCTGCCTCAATCACGCGCGCATTCCCCAGATTTCTGGCTCGCCGCTCTTCTCCTCTGGCCTCGCCGCAGCCCAGACGGTGCCGCGGACGAGGAGGGTCCTGAACGTTTCGTCCTGGCACGACTGGGCGTTGTGGCCGAGGGCGATGTAGGCGATGCGGCCCTTGCCGTGCCCCTTCGTCCACACCACGGGCACCGTCTTGCCGCGCCAGAGAGCCGTGGCCAGGATGGTGTTGTTCGGGTCGTAGCCGGTGATGTACTGCTCGTCGGTGACGAAGAACTCCTCGATGCCCTGCGTGATCGGGTGCGTGGTGTCCACCACGCTCACCTGGTACTGGCGGTAGCGGGGGTGGGTGACGAAGTAGCCGCCGACGAAGTAGCGATAGGTCGAGCACTCGCGGAACGAGTCGGCCGCCGAGTGGATGCCGACGTAGCCCTTGCCGCCCTCGACGAACTTCAGGAGGCCCTGAAGCTGCGGCTCGGTGATCGTGCCGACCGTGTGGTAGAAGACGATGACATCGTAGGGGTCGAGATTCGGGGCGACCAGGCAGCCGAGGTCGTTGTTCACCCGCGCGATGTCGAACTGGCCGGCGGCCTCGAGCGCCGCCTGAATCGCGTCGCCGCAGCCCTTCCAATCGTGAATCTCCCCGCCCGAGTACACCAGCGTCTTGATCTTCGCCAAGTCGTCGCCCCTTCGCAAGCCGGAAGCCCATCCCCCCTTGCGTCCACACGCTAACTATCCATGCCATGCGTGGGGCGGGGCGTCAAGTGCGGAAGCGCGATCGAGCACCGCCCCAGACCCGATGGTTCCCCGAGGGGCGAGCACCACAACGGTGACGAGGGGACGGTTCGTTGTGGGGCCTTCGGGCCGTACCTTGAGGCTGCGGGCCAAGACTCGCGCCCCAGGAAGGGGGGAAAAGGGCGCGAGTCTTGGCTCAGGCCGCTCGAGGCGACGGACGGCTCGGCGTAAGGCGTTGCCACCCATAAACTTGCGGTACGCTGGCTGGAGGAGCCAGTTCGGCCCAAGACTCGCGCCCCAGGAAGGGGGGGAAAGGGCGCGAGTCTTGGGCCGGGCCTCTCCCGTCGGGGGGAGCCGTGCAGACAGGAAACCTGGACAAGGGTTGTCTGCTACAGCGGACTCGCCCCATCGCCGCAGCGGGCCATGTTGACCCTGGGCAACATGAGATTGCAGGAAATCAACATGGCCGTTAGTTCAAGCCTGCCAAGAGGTTAGGCCCGTTTCCAGGTGCGGCTCAGACGCAGGCGCGTTGCCGCATGGCAACATGGCGACCAGAGGCACTCCGGAAGGTGCATGGGGGGCTCCTTTGCCCTCTGCGGAGCGACAACTGTAAGAGGTGGAAACCACAGCACTTACGCAGTGGCGTCCAAAGTCGGAAAATCTCCAGAGCTGGGCTGGCTGGTGGCACACCGGTTGCTTCAAGTTGACCGGCTCGTGCATGGTTGCCTTGACGCAGTTAGAGGTCATTTGAATGTCTAAGAGATTCCTGATGTTCCTGACTGCCGGCGTCCTGTGCCTCGCCGCGAGCGGCCCGGCCGACGCGGTGCCGTATCTGTGGGACAACGTGGGCGGAGACTTCGCCTGGGGCAACGCGGCCAACTGGGGCGGCGGCGGCTTCCCCGACGCCACGACCGACACGGCGAGCTTCACCGGACTGGGGCTCGGGACGGTGGCTCTCGGCGCCAACCGCACGGTGGGGGCGCTCACCTTCTCCAACGCCGCGGGCACCTACACGCTCTCGGGCAACACGCTGATCGTGAACGACGGCCTTGGCAGCGGCTGGCTCGTGCAGAACGCCGCGGGCGCCAACGTCATCGCCAGCCAGCTTTCCGCCACGAATCTGGCCGGCTCGGTCTCGGCCGGCACCCTCAGCCTCACGAACACGACGAACGCCGTGACCGGCACGTGGACAGTGAGCGGCGGCACCCTGAGCGTGACCACGGCGGCGGCGGCCAGCGGCCTCGGCTCGGCGGGCGTCACCCTCAGCGGCGGCTCGCTCCAGCTCACCGCCTCCCCCACAGGGCTCGTCAACGGCCTCCAGGAGAGGATCCACAACGACGTGCCGGTGAACGTGCAGGACAACGTCGAGGGCCTGCGCGCCCAGCCCGTTGGGGCGGATGACGCGCAGGGCACGCTGACCGGGCACTTGACCTATCCCAACGACGCGGCGGTGAGCACGCGCGCCGCCGCCCTGGGCGCTGTGGGCTTCAACAACGACAACTTCTCCATGCTGTGGGTGGGCGACCTCCGGCCCAACGTCGCCGGCCAGTGGGGCTTGCGGTTCAACACAGAGGACGACAACGCCTCTATCTGGGTGGACTACAATCGCAACGGCGTGTTCGAGCTGGCGGCCGGCGAGCGCATCTACAACCGCGGCTGCTGCGGCGGCAGCGGCGACCTCCTGACCGCCTCCCTCACCGCGGGCGCCGTGTACCGCATCGGCATCGCCATGAGCGACACCGGCGGCAACGGCTACTTCACCGACATGGAGTACAGGCCGCCTGCCGGGGCATGGACCGATCTGAACCCCGGCGCGGCTGGCGGGCTCTTTCAGACCCCCGAGAATGTGGTCGCAGTCCTTGCGAATAACGTGAGCGTCACGGCCAACTCCGCCATCGGCTTCGGCTCGGGCGTCTACTCGGCCCGGCTCGGCAGCCTGAGCATGGCCGCCAACACCGGCCTCACGGTCAGCGGCCAGCCCCTCGCCTTCGCCGGCGCGACCTCTCTGGGCGGCGGCACCGCCACGCTCGACGTCCAGGGCACCGTGCTCACCCTCACCGGCGCCGTGGGCGAGACGGCAGCCTCGGCGCTGATGAAGACGGGGAGCGGCACGCTCGTCCTGTCCACCGGCAACACCTACACTGGTCTCACCACGGTGAGCGCCGGCGCCCTTCAGGTCGGCGCGAACAACGGCCTGGGCACGGCCGCCGCCGGCACGGTGGTCAACAGCGGGGCCGCCCTCCACATCACGGGCGGGATCAACTACTCGACGGCCGAGGCCCTGACCCTCAACGGCACGGGCATCGGCAACGCGGGCGCCCTGCGCAGCCTCTCCGGCAACAACACCTTGGACCAGCACGCCGACCAGATCGCTGTCGAGGGCATCCGCCACGCCCTGGACATCCTCGGCGGGCACCTCAACCCCGAGCAGAAGGACTACAAGGAAACCAAGGTGGACCTCATTGACGCCGAGGCCCTGAAGCGGGCGGCCGAGCCCAAGGCCCCCGAGGCAAAGTGACTCGCCCCAATCGTCGTCGCCCTCGTCCTCGTCCTCGAACCGCCCAGGAACTCGGGACTCGACGACGAGGACGACGACGAGGACGACGACGATGGACCCTGCCGAGAACCTCCTCTCCATCTCCGGCCTCTGGAAGTCCTACGCCGCGCCGGTCCTCCTCGACGTTGCCTTCGACCTCTGCCGCGGCGAGGTGCACGCCCTCGTCGGCGAGAATGGCGCGGGCAAGACCACGCTGGCCCGCGTCGTGAGCGGCGTCACGCGGCCCGACCGCGGGGCGATGCGCCTCGCCGGCGAGCCCTATGCCCCCGCCTCGAGACACGACGCCGAGCGAGCCGGCATCCGCATGGTGATGCAGGAGCTGAACCTCATCCCCAACCTCTCCGTTGCCGAGAACCTGTTTCTGGGCCATCTCCCGCGCCGCTTCGGCGTGATCCGCTACCGCCAGCTCCACGCCGACGCGCGGGCGGCCATGGCCCAGGTGGGCCTCCACGGTGTGCCGCCCGAGCGCCCGGTGCGCGAGCTGGGCGTGGGCCAGCAGCAACTCGTCGAGGTCGCCGCCGGCCTCGCCGGGTCCTGCAAGCTCCTCGTGCTGGACGAGCCGACGGCCGCGCTTACCGACGCCGAGGTCGCGCTCCTCTTCGAGCGCATCCGCGAGTTGAAGGCGCGCGGCGCCGCCATCCTCTACATCTCGCACCGCCTGGAGGAAATCCAGCGCATCGCCGGCCGCATCACCGTGCTGCGCGACGGCCGCGTCGTCGGCACCCGCACGGTAGGCGGGGCCTCTGCGCCCCGCGCAACTGCAGGCGGGGGCGCCCGTTGCCGGCAACGGGCACCCGTGCCCCGCGAACCGGTGGCCACCCTGGACGAGATCATTCGGATGATGGTGGGCCGCGACCTGGGCGAGGCCCATCCCCGAGCGGCGAAGCCCGGCGGCAGGGTCGCCCTCCGCGTCGTCGGCCTCACGCGCGGCGCCGCCGTGCGCGACGTCTCCTTCGATGCCCGCGAGGGCGAAATCCTCGGCCTCGCCGGCCTCATGGGCTCGGGACGCACCGAGACGCTGCGCGCCATCTTCGGGGCCGACCGGTCCGACGGGGGACACGTCTATCTCTACGGCTCGGACGCCCCGGCCCGCATCCGCTCGCCGCGCGACGCCGTCCGCCTCGGCATCGCCCTCCTCACCGAGGACCGCAAGCAGCAGGGCCTGCTCCTGCCCCTCCCCATCCGCCACAACGTCACGCTCGCCCGCCTGCGCGACGTCGCCTGGCTCGGCGCCGTCCTGCGGCCTGCCGAGGAGCGGGCCGTGACGGAGCGGCTCGTGCGGGCGCTCGGCCTCCAGTGCCGCTCGGCGGATCAGCGGGTGGCCGAACTCAGCGGCGGCAACCAGCAGAAAGTCGTCATCGCCCGCTGGCTCTACCGCGACTGCCGCATCGCGCTCTTCGACGAGCCGACGCGCGGGATTGACGTGGGGGCGAAGTTCGAAATCTATCGCCTCCTGGCCGACCTGGCCGAGCGGGGGAAGGCCATCGTCGTCGTCTCCTCCGACCTCCTGGAGCTGATGAGCCTGTGCGACCGCATCGCCGTGATGTCGGCCGGCCGCCTCGCCGCCACGTTCCGCCGCGGCGAGTGGACTCAGGACAAGATCATGGAGGCCGCCCTCAGCGGCTATGGGGGCAGCCGGGCCACCGCGGGAGCGCCAGAGTGAACGAGCAGGGCCGCAGGGACTGGCTCGAGAGTTCGTGGGACGCGATCGGCGAGCACGTGGCGCTGCTGCTCGTGCTCGGCGGCCTCGTGGCCTTCTTCGCCCTCACCGCGCGCAACTTCCTCAGCCTCGCCGTCTTCCGCACCATCGCCAACCAGATTCCCTACACGATCGTGCTGGCCGTGGGGATGACCTACGTGCTGATCATCGCGGGGATTGACCTGTCGGTGGGCTCCGTGCTCGCCTTGAGCGTGGCGGTGATGGCCCTGGTGCTCACGAGCGTGAAGGGCGCGCTGGCGCCGCTCGCGCTGCCGCTCGGCCTCGCCGCCTGTCTGGGCACGGGCATCCTGTGCGGGGCGATCAACGGCGCGGTGACAGTTGCCTGGCGGCTCCCCGCCTTCATCGTCACGCTCGGCATGCTCGAGATGGCCCGCGGGGCCGCGTACTTCACCACGCAGATGCGCACGCTGTACTTCGACTCCAAGGTCGCCGGCCTGTCCGAGGTCTCGCTTGGCGGGCTATCGCTCTCCTTCTACCTCGCGCTGGCCGTGGTCGCCCTCGCGCAGTTCGTGCTCACCCGCACGGTGTTCGGGCGGTACATGGTGGCCGTGGGCACCAACGAGGAGGCGGTGCGCCTGTCGGGCATTGACCCGCGCCCCGTGAAGTTCGCCGTCTACGCCCTGTGCGGGGGGCTGACGGGTCTGGCGGGGGTCATGCACGCCCTGAAGTCCCCGTCGGCCAATGCGGGCATCGGCCAGGGCTACGAGCTGGACGCCATTGCGGCGGCGGTGATTGGCGGCACGAGCCTGATGGGCGGGCGCGGCTCGGTGGTCGGCTCGTTCCTGGGCGTCCTCATTCTGACGGTGCTGTGGTTCGGCCTATCCGCCCTGGGCACGGCCGAGGAGTACAAGCGCTTCGTCACCGGCTTCGCCATCGTGGCGGCCGCCATCGCCGAGTACTACCGGCGGCGCATGGCCCGAGGCGAACGGATGTGAGACAGATGAGCACCCCCGGGCGCGCACGCGGATCGCGTGAGGGGTTCAGCGTGTGGCGCGCCGCCTTCGCCGGGCGAGGGCGGCGAGGCCGGCGGCCAGGAGGAGCATTGTGGCCGGCTCGGGGGTGTAGAAGGCGCGCAGGACGAATTCGGCGGGCTTGTTCTGCGGCGTGAAGTCGTTCCACAAGTCGCTGCCTGGCTGGGGAAACGTCTCCCAGTTCCACCAGTAGTAGCCGTCGAGCCACGCGCGGTCCACGGTCGCGCCGAAGGCCGCGGCGTAACAGTCGGCCTGCTCCTGGAGGTCCAGGCCGTTCGGGCCATAGGGCGACCAGGCCCACGGCTCGATGTTGGCGCCGTCAATGCTCCGGTAGCCGATCTCCGTGAACAGCACGTCGTCGGGGGCCTCGGGCGGCAGCGAGAGGAGCCAGGCCTCGATGGCGTTGGCGTGGCCCGCCCAGGCCGCGGTCAACTGGGCCAGCGTCGGGTCCGCGTCCGCGGTCAGGGGGAAGTAGGCGTCAATGCCGATGTAGTCCAGGTCGTCCCACCAGGGGACGGCCTGGTAGGCGTCCCAGTTGGCGGCATAGGTGAGCCAGCCGGAGAAGGAGGTGCGGGCGAGGGCAGTGGTTTCGCGCCAGCGCGCCGTTTCGGCCTGGGTAGCCGTGAACTCGCAGCCAATGGCGAGGCCCTCGACGCCGCGGGTCTCCGCCCAGGTCGCCCAGCGGCCCACGAATGCCTTGTAGCCGTTGGGGTCGTTGAACCAGGCGTCGCTGCCCGTGATGTCGCCGCGCCAACTGCCGTCCGCCACGTCCACGTTCGGCTTCAGGAGCACCTGCATGCCGCGGTTGTGGAACTCCTGCACGGCGAGGTCCACCGAGGCCGCCGGAGTGCTCCACAGGTCCAGGCGCGGGCCGATCGCCGTCGAGGCCAGGGCGTCCTGGAACTCGAAGACGTTGATGGCCACCCACTGCACGCCGGCGGCCTGCATGCGGGAGACGGCGCTCTGGAACGCCGCGTAGGTGGCGGGACTGGCCAGGTCGTTGCCCCACGGGGTGTAGGAGACGCCCTGCTGAAGTGGCACAGCGAGAGCGGCTGTGCCAAGCCACAGGGCCAACAGGCCCAGAGGAACGGGTGCGCGTCGGTTCGGCGTCACGAGTAGCTCCAATCCACCTGACGGCCATGGGATTCGCCGCTGCCCGCAATTATAGTCGGGCCGCACGGCGTGTCAACCCCCTTGCCGGCCGTGCGGCGCGATTTCTCCGCTTGACGCCCCCGCCCGCCTGCGCTACCATACCGCCCACATTCCGACCGCTCACGCAATAAGGAGGAGCGCCCGATGGAGATGGTCAAAGTCATTCCGTGCCTGGACATCAAGGACGGCCGCGTGGTCAAGGGCGTGAAGTTCGCGAACCTGCGCGACGCCCGCGACCCCGCCGAAGCCGCCGCCGCCTACTGCCAGCAGGGCGCCGACGAAATCGTCTTCCTCGACATCGCCGCCACCGTCGAGAAGCGCAAGACCCGACTCGAATGGGTCAAGAAGGTGTCCAGGGCCGTCACCGTCCCCTTCACCGTCGGCGGCGGCATCGGCTCGCCCGACGAGATGAAGGCGCTCTTCGACCTCGGCGTCGGCAAGGTCTCCATCAACACGGCGGCCGTGCGCAACCCCGACCTCATCGAGGAGGCGGCCGACGCCTTCGGCCCCGACCGCATCGTGGTGGCCATTGACGCCCAGAAGGGCGAGCACGGCTTCGAAGTCCTCATCTCCGGCGGCACCAAAAAGGGCGGCCTGGAACTCGTCGAGTGGGCGCAGCAGGTCGAGGACCTCGGCGCCGGCGAAATCCTGCTCACCAGCAAGGACGCCGACGGCACGCTCGACGGCTACGACATCCCGATGACGCTGGCCGTGGCCGACGCCGTGACCATACCCGTCACCGCCTCGGGCGGCTGCGGCAAGCTCGAGCACATGGCCGCCGCCGTCATCGAAGGCCACGCCACCGCCGTCCTCGCCGCCTCCATCTTCCACTTCGGAACCTACACCGTCCAACAGGCGAAGCAGTTCCTCAAGAGCCAGGGAATCCCTGTAAGGCTCTGACCCGGCCTCTGGCCGCGCCTCAGGACCCGTGACCCGTGACGCGTGACTCGTAGGGGCAGCCCTGTGTGGCTGCCCTCCTCGGCTGGCCAGGCGCAGCGGGCCGCTCACGCGTCACGCGTCCGACGGAGGCCCCAATGGCGAGGAAGACCAATCCGAACTGGCCTGTCCTCACAACCTACGCCCAGTCCCACCTCTCCCGCATCGCCCTCCCCCTCGGCGGCATCGGGACCGGCACCGTGTCCCTCGGCGGGCGGGGCGACCTGCGCGACTGGGAGATCGTCAACCGCCCCGCCAAGGGCTTCTCCCCCCGCAACGCCTTCTTCGCCCTCTGGACCAGCAAGTCAGACGACAGACGGCAGACGACAGACGGCAGACGGCAGAGAAGAGAGGATCGCTCGGGCGGTTCTCTGCCATCTGCCGTCTGCCATCTGCCATCTGCGTCGACGCGCTGCCTCGAAGGCATCCTGCCCCCCGAAACCTACGAGGGCGCGAGCGGAGCGACCGCCCCCAACCACGGCCTCCCCCGCTTCCGCCACTGCTCCTTCCACGCCGCCTACCCCTTCGGCCAGGTGCTCCTCTCCGACCCCGACGTGCCGCTGGCCGTCCGCATCAAGGCATTCAACCCCCTGATCCCAGGCGATGCCGACCGCAGCGGCATGCCCGTCGCCGTCCTCCGCTTCGTCCTCACCAACCGCACGAAGCGGCCCGTGGACGCCGCGGTTTGCGGCAGCCTCCAGAACTTCATCGGCTCCGACGGCTCGAGCGGCAAGCCGCTCAAGAATGTCAACTCGTTTCGCAAGGAACGGCGCCTTCAGGGCATCTTCATGGCCTCCGAGGGCGTGAACCCCACGGCCGAGCAGGCCGGCACAATCGCGCTGGCTGTCCTGTCCCACGGGTCCCACCCGTCCCACGTGTCCCACAGAACCGCCTGGGCCAAGCGCAGTTGGGGCGACAGCCTGCTCGATTTCTGGGACGACTTCTCCGCCGACGGCGAGCTGGAGGACCGCGACCCCGAGGGCGTGGACGACCCGACCGCCTCCCTCGCCATCCGCCTCCGCATCCCGCCCCACGCCGAGCGCTCCGTCACCTTCCTCCTCGCCTGGCACTTTCCGAACCGGATCACCTGGACCCCTGCCAAGGACGCCTGCTGCGAGGCGAACCGCGTGGGCAACTACTACGCCACGCAGTTCGCAGATGCCTGGGACGCCGCCTCGAAAGCCGCCGCCGCGCTCCCGCGCCTCGAGGCCGACACGCTCCGCTTCGTCCGCGCCTTCTGCGACAGCGACCTGCCGCACGCCGTCAAGGAAGCGGCGCTCTTCAACCTCTCGACCCTGCGCTCCCAGACCAGCTTCCGCACCGAGGACGGTCGCTTCTTCGGCTTCGAGGGCTGCCACGACAAGAGCGGCTGCTGCCACGGCTCCTGCACCCACGTGTGGAACTACGAGCACGCCACCGCCTTCCTCTTCCCCACCCTCGCCCGCTCGATGCGCGAAACCGAGTTCCTCCTCGCCACCGACGACACGGGCCAGATGTCCTTCCGCGTCAACCTGCCGCTCACCCGCGCCCAGGAGTTCAAGCACGCCGCCGCCGACGGCCAACTGGGCTGCCTGATGAAGGTCTACCGCGACTGGCAGCTCTCCGGCGACGACGCCTGGCTCCGCTCCCTCTGGCCCCGCATCCGCAAGGCCATCGAGTTCTGCTGGCTCCCCGGCGGCTGGGACGCCGATCGCGACGGCGTGATGGAGGGCTGCCAGCACAACACGATGGACGTCGAGTACTACGGCCCCAACCCCCAGATGGGCGCCCGCAGAGCCAGCAGAGAAGAACCGGCCCGCGAAACACGCGAAAGCACGCGAACGAGGAGCACCTTGTAGGGCGTGCAAACTTGCACGCGGAATCTTCTCCGTACCCGAACACCTATCACCGAACACCGATAACCTGCCTTCTCCTGCCGCCTGCCGCCTGCCTCCCGCCCACTGTCCACCGTCCACTGTCTACTGTCCACTGCTCTTCCGCCCCGCCCCTCTCACTTGAACTCCCCCGCGCCGTTCACCCGTTTGACGCGCGATGCCCAACGGTGTATCATGACGCCAAGGACCGTGGAAGGATGGAAGGCATCGAGGAAATCCTCAACCTTCAGCCCAAAGCGGCGAACGCCAAGCCATACCAGGTGAAGCAGGTGAGGGACCTCATTCTCCGCTACCGCCTGAGCTTGGAGAAGTAGCCGTGGATAGCCGATACGAGATCATCATCTTCTGGAGCGGCGAGGACGAGGCATTCATTGCCGAAGTGCCGGAGCTGCCGGGCTGCATGGCCGACGGCGCGACGCAGCAGGAGGCCCTCGCCCACGCCTCCGAGGCCATCGAGGACTGGCTCGAGACCGCCCGCCAGCTCGGCCGTCCCATCCCCGAGCCCCGGGGCCGCCTGGTTTACGCATGACCCGCTGACGCCGCGAACCAGGCACACAAGCGCCTGACCGCGAAGTCTTGGCCCGAGCGAAGTCGAGGGCACGCGAAAGCACGCGAACGAGGAGCACCTTGTAGGGCGTGCAAACCTGCACGCGGAATCTTCTCCGTACCCGAACACCTATCACCGAACACCGATAACCTGCCTTCTCCTGCCGCCTGCCGCGATCGGCAGTCCTCTCGCACCGGGATAGGCTTCGCGTCCCTCCGCCCGCCACTGGCGGGCGGCCTCTCCCCAAGGGAGAGGTTGGCGGCTCCCGACGCAATGCTGAACGCGCGCGCGCAATTCGGGTTGCGCGGCAACGCCCGCCCATGTAGAATCCTCTCCGCACGGCGGGCGTTGCCGTCCTCACATCACTGGGTCCAGGAGCGTCGCGCGATGAGTGGACTTTTCGGGGTCGTGGCGAAGGGGGATTGCTGGAACTATCTGTTCTACGGGACCGACTACCAGTCGCACCTGGGCACGGAGTTCGGGGGCCTGGCCGTGATGGGCGAGAGCATCCAGCGCCGCATCCACACGACGAGCCAGGCGCAGTTCAAGAGCCGCTTCTACGACGAGCGGCCCTCGCTCCAGGGCCGCCTCGGCATCGGCGTCATCAGCGCCAACGAGCCGCAGCCCATGATGCTCCTGAGCCGCTTCGGCGAGTTCGCCGCGTGCATGGACGGCAATATCACGAACCGCGACGCGCTGGTCAAGGAGCTGCACGAGCAGGGCGTGTCGTTCGGCGACCCGTTCCGGGGCAAGGTGAACTCGACCGAGCTGGTCGCCCGCCTCATCAGCCTGGGCGAGAACATCGTGGACGGCATTCAGCGGATGTTCGAGCGGGTGAAGGGCGCGGTCTCCGTCCTCGTCCTCACGCGCGACGGCATCTACGCGGCCCGCGACAAGATGGGCCACAGCCCCCTCGTGCTCGGCGCGGACGGCAACGCGTGGGCCGTCGCCACCGAGTCCACCGCCTTCCCCAACCTGGGCCTCGAGGTCAAGAAGTTCCTCCTCCCCGGCGAGATCGTGCACATCACCGAGGCAGGCGTCGAGCAGTGCGCCCCCGGCTCGCAGGAGGACCAGATTTGTTCCTTCCTGTGGATCTACACCGGCTTCCCAGCCTCCCACTACGAGGGGATCAGCGTCGAGCGGGTCCGCGAGCGCTGCGGCATGACGCTGGCGGAGGGGGACGCTGTGGAGGCGGACTTCGTGTCGGGGGTGCCCGATTCGGGCATCGCGCACGCGATCGGCTACGCGATGGGCAGGAGAATCCCCTATCGGCGCCCGCTCGTGAAGTACACGGCCGGCTACGGCCGCAGCTACACGCCGCCGAGCCAGGAAATCCGCGACCTGGTGGCCAAGATGAAGCTCGTGCCCATCGCCGACGTCATCCGCGGCCACCGCATCGTCATGTGCGACGACTCGATCGTCCGCGGCACCCAGTTCCGCAACTACACCGTCAAGAAGCTCTGGGAGAGCGGCGCGCGGGCGGTCCACGTCCGCATCGCCTGCCCGCCCCTCATGTTCCCCTGCCGCTACAACATCTCGACCCGCTCGACCGAGGAGCTGGCGGCCCGCCGCGCCATCCACGCCATCGAGGGCCGCGCCATCGAGGACGTGGCCGCCTACCTCGACCCCACGAGCGAGACGTATCAGTGCATGGTCGAGTGGATCGCCAAGGACCTCACCGTCACCTCGCTCAGATACCTCACCATCGAGGAAATGGTCGCCGCCATCGGCCTCCCCCGCGAGAAGCTCTGCACCTATTGCTGGACGGGGTGCGGCACGTGATGCGTGAAACGTGAAACGTGCTGTAGGGGCGGCCCTGTGTGGCCGCCCAGGGGGAGAGGGCAGCCACATAGGGCTGCCCCTACGTAACGGATCACGTTCCCGGCGGTTTCTCCTTGGCGGCCTTGCGCCGCGCGCGCCGTTCGGCCAGCTTCGCGCGCTCCTGGCGGAAGCGCCGCTCCGCCCACTCCTTGAGGCGGCGGGCGGCCGGGATGTCCTGGCTCAACACCCACAGCCCCAGCGCGATGAGCAGCATCCCCTGGATGATCGGCAGGAAGCAGCCGACGATGCCCACGAGCACCAGCAGCACCCCGCCGATGATCCGCAACACGCGCACCGTGAGATTCGCCATCGGTTCCCACTCCGCCCGAGGCGTGGCACGGCTGGCTTGTCCAGCCGTGCCTTCGCGCCCCGTGCCGCTGCGGCACGACACGGCTGGGCAAGCCAGCCGTGCCACACTTGACGGTGGACAGCCATCTTCGGATATGCCATAGTATCCTACCATAGAGCGGCCGGCTTTCCAACGGCGTGGCACAGGAGGCTCGCGCGATGACGAACGCTCGGCTTGCGCTCTCAGCCTCCACGCTTCTGGGGGTGATCGCCATGGCGTCCGCCGCCGAGATGTGGCCACAGGGGCTTCAACGGGTCCGAGAGCGCGCCGCCAAGCCCTTGGTGGCCGAGGAATAGAACGGATCGCGCGGATCCGACGGATCGGACGGATCGGACAGATCATGCCCGCGCCCCCATGCCACCCGCCATCACGCTTGACGGCGGAGAGGCGGTGGAATAGACTCTTGCGCCATTCCGGTTCGCCCTCCCCAGGAGAAGCCCTTTGCTGCGCTATGCCCTGACCATCTTCCTGAGCGCGTTCCTCCTCTTCCAGGTCCAGCCCCTGATGAGCAAGTGCATCCTCCCCTGGTTCGGCGGCACGCCGGCCGTGTGGACCACGGCGATGCTGTTCTTCCAGGTGCTGCTCCTGGGCGGCTACGCCTACGCGCACGTGGTGGCGACGAAGCTCTCGCCCCGCCGCCAGATGCTCGTGCACCTGGCCGTGCTCGCCGCCGCAATGCTGCTCCTGCCCATCCTCCCCAGCGACCGCTGGAAGCCCTCGGCCGAGGGCAGCCCCACCTGGCAGATTCTCCTCCTCCTGGGCGTGTGCGTGGGCTTGCCCTACTTCGTCCTGGCCACGACCAGCCCGCTGATGCAGGCCTGGTTCGCCCGCACGCACCCCGGGCGCTCGCCCTATCGGCTCTACGCCCTGTCGAACGTCGGCTCGCTCCTGGCCCTCCTCAGCTTCCCATTTGTCTTCGAGCCGAGCCTCGACCTGCGCACCCAGGGGCTCCTCTGGTCGCTGGCCTTCGCCCTCGTGGCCGTGCTCACCGGCTACTGCGCCGTGCGCGCGCGGGCCGAGGACGCCACTGGGGAGGCCATGCCGGAGCCGGCCGCCGACCTGCCCACGCTGCCTGCCGAAGACGACGCCGCGCCCGGCTGGGGCCGCCGCCTCATGTGGCTCGCCCTCCCCGCCTGCGGCTCCACCATGTTCCTCGCCGTCACCAACCAGATGTGCCTCGACGTCGCCGTCGTCCCCTTCTTCTGGGTCCTGCCCCTCAGCCTCTACCTCCTGTCCTTCATCATCTGCTTCGACAACGAGCGCTGGTACTTCCGCCCCGTCTGGTGGGCGCTGATGGCCGGCGGCGTCCTGGCCATGCTCTGGCTCCTGCGCGCGGGCGTGGACGCCGATGTGACCATCCGCCAGATACTCGCCTGGCTGGGCCTCGGCGCCTGGCTCGACAAGGCGGGCGACCCGGCGGTGGTCTGGACCCAGATACTCGGCTACTCGCTCGGCCTCTTCGCCTGCTGCATGGTCTGCCACGGCGAGCTGGTGCGCCTCAAGCCCCGCCCGAAGCACCTCACGAGCTTCTACCTCATGGTCTCCGCCGGCGGCGCCCTCGGCGGCATCTTCGTCTCTCTCCTCGCCCCCCACGTCTTCAGGACCTATATCGAGTTCCACATCGGCCTCTGGGCCACCTGCGCCCTGGCGCTCGCCGCCTTCTGGATCGACAAGAAGCCGCACCTGCGCTGGCCCGTGCCGTGGTATGCCGCGCTGGGCGTGGCCGCCTACTTCCTCATCGCGGGCCTCATATTGATATTCGGCCCCTTCGACTGGCTCACCCTGGGCGGCAAGGCGCGCCTGCCCATGCACGAGGTCCTCGCCATCTGGGCAGGCGCCGGCGTGCTCATCGCAGGACTCGCCATGATCGGGCCGAAGCGCTGGTGGTGGCTGGGGGCCGCCGGCTGCTTTCTCCTCCTCGCCGCCCTGCTCTACCTCGTGCCGTCGAACGTCAAGCCGGAGGCCTTCGACGCCATTGACCTGGTGAAGCTCGGACTCTGGGTGGCGTGCGCCCTGGCCGTGGTGGCCGCGTGGCTGGAGAGGAAGCCGCACCGCCGGTGGCGGACGCCCTACTACGCCGTACTCGGGGCCGCCACGTACGTACTCGTGGAGGCTACGATCGTGATCCACGGCCCGACGCCCTTCCCCTGGCTCACGCTCGGCGGCGAGCCCGTCACGGCGCGGGCGCTCCTGAGCCTCTGGGCCATCCTGGGCCTCTTCATCGCGGGCGGCTGGGCCTTCTTCGAGCGCTCCGGCCCAAGGCTCCTCTGGTGGCTGGCAGGGGCCTGCTACGTCGCCCTCCACGCCGCCCTGTTCCTGCTCTACCCAGTGAAGCCGCCCCCGGCAGAGTCCCTCGCCTTCAGCGCCGGCTTGTGGCTCGTGTGCGGCCTGGCCATCGCGGCCGTGTGGCTGGACAAGACGCCGCGCGGCGAGTGGCCGGCGCGCTGGTACGGCGCCGCAGGGGCAGCCGTCTATCACCTCGCGTTCGGGGCCGTGTTCATCCTGACCATCGCGCTCCTCCCGATCAACGTCGGGGACAGGCCCGTGTCTGTCGAGGGCCTGGTCTGGCTTTGGGGCTCGCTGGGGCTGTTGGTTGCCGCGGCGTGGGTGCTCTTCGAGCTGCGCGGGGCCTGGCGCGGGTGGTGGCTGGGCGCGGTGGCCTGCTTCATCCTGCTCGACGCCGCGCTCTCGGCCGAACTCCTCGGCACCCCCTCCTGGCTCGCGAGGCCGGCCGCGCCCATTCGCGCCGACCACCTCCTCATCGTCTGGCTCCTGTGCGGCCTCGTCGCCCTGGCCTACTGGCAGCGGCGATGGCTCTGGGCGCTCTGCCTCCCCGCGTTCGTCGCCGCGCTGCTCCACGTGGGCGCGGACCTGCACGAGCAGGCGACCGACAGGCTGACCAGCTACGTCTCCCTCTCCCGCAACTTCTACGGCGTCCTCAAGGTGGTCGAGTACCGCAAGGACGAGCCCGAGCACCACCAGCTCTACCTCAGCCACGGGCGCATCAACCACGGAGCACAACTCCAGTCCGACGAGGGCCGCCGCCAGGCCATCACCTACTTCGGCGAGGACAGCGGCATCGGCATGGCACTTCTCCACCACCCGCGGAAACCCGAGGGCCTCCGCGTCGCCGTCCTCGGACTCGGCACCGGCACCATCGCCGCCTACGGCCAGAGGGGCGACGTCTATCGCTTCTACGAGATCAACCCCAGCGTCATCAAGCTCTCGGGCCGACAGGGCACCGACTGCACGAAGCCCGTCTTCACTTACCTCACCGACAGCGAGGCCGACTGCCGCGTGATCCTGGGCGACGGACGCCTCTCCCTCGAACGCCACGCCGAGAGCCAGCAGTACGACGTCCTGGCAATGGACGCCTTCTCCAGCGACGCCGTGCCCGTCCACCTCCTCACCGCCGAGGCATTCAAGATCTACAAACACCACATCAAGCCCGACGGCATCATCGCCGTCAACGTCACCAACCGCTTCGTGGACCTCCGCCCCGTCGTCCGCGCCCAGGCCAACGAGCTGGGCATGAAATGCGTCCACATCACCTGCCACAGCGACCCCGCGCGCGAGGTCTACTACTGCGCCTGGATGCTCGTCACCGCCAACGACGACTTCCTCAGCCACCCCGCCCTCCTCGCCGGCCGCACCCCGGACACCGCCGCGGACAAGGAGCAGGCCCCCATCCTCTGGACCGACGACTACAGCAACCTCTTCCGCATCCTCAAGTAGCCCCCCGTAGCGGGTCCCCGTTCGGCGCGGAGCCGACCATCCTCCCTCTCCCTCGGGGAGAGGGTTGGGGTCAGTGTGCTTGGGCCTCCGCCGCGCTAGGCGCTCAATTCCCCACACTCAATTTGAGCATGTAGCGCGTTGGCAACATGGGCGCGCCCTGGCGCCGTAAGTGACGCCATGCCAGCCTGTTACGGCTGGCATGGCGTGCGCAGGGGCCGTGGGCCGCGCCGCCGCCCGGCGGGTATGGCGCTCCACGGGCGGGGGGCGGGGACGGCCCGTTCCGGATGCTCGGCGCCGGGGGCTTCGCCGCCGCGCTCCTGTGCTTCCTCCTGCCGTTCTTCCACATCACGTGCAGCTCGCCCATGCCCGTGCCAGGGGCCAGCAGCCGGGTGACGCTGATGTCGATCACGGGGCTGACGCTGGTGACGGGCGGGAAGGCGAAGCTCTCGAGCGACATGGGGGACATGATGGGGGGCATGACGAAGGGGATGGGAGACTTGTTCGGCGGCGCGCCCGCGCCGACGGTGAGGGGCAGGCCGAGCGACATGGAGAAGGACGTGAAGGCGGAGCCGCTGGCCATCATCGCGGCCGTGGCGGCGGTGCTGGGGCTGGCCTTGAGCTTCGTGCCGCGCAAGCCGGGGGCGTTGATCGGCATCATCGCCGCCGGAGCCGCCATCGTGCTCCTGCTCGTGCTGATGTTCAAGCTCGACGGCGACCTGAAGGCGGAGGTTGCGCGGGACAACATGGGGGGTGGCGCCGCGGCCCGGCCCTCGCCCTCGCGCGGGATGCCGGGGATGGAGGACGCGCTGGGCGACGCGTTCGGACGGTCCGTGGGCGGGGGGGTGGAGCTGAAGGCGGCGTTCGGCTTCATCCTGGCCAACCTGTGCCTGGCGGCGGCGGCGGCGTTGCACGTAGTCGCGCTGGTGAAGGCGGGCCGCGCGCCGACGCGACCGTGAGGGGTCACGGTCCGAGGCGGAGCAGGCGGCCGCCGCCAGGGGGGAGGGAGAACTCGGCGGCGGTCTGAAAGCGGTCGGCCGTGGCCGCCTGGGCGGCCCAGCGGCCCGAGGAAGGGTCGAGCCAGCTCAAGGCCCGGCACGGGCGGTTGAGGATGAGCTTGACCGTCACGGCGCGGGTGGCGTCCTTGTTGACGACGAGGACGTGCCGTTCGCCCCTTTCCCCTTCGAACTCGCCGACGACGAATGCCCCGCCCTCGACGGAGCCGACGAGGCCGTGGACGGGCAGGCGCGTGGCGCCGACCGGGGTGGGGCCGGTGTGCCAGACGGCGGTGGAGCGGAGGCGCATCAGCTCGGGGCCGAGACCGCGCAGCTCGGCGTTGAGCGCGGCCACGGCGCGGTAGCGCTCGGTGACCAGTCCGTCGGGCTCGACGATGCCATCCCGGCTCCCAGCCGGCGCGCCCCAGTAGCGGAACCAGACGACCCCCTTGGCCCCGTAGGCGAGCGAGGTGTAGACGAGCCAGCGCAGCTCGCCCTCCGTGGGCGGCCGCATGCCGGGCCAGCTCGCGGCCTGGAGCGTGGGGTAGAAGGGCAGGCCGTGGGCGAGGGCGGCCCGGCGGATGATCTCGAGGTTCTCGAAGTGGAACTCGCTCTCGGCCTTCTCGCGGAACGGGAAGTGGCCGTAGGCCAGGAGGTCGGGCCGCACGGTGGCGGCGAAGCGCTCGACGTAGCCCGCGTAGTCGCCCGTGGCCAGGGCGGGGCCGACCCAGGCGTCGCACGGCAGGAGGCTGATGAAGAGCGGGTGGGCGGGGTCGTGTTCGCGGGCGAAGGCGGCGAGGGCCACGATGTCGGGGAGCTGGGCCTCGAGCATTTCGTCGCCCACGAAGTGGCCCCAGAGCGCGGGGTGGAAGCGGAAGCGGCGGATGGCCTCGGCCACGCCGCGGACGTTGCCCCTGTCGCGGAGCGTCCTGGGGTCGAGGCCGATCTGGCCCAGCATCACCCGCAGCCCGTGGCGGCGCGCCAGGTCGAGCGCGTCGGAGCCCACGCCCTCGGCAATCGTGTTGAACCCCGCCTGTGCCACCTGGGCGTAGAGGGGCGGCTTCGGCGGCGGCGCCCCGCGAAGGGCGATGAGGAACTCCCGCGGCTGCCACGCCTGCGGCGCCCGCGGGCGCGAGCACGCGGGCAAGGCCGACGCCGCGAGCCAGAGGCCGCAGGCCAGCAGATGGCGAATTGTCGGGCAGCCAACGGGCACGGGCACGCTCCGCTCAGTCGTCCACGCGCACGAGTTCGCCGCCGGCGGGGCCGAGGGGAACGGTCGCCGCCGAGTTGGCGATCGGGAGAGGCTGCCAGCGCCCCTCCACTCGGTTGAAGAGGCTGAGCTTGGCCGCCTTGGCGAGCCGAAGCGTCACGCTTTGCTCGGCATAGGCGTTGTGGTTGGCGAGGAACAAGGCGTCGCCGCCGCCTTGCGCCTTGAAGACGCCCATCACGAACTCGCCGCCGGCCGGCTGGAGCCAGAACTCCTTCGGGAAGGCGTTCCGCTCGAGCCCCTGCGGCATCATGCTGGCCTTGCCGTCGGGCAGGGCATCGTTATTCGCTGTCTTGGTGATCGGGGTGGAGTAGATGGCGACGGGGTTGCCGAGCATCCCGATCTTCTCGCTCAGCGGCATGACCTCCTTGTTCACCTTGGCGATGTCGCCGCCGGCCGCGGTCCACTCCAGCGAGTTGGGATTCACAAGCGTCGTGCCGAGGAACCAGAGGATGCCCTTGAGGCCGCAGGCGATGGAGGTGTTGGCCGTGTAGAGGCTGCGATTGTGGTTGCCTTTGCCGGGGATGCCGGAGTCGGTGGCCACCCATCGGTAGAAGCAGGCGTTGCGCTCGGCCGCCCACTTCGTGTAGGCGAGCAGGTGGGGGAAGTGCTGCTCGCGCCCCCGCTTCCAGTGGTAGTCGTAGTAGCCCATCACGTCGGCGTTGGTCAGGTGGCTCATCCCGTAGGTGCGGTAGGTGCCGCAGAAGGCGGGATGGGTGGGGTCCCAGGTGCGGACGTTTGCGATATCGCGCTTGCGGCCGTCGTAGGTCTTCCCGATGTTGTCGTGCCAGATGGCGTAGCCCCAGGCCTCGGGCCTGCCGCGGAGCTTCTCGCACAGGGCCTTCGCCGCCTCGACGCCCTTGTAGACGTGATGTTCGGGCGCCAGGAGGTCCACCATCATCCGGACGCCGTGTTTCTTGCACAGCGCGAGCCGCCCATCGCTGTGAACGCAGTGGACTGTGTTGAACCCGGCCCCCTTGAGCTTCGCGAGGAGGGCTTCGAAGCGCGCGTCGTCCTTCGGCATGCTGTCGCCCGCGTAACCGAAGGAGAAGACGCTCGCGAACTCGGCGGGCCTGGGGCACCGCTGGGCTTCGAGGGCGTCACCCTTCTCCTGCTCGGCGGCCCTGACGAGGCCCAGCGCCACCACCATGGCCAACACACCCGCCACTGCCACGCGCCGGTCTCCCATCGCGCGCCCCTGTCTCCGAACCCGGTTGCATGCCTCCCTCATCGAGGCTGCCTCGCCCCCTTCACGTCTGGAGCGCCCAGCCCTTGCGATAGGTTTTGCGGATGAACTTGTCGGCCTCGGGGCAGTTCGCCGCACGGAGCTTCTCGCTGTCCCAGTCCAGCTTCTGCTTGACGCGGCAGGAGACGATGCCGGCCATGATGTTCTCAGTCATCACGCCGGCGTAGTCGAAGTTGCAGGGCGGAATCGTGCCCTTCTTCGCGCCTTCCAGCCACTCGGCGTGGTGGCCGATGGAGGAGGGGATGGTCTTCGGGGGCGGCTGGAAGCCCTCAAACTGCTTCTTGGGCAGGAGCAGGTGCTTGCCGTAGTCGGCGAGCAACTGGCCCTTCTCGCCGATGAAGAGCATGCCCAGCCCGCCCCACTGCGCGAGGTCCGCGTCGGGCGGGTTCGGCGGTCTCTTGCCGCCATCGTGCCAGTAGACCGTGACCGCCGGCCGGTCGCCCTGGGCGGGATGTTCCCACTTGATGCTGAGCCATTCGGGGTACACCTCGGGGTAGCCGCCCTTGGGATTGGAGTCGGCCTCGACGGTCTTGGCTACCCCCAGGTCGAGCGCCCAATAGGGCAGGTCCATGATGTGCGGCCCCATGCCGCCGATAGTGCCGTTGCCGAAGTCCCACCACTTGTCCCACCACAGGCACCCGCCGCTGAAGTAGGTCGGGTGGTACGGGCGTTTGGGCGCGGGGCCGAGCCAGAGGTCCCAGTGGAGGTAGGGCGGGACGGGATGCTCGTCCTTCGGGCGCTCGCGGGGGCCGAGGGGGACGCGGTTGCACCAGTTGTGGACTTCGCGGACGGCGCCGATGGCGCCGGCCTGGATCAGCTCGACGACGCGGCGGAAGTTGTCGCCCGCGTGGATTTGCGTGCCCTGCTGGGTGGCCACCTTGCCCTTGAGCTTCAGGTATGCCTTGCGGACGAGTTGCGCCTCCTCGGGCGTGTGGG
Source organism: Planctomycetota bacterium (assembly GCA_041320515.1). Classification (GTDB taxonomy): domain Bacteria; phylum Planctomycetota; class PUPC01; order DSUN01; family DSUN01; genus DSUN01. Next base: position 1,739,038 of record JBGLNR010000001.1, on the reverse strand, counting down.
CGATGGGCTTCTCGCAGTAGACGTGGAGGCCGCGCTTGAGGGCGCCGAGGATGATCGGCGCGTGGGTGTGCTCGGCGGTGCTGCACACCACGGCCTCGAGGCCCTGGTGGTCGAGCATCTGGCGCCAATCGTGGCAGGTCTTCGCGTTGGGGAAGCGCTTGGCGGCCTCGGCGAGGCGCCGCTCGTCCACGTCGCAGAGGGCCGCGATGTTCTCGCCGGCCACGGCCCCCAGGTTCCCCCCGCCGCGCCCGCCGACGCCGGCCACGCCGATGTTGAGCTTCTCGCTGGGCGCCGTCCCCTGGGCCAGCGCCCCGCCGCGGACCACCCACAGCCCCGCCCCCGCCAGCGCACTCCCCCGGAGAAATTCCCGCCGCCGCATTCCCGCGCCCATCGCCGTCCTCCTTCTCTGCCCGGAAGCCTCTCCCCTCTTTCCGCCACGAATGTAGCCCGAATGCCCGGCCCATGCAAGGGTGGGCGCCTCAGCGAGTATGGCCCCCAGTTCTGGTGAGCTTGTTGGAAGTTCCTGAGCCCGACCCTCTCCCTACCCTCTCCCTACAAGGGAGAGGGGTCCGAACCCCCCTCCCTATCAGGGAGGGGGTAGGGGGAGGGTCGGAGCCTGCCGCCACCCCAGAGTGCCAGGAATGGGGGCCGTACTCCGCCTCAGCAGGCGCAGCCCCAGCGCCAGAGGCACACGGAGCAGTAGGAGAAGCGGGCGGAGAGGTCCACGTGCCTCCGCCGCTCGCGCAACTCGTCGAGGGAGCCGCCGCCCGCCCGCTCGGCCCGCTGCACGCTGCGGCGGGCCAGCCGAAGCGTGCGGCTGTTCCAGAGGGCGCCGAAGGAGTCGCGGAAGATATTGCCGATGACGTACTGCTCCATCGGGACGGCCAGGGGCTCCCCGAGCACCCACTCCGTGGCCGCGCCCGGGCTGCGGTTCATGTAGCAGCAGGCCCGTATCGTGCCGTCGGCGCCGATGGACGGCTCGCGCCAGGGGGCGCGACACGTCCGAAAGCTCGGCCATGCCTCCGGGGCCGTGACGTGCAGCCCGAGGCGGCGCCCGGCCTCGCGCGCCTCTTGGAGGCACGCCGCGACCCCGGGCTCGCCCACCACCCACTGCCGGCCGTTCTCCTCGCCCACGGGGTCCAGGTGCAGCAAGCTCACGGCGCCGGCGCCCACGCTGGCCGCGAAGCGGACCAGTGCCGCCGCGTCCTGCACGGTGTCCCGCATCAGCACGCCCTGGAGGGCCAGCCGCACGTCGGGCCGCAGCCGCCGCAGGGCGCAGAGGTTCTCGTGGACCTCGGCGAACCGGGCGCCGGGGCGAAGCTCCTCGAACTTCTCGGGGACCGGCGTGTCCATCGAGACGTAGACGTGGCTGACGCACGGCGGCAGCCGCCCGATGCGCCCTTCGTCCAGCAGCGTGCCGTTCGTCGTGAGGGCCACCTCAATGCAGCGGGAATCGAGGAGCCCGAGAACATCGAAGAAGTGCGGGCTGGCCAGCGGCTCGCCGAACCCCACGATGTTGAGCAGCTTCAGCCGCGGCAGCTCGGCCAGAACGCGCCTGGCCTCGTCCACCGTCATGTCCCTGGGCGACGGCATGGCCTGTTGCCGCGCGCAGACACGGCAGCGCAGGTTGCACGTCCGCGTGATCTCCAGCGTGGCGGCGCGGGGGTAGAGCGCGTGGCGCGTGCGCTCGATGAGCGGCCTCACCCGCTTGCGGAACCAATGGGCGAGTTTCCGCTTCCACTTGGGCACGGCCCGCCGTTGCACTGTTGCAGTCTCCTCTGTCCCTCACTTGCCCTCGGGCAGCGCGAGCACCAGGGGCTGGCCCGCGGGCGCGCCGAGCGGCTTGTAGAACACGCGAAGCTCCCTGGCGTGGACCTCGACCAGGGCGTAGCCCTTGCGATGCTCCTTCACCGCGAAGCCGGGGGCCGACTCCAGCTTCCGGTCGCCGTTCCACAGGGCGGAGGGGAAGACGACCTCGTGGACCCCGCCCCGGTCGCTCCAGCCGCGCAGGCCGCAGTGGAAGTGGCCGCTGAGGAAGGCGACGATCGTGTTGCCGCCTTTCGCCATGAGCAGCGCCTCCAGCTCCTTCTCCCCCTTGCGCACCCACCAGCCGACGTCGGGATGCTTGTTCGGGTGCGCCGCGATGTGCGCGCACAGGACGACACGCAGCTTCTTCGCCGCCGCATCGTCCACCTGCTGGGTGAGCCACTTGACCTGCTCGGGCGTCACCACCCCGTCGTGCGTCGAGGGCTCCGAATCGTTGAACAGCACGAAGCGGAAGCCCTTGTGGTCGAAGGCGTAGTCGGTCTCCGCGCGCACGTGCTTCGTGAAGAACTCCACGGGATCGTGGTTGCCTGGGATGGCGTGGAAGGGCCTCTTCAGCCCCTGGGCGATCTTGAGCCATTCGGCGTAGAGCGGCTCGTGCTTCGCCCCAGTGTCCACCAGGTCGCCGAGGAAGAGCGTGAACTCCGCGTTCGAGGCATTGATCTCCTCGACGATCGTCGCCAGCCCCTTCGCCGGCCCCTCGCCCCCCTTGAGGCGACCGAGAAGCTCAAGGAACAGCTCCCCTTCGACCCCGTGGCCTACTACTGCGGCGACGAGATTGACTACGGCGGCGGCGATGAATTGCCCGGCCGCATCGCCGATTCCCGCAGCTTCCTCCGCAACCGCTACCGCACCATCGCCGCCCTCAACAAGCAGTGGGACACCGCCTACGCCTCCTTCGACGAGGTCCACCCCATCGCCCGCCGCACGACCCTCAAGCCCGAGGAACAGGGCAAGCTCATCCTCCAGAAGGACTACCTGGAGCAGGCCAAGGCTACGGGCAACTTCAGCCGCTGGATTGACCAGTGGCTCAGCAACTACAAGGCGTTCAACGACATGGCCCGCCGCCCCCGCGCCGTCATCAAGGCATTCGACCCCCACGCCCGAGTTGGCGTGGACTGCCCGATGTGGCCCTTCTCGACCTGCGGGCACGACTGGTATACGTTCCTGCAAGAGTTCGAGATGTTCGCCCCCTATGGCAAGGAGGGCGAGATCCTGCCCTACGAGGATGCCCGCTCCTTCGCCAAGCCGGACTCGTTCCTCGGCCTCGAATACGGCGGCTACATCTACAACGCCTCGGTCCGCGGCGAGGAGCTGACCGACACCGAGTGGCACCACTGGCGGGTGTGGCACGGGCTGCTACGCGGTTTCACGAGCACCTGGTTCTACCAGCTCACGCCGCCCGGCAACGAATCGTGCATCAGCCCCGGCCTCACGCCTGTCGCCACGCTTCAGCAATATGCCCGCGACCTGGCGACGATCCGCAGCGGCTACTACAACGTGTTCACCCGCGCGCGCCGCGACTGGGGCGGCATCGCCCTCCACTACTCGGTGCCCAGCCGCCTGCTCTGCCCGCAACTGCCCGACTTCGGCGGCGAGCGGCCGTTCAACTTCCACTTCCTGCTTCAGATTCTCCGCGACCAGGTCGGCCAGCCCTACACCATGGTCGCCAACGAGCAGATCAAGAAGGGCGGCCTGAGCGGCTACAAGGTGCTCATCATGCCCTTGTCCCTCGCCATCGGCGAAGAAGAGGCGGGGGAGCTGACGCGCTTCGTCCGCCGCGGCGGCCTGCTCATCGCTGACGCCCGCCCCGGCCTCGCCGATGAGAGCGGCCGCGTTGGCAACAACGCCGCCATTTCGGCCCTCTTCGGCCTGACGTGGAAGAAGGAACTCAGCCGGCGAATGGTCACAGGGGCAATCACAGGCACCTACAAGAGCGTCCCCGTCAAGACCCCGGTACAAAAATTCCCCGCCGACCCCGCCGTGGTCCTCAACGGAGCGAAAGCGCTCTGCGAGGTGGATGGCATTCCCCTCGTCACCTGCCACGACGTGGGAGCAGGCAGCGCCGTGTGCCTCAACATCCCCTTCAACTACTACCGCGGCTACCCCACCCCCGAGCACCTCTACGCCTACACGGGCGAGCCGGGCCACAACCGCCTGGTCGGCACCCTCCTCGCCGCCATCCTGCGAGCGCACAAGATCGCCCCGCCCGTGCGGGTGGACTGCCCCGGCGGCGGCTGGCTCCCCGGCCTCGACGCCTCAGTTCACACCGACGGGCATGCCTGCTATGTCGGCCTCACCAAGCAACGCAAGGCCAAGCTCGAAGGCGACAGCGAAGTCGTCGTCCACGCGCCCGCGGCGGGCCACGTCTACGACATGCTCAACGGGCGCTACCTCGGCGCCGAGCCTTCATGGAAGGCTAAATTTGCGCCGGCCGACGTCCAGCTCTTCAGCATTCTGCCCTACCAGGTGAAGGCGCTGCGACCGACGCTCAAGCAAGACACATTCCGCCGGGGGACAACCATCGAGGGGCAGGTGGCCATCGAGGCGGGCAGGGGACGCTGGGCGCGCCACTTCGTCAGCCTCCAGGTCACTCGCCCCGACGGCCAGATGGTCCGCTACATGGCCCGCACCCTCGAGACCCGCGGCGGCCGCGCCACGTTTGCCATCCCCCTGGCCCTCAACGAGCCGCTGGGCGCCTACACCCTCGCCTTCCGCGACATCGCCACCGGCGCCTCCGCCACCGCGCGAGCGCGCGTCGAGTGACACCTTGACTCGCCGGAGGGCGCCTGATATAGTCTGGAGTGAGCACTTGGCCTGGCGCCCGTAGCTCAATTGGACAGAGTGGAGGCCTTCGAAGCCTACGGTTGCAGGTTCGAGTCCTGCCGGGCGCGCCACGCGAGCAACCCAGGACCCCGCAGCCGCTCGCGGCCGCGGGGTCCTGGCGTTTGGGAGCCGCTGCCTGCCTTGCGGTCCGTTTGCATTCCCGCCGCGGTTCTGCTACCATTCTGCCCCGTGCCGGCGGCCGGCGTAGTGTGATTGCAGGAGGCGAGATGCGGCAGGGCGTGCATGCGGCGATGCTGGGGGCGATGGTGGCGGGCGCGCTGTGCGCCGGCGAGGCGACCGATGCGCCGCCGCCCCTCCATGCCGAGGACACCCACCGCGTGGTCGAGGCCATCGCCCGCCTCAGGCTGCCCGACCGCCGCGACCGCCTTCAGGCCCTCGAGACGATCAAGCGCTTCCCCGACAAGGCCATCCCCTGGCTCATCAAGGCGGCCCGCCACGACGACGCGCTGCTCCGCGCCCGCGTGGCCAACGCCCTCGGCCTCGTGGGCAAGGGCGACCGCGATGCCACCTGGGCGCTCACCGTGCTCCTGCGCGACCCCGACACGTTCGTGCGCCGCGAGGCGATTGCGGCGCTGACCAAGGCGGGCGATGCCTCGCACGCGCCGCAGCTCGAGCCGCTGCTCGACGACCGCTCCGAGGCGGTGCGGGCCGACGCGGTGGCGGCCATCGTCGCCCTGCTGCCCGAGCGGGCGGCGGAACGGCTCCTGGCCTGGCTGAAGCACCCCGACGCGCGGGTGCGGCGGACCGCCCTCGGCGAGCTGTTGCGCCTCAAGGAGGCCGGCCTCGCCGCCGCCCTGCCGGCGCTGGTGAAAGATGGCGACGCCGGCGTGCGCGGCGACGCCGCGGCGGCCCTGGCCCAGGCGAGCGGCAAGGAGGCCGTGCCCGCGCTCGTAGCCCTGCTGGCCGACCCCGACCCCTACGTGCGCGCGACTGCGGTCGTGGCCCTCAAGGACCTGCGGGCGGGCGCCGCCATCCCGCGGCTGATGGACCTCTTGGCCGACAAGAGCGAGGAGGTGCAGGCCGAGGCGGTATCGGCCCTCGGCGCCCTCCAGGCCAGGACCGCGGTGCCCGAGCTGACCCGGCTGCTCACCTCGCCCTCGCGCCGCCTCCGCGAGCGGGCCGCGGTGGCCCTGGGCCTCTTCCGCGACCAGGGGCGGCCCGCCGTGCCCGGCCTCATCCTGCTCCTCGCCGACGCCGACGAAGGGGTCCGCCAGAAGGCCGACCTCGCCCTCCGCCTCATCCTGCGCGCCAACGTCGGCTTCCAGGCCGCCGGCTCCGTCGAGCACCGCCAGCAGGCCATCGCCAAGTGGCACGACACCTGGCGCAAGGCCCAGGCCGCCCCCAAAGGCAAGTGATCTCCCCGCCGCGCGGGCCACAAAGAAGCACGGCTGGCTGAGGCCAGCCGTGCGGTGATTCGTGCTTCCCCCCCATCCCAGTTTCAGTGATGCCTGGGGGGGTGGCCGCCACCGGGGGGGTGGCCGCCGCCGGGATGGCCCCCCGAGTGATGATGGGAACTCCCCCCGCCATATGAGCCGAACGAGTAGGTCGTGCGGGGCCAGTAGGAGTAGGGGTAGTAGGAGTACGGTCGGCTCCAGTAGTAGGCCGACGGCGAGACGCCGTAGTAGTAGGAACTCACGTAGGGCGAGGTCGTGTAGCCGTACCCGTAGCCGTAGTAGGGCACGGTCGGGTAGTAGGGCACGGTGGGCCGCGCCGCATAGTAGCCAGAGTAGGTGTAGGTGGGCTCTGGGGCCTTCTGGGCTTCGGCCTCGGCGGCCCCGCGCGCCGCGCGGGCGGCCTCGACCTCGGCCTTGAGGGCCTCGAACCTCGCCGCCGCCTCAGGCGTCATCCACTGCCCGTCGCGCTGCACCAGCCCGCGCGCCTGCATCTCCTGCTCGGCCGTCATCCACCTCCCGTCCACCAGGCGGTGCCCGAGGGCCTTGTGGCCGCCCTCGTGGTCCGGCTTCAGGGCGACGGCTTTGCCGAACTCGTCCTTCGCCTGGCTCTTCAGCCCGGCGCCCTGCGCCCAGAGGCCGAGCTGGTAGTGCGCCTCGGCGTCATCCTCCTTGGTGCCCGCCGCGCGCTTCAGGTACTGCTCGATCGGCGATTCCTTCTTCTCGATCCGCGCCACCGCGTCCTTCGACACGCGCACCTCGCCCACGGACAGCCGGATCACCACGCCGCCCGGGGTCTCCGTGACCTGCCCCTCGAGCGAGCCGCCGTTCTTCAGGTGCACCACGTCGCCGACCGCGGGGAGGGCGAAGAGGGCCGCCGCCGCCAGAATGAAACCAACCGTCTTCATGGCCGCACCTCCTGTGTCAAGTGGCATGCCCAGCCCCCGCTCGCATTATAGCGCCGCCGGGGTGGGGAGTCAACGACTTAGTGGTATGGGGAGCTTTCACGCGGGAGTTCAAGGGAGGCGGAGGTCACTTCGTCACATCCAGGCTGCTCAAGGGGTACCAGCCGTTCTCCGCGCGGCCTTGGATGCCGAGGCGGACGGTGGGGGTGAGGGTCTCTTCGCCAATGACGGCTATGGAGAGGCGATGGCGGCCGGCCGGGATGTCGGCGGGGAGGGCGATTCTGTCGGGGACATCAACGGCCTCGCCATTCGGCAGGTCCCAGTCGCCCTTGTAGAAATCCTCGGTGAAGAGGGGGACGCTGCCTGGCATCCACTTGTTGACGGTGATGGTGCTGGGAATGACCTTCGCAAAGCCGTTGTCGTTCGAGAGGCGATAGGCGAGGCGATAGGGGCGGTAGCAGGGGGCGGAGCCGACGTTTTGCCATTTCATCGAGATGGCGAGTTCCTTGCCCGCGGCCGCCGTCGCGGGGTGCTTGAGTTCGCGCAGGACGAGGCGGTAGCCGAGTCGGCGGACGAAGCGCTCGATCTCGGGGCGAATCTCCGGGCCTTCGGGCAGCGGGGCCGACTTGTTGTTGAGCACGGAGCCGTGAAGGGCGAGGGCGTAGTTGAAGATGAACCGCAGCGGCCATTTCTCCTGCACCCACCGGCGCATGTCCCAGCAACTCTCCCAGGCGACGGGGGCAGCCTTCCACGCGTCCTCGACGCCGGCCTGCTTGATCCAGAAGGGATAGCCCTTGCGCATGTGGCACCAGGTCTTCGAGAAGCCGCCCATGTCGCCGATGCAGTCGGCCCGCCAGCCGGCGCCGTGCTGGGTCGCGTAGGTGAGCATCTTGCCGCCGCCGATGAGCATGAGCAGTTGTGTCTTCTTGAACGCGGCGAGCCAGGCGTCCACGATCTTCTGCTGGTTCTCTGGCGTGGGCATCGAGACGCCTTTGGCGTTGCTCATGTGCCACTCGCCCCACCAGCCCACGGAGCCGAGGTCAATGTGGTCAATGTCGGCGTGGCCGTCGTAGCGTTCGCCGAGGCGCTTGATGAAGTCGAGGTGCCGCTCCAGCACCACTGGGTCGTCGAGATCGGGCACGGGCAGCGCGGGGCCGGTGCCGTATTGCGTCTCGATGATCTTGCCGCCAGCGTCCTTGAGCCATTTCGGGAAGTAGGGGTCGCGGGGGGTCGTCGAGCAGCACATCACGCGGAAGGCAAGTTGCTGGCCGGCCTCGCGGGAGTCCTTGAGCACCTTGTCGAGGAAGGCCGTGTCGAGCTTCCCTGGCTCAGGCTCGAGCGTTCCCCAGCCCCACCGCGCGTAGTGCATGGTCGAGGGGAGCCAGTCGGGCAGGCTCTTGTCCTGCGTGCGCGTGCGGTGAAACGTCTGCCAGCCGATGCCGGGGTTGGGTAGGAGTTCGTCGGTCTCCTTGGGCGACACGGTGACCATGAGCTGTTCTCCCGCGCGCAACTGGGTAGCGGCAGACAGCAGCACGAGAACGAACGCAATGCGCACGGCTGCTCCTCCTGTCAGGTTCCCACGAGCCGCGAGCGCGCCTTCGGGCGAGCGGGGCGAGGGGCATCTATCCTCTCCCGCCGCAGGCTCTTGGGCATCTTCTTGATCTTGTCGCTCCCGCACGTGGGGCACTCTGTGATCTTCAGCATCTACTCCCCTTTGCAGCGGCCTCAAGTGCGCCGGAAACGCCCGGCCGGTGCGACTGGATTTTGCGCACCGCTGCCGGGTCGAAGACCTTCTCGCCGCAGTCGAGGCATTCGTCAAACGGGACTCGCGGGACCGTGTAGCTTTGGCCCTTGTAGACGCTGGTCCAGGTTCGAACCACTCGCCTGACTCTCTTGCTTCCGCACGTCGGACATCGGGTTATGCTGCGCATGGCCATATCTCCTACAGAGACCGCTTCGAGGAGACGAGGAAGTAGTAGGTTTCCACGCTCTCGTCGGTTGTGAACTTGCCCTTGGTGTAGATCAGCACACCGCGGGAGTTCGGACTGACGATTACGTAGAGGTGCTCTCTGCGACTCGAGCGAAACGCGCTCGTTGAGCGAAGCCTCTTCTCGATCCTGGTCGCTACCCTGATGGAGGCCACGACATCCTCCTCGGTCAGGTCGTCCGTTTCCATCTCATCGAGGGCCTTCTCGCTGAACCTATAGTGACCCGCTAGCACGGTTAGCCTGATCCGCGCCAGGACATCCATCAGTTCACCCCGCTAAGGTATGATAGCGCGATTCACACGCGGTTGCCAGTCCGCCTGAACTCTACTTCCCCAGCTCGAGGAAGCCGGCCTTGGCGACCTCCCAGCTCAGGGCGGCTGCCTCTACACCTTCCTCCAGCCCGAGGCCGTCGGCACGTCGAACGTCGTAGACGGGCTTGCAGCGGCGAAGGTGCTCGTCGAGGACGAGGGGCGGTTCACCCTCGACGACTTCCGTGCGGCCATTCGCGCCAACTACGAGGGCCACGACGAGCTTCGCCGCGCCATCCTGCGCGACTGCCCGAAGCACGGCAACGACGTGCCGTGGGTCAACCAGCTCTTCGCCGATGTGGCGGGCGCCTGGTGCACCTATCTCGAAGGCCACACCAGCCTCTTCGGCGGCCCGGTGCTCCCCGGCTTCCTGGGCTGGACCGTGTGGATTCACTTCGGCGAGCAGACGGCGGCGACGCCCGACGGGCGGCTCGCGGGCCAGCCGCTCGCCCATTCGCTCGCCCATCGCAGCGGCGTGAAGGTCAAGGGCTTCCCGTCGCTCGTCCTCTCGGCCTCGGGCCTCGACCAGTCGCGGGGCCTCGGCGGCATCACGTTCAATGTGCGTTTCGGCGCCAACTCGCTGGCCGCCGAGGGAGGCGTCGAGCGGCTCAAGGCAATGATCGAGGCCGCCTTCGACCTCGGCACCTACCAGGTGCAGGTTGATCTCGCCAGCAGCGAGGTGTTGCGCGACGCCCAGGCCCACCCCGAGAGCCACGCCGACCTCCTCGTCCGCATCGGCGGCTACCTCGTGCCGTTCACCCTCCTGCCACCCAAGGCCCAGGAGGACATCATCGCCCGCACGGAGTTGGAGCTATGAGCCCACAACAGGAGAACCGAATGCTCGACGTCCGCCCTCAGTGGCTTCCCGGACCTGTCGCAGCGGCACTCCTCTGCCTTGCGAGCGGCGCCCTCGGGGTGGAAGACCCCACCGCCTGCCGCGACAGGGCCCTCGCGGCCGAGAAGGCCAACGATCTGTCCGCCGCCCTGGAAGCGTGGGAGCGCGTGATCGACCGCTGCATCAGCACCGAGGAACAGCGGGTCGAGACGCGTGCGCACATCAAGGCCCTGCGCCCCAAGGTCGCCCGCAACACCGACCCGCAGAAGGCCCGCCCCTGGAAGGTCCTGGTCGTGATCTTCCGCCACCTGGAGTTCGCGTGGAAGGACGGCGATAAGGCCATCGAGGTGCACAAGACCGTCAGCCCCGCCGATGAGAAGAAGATTCGCACGAGCCTCGACTGCTTCGCGAAGCACGTGTCCCAGTTCTCCAGCGGCCTGCTGCGGATTGACGCGGACGTCCAGGCCGTGGACGAGCCGCTGACGAAGCTGCACGGCAAGGACAAAGGGCCGTTCTCGCCCGCGCCTCATCTCCTCCGCCCGTTCATCGAGCCGCTCCTCAAGGGGAAGCCGGTGGACACGGTGTTCGCCTACGTGAAGTACGACAAGGACCAGGGGCCGAACGTGCCGGCGCCGTTCGTGGCGGCCACGTTCGCGAGCATTCAGGACGTCGGCGGCGCGGGGTTTGTCATGGTGCCCTGGCACACCAACTACCCCTTCCCGGGCGAGACCGACGGCGAGATGGAGCTGCACGAATGGCTCCACCAGATTGACTGGATGTTCCGCCACGTGCTCCACTACCCCGAGGAGCTGGTGCCGACGCCCGACGCGGGGCGCTTCGAGGGCGACAACCGCCCCGGCGGCGACCCCGAGTACGCCCGCAGGCGCGACGAGACGACCTGGATTCGCTTCTACCAGCACATCATGGAGGACCACATCACGCGGCAGATGTGGTCCGAGGCCACCATGCGCCCCGCGCCCGGCCAGCCGCGGCCCGGCGACCAGCTCAAGCAGGCCAAGTGAACGCGACGACCCACACTGCGAGCGGCATCGTCTTCGCCGTTGACCAGACGGCGACGCATGATGGGCCGGGGCTGCGGATGACGGTGTACCTGAAGGGCTGCCCGCTGCGGTGCGTGTGGTGCCACAGCCCCGAGTCCGTCTCGCCCGACCCCGAGCTGGTCTGGTACCAGGCCCGCTGCCGCCAGTGCGGGGCCTGCGCGGCGGTCTGCCCCGAGAAGCTGCCGCCATGGTTCGAGCAGACGCCTGAGCACCGCGCCCGTTGTTGGCAGTGGGGAGGGCGCGCTCGGAATGACTGCGGAGTTGAACAACTCCGCAACCAACTGGCCCCTGCCCCGCCGTCCCACTGCGCGGCTTGTGTGAAGGTGTGCCCCGCCGACGCGCTGGAGTGGAAAGGCTACGAGACGACGGCGGGGGAGGTGGCCGATGCCGCCGAGCGGCTCAAGCCCTTCTTCGCACGCAGCGGCGGCGGCATCACGCTGACGGGCGGCGAGCCGACGCTTCAGGCCGATTTCGCCCTCGCCGTCGCCACGCTCTGCCGCGAGCGCGGCATCCACGTGGCCGTCGAGACCTGCGGCTGCACGAGCTGGGAACGCCTCGACCGCCTGGCCGACGCAACCGACCTGTTCCTCTACGACCTGAAGGACGCCGACCCCGCCCGCCACAAGCGGAACACCGGCGTCGAGCTTGCCCCCATCGCCGACAACCTGTGCCGCCTCGTTGCCCGCGGCGCCGACGTGATCGCCCGCGTGCCGCTCATTCCCGGCTGCAACGACTTGCCCGCCGACGTGGCGGCCATCGCCCGCCTCGCCCGCGACTGCGGCGCGCGGCGCATCACGCTCCTGCCCTTCAACCCCGCCGCCTCCGGCAAGTACTCCTGGCTCCGCCGCCCCTATCCCCTGCCCGGGGCCAAACCGCAGGGCGCCGCCGAAGTGCGCCGCCTCGAGGCCATCGCCGCGGAGGCTGGCCTCGAGGTGGTTCCCGCCTGATCCACTTGCGCCCACCCCAGCTCGGGGGTATAGTGTGGCCCTGGTTCATCGCGCCCCTTCGCAGGAGAACGCAGCAATGAGACTCCTGGCCGCCACCCTGCTGGCCGCTTCCGCGGCGACGCTCGCCGCCACGCCCCCCGCTGCATCCGTGCCGGCGATTGACCCCGCACCCTACCGGAAGGCCATTGAGGACTACGTCGAGGCGAAGCTCCGCGACTTGCTCGTCGAGAAGTCGGTCGAGCGGGCCCGCCGGAGGGAGGGCCTGGCCCAGAAAGGGATGGCGCCGCAACTGCTCGACGACTTGTGTGCTCGGCACGACAAGGCCGCTGCATGGGGAGCGCTTCGGCGGCAGGTCACGCAGGGCGGGGCACTCGGCTTCCCGCTGCTGGACCAGGTGCCGACCCAGGGCCTCACGGCAGAGCGTGAATCGGAACTGCGGGAGCAGTTGCTGGGCGCCGGCGTCAAGCCGGAGCTGGTCGCGCAGGTGATCGACGCGGGCAACGCCGCGAGACAATTGGGCAAGCTCTGGGAACAGGTCAACGCCGCGTTGGCTGGCCCGGCGGCGGCCAAGGGCGGCTCCTCGGCGGCCAGTCTCGACGAGGTGAAGAATCTGCTCTCCCCGCCTGCCCCCTTGCAGATGAGGGTGGCGCGCTTCCAGAGCATCGAGCCACGAGGCGAGCGGACCACGGCTCGGGCGCTCGTCGCCGTCGGCAGGGGGGACCGCTCGGCGGAGGGGGAGTGGACCGTCGAGTTCGCGCTCACCCGGGACGAACAGGAGGACCGGCCAAGCTGGAAGGTGACGCGCATCGAGGTGCCGCCCCGGCCGTTCGGCGCCCTGAACTACGCGGTAGTGGCCCTCTACCTGCTGGGCATGCTGGCGATCGGCTGGTGGTCGAGCCGGCGCATCAAGGGCACGCGGAGCTTCTTCATCGCCGAGGGGAAGCTCAACCACATCATCGTCGGCATCTCGATCATGACGACCTATCTCTCGGCCATCACGATGATGGCCATCTCCGCCTCCGCGTTCAGCAAGAAGGACTGGACGTGGGCCATTCAACTGCCCTTCCTGGTCTTCACGGCGTTCGTCATCACGCGCTTCGTGCTGCCGCGGTACCGCAGCGCGGGGGTGATCAGCGTCTACCAGTACCTCGAGCAGCGGATTCACGTCTCGGCGCGGCTCCTCGCGTCGTTCCTGTTCGTCGTCTTCTCGGTCGCGCGCATGGGCCTGGTGATGTACCTGCCGGCGCTGGCCTTCTCCATCATCACCGGCTGCGACCTGATGACGACCATCGTCGTGAGCGGCGTGGTGACGACCGTCTACACCGTGATGGGCGGCATCGAGGCCGTGACCTGGACCGATGTCGCACAGGCCGTCTTCATCGTCACGGGCGCCGTGCTCACCATCGTGTACGTGCTCGCGGACACGGGGCTCGCGGCCTTTGGCCGGGTGACCACCGAGTTCCACAAGTTCCGCCTCCTCGAGCCGGGCTTCCCCAGCGCCGACCTCACCCAGGTCGTCGCCCTCTGGCTCATCCTCGAGACCATCTTCCAGACCATCCGCATCTACGGCACCCAACAGGACATGACCCAACGCTACATGACCACGAGTTCGACGCGGAAGGCGAACAAGAGCGTCTGGATCGCCATCGTCCTCTACATCCCGCTGGGCTTCGCCTTCTACTTCATCGGCTCGGCCCTGTTCGCCTACTATGTGACGTGTCCCGACGCCACGGTTCCGGCCCTGATCGCGAACGGCCGCGTGGACGCCATCTACCCGTACTTCGTGGCGAGCCGGCTCCCGGCCGGGCTCAGCGGGGTGGTGATCGCGGCGATCGCCGCGGCAGCCATGTCCAGCATCGCGCCGTGCATGAACTCCAACTCCACCGTGTGCATCGAGGACTTCTACCGCCGCTTCAGCCGCGTCGAGCGCGAGGACAGCCACTACCTCTCCGTCGCCAAGTGGCTCACCGTCGGCTGGGGCGCCCTGGCCACCCTGATGGCCATCATGCTGATGTCCATCACCAAGGCCCAGGACGTGTGGGCGATCATCATGGGCGTCTGCACCAACGGCATGCTCGGCCTCATGGCGCTGGCCTTCCTTCCGTGGCGGGTTCACAAGGCCGCTGCCGTGACGGGCTTCGTCGTCAGCTATGTCTGCCTCTTCTTCATGATGCAGTCGTCGCTCACCTTTCTCTTGTGGCCCGTCATCGGCAACACCGTCTGCTTCGGCGTCGCCTTGCTGCTCGACCGGACGCTCTTCCGAACCAGGAAGTCCTGACACCCGCGACGAAGAAGCACCTTCTGGGGTGGACGGCGCGCGTTTCGCGCTACAATGGAAGCAGAAAGGAAGGAGGTGCGTGATGAGGACAGGCAGGCAGGTTTTAGCGGCACTGCTCGGGGCGGCCGCCCTGTTGGCGGCAGGCTACGCGCGGGCCGAGGACTACTATGTCTCCGCCGCACGTGGCAAGGGCAAGGCGGCCAGCAAGGAGAAGCCGGCCTCGGACCTCGGCAATATCGTCAGCAAGCTCAAGCCCGGCGACACGGTGCACATCGTCGCCGGCACCTACACCGGCAAGGGCGACGATGGGGCCGACGAAATCACCGTCCCCGTCTCCCTCATCGGCGGCTACAGCGACGACTTCTCGAGGCGCGACCCCTGGGGCGCCTGCAAGACCATCCTCACCGGCGACAACAAGACGAAGAACCACAAGGTCGCCCCCCGTCTGCACATTGACCTGAACAAGTACATCTTCCACGAGAGCGGCGGCACGGCCATGCCCAAGATCGTCGTGGACGGTCTCATTCTCGACCAAGGCCCGCAGAACCGCTACAAGGACGACGCGAAGACCCTCCTCGTCCGCAAGGCCAGCCCCGCAACGGGCGAGAACCCCACGCCCGACCGCGGCGCGCTCGTCATCACCGCCAGCCGCACCAAGAACCTGGCCGGGAAGTGGGACGTCACCGTGCGGAACTGCATTATCGTGAACTCCGCACCCACGCAGGGGGCGTTGACCGTCAGCGGCTACCAGGGCTCCACCATCACCATCGAGAACAACCTGCTCATCAACAACACAGGCACCGCCATCTACGCCGGCTCCACGTGGGCGGGCACCGACGAGAGGGCCGCGCCCCGCTTCACCATCGCCCACAACACCGTGCTCTTCACCGAGAAGTACGACGCCTTCGTCCAGAGCTTCTCGGGCAACTCCCTCAAGATAGACGGCGCCGTGGTAGCGACCGTCACGAACAACGTCCTCGCCTTCGCCGACCGCAACGGCATCCAGAAGGAAGGCAAGTGGAAGATGCTGCTGAAGGACAACCTGATCCTCGGCAACATCCAGGCCGACTACTGGGAGGCCGCCGGCGACCAGAAGGTGGAACTCAAGGACCTCGAGGACGAGGCCGAGCACCTGGCCGACGGCAGCACGGGCAACGTGGCGACGGCGATCAAGGTCCCCGTCTCCGACGCCTGGGGCAAGCTCTACGCCGCGCGCGTCGTGATTGACCGCAACGCCGCCGAGGCCGACGTGAAGGCCCAGAAGACCAAGATCAACGCCTTGCGCAGCATCCTCGGCCTCCCGCTCCGGGCCGACGACCTCAAGACCGACAGCCCCGTCTGGCTCCCTCTCATGAAGGTGGACGACGCGATCCAGGCCGGTTTGGCCAAGTACGACGGCAAGTTCGGCTGCGCCAAGCCCACACCCTGAGGCGCGGGTGCCGCGGGTCCGAGACGAATGCTGCCCTACAGCCGCGTCCCTATGGGCGGCATAGCTCCTGTTGCGGAACGTGATTCCACGAGCACGCCCAAACGAGTTTGGGCGTGGCACCCATGGTCCACAGGAAAGAAGCAAGGGGTGCCACGGACAAACTCGTTTGTCCGTGTCCACGTCGGCTTCAGCCCGTACGTGTCGTCCTTCATCGCCATTCGCACCTTGGCCACCGCCTGGTCGCCCGTGACCTCGATCGACTCGAACCTGTCGGACTTCATGTCCATCGAGCCCAGGCGCAGGTACTCGTCGAGCGATGCCATCAGAGCCGCCTTCTCGTCTGGCTGGCCCTTTGCGTACGGGTCTGGCATGCCCGGCTGGCCCTTTGGCTTCTCGCCCGCCTTGCCCGGTGCCTCCTCCTCGCCGCACCCGCCGCCCGTCAGGGCCAGCGCCGCCAACGCCACGCCAATGCTGAGCAACACCCGCATCATTCGTCAATCCCCCAAATGGCTCACCACGGAGACACGGAGAACACGGAGAAGCACCATCCACAGATTACCACCGATGGCACGCACAAGACAAGTCGAAGCGGCGGAGAACACGGTAGAATGATTCCGGGTAAAATCATAGGACTACGAGGCCCGAAGGAGAGCCGGCTGCGATTGAGACCTCGTGGTGCTGAGTTCTGGCCTCTGCACCATGTCTTCTTCTCCCATCATTTTACCCGGAATCATTTTACCTTTGGATTGCGCTCCCTCTGCTTCTCCGTACCCGAACACCTAACACCTAACACCCAACACCCAGCACCTCCTCACCAGCGTGCCTCTCTCAACAGCCTCTCCGCCTCATCCACCGCCGGCTTGTACCAATGCGGCTCCCCATCGCACTCCGCCCGTTCGCGCCCGATCGTCGCGTGCTCCAGCGCCGACTTCTTGTCCCCCTCATCCAGCGCGAGCTGTGCCAGGAAATTGTGAATATCCGCCTGACACAGCCGATACTCGCACCTGTCCGCAATCGCCAGCCCCTCCACCGCGTGCTTCCTCGCCTCCTCCCCATTCCCCTTCGCCCGATGCCACCGCCCCCATGCCAGCAGAATATCCGGCTCGAACATGACGCAATTCATCCGCCGACATCGGGTCAGTGCCTTGGTCAGATGCCCCTCCGCCTCTGCCAGAAGCTTGTCCCTCTCTTCCTCAGCCTCCGCCGCCACCGCCACCTTCGACCAGCCCAGGAGCCATTCCGCTCGCACGAACTCGCGCTCGTAAGGGAACATGGCCTCGGCTGAGTGAACCGCAAGCCCTAGCGCGGACTCGGCCTCCGACGCCGCCTCCTGCGTATCGCCGATGAGCAGCGCCCTCAATGCCTGGTAACTCCGGACGATCCCGACCGACCTTATGTCATCCAACATCCGGAACAAGAATAGTGCCTTTCCCAGTTGCATCCTCGCGGCTTCAGGCTCCCCGCGGTAGCACAGCAGCCGCGCAAGATCCTGGCGACCGATCGCTTCGCTACGGTCTTCCTTGATCTGGTGGCAGAGGGCGATGCTGCGGCGCGCATTCTGTTCGGAGGCAGCGAGCAACCCCAGGGGCGCTTGGACGAGCTGCGCCAGGCAACCCAGACCAATGGCCAGGCTCCGCCTAGCTCCGCGTTTCTCGCAGAGAGTGTTGTGTGCATGCAGCAGCGGCAAAGCGCGCCGGAGCTGGCCGCACACGGCGTACGACCTTGCCAGATCGATCAGCGTCCAGGTCTGGTCGCTCTCTTCCCTAAGCTGCGGGACCTGTGGCTGGCCCGTAAGGGTAAGCGGCTGGCCATCCGGAAACAGCGAGCTCAAGAGCTCCACGCACGTGAGATAGGCCCCGCAGCGGGGGTAGAGCCGGCGCGCCAATTGAGTCTTGTACAACCTTCGTGCTTCATCGACCCGCCCGGCCCTCAAGGTGTGGTAGTACAACTCGATAACGGGCTGGAGCGCATCAAGGGCGTTTACCCTGTGTGGCCTCGGCAGTGCGTCGAAGTAGTCGTGGAGGCGGGTGTGGACGCCCTGCTTGTCAGCCAAGCGGTCGTAGGCGTACTGGCGGACGATGGGATGGAGGTCGAACCGCGGCGGGGTGTCCTGCGAGCGCTGAAGGAGGCCGCGGGCGACCAGATCGCTCAGGGCCTGCTTCGTCACCTTCTCGTGGGGGAGATTGCTGATGTCCTTGACCGCGGCGTAGTCCATCGGGAAGCGGAATGCGGCGAGGCGGCTGAGAAGCTGCTGCTTCTCCTTCGTGAGTGCATCATAGGCGATCTTGAGGATGTGGTGCTCGCGCGGCACGAGGCGGTCTGAGGGGTCGTAGTCGCGGGCGATGGCGATGTCGCCTGGCCGCGCGGGGTCCTCGACGATCATGCCCGACAACAGCCGCAGCGCCAGCGGGTGGAGTCCGTAGCGGCGCAACTGGGCCTCAAGCTCCGCATGGGTGCCGCGGACCCCCTGAGCGCGGAAGAAGGCAATCCCGTCGTCAAGCTCGAACTGGTGAAGGTCGCACCGGCAGCAGCCCATGAGATAGTCAAGCTCCCGCGGAAAGAGCCGGCTTGTGATCAGGACGCGGCTCGCGTGGGGTGTGGCGCACAATGTCTTGAGAAAGGCCGCGGCGTGGGGGTCGGCGCAGGCGCGGAACTTCTGCTCGGGGTCCTCTTTCACGTCGTCGCCCTGGTAGGGGGCGTCGAGGCGGGTGTAGGCGTTGAGGATGCGCTCGAGGCCGTCGAGGACGAGGAGGATGCGCTTCTGCCCGAGAAGGGTGAGGAGCATCTGGCAGCCGTCGTAGGTCGAGAGGATCGAGGCGGGGTCCACCTCGCCGCAGCTTGCGTAGGCGACGGCGGCGCGGACGAAGCTGTCGAAGCCGGCCTGCGATTCGTAGAAGGACCACCACAGGACGCCCTCCAGCAGCACAGGCGGGACGCCTGTGCCACCAATCCCAGCACCACCATCCGGTGGCACAGGCATCTTGCCTGTGGCTATCACAGGCGGGACGCCTGTGCCACCAAACCCTGTGGCACCGACGCGGCAGCGCTGCGCCACATCGGGCGGGTCATCGGGCTGGCCAATTAGGGGAAGGCCGAGGACGTCGCGGTTGACCCAGACCCAGGTGAGAGCCGACTT
Organism: Planctomycetota bacterium; assembly: GCA_041320515.1. Classification (GTDB taxonomy): domain Bacteria; phylum Planctomycetota; class PUPC01; order DSUN01; family DSUN01; genus DSUN01. The sequence continues at coordinate 1,720,089 of JBGLNR010000001.1, read as the reverse complement.
GCCCATCCCGCCGATGGCGATGAGGGCGAAGACGGGGCGGTTGTCCTCCGTCAGCCATTCCGTCAGCATCTCTCGCTCGCGCACGCGGCCGGTGAAGTTGGCCTGGAGGGGATAAGGGTGGGCGAAGAAGGGCGACGGAAGCTTGGGGATTGGCGGAGAAGTCGGGCGCGTTCTCCCCGCTTGCTTGGCCTCGGCCACCATTTGCTCGAGGTCTGCCGGCTCGAGCAGCGTGATGCGATGCTCTTTGGCCGCGTTCCGCGCCTGTCTGCTGAAGCCGACCGCGGAAACAATGGCCCCTTCATCAATCAGGTGCGCTCGGCGAAGGGCGTCAGCGACTTCGGCGAACTTGTTTACCACGGCAACGCCGACCGTGGATGTCCAGTCCTTGGCCTCGACGGCGAGGCAATGGAGCATGTGCGCGGGCGTGGCGAGTTCGACGTAGACATCAATCTGGTTCCCGGCAAGCTCGACATCGTGCTGGACCTTCCAGGCGCCCATGTCGCGGTAGAAGGCGGCGACGCGGTTCTCCAGTTCCTTGCCCGTGTTCTTCGGCATCGTCCGCTCCCGGGGAAAGTGGTCAGGCAGCCAACCATCTGTGCTGCGGTCGCCATCATCATGCCGAGTGGGCGGGGAGACCGCAAGCGCGGGTGGGGGGCGCCCGCTCGCGGGCCTCGCCCAGAGGCAAGCGGCGAGCGCCGGCCACCAGTGGACAGGGTGGACCGTGTGGACACAGTGGACGCTGTGGACGAAGTGGAGGGCTCTTCGCGGGGGCCGTCCACGCAGTCCATCGTGTCCACTATGTCCACTTTGTCCACTCCTCACAGCCCGGGCCGCCCGCGCGAAAAAGTGTACGACTCTGTAGAGTCTGTCCGACTCTGAGCCGGAATGCGGAGAATCGCCGATGCTCGAGTCGAGAAACGGAGAAAGTCGTCCGACTCTGAGCCGGATGGGCGAGAATCGCCCATCCGGCGCGCCGGAAATGGAGAAACCCGTACGACTCTGAGCCGGAAGGCCGGGAATGGGCAAATGGCAATTCCCAGGCTTGACCACCTGCTGCGCGCGGCCAGCGCCGGGGGGCAGGATCAAATCTCTTGGATTGAACTGGCCGGCGCGCTATAATGCGCGGGCCGCAACTGACGTATCGCGGCCGCAATCTCGACCAGATCGCCTTCCCCCTCGGGGGCATCGGCACGGGCACGATCAGCCTGGGGGGCTGGGGGCAGCTCCGCGATTGGGAGATTCAGAACCGCCCAGCCAAGGGCTTCGCGCCGCCCGATTGCTTCTTCACGATCAAGATTCGCGAGGAGGGGAAGGAGCCCGTGACGCGCGTGGTGCAGGGGCCGCCGAGCGGCGACTTCATCGGCGGCGGCCACTCGATGCAGCGGAACGCGGGGGAGGGGCTGCCCCACTTCAGCCAGGTGTCGTTCAAGGGCGAGTATCCGACCGCCATCGTGCAGCTCCGCGACCCCGACCTGCCGGTGCGCGTGACGCTCGAGGCCTTCAATCCCCTCATCCCGCTCAACGACAGGGATAGCGGGATACCCGTCGCCATCCTGCTCTATCACGTGCGGAACACGTCGCGCCAGGACATCTCGGTGTCGCTCTACGGGAATCTGACGAACATCGTGGGTGGCGCCGACACGAGCGGGCAGGCGAACAAGGCCCGGCACGGGCCGGGCTTCTCGGGCCTCTACCTGACGACGGGCAAGCACGAGCCAACCTCGCCCCAGTTCGGCTCGATGGCCCTGGTGACGATGTGGGAGGACGCGGCGGTGTGGCCCCAGCAGAAGGGGGGTCTGGCGAAGTTCTGGGAGGCCATCGCCTGCTCGGACGAGTTCCCGCCCCCTGGCGAGGGCACCTCGCCCACAGGCACGGTGGCCGCCCACGCAGTCATCAGGCCGGTCTCGGAAATCGTCATCCCTTTCTTCATCATCTGGCACTTCCCCGTCTTCGAGCATTGGCAGAAGCGCAAGGGGGACAATGGTTTAGAGCGCGCCGCCGCCTGGCGGAACTACTATGCGACGCAGTGGCGGGACGCCTGGGACGTGGCGGAGCACGTGGTGAGCAACTACGACCGCCTCTACGAGGAGACGCGGCGGTTCCACGACACGCTTTTCGCCTCGACCCTGCCGACCTATGTGCTCGACGCCATCAGCTCGCAAATCTCGGTGCTCCGCACCACGACCTGCATCCGCCTGGAAGACGGAACCGGGCCGGAAGACGACCCGCGCCGCCCCGAGTTCCTCCTGAAGGCGCGAGAACTCGGCCCGGGCCTTCCGCGTGGCCTCGAGGGCCTGCTCGGCCTCCTTGGCCAGCCGCCTGGCCTCGAGGCTGTCGGTGACGACGCCGACGCCTTCGCGGACCGCGACGCAGCCCTCTACGAGGGGGTCCACGAACATGGCCTTCGCCACGCCGTACAAGCCCCAGCCGAAGCCGCGAGCTGTGGCGTAGGCCACCGACGGGTCCTTGCCATCCTCCAGGTCCTTGTTGAACTGGCGCATGGACTCCTTCTGGGCCTCGTCGCCAATCTCGACGACGGCGGCGATGCCCAGTGTGTAGTAGACGCTGTAGCCTGCCGCCTTGCCGTAGAGCTTGAGTCTGCCCCAGAACCCCTCGTCGTCGGGACGCACCTCGTCAGCGGCCCGCTGGACGCCGGTGGATATGCCGTGGTACATCCCGTAGAGGAGGAGGAGGTAGGACACGCCCTTGAGGCTGGGCCGGATCTCGGGTGGAGTTCCGGGCGGCGGCGTACCCTTGGGTGGAGGCGCGGTCCTCGGCGGCCTCGTCGTCGTGCGCACGGTGGACACCGTGCGGGCCCGCGCGGGGGCGGTCACGCGCTGGCGGAACTGGCTGGGCGACATCCTCTCCCCGGTGGCCAGGTCGGTGATCGTACCGTCGGGGTTCCGCCGCACCTTCATCCCGGCCACGCGGGCAGCACTCTGGGCGTCGCGTTCCGCCAGCGCCGCCATGGTCTCCTCGTTGGTGATCTGCACCTCGGCGATGGTTTCGCGGACGCGTTGGGCCTCGGCGTGGAGGCCCTGGCGCTCGTAGGACCTGGCGAGGTCCTCGCGCATGCGGACCAGCTCCTGGCTCATGCCGCGCCCGGCTGCGGCGGCCCGCTCGATGTTCGTTTGGGCCTGATTGAGGAATTGCTGGATCTTCTGTGCCTTCACGTGAGGCGGATCGGTGGGGTGGCACACCCCCGCCTCCTCCCACGTGGCGTGGTTCTTGAGCGCCTGGGCCTTGCGGAAGAACTCGGGGTCGTGGTGCGCGGTCCCCGTCCACTCGGCCGCCTTCGCCACGCTCTTGCCTACCGTGTGCCCGTCAATCTGGTCCAGCTCGGTCGCCGGGTTGCGGGAGACGCCGGCGTCGCTGAGCTTCTTGACATTGGCCAGCACGGCACCCTCCGGGTCGAGCTTGCCGAGCTGGCCCCCGCTGGTGCGGTGCAACCCGCCCGAGGGCACAAACGTGTCCGTTGCGCGCGCCATCCGGGCCACCCACGCCCGGTGCTCGGGCGTGCCCACTCTCATCTGAGGCGGCTTCTTCCAGATCGTGCAGTCGTGTTCGTGGACCACGTACCGGTCGGGGAACTCCTCCACGTTCAGTTTGTTTTCGGTCCGCAGCTTCTCGGCCAGCTTGGCCCCGGCGCCGGCCTCGGTCTCCGTCAGGTCAACGTCGCTCTCGATGCGCTGGGGCGCCGAGCCGGTGTTGGCGATGCCGTCCGCCACACCGGCCTCCTGCGAGGCCCGCGTCAACGTGTCCCACCGGTTGTCCCCCACATTGTGCTGGGCGCGGATCTCCTGCAGCCGGCCGCGCCACGCGCCCTCGGCGCGTTGGACGGCTGGGTGCTCAGGATTGAGTTGCATCGTGCCGTCCGCGCCGCGAACGTAGGCGTCCTGCGGAATCTGTCGCGCCAGGTCGCCGTGGGCCTGGCCAATCGCCTGTCGCATGGAGGCCCGCTGGGCGCGGACATCCCATTGCCCACCCAAGGCCAGACAGGCCAACGACAGCACAAGGACGAGGCTGCGAGCGCAACCGGCCAGACGCCGCCGCCCCTCGATGGTAAGTCCAGGCTTCCTCATACGCTCAACTCCTCCTCAGCGCGACGGGTCCCCATCGCTTACTTCGGCGTGTCGGGCCGGGCCTTGCCGGGGGCCGGGCGGCTTGTTGGCAAGGCGGACCAGTGTTTGAGCAGCGCCTGGGCGAACTCGCGTTCGGCAGGCTTGGCCTGCGGAGACTCCGCGACCGCCTTGAGGTCCGCACGGGCCAAGGCATCCTTCGTCTGGCTATGAGCCAGGAGCGCGAGGTGAGTGGCGCTGAGCGGCGCCTCAAGGGCGGCAAGCGAAGCGGCCATCGCCTGGCGATTGGCCAGGACCGCCTTGGCCAACAGGAGCGGCGGCGACAGGGGTCGGGCCTTCGCCAGGCCGTTCAGGAACGCCTCCCCGCGCGGGGCCAGGTCGTCGAGCAGGTAGGCCAGCGTCATCATTGCGGCCAACTGCGGCTCGGCCAGGGCAGGGTTCTTCGCCAGCGCCTTCTCGAACTCGTCGAGCGCGGCGGCGTAGAATGCCTGGCGAAAGAGAATCTGCCCCAGGCAGAGGCGGAACCGCGGATTGTCCGGCTGGAGGCGGCAGGCGCGGCCGGCGGCGTCCTCTGCCATGGCGAGCGAGGCGCTGTTGGTCGCGTTCTCCCCGTAGGCGAGCGCGAGCAGGAGCCAGTAGGCGCCCTGCTGTGGGTCCAACTGGGTGGCCGATTCGGCGTGCTCGAGTGCCATCTCCAGTGCAAGGGCGTCCTTCTTCTGCCGGGCCAGGTCCAGCAGCACGGAGCCGTACTTGGCCCGAACGCGCGCGAGCGCCTGGGCGTTCTCCTGCGTTGGGCTCGCCCGGTAGCGGGCCATCGCCTCCGCCTCGTCGGGGAGGACCGCCGCAGGGGGCTCCCCCTCCTGAGGACCAGGCGTGCCGCCCGGCAGTTGGCCAGCGTTCGTCGCGCCGGCCGCCAGCAAGGCCGCCACAACGCCGGCGGCTATCCACGCTCTTCTGCGCTCTCCACTCGCGGCAGGCATGGGGCTCTCCCTCAAGTGTCCAGCCGTTCCTGGATGGCCTCGATGACCGTGTCGAGGACCTTGATGCGGGCATACCACTTGCAGTTGGCCTCGACGATGGTCCAGGGGGCGTAGGGGGTGCTGGTGCGGAAGAGCATCTCCTCGACGGCGGCCTTGTACTGGTCCCACTTCTCGCGGTTGCGCCAATCCTCATCGGTGATCTTCCACTGTTTGTAGGGCAGGCGCTGACGCTCCTTGAAGCGGCGGAGCTGTTCGTCCTTGGTGATCTGGAGCCAGAACTTGCGGACCACGGCGCCGGCGTGGGCGAGGTGGTGCTCCATGTCGTTGATCTCGCGGTACGCGCGCTTCCACTCGGCCTCGGAGCAGAAGCCCTCGACCCGCTCGACCAGGAGGCGGCCGTACCAGGAGCGGTCGAAGATGGCGATGTGGCCGGCCTTGGGCATGGCGGTCCAGAAGCGCCACAGGTAGTGGTGGGCGCGCTCGATGTCGTTGGGCGCGGCGATGGGGATGACGGTGTAGCCGCGCGGGTCGAGGTTCTGGGTGAGGCGGCGGATGTTGCCGCCCTTGCCCGCGGCGTCCCAGCCCTCGAAGGCGAGGACGACGCCGACGCGGCGGCGGTAGATTCCGTATTCCAGCTCGCGGATGCGTGTCTGGGCCTTCTTGAGGCGCTTGCGATAGGCATCCTCGTCGAGCGCGGGCGACATGTCCACGCCATCGAGGATGGATGCCTTGAGGGCCTCGGGCACAGGGGGTGCGGGGGCGGCAGGCACGGCCTTGGGCCTGGCCGGCTGCTCGGCGGCCGCCACGCGGCGCTCGAGGGCCTCGACCACGGTCTCGAAGATCTTCAGCGTGGCGAAGCGCTGGTCGTGGGCCTCCACCACGGTCCAGGGAGCAAAGTCGGTGTCCGTCTTCGCCAGCATGTCTTCGGCGGCGGCCAGGTGCTGGCCGTAGCGCTTGTGGTCCAGCCAGTCGGCCTTGTTCACGCGCCAGGCCGTGGCGGGATTGCCCTCGATCTTGTCGAAGCGCCGCCGCTGCTCCTTCTTCGAGATGTGGAGAAGGAACTTCAGGATCACGTTCCCGTCGTCGGCCAGGAGGCGCTCGAACGACACGATGTCGTTGAACGCCTGCCGGAGGGCCTGGCCCTGGACGCCACCGTTGACTCGTTCGCCCAGGACGCGCTGGTACCAGCTTCGGTCGAAGATGGCGATGCGGCCGCGGGCGGGGGTGCGGGGCCAGAAGCGCCACAGGAAGGGGTGGAGGGCCTCCTCCTCGGTGGGCGCGAGCGTGCTGTAGACGTTGAAGCCGCGCGGGTCGAGGGGGAGGATCAGCTCGTTGATGAGCGTGCCCTTGCCTGCGGCGCCCCAGCCCTGGAAGACGATGATGACGGGGATCCTGAGGTCCTTGACCTTGCGCTGGAGCGCGGCCAGGCGCAGGTCGAGGCCGTCCTTCGCCTTCTTGTAGTCGCCCTTCGCCACCTTGCGCGACAGGTCGAGCTTCTCGAGCATTGGCCCGCTCCTTTGCGATGGGACAGTAGGCTTGCGGCCCGGCGCCGCCATCATAGCCGGAGCCGGCGGCACGAGTCAATCGTCGTAGCCACAGCCGTCCCGGTTGCGCTCCGCAAGCGGGAGCCTGCGGCTACGCGGGGCGACGGAAGGGGATGAGTATGGCGCAGGCAATGAGGCCGGCGGCGAGGCCGAAGGCAGTGTAGGTGGCCAGTTCGAAGAGCCAGCCGGCCGGGTGCGCCCACATCGCGCCGAAGGCCACTTTCAGGGCAAGGTGCGCCAGGTTCCCCACCAGGCCGCCCAGGGGCAGCAACACCCACGCCCAGCGCCCGGTGAGGCGGGGGCGGGACGCCTCCCGCTCGAACGAGAGGACGAAGAGGTCGAGGAACGGCCCGACGAGCCAGAACGTGCCGAATGAGGCGGCAAGGGGCCAGCGCGCGCCCAAGCCGCCGAACGCCAGCAGGCCGACGCCGAGGCTGGTGGTGGCAACGGCGCCGGCCATCGCCATCGGCGCCAGGCCGCGGCCCAGGAGAATCGGCACAAGCCACAGAATGGCGGCGTGGCCGGGGATGCCGAGGCGCAGCTTGAGCAGCGAGTGAAGCAGCGCGCCGGTGAGGCCGAGGCCGATGAGCACCGCCATCTGAGCGGCGACGGCCCTGCTTCTAAGCCGAGGCAGCGCCCTTGCCGGGGCCAGCGCGCCGGTCGCAGACGAGCCAGTCCACGCCATCCTGGTCGCTCCTTTGCACGAGCAGCACGGGCTTGCCCCCGCGGAGGCGGGGCCTGACCCATCCGAACGTTTCCACCCAATCGCCGGGCTGCGGCAGAGCGCCATCTTGCGCCGCCAGCGCCGCAACGCCGGCATCGAGAATGTCCTGCACGCGAGCGCGGGCGGGCAGCTCGCGGATCGCGCCGAGGCCGATGAAGCGCCCGTCCTCGCCTCCGGCCCGCAGGCCCACGGCGGCCAGAGCGCCGATCACGCCCGTCTCCGTGCCCGCGAGGCCCGCGAGCAGGTGGCCCTCGGCGGCGGCGACGCGGCTCGCCGCGGCTATGTCCAGCACCTCGGCCTGGGCGCGGAGGCCCAAACTGCGGGCGCCCTCCCCCACCCGCGCCTTGCGGGCCACGCACACGCCGGGGTCGGCCCCCTGCGGCGAGCGGCCGGCCACGAAGTCGCAGGCCCACGCAAAGAGCGCTGCCCCGCGGTCCTCGCTCGCGGCCACCTCCAGGCAGTTGGCGCTGTTGTGCGAAGTATACCGGATTTCGGGGTGCACGAGCAACTGGTGCCGCGTGATGCCTGCGGACGCGAAGCCCTGTGCGGCCAGTTCCTCGGCCAGCGCCCTGGCCAGGTAGCCCGTGCCGCGAGTGCCGGGCATGTCCGTGTCGTCAATGCCGATCAGCCAGGCGTGCATGGAGCGCGGCTCCTCCACGTCAGGACCCAGGAACCCAGTTGACGCCACCCGACTCCGTCTCCCAGCGGACGTCGGGCCGCTTCGGGTCGCTGCCGCCGCAACCGAGGTAGGAGCCCTCGAACGCCAGCACGTGGGCGTCGAGGAAGAGCACGTTCGCCCTGCCGTGATGGCGGGCGACGACGCTGTAGGGCTTGTTGCACGGGTATACGGCCGAGAACGGGCCGGGAGCATCCGCCATGAAAACCTGGGTGGCGGGATGGGGCAGTTCGTAGAGCCGGTGCGGCTCGGGGCGAATCCAGGGCGACAGGTACATGTTCATGGCGTAGGGCAGGAAGTAGCGGGCGCCGGGGTCGCGCGCCTCGGGGCAGATGAGCACGTGCTCGTCGCCCTCGCGCGGCGTTAGGCCCTGGGCGGCCAGCTCCCAGTAGGCCGGGCCGCCCAGCTCGGCCAGCAGGCAGTTGAACCAGTCGCACGGCCGGTCTATGCGCGCGAGCAGTTGGACGCCCTGGCCGCGGCGCGGGATGCACTCGCCGTGGCCGTCCATGTAGAGCGACAGGGCGCGGCCAAGCTGGCGGAGATTGGAGACGCAGGCCGTGGCTCGCGCCGTGCCGCGCGCGCCGCTGACCGCGGCGAGCGACAGGGCGAGGAGCATGCCCATGATCCCCACGACGATGAGCAGTTCGACGAGCGTGAACGCCTTCGGCCCCCGCGCTCTCACGCCCGCCTCCTCCGCCGCCGCGCCAGCGCCGCCAGCCCCAGACCAACGAGCGCGAGGGACGCTGGCTCGGGGATCGCGCTCGCCGCCGACACATCCAAGACGACATAGGCGCGGCGGGACGGCGTGTTGTTGTTCGACGATGCGAACTGGAAGCCTTCGTCCGCGTCCTGCGTCGTCAGGAAGAGGCTCACGGGATTGCCCGCAAGCAGGTCGGCGTAGAAGCTGCCGACCAGTGGCAAGCCAATGAAATGCTCCACGAAGGCGTTCTCGGGCTGACGGCCCACGGTCGCGAACTCATCCACCAGCAGTTGCATGGGGTCGTCCAGGAAGCCTGCGGCCGTGTTCCACGTCAGAGTCGTTTCCACCCACGAATCATCGGGAATCCAGTTGATGTCTATCGTTCCGCCGCCCACCGGCCCATACGCGTAGAGGGCGTTGTTCTCCTGGCGGTGAGCGTGGTGGGCCTGGTGCTGTATCTGGCCGTCATCCTCGTCCTGGTCCTGGCGGCGAGCCGCCCCCACAGGCGCCGCGTCCTGACCGCGCCCCCGAGGGCAACCGCCTCGCCCCGTCGCGGAGCGGCGGGGAAAGCGGGGGTTGGCACGCCCGCTCCTGCCCCCGTTCGGCGGCCAATGAGGAACCGCCTGTCAAGGCGCCTGAGCCGCCGGAGCCGAAGGGCCAGGAGCCACCCGTCAAGGAGGCGGCCCCACCCGAGTTGAAGGCCGAGGATCCCCCTGCGAAGGCGCCTGAGCCGGCGGAGCCCAAGGCCAAGGAGCCGGCGCCGCCCGAGCCCAAGGCTGACGAAGCGCCCGTGAAGGAGCCGGCCCCGGCGCCGCCCAAGGCGCCGGACCTGTCAGTCAAGGGCCTTCAGGCCGACCCAGTTGGGCCTGCGAGGCAGGTAGTGGACTGAGGTGTGAGGACCTGGCATGGGTCGTGCGAGGAAGATCGCGGGAATCCGCATTCTGGACCGCCTCTACGACCGGGGCATGGCCATCGTGTACAGGGGCCGGTCGTCGAAGTACGGCGACGTGGCGATAAAGGTGCCCAAGGAGGGCGTGGACCTGGCCAGCTTCGTCTATGAGGCGAAGCTTCAGAAGCGGCTCGAACACGAGCACATCGTGCGGGCCCACGAGGTCGGGGAGGTGGAGGGGCAGCCTTGCCTGGTGATGGAGTACGTGGCGGCGCCCACGCTGGCGATGATCGTGGAGCAGTACCAGCCCGGGCTGCCGATGCTGAGCGCCAGGGCGATCGCCGCCATCGGCCTCCGCGTGTGCGAGGCGTTGGACTTCGCCTACCGCGCGGGGGGGATCGCCGCGCATTGCGACATCAAGCCCAACAACATCTTCGCCCAGGTGCGCGGGGACGAGGTGACGCTGGTCAAGCTGACCGACTTCGGCATCGCCAAGCCCACCGGGGAGGACGAGCTGGCGACGCGCGTCGTCGGCGCCCCGTACTACATGGCTCCCGAGCAACTGGTGGGGCGGAGCGATATTTCGCAGCGGACCGACATCTACTCGCTGGGCTGCGTCCTCTACGAGCTTGCGGCCGGGTGCCGGCCATTCGAGGGGAACCAGTACCAGGTGATGTCCGCTCACCAGCGCGTGAACCCCGCGGCCCCGCGCCGCCACCGCCCCGAGTTGCCGCAGGAACTCAGCGACGTCATCATGCGCTGCCTTGCGAAGAGGCCGGCCGACCGCTATGGGAGCGTCGCAGAGCTTGCCGCAGCCCTATCCCAACTCCTCACGGTGCTGCCCCCTGGTCCCGCCGCGGAACCCGTCATCGTCCCCCCCCGCACCCCGCAGCCGGCCGAAAGGCCGTCGGCCATCTTCCGGGACGCCACGGACCGCGTGCTGCGCCCACCCGAGCCATCGAAACCCCCGACTCAGGGACCGAAGTTGCCCTGGGCCGTCATCGCGGTGGCCGCTGTCCTGGCGGTGGTCGTGGTCGGCGGGGCGGTGCTCCTGGTCATCGCGTCAATGGCCGAGGTCCAGGTCTACAAGTTCACCGCGGCCTGGAGCCTCAAGAACGGCGGAGTGACCCTGACGTGGCGGATGAGACGCAAGTCCGCGTTCTCCAGCCGCGACCTGACCGGGGACGAGGCGAAGCAATACAGGGTCACGGTATGTTCCGCCGCCGGTGACCAGACGGGTAGCGACCTGGAAGAGGGGACCCCACTGAAGTTGCCTCGGATCTACGGACAGGATGGAACCGTGACCTGCACGGACCGCGATGCTGACCCCGGGCAGGTTCGGACGTATTGGGTCTGTCTGGCAAGGAAGGGTCAGAGAGGCAGCGGAGAGCCCCAGGACGTGAAGCTGGTGGGACAGTTCACAGGCATCAGGCGCTTGGACGACCTGCTCAAGGGGCCGCTGCCAACCGACCTGGCCACGTGCCGAGCCAGCATCAAGGCACTCGACGATGCAGCATCCGCCCTGCTCCCTCCGGTGCTCCCTCTGGAGCCCGATCGGCGCCCAGAGAAGCTTGATGAGTTCATCGGCAATTACTGGAAGGACGGTGGCAAGCGGAGGCAGGCCCTGGACTACGCCGCCTTGAGCGCCGCCGTTCAGACGATCATGTCCGGTAGGACGTTGTCTGATGACGACTTGAGATTCTTCGCGGAACTGGCCCGTCTCCGCAAGGGCGATACGGCCAGCGCCTGCGAGGCGTTGCCCAAGGCCATGGACCTCCGTGAGAAGGTCCTTCGGGTGGTGCGGCGGCCGCTGTCGAACCGCCGCGACGAGCTGAACTCGGTGGGGCATGAAGTTGACAGGCTTAGTGGCAGGGTCACACAGGAGCAACCGAGCAGCCCCGGCCCTGTTCGACCGCTTTTCTCAGACCTTCCCGCCAAGCTGAGGGACTTCCGCGGTGAAGTCCAGAAGGCGATCGCCGGGATCGATGACGCTGAGGCGGTCGCGAAGTGGGGGGACAGTCTTCGCGAGCTGCTGGGCAAGCTGGGCGGCGAGACGGTTGCAGCGCGCGCCGGCGGCTTGAGGGCGTTGGCCGTCCATCTCGCGAACATGCCTGAGGCCAGGCATTTGTTGAACCAGGTGGAGCTGGAGGCCGCCAGGAAGCGGATCGAGGGCGAGGCGAATGACCTGGGGCGACTCGCCCTCAAGGGCGTCTGCGCCCAGGCGGCGAAGGAGGCTAGGGGAGTGCTGGGGGAGGTGGCCGACCTGGGGTTTGGGAACCCGCTCACGGATGACGACGACAGGGCGGTTCAAGGGCTCCTCCAGGCGCAGAGCTCCGCTGGCACGCCCTTGAGCCGGCTGAAGAGCAGTTGGGGGCCTATCCGGGCCGTCCACAGCGGCCTTCCCGGCATCGCGAGTAGGGTTAAGAGCCAGGCGGAGATGAGCGCCGCCGCCGAGCATCTGAGGAACGCAGCCGCGGGAGTCGGCGACCTGGAGGCCATGGTCGCAGTTGGGCATCAGCTTGGCCGTGCGAAGCTCGCCATGCCCCAACAGGGCGAGAGGGACGTACAGAGCCTGCGCAAGGCGAGGGGTGAACTGGCGCAGGTGCTGGACTCCCTCCGGCGCATCACAACGGGTAGGGACTCTGATGCGGGTAAGCTCAGGGACGAGGTGAGCCGCCGCCTGGCAGCCACGTGTGACGCGATGGCGTCCACGATTGTTGCCGAAGTCAACGCTGGCTATGGACGCGCGATCAAGGCCGCGCAAGCGGCTGTGGACAAGCCTGGGCCAGGCAGCACGGTTGAGGCGTGCGGGAAGAACATCGCTGCACTCGCGAAGGGCATGGATGCCGTAGGGGAGCACCAGAAGGCGTTCGAGAGGAGGGAGGACATCTCCCCAGCGAACGCCGATGGCGCGAAGGCGTTCCTGGCGGATGCTCAACGCAGGGTTGGCCAGGAGGCGCGGGCCGCCTTCGACCTGGCCATCAAGCCCTTGTGCAGCGACAAGCTCGAGAGCACGCTCGCCGACGTGCGCGCCCTCGACGGCGTCCTTGCGGATGCGAGGAAGGCGGAAGGAGAGGGCGTGGACGCGGTTCACAGCGCGTGGGCGCAAGCCAGGAAGCTGAGCGCCAGCCGGCAGACAGCGGCGCCGGCCACGTCCGATGGCCTCGAGGACGCGCTGAGGGACCTGGACCGCACGATCGCCGCCCTCAAGGGCGAGTACAGGGCGGACATGCTTCGCGCGCTGTTCGCGGTCGAGAAGGGCAGGTTGCGCTGGGCCTATATGGAGCCAAGAAGCAGTTCGCTCACCACGGACGACGTGGACAAAGCAGTGGCCTGGTTCGAGGAGGCCATCAAGCCGCACTTGCCGCCGCTGCCCCCGCCCGACCGGAAGAAAGTGTTGGCGGTGTCCGTGGAAGTGACCAGACGCATCGGCGCCCTGGTTGTCCCGCCCCCCCCTGAGCTGGTGGCGCTTGAGAAGTGGCTGGACGCGCACAAGGAGGACGGGAAGACCATCGTGGAGCGCAAGGACAACATCGTCGAGCTTGTCCCCCTGGCCCAGCCCGTGATCGTGATGAAGAAACCCGGCACGTACCCGCAAGAAGTGTGTGCCCGTGCAGGCGCGGCGGTTGGCGGGAGCAAGGCGAAGGCAGCGCGCGAGCTGGAGGGCATGCTGGCCGAGGTGGTGGATGCAATCAGTCGCGGAAGCAGCAACAGGCCGACGAAGGGTGAGGAAGATGACTTCCAGGATGCGCTTCGCAAGCTCAAGAGTGGCGAACTCGTTGACGCCGGCGTGGTCGGCCTGGTTGAGGGCGCATTGGACGCTGCGCTCGCGGTCCGCGGCGCTCGCCAGGCGAGCAAGCCGCGGAGCCCACAAGAAGCGAATGGCCTCCTCAGTGGGTTGGGACGCGCAGAGGCGAGCGCCGACAGGCTTGCGCAGGAGGGGCCGGACACGCTGCAGAAGCATGGCGAGGCGCTGAAAGTGATTTGCTCGAGATCATACGCCGATGTTGTATGCGCCTTCTCGCCTTACGTCAAGACCGCGAGTGACGAGGGGGGACACCTGACCCAGTTGCACGCCAGAATCGTTGCCTGGGGCAGGACACACAAGGAACCGCCCGGGGTCAGGGATGTCAGGCTCGCGATCGATGCCAGGCTCAAGGAGTTGCAGGACCATGGGCCTAGGATAAGGCTGGCGCGCGCCAAGTGGGAGGAGACGACTGATAAGGCCAGGGAGTTGACGGAGGCGCTTCGAGTTGGTCGGCCGGAGGAGTGGATGAGAAAGGTGGACGCTGCCGTCAAGGCGTACAAGGCGGCGAAGGAGGCAGGCGAGAAGGTGCCACAGGCCGAGCTGGGCCAGTTCCGCAAGGAACAAGACCATGCCGCCAGGGAACTGGGGTCTGGCCTGAGCGTAGCGGGCGAGCGGCTGATCTTGGCCGCCGAGCGGGAGGCCGTGGAGCGCGAGGCCAAGAAGTTCTTGAAGGACAATCGCCAGTATTTCAAGGCGCGCCAGCCCTGGGGGCTCCTCCAAGACGCCTGCGACCAGTACTGCCGGAAGCCTAGAGAGGTCCCTGTCAGTAAGGAGGCCATGGAGCTGTTCAGCGCGGCCGGGTGTTGCTGCCAGACCGCTGAGGAGACCGGCCTTCGCTCCGATGTTCTTGGCAAAGTATGGGAACGGGCGGAGGCCGGGAAGAAAGGGGTCATGCAGGGCTTGGCTCTGGACAACCTACGCGGAACCATCAAGGACCAGATGGGCGGTACCGCGAACTTCCACAGCAAGCTCCATTACATCGTCGGCAAGGTCTTGGGTCACACCAAGGAGGCCATGTGGGCTCCCGGAACCATCGCTACCGCCCAGGCAGCAAGGATGGAGTGGGTAAAGAGGGCGCTCGAGGATTTTGCCGACGCGGAGAAAGCCGCTCCCAAGACGACCACGCATGCGGAGATCCTGGCTGCCATGGCTGAGGAGCTCATGGGGCATTATGACCCGTCTTTGGAAGGCAACTACGGGCTGGACGATGCCAACCTTCGCAAGGCGCTGTCCGAGGCGCTGCGTTCTCGCAACCGCAACGAAAGCCCCACGGTGTTCAGGGTGCAGGATTTCCTTGATGATCATCTCGAGAGGAGGGCGAAGGAGCCCAAGTCCAGGGTGGCTGGGAAGGAGAAGACAAGCGGGGGCAGTCGCCTCGGCGCGGCTGAGGAAACGGTGGCAGCGGGGGGGCCGTGACGCCGTGAAGGGCGGGCGCTGTGTGGGTGACTGTGAAACCGTGTGTTGAGGTGGAATGGCGATGAAACAGCCTGTGGGTGAGAGACGAAGGGGGGGCTCCGCCCTGGGGTGGGTGGCGGGGGTGGTGTGGGCATGCGCTGCCGCGGCGGCCGTAGCGGAGGGGGGCGCGGGGGCGAATTGCAGGGTCGAATGGGTGTCGCCGCCCCGGGTCGCGGGGCGCGGGGCGGCCCGCGTTGTGGGTTTCACGGTGCGGGTGGCCGACGGGGAGGGGAATGCGGTGCGCGGGTTGCGCCCGGGGGATTTCCACGTGGGGTTCGAGGGGTTGCGCCCGGAGGCCGCGGAGGTGCGGTTCGAGCGGACGTTTGCGGGACCTGGCGCGGCGTGCGTCGTGTTTGTGGTGCAGACGGCCGGAGGCGATTCGGCCGCCTATGGGACGCGGGTCCGCCCTGGGGTGGCCGCGCTGGCGGGGGCCTTGGGGCAGAAGGTTCCGGGAGCCGATTTTGCGTTGGTGTGCGCGGGGTCGAAGGCTCGGCGTGCTCTGATGCCATTTCCCGAAGCCTCGCTGGTTGCTCGCGGCCTCCCGGCGGAAGCTGAGGCGGGCGAGGAACCCGCGCTCATGGAGGCGCTGCGCGATGCGGTGGAGCTGATTCCCCGGGATGCCCCCGCGCGGGCCATTGTGGTGTTCAGCGATGGCGTGAGCCGGCCCGGCCCTGTGAGCCCGGTGAACGTGGCGGCGCTGGCGCAGCAAGCGGGTTGCCCGGTCTTCGCCATCGCACCGTCCCAGGGTGAGAGGGAGCGCGAACCGCAGCGTGGCTCGAGCCTTCCCTACCTGACGCGGGACACCCGCGGCCGGCTGTTCTCGCATGGGGCGTCGCCTGACACGATGGCGCAGGCGATTGCCGACGCGGCGGCGTGCCACTACCGCTTCGAGGCGGTGGTGGCGCGCGATGCGCTGCGCGGGCCGTCCGGCGGCCGGTGGCTCAAGGTGGGGGTGAGGACGCCCGAGTGGGTGGGGGAGGCCCGCTACTTCGTGCGGCAGGGCGTGCCGCGCTTGTGGCTCGTGCTGCTGTTCGTGGGGGTGGGGGCCGTGCTGCTTGTCGTTGTCGTGATGCTGGTGGTCGCGCCCCGCGTGATTTCGCCGGCCCGGCCTGCGTCCTCGGCCGCCGCTGTGGAGGCCGAGGACGAGAGTTCGGAGCTTTACGAATAGGAGAGGACCCATGCGCGTGACGAGGTGGTTCCCGAGGTGCCTGTGCGTGGCGCTGAGCGTGGGGGCCGTTCTGGGCGGGCGCATCGCCGCGGGCGGGGCGCCGGCCGCCGGCGCGGCACAACAGACCGCGGGGCGGCAAGTCCAGTTCCTCGGCCCCCTGGCGCTGGAGGAGCTTCGGAACGGGGACTGGCAGCTCAAGTTCGCGGTGCGGGTCACCGAGAGGGTGTACAGGGCGCCCAGGATGATGCCCGTGAGCGCCATGCCCCGCCCGGCCTTCGCCGTGCGGTCGCGCAGCGCGGCAATGCCGATGACAACCGCGGCAGGACCCGGCATGCACATGAACAGGGGGCTGACGAGCGCGAGGACGAAGGACACGATGGCGAGGGGGGACGTGCGGGGGCCGGGCCTGGCTTGCGCCGCGAGTTCGGGATCCAGGTACTCCTGGCAGTGGGGGCACTTGCGCGCGGTGGGGCGAATCGCCTCGCAGCAGAACGGGCAGGCCGTCCGCTCGGGGGGAACAGGGGAGTTGGCTGGCGCGTCCATTGTCACCCAGTTGCCTCGGAGTTGAAGGAACGGTCCCGTGGGCAGCGCGGAACATTGTAGCGGCAGACGGCGCGGAACGCAAGGCTCCGCCTTGACTTGGGGCGGGGTTTGGGTAGAATGAGGGTGGTGTCGAGCGAGCGTTCCCACACCGGCAAACGGAAGCGGCAACACGTGGATAAGCAGGAACTGCTCAACGCCCTGCTGCGGGTGCAGGAGGAACTGCGGAACCGCCTGTCGGAGGACCTGCGGGAGGAGGATGAGCCGCTGGAGGAGATTTTCAGCCCGTCGTCGTTCTCCAACAAGTTCGAGCAATACCGGTATAAGTACACGGAGCGCCTCGACACGCTGAACCGGATCATCGCGGAGGTGCAGCGGTCGGAGGGGGGGCGGCCGACGTTCAAGGCGATGTCGGTCGAGGCGGGGAGCCGTGAGGATCTGCTGACGCTGATCAACCAGCGGCTGGCGAAGACGCGGCCGGCGATGGTGGCCGATCTGAAGATTTACCGGGAGCGGCCCGATAGCTGGGTGGCGCTGCTCATTTGCGGGTTCTGACCCTCGCCGACTTCTCTCCGACGGGTCCCTTGGCCGGCTCCCAGGCCTCAGGCGGGAATGCTTCGAGGCGGAGCTTGTTGCGCGCGCTGGCGGCGAGGGCCGTGCGGGGGCCAAGGGCGAGGACGTGGCTGAGGAGCCGCCCCCCGAACTCGCGCCGCTCGCCCAACTGCTCGGCGAAGTGGAAACCCACGTAGAACAGCCCGTCCGGCCCCAGGCACTTTTCGGCGCAGAGGCGCTCGGCAAGGCGGAAGTCCGGCTGCTCGATGAGCAGGGCGAGGCGCTCGAGGCAGGGGTCGGCGTGGCGCTCGTGGCGGCTGATGCCCTTTGCGGACAGCTTGAGGGCGGCCACGCCGCTCTGGTAGGTGGCCTCTGGGGAGGCGGCCCCGCCGCGGACGAGGGCCGTCAGCATGCGGTCGGCGTCCGCGAACGCCCCCTTCTCCTTCAGCGCGACCGCGCGCTTGAGCAAGGCCGCATCGAGGGCCTGGGGCGCTGCCCGACGCAGGAGGTAGCAGAGGGGGTCGGCGCGCTTGTCCCCCTTCTCGAGCTGTTCGGCGACCATTCGGATCAGCGCGGTGGCCTGAGCGGCCGGGATGGCGGCCGCTTGGGGCTCGAGCACGCGCGCGAGGGTCCAGAGGCGGGCCGGGTCGGCCTCGGCGCGCAGGCGCTTGAGGAGGAGCGGGACCGCCGCGGGGTTGCGCTGGAGGGATGCCAGGGCGAGTTCGCGAAGGCCGGGCTGCGGAGCATCGAGTTGCTCGACGAGGGCCTTCGCCGCCTCGGGGGTGTCGAGCCGGCCCATCTTGTAGACGGCGAAGTCGCGCACGGCTTGATGGGAGCTGGCGACGAGGGACACGAGGCGCCCGGCCGCCGCTGCGGGCAGGGGCAGCGGGCGCAGCAGCTCGATCGTGGGGACCACGACGTTCGTCAGGTCGTCCTCCTCGATGTACGTGGCCAGGGCTGTCAGCTCGGCCTGCGTCAGTTCGGCCGCGATGCCGCGGAGGGCGCGGAGCGCTCGGTGGCGCAGCTCCGCGGGCTGCTTGGGCCGTGAGAAGGCCAGCAGCGTCGCCTTGCTCGTGGGCGCCTTGAGGAAGCCGAGGAGGATGAGGCCGGAGGCCGCCGCCGTCTCGTTGGCGGCGACGCGTTTGTGGGCGAGGTACTTGTGGACCATGCCCGCAAGGGCTTCGCGGCCCTTGGCGTCCATCGCCAGGATGGCGCGTTCGAGTTCGACGCACGCGTGTTTGGAGAGTTCGAGGTCGCCCGCGGCGAGTGCCCGCAGGAGTGTTTCGTGGGCGGCCTTGCCGCCGATGCGGGCCAGCACGGTGGCCGCCCCCGTGCGGATGGGCAGCTCGGCGTGCAGAATGGCCGTCTTCAGGTAGGGTAGGGCGGCGCTCCCGAAGCGGGCGATGGCGTCGGCGGCGGCCTGCCGCAGGTCCGTCGGCCCGGCCAGTGCGGGAAGGAGGCACTCGATGGCGTCGGGAGAAGGGCTGGCCGCGAGGGCCTGGAGGGCGTAGCGCGCCGCCGGCGCCGCGCCGCCTGCCAGCACGGTGCCCAAGGCGTCGAGGACGGGGCGCTCGCCCGGCGCAAGCTCGGCGAGGACCCGGGCAGCCGCGGCGCGCAACTCCGGGTCGCCACGGCCGAGCATGTCGCACAGGGCATTCGTCGTCGGGTCCACGGCGGGCCTCCCTTGGGGGGGCAATGGGGTCACGAGGAGGCGGCGCCCGCAGGCTCCACTTCCTTCGTCGGCTTGGGCTCCTCGGTCTCGAAGAACAGATGGTCGTCCCGGACGCGGATGGTCATGTGGGCGCCCTGCTGGAACTGGGCGCGCAGGAGTTCCTCGGCGAGGGGGTCCTCGATGTGGCTTTCGAGTGCCCGCTTGAGGGGCCGGGCGCCGAACTCGGGGCTGTAGCCCTTCTCGATGAGGAACTCCTTGGCCTCGGGCGAGAGGGCGACCTGGACGCCGCGGTCGGCGAGGCGCTTGGCCACGCGGGCGAACTCGATGTCCACGATGTGCTGGAGGTCGTCGCGGGTGAGGTGGCGCAGGACGATCGTGTCGTCGAGGCGGTTGAGGAATTCGGGCCGGAAGTGGCGCTCGACGTTGGCCATGAGGCGGCGCTTCATGTCCTGATAGGTCTCGTCGCCGCTGGACTTCACGAAGCCCAGGGCGCCCTGGTTCTTGATCACCTCCGCGCCGATGTTCGAGGTCATGATCACGATCACGTTCTTGAAGTCCACGTGGCGCCCGAAGCTGTCGGTGAGGCGGCCCTCTTCCATGATCTGGAGGAGCATGTTGAAGACGTCGGGGTGGGCCTTCTCGATCTCGTCGAGGAGCACGACCGCGTAGGGCCGGCGGCGGATGCGCTCGGTGAGCTGGCCGCCCTCCTCGTAGCCGACGTAGCCGGGCGGGGCGCCGATGAGGCGGGAGACGTTGTGCTTCTCCATGTACTCCGACATGTCGATCTGGACGAGGGCGTCCTCCTGGCCGAACATGAACTCGGCGAGGGCGCGGGCGAGGAGGGTCTTGCCGACGCCCGTGGGGCCGAGGAAGATGAAGGAGCCGATGGGCCGCCGCGGGTCCTTGAGGCCGGACCTGGAGCGGCGGACGGCGCGGGCGATGGCGCGGATGGCCTCATCCTGGCTCACCACGCGCTTGTGAAGCTCCTGCTCCATGCAGAGCAGGCGCTTCGTCTCCTCGCTCTCGAGGCGGGTGAGGGGCACGCCGGTCATGGAGGAGACGACTTCGGCGATGGTTTCCTCGTTGACCATGCCCTCGGCCTCTTTGGCCTGGTCGCGCCACTCGCGCAGGGTGGTCTGGCACTTGGCGCGGAGCTTCTGCGCCTTGTCGCGGAGGGCGGCGGCGCGCTCGAAGTCCTGGCTCGCCACCGCGCTCTCCTTCTCCTGGTTCAGCCGCTCGATGTCGGCCTCCAGGTCCTTGAGGTCGGGCGGCTTCGTCGTCGCGGCCATGCGCACGCGGGCGCCCGCCTCGTCCATCACGTCGATCGCCTTGTCGGGCAGGTAGCGGCCGGTGATGTAGCGGCTGGACAGCTCGACGGCGAGGGAGAGGGCGGGGTCGCTGTAGCGGACGCGGTGGTGGGCCTCGTAGCGGTCGCGAAGGCCCTTGAGGATCTCGAGCGTCTCGTCCTTGCTCGGGGGGTCCACCATGATCGTCTGGAAGCGGCGCTCCAGGGCGCTGTCCTTTTCGATGTACTT
The DNA here is from genome assembly GCA_041320515.1 of Planctomycetota bacterium. GTDB lineage: Bacteria > Planctomycetota > PUPC01 > DSUN01 > DSUN01 > DSUN01. Next base: position 1,699,767 of record JBGLNR010000001.1, on the reverse strand, counting down.
GCGGTACTCGTCGAGCGTGGTGGCGCCGATGCACTGCATTTCGCCGCGGGAGAGCGCCGGCTTGAGGACGTTCGAGGCGTCAATCGCGCCCTCGGCCCCGCCGGCGCCGACCAGGGTGTGCAACTCGTCCACGAAGAGGATGACGTTCTTGGTCTTTCGGACCTCGCTCATGACGGCCTTGATGCGCTCCTCGAACTGGCCGCGGTATTTGGTGCCGGCGACCATGAGGGCGAGGTCGAGGATGACGATGCGGCGGTCGCGGAGGGTTTCGGGGACGGAGCCGCTGACGAGGGCCTGTGCGAAGCCTTCGACGATGGCGGTCTTGCCGACGCCGGCTTCGCCGAGGAGGACTGGGTTGTTCTTGGTGCGGCGCGAGAGGACCTGGGTGAGGCGCTGAATCTCGCGCTGGCGGCCGATCACGGGGTCGAGCTTGCCCTCGCGGGCCAGCTCGCTGAGGTCGCGGCCGAAGGAGTCGAGGGCCGGCGTGTCGCTCTTGGACCGCTTGCCGCTGTTCTGGCGGGGGCCGTCGGCCGTGCCCTGGAGGTCGGAGCCGAGGAAGTTGTGGATTTCGTCGCGGACCTCTTCGAGCTTGAGGCCGAGGTTGACCAGCACTTGTGCGGCGATGCCCTCCTGCTCGCGGAGGAGGCCGAGGAGGAGGTGCTCGGTGCCGATGTAGTGGTGGCCCAGGCTGCGGGCCTCCTCGAGGGCCAGCTCGAGCACGCGCTTGGCGCGGGGGGTGTAGGGGAGCTGCTGGTTGGCCGGGACCGGCTCGGGGCCGCGCTCGACGACTTTCTCGATCTCGGCGCGGATTTCCTTGAGTTCGACGCCCATCTTCTTGAGGACGACGGATGCGACGCCCGTGCCCTCCTTGACGAGGGCGAGGAGGATGTGCTCGGTGCCCACGTAGTCGTGGTGGAAGCGCTGGGCTTCGAGGCGCGCGAAGCTCATGACCTTGCGCGCCCGCTCGGTGAATCGGTCGAACATCTACGAGTCTCCTATGTGCCGGCCCTCGGCCAGGCACTTGCGGATGTAGGCGGCTCGCGCGACGTCGCGCACCTGGGGGTCCAGCTCGCGGCCCTCGAGCACCTGGAGGTGGGCGGGCAGGGTCCGCACGAAGAGCTGGTTGACCGCCGCGATGTCCAGCTCGCTCAGGATGCCGAGGTGCACTCCGAGGCGGAGATGGGAAAGCAGGGCGATGGTTTCGCCCGAGGAGATGATGCGCGCGTGGCAGAGCATGCCGTAGGCCCGCCACACGCGGTCCTCGAGCTGTTGGCGATTGCGTTCCAGCAGGAAGTGCCGGGCTCGGCGCTCGTTCTCGACGATCTCGGGGATGATCCCCTGGATTTCCTGGATGATCTCCTCCTCGGTCTTCCCGAGGCTGATCTGGTTGGAGATCTGGTAGAGGTTGCCGGAGGCCTGGGTTCCCTCGCCGTAGAGGCCGCGGACGATGAGGTTGATCTTGGCCACGGCGTGGAAGACCTTCTCGATCTGCTTGGCGAGTTCGAGCGCGGGCAGGTGGAGCATGACGGACGCCCGCATGCCGGTGCCCACGTTGGTCGGGCACGCCGTGAGGTAGCCCAGGCGCTCGCTGAAGGCGTAGGGCACGCGCCGGGCCAGCGCGGCGTCCACCTCGTTCGTGAGGCGCCACGTTTCCGCCAGCTCGAAGCCTGAGTGGAGCACCTGGAGGCGCAGGTGGTCCTCCTCGTTGACCATGATGCTGACGGCCTCGTTGAGGCGGATGGCGACGCCGCGGTCGCCCTGCGCCTCCTCGTGCTCCTTGGAGATCAGGTGGCGTTCGACCAGGAGGCGGCGCTCGATGTCGCTGGCGACCTTGAGGTCGAAGTAGTGGCACTCGGGCACGACCGCGTCGTCCACGATGCTCTCGCACAAGCGCTGGCTCAGGCCGGCCTGGTCGGCGGGCTTGAGGCGTGAGACGAAGGGATAGCCGGCGACGTTGCGGGCGAGGCGGATGCGCGTGCTGATCACGATGTCGCTGTCGGCCCCCACGCCGCGCAGCCACTCGCCGGACTGGTGGACCAGATCAGTCAGTCGCATTGGCGCGTCCCTTCTTCAGCGCGTAGATCTGGTCGCGGATGCGCGCGGCGCGCTCGTAGGCCTCGTCGCTCACGGCCTTGCGGAGTTCCGAGCGGAGCTGGGCCAGGCGCGCATCCTGGGGGGCGGCCACGGCGGCGCTGGGCCGCTTGCCGCGGTGCTCGGTCGTGCCGTGGATGCGCTCGAGCAACGGGTCCACGCCTCGGCGGAACGCCTCGTAGTCGTTCGGGCAGCCGAAGCGGCCGCCGGAGCGGAAGTCGGCGAAGGTCATCCCGCAATTCGGGCACACTGTTTTCTGGAGTTCGTCGTTCTCGCCCTCGCCGGCGGCCTTGGCGAGGCCGCTGAGGACCTCCCCGAGGTCAAGGACGGAGCTGCTGGCGGGCAACACCAACTGCTTCTTCTTCGCGCAATCCTCGCAGAGGTGGATTTCCTTCTTCTCGCCGTTGATGATTTCGGTGACGTGGATGGTGGCCAGCTTCTTGCCGCACTGGCACACGATCTGGCTCATGCGTCGCTCTCCTCACTTCTTTTCCCACCGCAGGAGTTCGAGCACCTGGGCGAGTGTGGTGTGCTGGGAACGGATTTCTCCGCGAATGCGGTTCTCGCGCTCCAGGCAGTCCATCGCGCGGTTGGCCATTTCGGCCGCCCCCGTATTCACCTCGATTCCCTCGATGCGGATCGTGATACCGATCTCCCCGTGGCCCTTCGGCTCGCCTGCGGCCGCGGAGATGCAGCGCGCGAAGCACGGGAATCGCAGCGCGACGATGCTCGGCGTGTCGCGCACCGCGCCGTCCACCGCGATGCCGGCCAGGCCCCGCGCCACGCAGCTCTCCGTGGCCAGTTCGCCCCAGACGGCGGGGGGGCGGCCCCCGGCGTCCACGACGATCACGGAGCCGGGCTCCGCCTTGTCAATCGCCTCGACGGGCTTCGCCCAGTCGCCGGGCGCGGTGCGCACGGTGAGGGCGGGGCCGACCATTCGCGCCCCCGGCCACACGGGCCGCAGGCCGACGATGGCGGGCAAGCGGTGATTGCCGTCCGACAGGTTGGCCGTGGAAACCTTCTCGAGGATCTGTTCGACACCGCGTCCACGTGCTTCACCGAATCCTGCCAGGGGAACAGGATGTTCTTGAGCCACCAGGCGTTGCCGCTCTGCCAGGCGAGGACGCGGACCAGGCGGTCGCGGCCGCCGAAGACCTCCTCCCATATCTTGAATATCTCGACGGAGCGCTGGGCGAACCACTTGCCGCCGCCCTCCCAGGGGCGTTCGGCGGGGCCGATGCCGAGCGCCTTCGCCCGCTCCTGCGCGTACTTCGTCTGGGCGAAGATGTTGTTCCAGACCTCGTTCGAGTATTCGACGTAGACGTGGAGCGTGGGGTCGAGCGTGTCGCGCACCTGGGCGGCGAACTGGCGGACGTAGTCGTCCGTGGCCTTGTGGGGCATGCAGAACCAGGGGTTGATGAGCTGGCGGTTGCACAGATCGATCATCACCTCCAGCGGGACGCCGCGGAGGGTCCACGTCGCGTCGGTCATCTTCGGCCGGTCGGCCCACTCGGCCACCTCCGAGCCGTTCGTGTGCATCCAGTCCATGAAGCGATAGGTGTTCATCGTCCGCCACTGGTCGAGGAAGCCCTGGCGGAAGGGCTGGGCCTTGTGGGTCGCCTCGGTGCCGGGCAGGAGGAAGCGGATGTTGCGGACCGGGTTCTGGGGGTTGACCTTGCGGAGGGCGAGGAAGACGCCGTGCCCATCGCGCTCGATAGCCACGACAATGCGGCCGGGCTGAGACGCGACGATCTTGCCGCCATTGATGCGGAACTCGCCCTCACCGTCGTAGAGCAGCACGTATTCGCCCGGCGGCTTGTGGCCGGGGAAGGTGAGCACTGGGGTCTCGGCGGCGCAGCCGTCGGCAAGCTGCGTGACCCAGCCGCTGGGGTCGAGGGCCAGGGCCGGCCCCAGGCCCCACGGCTTGCCCTGCTGCTGGCTGATCCACTTGCGGGCGAGACGGAACTCGTCGGCGAAGGGCAGCTCCGTGCTCCAATCGGCCATGCCGGCGAGGTTGATGCCCATGGTGGCGTTGGCGTTCGCGGCCTCGCGCGCAATGGGCGTGAAGCCGGGGCCGGCGTGGTCGGGCCTCGTGGCCGCTGCGGCGGCGCTGGCCAGGAGCGCAAGCACAAGGCCGGGGAATGACACGGACACACACGGACGCACACGGACACAAGCCCACGGTGCAGGAATCCGCCCGTCCGTGTCAGTCCGTGTCTGTCCGTGTGATTCCCTTACAGTCTCCAACCCTCGCGGTACTCGCCCATCGTGATGCATTTGTTCGCTTCCTCGTTGTTGACGATCTTGCCTTCGAGCGGGTCGTATTCGAGGACGCCCTCGAACTGTGTGGCGACGTTGCCGAGCATGTTGAACTCGGTGAGGGGGCCGGAGTAGTCGAAGCTGGCCCAGGCCGGCTTGCCGCCGCGGCAGGCGTTCAGCCAGTCGCGCTCGTGGCCAGCGGAGCGGTCCACCTTCTCCGGCATGTCCTTCTTCACGTCCTTGGACTTCTCGCCGGGGAGCATCACGAACGTGGCGTTGTGGCCGGAGGCGAGGATTCTGCCCTCGGTGCCGATGATGAGGTGGCCGGCCCAGTCGCCCCAGTCCTTCGGCCCCCAGCCGAGTTCGCGCCCGAGCAGCTTGCTGAGGTCGTCCTTGACGTTCGGGCGGCTGCTGCCGTTGTGCCAGTGGAAGGTGATGGGCGGCAGGTCGCCCCGCTTCGGGATGTGCCACTGGACGTGCTCCCACCTGGGGAACGACAGGCGGTTGATGCGGTTGGCCTGGGCCTCGACCTTGATGATGGGCTTCGTGGCAGGATCAGCGCGCCACAGGCTGTCCACCTTCAGCGACATGAAGGCGAGGTTCTGGGTGTGAGAGGCCCAGTTGCCGAGGTTGGCGGTGCCGAAGTCGCGCCAGTGGCCCCAGAAGAGCCACTTGGGGTGGAATGGGCGGAAGGCGGCGGGGCCGAGCCAGAGGTCCCAGTTGAGATACGGCGGCACCTTCGCCTCCTCCTTTGGCGCCTCGGCGTGGTCGGAGCTGCCCTGGTCGTTCCAGGTGTGGACCTCCTGGATGGCGCCGAGCGCGCCGTCGCGGATGAGTTCCAGGGCGCGGCGGAACGGGCCAGCGCCCGTGCCCTGGTTGCCCATCGAGGATGCGACCTTGAACTCCCTGGCCAGCTTGCGGAGCATCCGCGACTCGAAGACGGTGCGGGTGAGGGGCTTCTCGGTGTAGACGTGTTTGCCCGAGCGGATGGCGAGGGCCGACGCCGGGGCGTGCGAGTGGTCGGGCGTGGCCACCACCACCGCGTCTATCTCCTTGCCCATCTTGTCCAGCATCACCCGGTAGTCCTGGAACTTCGGCATGTCGGGCAGGCTCTTGAACACCTGTGCCGCCCGGCTCTCATTCACGTCGCACAGGGCGACCGTCCTCTCCTGGCGCGCGAAGCCGCCGAAGAGTTCGCGGCCCCGTCCGCCGACCCCGATGTGGGCGATGTTGAGCTTGTCGTTGGCCTTTGTGCCCTGCGCCGACGCGCTGTCGCGCAGAATCACAAGGCCCGCCGCGCCCCCGGCGGCCATTTGAAGGAACCCCCGACGCTTCATGGCTCTCTCCTTTGCACGGCGACCGGTCCCACGCCACAAGCTAGCAATTGGCGTCGAGGATTGCAAGTCGCTCCCTCCCCCAAATGCGGTGTGACTGGGCGGCCGGCAACCTTACGGACGTGAAAGAAACCTTGACTGCTCAGGCCTGGGCGCCTACCCTTATGGGCGTTGCTCCGCGCCCCGCGGTGTGGTCCGTGGGGGCGGCCCGTTTCCGCCACTTCAGGGCGCATCGCGTGGCACCAGACGCGCAGGCTCCTCCCACACCAGCGGCGGCAACCATGGCGCCCGGCACGGGCCGGCTGGTCGCGCAGCCGCGCAACCGCACGAAGGCCGACATCTACCTGCTGCCCACCACGCCGCCCACGCTGGTGAAGGACTACCGCAAGCGCGGCCCGTTCGTGCGCCTCTACGGCCGGCTCTGCCTGAACCGCGAGGAGCGGGCGCTGCGGCGCCTGGCCGGGCTGAGGGGCGTGCCGGCGTTCGTGGGACGCGACGGCCCGCACGTGCTCTCGATGGAGTTCGTCGAGGCCGAGCCGCTGCACGACCTGAGAAGGAGGGAGCCGGTGCCGCCCGGCTTCGTGGACCGACTGGAGCAATTGCTGCTCGCCATCGAGGCCCGGGGCGTGGCCCACGCCGATGCCCACATGAGGAACATCCTGTGCGACCGCGAGGGGCAGCCGTACCTGGTGGACTTCTCGACCTCGCACGTGCGGGGGCGGGTGCCGCTGTTGAGCGCCTGGGTCTTCCACCACCTTCAGGTCATGCGGAAGCTCAAGGTGCAGAAGCTTCGTCGCAAGCTGCACGGGGAGATGGTGGAGATTGACGTGAGGCCCGGCCTCATCTACCGCGCGGTCCACTTCCTGGGCCACTTGTTCCGACGGTCAAGGAGGCGCTGAGTGGGGCTGATGGACAAGTTGCGCACGCGCCCGGCCGAGGCGGCCAAGGTGGTCGCGGTGGTGGCCTTCGGCGGCCTGTTCGCGTGGCTGGGCACGCCGAAGGGCTGGACGATAGCCGTGGGCACCCCCCTCATCGCGGTGGGAATGCTCATTCGCGCCTGGGCGGCCGGCCACCTGCGCCGCAACCAGCAGCTCGCAACGTCCGGCCCCTATGCCCATCTGCGCGACCCGCTCTACCTGGGACGCCTGTTTCTGCTCGTGGGCCTCGGCATCCTGGCCAACAGCCCCTACACCTACGCGCTGTTCGGCGTGGCGATGATCGTGTTCTTCCTCAACTACATGCCCCGCAAGCTCAGAAAGGAGTCGAAGCGGCTCGAGGGCTACTTCGGCCAGCAGTACGTGGAGTACCGCACTCAGGTGCGCAGCCTTGTCCCGCGCCTGAGCCCCTACCCGAAGCGCTCGACGCTGCGTTGGAGCTTCGCCACCTTCTGGAGCGAGAACCGCGAGCAATGGCTCCTGCTGGCCGTGGCGGCGGTTGTCGCCGCGATGATCCTGAAGGGCAACCGCCTTCCTTTCTGAGCAAGTCTAGCAAGACAGCGTTGTAGGCGGGCCGTCCCTGGCCCGCGAAGAACGCCATGCACGCCCGACCGGCAGGGTGATGGCTGGAACAACATTCCACACTTGTACAAGTGTGGAATGTTGTTCCCACGAAGATACGCAGGCGGATCTGCAGCCGCTCAGGGCTTCGGGGCAGGAGGCGGGAGTTCGACGTGCTCGGCGCTCACCACGCAGTCGCGGTCGTCGAACAGATTGAGGTAGTAGACGGTCACGTCGTCGGAAAAGGCCGCCCTGGCCTTGCCGGGGGCAAGTTCGGCGGGCAGGGTCTCCCACTTGCGGTCCTGCCACTTCCCCGTGGCGCGGGTGAAGCAGAACTCGGCCTTGGCGATGGGGCGCTTGCTCTCGAAGGTCGCCCACGCCACGCCGCTCTCATACCCCTGGCCCGTGATCCTGGGCAGCGGGTCGCCGCCCTTGAGGATGCTGTCAGCAAAGGCGGCTATCTCCTTCGGCGCCTCCCCCGCCGGGCCGTGGCCGTGGGGCATGCGGATGCGGATGCACAGCGTCCGCGGCCCCTTGGGCAGGCGGTACGACTTCTGAAGGGCATTGAAGGTGTAGGCGAAGTCGTTCGTGCCCGTCACCCACGCCATCGGCATCTTCGCGTCGGGCAGGTAGACCGAGGGGTCCCACCAGCGCATCCAGCGTTCGGCGCCCTCCTTGCCGAGGGCGGCCACGTTGGCCGCAAAGCCGTGCTCGTTCGTGTAGCCGCAGCCGTAGACGGGCACGACGCACTTCAGGCGGCTGTCCACCCCCGCGACGATGCAGGCCAGATAGCCGCCCCACGAGATGCCCGTGAGGCCGATGCGGTCGGCGTCCACCTCGGGCTGTGCGGCGAGCAGCGAGTGGCCGAGGATGGCCTGGGCGACGGCGTGATAGGTCCACTGGTCTTCGCGCGGCTCATCCATCTGCTTCCAGTTGCCCCAGCCGGGCGGCCCGCCCTGGGCGTCGCGCTGCCACTTGCCGTAGGAGCCCTTCGGCACGCAGCCGCAGGTGTCCATCGCGATGGCCGCGTAGCCGCGGTCGTTCCACAGCTTCACCCAGTTGGCGAAGGCCGTGCCGCCCCCGCCGTGGACGAGCACCATCCCTGGCAGCTTCTTGCCCGGCTCGCTCTTCGGGACGCCGAGCCAGGCGAACACGCGCGTGGGCTTGCCGCGATACGGCAGCCCCTGATAGAACACCGCCCGCATCCCCTGCGCCTCGAAGCCCTCGGCGGGGACCGCCTTCGGCGGCTGGAACAGCTTCGCCGAGTCCCACATCGGCCCGCCCTCAGCCTTCGTCGGTTCAGCCGCTCGCCCGGCGGTGCACGAAAGGAAGCCGATGAGCGCGAACATCAGAGCACAACGAAACACGTTGTCCGGCATCAGGCGTGTCTCCTCAACTGCTTGAGACGCTTCCTCGCCTCCTCGTGGGGAATGCCTTTCCCCTCATCGAGTTCCCGCAATCCTGCATCAACGTGCATTCTGAAGGCAAGAGCCCCCACGATGTCCTCCATGGTGGCGTCGCCCGGCAACCGCCGTATCGTCTGGATGGCCTGTTCCTTCGCGCTTGCCTTATCCATCGTCCTCAGAACGTCCTCCCAAAGTCGCGCTGCTGGGGGATGGGGACGGCGCCGGGCATGTCCATGCGGGGCTTGGCGAGGAGGGCCGCCTTGCCCGCCTCGATGGCCTTGAGGACGGCCTGGTAGCGGGGGTCGTCCTTGCCCTTGAAGATGGCCTTGGCGTCGTCGGCCAGGCCGCCGGCGCTCTTGGCCAGGTTCCGCACCAGCACGCGGCTCCACTCGGGGTGGGTGAGGTTGATGTCGGGGTGGGCGAGGGCGAGCTTGGCCGGCGCGAGCGCTTTGATGGCCTCCTGAAGCTGCGCGAACCAGGGGAGGGGCCTGCCGCGCTCGTCCAGCCAGGTGTCGCGCCCACCGAAGCTGTGAGGCCGCGTCATGTCCCACGTGCCGTAGTAGGGCACGTTGGCGTCAACCCAGGTGTAGATGCGGCGGCGGCTCTCGTCGTCTACGTTCAGGTGCTTGTACTTCTCCTCGAGCAGCTTGGTCAGGCGGCTCACCCACGAGCCTGTGGCCAGCGGCGGGAAGTTGCCGGTGGGGCCGGGGTTGATGTGATAGCGCTCGACGAGGCCGGGGGTGAAGACAAGCGTCTCGAAGGCCATGTTGAACAGGCGCGTCTTATCGCCCGACAGGTCAATCCCGCCGCCGGGCGTCGCGCCGCTGTGGCACTTGGCGCAGTACTTGTCGAGCACGGGCTGGACCTGCTTCACGAAGTCCACCGGCCCCTCGCCCCAGGGCGGCGGGGTGATGCGGTCGGGGCCTTTCGACAGCCGCCGCCACGACTGGAGTTGCGGCGAGGGCGTGTGCGAGCGGGATTCGTGGCAGCCGATGCAGTTCTGGCTCTCGCCGTTGACCAGTTGCGTGACGGTGCCCATGCGGCGGACCTCTTTGCCGTTGGCGTCGAGGGCCTGGAAGTACAGCTCGACGCCCGCGGGGGCGGTGAAGTAGACCGAGCCGTCGTCGGCGACCGGCACGGTGCCGTAGTTGTACTTCACGTAGTACGTGCCCTCGCCGATGGCGGGATAGTGGTCGGAGTAACGCGGGCCTTCGGTGTTGTACTTCTTGGGGAGCTGCGACATCACGCGCAACTCTTTCACCTGGCCGCGCGTTACGCCCTTGTCGAGCAGGCCCTGATAGACGTCGAAGCAGAAGAAGCGTCCCTCGCCCTTTGGCTCGGCCGGCTGCGTGCCGGCGAAGTGGTGGGGCGCCTGCCGCGGCCGCAGCGGCACCGGGCAGAAGCAGGATGTCTGCGGGTCATCGTAGAGGGGAGCCTTGTTCCCCTTCGCGTCCAGCACGAACAGGCAGCCGGGCGAAGCGCTGCCTGCTCAACAGCAGCCAGTTCGCCGTCGAGTGGCTGGAGGGCTGGCGGGTGTGGCACCGGCGCGACCGGCCGGCGAGGGACGTCCTTGCCCTGTGGGCGCGGCACCGCCAGGCGGCCGCCCCAGCCGTCACGCGGCTGCCCGATGGGCTCGAGCTGCGCCAATACCCCGCGCGGGGGTTCGTCGCCCGCCTTCTCGCGCGGTCGCCTGGGGTGGGCGACTATGCCGCCGCACACCGCGCCCGCATCGAGACGGGGTGCGGCCCCGAGGCCATTGCGGCCGGCGAGTGCCGCCGCGGCGCCGACCGGGGCAGGTCCTTCGCCCTTCTGGCGCACCACCAGGACTCGAATGATGGCAACACTTCAGCCGGGTGAAGCGAGAGTTCGTAGTGCGGCCTTCAGGCCGTATCCTGGACGCCAGATACGGGCTGAAGCCCGCACTACGAACTCCGCCGTCACTTGAAGGGCGCGCTTGAGACCGCACTTCACTCGGCTGAAGTGTTACGAATCATGAATGTCGAACGCCGAATGTCGAATGCTGAATGAACGACTGGGGAGGTTGGCACCCGCCGCCTGCTTCTGCTATAATTCCCTCGGTTCGCGGGCGACGAGGCACGGGAGGCTGGGGTTCGTTGCGCCCACGGGGGCCGGTGGGGCCATGCTGAGCATTCTGCACCGCTACGTGCTGTGGGAGCTGGTGCGGGGCTTCGTCATCAGCTTCGCGGCGCTCACGGGCATGATGCTCCTGGGGTCGCTGTACAAGCCCCTTCGGCTCGGGGTGGGGCCTGAGGACCTGGTGCGGCTGGTCCCGCTCGTGCTGCCCCACCTGTACTCGTGGGTGATTCCGGCCGCGCTGCTGTCGGCCTGCGTGATGGCCTACGGGCGGCTGTCGGCCGACAACGAGCTGAAGGCGATCTGCGGCTGCGGGATACCGCTGCGCTACGTGTGCTATCCGGCCCTGGTGCTGGCCGTGTTGCTCACGGCGGTGGCGATTCCGCTGAACGACTGGCTGGTGCCGCACAGCGCGCTGTTGCGCGAGCGCGAGCTGCGGCGCATCTTCTTCGAGGAACCGTTCCGCATCTCGCTCCTGGGCAGCCAGGTGACGACCAAGGTGGGCGGCTACAAGATCTACGTCGAGTCGGTCGAGGGCAACACGCTGCGCAACGTGGTGGTGATCGAGCCGAAGAAGGGCGAGCGCGAGGGCAAGAAGCGGGGCAAGGCGGGCGCCGAGGACCCCGATGGCCCGGGGCGCGAGCCGGAGGAGGGCTCGGAGGTCAATGTCTACCGTGCCGAGAGCGCGACGTACTCGGTGGACCGCGCGCGGCGCCAGATGACCATCGTCCTGCACAACGGGCAGTGCGTGATGGTGTTGCCGGGCCGCAGCGCGCGGCAGTGGGTCCAGATCACGTTCGAGGAGCAGAAGCAGGTCATTCCCGTGGCCGATGCGGAGCCTAACCTGGAGCGGCGGTCGAACATGACGACGGCTCAGCTCCTCCTGAGGGCGCGGGAGCACCGGCGCACCCTGGCCGCTGGGCACGGGACGCCAGGCAGGGACCGCAGGGAACTGGCCCGGGACCTCACGGAGGTGCGGCTGCGCGAGGCGCTGTCCTTCGCCACGCTGGCGCTCTGCTGCGTGGGGGTGCCGCTGGGCATCTGGATGCGGCGGCAGAGCCGCCTGGCCTCGTTCGCCATCAGCATCGGCGTGTTCTTCGCCCTCTACGCGATGATCATGGGGGGCCAGGGGCTGGCCGCCGAGCAGCGCCTGCCCCCGTGGGTGGCCCTGTGGGTGCCGGACGCCCTGGTGGGCGCCCTGGGCATCGGGCTGTTGCTGCGCACGTTCCGCCACTGACGAGAGGGGCACCGGCCGTGCTGGGACGCCGCCTGGACCGCTACATCGGGCTGTTCTTCGTCTGGCACTTCCTCCTGTGCCTCCTGGGCGTCGTCGTCCTCTACGTCCTCCTCGACACGTTTGCGAAGCTGGACGACTTCATCGAGCAGGAGAGCGTGGCCGCCTTCCTGCGCTGGATCGTCATCTACCACGCCTACCACGTGCCGGTGCTTCTCACGCAGTTCTTCCCCCTGGTCACGCTGCTGGCGGGGGTGATCGCGACCGCGCGGCTGACCCGCTACAACGAGCTGAACGCCATCAAGGCGGTAGGGGTGAGCCTGCACCGGGCGCTGGCGCCCATGTTCGCCTGCGCGGTGGCCGTGGCCGCCCTGGCCGCCGCGAACCAGGAGTTCCTGGTGCCCGCGCTCGCGCCCGAGCTGGTGAACATGCGCGCGCGGGGGACCGCGCGGGACACGTACGACGACCTTTCGTCGCCCGACAGGAACAACCGGGCGATGGTGTGGGTGAAGAGGCTGGAGTACGCGCTGCCCGGCTTCGAGATCGAGGGGCTCGAGGCGCGCTCGAAGGCCGAGCCCGGCCCGCACCCGAAGGCAGCAGCCTCGGGCCACAAGCCGGGCGACGCGCGCATCCGCAACGCCAGCGGCGTGTGGGCGGAACGCTGGCTCTTCCTGTCCAAGGGCGAGGCGGTGAACGCCAAGGGGCAGTGGACGCCGTTCGAGCACATGGCCATCCCCACGCAGGAGGACGCGACGACCTTCACGATGCCCCGAAAGCCGAGGGCCGGCGCGGCCCCCGCCCTGGTGCGAATCCAGGGGGAGCGCGACGGGGGGCAGCTCGAGATCGCCTTCTCGTCCGACATGTGGACATACAAGGGCTCGCTCCAGCTCATCCTGGGCGGCCAGCTCACCCCGCCGCTGAGCGACGAGGGGACGCCAGCGCCCATCTTCATCCAGGCCGCCCTCTGGCGCCCCCAGGAGAAGCTCTGGCTCGGCCGAGCCAACACCTACGTTGACCGGGAGACCCGCCGCGACGAGGTCATCTTCGACGGCGCCCCCCTCCCCTTCACCATCCCGCCCAGCGACCTGATCAAGAGCGAGGGCGACCCCACGCTCAAGAGCTTCCGCGACCTGCTCCAGAACGAGAACGACCCGCCCGCCCTGCGGCAGAAGAAGCTGGTCATCCTCCACGGCCGCATCGCCTTCCCGCTGGCCAGCATCGTCCTCCTCCTCGTCGCCGTGCCACTGCTGTTCCAGCAGGAGGGCGGCAAGAGCACCTGGGTCGGCATGGGCCTCGCCCTCCTCGTCAGCATGGGCTTCTACTTCCTCAACTACCTGTCCCAGCTCGCCGGCCAGAACCCAGAGGGCCTCCTCGCCAGCGTCCCGGCCCTCGCCGCCTGGCTGCCCCTCATCCTCTTCGCAGCCCTGGGCGGCGCGCTCATGGCCCGCATGAACACCTGACCCCGCAGGGGCCACCGCGATGGTCGAGTTGCCCAAGAGCGAACCTGGCCTGTTCACGGACGCCTATCGCCGCGCCCTCGCCGACGCCGGCGCCGTCTCCGAGCGCACCACCCGCTACGCCCCAGCGCCCCCCTCGGTCCGCGAGCGCATCGTCCGCTGCATCTGGTTCGACCAGTCCCTCGCCACCGACCGCCTCCGCTGCGACGACGGCCAGAAGCTTCGCGTCCTCTCCCCTGGCTGGTGGAACCTCGAGTCGGGCCCCGACTTCCGCAACGCCGCGCTCCGAATCGGCCACGCAGGCGTCGTCAAAGGCGACATCGAAGTCCACCTCCAGGCCTCCCTCTGGCACACCCACGGCCACGACGCCGACCCCACCTACAACAGCGTGGTCCTCCATGTCGCCCTCTGGAACGACACGGGCCGCAGCAGCGTGGCCACCGCCGGCGGCGCCACCGTGCCCCAGATCACCCTCGAACCCTACCTGCGCACCCCCCTGGCCGAACTGACGGACATGGTGGACGCCGACGAGTATCCCGAGGCGGGCGGCGCCAGCGCCGGCCGCTGCAACGCCCTACTCGCCGAGGGCAAGGTCACGCTCGAGTGGCTCGAACAATTCCTCGGCCACGCCGGCGACCAGCGGGTCGCCGACAAGGCCCGCCGCCTCGCCGGCCGCGCCGCCAGCGGCGCCGCGGGCGACGACGACCAGCTCCTCTACGAAGCCATTGCCGAGGGCCTCGGCTACAAGCGCAACGGCGCCCCAGCCCTCGAACTCGCCCGACGCCTCCCCCTCACCCTCCTCCGCGAGCGGGTGGGGCAGCGGCCGGAAGGCACCCCTCTCCCCCTCGCCGCCGAAGCACTCCTCTTCGGCGTCTCCGGCCTCGTCCCCGGTGGCACAGGCATCTTGCCTGTGTCTGCGGCTGAGGGTGGCACAGGCGTCCCGCCTGTGTCCGACGATAGGGGTGGCACAGGCGTCCCGCCTGTGCGCGACACAGGCAAGATGCCTGTGCCACCATCCCCCGACGAGGCGGCCCGCGACCACGTGCGCCAGCTTCGTGCCCTCTGGGACCAACTGGGCGCCGACCTCGCCGACGACGCGCTCGACGCCGCGCAGTGGAGCTTCGACGGCACGCGCCCCCCCAACTTCCCCACCCGCCGCATCGCCGCCCTGGCCCGCGTCGCCGCGCGAGCCATCGAGCACGGGCTTCACAAGGCCATTCGCCAGGCCCTCGGCCCCGCCGCCGGCCCCCTCGCCCCCCGCGAACTCAAAGTCCGCCGGGCGCAGCTACTCGGCCTCTTCCTCTCCCTCCGCGACCCCTTCTGGGACACGCGGACGCACTTCGCAGGCAAGCTGCTCGCCCACCCCCTGCGCCTCGTCGGCGCCGACCGCGCCGACACCCTCATCATAGACGGTCTTTTGCCCGCCCTCCTCTACCAGTCGCGCCGCGACAACGACCGGGCGTTCGAGGAACTCCTCCACCAGCTCTTCGCCACCTACCCCAAGCTCCCGAGCACCGCGATCACCCGCTTCATGTCCCTCCGCCTCTTTGGCCGGCCTGAGTCCGAAATGAAGCTCCTTCGCAATGCCCGCCGCCAGCAGGGCCTCTACCAGCTCTACGCCGACTTCTGCGACTCCGAGACCGCCACCTGCGCCCGCTGCCCCCTCGTCCGCCTCCTCGACGCCTGAGCCGCCGCCCTTCCAGCATCACGATTCGCACTTGACACTCGACCGGAGCATGGTATAGTAACCGTGGAAACTGGAAGTCAGAATTGCTCCCCGTCTGGACACGCCGAAAGGCCCTGGGCGGGGTTATTTTCTGGCAGGGTGCGCCATGCCGCCGGAACCTGAATCGTGACCGGGAGCGCCCCGCCCAGCCCTTCAGCCGTTCCGTGTGGAAGGAGCCCGGCCCGTCCACGCGACCCGTGACGCGTGACCCGCGGTCGAAGGGAGGCGCCTGGCCATTCCCTCTTCTCACGAGTCACGCGTCACGCATCACGCGTCACGTTCCTTCGTCTTGTCAAAGAGCGCGTGCGGCCCCATTCGGTATGTTCTACCCCGAAGGGCGTGCAGTGACTACAGGGGCCATCGGAACAGCCATTCCTACAAGGAGACGAGCCGGGGTCTTGCCGGCGTCCCGACTCTTCTCCTCCACCCTATGACAGAGTCGCGCGCTGAACGGCTTTCAGCGCGCGGGCTGAAACGGCCGTCTCGCAGCCTAAGTGTCGGCGATCACAGGAGATATGGCTTGGAGTGATGCCGGGCGGAAAAAGCTCTCAAATCGCTCTGAGGCAGCTTTGTACAGGCTCTCGCTCGTCCTCTTCCCGCCCCACCTGGGGCGCCGGAGCCTGCTGCACGGGAGAGGCCCTGCTCACCCCGCCGCGGCAGCAGCGGGGGCGGTCAGCGGCCTCACACCCGGGTCAGAGCGTTCTCGCTGACGAAGAGATTCCGCGCCCGGAAGCCCGCGGGGCTCTCCAGGAGCAAGACGGCCCGTAGCGAGGCCAGGGGAGATGCGAACCAGGGCCTGTGAAGCCGGCGCTCCTCGCCATCTGTCCAGGCGGGCACGGGCAGTGCGAACTCCCGCGCCAGTTCCTCAGCCGTCGCGGCGAGATAGGCGTCCTGCACCTGCCCGAGTTCCCCGAAGCGTGGGGCAAGCAGGGGCGGCGTGCCGGCGAGCGCCTCGCCCGCCGGCGCCGCGCGGAAGTCGTCCAGAAACTCCGCTAGGCACAGATCAAAGGAGTCTCCACCAAGCGCGAGTTCCGCGACCTCAGCAAGTGTCCGCGGCCTCATACCTTCCCCTCCTCGAAGAGGCCCTCGATGAGGTATTGCGTCCTCACCGGGATGCGGCTGGCAGGGTAGTACCGCGCGACGATGGCGAGGACATCCCTGGCAGACTTGATCCCAATGTGGCGGGTGAGGAACAGGATGTCCGACACATCCGACTGCTCGCCGGCCGTGCCCCCGATGCGCGCCGCCATGCACTTCATCGCCAGCAGGTACTCAGGCACCGGCATCGTGAGGCGCAGGTGCGGGAACTGCGGCAGGCTGCCAACAGTCGTCTCGTGACGCGTGGAAACGAACCCCTTGACGCCGTCGTTCAGCCAGTCAGGGTGCAGCCCCTCCTCTTCGGCAATCCTGCGCGCAAGCTCTCGAATCAACTGCGCCGGCTGAAAAATGGCGTCCACATCCCTGGTGGCCGGGCGAGCAGCGAACGCCAGGACCATGGCCGTGCCGCCACACAGACAGGCCTCTCCGGTGATTCCCCGTTGGCCGAGCTGCTGGGACAAGCGCTCCAGGGCACGCAGGATCGTCTCGCGGCGCAATGCCGAAGTTCGGCCACCGTTCGTCCCTGAGCTGCTCTCCATCGAAACCCTGGCCTCCGCGAGCGCTCAGTCCTTCAGCCACTCGGTGTGGAAGGAGCCGGGGCGGTCAACGCGCTCGTAGGTGTGGGCGCCGAAGTAGTCGCGCTGGGCCTGAATGAGGTTCGCGGGCAGCCTCGCACGCCGGTAGCTGTCGAAGTAGCACAAGGCGCTGCTGAAGGCGGGCACAGGGATGCCCATCATGCTCGCCGCGGCCACGACCTCGCGCCAGCTCGCCTGGGCCTTCTCGACGATGCGTGTCGTTCGGCTTGCAGAGGCGGAGCAGCTTCGCCATCACGTCGCGCACCTTGGCCGTCGGCTGCCCGCTCATCGAGCCGGACACGTCCACGAGGAAGACGATTTCACGCGGGGGACTGACCTTCAGCCGCTCGTCCTCCTTGGGCTGGACCATGAGCATGAAGTAGCCCTTGCCCGCCTCGCGGGTGTGGCAGAGGAGGGCCATTTCGGGCTTCGCGCCGACCACGCCGTAGCGGAGGACGAAGTCCTTGTTGGGAATCGTGTCGCCGGGCGACAGGGCTACGGCGGCCTTCGCCACACCGTCGCGCTCGACCTGCGCCTTGTGGTTCGTCACCTTGAGGTCCTGGATGGGCACACCGGCGTTGAGCCACACGGCGAGCGAGATGTCGTGGCCGTTCCGCTCGCCGGGCTTGAGAGCGGGCGGGGTGATGCGCGAGGCATCGGGCACCTGAGCCGACTTGGCGCCGCCGGGGATGTAGCGGGGGCCGACGACCATCGGAAAGTGGAACTCGTAGACGCCCATGTCGTATTCCAGCACGTCCACGTAGGAAATCTCGATCTTGACCTCTTGCTTGGGCGGGATGTTGCCGACGGATTGGGTGAAGATGTTGGGCCGCTCCTGCTCGAGGAGGGCGGCGGTGAGGCCGTGAGTGAGGGCCTGCTCGTAGATCTCGCGTGCAGCGGCCCGCCGCTTGATGAGGCCCACGATGCGCCGCGGGCCGATCACCATCGTCATGTCGTCCACCGCCGCCTTGTGCGGCAGGGGGAAGACGTAGACCGCCTCGATCTTCTCATCCATCGGGTTGTGAAAGGTTTGCGTCACCTTCACGCGGGCGATGAAGCCGCTGACGTCGGCCCGCACGTCCGTGTGCTTGAGCGGGCACTCGACCACGCCGCCGTCCTTCGCCACGATGCGCAGCGCGCCCTGCGTCACGTCGCGTTCGGCGGGATTCCCCTGCGGCTCCCCCGCCGCCAGCCAGGCCGAAGCCAGAGCGAACACCACGGCAACCGTCGCACAAGTCCTCATCGTCGGACCCTCCAAGCGTTGCAGCCCCCGGGCCAGGAATGCCTCCCCCATCATCCATTCAGACGCGAGCAGGGCGCTCTGGGTTCCCCTGCACGGTGCGAGGGCGGGAGGCATGCTTGCGGAGTTGAACAACTCCGCAACTCATCCGTCTTCGCAACCAACGTTGCCACCAGAGCTTACATCACCAGAGCCGCTGGCCTCGTCCCTACGCTCCCCTATCCCTCTCGTCCCTACGCTCCGCCATCCCTCTCGTCCCTACGCTCCCCCATCCCTCTCGTCCCTACGCTCCGCGTGGGGACGCCGGGCCGGCCGCTCCGCGGCCATCGGAGTCTGTGCCCTCACCGATGGACGCAGAGCGTCCGCAACGCCATCCCCGCGCAGAGCGGGGGGACGAGCGGTCCCCGTCCACGTCGTGCACGCAGTCTAGCAAGGGTCCCCTCCGCCGCGCGAGGGCGGGAGAGATAATTGCGGAGTTGAACAACTCCGAAATCATCATATCGTCACAAGCCACACAGCCACCGTAACTTACATCACGAGAGCCGTCCGTCGGCCGCTGCCCGCAGTCTTGCTCGACGGCCACTTTCGCCCGTGGCGAGCGAGCAAGATGGGGGACCGCGCGGGATCGGGCGGTTGAAGCAGGCGGGGGCTTCTGGTAACATCCTGGCCTATGTCGCTCCTCCTCGACATCGCGTATGGCGTGGGCGCCACGCTGGCCTCGCCGGTCCTGGCCTACAAGGCGCTGACGAGCGAGAAGTACCGCACGGGCTACCGCGAGCGCTTCGGCGGCGTCGCGCCCCGCGAGGGCGACGCGCCTTGCGTGTGGGTCCATGCGGTGTCGGTGGGCGAGATGAACCTCATCCGCCCCCTCATCGCGGGCCTCGCCGAGGCCCGCCCCGACTGGGAGGTCGCGCTCTCGACCGCGACGAACACGGGGCGCGCGATGGCCGAGAAGCTGTATCCCGGCCGCCGCGCCTTCTACTATCCGCTCGACTTCTCGTGCGCCGTGGCCCGCACGCTTCGCCGCATTCGCCCCAGCCTCATCCTGCTCGTCGAGCTGGAGGTCTGGCCGAACTTCCTGGCAGCCGCGGCCCGCCGCGGCGTGCCGGTCGTCGTCGTCAATGGCCGCCTGAGCGAGCGGGCGTTCGGCCGCTACCGTCTCATTCGCCCCCTCGTCGGCCGCTGGCTTCGGCGGGTCTCGCGCTTCTGTGTCCAATCTGATGCCACTGCCGAGCGGCTGAAGGCCCTCGGGGCGCCGGCTGAGCGGGTCACGGTGACGGGGAACATGAAGTTCGATTCCGCTCCCGCCGACCAAGACCGCCTGAAGGCGGAACTACAAACGCTGGCCGCCAGCTTCGGCCTCGGGTCCGACGAGCCTGTGCTCATGGGCGGCTGCACGTGGCAGGGCGAAGACGAGGCGCTCCTCGCCATCTACCAGCGGCTCAATGCCCAGACGCCCTCGCTCCGCCTCGTCCTGGCCCCGCGCCAGGCCGACCGCTTCGGCCCGGTCGAGCAGCTCATCCGCCGCGCCGGCCTCCCCTGCATCCGCCGCACGGCCCTCAAGGAGGGGAAGCAGGGCGAGCCGGGGGCCGTCGTCCTCCTCGACACGATGGGCGAGCTGGCGCGCGTCTATGGCCTGGCCACGCTGGTTTTCGTGGGGGGCAGCTTGATTCCGCACGGCGGGCAAAGTACAATCGAGCCTTCTGCGCACGCGAAGCCGGTCCTGTTCGGCCCGCACACGGCGAACTTTCGGGACGTGAACGAGCAACTGCTCGCCCACGGGGCCGCGCGGCGCGTGGCGGACGCGGCGGAGCTGGAGGCGGCGCTGAGCGACCTGCTCGCCCATCCCGATGCCGCCGCCGCGATGGGCCAGAAGGCCCGCGAAGTGGTGGAAACGAATCGCGGCGCGACCCGCCGCACCCTCGAGGCCCTGGAGCCGTTCCTCCGGCCTCAGGCAAAGAAAGGAACTCAGACGCCATGAGCGGACGCAGGCATCTCTTCACGTCGGAGGCCGTGACGATGGGCCACCCGGACAAGGTGGCCGACCAGATCTCCGACGCCGTCCTCGACGCCTACCTCACGGGCGACCCGATGTCGCGCGTCGCCTGCGAAACGCTGGTCACCACCGGCCTCGTCGTCATCGCCGGCGAGATCACCTCCAGCACCATCGTGGACCTCGCCGCCACCGCCCGCCAGACCATCGCCGAAATCGGCTACACCGACCCCGACGTCGGCTTCGACGCCCACTCCTGCGGCGTCATCACCAGCGTCCACCGCCAAAGCCCCGACATCGCCCAGGGCGTGAACGAGACGGACAGCCACGAGCAGGGCGCCGGCGACCAGGGCATGATGTTCGGCTTCGCCTGCCGCGAGACCAAGGAACTCATGCCCTCGCCCATCTGCTACGCCCACCGCCTCGTCCGCGGCCTCACCCGACTCCGCGAGAAGGGCACGCTCCCCTACCTCCGCCCCGACGGCAAGACCCAGGTCACGGTCGAATACGAGAACGACAAGCCCGTCCGCATCCACACCATCGTCGTCTCCACACAGCACCACGAGAAGGCCACACAAAAGCGCATCAAGGCCGACCTCGTGAAGCTCCTCATCCCCCAGACCTTCCCCAAGGGCATGGTGGACGGCGACACGATCATCCACGTCAACCCCACCGGCCGCTTCGTCATGGGCGGCCCCCACGGCGACACGGGGCTGACGGGGCGGAAGATCATCGTGGACACCTACGGCGGCCGCGGCAGCCACGGTGGCGGCGCCTTCAGCGGCAAGGACCCCAGCAAGGTGGACCGCTCGGCCAGCTACGCCGCCCGCCACGTCGCCAAGAACATCGTCGCCGCCGGCCTCGCCGACCGCTGCGAAGTCCAGCTCTCCTACGCCATCGGCGTCGCAAGGCCCATCAGCATCAACGTCAACACCGAGGGCACCGGCGCCATCGCCGACGACAAGATCGAAGCCCTCGTCGCCGAGCACTGGGACCTCCGCCCCCGCGCCATCATTGACTACTTCAACCTCCGCCGTCCCATCTTCAAGCACACCGCCCGCTACGGCCACCTCGGCCACGCCAACTACGACATCTACACCTGGGAGCGCACCGAGAAGGCCCCCGCCCTCCGCAAGGCCGCGGGGCTGTAGGACAGGAGAAGTGGGGGCGAGCTGTTCATTGATGGTCCCGACCGCCTTGAGGGCACAGATGGCCCAATTGCCACGATGAATAGCCATGACAGTGTAGCTCAAATGGACAAGATACGCGTTGACTGGCGGAAGCCCACGGTCTACTCAGAGTGCACGTGGCACCAGTTGTCTCCGTATATCGGGAGGATGAAATCCTCGATGGCTCGGAGCATCATACTGCAGTTCACCAGGCAGGGAGACACTATCTACGACCCCTTCTCAGGGGCAGGCACGGTCGCGCTTGAAGGATGGCTAAGTGACAGGAACGTCATTGCCGCGGACCTCAGCCCTTACGCGCACGTTCTTACGAAAAGCAAGGTCTTCCCTCCTGCTGACCTCGATGATGCGACCAGCAGGCTTGACCCGCTCTGGCGACAGGCAACCAGAGAGGCAAATCAGGCCAATGAACTGGGAGCCCCCTCGTGGGTGAGATCCTTCTTTCATCCGAGGACTCTTCGGGAGGTACTTGCCCTAAGGAATGTCCTGATTGCGCATAGGCAGTGGTTCCTTCTCTCATGCCTTTTGGGGATCGTGCATCACTGGCGACCGGCCTTCTTGTCGCATCCTGCATCGCACACGGTCCCGTACTTGATGACGAAGCTCTACCCTCGTTCGACCCATCCGGGCCTCTATGGGTACAAGGAAGTCTACCCGCGCCTCGTTCGCAAGCTGCGCCGGGCTTTTGCTCGAACTCCCCAAGTCGACAGACATCTGAGACGGGTGGCAACGAGGGCAGACGCCAAGGCCCCGCTGCGCGTGGTCAATGGGCACAAGGTGTCCGCGATAATCACCAGCCCCCCGTACATGAATTCGCTGTCATACGCCCGCGATAACCGTCTTAGACTCTGGTTCCTCGGTGTGGAGGACCATAGAGAGCTTGAACCACTCATATCCCCGAGGAAGGCTGTGTTCCTCTCGATGATGCGAACGGTACTCCCGCTCTGGTCCGAGCTTCTGCCTCCGAATGGGCCGTGTGTTCTTGTCCTCGGCGCAACTCGACGCGAGGGAGAGTACCACAATCTGCCGGAGGAGGTCGCTGACCTGGCGCGCGATGCCTCCTGTGGCCTTCGCTTGACTGCGCTGAGTCGCAACACCATTCCTGATAGCCGCAGAACAAGGGGAACCTGTCGTTCGGTCCGACAGGAGACCATCCTTGTCTTGCGGAAGCGGAGGTAGTCGCCCGGTGAGGGAACTGCCCAAGGAACTGAATGGCCTCGTCGGCCAATGGGTGAAGCCGGTGGGTCAAGCCGGGGAGTATGAGTACCGTCTGACCGCGTATTGCGGCAGCGGCAAGAGAGGGCATGTCTTCCGCGCCGAGAGGAAGTACGGCGGGGTCCGCGCCCTCAAGTTCATTCCACAGTCGAAGCTACGATCGGGTTGGGAGGCAGAGGCGCGCAAGGCAGCGGTCCTTGAGCAACAGCCCAATACCGTAAGATTCTTCGAGTTCTTCTTCCACCAGACCGATCAGGGTGTGTATGGTGTTCTCGTCTTCGACTTTGTTGAAGGCAGTAACCTCCGGGAACTGATCGACCAGAAACAGCTTAACGTAGCTCACGTGGAACGCGTCCTCCTTCATCTACTGTTTTTCCGACGTGACTGCCTGGAGAGGGGGGTGAAACACGGCGACTTGCACCCCGGCAACATAATCCTTCGGCGACCGACAACTGGTCCTCCGCGTGGCTATGAGGTCATGATCACAGACTTCGGAATTGGCTACACTGGCGCGGTCTTGCAGCCAAAGGAGGATCTGCTTCAGATAGGTCAGATTGGTACCCAAATGCTGGGCTCGATCGAACGAGAAGCACTTGATCACGCAGACCGCTCCCTCCTTGATGAATTGTGTAGTGGACCTCTGATGAAGGGGCTCCGCGAGGCATTCCCAACGGAGAGAGGCGACGAGGAGGCTGCGGTCCGTCGACTGTTGGTAGATATCCTGCAAGTCAGGGCGCGCGCATCGGCTCCATCGTCGCAGCCGGCCGCGCAGAGCTTTGGCGACTATCTGGCTGGGGAGCAGATCGGCGATAGATGGGGTGAGTGGAAGAGCCTCTTTGTGGCAGGTTTCCCTGGATATGAGGACATCATAAGCCGCGGGATCACGGTACTCACTGGAACACGCGGGTGCGGAAAGACAATGGTCTTCCGGCGCCTCTCCAAGCTCTTGAATCTCGAGATAGGCCCCCTCGACGACCGCACCGCCAACTCCTTCGTGGGCTTCTACCTCAACATGAATGATATCGGGGATGCCTTCCTGCTCCGCAAGCCCGCGGGGGCAAGCCCGAGCTTCGCCCGAAGGGTGATCCTGTTTTTCCATCTGTCACTGCTCTCAGAGGCCATCCGCGTGGCTGGAGTCGCGAGGGACAAGGCCCACCAGGATGCCCAGGCTGCCTTCGACGAAGGAAACCGCTGGCTTTTTGACTATGTCTGCGAGCAGGGGGGCATGACCGTTCTCTACCCTGGGCCTGAAGCCGCAATGGGGGTCCTGGCCTCTGAACTTGAGCGAGCTAAGGATGATGTCCGCGGCTCCGGGCGGTTACCCAGGAGTTTCGTGGCGCTGGCAGACAATGCTATAGGCGCAAGTGAACTCGCTCCTTTGCGGACGTAAGTGCCCGTGGCCAAGTGAGTTACGATCAAAACGATCTTCTGCGGCATCGAACGCCGACAATTGGGCATTCCGGCTTGCCGGAGGCCGCCGGATGCCGCATACCATGCGCGCGAAGATGGCGTTCGTAGACCTCGGCGATGGGCGAATCGTAGCCCATGAAGTGGAGGAGCAGGTCGAGGGCGTGGATGCCGCCCATGAGCCAGGTGGAGCCGCCTGTGGCGGCCTTGGTTTTCCACTCGCCGATGTACTGGTGGAAGTAATCGGCCTCGCCGTAATATAGATCGCCGAAGAGGCCGCCGTCGGCCTTCTTCTTCAGCTCGGCGATGGCGGAGTACCACCGGACCACGTGGCCGACGTGGGTGACGACCTTCCGCCTCGCCGCGGCAGCCACCAGCCCATTCACCTGCTCGGGCGCGAGCGCCAGCGGCTTCTCGCAGAAGACGTGCAGCCCGGCCTCGACTGCCGCGAGAGCGTTCGCATAGTGCATGTGGTTGATCGTGCACACGGAGGCCGCCTGGCTGCCCGATTCAGCGATGGCCTTGCCGAGGTCGTCGTAGTAGGGCGCCGCGAAGCCGAACTGCTGGCGGTACCGCTCGCACTGGGCGGCATCCTCGGGCCGGAAGCCGACGACGGCGGCAATCTCCACCCTCGGGTCACGGCAGTAGCCCTTGATATGCTCCCCGGCCACCCACCCTGGCCCAATGATCATGGTCCGCAGTTTGCTCACAACCGCCTTGCTCCCGGCCCGACGCGTTGGGCGCTCGCCCCCGCTCACCCGCCTACTGTAGCCCTTTGCCGGGCGGGATGTCAAGAGCCCAATGCGCGATTCGGGTGCAGTAACGGATTCGCGCAGGTTCCAGGGATGGCCCAGCCCCTCGCGGGCGGCGGACTAAAGCCCACGGCGGTGCCTTGAGAGCCGTGGGGCACTGGCGGCCCCCCTCTCACCCAGCCCCTAGCCCCCGCAGCAGCGATTTATCGGGGGCAATTGATTGGACTGTGGTGTGTTGGTGGAGTGCCTGGGGTGTTCCTACTTGAAGCGGAAGTCGAGCTTGAAGCCGTAGAGCCATGGGATGCGCGGGTCAATGCCCTCGGCAGCAAGGCGCTCGGGGAGTCGCTCGAAGCGTGCTTGGAGGGCGTCGGCGTCCGGGGCGTTGTAGTAGGTGACGAGGAGGGTGTCGTCCGTGACGCGGAGGTCTCCGTCGAGGCCGCGGAGGAGGTCCTGGGCCAGGTGCTCGGCATCCCAGGAGGCGTAGGGCGGCCCGAGGCGTGTGCGCAGTTCGTGGAGGGCGGCCTGGGCGACGAGGGCGAGGGTCATCTGCCCGGTGCGGATGTGGAGGTTGAGGGTGCCGGCGCGGTCCCAGCCGAGGGCCTGGTGGGCGTTGAAGAACTCCTCAATGTGCCAGCGTTTGGGGTATTCGAGGGTGAGGTCGTCGAGTTCGTCGCGGTCGGCGGTGGCGAGGAAGCCTGTGAACTCGTGTGTTTGGGGGGTCTCGCCGGTGCGCTGGATGAGTTGCCAATAGGGGCCGGCGGTGCTGTGTTTGAGGTGGTAGGGTCTGCGGGCGGTGGCCAGGCCGGCCCAGCGGGGCCGGAAGGCGTCGGGGGCCACGGTGTGCATCTGGGCGGCCATGGGGCGGCTCTGGGGGAGGGGGACGAGGAGGTCGAACGGGGTCTGTGTGGCGACGTGGTCGAGGAGGGCCGCGGTGTAGTGCTCGGTGTCGGCCACGACGAGGGTCTGGCCGGGCGGCGGCCCCAGGATGGCTCCGGCGAGGGCCAGCAGGGGCGGCGTGGCCTGGGTGACGGTGACGGCGGAGCTGGCCGTGGTGAAGCAGACGGGCTGGTGGGAGTCGGCGTCGAGGCAGAAGAAGGTCTGGGCCACCTTGAAGGGCCGGGTGGTCTCGTCGCCGCGGTAGCGCGGCATCTGGCGTTGGCTGTAGCTGCGGAGGCGGTGCGGGTCGATGGCCAGGAGCCGCCCGGGGAAGTGGCCGCGCGCCCGCCGCAGCAGGCCGAGGTGGCGTTGGAGGGCCTGGGCATCGGCCACCGTGTGGGCCTCCAGGAGGTCGTGGACCGCCTGGTCGCTGGCGACGAAGGGCAGGCCGTTGAGGACCTCGAAGCCCTTCTGCGACAGGCACCGCGCCTGGCGAATCCCGCTCACGCAGAGCGCCGCCTCGTGGACGAGTTGGAGGGCCAGGCGTGGCTCCACGCGGCCGGGGGCCTGGCCGCTCCAGGCACACAGCAGGTCCCACGTCCCCAGCCGCAGGTGCTCGGGGGCCAGGAGCCACAGGCCCAGGAGATTCCCCGACACCTTGTCGGCCAGAAGCTGGCGCACGCCGCGCTCGAGGGCCGCCGGGTCCGCAGGCCCCGAGCGCACCTGCTTCTTGGTCCGAAACGTCTCAAGGACGGCCGGCGTGCGGTCGGGCCGGCACTGGTAGAGTTTTTTTTTGAAGGCCGAAGTCGGCGAAGACGCGGTCCACGCTCCGCTTGCTGATCCGCAGGCCGGCCTGCCGCAGCTTCTGCGCGATGACCGCCGACGAGGCCTCGGGATCGAGGAGCCGATGGCGAATCGCCTGGCACACGGCCTCCCGCGAACGGCGGTAGTTGCCCTTGGGCCCGCGGGGCAGGCTCTGGAGCGCCGCGGCCCCGCGCTCGAAGAACGCGGCCCGCAACTGGAAGTAGCGCTGGCGGCTGAACCCGAAGCGTTCCGCCGTGGCCTTCGGCCCGGCCCGGCCGCACGCGCCCTCGATCAACATGGCCAGCTTGCGCGTGACCTCGTCGTCGGGCGGCACGGGCAGCGCCCCCCCGGGTCCCACGAACCGGCTCGCGCGGAGATCGAAATCCGCCATGGCCTTGTCCTCCGACCCAACGGCCTCTCCCCTCGCTCGTCTTCCCGGAGGAACAAGATAGCACAACGCGGGCAGGAAGTCTAATCAATTATGGCACACATACTCATCCTGGAGGCCCATTGCTCTGCCATCCGAGGCGTACAAGGCACATCCAGCGCTATACGCAAAAACATGATGTGCCACATTTACTTAGCCCCGTACCGCGCGTGCTCCCACCCAACGCCCCCTCAGGACCTCTGCCGGAGGTCCCCCACCAACCACAGCACGACCTCCCCCCGGCCCCAAGTCCAATCAACTGCCCCCGATAAATCGCTGCGCAGGGGGCGGCGGAACGCTGTCCGCTGGCCGGCGCCCTGACGTGGCGGTTCCGCCGCCCCATACGGGGCTGGGGGGGGTTGGCGTCCGCCGTCAACCCACGGCTCTCAAGGCATCGCCGTGGGCTTTGCTCCGTCGCCCCGTGCGGGGCTAAGCCTGTCGTGCGGTCTGGCTGGCCCGCGCAAAGCTGTTACTGCACCCGCGCGATTCCCGCCGTTTGACAGCCCCTGTCCCTTCTGTTATCATCACGGGGCGGGGCCTGATGAGGACGAGTGTCCGTGGTAGACGAGAAGCTCCTGGCGATTCTGGCCTGTCCAGTGTGCAAGGCGCCGTTGCGGCTGGAGGAGCAGGCCCTGGTGTGCACGAGGACGCTGGTCCGCTATCCCGTGGACGAGGGCATCCCGATCCTCCTGGCCGACAGAGCCGTGCCGCCCCATCCCGCGGAGGCCGCCCCGAGCGGCCCGCCGCCGCAGTAGCCCGCGTGGCAGGAGCCGTGGCCGGTGATCGCGATCGTCTCCGACATCCACAGCAACCTGGCTGCCCTCGATGCGGTGATCGAGGACATCAAGTCGCGCCACGTTGACCGCGTGCTGTGCCTGGGCGACGTGGTGGGCTACGGGCCGCAGCCGCGCGAGTGTGTGGCCCTCGTCCGAAAGCTCGGCGTGACCATCATGGGCAACCACGACGAGGCGGTCTTCCACAGCCACAAGACCGAGCAGTTCAACCTCCGCGCCGAGATGGCCATCGAGTGGACCCGCCAGCAGCTCATGGAACAAGGCTCGAAGGAGGAGGTGGACGCGCGGTTCGAGTTCCTCCGGTCGCTGCCGGAGATGGAGGACCGGACGGTGGACGGCGTGCCGCTGCTCTTCGTCCACGGCTCGCCGCGCAAGCCCCTCCGCGAATACATCTTCCCGCGCGACGTGCAGAACAAGGAGAAGATGCGCGAAATCTTCTCCCTCATCCGCGGACTGTGCTTCGTCGGACACTCCCACGTGCCCGGCATCTACACCGAGGACCTGCGCTACACCCACCCCTCCGAGCTCGAGCTGCTGAAAATCTACCACTTCGAGGAGAAGCAGAAGGCGGTCGTCAACGTCGGCTCCGTCGGCCAGCCGCGGGACAACGATCCCCGCGCCTGCTACGTCACGCTGACCGACGAGGCCGACGCCGTGGTCTTCCGCCGCGTCCGCTACGACGTCGAGAAGACCCGCAAGCTGATCCACGCGACCGAGGGCCTGGACAACTCGCTCGGCGACCGCCTGCTGGAAGGACGCTGAATGCCCTCCCTATATACCGTTGCGACCGCGAAGCGGGACCTGTGGGTCTACGGTCGCAGGATCGCCGAGCGCCTGCTCGTCGTTGGCCCCGGCGGCAACACCAGCGCGCGGGCCGACACAGCCATTGTCGTCAAGGCATCAGGCTGCGCCTTCGAGGACTGCACGGAGGACGACTACATCCCGATTGACCCCAGGACGGGCGACGTGATCGGCTCGACGCGGAAGCCGACCTGCGAGATATACATGCACATCGCCTGCCTCCTCAAGCGGCCCGACGCCAACGCCGTAGTCCACACCCACGCCCCGATTGCCACGGCCCTGGCGATGACGGGGCAGACTCTCCCGCCAATCTACCCCGACCTCATCGCTCTGGTGGGCGCCGACATCCCGGTCCTCCCCTACATCATCCCGGCCGGCAAGGCCCTCGCCGAAGCCGTGGCCGCGGTGATCGGCGGCCACAATGCGGTCCTGCTGAGCAACCACGGCCTCCTCACGGTCGGCGCAAACGTCCGCGAGGCATATTTCCGCAACCTTATTGTCGAGGAAGCCGCCAAGACCTGGCTCGCCGCACGCACCTTCGGCCAGCCCTACGTCTTGACCCCCGAGGAAGTCCACGCGGTCTACCATCTCGAAGCGGAGGACTACCGCCGCGCGCTCCTGCGCGGCGACATTGCCTGAGCCACCCCTCACCCACGGACGCCAATGGACCAATTCGACGACTTCGACCCGGACGGCCAGAAGCAGGATGGCTCGAAGGCCATCATTGCCCTGCTCGTGATCATGGCCCTCATGCTCGTCTGGGGCACCTTCATGGCCCCGAAGCCCACCCCGCCGCCCAAAGCCGAGGACCCCAAGGCCACCACCGCCCTCGACACTGGGAAGGACAAGAAGCCGTCCACGGCCACCCAGCCCACGATCGGCCCCTCCCCGAAGACCGCGACTGCCACGCCCGCCAAGGGTGAGAAGCAGCCCGAGCCGCCCGTCAAGCCGCCCGAGAAGCCGCCCGAGCCTGCCGCTGCGCCCGAGCTGCCGCCGGTCGAACTCACCAAGGCGTCCGGCCTCCTCTGCGCCAGCTTCACGAACCAGGACGCCCGCCTCGCCCGCCTCATCCTCCTCGACCACTATCGCACCCCCGCGGCCAGGCGGGCCGCCCTCCGCGCCAAGCGGCGCGACCCGGAACCCGACCTGTCGCCATATGGCCTCCCCCTCCTCGGCCAGGAGGAGGGAGCCGCCCTCGGAAACGGCGGCTTCGAGGACGGCGACACCCTGGCCGCCGGCCAGGCCCCGCCCGACCGGCCAGACCACTGGGTCCCATCCGCTGCCGAGGACGTCGGCAAGACCCTCCTCTGGAGCGACGACGCCCATAGCGGAAGCAAGTCCATCGCCATCAAAGACCCGACCCGCGATGCCCAGTGGCGCATCACCGTCAAGGGCATCCAGCCCCGCGCCACTTCGGAGCAGCCCGGCACCTACGAGTTCGCCTGCTGGGTCAAGCTCGACGCCGCCGGCGGCGCCCCCGTGCCCTCAGTGCGCCTCCTTCAGCAGGCCGGCGATGGCAAAGAGGTCGCCTGGAAGGACGAGAAGGGCGCGCTCCACCCGGCCGCCCTCGACCTCTCCGTGCCCAAGGCCGTGGGCTGGCAGCGCCTGGCCGCGCGGTTCCTCGCCGAGCCTTCGACGCAGCAGGCGCAAGTGCTGTTCCACGCCCCCCAGGGCTTCAAGGGCCAGGCCTGGCTCGACGACGTGTCGCTCGTCCGCTTCGGCGAGCCCTCGCTGGTCCTTCTCCCGCCCACGAGGGCCAAGAACGAGGCCCAAAAGGCCGAGGATGAGCGCCTGTTCGACTCGCGGCGGTTCCAACTGGCCGCGCAGACCGGCAACTCCGTGACCTTCCGGGCCACGATCCCCGACGCCAACCTCGAGATCACCAAGACCTTTACCCTGCCCAAGGACGATGACCCCCTCCAGCGCCACGTCACGCTCGACGTCGAGTTCAGGAACCTCGGCGAGAAGGAGTTCAAGCACCCCGGCTACCTGCTCCGCGGTCCGGGCGGCTTGGCCGCCGACCTCGCGCCGGCCCGTTGGAAGCACGGCGAGTCCGTGCCCGACGGGATGGAGCGCCAGGCCGGGGCCGCCAACCTCAGCGCCGCCGTCGCTCGCGAAGCCACAGGGGGCCAGTTCAACGTCCCCGTCAAGTCCTGCGCCGACATACGGTCCCTCGAAACCCCCTCGGAGGGCAAGCCGGCGACCACTTGGGACGAGGTGGGCGGCGTCCTCTGGGCCGCCGTCACGTCCAACTACTTCGTCTCCATCATCGAGCCTCGGCCGGCCGACAGCCGCGGCCTGAACGTCGGCAGCGGCGGCGCCCGCTGCTCGGGCGAGGCGAAGGCCAACCTCGCCGGCGTCCTCCAGGTCGCCCCCTTCGCCCCAGCCGCTGGCTCGACCCCCTCACCGCCGCCTGCGCCTGGGTGCTGCGCGCCGCCTACTTCGTCATCCCCAACTACGGCATCGCCATCATCATCCTCACGGCCATCGTCCGACTCGTCCTCCACCCGCTCTCGAAGAAGAGCCAGACCTCGATGCAGAAGATGCAGAAGCTTCAGCCCCAGGTGGCGGAAATCCGCGAGAAATTCAAGGGCGACAAGAAACGCCAGCAAGAAGAGATGATGAAACTGTACAAGACCTACGGGGTGAACCCGATGGGCGGCTGCCTGCCCATCGTGCTCCAGATTCCCGTCTTCATCGGCCTCTGGCGCGCCCTTCAGGAGAGCATCGAGCTGCGCCAGGCCCCCTTCGCCTTCTGGATTCAGGACCTCTCGCAGCCCGACTCGCTCTTCGGCGCCGTGAACGTCCTGCCCATCGTCAGTTGCGCCATGATGTTCATCCAGCAGAAGCTCACGCCCAAGGCGGGCGACCCCCAGCAGCAACAGACCCAGAAAATGATGGGCTACATCATGCCCGTGTTCCTCGGCTGGATTCTCTACGGCCTGCCGTCGGGCCTCGGCCTCTACTTCATCGCCAGCACCCTGGTCGGCCTCGGCGAGCAGCGGATCATCAAGCGCCACATGGGCCACTCCCTCTTTCGAGAGCGCCTCGACCCAGTCGAGTTCCTGAAGCCATCGGGCCGTGTCGGCATCCGGCGGCTTGGCCGCGTGCTGCTCGAAGAGCGTCCGGGCCGCCGCGCAGTCCCCACGGTACAGCTCGACCAGCCCGAGCAGCACCTCCTTGCCCTTCGCGCAGTTCAGACCCGCCAGGTCCACGGCCCTCAGTTGGTGGATCGGGAAGGTCCCGCCGGCGCAGTGGACGATGCCCTCTTCAACCCTCGTGATGAGCCTGCCAATGCCTCGGATGCGGACGGGTTCCCTGTTGGCCGCGCGGTCGGCCAGTTCCTTCGCCACCGCATCGAAGAAGGCGGCCAGGCGGTCCACGTCGCCCTCCCCTGCTTTGAGAAGGGCGGCGAGGGTCTTGTTGCTGCCGGCCTTGGCCGGGCCGAAAAGCGCGCGGGCCTCCTGGAGCTTCCCCGCGAGGGTGAGCGGCGCGGCCTGGGCCACGGCGTTGGCGAAGGCGCTGCCGGCGGCGCGGCGCTCGCGTGCCGCGGCCAGCTCGGCGAGCTTCCTGAGCGCGCCCTCGCTCGCCGCCGTCGCCTCGGGCAGGTCGAGCGTGGCCAGAGCGTCGAACACCGCCTTGGCGCCCGCGAGGTCGCCCTGCTTGAGCAACTCGTCCCCCTTGGCCGCCTGGGCGCTCACGTATTCCTCGCCGGCGCGCTTGACCTGTGCGGCCAGGTCGTCGAGCAGGGCCTTCGCCTTCTCCGTCTTCTCCTTCAGGGGCGGGGCGTCGAGGGCCTTCTTAGCCTCGGCGAACCGGGCCTGCTTGATGTGCTCGGCGATGATGGTCCGGAAATCGTCCTCCGCCTTCCAGCGGGCCTTCAAGACGTCCAGCAGGGCCTTGGCCTGGCCCGCCTCGGCCGAGCCGGCGAACTGCGGGGCCAGGTAGAAGTCGCGGAGCCGCTTCTCGACGTCCGCGCGGTCGTCCGACTCGGCGGCGAACGTCCTGAGCGCGCGGAAGGCGGCCGCCACGTCGGCTTTCACCCCCGTCTTCGTCGGCGTCACGGTTTTCGCCTGAACCTTCTTCGTGGCCTTCGGCTCGACCGGCTGAGCCGTGGCGAGCTTCGTCTTGTCCACGACCGCCTGTGGCGGGGAGCCCCTGCCGCCGGACGTGGCGATGACGATGGCGACGACGGCGATGAGAAGGACCGCGGCCCCGCCGCCGATGAGGAGCATCTTCTGCTTGGCCACCGCGGCCCGCACCTGCCGCTGGGCCATGCGGTCCGCCAGTTGCGCGGCGCGCGCCTGCGGCTTCTGCGCGTGGCGCAGCGGCTTGCCGGCCAGGGCCAGCGCCACGTCCTCCTGGAGCTGTCTGGCGTTCTTGTAGCGGTCCTCGCGCCGCTTCTGCATGCAGTGGTGAATGATGGCGACGCACGCCTCGGACAGGCCGGGCGTGGTCTTGCGCGGGTCGGGGATGGGATCGTTGAGGTGCTTGGTCATCACGATGGCGCCCGTGGGGCCTTCGTAGGGCACGTCGCCCGCGACCATGCGGTAGAGCATGGCCCCGACAGCATACAGGTCCGCCCGCCCGTCCACATTCTCCAGCCCCCGGGCCTGCTCGGGCGAGATGTAGTAGGGGGTGCCGACGGGGATGCCCGCCTGTGTGAGGTTCTTGTCGGTGTGGATTTCCTTCGCCAGGCCCAGGTCGCCCAGCTTCGGCGTGCCGTCCTTCGTCAGGAACACGTTGGCCGGCTTGATGTCGCGGTGGACGATGCCGCTGTCGTGCGCGTGCTGGAGCCCGGCGACGACGGCGGCCGTGACCTCCAGCGCCCGCTTCTCCGCAATCTTCCCTTCGCGGTCCAACACGTCCTTCAGGCTCTCCCCGTCCACGAACTCCATCGCGAAGTAGTAATAGCCGTCGGCCTCGCCGGCATCTATGGCGAGCACGACGTTGGGGTGGTTGAGCTTGCCCGAGGCCTGGGCCTCGCGGATGAAGCGGGTCACGAAGTCGCTCTGGCGGGCCAGGCTGGGGGCCATGACCTTGAGGGCCACGATCTTGTCCAGGCTCTCCTGCTTCGCCTTGTACACGGTGCCCATGCCGCCCTGGCCGATGCGGGCGACCAGGTGGTACTTGCCGATGCGGCTGATGCGCGGCTGGTTGAGGGCCTTCGTGACCGCGGCCTCTTGCGCCCGGTTCAGATAGCCCTTCTTCACCAGCACCTCGGCCAGCGTCTCGTCGAGCCCCACCTGCTTGGCCTTGCCCACCAGCCGAAGCCCCTCCTCGGCCTGCGCCTGGGTGAGGTACTGCATCGAGATGGCCATTGCCGCAAACTCTTTGTCCGACTTGGCCATGACATCACCTTGACGAACCGCGGCCACTGGGGCGCCCCGACTGAGGGCAGCGCCCACTATACCGCATGGCCATTGGCAAATCAACCCATTTGCCTGCGATGGCGCCCCCGCCGCGCAAGCCCAGTCCGCCCCTCAGTGCCGCCCCCTACAGATTGTGGCCGCCTGATGGCCGACCGCAACATGTGCGACTCGCACGACTCGCACGACTCGAGCGCTTTTTGGGGGGGGCTCGTGACCCCCCACAAGTTGCGGCCGCTTCCAGTCACACCACAACCCCTTGAGTCGGCAGACTCGGCAGACTCGGCAGCTTTTTGCGGGGGGGGCTCGCGAGCCTCTCTCGTCCCTCCGCTCTGCGGGGGGACGGCGCGGCGGACGCTCTGCGTCCGTTTGTGCGCGTCCCAGACTCCAATGGCCGCGGAGCGGCCGGGCATGCGTCCCCACGCGGAGCGTAGGGACGAGAGGGGGAAACCCTTCTTGCCAGCGTGGCCTTCTTCCCGCTCGCACCCGCGCTTGACTGCCGCCCCGCCGAGCGCCATACTCATGGCTCAAACACGTCGAGCCACGCGAACGGCCATCCGGCCACCAGTGAGACGGCCAATGCCCGCGCCCCAGATCATCGCCGAACTCGTCGAGCGCTTCACCCACAACCTCGACGCCTATCGCGCCGGCGCCTACAAGGAGTCCCAGCTCCGCCAGGAGTTCATCAACCCCTTCTTCAAGGCCCTCGGCTGGGACATGGACAACGAAAGGGGCTATGCTGAAGCCTACAAGGAGGTGGTGCACGAGGACGCGCTGAAGATCGGCGGGGCCACCAAGGCCCCCGACTACTCCTTCCGCATCGGCGGCACCCGCAAGTTCTTCGTCGAGGCCAAGAAGCCCTCGGTAGACATCGCGGGCGAAACCTCCCCCGCCTACCAGCTTCGCCGCTACGCCTGGTCCGCCAAGCTCCCCCTCAGCATCCTCACCGACTTCGAGGAACTCGCGGTCTACGACACCCGCGTCAAGCCGGCCCGCACCGACAAGGCATCCACCGCGCGGGTCCTGTTCCTCGCCTATTCGGACTACGCGGCGCGCTGGGACGAGCTAGCCGCCATCTTCTCCCCCGAAGCCATCCGCAAGGGCTCGTTCGACAAGTACGCCGAGAGCACCAAACGCAAGAAGGGCACCGCCGAGGTAGACGACGCCTTCCTCGCCGAAATCGAGTCCTGGCGCACCGATCTCGCGCACAACCTGGCCCTTCGCAACCCACAACTCACCCAGCGCCAGCTCAACTTCGCCGTCCAGGCCACCATAGACCGCATCGTCTTCCTGCGCATCTGCGAGGACCGTGGCGTCGAACCCTACGGCCGCCTCCAGGCCCTCCTCAACGGCGACCGCGTCTATCCCCGCCTCTTCCAGTTCTTCGAACGCGCCGACGAGCGCTACAACTCCGGCCTCTTCCACTTCGCCCCCGAGCCCGGCCGCCCCGAGGCCCCCGACACCCTCAGCCGCACCCTCGCGATTGACGACAGCGTCCTGCGCGAAATCCTCCGCCGCCTCTACTACCCCGACAGCCCCTACGAGTTCTCCGTCCTGCCCGCCGACATCCTGGGCCAGGTCTACGAACAGTTCCTCGGCAAGATCATCCGCCTAACCCCCGGCCACCGCGCCGTCGTCGAGGAGAAGCCCGAGGTCCGCAAAGCCGGCGGCGTCTACTACACCCCCACCTACATCGTGGACTACATCGTCGCCCACACCCTCGGCCCGCTGTTGGGTGTGCCTCCCAGTGTGGCACAGCCGCCCTCGGCTGTGATTGTAGGCGGGGCCTCTGTGCCCCGCGACACCGGCATTGTGGGCGGGGCGTCCCTGCCCCGCGACTTGGCAATTGTAGGCGGGGCGTCCCTGCCCCGCGACTCCACGGTCACTGACCGCGGGGCAGAGACGCCCCGCCTACAATTGTTGGACCCCAAGCAAGCCGCCAAGCTCCGCATCCTCGACCCCGCCTGCGGCTCAGGCTCCTTCCTCCTCGGAGCCTACCAGTACCTCCTCGACTGGCACCTCGCGTGGTACACCGCCCACGACCCCGAGAAATGGGCCAGAGGCCGCAACCCCGCCATCTACCAAGGCCCCGGCGGCGCGTGGCGCCTCACCCTTGCCGAGCGCAAACGCATCCTCCTCAACAACCTCTTCGGCGTGGACATTGATCCCCAGGCCGTCGAGGTCACAAAGCTCTCCCTCCTCCTCAAAGTCCTGGAGGGCGCCTCGAGCGAAGTCATCGAGAGCCAGCTCAAGCTCTTCCACGACCGCGCCCTGCCCGACCTCGCGGCCAACATCAGGTGCGGCAACAGCCTCATAGGTCACAACTTCTACAATGGGCACCAGATGGCGCTCTTTGACGACGAAGAGCGCTACCGCATCAACGACTTCGACTGGCACGCGGAGTTCCCCGAGGTGATCCTGGCCGGCGGCTTCGACGCGGTGATCGGGAATCCCCCCTACGTGCGCCCGCATAACCTCGCCACGGACGTCAAGCAGTACCTCCGGCAGACCTACTCCACCTTTGTCAAGAAGTCCGATCTCTACTGCTGCTTCATCCAACGGGGCATCTCCCTGCTGCGCGAAGGCGGAGCGTTTGGCTTCATCGTGTCGAATGGCTTCCTGAGGCTGGACAGTTTCGAGAACCTGCGACGGCACCTGCTCGATCACACGTCGCTGCGGCAGATCATCGACTTCTCGGGGAACGTCTTCGCACAAGCCACGGTGAGGACGGCTATCCTGCTGCTCGCAAAGGGTGCGGCGCCGGACTCGTTGGTGGACGTGGCCACCACTCCGGTCACGGAGGAACTTGCTTCCCTGCGCTTCACAAGGATCCGCCAGAACGCATTCAGGGATACGTACAAATCTATCTTCGACCTGTCGATCAACGGCGGCGCGTCGGCTCTCAAGGCGAAGATGCGCTCAGTAGGGCGCCCGCTGGGTGAGCGATTTGAGCTTTCCTTTGGGCTGAAGACCGGCGATGACGAACGGTTCCTTACCCACTCCCCGCGGGGAAGGCGGTACAAGCGCCTGTTCCGAGGCGCAGACGTGCATCGCTATGCCATGCAGTTCCAGGGCGAGTATGTCTGGTATGCCCCTGAGGAGATGCGCCGACACCGCTCCACCGCGCGCCCTGGCTCTGCCGAACGCTTCGAGCAGCCGAAGGTGCTGGTGCGCGATACGGGGGAAGGCTTGCAGTGCACCCTCGACCCGGAGGGGGCCTACGTGAAGGATGTGGTCATCATCTCAGATGCCTCGAAGGACGTTCGCACACTGAAGGCCCTCACCGGCATCCTGAACTCGCGGCTCATGCGCTTCTACTATGAAACCTCTTTCCCAACCCTCCATGTGCAGCGGGACGAGCTCGCCTCCCTGCCCGTTGCTGCTCTTCATGCGCCCTCAACGGAAGAGGCCACCAGCCTCGCCCGCCTCAGGACCCTCGTGGACAGGATGCTTCTCCTCCACGCCGAATGTCCCGATGCGTCGTTCGCCCGCGAGGCGACTATGGCCAGGCGCCATATCGCCGCCATGGACCGCCAGATAGACCGGCTGGTGTATGAGCTGTACGGCCTGAGCGACGAGGAGATCAAGATCGTGGAGGGGGCGATGGCCAAGTAAGCTCTGTGCTGTTCCGCGTGCAAGTATGCACGCCCTACCGGCTTGCCCGTCCGTGCCATCCGTGGTGAGCCGCTCCCATCTCGTCCCGATGCTCCGCGTCGGGACGAGCTGTCTTGGACGCTCCCGCGTCCTCCTTTCCCCACGGCGCACCGGGCGCAGCGACGGACGCCGGAGCGTCCAGGACGGCGCGTCCCCACGCGGGAGCGTGGGGACGAGAAGGAAGGGAAGGAGCGTGGGGACGAGCGCAGAATGGATCAGGGCTGGAGGTTGAGCGGGGCGTCGAGGCGCGTGCCGGGGGGCAGGCGCTGGCGCAACTCGTCGGCGTCGAGGGCGTAGAGGGGGCTGATCTCGATGGGCACGGCCACGTCGCCCTCCGCGTCGCGGGGCACGGCCACGCCCGCCGCCTCGAGCCAGCGGCCGAACAGGTTGAGCTGGGCCTGGCGGGCCGTGGCGGGGGAGTCCTGCCCCTCCTTGTTCTTGATGGGCGAGAACTCCTCGGCGCGGTCCACCATGAGCACCAGGGTGTCGCGGGCGTAGGGGATGGCGTCGAAGATGAACGTCTCGAACCGGTAGCCGTTCGGCTTCTCGGGGTCGAGGAGGCGCCCCTGGGCGTCCAGGCACTTGATGCGCTTGAACGCGGGATGGTAGGGGAGGCGGACGCCCATGGCGAGCACGCGCTCGAAGAACGCCACGTTGATGGCGTGGATGGCGATGCTGCCGGCCAGGAAGACCAGCTCCTCGCGCTCGTTGGTAGCATACTTGTACTGGTCGGGAAGATGGCTGTACTCGATGACGTGGAGCGCGCCATCCCTCGAGCAGAAGACGCCGAGGCCCTCCTCGGGGTCGCGCTTGGGCAGGGCCTTGCTGGCGAAGTCGGAGCCGCGCTCGATGTGGTAGCCCAGGAAGGCGGCAGGAAGGCGGGGTCAACGGCCTTGATGAGCGGGTTGTCCACCTGGAAGTAGGAGATTTCGCGGATGCCGCGCCGCCGCATGTCGGCCAGCGCGCCGCTCACGCCGAGCGCCTGAAGCACGCCGCCGTGGCCGTTCGGGCTCATCGCCAGCGCCCCCTTCTCGGCCAGGAGCAGCTTCCCCGCCGTGTCCACCGAGGGCGAGAGGGCCTGCTCGAAGAAGAACACGTCGTCCTTCGGGAGGCCCAGGTAGCCGTGTTCGGCGAAGTAGGCGCGGGTCGGCGCATCGGTCGCCTCGCTGGTCATGATGTACCACGGGATGGGGACCCCGTAACGGCGGCTGGCGGCGCGAATCTTCTCGGCGTGGAGCTGGAACAGGCTCTTGCCGGTAATCGGGGCGGCGGGGTATGTGCCCTTGGGCGGAATGTAGCGGCGGCGACGCGTGTGGCCGTGGCTTCTCCTGCTCGTCATCCTCGGCGGCGCCGGCGCGGGCGGCTGGCAGCTCTGGCGCTCGAGCCGCCAGGAGGTCTCGGTCATCCGGGCCACCTACACGGTCCAGCGCGGCGACCTGCCGATCGTCGTCAACGACAGCGGCAGCCTCGAGGCCCTCCACTCCGAAATCGTCAAGTCCAGAGTCGAGGGCCAGGCCACCATCATCAGCATCATTCCCGAGGGCACGATCATCACCGACGAGGATGTCAAGAACGGCAAGGTCCTGGTCGAGCTGGACTCCTCGGAGATCCGCGAGAAGCTGACGCAGCAGGAGGTGACGTTTGCGACCGCCGAGGCCGCCTACAAGCAGGCCAAAGAGTTGTTCGACATCGAGAAAAGCTCGGCCGACAGCAAGACCATGCAGGGCGAACTGAACGTGCGGTTCGGCAAGATGGACCTCGAGGCCTACGTCGGCCTCGCCCTGGCCCAGGATGCGCTGGCCGGGCGCCTCGACCTGACGAAGCTGGCCATCGCGCTCCACGACGAGGCGGTGAGCCACCGCAAGGGCGTGGAGGCCGACGTCAAGGCCGCCTTCGCCGAGGTCCTGGACGCGCTCAAGGAGGCCGCCAAGCCGCCTGACCGTTCCGCCCCAGGTCCCCCCGAGGAGGGCGACGGCTCCCCCGAGCCGAAGGCAAAGGCCCCCGTCGCCCCGAAGCCGCCCCCCGATGCCGCAGCCGACGCGCCCGGCGGACAGGCGGGCAAGGCCCTCGGCGGCGAGGTGCTCCAGACCAAGCGCAAGCTCGAGGCCAACATCGGCCTCACCTTCGAGGAGTTCAAGCGCGCCGCCGACAAGGTGGCCAGCTACGCCCGCCTCAAGCGCCTGGGCATCAAAAGCTCCCAGCAACTCGAGGCCGAGCAACTCGCCCTCCTCCGCAACGGCATCACCCTCGACCAGGCCCTCGCCGCCCGCGAACTCTTCCTGCGCTACGACCTGCCCAAGGGGGCCGAAAAGCTCCTCTCCGGCTACAACGAGGCGGGCCGCGAACTCGAGCGCATCAAGGCCAGGGGGCGCGCCGGCATCTCCGCCGCCGAGGCCGAGGTGAAATCCAACGAGGCCAAGTATCTCCTCCAGAAGGACAAGCTGGCGAAACTCACGGCCCAACTCGAGTACTCCGTGATGAAGGCCACGAAGCCAGGCCTCGTCGTCTATGGCACCTCGGGCGGCGACTGGCGCCGCCGCGGCGAACCCATGGACGTCGGCACGCAGGTCATCGAGCGGCAAGAGATCATCAAGATGCCCGACCTCTCGACCCTTGCGGTGAAGATCAAGGTGCACGAGTCGGTTGTGGACAAGGTCCGGGTGGACCAGCCGGCGCGCATCCGCGTGGACGCCTTCGCGAGCCGCTCGTTCACCGGCAAGGTGCTCAAGGTCGCCATCCTGCCCAACACGTCCAGTTCCTGGCTCAACCCCGACCTGAAGGAGTATGATGCCGAGATCAGCATCGAGGGCGACACCAGTGGCCTCAAGCCCGGCATGTCCGCCGACGTCGAGATTGATGTGAAGACGCTGCGCAAGGTCCTCCAGGTCCCCGTGCAGGCCATTGGCGCGCACAGGGGCAAGACGGTCGTCTACGTCGTCAACCCCAAAGGCGTCGAGGAGATGCGCGAAGTGGTCATCGGCGAAGCTAACGACAAGCTGGCCGAGATCCGCAGCGGCCTCGCCGAGGGCGAGCGGGTGCTCATGGAAGCCCCCCAGATCGTCTCCGTCCACGACGAGGAAGCGGAGAAGGGGAAAAAGAAGGAAGAAGAGGAGCTCAACGGCGGACCACCGCCCGACCCGTCCGCATTGAAGCGGCCTGCCGGCCCACCCGAGGGCGGCGGGGAGCGTCCCTCCGGCCGGCCCGGCGGCCGCCCGGGCCGCGACCGCTCGAAGCCGCGCGGCAGCGGAGGGGGCCGCCCCCCCGGCTAGATTGTGGGCGGGGCCTCCGTGCCCCGCGCGGGGCAGAGACGCCCCGCCCACACGAACTCCCGCGGTGAGTGCCATGCCAATTGCAGAACTGCGCAGCCTGGTGAAAACCTATCAGATGGGGCCGACGCGCGTCCACGCCCTGCGCGGCGTGAGCCTGGCCTTCGAGAAGGGCGATTACGTCGCGATCATGGGGCCGTCGGGCTCCGGCAAGTCCACCCTCCTCAACATCCTCGGCTGCCTCGACACCCCGACCGCGGGCGCCTACCTCCTCGGCGGCGAGAACGTGGCCCGCCTGGGCGACGCCGCACTCTCCGATGTCCGCTGCCGCCGCCTCGGCTTCATCTTCCAGTCCTACAACCTCATCCAGCAGCTCTCCGTGGTCGAGAACATCGAGGTGCCGCTCTTCTACCAGGGCTGGTCGGCGCGCGACAGCCATCACCGCGCCGCCGCCCTCGGCCGACTCGTCGGCCTCGGCGACCGCCTCTACCACCGCCCCAACGAGCTGTCGGGCGGCCAGCAGCAACGCGTCGCCATCGCCCGAGCCATGGCCAACGACCCCCTCGTCGTCCTCGCCGACGAGCCGACCGGCAACCTCGACACCTCGACTGGCCGCGAGATCCTCGCCATGCTCGACCAGCTCAACGCCCGCGGCAAAACGATCATCATGGTCACCCACGACCAGACCATCGCCGGCCACGCACACCGCGTCGTGCGTATGGTGGATGGCCGTGTCGTGGACGACTCGCTCAACTGAATGGCTAGCCACAGTCCCCGGCCGTTCCGGGGAAGGGAACCACGACCGTACCGCCGCCGTCCCGGCGGCATTGGGCTGCCAGCGGGACGCTGGCGTTACGCCACGGCCACGAACCGTGGCGAGCCATCTTAGGACCCACCCATGCTCGGCTTCCGTGTCCAGCGAACCGTGCGGATGGGGCTCAAGAGCATCTGGCTCCACAAGCTCCGCTCCATCCTCACCTCGCTCGGCATCATCCTCGGCGTCGCCTCCGTCATCGTCATGCTCGCCATCGGCGAGGGCCTCAGCCACGCCGTCCAGGAGCAGATCCGCCAGCTCGGCAGCAACAACATTATCATCAACAGCGTCAAGCCGCCCGAGGAAGGCAACCTCGCTACCGAGCAGACCCGCGCCCTCAAGTACGGCCTCACCTACATTGACGCCGAGCGCCTTCGCTCCACCATCCCCAACGTCGAGATCGTCGTCCCCTCGCGCCTCGTCCGCCGCCACATCGTCCACAGCCAGCGGCGGGTGGACGGCAATATCGTGGGCACCGTGCCCTGGTATCGCGAGGTGGCCAACCGCGTGCTCCTCCGCGGCCGCTTCCTCACCACCGTGGACATGCGGGGCCAGGCCGCCATCTGCGTGCTCAACGAGCCGCTGGCCCGCAAGCTCTTCCCCATCGAGGAGCCCCTTGGCAAAGTCGTCCGCGCCGACGGCGAATGCTACGAGGTCGTCGGCATCCTCCGCGCCAGCACCGCCAAGGCCGGCTCGGCCGGCAACGAGCCCACCGCCGGCCTCGACGCCTACATCCCTATGACCACAGCCGAAGGCCGATACGGCGACACCGACGTCCGCCGCCGCTCCGGCTCCTTCGAAGCCGTCATCGTCCAGCTCCACACCATCATCGTCCAGGTCCCCCCCAACGAGGACGTCCGCCTCACCGCCAAGGCCATCGAACGCGTCCTGCGCCACGGCCACCCCAAGCAGGACTACGAGATGATCGTCCCCCTCGAACTCCTCGAGCGTGCCCGCGAGACCAAGCGCATGTTCAACCTCGTCCTCGGCTTCATCGCCGCCATCTCCCTCATCGTCGGCGGCATCGGCATCATGAACATCATGCTCGCCACCGTCACCGAGCGCACCCGCGAGATCGGCATCCGCCGCGCCCTGGGCGCCCGGCGCCGCGACATCATCGCCCAATTCCTCACCGAAACCACCCTCGTCTCCTCCACCGGCGGCGTCCTGGGCGTTGGCTTCGGCCTCCTCGCCCCCTGGCTCGTCACCCGCTTTGCCGGCATGCTCACCATCGTCACCCCTGGCTCCTGCGTCCTCGCCTTCTCCATCTCCCTCGCCGTCGGCCTCGTCTTCGGCATCTACCCCGCCTACCGCGCCGCCGCCATGGACCCCATCGAAGCCCTTCGACACGAGTAGACGCCCGCCCCATTGGCATCAGCGGGCACACACTACAGGTTGTGGCCGCCTCCGGCCCGCGCCCCAACCCGTGCCAGCGTCCCCAGCGTCCCCAGCGTCCCGGTTCTGGGCCGACCTCGTTTTGCCTTGAAAGTTCGGAGTCGCGCTCCGAACTTTCAAGGTACAATCGGGGCATGGTTGACAGACCCCACTGCCTGGAGCGGCTGGACACCGCGCTCCGCCGCTCCGCTGGGACGCAGAGTGGCACCTCCGATGCCGCACTCCACACCCCTGCACGCAAATGGGGAGTGCGGCGACGAAGTCGCCGCTTTCCCCTCCCCCGGAGCGGGCCACTCCGGGCCACGGCGCCGCGCCGGATTCGGCGTCCCTCACCCTGCCCTCTCCCGGAGGGAGAGGGGAAAAGCCGTTACACTTCAGCCGGACGAAGCGAGTGTAGCACAGCCGCCCTCGGCTGTGTCTTCCCCAGGGCCGCGCCATCGCCTGCACAGCCGAGGGCGGCTGTGCCACACGGCTCACCCCCACGGCGTCGGTTCACTTCATCCGGCTGAAGTGTTACGAAAAGCCAACCGAGGGGCGAGTGGCCGAGGGCCAGGGAGAAGGCAGGAGCGCGAGAGGCCACCCCCCTCTCCCATCGGGAGTACGCCGTCCCCCTCTCCCCCCGGGAGAGGGAGGGGTGAGGGACCCCGGACCGGACAGCGACCTGGACCTCCTGATCGAGATGGAGAGCGACAAGCCGC
Organism: Planctomycetota bacterium; assembly: GCA_041320515.1. Classification (GTDB taxonomy): domain Bacteria; phylum Planctomycetota; class PUPC01; order DSUN01; family DSUN01; genus DSUN01. Next base: position 1,656,305 of record JBGLNR010000001.1, on the reverse strand, counting down.
CCCGCGACCGCATCCGCGCCGTGGACGCCCTCTTCGCCCGCCCCCGATGGGCGATGGACCTGTTGGTGTACACCCCAGAGGAAGTCCAGCGGTTCAGGGACACGGTGGGGAGGATCCTCTACACGGTCGAGCGCGAAGGCAGGGTGCTCTATGAGCGCCAATGAGTCCAACTGGCGGCCCAGCAGATCCCCTGGTCCTCGTATCATGGCTTGGGAGTAGATGGCCTCTCGGACAAGTGGCCCAGAGCCTTCTCCATGGTCTGCTCAACCAGATCATTGAACGCCTTGGTTTCATCAGCGGCGAGCGGCTTGTCCTCAAGAACGCGCCGCGTGTAGGCCAGGTCCGTCTGTCGAAGCTGCCGTAGATACCCCAGGAACACCGCCTTCAGACCGCTCAGATACTGGACCGAGGCCTGCACCTGGGCGCGTGGTTGTGCAACAAACCTCCCATAGAGGGTCGCCAGCACGCCGGCAGACCCCGTGATCCAGGTTGCCCACGAGCTGAATGGTTTGGCTTCCTGCATGGCCAGATACCCTGATAGTGCGATGAGAACCACGCCCACAAAGAAGAGGACTACGTCCATCGCGATGACAATCTTGAACCCTGTGCGTGCCTCGGCAACGGTTGCCTCAAAGAGTTCGCGGAGGCGGTCATCCGCCTTGTCGAGAACAGACAGATAGCGCTCCGTTGACTTGGTCAGGCCCCGAAGCTTCTCGAATGCGGATGCGCCGCCGATCTCACTCAGGAGGCGCTGAGCACAGTCTTGGGTGGCACTGCAATGAGAGGCCATTGCTGCGGCGAGTTCCTCAGCTATCGCCTTCTGATCACGCATCTCTCGCAGCCCACGAGCGAACCGTGGCAGCTCTTGGTCGCCGCGTTTGACCAGCAGCTCGATAATGCGCATCACGGTAGTCGAAGGACCGAGGACAACCTCCAAAGCAACCGCCGCCGCTCTGGCGACAGATGGGTTGAAGTCCGTCATCTCCTCCAGGAGCAAAGGCGCCGTGCTCTCAATCCTCAGACGGCCGAGCGAGTCAATTGCCCGAACACGCATCGCATCCCAGTACTGGTACTTGCGGTATCGCGTGATGAACCCCGACAAGACTAGGCCGGCGTTCTCAGCGTGTTGTGAGTTAGGTGGCACGTTCCCCAACGCCACGATAGCATCATATGATTCATCACCAAAGCTGGGCTTCTCAACGAAGGAGCATACTGCGCCGACGGCAGAAGGGAGGTAGACGAAGCGAAGAGCGCGCAGTACCGCCCACTTGCGGGAGGAGGCATCGGCGACCGACGACGGGGTGTTGAGGACGCCCCGGATCAACTGTTGCTGAGCTTGCTCGCCCGACCTCGCCAGAACTGCAGCTGCCAGCATTCGTGGCAGATCAGCCCGATCCTGGGTTGCGACTGGTCGGCAGATATCTGGCAGGTCAACTGGGTTGCGGTGCACGAGTGCCTCCAGCGCCCAGTACCGAGCCCACTCATTCGGCTCCTTCGCGCCATCCACGTGGTACATGAGGGTCCTCGTCGGCTCAGGACCGTCAACGGGTACACGACCAAGAGAACTCAAGAGCCAGCACCGGACGCCGGAGAGTTCGCTGTTATCGTCAATCGCCTCGCGTGTCGGACTGTAATCCTCTCTTAGGAGGCGGAGAATCCGGTCACGGGCAGCGTCACGGTCAAAAGCGACCGTCTGGTCCTCCAAAAGGCGTTGGGCCTCAAGTTTCTCAGCGAACCGGCCTGAAGTCAATGCGTTGACGACCCACTCGGCGGAAATGCCACATGAGGTATGCATTGGCCTTCCTTTGTTCGTGCGTGACCGCGTGGTCCGGGCCACTTGAGCCGAATGAGACAGCCAAGAGGGACAGGGACGCTCTGCCCCTGCTCTCCTGAACGCCCTGAGCGGCCCTGTGCGGCCTTACAGATGAGGCGCACCGCAGTGACCCACAGCATTCGCGGCACACGCAGCCAAAGTCGGCAGTAGGCAGTCGGCATGAAGCCGTGAGGAATCGTTGTCTTCGAACCCTCTTGTCACTCGTCACGGGTCACGCGTCACGCATCCCCCGCGCTCAACTCCCTCACCATCTCACAGTATCGCCTCACCCGCGCCACCGGGGTCCCCGGCGTGACTGGGCTGCCGATGCTCATGAGGAAGCGGCCGGCGTTGCGGCGGCCGGCGAGGAGCTGGCGGGCGATCTCGGCACGCAAGTCGTCCTCGGAGGCGCTCGGCAGAAGATGAATGGCGTCGAGGTTGCCCAACACGGCGCAGCGGCCGGCGGCACGGGAGACGACTTCCTCCATGTCAATGGTGAAGCCCTTCTTGCTCTCCTCGAGGCTCAAGGCGTCGGCGCCCGTGGAGAGGAGGAGGTCCCAGCGGTCGGCGGGGCTGCCGCAGTAGTAGTAGATGCTCTTCATACCGGCGTCGCGGATGGCGGCGACGAGTTGCTGGACGAAGGGCAGGCAGAGGGCCTCGAAGGCGGCGGGGCTGACCATGTCGGTCATGCACTCTTCGAGCCAGATGCCGGCTGCGCCCAGGGCGCGGGCGACCTTCACCCGCCGAATGGCGATCGCAAGGAGGCGTTCGCACGCGCGGCGGACGAGGTCGGGCCGCGTGGCGACGAGGAGCATCATGCCCTCGAAGCCCCACAGGCCGTAGCACGACCAGAGGGGCGAATCGGCCGAGCCGAGGGGGAAGAGGTCGGAGCCGAACTCGGCGATGAGAGCGCGCGCGAGGCGTCTCGGGCAGGCGGGCGGCGCGGACGGAGTGGAGTCCCCCCTCGTGCGCCCAGCCGCCGATGCGGGGTTGCTGGAGGGGGCGGACCTCGCCGGTGCGGCGGTCCACCAGGGCGGCGCCGTCGCGGCGGGTCTCGATGGCCAGTGTCTCGCGCTCCTCGCGGGTGTGGCAGGTGGGCAGCTCGAACCAGTCGAGCCCGGTCCGCTGAATGGCCTGGCGGCGCCAGAGGAGCTGGCGCTCGAGGTCAGGCTCGGACGCGAACCACCAGGGGTATTCGGTGAGTTGTGCCCAGTGGTCGCGGACGTAGATGCCCTCGTAGCAGATCACGGCGGGGAACTCCGCCGTGCCCTGCTCCGAGAGCGCCGCCTCGACCTTTTCGCGGCCCGTCATCGCCGTCCCCTGGCTCCCGTGTGAACGCGCATCTTACGCCGCAGGGGGGTGTTCGTCAAGACGGGATGACGCTGGTGCGCTGCCCGTGCTGCACGCAGGGCACCGACGCTGGTGCATCGCTCCGCTGAGACCCAAAGCGGCATCTGCGATGCCGCACTCCAAACCCTCCCGCATCGCTGTGAGGCGCATTTGGAGTGCGGGGACGAAGTCACCGCTTTGGCTGCCCGCGGAGCGGGCTGACGGGACTCGCGTACACATGGCTGGGCTGTAACCTTCGGGCAGGGCGCGGTGTATTGTGTCGCAGGGGAGGCACTGGACAGTGAAAGGACAGGTTCGATGGGCAGACGAGCAATGGCGGCGCTGGCGTGTCTGGGTCTCGCGGCAACGGCGTGGGGCGGCGAGGGGGCGGCAGCCCTGTCACCGGTCGAGCGGCTGGTGCCGGCCGACGCGGTGGCGCTGGTGCAGGTGACGGGGTTGAGCAAGCTGCGCGCGGCGTTCGGCCAGAGCGCGCTGGCCGAGGCCATCCAGGCCTCGCAGCTCCTGCGCTTCCTGCGCGCAGCGGCAGGGGCGGGCGCCGACTTCGCCTCGGCCATCTTCGCCGGCCTGCCGGCCAACGAGTTGGGCGCGTGCCTCGGCCAGAACGCGGGCGTGGCGCTGCTGAGCTTCAAGGACGGCGCCGACCTGAAGCAGCGGGCGCCCATCGTGCTCCTCATCGAGGCGGCGGACGCGAAGAAGCTGGAGGCCACGCTCCTGGGGCAGTTCCAGGTGCTCTCGATGCTCAACGCGAAGCTGGCCCTGACGCGGCGCGAGCACCTCGGCGCCGCCGTCCACGAGCTGAAGCTGGCGAGGGGCGGCCACCTGGCCTTCGCGTTCTGCCAGGGGGTGCTGGTGGTCGGGGGACGCGAGGGGGTGAACGCCTTGCTCGCCTCGCAGGTGGGCGATGCTCCCCGCCTGGCCACGACGCCGACTTATCGGGCCGTGCGGGAGGGGCTGGACAAGCCGTTCGAGGCCCTCACGGCCTACGTGAACGTGCGGGCGCTGCTCGAGCGGCTGGCGCCGGGGGTTGATCCGACGCAGATCAAGCCCCTCCAGATCATCGGCGTGGCGAAGGCCCAGGCGGCGGGTCTGGCGCTCGATTTCAGCGGGCGCCAGCTCCGCGAGCGGCTGTTCGTCGCCCTCGAAGGCCCGCCGACTGCCGTTCAGCGCCTTCGGCTTCTACTTCGCCAGGAAGCTCTACGAGCAGCTCAAGGTGCCGGTGGGCATCGTGGACACCTCGGTCGGCGGCACGCTCGCGCACTACTGGGCGTCCGTCAAGGAACTGCGCAAGCTGCCCGAGATGGCGCACGTGTTCGAGAAGCCCTCGGCCCCCTGGTTCCCCGGCTGCCTCTACCACACGACCATTCTGCCAATGCGCGGCCTTGCTGTGCGGGGAGCAGTGTTCTACCTCGGCGAGAACAACGCGATGGGCGCCGACAACATCGCACTCTTCGAGGGGCCGTATCGCGCGGTCATCAAGACCTGGCGCGACACGTTCGGCCAGCCCGACATGCCCTTCTGCATCATCCAGACGGCCAACTGCGGCCGAAGCCAGCAGGTCTATGGCCCGGGCGGCACTCAGATCGTGCAAGAGGCCCAACTGCGCATCCACCTGACGACCCCGCACACCGGCTTCGTCGTGACCGCGGACGACTTGCACAGCGACCTCCACGTCATGCGCAAGCAGTCCATCGCCGAGCGCGCCGTGCGCTGGGCCATGGCCGAGGTGTATCCCGATTCACTCCCCGACAAGGCCAAACGCCCGACCTGGCGCGGCCCGCTCCTCAAGTCCGCGGAGCCCAAGGGCGACCGGCTCGTCCTGCACTTCGAGACGATGGGGAACGAAGCCCTCAAGCTGACAGGCACGCCCGTGGGCTTCGTCGTGGCGGCCGAGGACAGGAAGTTCGCCGAGGCGCAGGCCGAACTCGTGGGCAGGACATCCCTTGCCCTCTGGAGCGACAAGGTGCCCAAGCCGGTCGCCGCGCGCTTCGGCTGGGCGGGGCGTCCCTACCTCAACCTGGCGACCGAGAGCGGCCTGCCCGCCAGCCCGTTCCGCACCGACGACTGGCCACTGAAATGACAGGCCATCTCCCGACCCTGTTGAGGCCAGAGGAAGGAGCTGCCAGTGCTGGACCCGACGACTCTGCCACGCATTCCCGCCGAGGAGTATCCACAGCGCTGGTGCAAAGTGCAGGCGCTGATGGAGGAGCAGCGTCTGGACCTGCTGATCGCCTACGCCGACGACCGGGCGACGTATGGCGCCGCGCACGCCCGCTGGCTGGCGGATTTCCCCGTGCACTTCGAGCCAGCATTCGTCCTCCTTCGTCGTGAGGGCGCCCCGATCCTCGTGTGCGGGCCGGAAAGCGACGAATATGCGCGGCTGCGCGGCCAGATTCCGGACGTGCGCGTGTTGCGCGAGTTCACCAATCCCGACGAGGATTAGCCCTACTCGACCATCCAGAGCCTCGCGGAGATTCTGACAGACGCGTGTGGGGATGCGGGCCGCATTCGCAACGTGGGCGTCGCCGGGCGCGGCCTGATGAACGCCGACTTGGTGGCCGCGTTCCGCGCGACGCTGCCCGCGGCCGCGTGGCGGGATGTGGAGGGCCAGGTGTGCGAGCTGCGGGCCGTCAAATCGCCTGCCGAACTCGCGGTCATCCGCCACGCCTACCGGTGTGCGCAGGATGGGTTTGAGGCGGCCGTCAACGCAATCGCCGTCGGTGTGACCGAGCGCGAGATCGCCGCCGAGGCGGAGGCCGCGATGCGCCGCGCCGGGGCCGAGGGCACGGGCATAGACACCATCGTGGCATCCGGGCCGAACACCCGCCCGATCCTGGCCCGCACGACTTTGCGGCAGGTGCAGGCGAACGATGTCGTGCTGCTGACCGTTGCCCCGCGCTACGAGGGGTATCACGCCGCGATCGGCCGGCTCGCCCTGGTAGGCGAGCCCGCTCCGGAGATCGGCCGCGCCTTGGACGTGGCCATCCGTGCCCAGGAGGCCTGTGCCCGCGCCCTGCGTCCCTGCGTCGAAGGCCGCAAGGTCGAGGCGATCGGCAGGACGATCGTCGCCGATGCGGGCCTGGGACAGCACTTCCTCTACTCCGGCCTGCACAGCGTCGGGGTCATCGAGTTCGAACCGCCCATCTTCGGCCCCAGCAGCCCGGCCGTCTTGGGGGAGAACATGGTGATTTCAATTGACATACCCATGTTCAACGCGCCTTGGGGCGGGCTGCGGGTTGAGGATGGCTACCTGATCACCGCCCACGGCGCTGAGCCGCTCCACCAGACCCCACACCGGATCCAGAGATAGCCCGGCATGATGCTACTCCGCCAGCCGGATGCGGTGATAGCAGTGCGGGTCGAAGGCGGCGCCACTCCGGGGATACCAGATGGCGTGGGACAGCTTGCCATCCGCCTGCTTCCGCGTCACATAGAGCTGGAATGCCGGCTCCACGCCCGCCTTCGGCTCGATCCCCAGGGGCGCCCATGGCAGCCGCGCCTCGAGCAGATAGCCGCCAGCGAGTTTGGTGCGCGCGGCCTCGACCTTCAGCTCGACCTTCTTCAACTCTTTTCTCTGGCGCATGTCGTTCGTCCAGATTCGCAGATTGGGATGCTTCGGGTCCATCCCCGGCGCGACGACAGCCTGCACCCGGTCCATCGAGCCGACCCTCGGGCTCAGGTACATCTCGACGCAATCCCCGTTATGGAGCTCAGTGTCCTTCTCCGCCTCCGTGAAATCAGGCGCCATCACGCGCACCCGGACCAGCAGGCCCTTGTCGTCCCAGCCGAGGCGGAACGAAGGCTTAAGGCCGGCCGGCGGCTTGGTCTCGCCGTCGCCGCCCACCAGGGTGTCAACGCAGAGGCCCGCCTCGCCCCAGTCGCCGTCTTTGCCATCCACGACGACCTCCTTCAGCCTGGGGACGTTGAAGACCGCCGCGAACTCCTTCCCCTCATTCAGGAACTCGTCGAACGTCCATGTCCAGTAGCTGAAGCGGCTGAGGGCCAGCGGATCGTCTTTCATCTCTTGGATGGCCTGGCGGCGGAGTTTGTCCATCTGCGCCACCACCTCGGGCGGCCAGGTGTCGAGGTAGATGTACGGCGACAAATGGCCGGCGACGCCCAGCGGCTCGCTCCAGGGCGCCTTCTCCCAACGGTCGCACATCAGCCGTAACAACTCGCGGGCCGTCTTGCTGCCCTTGCCGTACAGACGATCACACATCTCGTCCAGCGTCGCTTCGACATTGATGTCGGGGTTCCAGAGCAGCCGCATCCAGACGTAGAGCGAAGGCTGGCACCTGCTCCACTCAGGGATCTCTGCCCCGTTGACGAACGACCCCGCCAGCACTTCGCGGTTGGCACGGTAGTAGTCCTGCAAGATGTGCGGGAACTGCACTGCCGCGTGGCTCCAGCCAGTCACCCAGCACGAGTACTCCCAGGTCGTGATCTTCCCGCCGGCTTTCTTGCTCCAGGCGCGCAGATCCCTCCCGATGCTCTCGCGCAGCTCCGCCTGGCGGAACCCCGGGAACCCGCTCGTAGCCATCTCGATCTCGAGGTTGTCGGGGAAGTCAATGTCATCGGGGCAGAGCGCGTAGTTCCAATACGGCAGGTAGATCACCTTCTTGCCCGGCCAGCGGCGTTGGACCTCCTCGCAGGCCTTCCTGACGAAGGTCCCCATGAGCTTGGACGCCGGACTGCCAGCGGCACCATGCCACGGCGCGTCCGGCTCAATCACCTTCTGGCAGTCGGCACATTGGCAGTTGATGGGTGCGTCGCCGGGCGAGATGCTCAGGCAGATCTCCGTCACCCACGGGCTCGCGCCGAGTTTGCCCTTGTCCCACGATTCCTCGCATCCGCGGATGAGGTACTCGAGCGTCTCTTTCGAGCTATAGCAGAGCATGCCCCTGCTGCGCGTGCCGTCGGCGTTCAGCGCGAACATCGTCGGGTACTGCTTGTTCAAGCTCTTCCATTGGTCATCCGGCCACCACTGCGGCTGATGGACCTTGATCAGGTAGGGCCAACTGTTGCCGGCGCGCAGGCAAGCCAGCAGCGGCTTCATGTCAATCGCGCCCACTCCCTTCGCCATCTCGGGAGGCTTGGGCTGAGCCTTGTCGAACCACCGCGACTTCCAGCCGCTGTAGGCGGGGGGCCAGTGGGAACGCTTCCGGAACGCCGGCGCATCGGCGTAATGCGTGGACGCGACGCGCAGGCTGTCGCTCTTCACGAGGGTGCGGCCGCCCAACTGCGTCGGCCAGTACCAGCGCACGCCCACGAACCGCTCCAGGAAATCCGCCACCGCCCACGCCGTCCCGTCGTTGGCGTAGGCGTCGGGGTGACACTTGTTGGACGGCAGCGGCGCCGTGCTGCCGACCAGGTAGACCCGTTGTGGAGCGGTCTTGACCTCAAACCCCTCGATGGGCAGCTTCGCTGCATCAATGCCTGCCCTCCGCGCTTCCTCGCAGTCGCCGACGGCAATCGCGGCTCTGTCCGTGGCCGGCGGGTCAGTCACCACAGGCAACTGCGCCCCAGTGCTCAGCTTGACGGCCTCGACGAGTTCCGTGACCAGCAGCTTGAGGCTGGCGGAGGGCGCCGGGTCGGCCACGTATACGACGCCCCGCGCCTCCCCCTTCCGAACCAGCTCCACAGGCGGGTGTTTCGACGCATCGAGCATTTTCACCGGCATCAGGTCCGGAGCCTGCGAGGGTTCGCCAGCCGGTGAGGCCGTTGTGGCGAGCATGAACAGGCCGAGCGCCAAGTTCCTCAGTCGTCCAGCCTCCATCGGGTCTGCCCCTGATTCTTCCAAAGGCTATCGCAGGCTTCGAATGCCCGCGAGGAGTTCACGGCACAAAGCCCTGTCCCCTACCGCAAGCCCTCACCAAGCGACACGGTCACGCTGTCCAGTGGCTCGCCTGCGGCGTCCTCCACGTGGGCGGCGAACGACCAGTCGCCCATGCCCTGGGTGATCTTGGCGAGGAGCAGGTTGCGGCCCTGCTTGAGCCGCACCGGCACTCGGTCGGCCTTCGGACTGTAGCCCCTGGGAACCAGGTTCGTGTGGACGCGCTCGCCGTTGAGCCAGAGGACCACGCCGTCGTCGGAGCCGATGGCGATGGCCGCGTCGGACTCCTTCGGGGCGTTGAGCCACGTGAGGGCGTAGGCCGCGGCGTTCTCCGTCGGGCCATAGAGCTGGACGAAGTTGACCAGGTGCTCCGCGCCCACGTCGAGCGAGGGGTCCCGCTCGACCTTGCGCCAGGCGACGGGCGTCCCGCCCTTCCCGGGGTATTTCCTCGCTGCGTCGAACGGCTCCTTCTCGGGGGGATTGGCTACATCCTTTGTGTCACCGCCTGGGTTGTCGAACGGCCCGATGACCCACCAGGCCGGGATTGATGGCCGGCCCGCGGCATCGGCGCCCAGCACCAGGTCCTCCCCACGCCAGGTGAGATTGGCCTGCGCCCTGACGCGGAAGGGCGCCGATGGGTGGGTGAGGCGGTAGACCCGCTTGGCGACGACTGTCTGCGAGGCGCCGAGGGCGACGCTCTCCGGCTCGGGGACAGCCGAGAGAATGGATAGCGGCTCGGCGACGAAGCGAAGCTGTCCCTCGGCACTGCCGGCGAGCGGCCCCCGAAGCGTGGCCGTCATCTGCACGTGGCCGGGCGCTGAGTCGGAGGCGAGTTCGAGGCTGAGCGACACCCCCAGCAAAGCGGCGAGAGCGTGGAACTTGGCCTCCTGGTCGGCCTTGCACTCGCGGACCGCGCGGGCGAGGGCGACGGCCTGGCTGTCGAAGTCGGCCAGAGCCTGCTTCTGGGCCGCGGGGCCCCCGTTGGCGGCGGCGAGCATCTTGTCGCGCAGTTGCGTGAGCGGGGCGGGCGCGTGCTCGCCGAGGCGTCGGGCGGCCTTGGTGAGGGCAGCGAAGGCGTGGTCGCCCGGGTTCCGCCAGCGGTTGGGCGGGGCAGGCACGGAGAGGTCAGGCTCGGGACGGCGGCGGTCGTCAAAGAACGGTGTCACCTCGTGCCAGCCGTCGCGCGAGAGGATGGTGAGGGGCTTCGAGAGCAGCCGCTCCCGCTGCGCGTCGTTGAGCGGAAGGGACGCGGTGAACTCGGCGGGCTTCTTCGGGTCGGCGCCGGCGCGAAGAGTGACCTCCAGCGCCCCCTTCGCAATCTTCGCGGTCAGCCCGAAGCGATGGCCGCTCGCCTTGGCCGCCTCGCGGAGGAAGTCCGGCAACGCCACAGTCTTCTTCTCGATCCCCAGATCGGCGCCGTCCATCGCCAGCTCCTTGCCCTGGACGATCAGGAGATCGAGGCAGTTGCACTTGTTCTTCTCATCGGGCGCCAGGCCGAGGCCAATGCCCGCGACGCCACGGCCCGGGCATCGGGCGAAGCTGATGAGCGCGCCCACCGCCGGCTCCGCCACGCCGCGCTCGACCGGGCCTACGAGCGGCGGCATCTCCCCGGCGGGGTAATCCATGCGCAGCGGGTCATACGCCGGCTTCTGATTGGGGACGAGGTAGACATCGGTCTGCGACAGGCGCCCGCCCTGGGCGAAGCCGTAGGACCAGAGCGTGTCCGCCTCCTGCTCCCAGCCCCACTCCACGTAGTGAAAGGTGTTGGGGTGGGCGCGGAGCCAGTCGCGGAAGTCGTCGTTGATCTGCCGCCAGGGGCCGAGGAGCTCCTGAAGCAGGCGGCTGGAGGTCTCGTTCACCGCCTTGCCCTGGGGCGCGAGGCGGAGCATCTCGTCGCGCCAGATGCGGAAGCGCTGGAGGCGGCCGGGATCGTCGCTGAGGAAATGGACCATCAGGAAGTTCACCCCACGGTCCGCCCCGCCCTTCTCATTCACCTGCTCAAAGGTCATCGGCGTCTTCAGCAGGGCGGCGTGCCCCATGTCGAAGAAATCGCCGGTCGTCGGCTTGTCGAGCACGTTCACCGTGAGCTGCTGGCGCTTCGGGTCGTAGACGTGGCTGCCGAAGGAGTCGGCGATCCCCTCGTAGTACCACGCGGGCGTGGAGTAGGTGGTCCCCTTGAGGCACATTTGGAACAGGTGGACGCATTCGTGGAGCAGGATGTAGCGCTGGTGGTAGGCGAGGGTGCCGCTGGGGTAGACGTAGGCGCAACTGTAGCCCAGGATGGTCGTCGGGCGGGTCGAGCTTCTTCACCTTCGGCTCCTCGGCGCGGAGCGCCAGCATCAGCATCATCGCCCCAGCGAAGCAGAGCATTCGCACGGCAGGACCTCCTTTGCGCTCAGAAACCCCCGAGGACCTGGACGTTGTAGCCCGTCGCGAAAAGCCGGCGGTTGGCCCTGTAGAGCGGGTGCCTGAAGCGGGCGAGAGCGGCCTCGCTGTCCTTCGCCTTCGGGTCGGCCCAGACGCGCAGCGTGCCGTCGGGGTAGGCCACGAGGAGTTGCTCGCCAGGCAGGTCGAGGAACTTGCAGGCCATGGCCACCTGGCCGCCGGTCCCCAGGTCGGCGAGGCGCTTCCCCTTCCGGTCAATCACCTCGAGGCCGGTGGAGCAGGCATCTTGCCTGCTGGCAGGCGGGACGCCTGCCCCACCGTCGTCGGCGGTCGTCCGCACCAGCTCGTGCAGCCCGTCGCCGTCGAGGTCCACGGGCAGGGTGCGGTAGACGCTGAAGCCGAGGTCGAGCGGCTCGCCAGTGACGGCGTTGAAGACGAACTCGTGGACCCCCGTGCGCGTGGTGCCGCCCGGCCCGGCGCCCTTGCTGCCGATGCGGATGGCCATGGCCACGGGCGCGCCGCCGTCGCCGAGCCTGGCGATCCAGCCCATGTCCATGTGCCCTTCGTCCACCGCGCCCCACACGCGACTGCCCTTGGCGTCGAAGACGGCGACGCGGGGCTTGGCCTTGCCGTCGCCCTCGCGGCAGGTGTAGAGCATCCACTGCCCAGTCCTGGGGTCGGTGAAGGGCTGCACGACGTCCGAGTGGCCGCGATAGGCGTCGCGGTCGGCGCAGAACAGCTCCTTGCCCGTGTCCAGCTCGATGCAGCGCTCGCCCCACATCACCTCCTGCACGCCGTCGCCGTCGAGGTCGCTGATGGGGCACATGTGGCTGCCGCGGGCGCCGGGGGCGTTGGCCGCGATGGTGCGCTCCCAGCGGGGCTTCATGTCGCGGCTCCAGGCCTGGAGGTGCATGCTCTCGTAGGTGCCCTGGGCGGTGACGAGGACGGCCTCGCCGCGGGCGTGGCCGCCGAGGATGAAGTTGCGATAGGCGTGGCTCATGCTCTGGTCGGAGTTCTTCGCGGGCCAGGGCCAACGGCCGGTGGACTTGCCCGTGCGGGCGTCGAGGCGTTCGAGGCGGCGGCCGCGGTGGCCGAGGGGGTGGTCGGCGTCCGTGTTGTTCACGAAGTAGATCTCGTCCGTGCCGTCGCCATCGAGGTCGAAGGCGAAGAAGGGGCAGAACCACATGCCCGGCACCACGCCCTTGCCGAGGTCGAGCCGCCACAGAATCTTCCCCTCGGCGTCAATGAGCGCGAGCTTGAGCGTGTCGGTCGGGTAGAAGAACATCTCGCTCCAGGGGTCCACGTGCGCATCGGCGCAATAGATGGCCAGGAAGGCTGGTCGGCTGCCATGCCCGAGCTGGACGGGCACGGCGCGGCACTGGCCGATGCGCGAGCCGAGCGAGACCTCGAGGACCGGTTTCAGCGCCTGCTCGTTCATGGGGGCCTCTCCTGAGAAGACCAGGGCCGACAGCCCAAGAAACGCTGCTGTCCACGCACGCCGAAAGGCGGAATTCATGGGCACCTCGCGGGCTATTGACCTCTGCACAAGTAATGTGCAACCGCGCGGGACGTTGGAGCATGTGGCACAGCCGCCCTCGGCCGTGTTCTGGCGTCTTCTCCCGCTTCGCACAGGCGAGGGCGCCTGTGCCACACAGCCAATCGGCACGTTACTCTTGCAGAGGTCAATAAGTCGCCCTAAGCGGGCCGAATGTCTTCGTCACTGCTTCTCCGACGGGACGAGTGCCGCCGACAGCTTGGCGAAAAAGGCGTCCCACACCTCGTCCTTGACGTTGCCGTCGAGGCCGAGGCGGACGACGACCATGCCCCACTCGGGGATGACGAAGCAGAGGTTGTTGTTGAAGCCTGAGGCGGCGAAGGCGCGCGGCGGGGCGTGCGGCCACTTGCGCTGCCCGTCGGCCTTCACGCCGTTCACCCACCAGTTGAGGCCGTAGACGCCCGCGCCCTGGATGCGGTAGCCGGGCATGGCCTCGGGCGTGGCGGCTGGGACCTGCACGCTTGTCGCCGCCTCCACCCACTTGGCGCCGATGAGCTGCTTGCCGTCCCACGCGCCGCGGTTGAGGAAGAGGTGGCCGAACCGGGCCATCTCGCGTGCGGAGATCAGGACGTGCTTGTTGGCGTTGCCCGAGCCGCAGTTGACGGCGAGGCCATCCACCTTCCCCAAGTCGCCCCAGCTCCACCTCCTCGGGTCCATGCCAATCGGGTCGGCGATGCGGCGCTTGAAGAGGTCCCGCAACCGCTCGCCGGCGATGCGCGTGAGCACGAGTCCGAACTCGTTCATCGCGGAATCCCAGTAGGCGTACTTCGACCCCGGCGGCGTGAAGAGCGGCGGGCCAGGCACGAAGGGCGTGGGGCTGGGGCCGTGGACGTAGTCGCCGCGCGGCTCGTCGCCCGCGGCACGGTAGCCGCTGGTCATCGTGGCGAAGTGGCGCAGCGTCGCGGCGCCGTAGTCCCTGGCCAGCGCGGGCACGTGGTCCTTCGCCAAGGTGTCGAGGGTGCACCTGCCGTCGTCAACCAAGAGGCCGAGGACCGTGCTGGTGAACGACTTCGTGGCGGACCAGACGCCGTGCGCCTTGTCAACATTCGGCCCCTTCCAGATCAGCCGGCCATTGCGGATGATGGCCAGCTCGTTCACCCCGTCGCGTCCAGTGTCGGCCTTCAAGTGGGCGACGGCCTCGGCGAGCGCGTTGGGGTCTATGCCCTGGGACTGGGGCGTGGCCTCCTCCCACGCCTTGCCCGGGAACACCATTGTCTCTCCCCCGTGGGTGGCAGCCGCCATCACGAAGCTCCAAAGCAGGAACGTGCGGTTCAACGGCTGTCTCCTCGCCCCTGAGTGGTGAGGAGCAGAACGGCGCCGCCCTGGACTGGGGCGGAGAATTCCTGCTGTGCGCCGCCCTTGGCCGCGTGCGCCGCAGTGGCCTTGCCCGAGGCGGGGTCGAGCCACTCGACGGCCAACTCGCCCTTGGCCGCCGAGAGGTCCACCGTCACCTTCCCGCCAGCGGGCACGTAGACGAGATACGCTTCGCCCGGATTGGCCAGGCAGTACTTCGACGAAGCGAGGTCGTTGCGCGGAGCCATCGCTGCGAGGTCCAGGCGGCCCGCGAGCTGAAGGGCATAGCCCATGTTGCGGCGGACCGGCTCGAACCGGGCCTCGAAGCGCCCGCCGAGGATCAGCCCGTCGTAGGGGTCCATGAAGACCGGGTTGTGGCCGCGCAGGAAGCTCTTCCACACCCAGGCCGCGTCGCCGCCGATGCCCCACAGATGGTCGGTGTCGTTGAGCACCACCTTCTTGCCGTCCGCGGCGGGCGGGTTGTCGCGGTAGCCCCCGTCGGGGTTCGGCGACACCCAGTCGGCCGGGCTGTCGAACAGCGTCTTGTTGCTCCCGCCCTTGTACTGGAAGGTCATGCCCACCGGGTGCTGCTTCGGCTTCGTCTTCTCGTAGTCCTTGATGAAGCGGATGATGTGATACTGCCATTCGGTGGAGGGCGGGTGGTTCTCGTTGGAGATTTCGTAGAGGACGTTGTCGAGGCCGTTCACCGTGTCAATCACCTTGCGGACGTATGCCTCCTGCACGGCGGTGACGGCCTTGACGGCCAGCTCGTGGACCTCGAGGCCCTTGCCGTCGCCGTTGGGGTCGCCATCGAGGGCGTTGACGTTGTTCGCGGGGTTGAAGGGGTGGTTGGCCCAGGCGTCGGAGATGAACTGCATGCACCAGCCTTCGAAGAGCATGATGGAGACGTAGATGCCCCGCTTGCCCGCCGCCTCGGTGCGCGCGCGCAGGCGCTCGAAGTAGTCGGGGTTCAACTTCGTGAGGTCGAACTTCGGCTTGCCGTCGAGCGCCTTGTCCGGCCCCGTGCGCAGCCACGGCTGGGGCGCGGCGAAGTAGCGCTTGGGCGCGCTCCACTGCGCGCTGCCGCCGCGCGGGTCCCACGACACCAGCTCCCATGCCCACAGGCGGATGAAGTTGTGGCCGAGCTTGGCCATCCAGTCGAGATACTTGTCGAAGTCGAAGCGTGCAGGTGGGTCACCGCCGCCCATGTCGAGGAGGTTGTTCCAGGTGTGCGAGCCGACGAGCAGGACGGCCTTGCCGCTGCCGTCGGCGAAGCAGCGGGCGTTCGTCGGGTGCACCTTCAGCGGGCCGGTCGCCGGCGCCGCGCCGAGCGCCGCTGAGACCACGCACGCCAGAGCCAACACGCCGCACGCGGTGCCCACGCTGCTCATCGGTTCTGTCTCCGATCGCTGTGCCCCGGCGACGATGCGGCGGCAACCGGCCCCCGACGCCGCGCCGGCGTCCGCCTCCTCCGGCACCCCCGCGCGCCAAGGACGATTCTAGCGAAGCCCCGCGGCGCGTCAAGTGGCATCTGCATCAGGGGGTGCGTTCGCCAGGAACTGGAGGATTCGGGCGGCGTGGCCCTGGCTCTTGGGGTTCTTGTCAGCGGACATGCGAAGGGTCAGCTCGTGGTCGCCGGGCTTCAACTCGGCGTCGAAGATGTAGGCCCAGGGGATGTGCAACCCGCCGCTCCATTGGGTGAACTGGTCGAGGGTGCGGAAGGGCGCGCCGTCTATGCTGAACTCCAGGATGCCCACGTCGTAGCCCGCGGCCTCGAGGACGCCGATGGCCGTGCCGGTGAACTTGAGCCTGAGCGTGGCCCCCGGCGCCGTGGCCTCCAGGACGGGGCAGTTGACGAACTGCCTGCGGGTGCCACCCTTGGGCGGCTTCCAGTTCGGCACGAGCTGCCAGCCGCTGACGAGCGTGGCCTCCTTGATGTCGACGAATCGCCCGCGGCCGTAGTGCTGCGGGTCGAGGGGCTCCGCGGGCAGCTTGTGGGGCATGAGCTGGAGCTTGTCGGGGAGCGGCTGCGACCAGACCATGCCGAGGAAGCGCTCGATCGAGCGGGCGTAGAGCTTGTGGCCGAAGGGCGAGGGGTGGAGGCCGCCGAAGGTCTTCCAGTCGAACTCCTTGTTCGCGATTCGCGCAGTGACCTCGGCCGCGAGGTCAATGGAGGGCACGTTGTAGTGCCAGGCCACCTTCTCGTGTGCGGCGATCTGCGGCGGCTTTGTGCCCTCGAGGATCTGCGCTATCTTGTCCTCGTCGGCGCAGTAGAGGATCACGAGGTCAATGCTCGGGTTCAAGGCGTTGGCCTGGCGGATGATGCCTTCGACGCCGCGCACGCTCTCCTGGAACGTCCGGCTGTTGTGGAGGTCGTTGACGGCGAACTCGAAGAACAGCAGGTCCACCGGCCCATTGCAGAAGACCGTGCTCCTGAGGCGGAAGGGGGCGAGCGTGCTGTCGGTGGACGAGATGCCTGCGTCCACAAAGTCGAACTTCGTGTCGGGGTATCGCTTCTGAAGCATCTCGGCGGTGAAGACTCGCCAGCCGTTGGCCTCTGTGATCGAGCCGCCGAGGAAGGCGACGCGCGCCTTCTTCTCTCGCTCGATCTTGATGCGGGAGTTGTCGAGCCGGCCGCGGAACCCGTAGCACTGGTCGGGCGAAGGCAGCATGACGCTCTTCCCCTTCTCTCCACCCAGGAGCGGCGACACGGCGAGGAGCGTCAGCGCGAGCGCACGCAGGGAGTGGTGGACTTGCGGGATTCTCATCGGTCGCTCCAGATGAGGTGAAGGACGAGTCGGTTCTCAGGGATGACAGGCAGTGCGGCGCGTGGCCGTGGCCATGGGGGAGATGCGGGCTACGGGATGCCCAGGAAGGCGTCGGGCAGCTTCCAGTTGGTTATCCGCTCCCACTCGCGGATGCCGTTGGTGACGCGCTCGATCCAGTTCATGGCGGCGATCCACTCGACGCGGCCGTCGAGGAAGAGCATGTTGCCGCCCGTCTTGCCGTGATTGGAGTCCTTGGTGAGAGCGATGGTCTCGTACTTCTTCAGGCGGAGGACGTCGTTGGTGTTCTCGTTGTTGGCATCCTCGTCGTGGGCGAGCCAGGCGAGGCTGGGGTTGATGCCGGTGTACTGCATGCTGGGGTTGAACTCGCCGTTGTACTCGTAGCTGAGGCGGGGGCGAGGGTCGGGGGTGCCGGCGGTGACGTCGTATTTGGAGGTGCCGGTGTTCCAGGTGTAGACGAGGGTGGAGCCGGAACGCTTGTAGCGGATTTCCTTCCAGTGCCACCAGCCGGGGCGGAACGTGTCGCCCCACTCCTCGCCCGTGGGCTCGGGGAGGGTGCCGGCGACGTCGCGGGTCGAGGGGCAGTTGAAGGCGCGGATGTCGCCGACGAAGCGGCTGGTCCAGACGGGGATGAACTCGAAGGTCGAGCCCGTCCTCTCGACTCGGGCGGTGGGGACGCCCCAGAGGGGGCTCAGGTCGTCGTAGCCGGCGGCGACGAAGGTGGCGATGGCGGCTCCCGAGGCCGTCTTCCGCTGGGGTGAGACGCCGGCGGGGCGGTTGGCGATGAACATGCGGTCCCAGTTGTCCATGTAGGTGTAGAGGCCCTTGCCGATCTGGCTGAGGTTGCTGGCGCAGTTGATGCGGCGGGCGGCGCGAGTCTGCCCGGTGATGGCGGGGATGGTGATGCCCGCCAGAATGCTGATGATGCCGATGACCACGAGCATCTCGACGAGCGTGAAGCCTGCTCTCTCGTGTCGCGGGGCCATGCGTTCCACGTCCAGTCTCCAGTGCTTGCGGCCGGTTGGGCGCAGCCCAACCGCGCTCTCTCCCCCCACTAGTATATTACCCCCATGCCCATGAATTTGCAAGGCCCAGGGGAGCATGGCCCCCAATTCTGGTGAGCTTGTTGGAAGCTCATGAGCCCGACCCTCTCCCTACCCTCTCCCTGGGATTGTCAGATTCGGGCTGGTTTGGAGTGAGTCAATTCGTAAGTTGTTGATATACCGTGAGTTGTGTCGCGTGTCTGGGCGAGCACAATCGAGGACCCACACGTCGCCGACGAGGATGTTCTCGAGCGTGAGCGTCTCCTTGGCGCCCTTGACCGTCATCGTCTGCGGCGTGGCGTTGGCGGGCATCGCCTCCAGCGTGACACGCCAGGCCCTGTCCTTCCCCGCCTCGGCCTCCGCCTTCTTCCCGGCAAACTCGACGGAGACCTTCTCGTCAGGGTCCGCCCAGCCCCACACCATCACGGGCTTGTCGCGCTGGATCACCATGTTCGTTTGGAACGCGTTGCTGACACAAAGGCCCTTGCCAATGGCCGGGACCTCGACCACGTCCTCCCGTGGCATCTTCTCGGGGGCCTCCCGGGAATGGGCAGCCCTGCAGAAGAGCAGGCCGAACAGCACGCACGATAGAACCAGACGTCGAGACATTCTGAACCCTTTCCGCGACAAGACCTCGTTCACAGGACGCAGGTCCGCCTGTCAGGAATCGCCGAGGCTGCGCAACTCAACGGTTCCCGTGGCGTTCTCGATTTTCTCGATCAGCGCCCGGGCTTGCTCGATCACGGGCTTGAGCATCTGGGCCTCTCTGTGGGCGAGCAGGTCGTGCCTGGCGAGCAGCTCGAGGCCGCTCAGGCGGATGCCGTCGGCGAACATGATCCCGCTCGGCGAAGGCTCGACGATCGCCCTGTGGACGGCGGGCAGAAGTGGCTTGATCTCTTCATAGGTGAGGTTCTGGTAGACCGTGCCGAGACAGCCTCGCGCCCGGCCATCTTCGTTCCGAAGCCCCGAGCGGACAGCTTCCAGGAGCAGAGCGCGGTCGACTCCCTCGAGCGACTTGCCGACCAGGCCGCCACGCCGGTCGAACAGCGCGAAGCAGAGATAGCGCTGTTCCATGTTCCGGGGATCGTGCTCGGGGTCGCTCTTCGTGAGTCTCGTGAGCATCTCGGGAATGGCCGCTCTGGCCGGGTCGCCGATCCCCGCGAGCGCCTCGGCGGCCAGGATTCGCAGCCAGAGGTCGTCGGCTCGGAACGTCTTGAGCAGCGCTGGCACAGCAGCCCCGCCACGCGCTCCCTGCATCTTGAGCGCCTGGCACACGCCGTATCGCGTATAGAGGTCCGGAGCGTCGAGCAGGCCGACCACCCGGGCAGTGACGTCATCCTGCCGGCGCGCCAGTGCCATCGCGGCCCGCTCCCGCACGACCGGCGACCAATTGCCCAGACGGGCTACCAATTGCTCCACGCTCAGCTTGTCATAGAAGCTGTTGCGGTCCTTGTTGCTCCACCCGCGACCGTCGTTGATGAGGCCATTCGCGGCGGATACGTCGAGTTGCGGGACGGAGTTCTCCCGTTTGCCCGTCAGATGGAGTTTGTTGAGCGGAATCGCGTAGGCCAGAAGGTAGGCTCCCGTGCAGTCCCAGCCCGCATACTTGTCGTTCCCCATCTCCGGAGGGCCCTGGTGGGCGAAGGTCCCGTCCCAGCGGCGAGCGAGGTCGAAGTACCAGGCGCCGAACTCCTGCATCCAGGCACCGGTAGCGTGGGGGCCGGACTGCGCCACGCCGGGCAGCGACCACAGGATGTTGAAGAAGTTCCCTGTGTGCCCCGTGTCGCGCTCGGCGCCGTGCGAGGCGATGCTCATCCGGGAGAAGTACTCCGCCGCGCCGGTGTCGCCCAGCAGGTTGAACATCAACGCAGCGATCCCGTTCTTCCCGTTGTCTTCGTGGGTCTGGATCCAGGGGCGATGGTCGCCGTAGGGGACGCTGCCCTTGCCGACGTAGAAGCGGAGCAACCGCACACTCCTCTTGATGGCCTGCTCCAGCTTGAGATCGCTCACCCCCGCTTCGCGTGCCAGGATCAGCGAGGTGGTCAGCGGCAAGCCAGGGGCGTTCATCATCCCGTAGCCGCCGAGGCGCCCGTCGGGCTGCGCGAAGCCGTGGCCCCACGAGCCGACGATGCTCTGCCCGTTCGCGGCTTCCATCGCCAGACGCCGCAGCCCCGGCATCACCGATTCGTCGCCGGTGGCCATCCTGTACTCCGAGAGCAACATGATGACGTAGCCGTACCACCAGGTCTGGAAGCCCTCGGCCGAGAAGCCCGCCGCCCATTGGGCCTCCTTCTTCACCAGCGGGAGATACTCAGGGTTGCCGCTGGCGAGAAGCGCGAGGGCATTCAGCGAACGCGTGATGGCGTTCTCCCGATAGGAGGGGTCCGCGACCCGTGCCGCCAGCGCCTTGCAGCCTTGCTCGAGTATGCGCTTCGTCTTCGGGCAATCGTGGGGAGCGGTCGCGCTGTAGGCGCCGAGCACAGGCAGTTTCACCACGATGCTCTCGGTCTTGCCGGCCCGCCAGCGGATCAGCAGCAGCTTTCCGCCGCCCGCCTCCGATTCGGCCGCGGTGAGTGCCTTGCCCATCTCGGTGCGCGGGTCGTAGGAGAACGGCTTGCCGCCCACGCCCAGGAGCACGTCGCCGACCGCGAGGACCCCATCCGCAGGGGAGCCCTTGTCCACCTTCGTGACGTAGACCTGCCGTGCGTCCGTGGTCACCATTCTGTCGCTGAACATCCACCCGCGGGCTCCCGTGGCCCCGAGGTTCCAGTCGTGGGTTGCCCCAGCGGGGATCGCATCGCCTTTGGTAAAGTCGGGCATTGCTATTTCTCTCGGAGCGCCGACGACCGGGCCGGCTGAGAGAAGGAACATGGCGAGTGCCAGGCAGGCGGGCCCGGGGTGCGGGCGGATGCTGGTTCCCATCGTAGTGTCTCTCCTGAACCACGTCTCCCCACATGGATGTGCGCTGAGCCCTGCGTATTGGGCGGCCCGGGCAGGACGTTCAGACGACCTGCAGTAGAGCGATGAGCCAGGAGACCCTGAGCGTCTCGCTCGTCATCGCGACTTGAGATCTCCGCGAGTGGCACGATGACGCACTATGGTCTGCCTCTACCCTGATCGGCATCATCAATGATACCGCCATTGCCACGTCCTCTGCAACTGATCATGCACGTCGGGCAGCACCTGGAAGTACAGCTTCCTGGACGTGAAGCTCTCTCAGATGGTCTGGATCTGCGAGGCGCTGAGGTCGCTGCCCGTTTGTGTCACCGTCGCTCACTTGAGCTTCTCTGCCGCGAGTGCGCCGAGCTGGGTGGCGATCGCCTCGATGCCCTTCGGCCACCGGTGAAGGAGGCGCGGCCCCATGGACACTACGCGACGGTCTTGAGAGCCGCCGATAGGTTCCAGTTCTACTACCGCGGCGACAAGGACCCGAAGGTGACATGGAAGACGCACGGCATCGAAGCATATCACGACGGCGAGGTGACCCTCTACGCGGAGAGCAAGGACGCAATCGCGTGGGCGAAACCAGAGCTCGGGCTTTTCGAGCACCCGTCGTTCCCCGAGGGCAACATCGTCCTCATGAACGAGTTCTTCGTGAACCACAATTTCACGCCGTTCATTGACATGAAGCCTGGCGTGCCCGCCGAGCAGAAGTACAAGGCGCTCGGCGGGCTCGCGTTCCAGCCGCACCAGTCAGCGGTCCGCGAGAAGCGCGGGATCGGTGGGCTCAAGGTATTCGTCTCTCCGGACGGCATCCACTGGAAGAAGCTCCGCGAGGACCCCGTGATCCCCGAGGAGTGGGGGAAGTACTTCGACTCGCAGAACTACGCCTTCTGGAGCGAGAGCGAGCAGTGCTACGTCTGCTACTTCCGCCGCTTCATCAAGGGCTACAGGGGCATCGCCCGCACCACGTCGAAGGACTTCCTGACCTGGACGCCCCTGGTTGAGATGCAGGCGAACCTGCAGGGCGAACACCTCTACACGGCCTGCACCCAGCCGTACTTCCGCGCGCCGCACCTCTACGTGGCCTTGCCCACGCGCTTCATGGACAAACGCGGCGCGGCCACGGACATCTTGCTGATGACCACCCGCGGCGGCGACAGGTACGACCGCGAGTTCACCCAGAGCTTCATTCGCCCCGGCCTCAGCAAGGACGGCTGGCTGAACCGCGCCAACTACGCGGCCATCGGCATCCACCAGACCAGCGACACCGAGATGTCGCTCTTCCTCACGGGCGGACGCCGCTACACGTTGCGCCTGGACGGCTTCGCCTCCGTCAACGCGCCGCTCAGCGGCGGCAAACTCATCACCACGCCGCTCACCTTTGAGGGCAAGCAACTCGAGATCAACTACTCCACCAGTGCGGCCGGGCAGATACGCGTCGAGTTGCAGGACGCCGATGGCGAACCGCTGCCTGGCTTTGCCCTCGACAACTGCGAGCCGATCTGGGGCGACCACATCGCGCGCGAGGTCAAGTGGAAGGGCGGCGACGATGTGGGCGCTCATGCCGGGAAGCCGGTGCGGCTACGCTTCGAGATGAGCCATGCGGACCTGTTCTCGATCCGGTTCTTCTAGCGCCTCGGTCTCGTGGGACGGGTTCTTGGACCCCACGCGCGGATGGAAGGCGGAGTTGGCTCTGCGAGGCGCGCCGCTATAATGGTACGAGTTGGTGGCGCGGGCGGTGGGACGAGAGGATGTTGACAGTGGGTGGACTCCGACGGGTGGCGGCATTGCTGATCGTGGCTGCATGGTGTGGGACCGTGGGATTGCAGGGCGCCCCGTTCGCCGTCTGGAATGGCGATCCGGCGGCGCCGCATCTCGACATCATCGGCGACGAGCCTGCCCGCGACCTCAAGCCCATCCGCATCGTGGGCGCGCGGAACGGCCGCTTTTCGGGCAAAGCGGTCGTTTGCTCCGAGACGCCCCTGAAGGACGTGTCGGCCAAGCTCGGCGACCTCAGGACCTCCGACGGCAAGGCCGCAATCCCCGCCCCAAACATCCAGGTGCGCCTCGCCACGGGCTGGCTCAAGAGCGGCTGGAACGTGCAGTCCAAGGCCGGAAGCACGTTCGATGTGCTGAACGAGTCGCCCTCGCTCGCCGAGGTGGCGCTGCTGCCGAAGCCCGACCGCTATCACTTCGAGCGCTATCACCCGTGGCTCAAGGCCGGCCGCAGCTACGCGCCGGTGTGGGTCACGGTGTCGGTGCCGCCCGATGCGGCGGCGGGCGAGTACACGGGCACACTCGTGGTGAAGGGAGGCGAGGCGGCGCGCGAAGTCGCCGTGTCGCTCTGCGTCCACGCCTGGTCGCTGCCCGACCCGGAGGACTACCGCACGTGGGTCGAGACGATTCAGTCGCCCGACACGCTGGCGCTCGAGTACGGTGTGACCCTCTGGTCGGAGAAGCACTGGGGGCTCTTCGAGAGGTCGCTCCGCTGGGGCGCGATGCTGGGCAACAAGACGGTCTACTTCCCGCTCCTGTGCGAATCGAACCTCGGCAACGCCGAATCAGCCATCCGCTGGATCAAACGGGCTGACGGCGGGTACACGCACGACTTCAGCATCGTCGAGCGCTACCTCGACCTCCAGACCCGCATCCAGGGCAAGCCGCGCGTCGTCTGCTTCGTGGTGTGGGACACGTTCCTCGAAGGCGGCCAGTTCGGCGGCGACATCAAGTTCGAGCCCAAGGAATCGCGCGAGGAGCGGCTGGCCTACAAGGGCAAGGGGCCGGAGGTCACGCTTCTCGACCCGGCGTCGGGCAAGACCGAGAAACTGCTCCTGCCGCCCCACAGCGACCCGGCGGGCGCAGCGCTCTGGGCGCCGCTGCTCAAGCGCCTCCCCGACATCCTTGCGAAACGCGGCCTCGCCGACGCCCTGTTCTTCGGCGTCGCCAACGACAGCGTGCCGCACCAGGCAACCCTCGATCTGGTGAATCGTGACGTGCCCGACGCAAAGTGGGCCATCCACGCCCACAGCTTCTATGGCGGGAAGGACAAGAAGGCGAACTTCCAATACGCGGCCTTCGTGTGGGGCGTGCGCGGCTTCTGCTCGGGCGGCAAGGGCTGGGAGAACCCCTTCCTCCTCACGCAGTTCCTCCGCAACATGGCCGACCACTATCCCATCACCACGTATCGCCTCGCCCCCGAGGTGAACATCACGGGCGGCCAGCGCGGACTGGGGCGAATCGGCCTCGACTACTGGCCCGTGTTCAAGAACCCCAGAGGGGTCCGCTCGGGCCGGGCCAGCGAACGCTACCCCAAGGCATCCTGGCGCAATCTCAACATCACCGACGCCTTGCTCGCCCCCGGCCCCGACGGGCCGCTGGGCACCGCGCGCTTCGAGATGCTCCGCGAGGGGGTCCAGGAGTGCGAGGCCCGCATCTTCGTCCAGACCGCGCTCGACGGCGGCAAGCTGCCTGCTGCTCTGGCCGACGAGTGCCGCGCCGTCCTCGCCGCGCGCGATGCGTTCCTCAAGAGGGCGGCAATCGTCCAGGGAGGCGGCCGCCCATGGTTCGCCGACGCGAATCCGAGCGAGGAGGCGTATCTCGGCTACGCCGCGGGCTGGCAGGAACATTCGGAGCGGCTCTACCGCGCCGCCGCAAGCGTGGCGAGACTGGGCATGGCGCGGAGGGGTAGCAAGCCGTGACTCCCCCAGTAAGGCATCTACATCCCCGCCGCCTGCGCCTTCCACTCCAGCTGCGCCGGCGCAGGGCGGCCTGTGCCTCACCGGTGGCCAAGGACGTGGCGGAGCGCTCCCTCGAGGTCGGGGTAGCGGAAGCTGAAGCCCGACGCGAGGAGTCGGGCAGGGACCGCGCGGACGCTGCTCAGGAGCAGCTCGCTGCCCATCTCCCCCAGTACCAGGCGAATCACGCACGCGGGAACACGACAGAACGCAGGCCGCCGCAGGACGCGCCCGAGGGTGCGGGCGAACTCGCGGTTTGTGACGCCGTTCGGCGATGCGACGTTGGCCGGCCCGGCCAGCCCAGCGGCCTCGATGGCGTGTGAGATGGCGCGCACGGCATCGTCGATAGCGACCCAGGACATGAACTGGCGCCCACTGCCCACTGGCCCGCCGAGGCCCAGGCGGAACGGGAGGAGCATCCGTGGGAGCGCCCCGCCCGTGGGGCTGAGGATGATCCCGAAGCGCAGGTGGACGACCCGGATGCCGGCCGCCTGCGCAGGTTCGGTCGCAGCCTCCCAGGCGCGGACCACCTGCGGCAGGAAGCCGCTGCCCGCCTCTCCCTCCTCGGTCAAGGTCTCGTCGCCCCTGTTGCCGTAGAACCCGACGGCCGAAGCGCTGACCAGGGTGGCGGGCGGCTGCTCCAGGCCGGCAAGCGTGGAACTGAGCAGCCGCGTGACCCCGGAGCGGCTGCTGAGGATGCGGGCCCTCTTGGCAGGCGTCCACCGGCCAGCGATCGGCTCGCCGGCGAGGTGGACCGCGGCGTCGTGACCATCAAGACGGTCGGCATCCATCGTGCCGGCGACGGGGTCCCAAGCGGCTTCCCCCTCGCGCGGAATGGTGCGGACCACCCGCGTAACGCAGTGCCCCGCGGTCACTAACGCCGCCGTCAATGCCGAGCCGACAAGCCCGCCGGAGCCTGTGACCAGGATCCTCATCGGATGATGCCCCCTCACGGGTTCAGCCGCCAGATGGCGAAGTTCAGCACGGCGGCGAAGCTCACCCAAGCCAGGTAGGGCACCAAGAGAAGCCCCGCGGGTGCCGACACCCGCAGGAATGCCACGAGCGTGGCCACAATGGCCAGCCACAGCGCCACGATGTCCGCCCTGGACTTGGGGGAGGACCGCACGAGGGCATGGAAGCTGCTGAAGATGCTCGTTCGACTCGGCTTCCTCGTGGAAGCGGAGCCGGGCAATGAACACAGGGCGACACGGTATCGGGTCGTGGGCGGCCCACACTGAAAGGGGAAAGCGATGGGCAAGACGAGTGAAGCGACGTTGGAACGGGTGATCGGCGGGTTCCCCAAGAGCCGGCGGATGGTGGTCGAGGCGCGGCTGCTGCGGGAGCGCGGCGCGCTCCTGGCCGACGTGCGGGTGTACGCCGCCACGGACAACGGGCGGCTCGTGCCCACGAGGGCGGGGCTGCGGCTGCGGGCCGATCAACTGCCGAGTCTGGCGAAGCTGATTGAGGACGCGCGGGCCGCGGCAGAGGGGTTGGGCGGGGGCGTCGAGAGCGGCCCGGACGGGGCGGAGAAGGGGGGCGCGAAGAATCCGGCTTGACAAGGCAGGGAAGGTGTGCTACACTTAGGTAGCAATGAACACAATGAAGCCGAAACGCACACTGACGGAACTGCTTAGAGAAGCCCTGGCGGAACGGGCACAAGGCGAGTCGCTTCGCAGCATCGAGGCGAAGACGGGGGTGGCGAACCCCCACTTGTGCAACTTCCTGCGGGGCAAGGCGAGCCTTCACCTGGAGTCGGTTGACAAGCTGCTGCCGTATCTTGGTGTCGAGGTGCGGCGGCGCCAGAGCAAGCGAAAGGGGAAGTGACATGGCGAGCATCTTCAAGCGCAAGACGGCGAAGCACGATGGCGACTTGGAAATCTACTGGATTTCGTACTCGCCTCTGCCGGGCGTCCGCAAGACCGTGCGCGGGTGTCGGGACAAGGGGGAGACGAAACGCCTGGCGGACCGGCTTGAAACCGAGAAGTGGGAGCGGCGCAAGGGGCTGGTGGACCCTGCGGCGGCGCAGTGGGCCGCGGCAGAGGCGAAGCCCCTGAGCGCCCACGTGGACGCCTTCTGCAAATGGCTGCGGGAGCGGGGCGTGACAGAGAAGCACGCGGCCCAGACCGCGAAGCGGCTGCGGCGCGTGGTGGACCTGTGCGGGGCGGGGCGGATTTCCGAGCTGTCGCTTTCGCGGGTGCAAGACGCCTTGGGCCGGCTGCGGGGCGATGGGCTGTCCGTGGCGACGGTCAACTACCACGTGCGGGCCGTCAAGCAGTTCGGCTCGTGGCTCGTGCGCGACGGGCGGGCACGGGGGAGCGCCGTCGCCCACTTGCGGACGGGGAACGCGGAGACGGACCGCCGCAAGGAACGGCGGGCGCTGAGCGATGACGAGCTTGACCGCCTGTTGGCCGCGGCCCGCGACGGCGGGGAGGTCGAGGGGATGGCGGGGGTTGACCGCGCGATGCTCTACCTGATGGCGGCGGGCACGGGGTTCCGCGCGGGCGAGCTTCGCAGCCTGACGCCTGAGAGTTTCACACTTGACGGCGAGCCGCCGACGATCCGCGTGAAGGCGGCCTACAGCAAGAACCGCAAGCAGGCGGATCAACGGGTCGCGCGCGCCCTGGCCGCGATGCTGAGGCCGTGGCTTGAGGGCAAGGCGGCGGGGCAGCCGGTGTTCAACATGCCGGAGCGGACGGCGGACATGATGCGGGTGGACCTTGAGGCGGCGGGAGTGCCTTACCGGGACGCGGCGGGGCGGATCAACGTTGACTTTCACGCGCTGCGGCATTCGTATTGCACCCGCCTGGCGCTGTCGAGCGCGCCCGTGTCCGTGATACAGGCGTTGGCCCGGCATTCGACGCCGGTCCTGACGCTCTCGCGGTATGCCCACGTTGACGACGCGGCGAAGATGTTGGCATTGGACGCGCTGCGGCCGTTGGGGATGCTGCGGCAGGGGGAAGCGGTATGCGCGGAATCGTCAGCGCGTGGGCGTCTTTTGGCGGCCCCAGTTAGCACGGATGGGCACGATGCGGAGCGGGAAGGCGGGAACGAGGAACCCGAAAGCACAATGCCCGGAAGGGCGAGAATCGCCGATCCGGGCACGTTTGGGATGGTACGCCTGGAGGGACTCGAACCCACGACCCGCGGATTAAGAATCCGCTGCTCTACCGACTGAGCTACAGGCGCAAAGGTATTATACGGATTGGCGAGACTTTTTCAAGCGCGTTCAGTGGGTGGGAGGGGAGGGCGGGTATGTGGCGTGGACGATCTCGACGCCCGCCTCGGCCAACAACTCGCCCGCCAAGGCGTCGGGGTACTCCCCCGCCTCGACGACGCGCTTGACCCCTGCGTTGATGATCATCTTCGCGCACAACGAGCAGGGGAATGTGGTGGTGTAGAGAACGGCGTCCTGCGTGCTCACGCCGTGGACGGCGGCTTGGAGAAAGGCGTTCATCTCGGCGTGGAGCCCGCGGCACAGTTCGTGGCGCTGGCCGCTGGGTACGCCCTGTTGCTCGCGGATGCAGCCCATGTCCTCGCAGTGGCGAAGTCCGCTGGGCGCGCCGTTGTAGCCCGTGGCCAGGATGCGCTTGTTCTTGACCAGTATTGCCCCCACCTTGCGGCGCAGACACGTCGAGCGCTCGGCCACGTCGAAGGCGATCTTGAGGAAGTACTCATCCCAACTTGGGCGCGACACGGGCGGAACTCCTTTCTCTACCGCGCATTGTAACGGGCCGCCCGTACGGCGTCAACCGCGGGTGTCGTGCTTCACGAAGAATGGCAGAGGGAAGGCAAAATGATTGCGGGCAAAATGATTGGAACCCTGATCGGTCCTTGTCCTATCATTTTGCCCAGTATCATTTTGCCTGGCGGTCTATCGTCCGAGGATCGCCCTTTTGGCATCGGCGAGTTCTTCGTCGCGGCGATGGTAGCCGCAGTCGTTGATCAGCTTCTCCGCGGCGGCGAGGTCGGCTTCCGGCGATTCCCACGGGTACTGTTTCTCGCGGAAGAAGAGGCGGGCGCGGTAGAGATGAATGTCGGCCATGTGCAGCCGCATCGGCCCGCGCTCGGCGATCTCCCAAGCCTCGTCGAGGTCGGCCCGCGCGCCGTCCATATCGCTCGACAGGCTGCGTGCCCAGGCGCGGGTGAGGACGCCGCGAGGGAGCTGGTCTTGCCGCTGCGCCGCGCGGAGGCCGTCCACTGCGGCGTGAACGTTCTCCATCGCCGATTGGGGAACCCGTGATGCGGGTTGGGTAACAAGGGCTCTGTAGACCACGGCACGGCCGACAGTGAGGCGGTCCAGGCTCGCATAGGGGCCCCATTGCCTCTCTGTGTGCCACTGGAGTGTTTGTTCTGCCCGCTGCCGCACTTCATTGCAATGGTCCACCAATACCTGGTTCGGCGCCCCCGGAGTTGGGATGAGCATCGCTCGCCAAGCCGAGCGCTCCGCCTGGCCGAGCAGAAGGTCGCAGTACCACCAGCCAGGAACGGTGTAGAGAAGTGGGCGGTCTGGTTGGTTCATGGCCTGAATGGCCTCGGCATCGCGGAACCACCCTAGCGCGTCATCTGCACGAGCTGCCTGATGGAGCGCGTGGGCAAAGGTAGCTCTGGCCTCCAATCGCCGGAATCTGTTGGGGATCCTGTTCGAGGTATCCACGCACCTCGCGCCTTCGTCAATGGCAGTGGGCAGAATGCCCATCAAGACGAGTAACTCGACCAAGTTGGCGGCGCTCTCCTCTGCCAACTCCCATACTTTCTCATCATTCCCGATCCTTACTGCCTCCTCATTCGCGATCCTTACTGCGGCCTCATTCGTGTCGCGGGCGTCGCCAAGCCTTCCTGCGCAACGAAGCCGAAATGCCGCAGACAGAAGCAGGTAGGCTTGGCGCGCCAAGGGGAGCGCCGCGGAAGGAACATCCCACGGCTTGTCGAAGAAACAGGCCACGGCCCCGAGGTCCGACCCGATGAGACCGAGTTGCCGCGTGCTGTAGAACCCGCCTGGCCCCCTAGTGTCTCGGATGGTACGCCCGCAGTACACCGCGTCAAGCGCTTGTTCGTGCATGCCGGCTTGGCAGCCGTGGGCGATTGCCTGGTAAAGGGGCTCAAGGCCATCGGCTCCCTCGGGCCAGAACGGGACGGAGACCTTCAGGTGATCGTAGAGGCGACGGTGACCCTCGACCCTTGCTGACTCGTTCTCACCGTGTAGCCTGGAGGCGAAGTACTCGCGGACCAGGGGATGCGCGTCGAGCGAACTTCCGGCGGCGTAGTGCCGACTGGCCGCTGAGTGTTCAATCGGCTCGCCGAGGTCGAACTGTCTGTCGTTGGCCCATGACCCCAACGCGGCCTTCGCCTTCTGATCGTCGTAGCCCTTCACCCTCTTTGGCTCCCAGTGGGTGGGGTGGAGAAGGCCTGCCTTGTCGAGGTCGGAAACGAGGCAATTCCAGTCCTCGGGCTCAAGGCCAATGACGGGCTCGGTGAGGCCAGGGATGGCGGGCGGGGCGCAGAGGGCGGCGAGGCAGGGCGGGTCGGCGGGACGGTCGAAGAAGCCCATGAGCCGCAGGAGGGCGAGCTGGCGCTGGCCCTCTTCGCCGCTGGTCGCAAGCCATCGTTCGTAGGCGGCAAGGGCGCGGAATGCGTGGCCGCCTTGAACCGTCGCGTCCGCCTTCTGGAAATCCACGCGGTCGCGACGCCGTATGTCACCTCCGTGCGCCCTGGCGAGGTAGCCACTGAGGATGGTGAGGGTGAGGGCGTGGCCCTGGACTTCGCGGCTGGCGGCTTTCAGCTCATCGTCGTCTGGCTCGATGGCGGCGTGGCCGGCGCGGTTCGCGCCTGCGCGGTGGAGGAGTTGTGCGCCGGCCTCTTCGGGCAGGTTCTCCAGCACCCATTCGGGCGCGGTGGTCTCGCGGAAGGGGGTGAGATCGCTCACGCTCTCGCGGGTGGTGACGATGCAGAGTCCGCCGCGGTTGTGCTGTGCGAGGCCCTTCAAGAGGCACTCGATGGCGGGGTCTTTGAGCTTGCCCGCCTGCCCCGGCACGCCGGGGGGATATTGGAGCGGCTCCAAGCCGTCGAGGACCAGCAGCGACCTGTGGGCGGAGACGAGGCGGGCGAGACGCTCCCCCTTGTCCCACGGCGAGCCCTTTGTAGGGTCGGGGTCGCCGAAGAAGGTGAGGGCAGTGTTCACGAAGAGGTCGGCTGACGCCCCGCCCTGCTCGCGCGTGCCCTGGCTGTAGAAGGTCCAGTCGAAGACCCTTTCCGCCCCGCGGTAGTCGTCTTCCGCCATGTTCGCGAGCCATCGGGCGACGAGCGAGGTCTTGCCCACTCCGCCCCAGGCGACGAGGGAGACGACGTGGGTCTTGGGACTGGCCCAGGCCGCGTCGAGGCGGGCCAGCTCCCTGTCGCGTCCGAAGAGCCGTTCGGCGCAGTGGCGGAGGCGGGTGGGGGCCACGGTAGGGGCGGAGGGCGGGACAGGGATTCTGCCCATTTCCTCATCCAACACTTGGGCAGCTTGGGCGAGGGCGTCCAGGTCGGGCAGGTCCTGCATTTGCTTCAAGAGGTCCGCGATGTCCCAGGTCTCGACCTTCGGGCAATCGGGCGGTTGGATGAAGTCCTTGGGGAAGCCTGGTTTCCTGGCCAGAAGGAAGAAGACGATCAGGAGGTCGAAGTCGGTCGCGAGCTTGTGCTGGACTGCTTTGGCCGTGGTGTGCTTGATCTTGTCGGAGCCGTCTTCGTTGGTGACTTGGATGGCGATGCGACGCCCGCGGTCGCCGAGGTCGGTTGCGGGGTAGTTTGCGTGGAGGACATTGAGGTTGACCAAGTCCCAACCGAAGAGGGCGTTGAAGAAGCGCTTGGCAATGATTTCCAGAATGTGATTGGCGTCGGTGAGGCTGGCTCTGGAGCGGCTCTTCACCTTCGCGGCCAGCTCGTTGAGTTGATCCGTGATGTGCGTGGCGTTGTCGAGGCGTGGCAGGCTCATGGTGCTGGGTGCCCCTTGCGCGATCCGACAGCCTTCACGATGGAACGCAAGATACCGCGCGCTCGGCCAAATGTCAAGAGAGGGGTGACCCCCTGAGATGCTGCCGCGCGGCAGCGTGAGGCCACGCGGGATTCACGATGCCCCCCATGCCATGAACCTGCCGACTCTGCCGAGTCTGCCGAGTCAGCGGGTTGTGGTGTGACCGGAAGCGTCCACAACCTGTAGGGGCTCACGAGCCCCCCCCAGAAAAGCGCTCGAGTCGTGGGAGTCGTGCGAGTCGCACATGTTGTGGTCGGCGGTCTGGCGGCCACAATCTGTAGGGTGTGCTCTTCCACGCCCTTCGGGCGTTCCTGCGGCGCTCCGGCCGTGAGGGATTCCGCGCAGTCGGGCAGGTTTGGGCGTTGACAGTGGGGCAGTGGGGCGCTAGAATCGCGGTGTGGCTAACCCAATCCCCTAAGGCAGGAGATGCAGGGATGAAGAAGGGTATCAATGCGTGGGCGTTCCCCGCCAGCGTGGCGGCACGGGAGGCGATGAAGTACGCCAAGGCCGCGGGCTATGAATCCATCGAGCTGAATCTGGCGGACAAGGGGGAGATCGGGCTCAGCACGTCGGCGAACGATCTGAAGAAGCTGGCCGTGGCAGCCAGCAGGGTCGGCATCGAGATCTCGAGCGTCTCGACCGGGCTCTACTGGGCGTTCAACATGGCGAGCGAGGATGCGGCTGAGCGGGCGAAGGCGGGCGAGGTGCTGTCGAAGCAGCTCGAGACGGCCAAGGCACTCGGCTGCGACGCGATCCTGGTCATCCCAGGCTCGGTGATGGTGGCGTTCGACCTGGCGAAGCCGAAGGTTGACCCCGACGCGGCGTGGGAGCGGGCGCTCGCGGGCATCAAGGCCGCGGTGCCCAAGGCCGAAGACCTGGGCGTGACGATCTGCATCGAGAACGTGTGGAACACGTTCCTGCTGTCGGCGACGGAGATGCGGGATTTCGTGGACGCCTGCGGCAGCCCGCGCGTGGCGTCCTACTACGACCCCGCGAACATCGTGAAGTACGGCCTGCCCGACCAGTGGGCGCGCGTGCTCGGCAAGCGCATCGCCCGCGTGCACTTCAAGGACTTCAAGCGCAACGTGGGCAACCTGGACGGCTTCGTGCACCTGCTTCGCCGAGGCCGGCGCGGCACTCGGCCACGATGTCGGCCGCAGGCACCTTGGCCTTGATGGCCTTCTGGATGAGGGCTTTGAGCTGGTCTTCCTTCAAGGCGCTCATCGCCTTGGCAATCGCGCCCGGCTGGGACATTCGGGGGTCTCCTTCCGTTCGTAACCTCCCGCAGGTTGTGAACCTGCGGGAGGTTGGGCTTAGGATTGCATGATGCAGAACCAGAGGTACAGGTAGGCCAGGCTGTCGAGTTCTTCCCAGGATTTCTGGACGATCTTCGGGTCGCCCAGGATCACGGGGTACTCCTTCACCTTCTCCTCCCAGGGGAAGCACACGCCGGGCTTGATCGCCTTCTTCGCCTTCTTCGCCATTGCACGCTCTCCTGAAAACCTCACCCTCCCGCAGGTATTGGAACCTGCGGGAGGGAAGAGGCTTAGCGGTAGACGCCGTATTCGACGGTGAACTCGGTCATGGCCTTGACGTTCTCGATGGTCGAGTCGTCCTGCATGATGGCGCCGGCGTCCATTATGTAGCCGCCGTTCTTGCCCACGCGGTCAATGACCTCCTTGCAGCGGGCGCGGACCTCGTCGGGCGTGCCATAGGCAAGGATGTCGTTCGGGATGCCGCCGCTGAGGGCGAACTTGTGGCCGACCTTGTCGTAGACCTCGAACGGGTCGGCCCTGTCCACGTGGTAGATGATGCTCTTGTCGGGCAGTTCGGCGATGTACTTCAGGTTCGGGTTCCAGTCGCCCTCGGCGTACCACAGCACCTGGCGCCCCTCGGCGTGCAGGTCCTCGATGATCTTCTTGCAGGTGGGCCAGAAGAAGGTTTCGAACTGCTTGGGCGAGAGGAAGGGGGTGCAGCCGCGGTGGAGCCAGATGCTGATGGGCACGGTCTTGGTCGGGTCGGCGCCGGCCACGGCGTTGTAGTACATGTGCGGCCTCAGGGCCTCGCAGGCGGCCAACACCTTTTTCGGCTGGCGATGGATGTCGGCGCAGAGCTGGCGGAAGCCGCGGAACTTGTCGGCCAGGATGTCGAAGGGGGCCTTCAGGCAGCCCGCGATAGCGTGGACGGTGCCCGTCTCGCTCTTCAGCCGGCCGACCTGGGCGCCGAACTTGTTGAAGTAGTGGAGCATGGCCATGCCGCCCTTGAGCCAGGCGAGGTTGTTCCTTGCCGTGTTCGGCTCGCCAGGCGCCACGGCATATCGGTTGGCCCGCGGCATCCACACGTTGGCGATGAAGCCTGTGGGGTCCGCGATGAACTCGTCGTACTCGTCGGCCTTCATGAAGGCCGACTCCTCGTCGGGCGGCTCGATGTATTGGAAGGCGTCGGATGGCGGCTTGTCTATGCCGGGGATGGCATAGTAGTTGAGCCCCGCCGCCTCGGTCAGCCCCGTCCAGACGTAGACCATGTTCCCCACCGTCGCATCCCAGTTGAAGTGGCGCGCGCACTCCATGATGGCGTCGAACGCCATGTCAATGTCGTGCGTGACCTCCTGGTTGTCGTAGCCTGCGAACTTCGCGGCGAACTCGGCGGCGAATGGGCGGATGGGCACGCGGTCGGGCTTCTCCTTCTTCATCGCCGCCACGTAGCGGGCGAGCCGCTGCTGATACAGCCGTTCCGTTTCCTGTGACATCTCGGTGTTCCTTTGCTCTGGGTCCCTGCGGGGCGTCGTCCTGTGCCAACCATCTCTAGCGCGCGCCCCGCCTCCTGTCAAGTGGGGATCAATGTGGCTCAAAGTGGCCCAAATGTGGCTCAATGTGGCTCAACTGCGGATCGGCCTGTTCTCCGCGTCCGGTGGCCGAGTTTCCCAATGTGGCTCAATGTGGCTCATCCTTGCGCCACGCGCGGCCTCATGCCCCCCCGGGGGGGCGCCACGCTCTCATCGCTTCCGGGGAGCCGCCCCCTGCCACACGTGGACGCTTCTTCCTCTACATGTACAACGGCAATGCCCCCCCAAAATGCCGGGTGAAAATTCCGGTGGCGCACGCCGAGTTCCATAAGGGGTTGCAGCATCGGGGCTTGCGGCGCGCACAATTTTCGCCAATCTGGCAC
The DNA here is from genome assembly GCA_041320515.1 of Planctomycetota bacterium. Taxonomy (GTDB): domain Bacteria; phylum Planctomycetota; class PUPC01; order DSUN01; family DSUN01; genus DSUN01. Next base: position 1,621,396 of record JBGLNR010000001.1, on the reverse strand, counting down.
CATTTTCGCTCGCAGCTCAACCGAAGCGCTGCGGGAAGCGACAGTAGTTGCCGAGGGCAAACGGCTCCCTGCCCACGGCCCAGGGCGGGGCAGGGGAGAGGTCGCTGAACAGGCCTCGGCGCTCGGCGGCAAGGCGAAGCAAGTCGTCGAGGCCGGCCACGATGGTGCGGCTCTCGGCGCCCTCGCCCAGTGTCCTGACGTGCTCCGGGCCGATGCGGTGGATGCGCCCGCTGCTCTCGTGCGCGCCGTCGAGAGCGAGGACGAACTTCCGCGTCTCCGACAGCGGGCAGCGGAGAAGCGTCGGGTCGTTGGCGCGAACGGCCTCGACGAGGTTGGCGATCATCTCGGGGCGGCCATCGGAGGCGGGACAGACTTCCTCCGTGCCATCGGGGTAGGCGGCCCTTGCCCCATCGCGCATGGTCCAGTGGACGTGCCCGCGTTCGGTCTGGATCTCGATGGTGGGACCGAAGCTGGCCTCGGTACGATGGCTCGCTACGAAGAGGCAGGTGGGGCCTTCGGCCGTGTGAATCTCGATGGCGCAGGTGTCGTGCGACTCCACGTCGCCCGCGGCGTACAGCTCGGCTCGGACGGCCGTCGGCGTGGCCAGGCGGCCCGGCTCGGGCGAGGCGAGGAAGAGCATGTTGGTGATCTGGTGCGCAAGAGCATTCGTCGCGGGGCCGTCGAGCACCCACGTGTCGCCTACCCTCAGCCTCCCTGCCCAGTCGTTGCGTGTGTAGTACGAGCGGCTGCGCGGCCAGCCGGCGTGGCAGACGAGCGACTTCACGCGCCCAAGGCGGCCGGCGACCACGCGGTCCTTGATGAAACGGATGTCGGCGCCGTGAAGGGCCTGAAACCCGACGAGGCAGAAGCGGCCCGCAGCGTCGAGAGCGGCCAGCATCGCGTCCACTTCCTGGACGGTTGCCGCGGGGGGCTTTTCGAGGTGGACGTGGCAGCCCGCCCGCGCGGCGGCGATGGCGAGCGGGGCGTGGGACGGGATGCCCGTGGCGACGTAGACGGCGTCGCACCTGCCGCGAAGGGCGTCGAGCATCGCCAGCGGGTCATCGTGGAGCTGGACGCCCGCCTTCGACAGCTCCTCGGCCTTGTCGGGAAGGTCCGAGAGACGGGTGTCGGCCGCGGCGACGAGGCGGCAGCCGACCCGCTCCGCCACCTGGTTGATCACCTGGACGAGTCCCCAGCCGTAGCCGCCGAAGCCGATGAGGGCGAGACGAATCATGAAGGGCTTCTCCTTGTTCAGCTACCCTCCCCAAGGAATTGGAACCTCCGGGAGGGGGTTCACGACTAACTGAATGAAGGATTATGCGCGGGGGCGGTCCCGCGTCAAGTCGCTAAGCCACTTGACCTCCCGCGCGCATAACCTTATAGTGTACGTGGGACAAGCACTACCCAGGCCCGGGGTAAGCCGCCGTGTGGCGTTCGGCGCTCAGTTGGCTGCTGGGGATAGACCGCGGCGAGATCGCGGATGGGGCGGGGGTGCGCCTGAAGTTCGCCGCGCTGTGGCCCACGTGGGTCATCCTCGTGTTCGCCGCGGCCGCCATCTGGCTCGTCGCGTGGCTCTACAGCCGGGAGAAGGGGACGGCGACCCGGCGGCGGAAGGTGGCTCTCGCCGTGCTGCGCTGCCTGCTCATCGGCCTGGTGCTCCTGGTGCTGTTCAAGCCCATCCTGTCGGTCGAGAAGAGCGAGTTCAAGGAGGCCTACGTCGTGGCGCTCCTGGACGACTCGCTTTCGATGCGGCTGCGGGACCGGTATGGCGACGCGAAGCTCCGCGCCGCCCTGGCCCGCGTGGCGGCCCTCGACGAGGCGAAGCTGGACGAGGCGAGCCGGGCCGACCTAGTGAACGGCGTGCTGGCCAACACGGCACTCGACCTCTTGGGGCGCATCGGCCGGGACTGCAAACTCCGTGTCGCCACCTTCGCAGGCGACGTGCGGGGGGTGGACGCCCAGGCTTGGAAGCCGAAAGCCCCTGGCGACGTGCCAAAGCTCGTGACGCCGCAAGGGGACAGGACGCTGCTCGGCTCCGCCCTCCGCGAGCTGGCCGACGGCTTGCGCGGCCACCGCATCGCCGCGGCCATCGCGTTCACGGACGGGCGGACGCAGGACGTGGAGCCGACGGCGCTGGAGGTGGCGAAGCGCCTCGCCGCCATCCACGGCGAATCCTTCCCAGTCTTCACCGTCGGCGTCGGGGCCATCGAGGAGGCGAAGGACATCGAGGTCGTGAAAATCCTCGCCCCCACCGCGGTGAAGAAGGACGACCAGGTGACGTTCAACGCCGTTATCGCGGCCAAGGGCTTCGAGGGCGAGGTGGACGTGTTGCTCAAGGCCGACGGCAAGCTGGTGCGAACAGTGCGGACGCGGCTCGAGGGCGGCGAGCCGCAGACGGTCGCCATCCGCTACACGCCGGATGCCGCCGGCACCTTCCGCTTCACGGTCGAGGTGCCCCCCGAGCAGGGCGAGCTGAGCACGGAGAACAACGTCGCCCAGCACGTGCTCACCGTGAAGGATGCTCGCACCAAAGTCCTCTTCGTCGCGGGACAGCCGAGCTACTTCTACCGCTTCCTCAAGAACACCCTGGTGGTGGACAAGAGCATCCTGTTGAGCTGCTGGCTCCAGACGGCGGACAGCGATTTCATCCAGGAGGGCAGCCGCCGCATCACCCACTACCCCGAGACGCGGCAGGAGTTGTTCGAGTTCGACGTCGTGATCTTCAGCGACGTGGACCCGACCGCCCTCCGCCCGGAGCAGTTCGCGGACCTGCGGGCCTTCGTCGGCCAGTTCGGCGGCGGGTTCATCTTCGTCGCAGGAGCCTTCCATCCGCCCGAGGCGTGGAAGGGCACGCCCGTGGAGGAACTCCTCCCCATCGCCACGGGGGGCGTGACGGCCACGGGCGACCTGTTGGCGAGCCGCACGCTCAAGGAAGCGTTCCGCGCCCGCCTGACCGAGCAGGGCCGCACCCACGGCATCGCCCAACTCGCCGACACACCGGAGGAGAGCCAGAAGATATGGGAGGGCTTCCCCGGCACCTACTGGTATCACCCCGTTTCGCGGGCCAAGCCGGGCGGCGTGGTGCTGGCCGAGCACCCGTACGACCGCGACGAGCGGGGGCCTATGCCGCTCATCGTCGTCGGCCGCTATGATCCCGGCCGCACGCTCTACTGCGGGCTCGACGGCACGTGGCGGTGGCGGTTCTGGGTGGGCGACGTGCACTTCGGGCGCTTCTGGGTCCAGGCGATCAACTACGTGGGCACCTACCGCATCCTCGGCGGCAGCCGCCGCATCCAACTGGCCACGGACAAGCGTTCCTACGCCCTCGGCGAGCGCGTGGTCGTCCAGGCCCAGTGCCTCGACGACGCCTTCCGCCCGCTCCAGGCCGAGGGCGTGGAGGCAAAGCTCGAGCCGGCCGGGGCGCCCGCCCAGACGGTGCGTCTCTTGCCCAGCCGCCAGGGGCAGGGCATCTTCGAAGGCTCGTTCGTCGCCGCGCGGCCCGGCAGCACCGTCCTCTCCGTCGCCTTGGGCACGGAGCAGGAGTCGCAGAGCTTCGACGTGCACCTGCCCGACACGGAGTTCGAGCACCCGACGATGGATGCCCGCACGCTCCGCGAGATCGCCGAGGCGACGCGGGGCGCGTTTCTGCGGCTCGACGAGGCCGAGCGCCTGCCCGGCCTCATCCAGTCGGCGGGCCAAGAGATCACGACCGAGGTGCAGGACCCCATCTTCGACGCCCCGCTCGTCGTCGTGCTCTTCCTCGGGCTTGTGTGCGGCGAATGGTGGTTCCGAAAGAGAGGGATGCTGGCGTGAAGCACGCGATTTCCCATTTCCGATTTCCGATTGCCGATTTCAGCCGAGCCGCTGCCACCTGGCGGCTTGCGGGCCTCGTCGGAGCGGACGGCCCCCACCGACCTTGCGTCGGTGGAGCCAAGGATTGGCAGCTGGGCGTGGGCGCCCCCACCCCCCCCTTCCCCCCCTCCCCGTCGGGGAGAGGGGGCGAGGGGGTAAGGGGCTGCCCCGCGGGTAGTGCCCAATCTTTCGCTCCACCGACGCAAGGTCGGTGGGGGCGTGCCCTTCATCTGGCCGCGGCCATTTGCTTCGTTATCTCAGGCGCCGCCGTGGGACTGGCCGGGACCAGTGCGCTGCCCAAGATGGAACTGAGCGAGAAGACGAAGGGCGTGGTGCTGAGCGGGCTGCGGTATCTGGCGCGGACGCAGAACCGGGACGGCTCGTGGTCGGGCCGCGGGGGCTACAGCCGCAACGTGGGCGTGAGCGGGCTGGCGTGCATGGCGTTCATGGCCAACGGGAGCCAGCCGGGGCGCGGGGAGTTCGGCGAGCACATAGACCGCGGGCTGGACTTCGTGCTGACGAACGTGCGGCGCGACGGCTTCATCACGGTGCCCGGCGGCGACACGCGGACCGGGATGTACGAGCACGGCTTCGCCACGCTCTTCCTGGGCGAGGCCTACGGCATGACGCAGCGGCAGGACATCGGGGAGAAGCTCCGCCTCGCCGTCGCCCTTATCCAGCGGTCGCAGAAGACGGTGGACGGCGGCTGGCGCTACGAGCCCAGCCCCGTCGCGGAGTCGGACATCTCGGTGACGGTGTGCCAGATCATGGCCCTCCGCTCGGCCCGCAACGCGGGGATCAAGGTGCCGAAGGAGTGCATTGACCGCGCCATCGCCTATGTGAAGCAGAGCTGTCTGCCCGATGGCTCGTTCTGCTACATGGTCCGCAGCCGTACGCGCGGCTCCTACGCGCTGCTGTCGGCGGGCGTCAGCTCGCTCTATGGCGCGGGCGAGTACGATTGCCCAGAGCTGAAGCGCGCCCTGCGCCTCTTCGAGCAGGACACGCCGCGAAACGTCTCGCGCCACGGGGCGATCAGCCACTACTACGCCTACGCCCACTACTACGCCTCGCAGGCCGCCTACCACGCCGGCGGCCACTACTGGCGCAGCTACTACCCCGCCCGAGGTGGCGCCCGAGGATTGGCCGCGCCACGAGGACCGCGTGGTGCCGGCCACGGAGCGCCTGATGGCATGCCTGGCCGAGCGGGGAGCGAAGGCCACCTTCTTCGTCCTCGGCCACGTGGCCGAGCGCCACCCAGAGCTTGTCCCCGCCATCGAGGCGGCCGGGCACGAGATCGCCTGCCACGGCTACGCCCACCGCCTCGTCTACACCCAGTCGCCCGACGAGTTACGGGACGACCTCCGCCGCTCCCTCGGCCTGCTCCGCGGCCAGGCGAAGGGGCCGATTCGCGGCTACCGCGCCGCCTACTGGTCCATCACCCACGCCTGCCCCTGGGCGCTCGACATCCTTGCGGACGAAGGGCTGGCCTACGACTCGAGCCTCTACCCCACGCGGACGAGTCTCTACGGCGTACCCGACGCCCCGCGCCACCCCTTCCGCGTGCGGACGCCTGGGGGCCGCGAACTGGTCGAGTTCCCGCCCTCGGTCCTCCGCTTCCCCCTGCGTAACCTGCCGTTCGCGGGCGGCATCTATCTGCGCCTGCTGCCCTACTGCTTCGTGCGGTGGGCGATGCGGCGCTTCCGCCGGGCCGGGCGGCCCGCCCTGGTCTACATCCATCCGCCGGAGTTTGATCCCGACAAGCCGCGGCTGCCGCTGCGCTTCGGCGCCCGCGTGCTCCACTACGCGCGGCTCGACGCCTTTCGCGTGAAGGTGCCGCGCCTCCTCGCCGACTTCGCCTTCACAACCCTCGGCGAGCTGTTCGACCGCTACGCCCCAGATGAGTCGCTTCCCTCCTGGTCGCTTGGGAGCCGCTGAGCCCGATGGATTCCGCACTCCACACTCCGCACTCCGCACTCCCCGCTCCGCCCGCCTCCCCCGGCCGGCGCGTGGTGGTGCGGCAACTCCTCGTGGTCCTGGCCCTGGCCGTGGCCGTGCGGCTGCCGCTCGCGCAGTTCCCGATGGGCACGTCGGCCGGCACGACGGCCTATGTGGGCCAGCGCTGGCTCGAGGGCGCCGTGCCCTACCGCGACGCGTGGGACCACCATCCCCCCGGACTGTGCCTCCTGTCGGGCTTCGCGGCGCGGCGGCTCGCGCCCGTGGGCGCGGCCGTCGAGGAAGGGCTCCTCCGCCTGCTCCTGGGCGAGGGGGGGCGGGGCATCCGCATCACCCCGGGCGAGGCCATGCCCGAGACCTGTCGCCTGGTGATGTGGCTGATTGACCTGGCGGCCCTGCTCCTCGTCTACCGCCTCGTGCGCTCCTGGGCCGGCCACACCGAGGCCATCGTAGCGGCCGGCGTGTGCGGCTTCTTCAGCGGAGCGTTCCTCGTCCAGGGCGACTGCCTGAGCGCCGGGCCGCCCGTGGGCTGTTTCACCGTCCTGGCCATGATGGCCGCGGTGCGCTCGGAGGGGCGTCGGCTGGGGCCGCTCGCCCTCAGCGGCTTGGCCTGCGGCGCCGCGGCCACCTTCGACCTCACGGCGCTCCTCTACGCCGTGGCCATCGTGCTCTGGACCGCGGCGAGCGCCGAGGGGCCGCAGCCGGCAGTGAAGCGCTGGCTCCTGCGCCCCGCCATCGTGCTAGGCGCGGCGCTCGTGCCGATGGCCGTCTTCGCTGTCTACTTCGCGGCGCGCGGCGCTTTTGGGGACTTCTGGCGCAGCACGGTCGTCTACAACGTCTTCTTCCGCTGGTTCCCGATGGCCATGCGCACGCCGTCGTACCACTGGCAGGTCATCCGCTCGCTGGCCCCCGAGCAGGGGGCGCTGTGGCTCTTCGCGGGCGGCTGGGCCTTGCACGCCTTCTCGATCGGCTTCAGCCGCCCCACGCGGCTCGTGGCCTACTGGGGCCTTGCCGCCGTGGCGGCCGCCCTCGTCACCCGCCAGCTCGATGCCGCCTACTTCCACCAGACCGTTCCCCCTCTGGCCATCGGCGCCGCGCTGGCCGCCACCAACCCCTCCGAGCGCTTCTTCGCGCGCGACGCGCGCGGCCGGCTGGAGACGCGCAGCCTCGTGCTGGCGCTCCTCGCCGGCGGCATGGCCGTCGGCTTCGTCTACACCGAGTCCCGGGCCTTCCGCACCCACGCCTCGCGCGACGAGTCGCGCGCCGAGCGCGCCGCCGCCTCGGTCGCCGACATGATCCGCGATCGCACGATGCCCGGCCACCCCATCTACGTGTGGGGCGTTGGCCCCCAGATCTACGTCCTCGCCGACCGCCCGGCCGCCCACCGCCTGTTCTACAACAGGCCCCTCAATGCCGAATGGGTCAGGGACGGGTTCTTCGGCGGCTTTGGCGTCTTCGACGACATCGACCGCACGCTCATCCGCACCGAGCCCGTCTTCTTCGTGACCACGGAGGCGCCCCTGCTCCAGTCCCCCGACCGCGGAGGGCCGCTGATCGAGTGGGAGCGCTTCCGCAGCAAGCACTACGACCGCTGGCGCCCCGGGGAGACGCGGCCCTACGTCCTCTACCTCCGCAAGGACCGCGCCCTTCTCCCCTGACCCCTGCTCCTGCGGCCCCAAGCCACCGTCGGCACGCATGCCTCGTGGCGGGTCATTACGGACTTCTCGAACTCCGTAATAACCCAAGACACCTGCTTGCGGAGCGGGCGGCGGTGCATCGCTCGTGCTCTCTGCCCTTCCCCCCGCGCTCGCGCGCGCCGGCCGCCCACGGCTGCTGATTACGGAGTTCTCGAACTCCGTAATCCCCACTCGTGCCTTCCACCGGGCGCCGACCGGCCCTTGTCGTTCGCTTGTGTGTGCTCCCCGCGCTCGCGGGCGCCGGCTGGCCGCGGGTGGTGATTACGGAGTTCTCGAACTCCGTAATGACCCAAGACACCTGCTTGCGGAGCGGGCAGCGGCGCATTGCCCGTGCTCTCTGCTCTTCCCCCCGCGCGCCGGCCGCCCGCGGGTAGTGACTACGGAGTTCGAGAACTCCGTAATGGCCGCAGACGCCTGTGCCGCTGATAAGCCTGGGTCCGGAACCCAGGTGGCTTGCCACGATTCCCGGTCGTTGTGGCCGGGGCCTCCGTGCCCCGCACGCGGGAGAGACGCCCCGCCCGCAGGTTCGACCCTCAACTGGTGTTCCCCCTTCGACAGGGAACCGTGTCAAGCCATTTGCGGGCGTGCCAGGGGTGGGGTGCGGTAGCGGTAACGGATTTGCGCGGCTGGGCACGCTGGAAACCAAACCCAGCCTGCCTGGGTTTGGTTTCCCCTTCCCTGCGCCGCCGGTGAGGGCGTGGGCGTGCCGAGCCCTTATTGAACTGACCGCAGAACCGCTCGGTTCAATAAGGTGTGCCCAGCCGCGCAAATCCGTTACTGCACCCCCAGGGGTGCCGTGGGTTGACACGCCGCCACCGGGACGTATGATCGGGCGAGCGTCGCGAAGGGCAAGCAAACGCCTCCTGAGGGCCCCCGGGCCTCAGGAGGGAATGCGCGCCGTCACTCAGTCCGAATGGACAAGGGAGACAGATATGGCCGCGGACTCTTCTCCAGTGGGCGCGCGCGCCCGGCCGTCGTCGGCCATCGCGTGGGCGTTCGCCGAGCGGCGGCTCACGGTGGCGGGGCTGTGGGCGCTGGGGCTGGCGGGGGTCGGCTTGTCGCTGGTCCTGCCGGGGGAGGTGGGGCGCCTGACGCAGCTCTTCACCAGCGGGCGGCAGGTGGCGTGGCCGCCCGTGCTTCGGGCCATTGCGTGGCTGGTGGCGGCGCAGCTCGGGCTGTCGGGGATCAGTTACCTGCGGGCGCGGGCGCAGGTGTCGCTCCGCGAGTCGGTGAGCCGCAGGCTCACGCTGCGCATCTACGGGCGAATCCTGCGGTTCGGGGCGGACTTCTTCCGCGGCCGGGAGGTCGAGCGGATCAACGCGCGGGCGATGGAGGACACGAGCCGCGTGGTGATGTTCTGGACGGGCGCTCTGGTGGCGGCGCCGCTGGCGGTGGCGAGCATCGCCGTCGTGGGCGCCGTGATGCTGCTGGACAACTGGCTCCTCGGGCTGTGCATGGTCGCCCTGTCGGCCCTCTCCGGCTACTTCGCCTTCTTCGACCGCCAGATCCAGGCTGTCAACCACACGGTCCGAGAGAGCTGGGAGACCGTTCGCGCCCGCGCCAGCGAGACGGTGGCGGGCGTGGCCGAGATACGCAACCACGGAGCGTTCGACCACGCTCAGGGCAACCTGAACGGCTCCTTCCAGGGCTACCATGGGGCCATGCTGCGCTTCGGGCGCTTCACCGCGCTCTTCGATGCGATGGACCCGCTCATCGCGACGGTGCAGCGCGGGGCGCTGTTCGCGGTCGGCGCCGCGCTCTGCATCGCCAGCTCCCGCGGCGCGTCCCCGTCGGGCGCGATCACGTGGGGGCACGTCATCAAGTTCATGCTCCTCGCGCAACTGTTTCAGAACTCGGTGAGTCAGTTGGCCGCGCAGGTGCTCCAGTGGCGGGTGACGCGCGAGAGCGCGCGGCGGATGGGCGAGTACCTCGAGCGTCCGTGCGTCTTCGAGCCGGCCGCGCCGGGCGAGCCGCTGCCGGCCGAGGCGCCGGCGGTTGCGTTCGATCGCGTGAGCGTGACGGTGGAGCCCGGCCGCGCCATCCTGCGGGACGTGAGCCTGGGGATCGGGGCCGGCCAGCACGTGGCCGTCTGCGGCCCGTCGGGCTGCGGAAAGTCCACCCTCATGCAGGCCCTCGTGCGCGGCGTGGAGCCGAGCGGGGGCCGGTGCCTCCTGGGCGGCCGGCCCCTCGAGGAGTACGACCTGCTGGCCCTGGCCCGCGGGGTGGGCATGGTGCCGCAACTGCCCGTGCTCTTCAACACCAGCATCCGTGAGAACCTGCTGCTGGCCCTGCGGCGGCCCCCGGCCGGCTCAGGCCCCGCCCTCCACGACGAGCGCGGCCCCCTCGACCTCCAGGGCCTCGACCACGTGCGCCGCACCGAGGACCTCGATGCCGAGCTGCTCGCACTGGTCCGAGGCGTGGGCCTGGAGGCCGACCTGATCGGCAAGTGCCTCGACGCTCCACTGCCCCCCGTGCCGGCGGCTGAGGCCATCCGCACGCGCATCGAGGCCCTGCGGCGCCGCGTGGCCGCGGCGCTCGAAGGCGGCCCGCCCGGCCTCGTCGCTCCCTTCGGCCCCGCCGAGCCCGCCGCGGACGCGCGGCCGCTGCGCGAGGAGCTGCTGCAAGGCCACCCGAACGCCACCCTCCACGGGGCTGCGGAACGGGTGGAAGGGCTGATCCGCCAGGCGCTGCGCGAGGAGGGGCTGGCTGATGCCGCAGTCCTGCTCGGCCTCGAGTTCCAGGTCGGCGAGGGCGGCCGCTTCCTCTCCGGCGGACAGCGCCAGAAGGTAGCCATCGCGCGCACGCTCCTCAAGAACCCCTGCCTCCTCCTCCTCGACGAGGCGACCGCCAGCCTCGACGAGGCCTCCCAGGCCCAAATCCTCGAGCTGATCCGCACCCGCCTCGCGCGGCGAACCGTCGTCTCGATCACGCACCGGCTCAGCACGGCCCGCGAGTGCGACCGCGTGGTGGTGATGGACCGCGGGCAGGTGGCCCAGGAGGGCACCTACGACGAGCTGGCCCGCCAGGACGGCGTGTTCCGCCGCCTGCTGCGGCAGGAACACGGCGAGCCGACGGCGGACTCCCGGGCCACCGCCGCGGCCGCTGGGCCTGAGGAGATGCGGCTCGAACTCCAGCACAAGCTCGCCATGTCCGCCCTCTTCCGCGGGCTGAAGAGCGACCAGTTGGAGTTCCTGACGCGCGAGATGCGCGTCCTGACGTGCCCGACGGGCGACGTGCTGTTCCGCCGCGGCGACGCCGGCCGCGACCTCTACGTGGTGCTCGGGGGCGAGGTCGAGTTCTTCGTCGAGCGCGGCGAGGAGAAGGCGGCCACGGTCGTGAACTCGGCCGGCCCCGGCGGCGTGTTCGGCGAGCTGGCCATGTTCGGCGAGGGGCGCCGCACCGTGGGCGCACGCGCCGCCAGCGAGGCCACGCTCGGCGTCCTGGGGCGCGACGCGCTCGTGAAGCTCATCCACGCCGACCCCGCCATCGCCATCGGGCTGCTCGGCGCCGTCTCCGGCCACCTGGCGCGCACCGCCGATGCGGCGTACAATGAACCCAGCAACGCGGCATAGGCCGTTGGGTTCCCGCCTCCACCGAGCTTGCCTCGGTGGGGCGATGATTGACAGCTACCGGCGGGGCCCCTACCCTCCCCCTGCCCCCTCCCTGAGAGGGAGGGGGGTTGGGGCGGGGCGCCCTCAGGAGCATCAAGACTGCCTGAAGGCAGGACTCCGAGCGCAGATGCCGCCGTTTGGAGTCCTGCCTTCAGGCAGTCTTCCGGTGGGAGGGGCCGAGTCGCGCAGACCCGCACAGGCTGGTGCAACGAGCCCGAGGAGGACGAGCCAATGGACGCGAACAGCCGAGTTCTGCACACCTACTTGGGCATCGCGCCCCGCACGAGCGAGGAGGCGACGCTGCGGGTGCTGGTGGACCTGGGCCGCCAGTGCGCCGACGCCGAGGAGGGGTCGCTGCTGGTGCTGGACCGCAAGACCAACGAGCTGGTCTTCGCCATGACGGCGGGGAGCCGCCAGTCGGAGAAGACGCTACTCGGCCAGCGGGTGCCCGCGGGCCGCGGCCTGGTGGGCCTGGCGGTCGCCACGGGCGAAGTGCAGCTCGGCGAGCCCACGTTCCGGGGCCTGCGCCAGCGGAAGCGCAACGGGGCGGGCGACGCCCATCCCAGCGCCGTCCTGGCCGCGCCCATGTTGGCGCGCGATCAGGTCATCGGCGTGCTCACGGCCGCCCGCTTCCGGCAGGGCGCGCCGTTCACCCCGGCGGAGGCCGCGTTGTACGGCAAGATCGCGGCGGTGGCGGGCGTCGTCGTGGACCAGCAGCAGCGTCTCGCAACCGTCGAGCAACTGGGCAAGGGCGGCCGGCCGCCCCGCGCGCGCACGCGCGAGCAACGGCTGCAGATGGACATCATCGCGTGCGTCGGGCGCCTCACGGCGGGCCGGGTCGAGCGGCTCGCGCGCGTGCGGGCCGTGCTCGCCGCCCTCGAGGGTCTGTGCCCCGAGAGCCTCGAGCAGCGGCTGCACTACATCAAGCTGCGCGGGCGCGAGGTCTTCCAGCTCGCCGTCCGCAAGATCGTCGAGGTCGTCAACCAGTGCGCGGAGGCCTGCGGCATCACGATGGCGGACATTTCGCTCCTCGTGCCACACCAGATGAACCTGCGGATCATCCAGGCGTCGAGCGAGCGGTTGGGGATTCCGATGGACCGGGTGTTTGTGAACATAGACCGCTACGGCAACACGGGCGCGGCCACCGTGCCCATCGCCCTGCACGAGGCCCACACCCAGGGCCGCCTGAAGCGGGGCGACCTGGTGGTGCTGGTGACCTTCGGCGCCGGGCTGAGCTGGTCGGGCGCCGTCCTGCGGTGGTAGCCTGAGAAAGGGCAGAGATTGGCCGCTGTCGGCGACATCGCGCTGCTGTTTCCTGGCCAGGGGGCCCAGCGGGTGGGCATGGGCCGGGAGCTGGCCTCGGCCTTTGCCGAGGCCCGCGCCGTCTTCAAGCGCGCGAACGCGGCGCTGGGCTTCGACCTGGCGAAGCTGTGCTTCGAGGGGCCGGCCGAGGAGCTGAACCGCACGTCGCTGTGCCAGCCGGCGATTCTCACGGCCAGCGTGGCCGCGCTCGAGGCCTGGCGGGCGCGCGGCGCCGCCCCCGAGGGCGTGCCCAGCGCGGGCCTGAGCCTGGGCGAGTACGCCGCGCACGTCTACACGGGGGCCTTCACGTTCGAGGACGCCGTGCGCCTGGTCCACCAGCGCGGCCAATTCATGGAAGATGCCGGGCGCGAGAATCCGGGCGGCATGGTGGCCGTGATGGGCTGCAACCGCGAGCGCCTCAACGACGCGCTCGAGGGGGCCAACGAGTTCGGCGTGGCCGAGATCGCCAACCTCAACTGCCCCGGGCAGGTCGTGGTGTCGGGCAGCGTGACGGCGATGGACTGGCTGGCGAAGAACGCGCGGAACTTCGGGGCCGAGCGGGCGATTCGCCTGAAGGTCAGCGGGGCCTTCCACTCGCGCCTCATGGCCCCGGCCAGCGACAGGCTGAGCCGGGCGCTGGCCGAGGCGGCCATCTACCAGCCGCGCGCGCCCGTCGTGTCAAACGTCACCGGCAAGTTCGTGGCCTCGGCCACCGACATCCGCAGCCTCCTCGTCCGCCAGCTCACCAGCCCCGTGCTGTGGGAGGACTCGATGCGCTTCCTCCTCGCCGGCGGCGTCCGGCGCTTCGTCGAGGTCGGGCCGGGCGCCATCCTGAAGGGCCTGCTCGCGAAGATTGACGAGGGCGTGAAGTGCTGCACCTTGCAGGCCCCCGCCGACCTGGAGGCGGTGAACGGCTTTCTGGGGGCGTAGGACGCCCCAATGAGGAGAATGCTTTGAGCGGCGCGAGAGAGTTCGCAGGAAAGGCAGCCATCGTGACGGGGGGCGGGGCGGGCATCGGCCTGGCCATCGCCCGGCGCCTGGCCGAGGGCGGCGCCGACGTCGTCATCCCCGACTTCAACGGCCCCGCGGCCGAGGCGGCGGCGGCCCAGCTCAAGGAGCTGGGCGTCCGCACCCTGGCCTTCCAGGCCGACGTTGCCGACCCCGCGCGCATGGAACAGGTCGTCGCCGCCACCCTCGAGGCCTTCGGCGGCGTCCACATCCTCATCAACAACGCGGGCATCACCCGCGACAACCTGCTCCTGCGCATGACCCCCGAGCAGTGGGACGCCGTGATCCGCACGAACCTGACGGGGACCTACGTTGCGACCCACGCCGTGCTGCGGCAGATGGTGCGGCAGCGGGCGGGGAGCATCGTCTCGATTGCCTCGGTCATCGGCCTGATGGGCAACGCCGGGCAGGCCAACTACGCGGCCTCGAAGGGCGGCGTCATCGCCTTCACCAAGAGCATCGCCCGCGAGGTCGCCTCGCGCGGCATCCGCGTGAACGCCATCGCCCCAGGCTACATCGCCACGGACATGACGGCCCGCCTGCCCGAGGAGGCGCGCCAGGCCATCCTCAAGGACATCCCGCTCCCGCGCATGGGCACACCCGACGACGTGGCCAGCGCCGTCCGCTTCCTGTGCAGCGACGAGGCCAGCTACATCACAGGCGTCTGCCTCCGCGTGGACGGCGGGCTGGCCATCTAGCTTGAGAAAGGAGTCGCTCGGCCCTTCTGGTTGCCAGCCCCTTCCATGACACCCAAGCATCGCTCCCGTGTGAGAGCACGACCACTCGCACGAGTGGTATTCGGATAGGCCGGGCGTTGCCACGCCCGGCGTGCCGCGGCGGGGCACCCGCCCCCCGAGGCCCAAGCAGTCGGTCAAACTAGGAGAAGTCAAGGTGGCGGATGCCAAAGCAGTCGAGGATCAGGTTCGGCAGATCATCTGCGAGAAGCTCAGCGTCAAGCCCGAGCAAGTCACCCCGGCCACCTCGTTCGTGAACGACCTCGGCGCAGACTCGCTCGACACGGTCGAGCTGGTCATGGAGTTCGAGGACAAGTTCGGGATGCAGATCCCGGACGAGGAGGCCGAGAAGATCCAAACCGTCGGCGACGCGATCCAGTACATCGTGGAACACCAGGCGCAGTCCTGAGCCGGGGCCGCACCGGCACGGCTTCGGGACAGCGCACCAGGCAGGAGTGCTCGCAAGCGATGGCCAAGCGCCGAGTCGTCATCACGGGCCTCGGGTGTGTCACGCCCATCGGCCGCAATCGGGAGGCCTTCTGGAAGGCCGCCTGCGAAGGCCGTAGCGGCGTCTCCACCGTCACCCACTTCGACACCACCGGCTTCGAGGTCCGCATCGCGGGCTGGCTGCCCGACTTCAACCCCGAGCCCCTCATCCCGCCCCGCGACGCCCGGCGGATCGACCGCTACGCCCAGTTCGCCCTCGTCGCCGCCGACGAGGCGGCGCGGGACTCCGGTCTCGACCTCGCGAAGGAGGACCTCGACCGCGCCGGCTGCATCATCGGCAGCGGCATCGGCGGCCTCCAGGAGATCGAGGAGCAGAAGGCCATCCTCCTCCAGCGCGGCCCGGACCGCGTCAGCCCCTTCCTCATCCCCAAGATGATGGCCAATTCCGCCGGCGGACTCATCGGCATCAGGCTCGGCCTCCGCGGGCCGAACTTCACCGTCCTCACCGCCTGCGCCTCGGCGTCACACGCCATTGGCGATGCCTACTTCAACATCGCCTACGGCATGGCCGACCTCATGCTCACGGGCGGCGCCGAGGCCACGATCACCCCGCTCGGCCTCGCCGGCTTCATCGCCTGCAAGGCCCTCTCCAAGCGCAACGGCGAGCCGGCCCGCGCCAGCCGCCCCTTCGACCGCGAGCGCGACGGCTTCGTCATGGGAGAGGGCGCCGGCATCCTCGTCTTCGAGGAACTCGAGCACGCCCGCGCGCGCGGCGCGCGCATCTACGCCGAAGTCCTTGGTTTCGGCGCCACCTGCGACGCCTACCACATCACCGCCCCCGAACCCGACGGCACCGGCGCCGCACGCTCCATGGCCGTCGCCATCCGCGACGCCGGCCTCGACCCCGCCGACGTCACCTACATCAACGCCCACGGCACCTCCACCCAGCTCAACGACGCCATGGAGACCCGCGCCGTGAAGCGCGTCTTCGGCGACCACGCCCGCAAGCTCGCCATCAACTCCACCAAGTCCATGATCGGCCACCTCCTCGGCGCCTCGGGCGGAGTCGAACTCATCCAGACCGCCCTCAGCGTCGCACACGGCGTCGTGCCCCCGACCATCAACTACGAGAACCCCGACCCCGAGTGCGACCTCGACTACGTGCCCAACGTCGCCCGCGAGGTGGACGTGAGCGTGGCCATGTGCAACAGCTTCGGCTTCGGCGGACACAACGCCTCCATCCTCATCGGCAAGCTCAGGTAACTGGATGAATGGATGGTTGGATGAATGGATGAATGCCTGACACCCATCCACCCATCCATTCATCCTCCCATGCCACTGAGGACACCCGAATGCCCTTCAAGATGGTCGTCCTGATCAAGCAAGTGCCCGACACGAAGAACATCACCGCCAAGGCGATGAACGACGACGGGACGGTGAACCGCTCGGCCCTGCCCGCCATCTTCAACCCCGAGGACCTCAACGCCCTCGAAATGGCTCTGGCCGTGCGCGACGCCCACGGCGGCCGCGTCACGGTCGTCACGATGGGCCCGCCCAGCGCCGCCGCGGCGCTCCGCGAGGCCCTGATGCGCGGGGCCGACGCCGTGGCCCTCCTCTCCGACCGCGCCTTCGCCGTCGCCGACACCCTGGCCACCGCCTACGCCCTCTCCTGCGCCATCCGCCGCATCGGCGACTTCGACCTCCTGTTCTGCGGCCGCCAGGCCATTGACGGCGACACGGCCCAGGTCGGCCCCCAGCTCGCCGGCGCACTCGACGTGCCGCAGGTGACATACGCCCGCGACATCCTCGGCCTCGCGCCCGGCCTCATCCGCGTGCGCCGCCTCATCGAGGGCGGCACCGAGGTCGTCGAGGCCCCACTCCCGTGCCTCCTCACCGTCGTCGGCGAGGCCAACGAGCCGCGCCCGCGCCGGGCCAAGCGCGTCGCGCAGTTCAAGCGCGCCCGCAGCCCCCTCGAAGTCCGCGAACGGGTCGCCTTCCAGCTCGACCCCGAGAAGGGCAAGCCCGACCCCGCGCTCCTCGCCGAGCGCGTGGCGCCCATCGTCGCCGACCTCGAACGCCAGGGCCTCCTCATCCCCGTCTGGGCGCCCGCCGACGTGGGGGCCGACGTGACCCGCTGCGGCGCCGCAGGCTCCCCCACAAAGGTCAAGACCATCGAGAGCATCGTCCTCGTCGCCTCCGACCACAAAACCATCGAGCCGACCAAGGAGGGCGTCGCCGCCCTCATGCACGAACTCGTCGAGGACCACGTCCTCGACTGAATCCCACATCCCCAATCCCAGATTCCAGATTCGCCGCCCTCCTCAATCTGTAATCTGCGATCTGGAATCTGGAATCTGTAACAGGCAGGAAAGCTGAAATGCCCGATCGTACTGGCGGCGTGTTCGTCTTCGCGGAACAGGATGCCGGGCGGCTCGCCGAGGTGAGCCTCGAGCTGCTCAGCAAGGGCCGCGAGCTGGCCGACGACCTCGGCCAGCGCCTCGCCGCCATCCTCTGCGGCCACGGCCTCACGGACCAGCCCCGCCAGCTCATCGCCTTCGGATGCGACACGGTCTACGTCGCCGACGACCCGCGCCTGGCCGTCTACACCACGCTGCCCTACGCCCAGCTCGTCAGCCAGGTCGTCGCCGAGGCCAAGCCGCAGGTCGTCATCTTCGGCGCAAGCCCCGCGGGCCGCGACCTCGGCCCCCGCGTCGCCGCACGACTCCGCACCGGCCTCACCGCCGACTGCACGAACCTGAAGATCGGCGACCACACCGACCCCGTCCGCAAGACCGAATACAAGAACCTCCTCTACCAGATCCGCCCCGCCTTCGGCGGAAACATCATCGCCACCATCGTCACCCCCGAACACCGCCCCCAGATGGCCACCGTCCGCGAGGGCGTCATGCGCATGCCCACGGCCGACCCCGCCCGCACGGGCCGGGTCGTGCCCGTCCCGGTCGCCCTTGGCCCCGACGCCGACGTGGTTCGCATCATCGAGCGCGTCAAGGCCGAACGCAAGGTCAACCTCAAGGGCGCCAAGGTCATCGTCGCCGGCGGCGCTGGCGTCGGCTCCCCCGAAGGCTTCGAGCTGGTCCGCGAACTCGCCCACACCCTCGGCGGCGAGGTCGGCGCGTCCCGCGCCGCCGTGGACGCCGGCTACATCGCCCGCGACCACCAGGTCGGCCAGACCGGCACCACCGTCCGCCCCAAGCTCTACGTCGCCGCCGGAATCTCCGGCTCCATCCAGCACCGCGCCGGCATGGCCGAATCCGCCAAAATCCTCGCCATCAACACCGACCCCCAGGCCCCCATCTTCTCCTTCGCTCACTATGGCATCGTGGGCGACCTCTTCGAGGTCATCCCGAGAATGATCGAAGCCTTCAAGTCGAAAACCTGACCGGTCGAATCGCTCGATTCAATCGATTCAATCGAATGAATCGAATCCGCCGATTCCTCTTCCGTACGCCCGCCAGGAGCCTTGCGAGAGCAACCGCCAATGCCCAATTTCTACGACGACAACCCCGACATCAAGTTCAACCTCGACCACGCCCCCCTCGCCGAGATCGCGCGCCTGCGCGAGCACGACTTCGCCGAAGCGACCCAGTACCCCTATGCGCCCCGCGACGCCGCCGACGCCCTCGAGAACTACCACGCCACCCTCCGCATCGTCGGCGACGTCGCCGGCGACTGCATCGCGCCCCGCGCCGAGGACGTGGACCGCGAAGGCGCCACCTGGGACGACGGCGTGGTCACCTACGCCAAGGGCACGCAAGAAGCCCTCGACCGCCTCTCCGGCGCCGACCTCATGGGCTTCACCCTGCCCCGCAAATACGGCGGCATCTACCTGCCCCACACCACCTATGCCGCCGCCATCGAGATGGTCTCGCGCGGCGACGCCGCCCTCATGACCCTCTTCGGCCTCGGCGACATCGCCGAAACCATCCTCCGCTTCGCCTCCGACGAACTCAAGGACAAATACCTCCCCCGCTTCGCCACAGGCGAGGCCACAGGCGCTATGGTCCTCACCGAGCCCGACGCCGGCTCCGACCTCCAGGCCGTCCGCCTCAAGGCCAGCCCCGACCCCACCGACCCCAACCTCTGGCGCCTCAACGGCGTAAAGCGTTTCATCACAAACGGTTGCGGCGACATCCTCCTCGTCCTCGCCCGCTCCGAGGAGGGCACGCGGGATGGCCGCGGCCTCTCCCTCCTCCTCGCCGAAAAAGGCCCTGGCCTCCGCGTCCGCCGCATCGAGGACAAGCTGGGCATCCACGGCTCGCCCACGTGCGAACTCCAGTTCACCAACTGCCCCGCCTGGCTCGTCGGTCGCCGCCGCTTCGGCCTCATCAAGTACACCATGGACCTCATGAACGGCGCCCGCCTGGCCATCGCCGCCCAGAGCGTGGGCATCTGCGAGGCCGCCTACCGCGAGGCGGCCCGAAAGCGATAAATCCCAGGGGGTCTGGGGGACTGGTCCCCCAGAGCGTCCGCCCCAACATCTTGGGGGCACCCACAAGGAACCCGGAAGAGCCTCACGGATAGCGAACGGCTGAACTGAATTCCATAAGATGTCGCCGGAACTGCCGCACTGGATGGAGAGAAGTAAGCTGGCCTGGGAAGCACCCCATTCGGCTTACTTCAGCGCGGCAAGGTAGAGCAACTCCTGGGAAACCACGCGGAGATCGTCGATGATCTTGTCGATGTCTCTCCGATGGGCCACAAACCTCCGGCTGTGGGCAGACCTGTCCCCGATGTCCTTGAGACGTGGCAGAGCTGCTTTCGCGTTTCTTGTGAGGTTCCACCGAGTTTCCGAGAGCGTCTTGCTGATGAGTTCTGCGAGATACACAAAGTTACCATTGGCGTCTTTGATCTTGTGGGCGATTCCGTGGTGCTCGAACGCTTCGACAATCAAGGTTTCGAGCAGCCGACGGACCATGACAGCGCAACCGTCAAACCAGCCGTTCTCGTAACAGCCGTTGATCTGGTTGGCGACTCTTTCGATGTAGCCTCTTGTACCCGCAATGACTGAGAAAGGTAGGACTTGCTGGGTGATGGGAATCGCGCCATCATCCCGCGGTGGCAGCGCTCGTGGAATCCCATCTTGTATGCGCTTCGCGGCAGAGAGAAGCACTTTGGCTAGAAGGGCACCCTCCATTGGTCATCATCCCTCATAGAGGTGCCTTGCCATGCTAGCGAATATGGCGTCAATCTGATCGGACGAGGCGTCGGGGGAGATGTGCACCTGGATGTCGATATGCACAGATGGAGTTCGGAATGACTTCTTACCGTCCTCGCCTTTTCTGTGGGGCGGGAGTTCATCAGGGTTGTCGACGGTCTTCGGATGCGCCGGATCCGCTGCTTTCCCGGCTCCCTCTCGTGTCTTTCCCCTGGTTGCCGGCTTCTTCTCCGAGGCTTCAATGGCGTCGCCTTCGGCCGGATCAGCCTTACAGAGGATCTCATATACCACGGCCATGCGCTTAGCTCCAGCAGAACCAACGCCGGTTCGGTTGGCAAACCAGAGCTCGGTGGCCCTCCTGTCTGGAACCGGCGCCGGCTGAGCATCAAGGAGTTCCTGGGGATATAACTCCTTCCGCATCGCCTCACAGACCTGCGCGTACCGCTCATCATCGCGCCAAGCTATCGCGCGATCCTGAACCGGTTTCCCGTCTTCGCCGATGATTCCACAACGCACAAGGGTGGGGATGATATTGGACCGGGCTGACTTGAGTGTCATGCCCAGCGCAGAGGCAACGTAGCCGGGGGTGACGGCTGCTGGGATGCTCTGCTTGAACTTCCTTCTTAGCGACCACCAGTGCGTCGCAGGAATGACTGGGAACCTCTCTTTCTCAGGCATGACCAAATCCTCCAAAGGAGCGGGTCGTCGGGTCCCGGTGAGGCCAAGACAATCCACCTTTCGTGGGAAAGAACGCTCGAGAGGTCTCTCTTGATCTGGTCTGCAGTCGTGAGAGGGCGCCCAGCCGGGGCCGGGGGATGCCCAGCGGCGGATGGGGCTGGGCGCCGCCTCCTGCATGGGGATGATGATATGACGGTGGAAGGGAGAAGTCAAGGGTAGAATGGCGTTCGGTACTGAGTGTTCGCTGTTGGGAGCGACGAGGGTGTCACGGAACGAGTTCTGGTGCCACCTTACTCAATCCCTGCGCCTTCGCCGGGGCGGGGACTTGGGAATGGTGCGCTTGCGGGCGTGGAGGGTGGCGAGGCCGAGGACGATTCGCCGATTCATCCCTTGGTCTCCTGTCCTCCTGCCAGCAGCATAGCCGGGCTGGGCCGGAATGCAAGGGGAAAGCGGCGGCGGCAGAATGGGAGGTCAAGATGTCGTCGGGAAGGGCAGGGGAATGGGGCAAGGGAATGGGAGCCGGTTGTCGAGATTGGCGTGACGAGGCAGTTTGTGGATGCGTGTGCCTCCTCCTCAGACGACCCACGCCACACACGAGCAGGCGCCGGCCGGCCCACGATGGCTACGTCCGCCCGTGTGCTCCAGATGCCCTAACGCCTCGCTATTCATAGACTTACGCTGGCTTCGTGTGACCAAGCACCCGATCTGCCCGACGGGCCTACCTGGCCTCTTGCCCAGTGCGCAAGTGGGCAAGAGGGCAAGAGGGCAAGAGGTCGGGGAGGGGGGCTGGGGGGCTCCCCCCCCCGTCCGCTCGGCGGTGGTGTGCGCGCACGTGACCAACACTGGCAAACACTGACCGACTCTGAGCCGGAATGGCGAGAATCGGCGGTCGGCGAGTGACCGACTCTGGCCGAGTGTGAGCGAGTCTGTGAGGCGCTCAGCTGGTGGCCTCAAGCGCGGTGACAGGAGGGCGGAATGGCCCTTGCATCGCCTGCCACGTCGTGGTGAAATGGGGGCATGACCCGCCTCGTCTTGGCCGCTGTAATCCTGTCCATCGTCGCGCAGGCGGAGTCCGTCGCGGGTGCGGCGCTGGTGCTCGATGCGGTCCATCGGGTCGAGGTGGATGAGCGGGGGGTGTGGCGGCTGGAGACGGAGAAGGGGCCGCTGCTGACGGGGTGCGGGCTGCGGGTCTGGGCGAAGGAGCGGTTCGAGTCGCAGGCGAATGCCCGGGTCTCCGCCCCGGCGGGCGATTGGCCGGGGGGGAGGGCATTCAACGGGACGCTTCGGTGCGGGCAGCGGCGGGTGGAGTACTGGGAGACGCTGACGCCGGTGGTGGGGGGGCTGTTGGTGCAGTACGCGGTGGCGGCGGGGGAGCTGGCGGAGACGGAGGAGGTGGCGGCGTGCTTCGAGTTGCCGTTGGCGACGTATGCGGGCGCGGCGTTCGCGGTTGAGCCCTCGACGTTGCTCGGGCCAGGCCCGGGGAAGCCGGCGGCCGTGCCTGCCGAGAAGGGGGCGGCGCCGAGGCTGATCGAGGTGGAGGGGACGGTGTTGACGGTGGAGCGGGACGGACGCGGGGCAGAGACGCCCCGCCCACAAGCGCCAGAGGGACGCGGGGCAGAGACGCCCCGCCTACAGTTTCAGCGGCGGCCGGGGGGGAGGATCATCGTGCAGGATGCGCGGCACTGGGAGAATCCGTGGGTGGAGGTGCAGCTTTACCTGAAGCGGGCGGTGGGGGACCCGGTGGGCTGGCGGTCGGTGAGCTTTCTGGTGAGCGTGGGGAAGGGGGCGGCGGGGCCGGTGATTGCGGCGGTGGCGCCGGGGAAGGCGACGCTGGGGTGCCACGAGGTGCACGAGGCCGAGGTGGTGTTCTGGGCGCCTTACGAGAACCCCTACGACCCGACACAGGTGGAGGTGACGGCGGAGGTGATGGGGCCGTCACAGCCGGGAGCGGCTGTGCCACATGCGGGGTTCTACACGCGGGACTACGTGCGGTCGCAGGAGGAGGGGGCGGAGCGGTTGGCGCCCGTGGGCGTCGGACGCTGGCGGGTGCGGATGACGCCGACGGAGCCGGGGCCGCACGTCTACACGGTGAAGGTGAAGACGCCGTGGGGGACGGCGGAGTGGCAGCCGTTGCGGTTCAGCGCGGCGCCGTCGGGGGGGCAGCGGTTCCTGCGGCCGCCGAAGGGGCAGACGCGCTACCTGGAGGACGCGCGGGGGGAGCCGTGTCTGCTCATCGGGCACAACTTGTGCTGGCTGCCGAGGAAGGAGGGGACGTATGCGGCGGAGGCGGCGCTGGCGCGGATGGCGGCGGCGGGCATCAACGCCACGCGGCTGTGGTTGTGCAGTTGGGGCATTGGGGTCGAGGGCGGCCGGCCCGACGACTACCGGCTCGATGGTGCTTGGCGGCTGGACTGCATTCTCGGGGCGGCGCGGGAGCGCGGCATCTACGTCCAGCTCTGCCTGGACAACTTTCAGGACCTCGCGGCCCCCGAGCGGGCCGGGCAGAACCCGTATCTGGCGGCGAACGGCGGCCCGTGCCAGGCGCCTGGCCAGTTCTTCAGCCATCCCGCGGCGCGGGCGCAGCATCAGCGGCGGCTGCGCTACCTGGCCGCCCGCTACGGTCCCTACACCAGCCTGCTGGCGTGGGAGCTGTTCAACGAGGTGGCCTACGCGACCGACACGCCGCGGGACCCGGCCGTGCTCGCGTGGACGAAGGAGGCGGGGGGAGCGCTGAAGAGGCTCGACCCTTACGGCCATCCCGTGACCATCGGCGTGGGGCTGCGGGGGGACTGGGATGAGCTGTGGCGGCTGCCGGAGGTGGACATGGTGCAGGCGCACGCCTACATCCCGCGGCCGACGGAGCGGTCGGAGCCCCGCAGCGGCGACGCCTCGGCACTGGTCCTGGGGCAGCAGGACGCCTTCGAGCCGCTTCGCAAGCCCGTGCTGGTCCCTTCACGAGGCGCTCTGGGCGTCGGCCCTGGGCGGGTGCGCGGGGACGGCGATGCACTGGTGGTGGGAGAGCTACGTGGGGGCGAACGACCTCTACTACCACTACGCGGCGCTGGCGAGTTTCCTGCGGAGCGGCCCGCTGCCGGGGCCGGACTGGGCGCCGGTCCGCAGCAAGGGAGACGCCCAGGTGCTGGCCGTGGGCTTCCGCGGCCGCGAGGCCGCGATGCTCTGGCTGCGGCACGGGGAGAACACGTGGCATCGGCGGGTGGTGGAGAAGCGGGGGCCGGCCACGCTGGCGGGCGCGAGCGTCGAGGTGGCCGGCCTAGCCGAGGGGCGCTACCGCGTGGAGTGGTGGGACGCCTACGGCGGGCAGCCGGTGACGCACACGGAGCAGGCGACGGCGAAGGGGACGCTGGTGGTGCGGCCGCCGGAGCGCTTTCCCGACATTGCGTGCAAGATCACCCGGGTGGGCGACTGAGGGCGCGCGGCCCAATGAAACGGGCACGACGGGTGTCGCCATCGTGCCCGGGGGATACGTTCGGAGGCGCAGGCTTGGGTCAGAACTCCTCCCGCTCGAGCACCCCAGCCGCGTAGAGGTCCACGCTGCTCGGCAGGGCGAGGTTGTGAGCCGCACGCATGGGGGTCGCGTCGTTGCGGCGCCGGCACTTCTTGCAGATGCGGTGGCAGCGGTCGGTCCACATCGCCTTTGCGCAGCCGAGGCAGGTCATCCACTTCTTCGTTCGGTCAGCAACTGCTGTCGGGCTCATCGTGCGGCCTCCACTTGGAGGTTCATGAACTCGTTCGCCAATCGTCTCTTGCCGCCGCAAATTTCATGCCGGAGAGTGCCAGTTGAAGTGAGCTGCGGAGCAGATTGTCGTATCACACTGCAAGCTCAACACTTACGCTGCAACCCGCAGCCAGGTGTGCCGGATGCCGGATGGGTGCCGGCCTCGAGATATGTCCCGGATGGTACACAAACCCTACCAAAGCGGCTGGCCGGGGCGTGGGGCGGTGGGCAGCCTGGGCAAGCAGGGGGCCGATTCACGCTTGCAGGGAAACGGCAAGAGGGTATAATCTAAGGTCTAGGGACCACTCGGCCTGTGGAACCGGCCGTGGCGCGGCCTATCCGGTGTGATCCGGGGCGCTTGCATGCTTGGGAAAGTGGCGGCCATTGCGGGCAACGCGTTCCGGGAGACGGTGCGCCAGCCGGTCTTCTGCGTGCTGCTGGGCATCGCCCTGTTGATGATCGCGCTGAGCCCGAGCTTCACGATGTTCACGCTGTTCGAGGACGTGAAGCTGGTCAAGGACATGGGGCTTTCGACCATCATGCTCACGGGCTTGCTCCTGGCCGTGCTGTCGGCGTCGAACGTGGTGTCGGAGGAGGTGCGTGGGCGGACGGCGCTGATGGTGGTGGCGCGGCCCGTGGGTCGCGGGGCGTTCGTGTTGGGGAAGTTCCTGGGCATCGTGCTGGCGCAGCTTGCCGCGGCCTACCTGCTGACCCTGGTGCTCGTGCTCACCGTGCGCGTGGGGGTGAAGGAGGCGGCGTACACGAAGCTCGACACGGCGGTGGTCTGGGCCGAGCTTGCCGCGGGCCTGCTCACCGTGGCCGCCGCCGTGGCGGCGAATTACTTCTTCGACAAGCCCTTCCCCTCCGCCGTCCTCTTCGCCGGCATCGCACTCTTCAGCCTCGTGTTCCTCGGGTTCGCCTTCGTGGACAAGGAACTGGCGCTCGTGCCGTTCCTGGAGGCGATGGACGCGGAGACTCTGAAGGCGTGCATCGTGCTGTTCCCGATGACGGCGGTGCTGACGGCGGCGGCGGTGATGTGCGCGACGCGCCTGACGCTGGTGGTGAGCATGGTGGCGTGCGTGCTGTTCTTCCTCGTTGGCACGCTGTCGGAGTATCTGCTCGAGCGGCTTGCGGCGGCGGGCCAGTTGCTCTGTGGTGTTGCGCGCGCGCTGCTGCCGAACTTCCAGGTGTTCTGGATGGGCGATGCGTTGGCGGCGGGCAGCCCGATCCCGTGGGTGTACCTGTGGACGGCCCTGGGCTACGGCGCCCTCTACTCGGCGGCGCTGGTGTTCCTGGGCATGTGCCTGTTCGAGGCACGCGAGATACAGTGAGCAGGAAAGGCACGCATGGCTGAGCAAACGGGACGGCAGCTTCCGCTTCGGCGGGCGGAGACGGCGGCGGCGTTCACCCTGGCCGTCCAGGCGGCGGCTGGGGGCGTGGCGTTGCTGCTGGCGCGGCTGAGCGGGTCGCTGGCGGCGGAGGCCGAGGCCTGGCACCTGCTGGCCGGGGTCCTGCTGTGGCTCGGCGCGCTGGTGCACCAACGGCTCAAGCGCTTGGCCATCGAGGAGGGCCTGAGCGCCGAGGCCATTCGCGAGGGGCGCCCCGGCCCGGCCGGCCCCATGCTGTTCGAGCCCGAGGGCGCCGACCTGCTGACGGCGCGCAACCGCCTGGCGCAGTTCGAGAAGTACTTCCTTCCCGCGTTCTCCATCCTCATGGTCCTGGTCCTGGCTGGGGTGGCCTACTTCCTCATTCGGCCCCTCGGGGAGCCGGCGGCGCCGCCGAAAGAGCCGTTGCCGAACTTCTGGGGCTTCGCCGGCATCGCGTTCGTGACCTTCCTGCTGGGCAAGTACGCGGCGGGCCTGGCCACGCAGGCCGCCTGGCGGCCCCTGCGCTCGGCCTCGAGCTACATGATGTCGAATGCCGTGGGCAGCCTCCTGGTCGCGGTGGCATTCGTGTTCAACTTCTTCGAGCTGCCGATCGCCGAGCGCGTGGTGGCCTGGGCGATCCCCGTGTCGCTCGCCGTGGTGGCGCTGGAGATGCTGCTGCTGCTGGTGATGGGCGCGTATCGCCCGCGCGGCGCGGCCGAGGAGGCCCGTCCCGCCCACGACAGCCGCCTGCTCGGGATGCTCACCACCTCGCGCGGCATCCTGCGGACCACCGCCGAGACGCTCGACTACCAGTTCGGCTTCAAGGTGTCCGAGACCTGGTTCTACCGCTTCATGGAGCGGGCGATTGGCCCGCTGGTGCTCTTCATGGCCCTGACGCTCGAGTTGCTCACCTGCTTCATCATCGTGAAGCCCGGCGAGCAGGCCATCGTCGAGCGCTTCGGCGTGCCGCGCGCCGGCCGCGTGGCGCTGGGGCCGGGCCTCCACGTCAAGTGGCCCTGGCCCATCGAGTCCGCCTACCGCTACCCCACGGCCCGCGTCGAGGAGCTGGTGATCGGCGAGCAGCTCAGGCCGGACGTGCCCGGCTTCGAGTGGACCAAGAGCCATGCCGTGGCGGCCTTCACCCTGATCACGGCCACCCACGCGCAGGAGTTGTCGGCGCCCAAAGGCCCGGCCCGCGGCGAGCCGTCGGCGCCGCCCGCGGCGCGCGCCCAGCGCCCCGTGCCCAGCGTGGGCATGATCACGGGAACCGTGTATGTCCTCTACCATGTCGAGGACTACCACGCCTTCCTCTACAACCACGAGGAGCCGAAGAAGACGCTCGAGGCGCTCTCGTACCGGGAGCTGACGCGGTACGCTGCGAACTCGGATTTCCTGGAGTTGCTGGGCTACAAGCGGCGCGAGGCGGTGGAGCGGCTGAAGGCCGGCATCCAGAAGGCGGCGGACGACGAGGAGCCGGGGAAGCCTGGGGTCCCAGGGCCTCGGGCGCTGGGGGTGAAGATCGTGGACGTGGCGCTCCAGGGCCTGCACCCGCCGCTCGACGTTGCGGCGGCGTTTGAGGAGGTGGTCGGCGCCATCGAGGAGCGCGAGGCCAAGGTCTGGGCCGCCAAGGGCCACGCGGCCAGCGTGGTGCCCGCGGCCGAGCGCGATGCGGCCAAGGCCATCGCCGAGGCCGAGCAATACGCCGCCGACCGCAAGCACATCGCCCCAGCCGCCGAGGAGCAGTTCCGCAAGCAGCTCGCGGCCTACCGCGTCGCCCCCAGCGTGTTCAAGCACCGCAAGCGCCTGAGCGCCCTCAAGGAGGCCCTGCTCGACGCACGCAAGCTCATCAAGCCCGTCTGGGTCAACGTGCAGGAAGTCATCCAGCTCAACCTCGAAGAGAAGATGCCGCCCGGCTTCGGCCTGTCGCCCGACGCCGGGGGCGCAGGAGGCCCCACACCGTGAGAAGCCGAGGCCCGTTCACCATCCTGGTCGCCGTCGTCCTGGTGGCCGTGCTCCTGACCTTCCTGGTCTCGTTCCAGGTGCGGACGAACGAGACGGCCATCGTCTACACCTTCGGCCGGGCCACGCGCGAGATCATCGAGCCCGGCTTCCGCTTCAAGCTCCCCTATCCCATCCAGACGGTCACGAAGTACAGCAAGCGCATACGCGTCTTCGAGGGCAAGTTCCAGGAGTACCTGACGAAGGACCAGCACAACCTGATCGTGAACATCGCCATCGGCTGGTCCATCGAGTCCCCCGCGCGCTTCGAGGAGAAGGTCGGCAGCGAGGGCAAGGCCGAGGAGAAGCTCAACGCCCTCGTCGGCGGCGCCGCCAACGCCATCATCAACAGCCACGAGCTGGCCGACTTCGTGTCGGTCGGCAGAGACCACCAGTACGCCACTGTCGAGGCCGAAATCCACGAGGCGGTCAAGGCTGAAGCCATCAAGGAATACGGCGTCAGCGTCTCACTCCTCTGGATCACACAGCTCGGCCTGCCGGAGGACGTGACGAAGCAGGTGGTCGAGCGGATCAAGGAGGAGCGCGGCGCCAAGTCGAAGGCCCTTCGCGCCGAGGGCGACGCCAAGGCCGAGGCCCTGAAGGCCCAGGCGGACACCAAGGCGAAGGAGACCCTGGCCCAGGCGGAGGCCGACGCCCGCCTCATCCGCGGCGAGGCCGACAAGACGGCCTCCGCCCACTACTCCGTCTTCAAGGAGGACCCCGAGCTGGCCAACTTCCTCACCAGCATCGAGGCCATCCGCGACCTCAAGAAGCGCACGACCTACATCCTGACGCCCGATACGCCGCCCTACGACCTGCTGAGCCCCGACCTCAAGCTGCCCGGCGCCGAGGCCCCGGCCCCGAAGGCCAAGGAGTAACACCGTCCGTCCCCGCTTGTAGTGCGGCCTTCAGGCCGTATCGGGGCGACGGGCTGAAGCCCGCACTACGAACCAGGTAGCCCAAGCAATGCCCGAACTCGAAACGCGAAACCCGAAACTCGAAACCCCCGCGGCCCAGACGGCCGCGGAGCGCGCCGCTCGCGGCGGCGACGTGGCGAGCCAGGCCCTCAACGAGGCCCTGCGCGTCAGCTTCCGGCTCCTCAAGGTCGCCATGCTCCTCGTCGCGCTCCTGTTCCTCGCCTCCGGCGTCTTCACCGTGAAGCAGCACGAGCGGGCCTTCATCCTGCGCTTCGGCCGCGTCGTCTACCACACCGACCCCGCGACAGGCAAGCCCACGCCCATCCTCGGCCCAGGACTCCACTTCGCCTGGCCCTTCCTCGTGGACGAGGTGGTCCGCTTCCCTCAGGAGCGCGAGCTGGACCTGCTGGTGAGCAGCTTCTGGTACCAGGAGCCGCCGCCCGGCCAGCGGATGGCCGCCCCGCCCAGCCTCGCGCCCGCCGAGGGCGGCTACAACCTCACCGGCGACGCCAATATCCTCCACTCCCGCTGGATCGTCCGCTACAGCGTGGCCGACCCCGTGAAGTTCTGCGAGCGGCTGGGCGACCCGGCCGAGCTGGCCTCCGACGAGCCGAGCACGGCCATCCGCAAGCTCCTCACCCATCTCACCGAGAGCGCCGTCATCCGCACGATGGCGCGCTACGAGGTGGACGACGCTTACCGCGGGCGACGCTCGGACCTCCGCGACGACGTGGAGAAGGCGCTCGTCGCCCAGCTTCAATCGCCGGAGACCGACTTCGGGATCAAGATCAACCGCGTCATGCTCGAGGTCATCACCCCGCCCCTCCAGGCCCGCAAGGCATTCGACGAGGTGACGATGGCCAACGAGGAGAGCCGCAAGCTCATCGAGACCGCCCTCGGCTACAAGAGCAAGCGCGAGACCGAGGCCGTCGGCCAGGCCGCGCGCATCCGCGCCGACGCCCAGGCCTACGCCACCCAGCTCGTCGCCGAGGCCGAGGCCGACGCCAGCTACATGAGCGAGCTGCGCAAGCAGTACCCCACCGACCGCAAGATGCTCAGCCACTTCCTGCGGCAACGCCTCATCGAGACCCTCGGCGAGGTCTTCGCGGCCGCCGACGAAATCTACGTCTACAAGCCCAACGCCAAGAGCGAGTTCCGCCTCTACCTCGTCCGCGACCCCGAGGCGGTCCGCGAGATGATCCGGCGGCGCTCCCTCGAACACCCGGCGCACCCGTAAGAAGAGAAACCACGCGCATGGCCAGCCACGCACACGCCCACGGACACGACCACGAGGAGTCGGTCTTCGACCACCGCCACGACTACTTCGACGTGGGGCACCCCGACGCCGAGGGCGCGGCGGCCCGCCAATCGCGGGTCGCCTATCGCCTCTTCGGCACACTGCTCGGCGGCGCACTCGTCGCCAACGCCTACCTGTGCGACTGGCTGCTCCCGGAGTCGGAGGGCGTGGGCGACCTGAGCGCGGTCGTCGGCGCGCTCCTCCTCGCCGCCCCGCTCCTCTGGCACTCCATACGCGACCTGAGCGAGGGGCAGTTGCGGATGGACGAGTTGGCCGCCCTCGGCATCCTCGCCGCCATCAGCCTCGCCGAATACCGCACCGCCGGCGTCGTCGCATTCCTCCTCCTCATGTCCATGCTCATCCAGCAGCGGAGCGCCCTGGGGGCGCGGGCCGCCATCGAAGGGCTGCTACGCATCACGCCCAAGACCGCCCAACTCGTCGAGGCCGACGGCGCCGAGCGCACGATCGAGGCGACCGCCCTCCACCCCGGCCAGCGCATCCGCGTGCGGCCCGGCGACAACATCGCCGCCGACGGCCGCATCGCTTCCGGCCAGACCACCATCAACGAGGCCACCATCACCGGCGAATCCGTCCCCGTGGACAAACAGGCCGGCGACCAGGTCTTCGCCGGAACCTCCAACCTCACCGGCGCCATTGACATCGAGGTCACGCGCTTGGCTGGAGGGCGAGGGCGGCCTGTTCCTCGGCCTCGGCCAGCGCATGTTTGCCACCGAGGAGGACGATTACTCGCTCCTCGAGGTCCGCTCGCTCACCTTGGGCGCCCAGCCCGAGCGCGAGGAGCTGCCCGACCTGGGCGAGGCGCCGCCCGCCGAGCCGGCGGACGAGGCCGAGAATGCCTGAGCTGATGCCCTTCGAGCGGCTCCTGCCGTGCCTCCTCGACCGGCTGACCGACGAGGACCCCGGGCAGGACAAGGAGAGCCGCGACCGGCGGGTCGTCACCATCCGCCGCTACGTCGAGGGCGTGCGCCGGGACCTGAACTGGCTGCTCAACGCCGTGGCCCACGCGCCCGACGAAGCGATCGGCAGGTTCGACGAGGCCGCGCGCTCGGCCCTCAACTACGGCATCCCCAGCCTGTGCGGCATGACCGCGTCCGCCGTCGAGCCCGCCGACCTCGCCCAGCGCATCCAGCGCGCCATCCTCGCCTTCGAGCCCCGCATCATGCGAAGCGGCCTGGCCGTCCGCGTGCTCACGGACAAGGATGCGGTGGAGGGCAACGCCGTCTCGTTCGAGATTGACGGCCGGCTCTGGGCGCGGCCCGCCCCCGAGCCCTTCTACGTCAAGACCGAGGTGGACCTGGAGACCGGCCATTGGCAGTTCTGAGCCCCACGCCGGCCGGGCCGCCATTCTGCTTCGCTGACCCGGACGGGTACGCGCGCCTGCGCGACGCGCTGGCGGCGGCGAACTACACGGACCAGGGCGTCCTCGACGCCCTCGGCCCCCGGGACGTTCGAAGCCTGTCCGACCAGGAGGGCTTCCCCGTCCTCCTGCGCGCCACCAGCGGCGGCTCCCCCCTTCACACCCTCATCCGCCTGTTTCTCCTCGGCCTGGCCGTGCCCCCCGACGCCCTGCGGCGGGCCGTCGCCCCCGTGAGCCCGGAGGACCTGGCCGCCGCCGGCCTCGTCCAGCCGCGCGGCGGTGGCGTGGCCGCCGCCGTGCGGCTGCTGCCGTTCGACAGCTTCATCCTGGCCTTCGACCTGCCGCCGCGGGCCGGGACGCCCGCCGCCGCCGACTACGTCATGGGCGTCGGCAACAGCACCCTGACCGTCGCCACCGCCACCGTGCGGCGGCCCTCCCGCCTCACCCTGGACCTGGGCACCGGCTGCGGCTACCTGGCCTTCTCCGCCGCGCGCCACAGCGCCCAGGTGGCGGCCGTGGACCGCAACCCGCGCGCCGCCGCCTTCGCCCGCTTCAACGTCCGGCTCAACGCTATCGCCAACGTCGAGTGCCTCGAAGGCGACCTCTTCGGCCCCGTGGAGGGCCGAGCATTCGACCTGATCTGCTCCAACCCACCCTTCGTCATCTCGCCCGAGACGCACTACATCTACCGCGACAGCGGGCGGCAGCTCGACGCGATCACCGAGGCCATCGTCCGCCAGGCCCCCGCGTTCCTGGCCGAGGGCGGCTTCTGTCAGATGCTCTGCAACTGGGCCCACGTGCGCGGGCAGGACTGGCGCAGCCGCCTCAGCGGGTGGTTCGAGGGCACGGGCTGCGACGTCTGGGCCATGCGCCACGAGACCCTGGACGCCGCGGCTTACGCCGCCAAGTGGATCGGCCACACCGAACGCGACTCGCCCGATGTCCAGACCCGCCGGTTCGAGGAGTGGATGGCCTACTACGAGCGCCACGGCGTTGAGGCCGTCAGCGGCGGCCTCATCACGCTGCGCCGCCGCAGCGGCGGCGCCAACTGGGCCCGCCTCGACGACGCCCCGAGCGAACTGCGCGGCCCGGCCGGCGAAGACATCGCCAGAGCCTTCGAACTCCACGACTTCCTCGACGCCATGCAGGACGACGAGCGGCTCCTCGCCCAGCGGCTCCGCCTGTCGCCCGACGCGCGGCTCCAGCAGACCCTCGCGCCCGCCGACGGCGGCTGGCAGCTCGCCGCGTCGCAGATTCGTCTCGAGCGGAGCCTGACCTATACGGGCAACGTCGACCCCTACCTCTCCGCCCTCCTCGGCCAGTGCAACGGCCAGCGCCCGCTGGGCGAGGTCCTGCGCGACCTCACCGCGACCGTCGGCGAGGGCGACCCCAAGCTCCTCCCCGCCGCCCTGGGCATCGTCCGCCGCCTCGTCGAGCGCGGATTCCTCCTCCCCGCGCCGCCCTGAGTTAGGGTGCCAAGTTAGGGTGCCAACTCTCCCCCCCTGGGATTGGCACCCTAACCCAGGGAGCAATGGGACCGATGGTGCCCATGGGACCCGTGGGACGAATCCCTCGGGCGGCTCCCAGTGGACTCACGGGTCCCATCGGTCCCATTGGTCCCATCTGTCCCATGTCAGGACCCGGGCAGCTCGCGCCGCCCGGGTCCCTGGATTGGCCTTTCACAGCCGACGCCTGGGAGGGTCAGGCGATGGTGAAGAAGCCTGCTTCGAGGAGTTTGCGGAAGACGGCGATGGCGGAGGAAGCGACCTTGTCGGGGTCCGCATGGAGCTTCTGGGCCAGGTCGGCCACGAGGGTGCGGAGGGGGCGCTGGCCGTCGCAGCCGGCGAGGAGGGTGGTCACGTACTGGTCCACGTTTCCCACGAAGGGGATGCCTTCCTTCTGGGTGAGGTGGGCGGCGCAGATGACCCAGCGGCCGCCATCGAGGTGGAGAGCGTGCTCGAGCTGGTGGCCGGGGGTGAGGGCGTAGGCGCGGTCGAGGAGTTCGCGCTCGTCGCGAAGGGCGTGGAGGAGGGTGTGGGCGGCGAAGAGGCGCTCGATCTGGCCGCCGCACCAGCCGTTGGTCTCGCCCTGGGGCTTCTCCACGGCGTGAACCCAGTTGGTGCCGCCCGAGCGGCGGCGGAGGACGATGGCGCCGGAGCAGATGGCGCGGATGCCCAGGCGCTCGTAGTAGGCGAGCCAGTCGTCGAGCTGGCGGGCGTGGTCCTCGCGGCTGCCGTAGGTTTCGGGGTGGAGCCACTGGGCCGCGTAGGCGATGGGGTCGTGGCGGGCCCAGTGGAGGAGCCAGGCGTCGCAGCCGGAGCCGGCGACCCATTGGCGGGGGCGGTCCGCCCAGTCGCCGTCGGGGTCGTGGTGCCACTCGAGCAGGATGGTGGCGTAGCCGCCCTCGTTCAGGTGGGCGGGGGCGCCGCGCACCACTTGCTCGGCCAGGGCGTCGCCGGGCAGGCCGCCATCGCGGTAGTCGTAGCGGGACTCGGGCGAGATGACGAAGGGTGGGTTGCTCATCAGGAGGTCGAACGTCCGGCCTGCGGCCGGGCCGTAGAGGCTGCCTTGCCGCAGTTCCACGTTTGCCACGCCGTTGAGGGCGGCGCTCAGCTCGGCGAAGGCCAGCGCGCGGGCGCTGATGTCCGTGGCCACCACGCGGCCGGCGTGCCGGGCGGCCAGGAGGGCCAGGTAGCCGCCGCCGGCGCCGAGGTCGAGGGCCGTGGCCACGGGCCGGCGCACGGTGAGGGCGGCCGTGACGCGGGTGGCCATGCCCACGCCGAGCACGTAGTCGTCGCGCATCGGCTTGCCCGTGAAGTCGGGCCAGAAGTCGCGCGCGATCAGCAGGTCGCCCTCGGGCATGAGCGATGCCTCGGCCCGGATGCCCTCCGCCTCCCGGTGGAGGAGGCCGCCCGCGGCCAGCGCATCGAGGTCCGCCGGCGCCAGGACGGCGCGGGCCGCGGCCTCGGGCACGTGGCGGGCCAGGACGAACAGGCGCAGGAGCGTGTGGAGTGGCGACTGCCCATCCGTCCGCCGCAGCGCGGCGGCGGGGTCGAGCACCTTGCCCGACTTGTCGGCGAGGATGGTGCGGCCCAGGGCCTCCTCGCTGAGGCCGGCGGCATCGAAGGCCCGGCGCAGCAGGCCCAGGTCGCCGCACAGGCCGATGCGGAACGGCCGCTGTGGGCTGGTGTCTGCGGTCAGCGTGCTCATTGGCTCATGCCTCCGGCTCCTGAGGCCCCGCTCCCCGAACCGCTCGGCGCTCTGGCCGCGCCGCCAGCGTATTCTAGTCCGTCGTGCATGCCGGCGCAAGCGCGAGGGGCCATTCGCAGGCAACCGCGGTTTGGGGCTTGACGTATGGGCGGGGAGCGGGTAGACTGGGCGGTACGCTAGAGCGTGTGGGGCAGGGCTTGACGGGCGCTGCGCCCGGCCCGGGGCATGGCGGCCTGTGTGGGAGAGTCGGCGATGGATGAACGGCTGCTGCGCTTCTACAACCTGGAGCTGTTCCACCTGCGGCACATGGCGGCCGAGTTCGCCAGGGAGTTTCCCAAGATCGCCGGGCGGCTTCTGCTGACGAGCGACGCCTCGAGCCCGTGCGACGACCCGTGGGTGGAGCGTCTGCTCGAGGGGTTTGCCTACCTGGCGGCCCGCGTGCACGTGAAGCTCGACGCGGAGTTCCCCCGCTTCACAGGTTCGCTCCTCGAGACCGTCTACCCCCACTACCTGGCGCCCACGCCCTCGATGGCCGTGGTGCAGTTGCAGCCGGACCTGAGCGAGGACGGGCTGGCCCAGGGGTTCCCCATCCCGCGGGGCGCCGTGCTCCGCAGCAGGGGCGACCAGACGAAGTGCGAGTACCGCACGGCGCACGACGTGGTGCTGTGGCCCCTGCGGGTGGTGGAGGCGAGCTATCACACGCGCGACCTTGCGGCGTTCGACATCCCGGCGTCCTGGGGCGCGCGCGCCGCGATCCGTATCCGCCTGGAGGTCACGGCGGGCCTCGGCCTGGACCAGCTCAAACTCGACCAGTTGACCCTCCACCTCCAGGGCGCGGACGAGACGCCCATGCGCATCTACGAGCAGTGCTTCGCCCACTGCAAGGGCGTCCTCGTCCAGTCCGTCACCCGCCCGGCCAAGTGGCAGACCCTGCTGCCGCCGGAGTCCCTGCGCCGCGTCGGCTTCGCGGACGAGGAGGCCCTCCTCCCCTACGATGCCCGGTCCTTCCAGGGCTACCGGCTCCTCCGCGAGTACTTCGCCCTGCCGCAGCGCTACATGTTCGTCAGCCTCTCCGGACTCGGCCAGGCGCTCCAGAAGTGCAAGGCGAAGCAGGCGGACATCTTGGTCCTGCTGTCGCACGAGGACCTCGAGCTGGAGAACCGGGTGGAGGCGGCCAGCTTCGCCCCGTTCTGCACGCCCGCGATCAACCTGTTCCCCAAGCGCGCCGACCCCATCCCCCTGAGCGACCGCAGCCCCGAGCACCACGTGGTGCCCGACCGCACGCGGCCCGACCACTTCGAGGTCTACCAGGTCCGCCGGTGCGTCGGCATCGGCGCCAAGGCCGCCGACGAGCAGGAGTTCCTCCCCTTCTACTCGGCCACCGACTTCGACGCCGATGCCCGTGGCGGCGGCGCCTACTTCGTCGTCCATCGCGTCCCGCGCATGCTCTCCAGCCGCGAGCAGCTTCGCGGGCGGCGCTCCAGCTACGCCGGCAGCGAGGTCTACGTGACCCTGGTGGACGCCAAGGCGGCGCCCTACAGCACCGACCTGCGCCAGCTCTCGGTCGAAACGCTCTGCACGAACCGCGACCTGCCGATCAGCATGCCCACGGGCGTGGGCGACACCGATTTCACGATGGACGCCACCTCGGCCGCGCCTGTCGAGTCGATCCGCTGCGTCAGCGGCCGCCCCCGCTCGCCCATGGCCTCCTACGCCGAGGGCGACTTCGCGTGGCGAGCCATCAGCCACCTGGCCCTCAACTATCTGTCGCTCGTGGACAAGAGCGAGAAGGAGGGGGCGCTGGCCCTCAGGGACATCCTCAAGCTCTACGCCGGCCACGGCGACGAGTACGTCCGCAAGCAGATCGAGGGGGTGAAGAGCGTTCGCAGCCGCCCCGTTACCCGCCCCGTGCCCACGCCGGGGCCGATCGCCTTCGCCCGCGGCATCGAGGTCACGGTCACCCTGGACGAGGTGGCCTTCGCCGGCACCGGCGTGTTCCTCCTCGGGGCCATCCTCGCCGAGTTCTTCACCAAGTACGTCTCCATCAACTCCTTTGTCGAAACCGTGGTCGCCACGCCCCAGCGGGGCCAGGTGATGCGATGGATGCCCAGGATCGGACAGCGTCATATTCTGTAATCAACCGGCTCTACGAGCACCCGCACCGGTCCGACTTCTTCATGGCCGTGCGGCGCCTCGAGAACTGCTACCCGGCCCGCCCTCGCGTCGGCCACTCCCGCACCCCGGCCGACGACCCGGTCCGCTTCTGCCAGAACCCCTCGCTCTCCTTCGCCCCCTCTACCCTCGAGAGCCTGGAGTTCGGCAGGGGAGGCCGGCCCCCGCGCCTCTTCATCCACTTCACTGGCCTCCTCGGCCCCAACGGCCCGCTGCCCCTCCAGCTTACGGCCTACGCGCGCGAGCGGCAACTGGCCCGGGACAGCACGCTCGCGCGCTTCCTCGACGTCTTCAACCACCGCATGGTGTCGCTGTTCTACCGCGCCTGGGCCTCCAGCCAACAGGCGGTGCAGTACGAGCGCGGCCTCGGTGGCACAGCCATCCTGCCTGTGGGGACTCAGGCTGGAAGCCTGAGCCACCGGGTAGGGGACGACCGCTTCGCCGTCTACGTCGCCGCCCTCTTCGGCCTCGGCATGCCCAGCCTGCGCCGCCGCGACGCCGTGCCCGACGTGGCCAAGCTCCACTACTCCGGCCGCCTCGCGTGCCAGACCCGCCACGCCGAGGGCCTTCGCGCGCTCCTCGAAGACTACTTCCGCATCCGCGTCAGCCTCGAGGAGTTCGTCGGACAGTGGATTGACATCCCGCCCGACTGCCGCTGCCGCGTGGGCGAGACCCGCCGCACCGGCCTCGTCGGCCGCACCGCCATCGTAGGCTCGAAGCTGTGGGACTGCCAGCAGAAGTTCCGCCTGCGCTTCGGGCCCATGCGCCTGGCCGACTACGAGCGCATGCTCCCAGGCGGCGGGAGCCTCGTGCGGCTCGCCGCCTGGGTGCGCAACTACGTTGGGGACGAACTGTCCTGGGACCTCCAGCTCGTCCTCAAGAGAGAGGAGGTCCCGACCACCCGCATGGGCCAGTATGGCCGCCTCGGCTGGACCACCTGGCTCCAGAGCAAGCCGTTGGACCGGGGGTGTGGAGGGAGAGTTCCCAGGTCTGGGCGCCGCGTGGGACGCGGAAGCGTTTCATGTAGTCGAGGGCCTTCAGGCCGGCGTCGAGTGCCGCCTTGCCTGGCCCGAGCGAAGCCGAGGGCTCGCCGGTCATCCAGGCGAAGTTGAGCAGCGTGGCGGCGGGACGGGCGCAGTGGCCGCTGGCCGTGTCCTCGTAGTGGCCCTTGAGGTACTTGCCCTCGTAGCGCCACGAGCCGTCGGGCTTCTGGCTGGCGATCATGCCCTTGGCCTGGGCCGAGCGCGTGTCGAGCCATTGCTTGGCGCGGCCGGTGACGAACCAGATGGCGTCGTTGTCCACGTGGGAGCCGCCGCCGGCGAGCTTATCGAGCTTGGGGACTTCGCCCGTAAGGCGCCAGAGGGTGGAGGCGAACGCCCCGTAGGGCTGCCGCTTCCAGTTCGGCTCGGCGCAATGGCCCCAGCCGTCCTCGCCCTTGAGCGGGCCGTTGAGGGCGTCGAGGCACAGCTTCGCCTGGGCCTCGGGGCTGCGCGGCGCGGGCGGCAGGGGCGGGAGGCCGTGGCGCTTCACTGCCCAGAGAATCGTCTCCTCGATGCTGGCCGGGCGGGCGAAAATCGTCGCCTCGATCTTCTTGCCTCGAAGGGCCATGCGATGGTCGGCCGTGCCGTCGAAGAAGTTCGGCACGGCGTAGACCGGCTGAAGCGACATGTCGTCCCAGGCGACCGCCACGGCAGTATGTAGTCCCGCCTTCAGGCGGTCTTCGCTTCCCGGGTTCTCTCCTTGCCCGCCGCCTGAAGGCGGGACTACATGCGAAGTCACGCAGGCCATGAGGGGCATGGTGACTTTGAGGATGTCAGGCTGGTAGCGGAGGTGCTCGTCCGTCTCGATGTCGAGCGTGGACGACGAACTCTCGCCCTTGCCGAGGTACTCAAGCCCCGCGAAGACGCCGCTCACGAGCGAGCCCAGCGCTCGGACGACCGGGCCTTCGCACAGCTTGTCGCTCTGAACGGTGATGCTCAACTCGTCCCCGCGGTCGGTCCGCACGGCGAGCGACACGGCGACGCCTTGCCCGCGGAAGGTCGCGGAATAGGTCGAGTTGAGCGGCGCATCGCCAACCGCCTTCCCCTCAAAGGTCAGCTTGGGCATCACGCCGCCAGTATGAACGAGTGGCGCGATGATGGCCGCGATCTTCCCCGCACGCTCGATGCGCGCGCCCGAGCCGTCCTTCGCGATGCGGACGGTGAGGGCCTTCGTCTCCAGCGTCACCCAATCCGTCTGGGCGTTGGGATGGTGGACGCAGAGGGTTCGGCGAAGGGGCGGCAGGCCCTTGGCCTCGACGGCGATGGTGACCGCCTCGAAGGGCCGCTTGCCGTCCAGCTTCAGAATCGGGCGCTCGACAGCCCCCGCCGCGATGGTCGCCGCCTTGCCGCCGAGGGTGAACTCGATGGGCTCGGCCCCGTGATTCTTCAGGTGGACGACGGCCTGGTCGTCGCCCGCCTCGACCTTGACGATCTCGAGCGGATGGCGGACGAGGCGGCACAGCTCGATCCACTGGATTTCGATGTCGCCGGGCGCCGTGGCGGGGTCGAGGCGGAGCATTGTCACCGTGCCCTTGGCATCGAGCGGCACCTCGAGGTCGTGCCACTGCTTGTCGTGGGCGAGGCCGAAGTGAGCGCTCTTGGCCTGCTCGATGCTCGGCGATTGCGCGGTGGCCCAGAAGACCTGTCCGTTGCCGCCTGCGGCGCCCTTGAGCCGCAGGCGGATGGCGAGCGGCCCCTCGGCCTTGAACGCCGGGCTGCGGAGATACGGGTCGGCGCCGGTCGAGGTGATCTTCAGCACCCCCTTCTCGGCGGCCACCTTGCAGTCGTGGAGCGCGGCCCAGCCCCCCTCCCCCGCCTCGAAGGTCCACTTCACCAGCGACTCCGTGCTCATGAGCCGGCGCGGATACGGATTGATGTCCTCGGCCACGGCGGCGCCTCCAAAGGCGAGCAAGAGCACCCACAGGGCAGTACGCTCAGTCAATGTGGAACACCTCCTTGAGCGGCTGGGAGACCGGGCTGTGGTCGGGATTCGAGGGCATGAGGTCCTTCATGTGTGCCCACCACTTCTTGCACACGGGCGTCTGAGCGATGGCGGCCCACTGCTCCTCGCTCTCAATCTCGGCGTAGGCGAAGAGCTGGCGGGTCTCGGGGTGCAGGAAGATCGAGTAGTTGCGGACCCCGTGCTGCTTGAGCACGGCCTCCAGCTCGGGCCAGATGGGGCGATGCCGCCGCTCATATTCGGCCTCGTGGCCGGGGTTGACCGACATGACGAAAGCCTTGCGAATCACGACCGGCCTCCATGAGGAAACCAAGAGGTGCGATAAGGAAGGCAGGAATCCAGGAACCGAAAGCGCTATTCGGGGTGGCCAAGAGCATCCGGTTCTGCTCTCTGGTCCTCCTTTCCTGCCTTCCTGCACTCCCTATAGTCGTCTCTTCTCCGTTCCTGCTTCCCCTGCGAGCTGCGCTCTCAGGTATTCCTGAACGTCAACCGCCTGGCTCGTGTGCGCGGACTCGATGGCGGCGAAGAGGAGCGCGGCGCACTGAATGTTGTCGTCGAGCGAGTTGGGCGGCTCGGGGCCGCCGGCAAGCCAGTCCACGAACATCCCGGCGAGCCAGGGATTCATCCAAGCCGGCTGCTGCGCGAGACGCTTCTCGGTGATGGCCCGCTCGCCGCCGAGGTCGCTGAGCACGCGGAGGCGGCGGTTGTCCAGCTCCAGTGTAGCCCTCTCGCACTCGGCGCGCCAGTAATCTTGCGTCCAGCCGTTCAGCGTCGTGGCGTTCGTCTTCGAGCCTTCGTAGAAGACCCTGATGCCGTTCTCCATCTCGATGGTCACGAGGGCCGAGCTGTCGCCCTCGAAGTCGCCCCACGGCGCGTTCCACGAGCGGCAGTAGACCGTCCTGGCGTTCGAGCCGGCGAGCGACCGCATGATGTCGAAGTGATGGACCGTGCCCTCGACGAGCAGCGCGTCGGGAATGCGGTAGCGGAAGGCGCCCCACGAGGGATACTTGCGGCAGTTCCAGGTGTTCCGCCCGACGATGTAGTGGCAGGACCCGAACTCGCCGCCCTTGATGAGGCGTTCCAGACTCTGCTTGTCCTGATCGAAGCGGTGGCTCATCGTCACGGCCATCTTGAGGCCCGCCTGCTTCACCTTTCGGTAGATGCGGCAGCACGCGGCCATCGTGTCGGCAATGGGCTTCTCCGACAGAATGTGCAGCCCCTTCGCCACCGCAAGGTCCACTATGGCCTCGTGGTGGGCCGGCGGCACGACGATGATCGCGAAGTCGGCCTCGACCTCTTCGAAGGCCCGCTTGGCGTCGGTGAAGCAGCGCTCCGGCGCGATGCCATAGCCCTGCTGGGCGTTGTTGAGTGCCTCGGGATCGGTGTCAACGGCGGCTGCCGGCTCGGCCTTGCCCATCTTCACCAGCCGCGGCAGCACCTCACGGCACCAATAGCCACCCCAGCCTCCCGTGCCGACGTGGATGAAGCGCAGCCTCTCGCTCATGTGTGCTCCAGTGAAGACGAAGATACAGCGAACCACTGATGGCACTGATGACACGGATCAGAAGAGAGGATACCGGGAACGCCGGGAAAAGCAACCCACGAGACCCGGCTTGGGGAGGCTGTGACCATGCTCGCCATTGACAGGCCGCCGCCGCGAGCATATCATACTGGTACGGCAGTCGTACAGCTACCGGAAGCCGCGACCGTGGACAGCAAGCGCCGCGCCAACGAACGCAAGTTCGGCAACTGGGAACCCCTTCCGTCCGGCGGCAGGAGGTACTGGTACGACGTGCAGGGGAAGGGCGGCTGGCGCGCCCGGTATGTCAAAGAGGTGGACTCGGTTGAGAACACGTCGAGATTCTACCAGGAGATCTACGACCAGTCCGGGGAACTGGTTGAGGTTCATGAGAAGTTCCCAGAGGACCTGGGCCACCTGTCGGTGAAGGAGTTCTAGCATGGCCATCGGCAGGCGCGCCGTCGCGCGCAAGCTCACCTCGTATCTCCGCCACCGGATCACCCTGGGCGAACTGGTTGACTGGTCGGAGCGGGCGATGATGGACGCCGAGTTCTCGCAGGCCGATGTCCCCGTGGTGCGGGACATTGTCGGCCGCCTCGGCGTGGCCGACGTCCGCGCCTTTGGCCTCCCGTGGGAGGATTGCGAGGACATGCTCCGCCGCCTCGGCTACGCCGTGCACCTGGACATCGTGGCCCGGTAAGGCCGTGTCCAGGAGCCCATGCAGGAGCGTGACGACGAGCAAACCGCCTACTTCCCTGCCGTGGTGCCCGGTGGCGGCCACCGATTGCCCACATTGGGCTCGTGATTGGCCTCAGCGAAAGTGAACAAAGTAGATTTGACACCCACCGCCGACACACCCACCGCCGACAGTGATTCCGCGCGCCAGCCGCCAAGGACAACGCGGGAGCGTCCAAGACCGTGCGTCCCCACGCGGAGCGTGGGGACCAGCAACGCGGCGAAGCCCCCTACCTGCCCAGAGGGCGGAGTTCCCATAGAGAGCCGGCAGTTCCGTCTAGTGAGACTCGTGCCGCGAACAGCAACTTCGCGCGGGCCAGCGACTCGATGACTGGGGCTGCGAGTTCAAGGCGTCTAAGGTCGACTGATAGCTCCCTCGGCTTCCGCGTGAGCAGCGTTCTTGACGAGTAGTAGACGAGCACACCGGTGATGGTG
This sequence comes from Planctomycetota bacterium, assembly GCA_041320515.1. Classification (GTDB taxonomy): domain Bacteria; phylum Planctomycetota; class PUPC01; order DSUN01; family DSUN01; genus DSUN01. The sequence continues at coordinate 1,579,174 of JBGLNR010000001.1, read as the reverse complement.
CGATCTTGATCCTGGGGGTCCCGCAGACAGGTGCTCGCCGTGGCCTCGGGGTTGGCCCCGCCCTCAGACACAGCCACCACGGCAAAAGAACTGAAGTTGCCGGCGACGCGGTCAATCTTGCCTTTTTCGGCCGTATCTATGAACGCGCACATTGCTCTCCGCATGCCATCGAGCAATGGCATCTTCCTCACGTCGGCGAGGAAGGCGTCCTTGTCGGTCTCTGTCCATGCCAGCAACACGCAATCCCCGAGGGTTTCCTGGTCGCCTGTCGAGATAGTGATCACGCTCGGTTTGTCACGCGTCCACTGAATGTGGTCTTTGGGTGCAGGGCCTGGGGCCGGCTGTGGGCTGGCCTTGGTCTCGGCTGGCGCGGTTGTTCGGCTCGTGGGGGCAGCCGCCCGAGGTGCCGACTGGTCCTTGAGGCCCGCGCCCGGTTGCTGTGCGTGGGCGCTCGCCCGCGAGCCGGTCACCGCGGTCTCACCACCTCCGGAGAGCAGCCCGGTCGCGAGGGCGATGGCGACGAGGGCCGCAACGGCGCCGAGGGCGGCGAGCCAGGGCCAGGGGGAGCGGCGCTTGGGGCGGTAGGCGGGGCGTCTCTGGGCGGCGGGGCGGGAGGGTCGGGCGGGACGCGAAGCCGCCGGGGGCGGAGGCGGGGTGGCAGCGACGGGGGGCGGAACGGCGACCGGCGGGGGCGCCGCTTGCTTCGGGGCGGGAGGCTTGAAGCGGATGAGTTGGCCGCACTTGGGGCACTTGGCGCTCTGTCCCGCGAAGCTGTCGGGCACGGTGAGAACTTGTTTGCACGCCGGGCATCTGACCTTGGCGGCCATCTCGATTGCCCTCCAAGTGAGTGGCCAACGCAACGACACGGCTGTCTCTGCCGCCTGCTGATCATGACGAGTTCCACCCCTGAATGCAAGCCTTGATGGCGCCGCGGCGGTCAAGATGATCAGCCCCCCTCGCAGAATGCCCTGATCATCTTGACGCAGGTCCGGCGGCTGGTGCCGCTCGCCTCACATGCCCTTGCTGTACAGAGACCTATGACAAGGCGGTTGGCACAGTTGCTCGACCCGCCAAGATGATCACCCCCCGTGCGCGCGCGTGATCATCTTGTTGATCATCTTGAGATGCCCATCTGGAGACTGTCCCTGATGCAGTCGCGCGGGCCTCGCCGCTGCTCAGTCGTCGAGGGCGACCATCTGGTGGAGTTCGAGGCGGGGGACCGTGAACTCGATGCGGCCCTTGCGTCGGGTGAAGGGCAGCGGGGTCCCCTCGGGGACGAGGGCGACTTTGCGGGCCTTGAGCTTGAGGGATACGGGCACGTTGAAGAGGGGCACAATGTCCTCGATGACCTCGATGCCGCGGCCGCGGTTGATCGGCACGGCGTAGAGGAGGTGGAGGATGTGGCGGCGATGGGCCTCCTGCCGAAGAAGGCTCACGCGGCCGGCGCTGGGGAGGCCGACCTCGACGTCGAGGCGGCCATAGGTGTCGGCGATGAGCCGCCAGACGTAGTCGCGGGCGAGCTGTTGGCCCTTGTTGCGGTAGTTGGTGAAGACGGGGTGGGCGAAGTAGAGGACGCGGCCCTTGCGAATCGCGGCGGGGTAGCCGGCCGGCTCGCTCGGGGGCGTGTGCTGGTGGGAGCAAAAGTGGCGGTAGTCGCGGTTGAAGTAGGGACGCCAGGCCTGGGCCAGCACTTCGGCGTCCTTGGCCTTCACCCGCTGCGCCCGCTCGTACATGACGAAGGGGTTCTCGACCAGGCCCTCGCGGGGCAGGGACGCCCCGCTTACAAGCTGGACGTAGTCGGGCTGCCAGGGGGAGGGGCCGAGGGGCTTGGCGCCCACGTCCACGAGGAAGCGGGTGCCGGCGGCGTCCATGCCGCTGCGGCCGCTGAGGACGATGGTGCCGCCGGCCGCGACGAATGCCTTGACCTTTCGGAGCAGGGCCTTGTCGTCGAGCGTCACCTCGTCGGGCAGCACGAGCAGGCGGTAGCGGGAGAGGTCGACCTCGGCGTCAATGACGTCGAAGTTCACGTGGTTCTCGAGGAGGATGCGGGCCGCACCCACGTCGGGATCGTCGCTGCCGCGCCCTCGCTGGCCGACGGCTTCGACCGAGAGAATGGCCGCCTCGGAGACGGGCTGGGCGCCCCTGCACCACGCCTCGCGGAGCTGGTCGCCGACGCAGCACTTGGCGCCCCAGGCGAGCATGGCCGCGCATTCATACGTGAGGGCGACGGGGTTCTTGTAGCCGCCGAACTCGCCCCAGGTGGTGTGGAACTTGCCGGTCATGCCCACGAAGTCCATGCCCGTCGTCGCCGAGTACTTGGCCGAGACGGGGAAGTGGTCATAGCCCCAGCCGCCGGTCGGCAGCGATTCGAGTTCCAGGTGGGTGAAGTAGGGCAGGAGGTCGCGGCGCCCGCGCGGGATGTGCCCGCTGTTGTGGAAGATGAGCAGGCCGGGCTTGATGGCGTGGACGGCCGCGGTCATGCGCTGATAGTAGTTCAGCAGCACGCGGCGGGCGAACTCCTTGCGGCCCTCGGGCTTCTCGGGGTCGAGGCCCGCCTTGTCCATGCCGGCGAGACACCAGGGGCAGCAGCACTCGCCCTGGTGAATGATGTCGAGCCAGGCGCCGTCGCAGTCGTAGCCGCGCACCATCTCCTCGACCTGGGCGACGACGAGGTCGAGATAGGGCGAGTTGAAGCACATCTTCCGCCAGCCGGCCTTGAGCGGCGCGGCCCCGTGGCGGTTGCCCTCTGGCCCCACCTCGATCCACTCGGGGTGCTGGCGGGCGCTCCGCTCGTCGAGCCCGATGCTCACGTAGACGGGAATCTTGATGTCGTTGGCGTGGCAGGCCTCGATCATCGCGCCCAGCAAATCGCCGCTCAGCGACGGGTGCATCTCGCCCACCTGCGTCGGATGGTACGACCAGCCGTGGTGGCACTTCGAGAAGCAGTTGATCGAGTCCACCCGCCCCCGCTTGAGCATGGCCACAAACTGCTCGGGGTCGAAGCGCGAGCCGACGCCGGGCACGTGCTCGGACGTGTGGAAGTCGAGGTGAACCTGGCGGAAACGCAACTCGTGCCTTCGTGGCGCTCGTGGTGGGCAGCCGCCTGGCCACGCTGGGGCGGACGCTCGACGAGGCGGCCCGCGACCTCTATGCCACGCCCTTCTACCTCTTTCGCCGCGTCACCCTGCCCCTCCTCGCGCCCGGCATCGCGGCGGGGGCCATGCTCGCCTTCACGCTGTCCCTCGACGACTTCGTCATCAGCTTCTTCACCGCCGGCCCACAGTCCACCACCCTGCCCCTCTACATCTACGCCTCGCTCCGCCGGGGCATCCACCCCGGGCTTCACGCCTTGTCTACGCTCATCGTTCTTGCTACAGTGCTCCTCGTCGTCTCGCTCGAAGCCCTGACCCGTTACCGAAAGGAGTAGCCATGCGTCGCCTTCTCGCCCCGCTCGCCCTCGCCTGCCTGTGCCTGTCCTGCTCCGACAGCGCCAAGCCCAAGGGGCAAGTGACCGTCTACATGTACTCCGAGTACATCGATCCCGAGCTGCCCAAGGAGTTCGAGAAGCAGACCGGCATCGCCGTCCGCCTCGACGTCTACGAGAACACCGAGGAGATGACCGCGAAGCTCCAGCACGCGGGCGGCGTGAGCCAGTACGACGTGGTGGTCGTCAGCGACCACCAGATCCCCGTCCTCGCCAAGCTCGGCCTGCTCCAGCCCCTCGACGCCGCGAAGCTGCCCAACGCGAAGAACGTGGGCGACCGGTTCAAGAGCCCGCCCTACGACCCAGGCTCGAAGTTCAGCCAGCCCTATCAGTGGGGCACGATGGGCCTCATCTACCGCAAGGATAAGGTGCAGGCCACCGAGTTCTCCTGGGCGCTCATCCTCGACCCCGAGAAGCAGCCCGGCCCCTTCGTGCTGATCGACTCGATGCGCGACATGATGGCCGTCGGCCTCAAGCTCTTCGGCGCCTCGGTGAACGCGCGCCAGCCCAACGACCTGAAGCTCGCCAGCGAACTCATCCTCAAGGCCAAGCACAGCGCCAAGTGCCTCGGCTTCGAGGGCGGCGTCGGCGGCAAGAACAAGGTGGCCGACGCCTCGGCCGCCCTCGCCATCGCCTACAGCGGCGACGCCATCAAGGCCGTCGAGGCGGACGGCCATCTCGCCTACGTCGTGCCCAAGGAAGGCTCGATCATCTGGGTGGACGCGATGACCATTCCCGCCCAGGCCCCGAACGCCGAGGCCGCCCACAAGTTCATCAACTTCATCCTCGACGCCCAGGTGGGCGCCAAGCTCTCCGACTTCAACCGCTACGCCACCCCCAACGCTGCCAGCCTGGCCCTCATCAGGAAAGATGACCGCGACAACCCCGCCATCTACCCCTCGCCCGACACGCTGAAGACCCTCGAATACCTCGAAGACCTCGGCGAGGCCACGAAGCTCTACGACGAGGTGTGGACCACCATCAAGTCGCGGTGAGCCCGTGAACGGCCGTTTTGACTCGCGCCCTTTTCCCCCCTATAAGGGCGCGGGTCGAGTCCAGTATTCCAGACAGCCACGGAAACGCACAAGTCTCTAATCTGCAACCACTTACGCTGTCGCATCCACGGCGTAATCGGCTGGTTTGACTCGCGCCCGTGCGCAGGGGCGCGAGTCAAACCGTCCCCCCCTACACAAGGGCCTGCCCTGAACGAAGCCGAAGGGTCGGTGGGGGCGTGTACTCCACTCGGCTGAAGTCTTGCGGCCGCAGAACATGCGCGGCGAGCGCGTCATCCTTGATAACGATCTGGCGCGCGTGCATGGCGTCGAGACCAAAGCGCTCAACCGCGCCGTGAAACGAAATGCTGACCGATTTCCGCCCGACTTCGTCTTCCAGCTCACGCGCGCCGAAGCAGGCTCTCTAAGGTGCCAATCTGGCACCTTAGAGGCCGGTTCTTTGAGGTGCCAATCTGGCACCTCAAACACCGGACGTGGCGGGCGCCGCTATCTGCCCCACGCCTTCACCGAACACGGCGCCATCATGGCGGCCAACGTCCTCAACAGCCCGCGGGCCGTGCAGATGAGCGTCTACGTCGTCCGCGCCTTCGTCAAGATGCGGTCCGCCTTCTCCGATAGCCGCCAACTGGCCCGCAAGCTCGCCCAGTTGGAGAAGGAACTCAGGAGCCGCCTCGACCTCCACGAAACCGCCATCGTGGAAGTCCTCCACCGCCTCATGGACATTCTCGACCCGCCTCCCGAACCGGCCCCCAAGCGGGGCCAGATCGGCTTCCGCGCCGCCGGGGAGGAGGCGGAGTAATGCGTAGCGGCACGCGGCTAGCGCATCGAACCGCGCAGCAAGCGGCCCGCTTGCTCCTTGACATCCCATTCCCCCAGCGCCATAATGCGGTTACGGGACATTCGCTTTGGGGGACATGAACACATGCTCACGCGAGACGAGGCCGCCCAGATCATCCGCGCGCTGCGGGGATTGCCTGCCGAGAGAGTCCGCGAAGTCAGGGACTTCGCGCTCTTCCTCAAGGAGCGATCCCAGCACCCGGAGACGATCGACGAGAGTGATGAGTGGACCGACGAGGACATCCGCGACTTCCTGAAGTCATCCAGCCAGTACGCCGAGGAATCAGTCCTGTGGGAGGCCCCCAATGACCATTAGGCCCGGCGACATTGCCGTCGTGGAGTTCGCCGGCGCCTGGGAGACCAAGCGGCGTCCGGCCATCGTCGTCTCGTCCGCCCTCTATCACCAACATCGCCCCGATATCATCGTTGGGCTGCTGACCAGCCGGGTCGAGGCGGCCAGCGGCCCGACGGACTATGCCCTGAAGGACTGGGCAGAGGCAGGCCTGACCAGGCCGTCCGCCTTCCGAGCCTTCCTGAACACGTACCCCTCGACGGTGGCCCGCATCGTCGGGCACCTCACCAGCCGCGACTGGCAGGAGATCCAAGCTCGACTCTCGCTCGCCCTGGCTGTTCGCTGAGCAATCCGTGGTGAGGCCCTCCTGTCTCCTCCTCTCTGTGTGCTCTGTGGCCTCTGCGTGAGATCATCCTTGCCGAAAATCCGCTTGACTTCGCCCTCCGAAAAGGCTATCCTGCGCGCCATCGGGCGCCGACCTCGGCACAGCGGCCAGGGGGCATGTCACGATGCGACCATCCGCCAGCACTTCCTTCTTCCGAATCCCTGCTCCCCCCTACTGCCGCAAGCCCATAGATGCCCTCGGCCCGACATCTGACCCATATTGGCCCCCTCTTGCACTTAACGCTCGATCCAGAATGGACCTATCGGTGTCAGGCACCGTGGCCTGCGGCGAAGCCCAGGAGGCCGGGGAAACTGAGGAAAAGGGAGGGAATGAGAGGTACGCGGGAGCCGCACAGTCTCACCTGAATATGGCATTGACTCCTGTATTATCAGTAGGGGCGTAGTGGATGTCTACAACTAGTTTCTCTGACCTCGCAATGCTATGGCCGTTCGCCAACCAGCTAGATCGCACCTTGTTCCTGATGCGATGCCCTGAGAGCAACAGCGCGAGCGGCAGTCAAGTCGGGGCTCTTGGCTCTCACAACGGGCTCCCGAATGATTTCAGCGCGCTCATCGCACTTACCCATGCTCTAGGCCAGCTAGCGATGGACAGCTCGCAGCCTAGGCTCCATTTTGAAGGAACTGCCAACGACGCGCTTTGGGAAAGTGCCCGAGCCAGCTCGCATCTGGTCCTCATAGGTGGTCCCAAGACAAATGGCCTGACCAAGCAGGTGATCGAGAAGATTCAGAAGACGAATAGGCGAGTAGCAAGTGCTATGAGGCTGGACCTGGATGACCCCGGCTACCGTTCGCTCTCCATTCACGGGAGAACTTGGCGGGCAGCGCATGACGAGTCAGGGAACGTGACCCAGGACTACGGTGTTGTGCTGCTAACTGATAATCCCTACGACGACTCCTCGGGCTCATCCAAGACCAAGGTGTTGCTGCTGGCCGGGCTGCATAGTACGGGAACACTGGCGGCTGCACTAGCCGTGACCCAGCCAGCAGTGGCCAAGGACATAGCTGACCTTGTTCTGTCGAACTACCACTTGCCCCCGCACTTACTTAACAGTGTCTTCATAATCGTGGGAGCTACACCGAGCGGTGCGACCGTGACACAGAGCGATATTGCGATAGCGGACCAGTTCATCATCCCACCGCCCCCGTCACAGCCACTGAGAAATGTGACTGAGCGGCTGATCATCAACTTGGGGGCGGCGTGCGATTCTGGGAAGGCGACGAGGCGTACTATCGACATGGGTGTTCCTCTCGGCGATGAGTTCTTCAAGTTCTTTACGCGCAAGACTGTAGTCGTGATCTCCCCTCACAGCGATGATGTCGTTCTGGGATGTGGTGGTCTGTTGTATTATTTGCGCAATGGCCCGCTGTGGCAACAGAGGCAGAAGCCGCAGCCAAGCGTTTACACGCTGATTGTAACACCGAGCCCGAAGGGTGTTGAGGTCCAGTACATACAAAGGTACTACCAAGCGCGGCGAGGCCTCTCTGGCGGCCTGAGCTCGCCCGTTGACGTGAAGAGCGTGCACGACGCGCGAGCTGATGACATTCGGCAGAACGAGGCGCTTTCGGAGGCGAGCCTACTCGGTGTCTCGGATATGCGTTGGCTTGGGGCAAACACACTCGAAATGGAGGAACCCGCGCTGAACAGTCACCTGACGGCCCTTTTGTCTGAGTCTCCCGACGGGGCTGGCTGCGTCTTCCTCATCCCGCTCCTTTCTGATAGCCACCCAACGCACAGTCGGATTACGCGGGCCACCTTGAAACTGATCAAGACAACATATCGCGAATCCCAAGTATGGACGTATGAGAGCCCCTGGGGGCATGTAGATGCAAGCGAAATCAACGTCCTAGTCCCCCTCGACAAGCATGCGATGTTCGCCAAGTGCCAGGCCATGGCCATGCACCGGTCACAGGAGAGCCGAACGAGTTTCGCAGACGCCGTGCGTGGGTCCAACCGATCCCGGGCCGAGACCTCGCGAGAGATTGTGGGCGGTTTTGGTGCCGGTGGGTGCGGTGGACCCGCGTGGGACTATGCCGAAGTCTTCGGTTGGGTGAACGCAAAGAGACCGGATTTCTCGGTTCGTTAGCTCGCCACGGTGCCTCAGACCCGTAAGGGTCGTCCTTGGCGTCCGCACAAGTGGGTGGCAACAATGGGCAAATGTCGGGTCAGCAGCCATAGCGGACGCTGCTGGCCGTAGAGGTGGCAGCGGACGGTGCGGCCGGCGTCGAGGCGCGTTTCCGGCGGGTAGACCTCGCGGCAGATGGGCAGGGCGTGGCGGCAGCGGGGGTGGAAGTGGCAGCCAGGGGGAGGGGCACTCGGCTACGGCGCGATCAGCTCCAGCGCGTCGGCTCCGCCGGGTACTGCGGCGGCAGGGATACGCTGGTCGAGGGAGGCGAGCTTCCCACCCTTTTGCACCGCCAGGGCGAGTAGATAGGCGTCGGTGATCTGGGCGTGGGTGAGCACGACATCCGGGCGCAGAAAATCGCGGAGGCTGATGTCTTCCGTCCAGAACTGGTGCCCCGCGGCCTCGCAGAATCGGCGCAGAATCGCCAGGACCACGGGCACGTCCCCCGGCCGGTTGGCGTACTTGGGATGGCTGGCGATGCGGACGAAGCCGTTCTCGGTGATCGGGCAGGTGGCCCAGGCCTGGCTGCCCTTATCCGCGAACCACTGGTGGGCCGCCTCGTGATGGACGTGCATCGGGTCGCTCAGCGCCAGAAGTACGTTCACATCAAGAAGATACGCGGTCATGGCGTCTCGTCCCGCAGTTGGTTCACCAGTCCGAGCGTCACGACCCCCGCGTCGGGCTGCACGGGGAACAGCGGCACATCCCCCCGAGTAGCCGAGGCCGGCTGCCGCGTCATCGCCTGCCGCACCAGGTCGGACAACACCTTGCCGACCGAAGTTCTTCGACTCCGGGCGATCTCCTTGGCCGCCAGCAGAACATCCTCTTCAACGTCCAATGTGGTCCGCATAGCGACCTCCTGTTCTCATGTGCCGCCATCTAATGCATGATGCTAGCGCATCACGCATCAGATGTCAAGCCATCTGATTGGCATGCATGCTGCCCATAGAGGTGGCAGCGGACGCTGCGGCCGGAGCCGAGGCGCGTTTCGGGCGGGTAGACCTCGCGGCAGATGGGCATGGCGTGGCGGCAGCGGGGGTGGAAAGGGCAGGCGAGTTCGGAGTGCGGGCTCTAGCCCGTAATCTGCCGCTCCCGACGCGCATGATACGGCCTGAAGGCTGCACTCCGAACCGCGCTCTCGATTTGGGCAACACGCCCTTACGGTCCGACCCTGCGCCATGGAAAGTTAACACCTGGCCCCCGCCCCTCGGAAAGTGGGACGCTGGGGACACTGGGGACGCTGGCAGGGATTGTGTGCGGCCGTTTCGGGCATACGACCTGTAGGGGGCGCAGTCCACAAGCGGGACGCTTGTGGCTGCAACGACCGGGAATCGTGGCGTGCCATTCTACTCCCCCCGCTTCTGGGCGAAGAGCCACTCCCACAGGCCCTCGGTGGCGTGGGCGGGGGTCCAGGAGGCGTGGCCGACGCCGGGGAACTCGGTGTACTTGGGGGCGCCGCCGGCCTTCTTGAGGGCCTCGATCATCTCGCGCGAGCCGGCCACGGGCACCACGCCATCCTTGTCCCCGTGGAACGCCCAGATGGCCATCTTCGCCACGCTCGCCGCACGCGATGGGTCGCCCGCGCCGCACACGGGCATGGCCGCCGCGAACAGCTTCGGCTCCCGCAGAATGATGTCCCACGTGCCGTAGCCGCCCATCGAGATGCCTGTCACATAGATGCGGTTGGGGGCCACCTGGAACTCCGTGCGGAGCTGGGCCAGGGCCTCGAGCACGCGCTTCAGCTCGGCGGAGATGGCCACCTTGTCCTGCGAGTAGGAGCCTTTGCCCCAGGGCGTGTTCACCCACTGCTTGCCGCCGGGGCACTGGGGGGCAACGACGATGCACGGATGCTTGACCTGCACGGCGTCGCCCGCCAGGGCGAGGAGGGCCGCGGGCTGGTCCTTGATCTGCCCCCAATTGTCGGCGCCGCGTCCGCCCGCGCCGTGGAGGAAGAGGACGAGGGGGTAGACCTTGGGGGCCGAGGGGGACGTCGGCGGTGAGGCAGGCGAAGTCCCAGACGGCGGGGAAGGGGAGTTCGGCGCGGTGCTCGACGAGGGCGAGCTTGGCCGCGCCAATGCCGGCCTCCTCGCGTTCCGCAACGGCCTCGAACGGTTCGAGCATAGCATAGAGGAGCGCCTTCCGCAAGGCCCGCGCGCCAATGACCCAGGCCGCGACGCGGTTGATGCTGGCGTCGAAGTAGTCGAGGGCCCAGAGGATGTCGGGCAACGCGCCGCTGCGGACCGCCTCGTCGCAGACCGCGCGCAACTCGTCGGTGAAGCGGACGACGTGGTCGCTGTCCCAGCGGATGCCGCGGCTGGCGTGGATGAGGAGCTTCTCGACGAAGAGGAGCGTGGCGGAGAGCTTGTCGGCGATGCTCTCGGTGGGGTGGAAGTGGCCGAGGTCGTAGCACAGGGCGACGCCGCGCGTGGCGGCGTAGGCGAGGTAGAACTCGTGCGAGCCGACCGTGTAGTCCTCGCAGCCGATGCCGAAGAGCTTGCTCTCGACGGCGTCAATCACGTGCGGGAACTTGCGGTCGAGGACCTCGTCGAGGGCGTGGAGCAGCCGATGGCGGGGCCCCATGCGGTCCACGGTCGAATCCTTGCGGCCGTCGGGAATCCAGATGTTGTTGACGCAGGGCGAGCCGAGGGCCTTGCCGATGGCGGACGCGATGCGGCGGGTGGCGATGCAGTGGCGAATCCAGAAGGCGCGGGCCGCGTCGTCGTGGCTCGACAGCGTGAGGCCATCCTTGACCATCGGGTGGGCGAAGAGCGTGGGGTTGAAGTCGAGGCCGCGCTTGCGGGCCTTCGACCAGTCAATCCAGCGGGAGAAGTGCTTCGGCTCGAGTTCATCGCGGTCCACGCGCTTGCCTGAGGTTTCGGCGTACATGGCGTGGATGTTGAACCGGAGCGTGCCGGGGATGAGACCCGCGGCGACATCGAAGTCGGCGCGAATCTCGTCGCCGTTGCGCGCGGCGCCGGGGTAGTTGCCCGTGGCCTGGATGCCGCCGCCGTCGAGGGCGCCCTCGTGGGTTTCGAGGCCGCGCACGTCGTCGGCCTGCCAGCACTGGACCGAGATGGGAATCGCGAGGGCGGCGCCGACCGCCCAGTCGGCGTCCACGCCGAGGGCGGCGAAGCGATCGCGGGCCAGCTTGTAGGCGGCGCGCACTTGGGCGGCCTTGGGGGGCTGGGTCACGTCAATGGCCTTCTCTGGCATTGGGGGCCTCCTGGGGAAGTGGGCCACAGGCAAGATGCCTGTGCCACCAGATTACAGGCCGGAAGGTGGCACAGGCTTCCAGCCTGTGTGCTTGCATTCTACGGGCGGGGTTGCGCCGCGTCAACCCGCACGCCCCACCAGAAGGAGCGGGCGGATTCGTTGTGCGACCAGAGGCGGTTGTGCAATTCGCCGTTGGCCAGGCGATAGAAGCCGTTGCCGCCGTGGAACAGCTCGACGCGGCCCACGGTGACGCGGTCGCGCGAGTAGAAGTCCGCAAGGCGGGTGGCCTCGCCGATGCCCCAGTAGTAGCGGACGACCGGCGCCTCGTCGTCCCCCGGCGCGTGGCGGAGGTAGACGCAGTCCTCCCAGTACGGCACGTCGTGGCAAAACCAGGGGATGTCGGCGGGACGCTGAACGCGACCGTAGACGACGCCGTCGCGCCGCCACAGATGGATGAGGAACTCGCCGACGGCATCAATGGCCACGACGACACGAGTGGCCGCGCCTGGCTCAATGGCCACGACGTGGCTGTCGCCGCGCGTGGAGGCGAGGACCCCGAACAGCCGGCCCTCGACGATGACGCCGCCCGTTTTCGGGTCCACCTCGACGGGGCCATCGCCACCGACGGGAACGGGGGGCGTGGCGTGGAACTCGCGGGGGAAGCCGACGGCGTCGCGGATGTAGCGGGTGACGCCGCGGCGCTCGTCCACGGTCACGCGGTAGCGCGGGCCGGGGTAGTCGGTGAGATAGAGGTCGAGGAAGGCGCCGGTCTTGAAGTTGGGGAGGACGTAGGTGTCGTGGGCTTCGCCGTCGAGGACGCGGCGCCATTCGGCGACGGTCGGCTCGCGGCCGGCCGTGTCCGCGACAACACCGCGCCAGTATTCGATGGTGCTCGCGAAGCTGCCCGATTCGTAGCGGTGGTAGTTGGCCGTCGGCATCTCGAGGTCGAAGACGTAGTCGTCCCAGGCATAGCGGTGGCGGACCCGCGGCACGTCGGCGGTCGCGGCGAAGAAGTCGGTGCAGGTGGCGAAGCGGCCGAGGGCGTCGCCGAAGCGGGCGGCGCGGACGAACTCCTCCTTGTAGGCGCCGATGAAGGTCTGGTCAATCAGGTTCACGAGCGCCACAAAGGGCAGGCCGCGGCGCTGCGTGTCGGCCACCAGGCGGGGCCAGTTGGCGTAGATGCCGCTGCCGAATTTTTCGGACTTGGGCGAGTGCGACGGGAGCGTGGGGATGACGGCGCCGCCGACGCCTTCCCAGTCAATCAGCGGGCGGTCGTCGTCGGGCGCGGTGCCCATGTTCTGCACGCGGTGGATGGCGTGCTCAAAACCGAATTCGCGGAGCATGTCGGGCAGGGCGGGGTGAAGGGCGAACTCCTGGGCGGCATAGGTCGTCGGCCGGCGGCCGAAGAGTTGGTCGAACGCGGCGAGGCCGTGGACGAATTGCTGGCGGCATTCCTCGCGGCTCCACAGATGGAGGTAGGGCTGGGACCAAGTGCCGTTGGCGAACTCGGTCCGCCCCTCGTCCCACGCGGCGCGAAGGCGGGCGACGGTCTCGGGGAACATGGGGGCGAGGTTGAGGAGCGTGCCGGCGGCGACGTCGTGCGAGTAGCGGTAGCCGAGGTCGCGGCTCCAGGTCTCGTAGAAGTCGAGCAGGTCGGCGGCGGCCTGGGGCCAGTCGTATTCGGCGAAGCCCTCGCGGCCGACGAGAATGCCGCCGTGGAGAATGTCAATGAAGTAGATGGGCAGGTCGAGCACCCGCCTGCGTGCCTCGGCGAGCGCGGCGAAGGCGGGACCAAGGTCGTCGCCGAACTCGGCGGCGGCGACCGCGAGCCGGCGGATGGGCGAGGGGTCAAAGGGCTGGCCGAGTTCTTCCGCCAGCCGCTCGACGGTCCAGACGGCGATGCCGAGCGCGTGGAAGTCCCGCCAGTCCCGCCGCAGCCGCGCGGGCCGCAGGCCCACGGCGCGGAGCGCGCAGCCCGCCATCCAATCGAGCACGTCGGCGGCCACGGTCGTGTCCATCATGTTGAGGTAGCGGCCGATGAGGTCGGTGGGGTCGAAGGCGAAGGCGGCCTCCTCGTTGCCGACGAGCGCGGCGGGGTGCTGGCCCACGGTGCCGATGGGCATCCAGGTGCCGGCGGGGCGGAGGCAGGCGAGGCGGGTGTCGCGCGGCAGGTGCAGCGCGCGCTCGGCCTCGGCGGTGGGGATGACGATGCGCTCCTTCGACGACGCGAATGGCCCGGCGACGGCCAGGTCCGGCGGCGGGGCCGCGGCCAGGGCGTCGGGCTTCAGCCACAGGGCGACTTCCGAGGTGTCGTCTTCCAGCGCCAGAATCCGCGGATCCCACGCGACGGCGACGGCGTAGCCTTCCATCGCGCAGCCATCAGGAAACGTCAGCTTCATTGAGCTTCCCCCTTTCGTGATCGTTCCGCCTCCTCACCCCCCTCCCTCTCAGGGAGGGGGCGGGGCCCCCCTCCCTCTCAGGGAGGGGGCGGGGGGAGGGTCGGGGCCTGTCCCCGTCCCGAAGCCCCAACCCTCACCCTGCCCTCTCCCTGGAAGGGAGAGGGGTCTAGGCACCCCCTATTGTCCCGCGGTGCGCTGGGTGGCCTTGTGGACGGCGAAGAGGCGGTTCATGGTGGCGATGTAGAGGGTGCCGTTGGCGGCGATGGCGCAGCCGGGGATGCCGGCGCCCAGCTCGACGGAGCCGAGGACCTGCTTGTCCTTGCTGGCGGCGAGGGTCCAGAAGTCACCGCGGCGGGTGCCGATGTAGACCTTGCCATCGGCGACGAGGGGCGAGCCCCAGATTTCGCCCTTCGTCTCGTGAGTCCAGTGGGGCTTGCCCGTCGCGGCGTCGAGGCAGTGGAGCATGCGGCCGCAGTCGGTGATGAAGACCATCCCGTTCCAGATGGCGGGGGTCGAGCACGAGTGGCGCTTGAGGGGGTAGGACCAGAGTTCGCCAGTCTTCGTGATGTCCCCGGCCTTTGTGGCATCAATGCACTTGAGCCAGGCCTCCTCCTTGCCCCACCAGATGTCGCCGCCGGCGGCCACGTAGACGCGCCCCTCGTGAAACACGGGCATGCCCTTGATGTTGCTGGCGCTCACCTTGCGGTTGCCCATGTAGCGGTGGATGTCCTGCTTCGGACCCGTGGGGTCGCAATCGAAGGACCACACCTTCTTGAGAGTGGCCACTTGGCCGACGGGGGGAGCCGCGGCGAGGGCATCGAAGGCGTAGCACACGCCGTCGCCGCCGCCGAAGAAGACGAGCGGTCGCCCGCCCACCTCGCCGAGGGCTGGCGAGGCCCAGGTGGAGTGGACGGTGCGGTGGCCCATGCCCTCGGCGTCCTTGGCCACGAGGCGGCCCGTGGCCTTATCGAGCACGACCAGGCTGGGCGCGTCGGGGTGCCGAATCTTGTGGTGCGTGTTATCCTGTCCGTTGTTCGAGTTCACGTAGACGAAGTCGCCGTGGATGAGGATGGAGGCGTGTGCCCCGTCGTGCGGGTGAATGCCGGCGCCAGCGACGAGGTCGAAGAGCCACAGGATGTCGGCATCGCTCTTCCCGAGCGACAGGGGCGGACCGCCCTGGGGCACCATGTGCTTCGCCTCGTCCTGGAACGGCCCGTCGTTGCCGTTGGCCAGGCCGTGGATGTCCAGGCAGGCCATCTCGTAGCGGTTGGTCATCACGTAGACGCGGTCGCCCTCGACCGTGGGCGGCGAGCAGAGGCCAATGTTGGGCCAGTCGAGATAGGGGTCGGGCGGGTCAGCCGTGAGCTTGGGCACGACGAGCTGCCAGACGAGCGAGCCGTCCTTCTCGTCGAGGCACAGGAGCACGCCGCGGTCGCCTTGGTGGCGCGGGTCGCGGGGGCGGTTGTTGTTGGTGCCGATGAACACGCGGCCGCCGGCGACGATGGGGGTGGACCAGGTTTCGGTGCCGAGGGGGACGGCCCACTTGACGTTCTCGCCCGTCTTCGGGTCGAAGGAGTCGGGCAGGCCCTTCTCGTCGGAGACCATGTTGCGCGAGAAGCGCTGCCCCCACTGCGGCTGGTCGCCGGCGACGGCGGTGGCGAAGAGGAGAACGGACGTGGCGATGCCGAGGGCGTTGCTCAACAACGGACTCCTTGTCCCGCGCCCGTCACGGGGGCCACTGACCCTAGCCAAAGTGGCGGCCCATGTCAAGTTCGGGGGGCACTTGTGAGTATGGCCCCCAACCCTGGCGCCTGCTCCACTCCCGACTCGTCCCCGTTGTCCTGGAAACCAGACACGCGACCGCCATACTGTATCACCTCTGCCGCCGCCGCGAGCTGGCACAGTATGGCGCTTTGGCGATCCGGGCGGTTCTACGCCCTTCTCCACCATACTGTATCACTTCTCTCCCCCTGGGGGGTGATACAGTATGGGCGCCTTGGCGATCCGGGGGCTTCCGGGGCCGTTGCTGCCTATCTGTATCACTTCCCTCCCTCCCAGGGGTGATACAGATAGGGAGCGGGGGATGAGCTGAATGGCTCCCCGGCGAGAACTGCCAGGGTTCGGGGCCATACTCGTCACTTGGGTCCTGCCACGTCCGCATACGGGTTCAGGCCGAACCAGCGGCGGCTGGCGGAGGCGTTCGAGCGGACGGCGAAGGTGCAGGGCTTGCCGGGCGTCAACAGGTCGGTGGCGAGAGCGACGTAGAAGAGGCCAATGCCGTCCTGCGGCATGGGGCGCATGGGGACGAAGTGGAGGGCGACCCGCTTGTCGGCGCTCTTCCAGACCGAGCGGTCCTGCGTCACGTCGAAGGCCAGGGCCTCCTTGCCGTTGACGAGGAGGGCGAAGCCCTTCATCCTCGGCTGGTCCACCCAGCCGAGGCCGCCGGCGAAGACGAAGGTGGCCGTCGTGCCCTTCCAGTCGGCGGGCAGGGGCGCCGTCTCCCACTCGACGAGGTGGCCGGGGGCGGTCTGGCGGCAGATGTGATAGGTCGCGGCGTCCTCGCGGCAGCTCACCCACTTGTCGGTCTCGCCGTCGTTGCGGACGATTCGCTGGAAGCCCGAGAGGAATGGGCCTTCGGGCGGCTCCATCGCGGCGACACGCTGGCGCAGGAAGTCGAGAGGCAGTTCGCCCTTCGGCTTCGGGAGCGTGCCTGCGTGCTCGACCATGCGGGCGAGGAGCCATTCCACTTCCGGAGGTCCTTCAATTGTGGGCGGGACGTCCCCGTCCCGCGAAGCCACGCGGGGCAGAGACGCCCCGCCCACAATCGAGGACAGGTTGAGTCCGCTGACGATGAGGGAGCCTCTGCCAAGCCTGGCCTGGAAGAGGAGGGCCTTGCTGCGGCAGAGGCGGTGGACTTCGATGGCGCGGACGAGCACCCCGGGCTGTGAGGGCAGGTCGTCGAGGATGATGGCCTGCGAGCCTTCGACGAGGCGGTGCCAGCCGATGTCGCACCAGCCGTCGGGCGCGATGGCCCGCGTGATGGGGTTGTCGTAGACCACGGTGCCCACGTTGCTGTCGCCCGGCCCGCCGAGCCACCAGCCGGTCTTGAAGCGATTGCGTTCGGTCGGGAAGATGCCCTGGGGCGAGAGCATCACGAGGCACGCCCCCTCGGCCACCGCGTCGAGCACCTTCTTCGTCGGCTGATTCATCACATACACCGCCTCGGCCGGCAGCTTCACGCCGCCGGGCAACGGCTTCGCCCCCAGCCACTCCAGCGCCCGCACAAGCTCCGGCCCGGCGAAGAGCGGCAACTCGAGCTGTGGCCGGGGAGGGGCCGCAGGGTAGACCCAGGCTGTCCACCCGTTATTGCGATGGAACCGTACGCCGACCCGGTTCTCGTAGTTCATAGCGAAGTGAACGCGCAACTCCTGCGGGGAGGAGACCTCGGGTATGGTACACGTGAAATCACACCACGGAGCAACTTGGCCCTTGCCGAATTGCGCGCGCTTGGGCCCCAAGACAGGCGGAAGGAGGCGGTCACCCATCGCCAACGAGGCTTTCAACTCGGCATCCAGCCTGTTCTCAGAGAAGTCAGACACAATGAACCTGATACTCAGTGTCTGTCCCGCTCGGTAGACCGGATTAAGCCCATCAACAAGGAAAACGATGTCATTAACGAAGGGGAAGACGCTCTCAGGCGGAATCTCGGCCTTGGGGCGGAAATAGGCGTCCACGATGCCGTTCGAGCCGGTCCAGTAGTCCTGGAACAGCCACCACTGGTGTCCGCTGGCGAAGGGGTTCTTCCGCAGGTCCTCGATGTTGAGCTTGTGGCAGAGGAGGTAGAGGCGCTCGGAGTTTCGCGCCCACAGTTCCGCCTCGCCGAGCAGCCCCAGCTTCTCCATCTTCTCGCGGGCGGGGGTGAGCCAGAAGGGCTTGAAGTTGTGCTGGAAGGCCTGAATCTGGTCGAGGCGGGGGAAGGTGACGAAGTTGCCCATCTCGTGCGAGATGACGGGCTTGTTCGGCTCGGGGAAGTGGTGACGCTTGGGCTGCTCCAGCGGCGTGTGGCGGAGGTCGAACATGTAGACGAGGAAGTCCAGGGTCGGGCGGTCGCGCTTGCCATCGAGCCAGCCGCCGCCGCTGAGGCCGTTGGAGTCAATGACCGGCCGCGTGGGGTCAAGCGCCTTCGCCGCGTGATAGAGGTCGGGCGCCAAAGGCACGCCGTCCCACATCTCGTTGCCCATGCACCAGTCGAGGATCGAGGGGTGGTTGCGGAAGCGGCGGATGACGGCGGCCCATTCCTGCTTGTAGAGGTCGAGGGCGGGCTTTTTCGCCCGCTGATAGTAGTTGAGATAGGCGATGGGCAGCTCGGGCGAGATGAGCATCCCCACCTCATCCGCCGCGTCGTAGTACTCGGGCGGCAGGAAGTGGCTGTGGTGGCGGACGTAGTTGAAGCCGTAGCTCTTGATGAGCTTGAGGCGTTTGAGGTAGACCGCCTTGTCGGACGGCGCGGCCATCGTCTCGGGGTAGACCCCGTCGTCGCCGTAGCCGTGGAGGAACACCCGCTTGCCGTTGAGCAGGATGTGCGGCCCCTTGATCTCGATGACGCGCAGGCCGAAGCGGGTCTCCACGCTGTCGAGCACCTCCTCGCCCCGCACGAGCGACAGGCGGGCGGTGTAGAGGTCGGGGTGGTTGGGCGACCATAGCTTGGCCTGTGGGATCTCCAGCCGGAAACTGACTGAACGCAGCTTGGGCGAGTCGGCCTTGGCGGCGACCCGACCCTCCGCGTCGAGAATCTCCAGCCGGAACGACGAGCCATCGGCCACGGCATTTGTGATCTTGGCCGTGAGGAAGCAAGAGGGCGGGTCGAGCCCCGGCCGAATGAGGATGTCCTCGAACCAGCCATCGCCGCGGGCCTCGATGGCCACGTGGCCCCAGATGCCGCCCCAGGCCGTGAACATCTCGTCAATGATGTCGAAGCAGCCGGCCAGGGTATCAACGTCCCATCGCTGCTTGGAATCCACGCAGAGGGCGATGGTTGCGGTCTCGCCGGCCCGGGCGAACTCGTTGATCTGGTGCTCGATTGGCGAGAGATAGCCGATGTGCTCGCCGAGGCAGGAGCCGTTCACCCAGACCTTGGCGTAACGGTGGACCCCGCCGATGGTGAGGAAGAGCCGTCTGCCCTTCCACTCGGCGGGGATGGCGACCTGGCGGCGATACCAGGCTTTGCCCACGAAGTTGTGCTTCAGCTTCGGCGTCTCGGCGCCGAAGCCCTGGGCGTCCCACGCCCCGGGCACTTGAATCGTCGCGTCGAACGGGGCCTTGCCCTCGAACCACTGTTCCTTCTCGCCCGCGTCGTTGGGATCGAGGCGGAACTGCCATGCGCCATCGAGGGGGATGGTCGGCCGCCCCGCGGCGGCGGCGGCGGCCGCGGCCAGGGCGAACAGAAGCGGGATTCCAGATGCCAGATTCCACATTCCAGATTCCCCTTCAATGCT
Source organism: Planctomycetota bacterium (assembly GCA_041320515.1). Taxonomy (GTDB): domain Bacteria; phylum Planctomycetota; class PUPC01; order DSUN01; family DSUN01; genus DSUN01. The sequence goes on along the minus strand of JBGLNR010000001.1, from coordinate 1,559,913 downwards.
TGGCCCCGGCGTCCTCCGCTGGCCTGGGGTGCGGGGTTCACTCGCCCCGGGGCATGCGCTTCACCCTGTTGCCGAAGCGCGCTCGGAGGTCCGCCTCTACCCTGTCTCGAACTCTCGCGTACTCTCTTGCCCGCGCCCAGCCGAGGCCCCCCGTGAAAAGGAACACGCTAACGACGGCGGCGCGGCCCTCTTCCCTCGCTATCAGCCTGATGGGGAAGTACCGGATGTTCTGGCGGTAGCTGGCAAGCATGTCGGGCACCTTGAGTTCGTCCGTCTCCAAGTAGCCGAGGCCGGTCGCGATCCCCGCCAGGGTCTCACGGATGGCACGGCGGTCATCTTCGGCTGAGCCGGGGGTCTGCGCGGCGGGAGGTGCTGAGGAGGCTGAGGGCAGGACTTGGTACCGGGTCCGGAACAAAGTATCAACGCACCCGCCGAGGAGAAGCGCTGCACCGGCGAGGCCCGCGAGATGGCTGAAGCGTTTCATGGCCCGGTCCCCAAGTTTGCGCCCCGGGCGCTGCGGGATGCGTGCCGCCTACTTCGTGGCGTACTCCGCCACGGGTACGGGACGGCTGACGGCGACTTCGCGCCGGTGGCGTCGGATGCGGTCCAGCTCCCGGGCCGTGTCGGCGGTCAGATAGCTCTCGCCGCAATGAGGGCATGAGACGACGGGGACGTTCTCTATGACAAGGAGATCGTCGCCCTTGCCATAGGTGCGGGCCATGCGGCGGAGCCGCGCGCCCTCCTGTCCGCAAATGCCGCAGACCATGGCTCTTCTCCCGATCGCCACCACAGCGGATCGCCTGCCGCGCTGCATTATGCCCGCGCACCGGGGGAAAGTCAACTCGCCGAACCGGACGGTCTCCCCTGAATGTCCCGAACTTCAGCGAGCACGGCGCCCGGCAGCGACCCGGCGGATGCGGCGGCGAGGGCGTCGCGCAATTCGTCCACCGAGCCGGCGCCGGTGAGGACCGTGGCGAAATCGGGGTCGCTGAGGAGGTAGCGAATCGCCAGGTGGGGGAGGGGCGTGCCCTCGCGCTCGGCCAGGTCGTGAAGGCGTTCGAGCTTGGGGCGTATCGGCGCGGCCCAGGCGGAGAGGGCGGCGCCCCGCGGCAGGGCGAGCGTGCCCACCCGCAACGGCGAGCCGAGGACGACTGCGACGCGGTGCTCCGCCGCCACGGGCAGCAGCGTCTCGCGGGCGAGCCGCGTCGTCACGTCGTAGTCGCAGTAGGAGAGGACGCTGTCGAACTCATCGGTGGCGACGAATCGGGCCTGGACCTCGGGGTTGCGCCCCGTGACGCCGATGGCGGCGACAGCGCCCTCGCTCTTCAGGCGACGAAGGGCTTCCAGCGCGCCGCCCTTGCCCATCACGCGGTCCCAGCCGGCCGACTCCGCGTCGTGTATCTGGAGCAGGTCCACGCGGGTTCGCCGCAGGAGGCGCAGGCTGGTCTCGAAGCTGCGGAGCACGGCGTCGGCCGAATAGTCGAAGTCGCGTGGCACGCAGCCGGCCTTGGTCGCCAGGTAGTAGGGCTGCGTGACGCCTTCGAGGGCGATGCCGAGGATTTCCTCGGAGCGGCCGTAGAGGCGCGCGGTGTCAATGTAGTTGATGCCGAGGGCGAGGGCCGTGCGGACGAGTTCCGTGCTCTGCTCGATAAACCACACCACGGATGCCACGGATGGGCACGGATTCCACGGGGGAAGAGATGGCCTTGCAGGGCCGACGGGCCGGCGCTATACTGCTTCCGCGTCCCAGCCCCTTCGGAGGGCCCGCAGGCCATGCCCACGCTCAACTGGATCGGCAAGCAGGCCGTCGTCAACCATCACCACCAGGTGCCCTACCGCCTGCTCACCTGCGACCCCGAGCTCTCCGCCGGCGACCCCGACGCGGGCAACCTCCTCGTCGAGGGCGACAACCTCGAGGCCCTCAAAGCCCTCCTCCCCTACTACGCCGGCCAGGTCAAGTGCATCTACATTGACCCGCCCTACAACACCGGCAACGAGGGCTGGGTCTACAACGACAACGTCAACAGCCCCGAAATCCGCAACTGGCTCCACCAGACCGTCGGCAAGGAGGCCGAGGACCTCACCCGCCACGACAAGTGGCTCTGCATGATGTACCCCCGCCTCGCACTCCTCCGAGAGTTCCTGCGCGAAGAAGGAGCCATCTTCGTCAGCATTGATGATCACGAAGTTCACAACCTCCGCCTGCTGATGGACGAAGTATTTGGGCCGCGCAACTTCATCGCAACGATTGTGTGGCAGAAGATGGACAGCCCGAAGAACACGGCCATCCATCTCAGCGAGGACCACGACTATATCGTGCTATACGCACGCAATGCAGAGGTCTGGCGGCCCAACAGGGTACCACGGACGGACGATATGGTGGCCCGGTACAAGAATCCTGACAAAGACCCGCGTGGCCCATGGCTTCTCAGCGATCTAGCTGCGCGCAATCTGTATTCACAGGGCCGGTACCCGATCCAAACGCCATCCGGAAAGGTCATTCAGGGGCCCCCGGCCGGGAGCTATTGGCGCGTCAGCAAAGAGAAATTCCAGGAGCTTGATCGTGACAACCGAATCTGGTGGGGGAAGACCGGAAGCAACAGACCTGGCATCAAGAGATTCTTGTCCGAGGTCAGGCATGGAGTTGTGCCCCAAACCCTCTGGCCATGGAAAGTGGTCGGGAGCACCCGCCATGCCAAGCAGGAACTCAGCAAGATCATGGACGGAGGGGCATCCAGCGATCTCTTCATAACCCCCAAGCCCACCAGGTTGATCGAGCGCATTCTGCACATTGCAACAGAGAGCGATTCCCTTGTCCTCGACTCTTTTGCGGGCAGCGCGACCACAGGTCACGCGGTGCTTCTGAAGAACCGTGCGGACGGCGGGAAAAGGCGGTTCATCCTCGTCGAGATGCAGCAGGAAGTCTGCAGAGGCGTGGCCGCCCAGCGATTGGCGCGGGTGATCACCGGACAGAAGTCCACCTGGGGGGAGCAGAACATAGATATGGCGGGTATTGGCGGCGGGTTTCGGTACTGCCGTCTTGGGACTCCGCTGTTCGACGAAGGGGGGAACATTGCGGCGCTGGTGAGCTTTGCGGACCTGGCGGCGCATGTGTTCTTCACGGAGACGGGGGCGCCGATCCCGAAGCGGGCGACGGGGAAGTCGCCGCTCCTGGGGGTTCACGAGGGCAAGGCCGTGTATCTCCTGTTCAACGGCGTGATGGGGGACAGGCGGTCGAAGGGTGGGAACGTGCTCACGGGCGCCATGCTGGCGAAGCTGCCGGCGCACGACGGGCCGAAGATCGTGTATGGCGAGGCGTGCCGGCTGTCGGCCGAGCGGTTGGCCCGCGAGGGGATTGTGTTCCGGCAGGTTCCCTATGAGATCAAGGTCACATGATGGGCGCTGCGTGCACTCCGTTTCTGGTCGTAGCGACACGCGGCTCGCGTGTCCAAGATGGGACAGGCGGGCCGCCTGTCCCCACGCCTGCCGTAGTCGAAGATGGGACAGGCGGGCCGCCCGTCCCTACGGCTGCCATCGTGGTAGGGCGTGCAAACTTGCACGCGGAAAGGACGGGGGCGGGAGTTGCGTGTGCAGGTGTGCACACCCTACGAGAGCCGCACGATCGTGGCGATTGTGTGGCGCAGCCGCCCTCGGCTGTGTCTTCTAGCGTGAACCGCGCGGCTCCCGCCGCGAAAGAGCGGAAGCAGGAGCTTCCGTATGACCGTGGCGAAGCAGGAGCTTCGCGACGAGAGTGAAGTGGTGCAGGCGTCCCGCCTGCAATCGGCAGGCAGGATGCCTGCTCCACTTGCGCGTCCCGCGTGGTTGGCAGATAATGGAGGCAGAAGGAGGACGGGCGATGGCCCCATATGCCATGAATGTCCCGATGGAAACGCTGGCGGACTTCTGCCGCCGGTGGAAGATCACGCGGCTCGAGGTCTTCGGCTCCGCGTTGCGGGATGACTTCGGGCCGAAGAGCGACATTGACCTCCTCGTGCTGTTTGAGCCTGACGTGGAAATGGGCTTCCTGGCCTGGGCGCGGTGCCAGCGCGAGTTGGGTCAGCTCTTCGGCAGGCGAGTTGACCTGGTGCCCAGGGACGGTCTCAAGCCGCTGATCCGCGACGCGGTGCTGGCCAGCGCGAAGGTGTTGTATGCGGCGTGAGGAACTCTACCTGGCCGACATGGTCGAGGCGGCCGACGCGATCGAAGTATCGCTTCGTGGTGTGGACCGCGCGGCGTTCCTGGCCGACAGGGACAAACGCGACGCGGTGCTCATGAAGCTGATCATCATCGGCGAAGCTGCCGCTCGCCTCCCCAAGGCCTTCCGTAAGCGGTACCCGCTGGTCGAGTGGGAGGACCTGATCATCTTCCGCAACCTAGCCGTCCACGTCTACTTCGCGGTCAAATGGGAAAACGTATGGACTGCGGCAAGCAAGGATGCGCCAGAGGTCCGCCGCCTCGTGGGCGACATCCTGGCCAAGGAGTTCCCCGGGCGATTGCCGTTCGCAACGGGAGACCCGCCGTAAGGCGCAGATGAGAGGACATCACAAGAGCGGACTATGAGGATAGTGTATGATCCCCACACCGACACGCTGACCATGGAGCTGAAGCCCGGCCCCGTGGCAGAGAGCGACGAGGGGAAGCCGGGAGTGATCCTGGACTACGATGCCGAGGGGAATCTCGTGGGCATCGAAATCCTCGACGCCTCGCGGCGCGTGCCCGAGGCGCGGCGGGTGGACTTTCAGGTCGCGAGCTGAGTGGTAGGGCGTGCAAACCTGCACGCGGAGCCATCGGGGCCAAAAGAGATGCCTCTAAGGAATGCAGGAACCCAGGAAAAAGAGCGGGGGTTGGGTTGCCGAACCCCCGAGTCGCGTTTCCTCTTCCTTTCCTGCCTTCCTGCATTCCTTATAGGTCCCCTCTGCCGCCTGGGGAGCCAGAGAGATTCCTCGACTTCGCTGCGCTCCGCCCGGAATGACAGGCCCCTGAGGGCGGCTTGCGCCCCAGGCGCGGTTCGCGCATAATGAGGGCGGAAGGAGAAACCGGCATGGCCCCATTCGTCATCGAGGTGCCGATGGAGACGCTGGCCGACTTCTGCCGCCGCTGGAAGATCACGCGGCTCGAGATCTTCGGGTCCGCCGTGCGGGATGACTTCGGGCCGAAGAGCGACATTGATCTTCTGGTGCTGTTTGCCGACGACGCCCACATGGGCTTCCTCGCCTGGGCGCAGTGCGAGCGAGAGTTGAGCCAGCTCTTCCATCGGCGCGTGGACCTGGTTCCCAGGGATTGCCTCAAGCCCCTGATCCGCGACGCGGTGTTGGCCAGCGCTAAGGTGCTCTATGCGGCGTGAGGAACTGTACCTGTGCGACATCGTCGAGACCGCGGACACGATCGCGCGGTACTTGGCCGGCGTGGATCAGGGTGCCTTCCTGAAAGATGAGGTCAGGCACGACGCCGTTCTCTACAAGCTGATCATCATCGGCGAGGCAGCCGCGCGGGTGTCCAAGGCACTCCGCAAGCGGCACCCGCAAGTCCAATGGGACGACGTCATCACTTTTCGCAATCGGGCAGTCCACGTCTACTTCGGCGTCAAGTGGGAGTTCGTGTGGGCCGCGGCCACTCAGGATACGCCCAAGCTCCGTGGCCTCGTGGCGGAAGTGCTGGCCAAGGAGTTCCCGGACAGGCTGCCGTTCCAAAAGGAAGAGCAGCGGTAGGGCGTGCAGACTTGCACGCGGAACCATCGAGGCCAGAGGAGATGCCTCTAAGGAATGCAGGAACCCAGGAAGCAGAGCGGGGGTTGGGTTGCCGGGACCGTCCGTGGCGTTCTCTCCTCCTTTCCTGCCTTCCTGCATTCCTTATAGGTTCCCTCCGCCGCCTGGCCTGAGGGCCGCACTACGGACGCGAAGAGGAAGGGCGCGGATGTTGGAGTTGCGCGGATACCAGCGGGACAGCCTGGACACCCTGGCGAAGTACCTGCGCCTGGTGGTGCAGAGCGGCAACCCGAGCGTGGCGTTCTACGAGATCACCGAGCGGGCCTACAAGCGTGTGAGCGCGCCGCGGCTGGAGGGCATGCCCTACGTCTGCCTGCGCGTGCCTACGGGCGGGGGCAAGACCTTCATGGCCTGCCACGCCCTGGGCATCGTGACGCGGGAATACCTGCGGGCCGACCGCGCCGTGTGCCTGTGGCTCGTGCCGTCGAACGCCATCCGCGAGCAGACGATACGGGCGCTGAGGGAGCCGCGGCATCCGTATCGGCAGGCCCTGGAGGCCGATTTCCCCGGGCGCGTCGCCGTGCTCGACCTGGCCGACGCGCTCTACGTGTCGCGAGCGGCCCTGGATGGGAACACGACGATCATCGTGACGACGCTCCAATCGCTGCGGGTGCAGGACACGGAGGGGCGCAAGGTCTACGAGTCCGATGGCCACTTGCAGCACCACTTCGACGCGGTGCAGGGGAGCGTGCTGGCGCTCCTGGAGACAGAGAGCGCGGGCCGGCCGCTGCACTCGCTGGCGAACGTGTTGCGCATGCGGCGGCCGGTCGTGGTCATGGACGAGGCGCACAAGGCGAGGACAGAGCTGACCTTTGAGACCCTGACGCGCCTGCTGCCGTCCTGCATCGTTGAGTTCACTGCGACGCCTGAGACCACGCATGACCCAGCGCAGAAGAGGTACGCCAGCAACGTCCTGCACCACGTGTCGGCCCGCGAGTTGAAGGCCGACAACATGATCAAGCTGCCGATCAAGCTGCGGACGCGGGGCGACTGGCAGACTATCGTGCGAGACGCCTTGGACAAGGAGCGCGAGCTACGGGAACTCGCAGAGGCCGAGGAGAGTGAAACCGGCGAGCACATCCGGCCCATCGTCTTGTTCCAGGCCGAGTCGATCCACGGCGACGACGTGAATGTGGGCGTGCTGCGCCGCGCGCTGATAGACGACCACAAGGTCCCCCAGGAAGAGATAGCGATAGCGACAGGCGAGACCCGTGGGATCGAGAACGTTGACCTGTTCGACCCGAAGTGCAAGTTTCGCTACATCATCACGGTGAAGGCGCTGACGGAGGGATGGGATTGCTCCTTCGCTTACGTCCTGTGCTCTCTGACGCAGGTGAGTACAGCCACGGCCGTGGAGCAGGTGCTGGGCCGCATTCTGCGGCTGCCACATGCCAGGCGGAAGAGGCGCGAGGGGCTGAACTGCGCGTATGCCTTTGCTGCTTCGGAGAACTTCCTTCAGACCGCGGCGTCGCTGCGGGATGCCTTGATCGAGGGCGCCGGTTTCCAGCGCATGGAGGCAAGCGATTTTGTGGAGCCGGCGGAGCAGCAGGACTTCGGGCCGTTGTTCGGCCCGGGTGGTGTGCCCGAGGCGCCGGCGCGGCGCGGAACGGCCCTACCCTTCTCAATCCCCTTACTGTGCATCCGCAGGGGCAGGCAACTGGAGGTCTTCGACAGCAGCCACCTGCTGCCGGACGATTGGAACCTGGCGGCGTGCGACGCGGCTCTGACCGAAGCTGAGTTCCCGTCCATGGTTGCCGCGGCGCAAGAGGCCCAGGTGGACGTGGACGAGGCGGGGAAGGTGAGGGTGGGGAACTTTGTCACCGACCTCCACGCGCAGATCGCCTTCTTCGGCCACGAGGAGGGGTGGACCCTGCCGAGCTTCGCCAACTGGCTCGACCGGCGCACACTGCTTGACCAGGAACGGCGCAACGCAATCCCGCAGAGCCAATCGGCTCTCTTCATCCACAATGCCGTCAAGCATCTGATGGAGTCGCGCGGCCTGGCGCTCGATCAACTGGCGAGAGACAAGTTCCGGCTAGCCGATGCCCTGTGGCTCAGGATTGACGGCGTGATGCGCGAGCACAAGGCCCGCGGCTACCAGAGGATGCTGCTGAGGCCGAACCGCGGGGCGTTCGAGGTCAGCCCTGAGGTATGCCTGACAATGGACGAGGCCAGCTATGCGCCGAACCGCTTCTATGAAGTGCCCCAGCGCTTCCGCAAGCACCTGTTCGGCGTGGTGGGCGACATGAATGGCGAGGAGGCCGAATGCGCCGCGCACATCGATCAGATGCCGGAAGTGGACGTGTGGTTGAGGAACCTGGATAGGGGCGACAAGTCCTTCTCGCTCCAGACCTCCACCGACAAGTTCCACCCCGATTTCATAGCGTGGCTCAAGAACGGTCGGACTGCTGTCGTAGAGTACAAGAGCGTGGATCGGTGGAGCAACGACGACTCGAAGGAGAAGCGCGACGTGGGCGAGCTGTGGTCGGACCGGAGCCGTGGGCGGTGCCTTTTCGTCATGCCCAAAGGCCCCGACTGGCAGGCGATTGATACCCTGGTGCGCGGCTGATGCTGCGGCCTGCTTCATGTTCTCAGTGTCTCTGTGGTTGGCCCCCTCTTCTCCCATCAGTGCCCATCCGTGCCATCCGTGGTCAAGTATGGGTTTCGCGTCTCGCGTTTCGCGTCCTTTCGGGGGCAGGTCTTCTCTGCGGCCTCTGCGCCTCTGTGTGAGAACCGATTGCGGGGGGCTTTCTCCGCACGGGACCCTCCGTGGCCTCCGTGTCTCCGTGGTGCGGCCACGTGGGGCCGGCGAGCCCCCCCCCGAGAACCTGCCGAGTCTGCCGACTCTGCCGAGTCAACAAGTTGTGGCGTGCTCGGCGGCAGCCACAACCTGTTGTGTGTTGTGGGGATTGTCAGATTCGGGCTGGTTTGGAGTGAGTCAATTCGTAAGTTGTTGATATACCGTGAGTTGTGTCGCGTGTCTGGGCGAGCACAATCGGCAGTACCGAACTCCTCGACCGCCTGGCGGGCGACAACCGCGCCACGTCCGACTACGTGACGCCCAAGGAGAACATCGAGGTCAAGGTCTCCACCTTCTACCAGAAGGTGGCCAACCCCGTGCTGTCCGACCTGAAGCTCGACATCCCCGGCCTGAAGACCCTCGACGTGTATCCGAAGACGCTGCCCGATCTCTTCAGGGGCAGCCAGCTTATGCTCCTCGGCCGCTTCCAGGGCGGCGGGGCCAAGGCCATCAAGCTCTCGGGCACCGTGGGCGGCAAGCCCCAGGAGTTCGTCTACGAGACCACCTTTGCCGAGACCGCCGACAACGGCTTCCTGCCCCGCCTGTGGGCCGTCCGCAAGGTGGCCTACCTCCTCGACGAAATCCGCCTCCGCGGCAAGAACAAGGAGCTTGAGGACGAGATCGTGAAGCTCGGCAAGCAGTACGGCATCGTCACCCCCTACACCTCGTTCCTCGTGGTCGAGGACGGCGCCCGGCCCCAGCTTGCCGAGCGCCTGCGCGAGGCAGGGGCAACCTTCGCCAACGCGCCCCGCGACGGCCGCGGCGCCGTCGAGCGCGCCCAGGAACTCCACAAGCAGGGCAGCAGCGCAGCCCCAGCCCCCGCCGGACCAGGAGGCGGCGGCCACCGCGTGGGCTTCGGGGACGACGAGGCGAAGAGCCTGGACCTCGACCGCGCCGCCGCCGCGACCATCGTGACCATCGGCGACAAGACCTTCTACCGCAAGGCCGACGGCTTCCTCCACGACAGCCTCTACGACGAGGCGACGCACAAGGCCAAGCTCATCGAGGTCAAGTCCCTCAGCGACGAGTGCTTCGCCCTCCTCAAGAAGCACCCGACCATCGGCATCTACCTGGCCAAGAACGAGCCGATGATCCTCGTCGTCGAGGGCCAGGCCTACAAGATCACCAAGGAGAAGTGAGCCGCCCCCTCGCGGTCCCTCGCATTCCCCCCCACTGGCACAGCCGCCCCCGGCTGTGCCAGTCTGCTTTCCTGCCCGTGACAGCGACGCGCTCGTCCGGCGCAGGTAGGGGCGGCCCTGTGTGGCCGCCCTCTTCAGGCGCCTGGGCAGGCGCGGATGCCCCGACACACGTAGCCAGCGCCGGCCCTGGCGCCGGCAGAGGGCGCCCACGCAGGGGCGCCCCTACGCGCCGCCGGCCCGGCATTGGGGCCGCCCGGGCATGCGGCAGGGCCTACCTGCCATGCCGCCCGTGCCCGTGCCCGCCGTGGTAGGGGTAGGGGTACGGGTAGAGGTTGTACATGTGCGGCCGTTGCATCTGCCAGACCTGGTTCCAGAAGATGGGGTCCTGCGAGGTCGCGTGGCCGGCTCCGTAGAGGTTGGGGTAGAGGTTCGGCACGCCGCAGCCGGCCAGGGGCGGCGGCTGCCCGTAGTTCAGCGGGTCGTAGGGTCGCCCCGAGGGCACCTGTGGCACCTGGTAGCTGCCGCGGCCCGCGTAGCCGTCCGCGGCGCGATGGGACTCGACTTGCACGTATAGCGCGTCGAATGCCTGCCCCGCCTGGGCGACCAGATGAACCTCCAGGGCGCCATCCACGACCCGGCCCGCGCTTGGCACGGTGAAGGACGCGGTCGTCTCGGCGCCCTTCAGGGGGTAGAGGTCGCCGGAGGGGGCCGCCTCGGGCTTTTGCGCCACGGGGCGGTTCTGGGGCTCGATGGGCTTCCCGCCCGCCGGCCTGCTGTTGCGGACGAAGAGGAGGCCGGCGGCCCCCTTGTCCTTCGTCGCGGCGTCGGCGCGGTAGCCCACCTCGATGGTGAACGATGTGGCGTCCGGCGACACCTTGAAGAGGTAGATGGCCGTCGCGGCGGCCTGGGACTTCTCCCCCTTCGCGTCGGGCGCGGCCAGCCGCAGCCCGCGGGGCAGCACCGCGCTCTCGGAGAGCGTGCCGCCCCCCTGCGCGGCCTGCTTGTCGGCCTGGGCGGCATGCCGGTAGTCGGTCGAGAGCGGCGTGGCCGCGGCGGACGCCCCACGCGGCGCCAGCGCGGCGGCAAGGCCAAGGACGACAGTGGCGAATGCTCTGCTGGGATACATGGTCGTGCTCCTTTCTGGACACTTCGGGGCGCACCCCGCCCCCTCTACTATTCTATCATGTTTGACGGCTCGCTGGCCCGGGTATTCAGCGAAACTGCTTTGGGACTCGGGTGCTTCACTTTCCCCCGCTCGGATGCCGCTTGAGGCGCCGCACGGGCGCCACAGCAGTGTGGCGCCAGGGCTAACTACTGTCGCACCAATCTCTTACGCTCCGGAACGCCGAGGATTGCGCGGACAGAGTCGGAAGATCACTTCAGACACACCGATCGCCAGGCCAGTGCCAGAGCGCATCCCGGCAGCGCGGCCATGTCGTGCCGTCTGAATCGTAACACATTGCCTACACGCGCTTTACGCATGCCGATGACCCCAGACCGGTGTGCTCTTCGCGTTTTTCCGCCCCTCTTGGCACGGCACTTGCTCTTACGTAAGACAGCCTGGGACAAATTGATGTCCCAGGAGGCCCCTTGAACCGTGTGGCATCGAGAGTGAAAACTCAGGAGGCGGACAAGGCATCGGCGCTACATCGGCTCTCACGTGATGGCGCCGGGGCGAGGGGCCACACTTGATAATCTCGGGGGCGACTGGCTGAACGCCAGCGTCTCGTCCGGCCGCCGTGGCGGAGTGTGAGTTCGCGGATATCCCCCCCGCCGCCCGCGAGCTAACCGCCACGGCAGTCTGGACGCCCGGCGAACGGCTGTCTCACGCACCGTTTCCTTGGCCGGTGCGACGGCCAGCAACGTCGCAACGGCCGTCAGAGTGCGGCCAGTCGCCCCCGCCCTTTCTCCCCACTTGTCTGCACTGGGACAGGACGCCGCTGCGCTAGAAGGCGCGGGCGGCCTCCATGATCGAGTGGAACTCGTCGTTGAGCTGCCGCGGCGAGTCGTCGCCCCAGCGTTGGCCGTGGAACGCCTTCTCGCGTTGCAGCTTCTCCTCCGCCGTCGCCGAGGTCTTCCTGCGTTCAGCGGATGGACTTCTCGGGGAGCGTAGCCTTGACGCCCTCGTCCAGGGGCATGCGGTCGGGGAGGGCGCCGGCGGACCTCATCAGGCGCTCCAGCTCGGCCTTCAGTTCGGCCAGCTTCGGGGCGTGGGCGGGGTCGTCTATGAGGTTTTTCGTTTCGAGCGGGTCGGACTTGAGGTGATAGAGTTCGGCCTTGTGGCGGTCGGGGCCGCTGTCGCCGTGCGGGTAGTGGATGTACTTCCACTGGTCGGTCCGCACACCCCGGACGTTCGGCGTGTAGGGGAACTGCTTCTCGTAGTCGTAGGCGTAAAACCAGGAGTTTCGCCAGTCGAAGTACCTCACCATGTCCTCCCGGCCAGGTTGCGTCACCCAGTTCGGCAAGTTCTTCCACGATTGGCCATGGACCTTCGGGAGTGGAGCCGCGCGGCACATGTCGAGGATGGTGGGCGCCAGGTCCACGTTGAGCACCATGTGGGGCACCACGGCGCCTGGGCGAATGAGTGCGGGATAGCGGGCGAGGAGGGGGATGCGGATGCTGGCCTCGTGCATCGTCCGCTTGTCCATCACCCCGTGCTCGCCCAGGAAGAAGCCGTTGTCGCCCACGAAAATGATGAGCGTGTTGTCGAGCTGGCCTGACAGCTTGAGAGCCGCGTAGAGGCGGCCGACCGAGTCGTCCACGCTCTTGATGGTGGCATAATAGGCTCGGCAGAAGGCGGCGAACGCTTCGACGCGTCGGTCGGGGAAGTCCTTGCGGAAGCCCCAGAGCGGGCCGTAGATGCCGTGCCAGGTGTCGAGCCGCTGGCGAATCCAGTCGGGCTTGCCCTCCAGCGCGAACGCCGTGGGGGGATACTCGATCTTCACGTCATCGAAGAGGTGCTCGTATTGCGGCTCGGGCGTGTTGGGCGAGTGGGGGGCCTTGTGGCCGAGCATCAGCAGGAACGGCTTGTCCTGCGGCCGCTGCTGCGCGATCCAGTCAATCGCCAGGTCGGTGATGCGGGTCGTGTAGTAGCCCTTGAGCACATCGCGGGTGCCGTTGATATTGAACTCGGTGTCGTAGTATTTCGCCTGGCCTTTGTGTGAGGCCCAGAAGTCGAAGCCTGGGCGGCGTTCGTCGCTCTCCTCGTTCATGTGCCACTTGCCGATATAGGCGGTGGCATAGCCTGCGGCCTGAAGCTGGCGGGGGAAGCTGGGGAGGGCGTTCGGATAGTCGGTGAAATTGTTCGTCACGCCGTGGGCGTGGGCATAGAGGCCCGAGAGCATCGAGGCCCGGCTGGGCGAGCAGAGGGAGGTGGTGCAGAAGGCGTTGGCGAACCGTGCCCCTTCGGCGGCGATGCGGTCGAGGTGGGGCGTCTTGAGGAACGGATGCCCCGCGCAACCCAGCGCGTCCCACCGCATATCATCGGTCAGGATGAAGACCACGTTGGGCCTGCGTTCGCCGCGGCGTGCCCCTGGGAGACGCTGACAGGAAAGCCCCGCCGCCGTCGCGCCCAGGGCCGCGGCCTTCAAGAAATCGCGTCGTCTCATGAGGTGTTCCCCTGCCAATCCTTTGAGGCCGCGTCGGGGTCCCAAACCCACTCGCGGAACCATGTTGGCAAGCTGGCTGAGGACAGCTTCAGATGACAGATGTGTTCCGGGTCGAACTCAGCCAGCCAGACAGGTTCGCTCCCCGAGTTGTCGAAGAAGTAGGCCCGGTACGCGTGCTGGAGCGCGCCGCGTACCAGTTTCAGACAGCGGGGGTACCGTTCGCGGATCTTGTCTTCCGGTACGGCATGCCCGCCGGTGTTCTCCACGCGAGTGCGCACCCTTGCAACGTTCAAGTCCGGCGAGTTCGTGCAGACGAAGTACAGATAGGTTTTGTAGCCCGCGGCCCTCGCTCTCGCAAAGAACTCGATCTTGCTGGGGTGCGACATGACGGTTTCGAACGAGAACGAAACGCCCTTCTGCATCAGTTGTTCGCGGAGGAAATCCACGATGGCTGCGGCGAGGTATCCGTTGCCCAGTGGTGCGCTCAACACGGAACCATCGAGTCGGGCGTCACGGAAGAAAGGATGGTCGTCCGCCAACCGCCCGCCTCCCTTGAGTGAGCGGCACAGGTCCGCGAACGAGACATCAATGCCGAAACGCGCGAAGTCCAATCCAGTGCTGACCAACGCCTGTTCCACGTCATCGGCGTTCAGGTAGTGGTACAGGTGGAACAGCCCGGCCGCCGCCAGATCCCGGCTGATGCGCGATTTGCCGGAGCCGTTCGGCCCAGCAAACATCCGCAAGCGTTTCGCTGCTGCTTCGGTCATGGGACAGCCCCGGTATTGCCGTTCGTCCCGGGGTCGTAGGGTTTCGTCGTTCCATCGGCATACAGCCAGACCAGTTGGCCATGTTGCTCGACGACCACAGGCTTGCCGTTCTTGAACGCCAGGCTCAGTGCGTGGCGGCCAACCTGCCTCAGGGCGCGTTTCATCAGCCTCTCGTCGGTTGGCAGCTCATCTTCCCCGCTTGCTTCCATCGCACGCCGGCCCAGCTCGCCGCCGCCCAGCACTTGTCTCCAGTGCTTCGCCGCCGGATGGTCGGACGGGATGCGATACAGGCCCAGCAGCAGATCGAGCGCGGTGTCGAAGTAGCGGTCGTCGTCGCGGAAGTCGCTGAAGGCGCGGGTCCGCAGGGCGGGAGGCAGCGACTCCTCGGGCGCGCCCTCCAGCAGCAACGGGATGACCGAGTCGCTCTCGGCTTCGGTTGCCGACAGCCGAGCCAAGACCAGCTTGATCTCGGCGGCCACCGCTGTGCCAGTGCTGGGGTCTTGCTTCTCGTGCTTCTGCCGATACGCCGGCGTGCCCACGACTAGCACCCGGTCCGCCTTTGCGATGCGCTCCAGAAAACGCTCGATGCTGGCTCCGGCGCGCGCTGTCTCCCACCGGTCGAGCACCACGGTGATGCCGGCCTTCTCGAGGTCCATTGCCAGCCGGCGTTCGACCCAGCGCTCGTGATCCGCGTTGCCCCAGGCATAGCTCAGGAAACAGGTTGGCGCGGGCCGCTTCTCGGCCTGCGCGAGTCGCAGCAGTTCGTAGATCACTTCCTCGAACCGCGTCCGCAGTTCGGCGATGGCTCCTTGGTGCGTGATGGCTACTCGTTCCGCCGGGTAAACGGTGAGCGGCTCGTCGGGCGGCAAGACGACGAGGTTGCCGCAGTCCTCGCAGTAGACCGTCGCCTTGCCCTGCTTGAGCCGCCGAGCCATCACGGTCCGCTCCACCACCATGTGGCAGTGCGGACAGTTCACCGGACGCAGCCGTCGCACGCTGATTTCCCGGTGGCCCAGCACCTGTTCCACCAGCCCCTCGAAGACCCTGCGGACGTGGGCGCTGACGCTGCGGCTGAAGAGCAGCACCAGCGCCCGTTCCTGGTCGTCGCGAACCTGTCGCACGCCGCAGATATCCTTGCGGTCGGACTCGAACCACGCCACGTCGTGCGCCTGATCGGTGCGGAGAAACAGATCCGTGTAGCCGAGCAGCACGACCAGTCCGGCAAAGGTGTTCTCGGTCGAGCCCGAGAGGATGTACGAGGCCCCATCCTCGGTCGCCAGGTCGTCGCGCTGCGGCTTCTTCAGGTTCATCAGCTCGGGGAACACCAGCAGCTTCATCTCGCCCCACGACTCGCGGAAGCAACGGTAAGTGAGCCGGTTCTCGAGGAACGCCGTGACCGTTCCGTCGAGCAACAGCGCCTGATCGGACTCGGATAGGGATTCGAGTTCCCGAAAGCCGTAGCTGTTGTCGAAGAGCTTGCTCTCCTCGACTGCCCCCAGCCCACGCGGGTTCCGCCGGGCTTCGAGCACGACCGACGATGCCAGATTATTCAACAGCTCGGGCACGAGCAGGATGCGCTGCTCCCCGGTTGACAACGTGAGCAGCCGAACGAAGCCTTCACTGGCCAAGTGCCCGACTGCGGTCAGCAGTTGATCGTCGGCCAGTGTCCCCTCATGCTCCTCGGTAGGACGCGGCCCGACGCCCGGTGTGGAGGGGCCCTCCAGCGCTGCCCGCAACTCCACTGTTGTGAAGATGATCTGGTCTCGGCTGGGACTCTCCTTCAGGGCGAGCACGAAGTCCTTGATTCGCTTGAACGCGGCATCGGTCGTGACCGCCGGCGCGGGATGCCGAGGAGGTCGGTGTACAGGTCGTCGGCCATGCGGGCAACACCCCCCGCCCTGAGAGCATCAAGACGAATGAAGCCTGTAGGCGGGCCGTTCCCTGGCCCGCGGGCCGCCACGCGGGGCAGAGACGCCCCGCCTACAGGGTGGCCACGCGGGGCAGAGACGCCCCGCCTACAGGGCAGCGCCTTGACCGGAGCGCGGCTTCATTCCGTCAGGCGCTCCACGGTGCCATGAAAACCACTTGACAAGCGGCCGCCCGCGCGGTAAGATACTGGCTGACAGTGCGGGCGTAGCTCAGCCGGTAGAGCGTCAGCTTCCCAAGCTGAATGTCGGGAGTTCGATCCTCCTCGCCCGCTCCACCGCGAAGGGCAGTGGCTGTGGCCGCTGCCCTTCTTCGTTGGGCCTACACGCCGCGGGCGCGGCGCCAGGCGGCGAAGGCGGCGTCCAGCTTCTTCCAGTTGCCCGACTCCCGTATCTTCTCGAAGGTCTCCGCCTCCTTTTCGAGGAGGTGGATGACGAAGGCGCCGGCCTCCTCGGCGACGCGGCGCTCGACCACGTCGGGGTGGTCAATGTCCATCTCGTCCCCTCGCTGGTAGATCCTGATCTCCTCGGAGGGGAAGTAGGCGAGGAGGGTTCGCTGCTCGCTCACGTGGTTCTCCTTGCGGCGCGTCAGGGCCGCGGGGCGGGGGACTCGCTCTCGATGGCCTCGAGGGTGGAGCGCGCGGTCTGGGCGTCGGGGAGCTTGGGGTCGAGGGCGAGGGCGATTCGCAGGGCGCGGCCGGCCCGCTCCTTGCGGCTTCGGACGAACTCGACCATGCCCAGGTGGTAGTAGTGGAGGGCGTTTCGGGGTTCGAGGGCGATGGCGGCCAGTATCTCGGGCCGTGCGGCCTCCGGCCTTTTCGCCAGGAAGTGTATCCAGCCGAGCGTGTCGCGGGCGGCGGCGTTGCTGGGGTCGCCCTTGACGGCGAGGGCGGCGAGGCGCTCGGCCTCGGCCAAGAGGTCGGGCTTGTGGGCGGCGTAGAGCGAGGCGAGCGCGCGGGCGGCCGCCAGGTCGTCGGGCGCCGCGTCGAGGAGGGCGCGGTAGGCGGCGATGGCGGCCTCGATGCTGCCTCCCGCCCGAAGCCTGTCGGCCACGGCGCGTCGCCGGCTGACGGCCTGCTTGCCCAGCATGGCGGCGCCGCGCGCGTGTTCGGCCAAGGCGGCCTCCGCGTTGCCCTGCTTGTCGAGGACCGAGGCGAGGAGGAGATAGGCTTCGGCCGTGCTCGGGCAGGCGGCGACGAGTTGCCGTGCGAGGGCGAGCGCGGCGTCGAGCTGGCCCGCGTTGGCGTGGGCTTCGGCCGCCTCCAGGAGCCAGAGGGCGGCGTCGGGCGCGCTCTTGGCCGCCTTGGCGAACAGTTCCCCCGCCTTGCCGTGCCACTGCGAGCGCTCGGCCTCGTATGCGGTGAGGACCATGGCCGCGAGTGCCCTGTCCTTCGCCAGGGCCGGCAGGGCGCCGCGGAGCCAGCCGCCCCTGGTCGCGTCGCTCTTGGCGATCTGGCTGAGCAACGCTTCGGCCGCGGCCCCGCCTCCCACGGCGGCGAACAGCACCACCAGGTCGTCGTTCCGCCCCGTGCGCACGCTGAGTTCCGTCTGAATCTCCTTCAGTACGGCCAGAGCCTTCTCCGGGGCGTTCTGCCCGATGAGTGCGATGGCCTGCCTCTGGCGCAATTCCGCGCGTGTGGCGCCCTCGGTGGCCCGTGCGCCGGCGCTGTCGAGCTTCTCGCCGGCCTCCCTGTAGCGCCGTGCCAGGAGGTACAGCAGCCCCAGTTCGGCATCCGCCGAGGCAGCGTCGGGACCCGGACCCGCCGCCTCACAGATCTTGATCGCCCCGTCCAGGTCGCCCTTGGCCTGGCACGCCATCCGTGCGACGCGCTTCGCACTCGGCGCCCCAGGGTCCTTGGCGAGGAGGCCTTGGACAAGTTCCAGAGCTTGGTCGGCCTCGCCCTTTGCGAGGCGAGCTTCGGCCAGGCGCAGGGTGACCGCCTCGCGCTGCGCGGCGGAGGCGGGCCGCACGGCCCCGAGGACGGCGATCGCTTCGTCCTGGCGGCCCCATTGGAGAAGGGCGTCCGCGAACTCAAGCTGCACGTCGGACGGCGCTCCCTGGCCGATCGCCGTGCGGTATGCATCGGCCGCCACGGCGAGCATGCCGGCACGGGAGGCTGTGCGCGCCAGCGTCTCCTGGAGAGAGGGCTGGTCGGGCCGGAGCCAGGCCGCGACGCGGTACCGCGCCGCGGTCCCGCCGACATCGCCCTTGCGCTCCAGCGCGGCCCCGGCGAGCAGCCAGAGTCTATGGTCCCGCGGGGTCAGGCGCAGCCCCCGCTGGGCTTGGGTCAGCGCCTCGTCCCACTTTTCCTCGCCGGCGGCCAGGATGGCCCGTTCCAGCGGCCCGGGCACGAAGGTGGGGAGCGTCCCCTCCCTGCCTCGGATGGCCACCGGGCCGTCCTTGAACTGCCCGGACCGCACAATGGCGTCGAGCAGCAAGGCATACGGCCTCTCGTCGGCGGTGTGCTTCCCGGCGATCTTCTCCCAGTCTTCCTTGGCCGTCGCGTAGTCGCCCTTGCGGATGGCGATGGTAGCGCCCGCCACACGGCTCTCGAGGTCGCCTTCGAAGCGCTTGAGGAAGTCCCGGCACCGCTCCTCGGCCCGCGTCCATTCGCCGCAGTCGATCAGTGCCCAGACGAGCCTGCTGGACGCCAGGGGGTTGTCGGGGCGGGCATCGGCGACTTCCTGGCGCACGGCCAGCTCGCGCTCTCGGCGGCCGGCAGCCTTGTAGCACAGGGCCAGGGCCTCGCCGACGACGAGGCTGCTCTTGACCTGTGGGGACACACTCGCAACGGAGTGTGTCCCCCCGGCCGCCTCGAGAAGCTCGATGGCCTGGGCCAGCCAGCCGGCTTCCTTGAGGACCTCGGCCCGGCTGAGCTTGAGGGCCAGCGCGGGACGGCTGTCGGGGGTGCTGGCCGTGAGTGTGACCAGTTGGCGGTAGGCATCCGCCGCGCCATCGCCTCCCTGGGGGAACGCCGCCCACACGGCCTGGATGGCCGCGGAGTCGCCTTCGGCCAGCCAAAGGCTCGTCAGGAGGGTCGCGGCCAGGCGTGGCCGGCCTACCGCCCTGATTTGGCCGCACAACGACAGCACCGCATCGCGGTCCCCAAGCCCCTGCGCAATCGCTGCCCGTGCGGCCAGCAGCATGGCGTCCCCGTCCGGCGGGGTCGCATCTTCAGGGGACACACTCGCAACGGAGTGTGTCCCCGCGCCGCCCAGGCGCGCGTTGGCCTCGCGGAACTCGCCGCGATAGAGGTGCAGGAGGGCGAGCTGGACCGCCGCGGCGCCCCGCGCCGGCCCGTTGAGGAGCTTCTCCCACGCCTCGCGCGCGGCCCGCAGGTCGCCCAGGCCGCGCTGGAGGTTCCCCAGCTCCAGTTGCGCAGATGGGGACACACTCGCAACGGAGTGTGTCCCCGTAGCGGCCCGTTCCACGCGACCCAATGCCGCTTGCGCCGCCTCTCGGGCGCCGGTTCGCGCCCAGGCGCGCGCATGGTGAAGCAGCGCTTCGCGGTCGTCGGGCCTCAGGCGAACGACTTCCTTCCAGGCCACCGCGGCCCCGCTTGCGTCCCCCCTGGCCGCCCGAAGCTCAGCCGTGGCACGCCAGAGAACCTGCGAATCCGGCTCCCGCTTGAGCCCCGCCACAAGCTCCTGGTCGGCGAGGTCGAGCGACCCCAGGTCGCGGAGCAGTTCGGCGAGGTTCAGCCGGCTTCGCGTGAACGTGGGGTCGAGTTCCAGAATCCCCTGGAACAGCGGCACGGCCTGGTGGAACAACCCTTTGCGGGCGCACCGCGCCGCCAAGGCGTCCGCTGTGTCCAGGTCGGCGGGGTCATCCGCCGCGCGCCGCCGCAACGCCGCGATGTCCCTGTCAGGGTCCGCTCTCTCGAAGGCTCGGAGCGCGGCCAGGACATTCCTCTGGTCGAGGCTCCAGGCGGCGAAGAGGCCCCCAGGCCGCGCGCGCTGGGCTTCGAGGGAGGGCCATGACGTGATGGGGTCCGCCCTGCCAGGCGTCCCCACGGCGGCGAGCGCCAGCGCGGCGAGGAGAGTTCGGGGGGTGCTACTGGCCATCGCCCGCCCCCTTCTCACCGGCCCCAGCCAGGCGCAGGTCGCGGAGCGCCTGGCGGGCGCGGTCCGCGAGGGGCTCGTGCGGCGCGAGTTCGACCGCACGCGCCAGGGCCTTTCTGGCCTCCGCCACCCGCCCCTCCCGGAGGCAGGCCATGCCGAGATGAAGCAGCGCTATCGCCCTGTGCGGGGCCAGCCGCGCAGCCGCTTGCAGGGCATCGAGCGCCCGCAGGCGGTCGCCACGCAGGTGCCGCACCCAGCCCACGGTGTCGAGTGCGGCGGGGATTTCTCCCGCCACCTCGAAGGTGTTCTGGGCCGCTGCGGCGGCCTCGGCGAGTTGCGGCTCGGACGCGGTGGCCAGAAGCCAGGCAAGGTTGTTACAGGCGGGCATGTGCCGGGGCTGCACGCGGACGATCTCCCGCCAGGCCTCGATGGCGCCCTGCTCGTCCCCCGCGAGCGACGCGATGAGGGCGAGCTTCGTGCGTGCCTCGAAGGGCGCCTTCTCGTCCTTTGCCGCCTCCGCGTAGAGGGCCTTCGCACGGTCCAGCTTGCCATCCAGCAGGCACAGGTCCCCTAGAAGGAGGCGGCCGTAGGCGAAGCCCTTGCGGCTCCCGATGGCGCGTTCGCAGGCGGCGATGGCCTTCGCGCGCTCGCCGGCGCGCTCCCACAGCACGGGGGCCATGGTGCAGGCGAACAAGCAGTCGGGCGCGATCTTCAGGATGCGCTCCATCTCCCCCGCCGCCGTGTCGGGCCAGCCGGCCCGTTCGTACGCGTAGGCATGAAGGAGGCGCTCGGCGATCTGCTTCACTTCCTCGGCCCGGAGGTCCTTGTGCGGGCTTCCCACGGTCCCCCGGTCGGGCAGGTTGCGCGGGTCGCGTTCCGTATCCTCGACGCCGGAGGCGTCCTTGGGCTGGGCGAGGTCGCGCCATGCGTCGAGCGCCACGCTGGGCACGGCGTAGTCGCGGCAGGCTGGCGCCCGGAGCGCCGGCTGGCTCATGGCCAGTTGCATGAGGGAGAGGACGAAGCCGGCGTCGCAGTCGTGGCGGTCCCCACTGGCGACGCGCCCCACGTCTGCGACTGCCTCCGTCCTGTTTCCCGCGAAGAACCGCGAGATCGCCACCATGAGGGCCAGGCTCCTCCGCGCGGCCTGGGTGCCGGCAGGCTCGGGGGCGCCTGCCTCCTGCGCAGCGCCGTAGATGCCTTCGTGCATCTCGGCGGCCAGCCGCTGTGGCAGCACCTCCTCCCTGCCCCCCGGCAGCCTCGCGGCCTCACGCAGAACGAGGACCAGCTTCTCCCAGTCGCCGCGCGCCCGATGGACGCGGGCGACGAGCTTGTGGGCCTCGATGTTCTTCGGCAGTGCGTCCACCGCCTCACGGGCCACTTGGAGCGCCTCCTCGCGCCCGCCGGCCGCCAGGAAGTGGTCCACGAGCGCCGTGCGCGGCCTGAGGTCGCGGCGGTCCGCGTCGCTCGCCCTTCGGAGTTCGGCGACGGCTTCCTCCGCGCGCCCGCCCGCGAGGCAGAAGCGCGCGTAGGCGCAGCGCACGGCTGTGGCGGTGGGCAGGGCCCTGCGAGCGCGGGCGAGGACCTCTTCCGTGCCAGCCTGGTCCCCTGCGGCCTCGAGTGTGGCGGCCCAGTCCACGTACGCCTCGGCTCGCTTGGGGTCCAGGCGCAGGGCCTGCTCGAAATGCGCGATCGCCTCCCCGGTGCGCCCGAGGCCGGCCTCGAGCTTGGCCGCCAGGTGGGCGAAGTCGGCGGAGGCCGGCTCGAGCGCCATGGCCTCGCGGGCAAGTGGCAGCGCCCGTTCGGGGTCATCCCTCTCCCCGTAGAACGCGGCCAGAGCGGCCGCGGCCGGGGCCGACGGCGGCTTGAGCTGGTGGAGGGCGTGAAGGGCCTCCTCGGCATCGGCGTCCAGGCCGTGGCGCAGGCAGAAGCGGGCGAGCAGCTCGCGCAGCTCGCGCGCCGCCGGCGCCGCGGCGACGGAGCGCCGCAGCATCTCCAGGGCGGCCACGGTCTCGCCATCGGCCTCGTACAGGCCCACCAGCTCCTGGAGCGCTGCCGCGTGGCGCGGGTCCAGGTGCAACGCCTCCACGAGGGCGCCCCGCGCCTCGGCACGCTCGCCATCCCGCAGGAGCGCGATGCCGAGCGCGTACAGCGCTCGGGCGTCCTGGCGAATCGTGGCGGCGACCCGCAGGTCCTCCGCCGCCGGGTCGTAGCGCTTCATCTCCAGGTACGACAGCCCCCGGTAGTAGCGAAGCTCCCAACTGGGCTCCGTGGGTGTGATGTAGCGGGTGGCCCTGTTGCCCTCCTCGACGGCCTGCGCGTAGTCGCCCTTCACGTAGTGGCCGATGACTAGGCCCACGTGTCCCACCCCCCTGTCTCCGCCTGCCAGGAGATACGTGTTCCAGAAGCGGACGGCTTGCTCGCCCATCTTGAGGTCCGACGCCAGCCGTCCCGCGCGGCTCAACGCCCGCAGGAGTTGGCTCCGCTCCTGGTCCCCCAGCTCGCCCAGGGCGTCCAGTTGCGTGGCCACGTAACGGCAGTGTTCGAGGGCCTCCTGGGGCCTCCCCGCGCGGATGAACGCGTCCGCGGCGGCCAAACGGGTCGCACGAGATTCGGGCTCGAGTTGCAGCGCCCGGCGGAGGTGGAGAATGGCGCGGTCGGCGCCGCCCATCCGCATGGCCGCCTCGGCGAGCAGGCGGTGGGCGGGGCCACAGTTGGGGTGCTTCTCCAGGGCCGACTGCGCCAGCTTTTCCGCCTTCTGGAGGTGCTTCCGTCTGGCGTCATCCGACTCCTTCGGGGGCGCTGCGAACGGGTCCCAGCCGCCCGCCGCGGCAAGAGCGACCTCGGCGCCCAGCACAAGCGAGTCGGGCGAGGGGTCGAGCGCGATGGCCTGCTCGGCCCAGGCCGCGGCCCTGTCGAGCTGCCCCTTCCCCTTGTAACACGCGGCCAGGCCGCAGAGAGGCGCGGGGTCGCCGGGCCGCGCGGCGCGCGCCAGCTCGAAGCTCGCGATCGCCTCGTCCAGCCTGCCTTCAGGGTGTAGGCCGTGTCGGCGTGGAAGGCCCAGGCGCGAATCTTGTCGTGCGCGTAGTGGCCGCGCTGGATGGCTCCCTCGACGTCATAGGTCCACCGCCTGGTGATGTTGCCGGACAGGCGGGCGCCGTAGGTGTAACGCTTGTGCTCGCCCTTTGCCCTGTCCTCGCCCGTGACGTAGTAGTCGTCGTTCCAGGTGTGGAGGCGGAGGGCGTAGAGGTCGAGCTTGTGGTCTTTGACGGGTTTGAGGGTGGCGAAGATGCCGCAGAAGCGCTCGCCGTGGCGGTGCCTGTTGAAGTGATCGTCCACGGGCGCCACCACGCTGCCGCAGAAGGCGCTCACATCCACGAAGTCGCTCGTATAGGAGATGCGCGCCCCGTCGAACGAGCGGAGGAGGTTGCCCCAGGTGGGCGCGGCGACGAGCTTGCGGGACCCGAAGTCCAGCTCCTGCCGCCCGAGGCGGGCCATCCACGGCTTGCTGCCGATCTCAACGTAGGCCTGATGCAGGTCCAGCTCATCCATCTGGGGCCTGGGCTCGCGGTCGGACTCCCACTCCCGCCCGTCCACCAGCTCCACGCGGGTGCGGAACACAGTGTTGAAGATCGTGTCCATCCGCAGGCGGGTGCGGTTGAACCAGCGGTGGTCCTCGTCGTCCGCGTGGCGATTGAGGTCCTCGTTGTTCCAGTGCTCGACGCGGATGCGTTCCTCGAAGCCGAACTGGAACACGGCGCCGCCGGCGTGGACGGTCCTGAGCTTGTCGAGGGGGTCCGCCTCCGCCTTGGCGGGTGGCTCCGCCGCCTTGGCCGGGCCGGCCTCGCCGGCGAGGGCCACGCTTCCTGTGAGGCAGCACACCGCGGCGACGAGCCGCATCCGTCCCATGAACATGCTGTTCCTCCTGGAAGTGACCGCATGATGATAGGCTGGCGTCCAACGGCTGTCAAGCGCGGGCGCCTGCCCCTCATTTCTGTCCCGCAAGCCTCGCGGCCGCGAGGAGCTTCTGCGCCTTGCCAGTTCGGAGGAAGGCAACGAATTTCTCTGCGCCCGCTACGTTCGTCCCCGTCTTGAGCGGCACAGCGACCACTGGGTCGATAACGTTCACTTCGGGCGGAATTGGGACGGCTTGGTAGCGGTCCTCACCGATGATCGGCAGCACCCAGCTCCACATGATAGCCACGTCGGCGTTGACGCCGTCCACAGCCTTCGCCACGGCCTCTTCGCCGGGGATGCGCTTCACGATGTTCGGCGCCACCTTCTCGGCAACACCCGCGTTTGCCAGGATCTTGTCGCTCACGCGGCCGAGGCAGCCCTTCGAGAAGCAGAGCACGATGCGCACGCCCGGCCGCGCCAGGTCGGCCAGCGCCGTGCTCACCAGGTTGACGCCCCGGCACGCGTACGAGGGTTCCACGTGGATGCCGCTGTCGCGCTCGAAGTCGGCGAAAAGCTGGTTCCACGTCGGCTCGCCGTGATGAACAACTTAGGCGCGGAGTTCCTGCCCCGCAGCCGCGACGTGCCATTGGGCGCACCCCACTGCCAGGGCAGCCATCGCCGCGAGGCACAACCGCTGCCTCATCCTTGTCTCTCCTCAGTTGCCGGCCCGCGTGGTGACGCGGCGCCGGTCGGGACCTGGGCCGAGGGCGCGCCGCCGATGGGGTGGAAGAGCGGGATGCCACCGTGCTCGGCGGCGCCGAACTCCGCAAGCAACTTCTGGACCTCCTCGGACAGTAGGAAGTCGGCCAGTGCCCGTGCGCCGGCGTGGTTGGCTTGCGGGAAGCGCTGGGGGTTGGCTTCCATCACTACGTACGGGCGGCGCATGACCGGGTCCCCCTCCACCATGACCTCCATGTCGCCCACCTGCATCTTGCCGAAGAGGACGGGCATGCGGCCGACGATCACGTAGGCGTTGTGGTCACGCGCGAACTGGAGGATGGCGAGGCCGCTCTTGCTCTCGTCCTTTAGCACCCACTTGCCCTGCGGCTCGACGCCTGCCTTCCTCCACAGGTTGTGCGTCAGCTCGCGGCTCCCGATGCCGTGGAAGTCCACGAACGGTGCCTCGCGCTCGGCGATGCGCCGCAGGGCCGCGGCGCCGTCCCTCATCCCCCTGATCCCGGCGGGGTCCGACGGCGGCCCCACGATCACCAGGTCGTTCTTCGTCCACGGCCGGGAGTTGGTCCCGTAGCCGTCGGCCACCAGGTCGGTCGTGATGTCGCCCGAGTGCATGGTCAGCAGGTCGGCCTTCCCCTGCTGGAAGGCCTCGGCGAGACCTGGGCGCGGGCCCGTGGCCACGACCTCGACCTTGTAGGCGTGCCTGGCTTCGAACCGCTTGGCGATCTCCGGCCATAGCCCGGTCATCGTCATGCCGCCGATCACGGCGCAGCGGACCACGGAGGGCTGGGGCTGGGAGCTGTCCTTCGCGCGCTCCGACGAGCAGGCGGAACACGCCGCGAGGATCAGGGGAATGACAAGCCGCCGCGGCACCGTCCGCGTCTCCTACTTGACGGGTGTCTGGTTGATCCCGCCCGTTCCGGTCTCCCATCGGACATCACTCCGATGGGGGTCGCCCACGCCGCAGCCCAGGTATGTTCCCTCGAACGCCTGCACGTGGCCGTCGAGGAACACCAAGTTGGCGCGGCCATCGTGGCGAGCGGGCACGCTGTAGGGCTGTGAGGCGTCGGCCAGGAACACGAGCGAGGCGGGCCGGGGCAATTCGGTGAACTTGTGCTGCACGGGCCGTATCCACGGGGAGAGGTACATGTTCATCCCGTACGGCAGGAAGTACATCCACCCGGGGTCAGCGGCCGCGGGGCACAGGAAGACGTGGCGGTCCCCCTCCTTCGGCCTCTTGCCCTCGGCTTGAACCAGTCGGACATTCGGCTGATCTGCGTGAGCCTCTGGACCCCCTGGCCGCGCCGCGGGATGTAGCCGTCGTTGTCGTCCACGTACAGCGACAGCGCGTAGCCCATCTGCTTGAGGTTGCATATGCACCCGGCGTTGCGCGCGCACCCGCGCGCCTTGTGCAGCGCCGGGAGCAGCATGCCAGCCAAGCTGCCGATGACGCCGATGACCACGAGCAGCTCGATGAGCGTGAACCCTGCCGATGCTCGAGACTTCATGGCGCCCTCCGGCCTCTCCGGAGCCTGCTGAGCGCCCCGAGCATGCCGACGAGCAGCAGCGTGGCCGTGGCTGGCTCGGGGACCGCCTGGCTCACGTCCGCCGTGAAATGGAGCGTGGGAGACCAGCGCGTCTCCCAAACAGGATCCGAAACCGTCCGCGAGTTGAGCGTGAACCCAACCGAGGAATCCTCCGCCGTGAGGAAAAGGCTCACGTCGCCCGCTGCCAGCAGATCGTCTACGAACGGCTCGACCAGGTCGAGCGTGTACAAGTGGGCATCCATGGTGAGCGTATTGCTGAAGAGCCCCAGCGCGACGTCCACCGCGGGATTGAGGAACGTCGCCTCGTCCGAATAGCGCACGCCATTCGTCGTCGGCGCGTTCGGGGTGCCAGTCCCCTCCAGCCAGGCATCGGATGCGATCCAACGGATCTCGAACTGCCCCACGCCCCGGTTGAAGATCGGGTTGTTCGGAGCAGGATCCTCCGTGAGCCGGAGGACGGCATCGGTGAATCCCCAGTTGCCGGCCCCGAACTGCGCGTCCATCTGAGACACGACGCCGGCCACGTTGAACTTCATGAACGTATCCAGGAGACCCCTCTGGACTCCCTGTCCGTTTACTGCGGTTGAGCCCGAGACTGAGAGGGCGCCCGCTGCGCCGTAGTTGGAGTTGGGGGCCAGCGACCGCACGAAGGCGTCCGCCGTCGGCGTGATCGTGACGGTGACGGGCACCGCCCACACAGCGCCACCAGACGCTGAGAACCACAGGCCGAGCAACAGGCGTCGCATAACACCCAACTCCTCTCTTGCGCAGGGTGTGATGGCCCGAGCACATGCCGTCACACGCAGGCTCCTCTCTCCCACGACCATAGTTCCATTCGCTCCCCAGGCGGGCGCGTGACACAACATGTCCGCCGCCGGTCAGGGTCGGGGCGGTCTCCTTTCGTGCCCCCAGGCGCGGGCCACCTCGTAAGGGGGGGAGCATGCGATGCCTGACGCTCGCCGTTCAGTGCGTTGACGGAGCAGCGGTCCGCAAGAGAGGATAGCGGACCCCATATCCATCACCCATCTCGTTGGCTATCGGTCGTCATGTGACGCGAACTCGTGTTCCGAGCGGCAAGATCAGGAATGCGTCACAGCCGCTGGCCACCGAGCGAATGAAGGATCGGCAGGGGCACAGGGCACCTGCAACGGCCCACACGACGAGAGGAGACGGCGAGATGAAGAGGCGATGGGGCTGGCTGGCGGCGGCAGCGGCGCTGGGGCTGGCGACGGGCGGGCTGGCAGGCGATGGGGACAAGCCGCTGGCAGGGAAGGCACTGGAACTCTTCATCGGCTCGGCGTCCAAGCCGGCGACCGAGGATGCCGCTAAGGCATTCGAGGACAAGACAGGGTGCAGGATGCTCCTGCACTTTGGCGGCTCGGGGGCCATGCTGAGCCAGATGAAGCTCACGCGACGCGGCGACCTGTACTTCCCTGGTTCCTCTGACTTCATGGAACTGGCAAAGCGCGAGAAACTCGTCGTGCCCGACACCGAGAAACTCGTCGTCTATCTCCTCCCCGCCATCAACGTGCCCGCCGACAACCCGAAGAAGATCGAGAAGCTGGAGGACCTCGGGAAGCCAGGGGTCCGCGTGGGCATTGCGCGGCCCGACACCGTGTGCGTCGGCCTCTACGCGGTCGAGGTGATGATCCACAACAAGGTGGCCGGCGCCGTGAAGCCGAACATCGTCACCCACGCCGAGTCGTGCGAAAAGACCGCGCAGCTCGTTGCGTTGGGTACGGTTGATGCTGTTCTCGGCTGGCGGGTGTTCCAGTACTGGAACCCTGAGAAGATAAAGACTATCATGTTGACGCCGGAGCAGATTCCGAGGATCGGCTACATACCCATCGCCCAGAGCACCTTCTGCAGGCAGCCAGAGGCCGCCAGGCAGTTCGTGGACTTCCTCCTGAGCAAGGAGGGGAAGGCTATCTTCCACAAGTGGCACTACCTGGCCAGCGTGGACGAGGCCCGCAAGCACACTCGGCCCGATTGCCCGGTGGGCGGCGAGTGGCCGCTGCCGAAGGGGTGGTGACCCATGCGGTCGTGGCTCGACTGGCTATGCCTCGCCGCCGCTGGGTGCTCGGTCACCCTGATGGTGGCGCTGGTGGCCGTGCAGGTGGGCTACACGGGGGGCGGCCCGGCGCTGAGTGCCCTGGGCCAGCCCGACGTGCTGCAGGCCATCTGGCTCAGCGTCTGGACGTCGGTTGTCGGGAGCCTGGCCGCCCTCGTGCTTGCCGTGCCTACGGGTTACGCGCTGGCCCGCTGGCGCTTCCGTGGGGCGTGGCTGGCCGAGGCCGTGCTGTTGATCCCAGTCACGATGTCGCCGATGGCGCTCGGCGTGGCCTTGCTCCTGCTCTTCCGCAATCCGCCCGGGCTCTGGCTCGCCCGCTTCTTCGTCTTCGAGGTGCCGGGGATCATCCTGGCCCAGTTCTTCGTGGCCTATGCCTTCATCGTGCTGGTGGCGCGGACGACGTTCTCGGGGATTGATCCCCGGTTCGAGCAGGTGGCGCGGTTCCTCGGCTGCACGCCGTGGCAGGCGTTCCGGCGGGTCACGCTGCCGCTGGCCCGCAACGGCATCGTGGCGGCCTTCGTGCTCGGCTGGGCGCGGGCCATCGGCGACTTCGGCTCGACCTCGACCATCGCCGGCGCCGTGAAGGGCTACACCGAGACGATGCCCGTGGCCGTCTACCTCAACATGGCCTCGGTGAGCATAGACCGCGCGGTGGCCCTGAGCGTGGTCCTCACCCTGCTCACGCTGGGCGGGCTGGTGGCCGTGCGGCTGCTCGTCGGAGGGCGGCGCTGATGCTCGAAGTGGCCGACCTCGTCGCCCATTACGGAGTCTTCTCCCTCCAGCGGATCAGCGTGAGGATTCCGCAGGGCGAGTGCTTTGTCCTCCTTGGCCCTTCGGGGGCGGGCAAGACGCTGTTCCTGGAGACCGTGCTGGGGGTGAAGCCGCCCGACGCTGGCCGCATCTTGCTGGACGGCCGGGACATTGGCCGCACCCGGCCCGAGGAGCGCGGCTTCTGCTACCTGCCCCAGGACCTGGCGCTCTTCCCCCACCTGTCGGTGCGCGAGAACATCGCCTTCGGGCTGCTGGTTCGGCGCGTGGGTCGCGCGACCGCTGACGAGCGGGTCCGGGGTGTCGCCCGCCTCCTGGGCATCGAGCGTCTGCTCGACCGGCGCGACATCCGCAGCCTCAGCGGCGGCGAGAAGCAGCGGGTGGCGCTGGCCCGCGCCCTCGTCGTCGAGCCCCGCGTGCTCTTCCTCGACGAGCCGTTCTCCGCCCTCGACCCGGCCACGCGGCGACAGCTTCAGCGCGAGTTCCGCGAGGTCTGGCGCCGCCTCGGCCTCACCGCCATTCTCGTTACCCACGACCAGGAGGAGGCCGCCGCGCTGGCCGACCGGCTCGCAATCCTCATGGACGGCCGCCTGAAGCAGTACGGAGCCCCGGCCGAGGTGTTCGAGCACCCCGCCGACCTGGCGACGGCACGCTTCCTCCTCGTCGAGAACATCTTCCCCGGCCGCTTGCTGCGCGAGTCGCCGGCGAACGGCCCACGCGCGGTCGAGTGCGGGCCACTGACGTTCCGCGTCGTGCTGCCCGAGTTCCTGGCCGGCGCCGACGCGGTGCGGGTTGCCATCCGAGGATGCCACGTGAAGCTCCACCCTGGCGGCGCGCGCCTGCCGGATGCATCGGTCTACCCCGGTGTCCTGGAGGGTTTCACCCCATCGGCGAGTGCGCCGCGCGCCCTCGTGCGGTTGGCGGAGGGCATGCGCATCGAGTGCGGCCCCTGGCCCGACCCGCAGGCGCTCCCGGCGCCAGTCGGGGGCGGCCTCCTCGTGGAACTTCCGCCCGAGCGGTTCATGGTCTTCGCCGTCGCCGACGAAAGAGAGGAATAGATGCACGCGAACTGCCGTCGCTCGACGCTCGCGGCCATAGCGGCCGCTGCCGCGCTCGCCGTCACAGGCTGCGAGGACGGGCGGCGGACCCTCCGCGTCTTCGCCGCCGACGCCCTGGCCGCCAGCTTCCGCGACGTCGAGAACGCCTTCGAGAAGCAACACCCCGACGTGGACGTGCACCTCGAGGTCATGGGCAGCGTGATGGCCACGCGCCTGGTGCCCCTGCGGCGGGGCGACGTGTTGGCCGTGGCCGACCACCGCCTCATCGAGAAAATCCTCGGCGAGGCCCACGCCGCCTGGGTCGCCAAGTTCGCCTCCACAGAGATCGTCCTCGCAGGCCACACCTCCAGCGCCCACCGAGCCGAGATCACGAGCGACAACTGGTACGAAATCCTGCTCAGGCCCGACGTCCGCTTCGGCATCGCCAACCCCTCCCAGGACCCGTGCGGCTACTACGCCCGCCTATCCTGGGAGCTGGCCCAGAAGCACTACCTCACCTCGAAGGGCAACCCCCACCCCCTCGCCCGGGAACTGATCGCCAAGTGCCCCCCGGAATTCGTCGCCCTCGACGCCAACGAGCTGATCTCCGCCTACCTCAACATGGCCCGCGTGGACTACGCCTTCGTCTACAAGGTCCACGCC
Source organism: Planctomycetota bacterium (assembly GCA_041320515.1). Taxonomy (GTDB): domain Bacteria; phylum Planctomycetota; class PUPC01; order DSUN01; family DSUN01; genus DSUN01. Next base: position 1,529,132 of record JBGLNR010000001.1, on the reverse strand, counting down.
GTGGACCTCAAGCTCCCCTTCACCCCGTTGCCGAAGGAGGTGAACCTGGGCGACCTGGCGCTCGACGACTACTACGGCACGGTACAGGTCAACGTGCCCAACTACCGCGGCGGCGCCGAGACCCTCACGGGCAGTGCCATCGCCTTCGGCATCACGCTTCTCAATGACGCCCCGAACCCCTCCGACGCCAGGGATTTCATCCGCTTCGTCCTCTCCCCCCGGGGCCAGAGCATCCTGAAGGTCTCCGGCTTCCAGGCCATCGCCCCTGCCCGCGTGCCCAGGTGGGGCAAGGCACCCGAGTTCCTCGCCGACCTCGCGACCCCCGAACCGTAACGCCGTACTGTCAGAGCCTGCGCAGGACGTTGGTGCCGCAACGCGCGCCGCCGTCGCGCCGGTGGAGGCCGTCCCAGCCGTCCAGGAACACGGGACGGACGCCCAGCCGCTCGATGGCCTGTCGCCAGGCACGCAGAAGCACATCGGTGGATTCATCGGCTGGATTCTCACGCGGGCCAAGCGGCTTGAGCAGCAGTACAGCGCCGCCCAGGCAAACCAGGTTGACGGGGTTGGGCGCGAGCGCGGCCACGGCGCCGCCGGCCTCGTCGGCGCAGAAGAGGACGGGGAGGCGAATCGCCTCATCCTCAACCAGGCCGAGCGCGCGGCTCACGGTCTCGCGAATGCCGCCAGGTCCGTAGATGCGTCGCCCGGAAACGGCTGCGGCAGAGGCCAGAGAGGGGTCGCGGACCAGCTCGCCCGCGGTGATGAGCGCGGGGAACTCCTCCCCCCTGCCGTCGAGCCACATCCGCGAGTCCTCGACGGCGATGTAGCGGCTCGTGGCGTCGGGCACGTCGAACCAGACGGGCATCGCCTCGGCCACGCCGTCGCGGGCGGCGCGCACGGCTGCCGCTGCCCCGCCGCGCAGGTCCCAGCAGCGCTCGATGATCAGGCGGCTCCCCTCGGCGCGGGCGACGCGCGCCACCAGGCCCGCCGCCTTGCCCGAGGTGATGCGCACGTGCGTCCACCGCCCCTTACCGAAGTCGCGCGAGCGGTCTTCCAGGAACCGCGCCCCGGCCGCCGTGACCGCGCCTGCCATCTGGGCGCCGCTCTGGGCCGCGAACAGCACGCGCTCGGGCGGCACGGCGGCCAGGAGCTTCAGCCCCGCCTCTGGGTCAGGCAGGACTAGGCGAAAGCCGCCGGCAGCAGCCGGCACGAAGGCCACTATCTCGTCCACGTGGCCCACCTTGAGCCATGCCGTGTCCAGCTCGACGAGTTGGCCGTCGTGCCCCGCTTGCACCCGCTGGGCGCGGAAGAACTCCTTGAGCGCCGGCTGCACCTGGGCGCTCGTGATGATGCGTCCGAGCGGGAAGCGGCCCGGCACGGGGGGCGAGACGAGGATGTTGCCGCCGGCGTCGAAGCGGCCCTCTGGGAACTCGCGCTTCGCGCCGACGCGGATTCGGCGCCAACTCCGCGCTGCCGGCGGTCGCTCGACAGGCATTTCCAGGACTTCGAGGCGGCCGCCGCGGTAGCCGAACACCCAGGCATCGGTCGGCCAGGATGGGAACGCTGCATCCTGTTCGGCGGGCACAGCCGTCACGCCCTTGCCCAAGGCGGCGAGACGGGCGGCCCACCCGCCCGCCTCGCTGGCGAAGACCCTCTCGACGGGCGCCGCGGCGTGAGGGACCACGAAGGGCGCCGCGGCATCGCGGGAAGCCTGTTGGCAGCCGAGCAGCAGCGAAACGAGGGCAGCGGCGAGCGACGCTCTCTTCATCACTTGGCCGCCAGCACGCGGACGCCAATCCTGATCGGGGTGTCGCCCGCGCGCGGGTGCCGCTCGTAGGCGAGGAGCGTCGTGCCGGCGCCGTCGGACGCCACGGCCGGCGAGTAGGCCGGGCTGGCGGGGTCGTCCACCACGGGCTCGTCGCCGCCGAGCGGCTTGCCGTCGGGGGCGAAGCAGCGATAGAAGACACCCTCGTAGCTGAACTCCTTGCTCTTCCGCGGCACGTCCCAGGCCACCACGTAGCGAGCGCCGTCCCAGGCGGGCGAGGGGTGACGAACGCGCGGCCTTTCAGTGGCAGAGCTGAGGCTCTGGACGGCCGGCCCTGGTGGCACAGGCGTCGGTGGCACAGGCGTCCCGCCTGTGGCCTCCGCAGGCCAGAGGCCTGTGCCGTCAGCATCGAGGACAAGCAGGCCGCTCTTGTCGGCGCCGCTGCTGCGGCCGCCGCCATCGCGGAACGTCGTCCACGCGAGCAGCACCGTCTTGCCGTCGGTGGCGAAGGCCATGCCGTCGAAGCCGAGCCAGCTTCCCTTGCGCGTGAGCAGGACGGGCTGGCCCGACGGCGTGCCATCAGCCACGCGCCAGAGGCACGGGTTGGTGCCCGAGCGGGCGAGCGGCGGGTCGAACGCGAAGCCGTGGGCGAACACGCCGTCGGCGCACATCGGGCAGTTCAGGTTGCAGCGGTTCGTCACGTCCACGAACGCATAGGTGGGCGCCCTGTGGTGCGCGCAGTCCATGCAGGTGATCTGGCAGCCCTCGTACCCGAAGCCGGGGTCCAGGTTGCGCTTGATGAAGTGCCGCTCGGCGTCCGACGAGAGATAGGTCTCGTTCGGCCCGCACTTGGGGCACTCTTTTACCAGGTAGACCTTGCCCTCGCGCGTCTCGCGCCGCGTGGGCACTAGGTCGTGGCACTTCATGCAATACGACTTATTCACCTTCGCTGCCTCTCCGGGGCCGCTGCCGGCCGCCCATGAACCGGGGTGGACTGCCCTTGCATTGTACTCGCGGGACGGGACTCGGTCAAGGAACGCTTGCGGCCGCGCAATCTCGACTTAGTCGGTCAAGTATTGTAGCAAAGCCGCAGCACGGCGTCAAGCATAGCCCCGCCCCCGCCCCAGTCGCCCCCCCAGCGCGCGTCAGGCGCTCAGATGATCACTTCCCCCCTCCCTGGGTTTGATCATCTGAACGCATCGCCTAAGTGATTGCCGCAACACGTCTTACGGCACATGATGCCCACCCCCACACCTATGCTCCCCTATTCCCCCTTGATCAGTTCGAAGTCATCAGCGAATACGTCGCCGTTCCCCTGGGTCTGGAAGTAGAGCACAGCTTGTTTGAGCTTCTCGGCCTTCCAGTGCAGGCGGTAGATGGCGGTCAACTGCGTCCACTTCTCCGCGCTGAGTGGCTCGAACCTCGATGAGGGATAGCCGCCTTCCGAGAGCATCATCGTGACTGTCGCGGAAATCTTGTCCTCCGGCCTCGCCGCGCGCAGGTAGCAGCGGAACAGGTAGGCGCCGGGACCCTGCTGGTTCAGCAACGCGGTCACGTCCTGTCCGCAGCCGTGCCAGCTTGCTGTGCGGCCGGTGAGTTTCACGGCATTCCTCCCCGCATGTACGGGGGCCTGAACCAGCTCCATCTTTCCGCCGCGTGCAGTCCACCCACTCAGGCCCTCCTCAGCGCCTGGATTGGTGAGCAGATTCGGGCCGATGATGGTCTTGGGCGGGGGCAGCAGCCAGACAGGTGGCTTGATTCCCGTGATGGCCTGGAAGGCCACGCACGCGATGGCCTTGGTTCCTTCACCTTGAGGATGCACGTTGTCAGGAAACCACTCCTCACGGCCAAGGAGCGGCGTGTGCATGTCAACGAGAGTGGCCCCCGACTCCTCCGCTGCCTTGCGCACGCCCGGAAGCACGCCTGCAACCAGGTTCTCGTTGTTCAGCCCCCAGTTTCCGGCCTTCGCAATCGGGACTGGCAGACACACGAACACCTTGGGCTTGCTCGGCAAGTCGGTGAGCGACTTGATCAGTTCCACGGCATTCGGAACGAACTCGCCGATGTGCTGGAACGTGTTCGGCCCAGCTCTGCGCGTGTCGTTCGTGCCGAGCATCAGCACGACAAGTTGCGGCTGGTATTCCAGGGCGGCCTTGTACTGGGGCTGCTTGACGTAGGGCTTCTCGCTCCTGAAGAGCATGGTCGAGCCACTCACGCCGAAGTTCTTGACCTCATAGCGCCCTTTCTCCTTGGCGTACTCATCCAGCATCTTCTGCAACTGAGCCGGATAGCCGGAGAACTCCGTGATGCTGTCGCCCACGCAGGCTACGCGGGTCGGCGCGTCCGCCGCGAACACTGCGGCCGAGAGTGCGAGCAGACAAGCCGTGAGCAGTCTCATGTCATCTCTCCTTTGCCACGCGGCGGAAGACGTGGATGCCCTCCAGCGCCTGCAGGATGTGCCTGGCACGGCATGCGGAGGAGCCACGAGGACCTTGGCACGCTTCTACCTGAGCGATCATTCTCTCTTGTTCCTCAGCAGCTCCGCCATGGCCCAGCCGAGGGCGTTGCCGACTTCCATGTAGGTCTCGGCGTTGCGGTTGTAGTGGTAGCCGCGGAAGTGGCTACTTGGATGAGCCGCTGCTTGCCCCGATCAACTCAGCCATCGCCCGGCCCATGGCTTCGCCGATATCCATGTAGGTTTCCGCGTTGCCGCCGTAATGGCTGTTGGAGGCGCCGCCATGGCAGAAGGGGTTGGAGTAGACGGAGGCCACGTTGCCCTTGAACTCCGGGTACTTGCCACTGTTGCCGTCAACGGCGAGCTGGGCCTCGAGTATCTTTCCCTCGTTGCCCCCGTCGCCCTTCTTGGTCTGGCCGAGGGTGGCGACGACGAACTTCGCGTTCGGGGCATTGAAGTCCTTGCGCAACTGCTGGATGAAGTGGACGAGGTTCTGCTCGTAGTGGCTGGCGAGCCCGGCATCGTAGCGGTCCTTGTCGCCCTGCCAGAAGAAGAAGCCCGCGATCTCGTAGCCCTTGGCGCCGGGGTAGTACTTGTCGAGTTCCGACAGCACCTTCTTCGCGTTGGCCACGTCGCCGTCGTACTGCATGCCGGCGTACCAGGTGATCGGCTTCTTGTCCGTGAACTCATATCCCTTGCTGCCGGGGGGCAACAGGTCCCAGCCGAGGCTGCGGTTGCCGATGCAGCTCTTGAGGATCATCACGGGCGCATCCGTGACATGCCCCACGTAATGCCCAATGCCGAGTTCCGGGCCGATGGTCCTGCCCTTGACGCTCATCCATTCGTTGTTGAACTCTCGCATCGGTCCCGTGCCGCTTCCCATGACACGCACGAAACGCACGTCCTTGCGCTCGGTCCAGTTGCCGGCGTCATCCACAAGGTAGGGGTACTTCTTCTTCGCCTTGACTGCATTCTCCAGCGTGCCGTCCTTGTCGCCGGCGATCTTGCCCGCGCCCACCATGTTGGACTGGCCGAGGAGGATGTAGACCTGCACGGGCTTGCTCATGTCCGCTTCCTTGCCGTCCGGCCGCGGCAGTTCCTTTGGCACCTCGACGGCCAGGACGGTCAGGCTGGCCCACACCAGGGCGGCCAGCGCCAGTGCTGCTTTCTTCATCCCTTCGTCTCCTTTCTCGAGTGACGGATTCACTTCACGGGGGTCAGCGTGAAGTCCTTGATGGTCAACCCCTTGACCGGCTCGTTGCGCGAGAAGCGAAGGACATTTCTGCCCTTGGCCAATGAGATCTCGGCCGGTTTCGTCTTATCCCACATGCCGCCGGTGAAAGGCACCGCGATGTCGGTCGGCTCCTTGGCGTCGTTGGCCGCGACCAGGAGGTGCTGGTCCTTGTTCACCGTCACCACGCGCGCGACGAGCGCATACTTTCCGGCGGTTGGGGCCTCGAAGGTGTATTCGAACTCCTCGGGCTTCCCGTTCCGGTTGTAGTGCAACTGCATTTCGCCCAGGCAGCTCTTCATGAAGGCGATCTTCCCCGTGCTGTTGGCCGGTTTGCTGCAGGCCACGGCCGGAATCGTGATCACCCCGTCCTGCCCGACGACGATCTTCCTGTCGGCATCGGTCACGGTTACTGCTTCAACGACCTCCTTCTCCTTGGATTCATTCGCCTCGCCAATGTCCGTGCCGACCGCGGCCAGCGCCGTCGCCTTGGCCGTTTCGATAATCGCCCGCTGCCGGTAGAGCGCGACGCCATTCCAGAAGCCGGAAGCCGAGGCGTGGAAACCGAAGGCCTTGCTCTCGCCGAGCACAGAGCCCACCCACTGGGCGCGCAGCGCTTCGAGAAATGCCTGCTCATTCTCCCTCGCCTGCGTGTGGAACGCGAAATCGACTCCCTCGCCATAACTTGTCCAGCCCCACGGCCAGGCGGCGCCAAGGCAGACCACCCAACCATCGGGCGTCCAGTGGGCCAGGGCAGCATGGCCACGCTGGGGACGGGCAACGGTCGGGATGCCGAAGCTGCGGAGGATGAAGCGCCCGAAGAACGCGCGCCGGCCGCACACGCCACCGTTCATGAGGATATTCTGGTACTTGTGCAGCGTGGGGAGGTCATTCTTGACGTCCTGCGACCCGTACTTGACATCGGTCTTGACGGCTGCCACATAACGCCAGCGATAGTCCGAAGTGGAGATGTGGTCGGGCCGGTAGTTTCGGAGCATCTGGCGCCCCCAGGCGAGAGTGCTATCCGACTCATCGCCGTTGACGACATTTCGATACTCCCAGACGGTCAGATCCTTGAAGCCGGGATCCAGCTCGCCATCGAGGTACGCCTTCTCGAAGTGCAGGTACCGCTTCACCGGATCCACGGTGGCCGGAGCGTCGGGCTGGTCCGCAGGGTTGGTCTGCTCGACCGGCACCGCATGCTCCGAGCTGATGCCCAGTGCCAGCCGCTGCAGGACGCCATCCCTGGCCTTGGCGCTCGCCTTCTGGATGTCGGTGTAGATCTTCATTGCCTGGCCATACTTGCCACCCTTGGTGCCGTCCGCGATCAGCATCTGCTTCATCAGGGCATCGTCCACAAGGAGCTTCTCCACGAGGGCTTCCTGCTCTTTCCCCTGCTGGGCGAACTCCGCCAGGCCGCGCGGCGTGGCCTCGGCCAGCACCACGTATTTCACCAGTTGCGGATCCAGTTTGTCGCTCGCCAGGAACTTCTCCAGGTTCGTCAGCACGGCCTTGGCCGGCGCCTGCGCGTTCGTCGCCGCCAGCGCGAGGGCCTCCTTGGCGGCAGTGTAAGCCTTTGCCGCCGCCTCCTTGTCCTTGCTCCTGTCTTGAACTCGCATCGCATTCAGTTCGGCCGCCGCCGCCGCCGCCTCGTCCTGATACGCTCTCAGGAAGGCGGCCCGCTTCGCCTCGTCAATCTTCGGGGCCGACTTGACGATCTCCGCCTGCAATGCCATGAGCATGGCGGAGTACCGTGCGAGGAGCTTCTCCCCGGCCTTGGTGAGTGGGGTCTCAGGCGCCGCCTTCACGGCTGCCCATGCGTGCGCCACGCCAAGTGCGGCCGTTGCCACCAGGCATGCCACATGAACCGTTCGTCTCCGGTTCATAGCGTTGCTCCTTCGTTGCTTGATTGCTCGGGTTGGCCGCCCGTTGGCGATGTCCTCAACTCCGTTGAGGCCAGCGGCGGCCCGGAGTCCATTCTAGGCTCCATCCCATCTGAGCGCAAGCTCGGCTTCGCCAGTCTCGGCGCGCTCGGGCCTCAGTCCTCCGCTTTGTCCGCTCTTTGCGTCTGCTCTCCTACGCGGCGGAAGACGTAGATGCCCTCTGTCGCCCGGTTGAAGCGGGTGACGGGGCGGAAGGCGTGCCAGTGCAGCTCTGGGCGCGTGTCGTCGCGCCAGTAGGCGTCGAGGGTCGCGGCCGGGGCGTATCCGCCCCATTGCTTGAGCCTGTTCTTCAGCGGGAGGACGAATGGCCCAAAGGCGATCATGTAGTCAGGCGGCATGCGTCTCTTGAAATGGACGGCCGGCAGGCCGCGGAACTGCTCTTCCGGCGGATCCGTGAGTTGCCAGGCGTAGACGGCCTTGGGGGCGTGGAACATCAGGGGCGAGATGGCGTATTCGGGCAGCGCCCAGATGCTCTCGCCCTCCCTGACGTTCGCGTTGATCCACGCGGCTGCGGCGCCGTAGGCGGTCGTTCGCGGCCGGGCCAGCTCGCCAACGTACTCGACGATGGTGGAGCGCACGGGCTGGCCCCAGAGGGGCGCTGCGTGGAGCAGGTTTGTGCCGAACGCCACAATGGCCAAGGGTAAGGCGGCGATGGGGAGGGCCTTGGTGAGCGCCCTCGCGGTCACGACCCCCTGAGCGATGCACAGGGGGATGAGCGGCACGAGGTAGCGCACGTCGGCCTCGTCGGTCAGATACAGCACCTGGGGCGAAGCTAGCGTCACAGCCACAAGGTAGACCAGCACAGCGGCCGGCAAACGCAGAAGCCACGGGTCCTTGGCCAGCGGGTAGATGAGCGGGGCTGCGAGGAGAAGCAGGCCGACGCCGTATTCGCAGCGGTTGATGTCCCGCAAGCTCCGCCAGAGCAGCTCCGCTTTGTCAGCCACCCAGGACACGCTCTCAGGGGGCACGATCCCCTCAGACGGCACAGCCTTGCCGAGGGGGTTCCACACGGAGACGATGGCCACGCCAATGATGAGCTGGGGCGCGAAGAGCACGAGGGCGTCCCGCCGCGTGAGGCGATGGCGGCCCTTCCAGACCACGTAGTCCACGGCGGCGCAGGCGTAGAACGCGGCGTAGTTGATGTAGTTCGTTGCCAGGAGGCAGACCGACACGGCGGCCATCGTCACAAGCCATCGGATGCGCTGTAGGCGGGGGCGCCCATCGCCAGCGATGGGCTCCCGTGCCCCGCGTCCCGCTTGTAGGCGGGGCGTCTCTGCCCCGCGTGGGTGGAGGTACAGGTAGGCCAGCACGGTTGAGAGGAGCATTGCCAGGGCGTAGTAGCGGCACTGGCGCGAGTAGAGCATGAGCGACACGTTGCCGAGGACCGCGACGGCGAGGACGAGCCAGGTGAGGCGGCTCGCCCGTTCGCGCCAGGCCCACCATACCATGAGAGCTACGGTGGCCAGGCCGCAGAGGGCGAAGGGCAGGCGCCCCGCGAGGGTGGAATCGCCCAGAATGCCGAGGAAGGGGGCGGCCAGGTAGTAGGCCAGCGGCGGGTCGAAGCGGTGGCGCAGGTTCTCCAGCGCCGCTCCGCCCTGGAACGCGATGATGTTGTGGCCGACGACGGCGTGGGTGTCGCCCGTCCGCCACACGCTCTTGGCCAGGAGGGCGGTGTATGCCTCGTCGTTCCAAAAGGCGTAGTGGCCGAGGCGGGTGAAGATGAGCGCGGCGCTGCCCGCCAGAATCGCCGCCGCGATGACTGCCTCGGCACGCCTCATCCCGAACCCCTCGTTGCACGGACGCCCTCCCCACGGCATAATGATGGCATGAGGACGAGAGCGCGTCAACCCGCGATCTGAGGCGAGGACGACAGATGAGCACGAAAAGTAGAAAACTGAGGCTTGGCCCCATCCTTCTGCTCGTTCTCTTCTTCGGCTGCGCGGCGCCGGCACAGCAGGAGGACAAGCGCCAGGAGAAGTGGAGCGACGTCGAGCGCATCGTGGCCGTGGGCGACGTGCATGGGGACTTCGAGCAGTTCGTGAAAGCGCTTCAGGCCGCCGGCGTGGTGGATGAGAAGAACGACTGGGCGGGGGGCAAGACGCATCTCGTGCAGCTCGGGGACGTGCTGGGCCGCGGCCCCGACTCGCGCAAGGTGATGGACCTCCTGATGAAGCTGGAGCCCCAGGCCGCGAAGGCGGGCGGGGCGGTCCACGCTCTCATCGGCAACCACGAGGCGATGGTCCTGGCTGGCGTCTGGACCTATGTCATCCCCGCCCAGATCAAGGCGTTCGGGACGAAGGATGACTTCGGCAAGGCGATGAGCGCCGAGGGCGCCTACGGCAAGTGGATTCGCGGGCACAACGCGGCCATCCAGATCAACGACGTCCTCTTCGTCCACGCCGGCATCACGCCCGAGTGCGCCCGCCTGTCGCTCCGCGAGATCAACGACACGATTCGAAAAGAGCTTGGGAAGGACGACGAGGACGGGCTGGCCACAAGCTACACCGGCCCGCTCTGGACCCGCTTCCTGGCGCTCGGGGACGAGGAGGAGGTCGTGAAGGCGCTCGACGAGGTGTTTGCGAAGTTCGGGGCGAAGCGCATGGTCGTCGGCCACACCGTGTCGTCAGAGGGCGTCTCGGTTCGGGCGGGTGGGCGGCTGATTCGTGCGGACGTAGGGTTGTTCTTCGGCGGCCCGGCCGCCTGCCTGGTCATCGAGAAGGGCGTGTTCTACGAGGCCACGCACTCCAAGGGGAAGCGGAAGCTCGACCTGGGGCCGGTCCCCCGCAAGGTGCCCGCGCCGGAGCCGCCGAAGCTCAAGGCCGCGGGCTGACCTGGCGTCAGATGGGCATCTCCTTCCGCGGCTACCGTGGTTGCTTGAGGCTGGCGTCGTGGCGAGCCCAGAACTCCGCTGCGCCGATGAAGTGGTCGCTGACCGCGCCTCCGCCGAGGCAGCGGATGGTGGGCATGTTGCGGATGGCCTCGATGCCCGCCTTGATCCGCTCCGGGGAGAAGAACAGCTCGGTGAGCGCCATGCCCTGCAACGGCGAGAGGTCGGTGACCTTGGTCCCCTCGATGTGAAGGCTCCGCAGGGGCATCCCGCTCAGGGGACGCAGGTCGGCGACCTGGGTGTGGGTGAGGATGAGGGTCTTGAGCGGCAGGCCGCGCAGCGGAGCGATGTCGGCAACCGGCGCGCCGTACATGCTGAGGTACGTGAGCCGAAGGCCGGCCAGGGGCCGCAGGTCGGCGACCCCCGCGCCGCTGACGAGAAGCTTCGTCAGCGGCATGCCGGCCAGGGGCGCCGCGTCGCGGACGCTCGTGTTCTGGAGGTCGAGGCTATCGAGAGGCAGCCCCTTGAGCGGGGCGAGGTCATCGAGCCACTTGCAGTTGCGGAAGTCGAGGTGCTTGACCGGCAGGCCGCGAAGGCCCGCCAGGTTCGCCGCAGCCTCGGGGCTGAAGCTCAGGATGCACTGCCCGTCGTCACACAACTCGAATGTATGCCAGACGACGCCTGCGTCGCGGAAGCGTTTCCTGGCAAGGCACTCCCGGCGGAATTGCTCAACCGGCATGTCCCAGACCAGCTTGAGGGTGGGGATTTTGAGGATGGCGTCGAAGCCGTCGGTGACGGTGAGGGGCGCGTTGAGCTTCTCGAGCGGCATGTCGGCGAGGGGGGAAAGGTCGGTCACCTTTGTGTTCTGGACGTAGAGCGTCGCCAGAGGGATGCCCTTGAGAGGCGTAAGGTCGGCGATGTCGGTGCCAGTGAGGCTCAGGGTGACGCGCTTGCGGTCGTCCACGGCCAGGTGCCCGAACTTGACCCCGTCGCGCTTCAACCGCGCCCGAAGCTCCTTCTCCATGCGCCGCGGGCTCTCGCGAACGCGCGGGATGATCTCGCGGATGCGGAGGCGGATCTCTGGGTCGTCGCTGTGTTCATACTCTCTCAACAGGGGGAGCGCGACGGGCGGGGCATCTTCCAGGGCGGCCTGAGCCGCCTCGCGCGTACGGTAGTCCTCGGCCCCCAGTTGCTCGATCAGGGCGAGGATTCCCCGCCGCTCGGCGTCACCGAGCGCCGCGACGCCCCCAGGCTCCCCCGCCCGCGCGGAGGCGCCGAGGAGCCCGAGCGCCGCGGTGAGGGCCAGCCAGGAGCGTGTGCCCGGCACGACGTCAGTGCCCATGCGTGTCCTCAGACATGCCCGCGGCCTACTTCTTCTCCTCGTAGGTCGTGATCTCCAGCTCGGGCAGCTTGTCCTTCGAGGGGGTGAAGCGGACGGTCCAGCCGTCGTCCACGCCGCGGTTGGGCACGATGCGGAGGGCCAGGCCGTGGGGCTTCTCGCCGCCGATCCAGGTGCGGACGGCCTTCGTCACGTCAATCTCGTAGCGCAGCGGCGGGTCGAACGGCTTGCCGGCGCCCCCACCCTGCTTGACGATGGCCGAGCCGACGATGTCGCCCAGGTTCTTGAAGTCGTAGGGCTTGCCCGTCTCGAAGGGCGCCTTGAGGGTGACCGCGGCGGCCTCCATGTTCGCCTTGTCGTGGGCCTCGACGACGTGGAAGATGAGCTTCGCGCCGGCCAGGTTCTTCGCCTCGGGCAGCTTCACGTCGTCCACCCCGATCAGCAGTATCCAGGCGGCGGGGGCGGCCGGGTCGTTGGGCTTGAGCCACTTGATGAAGTTGTGGGCGAAGACCTCGCCCTTCATGTTCACGTAGGTGAGGCGCTTGAGGGGGAAGGTGGCGGCCTTCGGGAACCGTCGAGTCAGAAATCGGCGGCCCTGCCACAAGTGAGCCGACTGTCACCGACTTCGCCCTCCGGCTCCCCGCCTGACGGCGAAAGTCGAGCTAAAGCAAAGGCACCCGGCGAGGTGCAGGGTGCCTTGGACGGTTGCGGAGCCGTCGGCTCAGCGCGTGCGGCGCCGACGCAGCAGGCCGAGGCCGCCGAGGACGAGCAGGGACAGGGTGGCCGGCTCGGGGATCGGGGATGCGCCGACGTGCAGATCGTCAATCACAATCGCGAGGTTCCGGGGGCCGGCGGGGCCGAAGATGACGTACGCGATGTACTCGTCCGTGTTCAGGCCTATGAAGCCCTCGTTGAAGTCGAATGGGCCAGGCACGCGGGGCATGGCAGCAGGCGACATGATGAACTGCTCGATGATGCTGTCGTCCAGGCGGTACGCCACGATGCTCATCGAGTCCTCGGGAGCGGCCATGGCGAAGAACGCGCCCACCTGATCGACGAGTATCGTGAAGTCGACCCGGACCTGTGCGGCACCATCGTCAGTGCCCGCCTCCAGAGCCGGCAAGCCTGACAGGCTTGTCATCCCCAAGGGACCCGGGGGGGTCGTGGTCTGGCCGCTGTGGAGGATACCCAGCAAGGCGTACTGGTTGGTGACAGGAGTGGTCGGACCAAGGATGCCGACCGGGGAGTTCAGGTAGTCAATCACAACCGCCACGCTGGTGAACTGCGAGGGGTCCGTGATGGGGACCGCGAACCCCGCTCGGACCAGTAGTGCCGCCAGCGCAACCCCGAACAACGCCGCTCGCCTGGGCCTCACTGTCTGGACTCCTGCTTCTGACCACAGAGCGCGCTGTAGGGGCCACCCCTGACATGATCGCAGTATAGCGCACTCCCGCCCCCAGTGCAAGCGCTCCGGCAGCGGCGAGCGTGGCCGCCGACCCTGGCGCCCAAGGCGTTCGACATGTTCACCGCGCGACACACGGGGTGAACATGTTGGAATGGGCAGGCGCCCGCCAGGAACGCCCCGCCGCAAGCTCAGCAATGGCAAGCACATGTGCTCATCGGGCGACACGGGTGAGGGCCGCGGCGAGGTGTTCACCTCACCTCGCAGGGGAGGGAAGGCGAGCATCTTGAGGGCAAGGGGCTCACGTGGCGCGCCTGAAGAGGCGCTTCACGGCGCGCGGGCCATAGGTCAGGGCGATGCGCATGGGGTGGATCGCATAGTAGAGCACGTGCAGCCATCGCGGGAGCGGCACTACAGTGCGGTCGGTCAGGTTCGGCCTGAGGCCCTCGTGCAGGAGGCCCAGGCAGAAGCGCAGCCGGTCCCGCGGCCGCTCCATCATGCGGAGGTGGGTGGCCCATCGCTCGATGTTGCCGAGAGGGGCGCTTGGCGGGTCCAGGATGCGGCGACGCGCCTCAGCAACAAGCCGGGTCAGACGGCCATCTCCCGATCCCAGCGCCGAGACCTCCCGCGGCACGGGTGCGCCCAGGAGGTCCAAGGCGAGAAGGAGCCCCCAGAGCAGCCTTCGCCGCTCCCCCGTCCTCGTGGCCAGCGCCAGCACGCCGTGCCAGTTGATTCGGGGCTGCGAATGGAGGAACTGCGCGATGTCGCAGACCCATGACAGCCTGTCCCAGCAGTGCTTTGAGCCGTGCGTGCAAAGCCCCAAGAGCCCTTCCTCGGGGCCAAGAGTGGGCACGTCCGCGCCCAGAAGAGATACCGTGGCCAAGCTCTCCTTCTCCTGGGAGCGATGGCCAGCGCCGGGGAGCAGGCACGCGCCGAACTCGTAGGAGTGCAACTCCACGGTCAAACGGGAACCTGGCTTTTCGAGGTTCCAGCGGTACGCGTGGTACCCCTGCGAGACACCCAGCTTCCTGGTCCTCCTGAGGTCCCTCTTGCGAACCAGGATGTCCAGATCGCAGTACTCGCGGAGCGCCACGTCCCCGTAGGCGGAAGCAGCCAGCACCGGGCCTTTGAAGGGCACCGCCTGGATCCCGTGCTCGGCGAACAAGTCCAGGAGCCTCAGCAGCTCTGCGGTCAAGAGCAGGCTCCGGATGGTGTTCGTCCGGCAGCGCTCTGCCAAGCTATCGAGAATAGCCCCGGGGACGGCGTCAGCGCAGGCGCCTGTGAGGCTTCGGTAGAGCAACGGGGTTACAGCGTTCAGATAGGCCATTTCCACGAGGCAGGCCCAGTCAATCTGCTCCTGGGCCAGTGACTTGATCCTGTCCGCCACCTCGGGGGCCAATGGGGTCCGCGCGCAACAGAGGAGAAGTTCCACCTCAGCGCCGCATGCCGCAGTGACAGGAGCTTCCCTAGAGGTCATAGAGGCCGTCGTCGTGGGTTGGCGCGCCACGGGCCTCGCCGCCGAGGCCCTCGTCGCCGAGGGCATCTCCCATGTCCTCCTCGACTTTCTCGGGGTCTTCGCCGGCCTCGAGGCGGCGAACCATCTCGTCCATCTCGGGTCCCAGGTCCTCGCCCGTCGCGTCGGACAGCCGCCGCATCACGGCAGCCAGCTGCCGCGGGTTGCTCTCGTCAACGGATTCCATGTCGCGGGCCAGCTCCGTCATGGCCAGCTCCATGCGCTCGTCTTCTGCGGGGCTTGGGCCGCGGCCGGCGTCGGGCGCCGACGCCTCCGCCTCCTTGCCACGCGTGGCCCCCTTTCGTCCCGTCGCGAACAGGGAGAACTGCTTGGTCATCTTCCTGCCGCCGCACTTGGGGCAGGTGGGTTTGCGCTTCGCCGCCTCGGGCGTGCGCGCGAGGAAGTGGAAGACGCGGTTGCAGCCCTCGCAGAGGAACTCATACATCGGCATCGCGTGCTCTCCTGTCCTCAGCGACTCTCGGCTTGCGTGGCTCTCGGGTTGGCGTTTCGCGGGCCCGACCCAGTGGCTGCGTCGGCGCCCCTGAGCTTCAGGGCGGGGTCGCCGAGGAGGTTGTAGAGTTCCAGAAGCCCCGCCGAGGAGCCCGTGCCCGTGGCGTTTCGGAACGCTTCCGCGGCCACGTCGCCCAACACACGCTCCCCGGGCCTCAGGCTGGCCTGGAGGAACCCTTCCCCAAGCGCCTTGCTCTGGCCATTGAGGAGAAGCCCCGACGGCCCCAGGAACGCAACGGCGCCGCCCGCAGGCTGCAACACCAATGCCTCGCCGACGCACTCGTAGCCCGGGACATCGAACCGGCCGGCTACACAGGTTAGCGTCATCACGACGGGCAGGCGCTCCGCGTTGTTCAGGGCGCCCACATCGCCCACGGTCAGCAACCCTTCCTGGGCCAGGCGGTCCATGCCGCCATGCCCCATGTAGTTCACGAGCAATGCCCCGTTGAGGAATCCCTGGCGGAGTTGCTCGCGGGCCACGCTCAGCGGCGCATTCGACAAGTACACCTTGCTCACCGCGTAGGCTGCTGGAATGCGCCGCGCCAGATCGTCGCTGTCGCGAGGGAAGTCTCCGCCGCCGTCGGCGTTATCCGCCGCCATCACGACCCGCTTCGTCCAGCTCCCCGATCCCCGCTCGTAGGCGATGATCTTCTGCACGAGGGCGTCGAACTCCGCCGCGCTGGTCGCCGGCAGGCGCCCGATGGCCAACTGCGGCGCGAACTGCCGGTCCGACACGAACAATCCGTATCCCGTGCTCTTCAGCAGCGGCGGTACCAGATTGTCGCCGTAGCCCAGGTAGTTCTTGTAGTCATACGTGCCCCTCCCAGCCAGCACCACGTACTTCGGCCCACGGCGCCAGCTTCCGCAGGCGTATGCGAGGAATGCCTGTGTCGCATGCGGGTCAGCGATGCCGTAGTTGAATTCGTCGTAGATGTCTTCGAGCGTCACCACCATTGTGGCGAGGCCCTGGCCCGCCCGATAGCCGGCCAGCGCTTGGGCGGCCTCCTTCAGCTCGGCAGGCGCGATTATCACGTAGTCTGCGCGGTTGCCTCGATGCCTAAGCTGCGATGGCTCATCAGAGGTCAGCGACAAGGGACGCTTGGCCGCCTGGGGCGTCACGGCCAGGCAGGCGCTCCCTGGCCCCGGAGAGGCGAAGCTCACCCGGTAGCCGCCGTCCGCCTCCTCGACGGTCGCTCCGGCCACGTGCCTCGGCTTCCTTGGGCTGGTCACGTCCAGGACGGAGATCTGCGACTGGGTGAACCCACCGACGGTCACGACGGCATGGTCCTCGGCACGGCACAGCAAGGAGTCTCCGACGGCCTCATAGCGTCGCTCGTAGACGAGGTCAAGGGAGTCAATGTAGAAGATGCTATACGGGGCTCCCGTGTCCAGGATGCCCTCCACAGCCACCGTGTTCGCCCCCAAGCGCAACAGGGCAGGATTCACAGACACCGCCAGCGAATGGCCATCCAGGCCGTCCCACCGGGCTTCACCGACGGCCACGCCGTTCAGGGAGATTCGGGCGTGATGCTCTGGGTCGACTTTCGTGCTTGTCGCGCCCGTCAAGTGTACGGTCAGGATCGTCCTGCCCGACAAGGCCGCACCATCGGCGCGTACCGTGACAGACTTGCTCTCCTGACCGCTGATCACATAGTCCCACAACCAGAAGTCTGCCGTAGGGTCGAAGAAGATGCCTGTTGCTGGGTACCTGTTCTCTTCGGCGTGCACAACTTCGGTGAACCTCTGCGCCACAGCGGCCGGCTGGACCCCGCTCTCCCCCATCTCGGCCATGAGGTCGCCCAAGCCGAACTCCAGCCAGTAGACGTTTTCAGCGGCATAGATACTCTGGATTGCCTGTCCATAGAAGTAGAGGCCAACGCCGTCTTGCGCTGGAAGATAGGCCACCGCCTCGCCGCGACAGGTGAGCGAGAGATGGCCCAGCCTGATCAGTTGTGCGACCGACCGCGCGGAGCCTGCCAGCAACGGCGCGAGGTCCGTCGCCCCCACGTAGTACAGCCCATTCTCCTTCACTGCAATCTTGACCGCGTGCCCAGCCGCCCTCGGGAGCGCGCGGCCTGCCGCGTTGCCTGCTGCGGCGCGCCGCAAGCGGATCGTGCCCGCCACGCCCGGCGCGGAGCGGGGGCGAGGCACCTTGCTGTAGGCTAGGCCATCAGGCTCCCGCTTCGGCTTCGCACCCCCTGCGCCCTCCGCGGTCAGCTTGTCTACCGTGATCTGACACTTGCCACAGGCGCGCTTCCCGCCGCTGGCTTCCACTTCCACAATCTCATACGTATAGGTCTGGCCCTCCCGCACGTCGGGATCCGCCAGCCGATACGCGCCGCCCTGCGGGCGGTGGAGCAAGCCGGGCAGCAGGCCTGGGCCGAGAACCTTGGCCTTGCCGCCGGCGCCCTCGCGACGCACGACGTAGAAACCGGCGGTCCCAACCTCCGACGCCGTGTCCCACTCGACGACCACGCTCTCGTCCTCCACGCGCGCCCCCTTGAGCTTAACCTGAGCGGCCGTGGGGTTCATCACGTTGAGCGTGATCTCAACGGAGTGGCCGAGCGCGTCTCCATCGAAGTCGGCGACCTGGAACCCGATGTTGCTGATCTCGTTGCGGTCACGGTCGTTGATCGGATACCAGCCCCAGTTCAGCCACCCCTTTCCGCCGCCGGTGTGGGGCACCTTATTGTCGGAGATGTTGTCGGCACGCGCGTTGTTGAAGTCCAGTCGCAGCGTCTTAGTCTGGCCAAGCGAGAGCGTGGTCCACCCGCCTTCCCAGAACGTGTCGTTCGTCCCGTCATTGGAGGGGTAGCCGCTCGGCCCGGTCAACCCCGTGTTGAGGAAGAGGTCGACGTCAATATCGCTGCCAGCCGGGCCGTTGATATACGAGATCACCAACTCGTAGCAGCCGTAGGCGGCGAGGCTTGTCGAGTGGCCCAGCTCCGCATCCCATCCGAAGCCTGCATTGGGGCTGGTCGGCCAATCGTCCCCGAGCACGATCTTGCCGTTGTCGGGCCCCTGGAGCGTGAACCAGTA
Organism: Planctomycetota bacterium; assembly: GCA_041320515.1. Lineage (GTDB taxonomy): Bacteria > Planctomycetota > PUPC01 > DSUN01 > DSUN01 > DSUN01. The sequence continues at coordinate 1,511,111 of JBGLNR010000001.1, read as the reverse complement.
GACGACGCCCTCGCCCCCCACATCGTACCTGTGATCGAGGGTGCTGGCGCTGGTGCTCCAGGGGAGCTTTACGAAGTTGGCTGTGTCGAGCAGCTCCGCATCGGGGATGCGGTACGCGTAGGCGGAAAGCACGGTGATCGTCACCGTCTGAGTACTGCTGTCCGCCAGGCCGTCGTTCGCCTTGTAGGTGAACGAGGCGGATAGGTAGTTGGGGTCTGGCGTGTAGCTGAACGAGCCGTTGGCGTTGAGCGTCAGCGAGCCGTGGGTCACAGGGCTCACGAGGATTGCGGCGAGATTGTCGCCGTTCGCATCGGTGTCGTTCGCCAGCACTCCGGGAGCAGCGACGCTCGACTCGCGATCCACTGCGACCTTGTAGGCATCGGCCTGCGCCACGGACGCGCTGTTGCTGGTGTGGACGGTGATCGTTACCGTGGCAGTGTTGCTGTACGCCGAGCCGTCGTACGCCCAGTAGGTGAACGAGTCGGTGCCACTGGTGTTGGGGGTCGGCGTGTACGTGAACGAGCCGTTCTCGTTGAGCGTCAGCGCGCCGCGGCTCACGTCGTCGGAAAGAACCGCAGTGAGCGTGTCGCCGTCGACGTCCGTGTCGTTCGCCAACACCCCTGGGGCATACACACTCAACGTCCCATTCCTGGGTACATTGTAGGCATCATTCTGCGCCACGGGCGGCGTGTTCGCCCCGGTCGCGCTGGAAGACATGCCCATCAACACCACAGCGAAGACGCACCAGACACCCCTCGCTCTTGCGAATCTTTCCACCATGGTATTCCTCGCTCAAGTGCAGGTGAGAAGCCGCAGACGCTCGAAGCAGCCGGTCAAGCGAATCAGCAGGCGGTCACTGCCAAGCCATCACGGCTGACCCCGAAATCGAAGAACCGTGCCTTACCGTTCGGTGGTTCGGCATCGAGCATGCGTCGCACGGCGGCCGCATCCTCCGGCGACTTGCAGACCATGAGCAGGAACCCGCCGCTGCCAGCACCCACGATCCGGGCGCCGTGGACGTGCGGCCGCACGCGGGCCATGAGGACCTCGACCATTTCATTGGTCGCTTCCGGGTTCAGTTGCTTGTGAAGCTCCCAGGCCGCCCCGATCAACTGGCCGAACGCCGGCAGGTCCCGACGCCGCATGGCCTCCGCCATTCGCAGGGCCAGCCTGTGTATCTGACGCAAGGTGGCCATCGTGGCCCTGTCACGATCGAGATACCGGCCGACGTACCGCGCCAGGATGTCCTTGGCGAGTCGCGTCATGCCGGTGTAGTACAGCAACGCTTGGCCGCGGCAGAGCCGCGGGTCGAGGACGTCCGCGGGAACGTACTGAATATCGCGCCGGGGCATGCCGCGGGTCGAGCGGATGGCCTCGGCGAGCGTGAGGACCATCTCCTCGCCGTCGCCCACGGCGAAGAGGTCAATGAACGGGGCGAGCGGCTCGGGCGACATCGCGCCCTGGCCACCGGCCATGATGAGGGGGCAACGGTCGCCCCGCTCCTCCGAGCGGACGGGGATGCCCGCCAGGTCGAGCATTGCCAGCACGTTGGTGAAGCACAGCTCGTACTGAAGCGAGAAGCCGATGGCGTCGAACGCCGTGAGGGGTGTGCGGGTCTCGAGGCTCACGAGCGGCAGCGAGTGGGCGCGGAGGGCCGCCTGCATGTCGGCCAGAGGCATGAACGCCCGTTCCGCCGCGATGCGCGGCTGGCGGTTCAGCACCTCGTAGAGGATGGCGATGCCCAGGTGCGACATCCCGATGGGATACGTGTCGGGGAAGGCCAGGGCGAACGTGAGGTCAACCGAGGCGTGGTCCTTGGCCACGGCGTTCCACTCGCCGCCGGTGTACTGCGCCGGCTGCTGGACCCGCGAGAGAATGTCGTTGTAGAGGGCGTCAGTCACGCTTCGCTCACGACCGCATGAAGGTTTCTTCGGGCATTGGGGCCATCGCGCGTCGGGCCTCGGCCTCCGGGTCGAGGACGTTGCTGGCCAGGCTCACCCGCTGGTAGGCGCTCACGTTCACCACCAGGGCCAGGCCGATGAGGGACGACAGGATCGAGGAGCCGCCGTAGCTGATCAGCGGCAGCGTGAGGCCCACGATGGGGAGCTGTCCCGCGGCCATCGCCGTGTTGACAATCGCCTGCGTGCCGAGCATGGCGGTGACGCCGACCACGATGAGCCGCCCGCCGGGGTGGTGGACCTCCTCGGCCACCCGCCCGCACAGGATGAAGAGCAGCAGGTAGAGGGCGAGGACGGCGTTGGCGCCCACGAAGCCCCACTCCTCGCAGATCACGGCGAAGATGAAGTCGTTGTTCCGCGTCTTCGCCGGGATGAAGTTCAGGCGGTTCTGGCTCCCGCGCATCCAGCCCTGGCCGAAGAGCTGGCCCGAGCCGATGGCGATCTTGGCCTGCTCGAGCTGATAGAGGTCCAGCTTGCGCAGCTCCTGCCTCAAGCGCGGATCGTCCTGGAAGATGAAGCCCAGGACGCGCTCCTTCTGGTAGGCGTGGAGGTGGGGCCACGCGAGGACGCCTGCCAGGCCGATGGCGGCCGTGACGGCCAGCAGGTGGCGAGGGCGCGCCGCCGACGCATAGAGCATGGCGAAGGCGATGGGCAGGAACACCAGCGCCATCCCCAGGTCCGGCTCCCGCACGATCAGCGCCATCGGGATGCCCACCATCCCGAGCGGCACGAGCAGCCCGGGGAGACGCCGGTGCGACTCCGTGTCCATCAGGTAGCGGGCGAGGGCGAGGATGGCGAAGAGCTTCATGAACTCGGAGGGCTGCGCGCGGAACGGCCCCAGGTTGAGCCAGCGCCGCGCGTGTATCTCCTCGCTCGTCACGCCGAAGAAGAGCACGAGGACCAGGAGGCCGAGGCCGATGCCGTAGAGGATGAGAGCGTGCTCGAGCAGGTGGCGGTAGTTGACCGCCATCACCGCGAGGAACGCCGCGAGGCCAAAGGCGATCCACTGCACCTGCTTGGCCGGGCTGGTCGTGTAGTAGCCCTCGCCCATCGGGCCGGAGCGGTAGGACGCGCTGTAGACGAAGGCGACGCCGATGGCGAGGAGCGCGGCCGCGGTGGCCAGGAGAAGCCAATCGCGCGCCCGCAGGCGCAGGCCGCGTATCATGGCTCGGCCCTCCGTTCCCCCAGACGCTGCCGCGTCCGCTCCCGCAGCTCGCCGCCGGGTATCCTCTCAAGATAGCGCTCGGGGATGCGCTCCAACACCCGGCGGGCCAGCGGGGCCGCCACGTCGGCCCCGTGGACGCTACGGTCCTCGTGCTCGAGGGCGACGACGAAGGCGACGCGGGGGTCGTTGACGGGGGCGAAGCCGACGAACCAGCCGATCGGCCCCTGTCCCGTGCGCTGGGCCGTGCTCGTCTTGCCGCAAACCTCGTAGCCCCACTCCTGCACCCAGTCGCCCTGCGTCTCCGAGCGGCGGAAGACCTTGTATGCCGTGCCGCCCAGCTCGTGGCACACGGAGCGCATGACCTTGTGGAGCCGGTCGAGCTTGGCCGGCGTGAGCGGGAGCGTGGGGCACGCGCCTTCGTCGAAGCTCTGGACCTCGCCGTTGGGACGAACTATCTTGTCCACCAGGCGTGGGCGCACCAGGCGGCCGCGATTGGCAATGGCCGCGACGACGCGGGCGACCTGGAGCGGGGTCACGAGGAGCCGCCCCTGCCCGATGGCCAGATTGCACGTGTCGCCGGGATACCAGGCCTCGCGGAACTCGCTCCGCTTCCACCCCGGCGTGGGGAGCAGCCCCGGCTTCTCGAAGGGCAGCTCCACGCCCGTGCACTCGCCCAGGCCGAACAGTGCGGCCCACTTCACCAGGTCCTTGATCCCCAGCGCCTCGTGGGCCGTGCGGCAGAAGTACGAGTTGCACGACCGCTTCAGCGCGTCCTCGATGTCCAGGTGCATGGGCACCGAGTGGTTCTCGCAGGCAAAGCCCAGGTAGCTGCCCGTGCACTCCAGGCGCGCCGGGGCCCTGTTCTCCTCCAGGGCGGCAATGGCCACGATGAGCTTGAAGGCGGAGCCAAGCGGGTACTGCCCCTGGATCGCGCGGTTGAACATCGGCGCCGTGCGGTCGCGTGGGTCGGGCGGGTGCTTGGCCAGCTCGTTCGCGTTGAAGCGGGGTGAGTTGGCCATCGCCAGGACGCGCCCCGTCGCCGGCTCCATCAGGACTACCGAGCCGATGTGGCCCTCGAGCGCCAGCTCGGCCGCCGTCTGGAGGTCCCGGTCAATGGTCAGGTGCACGTCCGCCCCAGCCTCGGCCGGCACACCCTTGAGCACCTGCTGCGTGCGGCGGCCGGCGTCCACCTCCAGGGTCTCCAGCCCGCGTGCTGCCCGCAGCTCGAAGTCGAGCGCCCGCTCGAGCCCGTTCCGACCGATCAGGTCGTCGGGCAGGAACCGCTTGGCCTCCGAGCCGCCGTAGGACCCGTGCCAGCGGTCGTACTCGGGTTTCCAGACGCGCTGGACGTAGCCCAGGACGTGGCTGGCCATCGCGTCGTACGGGTAGCTGCGGCGGGCCGTGGCGGCGACGCGGAAGCCGGGATAGCGGCCGGGGTTGGTCTCCACCTCGGCCGCGGCCAGGAACCCAACGTCGCGCGCCACCACGACCGGGTCGCCCAGGCGCTGCCAGCCGCGGCCCACGAGCGCCAGCCCCTCGAACAGCTCCCGCAGCACCTCCTTGGCCGGCACGTTGACCAGAGCGGCCACGGCGTCCACGGCCGCCGCGGTCGTGCGGGGCACGACGACCATCGCCGTGCCGTGCTCCTCGCGCTCGACCAGCTCGGTGCCCTTGAGGCGGAGAAACGTCGCGGCCACGCCGAAGTTCGCCTCGTAGCCCTGGCCCCGCGACCCGTCGCGCACCACCACGGCCGCGTCGCGCACCCCCGTGATTCGCTCGCGGCGCGCGAGCGCGTACAGCTTGAGAATGGGGCCGGCCACTGCCTTGGCATCGGGCAGTTCCGACGGCACGATCGCCACGTTGAAGCCCGGCTCGTCGAAGGCCAACAGCTCCCCCGCCGACCCGCGGATGGTTCCGCGGCTGGCCTCGGTCGCGCGCGTCTCGATGCACACGTTCTCCGCGTAGTCGCGGTACTCCTCGCCCTTCACGATCTGGAGGTAGAACAGGCGGGTGGCCACCATGAGGAACCCGCCGAAGAGCAGGATGAGGATCACGCGCATACGGATCTTGAACATGCCCAACGCCTCAAGGACGCGACGAGGGTCGCGCGGCCCGCAAGAGGATGAATGGATGATTGGATGGATGGATGAAAGAAGGCCAACTCGGCCCTCTGGCATCCATCCACCCATCCACCCATCCACTCACCCATTCATCCAACTCCCGCGAACTCCGAGCGCCCCCGCAGGCCGAACCAGCGCGCCTTGCGCCACAGCAGGGCGCCGGCCACCGCTGCGATGACGGCCGCGCTCACCGCCGTCAGCGCCGTCCGCCGAGCCAGCAGGGCAGGGGCGAGGCCGTTGCCGCCCAGGACCTCGGGCACGGCCAGCGCCAGACTCGTCGCCGCCGAGCAGACGAACGCAAAGGCCGCCCGCGTGAGGAAATGCCCGGCGAGCGTCGCCGGCCGCTGCCGCGACGCCGCCCACCCCACCACCGCGAACACCGCGGAGCACAACCCGAACGGCCCGCACGAGAACAGGTCGCGCCCCAGGCCCAGCACCGCCCCCGCCACGAATGCCTCCGCGGGAGCCACGCCCAGGCTGAACGTCGCCAGCAGCGCCACCAGCAGGTCGGGGAACGCATCCCCGAACCTCGCCAGGCGCATCAGCGTCGCCTGCACCAGCACGGCGGCCACGGCCACGAGAGCAAAGGGAAACCAGCGCACTCCAGGCCTATCCTGACCCGTCTGCGGCCACGGGGAAGGGGATGTGGCACAGCCGCCCTCGGCTGTGCCGTCCGATCGTGTGCCACAGCCGCCCCCGGCTGTGCTGTCTTGCGCCCAGCGTCCTCACTCGCACAGCCGAGGGCGGCTGTGCCACACGGCTCGCCTACGCGTGGATGCCGTGGCCCAGCCATGCCCTCGCGGCCTCCATGATCGCCTCGGGCAGCGTCGGATGGGCGTGGATGGTGTGGGCCAGCTCGCTCACCGTGGCCTCAAGCGCGATGGCCAACGCTCCTTCGGCCACGACGTCGGAGGCGTGCGGCCCCACGAGGTGCACGCCCAGCACCTGCCCCGTCGCCTCGTCGGCGACGATCTTCGCGAAGCCCGCCATCTCGCCCATCGCGACGGCCCTGCCCAACGCCTGAAGCGGGAACCTAGCGGCCTTCGCCTTGCGCCCCGCGGCCGCCGCCTCGGCCTCCGTCAGCCCCACCGTGCCAACCTCGGGGTTCGTGAAGACGGCGGCGGGGACGCAGCGGTAGTCAATCCTCGCGTTCTGCCCCGCCGCGTGCTCGGCGGCCACGATGCCCTGGGCGCTCGCCACGTGGGCGAGGAGCAGCTTGCCCGTCACGTCGCCGATGGCGTAGACGCCGGCGGCGGTGGTCTCGCAATGCTCGTCCACCACGATGGCGCCGTTCTCCACCTTCACCCCCGCCTCTTCGAGGCCGAGGCGGTCGCTCAGGAGCCGCCGGCCGATGCAGATGAGCGCCAGCTCGGCCTCCACGCTCGCCCCGCCCGAGAGCGTGGCCGTCACGCCTTCATCCGTCGCCGCCAGCGACTCCATCTTCGTGCCCACATGCACCCTGGCCTTGAGCTTCTTCAGCGCCTTCGCGATCTCCGCCGACACCTCGCCGTCCAGGCTCGGCAGCAGGCGCTCGAGCATCTCGACGACCGTAACCTGCACGCCGAACTGGGCGAAGATCGAGGCGAACTCGCACCCGATGTAGCCCCCGCCCAGGATGAGCACGCTGGCGGGCAGGCGGTCCAGCTTCAGCGCCTCGTCGCTCGTGACGATGCGCTTGCCGTCGAAGGGCACGAACTTCGGCCTCGCCGGCTCCGAGCCTGTGGCGATGATGATCTTCTCGGCCTCAAGCGTCTCCTCCCCGCCCGCATTGAGCTTCACGGCCACGCTCTTGCGGCCGGCCAGCCGCGCCTCGCCAGCCACCACGTCCACCTTCGCCCGCTTGAGCAGGAAGCCCACGCCGCCCGTGAGCTTCCTCACCACGGCATCCTTGTTCGCCTGCACCTGGGCGAAGTCCACGGACACCTCGCCCGTCCGCACGCCGAACTCGGCGCCGTGGCGGGCGATGGAGCAGACCTCTGCCGCGTGGGCGAGGGCCTTGGTGGGGATGCAGCCGCGGTTCAGGCACACGCCGCCCAGGGCGTCGCGCTCGACCACGCAGGTCCTCTTGCCCAGTTGTGCGGCCCGCAGCGCCGCCACGTAGCCGCCCGGCCCGGAGCCAATCACCAGCACGTCGTACTTCGCCATTCGTCGCCTCGCACGGGGAAGGGGGGAAGACTCGCCCACCCGCTTGATTATAGGCGAGCCGCCCGCGCTGTCAACAGCAAAAACCGCGCAATGTGGCTCAAAGCCGCCCAATGTGGCGCAATGTGGCTCAATTGCGGATCGGGCCGTTCTCGCCGCCCGAACGCCGAGTTCCCCAATGTGGCTCAATGTGGCTCAACATTGCGCCACGCGCACCACCCCCGCTCCCCCCCGGCAGGCGCCACTGCCAGGCCCGCTGCCAGCCCGTCGAGCGGGGCACCACGCCCAGCCGCCGCTTCGCCCGCCGCAGCGAGGCCCACGACAGCCCAGCTCCCCGCGCCCGCGTCACAACCTCCACCTTCAACACCGGCCCCTCGCGCAGGGCCTCCAGCAGCCAGGCGGCGGCTTCGGCCACCCGTCCCCGCCTGGCCGGCACGCGGCTGGCGGGCAGCGGCGCCCAGGCCACCCTGGCCACGGCCGGCCGCTCGGGCCACCCCTCCACGCGGAAGGCCAGGCCAGCCGCTCCTGCCACCAGGGTGTTCTTCATCGGCACAAGTAGCCGCCGTTCCGACACTTCCGCATCCGCGACCACCGCCCAGGCCGCCCGCGCCGCCATCCTCACGCCCCTGCCCACCACGGCCAGCACTGCCGCACCAGTCTCCTCCGCCAGCTCGCCCAGCGCGGCCAACACGCCCCCGACGCCTCCCTTCCGCCGTCGAGTCTCGCGCTGTGCGAATGCCTCCACAGGATCAACCACCACCAGCCGCACCTTGCCCCGCATCCCGATGGCGCGTCGCACCGCCGCCAGGCACTCCTCCAACGCAAATGCCCGCCGCGGCAGCACTTGCGACGCCTCGGCCACCCGAACCTCGGCCACCCGAGCCAGGTCGGCCCCTGCCGCCTCCAGACGCGGACGCACCGTGCCTGCCAAGTCATCCTCCGGCATCAGCAACACCACATGCCCCGCCATCCCAGATTCCACATCCCAGATTCCAGATTGCCCAACCACGCCGGCACCGCTGCCCCCCTCGTCCTGCCCCTCCTGAATCTGTAATCTGGAATCTGGCATCTGGGATGCCGTGGCCCCCGGCCACGGCCCCCCGCGGCTCGCCCGCGCAGCTATGTCCAATGCCACCAGCGACTTACCGACTCCTCCCTCCCCAGCCAGAACCGTCACCCGCCCCAGCGGGACTCGCTCCGGCCACAGCCACTCCACCCCCTCGGCCTCCACGGCAGGAGCGACAGGTGCCAGGCGGGACTCATCCCCGCTGAAGACCGGTGCCTTTCTCACGGCACACTGATACAGACAGGCGGCCGGCGCGCCCCCCCCGCCCCCCCCAGCCATGGCACGTGTCGTGCGCAATGGTGAGCAACACTGGCAAACACTGAGCAACACTGAGCCGGAATGGCGAGAATCGGCAAACGGCGAGTGAGCGAGTCTGGCCGACTCTGAGCAACACTGAGCCACATTGCGCCGGCCCGCCGGGCCACGAAGAAGCGCGGACCGCACTGGGCGGGCCGGACTCCGCCCGCTCGGGGCCATTGACACGCCGCCCCGGCGGGTGTAGAATCCCGCGCGTTGCGCCGCGGGCACCTGGCGGTGGGCATCGCCTGCTCGCGGCTTCTGCTCCATGGACCCCGCCGGAGTGGCCAGCATGGCAACCACACAGGATTCAGCCAACCTGCCTGTCGCCGCCGCCACAGACGAGTCCAGCCTCGCACCCGAGATGGAGGTGCGGCTGGCCGTGGTCATGTACGGCGGCGTCTCGCTCGCCATCTATATCAACGGCGTGGCCCAGGAGCTGCTCCGCCTCGTCCGCGCCACAGCCGTCACACCTGCGGACAGCAAGACGCCTTCGGCCCCCTTGCTCGGGCACGGCGAGCTGAGGGGCTCCGAGCGCGTGTACCGCAAGCTGGGCCAGTTCCTTGAGGATAGGCCCGACGAATGCAACGAACGCGGCGAGCCCAGGCAGCACGAGAAGGTGTCCGCCATTCCTGACAGCGCCCCGATTCGCAGGCGGGTGGTGGTGGACATCCTGTCGGGCACGTCGGCCGGCGGCATCAACGGCATCTACCTGGCCAAGGCCCTTGCCAACCAGCAGTCCCTCGACGACGTGAAGCGGCTGTGGGTCACGGAAGCCGGCATCGAGAAGCTCATAAACGACAAGAGGCCGATCGAGGGACTCAAGGACATCAAGGCGCAGCGCCCGCCGGAGTCGCTCCTGGACAGCCGGCGGATGTATATGAAGCTCCTGTATGCCTTCGAGGGCATGGATGCCGCCCAGGGCGGGGCGCCCCGGCCAGACCCAGCGCGTGGCCAGGCATCGCCCTTCGTGGACGAGATGGACCTGTACGTGACCGCGACCGACATCGCCGGCCTTCCGCTGCCGATCCGCCTGGCCGACAGGGCGGTGTGCGAGCCGCGGCACAAGAGCGTGTTCCACTTCCTCTACGCACCCGCGTCGGCCACTGGGGACGCCCGCAACGACTTCGAGAAGGCGAACAACCCCATGCTCGCCTACGCGGCGCGCTGCACGTCGGCCTTCCCCTTCGCCTTCGAGCCGATGACGCTGGCCGACGTCGCGCTGCTGCCGCCCTACAAGGGCAGCCCCGGCCTCTTCGAGGAGCACAAGGAGACCTGGAAGAAGAAGTTCTTCAAGGACTACACGCGCGAGGCCGGCGCCTGCCCGGCAAGGGACACGGACGATTTCGTGCGGCGCGCCTTCGGCGACGGCGGCTACCTGGACAACAAGCCGTTCAGCCACGCGACCGAGACGCTGCTGCGCCGGCGCGCCGACGTGGTGGTGGACCGCAAGCTGCTCTACATCGAGCCGTCGCCCGAGCACCCGGCGGACGGGTCCGCGCCGGCCGAGAGGCCCGACGCGGTGCGGAACGTGGCCGCCGCCGTGCTCACGCTGCCGCGCAAGGAGACCATTCGGGAGGACATCGAGCGGGTGACCGCGCGCAACCGCCTGCTCGCGCGCGTCGGCCGCATCCTCGGCAGCACGCAGGAGGACGTGGGGGCGTTTCTCGCCGCCACCCACCAGGGCCGCGCCGTCGGCGGGAACGGCAATGCCTGGGCGAAATGCGGCCTGAAGGACATGATCAAGGCCCACGGCCCTGCCTACGGCGCGTATCACAGGCTCAAGGTCTCGCTCCTCACCGACGAGTTGGCCGAACTCGTGTGCCGCGTGGCCGGCGTGGAGGAGGACTCGGACGACCTCGTGGCCGTGCGCGACCTCGTGCGGGCCTGGCGGGACCGGAACTACGCGGCCGATCCAAAGCCAAGTGACGGGAAGCTGATTGAAGGCAAGCAGACGGAGAACCAGTTCCTCCTCCGATTCGACCTGAGCTATCGCCTGCGGCGCCTGAACTTCATCCTTTCGATGATTGACGAACTCTACCGGCTCAACGGCCACAGCAAGGACATCCTGAGCGCCGTGGACGCCGCCTCGGCCATGCCGGGCACAGACGACGTGAGCCGCCGCGCGGCCCGAGCCGAACTGGTCGCCATCAAGCGGGAACTCAGCCCGATCGCCGCCGACCTGCGCGCCGAGGGCCGGCACCTCCGCTCGCGGAGCAAGGACAGCCCGCTGCAAGCGCTCGTGGAGGCCCTGCCGCTGAAGCGGGACGATCTGCGCGCGCTGCGCACGGCGCCCGATGAACGCGCCCGCATGAGCATGGCCGAGGACATGATCAAGGATGACGCCTTGGCCCAGGCGTTCCAGAAGCTCGCCAACGCGCTCAGCACGCACGCTGGTGAGGCATTCGTGCGCGCGTCCCAGCGCTGCCATGAGGCGCTGGATCCGGCCGTCCGACAGCACGCTTCGGACTGGCGCAGGTGCCTCTGGACTTACTACGAACGCTACGAGGACTACGACCTGGTCCGCTTCCCCATCACCACCGGCACCGAAGCGGGCGAGGCCGACGAGGTGGAGGTCCTCCGCGTCAGCCCCGAGGATGCCACGACGCTGGTGAACCAGGAGAAGGACGGCTGCCACAAGCTGGCCGGAGACGCCTTTGCCCACTTCGGCGCGTTCCTCGACAAGGTGTGGCGCCAGAGCGATCTGCTGTGGGGGCGGCTCGACGGCGCGGAGCGTCTGATCGCCGCGCTGTTGCCCGGCCATCCCGAGCAGAGGACGCTTGTCCTCGACGCCACCGCCGAAATCCTGGCCGAGGAGCTGCTGGACGGACTCTGCTCGGAGCAGGCCCGACGCCTCGTCGTCGAGGCATTCCTCCACACGGAGCAGGAGGAGACGGGCGCTCTGGCGTTGGACAGATTCGCCAAGGCCGTCTGCGAGGCCACGGCCAACGCCGGCCTGCAGAAGCTGCTGGACCCTGCCGCGCTGCTGGAGGTCCACCACCGCGCGTGGAAGGCCAACGACCACCCCTCGCGCGAGGGAATGGTGCGCGTCGCGGCGCGGGCCACCACGGTCGTCGGCCGCATGTTCAACGGCCTGGCGGACCGCTACGCGAAGGCAGGCAAGCGGCTGGCCACGCCGCTCATCCTGGTTGGCGGCGCCTTGTGGGGCATGGTCGAGGTGGCCGTCCCGCGCAGCCTCTGGCAGCTCTTCTACAGGTACTGGCTCCGCCTGCTCTACCTCATGGAGGGCTTCCTCATCGTGGGTGGTGTGCTCCTGGGGTCTACGGTCGTTCAGCAGTTCGGGCTGGTCACGCTCCTGATCACCCTCTCCCTGGACATCGCGCCGCGAGCGCTCGCCGCCTGGATGTACAGACGTCCCCTCAGGCCGACGCTTGTGTGGGCCGGCGCCTTCGTCCTGGGCGTGTTCCTGGCCCTTGGCGCGTTCAAGGCCGTTGAGCTGGTCGGCTCCCTGCACCAGCGGCTCCCATGGGCACAGCGCCCACCGGCGAGTGCCCCCGAAGTCCCGAGGCGATAGAGAGGCCCTGGCGGTCCGGGACGCCCCGCCTGCACTGGCATAGCTAGCGCGTCTGGAAGAACGAAGCGTGTAGGCGGGCCGTCCCTGGCCCGCGAAGGGCCACGCGGGGCAGAGACGCCCCGCCTACAGAGGGATGCCTTTGGGAGAGCGTAAGGGTAAGCAGGATATACGCTTGTGGCGAGAAGGCTCGGGTGAGAGGCCGAGCGGGACGTGGGGCGTCGGCGCCTGCCTTCTATCTGTATCAACCCAGTGTGGGTGCAGATGGGCGGACGGGGCCGGCGCCTCACACCAATAGCGCGGCGGCGAGGTTTTTCCGATCTGCAAGTGTTGAGCACAAGAGGAGTTGTGGCGAATCACAATCTCTCGCAGTTCCGGGGCCGTAGTTTTCGGGGGGGTAATCCGTTGTACATGTATGGGGGGAGAGTGTGCGGTGGACAGTAGGCAGTGGGCAGTGGGCAGTGCGCGGTGCAAGGCGGCCGCAGGGCGCCCCCCCACCCCCCGGCCGTGCGTGTGGCGCAGAATTGAGCCACATTGAGCCACATTGGGCTGGGCCGCCCCGGACGGCCGAGAATCGCCAAACGGCGATTGAGCCACATTGAGCAACTTTGAGCCACATTGAGCCACATTGCGCCGGCCCGCCGGGCCACGAAGAAGCCCGGACCGCTCGGGGCGGGCCGGGCTTCGGGGGGCGCGTCGCGGGGCAGGGGGGCCCCGCCCACAGCACGATACGGGCTGAAGCCCGCACTACGAACTCCTCAGTGGGTCATCGAGTAGACGATGGCGTTCATGCCCAGGCGAAGGGCGTCGGGGGACGAGTAGCACTTGGCGAACGGGCGCTCCATGCCGTCCCACTGGGTGCCCAGGCCATACGGGCTGTAGATGACGCCCAGCACGCCGCCCATCGTGATGCCTTCGAGGACGGGCACGTTGAGGTCGGGCTTGCTCTGGCGAATGACCCCGCTGTAGGCGACCTTGCCAATCTTGGCCTGGACGCTCAGGAGCGGGTGGCTGGGCGGAATCAACTCGAGCTTGTGGTTCGGCAGCACGCGGGCCATTTCGCGGCGGAAGGCCTGGTCGAAGTCCTTGCGGCCGCAGCAGGCGTCGGCCAGCAGGATGCCGCCGTTGCGCAGGTAGCTGCGGAGCGCCGCCACCTCTTCGTCCAGCAGCACGAAGTCGTCGTGGCCGGTCATGTAGAGGAGCGGGTGCTTGAAGGCCTCGGTCTTCCGAAGGTCCACGTTCGAGCGCTTGAACTGCACCTCGAGGGTGGAGTTGGCGCCGACGTATTTGAGCAGGGCCATGTTGCCCGACGGGTGGGGGTCCCAGTCCCCGCCGTGGATGACCTGGCCGAAGACGAACTCCTCGCGGGTGGGCTCGCCGGTCTGGTAGTAGACCTTTTCGGCGCCGAGGAAGCGCCCCAGCTCGTGGCTGGCCAGGCAGTAGGCCGTGAGGTTCACGCCGAACTGCTGGGCGGGGACCGCCTTGACGCGGAAGCCCCAGGGATGCTCGTGCTGCGCCCAGCCGCAGCTCACGTCGTAGGGGGCCAACAGCACGGCCACCCGGCACCCCAGGTGGATGCCGTAGATGTTCGGCACGCCTGTGTACGCGGGCTTGTTCGGCTCCTGGTAGGTGAAGTTCTCGATCTGGTAGAATGCCTGGTAGACGGGGTGGTCGGGCGGCAACTGGCGGAGGGGGCGCTGCGGGAAGAGCTTGAGGCAGAGGGCCTTGAACGACTCGGTGAACGGCTGGGCGCCGCAGCAGGCGTCGCCGACAAACGTCCCGCCGTCCCGCAGATACCAGCGCAGCTTCTCGACCTGCTCGTCGGTGAAGGTGAAGTTGTGGTGGCCGGACATATAGAGGATGGGGACCTCGGCGGGGCTGAAGGAGAACTCTTCGAGGCCGAGTTCGATGGCGCGATATTTGACCTGGAGCTTGCTGCCGGCGGTCAGGAGGATGTTGTGCAGGTCGGTCGTGTCGCTCTGCCAGTCGAGGTAGGAGAAGCGGCGGCCGTCCTCGGTGGTCTTCCACACGGGTTTGCCGTAGCGAATCTTGGCGATGAGTGCGGGGGGCGCGGGCGGACGCTTCTTCTCGGTGCGGCGCAGGGGCGTGGCGGGCAGGGGCAGCGGGGGGAAGCCTTCGGACGCGCTGATGCGCGAGGGCTTGGGCGGCGGCGGCGGCTCCCAGTCGCCGTAGGCCAGTTGCTCGACGACGAACGCCGAGACACCCAGAGCCGCACAGGCCAGGACGAGCCAACACGCCGCAGTGCCCAGTCGCCGAAGCATCCGCCGCCTCCTTTGCGCAGGAGTTCCGAGGGCCGTGGCCTGCGCGGACCTTCCCCGCGCAAACCATGTATAGTATAGCGCCGGGAAGGGGAATGTCCAGCGCTTTTTCGCAATTTTTCGGCGCCGCAAGCGCCGCGTGCCCAACCGCTCAAGAGCGACGAAAGGAATGAAGCCGACTTCCTGGGCACCGCGCTCCGCCAACGGCGCCTCCCTGTAGGCGGGGCGTCTCTGCCCCGCGTGGCGCTCGCGGGCCAGGGACGGCCCGCCTACAGGCTTCATTCCTTCAGACGCTCTAGGGGATGACGCCGGATTGGCGGAGCTTGATGACCTCGCTGAGCGTGCGGTTGAACTCCTTGACGCACTTGTCGCGGTGGGTGCGCGCCTTGGGGAAATCGCCTGCCGCATGGGCCTCGGTGCACAGGGCGAAGTTGGCCACCGCCTCCTTGAAGTCGTTGTGAACGCCCTCGGCGCCCTCGGGCGGGGTGAGGCGGGTGACGGCCTTGGCGTGCAGGGCGCCGAGTTCCTTGGCGTATTGGCACAGCGCCTTGTCGTACGGGTGTCTGGCCAGCATGCCCCCCACCTGAAGGCCGATGCGCGTGATCGTCTCGGCCAAGTTCACGTAGGAACTCACCCGCTCGGCCTTCTTCTTCGCGTCGTCGGGCGCCTCCCCGCGGCAGACCGCGGCGAGAGCGCAAACGAGGCCCATGCAGACGCAGCCGACGGTGGAGACCCGCGTGGCCATGGCATGCCTCCTGTGCTGCCGCCCGTCAGGCGCCCACGATGCGCCGGACCTGGGCGAGGGACGCGGCGGAGTCGCCGGTCGGGCCGTACTCGAGGCCCACGTAGCCCTGGTAGCCCGCCTTGTCAATCGCCGCGCAGATGGTGGCGTAGTTCAGCTCGCCCGTGCCGAACTCGTGGCGGCCGGGCACGTCGGCGGAATGGAAGTGGCCGATCAGCCCGATGTTCTCGGTGATGTTCTGGATCAGGTTGCCCTCCATGACCTGCTGGTGGTAGATGTCGAAGAGCAGCTTCACGCGGGGGCTGCCGACGGCGCGGAGGATGTCGAAGCCCTCGCGGCTCGACCACAGGTAGTAGCCCTTGTGGTTCACCAGCGTGTTGAGGGGCTCGAGGACGATGGTCACGCCTGCCCGCTCGGCGTCGGCGGCCACGGCCTTGAGGCCCGCCACGATGCTGTCGTGCATCTGCCAGGGGCTCAGGCCGGGCTGCTCGTTGCCCACCGTGGCGATGAGCGTCGGGCAGCCGAGGCGGTTTGCCACCTGGAAGCTCTCGCGGGCCGCGGCCACGAACACCTCACGCATCTCGGGGTTCACCAGCATCACGCGGCCGTCGAGCGTGCGGTCCTCGAAGAGCGCGTTCTTGCCCTTGAAGGCGAACGAGACGACGCGCGAGCCGACGGCGGGCGCGCACGCATGACACTTCCTCCAATCACGATGCGCCTAGAGCACCCATTGCCTGTATCACGTCCTCCTGTCAATGTCAACCCTATCTTCGTGCTGAGAGCCTCGGGCCCGCGCATCGTTTGAACCCACGGCGGCGTGATGCTACCATCGCGCCTACCGAAGGAGAACGCCCATGACATGCTGGCGCATGGTCCTCGTGGTGTCCGTGTGCGGGGCCGCTGTGGCGGCCGATTGGCCTCAGCTTCAGAATGGCCCGCAACGGCTGGGCTACTCGCCCGAGAGGATTGACGTGCCGCTCCAGCGGGCATGGGCGGTCGGGATGTCGCCCGAGCGCCTTCACCCGCAGGCGCAGCCCGTCATCGCCGACGGCCGTCTCTTCATCGGCACGGCGATGGGGAGCTTCCGCGCCTTCGAGGCGAAGGCGGGCAAGAAGCTCTGGGCCTTCAAGGCGGGCGGGCCGATCCTGCACACGGCCGGAGTCGAGGGCGGCAGGGTCTTCTTCGGTTGCCTCGATGGCTGTGTCTATGCCCTCGATGCCGCGAAGGGCGAGCTGGCCTGGAAGTTCGAGAGCGGCCAGCGGACGGGCTTCTCGACCGCCATCCTCCTGGCTCAGGGAAGCGTCTTCATCGCTAACCGCCGGGGCGTCTACTACGCGCTGTCGCAGAAGGATGGCAAGGTCGTCTGGCAGCGGGACCTCGGCGTCCCAATCCTGATGTCCTCCGCCTGTGACGATGGCAAGCTGTTCGTCGGCGCGATGGACATGAGGGTCTACGCCCTCGACGCCAAGACGGGCGAGGTCGTCTGGAAGAGCGACACGCTCTACGGCGCCGCCTTCAAGGACTACTGGCCCGTGGTCTACAAGGACTACGTGCTCATCCGCCCCGCAAAGGTGTCTGGCGTGAAGCTCTGGAAGCCGCTCGAGTGGCTCCACGGCCCGCTGCCCGAGGCCGAACTCGAGAAGCAGAAGGCGCTCCTCGACGCTTTCGAGAAGGACCCCGCGGAGAAGAACCTCTTCGTCCTCGACAGGAAGACAGGCCAAGAGGCGTTCACTGTGCCCCACTGGGTGACGAACACGATGAACGGGGCCACCATCCCGCCATGCGTGGATGGCGACGGGCTGCTCATCATCCCCGTGATCCTGCACGACTGGCGCGGCGGCTGGGGGCGGCTCGACCTGGCGAAGCGTCGGGTCACCGAGGTGCTGGCCGAGGAGAAGCTGCTCCGCGGCGGCTACAAGGCAGGCACAGGGAACGGCGATGAGAACATGACGGTCGCCTGCGCCGGCCGCCTGGTCCTCGCCTGGCACACAGAGGAGGGCAACGCCCACTACACCGGCATCTGGCACCTGGACAAGAGGGCGTGGACCCAAGTCTCATCGCTCCACGCCGATGGCTTCTTCACGAGCAACACCCAGGGCGGCGGCGGCAACCCGCCCGCTGTCGCCGACGGAATGGCGTTCCACACGAGCTGGAACACCCTGAACGCCCGCAATGCCGCCCCCGCGCAGTGAGGCAGGAGGATCGCCCATGGGGCCCAGACTGATCGCCATCGCAGCCATCGTCGCCCTTGCCTCCGTGCAGGCCGCGTCGCTGAAGTTCGAGATCAGTGACAAGGTCGGCTGGCGGGGCGCGAAAGCGGATGCCGTGCCTTCCTCCGTGGAGGAAACATACTCCTATGACGAGGTGAACGATGCGGTGACCATCGCGGCGAAGTTCGACAGGAAGGGCTTCGCTCCGCTTCCGCCAATGCTCGCGCTTGCCGCCCGGTTCGGCCTCCAGGTTGAGGCGGAGCCGAAGCTCTCCGACACTGGGCACCAGAGCATCTTCGGCCCGCTTGTGGGCGTTGACGGAACCGACGCCTATACGCTCAGGTTCAAGGGCCTCGGGAAGTACGTGCGCGATAGCCGGCGCCTGGGCTCAGGCAATGTCCCGAAGGACATCGAGGAGAAGCTCGAGAGCGAAGTCGCCCGGATCGTTGCAGCGGGGCACCTGGCCCCGTGGTTCTTCCTGGTCAACGTGCCCGGCAGCGGCGCCGACGACCGCGGCGACGTCTACTGGCACAACCCCTCCGAGGCGCTCTACCTCCTCGCCGAGGTTGCCCCGCTCCTGTTGGCGAAGAGCCGCGATGCGCTGAAGGTGTACCTTGCCTCGGAGCGCGAGAGCCTGCCGCCCGAGCTACGTGCGAGCATGCCCTTCGGCGTAGGGACGCGCCGCGAAACCTGCGAACCGGGCAAAGCGCTGCTCAAGAAATGGGAGGAGAAGAACTTCGGCTACCTCACCAAGGCGCAGCCGGGCATCTGGAGCCTCTACGGCCTCGCCCGCTTCTAC
Organism: Planctomycetota bacterium; assembly: GCA_041320515.1. Taxonomy (GTDB): domain Bacteria; phylum Planctomycetota; class PUPC01; order DSUN01; family DSUN01; genus DSUN01. Next base: position 1,492,801 of record JBGLNR010000001.1, on the reverse strand, counting down.
GAGCTGGCCGGCCAGAGGCCGGACAAGGACGTGATGGCGAAGTGCAGCGAGATCGTCGCACGCTCGATGGAGCACCGCGAATGGGCCACGCTCTATTGGCTCCGCGGCCACACGCCCGGCTTCAACGCCGTTCACGCGGTTAACCAGTTCTTCGCCGGACTCGTCGGCTACATCCGCCTTGCGCGGCTTGCCGGCGACAAGGATGCTGAGGCCCTCGGCTGGGGCCTCTTCGCCCGCACCGCCGCGCTCCGCTTCGCCATGGGCAAGTACACCCAGTACATGCACGACGCCCAGCTCTTCAACATCTACTACCGGCCCCGCGGCGACCAGAAGCCGAAGGGCGCCATACCGGAGGATACTGTCATCCAGGCCCAGACCGACCAGGCCCGCTGCGCCATCCCAAAGGACCCTGCCTGGTGGGCCAAGCAGCGGAGCAACGACTGGAAGGGTGACCTCGTGACCTGGAACTGGTCGCAGCCCATCCACGATGTCCGCCAGGTCCACCGCCTCGACGAGACGGGCGTGGACGTCTGGGAATGGTGCGGCACCGACTGCTACGGCACCGGCCAGAAGCGCCAGGCGGACCCGCAGAAGGACTACTGGTATATGCGCCTCGCCCCGTACCTGCTCCCGTTCCGCGACATGGTGCCCGAGCTGGGCCGCTTCATGGCGGATCACCTGAGGCCCGAGGCCGAAGCCTTCTGCGCCCGCGTCGTCGAGAACCAGCCCCACTGGTACCTCACCTACGCCGAGGCCATCCTGAGCGAGGAGATCGGCTTCAACTGCCCCTGTGACGCGTACGGCCACTTCCTCGCACGGGCCTGGGTCCTCGGCGAGAAGCCCGGGCAGCTCGAGCGCTACCTCGATGTTCCCTGGCTCAAGCTCGGCGACCTGTATCATCTGCACAAGCTCGCCGAGACCCTCAAGGCACACCGCGGAGTCACGTGGGAAGGAGCACCGAGATGACCCGGTCCTGCGTCATGCTGTTTGCGGGCGCATGCGCCTGTGCGGCTGCCGCGGCGGACTGGCCGCAAGTGGGGGGTAACCCGCAGCACACGAACTCCACCCCCGATTCCCCCGCGCCGCCGTACAAGGCAGCGTGGGTGGCCGACTTCTCGCCCGAGCAGATCTACTCCGCCCAGGCCGTCGTCGCCGAGGGACGGGTGTTTCAGACGACGCTGAACGGCAGCCTGTACGCCCTGGACGCTGCGACGGGGAAGCGCCTCTGGCATGTCAAGGCCGGCGAGTGCGTCTGGGGCAGCGCCGCCGCGGGAACGCAGGCCGATGGCGCGGCGGGCAAGGTCTTCGTCGCGTCGCGGGACGGCCTGGTCTACGGCTTGGACGCCGCGGACGGGAAGGTGCTGTGGCGCCACGACGCCGGCGAGCCGATCTCGGCCTCCCCCTGTCTCGCCGACGGCACGCTCTTCATCGGCACGCGCAAGGGCACGATGCTCGCGCTCGGCCTCGACGGCGCCCCGAAATGGAAGCAGCCTCTCTCCTGGCACATCTTCAGCGCCGCGGGGTGGGACGCGGGCAAGGTCTTCATTGTCACGGAGGACATGCTCGTCCACTGCCTCGACGCGAAGTCCGGCAACCCGCTCTGGCGGAGCGAGAAGCTGCGTGGCCTGACCTTCCGCGAGTTCTACCCCGTCGTCCACAAGGGCAGGGTCTTCGTCTCCCTCACCCCCGCCGAATGGCTCGATGGCCTCAATGTGAAACCGTTCGTGTGGGACCCAAGCCCGGCGGTGATGGACAAGTACAGCACGCCGATCAACCCGAAACAGGTGGGGCCAAACGCGCCTCGCCGCTCGCTTCTACGCGATGGCAAGCTCCCGCCAGAGCTTGAGAAAGCGCAGCAGGACCTTATCCGGTTCTACGACGAGAAGCCGCAGTACCAGACCTTCTTCGTGCTGAACGCGACCGACGGCAAGCCCTGCTACCGCCCCGTCCACATCTACGGCTCGGCGGGCCTCCAGAACGTCATCATGCCGCCCGCCGTCTGCCCCGATGGGACGCTGGTGATGTACTGCTTCATGGGCGGCGCGCGGCTCGCACGCTTCGACCCCGAGGTGAACCGCTGGGTGGACTTTCTCTTCGAGATCGGTGGCACGAACAACGACGAATCGGAGTTCGACTCCGTCGGCGGCTCCCGCATCTTCTCGAAGAACACGATGCGGGAGAACGGCGTGCTGGACCTGGCGACGCGCGAGTTCACACCCCTGCCGCGCCCGAACGTTGCCCCAAACCGTGCCTCTGTCTTGCCGCTTCAATGGTGTCCATCAAGAGACTTCTCGCCGAGGCGGCTGGGCGGGGTGGACTGGCATGGTGAGCCGGTCGGGATGTCGCCGATGCCCATCTCGGGCAATCGCTTCTTCTGGATGCGCCGAGACCAGCGGCTCGTGGCCTGCGAAGGGAGATGAGCCATGACGAGCAGAGCGCTCCTTCTTGCGACGGCGGTCGCCTCCCTTGCGGCGGGCGCGGAACCCGATGGGCCGGTGGCGAGCGGCTACGGCCTCGGCTTCTGCCTGGAGGCGCGAGACAAGCCGCAGCCCTCCCTATGGCTCGCTCTTCGGTACCACCTCGTGCCCTACGGTTGGGGGAGAATGACCGACTACGGCATCCTGCCGCTCGGGGAGATTCGGGCGCCGGGGGCGTCTCAGGCCGTCGCCGTAGCCGCGGCGGACCGCGTCAGCCGCACGCATCGCATCGGGGGCCAGGGGGCGGTGAAGGTCACGGTCAGCCGCCTCACCCCCGCATTGCTCGTCGAGCTGGAGGGCACGTCCGTCTCCCTCTTCGCGGGGGACAGGGGGTGGTGGACTCATCCTCAGTACCTCGCCGAGTGGCGCAAGCGGGTTCCCGTGAGCGCGCCGCGCGCCCCGCGAAGCTACGCCGTAAGCGATGGCCAGTCGGTCCGGTGCGGCACCCTGACGTCTGAGGGTGTGACCCTCGCAGGCGCCGAGAAGGGCTGGTTGCTTCTCTGGTTCGGCCAGGACACCTGGTTCCACAGCGGCAACACGGTGATGGAGCCGGCGAAGGTCGTCCCCGGCGACGCCCCCACGCTCTTCGTCTTTTCGCAGCCACCCACGTTGAAGCTGGCCGGCGACGATGGGCAGGGAGCCGGCGGCGGCATCGTGTTGAGCTTCCCCCAACCCGGCGCGAAGTTCGCCCTTCTCCCGCTCTACGGCTACCGCTTCCCCGCGGCGCGCGAAACACAGGCGTGGGCCAAAGAGCTCCCGGAAGCGATGCGGAAGCGATGCGATGAGTGGGCGGCCCGGCTCGCGGAGTTCCCGACTGGGTTGAACGAGAGCATCTCCGCCGACGCCGGAGCCGATACCGCCACGATCAAGTGGTCGTTCACCCACACCAGCATCCGCCCGGGCGGGACGCGCTGCGCGCCCATCCCGCCTGTGCTCGAACTCGCTCGCGCGGAAGGGTTCCCCATCACCCTCTCGGCCACGCCCGCTGACACGGAGCTGTTCACCTACTGCGGCCCCTATGGGGTCGTGGAGGGTGCTGCGGCTGTCTCGGCAACGATCAAGGGGACGGCGAAGTATGCCCTGGAAGCCCTCAGCGTCAAGCCCTTGCCGGAGGGCGCCGCCGCTGTGCAGGCCGAGCTTGTGGCGGGAGTGGACAAGGTGCTCGCCGCCGGCCACCTCGCCCCCGTCAACCTCCCGTGGAAGGTCTCCTACGGCTGGGGCGCGTTCCACTTCTCGTCCGCCCGCCACCTCTACTCGGCCCCGGGGCAGACCCTCTCGACCCTCGCGCGTGCGCTGCCGTTCCTCGACCCCGAGCGCAGAGCAAAGGTGCTCGCGTACCTCCAGAGAGAGCGTGCCGACTTCCCGCCGGAGAGCATCGCCCATCTTCCCTCCGACGTCGGCGCCCGCCGCGAGCCTTGGGCTCTGTCCGAGGGCTTCATCAAGGCCGAGACGAACAAGCTCCGAGCGCAGAACTTCCACGTCCGCACCAAGACCATTCCTCCCCAGGCTCTCTACGACCTGTGGAGCTACTATGCGGCTGTCGGCTTCGACAAGATGGCCGCCGACGGCTTCACGCCGGCTGAGGCCGCGCGGCGGAGCATCGAGCCCTGGCTCCAGCGCGGGGAGTGGGCCACCCTCGGTTGGCTCTCCTGGCCACTCGACCAACGCGACCCCCAATACTACGGCTCGTACGGCTGGAACCAGGCCGCGGACGCCAACCGCCTCGCCGTCGGGCTGATCGGCCTCGCGCGGCTGGCTCGCGCCGCGAAGGACAAGGCCCTTGAGGAGCGGGCACTGGCGCACCTGGCTCGGACGCTCGCCCACCGCTTCGCCGCGGGCCGCTACGCAAGCTGGCTCTACAAGCAGAGAGACATCCTCCCCGCTCCCGACGGTTTCTCACCGGCCGACGACCCCCGCGAGGCGGCAATCTCTGAGAGCCACGCCGTCCTCGGCTACGGCAGGAACCAGCACGGCCCCCTGCCGTACTTCAGCGACGAGGAAGGCCCCTACGTGGCAATGTCGCCCGAGCTTGCCCGTTTCTTCGCCGACCACCTCAAACCCCAGGCCGAGAGCTTCGCCCGCGCCACCGCGGCCTACTACCCCGATGCTTTCCTCACCCTCGGCACCCCGCGCCGCTGCGCCGAGTGGTGGCACAACTACCCCCAGGACTCCCACCAGATCTTCCTCGTCCACGCCTGGACCCTGGGCAAGGACGGCGACTGGCTTCGCCGCCACCTCGACGTCCCGCTCACCCCAGTTGGCGACTGGTACCACCTCGACAAACTCGTTGCCGCCCTCCAGGCCTATCGTAAGGCGGAGTGGCAGGACCCTGTCAGTCGCCGCCCTGGCGCGCAGGCTGGTCGGATCTGCGCAGCCCGGACGAACTGCTGAAGGTGGCGAGAGAGCTGGGATTCAACGCGATTATCACCCAGGGACCTCCCGAGAAGCTCGAAGCGTTCGCCAGGCAGGCGAAGGAGGCGGGCGTGGAGGTGTACCTCTGGACGAACGCGACCGCGGGCAAGGGGGAAGAGGCCATGGCCCAGCGGATGTCCCCCGAGGAAGACGCGCTTTGGGCGAAGCTCAAGGCCGACACCGAGCCCAAGAAGCACGGGTATCAGTTCGGCGGCGAACCGCTGGAAGGGCACCGGGAGGTCCTCCAAGCGCCACCGCTGTGCCTGGACAGGCAGGAGGCGATGGAGGCGTTCAAGAAGCGGATCAAGGCGGTGGTGGACGCCTGCCCGTCGCTCGGCGGCGTGGCGTTCGACTTCATCGGGTATCAGAACTACCATTGCTGCCACTGCCCCGTCACTGAGAAGCTGTTCGATGCGTGGCACAAGGCGCACGGGCAGTTGCCGCCGGACAAGGCGCGCGACGAGTTTAGCCTCGAGCGCCTGGTGTGGTACTACGAGCAGCTCTCCGACTACGTGCGGTCACTGCGGCCTGGGCTGAAGCTGACGGCGCACATTTATCCCACGTTCCTGCCGGCGCCGTTGTACGGCAATCGGCTCAAGCTCGACTACAGCATCCAGACGGCCGCGTGGTTCTTCGAGCCGTACTGGCCGGAGGCGAAGGTGCAGCAGCATGCCCGGACGATCACGGCTGAGGGAGGGAAGTACCACCCCAACGCCCGGGGAATCCCCTTCGTTGGCCTCTACGTCCAGCGTCCCATCGCCGACAAGCCCGTCGAGCGCTTCGCGAAGGAGCTGGATTGGATCTTCGACGCGGCCGAAGGCACCAGCCTCAGCATCTACGACTTCGGGGCGCTCGTATCGCACGAGGCCCATCGCCGGGCGCTCAAGGAGGCGTTGGCCCGCGCGGCGTCGGGGACAGGAGCGGCCTCCCAGCGGTAGCTCAGGAAGCTGGCAGCTCCCAGCCCTTTCGGCGGGGCGGGTTCAGCAGCGCGTCCGCTTCCGCGTTGTTCGTGATCTTGCACTCCAGCGGGTCGTACTCCAATTCACCCTCGAACTGCGTGGCGATGCTGCCCAGCGCCATGAACTCCCAGTATGGCCCGGTGTTGTCGAAGTTGCCCCAAGCCGGGATGCCGCCGCGGCAGGCTTGGAAGAGGTCGCCTTCGTGGCCGCGGGAGGGGGGCAGCTTCTTGGGGCCAGAGATGACCTCGCCCTTCTCCTGCTCCCCGGCCACCGGGACGAGCCAGCATTCGCCGGCGTTGTTCTCCATCCTGCCCTTGCTGCCCACGATGAGTCCCCCGCAGGCCCACGCCTTGAACTTCTTCCCTCGGTAGCCCACGATCTTGTCCCAGACCGGCTGCGCCGCGCCGCCCTGGCCATTGACCCAGGTGACGCGAATCCGCGGCTTGCTCTCCGGCGGCATCGCCCACACCGCCCCGATCTTCAGGGCATTCCAGCCCAGGAAGCAGACGTGGGAGCCCCAGTTGCCGAGCTGGTAGTTGCCGAAGTCGCGCCAGACGGTCCAGCCGAGCCAGCGCGGATGGAAATCTCGGTATTGGGCCGGCCCGAGCCACAGGTCCCACTTCAGGTACTCAGGGCACGGCGCGGCCTCCTTTGGCGGCTCCTTGATATTGGGGCCGCCGTCTGCGTTGAAGCCATACCACTCCGCGACCTCGCCCAGAGCGCCTTCCGCCACCAGCTCGACGCCACGCCGGAACGAGTTGCTGGCCGAGCCCTGGTTCCCCATCTGGCTGGCCACCTCTTGTCTCCGGGCCGTCGGCTTCTCGCAGAGCACGTGCTTCCCGGCTCGCATGGCCGCCACGGCCACGGCGGCGTGGGTGAAGTCGGGCGTGGCCACGAAGACGGCGTCGATCTCCTTGCCCATCTTGTCCAGCATGACGCGGAAGTCGTGGAACTTGGGGACGTCGGGGAAGAGCTTGTAGGCCGCTTGCGCCTTGCTCTCGTTCACGTCGCACACTGACACCACGTTTTCCATCTTGGGGACCACGTCCACGTACCACTTGCCGCGTCCGCCGACCCCGACGAGGGCGACATTCATCTTGGCGTTGGCTGCATAGGTGCGCGCGGAGCGGGTGTTGGCAAGGAGCAGTGCGCCTGTGCCGAGCGCGGCGCTGCGAACGAACTCGCGACGCGGGATTCGGCCTCTCATCTTCCGGCACTCCTTCACTTCTCGCTCGGCGTCGTGTCGCCGGGCAGGTCGCCGAGGGCGAACTGGATGCCAGCCAGCAGATAGCGCAGGAAAAGCGGGCTGGAGTAGGGCGCTTTCTGGACGCCCAGGGAAACGTAGAAGACCCGCCCCTTCCCATACGACTTGACCCAACTGATGGGGGAAGAAGCTGGCATTGCACAGCCGCCAGCCCAGCCCGAACTGGTCGGAATGGGGCTCGAACGCGGTCCCCAACGGTCCTTTGCTCTCCGCGTCCCTCAGCCACGCCTCGCAGAAGCGCCCCACGTCGGCCGCGGTGGCGAAGAGCCCTGCGTGGCCGGCCACGCCGCCGAGGGTGGCCGCCATCTCGTCGTGCACCTCGCCGACCACGAGGCGATGGCGCCAGAGGCCGTCCACCTCGGTCGGCACGCAGCGGGCGCGGTCGGGCGGACAGTAGCACGTCTGCCCCAGTGCCAGTGGGCTGAGGATTACGGACTTCGAGAAGTCCGAAATGCACAGCCGTGCAGAACGCTCGCACGCGGCCTGGGCGAGGAGGAAATCCACGTCGCTGTAGTGGCTCTGGCCATCTCGCAGGGTCACGACGGGCTTGCAGCCGAAGATGACACGCCACAGGGCCTCCGCCTGCCCAGGCCCGCAGGGGCGGATGCCCTGGCGAACCGCCTCGCCAAGGAGGTCAGCCGTCGCGCCCGTGCGATGGGCGAGAAGGTCCTCGATGGTCCAATCGAAGCGAGCTTCGGGAACGTGTCGCTTCACGGGGTCGCCGAGGCCGAGCATGCCCCGCTCGACGAGTCGCAGGACGAGGGCCGTGGTGTAGAGCTTGGTCAGCGACGCGAGGTCGAAGAGGTCGTCGAGGCGCACGGGGCGCGATGCGGCGGGGTCATAGGCCGTCGAGCCGAACGCTTCGTGGACGACGACGCGCCCCGCCCGCGACACGTAGACCACGGCGCCAGGGAACATGCGCCGAGCGATCCCCTCGCGGATCAGGCCACCAACCGTCGCACGCGTTTCATCAGGCAGAGGCAAGCTCCCTGGCGAGGGCCACGGCCGCATCCGTCACGAGCCCCTCGACCTCGGGGGTCAAGCGGTAGACGCCGTAGTAGAACTTGTGGGCGCCCTCGACCTCGTAGCCGCCTTCGTCGAAGGCTCTGGCGGTGGGGATGTAGCCGACGTTGCCGTTGGCGTAGGCGGCGACGAGGGTCTTGGGCACGGGCGAGGCGGCCTTGATGGCGAGGCCGATCTCGACAAACGTCTCGCCAGGCGTGCCGATGAGGAGCGCGTCGCCGAGGCGGAGGCCGTGGACCTCCAGCGGGCGGGTCCGCTGCCGGTCGGTCTTACCGAACTCCGCCATGACATCGCGTGCCCAGCCGCGCTGCCAATCGGCGTCGTAGAGGGCGCGGGTGATCTCGCCCTTCGCCAGCTTCTCATCGAGCGCGCGGGTGCGCTGCTCGACCGTGTTCCGCGCCTCCTCGGCCGAAGGGAGCGGCGCCAGCGGAGCCTCGACCACCGTCGTCGCCGACGCCAGGCCCGCGTCGGGCGCCGTCCGTAGCGTCTCGGCCACCTGCACCGCCTCGGCGCCGAGGAACACGCCGGCCCGCCGCGCGTCCTCGAACGTGCCGCCGACGACCGTGGGATTGATGTTTCCGCAACAGCCGTTGAGGTAAAGGCACGTGGCGCCTGGGTACACGCCCTCGACGAACGCGGCCAGCTGCCCCGGATAGTCAGCGGACACCTGGTAGTTGCCGCCGGCGAGCACGACGGGGTGACAGGCGTGGTTCACCAGAATGGCGAGGGGCATGCCGCCGGAGCCGTCCACGCGCAGCACGCCCACGTCGGGGTCAATCGGGCCGTCGGGGTTCTTGCCGAGGGCGGTCGAGCCGTCGGGCTTGCGCTCGCGGCGGTTGATGCCGACACGCGCCCTCCCCTTCCCCGAGCCGAGCGCGGCCTCGGCCAGGGCGCGATGGGCCATGACGACAGCGCCGGCGATCTTCTTCTCCGTCACATGCACCAGCTCTGGGTCGAGGCCGGGATGGCGCAGCAGGCCCATCGTGGGGCCGGAGTGGGTGTGGGTGCAGGCCAGCATCACGTGGCCGGCGGGAATGCCCGTGGCCGCCTCGATCTGCTTGCGCACCGCCTCAATCGAGCTGCGCGTCAGGCCGATCAGGTCGCAGGAGACGATGGCGACTATGGTGTCGCCGCTCTGGAGCACCAGCGCGCGGGCGAACAGCTCGTCATGCACCCCCTCGCACCCGTGGTCGCGGTTGCCAAACCCTGCCAGGAACGCGCCCACGTAGGGCGTGATGTTGGCCTTGGCGGCGCCAGCCAGCAGTTGGGCCATCTCTATCCCCCCAATCCCACCGCGCGCCCAATGGCTGTGGCTGCGCCGTTCGGGCCCAAGACTCGCGCCCCTGCGATGGGTCCAGGGGCGCGAGTCTTGGCTGAGTGCTCTCTGAACCAGTTGCCTCGCATGCCGCAACTCACGGCAATCACGACACTTATGTGCTTGGGCGCCCGGGGCGTGATCGGGTCATGGCCTGCGCCCCCTGGTGAGGGGGGAAATGGCGCGAGTCTTGGACCGAGCCGCGCGAGCCGTCGGTCGTTGCTTGCGCGGACACGTCCTACTTGTCTGCCAGCGGCTGCACCCAGATGTTGCGGTACTGGACGGGGCAGCCGTGGTCCTGGAAGCTGAAGCCGCCTTTGGGGCGGGCGCTCTTCAGTTCGAAGTTGTCGTGTATCTTGATGCCGTTCTGGAGCACGGTTACGCGCGGCTTGCCGACGGGTTTGCCGTCCTGCTTCTCGACACGGTACTCGATGTCGTAGGTCTGCCACTGCCCCGGCGGCAGGGAGGCGAGGTTGAACTTGAAGGGCGGCTTGTTGGGCTCGAGCTGAAGCTCCTCCATCGTGTCGGGGTCTTTGTACTTGTAGATGCCGCCGCAGCCGCCGCCGAGGTAGGTTTCCATGCCGAAGCTGTCGAGCACCTGGATTTCGTCGCCGTTGGGCAGGAAGACGCCGCTGTTGCCGCGGCCCTGGCTGCGGCCGGCGGGCATGAAGGGGCTCTTGAACTCGACGTGGAGCTTGAAGCTGCCCTCGAAGGCCCGCTTGGTGCTCATCCCACCCTTTGGGATCAGCGCGCCGCCGTCCTCGAAGAGCTTCCAGTCAGGCTCCTTGCCGTCCTTGCCCTTCCGCCGCGTCATCTCCTCGGAGGCGTTGGGGTCGGGGGCGAGGAGCAGGATGGCGCCCTCGGGCGGCTTGGCGCCGAGGGTGGGCGACTTGCGTTCGGCCCGCCTGATGGTGAGCTTGCAGCCGGTGGGGCAAGTGCCCGTGAAGCCGCCGTCGGCGTAGGTGCCCGACCACTCAGTGTCGCCCACCTTTGCCTTGAAGGCCACGGTATCGCCCTCGGCCTTCGCCTCGCCATTCACCTTGACGAGCTTGCCATCTGGAAGCGTCTCGCGGATGAAGACCTTGTACTCACCCTTGCCCTGGGCCACGACGCGGACCTCGAGCTTGCACTCGACGCCGCTGTCGCTCTTGCACGAGCCTTCGTAGAGGCCCTGCACAGCCGCCTCGTCGGGCGCGCCCGCGAGGGCAATCCCAAGACACACAACCGTGGCCAAGACGACACGATGCATGAACGCTCTCCTCAGGGTTCCGCGTGCAAGTGTGCACGCCCTACGGTTCCGCGTGCAAGTTTGCACGCCCTACAGTTCGCCTGCCTTGTCGCTGAGCGGCAGCACCCAAATGTTGCGATAGCGCACTGGGTTGCCGTGGTCCTGCCAGTGGAAGCCGCCCTTCTTGGCGTCGGACCGGGGCTCGAAGTTGTCGTGGATCTTGATCCCGTTGTGGAGGACCGTGACGCGCGGCTTGCCCACGAGCTTGCCGTCCCTCTTCGTCACGCGGTACTCGATGTCATAGGTCTGCCACTCGCCGGGCGGCAGCGAGGCGAGGGTGAACTTGCTTTCCTTCTGGCCCTTGAGGTACTCGAGGTCGGCCATGCAGTCGGGGTCCTTGTAGTTGTACAGGCCGCCGCAGCAGCCGCCCGTGTAGGTCGGCATCCCGAACGAGTCGAGCACCTGGATTTCCTCGCCGTTGGGCAGGTAGCAGCCGCTGTTGCCGCGGCCCTGGCCGCGGGCCTCAGGCTGGAGAGGGTTGCAGAACTCCACGTGGTACTTGAGGCTCCCGTCGAACTGCTGCTTCGAGTTCATCCCGCCTCGCGGCACCTGCACCGAGCCATCCTCGCCGATGACGAGCACCACGTCCACCTGGCGCTTCTCTGGGATCAGTTCCCACCCCTCAGGGATCGGGTTCTCCTTGGTGGGCCACACCTTGGGCTCTTTGCCCACGGCGCGAAGGGCCACCTCCCACACCACCTGGCCCGCCTTGCTCTTGTCGCCAACGTACCACGGCTGGCCGCCGGCCCGCACCATCTGGTCGAAGCTCTTGCCGTCGAGAAGCACAATGGCGCCCTCTGGCGGCCTGGCGCCCATCGTGGGCGACGTGCGCGTCGTGCGCTTCAGCTCGAACGTCCCGCCGTCGCCGAACTTGCCGCTGATGGCGCCCGCGGCGTACTTGGCTTCCCAGACCACGTCGCCGGCCTTCGCGGCGAAGCCGACGCCCTCGGCGCCGGCCGAGCCGTCCATCTCGAGCTTGGCCGTGCTCTTCTCGCCGATCCCGTCGCGCACGAGCAGCTTGTAGGCGTTCTTGCCCATCGCCACGCAACGGGCCTCGATCTTCGCGTCCTTGCAGGTGCCCTCGTAGAGGCCCTGCACTTCGGCCTCCGGCGGCGCGCCGGCGAACGCCCACACGCCCGCCAAGCCAAACACGGCGACCCAGAACAGGCAGCACCTTGTCATGACATGCTCCTTCGAGACCTCAATGGCCTGACCAAGCCACGGCGTGACTGCATGATCATACTCACTCAGGGCAAGATTTTCCACCCGAGGTCGAGCCGGACAGCGGCGGCGAGCGTCGCCCGCGCCGTCGCGGCGGCGCTGGGAAAGTCGCATCGCTCAGGGATATCGCCCTCGAGATGGTAGTTCGGGTCGGCGTAGGGCACCGAGCCGATGTTGTGGACGGCGCCGCGGTAGCCCTCCTTGATGAACGAGCCGTCGTCGTTGCCTGGGCGGTCCACCTGGTGCCGCACGGGGATGAGCCCGAGGCCGTACTCGCGGTTCACCTCGGCCATGAGGTCGGCGAGGCGTTCGGCCTCCGGGGCGTGGTAGACGGAGAAGCAGGTCATGCGGCCCGCCGCGCGGTCCTCGGGCTTCCGCACGCCGGGGCCGTCAATGTTGAACACGGCGATGATCTTCTCGCCGCGCAGGCGGGCGTTGCGGGCGGCGGCCACGCTCGTCCAGGGCCAATGCTCCTCGTTGCAGAACAGGAACCAGAACGACCGTCGCGAGCGGTAGCGGGCGAGCACGCGGGCCAGCTCCAGGCTCACCGCCGTGCCCAGGGCATTGTCGTTGGCCCCCGGCGACGCGACCCAGCTCTGCGAGTCCTTGTGGGCGATGAGCAGGACGGTTTCGTCGGGGACCGCCGACCCGACTTTGCGGGCCGAGAGGTTCCAGGCGACCCGCCACGGGTCGTGGGCGTGCGGCGGCGAGTACTGGTGGTGGATGTTCTTCGTGCGGTCGCAGCGAAATGCCTGGACGAGACAGCCCTCGCGCTCGACGGCGTAGCCGCAGGACTCCAGCCTCGCCTGGAGGAAGTCGTCGGCCTCGTCGAGCGTGGACTTCGCATGCCCCGTCACGGTGTGGCTCAGCGTGCGGAACGGCAGCGGGGCCTTCGCCAAGGCAAAGGTGTCCCGCCGAATCCGCCGCTCGTTCACTCGCTTCAGGAGCGCGGGAATCGGGTCGCTGGCCATCTCAGTCCTTCACCAGCACCACCTCGGCTCCGCCGAGGAGGCCGTAATCGGCGAGGCTGAACTCCTTCTTCAGGCAGCCCTCGTCCTCGAAGGCGTTGGGGCCGAACCAGAGGAACGAGTCCCCTTGCCGCACGTGGAGCGGGCCGTGGGCGTTCTGGCCGCTGGAGACGACCTCGATTTCCAGCGTGTTCGCGCCGCTCTTGAGGAACGGTGTGAGGTCCACGTTGTAGGGCCGCCACAGGATTCGCCCCGCCTCCTGGCCGTTGACGCGCACAAGGAAGAGCGTGCCTGACGGATTCTGAAGGCGGAGGATGGTGCGGACGCCCTTCTTCGCGCGGTGTGTGATCTCGGCGGAGTAAACCATGCTGCCGGGGTAGAAGCAGTAGCCCTGGTCAACCCACGAGCCACTCTTGAGGGTCTTCGGCTCGTCGCACAGTTCGCCCTCGAAGGGGGTGCGGAGGCGGGCGCCGAAGTCGCCGACGATGTACGCCTGCTCCACCTCGCTCTGGAAGGTGTAGTCGAGGGCGAAGTCCACCACGTTTTCGCCGCGCTTCACAAGGTTCGTGATGTCCACCTTGCCGAAGCCGCGGTCCCAATGCCAGCCACAGCAGGCGGTCTCGACGGGCGTGCCGTTGACGGCGAGGCGCCCGGCGTGCAGATCCTCGATGACCACGGCGGCCCTCGACACCCTCTTGGCAGCGTTGTGGAAGCGGTAGCGGAGCACGACTGGCCCGCCCCGCCCGTCGAAGAGCTTCTTGCGGATCGCCACCCACGGCTGCCAGGCGAGCGATTCGCGGGTGCCGAAGTGCTCGGCGATGCGGCGGCGGATGCGGTACTCCGCGTCCTCCTCCGAGAAGGTCTTGCCGCCGTCGAGCGAGTACGCCAGGCGGTCCATCACCAGCACGTTGTCCTGCGTGCGGCGGTGGCTCCACCGCGTGATGGGCGGCTGCACGTCGCCGCCGCAGGCGCAGGGCAGCGGGGCCGGCTTGGCCCCATCGGCCACGCCTCTGCCCACGCCCACGATGGCCGAGCCGACGGGCTGAAGGGTGAGTTCGACAACCAGGTCCTTGCCCACGGTTTGGGCTTCGAGCTTCTCGCAGGTGCCCTTCAGCGGGTTCCACAAGGCGATGGGCTTCTTGGCTGCCCCGAACAGCGTGAGGCGATAGGTCTGGCGCGACTCGCGGCTGGAGTTGACAATGAAGTGGAATGTCTGGCCGCCGACCTTGCGGCTCTGCACGTAGGTGTGGGGCACTGGGCGGCCCATGTTGGAACGGAGGCGGAAGCTCTGGCGAACGACTTTGTCGAGGGCGTCCTGTAGCTCGCGGGTGCCTGCGGAGATGCATAGCACGGTCTTCATCGCGGCGAGCGCCTGCCAGGCATCGGCGGCAGGCTGGCAGTCGAGTTCGCTGGGCAGCTTCCCTGTGATGATGACCTTGCCGCCGGCCTGGGCGAACTGCTTGAGGAGCCTGTGGGTGCTGGGCCGCCAGCTTTGGGCCTCGGGGGCGACGACGACTGAGTAGCTCATCTTGCCAACGACGAATCGCTTGCCCTTGACGGAGCCATAGTCCTGGAGGTAGCCTTCGTCGCCCAGGTCGGCGTCGTAGCCCGCGTTGAGCGCCGCTTCGAGCTGGCTGCGGAGGATGCGGTCCAGCTCGTTCACACGATTGAGGTCGGCCTGGAGCCGGGGCTGGCGGCGATGCTCTGGAGGTCGAGCACGCCCGCGCCCTGCTTCGTGAGGTTGCTAGCCATCGTCAGGTTCGTCACGGCGAGCGTGCCGCTGTGAACGTCCACGGTGGCAGTGCCCGTGACCGACAGGTTGGCGATGCTGCCGCCGGTGAAGTTCGTGGCCAGCGTGCTGCCGTTCAGGAGCGACACGGTGCCCACGGTGGACTGGATGCCGCGGTCGAGGGTGAGGGAGTTGTCCTGGCCAACGACGAGGGTTCCGCCTGTCTGTTCAAGCGAGTAGGCCATGCGATCGGCGTTCACCGTCACCGTGCCGGCTTTCACGACACCCTTAGTCGTCAGGTCATTGGGGCCGGGGACTGGGCCTGGGGTCCACTGCGCCGAGGTCCAGTCGCCGGTCGGGCCGTCCCAGGTCAACTCAGAGAGGGCCACGGGGGTCCCGACGAGGACCTGAAGAAGCCGCGTCGTGTAGCTGCCTGCGTTAGTGTTGAACGTCCAGTCCCGCTCGCCGGTCGGCGCGTTGCCAATGCCCAGACAACTCGTGTTGTTACTATTCCAGTTGTTGTAGGCAAAGAGCGTCTGGGCCGCCCCGTAGTTGTGAACCTGCATCGAGCCATAGGTGCCCGCGGTGTCCTGGTCGCCGAAGTCGTAGACGGTGCCGCTCGCGCCGGGGACGCCGAAGGCATTGGCATTGGTGTAGTTCGTCGCCCAGAACTCCACGTTGCCCGTCGAAATCCCCGTGCCCGTCACGATGCTACCCACGTTCGAGTAGACATTCATGTTCGAGATCGTCGTGTTCCCATAGCGGTAGTATTCGGCCGAGGCAAGGTTCGGCACACCGGTCTTGCTGGCGTTGTTCGTGAAACCGGCAGCGTCAAAGGAGGCGTAGACCCACGAGCCGTTCAACTCCATGTAGTAGGCCACGCGCGTGAACGACCCGTTGGGAATGCTTGCGGCGTTGTTGACGGAGTACGGGACGGCGACGTTGTTCCAATTGCCCGTGACGGGGATGGTCAGCTCGTAGACGAGCTGCATGCCCGCGGTTTCGGCGGCCGGCACGTTGTCGAACACGCCGCCTGAAACCCGTCCCGAGGGGGTCGCCAAGGCAAGGGCGAACATCAGGAAACCGAGGCCCACGGCTCTCTTGGCCGTCGCGGTTGCCATCGCTGGAACTCCTCAATAGGGAAGTTAGCCCTATGTCAATGACTACCAAATAGCAGATGCGAGGCAACGGAGCAAACGCCGTGCCGGCCGGGTCGCTGAATCCAGCGCGGCTGCCGGATTCTTATGCCCCACTCATTACCCTTGGACTGCCAAGCACTTATGTGCCGCCTGGCCGCCCGGCCTCAAGCCACTACAGAGGGGCCATTGGGACGCCATGAATGTGTGGTGTTGACGCCTGGCAACATCGAGCCGCACCCCCCTTGCCACCCCAGCTCCATAAACAATTGCCACCACGATAGTTGGCCTCAAAGAATGCCCTGTTGCCGGAGAGCAACGCCGCCGGGCTGCCTCCGTGCCGGTCCGCGTCGTAACCACTTACTCAGCCGTTGGTTGCGGAGCGGCCTGCCCATGTTGCGGCGTGTCAACGTCGCGGTGGCCACAGCTGCGGGTTTGGCAGACTCTGCGTGGCACTGACTGCGGTGACTGCGCTTGGCGTGGCCATAAGTGTCGTAACCGTAGACACATGCATGCCTGGACTACCGCTTGGGGGCGGCCTTGGGCCGGGCTTTGGCCTTGGTGGCGGGGCCGGCGGCTGGTGCGGCCTGGGGGCCGAAGTCGAGGCGGAGGGGGACGTAGGTGCCTTCGCGGGCGAAGCGGACCTCGCCTTCGGCGGGCTGCTGGCCGCCTTCTTCGAGGAGGATGAGTTCGTTGGTGTCGCGGAGCCAGGGGGCGGGGAGGTAGTAGCCCTGGCCGGCTTCGGCGCCCGACTGGCTGTAGAGGCCGGCGTAGTGGCCGTTGAGCCACAGGGCGCCGCAACTGGGGCCTTTGAGGACGAGTCGGGCGACGTGGTGGGCGGGGTGCTTTCGCAGGGCGAACGTAGTGCGGAACCAGCGGATGGGGGTTCTGTCCATTTCGGATTTCGGATTTCGGATTTCGGATTTGGGGTCGATCGCGTTCCAGGCGAGCGACCGCCCCTGGGGGCTGAGGCCCTCGCGCTGGCGCCAGCGGCCGGTGGCCTGGCCGCCGAGGGCAAGGTTGCCCAGGATGCCCCAACCCGAGGCGGCATTGAGAGGGACGCCATACGACGAGGTGTTGCGGTAGCAGCCCCAGTTTTTGAGGAGGATGGCGAGGACGTTTTCGCCGGGCTTGAGCGCCAGGTCGAAGTGGGCGGGCTGGGCGAAGCCGCGCGGGCCGTCAATGAGCCGCTTGGTCGGGCTCTGGCCAACGCACTGGCCGTTGAGGTAGACGGTTGCGGAGTCGGCGAGGTCGTCGAGGATGAGCTTTCGGGCGGCGGCCTTGGGGGCGTCGAAGCGGCAGCGGTACCAGCCGTGGGGGGCGTCGCCCATTGGCTCGGGGCGAAGGGTCTCGCGCCACGCGGAGTCGTCGAAGTCGGGCGCTGCCTCGGCCAGTGCGTCGGCGGCCTCCCACTTGCGCAGGAACAGGGCCAGGGGCTCCATGAGGTCGAGGTCGAGGGAGCAGTCAATGCGGCCCGCGGCTGGGTCGTGCTTCACGTCGGTGATGCCCTTGGCGGGCGCGACGCCGGCCGCGGTGCCCGTGGGATAGAAGGTGAGGGCGTAGTGGAGGCGGCGGGTGGGCAGGCGTAGCTCGACGGTGGGCTTGTCGCCGGCCGTCCACTCGCCGACGCTTGATGCTCCGACCAGGACGCCCGCGCCCTCGAGCACCCAGGTGAGCGGGAGCAGGCTCTCCTCGATGGCGATGACGTGGACTGGGACGTCGGCCTGGAACACAAAGTCCTTGCGCTCTCCCTTGGCGGCGCAGCGCCAGCGGAGGACGAGGTGTTTCGCTGTCTCATTCCAGGTGAAAGCGTCGGCGCCGGCGCGGACTTCGGGGCGCTCCTCGGTGTGGAAGGCCATGGCGGCTTCGGCGTTGGGCGGGGCGTAGATGACGAGCGTGCAGCGCCCGGGGGTCGGGGGGATGGCGAAGACCTGGGCGGTGGAGAAGGCGAGGGTGGTCTTGGGCGTGAGAGGGAAGTTGAGGGCGACGTGGCGGAACTGATTCGCGTCGGTGGGCAGGGAAGCGGCGAGGCCGGTGGCGGGGTCCTTGAGGGCGAGGTCGCCCGTGCCGACGCGGCGCTTGAGGAAGAGGAGGGTGGCCTGGCCGTCGCTGCGGCCGTGGGCGATGAGGGCGGCGCGCTTGCTCTGGTCGAGCACGGGGTGGTTGGCGAGGGCGGTGGCCTGGGTGAGGAGGGGCTCGAAGGCGCGGGCGAACCAGTTGGCCTGCTTCGCCTGGGCGAAGACGGCGCTTCCGCCGCCGCCTTCGAGCAGGCCGGACGTGGCGGCCTCGAAGCGCGTGGGGAAGTTGGAGCCTGGGAGGAGGGCCAGGTTGGTGCCGGCGGCCCACATCGAGTGGTTGAAGCCGTCCACGCCCTTGGCAATGCCCTCGAGGACGAGGTCGGCGAAGGCGTCGAAGGGCCTGCGGCGCTCGCCCCAGAGGAGGGGGCCTTCGGGCATCAGCTCGGTCGTGGCGTACACCTGGGTGTCGGGCACACTCGCCTGCTGGAAGCCCTTGGCAGGATTGAGGTCGGAGAGGACGAAGGGGACGCGGAGCCCCGAGCTGTTCACTTCGTCGCAGAGGCGCGGGAGATAGCGGTCGTCGGGGCCGCGATAGGTGTCCTCAATCTGGACGAGCGCGATCGGGCCGCGCGGCACCTGGTGGTCGGCGAGGAGGGGGAGGAGCTTGGCCCAGTACTGGCGGACGGCGTCGAGGAAGAGTTCGTTGGAGGAGCGAATTGTGAGCTTCGGGTCATCGCCGAGCCAGGCGGGCAGGCCGCCGCGGCTGAGGGCGGCGTTGACGTAGGGGCCGATGCGGACGAGGGCCAGGAGCTTCTGCTCGTGGCACAGGTCGAGGAAGCGGGCGAGGTCGGCCGGCCCGTCCACGCGCCATTCGTCCTTGGTCGGCTGGTGGAGGCTCCAGGGGATGGGGGTTTCGACCATGTTGAAGCCGGCGAGACGGGTCAGGAGCAGGCGGTCGCGCCACTCCTCGGGCGGGATGCGGAAGTAGTGGAGGCCGCCGCAGAGGAGGAGGCGTGGCTGGCCGCCGACGAGGAAGCTCTTGGAGTCGAAGCTGGCGTCGCCGCCGCCCGGCGCCTCGCGCAGATTCGAGCCGGCCGAGGCGCAGGCGGCAAGGAAGGCGAGGAACACAGGGACAGCGCGAAGTGTTCGGGGCACGGTGGACAACTCCTGGCTTCGCTTCGGGGGCGGAAGACACGGACAAACAAGTTTGTCCGTGGCACCCCTGTTGCGTTGGGGAGACCCGTGGGTGCCACGCCCAAACTCGTTTGGGCGTGCTCGAAGAACTACATTCTCAAACAGAACCTACTTCACAACCGCTCGTGAGGATACCGCGCCGCGTGCGGGAGGTCAAGCGGCTCAGCGGAGGGCGAAGAGGAAGAAGGCGTGAGGCCGGCCCGACTGGGGGTCGCCGCCGAAGGCGCCGGCCGCCTGGAGGTAGCCCTTGGCGTCCATCGCCGAGAGGAGGTTGGCGTAGACCTTGACGGGGAGGCCCTCGCGCTCGCGGCCATCGAAGTGGTACTTGTAGCTGCCGGCCAGGCGGGAGAGTTCCTGCCAGTTGACGTAGAGGTGTGTGACGCCGAGTTCACGCAGGCCGTCGCGCACGCGGCGGGCCGGGTCGCCCGGCGGCCCGGTGTCCAGGAGGCGCTCGATGGGGCCGCGGTCGAAGACGCTGACGGCGATGCAGCGGCGGCGGCAGTAGAAGGTGCGGGCCTCGCCCACGAAGAGCACGGTGGCGCTCTCGGGCAGCTTGTTGATCGCCTCGATGGCCGCGTGGGAATAGGTGGTGCCCTCCGTGATCTTCCGCAGGAACGTCGCCCGCGGCTCGCCGAGGCCCACCCACAGGACGACGCCGTGGATGAGCAGGGTGGTGACCAGGGTGTAGGCGAGGCCGCCGGCGAGGATGCCGCGCGCGACGAGGCGGCCGCGCCCGCTGGCGAACGCCGCCACGCCCAGGCCGCCCAGGAGGGCAATGGCCGGCGACACGGCAGGGTCGAGGAAGCGGTCGAGGCGGTGCGTCATCACGTACCACGCCATCAGGCACAGCACGCCCAACACACCCAGGAACACGGCGTCGCGCCGCACGATGAGGAACGCGGGGGCCGTGACGAGCGCGAGGAGAGAGGCCGAGAGCACGATGTTGCTCGCGTCCTGGAGCCGCGGCCAGTCGTCGAGCCACCCCGCCCCGAAGCGCCCGATGGCCGCGGCGAGGAGAAAGAGGATAGCGCCGGCGAAGACGGCCCAGGCCGACCGCCGGTCCGCCAGGGCGATGGGCACGAGGAGGAACAGGAGCAGGATGGGCGAGGCGGGGACCGGCTGGTCGCGCCAGACGCTGTACTTCCAGAAGTGGCGGGCGAGGGAGAAGAAGCGCAGGTCGGACGGCGTGTGGGCTTTGTGGAACTTGGCCTCCTGCTCGGGCGACCAGTTGCGCCCGCCGAAGGTGTGGTAGAGGAGGGGATAGGTGGGGTTGCCGGTGTTCACGGCGTTGCGGACCAGCCAGGGGCTGGCCACGGCCACGGCCACCGCGCCCACGAGCGCCGCCGAGCGCACGGCGGTCCAGAACAGCCGCAGCCGGGCCACCCCGCACGCGAGGATGAAGACCCCGATGGGCGCCAGGACGAACACGACGGCCGGGTACTTGGTGCCGATGGCCAGCCCGCACGTCACGCCGCAGAGGATGGCATAGCGCCAGCGCTGGCCGGGCGATGGCGCCCGCCACCAGAGGAGGAACGCGAAGAGCGCGAGGAAGCCGTAGGCGGCCAGCGGCAGCTCGGTGACATAGGAGTTCAGCGTGCCCAGCTCGGCGAGCATGGGGGTCGTGAGGAGTAGCGCGGCGCCGGCCCGCCCAGCCTCCGGGCTGCCCAGGCGCCGTCCGCACGCGGCCACGCCCGCCGCGGCCAGGAGCACGAAGCCGATGGCCACCTGGAGGCCCACGACGGCGCCCGTCTCAGGCCCCCCGAAGCAGTTCATCGCGGCCAGGAACAGCATCTCGGTGTTCAGGGGGAAGTTGGCGTAGACCATGTCGCGGAGGAACGTGACCCGCCCCTCGCGGTGCCAGGCAGCGGGCGCGGCCAGGTGGTATTCGAGCGAATCGTAGTCGGCGAAGACGGGGATGTTGACCCGCGTGAGGGCGATGAAGACGATGATCGCGCCCAGCACGGCGAGCAGGATGCCGAAGCCGGTCGTCTGCCGCCACCAGGCCCGCAGGGCGTGCACGCACGCACGCGGGCGAATCGTTCGGACCTCGGCCGCCCCCAGCCACGCCATGCCTAGCACCAGTGCCCAGCACAGCGCGGCGAAGAGCCACGGCGGCTGCGCGCTCACGGTCACCGTGCCCAGGAGGAACGTGCCGAGCGAGAGGAGGCCCATGCCGAGGCCGCCGCCGAAGATGGCGCGCTCGGCGAGGGTGAGGCCCCCGAACCCCGCCCGCCGCAGAAGGGCCATGCCCGCCCCCGTGGCCACGGCCCACAGGCCGCCGCTGAGCAGCACCATGTAGAGGCGGGGAATGCCGTCGGCGAGCAGCATCGGCAGCGCGTAGAGCGCCCCCTGCACGCGGAGGCTGCTGCCCGCCAGGTCCACCAGGACCCACACGGGGTAGGCCAGGATGGCGGCTGCCCAGACGACGAAGGGGATGAGGGGGGGGCGGTCGGCGGAAGGTGGGGGCGGGTCGTGGGCGGGTTGGCTCATCCGCGGCTCACGCTGCAAGCGTTCGTAGTGCGGGCTTCAGCCCGTATCTTGCCGGACGGCTTGCGGATTCGGGATACGGCCTGAAGGCCGCACTACGAACCTGGGACTCGGAAGCGGGGGCGGTCATATCTCGGCGGAGGCGCGGATGCCGCCGGCCAGCGAGCCCTCGGTCACGAACACGCCCTCGAGCATGCCCTGGAGGGCCTGCGGGCTGGTCGCGGTCTCCAGCGCCACCTTCTGGTCCACGTAGCCCTCTTTGATGAGGTCGTAGAGCGAGCGGTTGAAGTCGATCATGCCCTCGGAGCGCGAGTTCTTGATGACGTCGAGGATCCGCACGTCCTCGCCCTTCTCGATCAGCTTGGCGATGGGGGCGTTGACGATCATGATCTCGAGGGCCGGGATGCGCGACACGCCCGGCTTGATCGAGGGCAGCAGCTTCTGGCAGATGATGGCCTTGAGGTTGAACTGAAGGCTCAGCCGCACCTGCTTGTGCCGGTCCGTGTCGAAGAACTCCAGCAGCCGCGAAAAATGGCGGCGGGCGATGCGCCGAGCGACCTCCTGCCCCTGGGGGGTCAAGGTGGCGATCTCGTAGGGCGCGTAGTCCACCAGGCCCTTCTCGGACAGACTGCGCAACGCCCCACTCACCGTAGACTTGTGGACCGAGAGCGCCGCGGCGATGTCGCGGACGCGGGCAACTCCCCTCTCGGCAGCCACCTGCGCCATTGCCTCCAAGTAGTCCTCGAGCGTCGCGCTGAGTTCAACTGGTTCAGCCATCGGGCGCTCCTACCTCGCGCACAGCGCTTCAGGCATCTGAGAGCGGAGGCCTGGCGGGTGGGCAACCCGGCCTGGCCCCACGCTGCTCGGGATACCGCATCAGAAGTGGGCGCAGCCGTATGTTGCTGTTACCCAACATTGTAGCCATACTACAACTTCACGTCAAGCGCAAAATCGGCGCCGCCCATAACACAGGATGACCGTGACCATAAGAGATGCTAGAAAAATCACTTACAGCTCTGCACCACCCGCGCGAAGTCCGTATTGCTCGGAGCCCTGGACCGCCGCAGCGTCAAGGGTCATGCCGTACGAAGAGGGGTGCCAGTAGGTGGCGCTCGTCGCGCCGATGGCGTGGAGGTAGCGCAGCTTGGGCTGGGGGACGCCGCCAGGGTGCGTCTGTGCCCTGCATTGCAAGTCGGGCTTGACAGGAGGGTGGGGTATGGGTATAGTATGCATGCAATCGAATATTCGCATTCATGGCCGGGGCCGCGCACCCGCCTGGCGGAGCGAGCGAGAGTGGATGCAAGTAGGGTTTGTGAGTGGGCCGAGCTGCTGAAGGTGCTGGCGAACCCGGTCCGGCTTGCGGCCGTCGCCGAGCTGCTCGAAGGCCCCAAGTGCGTCAAACAGGTCCGCGACCTGCTCCAGGTCCGCCAGCCGAACGTCTCCCAACACCTGACGGTCCTGCGTCACACCGGTCTGGTGGGCTTCTACCGCGATGGCGGGCGGCGGTGCTACTATCTCACGCGCCCCAGCCTGGCGAAAGCCCTGTTCGCGTTCCTCGGCGGAGAGTATCCAGTCACCGAGTCCCGGTGGCGCGCCCCCCGCGACGCGCCCGACGCGCGAGCCGGGGGCGGCTGAGGCGTTGTCTGATTCGTCCACACAGGAGGCAGAGAAGCATGGCCAACTTGCGCATCGTCGTCATCGGCGGCTCGGCCGCGGGGCCGAAAGCGGCCGCCAAGGCCCGACGCCTGGACCAGCACGCCGAGATCACCATCGTCCAGAAAGCCCCCGAACTCTCGATGGCCTCGTGCGGCTACCCCTACTACGTCGGCGGCTTCTTCGACGACCGCC
This sequence comes from Planctomycetota bacterium, assembly GCA_041320515.1. GTDB lineage: Bacteria > Planctomycetota > PUPC01 > DSUN01 > DSUN01 > DSUN01. Next base: position 1,469,462 of record JBGLNR010000001.1, on the reverse strand, counting down.
GCCAGCTCATCTGCACGCCCACAGGCGTCGTGAGAGACCCCACGTTCTTCATGAATGCCAAGGGCATCACAGCCCTGACCGCCACCGAAGCCGTGTCCATTGACCGCGGGGCTCGCACCGTGGCGTGCAGGAACTTGCTCACGGGCGAGCGCCGGACCCTGGGCTACGACAAGCTGGTGATCGCCACGGGCGCCACGCCGGTCGTGCCTCCCATTCCTGGGATTGACCTCGACGGCGTCACGACGCTCCACTCGATGCGCGACGCCGATTTCCTGCGCCGCATCCGCGACGAGGGAAAGGTGAAGAAGGCCGTCGTCGTGGGCGGGGGCCTCATCGGCATGGAGACCTGCGAGGCGCTCGAACTCGCCGGCCTCCAGGTCACCGTCGTCGAGATGATGCCCCAGATCCTGCTGTTCCTGGACCCCGAGCTGGCCAAGCTGGTCGAGAACCACGTCAACAGCAAGACCGCGAAAGTCATCACCAGCAACGCCGTGACCGAGTTCGTAGGCAAGGGCGGAAAGCTGGCCGGCGTGAGGCTCAAGGACGGGACGGAGCTGGCCTCGGAGCTGGCCGTCGTGGCCGTCGGCGTGCGGCCCAACACCCGGCTCGCCCAGGAGGCCGGCCTCGCGGTCGGCCGCGGCATCAAAGTCAACGAGTTCATGCAGACCTCCGACCCCCACATCTACGCGGTCGGCGACTGCGTCGAGGTGCCCCATCGGCTCGCGGGGCAGAGCGTCCTGGCCCCCCTCGGCGACCTGGCGAACCTCGAGGGCCGCGTGGCCGGGCAGAACGTCGTCCTCGGAAACCGCGAGAAGTTCCCCGGCACCATCCAGACTTGCGCCTGCAAGGTCTTCGACTACGCGGCCGGCGCGACGGGGCTGTCGGAGACCGCCGCCAGGCGGCTCGGCTACGGGAACATCACCTGCACCATCGTCGCCGGACTGGACAAGCCGCCGTACATGGGCGGCAAGCCCCTGATCACCAAGATGGTCGCCGACACGACGACTGGGCGGCTCCTCGGCTTCCAGTGCGTCGGGCCCTACGCCCCGCCGTTCTCCCCGGCGCTCGACCCCCTGATCGTCACGGCGCACGTCCTGGAGAACAAGATGCTCGGCCGCATGAAGGGCATCTCGTGCTCCGAGGTCAAGGCCAAGCTCGACGCGGGCGAGGACATCTTCCTCCTCGACGCCCGCGGCCCCGACGAATACCAGGAAATGCGCCTGGACGCAGGCGAGACGCTCATCCCCCTCGGGGCCTTGCGCCGCAGGCTTCACGAGCTGCCCCAGGACAAGGCCAAGGAGATCATCTGCTACTGCAAAATCTCCCTCCGCGGCTACGAGGCCGAGGGCATCCTGGAGGCCAACGGCTGGACCAACGTCAAGGTCATGGAAGGCGGCCTCCTGGCCTGGCCCTTCAGAAAGGTGACAGGGAGTCGATGAGACGCGTCCGCCCGGCACCGCCCGGGAGAGGGAACCCAATCCTCTTGAGGTGGAGACTGTCATGAACGCCCGGAAGAAAATTCTCGTGGTGGACGACGACCCAGACTTTGCCGAGATCAACAAGACCGTCCTCGAGGCAAACGGCTACCAGGTCGCCGTCGCTCACGATGGCGAGGGGTGCCTGGCAAAGGCCCGGTCGGACAAGCCGGACCTCATCATCCTCGATATCATGATGAAGACCGTCGGGGACGGAATGTTCGCCGCGCAGGCCCTCCGAAAGGACCAGGCCACGAAGGCCATCCCGATCATCGTGGTCACGGGAGTCAACCAGGTGCCGCCGTTCAACATCGGGCCCCACGAAGGATGGCTGCCCGTGGATGTGCTCATCGAGAAACCCGCGTTGCCGGAGGTGCTCCTCGAACATGTCCGGAGGGCCCTCGGTCAAGCGACAACCCGTGTCGAGCGCGCCACCAAGTAGGGAACGCATCGGCTGCCCGCCGTCAGCGGGGTGAACGAGTCCCCATTCCGTGCAATGGCTGGCATCACGCCATCGCAGGAGGCCGGTACATGAGCAGCACCAAGCACGCAGCAGTAGCACTGGGGGTGGCTGTGGGGGCGGCGATCCTCTCGGGATGCGTCGCGCCGTGGACGCGGCCCCTGAGCGGGCCGATCGTGACGGCGGCACCCAACCGCTGGGGGACGGCGCCCGACGTCACGTTCCGCGACCAGGACGGGCGCCTGCGGAGCCTGTCGAGCTTCTACGCCGACGCTACCATCGTGGTGTTCATCGAGCAGTCCTGCACGAAGCCGGAGGCTCCGCTGGCGCTGGGCGCGCGCGCGTTGCGGGGCCGGGTGGCGGTCGTGGAAATCTGCACGCCCCCGGGCGGCTGCAAGGACCACCACGAGTGCGTGATGCGGCGCGGCGACAAGGCGAGGAACCTGATCTCGCTGTGCGACGGCACGGGCCTCGTGCGCCAGTGGTTCGGCGTCTCCACCCAGAGCGCGGTCTTCGTCCTCGACCTCTTCGGCACCATCGTCGCCCGAGGCACCGTCGCGGACCTCGGCCGCCTGACCCAGAAGGCCGAGGCCATGGCCCAGGAAGCCGAGGCCCAGCGCATGCAAATGTACTGATGCGGGGCTTCTGCGTCCCTGGCTGTCCCCATTTCCGGAACGAACGCCGTCGGATGCCTGCTCGACCCACCCAGCCCCGCCGGCCAGAGCCCGGAGCGCTCCGCACGTGTGGCCCGCCGCCGCACCCCCCGCCCGCCGAAGCCGACGCCAAGAGCCCTCACCACGGATGGCACGGATACGGATGAGGAAGGGCTGCCCGCGAAGGTTGTGGGGAGCCGGCCTGCAACCGCAGGACTATGGGACGCTGCTACGGCGTGACCATGGCGGCGCCGGATAGTACGCCCTGCAGTGTCTGCTGTCTGTGAACGCGGTCGTGAGGGACCAGCTTGTACTCCCAGTCGTTCTCTGTCGCCGCTGCCATGGCACGGCACCACGCCACGCCCGCACGCGCCTTGGCTTGCACATCCTCGCCTGCCAGATCGATGCGGGCCTTGACCTCTATCACTACGAACCGCGCCCCCATCATCTCGACCACGAAGTCCGGGTTGTAGTTCCCCCCCTTGTACGCAATCGGCATCTGGCCCGTCGGCGGCCGCACCCAGCGGACCACCTTCGCGTCCCTGTCCAGGATGTCGGCCAGCCACTTCTCCTGCGTGCTCTCGAAGACGTTCCTGGTGAAGACGGACCTCTCATAGCCGCCGATGATGTTCAGCCGCGCGTCCTCGTCCAGCACGGTGCTCTTGTTCCGCTCCTCGGAACCCTTCGGCACCCTGCGCCAGTAGGGGCGGAACTCGACGTGCCGCGGCGTCACGCGGTACTCGACCGTAGTGCTGTCCTGCACCCGCCGGCGAATCTGCTCCAGCACGTCGGCCGCGATCTTGCCGCGGTGCTTGAAGAGAACCTCGTCCCTCTCCCCTGACTCCACCTGCACCTTGCGGAGGTACGACGTCACGAGCTTCTGGAGCCGCGGCTTGTCCCGCATGTCGAACTCATCGGTTCGCTCCAGGAGCACCCGCACGAAGTAGTTGACGAGCGAACCCTGGCACCGCTGCGCGACAACGTCGAACGTCTCTTCCTCGAGCGTCGCCAGGTCCGCGGCAACCAGGCTCACGTCCACATCCTGGAGCTGCTGGTAGCCCACTTCCAGCGCCGTCAGGTCCATGTCCTCTCGGGTGTGGAACCGGGCCGCAATGAGCGGGATCGCCATGCGGCATTCCGGAGCGCCGTCCGGCGTGATCTCCCTCGTCTCCGTCTCCTCGTCGCCGGCCGGCGCAACATCCACATCCCAATCCGGGCTGGCCTTGATCCTCTCCAGGACGGCCGAGTACTTGTCGTGCGAGATGATCTCCAGGGTGTCTATGTACGCGAGTTCCTGCCGTTCCGCCTCGCTGAGACCGGGGTCCTGGCTCACTTGGCGGCCGAAGGGCAGGCGAAGGCCCCGCCCAATCGTCTGGACGGTCAGGATGTCGCTCACCGACGCCCGCAAGGGCACGATCGTGTAGACCGTCTTGACGTCCCACCCCTCTTTCAGCTTGTTGACGTGGATCACGATCTCGACATCGCTGTCCGCCTTCTCCAGGTCCAGGAGCCTCTGAATCTGGTCGTCGTCGCTCCCCTGGTGCACGGCAAGCACCTTGCCCTTGTACGCGCCGCCGCAAAACGCTTCCGACTGGATGTACTCGGCGATCCGCTCGATGTGCTTCGTCTCTTGGTCCTTCTTCGATGGCGGGGCGCAGATGAGCACGCGCGGCCTGACGAGCGGGAGGCCGTTGTTGCGGCAGTAGGCCGCCAGCGCCGCCTTCTTGTTCTCATGCACGCGCATGCCGTCGCGCAGCTTGATGTCCTCGCGCTCCTCGGCCAGGCTGTCGTCGTCGCGGCGGGCGACGATGCGGGCGCGCTTGACCAACCCGCCCCCATTCGGGCCGCCCTCCCGCGTCGCGCGGCGGAGCGGGAACGTGTAGATGACGTTGCTCGCCTTGGGCGTGGCCGTGAACTCCAGGCCCAGGATGGGCTTGAGCGCGTTGATCGCCTTGAGCGATTGCTCGGCTCGGATGTTGTGACTCTCGTCCATCAGCAACACAAGGTCGTTCTTGGCGCGCAACACGTCCGCGAAGCTACTCCCGATGTCCTCATGGAACCGATGGAACCGGAACTCGACGTCCGTGCGCTCGTTGAAGATCTTCTCGATGTTGAAGAGGTACAGCGTCAGATCGTCGCTGAACAACTCGGGGTACGCGCTCCGCTCGTAGTTGTCGCCGTCAATGAGCCGAGGCCGCGGGAAGCCCGGCAGCCCCTTGAACACGTATTTGGCCGACGCCGGATCGAAGTCCTCGACCCTGTGCTTGGTGTAGATGGTCTGGCCTTTGGACAGGATGAAGAAGTTCCTGAACCCCTTGGTCTCGTAGAGGTAGGCGATGCAGGCGCCCATGAGGCGTGTCTTGCCCCCGCCCGTGGCGATGCCGAAGCAGAACGACGGGAAGTCCGTGCCCGCCTGCGGGTTCATCTCTTCCTGGAAGCTGAACATTCCCTGCCTCGCATAGGCCGCCTCGGGCTCGGCGACCATCATGTCCGTCAGCGTCTTCCGCTTCGATATGCCGCGGCCCAGCGGCGAAACCGTCAGGATACTGTGCAGCACCCCCAGCGCCTCCCGCTGCGGGAGCCAGAGCTGCATGTCCCGGATCAGGTCGTCCACCACGCTCATTCTGCCCTCTCCCCTCTCAGGAGCGCGCGGAACCCCGCCTGCTCGAAGTGATGATCGTTCGTCAATGCCTCGGTCAACTTCTCGGCGCGCATGACGGCGAACGACATGGTGTCCACCCAGGACCAGCTCTTGTCGAGGCTCCGCTTGTACAGCTCCCATCCCTGGGCACGCAACTCGCGGGTGGACGGCACGACGGTGGCCGTCTGCCGCATCTCGTCAATGAACGCCACGGCGTGGCTGCGGAACTTGGGGCGCGAGAGAGCGCTCGCCACCTCCACCAGCACGTCCTCGGTCGTCAGCAGCGCGATGCCGCCCGCCTCGATCGCGTCGCCGAACGCGATTGCGCTCTCGTGAAGCTCGTCGTCCTCATTCGCCAGGGCGACGATGTACGAGGTGTCAACAAACCACCATTTCATCCCTGCCTGGCCCCCGTGCACGGCCTCTCTTGTAGGGTGTGCATGCTTGCACACGCGACTTCCCGGCCGCCGATTCCGCGTGCAGGTGTGCACGCCCTACCGGAGGCAACAGCCCGGCCGCGACGAAGGGCAGCCCTCATTTCCTCTCGGCGCCCTTCCCTGCCTCCTCCTCGCTCGCATCGCCGGCCGTGGGGCCGTAGATGTAGCGATCAATGTTCTTCGCCCAGTCCTTCGGCCCCTTCAGCCGCGCGTTCCGCAGCAGCCGGATCAGGGGCCGTGGGTCCTTGGCCTTCCTCTTCATTGCTGGGTCCTCCTCTTGGCTCGGCGCAGTGAAGGGCAGGTGCTGTTGGGCGCCCCCGTTGCCGTTCCCACGCAGATACGGCGGCACCCGCAGGTCTTTGGGAATCCGCCGAATCCGCACCCGGTCGGCCGGGAACTCGAGCTGCCGGTCCCGCTTCATGCAATACACGTTCAGCCCACACGTCTCGGGCAGCCGGCCCATCAGCTCATCCACGTATGCCTGCGTCAGCTTCTCCTCCGTCACGTGGGCGAACAGGTTCCCCCGCCGCCCCTGAAGCACCGAGTCGTCGTTGAGCGCGAAGTCCTCCATCGCGCACACCGCCGCAACCAGCGGGCCGTTGTCGTACTCGGGGTTGATCATCACGAGCCCAGTGTCATCGTCCTTCGCAAACAGGCTATCGCCAAGCACACAGTACCGGAAGCCGCCGCCGCCCTCCCAGCCCACCTGCTTGCTGATCCCAGAATCGTCCTGGCCGCTGCTCACCTTCCTGAGCCGCGGTAGACAGTGAGTTTCGGCGTGCTCACCAAGCTCAATGCCGATGCACTTGCGCCGCAGTTTCATTGCGACTGCGGATGTCGTGCCGCTCCCAACAAAGGAGTCGAGCACCCAGTCACCAGGATTAGTCGCCAGCTCTACGACTCTTCGCATCAACCGCTCTGGCTTTGGAGTTCCGAACGGGCTCTCAGGGAACATGGCCTTCATTTCCGCTTTCCCCTCTTGGTTGTCGCCTACCTCTTGTCGAAGCCAGATGGTCCTTGGAATGACACCTTGGCGCACTTCAGAGAGGAAACCCTTGCCCCTTGGAACGTTGTTCCCGCTCTCGCCGAACCATATTCTGCCATCGGCTACCAACTCCTCGTAGCGTTCCTTGCTGAATGCCCAACTGCGCCCCTTCGGGGGCCAGGTTTTCCGTCCTGCCGGTGTCACTATCTCGTAGATGTACTTCTCGGACGGCGTCTTGACCTGGAGGGGTTGTGATGCCCAAGGCCCTCTTGGGTCGTTGTCCGGGTTCTCGTAGCGCGAATCTTGGATCTCGGTGCGGGGCAGCAGATTGAGCCTCAGTTCGTCCAGCTCCCTCGCGTAGACCAGGATGTGGTCATGATTGTCAGAAAGATAGCGAGCGTCGTTGGCCGTGGTGTGCTTCTTGAACCAGATAATGCTGGACACGAAGTTACTTCGCCCAAAGATCTCATCCAGCACCACCTTGCAGTAGTGGACCTCCTGATCATCAAGCTGAAGCCAGAGACTACCATCGTGCCGAAGAAGCCGCCAGAGCATCTCAAGCCTAGGCCTCATCATGGACAACCAGATGGTGTGTTCGAGGCCGTCGTCGTAATGCTCGAAGGCGTTCCCTGTGTTGAAAGGCGGGTCAATGTAGATGCACTTGATCTTGCCTGCGAAGTGCCGTTCGAGGGTCTTGAGAGCGAGGAGGTTGTCGCCCTTGATGAGGAGGTTGTCGCCCTGGGCGTAGAGGTCGTTGGGGTTGTCGGGGTTGACCTGGCCGACGGCTTCGAGCTGGACGAGGAGTCGGGCCTCGATGTCGTCCTTCGTGCCCCAGCGGGGCGTCCCGTCGGCGTCGAGTCCGAGAAGGACCTTGTCCTTGTTGGGCCAGCACAGCTCGAGTCTCTTGCCCATGGGGCAACCCCGTCGGCATGGCAGGGCCTTGGTGACCGTCTGCCCTCAATATACTGGGTTCCGCGCGGAATGCAAGAGGGACTTGCGCGGCGGCGGGGCGGGGCTATACTGGGCAGGTGGGGAGAGCGGAGCCACAGTCGGCAGGCGGCAGTCGGCACTCGGCAGCGAGGAAGCAGGTAGGGCGTGCACACTTGCACGCGGAACGATCGGGGCCGCTTGACGACGGGGTGCATGCGCTTGAGGCAAGCCGCAGAGGTGGGCGATGGACGCTGAAGAGAAGCAGGACGGTCGCGAGAAGGGCCAGGGCGAGGGGGTGCCCAAAGGGGACGCCGCGGCGTCGCCGCTCCGGCACGCGGACCCGCCGCAGCCTGTGGTGATGGTGCGTGGGGCGGACGTGCTGAGGGTGGTGCGCGACGATAGGGGGCACTTGTTCCTCCCAGGGGCGATGGCCGTGCCCGAAGGACGGGCGACGCGGCCCCTCGTGCCCGGACCCGCCGACGAGCGGTTTTTCCGGGTGATCCTGGACAGCATCGCGGACGGGGTGTTCACGGTGGACCGGGATTGGAACATCACGTCGTTCAACCGCGCGGCGGAGGGGATCACGGGGATTCCGCGCGAGGAGGCGATCGGGCGGAAGTGCCACGACGTGTTTCACGCGAATATCTGCCTCGCGGCATGCGCGCTGCGCCACTCCATCGAGACGGGTGAGCCGGTGGTGGACCAGCTCATCAATATCGTGGATGCCGGGGCGCGGCCCATCCCGGTCCGCATCAGCACGGCCGTGCTCCGCGACGAGAAGGGCGACGTGGTGGGCGGGGTGGAGACGTTCCGCGACGTTTCCACCATCGAGGAGCTGCGCAAGGAGGTGGCACGGCAGTATACGTTCGAGGACATCATTCGTAGTCGTTGATGCCGGCTGCGCGATAGTAGGCGGCCACTTCATCCAGGGTATCTCCCAAGAGCGGGGAAACGCGCGCGGGCTTCTCTCCTTTGAGCGCCGCCTCCAGCAGCGGCCGGTTCCGCGGATCGCTCACGAACGTTGCCAGCGCGCCGTCGAGGATCATCGGCTTGACCGCCGCCCCGTGTGCAGCTTTCTGCTCTTCTGTCGGCGCCGGCTTGGCGGCCGCGGCAGCCACCTCTGCGGCGACCCGGGCTTCACGATCCGACTTCGGGACCGCTTCGGCCGCGCCGCCCTCCAGGCGCACCATCGCGCGCCCCATGGCTTCTCCGACCAGCAGGTAGGTTTCGGCGTTACGGTTGTAGTGGTAGTCCTGCGCTCTCGGCGACTCTTCCACCTCCCGCCAGAAATCGCGGGTGTCCACCGAGGCCACCGTGCCGGCAAGCTCCGGGTGCTGCTTCGGGTCGCCTACCGCCATCTGCGCCGCCCAGACCCCCTTCCAAGGCCCGTCCCCCAATCTGTATCCGCCAAAGCCGACCGTGGCCACGACGACCGGCATCGTCGGCGCCTTGAACTCCTTGCGCAGGTCATTGATCAGGTTGACCAGGTGCTTCTCGTACTCTTCCTTGGCCGCGCCCGAATCCTTGTCCCCTTGGAACCAGCCGAAGCCGGCAATCTCATAGCCCTGCCCCTGGTAGCCGGGCACGACCTTGGCCATATCGTCGAGGGTCTCGCGAATACCTTTGACCATGAGTTTGTATTCCAGCGACTCATACTCGTTGGTGACATCCGTACGGCCGCTCAAAGGCGGACGGAAGTCGAACCCGAGCGAACGGTTACCCATAGAGGTTTTGATCAGCAGGACCTGCTCATCGTGGAAGGTGCCCATCACATAACCAAAGCCCAGTTCCGGGCCGATGGAATTGCACCTCGGCAGACATTGACTATTCGCAGTGGCGGTCAGGGGACAGCCTTTGCCGCCCTCCACAAGCCGTGCCTCCTGGAAGTAGACGTCGTGGCGCACCGTCCACTTGCCCGCCTCGTCGAGCAGGTACTGGAACTTCTTGTCCTTCTTCGTAACCGTCGCGAGGTCGCCCTTGCCCTCGAGGTCAACCTGCTCCATCCAGAACGCAGCCGAGCCGCCCTTGAAGTAGGTGATCGTGATGGGGTAGCGCTTGCCCGCTTCGAGGGCAACTTTCCCGCACACGGGCTTGCCGCCCATTTCCTTGCGGTAGACCTCCTTGCCCTCCAAAGTCACGATGGCGCGCGTGCTGTCGCCGAAGCCCGCGTGCAGGGTGTAGGCCCCGCTCTTCGGCACCTCGATGCAAGCGGTCACCACAGCAGTCTGCGGCCCATCAATCGTCGGCAGGTTCGCCGCCACGATGCCCAGGGCTACCGTGCCCGTTCTGGCTGGCGTCAGCTTGGCGTAGTCCGCCTTCGGATCGTACGCTCCCTTGTAGAGAGAGACCACGGCGCCCTTTTCGGCCTTGGGATCGGCCGATTGGTAGACCCCGTGGGCCGACAGCGCGGAGGCGCCAATCGGCATGATGCCGGGGATGATCGCCGGATCGGCCGAGAGCATCACGCTCGGCCAGGGCGGACGGGCGCCGGTGATATCCCCCATGCCCACCATGTTCGATTGCCCGGCCAGGATGTAGACCTTGACCTGCCTAGTGGTATCGCCCGGCTTGCCGTCGGGACGGGGCAGTTGGAGGGGAATTTCCTTGGCGGCGGCATGGATGACAGTCCCTGTCAACGCCAGAAGTGTGAGCGTCCATGCGGTTCTTATGCACGTTCTTGCGGCCACCATGGTCCCTCTCAACGGTTACCCGGTTTGGATTCAGGTTACTCGCTCCTCCTCCCGCTGTTACTTCACAGGCGTCAGCGTGAAGTCCTTGATGGTCAATCCCTTGACCGGCTCGGTGCGCGAGAAGCGAAGGACGTTCCGGCCCTTGACCAGCGAGACCTCGACCGGCGGAGTCTTGTCCCACATGCCGATGGTGAGAGGCACCGCAATGTCGGCCGGCTCCTTGGCACCGTTGGCCGCGACCAGGAGGTGCTGGTCCGCGCTGGTCGTAACCACCCGTGCGGTGAGCGCGTACTTCCCGGCTGCCGGTGCGTCGAAGGTGTATTCGAACTCCTCGGCCCCGCCGAGCCGGCTGTAATGCAACTGCATCCCGCCCAGGTAGCTCTTCATGAAGCGGATCTTGCCGGTGCTGTTCGTCGGCTTGCTGCACGCCACGGCCGGAATCGTGATCGTACCGTCCTGGCCGACGACGATCTTCCTGTCCGCGTCGGTCATGGCCGCTGCGTTGACGACTTCCTTCTCCTTGGACTCGTTCGCCTCGCCGATGTCGGTGCCGACGGCGGCCAGCGTCTTTGCCTTGGCGTCTTCGATGATGCCGCGTTGCGTGTGGAGCGCCACGCCGTTCCAGAAGGCGGGATCGCCGGCGTGCATGCCGGAGGTTCGCGGCTCGCCCATGACGTCGCCAATCCACTGGGCGCGCTTGACCTGCATGAACGACTCGCCGACAGCACACGCCTGCGTGGTCGCCAGGAAATCAAGGTCGCTCTTGTAGCGGGTCTTGGTCCAGCCACTGCCCCAGCCGGCGCCAAGGCAAACGACCCAGCCGTCGGGCGTCCAGTGGACCAGCGCGGCATGACCGGTCTGGGGACGGGCGGTGGTGGGCACGCCGAAGGCGCGGAGAATGAAGCGCCCGAAGAAGGCCCGACGACCGCAGACGCCGCCGTTCATGATGATGTTTTGATAATTCTGGAGCGTGGGCAGGTCGTTCTTCACATCCTGCGAGCCGTACCGGACTTCGGTCCTGACGGCTTCGACATAACGCCAGCGATAGTCCGACGTGGTGATGTGGTCGGGCCGGTAGTTCCGGAGCATCTGGCGCCCCCAGGCCAGGGACCAATCGGGCTCGTCGCCATCCACGACCATGCGGTAGTCCCACACGCTCAGGTCCTTGAAGGCGGGATCCAACTCGCCGTCCAGGAATGCCTTCTCGTAATGCTCGTACCGCTTGACCGGGTCCACGGTGGCCGGGGCGTCGGCCTGGGCCTGGGGGTTGCTCTGGGCTACCGGCACCGCATGCTCGAGGCCAATGGCCAGTGCCAGCCGCTGCAAATTGCCCGTCTTGGCCTTCGCGCTGGCCTTCTGGATGTTGGTGTAGATCTTCATTGCCTGGCCATACTTGCCTTCGCTGGCGCCGTCCGCGATGGCCATCTGCTTCATCAGATCGGCATCCGCCAGCAGCTTCTCCACCAGGGCTTCCTGCTCCTTGCCCTGCTGGGCGAACTCCGCCAGGCCGCGCGGCGCGGCTTCGAGCAAGACCACGTACTTCGCCAGTCTGGCATCCAGCTTGTCGCTTGACAGGAAGGACTTGAGGTCCAGGTCTTGGACCGTCTTCTTCGTGTGAGCCTTGGCCTGCGCAAGGACCTCCTGGGCCGCCTGATGGGCATGGATCAGCTTTGGCTCCTCAAGTTTCGCCTTGTCAAAAGCTGCCTGACGCTCCTTGAGTGCTTTGATCCCGTCTTCCTTGTTCGCCTGCCACTTGGCCAGCTCCTTCTTCGCCGCTTCGCGTTCGGCATCCGTGGTCGCTTTCTTGAGCATCTCCTGCGCCTGGGCGATGCCCTTCTCGGCGCCGCCGATCCACTTGCCCTTCGCGTGGTCCACCAAAGCTCTTGCCGTGTTGGTTCTATCCAGGCCCGCCTGCGCCGCTATCACCTCCGCCTCCGCGGCCTTTGCCGCCTCACGAGCCTTCAGATAGGCGGCTTTCTTCTGCTCGTCCACGACCGGCAAGGTCTTGGTGATCTCCGCCCGAAGGGCCGTGAGCTGCTCGGCGTAGCGCGCGAGGAGCTTCTCCCCGGCCTGTGTGAGCGGAGCTTTCGCCTCCGCTTTCGTGGCCCCCGACGCGAGCGACGAGCCGAGTGTGATGGCTGCCAGCAGGCACCCCACACAGATCGCGATTTTGCCGTTCGTAGCATTCTCCTTTCGTTGCTCAGTTCGCCGCTGACGCGCGGCCCCCGTGACGCCCTCTGGAACTACTCTGTCCTGACGACCGACCTCACGCAGACAAACAAATGCCCACGTACTCCATCATGCCCACCCCCCGACAACTTGTCAACGGGAGGCAACCAGCTCTTGCGACAATCTGACACCATCATGCGACACGCCAGGAATGAGTTCCTGTTGCGAGAGCGCCACGGGAGGGCTATAGTCTGCTTCGGGACCCATCCGGACATTCAGACGGGCGCTGCGCTGAGACGTTGCCGGTGGCCACACGACGACGTGTAGCAATGATGTTCGACCTGGATTGGCTGCCGTCCCTTCGGGACTGGCCTTGGGGTCGGTTCCCGATCCCGACTGGAAGCGCCAGGGCAGACCGTGATAGAGTAACGAATGAGACGACTCAGCCTGGAAGGCGTAGCGAGCCGCCGTGGCCCCAAGTCGCGCGCCGGCGGCAGAGGCACCGGTGGCAAGGCCGATGGCCGCGGGCAACCGCGCTCCGTCGCCCGCAGAGCGGACACGGTGCCGCGTTCCTGCGCAGCGTGGACTGAGCGGGGGACGCAACTCCGCCAGGCCTCACGTTACGACCCAAGGCAAGAGCCGTATGAGCTGAAAGCTCGTGTACGGCTCCGTGCGGGGGGCGGCCCGAAAGGGCCGTCCCTACCGCGAACCGTGGCTCCCGTGGCTCGTGCGAACGTCAACCCGCGCGATGCCGATACGGGGTGGCCCCGCGCCGTTCGCGAGTGCCATAGGGCCAGCCGAGAGCTAGCGAAGCTCGACAGGAGAAGCCATGCCGAAGACCAGGTGTCTGTTGATTGGACTGGCCGTGTCGCTTTCGGCAACAAGGGCCGAAGCTGCCGCCCCCGTCGTGCCCGCGAAGAAAGCGGAACTAGTCCGGAAGCTCACCGTCAACATAGGCCCGGTGGCTGCGCAACGCTTCTCAGCGAAGCCCGGTGTCACGGTGGTGAGCGATCAGAAGGAACTGACCGAGTTTCTGGGGGAGTTGCTTGGGGAAGCCGCCGTCAAGCAGATCGCTGCTCAGATTGACTTCGCCAAGGAGAAGCTGGCTCATGTGGCCTGGGGCAGTTCAGGGCCGCCGTCTGGCACGCTTCAGCACGAAGTCAAGCAGGAGAAGGGAGACGCAATCACCTTCTATATCAAGGAACCGAAGGCCCCGATGCGAGGGGTAGCGTATCGGCTAGGCAGCGACTTCTTCGTGGTGCCGAAGAAATCGCAGGTCAGCTTTGGGGGCGCCCGCTGACGGCTCCCGATTGGGTTCGGAACGCAGGACGGCTGTTCCGGCCGTGCCAGCGGGATCGGTGGGCACGAATACACCGAGGCAAGGGGCCAAACACTTTGCTTGCCTTGCCTACAAAGCAGAGGGTCTGCGGCTATCGAGTCTTCCGCATGCCGACTACCCACGACCGCGTGGGCGAACGGGCGAAAGACAACAGGGATTCCTGGGTTTACAGTGACGACTTCGCGATGGCTTCCGCGGATGACGCGCTCCCGAAGTACCCTTATTGAGGAGACGATGGCCATGATTCCCGAGCGGGTGAGGACCAGAGGGCTCTTGGCGCTGGCTGTGGCACTCCTGGGCATCCAAGCCGCAGCCCTGGCAAGCGACGCGCCGCCTCCGGCCCCCTACGAGGTGAAAGACAGCCAGTTGCCGCAGGGGAACAACGGCATTGCCGCGCGCTACACCGGCGACGCGGCGATTGAGAAAGACCCCGCCGTGGTGTTCCAAGACGACTTTGAGTCGGGCAACCTCTCGAAGTGGACCCCTGGCTGGCGGTTTGACCGCGCCCGCATCACGCAGGAGGTCGCGCACGGCGGCACGCGCGCCATGCAGTGGGCCGTCACGCTGTCCAAAGGCGACGATGGCGGCAACATGGGTGCGAAGCTCGACCCGGGGCTGGACGTCTGCTTCTACCGCGTCTACTGCCGGCTCCCGGAGGACTTCGACGCGCGGAGAATGCACGGCTGGAGCATCACCGCGACGGCGCCCGGTGTTTCGGCCCTCGGCGGAGCGGGGAAGAGGCCGAATGGCAAGGACAAGTTCACGCTCACGCTGGACGCTCCGCACAACAACCTGTCGCTCTACACCTACTACCCCGAGATGCCGGGCCGATGGGGAACGACCTTCCGCACCGGCTTCTCAATGCAGAAGGGCAAGTGGCACGCGATCGAGCTCATGCTCAAGGCGAACGAGCCAGGCAAGCGGGACGGCGAGATCGCAGTCTGGGCCGATGGGAAGCTGCTCGGCCACTGGGGCGGTTTCCGATACAGGGACGTCCCCGAGCTGAAGATCAACATGGCGCATCTGGTCTTCTACCTGCACCAGGCGAATCCCCCCGGCCAGTACAGCATGTTCCACGATGACGTGGTCGTTGCCACGAAGTACATTGGACCCAAGGCTCCCTGAGGATCGCCCCGGAGGCTGTCCAGAAGATGCAAGCCGTGCGGTCGGACCGCACCTGAACTGGGACAGTACAAGGAGGTCGTGCATTGGTGTCGCAACGAGAGTCGCCGGAAGTGCCTTGACACTGAATGCCGCTGTGCTGCTGCTCTATACCACCACGGCTGGTTCTGAACCCCGGTTTGTGGAGGTCTCCGAATGCCTGCCAACCGGGAACTATGCTGGCCTCGCCATGGCTGATCTCGACGGGGACGGGTATGCCGAGTCCTCGCCGGACGGCGGGAGAAAGCTGAGGGGCTTCACATCTTCTCGTTCAAAGGCTCGAGATGGCTGCTACAGGAGGTCTCAGGCTCTGGGGAGTATGGCGGCGTCGCCCTGGTGGATACCACTGGGGACAAGATCCCGGACATCGTGGCCGCGAAGACCAAGGGGAATGAGGGGCTCGAGATCTACCAGACCGCCCGGCGTGGCGGCAGGCTGGACTTCGATCCCTTGCCTCAGCCATTCAGGGAAGCCGGTTGTGACAATGTGGCGACAGGTGACACTGATGGCAACGGCGATATTGACATCGCCGCCTCCAGCGGCGGAAAAGGCGTGCAAGTTCTCTTGAACGAAGGCAACGGCCGCTCGTTCCGCCGGCTGACCTTGGCGACCGGCACTTACGAAGACACGGGGATCGTGCTTGGCGATCTCAATCATGACGGCAGACTCGATGTGATCGCCTCCAACCACCCCGGCAAGCTTCCCCGGCTCTTCCTCTGCAACGCTTCTGGAGCCGTGAAGTTCAGCGAGGCATACCAGGAAGGGCTGAAGGTGCCGGCCGCCATCGGCTATCGGATCGCCGTGGCCGACCTGGATGGCGACAAGCGCAACGACGTCGGCGTCGGCGCTTCAGGGGGCCTGCGGGTGTTCCTCGGCAATGGCTGTCAGGGGCCTGAATCTAGCTAAATAACTCGCCACGATTCTGGATCGAACGGGGGGCCACGTGAGATTCCTTAAGCGGCAGTTGGTGTGTTAGCCTTGGCAAGGGAGGGATTGGCCCACGGCCTCTTTGTCCCACGGCCGCAGGGTGCGGAGGTCAATCACCTCGGCGGCGACGCCCTCCGTGGCGAGGGCTTCGGCGGCCTCGAGGGCCACGTGGGTCATAGCCCCGTAGCCGACGAGCGTGATGTCGCTGCCCTCGCGGAGGACCGCGGCCTTGCCGATCTCGCCCGGCTCAATGCCATCGGGCACTTCGCCCTCGAGGTTGTAGAGGCCCTCGTGTTCGAGGAAGATGACGGGATTGTCGTCGCGAATGGCCGCCTTGAGCAGGGCCTTGGCGTCGGCCGGCGTAGCGGGATAGACGACGAAGAGGCCCGGGGTGTGAACGAAGAGCGGCTCGGGACTGTGCGAGTGCTGGCTGCCGAGCTGGTGTCCGCCCCCGCCCGGCATGCGGATGGTGACGGGCAGCGTGACCTGGCCGCCGAACATGTAGCGCATTACGGCCAGGTGGTTGAGAATCTGGTCCATCGCCACGTAGGCGAAGTTGGCGGTCATCAGCTCGGGCACGGGCCGCATCTTGCCCATTGCGGCGCCGATGGCCATGCCCACGATGCCGGCCTCGGAGATCGGCGTGTCGAAGACGCGCTTGGGGCCGAACTCCTTGAGCAGGCCGCGTGTGACCTTGAACGAGCCTTCGTATTCGGCCACGTCCTCGCCGAAGACGACCACGCTCTCGTCACGCTGCATCTCCTCGCGGAGGGCCTGGTTGAGGGCGTCGCGGTAGCTGAGCTTGGGCATCTGCCTCTCCTGACGGGACTGATCCGACTGATCCGACTGATCCGACGGATCGGACCGATCAGACATACAAATCCTCGGCGAGTCTCTCGGGCGGCAGCTCCTCGCCCGATTCGGCGAATTTCACGGCCTCGTCGAGCACCTGGCGCACCTTCTTGTCGAGGGCCTTGAACTCGTCGTCGGGCACGTCGAAGTCGTGCTGGATGACGGCCTTGATGCGGGGGATGGGGTCGCGCTGTTTCCAGAACTCGACCTCTTTCTTGTCGCGGTAGGTGGCGGGGTCGCTCATCGAGTGGCCGCGGTAGCGGTAGCACTTGGCCTCGATGAACGACGGGCCTTTGCCCTCGCGCGCCCGCTTGATGGCGCGCTCCATCACGCTCTGCATCTTGAAGAAGTCCATGCCGTCCACCACGCTGGTGGGCAGGTCGTAGGCGCTCTTGGCCTTGCGGGCCATGGATTCCTGGGCGCTGGAGCGGGCGACGCTGGTGCCGATGGCGTAGCGGTTGTTCTCACAGACCCAGATGACTGGGAGCTTGTAGAGGGAGGCCATGTTGAGGGCTTCGTGGTAGGCGCCCTGATTGGTCGCGCCGTCGCCGAAGAAGCAGAGGACCACGCGGTCCTCGCCGCGGTACTGGATGGCGAGGCCCAGGCCGACGGCGATGGGCAGAGAACCGCCCACGATGGCGTAGCCGCCGAGGAAGTTGATGCTGGGGTCGAACAGGTGCATCGAGCCGCCCTTGCCCTTGCAGCAGCCGTTGGCGTGGCCGAACAGCTCGGCCATGCACTTGCCGGGGTCGCCCCCGCGCAGGATGTAGTAGCCGTGGTCGCGGTAGGAGCCGATCACGTAGTCATCCTCCCGCAGCGACCAGAGCGCTCCGAGCGCGACGGCCTCCTCGCCGCTGTAGAGGTGGCAGAAGCCGCCGATGCGGCCCTTCATGTATTGCTCGGCCACGCGGGTCTCGAAGCCGCGGGCGAGCTGCATCTGGTAGTAGACGCGCATCAGGTCGTCTTTTCGCATTCGTCGGGCTCCATCGGCTCGAAGTAGCGCTTGGTCGCCCCGCACGTGGGGCACGTCCAGCCGTCGGGCAGGTCCTCGAACGCCGTGCCGGGTGGCACGCCGTCGTCGGGGTCGCCCGCCTGGGGATTATACACGTAGCCGCAGATGCGGCACCAGTGCTTGCGCATCGTTCCGCGTGCAGGTGTGCACGCCCTACCGAATCCCTTTGAGGAAGGCGGCGAACGCGTCGGGGTCCTTCGCCTCGTCGTAGCCCAGCTTCTTGACGACCCCGCCCTTGGAGTCGAGGACGACGATGAGCGGCGGGCCGGGGACGTCGAAGCGTTTCACCAGCTCGGTGTTGCGGCTCGTGTCGTAGTCAATCTTGAGGGCGCGGAAGCGCTTCAGCTCGGCGATGACCACGGGGTCGGCGAACGTCGTGCGGTCGAGCACCTTGCAGTAGCCGCACCACTCGGCCGTGAAGTCGAGCACGATGGGCTTGCGGGCGGCCAGCGCCTCCTTGAAGAGATCGGGGTCGCCGTGCAGGAAGGGGTCGGCCTGCGCCACGCCGGGGATGGGTCCGACGCCGCCCCTGGGCTCGAGGTCGAGGCCGACCAGGGCGCACCATCCGGCGGCGACGAGGGCGACGATGCCCAGCACCCGCTTCGCCCTCGCCCCGAAGCCGCTCTCGGGCGCCAGCGCGTCGAGTCCGCCCAGGAAGACCGTGGCGGCCACGAGGACGGCGGCGCTGCCGAGCCAGAAAGCCGTCTCGCGGATGACGGGCCGCAGGAAGTAGAGCGCCGCCCAAAGCAGCACGAAGCCGATCAGGTGCTTCACCCACACCATCCACGGCCCGGCCTTGGGCAGGAAGCCGGCGGACGCCCCCGCGGCGATGAGCCACACGCCCATGCCCCAGGCGAGGAGGAACATCATGGCCGCGCCGAGGGCGGGGTTGGCGATGGCCGCAATGTCCGTCAGCACCCCCAACAGCGGCCCGGCCACGCACGGGCCGGCCGCGATCCCGCTCACGGCGCCCAGGACGACGATGCCTAACAGCCCCTTCGCCCGGCCCCCCGCCTTCTCCGCCAGGCGCGTGACGAACGCCGGGGCCTGGATCGTGAACACGTCGAACATTGCCAACGCAAAGGCCGTGAAGAGCGCCCCGATGCCCACGAGCACGGGGGGCGACTGGAAGGCCCGCCGCACCGACTGGCCGAGCGTGGCCACGAGCGCGCCGAGGACGGCGTAGGTGAGGGCGATGCCGAGCACGTAGACCGCCGAGAGGAGGATCGCCCTGAGCCGCGATGCCTCCTTCCGCGCCCCGATGATCGCCGCGGTGATCGGAATCATCGGGTACACGCACGGCGTGAGCCCCAACGCCAGCCCCGCCGCCAACGCCTTGAGAAGGTGTTTGAGCACGGCGAGCCAGCCGGCTTCTGGGGCTTCACCCCCCTCCCTCTCAGGGAGAGGGGAGGGGGAGGGTTGGACCCCGGTGGTGGCCCCGACCCTCTCCCTGCCCTCTCCCTGAGAGGGAGAGGGGTCGGAGGGGCCTTTCACAGACATCGTCGTCTTCGCTTCCACAATGGCGGCCTCGTGGACGATGGCGAACTTGGCCGGGCGGAAGCACATGCGGTCGGTGCAGCCCTGGTAGCCGACCGTGCCCTTGATGATGGCCTTCTCGCCCGCGGCGCCCGTGACCTGGAACGCGACGGTGACGCTGGCCGCGCCCTCGTAGGCTTCGGCGGTGGCGCCTTCCTTGGTGGAATTGAGGTCGGGGATGAGCTTGCCCTTGGGCTTCACGGTCCCCTTCTCCGCGACCCCCCTCAGCTCGTCCCACCGGAACTCGACAGAGTTCTTGTAGAGATGCACGTCGGCCCGGAGCGTGAATGTGACGGTGAGGGTCAGCTCGCCGCCGGCGGGTGCGTGGGCGGGGGCGAGGGTGGAGGCGACCTGGAAGGGCGGCTCCTCGAAGCCCTCGAAGGCGAGGGCCGGCCACGGCGCCAACAGCAGGACCGCGGCGAAGGCCATTGCCGATTTCAGAAACGTGAACATGGCCTCATGCCTTTCGCGGGGTGCGGCGCCTGAAGACAGTCCACTGCCGCCCATCGGCCGCGAGCATGGCGTCGGCCTCGCGCGGCCCCCACGTGCCGGCGGGATAGGCGGGCAGCTCGGCCTCGGCGCAGGCCTCGAGGAGCGGGGTGACGAAGGCCCAGGCCGCCTCGACCTCGTCGCTGCGGGTGAAGAGCGTGGGGTCGCCGAGGGCCGCGTCGAGCAGCAGCCGCTCGTAGGCCTCGGGCGGCTCGCCGCCGAATGCCTCTTCGTAACCGAAGTCCATCTTGAACGGCTCGATCTGCACGCCGGCGCCGGGGCGCTTGACCTGGAACTGGATGCTGATGCCCTCGTTGGGCTGGATGCGAAGGGCCAACACGTTGGGCTCCATCGGGCCGAAGGGCGCGGCGTTGAAGAGCACCTGGGGCACGGGCTTGAAGTGGATGCCGATCTCGGTGATCCGCGCGGGCAGGCGCTTGCCGGTGCGGAGGTAGAACGGCACGCCCGCCCAGCGCCAGTTGTCAATGTAGGTCTTCAGCGCCACATAGGTCTCCGTGCGCGAGTCGGGCGCCACGCCCGGCTCCTCGCGATAGCCTGGGGCATCCTCGCCCGCGGCATACTGGGCGCGGACCACGCGGTCGCCGACGTCGCAGGTGGGGATGAGGCGCAGGGCTTTGAGCACCTTGACCTTCTCGTCGCGCACGGCGGCGGGGTCGAGGGTGTTCGGGGCCTCCATGCCGACGAGGGAGACGAGGTGCATCAGGTGGTTCTGCACCATGTCGCGGAGCGCCCCCGCCTGGTCGTAGTAGGCGCCGCGCTGCTCGACGCCCACGGTTTCGCTCACCGTGATCTGCACGTGGTCCACGTACTTGTGGTTCCACAGCGGCTCGAAGAGGGCGTTGGCGAAGCGGAGGACGAGGATGTTCTGGACCGTTTCCTTGCCGAGGTAGTGGTCAATGCGGAAGACCTGGTTCTCGGGGAAGGCGGCCTGGACGAGGGCGTTGAGGGCGTGGGCCGAGGCGAGGTCTTGGCCGAAGGGCTTCTCGACGATCAGCCTGGCCCAGCCCTTGCCGTCGGCTGGGCGGCTGAGGCCCGCGGCGCGGAGTTGCTCGACCACAGGAGCGATGACCGACGGAGGCGTGGCAAGGTAGAACAGGCGATTGGGCGCCGCGGCCAGGGCGTCGAGGCGCTGGCGCAGCGACGCGAAGCTGGCCGGGTCGTCGTAGCGCCCGGCGTGGTAGTGCAGGTTCCGGGCGAAGTCGCCCCAGGTCCGCCGCTCCCCGCGTCCCGGCGGCGAGAAGCGCGCCACGTCAATCCCCGCCTGGTCGCGGAACACGGAGTCGGTCATCTCCGTGCGGGCGAAGCCGACGATGGCGAACCGCTCGGGGAGCAGGCCCTGCTGGAAGAGGCGGTGCACGGCGGGCAGGAGCTTGCGGGCCGCAAGGTCGCCCGACGCGCCGAAGATGACGAGCGCGAACGGCTCAGGCGCGTCGCGGCGGCCGGCGGGAGAGTCGAGACGCAACGGCTCCATGCACTATTCCCCTACCGGCGACGCAGCCACAAGGTGTCCGCGAGTGGCAGACACGCCCAAACCAGTTTGGGCGTGGCACCCACGGTGCTCCCTTGCAAACAAGGGGTGCCACGCCCAAGCTATGCTTGGGCGTGTCGTCCGCGATAAAAGCTACGTATCCGGGGACCCCCGGATGGCTCAGGGGCATCACCCGCCCTTGCGGGGTGTCTTGTCGAGGGTCACTCCCTCGTCCTCGAGCTTCTTGACGAACTTCTGCGGCTCCTTGTTGAACTTCTCGATGCAGTCGGGGCAGCAGAAGTAGACGCGCTTGCCCTCGTGGTCGGCGAAGACCTCCTTGTTGATCTGCCCGCCCATGACGGGACAGGTGGCCTGGGCCTTGCCCTGGGGCGCTTCTTGCTGATCGCAGCCGGCCAGGAACAGGGCCGCGAGGCCGACGAGCGCCGCACACAGGGGGACGCCAATGCTCTTCATGGTTCATCTCCTCGCGGCAAGAACCTCCCGCGGGTTCCGGAACCCGCGGGAGGCTCAGTGAAGGTTACAGGACGCCAGCTTCCTCACCGCGGCGAGCACGGGAGCGTAGTCAGGCTCGTTCGCCACTTCCTTGACGAGTTGCACGTACTGGACGACGCCCGCCCTGTCCACAACGAAGACGGCTCTGGCCAGGAGCCGCAGCTCCTTGATGAGCACGCCGTAGGCCGTGCCGAAGGCGGCGTCGCGGTGGTCGGAGAGGGTCTGCACGCTGGCCACGCCTGCGGCGCCGCACCAGCGCTTCTGGGCGAAGGGCAGGTCCATGCTGATCGCCAGCACGGCCACGCCGGCGCCTAGCTTCGCCGCCTCCTGGTTGAAGCGCCGCGTCTCGAGGTCGCACGTCGGCGTGTCCAGCGAGGGCACGGGGGCCAGGACAACGACCCTGCCCCCGAAGTCCGACAGCTTCACTGGATTCAGAGCATTGCCCAGCGCCGTGAAGTCGGGGGCCTTGTCGCCCACCTTGAGTTCGGGGCCAATCAGGGTGAGCGGGTTCCCGTGAATCGTGACCGCCCCTGCGCGTTCGACCATAGGCTGCATCCTCCTGGGTTGCGTCGCGTCGCCGCCGTCCCTTTCACACCCGGATTGTAGCACGACCCATGATCGCAAGCAATACCTTCCTCGCTCCGCGGGCGGGGTGGATGGCCCCGGCGCGGACATGGGAACGGGAGGGCGAAGCTCCTGCTGAGCCGCCCGCACGCGGGAGAAACGGCTCAGCAGGGGCCTCACCCTCCCGTCGAAGGCCTCCCGCAGCGCAAGCTAGTTCGGGAAGTCGTTCTTGAACGTCGAGTTCAGGAGCGCCAGGGTGACGACGGGGTAGATGAGACCCAGGATGTTCCCGACGCCCACATCGCCGACAAGTGCCATGCCCAGAACGGTGCTGACGACCCCCAGTACGCCATAGGCATTACCCAGGCACTTGCCGAGTATGCGCTTCTGGCCGATGTAGCCGACCCCAGACGTGATGAGGAGCGCGACGCTCACGGCGCTGAGGAACAGCAGGAAATACACCGTGCCGGCACCCGGCAGTTCGCGAACTCGGATGAGCGTGTCTGCGGCGCTCAGAAGGGCAAAGAGAGCGAGTAGCCCGATCACCCCGAGGCCCCCGAACACGAAGTTGAGGACGGCGAGCGCCGTGAGTCCGCCGGGCCGGGGACGCCGTGCGGGCGGGGGCGCGTAGCCCTGGGGCGCGAACGGCGGGGCCGGCGCCGCGTAGGGCGGCGGGGCCTGAGGCTGAGGCGGCGCCGCGTAGGGCGGCGGCGCCGGGGCTGCCTCCGCTTGCAGCGCAGGGCCTGGCACGGTGATCCGCCCCCCGCAGCCCGGGCACTTGCCCGCGCGGCCGGCCCAGTCGTCCTTCACGTTGAACGTCTTGCCACACCCGCCACAGGTCACAGGAATCGGCATGCAACTCCTCCTGCCTGAGCGCCTGCTCGTGGGAATGCGGCCGGCTGAGCGGAGCAGGCTCCCCTGCGCAGCCGGCCCTCGGTGCCCGGGTCGCCGAGACGACACTGTGAACGCATCATGACGAACCGACGCCCGTTTGTCAAGCCGCCCGGCCGCGGGGGTGCAGTAACGGATTTGCGCAGGCCAGCCAGACCGCACGACAGGCTTAGCCCCGCACGGGGCGACGGAGTAAAGCCCACGGCGATGCCTTGAGAGCCGTGGGTTGACGGCGGACCCGCGTCACGCTGGCTGGCGATGCCGTGGCGCTGAACGGCGCGCCCGTGGCGGCGGGGCAGGGGAGTGTGGCGCGGAAGGACGGGCGGGTGACGCTGGAGCTTGCCCTGCCGCTCCGCGACGCGGGCGACACGTTCGCCCACGCGGGGGGCCAGGTGCGGCTGGGCATAGGCGGCGATTGGCAGGTCGTGTGGCACGAGCTGCCCGCCCTCGGCTTCGGCAAGAACCGCGTTCACATCGAGGTCCGCTCCGCCGGGCCGCTCAATCCGCCGGTTGAGGTCACGGCGGAGGCGCTTGTCCTTGCCCGCGACCAGCTCCACCGGCAGACCTTCTTCACCCGCAAGCTCGACTGCCCGTGGGCCGGCCCCGTGGAGTTCGAGGTCGCCCACGAAGGCCCCGCCGCCATCGTCCTCACAGCGCAGCAAGCCGGCACCCGGGTCTGCGAGGGCAAGGCGTTCTTCGTGCATCCGGTCACTGAAGTGCTTCGCCGAATGCAGTACGTGCCGAGTGCGCTCCTGAGGCGTGCCGAGGCCCTCGCCGCTCAGGAGAAGGAGAAGGGCTGCGACCCCGCCAGCCGCCTGGCCCTCTACCGCGAGGTCCGCTGGCTGGCCCGCGAGGCCGCGATGAAGGCCGCGCTGGACTTCGACAAGCTGCTCTTCATCAAGCGCTTCACCCAGGAGAGCTATCCCGACGTGTGCCTGAACCACATGCCCTGGGTCTCGCGGCCCGGCGGCGACATCTGCGTCCTTGATGTCAGGTCGGGTGAGGTGCGCAACGTGCTTAGCGGCCAGCTCGGGCCGGGACACGTCCACGGCATGGACCTGTGGTATGGCGGCGACCGCGTGGTCTTCGGCTATGCGAAGGCCAAGAGCGACCAGCCGCCCAACGGCTGGCTCAACCGCGCCACGAGCTTCGACCTCCGCCGCTCTGAGGAGCCGACCCACATCTTCGAGATCGGCCTCGACGGCAAGGGCCTCCGCCAGCTCACGAGGGGCGAGTGGAGCGACCTCGACCCCTGCTACCTGCCCAGCGGCGACATCGCCTTCGTCTCCGAACGCTGCGGCTACTCGCTCCAGTGCAATGAGTTGGACAAGGACGAGACCTCGTGCAACCTCTACGTGATGAGGCCCGACGGCTCGGGCATCCGCCGCCTCACGGTGACGAAGGACGGCGACTACCTGCCGCACGTCCTGGCCGACGGCACGATTGGCTACACCCGCTGGGAATACCACGAGCGCGGCTGGGCGCACATTCAGTCGCTCTGGTACGTGCGGCCCGACGGCACGGGGGCGGACGCGTTGTTCAAGCAGCACTTCAACGAGCCGTGGGCGGTCGAGGAGTGCCGCTCGATCCCCGGCTCGCACAAGCTCGTGGGCATCGCCACGGGGCACCACACGCTTCCCGCCGGCCCAGTGATCATCATCGAGCCGCAGGCGGGGATGAACGACTCCAACGGCATCCACATCATCACCCCGGGCGTTCGCCCGCCCGAGGGCGGGATGTCGGGCAACCCCGTCAAGGAGGGCGGTGTGGCGGGCACGGGCGGCCTCTACATGACCCCCTGGCCACTCTCCGCAACGCAGTTCCTATGCTCCTACACCTACGGCAAGGAGACCGATGCGACGGGCTACGCGCTCTACCTGATTGATGTCCACGGCACGAAGGAACTGGTCTACCGCGACCCGGCCATCTCGTGCTCGATCCCCATTCCGCTGCGGCCGCGCGCGAAGCCGCCCATCCTGCCCGACAACACGGACCCCGCCAAGCCCTACGCCGTGTGCGCCGTGAGCGACGTGGCCCTGGGCGTGGACGGCGTGGACCCCAAGGCCATCCGCTACCTCCGCATCGCCGAGCCGGTCGGCTGGCCATACTGCAACACCTTCGGCGGCCAGCGCTACGAGCCCGACATCAAGGGCGTGATGATCAACTGGAATCCCGTCCGCATCCTCGGCACGGTGCCGGTCGAGAGCGACGGCTCGGCCTACTTCCAGGTGCCCGTGGACACCGCGGTCTACTTCCAACTGCTCGACGAGAATCACATGGAACTGCGGCGGATGCGCTCCTTCATCTCCTTCCAACACGGCGAGCAGCGCTCCTGCACGGGGTGCCACCACACGTGGGAGAAGGCGCCGCCCGCCACACCGACGCCGCTCGCCATGCGCCGCGACCCCGTCGCGCCCACCCCGCCGCCGTGGGGCGCCGACAAGCCGCTCAGCTTCCTGCGCGACGTCCAGCCCGTCTTCGACCGCCATTGCGTCGGCTGCCACGCCGGCCTCAAGCCCGCGGGCGGCCACGACTTTTCGGGCGGCCTGACTGCGAAGCACAACCGCGCCTACGACACGCTCCTCGCGGCGAAGCTGATTTCACGCTCGAACGTCGGCGACGACGCCAAAGTCACCCCGCCCCTCGCCTTCGGCTCCCACAAGAGCAAGCTCGTCGCCGTCCTCCGCAAGGCCCCGCACGCCGAGCGGGTGAAGCTGCCGCAGGACGACTGGCTGCGGCTGGTCACGTGGATTGATGCGAACGGCCCCTACCACGGCGGCTTCATCAACAAGCGCCTGCCCCAGCCGCCCTACGACCTGGCCGCCGACCGCGACCTGGCGGGGAAGATCGCAGCCGTCCACGCCAAGCGTTGCGCCGCCTGCCACAACCCCGCCGAGGTGAGTCGGCTCGACTGGGTGTCGCTCCGCGACCCGCAGCGCAGCCTGTTCCTCGCCGCCCCCCTCGCCAAGGAGGCCGGCGGCCTCGCCAAGTGCAAGCAGCCCCCCTACAAGGACACCGCCGACCCCGACTACCAGGCCCTCCTCGGCCAACTGAAGTCGGCCCTCCAGAAGGCCTGGGCCTTCCCCCGCCGCGACCTCGATGCCCTCAGAGCCCCAGAGGCCCTCGGCGCGCTCCCGCGGCCCCTCCGCCCATCCCCTGGCCGCTGACGGCCGGGGCGCCAGTGTCGCTCACTGTCGCCCAGAGTCGTTCAATATGGCCCATTCGCCGTTTGGCGATCCTCGGCCTTCCGGCTCAGTGTCGGCCAGTGTTTGCCAGACTCGCGCACCCGCGAGCGCACCGCCGTCGCGGCCTGGGGGGAGGGGCCTCACGCCGCGGCCCGGGAAGCGGCGGGCGCGTGAACGCAAGTCCCAGATACCCAATGACATACAACATGGCAAGCCTCCTCGTCCCGACCGGCTTTACCCCCCGTCGCCCCTCAGGCGGCCACACACTCCCCCCATGTATTGACGCGCATGGCCGAGCGCGCCGCCCCCCGCGCGAGGCCGATTGACGCAAGGCCATATTTGCCTTGTGGTTATGGCGACCGAAAAAAACCTCCAGAAACTGCTTCGCGTCAGTTTGCTGCTGCCTGGCCCCATTTTGCCCTTGGAGTCTCAGCACGCATCATGACGGCTATGATACGCTATGATCACTAGGCTCTGTACGACAATTCGTAGCGCCGCCGTCCCGGCGGCCCCGGGCGGCCAGCGAGACGCTGGCGCTACGCGTGCCGCCCTATTGTCGTACATAGCCTGGAATCGCGGGGCCTCATTGGACACTTGTAGGGGCGGCGCTTGTGGCTGCCCGCCCCAAGTCTAGGCTACCCCTTGACTTGGGCAGCCACAAGGGCTGCCCCTACGCGCCCGTCTTCGTCGGGTGTCCGAAAAGGGCCACGCCCAAAGTATCTCCCCCGATCGCGGACTCCACAACCTGTGTGCCGGACTTCACTTATGGCTTCGGCGATCTTGGGACGGGTGTCCCCTATTTCCGCTCACGGACCCAGGGCAGGACATGCAACCCCCTCCCGCGAGAGACGTGCCTCGCGGGAGGGGGCGGTTGGTGAACCGAGAGGCCGTGACTGGCTCAGCGCCAGAGGCCGGGGTGATGGCGCCAGCCGCGTGGCCCTCTCTCCCACCTCGGGGCCACCCACACGGCGCCGCGGCGCGGCGGGGCCACCCAACGGCCCGCCGCCCACACGTGCCGCCCGCCCGCCCAGTGCCAGTAGCCAGGCGTCCACACGTGGCCGGGGACCGGGCAGGGGCCCTGGACCTCGACGCGAGGCGGCGGCGGCTCGGTCTCGACGACAATCTCAGGCCCCGGCGGCGTCACGACCACGGGACCCGGGGGCGTGACGACGACCGGGCCGTGGTGCCGGCGCGCCCACACACGATGGCGGAAGCAGCCGGTGACCGAGAACGCCACGACCGCGACCAGGCACAAGCAGAGGACTCGAACGCAGGGTTTCAACGCGCGTCTCCTTTCATGGCTTCGCCCGCGGCGAGGGTGACCTCAGGAACAGGCACGGGCGCGGCCGCCACCCGCGGGTCCGTCGCGGCCGGGGCCGCCGTGTGGCGGCGCCACCACCATCGCCTGCGGGCGCCCCAGCAGCCGGTGGGCGACAGCGACAGGGCCACGAGCAAGCCCAGGGTGAGCGCCCTGACGGATCTCCCCATCCACGTTCTCCTTTCGGTGTCAGGCGCCGGGGGAATGGGTAGCCGCCGGGCACGCCGCCCGGCGGCGGGGAACGCTCAGAAGTTCTCCGGCATCTCGTCCTTGCCCTTGGGCGGGGCCTCCTTGCCCTTGGGGAAGGGGCGGCCGCCCTTCTCGAAGCCGGGGCCGCCCGGGGGCGGGCCGCCCTCGCGGTTCGCCAGGCGCCGCAGGACGCTCGCCGCGAGCTGCTTGAGCAGCTCCTCGCGGTTCTCCTTGTAGATCTTCGTCATGGTCTCGAAGTGCTTCGCCATCTCGTCGGCCAGTTGCGTGGCGGTGGCCTGGGCCTGGGCGCCGAACTTGTCGGCCAGGGCCTTCTCCACCTCGGCCGGCGGCGTCTCCTTGTCGCGCAGCGCCTTGGCCTCGGCGGCAACCTGCTGCACCAGGTCGCGCTGGCCCATCATGAGGGCTCGGATCGCCTCCATGTGCCGCTGCGCCTCCTCGCGCACGAGCGGGATGTCCATGCCGGGCATCATCGCCCCTGGCCCGCCTTGCCCCTGCCTGAGGCCCGGCCTGCCCTCGGCGCCCGGCCGGAACGGGCGGCCCTTCGCCGGCGGCCCGCCGCCCTCATCCTCCGCTGCCCATGCCGCGGCGCACAAAGCCGCCGCCACGAACGCCCACTTTCTGACATCCATCGCCCCACTCCTTTCCTGGTCCACAGCCACGGCCTCCCTTCCCGGCGTGACCAGGAGCAACTGCTATGCCAATTATACGGCGTCAGCCGCCGCGGTCAAGCGGAAAACGCCATTCGCTGTAACGCAAGCCACGGCAGGCAGTTGTGAACATGCCGCGCTCGCGTCGGGCGGGAGGCCGCAGGCCGCCCGGCGCGCCGCGCAGGGATTCCCCACGGCGCGTGTCGGGGTTTGCGCTTCCCGCGTTGCAACCGGCCGGCGGGCGCTGCTATAATGGCTGCGCTCATTGGAGCGACTGGAGCGATGGAGCTTGTAGGCGGGCCGTCCCTGACCCTCGAACAGCCACGCGGGGCAGGGACGCCCCGCCTACAGGCAGGGTCCCTGGCAGCGCAGTGTGCCAGGGGAATCAGCTTCACTGCTCTAGACGCTCTCTGGCAGCGGTAGGAGCCGGCAGCGTGAAGCACTTCGTTACCATCGGCCTCGTCCTCGCGGCATTCGTCAACGCAGCGGCGGCGGGCGAGCCGCCGGGCAAGGGCGGCGAAGCGGCGCGCATCGCCAAGCTGTGCAAGGAGCTGGGCGAGTCCGAATACGGCAGCCAGGGGGCCTGCGAACAACTCGTCCAGATCGGCGCCCCAGCCGTCCCCGCCCTCATCGAGGCGCTGAAGGACCCGCGGCCCCAGGCCCGCTGGTGGGCCGTCGCCGCCCTGTGCAACCTCGCGGCCGAGGAGGGCTACGCCCCGGTCCTCAAGGTGCTCGAGAGCGACCCCAACCCCCTCGTGCGCGGCACCGCCGTCTACTACCTGCGCCACTATCTGAAGAAGGCGAAGAAGGACGTGTGGCCCGAGGCCGAGAAGGCCCTGGCGGACAAGGATCCCGAGGTCGCCCGCTGGGCGCTCCGCCTCATGGTCGAGGACGGCTACCCCGACGTGGATAAGAAGCTGCGCGAGATTCTCTCCGGCGGCAGCTCGGCGCTCCGCAGCTACGCCCTCGACCATATCCGGGACATGGGGGACAAGGGGAAAGCCTACCTGCCCCTCGTCCGCCAGCTCCTCAGCTCCGAGGACCCGCGCCTGCGCTACGACGTGGTCGCCGCCCTCGTGTCGCTGATGGACGCCGGGCAGCTTGACTTCCTGCGCGACACGTTTCGCCGCGACAAGGACGCCGCGGTGAAGGAGTGCTGCCTGCGCAGCATCACGGTGATCCCCACCCCGCCCGTCGAGTGCTTCGACCTGTTCATCGAGGGGATGCAGAGCGACAACGAGAAGGTCCGCGACATCGCGCACAAGCTCATCGTCAAGGCGTTCAAGCAGTACTTCGGCTTCGACCCCAAGGGGCCGCTGCCGATGCGCGAGATCGCGGTGAAGAAGTGGCAGGACTGGTTCGCCCAGGCCCGCGCGAAGCTGGAGTGGCACCCCGACCTCCGCAAGTTCCTGCCCCAGGGCACCCGCGAGAAGGGCGCCGAGAAGGGCAAAGGCGCGCCCCCCGACGCGAAGGAGTGAGGCGATGAGCGACGGCTCGGCGCCCCTCGGCATCGAGGAGGCCACGCTCGACAACGGGCTGAAGGTGCTCGCCATCGAGCGCCACACGGCCCCCGTCGTCACCGTCTGGGCCTGGTATCGCGTCGGCTCGCGCAACGAGCGCCTCGGCCTCACGGGGGCATCGCACTGGGTCGAGCACATGCTCTTCAAGGGCGGCCGCGAGTTCGGCAAGGGCGAAATCTTCAAACAGGTCGCCAAGCACGGCGGCGTGAACAACGGCTTCACCCACTACGACTTCACGGCCTACTTCGAGACCCTGCCCGCCGAGGCCCACGACCTGGGCCTGCGCATCGAGGCCGACCGCATGGCCCACGCGCTCTTCGACCCCGCCGAGGTCGAGAGCGAGCGCACCGTCATCATCTCCGAGCGCGAGGGAGCCGAGAACAACCCCGGCTACCTGCTCGGCGAGGAGCTGAGCGCGACCGCCTTCCGCGAGCACCCTTACCGCTGGAGCGTGCTCGGCTACAAGGACGACTTGCGGGCGATGACGCGGGACGACCTCCACGGCTACTACCGAACCTACTACGCCCCGAACAACGCGGTCCTCGTCGTGGCCGGCGACTTCGAGCGGCAGCGGCTCCTCGGCCGCGTGGGCGAGCTGTACGGCGGCATCCCGCGCGGGCCGGAGCCGCCGCCCGTGAGCGTCCACGAGCCGCCGCAGCGCGCCGAGCGGCGCGTCACGCTTCGCCAGGCCGGCGGCGCCGCCCTCGTTCACGCGGCGTTCCGCGTGCCCGAGGTGACGCACGACGACGTGTACCCGTTGCTCGTGGCCGGCACGATCCTCAGCGGCGCGAGCGGCATGGGCATGGGCGGCGGCGTCGGCGGGCGAACATCACGCCTCCACGTCGCGCTCGTCCGCTCCGAGCTGGCCTCGAACGCCTATGCCTGCGGGGCGGGTCGCCGCGGCCGTCGCTCTCGCCGCAATGGGGGTTGTGCGGCGGCAGCAAGCTGTCCCCCCGGCCGTGTCGGCGGAACCAGGCGGCTAGCTCGACCGGCCACGATTCCGCGACCTTCACCTCGTGTTCCCGTCCGGCGAGGCATCGCGGGCACAGGCGGGCACCAGTCGCCTTGTCCACCTTGACGGCTATGTGGACGCCGCACTGCCGCTCCGTAGCCATCCCGAGGCGCTGAATCGTCGCGGAACAGTGCGGTCCGGGCGGCATCCCGCTTGCCGCGCAGAGGGGACGCATCTCGACGCCCTGGGGCATGGGGAACCAGGCGGGCGGGGCGGCCGCCTCCAGCGCATCGAGGATGCGTGCGGCCACGGGCGCCGCGGCGTGGACGCCGATCAGCTCGCGGCAGGGGCGCCCCGAGAAGTTGCCCAGCCACACGCCCACCGTGTGGCGCGGGGTGTAGGCCACCGTCCAGGCGTCGCGGTGGCCGGTCGAGGTGCCGGTCTTCCAGGCCATGCGCACCTGGCCGCGGGCGGACTTCCAGAGGGGCCTGCCGCCGAGGCGCGCGGTGTCGTAAAGCACGTCGGCCACGAGATACGCTGCGCCCTCCGAGAGCACGCGATGGCCCTCGACCGCAGGCTCGGTCTCCAAAAACCGCACGGGACGATAGACCCCCAGCCGCGCGAGCGCGGCGTAGGCATTCGTGAGGTCGAGCAGCGTGACCTCCACGGAGCCAAGCGTGAGGGCCAGGCCATAGTGGTCGGCGTCCCGGGTAAGGGTCGAGAAGCCGAGCTGCTTCAGGAAGGCGTGCAGCGGCTGGTGGCCGACTTCGCGGAGGAGGCGCACGGCGGGGATGTTGAGCGAGGTGGCGAGCGCCTCGCGGGCGGTGACGGCGCCGCGGCAGGCGTGGTCGTAGTTCTCGGGCTCGTAGCCCGTATAGCTCGCCGGCACGTCGGCCAGAATGGTCTCGGGCAGGCACAAGCCGCGCTCGAAGGCCAGGGCGTAGGTGAACGGCTTGAGGGCCGAGCCTGGCGAACGGGGCGACGTGGCGCCGTTCACCTGCCCGTCGTCGTCCTCGGAGCCGAAGTCGCACGAGCCGACCATCGCGCGCACCGCGGCCGAGTCGTTCTCGATGACGGCGACGGCCCCATTCGTCACGCCGCCCGCTCGCAGCGCGCCCACGGCCTCACGCAGGGCCGTCTCTGCGACGTGCTGGATTCGCGGGTCGAGGGTCGTTCGCAGAGTCGGCTCGGCCGGCCACTTCTGACGCACGAGCTGGGCGAGGTGTGGGGCTTCGGTGGGAAAGGGCTGGCGACGGACCGAGACAGGCTCGCGGCAGGCGAGGTCGTGTTCTTGGGGTGTGATGGCTCTGCAGGCGAGCATTTGATCGAGCACGTGGTTGCGGCGGGCGGTCGCCCGCTCGGGATAGCGGTCCGGGCGGAGGCGCGCGGGGGCCTGGGGCAGGCCGGCCAGGAGGGCGGCCTCGGCCAGCGTGAGGTCGCGCGCCCGCTTCCCGAAGTACGCCCGCGAGGCCGCCTCGACGCCCACCAGGTTGCCGCCGAGGGGGGCCAGATTGGCGTAGGCGGCCAGGATGTCGCTCTTTGAGTGCAAGTCCTCGAGCTGCCAGGCCCGGAACGCCTCGGCCAGCTTCGTCCAGAGCGTGCGGCGGCGGGGCTCGAGGAGCCGAATGGTCTGCATCGTGAGCGTCGAAGCCCCCGACACGGTTCGCCCCCGCGCCAGGTTCGACCAGGCTGCGCGGCCCAGGGCGCACGCGTCCACCCCGCCGTGGCCGTAGAAGCGCTTGTCCTCGACCGCGATCACGGCCTGGAGGAAGCGAGGGCTGACATCGCTCAGGGCGACGGGGAACGACCACGAGTCGTCCGCCGCGACGAACGCCCCCAGCACGTTCCCCTCGCGGTCCAGCACGCGGGGCGCTGCCACGGGGTTCGCCAGCCGGTCCAGGTGCCGCTGCGGGAAGGGGAAGAGCACCAACAGCAGCACGTAGCCCAGCTTCGGCAGCAAGAGCGCGGCCAGGGCGAGGGCGTAGAGCCTTCGCCGCCAGCGATGCGCAGAACCTCCCGCAGGTTTCGGAACCTGCGGGAGGTTTCCCTGTGGGCGTGGGTCACTGACGGCCGGTGACTTCAACGGTGCCGGCTCCATTGACACTACAGATTTCGGGGTTGTACATGCAGAAGGCGTCGAGTGCGGGGAGCTTGAATCGCCCGCAAGTGACGGCTCGGACGACGTAGCGGTGGCTCCAGACGCCGGAGGAGGGGAGGTCGGCGAAGAGGATGAGCCGGTCGTCCCGCATCTCAACTCGGTCGGGACTCAAGGGACGAATCCGGTTTGCTGGCTGCTCTTCAATCTGGGATGTGGAATCTGGAATATGGGATGCCTCGCTCGTGGCGAGGCGCGGGTTCTCGATCTCGAAGCCGGCGGGCAGCAGGTCGTTGATGACGAGGTTATCCACCGGCACGCCATTGTCGAGCGTCAGCTCGACGATGGCGATCTCGCCCTGCTTCACGCTCTTGAGGTCGAGCGGCTCGCCGTCGCGGCTGAGGAAGCGGCGCCGGGCCTTCAGGCTCGTGTCGCGCTCGACCGCCGTCTCCTTGATGGGGATGCCCTCGGCGCCCCAATAGTAGTAGAGCGTGCCCGAGCCTTGAACGGCCACCTGCACCTCCTTGCCGCCCATGTCCTTCGGCTTGAGGAGCACGCTGTCCTTGCTGGTGAGGGTGGCGAGGGGTTCGCGGGGCAGAGACGCCCCGCCTACAACGCTGATTTCCGCTTTGAAGTCGCTCTTGTTGGTCGCAAGGCGTCGGGCGTACTTGCCCATCGCCATGAGGGCGAAGGCGTTCTCCTGCGTGGTCGCCCACCGGCCCTCTTTCATGGATTCGGCGAGGCGCTGGACGAGGAGCGGCACGTTAGGGTGGTCGTGCTGGAGGTCGAGGTAGGTCGAGAGCAGGATGGCCGCCTCGCGGGCCGACGAGTGGAGCACGCCGCCCGTGTCGCGGGCCTTCGCAACGGCGGGCAGCGTGGCCGCGGTGAGGAGCTGGGCGGCCAACTTGTCCTCCTTGATCGCCGCGAGGGCCGCGGCCACGTGGAAGCGTGAGTAGGTGGGCAACTCGTCCCTTGCCTCCTGGAGCCGCAGGGTCCACGAGCGGTTGGGCTTCCCTGCCGCGGCGAGGACGTGGCAGGCGTATGCCTTCACCGGCAGAGACGCGTCGTTCGCATCCTCCTCGGCGAGCAGTTCCTCGAGATAGCCGAGAGCGGCGTCGAGGTTGTCCTTCGGGATGTCGTAGCCGGCCTTCTTGGCCTCGACGAGGAAGTGCGTGGCGTAGACGCTGCCCCAGGGATAGACCTCGCCGTAGCCGGGCCAGTAGGCGAAGCCGCCGCGATAGGTCTGCATCGAGAACACGCGGTCAATGCCCGCCTGGACGAAGGTCTCGGCCTCCTTGCCGTCGAGGGCCGGCTCGGCCGCCTTCGCCACGTCGCCCAGGTAGAGGAGGGGGAAGGCGGTGGAAGTCGTTTGCTCGATGCAACCGTAGGGGTAGTGCAGCAGGTAGCGGAGGCTCGCGCCCAGCTTGAGCGTCGGCAGCGGCGAGAAGGAGAGCCAGTAGCGCTCCGTCCCCTTCACCCATCCGCCGGGAATGGTGAACGTGGCTGTTTCCCCGCCTTTCACGGAGCCGTTGCCGGTGACGAACTGGAGCGTGGTGGGCGGCCTGATGGGCAGCTCGACGCGCTCGACGGCGCTCTCGCCGCCCAATGTCGCCTCGACGGATATGGCGGCGGGGCCGGGCACGAGGGGCGCCCGCATGCCGATGCGCACCGTCGCCTCGCCGCCGCTGGCCACCTGCACCTGGGTCGGGGCGTCCGACAGGACGGCCACGCCCGCCGTGGCCACCGCCTTGAGCTGCACGACGCCGGCCGCGCCCGTGTTGTTGAAGACTGTGACGGGCACGGTGAACTCGTCGCCGGGGGCGAGGAAGCGGGGGAACGAGGTTTGGACCATGAGCGATTGCTTGACGCGCGCGGGGCGCTCGGAGGCCCCGAAGTCGCTCGGCGAGGCCGCGACGGCCATCAGGCGAAGCTGGCCGGTGAACTCCGGCACGTCGAGCACCACCTCGGCGTTGCCCTCGGCATCGGTCTCGATGCCGGCCTTCCAGAGGGCGACCTGCTTGACGCGCTGGACGCCTACGGGGTTCATAAGTCTGGGGTCGTACTCCTCGCCGCCGTCGCCGCCGGGGGCGCTGTCGCCGCCGACCCGCTTCTTCTCCGGCTCGGGCATCAGGCGGGCGAAGATATCGCTCGTGCTCACGCCCAGGGCACGCTTGGCGAAGAAGAACGCCCACGGGTCAGGCGTCTGGTGGCGCGTGAGCTGGCAAATCCCCTCGTCCACAGCGGCGAGCGTGACCTCGGCCTTCCTGCCCGCCCCCGCGGCGTCACGAACGCGGAGGGCGACCCGCAACGGCTTGCCGGGGCGAGTCTCCTCCGGGGCGTCCAACTCGACCTTGAGCTGTCGGGGCTTCGAGTCGAGCAAGACGGGCACGGCGCCATAGGCGCGCTGGACTGCCCACTGGCTGCCGGGCGCCGTCTTGCGGATGACCGTGGCCGAGCAATAGGCGTTGGGGCCGAGGCCGGCGGTGACGGGGAACGTGAATTCCGCCGTGTTCTTCTCCAGCGTGATCGCCTGGGCGAGGTGAATGCGGTCGGTCTCGACCGTGAGGAGTGCCTTGCCCGCGAAGGGGGCCTTGATGAGGATGCGAGCCGTATCGCCGGGGGCGTAGGCCGCCTTGTCGGCCACAAGGTCAACGCGGGCAGGCTTCTCAAGTGTCCAGGGCACCTCGCCCTCGCCCGAGCAGTAGAAGTGCAGGTCTGCCGACGCCCCGCTCGCCTTGTCGCCGAGCCGCACGATGTATTCCCCGACGTCCTTGGGGGTGAAGGCGACTTCGCCGCGCCCGCTGGCGATGGCGCAGGCCAGTTGCCCGACCGCCTTCTCCTCGCGCTCGGAGATGAAGCGGTAGGAATTGTCCTGGAGCCGCAGCACGGTGTTCCAGATGACGCGGTAGGCCGTGCCCTCGACGGCCAGGCGCTCGACGAGCGAGCCGTCGGGCTTCACCGCGGCCACGAGCAGCTTCTCAGGCACGCCCGCGCTAGCGTACTCCTTCTTCGCGCGGGCGAGACCGACGTAGTGGGGATAGCAGTCCACGTTGAGACTCAGCGAGGCGCTCACGGCGCGGCCGCCCAGCTCCTTCACGCTGGCCGTGACGACGGCCTGGGCCGCCGAGGGGGGGAGCAGGCCCTTCGGTATCTCGATGGCGAGGTCGCATTCGCCCTTCTCGTCGAGCAAGTCCTCTTCGAGCTTGAGCGGGACGGCCACCAGCTTCTTCGCGCTGTCGGCGAAGCGGAACTCCGCGAACTGCGGGTGCGCGAAGTCCCTGGCCACGAATTCACAGCGGCCCTCGACCTCGCGCTCGGCCGCGGGCGAGCCGAACAGGTGCGTGGCCTTCACCGTGACCGCGGCCTCATCGCCCGGGCGGAAGCGGGGCAGGGACGCCCCGCCTACAGTCAATGTCACTTTCATGCGGTCGGGCATGAACTCCTCGACCTGGAAGGTGTGCGAGCCGATAGTCGCCTCGCTGCCCGGCACTCGCACCAGCACGGTGTAGCGGCCGGTGAGGGCGTGGGAGGGCACGTCGAGCGTCGCCCCCGCGCTGCCGCAGTCGTTCAGCTTCGCCGTGAGGGTCTTGAACAGCCGCCCATCCGGTCGTTGGACGCGGAACTGGACGGGGAAGGGCTTGGGCGGGCCTTGGCTTGCGTCGCGAACCAGGGTGTGTATGAACACCTGGCTGCCCGGGCGGTAGATGCCGCGGTCGGCGTAGACGAATGCCTCGTAGCCCTTGGCCAGATAGGGCCGGCCGCCGGCGTCCAGCTCCGAGTCGTCGAGCTGGCCCGTCTCGACCTCGAGCACACCCGTGTCGCTGCCCTTCGTGGCCGCGACGAGGAAGGGGTGTTTCTCGCCCGCCCACTCGACGCCCTTGAAGTGCGCGATGCCGCTGGCGTCCGTCGTGCCGCTCTGGATCTGCTGGCTCTGCCGCGAGTAGACGGCCACCGCCGCGCCCTCGATTGGCTGCGCCGTCGAGAGAGCCGTCACCCACACCAGCAGGTCGGCGTCTGACCGCTTCACGGTGAGGCCGAGGTCCGTGATGAGGACAAGTTGCTCCTCGCGGTCGCCCCAGCGGACGTCCTGCGTGAAGGCTGTGACGAGGTAGGCGCCGCGGGCGTCGTCGCCCAGGAGCTTGCGGAGGTCGAGTTCCTGCACTTGCTGTTCGTTGGGCCGCTGGGGCAGGACCAGCTTCGCCTCGTGCGCGCGGCGGCAAAGGTCGCTCGCCGACCGCCGCGAGCCGTCGCGGAAGTAGTGGACGACGTTGTTCGGGTACACCTGGTCAATCGTGAGCTGCACCTCGCGGACGTTCACGCATTCGAGGGGGAGGATGCGGCTGCCCTGGGCGCCCAGGTAGATGCCCTGGGTGCGGAAGCGCATCGAAGGCTCCGCGGGCGGGATGACGAGCGAGCGCACAACCTCCTTGCCCAGCACGGCGCCGCCGCGGGCCGCCAGGCCCTTGCCGAACGTGATGGTGTAGCGGCGGGTCGCCACGAAGGGGCCGTGGAGCTGGAAGCCGTCGTAGTTCGGCACCACGCGGAAGGCCACCTTCGGCTCCACCTGGATGTGGCTGTGTGCCGTGTCGAAGTCGAGCGGCTGGCTGCACGTGACCGTGATGCGGGCGTCTTCCGCCGTCTGCGCGCGGGCCGTGACCCCCTGAATCTTCAGCCCCGTCTCGATGGCCACCTGCTGCGTCCAGTCGCCGTCCAGGCCCAGCGGCCCCGCTTCGCCCCGCAGGCCCTTCTTGACCGTGACACGCACCGCCTCTTCGGGGAACGGGTGGGTCGTGAGCATCACCGTGCGGCTCGGCGTGTGGCTGGCGATGTAGAAGGACACCGTCTTGCCGCTCGCGCTGGCCAGGGCGATGTGCTTCCGCGCCTCGTCGGGCGTCACCTTGCCGTTGAACTCGACGGCCAGGCCCAGCTCGCTGTGGCGGCTCAGCCCCGTTTGCCGCACTCCCTCCACGCGCAGCGGCGCGGTGTGGAAGGCGAACGTGGCGTCCCCAGCCAGCGGATGGCCGAGCAGGCTCGTGCACTTGCGGGAGACGGTGGCGACGAAGGGCGTGGCCATCGGCAGCCTCTTGGCCGGGCGGAAGCCGAGCGTCATCCTGTCCACCCACGCCAGCCGCCCCTCGACGGCTGGGGCGAAGGCCACGAGCGAGGCATCTGCCTCTTTGCCCACCTCGTCGGCGGAGGCCATGAGCTGGTTGAAGCGAACCGTCACCTCGCCCGCTGGCTCCACCTCGCCCTCGGGCGCGAACGCCTCGATACGCAGCCCCGCCTTTCGCGGCAGCCGCGAGGCGATGAAGGCCAGCCCTCCGATGTTGATGGCGGCGAACAGGGCAGTGACCTGAACCCAACGCTTGCCGAGAACACCACGCCCGAGGCCCCCGAGCTTCAGCACCTCTTCGCCCGCATGGTCGAGCGCCGCATCAGCCACGCCGTCATGGAGGTCTCCAGCCACAGCCTCGACCAGGAGCGGGTCCGCGGCATCCGCTTCGCCGTCGCCGCACTCACCAACGTCACGCCCCACGAGCACCTCGACTACCACGGCATCTTCGAGAACTACCTCAACGCCAAGGCCCGGCTGTTCGAGACCCTGGCGCCCGACGCCACGGCGGTGCTGAACGCCGACGACCCGCAGTGCGGCTTCTTCCGCGAGCGCCGCGGCCGCGGCAACGTGATGACCTATGGCCTGTCGGCGACCGTGGACGTGACGGCGACCATCGAGCGGATGACCCTCGACGGCACGGCCTTCCGCCTCCACACCCCGGCCGGCAGCGTGCGGGCGCACTCGCCGCTCCTCGGCGGCTTCAACGTCCAGAACCTCCTGGCCGGCACCTGCTGCGCCCTCGCCCTCGGCATCGGCCTCGACACCATCGCCGCCGGCATCGCGCAGTTCGCGGGCGCCCCCGGCCGCCTCGAACGGGTGGACGAGGGGCAGCCCTTCACCGTGCTGGTGGACTACGCGCACAACAACGACGGCCTTCGCTCGGTCCTCGGCACGCTCAAGCCGCTGGTCGCCCCCAACCGCCTCATCGTCGTCTTCGGCTGCGGCGGCGACCGCGACACCTCGAAGCGCCCGCTGATGGGCGCCACGGCCACCCACTACGCCGACGTGACCGTCCTCACCGCCGACAACAGCCGCAGCGAGCGGACGGAGGACATCCTGGACGCCATCCGGGCGGGTGCGAACCCGCAGGCCCTGTGCGTGGTCGAGCCCGACCGCCGCGAGGCCATCCGCAAAGCCGTCGCCCTGGCCGCCCCAGGCGACCTCGTGGCCATCTGCGGCAAGGGGCACGAGAGCGTGCAGGAACTCGGCGGCGTCCGCTACCCCTTCGACGACAAGGAGGAGGCCCAGCGCGCGCTCGGCGTCCTCAAGCGCAAGGGCAAGGAGCCGGCCCCGGCGCTCGTCCCGGTCCACTGAGCGAGACAACGCGAATGCTCGAAACCCACACGCCCGAATTCGCGGCCACGCACTCGCCCTCCCCTGCCGGGGAGCTGGTCGAGGCCAACGTGCGCCTCGAGCGCCGCGTGGGCGAGCTGTTGGCCGTGCAGGACCTCGCGCAGGCCATCGCCGCCGAGCTGCGGCTCGACGCGCTCCTCGAGACCGCCGTGGCCACCATCGCCTCGCTCACGGGCGCGCGCGCCGTCTGCATGTCCCTCCTGGAGCCGGCCGGCGGGGGCCTGGTCGTGCGGGCCCGCCGCGGCGGGAACGGGCAGCATCGGCTCGGCAGCCGCGTCGCCGTGGGCGAGGGGCTGCTCGGATGGGTCGCGCGGCACCACGTGCCGCTGCTCCTGGCGGATGTCGAGGCCCGGCCGGACTTCGCGGCCCTCGCTCGGGCCGAGGGCTACGAGAGCGGCTCCTTCGTCGGCGTGCCGCTGCTCTTCCAGGAGCGGCTCCTGGGCGTCGTGTGCGTGGCGGAGCGTGCGGGCGGCCTGGCCTTCCACGAGCGCGACCTGCGGGTGCTCATCTGCCTCGCGCCGCACCTGGCCGTCGCCATCCGCAACGCGACCCTCTATGAGGAAATGGAAGCGCTCCGGTGGCACGGGCAGCCCGCCTGTGCCCCACTGGCTGCAAGCCCGTTCCGCCACGACGGCGGCGGGAGCGAGGACTAGGCCAATGAGAGCCACCATCGCCGAAATCGCCAGCGCCGTGGGCGGGGTGGCACAGGCATCTTGCCTGTGCTGCTGCGGCGTGAGCACCGATTCGCGCACTGTGAAGGCCGGCGAGCTATTCGTCGCCCTTCGCGGCGACAGCTTCGATGGCCACGGCTACGTGGCCACGGCCTTCGCCGCGGGGGCCGCAGCCGCCCTGGTCTCCCGCGTGCCCGAGGGCCTGCCCGCCGACAAGCCGCTCATCCTCGTGAGCGACACGCTGGCCGCCTACCAGGCCCTGGGCGGCTGGTGGCGGGACAGGATGCCGGCCACCGTGGTCGGCGTCACGGGCAGCAACGGCAAGACCACGACAAAGGAAATGCTGGCCCTCACCCTCGCCGGCCTCGGGGCCACCATGTGTTCCGAGGCGAACCACAACAACCACGTGGGTGTGCCGCAGACGCTCCTGCGGATCGCGCCCGAGCACCGCTACGCCATCGTGGAGATGGGGGTGAACCACTTCGGCGAGATGGCCCCCATCGCCCGGCCGTCGCGCCCCAACGTGGCGCTGATCACGAACATCGGCGACACGCATCTCGAGGCCTTTGGCTCGCGGGACGGCGTCGCGCGAGAGAAGTCAGTGATGCTGGACTACCTGGCCGAGGGCGGCCTGGCCGTGCTCCACGCCGACGAGGAGTGGAGCCGCGGGATCGCCAGCCGCCATCCTGGGCGCAAAGTCACGTTCGGCCTCTCACGCGGCGCCGACTGGCGGGCCACACGGGTACGCCAGGGCGACACGCACATCCGTTTCACCGTCGAGCGGACGGGCGACGCGGTGTGGATGCCCGTGATCGGCCGGCACCAGGTGTCGAACGCCATCGCGGCCATAGCGGCCGCGGCGGAGCTGGGCCTGGGCGTGGCCGAGGCGGCGGCGCGCCTGGCCGCGTTCCGCGCCCCCAAGTGGCGCATGGAGGCCCGCAGGGCCGGGAGGATGACGTTTCTGTTGGACTGCTACAACGCGAACCCTGTCTCGATGCTGGGCGCGGTGGCCGAGTTGCGGCGGCGACGCCGCGGCCGCCGCGTGGCCGTGCTGGGCGACATGCTCGAGATGGGCGGCCTGTGCGAGGCAGCCCACCGCGACATCGGCCGAGTCGTCGCAGCCGCCGGCATCGAGATGCTGTGCACCGTCGGCGAGAGCGCCGCCGCTCTCGCCGACGAGGCACTCGCGCACGGCATGGACCCCGCGAACGTGTTCCGAACCCGCGTCCGCGCCGAGGCGGCGGACTGGCTCCGCGGCCGCCTCCAGCCGCGGGACACCGTGTTGTTCAAGGCATCGCGCGGCATTCGGCTCGAAGAAGTGGCCGAAACCGTCGCCGCCTGGGCTGAGCTGTAGGCGGGGGCGCCCATCGCCAGCGATGGGCTCCCGTGCCCCGCGTCGGGCCATCGCGGGCCGGAGACGGCCCGCCTACAAGAGGCAGGAAGCAATGGACAGAAGAAGCAGTTCCTACTGGCACCCGCCGGCGTGGCGCGGGGTTGCATCGCCAAGTTACCTGTACGCCTCGCACTGGCAGGCGCTCGTGGGCGAGCTGGGCGGCCTCCGCTGCCCGCCAGCCGCCGGCGCCGCCCTGGGCGAGGGCGTGCAGGCCAACCCATTCTCTGACTCAGGACTCACAGACATGAGCATTTTGGCCGAGGTCCAGGAGACCGAAGAGGTCGGCGAACTGCGCGAGTTCGTGCTGAGCCGCCTCGAGCGGCACGAGCGGCTGGTGCTGATGCTCGTCTACGCCGAGCACCTCACCTTCAGACAGGTGGCGCAAGTGCTCGACCTGCCCGAGCCGACGGTGGAGCAGATTTACGCCCGCACGATGACCGAGTTGCGCGCCCACTTCAGCCCGTCGAGCTGACCGAGCCGCGCGGAGGCGAGAGCCGTGGCCGCGAGCAGATTGGCACAACGCGCGACCCCTGCGACGCAAGCGGCGGCTGCGCCCGCGCGCGCGCTCCAGGACGTGACCGGCGGCATCCTGGCCATCACCGTCGCGCTCCTGGCCTTCGGCCTCGTGATGGTGGCCAGCACGGCGCCGGCCACCAATGCCGCCCTCACCCGCTACCTGGTCCTCAAGCACACTGTGTGGCTCGCGGCCTCGTTCCTGGCGCTGTTCGTGGCCTACTCGGTGGACTACCACGCGCTGCGGCGCTTCACCGTCCCGCTCTTGCTCCTCTCGCTGGCGAGCCTCGTGGCCGTGCTGGCAGCCGGGTCCACGCTCAACGGGGCGAAGCGGTGGTTCCGATTCGGCGAATTGAGCTTCCAGCCCTCGGAGTTCTGCAAGCTCGCGCTCGTGCTCTACATGGCCGACTTCCTGGCCCGGGAGCAGGAGCGGATCAAGACGTTCTTCAAGGGCTTCGTGCAGCCGATGCTGATCATGGGCGTGGCGTTCGTGCTCATCCTGAGGGAGCCCGATTTCGGCACGGCCCTCCTCATCGCCATGGTGACCTTCGGCATGCTGTTCGTCGCCGGGATTCGCATGATCCACGTCGTCCCGGCTGTCCTGGCCTCGGCGCCCCTGCTCTTCTACGCCGCCATGCGCATGCCCCACGTGTGGCAGCGCATCGTCACCTTCCTCGACCCCTGGGCGGAGCCCCAGGGGGCTGGCTTCCAGATCGTCCAGTCCCTCATCGCCCTCGGCTCCGGCGGCACCACGGGCCTGGGCCTCGGCAACAGCCGCCAGAAGCTCCTCTACCTGCCGGAGGCCAATTCGGACTTCGTGTTCTCGATTATCGGCGAGGAGATGGGCCTGGTAGGCACTGTGACGGTGGTGGCGCTCTTCGCCCTGCTGTTCTGGTGCGGGCTGCGGGTGGCGCGGCGTGCGCCCGACCTCTACGGTTCGCTGCTGGCCTTCGGCCTCACCTTCACGATCGCGCTCCAGGCGGCGATCAACATCGCCGTGGTCACCTGCTCGGCGCCCACGAAGGGCATCGCACTGCCCCTGGTGAGCGCCGGCGGCTCGGCTCTCGTCGCCACCATGGCCGGCGTGGGCCTCCTGATGAACGTCGCGTCCCACACCGAGGCGGAGACGGCTCCGCCCGAGTTGGGCGCCGTGAAGCTGGCGAGGAAACGACGATGAACATCGCACTGGCTGGCGGCGGAACGGGCGGCCACCTCTTCCCCGGCCTGGCCGTGGCCGAGGAGTTGCGGCGCCGCGACCCAGCCGCGCACCTGCTCCTGCTGTGCACGGACCGGGACGAGGCATACGACGCGCCCGAGGAGCTGGGGCTCGAGCGCGTGGTCATCCCCTCGATTCACACGGGGTCGCTGCCGCGCCGCCTGGCGGGCCTGCTCCCCGCCTTCGCGCGGGCCATGCGAGCCGTGTGCCGCTTCCGGCCCGACGCCGTGGTGGGCCTGGGCGGCTACGGCTCGGTCGCGCCCGTCCTGTGCGCGGCCCTGCGCGGCATCCCGTGCGTGCTGCTCGAGCAAAACGTCATCCCCGGCCGCTCCAACCGCTTCCTGTCGCGCTTCGTGGACGAGGTGGAGACGCAGTGGGAGGAGTCGGTGCCCCACTTCCGCGCGCGGGGGCGGGTGCGGGTGACTGGGAACCCCGTGCGCGAGTTCGTTCAACGCCGCGACCGGGCGGCGTGCGCGGCGCAGTTGGGCCTCGACTCGTCGCTGCCCACGCTCCTCGTGATGGGGGGCAGCCAGGGGGCCAGGCCGCTGAACACCCTGATGCTGGCCGCCCTGCCCATCCTGGCCACGGCGGGCGTCCGAATGCAGGCCATCCACCTGGCAGGGCCGGCCGACGGCGAGCGGCTGCGGGCCGCCTACGAGCAATATGGGGTGCCGGCGAAGGTCTTCGGCTTCCTGGCCGACATGCCGCTGGCCTACAGCGCGTGCGACCTGGCGCTCACGCGGGCCGGCGGCACCAGCATCGCCGAGCTGACCGCGCTCGGCATCCCGGCCATCTTCGTGCCCTATCCGCACGCGATGGACAACCATCAGTTCCACAACGCCAGCGTGCTCGAGCAGCACCACGCGGCCGTGGTGCTCGAACAGGCGACGATTTCGCCGCACGCCCTGGCCCACCGCCTGGCGGAGCTGCTCGGCAGCCGCGAGCGGCTCGCCGACATGGCCCGCCAGAGCCGCGCCGTCGGCGCGCCCAAGGCGGCCGCCGCCGTGGCCGACCGCATCGAGGCCCTGGCCCACTCGCGCAACGGCAACGGCCACCACAAGCCCTGGCCCGCGCGCCTGCTGGCACGCTGGGGCGAGGCGGGGAAGCTAGCATGAGAGTTGACGGGCATCACATCCACTACGTCGGCATCGGCGGCGTCGGCATGAGCGCCCTCGCCCAAATGACCCTCGAACGCGGCGCCACGGTGTCGGGCTGCGACGTGAAGGACAGCGCGCTGCTCCGCGCCCTCGCCGACCGCGGCTGCACGGTCCACCTCGCCCACGACCCGGCGCACCTGGACG
Organism: Planctomycetota bacterium; assembly: GCA_041320515.1. GTDB lineage: Bacteria > Planctomycetota > PUPC01 > DSUN01 > DSUN01 > DSUN01. The sequence continues at coordinate 1,424,759 of JBGLNR010000001.1, read as the reverse complement.
GCGTCGAGCTGGTCGTCCGCTCCTCGGCCATCGCGGACGCCGAGCCGGAGATCATCGCGGCCCATCGGCGCCTCATCCCGGTCATCGGCCGGGCGCGCATGCTCGCCCACTTCATGGCGGAGCACCGCCTGATCACGGTGGCCGGCGCCCACGGCAAGACGACCACCACCTGGCTCCTCGGCAAGCTCCTCCTCGAAGCCCATCTCGACCCCTCCGTGATGGTCGGCGGCATGGTGGACGAGATCGGCGGCAACTACCGCCTCGGCACCGGCCCCTTCTTCGTCACCGAGGTGGACGAGAGCGACGGCTCGCTCCTGGAGTTCGCCCCGCAGTTCTCGATCATCACCAACGTGGACCACGAGCACGTGGACCGCTACCCCGACCTGGCCTCGCTCCAGGAGACGTTCCGCCGCTACGTGGCCCAGACGCGGCCCGGCGGCTGCGTGGTGATGTGCGCCGACAGCGCGCCCGCGATGGAGACCCTCGACGCCTGGGCGGGCGACGCAGTGACCTACGGCTTCGCCGAATCCGCCCAGTTCCGCGCGGTCAATGTCCACACCAATGGTGGAAGCTCGACGTTCGACGTGCGCCGCCCGAGCGGCGTCCTCCGCGGCCTCGTGGTGAGCCTGCCGGGCCTCCACAACGTGCAGAACGCCCTGGCCGCGGTCGCCCTGGCCTCCGTGCTGGGCATCTCCGACGACGTGCTGCGGAGGGCCTTGGGCAACGTGGCCAGCGTGGGCCGCCGCCTGGAGAAGAAGGGCGCCGCCCACGGCGTGACGATGCTCGACGACTACGGCCACCACCCCACCGAGATCCGCGCCACGCTCGGCGCCGCGCGGGGCATGGTCCCAGGCCGCCTCCTGGCCGTCTTCCAGCCCCACCGCTACAGCCGCACCTACCATTTGAGCGATCTCTTCGGCGACTGCTTCGAGGGGGCGGACTACCTGGTGCTGCTGCCCATCTACGCCGCGGGGGAGCCGCCGCTGGACGGCGTGAGCACGTGGTGGATCGAGCGCGCCGTCGCCCGCCGCGGCCACGTGCCCTGCTCCTGCTTCGACGACTGGGAGGCCGCGCGCCGCCACCTCCTCGCCCTCCTGCGGCCCGGCGACACGCTGCTCACCATCGGGGCGGGGGACGTCTACCGCTTCGGCGAGCAGCTCCTCCACGACCTCCAGGAGCAGCCGTCATGACCGCCCCCCTCTTCGCCGGCCTCGCCGCCAGCGTCCACGAGAACGAACCGATGTCCAGCCACACCTCGTTCGGCGTCGGCGGGCCGGTCCGCTACCTCGTGGAGCCGCGCGACTGGGAGACCTTTCAGGCCGCCCTCCAGCGGGGCCGCGAGGCGGGCCTCCGGGTCCGCATCCTCGGGCGTGGCGGCGTCGGCGCGGTGGCGGAAACGCTTGTCGGCCGACTTCGCCACGGCATCGAGCTGGAGCAGCGCCTCGTCCACCAGCCCCAGGGCGTCGAGGCACTTGGCCAGGCGGTAGCGGGCCTCGGGCACCTGGGTGTGCTCGGGATGGCTCTTGAGGAACGCGCGATAGAGGTCGGCGGCCCGGGCCGTCTTGCTCTCGTCCTCGAGCTGCTGCGCCTGCTTGAGAATCGCCTCCGGCGTCTCCGCCGCGCGGCCAACTGTTGCAATGCCCAGAACAAAGAGCAAAGGCAGGGCTTTCTTCATGGCCTCTCTTCTTCGAACATTCGTAGTCCCGCCTTCAGGCGGTCTTCTTCTCACGCGTCACGGGTCACGCGTCAATTCTTCGCCTTCTCTTCGCCACGCGGCCCTGGGGACGCGGCACGAATCTTGTCGGCATAGGCGGAATCGGGGAAGCGCTGGAGGACCTGGGCGAAGCGCTCCTTCGCGCGGTCGGCCTCGCCAAGCTCCTGGTGGCACTGGCCGAGGGCGTAGGTGGCCTTCACCTCGGCCTCCGCGCTCTTGGTGGAGAACAGCAGGTATTCCAGCGTCTCCTTGGCCTTCCTGAAGTCCTTGGCCTGCATGTACAGCTCGCCGGCGCGGAGGATGGCGTCAGCGGCGAGCCAGTCGTCCGGCGAGTTGCCGGCGGCCTCGAACTTCTTGAGCGCCCGCTGCGTCTGGCCCTGCTCGAGGTCGAGGAGGGCGGTGACGTAGTAGACCCAGGTGATCTTGGCGAGCGTGGCGTTGGGCACCTGGCCGCGGCGGTCCTCGGGAATGGCCTCGTACTGGCGGATGAGGGGCGCCGCCTCGGCGGGCAGTGGCGGGTCCTGCACCTTCTGCGTCGCCGCGTCGAGGTACCAGGCCATCATCCTGTGGACGAATGCCCGCAGCGGCTCCTGCTCTTCTTGCGCGAGGGTGCGGAACTGGTTGAGCGCCTCCGCGCGGTCGCCCTTGCGGAACAGGGCGCGGGCGTAGCCCTCGCGGATGTTCACCCGCTCGGACGGCTCCTTGGCCGCGGCGAGGGCCTTCTTGAACCCTTCCGCTGCCTCGGCGTAGCGGCACAGGTCGCCGTAGATGCACGCCATCTCGAAGTCAATCTTGTACGCCTCGATCTCGTCGCCCAGCTCCTTCCTGAACACCTCAAGGGTCGCCAGCACGTTCCGGTAGTCCTTCAGGCCCTTATAGATGTCGAGCTTGAGCTTCAAGGCGTCGCGCTTGCGGGACGTGTTAGGGAAGCGTGCGAGGAGGACGTTGCAGCTCGCCAGCGCCTGGTCCCTCAACCCGTCCTTCTTGTAGGCCGCGGCCATGCGGTGGTAGGCGCGCTCGGCCTGTTCCTTGTTCGTGTTCTCGACGCGGAAGCTGAGGCCCAGGGCGTCGAGGGTGTCGCACAGGAGGGTGAAGACGGGCACCTGCTTGAAGGGCTCGCGGTTGATCGGCGCCTGGATGCCGAGGGCCGAGGGGTCGAGGCGGACAGTGACGTTGGCGCTCATCCGAAGGAACTCCACGAACTCCTTCTCCAGCGTGTAGTTCTTGAAGGCGCCGTTGACGGCCTCATCGAGGGCGAAACGTGTGTCGTAGGAGAGCTGGGCCTTCAGCTCGTCGCGCGGGTTTCGGAACGGCCCGGGCGGCTTGGCCGCCGGTGGCACAGGCATCTTGCCTGTGTCCCCCACAGGCGGGACGCCTGTGCCACCGACGCCTGTGCCACCGGGAGGCTTCTCCTCAGGCTTCGGCGGGGGCGTGGGCTTGAAGAGGATGAGGCACTCCTCGGCGGCGCGGTTGTAGTAGCGGGTGGCGTCGCGGTAGCGCTTCTCGCGTTCGAGGACCCAGCCGACCCAGAAACAGGCCTCGTGGTAGTGCTCGTGGGCGGCGCTGTCGAAGAGCCGCAGGTAGTCGGTGAGCACGAGCTTCATCCGCTCGAAGTCTTCCTGGTGATAGTAGTTGATTGCGGCCTGGAAGAGGGCGCGCTCGCCGTAGCGGCTCTTGGGGTCGGTCTGGCGGATTTGGTTGAAGCAGGTCTTGGCCTCCTCGTACAGCTCCGCCGAGCGGTCGCGGGGCACGATGCGGAAGCGCAGGTCGAGGGGCTCGAGGACGGCGGCGAGGACCTCGGCGCACGAGGCGTTGCGGCGCGGCTCGTAGCCGCCCACGAGCCGGCTCTCGCCGCCGCGCCCGCCCGCGGTCGAGACCGCGTAGAGCTTGCCGTCGCGCTCCGCGAACTCGGCGCCCAGCGCGTGCTCCTTCTCCATCCCCTCGGCGTAGAGGACCTTGGTGTCGCTCAGCTCCTCGATGCGCTGGACGACGTGGAAGAGCATGGCGGCCTTGGGGTGGACTTGTCGCCAGTTGCCGTAGTCCCTGGCGAGCGGTCGGAAGCGCTTGGCCCAGAGGCGCGCGTCATAGATTTCGATGGCCTGCACCGGCTCGGCGTCGGGGTCAGGGGTATCCTTGGTAGCACGGGCATCTTGCCCGTGGCCCACAGGCGGGACGCCTGTGCCACCAGGCTTCGGCTCGATGGTCGGCTTGCCGCCCGTCAGCCCGATGTCGAACTCCAGGCGGTGGTTCTGCACGTCGAGCACCTGGCGGAGGAACTCCTCGGCGGTGCCCTGAAGGCTCTCGAACTTCACCCGCTTGCGCTTCAGGTAGTCGCTCACCGAGTCGCGGCCCCCCTCGGGCGACCAGACGAAGGGGATTTCGGCGGCCTTCGAAACCATGAGCAAGGCGTCCTCGCCGCTGAGGTCCTTCGCCTTCTCAGGCCACTTGAGGCGAAGCGGCTTCTGGAACGGCTTGTGGGTCTTCAGCAGCTCGGGGAGCTTGAGGACCTCCTTTGGGTAGATGTAGATGCCGTAGCGCATCTCGCCGGGCTTGCTCTTGATGTCGAAGGCGGCCTTGCTGTAGAGGCGGCCCGCCTCGAACGTGGCCTTCAGGCGGTCCTCCTGGGTGAGGTTGGCGCCGCGGTCGGCGATGCCCTTGTACTCCCTGGCGGCGAGGGCGAACTGCCCCTGGTCCCGATACCACTCCGCCAGGTCCATCGCCAGCTTCTGGAAGCGCAGGTCGGTGCCGTACTCGTTGACCAGCTCGGCGAAGCGTGCCTTGGCCTGCTTCCGCAGGTCGGCCTTGCCGCTCTTGAACTGGGCCTCGAGCAGGCCCAGCTCGATCCCCTTCACGAGGTCGAGGTGCTTGGGGTTCACGAGCTGCTTCGCCTGCGCGAAGTCCGCCAGCGCCGCGTCCAGGCTGGCCGGCCTGAGGAAGGTGGGGGTGATGGCGCCGACGGCCTCCTTGCCCGTCGCCGTAGCGCTGGCCAGGTGGCACAGCGCCCGGTAGTAGAGCGTCTCGACCCGCAGGTCCTTCCACTGCTCTGCCGTAAGGTCCAGCCCCGTGTAGACCTTCCCATCGAGGAGCTTCCCGCAGGTGGCGGCGCACGCGGCGTAGTTGGGGGCCTTCACCATCCTCTGGCCCTTGGCATCCATGACCGTCTTATGGTGGAGGCGGATGATGTTGAGGAGGGAGCGAGCGGCCTCGGCGGAGCCGGGCTTCTCACGGGCCGTCTGGTCCCAGCGGCGGACCATCTCCTCGTCGCTCAGCGCCACGCTCACGGTGAGGCCCTTGGCCAGAAGCGCATCCACCGTCTTCCGCGCGTCCTTGGCGAACTGCGAGGTGGGGTACTTCGTGGTCAGTTGGCTCAGGGCCTCGGCGGCCTTGCGGCAGAGGGCGTCCTGCTTCGCCTTGTCCTGCGTGGCGTTGGCCTGCTCGACGTACAGCTCGCCCAGGGCGAGGAGGCACTGGGCCTCATACTTGGGGGCTGCGAGGGCGTTCTCGAATGCCTGCACCGCGCGGTCCACCAGCCCGCGGTCGCGGAACAGCTCCCCCAGCGCAAGCTGGGCCTGGGGGAAGCCGGCGGAGACGCGCTCGACCCGCGTGAGCCATTCGACCACCTTGTTGAGGTTCGCGTTCTGCTTGCCCTTCTCCGCCAGGCCCAGGAGCAGATACATGTCCGAGCGGAGGGTGCCGGGCGGCACGGTCTCGATGAAGCCGTCGCGCAGGAGGAACCAGATGGCCTTGTCGAAGTCGCGTTTCTGGTAGGCGGTCTGGGCCAGGAGGAGGCGTGCCTCGCGCTTGAGGTCGGGCGAGTACTTCACGTTCTCGAGCCAGCGGGCCGCGTCGTCGAGCTTGTTGGCTTTCAGACCAATAATGCCAAGCTGCATGGCGGCGTGGTCGTGGGCCTGTTCGAGGCCCTGGGGCACGGGGCGCTTGTCCTTCTCGTACTCCGCGATGACGTTGCGGAAGTTGTGCACCGTGCTCGTGTAGCGCTGGCGGGCCTTCTCCTCCTCGCCGTGCTCCACGTAGAAGTCCGTGAGCGCCTTGTCGGCGGCCACGCCCGCGGCGTCCGAATAGCTGCTCTCGTTGGCGCGGATCTGCTTGTGGATGGCCTCAACCTCGGCCATCGCGGTCTTGCCCTTGGCCGCCACGAGCTTCATCTTGAACAGGAGCAGGATGCCGCTGCGGCGGTCCTTCGGGTGCCGCACCACGAAGTCGGTGATCTTCTCCAGCGCGCTCGCCGCATCGCCCATGCGATAGGCCACGCAGGCCAGGCGGTACTCGGCCACCAGCTTGCTCGCGTCGTCGGCCACCAGCCGCTTCGCCTTCACGAACCAGGGCCGGGCCTCGTTGAACATCTTCAGCATGTAGTGGCTCTCGCCGAGCATGAGGAACTTCTCGCCGCAGGCCTCCTCGGGCTGGCCCTTCACCTCCTCCTGGAGCACGCGGACCGCGTCCTGGTAGAGGCCGCGCTTCATCAGGTCGGATGCTTGCGGGCGCGCGGGGGCAGGCTCCGCGCACAAGGCAGGAGACGAGAGGAGAAACGCCAGCGCAAGAACTGCAACGAAGGCCGGACGGACGGGCATCCTGCGCACCCCCTCGCGCGACGCACCAAGTCTGCGGTCACATCGCCGGCCATGATACGAAAACCACGTGGGCAAGACAAGTCAGGCGCGGCACGAAGGGCGAGCGAACTCCCGGAAAGGCACTGCCTCACACCCGCTCCATGCATGCACGACCCCCCCGAAGGCGCCGAGGCCCGCGGGAGGGTCGTGTCGGCCGTATGGCGAGCAGCCCATCTACTGCAGCGGGCAGGCTCCACAGGAGCCGTCGCGGAGGCGGAGCCTGTTGCGAGCCGCCGCGCCGCTGGGCGACGCGGCGCCGCGGCCCTTGCGCAACCCCGGGCACTCGGCGCGGTTCGGGCAATCCGCACAGTCCCGTGGACACCCGGAGCACGAGCCGTCCCGAAGCCGCGGGCACTGGTCGCACGCGGTGCAGTCGGTGCATCCCGCCGGGCAGGTGCCACACGAGCCGTCGCGGAGGCGCAAGCGCGCCTGCACGCGGTCCGCCGCTACGTCACCCTGTCCCTTGGGCGCTGGGGCAGTCGCCTGAGCCTGGCCCTTCTCGGCGGGCGCCACGGCGGCCGCCGGCCCGCCTTGCCCTCGGCAGCGTCCGCGGCCCCTACCCCAGCCGCACTGGGCGAAGGCGTCGGCGGCCCCCACCAGGCCAAGCAGGGCCACCAAGCCGAACAAAGTCCACGACCGCTTCATCTCCATTCTCCTTACCGAAGGGTTGCCCGCCCGTTGTCGCTTCGCACGTCCGCACTATTAAACGCCGCCGCCGCCCTCTCCCTGCGCGCGGAAAATGCAGGAACCCGGTGGCGGCGGCTTTCTACCCTGTGGCATCCGCGTGGGGGAAGTGATAGGATGCTGCGGAGCCCTGGATGAGGAGCCGGCAGTGTGAGCGAAGAAGCAGCAGCCGATGAGCACCTGATGTCGCGGCTTGCAGAGGGCGACATGGGGGCGCTAGGCGACTTGGTGCGCCGGCACCAGCAGGCGGTGGCCGCCTTCGCGTTCCGCATGCTCGGCCGGCGCGACGCGGCGGACGATGTCGTGCAGGAGGCGTTCCTGCACGTTCATCGCGCCGCCCGGCGCTATCAGCCCAACGCGAAGTTCACCACGTGGCTCTACTCCATCGTGGTGAACCTGTGCCGCGACGCGGGACGCCGCACCCGGCGAGCGCCGGCCCAGTTGAGCGAAGAGGCGGCACCTGGCTCCGCGCCCCCCGCCGACCCCATCGAGACACAGGAGCGGGCGGAGCGGGTGCGCTCCGCCGTGGGCGCCCTGCCTGACCGCCAGCGCACCGCCGTGCTCCTCCACCGATACCAGGGGCTCTCGCACCGCGAAGTCGCCCAGGCCACGGGCTGGAGCGAGTCCGCCGTCGAGTCCCTCATCGTCCGTGCCTATGCCACACTTCGTCTGGAGTTGGCCGATCTGAAGGAGTAGCGCAGGGAACCCTCCCTCGCGCGCGTTATATGGTTGGAGAGAGAATGCCATGAGCCACCTGAACGAAGCCGAGCTGCTCGAGTTGGCGGCGGGCCGCCTGGGGTCGCCAGCACGGCTGGCTGCCGAAGCCCATGTGGAGGGCTGCGCGGAGTGCCGCGCGCGGCTCGATGCCGCGCGCCGCGTGTGGCAAGCCCTTGGCGCGTGGGAGGTTACGGCGGGGGATGACCTCGCCGCCGCCATCGTGGGGGCTGCGGTGCGCCAGGCCCAACTGCCGCCCGTGCCAACGTGGCGTCGAGCCGTTCGCCCGGTGCTGCGTGCCGCCGCGGCCGTGGCGCTCGCGGCGGGCATCGGCCACGCCGCCGGGCGATGGGCCTTCCCCCGCGGGGCCGGCTCGCCTCCCGCAGTGGTCGATGCCGATGAGCGGGCCGCTGTCGAAGCCCTGTCGCTCGACGTCCTCGCCCTGCAATCGGCTGCCGGCCTGGCCGAGGCGGTACTTGACCTCGATGTCCCCACTGCGGAGGTGCAGCAATGAAGCTCCCCGCGAAGATCCTGATCGCCGTGACCGCCCTCGCAGCAGGCGTTGGGGGCTTCGTGGCCACCGTCGCGTCCCGCGCCGCCACGCGCCGCGACCCGCCGCCGCCCGTCGCCCGCTGGCTCGGCCTCACGGACGAGCAGGCGAAGGCCGTCGAGCGAGCCGACCCGGCGTTCACCACGGAGACCGATGGCCTGCGCGCCGACCTGTGCGAGAAGCGCGAGGCGCTGGCGGCCCTTCTCGAAGACCCGCAGAGCGCGAGGGAGCGGATACTCGCTCAGGTGGAACAGGTGATTGCCGCGCAGGACACGCTCACGCGCCGCGTGGCCGAACACCTTGTGGCCATTCGGCCGCTCCTCTCGCCGGAGCAGCAGAAGCAGCTCATGGGAACGTGCGCGTCGGGCGTGCGCTGCGCGGCCCCGTGCCGCCTGCGAGGCGGCGCTGCCCCCTCGGACCCCGCCCGCGGCGGCCCCCCGTGGCGCGATGGCCGGCCCGGCGGGGACCGGATTCCCTGGGCGCCGCGACTCGACCTGTGGTTCAAGGCCAATCAACTGGCAGGCACGCTGCCCCGCCGCTTCCGCCATGCCTCGCTCATCGAGCTGGTGGACGACCTGGGGTTCGACCTCCACGCGGTCGTGCCCGACTTCCGCGACGCGCGCGGCCCCGAAGACGACCTCGACCGGGGCCTGGGCATCTTCAACCTGCGAACAATGCCCTACCGCACAGTCCTGGAGAACGTGCGCCGGACGGCCCGCGTCGAGGGCGACCGGACGATCGTGGACTACGACACCCCCTTCGGCTCTGTGCAGACGGTGGTGCTCTACGACGAGGCGATGCGGCGGGCGGGCATCACGATCAGCCACGTCGAGCGCCCGCCGTTCCAGACCGAGCGCGACTACGCGGCCCTCGGCCACATCTTCGAAAACGCCCTCGTCGAGCCGCAATTCGAGGGCTACCAGGCATTTGCGGAGATGGCTGGCGACCGCGGCCTCCCCGTCGCCTGGGTCTCCGCCGCCGGCTCGCCCATGCACTTCGTCCAGCGCGAGCTGATGCGGATGGACACCTTTTTCTACGAGATGCACGACCACCCCGAGGCGGTGGCCCGGCTGGCCGAGCAGGTGGGAATGTATTGGGAGCGAATCAGGGAGGCCGTGCTCGATTGCAGCGCCTCCATCGTCTCGGCGATGGGGGCCGACGCGTCGGGCCAGTGGCACTGGTAGAGGTCAATCACGTCGGTGCCCAGGCGCTTGAGGCTCTGCTCGGCCTCGGCGATGATGGCGGCCTTGTGCAGGTTGCGGACGACGGTGCACTCCGAGCCGTCGAGGCCCTTGTAGGTCCAGGGATTGCTCCCCTCGCCGGGCGTGTCCCAGCGCAGGCCGCACTTGGTGGCGAGGAGCACCTTATCGCGTCGGCCCGCGATGGCCTTGCCGACGACCTCCTCGCTGTGGCCCATGCCATAGACGGGCGCGGTGTCAATGCAGTTGATCCCTGCGTCGAGTGCGGCGTGGATGGCGCGGACCGAATCCGCATCGTCCTGCCCGCCCCAGTACCAGCCCCCGGCGGCCCAGGCGCCGAAGATGATGGGGGAGACCTTGAGGTCGCTGATCCCAAGTTGGCGTAGTTCCAAGAGTCTGCTCCTTTCCTCTGTGGAGGGTGAGTGTGATGAATGGATGGTTGGATGTGTGGAGGGAATGCCGGACTCGATTTCCCTCTTTCATCCATCCATCCATCCATCCATCCATTCATCCATCCATCCACCCCTCCTCACCAGGTCTCGCGGTGGATTCTCGCGGCGTCATAGTAGTCGGCTGGGGCCTTTTGCTCGGCTGGGACGCCGAGGGCGATGACGGCGAAGGGGGCGATGCTCTCGGGCAGGGCGAAGAGGGCGCGGAAGCCCTCCTCGCGCTCGGGCCGCGGGTGGACGCCGCACCAGCAGGTGCCCAGGCCGCTGTTGGCCGCGGCGAGGAGCAGGTTCTCGGTCGCCGCCGCGCAGTCCTGCGGCCAGTAGCGGCTGTAGTTCTCGTTCGACGTGTCGCCGCACACGACGATGGCGAGCGAGGCCGTCTTGAGCATCCCAGTGTAGGGATGAATCTGCATGATGCGTTCGAGCTTCGCGCGGTCGCGGACGACGATGAAGTGCCAGGGCTGCTGGTTGCCGGCCGACGGGGCGGACATGGCGGCGCGCAGCAGCGTCTCGACCTGAGCCTCGCTCACCGCCGCGCCCTTCTGGTACTGGCGAATGCTTCGACGCTTCTGGATGAACTTCAGCTCATCTTCCACGTGTGTCCCCTTTCCTGCGATTCCTTGTAGGCGGGCCGTCCCTGGCCCGCGGGGTTTGGGGCGTGCCGACGCGGGGCAGAGACGCCCCGCCTACAGCGCATGCCACTATAGGGAAGGGTTCAGGACGAGTCAAACGACTTGACGCGGCGGGGGGCGGGCGCTAGGATGCAGGGCAGCAGGGCGTTTCGTCACCACGGCAAGAGAGGAGAGCAGGATGGCGGACATTCAGATCGGGCTGAACACGGAGGCGTTCCGGCACGCCGACAAGTCGCTCGAGTACTGCCTCGACGCGACGGCGCGCCTGGGCTACAAGTACGTGGAGCTGAACGTGCAGACGGGCCGCGACCTGTTCTCAGAGGCCCGCTACTCGGCCTCGGTGAGCATGGAGCGCGACCCGCTCGAGATCAAGGCGATGCTGGACGCGCGCGGGCTGAAGGTGAGCGGCCTGAGCTGCCACGCGCCCATGGCCCAGCCCGAGGTGAGCGTGCCCTTCCACACCCAGGCTCTCATCTTCGCCCACGCGCTGGGCGCACGCTGCATCAATACGGACGAAGGGGTGGTACCCGACTGGATGAGCGAGGACGAGGCGTTCGCCATCATCCGCTACAGCCTCAAGCGCATCCTGCCCGTCGCCGAGCGGCACAAGGTCCACGTCGCCCTCGAACAGCACCAGAAGTTCACCGTCAAGCTGCCCCTCTACCAGAGGATCCTCGGCCTGGTCGAATCGCCCTACATGAGCTGCAACCCGGACACTGGGAACATTTTTATGTCGGGCGGCGACCCCTACGCGGTGCTCGAGGCCATCGCGCCCAGGATCGTGCACGTGCATGCGAAGGATGTGAAGGTGTCGAAGGAGGTGGGCAAGGTCACGGGCGTGCCGAGCGGCTGCGCGTGCGGGGACGGCGAGATAGACTGGCCGCGGGTCGTGAGGATTCTGCGGGGTGTGGGCTTCGACGGCGTCCTCGCCGTGGAGTGCGGCACGGAGGAGCAGGCCGCGAAGAGCTTGGCCTATCTCGCCAAGGTGCTGGAAGCGAAGTGAAGCCTGCTGGCATCATGAGAAAGGCCCCTCTCCCGCCGCGGCGAGGGGCCTTTCTGCGCGCTCGGAGTCTCACGGTCAGGCGGCCCGCCGCCGGCGCCGGGCCAGGAGGGCCAGGCCGGCGCCCATGAGGGCAAGGGTGCAGGGCTCGGGGGACATGCCCCGCCCGTAGTGCTGCGCGATGCGCTCGGGGTCGAGTGCGTAAGGGTAGATCGCCGTCTCGTCCAGGTCGCCTGCGAAGTAGTACCAGGTGCCGTTGCCGTTCACCCACGCGCCCGCCGTGTAGCCGGTGCCGAGAAAGTAGGCGTAGGCGCCGGAGTAGGCGAATTCGGCGAAGGTCTGCTGCCCGATGAGCAGGCCGTCGAGGTAGAGCCTTTCCACGCCTAAGTCGTACACGTCCACCAGGTGGTGCCACTCGCCGTCGTTGTAGGTGGCTGGCGACACGATCTGGTTGCCCGTGCCGTTGTGCCAGAAGATGCTGGCGCGGACGCGGCCCGTGGTGTCCACGTAGACGGCGGGGACCCAGCCGCTGGGGTTGCCGGGGGGCGCGACGTTGTTGGTCTGGCCGAGGATGACGCCGCCGCCGGTGGTCTGGAACCAGGTCTCGAAGGTGAGCGTGTAGTTGTTGGTCGAGCCGCCGGTGGGGTAGGCGCCGAAGGGGGCGGCGGGGAGGCGGATGTAGCTGGTGGAGCCGTTGAACCTCGCGGCGCCGCCGAGCGAGCCGAGGATGCCTTGCGGCACGAGCGTCACATTGCCCAGGTAGGTGGCGGGGTTGCTGTCGGCCGAGTCGGCGACGGGGGAGCCGTTGGCGCTGCTGGGGTCGTTGAAGCGGTAGTAAGCGTTCGCGCCGTCCACGATCACGCTGCGGGGGTAGTCGGCCGGCTGAATGTGGGCAGCGTAGTGCGCCCCAACGCGGGAGGCGGCGAGCGCGTAGTTGTAGACGGCCACGTCGTCCACGTAGCCGGGGAAGTAGGCGTGCGTCTCGCCGTAGCCGATGCGCAGCGGGCTGGCGCTCGTCAGCACCGTGCCGCTGCGAGTCCCCGTGGCGTCGAGGGCGCCATTGATGTACAGGTAGCCGGTGTTGCCCTGGACCACTGCGGCCACGTGGGTCCAGACGCCCAGGGGGATGGCGGCGTTGCTGAGGAAGTTGAGGGCTGAGCCCGTGGTGTACTGCTGGAAGAGCAGGTGCTGGCCGGCGCCCGACTCCTCCCAGATGCCATAGTTCCTGTTCGTGGGGTCGCCCTTGCCCACGATGCGCTGCCAGTCCCCTGCCTCGGCGGTCTTCCTGTACCAGAACTCGACGGTCATGTCGCCGGTGAGGCGTAGGTCGAGGGCATCGGGCACCGTGACCTGGGCGTTCGAGCCATTCAGACGGATGGCGCGGTCTGAGCTGCCCATGATGGCCCCGAGCCTGCTGAAGTCGCCTGAGGCCAGGTTCACATACGTGCCGTCCGCGTGGTGCGGCACGGAGGAGTCGAGGGCGGTGGGGCCGGCGGCCTCGGTGAGGCGGTAGTAGCGGATCGGGCTGTCGGCCAGCACCTCGGCATAGTATGGCACGGCCAGCGCCTGAGCCATGCTCAACGCGAGTACAACGGAGCCGAGTGCCGGAAATCGGGCCATACACACCTCTTTAATTAGGAGTTAGCAAATCCCATGCCGTGAGACCCTCCATCGCGTGGGTCTGCCGAAGATTTGTCGCTCTCCATAGAGTCAAGCTGAGCAAGCACTTATGGGTTCGCTCCGGACAGGACGGCGACGGGCTGGCGGGCGACTCGCCCGTCGCCCAGGCCCGATGTTGACGTCCGGCAACGTCCCGCGGGGCCGCGCCTGCCGGAATCCAGCGTAAGATATTGACTACGCAGTGCTTAGGGCATGTTGACGTGGCGAAACATGCAGCCCTGCGTCGGCAACATGCCGTGGGTGGGCGCCCGGTGTTCAATTCCGAAAATGGACATTCCGATAAACAAGACAAAACAGCCGCTTCCGCCCCGCCCCGCCCGCCCGATTTCGGACTTCCGAACCCCCCGGCAGTCTGACCGAAGACCGAAAAAATAATTCCGCAGAAAGAACAAAACGGCGTGACAAGCCACACACAACACTACGCTGGGGGGCACACCGCTCACACCACCCGCCGCCCCAAGACAAAACCCTCCGGTCCCCCAGCGGTCGTGTGTCCGCCGTCGCCGCCGACGGCAAGAGCCGCTGGCGGTCACCGTCGGCCACACCACCGCTTCGCTGTTGGGACTTCGGCTGGGTCGTGGACGGCCCTGTTGACGGGTCATCTCCTGACCGCCCTCGCCGCCCCCCCTCCCTGCCCTCCGCCGTGGCCGGCGGCGGCAGGCGGCGGTGCGTTGTCATCTTCCCCTTCTGGCCGTAGGCTGGGGGGGCCGCCCCGTCGGGGCTTGCCCCCCGCAGCCCCTCCCGTGGTAGCCGGCCATCGGGTGGTGTCCCTGCTTCTCGGTTCGCAAGCCGGGAACGCGAGAGACCATTGGGGGATACCACCTCACGCCTCGTGCCCTGGGCTGACAGGATGGGCGATAGCAGGAAGCGGAGCGGCCCAAGGGACCAAACTGGGTGTGCCACCCGCACCGGTCCCTTTCCTTCACAGCCCCGCGATGCCGGCGCTCTCCTCCATTTGGGGGCGCTAGGCGTCCCGTCCCACTACCGGCAGGGGGCATGTGGCTCAGAGGATTCGGAACGGGGCGCGGCGGGGGGCGAGGGTGGGCTTGAGGGTGAGGGTGCTGTCGCCGCGGCGGACGGTGATGGGCAACTCGGCGCCCGGCGGGGTGCGCAGGGCGGCCATCTGGACGTCGCGGGCCGTGGCCACCTTCTTGCCGCCGACGGCTTCCACGAGGTCGCCCTTCTTGATGCCCGCGCGTCCGGCGGGGGAGAATCCGGTGACTTCCGCGACGAGGACGCCGGCTTCCACTTTGAGGCCCCAGTCTCTCGCCAGCTCGGGCGTGAGGTCGCGGACGCCGATGCCGAGGTAGCCGCGGCGCGGGGCGCCGTGCTTCTTCAGGTCGTCGAGGAACGGGGTGATCAGGCTGGTGGGGATGGCGAAGCCGATGTTGTTGGCCGGGATCATCCCGAGGTCCACCAGGCCGACGATCTCGCCGCGGGTGTTGAGGATGGGGCCGCCGCTGTTGCCGGGGTTCACCGCGGCGTCCACCTGGATGAAGTCCTCGAGCAGGTTCTGCCGCACCTGGCGGTGGAGGCCGCTGACGACGCCGCAGGTGACGGTGCCGGTGAGGTGGTAGGGGTTGCCGACGGCGATGACCCAGTCGCCCAGGGCCACTTGCTCGGAGTCGCCGAGCGGGGCGGTGACGAGGGGGATTTTCTTGGGGTCAATCTTCAGGAGGGCGACGTCCACGTGGCGGTCGGTGCCGACCAGGCGGGCGTCGAGCAGGTGGCGCACGCCCTTGGCGTCGGTGAGCCGCACGGCGATGCGGTCGGCGTTCTTGATCACGTGGTGGTTCGTCAGCAGGTAGCCCTCGGCGTCAATGAGGACGCCCGAGCCAAGGTGCTTGCGGAGGCCGTAGAAGACGGCCGAGGGGAGGTAGAAGGCGAAGGAAAAAGCGTCGCCGACGTTGGACGTGAGGGGGAAGGGGTTGGCGAGCCGCGTGCTTCGGCGGACGAGGCCCGGGAGGTAGGCCTCGAAGGTCTCGACGCGGACGACGGCGTTCTGGCGCTGTCGGACGATGGCGCGCACGTCGGGGAGGGTGACGGGACCCTCGGGTTCGGCGGCCAGGGCGGCGGCCGGGAGAAGGGCGAGGAGGAGCCAAGAGATTGCCGATTGCCGATTGCCGATTGCCGATTTCATGCAGCGAACGCTCCGAGGGACTGGGCGGAAAGGCGACGGTGCCGTTATTATACCAGTTTCCGACCGCTAACGGAACAGCCCTGGTTCAGCGGGTGCGCGTAATCTCCTACGGTCAAAGCGGGGGCGTTCTGAGCCTCCGAAGGAGGCGGCGGAGTACAGCCCACGGCGAGGCTCGGCGAGCCGTGGGTTGGGGAGCCACCCGCGGCCCAGCCCCCGAAGTGGGGCGGCGGAGCCCTGGGCATCGTCGCTTCCGCCGCCCCGCTTCGGGGGCTGGGCCTGTTCCTGGCCCCAAACCCACGGTTCCGCTTCGCTCCACCGTGGGCTATATTCCGCCACGCCCTGCGGGCGTTCCCGTTGAGCGCCCTGACCGTAGGAGATTACACGCACCCGGTTCAGCGGACTTTGAGGGTGGCGAGGGCCATGACGGCGAAGATGGCGGAGAGGATCCAGAAGCGGACCGTGACCTTGGTCTCGCTGTAGCCCTGGTGCATGAGGCTGTGGTGGTAGGGGGCGCGGAAGAAGATGCGGCGGCCCAGCAGCTTGAGGCCGATGTAGTCCTGGATGAAGCTCGAGCCGGCCTCGACCACGAAAATGCCGCCGGCGATGAAGAAGACCAGCTCCTGCTTCACGAGGAGGGCGAGCGTGCCCAGTATGCCGCCGAGGGCGAGGGAACCGGTGTCGCCCATGAACACGCTGGCGGGGTGGCAGTTGAACCAGAGGAAGCCGGCCCCCGCGCCGAGGAAAGCGGCGCAGAAGACCACCAGCTCGTCGCAGCCCGGCAGCGGGCGGAAGAGGAGCTTCGCCGGCACCGCGGGATCGGGGTTGCCCACGATGAACGCGAACACGGCGAGCACCCCGGCCACGAGCATGGCAGGCACGATGGCCAGCCCGTCCAGCCCGTCCGTCAGGTTCACCGAGTTCGAGGCGAGGACCATGAAGCCGACGACGAAGAGGAGATAGGCCCAGCCGAGGTAGATGCCCTTGCTCCAGAGGGGGACGACAAGGGTGTGGGCGACCTCGTGGCCGTAGGGGGAGGAGGGGGCGGTGAGGAAGAGGACGCCGACGAGGCCGCCGAAGGCGATCTGGGCGGCGTACTTCCAGTGGCGGGCGAGGCCGCGCTCATTGGACTGGTGGCGGATTTTCAGAATGTCGTCGAAGGCGCCGATGCCGCCGAAGTAGAGCGCGGCGGCGAGCACGATGCGCACCTGCTGGTTCGCCAGGTCGCACCAGAGGAGGCACGAGATGAAGAGGCTGGCGAGGAGGAGGACGCCGCCCATCGTGGGCGTGCCCTCCTTGCTGGCGACGTTGAGGCCGCCGAAGGCGCGCCCCTGGTCGCGCGCGCCCCAGCGGCGCAGCAGGCGGATGACGAGCGGCCCGAGGAGCAGGCTCACCGCCAGCGCCGTCACCACGGCACCCATCGAGCGGAAGCTCCAGTAGCCGAACAGGCGGAACGGCCCGAACGAGTCCTCGAAGTGGCGCAGCAGGTAGAGCATGGGTCAGTCGCCGTTATCCCAGATTCCAGATTCCACATTCCAGATCGCCGAACGCAGGCAGCCGCAGGCCGCCGGCCCGCAATCGGCAATCCGCAATTCGCTACCTCCTCACGCGGTTCCAACCTGCCTTGGGGCACAGGTAGCGGGACGCGAGGCGCTCGGCCGTGAGCGCCCGAGCAGCTTGCGGCCTCGGCCGATTCCTTTCCCATCGAAATCCTCGACATCCAGCAGTCCCACAGGCTCCTCTTCGGCGAGGACCCCCTGGCCGGGGTCCGCGTGGACCCCGAGCACGTGCGGCTCGAACTCGAGCGCGAGCTGAAGGCCAAGCTCCTCCACCTCCGCGAGAGCTATCTGCTAGCCGCGGGCCGGGCCGGGCGTGTCCTCGACCTCCTCACGGCGTCGCTCTCGTCGTTCCTCGTCCTCTTCCGCGCCGCCCTGCGGCTCTACCAGAGCGACGTTCCGACGCAGAAGCTCGACGCCGCCGGCGCCCTGGCCGCCCACATTTCATTCGACCCCCAGGTGTTCCTCACGGTCCAGGAGCTGAAGGCCGGCCACCTCAGGCCGCGCGACGTCGCCGCGCGCGAGTTGGCCGAGAACTACTTCGGGACCATCGAACAGGTGATTGACGCGGTGGACCGACGCCTCCATCCCAAGGAGTCCAGCAATGTCGAAGGCTAAGATCATCCTCATCGTCGTCCTGGCCGTCGTGGGCTTGGCCGTCATCTGGTTCATCGCGGTCAACAACCAGCTTGTGGCCCTGCGGGAGGGCTGCAACGCCGCCTGGGCGCAGGTGGAAACGGTGCTCCAGCGCCGCTTCGACCTCATCCCCAACCTCGTGGAGACGGTGAAGGGCTACGCGAAGCACGAGAAGACGGTGCTGGAGGACGTGACGAAGTTGCGCAGCCAGTGGGCCGCGGCGCAGACGCCCGCGGACAAGGCCCAAGCCGCGACGCAACTCGAGGCCGGCATCGGCCGCCTGCTCCTCGTGGCCGAGCGCTACCCGGACCTCAAGGCCAGCGAGAACTTCCGCGACCTCCAGGTGCAGCTCGAGGGCACCGAGAACCGCATCGCCGTCGAGCGCCAGCGCTACAACGAGGCACTCCGCGCCTACAACACCCGCGTCCAGCAGTTCCCCGCCAGCATCGTCGCCAGCGTGCGCGGCCTTCAGCCGCTGCGCACCTACTTCGAGTCCGCCCCGCCCGCCGCCGAGGCCCCCAAGGTCAAGTTCTGAGCGCAGCTCCATGAAGGGGGGTGGGGCGGCTTGCGCCCTGGTTCCCAACCCTCGCTCCCACCGACGCAACGCCGGTGGGGGCCGAGACTCGGGAACCTACACTCCTGTCTCCGGCGCCCGCGGCGCTGCTACGGACGGGAAGCGCTCGATGTCCGTGTGCGGGATGAAGTTGGCGGAGACGAATTCCTCCATGTACTTCGGGTTGGTCATCAGGTCAATGTAGGTCATCATGCGGGCGACGCGTTCGATGCGGGCGAGGGCCTCCTCGGAGAGGAGGGCGGCCCGGGCGCCGGCGACCGCGGTGTTGCCGACGAAGTGGATGCGCTCGGGCGGCACGTCGGGCAGCAACCCGAGGGTGATGGCGTTCCGCACGTCCAGGTAGTTGCCGAACCCGCCGGCGAGGAAGATGTGGCGTATGTCGTCCATCTTCACGCCGACCGACTTCACCAGGGTGGAGATGGCGGCGTAGATGGCGGCCTTCGACCGAATCAAGTTGCTCACGTCGGCCTGGGTGATCACGATGGCCTCGCCCACGGCGCTCTGGTCCTTGGGGACGATGACGAACTCGAGACTGCCGTCGCGGCGGACGAGGCGTCGGGCGGGACAGGCGGCGTCGAAGCGCCCGTTGCGCGCGAGGACGCCGGCCCGGAACATCTCGGCAAGGAGGTCGAGGAGTCCCGAGCCGCAGATGCCCCGCGGCGCGCGGTTGCCGATGGTCTGCACGAGGACGCCGCAGTCGGGGGTGATGCGCACGCGCTCGATGGCGCCGCGGGCGGCCCGCATGCCGTACTCGACGCCCACGCCCTCGAAGGCGGGGCCGGCCGACGCCGAGCAAGTGACCATCCAGTCCTTGTTCCCCAGCACGACCTCGCCGTTGGTCCCCACGTCAATGAAGAGGCAGAGGTCCTTCTGCTCGTCGAGGCGGATGGCGACGGCGCCGCCGGTGATGTCGGCGCCCACGTAGGCGGCCACGCTGGGCAGGGTGTAGAGGATGCCGCGCGGGTTGATGTGCAGGCCCACCTGCGCGGCGCGCAGCGGCGGAATGGAGTTGGCCACGGGCACGTAAGGCTCCTTGCGGATGCCCGTGGGGTCCAGGCCGATGAAGAAGTGGATCATGGCCGTGTTGCCGGCCACGACGGCGCAGGTGATGTCGGACACGCGGATGGCGTTGCGGTGGACCAGGATGCCGATCAGCTCGTTGAGGTCGCCGATGATCAGCCCCCGCATGGTGTCGAGCGCGTTGTGCTGTTCGGCGTACATGATGCGCCGAATGTAGTCCTCCCCGTGCTTCATCTGCGAGTTGTACTTCGCCTCGCTGTCCACGATCCGCGCCGCCACCAGGTCCACGAGCTGCACCACCAGGGTCGTGGTCCCGATGTCAATGGCCAGGCCCAGGTTGCTGGCCGAGGTGTCGCCGGGCTCGACCTGGACCACCTCCGTGGTCGCCCCGCGGCGCCCGATGGTAGCCGTGACCTCGTAGCCGGTCTGGGTGAGAATCCTGTTGAAGTCGCGGAGGACGGAGAAGCCGGTCTGGAGGTTGGCGCCCGGCTCGTGGGCGAGGATGGCCTGATAGAGGCGTTCGTGCCCCGCCAGGGGCGATTGGAGGCTCGGCGGCTCCAGCTTGAGGTGGTACTTGCGGACGACGGGGTTCAGGGGGAAGCCGGCGCCCTCGACGAGCGAGAGCATGCCGAAGCGTTCGGCATCCTCGTCGCCCAGGAACTGCCCCTCTTCGAGCCGCGTCTCGGGCGGTATCTCGATCTCCACGTCGCCCTGGACCGTGGACTGGCAGGCGAGGAGGTAGCCGCCGCGAATCTCGTCGCGGTCCAGCAGCGTCGTCGGCTTCGAGTGGATGTCGCCCGAGCGCAGGACGACGCGGCACTTGCCGCAAATGCCGTCGCCCCCGCACAGGCTGGAGATGTAGATGCCCGCCTTCTGGGCCGCGGCCAGCACGGTCTCGCCCCGTTCGACCTCGGCGGCCCGGTCGTCGGGGGAGAAGTGGACGCGGCAGAGGGAGGGCTTGTCGGGCATGCGGGCTACCTGATGCGCGGGCTGCCTTGCGTGATTGAGCCGATCGGTCGGATCCGACGGATCGGACGGATCCGACCGATCAGCCAACCCGCGCCATCGCTCACTGCGCGCTCCACACCTGCTGGAGGAACTTGGGGATGAAGGAGGATTCCTTGGGTCCCACCAGCACCTGCCAGCCGGTCGCCTCCTCGATCTTGCCGGAGAGGACGGCGACGTAGCCGGGGATGATGAGCTTGCGGTGCTTCACGCGGTCGGCGAGGCCGCACTTGTCAATGGCGTCCTTGATCGTCTTCTCGGTCAGCTTGTCGCCGCTGTAGGCGGTGAGGACGGAGAGCCCCTCGGTGTTGACGGCGAGAAGGTAGGAGGCGACGCGGCTGGCCTCGACGTCGGCCTGGACGGTGTAGAAGGTGAGGGAGAAGTTGGTGGTGAACATGACGGGAGCGGCATCGCCCGGCTCGCCGATGGGGTAGAGCTTGGGCTCGACCTGGATGGGCTTCTGAGGGTCGGTGTAGATGTTCTGCCGCGCGGTGAGGATGGGGAGGACCTCGGGCGCCTCGTCGCCCTTGATGACGACGATGCCGGCGTACTTCGCCACGTAGCTGGTGGCGGCGAGCAGCTCGTCGAGCGGGTCGGCGGCGGTGGCGAAGGCGATGGCCGGGTGCCCGAGGGGGCGGAACTGGCGCTTGAGGGCCGCGCGGCGGGCCAGCGTGAGGGCCTGGAGCGTGCCCTTGAGGTCGCGGGCGCCCGGGTCAATCACGATCTGATCAGCGCCCGCCTTCTTCGCCTTCTCGACCAGGTCGGCGGTCGCCTCCAAGCCGTCGCCCTTGACGACGAGGGGGCACTTGGTCTCTTTCGCCACGGCCGCCATGGCGTCGAGGTTTGATGCCTCGGCGCCGCACAGGAGCGGCTTCTGGGCCGCAATGGGCGCGGCGGCGGCCTTCATTGCCTCGGGCGACTTCGTGATGAGCACCACGCCATAGGCGCTCTTGTCGGCGATGGCCTTGGCCGCGGCGGCGAACTTCGCGGCGTCCCCGCTCGCGTTCTCGAGCGCCAACAGGTCAACCTTGATGTGCTGGCCCACGCGGTCCCACTGGAGCTTGTTGGTCTTCTCGATCTTGGCGGCGAGGGCGGCGTCGTCGAGGGTGTCGGACACCAGGATGGCGATGCCGCAGGGGTGGTGGAACTTCTCGTCGTGGCGGAAGAGCTGGGTCTCGTTGCCGATCTTCAGCTCCTTGGTGCCCGTGCCGACGGCGACGAGCTGGATGGGCGGGGCGGCGGCTGCGCCGAGCTTGTCCTTCGCGTCCTGGCTCACATCGGGGCAGTCCTCGAGCTTCGCCTTCTTCTGCGCGATCAGCATGGCGAAGGCCAGACAGGTCGGCTGCCCGCACTTCCGGCAGTTCGTCCGGGGCAGCAGCTTGAAGATGTCCATCGCCGTCAGCGCCATTCCAGGCTCCTTTCCTCAACACTCTCGTCCCCACGCTCCGCGTGGGGACGGGGATCGGGACGCTCTGCGTCCATTGGACGACGCGGAGCGTCGAAGACATGCGTCCCCACGCGGAGCGTGGGGACGAGAGCGTACGTCAGAACATCGGGTCCATCGTCAAGGCCGGGTGGCCGACCTTCTGCATGTGCTCCATCACCTGCTCCTCGGTCGTGGCGACCGTTTCGTCGGCGATCAGGTCCACGAAGTTCTCGACGCCCTCCTCGGCGGCGCGGGCGTTGAGCTTCTCGCGGATAGTGTCCTTGAGCTTCTTGGGCATCCAGGTGATGCGGCGGCAGCCGCCGTCGGCGCGCATGAACTTCTTGGAGCTGATGTACATCTTGGAGTGGCCCATGAAGCCCGGGGTCTGCTGGCCGCCGCCGACCGAGCCGGCGAGGGTGGAGAACTTCATGCCGCAGGGCGTCATGTCCGGGTGGTCGCGGTCCACGATCATCATGCCGTTTGTCATGGGCAGGATGGCCGAGATGCACTCGAAGCAGCCGCAGCTCGTCATCGGGTCCACCATCATCGAGTAGGCGCTGAAGCGCTCGAGCTTCTGGTTGGACTTCTCGAAGACGAACTTGTTGATGCTCTCCCACTGGCCGAGGCGCTCGTCGAGGGGGTTGGCCTTGGGGACGGGCTGGTTGGGGCCTGTGGGGACGATTTCGTAGGCGGCGCGGCCGTCGAGCCAGTTGTAGGCCCCGCACAGGCCGGGGTGCTCGGGCGTGATGATGCAGATGTGGTTGGGCGCGAAGCTCTGGCACAGCGAGCAGGAGTAGAAGATGTCCACGCTCTCGTCGGTCATGCCGGCCATGCGGGCGTCGCGCTCGGCGTAGGCGGCGCGGGCCGCCACGATCTCGCGCTCGACGTCCTCGCGGTTCGTGAAGATCGTGACCTGGCACTTGTCCACGATGGCCGAGTACTCCTCGCGGAGCTTGGCGTGGAGGATGGTGCCGATGTGCTTGAGGCGCAGGCCGGCGGCGAAGGCCTCCTTCGAGAAGCGCACCCAGTTCGAGTCGCGCTGGCCCATGTGGAACAGGCCCTGCGCGCAGTTGAGGAAGGTGTGGATTTGCCGCTCGAGGATCGGCTCGAAGTCGTGCTGCATCTTGGCTCCCGACACCTCGACCAGGATGCCGAGCGGCACGCAGGCGCCCTCGGGCAGCTCGTCAATCTCTTTCCCCACGACCTGGATCTTCCCGTCCTCGACCTTGTCTGTGGGGAGGGTGCGGGCGTACTCGAAGGCGGGGATGCCGAACTTGGGGTTGCCGGCCTCGAGCTGCATGTCCTCCTTGCGGATGCGCTCGCCCTCGAAGGCCGGGCCGAAGCGGACGGGAATGTCCACGGACGACGGCACGACCTTGAGGCCGCGAACGATGAAGGCGCGCTTCACCATCTCGTCGTGCTTGACGTTGGGCACGACGTGCTCGTACAGGCACACGCCGGTGGGCAGGATGGGCGGGATGTCGGTGTCGGCGATGACGGGGAAGCCGTAGTTGATGGCGCCCGCCGCCGTCGCGTACTTCTCGTCGTCCACGGGGCCGAGGGCCAGCACGAAGGCGAAGACGCGGTACTTGTTGTAGAGGAGCATTCGGCGGAAGTCGCCGGGCTGCACGCCGCCGAACGACAGGGCGGCGCGGGCCGCGAAGCCCAGGGCGAAGACGGCCGCCGAGATTTCCTTGCCGAAGGGCACCAGGCGGGTCTCCCAGCCCATCTGCACGTTCTCCTCGGCAAGCTGCTCGGCGAAGGTCTTGCCCTCGGAGGTCGCGCACATGAAGACGTAGATCGAGTTCTCCTGAAGCTCGCGGGCGATGCTCACCGCCGTCTTGCTGTCCGGCGCCGCGCCCACGATGGCCGCGAAGCCGGGGGCAGTGCCGTCCACGAACTCGATTCCCCGCTCGCGCATGATCACGTCGTCGGCCGCGCCGAGCCAGATGTTGCCATCGGTCGGGGCCGGCGTGCGCGTGTAGGGGCACGTCGCGGGGTCGAGGTACTTGAGGGCCTCGTAGACCTCTTCGGCCCAGAGCGTGGCCATGCCGGCGTCGAGCGTGTGGCCGAGGTAGGGCACCCAGTGCTCGCCCAGGACCTTGGGCGGGAGCAGCCCGCGGGCGCTCCGCAGCACGCGGCGGCAGTCGGCGAGGGTCTTCACCTCCTCGCCCGTCGTGCCGTAGATGATGGGCAGGTAGTAGCCCGTGTTGGGCAGCTCGACCGCGGCGCTCTCGGGGTGCGAGCCGAGGGCGGCTTCGAGGGCCTGCTCGGCCTTCTCGACCAGCGTGTAGGCGCCATTGATGGCCGCCGTAGCGATGATGCGGGACATTCGCGTCTCCTGTTCTTCCGGTTCTCGCCCCTACGCTCTGCGTGGGGGCGCTATTCGGGACGCTCCGCGTCCACTCGACGCAGAGCGTCGCGTGCCTCGTCCCCACGCGGAGCGTGGGGACGAGAAGCGCGTGTCAGAACTTCAGTTGCCTGCGGGCTTCCATGTCGTACAGCACGCGCTCGCCGGGCTTGTCAATGCCCAGGGCGGCGCGCTTGGAGTTGATGTGGTCAATCATGGCCGCGGCCATGCCGCTGGCGGTGAGGCCGAAGGCCCACTTGCCGCCGACCTCCGCCTCGATGTCCTGCGTGAGGTACTTCACGACGTTCGGGCTGCCGTAGACCGGCAGGGTGATGCCGAAGGCGGTGAAGACGCCCGAGGAGACGAAGTACTGGCCGATCGAGATGGCCTTCTCGTGCATCCACTCGAAGCAGGCCCCGGCGACGGGCAGGGAGCTGATGTCGTCGCCCAGCCCGCCCTCGTGCACCATCTCGGTGCAGGCGATGAGGATGCGCGAGTTGTCCACGCACGAGCCCGCGTGGAGCACGGGCGGCATGCCGACCGTCTCGCACACCTCGCGCAGGCCCGGCCCCGCACGTCGTTCGCCACCAGCTCCTTGACCAGCTCGAGGTAGGGCTGCTCGCCCTTCGGCACCTTGGGCTGGGTGCAGCCGACGACGCCCGCGACGCCGCGGATGCGGCCGTTGATGATGTTCTCGTTCAGCGGGCGGTAGGACGCGCGGAAGCTGCCGCCGAGCATGTACTTGATCGCCTCGTGGCTGAAGCCGGCGATGGCGGCGGAGGAATCGTTGGGGATCTTCACCCGGGACGGGTCGCGCTTGGGGAAGGCCGCGATGGCCTCGCGCACGATCCTCTTCGCCGTGTCGAGCGCGTGGTGCTCCTCGAACTCGATGTGCGTCGCGCCGCGAATCCGCGCCCTCGGGCTCGTCGTGATGCAGCGGGTATGGAACTTCGCCGCCAGAGCCACGTCCCCCTGCATGATGCACTGCACGTCCACCACCATCGCGTCCACCGCGCCCGTGGCGATGGCCAGCTCCTGCATCTTCATGTGGCCGGCGACCGGGATGCCGTGGCGGATGAGCAACTCGTTGGCAGTGCAGCAGATGCCGGCGATCACGATGCCCTTCGCCCCGGCGGCCTGGGCCTCCCGAACCAGCTCGGGGTCCTGCGAGGCCAGGGCGACCATCTCGGACAGGATCGGCTCGTGGCCGTGGACGATCACGTTCACGTGGTCGGCCTTCAGGACGCCGAGGTTGATCTCGCCCAGGACGGGTTTCGGCGTGCCGAACAGGATGTCCTGTAGCTCGGTGCCGAGCATCGAGCCGCCCCAGCCGTCGGCCAGCGCCATGCGCTGGCCATGGAGGAGCAGGCTGTGATAGTCCTGGTCCACACCCATCGAGGTGCGGTGCATGGCCTCGACGATCTCGCGGTCGATGGCCCTGGGCGTGATGCCGGCCTGGTTCCAGACGGCCTGGCGCTTCGCGGGGGCGCGCCCCGCCTGGAGCTGGGTGCCGTAGGGCTTGCCGAATTCGGCAAGGGCCGCCTCGCCGACCGCGATGGCCAGATCCTCCTTGCTCTTCCCGTCGGCCTGGATGCCCATCGTCGCGGCGATGAAGCGGAGCTTCTTCTCATCCTTGACCTGGTAGCCGGGGGCCTCGCCCTTGCCCGTGGCGGCGAGCAGCTCGCACACGGCGCGCCCGTGGTCGCTGTGGGCCGACGCGCCGCCGGCAATGGTCCGCACGAGGCCGCGGGCCACGATGGCCCCATGTTGCAGTGGCGGCAGCACAGGCCGCTCTTCCCGAAGCCGCACTGGGGAAGCTGGGACTCGTAGCGGTCCCACGTCGTCTCCAGCCCGCAGCTTGCCATGTCCTCCAGGATCGCCAGCGACATCGTGTCGCTTGGCTTCTTCTCATCGGCCATTCAGTCACTCCTTTTCTCTCGTCGTCGTCCTCGTCGCTCCCGCTCGATGAGCATCAAGGGCGGCAGTAGGCCGCACCGTGGATGCGCCAGTTCGACCCGTCATTTGCCTCGTCTTTCCATTGCCGCCTTGACAAGCGGCTTGACCGTTGCCAAGTCATCGTCGGTCTTGACGGAGTACTGCGTCCATTCGTCATCGGCACTGTAGGTGTTGATGAGGAAGTGCCGCCGTCGAGGGGAGACGTAGGCAAACACGCGACCGTTGACCCTAATCGAGATGGCGTATTTGATGGGACCAGCCGAGACGTTCCCCGGCTTCTAGTCCTCGATCTCCTTAAGGAGCGAGGCCACCTTGGCTCGGACGGTGGCATCCTTGATGTAGTTCAGGTGGTCATCGAGGGTAGTGACCTCGACGACTGGGGGTGGGGCGGTGATCTGCTGCTCCGTGAAGATCGGCACGATGTCTTCATCGCCCTCGAACTTCAGGCAGTTGAAAGTGTACAGGGAGATTGGGACGTTAAGCCACTTGCATCGGTTGACGAGGGTCTGCGAGAAACTCGGGGCGATGAGGAAAAGGCGCAGCGGCTGGGCCGGGTCAATCGCATGGGTCTTGTAGAGTCGGGCATAAGACTCGACGAGAGTAGAAACGTAGTCGTAGTAGTCGAGCCCTTGCAGCAACATACCATCGTCTTGCGTGACCTTGAGTTCAGCCACGACCAGTGCCTTCCCGCTGTCCACCATGAGGACATCCAAGCGCCCGCCAGCGGTTGACTTCTGGTGATCCACATACACAAGGTCTTCTTCGATCTGGCCTGAGTTGCAGCGGACAAGGTCTTCCAACCTTTGTTCCGACACATCGGCCTTCGTGAATTTCTTCATCTTTGGCTTCTCCCGTCAAGCCCGGGGCCTGACGATGTGCGGGCCGCGCCTAGTTCCCAATCCTCGCTCCCACCGACGCAAGGTCGGTGGGGGTGAAGCGGGGAGCGGTCAGTTCCCCTTCCCCTTCTTTGCCTTCCTCTTGATCTTGCGCTCGATCCGCCGCTGTTTCTTGGAGACCGCGGGCTTCGGCGGCTCGACAGGCGCCGGCGGAGCGGCGGGCGCCGGCTCAGGAGTCGGCTCGGACGCCACGGGCGCCGGCTCCGGCGCCACATCCGAGGGTGGCACGGCTGGCTTGTCCAGCCGTGTCCCTCCCTCGGCCGGCGCCACGGGCTCAGGGGCCGCCGCCGGCTCCGCGGCCACGCTCGGAGGCGGAATGGGTACCGCGGGCGCCAACTCCTCCGCCTGCGCCACCTCGTCGAGACCTCATCCCCGAGTTGCAGGGCCGCTTCCCCATCCGCGTGGAGCTGGAGAGCCTGGGCGAGAAGGAGTTCGTCCGCATCCTCACCGAGCCGGAGAACGCCCTCACCAAGCAATATGCCGCCCTCTTGAGCACGGAGGGCGTCGAGCTGGCCTTCACGGCCGATGCCGTCGCGGCCATCGCGGCCATCGCGGCGCAGATCAACCAGCGCATGCAGAACATCGGCGCCCGCCGGCTCCACACCGTGCTGGAGAAGCTGGTCGAGGACATCTCGTTCGACGCCCCCGACCTGCCGGAGCGCAACATCACCCTCGATGGCGCCGCGGTCCGCGACAAGCTCAAGGCCATCGTGGCCGACGAGGACCTCAGCCGCTATATCCTGTGAAGCGTCACATCTTCATTTGGCACATGGCCGCCCTGTGCGAAATGTAGATGTGACACCACGCGACTTGACAGGCGCGGCGGGGCCACGTAACATGACCGCCATGCGCAACTACTTCCGCTTCCTCGCCTATGTCTGGCACTACAAGGCTCGGGTCATCACATCCATCGTCAGCAGCCTGCTGGCGGAGACGCTCAGCCTGGTCTCGATGGCGGCCTACCTTGCCGCGCACGAGGTGTTGCTGAGCCTGTGGCTGTCCGGCGGGCGGGACGCGGGCTCGATGGCGGCGCAAATCCTCAAGCTGCCCGGGGGCAGGCAGGCCATTGACTTCCTGAGGACGCGCGTCGGGGACAAGACGACGCTGATGTGGACGGTGATCGCCCTGGGCCTGGCGTTCTTCCTCACGGGCCTGCTGCGCGGCCTCTTCGTCTTCATGCGCCGCTACCTGCTCGAGTCGGCCGCCATGCGGGGCTGGATGGACCTGCTGAACGACCTGTTCCTGCGGGTGTCGGGCCTCTCGATGCGCTTCTTCTCGGGGCGCAGCCTGGGCCACACGATGTCCACCTTCGGCCCCGACCTCGGGGAGCTGGCGGCGGGGGGGCGGACGATTTTCTCCCACGCCGTGCGCGACACGTTCAGCCTGCTCCTGGGCGTGGCCGCCATGTTCCTCATCAGCGCGCGCCTGGCGCTGATGGTCTTCCTCGGCATCCCGGTCGCGCTCCTGCTCTTCAAGATCGTGGGCACCCGCATCCGCCGCTACACGGCCAAGGGCCTGGAGAAGCGTGCCGACGCGATGAAGATACTGGCCGAGACGGTGCAGGGGATGAGCGTGATCAAGGCGTACGACGCGGAGGAGTACCAGCGCGCGCGCTTCCGGGAGACGAGCCAGAAGATGCTCCGCTACGACCTGCGGCGCGCCTTCGTCAAGGCCGTCTCCGACCCCGCCACCGAAATCCTCCTGCGGGCCTGCCTCTGGGCCGTCGGCGCCTACGGCTTCTACCTCTTCGTCCAGCACAACTTCTCCTGGTCGCTCCTCGTCACGTTCAGCTACGCGGTGAAGAAGGTGTACGATCCGCTGGACAAGCTGCGGGACCTGAACAACGAAGTCCAGTCGAGCCGTGCCGCGGCCGACCGCGTGTTCGCGGTGATGGACCTGCGGTCCGAAGTCGTGGAGAAGCCGGACGCCCAGCCCCTCCCCCCGCACGGCCAGGACATCTGCTTCGACCACGTCAGCTTCGCCTACGAGCCGCCCGAGGAGGTGGTCCGCGACTTCCACCTCACGGTCCGGGCGGGCGAGGTCCTCGCCATCGTCGGCGAAAACGGCTCGGGAAAGTCCACCCTCGCCAGCCTCCTCCTGCGCTTCTACGACCCGACAAGCGGGGCGGTTCGGATAGACGGGCACGACCTGCGGGACGTGACGCAGGCGTCGCTGCGGCGCCAGATCGGCTACGTGTCCCAGAACGTCGTGCTCTTCAACGACACGGTGCGGCAGAACATCGCGTTCGGCGACACCCACTACACGGACGCGGAGATCGAGGCGGCGGCCCGCCTGGCCCTGGCCCACGAGTTCATCGTGCGCGACCTGCCCGACGGCTACAACACGGCCGTGGGCGAGGGGGGCGCCAAGCTCTCGGGCGGCCAGCGCCAGCGCCTCTCGATGGCGCGCGCCCTGCTGCGCAACCCGCGCATCCTCATCCTGGACGAAGCCACGTCGGCAATGGACGCCGACGCCGAGCATCGCCTGGAGGCGCAGCTCGCCGGCTTTGCCAAGGGCCGCACCGTGATCCTCATCGCCCACCGCTTCTCGGCCCTCCGGGCCGCGGACCGCATCGTGGTGCTCGACAGGGGACGCATTGAGAGCGTGGGCGCCCACGAACAGGTGCTGGCCTCCAGCCCTACCTATCGCAACCTCTATCAGAAGCAGGGCCTCGCCCCAACCGGACCGTCGGGCGCGGAGAACGTTGAACGTTGAGCGCCGTTGAACGTCGTTGAACGTTGAACGTCGTTGAACGTTGAACGTCGTTGAACGTCATTCGCTGCGCGGCAGGTCGGGGTTCGTCTTGCAGGCGGCGCACAGGGCGGCGCCGGGCGGCAGCTTCGCGCCGCAGTAGTGGCAGGTGCCGAAGAGGCGGCAGAGCTTGGGGGTGAAGCGGGCCTGGCGCCACACGCCACGGGTCAATGGCCCCCGCAGGATGGTGCTGGGCTGAACCCGCTTCTCCCGGACCAGCTTCATCAGGGTGGCGAAGGAGAGGGGAGCCGTCGGCTCGCCAGTCGGGCGCATGACCTCCCAGGCATCGCCAGGAGGGGCCTGCCCTGCGCCCGCGGCGGGAGCAGCCGCCGGGGACGCATTCCGCCCCGACTGTGTCCCCAGCGCGGCCCCCGCGCCCGGAGGACGCGGGATGGGAATGACGCCGGGAGACGGGGCGCGTGGCGCCACGCTGCCGCGGAGCGCGGCCTGCCGGCGCGCTTCGTCAAGCGAAGTGCAGCAGTAGGGACACGACTGCTCCGCGACCTCCACGTTCTTGCCGCAGGAAGGGCAGGGCTCGCTCGCCTGGAGCTCGATGCGCGCGTCGGTCGGGATGATCGCCTCGGCCGGCGCGCTCGTGGCCCTCTCCCGCTCGGTGAGGTACTGCTCGAGGTCCTTGTGCATCTTCTTGCGCAGGAGCGCCCGGAGCTGGGCCGGCGGCAGCACCCCAAGCTCGACCATGATCTGGCGCAGGACCGCCATCCGCCCCTGGGCCTCCTGCCGGCGCTGCTCGGCCACGCAGCGCTGCACGTCGTCCTCAGCCAGCACGCCGTCGCGGCGGACGAGTTCCAGAAGCTCAGTGTCCTCGGCCCGCTGAGTGGCCCGCACCTGACGCAGGAGGACCTCGGCCACCTGCGCGGGCTTCAGGAGGTTGGCGCGCGTCAGGAGGCGCGGGAGCCGGGCGCTGGCCTCAGCCAGGGGGGACACATTCCGCCCCGAATGTGTCCCCAGCGCCTTCTGCTGGCGAATCGCATCGGCGATCTGGCCAGCCTGCGCCAGGCCGGCCTCGACGGCCAGGCGGGCGAAGTCCTCGTCGCTGTGCCCCTCGTCCCGCGCGCGGGTTCGCTCGGCGAGTTGCTGCACCTGGTCCTGGGTGAGGAAGCCCTCCTCGACCAGGAGGGTGGACAGGTCGCCCCCGGCGCCGTGGGCGACCTCCTGGCGGGCGATGCACTGGCGGAGCTGGTCCGGGGTGACGAGGCCGCCCCCGACGGCCTCGCTGGCGACGGAGAACTCGCGCCGCGGGTGTTCGAGCAGTTGCATGCCCTGGACGCGCGCGGCGGCCTCGCGGTCGAAGGGGAGGAGGGCGCGGACGACCTCGGAGGCGCTCTGGTAGCGGTTCTCGCGGGCCTTCTCCATCATGCGCAGGACGATCTTGGCGATGGCGTGCGGGACGCCGGGGTTGTAACGGCGGGGGTCGGCCGGCGGCTCGTTCTGGTGCTTGAGCATGATGGAGAAGGCGTCCTCGCCCTCGAAGGCGTCGCGCCCGGCCACCATGCGGTAGAAGGTGCTGCCGAGGGAATAGATGTCCGTCCGCGGGTCGAGCCGCGTGCCGGAGCACTGCTCGGGGCTCATGTACGTGGGCGTGCCGAGGACCACGCCGTCGCGGGTGATGTGCCCGGCCTCGCCGCGGAGGCTCTTGGCGAGGCCGAAGTCGGCCAGCTTGGCGACCCCGCTGGCGGTCACCAGGATGTTCTCGGGCTTGAGGTCGCAGTGGATGATCTTCCGCTCGTGGGCGAAGGCCAGCCCCTCGGCAATCTGCCGCACGATGTTCACCGCTTGAGGAATGGGGATGACCTTCACCCGCTC
Organism: Planctomycetota bacterium; assembly: GCA_041320515.1. Lineage (GTDB taxonomy): Bacteria > Planctomycetota > PUPC01 > DSUN01 > DSUN01 > DSUN01. Next base: position 1,393,378 of record JBGLNR010000001.1, on the reverse strand, counting down.
GAGCATGTCGGCGACGTTCCGCCCCTCGACGTACTCCATCACGATGGCGTGGATGCTCCCCTCCTCGCCGAAGTCGTGAATGGCCACGATGCTGGGGTGCAGGAGGTTGCCCAGGGCCTGAGCCTCGCGGCGGAACCGCCCGAGGAACTCCTCGTCGGACCCGAGCATGGGCGAGAGCACCTTGACGGCGACGACCCGGTCGAGGGAGACCTGGCGCCCGAGGTAGAGGCGCCCCATGCCCCCCTGGCAGATGAGCTTCATGATCTCGCAGCCGCACACGATGCGGCCGAGCAGCGGGTCCTGCAGGGCTTGGGACGAATCGGGGCTCATGGCTTCTCGCTGGCCAGCCGGGCGCGGAAGTACTCGAGGGTCCGCCGCAGGCCCTCGCGGCGGTCCACCCGCGGCTCCCACCCGAGCACGCGGCGGGCCTTCGTGATGTCGGGACGCCGCGTCTTCGGGTCGTCCCGGTAGCTGTCCGGGAAGGGGAGGTGGCGGATGCGGCTGGCGCTGCCGGTGAGTTCGATGATCTCCTGGGCGAGCTGGAGGACCGTGATCTCGACGGGGTTCCCGACGTTCACCGGCAGGTGCTCGTCGGAGTCCAGCAGGCGGCACACCCCCTCGACCGTGTCGTCCACGTAGCAGAAGCTGCGGGTCTGGTGGCCCTCGCCGAAGATCGTGATGTCCTGGCCCAGGAGGGCCTGGCGGAAGAAGTTGGGCAGGGCGCGCCCGTCGTCCATCCGCATGCGCGGGCCGTAGGTGTTGAAGATGCGCACGATGCGGGTATCGAGGCCGTGGAACCTGTGGTAGGCCATGGTCATCGCCTCGGCGAAGCGCTTCGCCTCGTCGTAAACCCCGCGGTAGCCCACGGGGTTCACGTTGCCCCAGTAGTCCTCCGTCTGCGGGTGCACCAGGGGGTCGCCGTAGACCTCCGAGGTCGAGGCCAGGAGGAACCGCGCCTTCTTGGCCTTGGCCAGGCCCAGGGCCTTGTGGGTGCCGAGCGAGCCGACCTTGAGGGTCTGGATGGGGTACTGAAGGTAGTCCACAGGGCTGGCCGGCGACGCGAAGTGGAGCACGGCATCCACCGCGCCCTCGAGGAAGATGTAGTTGGTGACGTCGTGCTGGAAGAACTGGAACTGCGGGTTGCCGAACAGGTGGGCGATGTTCGCCGTGCTGCCGGTGATCACGTTGTCAATGCCCAGAACCTGGTCGCCGCGGGCGAGGAGTGCATCGCACAGGTGCGAGCCCAGGAAGCCCGCGGCGCCAGTCACCACGATCCGCATGGGAGACGACTCCGCTACCCATCGTCCTCCCGCCCAGGTCGCGCCCTGGGAGTATACCACAGCCTCCCACACGCTTCAACGCGCGTCCCGCCGGCGAGTATGGCCCCCATTCCTGGCGCTCTGGGGTAGCGGCAGGCCCCGACCCTCCCCCTACCCCCTCCCTGGCAGGGAGGGGGGTTCGGACCCCTCTCCCTTGCAGGGAGAGGGTAGGGAGAGGGTCGGGCTCAAGAGCCTCCAACAAGCTCACCAGAATTGGGGGCCATACTCCCCGCTGGCTCGGGCCGCTACAACCGTGAACCTCCCGCAGGTTTGGAACCTGCGGGAGGTTATTGGCTCAACGCGCGTCGCGCTGGCTCGGGCCGGCAGCCTTCCCTTTCGTGGGGAGCTTGGGGACGTCGTAAAGGCGAACACCCACCAGGCCCACGAGGCCTGCCTCGCTCCACTCGAAGAGGACAGGCGTGTCCTTGAGGGCATCGAACACCCGGGGGTTGGGGGGCTCGACGTTGCTCCTGCCCCAGAACACCCACACCCGGCGTTTGCCCAGGGCGGCGGTCCTCAACTCGCCCGCGCGGAACGGCTGCCCCATTGGGGGAGTCTCCTTGAACAACTGCTCCCCTCTGCGTGGGTAGTAGTGCCTGAACGCCAACTCGTCCTGTGGCGGGGTGAACGTGACCATGTCCATCGGCTGCACGCGCTTGGCGAACTCGGCGACGGCGCCGCGCCAGTTCTCCTTCTCCTCGCCCCGGCCGTAGTACAGCGCAAGCGAGAGGGCGTTGCCGGCCAGCACGGCGGCGACAAGCACGGCGGCCAGCGCCCTCAGCCCGCCCCGCGCGGAACTCCACGCCACCCCCGCGGCCAGTGCCAGCGCGGGCGAGGCGAAGAGCAGATGCTTCGGCTCGTAGATGTGGCCGCGCATCGGCAGCGCGGCCAGGCACGCGACGGGACAGAGCAGCCAGGCGAGGGCAATCACGGCGCCCACGCGCTCGCGGCGAAGCGCCGCGCACGCCAGCGCCAGCAACAGCAGCCCTGCGACCGCCGCCCACGCCCGGATTGGCAATCCGTACCTGGGCACCAGGTCGGTCAGGAACCCCCAGGTGAACTGGGCAGCCGTGTCGGACAGGCCGTTCGCGCTCAGAACGGTCTGGCCCATCGGCGGCGCGAACCGGCTGAGCATGCTCATCCGCTCCATGGGGACGTGCGCCCACAGCGCGAAGGTGGCCAGCGGCACCAACTGCCATAAGGCCCAGTCGAGGACCATCTTGCGTCCGGCTCGCCTCGATAGCACGAGGAGGGTCACGCCCTGAGCCAGCACGGCGAAGGCCGTGTAGTAGAAGGTGTAGAGCGCCGCCGTGTTGGCCAGCGCCAGCCCCACCCACAGCGGCAGGCGGCGCCACGGGTGGCACAGGCGTCCCGCCTGTGGCAGACACAGGCAAGATGCCTGTGCCACCAGATGGGCGAGGCAGCACCACGACACCACGACGAAGAACGCGGCGAGCGCGTAGAGCCGGGCCTCCTGCGCGAAGTACACATGGTACGCCGATGCCGCGAGAAGGACAGTGGCGGCCAGCGCCGCGTTGCGCGGCAGGAGCGCCCGCGCCAGGAAGAAGAACACGGCCAGCGTGGCCATGCCCACTGTGGCCGAGAACGCGCGCGCCCAGGCCCCGCTCCGCGAGCCCTGCATCCAGGTGTGGAGCGCCAGGTAGTAGAGCGGCGGATGCGCGTCATAGGTGTACACCCCGTAGAACACCTGGGACAGCGAGGCGTCCACGGCGTGCATCGTGGCCGCCTCATCGAGCCACAGGCTCTTGCGCCCGATGTCGTAGAAGCGCAGCGCCCCCCCCAGGGCCACGATGGTCACCACAAGGCCGATCGTGACCCCATCGGGCCGCCGGAGGGGGCCACGCGGCCCCGCGGCAGCGCGGTTCGATACCACGAGGCAGACCGTGGGTTCCTCAGGCTGCTGGGACCCTGGGGTGGGTTGCTGGTCGGCGTCGGGCATAGGGCGTCCCACAGTTCAGGGCTGTTTCGGCGCCGGCTCGGGCGGCGCCGGCGGGGTCGGGGGCGGCGTCGGGGGCGCCGGGGCCTCGGGCTTCGGCGGCTGGCGCTTGCGCCAGAGGCCGAGCGTCACGGCGAACTGGTCCACGAGTTGCGACACGGGCGGCACCGCGAGTATCTGCACGTCTGGCTTCGGCATCCACGCCCTCCGCCACAGCTTTGCCACCCGACTCCTCAACGAAGGCGTCAGCCTCGCCGTCGTCAGGAAGCTCCTGGGCCACCGCAGCATGCAGACCACCCTCCGCTACGCCGAGGTCACTGACACCACCGTCAAGCGCGAGCTGATGGCCCATCACCGCAGATCCCTGTGACGAATGGCGTGAACACACGCCCGCTGGCAGCGGGCCGGCCTGGCGCGTCTTCGGTGGCCTCCGCGGAAGTAGCCTGCTTGCGGAGAGAGTGGGGCAGGCATCCTGCCTGCCGATTCGAGCCTTGCAGGCGAGACGCCTGCCCCACCCTGTGACCCTCATGCCCAGCCTCCAGGCTCTCATCTGCCTCTCTCGCGCTGTCGTTCGCATATCTCGATATAGCAGACCACCGCTGCCTGCGATATAGCCCGCTCCAGGCTTGTATAAAGCAACCCGCTCTTGGACTAATGCTTAGATTCGCCGTTCTACCGACGATATAGGTGTCCAGCAATAATGTGAGTGCTGGCAGACTCACTCTAACCTGTTGTCTGTCATCCTGTTACAGCCACATACGGACCTCATGGTCGCGTGGACCTGGCTGTCCAGATGGCGCCGGGGAGGGGCGTTGAGGCGTCGCCTGTCCCCTCCGAGATGGGACGCCGCGCTGTGTGCGTCAGGGGGGGCAGTTTGTAGCAGGCGGTCGGCCCGTGTGCTCGGCGGCCCAGCTGACCCTTCGGCCCTGCTCTTGCGGACGTGGCCCGGCGCGATCGCCGCTGGAACAGACGGTGATGGCTGCCGCGCGCGATTTCACTGCGTGGTGTGGGGACATCCCGCCTCAACTCGGGGGCACTCGGCTCTCCACGGCGCGCGGGGCCTCTCGGTCCCGCCAGACGGGTTCCGCTCCTCTTCCGCTTTGGCCGGCGAGCGTGACGAGTCATTTCCGCAGTCGCGTCGGTGGGCCGCACCCATCAGCTCGATGGCCGCCGCCCTCACGGGGAGACCACGGGGCTCGTTGCGTGGCCCCATCGCGACGCGCCCATGTCGCGGCGGCCGCGCTCCCCGCATCCTGCGCGGGCGCGCCGAGCCCGCGCTCTGGGCCCCCATGATGCATGGGGCCCCTGACATGGCTCAATCGCGAGCGGGCGAGGCGCAGACTCGCGCCGGCGAAGTCGCGCGCGGCGAGGACGGCGAGGCAGGCGGCGACGCTCCGCTCCGCTTTGTCGCCCGCCCGCTGTCCGCTCGCGTCCCCGCCGTTTCTCGGCGCGCCTCCGTCCCGCGGACCTCGCGCGCAGGCGCGCCGCACCGGCCGGTCCCGCGCTACCACTCGATCGCGCGCAGGCGCGCGTGGAGACGGGCAGGCGTCCACCCCTCGCCGAGCTGGCGCGCGAAGAGGCGCAGGACGTTCATCGCGATCGTCGCGAGGCGGAGGAAGGCGGCGTTCCCGCGCGGCTCGCCCGATGGCAGCTTGCCATCGCCGAGGGGCCACCGTGAATGCCCGAAGAATGGCCTTATTCTGGACATGGAGGCCGCTAGACGCACGAGAACGGGCATTGGCTCCCTCAGGAGTGAGGTGACGATGGCGCAGCGCTCTCGGCGCAAGCCGGGTGCCGGCGCGGGGCACTCGACGAGGAGCGTCCTCAGCCACTGCCGCGAGCCGGGCACACTCAGGGCGGAGCAGAGGTCGAGGACGCGCGTCGCGTCGGGCAGCGCGGCCCAGCGCTGTCCGGCCCGAGCGTCGGGCCGGTCGGCCAGCGCCGCCGCCCACGTGCGCGTAGCGAGGAAGGGGAGGCGTTGGCGCGCGAGCGCGCGGAACACTTCGTGCGAGGCGCAGGCATTGGTGAGGCGCACGAGGCGCGGCTTCGCACGCAGCGGTTGGCGCGCTCGCCCGAGCAGGTCCACCACGAGTGCGGAGGCGTTGGTGCCATCGAGGCGGAGGTCCTGCGCGAGCGCCTCGCCGGCGCAGAAGGCGACGGCCCAGCGGTACGTGCGGCCGCGTCGGCGCCCGGCGCGGCGGACGCGCCGCTCGGCCGCGTCCAGGTCGAGGATCGGCGCGCGCTGCGCGAGCGCGCTGCCGTGCTCGCGCAACAGGCGCTCGTTGACTGCATCGAGCTGGCGGAGGTGCGTCACATGGAAGGCGTTCAGGAAATTGTGCGCCGTCGTGTGGTCGCAGAAGCGCGGCAGGCCGAGCGCCCGGGCCAGGTCGCCGCGGCCTTCGAGGAACGACTCGATCTGCGAGAGGCGCGTGGCGCCCAGCCAGGCCATGGCCAGGAAGTCGTAGCAGAGCACGGGGTCGCGAAAAGCGCTCTTCCGGCGCTTCACCGGGCGCGCGAGATTGCGTCGCCGCTTCACGCTGACGCGGCGAAGGAGGCCCTCGATCCCGATGACTTCACGGGCGTACCAGGCGAGTGTGCCGAGCGTGTCGGGAGATGGCTGAACCGCGGCCGGCATGGTGGGAACCCCTGTCCTGCTCTACATCCAGCACAGTCGCATGCACCCGACCCAGGCTACCATGCAAAGGGAGGCCTGTCAAGTACTTGTTAGACATATAGTTACACAGGCCTTATCGCCACCACCGGTCTATAGGCGGTAGGCGTATATTACGAATGAGCAATGAGTTGCCACTATATCGAGAATATATCCCAATGTGCTCTCGTGTGGAATACCGCGACCACAGGCGGGGAGCGGGTTGGGGGAGAGACAGGGGGCGGAGGCGACGCAGGTGGGGCCAGTGCATCGGGGGGATTGGGATTACGGAGTTCTAGAAGTCCGTAATGGCACTCCACCGCGGCATTGGGACGCGCGGAGGGCCGCCGGCGGGAGGGGGGCATGGGGTATGGCTACTCGGCGCGCTCGAGTTTGGGGGCGGGGGCTTCGCGCGCGGCGGGGTGGAGCAGGGGTTGCCCAAGGGCTTGGCTGCCGTGCGATGCGGAGACGGCAGGCGGGGAGCGGGTTTGGGGGAGAGACAGGGGGTGGAGGCGACGCAGGGGGGGCCAGTGCATCTGGGGGACTGGGATTACGGAGTTCTAGAAGTCCGTAATGGCTCTCCACCGCGGCATGGGGACGCACGGAGGGCCAGGGGCGGGAGTGTTGGGGCGGGCTATTCGGCGCGGTCGGCTTTGGGGGCGGGGGCTTTGGGCGCAACGGGGTCGGGCGGGGGTTGCTTGGCGGGGGGCAGGGGTGGGCCGGGGCGGCGGACCTTGAAGTCGGCGACGGGGAGGAATGCGGCGGCGCCGCGGAGGGTGCCGTGGGTGTCGAAGCGGCTGGCGTCCTTGACGCGGGTGCCCTTGGCGTCGTCGGCGTGGAGGAGGAGGTGGGTCGCGCCGTCGGGCTTGGGCTCGCGCTCGGGGGTGAAGTCCTTGCGGTAGCGGGCGCCGTTGGTCAGGCGCACGGCGTCAATGCCGCCGGCCCAGAAGCGTGCGGCGTTGCCGTCGAGGGCGACGGCGCCGAGGTAGAGGGGCTGGTCGTCGAAGCCGATGCGGAACTTCGCGCGGCTGCGGCCTACCTGCTTGCCGTCCACGAAGAGGGTGCGGAGGCCCTCCTCGTAGACGAGGGCGCAGTGGGTCCAGGTGCCGGTTGGGCAGGGGATGCGGGTGACGACGGGGTCCACCTGGGTGCCGTCGCCGGTGGCGTAGGCCCAGCAGCCGTCCTCGACGTAGATGGCGTAGGAGAGGGAGGTGGTCCAGCCGGCGTTCTTGGCGAGGATGTAGCGGGTGAGGGCTTCGCCTGGGCCGGGCCGTCGCCAGACCCAGGCCTCGATGGTGAATGCCTTGATGAGGCAGAGGGGGCGCTTGCCGCGCCGGTCGTCGGGCACCTCGACGTAGTCGGAGACGCCGTTGAGTTCGAGCGCATAGCCGCCGGCGGCGGGGTCGGGTTCCTTTTCCTTGGGGTCGGGTTCCTTGACTTCGGTGGGGCCGGAAGAGCCGTTGAAGTTGCGGAGCGCGGCGACGAGGTCGGGCGGGGCGCCGAGGGCGAGGGCCTTGTCGAAGTAGCGCGCCGCGGCGGCGGGGTCGGGGGTGGCGTCGTAGGCGTGGAACATCCCCGCCATCAGGTTGTCGTCGGCTTTCTTCGTGAGGTCCAGCCAGTCGCGGACCAGGGCGAAGAGGTCGGTGGCGTCGAGCTTGCGGAACTCGCGCCGGACCTCTGCGCCGCCGACGGGGAGGCCGAGGACGATGGCGTCGGCCTCGACGACCTTGAGCGTGTACTTGACGTTGGAGACGGTGACGGTTTGGCCTTTTCGGGCGTTGAGAGCTTCGTGGAGGGTGTTGCGGAAGGCGTCGAGGAGGGCGGCGGCGCGGCGGTGGGTGTCGAGGGCCTGGCGCGACGGCTCGTCGGGGGCTTTGGCGATGGCGGCCTTGACGAGGGGCGGCCCGTCGGCGTAGGCGCGGTCGGCCCAGAGGGTCTTGAGGCGCTGGGCCAGGTCGGCGCGGAACTTGAGCTGCTCCTGGCGCACGCGCTCGTGGTGTGCTGCGAGGGCGGCCTTGAGCTTGGCCAGCTCCTCGTCGGCGAGCTTCTGGAGTTCGTTGGAGGGGTAGGGGGTCTTGAGTATGGCGACGGCTTCCTCGATCTTGCCTGCCTCGGCGAGTGCGGCGGCGGCCTTGCGGTCGCGCTCGAAGGCGGTCCAACACTTGCCGTGGTACTCCTGGGCGAGGGCTTCGGCCTGCTTCTTGGCATCGGAGGTGAAGAGGTTGGGGGGCAGCGTGCCGGCGAGGCGGATGGCGGCGGCGTAGGCCCGCTGGTCCATCAGCGCGTCGGCGCGTCGGCGCGCGGCGGCGAAGTGGTCGGCGAGGGCCTTGTCCAGGCGCTCGCCGACCGCGGCCATCTCCTTGCGCGCCGCGGCCTGCACCTGGGGGTTGCCGTGGGTGACCAGGAGGTCCTTGAGGCGCTGGACGTGGCCCGGGAAGTCGTCGGGGGTCTTGGCGATCTGCTCGCGGACGCTGGTGAGGGCCTCGCGGACGATGGGCGGCTCTTCGGGGGGAGGAGGCGGGAACTTCTTGGGTTCGGGCTCGGGCGGCTTGGGCCGCGCGACGCGCTCGGTGGTGACGCGGGTGGCGGTGCGTGCGGCCTTGTGGGAGTTGTTGGGCGGGGGCGGCGGCGCGGGAGTGTGGCCGTGGGAGAGCGCGAGCGCGAGGATGCCGCCCAGGGCGGCCACGGCGAGGGCGGCCACCAAGACGATGGCGGCGGGGGACATGCCGGCGCGGCGGCCCGCGTGGTGGGCCACGCGAGGCGCGTGGCGCAGGCTCGTGTCGTCGAAGGCGTGGTCGAGGGCGAAGAGGAACTTCGGGACGGCGTCGTAGCGGTCGTCGGGCAAGCTGGCCAGGGCGGTGCGGACCACGCGGTCTACCGCGGTCGGCACGCCGGGCACCTGGTGTGCGACGGGCTTGAAGGAGCCGACGGGCAACTGGCCGGTGAGCATCTGGTAGAGCATGACGCCGAGGGAGTAGATGTCGCCGCGGTGGTCCACGTTGGCCGCGTCGGCGCGCTGCTCGGGGGCCATGTAGTCGGCGCTGCCCATGACCGTGTGGGCCTTGGTCAGCTCGTAGCCAGCCTGGGTGTCGGCGCCCGTCATGCGCGCGATGCCGAAGTCGGCCAGCTTGGGCGTGCCGGCCGTGTCGAGGAGGATGTTGCCGGGCTTGAGATCGCGGTGGACCACGCCGTTGTCGTGGGCGTAGGCCAGGCCGGCGCAGATGCCGCGCATGAGCTGGAGGGTTTCCTGGGGCGAGAACTTCTCCTCGCGCATCAGGCGGTCGCGCAGGCTCTTGCCCTCGACGTATTCCATTGCGAAGAAATACGTCTCGCCCTCGGCCCCCTTGTCCAGGATGCCGACGACGTTGGGGTGGCTCAGGCGTGCGAGGGCCGATGCCTCGCGGCTGAAGCGCTCGACGAACTGGGGGTTGCGCGCCAGGCGGGTGGGCAGCACCTTGAGCGCGACCGGGCGCTCGAGCGACAGTTGCGTGGCCTTGTAGACCACGGCCATGCCGCCGCGGCCCAGCAGCCCGTCAATGCGGCAGCCGCCCAGCACCGTGCCGGGCGGCAGGTCGCCCGGCCGCAGGATGCGGCCCAGGTCCAGCCGCTGCCCGCACTGAGGGCACTTGGCCTTGCCCGACGTCACGTCGTCGGCGACCGTGAAGGTCTGCGCGCAAGCCGGACACTTGAGAACCATGCCGCCGCCCTATTGGTCGCCCGATACTGCGCCCCGGCCTCAATGCCGGGACATGGACACATGGGCCTCTCAGCCCAAGGAGGTTCCAGACTGGCATTGTACCACGGCCCGCGCGGAATCGCAAGCCGGAGTGCCGCCACGAGTCTGGCCCCGATCTTGGGGTCTCCGCCGCCCCACAACTGTGGCACGGCTGGCGTGTCCAGCCGTGTCTTCTGCTCCTGCGCAAGGACGCGGCTGGACAAGCCAGCCGTGCCACGCCAGTGGCTGCCATATGACCCCCAGAGCCGGGGCCAGGCTCAACTGCCGCCACCGTACTATAGCGCGCCGCCGCCCGCTGGAGAAGGAGATTTACAGCCGATTACACCCGCATGCAACACCTGACAGAACCGCAGCGGGGCAGCTTGACAAGCGGATGGCGGTTGGTCATGATGCTCCTGTAGCATCCTCTCGGCCGGTTGGGGCACCGAGGCTGGGCTGCGTCGGAGGGCCTGCTCGACTCAGCCGTCGGCATTCCCGCAACGTGGCGCTCACGCAGGAGGACCTCGATGCCGATTCCTGTGACCTGTGGCGGGTGTGGCAAGGCGTTCCACGTGGGCGACGAGTGGGCCGGCCGCGTGGGCAAGTGCCCAGGGTGCGGTGCGCTCATCACGGTGTCCGTGCCGGCGGGCGATCCCGCGGGGCCCCCGCCTGTGGCGGAGTTGCGCGAGGCGCCCCCTCCGCCCCCAGGGACGGCCTGGTACTCCGGGCCTCCGCCGCCCCCGCGGCGGAGCTACAGCGGCGGGTCCGACTGGATTGCCGCGGCGCACCGCTACAACGAGGCCGGCCTCCGCAGCCTCTACGGATGGTTTGTGGGGCTGTTCGTGGCTGGCATCGCCAGCTTCGTCTTCGCGGTCGTTCTGGCGATGGGCGTCGAGGACCATCGGGGCGACCCTGACCCGGGGCTGATCATCCTGATGCTCTTGCTCTTCCTGGGCGGGCTCGCCGCCCTCGTCGTGGCCGTCGTGTTCCAGTGCATCCTGCTCTACAGGGCGTGGGCATTGATCCAGGACGGCCACGCGCGCACGACGCCCGGCGCCGCCGTGGGCTTCTGCTTCGTGCCCTTCTACAACCTCTACTGGATCTTCCAGGCCGTCTGGGGCCTGACGAAGGACACGAACGCCTTCTGCCAGCGGCACGGCATCGAGCGGGCGCCGCTCCCCGAGGGGTTGGCCCTTGCCTACTGCATCCTGTTCCTCGTCAGCATGCTGCCCATCCCCTTCGTGAGCTGGGCGGTGAGCCTGGTGGAGCTGGTCATGATGTTCGTGCTGTACGCGGGGTTCAGGGACGCCTCGATCTCGATCATCAAGCATTCCCGGCGTCCGTGAGGCGCGGGCCGGGTGCAGTAACGGATTTGCGCAGGTTCCAGGGATGGCCCAGCCCCTCGCAGGCGGCGGACTAATTGACTTCTGCATAAGTAATGCAAAACACGGCTCGGTCACAGGAAAGCCGGGAGTTCCGATTCATGGATGCAGGCGCGCAAATGACCCTGCGACTGACCGCGCCCAAGTCCGCTTGTGCGTCGCCGCTGCGGACGGGCGGGGGCGTGCGCGGCGCCAGGGGGATCGGATAGGCCGCCGAGATGCCGGGCCGCCGGAAAAGCAACTCCAGGTTGCCGAAGCGGTCGAAGTAGTACAGCCCGGTCTGCGTTTCCCGGTGGGTTCCCGTGTATCCGCCGCAAAGCGGATCGTGGCTGTAAGCCACCAGGAAGTACTTCTCCGAGAGCGGCCAGGGACTGTAGTAATAGCTCTTGGGCCAGCCTTGGGTTTCGGGAAAGCAGACCTCGGGCGTGAGGCAGTCGAGGGCCTCGCCGCGGTCTTCGCCGCTCCGCGGATCTAGCGCCACGCGCGACGGATCGAGCATCAGCAGCGTGCCGCCCACGTTGGAATGGTGGGCCCCGCCGATGAACAGGATCTTGTTCGAGCCCGGCGCCGCCTTGGCCTGGTAGCAGCCGTTGGGGCGCGTCGTGTAGTTGCCGAAGAGAACCGCCGCATTGCTGCCGTCCGGATTGCAGGTCCACAGACTCTGGAAACAGGCGGCGTTGCGGTCCACGTAGTCCCATCGCGTGAAGACGATGCGACCGTCATTCAGGACGGAAGGGTGCCACTCGTTGGTCTCGTGAAACGACAACGTGCGGATGTTCTTTCCGTCGGCGTCCATGCGGTGCAGCGTGTTGGTCAACTCGGGACTTCCGCCTCCGCAGCGGAGCTTGCTCCCACGCCGCGTGGACATGAAGGCGATCCCCCCGTCGGGGAGCGGACAGGGATCGAAATCGTCGTACGGCCCGTCAGTGAGTTGGCGCAGGCGCGAACCGTCGGCGTCCATCGCCATGACGTGAAACGTGTTGTACTTCACCCCTGGCTCGGCGGGCGCCATCGCGTAGCCCGGCAGCGTATAGGGTTCCTTGCCCGTCGGGTCGGCCCAGGCGAAGTAGACCGTCTTAGCGTCGAAGGACAGCGACAGGGTCACCAGATGCCCCTTCTGGAGCGCCGGGTCGGAGAGAAGCGACCGCACCTCTGGCTTCCGGCCGGGCCGCTCGAGCACAAAGACGCCGCCGCCCGGCTGCGGCGTGGGGGTGCCGGGGCTGTAGGCCCCGCTTGCCGGACTGTGGCCATGGCTGTAGTACCAGCCCAGGTACTCGTAAAGCATGTACCCCACTTCACGATGGCGCATCATGAACAAGATCGGCCTGGCGGTCACCAGCGGGTTCTTCAGCGCCAACTCCCGCCCCACCCGGCGAATCTTGAGGTAGAGGGCTTTGGCGGCTTCGGGGTCCAATGCCTCGGACGCTTGGACCTCGGCGCGCAAGCGCTCCAAGGCGGAGGCCTCGGCGCTCAGATCGGGAACGCCCGCCATGCCGCGCAGGTCGGCGCAGAGCCGCTCGGCCCGTTCTAGCGCCTTCGGGATCTGCTGCTTCACGTTCGCGGCCCGGGCGAGCTGGAGCAGCCAGTCGGCCTCGATCTCTCTATTCCATTCCGCCTCAGTCAATGCGGGCCCCGCGTCGGCAGCGAGGCAACACGTGGCCGCCAGCGCAAGGGCGACCCCCGCCGCCGCCATCGCGATGGGTCGGTTCATCGGTCATCTCCTTTCCGCTCACGGCGCCGTGCGCACGGCGCGCGCTCCGAAACGCCCGGTCCGGTCGGAGTCCACTGCCCACCAAGCGCTGCCCCATAGTCGGTCAATCTCGGCCACAGCGACCCAGATGCCGATGCCGCTTATCCCGTCCGTGCCGATCCAGGCGCCGTTCCAGAAGCCTTCGCCGAACGCGGTGGAAGGCCAGTCCGAGGGAGCCTCTGGCGTCCCTTCGCCGTGCGTCCCCTTGAAGCCTGCGCCCGACCCTGCCTTCGAAGCGACCTGGACCGTTCCCGGCCACTCATGCACGTTGCCGCTCAGGCTCAGCTCGCGGATGCCCCAGTAAGAGGCTTCCTGTCCGGCCACCGTGTTCGCGATGGCCTCCGCAGGGGCGCAGGCGGTGCCGTCCCAGACGTCCTGGCCTTTCGCCGGCTCGCGCGGCCCCCGGCAGGCTTTCTCGTATTCGAGGTCAGTAATCGGGCGCAACCCTGCCCACGCCGCATAGGACACAATGTCCGGCCAGGAGAGGAAGTTGCACGCTCGGTCCGGCGCATCGGCTGCATAGACACCGTTCACCACGCGGATGGTATAGCCGTTGAGGCCGTACAGCTTGGGGCTGTAACGCTTGGCCGCATCGTGCGGCAGCGCCTTGTATCGCTCGGCGTTGTAGCTGGCGGCCGCCAGATCGCTCGCCACGGAGTTGAGGAACTCGGCGTACTGCCCCTGGCTGATCGAGCGCTTCATGCAATAGAAGGCGCCGTAGCCGTTGGGCATCGCACCCCGGCTGTTGATCAGCGGCAACGGGCGACCGAAGGGGCTTCTGGACTTGAACGGCCCCTCGGGCACATAGACCATTGCGATGGCGTGCGCCACCAAGGTGGCCTTGCCAGGTTCCGCCTTATCCGTTCCGTGGAGCCAACGTAGCGAGACGTTCTTGAAGGTATTCGGGCCGCTCCCGACCGCGTTCTTGTAGACGAACACGCCCACGCCCTTCTTTCCGTCATCGCTCCGGCCCACGGCGCAAGCCGCCCCGGCGGGCATCGCGCGATGGGCGGCATCGGTTGAGAGCGTCGCAGGCAAGAAGGCACCACCTCCCGGCGGCCGGTACTTCACGAACACCCAGGCTGCGTCCCAGCTCTCCACCTTGAGAGGGGCGCCAGTGACGTTCCTTTCCGCTGCCTCCGTCCACGCCGCCCGCCAGGAGTGGTCCCAGGAGAGATCCAATGTCACGATGCTGTGTTCTTGATTACTTGCCTCCCATCTGACATTCGTGATCCTGACTGTGTCCGTGCGGGAGGGTTCCGGCCGCGGCGTCCCTGGCCGGGGGGTTGTCAGCGCGGGTTTGGGACTCGCCTTGAGCGGCGGGTTCCCTGCCGCCACCGTTCGTGCGCCGCGCCAGCCCGACATCTGGTGGCGGAAGTGGTAGGGGATGACGGCTCGGGTGCGGTCGGACACAGGGTTGTGATCGTAGCCCCGCTGGCCGACGCCATCGGTTCCTTCACGGAGCGACCGCTGCTCTGGCGGCCAGTCGGCGGGTGCTGTGTCGAAGCCTGCTGTGTTGGCATTGTAGCCGGTCCCGCCCCTCCGAACCTCGCCGCCGGGCTTGCCGGCGGGCACCGTCCCGTCGCCGTGCGTCCCCCGGAACGCCCGGCCGGCCGAGGTGGCGGGCGTCACCGTGTACTCAGCCACGTTGCCGCCCAGTTCCATGATCCCCCAGTAGGACCCGCCCGACGCCACTCTGTCGCTCGTGGCGGTGGCGAAGATGCCGACGCGGCGCATGCCGTCGAAGGGCGAGGCGTGATTCCCCGTGGTGAAACGCTCCGTGGGCAGCCCCACGTCCAGCGCTCCGAAGGCCTTAGTGCCCTCTGTGGTCCCCCACGCGCGCTCGCATGGGACCGGCTGGCGCGGCCCGCGGCACGCCTTCTCGTACTCCAGCTCCGTCATCGGCCGCAGCCCGGCCCAGACGGCGTACGCAAAGCCGTCCAGCCAGGAGAGGTAGTTGCAGGCCCTGTGTGGCACCCGGGCCGTGTAGACCGGCGGACGCTTGGGCTTGTTGTCATCCGTCATCGCTTCCGCCACGAGCGCGTCAATGGCAGGGTCTCTATCCCCCTCTACATTCAGTCCCTTGCTCTTGCCTGTATCCGGCGCGATCGGGATCTTGGGTATCTTGTCGGCTGAGCAGGTGATAGTGTGGCCGTCCTGCTCTTTGATGACATGGGGGCGGTACCCTGGGCCGACGTTCACCTCGATCCTCTCTGTTTTGGGCGGCGCATCGCTCTGGCCGTCGCCGCTCACAAAGGCCCGCTTGGCCGCCACATCGGGCGGCAGCGAGTTGAGGAACGCCGCGTACTGCCCCTGGGTCAGCTCGTGCTTCATGCAGTAGAACGCCCTGTAGCCCGTCGGGAAGCCATCGTTCAGGGCGCCCGGCACACCGATGGTGTTGAGCTGCGGGCACCGGTTGTGGGTGTCCCACACCAGCGTCCCCCAGAGCCGGCCGGCGACGGGTCCGATGCGGCGGGCGTTGGTTCCTTCCGCAACCGGGCCGCTCCAGGCCGCGTCCACCAGGAACGGCACGGTGGCCCCGCCCCGCCAGGAACCATCGGTGAAGCTGCCGCATTCCTCAGTGGCGAAATCTGCCCGAACCATCCCAACGAGGGGCCGGGTTGGGCCGTCGGCGAACCTGCCGACCTTCGACTTGCAGCCCGTCCCCATCTTGAAGGGGCACTCGGGCACGTAGACCATCGCGATCGGGTGTGCCGCCAGCGCAGCCTTGCGCGGGTCAACCTTGTCCGCGCCGTGCAGCCAGCGCAGCTTGACGCCCCGGAAGCTGTTGTTGCCGTGTCCGATCGCATCGCGGTAGATGAACACTCCGATGCCCTTGCTGCCGTCGTCGGCCAGGCCCACGGTGTTCGTCGCCCCTGCGGCCATCACGTGGTGGGCACCGTCGGGCGAGAGCGTGGCGTGCCGCCAATGGTTGCTCTCGATGTTCTCCTTTCTATCCTTCTCGGGGAGGGACTTGACGAAGACCCAGGCCGCATCCCAGTTCTCGACCTTGAGCGGAGCGCCGGTCACACTGTCTTCTTCGGTCCACGCCGCCCGCCAGGAGCAGGACCAGGAGAGGTCGAACGTCACATGGCTATGCTGGTCCGTAGCGGCTTCCCATTTCACGTTCTCGACCGCCAGGTCGTATGTGGGGGCGCCTCGGAACCGCGCGCTCGGGTCGTTGTCCGCCCGCGCGACCGCGGCGACCACCAGCAGCGCCGCGACACCGAACAGCAGGGCCATGAAGCGCTCCGACTTCATCCACTCATCTCCGTTGCCCAGCCGAGTCGCCCGTGGGTGCCGTGCGCACGCAACGGAAGCCGTTCTCATCGGACCGCGACCGAGCGCCGAAGGACGCATCCCGCGGCCTGTGGACTGCGCGAGAGCGGTCCGAAAGGCGCAAGGCAAAGGGCATGTCACCAAAGAAACCGCCGCGCAATCCGGAGCCAATGGCGTCATCCTTTCCGGATTGCTCTCCCGCGCCCCTGGAGTACCTCGCCTCGGGCCAGTCAGGGGGCACCTCCACCGTTCCCGCTCCGTGTGTGCCCGCGAAAGCACGCCCCTTGGGGTGGCCGACCGTCACCACCTGCTCCCGCACGTTGCCGCTCAGCTCCAGAACGCCCCAGTAGGAGGCGCCCGACGCGACGCGTCCACTGTCGGGCGTTGCGAAGATGCCCGCCCGCGTGGGGTTGCCCGGCACCGCGCTCACGCCGCCGCGCGTCGCGCCGCCGTGAAAGGCCGGCATGGTGAAGTCGTAGTTGGCGTTGCCGGCGCCTGTGCTGTAGTTCCCGGCGATGCGCTCGTCGGCCTTGCCCTCGTTCGCCACGGCGTATTCGTCCTTGGCGATGCGGGCCGTCCCCCACGCAAATTCGTCCGCCACGGGCTTGCGCGGCCCGCGGCAAGCCTTCTCGTATTCCAGCTCGGTCATCGGGCGCAGCCCCGCCCACGCCGCGAACTTGGCGGCGTCCCACCACGACAGGAGGTTGCACGCCTGATGCGGCTTGGCCGGCTTGAGGTTTGGCCAGACGCCCAAGAGACCGTACCGCCCCGCGGCAGTGTAGTGGCCGCCTGCGTGGTCTCTATCCCCGCCCGTGGTGCTTGCGAAGGCGTCGCTCGATATTGTGTTCAGGAAGTCCGTGAATTGTCCTCGCGTCAGCTCGTAGCGCATGCAGTAGAATGCGTCGTAGCCGGTCGGGAAGCCGTCGGACAGCATGCCTTCCGGCCCGATTGCTGCTGCGCCTTCGTCGCTTGTGCCCCACAGGCAGCCGGGCATCTTGCCAATCCGACGGCAGCCGGCCCCGCTCCACTTCTCGTTTGCCAGGAACGGCACCGGGGCGCCGCCCTTCCAGGAACCATCCGTGAAGCTGCCGGTCTCCGTTCCCCCCGAGCCTACCACGAAGGCGCCCCGCGGCACATAGACCATCTCGATGGCGAAGAGCTTGAGGTCAGCCTTGTCAGGCTCGGCCATGCCGTCGGCGTCATGCAGCCAGCGGAGCTTCACGCCCTTGAGGTCCAGCGGGCCATGACCGACGCTGGCGCGGTAGATGAATACGCCGACGCCCCTGCCATTGGTGAGGCCAACATCCAGCGTCGCGACGCCGGGGGCCGCGTGATGGGCGCGGTCGGGCGAGAGCGTAGCGTGAGCGTAGCCATCGTCACCGGGCTTGCGGAACTTCGCGAACACCCACGCCGCGCTCCAGCTCTCGACCGCCAGGTCCGTGCCAGTCACGTTCGCCGCGGCTGGCTCAGTCCACTTCGCCCGCCAAGTGCGGCCCCAGGAGAGGTCGAACGCGATCTCGCTTTGACCTGCAACTGGGCCATCTTGCCTGCGCACGGTGGCGATCCTGGCGTGGTTGACATCCGCCGCTCCGCCCCTGAATCGCGCCTCCGCACCGGCGTTCGACGGCGTCGCCTCCGGGGCGGCGTCAGCGCCCTGAGCCATGACTGCTTCGACACGCCCCGCGTATTCGACAAAGACGTCGAACGCCCAGGTCCAGTAGAGAAAGGACTTTCGGGCATCCGGAGCTTCGGCCAGCTCAGCCAGTGCCTTGTCGCGCAGAGCCTTCATCCGTGCCACCACGTCGGGAGGCCAGATTTCACGGAACAGCCTGGGTGGGATGCGGTTCTCGCCGACGTGCAGCGGGCGCGACAGGGACGTGCCCTCCCAGCGCTCGCATTGAAGCCGCATCAGCTCGCGCGCGCTGGCCGCCGCCGGGCCGAAAAGCCGACGGCACATTTCGTCGAGCGTGGCGTCAACGTCCAGATCAGGGTTCCACAGAACGCGGTTCCAGACGTAGTACGTGGGCGCGGCGGTGATGAAGCAGGCCCCGCCGTAGCTCAGGACGGACGTCCCGGCCAGGAAGCCCCGATTCTTCAGGTAGAAACCCTGCACGAGGTGCGGGAACTGGACCGGCCCATACGTCCAGTCGCTGGGGCTGGCGAAGTCAATCCACGTGCGGACGGGGCGGCCGGACTTCGCGCTCCAGGCTTGCAGCCTGCCCTCCTCCTCGCGGCGGACGTCGGGTTGGCGCATCAGCCCCATTGTGTCCAGGTTGAGGTGGCTCACGACGAGGTTGTCGGGGAACTCCAGTTCCTTGGGGCACTTCGGGATGGCCCAGGGGACATAGATCACGGTCTTGTCGGGCCAGCGCCGCTTGACCTCTTCGCACAAGCGCTTCACAAACAGCCCGATGACCAGTTCCTCGCCCCCCTTCGCCAGTGTTGCCCGGCAGGCCGCGCAGTGGCAGGCAGCGCCGAGGGACCTGGCGCCGATGTCCATTGGAGACCAGATGGTGACGCTGTTGCGGGTGATGCCGCCTGGCCGGGGGCCTGCTCCGCCTTTGCCCCAGACCCGCTCCAGGCTCATAGACGCGCGCTCCGTGCTGCACGGCCTCATACGGCCAGCTATTGCCCTGGCGCATCAGCCGGAAATGGTCCCCCATCCAAAGCGTCTGCGCCCCGTCGGGGAGGACGCCCTGCGGCATGGGGAGCAACCCCTCATCGAAAGAGCGCGCCTGGAGCCAGTACCAGTCCTGGTACATGGTCCGAAACGGGAAGACAGGCTGATCGCGGTAGTGGACCGGGGGGATGATGAGCGAGGCTCGGCGAGGCACTGAGCGCCCGCCGTACTGCGCCGGCCAATACCAGCGCACGCCGACGAACCGCTCCAGGAAGTCCGCCACGGCCCAACACGTCGCGTCGTTTCCCCCTCTCTGAGTGCTGCCGACCAGGCAGACACGGTTCGAGGCGGTCTTGACGACAAACCCTTCGGGCGGAAGCTGTGCTGGGTCAATTCCAGCCTTGCGCGTCTCCTCGCAGTCGCCGATCACGATGGCGGGCCGGTCGGCTGGCGGAGGCTCGGCGGCCAGCTCGAGCTTCGCGCCGGTGGCGAGTTGAACCGTCTCAACCAGTTGGTCTACGAACTGTTTGAGCATCGGGGGACGGTCGCCGCGCCTCTTCGGAGTGAACGGCTCTCTTGCCTTGGGGTCAGCCACATAGACCACCGCCCGCGCCTGACCGTCGCGCACGATCTCGACGGCCGGGTGCGCCGGCGCCTCCAGCCAGGTTACGGGCGCCAGGTCGCGTGGCCTAAGCTCATCTACGGCCAGCGTCGGGAGCGCTGTCGCCGTGGCCAAGGCCGAGAAGGCAAGGAGTCGTCTCATGGGTCGTTCCTCATCGCTCTGCGGTGCCAACTGATTGTCTTGCCTCCTTGCGCCGTCCCTCGAATCGGCGGGCGCCGCCTCACCTACTTCGCCAGGACGAGCCGCGGATACAGCGCGGTGTTGCCGCCAATCATCAGGGCCGACGCGGGCGCGCCGGCGCGGGGCAGGCCCGGAGCCAGGCCCGGCGCCAATTGGAGCCAGTGGCGGATCCCTGTGCCGTCGTCGTCATCATAGAAGACGACGTTGAAGCGGCATTCCGCGCCAGGCTCCAGGCCCAGGGCGGCCAGCGGCAGGCGCAGCCCGTAGCGAGTGGTCTTCGCTTTGTCGTCCCGCACGATGGCGCAGCCGACGGTCTTCAGCAACGTGTCGCCAGTGCCCTCCCATTGATGGAAGACGACGCCCTCCTGGGTCAAGGCCAGGCGGCGGCCTGCTCCCGCACCCGCTCGCCCGCCTTGCCCACCCTGGCGACCATGACCACCTGTGGCGGCCCGTTGCCCGCGGCGGGCAGCGACAGGGCGACCCCCACGGGGCGCGCCAGGAGCGCCTGGAACTGCTCCAGGTTCACCTTCAGGAACGCGCCGGCCAGCCGCGCGGTCCCCGTGATCGCCTGGCGCACGGTCACTAGCGCCTCCTTGACCTCTGGCTCGGCGAGCAGTTGCGCCGCGGCCGTCTTCGCCAGGTCGGGGTTATCCCCGTAGTAGCACGCCGTCAGAAAGGCGTCGGCGGGCAGGTACTGCTCGATGCCCGCCTCGCCGGCCAGGCCCTGGACCGCCAGGGCAAGGGCGAACACAAAACCGACAGAGATGCGTCGCGTCATGGCTTGCTCCTGAAGGCTAACCTCCCGCGGGTTTGGAACCCGCGGGAGGTTGGGCTCAGAACTCCCCCTTGGCGGGGCCAGGTTTCGGCTCCCCCGCCTTCCCGGGCACCCGCTGCTTGAGCTTCTTCACCCTTTCGTCGAGGCCCTTCAGCTCCACCTGGAACTTGGCTTCGTCTACCCAGAACTCCACGTGGGAGTCGAAGAACAGCACGTTCCGCCCGCCCCGCGGGAATGGCGTCCGATTCCACGCCATGATGTCGTTGGGAGGGAAGTCGTCGGGGAACACACGGTCGGGATGCCGGTCGAAGACGCTCGCGTAGCTGCACGGCACGCCGTTGGGCAGCTTCGGCGGGTCAGGGTCGAGGGGAGAGACGAGGAACTCCTTCTCGATGCACTTCTTGTCCACCAGCTCGGCGAGGCCCGTGGGATAGAAGCGGTTGTCGCCGTGCTCGTTGAGATAGACGGCGCAGGCTCTGGCGATCATGTTGAGGTTGTGGCGGTCGCGGATGCGGCGCGCCTCCGTGCGCGCGTTCGCCATCGCGGGCAGCGTCATGCCGGCGAGCAGCGCGGGGACCGCAAGGACGGCGTTCGGGCCGAGGACGTCGAGGCCGTCGCTCTGCGCTTCCAGGCGGAAGCGGCCGTCCTCGAACGTCGTGTAGCCAATCGTCCCCTTGCAGTAGCGGCGGAGCAGGCGCGACGACGGCAGGTTGGCCAGGTCGAGCTTCCCCGCGAAGTCCGGGACGCCTTGAAGAAAGGCGAGAAGCGGCGCGAGCGTGTTGTAGATGGCCTGGACAGGGTCGCCCCAGTTGGAGTAGCCGAGCGAGGTCGCGCCCTTCGGCACCGCGGCGAGCAGGCCGCGGAACTCCTCGTTCTCCGCTATCCTCGGCCCTTTGTCCTCCAGGCTGTCCAGAAATGCCTTGAGCTGAAGCACCTTCGGGGCGAAGACGAACGTGTCGCCCACCCGCGCGTAGCAGAGCGTCCAATAGGGCAGGATCAAGGCGGGCGTGCCCATCATCCACAGGTAGCGGCACGTGTGGCCGCGGTACTGGAAGGACTTGAGGTCGGTGCGCACCGCGCCCAGGTTCATTCCCATCAGCAGGATGTCGAGGCGTGCGGCCAGTTGCGCGAGGGCTTTGTCGAAGGCCTCGGGGTCCCTCACGCGCTGGACGATGGCCGACCAGCCGCCGATGATGCCCTCGGACTTGCCGACGACGAGCGTGCCGCGGCCAAGCGGGGCGAGGAGGCCCTCCCGCACCTTCACGCCCATCTTCTGCTCGAGGGCGGCAAGCCCCTTCCGAGCCTTGTTCGCCGCCGCGGCGTCCGCCCGGGCAACCGCGCCAAACACCTCGTCCCACACCCAGCCGAAGTCAATCCCCGCGAGCCAGAAGTACGAAGCGTCGCCAGGCACGAATCTGAGCAGCTCAGGGTCGTAGGGCGCGGCATCGGCGAGGCCCTTGAGGAGCCCCTGGCGCCCGGCGCCCCCGGGCAGCTCGATGGCCAGACTCGTCACGAGCCGCTTCCCGCGCGGGATGAAGGCCAGCTCCGCCGCCGACAGGGCGTTGAGGCCGACGGCCTCCAGCACTCGCCGCTCCTCGGGTCCCATCCGGTTGGCGAATGCCTTGAGCATGGCCTGGTGGCTGTAGCGGACGCAGAGCGCGGCCCGCTCGCCGGCAGGGCGTGCAGGCAGCTTTGGCACGGCGGGGTCGAGGGCCTTGCGCAACGCCTCCTCGCCGTCCCCGGCGATGAGCACGGGGCCGTCGAAGACGAACCCGCCCGGCTCGCCCTTCTTGTTCGCGTAGCACGTCGCCTGAAGCTGCCCGATCTGCACCTGGCGCGCGGTGTCGGGTTGCGCAGCGGCGACCACCTGCTTGAGGAACGCCTCGGCCTGGCGGCGCGTCTCGCCCTCGGCGGCGCCCACGTTGGCGGCCAGGACGGCGCTCGGCTCCTCCTTCCCCTCGCGCGGCGCCGTGAGCGCAAAGGCGCACTCGCAGCCCGCCGCCCAGCGGAAGAAGAGATCGAGGTCGGCCCCTCCCTCCTCCTTCGCATCCTCCATGAGCTTGTCATACAGCGGCCGAAGCCCCACGAGCGCCGCCTTGACCTCGGGCTCCTGGAAGAAGGCATGGAGCGGCGTCTCGCGCACGCCGGGGTGCGTGCCGTCGTAGTGGATGGTCAGCCACGCATCGGCCGGCAGATAGCTCGACACGCTCCGTTCGGCCCCGCGCGCCGAGCCAGCCAGCCCCAGAAGCACAAGCAAGCAAACCGCCCTCAGGCGCCTGGTCATTTCCTGCCCCCTTCGGGTTCCTGTTGAGTATGGGTCCAGAACTCCACATGGGAATCCGCAAACAGCACGTTCCGCCCCCCGCCCGCGAACACCCGCCGCTCCCGCGCCAGCGGCTCGTTCGGCGGGACGCCGCCCGCCGCCACGCCCACGGCGTCGGGCCGGACGAGATACTCGTAGCTGCACGGCAGACCGTTCGGCAGCCGGGGCGGGTCCGAATCAGACGGGTGAACCAGGAGGTCCGCCGACAGCAGCCCCACATCCACGAGCACCCCCAGGTCGGGCGGATAGAAACGGCTCCCCCCCTGCTGGGAGAGATAGGCCGCCATTGCGCGGGCGATCCGGTTCAACTGGTTGCGGCCTCGAACCCTGCGCGCCTCCTCACGCCATCGGAAAGCCATGAGGCAAACGGCCAGGACCAGGACAAGCGCGGCCACTCGGACAGCGACACCCCAGAAACCCCGTCCAAGTGCGCCCATCACTTGCCTCCTGCCCGCGCTTGGCGGACACCCGGTGCAGCACCTCAATGGACTCGTGACACTTCAGCCGCCGGATGAAGTCGGGGCTGAAACACGCCCCTCAGACAGCGTGGGAGTTCGTAGTGCGGCCTTTTGCCCGTATCTGGAGCCCAAGATACGGCCTGAAGGCCGCACTACGAACTATCACCTCATTCGGCTGAAGTGTTACATGGATTCTAGCACCCCGCCCCTGGCGCGTCAATGCCGACGACGAGTTTGCGCCCCGGGCTGCCCCTTCCACGCCAGACCCCGGCCCCGCGGGGCGCACGACTCTTGCGGAGTTGTTCAACTCCGCAACAGTCCGCAACGGGCGACAGGAGCGCACTTCAGGGCACAGAAGCCGCGTCTCACGCCGGTCTGAGCGGCGCCGGCAAGCTTGCGAAGTTGTTCAACTCCGCAAGGGTCCGCAACGGGCCGGACGCCTGCGCTTCAGGCTGCGGAGATCACACCGGAGGCTGACCGTTGGGCGCGCAGTTGGGTTGCGGAGTTGTTCAACTCCGCAAGTCTCCGTCACGAGTCCCAAAGCCGCGCCTCGGGCTGTGGACCCCGCGGCAGGCGCGGGCCTGGAGGGGCGCGGCCACCTTGCGGAGTTGTGCAAGTCCGCAGGCGTCCACAACGGGCCTGGCGGCGGCGTTCCGGGCTGCGGACATCGCGCCAGAGGCCCACCCGGGGGCGGCGCAGTTGGGTTACGGAGTTGTTCAACTCCGTAAGGGTCCGCAACGGGCCATAGCGCCGCGCCTCAGGCTCCAGCTCTACGTCAGTCCCCGGCCCCGTGGGGCGCACGACGCCTGCGGAGTTGTGCAGGTCCGCGAGCGTCCACAACGGGCCTGGCGGCGGCGTTTCGGGCTGCGGACATCGCGCCAGAGGCCCACCCGGGGGCGGCGCAGTTGGGTTGCGGAGTTGTTCAACTCCGCAAGAGTCGGCAACGGGCCGGACGCCTGCGCTTCAGGCTGCGGAGATCACACAGGAGGCTGATCGTGGGGGGCGCAGTTGGCTTACGGAGTTGTTCAACTCCGCAAGAGTCGGCAACGGGCCGTACGGCTCCGCTTCGAGCTGCGGACATCACGCCGGAGGCTGACTCTGGGGGGCGCAGTTGGGTTGCGGAGTTGTTCAACTCCGCAAGGGTCGGCGACGGGCCGGACGGCTGCGCTTCGGCCTGCGGAGATCACGCCGGAGGCTGACTCTGGGGGGCGCAGTTGGGTTACGGAGTTGTTCAACTTCGCAAGGGTCCGCAACGGGCCGGACGGCTGCGCTTCGGCCTGCGGAGATCACGCCGGAGGCTGACTCTGGGGGGCGCAGTTGGCTTGCGGAGTTGTTCAACTTTGCAAGGGTCCGCAACGGGCCACAAGATCGCGCCTGGAACTCCTGGCCCCGCACCGGGCGCGGCTGGAGGCGTGCGGGGGAGGTTTCGGAGTTGTTCAACTCCGGGAGATTCGTTCTGGGCAGCACGGCCGGCCTGCCTGATTCCGGCTGCGACACCGCATCCGCCATTGCGTTGGGGCCAACGCCGGCTATAATGGGCGGCGCGAGGTCTGTCTGACGGAGATGCTTGTGTCAGGAGGTGGACATGGACCAGCAGACGCTTGACCTGTTGAGGGAACTCACCGAAGCACCCGGCCTGCCGGGGCACGAGGAGGAGGTCCGCAAGATCGTGGCGAAGCGGGTGGAAGGCCTGGCGGAGGTGAGCCACGACCGCATGGGCAACATCGCGTGCAAGAAGACGGGCGACGCGGCCGGCCCCCGCGTGATGCTGCCAGGGCACATGGACGAAATCGGTTTCGTCGTGAGCGGCATCACGGACGACGGCTACCTCCGCTTCTCCGCCCTCGGCGGGTGGTGGGACCACGTGATCCTCGCCCAGCGCGTCACCGTCCACTCCCGCAAGGGCACCTACATCGGCATCATCGGCTCGAAGGCCCCCCACGTCCTCGACCCCGAGGAACGCAAGAAGTTCGTCAAGCGCGAGGACATGTTCGTAGACGTGGGGGCGAAGGACAAGAAGGACGCGACGAAGAAGCTCGGCATCCGCGTGGGCGACCCCATCGTGCCCATCTGCCCCTTCACGCCGATGCACAACAAGAAGCTGCTCATGGGCAAGGCATTCGACGACCGCGTGGGCGTGGCCATGTTCATTGACACCCTTCGCAAGCTCGCGGGCGCCAAACACCCCAACACCGTCTACGGCGTCGGCACCGTCCAGGAAGAGGTCGGCACGCGAGGCGCGCAGACCGCGGCCCACGCCGTCGAGCCGGACGTGTGTCTCGTCATGGAGGTCGGCGTCGCCAGCGACACCCCCGGCTTCCCGAAGGAGGACAAGGAGAAGGGCACGCTGGGCAAGGGGCCGCAGATATGCTTCCTCGACGGCGGGATGATCCCGAACCTCAAGCTCCGCGACTTCCTGGTTGACCTGGCGGAGGAGAAGAAGATTCCCTACCAGATTTCCATGCTCACCGGCGGCGCGACGGATGGGCGGCCCATCCACCTCCACGGCCTGGGCGTGCCGACCGTCTACATCGGCATCGCCACCCGCTACATCCACAGCCACGCCGGCATCCTGCACAGCGACGACTACGACAACGCGGTCCGCCTCATCGTCGAGGCCGTCAAGCGCCTCGACGCCAAGACCGTGCGGACCTTCTACCCCTGAGCCGACGCAGGAAGCGGCACGGTGTTCGGTGTTAGGTGTTCGGTGTTGGGGGTAAGAGGATGGAACTCAAGCCGTCAAGACCCGGCTCACGCGGCAGGCCGAGGATGGATGGCCTTGGACCGTGCGAAGTTTCAGAGGAGGACAGGGACTGGCGGCTCTTGACCTGCCAGCAGTTCCTCCGCAGCTACTCCGACGAGGATGCCATCTACGAGGCATATGACGACCATCGGACGGGAGCGCGGTGACGCCCGCGCCGACCACTAAATAGCCTTCAGCGAATCGGAGCAGCGGATTTCGTTCGTAGTGCGGCCTTCAGGCCGTATGGGGACCAGGATACGGGCTGAAGCCCGCACTACAAACAGCAGCCCGGCTCCACGTGCTCAACTCGAATGCTCCGAATCGCTGAAGCCTATTTAGCGCGACTGCAGCCAGAACAAGGCCGGTTCTCTTGGACATTGGGTTCCCCTTCCTGGCGGATGCGTTGACCGTGCTCCAGCAGACGGCGCTCGTGCGGCGGCGTCAACAGGGAATTGGCGGCGAGCCCTCGATTCCCGAACCCCCCTGGGGCTCACCTGGGTCCCCATGGTGGCGGCGGCCAGAGGGGCGCCCCCACACGAGTCTCTCGGCTTCCAGCCTCGGCACGGTGAGGTGGCCACCTTGACGCGGCGTAGGGGGCGGATGTCGAGCCAGACATCGAAGGCATATCTCTATATCTTGCCAGCCGTTATGGCTCTTTGACGCCTGGCTGCGCCCTGCGGTTTCAAGGTGGCCACCCCGTGTGTTGCGCGGTGGCCACCTTGGCCATCTTGGCCAACTTGGCGCCGCCTCTTCAGGCCAACTTGCGCCCTCGCAGGGCGAAAAGGGGCGCAAGTCGCCCCCCCGAGCGTCTTCCTCACCCCAACACCCGCCACCCAACACCTAACACCATTCTTCCCTCTTCTCCCCATTCTGCCTCTGCGCGCTGGAGGCCGAGCGGGCGCGGTCGGCGGCCCGGGCACGAAGGGCAGAGATGCCCTCGCGCATGGTGACGGAGAGGCGCCGCGGCGGCAGCGAGTCCTGAGCGCGTCGCAGTCTTGTCCGCCGACTGTTGGGATCCATGGCCGCCACAATGACCCGAGGCGCGCCCATCACTTCATCCGAACCACGTCCACGATGATCGTCGGGTTCCCCGTACGCCCCTTGGCGACGGGGAGAACGGTGGCCTTGTGGGCCGTGCCAGTCAGGGTGGCTTGGCGTCCCTCCCGCGCCGACGTGATGATCCACGAACCCAGGTTGGCGTGCTTCTTCGCGGGCTCGATCAGGTCGGGGGCATACGCCGCAATGGCGGCCGACAGGTCGCCGATGGCCGGGAGGAACCTGTTCTCCACGTTGGTCGCCTCCACGATCATGCGGGGCGGGTCATTGGTCGGCGGCCAGAAGGTGACGAACAGCCACCGGATCGCATCCGCATGCACCGTCACGATCTCGCCGGTCTTCAGCCGGTCAACCGCCTCGTCCCAGGTCCTTGCCAGTACGCCGCCACCGCCCGAGCTGCGGGCGCTCTTGATCGCCGCCATCACTTTCGCGGACGAGCCGCTCACGGCGCCGGGCTTCGGCGGCTCGCCCTTCGCCGGGGGCTTGGCGGCGGGCACCGGCGTGGAGGAGCCGCCGCGCTTCCATTCCGCCGAGTCCAACAGCCGGGTCTTCCCATCAGACAGCTTGACGAACCACATCTCGCGGCCGTCTTTGCTCGTCGTCGTGACGACCTTCCCATCCAGCGACTCGCCGCTCTTCGCGTGGACGAACGTCTCAGCGCTGCCCGTCGAGGCGTCAAGCACCAAAGCGGCAAGCACGGCGAGAGACAACCATCCACGCATCACCGATCGCCTCCTATAGAACTCGATCCCCGCGTCGAAGAGGTCCCTGCTCGCCGGGACGATCGTCACGCGAGGGTTTGCCTTCAGGCGCGTCAGGAAGGTGAGGAAATGGCCACGCTGATGGGGGGCTGCCATCGCGTCCGCCACCTCGGTGAGCACCCAGGCCGTGGTAACCTGGTCGCCGCGCAACTCCTGTGACAAGGCCACAGCCGCGCTGTGCTTGGCGTCATCGCGGTTGAGGAGCGCCAGGTAGTAGAAGCTGTCGGCGAAGTATGTCGTCATGTCGTCTTCTTGGGACGCCCGTGCAGGTAGTGGTCGTGGTTCTCGGCCAGGTCTGGCGGGAGGCCCTCGGCGATGCCGATCACGTCCTTGAGCTGTTCATAGAGCGTCGGAACCTGCCTCCTGGACGCGGCCGCGCGCCGTGCGAGGCGGACGCTTACCTCGTCGCCCTCTCTGAAGTCTGCAGGGCCATCGAGCACGACCACACCGTCCCTCACGTGCCCTCGCCAGTCCATGGCGAACTCCTTTCCGTCGCGCCTCCACCCCGCTCAGTGTACTCGCTGCAAGTGCCAGGGTCAAGTGGCGGGGCGTTTGACACGGCGGCGGAAGCGTGGTAGCGTGACCAACGACCAGTGCCTAGACCAACACAGAAAGTGAGGCATGCCATGCGGAGTGTTCCCGGCGTATTGGCCGGCGTCCTGGCCGTCAGCGGCGCAGCAGCGGTGGCGGGTAGCCACGCGAAGCTGGTGCCCGTGAAGTTCACCGACGTGAAGATCGCGGACCCCTTCTGGGCGCCGAAGATCGAGGTCAACCGGACCAAGTCCATCCCGCACGTGCTGGAGCAGTGCGAGAAGACGGGGCGGATCAACAACTTCGCCTACATCGCCAAGGAATCCAAGGAGCCGTTCCGCGGCCACGTGTTCCACGACTCCGACGTGGTGAAGGTGATGGAGGGCGTGGCCTACTCGCTGGCCACGCATCCCGACAAGGAGCTGGAGGCCCGCCTCGAGCAAATCATCGGCTGGATGGCCAAGGGACAACTGCCGGACGGCTACATGAACAGCTACTTCATCGCCACGGACATCAAGAAGCGTTGGACGGGCATGCAGCACGCCCACGAACTCTACTGCGCGGGACACCTGTTCGAGGCGGCCGTCGCCCACTACGAGGCCACGGGGCGGAAGACCTTCCTCGACGTGGCCCGCAAATACGCCGACCACATTGACAGCGTGTTCGGCCCGGACAAGCGTCACGAGATTGACGGCCATCCCGAGAGCGAGTTGGCCCTCATCAAGCTCTGGCGGGCGACTGGCGAGGAGCGCTACCTCAAGCTCGCCCAGTTCATCGTCGAGGAGCACGGCCAGGCCAAGACCCACAAGCTCTACGGCACCTACTGCCAGGACCACAAGCCCATCCGCGAGCAGGACGAGGCGGTCGGCCACTGCGTCCGCGCCATGTACTTCTACAGCGGCGTGACCGATCTGGCGATGATCGCGGGCGACCAGGGCTACGTCGCTGCCCTGGAGAAGCTCTGGCAGGACATCGTGACGCGGAAGATGTACATCACGGGCAGCATTGGCGTCCAGCACCACGGCGAGGGCTTTGCGAAGCCGTACCTGCTGCCGAACTACGATGCCTACTGCGAAACCTGTGCCGCCATTGGCATGGTCTTCTGGAACCACCGCATGATGCTGCTACACGGCGAGGGACGCTTCGCCGACATCGTCGAGCGGAACCTCTACAACGGCCTGATGTCGGCCGTGTCGCTCGACGGCATGAAGTGCTTCTACGTCAATCCGCTCGCCAGCCGCGGCAACCAGCATCGCTCGCCCTGGCACGGCTGCTCGTGCTGCCCGACGAACATGGTCCGCTTCCTCCCCGCCCTGGGGCAATACATCTACGGCGCCTCTGCCGCGGGTGATGCGGTCTACGTGGCGCAATATGTCGCCGGCTCGGGCACCGTCGCGCTCAAGGACGGCAAGGTGAAGCTCACGCAGAAGACCCGCTACCCATGGGACGGCGGGGTGCAGATCGCGGTCGAGCCGCAGGGCGTCGCCGACTTCGCGGTGTGCGTCCGCATCCCCGACTGGTGCGAGGGCGCGACCGTGAAGCTCAACGGCCAGGCAGTCGAGGCGAAGCCCGAGAAGGGCTTCGCCCCTCTCCGCCGCACGTGGAAGGCGGGCGACGTGGTCGAGCTAGACCTGCCGATGCCCATCCGCCAGGTCGCGAGCGACCCGAATGTCGAGGAGAACCGCGCCTGCCTTGCCATCCAGCGCGGCCCGGTGGTCTATTGCCTCGAAGGGTGCGACCACCGGGCATCGGTCAGCCAGATCACGATCCCCAAGGGGGCGAATCTGGAAGCGAGGTTCGAGGCCGACCTCCTCGGCGGCGTCGTGGCGATCAAGGGGCTGTCGGAGCGGCAGGGCTTCGAGTTGAAGGATGACGGCTCCATTGTCGCGGTCTCGGGCGTGATGGACATCACAGCCGTTCCCTACTTCGCCTGGGACAACCGCGAACCGGGTGAGATGGTCGTTTGGGTGCCCACGCAGGTTTCCGCCGCCGCGAAGCCCGAGAACGTCACCCTCGCCGTCTTTGCCAAGTCATCCGCGTCCCACCAGTGGCGGGCGGACCACATTCGCGCCCTGAACGACGCCGTGTTGCCGAAGCGTTCCAATGACCTCGACGTGCCGCGCTTCACCTGGTGGGACCACAAGGGCACGACCGAGTGGGTCGCCTACGAGTTCGACAAACCAATTCCGCTCAGCAAGGCCGAGGTCTACTGGTTCGACGACACGGGCAGGGGCGGCTGCCGCGTGCCCAAGAGCTGGAAGCTGCTCTTCCGCGACGGCAACGACTGGAAGCCCGTCGAGGCCGCGGGGGCCTATGGCGTCGAGAAGGACAAGCTCAACGCCATCGCCTTCAAGCCCGTGACCACCAATGCCCTCCGCCTCGAGGTCGAGCTTCAGCCCGGCTTCTCCGGCGGCATCCTGGAGTGGCGAGTGTCGAAGTAACGTGCAGGAGGAAACTGGCATGGCCACAACGCGCCGTGAGTTCCTTGAGGCGCTGGGTGCCGCGGCGTGCGTCGGCGCGCTGCGGCAGGGCAGGGCAGGGGAGGCCCCCGCGGGCAGGCTGCCGAACGTGGTGCTGTGCATGGCCGACGACCAGGGCTGGGGCGACATGGCCTACAACGGCCACCCCGCGCTCAAGACGCCGCAGTTCGACGCGATGGCCGCCGCGGGCCTGCGGTTCGACCGCTTCTACGCGGCGGCGCCCGTGTGCTCGCCCACGCGCGGCAGCGTGATGACGGGCCGCCACCCGAACCGCTTCGGCTGCTTCAAGTGGGGCCACACGCTGCGTCCCCAGGAGATCACCATCGCCGAGGCCCTCAAGACCGCTGGCTACGCGACCGGGCACTTCGGCAAGTGGCATCTCGGCTCCGTGCGCAAGGGCAGCCCCGTGAACCCAGGGGCGAGCGGCTTCGACGAGTGGTTCTCGGCGCCCAACTTCTTCGACAACGACCCCGTGATGAGCCGCGAGGGCGTGGCGGTGGAGACGAAGGGCGAAAGCTCGATGGTCACGGTGGACGCCGCTCTCGAGTTCATCCGCAAGCAGGCAAAGGGGCCGAAGCCGTTCCTGGCCGTCGTCTGGTTCGGCTCGCCGCACGGCCCGCACCAGGCCGCCGAGGAGTTCCGCAAGCTCTACGCCGGCCAGGGCAAGAAGCAGGACTTCCTCGGCGAGATCACGGGGATGGACGCCGCCTTCGGCAAGCTCCGAGCCGAGTTGAGCACGCTCGACATCCGTGAGAACACCATCCTGTGGTACTGCAGCGACAACGGCGGCCTGCCCGGCCTCGGCGCCACGGGCGGCCGCGGCCACAAGGGACAGGTCTACGAGGGCGGGCTGCGCGTGCCCGCCATCCTCGAATGGCCCGCCCGCATCCCGAAGCACCGCGCGACCAACGTGCCGTGCAACACGTGCGACATCTATCCCACGCTGCTCGACGTCGCCGGCGTCACGATGCCCAGCCAGCCGCCGCTCGACGGCGTGAGCCTCGTGCCGCTCCTCGACGCCAAGATGGACGCCCGCCCGAAGCCGATGGGCTTCTGGGACCACCCGACCGGCGGCATCAGCACCCCGAGCAAGCAGTGGATGGCCGAACTCCTCGAAGCCCAGAAGGCGGGGAAGGAACCGGTCCCCGCGCGTCTCGACCTCGACGCCGGCGAGATCAAGCGGCAGTACCCCGAAGACAGCTTCCCGGGCCATTCCGCGTGGCTCGACTGGCCGTGGAAACTCCACCGCATCGAGGGCAAGAACGGCAGCGTGAAGCTCGAACTCTACAGCCTGGCCGGCGACCCCGACGAGAAGCAGGACCTGGCTGGCCAGCAGCCCGAACGCGTCGAGTCAATGCGGGCGGCCCACGAGGCCTGGCTACTCTCGGTTGTCCGCAGCTTGAATGGCCACGACTACCCCAAGGGAACGTGACTTGACTTGCGCGGCTGGCCGCCGATCTTCCTGAGCCACCTCTGGCCGACAGGAGGGCTCCGTGAGGAAGGACAAGCTTCGCAGGGCGCTCCAGTACCTATGGGTCCTGCTGCCGTTCATACCCGCCGTGGCTATCGCGGTGTTCTACGGCACGCTCCGAATGGGGGACTGGCTGACGACGCAGGGCGCGCCGGGGTGGCTCGCCTACCCCTTTGCCATCTCCTGCTTCGTGGTCGCGGCCTGCCTGAGCTTTCCGCGCCAACGATGGCTCAGGCCCCACGCGGCGGGGGTCGTGGCCTATGTCTTCCTCGTCGGCGCGGCTGGCCGGTTGCTCTCGGAGTACAGCGGGAACGTGGCGAGGCCGTTCGGGCTGGCGGGTGTGTGCGCGCTCCCCGTCCTCGGCGCGCCGTCGCTCGTGCTGTGGCTGCTGGCGCGGAGGCGGCTACTCGCGGCCCGGCAGGTGCTCGACGACTTCTCCAGTCTTCAGGTCCCCGAGGCCCAGCGGGCCGCCGGCCGCCCAGGGCACACCTTCGATGTCGGCCTGATTCGCGTGTGGACCGACCTCGCCGAGGCCGTTGACGCGGAGGTGATGGATGCCGTAGACCTGACGCTCATCTGGTATGCCTTCCTGACGGGATTTCCCCGTGCCGTCGCGTTGCCGTTCGGCATGCTCGTGTTCGAGCGAAACAAGGCATTCGATGCCTACGTGGACGACCAGTACTCCGACCCGAGGCCCTGTGGCGGGTTCTGCTCGACGTCATTCCTGTCCTTGGCGGTGCTATACAACGCCCATCCCGAGTGGGGAGCCGGCGGAGTGCGGCGCACCGTGTCCCACGAGCTTGTCCACCATCTGATGGGCTCGCACAGCAAAACGCACGGGCCGCCGTGGCTTGGGGAAGGCCTGGCGACCCTGATTGGGGAGAAGGTGGGCGGCTCCGCGGAATACTGCGCCGGGGTGGACCAGAGGCGTCTTCGCGCAGCGGACGCTCGCGGCGACCTCCTCGCCCCTGATGAGTTCTTCGGTATGACCTACGCCGAGTATCGCCGGCACAAGGCGAGTTCGGAGGAGGCTGAGCGATGGGAGCGGGCGCACACCTTCGTCTTGCACAGCGCGTCGTTTGTGCGCTTCCTCCATGATTCACACCCAGCCCTTCTCCATCGAGTGCTTCGCTCGGGTGAGGTCAGAAGGCCCGATGAGTTCCGCCGGAGCCCTTTGGCGGCGGATCTGGGGCGCGTGATGAGCGAGTTCCTGACGCAGCTCAGGCAGGCCGATCTCCCCGCACATGAGGCCCCGTCCATCGAACTGAAAGGCTGGATCAAGGCCGAACTCATCGTTCGTATCACTGACCCCGAGAGGCCGCTGCCCGAACGTCGTTGGGCGGTCGGGGCAATGGGGGATATCGGCTCCCCCTGGCAGAGCGGCGTCCTGGTGGATATTCTGGGCGAGACCGATCATCCGCTCCGCCCCGACGCGCTGCGAGCGCTCCAGAACATCGCGGGCGAGGGGCGGAGCGACGACCCCGCCGCCTGGCGCGAATGGCTCGCCGCACTGCCCAACCACGTTCGTGGTGGCGGAGGGGCGGTCGAGCAGCCGCCCCCCAGCACCAACTGAGACCAGCGCTTGACGCCGGCGGACGGAAAGGCATAATGGCGGCGTTCGGAGCGCATAGGACCGATAGGACGAAGACCCGAGGTCGGTCCTATCGGTCCTATCCGTCCTATTCCCCCCCTGCGGCACAGGAGCCCCCGATGAAGTTCGAGCGTTTTGCCAACCCGCCCGCCCTGCTCCGCCCCGCGCCCTTCTGGGCGATCAACGACCGGATCACGCCCGACGAGACGGGGCGGCAGATGGCCGACATGATTGACAAGGGGCTGTCCGGCGGCTTCTTCCACTCCCGGGCCGGCCTGACGACCGACTACCTGGGCGAGGAGTGGTTCGCCTCGATGCGCGCCGCCCTCGAGGTCGCCGAGCGCAAGAATGGCTATTTGTGGCTCTACGACGAGGACCTCTGGCCCTCGGGCAACGCCGGCGGCCAGGTCGCCGCGACGAAAGAGGAGTACCGCGAAGCCTACATCGAGCCCGAATACGTCCCCGCCGGTGAGGCCCCCCTTGAGGAGCCGCAGGGGGAGCTGAAGGCGGCCTACGTCGTCGAGGAGCGCGAGGGCGCCGTCATCCGCAAGCTGCGGCAAGTCCCCTTTGCCGATGCTGCCGCCGCCAGGGACAAGGAGCGCCTGCTGTTCCGCCGCTTCTACGTGGGCAAGACGGGCTGGTGGTCCGGCGAATCCTACTGCAACCTCCTTCACCCCGAGGTGACAAAGCGCTTCATCGAGCTGACCCACGACGTCTACTACCGCCACCTCGGCGAGCACTTCGGCAAGCGCGTGCCAGGCATCTTCACCGACGAGCCGCAGCTCTTCAGCCGCATCACCGGCCTGCCCTGGTACGACGGCATCCCCGCAGCCTACGAGAAGGTCGGGGGCCGCGACTTCTGGGCCGACCTGCCCTACCTCTTCTTCGACGGCCCTGAGGCCCGCCGCATCCGCCTGCTCGCCTACCGCACGATTCTCGGCCTGTTTTGCGAGCACTTCTCCAAGCCCCTCTACGAGTGGTGCGAGAAGCACGGCATCGAGCACACCGGCCACTACAACGCCGAGGACAGCTTCGCCGGCCAGCTCACCAACCACTGCGGCGGCATCACCGCCCACTACCGCTACCAGCAACTGCCCGGCATTGACCACCTGTGCCGCCAGACCGACCCGCTGCTCTTCACCGTCAAGCAAACCAGCTCGGCCGCACGCCAGCTCGGCCGCCGAGGCGTGCTCACCGAGATCTTCGGCGTGTCGCACCACACCAACACCTTCGAAGACTTCAAGTGGCTCGGCGACTACGACCTGGTGCTAGGCGCCACGTTCTTTGTGCCGCACCTCACCTGGTACTCGATGCGCGGCAAGCGCAAGCGCGACTACCCGCCCAACTGGAACTACCAGCAGACCTATTGGGAGCACCTGAGGCCGCTCAATGACTACTTCACGCGCGTCGCCGCCGTGCTCACGACGGGCAAGCCCGAGTGCGAGGTGCTCTTCCTCCACTCGATTGACGACGCTTCGGCCAGCCTCCGCCGCACCGTCATCACCGGCAAGCGCGCCGTGCCGCGCGGCGTGCCGCAGGCCGACCTCAATCGTGTGAACGAGCTGGACCGCATCCTCCGCAGCCAGCTCGAAGCGGCGCTCAACGCGGGCTACGACGCCGACCTGGGCGACGAAAACACCCCCAGGAGCGTAGATACTGCATCCAACGCCGAGACCTCCACGGGGATGATGGGTTGGGGATAACCACATCATACCACGTGGCCTCTCGGCGTCCTCCATTTTGGCGAAAGTCGAGCTTAGGGGCGCGAGTTGGGTGACAGGCTGCACTGTTACTCCGTCTCCGGCGGCACGGTGCCGTATTCCCAGCCTTTCTTGAAGGGCGGGGCTCTGGGGGGTCAGACGCGGGTGAGGGCGTTCTCGCTGACGAAGAGGTTGCGCGCGCGGAAGCTGGGCGGGCTCTCCAGAAGCAGAATGGCCCGGAGGGCGGCCAGGGGCGATGCGAACCAGGGTCGGTGAAGTGCCCGCCCTTCCGCGGCGGTCCAGGGCTGGACCGGCAGCGCGAAGCGACGGGCCAGTTCCTCAGCCGTCGCGGCGAGATAGGCGTCCTGGACCCGCCCACGGTCCCCAAAGCCGGGCGCGAGCAATGGAGGCGTCGGGCCAAGGGCGGCCGCGGCCGGCGCGAGGTAGAATTCGTCGAGGAAGTTGGCAAGGCAGCGGTCGAACGAGTCACCGCGAAGGGTAAGGTCCACGACCTCCGCGAGCGTCCGCGGTCTCATAGCTGGCCCTCCTCGAACAGGCCCTCGATGAGGTACTGAGTCCTCACCGTGATGTGGTTGGCCGGGTAGTACTCCGCGACGAGACCGAGCACCTGTTGGGGCGACGTCAGCTTGAGATGGCGGATAGGGAACAGGATGTCCTCTACGTCCGACGGTTTGCCGGTGGTTCCACCGATGCGTGCGGCCATGCACTTCATGGCGAGCAGGTACTCCGGCACGGGCATGGTCAGGCGAAGATGTGGGAACTGCGGCAGGTTGCCGGTGGTTACTTCGTGCCGAGCCGAGACGAAGCCCTTGACGGCGTCATTGAGCCAGTCCGGGGAGAGACCCTGCTCCTCGGCGACCCGGGCAGCCAAGCCACGGGTCAATTGAACGGGCTGGAAGATGGCATCCACGTCCTTGGTAGATGGCCGTGCAGTGAATGCGAGGACCATGACCGTGCCACCGCACAGGCAGATCTCCCCGGTGACCCCTTGCCGGCCGAGTTCATCCGACAAGCGCTGCAAGGCCAACAGGATGGTCTCCCGGGTCAATGCAGAACCCCCTGCGGGCCCCATCTGCGCGCCGTTACTCATGCTCTCGGTCCTGATTCCGCACATTGCGCATCACACTCCCACAGCACCATTCCTCGGACATGATACGCGAGAAGCGGCGGGAAGTCCAGGTGGAAGCGGAGCTTCATCATTCGGTCTCGGGCGGCACGGTGCCGTATTCCCAGCCTTTCTTGAAGGGGGGGGCCTTGGGGGGCTCGGGGAGGGGGCCGGGGGTGAGGGTCTTGGCCAGGGCGATGCAGGCGGCGACGATCTTGGGGCCGCCCTTGGGCTCGAGGTTGCTGTAGGCGGTGAGCCGTGTCTCGTAGCCGCCGCCGTGCTCGCCAAGGGCCTCCTCGGTGGGCACATAGCCGACGCAGCCATTGGCCAGCTCGACGGGGCAAGTCAAGGGGAACGGGCTGCCCTTCTTGATGTCCAGCCCAAGCTGGCAGAAGAATTCGGCGGGGTTGGCCAGGAAGACGGCGGGGCCGACCTGGATGGCCTGGACCTCGACCTCGGCGACCGGCTCTTTCTGGAGCAAGGCATCGAGCAGGATCGTTTCCTTGGCGAAGGTCCAGACCGTGTGGCCGACCTCTTTCTGGTCTTTGGCGACGAGATCGAGGGCGGCCTTGAGCTTGGCTGGGGAGGGCTTGCGGCGGGGGATGCGAAGGATTTCGGTCTTGGCCGCGACGGGGCCGATGTCGCCGGGGGTGGCGCTGGCGAGCACCTTGAGGGCTTCGGCGCCGACGGTCTGGCCGATCTTGATGCCGGCGCGCTCGCCGAACTCGCCGGTGTAGGGGCTGAGGTTGTCCACCTGGGTCACGTCGCCGCAGGCGCCGTTGAGGAAGACGACGACGGCCTTCTCGCCCATGACGCCGCGGACCGTGCGCTCGAGGTAGTGAATCCAGTCGGCGGAGGTGCCCGCGACGCCGGCGGTGCCGTGGCAGGCGA
Source organism: Planctomycetota bacterium (assembly GCA_041320515.1). Lineage (GTDB taxonomy): Bacteria > Planctomycetota > PUPC01 > DSUN01 > DSUN01 > DSUN01. The sequence continues at coordinate 1,355,998 of JBGLNR010000001.1, read as the reverse complement.
AGTTGACGACGCAGCCGAGGAACTGGCCCTTCGCGTCCCACGCGCCGATGACGCCGACCTCCGGGTCGGTCGGCCCCGCGTAGCCCAGGATGTCGGGGTTCCCCTTGCCCGCGTGGGAGTAGGCGAGGCCGTTCTTCATGCGCTGGCGGCGGTTGAAGGCGACGCCCTCGGCGCGGCCCGAGCCGACGCAGAGCTTGGCCTCGACGCGCTTCTGGTCGGCCTCGACAACCGCCTCGATGAGGGCCGTCTTCACGATCTCCAGGTACTTCGCATCGGCGCAGGAGGACATCTCGTAGGCGAGCTTCTTGGCGAGGTCGGAGGCGTGGTCGAACTCGCCGGGCTGGACCATGCAGGTGGGGCCGCCCGAATGGGTGTGGGAGGCGCCGATCATCACGGCCTCGGGCTTGATGCCACACTGCTTCTGGACGGCGTCGCGCACGTCGAGAACCAGCTTGCGGGGCACGGCCAGGGCGTCAATGCCCACGAGGGCGACGCGGGTCGTCCCGTCGTCGAACACGGCGGCCCGCATCTTGCAGGGGTCGTGGGCGGGGCCTTTGTGGAACGCCTTGCCGTAGCCGCCGGGGCGTTCCATTCCCTCGGCGGGCGTGATGTCGCGTTCCGCGAAGCCGGCTTTCATCTTCGGGCTCCTGACAGGGGATTCGCCACAGAGGCACAGAGGGCACAGAGAAAGCACCACAAGAAGGGCTGAGAGGGTGCGAATGGCGCTCATAGTAGGGGCTCCAGGCTGAAAGAGATCGGACGGATCGGACGGATCCGACGGATCGGCCCTCCTAGCAGGCAGCCTTCTCTCCGCCCCTGGCGGCGCTGCGGCGGGCGGCCTCACAGGCGCGGCAGAGCTGCTCGCCCACGGCAGCGTCGGCGGAGGGCGCCGCGCCAGTGCGCACGCACTCGACGAACGACGCGACGCTCTCGAGCGAGCCGGGGAAGCCGAAGACTCTCACCCCGGCGCGCTTCGGCGAGTGGTCCTGCGGCTCGCCCTGCCGCGGCCAGAGGGTGAGCTTGCCGCCGATGAGGTCGCCCGCGAGGCGGCCCGTGGAGCCGATGGCCTCGACGGCGATCTCCTCGCGTGCGCCGGCGGCGAAGAGGCACATGCCGAAGGCGGCCACGGCGCCGCCCTCGTAGCCCAGGGTGGTGAACGCATAGTCGTAGTCGCGGGCGACCGCTCTCACGCCCCCCGCCGCCGACACCCACAGGGGCGGTTTGCCCGCGAGGTAGCTGAGGAGGTCAATGTAGTGGACGCCCAGCTCGTGGTAGAGGCCGCCCGAGTTCGCGGCGTCGGCGCGCCAGGAGCCTGGCGCGCCCCACTGGCGCCAGATGTCGCAGCGCAGGATGGCCAGCTCGCCGATGGCGCCGTCGGCGATGAGGCGGCGCATGGCCCGCGCCACGTCGGAGTAGCGCAGCTCGACGCCCACTTGGACGGCAAGGTGCCGCTCCGCCGCCTCGGCGACGATGGCCTGGCACTCGGCGGGGTCGAGGCCGAGCGGTTTCTCGACCAGCGCGTGCTTTCCCGCCCACACCGCCGCGAGGGCCATCGGCGCGTGCAGATGATTCGGCGTGCAGATGACCGCCGCGTCCACGGCGTCCGAGGCGAGGAGCTTCTCGTAGTCGTCGAAGACGAGCGGCTCGGCCGCGCCGCCCAGCGCCGCACGCCCCCGCTCGATGTTCTCGGGGTTCCGGCTGCACAGCGCGGCGACCTGGGCGCCCTCGACCCTCAGCAGATTGGGGATGTGCGCCTCACGGGCCCACCAGCCGAGTCCCACAATGCCGATGCGAACCGTGTCCATAGTGGCCTCCTTGCCCACAGTATGTGCCTGGGGCCGCGGCGAGTCAAGTGCGGCGCGGGGCCCATCCTGGGTGTTTGACACCTGCGCCGGCCTGGGCTATAATTCTGGTTGAGAGAGAGGGTACGGGAGTCCTCAGATGGCGAAGACGAACGGCGTGATGGCGGTGGAGCAGGCGGAGAAGCGCTTCGCGGGCAAGTGGCTCGCGCTCGAGGTCGTTTCACGGGACAAGAACGGCTTTCCCCACAAGGTGCGGTTCATCGAGAAAGCCGATACGCAGCCCGAGGTCCTCAAGAAGACGCATGCCCTCAAAGACGTCTTCATTACCTTCGCCGGGCCTCTGGTTCCCTCGGGGTGGGGGTTCGTAATGTCTCCTTGGCTCCTCAAGTCTTGAGCGCGCCCGTCAGCACCAGGGCAAGATTCCCGAGGTAGCAGCCCCGCGAGGAGACTTGATTGGAGCGCATCCTCGACTTCGTTGAGCGGTTCTCGCCCGAGATACACGAGCGGATGCTCGAGTTGTGGCGCCGCGGGGCGCTGGAGATTGACCGGGCGCAGCAGCGGGCAGTCGCGCGCGCGGAGACGAACGAGAATGACCGCGCGTCGCTCGCGCAGCTCGCGGCAGCGTTGGAGACAATTCAGGCCTTCCCCGAACCGTCGGCCACGCCCGACCCAGCCGGCCCCGTCTCCGTCATCCTGTGCGGCGGGCGCGGCACGCGGATGCGGTCGAGGGACAAGCACAAGGTCTGCTTCCCCGTCGCAGGCCGCGCGGCGATCAACCGCGCGATTGATGTCTACGAGCAGTGCGGCGTGCGCCGCCACGTGGTCGTCGTGGGCGTGCTCGGCGAACAGGTGGCCGCAGAGGTGCTCCGCGAGCATCCGAGCGGCGTGGACTTCGTTTACCAGCTCAATCCCCTCGGCACGGGCAACGCCGCGAAGCAGGCGGCCTACCTGCTCGAGCGCCAGTACTACCAGGGCGACGTGCTCGTGGTCGCGGGCGACAAGGTGATTGACCAGCGGGCGATTCGGAAGCTCATCCGCGAGTTCCGGGAGCGGAACGCCGACCTGGCGGTGACGGTGGCGCCAAAGTCGCGCTGGGGCGAGAGCGGCCGCATCGTGTTCCGCCGCGACGGCTCGCTCTACGGCACGGTGGAGGCGCGCGACATCGCCCGCGCCCGCGCCCTCGACCACGTGCTCCGCGAGAAAGAGGCATCGCCCGACCTCACGAACGACTACTTCCTGCGTCTCCTCCGCGAGACCGAGCCGCGGCCCGACAAGGCCCGCCTGATGTTCGGCGAGCTGCTGGGTCCCCTAGAGGCGGAGGCCGACACGCCGCTGCCCGCGCTCCGCGCCCTCATCCGCCCCGCCGACACGCACTTCGTCATCCCCGAAACCGACGGCTCGCAGACCACGCTCTCGGCCGACCAGCTCGAGGAAGTGACCTCGAAGGTCAACGTCTCGGTCTATCTCTTCCGTGCCCGCGCCCTCTACGACGCCCTCCGCCACATCGCTGCCGACAACGCACAGAAGGAAGAGTACCTCACCGACGCCGTGGCGGTCCTCGCCAACGCCCGCAACCCCGACGGCACGCTGCGCTACAAGCTCATCACGGTGGACAGCGATGACCCGAACTGGGTGCTGGCCTTCAACAATCCCGAAGAGCTGCTCGACATCGAGGACTACCTGCGGCGTCAAGAGGCAATCGGGTCGGGGGCCGAGTTGCGCAAGCCGGCCCCCCGCCCGCGCCGCACGGTCGAGGAATGGCTGAAGATTCTCGACCGCGACGACCCGCGCCTGGCGCAGCGCTTCGCCGAAATCTACGGCTCCGACCCCGCCCTCCACGAGGAGCGCCGCCGGGCCTATCGCGACACGCTGCTCGAGTTCGCCCGCGTCTACGGCACCGACAGCCGCGTGCTCCTCATCCGCTCGCCGGGCCGCGTGAACCTGATGGGCCGCCACGTGGACCACCGCGGCGGCCACAACAACCTCGTCGCCATCAACAAAGAGGTCCTCATGGCCGTCGAGGAGCGCTCCGACAACAACGTGGCGCTCCACAACCGCGACTTCCAGCAGTTCAAGTTCCGCACCTTCAACATCGGCGAGGAGGTGGCGAATCTCGACTGGGAGGACTGGCTCTCGACGATCAACAGCGACAAGGTGATGCGCATGGTGCGCGAGGCGGCGGGCGACTGGGCCAACTACATCAAGGCCGCCGCGCTCCGCCTCCAGGAGAAGTTCCGCAACCGCCGCATCCGCGGGATGAACGTGATGGCGAGCGGCAACATCCCGATGGGAGCGGGCCTCAGCTCGTCGTCCGCCATGGTCGTCGCCGCGGCCGAGGCCATCGTCGAGCTGAACGGCCTCGCCGTCAACCCCCAGCAGTTCGTCAACCTGTGCGGCGAGGGCGAGTGGTTCGTCGGCACCCGCGGCGGCTCGGGCGACCACGCAGCGATCAAACTCTCGCGGCGCGGCGCCATCGCGCACGTGCGCTTCTACCCCTTCGAGGTCGAGAGCATCGTGCCCTTCCCCCAGGGCTACCGCGTGGTCGTGTGCGCCTCGGGCATCCAGGCCAAAAAGGCGGCCAACGCCCGCGACGTGTTCAACCAGTGCATCGCCGCCTACGAGGCCGGCTGCCTGTTCCTGCGCAAGCTCCTGCCCGACAAGGCGGACCGCATCCAGTACCTGCGCGACGTGAATACCGGCACGTTGGGGTGCATGGAGGCCGACATCCTGCGCCTGGTCAAGGCCCTGCCCGACCGCATCGGCCGGACCGAGATGCTCCGCCAGCTCAAGGGCCAGGACACGGCGGAACTAGAGACCCTCTTCCTCAGCCACAACGAGCCGGCCGACGGCTATCGCGTCCGAGGCGTCTGCCTCTTCGGCATCGCCGAGTGCCTGCGCAGCCGCGACTGCGTCGCCTACCTGGGTGGCACAGGGGGCGGCGGGGCAGGGATTGGTGGCACAGGCGTCCCGCCTGTGACCCACAGGCAAGAACCTGCCCTGAGCTTGCCGAAGGGTGCCTGTGCCACCGACGTGGCGGCCTTTGGGCGCCTGATGACGGTGTCGCACGACGGCGACCGCGTGAGCCGGCTCGACGCGGCGGGCGTTCGCCAGCCGCTTCCCCTCGACGTGCCGGATGGGGAGCTGGATGGCCTCATCGCCGCCTGCGAGCGGGGCGAGGGCTCGCTGATGATGGCTCCCGGCGGCTACGCCTGCTCGACGCCCGAGCTGGACTCGATGGTGGACATTGCGCTGGGTGTCGAGGGCGTGGTGGGCGCGCAACTGGCCGGCGCGGGCCTCGGCGGCTGCATCATGGTCCTCTGCCGCGACGGGGCGGTCGAGCCCCTCCGCGATGCCCTCACCCGCGGCTACTACGAACCTGCCGGCCGGCCGCCCCAGGTCGAGCCCTGCGTCCCCGTGGAAGGCTCCGGCATCTTCGAGATCTGAGCCTGGCCTGGGCGCGCAGCACGCAACCTGGTTCTCCCCGTGTGGTAGCCGTGCTCTGTTGGCGCAAGGCATCCGGCGAGGGGCTTCTTGCTGAGGAGGCGATCATGCGAGCCAGCGAAGTGGCCAGGTTCTTGCGGGCATTCGGGGATGGCACGCGTCTTCGGGTCCTGTTCCTGCTGGCGCGGTCGCCTCTCACTGTCGGCACGCTGGCGCGGACGCTCCGGTGTCCTGTCAAGCGCGTGTCGCGGCACTTGCAGTACCTTGCCGCTCGTGGCGTCGTCGCGTCGCAGGCGGAGCGAGGGCGGCTGGTCTACCACCTAAGAAACTATCTCAAAACTAGATCCTGAGCACTCTGCGGAACCAGAGCAATGCACAACCGAGTTGGAGTAGGCCCAGGTAGTTGGTGTCCTTCTTGTCGCAGGGGATCATCTGGTCCATCGGCTTCGCGCTCTTCGCGCTCGCGGCCAGCTACTGCGCCTGGCGGACGCCCAAGGCAGACGACAGACGGCAGACGGCAGACGACAGCAGGCAGACAGCAGAGGAGGGGAGGGGAGAGGCCGAGGGGCCGCCGGGCATCCTCACGCGCATCCTGTGGGTGGCCCTCACCGCCTGCGGGTCCCTGGTGCTGCTCGCCGTGACGAATCAGATGTGCGCCGACGTGGCCATCGTGCCCTTCCTCTGGGTGCTCCCCCTCACCTTCTACCTCCTCTCGTTCATCCTTTGCTTCCACAGCACGCGGTGGTACCCGCGCTACGTCTGGTGGGCGCTCCTCTTCGTCGTGATGGGCGGCATCGAGTTCACCCGCCAGGCGGTGCGGCTCCCGGTCAAGGTCGCCTTCGGCACGCCGGCAACTGAGCCGGACTTTGGTGAGGCGGTGAACTTCTCCAGGTTCGCCTGGAAGTTCGTCCACGGCAAGGAGTACCTGGGCAACGACCTGGGCTCCAGCGAGCCGGTCAAGCTCGCCCTCGGCGGCGTGCCCTGGATGCTCAACGAGGGCGTGGACGTGACGATCCTCGGCCAGATCATCGGCTTCTCCCTCGCGCTCTTCATCTGCTGCATGGTCTGCCACGGCGAACTGGTCCGCCTCAAGCCCAACCCCCGCTACCTCACCACTTTCTACCTCCTCTCGTCGGCGGGAGGAGCCGTGGGCGGGGTCCTCGTGTCCCTCGTCGCGCCCCGCGTGTTCCCCACCTACCTGGAACTCCACATCGGCCTCTGGCTCTGCTGCGCCCTGGCGATGGCCGCGTTCTGGGCCGACACCAAGCCGCACCGCCACTGGGCAGAGAAGTGGTGGGTCGTCCTCTACTTCCCAGCCTTCGCCGGCCTCCTCGTCGCCCTCGCCTTCGGCCTCAAAAAGTCCGCCGACCACACGACCAAGGACTGCCTCTCCCTCACCCGCAACTTCTACGGCGTCCTGCGCGTCAGCGAATACAGCAAGCTCAAGTACACCGAACTCCATCCTGAAGGCGAGTACGACAGCGAGCGCCACTACTACAGCCTCCAGAACGGCCGCATCTCGCACGGCAACCAGTTCGCCGACGAGGAGAAGCGCCTCTGGCCCACCTCCTACTACGGCCGCAAGAGCGGCGTCGGCCTCGCCATCCTCAACCTCCCGCGCGAGCCAAAGACGGGCCAGCTCCGCGTCGGCGTCGTCGGACTCGGCACCGGCACCATCGCCGCCTATGCCGGCAAGGCCGACTACTACCGCTTCTATGAGATCAACCGGGCTGTCGAAGGCATCGCCAGAAACCCCAAGTGGTTCCACTACCTCGCCGACGCCGAGGCCAGGGGCGCCGACCTCAAGGTCTGCCTCGGCGACGCCCGCCTCACCCTCGAACGCCAGGAACCCCAGCGCCTCGACGTGTTGGCCCTCGACGCCTTCTCCAGCGACGCCATTCCCATCCACCTCCTCACCCGCGAGGCATTCGACATCTACCTCAACCGCCAGGTCAAGGCCGACGGCGTCCTCGCCGTCCACATCTCCAACCGCTATCTCGACCTCGAGCCCGTCGTCCTCGCCCTCGCCAAACACTTCGACTACAAGACCGTCATCGTCGAATCCAAGTCCGACAGTGACAAGCGGGTGGACCCGGCCACCTGGATCCTCCTCACCAACAACCAAGCCTTCCTCGACTGCGAGGCCGTCCGCGAAGTCATCGAGGAACACGAGAAGTCCCTGGAGAAGGACCCGGAAGCCCAGAGCCTCCTCGCCCGCCGAGTCCTCTGGACCGACGACTACAGCAACCTGGTGGACGTGCTGAAGGAGCGGGACGCCCTGTTCGATGCCGTCGGCGCCGTGGACAGCTTCGGCCTGGGCGCCGTCGCCGCGCCCTTCACCCCGATGGCGTGGCTCACCCGGCCATCCCCTGGCGGCATGGGCCTCCTGGGCATCCTCGCCTGGCTTGGCCTGGGCGGCGTCGCGGCCTGCCTCGCCACGCGCAAGGGCTACAACCCCTTCGCCTGGTTCGCCTCAGCCAGCGTCCTCGGCCTCCTCACCCTCGCCCTACTGCCAGTCGCGGTCCGACAAGGGGAGGGCACAGCCGACCCCGCGGCCACGCGACGCCTGGTCGGCAACCTGGTTGGCCTGGGCATCTCCCTCCTCACCCTTGGCTGCGGCGTCCTCCTCGCCCTCATCGCCTGACCCGCGCCCCGTCAGAGCAACTTGCGCCCCCCCGAAATAGGGCGCAAGTTGCCCGGATCGCCCAATAGCCCCACTGGACGTGCGAGAAAGCAACTTGCGCCCCTCCACACACACACGCCATCGGTTGTGGATAACTCCATAAGTCCTGAAATACCAAGGGCAAAAGCCCAGCCATGCGGGCAACTTGCGCCCCATTTGGCTTCCGGGGGGCGCAAGTTGCCCATACGTAAGTCCCAATTTGTGACTGTTTTCACATGCCAACCCACGCCAGAGGAAGGACTTCTCGTCCCTATGCTCTGCGTGGGGACGACGCTCTGGCCGCTCCCGCGGCCATTCCCCCATCTGACTCGCGGTCTCTCCCCCCATCCTGGGGCTCGAGTCAAATCCACCCCCCGACGCCTCCGTCGTGGGCGCTATAAGTGCTCCCTCTCGTCCCTACGCTCCGCGTGGGGACGCCCCCTCGGCCGCTCCCGCGGCCCACTGCCGCCCGCGCCATGACGCCCGGCCGCCACGCGACGGCCCACCATCCCCCCTCTCGCGTGAGTCCCCTGCCCGCTTGACGCGCTTGCTCCGGCAGCGTATGATCCCCACGGATGCGATGGAGGGAGCTGGTCCCCAATGGATAGAAGGCTGAGAGGCGGCCTCAAGGAGTTCCGGCGCGAGCTTGGGCGGCTCTACGGCGACCGCCTGGACCAGGCAATCCTCTTCGGCTCCCAGGCTCGCGGCGAGGCCGACCCCGGCTCGGACATTGACGTGCTCCTGGTCCTCAGAGGCAACGTGAGGCCGGGCGAGGAGATCGCCCGCACCAGCCAGCTTCGCGCCGCGTTGTGCCTCAAGCACGGGGTCGTCTTCTCCTGCACCTACCTGTCCGCCGGCCGCTTCCGCTCCGGCGAGAGCCCTCTGCTCCTCAACGTCCGCAGGGAAGGGATCGCCTTATGACGCCGGGCCAAGCGGCACACAGCGCTCCCGCGGGCTGTGGAGACCATAGGACAGATAGGACTGATAGGGCAGATAGGACCTGGGGCACGAGCGTGAACCCTTGTCCCACCTGTCCTATCGGTCCTACCTGTCCTATCCGTCCTACGTTGGCTGCGCCCCCGGGCTGGGACGAATAGCGCGTGCGCGACGTGATCGCCCACTATGAGAACCAGTCTGAGGACGAACAATTCGCCGAGATCGAGGCCGCTCGCGAAGAGCAGAACATCACCATGATGGCCGTCCCCAACGACCTTGCCCCCGATGGCCGCGCCCTCATCGCCCGCAAACGCAGCGCCTGACATCTGGCCCCGCTTGGGCGACCCTAACCGAAGCCGATGGCATACCTCAGCATAACCCTTGAGCCCGCAGTGAGTTGCATGTCAGCGGCGCAGCGATGTGACAGGCACGAATGGCAGCGCCTGAGCAGCCCACCCGCGGGCAGGCCGTCGCGATGTGCACACCTGTCCCTGGTCCGCGTCTGGCCACGAGTCCAGAAAGCAAGTGCGGTGTTCGCCGCACCCGCCTGCCAGGCGCCCTTGACTTAGGCTCCCGAGTGTGCTAGATTGATTGTACAATTGTACGTGAAGGAGGCCCGCTGCGATGGACCTGGTCATTGATGCTTCCGCCGTCATTGCCGTCATTACCAACGAGCCCCACAAGGAGGTGATTGTACACCAGACGGCGGGAGCGGACCTCATCGCGCCCCCCTCACTTCACTGGGAGATCGGCAATGCGTTCTCGGCGATGTTCAAGCGGCGGAGGCTCACCGTTCAGGATGCGAGAGAGGCACTTCGCGCGTACCGCGAAATCCCTATCAGGTTCTCCGATGTCGAACTCGAGGATGCCGTCGAACTATCCGCCGAACTGGACTTGTACGCCTACGATGCGTATGTGATCCTGTGCGCTCGCAGGCATCAGTGCAAGCTCCTGACCCTGGACACGGGCCTCGCCGAAGCCGCGGCAAAGGCCGGAGTGTCCGTTCTGGAGATCGGATCATGACTACCTACACCTACTCGCAGGCGAGACAGCACTTTGCCTCCGTCCTCGACAAGGCCAGCGCGGAGGGGCAAGCCATGATCAAGCGGAAGGATGGCACCCTCTTCATCGTCCAGCCTGTTCGCAGGCGTGCATCCCCCCTGGATGTTGAGGGAATCAACGCCGGGTTGACCGCTCAGGAGATCGTCCAGATCGTCCGCGAGGGCAGGGAGCGCGGGCTGACAACACCGTGACGGGCACGCGGCCCTGCTGCCGCCTGTCCGCTGCCGTCTGCCCACTGGCCACTGCCCACTGCCCCTCAGCGGTCGTGCCCAACGACCTTGCCCCCGGAGTCCGCGCCCTCATCGCCCGCAAACGCAGCGCCTGAGCAGGCAAGCCGGGGGCAGGCCCCTCAAGCCCCCGGACATGGCACGGCTGGCTTGCCCAGCCGTGTGTGGGTGCCACAGAAATAATGCATAAATCAGAACTCAGATCACGAATTGCGTAGAACGCCTGGAAAGTGCGATCCCGCAAGTCTATGCTGCATAAGAGCTTACGTTACCACTAACACCAGCAAAGGGCCCGCTTTTCTGGCCTCGGCGAAAGCGTACAGCTCACGGAATGCCCAACGGACAGGTTGAACCGGTGTCCTTGGCCACGCCCTCGCCGAGCACGGCCGATCCCGCAGCGTGGTTTCTGGCGTCTTGGTGTGCCGATGATCTGAGTTCTGTAAATAAAGATGTGACACCCCCGGTGTGACAAATAAAGATGTGACACCCCAGCCTAGTCCCTGATTAGGTCTAGCCTCGTTTCGTAAGTGATGTCAAGTGGCGAGGAGATCTCAATATTGTGTATCAATTCCCCCATCAGTATGCTCGTCAATTGCCTCCTGAGAGCATCGTCTAGCAGCGAATTCCATATGTAGGTACCGTCCCCGGAGAGCGGAAAGGCTGTGAACTCTCGCGCGAAGGATGTGGACACCGTGAATTTGTTGAACACGCTGATATTATGCTCCGGGTCTACGTAGGTGGCTGTGATGCTCATGGTAGCATGCAGGGTCATTGGGCGCACCAGGTCAATCACGTGACCACGGTGCTCGATGAACGGTTGGGAGTCCACGCGGATCTGTAGCACCGGTGACTGCAGCGCCAAGGGATCCTGGAAGTCACGCTTGTACGTCAGGGTCTTCCCCGTTCCGGCAACCCAGGCGCGGATCGCCTCGTCGAGCTTGTCTTGTGGGCCCGATAGGCGCGGCACCCAAACATCCAGGTGCGTAATGCTCCTAATCCGTTCCCGCATGAGCGGCTTGAGTGCATCAAGCGCTTGGCTATGAAGCTTGTGGCGGTCCTCGGAGTATCTCCCGCGGCCGAGTTCCAGTAAGAACTGGGTCCACCCTGGTATGTCGTTCCTCCTCCTAGCTTGTTCCAGCAATTGCTGCCCTGTTGGGTGCCATGTTGGGGAACACCCGGTGACTCCGGAGAGTAGGAACGCCACCGATACGCATGCGGTAGGCGCAAGTCGCCTCATACGTGTTTCCTCTTTATGTACTGGTTCAGCGTGAACTGGACAAACAACCCTCCGGAAATAGGAGACTCGCACAGACGACTGGCCTTCGGCCAGTCGAGCTTTCAGAAGCATTGGGGGATAGGCCGGAGGACTCGAAGGTGGGGCAAGGCCACAAGCGAAGCACCACCCTCGCTCCGGCCTTGCGTTCACACCCCAGCCGGCTATCCCTGGCGGGTTGGATCATAGGCGCCTCAGTTGAGTTTGTCAAGTACGCCTTGAGTTCCCTGCGTCAGATGCCTCGCCTCACGTCAGCAGCTCGCACTTCGCCACGTCGCCCTCGGCGTCGAGGAGGAAGCCGCCGGAGACGGTTTTGAGCTGCTTGTTGTCGTAGAGTTCGGCGGCGGCTTCTCAGAGATTCTCGAAGATCTCGCTCACGCGGCAGCGGAAGCCGGGGACGACGTCCTGGCCGTCCAGTTCGTCCTGTTCGGTGAGGGTCTGGATGTCGGTGGAACTGCGGTGGGTGGTGACGGTGCGCTTGGCGGGGTTGACGACCCAGACCATTGCGGTACCGGCGTCGAGCCAAGCGGTCGCCTTCTCTTCCACCTCAGGGGCGGTGTCGTTGGGTGAGACGATCTCGATCGCGAGGTCAGGCGCGCCGGGCCAGAATCCCTCGGGGGCGGCGCGGCGGCGGAGGCGGGCGCTCCGAATGAAGGCGATGTCCGGCACCCGCACGGTGTCGGGGTCGCGGGAGAGGCGGAACCCCGGCTCCGCGATGAGGAGCGCGCCGAGCCTGTTCAGCATTACGTGGTGACTCAACAGGCCGACGAGCTGGCCACCGACGAGGCCGTGGACAATACCAGCGGGGCTCATCTTCTTGATCTCCCCCTCGATGAGTTCGTAGTGGAAGCCGTCGGCGGGCATGGCCAACAGCTCTTCCGCCGTGACGAGCGTCTCGATGCCCATGGCTCGAACCCCTTTGTCCTTCCCCGTCGCGCCGCCAGAGCCCGCGTACCAGCGTCCCCCCTTGCAGGTCAGTCTATACCGGCCATGTCTGCTTGTCAAGCTGACTAAAGCGTCTAGGAGAATGAAGCCGGCTCCGTTTGCGGTCGCGCTCTGGCCAAGGGGTTTCCTTGTAGGCGGGGCGTCTCTGCCCCGCGTGGCTCCTCGCGGGCCAGGGACGGCCCGCCTACAGGCTTCATTGTTTTGACGCTCCAAGGAAGCGAGCAGCCCTCACCTCAGCCGCTCGCACTTCGTCACGTCGCCCTCGGCGTCGAGGAGGAAGACGCCCGAGATGGTTTTGAATTGCTTGTTGTCGAAGAGTTCGGCGACGACTTTCTTGTCGCGCGTGACCTCGATGATCTGCGGCTGCTGGCCGACGTGGCCGTGTCCGCCCCAGTTGCAGATGACGGTGTTGCCGTTCGACAACCGCTGCACGCCAGCGGTGAACCGCAGGGGGTTGCCAGGCAGGTCGTTCTCGTTGATCTCCCACACCACCTCGCCCTTGGGGTCCACCTCGAGGACCTTGTGGGCGTCGCCCGTGGAGATGAGGGTGTTGCCGTTGGGCAGGCGAATGCCCGCGAAGGCGCATTTCTGTTTGAACTCCCAGACGATCTTGCCTTCGGCGTCGTATTCGCGGACGACGCCGTCGCTGTACTGGCCGACGATGTAATGGCCATTGGCGAGCTTGCGGGCGCCGCGCATCTGGCCGTGGGTGTTCTTGCAGGTCGTGGTGAGCGGCACCTCTTTGAGGACCTTGCCTTCGCGGTCCACCTCGATGATGCGGCAGGGGCCGGATTCGGCGATCATCACCACGCCGTCGGGTAGCGGCTGGCAGGCGTGGACTTCGTTGGCGGGGGCCGTCTTGTATTCCCAGACCACCTTGCTGTCGCGTGTGACCTCCTTCACGCCCTTGCCGTGCGTGAGCAGGACGTTGCCGTTGGGCAGCAGCCAGACGTCCTGAGGCCCGCCGGCCCTGTACCCCCACTCGATCTTGCCTTCCTTGTTGACGAGACACACCTTGGCCGCGCCGTAGTCGGCGCAGAGGAAGGCGCGGCCTAGCACCTTGGGCTCGACCTCCTCTTTGATCCGATGCCACTGACCTCGCGTCCGCGTCCACCGATAATCCCATCGCGGCGCGACTTCGCAGGCGAATCAGGCACGTTCTACGTCCAGGATGTTTACCGCGGCACCCACATGGCCGGCGTGAAACCCGGCACCGTCCGCTGGCTGCGCGTGGTCGAATCGCCGGAGAAACGCTTCTGGACCGGCCCCGCGTGGGACGGCGGGACCGGGCAGCAGGCGCCGGGCATGGCCTGGAACGATTTCAACAACAAGCGGATCATTGGCACGGCGCCCGTCGAGGCCGACGGCTCGGCCCACTTCACCGTGCCGGCCGACACCTTCGTTTACTTCCAGCTCCTCGACGCGGACGGGATGATGGTGCAGACGATGCGGAGCGGCACCATCGCCCGGCCGGGCGAGACCACGGGCTGCATCGGCTGCCACGATAACCGCCTGAGCGGCACGCCGAACAACCTGAAGGCCGCCGTCACCCGCGCGCCCTCCCCTCTCAAGCCCTGGTATGGCCCGCCGCGGCTCTTCAGCTACACGGCCGAGGTGCAGCCCGTCTTCGACAAGCACTGCCTCAAGTGCCACGACTACGGCACCGAGGGCGGCAAGAAGCTCTTGTTCGCGGGCGACCTGACCCTGTGCTTCAACGTCTCGTACGCGGAACTGCGGAGGAAGGGCCACGTCAAGGTGATCGGCGCCGGCCCTGCCGATATCCTGCCCCCCTACTCCTGGGGCTCGCACAAGAGCAGGCTCGTCGAGCGGCTGCGGAAGTACCGCGACGAGGGCAAGCTCGACCCCGAGGGCTTCGACCGCGTCGTAACCTGGATTGACATCAATGCCCCCTACTACCCGTCCTACGCCAGCTCGTATCCCGGCAACCTCTACGGGCGCTCGCCCCTCGACGGCAAGCAACTCGGCGCCCTGGGCAAGCTCGTGGGCATGAACCTCACCGGCCGCGAGCACGCGGACCAGGTGAGCCTCACGCGCCCCGAGCTGAGCCCCTGCCTGGCGAAGATTCCCGACAAGAGCGACCCGCGGTACAAGGAGGCCATCGCCATTCTTCAGGCGGGCAGGGACGCCCTGGCGAAAGTGCCCCGCGAGGACATGCCAGGGGCGAAGCTTCTCGGCATCGAGGCCGCCCGCGAGGAGAAGTACCAGCGCCTCCTCCAGGCCGAAGCCGAGGCGCGCCAGGCCATCGCACGCGGCGAGAAGCATCGAGCCCAGCCGTGAGCGCGCGGTGCTTGATCCGTCGGATCCGTCCGATCCGTCGGATCAGACGGATCGGCCATGTCACGCAGGCAGAGGAGAACCTCATGCCCAAGGTCTTCGACGACATCACTCAGGCCATCGGCAACACCCCCCTCGTGCGGCTCCGGCGCGTCACCGAGGGCTGCGTGGCTACAGTGCTCGTGAAGTGCGAGTTCTGCAACCCGCTCCACAGCGTGAAGGACCGCATCGCCGTAGCGATGATTGACGCCGCCGAACGCGAGGGCAAGGTGAAGACGGGCACGGCCATCGTGGAGCCGACCTCGGGCAACACGGGCATCGGCCTGGCCTTCGTGTGCGCGGCGCGCGGCTACCGCCTCATCCTCACCATGCCCGACACCATGTCGGTCGAGCGGCGCGCGTTGCTGAGGATGCTCGGGGCCGAGGTCGTCCTCACCCCGGGCTCCGAGGGCATGGAGGGCGCGGTGTCGAAGGCCGACGAGATGGTCCGCAACACGCCCAACAGCTTCATGCCCCAGCAGTTCAAGAGCCCGGCCAACGTGGATGCCCACCGCCGCACGACGGCCGAGGAAATCTGGCGCGACACCGATGGGGCCGTGGACATCATTGTGGCCGGCGTGGGCACGGGCGGGACGATCAGCGGCTGCGCCGAGGCGCTCAAGGCGCGCAAGCCGTCGGTGAAGGCCATCGCCGTCGAGCCCGCGGCCTCTCCCCTGCTCTCGGGCGGCCAGCCCGGCCCGCACAAGATACAGGGCATTGGGGCGAACTTCGTGCCTGACATCCTGCGGCGTGACCTGATTGACGAGGTCATCACCTGCACGAACGACGACGCGTTCGCCACGGCGAAGCTGCTGGCGAAGAAGGAGGGCATTCTGGTCGGTATCTCGGCGGGCGCCAACGCCTGGGCCGCCCTCCAGGTCGCCCGCCGCCCAGCCAACCGGGGCAAGACCATCGTCACGTTCATGTGCGACACCGGCGAGCGCTACCTGAGCACGCCGCTGGCCGAGGGGTAGGCGGCGTGTCACGCGAGGCCAACGCCGCCGACTTGTCATGCTGAGCGAAGTGAAGCATCTTCCAGGGAGTCGACCCCAGCGAGTAGGTGACCGCCTGGATCAGCGTGTCCCCCTGAGAGATGCTTCGCTTCGCCCGCCAGGAGGCGGCTCCGCTCAGCATGACAGCGAATGAAGCCGATCACCTGGCCTGGATCGCGTGGAGGGTGATCTCGGGCGGATTGCGGAAGTCGAGTGTGCGCTGGAGGCGGTTCAGCAGGTCGGCAGGCTTCCCCTCGAGCGCGCCCGCGTAGATGACGAAGTGGCTGGCGCCCCCGCCCCGCTCGATGCCCACTCCGCCCGCTCCCCCGCCGGGGGCGATCACGTGGGTCGTCGCCACCTCCGGCGTGACCATTCCCAGCAGCCACTTGTCGGGGAGGAACTTGACACCCCAGTGCGCGCCGGCGGCATGCACCTGGGCGCTCACGCCCTCCGCCTCTTTGCCAACGGCTCCGCCCGCACCGGTTGAGAAGAGATACTGGCCGGGTGTCGGCCCGTCGGCCGCGAAGCTCTTCGGGTCGTCGAAGGCCCAGAAGTAGCCGACGGGCGAGTTCAGGGCCACCTCGACCCACGACGCCCCGGCGAACAGGCTGATCGTCCGTGCCAGTCCGTGTTCGTCCGTGCAGATGTAGCGCACCAGCGCCGGCCCGTGGGCGACGCATTGGAGTTTGCTGGGCGAGCTTCGGTGCTCGCCACCCACGTCGCCAAAGCCGGCCCAGCCTGTCTCCCCTGGCATCGTCACGTCGCGATTGCCCATCCCCTTGATCTCCCAGCGATAGATGTGCGCGCCCTCGGGGCCGAGGAGCAGCTTCACCTTATCGTTCTCCAGCCACTTCATCCCCTTCGGCGCGTCGCTCGTTGACACGACTCCCGGCAGCGGTTGAGGCGGCTTGGAGAGACCGAGGTAGACCAGGACGGGGGCGCCACTTCCCTTGGGCAGCGAGCCCGTGAAGATGATCGTCAAGCGCTGGCGAGCGGGGTCATTGGTCGGGTCGATCTGCACAGGAAGCGCTTTGGAGTGGCCCACGCGCTCGTCGAAGGCGCGCGCCGGCTTGGCGGCAAGGTCCGGCGGGAGCCGAACGTCCAACTCGACTGGCAGATCACTGCGTTCGGCCGAGCCGGCGCCCACCAGCAGGCCGATGCGGTGTGTCGCGGCCGGCTCCTCCCAGGGCGTGTCCGGCCAGAGGGGCGTCTGCTCGACCTTGTCGGCGCGGGTCTTGCGGGCGCCGAGTTCGAGGAGACCGAGGCCGACCTGGCTCGGGGGCGGAAGGGGCTTGCCGGCCTCGGCGTCCTTGCGGATGGCCGCGAGGCGCTTCGCCAGGGCGTCGTAGCGACCGACGGCGGCCTTGTAGCGACCCATCGTTGCGTCGAGAGCGTAGGGACGGTTCTCCCGCATCCATAGCTCGGCAAACTGCTTCCCGATGGCCTCAAAGGCGGCTCGGTTCTTCTCAATGATCGCCTCGGCCTTCGCCAGGAGCGGCGCCGCTTCCTTCACTGCCCCCTCATAGGCGGTGCTGTAGAGCGCGGCGACGTCGAGGCGGTCGAGCATCCGCTGGCCGATAAGCTCCATGCGGCGGGCGCCGCAGAGGAAGGCGTCGAGGAGTTCGGCGTTGGCGGTCGCCTCCTTCTTGCAGGCATCCAGGTGTTCGATGGCCGGCTTGACGAGTTCGAGGAGGCGCTGGGCGTTCGCCTTCTCCGCCGCCACGGTGGTCTTCATCGGCCCGAGGTCGTCCTGCCAGAAGCGGCCATTGTGCATGCCGCCCATGCCGGGGAGGCGATGGGTCTTGGAGAGGAGGTCAATGGCCTGGCCGAAGTGGTCGCCCTTCTCGCCGAAGAGCACGGCGCCGATGCGGCGGCTGAAGTCGGCGTAGGCGGTCTTCGAGGCGTTCCAGGCGCACTCGGCGCCCCAGGCGAAGCCGTGCCAGTTCGGGGCGTTGAGGTTCTCGCCATCGTCGTCCCACGAGGTGTTGAGCATGCCCAGGGCGCCGTGTTTTGCTCCGTCGCGGACGAAGTTCTGGATGTTCACCACCGACGCCCCGAAGTCGGGCAGGATGCGGCTCCAGTTGTTCACGCCCGGGCAGACGAAGAACTCGTAGCCCGACTTGGTGAAGGGGACGATCTGCCCCTCGAAGCTCGCCCGCGGGTCGTAGCCCCACGTGAGCATGATCGTGTCGGTCGGGATGTCCGCCAGGTCCTTCGGGTGCTGGAGGATGATGTCGCCCCACATCATCATCCGCTTCTTGTACTTGTCCTTGAGGAGGTCGTGGATGCGGCGCATGTGGCCGGCATAGACCTTGCCGACGCCGATCCTATCGGCCTGCTCCTTCGATGGGCCGGTGCCCAGGCCCCACGTCTCGTCGCAGCAGACGTTGAAGAAGGGGAGCGGCAGGAGGGGGACGACCTCGGAGTAGAGGTCGTCGAGGAGCTTGTAGCTCTCCTCCTTCGTCGGGCAGAGCACGTCGCGCGTCTCGCGCAGATGCTGGTATTCCTTGTGCTTGAGGATGTGGCCGAAGTGGCCGAAGGACTGCTGGTTGCCAAGGACGTCCACGCCGAGCGGCTTGCCGAACTCCACGAGCGCCTTCAATTCCCCGGGCAGGAGCGAGCCATCCTTCGGGCCGATGAGCGGGTGCTTGGCGAAGGCGTACTGGTGCTCCATGTAGTAGGTGAAGAGGTTCATCTTCAGGAACGCGCCGAGCGCGGCCTCGCGCTTCAGCTCGTCGAGCGTCGAGCTGGGGCCGCGGGTCAAGTCGTCCTGGAAGCAGCGCCACCGCAGCGACGGCCAGTCGCGGATCGTGAGGCAGGGTATCCCCTTGTCCTTCAAGTTCGCCCGGATGAGCTGGCAGAGGGTCTGGACCGCGTAGAGGAGACCCTCATTGCCCCACGCCCCCAGGCCGATAGACTCGGGGCCGACCTCAATCACGTAGTCCTCGGCCGTCGGGCTCGGGCGGAAGGCCTGCGACGGATATCGCACAGTGTCCTTTGGTGCAAGGCTCAGGGAGCACGGCATCTTGGGATTGGGCGCCAGCTCTATGGCGCGTACCGAGAGGGGTTTCAGCCCGGCCCGGGCCAGCTCCGCGCCGATCATCTGCGCGAACAGCTCGGCCCTCCCAGGGTCCCCAGTCAACACCAGCGGCCGGTCGAGCGCGAAGCGGCCCTCGCCCAGCTTCACCTCCTTGGGAAAGGGCACGAGGCAAAGGGCGGCGGCCCCCTCACCGGCCCAGGAGATCGCGCAGGTCGCCCCCAGGGCAAGCGCCATCCGTAGAAGCTCACAACGGGACATGGGTACAACTCCTCTTCGGGGCGGAATGACCAATTCCCAATGACCAATGACCAAGTCAGACAGAGCACCAAACAGCCTTCTCTTGGCTTCACTTGGTCATTGGACGTTGGTCATTGGTCATTCGCTCTCGTTCTCACTGGGCCGGCGCCAGCACAACTCGAAAGCCGAGCGTATCATAGCTCTCGTTCGGCTCGAGGGCAAAGCGGAAGGCCGTGCGGCAGTAGTCGGGCGTGAAGGCCCAACTGCCGCCCCGCTCGACGCGGCGGTTGCCCTCCTTTCTGTTCACGGGGTCAATCGCAGGAGCTGTCTGGTAGTAGGCGGGGTCGAACCAGTCTTGGCACCACTCCCACACGCTGCCCGTCATGTCGGCGAGGCCGAGGGGCGTGTCGCCTTTGGGGCTGTAGGAGCCGACGGGCGCGGTGCGGGCGTGGCCGTCGTCGGTCTTCGCGTCGCCCCAGGCGAACTTCGACTGCTTGTCGGCGAAGTTCGCCCGCGCGCCATCCCAGTCGTTTCCCCAGGCCCACTCGAAGCGGTCGGGGCCGCGGGCGGCCCACTCCCATTCGGCCTCCGTCGGCAGGCGATAGGCCCAGTGCCTGGGCCTCTTCACGTCCGACTTGTTGAGCCAAGCGATGAACGCCTGGGCGTCGCGCCAGCTCACGCAGACGACGGGATGGCAGTCGGCCTGCTCGAAGCCGGGCTTCCGCCACGTGGCGTCGGCCCTCTTCTCCCAGTCTATACCGTTGTAGGCGAAGGCGCCGCCGCCCCGTTCGGCATCGGTCTTGTAGCCCATCGCCTCGACGAAGCGGCGGAACTGGCCAACCGTGACCTCGTGCTTGCCGAAGAGCAGCGGCTTTGTGATGCGCACGGAGTGAGCCGGCGTCTCGACGGCGACCCGCTCGGGCCGAATCTTCCCCTCGCCGAACCGTTTGCTCAGCGCCTTGAGTTCCTCTGGCGTGCTCCCCATCACGAACTCGCCGGGCGGCACGAGCACGAACTTCATCCCCAGGCCATTCTCCCACTCATCGCCCGAGTGCTCGACCCCCGGCGGCAGCGTCGGCCCGCAGCCTGACACCGCGCACACGAGCGCAGCCAGAAAAGACTCCTGGAGTCTTTTTCGCTGTCGTAAACCATTGCGCGTCAATGCTTTGCAGGTCGGACAAAGACTCCTGGAGTCTCTTTTCATCGCTCTTGCCCTTTCCAGAGTCCCTCTCGGAGGCTGTTGCCGTGGCCGCGGTAGAGGCCGAAGTTGTCGAGGCGGTGGCGAACTTCGTGGAGGGCGACGGCGATGGCGGCGTCGAGCGTCTCGCGGCCAAAGGCGGCCGTGGCGTCCTGCGGGGCCAAGCGGCCGCCGGCGCCGATGAGCTTCTCGCCCTTGGGTGGCAGGACGCTCAGGTCCACCGTCTGCGGGTGGAGGGCCATCATGTGCGAGGTCTCCCAGCCGCCGGCGTGGTCGCCCGCGCAGTCGTAGCGGTCGCGGACGAGCAGGTAGTCCACGAACGCCCAGGCGAGCATGGTGTTGCCCTTCCGCCCACGGTAGCCCTGGTTGTGCTGGAGGCAGGCGGCGCGGGCGTGGTCAATGAGCGGATAGTGCCCCGCCACAAGCACGCCGACCTTGAAGCCAAGAGTCTCGAGTTCGGCGAGCACGTGAAGCAGAAGCCTGTGGTAGCTGAGCGCCTGCTCCGTGGCGGCGAAGGGGAAATGCTCGGGGGCGAAGTTCTCGGGCGGAAGCTCCATCTTCGCGGCGATCTGGTCGCGGTCGGCGGCGTTGGCCTCCATCAGGGCCTCCAGGCGGCTCTCGCCGTAGCAGAGGGGCGGGAACGCGAGGCCCCCGCCCCTCTCGGCGCACAGGTTGGCGATGCCCTCGGCCTGAAGCGTGTCGGCGCCCACGGGATTGTGCTCGCCGTGCCACTCGATGGTGCCGATGGGCACGTAGGCCACGGGACACGCCTTCCGGCGGGCCACGATCTGCGCGGGGCGGAGCATGTGGTAGCGGACTTCGTCAGCCACGGAGGTTCTCCTCAAGGAATCCCAGATTCCACATTACGGATTCCAGATGAGGACAAGAGCCAATCAAGCAGGGCTCCTGGCTGCCATCTGTAATCTGGCATTTGGAATCTGGAATGTCAAGGGCTGTCCTCAGCCCTTGACGGCGCCGGCGGTGAGGCCGCTGATGAACTCCTTCTGGAGGATGAAGAAGAGGATGACGACGGGGAGAATCGAGAGGACTTGGCCGATTCGCAGTAGACGCCGCTGAAGGTGCGCGTGAGGTTGAGGCCGCAGCGCTGAAGCTCATCAAGATACGGCAGATAATCGAAGTCCAGATTCAGCACTGCCCCGTAGTGCTCGCCCGATGTGACGAGAATCGTGGGCTTCCCGCGCCAGAGGAGATAGTGCGGGTTGTCGGGGTGAAGCCTGATCGGCTCGGCGGGCGCGGCGGCGAGGAGGGAGAGCATGAGGGGGAACACGTCACCTTCTCCTTGTGACCAGGACAGGAAGCGGCGGTCGGTTGCCGGCTAATCTCCACCCAGGATGGGGAGGCGATGGACCCTGATGCGGGCCGGCTCGATGACCACGACTGCGCCTTCGTCGAGGCACGCCTGGAGTCCGGGCAGGTTGGCCAGCAGCAATGAAAGCTGGACCTCGGGCCGCCGTTGCGTGCCTCGCCGGAACAGGATCACGGACGGTTTGGCCTCCTGCCGAAGGGCCAGAAGGGCACCGAAATCGGTGTCTGCCGAGACCACGGCACGGTTTTCGGCGGCAGCGCGCTCGAGAATGTCCTCGTCGTCGGCTGCGTGCATGCCGTAGTCGCGCACATGCACCGCGTCATGGCCTGCGTCGTGCAAGCCGCGAGCAACGAGGGGCGACAAAGGGTTGTCTACGAGGAATCTCACGCGGGGGTCACCAGGGGCAGCTCGCGTTCGCGGACGGCCTCGGCAGCGTAGCGGAGGGCATCGCGGATGTCGGGCGGCTCCAGGTCGGGGTAGGCATTGAGAATCTCGCCATCAGTCATCCCATCCGCCAGCATGGCGACAACGGTGGCCACTGGGATGCGGAGCCCTCGGATGCAGGGCACCCCGCCCATCTGCTTCGGGTTGACGGTGATCCTGGCAAACATGTCAGCCACTCGCTTTCTCGGCAGACCTCACCGCAGGAATCCTCCCTCTTTAGCCATGATGATAACCTTGTGCCCAGGGGAAGTCAAGGCCGCGGCTGGGCGAGCATCTCGGCGATGTTCTGGGCCTCTTGGGCTTCCCACTTGCGGCGCTTGGCGAGGTAGCGCTCGTAGGTGGGCACACCCTTCTCGTCCATCGCCTCCGTGTAGTCCGAGCAGTAGGGCACGAGGAGGTCGAGCCAGGTGGCGATGCGGTGGAGTTCGGCGGGGGAGAGTTTGACGCCGTTGTGGCCCTCGGCAAGCATGGCGATGAGCTTGCTCTTGGCCGCTCCGGCCTTGTAGGGCGGGAGCATCGAGGGCTCGCTCTGGACGTTGATCCAGTCGGCCACGCGGCGGTTGGCGAGGGCGAGGTAGGAGTCGCTCCAGTGGCGGCGGCTGCGGGTGTCGTAGAAGGTCTTGCCGCGAAGGCTGAAGTTGGGGCGGATGCCGGGAGGGTTGTCGGTTATCGGTTGTCGGTTGTCGGGGGCCGAAGGAGAGGACTTTGGGGCAGGAGCAGCCGGCGCCTCGCAGGCGGGGTCGTAGGGCGCCTCGCGGGGCAGGGACGCCCCGCCTACAATGGTCGCCCCGCCCACAACATCAACCAGGGTGGCGTCAATGTAGCGGCCGCCGCCGGCGTAGGTGCAGCGGAGGGCGAGGGTGTTGGCGCCCACCTTGAGTGCGGCGGCGGCCTGGGGCGCAATGGGCACGACTTCGTAGCGGACGAGGAAGCCGTCCGATTGGGCGGCGAGGACGCCGTTGATGTAGACCTCGGCATCGTCGTCGTGGTGCCAGAGGAGGGCGGGGGCCTTGGGCCTCTCCTTGAGGTCGAAGGGGAGGCGGAGCCAGATGGCCGGGGTGTTCCAGGGGGTGCGGGCCTTGGCGCCGGGCACCCCCTTGTCGCCGAAGCCGCCGGGGCCGACGCGCCAGCGCGAGTGGTCGAAGTCGGGCCTCATCCAGTTGTCGGCGGGCCGCTCGAAGGTGTGCCACCAGCGGGCGTCGGCGGGGGTGAGGAGCCGCATCGTCTTGGGGTCGAAGGCTGGGGACGCCACCTGCTTGGGTTTGAGCGCCGGCTCAGCGAAGGGGGAGCGGGCGTCGAGGTGGTGGCACTTGACGCAATGCTTGTCGAGGATTGGCTGGACGTGGCGGATGAAGCCGAAGCCGTCGGTGCCCCACTCGGGCGGCGTGAGGGGCTGCGGGCCGCCGAGAAGTGCCTGGCTGGTGCGGGCGACGGGCGGGGCGGAGTTCTTGTTCTCGTGGCAGCCGACGCACGAGACGCTTTCGCTGGGCTGTAGGCTCATCCAACTGCGCATCGTCTGCACGGCGTGGCCCTTCGCGTCGAGGGCCTGGAAGTAGACGGGCGTGCGGGCGGGGAGCGTGAAGCAGGCCGAGCCGTCGTCATGCACGGGCGTGGTGCCGAGCACGCGCTTGACGTCCCACGTGCCCTGGATGGAGACGGGGGTGGAGATGAGCGCGCCGCCGGCGGGGCCGTTGTTGCCGTTCGAGCCGATGCCCGCCGCGCGGAACTCGAGGGCGACGACGCGGAGCAGCTTGACCGTCCCGCGCTCGATGCCCGCGAGGCCTGGCCCCTCATAGATGTCCTGGAGGTAGACGCTGCCTGTGTTCCTTCGGTAGTCCACCACGTTTGCCTTCACGGGCGGCACGGGGCGCGGGGCGAGTGGGATGGGCTGGTTGCACGAGATGCGCGGGTCGGCGGCGAGAAGCTCGCGGCGGCCGTCGGCATCCATCCAGTAGATGGCGAAGCGGGGGGCCTTCTCGGTGCGAAAGGTCACGAGGAAGGCGGTCTCGGTGAGGGGATAGGGGTACTGCCACTGGTCGCCGCCCTGGCCGTAGGCGTCCACGCGGACGGCTTTGGTCTCGCGGACGGGTGCGATGAGCTGGCAGCCGGCGTTCTCCTGGCGGCCCATGCGGGGGTCAATAGTGCCGAGCCAGCCCTTCTGCCGCGAATGGTGGCCGGTGAAGATGGCCACGTACTTGCCGGTGCCGGGGATCGAGCGGGCGTGGAGAATGGTCGTGGGGAACCAGGAGTTGTTGCCGTACAGCTCGGTCTGGCCCGTGCCGTCGGCATTCATGTGGAAGAGGCCCTGGGGGTAGATTTGGCCGCGGTCATTGTAGTCCCAGCGGGTGTAGATGACGCGGCCGTCGTGGGTGACGGTGGGGGAGTTGGTGTGGACCTGGTCGAATGAGACGCGGCGCAGGTGCTCGCCGTTCGGGCCGCAGGCGTAGAGGTTCGACACCTCGGTCCACCAGCAGTCCACGATCTGCACGCAGCGGGTGGAGTTGAAGACGATGTCGCCGTTGGGCAGGTAGGCGCCCTCGTAGTCGGCGAAGCCCAGGCCGTCGGTAAGCTGGCGCACCTGGCGGTCGCCGACGCTCATCTCGTAGAGGTGATAGTCGTCCTTGGTTAGGTCCTTCTTCCAGGCGAAGAGGATGCGGGCGGCGTCGTAGGACACATCGGGGTCGCGGATGACGCCCTTCGGGTCGTCGAGCAGCGGCGTCACCTTGCCGTAGAGGCCATCGAGTTCCAGCAAGCACAGGCTTGATCCCGGCTGGAAGTGGCGTTCGGCCTGCGCGTCGCTCTGGCCTTCGGTGTAGGCGTAGTGGGAGCCGCCCATGTCGTAGTGCTTGGTGAACACGACGCGGGCGAGCTGGGCGAGGTGGGGCTTGAGGCGCGCCGCGCGGCGGCGCTCGCAGGCCAGGAGGTAGATGTCCTTCGGCCAGCGGCCGGCCAGCTCCGCGTCGTCGAGCTGCTTCGCCAGATCGGCCGCCGCCGGCCCAAGCTCTTTCAGGAGGGCCGCCACGCGCTCCCTCGTGATGGCCTGCTCGCTGGCGAAGCCGTCCTGGGCCAGCCAGTCAGCGACGGCCTCCGGCGGGGGCGCAGTGGCCGCACCTGCCCCCGACCGTGCCAGCACAAGCCCAAGCAGGAGGACACCCGCACATCGCATGGCCGCTGGAACTCCGGGCATCTTGTCTCCCACATCCGTTGTTGCGACCTGGCTATTGTGCCAGATGGGGGCGAAGAGCGCAACCGGTGGCCTCGCCGGGGTGCAAGAGCGGGGCCGCTTGACATGCCGTGCCCTCCGTGGCACAGTAGCGGCAGGACGGACCCGTTCTCCCCCGGAGGCCACGCGATGAGAGTTCGCCTGCTGCACGTTCCGCTCGCCATTGTGCTCCTCTCCTCGGTCGCGCTATCCGCCACGCGGCGCCTTGCAGTGGAGACCTACCGCGACAAGGTGCACGGCGGCTGGCTCGGCAAGAACATCGGCGTCCTCTACGGCGAGCCGACGGAGTTCGGCATCCAGTGGCCCAAGCCAGGCGAGCCGCACAAGATCACCTGGCGCGGGAAAGAACTGACGCTGGAGAACACGGCCGACTGGTTCGTGAAGCCCAACGGGGCGCACGACCAGGACGATTGCTACATCGAGCTGATCACGCTCGAAGGCTTCGAGAAGTTCGGCCTCGGCGTCACCCAGCGCCAGATCGCCGAGCTGTGGCAGCTCAACAGGCCCGCCATCTGGTGCGCGAACGCAGCGGCGTTCAACAACTTCCACAACTTCGCCATCTGGCCGCCGCTGTGCGGCCACCCCGCATTCTCGAACAACACGACCGATATTGACGCGCAGATCGAGGTTGACCTGATGGGCCTCATCTCGCCTGGAATGCCCAACACGTGCGAGAAGTGGGCGCGGTTCCAGGCGGGCATCACGAATTTCGGCGAGGGAACCTATGCGGCCGTCTTCATCGCCGAGTGTTACTCCGCCGCGTTCGGCGACGACGATATCCGCAGCATCCTCCAGACGGCCCTCAAGAAGGTGCCCGCCGAGTCCCTCTACGCCTCGATGGTGCGCGACCTGTTGGACTGGCACGCGGCGAAGATGGACTGGCGCGACGCCCGCCAGGCCTACGCGAAGAGATACCCCCAGGCCCACGGCATCCACGCCGTCGCCAACTCCGCCTGTGTCCTTATCGGGCTCCTCTGGGGCGAGAAGGACTACACGAAGACGCTTCAGATTTCCACGCTCGCGGGCTGGGACAGCGACTGCAATCCCTCGACCGCCGCCGGCATCCTGGGCTGCGTCCTGGGCGAGACGGCCACGCCCGCGAAGTGGAAGGAGCCGCTGAAGGATTCTTATCGCAACACCACCGTGAAGTTCTACAAGAACCCCACGCCGGTTTCCGAGCTGGCGGCCAAGATGGCGGCGGTGGGCGAGAAGGTCATTCTCGCCGCCGGCGGCAAGCTCGTCGAGGAAGGCGGCAGGAGCTTCTACGAGATTCCCACTGAGGAGCCGGCCCCGCCCGTGGTTGACAAGGCGACGCCCGAGGAGATCAAAGCCATTCGCCAGGAAGTCCTCGGCAAGGCCCTCGCGGTTCTGCGGGACGCGGCGGCGGGCGCGGAGGCGAAGGAAGAAAGCCTGCGCCGCGTGCAGCGGGTGGCTCAGTTGGACAAGACGCTGGTGGACGAGGGGGCGATGACGACGATTGCGGAGTTGAACAACTCCGCAAGTCTCGCGGTCGCCTTGAGGACAGCGTTGATCCTCGCTGAGCGTGGCGACATCAGGGCCATCCCTGTGCTCGCGCGGCTGGTGACCGATGCACGTGCGCCCAGCCGCATCGAGGCCATCGCCGCCTTCGGCCGCTACGCGAAGGATGAGGCGAATGCCCGGGTGCTCCTCGACGCCTTCGAGAAGGAGGCGGACAGGAAGGGCCAGGCGGCCCGCGCGTGCCTGAAGGCCCTGCGCGGCGCGCCGGCGGCCATACTGCTCAAGGTGGCCGACCTCGCCGACAAGATGGAGCCTGCCCTTAGCGCCGCCCTCCGCGGCGAGCTGAACGAGCTTCGCAAGGGCGCGGCCCCCGAGGTCGCCGCCCGCTTCGCCGACCTCTCGGTCAAACAGGTCTTCGAGAAGTGGAGCAAGGACTGGACGGTCGTGGACCTCGGCCCCGACATGGCGCCGGACGTCCGGGCCGAGTACCTCGGCAAGACCAACGTCCTGATGACCCACCCCCTCGACCGCGGCAACGCCTGCTACCTCACCCGCACGGTCGAGCTGGCGGCGGGCAAGAAGCACCGCCTGGAGTTCTCCGTCGCCAGCCACAACGCCGAGGGCGCGGACTGGGAGCTGCGCGTCCTCGTCAACGACAAGCAGCTCCTCAAGAGGACCATCGGCCCCGTCGAGGGCAGGCCCGCCTGGCAGCCGATCACCGTTGACCTCACCCCCTACGGCGGCCAGAAAGTCACCCTCCGCCTCGAGAACGCCCCGAACGGCTGGTCGTGGGAGGCGGGGTATTGGACCGTGCCGACGTTGCCGTCGGAGTGAGGCCCCTAGCCCTTGCGAAGGTGGTGCGCCGTGGTGAAGTGGGGACGAGGATCGCCTGGTAGCCCACGAAGTGGGCGAGCCAGTCGTAGCCCAGGGCGACCGCAGGGAGCCCTGGGGAGTAGCCGCCCCAATCCAGAGCCCCCGAAGGGGGCGATTCTCTGCCCACTGAATCGCCCCCTTCGGGGGCTGCCCTGCAAGGCATTGGTTCCGCAGGCTACAGGAGAGCCAGATGGTACAGGTCGACTTCAGCAGACTCCCCCTCGGTGATGTGCCGCGGCGGAATGACCCCCTCGGCGAGTTCCACTGCATCCGCAGCGATCCGCGCTACGCGGGCTGGCACGAGCCGACGCTGCACTGGACCTGGCAGGGGCGCAACTGGCGAGTGGGCGAGGACGCCGGGTGGACAGACGGCAGACGGCAGACGGCAGACGGCAGAAAGCAGAAGGCAGACGGCAGAAGGCAGCGGGCGGACGAGCGTCGCCGATTCATCGAGCAACTGCACGACAGCCGCTACAACAACACCCTCATCATCGCCGACACGCCGATGCGGAGCGTGCGTTCCGTTGAGGTGGAGGTCGCCTGCGCCAGAGTCGGGCAGGAGGCGGGGCTGGTCTTCGCCTACCAGACGGCGCTCGACTACTTGTGCCTGCACCTGGACCGCGATGGCGCCGTGAAGCTATCGCGGCGCGAGCACGAGCAGTTCGATGTCCTGGCGGAAGAGAGATGCCTCGACTTCGCTCGGCATGACAGCAGCGGAGGTGGATGGCTTCGCCTGGGGATTCGCTACGGGGGCGGCAAGCTGGTTGGGCTGCTCGATGGCGAGGAGGTGCTCGCAATCCCCTGGCGCATGGGGCTCGATGGGAAGATCGGGCTTCTGGCCAACTGCCCCGCGCGGTTCCGAAGGCTTCATGCCGATGCGAAGGCGGAGCGCCCGCAAAGGAAGCGTCGCGTGGCCCGATACCCCAAGATGCGCGTGGCCCGCAAGATCCCCACGCCCGGCTTCGGGACGGCGCGGCAGATTCGGTTCGGGGACCTGACGGGGAAGGGGCGGCCCGACATCGTGCTCGCCCAACGCGCGCCCATCGAGGACGGCGCGGGCTACTCGACCGTCGGCTGCCTCACGGCGCTCACGGCGCAGGGTGAGATCCTCTGGCAGTCGGGCTCGCCCACACCCCAGACGCCTCTGGCCGGCGACCTGCCGTTCCAGGTGAACGACGTAGACGGCGACGGGCGGAACGAGGTTGTGTGCGTGCGCGGCTTCGAGATTCAGGTGCTCGACGGGGCGACGGGCAAGCCCAAGTTCGCCGCCCCCGTGCCCGAACGCCCCGTCCACCACCCGCTGCTCAAGCGGGCCATCTCCTACTTCGGCTCGCCCGACGGCCACGAGTTCCCCCGCGTGGTGGCCGACTCCATCCGCTTCGCCGATCTCGCTGGCCGCGGCGCCGCCCGCGACCTGTTGCTCAAGGACCGCTACCACCACCTCTGGGCGCTGTCGCCCGACCTCAAGCCCCGTCCCATGGGGTCCCCCGAAGTAAAAGCCCCCATGAAGTTGAGTCGAGGGTTTCACAGGAAACTTTAGCCCTTTCTCAAGTTCTGAGATAGTTTCTAAGTCCGCCCGCCGGCCCGCTGCACAGCGGGGCATTGGCATCGCTCGCCGCGATCCGTGGTCTGGTGGAGGAGGCGGAACCTGACCAGTCGCGCGTGGATCGGTTGGGGAGAGACGGCTCTTGAGATGGCCTATGACGCTTTCGCGCGAAAGCGCCACATAGCGACCACCACAGCATCAGCCACGGCCCCCGCTCGCGGACGAGGCCGAAACTCGCAGTTTGCCCATTACCCACGGTGTAGCACGAGCTTCTGGGCGTACCAGACCATGTGGACATGCGGGGGGTGTCTCTGCGGCGTCTGTGGGGTTGCACGGCGCTTTCGCGCGAAAGAGCACAGATCGCGCCGTGTCACCGGCGCGCGGCACCGGCATGAACAGGCCGAGCCTGCCCAAAGACAAGCTCGGCCCGCTGCGTCTGCCGCTCCGCGCTCAACCTAGCCTTTGAAGAGGGCCAAGAAGGCGATGGCGCAGGCCACGGTGAGGATGCAGGGCACCAGGAAGATCGGACGCCAACGGAACTTCCCCTCGAACTTGAAGAAGTCCATGATCACGCCCGTGAACTGCGTGCCGAGGAGGTTCCCCAAGCCGACGGTGATGCTGAAGACGAGGGCCTGAGCCGAGTTGCGGATGTCCTCAGGCGCCACCTCGTCCACAAACATCTGGCCAAGGAAGAAGAAGAACGTGTAGCCGATGCCGTGGAAGGGCAGCGACGAGATGACGAGCCACACGGGCTTCATGAGGGCGAAGATCACGTAGCGCGCCGGCCAGGCGATCACGCCGATTGCCAGCGCCCACTTGTAACCGATCTGCGGGAGAAGGAAGGGCAGGAGGACGAACATGCCGATCACCTCGGCCATCTGCGCCAGGGTCATGACCGCCGGGACGTTCTTGTTCTTGATGCCGATGTCCTCAAGGAACTGGGCGGTCGGGATGTAGTAGAATTGGAGTTCCGTCGTCACAATGAACGATATGACCATGAAGACGAGGAAGTTCGGCTCCGCGAGCATCTTGAGGGCTTCGCGGAAGGCCAGGGGATCGGACGGCTTGTCCGGGGGCGGTGTGTGGGGGAGGAAGAAGCAGTAGAGGCCAAGCCCCACCGACACAATCCCGCCCAGCAACAGGCAGTCGCTGAATCTGCCGCTCTGCTTGCCGCCGCGCCGCCAGAACGCGAGGCCAAGGCCCGCCACGATCCACCCGAGAGTTCCCCAGACCCTGATCCGGGGGGACTGTTCTTTCAGTTCAGCCCGGACCTTGTCCTTGATTTCCTTCTTGACGGCCTCGGACTTCTCGTCGAACTTCTCATCGCCGGCGTGGGCCTTCCGCACCTGTTCGACGACCCCCGGCCGAGCCGCCTTGTCAAGATTCACGAACATCATCGAGTTGGTCAGCGCCAACGTCGGGGCGAAGAGCAGCGAGTAGAGAAGCAGGAGGAGGAACAGGCTGGCGAACGTCTTGCGCCATGCTGCGACGAGCAGGACGACGCCGCCTGCGACGGAGACCAGTGCCAGGAACTGCTCCGTGGCCATCCAGCGGTCGGCGATCTGCCCCCCCAGGAAGGGGGAGACGATGCATGCGATGGGGAGAGTGGCGTAGACCAAGCTGGTTTGCTTGCCGCTCAGCTTGAGCGTTCCGAGCAGATAGGCCCCCAGCACGGGCGCCCACGCGCCCCAGACCGCGAACTCCAGGAACATCATCACGCTCA
Organism: Planctomycetota bacterium; assembly: GCA_041320515.1. Taxonomy (GTDB): domain Bacteria; phylum Planctomycetota; class PUPC01; order DSUN01; family DSUN01; genus DSUN01. The sequence continues at coordinate 1,325,234 of JBGLNR010000001.1, read as the reverse complement.
ATTGCCCGTATAGCGCGCCAGTCATCGCCGCGTTTCCTATCGAGTGAGAGGGGCGCCTCAGTCAATCGGCTAGTCTTGTACCCCAACGCCCCGTGGCTGTCAAGCGCCGTTTGCCGCCGGGGCCGGTCCGGCGAGGCGGAGGGCGTTGCCCGCCACGATCAGGGCCTCGTCGGCGGGGGGAAGGCCCAGGGCGCGGATGGCCTCCAGGCAGAAGCTAGGGTTGTCGAACGGGTAGTCGGAGCCGTAGAGGAGCTTCTCCGGGCCGTAGGCGCCCAGGAACTCGCGCAGCACGCCCGGATCGTGCGACGGGGCGGCACTGGAGTCGGCGTAGACGTTGGGCCGCCGCCACACGCCCAGCTTGTGGAGCCGCCAGAAGCCGCCGTTGAGGTAGCCACAGTGGGGGACGACCACGATGGCCTCGGGCGCCAGCTCGTCGAGGAAGCGCATCGTGTTCTCGAACGCCTCTTCAAGGACGACGGGCAGCTGCCGCTCGGCGATCGCGGCCAGGATGGCGCGGCAGCGGGGATCATCGTAGTTGTAGACCGGCTCGTCGGGGTGGCGGTGCCACTTGATGCCGCTGAACTGCGCCCTCGGTGCGCTGGCGGTCTTGCCCCGTTGGGTACACCTTATCGAGCCGAGCGGCTCCGCGGTCGGTTCGATGAGCATCTTCTCCTCACCAGGCATCGTCGCAGGCTTCTCGGGGAGGAAACCAAACCCAGGCGAGCTGGGGTTGGTTTCTAGTGTGCCCAACGGGGCAAGACCGCCAGCGCTCCTCTCCCCCATCAGCCGCGCCAAGTCGAAGTCGTTCCACACGAAGAAGAAGGGGACGACCCTCGGCGCGAGCGCCTCGCGGCTCAGGCCGAGCAGGTAGTCGTGGGCGCGGCGGCGGCGGGCCTGCCACTCGGGCGTGTCGGTGAAGCAGGGGTCGTGGCGGTCGTAGACCTCGTAGACGGGCGGGAACATCCAGGCGGCGTCCACGCCCGCGGCGCGGTGGAAGGCGGCGATGGTCTCGTAGTCCTGCGGCGGCGGGAAGTCCTGGCGCCCGCAGTGGCAGTGGGCGTCCAACGCCCTGATTTCCGATTCCCGATTTCCGATTTCCGATTTCAGACCAGGCCCCCTTCGCGTGGTCCCTCTCGGTCCCGCCACAGGCTGGAAGCCTGTGCCACCGGAATCCCTGGGCGGTGGCACAGGCATCTTGCCTGTGGCGACACCGCAGGGCTCAGCGTTCCACTCGGACTCGGAGGTCCTCGAAGGCGGCCTCGCCGCCCGTGACGCCGATGCCGCAGGGGCCGCGGTCGAGGCCGCGCACGGTCCAGGGCGGGGCGCCGGTGCGGATGTTGTCAATCACCACGGAAATCTTGTTGCCGCTGACGCCGACCTCGATGGTGTGGAACTGGTTGAAGCGGGCGGCGAGGCCGTGGCGGGCGCGGCCGACCTCGTGGAACGCGCCGTCGCGGTAGTAGCCGATCTCGTAGATGCCCTCGATGGGGAACCGCACGCACATGAAGTTCTGCGGGTCCTGGTAGCGCAGGATGACCAAGTAGTACTCGCCCTCGCGGGTCACGCGGTCCGCGCGGATGACGCGGGCGCGCACCTGCACCGTGTAGTCGCTCCACTCGGGATTGCCCGCGATGGCGGCAGCCACCGGCCCCACGGGGGCGCGGGCGTGGGCCTCGCCGCCGCGCACCGCCCAGGCGCCCGACTGCGCCCAGCCCTTGAGGTCCGTGCCGTTGAACAGGCGGTGGACGCCGGGGCCGAGCTTGGCCCAGGGGGACTCCGGTTCGGGCGGCTCCGCCTTGTCCTTGGGCAGCGGCGGCTCGGGCTCCCCTTTCTCTTTCTCCTTGTCGGGCGGCACGGGCACCGAGGTCTCGACCTTGGGCGGGGGCGTGATGAAGTCGGGTATCTTGACGGGGGGGACGTCCGTGCTCACGTCCGGCGTCTTTTTCCGCGGCAGCGGGCGGCTGCGCGTGGCCACCTTCGGCGGCTCGGGCACTAATACCGTCTCGGTTCGCGGAGCCACGAACACAGAGGTCTTGGGCTTGGCGTCGCCCCTGGACTGCAGGCGGGCGACGAAGTCCTTTATCTCGGGGAAGAAGACGATTGCGGCGGCGAGTGCGGCGACGGAGAGGATGGCAGCGGCGGCCTCGAAGGTCGTGAGGCCGCGCCGGCGTCGGGGCGCCGGCACCTGGGCCTGCGCCGGCGGCGCGGCCGCGGCGGGCCGGGGGAAGGGGAACGCAGGGGACGGCGGCGGAGCCGGCGCCAAGGGCACCCGAGCGTCCAACTGGCGCTGCACGTCGTCCAGCGACTCGTCCAGGTGGCGATAGTCTTCGACCGAGAGGTGGAGGATCTCGTCGAGGGCCATCTCGGGCAGGACGGAGGTGACGAAGACGTGTCCCCCACTGCTTGCCGGCCCTGGGGCGCCGAGGAAGACGCTGGCAAGCGCGGCCGCGCGGTCGGCCTTCTGGCGGAAGGCCACGCGGGCCTCGTCGTCCGCTCGGCCTCCCTCGTAGGCCCGGTGAATTGTCTCGCGCAGCCAGGCCCACAGGCCGCGCAGCTCCTCGGCAGCGGCGGGCGTGGCCGTGGGCGGCGGGAGGGCCACGGCGGCCGCGGCCAGCACGGCGCTCGGCGCCGCAATGCCAGGCACCCCGGCGGCTGCCCCACCCCCCTCCCTCCCAGGGAGGGGGAAGGGGGAGGGTGAGGCTGCGGGGGCCTCGAAGCGGAACTTCTGGCCGCAGCCCGGGCACCGCACCTTCTCGCCCGAGAGCGGCACCTGCACCATGGCGCCGCACCGCGGGCATCTCACCTGGTTCGCAGCGGCTGGCGCGGCAGCGGGCGCAGGCATGGGGGGCGGCGGGGTGGGCGCCTCGTCGCCCAGCACCTCGACCTCCAGCGGCTCTTCCGCCGGCCTTCTCGGCTCGGGAGGGCGAAGCTCCTGCTGAGCCGCGCCGCGCGGGAGAGGCGGCTCGGCGGGAGCCTCGCCCTCCCCTGCCGGACCCTTCGCGGCAGGCGCCTCGCAGCGGAACTTGCGGCCGCAGGTGCAATACACCTTCTCGCCGTTCAGGGGCACCTGCACCGCCTTGCCGCAGTCGGGGCAAGTGACCTCTCGCGTCGCCGGCGCGGCAGCGGGCGCTGGCATGGGGGGCGGGGTGGGCGCCTCGTCGGCCCCACCCCCCTCCCTTCCAGGGAGGGGGAAAGGGGAGGGTGACGCCGCGGCCCTACCCTCTCCCTGCCCTCTCCCTGAGAGGGAGAGGGGTGAGGCCACGGGCGCCTCGTCGCCCAGCGCCTTCACCTCCAGGGCGTCCTCCGTCGGGTGCTCGCCCCCGCCGCGGCGGTCCGCCAGCGCATCGAGCCAGAACTTGCGCCCGCAGGGGCAGCGCACTTTCTCCGCCATCGCCGTCACGTGCAGCACCTTGCCGCAGTCGGGGCACCGCACGTCCTGGCCCAACAACAGCGACGGCAGCACCGGCAGCGGGGCGTCGGGGTCCGACGGCAACGGCAGCTCGGCGGGCCTCTCCCCCACGTCGAGGCGGAACTTGCGGCCGCACGCGCAAAACGCCCGCTCGCCCGACACCGGCACCCGCACCACCTTCCCGCAGTCGGGGCACTGCACGTCCCTGGTCTCGAGCGGGGGGGGCGGCTCGGGCGGCGGGGCGGCGGGGACGGGTGAGATGGCCACCGCTTTCGGCGTCTCGTAGCGGAACTTCTGGCCGCAGCCCGTGCAGTACACCTTCTCCCCGGTCGTGGGCACGGCGACCATCTGCCCGCAGCGGGGGCATTTCACGGTCTGCTCGGCCACGGGGGCATCTCCACGCCAGGGAGGGGACAGCAGGAGTCCATCGCTGCATCATTCTACGCCGCTTCGCAGGCCAAATCAAGGAGGCGGAACGTGACGCGCGACGGAGAGGCCGGAATCTTGCCGCGACCCGCGCTTGACATGACGCCGCTTTGGGTCATGCTTATATGTATGGAAGGTGAACGCCACAAGACGGCGTGGCTGCTGGGCCTGCTGGGGGTCCTCGCGGCGGCGGGGGCGCCGGCGCGCGCGGGGACCGGGCCTTCGATTCCGCGGGAGCGGATTCCGGCCGACGCGCCGCCCGACGTGCGGCGGCCGCTCGAGCAGCTCTACTCGCGCGACGCGGTGACGCGCGGCTACGGGGCCTTCGCCATCGGGCGGCTGGGGGACCGTGCCGAGGCGGCGGTGCCGTTCCTGATCGCGATGCTGCACGACGACGCGAAGCTGGAGTGGGAGGTGAAAGAGCCGGAGCCGCTGGACGCGAAGGAGGAGAGGAGGCGGCGCGCCGTGGGCATGTACGAGGGGCAGAAGACTTCGCCGGGCCGCGAGGCGGCGAAGGCGCTGGCGGTCCTGTGCGCCAAGGCCCCCCCAACGCTCGTGGAGGCGCTGAAGAGCCCGGAGGCGGCGGTGCGGCGGAACGCGGCGGAGGCCCTGGGCGGCATCCGCGACACGGTGGCCGTGGCGCCGCTCACGGCGCTGCTGCGCGACGAGGAGACGGCCGTGCGCGAGCGCGCGGCCTACGCCCTCGGACGCCTGCGCGACACGGCGGCGACCGAGGCCCTGATGGCCGCCACGAAGGACCCCGAGCGCTCCGTGCAGAAGCACGCGGTGCTTGCCCTGGGCGAAATCAAGGACCCGCGCGCGCTCAAGTCGCTCCTGGACGCCTTGCTCGGGAGCGTGGAGGTGAGCGCGGCGGCGGAGCAGGTGCTGCTGGAGACGCGCGACCTGCGCGCCGTCGAGCCCCTCATCGTGTCGCTGCGCCACCGCAAGATCGAGGTGCGGCGCATCGCGGCACGGCTCCTGGCCGCCATCGGCGACCCCCGGGCCTTCCGGCCCCTCATCATCGCGCTCAAGGACCAGGCCACGGACGTGCGCTTCGAGGCCGCCACGGCCCTGCGGAAGCTGTCGGGCGAGGACTTCGGGACCGACCCCGGCAAGTGGCAGCGCTGGCACGAACTCGACCTGGCCGGCAAGGAGATCGAGGAGAAGGTCCCCGACGTCCACGGCTACATCGGCTCCCTCCACAACCCCAAGTGGGCCTTCCGGGCCTACGCGGCCATCGCCCTGGGCCGCCGCGCCGACCGCCGCGCCGTGACCGCGCTCCGCGGCGCGCTGTGGGACAAGGATGCCGCCGTGCGCGCCGAGGCCGCCAAGGCGCTCGGCCAGATCCGCGACCCCAGGGCCGTCGAGGCCCTCATCGCCTCGGTCAGCGACGCCGACCCCGAGGTCCAGGAGGCCGCCGAGGACGCCCTCCGCCGCATCACCGGCGCCAACTTCGCTCGCGACGCGAGGAAATGGACGGAGTGGTGGGACGAGAACCGCGAGTCGGTGTACGCGCGCGACCGGGGGAAGGAGGGGGAGTGGGACCCTGAGGAAGAGGGAGAGGCGCGGCGCATCGAGGAGGAGGCCCCGCCGCGGCCCGTGTCGCGCATGCGGTCGCTTGTCCTGCTGGCCATCTTGCTCGGCGCCGCCGTCCTCCCCATCGCGGCCCTGGTCCTCCTGAGGGCCTTCCGCCGCCGCTCGGCCCCTGCCCCCGCCCGCCGGACCCGCCGCAAGAGGCCCACTTGACGGGCCGCCCGCGCCTTCGTAGCATGCTCGCGCTCGCACGCGCGGGGCGCAGAGGCCCCGCCCACACCGGCGAATCCCTGGCACAGTGAAGGAGAGTGCATGCGCCGCATCGCCCTCGTGATTGCCCTTGCCGCAGCCCGCGTGGCCCCCGCCGCCGAGGCCCCGCCGAAGGAGCCCGAGAAGATCGCTGCCGCCGTGCGGAAGGAGGTCGCCTTCGCCATCGCCGCCGGCGAGGGGAGCCACTACGGCCTCACCCGCGTCCAGCGCAACGGCACGGAACTGCCCGCGCCGGCCAACATGAAGCTCGACCCGAAGACCGGCGCCTTCACCTGGACCCCCACGCCCAGCCAGGCCGGCGACTACGAAATCCACTTCCTCATCAAGGCCCCAACGGGCGAGACCACCCGCGCCACGCGCCGCGTCGCCGTCGAGGCCCGCGACATCCGCTTCAACAAGGGCTGGCTCGACGACCTGGGCGGCGCCGACGGCCTCCGCGTGAGCCAGGACCTCCAGCGCCTCGCCGTCGTCCCGTCGAGGCCCGACGCCTTCGTGCTGACCGACGACTACTGCCCGATGGACTCCCTGCGCGCCGACGAGGCGCTCCGCTGGCGCGAGCTGGCCGCCCGTACCATCGGCAGCCAGGGCATCTTCTGACCCACGATGGAAAGGCACAGGATGAGCCGACGGACGTGCTGCTTTGTTGCTGCCACCCTGGCCGCTGCGCTCGCGCACGCGGAGAACTGGCCGCAGTGGCGGGGGCCGTTCTTCAACGGCTCGACGACCGAGACGAATCTGCCCGCGAAGTTCGACGAGTCGGAGAACGTGGCCTGGACCACCCCCCTGCCCGGCTCCAGCGGCGCCACGCCCATTGTCTGGAACGACCGCATCTTCCTCCCCTCGGTGGACGCCTCGACGGGCGACCTCCTGGCCCTCTGCCTCGACCTCAAGACCGGCAAGGTGCTATGGAAGAACAAGACCGGCAAGGACCGGCCCGGCGTCCGCAACAACGCGGCCTCGCCCTCCGCCGTCACCGACGGCAAGACGGTCTGGTTTTTCTACGGCACGGCCAGCCTGTTCGCCTTCGACCTCGAAGGCAAGGAGCTGTGGACCCGCGACCTGGAGAAGGACCACGGCCACAACGCCCTGATGTTCGGCTACAGCTCGAGCCCGCTCCTCTACCAGGGCAAGCTCTACATCGTGGCCATTCGCAACAGGCGGCCGAACGCCTACGGCGGCCCGCCCGCGCAGGCGGCCACCGAGTCCTACCTCCTCGCCATTGACCCCGCGACGGGCAAGGACCTGTGGAAGCACGTGCGGCAGACCGATGCCGTGGGCGAAGCTCAGGAGTCCTACAGCACGGCCATCCCGCGCGAAGTGGGCGGGAAGGCCGAGATTCTCGTCTACGGCGCCGACTACATGACCGCCCACGACCCCGCGACGGGCAAGGAACTCTGGCGCTGGGGCGGCTACAACCCGACCAAGATCAACCACTGGCGCATCGTGCCCTCGGCCGCCGTGGCCGACGACATCGTGATCGCAGTCGGCCCGAAATTCTCGACACTCTTCGCCTTGAGGCCGAAGGGCGAGGGCCGGCTCGGCGACGACATTGTGGCCTGGAAGTTCCAGAAACGCACGCCCGACGCCAGCACACCCCTCTACTACAAGGGCCGCCTCTACTTCCTCGACGACGACCGCCGCGTGGTGACCTGCGTGGACCCCAAGACGGGCGAGCAGAAGTGGCAGGGGGAGCTGCCGGGCCGCGCCGTCATCCGCGCCTCGATCACGGGCGCCGACGGCAAGCTCTACATCATCAGCGAGTTGCGCGAGACCACGGTCCTCGCCGCCGGCGACGAGTTCAAGATCCTCCACACCACCAAGCTGGGCGCCACGGGCCGGGCCTTCGCCCGCGCCAGCATCGTCGCGGCCAACGGCCGCCTCCTCATCCGCACGGGCGAGAACCTCTACTGCGTCGCGGCCACAGGCCGGTAGCAGCGGCCAGCGGCCGGGATGGCCACCACAACGCCAGGAGGGGGGTTCTCCTTCTGCGGCGCGCTGGCTCGCCGAATCTATCGGCCGTTCGGCTGTGCCCTACATTGCGACTTGCGACCTGGCGCCAATCCCACCCTCCAACGGGGCAAGGCGCCCCTTGCACGCGAGGCCCGAAGCAGGAGCTTTGCAGCGAGAATAGCTCAGCTCGCGCTCGCCGTGGCGGGAGCGCCCTGGCGCCGGCGCGAGCCACCGCGGGGGCGTCCGCCTCGCGGGTGGGAAGGGCGGCTGCCGCGGTCCGCCGAGCGCGCGGAGCGCTGGCCGGTGACGGGGCTGGGCGTGAGGGGCAGGGGGGTGCCAACCAGGCGCTCGAGGGCGGGGATGAAGCGCTGCTCCGCCCGCGTGACGAAGCTGGTGGCCAGACCGCTCGCGTCCACCCGCGCCGTGCGGCCGATGCGGTGGACGTAGTCGTCGGGCGACTGGGGGAAGTCGTAGTTGATGACGTGCTCGATCTCGGCGATGTCGAGGCCGCGGGCCGCCACGTCCGTGGCGATGAGGATGCGGTAGCGCCCCTCGCGGAAGCCGGCCAGCGCCTCGTCCCGCTCCGCCTGCGCGCGGTTCGAGTGGAGCCGCGCCACGCCCCGGTGCCGCGGGCTCACCGCGCGGGCCAACCGGTCCACGCCGAGCTTGGTCCGCACGAACACGAGCACGCGGCCCTGTGTCTCGCGCAGGAGCGACAGGAGCAGCGGCGTCTTGTCGCTCTCGTGGGTGTCGAAGAGCTGTTGCTGGGCGCGCTCGGCCGGCGCGCTCCGCCGCCCCACCGACACGATGAGGGGCGAGAGCATGTTCCGCTGGACGATCCGCTCGACGTCTTTCGGCATCGTGGCCGTGAACATCAGGGTCTGCCGCTCGCGCGGCAGCTCGCGCAGGATGCGCTCGATCTGGGGCAGAAAGCCCATGTCGTGCATCCGGTCCGCCTCGTCGATCACCAGCACCTTGATGTCCTTGAGCGACACGCTGCCCGACTGGATGTGGTCAATAAGGCGACCTGGCGTGGCGACGAGGACGTTGGGCCACGAGACCAGGGCCTTCCAGTCCTTCTCGATGGGGATGCCGCCGACGACGGTGGCGACGCGGATGCCGCTGGACTGGCCGAGGGCTTCGAACATGCCCGAGACCTGTTGCGCCAGCTCGCGCGTCGGCGTGAGCACCAGGGCGCTCATCTCCGCCGTCTCGGCCACCCGCTCGATGATCGGCAGCGCGAAGGCCGCCGTCTTCCCCGTGCCCGTCTGGGCCAGGCCGATGAGGTCCTTGCCCTCGAGCGCGTGCGGGATGCACGCCGCCTGGATCGGCGTGGGCGTCTCGTAGCCGGCCGCCTGGATGTCCTTGAGAAGACTCCCGCGGAACGGGTAGTCCGCGAACCTCGCTGTCACTTCAGCTTCCGACACTTCGGACACAGACACTGTTTCCTGCAAAGCGTTCCCCTGCAATGTGCGGGGCCGCCTTGCCCCGCGTCTGCCACGTGCATGCCCGGCTATCCTGCCGGGCGGCCAGCGCCTGCCGCGCGTCGTGCGCCGGCGCACCGTCGCTCATCGCAACGAGTCGAAGAGCAAGCCAGTAGGGAGGGTCGGCTGGGAGGGCTTCGACGCATCGCACCGGAACTGGACAAGTCTTTTCACACACCTCAACGAGCGGCGATTCTTCTTCTGTACATATTCTAGCCGAAACACCGCCGTAGTGCAACTCCCTTCTTGGCCTCCCGCCGGGGGTGGCAGCGAGCATGGCCCCCAATCCTGCTGGTGTTGCACGACGCTCTTGGGTCCAACCCTCTCCCTGCCCTCTCCCTGAGAGGGAGAGGGGTCCAAACACCCCCCTCCCTTTCAGGGAGGGGGCAGGGGGAGGGTCGGGGCCCGCTGACGTCCCAAGGGCGCCAGGAATAGGGGCCATACATAGCGGCGGCTTGCGGGGTTGACTCCACGCGGGGCCGGTGGTATAACCACGGTGTCGCGTGGGCGTGTGGCCGTAGGCTCGCGGCTGCACGTCGCCCGCGCCAAGGAGGTGTGGATGGTTCGGTGGCGAGGCTCCTCCAGCGCCTTGTTGGCAGCGGCCCTGGCGGTTGGCTTGAGCGGCGCGCCCGGCTGCACCAACCTGGGCCAGCGCGCGAAGAGCTTCCCCCATGCCGTCGGGCTGTACCTCCAGGACAGGTTCGAGGACTTCACCGAGGTCGCAGACATCGGGTTCACGCTCACCCTGAGGTCGGGCTACGCGCTCTACACCTCGGCGGCCTCGCTGGTCCCCGTGGGCGGGGGGTACTTCAAGGGCTGGTTCTTCGGGCTGGGCGGCGGCCAGCTCTTCGGCATCGGCCACGCGCGCTTCCTGGTGACGCGCTACTACTTCGCGGGGGGCGGCGTGGGCGTGTGGGGGTACGAGGAGTTCGGCTGGGACGAGTTCGATACCGAGGATCTCTCGACCATGCACTGCCAGGACCTGGGTGTGCCGCTCTTCGTGGAGCCGACCGGCCGGCCCGGCCCCTTCCCCAGCTTCCGGGCACATGCCCATGCGGGATACCTGGGTTTGATGGCCAACACACACGTCTATGAAACTCTTGACTTCCTGCTCGGCCTCATCGGCTTCGACGTCTGCGGCGACGACGGGGTGCGCCTGGGCAAGTGGTCGTGGCAAACCTATGAGGACGCCGACGTAAACTCCTTTGAGTTCAACAGTTACCACGTGGGCATTCAGGACTACTGATGCCCTCGCCGGCCGACAGCAGGGGGAGCGCGATGCGGCTCGCGAAGACCGCGCGGTGGACATTTGCAGGCAGCGTGCTCGGCCTCGCCCTGATGGCGTCCGGCTGCACCTCACTCGTCGAGCGCTCCAAGAATCCCCTCCACTTCGTCGCTCTGTATCTCCTTGACAGGGCAGAGGATATGATGGAGATCGCAGACGTCGGCATCACCGTCAGCGAGGAGCCCGGCTTCGCCATCTACGGCGCCTTCGCCTCCCTCACCCCAGTGGGGGTGGCCAATGTTGACGGCCACTTCATCGGCCTGGGCGGCGGCCAGTTCCTTGGCCTGCCCACGAAGACCCTCGGGCGGACGCGCTTCCACCTAAGTGCCGTTGGCGTCTTGGCTTGGGGCTACGAGGAGCTGGGCTGGCAGACCTTCGACGCTAAGGACATGGCTACACTCCAGTGCCAGGACGTGGGCCTTGCGGGCATCGTCGCGGCCCCCCATGGCCGCCCAGGCCCCGTCCCCTCATGACGCCACTACCTCCACGTGGTCCACGTGGGCTTCGTCGGGAACGCTAACTACTTGGAAATGCTCGACTTAGCTCTCGGCTTCCTGGGCATAGACATCTGCGGGGACGACGGCGTGCTCCTCGGCCACTGGCCGGGCCAGAGCCCCGGGGAGGCCGACGATGCGGCCTGGGACTTCGAGGAAATCCGCCGCACCTTCCAGGACCAGCCCCAGAGCCGCTCCCGCTGGTAGCCCACGCGGCTCGGAGCGCCAACTGGGCGTGACACTTTCCGGACACTGCTTCCCCACCCACCCCAGGGGCGGCCCCTAGGCCCCATCGTCGTCGGGTGCCCGGTTCTCCGCAGGTCGCCTCAGTGTCGCTCAGAGTCGGCCAGAGTCGGCCAGAGTCTGCCACTCGCCGTTTGACGATTCTCGCCCTTCCTGCTCAGAGTCAGCCACTGTTTGCCAGAGTCGGCCACTCGCGCGCACACCGCCGCCGCGGCCTGGGGGGGGAGGGGGGCTGCTCCCTCTCCCAAGGGGAGAGGGCCAGGGAAGCCCGCACCCTGGCGAGTAGGACCCCAGCAGCCGCCGGGAAGCACTCCTCCTACCATGTGACGGGAATGCGCGAGCCGGAAAACGGCAGAAGCCACAAAGTGCTTTCGGGGCATGACTTACGTTCCTCGCAAATACTGCTTCGTACTGCCTCGCGTCGCTTTCGTGCCGCTTGGCCCCATTTTGCCCGCCGAGTCTCAATGTGTATCATGGCGGTCATGACAAGCTATGATCACTCGAATCGCGGGGCCTCATGGCCACCCGCAGGGGCGGCCCTGGTGCCCTGCCGCCCCAAGTCCAGGCCACGACTTGACTTGGGCAGCCACAAGTGCTGCCTCTACGGGCCCATCATCGTCAGGTGTCCGAGAAGGGCTACGCCCAATCCGGTTGACAATCTGGGGGGGGGCTGGTATAATTCCGGGCATCAGCTGCGTGGCCTGCTCCTCCGCAAGTTCCCGTGCAATGTCACGGTTGGGGACCTGGGGTGGGGTGGATTGCTCCCCATGCTTTGAGCGCAGACGACGGCTTTGGCTGCGCCGCCACATTCCCCACCGGCGCGCGTGCGCCCCCGTGGGCGATCCTCGCCTGGCGCCTCCCGGCGACGGGACGCAGCAGGGGTCCGTCCACATTGTCCTGTGAAGGGATGTTCCAATGAGAACGAAGGAGAAGGTCGGAATTGCGGTGCTCGTGGCCGCCGTTGCGGCGGCGATGGTGGGGTGTCCTAGCCCACTGAAGCGCAAGGCGGCAGAAGGAGACAAGGCGGACACCGCGTGCGTGCATGAGTACTACGTCCTCTTCTCGGCCTACGTTGACCCTCACCCGAAGACGGAGAAGCCCTACAGGGTTAAGGAGGAGGACTACCAGAAGGGCAGGAAGCTCTTTGCAGACTCCAGGCCCGTGGCGCAACAACTGAAGGAGGGGTTGCAGCGGGCCAAGGCCGAGGGTGACTTCAAGCTCGATGCCCCGGGCAGGTGTGCCCAGCTCGACGAGCTGATCGGCGGCTTGAGGCGCGCGACGAGCGAGATCAAGGCCGTGCCGCGCGCCCCTGTTGCCAACCCATGAAAGGAGGCCGTCTGTGGACCCCATTCTGGCGGGGAAGATCATCGCTTTGGCTATCCGGTACGCACCCAAGGCCATCGAGCGCTTGAGGAAACTGTTCCCCGGCAACTTGCAGGCGTTGATCGACCACATCGGGTCGGTGACGACGCCTGAGGAGGTCGAGGCGATGGTGCTCGCCGGCAAACTCGATGACACCTGGACGGAGTGCAAGGCATGGCTCGACGGCGAACAAACCGCCGCCGGCCTCCTGTACGACCTGATCTGCGTTCAGAACCTGCTCAAGGCCGGCAGCATCCCGGACAACGAGGTGAAGGCAGCGGACGATGCCAAGGCCGCCGTCGGCAGCGCTCACGTGGCCGCCCTGAAGGCGATGAAGGCCGGCGACGAGCCCGGCTACGAGCGCGAGGCGAAGCGGATGAGCGACGCCCTGGCGACGCTGGGCCGAATCAAGGCGCAGTATTGCCCATTCATGAAGAAGCCGAAGTGACCCCTGTGGCTGGCGCCCGGCTCCGTCGAAGGGCCGGGCGCCCGCCGGAGAAGGAGAAATGCGCCATGTCGCAGTTCAGGAACCTGGTGTTCGAGGGCGGCGGGGTGAAGGGCATCGCCTACGCCGGCGCCCTGGAGGTGCTGGACGGGGAGGGCATTCTGAAGGACATTCGGCGCGTGGCCGGCACGTCCGCCGGCGCCATCACGGCCGCGCTCGTGGCCCTCGGCGTCGGCGCCAAGGACGTGGGCGACATCGTGGCGGGGACCAGCTTCCGCAGCTTCATGGACGACAGTTGGGGCTTCATCCGCGACACGAAGCGTCTCCTGGCGGACTACGGCTGGTACAAGGGCGACGCCTTCGCCGCCTGGATGAAGAAGCTGGTCTACCGCTTCGCGGACGACGCGAACCTGACGTTTGCGGGCCTTCGCCAACTCGCGGAGAAGCACCCCGACAGGTATCGGGACCTCCACATCGTCGGGACGAATCTCTCCATGCAGGCCGAGAAGGTGTTCTCGGCGGAGCGGACGCCCGACATCCCGGTCTGGCTCGCCACGCGCATTTCCATGAGCATCCCCCTGTTCTTTGCCGCCGTGGCGTGCTCCGACGGCATGTTCGTGGACGGCGGGGTGACGTGGAACTACCCGATTGACCTGTTCGACAACAAGCGCTACGTCAGCCGCCCCGAGGCGATGCGGGTGCCCGAGCACACCGTCTACGACGAGTACCACGTGTACAACAAGGAGTCGCTTGGCTTCCGCCTGGCCACGAGGGACATCATCAAGGCGGAGAAGGAGGACCTGGCGAAGTCCCCGGTGGAGATCGAGAACATCGTGAGCTACCTCTCCGTGCTGATGGGCTACGTGCTCGAGATGGCCAACAGCGCCCACCTCCACAAGGACGACTGGGCGCGGACCATCTTCTGAATTCGCGGCGAAGGACACGGGGCACGTCTTCTCGATGCCGCTCTACGGCTACTACAAGCCGCCGCAGGAGGGCAACGACTTCGCGGCGAAGCACAACCTGCCCTCGAGGGGCATCCGCCCCTGGGAGTGGCGCAAGGCCGTGCCGAGGAGCGTCGTCGAGCGCTGCGACTGGTGGGCAGCCGCCGCCAAAGCCTTCCCCATCGGCTTTCAGGAGAGCTTCAGCGCCAATCCCGCCACCGACGAAATCACCTTCCGCTACGACTACCGCTGGCTCACGGTGAAGGACGACTGGGGGACGAAGCCGCTCCGCTTCGCCACGCTCTCGCCCACCCTCGGCATCGTGTGGAAGTACCCCGGCTTCCCGATGAAGGCGTCGGAGAAGGTCCACGACCCCGACTACTTCACGGCCTTCGGCGCTACCGTGGGCGCGCTCGACGTGGACAGCCTCGACGTCACGATGAAGGTGCTCCAGTACACGAACGAGCTGGAGCGGATCGATGTGCCCGGCGCGCCGACTGCGGAGCAGCAGAAGGCACTCGACATGGTCGTGGGCGCGATGAAGGGCAAGTTCCGCAGCCCCTGGCAGTTCTTCTACGACCACGGCGACCGCGGCAACTACTGCTGGAACATCGTGGCCGACGCCTGGTACTCGAAGGCCCTCCCCTTCGTGCCCGAAGAGCTGCGGGCCACCGCGAAATCGAGTCTCAAAGCCTACATGGCCGGCGACGTGCTGGTCCCCTACTCCCCCTTCCACGGCAAGTACATCCTCCACGGCCCGGGCATCGGCTCGTGGGGCACGTGGGGCGACGCCGGCAAGTTCTCCTCCAACGCCCTCCAGGCCATCTGGGCCTACGGCCACTACAGCGGCGACTGGGAGCTGCTGCGCGGCCGCTGGGGGCTGATCAAGCGCTACTTCATCACGCCGGAGGAGGCGAACTGGGCCTTCTTCGGCCGCGCCGCCATCGCCGAGATGGGCGACGAGGCGCCGCCCTGCTCCGCCTACGCCCGCATGGCCTGGGCACTGGGCGACCCCGACGAGTATCTCTTCGGCTGCTACATGTTCGCCCGCGAACTCGTCCACCACTACGCCAAGCAGCACGGCGGCCAGCTCTTCCACGAGAACCAGCCCTACAACCACCTCTCGGCCATGCCGCCCCACGTCTATCCCACGAACCTCTGGGGCAGCACCCTCGGCTGGCAGGTGGACGGCCCGATCTGGGGCGAGGGCGAACACCAGAGCGCCAACCGCTGGGTCCGATTCCACGACCCCGACGTCGGCCGCTTCTACCGCGACCACCTGGCCGGGCCTGTCCGCAAGGAACTCGACTGGTACGCCGACGCCGGCCGCCAGGACAACAAGGCCGTCTTCGCCATCCACAACTACAAGAACTGGCTCACGAAGGACGACGCCCATATCATGACCAGCCTCGCCCGCGTCCGCTCATTCGTCCTCGGCGAGCCGTATGGCGAACTCAGCAAGGTCGTGCCCCTGTCGAACTACGAGAAGATCGGCGGCCCGGGCCGCATCGCCGTCGCCTACGCCTACCTCCGCTCGATGGTCCCCGTGAAACACGAGCGCCTCGTGTCGAAGGACCTCGGCCCCTCGCCGGCCGTCCTCGGCCTTGAGCGGAAAGGCCCTGAGGATTTCCAGACCACGGCGCAGGTTTGCTCCGGCGGCCTCAGGCTCGAGCCGCTCTGGGGCCGCTGGCCCATGCCGAATGCCCCGAAGGGCGACTCGCACCGCCACTTCGGCTCCATCGAGGGCGACTTCGGTTCCCGCATCGCAGGCCGCGAGGGCACCCAGTGGCTCAGCTACGGGTGCAGCGTCCACTGGGCGGATTCAGTCGAGCCGCGCCAACTGCCCAACGCCGATGCCCTCCTCGCCGAGCAGGATGAAACGCCCGTCGCCGCCATCGGTCCCTTCTCCAACCGCAACGACATCGAGATCACCGACGCCGCCTACCCGCCCGAGAAGGAAGCGGCGCATGTAGTCCCGCCTTCAGGCGGTCTTCGCTGCGACGGCTTCTACGGCCCCGTCGCCTGGAAGCAGGCCAAGCTCGCCAAGGGCCGCACGCTCGACCTCAAGAAGGCGCTCCTCGACGAAGGCCAATCGCCCTGGATGCTCCTCGGCTACGTTCAGCAATTCGTCTGGTCGCCAGAGGACCAGGAGGTCTACATCCTGGCCGGCCACCAGGGCGGCGTGCAGGCGTGGGTGAACGGCGAGCGGGCGATCAGCCACCACGAGAACCACGGCGGCTTCAAGCCCGACGCCGCGCGGGGCCTCGCCAAGTTGAGGAAGGGCTGGAACCGCGTCCTTGTCAAGGTCGAGTGCCCCGGCGGCGACTGGCGTGCCCAGTTCCGCCTCGTCGGCCTCGACCGCCTGCCCCTCCCCGGCCTGAAGTTCAGCGCAGCACGGGAGTAGCCGTTCCCGCCCCGGGCGCCGAGTGCGGACCCCAGCCCTGGCGCTCGAGATGTTCAACATGTTCACCGCGCAACACACGGGGTGAACATGTCGAAATGGCCCAGCTCCCGCCACCAGTGCCTCGCCAGAAGTCGCGTAACGATAAGCACATGTGGCTCAGGGCACCCGCGATGACAAGGCGCCGGCGACATGTTCACCCCGCCTCGTGGGAGAGAGGGTGAACATCTTGGACGCGGGCCATTCCCGCGTGGGGGGTCACGGAGAACCCCCGCCAGGACTGGGAGCCATGCTCCCGGGCGCTGCGCAGGTTGCTTTGCTCCCGAAATCTGCTATGTTGGGGAGCCGATATCCCGATGCCGGATGAAGGAGCAGAGCGCTTGAGCGCGAGCCAGGAGCCCAAGGAAGAGCCGACGGCGGAGCCGGGCGCTCCGGCGGAGGAGGCGGCAGCGCCCTCCGCGTCCCCTGCCGGCGGCGAGCAGCCGCGGGCATCGGAACTCTTCGTCGCCGCCGCCATGATCACCATCGTCGCCGGCCTCGTCCTCTGGGGCGCACTGACGCAGGAGCGCGAGGCCCCGCTCGACGTGGGCACCGTGTCCATCGCCCACGCCCTCGACCCCCAGGCCGTGCCCTCGGGCGCCTTCGGCACGGTCGTGGGCACACCCGACCCGTCCCGCGTCGCGCCCCTCTACGGCATGCGGCCGGGGCGGGAGCAGGACCTGTTGCTCGTCTTCCGCGACGCGCCCCGCCTGGTGCTCCACCTCCGCGCGAAGCACCCCCTCGCCCAGGCCGTCTATCGCCACCCGCCGACGGCGAAGGGCCAGCCCGTGGCCGCCGGGGAGTTCGAGGAGACGTGGCACCTCAGCGGCCGCATCTGCGACGCCGACAAGTACAGCGACCCCAACCTCGGCAGCTCGGGCGTCTCCATCCAGCAGATGGCCGTCGAGCGGCTGGGCGTCGGCGCCGACGAATCGGTCCGCGTCCTGGCCGTGGGCGTGACGCCGGCCGACGTCGCCCGCACGGCGCAGACCGCGGTCTTCTTTGGCGTCGGGATGACCCTCGTCGCCATCGTCCTCTGGACCCTTGCCGTCCACGGCGTGGTCCACAGGCGCGATGCTCGGAGAGAGCCAGATGCCGCAGCGTAGGGTGTGCAAACCTGCACACCATCTTGCGCGTGCAAGTTCGCACGCCCTGCCACTTCCGCGTGCAGGTTTGCACGCCCTACCTTCCTCGCACGAAGTGAGCGCCACGTTCTCCATCGTGGCCGTGGACCCGCAGGCGGGCGAATGCGGGGCGGCCGTGGCCAGCAAGTATCCCGCCGTGGGCCGCGTCGTGCCCTACGTGCGGGCCGGCGTCGGCGCCTTCTGCACCCAGCACCACCACGAGCCGGCCTGGGGCGAGAAGGCCCTCGACCTCCTCGCCCTCGGCAAGCTGCCCGAGGAGGTCCTCGGCATCCTTCTCCGCGACGACCCGAAGCCCGGCAAGCGCCAGCTCGGCATCATTGACATGAAAGGGCGGGCGGCGAACCGCAATTGCTGGGACGCCGATCCCTCGGGCGTGTGGTGGGGTTCGATGGCGGGCCGCAACTATGCCTGCCAGGGCAACACCCTTGCGAGTCGCCAGGTCATCACCGAAATGGCTCGTGCCTTCGAGGAGACCGGCGGCCCTCTGGCCGGCCGCCTCATCGCCGCCCTTGTGGCCGCTGACCAAGTGGGCGGCGACCACCGCGGCCGCCTCGCCGCAGGCATCCGCATCGCCAAGGTTGGCGTGCCCGGCTACTCGCTTGAGCTTCAGGTGGACAAGAGCGACGATGCGGTGAACGACCTTGCCCGCCTCTACGAGAAAACCGTTTCACCACAGAGGGCACTGAGGACACAGAGATGAAACACAGAGAAACGGAAGCTTCTGTGTTTCCCGAGAGCAGCGCTCGCCGTAGTCATGATTGAGGAGCGGCCGCAGATGATCACACGTGAGCAAGTGATCAGGAAGCTTCAGGAAACCGAGGCCAAGATTGGGGAGCTGCGGAGGGCCATAGAACAGGGATGGCACGACGCATCCGCGGCAGAGCGCACCAAGGCATTCCTTGAGAAGTGCGGAGGGTGGGAAGACGACCGAACGCCCGAGGAAATCATCGAGGACATCTACTCCTCCCGCACCAGTTCGGACCGGGGGGCAGGGATGTTCGATGAAGGTGGGGGCTGAGGAAAAGGGAGTTCGAGGACGAGGACGAGGACGATTGAGGAGTCAGAACAATGCGAGTGCTCTACATTGACCTCGACTGCTGCCGTGCCGACCACCTGGGCTGCAACGGCTATGCGAGGCCGACAAGCCCGAATCTCGACGGCATCGCGGCAGAGGGGGTGACGTTCACGCACTGCTACTGCGCGAACTCGCCTTGCCTGCCGTCGCGGGCGGCGCTGTTCAGCGGACGCTTCGGCTTCAACAACGGGGTCGTGACCCATCACGGCACGGGCGAGGACTTCCGCTATCACGATCTCTACAACTGCCACGCCCGCGACGCCTCCCGCCCCATGCTCGCCATGCAGCTCTGGCAGCAGGGGATGAAGACCGTCACGTTCAGTTGCTTCGCCGACCGCCACAACGCCTGGTGGTTCAACGCCGGCTGGGAGGAGGTGCACGCCTTCACCCGCAAGCGCGGCCAGGAACGCGCCGACGAGGTGAACGCCGCGTTCCTGCCCTGGCTCCACCAGCACGCCCGCGAGGACAACTGGTTCGTCCACCTGCACTACTGGGACATTCACAGCCACTACCGCGTGCCCGCCGAGTGGGTCGAGAAGTTCCGCCGCCTCCCCGGCCCCTCGTGGCCCGACCAGGCGACGATTGACCGCCACCAGGCATTCTACGGCCCCCGCTCCGCCGTGGACCTCTACACGGGCTACGAGGGCGGCAAGGGCGGCGGCTACCAGCGCCCCGTCGAGTTCATGCCCGACGCCATCCGCACGACCGACGACCTGAAGCTGCTGGTGGACGGCTACGACGCCTCGATTGCCTACGCCGACTGGCACGTGGGCGAGGTGCTCAACGCCCTCGACGACGCCGGCGTGCTCGACCACACGGCCATCGTAGTCAGCGGCGACCACGGCGACTCCTTCGGCGAGCACGGGCAGTACATGGACCACGGCATCGCCAACGAGGCGGTGCACAACGTCCCCATGATCGTCCGCTGGCCCGAGGTCACGGACTGGACGCCCCCGACGTGTGGCACAGCCGCCCTCGGCTGTGCTGGGGCGCAAGCAGCCTGTGGCACAGCCGAGGGCGGCTGTGCTACACAGATGCGGCGCTCCGACGCGATGATCTACAACCTCGACCTTGCGCCCACCCTCTGCGAGCTACTCGGCTTCCCCGCGCCGGCCCGATGGGATGGCCGCTCTTTCGCCGCTGCATTGCGCGGCGGGACGTTTGCCGGCTGGCCCTACCAGGTGTGGGACCACGGCATCTACACCCTCACCCGCACCGTCCGCACGCCCGACTGGCTGATGATGCGCGTCCTCCACCCCGGCCTCTACCCCTACGACGAGCCAGTGCTGCTCCACGACATGCGGAGCGACCCACACCAGGCGATCAACGTGGCCTACGAGCGGCCAGACGTGGTGGGCGAGCTTTCGGCCATGCTGGCCGACTGGCGTCAGCAGCAGCTCCAGAAGGGCGCCCCCTGCGACCCGATGGAGCAGATGATCTCCCAGGGCGTCTTCCCTTACTACAGCCCCGAGCGCATGTTCGAGCGCCTCGAGAAGACCGGCCGCAGCCAGCAGGCGACGGAACTGAAGAGAAGGTTGAATCGCTACCATCCCGGGCGTTACCAGTGAGAACAACGGGGATGGGTGGATGAATGGATGATTGGATGAATGAGAAGACGGCGGAGGACCGTGCTCGTTCTGTCACCCATCCATTCATCCACCCATCCATTCATCCCCCTCGCCACCCGCCCCTCGCGCCAACGCAGGAGAGAACTTCGTGCCCGCGCCCAACATCCTCATCTTCATGACCGACCACCAGCGCGGCGACACGGCGCTCGCCGAGCACCCCTGCCTGACGCCCAATCTGGACAAGTTCGCCCAGCAAAGCGTCACGTTCACCGAGACCTACTGCCCCTCGCCCCACTGCTGCCCGGCCCGAGCGACGTTCCACTCGGGGCTTTACCCCTCGCGCCACGGCGTCTGGAACAACATCTGCAACGCCCAAGCCCTCACCCGCGGGCTCAAGCCCGGTGTGCGGCTCTGGAGTGAAGGTCTGGCAGGGGCCGGCTACCATCTGGCCTGGAGCGGCAAGTGGCACGTGAGCGTGGAGGAGACGCCCGCCAAGCGCGGCTGGCACGACGAGCTGTTCGTCAGCGGCCACAAGCCGGCCGAGCACGAGACCCAGTGGCAGCACTACCAGAAACTCGCCCAGCAGCCCGACCCGACCCAGCGCGGCGAAGGCCAGGCCCTCCGCCCCGGCTACGGCACCTACACCCTCTACGGCACCCGCGAGGACGGCAATCCCCACGACGAGAAGGTCGTGAAGCTCGCCGTCGAGGCCCTGCCCGGCCTCGCGCGGCGCGGCAAGCCCTGGTGCCTCTTCGTCGGCCTCACGGGGCCGCATGACCCCTATTTCGTCCCGAAGCGTTTCCTCGACCTCTACAAGCTCGACGACGTTCCGCTGCCGCCGAGCTTCGCGGACGACCTGGCCGACAAGCCGCGCATCTATCGCCGCATGCGCCGCGCAGTCTGGGGCCAGATGACCGAACGCGAGATACGCGAAGGCATTCGCCACTTCTGGGCCTACTGCTCCTACCTCGACGACCTCTTCGGCAAGGTGCTCGCCGCCCTCGACGCCACGGGCCAGGCCAACGACACCCTCGTGCTCTTCACCTCCGACCACGGCGACTACTGCGGCGACCACGGCCTCTTCGCCAAAGGCATCCCCTGCTTCCGCGGCGCCTACCACGTCCCTGCCGTCATCCGCTGGCCGGGGGGCGTCCGCAAGCCGGGCAGCCGCGTCGGCCAGTTCGTCTCCCTCGCCGACTTCGGCCCCACGTTCACCGAATTGGCCACTGGCACGGCGCCGACGAATCTGAGCGGCGCGAGCCTCGTGCCCCTTCTCGGCGGCCAGGCCCCCGCTGCGTGGCGCGACGCCATGTTCACCCAGTGCAACGGCGTCGAGCTGTACTACACCCAGCGCTCCGTGACCACCCGCGAGTTCAAGTACGTCTTCAACGGCTTCGACGACGACGAGCTGTACGACCTGCGGACGGACCCGCACGAGATGCAGAACGTGTCAGCCGACGCCGCGTATGCCGAGGCGAAGCACCAGCTCATCCGCAAGCTCTGGCGATTCGCCCACCGCGAGAACGACGCTGCGATCAACGGCTACGTCACCGTTGGCCTCGCCGCCGTTCCTCGGCATCGAGTTGGTCGAAGAGGCGCTTCTCGCGCAGGTCGAACGAGCGGCGCTGCCCCTTGGCGTCGCCCTTCGGGCTGCCGTTGTGGAGGCACCAGCCGGCGGCGCCGCCCTCGCGGGCCTGGCGGGCGTCCACCAGGAAGTCAATGGCCGCAGGCTGCCAGGGCGAGAAGTCGCGGCGGAATGGCTCCTGATGGTGCACGGGCGCGATGCGGCCCAATTCTCCTGCCCACTTGAGGCACTCGCGCGTCTTCTCGGCCGTCTGCTGCGGCGAACGGGCGTTGCGCGGCCTGTGGGGCGAGAGGAAGTCGAGCTGGCACTTGGCCAGATATTGCTCGACGTCGTCGCGGGTCAGTTCCCCCGCATGCGAGGCGGTGACGAGGCGGTCGGGGTCGAGCTGCTTGATGCGGTCGCGGAGGGCCTTGACGTCGCCGAAAGGCACGTGGCGGCGGTCCTTGATGTTCCGCTCGTTCCCCAGGTCGAAGTAGACGTTGCGGAAGGGCTTGAGGGCGGCGGCGAGTGTCTCGACGGCCCGCAGGTGCGCGTCGAGCGAGGCCAGGCGCGGCTCCTTCGACACGGCGCCGTTCCCGCGCGAAAGCGTGACGTCCACGACGATGCCTCGCCGTTCCGCCTGCTCGACGAGCCACTTGAGCTTGCCGAGGAACGGCTCGCGCGGCTTGCCCGCGGCGTCCACGGCAGAGACATCGTTGTCGTGCGCCGACCAGGTGGCCCACACGCGCACCCAGTTGAAGCCGAGGCGCTTCAGGTCGTCGAGGTCCTGCTCGATGAACCTCTCGGGCGCTCCGAGCGCGCCGTAGTAGCTCATGCCGACGAGAAACGTCGGCTTGCGATTGAGCCTGAACGCGCCTCCCTCGATGTCGAGGGTCGTGGCTGCCTGGGCGCACGACGCGACAACGCAGGCAAGAACGCGAGAAACTGGACGCCGGACAGCCATTGGCGCGCTCCCAGGGCAAGAGAGAAGACGCACGGCCCAGAGGATACCCGTTTGGGGCCTCCGCTGCAACCTAGCATTGCGGAAGAGGGCCGCTAGCGGCTGGGAAGCGGGGAGAGGACGACGACGGTCTCCTCGCCCTTGCGAACCTCGACCTCGGCCTTGCCGCGATGGACGGCGGGGAGGGTGCGCCAGTACTCGCCCGGCTTCGGCTCGGGGCACTGGTGGATCTCCCACTCCACGCGGTAGCGGCCGGGCGCGAGGGTGTCCACCCGCCACTCGGGGCGCTCCTTGTCGAAGAGCTTGGCGACGCCTGTCGTGTCGGGCGAGACGCCGCCCGTCTCGCCTCCCGGGTGGACAGGGCGGCCAGCGGCGTCGCAGATGCGGTAGGCCAAGTGCGCGTTGGGGACCCCTTTCAGCGCCTCGGGCGTCGGCCGCAGGACGAGAACGCCCGAGCGGTCGAGTTCAATCGTGGTCTCGGGCCTCTGGGGCGAGGCGGGCACCGGCGCTACGAACCGAGCGCCGAAGCCGGGCGCCACCACCCAGAGGCCGTACTCGGCGTGCTGAAGCCCATCGAGGGCGAAGTTGCCTTGGGCGTCCGTCTTGAAAGGCTCTGTCGTATAGTCGTCCCAATGGAACGCCTTCCCCTCCGGAACCCCCGGCTTGCGGACGTGTCGGTAGTCAATCAGGTGCACCCCGGCCGCGGTACACAGGCCGAATCGCGCCCCGGCAATCGGCTGCCGGGTGTCGGAGGCCAGGACTCTCACACGGAACCCGCCATCGCGCCGGATGTTGGCCTCGACCTTCGCCGTGTCGCCGTCGCGCGCGATGCGGATTCCCGGCACGAAGCCGGGGGGCCGGAGTTCCCGATGGGAGACGAAGAGCGTGTAGTCGCCGGCATCGAGATTCTCGACCAGGAAGGAGCCATCTGCCGCGCTCTCGGCATGGCCGGCCGGCACGTAGGGGGTGGGACTCAGGTCGCGCATGGCCCGCAAGCCCAGAAGGGCTGGCTTCGTGCGCCAGATCCTGCTCGTCCCGAAGCCCCAACGGCCCTCATGCTTGTAGAGGGTGATCTGCCTGTTTGGCGGGGCATCGGGCTTCTCGAACAGCATGGCATGCACGGACGCGCCCGCCAGTGGCTTGCCGTTGGCCGCGTCGAGCAGCCGGCCCTCGATGCGGCAGGCCCCGACCGCGAAGTCCACCGACACGTCCTTGTCCGTGACCTCGATCCACCGCTCCGAGTGCAACCCGATTCTGCCCGGCCGGTCGCCGCGCTCGATTGTCACGCAACGCTCCCCGGGCGATATGCCGCGGATGGTGTAGCGGCCATCGTCATCCGTCGTCGCCGAGCCGAACCACTCGTGCTCCGAAAGCACACTCACGCTGAGCCCCGGGAAGCCATTGGCCCCCCGCGTGACGCGCCCGCGGATCGTGAAGCCAGGGAGCTTTGCGAAGTCCAACTGCGTCGTCCCGCCGCTCTCCACCTTCACCCGCGCCTTCTGCTTGTAGGTCCAGTCCTCCATGAGCGTCAACGACCAGTCGCCCGCGGGCAGGCGCTCGATGCGGAACGTGCCGTCCTGTGCCACGGGGAGATGGCCGAGATTGAGGCCGGCGCCCTCCGCCTCCACGGTGAGTTTCTTCCCTCCCTGGCCCCCCATCGCGTGCGCGGTTCCGACGATGATCCCGCCCCGAGCGAGCCGGACCTCGTTCGGCTTGTCCGTGGCCGGCGCCTTCACCACCTGGATGGCGTGCTGGCCGGTTCGGACCACCAGCGTGAGGTCGCCCGAGGCGGCAACGTGCTGGAAGTCGAACCGCCCATCCGCGCCGCTCGTGAGCTTGCGGGTCATCAGGGTGCTGTGCCTCGGATCGTCAACGTACTGCATGTAGAACCGCTCTTGCGGAGGGAAGTGAGATAGGGTCAGGAAGACCTCCGCGTCGCCCACCGCGCGGCCGGTCTCGGCGTCGACCACGGTTCCCGAGACCCTTCTTCCCTTGCCGAGCTTCACGACGACGGGCCAGCCGTCCCAATCTGCGGGCTGGGCGACGACCGGCTCGACCCGGCTCGGCGCGTAGCCCTCCGCCGAGGCGATCACTGCGTAGGCCCCGCCGCAGGTGAGCGAGGGGATGGTGAACGTGCCGTCCGCCGAGCGGAACTCCACCCCCTTGCTCAGAAGGCGATACGTGAGACGGGCCTCCTTCTCGTCGGGAGCGCGGCTCCTGGCAGGCGTATCCAGCTTGACGTTGAAGGCGGCGAGCGGCTGCCCGGTCTGCTCGTCGAGCACTTTGCCCACGATGGTGCCGGGAGGGTCGAGGACGATGGTGTTCTCGCCCGTGGTGGTTAGGCGGCACTTGCTGGCCTCGGTGTAGCCGCTGGCCTCCACGCTCGCGAGGAGTTGGCCGTCGGGGAGGCCATCGAGCACGAAGCGCCCATCCCTGTCCGTCTCCGCACTGACGGGACGGCACATGTCCGATGAGGGGCCCGGGTCGGGCACCATGACCTGGACCGAGGCGCCCGCGATCGGGCCGTCCTTGCGGTCCACCACGCGTCCCTTTGCAGCTCTGCCGGGGACAAGCGTGGTGTCCAGCTTCGGTACGGCACCACCCCGGCCCGGCTTGACGCGCTGCGATGCCGTCGGGAAGCCCTTGGCCGACATGGCGAGAGCCCCGCTCGCCTCGGCGAGGCAGTCGAGCCGGAAGAAGCCCTTTGCGTCGGTCCGCGTGCGGTAGTGCGGGTCTATGGCGAAGCCGAACTCGACCTCGGCGCCCTCGACGGGCTTGCCCTCGGGGTTGCGCACGTGGCCCTCGACGGCCAGGCCCTTGCCAAGCTGCACGTCCAGGGCCAGCGTCTCGCCCTGCTTGGGGGGCGTGAACTCGTGCTTGGCCGTAGCGAAATCGCGGTGGATTACCCATACGCTCCGCTCATCGCCTTCGCGCGAGAAGCCCGGGAGGGCGTACTTGCCTTCAGCATTGGTGAGGCAACTGCCCGACCAGCCGGGGGCGATGCCGTGCCTTACCCTGGCGACGCGCGCGCCGGCGATGGGCCGGCCGGCCTCATCCGTCACCTTGCCCTCTACTGTGTAGCCCGGCGCCATCTCGATTCGGACCTCGGTCGGCGCGTCGGGGTCGGGTTCCGCGCGCGCATCGGTGTCCGCGAGCCCGGGTGCGACAACGTGGAGCGCCCCCTCCGTCTCGCACACGCCGTCGAGCGTGAAGTGGCCGCCCGCATCGGTCACCGTCGCCTGGCCGTCCCGCAGCATCACCTTCGCGGCGGCGACGGGCGTGTGGTCGGCCTCCCGGACGACCGTGCCCTTGACGCGCGCCCCCTTGACTGCCGGGATTCGCACGTCGAGGGTCTTCGACGGCTCGACCTTCCAGTACTTCGCCTTCCATGCGTCCCCGCCAATCGCGAGTGTGCCTTTCACCACATGGACGGCGTAGTCGCCCGGCGGGAGCGCGGCCTCGAAGCGGCCTTGCGCGTCCGTGGCCGCATCGAGGGCGGGCGCGAACGGGTCGAGCGGCGCGTAATAGTCGAGTCGCAGCGCCCGCACGCGCGCCCCAGCGATGGGTTCGCCATCCTCGCCGACGACGAGGCCCCTCACGGTTCCCTTTCGCTGTTCCTCTGCGGGCCGCTCGCCTCCGAACACAGCGATGCCCAGGCACGTAGCCACGAGCGCCGTCACGGCAACAGGCCTGCACCGCATCAGTCGTCCCTTTCCTGCTTGCCTGAAGCAATGCCCCGCATGCCAGGAACGCCATCGAGCATAGCGCCCTGAGACGCGGCATTCAAGAGCCTGTCGCTCGCCACTTGTAAGCGCCAGCGAAGTTCCCTATCATTCTGGTCGGGAGCAAACACATGTCAGAAGGGAGCGAAGCCATGAGGCGCCAACCCATCCGCGTCTTTTGTGTCGTGGCACTGGCTGTGCTCGGGAGCGCACACGCGGAGGACTGCATTCGCATCGAGGCGGAAGACTTCGCCGAGGTGCAGGCGGAGCGGCGGAGCTTCCGCGGCGTCGGCGGCGTGGTGTTCCCGAAGAAGGAGAGCATCATCAAGACTGCTGTGGAGCTTCCGCAGCCGGTCGAGGCGCAGGTGTGGGCGCGCGTCTACTTTCCCTGGGGCGGGCAGGACGCCTTGACGCTGAAGCTGGGCGAGCAGGCGTTCCCGGTCACGGCCCGCCAGGCGACGGGGGGCGGACGCTGGGATATCGGGAACTACCAGGTATGGCACTGGGTGCGGGCGGGGGTGGCGAAGCTCGCGGCGGGCAAGCACGAGCTTTCCGTCGCGCCCGCCGCGGGCAACGAGCAGCGGGTTGACCAGGTGGTGCTCTACTGGGGCAAGGAGCCCGCCTGGAGCCAGCCGTGGCTGGCGAACGTGCCCGTGAGTGAGGGCGTCGAGTGGCGGCGCGGCGACAGCCTGGTGCTCCCAGCCGCCGACCTCGAGGGGGCCGGCAAGGCGCGCATCGCCGTGCTTCGGGACAACGGCGATTGCCTTCGCACCGTCTTCCGCACGCGGCGGGCCGTCAAGGCGCGCCTCTTCGCCCGCGTGTTCTTCGAGGGGAAGAACATGTTCGAGGGCCTGACCATGCAGGAGATGGCCAGGAACCTCTACCTGAGCCTGGACGGCGAGCTGGTGAAGAGCGTGTTCCAGCAGAATGGCCGCCAGTGGCACTGGGTGGCGATGGACGAGGCGGCCGAGCTGCCGCCCGGCCCGCACCTCATCACGGTGCAGAAGCAGGGCACGCCCGTGAAGGTGGACCAAGTGGTCGTCTACTCGGGCGAGGCCGAGTTGGAGGAAGAATGGTTCCGCTCCGCTCCGCCCGCGCAGATGGCGTTCGGGGTGGGGGAGGGGCACGAGCGGCTGCGCGCGGGCAACTGGCGGGCACACTTCGGCAAGGGGGTGGAGAAGCTGGAACTCATCGGGGAACGCGAGGAGGCCGCCCGATTCCCCGTGAAGGTCGCCTTCGGCCAGGAGCCGACGACGCTCGACCTTGTGCGAGCAGTCGGCCTGGATGACGACCCGTGGAACGCCGATCCCGCGCCGGCCCAGCAACTGTGCCTGTGGGTGAAGAACGGCGGCGAGGCGCTGCGCGTCGAGGTGCTCTACACCGACCGCAGCGGCGAGGCGTTCATGCAGGCGATGAACGACGGGATGCCGTGGATGGGCTGGCGCCTCTTCGCGGCGAACATCCCGTTGCGGGTCGAGCGCGGCGGCGAGGCATTCTACGACCACACGGGCTTCACCCCCAACAGCATCGCCACGCCCCTCGCGGACGCGCCCGCCAAGCGCGGCCATGACCTCGGCATCCGCTGCGAGGGGGGCGACCGCAACGGCGTGCCCGACTTTCCGCTGGAGGTCCGAGCCGTCCGCCTCACCAAGCGAGAAGGCAAGAACGAGGCCGCCCTGGGCGAGCCATCCCTCGAATCGCCCTTCGCCCTCCGCGTTCGGCTGGCGGGCCAGACGGATGCCGAGGCCACGGTCGAGGTGGATGTCGAGAACCGCGCGGAGACACAGCGGACAGCGGAGGTGCGCTACCGCTTCGGCCCGTGGGGCGCAGAGCCGCTCGACCCCGCGACGCGCCTGGCCGCGCTCCAATGCGCCGAGGCGACGGTGCCCGCCCGAAGCAAGGTGCGGCTGAAACTCGTCCACAAACCGCCCCAGCCGGGCCTCTACTTTCTCGAATGCCGCGTGGGCTGGACCGAGCCGCTACGGCGCCTCGTCGCCATCGGAGCCGCCTGGCAGGAGCGGCTCGCCATCGTGCGCTCCGATTGGGAGCGGCGGCTCGGGGCCTTCCGCTTCGCACCCGATGGGCAGGACCGGCCGCTCAGGAAGGCCGATGGCGCGGAACTCCGCCGCGAGGACGTTGCCGCGGCCTACGGCGCGGCCAACGGCCTGGTGGTCGCGGAGGACGGCGTGGACGTTTGCTCGCCCGCGTGGGCACTGAAGCGCGACTTCGCCTATCCGCTCCGCCCCCAGGGCTGGGACCTGTCGGACGACGCGGGCTGGCCCGAGATCGCCGTGCCCGGCGGCGTGCTGGCGATTGACCCCACGTTCGGGCGGCTCAAGTTCGCCGAGGGTCGCCCGCAGAAGCTCCAACTCTGCGCAACCGTTCAGACCGGTTTCGGCGTCCCCGGCCCGCCCATCGTCGTGCGCGGCAGATACGCGTATGTGGGGCCGGGGGAGGGGCACTACAGCATCGTGGACATCTCGGACAAGGCGAAGCCGCGCGTCGTCGGCAACATCAGCTCCTGGTACTTCTCCCACAGCCTCCTCCCCTTCCGCGACCGGGCCTACTTCGAGTCGTCGAAGCGCGGGCTGATCCTGGTGGACGATCTGTCGAACCCCCTTCGCCCCGGGCCGCTGCGGAACGTGCAGTTCAGCCGGGGCAGGCACGGCCGCATGGCGCACATCTTCGAGGACGCCGCGGTCGGCTACTCGCTTGGGGGCGAGAAGCCGACGCTGTGGGTCCACGACCTGGCGGACCCCCTCTGGCCGCGGGAGATCGCCAAGGTCGAGGGCGTTGCGGGCTTCTTCCTGCCCGGGCTCGTCTACGTTGGCGACGCGGTGCAATGCCTCGACACCTCGGACCCCCGCAAGCCCAAGCTCCTCGCGGGCGCAGTGCCCCGCGAGAAGTCGGCCGACGGCAAGCGGACCGCGAGCCTCATCGCGGCTTCGGCCGAGCACTTCGCCTTGCGGGGCGAGAAGGCGATTGACCTGTATCGCTACGAGGCGAAGGGGGCCTTCTCGGCTGAGAAGCTGGCCTCGCTCCCCCTGCCCGAGAAATGCGGGAAACACCTCTTCGGCGCATTCCACAAGGGCCTCTTCTACCTGATTGACGGCAAGGAGGGGCCGGGGCAATACAGCCTGGGCGCCAACTCGCCCGACAGCCGCTGGTTCGTCTACGAGGTCGGGTTCTGTGCGTGGCGCAGATGCGTCGGCCTGCCGTAGATCGAGCCCCAGGCCTGGTCGTAGGTGAGGTTGCCCTTGCAGACGGGGCACTTGGCCGCGCTCTGGCCGGCGTAGTCCCACGGGAAGACCAGTCCGTGCGTCGCGCACTTGTAGCTGGTGTGATAGTACGCACCGTTGCCTACACAGCCCCAGGGCATTCCCAGCGCTGGGTCCGGGATCGAGGACTGGCTTGACCTGTCGGTTCCAGCGGGGCCAGCATACTTGAAGCCGAAGTTGTTGTACCCGTAGTTGTCATCGAACACGCGGTCCTTGTCAGCGACCCCAACCCTGCAGTACCAGTTATACACCCTACGCGTTGGGTAGACCCGGTTCTCGTCGTACGGGTCGAGGCTGGCAGGGCACCGAAGGGCATTGTACTGGGGGTGGACGTAGGTGGTGCGGATGTCAAGCCCTGCCCCGACCGCGGGGCTGTCCGCATCAATGCTCTTGGTGGGGTAGAGCTTGGCGAAGACCTTGCGGTACCACCAGGAGCTTTCCTTGATGGCATAGTCCTTGATCTGGAGCGGGCTGTCGGTTGTGTCCAGCTCGAAGCAGGGCATGAACTTGCCGCTGCTGGCGTTGGCGCAGATCTGGATGGTCGTGTAGCACTGCCGGAGGTTGTTCGAGCAACTGCGGGCGATGGCGGCGTGCTTGACGGTGGTAACGACCGGGCCAAGGAAAGAGGTCAGGATCGTCACCAGCGCGACGACCGTCAGGAGTTCCGTGATGGTCACGCCTCTGCATCGGTGGCGCATGGCTGCTTCCTCGTCCGAAACGCCCCCTCGCGCGCACTGGGTTCTCAACACCCCTCTATTTGGATTCTAACCCCGGGGCACTGCCTTGTCAACAGGAAATCGCCCGGTTCACAACCCTTTGCCGTTCACGCACTTGAGGAGGCAACCTCCCGCGGGTTGGGAACCCGCGGGAGGTTCAGATGGCGCCGCGGCCTGTGGAGTTGAGGAAGAGGCCCAGCAGGCTGTGCCCTGGCTCGACCCGCAGGCCCGTGGCCGCGGCGTTGGCCTCGGTGAACCGCTGGCCGCTCGCCTCGGCCACGTCGCTCCCGCAGCAGGCGAACGGCACGGGCTCGGCCACGTGGGTGCGGACCTCCAGCGGCGTGGGATGGTCGGGCAGCACCAGCAGGCGGTAGGCGCCCCTGGCCTCCAGCGCGGCGTGCAGCGGCCCCACGATGTGCTTGTCCACGGCCTCGATGGCGTCCACCTTGGCCTGGATGTTGCCCTGGTGGCCCGCCTCGTCGGGGGCCTCGACGTGGACGAATACGAGGTCGTAGCGGTCCAGGGCCTCGATGGCGGCCTGGCCCTTGCCGGCGAAGTTCGTCTGGACGTAGCCCGTGGCGCCCTCGACGCGGATGGTGTCGAGGCCGACCGAGACGGCGATGCCGCGAACCAGGTCCACCGCGGCCACCACCGCCCCGCGCATCCCGTAGCGCTCGGCGAACGGGGGGAGTTGTGGCCGCGTGCCGCCGCCCCAGAGCCAGATGCCGTTCGCCGGGTTCTCGCCCAGGTCAATCCGCACCTCGTTGATCTCGTGCGCCGCCAGGAAGTCGCGCGAGCGCTGCATTAGGCGGATGAGCGTCTCCGCCCCCTCGCCGCGCGGCAGGTGGCGGGCGACGGGCTGGTCGAGGATATCGTGCGGCGGCGTGCACTCCGCCGCGAGGGGCGCCGAGCCGCGGTAGACCATCAGGTGCCGGTAGCCGACGCCCGGGTAGAAGCGAATCGTCTCGCTGCCCAGCTCCTTGTTCAGCAGCTGGACAAGCACCGCCGCCTCGCGGTCCGAGATGTTGCCCGCGCTGTGGTCCACCAGCGTCTCGCCGTCCAGCGTCACCAAGTTGCATCGGAAGGCGACCTCGCTCGGCCCGAGCGCGATGCCCATGCTGGCCGCCTCGAGCGGCGCGCGGCCCGTGTAGCACGCGGCAGGGTCGTAGCCGAGCACGGACAGCAACGCCACGTCGCTCCCCGGCGGCAGGGCAGGGGGGGTGTGGCACACGAGGCCCAGGCGGCCGCTCGCCGCCACCCGGTCCATGTGCGGCTTGGCCGCCGCCTCCATTGGCGTGCGGCCCGCCAACCGTGCCACGGGGCGGTCCGCCATGCCATCGGGAACCACAATCGCATACTTCACGGGCAGCTCCGCTGCGAAAAACCAAATGATACCGGACGCTTGCGCCCCATGTCAAACCCGACTCCCGCGGCGAGAGCCAGGTTCGTAGTGCGGGCTTTGGCCCGTACGGTGGTGGCCCAGTCGCGAGCCCAAGATACGGCCTGAAGGCCGCACTACGAACGGGACATCGCGGGAGTCTGGCCCCCAATCCTGGTGAGCTTGCTGCAAGCTCCCGAGCCCGACCCTCTCCCTGCCCTCTCCCTACAAGGGAGAGGGGTCCGAACCCCCCTCCCTCCCAGGGAGGGGGTAGGGGGAGGGTTGGGGCCTGCCGTTGCCCCAGAGCGCCAGAAATGGGGGCCATACTCGCATCGCGGATTCGTGTTGCATGCGCGCGGGGGCCTTGCTAGAATACCGCAGCGCCAGGGTAGATACGTTCCTCAATAGGAGTGCCGGTTGTGAGATTGCAGCGCTTCGAGGGGGCATGGACCGCTCTGGTCACGCCGTTCACGCCGCACGACAGGGTGGCCCGGGCGGAGTTCGAGCGCCTCGTGGAGTTCCAGGTGGGGCAGGGGATCACGGGACTCGTGCCCACCGGCACCACGGGCGAATCCCCCACGCTCACCTGGCCCGAGCACAACCACGTCATCGAGGCCACAGTGCGCCTCTCCCGCGGCAAGTGCTTCGTCCTGGCGGGCACCGGCTCCAACTCGACGGAGGAAGCACTGCGGGGCTCCCATCACGCGATGGAGGCCGGGGCGCACGGCGTGCTGCTCGTGGACTGCTATTACAACGGGCCGTCGAGCCTCGAACTCCGCCGCGAATACCACGGCGTCATCGCCGCCGCCTGCCCCGACGCCATGGTCGTGCCCTACATCATCCCCGGCCGCACGGGCTGCGCCATGTCGCCCGAGGACCTGGCCCTCCTGGCCCAGGAGCACCCCAACGTGCGCGCCGTGAAGGAGGCCACGGGCGACCTCAAGCGCATGGCCCACACCCGCTCCCTCGTCGGCGACGCCTTTGCCATCGTGTCGGGCGACGACGATCTGACGCCCACGATGATGACGGACCCCGCGATCCGCGCGAGCGGCGTCATCTCCGTCGTCTCCAACGTCGTCCCTGCGGCCGTTCAGGCCATGGTCGCCGCCTTCGCCGCCGGCAGGGCAGGGGAGGGCGAGCGCCTCGCCACCGCCCTCAAGCCCCTCTTCGGCATCGTCACCGTCAGCGTGGACAACACCCGCACCCTCCCGCGCCCGTCCGCAACGCGAAACCCGAAACTCGAAACTCGAAACTCCTCGGTCGAGGTGGTTGTCCGCGACAAGTTCCGCAACCCCCTGGCCATCAAGACCCTCATGCGTGGCCTCGGCATGGTTCAGGGCGGCTGCCGCAAGCCCCTGGGCCGCATGACCGCGGCCGGCGTCGCCGTCGTGCGCCGCGCTGCGCAGAGCGTGTGGAAGCACAACCCCGAGATCCTCTCGCCCATCGAGTCCGCCTTCGGCGTCTCCCTCTCCGCCCGCCTGGCCGACGACGCTCTCTGGGCCTCGCTGGCCTACAGCGAGTGACGAGCTACTCTCGGGGCGTTTCCGCTGTTCCAGGAGGGACATGCGCCGTGGCACCATCGAGGCTGTATCAGAACGCCATAGCCGCTCTCGGCGCCTCGCGCGCCCAGTGGGAAGCTGCTGCCCAGCGCATCGCCGCGGTCAACGGCCCAGACGCCGCAAACCAACTGGGCAGCGAAATCCTCCGCATGATCGAGGCCGAGGAACAGCTCTCCGCCGACCCGATGAAGGCCGAACCTGCCCTCATGTCGCAGGCCATCGCTGCCCTCGCGGCATCCGCATGGCCGGCGGGTGCAGTCGAGTTCCAGAGAGAGTACGAATCGGTGACCGATGCATTCCGCCTGAGTGGGCAAAGAATCAGCGTGTCTCCGCGAACCCTGTACCGTTATCTCAACGGGCATGGATTCCTTGAGCGGCTCGCAGACGCCTTGCACGGGACAAACGACATACTCGCCGAGAGGCTGGAGAAGCTCATCAGGCAGGCATTGGAGCAGCGGTCCCATGGAGCCTGGAACGGGGTCATCGAGTTCCTGCGCGCGCCACACGTGTGGGCCATCCTGGTTTCACAGGGAATCCCATTGTCAGAGCGCCGAGGGCTCTACGTGACCTTCGACCTCGATGCTCCCAGAGAGCGATCGAGCGCGCGCTGGCTCCATGCCGCCCTTGCCCTCTGGCTCCCGCTCGACGATTGCTTCCTCGAGCTACGCTACCCCGTCTCCGACGCCGACGTGTTGCGCTTCCCCACGTTCGCCGATGCCGGCTGGTTCCGCCACTTCGCGTGCGCCGCACCAGCGGAGCCCTGCGGCTGGACCCGCCCACACGGGACAGTTGACCCCAGGCCGGACCGCCAGCCCGAAGCCGTGCATGAAACGCCAACGCTTGATCGCCTCTCGTCGTCAGACCACTTGCGCGCCGTGCCCCCATAGCGTACACTAGCGGCAGGTGAACGAATGAACCGGAAGCTGAAACTCACCCAAGACGGGCGGATTGACGTGGCCGCCCTCGGCGAATGGGCGGTGGCGGCTCTGCGCGAATGGGTTCTGGCGCGCCTGAATGACGCGGACCCCCTCTGGCCGCTGGACCGCGAGAACTTCGAAACCCCCGAATCGCTCTTCATCTGGCTCTGGCGCGATGCGAAGCCGGGGAGCGACTTCGTGGCGGCGCTCGGCATGGCCTGCAATGAGTTGCTCCGCCAATCATGGCGTCAGGCCCCCAAGCCCTGGCTGCGCTCTCTTCTCCGCCTCGTCGCCACCATCCGCCCCGAAGCCTGCCACCAGTTCCTCAATGACACCGTTTCCCACCGTGGGTTCGAGGAGTGGCTGCGGGCGCACGACTTGGACCGCGCCTGGCTTGCCACCCTCGCCGCCTACGAGCGGCAGTCCGCAGGCATCACGAAAGTGTGGCAGAAGCTGCTCCACGAGCCCCGCTACGCGGACATCGCCTACGAAGCGCTGAGCCACGACCTCACGATGGCGGTCTGGTGCCTGCCTGAGTACTACCAGGCACTCACCCCGGCCGAGCAATCCGTGCTCCTCCCCGAGGCCGTGCGCGACCTGCTTCGGTGGGGAACGACTGCGGCGTTGGAGGCCCTTGGGAAGTACCGGAACAAGCTTGATGAAACACCTGGCTTATGCGCTGCCATAGACGCTGAATTGGCCAAGATGGGACAGCCGTCAGTCCCGCCGCCGGCGGACCGGGAAGCTAAGCCAATGCTCGGCAACTGGAGCAACTCTCTTCCGGGGATCGCTAAGGAGCGGCCTCTGGCCGAGGTGGCCTAAATGCCCTTCCCCTACATCTTCACCTTCTACAGCTTCAAGGGCGGGGTCGGACGCTCCATGGCCGCGGCCAACGTGGCCTATGCCCTCGCCTCGCGCGGCCGAAACGTGCTGCTCATGGACATGGACCTCGAGGCCCCCGGCCTCAGCACCTTCTTCCACAGGAGCAAGGAGGTCACGGAGCGAAGCCCCCTCGACGCCCTCGACCTCCTCGGCTGGGCAGACGGTTGGGTCAAGACACATCAAGGCGAATACCCGGACCTCGACGCCATCGCCACGGAAGGCCCGAACATCGGCGCCTTCTTCCTCCCCGTCCCCCGCGACAAGGTGCCCAAGCCCCGACTCGGTGAGGCGGGAAGGCTCGACCTGATCCTCGTGGACACGGACCGCGACTACCTGACACGCTTCGGAGAACTCAAGCTCCCCGAACTCCCCCGCGACCGCATCGTGCGAATGAGCCGAGTCCTCTGGGCCTACTTCAAGACCCGACGGTTCCCCCGCGAAGTGCCCGATTACTACGGCCTCGCCGTTCCTCCTGAGGACCCCTACGACTACGTCATCATAGACAGCCGCACCGGCCTCACGGAGATCGGCGGCCTCTGCGTCGGCCCCCTCGCCGACCGACTCGTCGTCTTCACCGGCCTCAACATCCAGAACATCCAGGGCACTGCATGGTTCCTAGACACTGTCGGGGTAACTCAGCCAGTTGAGGAGATTGACAGGCGCTACGACGAAGCGGACCCATCCCCTTCAGACGCCAGCGCTCCTCCGCGCCTCGGACCCAAGCCAACCCTCCTAGTGGCAAGCCCCGTGCCCGCAGGCGAGATGATAATCAAGAACGAGCAGATGGACGAGCTTGAGTCGGTGCTGCACTTAGGAGTTGCCTGTTCGCTGACATATCACCCGCTGCTGGCGGTGAGGGAGACACTTTTCGTGAAGGATGTCGCGGAGGACCGCCATGTAGAGTACATCGCCGCGGAGTACCTGAATTTGGCTGACCATGTAATGGCCATGGTTCGAGACCACGAGTCGCAACTGGCTGAGACTTCGGCAAAGGCATGGCAAGACAATGACCAGGGAACCGCGATAGACACGCTGGTTCGCATGGCACCACAGGCCCCCGTCTTGGCGGACCCGCTCTTGCGGCAATCTGCCAACATGATCGCTCCAGCGACTGTCAGGGATTTCATAGCAATGGACCGCATGTACCGGATTCTGGCAGGACCAGCATCTAGGGTGCCCTGGCAAGACGAGACCAAGTGGAGCGCACTCCTCCTCAGGTGGGCTCGCCAGACGGATGAGGACGAACTCAGGAATCTGCGTCTTGCTGAGGGGATCAGACACACTGAGGCCGCAATGGCAATGCAGGATGCGCCCCCCGCCATGAGAGCGGCAGCGCTGGTCAACCGTGCCGCGGCGCGTTCAGGAAAGGGAGACGTGGACGGGGCGATGCTGGACTATGCAACGGTGATTGGCGACCCCGGTGCGGCAGCTTACGAGAGGACCATGGCCCATTTGAACCGCTCTGAACTTCTCTGCCGGGATCAGCATTGGGAGGAAGCCATAGCTGACCTCACGGCCATCATTGATGATCCCAATGCATCCTATCAAGACAAGATTCTCGCGCGTCTCCGACGTGCATCGACCCACACACAGAGCGGCGGGGCAGCCGCCGCAAGAGCCGACCTCACAGCGCTCGTTGAGGATACGAGGATACCACCAGGACCCCGGGCTGCGGCATGGCATGGTCTCGCCGAGCTTGGGTGCAGCGAGCGCGACTTCGAGGGAGCATCAGTTGCGTTCGGGCGAGCACTGCACCTCCTGGGTGAGGATGAACGGCTGAGAGCCGGACGCGGGCTCGCGCTTCTGCGCCTACGAAGGACGGAGGAGGCGTTAGGCGATTACCGTGTTGCGATACCGGCTGTGGGCGATACCGAGGAGCTGCAGAGCATTGTGGCCGCGCCATTACGTGCTGCGATGGAGGAGGACCCAGGCCTGCCTGGGGCCGAGGCGGTGCTGGAGATGGTGGAGCGGCGGAAGCAGGAGTTGGCGGCCGCTGCGAAGAGGGACTGACCCCTCAGTGGCCCATCCGCGCAATCCGTGGCGAGAGCGGTTCGGGCCTTCTCTGTGGCTCTCAGTGGCCTCTGTGTGCGACAGCGCCTGTCTGTATCACCCCCCAGGGGGAAGGAAGTGATACAGATAGGCGGAGAAGGGCGTGGAAGCGTCCGGATCGCCAATGTGCCCATACTGTATCTGTGTGCCGTGAGAAAGGCACCGGTCTTCTGCGGGGATGAGTCCCGCCTGGCACCTGTCGCTCCTGCCAGTAGCAATCGGAGCAGTTGCGGAGGTGACGAAGCAACTGGAACCTTCGATGGAAAGGCGTGGATGTCCACGGGGTAGCAGTAGCGGCCGATCTCGTCGGGGAAGACGGCCCGCTTCTTGAAGTCGTCGAGGCAGAGCACGTAGTCGCCCAGGATTCGCCGCGACTCGCGGATGCCGAGGAGCGAGCCGGTGGCGACGAGGGTCATCTTCTCGAAGCCCTTCAGGTATTCCTTGTAGTAGCGTTCGTATTCGAGGAGCGCCTTGCGGCCCCAGATGAGGGCCCTCGTGACCGACCGCTCGTCCGTGTTGTCCACGCCGAAGGTGTGGCCGATGTTGCCGCCGCCGATGTCGTCGCCCACCTGCCACATGCCGGGCAGATGGCGGTCGGGGATGGTGAACACCTTGTCCTTGAAGGCTGCCTCGAGGCGGCTCTCGCCCGCGCCGAGGCCGCTCTTGCGGACCGCCGGCCAATCCACGTTCGCCCACAGCGAGCAGAGGGTGCCGGGCATGAGGCCGCCGTCCTTGTCGCCCTTCTCGAAGGGCGCGCCCGCCCAGGCCGCCAGGTCGCCATCGCCCGTGGCGTCCACGAACACCTTGGCCTTGACTGCGAACGTGCCGCTCTTGGCCGCGAGGACGGCGTGCCCGACGCGATCGGGGGCGTCCTTCTCGACGCCGATGAGCATCGTCTCGAACGTGAAATCCACGCCAGCCTCGACGAGGAGCTGGTCGTAGAGGCGCTTGAGGACTTCGGCCTTGATGGGCAGGCAGTCGCGAAGCGGGAAGCCGCTGGCCGTGGCGGACTTCTCGGCCACCTCGTGGCCGATGCCGCCGGCCAGGAAGTTGGCGCCGTCGGTGAACTGCATGAAGGCGGGCACCATGCCCGCCGTGCCCATGCCGCCGAGACAGGTGTGGCGTTCGGCGAGGAACACCTTGCGTCCCTGCCGCGCCGCGGCCACGGCCGCGGCTATCCCCGCCGGCCCGCCCCCGGCCACGAACACATCCACCTCGTGGCGCACTGGGATACGACGCGTGAAGTCAATCATCGCTTCTCCTTTCGGGGCCTCGGCGGCTTCGGATGGCATCGTGGGCGCCCCTCCCAAGCCGACCGCGGCGACGGATGCCTTGAGGAATGTTCGGCGGTTACACGACATGGGCCACACTCCAATGACTGATCTGCTCGGCATTCTAGGCGAGCGGGCCGCCCGGCGCAAGAGGCGAGTCATCGCCCGAAGCGCTTGACGCCAGCCATCGTTCGTGGTATCGTAATACCAGAAGCCTATCGAAGGAGAAACTGCCATGGCCGCGGTTACAGTGTCGCCCAAGTACCAGATCGTGATCCCGCGCGAGATTCGGGAGCCCATGGGAATCCGCCCCGGGCAGAAGGTCGAGCTGGTCCGCCTCCGGGGCCACGTCATCCTCGTTCCTGTCCGCGACACTCGGGAGATGCGCGGGTTCCTCAAGGGGATTGACACCACGATCGAGAGGGATGATGAATGGCGGGAGTGAACCTGGTGGACTCTTGCGGGTGGATGGAGTACTTCGCCGACGGCCCTAATGCCAAGTTCTTCGCGCCATCCATCGAAGATGTCGAGCATGGGCTCGTGCCCAGCATCTGCATCGCGGAGGTGGTTCGCTCGACACTCAAGCAGCGCGGCGAGGAGAAGGCCGCGGAAGCAGCAGCCCAGTTGCAGCGCAGGATGGTGGTGCCGCTCGATGCCGAGCTGGCCAAGGCCGCAGCGGAAGTGAGTATCGAGACTGGGCTGCCGATGGCCGACAGCATCATTCTGGCCACGGCGCGAGCCTATGGCGCCACGCTGTGGACGCAGGATGCGCACTTCAAGGACATCGAGGGCGTGAAGTACATCGAGAAGCGCAAGAAGAATGCCTGACAGTCTGCGGCAACGGCGACCTGCAGGAACGGGAGGGGAGGGCGAAGCTCCTGCTGAGCCGTTCCGGGCACGACTAGCGGATGCGAATGTCCTGGCCAAAGAGGATGAGGATCAGAACGCTGTCGAGAATTGCTTGCCCTGCGATGAATAGGCGCGGTTCAGCATTCGAGTGGGTGATGCCGAGCAGCAGCGCCCCCCAGACCGCGATGCACACCACGACACCCCCCAGGCCAAGCTCGTTCCGGCACAGGAACAGGAGCAGCCAGAAGATGATGAAGGGGAGAGAAAGCATGTGGCGGTTCCCCTATCGCGCCATGACGCCCTCGTCCAGCATCGCCAGGAAGCTCTCGACGGGCACGTAGTTGGCCACGGAGTTGCCGGTGCCGAGGCCCCAGCCGCCGCCAGGGGCGCACCGCTCGATGAGAAAGCGGGTGTGCCGCCGGACCTCGCGGACGCTCATGCGGCAGAGCTTGTCCATGTCGAACCCGCCCAGGAGCGCGATGCGGCCGCCCCAGCGGGCCTTCGCCTCCCACACCGGCTCGATGGCGTCCTCGAACGAGTGCTTCGCATCCCAGCCGCAGGCGATGATGTCCTCCATCACCTCGCTCACGTTGCCGCAGGCGTGGAGGATGGCCGGCTTGCCGGCGGCGTGGACGGCCGCGACAATGCGTTCGTGCCAGGGGAAGCAGTATTCGCGGAGCGCGGCGGGCGAGATGAGCGTCTGGGTGCGGAAGCCCAGGTCGTCGCCAAGCTGCACAGCGCCGACGACGTCCAACGCCGCGACCTTGCCAAGGTACGCCTCGATGCGGGAGCCGACGGCCTCGAACATGTCGCGCACCAACGGCTCGTCCTCGTAGAACAGGTAGCTGATCCCCTCGTAGCCGAGGAGCCACATCACGTTCTCCAGCACGCCCGACGAGCCGGGGATCACCTTCATCCCGTCGGGCAGGAACGCCTTGATCCGCTCGAGCGGCGAGTAGTCCACCTTCGCCATGTCGGGCCAGGGATAGCGCTCGAAGTCGGCGCGGCTGGCGATGGTGCGCGAGCTGGCGAGGTGATAGCTCCGCTCGCCCTCGGTCGTCATCGCCCTGGGCAGTTCGCTCTGCGGGAAGCCGAAGCCGTAGGCCCCGCAGTTCGCGTAGTCGTAGCCGAGCGCGACCTGATAGGCAATGTGCTGCCGCCAGGCGTGGGCCTCCCGGTCTGCGGCGGGTGCGTCGGCGGGCGGCGGCTCCTCGAACCGCCCGATCGCCTTCAGCACCTCGGGCTGGATGTTCGAGAACAGCTCGTAGAACGGCGCCCTGTCCGGCTCCCCCCGTCGGCGCAGCGCCTTCTCCAGGCGCCCAAAGTCGGGCGCCCCCGCGACATCCCGCTTGCGCGCAGCCATCGCTTGCTCCTGTCCGCCTGTCCTCCCTGATGGCCGGGACTATGGCTCATCCGACTCAAGCGATCCCCTGGGAGCCAGGAGCCTGCCGCCGGAGCGGCTCATTCTGGCTCAGTGTCGCTCAGAGTCGGCCAGAGTCGGCCACTCGCCGTTTGGCGATTCTCGCCATTCCGGCTCAGAGTCGGCCACTGTTTGCCAGAGTCGGTCAGCCGTGGCGCACGCGCCGCGTTCGGAGGGGGGGCGGGGGGGCTCTCCCTCGTCCCCGAATCTCTTCCCTCTACCCTATGACGACGGCGCCACGCCGTGCCAAGCAGTACAGGCCACAAACATCTGCGCGAACGACACTTATGGCTTTTCGCCGTACTGCCTCGTACTGTTTCGTGTCGCTTTCGTGCCGCTGGGGCCCGTTCTGCTGCCGGCCTGGGCCGTCGCGCGACTGCTCGGGGGCCAGCCCACGCAGGAGATCGCCTGAGTCGGATGAGCCACAATTCTAGCGGCAGCCCGATAGCCACGCAAGTGCATTCCCCGCTTGCACTTACGCAAGTCTCTCCTATGTCTCGGACCCGCAAGCACTTACGCCTACTCGGCCCCGGATCGCCGATCCTCGCCCTTCTACCCATACTGTACCATCCACCGGACTGGCTCAGAATGCGTAGAGCCGCGAGAATCGCCGATTCTCGCCATTCTACCCATACTTGCTCAATTCCTCCCTCTCAAGGTTGATCAAGTATGGAGGGAAGGCCGGGAAGCGACCTCGAAAGTCGTTCCGGCCCGGGGCAAGGATGCCAACTCCCCGCGCGCACGTTGGCATCCTTGCTTGGCATTCTTGCCCCCTCGCCTGCCACGGCCCCCGGTCTGCGCTCGCAACGTGTTCCCCTTTCCTGTCATTTCCCGGCTCCAAGAGCCGCCAGGGCCTTCCAGGCCGTTCTCTGCACACACTCCTCCGGGTCCTTGATGGCCCCCCGTAAGGCTGCGACCACTTCTTCCCGGGGCACTCCTATCTTGCACAGAGCGGCTGCGGCATCCGCGCGCGCGAACATGTATGGATCCCCACGGAGGACTTCGACCAGAGCGGGAACAGCCGACTCTGCGGCGTCTCCCATCGCTCCAAGGGCCTTGATCGCTGCTTGTCGCACGGAGGACTGGCTATGCTTCAGGAGATCGGTGAGGGGGGCAACTCCTGTCCCACCCTCCCTGCCGATGTTGCCCAACGCGATGGCCGCACGCGAGCGCAGGTCGCGGTCACACCCCTCGTCCTGAAGCACAGCAACCAATCCGGTGACCGCGTCCGTCGCCAGCCCGCCCATGGAGCCCAGGCATTCCGCCGCGATGCGCCGCGTGTCAGCTGGGCAGGTCTTGTCCCGCACTATCCGGGCCAATGCAGGCACGCCGGAGCCCGCCATTCGCGCAAGCGCCTTGGTAGCAGGGTTGCGCACCATGTGATCCCGATCCCTGGTGGCCCGCTCAAGCTGACGAAGGGCGGGTTCCGCCGCCGGGCCGAAGTGCTCCAGCCCTGACGCAACCTGGCGCCGCACGTACTCGTCCTCATCGCTCAGTGCCCTGGCCATGGACTTCACGACCTCGGACCGCGCGGCACCCGTGAACTGCGGCGAGCAACTCTGGACTGTACTGTTGAGCGCGCACGCGGCGGCCCGACGCACCTCAACATCCCTGTCGCCCAGCCCCCGTGCCCACAGGGGCGCAACAGTCGGCAGCAGCCTCTCGCGCTCCCGGAAGTGCGCCTGGTCCAGCACGCGAAGGCACTCCATCGCGCACCGTCTGACCGCCGGTACCTTGTCGCAACTGGCGGTCGCGAAGGCGCGCAGGACTGCTTCCGAGACCTGATCAAGGAAGCTCAGAGGATCGAGCGCCCCCGCCCGAATATCCGGGTCCTCAACAGCCAGCGCCCGGAGCAACATCCCCTCGAGGTGCCGATTGTCCACCGCGTACTTGATTCTCGCCGCGGAGCGCGGCGGCCCCCGATACCCTCCCACGTCCGGGTACTTCAGGAGCACGAGCAGGGCGGGATACGCCTCGTCGGCGCGGGGGTCGGCTGTGAAGATCTTCTCTGCTGCACGGGCGCAGGCCCAGATGCTGTCCCGTTCGTCGCTGCTCAGGAGGCAGGAGGGAAGAGCATCAGGAGGGCCTGTCTTGGCCCAGAGCCGGATCAGCTCGGCCCACTTCTCCCCCTTGGCGAGCGCCGCCAGGCGAGCCGCATCGTCCTGAGAACTCGTCCTCGGTGACGGTGGAACGCGAACGACTCGCGCACGGTCCACAGGACGGCCCGGGCACCCAACGCACAAGAACGGTGCCAGGCCTCCCAGCACCGCAAGGAACGGCCCGCAGCCCCAGGCATTGGCTACCGACGCTCTGGCCATGTCCGCTTTGCTCCCGCCCCCCGACCTCAGTATTATAGGCGCGGCCCGCATCGCACGGCAAGCCAGAAAGGGGGTGCGACGTGAACGCACACGCGGCACGGTGGCTCCTGGGCATCGCTCTTGGCCTCTCGGCGGCGCTGGGCGCCGAGCCGGACCCCCTCGACGAGGCGTGCTGGATCTGGAGCGACAAGGATACGAATGCGATTCCCAAGCCGCTGAGGGACGCCGAGTTCTCGTTCTGGCGCGACTATGAGGTCAAGGGGGAGGTGAAGAGCGCCTCCCTGCGGGTCACGGCGGAGAGCGAGTACACCCTGCTCGTCAACGACAAGCGGGTCGGGGCCGACGACTTCTGGCTGACCCTCGAGACCTACGACATCAAGCCGTTCCTCGTCCAGGGCAGGAACCGCATTCTCGTCAAGGCGCGGACGAAGACCTGGTACGCCGGCCTATTCGTCGCGGGCGCTATCGAGCTGGCCGACGGGCGGAAGCTGCCGATCCTCTCGGACGCCACGTGGGACTGCACGAACGATCTCGACAACAAGACGGCGAAGGCCGAGGTCGTCATCCAGGGCCTCAACGGCGGCTGGTGGAACAACTGCAATCGCCTGATGGTCATGCCAGACCAGTGGTATCGCCTGAACACGGAGCTTGTCACGCCCTGCATCCCCTGGGCCAAGCCGCTGGCGGGCGGGCGGCTCAAGCTCCTCATCATTCAGCCCCGCGTCACCCAGCGCGACACCGTCGAGCTGCTCCAGCGGGCCGACGTGGAGGCGACGGTGGTGTTCAGCGACTTCCACGAGTTCACCCGCGACCAGCTCCGCGCGCCCTTCTTCCCCCTCACCAAGGGGCAGCGGCGCAAGGACATCGTGGCCGATCTGGCGAAGGCGCTCCAGGGCACCTACGACGCCATCATCCTCGGCCCGGTCGAGGAGAGCGTCTTCTACGAAGTCGTCGCCGACAAGCTCAAGGCGATGGTCCAGGGCGGCACCGGCCTGGTCTACACCGCGATCCCCCCACGCAAGGTGGCGAAGGAGGGGGAGAAGAAGCCCGTGATGGACCCCGCCTTCGAGAAGGAACTCACCGCCGCGCCCATCACCACCCCGCCGCCGCTCCTGACCCAGGGCATTCCCTACGCGGCGCTGCCCGGCTTCCGCCTGACCGAGAAGGACAAGGAGAAGGACTACCGTAAAGTCGCCGCCCTCTTCCAGTTCGGCAAGGGCCGCGTCATGCGCCTCACCCTCGCCACCGGCTGGGGCCTCTTCGCCAACGCCCCCGACCGCAACGACCTGCACTACGAGTACTACCAGTCCTTCGCCATCAAGGCCATGCTCTGGGCCGCCGGACGCGAGCCAGCCGTCCAGTTCCCAGACTTCGCCCATGTAGCCTGGGACCACGCCGGCGAGCTGTCATTCCAGCTCGCGGGCAAAGGCAAGTACACGGTGTCCTTCGCGGTTCGCCACCGCGACCGGCTGTATCTGCCGCCTCCGCAACCCATTTCAGCGCCGGGGCCAAGGCAGAACGAGGCGATTCTCCGCCCGCTCCGCGAGGCGAAGCAGGAGGTGAAGCTGGACGGCACTGCGACTGTGCAGTTCGCGCTACCCAGCCTGTCGGCGGGCATCTACTTCGTTGATGTGGCGGTGAGCGACGCCATGGGCAAGGTGAATTGGGCTACTGGGTTGCTGGCCCACGGCTCTGTGCTAACTCTCTCCGAAGTGAAGCTCGCCCCATCCTGGATCCACGTGGCCGAGGGCAAGGCAGCGGAACTGAAGGCCACTACGGAGGTCTCGCCGCTGGCGCGCGGCGGCTCCAGTGTGCGCT
This sequence comes from Planctomycetota bacterium, assembly GCA_041320515.1. Taxonomy (GTDB): domain Bacteria; phylum Planctomycetota; class PUPC01; order DSUN01; family DSUN01; genus DSUN01. The sequence goes on along the minus strand of JBGLNR010000001.1, from coordinate 1,280,459 downwards.
TCGACCTACTCGACAGCTACGACCGCCTCCTCGACCAGAAGGAGGTGAAAGTGGCAGAGGGAGCCTTAGTTGCTGAGGCCACCTTCAGGATCAGATCCTTCGCAACCACCCTCGGTCGCGTGCGGGCCGAGTTCCGTGTGGGCGGCGAAGTATGCGACGTGGTCTTCGCGCGCTTCACGGTCGTGAGGCGCGACTGGGATCGGTTCTTCTTTGTGGGGTGGGCGGGGTTCCCGGGCGACCATGCGGGGAACGTCTACGCCCGCGTGCTGGCCGGCCTCGGCTTCGACGCCGGCCGCGGCATGCGGGTGACGTTCGATACCCTCGAGGCCGCCGACACGGTGGCCCTCCCCGGCTACTCGGGCCTGCCGCGCCACGCCTTCGACCTCAAGCCCGAGGAACTCAAACGCACCCACGAGGCGACCGAGAAGCTCAAGGAACAGCTCCCCTTCGACCCCGTGGCCTACTACTCTCGAGCTGGCCGCGCCCGCGCACCCGCCTGCCGCGTCGCGCGCGCCCGACAGCGAGCACGCGATCCTCCACCGCGCCGGCCAGCCCCGCGTGGACCAGACGAATGCCGAGATCGGCGAAGTCGCCCCCGTGCGCACCGTGGGCGTGACCGGCGTCGTCCCCGTCGGCACCGGCGGGCGCAGCGTCCTGCACGGCTCGCCCGGCCTGCCCAGCCCGCCCCGGGCACAGCTCCAGCTCCGCGAGCTGACCGCCCCGCGGCCGGCCACCGACACCCACGCGGGCCAGCTCGCGCCCCCCACCGTCACCCCCAGCGTCACCGCCGTCATCCCAGGCGTCACCACCCCGCAGGGCATCGCCATCCCGATGGAGGACGCCCTCGCCCGCCACAACGTCGGCTCCTCCCCTGTCATCATCTTCCCCGAGGAGGTCAAGGAGCCTGCCGATCTCCCCGTCTATCCCCTGGGCGGCGAGGTGAAGATGCGCATGGACCTCTTCGCCCGCCCGGGCGAGGAGCGGCAGTACTTCCGCCTCGAAATCGCCGTCGCCAAGCCCGACAAGTTGCCCGTGATCCCGAAGGATGTGGCGTTCATCTGCGACGTGTCGCTGAGCATGCAGCGCGCCGAGATCGTGGCCGCACGCGACGCCCTCGGCCGCTACCTCCGCACCCTGCGCCCCACCGACCGCTTCAACGTCATCCTCTTCAGCGAGGAGCCGCGCAAGCTCTTCCCCGACTTCGCCGACCCCTCGCCCGAGCGCATCGAGGCCGCCGTCCGCTTCGTGGACCGCCTCCCCGGCCAAGTGCGCACCGACGTCTACCGCGTCCTCAACGCCGTCGTCCGCGACGTGGCCGAGCAGGCCGTCCGCAACCGCCCGACCAACGTGTTCTTCATCAGCGACGGGCGGTCCACCACCGGCATCCGCGACGCGCGCCGCATCGTCAACGAGATCAGCGCCTACGCCAAGCCCACCTTCGCCATCCTGCCCTTCGACGCCGGCGAGGGCGGCAACCGCTACCTCCTCGACCTCCTGGCCTACCGCTCGCGCGGCCAGGCCGCCTTCTCCGACAGCACGGAGCAGGTCGAGGCGCCTCTCGCCCAGCTCTTCCAGCGCTACGACAAGCCCGTGCTCATGCAGCTTCGCCTCAACTACACCAACCTCGCCGTCGAAGAGACCTGTCCCGCCTTCCTCCCCAACCTCTACGCCGACCAGCCGGTCGTGATCTACGGACGCTGCAAGCCCGGCCAGAACGTGACGATACAGCTCGAGGGCAAGATCCCCTACGCGGGCCGCACCCTCCAGTACAGCCACACGCCCGGCGCGCCCGACCCCAAGCGCGACGACATCGCCCGCGACTGGGCGCGGCAGAAGATACACCACCTGGTCTCCGACCTGGCGCGCGTGGGCGAAAGCGCACAGCTCCGCGCCGAAATCGAGCGCGTCGGCCGCGAATACGGCGTCCGAACCCCCTACGACAGGTGAACCACAGTCTGCATTGGAGCAGGGCAGAGGGAGTCGTGCAGCAAGTGTGGAATGCTGAATATCGAATGTCGAATGCTGAATGTCGAATGAAGCGAACCGGCCGCCGCTCGCCTCTGTCTTCGGCCATTCATCATTCATCATTCATCGTTCGACATTCATCATTCGGCCGCCGGCCCCCGTCACAGCCGCCCGAGCCGCGCGCGGCTCGGCGGAAGGGCACAGCACTTGGGGAGACGTGCGAGTGAGGATTCGCGACGCCATCGCCATCGTTCTCTCGGTGCTCCTGCCCGGCACGGGCCACATCGCGGCCGGCAAGCCCTGGAAGGGGGTCCTCATCTTCTTCCTCTTCGGCTTCGCCCTCGACGGCTGGCTCTACAGCCAGGCCGCCACCGTCCTGCCCCCCGAGCACACCGTGCTCAGCATCCCCGCCGTCCGCAACGGCTCCCTGGCCCTCGGCATCATCCTTTGGGCGTTCGCCGTGTGCGACACCACGGCCCTGGCGCTCCGCCGCCGCCGCATCGTGGCGAAGGCCGACGTGGCCGACGGCCACGTCCGCAACGCCCTGGTCGCCCACCTGCGCCGCGACCCCCAGGCTGCCCTCAATGCCCTCCGCGCCGCACTCCGCATCAACGACCAGGACCCCGACGCCTGGTTCCACCTCGGCGTCGCCCAGGCCGGCCTCGGCCAGCGGCGCAAGGCCCGCAAGGCCCTGCGCCAGTGCATCCGCTACGACCACGACGGCAAGTGGGACGCGCAGGCCCAAGGCCAGCTCGATGCCCTGGCCCGTGGCCGTGGCACGGCTGGCTTGCCCAGCCGTGAGTTGGCAGGCGTAGCAACGCGGCCGGCCGAGCCGGCCGTGGCACCCCCAAAGCCCCCCAGCGAGGAGGCCGAAAGTTGAGGCTTGCTCTGAACCTCCGCACCGTCAACCTGGGCCTTCTCCTACTCCTCATCCTCGTGATGGCCAACCAGTTGGGCCTCGACGTCCCGCTCGGCGAGAAGGGCCGCCTCCCGGTCACTATCGCCGACGTCGTGCTCGTCCTGGCCGCGGCCGGCGTCGCGCTTCAGCTCCTCGGCCGCAAGCTGCGCGGCCTGCGGCTCCCGCCCGTCCAGGCATTCGTCCTCGTAGCCGTCGCATGCGTCGCCCTCGCGCGCTCCGAGTCCAAGCCCGAAGCAGTGAAGGAGGTCCTCCAGCTCGCCGAGGGCTTCCTCATCGCCTTCGCCGTGTTCCTCAACGTGGCCGAGCGGGGCGACGTGAAGCTGGTCCTGGCCGTCTTCGCCGCGGCCACGGCACTCGTCGTCCTCTGGGCCGCCTGGCACTACCTGCGGTGCGATTCGCCCCTGGACGTTCGGGCCGGCTTCAGGAACCGCAACGCCCTCGGCGCCTTCCTGGCCATCGCGCTCCCCGTCCTCTACGGCCTCGCGCTCCACGTCCGCTGCTGGGGCGTCCGCCTCGGCCTCCTCGCCATCGTCGCCCTGGGCCTGCTCGTCAACCTCTCGGGCGCCGCCGTGCTCGTCACCCTTCTCATCCTCGGCCTCCTCAGCGCGCTCCGCGGCCAGAAGCCGCTGGCGCTCTACCTGGCTGCCATCGCCCTCATCTGCCTCGCGGCGCCGAAGCTCCTCCCCAGGCCCCACCACACCGACATCCTGTTCAGCTCCGCGATGCCCTACGTGAGCGACAACTTCCTCCTCAGCGACCGCGCGCTCTTCGCCCGCGCCAGCGAGTTGCGCGATGCCCCCACTTCCACTAGGACCTTCGACGCCATGCACCTGATGAAGTTCCTTGTTTCGCGGCGGGGCGGTGACCTTCGCCGCCTCAGCGACGAACAACGCGCGCTCTACGATGAGCTTCAGGAGAAGACCGGGCCGGTGGCAAAGGACTTCCCCAACGTTGCGGCAGACTCCGCCTTCGCCCAACCCCGCCTCGCGGTCCGCTACCAGGTGTGGCACGCCGCCATCGCCCGCGCCCGGAAGCTATGGGACGCCTTGCCCGCCGCGCTCTTCGGCGCCGGCTACGGCGACTATCACACTGCCGTGGACCCCTTCCGCGCCGAGGCGAAACTCCAGTACTACACCGACATCCCAGAAGTCTACAACGTCGCCACGTCGGAGCCGTTCACCCACGACATCTGGCTCAAGGCCCTCGTGCAGACCGGGCTGGTGGGGCTGCTGGCCCTCGGGTGGTTCGTGGCGGCGCTCCTCGGGCGCGCCCTGCGCCTCTACGGCCAGGCCCATAGCGAGCTGGCGCTCGGACTCGCCCTGGGCGCCGCAGGCGGCATCCTCGGCTTCGCCCTCTGCGGCATCTTCACCGAAACCCTCGCCCGCGGACTCGCCATCCCCTTCGTCTTCGTCTGCTCCCTCGTCCTCCTCGGCGAGCGCATCGTCCACGGCGAAAAAGGCTCCGGCGTCGAACGCCTCAAGTCCGACGAGTATTGATCCCCTCGCACCCGGCAACAGGAGCAGGACGCACGCCATGGTTAGAGTTGGCATCCTGGGCGCCACGGGCGCTGTTGGCGAAGCCCTCATCCGCATCCTGCTCGGCCACCCCGAGGCCAGGCTCACCTTTCTCGCCTCCGACCACGCGGCTGGGGCACGGGTGGACGCCGCACTGCCCGTCCTCCGCGGGCAGACGGACACCACGCTGCGCGCGCCCGACCTGGCCGGCTTCGCCGCCGAGGCCGACGTGGTGTTCCTGGCGAAGAAGGGCGCCGACTCGATGGAGTGGGCGCCCAAGCTCGTCGCCGCGGGGCTGAAGGCCATTGACTGCGGCGGCGAGTTCCGCTTCCGCGACCCAGCCGTCTACGAGCGCTTCTACGGCACGAAGCACGCCTGCCCCGACCTCCTCGCCGAGGCCGTCTACGGCCTCCCCGAGCTCTACCGCGACCGCATCCGCGGTGCCCGCGTCGTAGGCGTCCCCGGCTGCTATCCCGCCACGGCCATCCTCCCCCTCGCGCCCCTCCTCGCCGAGGACCTCGTCGCCCCCGCCGGCATCGCCGTGGACGCCTATTCCGGCCTCTCAGGGGCGGGGAAGACCTACAACGAGAAGGCCCGCAACCTGTTCGTGGACTGCGATGAGAACTGCCGCGCCTACAGCCCCCTCACCCACCGCCACGCCCCCGAGATCGAGCAGGAGCTCTCCCTCGCCGCAGGCAAGCCGGCCACGGCCCTCTTCGTCCCCCACCTGCTCCCCCTCGACCGCGGCATCCTAACCACCATCTTCGCCGACCTCGCCCGGTCCGCCACCACAGCCGACGTGTTGGGTCTCTGGCGCCGCCGATACGCCAAAGAGCCCTTCATCCGCGTCTTCGACAAGCTCGACGAGGTCACCCTCGCCAACGTCCACCGCACCAACTACGCCGACTTCTCCGCCCTCGTGGACCCCCGCTCCGACAAGCTCGTGATCGTTTCCGCCCTCGACAACGTCATCCGCGGCGCCTGCGGCATGGCCGTCCACGCGATGAACCTCATGTGCGGCCTGCCCGAAACAATGGGACTTCTCTTCCGCTGCGTGTGAGGTGTACAGTGGGCGCGAAGCCGGACGTCGTCGTTGTCGGCAGCTCGAACACGGACATGGTCATCCGCTCGCCGCGCCTGCCGCGGCCGGGCGAATCGGTCGTGGCCGGGCAGTTCTACATGGCCGCAGGCGGCAAGGGCGCCAACCAGGCCGTTGCCGCGGCCAGGGCGGGGGCCGACGTCACGTTCGTCGCCAAGCTGGGCACCGACGTCTTCGGCGACCAGGCCATCGCCGGCTTCCGCCGCGAGGGCATCGAGTGCCGCTGGCTCGCCCGCGATCCCCGCACCCCCTCCGGCATCGCCCTCATCCTGGTCGCCGAGGACGGTGAGAACCTCATCTCCGTCGCCCTCGGCGCCAACATGAAGCTCACGCCCGCCGACGTGGAGCGCGCCGCCGACGCCATCGCCCGCGCCGGCGCCCTGGTCGTTCAGCTTGAGGTGCCGCTCCCCGCTGTTCGGAAAGCCGTCGCCATCGCCCGCCGAAGCGGCGTCCCCGTCGTCCTCAACCCCGCCCCCGCGCCCGCGAAGCCCCTCCCCAAGTCGCTCCTGCGGCAGGTTGACTACCTGGTGCTCAACGAAACCGAGTTGGAGGTGATCGCGGGTAGTGGCGAGTTCACGGCGGCCCGCCGCCTTCTGGAGGCCGGCGTGGGCCGCGTCATCCTCACCCGCGGCAAGAGAGGCGCGGCCATCCTCGACGGCACGCCGCGCCCGAGGCTCATCCCCGGCTACAAGGTGAAGGCCGTTGACGCCGTGGGCGCGGGCGACGCCTTCGTGGGCACGCTCGCGGCGTTCCTCGCGGAGGGCCGGCCGCTCGGCGAGGCCCTGCGCCTCGCCAACGCCGCTGCCGCCCTCTCCGTCACCCGCAAGGGCGCCCAGCCCTCGATGCCTCGCCGCCCCGAAATCCTCCGCTTCGCTCGCGTTTGACATTGCCGCGCCGCGCGCGTAGCATGCTCCCGCTCGCCACCACCCCAGCAGCAGGGAGAACGCGATGATCCGATTCGGCGGACCCATCTTCGGCGTGGACACGACTGACCCCGATGCCGTGGCCAATGCCTGCAAGGCGCTCGGCTACGGCGCCATCTACTGCCCCGACCTCAATCCGGACGACGAACCCGGCTGCCGCGACTACGGCCGGACCATCGCCCGCCACGGCCTCATGATCGCCGAGGCTGGCGTCTGGATTCGCCTTGCCGGCCCCAACCCCGAGGAGACCCGCGCCAACGTCGAGCGCGCCATCCGCCGACTCCGCGTCGCCGACCTGGCGGGCGCACAGTGCTGCGTGGACATCGCAGGCTCCTTCCACCCCACAAGCTGGCACGGCGCGCACCCAGCCAACGTCACCGACGACATGCTCGACGCCGCCGCCGTCATCGCCCGAACCATCATTGACACCGTCCAGCCCCGCCGCGCCAAGTTCACCTACGAGATGATGCAGTGGACCCTCCCCGACAGCGCCGACGCCTACCTCGACCTCATCCGCGCCGTGGACCGCAAGCAATTCGGCGTCCACCTCGACCCCACCAACCTCATCAACAGCCCCCGCCGCTACTACGACACCGCCGCCGTCATCCGCGAATGCATCGCCAAGCTCGGCCCCCACGTCGCCTCCTGCCACGCCAAAGACGTGGGAATGCACCTCACCGACGCCATCGTCCACCTCAGCGAAGTCCCCATCGGCACCGGCAACCTCGACTACGCCGCCTACCTCCGCGGCCTCGCCTCCCTCGGCCGCGACGTGCCCCTCATGATGGAACACCTCCGCACCCCCGACGAGTACGCCCTCGCCGCCGCCCACGTCCGCTCCGTCGCCGCCGCCGAGGCCATCCCGCTTGGCTAGCCCGCGAAACACGCGAAACAACGCGAAGGAGCCGTAGGGCGTGCAAACCTGCACGCGGGACCCCCCGGCGCCACGCTGCCACCGAGGGCCGTAGGGCGTGCAAACCTGCACGCGGGACCCCCCGGCGCCACGTGCCCACCGAAAACCCCGCGTGCAAGTATGCACGCCCTGCCGTTCTGTGCTACAATACCCGTCAGCAGGGCCACGAGAACAGGAGGCCAGACCCAATGGCGGCACCACGCTGCAAAGGCATCGTCAAGGGCAGAACCGTCATCCTCAAGGGAAGGCCCAGGCTGCGCGACGGCACCGAAGTCACCGTCACCCCCATCGAGCACCCCATCGGCTCACCGCAAGCTGTACTGGAGGCTGTCAGGGCCGGCCCTCGTCTCAGACACGAAGATGTGATGGAGTTCATGCGGTTGATCGAGGAGGGCAAGAGGCCGGCGCGCTTCGGCGACCCGTTCCAGAGGGCTCGGCGGAAAGCCAAGCCGAAAGGCAGGTGATGGGTGACCACCTACCTGTTGGACACGAGTGCCTTCAGCGCTCTGATGGACAGGCACCCGAAGGCGGTGGCTCACGCCGCCGCACTTCGGGCGACCGACGCTCTTGTCACCTGTGTCGTCGTGCGTGGCGAAGTGCTCTACGGGTTGGAACGAATGCCTCGGGGCCGCCGGCGGCAGGACTTCGAGGCAATGGCTACGGGCCTCTTTCGCAAGATCCCCTGCGAGCCCCTGCCGGTGGCTGCGGCGGATGTCTACGCCCAAATCAAGTACGAAGCCGAGAGACAGGGCACCCCGATTGACGACAACGACCTCTGGATTGCCGCAACGGCCCTCCTTCTCGGCGCCCGCCTCGTCACCTCCGACACCGACTTCCACCGCATCAAGAACCTGCCGAGCGAGGACTGGACCGCCTGACCCTGCGCAGCTCGACAGGGGGTAGGGCATGCACACTTGCACGCGGAACCCTTGGGGGCGCTACGCAACCACCGAAGATGGGATTGTCAGATTCGGGCTGGTTTGAGGGGAGTTTGCGTGGGACAGGTCTTGATATGGAAAGGGCTTCTCCGCACAATGGGCGTATGATCCCCGTGTCTGGGCGCTCGACCTGCCGCTGCCATCGCAGGTCTGCTGCGCCGGCGGACGCTTCATCATTGACGACGACGGCGACGCGCCCGAGGTCCAGGAGTGCCTCTTCCGCTATCCCACCCTCGTGATGACCTGGATGCACAACCTGGCGAACAGCTACGGCTTCGACTTCCAGGGCAAGGGCGGCATGGGCCGCCGCCTCGGCATCTACTTCCACGGCGAAAAGGCCACGCTCCACACCGACTACGGGACGCACAAGATCGTGCCCGAGGCCGACCCGAATGCGACGCTGGAGCTGCCCAAGCCCTCGATCCCCCCATCGGTCGGCCACCACCGCGAGCTGCTCGACGCCATCAAGACCCGCCAGCAGCCGCCCTGCAACGTGGCCTACCACCATCGCGTCAACGTCCCCATCTGCCTTGCCAACCTCTCCTACAAGCTCGGCCGCTCCGTCCAGTTCGACCCCGTGAAGGAGACGGTGCTCGGCGACGACGAGGCCGCGCGCCAGCTCACGCCCACCTATCGCGAGCCATGGACGCTTTGAGCGCCGAGAGGCCCTATCTGAGGAATCGCCTGACCTCCTTGTCAACGACGGCACGAAGCGCCCTGGCGAACGGCGCATCATCGGAGGCAATGCGCCAGCAGACCTCGCCCTTCGTCCCCGCCTTCGTGCGCCATTCAAGCACACGGTCCCACGCCTGCGCCTGGCGGCCGCTTCCGGCCGGCCGCACGACGAGGAGCACATCGCGGTACGGCCACTGCGGCTCCTTCCGCGCGGGAGGCGAGCCCATGGGGGCTGGGGCCACGTTCGAAACGTATTCCATCTTCACCAGTTCGCTCTCGCCGTGCGTCAGCTTGGCGTACTCGCACATGCTCGCCAGACTGCCGCCCCGCACCTCACACTCGCGGAGGATGCGGCAGACCAGGCGGCCCCAGTCCGGGCCGTCCGGCTTCGGCGGGGGATTCTCGACCTCGAGCGCGACCGCAATGTCGTGGGCCGCGTGTAGCCAGCGGGGCCACGGCCCCCCGAAGTCGCTGACGTGTGGCTTGATGTAGACGTGCCCCACTTTGCCTCTCCCCAAGTACTCCGCCGGCGCCTGGGTGGCCTTGGGGTCCCGCTCCGCCGCCTCGGCCATCACCCAGACCCAGAGGAACGCGACGTTCATCATGTAGTTGCTCCGGGGCATGTGGACCAGGCCGAGGAAGGAGCCGCGCCCCGGTCTGTGGCCCGGCAGCTCCACGCTCTCCTTCAGGAGCAGCGGGTCATAGGCCGCCCACTCGGGCGGCATGGCGCGGATCAGGCGGCCCAAGAGACCGCTGTCCGGCCCGCCGCCGGGCGCGGGCACGACCTCGATCGTCACGTCCGCCGCGGGTGGGAACGCGCGCACATCGGCCGGGGCCTCCCGCTGCTCCTTTGGCTGCGCACTCCGGCCGCAAAGCTCGTCCAGGGAGTCGAGAATGCTCGCCTCGACCGCAGGGTTCGGGGTTGCTCCCGGCCAACGGAGCCGGTAGCGGCCCGCCTGGCCAAAATAGCGGCGATCATCGAGACGATCTGGGCCACAGCGATACACATCGTGGGGCTTCAGCGTGGGGTACGCATAGGCGGGTGGCGCCTTGCGCTCGCCAATGTCCACCATCTTGGGAGGCAGCATGATGGAGTAGAATCGCCCCTGGATCTTTGGCGGCTCGTGCCCGTCTGGGCCAGCGATCTCAACGTTGCTGCCGACGCGGTCGTCGTAGAGCACGGGCTTGTCGCTCGCGTTCCGCACCTCGACCCAGCAGACGATGGGCTCGCCCTGCCTGTAGACGTGCTTCTCGAACACGATGCGGCTCTGAAGCCCCCGCCGCGTCCTGCCCCAGGGCCAGTCCTCCCGGTGGCGCTCCGCGGGGGCCGCGCAGCCGGCGAGGACAGCAGCCACGACTAGGCAGCCCGTGCGCCGCGCGCGCATCAGACATGCTCCTTGGCTCAGCCCCCGAACGGGGGCGTTCCAGCCGTAGCCCAGGGCGACCGAAGGGAGCCCTGGGATCACGGCATTTCCCCCAGCAAAGCCCCCGAAGGGGGGCGTTTCATCCCACCCGAGAATCGCCCCCGTTCGGGGGCTCCATACCGGGCACCGTCTCTTCCCAGGGCTCCCTTCGGTCGCCCTGGGCTACGGCTGGGTCGCCCGCTTCGCGGGCTGGCGGAAGGCCAAGCCCCAGCAACTCCACGGCGTTCTCACTGGCAATCTTCGCGTGGGCGGCGGGGCTCAGCTTGCCTTCGGCCAGGAGGCGGCGCAGGAGGCCGACGATGGGGACGTCGGCCTCGGTCTGGTCGTGGCGCAGGACGTCGGTGCCGAAGAGGAGCTTGTCCTGGAAGCGATTCAGGAACTCGATGCCGAAGGCGGGGTCGCGGGTGAGGGCGTTGTGGCCGCTGCCGGCCGACAGGTCGGCCCAGAGGTTCGGATGGGCCGCCATGAGGCGGGGCACCGCGCCGCCGGGAGCGACGGGGCCTTTGGGGTAGCCGCGGCGCTGGTCGGGCAACACGTCGCCCGAGATGTCGGACCAGAAGGCTGGGCCATGGCCGATGAGAACGGTGCCCGGCAACTCGCGGAGACAGCGCTCCAGGCGCGGCAGGCCGGGGCCGTCCACGACGCCGTACATGCCGCCGAGGGCGGGCATCATGTCGAAGAGGACGGGCAGGCCCGCCTCGCCGGCCTGGGCGTAGAGGTTGAGGCAGAGCGGGTCGTCGAACAGAAGATTTGGCAGGAACTCGCCGAGGCCCTTGCAGCCGCGTTCCTTGTATTCGGCCAGGAGGTCGCGGAAGTCGCTCGTCGGGCTGTTGTCGCCGAAGCGCGGGTCAATGAGGCAGAAGGGAATGAGGCGGCCGAGGAAGCGCTCGCAGGCGGCGATGACCTCCTCGGTCGTGTTCCCGAGATACCAGCCCTCCGGGTTGTCGTGGAGGGGCAGGACGCAGGCCTGGGCGATGCCCCAGGCGTCCATCTTCTCGACAAGCTGCTCCGCCGAGAGCGTGTCGGTGCGCCGCTTGCCGCACCGGCCGATGTGGGCGTGGACGTCAATGAGCATCGTGGGCCTCCTATGCCGTCGCGGCGATGGTAGCGCCAGGCGCCGCGCGTGTCAATGAGCGGTGTTCGGGGTCAGAGGAACGAAGAATGCGGATTGCAGGGGATATGGGCCTTGTTCGCAGGTGGTTCCCGTTGGTGAAGACACGGACAAACAAGCTTGTCCGTGGCACCCCTGCTCTCCTGGTGTGAACCACGGGTGCCACGCCCAAACTTGTTTGGGCGTGTGGGCCTCAGCCGGCCGCAGTTGATGCGCCGGCCGCCAGGCGCTATAGTCCTGGGGCGGAGGGACAGGTCGGGGAGGCAGGAGGCGGGACGATGGCGGACGCGGAGATTGGCCGGCGGGACTTCGTGGAGAAGCTGGGCCTCGGGTCGCTGGCCGCGGTGGCCGCAGGCGCCCTCGCGGCGGAAGCGCCGAAGCAGGAGTGGAAGCCGACGACCGACCGCAAGCTGCGCGTGGGCATCGTGGGCTACGGCGTGTGCAGCTTCGGCGCGCAGTTCGGCTTCCAGGACCACCCGAACGTCGAGATCGTGGCCGTGAGCGACCTCATTCCCGAGCGCCGCGCCGGCCTGATGAAGGCCTGCCGATGCGAGAAGTCCTACGAATCCCTCGAACTGCTCGTGAAGGACCCGAAGATCGAGGCGGTGTTCACGGCGACGGACGCGCCGAGCCACGCCCGCCATAGCATGCTCGTGCTCAACAGCGGCAAGCACTCGATGACCGCGGTCCCCGCCGTCTGGGGCTCGGTCGAGGACGCCGAGAAGCTGGTCGAGACGGTGCAGAAGACGGGCCTGAAGCACATGATGGCCGAGACAAGCTGCTTCCACGACGACTGCTACGCGATGCGGCAGCTCTACCACGCCGGCGGCTTCGGTCGCCTCGTGTACTCGGAGGGCGAGTACTACCACTACTGCCCGACGCCCATTGATTCGTATAAGGGCTGGCGCATCGGCTGCCCCCCGCTCTGGTACCCCACCCACTCGACCGCCTACTACATCGGCGTCACGGGCAAGCGGTTCACCAGCGTCTCATGCCTCGGCTTCAAGGCCGACCTGCCCGCGTTCAAGCCCGGCGCCAACAAGTATGACAACCCGTTCACCGACGAGATCGCCCTCTTCCAGACGAGCGAGGGCGGCGCCTCGCGCATGGGCATGTGGATGTCGGTCTTCAGCCGCGTCACCGAGACGGGCCGCGTCTTCGGCGAGAAGGGCTGGATGGACGGCATGAACTACCGCGGCTCGCTCCGCCCCCTGCCCGACCTGAAGCGTCCGCCGCTGCCTCCCGGCGTGCCGGCCGGCGGCCACGGCGGCTCGCACGGCCAGCTCATGCACGAGTTCGTGAGCGCCATCCTCGAGGACCGCGAGCCGATGGTCAACGTCTACGAGGCCCTGGCCATGACCGTCCCTGGCATCATCGCCCACCAGTCGGCCCTCAAGGAAGGCGAGTCGCTGAAGATCCCCCAGTTCGACCGCCCGAAAGCATGAGATTCCAGTGATCAGCGTCTGAGATGTAAGCCCTTTGCCTGCGTGGCATGGGGATTGCAGCAGGCCATGGCAGTGGAGCGCATGGCCTGATCTGTGTGGAGATGCGCCGCTCGGCGTGGGGGAACGCCACACGCGGAGCGGTCTCACGGCCGCGGAGGCAATCGAGCCGATGCCCGACCTCGCGGGGTGTGTCCGAGGCGAAAAGGCGGCGTGGGACGCCCTCGTGGAGCACGCAGCGCCGATCCTCTTCGCCGCGATTCACCGCACGCTCGGCGACTCGTCCGACCGCGCCTTGGCGGAGGACCTGGCGCAGGACGTGTTCGTGCGGCTGGTGAAGGACGACTTCCGCCTTCTCCGCAGCTACGACCCGGCGAGGGCATCGCTCCCGACCTGGCTCACGCTGGTCGCCAGCAGCATGGCCATTGACCACCTCCGCCGACAGAAGTCACGTCCACTGCCCCTTGACGCTGCGAACGGCGTGGCCGCTCGGCCCGAGCCCGTGGCCGACGAACGCGAGTTCCGGGTGCCCGAGGGGCTGCTCTCACCCCGGCAGCGGCTCGTGCTCACGCTGCTCGTCGAGCGCGAAATGTCGGTCGAGGAGGCGGCGGCGACGCTCGGCGTCGATCCCCAAACCATTCGCAGCACGAAACATAAGGCGATTGCGAGGTTGCGCGACTCTTTTTCCGCCCCGTAGCGGGGATGCGCCCGCCCTTCGGCGCGTATAACACAACGGAAGGTGAGCCATGAACGACGACATTGAGCCCCAACTCCTGCGACGCTTCACTCGCGGCTTCCGGCAAGCGGCCGGCCCGTGCCCATGCGGGCTGGAGCTGGCCTCGTACGTGGACGGCCGGGCGACGGAGGCCCAGGCCGCCCGCATCGAGGCCCATCTGGCCGCCTGTCCGCGGTGCCTCGAGGGCGTCGTTCAGGCTCGGAGGCCCGACGCGGCCGACCCGGTGGCGCCCTCGCGCCTCGTCGCCCAGGCAAAGGCTCTCGTGCCACTTCGCCTCGGCCGCCCGTTCGGGTGGCGGCGGGTGGCATCGTGGGCGGCGGTAGCCGCCGCTTGCGCCGCGTTCGGCTTCGCCGGCCTGATAACGGGCTCGGCGGTCCGCTACTCGAAGGAGCAGGCCCAGGCGAGCCTGATGAGCGAGATTCTGTTCCCTCCGCCCGCGCGCTATCGCGCGCTCCTGGCCTCCGACGATCTTCTGGCCGCGATTCCCCTGCCGGCGAAGGAGGGCCCCCGTGAATAGGCTTCTCAAGGGCTTCCTGCTCGTCTCGGTGAGCTTCAACGTGATGTTCGCCATTGGCTATTTCTGCGCCCCCTCGATGGCCACGGCGCCGGGAAGCCCCGACGCCTCGGCCGCCGATGTGGCCGACACACTCGGCCTCGACGACACCCAGCGGGCGGCGTTCGCGGCGCTGCGGAAGGAAGCCCACGACGAGGCCGAGGAGTTGGCCCAGCACGCGGCGCTCCTCCAGCAGCAGCTCTGGAGCGAGGCCGCCGACCCCGCGGCCGACCAGAAGACCATCGAGGACACCGCGAAGGACCTGGGCGCCGTGCGCGACGCCTACCGCGAGGTGCAGGTCGGCCAGTTCCGCCGCTTCATGGGAATCCTCTCGCCCGAACAGCGTCAGGCCGTCACGGAGCGCCTGGGCGCCCAGCGCCCCGGGCTCCGCGCACGGCTCGAGCGCGAGTTCGACACCGACGGCGATGGCGTCCTGAACCCGGCCGAGCGCGAGAACGCACTACGCGCATTCCGCGAGCGCTTCCCCGGGGGCCGTCCGAAGGCCCTCCATTCGGCGCCTGTCGAGCCGGGCAAGGGCCGCGTGCCCCTGAAGTCATGGCCCCCGCACAAGCGGCGCGGCGGGTCCGCCGCCGACGAGGGCCGCAGTGGGAGTGAAAGGAGGTGATCGCCCAGCCGTAGGCCTATGAGAGAGCATCACCCCCGGTGGGCGGGGGTGATGCCGCAGGGTTCAGAGGCCGGCTCGTGGCCGGCCGCCGAACACAGCAGAACGATTGAAGCGCGCTGAAGGCCGGAAGTCAAGCCAGCGCGCCACAATTCAGGAAAGGAGAACGACGGATGACCAGGACGCTGTGGAAGTTCACGGTTCTCGCCATCGCACTCGGCCTGTCGGCCGGCGCCTTCGCCGGTGAGGGCAGAGGCCAGGGCGCTCCCGGCAAGGGTGGCAAGGGCGGGAAGTGGACACGCCGGGGCGTCGAGCCGCCGGCCAAGGTCGTCGAGAGATTCGACACCAACGGCGACGGGCAGATCGACGAGGCCGAGCGCCAGGCCATTCGCGAGCGGGTCAGGGCTCGCATCCTCGAGAGATTCGACGCCAACGGCGACGGGCAGCTCGATAAGGCCGAGCGGCAGGCCCTCCGCGAGGCAGGAAGGGCTACGCGCGGAGCCGCGGGCGAAGCCAAGCGCCCGCAGACCGAGGAGTAGCCCGCCTTGGCGCCCCAAGGCCAGGGAACACTCGTGAGCCCGTCGGCCCTGCCCGATGGGCTCACCCCGTCCACCAGTCGGCCCTCAAGGACGGCGAATCGCTGAAAATCCCGCAGTTCGACCGGCCGAAGAAGGGTTAAGAACCGTTAATGCCAAATGTGGCCCAGGACGCATCGCGCGGCGGCAGATGGGTTCGGAGCGCCATTGCCGCAAGTGTATCGCCTTTATACACTTGGGGAGACGGGGCGACGGCCCCGAAGGCCCCAATGACCCATAGGTCTCATGTGCCCCCGAAGTCGCGTCCTAGCCCCCTTTCCGTGCGTCGGGTTTTCCAGACTCGCAACCATTTGCCTTGTATAGACTTAGGTCGCGTGATCCGCGGCATGTGGGCGGCTGCGACCGATTGTGGGCGGTCCCCAATAGCGATGAGGCGACCGTGGCTTATCACGCTCTGTGTCCTCGCCCTCGCCGCGAGTTGCGCGGGCGGAACGCACGACAAGGAGGAGGCACCCTTGCCTGCCGTCAAGTACCAAGTGAAACTGGACACAATCCACTCCGGGTTCGACCGCAAGACGTGTTGGGTGCATGCCCGGGCGGGCGCCATCCCCGGCCAGCCGCCCGCCGTGGTGCTGACGATGCAGATGCTGCTGTTGAGCGGCTCGGACGTGTTCTACGCGCTCAACGAGATGCGGAGCGACGACCTGGGGCGCACGTGGGCGGGGCCGGTCGAGCACGCCACGCTGGCGCGCCGGAAGGAGGGCGACATCGAGGTGGGCGTCTGCGACTTCACGCCCAAGTGGCACGCGAAGACCGGCAAGCTCCTCGGCATCGGCCAAAGCGTCCACTACCGCGACAACCGCGTGATGGACTACCGCCACCGCCAGACCGCCTGGTCGGTCTACGACCCGCAGGCCCGCTCGTGGGCCGAGTGGCGCCCCAAATACGTCCGCCTGAAAAAACTGGCCGACGACGGGGCGCTCGGCCGCCTCACCCTCGTCAAGCAGAGCGAGAAGCACGACGGGCCGCACGCGCCGCACTTTTGGGACGTCGAGCGCTCCGGCGGCGGCGTGGCGATGGACATGGGCTGCCACGCCATCGAGTTCTTCCGCTGGATGCTGGGCAAGCCGCGCGTCCTCGACGTCTACGCCGAGATGGGCACCCACGTCCACGCCGACAAGACCCGCGGCGACGACAACGCGCTGCTGGTCCTCAACTTCGAGGGCGGCGTCACCTGCGTCGCCGAGGAGAGCTGGACCAAGCCCGGCGGCATGGACGACCGCGCCGAGGTCTACGGTTCGGGCGGCGTCGCCTACGCCGACCTCCTCCAGGGCAACGCCATCCTCGCCTACTCCGCCGCAGGCTACGACTACGCCGTCGAGAAGGCGGGAGCCACGAAGGGCTGGTCCTTCCCCATCTACGAGGAGGCCTGGAACTACGGCTTCCCGCAGGAGATGGACCACTTCGTGCGGTGCGTGGCCGACGGCCTCGAGCCGCTCGAGACGGGCGAGGACGGGCGCGCCGTGCTCGAGATCCTCTTCGCCGCCTATCGGTCCGCGGCCACGGGCCGCAAGGTCAAGCTCCCCTTCCGCACCCGCGCCGCCAAGCCCTACGACCTCTGGCAAGGCGGGCGCGTCCAGAACGGGGGGCAACGATGACTATCGAGGAACTCGACCAACTGCTGGCGCAACGAGAGGACGAGCACCTGGAGGTGAAAGAGGCCAAGTCCAACATCGACTCCGAGGAACTGTTGGACTACTGTGCAGCGATGGCGAACGAGGGCGGCGGCAAGATCGTCCTTGGGGTAACGAACAAGCGGCCTCGGACAGTTGTCGGAACGTCCCTCTTCCTAGGCGAGGGACTTGAGCGGAAGAAGCACGACATACTGAACCGGCTGCGGGTGCGAGTGGACATCCACGAGGTCCTTCACCCTAATGGGAGGGTTCTCGTGATTGACATCCCTTCGCACCCCCCTGGGACACCCGTCGAGCGCTCTGGGGGGCGCTACCTTAGCGGTAGCGAAGGCAGCCCCCTTAGCGAACTCCACCAGGTCCTGCCCGCTCTTTCGATCACCCAGGTCCAGAAGCTCCTGCGGGAACTCAAGCTGGAGCGACGCGCGCACTGCGTTGGACGGACAAAGGGTGGCCTCTGGTTCCCTGGTGTCGGGCCTTCATGATTACGCCCGAAGTGCGCAAAGGCGTAATTCCGGCGTAATTCCGGCTCGGGTCGGCGCCGTATGTTCTTGGTACTACTGGCCTTATGGTTAGCTTTAATTGCGTCCGAGTGATTGCGCCGGAGCAATTGTTCGTTCCGGGGCCTGCGCGGGGCCGGGGCGCAGCCGTCCCGCAACTGCCCCGGAAGCCCTCCGGAAGGCTGCCGGGAGCCTGCCGAGACCGTGTGAGGAGCGTGGCGGAAGCGTGTCCAGAACGGGTCCAGGACGTGTGCCATACGTGCCCAGCACGTGCCTGAGTGGTGGGGGAGTGTCCCCGGCACGCCCGCCGCACGGCGGCATGTGGGCCGACCCAAAGGGGTGATGTTATGATGAACGGCAAGCGCGTGATGGTCGTCGGCGGCACGGGGAAGATTGGGAAGCACCTGGTGCCGAAGATAGTGGCACTGGGCAACGAGGTGCATGCCCTCGCACGCTTCGGCAAGCCAGGACAGCGCGAACGGCTCGAAGCACTCGGCGTGCGGTGCTTCACGACCGACGTGACCTGCCCCGCCGCCTTCCACGGCATCCCGAACGACTACGACGTGGTGTTCCACGAGGCCGCCCTCAAGTTCGGCTCCGAGGCCGACGCCGACGCGACAGTCGAGATCAATGTCCGCGCCGTCGGCCGGGCGATGGAGCACTTCGCCGGCACCCGCGCCTTCCTCTTCGCGTCGAGCGGCAACGTCTACGCCGACGCCGCCGAGCCGGTCTCCGAGGCTGCGCCGCCCCATCCGCCCAGCCTCTACGCCATGAGCAGGCTGGGCGGGGAGTGGATGGTGGACTACTTCAGCCGCCGCAACCAGACCCCCGCCGTCCTCCAGCGCATCTTCTACGGCTACCACGAGGAGTTCGGCGTGCCCACCGACATCGCCCGCCAGGTGCGCGACGGCGAGCCGGTGGACCTCACGACCGAGCGCGTGAACGCCATCTGGCTCGACGACCTGATGGACGCGATGATCGCGAGCTGGCGGGTGGCCAGCGTGCCGCCCAAGGTGCTCAACCTCACCAGCCCCGAAACCTACTCCGTGCGGGCCATTGCCGAACGCCTCGGCGAGCTGATGGGCAGGAAGCCAGTGTTCAAGGGCACCCCCAAGGGCACGAGCCTGCTCGGCGACGCGAGCGAAATGGCCCGCCTCCTCGGCCCGCCCAAGACCCCCCTCGACGAGGGCCTTCGCCGCCTCGCCCGCAGCGTCCTCGCCCGCGAGCACCCCCTCGACCACCCCACCCAGTGGGAGAGGCGCGACGGATTCGGCAAGTAGGGCATGCACACCTGCACGCGGAAGGAGGCCTGGAGCCTCGGCCCCCGAACTTGCGGCCCCCGCAAGACCGCGCAAGTTCGGCGAATCGCCCAATAGCCCGCGAATACGCCCGCGCTGCCGATCTTGCGCCCTACACACACACGCATGCACGTGTGGGTAACTCCATAAGTCCTGAAATCCCAACGGCCCAAGCCGCGCCGGCCCCGAACTTGCGCCCCTGCGCGGCACGAAGGGGGCGCAAGATCGGGGCCAGGACCCCGAATGGCCCGGAGACAGGGGTGTTCCGTCCACACACTCACCGTGTACGTCTTCTTGTGCACGTCCACTCCCACGAACGCCACCTCCTCGGCAAGAAGGCGAATCTCCTTGCCAACCCGACGCAGACCTGCTACCCTGTCTTCCATGGCCGTGGTCTCCTTCAAGCGGACGAACGAAACAACAACAAACACTCTTGTTCATCCTACCAGAGGTGGCCACGGCCTACATACTATCTCTCTTCTCCGGCGGCCCAAGAGAGATGCCTCGGCTAGCTCGGCATGGCCTGTGGTCAACGGTCGCGCCATAAGTTCTTCGCGGTTCTTGTCTTAGGGCGCCGTGGTACCACGATCTAGCGTTGTAGTGCTAGGGTGGCCGTCGCGCGCCTGGTCCGTTGGTAGGACACGGGGCACGCGTCGCGGCCCCTCTTGCGCTGGGCGTGGCGGGGTGCGCTCCGGGTGCGCGGCGGCGGGCGTCGGTACTGCCGGGCAGGCGGGTGAACAGTCATTACGGACTTCTAGAAGTCCGTAATAGCGCCCCCGCCAGCGCGTTCCTCGCTTGCAATTCAGCGAAGCGCTCGCGGGCCAGGGACGGCCCGCCTACAGGCTTCACTCCTTTAGAGGCTCTTATTACGGACTTCTAGAAGTCCGTAATAGCACCCCCTGCCAGCGCGTTCCTCGCTTGCAGTTCAGCGAAGCGCTCGCGGGCCAGGGACGGCCCGCCTACAGGCTTCACTCCTTTGGAGGCTCTCATTACGGACTTCTAGAAGTTCGTAATAGCGCCCCCCGCCAGCGCGTTCCTCGCCTGCAATTCAGCGAAGCGCTCGCGGGCCAGGGACGGCCCGCCTACAGGCTTCACTCCTTTGGAGGCTCTCATTACGGACTTCTAGAAGTCCGTAATAGCGCCCCCCGCCAGCGCGTTCCTCGCTTGCAATCCAGGTGGCGGCGGCTATACTGCATCCCGGCTCGGCGTAGCTTAGTCCCTGTGTCCCACGTGCAAGGAGAGATGGCGATGGAGAGGCGGCAGTTCCTGGGAGCGTCGTGCGCGGCAGGAGCGGCAGCAATGGGCAATGCGGCAATCGGCGCGGAGGCGCCGCCGGCTGGCGTCAAGGAGTTCATCGAGCTGCGGCTCTACAAGGCCACCGCCGGGGCGATGCGCGAGAAGCTGGACAAGTTCCTGGCCGACGTGGCTATCCCCGCCTGGAACCGCCTGGGCATCCAGCCCGTCGGCATCTTCGCTTTCGCTGACCCCAACGTGGCCGACCTCTACGTGCTGCTGCCGCACAGGACCATCGAGTCGTTCGCCACGGCTGCGGCGAAGCTGGCGGCCGACGCCGATTACCAGAAAATGGGCGCCGAGGCTCTCGACACGCCGAAGGGCGAGCCGACCTACGCGCGGATCGAGAGTTCGCTGATGCTCGCCTTCGACTCCGTGCCGAAGGTCGAGACGCCCACGAAGAAGGAGACGCGGGTCTTCCAGCTCCGCATCTACGAGAGCCACTGCGACGAGCGCGCCCGCCGCAAGGTCGCCATGTTCAACGACGGCGAGGTCGCTCTCTTCCGCAAGGTGGGCATGCCCCCCGTCTTCTTCGGCCAGACCCTGGCCGGCGCCAGGATGCCCAACCTCACCTACATGCTCGGCTTCGACGATGAAGCCGCCCAGAAGGACGCCTGGGCCAAGTTCCTCGCCCACCCCGACTGGAAGAAGATGAGCGGCGACCCGCAGTACAAGGATACCGTGTCGAACATCACGAATATCATCCTTAAGCCGGCCGCCTGCTCGCAGATCTGAGTGCTCCGGCTCACTCACCCGACTCGATCGACTCGATCGATTCGACCGATTCGACAGGCCGAACGGACTCGCTGGATGGGCGACCCCGCAGGTGGCTCCCTCCCGAACCTGAGGAGCATCACCATGGCTGATCTCGCCGAACAAGTGCGCCGCGTGGCGATGGAGGCGGGGGCCGACCTGGTGGGCTTCGCGCCGGTCTCGCGCTTCGAGACCGCCCCGCCCGAGCTGCACCCGCGCACGATCTTCCCGCAGACGCGCACGGTGATCGCCGTCGCCGTCCGCCAGTTGCGCGGGGCGCTCAAGGGGGCAGAGGAGGGCACCTACTGGCAGGCCTACAACTGCGACTCCTACTGGTATCTCAACGAGATCGTCGGCCCGAAGGTCCTCCGCGCCGTCGTGCTCTTCCTCGAGGACCGCGGCTTCACCAGCGTGCCCGTCCACAACCCCTTCCACCCTCACACGGGGCGGCGGATTCGGGACGACCAGCCGGCCGGCCCCGATGGCATGGTGTCGCTGCGCGTCATCGGCGTGGCCGCGGGCCTGGGCGAGCTGGGCCACTCGAAGCTGCTCCTCACCCCGCAGTTCGGCCCGCGGCAACGCGTCTTCGCCGTCTTCACCGACGCCGAGCTGGAGCCCACGCCGCTGTTCCAGGGCAAGATCTGCGACGGCTGCCAGAGCTGCGTGAAGGCCTGCGAGGCCGGCGCCATCGGCCAGAAGCGCGAGGTGAAGCTCGCCATCGAGGGCCGCGAGTTCGCCCACGCCCCCTTCGACGCCAGGGCCTGCGGGCGCGTCCACTGCGGCGACGACCCCCGCTTCTCCCCCTTCTGGACAGGCAAGGAGAAGGACGGCGAGCGGCCCAGCTACAGCCGCTTCCTCACCGACCGCTTCCGCCACCTCTCCATCTGCGTCGGCCGCGGCTGTCTCCGCGCCTGTCTCGACCACCTCGAGAGAACCGGCCGCATCCAGGCCGCCTTCAAGACGCCGCTCATCGAGCGCGAGCGCTGGAAGCTCGACGGCCCGCCGCAGCAGCAGCCATGAGGCCGCGAAGCAGGTGGTTGCGAATTGGCCCAGAGCGGCAGCAAAGCGGGTCCAGGCAGTACCAGGCAGTACGTCGAAACGCCATAAGTGCCTTCACTGCCAAGGGTTGTGGCCTGTACTGCCTGGCACGGCATCGCGCTGCTGTCATAGGGTGGGGAAAGAGATTCGGGGCCGAGGGAGAGCCCCCCGCCCCCCCCTCTGAGAGCGGGGTGTGCGCAATGGTGAGCGACTTTGAGCGACTCTGGACAACACTGAGCCGGAATGGCGAGAATCGCCAAACGGCGGGTGAGCGACTCTGAGCAACACTGGGCGACATTGAGCGACACTGGGCTCGCCCCCTGTCTCTTCCCGCCCAGCGCAGCCGATGGAGGCACAACCAATGGATTGTCAATGGCTTATGTCCTGGAGCATCCTCGGATGCCGAAGGAGACACCCGCTGTCTTTTCTGCCGCTCTGGCTTCTGGCTCTGGGTCTGACCACTATGGAGGCAGGGACTATGGTGCTGCAACGCGATGCGAAGGACACACTGACCGCGGTTGAGATGAACTGCGGCGACACGCTGCGGTTCGCCCTGCGAAACGGCCAGACACGGTCGCTGACACTCGAAGCGACGGCGGCGAAGGTGCTGGTGACAAACCTGAAGGAACTCAAGAAGGCGCGAGGCGGCGGGGGCACGCTCTACCACTTCACGGCACGCGTGCGCGTGGATGGCCACCCGATGACGATGGAGCGCTACGTCGGCTCGCAGGAGTCGTTCTACGAACCCTACGTCATCAACGGCATGCGGGTCTGGTTCGACGCCGTGAGCGACATCTTCGACTTCCTCACCGAGAAGCACGGCGAGTGCAAGCCGACGAAGCAGGCCCGCTTCGCGGTCCAGGACGCCACGCTGGCCATCTGCCCCCAGGAAATACAGCCGTGGTATCCGAACGACGTTGCGTCCCCCTCTCCCTTCAAGGGAGAGGGTGGGGTGAGGGTTCAGCCCCTCGACAGGCCCCAACCCTCCCCCTCCCCCCTCCCTGTGAGGGAGGGGAGGAACTTCATCGCCATCCGCGATTGCTATTGCGGCGACGACTGCTGGATGGGGGCTTACCAGGGCGCCGACGCCCACGGCGGCCTCGACGTCAACATGCGCAAGGGCACGCCACACTGGGCGCCGATTGACCTCGACGACCACTGGTACTTCAACTCCCTGGCCGCGGGCCACAACAACAACCGCTGGCGGGCGACCCGCAAGTGGCCCGACGGCTCGGTGTGGACACTTCAGTCGCACCACCTCATCAAGCTGCTCGTGCCCGAGCACACGCCGCTGAAGGCGGGCACCCACTATGCCGAGGCCGCGGGCGTCTTCGTCGGCGCCCACGAGCACTCGCACTTCGTCTTCAAGGTCACGGAGGGCGAGGAGGCGATCCTGCTCGACCCCTGGATCCTCTTCTGGCAGACCTTCGAGAACCAGAAGCGCAAGGCCGGCGCCCTCCGCGCGGCAATGGCGCCCCTGAGCCCCGCGCGAACGAGCCAGCCCGTCGCTTTCCGTAGCGAGACGCTCGGCGTCACTTGCCTCTGGGCATTCGGCGATGGCGGCTCATCACACGATGCCGCGCCCACGCACACGTTCCTCAAGCCCGGCGTCTACCCCGTCACGCTGACCGTGGACAACGGCAAGGAGCGGGCGGCATTCACCCAACACATCACGGTGGATGGCGAGGCTGTGGCGATGCCCGGCCCGATGCCCGCAGTGTCCAACGAGCCGGGCCTCCAGCCGCGGCCGGTCCACGCGATGGATGTCTACGGCTGGCCCGTCGCCCCGATTCCGCCCACACAGGAGCGCCCAGCGCGTCCTCAGCCAAAGGGCGACGTGACAGTGACAACGCGCGACCCCGGCTTCTGGCGCACGCCGTACTTCTGGGTGTGCCCCGGCTACCACACGTGGCCGAAGGGCGAGAGCGGCTTCGTGCTGACCAACGGCGGGCGGGCGACGGAAGGGGAATTCGCGCGCTTCACGCCCGACCTGGCGGCCGGCCGCTACGAGGTCGCGCTCAGCCCCAAGACGGCGTTCGACAAGAACGTCGCCTTCTTCGTGCGCGTCCGCCACGCCAGGGGCGACGAGACGGTTCGCGTGGAGCCAGCCCGCTCTCGCCTCATCGGCACGTTCCAGTTCGGGGAGGGGGCCGACGGCTTCGTGGAAATCCTGGCGAAGGATTCGGTAGGCCAGGTGCTGGTGGATGCCGTGGCATTCAAGCGAATCAACTGAGGTGTCCGAGGGCGAGGAGGGCGTAGAAGGTGTACTCGGCGTCGGGCTCCTCGTCGAGCCAGAGGCCCAGGTAGCCGCCGCCCGCGGCCGGCGAGCCGGGCATCGTCTGCTCGACTTTGACGGTCACGCCCGGGTAGATCCGCGCCATCACGCCCGTCACGCCGATGTGGCCGAAGGGCGTTTCGCGATTCGGCTCCGGGCGCGATCGGTAGACTTGCTCCTCGGTATAGTAGTCGCTTTCCGCTCCATGGCAGGCGAACGACACCAGCAGCAGTGCCAGGGTCGAAAGCAATATGACGAATCTTCGATCTTTCTGGTTTGCATTCACGAGCGATTCCTTTCCATCTCCAGCAGTGCCTCGGCAAAGGCCTTGCCGATCAGCGCCATCGTCTTGCCGCAACCGAGGTAGTGGTAGCCGGCGTTGGAGGCGCCGCTCTTCCACATGGCCTCTTCCTTGGGCGTGATCAGCTTCGCGCGGTATTCCTCCAGATACTCCTGCTGCTCCTTGGGCGTCATCTTGCCGTCTTCGTTGGGCGTGCCCTTGGCCTTGGCTTTCAGTTGCCGGCCCATGTTGCCGACCTGCCCAAGCTTGTCCTCGATGGCCTCCAGGGGCTTGTCCCAGTACAGCTCAGTCCGCACGGCGGCGACGTTGCCCTTGAACTCGGGCAGTTTGGTGGGGGCGGCCATGGCGAGGCGGAAGTTCTCGTGCGTCACCTTGTACCGCGGATTGTAGTTGTCATCGATCGGCCCGCCCACGCCCATCACGCCGATGACGAACGGCATCTTCGGGGCGCCGAGATCCTTGCGGACGTCGCGGATGAAGTCCGCCATCCACTGGCCGTACTTGGCGTAGCCGACGCCCGGCTTGCCGCGGTCGGGATACGTGTCGCCGTCAACCATGTCGTTCCAGCCCTGTAACCAGGCGAATCCAGCGATCTCGTAGCCCTGCTTCGGGTCGTAGTCCGGCACGACGCGCTTCGGGTCGGCGAGCACCTTCTTGACGTGATCGATCATCAGCTTGTAGTAGCGCCCCGTGGCTTTCGCCTTGGCGGCCTTGGCCTGGGCGATGTCCTTGCCCTGCTTCTTGAGGCCCTCCAACTGTGCATCACTGAATTCGTAAGGCCCGGCGCTGGGCGGGCGGAAGTCCGTGTTCAGGCTCTTGCCGCCCCAGGCGGTCTTGATGACCAGGATCGGGCCGTCATACGCCTTGGACGCGTAGATGCCGAACGTGAACTCCGGGCCGATCTTCCCGCCGTCTTCCGTCGGGTTGCTGCGAGAGCCGTAGCCGGCCGTCAACTTGCCGGTCCCCTCGCCCAGCGTGCCCTTGTCAGGGGAACCGGTCAGATAAGAGATCCAGACCCTTTCACAGACTCGCGGCTTGCCGTCTGGCCCGCGCATCTCCTTGAGCATCGGCGCGGTGTTCGGATCCTCGCCGATGTAGTCGAACGTTTCGACCTTGGCCTGCCCCTCCATATTGGATTGGCCGGCCAGGATGTAGACCTTGAGGGGCACCGTGGCGCCTCCCTGCGCGGCAGTGGGGGGAAGCGCGCCGATTGCCAAGACGGCCGCGACTGCGAGCATGATGGTGACATGGTTTCCCGTTTTCATTCTGGCTTCCCTTTCAGTGTGGGCCCGCCGAGGTCGCGCAGAGAGGCACAACAGGCGCCTGGATCACGCCCCGTCCACGTCCCGGAGCCGCCTCTGACACACCAACGGCCTTCTTAGCCCTGAGGACGCCACTCACTCGGACGTGGGGCAAACAGGGGGCAGTGTGGGAAGAGGAATGGTGCTAGGTGTCACGTAACCCTGGGGCGTGGGAACGGACCGTTCCGGTAAGGTCCGCAACGCGGCCGGGCATCCGGGTAGCTCGCGGAGGGCTGTCCTTGAGCACCTCCTATCGCAGGTCCACCGCGACCAGGTCGCCGGCCTGATTGCGGCAGTAGATACGGCCGCCAGCGACGACCGGCACGGTCCAGCACGTGCCCGACAGCACGCGTGCCCGCGCGATCTGCCTGAAGCCGGCCGGCGATGCCTCTGCCACGAGAAGCTCGCCGCCATCCACCATGACGAAGAGCTTTCCGTCCGCCAGCGTGAGGCCGCCGCCGACCTTCAGACCCTTCTCTTCCCACTTGACCTGGCCGGTTTCGAAGTCAAGGCCTTTGAGACTGCGGTTCTGGCCCTGCTGGCCGTGGACGCCGTAGAGGCAGCCTCCCGACAGAACTGACGTCTGGCAGTGGTTGTTCAGCTCCCTGTTCTCCCACACCTTCTTGAGCGTGTTGCCTTCAAGCTTCAGCAGCGCGCAGCCCCTGTCATAGCCGCTCGAGATGAAGACCTTGTCCCCGGAGACAATCGGCGTAGCCGCGTTCACCCGGTGCTGCGTTTCCCACGGGAATCTGGCCACGAGCCGGCCATCGGCCAGAGCGTAGATGGCGAGCCCGGTGGCATCGAAGGACGTGACCAGCTTCTCGTCGCCGCGATTGAAGACGACGGCGGAGGAATACCCGGCAGTCTCGGACCCCATCTTTGAGACGAGTTCGCCGCTCTTGCGGCTCAGGACGAAGACGACCCCCAAGTCCATGATCACGTTGTCGCCCCGCACCAAGGGCGACCCGGACAGGGGCCAGCCGCCGGCCTTCACCCCGAACTCGCTCACTCTCCTCGACCACTGGAGCTGCCCCTTGGCCGCGTCGAGGCACACAAGCTTCCCATCGCTGTTGAGTGCGAAGACCTGTCCATCGGCCACGGCCGGCGTGGCTGTGGTCTCGCCGCCCTTGGCCTTGCCTGCGCCCTCCGGGTAGGTCCAGAGCACTTCCCCGCTCCCAGCATCCAAGCACCACACGATGCCCGCGCCTTGGGTGTAGAGGCGCTGGCCGACGACGACCACCGACGAATGCCCAGAGCCGACGTTCGTCTTCCACAGCACTTTGGCTGCATCGCCGGACCAGGCTTTCAGGCCCTTCTCGGCGGACGTCAGATCCCGGTTGGGGCCGAGGTAGCAGGGCCAGTCAGCGGCACAGGCCGTGGAAGCCAGAAACGCGAAGCTGAGAGCGAATGTCAGAGGCCGTTGTGGATGCACAGAAGGGCTCCATGCTCAAGGGACCGGAATGCGCAACAAGGTTACACAGTCCACTGGCATCATGCATGAAGAGCTTCGCAGAGTCAACCGTGGCTCCTCATAGGCTCCCAACCTGGCCGTGGCCGCCTCCCACAGCCCATGTCCACCCCAGATCGCCTGAAATCCGTTCACAGTCGCCTCCAGCGGCCACCTATGGCAGCCTGGAGCCCTATCTGGCTCTGAAGACGCCACTCACGCGAACGCGTAGCGGACCGTGGGTGGTGTGGGAGGAGGAAAGGTAATCAGGCAGCGGGTGAGTGGCGTGGTTTCCTGCAGTGGTTGCATCGGTGTGAGCCGGGGGACAGATTCTGCGGGACGTATGGCTAGCATCTGACTCAGGGCAGGCTCGCGTCCCCAACAGATGCCCCCTCCCCACCCAAAGGGTCCGGCCTGCTCTGCATGCTTCTGGGTAGTGGGGCACACCAAGGCCCCAAGTGCTCTTCCCCCACGCCGAGTGGCCTGCCTGTCGCATCTCCCTCCCGACTCTCCCGAGCGTCTTGCACCGCGGCAGAGCTTCCGGCGCCCCCTCAGGTGGAGCTGCCGCAACTCAGCGGGACGCCTTGACGTCGAAGGCGACCGAGGCCGAGGCCTTTGTGGCTGTGTCGGTGCAGGTTAGTGCCCATGCGCCAGGCGGCTCATTGAGGCAGAGCGGGATGGCGAACTGCGCCACACCCTTGGGTGCGTCGAGGTTGACCGTCAGATAGCGGACCACTTGGCCGCCGGGCCTGGTCACGGTGAGGTGGATGACATGGCGGCAGGCGCCGCTCTCGCCGCCCAACACGCGGACGGTTCCGCGGAGTGTCTGACCACGTGTTCCGTCCTCCGAGTCGAGTTTGATATGGAGGGCATCCACCCTATGAGGCAACACGGCGAACAGCTTCGCCTGAGAGGGGCCGATGACCACATCGAGCCGCGCCAGACGGCCCAGGTAGCGGCCCCCGAGCACATCGTAGACGTGGCCATGGCCCCCGAGGTCGAGTGCCACGGTGCCGGGCATGTCGTCTGAGGGTGCGAAGAGGCGGCGGCGGGTGAGGCCGAGGTAAGTGGCTGCGCCGTCGGTGAAGCGGCTGAGTTCAAATCCCAACAGCCAGGCCCCCGGGGAGAGGCCTCCGTCGAGCCCGCGAATGGTCACCGCCGGTCTGACGTTGTGGGCGGACAGGAGGGTCCCGAGCAGGTTGTGCAGGTTGCCGCCGAGGTCGCCTGCGGGGAAGTTGAGGCAGACGGCAGCCCCCTTGCCAGCGCGCTGATGGGTGACGAGCGGCACGCCATTGGTTCGGAGCGCCGCCTCGGCGCCCGCGAGCGACACGGAGGGGTCAACGTCGAGCCCCTTGGCTACGGTGCCGCGGAACGCCAACCCACCGCAAGTGCCCGAGAACTCGACGTCGCGCTTCACGAGCGGGGCAAGGGTGGCATCCCACTTGAGGCCGAAGAGCTCGGCGATGGCCCTTCGCCCGCCCACCTTGCCGTGCTCGTCAGCAATGCCGGGACGAACGTCCGCGATGGCCAGCCCGCCACCCTCGACGAACTGGCGAATCTTCGCCGCCTCCGCGTCGCCGATACACTGCGAAACGGGCAGGACAAGGGCCTTGTACCCCTCCAGAGCACCGTCCACCACTTGGGCGTCCGAGACGAACTGGTACTGATAGCCCAGTTCCTCGAGCACCGCGGCCAGGGAGTTGATACGCCACGGCACGTGCGGCCCTGACACGAGGAACGAGAAGATGTAGCTGGGCATGGAGTAGTGGATGGCGATGGCATCGGTCTCCCGCTTGGCGCCGAGAAGCAGGCGGCCGAGGCCGGCCTTGATGCGGGCGACCTCCTCGCTGCTCCGCGCCAGGCAGGGATACGGGTCGAGCCAGGGCGACACGCCCCCTTCGTTGCCCCACGTGGTGTACCAGAAGGCGTTACCGAAGCCGTTGAAGAGGATCACGTAGGGCACCATGCGGAAGTGCCCCTCGTCGTTGAGCGACGGCGTGACGTAGCTGCCGTAGTGCATGCTCAGGAGCGTGCCCGGAGCGGCAAACGACCGCGCGGACTCGGAGTGCGTCATGTCGCCCCAGGGGCCGTAGGGCGACGCGAAGCCGCACTGCGGCACGATGGCCGGCCAGTTGTAGCCACGATACCACCAGTTCCACAGCGGCGTCGAGTAGCCGAAGCGCTGCCGCGGCGCCACCTGGCGCACCGAGTCGCCGACGAAGCGGAAGGCGTCAGCGAAAGTCCCGAAGTTGCACACCCACTGGTCAATCAGCCGGGAGTAGTTGCGGGTCTCCTTCGCCGCCTCCTTCATTTCCTTGATGGTGATGGGCTCGACGGCGTCGAACGCGGCGTAGACCGTTCCCCACTGCTCGTTGAGGTTCGCGACCGTGCCGTACTGGGTCTTGAGATAGGCCCGGAACCGCGCGATGCAGCTCGGCGACCAGCAGGCGTCGTGGGGAGTGTTGGTCTGCATGTAGCCCCACTCGTCGCCGCACAGGAAGCCGTAAGCATCGAAGGGCACATGCTTCGCCGCCGCCTGCCGAATCCCATCGGCCAACTCCTTGCGGAACGTGGGGTCACTATAGCACGGCTTGAGAGTCTTGTTTTCAACGGGGCTCCCAAACCGCCACAGGTCTGGCACGCAGCGCACGTCGGCGACCTGGAGCGCGGCTAGCGACGTGCCGCCACGGAAGGCGTCAATGCCCAACCCCGCCAGGATTCGCGCCTGCTGCCGCGCCACGTAGCCCTGCCCCACGCCGCCCCAGGCGAAGAACGTGAAATCACCCCACCCGCGGTTCGTGGCCGTGGCGAATGCGGTCTTGATGCTCTTCGGCTTGCCTCCCATGCGAAGCTCCACCCGCACCTTCAGCAGGGTCGAGCGGGCGCACGACACGGCAAGGGCAGCCTCACACGCCTTCGCCCCTGGCTCGACTGCAACGCTTCGCTCACTCAGCAGGCGGTCGAAGTTGTCGAGAAGGGCGAAGTGAAGGCTCGTGCCCTCGTGTGCGGGCGCGGTGAGCGCCGCCGACGCCTTGACCTGCTGCTCGCCGCCCGCGAGGTCAACGGCCTGCGGCGAGAGCAGAAGCTCCGAGATGGCAACGGGGGATTCCGCTCGCATGATGGTCGTCGCCCAGTTCACCTTCCCCGCGGCCGTCGCAAGCTCCACGTCAGCGAAGTACTCGCCCGCAGGCAGCTCGGGCAGAGCGAACCGGACCGTCGTGGAGCCGTGGGCGCAACGGAGCTTACGCTCCTCGCGGTGCACGGGCATCAGCGCCGCTGCCGTCTGCGCGACGCCGGCCGCCGCCGTCGGCACACTCGGCAGCCGGAAGAGCGGGTCGGGCGACCGCACTGACAGTGTGACCACTACCTCCACCGCGTCCCCGCCGTTCCGCACGGCGAACGCGAACTCCCCGCCAGCAACACGCGGCGGGAAGCGTTCAAACACCGCCGCTGGCTCCACCCCCGCGGCGACAAGAAGGGCTTTGATGACGAACGACTGGTAGTACTCGTAGTGCAAGTCAACGTCGGCGGTGGGCGTCAGCAGGTCGCCCCCGCCGCGATAGGCCACGCACACGGCCCGTCCCTTGCCCACCTTGCGGACGGTGACGAGCTTGGGGATCTCCTTCGCCCTGTCGGCCACGCGAAGGCCGGGCAAGGCTTCGAGCGGCACACCCGTCGTCAGGAACCGCAGGCCGGGAGGCATGGTGGCCAACGAGTCGAGCGGCTCCAGCCCCTCGCCTGAAGCATCGGGCGCGGAGGACCTCGGCTCCTCACCGAGCCCCTCGCGCACCACGTTGAGGAACGCGGCGTGGCCCTGGTGGTCAGGCCAGAGGTACACCAGACCCGCTCCGGCTTGCACCCTCGTCTTGATCGCCTCCAGCACCTCGGCGGGGAACTTGCGCGCCGGCACCCGCCCCAGCACGATCACATCAAGCGGCCCGGCCAGCGCATCGGCCAGTTCCTTGAGCACCGCCTCTTTCCAGATCGACTTCACCTGCTCGTGGCCCCAGTGGCGACCCTCGCAGTACACCTCCGTATCGCTCTGGAGGCACACGGGCGTGCAGTCGATCTCGAACCGCTCCATGAGCTCGACCGTTTCGCGCTGCCCCCACCGCGGCCCGATGACCACGGCCCTGAGCTTCCGTCCCGCGAACGGCCTTGCCCAAGCAATGTGCGGCGACACGACGTTGCGGCTCAGGCGGTGGAACAACTCGGGGAACCGCAACTCGGGCTCGGCTCCTGAGACGCCTGTCTCGACCAACAGAGAGAGCAAGAGAACGAGAGCGCACGGTCCACTTCGCCGCATGCTCCTGCGTACCCCACGGCGCGGGCACTCGCTGACCGGCCGTGTGACCCGCGCGGCGGCGTCGGGGAGTCTGTTCATGGCACCCCCTTCGGACGACTCGCTCCGCCTCCCTGATTCACGATGTCCTGTATCCTACCCACATGTCCACAGTTCCTCAAGCGGACTCCACCTCTCGGCCTGAGCCAATGCAGGAGCCCAGAGTGACGTCACCAATCCCTCCCCCCCCTCGCCAACCACCCTCATCCACTCAATCCTAACCGCCATCCCAGCCTTCTCGTTGATCCAGACCTCAGTTCTATCCTCACTGTGGCCGCATTCGTATTCCAGCTTGTAGCCAAGCGTCCGAAGCTCTTCGTGTATGGTCATCTTGTCCACCTCCGCCGGCTCACGCGGCATGGGCGACCTGCGTCTCGCCCGCGTCACGAACGCGACCGCCTCTGCCTCTGTCTCGCGCACTGTTCGGCTCAACAGTTCGTCCTCATCCCGGTGCAGCAGCTCGTGGGCAAGCTCGTGCGCCAGCACCGAGAACTCCTCTGCCGACGAGAGCCCCTTCCTCACGACGATCTTGCCGCCCGCCGACAGGCCGTGGGCCGAGCCAAGAGCATCCGAGAACTCGACCTCGATGCCCTGCTCAGCCGCGAACTGCACCAGCCGGCCAGTGTACTCTCCAGGCTCACCACGAGCCTGCGCGAACTCCGGCAACGGCTTTCCGTCCGTCTGCGCCACATCGAACACGCAGACGCTCCTGAACCGCACGAGTTCCTCGGCATCGTCGCCTTCTTCGCTCCCCTGCTTGTTGTCCTTCTTCCGCCAGACGATGGGCGCGTAGATCCGAATGCCCTTCTCTCCCTGCTTCACCTGCCGTCCCAGCTTCTGCCAGGTGCGGAACCCCGCTACTCGCGTCGCACCAGGCCGCTGCATCGCGATGAGCAGCACATTCCCGACACTGTACCGGTGGAACCGGGCGAGTGTCGCCAGGTACGCCTTGAGTTGATTGCTCTCGCCTCGCTCGAGCGCCGACGCAAGCCCGTCCAGCGCTTGCGTCACCATCTGCTTCTGTTCGTTCGTTTTCATCCAGACCACGTCCGCCTTCACGCTTGCCTCGCCAGAATGTCGGTGACGATGTCTTCAAGCTCGTAGTATTCGCTTCCGTAGATGCAGGCTTCCTCTTTCCTGCCCTCGCGATCCGCTGAAGGGATCATGATACCGTGTCTTCCCAGGAGTTCAGTCCGTCCTCCGTCCTCAAAGCCCCGCACATTACGCATCTTCTCATCTTCTTCACCACCCTGGCCCGCCTCTTCGGGCAAGCTCAGCTCGGAGACTTGCTGAGCTTGCCGACTGCCATCGCCGCCCCGCCATCCGCCTGTCATCCTGCGCGTATTGCCTCGCACTTGAGATGCTCTTCGCAGAGCAGAGCCATGCCACTCCATCTGGCGGGGCATATGGTCCAATTTGTGTACACGCTGCTGTCGAGCGTGGCGGCGGCAGGCACACAGGCGAAGGAGACCACAATGAAGTGCCACGAATGGCGCCTGAAGACAGGCATCACCCGCACGCGTGAGTTCGAGAGAAAGCGGCTGGCCTGCTTCGCTGTGAACTGCGGCCTGAAGTGCGGCCATGATTGCCTGTACTGCAGCACCGGCGCTGTCCTGCGAACGCATCCTTCCTTCAAGGCCGTGTCCGAGAACCCCTTCGGCCACGGCTACTGTATCCTGGACCCGAGCACACCCGAGAGAGTGGCCCGCGATGC
The DNA here is from genome assembly GCA_041320515.1 of Planctomycetota bacterium. Lineage (GTDB taxonomy): Bacteria > Planctomycetota > PUPC01 > DSUN01 > DSUN01 > DSUN01. The sequence continues at coordinate 1,247,136 of JBGLNR010000001.1, read as the reverse complement.
TGCTCGAATCAGAGAGCGTGGCCTCATCCAGCTCTGCACCCTCAGTGATGCCTGGGCGCCGGAAGCGAAGCAGCACAACATCGGCCGTCGCTGCCTCGAGGCGATCCTCTCCCAGCCCGGCTGGTCTGTCCGCATCCTCACGAAGAACGCGGCCGTGGTGGAGGACTTCGACCTCATCGAGGGGTCTACGGCATGCTCTGCCCCTTGCTCCCAGGTGTTGCAGACTCACCTGAGCAGATCGACCAGCTCGTCAAGTCCGTGGCCGACTGCCGAGCAGAGGGGGTGTTCGTTGAGCCCGTCAACCCACGCGGCCCTGGCTTGAAGCAGTGCCAGGAGGCGCTGGAGCTCTGGGGCTACAGCACCGAGGCAGAAGCCATCGGAGGGATTCGGCATCGGCAGGCCTGGTCGCAGTACTGCCTCGACCTCATAGGGAACGTGCAGGCGAGCGTTCGCCGGCACCTGGCCATCGAGAAACTCCGCTTCCTTCTCTACCCCACGCATCTCCTGCCCGAACACGAGGAGGAAATCCGCAAGGACGATGGGGGGGTGGTGTGGTTGGGGAAGGAACAACCAACGGCGAAGTGCTGAGGAAGCGCAGACCGTGCCCGACGACGCTCTGAACCACCGCGACCCAAGGCACACTGACGGTAGCGTCAGCGTCGTCGAGCATGTCGATGCCGGGTTCATCACGCTGGCTCAGGCGGCTCGGTATCTCGGGGCGGTGTCCACGGCAACGGTGCGCCGCTGGATCAAGGGGCATGGCCTGCCCCATTACCACATCACCGGCTGCGGCGGCGAGCGTGGGAAGTTGCTCTTCCGGCCGGGAGAACTCGACCGCTGGATGCGGCGATTCAGGAATGGACTGGCCGCCTCCAAGAACGAGGACGGGCTCGGCGAGAAGCCGTCGGCGACGAATTCCGCGCCGAGAGCATTGACATAAGGGAGTGACGGCGTATAATATGTCTGTCATTATTGACTGACATATATCACAGGAGGTTCTCAAATGCAGGAACCTACGCCGAAGCCGAGAGCGAAGCGGCGGGTGCAGTTGCCATCTTTTGGTGTTGCGCTCTACCCCGAAAGGGTAATGCGGCAGATGCGTACTGAGAAGCTGACGCTCCGCTTCACGCCGAGGGAGCGCCTCATCCTGAAGAAGATGGCCGACGCCTTCAACACAACGACCACCAACATCCTTTCCCATCTTGTCGTTCAAGCGTGGGAGAACATGAGCGCAGGGATTCGGAAGGCGAGGCCGGATCTCTTTGCCGAGAACGCCGAGATCACCGTGGAACCATGCGGCGGACTCCAGTCGGAAGCAGTCGGCAAGTTCAAACCCCGGCGAAAACGCTCTGATTGAGAGGAGGGGAGTAGCATGGGAAGGAAGCGGGTCTACAGGCGCAACGGCAACTGGTACGTCGACTTCACCAACCACGCCGGCAAGCGCGTCCGGAAGATGTTGCCAGAAGCCAAGTCGAAGGGCCAAGCCGAGGAACTCCTCGCGGACAGCATGCACGAAGAGTCGATGATCCGGCGCGGCTACGCGGATGCCCTGAACAACAGCGCCAGAGTCGTCGATCTCCTGGATGCCTTTCTGCTCCACAAGCTCGCCACGCGCCGCTACGACACGGCGGTCTTCTACAGCGCGACCCTGGCCAACATCCTGGGCCGGCTCAAGACGCCAGAGGGCAAGGTGTGGCCTCCGCCGACCGAGACCCCGGCTGACGTGGTGCGGGGAATGGCTCGGACCTTCGAGCCAGGTGCTCTCGCGGTGACTTGCGTAGACCAGATCACGCCGGAGTGCGTCGAGGTCTACGTAGAGGCCCGCCGGGCCGAGGTCGCCGTGAGAACGCTCAACGCAGCCGTGAGCGCGCTCAAGACGCTCCTGGCTTGGGGGGTGAGAGCAGGGCGGATCAAGTCCAACCCCCTGGCGACCGTCTCGTCCGTGGGCAAGCCGGCGAGATGCACCCGGGCGCTTGACGTCGACGAGATCCACACGCTCCTCGATGTGAGCCCTGAGCCGTACCGAACGATCTGGCTTGCGTTCGTTTCCACCGGAATGCGGCGGCGCGAACTGGTGCGGCTCTGCTGGCCGCAGGTCGACTTCGCAACCGAGACGATCCGCATCCTCCCCGAGACGTCCAAGTCGAAGCGCCAGCGGGATGTCCCGATGGTCCCTGAGCTTTGCGCGTGTCTCCGAGCCATGCGGGCCGAGGCCAAGGATGCCGACGGTTACGTCTTCACGAACCAGGACGGCAAGCCCTGGGTCAACAACCTGCTGCGGCGCTTCACCCGATGCGCCAGGCTGGCCCTCGTCGGCAAGGCGGTCCGAAAGGACGGTGTCTGGCACATGGTGTACCGCGACGACGGGAGAGAAGTCGAGGAGCCGCTGCCCGGCGTCAAGGGCTGGAAGATGGCGAACGTGGAACTCGATCGCCGCCGCGGCCAGAACGCTGCCCGCGTGACGATTCACACCCTGCGGCACACCTTCGCGACGCAACTGCTGCTCGCCGGCTGCAACCCCAAAGTCGTAAGCGACCTGCTCGGGCACAGCGGCATCCAGGTCACCTTGGACATCTACGGCCACGTCTTCCCCCGCAACAAGCAAGAGGCCGTCGCGAAGCTGCCCTTTGGGGGCACCGGGAGCGACAGAAAAGGGCACCCGCGGGGCACTGACGTGAAAATGAATCCGCAACTCAAGGCTGTGTCATAACTTACACATGCCGTTCATTGAATCGCACTCTAGAGGTCGGGGGTTCGAATCCCCTCGTCTCCACCATTGTAAGTCGTGTGTAGCCAATGTGTTATGTCTGAGCTTCAGTGGCGAGACACGCTCGCCTTACAACGGTCTAGAGCGCCGCTCTGGAGGTCTGGTGCGCATCCCACTCCTGTATCGCGACGCCTAATGCTCGTAGGGCAGGAACGGGCTATAATATGGGTGCATGGATGGCCCGAGGAGAGAACCATGTCGAAGCCGCGTGTCCTGGTGGTGGACGATGAGGAAGACATCCTGGAGCTGGTGCGCTACAACCTGGCGAAGGAGGGCTACAAGGTGCGCTGCGTGGCGACGGGCGAGGAGGCGCTCGACGCCGCGCGGCAGGACGTCCCTGACCTGATCGTGCTCGACCTCATGCTCCCCGGCGTGGACGGGTTGGAGGTGTGCAGGGTCCTCCGGCGCGACCCGAAGACGTCGCACGTGCCGATCATCATGCTGACGGCGAAGGGGGAGGAGGCCGACGTTGTGGCCGGGCTGGAGCTGGGGGCCGACGATTATGTGACCAAGCCGTTCAGTCCCCGCGTGCTCCTGGCCCGCATAAAGGCCGTGCTTCGGCGGCGAAGCGCCCACGCGCCCGAGGACGGCGTGACCCTCCAGGTGAGGGACATCGTCATCAACCCCCAGCGCCATGAGGTGCTGGTGCGGGGCAAGCCAGTCACTCTCACCTACGTCGAGTTCCGCCTGCTCCACTACCTGGCCCGGCGGCCAGGATGGGTCTTCACCCGGCAGCAGATCATTGACAACGTCCGCGGGGATAACTACCCAGTGACCGACCGTTCGGTGGACGTGCAGGTCGTGGGGCTGCGGAAGAAGCTCGGCCCATGTGGCGACCTCATCGAGACCGTGCGAGGCGTGGGCTACCGATTCAAGGAGTGAGCCGATGACCCGCCGCCCGTTGCTCTGGCAGCTCTTTCCCTCCTACGTGGTCATCATCGCGCTTTCCCTGGCCGCGGTGACTTGGTACGCCACGAGCAGCCTGCGGGAGTTCCACAGGGACGAAGTGGCCCGCGAGCTGGAGGCGCGGGCGCGCGTCCTCGAGCGGCAGGCTGAGAAGTTCCTCGCGCCCGAATCCGCCGCCGCGCTCGAGGCCCTGTGCAAGGACCTGGGGAAGCGCTCGGCTACCCGCATCACCGTCATGCTCCCCTCGGGCCGGGTCGTCGGCGACTCCGATGAGGACCCCGTCAAGATGGAGAACCACGCGACCCCGACCCGCCCCGAGATGACGGCCGCGCTGCGGGGCGAGACGGGCACCTCGATCCGTCACAGCGCCACGCTCGACAAGAACATGATGTATCTGGCCGTGCCCATCAAGCGAGAAGGCGCGGTTGTGGGCGTGGTGCGCACGTCGCTGCCGGTGACGGCCATCGAGGAAGCCCTGGAGGGGGTCCACCGCCGCCTGGCGCTGGCGGGCCTGGCGGTGGGCATCGTGGCCGCGGCGTTCAGCCTCTGGATTTCCCGCCGCGTGAGCAAGCCGCTTGCCGCGATGCGGGAGGAGGCCGAGAGGTTCGCCCGCGGCGAGCTGGATGCCCGCGTGGAGGTGCCCAACACCGAGGAGCTTGCCGCGCTGGCCGAGGCCCTGAACCAGATGGGCGCCCAGCTTGGCGAGCGCCTCAGCCGCATCCAGTGCCAGCGCAACGAGCAGGAGGCCATCCTGGCCAGCATGGTCGAGGGCGTGCTGGCCGTGGACGCGCAGGAGCGGGTGATCAGCATCAACCGCGCCGCGACGCGCATGCTGGACGTGGAACTCGCCGCTCCCGAGGGCCGCAGCATCCAGGAGGTCGTTCGGAACACGGCCCTCCAGGGCTTCGTGGCCCGCGCCCTCGCGCAGGGTGGCCCCACGGAGGGGGAGGCGGTCCTTCAAGGCGACGGCGAGGTGACGCTCCAGCTCTGCGGCGCCCCGCTGCGCGACGCCACCGGGCGCCAGATCGGCGCCGTCATCGTCCTCAACAACATCACCCGCCTCCGACGCCTCGAGGGCGTCCGCCGCGACTTCGTGGCCAATGTCTCCCACGAGTTGAAGACCCCCATCACCTCGATCAAGGGCTTCGTCGAGACGCTGCTCGAGGGGGCGCTGAGGAAGCCGGCCGACGCCGAGCGCTTCCTCGGCATCATCGCCAAGCAGTCCGACCGCCTCAACGCCATCATCGAGGACCTCCTCCTCCTGTCGCGGCTCGAGGAGGGCAACGGCAAGCCCTCCATCACGCTCGAGGACTGCAAGCTCCGCGACGTCCTTGCCGCCGCCGTCCAGGTCTGTTGCGTCCAGGCCGAGGAGAAGAACATCGCCGTCCAGGTGACCTGTCCGGAGGACCTCACGGCGAGGGTCGGCGCACCCCTGCTCGAGCAGGCCGTGGTGAACCTGGTGGACAACGCGCTGAAGTACAGCGAGGCCGGCCAGCCGGTCGAGGTCAAGGCCGAGCAGACGGCCTCCGAGACCCTCATCACCGTGGCCGACCGCGGCTGCGGCATCGAGAAGCAGCATCTCCCCCGCCTCTTCGAGCGCTTCTACCGCGTGGACAAGGCCCGCAGCCGCAAGCTCGGCGGCACGGGGCTGGGCCTGGCCATCGTCAAGCACATCGCCCAGGCCCACGGCGGCTGCGTCGCCGTCGAGAGCACCCCTGGCCAAGGCAGCGCCTTCACCCTTCACCTCCCCCGCGCCTGAGCGCCTCGCTCTGGCGCAGTGTTGGCCAGTGTTGGCCAGAGTCGCGCGCCCGCCGCTCGGCGATTCTCGCCATTCCGGCTCAGTGTTGGTCAGTGTTTGCCAGTGTCGGCCATCTGCGCCACGCGCCGCCCCCTGCCAGGGGGGGGAGCCCCTGTCCCGCTCGTCCTCGTCCTCTTCGTCATCCTCGTCCCTCGTGCTCGACTCTCCTCCCCACCCTATGAGACCAGGGCCATGCAGCACAAGGCAGCACAAATCGCAACCACATGGCGCAACGTGCCTTATGGCGTTCCGACGTACTGCATGGTACTGCCTGACACCGCTTTGCTGCCGCTCTGCCCCGTTTTCGGCCTTCGAGTCTCATGACGCATCATGACGGCTATGATACGCTATGGTCAACATGCCCCTCTTCCTGCTCGCGGGCCCACGTTCACGCCATATCTCAACACGAATTCACAGCCACCTAACGCGGGGCTAACAGCCGCCGCGTACCCTTCGTCTGGTTACGGAGCACCACAGCAGAAGGAAAGGAGGCGCAGGATGATCGGGATTCGTTGGCGGACTCTTCTTGGTGTAGGGCTGACGGCGGCGGCGCTGCTGGCGCACACCGAGCGGGTCGCTGCCCAGGAATGCACGAGCACCGGGTGAGTGGTCGCCGACAGCATGGCGGCCCGTGAGGCCGACTCAACAACTGGCGGCGGCGGACCCTGGGCGAACCTGAGGGGCGGGCTCTGGAACATCGCCAGCGCCCCATTCCAGCTCCCCATCACCATCGTCGAGAAGTCGGTCGAGAAGAATCCCCTCTACGGCATCTCGGCCGGCACCCTCCAGGGTACGGCCAAGACCTTGATGAACCTCGTCGGCGGCTTCGCCCGCGTGATGACCGCCGTGATCCCGCCCGACCCCCTGGAACTCGTCACCCGCAAGGCCGCCCTGATGGGCGCGCGGTAGCCCACGGAAGGAGCACACCCATGCAATCGTGTTGGCGGCGCGCCCTGCTGGCGACGGCCTTGTTGGTTGCACTGCCCCTGGGCTGCCTGCCCACCGGGAGGAAGCAGGCCCCGAAGCCCCTCCTCGTCGTCGTGCCCGCGTTGGAGCCCGCCACCTATCGGCCCGGCGAGGCCGCCGTCTGCACCGTCAAGGTCACCAACGCCGGCGACGCGCCGGCCCCGGCCGGCTCGCTGAGCGCCGACACCGTGGAGTTCTGGTTCGGCCCCGCCGGCACCGACCTGCGCTACCGCCGTGACCCCGTGCGGTCCAGCAAGGAGAAGGGCTTCGAGGCGATCGCCATCGCGCCCAAGAACTCCATCACGCGGCGGTTCGTGCTCACCCGCTTGACCGAGGAGGAGGGGCACTTCGCCCTCCACGTGCTCTACAGCCCCGACGGCAACGTCCCGGGCACCCCGGGCATCGCAGGCCCGGCCTTCCTCCGTTGCATCGCCTCCTCCGTGCTCCTAGCCTGCGGCCAGAATCGCTGGCGTCGCAGCCCGCGTGGGTTCTGAGATAGTTTCTAAGTCCGCCGCGCTGAGGGCCGGGCGCCTCCCCGTCAGTTCCGCCGCAAACCGGTCCAAGGCTTGACGCAGTTCCTGCACTTGTCTGGCGGTGCGGTTCACGAGATCCTGGACCCGCTCAGGGAGGCTCTCCAGCGAACGCCTCAGTTCCTCGCCCGCCAAGCCAGCAACGGGCAGAATGTCTCGTCCCCAAGCCTGCTCGGCAAGCCCGATCGCATAGCCGAACTGCTGCCTCGTCGCCTCGACCAGCTCTGTAACCGCATCTTGCTCCACCTGGCCGGCCGGCGATACATAGGCGAGCATCCTCCCGCTGAGGCCAGGCTCGGCAGCCCTGAAGACTATCGCGTTCAAGTGCCGAAGGATTACACCGCGGTTCCCGAGGGCCAAAGCGGGCGTGGGGACCTCGCCGGCGATCATCTCCTCTGGCTTGTCGTAGAAGCACTGGTCGTGGGGTGTGCTCCGCGCGTAGCCGACGACGAGGCCGACGCGTGACCGCCTGCCCGCGCGACCGCCCCGCTGCGCGTAGTTATCGGGGCGGGGCGGGTGCGGTCGTTTTTGTCTTGTTTGTTCGGGACTTTACACCAGGAGTGGGTCTTGGCAGCTTCGCGGAAGCCGCGGAGGCTGCGGTCAATTTCCTCGAGAAGCTCTTTGACGGCGGGGTCCTCGGGGTCGGTCTCCTCGGGCGCCTCGAACTCGAAGAGCGTCTCCTGCTGCGTGAAGAGCTTCTGGTCCTCGTCCAGGAAGCACTTGACCAAGCGGCCAGCAGCGGCATCTGATGAGGTCGTGACGCCGCCGAGGGTGTCGGGCACGAAGGTCAGGGCGCGACGCTGGCGCTCGTACTTGGCGATGAGGCGCAGGAGGATGCGTTCCTCGAAGGTGCGGCGGAGGTAGAGGTAGCGGACGATGGGGTTCTGTGTCTGGCCGTATCAGACCCCGCGGCCACCGCCATCGCCTATCCTGGATGCGCTTCGGCGCGTTCCGAATGCAGGGCTATTGCTGATGCTGCTCCTGCCGGTACTTCGCGGTCCGCGGGTCATAGCGGAAGAGCCCGACCTGCATCTTCCCGCTGAAGCTGATCGGGATGAGGAGCACGCTGACCTCGTGCATGGGGTCGTAGACCATCGCGCATTCTGTGCCGAAGAGGCCCTTGGGCACGGCAACGTCCAGCTCGCGCCACGCCAAGCTCTCAAAGTCCATGGCCAGGAGCGTCTCCGGGGCGAGTGCGAGCAGGGAATCGCTCCTCGCGTCGTAGACGATCTCGCGCGAGATCTTGGTGGTCGAGCGCTTGAGGGGGAGTTCCTTCCACTCGCCGGCCGCGAGCGAATGCTCCCAGACCTTCAGCGGCTGGTCCTTCTTGGCCGCGACGAAGAGCAGGCGCCCTCGCTTCGAGTCGTAGATGAGCGGCTGGAACTCGCCGTCGCCGGGTGGGCCGCCCTTGTCGAGGAGCGTCCACTCGATGCTCGCCTTCCCCTCCGCTGCTGCCGCCTTGCCGTGGTACAGCTCGGCGCCGTTCTTGGCAAAGACGCCTTGCGGCGTGCCAACGAGCGCGAGCGCCCACGAGTTGCGGAACGGCCGGCCGAAGAGCGGAGGGAAGCGCTTGTTGGCCACAGGGTCGTAGAGGAAGGTCCAGTAGCCGTGCTTCTTCTCGTCGTAGGCGAATGCCTTGGACTCGTCCTCTTCGAGGAGGACGGAGAAGCCGTTGTGCGGGCCGGCCGGCCTCGCGCAGTAGGCGACCAGCTTCGAGACAGGGTCGTAGCAGTACCAGCGATAGGTGTGCTGCGAGGTCGCGCGCATCTGGTAGTCCCAGCCGTAGAGCGAGGCGTTGTAGTTGCGCAGGAACGGGAAGAAAGAGGGCGGCGCGTCGAAGGCCCAGCGGTTGGCCCCGACGTCGTAGAGGGCGCAGTCGTTGCCCGTGTAGCCGCTGTGGCCGCCCCCGATGTAGACGACAATGCCGCGGTCGGTATCCATCGTCGCGCTGCTCCAGGTCTTGCTGATCAAGTGCCCCGGATACTCGGCGTCCACGACGGTGTTCACGGGCAGTTCCTTGAGGCGCTTCTCGGTGGCGGCGCGATCGGGCGGCGGGGCGGTGAGGATGCTCTGGGTCTGGCCAATCACGCGCGTGTTCCACGCCCAGGTGCCCGGTGACACCATCTCGGCGTCGGCCTTCGGGTCCGCGGCGGTGGCGGGATCGAGGCGGCAGACCCAGGTGCCCACGCCCGGCGCGGCGAGCACGACGGCGTCATGCTTCACGGAGTAGGCGCACGAGATCCACTCCATGGGCTTGTTGGGCTGGCGCAACGTGAGCGGCGTCCAAACGTTTTTCGCGGCGTCATACGTCCAGGTGCCCCCGGGCTGGCGGCTGCCGCGCTGGGTCGGGCTGACGAGAAGCACGAGGCCGCGCTTCTCGATGAAGCAGGCGGCGACGTGGCCGAGGGGCGGGGGCGACTTCTCCGGCTTCCGCTCGGTCCAGGCGAGCGTCGCGGGATCGAGGACCCAGGTGTCGGCGAGGAAACGGTCAAGCGCGTCGCCGCCGAAGAGGACCATCGCCTTGTTCTTCGAGTCGTAGACGAGTTGGGCGCAACATCGGAGCATCGGCTCGAGGCCGTCCTTGACAGGCGCCCGACGCCACTCGCGCTCGGCGCAATCGAAGAGCCACGTCCTGGCGCCGCCCCAGGGGTTGAGGGCATAAGCGCCGCCGAAGAGCACGATCTGGTCGCCGACAGGGTCGTAGGCCATCGAGGCCCAGGCGAGGGCCTCACAAGTCAGGGGCGGCTTGGCCTGGAGGTCCGTCCAGGCGCGTTTCTGCGGGTCATAGGCAAACGTCTTTCCGCCGGCGTAGTAAACGAGCCGGCCGCGTTTCGAGTCGTAGGCCGCCTGGTGATGGGTGAGCGCCCGGGTGGGACGCGTGATCCCGTCGGTCTCGACGAACCGGACGACATTGATCGCCCCCGCGTTGCCGAGCCAGGAGTCGAAGACGGTTCCGAGCCACGGGCGCTGAGGCTTGTAGGCCAGCCGATGGCAGCCACAGCCCCAGTTGGGGAACCGCCCGTTGGCCCACGCTGGCTCTTTGCCGGGCGGGAATGCCTCCGTCCATTCGGGCGTTCCGTCGCCGAGCTTCAGGACCTGGGCCTCGTAGCGCTTCGATTCCTCGCGGTGCCCGCCGATCTTGCCCCACAGGAAGAACTCATCGGTGGCGGGCAGATACCACGTCGAGCAGAACGCCGCCTCCGGCTTCTGGGCCTGGCTGATCTCCACCCACGTGTTGGCGGCCAGCCCCGTGGTGTCGAGGCCCGTGGACCCTGGCGGCGCCGCTGCTTTCACCGGCTCGGCGGACAAGTTGGTGAAGACCAGGCCAACAAGCAGAACCAGTTGCCTTCCAACCATCTGAACCGCCTCCTGTAAGGATCGGCGATGCTCGCGAGCGGCTGCCTCACTTCGCGCGTACAGCGCGCGAACCCTGGCCTGGAGACTCCCGTCAGGGACCTCGGCGGTCTCTTCGTGGCCCGGATGATTGTAGCTGACAGCCGAGGTCGTCTCCAATCCCACTCGCCGACGGCGTACTCGCCTCCAGGCGTTACTCCTGTGCGTTGGCCGCCGACACGCGGAGAAGGTGGCGGGAGGCGGCGTGGACGAACGGCGGGCGTTGGCGGGAGAGATTCGGCCTGGCCCCGAGGCTCACGAGGGCCGAGGCGAAATCCTCGCCCTTCCGGACTTTGAGGCCGTCGCCCGGTAACAGGCAACGGCCTCAATGTCCTCTTCTCAGATGGTAGCGGGGGCTGGATTCGAACCAGCGATCTTCAGGTTATGAGCCTGACGAGATACCACTTCTCCACCCCGCGGTGGTAATCTGTAATTATAGCCATTCGGGGCTGCATGTCAAGCGCGAAAACGGCTGCCGAGACAGCGGCAGGGGTCAGAAGGGGTCGCGCTCGAAGGGGAGCCGCTCGAAGTTGGGGCGGCGGATGACCTCGGCGAGGACGACCGCCCGCCGCAGGTCGAAGAGGCCCGGGCGCGCTCCCAGGACCGGCAAGGCCGGCCGCGGGGGGGAGGGAACGGCGGAGTCGTGGGCTGCGGCTGGGGAGGATTCGACGGCGGCCGGCTCGAGCTGGGTCTCGGGCCGGAAGGGCTGCAACCGGGGGCGCAGCACGGGCGCGGGTTCGTGGCGCACGGCGACTCGGACGGGCCACGGCTCGGGCCTCGGCACCGGCGGGGGCGGCGGCGGGGCCTCCTCGGCCACAAGGTCGCCGGGGCCTTCGTAGGGTTCGGCCTCAATGGGGCGGAGGACGACAGGCTCTGCTTCTGGGGGCGGTGGCGGCGGCTGGCGCCGCGGGGGTGGTGGCCCGCGGCGCTCGATCTTGACGCCGATGCTTTCGAGGTAGCGCTCGATCTCGCTCGATTCGGCGGCGTACGCGGGCTCCTTCTCGTCCGCCTGCTCGCCCTCGGGCCGTGGGGCGCCGGGCGCCTGCTGTTGCTGCGCCCGGCGCTTGGCCATGGCCTGGAGGATGCTGGGCAGGACGAAGAAGAAGAACAGGAGGATGAGCCAGATCAGGACTTTTTCCAGCGGTGTTCTCCCGGTGTCGGGGCCTCTGGGGGCTAGTGCTGGCCGCCCTGGTCGCCTGTGGTGCCGGTGTCGGGGCTGCCGCCGATGGCCTGGCGCATCGAGGTGTCGGCCTGGATGTTGCGCAGGCGGTAGTAGTCCATGACGCCGAGGTGGCCGGAGCGGAAGGCTTCGGCGACGGCGCGGGGGACTTCGGCCTCGGCCTTGACGACTTCGGCGCGCATGGCCTGGGTGCGGGCCTTCATCTCCTGTTCCTCGGCGAAGGCGAGGGCGCGGCGCTCTTCGGCCTTGGCCTGGGCGACCTTCTTGTCGGCCTCGGCCTGGTCGGTCTGGAGCCGGGCGCCGATGTTCTGGCCGATGTCCACGTCCGCGATGTCAATGGAGAGGATTTCGAAGGCGGTGCCGGCGTCCAGGCCCTTCGAGAGGACGACCTTGGAGATGCGGTCGGGGTTTTCGAGAACCTCCTTGTGGGAGGCAGAGGAGCCGATGGTGGTGACGATGCCCTCGCCGACGCGGGCGATGATGGTTTCCTCGGTGGCGCCGCCGATCAGGCGGTCAATGTTGGCGCGGACGGTGACGCGGGCCTTGGCCTTCACCTCGATGCCGTCCTTGGCCACGCCGGCCACGGTGTCCTTGCCGGCGGTGGCGCGGGGGCAGTCAATGACTTTGGGGTTGACGGAGGTTGCGACGGCTTCCTCGACGTCGCGGCCGGCCAGGTCAATGGCGGCGGCGCGCTGGAAGTCGAGGGGGATGCCGGCGCGCTTGGCCGAGATGAGGGCGTTGACGACCTTTTCGACGCGGCCGCGCGCGAGGAAATGGGCCTGGAGCTGGCCGACCTCGATCACGAGGCCCGCCTTGTGGGCGGCGACGTGGGCGTTGACGACGACCCCGACGTCGCCGTTGGCGAGCTGGAAGGACTCGAGGTCGCGGGGCTCGATCTTCAGGCCGGCCTTGTGGGCCGTGATGAGGGAGCGGACGACGATGGGGACGTACTTCTCGCCGATGCCGCGCCCGCCGAGGGCCAGGTAGTGGGCCTCGAGCGCGCGGACGGGCAGGTCAATGCCGGCCTGCTTGGCCGTGATGCGTTGCTCGACGATGAGGGAGGAGTTGACGCGGCGGAACTTCATGCCGATGAGTTCGATGAAGGTCACGCGCGCGCCGGCGGCGAATGCCTGTATCCACAGGTTGAAGAAGCTGATGACCACGGCGAGGAGGACGAGGAGGACCAGGATGCCGATGGCGATGGGGATCCAGAGCAGCCCCAGGCCCTCGGCCTGCTCGGCGAGGGTTCTTCCCTCCGCACCGGCGGCCAGCACCATCAGGTTGGGTAACGGCATCATGGGACGCAGTCCTCCTTTCCCGGGTAGGGAACTAGACCTGGACCTTTCGGACGACGACTCGGTTTCCTTCGACGGCGACGACGCGGATGCGGGCGCCGGCGGGGATGAGGGAGCCTTCGGTGACGACATCCACGCGGCGCCCCGCGATGAGGGCGACGCCTGCCGGCCGCAGCTCGGACTGGGCGACGCCCTCCTTGCCCACGAGGGGCGACAACTCGCGCTCTACGGTGCCACCCTCGGGGCTGAGCGAGGCGCTCTCGCTCGCCGTGGGCGGCCCCTGCGCCCCATCGTCCTGCCGCAGCACCAGGCCGCGGCCCCAGGACGTGCGCGGCACGTACTTGAGCCCGAGGACCACCACGGCAAGCGCCACGACGGGCGCGAGGATGCCCATCGTGATCGCCGCCGCCGGCTTCTGCGGGTCGTACACGCCATAGACGCTCGCGGCGAAGCACACGATGGCGCCCACGGTGAGCGCGCCAAACGATGGCACGAACAACTCGAGGACGACCAGGAGCACGCCCAGGGCGAACAGGATGATCGCGTATTCCCAGGACAAGAGCGTTCTCCAGGCCGCGGGCGTGGCCCGCCGATCGTGTGGCACAGGCGCCCTCGCCTGTGCCGGCACAGCCGGGGCGGCTGTGCCACACACTCCACTACGAACGCGCGCGCTCGCCGGCTCGGCGGACGACGATGCGGTTGCCGTGGACCTCGGCGATCTCGATGGCCTCGCCGGCCTCGATCAGGTCGCCATCTGTAACCACGTCGAGCGGCTCGCCATCGAAGTCGGCCCTGCCCGCGGGCCGCAACATGCTCGCCGCTTTGCCGCGGCGGCCCACCAACTCCTCGGCCCGGCGCCTCTCGGCCTCGACCGACGGCGGCGGCGAAATCGCCTCCGTGACCGCCGTGCGGGCCGTCGAGGGCGGGGGCGCCGCGAGTATCATCTTACCCAGGTACGGCGTGCGGTGCAAGTAGCGGCCCAGCACCAGGGTGCCCAGGAACACCCCGATGGCCACCAGCCCCACCTGGGCGATGCTCCAGCGGAAGTCCCCGAACTCGACCGACGTGCTGGGCAGCGCGAAGCCCTGGAGCGAGAGCACGACGCTCACGAGCATGAGCAGCAGGCCCGAGATGCCCAGGAGGCCGAAGCCGGGCGTCACGAAGACCTCGATCGCCAGCAGGACCAGGCCGACAAAGAACAGCACGATCTCCCACACCTCGGCCAGGCCCGCGGCGTACTTGCCCAGGAAGAAGACGGCGATCAGGGCGATGCCGATGACGGCGAACGCGCCGGAGCCCCCCATCTTGAACTCCAGCATGATGGCCAGCAGGCCGAGCGTGAGCAGGAAAGGCCCCGCGAGGTCGAGCCACCGCACCAGTTGCTCCGACCAGGTCCACTGGAGCGTGACGGCCTCGCGCCCGGCGACGTCGTAGAGCGCCAGCAGGTCCTGGCGGCTCTTGACCGTGGCGCTCGAGAAGCCGAAACGCTTCGCCTTCGTCTCGTCCATCGTCAGGAGCTTGCCCGCCGGGACCACCTTCTCGGCGCGCCTGAGGTCCTTGTAGCGGCTCATCCTCTCGGGGGAGCGCTGGAGGTTCTCGTACTCGTCGCGGGTGACGTACTCGCGCGTGCCGTCCTGGGTCTCCACCTCGTAGACCTCGGTGCCGATGGTGATCATGGCCTCGATCAGCGCGTGGGGGTACCGCTCCTTGTCGCCGTCCCGGCAGAAGTTCTTGAAGCGGGGGCGGAGGTAGGAGTCGATCTTTTCGGACTTCATCATCTCGCCGGAGGAGCCGTCCACGACGGCGGCGTCGCCGATCAGGGAACTCTCCTGCATGACGATTTCGGAGCATGCGATGGCGATGAGGGCGCCCGCCGAGATCGCCTCGCGGTTCACCCAGGCCACGGTCGGCAGCTCGTTCCTGAGGCCCCAGATCAGGTCGGCGATGTCCAGGGCCGGGAAGAGCGCGCCGCCCTTGGTGTTCATCTCGAACACCACGAGGGCGGGGTCCATCTCAAGAGCGGCCACGGCCCGCAGCGCATCGCGCTCAAGGCGCCCGCCACCATTCGCTCGTTCACGCTCAAGTTCCTCTCATCGTATGGCGGCCCGAACCCCGGGGCGTCGGAAATCCAGGTCTACGCCGCCAGCCCGCCCGACGCACTGCTCGGCAAGTTCGTGCCGTCGGCGGGCGAGGTCGTCGAGTCCGAGGCCCTCGCCGCCCGGCTACGCGAGGGGCGCCTGGGCTTCGACAAGCTGCTCGCCATCCACCGCCACGAGATGAACCCGTCGCACGTCTACACCTACCACTGCGAATCCTACCGCCCCGGGGGCGCCCTCTATGTGATTGACCTGAAGTCAGGCGAGCAGAAGAAGATCGTGGACTCGCCGAACGGGCAAATCCTCGACTGCGAGCTGAGCTACGACGCGACCGAGGTGCTCTTCAGTTGGAAGCAGGGCGGGCGGCCCTATGGCGCGCAATTCGACCGCTGCCTGCCGCCCGACCGCGAGCCCGGCCACCAGTACCGCGTGTGGCGCTGCAAGATTGACGGCTCCGGCCTCACTGCCCTCACCGACACCGCGAGCAACAACTTCAACGCCTGCTGGCTGCCCGACGGCGGCATCGCCTTCCTCTCCGACCGCAAGCCGGCCTTCGCCTACTGCTTCGTCACCACGTCGCCCACGCTCTATCGCATGGACCGCGACGGGGGGAACGTGGTCCGCCTGTCGGCGAACTACCTCAACGACTTCACGCCCGGCGTGCTTCACGACGGCCGGATCATCTACAGCCGCTGGGAATACGTTGACCGCGCGGCCTGCCCCATTCAGAGCCTGTGGACCATCAACCCCGACGGCACGGGCCTGAGCAGCTTCTACGGCAACCGCGTGCTCAGCCCCGGCACGTTCATGGAGGCACGCAGCCTGCCCGGCTCCGACAAGATCATCTGCACGATGGTCGCGCACAACGGCGCCTGCCGCGGCGCCATCGGCATCATTGACCGCGCGAAGGGCGTCAACGCCCAGGCCGCCATCCGCAACCTCACGCCCGAGGTGCCCATCGGCCGAGTTGACCAGGGCAGCGGCAACACCAGCCCCGTGCCCAGCGGCGGCCCCTACGAAAGCCCCACGCCGATTGACCACGACTACTACCTCGTCTCCAAGCGCGGCACCATCCTCGTCCGCGACTACGCAGGCACCCAGCAGGCCGCCGTCCTCGCGCCGCGCGATGGCATGGGCTGGTATTGCGCCCGCCCGATTCGCGCGATGCTCAAGCCGCTCGTCCGCAACTCCAGCCTCCCACCCGCCGCCGAGGCTGAGCCGCTCGCCACGCTCTTTCTTCAGGATGTCTACCAGGGCCTCGAACCCCACGTGAAGCGGGGCGAGATCAAGCAGCTTGCGGTGGTGCAGGAGCTGGAGAAGAGCACCTTCTCGCCCCAGGCCAGCCGCAGCAACTCGTGCATCGCGGCGTTCGGGTTCCAGTTCCCCCTCGTCTCGTGCGGGGCGACGTATGCGCCGAAGAAGCTGTGGGGCTTCGCACGGGTCGAGCCCGACGGCTCGGCGAGCTTCAAGGTGCCCACGGGCCTTCCCATCTACTTTCTGGCCCTCGACGCCGAGGGCCGCGCCGTGCAGCGCATGCGCAGCTTCACCCACCTGATGCCCGGCGAGAAGCAGGGCTGCGTGGGCTGCCACGCCGACCGCGAGCACGTCAGCGCCACCCCCCAGCTCACCGCCGCCCTCGCCCGCGAGCCGCAGGCCCTCGACCCGCCCGAATGGGGCGTCACCGGCTTCTCCTTCCCCCACATCGTCCAACCCGTCCTCGACCGCCACTGCACGAAATGCCACAACCCCCTTGCCTGTGTGGCTCAGCGGCCCCCCGCTGAGTCCTCACAGCCGAGGGCGGCTGTGCCACAAGGGGCATGCCCCAACATTGACCTCACGGGCGACCGCACGGACTTCTTCAGCGTGGCCTACGAGCACCTCGCCCGCCAGGGCACGTGGGGCGAGCGCGACGTGCACATGCGTGGCGTCGGCATCGCCAGCCGCTCCGAGGGCCGCAGCCCCTACACGAGCTGGATCGCCACCATCAACGGCACGGAGTACAACACACTGATGATCGAGCCGCGGCAATGGGGCTCCCCCGCCAGCAAGCTCGCCGGGATCATCCGCAGCGGCCACCCCGACGCCGAAGGCAAGCCGCGCGTCGCCGTGCCCGACGCCGACCGCCGCCGCGTGTTCGCCTGGATTGACCTCAACGTGCCCTACTACCACACGGCATCGTCCAACTACCTGGAGAACATCGGCTGCCGCCAGCTCTACCCCGCCGACCTCGACAAGACCCTGGCCGACGTGGCCAAGCGGCGTTGCGCCGAGTGCCACGCGGGCGGTAAGGTGCCGCGGAAGTTCTACACCCGCATCGAGAACCCCAAGCACAACACCTTCCTCCTCGCCCCGTTGGCCAGGGCTGCGGGCGGCACCGAGGCCTGCGGCAAGGCCATCTTCGCCGACACTGCCGACCCCGACTACCAGGCCCTCCTCCGCACCTTCGCCCCCATCCGCAAGCTCCTCGAGCAAAACCCCCGCACCGACATGGCGGCGGTGGAGTAGCGGCCCAGTGGTCAGTTGGAATGCCCCGCGTCGGACGGGAATCTCAACGACCACATCGTGCGCGGCTCCTGTGCATCCCCGCGTGGTTCCCGTCCGCTGATCGCCGAAGCGCCTATCTGTATCACCCCCCAGGGGAAGAGAAGTGATACAGATAGGCAGGAACGGCCCCGGAAGCCCCCGGATCGCCAAAGCGCCTATCTGTATCACCCACCGAGGGGGATGGGAGTGATACAGATAGGCGGACGGGCGTCTGGTTTCTCGGACTCCTCGGTTGCACTGGCCGCGGTTGCCGCAAGTCGCCGTGGGACGTACAATGGCGAGGGCCGGAGGAATGGGGAAGTCCGTGAACATCAAAGCCATCGCCCTCCTCTCGGGCGGGCTGGACAGCTCGCTCGCCATTCGCCTGATGCTCGACCAGGGGATCGAGGTCGAGGCGGTGCACTTTGTGTCGCTCTTCAACGGCACGGCGCCCGAGAAGCCCTCGCTCCTGCGGCCGCTACGGGTGGCCCGGCAGCTCGGGGTGCCGCTGAAGCCCATCCGCTTCACGGCCGAGCAGCTCGCCATCCTCCGCGACCCCGCCCATGGCTTCGGCTCGGCGATGAATCCGTGCATTGACTGCCACATGGCCATGCTCCGCCTGGCCGCCGAGCGGATGCGGGCGACGGGCGCGCAGTTCCTCGTCACGGGCGAGGTCGTGGGCCAGCGGCCGATGTCGCAGCGCAGCTTCGTCCTCAACCGCATCAGCGAGGAGACGGGCCTGGGCGGCCTCCTCCTCCGCCCCCTCTCGGCCAAGCTGCTCCCGCCCACGATTCCCGAGGAGAAGGGCTGGGTGGACCGCGAGCGGTTGCTCGACATCTACGGCCGCTCGCGCAAGCGCCAGCTCGCGCTCGCCCGCGATTACGGCCTCACGGAGCACAGTTCCCCTGCCGGCGGCTGCCTGCTCACGGACCCGGGCTTCGCCGCCCGCCTCCGCGATTGCTTCCACCACCTGGCCGGCGCCGAGCCCGACCTCAACGACCTGCACCTCCTGAAGCTCGGCCGCCACTTCCGCCTCGACCCCGCTACCCGGGTCGTCGTCGGGCGCGTCCACCGAGAGAACGTGACCCTCTACACCTTCTCGCGCCCCACCGACCTGTTGCTGACGACGCGCGACGCCCCCGGCCCCACGGCCCTCCTGCGCTGTGCAGGCACTTCTGGTGGCACAGGCGTCCCGCCTGTGGGAGACACAGGCAAGATGCCTGTGCCACCAGGCAACCGGCCCACAGAGGAGCACATTCGCACTGCCGCGGCCCTCACTGCCCGCTACTCGAAGCTCCGTGCCCAGCCCCTTGTCGCCATTGCCATCACCCCCGGCCGAAGCCAGCCGGCCCCCGCCTCGCGCGTCGTCGAGGTGGTCCCGGCTGAGGACGCCGTGGCGGAGAAGCTGCGCGTCCGGGCATGAGGGTGTGGCCTCGCCTGGATTCCCGACACATCCTCTTCTCCTGCATTCCCTTGTCCCCATTCCCCTATCCCCCTTCCTGTCCCGCGGAGAGGACGACTATCCCGAATCGCACCCTGCGGGCAAGTGGGGATTGACAAGCGGAGCGGCTGCCGCTACTCTTGCCTGTGAGGCGTTCCCATCCCTGGGTCAGGAGTCCGACGATGCGACAGGGCGTGGCGTGGCTTGTGGCGGCTGTGCTGTTGGCGGGCTGCGGCGTGGCGGCAGCGGGCGCGGCGCCGCCCGAGTGGGCGAAGAAGGACATCAAGGCGGGGATCATCGGCACCGACACCTCGCACGCCATCGCCTTCGCCGGCATCCTGGCCCGCCACCCCGAGTGGCGGGTGAAGGTGGTCGCCGCCTTCCCAGGCGGAAGCCCCGACAATCCATCGTCCTGGAACCGCGTGAAGGAGTACGTCGAAACGCTCAAGAAGCAGCACAACGTCGAGATCGTGGACACCATCGAGGCCCTGTGCGAGAAGGTGGACGCCGTGCTGCTCGAGAGCGTGGACGGCCGGCCCCACCTGGAGCAGTCCAAGCCCGTGTTCAAGGCGAAGAAGCCGCTGTTCATTGACAAGCCGTTCACGGCCGGCCTGGAGGACGCGCGCGAAATCCTCAAGCTCTCGAAGGAGAGCGGCGTGCCCTTCTTCAGTTGCTCGTGCGTCCGCTTCCAGCCTGAAATCATGAAGCTCCGCACGGCGCCGGGCGTGGGCAAGCTCACGAAGGCCCAGGGCAGCTCGCCCATGAGCATGGAGCCGCACCACCCCGACCTGTTCTGGTACGGCATCCACGGCGTCGAGGCGCTCTACACCGTGATGGGCCGCGGCTGCGTGAGCGTGAGCCGCAAGGCCGAGACGTTCAAGTACGCCGCCCCCGTCAAGCGCAAGGAGGGCGACAAGGAGATCACGGAGCAGGCCGAGAAGGAGGGCAAACTCGACATCACGACGGGCAAGTGGTCGGACGGCCGCATCGGCGTCTTCCGCGGCGCCGTGAGCGGCCCCTACATGCCCCTCGTGAAGGTCTGGGGCGCCGAGGGCGAGGCCGAGAGCAAGGGCGGCTACGACTACAGCGGCCTCGTGGAGACCATCGCCAAGTTCTTCCACACCGGCGAGTCGCCCATTGACCCGCTCGAGACGCTGGAGATCGTGGAGTTCATGATCGCCGCGCAGAAGAGCAAGGAGCGCGGCGGGGCCGAGGTGACGCTGGAGGAGTTGAGGAAGTAAGCGAGGGCGGAGATAGGACAGATAGGACAGATAGGACAGATAGGACGGATAGGACAAAGGCACGTGACGGGTCCTATTGGTCCTATCGGTCCTATCTGTCCTATCCGCCCGGACAAGGGCTCAACTATGGCAAAGGCGCACGACCAGCCACCCCCCTCCCGCTACTGGCGCCCCGTTTCGGCGCTCGTGTTCGTCGTGGCGCTGGCTGTGGTCGCCATGACGACTGACGACCCGGGGCTGGCGTGGGACGAGCCGTTCTCGATCGTGGCGGGCCAGACCTATTTCACGTGGCTGAGCCGGCTGCCCGGTTCGGCCCTGAGCCGCGAGGAGACCGACGCGCACTGGGGGAACATCCCGAACAAGCACTACAACAATGCCGAGCACCCTCCCCTCGCCAAGGTGCTGATGGGAATCTCGCAGGCCATGATGCGCAACGGCTCGCCCATCATCGCCTCGCGGCTCGTGACCGCGGTGTTGTTCGCGCTCCTAGTCGAGCTGGTCTTCCAGTTCGCGGGCCGGGCGTTCGGCGGCCTGGCGGGGCTGATGGCGGCGGGAAGCCTGCTGTGCATGCCGCGGGTGTTCGGCCACGCGCATTTCGCGACACTCGACGTCCCGATGTCCCTCGCCTGGTTCCTCTCTGTCCTGGCGTTCGCGCGGGCCATCGAGAAGGGCACGCACGGGGCCTGCGCGCTCTCGGGCCTGTGCCTGGGCCTGGCCCTGCTGACGAAGATCAACGGCATCTTCCTGCCGCTCGTCCTGGCCGGGTGGGGCATCGGGTTCCACGGCAAGCGGGCGCTCAAGCCGCTCGTGTGGACGCTGCTCCTCGGCCCGGCCGTGTTCATCATCGGCTGGCCGTGGCTGTGGCACGACACGCTGAGCCGCCTCATCGAGTATCTGCGGCCCCAGTGGCGCGACCCGATTCCCGTGATGTATCTCGGCCAGGTCTATCGCGACACCCCCGCCCCCTTCCACTATCCGCTCGTGATGACGCTCACGACGATTCCCATCGGCATCCTGTTCCTCGTCGTCCTCGGCTCCGTGCGGGCGGTGCGGGAGTTCCGCCGCCAGCCCATTCTGGCGCTCGTAGCCATCAACGCGGCCTACATCATTGGCATCTTCATGATCCCCGGCGTGCCGAAGTACGACGGGGTGCGGCTCTTCCTGCCCGCCTTCCCCTTCCTGGCGATACTGGCGGGGGTGGCGGGGAAGCGCTGCTGGGACTGGCTTGTGGCTCACTCGAAGAAGCGTCCGTGGCGGCCGCTCTTCGCCACGGCGGCGTTCTTCGTGACCCAGGCGGGGGCGGTCTGGTGGATTCACCCGTGCGAGTTGAGCTACTACAACGCCCTGGTCGGCGGCCTGTGGGGCGCCGACAAGCTGGGGATGGAGACGACCTACTGGCACGACGTGGTGAACCGCGACCTGTTCCGCTGGCTCAACCGCCGCTGCCCCGTGCGGGCGACGGTGGCGTTCTACCCGGTCGGCGAGTTGGTGATCACGCGGACCTTCAGCTTCTACGGCGAGTTCTACCTGGACGAGCCAGAGCGGAGGGGCCTGAGGGCCGTCCCCCTCCAGCACGCGCTCGAGCCCGTGCCGCGTTTCGACTTCGTCGTGATCAATGCCCGCGAGGGCATGCTGCGCGCGTACGCCCGGCGCGGGGACAAGGCAGCCGCGCTGGCGCTGGACTATCTGACGCAGAAGAGGCCGCTCTACGCTGTGAGGAAGCAGGGGGTGCTGCTGGCGGGGGTGTACGCTCGGGAGTAGCCGGCTATGCCCACGAACTCCTCGCTATCTGGGTGATTCTGTCCTGCACCATCGCCCTCTCTCTGGCCTTCTCTCCGGCGGTGAGCCTGGCCCAACCGTCCGCCAGCCCTGGAACCACATCGGCGTATAATTCCTCGATCGTATCCATGTCGAAGCCCTGCGCGACGGCGGTCTCGTAGTCAGCCCTGCGTCTCTCCCTGTGGAGTTCCGCGAGGCTGTCGCCCGCGTGCCGCAGGTCGGCGTTGTCGGCCCGCATAAGCCCCTCGCAAACCTGGGCGTGGATCTTCGGGCTTGCCTGCCCGAAGCTCAGGCCACACTTGATCAGGAAGTCCCGCGCGTGGAGGAAGGCTGCGTAGTAGATCCTGCCGACCGCTGTGCGTTCTGCGGCCTCGCCCTTCTGAGGTGGGAAGTTCTCAAGAAGATGCTGAGCGATGTCGTGGAAGTCGGTTGCTCTCACGGGCGGTCACCGGACAACCAGAAGGAACCTGTTGGCAGTCTCCACGCCCAGTTCGCCACGCATGCGTTCGCGCAGACGGTTCCTCGCGTCGATCGCCTCCCTCCCGCTCAATCCACACCTCAGCTCGATGTCAATAAGACTGAGACCGGAGGAATCGTCGTACGGCGTGATGGACACGGTGACGTGCTGGCAACTTGGCATCTCGCTGACTATGCCAAGCACCGTCTCATACGCATCCTGTAGACCGCGGTCCGCGATCTCGCGCTCCGCGTCCGAAGTGACCAGGCCCTCAACAGCAGCACTCGCAAGGCTCATCGCTCTTGAACACCTCGAGACGGGCCGGACGAATCACCACCGCATCTTACCCAGAGGGTACAACACCCAGAGGCTCTTTGTCAAGCGCCTTCCCCTCACGCGGCACGTGGCACACATCATCGCAGCGCTTCGGGCAAGGTCCCCTCCGCCTTCATCACGTCAATCAGCTCGTAGCGGAGCCGCAGAGCGTCGCGGGGCCTCTCCTGAACAACTCACCAAAGAGGTCGGCGTCGCCGACTGGGTGGGCGAGGGGCGCGAAGACCTTCTTCGCCCGGCCTAGCTTCCCCAATCTCTCCGGCGTGTTCAGGCCCTTTCCGTCCTCCCCGGCGTCAACCCGACGGTCGGCGACGAAGCGCATCTGGTGCGCGTAGTGCGCGACGAATCCGCTCTCCTCCTCGAACGCCGCATGCTGCGCGAGGTCCTCTCCCCAGCGCACCCACCGGTGGCGCATGGGCTCCAGGGCATCGGTCTCAGTGACCGCGTAGAAGGAGCTGAGGAGCAGGAACACCCCACCCGCGGCGGCGAGGGCCACGCGCCAACGACCGCCTTTGCGCACGAACGGCTCAACGACCAGCGCCACGGTGACTACCACGGCGGGGAGAAACAGCAGGTGGTAGTAGGGATGGTTGTGGAAGAGCGCGGGAAAGGCAATCGCGTAGGGCAGCGGCCAGAGCCACAGGAGCACGACGTGCTGCTCGCGGCGGTTCTCGCGAGTCAGGGCCGCGGGCCACGCCTTACGAGCGAGCCACACGAGCGCCAACAGGCAGAGCGGCGAAAGCTGGATGAGGAACCTGGTGAAGAAACTCATCGCAAGCGCCGCGAGCGGCACGCGCTCCGCATCCGGTGCGCTGCCGCCCACCCTCCACGAACTCCAGGCTTCGCCGATAGGCTGGAGCAGGTTGCCCTCCTTCGGGATGGCCCGCGCGTAGGCCATGAAGCCCACGAAGAGGGCCAGCGCCACGATGGGCAGGGCCAGCATCGCGGCCCGCCGCGCCTTCGAGCGATAGACCAGCGCGTGCCCCGCGAGGGCGAAGCACAGGACATAGGCCGGCCAATCCGTCAGCAGGCCCAGCACGCAGGCCACGGCGAGAAGGGCGAAGTCGCGCCTCGAACCAGTCTCGCAGTAGCGGAGATAGAACAGCGCGGCAAGCGCGCACCAGAGGATGAGCGGCGGGCCAACGACGTCCACGAACGCCCCGCCGTACTTCACGGCGATGGGCACCGCGGCGGCCAGCACGGCGGCCCAGGCCCAGGTGGTGCCCCCGCCCACCCGCTGCGCGAGGGCGGCCAGCACGCCCACGAGCGCGAGGCCGCAGAGGAGGTGCGGAAGCAGCACGGCCCACGTCTGCGGCCCGAAGAGCGCCACGCTCACGGAGCTGAGCAAGGGCACGATGGGAGGGTGGTTCTGGTAGTAGACCCGCTGCTCTGGCGGCAGGACCGGCCCAGGCGACGAAACCTGCGCGAGGCCGAAGCCTGGATAGCCGTACTTCAGGTAGTTCCGCGCCACCATGCCGTACACGCCCACCTGGTGCCGCGGGATGTCCACCAGGCAGTTCCAGCGCCCGAGCAGGCCGTAGACGCCCGCGACGGCCAGCAAGCCCAGCACCACGCCACGGAAGGGCGTCTTTGCATTGGAATCCATTGTTATGTCCCCTTCTGCCTGCGCAGGAGAAGCGCGAGCGCCACGTCGCACGCCTCGCCGAGCGTGATGACCACGCGCAAGGCGAGCGCAATCGCCGCCGCCAGCGGCAGCGGCATGTAGGCCGAGAGGAGGGCGGCAGTCGTCCCCTCCAGGATGCCAATCCCCGCGGGCGCAATCAGGGTGATCAGCCCCAGCACCATCGCCAGCGCCCCAATCGCCGTGCAGTCCAGCACCCGCACGAGCGGCAGGGGGTGGAACGCATAGACGAGAAGATAGAGCGCCAGGCCGCCCAGGAGCCAGTAGACGAGGAAGCCGAGTTCGAGGGGCAGCATCTCCCAGTAGGTCAGGCCCTCGACAACCACCCGCCGCCGCAGGAGCCTGCCGGCCAGCGCCATCGCTCGGCTCACCAGCCACGGGTGTACGGCCAGCACGCCGGCGACGGCCACGGCCACGGCGGCCCAGCGTGCCGGCACCGGCAGCGGCTGCCCCGGCCCCGACAGGCCGATCCAGAGCGCGACGATGATCGCCGCGCCGAGCACGTGCAGCACCTGCTCGTAGAAGATGCTCATCATCGCCACCCGCAGGCTCACCCCCTCGCGCACGCTCAGGTAGGCCTTCGCGGCCACGAGAGCCGCCTTGCCCGGCACGTAGCGCCCCAGAGCGCCCAGCGTGGACACCACGTACGCGCGCGACGCGGGCAGCGACCCGCCCAGGGCCAGCACCACGGCTCGCCATCGCAAGGCCCCCACCCACACGTGGACGCGGATGACGGCGAACGAGAGCAGGATGAACCACCAGTTGGGCGCCAGCGCGTCCTTCGGCAGGCGGCGCCACTGGCTCACCACCACGCCCACGAGCGCGCCGACGAGCCCCAGGCCCAGCACGAGGCCCACGGCCCGCCGCCACGGGCGCACGGCCCCCGGCGGCTTCAGGCCCTCCGCGGCTTCGCACCCAGGCTCCACGCCCATCGGCTGCATCCCATCGTGGATCAACCACCGGACTGGCGGGCAACGCCGGCGTCTGCCATCCGCCTGCGCTCTTCGCCCCGGCCCCATTCTGTATCAATCGTGCGCGCACATGTGTCGTCCACACTGGCACCCCCGCCCCGCGCCCTGGGTCACTGCCCCAAGTGTCTATATGGCAAACACTTAGGGTCGCAGAGGCACCCCGTCCACAGGCTCCGGACACCCATTCTGTATCAAGCCCCCCCCGCGACTTGATACACAATGGCGGCGCACACCCATCGGCTCCCCCTGCGTCATGGGAGGCAGAAGATGTCCCTGTTGCTCTCGACCCATCGGAGGAGCCGCTGAATCCCCTCGCGGGGGCGCACGGCGGGCGCCCAGTGCAGGAGACGCTCGGCCTTGGCGATGTCGCAGACGAAATAGTAGAGGTCGCCCAGGCGCTCGCCGCCGAAGCGGTACTCGACCCGCCGCCCGAGCAGCTCTTCGAGGTAAGCGAGGCACTCGAGCAGCGAAATGGCGTTCGCCTCGCCGCCGCCGATGTTGTAGATGCCGGGCACGGGGTGCTGGAAGAAGGCGTGGAAGGCGGCACAAACGTCGCTCGCGTAGATGATGTCGCGGAGCTGCTTGCCCGTGCCGAAGAGCGTGATCGGCTGGCGGCGGAGGGCGGAGATGATGAAGTGGGCGACCCAGCCGTGGTCCTCGCCGCCGAACTGGTTCTCGCCGTAGAGGCCCGTGAGGCGGTAGCTGGCCGCCTTGAGGCCGTAGCAATCCGCGTACGTGAGCAGGTACTCCTCGGCGGCCCGCTTCGAGGCGTGCAGCGGCGTGAGGGCGCCGGTCATCACGGGATGCGATTCGTCAATGCCCGCCGGCTGCCGAACGTAACGCGTCGCCGCCTCCGTGAGCGAGTCGTTGATGCCCGTGCCGTAGACGTGGATGGAGGCGCAGGAGACGACGGGCACGCCGAGCGCCCGCGCGGTTTCGAGGACGTTGAAGGTGCCCAACACGTTCGTCGTGAAGTCGAGCCGCGGGTCGGTGACGGAGATGGTCATGGCCGGCTGCGCGGCGGTGTGGATGATGTAGTCGCTGCCCGCCGCGGCGGCCAGGAGGGCCTCGGCGTCGCGGACGTCGCCCTCGACGAGCCGCACGCCGAGCTTCGAGAGGAGGTCCCAGTTGTGGCGTCGGGCCAGGTCCGCGTTGTAGCCCGTGCGCGCCAGCTCGTACTTCGTCATGCTGTCATACGACACGGCGTCCCAGCCGAGCTTGCGGTAGAACGCGCAGACATGGGAACCGAGGAAGCCACAGCCGCCTGTGACGAGGACTTTCATCTGCACCTCCAAAGGCCAATCGCTGTAGGGGCGGCCCTGTGTGGCCGCCCTCTTCACGCGCCGGGACGGCCGCGGACGCCCCGGTGCACATGCCCCGCGCCGGCCCCGGCGCCGGCAGAGGGCGCCCACATAGGGGCGCCCCTACACGCGCCGGGACTGCCACGGACGCCCCGGCACACATGCCCCGCGCCGGCCCCGGCGCCGGAAGAGGGCGCCCACATAGGGGCGCCCCTACACGGACAGGAGCCCTTCATCGGTCACGATGGCGCGGTGGAGCCGTGCGCCGGGGTCCACGGCGGCGCCGGGGAAGACGAGGCACTCGCGCAGGACGGCGCCCGCGCCCACGCGCGCCCCCGAGCAGACGACGGACTGGACGATCTCCGCGCCGTCGCCCAGCTCGACCTGTCGGCCGATCAGCCGCTCCAGCCCCTTCGCATGCATGAGCGACAGGTTGATGTCGAGCAGGTCCTTGGGATAGGTCACATTCAGGTCGGCCTCGACGCACGTGCAGGCACGCACGTAGTAGCCGTCCTCGATGAGAATCTGAATGCTGTCGGTGATCTCATACTCGTCGCGCATCGCGGTGCGCGGCGTGCGGCGGATGGCGTCGAAGACGACGGGGCGGAAGAGGTAGACGCCCACGCCTTTGATGCGGCTCTTCGGGTGGCGCGGCTTCTCGATGACTCGGATGGCCCGCCCCGCCTCGTCGCTCACGATGCAGTAGTTGCGCTGGAGCGCGGCGATCGTCTTCTCCTCGATGGCCCCCAGCACGGCGTCAGGGGGACACATTCCGTCGCGAATGTGTCCCCAGAAGGCGTCGAGCATCTCGCCGATGCGGGGCGCGTCGAAATAGATGTCGCCCAGGAAGAGCATGAACGGCCCGTCGAGGCGGCGTTCGAGGGTGCCGACGCAGTGTGCGATGCCGAGGCGCTGGCGCTGCTCGACGTAGTGGAGTTCCACGCCGCTGGGCGGCATGCGCTCGATCTGGCGGACGACCTCGTGGCCTCGGAAGCCGACGACGACGAACGCCTTGCGGATGCCGAGGCCGGCCATCATCCGAAGCTGGTGGTAGACGATCGGCTCGTCCAGGATGGGCAGGACGACCTTGGGCAGCGCGGTGGGCAGGACGCCCATGCGCGTGCCGCGGCCCGCGGCCAGGATCACCCCCGTCAGATCGGCGCCACTCGGTCCCATGTGCGTGCCTTTCGCTACGGTTGGGGAAAAAGGGGACATTCTACTTTTTCGCGGCGGAAAAGTTGAATGTCCCCTTTTTCCCCCAGGTGCTGGTGTGGCCGCTGGACGGCGGTGGGCCGAAGAGGCCCTTGAACCCCCCACACAGCGAGGCCCAACCCAGCCGAACGCGCGAGGGCCGGAACGTGACGAGTCCGGCGAAGACCGTGGCAGTCCACCAGCCGAACGCGATGGCGATCGAACACCAGGCGTGCAGCTTGAGCGGGTACTTGCGCGACAGGTGGCGCATCCCCGCCCGGGCGCCGTGCGCGCGCTTCTTGACGAACGCCGCCCAGTCGGGCAGCGTCTTGTGGTAGACCAGCGCGTCGGGCAGGTAGACGATCGTGTGCCCGGCGAGCATCAGCCGGAGGGCGAAGTCCATGTCCACCGCGTAGTTCGCCCCTTCGTCCCACCCCCCGATTCCGCGGGCGATGGCCGTGGGCACGGCGAAGTTCAGGCCCCTGCACCGCCGCCACGGCATCGCCTTGTTGTAGAAGCTGGGCGGCCACACCTCGACGTGCATCGTCCGCTTGACCCCGAGGGGCACGCCGTCGCCGTCGGGCAGCACCCGCCCGGCGAGCATGCCGGGCCACTTGGCGGAGCCCTCGACATAGGCGCGAATCCACCCCGGGCTCGCCGTGCAATCGTCGTCGCACGAGACGAGCAGGCTGCCGCGCGCCGCCTTGAGCATGGCGTTCAGCTTCGCGGCCTGCGGCGGGGCCACGCCGCTGAGCACGCGCACCCGCGGGTCGCGGGCGGCCAGCCCCTCGAGCACCTCGAGCGTGCTGTCGGTCGAGCCCCCCTCGGCCAGCAGCAGCTCGAAGTCCGTGAAGTCGTTCGCCAGGACCGCCTCGACGGTCCGCGCGATGTGCTTCGCGCAGTTGTAGCAGGTGACGAACACGGAGACGCGGGGGCTGTCGGGCACTATCGCTCCTCCTGACACGGCCATGCGCAACCGCACGTTGGCCTTCTTGGAGCCAGAATCCCTATGATCATAACCCCAAGATGCGCCGGATGCAAGATTTGGCTTGATATGTGGGGGCAAGAGGGTATAATGGGGTAATGATGCTACGGCGGGGATGAGAGGGTGACTCTGGGGCGGCGCGAGGGGGTAACGGCCCGGAGGGTGGGCCGTTGGGCCGCTCTTTCGAGGTCCGTTCCATGAAGGCCGTGGCAATCTTCACGCAGTTCAGCGATCGCCGAAAGCCGAAGGAGACCGAGATGGTGCCTTACCGCCAGACCGTGGCCCGGGGAGTGGCCCTGTGCATCCTGGCCCTGTGCGTGGCCACGGGTGCCGTCCTGGGCGGGGGCGCGCCCCAGAAGCTGGTGGTGCCCTACAGCTTCGACGCGCCGGGCACGGCGGCGGCGGGGGAGTACGCCCGGGTGTCGCTGCGCGGCTGCGCGCGCCTGCGCCGGGTGGGGGAGCCCTCGTTGCCGGTGCGCGTGGCGCGCATCCTGCTGCCCCCGGGCAGCAAGGTGACAGGGGTCGAGGCCCGGCCGCTGGCGGACGTGCGGACGATGGGCGTGGGGCGGCCGGTGGAGTTCGGCCGCGTGGCCATCCCCCTGGGCAGCAACGAGGCCCGCGTGGCGGCGGCCCGCGAGGCCGACAGGCCGAAGCCGGAGGTCTACGCCTCCAACGACGCCTACCCGAAGAGCCGGGCCGAGCTGCTCTCGGTGCAGCGGATGTGCGGCTACGACATCGCGTTCGTCCGCCTCTCCCCCGTGCAGTACACGCCGAAGGCGAACCGCCTGCTCTACTGCCCGCGGCTCGAGCTGACGGTGCACGTGGCGCCGCAAGGGGGCGCTGCCACCGCGTCGCGGCCGCGAGCCGCCGACACCCGCCGCGTGGCCGCGGTCGTGGATAACCCCGAGTCACTGGGGGACGTGGCGCCCGACGCTGGCGCGGCGACGACGGGCGGGGCCGTCCCCGCCGACGGCCCCTACGACTACCTCCTGGTCACCTCGACCACCCTCTCCGCCACGTTCCAGACCCTGGCAACTCACAAGGCCGGCCTCGGCCTGGCCGTGAAGATGGCGACGATGGAGGGCGACGTCGCCAGCCAGCCCGGCGCGGACACGCAGGAGAAGCTCCGCAACTACATCAAGTACGCCTACGACACCTGGGGCATCGAGTACGTGCTCCTGGGCGGCGACGTGAGCATCATCCCCGCCCGCGGGGCCTACGGCCACGTGTCCGGCGCCGCCGCTCTGGGCGACTACACAAGCGAGGACATGCCCTGCGACCTCTACTACGCCTGCCTCGACGGCCCGTGGAACAACGACGGCGACGCCCTCTGGGGCGAGCCCAACGACGGCGCGGGCGGCGGCGAGGTGGACCTGTTGCCCGAGGTCTACCTGGGCCGCGCCCCGGTGGAAACCGAGGCCGAGGCGCAGCGCTTCGTCGCCAAGACCATCGCCTACGAGAACAACCCCCACCCGAACCCCGACACGGCGCTCCTCCTCGGCGAATCGCTCGGCGGCGGCGCACAGGGCGGCGACGGCCTCGACAGACTCCTGCCCCACCTCTCCAGCTACCTGATCAACTGGCTCGACGACCGCACGGCCTACTGGACCGGCACCCAATGCCTCCAGGCGCTCAACGCCTCGCCCCACCTCGTCGCCCACTCGGGCCACGCCAACTGGAACTACGCCCTGCGCCTGGGCAACGGCAACCTCGCCTCCCTCACCAACCCCGGCCTCTTCCTCGTCAACAGCCTCGGCTGCTACTGCGGCGCCTTCGACTACTCGGACGCCTTCGCCGAAGTCATGAACATGGGCAACGCGGCCGGCGCCTTCGCCGTCATCATGAACTCCCGCTACGGCTGGTACAACCCCACCTTCGAGTGGATGTTCAGCGGCGAGTTCCAGGAAACCTTCTTCGACAACCTGCTCACCAAGGGCCACCGCAACGTCGGCGTCGCACACCAGCTCTCCAAGGTGGACATGGTCGCCGAGGTCGAGCACGTGGACGGCACCGACGGCATGGTCTACCGCTGGTGCTACTTCGAGATCACCCTCTTCGGCGACCCCCACACCCCCATCAAGACCGATCCAGGTGCACAGGCCGTTGGCGATGATGACGCCGACGTGGCACGAGGGGCGCATGGGCGAAATCCACTGGGTCTTGCCCGAGGCGTAGTCGAAGCGGCCCGAGCCCTCGTGGGCGCGGAAGAAAATGCCGTCCACGCTGCCCGTGGCCCGCGTGCAGGCGCGGCGCCGCGTGTCGTACTCGGCGACCACTTGTCCGGTGAGGGGATTCAGCTTCTTGGTGTCTGTGGGCTTGTTCTGGGCGGCGATGACGTAGAGGCCGTCGCCGTGGAGCACGATGTGCAGGTCCATCGCATCGTGCTTCCACAGGTAGCGGCCGTCGGCGGCGGAGACGGCGCTCAGCCAGGGCACCTGCGGCCCGGCGAAGTAAAGGGCCTGGTCGCTGCACTTCACGTATGCCTGCGTGCGCCAGCCCTGCACGTAGCCCTGGCCGGGGCGATAGGGGCCGATGGACTTGAAGAGATCGGGATCCTTCTCGGCGGTGCGGCGCCACAGGTCGTTGCCCGTCTTGGCGTCGAGGCAGGCGAGGAACTGGCCGTAGTGGCCGATGTAGAGGCGGCCCTTCCGCAGGCAGGTCGAGCGGGCGTCAATGGGCGGGTCCTGCTGGCGGTGCCAGAGGACCTTCTTCGACTTGGGGTCGAGAGCAAGGATGGTCTTGGCGAAGCCCCAGGGGAGGTCGCGGTCGTTGTAGCCCTTCGAGATGCCGCCCCAGGGCCAGCCGTGGCGGGTGCTGCGCCACTTGGCCACGGGGTCGGGCGGCTCGGGCTTGCCCACGAGGGCGTAGAGCACGCCGTCCTCCAGCGCCAGCCATTTCCAGAACGTGCCGTCGGCGAGGTCGGCGGGGACGGCGATCTCGTCCTTCACCTCGCCCGTGGCGGGGTCGAGGAGCTTGCAGCCCTTGTCGTCGGCCACGTAGAGGGCCGTGGGCGTGGCGATCATGGTCGAGCGGTCCACCATGAAGCCGGTCGGCAGCGGCTTCTTCCAGAGCACGGTGCCGTTGTAGGCGTTGACGGCCATCAGCGTGTCCAGCACGTCCTCCTCGCGCTGGTGCCAGGCGATGTGGCCGAAGGCCATGAAGAGGCGTCCCGCGGAGGCCACGACCTGTTGCGGGGCGGGCGCGTAGCGCGGCTCGGCCACGAACTGGGTGAGGAAGGGCGCGCGGGCCACGGTGTCGGACGATTGCGGATTGTTGTCGGGGCCGTGGAAGTGGTGGCTCCAGTCGTCGATCCCCTGGGGGAAGGGCTTCGTGAGGACATCTCCGCCGACGATGGCCTTGCCCTCGGGGCGAAGGACGCGCAGGGCCTCGGCCTTGGATTCAGGAGAAGCGTCGGGGATGACCACGGCGTCGGCCACGTTGTCGGCGAGGCCGATGCGGGCGGCTGCGCCCGTGGCGATGAAGATGCGGGTGCCGAGAAGGCCCGCGGCGTCGGCGGCCTTGGCCGCCGCCTGGAAGTCCGCGTAGGTGGGCACCTGGACGAAGAGCGTGAGTTCGCTCTGCCGCGCGAGGTCGAGGGCCAACTGGTCCCCCTTCTCGCCCACCAGGGCGCACACGCCGCGTTTGAGGCCGGCCTTGGCCAACACGTCCGCCGAGCTTGGCCATTCGGCGGCAAAGGCCCACGACGCCACGAGCAGGGCGGACACGACGCAGGCGGCTGTCCTCTTGCCCATCGCCTTCTCCTTTCGCGCGCGGGGGGGACCCTGTCTCCTGCGAGTCAAACGCAAAACGGTCGGGAAGTCAAGCGCCGCGCGCGCTTTGGGGTGTGGGCCGGACCCGCAAGCAGTGCCTGTTGCGGAAGACACGCCCAAGCGCAGCTTGGGCGTGGCACCCCTTGTTCTTGAGGGGGGACTGTGGGTGCCACGCCCAAACTTGTTTGGGCGTGCGGCGTGGGCTTGCGCTGGCGTGGCAGTGTGATACAATCTGGGGGAAGGCGCTGCATGCGGCAGGGGCAGCGCCGTGTAGGGGTGTGCCATGCCAATCAAGTTCGCGTGCGAATGTGGGAAGACACTGACGGCGCCCGACGGCAGCGAGGGGAAGCGGGCGCGCTGCTCGGCGTGCAAGCGGGCGGTGACGGTCCCGTCGGGGTTCCGCCTGGCCGCTGCCGAGGAGGCCACGCCGGTGCCGGGCGGCGAGGGGGGCGCCGCGGGGGACACTTGCCCGAGTTGCAAGCGGCCCCTGGCCGCCGAGGCCGTGCTGTGCATCCACTGCGGGTTCGACCGTCGGACGGGGCTCCAGGTGGGCTTCGGCCCCCAGCCCCGGGGCGGCAGGCGCGGCGTCACGTTCACCTTCCCGGTCGTCAAGGTAGCGGTCGTCGCGGGCATCCTGGCGGTGCTGGCCGCCGGCTGGTTCTTCGTGGCCGCGCCGCTGCTGGGCAGGATGCACCTGACCAACGCCGTGGGCTACGTGGTCAACGGCGACCTCAGGAGGGCACAGACCGCCTTCGAGGAGCTTCAGCCCAAGCTGTCGGGGCCCGACAGGGAGCGGGTGGACCTGTGGCTCCAGCAGCTCCCCCTGGAGATGGAGAAGAACAGGGGGAAGGTGCTGGACCAGGGGAACGAGATACCCAGCGACACGGTGGGCATGGTCCTGGGGAAGCCACTGGTCAAGGCCGGAGCCATCGAGGCCAAGGTGAAGGTGACCAACCGCGGCCTGACGCCGCTCACGCTGCGGAACGCCCACTTCTACCTGCGGGGGGTCCAGGACATCGTGCTGGCGGCGATCCACGAAGACAACACGCTCGACGGCGTGGCCGTGCAGCCCGGAGCTACGCAGGAGGGCTACGTGGTGTTCCGCAAGCCGCCCGAGCATCAGGTGCAGAAGGGCAAGGGCGGCGCGCTGGACAGCGCGGGCGGGGCCTACTTCTACCTGATCTACAACGACGGGACGAACTACACCAAGCGGATGCTCCAGTTCTGACCGCCCGCCCCGTCACGGCCTTTGGTAGGCAGTCAGGAAATCCTCCCGCTTGATCCCTGACTGGTTGCAGATGGTCCTGAGAGTCGAACTCTTGAGCCGCGGGTGGTTCGGCATCGTGAGTGGCGTGCGGGTCCCGTCGGCATTCTGACGGACCATCGCGATGTGCTCGCGTTCCGTCACAAGCTCGAAGCCCAGACGCTGCAGGGCCTTGATCACCCGACGCTTGGGAGCGTCGATGGGGAACTTGGGCATCAGGAAGCTACCCCTGCCTCGGCTACAAAGGCCTCCAGTACAGGCGAGTCCGTGTCAAGGACTTCGTTGCCGAACGTCTCGATGTGGAAGCGGATGGCGCTCTTGACGTCCGTCAGTGCTTCCTCATAGCTGTCGCCCTCGCCCACGACGACCCCCTTCAGGCCGAGGGGGTATGCGACGTAGCCGTCAGGATGCTTCTCTACCACAATCTTGATCAGCCGCGACATGGGTTTCCCCTGCTGGTCTGGGGGGATGCTGTGCATTTCCTTGGACCTCCTTCATCTTACCCCGCCACTGGCCTGCGGTCAACCCGCCGTCGGCCGGAGGGCGAGCGAGCTTCGCGGCGGCGGGCCTAAGGCGCGTCAGGGCTGCGGCTCGTCGGGGCGGGTGAGGGGGCGGAACTGGAGGGGGGCCTGGTCGGCGGCTCGGGCCGCCTCGACGCATTCCTCGTAGAGCTTCTGCTGGGCACGCACGGGCTTGCCCCGACGCTTCACCGGCACCCACGAGCCGTCGGGCTGCAACCGCCGAGCCTTCAGCGTGTCGGCGAAATACGTCTCCAGCGCGCCGACCAGGCGGCGGCGCAACGGCTCCGAGGTGACGGGGAAGATGATCTCGAGCCGCTTGTCGAGGTTCCGCACCATCCAGTCGGCGCTGGAGAGGTAGACCTCTTCGTGGCCGCCGTTGCGGAAGTAGAAGAGGCGGGCGTGCTCGAGGTAGCGGTCCACGATGGACACGACCTCGACGTTTTCGGAGACGCCTGGGACGCCTGGCCGCAGGCAGCAGAGGCCGCGGACGTTGAGGAGGACCTTGACGCCTGCGATGCTGGCGCGGTAGAGGGCCTGGATGAGCGCCTTGTCCTGAAGGGAGTTCATCTTGGCCATGATGAGGCCGGGCTGATCGGGGGTGGAGGCCTCGGCCTCGCGCTCGATGAGTTCGATGAAGCGCGCGCGGCTCTCGGTGGGCGAGATGGCGAAGACGTTCCAGCCGACGGCCTGGGAGTAGCCGGTGAGGAGGTTGAAGAAGGCCGAGGCGTCGGCCGCGAAATCGCGGTCGGCGGTCAGCAGGCCGATGTCGGAGTAGAGGCGGGCCGTGCGGTCGTTGTAGTTCCCTGTCCCCGCGTGGACGTAGCGGCGGATGCCGTGCTCCTCGCGGCGGATGATGAGGAGGAGCTTGGCGTGGGTCTTGAGGCCGGCGATGCCGTAGATGACGTGGCAGCCGGCGTCCTCGAGGCGGCGTGCCCAGTTGACGTTGCGGGCCTCGTCGAAGCGGGCCTTCAGCTCGACCAGGACCGTGACCTGCTTGCCCTTCTCGGACGCGCGGCCGAGCGCGGCAACGATGGGCGAGTTGGCGCTCACGCGGTAAAGCGTCATCTTGATGGCGATGACGCGCGGGTCGTCCGCGGCCAGCTCGACCAGGCGGACGACGGGCTGGAAAGACTCGTAGGGGTGGAAGAGCAGCACGTCGTGGTCGGCGATGGCCTGCCACAGGTCGTCGCGGCCCAGGAGGCCGCGGGGCGTCTGGGGCGGCCAGTCGGGCTCGCGCAGCTTCTCAAAGCCCGGGCGGCTGACGATTTCGTAGAGCGCCGCGGCGTCGAGCAACCCGTCCACCTCGTAAACGTCCTCGTCGCCCACCTGGCACCAGTCCTTGAGCCAGGCCTTCAGGCGCGGGTCGGCGTTGGCGGAGAGGGCGAGGCGGACGACGCACTGGCGTCGGCGCGAGCGCACGGCCTCCTCGACGAGCTGGAGGAGGTCGGCCGCATCGTCGTCCGTCACCGGCACGTCGGCGTCCCGCGTGAGGCGGAAGACGGCTCTGGCTGCCACCTCGAAGCCCTGGAAGAGCTGGCCCGCGTGCTCGGCCACCACGTCCTCCATCATGGCCAGGTGCAGGCCGTCGGCGGCCGGCACGGGCACGAAGCGGGGGAGCGACGGAGGGATGGCCACGACCGCGAGCTTGAGCGCGGTGTCGGGCATCTGACCCCTCTCCCTCTCAGGGAGAGGGGAGGGTGAGGGTGGGACTCCTGGGTTGGGGCCGGCGCTCGACCCTCCCCCTTCCCCCTCCCTGGAAGGGAGGGGGGTTGGTTTGGCCCCCTCTCCCTTGCAGGGAGAGGGTGGGGTGAGGGTTGGGGTGGGCGAGGGGCTCGGCCCTCCCCCTGGCCCCTCCCTGGAAGGGAGGGGGGTCAGGCCAAGGAGGACGTGGAGCGTGAGGCCGGGCAGGATGGGGAAGGGCTGTAGCTCCTCGACCGCGAGGGGGGTGAGGACTGGGAGGACCTCCGTGGCGAAGTAGGAGCGGAGGAAGTTACGCTGCTCGAAGGTCCAGGCCGCGGCGGCGAGGACGTGGAGGCCGTGGCTGGCGAGCCGGGCGACGGCGTCGCGGATGCCGGCGCTCTGCTCCGCGGCCATTTGGTGGGCGCGGCGGCTGATGCGCTCGAGCTGCTCGGCGGGCGTGAGGCCGCTGGGGTCGCGGGCCGTGGCGCCCGCGGCCGCCTGCTGCTTGAGGCCGGCCACGCGGACCATGAAGAACTCGTCGAGGTTGGAGCTGACGATGGCGAGGAACTTGAGCCGCTCGAGCAGCGGCACGTCGTCCGACAGCCCCTCGCGGAGCACGCGGTCGTTGAACTCGAGCCAGCTCAGCTCGCGGTTGAGGAACAGCTCGGGGGCATCGAGGTCCGGTTGCTTCGGCACGGCGTTTCACCCACCTTCTTCGCGGGGCAGGGACGCCCCGCCTACAAGGTCACTCCACGGGGCTTGCGCGGCGGGGTTCGGCGGAGGGCGAGGCGTCCTCCTCGACCCGCGCCTTGAGGCCATAGGTGTCCTCGAACAGGTCGCCCTTCTCCTCGACGGCTCGGCGCTCGAGCGTGAGGTCGCTCACGCCGCGCACGTAGAGCGCCAGCTCGCCGGGCAGGCGCTCGGCGTGGAAGTCGCTCACCTGCTGGGCGTGGCCGCGGTCGAGTGCATCGGCCACGCGCAGGAGGGCGGCCAGCTTGTTCACGGCGATGCGGTCCTCGCGCGGCAGCGTGAGGTACTCGAGGTGCGTGGGCTTGGGCGTGGCCCGGCGGTGGTAGCGGGCCACCTGGGCCGCCACCTGCACCTCCTCGCGGCGGAGGCCGAAGACTTCGGAGTTTGCGATCAGGTAGTAGCTGTGTTTGTGGTGGGCGCGGTTGCTCACGAAGCCGCCGATCTCGTGAAGCGTCGCCGCCACGCGCAGGAGGAGGCGGTGGCGCGGCGTGAGGCCGTGCTCGGCCTGAAGCGCGTCGAAGAGGCGGACGGCCAGGCCCGCCACGTGCTCCGCGTGCCGCGCGTCGTAGCGGTACTTCTCGCCGATGGTGCGGGCCGCCTGCACCACGCTCTCGGCCAGCTCCGCGTCGTCCTCGCCCGTCGCGCGGCGGGCCATGTCGAGCAGCAGCCCGTCGCGCATCGAGACGCCGCACGCGACCATCCTGTCCACGGGGGTCGCGTGGAGGAGCGCGTGGTAGATGAGGAAGGCGGGCACGAGGCGCTCGGTGCTCTGGAGGGGCAGGCCGTGCTTCTTCGAGAGCTTCTCGGCGGTCAGGCGCGCGCAGTCGGCCACCAGGCGGTCGAAGGGCTTGGCCTCCACCATGCTCACGGCCTGGGCCGATGGCCCGTTCTGCCCCGTTTGCCGGGCGGCGAAGCGCGCCTCCTCGCCCACGGCCACGAACAACCGCACGCGGCCCAGCGGCATCGAGCGCTTGATGGCCTCCACCACGTTGGCGATCTGGTGCCGCAACAGGTCCACCGCGCGCGCCTGCGGGGCCTGTGAGGCGGCCAACTGCTCCTGGAGGCGGACGGAGCCGAGGGCGTAGCTGGCCGAGGCCGTGATGACGCCGTTGTCGAGCAGCGTGAGCAGCGTGCTGCCGCCGCCCACCTCGGCCACGAGGGCGCACGTGGCCGACAGGTCCACCGCCCCGCTCACCGCCTGGCGCACGGCCGAGACGGTGAGGCGGCTCTCCTCGGCGGGGTCGAGCACCTCGAGGTCCAGGCTGCTTGCCATCGCCACGCGGTCCACGAAGGCGTCGGCATTCGCCGCCTCGCGCACAGCGCTGGTGGCGACGGCGCGGACGCTCTCCGCCTTGTACGTGTCGAGGAGCTTCTTGCAGTCGCGCAGGATGGCGAGCGCGGCGGACATCGTCCGCTGGCTGAGCCGGCCGCTGGTGAAGGTGTCGTGGCCGAGGCGCACGGCGCGCTGGATGCGTTCCAGCACCTCGATCCGCCGGTCCGCGCCCACTTGGGCGATCACCATGCGAATGGCGTTGGCCCCGATGTCTATCACGCCCACCAGCTTGGGCGCGCTCGCTTCCACTGAGGATGGTGTCATGGCCACTCCTCCGCCGGCCCCGCCCCACGCCCCATTCTCCGATATTCAGTGATACGCTGCAAGCCAGAGACCCTCGTCCTCCTCCTCGTCCCTCGTCCTGGTATGATGTACCGGTCGACCTACAAGATCAAATCTCTCGATCCCGTCTCGCTGGCTGCGAGGGGAATCGAGAACGAGGAGGAGGGACGAGGACGAGGACGATTGCTGAAGAACAAGGGTGTCCCCGTCACGGGGGCCATGCGCACGCTTGACACGGGGGCGGCGGCGGCGTAGGATTCGCGGGCGTGGGGTGGGCGCACCCAGGCCATCGAGAGGAAGGAGGCGGGGATGAAGTTCCACTGCCCGCACTGCCAGGCGAAGCTGGCGTTCGACGTGACGCCCGAGATGGCCGGGAGGAAGGCTCGGTGCCCCAAGTGCCAGACGAAGTTCGCTCTGCCTCAGGCGCCTGCGGCTGCGCCGCCCCCTCCGCCGCCGCAGTTCGCAGCCGCCGCGGCGGCAAGTTCGTCCTCTACCTGATGGACACCGATGGCAACCGCGAGCTGATCTACGAGGGCGTTCACAACGTCTTCCACGCCATCCCGGTCAGGCCGCGGCTCAAGCCGCCCGTCATCGCCGACCGCGTGGACTGGCCGACGCGTGAGGAGCGGCTAACCCCCAGGGGCGGAGTGATCTACAGCGGAAACGTCTACAGCGGCGCGCCGGCCGAGTTGCGCGGCAAGGCGAAGCTCCTTCGCGTGCTGACCATCGAGCACAAGACCTACACCTACTGGCACAAGCGCCCCTACCTCTCGACGGGGCCGGTCGTGTCGGCCGTGCAGTCCGAGGGGGTCAAGCGCGTGCTGGGCACCGTGCCTATCGAGGGCGACGGCTCGGTGAGCTTCCACGCCCCGAGCGGCATCCCGCTGCACTTCCAGCTCCTCGACGAGCGGCAGCGGGCGCTCCAGACCATGCGCAGCTTCGCGAACGTCATGCCCTGCGAGCGCCGCGGCTGCCTCGGCTGCCACGAACTCCACAGCGTCGCCCCCGACACCCCCCTCCCTCTCAGGGAGGGGGCAGGGGGAGGGTTGGGGCCTGCGAGCGGAGACGGGTACAAGGTGCTGGGCCGCGAGCCGAGCGCCATCGCCCCGCCACCCTGGGGCGGCGACACTGTGAGCTGGGACCGCTACGTCCGCCCCGTCCTCGACCGGCATTGCGCCAAGTGCCACACAGGCGACGGCAAGGGCAAGGCCAAGGTGGACATGACGCCCCGCCCCGGCGGCCTCGGCTTCGACCAGACCTATTGGCTCTTCACCGGCAATCCCGCGTGGGGCGCCGCCTACGTGCCGCCGAAGAGTCCCCCGCCCGGCTTCGGCATCGCCGACATGCTCATGGTCGAGGGCTACGACCAGCGGGACCCCCGCGGCTACGAAACGCCCCCGCCAATGACCAAGCTCTCTTACAGGAGCCGCCTCATCGAGATGGCCTCCAGCGGAAAGCACGGCGCGGGAGTCCGCCTCTCCGAGGCGGATTCTTCCCGCCACGGAGTGGCGGACTCCGGCGTGAAGCTCCCGCCCGACGACCTTCTCCGCCTCATCCTGTGGGTGGACGCCATGTGCCCCTACCTGGGCGACGAGGAGGTGCGTGCAATAGACGACCCCGTGTTCCAAGGCGTGGACTGGCTCGCCATCCGCCCCCGCATCAAAACCGCCCCGCGCATCGTCCGCCCGGGGCCGGTGGATTGACCTCAACCTCCCGCGGGTTCAACAACCCGCGGGAGGTTTGACAGGAGGCCCGCGTTGCGCTCGCGCAAAGCCCCATTCACCGCCCTCCTAGCCGCCTGCCTCGCACTGTGCGCTGCGCCCGCTCTCAGCCTCGCCGGCGAGGCGAAGGAGGAGGAACTCGAGGCTGTGAAGATCAAGTGTCCGCTCATCTCTCATCCAATACGGGCATCGGAACGCTGTATGGAGCTGTATCGGAGCGGGGAGTTGGAGCCGGTATCGAGCAAGCCCCGTCCCCCATTCCTGGCCCCACGGGGTACGCGGAACGTCGTCCTGAAGAAGCCCGTGACCAGCAGCGACCAGGAACCCCTCCGCGGCGAACTCAGCCAGATCACTGATGGCGACAAGAAGCTTCTGGCCAATGGGCGATCTCCGGTGCAATTGCACCCCGGCCGCCAGTGGGTGCAGATTGACCTCGAAGCAAGCCACAACATCCACGCGGTCGTGGTCTGGCATTCGCTGTATCCGCCTCGAATCTACCACGATGTCGTCGTGCAGATCGCGGACGATGCGGACTTGATCCACAAGGTCAGGACCCTCTACAACAACGATCGCGACAACTCCTCGGGCCTTGGCGTGGGGAAGGACCGCGAGTATATCGAGAGCTACGAGGGGCGGCTAATCCCCTGCAAGGGCGTGACGGGCCGCTACGTGCGCCTCAACTCCAAAGGCAACGTAGACAGCGAACTGAACCACTACCTGGAGGTCGAGGTCTACGCCACGTCGGCGAAGTGAGGCGACGCCGGTTGTGCCGCTGCCGCATGCCTTGACGCAGCCGCGCAAACGGCATATGATACTGTAGTCAGGCGTGTGCGTGGGACTTCGCAGTCGAGGAAGCAAGCCATGGAAGCCTTACGGCTAAGGAAGCACGTGGATTCGGGCACCCTTCAGATCGGCGGCCTCGAGGCGCTGGCCAACAGGGACGTGGAGGTGATCATCCTCGTCGAGCCCGACGGACAAGATGCGGCCCGGCCCCCAGAGGCAGCTCCGCAGCGCAGGGTCTCCGGCTGGGCCAAGGGCAAGATCTGGATCTCTGACGACTTCCACGAGCCCCTGGACGAGAAGGAAATCGAGGAGTTCTACAAGTGAGGTATCTCCTCGATACCCACGTGTTCACCACCATAGGGAGATCACGGCCGCCTTGGCGTCTCTGGAGAGCTTCCATAAGGAGCCCTTCAACCCCATGCTCATCGCCCTGGCCCGCCAAGAGAACCTCACCCTCATGAAGGATGGTCCTGGGACCACCTAGTCAGGGGAATGAACCACTTGCGATGCGGGGCCTGTCACCAGCCGCTGTCACGTCGCGACGTATCGTGTCCCGCTTGCGGTGCGCACGTTAAGTGGAGACTGCTCCGGACTGCCTGGGAGGCAAGGTTGCCCGCATCCATCATCCTGGGTGCATCCGCCTTGCTCGGGCTGGTTTGGGGGCACTTCATTCTCCCAAGCAAGCCGGGGCCGAGGCAATCGGGTGCTGGCTTGGGTCTTGTTGAATGTGCCCGCCACCTAGAACTCGCAGGATGGCGATTCAAGTATGAGACCTCGGATGATGAGGGGCGGTGGGAAATATTCACGTATACCTTGTCCCAGGAGGGACTCGAACTCGTCGCCGAGGGCCCCTTGAACCGAGTCGGGCCGCAGAAAGGCATTTCCTGGCTTGCGCTTTCGATCTGGGGGCCGGGGGATCCAGATGATGCCGTGCTGCGGAAGGCGAGAATCCGATGTCTGGACGCGCTGAGGTCGTTGCTTCCCTCCTCCGCGGAGGCGATCCGGAGGGCACAGGACACGGCGAAGGAAACCGACATGCAGGACAAAAGTTCGGGCCGGATAGAGGGAGCGGCGACAACGACCGACGGGTGGCGCATTGTAATAAAGCATTTCATGTTCTACAGTCCCAGAAGTCCCCAGAACCCGATCTTCTACCTGTCCGCGATCAAAGCCGACTAATCTGTTCTGGCCGAGGAAGCCGATGCATGACGATAATCACCGAGAGCATCTGAGTGCCCCGGTTGGAGAAGATCACCTAGCCGCGTGGCATAGACTTCTGTTGGCCTACGAGACCCTGAATGCAGGTCCTGTTGACGGTGGTACGCTCCCACCCTTGAACCCACAGGCCGTTCGCGGGGCGATTGCCATTGCGAGGGAGTGGCCGGATATGGATGTGGATGAACTTGGGCCGGGCCAAGGCAAGTTGACGCGACATCAGGTGAGGCTTGCCAAGAAGGTGGTGCTTGCCGCTGCGATGGTGGAGAACGCCGCCAGCCGTGGGGTTGTTGACGCAGGGGTCCTGGCAACCGCGTTTCGCGTGAACACCGGGCTCGTGGTGATAGAAACAACAGGGATAGCAGGCGAGTCTCGAGCCAGGTTTGATCCTACTGGCGCCTCCCCGACCGTTGCCGAGCGCAAGGCAATGCAGGAGCTTGACGTGGAGCTGGACAAACTCGATTCCCTGATGACTTTGCGGGCCGGCGCGCTTCAGATGACAGGCGGCGCACCGATGGGAAGGCGCACAGGCAAAGGCAAGCGGCCGGGACGCCCGAATCGTTCCAATGCGAAAGAGGACAAGAGGATTGCTGAGGCGTGGGCTACGCGGCACTACGAGAAGTACGAAGAAGTGGGCCGGGAATTGAAGCTTGATCCCGATCCCAAGAAGGCGGCGAATGAGGTGCGGCGCGCCATTGACCGGCACCGGCATCGGAAAGCGCGCACTGACTGAGGCGCTTGCCCCAGCGCGCGTCAATCCCGCAGATTATTCCGTCAACTCCCAATTGTGCTTGTCCAAGCCCGGCGCTTCTGGCCTAGAGGCCCGCCGGACGGAATATTCGACTTCGTCCGCCATGTCCGTCCGTACCTGGCCGTAGAACCTGGGCAGCGGCGAACGATGGGTTCGCCTTGGTCTCAGGTTCAGGAGGGGCAGGAGCACGGCGTTGGGCGAGCCGACGACAGGATGCGAGTTGCTGACGGTACGCGAAGCGGCGCTGGCGAAGAACGAGGCCTGGGTGCAGAGGGACGTTGCCCGGGCGGCCCGGCGGCAGCGCCGCGCTCATGCAGCAGCGGAGAGGCGACAGGCGTCTGCCCCCTCCTCATCGTGACCAATGCCCGCGACGGCGAGCGGGTGCTGTGCGATGCGGTGTGGGCCACCGTCCTGATCGCCGCGTAGGGGGGGTGAGATTGAGCATGTAGCATGTAGCGGGCCGAGGACGGGGGGAGTGCGCCAGCACGGGGCTCAGGGGGCGGCGGCGGAGAGGACGAGGTTCTCTTCGGCGCCGAAGAGGGTGTAGACGCGCTGGGCGAAGGCGTAGGCGGCCTCGGCCTCGGGCTGGGCCACGCGGCGGCGCATGTGGTCAACCGGGCCGGCGAGGACGAGGCGGCGCGGGGCGATGCAGGCGGCAACCTGGGGCAGGTCG
Organism: Planctomycetota bacterium; assembly: GCA_041320515.1. GTDB lineage: Bacteria > Planctomycetota > PUPC01 > DSUN01 > DSUN01 > DSUN01. Next base: position 1,203,598 of record JBGLNR010000001.1, on the reverse strand, counting down.
CACACGGGGAGGATGCCGCTGACGAAGTCGGGCGGACGCCACGAGTGGAACTCGTGGGCCGCAATGTCGCGGTAGGCGAGAAGGCTCTGGCAGCAGACGGCAGTGCCGACGCGTCCGTCGAGCGCGGCGGCGAAGAGGGCGAGCAGCCCCCCACTCCCCTGTCCCACGATGCTCAGGCGCTCGGCGTCCACCTCGGGCCGCTCCGCAAGCAGGGCCAGGCCGCGCAAGACGTCGTGGACCCGGCGGCCGACGAGGGTGTGGCCGAGCATGCCGTACTGGTAGAAGTGATAGCCGTCGGTGCCCATGAAGGCGTAGTCGCGCGGGACGGCGCCGATGGCGTGGGCCTCGCCAACGCCGCGGACGTCGAGGGCGAGGACGACGTTGCCCTCGCTCGCCAGCATCTGGATGGTGCCGGTGGGGCCGGCCTCGGCCTCCTTGCCGTCCTGGTGGACGTAGACGATGCCGGGCCACTTTTGGCCCGGCTCCTTGTCGGGCACGAAGAGAAGGGCAGGGATGGTGATGCCGCGCTCGCTCTGGAACGTGAGCTGCTCGATGCCGCACTTGCCGCGATAGAAGACGCCGAGCTGGTCGCACGAGGGCGCGCCGTGGCCGCCGGGGACGTTGAGCAGCTCGAGGAGACGGGAGCGCGTTTCGCCCTGCCACTCCTCGGCCTCGCCGCGGCTGGCCATCTCGGGCGGCGCGGGCGGCAGGGCCAGCGCCCGCTCGCGGGTGAAGCAGAAGACGGTGCGGGAGCCCAGCGTGTTCACCTGGCCGTCGGGCGCGCACCACAGGTCCTCGACCGGCTCGGGCTCGGTGGGCGGCTCTGAAAAAAAGGGGACGGGAGTCGTTTCTGAAGGAGAAGTCATTGCCATGCCAGGACTTAGAGACTGGAAATGACTCCCGTCCCCTTTTCCTGCAAGCCAGAGCTGGAACCACTGGTAGGCGGCCTCGCGAAGGGACTGGCTGAAGCCGTGCTCGCCCTCGGCCACGAAGAGGTCGGCGGCCTCCTCGACGCCGAGGAGGGCGTACATGCGCTTGAGTTCCTCGAAGGCGCGGCGGGTGCCCTCGATGGGGAAGAAGTCGCGGCTGGCCGCGCCGATGCGGATGGCCCGCGGCGCCCCGGCGATGAGCAGGTCGCTCTGGTCAATGCCCCGCGCGATGGCGTGGTCCTGCACCTGCTCGGCGTCGGCGATCTGGCCCGTGGCGAGCCAGGCCTCGCGGCTGGTGACGTAACACACGGGCATCGCCGCCCGCAGCCGCTCGTCCAGGGCGACGAGATACGTCGTGAGCGTCCCGCCGCCCGAGCAGCCGGTGCAGCCGAGGCGCGTCACGTCCACCTCGTCCCGCGTGCACAGGTAGTCGAGCGCGCGCATGCCGTCCCAGATGCGGTAGCTCGCCAGGTTGACGCCGACGAGGAGCGACTGGGTGCCGGCATATTCGTGCTCGGGGCAGCACAGGCCGATGCGGGAGTCGCCCCGCGCGTAGTCCCAGTACTGGCTCCTCTCGCCCTGGCCGAGGGGGTCGTAGACGAGGACGACGAAGCCCTGTTTCACCATGCCCTGGGCGAGGCGTTGGTAGTTGGGGCTGGCCTTCCCCTCGCGGGCGTGGCCGCAGGGCACAAGGATGGCGGGGGCGGGGCACTTGCGGTCGCTCGGCAGGTAGAGGTTGGCGGCGACGTAGAAGTGGGGCCGGCTCTCGAAGAGCACCTTCTCGACGGCGTAGCCGGCGCGCTCGAGGCGTCCCACGCGGCGGGGGTTGAGCGGCGTGCGCTCGGGCAGGCCGCCGATGAACTCGGTGAAGGTCTCGCGGACGAAGCGCTGGTGAGCCAGCACGTCGGCGGCGGTCTGGACCTTCTGCTTCCTCGCCCGCGTCTCCTCGAAGAGCGGCGCGGCGAGGGCCAGGAGGTGCTCGAAGACCATTGCCGAGAGGTCCCTGCTGCCGAGGACGGAAAGAGGTTCGGACATCTGTGGGTTCCTGCACGGAAAGGTGGCGACTCGCTTGGGGGCCTGCGACGCGACGGAACCATTATAGCCGACGCGCCCGATTGCGGAAAGGCGCGGATCGCGCGGGCAGCAGTTTGCGCAGGCGCTTTGCCGCGCGCCCCGTGGGCGTCCGTCCACGTGGCAAGAACTGCATCGAGGCGCCCGCCGCGCCACGCGGCCGCGCGGGGGCGCGCTTGGGCGCGGTGCGACGCCTAAGCGCAATGCGGGGGCCGAGTTGCGTCCGCCCGCCCCGCCAACCCTGGGCGGGCCGCCTGGGTGCCCGCCGCTTTTCCTCTGGCGGCGCTGGCCCGCCGGGGGACAATGGGACCTCAGGGGGCGGGAAACGGCATCGCCGTGGTGCTGCAAAGGAGGCCAGACATGGCACGCAGCGCGCTGTGGGTGGCACTGGCGCTATTGGGGACCGGCTGGGCGGGCGAGCCGGTGCGGGCGCCGGGGCAGGTGGAGGCGGTGACGCTCTACCGCGGCCAGGCAGAGGTGACGCGGCGGGTGCCCCTGCCGGCCGGCGTGGGGCAGATGGAGGTGGTGGTGGCGGAACTGCCCGACCGCACCGTGGCGGAGAGCGTCCACGCGGAGGGGGGCGACGGCGTGCAGATACGCGCGGTGCGCTACCGCGAGCGCCCGCTCGGCGAGGAGCCGCGCGAGGAGGTCCGCAAGCTCGACGAGCGTCTCGCCGCCGTGGACAAGCTGCTCCGCGAGAACCAGCAGGCCCAGGCCCTCGCCGCCAGGAAGCAGACCTATCTCGACCGCCTGGGCGCCTTCGCCTCGGGCACGGCAGAGGAGGAGATGAAGAAGGGGGTCCTCCGCTCCGACGAGTTGGGCAAGATCACCCTGTTCGTCTTCGCCCAGCACGAGGCCCTGAGCAAGCGGCTGCTCGAGCTGGCCGAGGCGGGCGCCAAGCTGTCGGACGAGCAGGCCCTGCTGCGCCGCCGCCGCGCCGCCCTCACGGCCACCGACTCGCGCACGGCGCGCGAGGCGGCGCTCTTCCTCGACAAGCAGAAGCCCGGCCCCGCCGACGTGCGGGTCGTCTACCTCGTCCGCGGCGTCGAGTGGACCCCCAGCTACACCCTGCGGGCGAGCCAGGGCGGCCCCGAGGTCGAGCTGGAGTACAACGCCAGCATCCAGCAGATGAGCGGCGAGGACTGGCCGGGCGTGGCGCTGGCGCTCTCCACCGCCGCCCCCACCCTGGCCGCCGAGGCCCCCGCCCTGGCGCCCTTCCGCGTGACCCTGGAGACGGCTCTGGACGCACTGGGCGCCCACGAGGTGCTGCGCGTGGAGCGCGAGCGGCAGGGCGCCGAAGACCAGTTCCGCTCCGCGCGCACGGACGAGGAGCGCCGCCAGGCCGAGGCCGCGGCCAACGCGGCCGCGGCCCGCCTCCACGCCCTCTACGCGCGCGGCGGCCCCAAGGCCGAAGAGGTGGCGCCCCTCGACCCCAAGGAGCGCCCGGCCGCCGCCCTCGCCGTCACCTATCCCCTGGCCGCGCGGCAGAGCCTCGAGAGCCGCAGCGACGTGCAGACCGTGCGCATCGCCCTCGTGAAGCTCGCCGCCGAAGTCTCCCGCGTCGCCGAGCCCGCCCTCACCCGCTACGCCTATCGCCAGGCCCAGCTCGCCAACACGTCGGACCTCGTGCTCCTGCCGGGGCGGGTGGACGCCTATCTCGACGGGAAGTTCGCCGGCATGGGCACCCTGCCGCTGGTGCGGCCCGGCCAGCGATTCGTCGCCGGCCTGGGGGCGGACACCAGCATCCTCACCCGGCAGCGCCTCGTCGTCCGCGACGAGAGCATCCTGGGCGGAAACAAGGAGCTGACCCTCACCTACGAACTCCTCCTCGAGAACTTCAGCGCCCAGCCAATCCCAGTGCGGGTCCTCGACCGCATCCCCGTCCCGACGCCCGGCAAGATCCACGTGACGCTCCTGGACACACAGCCGGCGCTCAGCCCGGACCCCGCCTACGAACGGCTCCAGAGGCCCGACAACATCCTGCGCTGGGACGTCGAGGTGCCGGCCAGGGCCACGGAGGACCGGCCGTTCACCATCCAGTACAGGTACAGCGTGAAGTTCGACAGGAACCTCCAGATTGACGCGGGGCGCACGATCGCGTCCTTCTTCTCGGTCGCGCGCCTGCGGGAGCCGTGGCGGGTCGAGGAGGCCTGGTCGAAGGACGAGACGAAGCTGGGGCCGGACGCAGGGAAGGCGGGCGAGCCCGAGCGCCTGGCCGTGACGCTGGGGCGCGGCAGCGTGGGGAAGAACGTCGTCGGCTGCCGCGTGGAGGCCGACCTGGCCGGCCACCGCTGGCTCATCGTGGACGTGGACAACCAGATCGCCGCCGGCACGCGGCTCGCCGTCGGCCTGAGCACGGGCAAGGAGCTGAAGTACTTCGAGAGTTCGCCCAACTACCTGCGCCAGGGCGAGAACCCCAACGTGGTCTTCGAACTCACGGCCCCCAGCTTCAAGAGCGAGGCGACCAACTGGCAGTACACGGCGCGGCCGGAGGAACTCAACGACGTTCGTGCCCTCTACCTGGTCTTCTACCCCCTGGCCGGCGGCACCGTCGCCATCCGCGACCTCAAGCTGGCCAGATGAGAGAAGCCGCCGCCCCTGTGAAGAAATGCCGCCCCTTCCCCGTCAAAGACTCCGGACACACAGTCTGGCCCATGTTCTGGGGGGCACAAAGCAGCCACTGGCGTGGCACGGCTGGCTTGTCCAGCCGTGTCCTCGTGCCAGGCCCGCGCGAATGCGCAAGACACGGCTGGACAAGCCAGCCGTGCCACGGTTGTGGGGCGGCGGAGACCTCCAGGACCGGGGCCAGACCCTCCGGACACACTGCCGCTTGACACGCGCGGCGGGTCTGGTATCCTGAGAGGGACGGCACCGATTCACTTTTGAGGGGATTTGCGCAATGGCAACGCGGATGCATGGAGCGGGCGCGAAGTGGGCGGCGGCGCTGGGCCTTGTGGCGGCGCTGGGCCTGATTCTGGCGGCGTGCGACGAGTTGGAGACCTACATCCCGCCTCCGCCGCAGCACCGGCCGCCGGTCGTCATCCAGCCTCAACCACAGCCGCCCATCGTGGTTCAGCCGCAGCCCCAGCCGCCGGTGGTCGTGCAGCCGCCCCCGGTGGTCGTCCAGCCCCCGGAGCCGGTCGTGCCGCCGCCCCCGCCGCCGGTCGAGCCGGGCGAGCTGCCGCAGGTGTTCGTGGACACGGTGGCGTTCGACCCTGACCGCGTGGCGGTGCAGGAGGTGGGGGGCCGCTGGTTCGTGATGACGGACGAGGTGACGCTGCTGAGCTTCGAGCGGGACGAGGCGGGCGCCCGCCGGGCGCTCGAGGTCATCCGCTTCTATCGCATGAACCAGCAGTGCTCGCTCGGCCGCCCGACGCCGCTGCTCCAATACTACATGGTGAACGACCGGCCGCCCACCGGGGCGATGCAGGGCGAGGTGGCCGTGCCGCTCGACCTGAAGCGGCTCGACGTGGCTCAGGTGGACGACCGCTGGCTGCTGGTGCAGGGGAACGTGTGGCTGCTGGACTTCGGGGCGGCGGAGGCCGAGGCCCGCGCCGCCGTGGCCGTCATCCGCAACGCCGGCTTCACGCACATGTGCTTCGTGGGCCGGCCGCGGCCCGTGATGATCTACTTCCGGGCCGGCGGGGCCGCGGCGCAGATGCAGTACGTGCAGGCCGCCCTCGCGGCCGACACGCCGTGCTACTCGGGGCCGCTGCCCGCGCGGCTCGGCTTCCGCGGCTCGATCACCGTCGGCCAGCCGTGCGACGTGCAGTACACGTTCCTCCGCAGCGACGGCGTGCAGGGGCCGGTCTACGCCCTGCGGTTCCTCCAGGCGGGCGCGGCTGAGGTGAGGACGGAGGTCGCGGTGGGTCAGGAGGGGCAGGGCTGGGTGGCCCTGAGCATCCTGGCGCCCGTGGTCACGCAGTCGGCGGCGGCGGTCTACGAGGTTCGCCCGCCGGCCCTGCCGCTGGTTCGCGCGTCCGTGGTCGCGCAGCCGATGGTCTACGCGGGCCGCCTGCCGGCGACGATTCGCTTCCGCGGCCGCATCGTGGTCGGCCAGGCCTGCGACGTCCAGTACGCCTTCGTGCGCAGCAACGGCACGACGGGTCCCGTGCAAGCCCTGCGCTTCGCCGACCGCGGCGCGGTCGAGGTGTTCGACGAGTGGACGCTGTTCCGCAACTACGTGGGCTGGGCGGCCATCCAGATCGTCGCGCCCGTCGAGGCGGCGTCGAACCAGGCGCCCTTCGAGGTCAGGTCCGAGGGCCACCACCGCATCCAGGCGGACCTGGCGGCGGTGCCGAGCCTCTACAGCGGGCCGCTGCCGGCCCCCATCGAGCTGCGCGGCCTCATCGCCGTCAGCCGCCCCTGCGAGGTGGAATACCTCTTCATGCGCAGCGACAACACGATGTCGCCCATTCAGCGCCTGCGCTTCGACAGGCCGGGCGCCCGCGAGGTGGTGAGCCGCTGGGCCGTGCCGTGGGAAGGCGCCGGCTGGGCCACCCTCCGCATCGTCCGACCCGTCCAGGTCGACTCGGAGCGGGCGACCTTTGAGGTGCGCTCGGCGGCTCAGGCGCACATCCGCGCCTCGCTCGTCGCCGACCCCCAGCTCCACCCCGGGCCGCTGCCCGCCATCGTGCGCTTCCGCGGCACCATCTGGGCCGGGCAGCCGTGCGACGTCTCCTACGTCTTCCTCCGCAGCGACGGCTCGACCAGCCCTCTCCACACCCTGCGCTTCCCGCACCGCGGCGCGCGCACGGTGGAGGATGCGTGGACGCTGGCGCGCGACTACGCGGGCTGGGAGGCCATCCGCATCGTGGCCCCCGTGCGCGTGGAATCGGACCGCGCGGACTTCGTGGTCAAGGCGCAGGCCCCGCCGGTGAAGGTGGACGTGGCGCTGGTGGCGGAGCCGCCGGCCTACGCCGGCCCGCCGCCCGCGCTCGTGCAGTGCAAGGCCGTCATCCGGGCCAGCCGCGCCTGCGACGTGCGCTACACCTTCACCCGCAGCGGCAGCCCGCCCACCCAGCCGCGCCTCCTGCGCTTCGACCGGCCCGGCGCGCAGGAAGTCGTCTTCCCGATGCGGTTCACCCAGGACTTCAATGGCTGGGCCACGGTGCAGATTCTCTCCCCAGTCCAGGGCGAGTCGGCCCGCGTACCGCTTCGCGTGGACATCCGCATGGCGCCGCGCATCCGCGCGAGCCTGGCCGCTGACCCAGCCGTCCACCCCGGCCCCTTGCCCGCCACGGTCCGCTTCCTCGGCACCATCGCCGTGGACCAGCCGGGCGAGGTGCGCTACACCTTCATGCGGCACGATGGCACGACGGAGCGGGAGCGGGTCCTGCGCTTCGACGGTCCCGGCTCGCGCGACGTGACGAGCCAGGTCACGCTCAACCAGCCCGGCGCGGGCTGGCAGGTGCTCCGCATCCTGGCCCCGGTCGCCCTCGATTCGGAGCGGGCGGCCTATGAGGTCAAGCCCGGCCCGCCGCCTGTGGCCATCCAGGCCACGCTGGCCGCCGAGCCGCCGGCCTACAAGGGGCCGGCCCCCGCCAAGATCATTTTCCGCGGCATCATCAAGGCCAGCCGGCCCTGCGACGTGCAGTACCGCTTCGAGCACAGCGACGGCACGCACAGCGCGCCGCAATCGGTTCGCCTCCCGCGGCCCGGGCCGCACGCGGTGGAGGAGGCCCGCCAATTCGCCTCCGACGCCAAGGGCTGGGCGCTCCTGCGCATCCTGGCCCCCGTCGCCGCCGAGTCGAACCAGGCGGGCTTCGCCGTGGACATCCTGAAGCCCTTGCACGTGCAGGCGAGCGTCCACCGCGCAGACTGGCCGGCGGGGCCTCCGTCGTCTCTCCCACCGCCGCGCTCGCGGCGAGAACCAACGCCGCGGCGAGCATCCCTGCGGCCAGATGAAGCGGCCACGCCTGGGCATTCACGAGAGCTTCTCCTTTGCGGCTCATCTGCCTGAAGCGATCCCCTGGGGCGGCCCCGGGCGCAGTGGGCGAGAACTGCGGCTGGGCTCATACTGTATCAAATCGCGGGGCGAGATGATACAGTATGGCGTCCATGGGGCACCTGGCCCCATTGGGCAAGTACCCATGTGCTTGCCAGATAGACACTTGGGGCGCCACGCCCGGCGCGTGTCTGGAATACGAGACAGTGCGCGCGCAATGATGATACAGTATGGAGAGGGCTGACGCGCCGCCGAGCGGCGCGCCGGCGGCGGATCGCGGGAGTCGGATGAGCCTCCTTCTTGCAGTGCATGCACGTGCTACTTCGGCACCAGGTCCCCGCTGATCGTCGCTGCGCCGCCCGCGGGGATCTTCAGGTCGGCTGCCTTGTCGCCGCAGCGGACCTTGCACGGCTGGCCGTGCCTCGAGCGAAGCGTCGCGGCCACCAGCTTGCCGTCCTGCCACTCCACGTCCACCTCAAACCCGCCGCGGGCGCGCAGGCCCCTGGCCTTGCCCGCGTGCCAGGCCTTCGGGAGCGCGGGGAGCAGGACGATTTCGCCCGCCTGCGATTGGACGAGCATTTCGCAGATGCCCGCCGTGATGCCGAAGTTGCCGTCCATCTGGAACGGCGGATGGTTGGCGAAGAGGTTCGGCAGGGTGTTGTAGGCGAGCAGGCCGCGGACCATGCGGCCGGCGTTCTCGGCCTCGCCCAGCCGCGCCCACATGGCGCAGCGCCACGGCCACGTCCAGCTCCTGCGGCTGTCGCCCGCCTCGCCCCGGGCGGCGAGGGAGACCGCCGCCGCCTTCGCCAGGCCTGCCCTGAGCGAGGGCGAAGGGTCGGGCGTCTTCGCCATGCTGATCTGCCGGCCGGGATAGACCGCGAACAGGTGCGAGGTGTGGCGGTGCTGGTCCTTGGGGTCATCGCGGTCCACCATCCATTCCTGGAGCTGGCCCCACTTGCCGATCTTCGGGGTCACCAGCTTGTCGCGCATCGCGGCCACCTTGTCGCGGTAGGCCTTGTCCGCGCCGAGCGCGTCGGCGGCCTCGACGTAGTTGTTGAACAGGTCCCACACGATCTCCTGGCTGTAGCTCACGCCGTCCTCGTCGGGTCCGTGCTCGGGCGACCAGGCGCGCGGCACCACCAGGGTGCCGTCGGGCAGGGCCTTGAGGCGTTCCTCCCAGAACTCGCATATCTCCTTCATGATGGGATAGGCGACCGCCTTGAGGTACTCCTTGTCGCCGCCGAAGGCGTAGTGCTCCCAGAGGTGCTGGCAGTACCAGGCGTTGGCCGTCTTATCCCACTTCCAGCCGAGTCCGCCCGTGATGTTGTGGGAGGTGCGGAGCGCCCAGCCGCGCGTCGTGCCCGAGGCGGTCTTGAACTCTTTGTCGGCCTGCGTGGCCTTGCGCCACGGCTCGAGCTGGCTCTGGATGAGGTCGAAGAACGGCAGATGGCACTCCGCCAGGCCCGATGGCTCGGCGAGCCAGTAGTTCATCTGGACGTTGATGTTCGCGTGGTAGTCGGAACTCCAGGGCGGCGAGTTGCTGTCGTTCCACAGCCCCTGGAGGTTTGCCGGCATCCCGGGCCGGCGCGAGCAGGCGATGAGCAGGTAGCGCCCCATCTGGAACAGCAGGGCCTCGAGTTCGGGATCGGCTCCCGCCGCACGGTAGGCGGCCAGCCGCCGGTCGGTGGGCAGCGCCCGCACGGCCTGCGTTGTCTCGCCCCACGTGGCGTCAACCCGCCCGAAGAGCTTCTGGTGGTCCGCCACGTGCCGCGCCCTGAGTTCGTCGTAGCCGAGCTTCGCCGCGGCATCGAGCTGCTGGCGGAGCCGCTCGCCCGGATTCGGCCCCCGATACTTCTTCCCATAGTCCGGGATGTAGTTGGTGCCGGCGGCGAGCAGAATCATGACCTCATCGCAGCCGCTTAGGTGAAGCGCACCATCCCTGGCCTGGACCTTGCCGCCCTTGGCCAGCACGCGCGCCCGCGCCTCGTACTCCAGGCCATTCTTGAGCGAGCCGGCGAAGCTCAACTCGTTCCCCTCGGCTTTCGTGGTTTCGCCGTGCGCGCCCTGGAGCTTGACCGTGCCCGACACCGAGCCCGCCCGGTCCGCCGTGCAGCGCAGCACGATGACGTTGTCGGGATGGCTCGCGAACGCGGTGCGCGTGTGGGTGACGCCGTCCTTCCTGAACGTCACGCGGTGCTCGGCGTCGGCCAGCGAGAGTGCCCGCAGGTAGCCCTCCTCGCCGGCGGGCTTGGCCTCCGCACCCAGGTCAATCGTCAGGTCGCCGAAGCTCTGGTAAGCGCCCATCGTCTTGTAGTCGCCGCTCGGGTTCTCGTCGCCGGTCCAGAGGCTGTCCTCGTTGAACTGGATGCGCTCGCGGGCGACGCCGCCGAACAGCATGCAGCCGAGGCGCCCATTGCCCAGCGGCAGGGCCTCTGCGGACCACTTGGCGGCCGGCTTGTCATACCACAGCTTCATGTCCTGTGCCGAGGCCGTCCCCGCCAGAAGCACGATCGCGCACGGCAGCTTTCCCATTGTCACCACTCCTTTGAGGATGCCCTTGTCCACCCGACGGACGTCCGGCCCGCCTCCGTGGCCCCGACCTGGCCATCGTGCCCGCCTCGTGAGCCGCCTACTGCCGGGCCCAAGTCAAGGCAGCCGCGTGGCATGGATTCAGAGTCAGGTCGGCGGATGCCGTGCCCTCGGCCACTTCGGCCGATGGTGTGGCCTTGCGGTCCCGCCAGTTGCTCTCGCTTCGCTCCAGCGTGTATCTGCCCGGCGGAAGCGTCACCGTGACCTTGACGGTTGCCCGGCTGGACTTCTGCCGGCCGTCGAAGTACCCGGTATCGTGGTACGCCACCACGCTCACCGTCCTGCCGCCCTCGCCGCAGGAGGCGAGGACGCGGCAGTTCTCAGCGGCCCCCTCCGGGGTGACGGCCACCCGCGCCTCCACCATCTTGCCGCGCAGGTTGCGGAGAATCCAGTAACCGTTGTAGTTGGCGGCGAACTCGCCGGCCGGCTTCACGTGGTCGGGCTGCGGCGACATCAGGACGCCGAACCAGTAGCTGCCCCCCTCGTAGCGCGGCCGCATGCAGTATTGGAAGCAGGCCACGATCTCCTTCATGGGCAGGAAGGTGAAGGCGCGGTCCAGGAGGTAGTTGAACTGGCTCTCGCGCGTGTTCCAGGCGTCGGCCTCGGTGAACATGACCCGCACCGGCCCCTTCGAGCGCAGCTTGCCCTCGGCCTGCTTCGCCCAGTAGAGCACCTCGTCGCGGACGCTCGACGGGCAGCGGGCGTAGATGTGCCAGTTGAGGACATCGGTCTGCGCGCCGCACTTCTCGATGAACGCGCGGAGTTCCTTCTCGTTGGCGCCGTGGCAGTTCCACGCGATGCCCGGGCCGATCACCCTCAGGTTCGGCGCCTCCTTGAGCACCGCGGCGCAGATGCGGTTGTGGAAGTCGAAGTACCCCTGGTTGCACGGCGGCTCGTTGCCGGGCTGGAAGTAGGCCAGGATGTCGGGGTGCTTCCGGGCCGCGTCCACGTAGCTCTGGACCTCCTTGGCCCACTTGGCCTCGTCCCACTGCCCGTAGCTGCCGTAGGAGTTGTTCCCCATGAGGATGCCGCGGATGTTGAACTGCCGGAGCATCGCCGGCTTGTCCGGGAACTTGCCCTTGGTGTTGGCCAGGACCTCCTGGGTGCGGCGGTCGAGCCAGTCGCGCGGGTTCAGCTCCAGGAACGCCTCCTCGCCCGCGCCGCCGTCCTCGTTGTAGAGTTGCTGTAGGGCGACGACGCTGAAGTTGGCGGCCCGAATGTCGTCTACCGCCTTGGTCGCGTCAACCGCCACCTTCACCTCGCACGGCACCTCCTTGACGAGTGCGTCCACCTCGGCGCGTGACTTGTCCAGGACGGGGCTTCCTGCGGCTGCCCGCGCGATCAGCCTGGCCCACAGCTCCCCCAGCCCGGGCCACTCGTCCCAGCCGCCGGGGTTCTTCTCGAACTTGGCGTAGGAGAGGTACTTGTAGCTCGCGCCAAACGCGCCATAGAGGGCCATCACCCTGCCTTTCCCCTGGGCACGCTCCAGCGCGAGCGGCGGAACGGGGGCGGGCGCCTTGCCGTCCTTGCCGGGGGCCAGGAGCGGGGTCTTGGCGAAGTCCAATCCCTGGAAGAGCGGGTCGGTGTGAAGCAGGGCCTTGGCATCGTCCCGCGCGCCCTTGAGCGGGTCGCTCGCAGGGAACTTGTAGGGGAGGACCTCAGCCAGCGGCAGCGGCTCGGCCTCGCGTGGCCCGTTGAAGGGTATGCCCGATTTCGCCCACACCACGTAGATGAGGCCGCCCCCGCCGTTCACGAACCGCACGAGCGCGTTCTGCGCCCTGGTAGTCATCTGCCCCAGGGCGATGTCGCCGCACGCGATGGCGTCGAACCGCTCCGCATACCCCGGCGCCTCCAGCTTTTTGACAAAGTTGAACGATTGCTCGACCTCGAAGAGGACCTTGCCCCCCGCGACTCTGCCGGCGGCCTCCTTGATCAGAGCCGCGCGGTCCTGTGCCCACATCCCATAGTCGCCCGTGCACAGGAGGACCTTGGTCTCAGCAGCGGCCAGTGAAGCCGTCGCCGCAAGGCAGAGCGCTCCCACCGTGGCCGCATTGCCAACCCATTCCGTGAGGCATCGCATCGGCTCGCATCCTTTCCTGTCTTGCGTGCGGCGGCGCGACCGTGGCGCTGCAACGCGGCCAGTAGCATACTCCATGCGGCCCCACCCTTCAACCCGGCGCGCGGCCGAAGTCCGTGCGGGCCGCCATCCCCACGAGGGAGGTCGAGCTGCCTCTTCACAACGCCCGAGCGAAGGCGGCCTGCCTCCGCCGCCTGTGACCACCTCATCCGGTGAACGTTGCCGGGGGAGGCCATGGCGCGATCGCCGCTTGACCCCGGCGGGCGGTCGTGGTCTACTGCTGACGTGAGCCGATCTGGCAACTGTGCGAGGTGACCCATGAGCTATGCCCATTTGTGCCTGCTTGCCGCCCTGGCCATGGCAGCGACCGCAGTCGCAGCCGGCGAGAGCGACCCGCTCGGCCAGTACAATGTCGTCTGGGACTCGCCCAGCAAGGACCACGGCGGCTCGATGCCGCTCGGCAATGGCGACATCGGCCTGAACGTGTGGGTCGAGAAGGAGGGCGGCCTCCAGTTCCTCATTGGCAAGACGGATGCGTGGGACGACAATGCCCGGCTCGTGAAGGTGGGCAAGGTGCGCATCCGCCTGGAGCCGAACCCCTTCGCGGACGCCAGGGCGTTCCGCCAGACGCTCAGCCTGCGCGACGCGACGCTCAGGGTTCAGGCGGGCGAAGGGCCGCGCAAGGCGGCAATGCAGGTGTGGGTTGACGCCAATCACCCCGTCATCCACGTCGCGCTCGAAAGCGCCTCGCCGATCGATGCGACCGCCGTCATCGAGCTGTGGCGGACCGAGCGGCAGGGGTACAAGGAACTCCAGTGCAGCGACATCATGACCGGTGCGCCGGCCGACCGGCGCCAGCCCACGATCGTCGAGCCCGACACAGTGCTCGCGGGCCAGGCGGGGCGGATCGGGTGGTATCACCACAACGCCAAGTCGTTCGGCCCCAAGCTGCTCGCCGAGATTCAGGGGCTGACGGGGTTCAGGCAGGAGGATCCGCTTCTCCATCGCACGTTCGGCGCCGCCATCACGGCGGCCAAGGGCGAGCGAGTTGACGATGTGCGCCTGCGCTCGCCCTCGGCGACGTCGCACCAGTTCAGCATCTTCGTCCTCACGCGGCACCCGTCCACGCCGCAGGACTGGCTGGTGGAGATGGACAAGACGATTGCCCGCGTGGGGGCCGAGAGCTTCGCCGCCCGCCGCGCGGCGCACGAGCGCTGGTGGGCCGAGTTCTGGGGCCGAAGCTGGATTCACGCCCGTATGGCCGAAGGGGCCGAGGCGGCATCCGCCTCTCCCGTGCCCACCAACGCCCATCCCGTGTGCATCGGCACCGACCAGAAGGGCGGCCTGAAGTTCGCCGGCGAGCTGGGCCGCGTGAGCGTCTTCGGCAAGGCGCTCAGCGACGCCGAGGTCCAGGCCCTGGCAAAGCTGGACCGCCAGGCGGCGATTGAGAAGCAGCCGGGGCTTCTCTTATCGGGCACCGCGACAGGCCCGATCGCCAATTCAGCGGCATGGAGCTTCAAGGACGGCCTGACGGTCGAGGCCTGGGTGAATCCGCCGAACATGGCGGGCCGCGAGGCGCGACTCGTGGACAAGATCACGGCGGGCAAGGCGGACGGCTTCCTGCTGGATGCCTGTCCCGGCAACAGCGCGCGCTTCATCTGCGGCCAGATTCAGCTTGGCCTGCGAGACGGGCTGCCCGCCGGCCGCTGGACCCACGTGGCCGCGGTGGCCGACCCTGGCGGCGGCTGCCGGCTCTACGTGGACGGCAAGCCCGTCGGCGGCGACGCAACCGCGGCGGTCCGCGACGAGGCCGCCTACGTGAGCCAGATGTACCACCTCCAGCGCTTCATCAACGCCTGCGGCGGACGCGGCCGCCACCCCATCAAGTACAACGGCTCGATCTTCACCGTGCCCCTGCCCGATGGGAAAAGCGACCCCGACTATCGGCGCTGGGGGCCTGGCTATTGGTGGCAGAACACTCGCCTGCCCTACTTCAGCATGCCCGCGAGCGGCGACTGCGACCTGATGCAGCCGCTCTACCGCATGTACGTGGACGACGTGCTTGAGCTATCGTCGCACCGCACGCGGCTCCACTGCGGCCACGACGGCGCCTACTACCCCGAGTGCATCTACTTCTGGGGGCCGATGTTCAGCGAGACCTACGGCTGGCAGCCGTGCGACCAGCGCACCGACAAGCTCCAGGCCAGCCGCTGGCACAAGTGGGAGTGGGTCAGCGGCCTCGAGCTGTGCTGGCTCATGCTCGACCACTACGAGCACACCCTCGACCGGGACTTCCTGGCCAAGCGGCTGGTCCCCACGGCCCACGAGGTGCTCACCTTCTTCGACCAGCACTACAAGACCAACGGCCAGGGCAAGCTCGTCATGCACCCCGCCCAGGCCTGCGAGACCTGGTGGGAGTGCACCAACCCCATGCCCGAGCTGGCCGGGTGCATGGCCGTCACAGAGCGGCTGCTCGCGCTCCCGCCCGACGCGGCGCCCGCCGCCGAGCGGGCGCTGTGGCAGCGGCTCCGCGGCAAGCTCCCGCCCCTGCCGACGCGCGACGTGGACGGCAAGAAGGCCCTCGCCCCCGCCGAGAAGTTCGACATGAAACGCAACTGCGAGAACCCCGAACTCTACGCCGTCTTCCCCTTCCGCCTGATCGCCCTCGGCAAGCCCCACCTCGATTGGGGCGTCGAGGCGCTGGCCCACCGCTGGGACCGCGGCCACAGCGGCTGGCGGCAGGACGATTTGTTCATGGCTTACCTGGGCCTCACCGAGGAGACCCGCAAAGCCATCGTCAGCCGTGCCCGCCGCCACGACCCGACCCAGCGCTTCCCCGCCTTCTGGGGGCCGAACTACGACTGGACGCCCGACCAGACCCACGGCGGCGTGCTGATGCGGACGCTTCAGGCGATGCTCATGCAGACCGATGGCCGCCGCATCATCCTCGTGCCTGCCTGGCCGAAGGAATGGGAAGCCGACTTCAAGCTCCACGCACCGTTCCAGACCATCGTGGAAGGCAAGGTGCGCAACGGCATGGTCGTGGACCTCCGCGTGACCCCGGAAGAACGGCTCCAGGATGTCGTCCCTTGAGTCACACAGGCCCGGAAGTCCTGCTGCGTATGGAGGGGATTGTGAAGGACTTCCCCGGCATCCGCGCGCTGGACCACGTGGACTTCGAGGTGCGGGCCGGCGAGGTGCATGCCCTGATTGGCGAGAATGGCGCGGGGAAATCCACGCTGATGAATGTCCTGGCCGGGCGCTTCCCCCCCCCCCCCCCCCCCCCCCCCCCCCCCCCCCCCCCCCCCCCCCCCCCCCCCCCCCCCCCCCTTTTCGTACTTCTGTCCGGCAGCGGCCGCACGCTGGAGAATTTCTTCACGGAGATTCAGGCAGGGCGGCTCGACGCCGAGGTGGTTGTCGTGGGCGGTAGCCGGGCCGACGCCTACGGGCTGGAACGGGCGCGAAACCACGGCGTGCCCGCGTTCGTCGTCGAGTCGCGCGAGTTCCGGAACGACGCCGCGGCCTTCAGCCGGGCCATCTTCGAGCAGCTCGCGCGGCACGAGTACGACCTGCTGCTCCTGGCCGGCTTCATGTGCCTGATCACCCTGCCGCCGGAGCTGGAGGGGCGGGCGATGAACATCCATCCCGCCCTCATCCCCGCCTTCTGGAGGCCGTCCTGCGCTACGGCGTCAAGCTCACCGGCTGCACCGTGCACTTCGTGGACAACGTGTACGACCACGGGGCGATCATCGTGCAGAAGGCGGTGCCGGTGGAGGACGGCGACACGGCGGACAGCCTGGCGGCCCGCGTGTTCGAGATGGAGTGCCGGGCGTACCCCGAGGCGGTGCGGCTCTTCGGCGAAGGCCGCCTCCGCATCGAGGGGCGAAGGGTGAGAGTGCTGGCTCAGCCACAAGCGCGATCCGACGGATCCGACTGATCCGACGGATCCGACCGATCATGGAAAGAACCCCATGCGTCTTCTCGTCGTCGAGGATGAGCCCAAGGTCGCCAGCTTCATCAAGAAGGGGCTGGAGGCGGAAAACTACGCGGTGGACGTGGCGGCGGACGGCGAGGACGGCCTGCACCTGGGCGCGACCGAGGACTACGATCTGATTCTCCTGGACATCCTGCTGCCGAAGCTGAACGGCTACGAGGTGCTGAAGGGGTTGCGCGACCGCGGCCTGCGGACCCCCGTGATCATGCTCACGGCGCGGAGCGCCCTGGACGACCGGGTGAAGGGGCTCAACCTCGGGGCCGACGACTACCTGGTGAAGCCTTTTGCCTTCGAGGAGCTGGTGGCGCGCATCCGCGCCCTGCTGCGGCGCCGCTCGGCCACGGCCAGCCCCGTCCTGCACGTGGGGCCGCTCGTCCTCGACCCCGTCGCCCACAAGGTCACTGCCCAGGGCCACGCTCTCGACCTCACGGCGAAGGAGTATGCCCTCCTCGAATACCTCCTGCGCAACGAGGGCGCCGTCTGCACCAGGGCCATGATCGCCCAGCACGTGTGGGACATCAATTTCGACACTTACACGAACCTGATAGACGTGTTCATCAACCACCTGCGCAAGAAGCTCCAGCCTCACGGGTGCGAGCGGATGATCCAAACCGTGCGAGGGGTGGGCTATGTCCTCGCCGCCACGTAAGCCGGCCTTTTTTCGGCGGGCGCGATTCCGCCTCACGCTCTACTACACGGCCATCCAACTCCTCTTCCTCGTGCTCCTGGCCGTCTTCGTCCACTACCGGACGGCGCGGAGCATGGTTGTCGAGCTGGAGAAGTTCATCCGCGACGACACGTCCGACCTCATGGCCTTCGTGCGCGACCTGAAGGACAACTGGGTGGAGATTCAGAAGCGGCTGGACTTCGAGAGCAGCGGGGAACGCTACTACGAGCTGAGCTTCCGGCTGCTGGACACCCAGGGGAAGGTCATGGCCCTGTCGCGGGCCTTCCGGGAGGCGGCCCCCGCCACCCGGCCGATCAGCGAGGAGGAGCTTCACGACGCGCTCGAGGGGGACTCGCGCCAGGAAACCGTCCTCCTCCCCGAGCGGCCCTCCCCGCATCTGCTGGTCACGCGGCCCTGGACCGACCCGCAGACGAAACAGGTCCGCTACGTGGTGCAGACGCTGGCCTATCTGGAGCCGCTGGAGAAGCTCAACCGGCGCTTCCGGCGGAACCTCCTCAGCGTCATTCCCCTCTTCGTCCTCATCTCGTGGTTCGCCGGGTATGCCCTCGCGCGCAAGGTGCTCAAGCCCATCGGGCAGATCTCGCGCACCGCCCGGCAGATCACGTCGAGCAGCCTCAACGAGCGACTCGTCCGCTCGAAGACCGGCGATGAGTTCGACCTGCTGGCCGACACGCTGAACGACATGATCGGGCGCCTCGAAGAGTCGTTCACCCTCACCCGCCAGTTCGCGGCCGACGCGGCGCACGAGCTGCGGACCCCGCTCACGATCCTCAAGGGCGAGGCCGAGGTGGCCCTCCGCAGCAAGGACCGCGACCCCGCCATGTACGAGGAGGTGCTGGAGAGCAACGTCCGCGAGTACGACAGGATGATCCACATCATCACCCAGCTCCTCCTGCTGGCGCAGGCCGATGCAGGCAAGATGGTGGTGGGACGCGAGCCCGTGCGGCTCGACCTGATGCTCGCGGAGCTGGCCGAGACGTTCCACGTGCTGGCGGAGTCCGCCCAACTCACGCTCGAGGTCGGCGCCTTCCCCGAGGCCGTCGTCAACGGCGACAGGGCGCGGCTCCACGAGCTGTTCGCCAACCTGCTCGACAACGCCGTCAAGTACACCCCGCCAGGCGGACGCGTCAGCGTCACGTGCGCGACGGACCCCGAGCACGTGCGCGTGGCCGTGGCCGACACCGGCATCGGCATCGCGGCGCACGAGCAGGAGAAAGTCTTCGGGCGCTTCTACCGCGTCGAGGGCTCGCGGTCGCGGGTCACTGGCGGGGCGGGCCTGGGCCTCAGCATCGCCCGCTGGATCGCCACGGCCCACGGCGGGACCGTCGAGGTCCAGAGCGCGCTGGGCGCCGGCAGCACCTTCACGGTGGTCCTGCCCCTGCCGGTCGGAACCGAGGGCCAGGTGGCCACCGAGCCGGCCAACGGCCCGGCCGCTCCCGGGACAGAGGACAGGTAGGCTCGGTTGCTGTCATCTGACGCTGCCTTCCGCCTTCTGCCGTCTGTCTTCTGCCCTCTGCCCTCTGAGGGAACGGCGCGATGCCCGACAGGTTGCCCACCGCAGCAAGCGCCCCCTCTCCGCCCCGCCCCCGCGGCTGGGCGTCCGTCCTGCTCCACCCGCTGCCCTACGCCGCGCTGCTGGCGCTGGGCGTCGCCTCCTTCGACAAGCGGCTCCTGCCGAGCGGGGAGCCAGCGGCTCTGCCGGCGACGCTCCCCTCGTGGGCACTCGAGCGCATCGCGCGCCGCCCTGCCGACGTGTCGTTCGCCTTCGCCGCGGCCGTCGTCATCCCCGTCGTGCTCGGGTCCGGGCTGCTCGTGGGCTACGTGCTCGTGCGGGCGCACAACGTCCGCGTCTTCCCGCGGTGCGACTTCCCGCTCGTGCCGTGGACGGCGGGCAGCCTGGTGCGGGTGGGCATCGTGCTGTTCGCGGCGGGCCGTGGCGCGAGCCTGGGCCTCGCCTGGCTGCTGCACGCCCAGGAGGCCCGCGGCGCGCTCCCCTGGCTGCCCAGGGGGCTGGCGGTGCTGGGCGCCATGAACCTCATGATGCTGGCCGTCTGCCTCTTCACCGTCGCACTCGTCGGCAGCGCCCACGGTGGGGCGCTGCGCCTGCTCGGCCTGTGCGAGCCGAGGCCCTTCCGGCGGGGGACGATGGGTGTGGCGGGCCTCCTGATGGTCCTGCCCGTGGCGCTTCTCGCTGCCTTCGTTGCCCTCGCGCTGGCCCCGCGCGTGGGCTTGTCGGCGCGGCCCCAGGAGGTGCTGGTGCAGGCGGCCCAGGCGTCCCCCAAGGCGTTGGCCTTCGTGCTCCTGAGCGTCGTGGTCGTGACGCCGGCGATGGAGGAGCTGCTGTTCCGCGGGTTCTTCTACGCCACGCTGCGCCGCTACATGGGGCCGCTGGGCGCCATCGCGCTCAGCGCCCTCACCTTCGCCCTCCTCCACGGCCACCCCGTCGGCATCCCGCCCCTGTTCGTCGTCGGCTTCCTGCTGGCCTATCTCTACGAGCGGACGGGTTCGCTGGTGGCCCCGGCGACGGCCCACGCGGCGTACAACCTCTACATCCTGCTGCTCGCGCACCTGGGCCGCCACACCCTTGGCGGCTGACCCGCATCCCTGGCTGAATGCGGGAAATCCGAAATCCGAAACCCGAAATCCGGAACAACCCCAAAGCAGAAAGGGCAAGTGACGAAGACCGCGAGAAGGCAAGGCTGGCGCAGCGCCTCGCTCTCGTCTTGGTCATTGGTATTTTGGGTTTGTTTCGGATCTCGTGCTTCGGATTCCGAGTTTGCTGCTCAGCCGCCCGGCTGGGCGGCCCGGGCGCGGGCCAGGGAGCGGACCACCGCCTCCACGTCGTCCGCCACCTCGAACAGCTCCATGTCCTCCGCCGAAACCGCCCCCTCCGCCAGCAGCGTCGCCCGCATCCAGGCCAGCAGCCCGCGCCAGTACTCCGAGCCGAACAGGATGATCGGCAAGGCGTCTATCTTGCACGTCTGCTTCAGCGTGAGGACCTCGAACAGCTCGTCGAGCGTGCCGATGCCGCCCGGCATCACCACCACGCCGGACGATTCCTTGACGAACATCACGCGGCGGCAGAAGAAGTAGCGGAAGTTCATGCGGTACTTCGTATAGGGGTTGGCCGCCTGCTCGAAGGGCAGCACGATGTTCAGCCCCACGGAGGCCCCGCCGCCCTCCAGGGCGCCGCGGTTGGCCGCCTCCATGATGCCCGGGCCGCCGCCCGTGACGACCGCGTAGCCCTCCTCGGCCAGGCGCCGCGCCAGCGCGCGGGCCTGCTCGTAGTGCGGCGTGCCCGGCCTCGTGCGCGCCGAGCCCCACACCGCCACCCGCGGCCTCGGCACCCCCGCCATCAGCTCGAAGCCGTCCACGAACTCCGCCATGATCCGGAACACCCGCCACGGGTCCTCCCGCGTGAAGTCGTTCAGACGCGATTCTCGACTCATTCGGTCCCCCTCGATTCGGCCAAGTGGTTCGCCAACACAACGTAATGCGCCAGGTCCACCTCCTGCGCCCGCGCGCCGGGCGCGATGCCGCAGGCGCTCAGCAGCGCGGTGGCACAGGCGTCTCGCCTGTGGGGGACGCAGGCAGGATGCCTGCGCCACCCGGCGTCCAGCGAGTTCGCCAGCGTCTTGCGCCGGTGCGCGAACGCCGCCTTCACGACCTCCCGGAACGCCGCGAAATCGCGTATCGCCGCCTTCCGCTGCGGGTCGGGCACCAGCCGCAGGATGCTCGACGTGACCTTTGGCCGCGGCCAGAAAACCTCGGGCGGCACCGCCCGCAGCACCTCGACCGCCGCCTGGGCCTGCACGACGAGCGACAGCGCCCCGTACTCCGCGCCCCCAGGTGCGGCCGCCATGCGCTCCGCCACCTCCTTCTGCACCGTCACCACCATCACGGCAATCGGCAGCCCGCTCTCGAGCAGGTTCGGCACGATCAGCGACGCCGCCGAATACGGCAGATTCGACACCACCCGTAGCTCTGGTGGCACAGGCGTCCCGCCTGTGTCCCCCAGGCGCTGGTGCACAGCCTCCAGCAGGCCAGGGGAGAGCGCGTGCTTCGACGCCAGCGCGTCCCCGCACAGCAGCGTCACGTTGCCCCGCCCCTCCAGGTATCGGGAGCACACGGCGAACAGGCCCCGGTGTAGCTCGATGCCAATCACGTGCCCCGCCGCATCGGCCAGATGCGCCGTCAGCAGCCCCGTCCCGCACCCGACATCCAGCGCCAGGTCCCCCGGCCCCACCTCGGCGGCTCGCACAATGAAGTCGAGGAGATTGTGGTCCACGAGGAAGTTCTGTCCCAGCGACTTGCTGGGCTTGATGCGCAGATACCCCAGCAGTTCGGCGAGCTGCCGCTTCGTCCGCACCTCGCGCATCGCCTGGGCGATGGAGGGCCTCGGCTGGTGAATCGTGCTTCGTTGGTCCATGCCCTGGATTCTAGCCGGACCTCCCGGCGGGGTCAAGCTACTCCCGCTGTGGCACGGCTGGCTTGCCCAGCCGTGTCCTGGCCCAGGCTTGCGCCACCGCCGCAGGCACGGCTGGGCGAGGCGGCCGTGCCACACGAACCGGGTAGGTCAAGCGCACCCGGCAGGGATGGCGGTTTGACAAGGGGGCGGCACCCTGCCATGCTGTGCGCGCCAATGAATGGTCCCGCGTGCAAGTATGCACGCCCTACAACAAGGAGGATGCGGGCATGAAGGCACACTGGCAGGGTTGGACGGCCTTGGCCTTGCTGGTGGCGCTCGCCGGGTGGTCTGGCGCCGGCGAGCCGGCTCCGAAGGAGCGGACCGTGGACCTCGGCGGCGGGGTGAAGATGGGCCTCGTGCTCATCCCCGCCGGCACGTTCACGATGGGGAGCACGGAGGCCGACATCAAGGCCGTCGTGGCGAAATGGCCGCTGACCAAGGAGGAGTTCTTCGCCGACGAGAAGCCCGACCACAAGGTGACGATCTCCGAAGCCCTCCACATGGGCAAGCACGAGGTCACGGTGGGCCAGTTCCGCAAGTTCGTCGAGGCCGCGGGCTACAAGACGGATGCCGAGAAGGGCACGGCCTTCAAGGGCGCGGTGGTCTTCGCTGAGGGCAAGCTCAGGATCGCCGAGGACGCGAGTTGGCGGAACCCGTATTTCAAGCAGGCCGACGACCATCCGGTCGTGTGCGTGAGCTGGAACGACGCCCGGGCGTTCGTGGATTGGCTGAATGCGACGGACAAGGCGAAGCCAGCAGGGGCGACCTATCGCCTGCCGACTGAGGCGGAATGGGAGTACGCCTGCCGGGGCGGCACCAGCACCTGGTACCAGTGGGGCGACGACCCAGACAAAGGCAAAGGCTGGTGCAACGCCGGCGATCTGACGGCGAGGAAGGCATTCCCGCAGTTTCCCGTGTTCAACTGGGACGACGGGTTCTTCTACCCGGCGCCCGTGGGCTCCTTCAAGGCGAATGCCTTCGGCCTTCACGACATGCACGGGAACGCCTGGGAGTGGTGCGAGGACTGGTACGGCTCCTATCAAGGCGGCGACCAGACGGATCCGAGCGGAGCCGCGAGTAGCGTGGCTCGGGTGGTTCGCGGCGGCTCCTGGCACCACTATCCCTGGAGCCCTCGCTCCGCGTCTCGGGGCATGGGTCTCACCCTGGCAGCCGGGCGCGACGACTTTGGTTTCCGAGTGGTTCTCGCCCCAGCACCGCGCGAACCGAGGGCGTCTGCGCCGGGCCGGAAGGCCCGTGGCAGCGGAAGGACGAGGGGTCCAGGAGCCGTCCCCGGCCGGTGTGGCGTCCGCCTCATCGGCCAAAATGTGGAGCGCCCCGGGCGGGGCTGGTAGGCCGGCCCAACGCCCCGCCCGGCGGCCGGG
Organism: Planctomycetota bacterium; assembly: GCA_041320515.1. Lineage (GTDB taxonomy): Bacteria > Planctomycetota > PUPC01 > DSUN01 > DSUN01 > DSUN01. The sequence continues at coordinate 1,180,453 of JBGLNR010000001.1, read as the reverse complement.
CCTGCCGCGCGAAAGGGTGTATGACACTGTAGAGTCTGTCTGAGTCTGAGCCGGAATGCGGCGAATCGCCGATTCTCGGGTCGGAAAGGGGAGAAACCCGTCCGAGACTGGACAGGATGGGCGAGGATCGCCAAACGGGGACTCCTGCACTCCTGGGGTCAGGTCGTAACTCGAAACTTCTTCCTTCTACGGCCTGACCCCAAGCCGAGGCGGTGAATGTAGGGGGTGCATGCTTGCACGCGGGGTGCGGTGTGGTAGAATGGTGCGTGGAAAGGGGGTGAGGGCGATGTCGGTTGTCGGTTACAGGGGCGTTGTGAGAGGCAGGACGGTGCTGCTCGGGGCTGAGGCGGAGCTGCCTGAGGGGACGGGGGTCCTCGTGACACCCTTGGCGGCGAGGAAAGGCTCCCCTCACGCGGTCCTGGCGGCGCTTGAGGCTTCGCCGCCCGTGTCGCACGAGGCCGCGGAAGACCTTCGGCGGCTCATCAGGGAAGGCAAGCGCCCGGCACGCTTTGAGGATCCGTTTTCCCGGCCCAAGTGAGAGGGGCAACGGCCCGTGGGAAACTACCTGCTCGATTCCACGACAGTCAGCTTCCTCATGGAGCGCCGCGCCGAGGTGATGGCGCACATGGCGTCCATCGGGCCGGACGACCGGGTGGCGATCTGCACGATCGTGCGCGGTGAAATCCTCTACGGATTGGAGCGCATGCCGCCCGGGCGCCGGCGACGCGAGAACGAGCGGGCCGCGGCGGAGTTGTTCGACGTCCTGCCTTGCGACGGCATTCCCGAGGGTGTTGCGGACACGTACGCGCGGGTCAAGTATGACGCCGAGCGTGCCGGAACCAGCCTTGGGGAGAATGACCTGTGGATTGCGGCGACCGCGCTGGACCAGGGGGCCACGGTCGTGACATCGGACGGTGACTTCGGGAGAGTCCACGGCTTGGACACTGAGGGTTGGACGAGGTGAGCACCCTGGAAGGCGTCCGATTATCCGTGTGAAGGGGGTCCTAGTGTTGGAACAAACCGTTGGCTTTCTGGGCGCGGGGAAGATGGGCGAGGCGCTGGCCCGGGGGCTGCTGGCCGGGCGGCTGGCCACGCCCGACCGCATCCTGATGAGCGACGTGGATGATGGGCGTCTCGAGCAACTCGCCCGCCAACTCCAGGTGGGCGTTGCCGAGGACAATGCCGAGCTTGTCCAGGCGAGCGACGTGGTGGTGTAAACTGCGGCTACGACACGGATTGCACCGGCGCCACCCTCGGCTCCGTCCTCGGAATCCTCGGCGGAACCGCCGCCATCCCGCCCCGCTGGCGGCAGCCTATCGGCGAAACCATCGTCCTCCACAAGTTCACAGGCGATTGCTCCGCCCCCGCCGACATCGCCGAGCTGACCCGCCGCACCGAGGCCATCGCCCGCCCAATGCTCCCCGCGCGCTCCGACGCGGCCTGCTTCGCCGACGCAACTCGTTGCCCCGACGACACTTCCGTCCTCTTCCGCAGCGACCGCGCCCTCCGCGCCCTCGCTCGAGACCCCATGGCCGCCATCGAGCGAGTCGAGGGCTACGACCTCGCCCTCCACTACCACGGCGAACCCGTCGTCCGCCCCGGCGTCGCCAAGACCCTCGCCGTATCTCTTTCGCGGGACGACGTTTACGAGCCGCTGAGCCGCATCGAGGTCGCCGCGCCCGACGGCTGGCAGGCCGAGGTCACGAAACTCGACGCCGGCCGCTGGCACTTCGTCCTTCGCACCGCCCAGGTCGCCGCTCGGAACCAGATCACCGTCACCGCCTACCCTGTCGGCAAGCCCGTGAGCGCCCCCTTCACCCTCCTCGGCCCCGACGAGGCGAAGGGCTACCCATGCAACGTAAACGTCCAGCGTTGCGAGAGATGCGGCGCGCGCAAGGAAGCCTGCGTCTGCCCCCGCTGAGCCGCAGGGGCGGCTGATGTGAGCGCCTGGCGGACCACGTGTGCGGGGGCGGCTCGCCTTCGGTGCCAGAGTGACTCTTTTTGGACACTGGGGCGCTGTTTTTTGGACATCTGCTTTCCCGCCCGTGCCGCCCGTTTGACGGTGGTCGGCCCCGCCACATCCGCCTGAACCTACCGAATGGTATGACGCCGCTTCCGGCCCAAAAAGAAACGCCACACATGGGTGGCGTTTGGGAATCGCTCCGTGGAGCGTTGCCTGCGGAACGAAAGTCGTTCCTTACTAGGACTTGAACGACAATCGCCGCTCAGGTACACTGGCCGCACTATACTCTCTCCCGGGGGCCTTGTCAAGGAGATTTTCGCATGGGCACCGGCGAACTCCTCAACTACGTCCTGGGCATTGACCTGGGCGCCAACTCGATCGGTTGGGCGCTGCTGAACTCGACGCCGGAGGGCGAGCGGCTCCGGCCCACGGGGCTTGTCGCCACGGGGGTGCGCATCTTCGAGGCCGGGGTCGAGGGCGCCATCGAGCAGGGCCGCGACGAGTCGCGCGCGCAGAAGCGCCGCTTCGCCCGCCAGTCGCGCCGGCGCATCGAGCGCACCGCCCGCCGGCTCGAGAAGGTCTTCCGGCTCCTCCAGAGCACCGGGCTGTTGCCCAAGGCGGAGCCCCCGGCCGCGCTGCCGGGCATCGAGGTGCCGAACGAGAAGATGACGGCCGGCGAGCGCCGTGCCGAACGCCTTCGCTATGCCGGCGAACGCGAAGCCATCCTTGCCCGCCTCGACGCGGCGGCCCTCGTGCGCTGGACGGCGCGGTTGCAGGCCCGGAACGCGCCCGCGGCCGACGTCGCGCTTCTCGCCCACCGGTTGCCCTACGTGCTCCGGGCCAAGGCGCTGGATGAAGCCCTACCCGCGCACGAACTGGGCCGCGCCCTCTACCATCTCGCCCAGCGCCGCGGCTTCCTCAGCAACCGTAAGGCTGCCCCAAAGAAGGACGAGGATCAGGGCGTGGTGGACCGAGGCATCAGGGAAATCGCCACGGGAATGCAGGCAGTCGGCGCGCGGACCCTCGGCGAATACTTCTCGCGCCTCGACCCCGAGCAGGAGCGCATCCGCGGACGCTGGACCTCGCGCGCGATGTACGAGGAGGAGTTCGACCGCGTCTGGGCCGCACAGTCGCCACACCACCCGACACTTCTCACGGGCGACCTGAGGAAGAAGGCCAGGCGGGCGATATTCTACCAGAGGCCGTTGAAGGTGCAGAAGGACCTCGTGGGCGAGTGCGAGTTTGAGCCACGCCACAAGCGCGCGCCCATGGCGATCCTCCCGGCGCAGCGCTTCCGACTCCTCCAGCATGTCAACAACACCCGCGTGATCGCTCCCGATGGCGTGGAACGCGCCCTGACAGACGATGAGGCGGGGAAGCTGCTGGACGCCTTGGAGACAAAGGGCGACGTGACGTTCAAGAGGGCCAAGAGGCTACTCAAACTCTCCGACCTGCACGCCCTCAATTACGAGAGCGGTGGCGAGAAGAGCTTCAAGGGCAACCGGACTGCGGAGAAGCTCATCAGTGTATTCGGCCTGGACCGGTGGAAGTCCCTCTCTGCTGAGGAACGGGAATTCGTCGTTGATGAAATGCTGACCATTCAGAAGGATGAGGTTCTCGCGCGCAGGGCAAGGGGCGAGGACATCCCAGACCCCCATAAGCAGCGCGGGAAGCGCGGGCCTTGGCCTGGCAAGCTTCGGCTCGACGCAGCGGGTGCTCAGAAGCTGCGCAGTGTTCGACTTGAGCAGGGCTACTGCCATCTCTCGCGCCTGGCCATCGAGAACCTGCTGCCCCTGATGGAGAAGGGGATGGCCTACATGACCGCGGTCAAGGAGATCTACGGCGACCGGCCCACGCCCCCGCCCGTGGACCTGTTGCCTGCCGTCAGCGAGGTACTACCCGCTCTGCGCAACCCCGCGGTCCACCGCGCGCTGACGGAACTGCGCAAGGTGATCAACGCCATCGTGCGCAAGTATGGCAAGCCTGCCGCCATCCGCGTGGAACTTGCCCGCGACCTGCGCAAGAACCGCAGGCAGCGCGAGGAGACCTGGAAGAAGAACCGCGAGAACGAGCGCATGCGCCTGGAGGCCGCCAAGAAGCTCTTCGACGAAATGCGCATCCAGAACCCCTCGCGCTCCGACGTCGAGAAGATGCTCCTCTACCAGGAATGCGGCTGCGTGTGCCCCTACACGGGCCGCAACATCTCCATGACCGCCCTCTTCGGGGATGCCCCTCAGTTCGACGTCGAGCACATCATCCCCTTCAGCCGCTCCCTCGACGACTCGTTCCTCAACAAGACCCTCTGCGAGGTCGGGGAGAACCGGAATGTGAAGAAGAACCAGACGCCCTGGGAGGCCTACGGCCGCAATCCCGCGCGCTGGAACGAGATCATCGGGCGCGTCTCGCGCTTCCACGGCACCGCCGCGCGCGAGAAGCTGCGCCGATTTCAGATCCAGAGCGTCCAGGAGCTTGACGACTTCACAAGCAGCCAACTCAACGACACGCGCTATGCCTCGGTCGAGGCCGTGAAGTTCCTCAAGCTCCTCTACGGCGAGGAGGCGAGAGACCGCACCATCGTCCAGGCCGCCCGCGGCGGCACCACCCGCTACCTGCGCGACGAGTTCGGCCTCAACGCGATCCTCGGCGACGGCGGCGAGAAGTCGCGCGACGACCACCGCCACCACGCCGTGGACGCCGTGTGCATCGCCCTCACCGACCCTGCCACGGTGAAGATGCTGTCGGACGCCGCGGCCCGCGCGCGCATCGAGCGCCGCCGGCGCTTCGCACCCGTCCCCTTCCCCTGGGGCGGGTTCCTCGACCACGTGCGGGCCGCCATCGCCGGCACCAACGTCTCCTTCCGCGTCTCCCGCAAGGTCGGCGGCGCGCTTCACGAGGAGACCTTCTACAGCCCGCCCAAGAAGGACCCCGCGACCGGCCGCGAATGCGTCCACGTCCGCAAGCCCGTCACGGGCCTCTCCGAGCAACGGGTCGAGAACATCGTGGACCCCGTGGTGCGCGCGGCGGTCCAGGCCAAGCTCAAAGAGGTCGGGGGCGACCCGAAGAAGCTGGCCGACAATCCGCCGAAGCTCAAGGCCAAGGACGGCCGCGAAATCCCGATTCGCAAGGTGAGAATCCGCGAGTTCGTCACCCCCTTCGGCATCGGGCAAGGCGGCTCTCGCCAAGTCGTCACCGACACCAATCATCACGTCGAGATCGTGGAAACCAGGGGCAAGGCAGGACAGGCGAAGTGGGAAGGCTGTGTCGTCAGTCAATATGAAGCCCTGCGCCGCCTCCGCGCCAAGGAGCCCGTCATCAGGCGAGAACACGGGGAGGGCAGGAAGTTCATGTTCTCCCTCGCACTTGGGGAGTCCGTGCTGTTGAAGGGCGATGATGGCATCCCTGCGCTGTTCAGGGTCACCGGCGTGTCGGCTTCCGCAGCCGGCCAGCTTGACCTGGAGTTCCGCGCGATCTCCGACGCACGCCCGGCAAGCCGCCTCAGGAAAGAGAAGATTCAGGGCTGGCGCATCAGGAGAACCGCGGAGTCATTGCGCAAGTCGGAGGTTCAGAAGATCCTCGTCACCCCACTGGGGGAATCACGGAGAGTTGGCCGTGACTAATCGAATGATCGAGCTTTCGGACGGGGCGGCCAGCCTGTCCGTGCGGCTCGATCAACTGGCCATCGCGCGCGAGGGGCAGGCGGAGGTGACGGTGCCGCTGGAGGACATCGCGTGCCTCGTGGTGGCCCATCCGCGGGTGATGTTCACCCACGCGGTCCTCGCTGGCCTGGCGGCGCGGGGCGGGGCGTTTGTGGTGTGCAACGAGCGGTTCCTGCCCATCGGCATGCTCCTGCCCCTCGACGCGCACACGACCCAGGCCGAGCAGTTCGCCATGCAGGCCCAGGCCACCCAGGCGGTGAAGAACCGCCTGTGGCGGCAGATCGTCCAGGCCAAGGTGCGGGCGCAAGGCCGCCTGCTCGCGCGGCTGCGTGGCGATGATCAGGGCCTCTTCGGTCTGGCCGACGAGGTGAAGGTGGGCGACCGCAGGAACGTGGAGGCCCAGGCCTCCCGCCGCTACTGGGCCGCGCTCTTCCCCGACACGGGGTTCCGCCGCCTGGTCGAGGCCGACGACGAGAACCGGTTCCTCAACTACGGCTACGCCATTCTCCGCGCCATCGTGGCGCGCGCCATCTGCGCCTCGGGGCTTCACCCCTCCTTCGGCCTGCACCATCACCACCGCAACGACGCCTATCGCCTGGCCGACGACTTGATGGAGCCGTTCCGGCCCATCGTGGACGCCGCGGTGGTGAAGGTATGCGACGAGCACGGCGCCGACGCGCCGATGGACAAGGCGACGAAGGGCGTGCTGTTCGAAGCCCTCTTGGGCCGCTTCCTGATCGGCGACGACTCCCGCACGCTCTTCGACATCCTCTCCCGCACAGCCGCCTCGCTGGCCCAAGCGCTCGCCGGCCAGCGCAAGGACCTCGCACTGCCCGAAATCTGAAGATTCCGCGTGCAGGTTTGCACGCCCTACCATACACCCCAACCCCCCTCCCTCTCAGGGAGGGGGCAGGGGGAGGGTCGGGGCCCGTGACCGCGCCTAACCCTCACCCTACCCTCTCCCTGGCAGGGAGAGGGGTGAACCCCTTGTGTCGGGTGCTGCCATGCCCCAGCCACGCCACCTGTCGGAGTTCCGTGCCATGTGGCTCGTCGCCATGTTCGACCTGCCGGTGGACACCAAGGAAGCCCGGCGCGAGTACACGCGCTTCCGCAAGGCGCTGCTGCGCGAGGGCTTCCTCATGCTCCAATACTCCGTCTACGCCCGCTTCTTCGACAGCGGCGAGAGCGCCGACGTGCACCGCGACCACGTCCGCGGCGCGCTCCCGCCTGACGGGCAGGTGCGCCTCCTTGCCATCAGCGACCATCAGTTCGGCAAGATGGACGTTTTTCAGGGAAAAATGAGGCAGGAGGCCGAGGAACCGCCCCCGCAACTCATGCTTTTTTAGGGTCGAAAGCCTCCTAACTCAAGGCCGCTGCTGGGCTTGGGTGAGAAGCAGTGTACCTGAGCGGCGATTCTCGTCAAGCCCCAGCAGAACAGCCCGCGTGGAGCCGCTCCCTGGAGTGTACCTGAGCGGCGATTCTCGTCAAGCCCCAGCGGTTTTGTTCTTGGGCGCGACGGGGCTGCCCGCCTCTGGCGGGCGGCACCGTCGCGCCCGACATGGGGCGTTGGGTGTTGACACCAGGCTCCGCGCCGGGTTATATAGTGGGGGAGGGCGCGTGATGGGCCGATGGATTCCGCTCCCTGGTATGAGGGGGTTGCACGATGAGTGGCAAATGGCTCGCTGTGGCGTTCGGGGCGTGGGCGGCGGTGGCCGCGGCCGAGGAGAAGGCGGTGGAGGAGGCGCCCGACCCGAAGGTGCTGTACGATGAGTTCGAGGGGCTGAACAAGCGGGAGAATCTGGACCGGGAGTTCGTGGGGGGGCAGCCGCCGCAGTTCATTCGGCGGCAGTCGGAGCTGCTTCAGGCCATAGCGGGGCTGGGGGCCAAAGAGGCCCTGCCCATTCTGTTGCGGATAGCGACGGAGCACGTGGAGCGGGTGGAGGCGATGAAGGCGCGGGACTTCCGGCAGTCGCCGCTCCAGGCGATTCAGGTGCCGATCGTGGAGGCGTTGAGCCGTCACGCGGGGAGCGAGGAGGTGCGGCGGGCGCTGGCGCGGCTGGCGGGGTCGGCGGGCATCAAGGAGTACGCCAAGGGGCGCGCGCTCGACGTGTTGGCGGCGCACGAGGTGAGCCTGGTTCCGAATGCCGACGATGCGAAGGGGGAGAAGCGGGCGAAGGTGTTGGTGGATACGCTGATCGGGCCGCTGTCGCTGGCCGAGGTGCTTCAGGCGCCCGGGCGGCTGCGCGCGCTGGCCCGCCAGGCGGCCGGCATTGCGGGGGGCGACCCGGTGGCCCCGTGGCACGCGCTGGCGGGCGCGGCCGATTCGGCGGCGAAGCGCTACGCGGCCGACGCCGCTCTCGCCCTGGCCTGCGTGCAGAAGGAGATCAAGGGCGAGGGGCTCATGCTGCCGACGAAGGAGCTGTTGGTGGGCGCGTGCGGGCGCTGGCTGAAGGAGTATCGGGCCGAGGCGCAGAAGCAGAAGTACCCGAGCGACCTGTTGGGCGAGGCGATTCTGCGGCTGGGCGCGCGGCTGGACTACGAGCCGCTGGGGAAGCCGCTCCGCGACGCGAAGCTCATTCCGCCAGAGTGACCCTGCCCCGCTTGAAGGGCTATGCCCCGCGCGCTAGAATGTCGGCCCGTCGGCCCCGAGCCGTGTCACCACCACGGAGCAGGAGGTTCAGCCATCGCCCGCTTCACGATCATCGGCGAACGCATCAACATGACCCGCAAGAGCATCCGGGAGCGGGTGTTCGACCGCGATGCGGCGTTCATTGCGAGCCAGGCGAAGAAACAGCAGGCGGCCGGCGCCACGCACATAGACGTGAACGCCGGCGGCGAGCCGGCCCGCGAGGTGGACGATATGGCCTGGCTCACTGAGGTCGTGGCCGAGGCGACCGACCTGCCGCTGGCGTTCGACTCGACGAATCCCAAGGCGCTGGAGAAGGGCCTGCGGCTTTGCAACCGCCCGGGCACGATCATCAACTCGATCACGGGCGAGAAGGACCGCCTGAAGAGCATCCTGCCCCTTGTGAAGAAGCACAAGACGGGCGTGGTGGCGCTGACGATGGACGACGGCGGGATGCCCGAGGACCTGGAGGGGCGCGTGGGGCTGACCCGCGCGATTGCCGAGGCCGTGAGGGCGAAGGGCGTGGGCCTCGACCGCGTGTACTTCGACCACCTCGTGCGGCCGGCCTCCACCAACCCCGGCCAGGCGCGGCACATTCTGGAGGCCATTCGCATCACGAAGGCCGAGTTCCCCGAGGCCCACATCGCCCTCGGGTTGTCCAACGTCTCCTACGGGTTGCCGAACCGCAACAACCTGAACCGCGCGTTTCTGGCCATGCTCGTGGCCGCCGGCGCCGACGGGGCGATCATTGACCCGTGTGAGGAGGGGATGATGAACACGCTCCTCTCGGCCCGCGCGGCGCTGGGACTCGACGAGTTCTGCATGGAATACATCACGGCCTATCGCGAGGGGAAGCTGGAGTAGATTGCCAATTGCCGATTTCCGATTTCCGATTTCAGACGCCGAGTGCGAGAGGGCATCCTCTTTTCTTGCGGTTCTGAAATCGGCAATGGGCAATTGGAAATCGGAAATGAGGGAGTGCCTTGCCTGCCCCCTGGTCACGTGGTTGCGTGCAGGTCTACACCGGCGACGGCAAGGGGAAGACTACGGCTGCGTTGGGCCTGGCGCTGGCCAGGCCCGCGACCGCCATGCCGATGGCCAGAGCCTCGAACTGGGCCTGGGAGAGGTCGGCTCGAAGGCCGAACCGCTGGATGCCGAACGCCATGCCGCCCTGCTTGCCCGGCGAGCGGGTGAGCCACGCGGCGTCGCACAGGAGCGCCGCGCCGAGGAACACGACGCCGAGCAGGGCCAGCCGCCCGCTGCCGGGCAGTGGCGAGTGGCCAGTGTCGAGTGGCGAGTGCCCTAGAGACATGGCTTTCCCCTGGCCTCCCACTTGTCACTTGCCACTCGCCACTTGCCACTGGTCACTGGTTTCCTCCAGTCGGCAGCGTCATCGGGCGCCCGCCCTCGGCGGCCGGCTCGCCGGCGAGGAGCCGCACGGTGCCGACGTGGGCGACCACGCGGAAGCGCCCGCTCGTGCGGCGGTTGGTGAGCCGCAGGCGCAGCTTCAGCCTGTCGGCGCCCTTCGCCGCCTGCGCGACGCCGATATTCAGCCACTCGCCCGTCGGACGCGCAATCGCCGCGTCGTGCTCGAGCACCCGCTGGCCGTTCGCCCACAGCTCGGCCACGATGCAGTCGGCCTGCATGCCCCCGGCCACCAGGGCCAGCGGCACCTGAAGCGTCAGCGCCCCCTCGTTCTTCGGCACCGGCATCTCGGCCCGCACCTCGACGTATTCCCCCGGCGCGATCGGCTGCCAGCCGGCCAGCAGCGGGTGCGTGAGGATGAGGAGGTCGAATCGGGGGCGCGTCTCCTTCTCCGGCACGCCCTTGGCCTCTTTCGGGTCGCCGCCGTCTGGCTTCTTCTCTCCGCCGCCGTCTGCCTTCTGCCGACTGCCAACTGCCGCCGGCTTCTCGGCGACGGCGGGCGCGACGCCGGCGGTCCAGAGGCCGCGCGCCACGACCGGCCGCGCGAGCCAGTCGCGGGGCGCCAGCTCGGCGAGAGCCTGGCCCTGCGGCGGCGTGTGAAGGATGGCGGGGACTTCGGGCGGCTCGGCCTCCTTGGGGTAGAGGCGGGCGAAGGCGTCGCGTATCTCCCCCTGCCGCCGCTCGGCGTACGCGGTCCAGTAGGCGAACCTCCCGAGGCGTTCGCGCAGCTCGGCGAGCCATTCCTTCGTCATCTGGAGGCCGCTGACGGCGGTCCCCGCGTCGCCAATCACCTTGAGCAGCGGCCCGCGGGCGCGCAGGAACTCGGCTTCCGCCGCGGCGGCCCCCTGGTCGGCGAAGAGCGCCAGGAGCTTGTCCTCCAACACGACAAGCGGGCGGCCGGGGAACTCGTAGGTCGTCAGGCGGCGGCCGGCGGTGGCCGTGGCGCGCATGGGCTCGAGGTAGTACTTCTCCAGGCGCTCGGGGGCGATCATCGTGTGGGCGGGGGCCGAGGCCTCGAGCTTCGCAAGCGCGGCGTCCATGTCGTCGAGCAGCCGAAGGGCGTCGGGCCGGCTCTCCTCCTTGAGCAGATGGGGGGGCCAGTTGTAGCCGGGGATCACCTGCGGCTTGGGGATGGCGAAGAGCATCTTGAGGCTGGCCAGCGCGTCGTCGTATGCCTGCGCGGCGCCCACCTGGGCGGCGCCGAAGATGTAGGCGCGGATGGCCTGGGCGGTGAGGCGCCAGTCGTGCTTCTCCGGGTGCCAGGCCCAGAAGCCGAAGACGGCGCCGAATGCCTCCTCGGGCCACCCGCCGCAGTAGATGGCGGTGTTGACGTGTTTGGCGGCGTCGCGCAGCCCCTCGTACTTCGGGGAGTTCCAGCCGGCGGCCAGGGGCAGGAGGTCCAGGTAGGCCGGCGCATCGCCCTCGCGCAGGGACCAGCCGCCGTAGTACTTGTGGAGCAGGCCCGGCCCGGTGCGGGGCCAGTTGTGCCACCAGGCTGGGTGCTTGAGGCCCACCTGGCGGGCGCCCTCGGCCACCTCCCTGGTAGGCAGGCAGGTGAAGAACCACGTCGCGGCGTCGAAGCCGGGCACCTTGGCCATCGCGTGCGCGTAGTCGGTCACCACGTGCTGGTAGGCGCCCATCGGGGGCACGGAGGATATGGCCTGCCCGCTGAGCCCGAGGCCCTTGGCCACGCCGAGGAGGTGCTGGACAAGTTCCGCCGAGCCCTCGGGCGCCCCGAGGTCGCAGAAGATCAGCGACAAGCCGTCCACGCCCAGCGCCACCAGCTCCTTCGCCGTGCGCTCGACCTTGAGCGGCACCTTGACGCCGAAGGAGCAGGCCAGCGTGCCGTGGATGAGGATGCCGCGGCGGTGCGCCTGCTTGATCAGCTCGCGCAACTCCGGGCTGTCGGGCGACTCGCCGGGCGCGAAGCCGAAGTCCCCGCGGTACACGCCGCCGTTCCGCGTGTCGAGCAGGTTCAGCCGCGCCCGCACGTAGGCGTCGAGGGCTCCGGGCTTCAGGTGGTTCCTGAAATTGCCCTCGATGCGACCCCGCCAGGCCAGGCTCGGCCAGTCGCGGACCGAGACGACGGGGAAGACGATCTTGCGCTCCCTCTGCGGCTCCGCCGGAGCGTCGCCCTCCCAGCGCAGCAGGTCGAAGAGGGCCTCCTGCCCGTACGTCACGCCCCGGGCGTTGCTGCCGCCGATGAGGACGGCCTGGCGGCCCCCATCCTCGACCGCCTCGATGACAAAGCCGTCGTGGCCGGGCGACTCGGCGCTGAGGTCAAACTTCTTCTCCCCGCACAGGCGGTCGAGCAGCGAATTCGTGCCCCGCTGGCCGAGGAGGATCAACTGCTGGCCGCCCTCGAGGCCATCTTCGGAACGGACGGTGAGCTTTCGCTTGAAGCGCCGCTCGATGAGGCCCTGGAGGCGTTCGGCGGCGTAGCGCTCGGGCTCGGTCGCCCTGGCCCCCAGCACGATAGCCGCGTCGGCCGACAGCTCGGCCGTCCGCCCGCTCTCCTTGTAGACCTTGGGCTCGGGCACGATGGGGCACGGGGGGCGCTCCTCGGCCACCTTGGGCAGGGGCGTCTCCTTCGGGCGCGGCGGGAGGGGGACCTGCACCAGCCCCGGCTCGGGCGGCAGCGGCTCGCCGAAGCGCACGATGGCGCGATACGCCGCGACCCCTCCGTAGGCCAGGAGGGCGACGAGCACGACGCCAAGGGCGGCGGCGACCAAACGAATGACAGCCTTCGACACTCGACGACCCTAGCGCGGCGCGAGCCTCCACACGGTCGAATACCCGTCGTCGTAGACGGCGCGGGCCTGGCCCGAGGCGGCGAGGACCCGCTGTTGCGGGGGCCACTCAGTACCATCGTACTTCGTGACCAGTACATAGTCAATCGCCGCGGCGCGCAGATTGGCCACCAGGGCGTCCAGCTTCGGCTCGGGCGGCTCCCACCAGCGGCACTCGTCGGGGTTCTCCCGCCAGCGCGCGTGGAGCGGGGGCCGTAGCCGCCCCTCCTCGGTCACGGCGCAGGGCACGAGCAAGAGGCTGGGGCCGAACAGCGGGTAGTAGCGATAGGCGGCCGGGCCGAACCAGGCGATGCGCGAGCCGCTCGGCAGCTTCCTCACCGCCTGCCAGGCCGGGCCGATGGGCTGGTCCGCGCCCCCAGCGGTGGCCCAGAGAGCGTCGTTCCCCGGCTTGCGGCCCGCGGCCCAGAACGCCACGAACGCAAGGAACGCAAGCATTAGCACGCCCCGGAGCAGGCCGTAGATGCGCACGCGCTCCGCCGCGAGCAGGCAGCCGCCCGCCGCGGCGGCGGCGAAGAGCGCCCCGGCCGCCCCCGGCCACGCGCACATGGCCGCGAACACGCCGAGCGAGAACCAGAACGCCCGCCGCCCCAGGCTGCCCTCGACCAGGGGCGAGAACAGCGCCAGCCCGATGGCGAACGGGGCCAGGAGAAAGCGCAGCGCGATGCGCAGCTCGCCCACGGGGTTGTTGTTCGTCCCCGAGAATGGCGTCAGAGGGTAAATCAGGAGCAGCAGCAGCCCCACGGCGAGCAGGAGGCGGCGCAGCCCCGCCGCCGGCGAATCGGCGGATGCCCCACGCCGGAGCATGCGCCAGAGCGCTCCCGCGTAGCCCGCGGCGGCCAGCACGAAGAGCCCCGTCGGCCATTCGATGTGCGCCTTGGCCAGGAAGAGCCACTGCTTCACATCCTTGGGCGCCTTGAGAATCCAGGAGACGAGCCGCGTGCGCCACTGCTCGTCCGCCCCAAACGGCCCGCCGAGTGGCCCGACGGCCGCGGGGAACAGCGGGTTCCCCGTCAGCGCCACGTTGCGGATGTACCAGTAGCCGCCCGCGGCCAGCGCGGCCAGGGCGAAGACCCCCGCACTGGCCAGGCGCGTTCGTCGCGCGACCGCGGCTCGCGAGGCAAACGCCAGCCACAAACACAAGAGAACGGCGATGGGCACAAAGGTGACTTTGCAGCCCGCGGCAAGGCCCGCGAGCAGGCCGCAATACGCCGCCTCGACGAGCCGGGTCCTCTGTGGCACACCCGCGCGCGGCACAGCGAAAACGAGGGCCGCGAGGAGGAGCGCCGCGCCCGCGAGGTCAACGGCGGCGAACATTTCGGCCTGGCGGCGGACGTCCGGCGTCGCTAGCAGCGCCACGCCAACGAGGAGCGCCGCCGACCGCTTCGCGCCCAGTTCGAGGCACAGGCACACCGCCGCCACCACGGCCAGCCCGGCCCAATAGGCCCCGCTCAGCCGCACCACCGCGTCGCTGTGGAACGGCAGCATGAACCAGGCCGAGAACAGCTCGGCCCCGAGCGGGAAGTAGGCGTGGTAGGAGAAGGGCGAGAGCGACAGCCTGCCCCCCACCACCCAGTGCGCCGCGGCCGGCCCGTGGTACGACAGGTCGTCGCCGTAGAACCGCCCGCCCAGGCAGGCGTTCCACACCACGCCCCAGCCGATGGCCGCGAGCAGCACGATGGCGAGGAAGCGCATGAGGAACTCGGCCTGGTCAGGCTCGGGCGCCTCAATGGCGTGCGGCACGGCGGTCCCGGTGGCACAGGCGTCCCGCCTGTGCGTCACAGGCAAGATGCCTGTGCCACCAGAGCGGCTGCGCCACGCGAGCGTGGCTGCGGCGATGGCCGCGAGCACGGCAAGTCCCACGGCCCCGGGCGCCGTCAGGCGCCCTGTCGCGCCGAGGAGGAACTCGATCAGGATGACGACTATGGGGAATCCCGCCACGGCCCCCAGCACCTGCCGCGTCCGCCCGCCGGGGGACACATTCCGTTGTGAATGTGTCCCCAGCAGAGCGGCAGAGGCCCAGACCGAGGCCGCGCAGGCGGAGCCCGTGCCGATGATGAAGAGCGCTTGGGGTGACACGCATGGACCTCCTGACCCCGGGCAGGACTGCCTGAAGGCAGTCTTCGCCTGGTGGCACAGGCATCTTGCCTGTGGCCACAGGCTGGAAGCCTGTGCCACCAAGCCCCTTCGGCGGCTCGCGGCTGGCTCAGAGCTTCACGATGCGGGCGCCGCCCGAGATGCCCTTCGTCGCGTCCCGGCTGTCCCGCCACAGATCACGTGAGAGCCGTTCGGCTCCTGTGCCAGGCGATCGTGCGGCGAAGTCCCTCGCGAAGGGTGACGGCGGGGGCCCAACGCAGGATCTTGCGCGCCCGCTCGATGTTCAGGACGCGGCGACGGATGTTGTCAATGTCGCGCCGGTCTATGTGCACCGGCTCGACTTCCTTGGCGCAGAGTTCCGCGAGGAGCCGGACGAGTTGGCTCACCGTCGTCTCCGTGCCCGTGCCCAGGTTGAAGACCTGGCCCTCGGACCGGGGGGTGGCGAGGGCCATGAGGGTGCCCTCGACCGCGTCGTCAATGTAGGTGAAGTCGCGGGTCTGCTCGCCGTCGCCGTGGACCTGGGGCGGCTTGTCCGCCAGGATGGCCTCGAGGAACTTGGCGACGACGCCGCAGTAGGGGTTCGCAGGGTCCTGGTGGGGGCCGTAGACGTTCGAGTAGCGCACCACGCCGGCCGGCACGCCGTAGGATTCGTAGAAGGCGGTGCAGTAGTGCTCGCCCGAGAGCTTGCTCACGGCATAGGGGGTGAGAGGGCTTACGCCCTCGCCCTCGTTGATCGGCAGGTGCATCGGGTTCCCGTAGACCGAGGCCGAGGAGGTGTAGACCATGCGCTGGACGGGGAACTTGCGGATGGCCATGAGCACGTTGAGGGTGCCGCCGATGTTCGTCTCGAAGTCCTCGCGCGGGTTCTTCGTCGAGATGATGATGTTGCGGGCCGCGGCGTGGACCACGAGGTCGGCGTCCTTCACGCACTGCTCCACCAGGTCCGCGTCGCACACCGTGCCCTTCACGACCCGGCAGCTCGCGCCGGCGGCCGGCAGGCGGTGCGCATGGCCCGTGAAGAAGTCGTCGAGAACCGTCACCGCGGCCCCTTCGGCCAGGAGCCGCTCGACGATCCTCGAGCCCACGAACCCCGCGCCGCCCGTCACCAGGACCCGTTTGCCGCGGAAATCCATGCCACGTCTTCTCCTACCCGCGAGGCGGGGCCTCAGCGGCGCAGGCCCAGCTTCAGCAGGAACAGGGGCCGGAGAATCCGCCACCAATCGCGCCAGGGGCGCATCTTCGTGAATCCGACCCCCCGAGCATGATACCGGACCGTGCACGGAATCTCAACGAGGCGCACCCCCGTGCGGATCGCCTGGTAGAGGAGATAAGGCTCGAGTTCGTAGGTGTCAAGCCACGGCTGCCAGAGGTTGATCCGCGGGTCGTCGAAGATCGAGAGGCGGACGGCGCGGAAGCCGTTCGTGCCGTCCGTGCAGCGGGAGCCGACCAGGAGCCGCACGAGCCGGGAGTAGAGCCGGGTGAGGAAGGCGCGGCCGGCTGGGATGTTCTCGACGCGTCCGCCGGGCATCCAGCGGGAACCCTGGACGAAGTCGGCCTCGCCGGCGACGAGCGGGGCGAGGAGGCGGCCGAGTTCCTCGGGCGCGTGCTGGTCGTCGCCGGCGATGCACGCCGCGGCGTGGCAGCCGTGCTCGCGCGCCCAGTCAATGCCCGTGCGGATGCCGGCGCCGACCCCGCGGTTGCGCTCGTGGCGCAGCACGATGGCCCCTGCCGCCTCGGCTTCGGCTGACGTGCCGTCCGTGGACGCATCGTCCACCACCACCATCGCCAGCTCGCAGGGCAGCGCAGGCGCCGCGGCCCGGACCTTTTCCACGACCCGGCCGATCTTCCCCTGCTCGTTGTACGCAGGCGCGATCACGGCTACCCGAAGCCTGGAGGCAGGGGGGCGCGACGAGGCGTCCCCCGCCGCAGTGCACGGGCCATTGCGCTGAGCGTTGGCCGTCATGGCTCCCCGCCTTCTGGATGGGCGTCAGGCGTCACCACCACCTCGCAGTCGCCAGTGGCTACACGGCGGATGAACAACGCGGTGGAAAGGCCCACCCCGAGCGCGAGTGGCGCGCGTGCCTTCGCAAACCTAAGTGTGTGGGCGCGCATCGGGACGCCTCAGAGCGTGACCACGCGGGCGCCGCCGGAGAGGCCCTTGGTGGCGTTGCGGGTGTCCACCACCAGGCGGGCGTGGCGGACGATGGCCGCGTAGTCGAAGGCGGCGTGGTTGGCCACGATCACCACGCAGTCGGCCGCCGCCAGACGCTCGGGCGTCAGCTCCACCGAGGCCAGGTCGGGCCGGGCGGCGCGGGCATCCTGTGGTGGCACAGGCATCCCTTCGGCTTCGCTCAGGGCAGGCTTGCCTGTGCGCGCCACAGGCGGGACGCCTGTGCCACCGAAGCCTATGCCACTGAGCCGGGGGACGTGGGGGTCGCTGTAGGACACGTGGGCGCCCAGGGCGGCCAAGTGCTTCAGGATGTCGAGGGCGGGGGATTCGCGGACGTCGGCCACGTCGCGTTTGTAGGCCACGCCGAGGACGAGGATGGCCGAGCCGCGGACCGGCTTCGCCTCGTCGTTGAGCGCCGCGGCCACCTTCTCGACCACGTGGCGCGGCATGGCCGCGTTGACCTTCGCCGCCAGGTCTATGAAGCTGGCCTCCACGTCGAGCATCTTGGCCTTCCACGAGAGGTAGATGGGGTCAATGGGCAGGCAGTGGCCGCCCAGGCCGGGGCCGGGGTAGAAGGGCATGAAGCCGAAGGGCTTGGTCGCGGCCGCTTCGATCACTTCCCACACGTCGAGGCCCATGCGGTCGCAGATGAGGGCCAGTTCGTTGATGAGGCCGATGTTCACGCTGCGGAAGGTGTTCTCGAGCAGCTTGACCATCTCGGCGGCCTTGGTGGAGGAGACGGGGTGTTTTTCGCGTTGGAGGAGGAATACCGCCCTGCCAGCCTATCCCAGACGCCCTACGGCCATCCCCGGCCGCCCGAAGAATCCGCACTCTTCACGCCTGTGTCCGCGTGGTTCGGGGCGCACGGCAACTGTGGCTCAGGGCATGTAGCGTGTGTGACAGGCGCCGCAGGGCATGAGCCGGCGGAATGGGGAACCCACGGCGCCAGGCCCGGCGCGGGGGCAGAAACGTCCCGCCCCTATTCCTCCCTCGCCTTCGGCTCCTCCTTAGGGACCACAAGCTGGATGGTGGTGACGCCCTCGGCGCCCATGACCAGGACCGAGAGGGTGCGGCCGCCCTTCTTGAGCGAACGCATGATGCCCGTGGCCATTGTCATCGCGGTCTCCTCCTCCCAGCCCTGGGCCTTCAGGGCAGCGGCGTAGGCGTCGCTGACCTTCTTTGCGTCGTCCTTGGTCCGCAGGTGGACCAGGACGCCCTGCGGCTGGTCGGTGACCATGAAGACCTGGGCGCCCGGGTAGAGCGGCACGTCCTTGGGGAACGTGGCGGGGATTTTCGCGCCGGCGCCCATCGTGACCGTGGCGTCGCCCTCCTTGCTCTTCACGTGCCAGGTGGCCTCGGGCACCGTCTCGCCCCCGCCGGCCGGCTTGCCCTTGGGCACGGTCATCTCCACCTCTTCGCCGGTCTCAGGGTTCGTGAAGCGCACCTTGCCACCCGACATGGTGACTTTGCCCTTGCCGCCGGCCTCGCGCAGGGCCTCGTTGGCCGCCTGCTCGATGGCGCGCTCTTTGGCGGTCTGGGCATCCTTCTTCTCGCCGCAGGCGCCCAGGAGGAGCGCGCTTGCGGCCGCCACAATCGCCACCACGACGCTTCGCATTGGCCGTCTCCAATCATGTTGAGTTGCGCGCCGGCGACGAGTCCCCTCTGCCGGCGCGAATCCTATAGCCCCAGTATAGCAAAAAAGCCGATGAGGAGGACGAAGAACAGGAGTGCGATGAGGTTGAAGTAGCGGTCAATGAAGCGCTTGACCGGCTCGCCGAAGAAGAAGATGAGGCCGGCGACGAGGAAGAAGCGCATCGAGCGCCCAATGGCCGAGGCGAGGAGGAAGGGGAGGAGCGACATTTGCATGAGGCCGCTGAGGATGGTGAAGACCTTGTAGGGAATGGGGGTGAAGGCGGCGGCGAAGACGATCCAGAAGTCGTATTTCTCGTAGAGCGCGCGGGCCTGGTGATACGTGTCGGTCATCAGGTAGGCCGTCCCGCCCTCGGGCAGAGGGGCGGTGGTCTGTTGCACCTCGTACTGCCAGTCGCCCACGGGGGGGGTGGAGGCTGGCTCGTTGAGGTGGAGGAGGGTGCGGTGGACGTGCGCCGTCGCCCCACCGTCGGCCGCCGTGGGCTTGGCCAGGCCGAGCCACTGGGACCACTTGCTCGCGTGGAGGGCGGCGCCCTCTCCGCTCGCGCGGACATCCGCCATGTTGCCCTTGATGCCGAGCACCTTGACCTGCTGGTGCGCCGGCGTGAGGATGCGGAGGGAGCGCAGGATGGGCGCGCCCACGGGGTTCCAGAGGGCGAAGCCGATGAGGTAGCCGAACAGGCCGCCGAGAATCGAGGCTATGGAGCAGACCGTGGCGTAGTAGAACGCCCGCTTCGGCCTCGCAATGCCCAGCGCCATCAGCAACACGTCGGGCGGAATCGGGAAGAACGACGATTCGGCGAACGCCAGCACCACCAGCGCGGGCGTGCCGTAGCGCGTGTGCGCCCAGTGCAGCACCCAGTCGTAGAGCCGCCGGTGGAAGTGCCACCAGGGGACGGGCTTCGGCGAAGGGCCGTTGGGAGGATCAAGGGCTGCTGGCGTCACAGTGGGTGGCTTCCTTGCTCAGGGCTCGTGAAACGTGATGCGTGACCCCGTAGGGGCGGCCCTGCGTGGCCGCCCGGGGCAAGGAGGGCAGCCACATAGGGCTGCCCCTACATCACGCATCACGTATCACGCATCATTGGCTTCACATCTGCTCCGGCCTCGGCCTGGAGCACGGGGTTGTCGTGGTAGAACTGGGCGAACGAGCGGGCAACCTCGAGCAGGTGGCTCGCCACCCGCTGGGGGTTACAGGAGTCCGCCGCGGCACGGACAGCGGCGGGGAATTGCACCAGGAGGAGGCCGAGGCGAAGCTCGTCGTCGTTGCCGAGAAGGGAGAAATCAGGAGCAATCGAGGACGAGGACGATTGAGGAGAAGAAGACTTGCGGAGGATGCCGCAGATGCGGGTGTGGGAGTATTGGACGTAGGGGCCGGTGTCGCCCTCGAAGCTCACGCTCGCCGCGGGGTCGAACGTGATGTCCTTCTCGAGGTTGACGTTGAGGAGGTAGAACTTGATGGCGCCGAGGGCGATCTGGGCGCAGCGGCGGGCCAGCTCGTCGCCCGTGATGTCGGGGTGCTTCTGGCGGACGGCGTCGGCGGCGAGGGCCTCCACCTCGTCCATCAGGTCATCGGCGTCCACCACCTTGCCTTCGCGGCTCTTCATCTTGCCCTCGGGCAGGTAGACCATGCCGTAGCTCACGTGGCGGCACTGGCCGGCCCAGGCGTAGCCGAAGCGCCGCAGCAGGGCGAAGAGCAGGCGGAAGTGATGGAGCTGCTCGGACGCGACGACATAGTACATGCGGTCAAAGCCGAGCGCCGCGTGCCGGGCGACGGCGGTGCCGAGGTCCTGCGTGATGTAGATCGTCGTGCCGTCGCGCTTGAGCAGAATCTTCTTGCCCAACCCGTCGGCCTCCAGGTCGGCCTCCACCGCGCCGTCGGGCAGGCGATAGCAGTTGCCTTCCGCAAGCGCCGTGAGGACGATCTCGCGGCCGTGCTCGTAGGTCTCGCTCTCGTGGTAGACGCGGTCGAACTCGACGCCCAGGCGGCGGTAGGTGGCGGCGAAGCCGTCGTAGACCCAGCCGTTCATCGTCTTCCAGAGGCCGACCACCTCGGGGTCGCCCTGCTCCCAGCGGAGGAGCATCTCCTGGGCCTGGTCCCTGAGGGACGGGTCCCTCTCGGCCTCCTGGGCGAAGCGGACGTAGTAGTCGCCGACGAAGTGGTCGCCCTTGCGGCCCGTGGACTGCGGGGTCGCGCCGCCGCCCCAGCGCTGGTAGGCGAGCATGGACTGGCAGATGTGGACGCCGCGGTCGTTGATGAGGTTGAGCCTGAGCACGCGGTGGCCGGCGGCCTCGAGGATGCGGGCGAGGGCCATGCCGAGCACGTTGTTGCGCACGTGCCCCAGGTGCTGCGGCTTGTTGGTGTTGGGCGACGAGAATTCGAGGGCGACCGTCTGGCCGGTCGCGGCGGCGTTGCCATAGGCTTGGCCAGCCGCCTCAATCTCGCCGCACAGCATGGCCAGGAACGGTCCGCGGTCGAGGAAGAGGTTGAGGTAGGGGCCGGCCGCTTGCGCCTTGCGGAAGGGGGCGGGGAGCTGGATGGCCTCGGCCAGCTTCGCCGCGATGTCGTGCGGCTTGCGCCGCAGCACCTTGGCCAGCGGGAAGCAGCCGAAGCCCAGGTCGCCCACCTCGAAGCCCGGCGTCGGCGCGAACTGGACGGCGACCCCGCTCAGGTCGGCCTCGCCGAACGCCGCGCGCGCGGCTGCGGCCAGGGCAGCGGCGAAACCGTTCGCAAGCTGTTCATCGAGCATCCAGGCCACTCCGATGGCATCCCTTCTATTATCGCCAGAGGGCGATTGCATGCAAGCGTGGGACCTGTGGGACGCGTGGGACTGGTGGGGCCGGCGCATGGTGCAGGTCCCACCTGTCCCACAGGTCCCACGGGTCCCAATGTGGTCGGGGGACTATGCCTCCCACGCCAGGCGCGGCGCATCGCCCCAGAGCATCTCGAGGGCGTAGAACTCGCGGGCCTCGCGGCTGAAGGCGTGCACCACCACGTCCACGTAGTCGAGCAGCACCCAACCGCCCGCGGCGTCGCCCTCGACCCCCAGGCAGTGCGTGCCCGCCGCCTTCAGATCGCGGTGCATCCGGTCGGCGACGGCCTTGAGCTGCCGTTCGCTCGCGGTGGTGGCCAGGACGAAGAAGTCGGTGATCTGCGTGAGGGTCCGGACATCCAGAATGAGGATGTCCTCCGCCTTCATCTCATCGGCCAGGCGGGCACAGGCGATGGCGAGGGATTCGGGGGTCAGGCGTGGTCTCCTAGGTTCTGAGGACCGTGGGTCGCCGGATGCGCCCCCTCCCGCCGCATCCCTTATATGATTGTGGGGAAGTCGCTCGATTTGTCAAGGGCGAAATCGTGAAATGCGTGGGGTGCGACGCCTCGCGGTCCACACGCGACACCTGACGTTCAGTGGCGAGAGGGTCGAGTGGCAAGTGGCAAGTGAGGAGTGAAAGGCATTGACTCTGTGCGCCGGCAGGGTTAGGATGGGTATAGAGGGGAGGCTGAACCCGTGAAGCAAGCCAGGAGGTGGCCGATGGAGACGAAGTCATTCGTGCGTTTCTTCGGGGGTCGCCGCGAGATTCGGGGGGGAAGCCATGACCCCGCTCACAGCGGCTGGATGGATGTCCTGGGCTACAGCGTGGCCGGGGGGCGCATCCCCCTGGGCGTCCACTCGGGGGCCGGGAGGGCACCGAAGGAGGTCAATCTCACGATGCCCATGGGGCCGTGGGCCGTGGACCTCATGGGTGCCGCAGGGGACGGGATTCACTTCGACAAGGTGACGATCGAGACGTCCTCGAGCCCGAAGCCGGGCGGCCGCAGGGCAACTGGGCTGACGTTTGCCGACGTGATTGTCAGCAGCTACCAGTTCGACTCGCCGCAGCGGACGCCCGCCTTCACCTGTTCGCTGGACTTCAGCGAAATGAGCTTCAATCTCCCTGGGCGGAAGTGACAGGCGACAGGAACAGGATCGAGAAGGAGCAGTCCAGTACCCAATACTCAATGTTCAATCCTCAATGACCAAGTGAAAGGCCGGGCGGGCATGGGCGGTCTCACTTGGACATTGAGCATTGGGCGTTGAGTATTGAGTATTCGGCCGTCGGCCCCTTTTGGCTCACATCCCCAGCCACTTGGCGATGGCGGGGGCATACTTGACGGTGACGCCGGCGAAGACGACGGCGACCATGCTCATGAGCTTGATGAGGATGCTGAGGGAGGGGCCGCTGGTGTCCGGTCGCCGATGGTGGCCATCACGCTGGCGAGGACGGCGCAGTGAGCCTAGTTGCAGGCCTGCCGCCTGCGGCGGATGAGAAGGGCCAGGCCCAGGATGGCCAGGGTCGTCGGCTCGGGGACCGCGGAGTTCTCGATGGTCCCCAAGGTGTAGTAGCCGCTCGCGAGGAGGGAGTCAGGGACGAGGAACGCAATCTGGTCGCCGCTGACGACGCCGACGAGCGACAGCGGCGCGAATGACACGCCGTCGGCGCTGTAGAGCATCAGGTCATTGGTGGTGGCAGGCGCCGAGAGGCCGGCGTCGCTGTAGTCGAAGGTCACTGCCGCGTCGAGATTGCCCAGCTTGTCGAGGTACCAGGTGCGCGCCCAGCGCGACCCGAAAGGCGTGTCCACGAGGGAGTTGGCGGGGAGCCTGTGGCCGGCCAGCAGCCACTCGCCGTCGCCGAGGGTGCCGGCGGATGCCTCGATGGCCATGCCGGCCGCGCCGGCGATGAGGAGCTGGCTGGCCGCATTCACGCGGCCAATGCCGAAGACCTCCAGATCGTAGTCCCCCTGGGCAGGGTCGTCGCCGGCATAGTGGTCGTCGGCGCCCAGCCCGATGCCGTACTTGGCGCCCAGGGCGTTTGAGACCACCAGACGCTCCGCGGCGTTCAGGCCGCGGATGAACACCACGATCTCAGCGATGTCCCCGTTGAGGTTGTTCCACTGGCCGTCGGTGCTCCGCGCGACATTGTAGACGATATTGTCGCTGTTCGTCGTGTCAACGATCGCGCTCAGATAAGGGTTCGATGTCCCAGGGTCGGCGCCTGGGTAGGGGTACTGCGTGCCGGCGATGGGGTTGAGTGTCGTCGAATTCTGGGACAGGCAGAGCCCCAGCCCCCTCCCGCTGTTCCCAGAGGCGCCCTGGTGCGTTGTGAAGATTCTGTCCCACTGGCCCGAAGCGGCTGGGGCCGCGAGCATGCCGACGACGAAGAACGTGCCCGTGATCCCGGCGCCGAAGCCGCTGGTGCCGACCATGTAGTCGCCGGCGTCGAAATCGAGGCTGGGGTTCCCGTTGATCGTGTGGGTGCCGGAGCTGCGGTAGTAGGGCCGAGCGCTGGAGGTGCCCTGGGAGGCGTCGTTGGCGTTGCCCGACTGGTCGCGCCAGAACTGCACGTTCGCGCCGTCGGCGGCGGGGACGCCCAACGCGCTCTCCACGCCCGCGCCGGCGTTCAACCAGAGCTTGAGGCTGGACGTGGTGCCCAGGCTTTCGAAGCCGCCGGGACCGTTGTTGCCGGTGGGTGCGTCCAAAGTATAGAGGAAGCCGGCCGCCTCCTCGCCCGCAAGGAGCGCGGCCAGGACGAGCCAGGCCGCGGCCCCGCGGCCGAGTCTTCCCGCCATGGAGCGTTGGGCTGCGCACGGCCCCATCGTGTTGGCTGCGCTATTCATCGTGTTCGTCCTCGTCGCCCTGTTCGCCAGCACGCGGGCGGGGTCAGGCCGTTGGGAGACCGCGCTCGCCCCCTCCTGCGCATGCCCGCCACCGGGTGCCCGCCATCCGTGTCGGGTCGCCCTTGGGCGGCGCCGGTGGAAGAGATGATAGGGGTTCTGTCTCGGTATGTCAAGCGATTCCCGACCCCAGTCGGTGCGCGCGCCCCACAGGCAAGCCGCCCGTGGCTGTGCCCTGGCACAGGGAATGCGCCCTCGGCGGCGAAGAGCAGCGCACACGAGACATGTGTGGCTACGGCGCAAGAGCAAGCAGGCACCCGCGACGGGTCGCGGGTGCCTGCGGGGTTCGACGACGAGGACGATTGGGCCGGCTCACATCCCCAACCACTTGGCGATGACGGGGGCGTACTTGACGGTGACGCCGGCGAAGACGACGGCGACCATGCTCATGAGCTTGATGAGGATGTTGAGGGAGGGGCCGCTGGTGTCCTTGAAGGGGTCGCCAACGGTGTCGCCGACGACGGCGGCTTTGTGGTTGGACGAGCCTTTGCCGCCAAGGTGGCCGGCTTCGATGTACTTTTTCGCGTTGTCCCAGGCGCCGCCGGCGTTGGCCATCATGACGGCCAGGGTGAAGCCCGTGGCGAGGGCGGCGGCGAGGAGGCCGACGACGCCGGAGACGCCGAGGACGAGTCCGACGGCGACGGGGATGATGAGGGCGAGGAGGCTGGGGAGGACCATGGCGCGCTGGGCGCCGCGGGTGGAGATTTCGACGCAGGCCGCGTAGTCGGCCTTGGCCTCGGGCTTGCCCTCGCGGAGGCCGACGATTTCGCGGAACTGGCGGCGGACCTCCTCGACCATGCGGGAGGCGGCGCGGCCGACGGCTTTCATGGCCAGGGCGCAGAAGACGAAGGCGAGCATGGCGCCGATGACCATGCCGGCGACGACTTTGGGGTTGAGGAGGGTGCCGTCGTAGAAGGCCATGAAGTTGCCCAGGGTGACGTCGCTGATGGCGGTGAGCTTCTTGGAGTCTACCGCAGCCTTGATGTCGGCGGCGGTGGGCGCCTTGGCCAGCGCCTTATCGCGCTGGATGTCCACAAAGGTGCAGAACTCGTGGCCGCCAAAGCTGTCCGCGTTCTTCGAGAAAGGCCCCTCTGGCATGAAGGCCGCCACGATGTGGTCTTCCAGGGTGGGGTTGGTCGGTGGGACAGCGTCGGGCCTGGCGGCCTCACCGATAGCGGCCTTGCTGGCGTAGACGAAGTAGACGTGGTCGCCGGCGTAGCCTGCGCCGGCCTTCTCGGTGGCGACTGCGGCGGCGGCGTCGCGCGCCATGAAGCGCATGCCGGCGCGGATTTCTTCCATGTAGGCGGCGATGAGGGCGAGGGCGGTGAGGGCGGCGGAGGCGATGGCGAAGCCTTTTCCCGTGGCGGCGGTAGTGTTGCCGAGGGCGTCGAGGGCGTCGGTGCGCTGGCGGACCTTGGGGTCGAGGTGGCTCATCTCGGCGTTGCCGCCGGCGTTGTCGGCGATGGGGCCGTAGGCGTCGGTGGCCAGGGTGATGCCGAGGGTGGAGAGCATGCCGACGGCGGCGATGCCGATGCCGTAGAGGCCGAGCGGGATAGCGCTTGCGCCTGAGCCGAAGCCGCCGGCGAGGCCGAAGCTGGCGACGATGCCGAGGGCAACGACGACGACGGGGAGCCAGGTGGAGAGCATGCCCTGGGCGATGCCTGCGATGATGACGGTGGCGGGGCCTGTGGAGGATTGCTGGGCGATTTCCTGGGTGGGCCTGAACTCGGCGGAGGTGGAGTATTCGGTCCACTTGCCGATGACCCAGCCTGCGGCGAGGCCGACGAGGATGGAGCCCCAGATGCCGAAGTGCTCGTGGGGGAGGATGAGCCAGACGACGAGGCCCGAGAGGAGGGCGATGCCCCAGGCGGAGAGGTTGACGCCGCGGGCGAGGGCCTTGAGGAGCTGTTTCTGGGTGGCCTGCTCGCCGGAGCGGACGAAGAAGCATCCGAGGACGGAGAGGAGGTTGCCGACGCCCGCGATGGCCATGGGGCACAGGATGAAGCGGAGCATGTCGTTCTTGGACGCGCCCGGGATGGTCGCAGCGGCGGCGACGCCGAGGGCGGCGGTGGAGAGGATGGAGCCGCAGTAGGACTCGTAGAGGTCGGCGCCCATGCCGGCGACGTCGCCGACGTTGTCGCCCACGTTGTCGGCGATGACGGCGGGGTTGCGGGGGTCATCCTCGGGGATGCCGGCCTCGACCTTGCCGACGAGGTCGGCCCCGACGTCGGCGGCCTTGGTGAAGATGCCGCCGCCGACGCGTGCGAAGAGGGCCTGGGTGGAGGCGCCGACGCCGAAGCAGAGCATGGTGACGGTGATCTCAACCAGGCTCATGGGCTGGAAGAAGGCCCAGCCAGTGAGGCCGTGGAGCCAGGGGACGAGCTGGTAGAGGATGAGGAACCAGAGGCAGATGTCGAGGAGGCCGAAGCCGACGACGATGAGGCCCATGACGGCGCCTGAGCGGAAGGCGATCTGGAGGCCGGCGTTGAGGCTGCCCTGGGCGGCGTTGGCCGTGCGGGCGCTGGCGTAGGTGGCGCTCTTCATGCCCAGGTAGCCGCACAGGCCCGAGAAGAAGCCGCCCGTGAGGAAGGCGAACGGGACCCAGACGCTCTGGACCTTGAGGCCGAAGGCGAGGAAGGAGAAGATGAGGCAGATGACGATGAAGATGATGCCGACGACGCGGTACTGGCGGCGGAGGTAGGCCATGGCGCCCTCGCGGACGTAGCTGGCGATCTCCTTCATCCGGTCCGTGCCCTCGGGCTCGCGCATCATCCGCTTGAAGAACAGCAGGGCGAAGAGGAGCGCGACGGCGGACCCTGCCGCGGCGAGCGCCCACCAGCCCCACAACGCCCCGGCGCCCTCCGCGCTCTCTCCTGCCGCCCCTAACGCCATCACTGGGGACAGCGCCAACGCCCCGGCCCACAAACGCCTGAACACATTGACCTCCTTACCGCAGAAAGAGGGATGAGGGACCACTTGGGAGGGACACGCAGCGCTGCCCGGCCAGCCCGGAAGCACTCCGCCGCAGGTGCCTGCGCGCCTCTGGAGGACACACGTCTGCCATTGGGCCCTGGTCAGCCTTTGCGCGTGCTCTGCGTCGCCGCCGCATCGCTCTCAGCCCCGGTGCAGCGCCGAGCGTCGTGGAACACAGCCGGCCTGGTGCCGCGATGCGAGGCAACGGGGCGCTCTCCGTCGCCGCGCAGGAGAGAGCTACCTGCCATAGGGCACGGCGGCTTCCGCCTTCTGCGCCCGCTTGATCATCTTGCGTTCCTTGCGGCGCTTTCGCTCGCTCGGCTTCTCGTAGTAGGAGGACCTCTTGATGTCTTTTATGAGACCCTGCGTCGCGGCCCACGCCGAACCATGTGCCAGCGCCCACATCGCCCGGGCAGCGAAGACACTATTATACGGAACCCGCGCCCTTTTGCAAGCGGGCGGGCAGGCGTGAAGAGTCCAGAAGCCGGGGGGCAGGCTGGCCGGCGCGCGGGTGGAGCGGGGCGATGGCTGGGAAGCGCAGGACGGACTGTGGCGGCGGCGAGGAAGGCGTCGAGTTCGTCGGCGGGCGGCAGGGGGTCGGTGCGGAGGTTGCCCACGTGCCTCTGGCCCTTCTGGCAGCGGCAGCCCTTGCGGCCGCAGTGCTTGGCGATACGCACCAGGCTGGCGGCCAGGACGGGTCCGCGGGCCGCGAGGCTTCTCACGCGGCCCTGGAGCATTCGGCGAAGGAGCGTCGGGTGCTGGGGGAGTGCGGCCCATGCTGCTGGGCTTGCAGAACGCGCCCGGTCCGTGTTCAATGGCGTGGTCTCCGTGGCGGATCGTGGGTGCCTTTCGGACAGGAGCGAACAGGTGAGAGCGTTGCACTGGCTGGCGGGCGTGGCGGCGTCGGCGGCGATGGCCGCCGCGGCGGGCGGCGTGGACGACCTGAAGGCGGCGTTCGAAGCGCGCGAGTTCGCAGGCTCCGACGGCGGGAAGCTGCTCTTCCGCCTGCTGCGCCCGAAGGGCTACGACACAAACAAGGTCTACCCCCTCGTCCTCTTCCTCCACGGCGCGGGCGGACGCGGCGCCGACAATTGGGGGCAGATCAAGGACCAGCCCGCGGCCCTCCTCGCCCTGACCCCTCGGCCCGCGCCGGACCGCTGCGACGTTCTCACATTCTACAGAATGTTGGAACGTCGCGGCGCTGGCCCTCGCCTGCGGAGCGCCGGTGGCCCACAGCGCGGTGGCCATCGGCGGCCGAACAGGCGAGCCAAAGCCGCCCTCATGCCCGTCGGCCCGCGCCGGACCGCTCGACGTTCTCACATTCTCAAGAATGTTGGAACGTGGCAGCGCCGCGGCGATGGCACAGAGTGATGGGCTGGCGGGGTTGCTGCGTGCCGCGGGCCAATGGCGGATTGGCCAACTCGCCAAGATGCAGCCCAGGAAAAAAGTGCGGGACGCTTCGGCCGGCTGAAGGGGAGAGCCGAGCGTCCGCCTCAGACAGCGCGAGGGGCTCGTAGTGCGGGCTTCAGTCCGTATCCAGCCAGCAAGATACGGCCTGGAGGCCGCATTACGAACTCGCACGTCGTTCGGCTGAAGTGTCGCCAAAGCGCTCGACATCGGCGGTCACTCCCGGCTCTGCCCGGCCAGGGCCAACTGCTCGCGCGCCGTCGAGGTGATGACCGATTCCACGCAGGCGAAGAACTGGAGGATGCAGGGGCAGCGGAGCGTGTAGTAGACCTGCGAGCCGCGCTTGTCGTCGGCCACGATTCCCGCGCCTCGCAGCACGGCCAGGTGCTTCGACACGGTGGACATGTCGGCGCCGACCATCTCGGTCAACTCGCACACGCACCTCTCGCCGCGCGACAGGGCGTCCACGATGAACAGCCGTGTCGGATGGGCCATGGCCTTGATGATCCGCGACCTGGCTTGCATCCGCGCTTGGGTCTGACCATCCATGCCGTTGCTCCTTACGCACCACTTGGCATTATACCCAAGTCGCCAAGCGTTGTCAGGAAAATCCTGGGCTCCAGATACGGGCTAAAGCCCGCACTACGAACTCCCACGCGGTCTCCTGGCCGGTGCCCTGGCGTGGCGGTTCCGCCGCGCCATACGGGGCTGCCTGTCTGTATCACCCCAGGCAGGGAGAAAGTGATACAGACAGGCAGGAACGGCCACGGAAGCCCCCGGATCGCCAAAGCGCCCATTCTGTATCACCTCCTTGGGGGAGGGAAGTGATACAGATAGGCGAGGAAGGCCGTGGAGCCGTCCGGGGCGCCAAAGCGCCATAGTGTATCACGTCGCAGCGGGGGCCGAGGTGATACAGAATGGGCGGCCGGGCGTCTGGTTTCTCGGACTCCGCGGCCGGCGAGGTCACTTGGGTGCGAAGAGCAGGATGCGGTAGTCGTGGGGCCGGACCGGGCAGCGGAGGGTGCCCGCCTCCCAGGTGAGCTTGCCGTCGGGGTCCTTCGCTCTGCGCTCGGCGGGGGTGAGGTCCTCGGCGCGCTCGTCGAGGTGGAGGCCGTCGTCGGGGCGGGGGCCGACGGTGCTCTCGACGTCGCTCTTGGCCTTGGGCTTGGTGACCTTGGTCACATCGTAGTCGAAGTAGGTGAGCAGCGTGTCATCCACGTCGCGTGCGATCACTTGCTGGCCTGGTGCGAAGCCCATCGCTTCCGCGCTGAGCACCACGGTGGCCTCGATGCGTTCCTTGCCGAGGTTGGCGAGAAGGACGAGGCACTTGCCGGGCCGCCGCCAGGCGCTGGCCTTGAGGTCCGGGCCGTGGCCGTGCTGGAAAAGGGGACATTCAACTTTTCCGCCGCGGAAAAGTAGAATGTCCCCTTTTCCAGCCCAGTAGGGGATGAACTGCACGTCGTCCTCGGTGATGCCGAAGCCGCCGTCGGAGAACTCCCAGCGGATGTCCACGAGGCCGAGTGCGGCGGCGTAGGCGCGCTGCTGGCGAAAGGTCCAGGCGGGGTAGAGCTTGGTCTGCGTGCCGCCGCCGGTCCAGCCGAGCCATTCGGTGATGAGGCCGAACTTGCGGTTGTTCATGAACCGCAGGCGGTCGGGCGGCCAGTGGTCAATGAAGTCGCCCTGGTGCGGGGGTGTGGAGTAGAAGTCCTCGCCATCGAGGATGACGTCGAAGAAGCTGTGATACGGGAGCAGGAAGGTGTGGGTGGTGTGGGCGCAGATTTGGGGCTCGACGCCGCGGTCGTAGAAGACCTGGCGGCTGCGGCGGAAGCGCTCGCGGAAGGCGCGGAACTGGTAGCCCGGCTGCATCGCGCCGTCGGGCAGCTTGTAGGCCACGCCGACGAGGTCGCCGGGCCGCCACCAGGTGCTCGCGAAGTCGCGCGTGTGGTCGGGGAAGTGGCCCGTCCACTGCATGTCCCAATAGAGGCCGGGGACGCTGACCTCGAGGTGGCGTGGCTCGCGGCCGTGGCGCTTGCGGAACTGCTCGAGGTGGCCGCGGTGGAGGGCGAGGATGCCCGCCGCGCCCTTGCCGCGGCCCAGGCCGCCGAGGCGCTGGCGGGCCATCTCCCAGTCGCACTTGTCGGGCACGATGTTGAAGGCGGTGGGGCCGGCCTCGCCCTTGAGGTTGTTGCCGCTGAAGGTGTCGGGGAACACGGTCCAGCCCACGTGGCGTCGCCACTGGACCGGCAGGCGCTTCGTAGGGATGGGATGGAGGCCGAAAGAGAACCAGCCTGCGCCGTAATACGCCGGCTTGGTGGCGATAACGTTGAGGGTCAGCGTCACAACGTCGCCCTTGCGCTCGACGGCGAGGGCGGGCACCCCGTCGGACTGCGTCCAGCCCTTGTCGTTCTCGGCGAAGAAGGCCATGCCGCGCTCGTCGCCCGCGAGCATGAGGTAGGGGATGAAGTTGCCGCGCAGGCCCTCGGGATGGCGGATGGCCTTGCGGTCGGTGCTGGCGAAGACGAGGCCCTCGCTCGTCGGCAGCGCCCCAATGTGGATGACGCGCGGGTCGCGGAAGCCGGCCTCGCCGCTCCACCAGTGGACCATCTCGGCGGCCTGGGCGCGGTAGGGGATTCGGACGGCCAGCTTCTCAGGGGTCGAGACGCCTCTGCCGGGCCAGAAGCCGAAGTCGAACCACATCATGCCGTCGTACTCGACATAGGCGTTGACCTTCAGGGACCAGCCCGGTCCATCGAGGACGCCCTCCCAATCGGCCCGCACATCGGTCTGCTTCTTGAAGCGGAGCCCCTCTCCTTTGGTCCCGTACTCTATGCCTTCGGCAAGGACCTGCACTGGCCCCGCAAGGATGTCCTCGCCGGCGGCGACGATCTTCGCGGGGAGGCCCGACGGCGCAAGGTGGATGTCCCGCAGGCAGACCGAGACGACGTTGCCCTTCACCGCAATGGGGTCCCAGCCCGGCATCACCTTGTCGCTGAGGCCCGCCTTGCTGCCCCACCAGGGGGGCTTGGCGAACGTGAACTTCGCCTCGGCATCGCCGAGGACGCGGCTGCCGGCGGCAAAGAGCCTGGCTTTGACCAGGTAGTCCCCGAACCTCAGCGGCTCGGTCTTCAGCACGCAACTGGCCGGGCCGAGCGGCGAGGCCTTGCCCGTGTTCCACATGAGGTGGTCCGGGAAGATGCTGCCGCTGTCCAGTTCGATGAGCCTGAACATCACGTCCTCCACTTGGGCGTAGCCTGGGACGAGAGGCACGGCGCTGACCTCGACGGTGCCGAGCGGGCCGTTGGGGCGAATCGTCAGCTCTGCCGGCGGCAGCGGCTCGAGCTTCCGGCGGGGGTCGTGGAGGGCGATGAGGTTGGCGATCTCCACTCGAGCGAGTGCTCGGCGGTAGATGCGGAAGTCGTCCACCAGGCTCCTCGGCGCGTTCCCCTCGCCGTGGCCGAACGAGAGGGAAAGGGGCGTGCCCTTCTTCTCGATGCGGACGTCGAAGGCGCCGCCGCTGGCGCGCGGCTCGCCGTTGATGAGGGTCGCTATCTGGGTGCCGTCCCAGGTGACGGCGATGTGGGTCCAGCGCCCGGGGTCGAAGGGCACGGGCTCGAATGCCTCCTCGGAGGGGTTCTCGATGAGGACGAAGGTGAGCAATGGGGATTGCCGCTCGCCCAGGACGCGGAAGAGGGGCACGTGGCGCGGGTTCGTGCGGTCGAAGCGGGTGTCGCGCGTGTAGTTATCCCATTCGAGTGGGCGGAGCCAGAAGGCGATGGTGCCGCACTCGGGCGAGAGGAGGCCGGGCGCGGCGTACTCGGGCGCCAGGCCGCCGTTGCCGTGGATGAGGGCGGAGCCGACGACACCGGGGAGGAAGTGCTTCGCCGCCGTCTGCGTCGCGTCGCCCTCCGCGGGCGGGCGGTAGTCGGGGGCCTTCGTGCCTGCCGGGGCCACGGCTGGCTTGAGGGCCTTGTCGAAGGTCAGATGAAACAACAGGTCGGCGGGGTCGCGCCAGTAGGGGCGGCCCTGCGTGGCCGCCCGCTCCCGGTTCGGCTGCGGCCAATCGAGCTGGTTCTCGTAGTAGTCCTGGACGCGGCGGGAGACGAGCACCTCGTCAACAAGCCCGACGAAGCCCGATTTCCCATCGCCAATGGTGCACAGGTCCAGGCCGGCGGCCTCGGCGAGGCCCTTGAGTTCGGCGTAGGTCGCCTCCACGCGGCCGTTGAGGCACAGGCGGGCCTCGGCCTCGCCCCAGGAGAGCGCCAGATGCAACCACTTGCCGGCCGGGCAGCGGGCCTTGGTGGGCGCCAGGTCGGTGCCACGCCAGTTGAGGATGAGTTCCCCGTTCGGGTTGATCCGCAGGGACACGGGTAGCGGCGGCTCCTTGGCCCCCGGCGAGGCCGAGCAGTGGAGCAGCACCGCGTCGTCGGGCGGCATGGCGTCGAGCCGCAGCCAGAACTCGATGGTGCGATTCGGCAGCGAGCCGAGTGGCGGAAGGGTGAGCGTGGTGAAGCGGTCCGCAAAGCGCAGCCCGCCGCCGAACCGCCCCCGGGCCACGAACTGGCACGCCCCGCGGTACGTGGCGACGCCGCCCGTTCGGACGGCGTTCGCCACGGAGTTCTTCGGCCGCTCCAGAGCGGGCAGTTCGGCCCCGCCCTTCTCCTTCAGCAACTCCTCGACGTCAATCCGCTCCTCGCGCACCGCGTCGTCGAGGTGGAAGAGCGCGACGGTGTGGGCTTCGAGCCGCTGCGGCTCCCACCACACGGCGCGCGACATCTCGGGGTGCTCCGCGCCGAGGGCGATGGGCGCGCAGAGCGCAAGCAACACCGCTCTCAGCAACCCAGGGCATTCTCGCGGGGGACTAGCCAGGACTACTTCCTCATACTGGCGACCATGCCGCATCAAGCGCTTGTGCCCATTCGTCTTCCGTGAATAGCCCTTTTCTCATGAGCAACGCGATCAACGCCCTGAGTTCCGGGGAATCCGCCACGAGCGGCTCGTCCGCCTTTCCTTGGCACTGATCGAGCATGCGGCGGGCCTCTGGGAAGTCCTCCGCCAGTGCCTGAAGAAGGGGGGTGGCCTGCTGGAACTGCCCGGCCTGGAAGAGACAGGACGCGGCGCTCATCAGGCTGATCTTCGCATCCAGATGCCGGCCCTGCGACCTGAGAAGCTCAGCGAGTTCGAATTCAGCCTGAGCCGCCTCCTGATAGAAGGGCAGGGCGAACAGCGCGAGGCCACGGCCGGTGAGCGACTGGGCCTCCAGGATGAAGGCCGACTTGACGGCTTTGAGGCTGGTCATTCTCTGGTCAGTGCTCTTGCCAATCACAGTGCTGGCCTCCAGTAGGTGAACAGCGCGGACTTGCCGCTGAACAGGATGACGAAAACGTAGCCCGGTTTGCCCTTCTTGAAGAGGTCACTGGACTGGAGCTGATCCGCTTTCTCGCGATGGCGGTTCGCCAGATCGCTCGGCTCTCCGCGCCTGATCCCACTGACCTCCAGCAGGGCTCGGCGGTCGTCCACCCAGTAGTCCACGCGGGTCCCGAACTGCGTGACCTCCGTGACCTCGCCTTCGTCGAGAGCGGCGAAGCACGCCGCGCACGCGCCGATCGCACCCAACTCGGTGATCACGGTGTCTGGATGCGTTCTCTCAACCTTGCGCGCCGCATCATCGAGTTCCGTGCCCCATCTCAGCGAGACGCGCGCTCCACCCGTTCCCGCTCGGGGCAGGCGTTGGAGTGACAGGTTCAACAGCCAGGGAGGACCGCTGCCCTCGCGGCATCGCGCGACCAGCGAGGCACCGAGACTCGACGTCAGGAGTTCCTGGTGATCACGCCCAAGCTGCTCGACTTCATACTCAGGCATGCGCCACGTCCTGCTCCCTCTCTCCTATGAGAGGATACGCGCTTGGGCGGGGAAATGCAAGGTGGATCCCTTCCGATGGCCGCGCGGGTGGGGCCAGGGGGCCGCGATGGCGGTACTTGCTCGGTCAGCGGCGGCTCCGGCCGCGGACTCCCTTGCATTCTGATGGCGCCACTGACAAACTGCAAGGCAATCACGACGAACACCGGTATACTGCACGACGAAGATGTCGCCTCGCCAGCTACTTGAGATCAGCCGACACGTCGGCGACGGAGAAGATGACGGTGAAGAAGGTGCCGTGGCGGTCCACGCCGATCTCCTTCTCCTCGCCCGGGTTGGCGAGCCAGCGGCCAATCATGAAGATGCGGCCCTCGCGGGCGTCCATGCCCCAGATGCCGTGGCAGGCGCGGCCGGCCTGGTCCGTGATCTCGCCGTGGTCCACAATGGCGGGACGCGCCGCGGGGTCGAGGACGAAGCTCTTGAGCCGCGTCGCCCGCCGCTTGTCGGGGCCTGAGGCGGTGATGGTGTAGAAGACTCGGTTGCCCTGGCGGGCGGCGCCGAGATGGAAGCGCCCCGTCCGCTTGATGGGGAAGAAGGCGGCAGGGTCGTCGCGTTCCTTCGTTGAGTCGAAGATGCAGAGGTCCTCGCCCGCCATCACGAGGCAACGGTCGCCGTCGGGCAGGTCCCCGTGCCAGTCCCAGGCGTCGCGATGGGGCGGCAGGGCGCGCTCCCAGCGCTCGAGCTTGCCCGTGGCGCCGCGGGCGACATGCAGGGTCTCGGAGTCCCCGCGTATCTCGAACCAGCAGTCGCCGCGCCGGTCCACGAAGATGTGGAACGCGGGCAAGTGGTCAATCTTCATGGGCTTGGTGAGAAGCAGCCCGAGGTCCTGCTTCTTGCCCGACGCGGTGTCCACCCAGTAGAGCCGCGGCCCGTCGCCCTTGCCGAAGGGGGTGACGTAGAAGAGGATGCGGTCGCGGGCCGCGTCGAGGCCCACGCCCGAGTAATTCGTGTAGTTCGGGTGGATGATTCCGAAGTCGCGCCACTTGCCCGTGGCGAACTGGTGGCCGAGGAGGTGGGAGCCCGTGTAGGCGGCGATGCCCTCGGGCGTGTAGTTGGCCAGGTGGGTGCCGAAGTATATCCACCCGTCCTTCTCCACAACCTCGCTGTGTATCTTCCCCTGCGGCGGGGTCTTCGTGATGTCCTCGCCGCACACCGGGCTGATGTCCTCCGCGATCATCTTGACCTGCCGCGTGCGCGGGTCGTAGCGGAAGAAGGCCGAGCCGTGGTCCTTCCAGTGCCCGCCCGCGGCGAAGTAGCAATTGCCGTCCCCCGCCACGCGCAGGCCCTGCCACTGCCCGTCGAGCATGCGCACGAGCTTATTCAGCACGTGGCCCTCGACGGCCAGCTTCTCCCGCTTCCGCTCCTCGGGCCTCGGCCCCTGGATGCAGTCGAGCGCGTAGCTCGCCGCCCATTGGACGCCCTCGCCCTTCGCCGAGCGCAGCACCTTCTCGATCTCCCCGGCGGCAGACTTCGCTTCTGCGCCCAGTTGGCCCAAGGCCCGCATGGCCGCGAAAGGGACTCCTGTGTCGCTGTCACCCAGAAGCGTGACGAGCGCGGGCACGGCCTCCCTGGCCTCCGGGCCGATGAGCCCCAGGGCGGCTGCGGCATTGCGCCGCACGACCGCCTCCCTGTCCTTCAGCGCCTCGGCGAGCGCCGGGACGGCACCCTTCGCCTTCTTGCCCATCCTGCCGAGCGCGAAGGCCGCGTAGCGGCGGACGAGTGCACTGTCATCCTTCAGCTTCCCGGCGATGGGGGGCGCCCACTCGGCCGGGCCGCTTGCCAGGGCCACGGCCTCCTTCCAGCGCACCGCCTCGCTCGCAGCGCCCAACTGCGCGAGCAGCGCCGCGGGAGGAGGCGCAGGCCGCTCCGCCTCCCCCGCCCCAAGCCAGCCTGCCAGACACACGAGCAGCGATACCCACTTCATCAGCGGTCTCCTCTCCAAGGTGGCCAAGGTGGCCAGCGCGCGACACACGGGGTGGCCACCTTGAAAACGGCGGCACCCCCTATAGGAGGCCATGCCATAAACAGCGACGTTCCAAAGACATGTGGAATCAGGCACACGCCATTGGCAGTGCCGTCAAGGTGGCCACCGGCCTGCTTGAGCCGGGCGCCGTGGCCACCTTGGCGGAGCGGGCGCAAAGGCTCCTTTCATCTCAACTCGATGAGCCGCACGCTGCCAGCAAGAACCTCAAGGCGGACAGTGTTGTCCTTCGCCTCCAGCTTCTCGGCCGGCAGGAGGCGGTCGTGGGCGGAAGTGATTGGGACGCGGCACCTTATGACCACGGGACGGTTCTCACGGTAGTCAGTCGGCGTAATCCCTTGCTGCGGCTTGAGTTGGCCCGCCGGGTTCAGGAGCGTGACGAGCCAGCCCTTCTCCGAGCGGCTCACGAGCCACTCGACATCGCCTTCCACCTCCACCGGCATCAGCCCCCGCGTCAGGTGGGCGATGAGCCGCGCGACCACTGGATGCGCCTCGCGATTGATTCCAAGTCCATACGGCACCGATAGATACACCAATCGGCCCCGCCCACGGTCCTGTGCGACGCAGAAGGGGGCGCCCTCGGGCGTCGTGGCAAGCACCTTGTGGCTCCATTCGGTCGCGCGGCGCAGGTTGAGCGGCTCGATGGGGCGATGGCGGAAGCGTTGCGATGGCTGTAAGTCCTGCTCTGAAAGCCACTTGTAGCCTTCGGCTTCAGCCAGTTCGCCCGCCTTGGGCAGGTTCAGGGCCTTGACGCCCGGGCCGGTAAGATGGGCGTCGGCGACCAGCAGCGTCCCGCCATCGTCCACGTACTTCGCCAGCCGCCGCCCCTCGGCCTCGGTCAGCTCGATCTCCCCGGCCGCGATCACTGCGGCATAAGTGTCTATCGTCCGCCACTTTGCGGCGTCTGGATAGGCGTAGATGACATCGAACATGTCGCCGAACACGCCCGGCAAGTAAACCTCATTGGTGCCCGTGATCGGCTTCTCGCTCTCCGGGCCGATCGGGTAGTACGCGGTCCACAGGTACTCCTCGAGCATCTTCTCGTGGGTCCCGAAGCGGAAGCGGTCCTGGTGTCCGTGCCAGTTCTTGAACGAATTGGGCCAGAAGGGGGCCGGCTCCCACCCGTGCGCGTAGTCCACCAGGAACGCCACGGGGGTGAAAGGGGTCCCGCGGTCGGGCTCGGCAGCGGTGACGCGGAGGAAGCGGTCAACCAGCTTGCCCTTGGGCGAGAGTTGGACCTCCTGGACGCCGGCGGCGGAGGTGCCGCCCGGCCGCCAGAACTCGTCGAAGCCCTGCTCGTGGTAGAACATCGAGGAGCCGGCCATGTACTGGTACCAGATGTCGAACTTGTACCACGTCATCCCCGCGCCGGAGAAGACCGAATAGTAGTTGTCGAGGAGGTTCTGCGGCGAGGAGAAGCTGCTGCCCTTGCTGAAGATGGTCGAGGCGTCGCCGAAGTTGCACGAGCGATAGGTGGCCGTGAGGCCACCGTGCTGGCGGGCCGCCCCGCGCATGAACGCCCACCGCATGCCCAGGAGCGAGCTGGTGCAGGCCGACGACTCGTAGCCGGCCGTGCGCGCGCTCCAATCGAAGCAGAGCGGCGCGAACACGATGTTGCCCACCGACAGGCAGGCGATCACGTCCTCGTAGGGATTCTTATCGAGGTTCCTGCCGTAGACCTTTCGGTACTTCTCGGCGTTCGACGCAAGTGTAAGCGGGACAAAGGCTTCGACCAGTTGGCGGCGGGTCTTGGCCCCCTCCGTGGCCTTCTGCACCTCCTTGCCGTCGGGGTAGAAATAGCCGAGGCTCTCGCCCGCAATCGAGCCGACGTAGCGGTCGCGGTACTTCTGAAATGCCTGGACCCCCTTCTCGCCCACGGGCACGCCGCCGTGGTAGTTCATCATCGTGGCCCAGGGGCGGCCGGGATGCTCGTCGAGCCACTTGGCGAACTTCTGCCCGGCGGGGTTCACCTCGCCCGTCTTCGGCTCGGTGGCGAACACGCCGCCGCCAACCGCGTGGAAGGTGGGCACGATGCGGGGGTCACTGAAGATCGGCACGTCGTCCCGCCCGCCGTACTTCTTCTCGAACTCGTCGCGGGTCTCCTGGTCGTTGATGTTGTAGGGGAACTTCACGCGGTCCGGCTTGTCGCCGAGCCAAGTGGAGGCGGCGTCGGTGTGGCTGACGTTCCACAGGTAGAGGAAGCCCTTGTCGCGGAAGGTGTGTGGACCGGACGCATCGGCCACGTATCCTAGCGCAGTCGGGCCAGCGGAGCAACGGGGGCGCGATTTCGGCTTGCAGTCGGGGCCGCCTCATGCGAGAATGCCACCCGTTGCGGGTGCCGGCCCCTTCCCACGCTAGAGGATGTGCGGGATGGAGAATGTCATCGCCCAGGTGAACGACTTCCTGAAGTTCGTGAACGCGAACGTGTTGGGCATGCCGCTGGTGGTGCTGCTGATGGGCACGCACCTGTTCTTCACGATTCGGCTGCGGGGCATCCAGCGCTACACGGGCCTGGCCATCAAGCTGTCGTTTCGCAAGGATGAGGCGAGCGAGGGCGACGTGAGCCAGTTCGGCGCGCTCACCACGGCCCTCGCCGCCACGATTGGCACGGGCAATATCGTGGGCGTGGCCACGGCCGTGTCGCTCGGCGGGCCGGGCGCGGTCTTCTGGTGCTGGCTCACCGGCGTGTTCGGCATCGCCACCAAGTACGCCGAGGCGCTGCTCGGCGTGAAGTACCGGGTGAAGACCGCCGATGGCACGATGCTGGGCGGGCCGATGTACGCGCTCGAGCGGGGCCTGGGGCAGAAGTGGCTTGCCGTGCTGTTCGCCGTCTTCACCGCCGTCGCGGCCTTCGGCATCGGCAACATGGTCCAGTCGAACTCCATCGCCGACCTGTCGGCCCGAACCTTCGGCCTGTCCCCCTGGGTCACGGGCGGCGTGCTGACCGCCGTGGTGGGGCTGGTCATCCTGGGCGGCATCCGCTGGATCGCGCGGGTGTGCGAGGCGATCGTGCCGTTCATGGCCGTCTTCTACATCCTGGGCTGCGTGGCCATCCTGGCCGCGACGATCGCGACCGTGCCCGACACCCTCTGGCTCATCGTCCGCTCGGCCTTCACCGGGCAGGCCGCCGTGGGCGGCTTCGCGGGGGCCACCGTGGCCGTGGCGCTGCGCCGGGGCGTGAGCCGGGGGCTGTTCTCCAACGAATCGGGCCTCGGCTCCGCCCCCATCGTGGCCGCGGCCGCCAAGACCCGCAATCCCGTGCGGCAGGCCCTCGTGTCGTCCACGGGCACCTTCTGGGACACCGTGGTCGTGTGCGCCCTGACGGGCATCGTGCTGGTGAACACGGGGGTGTGGACGCAGCCTCACGACCCGGACGCGGACAAGGCGGCGGCACAGTTGACCCAGGCCGCCTTCGGCTCGCTCCACACGGTCGGCCCCATCGTGCTGACCGTGGGCCTGCTGCTCTTCGTCTTCACGACTATCATCGGCTGGGAGTACTACGGCGAGCGGGCCGCGGAGTACCTGTTTGGCAAGGGGGCCATCTGGCCCTACCGCACGGCCTGGGTGCTGGCCGTGCTCGTCGGCGCCGTCGTCAGCGTGCCCGTCGTGTGGAACTTCGCCGACGCAGCGAACGCCCTGATGGCCATCCCCAACCTCGTGGCCCTCCTCCTCCTCAACAGGGTCATCGTCGCCGAAACCGAGCGCTACCTCTGGTCCGGCCACATCGAGGAGGAAGAGGCGAGGCGGTGAGAGTTGCAACCGCACCCGCGCGAACGAGGAGTCCGCACCCCGGGGTCGCCGCCGTTCGGCGCTCCACGTGCGCGATGCAGCTGGTAGGCATTGAGCTTGACTCGTGACCCCGATCTGGGGAGAATGAGGACACGTAAGGTATGCCCCAGGGGTCCCGGCAGATGGGGGCTTGGCAGCCATGTATGTGAAGCGAATTGTCTTGGAGAACGTGCGAGGGTTCCGCCATCTGGACTTCTCGCTGGAGCGGGATGGCGGAAGCTATGCGGGATGGACCGTCTTCACGGGAGACAACGGGTCGGGCAAGAGCGCTCTCCTCAAAGCGATGGCGCTTGCACTCGCAGGGCAGGACTCAGCGCGCTCGCTCCAGGAGTCGTTCCGAGGCTGGACGAGATCGGGGGAGGGACAGGGCATCATCGCCCTGGAGTTGGTCCCGACGGCGAGTGACGACCACTTTCAGGATCCCGGGCGGACCAAATTTGGACCCTTCTGGGCCGAACTCCATGTGGTGAATGGTGGCAAGGAGCCGTTCCTGCAACGAGGCGTGAAGTACGTAAAGAAGGGCAGGACTGCGCACCGGGGTCCGTGGACGGAACAGCCCAGAGGGTGGTTCTCGTGCGGGTATGGCCCCTTCCGTCGCACCTCTGGTACCTCCCCAGGCGCGCAGCGTCTGATGTCAAGCCCGGGCCGGGTAGCGCGCTTCGTGACCCTCTTCCGAGAAGACGCGTCGCTGGCGGAATGCGAGAATTGGCTGAAGGAACTGAAATTCCGGCAGACGGAGGACCGACAGGAGGATACGGACAAACTTGCCCTTGTGCACAGAATGCTTGACGACGATCTGCTCCAGAATGGGTTGCGTGTGGACCACGTGGATTCGGAAGGGCTATGGTTGCGGGACAGGGCAGACATTGTGCTGCCCATGGCGGATATGAGCGACGGATACCGCGCCGCGCTGGCGCTGATGACTGACATCCTGCGCCACCTGATCGAGGTCTACGGCCTTGCGGACCTTGTGATGGAGCAAGACGGCAGGACGGTTGTCAAGCGGAGCGGCGTGGTGCTGATCGACGAGATTGACGTGCACCTGCATCCGGAATGGCAGCGCCAGATCGGTTTGTGGCTCAAGCAGCACATGCCCAACATCCAGTTCCTTGTGACCACGCACAGCCCCCTCATCTGTCAAGTGGCTGACCCCTGCGGGCTCTTCCGCCTGCCAGAGCCCGGGAGCGACGTTGAGCCGTTCCGGCTGTCTGAGGATGACCGCATGAGGATCATCGCGGAGAAGCCCAACGAGATCCTGCTCAGCCCGGCGTTCGGCCTCAGGCACACCCGCTCCCCCGTGGCCGTAAGGTGCCGCGAGAGGCACGCAGAGCTGGCTGCGAAGAGGGCGAGCGTTGGCTTGACCCCGCAAGAGGAGAAGGAAGGCCAGAAGCTGCTTCCATACGTTGCCGACCCCGTGTCGTTGGGCCATCCGGATGCGCAAGATACGACGAGTTGATCTCCCTCATCGAGCAGCGAGGTTCCTTCGGAGGAAGCGGGAGGAGCTGGACAGCGCGTCGGGCCGCGTGTCAGTGGATGATGCTTGGCGGAAGGCGCGCCGAACCGCGGCGATGCGGTCGGTGCTTGGTGTCCTCCGCGAGATGGCCAGGAAGCGCCAACGGTGCATGTTCTGCGAGGACTCGCGCGGGACCGATATGGAGCATTTCTGGCCGAAAACCCCCTATCCCGCCCGCACATTCGACTGGCCCAATCTGCTTCTGGTATGTGGCGGGTGCAACCAAGCCAAGGGCGCGCGCTTCCCCCTCGACGAACAAGGCCGTCCGCTGCTGATTGACCCCACTGCCGAGGATCCTTGGGACTACCTGTTCTTCGATTCCGCAACGGGGAACGTGACGGCGCGTTTCACGAGGGACGGCTTCACCCACCCAAAGGGCAAGACGACAGCGGGGCTGCTGCCCCTTGACCACGAGGCTGTCACAGAGGGCCGTCTCCAGGTCTGCCGCAACCTGACCAGAGCCGTCAGCGTCTTCCTCGCGGAGTACAGCAATGCGCCCAATGATACGGACCGGCAGCGTTCGGTGGTCGAACTCCGACGAGCCGTTTGTGACAACGATGGTTACGGGTTGGGACAGTGGTTCCTGTGGCGGGATGGACAGAATGCCGAACCCTTCCGCATGCTCAGGACCCGTTACCCAGGCATCTGGTCGGGAATCCAGGACGCAGTTAGGGCTTGACGGCCCGGCCCCTCCGAACTGCTACCAATCCGCCACCGAGCCGTCGTCGTGCCACAGGCGGGGCGTCTCCCACGAGCCGTCGTAGAGCTTCTCGGCCACCGCCGCCTCGTCCACCTCGATGCCCAGGCCGGGGGCGGTTGGCACGGCCACGTAGCCGTCCTTGACGGCGAAGGGCTGCTTGAGGTAGCCCTCACCCA
The DNA here is from genome assembly GCA_041320515.1 of Planctomycetota bacterium. Lineage (GTDB taxonomy): Bacteria > Planctomycetota > PUPC01 > DSUN01 > DSUN01 > DSUN01. Next base: position 1,137,894 of record JBGLNR010000001.1, on the reverse strand, counting down.
GGCTCACTTGCTCCTGGCACAGGAAGTTGGGCGTGCAGGCGTCCACCTGGAGGCCCGCGGCGAGCGAGATCGGCCCCAACGGGCAGTGGGGGGCGATGGCGGCGTAATACGCCTCGGCCATTGCCGCGATCTTCCGCACCTCGAGGATGCCGCCCGCGTGCGAGAGGTCGGGCTGGAGGATTGCCGCCGCCTGCTTCTCGAGCACCTCGCGGAAGCCCCACTTCGTGAAGAGCCGCTCGCCCGTCGCAATCGGCACGCTCGTCGAGCGCGCGACCGTGACCATCGCGTCCACGTTTTCCGGCAGGCACGGCTCCTCGATGAACATGGGCGAGAGCGGCTCCAGGGCCTTGGCGAGTTGAATGGCCATCGCGGGGCCGACGCGCCCGTGGAAGTCGAGCCCGATGTCCGTGCCCTTCCCCACCGCCTCGCGCAGCGCGGCGACGCGCGCGACGACGCCCTCGACGAACGCCGGCCCCTCGACGAACCGCACGGCGCCGAAGGGACACGTCTTGACCGCTGTGAACCCGCGTGCGAGGGCGGCTCGCCCCTTCTCGGCGTATGCCTCGGCGCTCTCGCCGCCCACGTGCGTGTAGACGCGGATGCGGTCGCGCACGGCCCCCCCGAGAAGCTGGTGCACGGGCACGCCGAGCCACTTGCCCGTGATATCCCAAAGGGCCTGCTCGATGCCGCTCAGGGCGCTCGCGAGCACCGGCCCGCCGCGGTAGAAGCCGCCGCGGTAGATCGCCTGCCAGTGGTGCTCGATGCGGCGGGGGTCCTGGCCGATCAGGTAGCGCCCCATCTCGTCCACGCACGCGGCCACCGTGCGCGACCAGCCCTCCACGATCGGCTCGCCCCAGCCCACGAGTCCCTCATCCGTGTGCACCTTCAGAAACAGCCAGCGGGGCTTGACGAAGAATGTCTCGAGCCTGGCGATCTTCACCCGTTCACTCCCTTGGTTCCCCCGCACACCTCCCTGGGCCGTATGCTATCGCGCCCCTGGCCGCCTGTCAACCGCCCTGCGGGCCGCTTGACTTGCGGCCCGCCTCCTGGCACAATACCGCAGAGACTCAGGAAGCCCCCGGGGGTTGCCGTCGCCATGGCAAAGCTGATCAACCTGCGAACCAAGGAGGAGCACCCTCTCAGCGTCCGCGCGCTCGTGATCGGCCGCCACCCGTCCTGCCACGTCCGCGTGATGGAGAAGCAGGTCTCGCGGGCCCACTGCCGCCTCACGCCGACCACCGACGGCTGGGTGCTCGCCGACACGGGGAGCATGCTCGGCACCTACATCAACGGCGAGTTCGTGATGAAGCCGCGCCGCCTCGAGCCGAGCGACCAGATCAAGGTGGGCACCGAGGTGTTCGCCTTCGACGACAGCGGCGACGGCCCGCACAAGCACATGACCCTGCGCCCCCTGTCGGAGGCCGCGCCCGACGAGTTGGTGCCGTTCGACATCCCGGCCCGCCGCCGCGTGCGCCCGATGCCGGTCGTCATCGGCCTGGCCATCGCAGGCGTCGTCGTGGGCGGGTTCATCGCCGTCCTCGCCCTCACCCAACGCTCCCCGTCCCAGGTGGTGCGGCGGGCCGCCGACCTGCTCCGCACCCGACAGGCCCAGGCGCTCTGGGGCCTGCTCACCGACGCGCGCCGACAGGCGATGACCTTCAGCGAGTTCAACGAACGGGTCCAGGCCATTCCCGAGGATGGCCTCGCCGCGCTACACGCCCTCACGCTCGGCAACCCGTCGCGCACCGAGCGCGGCATGGTCGTCCCCGTCTACATCAAGCTTCAGGACCGCCCGCTCTCGGGCGACGTGGTCCTCTTCCGCGAGGGCGGCGAATGGCGCATCCACTCCGCGCCCACCGCCTGGCTCGACCTGCTCGACCGCTGAGCCGTTGGCAGCCAAAGACACGGCTGGGCAAGCCAGCCGTGCCACACTCTCCGTGAGGAGTCCCCGTGCGCTGCATCCTCCTGGGCACTTGGCTGGCCTTGCTCCCGTGCGGAGCCCTCCGCGCCGCCGACGGCCCGCCGCCGCAGCCCAGGCCCCGCGCCTGGGCGCCCCTGCGATACCTTCACGAGCGCTTCGCCGACCTGTTGGACGTTGTGGAGCTGAACGTGGCCACGGGGCGCGGCCTGAAACTCGACATCAGGTACGGCCTCCAGTTCTTCGGCGCCTGCGACCACCGCACCCGCCGCTTCGGCCTCCTCGACCGCCGGGCAGGCGTCTGGCGCGAGATCGACTCCCAACTCGCCATCCTCCCCCTCAGCTACCTGGCCTACCCAGTCGAGCAGGCCGCCCGAGCCCTCGGCGCCCGCCGGCTCGCCAGCGACGCCGAGTTCGTCCGCCAGACCGGCACCCGAGGCATCCAGTACCTCGACCGCAAGGAACTCAACGGCGACCCCGTCTTCTACGTCAAGGACACCGTCGAAGGCCCGCTCCACACCCGCTGGGGCGACAGCTTTCCCATCGGGGCCGAAGTCCACGCCGGCGTCGGCTTCCGCTTCCTACTCCGCCCCCTCCAGCTCGTGGACTTCGTGGCGGGATTCGCCGGCTTCGAGCTGGACCCCTGGCTCAACGCCGAGCAGATAAGGTGAGGGGCACCGCGTGGCAGTCGTCGCAGGCATAGACGAGGCCGGCTACGGCCCGCTCCTCGGGCCGCTCGTCGTCAGCGCAGTTGCCCTCGACGTGCCCGACCCCGCCGCGGGCGAAGATCTCTGGACCCGCCTCGCCGACGTCGTGACCCGCTCGACCCGCGACCCCCTGCGCGTGGCGGTGGACGACAGCAAGCGCCTCTTCAGCCAGTCCCGCGGCGTCCGCCACATCGAGCGCACCGCCCTCGCCTTCGCCGCCGCGGCGGACAGGAGCGCCACCACCTTCCGCTCCCTCCTCGGCGCCGTGGCCGACGTGGCCGACGACCTCGACGCCTATCCCTGGTATCGCGGAGCCGACTTCCCCGTGCCCCTTGCCGCCGACGCCGGGCAGATCGAGGCCGACGCCGCCCGCCTGCGACAGGCCGCCGGCGCACGCTTCCTCGGCGTCCGATGCCTCCCCGTCCTCGTCGGCGAGTACAACCGCCTCGTCGCCGAACACGGCACCAAGTCGGCCACCCTCTTCCTCAAGACAGCGTCCCTCCTCGCCGCCCTCTGGCGCGACTGGGGCGAGCGGGGCCTCATCGTCCACGTGGACAAGCACGGCGGCCGCAACCGCTACGGCCTCCTCCTCCACCAGACCTTCTTCGGCGCCCGCGTCCACGCCTTCACCGAAGGCGCCCAGGAGTCCATCTACACCGTCGCTGACGGCCCGCGCCGCATGACCATCGGCTTCTACGAGAAGGGCGACGCCCGCCACCTCCCCGTCGCACTCGCCAGCATCTACAGCAAATACCTCCGCGAACTCTTCATGCACCTCCTCAACGCCTGGTGGTGCGAACAAGTGCCCGGCCTCAAGCCCACCGCCGGCTACGCGACGGACGGCCAGCGCTTCCTCCGCGACATCGCGGCCGCCCGCCAACGCCTCGGCATCCCCGACGCCCAGCTCATCCGCATCGCCTGAGCCCCCCCGCGCGGCTCGCTTGGCGCCGCGCTCTGGCCCAGGCACTTCCCTGTAGGCGGGGCGTCTCTGCCCCGCGTGGGTTCCCCGCCCCGCGGGCCAGGGACGGCCCGCCTACAGGCCCCTCTCTCCGGGCCGCTCAAGAGTGCCAACCCCAGGGAGGGGGGAGTTGGCACCCTTGGTTGGCACTCTTGGCGGGGCAAGACTCAGGTGTTGCGCTCGAGCCAGCGGAGCACCTCGTCCGCCTCGCGCTCGCTCTTGCAGCCCACGCTGTAGAGGACGAGGTCGGGCTTGAGTTCGCGGTGGTAGACCTTAAGCTCGTCGGGCGAACAACTTACGTAGACGTGTTTGCCCGTGGCCTGGAAGCGCTGGATCAGCGGCAGCCACTCCATCATCGTCGGGCCGCCGGCCGTGGGGGTCCACTGGATGCCGTCGAGGGCCTTGATGCCGGTGATCGCGTCGAAGTGCTGTAGGCAAGTCCTTCCGTCGTAATGGTATACGGAGTGGTCGAGGAACTCGCACTCCTCGGTGAGGGCGGGGAGGACGAACTCGTTGAATTGCTCGGGCGAGAGGAGGCAGGAGAAGTCGCACTGGGTGGTGCAGAAGCGGCCTTCGCAGTAGTAGGGGAGCCAGCACGAGGTGCCGAGCGCGGCCATGCCTGCCGCCTCGTAGACGCCGTTGTAGACCTGGCGGTAGAGGTCGCGGACGTTGGCCATCGCGCGATGCCCTCGCCCAGGCTCAGCTTCTTGACGAAGCGGCAGGTGGTCGTGAGCAGGTGGGCCATCACGGCCTGCGCGGCGTAGATTTTGCGCGGCTGGCCGCCATAGCCGAAGAAGACGCCCTGAAGGCTGCCGCTGTTGATCCCCCCGCACGTGCCGGCGTGATAGAAGACCTTGTCCACGCCGTTGGCGAAGCAGAGGGTCGCCCAGCGGACGGCGTATTCGGCCTGGACGCGTTCGCTGGGGAGCGGCTGGTCGAAGTCGTGGTGGGGCAGGGGCACGATCCAGGGGTCGTCCGTCGCGTAGTAGCCGTATTCGGTGAGCCAGAGGGGCTTGCGGCCGCCGTGCTTGTCCATCAGGGCGTTGAGCTGTTCGAGGAGCGGCTCGATGAACTCCGGCGGGCGGATGCGGGGGTAGTGATGGATGTCCACCGCGTCGCAGGCGGCCAGGGCGCCGGCGGCGAAGAACTCCTCGAAGTCCTTCATCGTCTGCCCCTCGCTGATGTAGCCCATGCCCGCGAGGACCTTGGCAACAGGATTCGTCCCCTTCACTGCGTCGGCGAAGGCGATGGTCCACTTCGCATAGTCCTTCGCCGTGTAGCCGTGCTTGCGGGGCAGCGAGTAGTCGGTGAACACCGGCTCGTTGAAGCACTGCCACCAGGTGATTCGAGGGACCAGGATAGGTCCCCTGCCCCCGCGGTAGTGGGCGACCGTGTTCATTACGCAATTGCCGAACTCAGCGGCGTCCCGCGGCGCATAGGCCACGCGCGCCCGATTGCCGGGATACCGGTCGGTCACTTTCACGGTCTCGGGCGCGCTCGACGACCAGTTAGCCGAGGGGAATGGGAGCAGGCCGAGCACGTGGCCTGCCTTTCCAGCGTGGTAGAGCTGGCGGTCGGCGTCGTCGAACGTGAAGCGGCCCTTCTCGGGTTCGACCGTTTGCCACTTCAGCGACCAGTCGCGCACCCAGCGCATCCCCGCACCCGCCGCGAAGCTCACCAGGTGGGACCAGGGATAGGCGTGGTTGACGCCGAAGCGGGAATCGCGACCTTGTTCGTGCCACGGGATGATGGCCAGACGCGCCGTGTCCTCCGTCACCGTCTCTCCCACCGTCAGCCTCGCATGCGCCCGATAGAACCCACGCTGGTTGCCCAGATGCTCCTTCTGGAGGCTGAGCCTGAACACCCGGCCCGCCTCCAGGTCGAGATCGCGCGTCTCCTTCCACACCTCGCGGTCGAAGAAGTCGGTGACCCTCAGTTCCAACCGCGCCTTTCGGGCCTCCGCAGCCGTGTTGGCGACCTGGGCGTACACGAACTCGGACTGGCGGGTGTTCTCGGACAGAATCGGGAAGGGGGCGAGACTGAGCGCAAACTCCACCTCGTCGCGCGGCTGGAAGACGGTGGGGGCTTCGCCACGCTCGAGTTGCACGGCGTCGAGCGAGAGCGCCGCCGTCTCGGGCGGGTCGGGGGTCTCAGGCGTCTTCCGCAAGTCGGGGCCGGCGAGCACGTAGCACCAAGGCGACGTGGGCGTGAACGTGAGGGAATGGCGCCCCCACTCGGTCGAGGCGCGGACAGACCTGTCGAAGCTCCGCCCCTCAAACTGGCGGACGGCCAGGCGCGCCGGCGTGTTGGCCGCGGCTGCCTTCATGTAGACCGACAGCGTGTACGGCTTCCCCGGCTCGACCTGCATCCAGCCCTTGTTCGCCGAGAGCGGCGCGAGGATCTGGGTGCGGCTTATGTCGTAATAATCTCCCGAATCTCGAGGCTGTGGCGACCGTGGAACTTCTGCGTGGGGGTGGCGTAGCCGCGCCCGTGGTTCACCCGGCCACCCCAGTGGACCACGTTGTCCCACTCCGCGCTCCCCCAGTTGCCCTGGCCGGCCTCGAAGCTGGCGTTGGGGATGAGGTTCTTGTGGCCCGCGGCAGGGATGATGTGGCCGGGGCGGCGGGCCTGGGGGCCGGCCTCGATGAACTCCACGTCGTCGAGCCAGAGCGTGCCGGTGGAGGCGAACCAGAGCTGGAAGCGGCTCTTCTCGGGGCAGTCGCGCGTGGCCTGGAATGAGAACTCGAATCGCCGCCATTCGGCGGAGGGGGCGAAGGCGCCCCCGAGGCCACAGGGCGCCCAGGCTGATGTGTCGGAGAGGGCGATGGACACCGTGTCGCACTCGATGCTCTCGGCGCGTGCCCAGAAGGCGACGCGGTAGTTGGCGCCGCGCTTGACGGGGATGCCGAGCTGGGCGAGCATGGCGTGCGCGGCGGGGTTGCCGGCGGCGAACTTCGTACAGGCGAGCTTGGCGCAGCGCTTGCCGTCGCGTCCCTTGTCGAGCGCGAGCGTTTGCGTGACCAGTTTCGCATCGCCCGCCGCCTGCCAGTCGTCGGGCACGCCATCGTTGTTGGCGTCGGTCTGAAAGCTGGGGTTGCGAGCGAGGTTCCCGGCCGCGAACGCTGCCGTGGCCGCCACGCAGAGCACAAGGGGCGACACGAGCTTCCGCACTGGGCGATCCCCCATGTGAGCGCCTTGTTCGTAGTGAGGCCTTCAGGCCGTAAGGATACGGGCTAAAGCCCGCACTACGAACGCAGACACGGGCTAAAGCCCGCACTACGAACGCAGAGACGGGCTGGAGCCCGCACTACGAACTCATTGGCCGATGCACTTGTCAATCGCGGCGGCGAGGGCGGCCAGGAGCTTGTGGGCCTCGGGGCTGGAGCCGTAGATGATGAGGCGGCAGAAGAACGGGCCGCGGTGGAAGAGCGCCTCCATCTCGCGCCCCTCCCAGAACGTGCCTGCCACGCCAGCGGCCAGCGGCTTGCCCTTGCCGTCGTTGCCCTCGTCGAAGAGCGCCGTGGCGTCGGTGGGAGCCTTCAGCACGAACAGCTCGACGCGCGCATCCGTCTTGCCCAGCTTCGTCTCGGCTGAGGCCAGGGTGACGAAGCGGTGCTTGAAATAGCCCTCCGCCGCGCCATTCATGTAGTCGAACAGCCGCGCGCCCGGCCATTCGGCCACGTTGGTGAAGGCCATGTCGGCCAGCACCGCGTCGGCGGCCTTGAGGAGGGCGACAGGATTGGCTGGCGCCGGAGCGGACCAGGGGAGGCGGCAGCCGATGGCCAGCAGCGGCAGGAGGGCCAGAAGAGGATGAATGGATGATTGGATGGGTGGATGGGTGGCAGATGAAAGCAATCTTCCATTCATCCATTCATCCACCCATCCATTCATCCCTCTTCGCCTAGTCAACCTTCACCTCCTCAATCTTGATCTTCGCCAGGTCGGCCTGGCCGGCGCCGAGCTTCTGGCACTCGGCCAGGTAGTTGCCCTTGGTGAGGTTGCTCTGGACGTAGACGCTCTCGCCCTTCGTCCAGTCGGCGAGCGCCGTGGGGATGAGCTTGGGGTCCTGCTCGTGCATCAACTGGCAGCCGTAGGCGTCCACCGCAAGGGCGTCGGCGCCCACGACGACGGCGTTCGCGGCGACGGGGCGGATGCGCTCGGGCTTGGGGCCGCCCCAGCCGTAGACGACCTCGCCGGCGTCGAGAATGTTGAGGGCGATGGCCTTGCGATAGACCTCGTTGTAGGCGCCCGAGAGCTTGCCGGGGAACATGGCCCAGCCCTTCACGCGGCTGGGGTGTTCGTCGCTCGCGCCGGCCTTCGGGTTGCGGTCGTCGGTGCAGTGATGGGCATACATATGCCACGTGAGGCCGATGCAGTTCTTCACGCAGCCCGTGTAGATCGTGAAGGCGTGGGTCTTGCAGCGGGGGATGTTGATGAGCACGGCGTCGGGCTCGAAAATCTCCTTGGCGACCCACAGTTCCTTCCAGCCGCCGGTCTTGGGCACCCGGTTCTCATACTGCGTGGTCTTGAGCCACCAGTGGATCAGCTCCTCGAGTTCGGCCCCCGAGGCCTTGATCACGTCGCGCAGGGTCGGGCCGTCGGCGCGCTTGCAGTCGTAGCCGTCCCACTCCTGGCCGATGACCTTCACGGTCTTGGCCCCGTTCTCCTTGCAGGCGCGGATGACGGCGGCGGTCATGGCGGCGGAGGTATTGGCGTCCTGGAAGCTCTTGTCGGTGCCGTTGATCTTGAGGAGGGCCTTCTTGCCGGTCACGAGTTCCTTGAAGCCCCCGAGCTTTTCGAGGGCGGCCTTGAGGCGGGTGTATGCCCCTTCGTCGGCGGCCATCTTCGCCCCGCCGCGAGCGACCACGATGCGCGGCTCGGGCGCGGCCAGGCCCTGCCGCGCGGCCAGTGCGGCCACGGCCCCTGCCCCCACTGCCAGGAACTCACGCCGATTCAGCCCGTGGTGTTCGCCCATCGCCAATCTCCTTCTTGTGGGCGGGGCGTCTCCGCCCCGCGTGGCCCCTGATTGCAGGCGGGGCGTCTCTGCCCCGCGACCCCCACATTGTAGGCGGGGCGTCCCTGCCCCGCGAGCACTGTGGGCAGTCTAACAAGTGGGCAGGGGGGGTGTCAAGCAAGGGGGGAAATAAGAATGGGACGAATGGGACCTATGGGACTGATGGGACCGGTCTGTCAGATCGGTCCGATAGGTCCCATTGGTCCCATACGTCCCATCTCCCCATGCCGCGGCCCGGCGCCTTGCCCGAGCGTTCGGCCCGCAGCTTGAGCGTGTGGTCGCCCGTGATGAGCCAGTCGGGCGCCGTATCGCCATCGCCGAGACAATGTCAAGCGCAGACCGCCAACAGGGAGGTTCCACCACGGAGACACGGAGGGCACGGAGCGGAAGCGTAAGTCGAATACCCAATACTCAACATCCAGTCCTCAATGACCAACAGAAGAAGAGCCCGCGACCCCGATCGTCCTACTTGGGCATTGAGGATTGGGTGTTGGATATTGAGCATTGGACTTCTCGCTTCCGCGGGGATTGAGCATGTAGCGCGAGGGGACATGGGACGGCCTGGGGCCATAAGCAGTTGCGATGCAAGAGGTTACGGCACATGTTGCCAAACGGCTACATGCTCAAATTCAGTGCGGGAGATTGAGCATGTAGCGCGTAGCGCGCGGCGGGTAAACGGGAGGCAAGGGGCTGTCAGGTTGGCAGGCCAGGGGCAGGCGGGGGGGCGGGAGGACGCTGCCAATTTGGCAGGGGAGAGGGGGCATGGAGCGAGGGCGCGTGGATGTAAGCCCTGGATACTGCTGGACTTGGGTGTGCGGGCGCGGGGGCGGGGCGGCTAAGGCACGGTTTTTGCTCAGTTGTGAGGTTGATTGTCAGGGAAATCGGCGAGGCGCGGGCGTGGCTCGCCCGCTGGCCTCCCAGGAACTCCGCAAGTCCCGTTGAGAAAGGAGTGGGAAGAGGATGGCAACCAAGCTGGTCCCGCTGGGCGACCGTTTGCTGGTCGAGCGGCTCGAGGCGGAGGAGAAGACGGCTGGCGGCATCGTGCTGCCCGATACGGCGAAGGAGAAGCCGATTCAGGGCAAGGTGATCGCCGTGGGCGAGGGCCGCCGCAACGAGGAGGGGAAGCTCGTCCCCATGCAGGTGAAGAAGGGCGACAAGATTCTCTTCGGCAAGTACTCGGGCTCCGAGGTGAAGCTCGAGGGCGAAGAGTATCTCATCATGAAGGAAGATGACGTGCTGGCCATCGTCCAGGGCTGATGGCCCGAGGGCTAGCGAAACCTACAGGCACTTTCGGAGGCAACGAGACCGATGCCCGCCAAGCAACTCGCATTTGACCAGGAAGCCCGCGAGGGCATTCGCCGGGGCGTGAAGATGCTCGCCCGGGCCGTCAAGATCACCCTGGGGCCGCGCGGCCGCAACGTCATCCTCGAGAAGAGCTGGGGCGCCCCGACCGTCACAAAGGACGGCGTGACGGTTGCGAAGGAGATTGACCTCAAGGACAAGTACGAGAACATGGGCGCCCGCCTCGTCCGCGAGGTCGCGTCGAAGACGAGCGACACGGCGGGCGACGGGACGACGACGGCGACGGTGCTGGCCGAGGCCATCTACGAAGAGGGCCTGAAGAACGTGACGGCCGGCGCGAACGCCATGCTGCTCAAGCGCGGCATTGACAAGGCGGTTGACGCCATCGTCGAGCGCCTGAAGAAGATGTCCATCCCCGTCAAGGGGAAGAAGGAGATCGCGCAGGTCGGCTGCATCGCGGCGAACAACGACAGCGAGATCGGGACGATGATCGCCAACGCGATGGAGAAGGTGGGCAAGGACGGCGTGATCACGGTCGAAGAAGGCAAGACGATGGAGACCGCGGTCGAGTGGGTCGAGGGCATGCAGTTCGACCGCGGCTACCAGAGCCCCTACTTCGTGACCGATGCGGACACGATGGAGGCGGTGCTGGAGGACGCCTACGTCCTGATCCACGAGAAGAAGATTTCGAGCGTACAGAAGCTCATCCCGTTGCTCGAGAAGATCGCTCGGAGCGGCAAGCCGTTGGTGATCATCTGCGAAGAGGTCGAGGGCGAGGCCCTGGCCACGCTGGTGGTGAACAAGCTGCGCGGCACGTTCAAGTGCGGCGCGGTCAAGGCCCCCGGCTACGGCGACCGCCGCAAGGCGATGCTTCAGGACATCGCGATCCTGACGGGCGGAAAGCCCATCTTCGAGGACCTGGGGATCGAGCTGGACAAGATCGAGCTGAGCGATCTCGGCCGAGCCAAGAAGATCGTCATGGACAAGGATAACACGACGATCATCGAGGGCGCGGGCGAGACCGACGCCATTCAGGGCCGCATCAAGCAGCTCAAGAACGAGATCGAGGCGACGACGAGCGACTACGACCGCGAGAAGCTCCAGGAGCGGCTCGCCAAGCTGGCCGGCGGCGTGGCCCAGATCAACGTCGGCGCCGCCACCGAGGTCGAGATGAAGGAGAAGAAGGCCCGCGTCGAGGACGCGCTGCACGCGACCCGCGCGGCGGTCGAGGAAGGCATTCTGCCCGGCGGCGGCGTGGCCCTGGTCCGCTCGGCCGACTGCCTGGACGACCTGAAGCTCAAGGGCGACGAGAGGGTGGGGGTGGACATCGTGCGCCGCGCCCTGACCTCGCCGCTCAAGCAGATCGCGGACAACGCCGGCCTCGACGGCGCCGTGGTGCTCGAGAAGATCAAGGACATGAAGGAGACCGAGGGCTACGACGCTCTGGCGGACAAGTATTGCGACCTGGTGGACTGCGGGATCATTGACCCGACCAAGGTCGTGCGCTGCGCCCTCCAGAACGCCTCGAGCGTGGCCGGCCTGCTCTTGACCACCGACTGCCTGGTCGCCGAGATACCCGAGAAGAAGCCGGCCCCCGGCGGCCCAGGCGGCCCGGGCGGCGAGTACGGCGGCGGCGACTTCTAAGCACCCCAGAGGGCACTTGTGATGCCAAGCTACGACTTCCGCTGCCTTGAGTGCAAGAAGGCGTTCACCGCAACGATGACTTGGGCGGAGTTCGACAAGCGCAAGCCCAAGTGCCCCAAGTGCGGCAAGCGCAAGGTCGAGCAGGCCTACGGCGAGGTGCTCGTCAAGACGAGCAAGAAGTCCTAGGCCGCTCCGCCCCTCCGCTGTTCCTCCCCACGCCGGCGTCTCGCGGTCCCGCGAGGCGCCGGCGTGGCATTTTCGGGTCTGGACCCCCTGTTCTGGGTGGATCATCGGATTCCTCCAGCCGTGGCACGGTTGGCTTGCCCAACCGTGTCTTCCTGTCCCACGGCGCGCGGACACGGCTGGACAAGCCAGCCGTGCCACAGTCCCACTCCCAGGTAGTCTCTGGAATGCGCCCGAAGGGGGGCCGGACACTGTGTCTTCGGACCCGCTTGACAATGCCCGGAGGGGGGGATAGACTACCGTGGCGTGGACCACGACGGCCCCTGAGCATGGAGAGGCGGCGCGATGGCGCAGGCGGACCGCGATCAGCGCAAGGGCGCGAGCAGGCACGCCCCGTCGCTGCCGCACGGGCTGCGGACTCGGCTGGAGGTTGCCGTGCCGCTGGCCGCCGGCTTCGTGGTGCTGCTGAGCAGCTTCGTGGTGCTGTGGATCGCCTACCCCGTGCTGTTCCAGTACTCGCGGCTCGCGACGGCGCAAGAGGTGGAGCGGCGCGTCGCCTGGGTCTTCACGGTCAGCGGCGCGTTCACGCTCGTGGCCCTCGTGGCGGCCATCATCGTGGCCGAGTGGATCGCCCGCCCGCTGCGGGCGCTGATGTCGCAGGTCGAGTCTGCCCGCCGCATGACGGCCGAACAGCCCCCGGCGCAGGATGCGCGGCCCGATGCCGACCTGGTTCGAGGGGCGCTGAAGAATGCCGTGGACTCCCTGGCCACGCTGGTGCGCGACGGTTACACGTTGCGCAGCCTGGAGGGCGGCGTGGTGACGCTGGACCAGGCTGGGGTGGTGACGAGCCTGAGCCCCGTGGCCGAGCGGGTGCTCGGCTGCCAGGCGGCGCAAGCCATCGGCCGCCGCCTCCCCGACCTGTTGCCCGCAGACCCCACGAATGCAGCGTTCTTCGTGTCCGTGAGCCAGGCCCTGGCCGGCGGCGGCGTCGTGTCGTCCGCCGAGACGACCGTGCGGACGCGGGACGGCCGCTCGGCCCGCCTGGGCTACACGGTCACGCCCCTGCGCAACGAGGCGAGCGCCCGGCTCGGCATCGTCCTGACGTTCAAGGACCTGGCCGGGCACAAGGTGGCCGAGCAGCTCGTGCGCCAGGCTGAGAACCTGGCCCTCCTGGGCACGATGGCCTTCCGGCTCGCCCACGAAATCCGCAACCCCCTCACGGCCATCTCTGCCCTCGTCGAGCTGATCCGCGACGGCTCGCCCCCCGACGGCCCGAACCGCGAGCACTGCCAGACCGTCCTCGAGTCCATCGAGCGCCTCAAGCGCCTCTCGCGCGAGCTGCTCACGCTCGGCCACCCCGAGCCGCGGCAGGTGGAGCCTGTGGACATCAACGGCCTGGTGCGCAGCACGGTGGCGCTGTGCCGCCACGACCCCGACACGAAGGGGATCGAGGTCCGCGAGGACTACGCGCCCGGCCTGCCGCTCGTGCCCGGCGACCGCGAGCGGCTGGCCGAGGTGGTGCTCAACATCCTGCGGAACGCCTCCCGCGCCGTCCGCAAGGGGGGCGGCGAGATCGCGTTGTCCACGAGTTGCGCCGGCGCCACCGTGGCCATCGCCATCCGCAACACGGGGCCGCCCATCCCCCCGGAGGTCCAGGCCAGGCTCTTCACCCCCTTCTTCAGCACGGAGAGCCAGGGGACCGGGCTGGGCCTGGCCATGTCGCAGCAGATCGTGCGAGCCCACGGCGGACGCATCGGCGTCGAGAGCAGCGCCGAGCGCGGCACGGTCTTCACCGTCGAGCTGCCCGTCGCCGGCCCCGAGCCCGCGGCCATCGAGCCATAGGGCTTCTGAAAGGATCAGCAGTTCGTAGTGCGGCCTTCAGGCCGTAGTGGGCCAGGATACGGGCTGAAGCCCGCACTACAAACGGTCGGCGCCGACTGTGGCGTGCCTGTTTCGTTCGACTCGAGCGCAACCTCCAGGAATCCCGCATGGACGGAAGGGTGCTTGTGGTGGACGACGATCCGCACGTGCAATACACGCTGCGGGCCACGCTGAAGGCGAAGGAGTTCGACGCCGTCGTGGTGTCGAGCGCGGAGGCGGCGCTCGAGCGGCTGCGGGCCGAGCCCTTCGACGTGGTGCTGCTCGACGTGATGCTGGAGGGGGGGATGAGCGGGATGAAGGCCCTGCCGCTGTTCCTGCGGGCCGACCCCGACCTGCCGGTGATCCTGATGACGGCCTACGGCTCGCGCGAGATGGCCTACGAGGCCATCCAGAAGGGGGCCTACGACTTCTTCGACAAGCCGTTCAAGGTCGAGGAGCTGGCCATCGTCGTCCGCCGCGCCCTCGAGCGCCGCCGCCTGGTCCGCGAGGTCGTTGCCCTCACGCAACGCCTCGGCAGCGAGGCCAGCATCGGGGACCTCATCGCCCAAAGCCCCGCCATGAAGCCAGTCCTCGCCAACCTGGCCGTCGTCTCCAACACCGATGTCCTCGCCCTCCTCCTCGGCGAGAACGGCACGTATGAACCTCCAAGGCCGCTGCCAGATCCAGATCACCCAATGGGTTGTGAAGAGAGTCGCATGAGAGACAGACTCAAGAACTTGGGACGTTCCCAACATTCTGTAGAATATGAGAACGTCGCGGAACGCCCGCCACGCCACTGAGGCCGCCACAACGGTCCTGTGGGCAGTGCTGCCCCGGGGCCGACGGTCCAACATTCTGTAGAATGTAGGAATGTCGCGCGGCGACCGCGCGGCGGGTGCACCTGCGGAGAGCACACCGCTGGGAGAGACTCGACTTGTTCGGAGAACGGGAAGACGAGATTCTGACCCCGGAACCGGGGCTTCTTGGCCGCAGTCTGGAAGCGTCGTCGTTGTCGTCGTAGTCCTCGTCGTCGATCCCCCATCAAGGGCAGAGGCCAAGAGTTCGCCGACGAAGACGACGATGAGCACGCGTGAGAGGCCGGACGGAGTCCCCGGAATCGGGGCCAGACTCGGTAGACGAGGGTGCGTGTAATCTCCCACGGTCACGGCGGGGGCGTTCTGAGCCTCCGAAGGAGGCGGCGGAATATAGCCCACGGCGAGGCTCGGCGAGCCGTGGGTTGGAGAGCCACCCGCGGCCCAGCCCCCGAAGCGGGGCGGCCTCGACAACCAACGGGCGAACTGGTATAATCACGGCCTATCCTGCGGCCCTCTCAGCCCGAGGACATGGCCGATGCACCGCTTCTACCTCCCCGCGCTGGGGACGGAGAACCACGTGTGGCTCGACGGCGACGAGGCGCGCCACGCCCTGCGCGTGCTGCGGCTCGCCGCGGGCGACGAGGTGGCGCTCTTCGACGGCTCGGGGGTCGAGTGCCTGGGCGCCGTCGAGCGCGTCGAGCGGCATCGCCCGAAGATTGTCATCCACCACCGCGAGCAGGCGGATCGCGATCCGGCTCTCGCGGTCACCCTCGCTTGCGCGGTCGTGAAGGCCAGGGCGATGGACGCGCTGGTGGAGGCCTGCGCCGAGCTGGGCCTGCGCGAGCTGGTGCCCGTCGAGACCGGCCGCAGCGTGCCGAAGCTCGAGCGGAAGGAGGAGTCGCACGTGGCCCGCTGGGAGCGCATCGCCATCGAGGCGTCGAAGCAGTGCAGGCGGACCACCGTGACCCGCATCGCCGCCCCGCGCCCGTTGCCCGCGCTGCTCGACAAGGCGCGGCAGTGGGACTTGCGCCTCGTCTTCTCGCCCCACGACGACGCGTTCCCTCTGGCCCGCGTGCTGCGGGCCTGCGAGCGGCCCCGCTCGGTCGTCTACCTCATCGGCCCCGAGGGCGGCTTCGAGGACGGCGAGGTGCGGGCCGCCGCGGGCGCAGGCTTCGAGCCGGTCCGCCTGGGCAAGAGCACGCTTCGCACCGAGACCGCCGCGGCCGCCGCCCTGGCCGCCATCCTTTACCACTACGAGCAAGCCGCCAACCCCCAACTCTGACCTACTATGCCACTCGTCTCCATCCACAACGTATCGAAGGTCTTTGGCACCCGCACCCTCCTCGAGGGCGTCAACGTCACGCTCCACCCCGGCGACCGCGTGGGCGTCGTGGGGGCGAACGGCACGGGGAAGACGACGCTGCTGCGCCTGGTCGCGGGCCTGGACGAGGCGACGAAGGGGGACGTGCACGTGGCCCGCGGCTCCGCCATCGGCTACCTCGAGCAGGAGCCGCAATTCGCCACCCACGGCACGGTGCTGGACGCCGCGCTCTCCGCCTTCGCCCGCGTTCACGAGCTGGAGGCCAAGATCGCCACCCTGCGCGACCAGCTCGCCCACCACCCCCGCCCTTCGGCAGGCACAGGGCGGCATGAGCCTGTCGAATGCCAGGACACCAGGGACGTGCTCCACCGCCTGGGGGAGCTGGAGCACGAGTTCGAGCGCCTCGGCGGCTACACCTGCCGCCAGCGGGCCGAGGCCGTGCTGGCAGGCGTGGGCTTCCACGGCGACGCCGTGTTCGCCGCGACCGCGCGCCTGAGCGGCGGCGAGCGCAGCCGCCTGGCCATCGCCCACCTGCTCCTCCAGGACCCCGACGTGTTGCTGCTGGACGAGCCGACAAACCACCTGGACGTCGAGGCCCTCGAGTGGCTCGAGGGGTTCCTCCGCGGCTTCCACGGCGCCGCCATCGTCGTCTCGCACGACCGGCGGTTCCTCGACAACTTCGCCGAGCGCATTCTGGACATTGACGGGGCGAAGGTGGAGGCCTACAAAGGGAACTACACGGCCTACGCGCGGCAGAAGGTGGACCGCGTGGCCCGCCAGAACAAGCTCTACGAGCAACAGCAGGCGCGCATCGCCCACGAGCTGTGGTTCGTCCAGAAATACGGCGCCGGCCAGCGGAGCAAGGGGGCGAAGGGCCGCCAGAAGCTCCTCGACCGCATCGAGCCCATCGAGCGGCGGCCCGAGCGGCTCAAGACCATGCACGTCCGCATCGAGCCCGTCGTCCGCGGCGGCAACGAGGTGCTCAACCTCGAAGGCGTGGGCAAGGAGTTCGCCGGCCGCTGGCTCTTCGACGGGCTGGACCTCCAGGTGCTCCGCGGCGACCGCATCGGCATCGTGGGGCCGAACGGCGCCGGCAAGACCACGCTGCTCCGCCTCATCGCCGGCGAGCAGCAGCCCAGCAAAGGCGCCTCCCGCCTCGGCGCCAGCATCCGCATGGCCTACTATCGCCAGGACCGCAACGACCTCACGCCCAGCCTCACCGTGCTCGACCAGGTCTGGCTGTCGGCCCCCCAGTCCCGCGCCGGCGAAATCCGCAGCCTCCTGGGCATGTTCCTGTTCACCGAGAACGAGGTGTTCAAGCGCGTCGGCGACCTCAGCGGCGGCGAGCAGGCCCGCCTCGCCCTGGCCCGCCTCATCCTCTCCGCGCCCAACCTCCTCCTCCTCGACGAGCCGACGAACCATCTCGACATCCCGTCCCGCGAGTGCCTCGAAGAGGCCCTCCTCGCCTACGAGGGCACGACCCTCCTCGTCTCCCACGACCGCTACGTCCTCGAGCGCGTGGCCGACAAGATACTCGACATCCGCGACGGCAGGGCCAAGCTCTACCCCGGCCCCTTCTCGCGCTACCAGGAACTCCTCCACCGCGAGCAGACGGGCGCGGCCGAGCCGGCGGCCAAGCGTGCGGCACAGCCGCCCGCGGCTGCGCCGGGCCGCCACAAGCGTGGTGGGGCGGGCCGCAAGACACGCTCCGCCGCCGCCCTCGAGCAGCTCATCATCGAGCGCGAGGAGGCCATCCAGCACCTCGAGCACGCCATGGGCGACCCCCAGATCTACCGCAGCCCCGAAACCGTCCGCACCCTCACCACCCAGCTCGGCGCCGTGCGCCAGGAACTCGCCGCCCTCTACGGCGAGTGGGAGCGCGCCGCCGAAGCCGGGGCCGAGTGAGCCTGTCACCCGCGAAGCGTCGGGAAGCGGGGCGGCGGAACCGGCAATGCCCACGGCTCCGCCGCCCCGCTTCGGGGGCTGGGCCTGCTCCTGCGACCCAAACCACCCCTCAGAGCGGCGGCCAGCCGCCTGGCACGCGAGCGCCGGGCGACCGAGGCTTCGCACTCGGCAGGCTGGCTCGCCACCCGCAAGGCCGAAGCGGGTTCGTCATCCTACGGACCGGTCGTTCACCTCCTGCGGCTTTCCACCTCGCCTCACGGCGACGCAGTAGCAGTCGGTTACGGGCTGGAAAGGGTTTTGCCCGGAGAGGACTTCCACCTCTCTGACCTTGCCTGCTCGCAGGCGCACCCGCCACGCCCTTCGGGCGTTCCCGTTGAGCGCCCTGACTGTAGGAGATCACACGCACCCTTTCCATGTTCTGTCCTTGACAGTCAAGCGCGGCTGCGGTAGAATCCCGGCGGGGTGGGCGGCACCTGTGACGGCGTGCTAACGCTGAGGCCGGAGGAAGGCGCTTGCTTCGGAGGGGAGGTCGGCAGGGGGGCGCCTGCAGGAGGAAGCGCGATGGGCCTCAAGCGGACGGTCGTCTACTACGCACTGTCAGAGTTCGACATGGGCCTGCACGGCGGCAGCATCACCGCCACAGGCAGTGGGTACACTCGGAAACCAAGCCGCGCAGAGCTGGACAAGTATTTCAAGGCGAGCGGCGGCTTTCCCCAGGGCTTCGACAAGACGGTGCACTGGTGTGGCCTCTTCGCAACCTACGTCCTGCGCAAGGCGGGCGTCGGGGTCGTGTGGCAGCACGGCAAGATCGTGGACCTTTCGGGGGGGAAGGACATAACCCTTGTCTCGGGCAGCAAAGGCATCGGACCCGGCGACGTTGCGGTGCGGGACATGAACACTGCGAACCACCACTTCATCGTGCTGGCCGAGCCCGTGAAAGGCGCGATCACCTCGGTTGACGGCAACTACGGTGACATCAAGAACCCGATGCTCTTCTACGGCCGTCACTGGAAGAACAGCGTCTCTGCCGTGAACTTCTACTACCGCATCTTCTAGAGACTGCTCTGGCCGGAGCAGCATTCCCCGGTGATCACTGGCCTGTGTCGGGACCGGTCAGCCGATGGCGGCGCCGCCGGTCTCGCCCGTGCGGATGCGGATGCACTCGGGCAGGTCGAGGACGAAAATCTTGCCGTCCCCGATCTGCCCCGTGCGGGCGCCGGCGAGAATGGCGTCAATGGTGGGCTGCACGAATGCCTCGTTGACGGCGATCTCGAGCTTGACCTTCTTGAGCAGGCTGCCCGCCTCCTTGTGGCTGCGGTAGACCTCGGCGATGCCCTTCTGGCGGCCGCGGCCCATCACGGTGGAAACCGTGACCAGGTGAATCTCCTTGTCGGTGAGACGCTCGAGAGTGTCGTCGAGGCGGTCGGGCTGGATAACGGCGATGACGTACTTCAAGGGGTCAGGTTCCTTTCCGCGCTCAGTCCACGACGGTGTAGCCGACCTCGCGGTGCTGCGTGAGGTCGAGTCCGATCCGCTCCTCTTGCTCCACGGCGCGAACCTTGGCGAAGAGGCCCACGACCTTGAGGAGGACGAACGTCACGACGAACGCATAGGCCGCCGTGATGCCGACGGCTGCCGCCTGGATGAGGAACTGCTTGGGGTTCCCGTGGAACAGGCCGTTCGCGCCGCCAGAGTTCACCTCGGTGGTCGCCCAGAGGCCCGTGGCCAGGGCGCCCCAGATGCCCCCGATGCCGTGGACGCCGAAGGCGTCGAGCGCGTCATCATAGCCCAGGCGCGGCTTCACGAAGGAGACGAAGGCGTAGCAGATGGCGCTGACGCTGACGCCGATGCCGAGCGCTCCGGCGACGTTGACGAATCCCGCCGCCGGCGTGATGGCCACGAGGCCGGCCACCAGGCCCGTGATGACGCCGAGCACGGTCGGCCGCCCGACGAACAGCGAGTCGAGCGCCGCCCAGGTCAGCCCCGCCGTCGCCGCCGCCGTGTTCGTGACCACGAAGGCGTTGACCGCCAGGCCGTTTGCCTTCAGGGCGCTGCCGGCGTTGAAGCCGAACCAGCCGAACCACAGAAGGCCGGCCCCCAGGACGGCGAAAGGCAGGTTGTGCGGCGGCGACATGGTGCGTGGGTAGCCCACCCGCCGCCCGAGGACGAGCGCCGTCACCAGCGCTGCGATGCCTGCGTTCACGTGCACCACCGTGCCGCCAGCGAAGTCCAGCGCCCCCATAGCCTTGAGGAATCCGCCATTGCCCCACACCCAGTGGGCCACTGGGTCGTAGACCAGCGTCGCCCACAGGAGCGTGAAGAGGCAGAAGCTCGGGAACTTCATCCGTTCAGCAAACGCGCCGATGATGAGGGCGGGGGTGATGATGGCAAACATCGCCTGGTAGATCATGAAGCCCTGATGGGGAATGGTATCGGCGTACGCCGCATAGGGTTCCAGAGTCACGCCGTTCAGCAGCGCCCAGTCGAGGTTCCCGATCACACCCTTCACGTCAGGCCCAAACGCCAGGCTGTAGCCGAACAGCACCCACTGCACGCCCAGGAGGCAAAGGGCCATGAAGCACTGCATCAGGATGGAAAGGACGTTCTTCTTGCGGACAAGTCCGCCATAGAAGAAGGCGAGCCCCGGGGTCATGAGCATCACAAGGGCCGCGCTGGTGAGGACCCACGCCGTGTCGCCGGCGCTCACCGATGGAGGCGCGGGTGCCACGGGAGCCGCGGACAGCAAGGGCGCGGCCGGCGGCGCAGGCGCCGCGCTCTCCCCAGCGGAGGCCTGGCCCCCAGCCAGCAACAGGAGGCCCGAGAACAGGCCCACCAGAAGGACGGAGCGCCTCGCCTTCCACCGCCGCATGTCGTCTCCTCTCACTGCAGATTCCACACGGCCAACCCTGCGGTGGGGCGGAGCAACTTGTGTGCCAGGGAGCGGCAACTGGGGCTAAGGGCTTTGGCGTAATGGACTTAGGCACAGAGCAGCGCCCGGCATCGCCCTACCGCTGGGTTGGCTCGTCGCTGAGGAGGCGACCGTTCGGTAGGAATGCCGGGCGCTCGCTCAGCCGATGGCGGCGCCGCCGGTCTCGCCAGTGCGGATGCGGATGCACTCGGGCAGGTCGAGGATGAAGATCTTCCCATCCCCGATCTGCCCCGTGCGGGCGCCCTTGATGATCGCGTCCACCGTCGGCTTCACGAAGCCTTCGTTGACGGCGATCTCCAGGCGAACCTTCTTCAGCAGGTTCACCTCGATGTCCACGCCACGATAGGACTCGTGGTAGCCGCGTTGCTGCCCGCAGCCCATCGCGTTCGTGACCGAGACCTTGTAGACCTCGGCCTTGTAGAGTTCCTGCTTCACGTCGCTGAGCTTCTCGGGCTGAATGTAGGCGATGATGAGTTTCATTCGACCTCTCCTTTCCTTCTCGCGGGGCAGGGGTGCCCCGCCCACGGGTATCAGGTGGTGGTGAAGACTTGGAAGCCGGCGTAGGCTTCCATGCCGTGCTCGCCAATGTCGAGGCCGCGGACCTCCTCCTCGCGCGAGACGCGGAGGCCCATGGTCTTCTTCATCACGATGAAGAGGACGGCCATCAGCGTCACGGCGAAGGCGATGGCGGCTAGGTTGCCGAGGGCCTGGATGCCGAGCTGCCCGAGGCCGCCGCCGTGGAAGAGGCCGTCGCGGGCCAGGCCGAGGGACTTCTGGCCGAAGAGCCCGACGGCCAGCGTGCCCCAGGTGCCGTTCATCGCGTGGACGGGCACGGCGCCCACGGGGTCGTCCACCCCAATCTTGTCGAGGAGTAGGACGCCCATCACCACGATCACGCCTGCGACGGCCCCGATGAGGAGGGATGCGGCGGGCGAGACGTAGTTGCACGGGGCCGTAATGGCCACGAGGCCGGCCAGGCAGCCGTTCATCGTCATCGAGAGGTCGGGCTTGCCCGCGACCGCCCAGATCGTGAGCATCGCGGCCAGGGCGCCCGTGCAGGCCGCCAGATTGGTGTTCATCGCCACTAGGCCGATGGCCGTGCCGTCGCCGACTGACAGCGTGGAGCCCGGGTTGAAGCCGAACCATCCGAACCAGAGGAGGAACACGCCGAGCGAGGCCAGGGGGATGGAGTGGCCCGGGATGGCCTTGGGCCGCCCGTCGGGCGCGAACTTGCCGATTCGCGGCCCGAGGATCACCGTGCCCACGAGCGCCACGTAGCCGCCCACCGTGTGCACGACGGTCGAGCCCGCGAAGTCGCCGAAGCCCAGCTTCGCCAGCCACCCCTCAGCGTTCCAGATCCAGTGGCCGACGATGGGGTAGAGGAGCGAGCTGACGACCACGGTGTAGACCAGGTAGGCCGAGAACTTCATGCGCTCGGCCATGCCGCCGGCCACGATGGTGGCCGCCGCGCCGCAGAAGGCGGCCTGGAAGAGCCAGAAGGCGTAGACCGGCACGCCCGACGGGTTCTCCGCCCCCTCCATGCCGAAGCCCGTCCAGCCGATGAACGCGCTGCCCTTGCCGAACATCAGGGCATAGCCCACGAGGAAGAACATCACGCAGGCGATGCAGTAGTCGAGGAAGTTCTTGGTCAGGATGTTGCACGTGTTCTTCACGCGGATGAAGCCGGCCTCGACCATGCCGAAGCCGGCCTGCATGAAGAACACCAGGAACGCGGCCATGAGCACCCAGAAGGTGTCGAGCCCCTGTGCGCTCGCTGGGGCTGGCGCCGGCGGTGCATCCGCGCCGAACGCTGTGCCCGCCATCAGCAAGCACCCCAGCGACCCAGTTCCGATCCAGAACCCCTTCCGTCGCATCGCATCTCTCCTTTCGTTGCTCAACGGGAAGGTCGGGCATCAGTACGTGAACGTGAAGGACAGGCCGAACCAGTGATTCGTCGGGTCAATGCCCTCAAGAACCTCAAAGTCCCCTCCTGGCGCATCGCCCGCATCCTCGAATCCCAGGACCCCAACCTCCTGGCCGAGGTGGTGAAGGACTTCTTCTGAGGGGCCGCTCGCGCCTCCTGCCTCCCCACGTCCCACTCAACGCGATTCCGCTTGCAGGCGAGCGCTGGCTCGTGTAGCATGAAAGGTACGTTCGTGGCCTCGGCGTCCCGGCGTGGGGCCCTGCGACGACGCGGCGATCGTCTGCCGCCCCGTGGCGGCAAGGGGGAAAGACAGTGTTTGACGAGCTTCGTTTCCGGCTGAACGTGCGGAGGCTGGCCAGCAGGAGTTCAAGAACCAGGGCGGCGGGAGCCCTCGCGCTCGGCGAGACGGGCGACGCCCGGGCGCTTCAGCCGCTGTTGAAGTGCCTGAGAGGGCGCGCCCCCGAGGCCGCGGCCAAGGCCCTTGGCATGCTGGGCGACCCCGACGCCGTCGAGCCCCTGATGGGCGTGGCCGAAGGCGCGGCAGGCGAGACCCAGGGCACCCGCGCCGCGGCCGCCTCGGCGCTGGGCGCGCTCGCGGACAAGCGGGCCATCCCCACCCTCGTCAAGGCGTTGGCGAAGCTCGGCGAGCCCAAGTGCCGGCGGCACGCTCTGGCCCTGCGCGAGCTGCGCGGCAAGCTGGACGAACTCAGCTTCGGGATCGTCGTGGCCTATAGCAGGTGGACGGGTGACGCATTCGACCTGTCGCTGGTCCCTGAGGTCATCACCCCCGAACTGGCCGACGATTCCCTCGAGGCCGGCGAAGAGATGATGGAGCAACTCGAGGAGATGCTGGACAGAACGGCTCTGTTGCGGCGCGCGGCGGCCGAGGCCCTCGGCGCAATCGGGGATGCGGCCGCTGTCCCTGCCCTCCTGCGCGGCCTGGGCGACCCCGATGGCGCGGCCCGCGTAGCGTGCGCCCAGGCCCTCGGGCGCCTCGGGCAACCGCAGTGGGCAGCCTGGATCCAGGGGGACATCGCCGACTTCGTGCGGCTGTCTCGGTCCGGCCATCCGCCGGCGGCCATCCCCATCCGGGCGGCGCTCCGGTGCCCATTCGACGACGTCAGAGAGGCAGTTCGGGCCACCCTGGCCGAGGCGCGCGCCTCAGCCGCGCCGCGACCCGCGCGGCCCGCGGCCGCCCAGGCAGCCGAGCCCTGCGCCAGGCTCCCCGTAGCGCTCCCCGCGCCAGATAGCCTGGGCGACTTCGCGCAGTGCCCCAAGTGCGGAACGGGCGTTGACGCGCCCGCCGCCTCCCATCCCCATCTCAAGACGGCCGAGGGGACGACCCTGCGCCACATTCGGTGCCCGGAGTGCGGGATGGTGTCCCTTGCGGCGGGGCTCCTGCTGCCGCAGCACGCCGACGGCCTCGCCACGCCGGCCGCCGGCCCAGCCTGAGCCGTGATCGGCACGGCGTGCATGCCTGCGCGCGGAATCGTCTACCCGCCCTTCTTGCGGAGCACCGGCCCGCTGGTCACCCCAAACAACATCCCCGCCGCGCCCAGCGCCGCCGCTGGCACGAGCAGCGCGAGCCACGATGTGGTCGGGAACAGATTACGACGCCAGCGCGGAGGAATCAAGCCGCGCCGCGGAAAGAGGGGTTGACGCGCCGCCCGCCATCGCTATGATACTGGTGTCTTCTCTGTAGGCGGGGCGTCTCTGCCCCGCGTGCTTCCCCGCGGGCCAGGGACGGCCCGCCTACAGGAACCCCTATCGCAGGCGCAGGAGGAAAGACGATGGGAATGCTGCCCCGCGTGTCCGTGGCTCTCGGTGTCGCGCTCCTGGCCCTGACGGGCTGCGAGGAGGGGACGCCGCGGTCGAAGGCCGGCAAGGGCGGCGTGGTGGCCCTGCCCGGCGAGGCCATCCAGCAGGCGAAGGAGGGCGACGCCGCGAAGCTCAAGGCGATGGTCGAGCAGAACCCCGCCTTCGCCACGGCGCGCGACGACGAGGGCGTGACCCTGCTCTACCACGCCGCCGCCGCGGGGAAGGCGGACGTGGTGGAGCATCTGCTCTCAAAGGGCGCCGACCCCAAGGCGGCCAACGAGAAGGGCGTCACGCCCCTCTGCGCTGCTGCCAGGGCAGGCTACGCCGCCGTGGCCAAGGCCCTCCTCGCAAAGGGGGCCGACCCGAACGCGAAGACGAAGGAGGGCGAAGCCCCGCTCCACGCGGCCACCGACCACGTGGCCGGCCTCCCAGAGCACGCAGGCTGCGTCGAGGCCGTCAAGCTCCTCCTCGCCGCCAAGGCCGACCCGAACGCGAAGGGGAAGCAGGACGCGACGCCGCTCCACGTGGCCGCGAAGCACGGGCACAGGGACATAGCCGAGCTGCTCCTGGCGGCCAAGGCCGACCCCAACGCCACGTCGAACGAGGACGACTACAAGTGGACCCCGCTCCACCGTGCCGCCGTCTACAACCACCGGGACATCGTCGAGCTGCTTCTGGCGAAGGGCGCCGACATCAACGCGAAGGACATGCAGGGCCGCACCCCCCTCGCCTGCGCCCGCCACATGCGCCACCGCGAACTCGTCGAGTTCCTCCAGCAGAAGGGCGCCACCGAGTAGGGCCTGCTCAACTCGACGGCGTGGGCCGACGCGAACTCGTGGCGGGAAGGGGTTCGCGTGCGGCGGCGCGGCCCTTGTAGAGCCGCTCGAATCGCCTCGTGGCCCCATAGCAGCCCAGTGGGGCGCCACGCCCAAGCAGCGCTTGGGCGTGTCCCAGCCGACGGCGCCCAACTCCAAAGATGGAGCAGACCAGTCAGCCCCGTTGCGTTGGGGGACAAGCGGTCAGTGCACCCCCAGCGCGAAGCGGCTGCGGGGCGGGTGGGGGTAGTCCTGGAGCACCATCAGCTCCATCAGGCGGTCGCGCAGCCGCGTGCGCGCGCTGGCGAAGCGGGGGTCGAACGCCAGGTTCTTCGTCTCGTTGGGGTCCTCGCGGATGCGGAAGAGCTGCTCGCCCTTGCCGCCGGGATATGTCGTGTAGCGCCACTCGCTGGTGCGGATGGTGCGCGCCCAGCAGGCGGTGTCGCTGCCCGTGATGTTGTTGAAGCTCTCGACGTAGGCGGCGTCGCGCCAGTCGCGCGGCACGGCCCCGCCGCGGCACAGGGGCAGGAGCGAGCGGCCGGGCAGCGGCCGAGGCGGCGGCCCCTGGTGGTACGGCCCCATCACGACTGGCTCGGGATAGGGCACGCCGGCCATGTCGAGAATCGTGGGGCAGATGTCCTCGAGCTGCACCAGGGCGTCCGCGGTCGAGCCGGCCTTGAGGCCCGGGCCGGCGATGATGAGGGGCACGCGAACGCAGGCGTCGTAGTGCCGCTCGCCCTTGCCGGTGAAGCCGTGGTCGAGGAGCAGCTCGCCGTGGTCGGAGACGAAGAGGACATAGGTGCTGTCGCGGCGGCCCATCTGGTCGAGGGCGGCGAGGAGCTTGCCGAGCTGGTCGTCCAGGTGCGTGAGGTCGGCGAAGTAGTGGTGGCGGCGGGCGTGCCAGTCGTCGGGGATCTGCCGATGGGCGCCCTCGCTCGTGGCGAAGCACTCGGGCGGCTGGCCCTCGGCCGCCCACTCGGGCGGCACGGGGGCGGGGATGTAGCGTGGGTCAATCCGCTCCATGTGGTCCTCGGGCGGGCACGAGGGGCTGTGGGGCTGCACGTAGCTCACGTGGGCGAAGACGGGCATGTGCGGGGCGAAGCGGTCGAGGAACTCGATGGCCTGCCGGGTGATCCAGGCGGTCTGCGACACCTCTTCGGGGAAGGGCAGCGTGTAGTAGGCGGCGCGGCTCTTGGGATAGCGGGCGCGGAGGTCGCGGATGCGGGCCGCGAGGTCAACGCCCCGCGGGCCGTAGCGCGCCAGCTCGGGGACCTCGGTCGCCCAGACCGTCGCCAGGGCCGTGTCGTAGAGGCTCGGATAGCGGTCCTCCACCCAATCCAGCCACTCGCCCGCTCGCGGGTCCTCGGTCGAGGAGACGAAGTCGAAGCCGTAGGGCTTGTAGTCGGGGTGCACCGTGCGGAAGTGGGGGATGAGGTGGAGCTTGCCGAACGCCCCCGTGCGCCAGCGGCGCTGACGGAGCAGGTGCATGAAGGTGGGTATGGCGGGGTCCAGCTCGTAGCCGTTCTGGAGCACGCCGTGGCCGCGGCTCGTCAGCCCCGTGGCAATGGTCGAGCGGGCGGCCATGCAGATGGGGTTGCTCGCGATGCACTGGTTGAACGACACGCCGCGCGCGCGAAGGGCGTCAACGTGCGGCGTCGGGCAGCAGCGCTTGCTCTCGCCCTCCAGCCACTTCGCCGCGAGCTGGTCCACCATGAACAACACGATGCTCGGCCGTTCCTCGGGCATGGGTGCGACCCCCTGAGAGAATGCCTGGAGACACCACGCCTGACCCTGACCTGCTCAAACAGTATAGCAGGGCCGCAGGGCGCTGCAACGGGCCGGAGGGGGCAGGCAACGACACAGGAAGAGTCGTCGCCCGCGACCCGCTCCCTGCTCACCGGCCGGCGGGCAAGCGCGCTTGCAGCCTGGGCGCGTACCAGGTAGAATGCACATGGTCCCCAGTCTGCACCCAGGAATCTCTGGCACCATGGCACACCGGCGGGCGACCCTGTGACCTCCGCGGGCGTCTCCATCGTGATTCCCACGCACAATCGCGCGGCGCTGCTGGCGCGGGCGCTGGACAGCCTGGCCCAGGTCGAGGTGCCGCCGGGCCTCGACGTCGAGGTGGTGGTGGTGGCGAACGCATGCACGGACGACACGGGGCGGGTTGTGGCCGCCAAGGCCGGCGCCCTGGGCTACCCGGTCCTGGCCATCGAGGAGGTGCAGGCGAACGCCAACGTCGCCCGCAACCGGGGCGTCCGCGCGGCGCGCGGCGGCATCGTGGCCCTGGTGGACGACGACGTGCAGGTCGAGCGCGGCTGGCTCCGGGGGCTGATGGAGGTGTACGAGCACTATCCCGCCGACCTGGTCGGCGGCAGGGTGGAGCTGGCGTGGGAGGCCGTGGAGAGGCCGGCCTGGTTCGCGCCCCGCCACGAGAAGCTGCTGGCGCGCATGAGCCGTGGCGATGCCGTCCTGGAGCTGCACCGCCGCGGGGACGTGGTGGGGGCGAACATGTCGTTCCGCCGCGAGGCGTTCGACGCCTTGGGCGGCTTCCGGCCCGGCCTGGACCGCAGCGGCACACGCCTGCTGGGCGGAGGCGACATCGAGTTCACCCAGCGGGCGCTCCAGCGCGGGTTCCGCGTCTTCTACGCGCCCGGCGCCGTCGTGTGGCATTGGGTCTCTGCCGAACGGATCACCCGCCCCTACCTCGCCGCGGTGGCGTACGGCCAGGGGGAGGCGCGGGTCTACATGGACCCCAAGCTCTCGGCGTGGCGGGCCGCGCGCACCGTGGCGTCGGCGGCGCTCCGCTTCCTGGGCAACGTTCCCGTGGGGCTGTTCCATCGCGCGCGGCGCGACCGGCGCCGCGAGGTGGACGCCCTGATTCGCCGGTCGGTCAGCCTGGGCAAGCTCGTCGGGTCGCTGCGTTGGCTCGCGCACCGGCCATCCGTCCCCCGACAGAGGCCGCAGGTGCCATGATCCCGAAGAAGCTCCACTACTGCTGGTTCGGCAAGGGGCCGAAGAGCGCGCTGAACCAGCGTTGCATGGCCACCTGGCACGAGGTGCTGCACGACTACGCGCTGAAGGAATGGAACGAGGCGAACAGCCCGCTCGGCCTGCCCTACACGCGGGCCGCGTATCGCAGAGGCGAATGGTCGCGGCTCTCCAACTACGTCCGTCTCCACGCCCTCCGTATGGAGGGCGGAGTGTACCTGGACACCGACGTGGAGGTGCTCAAGCCCCTCGACCCACTCCTGGCGTACGATGGCTTCCTGGGCTTCCAGGTGCAGGAGCACCCGACGGATTGGGTGAACGGCGCCGTGGCTGGTTCGGTGCCGGGCCATCCCTTCCCGATGGCTTGCATGGCGCGGCTGGACAAGGAGTTCAAGGCGGCCGGCCAGTTGCCCCGCCTTCCCCAGTTGCTGACCACCATGCTGCGGGAGAGGGGGCTGGCGACCTACGGCTTTCAAGAGATCATGGGCGTGACGCTCCTCCCAGTCGAGTGCTTCTACCCGTATTCGTGGATGGAGGCGTTCACGCCCGAGTGCGTCACGGAGGCGACGTGCTGCGTCCACCATTGGGAGAAGTCGTGGCGGAAGCGCCGCGGCCCGCTGGCTGCGGGCCTGCAATGGGTGAGGGACTTGCCGCGGCGTCTGGCCCGGCGCCGCCGGCGGTAGCGCGAGCGCTTCGGTGGGCACCCGGAATCCCAGGAGACGGCCGTGTGGCCATTCCGCCGGCGAAGCATCCGCGGCGAGCCGGATGAGCGCCTGAGGCTCTACGTGGCGCGCGAGCTGTGCGCCCGGCTGGGGGTTCCGCCCGCCGACGCGGCGCGGGCGAGCATCCGCGCCTTTGCCGAGGGCCGCTTCTCATATGTCCGCTGCGTCGAGCTGCCCTCCTTCGGGCGCCTCGTTGTGCGCCTCGCCTGGCGGCAGGACCGCGTGACGCTGCTCGCCAGCCTGCCGCACCTGGCCGGGCTGCTCGGCGAGCGTGGGGTGCTGACGCCGCGCGTGCTGTTCCTGGACGACAGCCGGCCGACGTGGCGTGCCTACGGCTTCGCCCTGCTCGCCGAGGAGTTCGTCGAGGGCGCCTTGCTGGGCCAGGTGCCGGCCGAGGTCCGCCGCGGGGCCTTGCCCCAGGTCGCGTGCGCCCTGGCGCGGTTCCACAGCATCCGCTCGCCCGTCGCGGGCAGGCCGTGGGAACGGGTCGGCTGGGAGCCTGGGCGCCAGGCCCAGGGCAAAGCCGCGCGCGACCTGCGGCGGCTGCGGCTGGAGGGCATCCTGCCTTCGCGCCGCCGCGAGAGGGAGTTGGCGGCCTGGCTCGCCGCGCAGGTGCGTTCCCTCGCGGTCACCGAGTTCCCGCTCGTGCACCACGACTTCGCCGGGAGCAACCTCATCCTGCGGCCCGATGGGCAATTGTGCGTGATCGACTTCGCCGGGGCGTCGCACTGGTTCCCCCAGGTGGACCTCCTCACGGTGGAGAGCGAGTTGTGCGGCCCGGACTCTGCGGACGCCGAGGGCTTTCACCGCGCCTACTTCGGCGCCCCCGTGGCCCCAGCCGTCTCCTGGGAGCAGTGCCGCGCCTCGCGTCCGCTCTTCCGGGCCTGGCGGCAAGTGGGCGTAGCCGTCTGGTATGCCCGGAACGCCCGCGGAGCGCGGGGGCCGGAGGCCCGCGCGGAGCAGGAGGCGCAGGCCCGCGATGCCTGGGCCGAGGCCGAGCGCCTCCTCGCCCTCGCCGGCGCGCCGTAGGCGCGAGACCTGTTGCCGCGCCCAGGCCCTGATACGCCTCCAGTTTGGAGAAGGACGTCGTCCGCGTCCCTGAACACCGTCAGTGGCATGACCTGGGGCGGGACGCGCGGCGCAGGGCGGGCCGAGTGGCGCCTTGGCGCGGACCGGGGGCGTGTCAGCGGGTGGCAAGGCGGTGGTCGAGGTCAGCGAGGAGGGCTTTGGCGGCGGGGTCGTCGCCGTGGCGGGTCATGCCGCCGAGGAAGGCGCCGCGGCGGAATGCGGCGAGCTGGCCCTGGGTGGGGTCGGCGACGACGAAGCCGCCGTCGCCCAGGGCGAGGGGCCGTGGGGCCTGCTTCTGGCGGTAGTGGGCTTCGAGGCGGGCGAGTGCCGCGGCGGCCTCGGCCTCGCCGTCGTAGCGGCAGGCGAAGGCCATCGCCTCGCGGTCGCCCAGCCTGTAGCGCGCGGAGACCGCCCGCTTGAGGCACTCGTGGCCGAGGAAGTCGGCGGGAGCATAGGTCTCCGTCCGTGCGAGGCGGCCTTCCGCCGGCAGAAGCCCCAGATAGGCCGGCCAGGCCTTGGTGGGCGGGAGGCCGCGCGCGAGGTCGCGGGCCAGGGCGGCCACGCGGGCGCGGGCCTCGGGCGCGGCGCCGCTCGCGGCCACGTAGAAGCGGGCCTGCCAGAACTCGACCCGCGCCTCGTCGCCCGCGCCCTCCGTGCCCACGTCGAGGGGCGCGGCCTCGACGTTCGACTGGCTACGGAAGAGCGCGAAGGCATTGTCGGCCGAGCCCATGTCGTAGATGTCGAGCACCACCTCGTCGGCTCCGCGCCGATAGGTCGCCTGGGCGAGCGAGCGGAAGCCGAAGGAACAGATGAAGGGCGCCGCGCCGTTGATGTAGTCGTAGAGGGCCTCGGGCGTGAAGTGGCGGACCGCGCCCACGCGGGTCCAGCCGTTGAGCGACTTGGGGAGGAATGCCTCGCCGAGGGGCGGAGCCCCCAGTATGCCAGTCCCACGCTCGGAAAGTCCAACAGGGCGCCGCACTTTTCGACCGCCCGCCCCCCGCCGCGCTTTTCAACCGACGTTCACAGCCAACAGCGGCCCCACGCGGCGGTCCACCCATTGTTGCGGGCCGCCGTGCCGGCTCGATCCCCAACAATAGGGCCGCAGCGCACCCCTGCGAAAGTGCATCCGCCTCGCGCCAGATAGCACTCAGCGATTCGGCTCATTGGGGCAAAGACTGCCTGAAGGCAGGACTCCAAACGGGTCGCTCTCCTGGTTCGGAGTCCTGCCTTCAGGCAGTCTTGGTGCCGCCGAGGGCGCCGCCGAATCGCTGAAAGCTATCTAGGCCGCCAATCCCCCCCGCCCCTGGACTTGGCGGTCCATTGGACCACGACCCATCTACACACCCACTGTCTCAATCGAGACTTACAGCGGCACACAGCAGCGTCCTCCCCCCGCGCCAGACCGCCAACCGGCGACAGGCGGCCAGCCCCCGCGCCCCTGGGTTTGGCCATCTGTAGGGCATGTGCCCATCGTCGTGACCTCTGGCTGTGCCAGAGCTTACGTCCAGCAACAGGCACGAGTGGACCTCCTACAGGTGGCCACTCCTCCTCGTCCCCACGGTCCCCGTCCCTCTCTTCTCTTCCGCGCCGCTCGCCTACTCCTGTGCGCCGGAAAAAGACACCCGCTGTCTTTTTTCGACGCGCGCAAGCATTGCCGACCATAAGATACGGCCATGTAGACACTTATGTCCGCGCCATCGGCGGAAGAGGGAACAAAGACAGCGGGTGTCATTTTCGCCGCCGGGCCGGCTCGATCCCCAACGATGGGGCCATTGCGTGTCCCTGTCCTGCGGCAGGGGCTTGCTCAAAGGGAAAGGTTCGGGTGTCACTTTCGGCCAGCCCCTTCTGCCCCGCCGGGGCCATGGAGAGCGGCCAGGGCCGGCATGGGTTCAGGTCTCGGGTCTTCTGGGAAAGTCCCAACTCCTTGAGTTGGTGTCTGCGCGGCGGTCAGGCTTCTCAAAGCAGCCCCGCCGTGTGGGACCGGCCTCCCAGCCCTCTGGGATTCGGCGCTTTGGGGCCACCGCAGCCTCTGGGAAGCCGGGGCCCGCGACCGAATGCCTCTTGGCGCTGCGGTGGCCCGAAGGCGGTGAATCCTGGTGCTTCGGGGGCAACGCCCCCGAGAGTTCCGCCCCGGGCGCTCGGCGGCACCTCAAGAACTTGGGGCGCTCTCAAGAAACTGAATTTTGAAGACCCGACCCCAAGGGGCGCGGAAGTGGGCGACTAGGGGAGCTAGGGGTAGCTAGAGCCGGAAGGCCGAGGATCGCCGATCCTCGAGTCGGGGGGCCGGGGAGCTAGGGAAGCGCTTGGCCGGATGGCCGAGGATCGCCAAACGGCGACTCGCGGCCAGGCCATCTGTCACGGTGGGAGGCCCCGGGCCGTGTCGTCCAGGGGGGTGAGTGGCGGCGGGTGCAGGATTCGGACCCGCGAGGGACTTTCGCCCCTATCGGTTTTCAAAACCGACGCCTTAGACCACTCGGCCAACCCGCCGGATGAAATCCCAGATGCCAGATTACGGATTCCAGATTGCGGAGCGCCGCCTCTGGCCCGGCCATCTGGGATTTGGAATCTGGAATCTGGGAATGCCTACTGGCAGACCTCGCCGATGACCTCCTCGGCGACAAAGATGGGGGCTTCGAGGCGCACGGCCAGGGCAATGGCGTCGCTGGGCCGGGCGTCCACCTCGACCACCTCGCCGTTGCGCGAGACGATGAGCTTGGCGAAGAAGGTGCTCTCCTGGAGGGCGCAGACCTCGATGCGGTCGAGCCGTCCGCCCAGGCTGGTGACCACGCTGGCCAGCAGGTCGTGGGTGAGGGGGCGCGCGGGCTCGTAGCCCTTGATCTTGCGGTCAATCGCGATGGCTTCCGAGATGCCGATGAGGATCGGGAACGCCCGCTCCCCGCCCACCTCCTTCAGCACGATCACCTGCGGGTCCGCCGTCTCGGTGATCATGATCTTGATCAGCTCGCATTGTATCATTGCTTACCCCGATCCAGTTCCATTCACGGCACATTCTGGATTGTACGAGCCGCGCGCGGGAAAGTCAACTCGCCCCGGCCTGCTCCCTACAGGTCTCGACGAGGGCGAGGACGTTTTCGAGCGGGACGTCCTTCGGCACGTCGTGCGCGGGGGCGAGGATGTAGCCGCCGCCGCGGCCGACCTCGGCGATGAGGCGCCTGGCCTCGGCCCGCACGTCGTCCGGGGTGCCGAAGGGGAGCGTTCGCTGCGTGCTCACGCCGCCGTAGAAGGAGATGCGGCTCCCGTACTTCCGCTTCATCGCGTAGACGTCCATCACCTCCGGCTGGAAGGGGTTGAAGCAGTCCACGCCGATCTCGATGAGGTCGGGGAACAGCTCGGCGACGGCGCCGCAGGAGTGGATGAAGACGGTCTTGCCGTGCTGGTGGGCGAGGGCGTATTGGCGGGCGAGGCGGGGCTTGAGGAAGCGGCGCCAGAGGGCCTTGCCCATGATGACGCCCCGCTGCATCCCCCAGTCGTCCCCGAAGCGGCAGCCCTCGACGGGGAACTGGACGGCGTGGCTCATGACGCCCAGGTTGAACTCCACGATGCGGTCGAGCAACTCGTCCACGAACTCGGGGTGGAGGTACATGTCCATCAGGAGGTTCTCCATCCCGCGCAGGGTCCAGGCCCGCTCGAAGAGGGAGAAGCCGATGTCGGAGAGGCGATACGTGTCGGCGTGGGCGGCGCAGAAGCCGGCGTAATGGGCGAAGCGGCGCGGGTCGTGGGGGTCGGGGAAGCGATAGCCGTCGAGCCGCGGCTCGGGCAGCAGGCAGTTCGCCACGTTCCCGATGTCCCTGTCCACCGTGCGGTCCCACACGACGCCGAACTCGTCGCGCCAGAAGCCGGGCTGGACCTCGGTCCAGGCCTCGGGCGCGAGCGCGTTCACGCACGCCAGGTGGTTGCCGATCCGCGCGTCAATGTCCTCCAACCCATAGTGCTCGCGCACCTGGGCCAGGACTGGGATCGTGAACGTGATGTGGTAGGGCACGGCATCGGGCTGCTCGTGCGCCAGAGCCGCCGCCACGCGGTCGCGTCGGGTCATGCGTCGGCCTCCTGCCCCCGCCCACCGCGCGCCCATCGTACGCAAGGCGGGGCGGGCCGTCAACCGCGGTGTGGGGGCGAGGCCATGCGCATCGCGCGGATGGCACGGCTCGGACCGATCCGACGGATCCGACCGATCCGACGGATCTAGTGCGTCCCACGCAATGCCATCTTCTGCCTCGTTTGCAATCGCCCGATCCCTCGGCTATAATGCGTTTTTCAGGCGACACCGGCAGGAGAGGCACCCCTTGGCCAAGCTGACGAGACGCGCAGACGACTACTCGCAGTGGTACGTGGAGCTGGTCCAGCGTGCCGAACTGGCCGACTACGCGCCGGTGCGCGGCTGCATGGTCATCCGCCCCCACGGCTATGCGATCTGGGAGAACATGCAGCGGGCGCTCGACGGCATGTTCAAGGCGACGGGGCACCAGAACGCCTACTTCCCCCTCTTCATCCCCGAGAGCTTCATGAAGAAGGAGGCGGAGCACGTGGAGGGCTTCTCCCCCCAGTGCGCGGTCGTGACCCACGGCGGCGGCAAGGAGCTGGAGGAGCCGCTCTACATCCGCCCCACGTCCGAGACGATCATCTGGGCGATGTACAAGCAGTGGATTCAGTCGCACCGCGACCTGCCGCTGCTGATCAACCAGTGGGCGAACGTCGTCCGCTGGGAGATGCGGCCCCGCCTGTTCCTGCGCACCATCGAGTTCCTGTGGCAGGAGGGTCACACGGCCCACGCCACCGAGGCCGAGGCCGAGGAGGAGACGCTCCGAATCCTCGAAATCTACCGCACGTTCGCCGAGGACTACATGGCCCTGCCCGTCGTGCCCGGCCTCAAGACCGAGGCCGAGAAGTTCGCGGGCGCCGTCCGCACCTACTGCATCGAGGCGATGACGCAGGACAAGCGTGCCATCCAGGCCGGCACCTCGCACATGCTCGGCCAAAACTTCGCCAAGGCATTCGACGTCACCTATCAGGACGACGCGGGACAGCGGCAGTTCGTGTGGGCGACGAGTTGGGGCGTCTCGACCCGCCTCGTGGGCGCGCTCGTGATGGCGCACAGCGACGACCAGGGGCTCATCCTGCCGCCCAAGCTCGCCCCCATCCACGTCGTCATCGTGCCGATCTACAAGACCGACGACGAGCGGACCACAGTCCTTGAGTTCGCCAATGGCATCCGCAATGCCCTGCCGAAAGACATCATCGTCCGCCTCGACGACCGCGAGCAGTACAAGCCAGGCTGGAAGTTCAACGAGTGGGAACTCAAGGGCGTGCCCCTGCGGATCGAGGCCGGCCCGCGCGACGTGGCGCAGAACCAGGTGATGTTCGCCCGCCGCGACACGGGCGAGAAGCGCGCGGTCGCCCGCGACGCCGTGGCCGCGGAAGTCCCCGCGACCCTCGCCGCCATCCAGAAGGGCGTGTTCGACAAGGCCCTCGCCTTCCGCCTGGCCAACACCCACGAGGTCAAGACCTACGCCGAGTTCAAGGAGCGCCTGGAGACCGAGGGCGGCTTCTTCGTCGCCGATTGGGGCGGCACAACCGCGCAGGAGCTTGCGATTCAGGAAGAGACGAAGGCCACGATTCGCTGCATCCCGCGCCAGGGCGGCGAGCCCCAAGGCCCCTGCTTCCTCACCGGCGGCAAGGCCAACGTCCGCGTCATCCTGGCCAAGGCATATTAGCCGGCTGCGTCTCGGAGATGCCCCATGATCGAGCACATCCGCGTCAAGGGCTACCGACTCCTCAAAGACTTCGAGACCAGACTGCGGCCCGACATCAACGTGTTCCTCGGGGCAAACGGCACCGGCAAGTCGACCTTTATCGAGTTGCTCCGGACCATCGCCTCGTGCGGCATGGGTCGCCTCCCGTCAGGGATCGAGTCGCGGCCTTTCATCGGTGAGGTGCTGCACCCGGACGCCGGTGGTGCGATGCAGTGGCGAGTGACGCTTGCCCCGCAGAGGCCGCCAGATGGTCTCGCCCGTGCCCGGTATGCGTACTGCGCGACCATTCGCCGCCCCGAGCACCCTACTATCGAGGACGAGGTGCTGGAACGAGAACGGGCCACGCCTGCACAGCCGCGGCCTCGTGCCAGTGGTGGCACGGAGGGCCGCCGACCCGTTGCGAGGGGGGCTGGGGCCTTAGAGGGCAGGAAGCTCCTGTTTCGCGCGGCGAACGGCGAGGGCATCTTCCACGAGTACGACAGGAAGCACACATGGAAGCTCGGGCCGGGCGAGTGCCTGCTCAGCCGGGCCACCGACCCACGGTTCCCGGAGAGCTATGCGGTCCGGAATGAGGTGCTGCTGTGGCGCTTCTACACGGAGTTCCGGGCGACTCGGACGGCGCCCCTTCGTGAACCGCAGGCCCTCGGCGACGGCACGGTGCTCGACGAAAGCGGCAAGAACCTCGGGCCGACCTTGCTCTCTCTGTTCACGAACCTTGAGCACGAGAGCAATCGGGACGAGCTTCTGGGCTTCCTGAGGTCGGCCCTTCCCGAGTTCGCCACCCTCCGCCCGACCGTGGACCCTTCGGGCAGGTACGTGCTGCTCCAATGGAGGGAGAGAGGGGTGGACGCCACGCTTTCTGCGGCGGACCTCGCCGATGGCGCGTTGCGCCTGCTCCTTCTGGGTGTGGTCTGCTGCGCCCCGTACCCGCCTCCCGTGCTCTGTCTCGACGAGCCGGAGGTCGGCCTGCACCCGAAGGTGTTGCCACTTGTTGGCGGACTCTTGCAGCATGCCGCGGAACGGAGCCAGGTGATCGTTCTCACCCATTCCCCGGATCTGCTCTACGACATGCCCCTGGAGAATATCGCCGTGTTGAGGAAGCGGGACGGCGCCGCGCAGATCGTCTGGCCGCGCAACCACGCCCTGCTCTACGACATCGTGACGGAAGAGATCGCTGGAGAGAAGCAGGTGGATGAGGAGCGTCTGCGGCTTGCCTTCAGGTCAGGCGAATTGGATGAACTCGGATGAGCATCTACATCTACGTCGAGGGGGTTGCCGAGGTCCAAGCGCTCCCGAGGATCCTTGCAGACATCTACGCTTCCCGCAGGGTCCGTGCTCCGGTGCCGCTATCTGGGGCATTCCTGAGCCGCATCGGCGCCGCGGTGGCCAAGCTTCTGGTGCGCGAGGGCGACGCCCATGCGTTCGCGTGTCCTGACTTGGCCCCGAACAAGGCGTACCTTGGAACCAAGTGGGAGTACCGTGATTGCGAGGGACTTCAGGACTTCCTCCGGCGCGAGGTAAGGGGCCAACTCAGCGCGCGCCTAGGCGTTCGCCGGGCCGTCGCGGCGCTGAGGCGCTTCCATCCCCATCCGTTCCGACACGACTTCGAGGCCATCGTTCTCGCGTGCCCAGAGCGCCTGAAAGCCTATCTGCGCACGACCGCTGACATTGCGAAGCGCTACAGCCGGAACCCTGAGGACCAGGACTTCGAGCAATACCCGAGCAAGGTGGTTGATGCCCTCTTCAACCAGTTCCGCCACACCCGCTACAAGAAAGGGCACGACCCCGAACGCTTGTTCGACGGCTTCACGCGGGCGGAGCTGGACGCACTGTGCATGCGCTGCCCGAGGTTCGCTGCGTTTGTCAGTGACCTCCGCGCCGCCGTTTCGGCTCTAGAGAGCGAGTGAGGGAGAGTGCTGACAATGCCGGGAACCGTCCTCAAGACGATTGACCTCACCAAGCGCTTCGGGCGCTTCACGGCGGTGGACCGGCTCAGCATAGAGGTGAATGAGGGAGACGTGTTCGGGTTCCTCGGGCCAAATGGGGCGGGGAAGACGACGACGATGCGGATGATCGTGGGCCTCGTGCGGCCCACGAGCGGCGGGATCGAGGTGAACGGCATTGACGCCCGGCGGGACTTCCTCGCGGCCATCGCCCAAGTGGGCGCGATGGTGGACATCCCGGCCTTCTACCGCCACCTGTCGGGCCGAAAGAACCTCGCTCTCATCGCCCAGACCGCCGGCGGCGTGCCGAAGCCCCGCATTGACGAGGTGATCGAGGCCGTCGGCCTCCAGAAGGCCTGCGTCAAGAAAGTCAAGACCTACTCCCACGGCATGCTCCAGCGCCTCGCCATCGCCCAGGCGCTGCTCACGCGGCCCCCGCTCCTCATCCTCGACGAGCCGACCACGGGCCTCGACCCCGAGGGGAAGGCCGAGTTCCTCCACCTGCTCCGCGGCCTGGCAAGGGAGGAGCGAATCACCATCTTCATCTCCAGCCACCTGCTCGACGAGGTGGAGGAAATCTGCAACCGCGCAGCAATCATCAAGGACGGGCGACTACTGGTGTGCGGCGAAGTGCGCTCGCTGCTCGCCGAGGAGCTGCGCGCGTATCGCATCGTGGTGTCGGACCCCGCGAAGGCCCGCCGCCTCCTCGAAGGCCGCCCCTGGGTCCACGGCATCGCGGGCGAGGGCAATCGCCTCCTCGTGACCACCCGCCAGGAGGATGCCGCCCAGATCGCCGACCTGTTGGTCAAGGGCGGCGTCGCGCTCGAGGAGCTTTCGCCCCAGCTCAAGAGCCTCCGCACCCTGTTCATGGAGCTGACGAAAGAGCAATGAAGCCCCCAGCGTCGCCCCGCCCCATCCCTGTGCTCGGCAGCCTCCGGCGGACCGGCCGCCTCGCGTGGGTCGAGCTGCGCAAGCTGCTCTCGCACAAGCTCTTCCCCGCGGCGCTCATCCTCACGCTGGTCGTCACCACGGGCCTTGCCCTCGCCGCGAAGGCGTTCACGCAGGGCATGGGCACCCGCGGCTTCTCCAACTACAGTCTCTGGGTCACGAGCGGGGGCTACGGCCTCCAGGTCGGCATCATCCTCCTCGTGGCGCTGGGCGCCATGGCCATGTCCACCGAGGCCACGGGCCGGACGCTCAACACGGTCCTCGCCCGCCCCATCCGCCGCATCGAGTTCGCCGCCGCGAAGATTCTGTCGCTCCTCGCCGCCACCATCGCCATCGTCCTCGTCGCTGCCCTGGCCTCCTACATCGTCGGAGGCACGGTTCAGGACCCGTTGGCCTCGTCCGAATGGCAGCCTGAGGGCGCCCCCACGCAGGGATTCCCGTCCTATGGCGATGTTCTCAAGTACAACCCCGCCTACGGGTGGGGCGTGCTGCTCACCAAGGGCGTGGTCATGGGCGAGATTCTGTTCGGCTTCCTCCTCCTCGTCGTCCCCGTCTTCGCGGGCGTGAGCGTCGGCTTCCTCATCGGCACGCTGGTGGATTCCCGCCAAGGGTGCAACGATCAACTGGCAATTCACCATCGAGGACGCGAGGAGAAAGCTCAAGAAGCTCTACCCATCAGTGCCAGATTGACAGAGTACTAGGTCTGCGTAGGACCACGACAGGGACAAATCCGCACCTCGGTCGTAGAGAGCCATCGCCGGGGAATCTGCCCCGAACAGCTTGCTGAGCGTCTTCAGATTGCAGTCGTGCCAGGCCTCCTCGTCGTCTCCCACCAAGCTGATCACGTTCATCGCGCCGAATGCTGCCAGATCCACTGCCATCAGCCGGCGAAGGAGGTCTTCACCTTCGCCAATCTGCTTCTCCAGCCTCCCTCGCGCCGTGTCGATCGGCACGGCGAGCCGGAGAGATGAAGGATCGATGACCACCGGTTCCGGTTGCACTATGGTTCTCCCAAGGGAGTTATGGCAGCTCTGCGGGACTTTACCCATTCTCTCCTACTTCGATCACCTGACCCCGCGTCGCCCAGGCTGGAGGCCGGGCGACTATGAGACCGGCTCGGGCTCGGGAAGACGGTAGGCGGGGACCTGGATGAGGTGGTCGGGCGGCGTCTCGCCGGCGATGACGCGATCAACTGCCTTGGCAACCTGCGGCAGGATGGTTTTCTGGGAGCACTGCTGGCAGACGCCCACGGGGACGTTCTCGATCAGGTGGAGCTTGCCGTGGCGCCACACCTCTCTGGTGATTCGTTGTTCCTTGACCTCGCCTCCGCAGAAGTAGCAGTCGGAGTAGCTTCGGGCCATGGGTAGCCCTCCTAACGGTTTCTGTTTCGTTCGTCCCGCCACTTGGGCATCTTGGGGCGGTAGACGGTTATGATGAAGAGCTTGTGCTGTCGGGTCATGCCGCAGACCACGTGCACAGGCTGGCCACTGGCATGGCCGAGCACCAGGCAGCTATGCCCGCGTGGGTCGTCGGGGTAATCCTCGAGCAGTTCGGCAGCCCTGAGCACCTCCTCCAGGTCGCCCACCGTCAGCGCGTCATCCAGGCGCTCGTCGTCGGCGTGCAGGGAGAGTTCGTAGGCGCCGGGGACGACGCTCTGTCGGATGAAGCCCGCCGTGAGTTGCGACCGTTGATCGCCCATGTCCCCGCCAACCATGGTGAGGCGAAGAAGAGGTACTGACCCCATTATACGAGTCCCGCACCCGCTATTCCACCCTGCTCGCAACAGTCGCGGACCCAGTCCTTGCAAATCGGGCTCGGGCCGATATACTGGAAGCGGGGGGATGGAGGCAAGGGATGCGGGCCATGATAGCCGTCGTCACGCTGGTGAGTGTGGCCCTGGCCCACGCCCTGGGCGGCGAGGGGTGGGCGTGGGAGCGGAAGACGAATGTGTTCGCGGAACGCCGCGAGGTGGCGGCGATGCTGGTGGGCTACTTCGAGGAGATGTGCCGCCCAAAGCCGTTCGAGGTGCGAAAGGGCGACGAGTTCAAGGCGCATCAGAAGGCCCTCCGCCAGAAGCTCCTGGAGTGCGCGGGGCTGTGGCCCCTGCCCGACCGCGTGCCGCTCGACGCCCGCCTCTCGGACCCGCTCGACCACGAGTGGTGCACGGTCCGCCGCGTGGCCTACCAGCTCTGGCCCGAGGTCTACAGCACGGGCCTGCTCTTCATGCCCAAGCAGCTCGCCGAGCGGCCCGCCCCTGCCATCCTCTGCCCCCACGGCCACTGGCCCAACGGCAACGCGCATCCTGAGGTGCAGAAGCGCTGCCTCGTCCTGGCCAAGATGGGCTACGTGGTCTTCTCCCCCACGCAGAACCACTACGAGGACCTGCCCCTGGGCGTCTCGCACCAGACGCTGATGATCTGGGGCAACATCCGCGCGCTCGACTACCTGGAGAGCCTGCCCGAGGTGGACAAGGGGCGAATCGGGGTGACGGGGTGCTCGGGCGGCGGGCTACAGGCCCAGATGCTCGTGGCCGCCGACGAACGGGTCAAGGCCGCCAGCATCGTGGGCATGACGTGCGACTACCGCGAGATCGTCTTCGCCGGCGGCGCCCACTGCGGCTGCAACCACTTCCCCGACATCATGCGGTTCACCGACGAGCCCGAGCTGAGCGCCCTCGGCCTCCCCTGCGCCGTCCAATACCTGACGATGAACGACTGGACCCGCTCGTTCGAGGCCAACAACTACCCGACGGTTCGCAAGCTCTACGAGGCCAACGGCGTCGGCGACCGCCTCGACTGCCATTACTGGCCCACGGGCCACGACTACGCCCAGCCGAAGCGCGAGCGAATGTGCGGCTGGATGGAGAAGCAGCTCCGCGGCAAGGCGGGCGACCCCGTGCCCGAGCCCGAGGCCAAGACGTTCCCCGTCGAGGCCATCGAGAAGCTCAAGGCAGACCTGAAGGGTGATAAGGGCTTCGGCCACATCAGCCGCCTGTTCGCCCAGAAGGCGGGCGGCCCGCCGAAGCTCGCCAGCCGCGAGGATTGGCTGGCCTATCGCCAGAAGATGCGGGGCGCCCTTGAGGAACTGCTCGGCACGCCGCTGCCGCGGCGTGGTGAGGCAAGAGTCGTCCGCTCCGAAGAGGCCGATGGCCTTGCCACTGAGCGCATCCTGGTCCCCAGCGAGGGCGGCATCCGCGTGCCCACGTTGCTCATCCGCCCGGCCGCCTGCGTCGGCAGGCTGCCCGTCGTCATTGTGTGCGACGACGGCGGCAAGGACGCAGTGCTCGCCGCACCTGTGGGCGGCGTGTCCCCACGCCGCGATACGCGGGACAGGGACGTCCCGCCTACAGAGCTGGCGCGGGGTGGGATGCTTGTTGTGTTGCCCGACGTGCGCTTCACGGGCGAGCTTTCGCTGCGGGCGATGGCGGGCCTGACGGGTGGACTCCTCACCTTCAAGGCATGCAGCCCCATCGGCGAGGGAAACCCAGCGTCGTTCGAGGGCGCCTGGCAGCGCAACGCCCTGCTCTGGGGCCGTCCGCTGCCCGGAATGGCTGCGACCGACCTGTGCGCCGTGCTGGACTACATCGTGTCGCGGCAGGAGGCCGACGCCAACAAGATCACCCTGCGCTCCCGCGGGAATGCCGCTTTCGCCGCCCTCTTCGCCGCGGCGTGGGACGACCGTGTGGCCGCCCTCGACGCCGATTTCGGCGGCCGCTGCTTCGGGAAGCGCAACGCCCCGCTCGTCCCCTTCGTCCTTCGGCACGGCGACGCGCCTCAGTGGGCGGCCCTCCTCGCGGGTCGCCGGCTCACCCTCGCCGGCCTGCCCCCTGAGGCAGGCGAGCCCTCGACTTCGCTCGGGCCAGGTCCCGCCTGGCTGAAGGACGCCTTCCGCGCCGCAGGCAATGCCGAGGGGCTGCACCTGCGGCCGTAGGGATCAGCGCCTCCGACCCCTCTCCCTTCCAGGGAGAGGGTAGGGTGAGGGTGGGAGTTCGTGACAGCGTGGGCGCTTCACCCTCCCCCTTCCCCCTCCCTGAGAGGGAGGGGGGTTGATCGGGCGGGGCGCGGGTGATATGATCCTCGCCTGTGAAGTCAACTCCCGCCTCATGAAAGCGGAAAGGGACAGGACGTGGAGATTCGGTTCAACGGCAAGACGGCGATCGTGACGGGCAGCGGCGGCGGCATCGGGCGCGTGATCGCCCGCACCCTCGCCCAGGCAGGCGCCAATGTGGTGATCGCCGATATCAAGCTCGACCTCGCCCAACAGACCGCCGCCGAAATCGAGAAGGAATTCGCCCCCGCGGGCGCACTCGCCGTCCAGGTGGACATCTCGAAGGAAGACGACGTCAACCGCATGGTGGCCCAGGTCGTCGCCCGCTTCGGCAGCGTGGACATCCTGGTGAACAATGCCGGGCTGTCGTATCCCGTGAAGCTGGTCAACATGACCCCAAAGGACTGGGACCGCATGATCGCGGTGAACCTGACGGGCACGATGTGGTGCGGCAAGGCGGCGATTGCCCAGATGGTTGCGCAGGGCAAGGGCGGGGTGGTCATCAACATCAGCTCGAAGAGCGGCGTGCGCGGCTCGGCCGAGCTGTCGCACTATTGCGCCACCAAGTTCGGCGTCATCGGCCTCGCCCAGTCGTGGGCGCGCGAGTACGCCAAGCAGGGCATCCGCTGCTGCTCGATCCTGCCCGGCAACGTCTTCGAGGGCAGCGCCATTTGGAACGCCGAGTTCATCGCCAAGCAGGCGGCGAAGCTGGGGATCGCCCCCGACCAGGTGCGTGCCCACTACGATTCGCTCGTCCCCCTCGGCCGCTCGTGCCTGCCCGAGGACATAGCGAACGCCGTGGCCTTCCTCGCCTCCGACCTGGCCTGCTACATCACCGGCATCTCGCTGCTGGTGGACGGTGGGCAGGAGATGAGGGCCTGAGGGCGAGGCGGCAGACGGCAGGAGGCAGTCGGCAGTAAGACGGCAAGGGAGCGCGGGGGCAGTTGACATCCATGCCCGTGCTCTTCGGCAGCATGCCGCCGTCCATTCTGGCGCGCGGCGTTCACTTGGCTACGCCCGCTTCACTCGCTTGTTCCGGCAGCGCCGGCTCTGGCGCCGTCCCATTCCGCCTTGCTCCGAAGCGCGCCTCGCGCCGCGACCCGCCGGCCCCGGCAGACGCTCCAGCAACTCCTCCACCACGCGGTCCAACATCGCCTCGACCGGGAGGTGATGGAGACGTGCGCGCGGCGTTGCCGGCTCACAACATGGCGTTGCGGGGAATCAACATGCGTAACCTCTTTGCAGGACTACACTTATCGCAATACAGCCCTCAGTGGCGTTGCCGTTTGTCAACATGGGCACGGAACAGGGGCCGGGGAGCGGGAGACAGGGGACGCGCCGCGCAGCATAAGTGATGGATTGGCAAGCCGTTATGGTGACGCAAAAATCTGGCCTCGGCGGGCGGGACCGGCACGGGAGTTGCAGCGTTGACCCACGCTTTCGTTATTTTGAGTTCTCACGATCTTACACCTGTAGGGTCGGCAGCCAATCAAGACGATGGAGAACAGGCTTATGCGAGGCTCTTTTCTTGCTTCCTGCGTGGCGGGGACGATGCTGCTCGTGGGACAAGTGGCCAGTGCCGTGCCCTACGACTGGGTCGGCGGCGCCGGCGGGCAGTGGGGCACGAACACCAGCTGGAACCCCAACACGGGAGTGCCGGGCGGGGGGGACGCCGTGACGTTCGGCGGCACGGGCGTGGCGGTGGACGTGAATGCGGGGGCGCAGGCGGCGCTGTCGCTGGCCTTCACGAACGCGCTGGGCAGCTACTCCCTTTCGGGCAGTGCGCTCACGGTGGGCACGGGCGGCATCACGCAGTCCGGCGCCGCGGTCAACGAGATTCTCAACCAGCTCATCGGCACGGGGCCGGCCACCTGGGCCGTCTCCGCCGGCACGCTCAAGCTGGCCAACACCGGCAACACGGCGCCC
Organism: Planctomycetota bacterium; assembly: GCA_041320515.1. GTDB lineage: Bacteria > Planctomycetota > PUPC01 > DSUN01 > DSUN01 > DSUN01. The sequence continues at coordinate 1,093,365 of JBGLNR010000001.1, read as the reverse complement.
GCGACGGTCACGGCCTCGGTGAGCGGCACGGGCAACCTCACCGTGATCGGCGACGGCGCAAACAGCGGCATCGGCTCCGCCGCCGCGTCCCTCAGCGGCGGCACGCTCTCCGTCCAGGGCCTCGCCGGCTCCCAACTCGCGGGTCTCAAGGGCGAATACTGGCAGAACTCGGCCCCCAACAACAACACGTTCCCCACGGCCTCCTACGCGGACCTTGTGAATTACTTCGCTGGCATCCCCTCGCCCACGGTCACCCAGCAGCTCTCGCAGGCCATTGGCATCAACTTCCCGAACAGCGGCTACGGCGGCGGCAACGCCTTCACGCCCATCGGCGTGGACGTCGGCACCAGCAACGTCACGGCCCGCTGGACTGGCACGCTCCGCGTCACGACGGCGGGGACGTATAACTTCCACACGAACAGCGACGACGCGAGCCTGGTCTGGGTGGATGGCGCCCTGGTGCTGGACAATAATGGCGGCCATGGGCAGCAGCACCGCTACGGCAGCATCTCCCTGTCGGCCGGCGACCACACGATTGACGTGCCCTTCGACCAGGGCGGCGGCGGCTGGGGCATCGAAGCCTGGTACACCGCCCCCGGCGGGTCCGAGACTTACATCGGCATCAACGACGGCGGCGGGGCCGCCTCCTTCCTCACCATCGCCAGTTCCTCCGTGAACCTGACCAATCCCATCAGCCTCACGGGCAGCGCCACCATCGAGGCGGCCAACCTCACCGGCACCGCAGGCCTCGGCCCCCTCACCCTCAGCAGCGGCGTCACCCTCACCACCCAGGGCCTCCCGATGCAGTTCGCCTCCGCCACCCTCAACGGCCCGGCGACCATCCAGACCCTCGGCCCCGGCTCCGTCACCATGCCCAGCATTGGCGAGACCGTGGCCTCGACCCTCACGAAGACCGGCAGCGGGGTCCTCGCCCTCACCACCGCCAACGCCTATACAGGGCAGACCAACGTGAGCGACGGCGTCCTCGAGGTCCGGGCCAACGACGCGCTCGGCACCACCGCGGGCGGCACCGTCGTCACCAGCGGCGGCTCGCTGCGCCTGGTCGGCGGTTTCGACTACAGCACCACCGAAGCGCTGACCCTCACAGGCGACGGCCACGCGACCTCGAATGGGGCGCTGAACAACGGGAGCGGCGACAACAATTTCCGCGGGGCGATCACCCTGAACGGCAACGCCACGATCCGCTCGAGCGCCAACACACTGCGCCTCTACGGCACGGTGGACAACGCCGGCAGCCAGCTCACCTTCCGCAGCGAGGGCAACACCGAAGTCTACGGCCGCGTGACCGGCTCGGGCGCCGTCCGCAAGGAAGGCAACGGCTGGGTTATCATGTTGAATGGGACTGGCAGCGACTACACGGGCGTGACCACCATCGTGGACGGCGTGTGGGATGCCCGCGGCGGCGACTCCCTCGGCTCCGCCGCCGGCGGCACCGTGGTGGAGAACGGCGGCACGCTCATGGTCCGCGACGGCGCCTCCCTCGCCGACAACCTCACTCTCAACGGCCTCGGCCAGGACGGCTGGTACGGCGCCATCCGCAGCGAGAACAACGCCAACACCCTCACCGGCACCGTTGCGGTCAACGGCACGAGCCGCATCCACGTCAACGACACCTCGCTCCGCATCAACGGCCAAGTGACAGGCGGCACGATTGACAAGACGGGCACCGGCACGCTCATCCTGACCAATGCGGCGAACAGCTACTCGTCCATGCAGATCAACGAAGGGGCGCTACGGATCACCAACGCCGACGCCCTGGGCAACACCACGGCCCTCACCGTCGCCAGCGGCCGCGCCCTGGAGTTCGACGGGAACATGACCATCAACCCCGCCGCCCTCGCCACGCTCACGATGACCGGCGGCGCACTCCGCAGCGTGAGCGGCACCACCACGCTCGACACCCCCATCACCCTCGGCGCCACCGCCCCCATCACCTTCGGCGGCGCGGGTGACCTCATCGTCACACAGCCCTTCGGCAACGGCGGCGTCCCCTACTTCGGCAATGCCCTCGAAGGTCGCCTCCTCGTCAACCAGACGGGCATCGGCATCACCGGCGACGCGGGAATCGCTGACGCCCTGAGCCGTGTGCCCACCACGACCGCGATGCTCACGGGCGACCTGTACTTCCCGCAGGACGCCGACGGCACGTTCAGCACCTTCTTCGGCGGCCAGCCGGGCGGGAACAACTTCACGGCCCTCTTCCGCGGCACCTTCAACGCCACCACGACCGGCACCTATGCCTTCGCCCTCACCCAGAACGACGACCAGGCCGCGCTCTGGCTTGACCTCGACCAGAACGGCACGTTCAGCACCGCCGGCGGCGAACTCATCACGGCCCCCGGCTGCTGCAACGGCACCACCGTCGTCTCCGTCGCCCTCAACGCCGGCCAGTACAACGTCGCCTGGGCCGTGGAGGACACCGGCGGCGGCTCGGGCCTCGTCGGCCGCTTCCAGGACCCGCCGCCCCCGTTCCCCAACTGGGACTCCGTGCCCGTCGTCAACCCCACCGCCCAGGCCGGCCGCTGGCTCTTCACCGTCAACCCGAACAACAACGTCACCAAGGATGGCACGGGCACCACCACCTTCGCCGCCGCCAATACGTATAACGGCACGACGACGGTGAACGCCGGCACCCTCATCGCGGCCAACGACCTGGCCCTCGGCACCACCGACGGCGGCACCATCGTCAAGGGCGGCGCCACGCTCGGCCTCCAGGGCGGCGTCACCATCGCGGGCGAGACGCTTTCTCGGCAGCTCGCTAACCCTCGATGGCGCGATCAACCTGCGCTACTCGAAGGCCGTCTTCAACGGCGCGGGCAGCGTCGTGGTCAACGGCGCCATCAGCGGTCTTGGGGCCAACAGCTTCTCCAACGGCTTCAACGAACGCATCTTCAACGGCGTGCCCTACGATGCGCAGAGCAACATCGAGGGCTACCGCACGGCTACCTTGGGGTCCAGCGACGCGCAGGGCACCCTCACCACCCACCTCCACTACAACGACGACGCCGCGTTCAGCACCCGCGCCGCCGCTCTCGGCGCAGTCGGCTTCGATGCCGGCGACTTCTCCGCGCTCTGGGTCACTGACTTCACCCCCAATGCCACCGGCCAGTGGGGCTTCCGGTTCAACCGCGTGGACGACAATGCCTCGATGTGGATCGACACCACGGGCACAGTGGGGGTCTTTGATGCCACCGACCGCTTCTACTACCGCGGCTGCTGCGACGCCAGCGGCGACCAGCTCACCGCCGGCCTCACAGCAGGCACCACCTACAAGCTCGGCTTCGTCATGAGTGACGGTGGCGGCGACGGCCACTACAGGGACATGGAGGTCAGAGCCCCCGGCGGGAGTTGGACCGACCTCAATCCCAGCGACCCCGCCCTCAGCGGCCTGTTCGGCATCGCAATGGTCGCCGACAACTCGCTCGTCAAGAACGGCACCGGCACCGTGACCCTCGCGGGCAACAACACCTACAACGGCCCGACGACGGTGCCTGCCAGTCCACGCGGAGCCAGGCGCAGAACCGGGCGGAGGCGGTCGAGCGGTTCGCCGCGCTCGTGGCGCGGGCGCTGCACGTGCCGAAGAAGCGGCGGCGGACGCGCCCCTCGCGCGCGTCGGCCGAGCGGCGCCTGGCGGCGAAGCGGCGGCGGGGAGCCGTCAAGCGCCAACGGCGCCAGGGGGCGGATGACGCTTCTTGACGGGGGGACGCATGGCTTTCTTCGCGCCGCGCTGGGCGCAGGGGATGCAGATGGTCATGCTCCCGCGGCGGCGGGTGCGCGTGCTCATCACCGGCTCGCCGCAGCGCTGGCAGACGACCGACTCGCGGATGCGGGCAGGCGAGGGCAGCTCGATCGTCACCGGCTCGACCCAGAAGAGGTCATCTGCCCTCGCGGCGAGCAGTTGCTCGGGAGGGAGACGCCGCCCCGGCTTCCTGCTCACGCGCACCGCGCGGCCCGACGGGCGCAGGGCGAACGTGTAGACGTGCTTGCCGTAGTCCCGGAAGAACAGGTTCCCCTTGCCGAACGTGCAGCCCGTGAGCACCTGCACCGCGTCCACGGCGCACGAGTCGTTCTCCACGATGGCGATCAGCTCCTCGTCCGCGGCCCGGCGGGCGCCCAGGCGCTCGAGGCCGGCCTTTGCCGCGTGGTAGCCGATCAGTATCCCCCCGCAGAAGTGGCCGTGGAACTTCACGACCCGCTCGAGGTCGCGCGGGTAGCGTTGGCTCACCATGCGTGATTCCCTCATGAGGTTCCAGAACTTCGCCACACGCTTTGCCGGGGGATTGGGCCGAGGAGCAACGGCCTCAGCCACTTCACATCCTAGCAAGGTTGACGCCCGCGCGCAAGTCTGATATTCTCCGAGGCGGTCCGCCCTGTCCTGGGGCCTGGGGATTCCGCGGGGAGGACGAGAGGAGCCGATGGGCGTCTGGGACATCGCCGTCTTCGGCGGCTGCTGCCTGGTGGCCGCGGCCGTGCAGAGCGTGTCGGGCTTCGGCTTCGCCGTGGTCCTCGTGGGGCTGCTGCCGGTCTTCGGTGTGGACATCCGGGTGGCAGTGGTGCTTGTGACGCTGCTGGTGGTGCCGAACATCGCGATCGCGCTCTGGCGCGTGCGGCGCGAGGCACGGGTCCGCCGCGTCGCATGGGTGCTGCTGGGCGTGCCGGTGGGGACGCCGCTAGGGCTGTACCTGCTGGCGTTCGGCCCCGAATGGGTGCTGCGTGGTTTGCTCGGGGTCGTCCTCGTCCTTGCCGCGTTCGAGCCGTTCGCTCGCGGGGGGCGAGGCCCGATGCCCGAGCGGCGGCTGTGGGCGTTCGTGGCCGGGGCGGCCAGCGGGGCGCTGGGGATGGCGCTGAGCACGGGCGGCCCGCCCATCGTCATCTACTTCCAGCGCTGCCAGTGGGGCAAGGAGGCCACGAAGGCGGCCATCATGCTCTCCTTTGTGGGCACCGTGCTCTGGCGGCTGCTCGTCTATGCCGTGCAGGCGCCGGTCACGGGCAAGGACCTCGTCACGCTGCCGCTGGTGTGGCAGGGGGTCGCCTTCTGGCCCGCGGTCGTGGCCGGCACGCTGCTGGGCGAGTGGCTGTTCGCGCGGCTGAGCCCCGAGGGCTTTCGGCGCGCGGTGGGCGCGATGCTGGCCGTGTGCGGCGCCTACCAGATCGGCAAGGCGGCGGGGGCCTGGTGAGCCGCGGAGCGGCTCACCAGGCATCCCAGGTTCCAAATTCCAGATTCCAGAGCAGAGTCGGCGTTGACTGGACGGCGGGTTGGGGTAGAATGCGGCCATGAGAAGGTTCCGTGCCATCCTCGTCGGGGCGGCCCTCGCCGCCTTGATAAATGTCTGGGAGCCGTTCGGCTACTACGTGTCGCGCGGGCTGTGGATGCGCTTCGGCTACATCTCGGTCGCCGTCCTTCTGCCGTTCCTGCTGCTCGTGTTCCCCGTGAACGTGTGCCTGCGGGCGATTCGCCGCAGCCTGGCCTTCCAGCCCTGGGAGCTGGTGATCATCTTCTCGATGGGGATGGTGGCCGCGGCGTTCCCCTCGCTCGGCATCATCGGCTTCCTGCTGAGCTACATCTCGGCGCCCTTCTACTATGCGTCGCCCGAGAACTTCTGGGCCGAGTGGATGAGCCGCACCATGCCGCGCTGGCTGGCGCCGAGCGACACGGGGCGGGCCGTCGAGTGGCTCTTCAACGGCCTGCCGCGGGCCGAGGCCATCCCGTGGCACGCCTGGCTCGTGCCGCTGTTCTGGTGGGGCGTGCTCATCGCGGCGCTCCTCCTGTGCTCCTTCTGCACGATGGTGATCCTGCGGCGGCAGTGGGTGGACAACGAGCGGCTGACGTTTCCCCTTGCCGAGCTGCCCATGCTGCTGATGGAGGAGCGCCGCGGCTCGGCCTGGCCCGCCGTGGCCCACCAGCCGCTGTTCTGGTTCGGCTTCGGTATTCCCTTCTTCGTCATCTGCTGGAACATGATCTCCTACTTCGAGTGGGGGTTTCCCACCATCCCGTTCCAGTCGTGGGCTTGGGTGCAGTTCAGTCCCAAGTACCCCGCCATCCTGTGCAAGGCCAACTTCTTCGTCATGGGCTTCGCCTACTTCACGCCCACGAACATCCTGTTCAGCGTCTGGTTCTTCCGGCTCCTGTTCATCCTCGAAGCAGGGTGGTTCAACACGATTGGGCTGGACATCGGGCAGCCGGACAACTGGGGCTGCCCCTTCAGCGCGGCGTGTGGCTGGCAGAACTGGGGCGGGTTCCTCGTGCTCGTGCTCCTGGGCTTCTGGATGGCGCGCGGGCATCTCGCCGGCGTGGTGCGGCGGGCGCTCGGCCTGAAGGGGGGCGCGGACGACAGCCGCGAGGTGGTTCGCTACCGCACGGCGGTCGTGGGCCTCCTCATCGGGGGGGCCGTGGTCTTCGCGTGGTACGTGAAGGCCGGCATGTCGCTCCCCGTCGCGGCGTTCTTCGTCCCCATCGGCTTCCTCATCTACGTCGGCGTCACGCGCCTGGTCGCGCAGACGGGGCTGATCTACCTGTGGAGCCCCATCACGCCGCAGGAGGCGACCTTCTACACCCTGGGCTACGACAAGATGAGTTCGGCGGACCGCTTGATGGTGGGCCTGGGCTACTGCGTGAACTGCAACAACGAGCGGCTGATCCCCTATACGGCCGCCCACAACCTTCGGATGGCCGGGGCGGAGCCGCAGGCCCGCCGCGGCTTCCTCCTGATGATGGCCCTGGCCGCCGCCGTCTCGCTGGCCGTCGGCGTCATCTACACGCTCCACCTGTGCTACACGCGCGGCGCGCACAACTTCGACGCCTTCGAGTGGTCGCGCGGCCACGAGTGGATCTTCGGCTACCTGGCGAAGAAGGAACTGAGCCCGATGCCCACCGACTGGAATCGCATGGCCTTCATGGGCATTGGGGCGGTCAGCACGGGGGCGGTGGCGTTTCTCCAGTACCGCTACGCCTGGTGGCCCATTCACCCCGTGGGCATGGCCATCGGGGCGGGGGAAACGACCGGCTACGCCGCCTTTTCGATCTTCCTCACCTGGATCATCAAGACCCTCATCATCAAGCTCGGCGGCATCCAGGCATACCGCCGCTGGCGCTACTTCTTCGTCGGCATCATGGTCGGCTACGTTGCCGGCCTGGGCGCCTCGTTCCTGGTGGACTGCCTCTGGTTCCCCGGCGACGGGCACAAGATTCACGTGTGGTGAAAGGAGACGCTCGCGTGGCGAATGTGGTGATCATCGGGGCGGGCAGCGGCTTCGGGCGGAGGCTGAGCCTGGACATTCTGGCCCACGAGGGGCTGCGGAACGGCAGCATCGCGCTCGTGGACATCAACGCTGAGAGCGCGCGGAACGTGGCCGAGTGGGTGAAGGCACTCGTCCGCCAACTCGGAGCCAACGTGAAGGTGAAGTGGAACACGGACCGCCGCAAGGTGCTGGGCGGGGCCGACTATGTGGTCGTGGCCATCGCCGTGGGCGGCCGAGCCTACGCCGGCTCGCCCTACTATGAGGAGGTGATGATCCCCTCCGAATACGGCGTGGACCAATCGGTCGCCGACACGCTGGGGGTCGGCGGCGTCTTCCGCACGCTGCGCACTGCTCCCGAGATGCTTCGCATCTGTCAGGACATGGAGGAGCTGTGCCCCAAGGCCCTCCTCATCAACTACACGAACCCGATGGCCATGCTCTGCTGGGCGATGAACGAGGCGACGAAGATCAGCACCGTCGGCCTCTGCCACAGCGTCCAGGGCAGCTCCAACCAGCTCGCCAGCTACATCGCCAAGCCCCGCGACGAATGCCGCTTCTGGGTCGCCGGCATCAATCACATGGCCTGGTTCCTCACCTTCGAGTGGAGTGGGCAGGACGCCTATCCGCTGCTGCGCGAGGCGAGCGAGAAGCCCGACGTCTTTGCCAAGGACCCCGTGCGCTTCGAGGTCTTCCGCCAGCTCGGCTGCTTCGTCACCGAGTCGTCCACCCACATGTCCGAATACGTCCCCTGGTTCCGCAAGCGCCCGGCGCTCTACGAGCAGTTCGGCCTCAAGAAGCGCCAGGTGGCGAAGGAGGCGGCGGGGTCGCGGTGGGACTGGCAGGACCCCGACTTCCTGGCCCAGGTGCGGGGCGAGAAGCCCATCGAGGTCAAGGCATCGCTCGAGTACGCCTCGGGCATCATGAACGGCATCGAGACCGGCCTGCCCTTCCGCTTCAACGGCAACGTGACGAACGAGGGGATCATCCCCAACCTGCCGCCCAACTGCGTGGTCGAGGTGCCCTGCTTCGCCGACCGAGAGGGCGTCCACCCCTGCGCCGTGGGCGAGTTGCCCACCCACCTGGCCGCACTGAACGCCTCGAACATCGCCGTGCAGGACCTCGCGGTGCAAGCCGTGCTCGATGGCGACCGCGAGAAGGCGATTCACGCCTGCATGCTCGACCCCCTCACGGCCGCGGTCTGCTCGCTCGCCGAAATCCGCGAGATGTGCGGCCGCCTCTTCGAGGCCGAGAAGCATCTGCTCGACTACATGAAGTGAGCGTGGTTGGGCGAGGAAGGAATGAAGCCGACTCCCTGGACATCGCGCTCCGCCAACGGCGCCTCCTTGTAGGCGGGACGTCTCTGCCCCGCGTGGCGCTCGCGGGCCAGGGACGGCCCGCCTAGAGGCTTCATTCCTCTAGACCCTGTAAGGGACCAAAGGGACAGGGGCGAACTCCGCCTTACGCGCGTCCCTAGAAATTGAGCCCCTTCTTCCTCACCCTGTCGAGCTGGTCGGCGATGATCTTCTGCCAGTTGGTGATCCACTCGTACTTGTCAAGCTCCAGCACCTTCGCACGCGTCTTCTCGTCTGTCCCATCGCTTCCCCAGGGGCCGGCCTTTTCTTGGATGATTGTGTACATGCCGTCGCCGGCCTGAGTCAGGTTCTTTGCCAAGGCATCCACCTCGTCCTTGTATATCCCCCAGTCCCGCTGGGCGAGCTTCTCGGCGTTGCTCTTGCACTTGCGGGTGAGGGCGACGATGGGGCCGGGCTTGCCTGCCTTGTGGGCCTCGATGGCGTTCTTGAAGCCGGCCTCTATCTCGGCTGCCACGGTGGCGAGGAGTTTCTCCCTGCTCGCCTCGGCCTTCGGGGCCTTCTTCGGCGGGGGCGTGGGAGCGCCCTTCGGGGCCACGGCCGTCTCCGTCGTGGGCCGGACATCTATCGAGGTGTCCAGCCGCGACACCTGCGGCTGCTTGGGCGCAGGCTTCTGCTCCTCCCGGCTCAGGAGCAGCAGGAGCGCGATGAGTGCGGCGAGGCCGAGCGCGCCGGCGAGCCAGAGGCCGAGGGCCATGTCGCGCCGGGCCTTCTCGCGCGAGTAGTGCGCTCGCGGCTCGTGCTCGGACACGGGGCCGTGGGCGAGGTGCTCGTGCGGCTTGGGGGGATGGGGCTTGTGACCGTGTGCAGGCTTGACGGGCGGCGGGGTGGCGAAGGCGCCGCGGAAGTCGGCGACCTCGTGCAGCGGCTGCCAGTCGCCCATGCCTTCCTTCCACACGAGGGTATTGGCGTCGAGCCGGCCCATCTTGACCTGCTCGAGCACGGTCTCGGCCGCGTGCGGCCCGTCGTTGCGGCCATCCACGTGGAAGAACCAGACGCGGCCCGCGGCCGCGGTCGGCGGCTGGGCGGGGGCCGGCGGCGCCGCGACAGGCTTCAGTGCGGAGGGCTTCGGCGGCTTGGCGGGAGGGGTGGCAGCGAGGGCCTGAGGCGCGCGGAATGCTTTCTTGCACGCCGGGCAGTCCACCCGCTTGCCGGCCGACTCCTCGCCGACCTTCAGCACCTGTCCGCAGTGAGGACACTTGATCGAGCGTGCCATGCGACAACCCCTGGGGAAGGGGATTCCACAGACGGGATTCTACTGGGCCGCGGCGCGGTTGTCAAGATGGGTGCGCGGCCATTCACGGCCTCGGCCAGAAGGAGCGCCAGTAGGCCTGGTCCGTGGCGTAGGCGTCCACCGGCGCGTCGGGCGCGGCCTCCTGGGGCAGGAGGCCGTAACGCCGCATCTCGCGCAGGTAGTGCTCGTTGGGGCGGAAGCCGGGCATGTCGAAGCGCTTGACCCGGTCGAGGTCGGCCTTCGCCTTCACTGCGGCCTGGAGGAGGCGCTGGTAGACGGGGTCGGCGGCGTCGGCGAACACGGCATCGGGCGCCGGGGGCTTCGGCGTGTTTTCGGCGACAATCGCCTTCAACTCCTCGTCAACGGTCGCTGGCGCTGGCGGCTTGGCGGCGGTGGGCTTGGGCTTGCACAGGCCGTAGCCGCCGGCCTTCGCGGCCAAGGGGGCGAGGAGGAGGAGCGACTTGTCCGGGCGCGTGAGGTTGAACAGCAGGTCGTCGGGGTGGCGGAAGCGGACGACCGGCGGCTTGCCGGGGCGGGCCTCGGCCGTGTGGCAGGCCGCGCAGCGCTCGCCGACCTCCTTGCCCGGCGGATGGGCGACGACCATGCCCGTGCCCAAAGCGGCGTAGGTGCCGGGGTAGAAGACGCCCGTCTCGATCCACAGGCGCACCATCTTGCTCTCGTGGGCGGAGAGGCGGGCCTCGTAGTGCGAGCCGTCAATCAGCTTCATCAGGCGGCTGGCCGAACTGCCGATGGCGCGGGGCGGACGGTTGCCGCCGGCGTCGCTGCCGTGGGAGACGAGGCCGCGCGAGAGGAGCGTGAAGTAGCTGTGGGAGTACATGGGGCCGCGGTCGCCGGAGAGGACGATGCCGCCGGCCCGAGGGCCGTGGTCCACAGGCGGGACGCCTGTGCCACCGAGGCCTTTGCCACCAACGGCCTGCGGTGGCACAGGCATCTTGCTTGTGCCCACAGGCGGGACGCCTGTGCCACCAGCCGGGTGGGCCTGGTAGTCGTGGCAGCGGAGGCAGTGCCTGTCGAGGATCGGCTGGATGTCGCGGGGGAAGTCGAAGACCTCGGGGACGTCGGAGATAGGCTCGATGCGGCTGGGCGGCCGGCGAAGGGCCAGCAGTCCCTCGGGCGGCGTGAGCGGGGTGTTGGCCCGGCTCTCGTGGCAGCCGGCGCAACTCGTCGTCTCGCCGGGCTGGACGGTGACAAAGCTCTGCATGCGCTTGACCGAGAGGTCGGCGGCGTCGAGGGCGACGAAGAACAGGCTGCGGAGCGCGGGGACATCGAAGCTGGCCGAGCCGTCGGGCTCGACCGGCACGGTGCCGAGGATGCGCTTGAGCGTGAACGAGCCATTGAGGGTGAGCGGCTCCATGCCCCCGCTGAAGTTCACGGGCTTGGGCAGTTGCTCGAGGACCAGGAGCTTCTTGGCCGCGCCGGGCGCGACGCCGGCCATGTTGCGGCCATGGGTTACGTTGACGAGGACGAGCCGTCCCGTGTCGCCCTGGGGCCGCACGCGGGGCGGGATGATGCGCTCGCGGGGGCGGTGGCGCAGCGGCATCGGCTCGTGGAGGTCCAGAGGCTCGTTCTGCGGCAGCTCGTAGAGGGCTTGTGTCTCGCCCTTGCCGTTCATCAGGAGCAGGCGCTTGCCCTGGGCCACGAGAAAGGCGTCCTCGGAGAGAGGATAGGGGTCGTGGTAGTCGTCGCCGCGCGCGACGCGGCGGGCGTAGGGCTGGGCGTCCGGCCCGGCGTTCGGGTTGATGATGGTGATGGCGCCTCTGTGCTCGGGCGAGCCGTGGCCGGGCGAGAAGGAGCAGACGACCTTCGTGGTGCCGGGGATGGGCTTGGCGTCTATCATCACCGTGCCGCCGTGCATGTTCCCGTAGTAGGTCATCTGCCCCGTGCCGTCGGGGTTCACCGTCCACAGGTGGTGGTACGACGTGCGGCTGCGGTCCACGTACTCCCAGCGGGTGTAGAGGATGCGGCCGTCGGGCAGGACCCAGGGCGTGTTGTCGTGGACGATGCTGCTGGAGAGCTCCATGCGGAGCTTGGAGCCAGCCTCGTCAACCAGGTCAATCGCCTTGTCGGGCAGGAAGCGGTCGGGGATGTAGCGGTGCGAGAGGGTCGCGGCGGCCACGAGGGCGCTGTCCTGGATGCGCACGCCGTGGTGGGCCTCGTAGCGCTCCTTGAGGCCGCGGAGGATGCCGATGGTGTCCTCGACGGTGGGCTGGCCGACGAGGATGGGCTGGAAGCGGCGTTCGAGGGCGGCGTCCTTCTCGATGTGCTTGCGGTACTCGTCGAGGGTGGTTGCGCCCACGCAGCGCAGCTCGCCACGGGCGAGGGCGGGCTTGAGCATGTTCGAGGCGTCCACCGCGCCCTCGGCGCCGCCGGCGCCGACGACCGTGTGCAGCTCGTCAATGAACAGGATGACCGTGCCCTCGGCCTCGGAGACCTCGCGGAGCACGGCTTTGAGGCGGTCTTCGAACTCGCCGCGGTACTTGGTGCCGGCGACCAGGGCGCCGATGTCGAGGGCGAGGACTCGCTTGTTCTTGAGCCCCTCGGGCACGTCGCCCTCGACGATTCGCTGGGCGAGGCCCTCGACGATGGCGGTCTTGCCCACGCCCGGCTCGCCGATGAGCACGGGGTTGTTCTTGGTGCGGCGCGAGAGCACCTGGACGACGCGGCGGATTTCCTCGTCGCGGCCGATCACGGGGTCGAGCTTGCCCGCGCGGGCCAGCTCGACCAGGTCGCGGCTGTAGCGCTGGAGGGCCTGGTACTTCTCCTCGGGATTCTCGTCGGTGATGCGCTGGCCGCCGCGCACCTCCTTGAGCGCCTGGAAGATGGTGTCGGGCGTGACGCCGGCCTTGCGTAGGGTTGCGCCCGATGGCGCCGCGGCGTCGGAGGCCAGGGCGACGAGGATGTGTTCGCCCGAGACGTACTCGTCCTTGAGCCGCCGGGCCTCGTCCCACGCCTTCTCGAAGGCGGCGTTGAGGGCGGGGCTGAGGTACTGGTTGCCACCGGTGACTTTGGGGCGGCGAGCCAGCTCGTCCTGCACGCTCTTGAGGATCGCGGCGCGGTCAGCTCCCAGCTTCCCCAGCAGGGATGGCACCACGCCGTCCTTCTGGTGGAGGAGGGCGGCGAGCATGTGGACGCCGTCAATCTCCTGGTGCCCGTAGTCGGCGGCCAGTTGCTGCGCGGCCTGGACGGCCTCGCGGGCCTTGATCGTGAACTTGTCGAAGCGGAAAGCCATGGCGGCCCTCCGATATGAACAGTGGCTTGGCGGTCTGGATCGGACGGATCGGACGGATCCGACGGATCAGACGGATCTGGCCGATAGGGGCTACGTGCCCTACTTCGCGTCGTCGTCCTTGACCTCGTATTCGGCGTCAATCACGTCGTCGCCCTTCTTGGGGGCCTCTTCCTCGGGCTGGGCGCCGGGGGCCTCAGCGGCGGCGGGGCCGGCCTGCTCGGCGCGCTTCTTGGCGACCTCTTCGTAGAGGGCGGCGGAGAGCTTGTGCATGGACTGCTCGAGGTCCTCGATGGCGCGGCGGATCTCGCTCACGTCGTCGCCTTCGCGGGCCTTCTCGACGGCCTTGCAGGCGTTCTCGATGGCCTCGCGGTCAGCCTCGCTGACCTTGGCCCCGTACTCCTTGAGGGTGCGGCGGCTGTGGTAGACCATTTGCTCGGCGCGGTTCTTCTCCTCGACGATCTCGCGCTTGCGCTTGTCCTCGTCGGAGTGCTCCTCGGCGTCCTTCCGCATCTTCTCGATCTCGTCCTTGTTGAGGCCGGAGGAACTCTTGATCACGATGGACTGCTCTTTGCCCGTGCCGAGGTCCTTGGCCGAGACGTTGAGGATGCCGTTGGCGTCAATGTCGAAGATGACCTCGATTTGCGGCATGCCGCGCGGGGCCGGTGGGATGCCGGCGAGCTGGAAGCGGCCGAGGGTGCGGTTGTCGCCGGCCATGGGGCGCTCGCCCTGGAGCACGTGGATGTCCACCGCGGGCTGGTTGTCGCTGGCGGTGGAGAAGACCGTGGGGATCTGGGGATTGTGCTGGGCCAGGTTCTTGGTCGAGGTGGGGATGGTGGTGTTGCGGGGGATGAGAACGGTCATCTCGCCGCCGAGGGTCTCGATGCCGAGGGAGAGGGGCGTCACGTCGAGGAGCACCACGTCGCTCACCTCGCCGGTGAGCACGCCACCCTGGATGGCGGCGCCGACGGCGACCACCTCGTCGGGGTTGACGCCTTTGTGCGGCTCTTTCTTGAAGATTTCCTTGACGATGGCGCCGACGGCCGGCATGCGGGTCATGCCGCCCACGAACACGACCTCGTCTATATCGCTGGGTTTGAGCTTGGCGTCCCTGAGCGCCTGCTCGACCGGTCCCCGCGTGCGCTCGACGAGGCGCTCGGTGAGCTGTTCGAGCTTGGCCCGCGTGAGCGACAGGTTCAGGTGCTTCGGCCCCGAGGCATCGGCGGTGATGAAGGGCAGGTTGATGTCGGTCTGCATCGAGGTCGAAAGCTCGCACTTGGCCTTCTCGGCGGCCTCCTTGAGGCGCTGGTGGGCCATGGGGTCCTTGCGGAGGTCAATGCCGTGCTGGTTCTTGAACTCCTCGGCGATGAAGTCAATGACCACCTTGTCGAAGTCGTCGCCGCCCAGATGGGTGTCGCCGTTGGTGGAGAGGACCTCGAAGACGCCGTCGCCGACGTCGAGGATCGAGATGTCGAAGGTGCCGCCGCCGAGGTCGTAGACGGCGATCTTCTCGTTCTTCTTCTTCTCGAGGCCATAGGCGAGGGCGGCCGCGGTCGGCTCGTTAATGATGCGCATCACCTTCAGCCCTGCGATCTCGCCGGCGTCCTTCGTCGCCTGCCGCTGGCTGTCGTTGAAGTAGGCGGGGACGGTGATGACGGCCCTCTCGACCTTCTCGCCCAGGTAGTCCTCGGCGGCGTCGGCGAGCTTGCGCAGGATCATGGCCGAGACCTCGGGCGGCGTGTACTGCTTGCCCTGGGCCTCGACCTTGACCAGCTCGTCGGGGCGGCCGACCACCTTGTAGGCGACCAGCTTCTCCTCCGACGCCACTTCGTTGTGGCGGCGGCCCATGAACCGCTTGATCGAGTAGACGGTGTTCGACGGGTTCGTGATGGCCTGGTGCTTGGCCTGGATGCCCACGATGCGCTCGCCGCGGTCGGTGAAGCCCACGACGGATGGGGTGAGGCGCGCGCCGTCCTGATTGATGATGACCATCGGCTTCTCGCCCTCCATGACGGCGACCACCGAGTTGGTCGTGCCCAGGTCAATCCCGATGATCTTCTTCGAAACCATTGGTGTCTCCTGTTCTCCTAACCTCCCGCGGGTTGGCAACCCGCGGGAGGTTGCTACAGTTTTGGCAGTCCAACCTGCTGATGATGGGGTGTGCAAACCCTGTGCCAATGCCTGGGCGAGGCGGCGTTGGCACCTAACTGGCCTACTGGCCAGCAGTTATGGCATGGGACTGAGCGCGCAGTAGTCGTCTGGGGCTGCCAATCTGGCAGGTAGGGGGCCGCCCCCTGCGCCAGGGCCACGTCACTTGGATGGCGGTGGCGATTCGGCCCGCACGCGTGTCAGAAAGGTCCTCGATGGCTCGTGGGCCGGGTCGCGCTCGAGCGCCGTGCGAAGGTGCCGCTCGGCGGCGGCGGACTGTTTTCTCTCGAAGGCGACGACGCCGAGCGCGTAGTGGCCCCAGGGACTCTCGTTCATCATGGCAGCGGCCGCCTCGGCGCGGGTGGCCGCCTCCTCGATGCGGCCCTGTTCGAGCGCGCGGATGGCCAGCCTTGCCTGGGCCTCGCTGGCCGCAAGGGTGGCCTCGTGCTGAAGCTTCTGGGACTCCTCAGCCTTGATGGCGCGCAGCTCATCCGCGCGCGCTCGGCCACGCTGGCCCGTCACGAGCACGAAGAGGGCGCCGGCCAGCGCGAGCAGGACGAGCGCTGCCACCGCTGCGGCGGCGGCCGCTCCCCGGTGGCCGCGGGCCAGCCTGGCGACGTCGCGCCCGAAGGAGTTGCGGTCGGCGGCGGCCGTGCGGCCTTCGAGGAAGAGGTTGATCTCGCGCTTGAGATGGGCGACGGAGGGGTGGCGGTCGTCCCGGTTCTTCGACAGGCAGCGCATCGCGATGCCCGAGAGGGCGCGGGGGATTTCGCGGCCAGGGGTCCGCGCCTCGGGCGGGACGATTTTGCCCCGCACGGTGTTCGCCAGCAAGGCCAGCGTCGTGTCTCCCTCGATTGGCCGCTCCAGCGTGAGGATCTCGTAGAGGATGGCGCCCAGGGAATAGATGTCCGACCGCGCGTCAATCGCCTCCAGCCTGCCTTCGGCCTGTTCGGGCGACATGTAGCCGGGGGTGCCGAGGGCGGAGCCTGGGATGGTCATGGCGTCCTGCCGCTCGGCGCGGCTGCTCATCACGGCCTCGCCCGTCTGCGTCCCCATCGAGATACCCGTGCCGGTGATGGTCGTGCCACTGGCCCCGGCGCCGCGCGAGCGGCCGAGCACCTTGGCGATCCCCCAGTCCATCACGAGCACCTCGCCGTAGTCGCCGACCATGATGTTAGCGGGCTTCAGGTCGCGGTGGACCACGCCCCGCGAGTGGGCGAAGCCGACGCCATCGCACACCTTGAGGAAAATCTGGAGGAAGTCGTTCAGGGAGTGCCAGCCTCCGCGTTCCTTCGCCGCCCGGAGAATCTGGGCGAGGGACTGGCCTTTCACCAGCTTCATCGTGAAGTAGATCGCGCCGTCGGCAGTCCGGTCGAGTTCATGCACGGGCACGATGTTGGGGTGCTCGAGCTGGCCCGTGACTTGGGCCTCTTCGACGAAGCGCGCCCGCCGCTCGGGGTCCTCGGCCGCCTGTGTCAGGATGCGTTTCAGGGCGATCTCGCGGCGGATGTTGCGGTCCACGCACAGGATGATCTCGCCCATGCCGCCGCGGCCGATCACGCCCCGCTCGGTGTAGCGCTCCGCGCCAGCAGCGTCGGCCGGCGCAGCGGCCAGCGGCGCCGCGGGGGAGGCGGGCGGCGGCGTGTAGTCCACGACCTCGGTCCTCGCCAGCTCGGAGCCGTGGGGCGCTGTGGCGCCCGTGGGCGGCGGGATTACCTCCGTGCCCGTCCCGTGGGCCTCGGGCGCCTCGGCCGTGAGGGTGATGCCCTGGTCGTCGGCGGTCCCGGCGATGCCGGCCGGCGGCAGCGGGGGCGGCGGCGCCGCCAGCGTCGTGCGGCAATGGGGGCACAACAGCTCCGTGCCGGGCGGCGGCACGCCCTGAAGTACCGAATCCCTCCTGCAGCTCGGACACGTGATGCGGGTGCGGGCGCTCAACGTGGCCTCCCGTCGGGTTGCATGCCGGCCATCCTGCCTTGTCCTCCCGGTCGGTGCCTCGTCAGTCAGTGCGGATCGTGTGGCCCAGCTTCTTGCGTTTGGCCTCGAGGTACTTGCGGTTGTGCTTCGTGGGCGTGGCCGCGAGGGGAATCTGTTCGACCACCTCGAGGCCGAAGCCCTGAAGGGCGTGGAGCTTCTTCGGGTTGTTCGTGAGGAGGCGGATTCGGCGCAGGCCCAGGTCGCGGAGTATCTGAGCCCCGATCCCATAGTCCCGCAGGTCCGCCTTGAACCCGAGCTGCACGTTGGCCTCCACCGTGTCGAGGCCCTGCTCCTGAAGGAGATAGGCTTTGAGCTTGTTGGTGAGGCCGATGCCGCGGCCCTCCTGCCGCATGTACAGGAGCACGCCGCGCTCGGCCGCCTCGATGCGCTCGAAGGCCGCGTGCAACTGCACCCCGCAGTCGCACCGCAGGCTGCCCAGCGTGTCGCCCGTGATGCACTCGGAGTGGACGCGGACGAGCACCGGCTCGTCGAGGGGCTGCGGCTCGTTGCGGTCGTTGAACGCCAGGCCCTTGGTGAGGGCCAGGTGGGGCAGGGCGTCCACCCTGCTCTCGTAGCAGAACAGCTCGAAGCTGCCCCAGAGGGTGGGGAACTGCACCCGGCTCACCGCCCGCTCGACCAGGGTCTCCGTGCGGCGGCGGTACTCGATCAGGTCGGCCACCGAGCAAATGGACAGGCCGTGGCGGCCCGCGAACTTCTCCAGGTCCGGCAGGCGGGCCATCGTCCCATCGTCGTTCATCACCTCGCAGATCACCGCGGCCGGCGTCAGGCCGGCGGTGCGGCACAGGTCCACCGACCCCTCGGTCTGCCCCGCCCGGGCCAGCACGCCGCCCTCGCGCGCGCGCAGGGGGAACACGTGGCCGGGCGTGCAGAGGTCCGACGGCTTGCACTGGGGCTGGACCGCGGTGCGGACCGTCGTGGCGCGGTCGTGGGCCGAGATGCCCGTGCTCACGCCCTCGCGGGCCTCGATGGACACGGCGAAGGCGGTGCCGTAGCGCGACGGGCCGCGCTGCGGCTGAAGGGCGAGCTGAAGCTCGTCCACCTTCTCGGGCGTGAGGGCGAGGCAGACCAGGCCGCTGCCGTGCTTGGCCATGAAGGCGATGGCCTCGGGCGTCGCCTTCGCGGCCGCGATCACCAGATCGCCCTCGTTCTCGCGGGCCTCGTCGTCCACCAGGATGATCATCTTCCCTGCCCGCAGGTCGGCGGCCGCCTCGGGCACGGTGCATAACTGCGACATCGGCCTTGCTCTCCATGGCTTGGGCGCCGCCGATTCTACCACAACCGCCCGCCCTGTTCAACGACTCGTAGGCACAGGAGTATGGCCCCCATTCCTGGCGCTCTGGGGTAGTGGAGAGCCCCAACCCTCCCCCTACCCCCTCCCTGGCAGGGAGGGGGGTCCGGACCCCTCTCCCTTGGGAGAGGGTAGGGAGAGGGTTGGGCTCCGGAACGCCCAACAAGCTGACCAGAACTGGGGGCCATACTCCAGGCACAGGCGGCCCACCTGCCCCCCCGAGGGAGTGGTGCAGTGGGCGCTTTGGCGATCCGGCGGGCTCTGCGGCCCTCTCAGCCATACTTGATCACTCCTCCCAGCTCCCGGGGGTGATCAAGTATGGCGCTTTGGCGATCCGGGCGGCTCCGGGGCCTTCCCTGCCATACTTGATCATTTCCTCCCCCCTCAGGGTTGATCAAGTATGGCGAGCAGGCGCCCCGGGGGCAGTTTCGCCCTCAGTCCCCGGGGCGCTGGGCGGCGAAGCGCAGGGCGCGGATCTCGAACTCGATGCCCGGGGCGTTGGCTGGATCGAAGCGCAGGCCGGTGACGAGGCCGGTCCAGTAGGGGACGCGCCCCAGCTCGACCCAATGAGCGTGGAACTCCCCGTCGCCGGGCACGTCGAAGCGCACGCTGTTGTTCTCGCTCACGCGGGCGGTGGTGGTGCTCCAGAAGAGTTGGGGCCGCTCCGGCTTCGACGTGCGCATCTCGACACAGAGCCATGGGAAGCTGTCGGCCGGGATGCGGACGACGGGGCCGCCGAGGATCGGGTCGCTGCCCGTGGACGTGCCCTTGAGCGCCGGGGCCGCTGCACCGAGCTTGATCTGAGCGTCGGCCTGCCACTCAGCCCGGTCCTCGGGGCGGGAGAAGTCCCAGGCTGCCTTGAACGCCTCCTTGGGCCGGGGCAGGTCGTAGGGGCCGAGGCCGGTGTCGCGCGGGGTGATTGGCGCGGGCGCGGGCGAATCGGGGGCGAAGACGCGGCGGATGGCGTCCAGGTAGCCGAAGCCCCATTCGCGATGGGGGCCGATGTAGGAGCCCTCGCCCCATTCGTTCCACGCCTCGACCAGGCACATCTTCGGAGTCCGCCCCTCCGGGGCGGAAGCCCTCTTCCGCGTCGGAGACGCGGACTCCTCGCCTGTCTTGAGCGGCGGCCCCGTCTCGCCGTCTCGCTTGTCCAGGAACTCCTTGGCGTCGCGGCAGTGGCGCTCGAAGAGGGCAGGGGAGCGGTTCGCGAGGACCAGGGCGCCCTGGCCGTGCCAGGGCCGCGCGTCCCACCCGCCGCTGAGGACGGGGATTTCCCTGAGCAGGCGAAGCTCGGCCGCGGCCTTCCATAGTTCCTTGTATGCACTGACGTTGTCCGCGTAGGGGAACTGGCGGCGGCCGTTCGAGCCGAGCGAGGGGTAGTTGTAGCCGGAGACGGCGTCGTAGCCCTCGGCCTTGAGGCGTTCGAGCGAGCCGCGGTCGGCCCCCGCGCAGGCGATGAGGTAGAGGCCCGGCAGGCCGGCGGCGCGGCAGCGCTCGCGCATCCTGGCGAAGGCGGCGGCCACGGCCGGCGTGCTCATATCGTCGGTGAGGCGATGCGGGCTGAAGATGATCACGACCGGCTTGCCCTCGACCGTGAGGTGCTCGGGCAGCCTGAAGTAGCGCTCGATCCAGAAATCAGTCACCGCCAGCAGGTCGGCCTCGGACGAGGTTTTGGGCGGGTTGTGGTTGGCCCAGAGCAGGCAGAACTTGAGGTAGCGGCGGTAGCGGCTCTTGAGATAGGCGTCGTGGAGCCAGTGTTCGAGGTGCCGGTGGGCGGCGGGACCTCGCCGATCAGCTCCTTGCGGAACATCTCGCGGTAGGGCTTGATGGATTTGGCATAAGCCTCGGGCGAGGAATGGTTTACCTTCGCCCAGAGCTTCTCGCGGCGATACTCTGAGAGGAGCATGAGGCGCTGGGTGAAGGCCACGAGCTGGTCGAGCTGCCGCTTCATCCGAGCCTGCGGATCGTGCCCACCGGGTAGCGCGACCTTGGCGACAGTGCCTAAGTGTAGTGGCCCCTTGATGTTGAGAAACCCAAGAAACGTACTCAGCGTCTCGTCACGGCCAGGCGGGCCATCGCCACTGCCGGTGAGGCGGGAGTCCACGGCGTGGGCCTTCTCGAACTCGGCCTTGGTGGACTCGAAGGGCGGGGAGATGAGTTCCCCGGGCGTCGAGCCCTGCTTGCCGACGGCCGGGCCGCGGCTGGCTTCGACGATCAGGGGCCTGGGGGCGATGAGGCCGGCCACGCCTGCGTCGCCGAACTCGTGCAGTAAACCCCAGACATTTCGATAGATAGGCTCCTGCCACACCCGCTCGCGCGCCTGGGAATAGCCGCTCACCACGGCGGCGTCAATCCGCGTGTCGCAGGCCGCGGCGTAGAGGGCGAGGAGGCCGCCTTCGCCATAGCCGAAGACGCCGATCTTCGCCTTGCCGCCCTCGCGGGCAAACCAGTCCACGGCCGCGAGCACCTTCTGCACCTCGTAGCCGATGATGTGTCGGCCCATCTCGAACGCCTGCCGATAGATCCATTCACGGTGGCTCTGGTCGGTTTTGCGCCCGATTCGGGGATTGCCCGACCAGGTGGCCTTGCGGTCAATGAGCGTGGGGATGAGCACGAGGCAGCCGTACTCGGCGAGGCGGCGAGCGAACTGTGCCTCGGGCGGAATCCCAACTGCAAGCCCTGCAAGCATTTCGGGCGACCAGTCGGCGTCCGGGATTGCCACCACCTTAGCCACCGGCTCGCCCTTGGGTTGGAGCATAAGTCCTTCTGCATCAACCCCTTCCAGCACGGGCCAGCGGGCGGCGTAGACCGCGTACTGCGGCGTCTCGTGCAGCTTGGCGGGCGTGGCGGTGGTGGCGACCAACTCGATGCCATCGAAAGGCACACGGAGGTCAACCGCCCCGATGTAAGTCTTGAATCGCTCGCGGTTTGGGGCGACGGAGCGGGCGTATGCCTCCTTCGAGGAGAAGTCGCGCTGCCAGAGCTTCTCGCGGCTCGTGACCGACGCCTCGGTCTGCTTGAGCATGAAGTCGCGCAGGCCGGCGACCATCGCCGCCGCAAGGTCGCCCGTCATCGCCAGCGGCTTGGTGCCCGGCAACTGTGCCTGACCCGCCATCAGGGCCTCCTGACTTATGAGCAGGACCAAGAGTGAGGCGAGAAGCTGGCGTCTCATTGTGTGTCGGAAAACGAACGGCAGTGTCGGAAAACGAACGAATTCATGCAAGGTCGGCTTCCGCCTCGTGGCAGAAGCGGCCTGCGACCGTAAAGCCCGCTCTCTGATAGACTTCCGTCCGCTCGGTGCCGCAGAAGGCTCGCACCTGCTCCTTCGCGTTCTGCTTGGCGAGGAGCAGTGCCTCGTGGAGCAGGACCGCATCGAGGCCCCCCTTGCGGTATGCCTCGTCCACGAAGTGCGGGCCGAGCCACGGCGCGGGGCGGTCGAGCGTCCAGCCCAGGAACGTGGCGTAGCCGATGATCTGGCGGCGGTGCTCGACGACGAGCGTGGCCTCGGGCCGCATGTGGCGGGCCACGAGGTTCCAGAACTCCTGCGTGTGCTGGCGGGTGTGGCGTGGGTCGTACTGGCGGGCGATGACGAGGGCCTCGTCGGCCCGCGCGGCGCGCACAAGGAAGCCCTTCTGCCGCGCCTCCGTGGCGCGGTCGGCCAGGTCCTTTGCCGGGGTGAGCTTCTTCAGTTCGGCAGCCAGTTCGCAGCTCGCGCCCTTGGCCTCGAAGCCGCGTTCCTTGAGCAGGGCCACCAGCTCGGCGTCCTCGGTCGCGCGCGGCTCGCTCAGGAGAAGGCCCGCCGTGTCCTTCCGCGCCCGCCTGGCCCCCTCGCGGCGCCACTGGGCCAGGGTGTCATCGAGGAGTGCCTCCAGAGCGCGGCCTGAGCCAGCGGCCCCCCCGAAGAGCGACCAGGCCGCCTCGCGCGCGTCGCCCGTCTGCACGAGGCGCGAGACGAGAAAGGCCACCGGCTCCGGCCCCTCGTAGGCCACGAAGCTCAGCGAGGGGTCGAACTCGGGGCGCTCGGCCAGGCGCTCCACGTCGCCCGCCTCGACCTCTGCCGCCGGCGTTATCACCCCGCGGCGCAGCAGCGTGGCCGTGCTGGCCGCGATGGCCTTGTGCAGGTCCTCGACCGGGCTGCGATACAGGTCGCGGATGATCATCGCCGCGCGTCCTGTTGCCGGACTGGGATGCCCCGCGTGATGCGTGAAACGTGAAACGTGAGAAGAGAAGCGATCATGCTGGGCTCACGTTTCACGCATCACGTGTCACGGGCCTCAAACCGGCAATCACTTCTTCAGGCCCCACTTCTTGTTGATCGGCCCCTGGTACTTCTCGACCTTGCAGGCCACCACGTCGTCGTAGGCAATCGCCTTGCCCGCGGCGGCCGATTCGTAGACGGTTTCGCTGAATGCCTTGGCCTTCAGGCCGTCCCAGGCATCCACGTCGGGCCGGCGACGCTTCGCACAGGCGTCAATGAAGTCCCAGCACTCCAGGTAGACGCCGTTGGTGATGCCGTAGGGGAAGAGCCGCTCCTTCTCGTCGGGCGAGAGGCTGAGGAGGAACTCGATGGCGAGATCGCTCACGCTCTTCGTTTTGCCGTCCTTGAACATCACCTCGCCGGCGAGCGACTGGAAGCCGTGGAAGACGTCGCCGGTGTCCTTGATCGAGCCTTCGGAGCCGTAGTAGAGCACGGTGCGGTAGGAGTGGCCGGGCTGGACGTTCGACCAGCTCCAGGTGCCGACGAGTCCGCTCTTGAAGGTGAGGATGGCGGACCAGGAGTCCTCGCAGTCGCTGACGACGGTCTTGCCCTTGTCGTCGGTGAACTTCGCGGGTTCGAAGAGGCGCAGCTCGGCGTAGGCGCGTTCGAGGTCGCCGAAGAAATAGCGCATCGAATCCACGAAGTGGGCGCCGCTGTCCATCACCATCAGTCCGCCGCTGAGGAGCTTCTGGATGCGCCAGCGGAAGGGCGGCGCGTCGCCGGGGAAGGGGCTGTAGCCTGCGCCCTGGGAGAAGAAGGAGCGCATGTCGCCGATGATCTTCTTCTCGTTGATCGCCCAGTGAATCGCCCGCTGCCCGAGGCCGCGGCGGATGTTCTCGGCGGTCGCAGCGATACGCTTCTTCTTGTCGGCCGTCTCCGCGATCAGGCGGCTGGCGCGGACCGTGATGCCGATGGGCTTCTCGATCATCACGTCAATGCCGTGTTCCAGGCAGGCGCAGCCGATGATGTGATGCAGGCCGTGGGGCGTCGCGATGTCGGCCGCGTCGGCGAGCTTCCTGCTGATCACCTCTTCGTAGCTGTTGACGACGGCGGGCCGCTTGCCCTGGAACTTCTCCGCCGCATCGGCGAACTTCACTGCGTTTTCGAGATTCGTGTCCACGCAGACCGTGATCTCGAAATTCCGCATCCCCTTCTGATAGAGGAGATCGTAGCCACGCATGTGCCCGTTGGCCATGCCGCCGCAGCCGATCATCGCCAGCCGCACCTTGTCTGCCATGGACTCTGTCCTTTCAGAAACGGGGAGGTTCGGAGCCACGCCGCCTTAGCGCGGTATCTTAGCCCCGCG
Organism: Planctomycetota bacterium; assembly: GCA_041320515.1. GTDB lineage: Bacteria > Planctomycetota > PUPC01 > DSUN01 > DSUN01 > DSUN01. The sequence continues at coordinate 1,069,259 of JBGLNR010000001.1, read as the reverse complement.
GGGAACGCGTGTCAAATGCGGGTTCCACAGAGGAGTATGGCCCCCCAGTCCTGGCGCGGCTGTTCGGAGCCCCTACGGGGCGTACTATGACAGCCCAGGGCAACGCCCTGGGAACGGGCGAGGACCGCGGCGCAGCCCTGAAGGGGCGTACTACGGGGGCCACCAGTAGTACGCCCCTTCAGGGCTAGAAACCTGCCCACACCGTTTCCCAGGGCGTTGCCCTGGGCTGTCATAGTACGCTCATTTGGAGCTGAGAGGGCCGCCGCCAGTCGCCAGGACTGGGGGCCATACTCTCCACGGAGTAGCGGCTTGCAGCACGCTCCCGCACGGGGTGTACTACGGCAGAGAGATGACGAAGGCGTGGACGTGCCCGCCGCCCTGTGGGCCGCGTGGGGCGCGAAGGAGAACCGAGCGATGAGCGCTGTAGATACCCGCCGCGCCGCCAAGAGGCGGATCGACTCGCTGTCAGAGGGCAGGCTTCGGGTCGCCGACGACTTCCTGGCCTATCTCCAGGAGCGCGAGAGCAACGAAGCAACGGAGGAGTTGCTCCGCATCCCCGGCTTCGTCGAGAGGCTGGAGACGACAGAGAAGCAGATCGCCGCAGGACAGGTCACGCCCGTTGAGAAGCTGCGGCGGAAGTACCGCTGATGTACCGCACCGTCTACGTGCCCGCCATCGAGCACCGCTGCGACGCCTACAGATGAGTGGCGGGGGAGTCCCCGCACACCCTGTTGGCGGCTCCTGCCGCCGAGACCTGCCGGGGTGGCCCTTGCGCCGGCAGGGGCACAGGGATACCATGCTATAGGAGGGCCGTGCTCGCGCGCCGTGTAAGCAGGGCCGGGCGGCGCGAGGCCCGGCGCTCGATGTCACTCCAGGCTGAGGGGGTGCCTGCAATGGCGTTCCGGAGGTCCGCGCCGTTGGCCATTCTGGCCGTTCTGGTCCTCTACATCGGCAGCTACGCGCTGCTGTCATGGAACGGCAAGTTTGTGCCTGGGTGCGTGGGCAGCGGCGGGGTGAAGTGGTACGAGTGGATGCCCGCCGGGTTCATGAGGGATCAAGGGCTCACCGTGTTGCCTTACGTCTATTACCCGCTCTACTGGCTGGACACGCGCTACGTGCATTCGCCCGAGAAGGCATACCGTAGCACGTACCCCAGGCAAGACTACTGGGATTGAGGAGGCCGACGCGCTCTCTCGATGCCTGCGACGCGAGTGGACGGGAGGGTGGAGGCGAAGATCACCTCATCACGGCGAGTTTGCTCAGCGGATACCGGCAATCTTCGGGAGGATGGTGTCAGGCCATAACTCACAGTACAGCGGGGCGCCGACGGGGCGTTTCTGACTCCGCGCTGCATTCCACTGCGAGTCTGCTATGCTGCAAGGTACGACCTGACACCACGGCACGGAATTGGGTGCCGCACTCCGGGGCTCAGAAGTCGTCCTCATCCTTCGGCTTGGGGCCGGGCTTGCGGCCGGGGCCGCCCTGCTTGATCATCATGCGGACGCGGGTGACGAGGGAGAGGACGGGCTGGTGGGGGATGCGGGTGCGGACGTCCACCAGGTTGGTGCCGAAGTTCGTATAGATGGTGATCGGCTCCTCCGTGGGGTCGGCCTTGATGATGGCGCCGGCCATGAGGGCGACGGCGGGCTGCTGCTTGGCCACCTCCTCGACGAACTTGGCGAGGAAGCTGTTGAAGGAGACGTGCATGGCGAGGGCGGCGCCCTTGGGCGCGCCGGCCTGGAGGGCCTTCCAGGTGGGGCTGGTGTCGAAGCCGGGGGCGCCTGCGCCCTTGATGCGGTCGAGCACGCCGTTGAGCAGCTCGCCGCCGGGGTTGCCCGAGGCTGCGGCGCCGAGGGTGCCGAGGGCGGCGAACTCAGTGACTTGGGGCTGCGGCTGGCCCATGAACGGGTTGGGCGGGGCGTCGGCCGGCGGGGTGAGGGTCATGGTCAGGCGGTCAATGGCGATGCCCTGGTGCTCGCGGGCGTTGGGCTTGTGCTCGATGGCCATCTTCATGCCGGCGGCTTCCATGAGCGCGCCGAGGCCGCTCTTGGCGAACCACTCGATGGCGGCCTTGCTGGCGGCGCGGAACTTGTCGGGGTCGGCGATGCGGACGACCTGGGCCGTCTGGATGCCGGGGTAGGCGGCGCCAGCGGCGATGGCGACGGCGGCTTCGCCCGTTTGGGTGGAGCCGAACATCAGCTCGCGCAGCTTGTCCTGGTCCTCGGTCGTGAGGTCGAGGGGGGTGGCGATGGCCTTGAGGACGGCGTCGAAGAGCGGCTTGGCCTTCGTCACGTCGAGCTTGCCGGCCGCGCTCATCACGGCCTCGGCGGGCAGGTACTTCACGAGGTCGGACAGCTCGGCCGGCTGGCCGGTGAGGAGGGTGCCCAGCTCCGTGTCGTCGCCCGCGTAGAGGCGGGTCCAGAGGTCCACCGATTCGTCCTTCAGCTCGACGCAGAGGCTGGCGCGGCGCACCTGCTTGCCGGCGAGGGTGGCCAGGGGGGCGAGGCACTTGACGACCTTGCCGATGTTGGCCATCGGGCCGGGCATCATCATCTTCCCTGCCTGCCCCTCGATCTTCTTGAGCGTCGCGTCAATCTCGGCCTGGTACTCGGCCACGGCCTGGGCCGCGTAGACGGTGACGTAGATGTCGGCCGTGCCGGCGAAGTCGGGGAACGTGCTGTAGATTCTGAAGCGTTCGGGCGTCATGGCGGCGAGGGCGGCCTTGTCCTGGGCCACGATGGCGATGTTGTCGCGGATTTCGAGGCCCACCTTGCCCGCGTCGGGGTTGATGGCCTTGCGGAGCTGCTCCGCGTCGGCCAGGGCCACCAGGAAGACGGGCACGGGCGCGGGCTTGCCGAATGCCTTGCCGCCGAGGAGGACGACGGTGGCGGGCTTCGTCCAGTCCACGCCGGCGAGTGCTGGGTTCTGGGTGAGCATGGCGCCCGCGCCCTGCGCCTTGGCGCCGGCGCCGGGCATGAACTTGTCGGCGAGCTTCGCCAGCTTCTCGAACAGCCCCTTGAGGTTGGCCGCGCTCGCGCAGCCGAGCACCACGGTCTCGCCCGCGCGGGCCTGGCCGGCCGAGCCGGCCAGCAGCGCCGCCCCCAGGATCACGGCCATGAACATCCGACGGCTCATCGCACGCACGCGCATCAGCGGCTCCCTTCACTGAGAGGGCAAAGACCCTTCGACGCAGGACCGAGCAGGCTTGATACGGGCTGAAGCCCGCACTACGAACCTGGCTCTCTTCATGCAAGTAGAGATTATACGGCATGCGCCGGCGGAGTTCAAGCGCCGAAGCACGTGCCGAGGGCCTTTGCGGCGCGGATGAGGGGGTGGTTGCGGGGGACGAGCTTGAGCCGGGCCACGGCCTTGGCGATGGGCACGGAGGTGATGGTGTCGCCTTTGAGGCACACCATGCGGCCGAAGCGCCCGGCCGCGACCAGCTCCATCGCGTGGTGGCCGAAGCGGGTGGCCAGCGCCCGGTCGTAGGCCGTGGGGCACCCGCCGCGCTGGAGGTGGCCCAGGATGGTGTAGCGCGTCTCGAGGCCGCTGGCCCTCTCGATCTCGTTGGCCAGCTTGGCTCCCACACCGCCCAGGCGGATGGGGTCGTGGCTGTCGGTGACGACGCGCTCGACGGTGAGCGTGCCCTTCTTGGGCTTCGCGCCCTCGGCGACGACGACGATGCTGAAGCGCCGCCCCGTGCGGCCGCGCTCGAGCACCTTGCGCACCACGTGAGCCAGGTCGTAGGGGATTTCGGGGATGAGAATGATGTCGCCGCCCCCCGCCACGCCCGCCTTGAGAGCGATCCAGCCGGCGTAGCGGCCCATCGTCTCGATCACCATCACGCGGTGGTGCGACATCGCCGTCGAGTGAATGCGGTCAACCGCGTCCGTCACGCAGGCCACGGCCGTGTCGTAGCCGAACGTCACGTCGGTCTCCGCCAGATCGTTGTCAATCGTCTTCGGCACGCCCACGACGGGCAGGCCGAGCGCGGTGAGTTTCATGCCGATGTTCATCGTGCCGTCGCCGCCCAGGAGCACGCAGGCATCGAGCCTCCACCTCCTGGCGTTGGCCAGGAGCGCGCGGGTCATGTCGCGGAACTCCGTCTTGCCGTTGCGCTCGACCGGGAAGTGGAAGGGATTGTGCTTGTTGGACGTGCCCAGGATGGTGCCGCCCTGGGTGAGGATGCCCGAGACGTCGCCGTAGTGGAGCAGCTTGCCGTCGCCCTCGACGAAGCCGCGGAAGGCGTCGCGGATGCCGAACACCTCGATGCCGTAGACGTTCATCGCCGACTTGGCCACGGCGCGGATGACCGCGTTGAGGCCGGGGCAATCGCCGCCGCCCGTCAGGATGCCGATGCGTCGAACCGCCGCTGCGCGTCGCGCCATAGAGAGTCTCCTTCCTTGGTGAACCTGCATTATCGCAGCCGCCCGCCGCCCCGTCAAGCGCCAAGGGCGCGGGGAGTGCAGTAACGGATTTGCGCGGCTGGGCACACCTTATTGAACCGAGCGGTTCTGCGGTCGGTTCAATAGGAAACTATCTCAGAACCCACGCGGGCTGCGTTGCCGGCGCCAGCGGGGCGGATGCAAGGCGCGGCGACGCAAGCGATGCAACGGAGCGCATCGCTGAGGTAGTTACTGGTGTTAGACCACATTCGCACACCTCCCCCATCCTCGCCCCTGCAACGCACCCAGCTGCCCATTCTAGGCAATCCGTGATCTGAGTTCTGAGCCTTCACCGTACGACTCTCGCATTCGCTACTCCATGCCAGTTGACTGGCGCTCTCCGAGGACTCGAACGTAGAATACGGCGGGACGAACCGGCCCAGCGGGCGCGCCCAGGGGGTTCTGGCAAACGCGCGAAATCTGTCTTAGCCCGTGGCGCAGGGGCTCGCCCAGCGCCGTCTCTGTAAGTTCTGCAATGGCAAGCGCTTGTGCCCAAACACAAAAAAACGCTTGACAGGCCAGGATTCCGTAGCATGATTGAGAGAAGGGGTATTGGCGGACGCAAGACCTGCAACTGGCACCGTATCATCTCACCAGTTGCCGCCGCAAGCTCGCTTGGCGTCGCGGAGGAATCGCGACGTGAGGTGAGAAGGCATTCGGGTCGGAGGGCACTGCATGTACGGGCGCAGAGGGCGGCCCAGTGTCGGCATCCACGTCGGAGGACGCCCGGTCGCGGCGCACGGGTAGATGCGCTCTGCTGGGTCTCATAGTTGCCCTCGCTTTCATCCTTGCCCAGCCACTTCGGGCTGGGGAAGGCCCGCCCAAGAAGGCAGACTATACCACCGACTTCGCTGCGCCACCGAAGCGGCCTGCGCCGAACCAGATCGTGCGGGTGGTTCCGGAGGCGGCAGCTCTTCTCCAGGCCAAGGAAGCCGAGGCACGATTGCGTCGTGAACTGGCGAGGGCTGACCTCCCGCCCATCCGACGCGTCGAGCTTCAGAAGGACCTCGTGCAGGCGGTTGAAGCTGCCGGGGAAGACCCTCTGGCTGAGTTCGAGACGCTCTGCGCCTATGTCGCGGAGGTCAAGGAGCTCGGCCCGAAGGTCGCCTGGCAACAGGCATCCGAGGTGATCGGGCAGCTTTGCGACGGGCGCTACTACGAGGAGTGCATCCGGAACTGTCGGATGGTGATTCGAAGCCCGTGGGCCGACCGCGAGATGCGCGCCGAGGCCATGCTCCGCATCATCTGCTGCCATCGCCAATGCGACCGCGTGGGTGCGGTGCATCCGCTCTCAGAGCAGCTCATGCGAGACTATCCTGAGACTACGGCGGCGCGCTGGCATACCGTTGCGGCTGCTGGCTGGTTCGAGGCCTACGTGCGGGACGATGAGGCTGTCGCACTGCTCGACCGCATGGCCGAGCTTCACGCTACCCACCCCGACTTCGTGCGCGAATGCTGCCTCGAGGCAAGCACTATGTGCCGGCGCATGAGGCGTTGGGACAAGCTCCCGGCGTATGTGGCCCGACTAAGAGTTCTGGCTGAAGGCCAGAAGAACAGTGATGCGAAGCTGCGCGAGCGCTGTGCTCGCGACGCGCAGATGCTGGAGGTAGTGCTCCAGCGAAAGGACGCACGACCAGAGAAGCCCGGTGGTACTCCCAAGGGACCCAAGTAGGAGGACAGGGAAATGGCTCGGAAGGCATTCGTGCTCGGGATGGCTTGTGCCACGTTGTTCGTCCTTGCGCTGGACGCGCGGGGCGCGGACTACCAGACGTGCTTCGCCTTCGACCCGGTGTTCGTGCAGGGCGACCAGCGGACCTCGCCGCCCGCTTTGCCGCCCGAGGCCGCGAGGGCGCCCGAGCCCGCCGGCCGGCCCATGGCCTGCGAGCCGGCGGCCTGCCCCCGGCTCTCGCTCAAGGTGCTCGCCAAGGCGCTCGCGTCGGTGACCCGGCGCGTCGAGGACACCCAGGCGCTTCGCGCGAGGGGGGACACTCGATGACTAGCACACGGACCTTGGGGCTCGCGTCGTGCGTGGCGCTGTTCGTGGCGCTGACGTGCTCCGGCGCCCGCGGGGACAACTGGTGGGACCAGGGCGGCCCGTCGGAGACGGCCTACCGGGTCGCGCACAAGACCGAGCTGTTCCAGAACGAGGGCATCCGCGAGACGGGCACGGACTGCAACTGGGAGTGCAACCAGAGCCACGCGACGGACTGGCACGTGGAGGAGCACACGGCCGACGTCCTGCTCGACGGCGTGCACATCCTCGACGAAGGGGGCACCGGCTCGCAGGAAAAGAACGCGGAAACGATCACAATCAAGTATTGGCCGGGCGTGCTGCCGACGGTGGATGCCAACGCGGCGCCGACCCAGGGGTTCTACCGGTCCGACGGCTACATCCGGGTGTACTGCAAACTCCCTCCGACCTGTGTGGCCCCCCCGTTGCGCATGAAGGAGCTGTGGGTGCTCGACGTCAACCTCGAGACCCAACGAGGCGGGGGCCCCGGGAACAACGACATCTCGAGCGACTTCAACTACGGCGACGGGTCCGGCCCGAACCGCACCCCGTTCGACTACTCCGACGACGACCATCTCCTCGTGGTTGCCGTCAACGATGATGATGACGACGGCAACCGCGTGGCCGACAACAAGCAGGCGGGTCCTATCACCAACGAGGACAATCTAGTCCCGGTGTACTTCGACTTCACCGACGGCATCAGCCGGTACCGCATGGGCACCGTCTCGATTACGCTGCCCTCCTCGCTGAGGCTGTTCAAGGATGCCGCCTGCGAGGACGAGATCACCCAGCTCACCTGCGATCTGCACTGTGAGTGGGACCTCTTCGCGCTGAACATCTACAGGAAGAACGTCTACGTGGCCGGCGAGCAGGCGAGCTCATCCCTGCACGACGCCGTGCTCAAGCTCAAGTACGAGGACCCGTACGGCCAGAGCACAGAGGACCAGGTGCGCTTCACGGTCATCGACGTCACCAACGTTGCGGTCCACACCACCGACACGGCCACCCACGAGATCCCCAGCGTCCTCACGGACGGCAAGGAGCATTTCTGCACGGCCCAGGGCACGGGCGACGTGGTCCTCCAGGCAACGATCAGCCCCGACATCACTCAGTGTCGCGACCAGATCACCTGGTCCACGACGGCGAGCGGCGTCACCCTCACCTGCCCCGCCGTGGGGAGGGCCGCAGCATCTGGCGGAGGGGTCAGGAGCACAGGTACAGGATGTTCTCCCTGGTTCATGGGGATCTGTTCGGTGACGCGGAACGGAGTGACTACGTGATCTGCGCCGAGAAATACGGCATTCCCCAGAACAGGCACCGCATCATCCTTCTGGGCGTCCGCGACGACATCGACCATGTGAAACCGAAGGAGCTGAAGCTTCAGAGCAGTGTGCCGGCCGGGCACGTGCTCAGCAATCTCCCGAGGGTGCGGGCCGGCCTGTCGGCACTTGAGGACAGCCCTGAAGCATGGGCTGAGAACCTCAAAGGCGCACTCGACAGGCGATGGTTCGTTGGCGTTCGGCGGGCCGCCGGCGAGGACGTCCAGAACTGCATCCGGGACGTCCTGGCCAGCCTGAAGCCGCCGGAGAATGGCCGGGGCGGCGAGTTCCTTCGTCATGGCGGCAAGCCCGAGTACATGGAGGACTGGTTCGTCGATCCGCGTCTGGACGGTGTGTGCAATTTCAGCACGCGTCTTCATATGCCCCCCGACTTCCACAGGTACCTGTTCACATCCTGTTTCGCCGAAGTGCGCGGCGGCACGCCAACGGAAACAGGCACACCAGCGCGGGAGAGCAGATCGTGCACGATTTGGGAGACGATAGCGGACCGGCCAACGCTCAAAGGCGCCTTGTCGAAGGAACCAGATTCCCCTGAAGGCTTGAGGCTTACCACCCAGCCTCAGTGTCGAGCAAGCGGGCTCCACGATGCCAGGATGCACGGGAGTGTTCGATGCCCCACCCAGGTCATTGTCCACGGAAAGCGCCGAGTTCATTCCGCGTCCCGGGCTTCTCCCAAGACGAGACCCGGTCTGAGCAAGACGATTCCGTGCATGTCCACTACCGCAGCAGCGACGTCGACACCTGCACGGACTTGTTCGGAGAACTGTCCCACTGGCCGTTGGGACGTGTCCCTCGTGCTGGTGGTCCGGAGGATCCCACCCCATGCCCAGCGGTAGGCCGTGGTCGCGCGATGAGCTTCTGGCTGCCATGAACCTATATTGCAGATTGCCGTTTGGGCAACTGCATCAACGCAACCCTGTGATAGTCCATGCCTCACGGGCGTTTGGCAGAACCCCAAGCAGTCTCGTCATGAAGCTATGCAACTTTGCGTCCTTAGACCCCGCACACCAGATCAGAGGGGTAACTGGGCTGCCCCATGTCAGTTCGGCGGACCGTGAGATCTGGGGCGAGTTTAACGAAGACTGGGGCACCATGGGGGCGGAGAGCGAACTGGCTCTGGAGAGGCTCCTCGGCGGAACCTTACCAGGGGGGCCCGCTATGGATGAGACAATGCCTGGCCGGGAGGAAGAGGGGCGATTGGAACCCGAACATCGTACACTTGACGGCCCAACCGAGATCGAGCGCACCCTAATGGCTCGGCGTGGCCAGGCTTTCTTTCGGCGGGCTGTATTGTCGTCATACCGGTACCAATGCGCCGTAACAGGCAACCCAGTTCCCGAACTCCTGGTCGCGAGCCATATCATGCCGTGGTCCGAGTTCCCCCAGGAGCGCATGAACCCCCAGAATGGCATATGTTTGGCTGCTCACTTTGATCGAGCATTCGACGAAGGTCTGGTGACCTTCGACGAGAACCTGCGCCTTGTCGTGAGTCCCGTGCTGCGAAGCTATCTGCCAAATCAGGCGCTGGAGGCCGAGTTTGTTCGGAGACAGAATCAGAGGCTAGTACTTCCGGACAAGTTCCTCCCGGCTCCTCACTGCCTGGAGCATCACCGGGACCACGTGTTTAGGGTAAGCTAGGCCTATCACGTCCTCAACGAAGCTGATTGACGACGAGGCGGACCAGGCGTCCATCAACACCGGCGGGAACCGTCCGCTTGATGAGGAGGACGCGGACCAGTGGCCGGACGACGTCGACCGGGCGCACGCTGAGGATGAGACAGACCCGTCCATCATCAATGGCTTCGTTCGCTCCCTCATCGCGGCCTTTCGTCGCGTGTGCTATGTGGCATATACGGCGACGCCTTTTGCGAACATCCTCATCAACCACTTGGCTATCGACCGCCAGGTCTTCGATGACCTCTATCCACGGGACTTCATCGTCGCGCTGCCGCGGCCGAACGGGTATACCGGCGCCGAGCAGCTTTTCGGCCGCGAGTCCCTTCCCGGCGAGCAGGGCGACGGGCAGGTGGGCCTCGATGTCATTGATTTCGTTCCTGACCACGAAGCCGATCAGCTGACGCCGAGAAGCCAGGATGTCCCTGGCTACGTGGCGCGCGTCGTCCCTTCGATGAGGACCGCCCTGCTCGACTTCGTGCTTGCAGCGGCTGCCCGGGAACAGCGGATGGGATGCGAGGCCGCAGCCTCCATGCTCATTCACACGCATCACCGCGTCCCGGTTCAGCTCCAGCTCGGGGAAGCGCTCCGGCAGCACGTCTCCCAGCTGCGCCAGAGCTGGCGCTATGACAGGAACTCAATCCGCCCTGAACTGGAAAGGCGGTGGAACGAGGGGTTCCGGCCCGTCATCGCCTCGGTGGACCTGAGCAGGGACGTGGCGTTCGACCAGATCGAGGGGTTCATCGACCGTCTCTTCCGGGAGCCGATTCCCGTTCTCGTACTGAGCTCTGCCTCCCCTGACGAACTCGACTACGAGATGGACCCGACCCTCAAGGCCATCGTCGTCGGAGGGAACCGCCTTTCCCGGGGCATGACTCTGGAGGGGCTTCTCGTCAGCTACTATCTACGCCGGGCAAATTGCTACGACACCCTTCTGCAGATGGGCCGGTGGTTCGGCTTCCGGGAGCGGTACGTCGAGCTCACGCGGCTCTGGACGACCGAGGAACTGGCGGGCTGGTTCCGCGATTTGGCTCTCGCCGAGGAGGAGCTCCGCCGGGAGATTGAACGGTACGAGCGGGAGAACCTGACTCCCTTGGATTTCGGCCCGCGGATCCGAAGTCATCCCGTCATGATGATCACTGCGCGGAACAAGATGGGCAGTGCGCGCGCTGTGCTTCAGAACTACTCCGGAGCTCTGCTCCAGACAACCAGCTTCCGGCTTGAAGAGCGCCCGTGGCTTCTTCACAATCTGGACGCGACGTGCTCCTTCCTGGGACAACTCGGGCGCCCGAACCATGCCGGAGCGGCGTCCTCCAGACCAGTCTGGAGGAACGTGCCGTGGCAGGCCATCGACACCTTCCTGAGCGATTACAGGGTCGACCCGCGCTCCACTCTGGAGTTGGGGGCTGTCCGGCAGTATCTCCAGAGACAGGCGCGCCAGGAGGAACTTCTGGAGTGGTGGGTTTCCGTTCGGGGCCGCACGGCCCTCGATGACGAGCTCGGAGGCGAGCCGATGCTCTCCGTGGAAGGCGCTCCGATGAACCGGATCGCCCGCACCCGACTGAGGAGTGCGCCCCATTCCATCGGCTCCCTCGTCAACCCGGCTGTCCTCGGAAGCGAGCCAGGGACTGGCGACGAGGAGACGGGGCTGACCAGGGAAGAGATGGATGGGCGCCGCGCGCCCGGCCTGCCCGCCGGGCGGGCAGTCTACCTGGCATTGGACAGCGCGGGACGCAGGCACCTCTTGGTGCCCGTCCCGGATGGCACTGAACCGATCACTCAGCGGGAGACGCGAGGACTGCAGGTCTGCACGGAGCGGTTCCGTATTGGTGACAACCCAGAATGGCTCTGCATTGACTTGGTGTGCCTGGACCCGACCCAGCACGCGACGTTCTCGGCAGTGGCGCAGGACCTGCTGATCGCCCTTGGCCGGTCGACTGTTACCTCGCACGAGGCAGTGGTCCGCGCACTGAACCGCTGGCGGGCGTTCTGGAGGGCTAAGGCAACCGGGCTGTCCCAGGAGGCGGCGCTCGGATTGTTCGGGGAGCTATGGTTCCTGCGCAGATGGCTGCCTCCGATCGGCGCAGCGGATGACGAGGCCCTCGTTGCCCTCGCGGGTCACCAGGCAGTCGTAGGCCTCGAGCAGCCCGTGCGCGTCGGCGGCCTGTTCGAAGGGCACGCAACGGCATATCTCACCGCCATTGAGGAGGGAGGCGAGCCGCTCCGCCCGCCCCAGGAACGGGATGCGTTGCGTACCCGCGCCGTCATCATCCAGCAGGTCGAAGGCGGCGAAGCCGAGGTGCTCGATAGGAGCGCCGGCGCCCCCGCCCAACGCCGCGGCAAGGTCGTGGACCCGCGGGCGTCTGCCCGAGCCATTGGCGTAGAGTTCGCCGGCCAGGAGCAGGTCGTGTCCCGCCAGGAGGCGAGTGGCCTCTGCCGTGGCCGGCACGTCGCTGATCACCCTACCGCTGGGCGATAGCAGGCACGCCTCGCCGCCCGCAACGCGGAGGAACCAGGCCTCGCCGTCCAGCTTCGGGGAGACGACGTAAGGACCCGGCGGGAGCGCCGTGGCGAGGTCGGCGGGCGATACACTCCGATAGCGGCCCGCGACCTGCCTCTTGTAGGCGGCAACGTGGTCGGCCAGCGCCCGGTCGGCGATGCTGCCCTGGGGCGCGATGCGCCCCGTCCCCAGCGGCTGCCAGCGGGCCTGTTCCTGGGCGACCATAGGGGCACCTCCACGGGGACCACCAGTTCCAGGTTCGTCAGATGAAGCACGAGCAGGTAGCGGTCTCCATCCACCCGGCCCTCCAGGAACCCGCGGTGGGGAACACCGTTGCGCTCGAGGACGATTGGGTCGCGGCCGCCCCGCCCCGCTCCAACCAGGACCAGGGAATCCGCCCGGTCAAGCTCCTGCGCCATCCCGAAGAGGAAGTCGTAGGTGAGGCCATCCACGTGCCGGAGCTGAAGGGTGCGGCTGAAGGCAAAGCGCCGCGCCGCCTCGGCCCGAGACAGCAGCCGACCCGTCCAGACCAGAGCCACGTTGCCATCCACGTTGGCCGGCGTGTCCGCCGGCAGGCGACGGTCCGTCTCGATGCCGTCGCGGTCAGAGATGACCTCGACCTCTGCCGCCGCATAGAGGACGCTGCCGTCGGGGTCGAGGAGCACGCGGTCGGTCGGCCCGGTCCTTCGTCCCGTCGCCTCGAGGTCGATCTCGGGGTCCTCTTCCATGAGAAGGTCCGCAAACTCCGCGTCGCCGCCGCAGCGCGAGCGCAGCGCCTCATACGTCCGCGCGAGGGGCGACTTGATGAACCGGACGGCCTCGACGCCTCGCCCGTCGAGCGTCTGGAGTTTGGGCCGGCCGCGCCGATGGGCAGGCTCCATCCTCACCCGTGCGTCGCGGCCTCGGCCATCCCGAATCCGAATCCAGCGCGACATCATCTGTCTCCTGCATCAGAGCATGGTCAGGTCAAGGTCGCCCCACGGTTCGCCCGCATCGGGGATGGAGAGGTCAGCCTGCTCCGGCCCGACTGGCTCGAAGCTGGTGTCCTCCCCGGCCAGCAGGAAGTAGCCTGCGTCGTTCTTCACCACGAAGCGCGCCTCGTCACCGCCCCAGGTTGAACCGGTGTCCTTGGCCACGCCGTCGCCGAGCACGGCCGATCCCGCAGCATGGTTTCTGGCGTCTTGGTGTGCCGATGATCTGAGTTCTGAGGCTCGCAGCCGCACCGGCGCGGCGATCAAGGCGCTGCTCGGGCTGGCCCCGAAGATCGCGCGGCGCATCGGCGAGGGGGGGGCCGAGGAAGACGTGCCGCTGGAGCAGGTGCGCCCCGGCGACCGCCTCCGCGTGCGGCCAGGGGAGAAGGTGCCCGTGGACGGCGTCGTCCTCGAGGGCGCGAGCGCCGTGGATGAGTCCATGGTCACGGGCGAGTCCATCCCTGTGGAGAAAGGGCCGGAGGACCGCCTGATCGGGGCGACGGTGAACGGCACGGGGTCCTTGATCATGCGGGCGGAGCGGGTGGGGTCTGACACCCTGCTCGCGCAGATCGTGCATATGGTGGCGGAGGCGCAGCGCAGCCGCGCGCCCATCCAGAAACTCGCGGACGTGGTGGCCGGCTTCTTCGTGCCCACCGTCGTGGGCATTGCCGCAGTCACGTTCCTCGTGTGGGCACTGGTGGGGCCGGAGCCGCAGATGGCCCACGCGCTGGTCAATGCCGTTGCCGTCCTCATCATCGCCTGCCCGTGCGCCCTGGGGTTGGCCACCCCGGTATCCATCATGGTGGCGACGGGCAAGGGTGCGACGCTGGGGGTCCTCTTCCGGAGCGCCGAGGCCATCGAGGTGATGCGCAAGGTGGATACGCTGGTCACCGACAAGACGGGCACGCTCACCGAAGGCAAGCCGAAGCTGGTCGCGACCGAGGCGGCGAAGGGCTTTGAGGAGGCGGACCTGCTCCGCCTGGCCGCCAGCCTCGAGCGCGCCAGCGAACACCCGCTGGCCAAAGCCATTGTGGATGGTGCCGAAGCGCAAGGCCTGACGCTGGCCGACGTGCATGACTTCGAGTCGGCCACGGGCAAGGGCGTGAAGGGGAAGGTGGACGGCCACGCCGTGGCCCTCGGCAACCGCAAGCTGCTCGACGACCTTCGCGTGGACTTGGGCGATCTGCCGGCCCGGGCCGAGGTACTGCGGCGCGAAGGGCAGACCGTCATGTTCGTCGCCGTGGAAGGCAAGGCCGCCGGCTTGCTGGGCGTGGCCGACCCGATCAAGGGAACCACCCCCGACGCGATCCGGGCACTCCACGCCGAGGGCATCCGCGTCATCATGCTCACCGGCGACAGCCGCGTCACGGCCGAGGCGGTGGCGAAGCGCCTGGGTATTGACGGGGTGGTGGCTGAGGTCTCCCCCGACCAGAAGGCCACCGAAGTCAAGCGGCTCCAGGCCGAGGGACATCTCGTGGCGATGGCGGGCGACGGCATCAACGACGCCCCCGCGCTGGCCCAGGCCCAGGTGGGCATCGCCATGGGCACGGGCACCGACGTGGCGATGGAGAGCGCAGGCATCACGCTCGTGAAGGGCGACCTGCGGGGCATCGTGCGTGCGCGGCTCCTGAGCCGGGCCACGATGCGGAACATCAGGCAAAATCTCTTCTTCGCCTTTGTCTACAACAGCGTGGGCGTACCGGTGGCCGCGGGGGTCCTGTACCCCTTCTTCGGGTTGCTGCTCAGCCCCATGATCGCCGCCGCGGCAATGAGCTTCAGCTCCGTCTCCGTCGTCACCAACGCGCTCCGGCTGCGCCGCGCGCGGCTGTGAAGGGTCCGAGTCCCGTAGGGTCCCGAAGGTGATCGCAGGCGGTGATGTCCCTGTCAACGTGTGCGTGATGCCGCTCTGCTGGTGATGACATGGCGGGGGATTACGGTCTGGCGTGGTCGGTGCGGGAGACAGCGCCCTCCCGCTCTCCCGTTGTGTTCCTCGGTACCGTGCATCCAGTGAGCGGGTTCGGGCCGCGGCTCGGCGGTACGGCCTCAACAGGCCGCCCAGGCGCTCCTCACAACTGACCGCGCGAAGCCGAGCTGGAGCGTCGAGAGCTATCCTGGGCCATCCGATTCCGCTTGCGCACCGTCCTGGAGCAACGAGGCACGCAGAATGCCATAACATCAACGGACCTGCAACGTTACAGAGTGCGTGCCAATATTCGGACCCCACGGGCTCCATGTCGTGGGACGGGTTCCTGGACACTACGCCGCGGCGTCAAGCGCGCGTTGACGAATGGGTGCCAGAGTCGGCTAGCCCGGCCATGGAAAGGAATGGCCCCCAAGGAGCACGGCTGGGCAAGCCGGCCGTGGCACAGCCGAAGGCTCAGCACCTCCCAGACGCGGGGGTGGCCGCCAGCTTGTGCTCGAGAAAGTGGGCCAGATCGGTCTCTTCGTCCTTGAACTGCTCGGGGGCGATGGGCGTGCCCCTCCTGAGCATTTCGCCGAGGACGATGGTCTCGCGGGCCATGCCCACCGCCGCCACGGCCTTCAGGACGCCGTTCTGGTAGTAGCCAGCGACGAACTCCCCGCCCTCGACATCGCCTCGGTACGCGATGCGGTCGGAGGTTCTGGCGTAGCCCAGGTACTTGAACGAGGTGTCGTGCTGCCGTGTCCAGAAGAAGGGCACCTCGCCGTAGGGCCGATCACTGCCGAGCATAGCGCGGGCGGCGTGTTGGCCCTGGCGCTCGGCCACGACCCAATGCTCGATGCGACGCTGTTCGCCGGTGTGAGGGTCGGGCACGGCCGCGATGTCGCCCGCAGCGAAGATTTCGCTGGCGCTCGTCTCCAGCCGCGGGGTGACGGGCACCGCGCCCTTTACGGCCAGGCCGGTCCCCTGGAGATAGTCCACAGCGGGCGTGACCCCGACACCGGCCAGCACAAGGCCGGCGTCCACCAGTGTGCCGTCGCCGAGCTTCACCGCCTTGACCCGCTTGCCGCCGAGGATCTCCCTCGCCGTCTGGCCGAGGTGGAAGACGATGCCCTGTTTCTCGTGCTTCTTCTGGAGCACGCGGCCGATCCGCTCGCCGAACACGGCGATCATTGGCACCGGCTCCGGAGCGGCGACGTGGACCTCGATGCCGTGTGCGCACAGCGACGAGGCGGCCTCCAGGCCGATGAAGCTGGCGCCGAGGACGACGGCCCTGGTTGCCTTCTCCGCCGCGGCAACGAGGGCCTTCGCGCCGGCCAACGACCGCAGGAGGAAGTAGCCCTTGAGATCCGTGCCGGGGATGTCGAGGTTCCGCGGCGTGCTGCCCGTGGCCAGGAGCAGCGCGTCGAAGGCCAGCGGCTTGCCGCGGGCGAACGCCACGGTGCGGCCGTCGGGGTCCACGGCGACGACGCGGCGGCCGGTGAGCAGCTCGATGCCGATCTCTTCGTAGAAGTCGGCGTCCCGGAGAGGCAGGAACTCCGCTGCCGTGTCGCCGGCGAGGAATGCCTTGGAGAGGCTGGTGCGGTCGTAGGGCGCGTCCTTCTCCTGGGTGATCATCACCACGCGGCCGGCGAACCCTTCACGCCGGAGCGTCTCGGCCGCGGCGTTGCCCGCCGCGCCGCCGCCGAGGATGACGAAGGTCCGCCCGTCCTTCCCCGACGGCTTCGGGAACGGCGCGGGCTGGCCCTTGCGAACGTAGACCTGGCCCCGCTCGACCTTGACGGCGTAGCAGGGCACGGGGTCGAGCGCCGGCGGCGCCGCCATCCTGCCCGTCGTCACGTCGAACCGCGCGGTGTGCCAGGGGCAGGTGATTTCCTTGCCCAGGAGGACGCCGTCGGACAGCGGCGCGCCGTAATGGGTGCACTCGTTGCCGCAGGCGTAGACCTCGCCGCCAATCTGGACCAGCAGCACCTCCCGGCGGCCGACCGTGACCGAGATGGGCAAACCGTCCTGGAGCTTCGCCGCCCGCGCCACCTTCGTCCACTTCCCGCCTGCCATCCGCGCACACTCCTTCCGCACTGCGGCTGTGCCGCGTCCCCCGGGAGATGCCTTCGTTCCCTTCATTGTACGCGGATCGCGTCACGGCACAAGACAATCAGACGACAGAGCCTCGAGCGGTTGCCGGCGTTCTGTCCGAATAGCGTCGTACTTTGCCATCAGGGCGCACCATTCGTTCAGGACCGCAGGCTCGATCCAGCAAGCGTAATGGGTCATGGCGTCCCACAAGTTGCGAGGCACGCTGAAGGTGCCGTAGCGGGCCAGGAAGTCGACGTCGAGGCGAATGGGGGCAGAGGACTCCCTGACCTGCTTGGGCGAGCAGGGGAACACGAAGTCCTCGCTGTTGGGGAACGTTGTGTAGTGGGCGGGCATCGTGCGGATCGTGTTGCGCGCATCGCGCAGGGCGACAGCCAGCGCCCTCGCTCTGTCGCCGCCGAAGCCTGCCCCGATCCGAAGGTCGTAGGGTGAGACGTCCCGCAAGGCCCGGAATGCCTCGGTAGCAAAGCCCAGACGCTCAGCGTCGGACTGCTGCTGCTTGTAGCCCTGCTCAAGCACTAGCGGTTTGAATGCCTTGAGGCCACCCGAGGTGGAACCATGAATGCAGGGAACGCGAGACGGACTGCGACCGAGCAGCCGGTTTCCTGCGAACCTACCTATCGCTAGGAAGGCGCTGGAGGAAGACCTTATCGTCGGCGAACGCCCCGACCACGGCCTTCATGCGAGCCGCCGGCGTCCGAATGGCGGCGGTGAACGGACCCGGCGCGTCACCCGCGGCGACACGATGGCTCAGGACTGCCGCCGTCTCAGAACTCGATCTGGCCGACGGTGAAGGTTTCCTTCTTTTCGGTGAGGCGCAAGGTCAGCGACTTGCGCTGCTCGTTGGGCCGGCCGTAGTTGGTGAAGACGTCCACCTGGAGCGTCACGGCGCCCTGGAGCTGGGTCGCGTTGCTGCCGTAGAAGTTGGCCTGGATGGTGTACATGCCCGGCATGGCGCGGTGGAGGAGGTACTCCTCCGGGCCATAGCCCTGGGTGAAGTCGCGGCTGACGTTCCCCCCGATGGTCGTCCGCTGGTGGCCGTAGAAGGCCCGCTCGCCCGAAGGCTCGACGACGTGGAGGTCCATGTCCGTGTTGTCGGCGTCCCAGGTGAGGATGATTCGCACGTCCACGTCGAGGAGCTTGACAAGACGGGGGTCAATGTTGGTCTTCTCCAGCCCCGCGGCCTTGGCCTTGGGTAGAATGGTGTTGAGTTCCATCAGCGCGATCAGCTCGATCTGGTCGAAGCGGTCCCAGTGGTTGAGGACCACGTGGTAGAGGAGCTCGATGGCGCGGGCGTAAAGGGCATTGATCTCGTCCCGGTCGCGCTTGGCCTGCTCCTGCGAGCGCTGCTGGTACGGGATTTTGCTCAGGGCCTCGGCTCGGCGGGCGAGGACGAGGGCGAGGTCGCGCCAGGACTGCGGCTCCTCGGGCCGCAGTTTGAGGGCCTCCTCGAAGAGCATCGCGCTCAGCTCCAGGTTCCTGTCCCCGCCGGCCTGCGCCAGACGATAGGCCAGGATGCGGACGAGCGGGGCGCTCTCCAACTCCAGCTCCGCGATGTTCGAGAGCACCTCGATCCCGACCGCCTCCTGCTTCTGGCTGAGGAAGTAGTTCGCGCAGTCGAGGAAGAAGGCGGGCGAGGTTCCGTATTCCTCACGCTGCTTGAGGTACAGGGCGAACGCCTCTTCGGGCTTGGCCTTCTTGAGGGCGGCCAGATAGGGTGTCTGCGGGTCCCAGGCCTTGATGGCGATGGCGGGGGCAGTGGAACTCTCGCCTCGTCCGCCGTCCTTCTTCTCGGCCCGCCCGCCACCGTAGTAGGCGCGTACGGTGCCCTGAGCGGCCTCCGCCTCGCGGGGGGCATCGGTGGTGTCGTTGAGCGGCTCGCTCTTTGCCGCCGGCGCGCGGGGGTCGCGGGCCGCGGGGGCTGGCGACGCCGGGTGCGGCCCGCCAGTTCGGCCGCCGGCCGGCCGCCCTTCCACGCTCTTCTCGGCTTCTTCCTGGTACTTGAAGCCCTTCGGGTACTTGAACTCGGTTCCCCACCACTTCACCCGCTCGTTCCAGAGGGCGACGATGGCGTTGAGCTTCTGCTCCTTGTCCTTCTCCTCCGTGACGCGCTGCTTCTCGACGATTTCGATGTACTGGCCGCGCACCTTGGGGAGCGACTTCGGCGGGAGGATGCGGTGCTGGACGTATTGCTCGAGGCCGTCGAGCACGATGAGCGAGGTGTAGGGCGTCACAATCTCATACTGCTTGCCAACCTCGGTGATCTCCTTCTCGTTTCGCTTGGGGAACACCTCCAGGTCGCTCACCTTCTTCTGCGCCCAGAGGCGGCGGAGCAGATTCCCCTCCACCGCGTCGGCACGCGACACCGTGAAGGGCGTCTGGACGCTCGGCTTGCCGCTGGTCCCATAGGCGAGCGTCACCTTGCCCGTCTCGCCCTTGAGCTTGCCGACGAGCGTGAACCGCCCGTGAACCGGCTGGTAGAGCTTCGGATAGGTCTCCTCCACCCCCGTGTCCCTGGGCTCCCGCAGGTTTGGCACCAGTGGGACATCCGCGCTCAGGAAGGCGAAGGCGGGGTTCCCGATGCTCGGCACGATGGCCTTGGCGTCGAGGCGCGCGAGGTTGAAATACTCGCCGCCTGTGGCGAGCGCCAGCGAGCGCAGGAAGGCGTGGTTCGCCGTCGCCTCGCCGTTGAAGGCGTAGATGGGGCACTTGATGCCCGCCGGCTCCTCCTTGCCGAAGTTCGAAATGCCGTCGGTGAAGAGGAGGCAAAGATCGGGCGGCTCGCCCGCGGGCAGCGCGAGGCTGCCGATCTGCGTGCCGCCGTCGTAGACCACGCCCCTCAGCTCCGTTACCAGGTCATTGAGGCTCGTGAACTGCTTCGGCTTCTCCGCCTCGTTGCGGAAGACGACCAGGTCCATCGTCGGCGCCTTGCGGAGCGAGCCGACGTAGGCGACGAGCAGCTCGAACTCCCGCAGGTGGTTGGCCTTTGCCCGCGAAGCCGAGGCGTCCCAGAAAATGGCGATCCGCCCCGGCTGGGCGGCGGTCGCCCTGGCCCGGTCCTGCTCGGGGTAGGCGGGCGTGTCGTTGATGCAGAAGTAGACCTGCCCGTCGGGCGCCTTCTCCACCAGCACCTTCTGCTTCGCAACGTCGGGCAGCGCCACCACCAGGTCGCGGTCGAGCTTCGCATCCTTCAGGTTCGTCTCGGCCCGGAAGCCGTCTTGCCAGGCGGCGAACCTGAAGTCGTCGAACCCGTGCTGCACAGTCGGCGCCGCCCCCGGCTTGACCACGTCGACGCGGACGGCCACCTCGTCCACCTTGTCCTTGAAGTTCAGAGGCAGGTGATAGCAGGGCACACCCAGCTTCGGGTCGTCGGCCACCTCGGAGACGGTGTCCACCCGAATCGTCCGCGTGCCCTTGGCCGGGATGGGGAAGACGCGGGTCTTGAAGTTATTCCCCTTCGTCCACTCGACCAGGCCGGGGTCAATGCCCTGGCGGACGATCTTCTCGTAGACCGTTCGCCCCTTCTCCTTCTCCACCGCCACGCCGTCCACCATCGCCCCCGCGATGTCGAGCGCGTAGCCGCTCACCGTCGAGCCTTCGGGCAGCGGGAAGTAGAGGTCGCCCTCCAGCACCCGCTCGTAGGGGTTGAAGAAGGTCATCGTCATCTTCGTCTCGGCGATGAACCCGAAGATGCGTGCCTCGACCACAAGTTTCGTAATCCGAAGCGCTTCAGGCTTCGGCGCATCGGGCCGCACCCGCACCACGAGCGCGGGCGCCACGCTCTCCGCTATGGCCATCGAGGTCGCCAGAGCCAAAACACCTGCGATGCAACGACACTTCACCATCGGACTCCTCCTAAGCTTGGGAGTTGAAGGCTCAAGTCACTCCACCATCATGACGCAACCGGCCCGTGAGCGCAAGGGCTCGACATGTTGGACGCCCCGCCGCCGCGGGGGGTTCCACGTTGAGGGGACGAGGGGGCGGGGGATGGGGGAGGAGACGGGGTCGACAGAGGGGTGAAACGGGCGGGCGGTTGAGGACAAGCCAGAACAACCGGGTGCGTTTCCGCGGCCGGCACTGGGAGCAGTTCGCAGTGCACTGGATACGCGGCTTGGGGCTTGTGCCACCGTTGTGCCACGGACAATGCCGAAAAATGTCACTTCCCGCCCTTGCGGTCACTTGCTGTCACTTCGGACGCGGAGCTTCGGCATCGCCGTAAGTGCAAGAAGGGCAAGGACTAAATCCATAAGTCCTTGCCCTTCTTGGTGGTACGCCCGGCAGGATTCGGACCTGCGACCCTCGGATTAGAAATCCGATGTCTGCACACTCTAAGGCGTTGCTACAACACGGCTAACGGCGACACCTCCAAAGCCTCCAACACAATTTCCAACAGATTTCACGGCAAACAGGACCGTTCTTCCAGTCCTGCCGGGGTACGCTCCGGCACAGGAGAGTATAGCATGGTGACGACAGCCCTGTCCACCCAGGAATGTGCTCTAGGCAAGACCCCCACAGGGGCGCGGCTCCTGGCATCTTGGGCACGAGCAACCTGCCCTCACCTCAAGCCCAACGGGGATCATACGCCCATTGTGCGGAGAAGCCCTTTCCATATCAAGACCTGTCCCACGCAAACTCCCCTCAAACCAGCCCGAATCTGACAATCCCGCCGACTAACAACCTGTTGTGGTACGTTCGGCGATAGACACAATGCGGTGGGGGCTTCGCGGAGTGCTGGAAAAGGTTGATGGTTAACACCCGACCCTGGCTCCCCAGAACCTGTCGAGTCTGTCGAGTCTGGGCGAGACCGCGCTGGATGGGCGCGAATGGGCAAATGGCGATGTTCGGGAGGGGAGAGAAGGCAGAATGATTGGGGGCAGGCCTCGCTGGTTTGACTCGCGCCCCGGCGAAGGGCGCGAGTCAAATCGTGGCGGCGGGTGGGTGTAGAAGAGCCATAATGTAAGTATTGACCAGTGCGTGAGTTACGGAGGGCACTGACTCTGCCGCCCGTGCCGTACGACTCGCGCGCAGTTAGGGGGGAAAAGGGCGCGAGTCAAATCAGGGCTGGGGCGGCTCGTCGGGGGGCTTTGAGGCGGCTTCGACCTGGCGGACGAGGGCGGCGAGGAGGTGTGCAATACCTTCGCCCGTGGCGGCGGAGATGGGGTAGACTTCGACGGGGAGCTGGGCGCGCAACTCCTCGATGGCGGCCTGGGCGTCGGGGAGGTCCATTTTGTTTGCGGCGACGACGTGGGGGCGCTCGGTGAGGGCGTGGCCGTAGAGGGACAGCTCGTTGCGGAGGGTGCGGTAGGCGTCGAGGGGGGGCGTACCGTCCACGGCGGCGGCGTCGAGGATGTGGAGGAGGACGCGGGTGCGCTCGATGTGGCGGAGGAACTCGATGCCGAGTCCGTGGCCGTCGTGGGCGCCCTCGATGAGGCCGGGGATGTCGGCGACGACGAGGCGGCGGTAGCCGCCCACGTCGGCTATGCCCAGGCAGGGGAAGCGGGTGGTGAAGGGGTAGTTGGCGACCTTGGGGCGGGCGTTGGAGACGCGGGCGATGAGGGTGGACTTGCCGGCGTTGGGGAGGCCGACGAGGCCGACGTCGGCGAGGAGCTTGAGTTCGAGGCGGAGCTTGCGTTCCTGGCCCGGCTCGCCGGGCTCGGCCTCGCGGGGGACGCGGTTGGTGGAGCTGGCGAAGTGGCGGTTGCCGCGGCCGCCGTGGCCGCCGGCGGCCACGCACACGCGGTCGCCGGCCAAGTTGAGGTCGCGGAGGAGGAGGCCCGTGGCAGCGTCGTAGACCATCGTGCCCACGGGCACGGGCACCTCGAGGGGCGCGGCGCTGGCGCCGGTCTTGTTGCTGCCCTGGCCGCCGCGGCCGCCGGCCGCGATGAGGTCGTGGTGAAAGCTGAATTCATAGAGGGTGTCCACCGAGGGGTCGGCGACGAGGAAGACGCTGCCGCCGTCGCCGCCGTCGCCGCCATCGGGGCCGCCGCGAGGCACGTACTTTTCGCGGCGGAAGCTCACGCAGCCGGCGCCCCCCTTGCCGGCCTTCACGTGGACGAATGCCTCGTCTATGAACATCGCCGCGCTCCCAGCAAGAGCGAGGAGTGAGAGGGAAAGTGAGAGGGAAAGTGGGAGGGAAAGTGAGAGGGAAAGAGGGGAGGGGGAGACGGGGAGCGAAAGCGAAGAGCGGCAAGCGACGAGTGGGAGGGGGACTGAGAGCCGCCCCTCACTGTCTCCTGTCACTCAGCACGCCTGGCTCCAAGCTCTTCCCTTTCGTTCCTCACCTCCTCCCTTTCCCTTTCCCTTTCCCTTTCCCTTCCACTCCTCACTCCTCACTCGCCTCGGGTCAGTTGGTGAGGACGTGGACTTTACGGCCTGCGCCGAACTGGACTCGGCCCTCGGCGGTGGCGAAGAGCGTGTTGTCCCGGCCAAGGCTGACGTTGAAGCCGGGCTTGAAGCGAGTGCCGCACTGTCGGACGATGATGGTGCCGGCAGTGACGGCCTGTCCGCCGAAGCGCTTGACGCCGCGGTTCTGTGGGCAACTGTCGCGCCCGTTGCGGGACGAGCCCTGTCCCTTCTTGTGCGCCATCAAAACTCTCCTTTCGATCGCTTGTCACTTGCCACTTGTCACCCGCCACTCGTCACTCGCGGCTAGTTCGCCACGATCTTTTCGATGGCGACGCGGGTGAGGAGTTGGCGGTGGCCCTGCTTGCGGCGGTAGCCGGAGCGGCTCTTGAACTTGCCGACGATGATCTTGGCGCCCTTCTTCTGTGCGACCACGGCGCCGACGACGCGGACGCCTGGGAGCGTGGGGGCGCCGCAACGCACGTCCGCGCCGTCGCTGTAGAAGAGCACGTGGTCGAACTCGACCGGCTCCCCTGCATCGTCGGCGAGGCGCTCGACCTCGATGGTGTCGCCGGGCGACACCTTGTACTGCTTCCCTCCGGTCTCGATGACTGCGTACATGGGCTCTCCTTCGTTCACAGGGTGACCTTCTTGCCGTCCTTGAGGTGGGAGACGACCTGGACCTGTCCTGGGCGGAAGTCGGGGCGGCTCAGGAGCCGCACGCGCGCGCGCGCCTGGTCTTCGAGGCGGGCCAGGTCCTGGCGCTTGGCGTTCGAGAGCTGCTCGGCCACGTCGGGGTGGGTGGCGACCTCGACGGCCGCCACGTCCTTGCGCGCGAGGGCGAGGCGAATCTGGCGCATGACGTGGGGGACCATGCTCTGGACGCTTCGGACGAGGCCCGAGCCGGCGCAGGCGGGGCAGCGGTCGTAGAGGGCGAGCTTGGTGCCCTGGCGCACGCGCTGGCGCGTGATCTGCATGAGGCCGAAACGCGACATGCGGAGGACGCGGCTGCGGGCGCGGTCGCGCTTGAGTTCCGTGGCCATGGCCCGCTCGACCTCGCGGCGGTTCTTCTCGAGGCGCATGTCAATGAAATCAATGACGATGACGCCGCCGAGGTCGCGCAGGCGGAGCTGGCGGGCCGCCTCGCGGGCCGCTTCGAGGTTGGTATGGAGCGCCGTCTCCTCGATGTCCGCCTCGTGAGTGTAGCGGCCGGAATTGACGTCAACCGCCACCATGGCCTCGGCCTGATCAATGACGATGGAGCCGCCGCTCTTGAGGGGCACGACGTTGTGGAAGGTGCGCTGGATTTCCTCCTCGACGTGGTAGTGGTCGAAGATGGGGGCGGCGCCGCGATAGAACTTGACGAGTTTGCAGTGGGCGGGGGAGACCATGCTGAGGAACTCGGAGACCTGGCGGCAGACCTCCTCGGAGTCGATCACGATCTCCTCGATGTCGGTCGCGAACACGTCGCGCATGCAGCGCAGCACGATGTCGGTTTCCTGGTAGAGGAGCGTTGGGGTCTGGCTGGAGCCGATGCGCTCCTCGACCGCGGCCCAGAGGCGGGTGAGGTAGCGCAGGTCGCGCTGGAGGTCGGCCTTCCGGGCGTTGGCCCCCGCGGTCCGCACGATGAAGCCCGTGCCCTTCGGCAGCGCCAGCTCGTCGAGGAGCTTGCGCAGGCGGTCGCGCTCCGCCTCGTCCGCGATCTTGCGCGACACGCCGTAGTGGACCACGCCCGGCATCATGACGAGCGAGCGGCCGGGGATGCTGATGTAGGTGGTGACGCTCGGCCCCTTGTTGCCGATGGCCTCCTTGATGACCTGGACGACGATCTCCTGGCCCTTCTGGAGGAGGTCCTGGATCGGCGTGTCGTCCTTGCGGCGCTTCATGGTCGGGCTGTCCGTCGGCAGCCAGTTCTCGGCGCTCCCCGCCTTCACGTCGGAGACGTGCAGGAAGGCGTTCTTGGGGAGCCCGATGTCCACGAAGGCCGCCTGAATGCTGCGCTCGACGTTGACGGCGCGCGCCTTGTAGATGTTGCCAAGGTACTGCTCGCTGGCCGTCGGCTGGAGGTAGAGTTCCTGGAGGACGTTGTCCTCGAGGAGCGCGATCCGGCTCTCCTCCGGCTCGAGCGCGTTGATGACCATCCTACGTTGCATGCTCGTTGCCCTTGTGACTCTCGATTTCCGCTGTTCCGCTCGCGTGGCGGGGCTGGGCAAGGGCCAGCTTCACCTGGGTCCGCCGCACCCGAATGGGCGGCAGGGCCGCCGGGTCGCACCCGAGGAACGCGGCGAGCACCTCGGTGGCCTTCGGGGTCCCGCGGTCGGCCACGGCCAGCTCGAAGGAGAGGCGCCGGCCCTCGATGCTCATGGCGAGCAGGGCGGGCCGCACGTCCCTCTCCCGCCGCTCGGGGTCGGTCCCCCGCGCCACGACGATGGCTTGGCGCGCCAGGAAGCTGCCCACGTCGGCCTCCGTCAGGCCGCAGTCCTCGGGCAACTCGGCCTCGTAGGCGGCCGCCTCGACGCGGGGCCTCACCGCTTCGGGAAGCGTCTCGGCCGAGCGCAGGGCGATCCCCTGCGGCAATTGGGCCGCCAGCCGCTCGCTGGCCTCCGGGGCGGTGACTGGCGGTTCGAACTCCAGCTCGAGCGCCTCGTCCTCGCCCTCGATGCCCACGGCGAGCGCGGCCAGGATGCTGAGCCTGGGATGGGGGTTGAACCCCTGGCTCATGCGGGCCGGCAGGCCCGCGCGCCGCAACGCCCGCTCGAAGAGCCGCATCAGGTCGCGGTGCGACAGGTGCTTTGCTTCTCCCTTCTTGGCGAAACGGAACAGGACACGGGAAAAACTCATACGGATTCCGGCAAACCGGGTGTGCCGCACGCCGCGGAGCGTGCGGGCTGTGTTTCGTCGGGCAGTGCCTGGGCCGTCACCTCCTTGAGATACTGGAGCGTGTCCTCGGGGTCTTCGAACGAGAGCGCCCGCGCGGCCACCTCACGAGCATGATCGTAGCTCACGGAGCGGATCAGCTCCTTGATCTGGGGGAGGACGGCCGGGCTGACGCTGAACTCGTCGAGGCCGAGTCCCACGAGGAGGATGGCGTAGACTAACTCGCCCGACATCTCGCCGCACATGGCCACGCTGGTCCCCGTGCTGCGGCCGCTCTCGATGACGTCCCGGACGATGCGGAGCACGGCAGGGTGGGCCGGCTGATAGAGGGCCGACACGCATTCGTTGCCCCGGTCCACCGCGAGGGTGTACTGGACCAGGTCGTTGGTGCCGATGGAGAAGAAGTCCACCTCCTTGGCCAACAGGTCGGCGATCCAGGCGGCGCTGGGCACCTCGATCATGATGCCGATGCGGATGTTGTGGTCGAATGGCAGGCCCTCCGCATCCAGCTCCGCCATGGTCTCGCGGACGATGCTTTTTGCGAGGCGGATCTCGTGCAGGTCGGTGATCATCGGGAAGAGGATGCTGGCCGCGCCGTCGGCCGATGCCCGCAGAATGGCCCGCAACTGGGTGCGGAAGAGGTCCATCCGCTGGAAGCACAGGCGTATCGAGCGGCAGCCGAGGAAGGGGTTCCTCTCGGTCGAGACGCCGCCGGGCTCGAGCTTGTCGCCGCCCATGTCGAACGTGCGGATGGTCAGGGGGCGGCCCTCGAGGGCCTTGGCCACCTGGCTGTAGGCATCGAGGTGCTCCTGCTCGGTGGGGGGGCTGCCCTTTTCGAAGAAGAGGAACTCGGTGCGGTACAGGCCGACTCCTTCGGCTCCGCGGTCGAGGGCCATCGCGACCTCCTCGGGCGACTCGATGTTCGCGTAGAGGTGCACGCGGTGGCCGTCGGTCGTCTCGGCCGGGAGCTGGCGGAAGCGGGCGAGGCGCACCTCGTGCTCGTGCAGGTTGCGGGCCTTCGCCTGGTAGCGGTCGAGCGTGCGCGGGTCCGGGTTCACCACCACCAGGCCGGCCGTGCCGTCCACGACCAGCAGGTCGCCGGCCACAACGTCTGTGGTGAGGGAGCCGAGGCCGACCACGGCGGGGATGCCGAGCGCCCGCGCGATGATGGCCGTGTGCGACGTGCGGCCCCCCCCGTCCGTCGCCAGGGCCACCACCTTCTCCTTGTCCAGCGTCACCGTCTGCGACGGCGTCAGGTCGTGGGCCACGATGATGACGTTCGACTCGAGGTGTCCGAGGTCCTCGCGCTTGAGGCCCTGGAGGTGGCGGTGGATGGCGTGCTCGATGTCGTAGAGGTCGCGCACGCGGTCCTTGAGGAACTCGGCGGCGAGGAAGACGCGGGCCTGCTTCTTGATGACGGAGGAGACGGCGAACTCGGCGGTGCAGCGGGAGGCCTCGATCATCGCGGTGATCTCGCGGCCCAGCTCGGGGTCCCGCAGCATCGAGACGTGGGCGTCGAAGATGCGGAGGTACTCGCCGCCCGCCTTCTCCGCCGCCTGCTTCTGGATGGACTGGACCTCTGCGATGGCGTCCCGGACGCTCTCCACGAAGCGCGTCTTCTCGGCGGGCACCTCGGCCTCGTTGAGCTTGCGGTGGGAGATGGGGAACTCGCGGCTGTCGAGCACGAGCGCCTCGGCGATGGCTACGCCGGGGGACGCCGCGATGCCCTCTTTCTCAACCATCCCAGCCACTACCTTTCTGCTGGTGCCGCCGGCTCCATCTCGTCGAAGCCGCGCTGCACGAGGGCCACCAGGGCCTCGACGGCCGCCGAAGCGTCCGCGCCCCGCGCCCGCACCCGCAACCTGGCCCCCCGCTCCGCCACCAGCGTGAGCACCTGGATCGTGCTCTTCGCGTTCACGTTCGTGTCGTTGCGCCGGATGGCCACGTCGGCCTGGAAGCGGCTGGCGGTCTTGGCGATCAGCATGGCCGGACGCGCGTGAATGCCCTGAGGGTTCGGCACCTCGACCTCCTGCTCGAGCCAGGCAGCCGCCGAGGCAGCGGGTTCGGGCGGTGGTGGAGGTGTGGCGCTCACGTGCGTCATCCGTCCGAGGGCCGGGCTACTCACCGGCCGGGGCCTCACCCGCGTCTGTCCCGGGTTCTGGGGCGGCCTCGTCCGGCGGCGGCGCGGCCCCGTGCTCGCGCGCCCGGCGGTCGCGTATCCTGTCCTTGTGCTTGCGGAGTTGGGCCTCGACCTTATCGAAGGCCAACTCGATGGCCTCGGTGAGGTTCTGCGTGGTCGCGCGCGCGATCGCCGGCGCCCCGTGGCTCACGCTCGCCACGATCTCCACCAGGCGCCGCTCCTTCTCGGCGTCCAGCGTGACGTGAACGGTGAGAACCCCGTCGAAGATTCGCCGAATGTGCTCGGCCTTCTCGATCACCCGCTGACGCGTCTCGTCCGACAGATGCACGTGGTGCGCAAACACCTGGATGGGCACGAAGCGCCTCCTGCGCGATCAGGGCATACGGAATGCAAACAGCCGCTTACGGACAGCCATGGCGAGCTGCCGTCGAGCACATTATTTTACCGCCCATTGGCTTTTCGATCAACGTTTTTTTGCGCCCAGACTTGACACCACGCTCCGAGCCGCTAAGATCGTGCTCCTGCCGGGCCGCAATATCCCACAGCTTCGAGGGCACGGTTGTGCGCTATCCCACCTTTCCAGAGTTCGAGCGCCTGGCCCAGGCCGGCAACGTGGTCCCTGTCTATCGCCAACTCCTGGCCGACACGCTGACCCCCGTCTCCGCCTTCCAGAAGCTGAACGTCGGCCGCCACGGCTTCCTCCTCGAAAGCGTGACCGGGGGCGAGCGCATCGGCCGCTACTCCTTCCTCGGCGCCGAGCCGCGGGCCATCATCCGCGCCACCCGCAACTTCGTGGAGACCGTGCGCGGCGGAGAGACCACGCGGCACGAGTCCGACGACCCGCTTCGCGACATCGAGGAGTTCCTGGCCGACAGCCGCCCGGTCCGCGTGCCTGGCCTCGACTGCTTCGCCGGCGGGGTCGTGGGCTACCTGGCCTACGACGTGGTGCGCTACGTCGAGCGGCTGCCCAACGCGCCGCCCGACGACCGGGGCCTGCCGGACTACTACATGATGGCCTGCGACGCGCTGGTCGTGTTCGACCACGTGTTCAAGACGATCAAGGTCGTCAGCAACGCCCGCCTCGACGGTCGCTCGGCGCGCGAGGCATACGACGAGGCCGTCGCAGCCGTGGACGCCGTGGTCGAGAAGCTCCGCACCCCCGTCACCACCCTCAGCGACGACATCCGCCCCACGGGCGACATCACGTTGCACGTGGAATCGAACATCGCCCAGGCCGACTACGAGGACGTTGTGCTCCGCTGCAAGGAGTACATCAAAGCGGGGGACATCATCCAGGTCGTCCCCTCCCAGCGGTTCGCGGTCGAGACCCAGGCCCACCCGTTCGACGTCTACCGCACGCTCCGCGTCGTCAACCCGTCGCCCTACATGTTCTACCTGAAGCTCGGCGACCTGACGATGGTGGGGGCCTCCCCCGAGGTGATGGTGAAGCTGGAGGGCGACAAGATCACCGTGCGGCCCATCGCCGGCACCCGCCGCCGCGGCGCCACGCCCGAGGAGGACGACGCGCTGGCCGCCGAGTTGATCGGCGACCCCAAGGAGCGCGCCGAGCATGTCATGCTCCTCGACCTCGGCCGCAACGACGTCGGCCGCGTCGCCCGCTACGGCACGGTCCGCGTCACCGAGCAGATGGTCATCGAGCGCTACTCCCACGTCGACGATGCCCGGCAGCCGCAGGCCGGGCTTCAGGTCTTCGAGTTTGCTCACCCCGTCGGCGAAGGCGAAGGGCTCGAACTTCTCGCGCGGGTCGCGGCCCGGCTTGGCCAGCTCCTGGAGGATGTCGTTGAGCGTCGGCAGGCCGACGGCGTCGGTGACGTATTTCTCGACGCGGATGCGTGCCCGCCGCTCAGGGCTGCCGAGCAGGTCGGGCACCGAGCATCCGAGGTCCCGCGCCATCGCGTCCACCACGGGATAGCTCTCGGGGTGCACGGCGCTCGCGTCGAGGGGGCTATCGCCGCCGTGGACGCGAAGGAAGCCCGCCGCCTGCTGGAACGCCTTCGGCCCCAGCCGGGTCACCTTGAGAAGCTCCTGCCGGCTGCGGAACGGCCCGTGCTCGTCCCGGTGCGCCACGATGTTCTTCGCCAGCGTGGGGCCGAGTCCGCTCACGTAGACGAGCAACTCGCGGCTCGCCGTGTTCACCTCCACCCCCACGCTGTTCACGCAGCTCATCACCACGTCGTCGAGGCTGTGCTTCAGAGCGGCCTGATCCACGTCGTGCTGATACTGCCCGACGCCGATGGACTTCGGATCGATCTTCACCAACTCGGCGAGGGGGTCCATCAGGCGCCGGCCGATGGACACCGAGCCGCGCACCGTGACGTCGTGGTCGGGGAACTCGCCGCGGGCTGTCTCGGAGGCCGAGTAGACCGACGCCCCGCTCTCGTTGACCATCACGACGATCGGCTTGCCGGGGAGCGCCAGGCCGCGGACGAAGGCGTCGGTTTCGCGGCCTGCTGTGCCGTTGCCGATGGCGATGGCCTCGATGGCAAACTTCGCGCACAGCTCGGTGAGGCGGGAAGCAGCCTGCTCGGTCTGCCGCTGCGGCTCGTGGGGGAAGACGGCCTCGTGGTGGAGCAGCTTCCCCTGCCGGTCGAGACACACCACCTTGCAGCCCGTGCGGAAGCCGGGGTCGAGGGCCAGCACGTTCTTCTGCCCGAGCGGCGGAGCGAGGAGCAGCTCCCGGAGATTCTCAGCGAAGACGCGGATCGCCTCCTCGTCGGCCCGCTTCTTCGTTTCGAGGCGGACCTCGCCCTCCATCGAGGGGCAGAGCAGGCGCTTGTAGCCGTCGCGGACCGCCAGCCGCACCTGCTCGCCGGCGGCGTTCGCGGCCTTCACGAAGAGCCGGTCGAGGAGCGCCACTGCCTCCTCCTCGGGCGGCGTGGCACGCAGGATGAGGAACCCTGCCTCCTCTCCGCGCCGCATGGCCAGGATGCGGTGCGAGGGCGCCGTGGCCACGGGCTCTTCCCGCGCGAAGTAGTCGCGGAACTTTGCCGCGTCGGGGTCCGCCTCCTTGTCCGCCGCCACCTTCGTGCGGAACGTGGCCTTGGCGGCATACAGCTCGCGCATCCGAGCGCGGGCCGTCGCGTCCTCGCTCGCGCGCTCGGCGATGATGTCGCGTGCCCCTGCCAGCGCATCCTCTGCCGATTCCACGCCCTTCTCGGCGCTCACAAACGCCGCAGCCTGGGCAAAGGGGTCAGCGTCAGTCTGCGCCTGCACGAGGTCTGCCAGGGGCTCTAGGCCCTTCTCCTTTGCGATGGTCGCGCGGGTGCGACGCTTCGGGCGGAAAGGCAGGTAGATGTCCTCGAGGATGGCCATCGTCTCGGCGGTCAGCACCTGCTGCTTCAGCTCGTCAGTGAGCTTGCCTTGCTCCTCCAGCGACTTTAGGATCGCTGAGCGGCGCTCGTCGAGGCTGCGAAGCTGAGCCAGACGGTCGCGGATTGCAGTGATGGCCACCTCGTCAAGGCCGCCAGTCGCCTCCTTGCGGTAGCGAGCCACGAAGGGCACCGTGCACTCATCATCCAGCAGGCCGGCAGTCGCCGCCACCTGCCGGGGATTCAGCCCGAGTTCCGTTGCGATCCGAACCGTGTGTTGCTCGTTCACGTGCGGCATTTCTCCCGTCGTCTCACAGTCTGTCTCTCTGAGCCAAGCGATACGGATGGTAGCGGGTTCGCCCCGTGCGATCAAGCCGTGCTTGGATGGCCTGCCTTGCGGGCATTTCCCGCGAGAGCGTTCGCGGGTCAGCGCGAACTGCGCTAGAATCTGGGAGGGCGGGGTGAGCAGGAAGGAGACCGCTCTTGAGGACGAGGCTTCACATCGGGCGCCGCGGGTTCATGGCGCGTGCGGCGGGCGCCCTGGGGGCCGCCGCGGCGGCGCCCTGGGTCGTCCCCGCCACGGCGCGGGGAGCCGAGGGCCGCGCGGCCCCCAGCGACCGCGTGGT
Organism: Planctomycetota bacterium; assembly: GCA_041320515.1. Taxonomy (GTDB): domain Bacteria; phylum Planctomycetota; class PUPC01; order DSUN01; family DSUN01; genus DSUN01. The sequence goes on along the minus strand of JBGLNR010000001.1, from coordinate 1,036,989 downwards.
GATGGGCGCCATCGGCCTCGGCGGCCAGGGCGACCGCGATATGAGGGCGTTCCTCGGCATCGGCAGCGTCCAGATGGCCGCTCTGTGCGACGTGGATGGGGGCTCGACCCGCTACGAGCGGGGCTGGCGCCGCGGCCTCGCTCCCGCCAGGGAGGCGGTCGAGCTGCATTACGCGGCCCAGGCGCGCGACGGCACGTTCAAGGGTGTGTTCACGACGCCGGACTTCCGCGAGTTGTTGGCCCGCAGGGAGATTGACGCGGTGTGCGTGGCGACGCCGGATCACTGGCACGGCCCGATCGTCGTCGCCGCGGCCGAGGCGGGCAAGGACGTGCATTGCCAAAAGCCGCTCTCGCTCACCATCGCCCACGGGCGGGCGATGGTGGACGCCATCCGCCGCCACGGCCGGGTCTTCCAGTGCGGGAGCCAGCGGCGGTCGAGCGGCCACTGCCGCCGCTCGTGCGAACTGGTCCGCAACGGCCGCATCGGCAAGCTCCACACCATCCACGTCGGCCTGCCGGGGGGCCACTCGAACCCCGGCTACCAGATGGGCGACGAGGCGACGCCGATGCCGCCCGGCTTCGACTACGACCGCTGGCTCGGCCCCGCGCCCTGGGCGCCGTACACGCACAAGCGATGCCACTGGACCTTTCGCTGGATTCTCGACTACTCGGGCGGCCAGCTCACCGACTGGGGCGCCCACTACATAGACATGGCCCACTGGGGCATGGGCACCGAACTCACCGGCCCCATCGAGGTCGAGGGCAAGGGCGAGTTCCCCCGCGACACCGTGCTGTGGAACACAGCGACGTCGTTCCGCGTCGAGTGCCTCTACGCCAACGGGATGAAGATGATCATCACGAGCGGCGGGGGCGGGGTGCGCTTCGAAGGCACCGAAGGCACGGTGCATCTGGAGGGCGGCACGAACCCGCCGTCCATCGCCGATTCGGTCATCGGCCCGAACGAGGTCCACCTCTACGAGAGCTCGAGCCAGCATGGGAACTTCATCGAGTGCATGAGTCGCGGCGGCCGACGGTGGCGCCGGTGGAGGTCGCCCACCGCTCGATCTCGCCCGCGCACCTCGGTAACATCTCGATGCGGCTCGGGCGGAAGCTCAAGTGGGACCCCGAGAAGGAGGAGGCCGTCGGCGACGACGAAGCGAACCGCATGCTGTCGAGGCCGCACCGGGAGCCATGGACCGTATGAGGTCGGCCCCCAACTGAAGCAGCGCGGCATCGTCGAGGAATGAAGATGATGACCAATGCAAAGAGGGCGACGTTCTGTGCGTTGGGTGCGGTTCTGGTTCTAGCCGCCGCCGCGGCCGGCGGAGAGACTACCCAGGAGCCGAAGATGAAACCTGGAACCGGAATTTCGGCGGTGGAGTTCGCGGACATCACGCTTGAGCGGGGCATGCTGCTGGACCGGGCAAGGGCCACCTTCGACTTGTACAAGGGCTACTCGCCCAGACATGTGCTCACCTTGAACTACAGCACCACGCCCAGCGATCACGCGTTCCCCGGCGACACCATCGGCCGCTACATCCTCTCCACGACGCTGCTGTGCCAGGCCCTGCACGAGGGGGAGCCCGAGACGCTCAAGCAGGTAATGGCGGCCATCCCCGGGATGCTCAACGAGGAGGGCTACCTCGGCTGAGTGCTCCCAAAGGACCGCGCCGACGAGACGGGCCTGGCCAACCTTGGGTGGGCGAACGGCTTGGCCGAGTATTACCTGTGGAAGCGCGACCGGCGGGCGCTGGAGATGAATCGCAACCTCTTCGCGCGGGTCGTCCTGCCGGTGAAGGAAGCGTACTATTACTACTACTCGCCCGAGAAAAACGACGGCAAGATCAAGTGGGTTCACTGCACCGGCGATACAGCCCAGGGCTTCGCCATCATTGATGTCTGTTCGCGTGGCTATCCCCTGTTCCCCTCGGCAGAACTGAAGCAGGAGACCGATGAACTGATCCGCCTGTACGCCCGCCTCGACCGCGTGACGATCAAGGCCCAGATCCACGCGACGCTGTATCTCACGCGTGGCATCCTCCGTTGGTACGAGACGCAAGGCGATCCCAAGCACCTCGAACTGGCCAAGGCCATCTACGACCAATACCGTTCGCTGGCCATGACGGAAAACTACGAGAACTACAATTGGTTCGGCCGGCCCGAGTGGACCGAAGGGTGCGCCATCGTGGACTCGCTCACGGTGGTGCAGCGGCTGTTCCGGATGACGGGCGACCCGGGGTACCTGGCCGACATGCAGCTCATCCTGTACAACGCGCTGCTGGCCAACCAGAAGGGCGGCGACTTCGGCACCAACACGTGCGTGGGGCCTAACAGGCAGCTCTTCCTGAAGGACGGACCCGCTCCCATTGCACCGTGGTGCTGCTCGGTGTGGGGTGGCAAAGGCCTGGCCAGAACGATTCAGTCCACGTACTTCCTGGCGGGTCCGGCGCTGGTAGTGGCGAACTTCGCCAACAGCACAGTCACGGCCCGGCTGGCCGGCGGCGAACTGCGCCTGCGGCAGACCAGCGGCTATCCCTATGAAGGAGACGTGACGTTCGAGATCCTCTCCGCTCCCGGCGCAACGGCGGCAAAGGAGCCTGAGCTGCGCGTGTTCATCCCGCCATGGGCGCTGGCCGACAGCATCGAACTGACGGTGGCTGGCACAAGCGCTAAGGCCGAGATCAGAGATTCGTTCCTCACTATCCGTCGCACATTCGCCGCCGGCGACATCATCAGACTGCGATTCCGGCAGAAGGCCGGCCCCGGCGACCTGCTGGATCCCAAGCGGACGCCGGGCTATCACCGCTACATGCATGGCCCGCTGGTGCTGGGCGCAGATAGCAGGGAGGAAAAGACCCTGCCGCGGGCCGAGCCGCTGGAGCCACTGGGCAATGGCTGCTACAAGGCTGGGGGAGTGACCCTCGTGCCGCTGTGCGACCTGGCCAATCGCCGGGATGACGCCAAGCGAACCAGGAGCGGCGCCATTCAGGTGCTGTTCAAGGATTGAGGCAATCCGCGGCGGCTGGACAGTAGGGGATGAGAACCGTGCACGAGCGATTCAGCATGAAGCGCGTGACCAGGGACATCGTCTTGGCAGTGGCGTGCAGCGGGGTGGCGATAGGCGGGCAGGCAAGCTTCTCAGCCAGGCCTGTGGTCAGCAAGGCTGGCGACAAGGCGGCGATCACGTTCGCGGTGAGCCGCGAGACCGACGTGGCCGTCTTCATCGAGGACGGCAACGAGAAGGTCATCCGACACCTGGTCGCCGGGGTGCTCGGGCCGAACCCGCCGGCGCCGCTCAAGGCCGGCTCGCTCGAACAATCCGTGGAGTGGGACGGCAAGGCCGACTACGGCAAGCCCGCGGGCGCGGGGCCGTTCAGGGTCCGCGTGGCGCTAGGCCTCGGCGCGAGGTACGACAAGGTGCTCTCCAGCCGGCCGCTGAGCTTCGCGGGCCAAAGCTCGCTGGGCGTCGGGCCGGACGGAACGCTCTATGTCCGGGTCAACACCAGCGATGCCATCTACGGCCACTGCCAGATCGTGGTGCTCAACCGCGACGGGAGCTATCGCCGGACGCTCATGCCTTTCCCCTCCACTGCCGGCGGAGAAGGGGGCCGGGGACTGGACGTGATGGAGCTGGATGGCCGCAAGGTCCCCGTCAGGCCGAGTCCACGCGACATTTCGAGCTGGGGCGGGCCGCTCTACTCCAGCATGGCGGTCAGTCCCGACGGCAAACACCTCTACACGCTATCGGGCGGGATCCTGCGCCTGGCCACGGAACTGGGGGCCGCCAATGGGCATGCCCGCATTCCCCTGCCAGGGAAGATCGGCGCGCTGCAGTTCCAAGGGGGCTTTGCCAATGAGGCCTGCCTGGCCATGTCCTCGGACGGCAAGTCGCTCTTCTTCAATGGCCCCAAGGCGGACCAATGGGACAACGCCAAGCTCATGGGGGCGGTCTACCGGGTCAAGCTCCCGGAATGCGCCGAGATAGAGACGCTCTTCGGCGAGCCGGGCAAGGCGGGCAGCGACCAGGCTCACCTGGGGCTAAAGCCGGCCGGGCTGGCCAGCGACGGCAAGGGGAACCTGCTCATCGCCGACCCCGCCAACAAGCGGGTCGTGGTGGTGAGCGAGAGCGACGGCAAGTTCCAGGGCGAGTTCGAGGTCGCGCGGAACAGCCTGCATGGCCTGGGGGTCGCCAGGAAATCCGGCGTGGTCTATGGCTGCTTCAAGGAAGGCGTGGTCAAGTACAGCGGGTGGAAGGACGGCCGGAAGGTGGCCGAGGTTCCGTTCCGTCCCAAAGGCTGGCACTGCCCCTCCCGGCTGGCGGTGGACTCCAGCGGCGAGACCGCGGTGGTCTGGGTCAGTTGGGGCGACGCCGGGCAGTTGGTGCGGGCCGAGGACCGGGGCGAGAAGTTCGAGGTGCGGGAGTTGAGCCCCGGCTGGCGGGACGGCGCGCCCGACGAGTGCTACGTCGCGATGGTGGTGGACCGCCTGACCAAAGAGGTCTACGCCCGCAACGGCTACTACGGCGGGCGGGTGGAGCGCTACGACGACGCCACCGGCAAAGTGGAGGTGATCCATCCGGCCGGCGCCGCGGGCAACGGCCAGGGCTGGGGCTACCAGTATACCCCAGCGCCCAACGGCAACATCTACGGCCTCTGCTGGGAGCACAGGTTTGTCCGGTGGGACCGCAACGGTAAGCCTGTCCCCTGGACCGAGCCGCGGATCCCCACCGAGGCGGAGCTGAAGTGCTACGAATACGACAAGACGGTCTCCAAGATACACCATGTGGCCTATGCTCCGGCGGCCATGTGCGCGCAGCCGCACGTGCTGGGCGTGCGCTGGAGCGACGGGCACCTGTTCGTGATCGAGCCCAAAGGCTTTCAGCAAGGGATGGGCGGGCGGGCCATGAAGACCATGCAGGAGTACCTGCCCAGCGGCAAGCGCTTGACCACGGACGCCAACCCCGTGCTCTGGAAGGTCTCCGATGCCGCCATCGGCCCGAAGTTCGACCCTGCCGGCAACATCTACATCTCAGAAGCCATCCGGCCCAAAGGCTGGCACTACCCGCCTGAGATCCAGAAGCATCTCGACAGCAAGGGGTTCAAGGGGGTGCATGACTCGTACATCAAGTTGTACGGAAGCATCGTCAAGTTCAGCCCCAAGGGGGGAATGGTCGATTTCCCCAAGGGGGGGAAGGGTGGCGAGTGGTGGCAGGGGCCGGACCCGTTTGAGGGGCAGCCCACACTTGCCCCCGAGCTCAAGATCACCGAGGTCGAGTGCTACGGCTGGGGACAGGTGCGGGGGCCGATCAAAGCTATCGGCGCCGAGTGGATACATCCGGGCATGGGCAGCGCGGGCACGCTGATGTTCATGTGCAACTGCGAGAACCCCACGTTCGACGTGGACGAGTTCGGCCGGACGTTCTTCCCCGACTTGCCCCTGTTCCGCGTCCGGGTGATCGACACCGCAGGGAACGCCATCACCCACTTCGGCGGCTACGGCAACCCCGAGAACTGCGGGCCGGACTCGCCGGTAGTTGACCCGAAGACCGGCCAGGTCCGACCGCGCCTGCCGGACGATTCAAAGGATCTGGGAAGCCCATTCGCCGAGCCGGAGATCGCCGTAGCTCACCCGGCCAGCGTGGGCGTGACCGACAGGCACGCCTACATCGGCGACGCAGGCAATCGCCGACTGCTGCGCCTTAGGTTGGTCTACGCCGCCGAAGAGACTGTGCCGCTGCCGTAGTCTCTTCTTTAGCGCCGCATCCTCGCCAAGCCGCCCTATGCCACTCCCCTCTGAACCGCGCGTCCTCAGCCGTCCGCTCCAAATCGGCTATCGCCCGCTCGATCTCCTCAGTCCATGCTGCCTTGCTTGCCTCTCCCGGGTCCTGCGTGACGTCCATCACGAACTGCGAGAAGCGGCTCTCGGAAGGGCGGGAGCCGCTTCATGAGTTCGGTTCACTCTCGTCACGGAAGACAAGTGGCCTTGGGGGCAGCAGCCATCTCTTCCGTCGCTTGCACTGTCGTGCCTGCCCCAGTATGCTCGATGTCTATCACTGCCCCTGTGCAAGAGGAAGTAGCGTGGGCCGCTCGTGAATTGGAGTCTGGCATGGAGAGATCCTACATGATGACCGCGATGCCCTTCCTTTCCCTGGTGCTCTCGCTGACCCTGGGCGTCGCTGCTGCCGGCGAGGCCCAGCCCAAGGTCTCGCCGCCGCCGGACAAGCCGACGACCTACTACGAGCCACGCCAGCTCCGGGTTATCGGTTCTGGGGTGGGGTTGGCTCATGTGCCGCTGCGGCCAGGAAGGGAACCTCGCGTGGCAGGCTGGCTGACGTGCAAACCCCGCACCCCCTACCCCTGGCGGAGGAGGGAACCTGTAGCCGGCCTCTTGTGACACGGCCAGCAGCGCTCCCGAGATACCCCTTGGCCATCAACGAGCCCCCCCGCGGTACGAGTGCGATAGAGCCGAATGACACCAGCTCAGCCCCACCCGCGCGTGAGTTGGATATAATGATGAATCCGGGGCATTCGGGCGTCGCCGTAAGTCTTGGATTTCCAATGGTGGGAGGTGCCTTGAGTGCCCTATAACGGTCGTTGTAGACCACATGGGAGACAGGACACACCCACGGCCGGGCGTTAGGCCGATCACCGCTTGTTGCTCGGCCGCCTGAAGTCTTCCTTCCGCAGGCCGTACCGCTTCATCTTGTGGTGGAGGGACCGGGGGTCCATTCCGGCACGCTGCGCCGTTTCTGCTATTCCCCCTCCCGTCTCGCGGAGAAGCGCCGCCAGGTAGGCGCGTTCGAGGTCACAGACGGCTGCCTTTCGCACGTCGCTGAGGGGCATGGAAAGCCAGTCCTCGGGCACGGCGTCCGGGGTGAGCGGGATGACCGCTGCCCCCGCATCGGCCCCCGCAAGCTGCCCGCTGACGCCCATGGGCAGCTCGTCCAGGGTGATCTCCCGCCCGTTGGCCAGGAGCGCGGCCCGCTCGATCACGTTGATAAGCTCCCGCACGTTGCCAGGCCAGGCGTAGCGATACAGCGCCTGCAAGGCATCGTCGGCGATCCCGTCAACCTCGCACGGGATGCGGGTCGAGAAGTAGTCAATGTACTTCTGCACCAGTCCGGCGATGTCCTCCCAGTGGTCGCGCAGGGGCGGGACGGTCAAGGTGACGACGCTGAGCCGGTAGAACAAGTCCTTTCGGAAGTGCTTCGTCGCGACGTCTTCCTCGAGGCTGCGGTTGGTGGCGGCCATCACGCGGACGTCCACGGTGATCGGCTGCTCGCCCCCCACGGGCTGAATCTCGTGGTCCTGGAGGAAGCGGAGGAGCTTGACTTGGACGTGATACGGCATGTCGCCAATCTCGTCCAGGAAGGCGGTGCCCTTGTGGGCGAGTTCGAGGAGCCCGCGGCGAGCCCTGGTCGCTCCCGTGAACGCGCCGGCCTCGTGGCCGAACAGCTCGCTCTCCAGCAGGTGTTCCGGCAGGGAGCCGCAACTGACCGTCACAAACGGCCCGTCGCGCCGGGGGCTTTCTGCATGGATGGCCCGCGCGAGCCGTTCCTTGCCCACCCCGGTCTCCCCGAGGATCTGGAGCGAGGTGTCGGTGTGCACGATCCTGCTGACGAGGCCCATGAAGACTCTCATCGTCGCGCTGGTCGAATCGAAGTCGGCCAATTGAGGGCGAACGACGTTCCACTCGTCAACGCCCCGGGCGCGGGTCAGTTCGCGACGCTTGCTGAGGAGGGTTCCGAGGACGCCCGCGAGCTTCGGGTCGGGCAACCCGGCGAGGAGCACGGCATCGGCTCCTGCGGCCACCAGGTCCGCCTCCTCGTGCGGGTCATGCCCGTCGGACAGGATGACCAGCAAGGGGGAATCCGGGTGTTTCCGCAGGCTTCGGATGGCTTCGCAGGCAGGTTCTGGGAGCAGCGAGCGCTCGACGATGAGCAGGTCGCACACGTGCGGGATGACGCGCTCCCACGAGCAGTCCCGTCCCCTCAGGGCGCGGATGACCGTGCTGACAGGCAGCTCACCGGCGGTGGAGGCCCGATGAACCTTCCTTCGCAGAGCGGCATCGCTGATCGCCAGCACAATCCTTGCGATCATGTGTTTTGATCTCCTCCAGTGCTCACGAACAGGGATGCTCCTCCGAGAGCCGGCCCGGCCGCACCAGCGTGAGGAACACGAACTGCCCTGGCTGGTGGGGCAGCGGGCGGCCGTCGTCAGCCTCGAGGTTCAGGGTGAACGTGTCGTGGGTCTGCGGTTGGACGCCGGCCAGGTGACGCCTTGTCGGGTTGCCACAGCAGTCGCCATGGGACACGCTCCTTTCATTGGCCTTAGTGCGCCCGACAGGCGCCCTGCGCGCCCGCCTGGAGCCGGTTTCAGGACGGGTCGCCTACGCGACGGTGATCGGCTTGGTCACCTCCCAGACGCCGTGCAGGTTGCAGCGTTCGAACGCGCGGAGCGGCCCCAAGTCCTTCGGAAGGGCCACGCAGACCTTCGCGATCGGGCAGGTGGTCTTGGCCGTGAGGTCCACCCTGGCCAAGTAGACGTGGCCGGCGTAGAGTTCGATGAACTCGATGTAGTGGGCCAGCTCGTTGGGGTGCGCCAGCAGCTTGCCGACCTCGACAGTGACTTCGAAGCGCTCCCCCGCCTTCACCTTCTCGGGCGCCGTGATGACGGGAATGTGCTTCTTCTCCAGGTCCGTGGGGTTCCCCCAGTCCTTCGGCTCGTTCACCTGGGCGAACAGGTCCACCTTTTCTTCTGGCATTGACAGGTTCTCCGATGCACTGAGACAGGAACGAGGTCCCGGGCCACGACACGAACGCACCTCTCTTGGTCTGCCCCGTGGCGTCCCGCTCGGAACCGTGTCCAGCAGCGGCGCCACGCGCGGCGCGCCTCCACACCCTTCGGGTGATTCAGTAGTCGAACGGCCGCGAGGTCGCCGCGCTCTCTTCGAGGTAGACCCCACTGGGCAGGGCCGTGTGGTACGTGCGCTTCGGCGGACACGCGTTGTTGCGCCTCCCGCATTTCCTACAGAAGCGGTGGCAACGGTCGGTCCACATCTGCCGGCCGCAGCCGAGGCACGAAAGCCACTTCTTGACCAAGTCGGAACGCTCAGTTAACGCAATCGAACGCCTCATGCCTCTCCTCCTTGTCCCATCGCGGTTCCGGCGCTGCACAGCGCCCGTTGCCGGGGTGCGGCGTCCTGCCGCGAACGCGCCGAGCTCGCAATGACCCGTCGGATAGCGCCCTTCAGTTCGCTCAGGTCCGAACGCTTCATGACGTAGGCATCGGCGGCCCAGGCCATGAAGTTGTCCTGGTGGCACGCATATCCCGTGTAGATCACGATGCGCAGGTGGTGATTCATGCTGAGGAGCCTCCCCATGAGCTCGGGCCCGTCCATGCCCGGCATTCTGATGTCCAGCACCGCGACGTCGGGCATGGTTCGAGAAGCTACGTCGATCGCATCCCTGCCGGTGGCGACGGCATAGGTGGTGTAGCCGTCGCTCTGGAGTTCTTCCTCGAGGAGGAGCCGCTGGTTCTTGTCGTCGTCCACGATCAGGATCGCTGCCACCGGGGCTCCTCCATTTGTCCCGCCGGTCAGGATGGATGGCGGCGAGAAGGGAACGGAATGGGTCTGTTCCAGGGACCCTGCGGCGTTCGCCATGGCTTTCTCCTTCCCAGGCACCGCTCTGCCACTCGCTCTCTACTCATCGTATCCAAGCATATGTCAGGGTCTCAGGGGCCACAATCGGGCCGCCCCCTGTTCTGGGTATAGGCGAGACACCGGAAGCCCTTGTCGGTCGAATGCCCGACAATGCCGGGCGAGGGCAGCATGAGGGGATGGGCCGGGGAAGGCCTGGCAGGAAGCGGAAGGAGGGCATCATGCGCGCGGAGACGGCGCCGCCGGGGTTGGAGGGCCGGCTATGTCTTACTGTCCTTCTGGGTCAACTCGATGGCGCAGCGTCGCAGCTCCGCGGCGGTCTCCAGGTGGAGCTTCTCCTTGATGCGTTCCTTGTGCGTCGTAATCGTCTTGACGCTCAGGTGGAGTTGCCTTGCAATGTCGCTGGGCACCATGCCCCGGCCGATCATCGCGAAAACCTGGAGCTCACGGTCGCTCAAAGAGGCGAGGGGCTCGGCCTCCTCAGAGCGCCTCCTCCCGACGAGCTGGAGCATGACCTTGGACTGCATTCTATCGCTCAGGAACACTTCGCCCCTCAGGACGCGGCGGATAGCGTCCAAGACCGTCTGGAGCCGCTCGTGCTTCATCACGTAGCCTCTTGCGCCGGCTCGTAGTGCCCGCTCTGCATAGATGGCCTCCTCGTGCCTCGACAGGATAAGGATGGCCATCTTCGCGTGCCGGTTCTGGAAGTCCTTGACGAGGTCCAAGCCGTCCACGTCGCCGAGGGCAAGGTCAACGACAGCGAGGTGGGGGGCAAACGTCTCCGCGGCCTCGAGCGCCTCGCGTCCGCTTCCAGCCTCTGCGCAGACCTCCATGTCGGGCTGCCTGTTGACGACCTCCACCAGTCCCCGGCGGATGAGGGGGTGGTCGTCCACCACGAGGATTCGGGCTTTCTGCTGTCGGCCCAGTGTCTTCCCAGCCATCAGAGCGTCCTTTCCTTACTGGCGCCAGGCCTGGCCGGCAGGAAGCAGCTCACCACGGTGCCCCCTTCGGCCGCCGGCTGCACGCTGAGCGTGCCGCCGATGGCGCTCGCTCGATACGCCATGATTTGCATCCCCAGGCCCGGGCTTCCGGCGAGGTCGTGGGGGAGCCCTGCGCCGTCGTCGTGGATGCTCAGCATGACCTGTCCCCCGCTCTCGCCGAGGCGGATCCGAATCACCCGAGGCCTGCCGTGCTTGACCGCGTTGTTCACCGCCTCCTGGGCTATGCGGTGGAGCTGGGTGGCCGCCCCCCTCTCGAGCGCCACGGATGCGGCGCATTCGCAGGAGCAGGCGATGCTGTAGCGGGCCGTGACGCGTCGGGCCAGGTCCTCGAGCGCGCCGCTCAGCCCGCCCGAGGCCACCTGGGAGGGGTAGAGCCCGCGCGAGACGCTGCGCACGTGGGCGTCAACCTCCCCCACCGCCTTCCGCAAGTCGGCCACCCGCCGGGTTTCGGCCGCGTGGCGTTCTGCCAGCACTGCCTCCAGATTGTCCAGCATGTACGCTATCCCCGTGAGTTGCTGGCCCACCCCATCGTGGAGCTCCTGGCCCACCTGCCGGCGCTCTTCCTCGCTGATGGCCATGACCTGCTGCTCGAGGTCGAACCTGTGGAGCGCCTCGCCGATGAGGAGCGAGCGCGACTCGAGGAATTCCACCTCCTCCGCCGACAGCGCCCCCGGCAACTCGTCGGCCAGGTGGATGGCCCCAAGCGTCCTCCCGCGGTAGCGCACGGGCACGACGACGAGGGTGCGGAAGCCGACCCGCATGCACACGCCGCGGTAGCGCGCGGCCTCCGCAGCGGTAAGCCCCGCGACGAACGACGGGGCGTCCACGCACGCGAACGATCCGCCGGGTGTGATGGCCGGGCGGTCCTGCGGCTCGGGCGTGCCGGTGGCCACCCGCACGCACACGCAGCAGTCGCGCCGCGTGTCGAGCACCATCTCCTCTGCCATGAACTCCGGGCTGAAGCCCACGTGGGCCTGGTAGGGTAACCCACCGTCCCCGTGCAGCACGCGGATGCCCACGCACCGGCACCCGCTCCACTCGTGCAGCAGGGCCACCGTGGCGTCCAGGTAGTCCTTCTCGGACGCCTTCTCGGCGAAGAGGCGGAGGAGCCGGGCCGTGGCCTCTGCGAGCCTGGCGGCGCGCTCGCGCGCGGCCATCTCGGCCTTGAGCTGCGCCACCGTCTCGGCCAATTCGGCGGTGCGCTCGCGCACCCGCAGCTCCAGTTCGTCGCGGGCGCGGCGCAGGGCCTCCTCGGCCCGCTTCAGGGGTGTGATGTCCTGGATGGCCACTGCGGCGCCAACCACTTGGCCCTGGGCGTCCAGGATGGGGGCGCCGCTGTTGAGCACCCAGGCACGGGTGCCGTCGGCGCGCTGGATTTGCATCTCCTGGCCCACCACGGCCTCCCCGCGCTGCACGGCAATGGCCGAGGCCCACTCCTCCGGCTGGACCGGCTCGCCGGTGTCGGGCCACCAGGCGTGGTAGGCCACGTAGTCGCTCACGCCCCGGGCCGACCGGACCGCGCCCCAGACCTGCTCGAAGGCGGCGTTGGCCTGGATGTTGCCGCCCTGGGCATCCACAATGGCCACGCCCACGGGCAGTGCCTCCATCACGGCGGCCAGGCGGTTCCTGTCGGTCACGGCCTGGCCGTGGGCGGCGCGGAGGGCCTCTTCGGCCTCGGTGCGCAGCCGCTCCTCCCGCATGGCATCCAGAGCGTAGGACAGGTCGGCGGCGAGCGCCTCGAGCAGGCGGATGTGCTCCGCGTCGAACCCGCCCGGCTCCGGGGCGTAGAACGTGAGCGCGCCTACCACCACGCCGCCGCGCCGCAAGGGGAAGGCGGAGGATGACCGCAGCCCGTGGCGGTCCGCGGGCGTCCGCCAGGGCGCCATCGAGGGGTTGGCCTTGAAGTCGAAGTTGACGACGGAGCGGCCCTCGCGGATGCAGGTGCCGGTGGGGCCGCGGCCCAGTTCGCCATCCACCTCGACCCGAATCTCCTTCAGGTAACCGGCCGCAGGGCCGGCCCAGGCGACTGGGGCGACCTGCCCGTCGCGCACCTCGCCGACCCACACGAGGGGGAACCCGCCCTCCTCGGCCACGATGCGGCAGACCTCGCGGTAGAGCGCCTGCTCCTCGCCGATTCGCACGATCGCCTCGTTCACCCGGCTCAGCACCGCGTAGAGCTTTGAGAGCCGCGCGATCCGCCCCTCACGCTGCTTGCGCCCGGTGACGTCGGTGGAGACGCCGACGAGGCGCAGCAGCTTGCCCTGGGAGTCGAAGGTGGCCCGCCCGGTCTCCTCGAGCACAGCCTCGGCGCCGTCGCCCCGCATCACGCGGTACTGGGTCAGGTAAGAATCCGAGCCCGGGGCCAGCCGACCTAGCATCTGCACGAAGCGGTCCCTGTCCTCCGGATGGATGTGTTGGAGGAAATGCTGCGCCGTGCCGTGGACGCTGGCATCACCCGACAGGCCCAGGATGTCCGCGCAACTCTCCGAGCGTAGCACCGTGTCGGTTGCCGGCTGCCATTCGAAGGTGAAGGAACGGCTGACGTGCAAAGCCTGCTGGATCCGATCCTCGCTCTCGCGCAGCGCCAGGCTGGCCCGCTCGGCCTCCTGGCGGGCCTCGATGGCGTCCTCCACCAGGTTCAGCGAGGCCGCGCGTGACTTGCGCAGCTCCTCCTGCTGGCTGCGGAGCTGCTGCACGAGCTCCGTGGAGTTCTCCAACTCCGTCAGGTCGCCCACGGCGAGGCAGATGCTCCGCCCGGCCGGCTGGTCGAGGATGCTGGAGGCCACGTGGGTGGGCACCCCCGTCCCATCGGCGGCCTGGAAGACGAGCCGCTGGCGGACCCGCTGGCTCTTGGCGATGACGAGCAGGGCGTCGCCGGCGGCGCGGTAGTCGGGGTGAACGAAGTCACGCAGGGGGCGGCCGACAATCTGCTCGAGCGGGCGGCGCAGGAGCTGGCCGAGCTGGGCGTTGGCGAACAGCACCGTGCCGTCCACCGCCACCGTGAGGGCCGCCTCGCTCATTGTCTCGGCGATCAGGCGGTAGACCTGTTCGGCGCCGGTCAGCGAGAAGACGCGCTCACCCCCAGGGCCGGAGACCACTATCGCGTCCACCTCGCCCTCGCGGATGGCCCGCAGGGTCTCCTCGGCCTCGGCGAGGCGGGCGCGCAGCTCCTCGTTCTCACTCGCCAACTGCTGTCGCGTCTTCCGCGCGGCGGCCATGGCTCGTCACCTCGCCTTGGGCCTGATGTCGAGCCCGACCAGGACCTTCTCCTCCTGCACCATGCTGCCGATGAGCCTGCGGAGCGGCAGCGGGAGCTTCCTGAGCAGGGTGGGGGCGGCGATGATCTGCTCATCCCTGGCCAGTTCGGGCCGCTGATAGATGTCTACTACATCCAGTTCGTATCGCCCGGCCAAGTGTTTCTCGCAGAGGGCCGTCACGTTGCGGATGGCCTCCTCGGAGCGTGGGGTGATGCCGGCCACGTAGAGCCGCAGCACGTATTGCTGGCGGCCCCGATCCTCCGCCGCCTGCTCCAGGGACTGCCCGCCGGAGATGCCTTTCGCGTCTTTCGTCTTCGCCATACGGTGGGTTCCTCGCTCAGCGCGGCCGCAGGTCCAGGCCCACGAGCACGCGTTCGGTGTTGGAGAGATCGCCGATGATCTTGCGCAGCGGCTGCGGCAGCTTGCGCACCAGGGTCGGCACCGCCACGATCTGGTCGTCGCGGGCCAGCTTGGGGTCTTTGAGCAGGTCAACGACCTCGATGTGGTATTGCCCAACCAGGTGCTCCTCGCAGAGCTTCTTGAGGTTGGCGAAGGCGGCGACGCTTCGCGGGGTCTGGCCGGCCACATAGAGGCGCAGGTTCCACTGCTTGGCTGTGGGCCCCCTGGTCCCACGCGCCGTCGGTTCCTTGCTCATTGCTTCACATCTCCTTGTCAGTCGGCCTTCCTGGCGCGCGCCAGCTCGGCCCGTTCTCGCCGGGCCTCATCCCGGCGCTGCTTCTCCTGCCCATTGGCCAGGCCCTGCTCGGCGGATAGGGCGGCGAGCTTAGTACTGTAGCTCGGAAGTTCGGTGACGTATTCTCTCAGGCGACCTTCGAGGGGCGTTCATCGTGATCGAGCTTGTCGAGGAGCCGTGCGAGGTCGGGACGAGAAGAGTCGAGGACGAGGGACGAGGACGAAGGACGAGGACGATTGAGGACGGAAGAACCCGCGCAGGTCTGGACGATCCAGGCGCTGCTGCAATGGACGACGCGGTTCTTTGAAAGCAAGGGCATCGAGAGCGCGCGGCTGGATGGCGAGCTGCTGCTGGCCCACGCGTTGGGCTGGAAGCGGATTGACCTCTACGCCCGCTTCGACCACGTGCCGAGCGGCGAGGCGTTGGGACGCTTCCGCGAAATGGTGCGGGCGCGCGGCCTCCAGCGCATCCCGTCGAAGTACCTGATCGGCGAGAGCGAGTTCTACTCCCTCCCGCTTCAGGTGACGCCCGCGGTGCTCATCCCGCGCCCGGAGACGGAGCTGCTGGTCGAGCGGGCGCTGGCGCTGCTGGGGGAGGACCAGGAGGCCCTGGTGGCCGACCTGGGGACGGGCAGCGGGGCCATCGCCATCGCCGTGGCGGCACAGAGGCCACTCGCCCGCGTGGTGGCGACCGATGTGTCGCCCGAGGCGCTGGCCGTGGCCAGGAGCAACGCCGAGCGCCACGGCGTCGGCGGCCGCATCGAGTTCCGCCAGGGCGAGTGGTTCGCCGCCCTGGAGCCGGGCACGCGCTTCGACGCCCTGCTGAGCAACCCGCCCTACGTGGCGGCGCCCGACCTCGAGCGGGCGATGCCCGAGGTGCGGGACCACGAGCCGCGGGTGGCCCTGGATGGCGGCCCGGACGGCCTGAGCTGCTTGCGAGTGCTCATCGCGGGCGCGCCGCCGTGGCTCAAGGCGGGCGGATGGCTCGTCCTCGAAATCGGGGCGGGCCAGGCCGAGGCGGTGACGATGCTGGCGAATGAGACCGAGGCTTACGGGGCGATGCAGGTGACGCCCGACTACCAGGGCATCCCCCGCATCGCCTCGATGCAGACGAAGACGTGATTCGCGGAGCGAGCGGGAGCCGTTTCCCCCGTGCCCCGTGCCCGCCGCGGCCCGCACCACGCGGCCGCGCAGGGCTCCCAGGCCTCCGCGAGAGAGGATGCACAGCGGTGGACAGGCTGATCGTTCAAGGCGGAGCCAGGCTCAAGGGCACCGTGCAGGTCAAGGGTGCCAAGAACTCCGTGCTCCCGATCATGGCCGCCACGCTCCTGGCCGAAGGGCCGTCGGTGATCCAGGGCTCGCCCGACGTGCGCGACGTGCGCACCCTGCTCAAGGTGCTCGACGCCCTGGGCGACCGCGGCGGGCTCGACGGCGACGGCACGATTCGCCTGGAGGTGGTGGACGCGCGACCGACGCTCGCGCACTACGACCTGGTGCGGCAGATGCGGGCATCGATCTGCGTGCTCGGGCCGCTCCTGGCCCGGCGGCACCAGGCCAGGGTGTCGCTGCCCGGCGGCTGCGTGATCGGCGTGCGGCCCATTGACCTGCACCGCAAGGGGCTGAAGGCCCTGGGCGCGCCCACGGCCATCGAGGATGGCTATGTGGTGGGCGAGGCCGAGCGCCTGCACGGCGCCAACGTCTTCCTCGGCGGGCCGTTCGGCTCCACCGTGCTGGGCACGGCCAACACCATGATGGCCGCCACGCTGGCCGACGGGGTGACGACGATCGAGAGCGCCGCGTGCGAGCCCGAGGTGGCCGACCTGGCGGCGTTCCTCAACAAGATGGGCGCGCGGGTCGAGGGAGCAGGCTCCCCAGTCATCCGGGTCCGGGGCGTGGACAGCCTTCACGGCGCGCAACATCGCGTGATCCCCGACCGCATCGAGGCGGCGACCTTCATGGTCGCGGCCGCCATGACGCGGGGCGACGTGACGGTCGAGGGCGTGTGCACGGAGCACCTGGGGGCCGTGATTGACATCCTCCGCTGCGCCGGCGCCCAGGTGACCACCTACGACAGCGCCTGCCGCGTCGTCGGCCCGGAGAAGCTCGAGCCCGTGGACGTGACGACGCTCCCCTACCCCGGCGTGCCCACCGACGTGCAGGCGCAACTGATGGCCATGCTCTGCCTGGCCAACGGCATCAGCGTGGTGACGGAGAAAATCTACCCCGACCGCTTCATGCACGTGGCCGAGCTGCAGCGAATGGGCGCTGAGCTGCGCAAGGAAGGCCCCTCGGTCATCGTCAACGGCGGGTGCAAGCTGTCGGGCGCCACGGTCATGGCCTCGGACCTGCGGGCCGGCGCCTGCCTGGTCCTCGCCGGCCTGGTGGCCAGGGGCGAGACCAAGGTCCGCCGCATCTACCACCTCGACCGCGGCTACGAGCGGATCGAGGAGCGCCTGAAGGCCCTCGGCGCGCAAATCACCCGCGACGACGATGGCGAGGAGGCGCACGACAAGCCCAAGGATGGGGAGGGCTAAGCGATGTTCGAGGCACTCTCCGAACGCCTCAAGGCCGCGCTCAAGGCATTCACCTCCCGCGGCCAGCTCAACGAGAAGAACATCGCCGAGGGCCTCCGCGAGGTGCGCACCGCCCTCCTCGAAGCCGACGTCAACTACAAGGTCGCCCGCGACTTCATCGAGCGCGTCCAGCAGCGCGCCGTCGGCCAGGAGGTCATCCGCTCCGTCACCCCCGGCCAGCAGGTCGTCAAGATCGTCTACGACGAGCTGATTCAGCTCATGGGGCCGGTGGACGCGACGCTGCCGACGAACGACAAGCGGCCGACGGTGTTCATGCTCTGCGGCCTCCAGGGCCACGGCAAGACGACCACCGCCGGCAAGCTGGGCCTGTACCTGCGGAAGAAGGGCCGCCAGCCGCTCCTGGTCGCGGCCGACCTCCAGCGCCCGGCCGCCGTGGACCAGCTCGAACAGGTGGGCGCGCAGGCCGGCATCCCCGTCTTCGCCGACCGCCAGGCCTCGCCGCCCCGCGTGTGCAAGAAGAGCATCCGCTACGCCGAAGAGAACGGCCTGAACGCCATCATCCTCGACACCGCGGGCCGCCTGCACATTGACCACGCCATGATGGCCGAGGTCCGCGAGATCGCCGAGCGGGTCGAGCCCGACCAGATTCTCCTCGTGTGCAACGCGCAGACGGGCCAGGACGCGGTGAACAGCGCCGCCGAGTTCAACAAGCAGCTCGAGCTGAACGGCATCATCCTGACGATGCTGGACGGCGATGCCCGCGGCGGGGCGGCCCTGAGCATCAAGGCCGTCACGGGCAAGCCCATCAAGTTCGTCGGCGTCGGCGAAAAGCTCGAGGCCCTCGAAGAGTTCCACCCCGAGCGCATGGCCGACCGCATCCTGGGCATGGGCGACGTGCGGACGCTCGTCGAGAAGGCCCAGGAGAGCATAGACCGCGACCAGGCGATGGACTTCCAGAAGAAGCTGCGCGACGCCAGCTTCACCCTCGAGGACTTCGTCCGCCAGCTCGAACAGGTCCGCAAGATGGGACCCATCAAGAGCCTGCTCAAGATGCTCCCGTTCGGCGACAAGCTGGGCGGGATGGAGGAGGTGGACGAGAAGGACTTCGACCAGATACAGGCGATCATCTACTCGATGACGCCCGAGGAGCGGTCGCACCCGGACGTGATAGACCACAGCCGGCGGCGGCGCATCGCGGCCGGCTCGGGCACCGAGCCCCACGACGTGAACGGCCTGCTCAAGCAGTTCCGCCAGATGCAGAAGATGATGAAGCAGATGCGCCGGAGAGGCAAGGGCCTCTTCGGCTTCGGATAGTGTGCCCCATTTCCCCCACGGAGGCCTGAAAACAGTGGTACGACTTCGCCTGAAACGGCTTGGACGCAAGAACCGCCCGCACTACCGCATCGCGGCGTTCGATGCCCATTCGCCGCGCGACGGCAGGGCGCTCGACGAGGCCCTGGGCAGCTACGACCCGCTCGAGCCGGACAACAGCAAGAAGGTGACGCTCAACCGCGAGCGCATCGTCTCCTGGCTCGACAAGGGCGCGCAGCCCACCGCCGCCGTCGCCGCCATCCTCAAGAAGAACGGCATCTACGCCAAGCAGTAGAGCCGCGAGCGGCGAGCAGGATGGGCGCAGGAGTTCCTCCCTGTGTCTTGGCCCGAAGCTCGCAGCTCGTGGCCATGCTACGATGAGTGCAGCCATGCGCATTGACATCCTCACCCTATTCCCCGGAATCTTCCGCGGCTTCCTCGACGAGAGCCTCGTGCGACTCGCGCGCGAGAGGGGCATCGTCGAGATATGCCTGTGGGACATTCGGGACCACACGGACGACAAGCACCGGAAGGTGGACGACCGGCCCTACGGCGGCGGCCCAGGCATGGTGATGATGCCCGGCCCGGTGTTCGCCGCGGCCGAGGCCGCCGACGCCGCCGCCCGGCCGCCCGCGCGCAAGCTGCTCCTCTCGCCCCAGGGGCGCACCTACACCCAGGCCCTCGCCCGCGACTTCGCGGCCGAGCCGCGCCTGATGCTCGTCTGCGGCCGCTACGAGGGCTTCGACGAGCGCATCCCCGAGGGCCTGGGGGCCGAGGAACTGTCCATCGGCGACTACGTGCTCGCCGGCGGCGAGGCCGCGGCGATGGTCGTCGTCGAATCCGTCGTCCGCCTGCTCCCAGGCGCAATCAGCGACCCCGAGTCCGCCGCCCTCGAGTCGTTCGAGGCCGGCTCGCTCGACTACCCGCAATACACCCGGCCCCCCGTCTTCCGCGGGCGGGCCGTGCCCGACGTGTTGGTGTCGGGCAATCACGAGGCCATTCGCCAGTGGCGCGCCGAGCGCGCCCGCGAGCGGACCCTGGCCCGGCGGCCCGACCTGGCCGCCGCGGGCCAGGAAGACCCCCTGTAGGCGGGGCGTCCCTGCCCCGCGAACAGAAAGGATGCGTGCGATGAACCGAACCGTCGGCGAGGTCGAGCGCAAGCAGGCGCGCGAGGATGTCCCAGAGTTCCTGGTCGGCGACACCGTCAACGTCCACGTCCGCGTCGTCGAGGGCGAGAAGGAGCGGACCCAGATCTTCAACGGCACCGTCATCGGCCGCCGCGGCGCCGGCACCCGCGAAATGTTCACCGTCCGCCGAATCGTCCAGGGCGAGGGCGTCGAGCGCACCTTCCCCATCCAGTCGCCCAAGCTCGTCAAGGTCGAGGTCGTCAAGCGGCCGGGACGCATCCGCAGGGCCAAGCTCAACTACCTGCGCCAGCGGGTGGGCAAGAAGACCCGCCTGCGCGAGAAGAAGCCGGTCAAGAGCGAATGAAGCTGCGCGCCGACGCCCAGGCCGCCGAGGATGCCGCCGCCGACTTCCTGCGCCGCCAGGGCTACCAGATCGTCCAACGGAACTTCACCACGCGCCTCGGCGAGATAGACATCGTGGCCGTGGACGACGGGATGGTCGTGTTCGTGGAGGTCAAGAGCCGCGCCTCGGACGACTACGGCCCGCCCGAGGTGGCGGTGGACCGCCGCAAGCAGGCCAAGCTGCGCCGCATCGCCCAGCTCTACCTCGACCGCCACCGCCTCACCGACACCCCCTGCCGCTTCGACGTCGTGGCCCTCACCCGCGCCGCCGATGGCGTGGGGTGGCGCATCGAGCTGTTCCGCGACGCCTTCTAGATTTTCCTGCGCCCCCGGCTTGACAGGCTGCGGGGCTTCGCTATAATTGCCGCAGGTGACGGATTCGTGGAGCCTCGTCGCGCACGGAACTCGTTTGGGGGACGCGCAATGCGCAAGTGGCTGCTGGCTGTCCTGGTGGTGGGATTGCTTCCGACCTGTGGGCTGATTGCCTCGGCGGCCGACGCGCCGCCCCCGCCCCCGCCGCCGGGCGCCGAAGAGGCCCCACCCCCGCCGCCCGCGCGGAACCCGCTGTGCCGCTACCTGACCGACCGGGGGAATGACTTCCTCGACATCTTCAACCTCAAGCTGTCGCTGAGCGACGACTTGTCGTTCCTGGTGAACGTGCGGGCGACGCGGCTGGCCCAGATCGGCTTTGGCCGCTTTTCGGGCACCAAGGTCGGCTTCGAGGGGGCGAGCGCCGGCATCTACGGCGAAGGTCGCACCGAGGTCGGCTTCTCCGTCTTCTACTGGGCATGGATCGGCCGCAAGACCTCGCCCGCCGGCATCACCGAGGACGCGCAGAAGACCAACCGCTTCTTCGGGCGGGTGGACGACATCCGGGCGGCGCCAACATACCGCGAGTTCTACGACGCCAACCGCCCCTGGCACACGGTGGGCGCGACCATCGCGCTCCCCTTCCTGCCCGGCATCGAGGCCGAGATCAACCCCGCCGAGGCCGTGGACTTCTTCTTGAGCCTGTTCAACCTGCGCGGCCTCCGCGTCCCGCCCCCGTTCCACAAGATAGACGCCGCGCCAAAGGGCGAGCGGATTCCCGCGCCCGACTCCATTCGCTGGCACGGCCAGGAGGAGTTCGAGCAATACGAGTAGCCGCCGGCTGAGCCTTGCCCCAAGTGCAGCGCGGGCGAGCACCCAGGTGCTCGCCCGCGATCGTTTGGCGGCAAGCTACTCGGGCAGGACGATGGCCCCCTCGGGGCACGCTGCGATGCAAATGCCGTCGCCGTCGCACAGGTCGGGGTCAATCCAGGCAACGTCGCCCTTCATCCTGATCGCCTTGGCGGGGCAGAGGTCGAGGCACTTGCGGCAGCCCGTGCATGCCTCGGCCTGCACCCGCGGGAGCAGCGCGGCGGCCACGGGGTCCAGCCCCTCTGGCCCCCCCTCCTCGACGGGCACGTAGCGGTTGTCGTCTATGAAGTCGCACGCCTCCTTGCACCCGGGGCAGCGCTCAGGCGGCACGTCCGCCTCGAGTTGGTACCCGCAATTCGCGCAGCGCCACCGATTCGCCATCGCGCTCAGTCTCCAACCAGAAGGTTCGCCCGAGCAGCCCCGGCCTGCTTCAGAAGATCGTCCGCCGTGCCGCTGCCGGAGAGGCACGCCAGCGTGTACCGCAGCTCGACCGGCACGGGGCCGGCGGCGCCCGTGAACTCCACGGCCTCGATGTGGCGGGCCAGGTGCGCCGCCAGCGTCCCCGCCCCTTCGGGCGTGGCGTTGGCCACGACGGCGAACGCGCCGGCGCCCAGGAGCCCCACCACGTCGTCCCGCCGCACCACGGCCCGGGCCAGCAGGGCCGCTGCCCGCGTCACCTGCTCCAGGGACTTCGCGCCTTCGCCCGATGCGCCGAAGTCGAACACCAGGAGCGCCAGCGGCAGCCGGTGGCGCGCGGCGCGCGACACCTCCTCGCGGAGCCGTCCGGCAAGGAACTCATGGCTCACAAGTTCGGCGCGTCTGCGCGGCTCAACCACAGCGTTGCCTCTTGGCCTGGCGGCGACAACGGCCGGGTTCGGGCGTGGCGCGGCCTGGCCATCCCCGCACCACGCCGTGTGATTATACCCCCAGGCCCCGCGCCCGTCAACTTCGCCGGCGGCCCCGCGCTTCCGCTTGCTCCCGAACGCAAAGCCGGTAAGATAGAAGGAGCGGCGGCGTCTGCCGCCAGGGGACGGGTCCCGCGCTGGTGACCGAACGAAAGGAGGCCGGAGTGGCGACGTTGGACAACCTTCAGGCGGCATTTGCAGGGGAGAGCCAGGCGAACCGGAAGTACCTGGCGTTCGCGAGCAAGGCGGAGGCGGACGGGCTTCCCCAGGTGGGCAAGCTCTTCCGCGCGGCCGCGGCGGCCGAGACCGTCCACGCCCACGCCCATCTCCGCGTCATGGGCGGCATCAAGACCACGGTGGAGAACATCGAGGCCGCCGTGGCGGGCGAGGGCCACGAGTTCCGCGAGATGTACCCCCAGTTCGTCGCCGAGGCCGAGGCCGATGGCAACAAGCCAGCCGTCGTGTCGTTCAAGAACGCAATGGCCGTCGAGGAAATCCACCACGGGCTGTACAACAAGGCCCTCGAGGCCGTGAGGGGCGGCAAGGACCTGCCTGCCGCCGCCGTCTTCGTCTGCGGCGTGTGCGGCAACACCGTGATGGGCCAGGCGCCCGACAAGTGTCCCGTCTGCGGCGCCCCCAAGTCGCGCTTCAGCGAAGTCAAGTGATCCCCGGCGGCGCGGGCGGGGCGGCCATCGCCCCGCCCGCGCAGACGAAGCATGGCGGGATTGTCAGACTGGCGGGGTCATGGAATGAGCCAAATCCTTGCCAAGCTCTGTCCCACCCAGACTCCCCCCAGACCACCGCGAATCTGACAATCCCGCGCGCTCGTTCGCGCCCTTCGGGCGTTCCTGTCGAGCGCCCGGCCCGTGGCAGATCGCACGCGCAGCAGGCCTCGAGCCGCTTGACTCGGCGCGGCTGAGTGTGTAGGCTTGGGGCGTCTGGAATGGGCAGCCCCCTCCCCCCAAGGAGAATGCTCGTGATTCGCATCGGAATCGTCGGGTCGGACAATTCGCACGCCATCGCGCTCTCGCAGCTCTGCAACCTGAGCGACACGCCGGAGCGGAAGGCGATTCGCGGGGCAAAGGTCGTCGCCCTCTTCGGCCTCGTGCCCGAACGCAACGAAGAGGTGGCGCGGGCGGGCAAGATCCCAACCATCGTGAAGAAGCCGACCGACATGATCGGCATGGTGGACGCCGCGTTCGTCGTCTTCCGCCACGGCGGGCTGCACTATCGCTACGTCAAGCCGTTCCTCCAGGCGCGCATTCCCGCGTTCGTGGACAAGCCGCTCGCCTGCTCGGCCCTGCGCTGGGCGCGCAACACCATCGGCGCCCCGCTGGCCATCGGCCAGACACGCTTCGCCAACGGCATGGGCGTCTTCGCCCAGAGCCTCCAGGAGTTCGCCCTCAACGGCCAGTTCCGCCGCTTCACCGCCACGGTCGGCGTGGACGCGGTGACCGAGGGCCGCGGCTCCGTCGTCTTCGAGGTCCACGCCGACGGCAAGAAGGTCTGGGCCTCGCCCGTGATGTCGGGCCTCGATGAGCCGCGGAAGCTCGACATCGGCGTGAGTGGCGTCAACCGCCTCCGCCTCGTCGTCACCGACGCCGGCGATGGCAACAAGAGCGATGCCGCCGACTGGTGCGAGCCGGTCCTTCACCGTTGAGCGCTGCAGGCGGGGCGTCCCTGCCCCGCGAACCACGTTCAGGAGAACCCGCTGTGAAGCCCCTCGCCGCGTTGCTCACGCTCTCCGCCCTTCCGGCCATCGCCGCCGGAACACTCCCAAAGGCCGCTATGCCCGTGGTGATTGACGGCGTGCTCGACGAGCCGTGCTGGAAGCAGGCCCCGGCCGTGCGCGTGGACTACGTGAACAGCAAGCAGGGGGTGCTGAGCGGCGAGCCGCGAGCCGTCGCACGCTTCGCGTGGGACGAGTGGTATCTCTACGTCGCCTACGAGACGTTCGACCGCAACCTCATCGCCGTCGGCGCCGGCCGCTCCGAGGGGCCGCCCGACAATGCCCGCGAGGGCTGCGAAATCTGGCTCGAAGACAAGAAGGTGGACGTCGTGGAGTTCTTCCTGTCGTTCGGCTGCCAGCGCTTCTTCTGGGAAATCCACCACAACGCCGCCAACCAGTTCAACGATGTGTGGTGCGTGGTGCCCGACCCGGCCTGGCCCGTCGCCCAGTCCTCGATGGTCACCTGGGGCATCCTCTTCGGCCACGAGATGTGGCTGAAGGACGACGGCGAGCATCGCTTCGCCAAAGCTGTCCGCCTGAAGCCGAAGGCGGATGGCAAGCCCTCGACCGTGAACGACGCCTCGGATGTGGACACGGGCTACGCAGCGGAACTTCGCCTGCCCTGGCTCGGCCTCGGGGCGCCCGCCAAGTGCCGCACGTGGCTCGAGCGCCCGCCGAAGACGCCCGGCGGCCCCAAGGTGCAGGAGCCCGGCCCCTGGAAGATGGCGGGGCAGGAGATGCTCATCCTGGCCGCCGTGCAGGACGGCGACCTCGGCGAGCGCTACCACCATTCGAGCCCCACGCGCAAGGGCGGCTGGTTCCACACCAGCGCCGCCCAGTGGCCTCGCTACCGCCTCGGCGCCGCGACTGCACCGTGAACCCAGACGCAGCCGCCCCGCCGGGATGGCCGTGGTTCGCGCCGGCAGCGGCGGGCCAAGCGAGCGGGATGCCCGGCACGGCCTCACCTCTCAGCGTACACCTCGGCCGCGAGGCGGCGTCCGACGCTGCCGAGCGCCTCCTCGGCGGTGGGCGTGGTGCCGGAGAGGTACTTCTGGAACTCCACGGCCAGAATCTCGGCGCACTGGCTCCAGTTGGCGGGGTCAGGATAGGAGTAGCCCTTTTCGAGGGACTGGCCGAGTTCGAGGATGCCGGCGGGCAGGTCGGCGCGGCGGTACATTTCGCGTGTGACGGGCATCTTGCCCCCGCCCTTGAGGTCGCCGGGGCGATGGGGGTCGGACCAGCCCTTCGAGACGGCGGTCTGAAAGCCGTAGGTGTCGGTGCAAAAGGCCTCGTAGCAGAAGTCCACGGCCTGGCGGATGACGGGGGAGCACTTGGGGATGATGCAGCCGTAGGTGCACACGAGCGAGCCGGCGGCCTTGGCCCCCGGGGTGGGGGCGATGCCGATGGCGCCCTCGCCGTGGTCCTTCACCGCCCACAGCCCGCGGCTCTGCCAGTGGGGGTACATGGCGGCACGCAGGACGCGGAGGTCCTGCTCGATGCTCTCGGCGACCATGCAGTTGGGGCTGACGTAGCCGGCCTGGTGCCAGCGCTTGAGGGTCTCGAAGACCCTGACGGCTTCGGGGCTTGAGACGTCGGGGCGGCCGCGCTCGCAGGTGACGCCGCGGCCCCCCTTGTAGGCGGCCAGGAGCGGGAGGTAGCAGTTCTGGGCGAAGAAGCCGCCCTGGGCGAAGACCATCGCCAGAGGGGCAACCGCCGCGCCCTTGTGGGAGAGGCCCTTGAGCTTCTGGCAGACCGCCTCGACCTCGTCCCAGGTCTGCGGCGGGCGCTCGATGCCGCGCTCCTTGAAGAAGAGCTTGTTGTAGTTGAGGGCCAGCACCTCGCCCATCCAGGGCAGCTCGTAGAGATTCACCTGGCCGGACTGCGGGTCCTTGCGCGAGCATCCGCCGAAGAAGGCGGGGACGAAGCTGGCCAGTTGCTCGGGCGTGAGGTAGTCGCGCGCGTTGATGATGAGGCCGCGGCGGGCGGGGTCGGGGGTGTTCCAGTTGTAGTCAATGAAGGGGTGAATCTCCTCGTCGGCCCAGGCCACCACCACGTCGTACTTCGTCCTGCCCTGGAGCGCCCAGAGGAGGAGGACGCTGTTGAGGCTGCCCTCTGGGAGGACGCTGTAGAGGATCTTCACCTTGCCGCCGTGGGCCTGTTCGTAGCGGCGGAGGGTTTCCTCCCAGGGGAACTCATCCATTTGCCAGGAGGCGATGCCGAGGCGGATGACCGTGGCGGCTGCCTCGCCTCCCTGCCCGCAGCCCCGCCCCTGCCCCAGCACGGTCCGCAACTGCTCCAGCGGCGTGAGGTCCCAGGCAAGCTCCGCCGCGCTCACGAGCACGATCAGGACAACCGCTCCAAGGCAGAACCATCGCAGCATATCCGCTTCCTATGCCTTGATCGCCCCGGCCGAGAGGCCGCGGACGAAGTATTTCTGGAGCAGGATGAAGATGAGCACGATGGGCAGGAACGACAGGAGCACCGTGGCGAAGAGCACGCCGCTGTTGAAGAGCCCCCACTGGCCCTTGAGCATCGTGATGCCGACGGGCAGGGTGCGCACCGCCTCGGTCGAGGTGAAGGTGAGGGCGAACAGGAACTCGTTCCAGATGCCCAGCAGCGTGAGGATGGCGCAGGCCGCCAGGCCGTTTCGGCCGATGGGCACCATCACCTCCCAGAAGACCCGCCAGGTCCCCGCGCCGTCTATCATCGCGGCATCCACCAGGTCCTGCGGGATGGAGGCGAACACGTTGCGCATGATGAAGATCACGAGGAGCAGATGTCCGGCCGTGTAGGCGACCAGGAGGCCGACGATCGTGTCATAGAGCCGCAACTTGAACATCAGCTCGTACTGGCCGATGAGCGTGACCTCGCCGGGGATCATGATCGTGAGCAGCAGGAGGGTGAAGAGCAGCCTATTGCCCGCAAAGCGGAAGTGGGCGAAGCCGTACGCCGCCAGCGAGCCGACCAGGAGCGAGAGGAACGTGCCCGCCATGGCCAGATAGACGGTGTTGAAGTAGTAGGTGGGCAGGCCAGAAAGCTTGTCGGCGATCTTGCGGTAGTTGTCGAGGGTCACGTGCTGGCCGGCCGGCTTCTCCACCTCGTAGGGCTGCCAGGGCCACACGTTGCCGCGTTGTATCTCGAGGTGCGGCTTGAGCGAGCCGCAGATGACCCACGCGAAGGGCAGCACGCTCATGAGCGCGACGACGAGCAGAATCGCCCACAGCGTCAGCGAGACCCCTCGGCTTTCCACCGCCATTGCAGCCCCTCTAATCCACCGGCCGGTTCAGCCTTCTCACCAGCAAGCTGATCCCGAAGATGAACAACGCCAGGGCGTACGCCAGGGCCGAGGCGTAGCCCAACTGGAACTTGCCGTACCTGAACGCCAGGTTGTAGAGCCGCATGACGTAGGACAGCGTGGAGTCCTCCGGCCCGCCGCCGGTCATGATGAACGGCTGGCCGAAGAGCTTGAAGGCCCCGATGAGGCTCAGCAGCACCACGAGGTAGATCGTCGGGGAGAGCTGTGGCAGGGTGACGTGCCAGAAGCGCCGCCAGCCGCCCGCGCCGTCCACCACGGCTGCCTCGTAAAGCTCCTCTGGGATGCGCTGGAGGCCCACAAGGAAGAGGATGATGTTGACGCCAATGCCGTTCCAGAGGCACATGATGGCGATGGCGATCATCGCCCAGCGGCTGTCGGAGAGGACGCCGCCCTCGGGCACCGAGGCGACCGGCCCGGCCCCCAGGAGCGCGGCGGCACGGTTCGCCACCCCCACGGCGCCCGCCAGCATCTTGTGGGCCAGGCCGAAGGCGGGGTTGTAGAACAGCGTCCACATCACGGCGCTCACCGCCAGGCTCACCACCACGGGCGTGAAGATGGCGGTGCGCAGCACCACCGAGCCGCGCCGCAGGCCATTGAGCATCATGGCCACGAGCAGCGCCAGCACGACGAAGGGCGGCACGAACACCGCCGTGAAGTACAGCGTGTGCCAGAACGGCGCGTGGTTCTGCGGCTCGACAGCCAGCCGCGCGTAGTTCCCCAACCCCACGAAGCGGGCGGAGTCCGGCTCCAGAATCGAGTAGTCGAAGAACGACAGGTAGAACGAGCGTGCGATGGGATAGAAGACCATCAGGGCGAGGAGGAGCGCGGCAGGCAACACGTAGAGCAGGCCCTTGCGGTGATGCCGCCGACGCCACAGGGAGAGTGTCTCCCGCCGGACCGGGCCCTCGGCCCCGGCGCCAGCCCCAGCGACGCGAGCTTCATCCCCGACCGCATCCGGCGCCACGCCTGTGCACCCCATTCATCCAGCTTGCCTTGACGGAGCGCATTCTGGTGCTCAGCGCTGTCCAGCACAAGACGCGTCCGGGGGCCGGCCGCAGCGCGCCGACTTCTCCGCTCCTGCTGGCGGCGATCACCTCGGACGCAGGGTGATCTCCCGCAGGTTCATCACCGCCTCGCCCGTCTTGCCCTTTGGCCGGACGGCAAGGGTGTAGCGGCCGGGCTTGTCGAGGGCGACCGTGCCGAGCTTCTCGGTTGCGAACTTGGCCCAATCGCCGGTCTCCTTCACCTTGCCTTCGAGCTTTTGATCGCCGACGGCGATGGTGTAGTCCCCGCCGCTGCCGGCCGCGCATGCCTGGACAATCTCGACGCTGAACGCTCCCGGTTTCGTGACGGTGAACTCCCAGCTCGCCCAGTCGGCCGGGTCGGTCCAGTAGCCGATGTTGTCTTTCCCGCCGCCCGACTCGTACCTGGCCTTCGAGCCGTGGACGGCGGCCTCCGCGGCGCGCAGGGCGATCGTGCCATCGGCGGCCTGGCGGATCGAGGCGTCCACCTCCGCCGCGCCCGCGATCTCCAGGGCGACGACGGGGATCGGCGAGGCGGGCGCTTCGGCGGGCAAGGCGATGCTCGCCCCGGTTTCGGTCTGGTTCACCACCAGCGGCGCCCGCTCGGGGTCGGCGAGGAGATACGCCTTCTTCACTTCGTTCTGCAGGCCGCTGAGCACCAGCGCCTCCTTCGGCCAGGTGTAGACGTGCAGGTAGAGCCGGCCCGGCTTCGCCGTGCAGCGCCCCCACGGCGTGTTGCGGAGCGGGCCGGCGCCGCAGCCGTAGATGCTCTCGCCGTTCGCCTTCAGCCACGCGCCCATCTCGAGTAGCCGCTCCTGCATCACCTGCGGGACCGTGCCGTCGGCGTCGGGGCCGATGTCGAGCAGCAGGTTGCCGCCGCGGCTCACGCAGTTGACGAGCAGCTCGAGGCACTGGCGGGCGCTCTTGTAGTCCTGCGGGCCTTCGTTGCGATTGTAGCCGAACGAGCGGCCGATCCCCTGGTTCTCCTCCCAGGCGTAGTCCGGGCCGATCTTGCCGCCGTGGCCGCCGTACTCGGAGGTGTAGTAGCCGCCGTGCTTGCCGCGCGTGCCCTTGCCCCAGCGGTCGTTCACGATCAGGTCGGGGCCGCAGGGGGACTCGTTGTAGAGCCAAGCCGCCAGCTCCTCGCTCCGCCAGGTCTTGTCGGGGTGGTCCCACTCGCCGTCGAGGAACAGGATGGCCGGCTTGTACCGGGTGATCGCGTCCTTGAACTGCGGGACCATGTACTCGTCCACATACTTCCGAACGTCCTTGCGATAGAGCGGGTTGAACCACTCGTAGAAGGAGTAGTAGAAGCCGAACTTGAGGCCGCGCTTGCGGCAGGCGGCGGCCAGGTCGCCCATCAGGTCGCGCTTCGGCCCCACCTCCATCGCGTTCCAGCCCTTGGCCTGCGCGTTGGGCCACAGGCAGTAGCCGTCGTGGTGCTTCGAGGTGGGCACCACGTAGCGTGCGCCCGACTTCTCGAACAGCTCGGCCCAGGCCTCGGCGTCGAACTTCTCGGCCTTGAACATCGGCGCGAACTGCTGGTACGTGAAGTCCGCGCCGTACGTGGCGGCGTGGTGCTTCCAGGTCGCGCCGTTCTTGTTCTGCATGTGGTTCCAGTACCACTCGGCGTATTGCCCCTTGGGCGCCCAGGCGGGCACGGCGTAGACGCCCCAGTGGATGAAGATGCCGAAGCGTGCCTCGGCGAACCAGGCGGGGTTGGGCCGCTTGTCGAGCGACGCCCAGTTCGCCTCGTACTTCACGGCCTCGCCGCCCGGTGCGGCTGCGGCCAACGCAAGAGCAAGCGCAGCCAGTGGTTTCACTGCATTCCCCCTACTCGACGACGACGATGTCGTGGATCTCAAGGCGTGGCACGGTGAGGCGGACCTCGCCCCTCGCGTAGCCGAAGCGCAGGCGCTTGCCGGCCGGCTCAAGAGCCACGCGCTTGGGCCGGGCACCCGTGCGAATGGTGACGGCGAGCGGGCCGAGGGGCGGTATCTCGTCGTGGGCGTAGACCGCGTTGTCTGCGTGCGGGCCGGCAGTGTTCACCAAGTTCACCGCGAGCTTGCCGCCGATGCGGTTGACCTGGACGTCCACGTATTGGGAGCCTGAGACCTCGACGATGGGCCTGGGGAACAGCTCGCGGACGAGTGCGGCGAGGAACTTGCGGGCGGTCGGCGTCGCGGCGTTGACGTAGCGCTCGCCGAGGTCCAGATAGGCCGCCGCGATCTTCCCCTTGCCGAGTCGGGCGATGGAGGCGGCGTGCTCGAACGGCCCGGTCGGCTCGTTGTCGGCGTGGAGCTTGCCGAAGGGCCTGGCGCCGCGGCCCAGCCTTACGCGCTGCGACAGCGTCTTCATCCCGCACAGCCAGCCGTCGTGCTCGAGCCATTGCGGCTTCGACTCGGCCTTGCCGAGCAGCTTCACGCGAAGCTCCTTCTGGAACATCGCCGCTGTCTTCGGGCCGATGAGGAACAGGTCGCCGCCCGACTTCGCATAGGCGACGAGTTCCTTGCGGAACTTCGGCTCCAGGTACTCCCATTCCGGCACGACAATGAGGGGCCAGTCGCGCATGCGGCCGGCAAGATGATGCTCGGACAGGATCTCGACGGAGTACTGCGATTCGAGCAGGCTGCGGAGAACGCCGGCGAGCGGCGTCAACTCGCCGCCCCAGGGGGCGAAGAGGCGGGGCGACTTGCGGTAGAAAGCGGCGGTCGAGTTGACGAGGGCGACCTGCGGCACGGCCTCGGCCCTGTGGCAGACGGCCTGGCGGGCGCGGCAGAACCGCGCCGTCTCAGCCATCAGCTTCATCTCCCAGTCGTGGATCGAGCCGTCGGCCTTCTGCTTGAAGTAGGCCTGGAAGCCGCCGCTGAGGGCGAGGACGACGGCCGCCTCGCGCTGGAGCTGCGGCACGCTCTTCGTGCTCTTGCAGCCCTCGCCCCATTTCTCGGCGAAGCTCCAGGCCATCAGGTCCCACGGCTTCCCCTGCCGCGTCATGCAGCGGCCCTCGAGCCGCGCCGCGTTCACGCTGTTCTGCATCGAGTAGTCGCCCGAGATGAAGTCCACGGGGATTGTCACGGGCTCGGGCATGAACGAGCTGTAGGCCCAGTTGCTCGCGATCTGGAAGCTCGGCTTGTGGCGGTGGAGCGCGGAGACGTAGTGCTCGAGGTAAACGCGGAACGCCTCGCGGCAGACCTCGGAGAACTCGAAGAAGCCGGGGTCCTCGGGCTTGACGGGGAGCTTGCGGAGGCCGGTGCGCTTGCGGAACTCGTCGGCCGCCTCGCGGCAGTAGTCGTGCACCGTCGCCCAGCACTCGCCGTCCACCCACGCGCCGTCCACGCCGTAGTCGTCGGCCAGCTCCTCGAGCTGGGGGATGAGCAGCCTGTCCACGTAGGGGCCGAAGACGGATGCCTTCTGCTTGTCGCGCTTGCCCTTCTCGTCAATGCGTGCCCAGGAGGGGTGGCGGGCCACGGCCTCGTTGTCCCACACCCCCGAGTAGTGCATGTAGATGCCCACGCCGCGGCGGGCGGTGGCCTCGCGCCAGACGCGAAGCTGGTCGCGGACGAAGCCTGGGGCGGGGTGGCCGACCTTGGTGGGGTAGCTGCACAGCCCCCGGTGCCCCTTGCAGTCGCACTGAATGTAGTCCGGCTGCACCGCGTCAATGATGCGCTCGACCATTCGGCGGGTCACCGTCTTCCCCACCTCGGTGCACCGCTCGTTCATGTGGCAGTCGAAATGGATGCCGAGAAAGCTCTCGGCGCGCGTGAGTCGAGGAGGATGCTGCTGCGCTGGCATTGAACGGCTCTCTCCAAGGTCACGAGGCCAACGGTCAACGCGTGCCGGAGCGGGTAGTCAATGAGGCGGTTCATGTACCTGCCGCGCGGGCGCTCGCAGGTGTAGAACCAGACCTCGTCGCCGGCGGCCTGGCGCTCCTTGAAGAACTTGCTCTGGTGGCCGAGCTGGTCGAGGAGGGGCGCCCAGATGTCGAGCGAGCCGACGATGTTCGTGGCTCGGATGGCTTCGGCGCGGCGGAGCTTGGGGGCGTGCTTCTTCACGAGTTGCCCCAGCCGCACGTAGGCCGCCGCGTTGCTCCCCACCGGCTCGTCGGCCTGGAGCTGGATGTAGCTCTGTACCCAGCCCTTCTCCTCCAAGTGCTTCTGGAAAGCGGGGAGGAAGGTGGCAAGGTACTTCTCAAAGGCGTCGGTCATCACGAACACCCGCTTCTTCGCCTCCTCTTTCGAGGCCGGGTCATCGGGCGCGGGGAACTGGCCTTTCGAGCCGTCGGGCCTTGTCAGCGGCAAAGGGATGGCGTAGAAGTCCTTCGACATCCATTCGTGGCGGCCGGCGAGCGCCGAGCCCATGATCCACGGCAGGCCGGCCCTGCGAAAGGTTTCGACCATTCGGTCGAAGTTCGCGAAGTCGAAGGTCACGGCGCCCTTCTCGTCCTGAACGGCGCGGATGGTCTCGTGGAGCATCACGTGGCCGACGCTCTGGCGATGGGCGGCCATGCTCGCGGCGTCGGCCTCGATCAGCTTCCAGTGCTTCTCCGACCACCAGGGGGCCTGATAGGTGTGGGTGAGGACCACGGGATAGTACCAGTTGACCACCTTCAGGCTCATCTGGCGGGGAAGGCGCGCGGCGTAGACCTTCACGGTGACGGGAACCCTCTGCTCCGCGCCGTCGGCCGAGATGACCACCTGACCCTCGTAGGTGCCGGGCTCCGCGTCCTCGGGAACGGAGACAGTGAGCCAGATGGCGCCCGTCTGCCCGGCCTTGGCCGGAATGAAGCTATCCTCGAGCAGCGGGTCGGGCAGCTCGACGGGCGCCGTGGCCACGAGCACCTGCTCCCCCGTTTCCTGGAGGTGGGGCGCTGTGTTCTTCTTGATGGGCACGTAGCCGACGGAACGCACGCGCGGCGCGGCCAGCTCCCTCCCTCCCAACGGCTTCAGCGGCGTAGCCGACGCCGTGAGCTTGGCCACGTCGGCAGAGCAACGGAAGGCGATCTGTCCGTTCTCGATCTCCCCGCGGGCGGCCTCGATGAGCACGCCCTTTGGCGGGGACGCCGGGCGCTCGTCGGTGCGCAGCACCTTGACAAGAGGGTCCACCGGCCACGCCTGTAACCCGGGCTCGCCAGAGAGCGCCTGCCGTGAGCTAGCCGCGAGCAGGCCCATCGTGCCCACGATGCAGGATAGCTGCCACGCCGTCATGAGGTCACTCCTATCAACGGCCAGCAAGTCCACCGCAACGGCAGTCTAGGTGACCATGCCCCTGGAGTCAAGCAGCGCCCCCATGCCGACCCAACAGTGCGGCTCCCGCGCGTCGATCTGCGCGAACGGCAGGCGCACCCTTCCCCAAGTTCTTCCTCCCCGTTGTTGTGATAGAGCGGCACTTCTCGTCGGTCGCGCCGTCCGTCATCGTGTGGCGGCCCTCCCCAACAACTCGATCAGTTCGCCGATGCGGTCGCGTCGGGCCAGGAACGCCGCGGTGTCTTTCACGCTGCCGACGAACTCGCGGTCGGCCAGCAACCGCTCGGCTTCGGCGACAAGCTCCGGCCGGCCGCCGCCCTTCTTGCCGGCCAGCGCGCCTTCGCGCAGCAGGACCAGGTAGTCGTAGTCGTCAATGGCATCCGCGCAGATTTCAAACCGCGCCGACGAGGTGAACCCCGTTGGATCGGGATATAGCGTCAGGCCCTCGCAGTTGGCGCCGCTGGCTGAGGGGTCAACCCACGGATCGGCATTCCAACTGATGACCGACCACGCAAGATTCCCGGTCCGGCCGTTCAGGAAATTCCCCCAGCTCCACTTGCGATTCGGGAGCCAATTCATCTGCGAGTCAATATGGCCAATCCCGGCATTCACCGACCAGAGACGCGTGCCGCTGGCCTTCACTTCATCCAGCATGTCGGGTGGGATATGGGCGCCAGCCCATATGTCGAAATGGCCGATCAGTTCCTTGGCAAAACCATAGCAGACTACCAGGATTGGGATGCGGCTGGCGGAGTGCCAGTTCTTGCACCACTCGATGACCTGCGGATACTGTTCCCCGTGGATTTCATCGAAGGCGTAGGTGTACGTATCGCGCAACACACCATGCTTCTCGAGCAACGCCTCGGCCCCTTTCATGCGCCCCAAGTCTTTCAGGTTCACGCCGCCGTTCGGGAAGAGCCGCACGCCCAGACTCTTCAGGCGGATGATCTCGGCCTCGAACTTGTCGGCATTCTTCTGCGTGTACCGGCCGGAACGATACCCGCCGCGCGGCGACATCCTCCGCGAAATGATGTAGTCGGCCACATCCTGCTGCACCTCGCCGACCGTGCGCGCGCACCCGATGCGCTTCAGTCGCTTGTCCACAGGGCCATAGAACAGCCCGGCGTCGAACGCCAGCGCCGGACCGTGCGGCAACGCAAAACCGAACACCCGCAACTCCACCTCGAAACCAGCCGCCTTGCGCTCCCCCACCAGCAGCTCCACTGGGGCCTTGTAGCGGCCCGCCGCGGCCTCGCGCGGGACCTGCAGTGAGAACCAGATGACCCGGCTCTGGCCCGGCTCGATCTTGAAAACGGGGCTCTTGTCCAACGGGTCGGGCCAGCGGCCAACGGGGTAATCTCTGAAATGGGACGGCTGCCGGGTCTCGATGTAGGCCAGCGCGTTCCATTGCGCGATGCCCGACGGCAGCGCGGTCGGCTTGCCCGCCCAGCCCCCGATCGACAGCCTGACGTCCTTCAGCGGCTGGGCGCCGCTGTTGCGGATGGCAATCTGGAAGCTCTCCCGTTCGCCCCGGGCCGCGGCCACGGACACCTTGTCAACCCGCTTCGCGGTCGTTGGATCGGGAGCATCTCTCTCGAAGACGCGTTCCAGGCCGTTCTCCGCCCAGACCTGAAGCGATTGGTCCTCCGCCAGCATCTCCCGATTCGGCAGAATCCGGGGTTGCAGCGATGCGAAGGCGGCCGCTTTCCGGGGCCAGGGCGTGACGGCCGCGGGCGCCTCGGGGGGCAGATCCACGGCGCGGATCTCCTTGATGTCCGAGACCATCGGGCCCTTCTCGCCTGTGCCATCAGACGCGCTCAGCAAGTCCACGCCGCCCCTCATGACCTTCATCTCGTACGTCTCCGCCGCGCTGGCGGGGAAAGTGACGGCGGTTGTGCACCCCTGTTCCAGCCGGCAGCGACGGGAAACCGCCTGGGCCTTGTCCGGCGTCAGAACTACCTCAACCTCCCCGAAGCTGGCGGTGGGCGAGAGTTCCGCCACCAGCGCGTCGTCGGTTCTCTTGAGATCGGCGGCCAGATTCCCGGATGCGAAGCGCACGTTTGCGAGGGGGCCGGCGGCGGCGACGAGATAGCTCGTCTCCCAACTGGCGCCAGGGGCCAGCTTGACCGGCCTGTAAACCAGTTCCACGCAG
This sequence comes from Planctomycetota bacterium, assembly GCA_041320515.1. Lineage (GTDB taxonomy): Bacteria > Planctomycetota > PUPC01 > DSUN01 > DSUN01 > DSUN01. Next base: position 1,001,459 of record JBGLNR010000001.1, on the reverse strand, counting down.
TGCATGTGTTGGAAGTGGACGGTGTAGAGCTGGTACACGTCGTCGTAGTCGAACACGAAATAGACGATGCCCTGTTCCGGTTTGGGTTCCTTGGGAACGCGGGCGACCCAATTGCGCGCCGGAATGGCAAAGCTGTCACGGCCCGAGGCGATCCGATGGAAAACCCCGCCCTCGACCACCAAGGAGGTATCCGCTCCGTGCGAGGCGGCGTTACGCCGCTCCTTGACATAATCGGCAACAATGTTGCGGAACCACGGGGCGATGCGCCGTTCCACCTCGTCGCGATTGACGACCTGGTGCTCCACATGGACCGTCGCGGAATCGGGCTTCAGCGTGAAGACCTTGCGGATCTCCAGCCTCGCGAAGTCGCCCTTCTGCGGCACGTAGCTGCTCTCCACCCGCAGGCGCTCCGCGCTCCGTTCGAGAACCCGGCTCTGGCAGGGCGACTCCTTCAGCATCTGCCTGGACATGCGATCGTCCAGGAAGCCGCCAAAGCGCGTGTCATCGGCCGAAATATAGACCTCCTCGCGCTGCTGGGCCTTCAGATACAGACTCCGTATCCGGGCGCCATAGGAGGGCTCGACCACCACGCGGATGAGGTCGTTCTCCACGACCAGGTTCTTCTTCCCGTCGCGGTCGGTATCCTCCTCGCCGACCTTGAGCATGCCCCCGCACACCCACGTGCCCGCCCCGATGAGCAATGCCGTCGTCAGGATGCGTTTCATGTTGCTCATAGTGAACCCGACGCGACCCACGTGGCGGTGGCTGCTCTGGATAGGAGCAGGTTAGGAGCCCGTAGCGGAACGACGACGCCATCGTCGGCAGGGCCAGCACTCTCGACGAGTGCCAGGGAGGGTTGGCTTGGCTTGATGAGGACCACGTCACCCGAGCGGTCCGAGGAATCGTCGACGCCCTGGGCACCCATGTGTCCGTCTGGCGCCCCCGACTCGGCGCTCGAATGACCTGTCCTGGCATCTGCTGTCACCCAGTGGAACGCTCCAATCGGTTCGCCCGTGGGAAAGAGCAATCGGTACGACATGCAAGAAGGCAAGGGGTCAGATGCCTGGCCCCTTGCCCTGTCGCCTGCTACGTCCCGGTGGTGCGAGAGGGGGGACTCGAACCCCCACGGGGTTTCCCACAGGATCCTAAGTCCTGCGCGTCTACCAATTCCGCCACTCTCGCAACGCTTTGCGTTGTCGAGGAGCTGCTTGGCGCTCCTCTCCGTCTCGGAGGGTAGCCACGTCTGGCCAGGGAAGCCACCGCCGTCGGTTCAGACCGCGTGCCAGCGCCCCTTCACCATCCGCACGTGCCCCATCGTCGTCACCCCCTCTCGGGACACGAGCCGGCAAGCGCACACAAGCATACCGCGCCCGCCGGTTCCTTGTCAAGTGGAGGCCCGCCGACAGCACCAAGGATGGCCTGGGTCTCGACCGCTGACCTCGACTCCCGACCCCATACCACTCACAGCGCCATCCTGCTCCCTGCCATGCCCCCCTGCGCCCCGGGTCAGGTTACAGGCCGCCAATCTCCCCGCCCCTGGGCTTGGCAATCTAGTGGGGGTAGGCCGGGTAGGGCTTGCCGCCTTCGTCGTACTGGGCGATGGCCGGGAAGACCACCAGGGTGCCGCCGCCGGTCACACAGCGGGCCAGTGCCTGATGAATCTCAGCGTCGCTCACGGCGGCCGCCAGGACCACCGCGTCGTACGGGCGCTCCAGGTGCCGCAGGGTTTCCGCCTTGCGAATGGCGACCCAGCGCGCGTCCTTGCCGAAGTGCCCGTCCACGTCGGCCATGTGGTCGCCGCCATCATGCGGCGCCTGGACTGCTGTGAAGCGGACGTTGCACAGGCTCTCCAACAGGGCCAACCTTGCCAGCGGCGGAACATGCAGAATGACGGCCTGGTGTAGATTTCCGAACATGGCGTTTCCGCCATCCAAAACAGAACAGCCGCTTCCGCCCCGCCCCCCCGCCCGATTTCGGACTTCCGCCCGCCAGTCCGAGATCTGAAAAGTAATTCCCACAAACGAAACAAAACAGCACCACAGGCCGTCCCACCAACTTCGACCAGTGGCAGAAGCGGCCCTGCCGCGTCCAAAGGGCGGGGCCGCACTTCCCCTGTCACCGTCCCCTAAGCAAACCCGCCGTCGTTCTCCCGGCGGGATGCCGGCCCCAGGGTCGCTTCCCCCTGGGGCCGGCCCATTGGAGGCACAATGCAGAACACGAACCTCGATGCCATCGTGGTGGTCATCGCTACGCTGGTCATCTACTGGCTCATCTGCCGGCTCACAAAGAGAAAAGCGTGGCCTCGCGTCCGCGCCCGCTTCTTGGCACGTCGGCCAAGGCCCCGCCGCCCCGTGGCGTTCCAAGCTGAGGTGCTGCCGCTTGCCTCTAAGAAACTATCTCAGAACCCACGCGGGCTGCGTTGCCGGCGTCAGCGGGGCGGGTGCAAGGCGCGGCGACGCAAGCGCTGCAACGGAGCGCATCGCTGAGGAGACGCAACGCGGCAGACGCCCCGCTGCCGCCGCAACCCGCAGCCCGTGGCACACACGCTGGGCAATCGCCCCTTGGCCCCTTCTGCCTCGTGAGCAAGCCGGTATTCCGGTCGGGGTGTCTGTTGCAAGCCGTATTCGCCCCACACCGTGTCGTTGCCCCACTCTGGCACCTGGCGTGGCACTGACAGCACGGGCGATAGCAGGAAGCGGCAGCGGCCAAGACCCTGCTTCCCCCATCCGGCCACGCGCGCGTTGTCGCTGCATCGCCGGCTCTCCCCAGGTAGCCCCCGCGACGGCAAGGGAGCCGGGGGCGGTGGGGCGCCCGGATGCTGCCCTCGCCCACGCGCCTTCCTGGCCAGCAACCACACGATGCACCCCCCTCGAAGGAAGCAGGGCTTGGGCAACGTCGGCCTGAGGACCGCGGCAGAGCGGGCCGGCAAACGCGTAGCGTGTCACGGGATCGCACGTCAAGGGCGGCCAGAGCCGGACTCTGCGGCTGGCCGAGAAGCCAGGGGGCAAAGGCCCCCCGGGGGGCTGGGGGGAAGGTCCCGTCAGCGTCACAACCCCGTTGCCCCCGCCACCCAGACACCCGGCGAAACTGGCGACCCGGCGACGGGCAAGGGCTTGTTTGTGCCCGTCAAACGAACCACTATCTGTGGGAGAGCTCCCGACGAACAGAACAGAACGTGCGGGCGGGCGGGCGGTTTTCAAGCCCTTTGGCCGATGGGTTTTTGGGGCGGGCGGGCGGGGGCGGAAGCGGCTGTTTTTTGTCTTGGATGTTCGGAAATCTACACCTGGAGCCGGTGCTCGCCCACTCCACCAGCGCCAACCCCAGTCGTTGCGGAGTGTGGCCCCAAGAGCGTCGTCCAAAGGAATGAAGCCTGCAGGCGGGCCGTCCCTGGCCCGCGAGCGCCACGCGGGGCAGCGACACCCGCCCTTGAGCGTGAGGCAGGCGTCTGGTATACTGCCGGCCGCCGGAGAAGCGCCTCCGGCGCAGAGCGCGTGCGCGACTGCACGACCGAAGCCTTGTCTGAACCTACAGAGGCATTGGTCAGGGCGGCTCTGGGACAGGCTCGGTTCCTGCCCCTTCCGCCCTCCCCCTCGTTGTGAGGCAACCATGTCGGAGCAGGAGAGGAAGCGCCTGACGAGCCAGGTGCGCGCCGCGGGGTGAGCGGCCAAGGCAGGTCCGGGTGACCTGGCGCAGTTGGTGAGCTGTCTGCCCAAGCCGACGGACCCGAACGTGCTCATCGGGTTCGCCACGGGGGACGACTCCGGCGTGTACCGGCTGACGCCGGAGCTGGCGATCGTGCAGTCGGTGGACGTGTTGACGCCGATCGTGGACGACCCGCGGACGTTCGGGCAGATCGCGGCTGCTAACGCGCTGAGCGACCTGTACGTGCTGGGCGCGCAGCCCCGCACCGCGTTGAACATCCTGGCCCTGCCGCAGGGGGAGGCCTACCGGGAGATCGGGCGCGAGATTCTGCTCGGCGGCCACGACAAGCTGGCCGAGGCGGGGGCTTCCCTCATCGGCGGGCACACGGTTGACGGCCTCGAGCTGATGTATGGCATGTGCGTGACGGGCACGGTGCATCCCGCGCGCATGCTCACCCACGCCGGCGGCAAACCGGGCGACGGATTGGTGCTGACGAAGCCGATCGGCACGGGCGTGGCCGCCACGGCGATCAAGGGGGGCCTGGCCGCGCCCGAGCACGCGGCGGCCGCGGCCAGGAGCATGGCGACCCTGAACGCGACGGCGGCGCGGCTGGCCATCGAGGGCGGCGCCCGCGCGTGCACGGACATCACGGGCTTCGGCCTCATCGGCCACTTGCTCGAAATCCTGCGGGCAAGCGGGGTCGGGGCCGTCATCGAGGCGCGCCGCGTGCCGCTGCTGCCCGGGGCGCTCCAATACTGCGGGATGGGCATGCTGCCCGCCGGCTCGGCCAGGCTCAAGGTCGCCTACGCCTGCAAGGTTGACATCGCGGAGTCGGTGGACGAGTTGCTGGCGGACCTGTTGTTCGACGCCCAGACCTCGGGCGGGCTGCTCATCGCCGTCCCCGACGCGGAGCGTCTCGTGGAGCGTCTGCACGGGGCGGGGATTCGTGAGGCAGCCGTGATCGGGCGGCTCGAAGCCGAACCGAAGGGGCGGGTAAGCGTGGTGTAGCGTCCGCGGGCAGAACGACAGCGGCCGGCGCCAACGGGGGCACCGGCCGCTGAACGAATCACATCGGTCGAGGAAGCGTCAGCCTTCCTTCTTCTCTTCGGCCTTGTCCTTGTTCTCAGCGGGCTTGGCCCCGGTGTCGGTGGTTTCCGTGCCCGCCTTCTTGGCCTGGGCTGCCTCGTACTTTTCGCGCCACTTGGCGGCCGCGGCCTCGGCCTTGTCCTTGCCCTTCACCGACTTCTCGAGGACGACGACCCCTGCCTTGGCCGGCTTCGGCTCGGACGGATTGTCCTTCTTCGCCTCTTTGTACGCCTTCACGGCCTGGGCGAACTCCTCGGTGCAGGCCTTCTCGCGCTTGGAGACCTCGCTGCCGGGCACTGACTCGATGGTCACAGCGCCGGCCGAGTCGCGGGTCATGATGACCGAGTAGAACAGGGGGGTTCCACCGCCGGACCGGCGGTTGGCATGAAGATAGTTACGGGCTCGTCTGGCTTCGACGCCCGGCGGCCCAACGCCTCCGCCCGGGCCAACCCATAGGTGTGTGCGTGGGGGCGCAAGTTGCTTCTTCACGCGTATAATGCGGAGAATAGGCGATCCGGCCAACTTGCGCGTCCTTTGGAAGGGGGCGCAAGTTGCCCCCGGTGTCCATACGGAGGCGGCCACCGCGCTTGACGCTCGTTGCGTGTTGTGGTTCCATAGGGCCGGCGAAGGAGCCGAGGCTTGGAGCTGAGCGAGCGGACAACCCGGATCGTGCTCGGGGCGATGGTGGCGCTCTTCGTGCTGCGGCTCGCGTCGCACCTGGGGACGGACCGCCTGGCGGGCGACGAGGCGCAGATATGCGCCGTGGCGGCCCGCACGGTGGCGCACGGAGGCCCGCTGTATGGCAATGCCCTCACCAACTACGGCCCCCTGAGCTACTCGCTCGTCGCGTGCGTCTTCCGGGTCGCGGGGCTCTACGCCACGACGGCCGTGCGGGCGGTCGAGGTGGCCTGGTGGGCAGCCACGGCGCTCGCCGTCTATGCCGCCGCGAGGACGGTGATGGGCCGGGCAGCTTCGTTGGCGGCGGCGGGCGCATACGTCTTGGCGGCGGCGAACCCTGGCTTCCACGAGATTCGGGGCGAGCCGCTCACGGGCCTCCCGCTGGCGGCCGCCGTGGGGCTGGCCGTTCGCGGCCTGTCGCGTCGGCGGCCGCTCGAGCTGGCCCTTGCCGGCGCGGCGGTGGGCGTGGCGTTCCTCGCCAAGCAGCAGGCGGCGATGGCGCTGCCGGCCGTGGCTGCCCTTCCGCTGCTGGCCTGGGGGTGGCGGCGCCCGTGGAAGGAGGCCTGGCTTGCGGCGCTGCGCGGCGCCCTGGTGGTCGCGGGCTTTGCGGCCGTGATTGGCGCGGTCTGGCTCTACTACGCGCTTCGAGGGGCGGGGCACCACTTCGCCTACTGCGTGTGGTCGTACAACTGGGAGCTTATCCGCTCCCTGTCCCCGTCGGGCGCGAGCCTGCCGCCGCTGCCGTACGTGTGGTGGCGGGTGGCCCGCTACATGTCCAACGAGGCCTGGCTGCCCGTTGCCCTGGTCGGCGGGGTCGTGGGCCTGTGCTGGCGGGGGCCTGGCCAGGGGGGGCTGCCGCAGGGCGTCCCGTGGCGGGCGTGGGTGGCGTCGCTCGTGCTTCTCCTGGGCGCGATGGTCTGGGCCGCGTGTCCGAGGGTGACCACTGAGCCGTCGCCGTACTCCTACGTGCACTACCAGAGCTTGTTCTACGTGCCGATGTGCCTCCTCATCGGGGTGTGCGTGGAGGCTGGGAGCCGGGGGAGGGGGAAGGGGCTGCTCCTGGCCGCCGCGCTGGGCCTGGCGCTGGCCTACGTGCTCGTCCCCGCGGCGCGCCGATGGGGTGGCACGCTGACCTTCCTGGCGGCGCAACTGCGGGTGCCGGACGTGTGGGGGCTGCTCGCGACGGGCGCCACTCTGGCCGCCGCCGGGTGGCTGCTCGGCGGGCGAAGGGCCGCGTGGGCCGCGCCCCCGGTGTGGCTGGCCATGTACCTGGGGGCCAGGCAGTCGCTGGGCAGCGAGGGCTCGCACCTGGCCGCGACGACGGCGATGGCGGCCCTGGGCCTGCTGTGGCAGGCGAGCCGGCGGCGCTCGCTGGCGCTCGCGCTGGCGGCAGGCGTGGTGCACGCCGGGGCGTGCGTGCTCGATTGGGAGCCCCAGGTGGGCCTTGCGGCGGGCGCGGCCGTGTGGGTGCTCGCCCAGGCCCACTTGTCCAGGGCCGAGCGGCTCGCCCTGGCTGCGGCATACCTGAGCCTGATCGTGGCGGTGGGCGTGGCATTGGTCGCCTTCGGGCTGACGGGCGTTCGGGCGGGCGAGCCGCTGTGGTGGCGGCTCCTGTCCTGGCACGCCACGCTCACCCGCTGGGTGCTGGCTTGCCGGCTGGGTCTGACGCTCGCCCTGGCGGGGGCGCTGGGGGTCGTGTTGCTGGGACGCGGGCGGGCGTTGCTCGGCCACCCGCTTGGGTTACTGCTGTGCGCCGCGGGGGCGGCGCTGGTGGGCGGCATCCAGCCAGGCCTGGGCGCGGGGTTCCTCGCCGGGGCAGGCGCAGCCGTCGCCTTGGCCGCGGCGCTGGCCGTGGGGCTGCTGACGCAGCGCCCGGGGTCACATCTTCATTTGGCACATGGCGGCCGTGTGCGAAATGAAGATGTGACCCCCCTGGACGGCGGGCCGCTGGCGCTCTGGGGCGGGTGCGCGGCTGCCGCGCTGGCCGCCGTGTGGGTCGGCCTCGCCCCACCGTCGGGCGAGGCGCCGAACGCGACCCAGGTGCAGGTCGCAAGAGCAGTTGAGGCGGGTTCGCCTGGCTACGTCTGGGGGCCGCTGGCGGACATGGGGGTCTACGCTCGCAGCCGCCTCGTGCCGGCGGTCCCGCAGGTGGGCACCTGGATGGTCGGCCCTGCGGGCGCCGGCCGGCCCGAGTCGGCGACGTTGGACGGGCTTGACGCCGCTCTGAGCAGCCGCCCGCCGAGGTTCCTCGCGTGCAGAGAGGACATGAAGCCCAGCCTCGCCGACCTGCCGCGCTTCGGACCCATCCTGCGGACCCGCTATCGTGCCATCGAGCGCCTACCCCAGGGGGTCCTCTACCGCCTCGTCGAGCCCCCTGTGGGCGAGCACGAACAGCCGGAGGCAGAACGCCTTCGCCCCCGCGATTGACTCCCCTCTCGCGCGCGCCTATAATGCCGGCCGCCTCTTAGAAAGGAAGCCGGCCACATGCGGATCCCCTTCGTGAAGATGCACGGGTGCGGAAACGACTACATCTATATTGACTGCCGCGCGCGCTCTTTGGCCGACCCCGCGGCGCTGGCGGTGCGGCTCAGCGACCGGCATTTCGGCGTCGGAGGCGACGGCATCATCCTCATCCTGCCGTCCGAGAAGGCTGACTACCGGATGCGGATGTTCAATGCCGACGGCTCGGAGGCGGAGATGTGCGGGAACGGCATCCGCTGCTTCGCCAAGTGGCTCTACGACCGCGGCCTGTTGGGGACACATTCGCAACGGAAAGTGTCCCCCGACGAGGCGCGGATCGAGACGGGCGCCGGCGTCCGCACCGTGCGCATCTACGCCGAGGGCGGCAAGGCCCGCCGCGTGCGGGTGAACATGGGCGCCCCACGCCTCGACCGCGTCCAAATCCCCATGCAGGGGCCGCCCGGCCAGGCGGTGAACGACGAGCTGGCGATTGACGTGCCCGGCCAGGGCACCCTCGCCTTCCGCTTCACCGCCGTCTCGATGGGCAACCCCCACTGCATCATCTACGTGGACGCCACGGATTCCTACCCCGTAACCGTCTACGGCCCGCTCATCGAGCGCCACCCGCTCTTTCCGCGGCGGACCAACGTCGAGTTCGTCCAGGTGCTATCGGCTGGCGAGGCGAAGATGCGGGTGTGGGAGCGCGGCTCGGGCGAGACGCTGGCCTGCGGCACCGGCGCCTCGGCCACCTGCGTGGCCGGCGTGCTCAACAAGAGGACCGACCGCCGCCTCCTCCTCCACCTCCTCGGCGGCGACCTCGAGCTGGAGTGGGCCGACGACGGAACCGTCTACCTAGTCGGCCCAGCCGAGGAGGTCTTCGAGGGCGTGGTCGAGGCCTGAGGCCAGGTCGGCAGTCGGCAGTCGGCAGGAAAAGCAGGGGAACAAGAATGGCGCGGCGTGGGGTGCGATACTACCGGACGGTGCCGCCGCCCGAGGGGGAGTGGGAGCAGGACTACGCGGCCATCGCCCGCGCGGGGTTCGAGCTGGTGGTCGTCCCCGTGCCGTGGGCGCTGGCACGCTCGGACGAGGACGGACTCGATTTGTCCCCCCTTCTCCGCCAGTTGGAACTGGCCCGGAAGCATGGCCTGGGCCTGGTCGTCGCGCCAGACCTCTTGTCGGCCCCCGAAGGGCTGGATGACAAGACATCTCGGACGCAGGGCGCTGCCTTCCTGCGGGCGTTGGCCGCGGCCGCGGCGCCGCACGACAGCTTGGCCGCCTACGACCTGTCGGCCGTCGGGGCCTTCCACCACATCCCGAGGCACGGCGCAACTCTGAGCGAGGTGCGTCACGGGCACGAAGAGGCCGCGGCGCGCCTCCGCTGGTGCGTCGAGGCCATCCGCCAAGCGGACGCGAGGCGGCCCGTCTTCGCCGCGGGCCACTGCCCGGGCTGGCAGGCAGCAGGCCACGCGGGCATCCTCGCCGCCGAGACGACCGACTGGGGAACGCTGGAGTGGGACTGCCTGCTCCATCGAACCCTTGACCGCTCGCGAGCCGCGGCGGGCGGCAGGAGAGTCTGGGTCGTCGGCCTGCCCGCGCGCACGGCGGCCCAGGTGCGCCTCGAGGCGTGGAGCGCCCTCGTCGCCGGCGAGCACACGCACGTCTACGAGGCCTGGCGGCCCGAGTTGCACGCGGGCGCCGACGCGCCGCCGGCCCTTGCGCTGCCCGACGGCTCGCCGAGCCCTCGCTTGAGGGAGATCGAGCGGCTCGACGCGCTGCTCGCTCGGACCCCCGACCTCGCGGCGGCCCGCCCCTGCCCAGCCGAGGCCGCCGTGGTCGTTCTGGCCGAGTGCACCGACTTCTGGGCTTCGAGCGTGAACGCGCAGAGCGGGTATTGGGACGCTCTCCTGGACGCCCAGGGAGCCCTCGGCTCGCGTGGCGCCCAAGTGGAGCTGGCCCCGCCGGAAGCACTGGCGGCGTATCCGGTGGCCTACCTCCCGATGCCGTTCGCGGTGAGCGCGGCCACAGCGGATGCCTTGCGCCGCTACGTGGAGGCGGGCGGGTGCCTGGTGGCCGAGGCGGGCCTGGCCCGCTTCGACGAGTGGACCCGCACGGCCCGCGAGACCCCGCTCCACGGCCTCGCCCAGGTGTTTGGCGCGCGGGCGCTCGACGTGCCGGAAATGCTGTCGAGGGACCCCATGCCGACGTTCGCCGGCCGCCGCGGCCCGTACCCGTGCTGCGGCTATCGCGAGCCACTGGAAGCGACGACGGGCAGGGTGAAGGCCACGTTCGGCGACGGCACGGCGGCCATCGTGGAACACGCCTTCGGCTCCGGCGCCACGCGGCTGATCGGCACCCACCCCTCCCAGGGATGCGAGGGGAATGGCGACAAGCGCTACGCCCAGGTGATCCTCGATTCCCTGGCCTTCGCGCGGGTGAAGCAGCGGGTCCTGTGCACATCGCCCGAGGTCTGCGCGCGGATACTGGAGGGCGAGGAAGGCGTCCGCTTCCTCTGCGCGCTCAACACGGGCTCCGCGGCACTGGAGGCCAAGGTGCGGGTGAGCAGGGAGGTGGGCCGCTTCCGCCGGGCGCTCGACCTGGCGGCAGGGAAGGAGCTGCGGCTGCTGAACAACGGCCTGCGCCTGCGGTTGGCGGCATCCGACGGGGTGGTGCTTCGGCTCGACGCGGGTTCCCGCTTGCCGCGTCTGCCGCGCTGGCGGCGGGGCAATCGGGAGCGACTGTAGCCACGTGACGGCTACCTGGTCTGGGTTGTGGGAATCCATCCATCGCCGAAGCTGCGTTTGTAGTGCGGGCTTCAGCCCGTATCTTCGCCGTGGAGTCGCCGGTCGGGGATACGGCCTGAAGGCCGCACTACGAACCGGGACTCTCCGCAACGGGTGCCATCTAGCGAAGGGGGAACGGGGGCCTGGGGGGCGATTGCCCGGCGCGGCGGATGTCGCGGGCGGCGCCCAGCGCCGCCTCGGCCACGAGCGGCTCGCCCTCGGTCATCGCGCGCTCGAGGAAGGGCAGAGCCTGCGGGTCGCCAATGGCGCCGAGGGCCTGCGCGGCGGCGCGGCGCACCGCGGCGTCGGGGTCGCGCAGCAGCTTGATGAGCCCGGGCACGGCCAGGCGCGACCTGCGGGTCCCCAGGTAGAGCGCGGCGCCCGCGCGCACGGCGGCCTCAGGGTCCCCCACCAGGCCGAAGCCCAGGGCCAACCCGCCCTGGCCGGCCGCGGCCAGCGCGTCCCGAACCCCCTCGGCCGTCAACGGCCCCAGTGCCTCCTGAGCCCGGAGCGCGGAGCGGAAGGCCGAGGGACGCGCGCTCTCGGTCAGGCGGTCCGCGCGCAGCAGGGCCGCCACGGCGCAACCGACGAGGACGAGCACGCCGAATCGGAAGGTGTTCATGGCCATTGCCGCTGTCGGGGACGGGGCTGGGCGGCGAACGGCGCGCGGCTACTCGCGCTCGGCGTCCCCCTCCTTGGCGGCGCCTGGGGCCGCGGGGCCGGCCTTGGGCGCGAAGTCGAGGCGGAGCACCGAGGCGTCGCGGCGCAGGCGCTCGAGGAGCTGGTCGCGCCGCCGCTGGCGGTGCTCGGACAGGAGCCGCCGCTCGATGGCGGGCCGGGCCTCGGCCAGGGGCTGCCGGCTCGCCGGCTGCACCGCGGCCACCTTGGCGATGAGCAGGCTGTCGCCCGCCTCGATCGGCCCGTGGAACTCGCCGGCCTTGAGGCGGAACACCACGTCCTCCAGGGCGGGGATGTGCGAGCCCTTGCGCATCCAGCCCTGGTCGCCCCCCTTGTCGGCGGCGGGGCCTTTGGAGTGGCGCTTGGCCAGGAGGCCGAAGTCCTCGCCCTTCTTGATGGCCTCGGCGATCTCGTCCGCCTTCCTCCTCGCCGCCGCCTTGTCGCCCCCGAAGTCGCTCGCGCGCAGGACGATGAGCTGCACCTGGCGCTGCTCGGGCAGCACGAAGTCCTCCTGGTGCTTCTCGTAGTGCTGGGCGACCTCCTCGGGGCTGACGGCCCTCGGGGAGTAGAGCGTGGCCAGGAGGCGAGCGACCATGATCCCCTCGCGGATCAGGTCGCGGCGGCTCTCGGCCTTGATCCCGGCCTTCTCGAGGCGCTCGACCTCGGCGTTCACCTCCTCGGGCGGCACCTCGACCTGGATGCGCCGCGCCTCCTGCACGAGCAGGCGGTTGTCAATCAGGGCGTCGCGGGCCTTCTCCCAAATCGCGCGGAACTCGTCAGGCGTCGGCTTCGTGCTCTCGCGGTACAGCTCGACCACGAGGCCATCCACCTCGAGCTTCGTGATCGCCTCGTTGTTCACGATGGCCACGATGGCGTTGACCACCGCGGGCGGCTCCTCGGCCGTAGCGAGGCACGCGCCCAGCCCACACGCCGCAGCCAGCCAGAGAGTCCGCATCACCTGCCCCTTCGCGCGGCCCCCCGCCGGGATAGTACCAGAAGAGCGGGGGGATTTCAAGGGGGCAGCGAAATCTTTGACACCTCCGGCCAACTCCCCTATAATGCAGGCGAGAGCAAGGAGCCGCGCGCGTGAAGAAGAAGGACACCGAGAAGCTGGCGAAGTCCAAAATCGCGGGGCCGGTCCATGGCTTTGGGCTGGACAACGAGGATGGCCACGTGCGGATCACGAAGATGGACAACTTCCGCCTCTTCGGCGGCTCGCAGGATACGCACGAGCACATGCAGGAAAAAGCCATCAAGTTCAACGAGCGGCTGAAGAAGCACGAGAAGCGGGTCACTGACCTCTCGGTCCAGCAGTTCGTCGAGCTGGCCGGCGAGGTCGGGATGATCACCGCCCCGCCGCCCGCCGACAAGCCCCCCGACAAGGGCGAGGCCGAATAAAGCAGCGGCCCCCACCCCCCCTGTTCAGGCAACGCGAACAGTTCGTAGTGCGGGCTTCAGCCCGTACCTGGCCGGAAGATACGGCCTGAAGGCCGCACTACAAACTCCCGCTTGGCTTCGGTGCGGTGCTACTCGTCGTCAACCAGCCGCCAGACCCATCGGACGCGATGGACGGAAGCGACGGGCTTGCCCCCGCGCGTGGCGGGCGCGAAGGCCGCCTTGCGCAGGGCCTCGACCGCCGCGGCGTCGAGCCGCGCGTTGCCGCTGGACGCCACGATCGCCACCGCCCCCGGCTTGCCGTCGGGCCCGACCTCCACGTCGAGGACCACCGTGCCCTCCTCGCCGCGGACGTGGCAGTCGCGCGGATAGGCCGCCCTGCCGTAGCGGGAGAGTAGCACGGCGGGAGCGGTTCGCCCCTCGGGGCCGGGCTGGGCGTCCGAGCGGGGCGGCGGCGCCGGGGCCTCGCCTGCCTGGCTGGGCTCAGCGGGGACGGGCGGCGGCGCCGGGGCGGCCACGCTCACGTGCTCCTCGACCGTGGGGTGTGAAACGGCCGGGAATGCCCCGGCCCGCTCCGGCGTCGCGGGGGCAGGGAGAAGCGCGGCGGCCGCGGGCTCCGGAACGGCCGTGAGCGCCGTTTGCGCGGGCGGCGACAGCTCCGCGCGCGCGGCTCGCGCGGGCGTCCGGGCCGTCTCGCGCGGCATGAGGCGGGCACGGCTGGGCGGCGTGGCCGAGGCGCGAGGCATCCAAACCTCTCGCTCCTCCCGCACGCGCTTCGGGGTGGGCGGCCGCTCCCGGCTCTCCTCGACCAGGAGTTTGACGGCGATGGCGGAGGCCCCCGACTCCCGCTGACGCCACGGCGCGTAGAACAGCAGAAGCTCGCCCGCACGCCGGCGAAGAAGCCGATGCCGGGGGTGCCGTAGCCCTGGACCTCCTCGTAGCGCTGGTCGAGCAGGTTCTCGACGCGGCCGAAGACCTGGAGGTTCTTCGTGACGTCGTACGACGCCGCCGCGTTGACCAGGACGTAGCGGTGCAGTGTTACCCGGCTGGGCGGGTTCCACCAGTTCACGTTGTCGAAGAACACGTCTTCCCTCGCCCCGACATACAGGACGCCGAGGTTGAGGTTGAGCTTGGGGATGGGGCGATAGTTGACGTTGAGCGACGCCTTGTGCCTGGGCCGGCGGACGAAGCGCTGGCCGGTCTCGGTGTCCTCGGACCGCATGTGGGTGCAGGAGGCGGCGATGGTGAGGTTGTCGAAGGGGCGGGCGGTCGCCGTCAGCTCGATGCCGCGGGCGTCCAGGCCGGTGTTGTAGTACTGCCAGGTGATGTAGTCGTATTCGATGAGGTTCTTCACCTTGTTGCGGAAGCAAGTGGCGCCGAGGGTGAGCCGGCCGCCGAAGAGGTCCTGCTCGATCCCGATGTCGCAGCCCTTGCTCTCCTCGGGCTCGAGCGCGGCGTTGCCGTAGCGGGCCGCGTAGAGCTGGTAGAGGGTGGGGGCCTTGAAGCCCGTGCCGTGCGATGCCTTGAGGCGGGTGCCTGTCTCGCGGACGTGGTAGATGGTGGCGATGCGCCAGGTGGCCTTGGAGCCGAACGTGCTGTGGTCATCGAGCCGCGCGCCGATGGTGGTGAACCAGCGGTTCCAGAGCGAAATCTGGTCCTGCACGTAGGCGCTGTTCATCCGGGCCGAGCGCCAGGGCTGGCTCGTCTCGTACGGCCCCCACATGCTCTCGGAGTAGTAGCGGCTCTTGCCCCGCTCCTCCTCGGACTCGACGCCGAGGGTGAGGGTGTTGGTCTCGTGGAGGCGCAGGTCGTGCTGCCAGTCGAACTTCAGGACGTTCCCCCGGTAGAGGCTGCGTTCGAGGTCGAACGGGTGGGCGAAGTCGGTGTTGTTGCGGGTGGTGCGCTCGTGGTCGGAGTAGGAGACGCCGAACTTCTGCTCCCAGCGGCCGCCGAGGAGCTTCAGGCGCCCCTGTGTGCGCAGGAAGTGCTGGCGCACGTCGCTCGTGTAGTTCGGGTCGTCGCCCAGCACCCCCCCGAAATTGTCCAGGTCCACCCGCGCGTCCACGCACCGCGCGATCACGTCCACCTCGAAGTTCTCGGCGGGCGTGAAGCCCAGCTTCGTGGCGAACGTGCAGTTGCGGTAGCCGTCGTCCTCCCGATTGCCGTCCCACCGCGCCGCCTGCGAGACGCCATCGGTGCTGAGATGCGAGGCGCTGACGGCGTAGTTGAAGACGGGCGTGGCCCCCAGGGCGCTCACGCTCTCGCGAAAGGTGTTGCGGGAGCCGGCCTCGGAGGTCAGGGTGACGGATGGCCTGCCCTTGCCCCTGCGGGTGATGATGTTGATGACGCCGCCGATGGCGTCGGAGCCGTAGAGCGTGCTCTGCGGCCCGCGGAGCACCTCGATCCGCTCGACGTTGTCGGTCGTCAGGTGCGCCCAGTCGAACGAGCGGGCGGGCGAGATCGGGTCGTTCATCTCCACGCCGTCCACCAGCACGAGCGTGTGCTCGCTCTTGGTGCCACGGATGAAGACCGAGGCCTGGCCGCCGGCCGGCCCGGCCTGCGCCACGTCCAGCCCCGGCACGCCGCGCAGGAGGTCGAGCACGGTCGTCTGCTTCCGCCGCTCGATCTCCTGGCGGGTGATGACTGTGAGCGAGCTGCCCACCTGCTCGTAGAGGGTTTCGAGGCGCGTGGCAGTGACCACCACACGCTCCTCCTTCGGCTTCCCCTCTTCCTCAGCCTTCCCTGCCTCCGCGGCCAGGGCTGCGGGAAGACCCGTCCCGCACGCCGCCAGCGCCGCGATGGCCACGAGACACCGCGCCATCACCTGGTCCTCCTTCAGTCTGCGGGAAGAGTCGAGGACCCCGACTGCACTCTTCCCTGCTGGGTTCCGCGTGCAAGTTTGCACGCCCTACCGTTCCGCGTGCAAGTTTGCACGCCCTACCGTTCCGCGTGCAGGTTTGCACGCCCTACCGGTGCCCGGCCGAGGGGGAAACAAAAAATCCCCGGACCTGAGGGTTCAGGCCCGGGGATGCCGTTTTTCATCCTCGGTGCTCGGGCGACGGAGCGACTCGGCCCCGGTCCTCGGGGGCCAACACCGTCGCAACGGTCTCGTGGGCAGGTCTTCTGGCTTCCGGCTCGTCCTACTGGCCGCGCCTTCCCATCCACCCTCGCGTAGGGCGTGCAAACCTGCACGCCACCTTCGCGAGGGCGAACAGTGGCTTACAGCGGCGTTCGTCCCCGGTCACAGCGGCGGGTCCGCGACGGATTTGCACCGTCTTCCCTTTTCAAGCCCGCGGGGGCTACCCACGAACGCTCCTTATTATACCGGCCCGCGGGGCCGGCGTCAAGACGCCGAAGAGGCTTTCTTCCATCGTCCTCGTCCTCGTAATCGAGTCTTCGCTTGGCAAGGTGTGGCACGGCTGGCTTGCCAGCCGTGTCTTCCCCACGGCCCGCCCACACCCTCCACGGCGGGCCCCAGCCCTTCGGCTGGTCCAGCCAGCCGTGCCACACCGGCGCCTTCGGCGGGCCGGCATGCGCGCCCCATCCGCTTGCGGATGGCACTTGCTCCCGCCTGGGGCCTGTTCTATAATGGGTGTGGCCGGGCGCCGGCGGCCTGGCGGGCGGACGAAACCGGGGACGGTTGCTCATGGCGAAAATCCAGTGCTCCTGCGGCCGCGCCTACTCGGTCCCCGACGACCACCTGGGCAAGCCGGTGAAGTGTGCGGCGTGCAACCGCACGTTCGTGGCCCATGCGGCGTCGGCGCCGAAGCCGGCGCCCCCCAAGGCGGCGCCGCCGCCGAAGGCCCGTGCGCCCGATGCCCCGCCACGCAGGCCCGCGCCACCGAAGGCGCCTGCGGCCAGGCCCGTGGCCGCGCCATCGAGGTCGCGCCTGGGCGAACTCGCCATGGCTCGCGGCCTCCTCACCCGCCCACAACTCAATGCATGCCTGCGCTACCAGGAGGACGTCCGCAGGCTCCCCGGGCAGGAGGAGCTTCGGCTGGGCGCGGTGCTGGTGGGCAAGCGCCTGCTCACTCAGGCCCAGCTCAACGGGCTGCTGAAGGAGCAGAGCGGGGGCGCGGCGGCCGCCGCGGCGGCCACGGTGGACCTGTCGCCGCGCTCGCACGCCGCAGGCACGCCGGTGACCGACGAGCAGCGCGAGGCCGTCCGCCGCTCGGTGGACGCCGCGATCCAGAAGCAGGCCGAGCGCGAGGCCGCGGCGGTCGTCGAGGCGGCGAACCCAAAGCTGGTTGACCGCATCCGCCGCGTCCACGTGACCATCGCGGGCGGCATCGTGGCCGCCGCGCTCCTGGCCCTCATGCTCTGGCCCGCCCCGCCCGCGAAGCGGGTGCTCGTGGCCTACCTCGAGAGTTCGGACGAATCGGCGGTGGCCCCCGACGCCTCGCTGGCCATCGCCGACCTGGCCCTGGCGGTCCGCGAGTTCGGCGACGTGAGGCTCCTGCGCTCGGAGCGCTACGACTATGCCGAGGAGCTGGCCGCCTTCGCCCAGGCGAAGGACCTGGCGGACGACTGGTGGGAGCTGCTGGGCGCGGTGCCGATGCCCGACGGCAAGTACAAGGCCCTCGAACTGCTGGCGCCCGCGCTGCCGGAGGAGCTGACGCCCACCAAGATCGGCTCGCTCCGGATCACCGTGCAGCCGGCCACGTGCCACATGGTGAGCAAGCAGCGCGGCATGGGCATGTTCGCCGAGGGCACGTACCGCTTCGTAGTGCTCAAGGCGGCCAGCCCGAGCTGGCAGTGCGGCTGGAAGGTGGCCTCGTGCGAGCCCGTGGCCCTGGGAGCCAAGTAGTCCCTGGCGCGGATGGGCTCCGTTCCAGCACGCCCAAACGAGTTTGGGCGTGTCTTGTGCGGCGGAACAGTGGGGCGGCAGAAGCGCCAAGTGGGATGCCGTGCCGCGGCGGCCCGCCGGCCGGGGCGCGGGCGTCCCAACCTGCGGCGGGGCAGGGATTTGCGGGCGGCCCGATTTGCACTTGAAATTTGGTGCCCAATCTGTTAGCTTCTCGTCAGTTGGCGGCTGAGCCGCAACGCGGAGTGTGGCCGTGCCTGAGGGACCAGTCCTGGTCGGCATCCAGGGTTTCGTACAGGGCGAGGAGTTCCCGCTCTGGCGGGGGGCCACCGTCGTCGTCGGGCGAAGCCGTGGGTGCGACATCTCGCTGCGGCGCTGCAAGGCGTGGCTCGCGCTGGCCCCCGAGAAGCGCAGCGAGCAGGGCGACTTCAAGAGCGTCTCGCGCAAGCACGTCCGCATCAGCTTCCACAGCGAGGACAACATCGAGATCGAGGACATCAGCTCGAACGGGACGTTTCTGGACGGGCAGCGGATCACCCGCGTGGTGCTGCACAACCTGGCCGAGCGGAGCCACGAGCTGTTGCTGGGCACGCACGAGAAGTTCCGCATCGAGTGGAGGCCCCAAGGCTAGGCGGGTTCCCCGGGCCGCAGTTGGCATGGACATGACGGACACCTTCACCTACCGAGGCGGCCACCTGGCGTGCGAGGCCTGTCGCGCGGAGGACATCGCGCGCGAGGCCGGCACCCCCTGCTACGTCTACAGCCGCCAGGCCATCGAGGCCAACGCCCGCGCCCTGGCGGACGCCTTTGCCCCCGCCGCCCCCTTGCTCTGCTACTCGATCAAGGCCAACGGCAATCTCGCCATCCTCAAGCTGCTCAAGGACTTGGGGCTCGGCTTCGACATCGTGTCGGGCGGCGAGCTGGACCGCGCGCTCCGCGCGGGCGCCGACCCCGCCAGGATCGTCTTCGCCGGCGTCGGCAAGACCCGCGCCGAAATCCGCCAGGCCCTCCAGGCCGGCATCCTCATGTTCAACGTCGAGTCCGAGCCCGAGCTGGCCGCCATCCAGGCCGTGGCCGCCGACCTCGGCGCCCAGGCCCGCGTGGCCCTGCGGCTGAACCCGGACATTGATCCCAAGACCCATCGCCACATCACGACGGGCAAGAGGGAAACCAAGTTCGGCATTGACCTCGAGACGGCGCGCGGCCTGGTCGCCCGAATGCCCCAGTGGCCCGCCGTCCGCCTCGTCGGCTACCACGCCCACATCGGCTCCCAGGTCACTGACCCGCGCCCCCACGCGGCCTCGCTCGCCAGGCTCATCGCCTTCGCGGGCGAGTGCGTGCCGCCGGGCGGCGCCATCGAATACGTCAACATCGGCGGCGGCTTCGGCATCAACTACGTGCCGGGGCAGGCGCCGCCGCCCTCGGCCTTCGCCGAGCTGCTCCTGCCCCTGCTCGCGCAGGCGGCCAGGCCCCTCAAGCTGATCATGGAGCCCGGGCGCCTCATCGTCGGCAACGCCGGCGTCCTCCTCACCCGCGTGGTCTACGTGAAGCGGAACAGCGACGGCCGCCGCTTCGTGGTCTGCGACGCGGCGATGAACGACCTGATCCGCCCCGCCCTCTACGACGCGCACCACCGCATCTGGCCCGCCGCCAGCGGCCGCCCGTTCGAGAGCGACGGCCTCGGCCCAGCCGACGTCGTCGGCCCCGTGTGCGAGAGCGGCGACACGTTTGCCCGCGAGCGCCCGCTGCCCGAGGTGGCCGAGGGCGACCTCGTGGCCATCTTCGGCGCCGGCGCCTACGGCTTCGCCATGAGTTCCAACTACAACGCCAGGCCCCGCCCGTGCGAGGTCCTGGTAGACGGCAGCCGTCACCGCGTCGTTCGGCGACGCGAAACCTATGAGGACATGATCCGCCAGGAAACCCTGTGAGGCCCCGAGCCATCAAGGAGGATTCCGGGATGCTCACCCTTCGAGCCCGTGCCGCGTTCAGCTTCGCCATCGCCCTTGCCGTCGCCGGCTGCGTCGAGGTCGAGGTGCGCCGCACCCTGGCGCCCGACCACTCCGGCCGCGAGACCCTGACCGTGCGAGCGCCCAAGTCGGCTCGCGCCGACGCCTTCCCCGGCCTCTTCAGCGGCGGCACGTGCCAGCCGCCGGCCACACAGGCCGACGGCGACCGGGTGACGCGCACGGCCGAGGTCGCCTTCCCCGACGTCGCCGCCTTCCGCCACCAGGCCGGCTTCCTCGCCTCCGCCGCCACGGTGGGGCCAACGGCCGACGGCGCCGTGGCCTACCGCGAGACGCTGACGAACAGCTACCGCAGGAACATCGAGCGCGCGCCCTCGGACGAGGCCCGCCAGCGCCTCGCCGCCGAGATGGACGAGGCGAAGAAGGCCCTCGCCGCCGCCGTAGTCACCTACACCATCCAGTTCCCCGCCCCAGTCGCAAAGTCCAACGCCGACCGCATCAGCGGCAGCGAGGCCACCTGGGTGCTCGACGCCGAGAAGCTCTTCGCCGGGCGCACGGTGGAGTTGACCGCCGAGTACCGCACGGCCCCGCCGCCCGCCCTCGCCGTGGCCGCGCCGCCCGCCGGCATGGTGCCGCTCGCGGCGCCCGTGGCCCCCAGGCCGCCCGAGCCGCCAGCAGATCGCCGGCAAGTGAGGCAGGCTACTCAGGGGGTGCCGCTATCGGCGGCGCCTCGTCGGCGGGGCTCAGCATGCGCACGTCCTGGAGGTCCACGGGTCGGCCGGCAGCGAGCTTGGAGGCGATGAGGTCAGCCCTGCATGCGATGGAGACCTGCATTCCCCTGTGCTCGATGGTCTCGCGCCGCGGCCAGGCCTCGGCGAAGGTGATGCCGGGCGTCTTGGTCTGGACGTCGAGCCGGACGCGGTCCTTGAAGACGGTGATCTCGAGCGCAAGCAGTTCGTCCGCCGTGAGCAGGGATGCCGTCCCCAGCCCCGCCTCCAGAAGGGCATCGAGCAGCCGCTGCGCGTTCTCAGGGGTCGCCTCGATGAGGATATCGAGGTCGAAGGTCATCCGCGGCACGCCGTGCACAATCGCGGCGACGCCACCGATGACCAGGTACCGGACCTCATGGGAGTTCAAGGACCTGAACACGTCCCGGTACCGGTCGAGCATCTTTGGCGTCCAGGAGCCTGGGGTTTGCACTGAGAACCAACTCGCCGAGTTCGCAGAAGATGTCGAGGCGCTCGCTGATCGTGAGGGACTGGAACCAGCGGGCCTTGGCTTCGGGCGTTTCCTCGGACCAGCCGTGTGAGATGCTTGGTTCCATACCCGTATTGTAGCACAGGAGAGGCCGTCATGCGAATGGCAGCCCTGCTGGTGGGTCTGAGCGCGTTGCCCGTGTTCGCCGCGGCGCAGGCCGCCAACCCCTTCTTCGCCCTGTGCCACGACACGCACGACGCGAAGAAGCGGGGGCTGAAGGAGCAGGCGGAGCTGCTGAAGGAGCTGGGCTTCGACGGCGCCGCCCACCTGTGGCTCGGCGCCGTGCCCGAACGGCTCAAGACCCTCGACGAGGCGGGGCTGAAGCTCGTCGAAATCTACGTCCAGGTCAACGTCGCTCCTGGCAAGGCGCCCTACGACCCGAAGCTGAAGGATGTCGCCAAGCTGCTCAAGGGGCGCGACACGATCCTCGGCCTGCTCCTTCAGGGCTGCCCGCCATCCACCGAGGTCAATGACCCCCACGCAGTCGAGATCCTTCGGGAGATTGCCGACCTCGCGCAGGAGGCCGGCCTCCGCGTGGCGATCTACCACCACCTCGGCGATTGGACGCAGCGCGTCGAGGACGCCGTCCGCGTGGTGAAGAAGGCCGACCGGAAGAACCTCGGCGTGCACTTCAACCTGTGCCACTGGCTGAAGGCCGACGGGAAGTGGGACCTGGACGCGACGCTGAGGCTGGCGGCACCGCACCTGTTCGTGGTGACCATCAATGGGGCAGAGAACGCGGACCCGAAGCTGGGCTGGGACAAGCTGATCCAGCCCCTCGGCAGCGGAGCGTTCGACGTCGCGGGCCTGCTGGCGAAGCTGAGGGGCATTGGCTACGCCGGGCCGATTGGGTTGATGTGCTACGGCCTCGGGGGCGACGCCCGCGACCACCTGGCCCGCTCGATGGCCGCCTGGCGCAAGCTCTTGCCCTGAGCTTGACGGGCGGGTTGCGCAGCAGTATCATCGTGCCTCGTGGGCCATGCTCCGGCTCTTCGTTTGGGGCATGCAGTGTCGCAGAGCGTGTCCATTCTCATCCCCACCCACAATCGGGCGAGCAGCCTGGCTCGGGCCCTTGAGAGCCTGCGCGAGGTCGTGGTTCCTGGCGGCGCTGAGGTCGAGGTGGTTGTCGTAGCCAACGCTTGCAGCGATGACACGGTGGCCGCCGCGCGCGAAGCGGCCGGGGTGTTGCCGTTTCCCGTCCGGCTTGTCGAAGAGCCCACGCCGAATGTGAACGTCGCGCGCAACGCAGGCGTCGCGGCGTCGCGAGGCTCGATCATTGCCATGCTCGACGACGACGTGTGGGTCGAGCCCGGCTGGCTGGCTGGCCTGTTGGAGGTCTACGAGAGCAACCCTGCGGACATGGTCGCCGGCAAGGTGGCACTGTCGTGGGAGGCGGGCAGGCCCGGTTGGCTCACGGCCCGGCATGAACGCATGCTTTCGCAGTGCGACCACGGGGGGCAGGTGATCGAGCTGTTCCGGCGCGGGGATGCCCTAGGAGCGAACCTGTCCTGGCGCCGCACGGTGGCGGACGCCATTGGCGCCTTTGTCCCCGGGCTAGACAGGACCGGCAAGAGGCTCCTGGGCGGCGGGGAGACCGAGTACGTGCAGCGGGCGCTTGCGCGCGGGTTCCGCATGTTCTACGCTCCGCACGCCGTGGTGGGGCACTACATGGACCCTGGCCGCGGCACTCCGGAGTACCTCTACTCCCTGTGCCGGCAGCAGGCGATCTCGCACGTCTACATCGATTCGGCGACACCGTGGCGGGCCGTGGCCACGGCCTTCAAGGGGCTCGGGCAGCTCTGCCGGCACTGGCTCTCCGCCCGGTGGTACGCCCTGCGCGGGAGACGGAGCGACTGCATATACCACAGGGCTCGGAGCAACATCGGCCTGGGGAAGGTCATCGGCGGAGTCGAGTGCCTGACGGGGCGCACTGCCGTGCAGCAGTTCCGGGCCGCCGCAGAACATGGCCGCGGGAGGAGCGGTCCCGCGTGACCGCGGTCGGCGCAGGTATGGAACATGGCCAACACTTGGGTGGGAGGGCACATCATAGCATGAGTTGCCGAGCAGCCGTGGATACTGGGGCGCGCGCGCGGGGAGAGCCGCTGCCGGCGGCGGCGCTCCGAACTCTCGCCGCGTTCTGCAACAGGCGCTGGGCGCTGCTGAGCGGCACGCTTGCCTTGCTGCTCATAGCGTACCACGTGGCCGCGGTCCTGAGGTTCGGCGCAGCGCGCGTGGATGGGAAGGTGTACGCCCTCGTCAGCGACGACATGATGATCAGCATGCGGTACGGGCGGAACCTGGCGCGCGGCGACGGACTTGTCTACAACCCGGGCGAGCGGGTGGAAGGCTTCACGAACCCGCTGACCACCCTGTTCGCCGCGGGCGTCCACCTTCTGCCGCTTCGCCGCGAGATTCTTCCGTTTTCCCTTCACCTGCTCAACCTCGGGATCAGCCTCGCCATCCTCTTCGGGCTGCTCGGCTTCTGGGGCCGCGAGCCGACGGCTCGGCTCGCCGGGCTGCTCGCCGCGTGGGCCTACGTGACCCTTCCCAACCACAGCTATCACGCGCACGCGGGCTTCGAGGCCTACATGCACGCCGGCCTCCTGTTGTTCGGCCTGGGACGAATCGAGCGGCTGGGCTACGCTGGCAGCGCGGCGATCGGCCTGCTCCCACTCGTCCACGGCACGGCCATGGGCCACTGGGCGCTCCTTGTCGCCGCCCTCGTGCTGTGGCCGGGCAGAACGCTGGGGAAGCGCCTGACGCTCGCCCTGATGGCCATCGCGCCCTTCTCCGCCTACGCGGTCCTCCGCATGGCGTACTACGGCGAGCTTCTCCCGAACACCTACTGGGTGAAGGTGGGCACGGTCCCCCTGAGCGTCGGGCTGGAGCACGTGGCTGAGTGGGCCGCGGTGGTCTCTCCGCTGCTCCTGCTGGCGGGCGGCGCCCTCCTCGTCCTGCCGCGGTGGAAGGGCGCTCTCATGGCGGCGAGCGTGGTCCTTCACGCGGGGGGGGTGGCGTGGGTCGGCGGCGACCACTTTCCGCAGCACAGGTTCCTGGTCCCTGTGTCAGTGGTCCTTGCCGCGCTCTCCGGCCGGGGCCTTGTGGCTCTCTGGGAGCGTGCGGCTGCCGTGGGCAAGCCGCGGCTGCGCAGGGCCGCATGCGCGCTCCTCGCCGCAATGCTGGCGGCAGGCACAGCCGTGGTGCCGTACTTCGCAAGCCGAGCCGGCGTGGAGAAGAGCAAGGAGTTCCTCCGGTTCAACCTACAGCACCTCGGCATCGGCTTGGCCGTGAACGCCAGCACGCCCGCCGATGCCGTCGTGGCGCTCTTCGGCCTCGGATACGCAGGCTACTGCGGCGACCGATACGTCATAGACATGCTCGGTAAGACGGACCGCCACATCGCCCGCGCGCGGCCCAACCGGACCCGCACGGTCGGCCACAACCGAACCGACTTCGACTACGTCCTCGCGCGGGCGCCAGACCTCATCAACCTATGGTGCACTCCGGCCCACGTGGCGGACCGGGAGTTCATGGCGGGCCAGCAGGCTGGGCCATGGAATTACTTCGCCGAACTCGCACAGCACCCCACGTTCAAGGCCCAGTACCTTCCCCATCCCGTGGCGGGCGCCGATGGCGTCTTCCTCCATCTCTACGCCCGCTCCGCACCGGGGGCCCGGGGGTGGCAAGGGGCCTGGGGCGGATTCCTCACCAGGCCTCGGAGCGCCCGACACGAGAGCGATGCGAGGTGAGAGACCTCGGCGCGGCAGCAGGCATGGCCTGCATCGCGGCAGTGTCCCGCTGAACTTGACAACTCGGCGGCATTCCATAGACTCGCAAGGTGTCCAGGATGCGGTCGGCACGCCATCGGCGGGCGTGCTGTGCTGTGGCTTTCCGTGCGGCCAGGGTTCAGTGTTGAGGCGCGCAGGGGAATGGGATCGACGGGCAGCTTGTTCGGCTTCCTGCGCGAGGCGCTTCCATGGTTGGCCCCCAGGCGGTGGGCAGGGCGCGTCTCGGCCATTGTGACCACGTACAATCGCTCGGGCTTCCTGCGCCTGTGCATCGCGTCGCTGGAGAAGCAGACGCGGCCGCCCGACGAGGTGGTGATCGCGGACGACGGCTCCGACGCCGAGCACGTGCGCGCTATTGGCGAACTCGTCCAGCAATCGCCGCTGAAGATCGTCCATGCCTGGCAGGAGCACAGAGGCTTCCGCATCGCGGCCAACCGCAACAACGCCGTGCGCCACTCGTCGGGCGACCTGCTCTTCTTCACTGATGGCGACATGGTGCTCTTCCCTGACGTCCTTGAACGCCACATGGCCGCCTCCGAGGGGCGGTACTGGGCGAGCAGCCACAACGGTGTGCGCTTGACAGCCGAGGAAAGCGAAAGGGTGACCGAGGAGGCCATCCGCTCCGGCAGGCTCGAGGAGGTGTGGCCTGGATGGGAGGACCCGCGAGCGAAGTGGCTGCGCCGCGAGGCCGAGCGCTTCCGCCACAAGGCCCGCAGGCTCTGGCGCCAGCGGCTCGTCGAGCGCAGGTGCCGGCGGTTCCTCCTCATCACAGGGCAGGCGTCAGTGCCCCGCGCCGCGTTCGAGCGGGTGAACGGCTTCGACGAGGCATTCGAGGGCTGGGGGGACGAGGACATTGACCTGGGCCTGCGCCTGCAGCTCTCCGGCGTGCGCGGGCAGACGGTGGCGGACGCCAGCCGCGTCTTCCACCTCTACCACGACCCCGCGCCGCTGGCCCAGCCAAACCGCGACTACTACCGCCGCCCCAGGCACGGCCAGTGGTGCTGCGAGAAGGGCCTAAGGCAGGAAGGCACGGAATGAGCGACATTGAGCGCGCCGCCCAAGATGCCTGCGCCGCCGGCATGTCCGTCGAGGGCTGGATGGTGCTGGAGGAACTGCGATTCCTCTTCCTGGCGGCCGCCCTGCCCACGGCCGACGGCGAAGTCCTGGAAATCGGCAGCTACCGAGGCAGGTCCACCGTCGTCCTGGCCAAGGGCGCGCTCTGGGCCGGGCAGGACAAGGTGGTGGCCTGCGACCCATTCGTCCCCGTGGCGCCCACGGACCCAGTCGGCTCGAGCCACGAGGTGTTCCTGGCCAATCTCCGGCGCCACGGGGTCGAGAGCCACGTCCAGCTCCACCACACGTGGTCCGCCGAGCTGGCCCGCACGTGGGACCGCCCGCTGCGCCTGCTGTGGGTGGACGGCAACCACGACTATGCCGCCGTGCGCGCCGACGTGGAGGCCTACCTGCCCCACCTGGCCCCCGGGGCGCTCGTGGCGCTGCACGACGTGGATCGCGCCGAGTGGCCCGGCCCGACCCAGTGCTTCATGGAGGACATCCTGCTCTCGGACCGCTTCGGCCATTGCGGCCTGTGCTGGAGCATCGGCTGGGCGCAGTTCGTGGGAGAGGGCGGGCGGAGGGACTTCGCTCGCGAGAAGACCGTCCTCCACCAGGTGCTGGCCGCGCGCCGGCTCAGGCACACTCTCGGCGTGCACATGCCGCGACTGGCTCGATGGCGATACCGCAGGACCCACAAGGGCGCGGACTTCGAGCACTGGCTCCGCTCCGCGTCCCAACAAAGGTAGCCGCGTCGCCGCTATCAACCGAAAGGCCGAGCGCCCCATTCGTGCCCGCGCAACACGGCCCGAATCGAGTTCCTGCTTGATGTAGATGGGCGCGCTCTTGACAATCCTGGCCCAGCGCATACAATCTGTCGTGTTCTCAGGCAGCACCAACTCGGCGCCGCCGAGGAGGCGCTGCGGTCCCGCACTGTAGGAGGGCGCATGAGAATCGCCCTGGTGCATCCGACCCTGGCTGTGCGGGGCGGGGCCGAGAACATCGTGGTCTGGCTGGCCTCGGGCCTGAGCAGGAGGGGGCACGAGGCCACCATCTTCACCTGCGGCTACGACCCGACGCTCTGGCCGCAGGAGCAGGTCCGGGGCCTCCAGGTCGAGCTGCTCCACGTGCCATTCGCCTCCCTGAACTCCACGCGGCTCGAGCTGTTCTGGCTCGGCCGCGCGCTGCGCAAGCGGCTGGCTGGCTACGACGTGGTGAATTGCCACAACTGGCCGTCGAACCTCTGGGTCGCCCGCGCCCGGCGCGGCAGCCGCCGCTTCCCGCGCGTGGTGTGGTACTGCCAGGAGCCGAACCGGCGGCTCTACTGGCAGACGACGGACAGGAATCTGGCGGCCTTCGCCGCCCGGCCGGCCGACGCGCGCTACAACGCCCACCTGCGCGACGACGTGGCGCGCGAGCGCCGGAGCGCCACCCGCTCGGCCCGGCGGCGGCGAAAGCGCGCGCGCGACATAGCGTGGGACAAGGCGGCCGCCGCGGCCTGCGACCTCGCGCTCGTCAACAGCCGCTTCTCGCAGGCGAACTTCCTGGACGTCTTCGGGCGCCCCGCGGCCGTCTGCTACCTGGGCATTCCGCTCCCCGCCGAGGACTGCGTGGCACAGGCGCCCACGCCCGTGGACAGGCAGCCGTACTTCTGCACCGTGTCCGCCCTCACGCGGAAGAAGAACGTGCACAACGCCATCGAGGCCCTGGGCATTCTCGTGAACGAGCAGAAGCGCGGCGACATGCGCCTGAAGATCGTGGGCGACGGCTCGGAGCGCGCCGCGCTCGAGCGCCTTGCCGCGGGCCTCCATCTCACCAGCCGCGTCGAGTTCCTGCGCTTCGCGTCGGATGAGGCGCTCGCGCGCGTCTACCGGGAGGCCCGGCTCGCCGTGTACGTGCCCGTGGACGAGCCTTTCGGCCTCGTGCCCCTTGAGGCGATGGCCCGCGGCACGCCCGTCATCGCCTCGAACCACGGCGGACCGCTCGAGAGCGTGGTCCACGGCGAGACCGGGCTGCACGTGGACCCCTTCGACCCCGCGGCGATCGCGGAGGCCATCGCGAGCCTCTACTGCGACGAGGGCCGGCTTCGCACGATGGGCCTCAACGGCGCCCGGCGCGTCCGCGAGCAGTTCACCATCGAGAGCTTCCTCGGCCGCTTCGAGCGCCTGGCCCTCGCGGGCGGCGCGGAAGGGGCGGGCGGCACCCCATGAGAATCGCCATTGACGCCTCGGCCGTCGCCGAGCGCCCCAGGACCGGCATCGGGAACTACGTGGCCTCCCTCCTCCACGGCCTGTCCGAGCTGGACAGCGAGAACCAGTACTTCGTCTGCCACAGGCTCTCCCGGCTGCGCCACTGGCGGGGCCTCCTGCGCATCCCCAAGCCGAACTTCCACGGCAAAGTCATCCAGGAGCCGTTCAACTTCCTCTTCATGAGGTCGCTCGATCTCTTCCACGGCCCCGACGTCCGGCTGCCCCGCTCGCGGGCGACGAAGGCGGTTGCCACGGTGCATGACCTCTTCTCGCTGATCAGCGACGAGTATGCGGACCGGGAGTTCCGGCAGATGAAGTCCCGACGCTACCAGGAGGTCGTGGACCGGGCCGCCCGCATCATCGCGGACTCCGAGAGCACCCGCCGCGACCTGTGCCAGCTCCTGAGGGTGGACGCCGGCAGGATCACGGTCGTCCCGCTGGGCGTCTCCGACCAGTTCTGTCCCCGCTCCCCCGACGCGACGGGTCCTGTCCTCCGCAAGCTGGGCGTTGACAAGCCCTACCTCCTCTCCGTCGGCATCCTCGGCACGCGGAAGAACACCCGGCGCGTGATCGAGGCGTTCCACGCCGTGTCGGCGCGGGACAGGGACCTCTTGCTCGTGCTCGCCGGGCGGCCCGGCCACGGGTGGGAGGACAGTCTCCGCGCCATCGAGGAACTGGGCTTGAGGGACAGCGTGCGGTCCGTCGGCTACGTGCCCGACGACGATTTGCCCGCCCTCTACTCCGCCGCCGGGGCCTTCATCCTCCCCTCGCTCCACGAGGGCTTCGGCATCCCAGTCCTCGAAGCCATGGCCTGCGGCGCCCCCGTCGTCACGTCGAACAGCTCCAGCCTGCCCGAGGTGGCCGGCGACGCCGCTCTCCTGGTGGACCCCCTGGACACCGAGGCCATAGCCGAGGCCGTGCGCCGGCTGCTCGACGACGAGGGTCTCCGCGCGAGCCTGCGGGCCAAGGGCCTCGAGCGGGCCAAGCTCTTCCCCTGGAGCCGCACCGCGCGCGAAACCCTCCAGGTCTACCGCGACGTCGCCTACGTGCCGAGGACACGCTGGTTGACGCTTGAAAGGGTGTGGCCCCCGGCCTATCTCTGGACGTACAGGCGGTGGCAAAGGGCAGCCTACCGCCTGGGCATTGAACTTCACAACCAGGTGCACTTCGACCTGGTGCACCAACTGACGTTCGTGGGGTTCCGCGTTCCTGGTGACCTTTGGAGTCTGGACATCCCATTCGTCTGGGGGCCGATCGGGGGGCTGGAGAACACCCCCTGGCGGCTCCTTCCCATGCTTGGGGCGAGGGG
The DNA here is from genome assembly GCA_041320515.1 of Planctomycetota bacterium. GTDB lineage: Bacteria > Planctomycetota > PUPC01 > DSUN01 > DSUN01 > DSUN01. The sequence goes on along the minus strand of JBGLNR010000001.1, from coordinate 972,316 downwards.
CTGTCTCTACTATACGGCACGGAACCTGATCAACTCGCTGCACAAGAGGCTCCTCGTTCGGCCGAAGAAGGCTTTCCGCAAAGGGAGGGGAGGCATCATCGCGGCAACCGAAGGCATCCGGCGAGAGATTCACAAGGTCTATGGCGAGGACAGCCACGTTATCTGTGAGACGGGGCCGCCAGAGCCGATTGCCGGGGCGCATTCCGTCCGGCGAGACGGTGAGCCACTGAGCATCGCCTGGAGCGCGCCGCATAGCCCAGAGAAGGCTCTCCAGCTACTTCTGCACGCGGCCGCTCGGTTCCCAGAGGAGATGTCTTGGGAACTGCACATCATCGGCGACGGGCCATGCTGCGCCTCCTGGCAGAAGCTCGCCCGGAAGCTGAGGATCAACGACCGCTGCCGGTGGCATGGTTGGGTGCCGCGGAAGGAAGCGGTGGAGTCGCTTCGTGGCGCACACGTGTTCGCGATGACGAGCATCAAGGACCTGACCTCCACAGTCATCATGGAGGCCCTGTCGCAGGGTTTGCCGGTAGTGTGCCTCGACCACTGCGGCTTCTCGGACGTCGTCACCGACCAATGTGGCGCAAAGATCCCCGTCGGCGCACCATCACAGTTGCCACGGCGATTCGCTGACGAGATGATCGCATTGTGGCAAGACGAGAGGCACAGGCAGCGATTGGCTGCCGGCGCTCTGCAGCGTGCCAGGGAGTTCACCTTCGAACGGAAGGCCGAAGCCGTTTCCAGGATTTACCAGAGCGTTCTTGCGAAGGGAGCCAGGTAGGTGCCCTCGGACGCGCCCGACTTCAGGGGGGCTTTCGAGTGGACGAAGGCGCATTTCCCGTTCGAAGGGTGGTTTGCTGGCCACGAGACGGCCTATAGGGCAGTTATCTCGACCGTGTGCAAGCATTTGCCACGGAACAGCCGGATCCTTGACTTCGGCTGCGGGGCGTGCGACAAGACCGCTGTACTCAGTCAGATGGGCTACCGCTGCTCAGGCATTGACGACTTCAAGGACCACTGGCATCGGCTGGATGGCAACCGAGACAAGATCCTTGCATTCGCCGAAGCAGCGGGCGTTGACCTCAGAGGAGCCACTGAGAACCGGGCACTCCCTTTCGAGAGCGGCACATTCGACATGGTCATGATGCACGATGTTCTGGAGCACCTGCACGATTCGCCACGCGAGCTGCTGAACGATTGCTGCGAGTTGCTGAAGCCTGAAGGGCTTCTCTACGCGACCGTGCCGAATGCCGCGGCGCTCTGCAAGAGGGTCTGGGTGCTGCTGGGGCGCACGAACATGCCGCGCTACGACCTCTTCTACTGGTCTCCCGGGCCGTGGCGGGGCCACGTGCGGGAATACGTGAAGAGGGATCTCACGCAGCTCTGCACGTTCATGGACCTTCAGGTCTGTGAGCTGCGGTCGCGGAACTTGCTTGTGCCAAGTGTCTTGCCGCGCGGCCTCCGCCCGTTGTACCGGGTGGCGACCTGGTTGGTTCGTGGCTCGGGAGATACATGGACTCTCGTAGCCAGGCGGCGAGCGCGATGGTTGCCTCACAGAGCTTTGGACCCACAGGCGCTCAAGGAAGTGGTGGGGAGGTCAACTCGGTACAGGTACTGAAGGCTGAATGGCGGGCACAACGCCTCGTCTGCCCGTCCTTCCGTGCGTGACGGCAGGGTGTGCAGTGTCACTGATCATCAATGCGGACGATCTCGGGCTGGACAGCTCGGTCAACGCCGCAGTCATGGAGAGCTTCCGAAGCGGGTGCTGCTCGAGTGCGACCATCATGGCCAACATGCCGGGGTTCCAGGAGGCGTGCGAGCTGGCGCAGGAGAACCGATTGCTTGACCATATCGGTGTGCACTTCGTCATGACAGAAGGCACTCCCCTCACGGACGGGATCAGGGAGTGCCGCCTCTTCTGCGGGCGGGATGGCTCCTTTGCCCTGACCAGGGGGCGCAGGGTCCTCCGCCTGACGCGCTGCGAAGCGGAGGCGCTGGCAGAGGAGCTGCGAGCGCAGGTTCGGGAGTGCCGGCGGCTGGGCCTGCCGTTGACCCACGCGGACTCACACAAGAACATCCACGAGGAATGGGGCATAGCGCGGGTGGTGATGCGGATATGCCGAGAGGAGCGCATCCCGTATCTGCGGATCGCCCGCAACTGCGGGAGGCAGGGCTGTCTGAAGGGGGCGTATCGCAGTATCGTCAACCTGCGGTTCAGGCGTTCGGGGCTTGCCCGCACCGCATACTTCGGACGCGTCGCCGATTACGAGGACCTGATCAGGAGAAGGGGGCTTACGGAGAGGACCAGGTCCGCTGAGGTCATGGTCCATCCCAGGCTGGCGCCATCCGGTGAAGTGGTGGACCTGGCGACGGGGGAGGGACTGGCGGACACGATCGGCTCATTGAGAGGGATGGCCCCCTTCGTATCGTTTGCGGACAGGGCCTATCAGCAGTAGGCAGAGCCCTGTGACCGTGCGGTGCGGACAACCGGGAGGTGTTGCGCGACAGCGGCCAGAGGCGCCTCAATGCCGAACGATGGCCTGAGACGATTCTACGACAACCTGCATGCCGATGAGGCCAGCGCGAGGCCAGAGAGGACCTGTGCCTGCCGGCGATTCCCGACATCCGGGATCGAGGCAATCGTTCATTACCTGCCAAGGTACTTCCGTGGGGGCCACATCCTGGAATTGGGGGCGGGTGATGGGACGCTGGCGCGGAGTCTGATCGCCAGCGGATTGCCGTTCGACCTCTACACCCTCACGGAGTTCTCGGAGCCGCGGTTAGCCGCCTTGCGCAGGTCATTTGCCGATCCCCGTGTGCGGGTAGCCGAGCTGGATGCGGAGGCGCTCCCAGAAGGGGAGATGGGCAAGTACGATGCCGTGCTGATGACCGCCGTCATCGAACACCTGCTCGACCCCATCAGTGCGATGAGACGCATCCGCCTCCTGCTGAGGCCGGGAGGGTTCGCCTATGTGGACACTCCCAATATCGCGAAGTACACTCGCCGGCTGAAGCTGCTGTTCGGCCGGTTCCCATCCACCGCCGCGGGCAACGAAGGCACTTCGAGACACGACGGCACGCCCGTATCTCTACTGGACGATGGCCATTTGCACTACTTCTCCTTTCGTTCTTTGACTCTCACATTGACACAGCTCTGCGGATTCTCGCGCGTGCGATGGCTGCCGTACCACTGCGGGAGGAACCTGGTCGGGAGAATGGCGCACCACGTGTTGGCGCATGCATGGCCGAGCATGTTCTCTGACGCCGCGATGGTTGCCTGGGCTTGAGAGCGACGTCCTGTGGTCAGGGCAGGCGCCCATCGCGCGAACTGGGAGCCCCGGCTTCGAAGAGGAGATGTGCGCGGGTGAAACCACCGAAACGACGTTTCGCAGTGAAGACGTTGCAGGACGGTCGTGCGTTTCTGAACCTGGGCTGCGGCGCGCGGACGAATGCCTCCTGGAACAATGTGGACTTCGGCCCCTATGCGTACTTCGCGCACTATCCGCGTCTCGCGCGCCTGCTGCGGCGCCTGCGCATCCTTTCGGGCGAGCGGTACCAGGCGCTCTTGGGCGTGGACCGCGATATCGTTGCGTGGGATCTTCGGCGCGGGGTTCCCTACGACGACGAGAGCTTCGATGCCGTGTACTCGTGCAACTTCATCGTCCTCATTGACCGGCCAGCGCTCCCCGAGCTTCTCAGCGAGTGCTGGCGCGTGCTGAAACCGGGCGGCCTCATCCGTCTCGTCATTCCCGACCTCCTGCTCCAGATACAGAGAATCGTCAGCACCGCGGCCGCGGTGCGGCTCAACGGCCCGGCCGCCCTCCGCGACCACGAGCGTGCCATCGAGGATGTCTTCGAACTGTTCGTGCGTCGGGTGTCTGTCGGCACCCAACGACAGCGCTCGTGGGTCCAGTGGCTCGAGCGACTCATCCGTGGCAGCCCGGAGAAGCGGAGCGAATGCTCCCGCTGGGTCTACGACGAGTACACGCTCTCCGCGGTCCTCTCGACGGCGGGGTTCAGTCAGCTGACGGCCCATACTGCGACCACCAGCGCCATCCGGGGCTGGAGCGGCATGAACCTGGACGTGAACCCAGATGGGGACATCTGGGTGAAGCTCGGTCTCTTCCTCGAAGGGGTGAAGCGCGCGAGCCCCGTTGAGGCGTCTTGCCTTCGGCCATAGCGTGGTTCAGCCGCTGGCGCCCCAACCAACGCGGATCCGCTGACGGTAGCCTTCGCACGGGCGAATGGAGGAACTGCGGCAGGAACCTGATCGGGAGAATGGCGCACCACTCGCCCGTTGTGATGCCGCGCCCCGCGTTGTCCAGAACACGGAGGACAAGTCCCGATGTGCGTAAATCTCATTACCGGGGGAGCGGGCTTCATCGGCTCGCATCTCGCAGAGCTGCTGCTGAGGAAAGAGGAGAGGGTTGTCGTTCTCGACAATCTGACGACCGGGCGATTCGACAACATCCGCCACTTGGTCGGCCAGAAGGGGTTCTCCTATGTCCTGGCCGACCTGTCAGAGGACGCTGTCCTGGAGCAGGCGATCGACGATGCGGACGTGGTATACCACCTTGCAGCGGCGGTCGGTGTCCATCTGATTGTGGAGGATCCTGTCAACACGATCGAGACCAATATCGAAGGCACTGGCAAGGTGCTTCGGCTGGCTGCACGTCGGGGCAAACCGGTCCTGCTGACATCCACCTCAGAGACGTATGGGAAGGGCTCGAAGGTCCCCTTCTGTGAGGATGATGACACGGTCTTCGGGCCGACGAGCAAGTGCCGGTGGAGTTACGCGTTCTCCAAAGCCGTAGACGAATTCCTCGCACTGGCCTACTATGAGTCCAAGGGTCTGCCTGTCGTCGTTGTGCGCCTGTTCAACACCGTGGGGCCGAGGCAGATCGGGCATTACGGCATGGTCATCCCGCGGTTCATCGCTCAGGCTCTGAAGGGTGGCCCGATCACCGTCTTCGGGGACGGCGAGCAGTCGAGGTGTTTCTGCCACGTCCTCGACGTGGTGCCGGCGCTGTACAGTCTTATGCAGTGCCCGTTGGCTCGTGGCAAGGTAGTGAACGTTGGGTCTTGTGAAGAGATCACCATCAACCAACTTGCGGAGAAGATACGGGCGAAGATACACGGAACGATGCCCATCCAGCGGATCCCATACGATGAGGCGTATCGCCCTGGCTTCGAGGACATGCGTCGTCGAGTGCCATGCATCGACCGCGCAAAGGCGTTGATTGGCTTCGCTCCGACTCGATCGCTGGATGAAATCATTGACGATATGGTCGCATTCGCGCGGGCGAATCAAGGGTCTGTCGCATGCCCTACCGCGTCCTGATGGTACACAACTACTACCGCTCCATTGCTCCGAGCGGCGAGGACAACGTCTTCCGTGAGGATGTGAAGCTCCTCCAGGTCAATGGCCATGAAGTCTCGCTGGTCACCCGCAGCAGCGACGAGATCGCGGGGTTCTCCCTCTGGCAGAAGGCGCTTCTGCCTCTCCGAGTCATCAACTCGCGGTCGTCGTACCTGCGGCTGAAGGCCGCGATCGGCCAACTCAAGCCTGAGATCGTCCACGTGTGCAACACCTTCCCACTGTTCAGCCCCTCCATCTACCGTGCCTGCCGGGACATGGGCGTGCCGGTGGTGCAGACCATCCAGAACTTCAGGCCGTTCTGCGCTGCCGGCGGCCTCCTGCGGGGGGACGAGATCTGCGAGGAATGCCTCGTCCATGGTCGGATGCGGGCGCTCAAGCACGGCTGCTACCAGGGCAGCCGCCTACGGACATTGCCCGTTGTTCTAATGCAGTGGCTCCACCACGGGCGCGGCACCTGGCGCAAGTTGGTTGACGTGTACATTGCGGCGACGGAGTTCGCTCGGCGCAAACTCATCGAAGCCGGCCTGCCTGAGACTCGCGTTTGCGTCAGGCCGAACTTCAGCTTCGACTCGCCCGACCCGTGCGACGAACACGGCGGGTATGTCATATTCACGGGGCGGCTGGAAGCAGGTAAGGGTGTAAGGACATTGCTGAGTGCCTGGCAGGAACTCAGCCAGGTGCCCTTGAAGGTGCTGGGCGATGGCCCACTTCGTTCAGAGGTGGAAGCGGCCGCCAATCGGCAGGGTTCCTCCCTGGACTTCGTGGGCCATCGCAGCCGAGATGAGTGCATTCGGTGGCTCCGGGGCGCCATGTTCATGGTCATGCCGTCTCATTACTATGAGAACTTCCCCATGACGATCCTGGAGGCGTTTGCCTGCGGGAAAGCAGTCGTGGCAAGCCGGCGCGGGGCCATGGCGGAGATCGTCGAGGATGGGCGAACCGGCCTGCTCTTTGAGCCTGGCAACCCGGGCGAGTTGGCCGAGAAGGTCAAGTGGCTGGTTGGCCACCCTAGTGAGACCATGGAGATGGGACGTGTGGCCCGCTTGCGTTTCGAGGAACTGTATTCCGCGGAGCGGAGCCATGAGCTGTTGATGGGCATCTACGCGAAGGCGATGGCGAGGCACAGCAGCCATTGAGCGGAACACGCGACAGGGCGACGCCGTTGCCAGTGAATGATTGCTCCGCGATGCACGCTCATATCCGCCGATGAACCCGAGGGCATGAGGGCGATGGGGCAGCCTCCGCGCTACCACGAGAGCCGTGTCCGAATGGGCGTTCTACCCCTGAACATGGTTCTCTGGGGTGCGCTATGGCTGAACCTCGGATCAGACTACACGAATCTGAGCAGCCCCAGTGGGCTCCTTGACTGGTTTCACGCGCTGCGCGCCGTGCTTCCCTTTCTGGCCGTTGCCCTTGCCTGCTCAGGTGTGACAAGAGGCAAGCGCTTTGCCTTTGCCTGGCAGGGTCCCTTGCGGTTGATGGCACTCTACGGCGTGATCGCCCTGGCGAGTTCGCTACTCTCCGTGGCGCCGTTCAGGGCGCTCTACTGGGGCGGACTGTATGTGTCGGCTTTCATTGTGATGGAGACCGCGGTGGCGGGGGCCGACCCGCTGGATCGCAGCGCCCGACTCCTCATCCTGATGTGGCTCGTGGTGGCAGCGTACGCAGTGGGACTTACGGTGATCAGTTGGGACATCCTGTTCGACCAGGGCGGTTGGCTGTTCAGCGATAGAGAGATCATCAATGAGATGCCCGTGGTGGCAGGAGTCGGCATGTCGCGGTCTACAGGCGTCGGGCGGTTCGCGGCTGTGGCAGCCGTCTTGGCCTTTGCCCGGCTGCGGTACATGAGAGGCGCGAACAGGCTCCTGTTCGGCGCGGCGTTCTGCGGGTTCGTCGCGGTGGCACTCATGACGCGCGCAAGGATGCCTCTCCTCGGCCTGGTGGCTGGAGTGGTCTTCGTCATGCTCGTGAGGAGAGGCAGAGCGGGGCTGTTCCTGGCCGCGTGCGCGCTAGCCTTGGTCATGCTGGCTGATGTCACCTTTCAGGAGGGGGTCGGGGCGCTCGTGTACAAGCGCCGGTCCAGCGAGGATCTGATGACGATGGCGGGGCGAACCGAGGTGTGGAAGGCAGGGTGGCAGGTCTTCCTCCAATCTCCGCTTCTGGGCCTTGGGCCTCTGGCGGACAGGTTCCACATGGGGTGGATCTGCATAAGCAACACGTGGCTGCTCGCGCTGATGCAGGCAGGGATACTGGGCACTGCCTTCTTTGTTGCGTCCTGGGTGATCGGCTGGCGGCTGTTCTTCCGCAATCTCCGCAGCCTGGAATGGCTCCAGGAGAAGCATCAAGTCCTTCTGGTGGAGGCAGGCGCCGTCCTGGCATTCTTCACCATCAGGAGCATCCCGGAGACGACGGCTGCGGCCCTCTCGGTGGATCTGTTGGCGATCGTTCCCATCCTGGCTTACCTTGAGATTCTGGACCGCAGCCTGAGGCATGCTCGCGTGCGACAAGGGGCAAGGCGGGTAAGGGATAGCTGCGGTCGTTCTACTCCGACCAACATGATGCCACCAGTAGCGCGGGGGTGCTTGCTTCGGGCTCCAGGACGACAGATGCCGTAGCGATGCAGGAATGAACCGAGACAGATCGAGATCTGAGGGGCTTGGGGCCAATCGGGTTCGTGGCATAGGTAGGGGGTCTCGTGTGGTCACCGGCGGGGCATCCTGGGCAAGGGCATCGTGGTTTGTGCATGCCGACAGTCGAGCCACCGCCTCGCGCGCGAGTTGTCCCGACGCGCCCCAGGCGCTTCGCAAAGAGGGGCGGGGTGCCGTTGGATGAGGAAACTGCTCCCTGTCGCTCTGGCCGTTCTCATCCTGGCGGTATCGCACCTGCCGCAGGGCGCGATGCGGCCGACTGGCCTGCACTACAGGGTCGAGCATGCGCTCGCCTACGGGCTCCTCGCCTGTGCCTGCCTCTTCGCGCTGAGGAAGCAGCGTGCTCTGATTCGGGTGCCGGCCGCGCTCGCCATCACCATGGCGGTAGGCGCGGTGGATGAGCTTACGCAGCCCTGGTTTCGTCGGGTAGAGCCATTTGGGGATGTAGGGCAGGACGATCTCGTTCCACTGGTTCTCGGGCGCCGCGTAGTAGAAGGGCGCGGCGATGGTCGAGAGCCAGTAGGCCGTCAGGCCCATCGTCGGGATCACGGTGCCGACCATCATCATCACATAGACGACCACCAGCTCGCCCGAGGTGAGCGCGAGGCGTTCCGAAACCGCCCGCAGCGCGCCGTTGACGAAGAAGACCAGCACGAAGAACAGGAAGATGGCGGCCGGCGTGCTGAAATCCAGGTCCATGTAGCTCGAGTGCATCACGTTCGTGGCATAGGGGGTGCTGATGCCGATGACGGCGCACAGGAGGGAGCCGACGATGAGGGCGCGCGCCGTGGCCCCGCGCGCCATGCCGGCGGCGATGCCTGCCAGCCCCTGCTTCTCGTCGCCTTCCGTGGGCACCTGGCCACTCCGCCCTCCCTCGCTGCCGCAGAATCATAGCAGCCCGGCCCGGCCAGAGTCAACCCCGCCGCCCCCGCGGAGTCTGGCCCCGGTTCTGGTGAGCCTGCAGGTGGCTCTTGCGCCCGACCCTCTCCCTACCCTCTCCCTACAAGGGAGAGGGGTCCGAACCCCCCTCCCTCTCAGGGAGGGGGCAGGGGGAGGGTCGGGCGCCTGCCGCGACCCCAGAGCGCCAGGAATGGGGGCCACACTGGGCCCCCGCGAGCATGGCCCCTCAGTCCTGGCGACGGGCGGGGAACCCGCCTTGACACGTCCCGCCGCGAGGGGTAGGATGCGACGCGTGGGGGGCGGCAGCCCCCCGTCCCGGCGCCCCAGCCTTCCGGGAGTGCCATGGCCGAGCAGACCCCCGACTCTTCCGCCGCGGCGCGGCGCCCCCGCGACCCCTTCGGGGAGGAAGGGGCGTCGGGCCTCTCGCGGGTGCGCGAGGCATTCTCGCTCCGCGCCATCGCCGTAGGCTCGCTCATGAGCCTCTTCATCGGCGTGGCTTCGCCCTACAATCTCCACAAGATCCATGCCTCGTACATGGATATTGACTTCAGCACGCCCGCCGCCATCTTCCTGTTCTTCATCCTGGTGTTCCTGGTCAACGGCGTGCTGCGGTGGCTCGGGCTGGCGCTGAACGCGGGGGAGCTGTTGGTCGTCTACGTGATGATGATCGTGGCGACCACGATCCCCTCGATGGGCATGACCGCGTCGTTCATCCCCGACATCGCGGCCGAGTACTTCGCCTCGCCCGAGAACGGCTGGGACACGCTGATCGTGCCGCACCTGCCGAGCTGGGTGCGGCCGGCGGACAAGCTGGCCATCCGCTGGCTGTTCGAGGGGAAGCCGACGGCCGAGGCGATCCCCTGGGGCGCCTGGGTGATGCCGCTGGCCATGTGGCTCAGCTTCCTCTTCGCGCTCTACTTCGCCATGATCGCCATCATGGTCATCGTGCGGCGCCAGTGGGTCGAGCGCGAGCGCCTGGTCTATCCGATGGTGCACCTGCCCCTCGAGATGGTGCGGGGCGAGGAGAAGCCGGGCTTCACCAACCCCGTGCTGCGCAGCCCCTGGCTCTGGGCGGGAATCCTCATTCCAGCCTTCGTCGTGACGATCAACGGCCTGAACTTCTACTTCCCCGAAATCCCGAAGCTGGAGCAGGGGACGAAGCTCGACATCTTTCGCGGCGCCGCCAAGCTCCAGTTCAACATCAGCTTCCCCATGGCCGGCTTCGCCTACATGCTGCGCCTCGACATGGCCCTGAGCCTGTGGGTGTTCAGCCTCCTCACGCAGATTCAGCGCGCGGTCTTCAAGATGGTCGGCTTCAACGGCTTCGTGACGGCGAAGGGCTTTGTCCGACACCTCGACGGCTACAGCGAGAACGGCGGGGGGCCGCTGGTGTGCCATCAGAGCCTGGGGGCGCTCCTGGCCCTGGTCGCCATCGGCCTGTGGCTCAGCCGCGGCCACCTGCGCAACGTGGCCGCCAAGGCATGCGGGCGCGGGAAGGACGTGGATGACTCCGACGAGGTGATGTCGTACCCCTTCGCCTTCTGGGGTACGGTCATCTGCACGGTCTACATGACCCTGTGGCTCTGGCGGAGCGGGATGTCGCTGGGCATTGCGGTGGCGATGGTCCTCCTGTCGCTCGCCATCTTCTACGGCATCACGCGGGTCGTCGCCGGCGGCGGGCTGGCCGCGGCGCGGGCGCCCGTCATATCGTCCACCGCCATCATCTCGGCTCTGGGCTCGGACGGCATGCCGCCCTCGACGATGGTGGCCTTCGGGCTGAGCTACGTGTGGATGGCCGACGTGCGGATTTTCGTCATGGCCTCGGCCGCCAACGGCCTGAAGCTCGGCTCCGAGCTGGCGGGCCGCCGCCGCCGGCTCTTCTGGGCCATGGCCATCGCCGTCGTCGTCGCTCTCCTCAGCTCCATCTGGATGACCATGGTCATCGCCTACGAGGAGGGGGGGCAGAACGCCAACTCCTGGTTCTTCGTCGGCGGGCCGCAGTACCCCTACGACTTCATGGGCCGGGCTATGCGCAACCCGTCGGGGCCGGACGTGGATGCGTGGATTTTCACGGGCATAGGCGCCGCCGCCATGTCCGCCCTCACCGTCGTCCACCACCGCTTCGCCTGGTGGCCGCTCCACCCGATGGGCTTCCCCCTCTCGACCATCATGATGACCGACTTCATGTGGTTCAGCATCTTCCTCGCCTGGGCCGTGAAGCGGATGGTGCTGTCCTATGGCGGCCCGAAGCTCTACCGCAAGACCCGCCTCTTCTTCCTCGGCCTCATCCTGGGCCAGTTCACCGCCTGCGGCGTCTGGATCATCGTGGACCTCTTCACCGGCCGCGTGGGCAACAACCTCTACTGGGTCTAGTAGTAGGCAGGCTCCGTGGTCCCGGGGTGCATGGACAACAGCATCAGAAGCGCCCCGAGCACGAAGAGCGCCACGGCGACAACTGCGCCGATGGCCACGCCGCTGTCGGCGTTGTCGTCCGCCGGCATGCCATCCTGCAGCACGTCTGCGTGCCCAGCCGGCCTGGTAGACACGACCGTGGACGCATGACGGGGCTCTTCCGGGGACTCCGCTTTGCGGCCCCCAAACTGGCTGGCGATCACGCCCGGGACCCAGAACATGAGAATGATCGCGAAGACCTTCAGGACAGGGTGCTTCGAGAAGGCACGGCGCAGCCCGTCGCCCGGGGCGAGGCAGGCTGCCATGAGCCTCATCAGCCCGACAGGAATGAGCGCCAGGCAGAAAGCCCCCAGACCAGCGAAGCACAGGCCTGACCCACTATCCTCGGCCTCGGACCACAGGAGGAGCGAGCATATCGGCGCTCCGATGCCCGTGACGATGAGAAGGACGCCCGTGATCGCCAGCCATGCGGTGTGCTTGCGCTGTTCGCGCGCGTAGCGCTCAAGCCGGTCACGCCGCTCGTCTGGTTCCTCCAGGCGCCAGGTTTCGTCCGCCGCATCGCCCTTGGAAATGGCCATTGGTTCGCCCCCGAATCACGCCCCCGATAGCGGGACTGGCCGCAGGCAAAGCTGCCACTGCGCCTGCCAACGAAACCCCGCGCAAGAGTATGGATCATCCCCGACCCTCTGTCAAGAGCAAGCGAGTATGGTCCCCAATCCTGGCGGTGAACTGCCACCCCAACCTGTGGGCCGGCCCTCCTTCCGCTGTCGCGCCCTCTCGCGTCCCGCCCGCAGGACCCCGGTGAACCTAGTCTTGGCCGCCCGTCCTCGCGGGTCATCTGGGGCCGCCACTCCGCAAGCCCCCTCCCGCCGGCCCGCTGCCGAGCCAGCGGCGGTCCGCTCCGTGGCGGGCGAGTCTCGTCCCTCGCCCCATCCCGCTTGGGGCGGTCAGCCCGCTGGGCCTCAACCGCCCCAAACCCCGGCCCGTGGCCGTCCAGGGTGCGGGGGCTTCCTAACGTGCTCCGAATCAGGGGCCTTGGAAGCTGCCCTTGTCACAAGCCTTCAGGGCCCCACGCACCAGGGAAACGATTCCCCGACGGCGAGCCGGCGTCACGCCCCACCAGCTCGTCTGCGGGACCCAGGCTGCCGCTTCGGCAGTCCTGGGGGCAGCGAGCGGTGCGCGCCGGCCACGAGGGACAGCAGCCATCCGCCCTGCAGCGACCTGACCGCCGGCTCCGCGGCGGACAGGGCGGCAGGGGGGCAAGGGGCGGCACCAGATGACCCGCGAACCTGGGCGTCCGAGACGCAAGGGACGGGGGGGCCCTCCCTCAAAGGGCCGGCCAGACTGGCGATGGGCAACGGGTAGTAGGTGCGCTGTCAAGCAAACCACTGCCGCTGGTAGTGTGCGGACAAGACAGAACATGTCGGGCGGGCGAGGCGGCAGCGGGCGTTCGTGTTTTGTTTGTTTGGAACTTCACACCTAGCGCCCGACGTGTTCGTGAGTCGTCGCAATACTCCAGCCGGGTGAAATGCAGTCTGACTTTGGGGCAGACGGTGTCGCACAGCCGCCCTCGGCTGTGTCTTCCGGGGCCTCGCGCCGCATCCAGCACAGCCGAGGGCGGCTGTGCCACACGCACTTCATTCGCCTGAAGTGTTACCAAGAATGAAGATGTGACACTTTTCTCTCTCAGTTTGCTACCTCCGGGCGCCGTCGCCGAGGATTCTCAGGATGTTGCCCCTCGCCACCCGGGCCGCGGTGGTGGTCTTCAGCCGGTCCAAGAGGGGATAGTACTTCGTGATCTCGTCGCCATACTTGGCCCAGTGCGCGACCTTGTCGGAGCCGATCATCACGCGGTCGGGGAACTCCTCGATGAAGGCGGCCCAGCGGCCCATGCACTCCTGGTCCTTGGCAATGTAGTCGGGGTAGACCACCCACGAGATGTCTATGGAGAGGTTGGGGTAGGCCGCGAGCACTCGTCGCAGGTCCGCCAGCAGCGTCGGCACGTCCACCCGCCGCGAGATGCCCGCGTGCGCCCAGATGAACGTGGTTCGCGGGTTCTCCTTCAGCGCGTTCTCCAGTTCCTTCAGGTAGATTGGCTCCCTCTTCCAGGCGGAGGAGATGTTGTGGTGGATGAGGACGGGGAGGTTGTGTCGGGCGGCGAGTTGGTAGACGCGCATGAGGGCGGGGTGATCGGCCCTGGGCGGCTCGCCGTAGGTGAATGCGGTGAGGTCGTCGTGGCGGGACATCAGCTCGCCGATGCCCTTCCAGAACCCCGGATGCATCTTCAGGAGCATCTCGATCTGGTCGGCCGCGTTGAGGTCCAGGGGGTTGATGCCGCAGATGAAGGGGAAGAACCTGTCCTGAATCTCGGGCCGCTGCCTGAGGAGGTCGTGGGCGAGGATGAAGTCGGTCCCCGAGTAGTAGTAGGCGTGGGAGTCGGTGTCCATGTAGTACGTTGGCGGGATCGGGTCGGCTTCGGTCCACATCTTGACCATCGGGATGCCGAAGACCACCGCCTTCTCCACACCCGCCGAGTCCATCGCGCGGGCCAGCGCCTCGAACCCGTCGGTCCTCTGCACGAAGTCCAGGTAATGCACGTGATTGTCCACCACGGCGTGCCGTGCCTTGCCGGCCTGGGCTGCCGGGGCGACGGGTCGCGCCGTCTCCGCAGGCGTCCCGGGACGCCGCGGGGCGCACCCCAGGAACAGAACGGTGGCCAGCACCAACAGAAACGCCGTGCGACGCCCCAGCATGCTCATGCCACTGCTCCTCTGCCTCCCGGCTCCGGGCGAATTGAGCTTCTCCCCTGGCAGGTTTCGCCGTGTCGGCTCCTTCTGCCGAACTCATCATACGGACATGGGCGAGACAGTCAAGCCGCTGCTTGACACCCGCTGGGGCAGGCCATAGAATGCTGGCGATGCCCGAGGAGAATTCATGCCCGCGTCAAACGCCGCCAGCCCAGCCCCCGTTGGCACGAGGCCGCCCGCCGTGGTCGGCGACTTCGAGCTGCTGGACCGCATCGGCCAGGGAGCCATGGGCACCGTGTTCAGGGCGCGCCAGCGCTCGATGGACCGCACGGTGGCCGTCAAGCTGCTCCTGCCGCGCCTGGCGGGCGACGCGGCCTACGTCCAGCGCTTCTTCCGCGAGGCCCGCGCCGCCGCTCGCCTGAACCACCCCAACATCGTCCTTGCGCTCACCGTGGGCGAGGACCACGGCTTCTACTACTTCGCCATGGAGTACGTGGAAGGCCACACCGTGTCGCTCCTGCTCAAGGCCGGGCCGCTCGAGGAGCGCCGCGCGCTCGAAATCGCGCTCCAGATCGCCCGCGCGCTCGACTACGCCTGGTCGCGCGAGCGCATCGTCCACCGCGACATCAAGCCCGGGAACATCCTCATCACGCCCGAGGGCGCGGCCAAGCTGGCCGACCTGGGCCTGGCCCACGAGGCGAGCGCCGAGACCGAGGGGGCGCTCGAGGCCGAGGGCAAAATCCTCGGCACACCAGCCTACATGGCCCCCGAGCAGATCCTCCGCAAGCCCGACCTCGACGTCCGCTGCGACCTCTACGCCCTCGGCGCCACCCTCTTCCACATGGCCACGGGCCGCACCCCCTTCGAGGGCGGCTCGACCAAGGCCATCCTGGCCCGACAGCTCCGCGAGCCCGCGCCCGACCCCCGCGAGCTGCGGCCCGGCCTCAGCGACAACACGGCCTACATCCTCGAAAACCTCCTCGCCAAGGACCGCGACGAGCGCTACCCCGACGCCCAGGCCCTCGCGGCCGACATCGAGCGCGCGCTCCGCGGCGACTCCCTCCGCCCGCGCCATGCGCCCCGCATGCGCCGCGCCCCAAGAAGCTCGGGCCTCTCCTCCGCCATCGTCGTCCTCGCCGTCCTCCTCGGTCTCATCGGCATCGCCGTCGCCATCCTCGCCGACCGCATGCGCGGCGACGGCGGCGGCCACACCAAGGGGCCGGCCCCGCCCCCAGTGCCCCCTCCCGTCGAGTCCCATCTCGCCGCAGCCGAGCGCGCCTGGGCCGACGCCGCGGCCCATGCCGACGCCCATCCCGCCGACCTCGAGGGCGCCATCGCGCGCCTGCGCGCGGTCGAGCGGCAGTTCCCCGACACCCCCTTCCGCGAGCGGGCCGCCGCGCGACGCCTCCTGCTCGAAGGGGAGCTGGACAAGAAGGCCCAGCAGGCCCTCAGCGCCTTGGTGGACCGCGCCGAGGCCCTCGCGCGCGAGACCCGCTACGCCGACGCCTTCGCGCTCCTCGCCAAGCCGCCCGCCGAGCTGGCCGCCGGCCCCTGGCCCGGCCGCCTCGCCGCCGCCAGGGCCACCGTCGAGCGCAAGGCCGCCGAAGCCTTCCGCGCCGCACTCGCCCGCGCCGACGCCCTGGCCGAGCGCGGCGAACTCGACGACGCGCTCCGCGCCTGCGACGCCGCCGGCGCATCCCTCCCCGACCCCTGGCGCGACGAGGTGGCCGCTCGCGTCGCCGCCGTCCGCCGCCGACAGCAGGACCTCGCCGACAGGGAGCGCGCCGTGCGCGAGGCCGCACAGCTCCGCCTCCTCGCCGAGGCCCTCGACCTCTACCGCGCCCGCAAGTACGCCGAGGCCGCCGAACTCCTCAAGGCCCGCCTCCCCGCCGCCCCCGCCGAACACCGCGCCGAACTCGAGGCCGAGCTGGCCGAGGCCGCCAACCTCCAGGACTTCTGGGCACGCGCCGAGCTGGGCGCGCAGCAAGCCATCGGCAAGCCCTTCGCCATCCGAGGCATCCAGGGCGAACTCGTCTCCGTCGAGAACGGCCGCCTCACCATCCAGTCACGCGGCGGCCGCTTCTGGCAGGACATGAAGGACCTTGCCGCCGACCAAGTCCTCGCCTTCGCCCTGCCCAGCTACACCGCGCTCGCCGGCCCCCTCGCCGCCGCCCGCTTCCTCCTGGCCGAGGGCAAGGCCGACGCGGCGGAGGCCCGCCTCAAGGGCGCCGGCCCCGGCGCCGCGGCCCTGCGCGCACGGCTCCAGCGCTTCGCCGCCGCAGCCCTCGTCGCCGCCGCCAGCAAGGACCTCGACGCGGCCCGAAAGCTCCTCGCCGCGGGCGACCCCGAGGCCGCCGCCACCGCCCTGCGCGCCTTCCTACGCCGCTACGCCGACCAGCCGGCCGTGGCCCCCCTGTGCGCCGACGCCAAAGCACTCCTCGCGCAGGCCACCGCACCCAGGCCGGGCCGATGGGGCCACGTCGGCGGCCGCGCCGTCGAACGCCCGCAGACCCGCATCCGCAACACCCGCGACGACCCGCTCTACCTCACCGAACGCTTCGCCCTCGCCGCCTACCGCATCGGCCTCCCCAACGGCGCCTACACCGTCCGCCTCCACTTCGCCGAGACCGCCCCCGGCATCACCGCCCCCGGCCAGCGCGTCTTCTCCGTCGCCCTCGAAGGCAAGCCCGCCCTCACCAGCTTCGACGTCCTCAAGGAGACCAATGGCCGCCCCTTCGTCGCCCTCAACATGGAATTCGACATCGAGGTCAGCGATGGCGAGCTCACCATCGAGTTCACCCCCAGAGTCCAGAGCCCCATGGTCAACGCCATCGAAGTCCTCCCCAAAGGCCCCGCGAAGGGCACCGAGCCCGTGCTCATCAACTGCGGCGCCAGCCAGGACTACGTGGCGCCCGACGGCCGCACCTGGAAGAAAGACCAGGAGTACCCAGCCCCCTGAGTATCCCGCCCCCGCTGACCTTGCGTCGGCGGGGCGAAGGATTGGCGACTACCACGCGCCCTACAACGGGTTTGGCCCCCACCGAGCTTGCCTCGGTGGGGCGAAGGATTGGGAGCTAAAGGCAGCCCCAGTGTACCCCCTCGCCCCCTCCCCGTCCGCCCGATGGGTCCACCCAGCCCAGGCGCAGCTTGGTCCAGGCGCAGATGCCGGGCGGCGGTTGGTCGTGCTGGCACATGTGGCAGGACATGGGGTCGAAGTAGCCGAGGTGGACGAGATAGAACTGGGCGTAGTCGCGGAAGGGGCCGGGCTTGCCCTGGAGGTCGTGGTCGTAGAGGCAGGGGACGACGCGCCGCTTGCCTTCTGTTCCGCCGAGGATGTGGGCCATGTCGTGGAAGACGACGCCGACGTGCGCCTCCTCGCAGAAGATGGCCACTCCGCCGGGAATGGTCTGCTTTCGCTTCTCGGTCTTGATGGGCAGTTCCGCCTGCCAGCCCAGCATGCCTGGGTAGCCGCACAGGCCGGCCATCCCATAGTCCTTTCGCCGGGCACCCAGGGAGAGGAAGACCATGGAGTAGGAAGAGAGGTCCTCGTCAGCGTCCACCAGGTTGAGCGCGTCGCGGATCAACTGCGTGACCCTGCTCTTGTCCACCTCCAGGTTGTGGGCAGAGATGCTGTAGCGGGCCACTGGGTGAGGCAGGGTGTACCACGCGGTGGCCTTGCCCGTCACCCAGGTCTTGCCGTTGGAGACGGAGCGGACATAGCGGTCCAGCCTCGTGAAGTACTTCGCCTGCATCGCCTCGGCAGAGAGGGAAGGCGTGACGTCGGGGAACCGCGCCATCACCACCAGGACCTTCTGTTCGCCGAGCGAGCGCTTGGGAGCTGCCGCAGCCTGGAGTGGCCTCGGCACATCCAGGAGCGTGACAGCCGCAAGCGCTAAGAGAGCCCACCGGCTTGGCTTCGCCATCGCTTTTCACCCCCACCACAGGAAGGCGCCCAGGGATCCCCCGGCACGCGACGAACCCGATGCCCTCCTACCAGCGGAACGCTCTGACCACTGAGTGGCCAGTTCTGCTCCGTAGTCATCGTATCACCCACAACCTGGCCGGTCAACCATCTGGCTCCCCCCTCCGCCGCCTCAGGGGCTGGACTTGGCGGTGCGGGTGAAGCGGAGGCGCTTGACGTGGCGGGGGGTGGCGTCGAGGACCTCGATGGAGAAGGGGCCGAAGGGGAGCTTCTCGCCCTTCCTGGGGATGCGGCCGGCAAGGTGGAGGACGAGGCCGGCGGCGGTTTCGAAGCCCTCCTTGCGGATGGCCAGGCCGGTCAGCTCGGCCAGCTCGTCCACGTCGGCCGTGCCGTCGCACTCGAAGACGTCGCTGCCGCGGGCGATGAGGTTGGGGGCGCCGCCGAGGCGCTCGTCGCGGATGTCGCCGATGATCTCGCTGACGAGGTCGGCGGCGGTGGCGAGGCCGACGACGCCGCCGTACTCCTCGACGACGATGGCCATCGGCACCGGGCTGTAGCGCAGCTCGCGCAGCAGCTCGCCCACGGGCTTGGTCTCGGGCACGTAGGTGATGTCGCGGCGCACGAAGGGGGCGATCGGCGTGGCCTCGGGCGCCGCCGGCAGGTCGCTCCGCAACACGTCTACCACGCTCACCACCCCCACAATGTTGTCCACCCGGCGTTCGTAGACGGGGAATCGGGTGAAGCCGGTGCGGGCGGCCACCTCGTCGAGCTGGGCCACCGTGGCCTCGAGGGGCACGGAGACGATGTTGACGAGGGGGACCATGGCGGAGACGACGGGGCGGCCGCGGAGGGCGAGGACGCTGTGGATCATCCGGCGCTCCTCGGAGACGAGGGCGCCGTGCTCCTCGCCCATGTCGGTCAGGAGCATCAGCTCCTCGCGGGTGACGTAGGGGCTGGCGCCCGAGGGGCGGACGCCGACGAGCGCGAGAAGAGCGTCGGCGACGCGGGAGACGACGACGATGACGGGGTGGATGACGCGCTGGATGACCCGCAGCGGCCCGGCGACGCGCAGGGCGATGGAGTTGGCGGCGGCGCGGGCGATGGACTTGGGGACGATTTCGCCGACGATGAGGATAAGGGGGGCCATGACGGCGGTGGTGACGGTGCTCTGCCACTCGTGGGGGACGTGGTGGCCGATGAAGACGGTGGCGAGGGAGCTGCCGGCGACGACGGCGAGGTTGGTGCCGACCAGGGTGGTGCTGAGGAGGGCCTCTGAGTGTTCGAGGAGGCGGACGACGAGGCCGGCCCGCCGGTCGCCGCGGCGCGAGGCGGCGCGGAGCTGCGCCTTGTCGGCCGAGATCAGCGCGGTCTCGGAGCCGGAGAAGAAGCCCTCGACGAGGAGGCAGAGGATGACGAAGAGGAGGATGGCCGTCATCATGCGGGGGGCGCCTCCGGTTCGCAGGCGGGGCACTGGCCGGCGGCGCAGATGCGCCGCCAGGCCCCGCCCTGGGGGTCGAGGGGCCGCACCTCGACGGCGCCGATGCGGCGGCCGGCGAGGCGGAGGACGCGGTAGGTGAAGAGCGAGTCGCCCGCGGTGGCGCCCGGCTTGGGCAGCTCGCCGAGCAGGTCGAGCACGTAGCCGCCGATCGTGTCGGCGCGGTCGAGCGGCAGGTCGAGGCCGAGGCCGCTGTTGAGGTCGCGCACGCGGGCCTCGCCGAGGACCAGGAGGCAGCCGTCGCCCCTGCGGCAGAGCCGCGCGCTGTCGGACTCGCGCGTGAGCACGCCGCCGACCAGCTCGTCCACCAGGTCGCGCAGGGTCACCAGGCCGGCCGTGCCGCCGTACTCGTCGAGCAGGATGGCCATGTGCGTGCCGCCCTCGCGCATCTCGCGGAGGAGGTCGCCCACGCGGCGCGAGCCGGGCACGAAGGGGGCCGGGCGCACGAGGGGGCGGCGCGGCGGGTTGGGCATCGCGTCGCGGGCCTGCACGAACTCGCGGAGGCTCTGGCCCCAGATGTCCTTGCCGCGCCAGGCGGGCAGCTCGCGGATGTCGAGGATCCCCCAGATGTCGTCCACGCTCTGGCCGTAGACGGGCAGGCGGGAGCGGTGGGCGCGCTGGGCCAGGTCGAGGGCCTCCTTGATCGTCGCGTCCTCGGGCACGCAGACCATCTCGGTGCGGGGCACCATCAGCTCGCGGGCCGCGATGGTGGGGAACTCGAAGATGTGCTCGACCATGTCGTGCTCGTGCTCGTCAATGGCGCCCGCCTCCTCGCCGGCCTCGAGGGCGGCGGCCAGCTCGTGGCGGGTGAGCAGGTGTTCGCTCTCGATGTGGCCGCGGCGCAGGAGCCCCAGGATGGCATTGGTGATGTAGCGCAGGACGCAGCGGACGGGGAAGATGAGCTTCGAGAAGCCCAGGAGCGGCAGCGCGGCCACGCGGGCCACCGCCTCGGCGTGGCGCACGGCCAGCGTCTTGGGGGTCACCTCGCCGAACAGGAGCAGGAGCAGGGTGGTGAGGCCGATGGCCAGAGCCACGCCGCGGTCGCCCAGGTTCAGGGTGATCCGCGAGGCGATGATGCTGGCGGCGGCCGTGTTGACGACCATGTTGCCGACGAGGATGGTGATGAGGAGCCGGCGCGGCATGGAGAGGAGGCTGGCGATGGCGCGCCCGGTCGCGCCCCCGGTCTCGCCCAGGCGTTGCACCCGGGCGCGGCTGAGCGAGAACAGCGCCGTCTCCGACGCCGAGAAGAAGCCCGAGAGCAGAAAAAGCACTCCCAGGCCGACCAGCTCGAGAAACAGTCCCGAAGGCATTCCGCGAAACCCGTCCCCTCACGTAGGGCTGACTGGTGGTCCGACACCCTCGGAACCGGCACCGGGCCGGCGGCGTCTTCCCGTCAGCTCTTACCCCTCTATGATAGCGGATCGTGCGCACTTTGCCAAGCGCGCAGCGCACCTACGGCGTTCACCCGACATCGCCCTTGACACCCCAACGGCAGACTGTACAATCACCTTGCTATCGAGCCAGGCCCTCATGGCCCCCATTTCGTGACCTGCTACTGGTTCTCGAGGAAGGAGACGTGCCATGGCGAGCAGGAGCGCGTCGGTGGCAACATTGGCGGCGATGCTGCTGGCGGCGACGAACGCCTCGGCCAATCTCATCCATCGCTATCTGATGGAGGATGGGATGGGGACGACGATCACCGATTCTGTGGGCACAGCCAATGGCACGGCGAAGTCCGTGGACGGCGGCACGGGCGGCTGGGCCACCGGGAAGTTCGGCGGCGCCTGGAGTTCGCTGGCCAACGGCTTCGCGTCCTTCCCCAGCACCGGCATTCCCAGCACCCAGGGCAGCTTTGTCCAGTGGGTCAGAGTGGCCACGGGGGCGGCCATCTGGTCGGACCCGCTTGCCACGCACGTGCAGGACCCCGACCACTCGTGGCACAACCCGATGCGGGTCGAGATCAACTCGGCCAACGTGCCCTACGTGTACGCTATCCCCAACGGCCAGCCGGGCGGCACCGACGCGACCATCGCCACCAGCGTCCCCTTCCGCGACTACCTCTGGCACCAGCTCGTCACCACCTACGATGCCGCCGCCAACGAGACGGTGTTCTACGTGGACGGCGTGCGGCGCGGCAGCAGCATCTACATCACGGACGGGCTGGTCACGCGCGCCACCTGGCGGCTGGGCCGCCGCGAGGAGACCTCCGGCTCCCGCGCTGCTGCGCTCTACGACAGCACGGCCGTCTACGACAACGTCCTCACCCCCGAGGAGGTCAACACCCTCTTCTACCGATCCTACGACGGCGTGACGCTCAACAATGTCCCTGCCTTCTCCCCCGGCCTGCGGCACTTCTATCCCATGGCCACGAATGCGAACGACACGTGGGACGGCTATCACGGCACGGTGACAGGCGGCGCCTGGGTGCCCGACAACCCGCCGCACAACGCCGGCGGCTGGCAGAAGACGGCCGATGCCCAGAACGTCATCCTCCCCATGCGCGTCAACCTGTTCGAGGGCACGTTCGAGGGCTGGGTCAAGAGTGGCACGAACGCCGCCGACTGGTCCAACCCCCTCGCCACCGCCATCCGCGCCATCAACGAACCGGATGGCCGCGACTCGATGCGCCTCGAGGTCACCACGGGCACAACCTACATCTTCGACAGCCCCGGCGCCGGCACGGTGAACGCCAACTTCGACACGACCGACGGCCAGTGGCACCTCATCGCGTTCTCCTATGAGGACGGCGAGAGCGTGAAGCTGTACATAGACGGCCTGCTGCGGGGCGAGTCGCCGGGCCTCTACGACGTGCTGCTCGCCTACGACCGCAACCTCACCATCCTCGGCTCGCGCACTGCCTCGGAGGTGACGAACTGGCGCGGCACCGTGGGCACGCTGGCCTACTACGATTTCGCGCTCACCGAGGCGGACGTTGCTTCCCACTGGCAGAACGGGATCTCGGAGCTTCTGAGCAACGCCATCCCTGAGCCGGCGACCCTGAGCCTGCTTCTCGTGGGGCTTGGGGCCGGCCTAGTGCGGCGCCGCACCAGGAAGGTCCGACGGGCTAATGGGGGGAGCTGAGGTCTGCCGGGCCGACCTCGAGGATGACGGTGTCGCGCGCGCCGCGGGCCTCGTAGCCCCGCTTCTCGGCAAGGGGCTTGCCCGAGGGCGCGAGGGCCGCGATGCGGTGGGGCGTCAACACGTTCGCCGCGTCATCGCCCGCGGGGCTGGTGGGCGTGGCGACGTACTCGGTGAGGACGAGAGGGCAGATGCCGTCGGGGCCGGTCTTGCCGCGGACGGTCTCGCGCGTCCCGCGGCCCTCGCTGCTTGCCTCGACGGGGATGCCGGGCAGCGGCTTGCCCGTGCCGCGCTCGACGGTTTTCACGGCAACGGTCCACTGCACGGCCACGCGGCCGCTGTTGTGCATGAAGCGCACCTTGCCGCGGCGGAACTGGCAGTCCACCAGCTCCGCGGCCGGGCGGTCGCCGCTGAGATACAGGTCGGCCTCGGTGCCCGAGAGGCGGCAGCGCACGAGGCGTAGCGGCTCGCCGCCCGTGCCCTCGACCCACACGCCGTAGCGCCCCTCGCAGAGGAACTGGCCGTCGCGGACCGCCAGCCGCGCGCCGTCGGCGTAGTAGGCGTGGAACGACACGTCGTCGCTCAGGGCGAAGGCCACGCGCTCGAGGTCCACCTGTGAGTTGGCTGTGACCGTCCTGCCCCGCGCGCCGGACATGTAGAGGATGCGGCTGTCGGCGGCCCGCAGCGTGCCTTCGGCGAAGAAGTAGTAGCCTCGGCTGCACTTGTCCTCGGTGATCTCCTGCTTGACGGTCTGGAGCACCGAGTGGTAGACGCCCAGCTCGCCGCCGCGGGCGACCTGCACCTGGAGGTCGCCGCAGAACACGGTGTTCAGGAGCAGCGTCTCGCCCAGCTTCGGGTCGGCGGGGTCGCCAATCGTCAGGCTGCCGTGGATGATGAGGCTGGCGTTGGCCGTGGCCTCCCGCTTCCTGGAGTCGTAGCGGAACACCTCGGGGTGGCCGACCTCTTCGGCCAACTGCGCCAGGCGGGCCAGCGTGTAGCCGCGGCCGTAGACCTCGATGGCCTTGCCCTGGAACACCACGCCCTCGCGCCGTTGCGGGCGGCGCATCAGCACGACGATGCCCACGACGCCCGCGAGGGCGACGGCAGCCAAGAGCAGGTTCAGCTTCTTCAGCATCGCCTCGTCCGCCTTCCGCGCCCGCCCTAACGCCCATTATAACCCGCGCGGCGGAGCCCTGTCCAGCAGCGCCGCGCCATGATATTCGCCCTGCCGCGCTCGGTTGTGACGCGGTGCGCCGGGCAATGACAGGGCCGATGGGACCGGTGGGACCGGTGGGATGCCGATCCTCTCTCGGGGGCCGTGCCGCACGGGTCCCACAGGCCCCATTCAGTCAAGGCGGAACACCTCGTGGAACTCGGGCGCGGAGGCATCCACGGCGAGGACCCGCGCCTGGTGGCGCTGGAGGAGGTCGAGGGCGGCCTCGGCATCGGCGTCGCGGCAGCGGAGGGCGGCCACGGCCACCAGACGCCCCTCGGCCCACACGCGCGGCTCGGCCGCCAGCTCGGCAAGCGTCCGCTCGGGGGCCGGCTCCAGCCGCGCCAGGGCCTCGTAGAGGGCGCGGAGGGGCGCCGCGCCCCTCGCGGGGGCGGCGACGGCCAGCTCGGGCGCGTAGGCGGCCAGGCCGACCAGGAGGCCCCGCTGCATCAGGCCGCGGGCCAGCGTGGCGGTGAAGCTGACGGCGGCCTCGAGCGCCGCCTCGCCGCTGGCCGCGCACCGCGTGTCGAGCAGGATGAGGACGCGCTCGCCGACGATGGCCTCCATCTCGCGCACGAGGGGCTTGCCGAGCTTGGCCGAGGTCTTCCAGTGGATGCGGCGCGGGTTGTCGCCGGGGCGGTACTCGCGCAGGTTGCGGAACTCCTCTTCGCCCCGCGCCCGGCGCGAGTGCTGCTGCGAGAGGGCCAGCGCCCGCGCGCGGCTGAGGAACCCCGCTGCCACCTCGCCCAACCGCGGGAACACCACCAGCTCGCCCGCCACCGCCCGCGCCCGCCCCTGGTGGAACAGGCCGAAGGGGAACCGCGTGGAGTAGACGACGCTGCGGAAGCCGTAGACGCCGCGCCGCGCCGCCGTGGCCGTGTAGGGCACGGCCGCCGTCCGCCGCGCCGCCAGCTCGAGCACCACGCCCCCGGGCCGCGCCGAGTCCAGCCCCGCAGGCAACTCCTCCTGCACCACCAGGCCGTACGTGGTGAGCCAGCGCTTGCGGCTCGCCGCCCGCAGGCCGACCGCGAAGGGCGCGCCCGCGAACGCCTCGCCGGGCAGCTCCCGCGCGAAGTCCAGCCGCCGCATCGCCAGCCGGGAGAGGACGAATGAGAGGACCAGCCCCGACAGCAGCATGCCGAAGAGCAGGACGAGGAAGTTGATCTTCGTCTGCATCGCCACGACGGCGATGGCGAGCGTGAGGAGGGAGAAGACGGCCCCCGCCTTCGTGATGTGCTGGCCCACCCGCGCCCGCCGGCCGCGCCGGAGCAGCGAGACCAGGTAGACCCCCACGAGCACGGCCACGGCCGCGGCCATCACGGCGTAGGCCACCGCACGCCAGTCCACCGCCGCGAGGGGGCACGGGACGCCTGGGATGGGGATGGGCAGGTTCATCGCACGCGCGTGAGAGGGAGAGGGAAGGGGAAAGTGAGAGGGAAAGTGAAAGGGGAAGAGAAAGCCGAAGAAGAGGACCCGTCGAGCCAGTCATGTCTCGCCGCGTCGCACCTGCCCTTCCCCGCTCCCCCCTCACGCCTCCCTTTCACGGCTCCCTTCCGTTTCCCCTTTCACTTCCCCTCTCCCTTTCCCTCTCCCTTTCCCTTTCACTTTCCCTCTTTCCTCCCTCCTCGTCACACGGGCACTGGCGTCGCGTTCACGATTTCCCGCACGATGTCGCGCTCGCCCTTCCCCTTGCCGAGGGCGAGGCCCGGGCGGCGGATGACGCGGTGGGCGAGGACGGCCACGGCCAGCCGCTTCACGTCGTCGGGCAGCACGTAGTCCCTGCCCTCCAGCAGCGCCAGGGCCTGGGCGGCCCGCGAGAGGGACAGGCCGCCGCGCGGGCTCACCCCGATCTCAAGCTCCGCCGCCCCACGCGTCCGCGAGACGATCTCCAGGACGTAGTCCGCCACCGAATCGTCCACCCGCACGGCGCGCACGAACGTGCCCTCGAACTCGTGCGGGTTCTGCGTCGCCAGCACGATGAAGGGGCGCGGGAGCGCGTGGGTCGCGCCGTCCACGCTCACCTGGAACTCGTTCATCGCCTCGAGCAGGCTGCTCTGCGTGCGGGGCGTCGTGCGGTTGATCTCGTCGGCCAGCACCACGTTGGCGAAGATCGGCCCTGGCTTGAACACGAAGCGGTCCTCCGCCTCGTGGTAGATGGGCACGCCCAGGATGTCGGTCGGCAACAGGTCGGGCGTGAACTGGATGCGTCGGAAGCTGCTGCGGACCGAGCGCGCCAGGGCGCGGGCGAGCGTCGTCTTTCCCACGCCCGGCACGTCCTCGATCAGGACGTGTCCGCCGGCGAACAGCCCCACGAGCACCAGGCGCACCGCCTCGGGCTTGCCGATGAACACCGTCTCGATGTTCCGCTGGAGACGGGTCGTCTTGTCGAGCAGGTCGGCAGCAGGCATGGGTCGCCTCACGGCCTCCCTCGCCACTGCCCTGGATTATACGGGGCAAGGCCAGCGAAGTCAATCAGCCCATCAGCCCGGGTGCGTCGCCGGGGCGCCAGCCAAGACTCGCGCCCTTTCCCCCCACCGTGGGGCGCGAGCGTCGGAACGGGCGCTTCCTGCCCGTCCGGGCAACATGCCCAAGCCGCGCCCCCCGCGCGGGGCGCGAGTCTTGGGTAGGCCATCAGGGCAGCGGCCCGTCCGCTCCGCCGACCTCGCCAGGCCCCTCGGCACCGGCCTTCGGCAGCATGGGAACACGTGCCGCGTCCCCCGGCAGCCGCACCAGCCAGTCACCCCGCTTGCCCTGCGGGCAGCTCTCAACGCCCAGGGCCCTGCGGCCCTTCCTCAGAGCCGTCGGCGAGATGCCCGCCGCGGCCGCCAGGCGCTCCACGTCGCGCGTCGTCCTCGGCCCAGCCGCCAGGAGCCCCCGGAGCCACATCATGGCCAACTCAGCGGCCGGCGCCCGCCGCGTGGACGCGAACGCCTCCTCCGCCCCCTCGGCCACGGGCTCCGCCTCCCAGGCCAGCACGGGCACCGACGGGTCGCGGTCCGAGCCCACGATGCGGTAGGCCAGGCCCTGCGCCCCACCCACCAGGTTGCACTTGACGGGCAGGAACAGCATGCGCCCAGGCTCTCGACGGTCCGGCCCCACCGCCCACACGGAGCGCGACGCGGCGACGAACGCCAGGCTCCCCATCGCCCGATACATCATCGCCACCTCGGCCTTCTTCGTCAGATGGCTGATCCCCACGATCGCCACCCGGCGGCTCTCCGCCAGCTCCTTCACGGGAGCCATCAGGTCCCGAACCTGCGTGTTGCTCAGCCCGTGAAGCCCGCCCAGATACGCCGTCAGCGGGTCGAACACCACCAGCCGCACGTCACCACGCGCGCGCAACTCGCAGTCCAGCAGCGACAGGTCGCGCGCCAGCGAAAACGTCAGTTGCCTGCTGTCCTCCCGCCGCCGCAGCGACCTGAGCACGACCACCCGCTCGGGGTCCCCACCCGCCGCTCGCAGACGCGGCAGAATCGTGTCCCCAGGGTCGTCCTCCGCGCTCAGCAGCACCACGCTGCCCAGGGGCGCGCGCGGTGCGCCGCACCCGCCCCCGGCTGGGGCTACAGGCGTGGCACAGCCGCCCTCGGCCGTGCGGACGCACGGGTGCGCGTCTGTGCCACGCGCGCCTTCCCCCTCGCCAGCCACTTGCTGGGCCTCCTGCTCCGCCTCCTCCCGCGGCCACTCGACCACCCCGAGCAGCGCCGCCAGCCCCGGGTCCAGTGGCTCATCCGACGTCTCGATTGGGAACACCAGCGCGCTCCGTCCCTCCTCCACGCTTGCTTCCCCCTCCCCACACGCCCCCCCACGCCCTCCACCTGCCACCTCACACTCGCCGCTCCCCCCCGCCTGGTCTGGCCACGCCGCCCCGCGGGTCACGCGAGCGGCCATGTCGAGCGCCAGCAACGACTTGCCGCGCCCCGGATCCCCGATCAGCAGCGTCACCTTCCCCAGTGGCACGTGGCCCGGCCACAGCCACCGCAGGGCCTTCTCGCCCACCGTGTGCAACTTCCACCACGTCGCATCGGCCGTCGCCGAGCTTCCCAACCCTGCCATCAACCTCATGCTCTCCATGTCCATGCTCCTCCAGAAAAAGACTCCGGGAGTCTTTTCCGGTTGCCTTGCCTCCCAGTGTCCCGATGTGCTACCCCAGAAAAAGACTCCCGGAGTCTTTTTCTGCCCATTCTCACGCGATAGGCGCCTCCTATGGCCGAGCGCCGCTGGCCCGGTTGGGCAGTGGGCTAGCCACAATCCGCTGGTATTACGATATTTGCGGAGAAGAGAGGGAATGCAGCGGCCGCCATACGAGGCGACCGTTGGGCAAGCCAGGGCAACGGCTCACCCTTTGGCCCGGTGGCAGTGCAGGCCACACGTAACCACGCTGTGAGTATAGCACAGAACAAACCGGCTGTCAAGGGGATTCGAGATTTTTTCTGTGCCGCCATAAGTATAGCGCGGGACTGTGCTTGCGGAAGGCCGGGATGTCGAGCTGGCAGGACGAATGTGCGGTTTCGGCGCGGTTCGCGGTCCGGCGCTCGGCCCAATGCCTCGGCTGCGGGCGCGCCGGCCCTGGCCTGCGGGCGGCCGCGGTGGTCACTGCCGATTGTGCTCGCCCAGACACGCGACACAACTCACGGTATATCAACAACTTACGAATTGACTCACTCCAAACCAGCCCGAATCTGACAATCCCGCCGACTTACAGCCTATTGCGGTTGGGCCGCACGCGGCCCCAATGTGTTGGGCTTTGTGGCGTGAAGTGGTAAGTGGTAGCCTGACCCTGGGGGGGCGCAAGAGCGGTCGACTCTGCCGAGTCTGCCGAGTCTGAGCCGGGAGGGCGAGGATGGGCAAGCGGCGATCTCGCGGGGGCGGAGCGGCTCGGCGGGGCCTCACGTGGGTGGCGCCGCCAGGTGTCAAGGGGGTTGGGACTTCGCGCAGGGGCGGGGCGGGTCCGGCCCTCTCCCTCTGGGAGAGGGTAGGGTGAGGGGCGCCGACGCCGGCGCGGCGCCTGCCCGCGCGTCCCTCACCCCCGCCCTCTCCCGAGGGGAGAGGGGGTAGGGCGCTCCCCCTGCCCAAGCCGCGGTGAGGGGCCGCCTTACAAGTCCTTACAAAATGTTACCCGCCGTTGACATCCCGTGGGCGCCAATGTAGTATGGTGTGCGCGGGAGGGGTGCGCTGCGCGCTTGGAGTCCGGCCCGTGAATCGGCGTCTCGTTCTCAGTGCCGGCTTGGTGCTCGCCTTGTGCCTGATGGCAGGCGGCACAGGCGTCCCGCCTGTGGCCACAGGCAAGATGCCTGTGCCACCGCAGGATGCCCGTGCCACCGTGGCGGGCGAGGGGGAGCTGGCGACGCGGTACGAGGAGGCGTGGTATCAGGAGAACGGGCTGCACGATCTGGGGAAGGCGGCGGAGTTGTATCGGTCGGTGGCCGCGGCGGGGGGCGCGGCGGAGCCGGCGCTGGCGGCCAAGGCGCTGCTGCGCCTGGGGGCCTGCTACCGCGAGCTGGGCGACGCCGAGGCGGCGAGCCGGGCCGAGGTGGAGGCCCGGCGCCGCTTCCCTGAGGAGATGAAGCGCTTCCCCACGCACCGCCTCGAGGTGCTGGACAAGCAGCTCGACGAGGCGTTCAACGTGGGCGACGCGGCGACGGCGACCCAGGCGATCGTGCGGTTCCTGAGCGACCTGGACGTGGCGGTGGTGCACAGCATTTGCGAGTGGTGCTACGCGCAGGCGGCGGAGCGGCGGGCGACCGACCCGCTGGGCAGCATCCCCGCCCTGCGCAAGGCCATCGCCATCAGCATGTTCCTCCGCCAGATCGAGCGGAGCGCGTTCGCGCAGAAAGACATCGGGGACATGTACGCTGCCGCCGACCGCTACGACGACGCGATTGCGGCCTACCGCAAGGTGCAGCAGGACTTCCCCGAGGCGAAGGGCGTGGGCGCCTGGGCGCAGCTCGGCGTGGCCGAGGTGCAGCGCCTGCGCGGCCGCCTGCCCGAGGCCGTGGAGGCCTATCGCGCCGCCGAGCGCGACTACCCCGGCCAGGTGCTCCAGGCGCTCTGGGCCAACCTGTGGATGGGCGACGCCTTCCGCGTGGCCGGGAAGGCCGCCGACGCGCAGGCCGCGTGGCGGCGCGTCCTCGAAGAGTTCAACGAGCCGGGCTACGCCAACCTGCTCGGCATCGCCGCACGCCTGCTGGGGCAGGCCGACAGCGGCGACCGCCAGGCCCTGCCCGACGACGAGTTCGCCAACGACGTGGCGTACTTCCTCGCCGTGGAGCAGGAGCTGGCGGGCAAGCCCGACCGGGCTCGCCGGTGGTATCAGCGGTGCGTCGCGCTCTCGAGGGGCAACGACTGGCCCCGCCCCCTCGCCGCGCGCGCCCTCGGGGGCAAGTGACAAGTGGCGGGGGCAAGTGACGAGTGAGGAGTGACAAGTGAGGAGTGAACAACGACAGGACAAAGCGAGTGTCCGGGTTCCTTCACTCGCCACTTGCCACTTGTCACTCGCCACTGGCATCCCTTACCAAAGGAGTATAGCCATGTGTGGTCCCAGGCATCCTCGTCGGGGCGGCTTCACCCTCATCGAGCTGCTCGTCGTCATCGCCATCATCGCCGTCCTGGCCGGCATGCTCCTGCCCGCGATCTACTACGCGCGCGAGCAGGGCCGCCAGAAGCGCTGCATCGGCCAGATCCGGGACATCTACAGTGGCACCCAGCGCTACATCACGAACAGCGGCGAGGACAAGTACTGGCCCTGCTGGCTCACGCTCCTGTCGTACCTGGGCTACCTGGAGGACCTGCGCGACGAGCAGGGCCGCAAGCCTCTGGACTCCGGCTTCGACGCCGCCGGGGCGCGCACCGTGATGCAGCGGCAGGACTCCGTGCTCTTCTGCCCGAGCGACGGCGCGACGGGCGACGAGGGCGGCCGGCCCGACGACTTGTTCACCAGCTACGGCAGCGCCGACCGGCGTATTGACCAGTACTACTTCGCCGACGTGGACCCCCACCCCGCCCGCGGCCCGGGCCAGCGCTTCCTCGACCCCGGCAGCGCCACGTACGCCAAGATGCCCGAGGACGTCATCCCGAGCAGCTACCTGTTCGAGTTCAACGCCGAGCCGTGCGATTGGCTCTACGGCTGGAACGAGGAGTACCACTCCGCCCCCGGCACCCCCGGGGCCGACCGCGAATTCGTCGGCTACAGCCCCGCCGGGTGGGACGCCCTGGCGCTGTGCGACTTCAACCACGACGGCGTGGTGTCCTGGTACGAGATCAAGTGTCGCACCATCCTCGGCAAACAGACCATCGGCCTCAAGGCCTGGGGCCAACGAGTCCCTGTCCTCTCCTGCTGGTACCACATGAACCGGCCCAACCTGAGGCCGAACAGCAAGGTCATCTACGCGACCGGACTGGGGAACGTCTACGTGGGCACCCCGTCCTGGGAGCAGGACGACTTGGGGAACTGATCCACGCGGCGGCACGTCCACCCAAGGGGGTAGGGCGTGCACACCTGCACGCGGACAACGGAAAGGAGCTAGTTGCATGACGGCGAGGGATCCTCTCGTCGCTGCCCTCGTGGCCCTGGCCCTCTGCGCCGGCCCGCTCGGCGCCGGCGAGGCCACGCCCCCCGCGCCCAAGGCCCCGCCCGCCGCTGAGGCGAAGAAGAAGGACGCCGCGCCGCCGGCCGCCGAGGCCAAGCCCCCCGAGGCCCCGGCCGAGTCCGAGGCCGCGCGCCGCGAGCGCCTGGGCAAGCTGTACGACGCCGCCGAGGGTCTCTACCGCGAGGGCCGCCTGGCCGAGGCCCAGAAGCTCTACGCCCAGATCGCCCTCGAGGACCCCAGCTTCCGCCGCGTCGCCTCCCGACTCGACGCCATCCGCGTCAAGCTCCAGGATGAGGAGATGCGGGCGCGCCAGAAGCAGGTGGACGAGTTGCTGGCCGATGCGGACGCGCATTTCGCCGCCGGCAACTACGCGGCGGCCGCCAAGGCCTGCGAAACCGTCCTCGCCCTCCAGCCCAAGAACCGCCGCGCCGAACGCCGTTTGGCCGAGAGCGCCGGCGAGCTGGACCTGCGCCGCCGCGTGACCAGCATCCTCGACCTGCCCGGCCCCGCCGCCGGCCCGCGCGAGGTGGTCGCCCAGGCGAAGACCGCCCTCGGCGAAGGCCCCGAGGCGCCCCCAGCCGCGGGGGACCGGCCCCTCGTTACCCGCTCGACCAAGGACCTGGGCGCCGAGCCGCCGGCCGCCACGCCTGCCGTGGTCCCCGCCGAGGCCCCGGCGTCCCCGCCCAAGGCGGCGCCCGCGGCCGCCGAGGCCGACCCCGAGGGCCGCCGCCTCATCCAGCAGGCCTGGGACCTCGCCGAGGGGGCCAAGCTGGCCCAGGACCCGCGCCCCATCCTCCACAAGGCCCTCGACACCCTGGCGCCCATCAGCACGACGAGCAAGCACTCGGAACGCAACAAGCAGACGGCGGCGCTCCTGCGCCGCAGCCTGATGCGCCGCCTGGCCGAGGGCGGAGTGGCCCTCACGCCCGAGCAGGCCAAGAAGGCCCGCCTCTACCAGCGCTACCTCGAGGCCGAGGAGCTGTTCCGCAAGAAGGACTACGGCGAGTGCGCCAGGGTCACCGGCGAACTCATGGCCGAGGACCGCACCTTCCACCTCGCCCGCTCCCTCAACCAGGAGGCCCGCATCAAGGCCCAGGAGCGCGAGACGGCCGAGAAGGACCTCGAGCACCGGATGACCATCGAGCGGCGGCTGGCCGAGACCGACGCGCTGAGCGTGCCGCAGGACCCCCCGCCCGCCGTCGCCAGGCCCCCCATTGACCTCTCGCGCCCCGTCGTCCGCATCGCCAGCCCCGAACTCGAGGAGAAGCTCAACCAGCGCGTGAGCGTGAACCTGATCGAGGCCGACCTGGATTACTTCCTCGACCTCTTGTTCCGCTCGACCGGCGTCAACCTGATCTACAACCCCGAGGTCGTCGCCGACAAGACCATCACCGTCCACATCGCCAACTACCCGCTCCGCCAGCTCCTCGACTACATCGCCAAGAACCACGGCCTGATGTTCACCACCACCGAGGACGGCGTGCTGATCACGACGCCGGACCAGCCGCGCCTCGAGTCGTTCGTCATCCCGTTCAACTACGGGCTGGTGGACGTTGGGGAGGCCCCCCCCTCGGGCGCCGTGGCCGGCCAGGGCGGCGCCGCGGCCCCCATCCCGCCGCCCACCACCTCGAACATCGAGACGCTCATCGCCGCCCTCCCCAGCCTGATCGAGTGGCCCCAAGGCTCCTTCACCCTCGTTGACCGCAAGATGAACCTCCTCTACCTCCGCACCACCCGCGACGCCTACCACGAGGTGGTCCGCATGCTCGACCCCATTGACCAAATCCCCATCCAGGTGCTCGTCAAGGCCCTGTTCATAGACGTTCGCGCCGACAACTTCGAGTCCATCGGCCTCAAGACCACCCTCAACTGGCTCTGCGGCACCAACACGGCGAGCAAGGGCTGGGACTTCGAGAACAACGCCTGGTACACCGACTCCACCGGCGCGCTGGCGCCCTTCACCGAGTACCGCACGGGCAAGGCCGAGTTCCCCTTCTCCGGCGAACGCCTCGGCACCGAGGGGGCCGACCCCGGACAGTTCACCTGGACCGGCGTGTTCGACCGCGGCACCTTCGAGGTCATCCTCGACGCCCTCAACCGCGTCAGCGGCACCCGCACCCTCGCCGCCCCGAGCGTCATCTGCGTGAACAACTGCACGGCCACGATCAGCGCCACGGAGACCCTCGTCTACATCGAGGACTACGAGGTGGACCGCTCGGACATCTCGGGCACGACCTACGGCAACCCCTACTACTACCAGGACCCGACCCAGCAACAGCAGCAGCAGGGCTACAACCAGGGGCTCTCGAGCGAGCCGGTCATCACCCCCGTCTTCGCCGAGGACGAGTACACGGGCATCGTGCTCGACGTGGCGCCCAGCATCGGCAAGGACACCCGCTACATCTCCATCACCCTCAACCCCCGCTACCGCGAGAAGGTGGACGAGTATTCCTTCCCCGTCGTCCTCCCATACCAGTCCACCCAGACCCAGCAGCAGACCAACGGGCAGACGGGGGGGACCACGGCGAGCCAGCCGATGACGGTGACGATCACCCGGCCCATCATCAGCGAGCGGTCCATCTCGACCAAGCTCACGGTGGCCGACGGCTCGGTCGTGGGCCTGGGCGGACTCGTCCGCCACAGCAAGAAGCGCACCATGTCCAAAATCCCCCTCCTGGGCGACATCCCGATCCTCGGCTTCCTGTTCTCCAACCGAAGCTACAAGGACGAGAAGAGCACCCTGCTCATCTTCGTCCAGATCGAGGTCATCACCCCCACGGGGGCTCGGTACGCTGATTCGGGCCGAGCGGACGAGACGCCGGTGGCTGGGCCGCGCCCGCGCGCCGCGGCGGGGGAGAACGCCCCGCCCGTCGTCCGGCCCGCCCCGCTGCCGTAGCCGCATTTCTGGCGAAATGCGGGAAGCCCGAAATTCGAAACTCGAAATCCGAAGGAACATCGAAGCACAAAGCACGAATCAGGAGATGCCCAGTTCACATGGGCACGCGCAGTGCATCACTCTTGTTTCGGCTATTGGGATTTCGGATTTGGCGCTTGTTTCGGATTTCGTGTTTCGGATTTCGTGCTTCGGGTTTCTCAATCGGTAGGGCGTGCACGCTTGCACGCGAAAGCCTATGCCTGGAACCCAGACCGCCGTCGGCATTGACGTCGGCTCCCACGCCCTCAAGGCCGTCGTGCTGCGCAAGCGGGGCAACCACGTGGCCCTCACGCGCGCCGCCACGCTCGAGCTGGGCGACCTGGCGTTCGTGGAGGAGAGCGAGCGCAAGGACCGCCGCATCGCCGAGCTGCTGCGCCTGCTGGTGCGCCGCGGGCGCATCCGCGGCGGCCGGGCCGCCGCCGGCCTCGCCGGGCACGACTACTTCGTCAAGTACCTCCACGTCCCCCCCACCACGCCCGACAAGCTGCGCAAGCTCATCGAGTACGAGGCCACGGAGGACCCCACCGCCGCCACGAAGGAGCAGACCCACGACTTCCTGCTCCTCGACCTGCCCTCGCGGGCCGAGGAGTTCACCGTCCTCGTGGTCATGGCGCGGGACGTGACGCTCCAGCGGCAACTGGGCCTCCTGCGCCGCGCCGGCATGCGCCCCGAGGGCCTCACGCTCGACGCCATCGCCCTCTTCAACGCCTACGTCAACGCCCGCGACGAGGAGATCTTCAACGACCGCACGACCCTGCTGGCCGACATCGGGGCGCAGCACACCGACGTCGTGGTGCAGCGCAACGCCAAGCTCCTCTTCGTCCGAAACCTCACCCTCGGCGGCCACCGCTTCACCGAGGCCGTGCAGGACGAGTTCCACCTCCCCATGCGCGAGGCCGAGGAGCTGAAGATCGCCCAGGGCGTCCTCCTCCCCGGCCACTTCGACGTGGCGGCCGAGATCGACACCTCGACGCCCGAGGCCCGCCTCTCCGCCGCGCTCCTCGAACCCGCCGAGAACATCTACAACACCCTCCAGGCCACCATCAAATACTGCCAGACCCAGACGCGGATGCCCAACCTGAAGATAGACGAGGTGGTGCTCACCGGCCGCTGCGCCTATCAGCGGGGCCTGCGCGACTTCCTCGCCCACCGCTTCCGCGTGCCGGTCGAGGTCCTCGACCCCCTGAACCACCTGGACGTGAGCGCCCTGGCGCCCGACGCGCGCGCGGACGTGGCGGCCAACGCGGCCAGCTACAGCGTGGCCATCGGCCTCGCCCTGCGCGAACTCGACGAGCGGCGCGTCCGCCCCATCACCCTGCTGCCCGAGGCCGTGCGCCGGCGCCGCGAGTTCTTCCAGCACGCCTTCTTCCTCTACGGCGCCGCCGCCGTCTTCGCCCTCGCCTTCGCCGCAATGGTCTACTCCTCCAGCCTCGCCACGGCACAGGCACAGCGGGACGTCGAACTCACCAAGAAGCTGGCCGACGAGGCCGTGAACCTCGAGAAGCAGCTCAAGGCCCACCAGGGGCACAACGCCAGCCTCGCGGGCCACACCACCGGCCTCAAGCGCGTGCTCGACACCGGGCGACGCTCCTGCGAGGCCATCGCCATCCTCCGCGGGACCACCCCGCCCGAACTCACCCTCGAGTCCGTCCAGGCCGTCACCGACAGGCCCGCCGCCTCCGCCGGCAAGGCCCCGCCCGAGCCTGCCACCCACCTCGTCATCGAAGGCCGCGTCGCCGAGCAGCACGGCGGCCAGCCCATCGGCGAGGCGGAAGCCAAGAAGATCGTGGACGACTACCTGGCCAGCCTGCTCAGACACGAGCACCTCTTCAGGCGGGCCAATCGGCCCGAGGAAGAGAAGATATTCGGCGTGGTCACCTATCCCACCAAGGGCACCTTCACGATGAGGGTATTCTTCGCCACGCCCTTCCCCGGCGGCGGCTGAGGCAGGACCGCACCCATGGAATTCCTCCAGCAGAACAAGCTCTTCGCCATCATCGCCGGCGTCGCCCTCCTCGCGCTCATCGTCCTCTGGCCCTCGCTCTTCGGCCTCGGGCCCACGGTCGTCAGCCTCGATGCCTCGCGCTACGGCAAGGCGCAGATGCAGGTCCGCCAGTACGAGCCCAAGCTGAAGCAGTACTACCCCAAGACCGGCAAGGGCGTGCCCATGCGCCGCGCGGTGCAGGACATCGAGACGAGCAACAAGGTGCTGCGGGGCAACCTGGACGAGTTGCGCGCCTGGATGGCCTTCGTCCCCCGCCACCCCTTCCGCATCCCCGAGACGCGCAAGACCGAGGACGAGCGCCGAACCTACGTCTCCCACGCCTACACCTACGCGCGCACGGGCGAACTCCTCTGCGACGAATGCGCGATCAGGGACCCCAGCGACGGCATAGTCTGGCTTGCGGGCACGCGCAACCTCCTGCCCCCCGCGCCCGCGGGCGCGCGGCCGGGCGACAAGTTCTTCGTCATGGACGACATGGCCCGGCCCGGCGCCATCAAGGACCCCCAGGTCCGCGTCATGCAGATCGCCCTCGTCCACGAACTCGGCCACCTCGCCATCCGCCTCAACGTGGACGAGATCACCTCGATCGTCCCCGCCGACCCCTTCAGGCTGAAGCTCGGCGGCGCCGAGGTGGCCGATGCCTACCCAGTCAGCGTCAAAATCCGCTGCGACCTGCCCACCCTCCTCGCCTTCGTCCACGCCCTCGATGGCGCGCACGGCTCCGTCGCCGCGGCCAGCAGCGGCGGCGGCGCCGAGGAG
This sequence comes from Planctomycetota bacterium, assembly GCA_041320515.1. Taxonomy (GTDB): domain Bacteria; phylum Planctomycetota; class PUPC01; order DSUN01; family DSUN01; genus DSUN01. The sequence continues at coordinate 935,236 of JBGLNR010000001.1, read as the reverse complement.
CCGGTGGACGCCATCGAGCCCATTCCTGCCCCCCCGAAGCCCAAGGCCGCACCCGGCGACGAGGCGGCGGCCCCCCCCGGCCCCGCCCCAGGCGGCGAAGGCCCGGCCCCCGCCCCCGCCTTGCCCTTCCCCTCCTGGGCCGCCCGGAGCCCCTTCTCGACGAAGTCCTGCTGCTGCTGTTCGAGGGACTTCAGGCCCGCCTTGATCTGTTTCGTCACCTGGATGGCGGCCGCCTTCTCGGTCTGGGACTTGAATTGCGGCTGACCGCCCGCCTGGCCGGGCTGGACGAGTCTGATGTTGCCCAGGAGCTTGCTGGCGTTGAAGGCGTCCTGCGACTTCGGGTTCAGGGCGATGGCCTGTTCGAGGCTCTTCGCCGCGTTCGCGTAGTCGCCCCTCTCGTACAGCTCCTTGCCGGCACGCCAGTAGTTCCTGCCCAGGAGCAGCTTGTTCGAGAGGCTGGACTGCGGCTTGTCGGCGGCCTCAGCCGTGATGTCCCCTACCGTGTCCTCCAGTTCGTTCGGCTGCGGCTGCGGCTCGGGGGACAGCGGGATGTCTGCGGTCGCGGGCGTCGTCTTCTCTCTGTGCCTCAGGATGCCGAGGAGCCCGCTGCGGCTTGTCGGGCGCTCCGGGCTCTTGGCCGGACGGGGCGGCGGCTTCTTCTCGCCTTCTGCCTCTGGCCTCGACTCGTCAACAACGAGCTCCACGGACGGGATGGGGCGTTCCTTTGGCTTGTAGCCCTCGGCGGCCATGCCCAGGCCGTAGTCGAGCGAGGCCGTGGCCGTCTCGTTCGAATAGCGGTCCACCTTCGCAAGCGGCCCCGTCCACTTGCGCACCCGCATGCCCTCGGGCACGGATGCCTCGCACCAGGCGTAGGCGATGGGCAGGTCAATTCTGGGCAGGGGCAGCGCCACTTCCCCTCTTCGTTGTAGGCGGGGTGTCCCCGTCCCGCGCTCTCCCTGTGGGTGGGGCGTCTCTGCCCCGCGCAGTCCCTGTGGGCGGGGCGTCTCTGCCCCGCGTCCTGAGTCCGCGCCGGCACCCTCGCGGGGCGCGGAGGCCCCGCCCACAAGATCGAGGCGGCAGAGGAAAACTACGTCTACGGGGAAAGTGACCAGGCCCTGGACACTCGCAACCGAGCGCACAAGGGGCAGGAGATAGGCGTCGGGCGCGTTCGGCACGGGGGTGAGCGGCTTCGGCTCCTCGTTCACGCGGGCTTGGAGCACGGTCGCGCCGCGGGGCAGGTCGAGGCGGAGGAACTGGCGGGCGCGGTTGCGTATCTCGTAGCTCGCCTTGCACAGCATCATCCCGTCGTCGCGGAACATCAGCTCGTAGTGCGCAAGGTCAGCGATTGATTCCTTCAGTGCGAACTCGGCGAGATTGAGCAGCTCGACCTCGGCGGTCCACGTCCGCCCCGCGATCTCGCACGCGACGGCAGGCGTGCCCACGGCGAGCGCCCGGGCCGAGTCCGCGGCGTCGCCGATGGCGACCTGCCGCAGGCCATCGAGCGTGCCGGGCAGCACCTCGACGCCTCCCGCCGCGTTGCTCACGACCAGCGTGCCGCCCGCCCAGTGGCCGTCGGCGAGCGAGGGCGGGTCGAGCCGCTGCACGCCCTCCTTCGCCAGGGGCATCTCGTAGCTCACCCGCAGGCGCGTCCGCTCGCGCACCTTGCCGCGCAGGAAGATCGTGGCCTTGCCGCCGGCCACCTGGGCCTCCCGCACGTCAGGGCCGGACACGCTCACGCGCTCGGCGGTGGCGGGGAGCGACAGGTCGAGCCGCTCCGTCGGTCCGCCCACGATCCCCACGTCCAGCTCCGCCACCACCTGCTGAAGCCTCTCGTCCAGGTTCCACGCCACATCGCCCCTCACCGCGTACCGCGGCGGGCGCTCGGTGACGGCCACGGGACGTTGCAGGCGAATGCTCAGCCTCTTGCCCCATCGCGCGGCCACCTGGCCGTGGGTTCCCGCGCCTGCTGTGCCAGTCAAGCGGAGCGGCGAGCCCACGATGACGAGTTCCCAGGCGTCCGGCGACTCCACGCCCACCAGTGTCTGCACGGTTGCGGCCACGGGAAGATCGAAGTACACACCTGCCGCCGGCACCTTGGGCTGGGGCGAGCGGGCCTCGATGCGGTACTCGCCAGGGGCCGTGGGCGAGAACCAGAGCCACCCACCCGCCGCCTCCTCCGTCGCCAGCTTCACCACCGCGCCGTTGACCTTCACCTCCTCCCACACCCATCCAGCCGGCAGCACACGCACCTTGGCGCAGCGCTCGGGGTCCAGCACGCGGAACAGCAGCGACGCCTCGAGCGCCAGCTTGCGGTCGGCAGGGATGCGCAGGACGTAGCGTCCCTCCTCCGCGACCATCGGGACTGGCGCGGGCAGCGCACGGGCCGGCTGCAGGGCTTCCCGCACGTATTGCTCGTAGACCGACCGCGCGACGCGGAACTTGGCGTCCTCCAGGAGGCGCGAGCGCTCGAGCATCTCGCGCACCACGGCCTCGCGGTCCGGGCCATCGGGCACCCCGGCCGCCTCGGCCGCGAATGCGGCGCCGGCTGCAACTACCGACGAGACAAGGAGATATGTCCTCGGCCCCACGCCAGCCCCTCGGCACACCGTGGTGTTCGCTCGTATCCTCTCATGCTATCAGGCCGGGGCAGGTTGTGCAAGAGCGATTTTCCCCCTTGTTACACGCCCGTTACACGCATCTCGTGCGAACGGCTCGGCAGGTTCTGCGTCTAATCAACCAGGAGAGGTCTGGCAACTGTCCAGGGGTTCAACCATGCGCAAGCTCGGTGTCGCCTTCGTTGCCCTTTCGCTCTTCGCCACCGCCTCGGCGCAGGACGAGAACGAGGTCACTCGCTTCCTCGGCCGCCTCGTCGTCCACGCCCCCGAGCATTTCCGGGGCCTGACCATCTTCGCGCTGGAACTCCAGGCGCGGGAAGATGATACGGACTACACGACCCTCGACGACGCCCTGCGCCAGGGCATCCTGCGAGTCTTCGACACCGGCACCGTCGAGCGTGTGACGATGGAGAACTGCTCCCGCCGCGACTGGGTGTTCGTGATGGCCGGCGAGGTCATCGGCGGCGGCAAGCAGAACCGCATGGTCCGCGACGACGTGCTGATCGCCCCCGAAACCCGCGTCACCGTGCCGACCTACTGCGTTGAGAGGGGCCGATGGGTGGGCGGCGACCAGTCCAAGTTCGATAGCGGTAAGTATCTATCTAACTATGCTTTACGTCAGCGCGCGATGGCCGGGGCCCCCCAGGCCGAGGTGTGGGACCAGGTGGAGGGCGAGCAGCGCCGCTTCAGGGTCGAATCGGCCACGAAGGACTACGAGGCCGTGGCCGCCAGCCCCGCGGTCGCCCGCGAGTTGGCCGCCTATCGCGACGCCTTCCGCATCATCGCGCGCCCCCGCATCGTTGGCTTCGTCGTCGCCCAGGGGGGCCAGATCGTCGGCGCCGATGCCTTCTGTAACCCTAGACTTTTCAATGGCTTACGCGGCAAGCTGCTCGACTCCTATGCCTTCGACTGCGTGGGGCGCTTCGAGCGCATTCGCCCGCCCGCCTTCCGCCAGGAGGACGCCCGCGACTTCATGGCCCGCATCTACTCCGCCCGCTTCCGCAACCAGGGCACGCCTGGGGCGGGCAGCGTCCTCGGCTTCAGCGGCAACGGCATCGAGGGCGCCGCACTCCTCAACCGCAACGCAGTTCTACACTTACACGCTACGCCCGGCTACCGCATCCTCCCGCCTCCCCGCCCGATCCCCATCGAGCCCATCCCCCTTCCCCAGCCACGGGAGCGGTGACCCTCACGACCGGCTCCTTCCGGCCACACTCGCTCCCTATCTGTATCACCCCTACCGGGGGTAGAAGTGATACAGATAGGCGAGGAGGGCTGTCGAGCCACCCGGATCGCCAAAGCGCCTGTCTGTATCACCCCCCCCAGGGGAGCCGCGTGATACAGATAGGGGGAGGAGCGTCTGGTTCTTCCGACTCCGAGCGCCTCGGAGAAGCAGCGCTTGCAGCGTCGCGAGACGCTGGCGCTCCCGTCGCCGGGCGTGTGGGCGGGGCTGTGTATCGCCGTCGCCGCATTCCCGGCCTTCAGGTGGTTGGGGCTGCCCGGCGCAGCGTCGGGGGCGCTGTGGCTGGCGATGGCGGGTGCGGGCTGGGTGCGGCTGGACGTGGCCGAGGAGCCCCACGGGGGAGACCACATTTCGCGGTTCCTGGGCGAGGAGCCGACCCTGGTAAAGCTGCGAGGCGTGGTCGCGAGCGACCCCGAGGTCCGCGTCCTGCCCCCGATGCCCCTCTCGGGCGACAGCAAGTGGCTGGGGACGGAGAGCCGCCAGACGCGCTTCGACCTGGACTGCCACGAGGCGTGCGTGGACGGGCAGTGGCGCTCGCTGTCCGGCCGCGTGCGTGTGGTCGAGCACGAGGCGCGGGGAGGGGACCCGCCCTACGGCTACGGCTACCGCGTGGTGGCCGTGGGCATGGCTCGCCTCCCCGCCGGCCCGAGCAACCCAGGCCAGGTGGACGGCGCGACCCTGCTCCGGCGGCGCGGCATTGACGCCACGCTCTCAGTCGGACAGGGAGGCGTCATGGTCGAGGGCCGCGGCGGCTCCGGGGGCCTCTGGGGCACGGTCTGCGCGCTCCGCTCGTCGCTCCGGGCGAAGCTGCGGACGACTCTTGCTCCCGACCGCAAGTCAGCGGCCCTTCTCTGCGCCCTCGTCCTCGGCGACCGCACGGAGGTTGACGACGATCTGGAGGAGGCATTCGCCCGCACGGGCACGATCCACCTGCTGGCCGTGAGCGGCTTCAACGTTGGCGTGGTGGCCTGGGTCGTGTGGCTGCTGACGGCGCTGCTGGGGGTTGGGCGGCGCCTGTCCGGGTCGCTGGTGCTGATGGTGGTGGTGGCGTACACGCTCATCACGGGCGCGCCACCCTCGGCGGTGCGCGCGGCGGTCATGACGGGGGGATTCGTCGTGGCCATCCTGGGCAGGCGCCAGCCGAACCGAGTGCAGGGCGTGGCGCTGGCGGCCATCGTCCTCCTCGTGCTGCGGCCGTTCGACCTTTTCAACCCCGGCTTCCAACTGTCGTTCGCGGCGGTTCTCGGGATCATCCTGCTCACCGAGGACTTCGCGCGAGTGCTCCGGCCGGGTGCGAGCCTCTTCGAGCGAGTCGCTGATGACCAGGAGATAGGGCGGTTCCGCCTCTTCGTGCGACTTGCCCAGAGGAAGGCAGCGGGGGGCGTTGCCGGCTCGCTTGCCGCGTGGCTGGCGGTGTTCCCTCTGACGGCCTGCTACTTCAATCTCTTCAGCCCGATCATCCTCATCGTGAACCTGCTGGCCGTTCCAGTGGCGGGGGCGCTCACGTTGCTGGGCTTCGTCCACCTGGCCACGGCCGCCGTGGTGCCGGCCGTGGCCGCCGTGCCCGCCGCGGTCTCGCAGGGCCTTAGCTGGTCGCTGATGGGGACAGTGGCGTTTGCGGACAGGGTCCCTATGGCGTGGCAGTACTGCTCGGCGCCCTCGCTCGGATGGGTCGCCGCCTACTACGCTCTGGGCCTCGTCGTGGTGAGCCGTCGCCGCCTGGGGCTGAGCGCCACCCGCGCGGCGACGCTGTGGGTCGCGGGCGTTCTCGCTTTCCTGCTGTTCAGCCGCTCGGGGCGACCGCCTGAGGGCCTCGAAGTGACCGCGCTCGACGTGCAGCACGGCAACGCGACCGTCCTGCGGTTCCCCGACGGCTCGACCGCTCTCTACGACTGCGGCTCCTACGGGCGGACCGATGTCGGTCGCTGGGCCGCCGCCCCAGCCCTCTGGCACTGGGGCGTGCGGACGATTGACCTCCTCGTGGTGAGCCACGCCGACGCCGATCACGTGAACGGCATCCCCGCGCTGCTCGACCGCTTCAAGGTTGGCCACGTCGTCCACAGCCCGGTCCTCGGGCAGGCCGAGGCGGGCCGACAGCTCCTGGAGATGCTCCGAAAGCGCGGCATCCCCGCTTCGCCCGTGAAGGCAGGCGACCGCATCGAGGTCGGCCGCGGCAACGCCCTTGACGTCCTCTGGCCGATGGACTGGTCGCTCCGCCTCCGCCCCAACGACCAGAACGAGAACTCGCTCGTGGTGCGCGTCGAGCACGCCGGCCGCCGAGTGCTCCTCGGGGGCGACATCGAGCGCCTCGGAGCCACCGTCCTCCTCCACTCGGGCCTCGACCTCCGCGCCGACCTCCTCATCGTCCCGCACCACGGCTGCGCGAACCCGCTCTCCGAACAGCTCGCCCGCGCCGTCCGCCCCGCGTATGCCATCTGTAGCAACCGCGCCGACCAGCTCCCCCCCGCCACCGTCGCCGCCTACGAAGCCGTCGGCGCCCGTCTCCTCGCCACCTGCCGCGAGGGAGCCATCACCGCCCAGGTCCGCGACGGGAAGGTCGAGGCCGCAGGCTGGAAGCACAAGACTGGCCCGTGACACGCAACGCGCGACGCGTGAGGAGTGAGTGGAGAGAGATGTCCCCCGAGACCCGCTTCGCCATTCTCGCCGCCTGCATCTACCTGCCCCTGGGCCTCGGCTACGCGGCCCGCAGGCTCGGGCTGATCGAGCCCGACGCCAGCAAGCGCATCTCGCGCGCCACGATTCTCGCGCTCGAGCCGATCACCGTGCTCGTGGGCTGTTGGGTGCTCAGCATCGCGTCGGCCGGCGGCGCGCTCCTCGTCCCCGCCATCGGGGCACTGGTGTCGCTCGGCCTCCTGGGCGTCGCGTTTGCCGGCGCCTGGCTGCTCGGGCTGCGGGGGGAGCGGCGTGGGGCCTACCTGAACTGCGGGATGATGTCGAACATCGGCATGTCCCTCGGCGGGTTCATCTGCTACATGTTCCTCGGCGTCCAGGGGCAAGGGCTGTCCGTCCTCTACACCGCCCACTTCCTCCCCGTCTGCTTCACCCTGGGCGTCATCCTGGCCAGCCACTACGCCAGCGGCGGCAAGGCCACGGTCGGCCAGACCCTGCGGGGCGTCGTGCGCAACCCACTCGTGCTCATCCCGAACGGAGCGCTCGTGGCCGGCCTGATCCTGAACGTTGCGGAGGTGGCGGTGCCGACGTGGGTTGGCCCCGCGAACGCCGTCGTCATCTTCGCCGTCGTGAGCTTCCACGCCTTCGCGATTGGGCTGACGCTTCGGGTGAGGCGCGTGGGCGCCTACTGGCGCGAAGCTATTGGGTTGGCCGCCACCAAGTTCCTCCTCGGGCCGCTCATCGCGGCCGCAGTGGTCTTCCTCCTGGGGCAGTGGGGGGCGTATGGCGGCCTGATGTGGCGGGTGGCCGTCATCGAGGGCGCCATGCCCGTCGCAATCTTCGCCACCGTCGTCAGCAACCTCTTCGACCTCGACCGCGACCTCGCTAACTCCGCCTGGGTTGTCACCACCCTCGCCTGCGCCGCCATCATCCCCGTGCTCTACCTTGTCACGGCGCTGTGACCGCGCCCACTGGCCGCCGGCTTGCAGCTCGTCCCGCGCCGCGCTATGATGCCACGACCCACGGAGGACACGCAATGAGAGTCAGCTACATGCTCATGTCCGATCCCAGGGACGCCCAGGGCAGCGTCGTCCCCTGGCGGCAGTTCCTCGCCCAGGCCAAGGGTTGGGGCCTCGAGGCTGTGGACCTCTTCCCCGCCTACCTCGAGTGCGCGGGAGCCACGGTGGACGAGGCGACGCGCGTGATCGCCGACCTGGGTCTCGCCATCGCCGTCCTGTGCGTGCAGACCGACCTCGTCTCTGCCGACCCCGCGGTCCGCGAGCAATCGCTCGGCCGCGTGCGGGCGACCGCCGACAAGGCGGCCGAGCTGGGCGTCGCCCACCTCTTCAGCTACGGCGGCCAGCACTCCAACAAGGGCGAGGACGCCCTGCTCCGCTACGTGGACGGCCTACAGCACGCGGCGGCCATCTGCGAGGCGCGCGGCCTCAGCGCCTTCAGCATCGAGAACGCAGGCTCCCTCTGCCACACCCACGAGGAGATGGCGCGCTGCCTGGACGCCGTGGGCCTGCCCCACATCATGCGCCTCACGATTGACACGGGCAACTTCGTCCTCGCGGGCAGCGACCCCCACGAGGCCATCCGCCGCCTCGGGCCGCGCGTCGCACACGTCCACGTGAAGAACTTCGTGGACGCCCCCGGCCGCACCCCCTGGCCGTTCCGCTACTGCCCGCCGCGGGCGGGGAAGGTGGACTACCCCTACGTCGTCGGGCAACTGCGTGCAGTCGGCTACGGCGGCTACGTCGCCTTCGAGCCCGAGGGCTTCCCCGACGCCCAGGCCGAGGACGGCATCCGCTTCCTCGCCGAACTGCTGGCGGCCACCTGAATAGCTTTCAGCGATTCGGCGGCGCCCTCAGCGGCACCAGGACTGCCTAAAGGCAGGACTCCGAACCAGGAGCGCAACCCGTTTGGAGTCCTGCCCTAAGGCAGTCTTCGCCCCAATGAGCCGAATCGCTGAAAGCTATTTGGCTGCCCGCGAGGGCCGCGAAGGAACGCCAGGGGTGGCCAATTCAGGCGCCCCGTTCCGCCTCGTCCTCCTTCGCCCTCTCCTCGTAGCCACAGCCATCGCACCGATACCCCCACAGAGGCCCTGGGTGGATATGGGGATGGCCGGGAAACCCGCCGATGGCTGTATAGACCTCTGTCATTTCCTTCTTGCACTTTGGGCAGAGCTTCTTGTCTCTCCTCATCGCCCTTCGCCCCTTTCCTGCCCTGCCGACCATCCTACTCCACAGGCCATAGAACCTCAACTCGAAAATCAAAAGGGCGTGGTCCGTCTCGGACACCGGCCCCGAGTGGGGCATGCCGCCTGCCCGGCGCGTGGGGAGACCGGGTTCTTGCCATCATAGCGTGTGCAGAGAAATGGGCAATTCGAGGCCCGGATCGTGCCCGGAAGCCAGGGTTCCACAGTTGTACAACTGTGAACTCCTTCTCCACGCGCGCAGGGGCCCGCCCCCAGCCACCACGGTGCCTGAGACGGGCCACGCCCAGTTGAGGACCGGGGTCCACTCCCAGAGGCGCTGGCAGGACCGAGGGCCATGCGGTGAGCAGCCGGGCCTCTTGACACAGGCGCGGGCGCTGACTAACATTGGCGCGGCGCCACCGGCGGCGGCAGTGCGGCGGCGCCCATCCGCGTCGCAACGAGCGGTTCAGTCTGCGGCGCCACGGCAGGCAAGCCAGGGGCCACGAATGCCGCTGAACCCATTGAGGGGGACAGAAGATGAACCCGATCTCGCTTGTGGACAAGTTGCTGCGTGACCGCGCGTCCCTGTATGCGCGGGCCGCCCAGGGCGACGGACTCGGCGGGTTGTGCCTCAAGCTCCTCCTCATCTTTGCCGTCACGTCGGCCCTTTATGGCGGGGTGATGGGGGCCTTCCGCTGGCTGCACCCCGAGTACCAGTTCAGCGACTACCAAGTGCTGGCGCCGGCCACGGCGACAGGCGGCCGCGTTGCGGGCATCAACACGGCCACGAAGAAGGTCTACGTCGCAGAGAAGGGGGTGCCGGACCTGAGCAACGCCGAGGTGCGCTTCAACGTGACGCGGCCGACCGACCCCTACAAGGTTGTCTCGGTGGGTGACGAGAAGGGCTACGGCTTCCTCGCCCTGGAGCCCTCGGCTCAGCTCGAGGAGCCGGGCGCGTGGCGGTTGCCGCTTCTCGTCGCCGTGAAGACACCGCTTCTCTTCCTCCTCTCCCTGGCCGTCTGCTGCCTGGTGCTCTACACGCTCAACCTGGCGTTCGGCGTCGGCCTCCACTTCCTGCCGAGCATGACCCTGATGGCCTTCGCCCTGGCCGCCACGGGCGTGATGCTGGGGGTGTTCATCCCGGTTGCCGCCCTGTTCTCCGTGGTCACCGAGAGCTATCACTTCATGAAGATCCTCCACGTCGCGATCTTCGCCATTGCCGGCCTGTTTGGCGTCGTCGTGCTCTACCAGGGCCTCACGAGACTCGCGCCCGAGGGCATCGCCCCCAGGAAGATCCGTTCCCTCCTGCTGTCCTGGCTGCTGCTCTACGGCCTTGTGGGCGGGCAGCTCGCGTGGACGCTCAAACCGTTCCTGGGCACGCCCTACCTGCCTGCCACGCCGCCGTTCCGCATCGAGTCCGGCAACATCTACGTCAGCGTCTTCGAATCCGTATCGAGACTGAGCCGGTAAGGGAAAACGGCACGCGAGAAGCCCCTCGCGCCCAACGCGCGAACGGGCATGCCGAGCTGGCCACAGATCAGGTTCCATCGGCCGCGCGAGGCACAACAGCGGCTTGCGTTCGCAGTGCGGCCCTCAGCCCGTATCCTGGTCCCCATACGGCCTGAAGGCCGCACTACGAACGAAATCCGCTGCTCCGAATCGCTGAAAGCTATCTAGACGCTCTGAGTTGGTGCCATTCTACGACGTGACCGGAACTGCAACGGTGGAGCCGCTCACACGAAGTTGCCCTTGCGGATGGGGTAGACGCCCCACTGGTCGCGGAGGCGCTTCATTTCGAGGATGTTCTCGCGCCTGGCGTCAACGGCGAGGGAGTGGGAGGAGCCCATGATGAAGCCGCCTCCAGGGGCGGCGTGGGTGAAGGCGTAGGCGGCGTCGCGGCGAATGTCCTCGGGGGTGCCCAGGATGATGTGTTCGTGCCAGATGCCGCCCCAGAGGGTCATGCGGCCGCCGACGCGCTTCTTGAGGTCGCGGAGGTCCATGCCCCCGCTGTGCTGGATGCCCTCGTAGGCGTCGTAGCCGGCCGTCACGAAGTCCTCGACCACGTCGTTGACGTTTCCGCAGCAGTGCTTGAGGACCTTGAGGCCCATCGCGTGGGCCTTGTCGCAATATGCCTTGTGCCAGGGCCAGATGTGCTCGCGATACCAGCGGGGGCTGGCGAGCATGCCGGTGGAGGAGCCGAGGTCGCCGGGCGGCATGATGCCGTCTATGCCCAGGCCGCGGTACTGGTCCAGCGCCCTGACCATTCGCGTGCCGGCGATCTGGGTGAGGAGCGCCGATTCGCGGGGGTAGAGCGCCAGGTTCATCAACTGCTCCTCGTCCGTATGGCCGAACGAGGTGAAGCCGATGTCGGGCGAGAAGACCATGATGAAGTGGGTCTTGCCCATCTCGCGGACGGCGTGGTGGACGACCTCCCATTCGGACGGGTCGGGCTGGCGGACGGGCTCGGTCTGAGCCTTCTCCAACTGCCGTTCCAGGTCCTCGGTCTTCGGGGGCTGGGCGGGGGGCTGGACGTTCCTGAACATCATCAGGTCGTGGGTGGTGGCGGAGATGCGATAGAGGTTGCCCGCCTTGTCGCGGTAGGTCTCCTCGTCCAGCTTCTCCAGCGGGTCGGGCCTGTAGCCCTTGGGCGCGCAGCGGCTCACGAACACGATGTCCATCTCGAGGGCGCGGATGAGGTCGAGGCGGTCGCGCTTGACGCACTCGACGATTTCGTCGCGGCGGCCCTCCCACCAGGCCAGGGTCTCGCGGAACTTGGCCTGGACGAGCGTGGGGCGGCCCAGGATGTCCTCGTAGACGTTGTAGTCAATCGAGTGCTCGCCCCAGGGGATGCGGTCGGGCTCGCGGTGGGCGAGGGCGGCCAGGACGCGTTCTTTCGGGGTCAACGGATGCACTCCTGTCGCGGGCTGGGGCTTCGCGGCTCCACACCCTTCACAGTGTAGGAATTGCCCAGAAGAATGCAAGGTCGCGCAGCTATCTGTATCACCCCTGTGAGGGAGAAAGTGATACAGATAGGCGGGAACGGCCACGGAAGCCGCCGGATCGCCAAAGCGCCTGTCTGTATCACCCCCCCAGGGGAGGAAAGTGATACAGATAGGCGAGTAAGGCCGTAGAGCAGCCCGGATCGCCAAAGCGCCATACTTGCTCACCTCGCGCGGCAGAGGTGATCGAGTATGGCGGTGAGGTGTCTGGTTTCCAAGACAACGGGCACGGGTGGGGGGTGAACCCGGCGCAAGGGTTGGGGGCCATGCTCGGCGTCAAGGCTTGGGTGGGGTGCCGCCGCGTCCGCGGCGGGAGATGCCGACGAGGCGCGCGGCAGCGGCGGCGGCCCGCCGCCAGAGGGGGCGCCGCGCGCTCGGAGCCGGCTGGGAGACGCGGGCGGCGATGGCGGACCAGGCGGTCGTCCAGTCCTGCGGGGCCACGGCGGGGGCGACGCGGGCGCCGATGCCGCCCCAGGTGGTCGTCCACTCCTGCGGGGTGACTGGCGGAGTCTCGAGGGTGTGGGCCATGCGGTCGAGGTCGCACAGGGCGGCCACGGCGTCGGCGCACGGCTTGCAGGCGCGCACGTGGGCCTCGACGGCGGCGCGCTCGCGCTCGGACAGCTCGCCGTCCACGTAGGCTCCCAGCTTCTCCTCGGGCGGGCAGGCGCTCATCGGGCTAATCCTTGTTCAGGCCGGCCAGGAGGCCGCGCAGGTGCTTCCTGGCGTAGTGGAGCCGGGACATCACGGTGCCGATGGGGCAGCGGACGGCACCGGCTATCTCGTCGTAGGTCAGGCCCTCGACGGCGTGGAGGACAAAGACCTCGCGGTGGTCGGGGCTGAGCTGGGCGATCGCGGCGTCGAGGGAGGCCCGCAGCTCCTCGCGCTCCGGGGCGTCGGCGGGCCGCGGGCCTTTCCCGTGGCCGGGCAGGCGGTAGTCGCTCTTCACGATCTCGGGGTTCAACTCCGCCGCCTGACGCGTCTGGGCGTGGCGCCGGTGGTCCACGCACGTGTTGGCCGCGATGCGCGTGAGCCACGTCGTGAACTTCGCCTGGCCCCGAAACGTGGCGAGCGCCTCGAATGCCTTGACAAAGACCTCCTGGCACAGGTCAAGTGCATCGGCCTTGTTGCCCACGAAGCGATAGGCGAGGCGGTAGACCCGCTCGCGGTGCCGGTCGTAGAGCTGGGCGAACGCCTCCGGGCGTAGCTCAATGGCAGAGCCCTGGCCTTCCAAGCCAGCTATGAGGGTTCGATCCCCTTCGCCCGCTCCAGGGCAGTGGGCAGTAGACAGTAGACAGTAGACAGTTGGCAGTGGACAGTGGAGGGCACGTGGCTGCTGCCGTGACTCCCGGCTGTCCACCGTCCTCTGCCCACTGTCCACTGCACCGGGCTGGTGTAGCTCAGCAGGCAGAGCACCTCCTTGGTAAGGAGGAGGTCCTGGGTTCAATTCCCAGCACCAGCTCCACCGTGGCTCTGAGGACGGGAACTAACGGCGTGCCCCGCAGCCGTGAAGACGCGGGGGACACATAAGGAGGTCGGGTTCATGGCAAAAGAGATCTTCCAGCGCACGAAGCCGCACGTCAACGTCGGCACCATCGGCCACATTGACCACGGGAAAACCACACTGACCGCCGCCATCCTGGCGGTGTTGGCCAAGCAGGGGCAGGCCAAGGCGAAGTCGTACGCCGACATCGCGAAGGGCGGCCTGGTGCGCGACGCGACCAAGACTCTGACGATTCAGGTGGCGCACGTGGAGTACGAGACGGCGAACCGGCACTACGCGCACATAGACTGCCCCGGGCACCAGGACTACATCAAGAACATGATCACGGGCGCGGCGCAGATGGACGGCGCGATCCTGTGCGTGGACGCGGCGGAGGGTCCGATGCCGCAGACGCGCGAGCACATCCTGCTGGCCCGCCAGGTGGGCCTGCCGGCCATCGTCGTCTTCCTCAACAAGGTGGACATCGTGTACGAGAAGAGCGACCCTGAGGAGGCGAGCCTCCTGATCGAGGTCGTCGAGGAGGAGCTGGCTGACCTGCTGACCAAGTACGGCTTCCCTGGCAAGAAGGTGCCGATCGTCCGCGGCAGCGCCCTGAAGGCCCTCCAGGCCAGCGATCCGGGGCATCCGGACTGCAAGTGCATCCTGGATCTGATGGAGGCGATTGACACGGCGATTCCGGAGCCGAAGCGCGCCACCGACCTGCCGTTCCTGCTGCCGATCGAGGACGTGTTCTCGATCAAGGGCCGCGGCACGGTGGGCACGGGCCGCGTCGAGCGCGGCATGATCAAGGTCGGCGAGGAGATCGAGATCATCGGCCTCGCCCGCGAGACCCGCAAGACCGTGGTGACCGGCGTCGAGATGTTCAACAAGACCCTCGACCAGGGCATCGCCGGCGACAACATCGGCGTGCTCCTGCGCGGCGTGGAGAAGGAGGAACTCGAGCGCGGCCAGGTGCTCGCCAAGCCCGGCAGCATCACCCCGCACACCAAGTTCGAGTGCGAGGTCTACATCCTGTCGAAGGACGAAGGCGGCCGCCACACGCCGTTCTTCAGCGGCTATCGCCCGCAGTTCTACTTCCGCACGACCGACGTGACCGGCAACGTGCTGGAGGTGATGGGGAGCGACGGGAAGCCGATCCCGAAGGACCAGGCCATGGTGATGCCCGGCGACAACGTGCGGCTCGAGGTCGAGCTGATCACCCCCATCGCGATGGAGGAGCAGCTCCGCTTCGCCATCCGCGAGGGCGGCCGAACCGTCGGCGCCGGCGTCGTCACGAAGATCCTCCTGTAGGGGCCGACCCGTGGCGAAGAAAGCGCAGGCCCGCGACTACGTGACGCTTGAGTGCACCGAGTGCGGGGAGCAGAACTACCGCACCAGCAAACGCATGAAAGGCGGCACGCCGCGCCTGGAACTGAAGAAATACTGTCCGAGAGACCGACGCCACACTCCTCACAAGGAGCGCAAGAAATAGGCGTCGGCTGGAGGCCACTAGCTCAATTTGGTAGAGCAGCGGACTCCAAATCCGCCGGTTGGGGGTTCGACTCCCTCGTGGCCTGCCAAGGCGCGCCGTAGGGCCCAGTGGGGCGCTGCCGCGCTGGGGTAGAAGGATGTCTCGTCGGTGGCACTAAGCGTCTACAAGAAGGGGCAGGGCACGGCGGCCCGTGGCGCAGCCGGGGTCGCGATGGTGCTCCTGGCCATCTGGGCCTCGCGGCAGATGTGGTACGCCACGATCGGCTGGGCGCTGCCGGCGCAGGTGATCGCCACCGGCTTCATCGCGTTCCTGTTCGGCGCGCTGCCCGTCTACCTGATCCTGTGCCAGCAGCAGGTGAGCGAGTTGTTGATCGAGACCCAGCAGGAGATGCGCAAGGTGGCCTGGTCCTCGCGAGCCGAGGTCATGGGCTCCACCTTCGTCGTCCTGGTGACCGTGGTGCTGCTCTCGATGTTCATCTTCGTGACCGACGGCGTTCTCCTGTGGCTGGCGACCGTCTTCGGGATCTACTAGGGCGTGGCCCGCGGAAGGCAGACGCGATGGCGATGAACTGGTACGTGGTGCGGGTGCAGACTTCCCGTGAGGATCAGGTTCGCGAGAGCCTGGACAAGCGGGTGAAGGCGAGCGCGCTGGAGCACCTGATCGGCCGGGTCGTGGTGCCCACGGAGAAGGTGAAGGAGATCAAGCGCGGCTCGACCACGGTCCGCGAGCGCAAAATCTACCCGGGCTACGTGATGGTCGAGATGGAGTTGGGCGACGATGCCCTGGCCATACTCGGCGAGACGCCCGGCGTCGGCGGCGTGCTGGGCACGGGCAACACCCCGGTGCCGATGACGGGCAAGGACGTCGAGAAGATGCTCATGGCCGCCGAGCGCACCGAGGAGGAGCCGACGACCGAGATCACCTTCTCGGCCGGCGACCGCGTGCGAATCAAGGAAGGGCTGTTCCAGAACTTCGACGGCGAGATCGAGGAAATCTGGCCCGACAAGGGCCAGGTGCGCGTCATCGTGAGCATTCTGGGCCGGCCCACGCCGGTCGAACTCGAATACTGGCAGTTGGAGAGCATCTAGGATGGCCAAACAGGTCATCGCCAAGGTGAAGCTGCACGTGCCCGGCGGCCAGGCGACGCCGGCGCCCCCCGTGGGGCCGGCCCTGGGCCAGCACGGCGTCAACATCGGCGAATTCGTCCGCAAGTTCAACGATCAGACCCGCGCCGCCCAGGGCGTCATCACCCCCGTGGTGATCACGATCTTCGGCGACAAGTCGTTCACCTTCATCACCAAGTCGCCGCCCGCCTCCGTCCTCCTGAAGCAGGCGGCGGGCATCGTCCAGGGCTCCGCCGTGCCCAACCGCGACAAGGTGGGCAAAGTCACCCGCGCGCAGGTCGAGGAGATCGCGAAGCGGAAGCTGGCCGACCTGAACGCCGGCGGCCTGGAGGCGGCCGTGCGCCAGGTGGCCGGCACGGCGCGGAGCATGGGCATCGAAGTGGTCGAGAGCTAGCCGCGAGGAGCGCGCCCGCATGAAGCGCAGCAAGCGATACGAAGAATCGGCCAAGCGCGTGGACGCCGCCAAGTCCTACACCGTGGACGAGGCGGTCGAGGCCATCAAGGGCCTGCCGAGCACCAAGTTCGACGAGACGGTCGAGATCGTCTTCCACCTGGGCGTGGACCCCAAGAAGCCGGACCAGGCGGTGCGGGGGACGATTTCGCTGCCGAAGGGCATCGGCCGCTCGCTCCGCGTCATCGCGTTCGCCGAGGGCGAGGCGGCCGCGAAGGCCAAGGCCGCCGGGGCACAAGAGGTCGGCGGCCAGGAGCTGATTGACCGCATCAACGGGGGGTGGACCGACTTCGACGTGGCGATCGCCGTGCCGGCCATGATGCGGCTCGTGGGCCGCCTCGGCCGCGTGCTCGGCCCCAAGGGCCTCATGCCCTCGCCCAAGAGCGGCACCGTGACCGACGACATCGAGAACGCGGTCCGCGAGTTCCGCGCCGGCAAGCTCGAATACCGCGCCGACGCCGGCGGAAACGTCCACGCACCGGTCGGCAAGAAGTCCTTCTCCCCCGAGGACCTCAAGGCCAACATCGAGGCCATCATCGAGCGCGTCCGCCAGGCCAAGCCGGCCTCGTCCAAGGGACGCTACATACTGGGCGTGGCCCTCTCGACCACGATGGGGCCGGGCCTGCGCCTGGCCGTGTCATAACAGGTCGCGGCGCCGCACGCGGCGGCCCTGCGACGGACCAACAAGCTGGATTGGGCACACCCTATGCCGAGCGCCATCAATCAACTTACGGTGGCGGAACTGGCCAGCCGGTTCCGCGCCATGACGAACGCGGTGCTGGTGGACTTCACTGGCCTCAAGGCGGGTCAGGCCGACGCCCTTCGCGCGAAGCTGCGCGACCAGGGGGCGCGGATGACGATCGTGAAGAACAGTCTGGCCAAGCGGGCCCTGGGCGAGTTGGGCCTGGTCCCCGCCTCGAAGCTCTTCGCCGGCCCCATCGCCCTGGTGACCGCCGCCGACGCGGCCAGCCTGGCCCGCTTCCTGCGCGACTGGAGCAAGAAGGAGCGGGTGCTGAAGTGGCGCGGCGCCCTGGTGGGCGGCGAGGTCGTTGGCCCGCAGGGCGTGGACGCACTCGCCTCGCTGCCGCCGCTCAAGGTGCTCCAGGCTCAGGCCCTGGGCGCCATGGCCGCGCCCCTCAGCGGCTTCGTGGGCGCCCTCCAGGGCATCCTCCGCAACTTCGCCGGCGTGGTCAAGGCCATCGCCGACAAGCAACAGGCCGCCGGATAGCCCAGACCCGCCGCAGCGGGGCGCCGGCCCCGGCGGCCAGAACCAGAGGACTCATCCCACTAGGAGACAGAACCGATGGGACAGGAAGTGGCGAGCGCCGAATTGTCGGCGGAAGCCCAGCAGGTGGTGGAGATCGTCAAGAAGCTCCCGGCCCTCCAGCTCGCGCGGCTGGTGAAGGCCCTCGAGGCCGAGTTCGGCGTGACGGCGGCGGCCCCCGTGGCCATCGCGGCCATGCCGGCCGCGGCCGGCCCAGCCGAGCCGGTCGAGGAGAAGACGGCCTTCGACGTGCACCTCGTCGAGGCCGGGGCGCAGAAGATCCAGGTGATCAAGGCCGTGCGCGAGGTCATCAGCGGCCTCGGCCTCAAGGAGGCCAAGGCCCTGGTCGACTCCGCCCCCAAGGCGGTGAAGGAGGGCGCCACCAAGGACGAGGCCGAGAAGATCAAGGCGGCCCTCGAAAAGGCAGGGGCCAAAGTCGAGATCAAGTGACCACACACCCACGCCTGGACCCCTTGCCGGGCGCCGGCGAGCAGTCCAGGAAGTGTTGACTTCCCGCGTCTCGCGCGAGGGGCGGGAAGTGTCGGCATGTCCTCGGCGGACCCAGGGCGGGGGCGAACCGGCCGAGCATCCCTTTCCAACGGGGAAAACCGATGCAGATGCGCGATTACAGCCGGGTAGGCGACGCGGTGGCCGTGCCGAGTCTGGTGGACATCCAGACCCGGTCCTACTGGGAGTTCCTCCAGAAGGACGTGCCGCCGCGGCAGCGTAAGGCGGAGGGCCTCGAGGCCATCCTCCGCGAAACCTTCCCCATCCCCAGCTACGACGGCACGCTCTCCCTCCAGTACCTCTACTACGAGCTGAGCCGCCCGCGCTACTCGCCCGACGAGTGCCGCAAGCTGCGGCTCACCTACGGCTACCCCCTCAAGCTGCGCTGCCGCCTCGACAAGGCACAGCCCGTCGAGGAGGACGTCTACCTCGGCGAAATCCCCGTCATGATCGGCGGCGGCGAGTTCATCATCAACGGCGCCGAGCGCGTCATCGTCTCGCAGCTCCACCGCTCCCCAGGCGTGGACTTCAGCGTCGAGATGCACCCCAGTGGAAAGCAACTCCACGGCTGCCGCATCATCCCAGAGCGCGGGAGCTGGATCGAGGTCTCCGTCTCCAAGAAGGACGTCCTGAACGTCCGCATCGACCAGAGCGGCCGCTTCCCGGCCACCACGCTCCTGCGCGCGATGGACGAGAAGTATTCGACGAACGGCGAAATCCTGCGCGCCTTCCACGAGACCGAGGTGGTGAAGCTCGACAGCCGCACCGCCGCCGCCCGCCTGCCCAACCGCGTGGTCGTGGGACACCTCCTCAACAGCCAGACCGGCGAGGTCCTCGTCTCCAGCGGCCAGGCCATCCCCGAGGGCCTCATCGAGGTGCTCCTCACCTCGAACCTCGGCGAGGTCGAGGTCCTGAAGGACGTGACCGACCCCCTCATCCTCAACACCCTGGCCGAGGACCCCACCGACAGCCACGAGGCGGCCCTCCTCCGCATCTACCGCCGGCTCCACCCAGGCAGCCCCCCGCAGATCGAAAAGGCCAAGCAGTTCTTCAACGAGAAATTCTTCGACACCAACCGCTACCGCCTGGGCAACGTCGGCCGCTTCCGACTCAACCGCAAGTTCGACCAGAACGTCCCCGAGGACGACATGAAGATCCGTCCCGAGGACATCGTCAACGCGCTCCGCTACATAATGAAGCTGCGCGGCGCCAAGGGCGAGATAGACGACATTGACCACCTGGGCAACCGCCGGGTCCGCACCATCGAGGAACTCGCCTGCGACGAGATGCGCAAGGGCTTCCTCAAGCTCAAGCGCACCGTCCAGGAGCGCATGAGCATCAAGGACCAGGTGACCATGTCGCCGCGCACCCTCATCAACTCGCGCACCATCTCCTCCTCCATCGAGTACTTCTTCGGGCGCGGCGAACTCTCCCAGGTGGTGGACCAGGTCAACCCCCTCTCCCAGCTCACCCACGAGCGGCGCCTGAGCGCCCTGGGGCCAGGCGGCCTCAACCGCAAGAGGGCGGGCTTCGACGTCCGCGACGTCCACACCTCCCACTACGGCCGCATCTGCCCCATCGAGACCCCCGAAGGCACCAACATCGGCCTCATCGTCTCCCTCAGCGTCTTCGCCGGAGTGGACGAATACGGCTTCCTCGTCACCCCCTACCGCAAGGTC
This sequence comes from Planctomycetota bacterium, assembly GCA_041320515.1. Taxonomy (GTDB): domain Bacteria; phylum Planctomycetota; class PUPC01; order DSUN01; family DSUN01; genus DSUN01. The sequence continues at coordinate 915,551 of JBGLNR010000001.1, read as the reverse complement.
GAGAAGGGCCGCCTGGCCACTGCGGCCGACGAGGCGGGCCGCTCGGCGCCCGACATCCGCTACCTGCGGGCCGACGAAGAGGACAACGTCTGCATCGCCCCGGCCGACACCCCGATGGACAAGTCGGGCCGCCTGGCCGGCGAAATGATCCTCGTGCGCCGCGGCGGCGACTTCATCTACGTGCCGCGGGCCGACGTGAACTTCGTGGACATCTCGCCGAAGCAAATGGTCGGCGTCTCCGCCGCACTCATCCCCTTCCTCGAGCACAACGACGCCAACCGCGCGCTCATGGGCTCCAACATGCAGCGCCAGGCCGTGCCCCTGCTCACCACCGAGCCCCCACTCATCGGCACCGGGATGGAGAAGCCGGTCGCCGCCAACTCCGGCATGGTCGTCGTCGCGCAAGAGGACGGCGTGGTCACCTACGTCTCGGCCGACCGCATCGTCGTCGGCGACCACGAGCACGTCCTCCGCAAGTTCGTCGGCCTCTCCGAGCGCACCTGCCTCAACCAGAAGCCCATCGTCCGCATCGGCCAGTCCGTCCGCAAGGGCGAGGTCATCGCCGACGGCGCCGGCACGGCCGGCGGCGAGCTGGCCCTCGGCAAGAACGTCCTCGTCGCCTTCATGCCCTGGGACGGCTATAACTTCGAGGACGCCATCCTCGTCAGCGAGAACCTCGTCCAGGACGACCGCTTCACCTCGATCCACATCGAGGAGTTCGAGGTCGAAATCCGCGAAACCAAGCTCGGCCGCGAGGAGTTCACGAAGGACATCCCAAACGTCTCCGAGCGAGCCCTCCGCAACCTCGACGAGGAGGGCATCGTCCGAGTCGGCACCAGAGTCTCCCAAGGCGACTACCTCGTCGGAAAAGTCTCCCCCAAGTCCAAGAGCGAACTCTCCCCCGAAGAGAAGCTCCTCCTCGCCATCTTCGGCCGGGCCGGCGAGGACGTCAAGAACGACTCCCTCACCGTGCCCTCCGGCGTGGACGGGATCGTGATCGACGCGGCGAAGTTCTCGCGCCGCTCCCACCTGCCCGAGGAGCAGCGCCAGAAGGACCGCGAGGACCTCAAGAAGGAGAGCGCCGACTACAACAACCGCATCGTGGACACCTTCCGGCAGATGATCGCCGCCATGGAGGCCGAGCTGGGCGGGCCGGTCACCAGCCAGGCCGGCGTCAACTACTCCGCTCTCGAAGGCCACTCCACCCGCGAAATCCTCGACCTCGAAGAAAAGTTCGACCCCGAGGACATCCGCAGCAAGTCGAAGAAACAGCACGATGCCGTCCAGCGCATCCACGAACTCCGCTCGGACGAGATAGACGTCATCAAGGACGAGCGCGACCGCCGCGTGGACCAGCTCCGCCGCGGCGACGAGCTGCCCACAGGCGTCCTCGAACTCGTCAAGGTCTACGTCTCCACCAAGCGCGTCCTCTCCGTCGGCGACAAGATGGCCGGCCGCCACGGCAACAAGGGCGTCATCGCCAAGATCATGCCCGTCGAGGACATGCCCTTCCTCGCCGACGGCACGCCCATCGAAATCGTCCTCAACCCCCTCGGCGTCCCCTCCCGAATGAACATCGGCCAGGTCCTCGAAACCCACCTCGGCTGGGCCGCCAAACTCCTCGGCTACCGCGTCGTCACACCAGTCTTCGACGGCATCACCGAGGAGCAGATCCGCAAGTGCCTCAAGGAGGCCGGCCTTCCCGAGGACGGCAAGACCACCCTCCACGACGGCCGCACCGGCCGCCCCTTCGACCAGAAAGTCACCGTCGGCTACCACTACATGCTCAAGCTCGACCACCTCGTGGACGACAAGGTCCACGCCCGCGCCACCGGCCCCTACTCCCTCATCCATGGTCAAGGGCGAGAACACCCTCAAGGCTGGCACCCCCGTCTCCTACGAAGTCCTCATGAACGAAATCCGCGGCCTCTGCCTCAACATGCGCCTCGAAAAGCGCAAAATCTGACCCTGCCGCAGTTCGTAGTGCGGGCTTCAGCCCGTATCCGTGACTCCCCCCCGTCCCCACGGCCCCCCGTGGGGACGCTCATGTTAGGGGCAGCGCTGGGCGATGGGAGCAGCAGCCAATTGCCTGGGCGGCCGGCGAGGGTGAGGCATGACCGCAGGTGACGGGGAGAGGAGTATAGCTGTAAGCGATATTGCGCCTTCGGCTCGCTTTGAACCACTACTTATTGGGGGCGCACCGTAGCGGCAGGCAGGAGCGTGATGGTAATCTTCAAAAGGCGGAAGCGGGGGGCCATGCACGAGTCGCTCATTTTCCCCGAACTTCCTCTTGACAAAGCTCCAGCGCTGAGTATAGTAGTGTCGAATGTCTAGGCAACTCCCTGTGGTGTACCGGTCCAGGGGGTAGGCGATGCGCCTGGTGTTCGATGCTCATGGGCAGTATCGGGCTAGGCAGTACGAGTTCGTGTTGCGCTTGCGGGGTGAGCACGTCCTTGCAAGACGCAGAGAGCTACTAGATGTTGGGGGCGCGCGCGAGGAGCCGGTTCTGGTTGTCTCCGGACCTGTTCTCTTCAACGCGTTAAGTCCGGATGAGCAGGCGGAACTCCGCGTGTTCTCGGAGACAGTATCGTCAAGCGGCGGCAGCGGGGTGCACTCCGAGGTGTTCGCATACAAGAACTGCCTCGCTCACGGACTGCGGAGTGGTATCAAGGCCCGCGACATAAGGGGTGTCGTGTGGAGATATGGGCCCGTTCCTGTTCTCATGGTGGGTTCGGCCTGTGGGATGCCTGTGTGCGTGACCCCGTACCAGGCTAGGCGGGGCAGGGTCCGAACCCCCATTCTGGATGAGCGGGCAGTCGATGGTCGGCGTGTGGTCATGGAGGTAATCGGCGAGAACTTCCGGAAGTGCATGGAGACTTACTTCCGTGACATCGCCGACGCCATGGTGAGCATCTTCCATCAGCATAAGAACGTTGCTGCCGAAGCGCTCTTTGAAGTGGAACGCGTACTTGGTGGATCCGTGCGTCCCAAGCTGGCGATGTTGTGCAAGCCCAATGCTTGCGATACAGATGAGGTAGCCTTGCTCAGGCAAGCACTCCATGACCAGTACGAGTCCGAACTCAGGTTTTACGAGGCGGCTTTCCTTGTCGTCAAGTCCCTGGTCTGCGCCGTGCGAGCATCGCTGGGCATTCATGATGCAGCGAACGCGCTGGACGAGCTTACTGGTCGTGCACGTGACGCCTTGGCTGGCATCGCTGAAGGTCTCGCCGGAGAACGTGGGTTGGGGGAATGTCTGAGTTCGCTTTGCGCGCGGCCCCCGCTCGACGCCCTGTATCCCCAGATAGGGGGTGTGAACGCGCCTGACTCTTGGGTTGCCGATCTGAAGCTAGCCTGTCACTTCGTAGCCCACGCTCTCTGGCTGAGTGGGAAGTATGGCGCTCATTCTGTGAAGGTCTTCGTGTCGCACTACATGACCGTTCTCCCGACGGTTCTCCTCTATGAGAGGCTCGAGCAGCTTGCCGCTACTCACAAGCGGTGGCAAGGCAGAATCGTTGTGTGGACCGGGTCCGGTCAACCTCCCAATATCGCGCTGTCAATCCTCACGATGATCTGGCTCAGTGATTCTCAGCTGCTTCTTGTACCGAACACCCTTGCTACTCTGACCGGTGAGAGCAAGCGACTTCCTTCGGAAGGGGACTGGGTTGTAGAGGAACTCTACTTCGGACAGAGCATCGGTGTACCTCTGCACGTCCTCCTCTTTGAGGGGGTGGGAACATCACAGGTTCTGCCGAAGTTCCTCCAGCAGGTCAAAGCATACAGATGGAGCAGCCTCCCGTGGCTTGTTGCCGGCCGCAACTCCCACAAGGTCGACCTTCACGGTTCTCTTAGCACCCACTTGCGCCAGCAAAGCTGGACGCTGCATCGGCTGGATCCGAAGGGCATCTCCCCCGACAATGTGGAGAAACTGGAGATTGGGGTATTCGAGCCCGCTCTGGAAAGTCGGCTGCTCAGCACAGTGCTGGGATTGGCTCTGTCCATGGAGCGAGACCATCTTGCCGTAGCTCACGCTCTTTACAAGGCCTCGAAGGCTGCGGGGGCCAATGGGGTGTTCGGTTACGCGCAGTTGCACGAAGTGTGCAATGCCTGCCCCAAGCGCCGTTCTTCAGACGGGGCGGTGGTCACCAAGTCCTGGGTCAAGAAAGCTATTCACGAGTATCTGCTCCACAAGAAGGCTCAGCTAACAAGTTCCGCGACCGAGTTTGTGGTGCCACTTGTTGTCGAAGGCCCGCCTGCCGGGCATGAGGGCACCTACCGTTTCTCACTACTCCATATCCTGGACCATGTGCATGAGGCATATGGCCTTGAGCTGGACATGCGCATACTCCGGCAGCGCCTTATCGAGGCTTTTCTCAACCCAAGGGGCTTCGCGTGGTGATTGTGGTCTTGGGCATGGGGCGCCATGTTCTTGCTTCCCAGTCATCTCCGGTGGGACGGGGCGTCTTCCACACGGAATGAGGGCCGCCTTCAAGATGCTGCACCGCGATAGGCTGACGGAACGCAACCGGCACCCCATGTGCTTGGTTGTGAGCCTGCGAGGGCGGAGCGGGTAAGAATCGCAGAAATCGGCTTGAATGGCACGCGGCTTGCCGGTATAATATTAGGTTCAGGTCCGTGCGCGCGCAGCGCGCGGAATTGGCCCTTCCCGGAACTGTAGAGGGTCCGGTGGCATGGCGACTCCTTTCTTCGAGAATGTCAATGAGGTCGTGTCGGTGAGCATCTCGCTGGCGTCGCCCGACGAGATTCGCTCGTGGTCCTATGGGGAGGTGAAGAAGCCGGAGACCATCAACTACCGGACCTATCGGGCGGAGAAGGATGGCCTGTTCTGCGAGCGGATTTTCGGGCCGGAGCGGGACTGGGAGTGGCCCGCCAGCCAGGGCAGCAAACCTGCTGGCCAGGGCGAGGGATCCGGTGGCGAGACGCCCAGTGATGAGGTGTCGCCCGAGGTCCTCACCAGGCGGATCTGCGATTTCGACCTGCGGATCGAAGGCGGGCCGCTGGGGCGGGTCGTCGAGCGGTTTCAGCGCGAACTGGCGGAGCGGGGCCTCGTCAGGCTCAGGCCCGCCTTCTACCTGTCGGACGAATGGGGCGTGGCCGACGGCACGGTGGCCATCGGCATTCCGTTTTACCTGGCTGACGAGCAGTTGCGGCGCGTTCACCAGGCCAAGGGCGGAATCGTCGAAGGCGAGGACGAGGAGGATATCCTCCGATACCTGCGCCACGAGATGGGCCACGTGGTCAACTATGGCTATCGGCTTTACGAGCGCGACGACTGGACCGCCACCTTTGGGCCCATGTCGCGGCCCTACACCGAGCAGTACCGCAGCGTGCCGTTCAGCCCGGACTTCGTCCGCCACCTGCCTGGCAGCTATGCCCAGAAACATCCCGACGAGGACTGGGCGGAGACGTTTGCCTTGTGGCTGACGCCGGGGCTCGACTGGCGGTCGCGCTACAGTGACGCGGCGGTGGCCCTGGCCAAGCTGGAATACTGCGACCGCGTCATGGCGGAGATCCGCGACCGCGAGCCGAGCGTCACCCTTTCGGTCATCGACCTCGAGGCCTGCAACATTCACAAGACCGTGCAGGAGTTCTATGACGAGGCCCAGATCGAGGGGGTCACCTTGCCACGAAGCCTCGACGGCGACCTGCGTGGTATCTTCGTGCCCCATGCCGCCGCGGCCGGCCAGGGCGAGGCGGTCCGCCTGGGGTCGGCCGCCGCGCTCATCCGGCGGCACGAGAACGAACTAGCCGGCACGGTCTACCGCTGGACGGCCGTGGACGAGGGGCTGGTTTACGCCCTGCTAGACCACCTGGCCCGCCGGGCCGAGGAGTTGCAGTTGAGTTACCCCCTGGGGCAGCGCGAGCAGGTCCTGATCCAACTGGCCGGGTTCCTCACCACCCTGGCGATGAATTACGTTTACAAGGGAGGGTTCATCGCCAGGTGAACTGGTAAAGAGGAATGTTCAATGACCATTGCAGGGGCTCACTCCTCTCTCCATGGTGGCTTCGTTCCGGTTGGCGAAAAGACTGGCCGCCGCTTCAGGTAGCTTTCCCGGTCGGCCTTCCAGGCTTCGAGTTCCCGTCTTACCGGGTCCGAAGGCTTGAGCTTGAGGCGGGCCCGCGGATTGCCGATGGCCGACCAGAGGATCGGCAACACGCGGTGACGGTGCCAGCACATCGGGTCTTCAGTCCTGGCCTCGGGCCGCGGATCCATGCTATTGGCCCGCTCGACCCGTTCGACCAGCCCCGCGACCACCTCGTGGGCGATGGCGGCCCTCCTGGCCCGCGGCAAAACGTTCCATGCCTCCCAGAGCAGCGTTTCAGGCTCGATGAAGTCGCTCTTGACGCGATTGTGGCCCAGATCGAGACTGAACTTGCGGGCCTTCTGCCTGAGCCGGCGAAGGGCCGCGGCGCTGCCGTACCTGGCCACCGTCTTCTCCCCGTCGATGAGCAGCAGGTCCTGCAGGATCGACTCCCTGATCCTGACGTGGGGATGGGCCTGAAGGTACTGCATATGATGGACGTCCAGCAGAACCGCCTCGACGAAGTCCCGGGCGCTGGTGCGGCACATCTGGGCCCGGTCTTCCCAACTGGCCTCGTCGTAGAGCATGCTGACGTCGAGCGGGGCATCGAGTTCGGGGACCCGTTCCGGGTTGAGGATCTCCTGGCTCTTCACGTGGCACTCGCCGGCGATCTGGAGCCGGTTCAGGTTGGTTTCGCTGTAGCGCATGACCTGGTCCGGCTCGTAACCCTCCTCCTTGGGCTTGGCGGCCTGCCAGTAACCAGGGTGAACGTACTGGGCATGGAGCCGCACGGCCCGGCCGAAGGCGTGCCGATGGCCCGGGGATGAAAGGCCCCGGCCCAGTACGCCTCGACCACGGCCCGGCAGGCGGCGAAGCGCCGGCCTGTGGCCCGGAAGGCCCGGGCGTCGCAGTTGGCCCAGTCCATCAGAAAGATCGCGAGCTCAGGATGGTTGAGCCGATAGGCCAAGTCGTCAGCCAGCAGGCTCCCGCCGAGCATCGTCTTGGCCGACAGCGAGAACTGCCCGCCGCCATGGGTCACCGACGGCACCAGCCCGACATCCTTTACCGGGACCTTCCAGATCATCGTCTCGAGGAACCGCACGAAATGGCTATCGTAGAGCCAGGCCAGCGGCACCGGCTTGATGCTGTACTCGATAGTCTCCGGATCGAGGCTGACGCGGACCCTCAGGGGATAGATCTCTTTGCTGGGCCAGTGGAAGAGGAGGTTCTGGCGTTTCACGCCCCACTTGTCGCGATCCGTTTCGAGCTTGACGTCAGCGAACATGCAGTAGCGTTTGCCGGCCTTGCGCTTTTGCCGGTACTTGTCGCGGATACCCTCAGCCACCTTTTCTGCGAGCTTCAGCATGGCCTTGGTCTTGAAGTACTTGGCTTCCCCAGCCTCGTCGCCGGCCATCTTCTCCCAGAGCTTGACAGTCAGGTGAGATTGGAATGTCGGCTCCATGCCGACCCAGGCATCTTCCCAGCCGGTCCGCTTCGGCTGTCGGAACGTGCCGAGAACCTTGATCATAGCGGAGTAGTCGGGCCCGGCCGGACCCTTGTTACCCGTTCCGGAGCCGCGACTCTCTCGCGTCTGCATCTTGCCCATACCGTTCCTTTCGCTTCGTTCGCCGCGCCCGGCCGCCGTGGGGTTCGGTCGGGCTCGGGGGACACCCTACTGGATTCCTTGAGCGACCGACCCGTTCGCGAGCCCAAGAGTCCCCCCCCTGGTCAAGTATGGTGTTTCCCACACTCATGCTACAGCTGCTCCTCCGGCAATTCGAACAGGTCCTTCGCTCGCCCCAGGTCGCCGGTCTCCAGGCCCAAGCGGAACCACCGCGAGCGCTGGGCGGAGGTCCCGTGCGTGAACGAATCCGGGACGACGTAGCCTTGTGCTTGTTTCTGAAGCCGGTCGTCCCCCACGGCGCTGGCGGCTCCCAGGGCTTCGTCCACGTCGCCCGGCTCCAGGATCTTCTTTGTCCTCTCGGCGTGGTGTGCCCACACGCCGGCCAGGTAGTCCGCCTGCAACTCGAGGCGAACCGATAGCTGGTTCTCTCTGGCCTTGCTGACCCGTCCCCGCTGCTTGGCGACCATGTCCAGATAGCCGAGCAGCTTCTGCACGTGATGACCGACCTCGTGAGCCAAGACGTAGGCGATCGCAAAGTCGCCCGGAGCTCGGTACTTCGTCTGCAGTTCCCGGCAGAAGCTCAGATCCAGATAGACCTTCTCGTCCGCCGGAGAGTAGAACGGACCCGTCGCGGAGGTGGCGAGACCGCCAGGCGCCTGCACCTGACCTGTGTAGAGCACCAGCTTGGGCTGACGGTAACTGCGGCCGGGTTGCTTCTGAAACAACTCGTGCCAGACGTCCTCTGTATCCGCGAGGACAACGGACACGAAGTCCCTGAGGGGCTGTTCGGCGGGGTCAACCTGTCGGGGGCCTGCTGCTGGCCCGGCGGCCGGTGGTGCCACGCCCTGCAACAGCGAGCGGGGGTCGCCTCCCAGCAGGGCGACCACCACCACCAAGACCAGCGTGACCACACCTCCGCCCAAGGCCAGCCGGCCGACCGGCAGGCCGCGACGATCCTCGACATTCTCACTTTGTCTTCGACCTAGCCATCGCATGTCCGTTGTTCTCCGTTCGGAGGGGTCTGTTGGGCCGTTGGTCTCGGCGTGCACAACGCAACTGCCCAGTCGGGCCCGCGTGCGCGGGCAAACGCCGTCTCTTTCCGACAGTCTGGTCGACCCGACTCGGGGTATCCTCTTCACCCAAGTGGATTCCGGACCGCGAGCCGCCGTGGGGTGCGGCTGCAACACCTGCCTCTATTAGTAACCCCATATTCGCTTCCTGTCAAGGGGTTCCGGCAGGCCGAGTCTGGCCCCCAGTTATGGCGGTTCTCAGGAGGCCCCGGCGTGGATGGTCCGCCAGAGCTTGTCGAGGCCACAGGACGGCTCGCAGTACCCCGAGGCCGAGAAGCGTCGGAGTTGGACCATGGCTTCGGCGCTCTCCTCGTCCCACTCCATGGTGGCCGCGCGGTTCATCCGAACACCGCAGCATTGCTCCGCCGAGGTCATGACCTCCTCGATCTGCTCGATGCTGAGCCGCCGGGGCCGGCGCAGCCCGTTCCTCCGATTGCTGATGTACTGAACGTGGGCCCCAAGCAGGTCGGCCACACCCTGCTGCGCCAGGCCAACTTCCAGGCGTGCCTTCTTCAGCCGGCGGCCGAAGGTCGTCGTGTCGATTTCCGGCAGTACGGACAGGGTGAAGCGCATTCGCCAAGTTCAGGATGCTCTCGGGAGGAGCCGGCGGCAGGGCAGGAGGTGGCGCGGGTGGGGGTGAGGGCGCAATGACATGCCCAGGTCCCGAGGCGAGCACGTTGGTCCATCCGTCGTGGCAGGGGGCAGACCGTCCGAGCGCCTTGTGCCAGATTTGTGCCAACTTTCTGTCACAGGGCGGTCCTTTCATGTCCCTTCGTGTCCCTCCCTGTCACGAAAGGCGACCCTCCAAACTGAGGAGGTGACGCACTCCCAAATGGAAAAAGGCCAAGAAGTTATGCCGTAAGTCACGGCAGCTTCTTGGCCTGGAGTTTTGGCGCGCCCGGCAGGACTCGAACCTGCAACCGTGGGCTTCGAAGGCCTACGGCTGAGCAGATTCATCCCTGACTGTCAGGCCAAGCGACGGAGCTACGAGTTCGCCCTCGTGCGCCTCATTGCGGCTGTCCCTCGGAGAAGGCATTGACCGGAGTTGCACGGTTCGCCATAATGGCAGCATGAATCGGCGGCCAGCCAGCACCCAAAGGTGTGGAAAGAGGTCATGAACAGAATGACGACACTACCGCTTCTCACAGTAGCCTTCGTCTTGGTGGCGGCAATGGCTCGAGCTGAGGTTGTTACCTACCCGGCGCCCCCAGGCGAGCCGCGCTCGCCCGATTATGAGGTCTGGGCCGACGGCAAGAAGGTGGACGTGTACGTCGCCCGCGTGCTCGACCCGCCATTCGCGGGTAAGTCGTGGGACTTTGGGGGGCCGTATTCGTTCGCCAACTTCGACATGGCGGGCAGCGTCACGGTACGCGTCACCTCGAAGAAGCCGCTCCGGGGCACCGTGCTCCGACCCCAGTCCGCGGGTGTGAAGCCGACGCTGGAAGGCGACAACGCGCTCACGCTCACGCTGGACGCCCCGCGCAAGCTGAGCATCGAGCCCGATGGCAAGAGGGGGCCACTGCTGCTGTTCGCCAACCCCATGGAGACCGATGCCCCGAAGCCAGACGCCCCGGGCGTCATCTACTTTGGCCCAGGGATCCACAAGCCTGGGCGCATTGATCTGGCAGGCGGCCAGACGCTCTACCTCGCGGGCGGCTCGGTGGTGAAGGGCGCCGTGGTGGCCGAGGGCGACAACATCCGCATCTGTGGCCGCGGCATCCTCGACGGGAACGACTACGAGTGGCGCAAGGGGCCATACAGCGTCACCATCGGCATCCACGGGCGCAACGTGGAGGTCAGCGGCATCACGATCCGCGGCTCGTCTCACTGGACCATCGTCCCGCGCGCCAGCCATCACGTCACCGTCCGCAATGTGAAGCTGTGCGGCGCCCGCGTGCAGAACGACGACGGGATCAACCCCTGCAACTCCCAAGACGTGCTGATTGCCGACTGCTTTATCCGCAGCGACGACGATTGCGTGGCGCTCAAGGGTCTCGACCCCAGTGCCCCGAACAGCAACGTCGAGCGCATCACGGTCGAGAACTGCACGCTATGGTGCGACCGCGCCCGCATCTTCCTGCTGGGGCACGAGAGCCGAGCGCCGTTCATGCGGAACATCACGCTCCGCAACCTCGACATCATCCACTTCTCGATGACGGCCTTCCTCCTGGAGCCTGGCGAGGAAATGCACCTGGAGGACGTCACGGTTGAGAACGTCCGCATCCACGGCGAGGGGCAGCGTGAACTCATCCGCCTGCGGCCGGTGGTCAACCAGTACATGCGCAAGAAAGTGCCTGGCTTCATCCGCAATGTGGCGTTCCGCAACGTGAGCGTGTCTGGCGCGGAAGGGGCCTACCTGGTGCAGATCATGGGAGCGGATGCCGAGCACACGGTCCGCGACGTGCGCTTCGAGGGCCTCACCATCCTCGGCACCGGCTTGGCCGCCGACTCCCCCCGTCTCAAGGTGGGGCCGCATACCAGTGACGTGGTTCATGTTCCTGCGGCGGCCGAACCTCGGAAGGAATGACCGATGGGCCAACAGAGATTCCCCTTCTGCAGCCTCGCCATCCTGGGGGCCGCGCTGGCTTCGGCCTGGGGACAGGAGCCCGTGGCATCCCCTTCCACAGGGCCTGTTCGGCTGCCGACGGACCTCGCGGCCGGCTTCCACTCGCCGCCGCACTCAGCCAAGCCCTGGGTCTACTGGTGGTGGATTCACGGGAACGTGACTCCCGCGTCCATCACGCGCGATCTGGAGGAAATGAAGGCTAAAGGCATCGGTGGCCTCCTGCTGTTCGATGCTCGAGGCTACCACGATGACTACGTGCCGCCTCCTGCCAGCCGGGCACCGTTCCTGGGAGAGGAATGGCGCGGGCTGTTCAAGCACGCCCTCGCCGAAGCTGCCCGACTGGGGCTGCATGTGAGCGTCAATCTGAGCAGTTGCGCGGGGGCGCTCAAGGGGCCGTGGCCTGTGGGCGACGACGCTCCGAAGACGCTCGTCTGGGCGCGCCGCGACGTGCAGGGGCCGCAGCGTCTCGTCGGCGAACTGCCCCGCGGCGACTGGAAGCGTGGCTGGAACATCGCGGTCATGGCCGTCCGTCACAATACCCCGGACGACAAGGGCGACCCGCCTGTCGTTACGGAAGTGGTCGATCTCACCGCCAGCGCACGGCCGGACGGCGAACTCGACTGGGAGGTGCCCGAGGGGCGCTGGAGTCTGCTCCGCTTCGCCTATGCCCTCATGCCGGGTCGAGAGGAAGACGTCGATATTCTCGACCCGAACGCCGTAGATGGTCACTTCGACCGAATGGGCAAGCTCCTTCTGGGCGACGCGGGGTTGTTGGCCGGCAAGACGCTTACCCACTTCTACAGCGTGAGTTGGGAAGGGGCGACGCCGACGTGGACTGCGGCATTCGAGCAGGAGTTCCGCACCCGGCGCGGCTACGCCATCCGACCCTGGCTTCCCGCCCTGGCCGGACTCGCGGTGCGGAGCCGAGAGCTGTCGGCGCGTTTCCTGCGCGACTATCACAGGACGCTGGCCGACTGCTTCATGGACAACTGCTATGGCCGGCTGCGGGAGCGGAGCCGTCAGACCGGCCTCCAGTGGCACTCGGAGTCGGGCGGGCCGTGGAACCGCAAGCTCCCGTCGTTCGAGCACGCCGACCAACTAGCCTTCCTGGGCCGCAACGACATGCCTCAGGGCGAGTTCTGGCACCGCGGGCGCGCGATGAACCGCCCGGCCGCCATGGCCGCCCACATCTACGGCAGGCCCCTGGCTGCCACGGAAGCCTTCACCCACATGCGCGCCCACTGGTCGGCCTACCCCGCTGCGCTCAAGAAGGATGCTGATGAGGCGTTCTGCGACGGCTCCAACCTGTTCATCTGGCACACCTTCACCGCATCGCCGCCCGAGTTCGGGAAGCCTGGCCTCGAGTACTTCGCCGGCACACACCTGAACCCCAATGTCACATGGTGGCGCCATGCAGGCGCGTTCCTCGCCTACCTCGCCCGCTGCCAGTTTTTGCTTCAGCAGGGACACGCGGTCTGCGACGTATGCTGCTACACGGGCGACCGCCCCTACCTGGACTGGGGCCGCGGCGAGGCATGGAGCCCGTCGGCCACCTTGAGCCCGCCTCGGGGCCACGCCTATGACCTGATCAACACCGAGGTGCTTCTCGAGCGCCTGCGCGCTGAGAATGGCCGCCTCGTTCTGCCCGATGGCATGACCTACGCCGCCCTAGTGGTGGACCTGGCCGACGAAGCCGCGCCCCCGAGCGTCCTGCGCAAGATCGCCGAGCTGGCCGAGGCAAAGGCCACCGTGATGCTGGGCAGGCGCCGCCCCATGCAGGCGCCGGGGCTGCGCGACCATCCGGCCTGCGACGAGCAGGTGCGAGGACTCGCCGACGTGTTGTGGGGGGCGGCGCCGCGTCGGAGCCGGGCTGTCGTGGAGACGACTGTGGACGCCGCGTTGCGCGAGCGCGCCATTCTGCCCGACTTCGAGGGCCCCTGGCGCTTCATCCACCGACGCACGGAGGCTGCCGACATCTACTTCCTCTCGGGCTCGGGACAGGCCGAGTGCACTTTCCGCGTGAGCGGCAGGGAGCCCGAGTTGTGGGACCCTGTCACCGGATCGGTCCGCGACGCCGTGTGCTGGCGCCGAACTGACGACGGGCGCACCGCCGTGCCAGTTGCTCTACCCGAAAGCGGAGCCGTGTTCGTCGTGTTCCAACGGCCCGCGGAGGCCCGGCATCTTGTGTCTGTCAGCTCGGCGCCTCAAGCGCTGGAGGTTGTGGGGCGCACAGCGGATGGGGCGCGGTTGCGCGGCTGGCAGGCGGGACGCTACGCAGTCACGAGCCTGCCCGGGGGTCAGCAGGCCGCCGTCGTGGCCGCGCTCCCTGAGCAGTTGACGCTCAACGGACCGTGGCAGGTGCGCTTCGAGCGCGGAGGCGGAGCCCCCGGTTCTGCTGTCTTCGACGCGCTGCTCCCGTGGAACGAGCACGCGGACGAGGGCATTCGCTACTTCTCCGGCACGGCCGTCTACCAGACTGCCTTCGACCTGACCGAGGACCGGGCCCGACACCTCGTGAGGCTTCGCCTTGGGCGGGTGGGGCACGTGGCGCGCGTGTGGGTAAACGGGGCTCCTCTGGGTATGGTGTGGACCGACCCGTGGACGGTGGATGCCACGGGAGCCATCCGCGCGGGCAAGAACGAGCTAGCCATCGAAGTCACGAACCTGTGGGCGAACCGTCTCATCCGGGATTCAGGACTCCCCGCGAGCGAGCGGATCACGCGGACGATCGTGCCCTTCCTGCCGCCCCACAGCAAGCTGCCCCCCTACCGGGGCTACGCGCCCACGGACTCCCTGGTGCCCTCCGGCCTCATGGGGCCGGTCACGCTCGAGTTCGGTGTGGAGATGGACCTGCTCTTCTGAGCCGCGCGCACGGCCTCTCGGGCCGCCTCACGTCTGCACGAACGCGAGGGGGGCGGGCAGCGGACCGGTGGATGTCCTCAGTTTCTGTTCTGCCGCCCTCACGCCTCCAGCTTCTCTGTGTCTCTCCCCACCCGATGGGGCGCGGCTGTACGGGCCGGAGTACTACAGCCTGGAGGATGCCATCACCGAGATATGGTTGAGGAAACGAGCGGGCGGGAGATGGGGGATCCGGGGTTGCTGGATGGGTGAGGGTGGCAGCTGGCATCGGGTTCTCAGCGCCTGCGCGGAGCCCCGCTCTTCAGCCTCACGGTGTAATGCCGTTGACGGTAGTCCCGAAATGCAGCATCTGTGCCGCCTTCCGCTTCCGGTCCTCGGTCACGTCTGAATACTTCATCGTCGTGCGGATGTCGCTGTGGCCAAGCTGGGCCTGTGCGACGGTCACGTCCTTGCACGCCTTGATGAGGTGAGTGGCGTAGGTGTGGCGCAGGGCGTGGAACTGGGTGACCTCACGGAAGCCACACTTCCTTGTCAGCGCCATCAAGGCCTTCCGCAACCCGGGCTTGAGTTGCTCGCCATCCTTGTTGTGGAAGACCCAGCTGTCCTTGTAACGGGAAGCTCCCTTCATCTCGCGAAGGTAGTCCGTCAGATCCTTCGGGATCGCGACGCCACGTTCGCGGATGGTCCGTCCGGAGGACTTGGGAATCCAGCCTGCCTTCCGGCGGATGTAAATGGTGCCAATGTCGAAGTCGATGTCGTCCCACTCCAGCGTGATGAGTTCGCCCTCGCGGAGACCCGAGTAGATAGCAGTCACGAGGACCGGACGGAACCAGCCGCTGGCCGCGTCGAGGAGTTTCTGGACCTCCTCCTCGGTGAGAGCGCGGACCTTCTTGCTGTCCTCTTCCTTGAGGTACTCCACTGCCGTCATGGGATTCTCGGAGAGCATGTCCCATTTGACGGCCTGGTTCAGCATCGTCTTGAGGCTGCTGACCTCGATGTTGACCGTCCGGCGGGTGACCGGGCGGCTTGCATTGCCCGAAGTCTCTGTCAGCCTGTGGCGTTGGTATTCCTCGCCGACGGCGGGGCGGAGTTGGGAGAGCTTGGTGAGGTAGGGCCGCTCCTCGCGGAGGAAGCGTTCGATGTTCTCGATGACGGAGTTGAGCCGCTTGCGATAGCCAGCGGAGTGTCTGGGCTCAGTCCTGCGCCGGTACTCGTCAAAGAACCCGAGGACGGGGTAGTCGCGCGGGAGCAAATGCGCCTCACAGCGCTCCAGCCTGGCCTCGATGTCCCCCTTTACCTTGTTGGCGAGTGCCTTCGCGCGGCCCACCCGTTTGCGGACGAAGCGGCCATCGAGATAGTAGCCAACGTAGTACGTCTTGCGGCGCCGGCTTTCCCGGCAGAAGACGAAGGCCACAGGACACCTCCTTGATACTCCCGTTTTGCTCCCGTGAGCATCCTGTGGCAATCTATCACATTCATAACCTCCTGTCAAGACACATCTTACAACGATACAATAGAGTGGAGGCGGGGGGAATCGAACCCCCGTCCCGAAGCAGCGCGCCAGGAGCTTCTACGTGCGTAGGCCTATCTATTGATTGTCGCTTCGGCAGGCCGCAGTACAACTGGTTCGATCCCTCCTACCAGCCAGATTACTCGATTGCCACCGTCATGCTGGCCAGCCACGTGATGGCCGCGGACTACGTGGGCGCGGCTGACCTTGCGGTCTGGCGCCAGGGATTGATTGATACGCTGGGAAAGGTTGATCTTCTACATGATGATGACCGACGAACTGCCCGATTTCCTCGCTTCGTTCCAGGATTTTGACGATCCTGACAGGCCGGGCAGCTTCTACTGGCGTTTCGACAAGGACGGCGACCCTGCGTACGGGTACGTCGAGGACACCGTATACGGAGTCCTCGGTCTCCAAGCGGCGACCGAGAACGGATATGGCGTGTACGACCTCGAGGTGCTCGCCGGGCAGTACGCGGTGCTTCATGGCTTCGCTTACTGGGAAGGCTACATGAGGGAGCACTTGTGGTTCTCCTTCTATGAAGGCTACAACTTCATGTACGCCGCCGTGGGCCTGCAGGTGCTCGTTCCCGAGCCGGGGTCCCTGCTTCTGCTCGCTGGTGGCCTTGGTGGCCTGGTTCTGAAGCGGCGCCGCCGGGCAGCCCAGCGGGCCGTGGGGGGCCGCCGCCGCATCGGTGTTCCCCTGGCCGCCATCGTGCTGGCCTGTGGGGGCCTGGGCGGCGCTTCTGCCGCGGCGGGAGAGGGCTTGCCAGGGCGGGTGGGGGATGCCGAGGCCCTTGCATTCGACCCCTTCAGCCTCGTGACAGACACCAAGTTGCTCTCCTCGTATCAGTCAGCTCTATCGTCCGGGCGCGTCGCCAAAGTGGTTGCTCCGCGCCCGAAGAGCACCGCGAGGTCTGACCCTGCCCCAAGCACGACCGTTGCTCCGAGCGGCTCAACTGAGTCGACGAGCGCCCCTGCGCCGAGCGAGGCAACAGCATCCGATGATGGGTCGGAGACAATCAGCTTGGCTACCCCAACACTGCTCATCAATCCGCGGCCGCCCAAGCAGACACCAGTCTTACCCCCATGGCCCTGAGTCCACGGATAGGCTGGGAACAGGCCTAGATTGCGGGTCCGCGGAGAGCATGTGCATCGCATGGGTGCCATTCTCCTTTGCCGGCGGGTCGAGACAGGGGCACCTGGGGGGTGCCCTGCGGCGTCCCGCCAAGACCCCCTTGGCCATAGCCGGACTTGTCGCGCCACGCTTCTGTGGCGCTATGCATGCTTGTCGTACCCAAGCAATGCAGTAGTTTGCTCTCTGTAGGGTGGTCAGGCCCACGCGCGTTTTTGTGGACGGGCACGTGTCGCCACCAGCTCAGCGTGCAGGAGCGGGGAGGGTGTCTGCCCTGGCGATGAGAGAGATAGAGGAGTCGTCGGTGTACGCGGGCAGCATCTGTGGAGACCGCATGTCCTTCAGGGGCTGGGGTTGGCCGCCCCCGGGGGTTCAGCGAGTGGACTCTGTGGCTGATGTACGCAAGTCAGCGTGGGCGAGCGTGTTGCGGGGCCTCCTGCTTCTGTCTATCATCTGCTGTGTCGGGGGGTGCGGCGCCCCACAGGTCACGACTGGCGAGGCGCTGGCGCGCTTCAACGCAGCCGGACCCAACGTTCCCGTTATCGCTGCCGGCCAACTCCCCGAGGCCAGGCCGTCTGCCTGGCCATACCGCATCGTTGCGGGCGACGTGCTGGAACTCAGCTTGCGGGCGGGCAGTGACACGTCAGGGTGGCTGGCGCGAGCGCCTTCTGGGAAGGTGGAAGCCCAGGAGGGGCCCGCCCCCGCGCCAATGCGTCTGGACATGTACCGTGTCCGGCCTGGCGACGTGCTTGATTTCGCGATGCCGGCCGTTCTGCGGAGCATCGGTGAGGAGCTTGCCACAACGTCGTCCTATGCCTGCCGCGTGGGCGAGACGGGGAATGTGTGGCTGCCGGTCATTGGCGAGATGCCTGTGTCGGGCAAGACGCTTCCCGAGATCGAGGCGGCGGCCGTGGCCGCCTACTTCCCGAAGTTTGTGAAGACCCGTCCGTCCGTGATCGCTCGGGTTTCGGAGCGCGGGGTTTCCTCCCTCCTCGCCGCCGTGGGGGCCGCCACTGGCGCGCCCGCAAGCCGTGGCCTGTTCGTGGAGACGTTCCTGTGCCGGGTCACGGAACAGGGCGCCGTTCGCCTGCCCGCCGTCGGCGATGTCTCGGTCGTGGGCAAGACGGTCTCCGAGATCGAGGCCGCCGTTGTCGCCGCCTATCACCCGAAGCACCTCGCTGCGCCGCCGGCCGTGAGCGCCAAGGTGGCCGAGCACCGCACGGCAACCGTCTATGCCACGGGGGCCGTGGGGTCGCCGGGGCGGTACGAGCTTCGCAGCAACGAGATGGAGTTGGTGGTTCTCCTGGCGAAGGCGGGCGGCATCAGCGTCTCGACGACGTCGTCGGGCCTGGGCGCCGGGGGGGCGAAGGTCATTCGCATCCGTCACCCGGACCAGGCCCGCGATGCAAAGCTCCTGGAAGTGCCCGTGAGGGACCGCAACATCCCCGCTGCGAACGTCCCCCTTCGGGACGGCGACACCGTCGAGGTCGAGCCCTTCGACGACCCGCTCTTCACGGTTACGGGCCTGGTAATGGCTCCTGGTGTGCATGGCTATCCGGCCACGGCGCGGTACACCCTACAACAGGTGCTGGCGATGTCGGGGGGGATCGACATTCAGGCCGGCCCGCGCTATGCCAACGTGTACCGCCAGACCGGGGACGGGCGGATGATCGTGGCCTGTTTCGGGATCGGTGGGAGGACGATGATCGAGGCCTCTGAGGTCATTATCAAGCCGGGCGACGTGATCTGCCTGGAGCACTCCTTCCGCTCGCGCTGGAACAAGTTCTGGGCCACCGTGCTGCACTTCGGCGCGTATGCCACTGTTCCCCTCACGCCGGGGGGGGCGAGATGAGGCCGGCGCGCGGGTGACAGGGGCGCCTTCAAGCGGCTGTGCCTGGCCTTGTGGAGACATAGGGAATGGCAAGCCCTGGAACTGGGAGCCGCGCCGTCGGCATGGCGAGCGGGCCAGTATCAACGCAGGGGATTGCTGAGGATGGCGGGCGGCCCTCCCTGCTCCACGTCATCTGGCGGCGCCGCTGGATCGTCGCTCTCGTCACGGTGGCTTCTCTGGGCGTCGGCTGGCTCCAGCTTCAGAGGGCCACTCCTCTCTATACCAGCACGTCGCGCCTCTTCGTCGAGCGGCTCAGCCCCAAGATCATCCCAGGGACGGAGGAGTTCATGATGGGGTCGTGGAACTACCTCAGCACGCAGTGCGCGCTGTTCAGGTCCACACCCATCGCGGCCAGCGCCCTCGAGCGGCCCGGGATTCGGCAACTCAAGACACTTGCGGGAGTGAGCAATCCCGTTGGCTACCTGAAGGCCCTGCTCAGCGTAGGCTTGGGCAAGGAGGACGATATCATCAGTGTGTCCTTCGAGTCGCCCTATCCGGAGGAAGCGGCGCAGATCGTGAATGCCGTCGTGGATGCGTATGTGACTTACCAGAGCGCAAGCCGGCGCAATACTGCTGCCGAGGTGCTGAAGATCCTCCAGCGGGAGAAGGCCCGACGCGAGGCCGAACTTGCGAAGGCAATGAAGGCCATGGTCGATTTCAAGAAGTCGAATCCGCTCCTCGCTTTCGAGGGGAGCGACGGCAGCTTCATGTCGAAGCGGATGGAGAGCTACTCGGCCGCGCTGATCGCCGTCCAGAATGACATCCTGGACGCGATGGCGGCCAATCAGGCGATCAAGGAGACGATGAGCGACCCGACGCGGCTCCGACACTTCCTGGAACTCCGCCGCCTCGGGGACAGGCAGGGCCTGACGCCGCCGGAGGAGGGAGCGCTTCGTGCCGAGGTGCACCGCCTGGAACTGCAACTGAGAGAGATGAAGCGGGAGTGCACGGACATGCACCCAGGCATTCAGGCCATGGAGGCCGAGGTGGCCGAACGGAAGGAGCGCCTGGCAAGCCTCGAGAAGCAGCTTGCCGAGGCGGAACTCCTGGTCACGACTCGCAAGCTCGATGCCTTGAGAGAGAAGGAAGCCCAGATCCGCCAGTCCTTCGAGGAACAGCGCAAGGAGATGGTGGACCTGAACGCTCAGGCCGCGCAGTATACCCTGTTGAGGTCCGAATGGGAGCAGTGCAAGAGGCTCTGCGACATATTGGACGATCGCGTCCGACAGATCAACGTCACGGAGGACACTGCGGCGCTGAATGTCACCATCCTGGAGGTGGCCGTCCCCGCCGGCGCGCCGAGCAGCCCCGACAAGAGGCGCACGATGTCCATGGCGCTGATCGCTGGCTTGATGTTGGGTGGCGCCCTCGCGATGGCGCGGCACTGGATGGACCAGCGCTTCCACTCGGCCGACGACATCTCGGCCACGCTCGCCATGCCGATCCTGGGCATGATCCCTGAGATGCCCAGCCGGGAACGCCTCACGCTTCGGGGCAGGAAGGTGGAGATCGAGCCCACCTCCCACGCCGCGGAGGCATACCGAACCATTCGCACCGCCATCTACTTCGGCGTCCCGAACGGGCAGGCCAGGAGGATCGTGGTCACCTCGCCCGAGCCAGGCGATGGCAAGACCACCCTTGTGAGCAATCTGGCTATCGCCATGGCCCAGGCCGGGCAACGAACCCTCGTCATTGACGGCGATTTCCGCAAGCCCATGCAGCACAACATCTTCGAGACCAAGCGGGACCGTGGCCTCTCCAGCGTGCTAGCCGGGCGCGAGACGCTGGACGCCGCAATCCAGCGGACGACGACCGGATGCCTCGATATCCTGCCGACGGGGCCCACTCCACCCAACCCTTCAGAGATCCTCAACAGCCAGGCGTTCGCCGGCCTGCTCGACGAGCTTTCCTCGCGGTACGACCACATCATCGTGGACTCGCCGCCGGTCGCGCCTGTCACCGACGCGCGCATCCTCGGCGCCCTCTGCGATGTGACCATCCTTGTTCTCCGGGCCGACAAGTCGCACCGCAAGATCGCGGAGCGGGCCCGTGACAGCCTCCTGAGCGTGGGAGCGCGCATCCTGGGAGCGGTGGTCAACGCCGTCCCGCGCAAGGAGGACCGCTACTACCACTACAGCGGCTACGGCCACTACTACAAGTACGGCTACGGTGACGGGCACGAGCGCCGGCGAGGGAAGGGGGCAGACAAGGCCAAGGAGGACGGCGGGAACGGGAACGAGTCCTTGCTGGCTGCGCCCAGCACTGAGGATGCCGGATGACACGCCTGGCCCTGGATGCCCACTCGCCCGCGCAGCGAAGGCGCCTTGAGCGGTACAAGACGACCGACTGCGTGGACGCGCATTGTCACTGCCTGCCGGGCTTGGACGATGGCCCGGCCTCGCTCAGCGATGCTGTGGAGCTGTGCCGAGCGCTGGTCGAGGACGGTGTGACCACAGCCATCGCTACGCCGCACCAACTGGGCCGCTTCGACGGCCGTGTCACGGCAGGCGCGATCCGCCAGGGCGTGGCTGACCTGAACGCCGTCCTCATAGCGCGGGGCATCCCGCTCAGTGTCGTGCCCGGCGCCGACGTTCGCGTGGACGAGCGCATTCCCGCGCTGCTCGACACCGGCCAAGTGCTGACGCTGGCCGATTCGGGCAAGTACCTGCTCCTGGAGTTGCCTCACGACACATTCATCAACATCCAGCCCCTCCTGAAGGAGGTGACGGCCCGCCAGGTCACGCCTATCCTTTCTCACCCCGAGCGCAACGTTTTCCTCAGCCGCCGGCCGGAGGTTGTGATTCCCTGGCTGGAACAGGGTTGCATGCTCCAGATCACCGCGGGTAGCCTGACGGGCAGCTTCGGCCCTGCGGCCGAGCGGGCCGCGTGGCACTGGCTGGCGACGGGGGCGGCCTCGTTCGTGGCAACGGACGCCCATGACGCCGGGGCCCGCGGCCCCTGCATGACCCAGGCAATCGACGCCATCTCACGCCGGCAGGGCGAACCCGCGGCGTACCGAGTGTGCATGCTGAACCCGGCTCGCCTGCTGGGTGACCAGCCGGTTCGCCTCGACCGACGAGCTTCCCATGACGGGGACTTGCGATGGGTGGGCAACTGATTCCCATTGACGACGACGAGGCGCCTCCCAGCCGACTCGACACGGCTATCAACTGGATCCTCGTTGCCCTGCTCGCCTTCCTGCCACTTGCCTTCGGAACGGTGCATGCGTGGAGCGAGCTTGCGTGCGTCGCCGGCACGGGCGCGCTCGCCGTCTGCTTCGCGCTGAAGCTGTTGGTCCACCGGGAAGCGCGCGTCGTTTGGACGTGGGCCTACCTGCCCGCCGTTCTCCTGGTTCTCCTAGTCCTCCTCCAGCTCGTTCCGCTACCCACGGGCATCGTCCGCGCAGTCTCGCCGAACACTGCCGCGATGAAGACGGAGCTTCTAGGCGACGGTTCTCGTCCCGCGATGGGCACGATGGCCCTGAGTTTCTACCCTCACGCCACGCGGCACGACCTGCGGCTGCTCCTCGGGGCGGCGGCGGTCTTCGTCGTTGTCCTGAACCGTTACCGGCGGCCCGAGCAGATCAAGAGGCTCCTGGGCGCGATTGCAGTCATCGGCGGAGGCATCGCCCTCCTTGCCCTGGCCCAGGACTTGTTCGGAAACGGCATGATCTACTGGACCGTGCCCACCTACGGGAATGCCGCTGTCTCTGGCCCCTTTATCTGTCACAGCCATTACGCGCAGTTCATGAGCCTCTCCATCGGCTCGGCGCTGGGCCTCCTGCTTGTCAAGCTCCACGAGAGCTTCGCCCGCGGGCCGGTCGCGCTTGCCGATGTCGCCGACAGGCTCAGCAGCCCGGAACTGCGTGCCGTCTGGTATCTTGCCGCAGTGGTCGTTGTTGGGGCCGCCACCATCTTCCTGTCGCTCAGCCGCGGCGGCATGGTGTCGCTGCTCATCGCGGGCTGTTTCACTGGGCTTGTGATGGCGTCGCGTCGCACGTTGAGGGGCCGCGGCTGGGTCCTCACGCTGCTGGCGCTCGCGGCCTTCGCCGTCGTGCTCTACATCGGGTTCGACGCCGTGTACGAGCGCCTGGCCACGCTGCGAAGCCAGCGCGGCTACGGGGGCCGCTGGGAGATCGTGAAGAACCTGGTCTCTTCCTTTGCTCGGTTCCCGGTCCTCGGAACGGGACTGGGAACGCACGAAGTGGTCTACCCGATGTTCGAGCGGTCACTGGATGTGGAGCACCTTGTCGCCTCGCATGCCGAGAACGAGTACGCACAGGCCGCAGAGGAAATGGGGTTCCTCGGGCTCGGGCTCGTCCTGGCCTTCTTGGTCATCATCTGGCGGGCGTACGCCCACAGTGTGCGGCGCCTGCGGCTGCCCATTCGATCGGCGGCCTTCGGGCTCGGCTTTGGACTTCTGGCGGTCCTCGTTCACAGCTTCAGCGACTTCGGCCAGCACCTCCCGGCCAACCACTGCCTTACAGCCGTAACCTGCGCGTTGCTCCTCAGCATCGCCCGCGTGGGACACATCGAACGGTCCCCCTCGCATCGCCTTCCATCTCTCGCACGCCTGCCGCTCCTTCGCGCTGTCCCCCTGCTGGCCATCGCAGGAATATGGGCATGGTCTGTTGTGGGAGCAGAGGCCGCGCGCCGCGGCGAGGAGCACTGGAATCAGGCCCTGAAGATCGAGGCCGCCTTGCTCAAGAACAACTGGAGCGGCTCGAACGAGGACTACGCGGCCCTCATTTCGCACGCCGCTGCCGCTGCCGAGGCCGAGCCTGGCAACGTGGAATACCAACACTGGCTGAACGTCTACCGTTGGCGGTCCATCAGCCGAGTCAGCGACCCCAAAACGGGCGCCATCGTTGTTACTGCCCGCACGGTCGCGTTCGCGCGTCGCATCGTGGCCGAGCTGCACAAGGCTCGCGCGCTCTGCCCAACGTTCGGAGCGACCTACGCGGTGGTTGGCCAGCTCGAGAAGTTCGTCCTCGGCGACCCCTCGGGAGCGGACCGCATCCGTGCGGGGTACCGCCTCGCCCCCTGCGACCCGACCTCCTGCTACCTGGCCGGCCTCGTGGATGCGCTGGAGGGACAGCACGACGCCTCGCTTGAGAAGTTCCGGCGGTGCCTCCAGGCCAGTGGCGGGTACTTCCGGGGAATGGCCGACGTCTATCTGCGTCAGGTGGGACGGCCCGACCTGGCCGTGGCTCTTGCGGAGGGCGACGTAGAGCGGCTGCTCTACGTCGCGGATGCGCTCCAAGAGGACCGCGACCATCAGGAACTGGGGGCGAAGGCCCGTGCCCTGGCGGCGAAGGCCCGCGCGGCAACCGTCCAGGCGCTGAAGGCGCAGTGCCAAAAGGGTGATGCGACGGCCCCCACCCTGGCACATGTGGCCAGCATCTGGCGCCAGGAGAAGGACATCCCTGCCGCCATCGAGTGCTACCGGCGAGCGCTCGCGCTGGACGATGGGCAGGTGGGCTGGCGCCTGGAGCTGGCGCGGCTCCTCGCCGAAGCTGGCCGGGTTCCCGAAGCCATGCACGAGGCCCGCGTCTGCCTGCGGCTCCAGCCCCAGCTCGCAACTGCCAGGAAACTGCTCGAGGACCTGAGCGTCCTGCCCGACGCTTCGGTCGAGAGATAGCCGACGGGCCTCCTAGTCGGCCCAGGTTGCAATGATACCCCAGTCGGTGCACCGACAGGGGCGGAGTGCGCCCAAATGAGGGCACTGCTTTGCTGAAACTCGCTGACAACCCGCCGATCCTGCCGCCCTCCGCGGCCAACGTCGCGGACCTGCAGGGCCGCTGGTGGGTTGCCCACACCAAAGCCCGTAACGAGAAGGCCCTGGCCCGGGACCTCCTTCGCCACAACACCGACTACTTCCTGCCGATGCGTGAACGCGTGTTCTTCTCGGGTGGCCGCAAGCGGCGAGGGATGCTCCCACTCTTCCCCTCCTACGTCTTCCTCTGTGGGGGCGAACAGGTTCCGCGCCTGGCCCTGGCTACCCATCGGGTCTGTCGAGTCCTGGAAGTTGCCGACCAGGAGCGCCTCATCGGCGAACTGACTGCCATTCATCTCGCCCTTGCAGCGAAGGCTGACCTCGAACTCTACGCCAGACCAGCCATTGGACAGCGATGCCGCGTCAAGGCTGGCCCCTTCCAGGGGCTTGAGGGCACCGCGTGGGGAGCCAGCGCATGAGCCAGGCGCGGCCCGACGGGCCGGTGAAGGCCATCCGCAGCGGCACGGGGTCGCGCTCGCGGTTGTCCCAGAGCTTGCGGTCAATCCGCGTGCGGCCGGGCATGGGGCTGTCC
The DNA here is from genome assembly GCA_041320515.1 of Planctomycetota bacterium. Lineage (GTDB taxonomy): Bacteria > Planctomycetota > PUPC01 > DSUN01 > DSUN01 > DSUN01. The sequence goes on along the minus strand of JBGLNR010000001.1, from coordinate 890,549 downwards.
ACGCCGCAGGTGACGTGCGGGGCGAAGATGACCTCGGCGCCCAGCATCGTGGTGATGCGGGGGTTCTCCACCAGGTTGTTGTCGTAGCAGACCAGGATGCCGCAGCGGATGCCGCACAGGTCGAACACCACGTAGCGGTCGCCCGGCGTGAGGTGCGGGCTGATGAAGGTGTGGAGCTTGCGGAACTTGGTGACGAAGCCCTCGGGGGCCGCGGCGACGTAGGTGTTGTGCAGCCGGCCGGCGTCCTTCTCGATGAGGCCGGCGAGGAGGGGGACGCCGAGGGACTTGCTGAGGGCGATGAGGCGCTGGGTGCTCGGCCCGGCGGGCACCTCCTCGGCCAGGCGCTCGAGTTGCTCTCGAGAAAGGTCCTGGAGGAACGTGTAGCCGGTGATACAGCACTCGTGGAAGCTCACGATCTCGGCCCTCTCGGCCACGGCGCGGCGGGCCAGGGCCTCGATGCGGGCGAAGTTGTAGTCCTTGTCGGCGTCCCTGGCCTCGAACTGAGCGGCGGCGATGCGAATGTCGCGCATGGCGTTCCCCTTGTGCAGGTATTCCCCGACCGCCCACAGGGTGCCATACTCCCGACCCGCAGTCAAGTGGCGGGCCGGAACGGCCGCAGGCGGGGCTTGGGGCCTCGCCTGCGGTGTTGGGGCCTGGGTTGGTGCGGCGCCGGAACGCCTAGGGCTTGCGCTGGCGGATGCGGTCGAGGACCTGGTTGATTTCGTCCTTGAACTCGAATTCGGGGTCGAGTCGGAGGGCGAGGAGGAGGTGTCGTGCGGCGCTGGCGCGGAGGTTTTTCTTGAAGTAGATCATGCCGAGGTGGTACTGGACCTCGGCGCTGCCTGGCATGCCGTCCACGGCCTCGCGGGCGAGTTCCATGGCCTTGTCGTAGCGCTCGGTGATGTAGTGGATCCAGCCGACGGTGTCGCGGATGGCGGCGCCGGCGGCGCCCTTGGCGTCGGTGAGGGTGAGGGCCTTGTTGCCCAGCTCCTCGGCGGCCTTGAGGTCCTTGGTCTCGACGGCGTAGAGCCAGGCGAGGTTGTTGTAGGCGACGGCGTTGTTGGGGTCCTGCTTGAGGATGCGCTTGTAGAGGTCCACGGCCTCCTGGGTCTTCTTCTGGCGCTGGAGGACGGTGGCGAGGCCGAGCTGGAGGCCGACGTCGTCGGCCTTCCTGGCGAGGAGGGTGCGGTAGGCGGATGCGGCGCCCTCGTAGTTTTTGGCGGCCAGGTGGTGTGCGGCGAGGCGGAAGAGGGCCGGCTCGTGGTCTGGGGTGGCCTGGAGCATGCGCTGGTAGGTTTCGACGCACTTCGGGCCGTCGCTCATGCGCTCGTAGATGCTGGCCAGGAGGTGGAGAGCGGCGAGGTTGCCGGGCGGGAGGTCCTTGACGAGCTGCTCGTAGCGGTCGCGGGCGAGGGTGAGCCAGTTGGCGTCGGCGTAGAGAGCGGCCTGGTTGAGGGCGTTAGCGATGAGGCGCGACTTCTCGCCGCCGACGGAGAGGTGCTCGAGGAGCTTGCGGTAGGCCCCCTGGAGTTCGGGGCCGAGGTCCACGGTGTCAATCGCCTGTCGGGCCTCGGTGGGCTTTCCGGCGGCGACGAGGGCGTTTGCGAGGAGTGAGGCGAGGCGCGGGTTCTTGGGGGCCGCCTCGAGTGCGCGGCGGAGGGCCTCGACGGCGCCGGCCAGGTCGCCCCTGAGCTGGAGGGCGACGGCGCGCAGGACGAGGTAGGGGGGCTCGTTCTCGCGTGCCTTCAGGAGGTCGTCGGCCAGGGCCAGGGCGGCGGGGAGGCGGTCTTTGTGGATGTAGACGACGGCGAGGTCGTAGCCGCCCGCGAGGCCGACGTCGGGGGCGGTGACGAGGCGTTCGAGTTCGGCCTGCGCCTTGTCCACCTCGCCCAGTCGCTTGTAGAAGGCGACGAGGGTGGCGCGGGCCGGGGCGAGGTTGGGCGACTGGGCGATGAGTTCGGTGAGCTGGGTGACGGCGGTCTGGCGGTCGCCGGACTCGAAGAGAGCCTGGGCGATGCCGAGTCGGGCGCGGAAGTCGTTCGGGCGGTCCTTGAGGACGCGGGTGTATTCGGCGATGGCCTCGGGGTACTTCCTTTGCGCCATGCGGATGGCGGCCAGCTCGAAGCGCACGGCGACGTCGGCGGGGTTGACCTCTGCGGCGCGCTCGCAGTAGTCGAGCGAGAGGTCCAGGCGGTTGGCGTCGCGGTAGGCGCGGGAGAGTGCGATGAGGGCCTGGGCGTACGTGGCGTCGAGGTTGAGGACCAGCTCGAACTGCTCGATGGCCTCGCGGAGCTTTCCCTTGAGGTGGTAGGCGGCGCCGAGGCCCATGTGGGCGGGGATGCTCTTGGGGTCGGCCTTCACGCACTCCTCGAACTGCGGGAGCGCCTTGTCCACGCGGCCCTCGTTGAGGTCAATCTCGGCCAGGAGGAGGCGCGCCGTGAGGTCGCCCTTGCCGGCGTCCTTGTTCTCGGTGATCCGGCGGAGGATGACGCGCGCCTCGTCGAGCTTTCGGTCGTTGAGCAGGCACTGTGCGAGGAGGGCGAGGGCGCGGGTGTTGTTCTCGTCGAGCTTGAGGGCCTTCTGGGCCTGCTCGGCGGCGAGGTCGGGCTGGGCCATGCGCAGGAAGTAGATGCCGAGTTCGACGAGGGGTTCGGCGGCCTTGTCGTCGGCCTTGGCGGCGGCCTCGAGTTCCTTGCGGGCCTCGGGGAAGCGGCCGAGGTCGCCCAGGCGCTTGGCCAGGCGGATGCGGTGGCGGGTGTCCTTTGGGGTGACCTCGATGAGTTTCTGGAGGATGGCCACCTCCTTCTCGGGCTTTCCGGTGGCCAGGTAGACGTTTGCGAGGACGGTGTAGGGGAACATGTTGTCGGGGAAGAGCTTGATGAGGAGGGCGCAGCCCTCCTCGGCCTGCTGGTGCCAGCCGCGGGCGCCGAAGAAGATGATGCGGGTGAGGGCGTCGGAGACGGCGCGGGAGCGGGCCTTGTCGTCGCCCAGGCTCTCGATGTAGCTGAGGTAGGCGTCGCGGATCGTGTCGGGCAGATAGGCCTTGGCCTGGTTGAGCAGGGTCTTGGCGTTGGCGGCGTCGCATTGCCCGAGGAGGACGTTGAGGGTCTGGAGGGCGATGAGGGGGTCCTGGGGCTTCTGGGCGTCGGCCTGGGAGATGCTGGCGAGGGCGGCGCGGTGGTCGCCGCTGAGCTGGAGGGCGGCGGCGGCGCCCGCCAGGGAGAGGGGGGTGGAGACGTCGTTCTGGACGGCTCGCTCGAAGAGCTTCTGGGCCTCGGGGTAGCGGCCGAGGTAGACCTGGATGAGGGCCGCCTCGTAGGCCCGTTCGTACTTGGGGTTGTCGCGGAGCGCGGCCTCGAACTCGGCGAGGGCGCCCGACCAGTTCTGGTCCTCGATGTAGAGGCGTCCGAGGAACGCGCGCGCGTCGAGCAGCTTGGGGTCAATGCTCAGGGCCGCCTTGGCCGCCTGGATGGCCTTGTCCTTCTCCTGCTTGGCCAGGTGGAGTTCGGCCATGGCCAGGTGCACGTTGCCTCGTTCGGTCTCGGTCTTGAGGATGGCGGTCAGCTCGGCCTCGGCCTTGTCGAACTTGCGCTGGACCATGAAGAGTCGGGCCAGGGCGTAGCGCGGCTTGGCCAGGGAGGGGTCCTCGTCTATGCAGCGCTGGAGCTGCTCCTGGGCGAGGTCGAACTCGCGGAGCTGGATGTGGACGGCAGCGAGGTTCATGCGCGCGCCTGGGTGGCGCTCGCGGAGGCGCAGGACGTGCTCGAACTCGGCCTTGGCGCCCTCGAAGCGCTGGCGGCGCATGTAGGCGAGGCCGAGGAGGAAGTGCACGTCCACGTTTCGGGGCTCGACCTCGAGGGCGTCGCGGCAGTGGCCGATTGCCTCGTCTATCTTGCCCTTGGCCAGGGCGATGCCGGCCAGCACCTGGTGGGCGCGGGCCGCGCCGGGGTCAACCTTGAGCATCTTCTGGAACATGGCCTCGGCGCGCTCGTGCTCGCCCTTGTGCAGGTAGGCGACGCCGAGGAGGCGGTAGACCTCCACGTTCTTCGCGTCGAAGTGCAAGGCCTCGGTCAGGGTGTTCACGGCGCCGTCGTGGTAGCCCCTCTGGAGGTGGGCGCTGGCCAGCACGAGGCGGGCCGTGGTGAAGCGCGGGTCGAGCTTCACCACGGTGTTCAGCTCCTCGATCCCGTCGGCCAGCCGGTCCTTCATCAGCAGGCAGCGGGCGAGCCAGAAGTGGCTGGGCAGGTGCTTGGGCAGGCCGGCGGCGGCGAACTGGAGTTCCGTGATGGCCGCGTCGAGCTTCTTGAGCTGCATGTAGACGCAGCCGCGGATGAAGTTGGCGTAGGGGTTCTTGTTCGTCAGCCGGATCGCCTCGTTGGCGTCGGTCAGGGCCTCTTCGTACTTCTGCTGGTCGAGGTAGATTTCGGCGCGGCGCAGCATGGCCTCGATCTGGGTGGGCTTCTGCACCAGGAGGTCGCTGAGCACCTTCAGCGCGCCGTCGTTATCGCCGTCGGCCCGCTTGATCTGGGCGATGATCAGCTTCGGCTCGTGCAGCTTGTCGTTGATCTTCAGCACCTCGTTGCAGCGGCGCTCGGCGTCCTTCAGGCGCCGCAGGCCGACCAGGATGTGGATGCGGTCGAGGTGGGTCGAGACGTCGTTGGGGTCCTTCTCGAGCACCTTTTCGCAGTAGCCGAGGGCCTCTTCGAACATCTCGCGTTCTTTGTCGAACTGCTGGGCGTCGCGGAAGACGCCGCCCTTGTGCTTGGCCAGGCGCACGAGCAGCTCGTAGCTCTCCTTTTCCTTCGGCTGGCGCTGGAGCAGGGTCTTGGCCGCGCTCTCGGCCTTTTCGAGGAACTCGCGGGCGCGGTCGTGCTGCCCCTTGGCGCGCTCGCGGCCGTCCAGCTCGAGGTACGCGGTCGTCAGCTCCGCCCACCCATCCTCGCTGTCGGGCAGTATCTGCACGGCTTGCTTGAGGTACTCCTCGGCCTGGTCGAACTCGGAGATGCGGGCGTGGGACTTGCCGGCCCAGAGCAGGGCCTCGCCAAGGCGCGGGTTGCGCCGCAGGGCGATCTTGAGTTCGGTGATCGCCTCGTTGTACTTCCCGCTCTTGTAGAGGATGCGCCCGCGCCGCAGATTGGCGTCCTCCCGGGCCTCCTCGCCGTGGAGCGGCGCCGCCCCCCACGCGGCTGCCACCAGGCACGCGGCCACAAGCCGGCCCAGGAACGGTTGAACGCGCTGCTGCATGACCTCGTCTCCTTCTCTGTCCTGATCGCTCGCTGTCGGCGTTGGAGCGTCCAGAAGAATGAAGCCTGTAGGCGGGCCGTCCCTGGCCCGCGAGGGGCCACGCGGGGCAGAGACGCCCCGCCTACAGCGAAGAATGGCCCGTTACTCCTCCTCCCCATCGCCGTCCGCCTCGTCGCGGACGAGTCCGTGGGTGCGCATTTTCTTGAACAGGGTCGTGCGGTCAATGGCGAGCATGGCGGCGGTGGGCTGGCGGCGCCAGTTGTTCAGGCGAAGGGCGTTCTCGATGATGTCGCGCTCGGCGCGCAGCAGGGCCTCCTTGAGGGGGAGCTGGGCCGGCTCGCCCTTGCCGATGATGGTGCCGGGCAGGTCGCGCACGTCAATCATGCCCTCCTTGCGGAGCACGACGGCTGCCTCGAGGGCGTTCTCCAGCTCGCGGATGTTGCCGGGCCACGAGTACTGGCGCAGGCGCGCCTGGGCCTCGGGCGTGATGCCGGTCACGGCGCAGCGGTTCTGGCGCGCGTAGAGGCGCAGGAAGTGCTCGGCCAGGAGCGCGATGTCGGCCACCCGCTCCCGCAGCGGCGGCATCTGAATCGGCACCACGTTCACCCGGTAGAACAGGTCCTTGCGGAACGTCCCCTCCTCCACTTGCTCGCGCAGGTCGAAGTTGGTGGCCAGGATGAAGCGGACGTCGAGGCTGATGGTCTCGGTGCCGCCGACTCTCTCGAACTCGCGTTCCTGGATGGCGCGCAGGAGCTTGACCTGGAGGCCTGGGCTGGCCGTGTTGATCTCGTCGAGGAAGATCGTGCCGCCGTGGGCCAGCTCGAACTTGCCGATCTTGTCGGCCGTCGCGCCCGTGAACGAGCCCTCGACGTGGCCGAACAGCTCGCTCTCGAGCAGCGTCTCGGGCAGCGCGCCGCAGCTCACCTCGACGAACGGGCCGTTGCGCCGCGACGAGTTGTAGTGGATGGCCCGCGCGATCAGCGTCTTCCCAGTCCCGCTCTCCCCAGTGATCATCACCGTCGTCTTCGTGTCCGCGATGGCCTCGATCACCTCGAAGACGCGCTTGATCTTGGGGTCCTGGCCCACGAAGTTGGCGAACTTCGGCCTCATGCCCAGCCGCTGCCGAAGGTAGCGGTTCTCCTCCGCCAGCCGCTTCTGCTCCGTCACCCGCCGCACGATCATCTTGATATTGTCGTCCGCCAGCGGCTTCTGAACGTAGTCGTACGCGCCCTGCTTGATCGCCTGCACCGCCGTCTGAACCTCCCCGAAGCCCGTGATCAGCACCACCTGCGTCTCCGGGTACTTCAGGCTCACTTCGCGCAGGATGTCGAAGCCGGTGACCTCGCGCATGTTGATGTCGGTGAACACGACGTCGTAGGTGTGCGAGGCGAGCCGGCGCAGCGCCTCGTGGCCGTCTTGCGCGGCCTCGACGTCGTAGCCCTCCAGCCGAAGCATCTCGGACAGCGAGTCGCGGATCAGGAAGTCGTCGTCCACGACCAGGACGGTGCCTTCGGACATGTGCCGATCCCTTCCCCATCCCTTGAACTCCGGTGTGCCACGGCTGGCTTGACCAGCCGTGTCCTGCCTGTGGGGCTCGAAGACACGGTCGGGCAAGCCGACCGTGGCACACCGGCAACCGAGTGGGGCCGCGGCCTGATGCCTGGCGGCGGCCTACGGCCCCTGACCATTCGTCCCGCACGGCACCGCCACTGTGAAGACGGTGCCATGGCCTGGCTTGCTCGCGACGTCCATGCGCCCGTGCAGGCGGTCCAGCGCCTCGCGGCACACGGCCAGCCCCAGCCCCATGCCGCGGCCGGGCGCCTTCGTGGTGAAGAAGGGCGTGAACAGCCGCGCCAGCACCTCGGGCGGCATCCCGCACCCAGTGTCGGCCACCCGCACCACGACCGAGCCGTCCACGCGCTCCGAGCGCACGGTCAGCGTGCCGCCGCCCTCCTCCATGGCATCGAGGGCGTTCGACACGAGGTTCGTGAACACCTGGAAGAGCCCCGAGGCGCCGGGCACCGGCGGCAACCCCTGCGCCAGGTCCAGCTCCACGCGGACCCCGCGCTGCTGGACCTTGCCCTCCTGGAGCACGATTGCCTGGGCGATCAGGTCGTTCACCTGCGCCGGCTCCTCGGTCGCCCGGGCGCCGCTTATCCCCAGCAGGCCCTCCACGATCCCGTTCAGGCGCTCCATGCCCTGCTTGCTCGCCAGGAGGTAGCGGTGGCGGCACTCTGGGGTCACACCTTCATTCCGCACTTGTCCAGAAGCGCCAAGTGAAGGTGTGGCCCCCTCGCCCGCCAGGGTGAGGTTGAGGAAGCGGAGCGCGCCGTCGAGCGGGTTGCGCAGCTCGTGGGCCAGCTTCGACATCAGCTCCCTGTGCCGCGCCTGCCGGTCCTCCACCTGGCCCACCCGCCGCAGCGCGAGGGCCAGCTCCCCAGCCAGCGCCGTGGCCCCCCGCAAGTCGTCCGCCGTGAACGCCCGGCGGTCGTCCCGATCCGTCGCCGTCAGCACCCCCAGCAGCGAGCCGTTGTCCTGCACCGGCACGCACAGGAACGACCCGGTCGCGTACCGGCCCGAGTCGCGCACGGCGAACCGCCCGTCCAGCGCGATGTCCTCCACCCGCAGCGGCTCGCGGTGCAGGGCCACGTAGCCCGCCACCCCCTGGCCGACGGGCAGCCGCACGCCCTCGAGGGCCACCGACGGGCAACCGCAGGCCTTCACCACCACCAGCTCGCCCGCCGCCGGCTCGTGGAAGAGCAGCGACACCTTCTCCGCGCGCACCAGCGCCGCGCACTGGGCCAGGGCCGCCTCGAGCAGCTCCCGAAGGTCCACCGCGCGGGGGAGCGCATGGGCCGCGCGGCCCACGCGGCTCATCATGTCCACCTCCCGGCTCAACTCGCGCAAGTGGGCCTCGTGCTCGTGGAGGTGCCGCGCCTTCTGCTCCAACTCGTGAACTCGGCCCATCAGCACCCGGCGCTCCACCGCCTGCCAGGGCGACGCCTCCGGCGCGGGGACTCCCGCCCCCTGGCCGTGGCCGATGGCACCCTGGTCGTGAGTCATGTCGCCCACGTGCAAACCTTTCCGCTTGCTCGCTTCACCGGGGCTACGCCGCTCCTCCGGTAGTAGCACTAGCAAATGGAGTGCCAGACGAAGGCAGCGGGGCGGCTTCCTGGACCATAGCCGTAACGCATTACAGTGCAACAGCTTACAGCTTCGCCCGGAAAACGCGGCAATGATGCGAGCTGTCAACATTTTAGGAATGAATGTGCCCATTCGTCAACATGCAGTTCATTACATCGCCACAAGAACAGTCGAGGCCACTGGTTACGGCGTTTCCGCCGCGCTGGACGTTTGTCCGCTTTTCCTGACCGCCCCTCCGCCGCGACGCCGGGCCGAAGCCCCCGCTCCGCCATCTCCCCATCGCGCACAATGGCGGGCGCGCCAGAGGCTACCCGCTCGTGTAGCGGGCAAGGTCTATGCTGTGCTTCTTGAGGAGTTCGTAGAAGTGGGCGCGCGACATCCCCGCGGCCGTGGCCGCCGCCGCCACACTCCCCTCGTAGCGCGCGAGGAGGGAACAAATGTACTGCTCCTCGAACACCGCCTTCGCCGCGCGGTAGGGCAGGCTCGACGTGTCTCCCGCCGGCGCGGCCCCCTGCTTCGCGGGCCGCAGTTCGGCCGGCAGGTGCACGGCCTGCACCTCGCCACCCCCGCACAGGATCACCGCCCGCTCGAGCACGTGCTCAAGCTCCCGCACGTTCCCGGGCCACTCGTACGCGCACAGCAACCTGACCGCGTCCTCCGAGATCGTGCAGTTCGGCCGCCCCGAACGCCCCAGCTTGTGCAGGAAGTGGCTCACCAGCAGCGGGATGTCCCCCGCTCGCTCCCGCAGCGGCGGCAGGACGATGGGGAACACGTTCAGGCGGTAGAACAGGTCCTGCCGGAACAGGTTCTTCCCCACCATCTCGCGCAGATCGCGGCTCGTCGCCGTCACCAGCCGCACGTCCACGTGAATGTCCTCCACGCCCCCCACGCGGCGGAACGTGCCGGTCTCCAGCACCCGCAGCAGCTTCACCTGGAGCGGCACGCTCATCTCGCTCACCTCGTCGAGGAACAGCGTGCCGGCGTCGGCCAGCTTGAACACCCCCTCCTTGCGGGCGATGGCGCCCGTGAACGAGCCCTTCTCGTGCCCGAACAGCTCGCTCTCGAGCAGCGTCTCGGGAATGGCGCCGCAGTGGACGGGGATGAACGGGCCGCTGCGCCGCGAACTCTTCTCCTGGATGGCCGCGGCCACCAGCTCCTTCCCCGTACGCGAATCGGTGCCTACGGCCATTCCATGGGGGGCAAGCTCACCACGGACCTGGCTGGCATCGACACACGGGTGAAAGCGGCAGTGCCGTCCTGCGGGGGCGCAGGGGATATCCTGGAGAGCCAGACCGACTTGCCGGGATGCATCAAGACCAAGCTCTCGGCAGTGGAATTGGCCTGCATCTCCGACAACGCCTACATCCCGCGCATTGCCTGCCCGGTACTATGGCTGTCGCCAACCAACGACTTTGCGGGCCCCATTGACAACATGGCCTGGAACTGGCGCAACCTGCCCGAAGAGCGCGTCCGTTTCAGCATTTCCCCACACCTGAATCACCACCACACCGACGAGCACGCAATCACACAGTATCTATGGTTTGAGGAGCACCTGAAGGGCGTCTTCAGGATGCCGCGGACGCCGCAGATCATCCTGAATCTCAAGGCACCGGATGGCGTGCCTTCCGTCACCGCCACGCCGGACGACTCGTTGCCCGTCAAGCGGGTGGACATCTACTACTCGATCGACCCGCATACCCTGTCCCGCTTCTGGCGGGATGCGCAGGCCGTGAAGGTCGGCAGACAATGGAACGCGGCCTGCCCGGTCATGAACCTTGAGCAACCGATCTTCGCATTCGCCGATGCGGTCTATGAGACTCCGGCGCCATATCGGAACGTGGCGCAGGCGCCGGGACGGGATAACACCGACACTTTCGCCATCAGTTCCCGAGTGCTGTCGGCCATGCCGGCGCAGTTGCAGGCGTCCGGTGTGAAGGCCACGGACAAGGTCGAACGGATAATCGACGACGGCTCCCGTGGCTGGCACGACTGGTATCGGCTGAACTGGGGACATCCGCCACTGTGGACGGCAAGCACTCGAAAGCTGCGCGATGCCAAATGGCGCGGCCCGGACGGTGCAACGCTGCGATTTGAAATCAAGTGCCAGACGGACAACACGCTCGTGCTCCAGTTCAACTGCAACGGCTGGGGTGCGTTCGCTCCCGGCAAGCCCGCTGTGGACTACAATGCGGTCAAACACCTGAAAGGCTCCCCCGACTGGCAGGGCGTATCCGTCGGCCTGAATGAACTCATCGCGACGGACCCAAGAGTCACGGCATCGCTTGCCAATTGGCAGTCGGTCACCGAATTCAGCATCTGCCCCAGCGGCGAAACCGTGAGAGACGGCCGGAAGGTGAAAGTGAACGGTAGGTCGTGGCAGGGACCGAGGGAAATCCGCAACCTGCGCTGGGACGACGGCGAATACTCGCGTCAACAGACTGCTGACTCCGTCCTGAGTCCGGAGGAGCACCAGAAGGCCTTCAACGACGCCATCAAGAAGTCGCTGGAGCAGGAGAAGGCGGCGCTGAAGGCCAAGTAGCAGATGGGAGCAAGCGCCACCGCCCTTGCGGATCCCAAGCATACCCGCCTGTACTGTGGTGGGGCAGCGTTCGGGGTGTCCTGATGCGCGATGGCCTGTTCCTCCAGCAACGGCCTCCGGGCATCGCCACCGACAGCCGCTATCGGTCCCTGGCGACCACCGGCCGGACGGGGAGAGTGCCTGAACTCTCGAGCTTCCGAGGAGGCGGCAGCGGGCCAGGAATCACGGCTTGGCGCCGGCGGGTGCGAGACGGAACACATGGTCAGGGTGGAGGGCCAAACACGAGGGCAGCTCTCGGCCGAGCTGGATGGTGCAGTCCTCAAGCACACCATCGTCTGCGCGGGTCAGCTCGAGAGACCAAGTCTTCCCAGCCGCCTCGCCGCTTGCCACCGCGACCGACGCCCGCTCGGACTTCGGAGTGGTCTGAACGCTGGCCGCTCTTTTCCCGGTTGGGTCGGCGACATTCAGCCGAACGGTCTCTGCCCCCGACCCACGCACAGTTACCGTGAACCGCGCCACACCCACTGGCACGTGGAAGTAGAGCTGCCTGGCGCCGTAGATCAGCGACAGCCCGTCCGCTGCGAACAACGCCACGGGCGCGTTGGCATTCTCCACTGAATAGGCGCACGGGCCTGCCGACGCGGCCAGGAAGCACACGCCATCCGTCGCAGGGGTGAACCTGACCTCCCCCGAAGCCCCGTGCGGAATCGCTCCCGAAGCGATCCTCTTGCGGCCAGGGTCGTACAGCTCCCACCTGAGAGGGGACTCGTACCGGGCAACCGGGTGTTGGCGTAGCGTGAGCGCGATGGGCGTATTCGCCTTCGCCCCGATGAGGAGGAGGTTCTCCTGCCGCAGCTTCACCGTTGGGAGCTTCACCGTCTCCCCCGTGACAGGCGGCGGGAGCAGCATCGCTCCCTTGCCGAGCCGCTGGAGCAGGTCGAGGCCCCAGTTGTCCGGCGTCTGCCGAGGCTCGTGCTGCGCGGCGAAGTTGCCCGCCGCGATGGCTCGATTCGCCCAGGTGAACCATTTCCAGTAGGCGGGGTGATCGTCGTCGTACTTCGGCCCCTCGTAGAAGATCCAGTAGCCATCGGTCACTTCGGAGATGGCCACGGCGTTCTTCCCGCAGAACTCGGGGTCGGCTCCCTTCACCACCGGATCAATGCCGCCCGTGTAGATGTGGGGGATGCCTCGCTCTCTGGGGATCCTTCTGTTCTCGAGCAGCGTCTGGCGATTGCCCTTGACCGACTCGGCCTCGGGCAGGAAGCGCGACGGCCGGCCATAGGTGGACGCATCAGCCAGGATGAGTGGAGCGGACTCCGTCGCCCACTCTGGGTATACGGCCTCGACCATGAACAGCGTGCCTGGCGCCGGGTAGATGCAGAACTGGAATGTCGCGTCATGGGCGTCCACCGCCTTGCGCAGGGCGCGGCATCGCTCGCGCCAATGTGCGATCTGGAACGCGGCGAAGGCATCGTGGAGGCCCTGCTTCCTGAGCCATTCGGCTCGCACGGCAGACTTGAGTTCGGGCAACTGGATGTTCCTGGCCTTGGCGAACTTACCCAGGATCAGGCCATCGTAGGAGAGACCGTAGAGGTTGCCCTTGCCGCCCTTCTCATAATTCTCGTAGTCGAGGAACACCCCCATGAGGTGCCTGCTCGCGGCGCCCATCTTCGCGTACTCGACGACGTAGCGGGTCGTCCATGCCCAGAACTCGTCGGAGTTCGGGCTCCAGAGCGGCTGCTCGGCGCCGTCGGCCCACACCACGCGGCGGCCGTCCGCCTCGGGGTCGGGAGGCGCATTCAGCGAGCCGCGCATCCAGGGCATGTGGCAGATGCCGTGCTTCTCGCACCATTTGGTGACCTGGCGTACCTCGTCGAGGTTGTCATGGCCCCGCCGCGGCGAGAAGACGTTGAAGCCAGCCCCGGCCGCGGCCTTGACCATCCACTCCTTGCTCACCCAGCCCTCGGTGGGCTGCATCACCTTGTCAACCAGGATGCGAAGCTTCACTTGCCGGCCGAGTTCCTGCCGGGCCGGCGTCGAGGCGGCGAACGCACAGATAGCTTCGGCGCAAAGCGCTGCCAGGGCGAGCAAGGGGAAGCCGTGTTGGTTCTTCACTTCGGGTTCTCCAGACAGACCAGGCCTGAGCCCTGCGCGGTGAAGGCTGTCCATGACGGGGCCGCGGTGATGCCACGCGCGAAGCGCGGCGCGGTGTCGCAACCCGTGTGGGTTCTGAGGTGGTCTCTCAGAGCTTCCAGCCCTCGCGGTACGGCGGTCGGATCATCTGGTCAGCCTGCTCGTGGTTTACGATCTTGCAGGCGACCGGATCGAACTCCAGCGCCCGATCGGGGAATAGCGTGGCGATGTTCGCCAGGAGGAACCACTCGGTGAATGGCCCGCTGAAGGCGTTGAAGCAGCCCATGGGCGTCAGCCCCTTCTTCATGCCGTCTACCCAGCCGCGCAGGAAGCGTCCGGGCAGCGGGCGCGGCAGCGATGGGGGCGGAGCGGGCAGGTCCTTGAACTTCTCCTCCGGGAGCATGGCCATCGTGGCGTCGCCGTGCCCGAAGGTGTACATCACCCCCTCCGTGCCGATCCAGAGGTTTCCCACCCAACTGCTCCACCGCTTGTCGTCGGCGTTGCCCCACTGCGGATGCTTGGCGAAGAGTTCGCGAAGGGCGTCGCGGCGGCGCTTCTCGGCCTCGCCGCCGCCGGCAAACCAGGTGAGGCGGATGGGCGGCAGGTCCTGGCGCGCCGGGATGTCCCAGTGAACGATGCTCGACCGGGGGAACGTCGCGTCGCACACCTCGCAGGACTCGGCAGTGACCTTGATGGTCTTGGCGCCCGCGGCGGGCGCCTTCTTGTCAATCGGCCACAGTGTTTCCAGCTTCATGGCCTTGTAGAGGGTGGCCCAGAGGTGCGCACCCCACCAGCCCGGATGCCCGCAAGAGAAGTCCCGCCACATGGCGTGCTGCATCCATTCCTTGTGGTAGGGCCGATAGGCAGCAGGGCCGAGCCACAGGTCCCAGTTGAGATAATCGGGCACCGCGTGGTCGCCCGACGGCTTTGGGCGCGGGCCGGCTCCGCCGCCGCCCCACATGTGAATGGTCTGAACCTCGCCCAGCCGGCCCGCCCACACGTTCTCGATCGCGCGGTCGTTGTAGCCGCCCTGGTTGCCCATCTGGGTCGAACGCTGCTTCTCCACGGTCAGCTCGGCCAGCGTGCGGGCCTCGTGGATGGTGCGGGTGAGGCCCTTCTCGCAGAACGCGTGCAGCCCGGCGCGAAGGGCCAAGGCCGATGGCGCGGCGTGGACGTGGTCGGGCGTGGCGACGACCACAGCGTCGAGCTTCGAGCCCATCTCCGCGATCATCACCCGGAAGTCCTCGTACTTCGGGACGTCCGGGTAGCGTTTGTAGGACTCGGCTGCTTTCTGCTTGTTCACATCGCACATCGCGGCGATGCGCCCGCCGGTCTGTTGGCGGATAGATGACCATCCCTCCTCGACGCAGAAGCCCGAGCCGCGTCCGCCGACGCCCACCACGGCAACCTGCAACTGCTCGTTGGCCGCATAGGCGCGCGGCTGGACATGGGTGAGCAGCAGAGCGCCGGCGCCCGCTGTGGTGCCGAGAAAGCCTCGCCGTGTCAGGCTGACCTGACGAGCGGCCGCTGACCTGTTCCGTCCATTGCCTGCGACGGCCATGATCAACCTCCTTTCGAATGTGGGGCGCGGTCGTATCCATCCGTCCCACGCCATCCTCTGGCCCCATAGCGTACTGCCGCCACCTGGGCGCGTCAAGCGGAAGGTCTATCGGCGGGAGGCGGCGCCCGGCCTCGGTCCGTGCCCTCCTTGGAACGCTCCGTCGTGTTGCCGGCCATGGTGTCCACCCGCGGCCGTTGGCCTTCACCGCGGTTCGAGTCGCACCTCGTCCAGGTCGAAGCGGTCCTGGGCGCCGGATTGGGCGGCCATGACCACGAGCCGGCCCGCGTGGCGGATGGTGTCGCGCCAGGAGAAGGCAGTAGGTGAGGGGCTCCAGCCGGCGGCACGAGCCTGTTCATCGGTCCAGTCATAGCGGATGGTTGTGCGGATGGTCTGCCAGTCCGCGGCGAAGGGCGGCAGCTTCTCGTAGACCCACTGCGCGATGTCGCGGGCGAAGAGTTCAATGCGAACGGCCCCGCCGGGCTTCGGGGCGCGAACGCGCGCCGAAAGGGTGACTTCCTCGCCACCAAGGAGCGTCGGCCAGTCGCCCTCGAGCGGAGTGCCGTGGGCAATCGGGCGCAACCCTCCGGACCGTGTTACCGTCACGTAGCCGTCCTTGTGATGCTCGATGGTGTCTACGCCCTTCCAGCCCCCGGCGTCACGGTCGAAGGAGACCACCACGGGATCCTTGCGCGCGGGCACACGGGGGAGTGGCGCGACCTTCGGCGACGGCAACGCGGTGTTTGCCAGCGTAGCGCCCTGGATGGCATAGAGCTTGGCGCCCGGCTGAAGCGTGAGACGCAGTCGGAGTGTGCCATCCTTCTCCGGAAGCTCCTCCGTGGCCACTTCGCCGTCGGCGACGACGCGTAGCGGACGTTTCACCGGCTTGAGCGGCGAAGTGGTGACGACTCCGGGCTTTGCGGGGTCTTCGGCCTCGAAGAAGGCGAAACCATCCTCACGCAGACACGCCAGACACAGGCTGGCGGAGCGCTTCCAGCCGAGGTGCACCGTGGGGCTGCCGCCGTAGTAGATGAGAAGTTCCCCATCCTGCACCACGGGCGGGCCGGCCTGCGCATAGATGCAACCGCTGTCGTAGCTACCCTTCGCCCCCAGCGGCAGGAACGCCTTGCCGGGCTGCACCCGCCGCCACTGAATCGAGTCGGGACTCCAGGCCAGCTCGCAGTCCACCGTGCGGTCCGTGCCCACGTGGTACATCATCAGGTAGCCGAGCCAGATGCTGGCGTAGGGGAAGACGGTGAGGGCATAGGTCTGGTGGCCGCGGCCCTCATCGAGCGTGCTACGCAGGACTAGCCCGCTGCTCGTCCAGTTGACGAAGTCCTCGCTCTCCAGCCGCGTGGCCAGGCGCTCGCCCAGGTAGAGCTTGGTGAACCAGAGGTACTTGCCGAGCCGCGTGTCGAAGAAGGCGTTGTTATGCGTGTCCCCCTGCCGCTCCCCGAAGCCCTTGACCTCCTGTGCGGCGCCCCAGTGAATGCCGTCGGGACTGAACCGCACCCGGGGTTTGCCGAGGCCAACGTCGTGGACCATCTTGTAGCGCCGCGCAGGGTCGGGATCGCGTGCGTCCTTGAACACCCCCACATTCGGGCAGTCGCGGGCCACGATGTTGTTCGCCCCGCTCCCCGCGAACCTGTGGAGGCCCAGCGCGGGCTTCTCCCACGCCAAGCCATCCTTCGAGGTCGCATAGAGCAGGTACCAGCCGACGTCGTGGACTGTGCTCGGGCCATCCATCTGTGCGATGGCCTCCTTGTCCGCCAGCACGTCCTTGTACCACAACTTCCACACCCGCTCCTCGGCATCCCACAGCACGTTCGGGTAGTAGTTGTTCGTCGCGTTCTCCCACGCCTGCTCGGACGGCAGCAGCGGATTGCGCTCGTCCTTCACCGGCGAGCCGAGCACGAGCCGCGCGTTCGCCGCATGTTCGACCACGCGCGTGTCCAGCATCAGCAGCTTCGTCAGATCCGGCGCCACCACGTGCGGTTCCCCGGCGCTCAGCGATCCCGCGAGTGCAAGCAACCAGGGCGCGGCGGCGGAGAGCATGTGCAGTCTGCACAGTCCTAGCTCTGAGGTAGCCATCCCGATGCGACTCCTTGGCGCCATCACTGTGTCTTGGCGCATGCCCTTGACCGTGTACGCTCTCCATGGGTCGAGTACGCCGGCACCTTCGCTGTGATAGAATGCCACAAACCGCCGGCTGTTTCCACTCTCCGGTCTTCCGCCACCCCGGCACGCGCACACCAGGTCCAGGATTGCGGTCTTGACCTTGCCGTCCTTCTGGATCGCTTCCAGCACCTTGCTTGCGAATTCATCTTCCACTCCCATCATTCTCCGCGCCTGGTTCAGGCACTCTCTGAAAAACGAGAGTGCCTGAACTTGACGGACGGATGGGGCTACGGCATACTACCCCTGCTACGAACACCCGAGTGGCCATCACGGCATGCGTTACGTCGGAACATCTCCGCCAACTCCCGGCAACTCCTGGAAGGACATCCGCCCAATGAGACTGTTGAACACAGAAACGGTCTTCGCCGCAGTATTGCTGGCGCCGTTGGCCGGTCTGCTCGTCACCGCCAGTATCGCTGACCCTGCCACGACGCTCTGGTACACAAGGCCGGCGAGCGACTGGTCGAGGGAGGCCCTGCCGATCGGCAACGGCCGCATCGGCGCGATGATCTTCGGCGGCGTCGGCCACGAACGCATCGCGCTCAACGAGGAATCGGTGTGGTCCGGTTCGCGGGTCAACTGGAATCGCCAGGACGCGTCCAGGAATCTCCCGAGAATCCGCGAGCTGCTGCTGGCCGGGAAGAACACCGAGGCCGAGAAGGTGGTCAACGAGACCTTCACTTGCGTGGGCGGCGGCTCCCGTGGCGGGGCGCGCGGCCCGTGGGGGTGCTACCAGGAGCTCGGTAACCTGCACATCGTCTGGGGCTCGGAGGTCGAGTCCGTTCCGCTCAATGAGTGGAAGTACAAGATGATCGAGACGCCGGGCATCGCCGACATCCGGAAGCAGCGGGACGAAGCCGAGCGGCAGATCGGGGAGGCGGTGAAGGCGGGCGCGGATGACGGCGGATGGACCAACTACGTCCTTGCTGACGGCAAGACGGTCAAGGGCGCGCGTACTCTAGACATCGGGGACAGGGCCGTCCTGCGCCATCACCTGAAGCTGACGAAGGACCAACTGGCCGGGCTGGGTGTGCTGCGGGTCGGCCCCGAGGCGAGGAACGGCCGGGTCTACGTCAACGGGCACGAGGTGGGCAGCTTGGCCGGCTGGCAGAGCGTGGGGCACGAGAAGTTCGAGGGCGATGTCGGCCGGTTCCTCGCGGCGGGCGACAACGTGATCGCCATCTACTGCTCGAACTACCGGCAAAGGGGGCAGTTGCCGCTGTCCGTGTCGCTCGATCCCAGGGAGGACACCCAGCGATACCGCCGCAGTCTCGACCTGCGTGACGCGGTGGCAACGGTCGAGTACGAGAAGGACGGCATGACCTACACCCGCGAGGCCTTCGCCAGCGCGCCGGAGCAGGTGATGGTGTTCCGTTTCGCTGCCAGCAAGCCCGGGGTGGTTTCGTTCACCGCCACCCTGGACCGTCTGGCGAGCTTCGAGACGCAAGCCGACGGCCCAGCGGGGCTGCTGATGGCCGGCCACACGGCGAGCGGCCAGTCCGTCGTCGAGGGGCTGAAGTTCGTCGCGCGCCTGCGGGCCATCCCCACCGGCGGCAAGGTGTCAGTCGCCGGCAACACCCTGCACGTTGACAAGGCCGACTCGGCGGTGCTGCTGGTCGCCGCCGCCACGGACTACCAGGGCTTCGCCGGGCGCAACACGGCCGACCCGGTTGCCGCCACGGCCGGCGACATCGCCCGGGCCACCGGCAAGTCGCTGCCACACTCCGTCCTGCGCTTCCCAGCCATCGCCACGCTCTACCCGCGCGCCGGCCAGCCTGCCCACCGGCCTCTGGACTCTTCACGCCTGTGGCCGTCTTGTCCCACTTCCAGCCGAGTCCGCCGGTGATGTTGTGCGAGGTGCGGAGCGCCCAGGCACGGGTCGTGCCCGAGGGGGTCTGGAACTCCTTGTCGGCCTGCGTGGCCTTGCGCCAGGGCTCGAGCTGGCTCTGGAAAAGGTCGAAGAAGGGCAGATGGCACTCCGCCAGGTTCGACGGCTCGGCGAGCCAGTAGTTCATCTGGACGTTGATGTTGGCGTGGTAGTCGGAACTCCAGGGTGGGGTGTTGCTGTCGTTCCACAGCCCCTGGAGGTTCGCCGGCAGTCCCGGGCGGCGGGAGCAGGAGATGAGGAGGTAGCGCCCCATTTGGAAGAGCAGCGCCTCCAGCTCGGGGTCGGCGCCGCCATCCCGGTAGGCGGCCAGCCGCCGGTCGGTGGGCAACGCCCGCACGGCCGGCGCTGTGTCGCCCCACGCCACGGCTACCCGCCCGAAGAGCTTCTGGAAGTCGGCCACGTGCCGCTTCCGTAACTCGTCCCAGCTGACCTTTGCCGCGGCATCGAGCTGCTGGCGGAGGCGTTCGCCAGGGTTCGGCCCCTTGTACTTCGTCGCATAGTCCGGCACGTAGCTGGTGCCGGCGGCTAGCAGGATCATGACCTCATCGCAGCCCTTGAGCTGAAGCACGCCGCCATCCGAGGCGACCGCGCCGCCCTTGGCCAGCACGCGCGCCCGCGCCTCGTACTCCAGGCCGTTCTTAAGCGAGCCGGCGAAGCTCGCCTCGGCCCCTTCGGCCTTCGAGGTCTCGCCGTGCGCGCCTTGGAGCCTGACCGAGCCCGACACCGCGCCCGCCCTATCTGCCGTCCAGCGCAGGACGATGACGCCGTCGGGATGGCTTGCGAACGCGGTGCGCGTGTGGGTGACGCCGTCCTTCTTGAACGTCACGCGGTGCTCGGCCTCGGAGAGCGACAGCTCCCGCTTGTAGCCTTCTTCGCTGCGCGCCTCGGCTTGCGGCGTCGCGCCTGGGAAGGCGATCTCGGCAACCTGCAGGTGCGGCGCGCCCTGGTTGGCGATGAAGGTGATTCGGTAGAGGCGGTAGGCAGCGGTGTTGGTGAAGGGGAACGCCCGGGTCTCGCCGCGCTTCGGGAAAGGCTTCTCATTCTCGTGACGATCGAGCACTGTCCACTTCTGGCCATCGGCCGAGCCCGACACCTCCCACGTCTTGGGGTCGCGTTCGGGGAGGTCCCTGCAACTCGTCAGAGAATAGGACGCCAGTGCCGCCGGCTTGGCCAGCCGCAATTCCCAGATGACGGGCCGGCCCCTGTGCTCCAGGCACCACTTGGTGTCCGGGCGGCCGTCCACACTGTACTCGATCTCCTCGTGCGCAAAGTACGCCTTATGTCCACTGGCGCACGCGACCTCTGTGCCCCCCGCGCCGACGTCAATCAACAGGTCGCCGAAGTTCTGGTACGCACCCATTGACCCGTAATCGCCGCTCAGGTTCTCATCGCCCGTCCAGAGGCTGTCCTCGTTGAACTGGATGCGTTCGCGGGCGACGCCGCCGAACACCATGCAGCCCAGCCGCCCATTGCCCAGCGGCAGGGCCTCCGCCGACCAGTTCTTGGCCGGCTTGTCATACCCCAACACAAGCTCCTGCGCCGAAGCGGCGCCCGCCAGAAGGACGATCGCACACGGGAGTTTGCACATGGTCTCCACTCGCTTTGCTACTTGACCGGCGTCAGGGCGATGCTCCTCCGCGGGCAGTCCCGCGGCCCGTCATTTCGCCCGCATTTCATACGCGAACAGTGCGTCAGCGTGCCGGACGTACAGCCGGCCTCCGCACACGACGGGATGAGCCCAGTAGAGGCCCGCTCCCCCCTTCGGCAGGTGGAACGAGCTGACCACGCGGTGCTCCTTCGGCGTGGCTTCCACCAGCGCCATGATGCCTCGCTCGTCGAGGCAGTAGAGCATGCCGTCAGCGTAGGTCAGCGACCCCTTGCCCGATGCCTTCCACTCCTGCCGGCCTGTCATGAAGTCCAAGCAGAACCAGCCCTCGGCCTGATGGCCCGCTCCGTAGAGGTGTTCGTCGTGCACGAATCGTTTCCCTGGGAGCTTATCGAGGCGATTGGGGTGCTGGACACTGGGATGCTTCAGCAGGTAGAGGCCACGCTTGCTGCGGCGGCCCACAAGCCACTGGCGAGAATCAAACCGCTGTGGTATTATTGAGCCGGAGGATGACCGCAATGATCGAACTGAGACAAGGCGACATTCTGAAGGCGCCGGCGGAAGCCCTGGTCAACACGGTCAACTGCGTGGGGATCATGGGCCGGGGCATCGCGCTCCAGTTCCGCAAGGCGTTTCCTGAGAACTACAAAGCCTACAAAGCAGCGTGCGACCTGGAGAGCGTCCAGCCAGGGAGGATGCTCGTTCATGACCTGAGCCGCCTCATCTACCCTCGCTTCATCATCAATTTCCCGACGAAACGTCACTGGAAGGGCAAGAGTCGCATCCAGGACATCGAGGCCGGCTTGCCGGCACTCGTGGAGGAGATCCGCCGCCGAGGCATCCGGTCCATCGCTGTCCCGCCGCTTGGTTGCGGCCTGGGGGGACTGGACTGGGCGGAGGTTCGTCCCCGGATCGAGGCCGCCTTGCGCGTTCTGCCGGATGTGCGGGTCCTCCTCTATGAGCCGAGGGGCGCCCCGGCTGTGGCGAAAATGGTGAAGGAGCGCGCGGCGCCGCGCATGACCGTCGGCCGAGCAGCCCTACTGGGCCTGATGCGGCGCTATCTCGACGCGGTGATGGACCCCTTCGTGTCGCTCCTCGAGATTCACAAGCTGATGTATTTCATGCAGGAAGCCGGCGAAGGACTGCACCTTCGCTATCAGAAGGGCATGTATGGCCCGTACGCGGAGAACCTGCGCCATGTCCTCAGCCTCATGGAGGGGCACTTCATCAGCGGATACGGCGACGCGGAGGACGACCCCGAGAAGCAGATCGAGCTGCGAGCCGAGGCCGCTGAGCAAGCCGCCCTGTTTCTGACGAGCCACCCGGAGACAGGCAAACGCTTCGGCCGCGTCGTCGGACTGATCGAAGGGTTTGAGACGCCGTTCGGCATGGAACTGCTCTCGACGGTCCACTGGTTGGCGACCCACGAGGATGCCGCGACCCTGGAAGATGCGGTCTCGAAGACGTATGCCTGGAACGACCGCAAACGGATGTTCCGGGAAGAGCACATCCGCATCGCCTGGGACGTTCTCCATAGGAAGGCTTGGCTGGCGAAGGCACAGTAGGGGGATCCCGTGCCCGTCACCGACACCAGCGAGAAGGGCCTCGAAAGCCTGGTCGTTGCCGCAATGACCGGGCAAGCCGCCGCTGAGCCGATCCCCGACGCTGCGGGGGACGCGCCGCTCGCCTATGGTGGCACCGGCTGGCTTCCTGGCGACGCGGCAGACTACGACCGCGAGTATGCGGTGGACCTGGCGCAACTAAAAGCCTTCGTGCAGAAGACCCAAGAGCCGCTCGTCGAGGCCCTCGACCTCCGCCACAACAGCCCGACGCGACAGAAGTTCCTCGCCCGTCTCCAGGGCGAGATCACCAAGCGCGGGGTGATTGACGTGCTGCGCAAGGGCATCACGCATGGGCCGCACCACCTTGACGTGTTCTACGGCGCGCCCTCGCCGGACAACCCGAAGGCGGTTGCGCGGTTCGCAGCCAACCGCTTCAGCGTGACGCGGCAACTGAAGTACAGTCGCGACGAGACCCAACTCGCCCTCGACCTGTGCCTCTTCGTCAACGGCCTGCCCGTCGCCACGTTCGAGCTGAAGAACAACCTGACGAAGCAGACCGTCGAGGACGCGGTGCAGCAATACCGGCGGGACCGCGACCCCCGCGAGCTGCTGTTCCAGTTCAGTCGGTGCATGGCCCATTTCGCCGTGGATGACCAGAGGGTGCAATTCTGCACTCACCTCAAGGGGAAGGCATCGTGGTTCCTGCCCTTCGACCAGGGCTTCAACGACGGGGCCGGCAACCCGCCCAATCCAGACGGGCTGAAAACAGACTACCTGTGGAAACGCATCCTGGCGCCCCGCGGACTGACCGACATCATCGAGAACTACGCGCAGAGAGTCGAGAAGAAGGACCCGAAGACAGGCAAGAAGAAGAGCGAGCAGATCTTCCCCCGCTACCACCAACTCGATGTGGTGCGGAAGCTCCTGGCCGATGTCAGTCAACATGGGGCAGGGAGGCGGTACCTCATCGAGCACTCGGCCGGGAGTGGCAAGAGCAATTCCATCGCCTGGCTGGGCCGGCAACTCATTGACCTCCGCAAGGGTGAGCGGGTGGTCTTCGATTCCATCATCGTGGTCACTGACCGTCGCATGCTAGACCAGCAGATCCAGGCGACGATCAAGCAGTTCGCGCAGGTTTCAGCGACCGTCGGGCATGCTGAACACTCGGGCGACCTGCGGACGTTCATCGAAAGCGGCAAGAAGATCATCATCTCCACGGTGCAGAAGTTCCCATTCATCCTCGACGAGATCGGGGCAGAGCATCGAGGGAGCAGGTTCGCCATCATCATCGACGAGGCGCATTCGAGTCAGGGCGGGCGTACCTCGGCGGCCGTCAGCATGGCGTTATCGGAGGCGGGCGCAGAAGAGGAAGGTGAGACCTTCGAGGACACGATCAACCGTATCATGCTTGCCAGGAAGCTGTTGCCCAACGCAAGCTACTTCGCCTTCACCGCGACGCCAAAGAACAAGACCCTCGAGATCTTCGGGGAAGCCTACAGCGAGGGTGGAGAGGTCAAGCACAGGCCCTTCCACTGCTACACGATGAAGCAAGCGATCCAGGAGGGCTTCATCCTGGACGTGCTCAAGAGCTACACGCCGGTCGAGAGCTACTACAGGCTCATCAAGACGGTAGAGGCTGACCCTGAGTTCGACACCAAGAGAGCGGGGAAGAAGCTGCGCCGCTACGTCGAGGGTCACGAACACGCCATCCGACTGAAGGCCGAGATCATGGTGGACCACTTCCACGAGCAGGTCGCTGGGATGAACAAGATCGGCGGCCGGGCTCGGGTGATGGTGGTGACGAGCGGCATTGAGCGGGCAATCCAGTACTTCCACGCCATCCGGGAGTACCTGAAGGAGCGCAAGAGTCCGTACCGAGCCATTGTCGCGTTCTCCGGTGAGCACGAGTACGGTGGGGTGAAGGTGACAGAGGCATCGCTCAACGGCTTTCCGAGCAGCCAGATCACCGACAAGATTCAGGAAGACCCCTATCGCTTCCTCGTTTGCGCCGACAAGTTCCAGACTGGCTATGACGAACCATTGCTGCACACGATGTACGTGGATAAGATCCTGAGCGGCATCAGAGCGGTCCAGACGCTCTCGCGGCTCAACCGGGCGCACCCGCAGAAGCACGATGTGTTTGTGCTCGACTTCATGAACGACGCCGACACGATCCAGCTCGCGTTCGCTGACTACTACCGCACCACCATCTTGAGCAGGGAGACCGATCCCAACAAGCTTCACGACCTGAAGGCCGACCTTGATGGCTACCAGGTGTACGCCCCCCCACAGGTTGACGATCTTGCACGCCTGTATCTCGGCGACGCCGACCGCGACAGGCTGGACCCCATTCTTGACGCATGCGTTGCGGTCTACAAGCAGCAGTTGGATGAGGACGGGCAGGTGGATTTCAAGGGCAAGGCCAAGGCATTCCTCCGTACCTATGACTTCCTTGCCTCGATCCTGCCCTACACAAACGCCGAGTGGGAGAAGCTATCGATCTTCCTGAACTTCCTCGTCCCCAAGCTGCCTGCTCCGGAGGAAGGCGACCTCTCCAAGGGCATCCTCGAAGCGATTGACATGGACAGCTACCGGCCAGAGAAGAAGGCGGCAATGAAGATAGCTCTGCCAGATGAGGATGGCGAGATCGAGCCTGTGCCCACCAGCGGCGGGGGCGTAAGCCCGAACCAGAGATGGACCTGCTATCGAACATCCTCAAGACCTTCAACGACCAGTTTGGCAACATCCCGTGGACTGACAAGGACCGCGTCCACAAGCTCATCACCGAGGAGATCCCCGCCAAGGTTGCCGCCGACACTGCATTCCAGAATGCGAAGAAGCACTCCGACCGCCAGAACGCCAGGATTGAGCACGACAAGGCGCTGGAACGGGTCATGACCAGCCTCCTGAGCGACGACACCGAACTCTTCAAGCAATTCAGCGACAACGACTCGTTCCGCCGCTTCCTGACAGATACCGTCTTCTCGCTCACCTACGAATAGTGGGACCACGGCCAAGCATGCCGCCTCACCATGTGACCTTGTCCTCATTGCTGCAATGCTGCCGGACAGGTTCCAGGCTTCGGAATGTCACACCGACTTACCGGAAGTCGCGCAAGTGGCCGACACCAAAGTTCGATAGGGTCAGGTCGAGGTCGAGCATCCGGTGCGGCTCGCGCTCGAGGACGGAGCGGACCATTCAGGTTTCACTGGAGTGGGAGATGCCTCACCGCCGCGGTGCATAGGCGGCATCGAAGGGCATGTCGCCATTGAGGAGCCGGAGCTTGCCCGTTTTCGGCGGCTTGACAGCTTGTGCCACGGTTGTGCCACGGACGAGGTCGAAAACTGTCACTTCCCGCCCTTGCTGTCACTTGCAGTCACTTCGGACAGCACCTTCCCGCATCGCCGTAAACGCAAACAGGGCAAGGACTAAATCCATAAGTCCTTGCCCTGCTTGATGGTGGAGACGAGGGGATTCGAACCCCCGACCTCTAGAGTGCGATTCTAGCGCTCTCCCAATTGAGCTACGTCCCCAACGCAACGCCCCTATTCTACGCCCTCACGCAACGAGTGTCAAGCGCCGATGGGCCGCCCGGGCCTGCCTCGCAGCCGCAGGGGGAAGACGCTGTCCGCCGCCGTCGGGCGGAGCTGCCTCCGGGCGTCGCTATCGAGGCCGCTCGGATCCAGGGGGCGCGCACGCCACACGGGAGCGGGACCCG
The DNA here is from genome assembly GCA_041320515.1 of Planctomycetota bacterium. Lineage (GTDB taxonomy): Bacteria > Planctomycetota > PUPC01 > DSUN01 > DSUN01 > DSUN01. The sequence continues at coordinate 864,979 of JBGLNR010000001.1, read as the reverse complement.
CGCCACGACGCCCACAGGACGCACAGGGCAAGGAGAAGGGATGAGAAGAGGACGATGCACGCGCCGGTGGGCAGGTCAAGCCAGTAGGCGGCGAAGAAGCCTCCCAGGGCGCCCGCCGCGCCCAACGCGCTCGCGACGGCGCACACAGAGGCGAAGCCCCGCGCGACACGGAACGCCGCTACGGCAGGGTTGGTGATGAGGCTGAAGATCATGAGGCCCCCAACCGCTTGAAGGTTGACGGTGAGGACCAGGCCGCACAGGGCCAGGAAGAGGGTGTAGACGAGCGTTTCGTGGATGCCCCCCGCGGCCGCGAGGAATCGGCTGAAGAGGATGGCCCTCATCTCCTTGCCAAACAGGAGGACGAACAGGAGGAGGGCCAGGCCCGAAGCCACGGCGACCCAGACCTCCCGGGCACTGACGAACACCAGGCTGCCCCACAAGAGGCCCAGCATCGGGGTCTTGGGCCCCGGGGCCAGCCCGATGCCGAGAAAGGTCAATCCCAGCAGGAGAGAGAAGAGCACGCCCATGGCCACGTTGCTGTCGGCGCCGCCGCGGCCGGGGGCGGGTCGGGTGAGCCCGAGGCTCGCGGAGGCGGCCACGGCCGCAGCCAAGGCGCACGGGAAGGCCGGCCAGCCGACGAGCAGCCCGCCCACGGCTCCGGCCATGGCCGCGTGGGAGACGCAGACGCCGATGAACGGCATGCGCATGCCGACGATGAACACGCCGAGCAGCCCGGCGCTCGCCCCGCCGACCGCGCCGGCGGCCAGGATGGGGATGAAGAACGGGTCCATCAGCAGTCCTCCGGGCGCGCGGCCACGGCGTAGCGGCGCCCTCGGACCGTGGCGACCTCCACCGGGCAGCCGTAGGCTTCCGCCAGGGCCTCCGGGGTGAGCACCTGGGCCGACGGGCCGAGCCGGAGCACGCGGCCGCCGCGCATCAGGGCCACCCGCGTGCAGCAGGCGGGCAGCAGGCCCGTTTCGTGCGAGACCATCACCACGGTGACTCCGGTCGCCCGCACGACCTCGTCGAGGAGGGCGACGAGGCGCGCTTTCCAGTCGAGGTCGAGATTCGCGCCCGGCTCGTCGAGGAGCAGGAGCCCCGGCTCCTGGGCCATCGCGCGCGCGAGCAGCGCCTTCTGCTGCTCGCCGCCGGACAGGGAAGGGAAGACCCGCGATGCCAGGGGGCCGAGGCCCAGGCGCTCGAGCCAGGTCCGTACGATCTCGCGGTCAGCCGGGCCAAGCCGCCGCAGCAGGCCCCTCGGCCCGGCCCTGCCCATGGCGACCACCTCCCCGACGGTCAGGGGCAGGTGGGCGTTGTACTCGCTGGCCTGGGGCAGGACGCCGACGGCGGCGCGGAGCCGGGTGAGGCGCCACGGCCACGCCGTCGCCAGGTCCACGCCGCCCAGCCACACGGCGCCGCTCGTGGGGCGAAGCAGGCCCGCGCAGACGCGCAGGAGGGTGGTCTTGCCCGCGCCGTTCACCCCCACGACGCCGAGGCACTCGCCGGGACTGGCCTCGAGGGCCGGCACGTCGAGGATCGCGTGGCCCCCCCTCACCACGGTCACTGCGTTGAGGCGGAGGGACAAGGGGGTCACGGCGCGGCCCCGTCCGTCAGCGCGCGCACGTTCGACTCGACAAGTTCGTCGAATGTGTCCTGCTCTTCTGCCATCGAGGGGAAGTTGCTGAAGACCACGGGCCGCGCGCCGAACCGCTGCGCGAGGGGCTCGGCGAGCTGAGGCCCCTCCTGGAGATTGGCGACGACGAGTCGCACGCCAGCCTCGTCGCCTCGCTCGAGCAGCTCGGAGAGGCGGGCGATGGACTGCTCATCTCCGCCCGTGAAGGTGGCGACGACGCGGAGCCCGAGGGCCTGGCAGAAGGCGGCCTGGTGGCCCGACGCGACCACGGGCGCCCCCTGGCCCACCTCGTCGAGGAGCAGGGTGCCGCCGTCGGCGTATTCGAAGCGGCCGACGCGCGCGGCGGCGGCGCCGGTGAAGGAGCCTTTCTCGTGGCCGAAGAGTTCGCTTTCGAGGATGCCCTCGGAGAGAGCGGCGCAGTTGAGGGCGACGAAGCGCTTGGGGCGGCGGGGGCTGTTGTTGTGGAGGGCGCGGGCGACGAGTTCCTTGCCCGTGCCGCTTTCGCCGTAGACGAGGACCGTGGCGTCGGTGGGGGCGATCTGGCGGAGGGTTTCGATGAGTCGGAGCATCTTGGGGTGGTTGCCGACGATGCCTTCGAAGCCGAAGCGCTGGTCGAGTTCGCGGCGCAGCTCGACGTTGGTGCGGCGGAGGGACTGCTTTTCGAGGACGCCTCGGACGACGGCGCGGAGTTCGTCGAGGTTGACGGGCTTGCGCAGGTAGGTGGCGGCGCCCTGCTGCATGGCGGCGACGGCGTTCTCGACGGTGGCGTAGCCCGTGACGACGATGACCTCGACGTCGGGGCTGCGGCCCTTGGCCTCGCGGAGCACCTCCATGCCGTCGAGGTCGCTCATCACGAGGTCGGTGATGACCAGGTCGTAGGGCTTGGCGGCCAGCTTGTCGAGGGCCTCTTTGCCGCCGGAGGCGATGTCGGTGGCGACGGAGAGGGCTTCAAGCCCGGCGGCCAGGGCCTCGGCGTGGGCCGCGTGGTCGTCCACCAGGAGGACAGCGGGCAGGGGCTGGGTCACGGCGTGCCCTCCGTGGCGGGCGGCTCGGCGGGGAGGCGGACGGTGAAGTGGGTGCCCTTGCCCACGTCGCTCTCGACGGCGATGGAGCCGCCGTGGCGTTCGAGGATGCGGCGGGTGGTGCAGAGGCCCAGGCCGCTGCCGTCCTCCTTGGTGGAGAAGTAGAGGCCGAAGACCTTGCCGAGCTGGTGGTCTGGGATGCCGAGGCCGGTGTCGGTGACGTCGAGCTGGACGCCGGGGCCGTCGGCAGAGGTCTGAAGAATGAGTTCCCCCCCCTTGGGCATGGCCTCCTCGGCGTTGATGAGGAGGTTGAGGAGGGCCTGCTTGAGGAGCTTGGAGTCGGCCTGGATGACGGGGATGTCGGGGGCGAGGTTTGTGCGGACCTGGATGCCGAGCTGTGTGGCCTTGGGGGCGATGAAGTCGAGGAGTTCCTGGACGAGGCCGTTGAGGTCGCAGGGCTCAGCGGCGATGTCGGGGGTGCGGGCGTAGCGGAGGAAGTCCTCGAGGAGGCCGGTGAGGCGGGTGGTTTCGCGGTGCAGGGTCTGGAGGCGCTTGACCGTGCGGCGTTCGCGGGGGGAGTCGGCGCTCTGCTGCCAGTCCTCGAGGAGGAGTTGAAGGTTGAGGCTGATGGTGCTGAGGGGGTTCTTGATCTCGTGGACGAGTCCCGCGGCGAGGGTGACGACGTGGGACCAGGGGTCGGCGTGGGGGTCGGTGGGCTTGGTGCTCATGGCCGCCTCGGCGTCGGAGGGCGGGCAAGGTGAGCCTGCCCGGAGGCGAGTGGGTTCGCCTCCGGGCAGGGGGTGAACAGAGGAACTGGCCGGCCTAGCGCCTGCCGAAGCCGCCGCCGCGGCCGCCGCCGTTGCTGGGGGGGCCGAAGCTGGTGCGGGGGCCGCCGCTGTCGCCGCCGGCGGCGCCCGGCTCGTCGCGGGTGACGGCTTTGCGGCTGAGCTTGACGCGGCCCTGGTCGTCCACGGAGATGACCTTGACGCGGACTTCGTCGCCGACTTTGACCTCGTCCTCGACTCGCTCGACGTAACGGTCGGCGAGTTCGGAGATGTGGCAGAGGCCCTCCTGGCCTGGGAGGAACTCGATGAAGGCGCCGAAGTTTTTGGTGGAGACGACGCGGCCGTTGTAGACGCGGCCGATTTCGGCTGTGGCGACGAGGCCGAGGATGGTGTCGCGGGCCTTCTCGGCGGCGCGCACGTCGGCCGAGGAGATGACGATGGTGCCGTCGTCCTCGATCTCGACCTTTGCGCCGGACTCGGCCTCGATGCTGCGGATCATCTTGCCGCCTGGGCCGATGACGGTGCCGATCTTGGCGGGGTCGATCTGGATGCGGAGCAGGCGCGGGGCGTACTGGGAGATTTCCGGCCGCGGGCGGTCCAGGGCGCGCAGCATCTCGCGCAGGATGTGGATGCGGGCCTCGCGGGCCTGGTCGAGGGCCGCGCGCATCACGCTGTCGCTCAGGCCCCCGATCTTGATGTCCATCTGGAGCGCCGTCACCCCGTGCTGGGTGCCGGCCACCTTGAAGTCCATGTCGCCGAAGTGGTCCTCGTCGCCCAGGATGTCGGTGAGGACGACGACCTTCTCCCCGTCCTTGATGAGGCCCATGGCGATGCCGGCCACGGGGTCGCGGATCGGGATGCCGGCGTCCATCATGGCAAGGGTGGTGCCGCACACGGTGGCCATGGAGGAGGAGCCGTTGGACTCGAGGATGTCGGAGACGATGCGGACCGTGTAGGGGAAGTCCTCCTCGGAGGGCAGGACGGGCTCGAAGGCGCGCTCGCCGAGCGCGCCGTGGCCGATCTCGCGGCGGCCTGGGCCGCGCTCGGGCCGCACCTCGCCCACCGAGAAGCCGGGGAAGTTGTAGTGGAGGGTGAACTTGCGGGTGTAGGTCTCGAGGAGGCTCTCGACCCACTCCTCGTCGAGCGAGGTGCCGAGGGTGGTGGCGACGAGGGCCTGGGTCTCGCCGCGGGTGAACAGGGCGGAGCCGTGCGCGCGCGGGAGGATGGCGACCTCGCAGGAGATGGGCCGGATGTCCTTGTGGCCGCGGCCGTCGCAGCGCGTGCCGGAGACCATCAGCGAGCGCATCACCTGGCCCTCGAGTTCCTCGAACGCCGCGGCGACCTCGCCCTTGGTGTAGCCTTCCTCGCTCTCGTCGCTCTGGACGAACTCCTCGAATGCCTGCCCGCGGAGTGTGATGACGGCGCCGCCGCGCTCGCGCTTCTCGCGGATCTGGAGGCGCTCGAGGAGCGCGTCGCGGTACTTCGCGCTCAGCTTCGCCTTGAGGGCCGCGGGCGGCTCGGCCGGCTCGAAGAAGCGGGCCGTGACGCCGCAGTCGCGGACCAGTTCCTCGATCATTCCGACGATTTCGCGGCAGGCCTCGTGGCCGAAGCGCAGGGCCTCGACGATGCTCGACTCCGGCACCTCCTTCGCCCCGGCCTCGACCATCACGATGGCGTCCTTCGTCGCCGACATCACGAGGTCCAGGTCGCCGTCCTGCACCTGCTTGTAGGTGGGATTGACGAGGAAGCGCCCGCCGATGCGGCCGACACGCACCGAGCCGGTGGGACCCTGGAAGGGGATGGACGAGATGGCGAGGGCGGCGGAGGAGCCGACCATGGCCAGCGTGTCGGGGTCGTTGTCCTTGTCAGCCGACAGCACGAGGACGTGGACCATGACCTCTTCGCGGAAGCCCTTGGGGAAGAGCGGCCGCAGGGGCCGGTCGCACATGCGCGAGGTGAGGATCTCCTTGCGGCTGGGCCGGCCCTCGCGCTTCATGAAGCGCCCGCCGGGAATCTTGCCGGCCGCGTGGAACTTCTCGCGGTACTCGACCGTGAGCGGGAAGAAATCCGTGTCCCGCTTCGCCTCGGCGCACACGACGGTGGCGAGCACCATCGTGTCGCCGCAGCGAACGGTCACGGCTCCTGCCGCCTGTTTCGCGAGTTTCCCCGTCTCGATGACCAGGGGTCTGTCACCAATCAGCCTCTCGACGCGATGAATAGCCATGCGCTTCTCCAACCTCCTGTGTTCCGGTTCCGCAGCCGTCGGTGGGGTCTGCCATTGAAAACCTGCGTGCGGGGGTGCTACGCCCCCCTGCCCATTGCTCTGCTCGGCGTTGCCGTCGGGACCTGGGACTGCGATTCGGGCCCTGTGCCGTCGCCCTTGCCGGACCTCCGCGCGCCGCAATCGCCCGACGCGCGCTACTTGCGGATCCCGAGCCGCTTCACCACTGCCACGTACCGCTCCGGGCTGACGCGGTGAAGGAACCGCAGCAGCCGCGTGCGGCGGCCGACCATCATCAGCAGGCCCCGGCGCGACGCGTGGTCCTTCCGGTGGCCCTTCAAGTGATCCGCCAAGTGGTTGATGCGTTCCGTCAGCAGGGCTACCTGCACCTCGGGCGAGCCCGTGTCCGTCTCGTGCTGCCGATACGTGCCGATGAGTTCGCTCTTCTTCGCTTCGTCCATCGTCATAAACGGCGTGTCCTTCTCCAGACGCGGGGCATTCCGTGTGCCGCAGGCACCCTCGCCTGTGCGACGCCCGCGTGTGCAGTGTCGGCATATTATAGCGGATTGGCCCACCCCGATCAAATCAAAACCGCATCCTTGCATGCCCGCCACCCTTCTGCTACCATCGCCTGGGGGCGGGGGCGGGGCAGCCAGATGACAGAGGACAGACGACAGAGGACAGACGGCAGGCGGCAGAAAGCAGTCGGCAGGAGGCGGATGGCCGCCGCTCCGGGGCTCTGTCCTCTGTCCTCTGTCCTCTGTCCTCTGCTCCTGGCGGCCGCAGCGCGGGCGGGCGAGGGCACGGCGCCGGAGCGCGTGGCGTGGCCCGTGCCGGCCGTGGCCTGGCGGGTGCCCCTGGGCCGGTGCGAACGAGGCGTGCCGCTCGGCGGCATCGGGGCGGGGAGCTTCATGCTCAACCCGTGCGGGGCGTTCGGGCCGTGGCACTTCACGCCCGGCGCGCCCGAGGAGGGGCGGCGGCTGGCGGGGGCCGCCTTCCACTTCTATGAGAGGCCGGCGGGCGGCAAGGCCCGCGTGGCCACGCTGGCCACGCAGCCGCCCATGCCCGGCTGGGCCGCTCTGCCGCCGGGCAGCGGCTTCTACTCCGCGCTCTATCCCAAGGGGTGGTTCACGTACCGGGGCCTGACGGCCGACCTGGCGATGAAGTTCTTCAGCCCCATCGTCCGGGCGAACACGCGGGAGACGAGCCTTCCCGTGGCCATCTTCCAGTTCGCCGTGGCGAACCCGACCGACCAGCCGCTCGAGGTGGCGCTGATGTTCACCTTCCCGAACGCGGCGGCTCACACGGCCGAGCTGCGCACGGGCTTCCTCAGCACGGCCCAGGCCGAGCCCGAGGGGAAGCTCGTCGGCGTCGTGCTCGACGCGCGCGACCCGCGCAACCCGCCCACGACGCAGGACAGCGAGTGGTGCCTGGCCGTCCGCGCCGAGCACGGCGGCGAGGTGTCCCACGCGGCGTCCTGGAACGCCCTGGCGAGCGGGGGCGACATTCTGGGCGAGTTCGCGGCCCGGGGCCGGCTGCCCGACAAGGCGCTCGACGCCACGGCGAGCGCGGGGGCCGTGGCCTTCCACGCCACGCTCGAGCCCAAGGCATCGCTCACCGTGCCCTTCGCCCTGAGCTGGGACTTCCCCCGCGTGGCGATGGGGCCAACCCAGTGGTGGCGGCGCTACACCGAGCACTATGGCCAGACCGGCAACAACGCCTTCGCCATCGCGCGCGACGCCCTGCTGCACCACGGCGAGTGGGAAGCGGCGGTGGACGCCTGGATGCGCCCCATCCTCGACGAGCCGGCCTACCCCGACTGGCTGAAGCAGGCGGCGTGCAACGAGCTGTACTACGAGAGCTTCGGCGGCGCCTTCTGGGAGGCCGGCTGCATCACGGCCCCCGAGGAGTTCAGGAAGCTCCACCCCGAGGACCACAAGCACTTCGTCCTCGAATGCCCCACGCAGCCCTGGTGCGAGCCCCTGGCGGCGCGCTTCGCCGCCCAGCGGGCGCGGCTGGCCCTCTGGCCCTCGCTCGAGCGCGACACGCTGCGGGCCTACGCCGACCTGATTGACGCCACGACGCCCTTCGCCCACGACCTGGGCACGCCGAGCGGCAACCCCTTCTTCGACGGCAATGCCTCGCCCGACGCCGCGCGCCAGGCGAAGGACCTCCCCGCGCTCTTCATCCTCCAGGCCTACGCCTGCTGGCGCGCCACGCAGGACCGCGATTTCCTGGCCTACGTGTGGTCCGCCTGCAAGAAATGCTTCGCCGCACTCCGCGGCGCCGACGCCTATGGCTACGGCCTCCCCGGCCACGCGGGCGACGACACGGCGACCTCGCCCTGCCCCCTCCACGGCGTGTCGCTCCTCGGCGGCGGCCTGTGCGTCGCGGCCCTCGAGGCCCTCGAGCAGCTCGCGGCGGCCTGCGACGACCGCGACGCCGAGGCCATCCGCCGCCTCGTCCCCCTCGCGCGCGCCAACCTCGACCGCCAGCTCTGGCGGCCCCAGGGCGGCTACTACGGGCTCGACAGCCGCTCGCGGCACGCCGACGCGATCGCCGCGGGCGCCCTGTCCGGCATCCGATTCGCCCAGGGCGCCGGCCTCCCCCCCATCCTCCCCCCCGAGCGGCTCCAGAAGCACCTGCGCCAGGCCTACCTCCGCTGCGTGAAGCCGCTCCGCGACTCGACGGGCGACGGCTTGGCCGACGTGGGCGCGGTCAGCGTCGTCGGCTCCGACCGCCAGCCCCTCGCCACGGGCCGCTGCCACGAGGTCTCGGTCGCCGACTCCTATCGCCTCGCCGCCACGATGGCCCACGTCGCCCGCGAGCGCAAGGACGGCGACCTGTTGGCCAGCGCCCTCCAGACCGCCTACGGCGTCTACTACCAGACCTGGGCCGTCGCGGCCGACAAGCCCTTCTGGGCCTTCGAGACCCCGCAGGCCTGGCACGCGGCCAACCCGGCCCGGGCGCGCGCCACGCAGCACATCGAGGCCCGTGCTATCTGGGACCTGTTGCTCGAGCTAAAGGACCCCTACGCCCGGCCCCCCGAGCCCCCGCCGCCGAAGGCGGAGGCCCCGCCGCCCGCCAAAGAAGAGGAGTGAGCCCCGTGCGCCGCCTTCGCGCCTTCGTCAACGGCCTCGGCCTCCTGGTCCGCGATCTCCTCCAGCCCACCAACCTGTTGGCCGTGGTGGTCGCGCTCATCCTTGCCTACGTGGGCATCACCTACGTGATGGCGAAGTTCCGGGAGGCGCGGCTGGCCCGCGAACGCGAGGAGCTGGAGAGGACCGTGGCCGCCCTCCAGCAGGACAACGACAGGCTCCGCGCGCAGTGCGAGGTGCTCAAGGGCTTCGTCAAGCGCCTCACCACTGAGTCGCGCGTGGCCCAGGCGCGCGTCGTCGGCCACCGCCTCGACTCCCAGAAGGTGCCGCTCTGGACCTTCGAGTTTGTGGAGTTCGACCGCGACGACAAGCCGCTCCCCGCGAAGGTCATCACCTTGCGTGGCAAGGACGTTTACTTCGAGGCCCTCATCATCAAGTTCGAGCACGACCTCGTGAAGGTGGGGGACCCGCTGCGGGGCAAATCGCTGCTCTTCTTCCGCCGGGCGTTCGGCGACGCGCAGGAGCCGCGCGAGGGGCCAATGCTGGCCGCAAACGGCAGCGTGGTGCCCGACGCCTATCGCTTCACCTCGGGCACTGCCTCGGCCTTCGAGCAGGGCCTATGGCTCCGCTTCTGGCACTGGGTGAACCACCCTGAGGAGGCGAAGGCCGAAGGCATCCGCGTGGCCCAGATACAGACTGTCGGCCTCCCTCCCGAGCCTGGGGCCACCTACCGCATCACCCTCGAGCACGCCGGCGGCCCGAACATCAAGCGCATCGAGCCGAGGAACCCCCAGTGAGAAGGGAAGCTGCGAGCGGCGAGCTTCGGGAGATCAGGCTCGCGGCTCGCGGCTTGTAGCTCGCGGCTTCCTCCTACAGAGGCCGGCCAGCCACTTGCGGACGCGCCCCCAGAACGTCATCTCGGCGAGAGCGTCTCGGGCCGGCGCATACTCCGGCCGCCGGGCCAGAGCCGAGCGATAGCACTCGCGCGCGGGCGAGCGGCGGCCCAGGGCGCGATGGCAATCGCCCATCGCCTTCCACACGAAGGGGTTCTCGGGCACGAATCGGGCCGCGTCGGCCAGCCGCTCGAGGGCAACCTGGGGCTGGCCCCACTGGATGAGGGCCAACGCCGCGCCCAGGCTCGCCCGCCAGTGGGTCGGGTCGGCCTGGGCCGCCTTCTCGAAACAGGCGTCCACGCTATCCCGCGTGCCCCACGTGCCGGAGGCCAGCACCACCTCGGCGCGGGCCAGCCAGGTGAACAGGCCGCCGCCGTGGTGCTTCACCGCGATGTCGGAGTGCTCGTAGGCCGCCGCGATGTCGCCCCGGTGGGCGAGGACCAGGGCCTTCGCCGCGTAGAAGACCGGCACCTTGCCATAGGCGGCGAGCGCCTCGTTGGCCGTCTCCTCGGCCCGCGGCACGTCGCCCGCCCGCAGCCGCGCGTCCACCTCGGCGGCCCACGCCTCGAACAGTGCGGGATCGTGCTTCCGCGCGCTCCGGAACTCCCGCGCGGCGTCCGCGAACTCCCCCTCGCAGTACAGCCGCTCCCCCGAGAGCATCAGTTCCTCGGCCGGCCTCCGCTGCCACGCTTCCTCGCGCGCGCTCCCTGCCGGGCCGCGGCTGTCCCCGCTCTCGCCTGGAAGCTCCAGCCACGATGCCATGAAGGGACCTAAGGGACCAAAGGGACCGAAGGGACTCCGCGGCACACAGGACGCATCACGGCTTGCTCGCCACGCCGTCCCACACCCCCGCAATCGGGGTCTCGCAGCCGGGGCACTTGCCGGCGCGGAGGAGGGCCGGGCCGATGTCGTAGCGGACGCGGCGGATGAGGATGCGTCCGCACTTGGGGCAGGCCGTGCTCTCGCCGGGATGGCCGCCAGGGCGCGAGACGTTGCCGACGTAGACGTAGCGCAGCCCCTCCTTGCGGCTCACCTCCCACAGGCGCTCGATGGTCTCGGGCGGCGTGCGCTCGAGGTTGCGCAGCTTGTAGGTGGGGAAGAAGGCGCTGTAGTGCACCGGCACGTCGGGGCCAAGCTCGCCGTGAATCCACTTCGCCATCTCCCGCACGTTCGCCGGGTCGTCGTTGTGCGTGGGGATGACCAGGTAGACGATCTCGAACCACATCTTCTTCTTCGCCAGCACCTTCAGCGTGTCGAGGACGGGCTGGAGCTTGCCGTGGACCAGCTCCTTGTAGAACTTCTCGGTGTACTCGTCGCTGAGGGCGGTGGCGAGGATGATGGGCACGTAGGCGTCGCCGGGGCGGGCGCGCAGGCGGCGGCACACCTCCAACCCGTCCATGCCCGGCATCATCACGTCGAGGATGACGAGCGAGAGGTCGGGCGTCTCCTCGGCCAGGCGCAGGGCCTCGGGGCCGTCCTGGGCGAGGAGGGTGCGGTAGCCCTGGGACTTGAGGAGGAGTGCGAGGAGGCGGCGGGCGTCGGCGTGGTCGTCCACGACGAGAATCGTTGCTGGGGCAGCGACAGGCTCAGGGCTGGACACAGGCGGTCTCCAGGTTTCGAGTTTCAGGTTTCGAGTTTCGAGTTCCGGATTTCGGATTGCGGATTTGCCCGCCTTCAGGCGGGAGGTGGCGCGCGACGGCGCGCAACAGCTCGTCGGGGTCCACGGGCTTGGCCAGGTAGGCGTCGCAGCCGGCCTGGCGGCACCTCTGCTCGTCGCCCGCCATCGCGTGGGCGGTGAGGGCGATGATCGGCAGGTGAGCGCCGTGGCAGGTGGCGCGGAGGCGGCGGGCCGCCTCGAGCCCGTCCACCACCGGCATCCCCACGTCCATCAGCACCAGGTCCACCGCCTGGTCGCGGGCGGCGGCGAGGGCCTCCTGGCCGTCCGCCGCCTCGGCCACGCGGTACCCCGCGCGCTCGAGGACGCGGCGAGCGTAGTCCCGGCCCACGGGGTTGTCGTCCGCCACGAGGATCGTGGCTGCCGCCTCGCGGCGAGTGGCGAGTGGGGGACGGGGAGTGGCGAGTGGCAAGTGGCGAGTGGCGAGTGGAAGAGAAGACGAGGCGGGAGCGGGCGGCTCTTCTGGCTCGCCACTGGTCACTTGCCCCTTGTCACTTGCCACTTGGCACTTGTCCCCCGCCCCGCCTTGCGGGGCCGCGAGGTGGGTGCGGATGGTGAAGTGGAAGGAGCTGCCTTTGCCGGGGGTGCTCTCGACCCAGATTCTGCCGCCGAGGAGGGTGGCGAGGCGCTTGGAGATGGCCAGGCCGAGGCCCGTGCCGCCGTACTTGCGGGTGAAGGAGCCATCGCCCTGGACGAAGGCGTCGAAGATGGCCTCCTGGCGGTCGAGAGGAATGCCAATGCCCGTGTCGGTGACGGCGAAGTGGATGTGGGTGGCACAGGCCTCCAGCCCGTGCGGTACGGGCAGGATGCCCGTGCCACCGGGCGCGGGCTCCTCCGGGCCGATGGTGACGGTGACCGAGCCGGCGTCGGTGAACTTGACGGCGTTGCCGACGAGGTTGAGGAGGACCTGGCGCAGGCGGGCGTGGTCGGTCATGGCGGCCTTGGGGACGCGGGGGTCGGCTTCGACGGCCAGGCGGACGCCCTTCTCGGCGGCACGCAGCTCGAGCAGCTCGCACACCGAGCGCGCCACGGACGCCACGTCCACCACCTCGGGCGAGAGCAGCATCCGGTCGGCCTCGATCCGCGAGAGGTCCAGAATGTCGTTGATCAGGGTCAGCAGGTCGCCTCCGCTGCGGCAGATGGTCTCGACGCACTCGCGCTGGTCGGGGGTGAGGGGCTCGCGCAGGAGGAGCTTGGCGAAGCCGAGGATGGCGTTCATGGGGGTGCGGATTTCGTGGGACATGTTGGCGAGGAACTCGCTCTTGGCCCGGTTGGCGGCCTCGGCGGCGCGGCGGGCGCGCTCGAGGTCGTCCACCATGTTCAACAGGGCCTTCCGGGCGTTGGCAAGCTCCTCGGCACGACGGGCCAGCTCCGTGATGTCCGCGCTCACCTCGGCCACCAGCCACTCGCCGCCGTCGTCCTGGAACGGGATGGTAGTGACCTGGACCCGCCTGTCGTTCTCCCGGGGGAGCGTCTCCTCGTTGACCACGATGCGGCGGGTTCGCAGCGCCTCGGGGATGCCGCAGCCGGGGCAGGGCTCGCCGAGGGCCATGAAGTACTCGTGGCACCTCCGGCCGGCCCAGTCCCCATAGGTCTTCGCCCAGGCGGGGTCCACGTAGCGGAGGTTGTACTGCGCGTCAATGATGTCGAGGCCCGTCTTGGTGGCGCCGAGGATGAACTCGATCTGGCGTTGGAGGGTCTGGACGTTGCGGGCGGCCCGCGCGTGGGCGGCGGCCTCCTCCTCGAGGCGGGCGTTGGCCTCGGCGAGGCCGCGGCTGGCCCGCTCGGCCTCGCGGCGCGCGGTGACTAGCCCGGTCACGTCAATCACGTTGAGCAGCACGCCGTCGTAGGCCCCGGCGCGGTAGATGGGCTGGCAGCGGAGGATCAGCTCGGCCTCGCCGATGCGGCGCTGGACGACGTAGGGCGGGCCGCCGGGCCGGGCGCGAAAGCCCTCGATGGCCCGGCGCACGTTCTCGGCGACCGGGCCGTGGTGGAACTCGAAGAGTGAGTGGCCGACCACGGTGGCCCGCTCGCGGCGGACGAACCGCAGGAAGTACTCGTTGGCCTCGATGATGCAGTCGCAGGCGTCGGCGAAGAGCACCCCCTCCTCCATCCCCGAGATCATGGCAGAGAGCTTGGCGTTCTCGCGCGCCAGGCCCTCGGAGGCCTGGCGGCGCGCGATGGCCTCGGTCTCGAGCGTCTCGTTGGCGCGGGCCACCGCCGCGGTCGCCATGCTCATGCGCTCCTGATGCCGGTGCCGCAGCACTAGGTAGTAGGCGAGGGCGCCGGTGAGCGCGAGCCCGCACGCCAGACCCGCCCAGGGCAGCCACGTGCGGGCGCCCGAGACGAACTGTGGCGTGGCCACGCACGCCACGGCCCAGAGGCGCTTGCCCACGGCGAGCCTGTTCTCGGTGCGCAGGGCCGTCGCGCCATCCATGGCAGCGGTGTCCGGGCCGGGAGGCGGCCCATCCCTGAGGCACGCGGGCTGGCAGGCGAGGTGCTGCTGCCCCTCGGGGGCCGACAGGTCGTGGAGGTGCACGTCCACCCCCGCCGCGCTCAGGCGCCGCATGGTGTTGGCCAGGAGTTCCGCGGGCCGCACGACGCCGGCGAGGAAGCCCTGGAGGCCCGCCCGCCGCTCCGCCACCGTGCCGCGCGGGCGCCCCTGCTGGTACACGGGCAGAAAGAGGAGCAGCTCGCACTCCGCCGCCGCCTCGCGCACGGGAGCGATCCGCCCCGTGGCCACCGCCTCGCCCGAGTCCCGCGCGCGTACCATCGCCTCCCAACGCTTCGGGTCCGACGCCTCGTCGAAGCCGAGCGCCCGCTCGTTGCCCGCGCGCGGCTCCGCGAAGAGCACGGGGAAGTACTCGGCCCGGGCCGGGGCCCGCACCAGCCGCCCGTCGCCGTCCATCTCCCGAATCTCGTAGCCCTCCACCCCCTCCTCGCGCGCGGCCCGCTCGCACTCGGCTCGCTCGGCCCCGGGCAGCCTCGGCACCCAGGCCATGGCCCGGATGCTGAAGAGATGCGGCAGGCACGTGGCTGCAAAGGCGTGGAACTCGTGCCGCTCCACCCGCTCGGAGCCGTCGTAGTAGGCCCGGGTCGCCACCAGGGCGAACTGCTCGACCTCGAGAATCTCGCGCAGCTCGGCCACGCGTTCGGCGGCCAGGCGCTCGAAGTACGCCCGCGCCCTGCCGCTCTCCCAGTGCCGGGCGGCCCAGAAGACGGCGGCCGACAGGGCCAGTCCCACACCAACGATCACGGCCAGGGAGGCTGCACTGCGGTGGGGTGTTGCGCTTCGCGGGCTATGATGGGACACGGCGGCTGCTTTCCCCCTCCTGGGCCGCGAACGACAGGTCGTAGGGGGGCTCGAGGCCGGTCTTGGCGGCCATCTGGTTCACCTCGCGCTTCAGCTCGATGATCCGCAACTCGCGGCCCACCGCCAGGCGGTTGAACTGCTCGAGTTCGGCAAGGGTCGCGCGCAGCTTGTCCTCCGCCTCCTTCGTCTCTGTAACGTCGTACATCACGCCGTGGAGGAAGATGGCCTTCCCGTCGGGGTCGCGCACCAGGCGCGCGGCATCGCGGAACCACACGACTCGCCCGTCGCGCGCGACCATCCTGTACCGGCTCACGAGCGTCGCGCCGCTGGCACGGGCCTCGGCCACCTCGCGGAGCACCCGCTCCCGGTCGTCGGGGTGCAGCAGCGTGCGCCACAGGCCGGGGTCCGCCTTGTAGTCCTCCTCCGTGAAGCCCAGATAGGTCTGTACCTGGGGGCTGACGTAGAGCGTGGTGCTCGCCTCGTCGAGCGCGGCGATGTAGGTGATGGCAGGGATGGTTTCCACCAGCGCCCGGTGCTTCGCCTCGCTCGCCTGCAGGGCATCAAGGGCGAGCTTGTGCTCCGTGACGTCCTCGCCTACCTCGATGAAGCTGTCCAGCTTGCCGCTCGGCCCGGGCAAAGGAAACACAGTCACCCGCGCGTAGAAGCGGCCGCCATCGCCGCGCACCCCCTGTCTCTCGGCCGTCTGCGGCTGCCCGGTGGCCATGGCCATCGCGCCCGGGCAGTCCGGGCAGGGAGCATCGCGCTGCTCGAACTCCCGGAAGCACTTGCTGCCCACCAGCTCGCGAACCGACTTGCCGAATAGGGCCGCCTGCGCGGGGTTGATCATCACCACGGTGTAGTCGGCATCAATCACCGTTATGCCGGAGCGCATGCCTTCGGCGAGCATGCGATACACGTTCGCCGACCATGGCAGGGCCGTGTCCTCGGGCGAACCGGCACACACCCGCTCGGCTTCACAAGGCGCAGCACGTCCCAACATGACTCTCCTCTGCCCCCCGCCCGTGGGCCAGGACCGCGGAGCAAACCATGTGCCAGACGAACAGAGAACGAGGTGGCGGACGCTCCGAATGCCGCAAGGCGTTACAGGGGCAGGGTTTGTGCCTGGCCGCCCGCGGCGCGTGGGTCCGCATCCCTCCGCCGCTGTGGAATCTGCGCCATACAGTGGGGACGGCTCACCAGCCGCGCGCCCAGGGGTCGAGGCGGCGGAACTCCCCGAGCATGAAGTCCTTCGTCTCGGGCTGGGCGCCGATGGCCACGTGGTCCCCGTAGTCGCCCAGGATGAAGCCGCCGCGCGGCGTGCCCCAGGTCCGCATGAGCTGCCTCGCCTCGGCGGTGATGGCCCGGCGATTGCCGGGCGGCAGGGTCATCTGGATGTCGCACAGGCTCTCGAAGCACACCTTGCCCGCGAACTGGGTGCCGATTTCCTCGATGCCGTTCGCACGCGGCTGCTGCATGTTCAACACGTCCACCCCCGCCTCGATGAGGCCGGGGATGGCCTTGTTGATCTTCCCACACGAGTGCATCCACACGTGCCAGCCGCAGTCGTGAATGGCGCGGAAGAGGCGTTTGTAGCGGGGGAGGAAGAAGCGGCGCCACAGCGCGGGCGACACGTGCAGGTCCGTCTGCGTCCCCCAGTCCTCGCTGAAGTTGAGCGCCTGGATGCGGCCCCCCGCGATGCGGTGCATGTTCCGCACCACGGCGAGATCGTAGTCCACGATGTGTTCGGCCAGCTCGTGGATCGCCGGCACGTCATCCATCAGGTCAATCATGCAGTTCTCGAAGCCGTGGAGGCTGTGCATCCGTTCCCACAGGATCATGAAGATGCCGGTGACCACGAACTTGTCGCGGCGACCGGGATCGGCGGCCAACTCGTCGAGGGCCTTCGGCACGTTCACGTAGCGGCGGGGATCGTCGCCGTTGGGCCACGGAAAGTCCTTCATCTCCGCCAGGTCTTCCAGCGGGTGGCCCTTCACCTGGCCCATGTTCGCCAGATGAGTCTTCCCCCAGCGGCAGAGCCACTGGTCGGTGAGCGGGTCGTCCTGTGCCTGGGGTGGCTTGATCTGCTCGTAGCCCACCCACGTCACGTCGCTGGCCGCCCCATAGCCGCTGATGGGCAGCCGCTCGGGCGTGCGGAACTCGATCGCTCGGGTCACCACTTCTCGCGGGGTCATTGGGGCTCCTGGGACCTTCCTGGCTGGGACCGATCGGACGGATCGGACCGATCCGACGGATCGGGCCGGTCAGCTCACGGCGCCTGGTATTCCTGGTCTTTCCGCCAAATGCGGCCGTCCTTGGCCTTGTAGTCCTCGGTGGCGCCGCAGTTGATGAGGAGCGCGGCGCCTGTCGCCCTGCCTCCGCGCTTGGGCGCCACTTCGATGCCGTTGATCAGGGCGTTCTGCACCTTCGCAGTGAACTCGATGGTCAGCTCGCCATCCTTGACCTCGGCCGCGAACTCCTTGACGACGGCGGCGAAGCGCTCCTTGCCCGCCTCGGTGAAGACATCCAGGTCGGCGAGGACCGGCTTCCCCTCGATGGCGACCGTGAACACCCGCTGCCCCGCGGCGTCAATCTTGTCGTACGTCTCGGCAAAGTGGAGCTTCACGGCGTAGGCGCCGTTCGCCACGGCGATGCGGTAGGCGGTCATGCTGTAGTGCTCGTTCAGGTAGATGGCCTTGTCCTGTGTGTTCTTCACCTCGGCATCGGCCCGCGTCACCACCTTGCCGCCCACGTAGCCCCAGCGGGCCGCCTCCGCGGCGACGGCGACGTTCTCCTTCTGCGGCACCTTCGGTGCGCAGGCCGACAGAGCCGCCACAATGGAGCACACGGCCACCAGCGACACGGCGATCCTCATGCCAGTCTCCTTTCGCCAGGGGTAGCTTCTCGCCAGCAGTATAGCCTGGACGGGGAGAAATGCAATTGCAGATTCGGGCAGGGCAGGCGGCGCGCGGGTAGGGCGTGCAAGTATGCACGCCCTACCACGGAGGTGCCGCGGAACGGCCCCGGCAAACTACTCACGACGTGAATGATAATCATTCACGGCATGGAATCAAGGGGGATCGTGTGGGAATGATGGTGCGCCGCGTTCGACGACGAGAGGGCTGGGACCTTGGTGCATGCGTCAGCCTGTCGGAGTGCGGCGGCTGGACGCCGCTGTAGGCTTGGACGGGGCGTGCCCGGATGAGGGCCCGTCCCCGTAGGCGAATGCGATCCCCGAGGGTCGTGGGCATTCTTGCGCCGGGCGCCTCGCAAGCCCACAGCGGTCTCAAGCGACCGCACTCCGACAGGCTGTCGCACGTGCTATGGGCTGTGCGCGCACGAGGGGCAGGGGCATCGGCCGGCCGCCTCCCGCCGCCGGCGCGCGCTCGGACGCGGGGGTGCGGAGAGCACTACGCCCGGCGCCGCCGCCTGCGAAGCAGCGCGGCAAGGGCGATGCCCAACAGGCTCACCGTGGCAGGCTCAGGGATCGCGGTGCTCTGTTCCGGGGGACCTCCGAGACGAAAACCGAGCCCAGTACCCTCAGACGTCGGATCGTTAGACCACTGCCCTGAGGACGACAGGTAAAGGGCGGCGTTCTGCCACCACCCGCCCCAGTTGCCGCGCGAGCCCCCAATCGCCGTCTCGTTCCACTCCATCAGGTTGCCGCCTTGGTCGAAGGTGCCGTAAGGGCCAGCAGACGGCCGAACCCAGGGACGAGGAGTGAGGGCCATTGCCAGGGGGACAAGGCGGTTGGCCATCTGTCGCGTGGGGCGAGTGGGGCTAAGTAGCTGTGCGCCAATGGCTTAGGCAAACTACAGATGGCCAAACCCACAGGCAGGGAGTTTGGCCGCCTGTCGCCTGTCGCCCCGCCACTAGGGTGGGCAGGGGAGCAAGCTGGCGGTCTGTGACGGAGCGCTGGAGGCCGTGCTGGCACTACAAGTCGTTGCGCGAGAAGTGGTTAGGGAAGCGGGCCTGGGGCTACAGGCCGCCAAACCCACAGGCGGGGAGATTGGCGGCCTGCAGCTTGGCATCCGGCCACAGGGACTCGCAGGGTCAGGGGATGAAGATGACCTTGCCGGTGTTTCCGGTGTTGAACGTGGCATAGGCCTCGGCGCCCTGCTCGACGGTGTAGCGATGGGTGATCATCTTCGCGGCGGGCAGGCCGGCCTCGAAGAGGCGCACGATCTCGTCGTACTCGCCCAGCGGGAAGCAGGTGGAGCCGCTGAGGGTGATTTCCTTGCGGTTGAAGTGGTTGGACGGGCTGATCCTGGCCTCTGGCTGCTCGCCGACGATGGACACGTGGCCGAAGTGGCGCACGAGGTCGAGCGCGGCGTAGAGGGGCTGCGGCTTGCCCGAGCACTCGAAGGCGCGGTCGAGTCCATAGCCCTTCGTCAGCTCGCGTATCTGGGCCACCACGTCGCCCTTTGCGGGGTCCACGGTGTCGGCTGCGCCCAGCGTCTTCGCCAGGTCGCGGCGATAGGCCACGGGGTCAACGGCGATGACGCGCGCGCCGAGGAAGGCGGTAACGCACGTGGCGCCGAGGCCCATCGGCCCGAGGCCGAACACGGCGACCGTGTGGCGGGCGTTCGTGCCCATCCGCTTGTTCGCGTGGTGGTGCGTGCCCACGGGGTCGAGCACCAGGCAGCCCTGCTCGAAAGACATCGAGGGGGGCAGGGGCAGGAGCGAGCGCTCGCAGATGCGCACGTGGGTGGCGTGGACGCCGTTGAGGCCGAAGCCGTAGGTGCCGTGGGCCTTGCGGCAGTAGATGGTGTAGCCCATTCGGCAGTGGTCGCACACCCCGCAGGGGAAGACAGCCGTGGTGGCCACGCGGTCGCCGACCTTGAGGGTGCGGGGCTTGTCCACGGCGACGACGACGCCCGCCCCCTCGTGGCCTGGGATGAACCCCTTCTCGCCGGGCCGCTGATAGAGGCCGTGGAGGTCGGAGCCGCAGATGGCCGCGGCCTCGAGCCGCACCACCACCTCCTCGCCCTGGGGCACGGGGTCGGGGTAGTCGCGGGTCTCGACCTTCAACGCATCCACCATCTTCACGCCGCGCATGGCCTTCTCCTTCCTTGGTTGCCTCGCTGCGGAATCGCTCCGCCAGTATAGCTCCGCCCTTTGGATTTGCAAGTGGCGCCGGCAAAGCACAGCGATTCCGCTCTGGGGGAGAAGGTGGGCTTGACGGCCCGCCCGCTCCGTGTTAGTCTATAGTGGCCGGGAACCTGTCAGGGGATCGGCGCGATGGCTCGGCCACTCGACACGCGGCAGATGGTCGTGGCGCTCGAGGAGGAGCGGCACCGCCTCGTCTCCGCCATTGCCTGCATGTCCGAGGGCATGCTCATCCTGCTGGCTCACCCGCGAGTGCGGGCGCGACGACTGCCCGGCCTACGGCTCCGGCCTCTTCCCCTGCTGGCTCTACGACGGCACGCTCTGCCACGGCGACGGGCCCCACGTCTTCCCCGAGAAGCTCGACCGCTGCCGCGAGTGCTCCGTCTACCAGGCCAACGCCGCCGTGGGCGACACCGCGAAGTGCTGCGGCCGCCGCGAGCTCGCGCTCTCGCGCCCCGCCCGCCGCACCTTCGTCTGCCTCTCCTCGCCCATCGTGGACCCCGACGGCCGCTTCCTCGGCGTCGTCAAGACACTCCACAACGTGACGGCCGAGCGCGCGCCTGGCTGGGCGGGAGAGGGTGATCTCGCGGCGGCCGCAGCACCGCTCGGCGTCGCCCACGCCCGCGTTGGCCTGGTAGACGGAGCATCCGTAGCAGTGGTCGAGCTTGGCGGGAAACGCGTCGGGGCCGTCCCCGTGGCAGAGCGTGCCGTCGTAGAGCCAGCAGGGGAAGAGGCCGGAGCCGTAGGCCGGGCAGTCGTCGCGCCCGCACTCGCGGGTGAGCCAGCAGCGGACGGGCACGCCGGCGTGGTAGGCCGGCTCGAGGGCCTCCTCGTGGAACACGCTGAAGCCGGCGTAGGACAGCTCGCGCATCTCGCGGTAGGTGATCTCGGCAATCGCGCACGGCTTCTCGATGATGCTCGGGCTGGCGACGAAGACCGAATCTACGTCCGTGAAGTTCTCGTACAGCTCCGCCTTCACGCCGGCGGCGACCACGGAGCCCGTGATGTCCGACCCGCCGCGCGGGAAGGTCACCACGTCGCCCTTCGGCGAGTGGCCGAAGAAGCCGGGGAACACCGTGACGCCCGGCCGCTCGCGGAGGCGGCGCAGGTTGGCGTAGGATTCGGGCAACACGCGCGCGTTGCCCGCCTCGTCGCTCACGAGCAGCCCCGCCTCGCGGGGGCTGACGTAGCTGGCCTGGACGCCGAGGCTGCACAGGAACTCGGCGAACAGCTTCGCGCAGTTGTCCTCGCCCGCGGCCTTCAGCGTGTCAATGTAGCGCCCGCGGTGCCGCTTGTCGCCCGCGAGGCGGGTCCGCAGGTCGTCGGCGACCGTCTTCGTGATGGCATCGCCGAGGCCGAGGTCCCGCGCGATCTCGCCGTAGCGCTCGGCCACGGCGCGGACCTCCTGGTCAGCCTCGCCGAAGGCCAGGTGGTGCTCGGCGCAGGCGATCAGCATGTCCGTCACCTTCGTGTCCGCCTTGTGCCGCTTCCCCGGCGCGGAGACCACGATGATCCGCCGCTGGGGGTCGGACGCGACGATGCTGCCGACCTTGCGGAACTGCTCGGCTGAGGCCAGGGACGTGCCGCCAAACTTCGCCACCTTCATGCGGGCGCAAGCTCCTTGGTGCCCAGGGGAGAGACGCCGGCCCGCGCGCGGGCCGCGAGGCCCCTATTATAGGGAGTATCGCCGCCGGCACAAGCGCGGGCTTGCGGCGAAGGGCGGCGTCCTGTAGAATCCCGCGCACACCAGGATAGGAGACCGACAATGCGAAGCGTCTCGGTTGTGCTGGCCTTGGCGGCGAGCATGTCTCTCGCAGGCGAGTGGGTCTGCATCTCCGACGGCCTGCTCGCGCAGATCGAGAAGGAGGGTCTCAAGGCCGCCTGGCCCGGGAAGACGACCGGCGTGGCCGTGGACCGCACGACGGGCGAGCTGTTTGTCATCGTGCCCGGCCTGGGGGTGTGGCGGAGCGCCGACAAGGGGGCCACCTTCGCCCGCTGCGACGGCGGCGCCGTGGGCGGCCGGTGCGAGACAGGCTACTCGCTCCACCTCGACCCCGCCGGCAAGCGGATGGCCTGCCTGATGCTCGACGGCAAGTCGGCCATGACCCTCGACGGCGGCAAGACGTGGCTGCCCGTGAAGAACATGGGCCGCGGCCCCGACTGGGGGGCCGTGCTCTGGGCCGAGGGCGAGCCGAAGACCATCTTCGAGCGCACCCACGAGAACCACGACATCGCCATCGTGAGCCAGGACGGCGGGAGGACGTGGAAACAGCTCGAAGGCCAGTTTGGCGCGGTGGGCGTCTTCAGCGACAGCATCCTCGTCGCCAGCAAGGGCAAGGAGCCGAAGTGGGCCGGCATCCATCGCTCGGCCGACGGCGGGGCGACCTGGGAGCAGGTGAGCGACGCCTCGCCCATCGGCGTGATGACGGCCCTCAAGGGCGTCGGCTACTGGCTCGCCGACAGGGGCATCCTGCGAAGCAAGGACCAGGGCAGAACCTGGGAGCAAGTGGGCGACCGCATGGGCGCCGTCTGGGGTCCCTACTTCGGCAAGGACGAGACGCACTTCGTGGTGGTGGACAAGGCGGGCTTCCAGGAGACGACGGATGGCGGCAAGACGTGGAAGCAGCTCGCCCCGCCCTCGCCGCTCAAGGAGTTCAACACCCGCGGCTGGTTCCTCAACGTGGCCTGGGACCCCATCGGCAAGGTCTGCTACGCCGCCCGCATGGGGCAGGCGGCGTACAAGTGGGAATACTGAAGAGGGGAAAGTGAAAGTGAGAGTGAAAGGGAAGAGGAACGCAGGCAAGGACGGGGTGCCGCGGCGATCTTGAGCCCTTCAGCGCCTATCCCTTCGCACTCTTTCGTCTTCGCCTTCGTTTCCCCCTTTCACTTTCACTTTCACTCTCACTCTCACTCTCACTCTCCCCTCCGTAGACCTCCGCCGGCCCAAGGATGTGGGGATAGTGGGGGCGAAGGAAGAGGCGTGTGGTGTAGCACAGGTCGCACTTGGTCACGGCGCGGTCGGGGATGGCGAAGCCGTGTTCCCTCCGCGCAAAGTCGGCGAGGCCGAGCGGCCCGGCGTCGGACAGTAGTTTCGAGATGGAGTTGGCGTTCTCAGGGCCGCGCTCCAACAGGTCGAGCAAGCGCGTCTCCCGCGCGTTGCCCAGGATCACCCCGCAGTTGGTCTGGATGTTGTCGTAGGGGTCAATGTGCAGCTCCCAGATGGTCTCGCGAGCGAACTCGGCGAGGCAGCCGGGGTCGCGGTGCGGCACGCGCCAGGCGCGGCCGGGCGGGAGCTGGCCGAGCGGCACGGGGTCGAGGAAGGGGCGCAGGCTCCGGTGGGCGGTGCCCACGAGGACGGGCGGGTGCGCGCGCACGTGCTCGCGCAGGCGCGCCTCGTCGCGGGCGATGGCGGCGAACTCGACGATGGCCTCGTCGGGCGCGTTGGTCGTCCAGACGTTCTGCGGCCCGAACACCTCGCGTGCGAGGCGGCGGGCGCGGAGGAATCGCTCGGGCGGCACGAACGCCTGGTGATAGGGGTCGGCGCTCAGCAGCATGCCCACCACGCCGTTGGCCTGGAGCGCCGCGTAGCGTTCGCGCACGATGGCGTCGTCGGTGGCGAATGAGGCGTTGGACTCGATGAACTGGGGTTGAACGCCCTCCGCGACGGCGGCTTCGAGCGCGGCGAACAGGTCGTCCCAGAACACCATCGCCTCGCCGCCGGCGATATGGATGACGCGGCCCAGCTCGTGAAGCTGGCGCAGGTGGAAGACCGCTTGCTCAGTCGTCATGCGTACGGGCGGCCGCTCGCCCGCGCACCCGAAACAGCAATGGCGGCAGGCGATGGTGCAGCGATAGGTGTAGAGGAGCGCGGCCACGCCGAGGCGCTGGCCGGCCGCGAAAAGGCCCGCCTCGGCGATGAGACGGTCAACTGCTCCACGAGCGTCCGGCATTCCGTCTCCTCACGTTCTAGCACTCTATCTCGAACTCACACGTCGCCGCCCCCTGCAGGATCGACTGC
The DNA here is from genome assembly GCA_041320515.1 of Planctomycetota bacterium. Lineage (GTDB taxonomy): Bacteria > Planctomycetota > PUPC01 > DSUN01 > DSUN01 > DSUN01. Next base: position 841,215 of record JBGLNR010000001.1, on the reverse strand, counting down.
TTGAGCTTCACCCTTACAGGCCTGCCGAGCGCCGCCTGGAACAGGGACTTGTACCATCCCGTTGAGCAGTGGCAGTATGTGTCCGTGGGGAACGGTTCCCTGGTCTGCTTGACCCGGCCGCAGTAACACCAGTCGTAGCCGCCCGCGATCGTGTTATCGTCCGTCGGCCTCAGCCTTCCTCCGCCGACGCCTGCCTCATTCAGCTTGGCGAGCAGGCCCTCGATCGATCGCGATTCCGCCATGAACTGCCTTGCACGCTTCTGCTGCGTGGGGCCGCAGCATTTCATCCCGCAAGCCTGCATGACCCACCTGGCCGTCGCTTTGCCCGATTCCTTCTCGAGACGGTGGATGGCGTTCCTTATCCAATCGGCTTTCTGTGTGTAGTTCGACGTCCCGTCAAACTGCTCTGTCTTGATGAGGACCTTCCTGGAGACGGCTTCACCAGCCTCGGCGACGATGCATCGCTTGAACCTCGTCATCCATCCGCCGAGTCTTTGGGCCTTTGCCATGTCGTGTATCCCTTTCGGTGAATCGGGATTTCCCAGCTATCGCCGCCGGTCGAAGTGCTCGGTGAGCGGGTAGGCCACGCGGTTCAGCTCGCGCATCGCGTCCGCCAGGGGCACGTGCGGTTCGTAGGCCGCCGTGACGATGCCCTTGTTCGAGTCGCGGTTCGACGGGTCGGTCTTCGTGTCCTCGGGATCGTTGTCCATGTACTTGAACCAGTGCCATCCGACGCAGGCCCTGGATTCGAGCAGGGCGAGGGTGAAGTTCTGGTAGAACCAGCCGCGCTCCTGCTGGGTGGCGACGGTCCAGCCTGCGCCCGTGAGGTTGGGCATGCCGGTGTCGGCGCCCTTCGCATACCACTCGGTCACGAGGACCGGCTTGCCCGCCCAGGCGGCCCAGCGGCGGAGCATGTCGGCGGAGGGCGTCCAGACGCCGTAGACGTTGACCGACACGACGTCGAGGTGGCGGCCTGCGGCGGCGAAGACGGGCTGGCAGCCCTTTTCGTAGCTGTGGAAGCGCGAGCCGAGGTAGAGGTGGTTGGGGTCGTGCTTGCGGATGGCCTTGGCGACGACGGAGAAGTAGCGCTCGGCCACGTGGCCCAGCCACGCGTCGCGGTCCTTCGCCGCGAGCTTCGCGCGGTCGAGGCCGCGCTCGGCGAGCCAGGTCTCGGCGGCCCGGCGGCCGGGGTCGTCGGGCTTGAGCGCAAGATAGCGGTCCAGGCTGTCCTTGGGGAAGGGCATCTCGTTGTCGGAGAAGTGGCCGAGGAGCCAGGGGTCGTCCTTCGTGGCGGCGAGCTGCTTCGCGTGCTCGTCGGCGAACGCCTCGAACTCGGGGTCGAAGGCGAAGATGCAGTTGTTCGGATAGCCCGTGTGGCCGGGGAGCGGATAGGTGCCGCCGCGCTTCTTGCCGTAGCTGCTCATGAAGTTCCAGTTGGGCGTGTAGGCGAGCGGCTCGGCGGCGCCGCGGTTCAGCGCGTCGTCGGACCACGAGCCTGTGCCGTTGAAGGCCAGGCCGTGGAGCAGCGCGACCGTCGCGTCGCGCCACTTCTCGGCCGTGCCGAACTTCGCGGGGAGCGTGCGGAGGTTCTTGGGGGACGCGCCTGGCCGCACGGCATTGATGGCGACGTGGAGATAGCGGTGGCCCTCGGGGTCAATCAGCCACCAGCGCTCGCCCAGCTTCTCGGCGCGGAAGAAGCCCGTGGCCTTGTGCCTCTCGCCGAGCCAGCCGCCGAACTTGCCGAGCGGCGTCGGCCCATTCGGTGCGAAGCCGCTCAGGTGGCGCAGGACGCGCGTGTCGTATTCCGATGGCTTTCCCTTGCCGCGCCAGGCCTTGACGCGCAACGGCCCGGCCGGCGGCGCCGCCTCCTCCTCGCCGCCGGCCGCCGCGCCGAGAAGCAGGATGGCTGGGATCAGGGCCACGCACGCCACTTTCATGCGCTTTCGTTGCGGAGGATCTGCTGCTCGATTTCGGCAGGGTGCGCCCGACAGTACGCCCAGGCATTCGCCAGGTCCTCGGCGCGGAGGCTGGGGTACGAGCGCAAGATGTCCATCTCCGCTATCCCGAGCTGCCTGGCCCGAACGAGGACCCAGACAGGGATCCGCGTGCGGACGATGCACGGCTCGCCGCCGCAGACCCCCGGCGTGCTCTCGATGCCGGGGAAGGACTCAGCGAGGTCCTGCACGGCCCACTTGGCGACTTGCGCTTTCTCCGCCCTCTCCATGCCGGAGAGGAGCTTCTCGACCTCTTCCAGCCTGGTCATTGCACACCTCACAGTGCGCGAGCCCGGGGACTTTCCCCCAACCCGATTATGCCCGCACATGGGGCATGGGAGCAAGGGCGCCTCGTCTATCCTCCCGATGGCGCCGAAGCCCGCGGGAGGGGGCGGGGGCTACACGCCGCCCTTCTTCTCCTTCGCGCCCTTGCCGTCGTCCTCATCGTCATCGTCGGCGTCCTCGACCTTGATGCTCTTGATCTGGCCCTTGGCGTCGAGGGTGAACTCGACCTCGACGGCCTTGCCCTCCTTGGGCTTCACCGTGACCTCGATCTCGACCACGGTCTTGCCGCCCCGGGTCTCGGTCTCCTTCTCGGCCTCGACGATCTGGCCGTCGGGGAACATGGCGTTGACGACGGCCACGATGGTCTTGGGGAGGTCCTTGACGGCGATCTTCTCTTCCTTCGCCTCCGCGAGGGCGAGGCAAGGCACCAAGAGTGCCAGCCCAGCCAGCCATGTCTTCCGCATCGTCGTGTCTCCTGTTCGGTCCGGCCCAGTCGAGTCGAGGCGCCTCGCTGGCCCTCGTGCCTCGCGCGCACCGGGAAGGCCCGAAGGCTTGTCACCACATTCTACCACTACCATGCGGGCAGCGGCGCAACATTTTATAATTCCGGGACCCGGATTTTTCGGGGGGGAAAACCGTTGTACATGGGTGGAGGGGAGAAGGTCCGACGCGCGCAAACCCGGGCCTTGTCCCCTCGTAGGCAGCGCGCTCCGAGGCGGCCGGCCAAAGCATAGCCAACGCGAGTAGCGTCGGGCCGCCGCACCTGTTCTTTGACAATTCGGTTTCTTCTCTCCCGCATCGGCAGATGCGGGGGGGATGGTGCGCCCAGTGGGGCCGGTGGGACTTGTGGGACCAGTGGGACCTGTGGGGGGCTTGGTCCCACCCGTCCCACGGGTCTCACGGGTCCCACCGGTCCCATTGCCCCGGGCGCGGCTCACTTCGCGGCCAGGGCGACCACGCGGCCATCGGCCAGGCCGACGGCCAGGGTGTCGCCGAGCCAGGCCAGGGCCGTGATGTCCTGTGGCATCTGCTGGCGGCTCGTCGGGGCGCCCGCGGCGTCGTAGAGGATCAGCGTGCCGCCCCAGTGGCCGGCGGCGATGGTGCCCGACCCGTCGCCCGCTCCGGGTGCCCGGGCCGCGACGACTTTCACGATGCGGTCGGCAGGCGCCGCCTTCTTCGCCATCGCCTCGGCGGCTGGATTGGGCGCGACCCTCAACTCGGTGTCGTAGTGCGCCTGATCGGCGCGGCTCAGCACGCGTTGCGACGCGATCTTGCCGTCGGAGGCGAGCACGCTCAGCGAGCGGTCGTGTGTCAGCACGGTGAGCCGGTTGTCGGCCGCCTTCATCACGTCCACGCGGTCCGGCAGGAGGGCAGTCCAGGTGGTCTTGAGGGCGGGGAGGAGGCCGGGCGCCGATGTGGCCGGGGCCACGGCGTTGGCCCCGGGCCCCCCCCCCGGGGTGAGGGGCTGGATGCCCGCGGCCATTTCGTAGAGGGTGCCGACGGCCTCGTTCATTCCTCCTGCGTCGTGAGCGATGAGGGTGATGGATTCCTGGCCGATGCCGATGACGTCGCGCTGCCAGGCGACGTAGCCGCGGCCGCGGCCGGGGAAAGCGTCGCGGGGCAGAGACGCCCCGCCCACAGCGTAGGGCAGCACCTTCATCCTCTCGACGTGTGCGATGAGGGGGTTGTCCTGGGGTGTGCCGATGAGGATGACGTGGCCGACGATGTCGAAGCCTGCCTTGGCGGGGCTGTTTTCGCGGCCGGGCTTGGCGCGGCCGAACTCGATGCCTACCCAGGTCTCGGCCTCCTGGGGCGTCAGCTCGCGGGGCTTCGCGACGTCGGCTGCGGCGACGACCTTGCAGCGGAGGCCCCAGGGGTCGAGAATCTTCACCAGGCGCTCCGCCGCGGCCGCGTAGTCACCTTTGCCCGTCACGATGGTCGCCTCGCGGTTCACGCGGGCGAAACGGTGAACGCGGTCGAAGTCGGGTGCGAAGAAGACGGCGCGATGGCTCGCGCCCGCGAGCATCCCGCACCTGCTGAGGGGCTGGTAGGCGAAGCCCACGGAGTCTTCGGTGCCGGTGAGGAGCTCGCGGGCGACCACCTTCCACTGCCCGGCGGGGTCGTTCGCGGCCAGGGGCAGGGTGACGGTGGCCGTGCCCAGGCGCGTGGCGACGAAGCGTTCGTAGCGGGTCGAGCCGAGAGGGTCAATCACCTGTATCTGTAGCGGCGCGGAGCCGCTGAGTGTGTAGCCTCTTGTATCCAGCAACGTGGCGCCGACCTCGACGCGGATGGGCGCCTGGGCGAGCGTGAGGTCGCACGTGAGGACGGGCGCCAGGGCCTTCACCGTGCCGATGGGCCGGGCCGTGCGGGCGAAGACGCGCATCTGGCCGGGTCCGAAGCGGAACGTGCCCCTGGTGCCGCCCTTGAGTTCGGCGAAGGCGCCGCCACGCACGGCGTCGTAGACTGGGCGACCGTCGTCAGGCAGGGCAATCGTCGCCGCCGTAGGGGTGAGGGAAAGGGACTGGTTGGCTACGTAGTCGTATTCCGCCATGACGGCAAAGAGGTACTCGATGTCGCCTGCGGCGTGGCGCGTGGCGGCGACGTAGGGGTTGAGGCACTCGAAGACAGGCGCGATGCCGGCCTTATCGAGCTGACCCTTGATTGCCTTGGCCAGCGGCATCGCCCCCTGGAGCCATTTGCCGACCGTGACGTAGGGACGCATTTCGTCGTACTTCTTCTCACCGGCCAGCTTCTTGATGGTCGCGGCGTCGGGCATCGCTGGCTTGACGCCAAGGCCCACGGCGCCCTTGATCCCCACGGCGCAGTCGGCGGTGGTGAGGACCAGGCCGCCCTTCGCCGCGAAGTCCTCCAACGCGGTGACGACGGGCGGGTCGAGGAACTTGATGGACGTGAGGATGACCGCCTTGTGGTTCGCGGCGAGCGTGCCGTCCGCGATGTCCTCGTCCACTACGACCATGAACTGCTGCTGGAGGAGCTTCCCCGCCAGGTAGGTGAGGGGCAGGTTCTGGCCGTGGGTCTCGCCGTGGGCGTAGCAGACGGTGCGGTCCTTCACCTGCTCGTTGATCATGTGCGAGAGGCTGTAGAGCATGGCGACGGGGGGCCGCGTGACGGGCATGGTGGTGAAGATGGTGCCGAGGCGGGCCATGAGCTGGTTGGACTCCACCACGCCCTGGGCGGCGGGGTGGGGACACATTCCGTTGCGAATGTGTCCCCCGGGATCAATGTCGGGCGGCGAGATCATGCCCTGGATGCTGGTCTGGAACGAGAGGTATTGTTCGAGGCGGAACTCGTCGGTCGTGGTGCTACCGTACCACGTGGGCAGATACCAGCAGGGCCGGGCCAGGTCGCGGGCGCGGGCCATTTCGAGGAAATACGACGGGTTGAAGTAGCCCGGGCCGTAGTCGTGGTAGCCGCCGTGGCCGCTGATGATGGGCAGGCTGCGGACGACGTTGAAGTAGTAGCCGTCGGTGTAGGCCGACCAGCCGTACTGGCTCTGCGTGACGCAGAGGTAGCCCGGCTCGACGTGGTTGACGCCGAACTGTGCTTCCTTCCAGGCGGCGTCCATGAAGCCCAGCTTCCAGTAGGCCCAGTGCTTCCACTGGCGGACGTGGTCGGGGTTGGCGGGGTCGGCCTCGTGGTACTGGATGGGCTTGCGGCCAAAGGCGGCCTCGTAGGAGCGCACCTGGGCGGGGATGCCGTGGGGCGTCCAGTCGCCCGTCCCGGGGTGCTTGTGCCAGGTGAGGCCGGGCTCGTCGTAGAAGTGGGTGAACCAGCCCATGCGCGCCCCGTGGCACCTGTGAGCCATCCCAAATCCCAGATTCCAGATTCCAGATTGAAGAGCAGGAGAAGAACGATGCCGGTTCCCGATGCGTTGAAGGCCCTGGTGGATCAGATGCCCGACGAGGATCGTCGGCACATGTACAGCAACGTGTACGAGGAGAAGCGGCCGCCGAAGGACAAGGAGAAGGCCGAGGCGCCGCCCGAGGAGCCGAAGAAGCACAAGGACGTGGACAAGGAGCGGATCGAGGCGGCCATCGCCGAAATCCACAAGGGCGGGCGCGACAGCCTCCTGGGCGTGATTGACCTGCTGGTGGAACCCGTGACGAAGAACGAAGAGGCCAAGCCGCACTACGCTCTCCACGCGCTTGCGCTGCTCGTGTGCAGGCTCGAGGACAAGGAGCCGCGGCAGGTCTTCGCCCAGACCCTCGCCTCCCAACTGGGCGGCGACAGGCCCAAAGCGGTCCAGGCGTACCTCTGCCAGGAGATCGGCGTGGCTGGCGGCAAGGAGGCGGCGCCCGCCCTCGGCAAGCTGCTGACCGACGAGGAGCTGTGCGACCCGGCCGCCCGCGCGCTCGCGGCCATCCGCGAGGGCGCCGCCGAGCAGTTCCGCGCCGCCCTGCCCAAGGCCAGCGGCAAGTGCCGGCTCGCAATCGTCCAGAACCTCGGCGTCCTCGCCGATGCGGAGTCGGTGGACGCGCTCAAGGCGGCGGCTGCGGACGCCGACCGCGACACGCGGATCGCCGCGGTGTGGGCTCTGGCGAACATCGGCGACGCCGGCTCGGTGGCCATCGCGATCAAGGCGTCGAACGCCGAGGCGGGCTGGGAGCGCATTCAGAACATTAAGTCGTGCCTCGTGCTGGCCGAGAAGCTGGTGGCGGCGGGGAAGAAGGCGGAGGCGGCAAAGGTGTACACCCACCTGCGCGACAGCCGCGCGGACGCCTCGGAGAAGTACGTGCGCGAAGCCGCCGAGCGGGGCCTGGTTGCAGCACGGTGAAACGGCGGGATGAACGATGAGTGGATGAGTGGATGAATGGATGGGTGAGTCAGTGTTCTGACAACCATCCAATCATCCACCCATCCAACCATCCCTGCCCAACCCTCAGTCGCGCTCCATCATGCTCTCGAGGTAGCGCTGCCAGGAGAACGAGGCCATCCGGCGGGTGATGTCGGAGAGGCGGTACTCGGTGCCGAACAGGTCGCCCTCGGTGGGTTCCTTGGGCGCGATGAACTGCGTGGCGAGGGCCACGTAGCACTCCGTGCGGTCCGAGTCCTCGACCACCGGGGCCAGGTGGCCCTGGCGCAGGCGGAAGACGGCTGGGACGAGTTCGGGCTTGATGCGGCTGCGGAGCGCGCGTTCGGGGTCGGCCCCGTCGAGCGCGCGGAAGGACATGGAGAGGGTGACGGGGACGGGGTAAGGCACTTCGGCAGTGCGGGGCGCGCCCTCAGCGGCCTTGCGGAACGCGCCGGCCTTGTCCTTGTCGGCCGCTTTGGCGACGGCGGCGGCCAGGGCCTCGTGCAGCTTGCCGGCCGCCTGCACCATGCGCTGGATCGCCCGTGCCCGCTCGCAGTCCATCTGCACCTCCATCCTGATGTCGTCGAAGGGCGGGAGGTTGGTTGGCGTGAGGTCGAGCACGCGGATGAGGCAGGCGCCGTCCACGCCTTGCACGGGCTCTGCGAGGTCATCCTTCTTGGCGGCGAAGACGGCCTTGGCGAGGTCGGGCGCGTGGCCGATTCTCGCCAGCTCGTTGCGCTTGCGGTCGAGCCATTCGGGCTGTGTGACTGCCAGGGGCGGGTGCTTGGCGGCGTAGGCCGCGAGGTCGGCCTTCGCGCCCTCGGCCTTGAGTGCCTTGAGGGCCTCGCCGAGCAGCTTCATCGCCTCGGCGCGCGCCTTGCCGCGCGAGAGCTGCTCCCGCACGCGCTCCTTGGCGGCGTCGAAGGGGAGGTAGGCGGGCTGGACCGTGGCGGCCCAGTCGCGGTAGTACAGCTCGTGCGCGGCGACGCTGCGGCCGTGCTCCTTGCGCAGCTCGTCGTCGGAGAGGGTGGGGAGCCCTTTGGCCAGGTCGGCATAGGGGACGGCAAGGCACTCGATCTTCGCCACGTCGGGCCGGCGGAAGCGCTCCTTGTTCGCCTCGTAGTGCGCCTTCAGGTCGTCGCTCGCCGGCTCCTCGCGAGCCCAGAAGGGTTCGTTGACGTCCACGGTGGCGGTTTCGAGGGTGACGAGTTCCTCGGGCTTGCGCTCGACGACCTCCGCGACGAAGGCGGTGCCTGATTCGGGTTGCACGACGGCGGGGGTGAGGGCGGGCTTGTCAAGCGCGAAGATGGCGTCCGCGATTGCGGACGTGGCGCCCTCGCCTGGCAGGGAGAAGTAGCGGGCATCGAGCAGGTCGGTCGCCACGACTTTGCGCCGCTCGTCGGCCTGCGAGGCGGCGTCGTCGAAGGTTGCGGCGGCAGCCGCAGCGCGGAATGCCTCGGCGGCCTTCTTCGTGGCGTCGCGCGCCGCCTGGTCCTTCAGCGTCCGCACCACCTTGTCGCGTGCCTCGGCCAGCTCAGCGTCGCGCGCCGCGGCGAGGGCTACGACGCGGCACACAGCGTAGCCGTGGCTCGACGCCACGACGCGGGGCACGAGGCCCCCCTGCTTCGCGTCGGCGAGCGCGCCGGCAATATCCACGACGCGTCCGAGCGTGGCAGGGATAGCGGGTTCCTCGACGGCGAAGGACTCTGTGCGCCCGTAGACGAGGCCGTAGCGCTTGGCCAGGGCGGCCAAGTCGCCCTCGGAGGCGCCTTTGGCCTTCGCAGCCGCCTCGAAGGCACGGTCGGCCACGGCGCGGGCCTCCCGCTTCGCGCGCTCCAGGGAGAGGTCGGCCCTGATGCCCGCCTCGCACTCCTCGTAGGAATGGCCGCGGTACAGGTCGTCCGCGTGCAGCTCATAGTGCCGGATGCACTCGGCGTCAGGGATGGCGCGCCGCCGCGAGGCCAAGTCGGCGAAGACGTAGTCGAGCGTGACCTGGGCCGGGACGCGGAACGCGGCCTTGTTGGCCTTGAAGTGGCGCTCGATGGCCGCGGCGTCGGGCTCGGACACGTTCTTCAGCAAGTCGGCGGCGTGGAAGACGGCCACCTTGGCGCGAGCCAGGCCGCCCGGCCGCCGCTCGGCCAGGAGCGCGATGAGGGCGCCCGGGCGCAGGGTGAGGCCGATCGGCTTTGTGACCTCGCCCGGCTTCAGCCCGCGGACCGCGGCCAGCACCGCCGGCTCGTCCGCCAGGGATGCGTCGGGCCTCGACAGGGGGAACGGCCCCACCGTGTCCGTCGTGACCTCGATCTCGCGTACCGCGGCGAGCGGGACGGCGGAGGGCGCGGTGCGGAACGCCTCGAAGACCAGGCTGTCGCGCAGGACGGTCAGACGCTCGGCGAGGGGCTTCTTGGCCCAGTCCTCCTTGAGCTTTGCCTGAACGCGGCCCTGCACCGCGAGGGGCGCGGTGTCCCAGGGCGGAGCGTCCTTGATCTCGTCGCCCGTCACGTAGGCCGTGTCGCGGTGGTCGTCGTAGTATTGGCGGACCTCTTTGTCGTCCACCTTGGCGCTCTCGTAGGGTGCGGCGGCGAGGTCAATGGTGGCGGCCTTCTCGTCGCGGCTCTTGAGGACGAAGAGGAAGCGGGCGTCGGCGCTGGCGACGATGCGGCTGACCTCGCCCGGCTTGAGGGCGGTGACGGCGTCGCGGAAGCCCGCGGCCCGCCCGATGTCGGGCGTGGCCTCGGGTTGGGCCAGGGTCACGGCCACGTTGGCCTGGAGCTTGAGACCGTGTTTCGCGGCCACAGCCGCCAGGTCGGGCTTCGGCGTGCCGACCAGTTCCGCGAGGGCCTTCTCCACCCGCTCCGTGGCCAGCTTGAGGGCCTGGCGGCGCGCGAGGAGCTTCGCAATGTCGTCCTTCACCTTCTCGAAGGGGATGGGCGTGGGCGGGTCGAGGAACCCGTGCGGGGCCGCGGCGTAGGCGGCGCGCTGCTCGTAGAGCGACGGTTCGTAGGCGGGCGAGAGCCCCTGGGCCGCGCAGGCGACGAGCTGGAAGCGGTTGCCCTTCACCTCCTCGGTCGCGGCCAGGCGGGCGACGAGGAAGCGGTCGCCGACCGCCACCACGTCGCTCAGGTCGCCCACCTTGCCGCCGGCGAGCTGCGCGTAGAGGTCGGGCAGCGGCTTGTTCAGGCCAGGGAACGGGTCGGCCGGCTTCAGGAACTCGGTTTCCAGGAGCTTGGTGCCCAGGCGCTCGGCTAGGCGCTGGATGGCCGCGAGCGAGACCTTTTCACGGTACGAGGCAGCGGTCTTCTTGGCCATGTCGAACGCCTTGTCGCTCTTCACGTCGTCGGTCAGTTGCTTCACCAGGTAGTCGGGCAGGTTGTCGTAGGGGAGGTCGCGGCTGGGCTCGCGGCTGGTGACGCGGAAGAAGAAGCGGCCGGCGTTGCAGGGGAAGACCTCGCTGATGGCGTGGGACGGGGTGTCCGGCTTGGGCTCGGCGCCGGCGACGGCGTACATCTGGCCGCGCTCGCCGAAGAGCAGCTCGCCCAGCTTGGCCCCCAGCAGGTCGGAGATCTTGCTGTCCGCCTCCTCGGCGGAGAAGGGGGGCGTGGCCTCCACGATGAAGGCCCCGGGGAACTCATTGGCCTCTTCGGCCACCAGGACGGCGAGGTTGGGCTCGCGCTTGGCGGCCACCTGGTCGGCGGCGCGGAGGTTGGCCTTGCCGATGATCGTGGTGAGCTTCTCCTCGGCCAGGCGCTTGCGCACGTCCTCGCGCGCGGCGGGGAACGCTGGGCCGAAGAAGGCGCGGTGGCGCTCGTAGTAGCGCTGGAGGTCCACCTCGCTGAGTTTCTCGGCGACCCGGTCCTTGCGCCCCAGGACGTACTCGATGGCCACGCGCTCGGGCTGGCGGTAGCCCGGGCGTGTGGCCGTGCGCGGCAGGTCCTTGTGCCGGGCGTAGAAATCGCGCAACTCGTCCGCCGTCGGGGTGACCCCCAGCGCGAAGTCGGCGGCACGCACGGCGAGGTAGGCGGCGACCGCCTGCGTGTTGTCGCGCAGGTAGCGGGCCTTCACCGTGGCCCGCGGAAGGTCGGCCATCGCGCTGCCCACCAGCCGCGGCAGCGTGAGCAGGGCAAGGCGTTGCCGCTCGATCATCTCCAACTGCGCGGGCGACACATCCATCTCCTGGAGCACCTCGGCGTAGCTCTTCAGGTTGATCGTGGCGTAGCCCTGGCGCACCCAGCCCTCCTCCTCGGGGTGGAACCACCCCTGGGGCCCGAAGCCGCGCGAGCGCGAGACCACGCGGAACGCGCACCAGCCGTCCTTGAGCGCCAGCGGCTCGCTCACCTGCCCCACGCGGTCCCGGAACGCCCGCTCCACAATGCCCGGGGCATCCGCAATCGCGTAGAGCGCCCTCTGCGCCTCGCGGGGCCTGAAGGCGTTCGTCTCGCCAAACCGCAGCGGCTTCCGCTCCGCGGCGAGCTGCTTCAGGGCGTTCGCCAGGGCGCCGCCCGTCAGCTTGTCCGCCGCCGCCTTCAGGCCCTCGACCGCCGCCTTCGCCAGCGGGCCGCCCTTCGCGCCGCGCAGCTCGGTCTCGAGCTGCTCCCGCACCTCGCTCAGCGGCTGAGCCGTGCCGTCCGCCTTCTTGAACCGCTTGCCCTTATCCAGGAGGTAGGCGTCCTCGATCTCCTTGTCTGGCACCGTCACATCCTTGCCGAACGCCGCGTTGTCAGCAACGACGTACTCGACCCGCACGCGGCGCGGAAAGCGCTCGTTGCGGATGGCGTCCGCCACCTCCTCGTCGCTCACGCGGATGCCGGCGCGCTCGGCCTCGTAGTACTGCGTGAGCCACAGCACCGCGTCCTCCTCCGTCAGCGGCTTCTCCGTCCGGTAGATCCGGCTGCACAGGCGGCGGACATCTTGAATCGGCCCGTAGCGGATGGCGCGCCCGTCGAACGTGCCATACACCTCGCCGGACTCCCTGCCCCCGGAGTCCCGCCCCCGGCAGCCATCGAACCCCCCTCCAATGGTCGCCGCCAGGAGCACGCACAGACCCACCAGGATGGTGTTGCGGGTCTTCTCCCCCATTCGGAAGGGCTGGAACTTGATGCGACGCCGCTGACGGGCCATGCATTCTCTCCTCTGGGCATGCAATCGCCGTGAAACCGCAACCGGCGTGGGGAACGGTACTTCCAGGGATTATACCGGAAGCCCCCCATCGTTTCAACCGCCGCACACGCCCCATCCTGGAAAGGCCGAATGACAATGCGCACGGCCATGTGCTATAATGCCTCTCGAAGGACTTGGAGCCACCCAACACACCATCACGGCTGGACCACTCATGAGCGAGCCAACCACCCCCACCGACTTCATCCGCGAGGCCGTCAAGGAAGACATGGCCACAGGACGCTTCAACCGCGTCCACACCCGCTTCCCCCCCGAGCCCAACGGCTACCTCCACATCGGCCACGCCAAGGCCGTCTGGATTGACTACGGCGTGGCCCTCGACTTCGGCGGCCTGTTCAACCTGCGATTCGACGACACGAATCCCACCAAGGAAGAACAGGAGTTCGTGGACGCGATCATCGCCGACGTGCGCTGGCTGGGCGCCGACTGGGGCGACCGCCTCTGCTTCGCCAGCGACTACTTCGAGCAGATGTATCTCTGGGCCGAGGACCTCATCAAGAAGGGCAAGGCATACGTCTGCGACCTCTCCGCCGACCAGGTCTCGGCTCACCGTGGCACCCTCACCCAGCCAGGCACCGACAGCCCGCACCGCAACCGCACCGTCGAGGAAAACCTCGACCTCTTCCGCCGCATGCGGGCCGGCGAGTTCCCCGACGGCTCTCGCACCCTCCGCGCCAAGATCGACATGGCCTCGCCGAACGTCAACCTCCGCGACCCCGTCATGTACCGCATCCTCCACGCCGAGCACCACCGCACGGGCGACACGTGGTGCATCTACCCCATGTACGACTGGGCGCACGGCCTCGAGGACTCCATCGAGGGCATCACACACTCCCTGTGCGACATCGCCTACGAGAACCACCGCCCCCTCTACGACTGGTTTCTCGACGCCCTGGGCATCTACCACCCCCGCCAGATCGAGTTCGCCCGCCTCAACCTCACCTACACGGTGATGAGCAAGCGCCTCCTCATCCAGCTCGTCAAGGAGGGCCTCGTCCGCGGCAACGATGACCCGCGCCTGCCCACGCTCGCCGGCATGCGCCGCCGCGGCTACACCCCAGAGGCCATCCGCGAGTTCTGCTCCCGCATCGGCATCAACAAGGTCGAGAGCGTTGTGGACGTGGCGCTGCTCGAACACTCCGTCCGCGAGCACCTCAACAAGACGGCCCCCCGCGTCATGGCCGTCCTCCGCCCCCTCCGCGTCGTCATCGAGAACTACCCCGACGGCCAGACCGAAGAGATGGACGCCATCAACAACCCCGAGGACCCCGCCGCCGGCACCCGCAAGGTGCCCTTCTCGAAAGTCCTCTACATCGAGCGCGACGACTTCATGGAGGACCCGCCGCCCAAGTTCTATCGGCTCGCCCCCGGCCGCGAGGTGCGCCTGCGCTACGCCTACTTCATCAGGTGCACTGGCGTCGTCAAGGACCCCGCCACAGGCGAAGTCGTCGAGCTACGCTGCACCTACGACCCAGCCACGCGCGGCGGCGACGCGCCCGACGGGCGCAAGGTGAAGGCCACCATCCACTGGGTCTCCGCCGCCCACGCCGTCGCGGGCGAGGCGCGCCTCTACACACACCTGTTCACCCGCGAGGACATGAGCGCCCTGCCCGAGGGCGCGGACTTCAAGGACTTCGTGGACCCCGCGTCGCTCGAGGTGCTGACTGGTTGCCAGCTCGAGCCGAGCCTGGCCAGCGCCCCCGTGGGCCACCGCTGCCAGTTCGAGCGCCTCGGCTACTTCTGCGCCGACCCCGATTCGGCCCCCGGCCGCCCCGTCTTCAACCGCACCGTCACACTCCGCGACGAGTGGGCGAAGATTCAGAAGAAGGGAAACCCCTGATCCGTCACGCTGTAGGGGCGGCCCTGTGTGGCCGCCCTCTGCCGGCGCCGCCACGAGCGCGGGCCATGTGCGTAGGCGCCGGCGCCTGGCCGGAGGTGTGCAGAGGGCGGCCACACAGGGCCGCCCCTACACCACGCGGCACGGAACCCGTTACCGAGGAGACACCGATGGTTGAACACTCACCCGAGATGCGTGCCTTGGAGTCCGTCGCTGATCTCATGTGCCTCGCGGCCCGCACGGCGCCCAAGGCCCGCGGCTTCGACAACCTGCACATCGCCATCGTCCGCGGCGAGGAGAAGGCCAAGGTGACGGCGCGCATGCGCGAGGTCGCCGCCGCCGCCGACCCCAAGGCCGGCTTCTACGCCCGCGACGCCGGCGGCTGCGACGCCGCGCCCCTCGTCGTCCTCATCGGCACCAGGCTTGGCCCCCTCGGCGTGCCCCAGTGCGGCTACTGCGGCTACGAAGACTGCGAGGCCTGCGTGAAGGCCGGCGGCCGCTGCGCCTACAACGCCGGCGACCTCGGCATCGCCCTCGGCTCCGCCGCGGCCGTCGCCGCCGCCCATCACGCCGACAACCGCATCATGCTCTCGTTCGGCCGCGCCGCCATCCTGGCCGGCATCCTCCCCCCCGAGGTCCAGATCGCCTTCGCCATCCCCCTGAGCGCCACGGGCAAGAGCCCCTTCTTCGACCGGAAGTGAGCCTCACAGCCGCCCCATGTCGCCTCGCGACTGCCGTTGACGTGCCGGGCGCCTCAGACACCAGACACGCCAGACATTTACTGTTGCATTCCGCGCCTCCTGCGGCTATAGTTGGTTGTGTCGGACGGCACGGGTGCCCCAACCTTTCGTCAGCGGCTCCTCCTGCGCAACAGAATAGTCTGCTGCTTGCGAGCGGCGAAGGCACAGGAAGACCGGCGCGGTGCGCCGGGGACTTCCGAGGTGACTCGCCTCCTCGGGCGGGTCTACAGGGAGCCGTGGATGCTGCCCGTCTGAAAAGCGGGCACGCGAACCCTGTGAGGAGGGCGAAAGAGAAGAGGGCGGCGCGAAGCATCCGAAATCCGGGCCGCGGCGGTTCTGCGCGGAGGCCGGGACATCCCTTGGAAACCTGCCCGGTGAGGCAGGTGCGAGAAAGGAAAAGTGGTGCATGGTGCTGAAACGCTCGTGGCAGGTCGGAGTGTGTCTTGGCGCGGCGCTTCTGCTGGCCGGCATGGCGCAGGCGGGAACGGGTTACTGGAAGCAGCAAGGAGCGCTCGAGTATCCGGAAAAGGGTGCGGTTGCCGAGGGGGATGTAGCGGTCTTTGAGGACGAGGCCGCGGTCGAGGACTTCGCCTTCCTGGATGGGGGTGTGGGCTTCCTCGGCGTAGCCCTTGAGGCGGGCGAGGGTGTCGGGGTGTTTGGCGGAGAGGTCGGTGGTCTCGGCAAGGTCGGTGGCGAGGTCGTAGAGTTCCCAGACGCCCTTGGGGCCGCGAGTGCGGACGGCTTTCCACGTGCCCTCGCGGATGGCGAGCTGGCCGCAGTCCTCCCAGTAGAGGTATTTGTGCTGGGGCTGCGCACGACCGCCGCCAGATTCCGCGTGCAAGTTTGCACGCCCTACCGCTGAATCCCCAACAAGCTCGGGGAGGATGGAGAGGCCGTCGGTGTCGGCGGGGCAGGGGGCGCCGGCCAGTTCCGCGAGGGTGGGCATGAGGTCGGGGAAGTAGCCGAGGTGGTCGCTGGTGCGGCCGGGCTTGATCTTGCCTGGCCAGCGGACGATGTAGGGGACGCGGAGTCCGCCCTCGTAGAGGCGTCCCTTGCCGCCGCGGAAGCGGCGCTTGCCGGTGGCGGGGTCCACGTTGGGGCCGAAGAGGCCGTCGGGGTGCTTCCCCTTGTCGGCGAAGTATTCGTTGCCGCCGTTGTCGCCGGAGAAGAAGACGATGGTGTCGTCGTCGAGGCCGAGTTCTTTGAGCATGGCCAGAATCTCGCCGACCTGGCGGTCCACGAGGTTGACCATTGCGGCGTAGACCTTGGCGTCGCGGGGCCAGGGCTTGTCCTTGTAGGGGGCGAGCGAGGGGTCGTCGTCGGGGAAGCCCCATTGGCCGTGGGGCGGGGTGTAGGGGAGGTAGAGGAAGAAGGGGCGGTCCCTGTGGGCGCGGAGGAACTTCTTGGCCTCGTCGTGGATGACGTATTGGCTGAAGGTCTTGCCCTCGAGATAGCTGCCGGGGTTGCCTTCGAGCGGCACCTCCTGGCTGTTGCGGAGCAGATAGGAGGGGTAGAAGGTGTGGGCGTGGACCTGGTCGTAGTAGCCGAAGAAGACGTCGAAGCCGTGGGTCTCGGGCACGCCCGAGGTGCCGCGGGCGCCGCAGCCCCACTTGCCGAAGCCGCCTGTGGCGTAGCCGGCCTTCTTGAGCATGGAGGCGACGGTTTCCTCGCCGGCGCGGATAGGCTCCCAGCCGGCGTTGGAGCGCATGGAGGTGTGGCCGAGGTGCTTGCCGGTCATCAGCGTGGTGCGGGTGGGCGCGCAGACGCAGCCGCCGGCGAGGAACTGGGTGAAGCGAATGCCCTCGGCGGCCATGCGGTCAACGTTGGGCGTCCGCAGCTCCTTGTGGCCCATGCACGACAGCTCGAAGTAGCCCAACTCGTCTATGATGAAGTAGACGATGTTGGGCTTGCGGGGCTTCGGCTCGGCCTCGGCGGCGACGGCCTGGGCAAGACCGCCTAGAGGCGGGACTACGAACAGGGCCTTCGAGAACTCACGGCGGGTCAGTTTGGACATGCGCCAGTTCCTTCACAGATAGGGGGATGGGTGGAGGAATGGATGGTTGTCAGGCAGGATGCCATGCCGAAAGGCTACACGATGGCGTCGAGGGAGTCAAGTAGTGGCATCCGCTGCCATCGTCCCCCGAGCAACTTGCGCCCCCAAGAGGCCCGAAGGGGCGCAAGTTGCCCTCATGGCTCGGCTTGTCCCCTTGGCAATTCAGGACTTACGGAGTTACCCACACGCTGGAGTGTGGGCGCGCGCAGGGGCGCAAGTTGCCTTCTCGCACATACGCGTGGGCTATTGGGCGATCCGGCCAACATGCGCCCCTTTGGGGGGGCGCAAGTTGCTCCGGAGGGGGCCAGTGTGCGGGAGCATGTATGGAAATCCCACACTGGGGCCGGAGGCCGGGTGGTGCCTTGTGAAGCGATGCCTTGCCATACGAGCTTGTCGTTACGACACTTATGTGATGTGGCAGGCGAGGCCATGAGATATGGCACGGAGATTGCTGTCGCTCTGGCAGAGGCGAAGCGAGGCGTTGAGAATGGAAGCAGGTGCCTTCGGGCTGGAAAGGAGTTGGCGATGAAGACGCGGACGCTGGCAGTGGTGGTGGCAATGGGGGTGGCCGCCGTGGCGAATGCGGCGGCGCTGAGGCCGCCGCGGCCGAAGGTGCGCGAGGCGCGGCAGCGGGACCGCATCCGCGACAACATCCTGGACCGCTCGCTGACGCCGGCCGAGACGGCGCGGCTGCGTCACGAGCAGTTGCGCATCCACGAGATGGCGAAGGACTTCGCGTCCGACGGGGTGGTGACGCCGGCCGAGCGAGCGAAGCTGGAGGCGGCGCAAGACGCGGCGAGCCGCCATATCGCTATACAGAGCAACGACTTGCAGGGCGCGGGCGGCCCCGGCCGGAACTGGAGGGTTTGGGACCCCGGGGTGAATCAGCGGCAGTGGAACCAGCATCTGCGGATCGCCCAGGGCATCGCCTCGGGAGCGTTGACGGCGGAGGAGGCGGGCGAGCTGATCTCGATGGAGGCGAAAATCCGCCAGATGGAGCGGGGGATGAAGAGCGACGGGGTTCTGACCGTCGCGGAGCGGAAGGAGCTTCATGCGGCGCTGAACTCAGCGAGCGAGGCGATTTTCTCGTTCAAGCACGACGAGGAGCACCGGCTGCGCCCGGCCATCGCCAAGCTCGTGGCTGGCGACCGGCTGACGCGCGCCGAGGCGAGGGAGCTGTACGCCCAGGTCGCGCGGCTGCTGGAGATCGTGCGGCTGCTGGGCGGCCCTGGCATCTCGCCCGAGCGGCGGGGGGCGTTGGAGAAGGAGTTCGCGGCGCTGGCCTCGCAGATCTTCGACTAGCGTTGCACCGCCAAGCTGCGACACTCCTGGGGCCGGCCGCCTTGGGGCGGCCGGCCCTATTCGTTGGCCCCTGCACGAAAACGTAGGCCGCTCCGACTGACGCTCGTCCTTTGTCTAGGCATTGCAAGCACTTATGATTGGCCGCCTGCTTGGCCCGCCATTTGCTTCCCTGCTAAGAGCGTGGGTCTTGATGTGAGTGGTCTTGGGGGGCCAGCAGGGGGTGGCGAGGAGGACTGAGGTGCCAGAAGCCAGGGCTCTGGAGGTGGAGGCGTGGCAGCACTCGTGCCCGCAGTGCGGGTACGAGAACGGCTTCCACATCAGCTTCCGCAGGCCGGTGCCGCGCGGCGCGGGCAAGGGGGCCGGCGACGGGGAGGTGGCGGTGTGGCTTATCTGCCCGAGCTGTAGCGCGCTGTTCGACGTGGGGCTGCGCACGCGCCTGACTTCGGTGCCGCGGGCGTAGAGGCGTCAGCTCAGGTGGGCGTGGGCGGCGACGTTGAGCCTGCTGAGGAGTTGCGCGGCCTGGCGGTTCCGCGGGTCGAGCTTTCGGGCCTGCTTGCACAGGTCGCGTGCGCGGTTGAACCAGCCGCCTTCGAGCAGGCTCTCGGCTGCCAGCACATAGCCCACGGCTGGGTTCCCATCGTACATTTCACGCAGCAACGCATCGAGGGATTTGGGGCCGTAGACTGTATCGAGGAGTTCCCCGTTCTCGATCAGCGCGCGGACGAGGAGGGGGTTGTCGCGGTGCTCGATGAGGACGTGGCGTAGGACGATTGTGGCCTCGTGGAAGAGTTCGACGGCGTAGGCGAGTTCCTGCCGGAGCATGCGGCGCGAGCGGGCGATGATGCGCTCGCCCTCCTCGAGAAACGTCTTCACCTGTCGCGCCGCGTTGGGCTCCCCGTGCGCCTTGCGGAGCGCGGCGTACTTCGGGGCGTAACGCTCGACCTGGTAGGAGTTCTCCTTGACCTTCATGCACTGGTGGAAGAGCGAGCCGACCAGGATGTCGAAGAGCATGGCCGAGCTGGCGCCCATCGCGTCGGCGCGCTCCCGGCTCCGGAAGAGCCAGTGGCACTCCTCCTTCAGCTCGAAGAGCTGGTTCTCGACGAAGGAGTTGACCTTGTCGAACGGGATGCCGCCCTTGCTGGCGCCTTCGGCGACCATGTCGTCGAGCTTCGCGCGGGCGCGCAGAAAGCGTAGCACGGCGCCGGCCACCCGCTCCTGCTCCTCGCGTTCGCGGCGCAACTCAGGCGTCGGCGACATCGCGCTCGTGCCTCCTGTCGGCCTCCCTCTCACACCTTGGCATCGTATCATGGGGCGGGAGACGGATCAAGCGCGAGGGCGCTGGGTCAGCGGGTGCGGCGCCGGCGGAGGAGGGCGAGGCCGCCGAGGGCCAGAAGCGTGAGCGTGGCCGGCTCGGGCGAGGCGTTGAGCCGCAGGGCCTCGGCCCCGCCGCCCAGCGACACTATCTCGGGCACCCAAGCCCACCCGAAGTCCGCCCCGGAGAAGTCGAAGGTGAGACCGCCGAGGTCGGCATTCGTGATGCCGCCGGCGGCCGTCAGGATGTCGAAGTGCATCCCCGGCGCGGCAACGAAGGAGTTGACGAAGTCCACATCAATCAGCCCACCGAGAGTTGCGGCACCGGCGACCTCGATCCAGTCGTATTGGGTCCCCTGTCTCGTTCCGCCCAGTTCGGCGAGGAGGGTGCCGCTCTGCGTGTAACCGCCGAGGATGAGGAGGTGCCCCGGGGACGTGCCGGCCGAGACGCCGCCGGCGGCCTGGATGTCCACGCTGCCGGCGATGGTGCCGCTGCCGCCGAGCCAGCCGCCCGCCACGGTGACGGGGCTGGCGATGCTGCCGACGATGAGGAGGGTGCCGGCGTTGACGGTGGTGGCGCCGGTGTAGGTGCTCGTCCCGCTCAGGGTTTGGGTGCCGCTGCCGGCCTTCGTGAGGGCGAGGGAGCCGGAGCTGTTGATGATTCTGCCGCTGTAGTCGCCGGAGCCGTTGCCGCCGCCGATGGTGAGGGTGAAGGTGGCGCCGCCCGTGTAGACGTCCACCGTGCCGGCCCCGGGGGCGTCGCTGATGAGCGGGCCGACGGTCTCCTGGTCGCTGCCGCTGGGCGCGATGCGGAAGCGGGAGCCGGCGGCGAAGTGGATTCCTGAGGCGTCGGGCACGGTGCGGTTGCCGATGCTGTTGGCCACGCCGATCTGGAGGTCCGCGTTGGGGCCGAGGTAGATGTCGCCGACGAAGTTGTTGGCGGCGCCGCTGGGCCGGTCGAACACGATGCGGCGGTTGCTGGCGAAGGGGCTGGAGACCGTGATGTCGCCCGTGCCCGTGATCTGGCCGGCGAAGGTCGTGCGGTCCGACGCCCCCGCCTGGAGGGTCACGTCGCGGCTCAAGGTCAGCATGCCGCCGAACTGGCGGTTGAGCCCTGCCGTGGAGTTGGTGCTGCCAATGGTCGCGGTGCCCGCGCCCAGG
This sequence comes from Planctomycetota bacterium, assembly GCA_041320515.1. GTDB lineage: Bacteria > Planctomycetota > PUPC01 > DSUN01 > DSUN01 > DSUN01. The sequence continues at coordinate 820,544 of JBGLNR010000001.1, read as the reverse complement.
CTGCTGACGGTGAGGGAGTCGTTGATGGTCATGGCCGTGGTGGCGAGCAGGGCGACGTTGCTGGCGCCGGTCCCCGCGTCGCCGAGGGTGACGCCTGCGCTGCCGAGCGCGGAGGCGTTGTTGAACTCGATTGTGCCTTGGCTGAGGATGGTGCCGCCGCTGTACGCGTTCGCGGTGCCGGTGAGGGTGAAGGTGCCGGTGCCTGTCTTGGTGAGGGCGAGGGTGGCGCCGGCGCCGGTGTCGGTGAGCAGCCCGCCGAAGGCCGAGGTGGCGTTGTTGTCGCCCACGGTGAGCCGGCTGGCCGTGCCGGCGCGAGTGTTGTCCACGATTCTCGAGCCCGTCCCGGCGTCGGATAGGCCGTTGATGGTCTCGTTGTAGCCATAGAGGTCGAGCGTCGCGTTGACCACGAAGCCGGCGTTGCTGAGGGTCACGTTCCCCTTCCCTGGGCCGTTGGGGAGGACTTCGCTGGCGCCCAGGCGGATGGGGGAGCCGCGGCTGAGGTTGATCGCTCCGGCCCAGTCGTTGGCGCTGTTCCCCAGGATCAGCATGTTCGTGTCGATCCAGCAGTTCATGAAGCCAGCGCCGGTGATCTGGCCGTTGATGGTCATGTGCTTGCCGCCGCCCTGGTCGCTGTTGATCGTCAGCGAGCCGGTGGGCACGGTGATCGTGGCGCCAGCGCCGACGGTCAGCGTGCCCCCGGCTCCCCCGATGTAGAAGTAAAGGTCGCTGTTCCCACTCACCGCGTCGGGAGCCACGCTGAGGTTGATGGTGTTGTTGCCCCCGGTGTTCCACACGTCGTAGGCGGCGGAGCCGGAGCCCATGGCCCGGAGTTGCAGGCTGTTGCCGCCGAGGGTATAGCCGCCGCCTGTGAGTTGGAGCTGGTAGAAGGAGGTGCCGGCTGCGAAGTTGTTCGTGTTGGAGGGCCGTGCGGCGCCGGCGGGGAACACCAGGGTGTCGCCAGCCGCGGGCGGGGCGTCGCCCACCCAGTTGGCGCCAGTCTGCCAGTTGCTGTCCACCGTGGACCCGCCGTCCCACGTGATGACGGCGCCGTGAGCCGCCGCCGCCACGAGGCAGGCGAGGATGAGGAGCCGGGTGTGCCGAACCGCCATGATGTTTCCCCTCTGTGCGGGGTCTGCGGCCATTCACCTCTCGGCGGGGCCGCGCAAGCGGCGGCGGCGCAGGAGCGCGAGGCCGCCGAGGGCCAGAAGCGTGAGCGTGGCAGGCTCGGGCGAGGCGTTGAGCCGCAGGGCCTCGGCCCCGCCGCCCAACGACACGATTTCGGGCACCCAATCCCACCCGAAGTCCGCCCCGGAGAAGTCGAAGGTGAGACCGTCGAGGTCGGCATTCGTGATGCCGCCGGCGGCCGTCAGGATGTCGAAGTGCATGCCCGGCGTGGCGGCGAAGGAGTTGACGAAATCAACGTCAATCACCCCGCCCAGGGTGGCGGCGCCGGCGACCTCGATCCAGTCGTATTGGGTCCCCTGTCCCGTTCCGCCCAGCTCGGCGAGGAGGGTGCCGCTCTGCGTGTAGCCGCCGAGGATGAGGAGGTGCCCCGGGGACGTGCCGGCCGAGACGCCGCCGGCGCCCTGGATGTCCACGCTGCCGGCGATGGTGCCGCTGCCGCCGAGCCAGCCGCCCGCCACGGTGACGGGGCTGGCGATGCTGCCGTTGATCAGGAGCGTGCCCTGGTTCACCGTGGTCGTGCCGCTGTAGGTGTTGGTCCCCGAGAGCGCCTGGGTGCCGAGGCCGTTCTTGACGAGGCTGATGGCGTTGGCGGCCCCGCCGTCGCTGATGGCGCCGCTGAAGGTGGTGCTGCCGCCGGCGGGGTTGAGCGTGAGGGTGAGGGGCGTGGCGGGCGCGCTGTTGACGACGGCGCCGCCCCCTCCCCCTCCGCCGTCGGCCAGCGAGGCGATGGTCTGGGACAGGCCGTTGAGGTCGAGCGTGCCGCTGCCGGCGATCTGGACGGGCGACGCGGCGGGGAGGCTGCCGACGTCCATGCCCCGGAAGACCATGCTGGCCGCGCCGTACTGGTAGATGCTCGTATCGAGGTTCGAGGGATAGGCGCCGACGGTGGGGCTCCAGCGGCTCTTCCCGATGAACGCCACCTCGCCTGCCAGCCCGCCGTTGAGCGCCCCCGCCAGGCCGCCCCCGGCGTTGTAGTTCTGGTCGGCGCCGCCGCCGATCTCCATGAGACACAGGCTGTAATCGCCTGGGCCGAGGGTGATGGGGCTGGCGAGTGACACGAAGCGGTAGCCGTTGGAGTAGGTTGCGGCGGCGCCGGCGGGAATCGTCGCGCCGGCGTAGAGGGTGCCGCCGCCTATGCTGTAGATGCGCACCGTGTGGCTCGCGAGCAGGCCGTCGGCGCCGGAGTCGTACGCGCCGAGTTCGGTGATGGTGATGGCCTTGCCTGCGTTGACCTGGAAGTCGTAGCCCAGCGAGCCCGTGTGGTTCTGGTTCTGGCTGAACGTGGTGCTGTAGGCCTGAATCAGCGAACCGGTGCCCAGTCTCAGCGTGCCCTGGCTGATGAGGGTGGGGCCGTCGTAGGTGTTCGTGCCGCTGAGCGTGAGCGTGCCGGGGCCGGCCATCGTGAGGGAGCCTGTGCCGCTGATGGCGTTCGGCACGGCCAAGGCGTCGCTGCGGCTGAAGACGAGCGAGGCGTTGTTCACGACGGGGCCTGTGCCGAGAGAGCCCGTCGTGCCGCCGTTGCCGACCTGGAGGACGCCGCTGCTGATCGCCGTCGTGCCGCTGTAGGAGTTGCCGCCCGTGAGGATGGCCGTGCCGCTTCCGGCCTGGGTGAGGCCCCCCGTGCCGCTGATGGGGTTGGGAACGGTGAGGGCGTTGCTGCGGTTGAGGACGAGCGAGGCGTTGTTCGCGACTGGGCCGGCGCCGAGGGAGCCGCTGGCGCCGCCGCTGCCGATCTGGAGGATGCCGCCGCTGATGGTGGTGGAGCCGCTGTAGCTGTTGTCGCCCGCGAGGACCTGGGTGGCCCCGCCCGACTTGACGAGCGAGATGGCGTTGGCGGCCCCGCCGTCGCTGATCGTGCCGCTGAAGGCTGTGGCGCCTGCGGCCGCCCCAAGGGTGAGCGTGGCCGCGCCGACGGCGGCGCCGTTGACGACCGCCCCGCCGCTCCCGCCGCTGTCGGCCAGCGAGGCGATGGTTTGGGAGGACGCGTTGAGGTCGAACGCCGCGCCGCCGGCAATCTCGAGCGCGGTCGCCGCCGGCAGGCTGCCCGCGGCCGAGCTGAGGAACACCATGCTCGCGGCGCCATACCGGTAGGCGTTGGCGCCGTCGGGGCTTGACGGGTAGCTGCCGGTGGAGCCGTAGCGGCTGAGGTTGATGAAGCTCACCTCGCCGCTCAGCCCGCCATCGAGCGGCCCGGCCGGCGGGGCGTCGGCGAACCTGTTGTAGTTCTGGTCGGGGGCGCCGCTGTTCATCAGGGCGATGCTGTAGCTGCCCGGGCCAAGGCCCACGGGGCTGGCGAGGGACACGAAGCGGTAGCCGCCCGAGAGCGTGGCGCCGGCGCCTGCGGGAATGGTGGCCTCGGCATAGATCGTGCCCCCACCCAGGCTGTAGATGCGGACGGTGTGGCTCGCGCCCAAGCCGTCGCCGCCCGAGTCGTAGGAGCCGAGTTGCGTGATGGTGATGGACTTGCCGGGGTTGACTTGGAAGTCGTAGCCCAGCGAGCCGACGTGGTTCTGGTTCGCCACCTGGCTGATGCTGTAGGCCTGGATGGGCGTGAAGTCAGCGCCGCCCATCCTGACCGTGCCCTCGCTGATGATGGTCGGCCCGGCGTAGGTGTTGGCGCCGCCCAGCGTGAGGGTGCCTGCGCCGGCCTTCGTGAAGCCTGTGCCCGCCAGGATCGAGTTGATCGTGGCATTCACGTTCGCCGCGATGGTTGGGGACTGGGCGAGGGTGAGGGTGTTGCCGCCGACCGTGTAGCCGGCGGGGGCGTTGAACGTGATGCCCGCCGCCGTGATGGGCGCCCCCAGCGTCACCGTGCCCGAGGCCGGGCCGCCCACGCCGAACGTCGCGCTGTCGGGGTTCGCGTTGCTCCAGGCCGTGTAGCCCGGGCAAGTTCACCGGCGCCGACTCCTACCTCAGCCTCGAGCCCAAGCCCCTGCCCGACCCCCCCGTGCCGCGCGAGGACCCCAAGGAGCCGGCCCCCCTGACCCTCGAGGAGATCGAGCGCCCGCTCAAGCCCTCCATCCCCCAGCCGGACCTCCTCCCCCTCCCCGAAATCCCCGCCCCGCCCCGCTGCTTCAACCCCCTGGCCGCGCTCCTCTACATCCCCATCGGGCTGCCCCGCGACGCCCTCGATGCCGTGTTCCTCACCACCGACCGCGTGCCCCTCCTCGGCGCCGCCACCACCCCGCTCTACCGCCACGCCGGCATCGCCGCCTTCTGCCGACTCGGAACCGACGAGCGCTTCCGCGACGACATCACCACCGGCCGCGCCCTCACCTGGGGACAGCTCGCCTCGCGCGACCCCTATCCCACCCTCCTCCCCCTCGTCACCTCCGCCCGGAGGAACCCAGGCGGCTCCTCCAACTACATCCTCCAGCTCTCCCTCGGCACCCTCACCATCTTCGACATCCTCGACGCCACCTACGCCGGCCTCGACCGCACGCCCCTCGTCGGAACCCTCACCACCCCCCTCACACTCCCCCTCAACTACGGCTGGCGCATGGTCCCCGACGACCGCCGCGACTACATCGCCGAAATCGCCCCAGGCTCCCCCCACAACCGCCTCACCTACGGCTCTCTCCGCACCGCCCAGCCCTGGTCCCTCCTCCCCAACGCGCGCTCCTCCCTCTTCACCTTCGCCATCCCCTGGAGCAAGGCGCAAACCTACCGCGACTACGCCACCCGCTACGACCAGGCGGTCAAGGCCAACGACAAGCTCCTCGCCGACTGGCTTGCCGCTGAGGAGGCCCGCCGCAAGTACAACGACGAGGCGCTGAAGACCCTCCGCCAGCGCAACACCGACCTCCAGCGCCGCTACCAGCAGGAACTCGACAACACCCGCCGCGACAACGAAAAGGCCCTTCAGGACTACCAGAGGGACAAGAGGGCCGCCGAGGAACACAACCTCCGCGCCAAAATCCTCAACGCCCTCGCCCAGAGCGTCCTCGACCTCCCTGGCGCCCTTGTTCCCAAGCCCCCGCGCCCGGCCCTCCCGCGCAAGCCGCGCCCCCTCCCCAAGGCCCCCACGACACCCCCTGTCGCGCCACCCATTGCCCCCGCTCCCGCGCCGGCTCCTGCCCCGGCCCCCGCGCCTGCCCCCACCCCCCGACCGAGGCCACGGCCCCCCGTCACCCCGGCTCCCAAGGTCCCACCCAAGGCCCCCGCGGAGGGCGTCGAGCCCGAGGACCCAGGCCCCGTCCCCGTCCCCAAGGCCAAGGCCCCAGCCCCGGCCCCAAGGCCCAAGGGCGTGGACCCCGCCGCCCCGGCCAAGTGACGCCTTCTCAGAGCGCGCCGACCCACCATAGAGGGGATCTGACTGGGGTTAGGGGGCAGGCCGGCGGCCACCCGCACATCCCAGCATGGATAGTTCGTGTCCACCCCGCCGATCCGTCTGCCCACCACCAATCTGGTGTCACACACCTATCATACGGCCAAATATACACTTACGGTAATACATGTGCCTACCGGATTCCCGGCACGGCGTTTGAGTATGCTAGGCACGACAGGCGGAGTCTGACTGGATTCCCACAGTATAGGGCCCGCACATGCTGGCCATATCCCGAGTGCTGCCGGGGGGGAAGATGGCGGGTTCGCCCTCGCCAATGGCATGGGGCGTGTCGCTGCTCGTGCATGCGTGCGTGGGGGTGGCCTGTTGCTTCCTGGCCGCAGGCTCAGGCTCCGTCCCTGAGCCAGCCGGCCAGGCGACGCCGTGCGAGCTGCCGGTGACGCTGGCATCGTACTGCGAGCCCGAGCGAGAGCGCCCCATCCGCGTCGAGGACCCGGAGCCCCGGCCATCCGAGCCCCTTGTCCTTGAGGAGAGTCCTCCCGTTGAGCCGGACACCGTGTCCCTTCCCGCACCATCCGAGGAGCCACCGGTTGAGGTGGCGCCGCCCGCGGTGCCCGAGGCCCCAGCGGCTTGGCGGATGGCGGCGTCGCCGCCGCCCGTGGCGCCCCTGGCAATCGAGGCGCGGGCCGCCGAAGAGCCGCCCCCCGCGGCGACCTTGCCACACTGCTCGCAGGAGCCTGCCGTGTCCGACGCACTCCCCGCCGGCCCGCCGGCGGAGGAGCTGCCCTTGGTCGAGCCGCCCGAGCCATCAACGAGCCGGGCCGAGTCCGCGCGTGGACCTTCTGCCCCCGCGACGCCTCGCGCGGGCAACGTGCCGCCTGCCTACCCGCGCCTCGCGCGCCGCCAGGGCCACGAGGGCCTGGTGGTGGTGAGCGCCCGCGTGTCGGCCAGCGGCGGCTGCGTCGCTGTGGCCATCCTGCGCTCGTCGGGGCACGGGGAGCTGGACGAGGCGGCGGCGGAGGCGGTCCGCGCCTGGCAGTTCCGCCCGGCGCTCCTCGACGGCGCGCCGGTGGAAGCGGAACTGGAAATCCCCATCCGGTTCAGGCTGACCGATTGACGCGGGGAGAACCCATCCATGTGCCATCCGAGGGGGCACCTCGCCTTTCTGGCCTTCCTCGCGCTCGCTCTGTCCGCCCCCGTGCTGGCGGGCGAGCCCGAAAAGGGCGCCGAGCGCCCCGCGCTTGACGAGATCGTAGTCACGGCGAGGCGGCTGTGGGACTACCTGAAGGACCGCCTCCGAAGCATCGCGCCGATCACAGGCACTACCCGGGAGGAGTTCCAGAAGCGCCCGAACACGCGCCGCCTGGGCGATGTCATTGACCGCTTGCCCGGCGTGTTCATGGGCGGCCCGCCGAACATGAACAAGGACATCCGGCTACGCGGCCTCGACAAGGAGTTCACCCGCCTCGAATTCGGCGGGGCGCAGATACCGGATGTCGAAACCTCGCGGGCCTTCCAAGTCAACCGCCTGTCGCCGTTCTCCGTCGAACGCCTCACGATCCTGCGCAACCCGACGGCGGAGTACGAGAGCGACGGAATCGCCGGCCGGGTGCTGGTGACGCCGCGCGACATCCCGGAGAAGCTACGTGTCGAGATGGAGGGGAGCGGCGGCGGCGTGAACGGGCTGGACCGCTGCGAATTCGGCAAGGAGATCGGCTCATTCCGCCTCGGCATAGGTGACAGGGTGAACCCGCACTTCGGCTACAACCTGTTCGCCGACTGGCAGCGCTCGCCGATGGAGAATAACAAAGACAAGTGGACATACAACCCCAGCGGCGCGCTCACCAAGCGGGAGGCCGAGGACCACTTCCTGGGCAGCAACATCTACAACCTCTTCCTGGACCTGGCGTACTACTATGGGAGGGGCGAGATCCACGTCCGCCCATTTGCCTCAATCCTCGACGAGAAGAGCCACAGGACGCTGCTGCGGTACCAGCTTGGCAAGGCGGACGAGATGGAACTCCCCGTGGAGACGAAGCGCCACCGCACCGAGGGGCTCACCATCACCCATCGGCACACGTTCGAGAACGATCTGACCCTGGAGTCGGACCTCAGCTACTACGTGGGCCGCGAGGACAAGCGAAACGTGAAACCGACCTACAAGGCCAAGGCGGGCAGCTTCGTGCTCGACAAAACGGCGCGGGAGGAGACGGAGAACGAGGACGCCTTCTGGCAGTTCCGCACCAAGCTCATTGCGCCGTTCAAGCTCTGGCTTCCGCAGGAACTGCGCACAGGGCTCGTCGTCAGGCCCCGCGACCGGTCCCGCACCCTGGACAAGGTGGAGATCAAGCCCAACGGCACCGTCACCGACAAGGGCGCGTCGAGCGACGACTTCCGCCTGCGCGAGGACTACTTCGCCTTCTTCGTCCAGGACACGATCTTCTTCACCCCGCGGCTGAGCCTGACCCCGGGCGTGCGGATCGAGCGCGTGCTCCTCGATGCCAAGGCCAGCGATGGCACGAGCCGAAGCGAGACCCTGATGGACGTCAACCCCACGCTGCACCTGCTCTACCGCGCGACGGACCACTGGTCCTTCCATGCCGCGGCGTCACGCACGGTCAACCGCCCGATGTTCGACCAACTCGTCCCCTTCGCGGACAACAAGGGCAGCTACTACCTGCTGGGCAACCCTGCCCTCCAGCCTGCCAAGTCGTGCAACTTCGACTTGGGGACGATCTACGCGACCGACCGCCTGCTGTTGGGCCTCAACCTCTTCCGCAAGCAGATCAAGGGGCTCATCGAGGAGGTGGACACCGGCGCCGAGATGGATGGCATGGACGTGCACCGCTACGAGAACACGGGAGACGGCTGGCTCCAGGGCATCGAGCTGGAGCAGCGCCTCGACTGCACCCTGCTCCACGAGCGCCTCGCGGGCCTGGAGCTGTGGGCCAACCAGACGTTTCTCCGCTCGCGCGTGAGAGAACCCGGCGGCGAGACCCGCCCCATCAACAACCAGCCGCGCTTCCTCACGAGCTTGGGCCTCGACTACACGCTGCGCCCCACCCGCACCTCGTTCGGTGTCGCCGCGCGCTATGTGGGCGACTTGGTGGAGCGCGCCGACAACGGGGTCCGCAAGGTCGAGCGCGCCAAGTGGACCCTCGACCTCAACGTGCGGCAGAAGGCAGGGAAGAACGCCGAGTTCTTCGCCGAGGCCCTGAACGTGCTCGACGCCGGGCAGAGGCGGTACACCTACACTAACGGCCAGCTTACTGAGCACGAAGACGCGTACCCCGGCCGAGCCCTCGTAGTGGGTTTTCGCGTGGCCTTTTGACCGCAACCGCCAACCCGTGGGGTAGGACTGATGGGCAGTGCGAGCGCGACAGACAGGCCGGAGGGCGCACGTGTCAGCGGTCGCCTGGCCCTGCTGCGTGAACTCATAGGGGTGCTCTTGCGCCACCCGTGGCTGCTGGCAGCGGCCATCGCACCCAACATCCTGCTGGCGGCGCTCGGGCCCGTGCAGGGATGGCTCGCGAAGGGCGTGCTCAACCAGGTCACGAAGGGCGACGCGGTCTTCGCCCTGCGCGAGCTTCTACCGCTAGCGTGGATTGCGCTGGGCGTGTTCCTCGGCCTGGGCCTCCTCACCCTCGCCGAGAAGGTCACCAATCGCATGATCGACGACCGCATGCTCATCGAGCTCCAGCGCATCTGGTTCGACCGCTGCGGCAGGGGCTGCCCTGGCGAGAGAGTGGCGCGTGCCATGAAGGACTGCGAGAACGCGCGGAAGATCCTGGACATCTTCCAGAAGGAGTTGTGGGCGGTCCTCATCGGGCTGCCAGCGGTCCTCATCTGGCAGTTGTCCCTTGAGCCCCGCTGGCTCCCTGCCTTGTTCGTGGCCGCCGCGCCGCCCTTTGCCATCGCCCTGCTATTCGGTGGGCTGATCCAGAGGACCAGCCTGCGAATCCTCCAATCCGTGGCCGCCGTCGGCACTGCCATTGCGCGCGGGGACCGCCCCAGCCTGTGCGCCCACCAGGAGGGCTTCTACCGCCAGCGCATCCGCTTCGAGCTGTGGAAGCAGTGCTCGGAGACGACTGCCGACCTCTCGCGGTGGCTGGGCGTCGTCCTCGTGCTCGCCGTGTCGGCCACCGGCCTCTGGCACGTGGCGCCGGCGCGAGCCACCGCCGGTGAGATCGCCCTCTTCCTCGTCAACCTTGGCCTCCTGTGCCGATGCTTCGCCGACATCACGCGAGTTCACAACAAGGTGCGCGAGGGCTGGCCCTCCGTCCCCCGCGTGTTCTCCCCCAGCCAGGACCTGTCGCCGAGCAACTGCCCGCCCGGGCAGCTCGCCGACAATCCCCAACCCGGCTCCCCAGGCGGGCGAGCGACCACAGCGAAGGAGACTGTGCCATGACAAACAGGTACAAGGCCAAACTCACCCACAAGGTGGCCGGCAGCAGCGACTGCCTCGTCTACGAGGCGTACCTACAGGCCGAGTCCCACGATGCCGCCTGCGCGCAGGCGCGCGAGCAGTTCGGGCGTGTCGTCGCCGCGCTCGCCAAGCAGGCGGCAGTCGCGATTGACAAGACGAAGGTCGAGCAGAACCCCGACGCCCACTGACCGTCCCACGCGATGGTCTGTTTCCGAAAGGGGCCGAGCGTGAAGCTTGCGCAGTGCTGGATCCTGGTATTACCTCATGTTGTGCTGTTTGCCTGCCTGGGCGTGGGCGGTGAGCCCGAGAAGCAGCCGCCACCTGAGTCCGAAGAACGCACCACCCTCGACGAGATCGTGGTCACGGCCACCCGGCGGGACCTGCGGATATTCGACGCCCCGTACATGGTGCAGCGCATTGACAGCGGCTTCGTCCAGGACCGCAAGATGGCCAAGTCCATCACCGAGGTCTTCGCCGACACACCGTCCGTCGCCCCCCAGAAGACCAGCGGTGGCCAGGGCTCTCCATTCCTCCGCGGCTTCACGGGCTACCAGACGCTGCTCCTCATTGACGGCATCCGCCTGAACAACTCGGTCTTCCGCAGCGGGCCGAACCAGTACTGGAACACCGTTGACCCCTTCACGATCGGGCGGCTGGAGGTCGTCAAAGGCCCGAGTTCCGTCCTCTACGGCAGCGACGCCATCGGCGGCACGGTGAACGCGATCACGCGGAGCGCCGAGGTCGCCCCAGGCGGCTTCAACTGGCATGGCCGCCTCTACACCCGCTGTGCCAGCGCCGACGACTCGCTCATCGGCCGGGCCGAGGTCAGCGGCAACGTCGGCCAGAAGCTCGGCTTCCTCGTCGGCACGTCCTTCAAGAACTTCAACGACCTCGAGGCCGGCGGCGACACCGGCCACCAGGACAAGACGGGCTACACCGAGCGCAGTTGCGACTTCAAGTTCGACTACTACCCCGACCCCGACTCCAAGCTGACCTTCGCCCACCAGTGCTTCCGCCAGGACGACGCCTGGCGCGCCCACAGCACCATCCGCGGCGTCCAGTGGCACGGCACCACCCTCGGCGACGACCACGTGCGCGCGCTCGACCAGAGGCGCGAACTCACCTATCTCCAATACGAGGTCAAGCGCCTCGACTCCTTCATTGACGCCGCCCGCTTCAGCCTCTCCTGGCACGAGCAGGAAGAGCACGAGTTGCGCGTGAGGAGCAATCGCCAGAGCACCCGCCAGGGCTGGAGGTGCCGCACCCTCGGCCTCTCCGCCCAGTTCGAGAGCGACACTCCGCTCGGCGTCTTCACCTATGGCGGGGAGTTCTATCGCGACTTCGTGGACTCCTTCCGCCGGGACTACAATGCCGATGGCTCGCTGAAGCAGGTCCGCATCCAGGGGCCGGTCGGCGACGACGCGACATATGACCTCTTCGGCCTCTACATCCAGGATCAGTTCCCCATCACGCGCGACCTCGAGGCCATAGTCGGCCTGCGCTGCATTCACGCAAGAGCTGACGCCGATGCGGTGGAAGACCCGCTCACTGGCGCAAGGGTCTCCGTCAGCGGCAACTGGAAGGCCCTGGTGGGCAGCGGGCGGCTCGTCTACCACATTGGCGAGCACTGGAACCTCTTCGGCGGCGTCTCCCAGGGCTTCCGCGCGCCCAACTTCTCCGACCTCACCCGCCTCGACATCGCCCGCTCCAACGAGGTCGAGATCCCTTCCATGAGCCTCTCGCCTGAGAAGTACATCAGCTACGAGGTCGGTGCCAAGGCCAACTACGGCCGCTGGAGCGGCCAGGTCGCCCTCTTCTATACCGACATCGAGAACATCATAGACCGCGTGCCCACCGGGCGGGTCATCGGCGGCAAGATGGAGGTCCGCAAGGCAAACACCGGCCCCGGCTATGTCCGCGGCATCGAACTCGAGGGCGAGTACCGCCTCAGCCGCCAGTGGACCCTCTTCGGCGGCATCGCCTGCATGCGGGGCGAGTGCTACTGCTATCCCACCTCCGCCCCGGTGAGGGAACGCCACCCGATATCCAAGATGGCGCCGCCGACCGCCGTCCTCGGCGCCCGCTGGCGCCACCCAAGTGGCCGCCTCTGGTTCGAAGCCGTCACCCGCATGGCCGACAAGCAGGACCGCCTGTCGCCCGGTGACGAGCGCGACCCCCAGCGCATCCCGCCCGGCGGCACCCCAGGCTACGGCGTCCTCACCCTCCGCGGCGGCGTCCAGGCCACCAAGAACCTCAAGCTCAACGCCGCCATCGAAAACGTCTTCGACAAGGACTACCGCATCCACGGCTCCGGCCAGAACGAGCCCGGCCGCAACCTCGTGCTCTCGGCCGACTGGACGTTCTGAGTGGAGGCGAGGCCAGCCCGAGGGCGGCACGTCGCACGGGGAGCGGCCATGGGGTTGACAGGGGCACCCGCGCGGCGTATGTTTGGTGGCCGGTCAACGCAAGGTCACGCGCACACTGTTGCGCGGGGAGTTGGAGCCGTGGCAGGTGGTGGAGGCAACTGGGACACCTCATCTGGAGGCGTAGCCGTGGGCCGGAACTCTCGCCGCTTCGTGAGTTTGTGTCGGACGCTGCACATCTACCTGACGGCGTTCGGCGCGGTGATGATGCTGTTCTTCTCGGTGACGGGGTTCATGCTGAACCATAAGGAATGGTTCGGGCCAAAGGAGAAAGGGCGCAGGCCGCCGGGGGCGGAGGCGGGCCTTGCGAGCGCGCGGCCCGATGCGCCGCCCGGGCCGCCCGCCGCGCCACGTGGCGTCTTGACAAAGCTGATGAACCTCCACAAGGGGGCGGGAGTGGGCACGGGGTGGAAGCTGGCGATCGACGCGACGGCGGTACTGCTCTTCGTTGGCTCAGTGACGGGGCTGGTCCTGCTGCTCTCGCTGCCGCACCGGCGGCGGCTGGGGCTGATCGCGGCAGGCATCGGGACGGCTCTGTGTCTGGCCGCCTACTGCATGGCGACCTCCTGACAGGGTTGCTGGGACTTGTCCATTTGACTCCCCCCACCCCGCCCCCTATCATTGCACGTGTCACCAAGGGGGGCTTTGCCAGATAGGAGGTGCGCCGTGAAGCTCGGCTTCGTCTCCGCCATCGTGCCCGACCTGTCGCTCGAGGAGATCGTGCAGCTCGCCGCCGCCGAGGGCTACGACTGCATCGAGGTCTGCTGCTGGCCCAAGGGCAAGGCCGAACGCCGCTACGCCGGCGTCACGCACATTGATGTCACCGCGGGATTCGCCAGGTCCGATGCCGCGCGCGTGAACGACCTGTTCGCCGCGGCGGGCGTGAGCATCAGCGGCCTGGGCTATTACCCGAACCCGCTGTCGCCCGACGCTGCCGAGGCCAAGGCCGCCGTCGCCCACATCAAGAAGGTCATCCGCGCCGCCGCACTCCTCGGCGTCGGGCGGGTGAACACCTTCGTCGGCCGCGACTGGACGAAGAGCGTGGACGCCAACTGGCCGCGCTTCCTGAGGACCTGGCGGCCGCTGGTGAAGTTCGCCGAGGACCAGGGCGTGCGCATCGGCATCGAGAACTGCCCGATGCTCTTCTCGAACGACGAGTGGCCAGGCAGTCCGTGCCCACCCTGCCCGCGGGCCGCGAGACCACCCCGGCCGACTCCACCGCCGAGGTGGTCGTCCACCCGTCGGGCAAGTTCCTCTACGGCTCGAACCGCGGGCACGACAGCATCGCCATCTTCACGGTGGACACGGAGACGGGCAAGCTGACACCCACCGGCCACGAGCCGACCCAGGGCAAGGCCCCGCGCAACTTCGCCATCGAGCCCTCGGGCGCCTGGCTGCTGGCCGCCAACCAGAACTCCGCCTCCGTCGTCGTCTTCCGCATCAACCCCGCGACCGGAGCGCTCACCCCGGCGGGCGTCAAGGCCGACATCCCGGCGCCCGTCTGCATCCGATTCGTCCCGCTCGCCAGGTAGTGCGCCTGGCAGGTGAGCAGGTGTCACAAGGCTCAGCGTGTCCTGAGCTTGCCGAAGGGCAGGGGATGATCGCTCAAGACGGTCGTCCCCTCACGGCTTCGGCGATGGGGGCGCGGCGGCCTTGAAGGCGGCGGCCACGTCGTGCGGGGGCATGGCGCGGCTGTAGACCCTGAGGCCGCGTATCTGGCCCGTGACCTGGAACGGCGCGCCCGGCCCGCCGCTGTACTGGCCGACGTGGAGCGGGCCGCTCCAGCGGGCGAGGATGGCCGCGCCGGCCTTCTCGGCGATGAGGCGGCCGTCCTGGTAGAGACGGGCTGTCTGCCCGTCATACGTGCCGACGACGTGGAGCCACTTGCCCGGCTCGGGCCGGCCGCCATCGCAATCAATCCCGCCCACGTGCCAGCGCCAGCCGCCGCCGATGCGCTGGAGGAACCAGCCGGCCTGGTTCCAGTGGCCGCAACTGACGGGGATGGGCATCTGGCCGGCCGCGGCCATGTTCACCCACAGCTCGACGGTGAGGCGCTGGCCGAGGTCGAACTCCGGGCGGTGGTCGAACGTCGCGTGGCCGCCGGCCGCCACGTCGAGCGCACCGTTGGCCACCTTGGCCCCGCCGTGGAGCGTGCCCTTCGCCTTGCCGCCGCCGAAGAGGGCGGCCTCGGCGTTCTCGGCGAATGAGGCGGTGAAAACGGGCTCCTTCACCTCGGCGAGAGGCGCGGCGGTGGCGGGGGCGGAGGCCTCGCTCTCGGCGCCGCGGGCGCTCACGGCTCTCACAGTGTAGCTGTGCTGCACGCTGTCGGGGGCCGTGGTGTCGCTGTAGCGCAGCTCGGGCGTCGGCTCGGGCGTCAAGCGCTGGAACTCGGTCTCGCGGGGCAGGGACGCTGTGGGCGGGGCCTCCGTGCCCCGCGTCTTCCCCTGCTCCTTCTCGCGGGGGGCAGAGCCCCCGCCCACAGTCCCAGCACCTGCCTTCGCGCGATAGACGTTGTAGCGGGCGCGCGCGCCGGGCGCCTCCTGCCAGGCGAGGTCAACTCGGCCCGGGGCCGGCGTGGCCTTGAGGCCGACGGGGGCGGGCGGCGGGGGCGGGGCGGGGACGGTGGCGGTGGCGCGGATGGGCTTGCTCTGGCGCTCGGACGAGCAGAGGAAGAGGGCGTAGTGCTGGGGGCCTGGCTCCGCGCCGGGGTCGTCGTGCTGGAAGAGGGCGGTTTCGACGAGCAACGTGTCCTTGCCTGCGGTGAAGTCGGGCGTCTTGCCGCGGTGGAGTTCGGCCGAAAGGCCGATGGTGCGGGCCGAGCGCTCCCAGGAGAGGCGGACGATGCAATCGGCGTCCACTGTGGCGTTCAGAGTCGGCAGGGGGTCGGGGATGGGGGTCGGGATGAACTGGCGGTGAGCGCCGGGGAGGAGCTTCGCCCCTGGCATGTCGGCCCGCGGGGCGGCGAGGGCGGCGCGGCGGCCGTTCTGGATGAGGGCCAGCATCGCCTGGTAGTGCGGGTCGGCGGTCGAGGCGAAGGAGACGACCGGCTTGCCGTCGTCCTCCGGCACCGGTGCGGGCGGCGGGGCCTTGAAGCTGTCAACCGGCGTCACGCCGTGGGCATAGCCCGTGCGCAGGACGAAGACTCGCTTCCGCGTCGGGTCGATCTTGCGGTCGCGGCACATCGCCGTTCCGTAGCCGTCCTTCCCCGCGGCGAGGGGGGCGCGGAGGATGCGGCTGAACTCGGGGCGCTCGAGGTTGAACCAGTCGCCATCGAAGTAGGTGTGGCACTTGTTGCAGCTTGCCGCGCTCATCTCGGCCTGAAGGGACTTCTGGATGCCCGGCCACGCCTTGGAGGAGCAGCCGTGCTGCGTGTAGTCCCACGTGCCGTGGAACAGGCCGTTGGTGTCAATCCAGGCCATGATCAGGTCGCGTTCGGCGCGCGAGAGTTCGGGGATGCGCCCCTGCTCCTTGTGGCGGCCGACGAGTTCCGTGGCGAGGGGCGCGGCGCCCGAGCCGTGGAAGCGCGGCGGGCGAATCGGCACGGAGTAGAGCGCCGTCCCGTTCATGCAGTCAATGCCCGCGATCAGGTGGGCCACCACCTGCGTCTCGCGGCGGCTGATGAGGTTTTCGTAGCTGTTGGTGAAGTGCTCGGTCCAGCCGCCCGTGAGGTCGAGGCGGCCTGCGAAGCCCTTCTCGCCGCCGTGGCAGCTCACGCAGTGCTTGTTGAGGATGGGCTGGACCATGCTCGGATAGTCAATGAAGCCGCTGCCCCAGGACTCGGGGGCGGGCCTGCTCGCCTCGCGCTGGAGCGCCTGGATCCGGTTGCTGTTGACTGGGGTGGAGTACTTGTGCTCGTGGCAGCCGATGCAGGTTCTGGTGGCGCCGGGTGCGGCCTGAACGAAGGTGCGCATGGACTGGACGAGGCGCCCGTCGGCGTCGAGGGCCTGGAGGTAGAGCGCGCGGCCCGAGGGCGCCTCGAAATAGGCTGTCCCGTCGGGTTCGACGGGGACGACGCCGAGGTAGTTCTTGGCGCTCCAGGCCAGCACGCCGCTCATCAGAAAGGTCTGGTTCATCGCGCCGCCGGGCGTGGGGCTGACGCGGGAGGTTTCCTCGATGACGCGGAGCTGCTTGACCTCGCCGCGCTGGACGCCGTGCTCGAGGAGGCCCTGGTAGACGTCGAGGACGAGGAAGCGGCCGGTCGTCTTCTCGCGAGCGGTGCTCGCGGCGAGGATGGGGGGCACGGGGCGCGGCTTGACGAGCATGGGCGCGTGGCAGGAGAACTCGGCGTCGGAGAAAACGGCCTCGCGGTTGCCCTGGCGGTCAATCATCATCAGCGCGTTGCGCTTGGCGCCGGGCGGCCGGCCGCTGTAGAGGAGCACGTCCTTCGAGAGGGGCCAGGGCTCGCACGATGGGCCGTGGTCGTTCGTGGGGTGGTTCGGCGTCTCGAAGTTGTAGATGGCGTCGGGGCTGTTCTTGCTCACGTGGGTGTTGATGATGGCCACGGTGCCGGTGGGCGTGGAGTTGTGGGGCGCGAAGGTCGAGGCGATCAGGTGGGGGGCCTCGGGCACGGGCCGGGCGTCGAGCGTGGCCTCGGGGTGAACCATGTTGTTGGCGAAGAGCGCCGTCTCGTGCGTGCCGTCGGGGAAGATCGTCCAGAGGCTTTGCTGGGTGAGCGCGTTCTTGTCCACGTACTCCCAGCGGCCGTGCAGGATGCGGCCGTCGGGCATCACGCAGGGGTCGAACTCGTTGACGTTGTTGACCGAGATGGGGTGGATGTCCGAGCCGTCGGCATTCATCACGTGCAGGAGGTTCACGCCGGTGTTGTTGCAGGGGACGAGTCCGCTGGGCCGTGTGGTCATGAAGAGGATGCGGCCGTCGGGCAGGTAGCAGGGCGCGATGTCGTGGATGCCGGCGCCGCCGCCCTTGTGACTGGCCAGGCAGGGGCGCGGGTCGGTCACCTGCCGCAGGCCCGTGCCGTCCACCCCGATCTCGTAGATGCTCGTCGAGCCGCTCGCCTCGCCCTTGAAGCAGAACAGCAGCTTCTTCGCGTCCCAGGACAGTTCGGGGTGGGTGTACACCCCGACGCCGAGGGTCTTGGGGGTCGTCGGGTCAATGACGGGGCGGAGCTTCCATTCTGCGGCCGGGGCCGAGGGGTTGTCGCAGATGTAGATTCCGCCGCCGCCCGGAGGCCACTTGTAGAACGTGTCGTAGATGTGGATGCCCGTGTACGAGTGGCGCTTGGTGAACAGCAGCGGCGCGTCGAGCAGCGCCCGCAACGATTTCTTGGCCGGGGCGGGCTGTGCCTCGGCCCCGCGCACAGCGGCCGTACCGAAGACGGCCAGAAGGACGGTGACAGCGACGATTCTGATCCTGCTCATCGGCGTGTGATCCCTCGTGACTCGGCCCAAAAGGACGCGGCCCCTGCTCCCCATCCCACCATTCTATTCCGAGGCCAGCGGTCCCGCAAGGCCAGAATGCGCCTGCTCCGCCGCTTGAAATCGCCGTGTTCCCGGCTATACTGCATTCCGGGAGTGCCCTTGCCGCAAAGCGAGAACGCCGATGAACGCCACCGTCTGCAACCCCCTCCTTCGCACGCCCCTGTCGCTGATCATTGACGACTCGTGCCCCGTCATCAACCTGACCTACTACTGGATGCAACAATGGCTCGCCTGGCGGCCGAAGCACCGCCCCGACCTGCCGCCGGCCCGCTGGGAGGGCAATCCCATCGTGCCCAAGCTCTCCCGCACCATCCCCGTGGACTTCGCGAAGAAGTGGGGCGAGTGGTGCGGCGAGCAGGGCATTCGCGGCAAGTTCTCATTCGTCCCCTTCCCCGCCGGCCAGGGGCGAGTTGACCAGGGCTTCCCCGACCACCCGCGCCACCTGCTCACCGACTGGCTGAAGCTCACGAAAGAGATCATCTGGCCCAACTTCGACCTCACGCCCGAAATGCTCACCCACTCGCACGTCGTGGACATCAAGACGATGACGCTCACGAACCAGTGGGAGCAAGTCGAGTGGTACGACCCGCCCGTCGAGCCGCTCACCGACTACATCGCCACGGCGATGCAGCTTCTCAAGAACGCCGGCATCCCCTGCGAGGGCGTCACCAGCCCCGGCGCATTCGGCAAGAAAAAGGAGGCGGCCTACTCGAAGGCCATCCTCGACGCCGCGCTCCGCGTGAACAACAACCCGCGGCCATTCTACTTCCTGTGGCTCGACGACAAGAAGCCCCCGAGCGTCCCCCTCTGGCACGTGCAGAAGGACAAGGGCATCGCCATCGCCAGCGTCTGGGCCTGCGCCGGCGACTGGTTCGGCTCGTGGACAGGCTTCGACAAGGGCGACCCCGACCGCTTCATCACCGAGGACCTCAAGGGCGGGCGCCTGCCCGCCGTCCTCGAGAAGGAACTCCCCTGCGTCCTCTGCGGCCACTGGCCCGGCTTCTACTTCGAGGGCGAGGAATTCGGCTTCGGCGTCCTCAAGACCGTCAAGCGCCGCCTCGATGCCTACGACCCCGACAAGACGAAGACCCTCTGGATGAAGAACTCCGAGATCGGCCACTACTGGATGGCCCGCGAACTGTCCGACATTGCGTGTAGCACAGCCGCCCCGGCTGTGGGGCATGTGGCACAGCCGCCCTCGGCTGTGGATGCACAGGCGGGGGCGCCTGTGCCACACGACCGGGTCACCATCACCACCAAGTTCCCCACGGCGAACTTCACCCTCAAGCTCGACGATTGCGTGGCAAAGGGGGTCAAGGTGGGCGGCGCCGACCTCCGCCAAGTCGCCTCCCGCCGCGACTTCCGCAGCGGCACCTACCTCGTCGAGGGCAAGGCCACCTACTGCGCATTCCCGCTGAAGGAAGGCGCGACCGTGCTGGACACGGCTACCTGAGCGGCGCGCGTTCGCGACGGCATCCATCTGCCAAGGCGACGTGAGACCCCACGCGCTGTGATGTCCAGGGGGGCGAGCATAGGATCTGCCAGTTATCCGGCCCCCCGAACTCTCCGGGTGCGGTCCCGGGGATCTATGGGCTATGGCCCGCCCCCGCGCGGCGTTGCAGGCGGTCAAGGAGCTTGTTGAACGCCCCATCGGCGAGATACGCGAAGCTCTGTGGTGCCCGCATCCGGGAGCCGAGTGTGCTGAGGGGCAGCGGCTCGACTAGGCCTCTTACTTCTCCGATGCCAATTGCCACGCCCTCGCCCGTGGACGCGTAATAGGCCCAGAACTCGTCGCGGTCCAGCCCGCCTACATCTGCGTAGCGAGCCCACAGAACCGCCGGCGGTGCTTCATGTATCTCAGCTACATGAAAGTAGCCAAGCACCCGCTTGACGGGGCTACTGGCATAGACAACGACGTGCGAGACATTCCTCCTGAACCTGACTTTGCGGAACTCGACCTTTTTCTGACCACTCATGATTGAACGGGCGAATCTGGGGCGAATGGGTAACAGAGCTACCCTAGCACCCGGGTCTGAAGCCATTCCTTTGCCTCCTCAGGCACGGTGACGATGGACTGCGGAGCGGCGGAGAGGACACCACAGGCTCGAAGCTCGTCCAGGCGAATCGGGGTCCGAATAGTGCGGGACTGCCTGAACAAGATGGCCAGCACGTCGCGCTGACACATTCGACGGATCTCGTCATAGGTGTAGACAGTGCGCTTGCCCACGTACCTCGCGATGACTTCAGGGGAGGACGATACGAGCGTGTCCTCTGCGACGCCTGTCATCACGACGTGCTGTTTGTCCTCCGAGCGATAGAAGAGCAGGTTCGCGCCTGGGGTGATCGTCCGTATCGGCCCCCTGGAGAGGTAAGCCTTCCTGATGCTATTCCCGCACGGATGAACGCCCGGCATCAGCTCAAGCTGCTTCTCTGCTTCGGGGAAGAGCACCGAGTGGTACATGGGCAGAATCGGCACTACGAACGTGGGGGCCCCGACGAACCTGGCGGCAGACGGGCCAAACCGGATATTGAACGCCAGAGGCGCGAGGGCGCTGAATTCGGCCTGTGTGAACCGCATTGGCTTTGCCAAGCAGCTCTCGCCCAACTCGGTCCTATGATCTACTGCCTCGAAACCGAACTCCTGTAGGAACGAGAGCAGCGACGGGTACTTCTCGAACACTGTCACGTAGAGCCAATCGTACCCGTTGTCTTCCGCGTAGGTGAAGATCGCCTTGAGAAGCAATTCGCCGAAACGGAAGCCGTTGCATCGTTCGGAGACCTTGAAACTGCAGACTTTCAGGACCTTCACACCTGGCAGGAAACTGACGGAACCCTCTGACTTGACGATGGAAACGGCGGCCAGCCCGGTCGTTCCTGTCACACTGATCATCCACGCCTGCCTGTGCTCTCGCTTACACTTGGCAAGCCAGCTATCGAAACCGGGGTAGTCCTTCCGCAGGCCATCGAAGATCGGGTCCGTCTGGTTGAGGCAGTATGCCTTGACGCTCTGCACTGCCGGAGGAGGAGCCGGCACAGTGTCGAAGAGGTCGCTGACAATGGAGACCGCCTCAGCAACTGAGGCAACACGCCTTCCCAGTCCGAGCCGGCCGGCTTTCTTGCGAAGCCGGAGGTCGTCCGTGACGAGGAAGTCTACGGCATCGGCGTGAAGACCCGCCAGTAGCTGGTGGTCCACCCAATCATTCGACCCCGGCTCGGCATGGCCGACCTTGGCCTCCAACTCGGGCGAGATGGCGGGGGGCATTGGGAGACACGGGTACTTGCCAAAGAGCATCCTTCTCAGTCTCAGCCGCTCTTCGTTGCGGTCGCGCTCGATATCCTCGCGCTGCGCCGGATGCACATACAGTTGGCCCCTGGCCATGGCGACGAGGCGCGCAAGCTCGACGGCCCCTGTCGTACGGGCTTGGATGTCCGATTCACCGGCAGGTTCAAGGGGTATGAAGACATTCGTGTCGATGAGGAACTTCATCCGGCTACCCCGTGGCCCCAAAGCGCGATTCCACAACGCCCGTACCCTAGCCTGCCATACACGCCCACTCTATTCGTTGCGCGTCCCGTTGTCAACTGGTGCGGGAGTGCCTCGAGCTGGCCGCTTCCCGAAGCGGCCAGCTCGAATAGGCCCCCTCAACGGCTGCACCAGAGCATGGGTGGTGATCATCTGAAGTAGGCTTGGTGTCTTCCGAGGGCGGCGCAGATGGCCTCGACGTCTTCGAGGGGGACGTCGGGGCCGACCTCGGCGCTGATCCAGGGGCCGCTGTGAACAAGCGGCTTGTGGCGGAAAGGGCAGGGCCGTATGATAGGGATGTGGAGCGACAAGGGGCTTGACGACGCGTAGCTAACGTGGCGGAGCTTGGCGAGTTGCCGCAGGAGGCGTGAGCGATGATCGATCTGAAAGAGCGGTACGTGGTCGCCGGGGACGGGCGGCCCACGGCGGTGATGCTGGACGTGCGGGCCTACCGCCGCCTGCTCCGCCACGTGGAGGAGCTGGAGGACGCCCTGGCACTCGACGAGGCGGTGCGCGCAGGGGGCAGCTTCCGGCCATATGCCGACATTCGCGCGGGCCTGAAGAAGGAGGGGCGGCTCTGAGCTACCCCATGGGATCACATTGAGCTGGCGAGGCACCCCCGCCGCAGAGGTGCTCACTTGGACGAGTTGGGCGAGCTGCAGGGGTTGATTGTGGTGTGTAGTGTGACCAGCCACGACATGTGGCGCCCGACTCGGCTGATTGGTTAATGCCTGGCACCGCCGCCCGAGCAACCTGCCGACTCTGCCGAGTCTGCCGAGTCTGCAAGATGTGGTGTGGCACGGCGTGAGCCACAAGCTGTAGGGGGGGCGCGGACGAAGTCGGTGTTGGGTGTCGGGTGGCAGGTGTCGGGGGTGACGGCGCGGGGTTCCTCTCAGCGGAAGTAGGCGCGGTACTCCTCGAGGGCGGCGCAGATGGCCTCGACGTTCTCGAGGGGGACGTCGGGGCCGACCTCGGCACTGATCCACAGCCCGCCCTCCGGCGCGCCGAGCCGCGAGACGCACTCGCGGATGTGGGCGTCAAGCTCCGCAGGGCCGACGAAGGGCATCATCTGCCGGTCGAGGTCCAGGCTCACGCAGATGCTCCCCTTGCAGGTGAGGACCAGGTTGTCGAGGCCGTTCGCGCGGAACTGGGGGTTGATGACGTCTACGCCGCATTCCTTGAGGTCGGGGATGATCTCCCAGCAATGGCCGTCGGTGTGCATGTAGACCCACCAGCCGACCTCTTTGCAGCGGCGGTAGAGCTTCATGAAGCAGGGCTTGAGGTACTTCCGCCACTTGTACGGCCCCATCGGCAACGCGTGCTGCATCCCGAGGTCGTCGCCGAAGTACACCATCTTCTCGCCAGGCTTCATTTGCTCGATCTTGTACTCGAGTTCCTTCACGTTGTAGTCGAGCACGATGTCAATGAGCATTTGGAGTTCGGGCGGCTCCTCGGCGAAGTCCACCATCAGCTCCTCGAAGCCGCGCAGGTAGAAGAGGCGCATGTACATGAAGCCGTGGGGCATGCCGTCGTGGACCTCGGGCGCCTTGAGCGTGTGAACGTCCGCCCGCGTCGGGACGTTGTGGACGGCGGGATAGGCGTCCATGCCTTCGGCGATGTTCTCCCACGTGTAGCCCCAGGGGTCCACGTGGCGGCCCTGGACGTAGAGTCCGCCGACCGCTGGGTTTGGTTTCTAGTGTGCCCAGCCGCGCAAATCCGTCACCACACACTCCTCACCAACGTCGCCAGAACATGGCGGGAATGGCCCGCACCATGGTCTTCAGCCGCAGTAGCACGCGGTCGTAGGGGTGGCAGAGGCACTTCCACAGGTAGCGGGGCGTGAGGTAGAAGCGGCGGTAGGCCCGCTTCGCCATCGCGCGAATCCGCTCGTTCGGGAACTGCGGCATGTCGGGCTCGCCCCGCGCGTTCAGCCACCCCTGCTCCTTCATCATGTCATGATAGGGCGTGCCGGGAAAGGGGATCATGAGCTGGAACTGAGCGGTGTAGGGGTCGAGCCGTTTCGCCCAGGCGATGGTCTTCTCGAACGACTCAGGCGTCTCGCCCGGGAAGCCGACGGCGAAGTCGCCGTGGATGCGCAGGCCGGCCCGCTTGGCGTCGTCGGTGAACTCCGTCATGCGCTCGACCGTGACGCCTTTCTTGATGCGCTGGAGCACCTCGGGGTCGCCCGATTCGTAGCCGACGTGCAGGTTGCGGCAGCCGGCCCGCTTCATCAGCTTGAGCACGTCGAGGCCCATGTTGCCGCGGGCGTAGCACGACCAGGGGAGGCGAAGGCCCGCCGCGAGCTTCGCCTCGCTGAACTCGCGGGCGCGGGCCTCGGGAAACGTGTCGTCCTGAATCATCACCGAGCGCACGTGCGGCAGCTCGCGGTCGATGAAGCGGAACTCCTCGATCACGTTGCCAATCGAGCGGACGCTGTAGTTCGTGCCGCAGACGTAGGTGTGGACCCAGAGGCAATACGTGCAGTGGCCGTAGCAGCAGCCGCGGCCGGTCAGGAGGTCCATGTAGGGGAACAGCTCGGAGGGCGTCTTGTAGCGCCGGAGGTCCACCTGGCTCGCCAGGAAGCGCGAGACGAAGGGAATGGCGTCCAGCTCCTCAGTCGTGAGATAGGGGCGGACTGGGTTGCGGACGATAGCATCACCCCCCTCCCTCTCAGGGAGGGGGTGGGGGGAGGGTTGGGGCCCGTGCAGTCCCAGACCCCAACCCTCACCCTGCCCTCTCCCTGGAAGGGAGAGGGGTTGGGAGGGCGAGGCACTTGTCCTATACACCAGATTGCGCACTTCGGCGTGGGGGCGCCCCGCGGCCAGTTCGGCCACGGGGTGCTCGAACTGGCCGACGACGAGTTTGGTGATGACGCGGGCCTTCGAGAGCGTGGCCTCGGGGCCAATCGAGGCGAAGGGGCCGACGATCACGGCGTCGCAGCCCAGCTCCTCGACGAGCGGCTCGGCGAAATCCAGGTCGTTCTGCTCGCTCAGGCGGCCGGTGTATAGCACGAGCAGATCGGGGCGGAACTCGCGGACGATCCGCCGCGTGGCCTCGTGGTCCAGGTAGTGGGCGGGAGCATCCACCAGCTTGACCGCGTGGCCTTGGGCCTCGAGCCACGCGCCGCAGTAGCCGAGGAGAATGGGATACCATTGCGTGGCCGAGAGCGACACGAAGTCGCAGCGGGCATTCCGCATGTACTCGGGCACGAAGGGGGCAGAAAGGAGGAGCGCTCTCACTGGCAATGGCCCGCCATGTTCCACGTGGCGCGGCGCCCGTCACTCGCGCGCGACGCGCCGGTATAGAATATACCGCTCCGCTCGGTTATGCACAATCGGCTCATAGCCGGGGACATGGCCGCCCTTGGCCAGAAGCGGGCCGTAGTTCGGCAGCACGTTGTCGTCAACCGCAATGAGGTCGGGCGAGCGTGTCTCGATAATCAGGTCCAGGCACTCCGTCAGCCAGGCGCCGCCCACGCTCCGGCGGCCCGTCATGCACGTCACGAGGAAAGGGTAAGTCGTCGCGACGAGGTCCTGGGGCGAGGTGAGCCTCTCGATGTCGCGGAGAATCCCCTGGTAGCTGCGGTTGGGCCAGTAGGTGCGGAGCCTCACGATGCTCCTGCCCCCCAAGACGGCCAGGACCAGCATCGCGCCGGCGCCGGCGGCCACGAACCCTCGCCTCGACCCGAGCCGCTCGAGCGCGCCGCCCCACCTCACCCATGCGAAGCGCGCGGCGAGGGCCACGACCGCCGGGGACACCGTGAGCATGTGCCTCACGTCCGCGCCGTGGCGGATCGCCGCCATCGCCAGGAAGTACGCCACAATCGCCGCCGCGATACACCGGCCCCCCGGGCTCAGCCACACCAGCGCGAGCAGTGCCCCGGCCACCACTGTCGCAGGCCACCCACGGAGCCACGCCCAGCCATACTGAGGGACAGTGATCGCCCGCACGAAGACGTGCGCGAGCGACGGCAGTTCCCCGAGCAGGTACCGCGCAAACGCCAGGGGGTGGGCCTGCACCTCGCGGCCGATCTCCCGGTTCCGCACCGCATCGAGCGCGCCCTCTCCCAGGAAATTCGCACGGCCGGTGGCCCGGGACACCTCCTCCCACGGCTCGTACATGGGCACGAAGCGTCGGCTGGCGCCGTCGAATCTCAGGTGACAGACCCACAGGGTCTGCCACTTCGACGTCACGCGGTCCATCACCGGGGGGAGCTGCCACCAGAGCAGAGCCAGTCCCCCCGCCGCCACCGCCAGCGCGGCGGCGCGAACCGCTCGACGAGAACCGCTCCTCTCCCAGAGACCGCGAATGGCCCAGACGGCCAGGAGCAACGCCGCAAGCACGCTCGACTCCGGCCGCCACACGAGCATCAGAACGAGCGCCGCGCCGGCAAGGAGCCGCCTTTCGGACCTCGCGACTCCGACCACAGTTCCGCAGGCCACGCAGCACAGGAACGCCAGGGCGCTGGGAGCGGTCACGACCCCGAGGCCGAACAGCACAAAGTGGGCGGGGATGACGCCGACGGCCAGCACGGAGGCCAGCACGTGAGCCCCGTCCGGCACCGATGGGCGAGCCGTCCAGATGAGCGATGCGGCCAGGTAGATGAGCACGACGCCGGCGATCGCGCTGCACACCTCGAGCGAGCGCCAATTGGTCCCGAACAGTTGCAGGAAGTGGGTGGCGAGGAGCGCAGGAGCCGGGTGGCTCGCCACGTACGAGACGCGGCCGCCGGGCCAACTCGCCTCGAAGTAGCCCGCCTCCCAGCCCCTCCCAGCCGCCAGCGAGCTTGCCGCGCGATAGTAGATGGGCGGATCGCCAAGCTCCATCGTGATCTGGCCCGGGTACGGAGACAGCGGCATGGCCAGCAGCCAGAACGCCAGGATGGCCCCGAGAGCCGCCAGCGAGCGCCTCTCCCACGCGCCCAACTGGCGAACCGCGGCAGCGACGGCCCGTCCCCCGGTTCGCGCCAGCCACAGGCACAGCACGGCGGCGAAGGCCCAAGCCGCGAACCGCGACGCGGCCGGGCCGAGAACCGCCAACGACGCCGCCTGCCACGCGGCGACCACGAGACACGAAAGCACGAACGACGCGGCCAGCACGAGCGCGAACGGCCACTCGGGCAGCCGCCGCCGCGAGAGGCCCAGGAGAAGGATCATGCCCGGGACCGTGAGAACCAGAAGCCCGAGGACGCCCTGGCCGATTGCAGCGACATGCTCCATCGGGACTCACCGCAGCTTCAGGAGGAACCGCAGCACACGCCACGGGGAATAGCTCGCCAGCGCGCGGGCGAGCCGCGCCGGCGAACTGGTGTAGAACCGCAGGAGCGCCCGGAGCCGCCACCGCCGCATCTGGCGCACGGTGAAGCCCCGCGGCGCGTATGTCACTTGGTAGTAGTCCACGCCCTCGGGCGCCGCGGCGATCTCGCCCTCCGCCACCAGCCGCTCGCACACGGGCGTGCCGGGCAGGGGCTGGAAGCAGGTGAACGTCGCCCAGTCGAAGGCGTTGCGGCACGCGAAGGCGATGGTCTGCCGGAAATCGTCGGCCGTCTCGCCCGGATAGCCGAGGATGAAGAAGCCGAAGACCTTGAGGCCGGCCTCGCGGATGAGGCCCAGCTTCTGGCGCACCGTGGGCAGGTGCACCTTCTTGCGCATCCGCTCGAGGGTGCGCTCGCTGCCGCTCTCGGGCGCGATGAACAGGGCCTGCCAGCCCGCCTCCTTCATCAGGCCGAGCAATTCGCCGTCCAGGCACTCGACCTTGATGCCGTTGGGCGCGCAAAACGACACGCCCTTCAGGCCCAGGCCAATGATGGCGCGGCAGAGGCCCTTCGCGTAGTCCTGGTGGAACGTGAAGTTGTCGTCAATCAGGTTGAAGCCGTCAATGCCGAACCGCTCGTGAAGTTGGCGGATTTCGGCGGCGACCGACTCGATGGGCCGCGTGCGGACGCGGGTGCCGCTGATGAGCCGGGCCGAGCAGTATTCGCAGGGGAACGGGCAGCCGCGCGTGGTGTGAATGGGGGCGGTGCGGCGGGCCTTGCGGTGCAGGCCGTAGCGGTAGCCGGCGGCCAGGTAGGCGTCCAGGCGGATGAACGCGTAGTCGCACGGCTTCAGACCGTCGAGCGCCTCCCAGCGCGGCGGGTTCGCCACGGGGGCGCCCGCGGCGTCGCGCCAGACGAGGCCCGGCACCTCGCGCTTCGCCGCCTCGGTGAGCCCGCCGCGCCGCAGAAGGGTCAGGAACTGCGGCAGCGACCACTCCCCCTCCCCCACGGAGCCGTAGTCCACGTCGAGCGTCTCGAACAGCCGTGCGCCCAGGCCCGACACGGTCGGCCCGCCCGCGATGAGGGGGAGCGAGGGGAAGCGCCGCCGGACCGCCGCGACCGCCTCGCGCGCGCCGGGCAGGTTGTAGTGCCACACCGAAAGGCCAACCGCGTGGGGCTGGAACCGCTCGGCCTCGGCCGCCACCTCGGTGTTGGGGCGGCGGCTCAGCACGCCGTCCCACAACCGCGCCTCGCACTCGGCGGGCAGGTTCGCCGCCAGGTAGCCGAGGCCCAGGGGCAGGAAGCCGTGCAACTGCGCCCCAGCCACCGCGGGCCACACGAGGAGGAGGCGTGTCTTGTCTTCGGCCGGGGCCATCGGCTCTCCCTACGTCTTGCGCAGCCGCAGGCACTGCTCGACGGTGACGGCTTTGAACGGCGCCGACCATTCGCTCGCCAGGGCCAGCGGCCAGGCGAGGTAGCGCAACGCCTGGGCAAGGCGGGGCAGGCCGGCATACTCCACGCAGTTCGTCGCCACGATGGCGCTGAAGGTCCAGAGCGTGGAGACGTAGCGCCGCCGCTCGATGGCGAAGCCGGCGTCGGTGAGCGTCCGCAGGTCGGCGTCGTTGAAATCGGGTTCGGCGCCCGACGACGAGGCGCCGAAGCGCCGGCGCCGCTCCAGCGCCCGCTTCACCCGCAGCACGAAGTGGTGCAGGTGCCGCCCGAGGAACGCCCCGTTGCGGTCGTAGGCCAGCAGCAGGCCGCCGGGCTTGAGCGCCCGATGAATCTCGCCCACCGTGGCCGCCAAAGCGTCCTGCGCCTTGCAGTGGTGCAGCACGCCGTTGACCACCACCGCGTCCAGGCTCGCGTCGGCGAACGGCAGGGGCGGCACGGCGCATTGCATCGCCAGAGGCAACCCGTATGCCTCGCGCCCCAGGCGCAGCATGCGGGCCGAGAAGTCCAGCGTCACCGCCACGTGGCCCTGGGCCGCCAGCTCGCGCGAGAAGTAGCCCGTGCCGCCGCCCAGGTCGAGCACGACAAGACGGCGCTCCCGATGTAGCGCGTAGGTGCGCCGCTTCGCCGCGTGCAGCAGGCTGAACAGCGGCGAACGCGGCTCGCGAAGGTAGAACTCGGCGTTCCGCTCCCAATCCTCGCGTTCCCGCTCCACCACGCCCTCGCGCGGCGCAGTGGCACAGGCGTCCCGCCTGTGTGTGCCACCCCCAGTGTCGTGCAGGGGCGCAGCCGGGGACGCCATGACGAGTACGCCGTCGGCCACGCGGTGTTCGGCGCCGCACGAGCGGCAGCGCAGGCCCTCGGGCGCGGCGTCGAGAGGGCCGGACAGGCATCGGGAGCAGCGCAGCAGACCCGACAGGTCGTGCCACCCGGGCGCCGCCTGCTCGGGGGCCGCTCGCGGAGTCGCCATCGTCACGCCCCCCAGCCCCGCCTGCCTCCCATCGCCCCTCGCCACTTGTCTCTCGAGCCTGGCCCCCAATTCGGGTGAGCTTGCCGGCAGTTCCCGGGCCCAACCCTCTCCCTACCCTCTCCCTGGAAGGGAGAGGGGTCAAGGCACCCCCCTCCCTCTCAGGGAGGGGGTAGGGGGAGGGTCGGACCCTGTGCCCGGCGAGATGCCCCATGAATGGGGGCATACCCACTTGTCACTTGTCACTTGCCACTTGTCCCTTGTCACTCGCTTGGCGCCCCACCTTGGCGTAGCTGCTCGTCTGCCGATAGAAGGGATACGACAGCCCCGTGACCAGGAGCAGGACGTTGCTGTACACGTACGTGACGAGCATCGTCAGGAAATCGGAGTCCCCGCCCCCCTCCGGCAGCGGGATGCGGCGGAACGTGGCGCTCGTGAGGATGAGGAGCAGGAGGAGGAACGCCACGCCCACGAGCACCACGTCGTAGCGCCCCAGCGTGAGGAGCGACGCCCCGAGCAGGAGCGCCCACACGCCTGCCCAGGGCAGGAGCAGGAGCTGGGCCACCTTCGTGCTGTAGATCATCTTCCAGCCCTTCGGCATCTCGGGCACGCGGTAGAGGAAGCGAAGGGCCTCGCGCAGGAAGGCATTCGACTTGCGGAACTTGTGCGCGAAGAACTGCTCGGTCGTGGCCGGCCCGCGCACCTCGGCCACCACCGCGTCGCGCGAGTACACCGTGCGGAGGCCCCGCGTGTTCGCCTCGAACGCCACGTAGATGTCGTCCGCCACCACGTCGGGCGGGAACGCAGGGATCAGCTCGCGGCGGAAGGCATAGCACACGGCGATGACGATGCTGGACGCATGCACGTCGCTCTCCAGCAGCCGCCCGCGGTTCTGCCCCGCCCAGTAGCAGCGGTCCACCTCCAGCGGCTTCGCGGGATACGTGTAGGCCCCCACCACCCCCACGCTCTCGTCCCGATAGAACTCCCGCACCAGGGCCGAAATCGTGTCCCTCTCCATCTGCCCGTCAACGTCAGTGTTCACCACGATGCTCCCGCGAAGCTGGGGCAGCACGTGGTTGAGCTGGCTGATCTTCCCCTTCTCCGGGCACGCGACCACCCGGACCGTCGGGTCATCCTTGGCCTGCGCGGCGATCAGCTCGGGCGTCCCATCTGTCGAGCCGCCGTCGGCGAACACGATCTCCAGCCGCTCCTTCGGATAGTCCTGCTCCCGAAGGTTGATGTACTTCGCGACGATCTCGGCCTTCTCGTTGTAGCAGGGCACGACCACCGACACGAGCGGCAGGTCCGCGCAGTCCACCGGCCCGACTGGCCGCGGCCGCAGGAGCGACTGGCACCGCAGGTAGATGTAGTACCCGAAGCACGTCCAGCCGATCACCGCACAGCTCAGCCCGAACAGCAAAATCAGAATCCACACCGCGGCGCGCTCCTGAGGGGACAACGGGAGCCATGAGTATATAGCCCCACCACGACCGGTTCAATGCCTATTTGCCCGAAACCCCTTGACGCGGCAGTGCCCCCGGCCTACAATGGCTTCGCGTAAGGGGGAGTCGGTCGCCCTTTGAGGGGAAGAAGGAGGTCGCGATGCCGAGGAGCAAGCTGACCCGCCGGGAGTTCGTGCGCGACACCGCGGTCGCCACCGCCGCCGTCGCCGCCGCAGTGCCCGCCGTGGCCGCGGCTGCCGACGCCAAGCCGCCGGAGGTGGACAAGTCGAAGATCGTCAACTACAACGAGAACATGGAGTACCGCGCCTGCGGCAAGACCGGCCTCCTGGTCTCCGCCGTCGCCCTTGGTGGCCACTGCAAGCAGATCGCCAAGGTCCTCCCCGCAGGCATCAGCACCAAGGGCATCTGGGGCGTGGACATCAAGGAGCCCAGCTTCCAGAAGAACCGCCACGACGTGGTCAGCCGCATGATCGAAGTCGGCATGAACTGGATCGACGCCTGCACCGTCGAGGAGGTGCTCGCCTACAGCCAGGCCCTCAAGGGCCGACGCGACAAGATGTACCTCGCCTGGTCCTGGTACGAGCACGAGCTGCGCAACGGCGGCTTCCGCACCTGCGACAAGCTCATGGAGACCCTCGACAAGGGGATGAAGGACTGCGGCCTCGACCACGTGGAGCTTTGGCGCATCACCATGCACGAGCGCTCGAGCCAGCACACCGACGGCGAGGTCGAGCAGATGATGAAGGCCCTCGAAACCGCCAAGAAGCAGGGCAAGGCCCGCTTCACAGGCTTCTCCTCCCACGACCGCACGCACATCCAGAAGCTGATCAAGGCCTATCCCCAGATCGTGGACATCGTGGTCACCCCCTGCACGCCCGAGACCAAGAAGGCCCCGACCGACAGCCTCTTCGACACCCTGAGGGAATGCCAGGTCGGCTACTTCGGCATCAAGCCCTACGCCAGCGGCTCCCTGTTCAAGGGCCGTGGCGTGCCCAACGGCCCCGACGCCGAGGAAGACGACAAGATCGGCCGCCTCGCCATTCGCAAGCTCCTCGAGAACACCGCCCTCACCGCCCCCATCCCCGGCCTCATCACCACCCACCAGGTGGACAACGTGGCCCTCGCCGTCAAGGAACGCAAGGAGGGCAAGGCCCTCACCCAGGCCGAACGCAGGCTCCTTCACGACGCCATGCAAGACGCCTGGGCCAACCTGCCCCCAGGCTACGAGTGGCTGAGGGAATGGGAATACGTGTGACCCCTTGACTCGTCCTCGTCCCTCGTCCTCGTCCTCGATCCCCTCGATTCATTCGATTCCATCGATCCGAATCGAGAATGAGGACGACGGACGAGGACGAGGACGATCGGAGAGAGGGCGAGCCAGGTGAGGCGCATAGCCCAGACAGCGATAGCGTTGCTTCTTGTTGCCGCCGGCGCCTGCACCCTCCTCGGCCCCAGAGTCGCGCCTGCCAACAACGACCGCTGCCACGTCTGCCACATCAACTACGCCGAGGAGAAATTCGCCGTCCACCACGCCCGCCACGGCGTCGGCTGCGAAAAATGCCACGGCCCCTCCGACGACCACTGCGGCAGCGAATCCCACGAACTCGCCCCCGACCTCATCTACCCGCGCGACAGGATCGCCCCCGCCTGCCTCAAGTGCCACGAGCCCAAGACCCTCGCCGCCCAGGACATGCACACCCTCAACCTCGTCGCCACGCCGAAGGCCAAGAAAGTCTGCACCGACTGCCACGACACCCACCGCCTCGAAAAACGACAGGTCCGGTGGGACAAGGCGACCCGCAAGCTCCTGCCCCCGAGTTGACCCCGACCCGAACAGCGCGCCTCCCCTCCCGAAGGTTCCAATGCCTTCGGGAGGCTAACGGGGTGCCACGGCTGGCCCATCGTCCCGATGCTCCGCGTCGGGACGCCATATCCTGAATGGCTTCCAGCCATTCGGCCCATTGGGGCGAGGACTGCCTGAAGGCAGGACTCCAAACGGGTCGCTCTCCTGGTTCGGAGTCCTGCCTTTACGTGACGACGAAACCACGGAAGAAACAGCATTGCAGAACGTGCCGACACCTGATCCTGTGGAGTCCAAACGGTCGAGCGGGTGACGGTTGGAACGACTGGGAGGTGTGCCAACGCCATGCCCCCGGCGTTCTGCTCAGCGGGCAGGATGTGGGGGAAACCACGTGGCCGCAGATGGTGCCCGACGAGGATGGCTGCGGCGAGTGGGAAGCGAAATCTGAGGACGGGGCTTGACAAGCCGTGCAAGGTGTGGTATAAGTCTATCCGGGGACGGGGCTGAGGGTTGGCGATGCCGACGAGTGACGACAAGCCGACACCACTGAGCGACGTGCTGCGAGAGGCCCTACGGGAGGCCATCGAGAAGCACGGCCTTCGTCCGGTGTCGCGGGCGAGCGGCGTTGCCCACCCATCGTTGTTCCGGTTCCTGCACGGCAGGCTTCGACTTCGCCTGGACATGGCCGACCGTCTGGCCGCCTATCTCGGTATCGAGGCGGTGCGGCGGCCCAAGGGAAAGAAGGAGTAGACCAGTGGCGAGCATCTTCAAGCGAGGGGGGCGGAAGGGCAAGGGCGGGTACTTCGTGGAGTACTCCGAACGCCCCGGCCTGCGGAAGACCGTCTACGCCGGCCGCGACCTGAAGAAGGCCCAAGAGTTGGCAAACCAGTTAGAGGGTGACGCGATGCTTCGGCGGAAGGGGAGGTTTGATCCTGTGGTGGAGCGCCTGGCCGCCGAGGAAGCGAAGCCCCTGGCCCAGCACGTCAAGGACTTCCTGGCAACCCTGCGGGCGAGCGGGGGCACGGTCAAGCACGTCGCCCGCACTGAGACCCATCTGCAACGCCTCGTGGCGGCCACGGGGGCGGCCCGCCTGAGCGACCTGGCGCCGTCGCCCGTGCAACGCGCCGTGGGAACGATGATCGCAGAGGGCAAGGTGTCCCATCGGACGGCGAACGCGCACCTGACGTCGATCAAGCACTTCGCCGCGTGGCTCTGGCGGGAGGGGCGGACGCGCAGTCATTCCCTCGTGGCCCTGAAGGGCTACAACGTCGAGGAAGATCGGCGCCTCGTGCGGCGGGCCCTGAGCGACACAGAGCTATCGGCCCTGCTTCGCGTGACCTATGAGAGCGGCCCCGCGCTGGGCATGGACGGCCCCGACCGGGCGATGCTGTATGCCGTGGCCGTGGGCACGGGCCTGAGGGCGGGGGAGCTTGCCAGCTTGACGCCCGAGAGCTTCGCCCTGGCCGCCGACCCGCCCACGGTGACAGTCGAGGCCGGCTACTCCAAGCGGCGGCGGCGCGACGTTCAACCCCTGCCTCGTGGCCTGGCCGACGTGCTGGGGCCGTGGCTCGTGGGCAAGGCGGCTGGCGTCCCCGTGTTCGGGAAGCTGGCGCGGACGGCGGACCTGCTGAAAGCGGACCTTGAGGCGGCCCATGCGGACCTGAAGGCGGCAGGGGTCGAGGTCGAAGTGCCGGCGGGCGTGGCGGACTTCCATAGCCTGAGACACACCTTCGTATCCCGCCTCGTGCGCAGCGGTATCAACGTGAAGCTGTGCCAGGAACTCGCGCGCCACAGCGACCCGAAGCTGACGTTGGGCGTCTACTCCCACGTGGCCTTGCAGGACAAAGCGACGGCGCTGGGGATGGTTCCCGCGTTGGAGGCCCCGACCAGTACAGTGCGGGGTACAGTAGATTCGGGTCAAGACGTGGTTTGCTACGGCTTGCCACAGGCTGATGATGGGGCAGAAGCCGAAGTTGACGAATCGGGAACTGGATTGCGTATGGTGGCGAGAATAGGTGATCCGCGCGGGTATGATTCTGGTGGGCCCTGTCCGATTCGAACGGACGGCCGGGGGATTATGAGTCCCCTGCTCTGACCAACTGAGCTAAGGGCCCTTGTGCCTTCCCTGGGATTATACGGGATCGGCAGGGGGACTTGCAAGGGGGTGGACGCGGAAGCAGCTCACTGTCTCGCGCCGCGCTGCCGCAGAAGGTCGGCTATCTGGGTGTGGCCGGCTTCGATGGTGAGGCGGAGCGGGGTCGTGCCGTCCTTGTCCTTGGCGTTGGGGTCGGCGCCAAGTTCGAGGAGGCGTGTGGTGGTGGCGAGGTCCCCGGCGCGGGCGGCGACGTGGAGGGGGGTCTGGCCCTGGGCATCGGGTGGGGTGTCGTCTGCCGCGTCGGTTCGGGCGTGCGGCGTGGGATGGGTGTGGGCGCCGCGGAGGGCGTGCAGGCGCGTGGGGCCGACGTAGGCCCTCGGGGTCCCTCTCGTTGGGTTGGCGAGGGGGAGGCGGACGTTCTGCTTGGATGCGGTGTAGACGGGGGTGATGCCGTCGTCGCCGATGACGGTGAGGTCCTCGATCCCCAGGACGACGATGGTGGAGCCGCCTGTGCCCTGCTGGTAGAGGATGTTGCCGCGGGTGTCGAGGAGGGTGAAGCTCTGGCTGTTGGAGTGGATGGTGAGGGTGTCACGGCCGCTGCCGCCGATGAGGGAGGCCTGGTCGTTGCCGGGGCTGAGGTCGTAGGTGAGCGAGTCGTTGCCGCTGTTGCCGATCTGGGTGATCTGGTCGTCGCCGTCGCCGCCGGAGGCGGTGAGGGAGTCGTTGCCACGGCCGGCGCCCTGGAAGATCAGGTCGTTGCCGCCGCCGCCTGTGGCGAGCAAGGAGTCGGCGCCGCGCCTGCCATCCTGGCGGATGGTGTCGTCGCCGTCGCCGCCGTCGGCGGCCACGGTGTCGCTGCCGCGGCGGCCGCGCTGGATGATGGTGTCGTCGCCGGTGCCGCCGTTGGCCTGGCTAGTGTCGTTGCCGCGTGCGGCGTGCTGGGTGATGAGGTCGTTTCCGCTGCCGCCGTTGGCGAGCTGGGTGTCGTCGCCGCGGCCGCCGGTTTGGATGATGGTGTCGTC
The DNA here is from genome assembly GCA_041320515.1 of Planctomycetota bacterium. Taxonomy (GTDB): domain Bacteria; phylum Planctomycetota; class PUPC01; order DSUN01; family DSUN01; genus DSUN01. The sequence goes on along the minus strand of JBGLNR010000001.1, from coordinate 785,213 downwards.
GCCGCTGCCGCCGTAGGCGGTCTGGGTGTCGGCGCCGCCCCGGCCGTTCTGGCGGATGCTGTCGTTGCCGGCGCCGCCGTAGGCGTCCTGGGTGTTGGGGACCCCTGTGCCCTCGTGGACGATGGTGTCGTCGCCGGGGTTGCCCAGGTGGTCCAGGTCCTCGTCTGGCTCCCCTTCCTCGGGGTCGGGGAGCTGGGCCTCGACCAGGGGGTATGGGGGACAGGAGTTGGTGCCGGGGTAGGCCCAGTCGTCGGCGTCGGTGACGGTGAGGCCGGTGTCGAGTTCGGTCTTGCGGCAGCGGATTTCCTGGTCGCCGTAGGTGGCGTAGGTGCCGCCCATGTTATAGGTGTCGGGGTCGTTCGTGTCGGTGGTTAGGGCGAGGAAGCCGTCCTCGTGGATGTTGGGCACGCCATCGTCGTCGGGGTCGTCGTAGTCGTCGCCGTCGGTCTCGCCGTCGGCCTCGTCGGCGGCGATGAGAGGCGCCCAGGTTTCGAAGATCCACTTGTGGAGTTCTTCGTGGGCGATGGTTTCGGATGCGCAGTGGGGGCCGATGCCCTGGCCGGCGATCTCGATGCCGTCGCCGAGGTCGTTCTCGTAGTGCTCGGGGCCGGTGTTCACGGTGGGGGCGGCGTCGCAGAGGTTGACGTGGTTCTCGCCGGGGACGTAGAAGCCGAAGTCGGGGCTGACCGCGTATTCCCAGCCCGTGGTGGCGCCGCAGACGTTGCCGGTCTTCCAGTAGTAGAACCAGTTGGGTCCCTGGTTGACGCCCGTGCCTGAATTGTTGGCGCCGAGCTTGGGGAAGAAGACTTCGAGGGGCTGCTCGGCCTCGGCGACGACGGCCGCGCCGTCCACGACTTGCGCCCAGAGCGTCTTCGGGCCGAAGCCGCTGTTGTCGGTCGGCAGGCCGGTGAAGACTGCCTTGACCTCGTAGCGGTCGGCGATGGGGTCGTAGGTGGCCTTGCCCATCGTGGTGTGGGCGGTGGCGGGGCGGCCGGCCGGGGAGTCGGCCCAGGTGGCGCTCGTGTCGCTGGGCGTGAGCCACTGGAGGGCGGCGGCGCCGACCGGCTCGATGCAGGCCCGAACCTTGTCCGTGATGCCGGCGACGGCGCCCGGCTTGACGGCGAAGCGGCAGATGATCTCGAGCGTGCCCGGGGTGCTCGTCGAGAAGACGACCTCGGCGTTCCCCACGTCGAGCTGCGTGGTCGCCGTCGGATCGCCGTGGGGGTCGAGGATGGCCACCGTCGTGTCGCCCGTGGTGACGCGGATGGTGTAGGTGCCCGTGGCGCCGGCGAGATGGGCGCGGACGCGGACGAAGTAGGCGCCGGGGTCGAGGGTGCGGACGATCTTGGCGCACGTCCCCTCGCCCGAGTCGTGGTCTTCCTCGAGCAGCGTCGTCTGGTCGGCGGCATAGAGCGCCATCTCGTTGTCGTCGAGGGTGCCGGCCCAGGTCTCGATCGTGTGCTCGGCGGTGGCGGCCGCGGTGAAGGCATACCAGTCCTCCTCGGCCGCGGGCCAGGCCCAGCCCGTCTTCACCGGGCCGTTCACCGTCAGCACGACCACGACCGGCTCGTTGAGGATGATGGAGTCGGACGCTCCGCTGGAGATGCCGCCGGCGTCGCCAACGCGGAAGTAGACGGTCTTGGCGTCGTTGCCGGCGGAAAGGTCGAACGTGGGGGCGGCGGAGTAGGGGAGCCAGGTGGCGCCGGTGAAGCCGGGCAGCTCGCTCGCCTGGTAGTGGGTGGGCGCCCCGTCGCACACATTGTTCAGCGTCACGGTGCGGGTCGTCGTGTACTCCGCGTCGTCATTGATAACGAAGTAGGTGACGGCCATCGCCGCCAGGGGGTTTGGCACGGGCGCGTCGTCCATCTTCGCGCTGCGCTGGGGCTGTGCCTGGAAGCTCGCCTCGGCCGCGTCGCCCGAGAGCCACACGCGCCGCTCGGCGGGCACGAAGTCGCAGCCCGCCTTGGCTGGCGTCACGACGCACGGCTCGCCATCGCTGGGCGCAAGCACCTCGTAGCGGCCATCCTTGTCCGTCACCTGTGGCGGCAAGCCCGTGGAGAACCGCACGGTCACGCCGGCCACGGGCGCGCCATCGGCGCCTGCCACTTGGCCGTGGACCAGGCATTGTTCGGCGGGACGTGCCGCGCCCGCCAGCCCCCACGCGGACGCCGCGACGGCCAGCGCCGCGACAACCGCCGCCGCGACGCACCAGACGAGCCTTCGGCTCCTCATATCGAGACGCCTTTCCAGTCGGGTTGCCGTCGCACTCGATTCGCCGTCCCCTGCCGGCATTCCTCTACTTATAGCGCCGCGCCCGGGGGAAGTCAAAGGGATTTTGCAGTTCGTGTGCCCGGCAGACGCGCCGACAGCACTTGCCAACGGCTCCAAGCTCCCCAACCTTCCCGGTTCTAGCCCCTGCCACCTTTCCACAAGCTCTTGTGTGCGCTGGCTGGTTGAACCACAACATGCTGCAACCCTCCCAACCTCCCCAACCTTCCCGGCTCTCGCGGGCGGACCCTTCTCTGGCCAACGGGCCAGACATCGGCCCACGCATCCTGCCATTTGGCCATCCTCGGCCTTCCGGCTCAGATTCGCGCGGCTTTCTCGATTTCCGGCGCCCAGGATTGGCGATTCTCGGCCTTCCTGCCCAGTCTCGCCCAGACTCGCCGCCTTGCCGACACGCGGATTGGCGATTCTCCCCATTCCGGCTCAGTCTCGCCCAGACTCGCCAGAGTCGACCTCCTTTGCCGGCCCTGGGGTCAGGCCGCAACTTTGCAACTTAAGCCAACCCAACCTCCCCTTCCCACCGAGAGGGCTGGGGCGCTGCCTACCTCCCTCGGATGGCTCTCTCGACCTCTTCGACTGCCGGTTCCTTGCCGGGCCGCGCCTTGTCCATGAAGCCCATCACGCGGCGGTGAACGGCGGGAAGGTCCATCCCGCGCAGCCGCTCGTCGAAGAACGCCAGCGTCTCCTCCTGAGCGACCGTTGCGGCCAGCGTCGCGTTGATGTAGTTGTTCAGCGACACCCCCTCGCGCTCGGCCAGTGCCGCCACCTTGCGCTTCAGGCCATCCCGCACGCGCAGCGACAGAGTAGCCATCACTATGCCTCCTCGATGGGATAGCGAGACACAAACTCCTGCGGCGTCATCGCCGCCCAACCGTAGCGAGGGACATCGGAGTCCCTGCAATGCGCCGCATTGTAGGTCACGATGATCGCGGCGGCCCCTACTGCCGCCGCGCCAACAAGAGTGCAAGCCGTCGCTCTGGCCGAACGCGTTCCCTGGCGAATCTGCGCGGGCCGTCCGCAAGGTGAGGCGGGACATTCGTAACTGACACTTGAGGATGTGCCCCCCATTCTGCGCAGCACCCAAGCGCCGCGACGGGTGTTTGCGGATCGTGGCCCCAGAACTCTCAACGGGCGCGAAATTACCGCCGCAAGACCACTTGACAAACCCTGCGTCTGTGATATTATGTTGTAACGCAGTCAACGCGAGCTACGCGCGTTGTGTGCGAGCCCTGCGTCGTCCACGGTGGCACCCAAGGGTCAGGAGAGGCACGATGCTGACAGTCGAAAGGCCGAACGCCTGGTGCGAACTCAAGCGCGGGGAGTGCTTCGCCGGCGACCTGCTGAAGATGATGACCAAGGACGCGACGAAGAAGCGCTCGGCTGTCGAGGAACTCAGGGCAGCCTGCGGCTTTCTCAGCAGCGCCCCACAGACCCCGGTCACCCGAGCCGCCCTGGCCCACATTGAGGCGGCGCTCAGGCGCCTCGGCGCCGCGCTGTGGGAGAACAACTGAAGCGAGCGCGACAGCCAGTCAGACAGCCGAGAATGTTCGGACAGGGGGACCGAGATGGCGGAAGGAACGGAACAGGTGAGCGTGAGGCTGGAAGATGCGGGCCGCATCCGGGACGGGCTCGGCGCTCTGCTCGGGAAGGGCGTTCTCGGGCGGCACGATGCGCCGAAGGCGGAGGTTCTTCGAACTCTCTTCGCGCGGCGCTGCGACGTGCCGATGGAGAGCGTTCTGGCCGCCGTATGGCCCGAGGACGAGGAGTCGAAGGCTCAGAGCAACTACCGCGGCTTCAAGAAACGCCTCAACGAGCACTTCGAGGCTCAGGGGCTCCGCCTCGTCATGTGCAATCCCCAGGACAACAGCCCTGCCGCGCAGAAACGGGTTTGGTTCGAGGAGGTCCTCACACCTGAGGAACTCGCGAGGCGAGCGGAAGACGAGGAAGCGCGCAAGGCAACGGAGGTCATCGAGCGCGAGCATCGCAGGGAGTTCCCCGGCACCCCGTCCGCGGAGTACGTTGCTCAGGAAGTCACCATCGGCCTGCCGGCCGTTCGCTTCCCCGACACACTCACCCGCTTCGCGGAGCGCTTCGCGCCTGACGAGTGGACGGCGCTCGCCCCCGAGGACCGCACTTTCCTCAGCAACCTCTGCACGAAGCTCGAGCCGATCGTCCAGATCGTCCCCCAGACCCCCGTGCCCATGGTCCTCGGCTTCGAGTGCCTCGCCCTCGGGATGAATGGCCAGGCATTCGGCGAGATCGAGAAGCGCTTCGAGGGCAAGGTTAGCCCTGCTCTCCTTCGCTTCCTCATCACCCTGGCAGCCTTTGAATCCGCCAGCACCCTCCGCTCCGAGACCCGCCTCGCCCCGAACGCGAGTCCCCAGCAGTTGCTCTTCACCATCAACCTCGATCCTCCGCTGTTGGAGAGCGATGTCCTCGAGCGCTTCCTCGACACGTACCGCGACAAGTGGCAGACGAACGTCCTCTTCGAGATCAGCGAATCCACGGCCAAAGGGCACGTACCACTGATCAAGCAGCTTGTTGAGGGTTTTGGCCTCCGCCTCTGCTTCGACGATGTCAACGAACTACAGCGCGAGGTACGATACGAACTCTCCGCCCACGCCGAGCTGTCCAAGGTGGACTTCGCGCTCTTCCAGGAACTCATGAAGTACCGGGAGAAGGATGCAGAAGCGGTCGTCCGCGACATCGCGTCGTACAGCCTGGCCGGCAAGCCGCTGCTGGTCGAGGGGGTCGAGAGCGAGAGCTACCTCCACTTCCTGCGGCGCCACTGGACAGCAGAGCAGCATGGGACGCTTCTGGGCCAGGGACACATCCTGACCCCAGGTAGCCCATGGGACGGTTGGACGGCGGACCTGCGGAGTTTCGGCCTGCGGGGCGGCCACATCCTCGCCAGCCCGGTGCTAGCCGAGGCTAGCCGCATCGTGCGCGATTTCGTCCCCACAGAGCACAGGCCCCGCATCCGCTCAGAGAACCGAGGCCGCGTCTTCCTTATCAGCATCCCCGGGAAGTGCTTCGGAAGGGACAAGGATCTGGTGGTGGGCATCTTCGACGAGCAGGGCAAGGGCTCGCCCATGGCGGGCGAGAAGGTTCGCGACCTGGATCTACTCGTGGTCAAGAACCGACTGGGCACCTTGGGGTGGGAGCAGGTGACCCCAGTGGGGCTCCGATCGCACCTCGACGCCTGGGCCAGGGCAGGGCAAGTCAGCGAACGAGTCCTTCACGATAGACGCGAGAGGCTCTACCAGCCAGACCACTACGTGTCGCCACAGGTCACGCCGCTCAAAGGGTCGGAGGTCAGTTCGGCGGAGGAAGGGCGCCTGTACCTTCTCGACTGGGTGCGGATGCCGGATGTCCGCTTCTGCGCAATCTTGGGCGACTACGGGGTCGGCAAGTCCTTTCTCAGCCGCATGTGGAGCGCGATGCTGCTCGAACTTCGGGAGCGAGGCGAGCGGAGCTTGCCCGTGCCACTCTATCTCGACATGCGGAACCTCCCCGTGTGGAGGGAAGAGCGGGTTCCCAGGCTCGAGGAGATGCTTGACCACCTGTTGAAGGAGGCAGGATTCGGCGAGTTACCTTCGGGTGGTGTCTTAGCCGCGGTTCGGCGAGGCCACGTGGTGCTGATCTTCGACGGCTTCGACGAACATTCAGTTCACCTCACCGACGCGCAGGCGACGGAGTTGATGCGCCAGATTCGGTCTGCCGCGCCGGCCGACTCTCAGGGAAAGGTCCTGGTTACGTGTCGTACCCACTACTTCCTCGATCGCGCCAACGAGCTGGAGAAACTCCAGGGCGGTGGCGGAGGCGTTCGCACCCGCGAGGGCTTCGAGGCGGGCGACTTCTCCATAGCCTATCTCCAACCTTTCGACGAAGCACGCATCCGCGCCTATCTCCGCAAGGTTCTTGGGCATGAGGCCGATGAGGCATTCGAGTTCATGGGGCGCATCCACGATCTTGTAGACCTTGGGAAGCGGCCCGTCCTCCTCGCCATGATCGCGTCCCACCTGGACCACCTGGAGCGTAGGGCCAACAGCGGCGAGCGGGTCAAGGCCGCCGACATCTACGAGGGAGTGCTGCACGACTGGCTCGAACGAGATACAGGGAAGCACGTCCTCTTCCCCGACTTGAAGTCGGACCTGATGGCAGAGCTTGCACGGCGGCTCTGGATTGCCGGGGGCCACGACGCGACGGTGTTCTTCAGCGATCTGCGTTCTTGGGTTCTGGGCCGCATCAGGGATACGTTCCGCTTTGAGAACCCAGAGGCGGTCTGGCGGGTTGACGCCGACATGCGGACCGCCGACCTGGCCGAGGTGGCCTGCCCCTTCGAGGAGCTGGGCTTCCGCCCCGGCGAGACGGCGCGCTTCCACGTGCGCCTGCTCGACGGCGACACGCTGGTGGAGCGCGCCCCGACCAGGGGCAACCTGGCATTCGACATTCCAACTCCCGACTTCGAGCGGGAGATGTGGCAGGTGTAGACCGAATGGATGAATGGATGAGTGGATGAATGGATGGGTGAATGGTCGGATGAGTGGATGAACGGATGGGTGGATGCCTGACATTCATCCATTCATCCAACCATCCAACCATCCAACCATCCAATCACCCTTCTTCGAAGGAGCACTTGATGCCGGAGCTTCGCAAGGACCCGATCATCGGGCGGTGGGTGATCATCGCCACGGAACGCGCGAAACGGCCGACCGACTTCGCGGTCGAGCCGAAGGAGCCAACGCCCACCTTCTGCCCGTTCTGCGGGGGGAACGAGGACAAGACGCCGCCCGAGATCATCGCCTACCGTGCCCACGGCACGGCGCCCAACCGCCCCGGCTGGCGCGTGCGCGTCGTGCCCAACAAGTTCCCAGCCCTCCAGATCGAGGGGAACCTCGACAAGCGCGGCGTCGGCGTCTACGACCGCATGAACGGCATCGGCGCGCACGAGGTCATCGTCGAAACGCCGCAGCACGCCGTCTCCCTCACCGCCCTCAGCGTCGAGCAGATACAGGAGGTCCTGTGGGCCTACCGCGACCGGCTGGCGGACCTCAAGCGCGACGTGCGGTTCACCTACGGCATGGTCTTCAAGAACGTCGGGAAGACGGCGGGCGCGTCGCTGGACCACACGCATTCGCAGATCATCGTGCTGCCCACGGTGCCCCGCACGGTGGCGGACGAGATGCGGGGCGGGAAGACCTTCCTCGGCTACCGCGGGCGCTGCATCTTCTGCGACATCGTGAGCCAGGAGCTGGAGGACGGCGACCGCGTGGTGCTGGACAGCGACAGCTTCCTGGCCTACGAGCCCTACGCGGCGCGGTTCCCGTTCGAGACCTGGATCGTGCCGAAGCGCCACATGTCGCACTTCGAGGACATATCGCGGCACGACGCCGAGGCCCTGGCCCGCTGCCTGAAGACCACCCTGTCCAAGATCGAGAACGCCCTGAGCATGCCCGCCTACAACTACATCATCCATACCACCCCGTTTGACGTGGGGCCTATCGAGCACTACCATTGGCATATCGAGATCATACCGCGGCTGACCAAGGTGGCCGGCTTCGAGTGGGGCACGGGCTTCTACATCAACCCCGTGCCGCCCGAGGCCGCCGCCGAGTTCCTCCGCACCACCGAGGCCTGAGGGGGGAAGTGAGAAGTGACGAGTGACAAGTGACAAGTGACAAGTGAGGAGTGGAGAGTGCGAAGTGCCGAGCGGCAAGTGACGGATGGCAAGTGGAATACGGCGCGCCACTGTGGCGCGCAGCGAGTGGCCACGCTGTGTAGTTCCGGCTCCCCTTTCACTTGCCACTTGCCACTCGCCACTCGTCACCCCTCACTCGTTGTCCATTACCACGGAGGCAGATTGTGAGAATCCTGTTCGTGACCGCGGAAGCCGTCCCCTTCGCCAAGACCGGCGGCCTGGCCGACGTGGCGGGAGCTGTCCCCAAGTCCCTTCGGGCATTGGGCGAGGACGTGGCGCTCATCCTCCCCTACTACCGCCAGACGCGCGAGAAGTTCGCCGGCCAGGTGCGGGGCACCGGCGTTCAGCTCTCTGTATCCCTCGGCGGCGACACCATCGCCGCGCCCCTCCTGCGCACGACGCTGCCCGACAGCGAGGTGCCCGTCTACCTGGTGGACGCCCCTCCCTTCTTCGGCCGCGAGCAGCTCTACGGCACGCCGGCCGGGGACTATCCCGACAACGCCGAGAGGTTTATCTTCTTCGCCAAGGCCGTGCTGGCAGCCACCAAGGCGCTCAACTGGCCGCCCGATGTCTATCACTGCAACGACTGGCAGACGGCCCTGGTGCCCGTCTACCTCAAGGCCACGCACGCGGCCGACCCGTTCTACGCCCACGCCCGCTCGCTCCTCACGCTGCACAACCTGGCGTACCAGGGCACGTTCCCGCGCGAGGCGTTCGCCCTCACCGGCCTGCCCGAGGGGCACTTCAACTGGCGGGAGCTGGAGTTCTACGGCAAGCTCAACCTCCTCAAGGGCGGCATCGTCCACGCCGACCGCCTCAACACCGTGTCGAAGCGCTACGCGCTCGAGATCCAGACACAGGAACTCGGCTGCGGCCTCGAAGGCGTGCTCGCCAGCCGCGCCCAGCACCTCCACGGCATCCTCAACGGGATTGACTACGCTGTGTGGAACCCGGCGACCGACCCGCTGCTGCCCGCGAACTACGGCCCGGTGTCGCATCTTAAATTGGCACATAGCGGCCACGTGCGAATTGAAGATGCGACACCACTGGCGGGCAAGGCCGCCTGCAAGCGGGCGCTCCAGGAGAAGTGCGGCCTGCCGGCCCGCGACGTGCCGCTCCTGGGCCTCATCTCGCGCCTCGACGTCCAGAAGGGCCTCGACCTCGTCGCCGCCATCCTGCCCGACCTGGCGCGCCTCGACCTCCAGTTCGTGCTGCTCGGCACCGGCACCCGCGAGCTTCAGGACCTCCTGGCCGCCGCGGGCAGGGAGTGCCCCGACCGCTTCAGCATTCAACTGGCGTTCAACAACACCCTCGCCCACCAGATCGAGGCGGGCTGCGACATGTTCCTCATGCCCTCGCGCTACGAGCCGTGCGGCCTCAACCAGCTCTACAGCCTGAAGTACGGCACGGTGCCGGTCGTTCGCAGGACCGGCGGGCTGGCCGACACGATCGCCAACTGCACGCCGACGGGCCTGGCCAAGGGCACGGCCAACGGGTTCAGCTTCGAGAGCTACTCGGCGGCGGCCCTGCTCCACTGCATCCGGCGCGCCCTGCGCGTCTACAGCAACCCGCGCGCGTGGCGCCGCCTCATGCAGATTGGCATGGCCCAGGACTGGTCGTGGGACGCGAGTGCGCGGGAGTACCAGCAACTGTACCGGCTCGCCTGCGCCTGACGACGAAAAGGGGACATTCTGCTTTCCCGCGAAGCGGCCTTCGGCGCCCCCCTTGGGGGCGGAGAGCAGAATGTCCCCGTCTTCTGGATGGACACGCGATGGCTATCACACGCGAGTGGCTGAGCGGGATCTACGAGATCTCGAAGATCATCAACGCCACGCTCGAGCTGGGCGAGATCCTCGACGTGGTGGCCCGCGAGACGCGCCGGCTGGTCGCCTTCGACCGCCTGGTCCTTGGCCTCCTCGATGGCACGGGGGAGCGCCTGCGCCTCCTCGTGCCGGTGGCCACCCCCGGCACCACGCGGCCCACCGGCAGCCTCATCCCTCTCGACGGCCACATCCTGGGCGAGGTCACGCGCGCGCGGCAGACCATCGCCGTGGCCGACCTGCGGGCCGACCCCCGCTTTCCCGCCGACCACCCCCTCGCGGAGGAGGGCGTGGTCTCGTGCATCGCCCTCCCCCTCGTCTCGGCCAACCGCGTGCTGGGCGCGCTGGCCTTCGCCCGCCGCGAGCCGCGCCCCTTCAGCGGCACCGAGGCGGAGCTGCTCCACGCCGTGGCCGAGCAGGTGGCCATCGCGCTCGACCACGCCAAGCTCTTCGCCGCCGAGCGCAAGCGCGCCAACCACCTCGCCATCATCAACCAGGTCGCACGCCACGCCCTCGCCACCTTCGACCTGCCCACCCTGCTCAGCCGCACCGCCACGCTCATCCAACAGCAGTTCGACTACTACGACGTCTCGCTCTTCATGGTGGACCGCGCGGCCCGCGAGGTGGTCCTCAGCGCCCAGGCCGGGGCCTACCACGCCGCCTCCGCCATCGGCTACCGCCAGCCCCTCGGCGTCGGCATCGTCGGCTACGCCGCCGACGCCTGCGCGACCGTCGTGGCCAACGACGTGGCGCACGACCCCCACTACGTCGTCGCCTTCGAGGGCGAGAGGGCGTCGAAGGCCGAACTCGCCGTCCCCATCAAGCTCGCGGGCCAAGCCGCCGGCGTCATCAACGTCGAGTGCACCGAGATCGGCGCGTTCGACCAGATTGACGTGATGGCCATCGAAACCCTCTCCGACCTGATGGCCCAGGCCATCGAGAACACGCGGCTGGTGGACGAGACGGTCCGCGAGAAGCAGGAACTCGACGACATCGTGTCGGCCATGGGGGCAGGCGTCGCCCTGGTTGGCCGCGACCTGACGATCCTGTGGAGCAACAGGAGCCTCAACGCCTGGTTCGGCGGCGGCCACAGCGTCGTCGGGCAGAAGTGCCACGTCGTCCACGCCAACCCCACGGCCCCCTGTCCCGAGTGCATGGCTCAGGCCACCTTCGACACCGGCGAGATTCACACCGACATCCAGGTCCACCACGACCCCTCGCGCGGCCCCCGCCACTACGAGCACATCTTCGCTCCGGTCCGCGACCACGCGGGTCAGGTCCGCGAGATCATCATGCTCGCGTTCGACGTCACCGAGCACGCGCGCAACGTCGAGCAGCTCGCCCTCCTGCGCCGCCTCAGCGAGGTCATGCAGGGGGTGGTCGAACTCGACCGCCTCCTCCACCTCGTCCTCACGTGCGTCACGGCCGGCCCCGGCCTCGGCTTCAACCGCGCCATCCTGCTCCTCGTCAACGACGACCGCACCATGCTCGAAGGCCGCCTCGGCGTCGGCCCAGCCTCCCCCGAGGAGGCGGCCCACATCTGGCGCGAGCTGGCCCAGCGCGCGCAGACGCTCGACGACATCCTGGCCCTTTTCGACCACCCGCACGCGTCCACCGACACGGCGATGCGCTACCTGGCGCGCCAGATCCGCATCCCCCTCTCCGACACGAATCAGGTCCCGATTCGCGCCCTCACCGAACAGCACGCCGTCCTCGTCACCGATGCCGAGGCCGACCCCGGCGTCACCCCCCACCTCCGCTCGCTCCTCGGCGCGCGCCAGTTCGTCTGCGTCCCCCTCATCGCCCGCGACACCGCCCTCGGGGCAATCCTGGCCGACAACGTCTTCAGCAGCCACCCGCTCGGCGAGCACGAGGTCCAAGTCCTCCAGACCTATGCGAACCAGGCCGGCCTCGCCATCTCCGCCGCGGCCGCCTACAAGCGCCTCGAGGAACAGCTCAACGAACTCGAGGAGACGCGCGACCGGCTTGTCCGGTCCGAACGCCTGGCCGTCGTGGGCCGCCTGGCCGCCCACGTGGCCCACGAAATCCGCAACCCACTGGCCACCATCGGCGGCTTCACCCGCGCCATGCTGCGCGCGCCCGGCGACGCGCCCAAGGTCGAGCGCAACGCCCGAATCATCCTCGAAGAGGTCGAGCGCCTCGAGCAAATCCTGGCCAACGTGATGAACTTCACGAAGCCCGGCAGCCCGGTGTGCCGCGAGCGCGACATCAACGAGTCCGTGGAAGCCCTCTGCGCCTTCCACGAGCACGTCTTCGCCGAGCGCAAGATCATCCTCCACAAGAGCCTGGACCCTCGCTGCCCCATCCTCCGCTTCGACCCCGACCAGATGCGCCAGGTGCTCCTCAACCTGTACCAGAACGCCATCGAATCCATGCCCCACGGCGGCGAACTCACCGTCCTCACCCGAGCCCTGGGTGACCGCGTGGAGATCGCCATCGCCGACACTGGCCAGGGCATGACCGAGAGCGTGCTCGAGAGCATGTTCCAGCCCTTCTTCACCACCAAGCCGGGCGGCACCGGCCTCGGCCTCTCCGTCTGCCAGAAGATCATCCAGGACCACGGCGGAGACATCATCGTCCGCTCCAAGCCCGGCGCGGGAAGCTCCGTCACCGTCACACTCCCAATCCCCAAGGACAACGCCCACTCCTAACCCCCAGGAGACTCGCTTATGGCCAACATCCTGCTCGTCGAGGACGACAAGAACCAGCAGATCCTCTTCGCCGAGGAGCTGCGCCTGGACGGACACCAGGTCGCGGTCGCCGGCAGCGGCCCCGAGGCCCTCGAGGCCGTCCAGGCCCGGCCGCCCGACCTCGTGGTGCTCGACGTGGCCATGCCGCAGATGGACGGCATCGAGGCCCTCGGCCGCATCCTGGCCGAGAACAGCCGCATCCCCGTCATCCTCCACACGGCGTACGGCACCTACCGCGAGAGCTTCATGGCCTGGGCGGCCGACGCCTATGTCATCAAGTCCTCCGACCAGTCCGAACTCAGGGCCGAGGTCCGCCGCGTCCTCGCCAACCGCTCCAAGGCCAAGAACCCCTGACCCCCGGAGGCACCCCATGTCCATCGCCACCTCCCACGGCCCGCGCCTGAAGGTCATCGCCATGATCCTCGCCGGCGGCCAGGGCGAGCGCCTCCACCCCCTCACCCGCGACAGGGCCAAGCCCGCCGTCCCCTTCGGCGGCATCTACCGCATCATCGATTTCACCCTCTCCAACTGCGTCAACTCAGGCCTCCGCCGCGTCTTCGTCCTCACACAGTACAAGAGCAGCTCCCTCGATTACCACGTCCACTTCGGCTGGGACATCCTGAGCCACGAGCTTGGCGAGTTCATCCGCTGCATCCCCCCCCAGCAGCGCACCGGCACCTCCTGGTACCTCGGCACCGCCGACGCCATCTACCAGAACATCTACACCCTCGAGCAGGAGCGCCCCCACCTCACCTTCGTCCTCGCCGGCGACCACATCTACAAGATGAACTACCGCGCCATGCTCGACTTCCACCTCGAGAAGAGCGCCGACCTCACCATCGCCTGCATCCCAGTGCCCAGGGAGGAAGCGGCCCGACTCGGCGTCGCCGTCGTGGACCGCGACGCCCGCATCGTGGACTTCCGCGAGAAGGACCCCAACGCGCCCGCCATCCCAGGCTCGCCCGACCTCTGCCTCGCCTCGATGGGCGTCTACCTCTTCAACACCCCCGAACTCGTCCGCCAGGTCGCCGAGAACTTCAAGACCTCCCCTGAGACCGAGCGCGACTTCGGCAGAAACATCATCCCCCGCATGATCAAGCAACGCGCCGTCTACGCCCACGACTTCAAGGACGAGAACCGCAAGCCGCAGAAGTACTGGCGCGACATCGGCACCCGCGACGCCTATTGGGAGGCGAATATGGACCTCGTGGAGGTGGATCCCCTGTTCAACCTCTACGATGCCGACTGGCCCATTCGCGCCGCCCCGCTCCAGTATCCCCCGGCCAAGACCGTCTTCAACGAGGAAGGCCCCGGCGGCCGCCACGGCCTCGCCATCAACTCCCTTATGAGCCCAGGCTGCATCGTCAGCGGCGGCCACGTCGAGCGCTCCGTCCTCTCCCCAAACGTCCGCGTCGAGGAAGGCGCCCGCGTCACCGAATCCATCATCATGGACGACTGCACCATCGGCCGCGGCTGCGTCATCCACCGCGCCATCGTTGACAAAGCGGTCGAAATCCCCGATGGCACGCAGATCGGCCTCGACCCCGAGGCCGATGCGCGCCGCTACACCGTCACCACCAAGGGCATCGTCGTCGTCCCGCGCGGCATGCACTACGCCTGAGGGACCATCTCAGGAGCCACGCCCCCCCTCCCCTGCCCCGCCTGTCTGTATCACCTCTGCCCCGCCGGGAGCTGATACAGACAGGCGCTTTGGCGAACCGGGGGCTTCCTGGGCCGCGCACGCCTGTCTGTATCACTTCCTCCCTCACTGGGTTGATACAGATGGGCGCTTTGGCGATCCGTGGGCTTCTTGGGCCGCACACGCCCATCTGTATCACTTCCTCCCTCACTGGGTTGATACAGATGGGCGCTTCGGCGAGCCGGGGCTTCGCTGGCCCTTCCCGTCTTGACACAACAGCGAGTGCCCCGGTATGATCTTGCCAACCCACGTGGCAAGGAGCCGCCGTGTTCGCCAAAGTCGCCTCGGTCGGCGTCCTGGGCATCGAGGCCTACCCCATCGCGGTCGAGTGCAACGTCGCGCACGGCCTCCGCTACACCGCAGTCGTCGGTCTCCCCGACGCCGCTGTCAAGGAATCCACCGACCGAGTCCAGGCCGCCGTCACCAACTGCGGCTATCGCTGGCCCGTCGGCCGCATCACCATCAACCTCGCCCCCGCCGACACCCGCAAGGAAGGCCCCGCCTACGACCTGCCCATCGCCATCGGCCTCCTCGCGGCCGACGACCAGGTCCTCGCCGGATGCCTCGAGCGCTTCGCCATGGTAGGCGAGCTGGCCCTCGATGGCGCGGTGCGCCCCGTCCGGGGCGTCCTGCCAATGGCCATCGCCGTCCGCGAAGCAGGCCTGGCCTTCATCGTGCCCGAGGCCAACGCGGCCGAGGCCGCCGTCGTCGAAGGCCTCAAGGTCTACCCCGTCCGAACCCTCGACGACGCCGCGGGGCTGGCCACCGAACGCCTGCACATCGAGCCCAAGGGCGTGGACATCGCTTCCCTCCTTGCCCAGACCGCCCAATACGACGTGGATTTCACCGACGTGAAGGGCCAGGAACACGCCAAGCGCGCCCTCCTCGTGGCCGCCGCTGGCCACCACAACGTCCTCATGATCGGCCCGCCCGGCAGCGGCAAGACCATGCTCGCCAAGCGCCTCCCCACCATCCTCCCGCCCCTCACCCTCGACGAGGCCCTCGAGGTCACGAAGGTCCACAGCGTCGCCGGCGAAATCCCCTCTGGCCAGCCCCTGGTCGCCACCCGCCCCTTCCGCGACCCACACCACACCGCCAGCACCCCCGCCCTGGTCGGCGGCGGCTCCTACCCGCGCCCAGGCGAAGTCAGCCTCGCGCACAAGGGCATCCTCTTCCTCGACGAACTGCCCGAGTTCACCAGGTCAACCCTCGAAACCCTCCGCCAGCCCATCGAGAACGGCTCCATCACGGTCTCGCGCGCGCTCATGAGCGTCAAGTTCCCCGCCGAGGTCCTCGTCGCCGCCGCCATGAACCCCTGCCCCTGCGGCAACCTGGGCGACCCGGCACGCGACTGCCGCTGCATGCTCGGCCAGATCCGCAGCTACATGTCCCGAATCAGCGGCCCGCTCCTCGACCGCATTGACATCCACATCGAAGTCCCACGCGTCCCCTACCGCGACCTCAGGGACCGCCGGCCAGGGGCCTCCAGCGCCCAGATGAGAGAGGAAGTCACCGCCGCTCGGGACCGCCAGCGCCGCCGGTTCGCCGGCGAACGCATCAGCACCAACGCCCGCATGACCAACCGCCACCTCCACAAGCACTGCCAGCTCGACGCCGACACCGAGGCCCTGCTCGAACAGGCGATGACCCAGCACGCCTTCAGCGCCCGCAGCTACACCCGCATCCTCAAGGTTGCCCGCACCATCGCCGACCTGGCCGGCGACGACCGCATCCGTCTCGAACACGTCACCGAAGCCATCCAGTACCGCAGCACCGAGCGCCACTACTGGCGCTAAGAAACTATCTCAGAACCCACGCGGGCTGCGTTGCCGGCGTCAGCGGGGCGGATGCAAGGCGCGGCGACGCAAGCGATGCAACGGAGCGCAAGTGCCCCACGGCTCTCAAGGCATCGCCGTGGGCTTTAGTCCGCCGCCCGCGAGGGGCTGGGCCATCCCTGGAACCTGCGCAAACCCGTTACTGCACCCATCCGGCTGGAGCATGGCCCCCAGTTGTGGTGGAAGGGCGCGGCGGGCGCCCTTTCCCCCACGATCGGGTCCGTGCCTGCGGGTCAGGCGCTCTTGCCTGGGTCGGGCGCGGCGTCGGCGCGGGGCAGCTCGATGCGGAAGGTGGTGCCCTTGCCCGGCTCGCTCTCGACGGTGAGCTTGCCGTGGTGCTCCTCGACGATGCGGCTGACGATGTTGAGGCCGAGGCCCGTGCCGCCCTCGCGGGTGGTGAAGAAGACCTCGAAGATGTGGTCCTGGATGTCCTTGGGGATGCCCGGGCCGTTGTCGGCGACGGAGACGGCGGCGCCGTCGGGCGTGGCCTCGGTGGTGACGGTGATGGTGCCGCCGCGGCCGAGGGCCTGGATGGCGTTGAGGACGAGGTTCTGGATGGCCTGGACGAACTGGCGGGGGTCGAGTGCGACGGGGGGCAGGCCGCGCGCGTGGCGGCGGACCAGTTGCACCCCATTCGCCTGGCACTGGGGCTGGAGCAGCTCGAGCACGCTGTCCACCACGTCGCCCAGGCGCGAGGGCTTGGGCTGCAAGGGCGCGGGGCGCGAGAAGGCGAGGAAGTGGTTCACCGAGTCCTCGAGGCGCTCGATCTCGCCCTTGATGCGTTCGACCTTGCCGCGGAAGTAGTCGGCCTGGGCGGGGTCGGCCAGCTCGGCCAGCTTCCGCTCGATCATCTGCGCGTTTATCTTCATCGAGCTGAGGGGGTTGCGCACTTCGTGGGCGATGCTGGCGGCCAGCGTGCCCACGTAGACCAGGCGGCTCTCCTCCTGGAGCTGGGCCGCCAGGCCGCGCGCGCGCTCGTGCAGGAGCACGATGTAGGCCGAGAACACGGCCAGGATGGCCACGCAGATGACCGTGATCTGAATCGAGGACCAGCGCCAGGGCTCCTGGAACTGGCTGAGCTGCTCGTCGAGCACGCGGGTGGACACGCCGATGAGGAGGTGGCCGCGTTTGGCCTCGGAGAGGCGGACGCCCATGACGTACTCGGGCACCACCTCGGGCGCCGCCAGCTCCCCGGGGGCGTGCGGCACGGCCTCGGGCGGCAGCGTCTCACGCATCGGGGCGCCAGGTGTGGAGTTCACCACCCGCTTCGCGCTGTCGGCCAACTGAAGGTAGGCGATCGCAGAGTCCCTGCCCACCAGCCGCTCCATCGCCTCGCGGACATCCTTGGAGTCCGGGGCAGACTTCTCGATGACCGACTCGAGCTGGCTCGTTATCTCGAGCGCGCGGCTCACGCTGCGCTCGACGTGGGCAGTGAGCCGCTGCGCCGCCTCCTTCCGGCCCTGCTCGCGCGAGTAGAGGTAGACGACGAGGGGCAGGAACGTCATCATCACCAGGAGCGCGATGAACAGCTTTCGCCGCAGCGACCAGATGCCCGAGCGCATGCCCTGTCCTCGAGTCACTCGCTTCCCAACGCCTCGCGCACGCGCGCGCCGAGGGCGGCCATTTCGCCTGGGCCGTACTTCCTCTGGCGCCACGCGAAGCTCACGCCGTCGCCCGGCCGTCGCGGGATGATGTGGAAGTGGATGTGGAAAACCACCTGGCCCGAGCAGGCGCCGTTGAACTGCACGAAGTTGAAGCCCTCGGCCCCCGTGGCCTTCAGCAACGCCGCCGCCACCTTGGGCGCCGCGGCCATCAGGGCCGAGAGCACCTCGTGCGGCGTCTCCAGCAGGTTCGCGTGGTGGCTCCGCGGCACCAGCAGAGCGTGGCCGGGGGCCACGGGATTGATGTCCAGGAACGCCACGGCCTGCTCGTCCTCGTACACCCGCTCCGAGGGAATCTGCCCGGCGAGTATCTTGCAGAAAATGCAGTTCGGGTCCGTCATGCCGCCTCTCCTCTCCTGCGCCCCGTCCCACTGACGCACACCATACCACCCAGCCGCCCCGCGCGCAAGTCCCGGCGGGGGGCCGGGCGGTCGAGAGTATGGCCCGCAGTCCTGGTGAGCTTGCTGCCAGCTCCTGACCCCGACCCTCTCCCTAACCCTCTCCCTGGAAGGGAGAGGGGTCAGGGCACCCCCCTCCCTCTCAGGGAGGGGGCAGGGGGAGGGTTGGGGCCTGCCACTGCCGCACAGCACCAGGAATGGGGGCCATACTCGACGGCCGATTGGCGGTTGCATTGCGCCCCCCTTTCTGGCAGAATGGGGGGCGTCGGGCGGGGGGCCTGCCCGGCAGGGACGCCTCAATCACCCTTGGAAGGAGGTTCGACATGCCACTCGTTCCTATGCGAGCACTGCTCGACCACGCGGCGGAGAACGGCTACGGCCTGGCCGCGTTCAACGTGAACAACATGGAGCAGATTCAGGCCATCATGCTCGCGGCGAAAGAGACCGATTCGCCCGTGATCATCCAGGCATCGCGCGGCGCCCGCAAGTACACCAACGATGCCTACCTCCGCCACCTCATGCTCGCAGCCGCCGAACTCTACCCCGCCATTCCCATCGCCATGCACCTCGACCACGGCAACTCGTGCGACACCTGCATGAGCGCCATCGAGCAGAGCTTCACCTCCGTGATGATTGACGGCTCGCTCAAGGAGGACGGGAAGAGCCCCGCCGACCTCGCGTACAACGTGGCCGTGACGAAGAAGGTCGTTGCCGCCGCCCACGCCCGCGGCATCACCGTCGAGGGCGAGCTGGGCTGCCTCGGCGGCATCGAGGACGGCCACGGCGCCGGCCTGACCGGCGACGAGGCGATGAAGCACCTCACCGACCCCGCCCAGGCCGGCGAGTTCGTCGCCGCCACGGGCGTGGATGCCCTGGCCGTCGCCATCGGCACCAGCCACGGCGCCTACAAGTTCAGCAAGCCCCCGACGGGCGACGTGCTGCGGATGGACGTCATCCTCGAAATCCACAAGCGCCTGCCCAACTGCCACATGGTCATGCACGGCTCGTCAGCCGTCCCGCAGGACCTCAAGGCCAAGATCAACCAGTATGGCGGCAGCCTCAAGCCCTCGTGGGGCGTGCCCGTCGAGGAGGTCAAGCGCGGCATCCAGAACGGCGTCCGCAAGATCAACGTGGACACCGATAACCGCCTGGCCATCACCGCCGCCATCCGCGAAGTCTTCGCCGTCACCCCCGACAAGTTCGACCCCCGCGACTACCTCGGCCCCGCCCGCGAGGGCATGAAGGCCATCTGCGTTGACCGCATGGTCGCCTTCGGCCAGGCCGGCAACGCCGGCAAGATCAAGCCCGTCACCTGCAAGCAAATGATCGCCTACTACACCAAGTGACCCCGGCGTGTGGCACAGCCGCCCTCGGCTGTGCCGGCAATGGACACCTCAGCAGCCCGCGGGACCTCGCACCGCGGGCTGCTCGACTCCGGGCCGATGAGCTGGCTGGGGAAGGGGCAGGGCGGGGAGTTGACTTGCCTGCATGTAGAGCATATAATGAATGCGCAGAGAGGAGTCACCCATGCAGTATACCCTGCGCGGAATCCCCAGGAGACTCAACGACGCCATTCGCCGCAAGGCCAGGCAAGAGGGGTCGAGCCTGAACCAGGCCGCCCTCGACGCAATGGCCCGCGGCCTCGGCCTCGCTGAAGACCAGCCCGTCTACCACGACCTTGACGACCTGGCGGGCACGTGGGTTGATGATCCTGCCTTTGACGAAGCAGTGCGGGAGATGGACTCGGTGGACCCCGACCTGTGGAAGTGAGGCCATGCCGTGAGGATGGCGATAGACACCAATCGCTACCGCGACTTCTGCCTGGCGGTGCCGGAAGTCGTCGATCGGGTCCGCGCGGCAGAGCGGGTTCTCCTCCCCTTTGTCACCCTCGCCGAGTTGCGCGCGGGTTTCCTGTGCGGCACGCGCTCTCTACAGAACGAAAGCGTTCTCGCCCGCTTCCTCAACCGTCCGAGGGTCGCCGTCCTCTATCCTGATGAGGACACCACGCGCCATTACGCCCACCTCTTCCGCCAGCTTCGGCAGCAGGCCACCCCCATCCCGACCAACGACATCTGGATCGCCGCGTTGGTCGAGCAGCACGGCCTCTTCCTCTACTCCCGCGACGGCCACTTCGACCTGCTCCCGCAACTCCCTCGGGTGGTCTGATACGAGTGGTAAGGCCAGGCCGCCAGTGCCGTCTCGGGGGCCGAGAGGAATGAGAACATGCAGGGAACTCCGCGCGGCACAATCGCCCGTCTGGCACGGCAGCAGGTGGTGGCCGACGCCTATCACACCTATGCCGTGCTGGCGCTGGAGCACGAGCGGCTGCGCCGCACGCGCTGGCGCGGCGAACTGGGCTCCACGTGGCAGCCCGAGGCCGCGGCGTGGAGCACGCTACGGTTCATCGCCAGCGTCCACGACGCGGGTGGGCGCTCAACGGAAGTGCTGCTCGGTTTCCTCGAGGCGCACCCAGAGAAGGAGCCGCCGCGCGTGCCGTGGCATCCATTCCGCGAGGCGCTGCGGGCGGGGATTGACCTTGCCGCCGACGTGCTGGCGTTGCACGGGGCCGACTTGCCCTGGGGACGCGGCAGGCCGCGCGTGCCGCGCAACCGGAATGAGTTCGACGCCATCTGCGGCTTCCTCCGCGACCTGCCGGCCGACGCGGATCGCCCGCCGCTGAGCGCGCTGTTCGAGGCGGCCCGCCTCCCTGCCCTCCCTCACAAGGAGCGGGTGCCCCACCGCGTCACCTTCTACCGCGGCCGCCAGGTGCTTTCGATTGACGGCGCCCGCATCGCCCTGCCGATGGGCCGCGAGCTGGAGTTCCTCGAACTCCTCGCCCAGCGCCGCGGCCATGGCGAGGTGACGCCGACGAATGAGCACGGGGTCAACTGGGGGCAGGCCGCCGACAACCTGCGGCGGAGAATCCGCAAGTTCACGGGGGAGAACCTGGCACACTGTGTCCTGCTCTCCGCGCGCGGAGTGGTCGGCGGCTATCGCCTGGCGCCCGGCGTCCGCGTGCGCGACGATTGAGGCCAAAGCGTATGTAAGCGGACATTTGGCAGTACAGAAAGATTTTCTTGCGTCGAGCTTTCCCACCCGAAGTGTTGTAACCACAACCCCCTGCAACCCGCCCCCGCGCCATAAGCCCCGGAGCTACTGGCGAGGCGTCGGACGCGAGCCGTATACATAGGTGGAGGGGAAGAGGGAGAACGGTGTTCGGTGTTCGGGGTAAGACGGAAGCGGTAGGACGCATAGGGCGGATAGGACCGATAGGACACGCGCAAAGGCATCCTCGCTTCGTCCTATCGGTCCTATCCGTCCTATCGGCCCTATCGGCGATTCCGGCGGCGCCCCCCCTCCCCCCACGGCGCGGCGCGTGGCGCAATGTTGAGCCACATTGATCCACATTGAGCAACACTGAGCCGGAAGGGCGAGAATCGCCAAACGGCGTTTGAGCCACATCGAGCAACTTTGGGCAACTTTGAGCCACATTGCGCCGCTCTGGCAACAGGGGAGGGCGGGATTGATTTCGCAGGGCGGCGCGCTTATCATGGGGGCTCAGGGAGGCAGAGCGAGGCGGCTGGCATGAGCAATGAGATGGAAGGCGGCGGGCAGAGCCACTCGTGGCTGCCGTGGGCGGTCGGCGGGGGGATTGTGGCCGCGTTCTGCGGGCTGGCGCTGTGGGGGCTGGGGTGGGGGGTGCCGAGCGCGACGCGGGCACGCCTCGAAGGGGCGGCGAAGCTGAAGGCGCGCCTCCCCGAAGCACTGGCGGGTGGAGCGGGCCTCTGGGAGCAGCGTCCCTCCCACGGCGTGGCGCCCAAGCTGCCGCCAGGGCTCGACCCAGCGAAGTGGGAGCAGATTCGCCGCCGCCGCGACATTTTCAATCCGCTCCGCTCCTATCACCCCGACGAGTACCAGGTGCTCAAGAGCCTGGCCGACATGCGGCCAGGGCAACTCGACTTCGACCCCGGGAGTTACATCTATCCCGCGCTCCACACCTATCTCGTCGGCGCGGTCGAGGGGGCGTGCTGGCTCCTCGGCGCCGTGCGGCTGGAACGCGACGTGGCGTTCTACTACGACCACCCGGGCGAGATGGGGCGGCTGTATCTCGTGGGGCGCGCCCTGTCGCTCCTGGCCGCCGTGGGCGCCCTGCTCCTCGTGTGGAAGGCGGGGGCGAAGATGGGCGGGGCGACGGGCCTCGTGGCGATGGGCCTGCTCGCCGCCATGCCTGCGCTGGGCATTCACGCCCACAACCTGACCCGCGACACCTGCATGGCTCTCGCCGCCGTGCTCTTCTTCCTCGCCTGCCGGAAGCTGAACGAGACAGGGACGGCCAAGTGGTACGACGTGGCGGGCGCGGCGGCGGGGCTGTGCGTGGCGTTCCAGTTCTTCGCGGTCGTGCTGTGGGCGCTCATCCCGCTGGCGGCCTTCCTCCGCGTGCGGCGGGAGGAGGACACCTGGGGCGAGGCGGCGACGGGCGTGGGCGTGTCGTTCATCATGATGATTGCGGTCTTCGGCCTCACCAGCCCCTACCACCTGCTGCGGGCCGACCAGTTCCTCCAGCACTTCCAGGCGGAGACGGGGCACGTGTCGGGCGGCCTGTTCGCGCGGCTCGCCTCGTTCGGGTGGGCGACGCACCTGCCGGGGATGCTGCCGGCGCTGGTCACGTGGCCACTTGCGGTCGTGGTGGGCGTGGGCGTCGTGTGGGCGCTCGTGCGGCGGAGGGACGATGATTGGCTGCTCCTGGCGTGGCTCTTCGTGTGGGCAGTGGTCGTGGGGGTGGACGGGCGGGCGTATTCCCGCTACTACGTCGGCCTGCTCCCCTGCCTGGCGCTCCTGGGCGCGCGGGGGCTGATGGCGACGTGGCACTTGGTGGCACAGGCGTCCCGCCTGTGGGGCGCACAGGCAAGGACCTGCCCTGAGGCCGCCGAAGGGTGCCTGTGCCACCGAGGGGTGCGGGCGGCTGTGGCCGCCGTGGCGCTCCTCGTCGTGATTGGGCCGGCGGCCGTCGTAAGCTGGGGCTGGGCGCAGCTCTACGCCACAGAGAATGTCCGGACCGTTGCCGGCGAGTGGATCGCGACGCACGTGCCCGCTGACGCAGTGGTCGCCGTGACCGAGTGGCCGTGGCAGTACGACATGCCGCCGCTCGACGTGGAGAGCCGCCTTCAAGGCGGCAGGAAGCGACTCGTCGTCCTGGCCGATGGCGGCCCGCCCCTGGACGCCCATCGCCTGCTGGCGACGCCGCACGACTTTTTTGTGACGAGCAGCCTCCAATTGGGTACAATACCAGTAGGGCAGGGGGCTTCGGACGAACGGAGCCGCTTCGTCCGCGCCCTGCTGGCGAGCGGCGCCTATCGCGTGCGCCGCTTCGCCGTCGCCGGCCCGCCGCTGACCGGCCCAATGCCCACGCTGCCCGAGGACGTGCAGTACGTGAATCCCGAGATCTACCTCTTCGAGCACACGGGAGGCGAGGCCGTGGCCGCGACCTGGGGAGGGCTCCCGTGAGCCGAGGCTGTATCACGTTCCTCACCGACTTCGGCACGGCGGACCCCTATGTGGCCGCAATGAAGGGCGCCGCGCTCAGCGTGAACCCCGATGCGTTGCTGGTGGACGTGTCGCACGACGTGCTGCCGCACGACATTGTTGGGGCGGCCTACCTGCTCGCGTGGTCGTTCCGCTACTTCCCGCCGCACACCGTGCACGTGGCCGTCGTTGACCCCGGCGTGGGGAGCGAGCGCCGCATCCTGGCCGCCGAGGTGCAAGGGCACGTGCTCCTGGCCCCCGACAACGGGCTCCTGAGCGTCGCCCTCGCCCAGTCGCCCCCGACGCGGCTTGTGAACGTGACGAATGGGGCCTACTTCAGGCACCCTGTGAGCATGACGTTCCACGGCCGCGACATCCTCGCGCCCGTCGCCGCCCATCTGACGCTCGGCGTGGATGTGGGGAAGCTGGGCCGGCCCGTGGCCGACCCCGTGACGCTCGACGAGGCGCTCCCGCGCCGCGTGGCCGACAACGTGCTCGAAGGCAGCGTCGTCCACGTGGACCATTTCGGCAACCTGGTCACCAACATCTCGAGGCAGGACCTCGCGGCGCTGGACCCGACGGGCGACGCCAGGCTCGAAGTGGGCATCGCTGATGCGACCATCGAGGGCGTTCAGCGCGCCTACGCGGACGCCGGCGTGGGCAGGCTGCTCGCCGTCATCGGCAGCTCGGGCCTCCTCGAAGTCTCCGCCAACCGCCGCTCCGCCGCCGACATCCTCGGCGTCGGCCGTGGCGCCACCGTGCGAGTCACCAGATGACCAGGAAGCCGCAAGCTCCCGGTGTTTTCGACGTGATTGTGGTCGGCGCGGGCCATGCGGGCTGCGAGGCGGCCCACGCCGCCGCTCGCCTGGGCGCGAAGACGCTGCTCCTGACGATCAACCTCGACACCATCGCCAAGATGTCCTGCAACCCGGCCATCGGCGGGCTGGCGAAAGGCCAACTCGTCCGCGAGATTGACGCCCTCGGCGGCGTGATGGGCGTCGTGACCGACGCGACGGGCATCCAGTTCCGCATGCTCAACCGCGGCCGCGGCCCAGCCGTCCACTCGCCCCGCGCCCAGGCCGATCGCTGGCTCTACTCGCGGACGATGAAGCTCCTGCTCGAGGAGCAGCCGAACCTGTGGCTCCGCCAGGCGAGCGTCTGCGGCCTGCTCGTCGAGGGCGACCGGTGCACCGGCGTCCGCGACACCATCGGCGTCGAGAGCCGCGGCCGCTGCACCGTCCTCACCACGGGCACGTTCCTCAACGGCATGGTCCACCTGGGCGAGCAGCAGACCCCCGCCGGCCGCGCGGGCGAGCCGCCGGCCCTCGGCATCTCCGACGACCTGCGGCGACTGGGCTTCGAGGTCGGCCGCCTCACGACCAACACGCCGCCCCGCCTTCACGGCGGCACGATTGACTACAGCGTGCTCGAACCGCAGCACGGCGACGATCCGGCCCGCCCTTTCTCCTTCTCCACGGCGGAGATTCGGCGGCCCAACATCCCCTGCTACATGGCCCACACGAACGAGCGGACCCACGAGATCGTGCGGGCCAGCGCCCACCGCTCCGCCGAAATGTCGGGCCGAGCCGTCGGAGCCGTCCCGCGCTACTGCCCCTCGATTGAGGCCAAAGTCGTCCGCTTCCCCGAGAAGACCTCGCACCAGCTCTTCCTGGAGCCCGAGGGGGAGCACACGCACGAGGTCTACGCCAACGGCCTGTTCAACACACTGCCGCCTGAGGTCCAGGTCGAGATGGTCCGCAGCATTCGCGGCCTGGAGCAGTGCGACATCGTCCGCTACGGCTACGGCATTGCCTACGACTTCGTGCCGCCCTACCAGACCCAGCCGTCGCTGGAGACGAAGCGGCTGCCCGGCCTCTTCCTCGCCGGGCAGATCAACGGCACGTCGGGCTACGAGGAGGCGGCGGCCCAGGGCATCATGGCCGGCATCAACGCCGCCCTCGCGGCCCGGGGCGACGAGCCGCTCGTCTGGCCGCGTGTGGCCGGGCGAGAAATTGGTGTGGCTCCAGTCGCGCACGCTCTCGTCCATCATCAGGCCGTGGCCGCGGGCGCACTCGTGGAAGTCCTCGACGTTCTTGTCTGGCAGGAAGAGCTTGGAGCCTGGGTTGGCGAAGGCGATGTTGTAGCCGTGGATGAAGTTGGGCAGGGCCGCGTCTACGCGCTTCTTGAAGCGGACCATGTTGCCCACGAAATGGCCGTCCCAGCGCACGCCGTCCCAGCCGAACATTCGGGCGCTGGCGATGATCTCGTCGGCGCCGAGGTCCACCGCGGCGTCGGAGGCGGCGTTGACCCAGGCGGACTGCCAGTCCTGCCATTCGCCCTTTTCGGGGCCGGCGAGGGAGTGCTCGTTGCGGAGCATGCGCTCGCAGTTGAAGACGCCGATGCGGTCGGAGCTAACGCCCGCCCAGGCAGCGATGCCGAAGAAGTCGGGATGCTTGCGGAACGTCTCCCAGCCGGCGATGCCGCCGGCGCAGGCCTTGCCGTAGGTGATGCCCTTGACGCCCACCTTGTGGGCCTCGGCCAGAAGGGCCTTGAAGGCGCTCACGGAGCCGTGGTACTGCGTCTGGCCCGAGAGGAAGAACTCCGTGTCGGGCGTCATCTCCGAGTAGTCGCACGGCGCCCAGGCGAAGACCTCGAAGTGATTGGCGTAGGCCCGCTTGTTGGCCTGCATGACCTTGGCGAAGTCGGCGGCGGTCATCCCCGCCTTGTGGTGGCCGCCCGAGGCGCCGGTGATGCCGATGCGATAGACGTTGCGGCTGACGCCGAAGACCTCGGAGCGGCTGCCGGGGAAGCTCTTGACGGGATCGGCCAGGCCTGCGGGCGCAACCTCAAGAGCCTTTCCGCCTGGACTCACGACGACGAGGAGTTCGCGCCCGAACTCCGCATCGCCGGGCTTGTAGGCGAAGGAGAGCGTCGTCGGCTCCTCGGCCAACTGGACGTCCTTCTCGAACACGGTGCGGCAAATGGAGCGTTCCCGCACTTCGAGGGCGGTGATGCGGCACTCGCGCCAAATCGCGGAGTTGATCAACTCCGCGATTTGGCTGACATCCACCTCAGCCCTGACCTCGTCCCCGGGGGGGTAGTGAACCTTGTCCACGCGGACCGCGCTGACGATGGCCGCAAGGTCGGCGAGCTTGCGGATCTCGATGCGGTCACAAGCAACATACGGCTCCTGCGGGCCGAGGGCGCGGAGGTCCTTCCCCTCCTCCAGCTCGCCGAGGCCGTCGTCCCTCTCGCCGCCGGGCTTCTCGATGGAGCCCTTGCCCAGGAAGTCCTTCTCCAGCTTCTTGAGGTACTCGGCCTCCTCCTCGCTCTTCTGGCGGCGCATGCCGTCGAAGCCCGAGGCGCCTGTGGCATCGAGCGCGAGCGGCAGCGGGCCGCCCCCGTGAGCAACGCGAAGGATGATCGGGATGTAGACGCCCGAGCGGTCGAACCAGGCGGCCTGAGCGGTCCGCTGCTCGCCGCCGGCCTGGAACGTCACGGCGAGGCGGTGGAGCAGCTCGACGGGGTGTGCGGAGACCCAGGCGGTGACTTCGTAGAGGCCGGGCGGCAGCATGGGCGACGCCTCGAGCATCCGCCCCCAGCGCACGATCGCCACCTGGCCGCCCGAGGCCGTTTTGTGGCGGAACACCTCTCCCTTGCCCGCAACCAGCTTCTCCGCCTCCAGCACGGTCACGCCCTCACCGGCGAAGGCGGTCCCGCACAAGAGGAAACCAAGCGATGCCCAGAGCACCCGCCCCCACCCCCACCCCCACCGAGCCTGCCTCGGTGGAGCGAGGGATTGGGAGCTACCACGCGGCCCTACCCTCCCCCTGCCCACTCCCTGGAAGGGAGGGGGGGAGGGGGTGGGGGAGCGGCGCGTGTCGGGCGCGGCCATGGTCCGGCCCGCGTGCGCGCCCTCACCCTTTCCCCCGCGGCCCAACACCACGGGCCGGGGCTGCGAGGAGAGGACAAGCCGTCCGCGTGCAGGGCCGGCGGGGTAAACGAACTTTGCAGAGCTGTACAACTGTGGAGTCTCCCACACCCACCCCACTGTGTCCGCGAACGCGCCGTCAGGCACTGGGTCCCTGCTCGTCCCAGTGCCTCCGCACGATCTCCAGCAGTCGCGCATGATACAGCGTCTTGGTCGTGACGGCAAGTTGGCAGGACAGACGATGCCCCACACGCGAGGCGCTGACGTACCCCCGGCGGACCAGCTTGGCCACGTGCCTGCTCAGCGCGGGAGCGGACATCCGCAACTCGCGCGCGGACTCCCCGCTGGCCGTGAGTGTGCGGGAGGCAATCAGGCGCAGGGCCTGGATGCGACGCGGGTGTGTGAAGGCTGTAGCCGCATCGAGAAGGGCGCCGTAGACCTGGGGCAACCCGCCGACCGCCCGTCGTCTGCCGCGTTTCGGCAGGCGGGTGGCATCCAGCGACGCGCGGTGCGCCCGCAAGGCAGCGCCAAGCCACGACGCCACCTGGCCGCTGATAGTGTCCGGCCCATAGGGGGAGCCTGCGATGCAGTAGCACCGGCGTCCGGAGCGGCGGCGCCGGACGAGCCCCACGGCGGTGAGACGCGCAAGGTGTGTGCACACCAGGTCCCGCCGGAGCCGCAGGTCGCCTGCAAGGCGGCTCAGAGTCAACTCTTCACCCCCGGCAAGTCGCGCCAGGATGCGCAGCCTCGTGACACAGGCCGCCCCGCGCGACACCCGCACGATGAGTTCGTCCATGGGTTCTCCTCTGAAGGATGATTGCACACTTGTACAACTATGCAACCTTCTGCACACGGGCCCGGCACAGCATCGGTGCTGGGGCGCTCTCATTGGCGCGGGGGCGCGGCGAGTGGGGGCAGGAAGGAACGCTCAGGCCCGCCAGGCCGCGCCCGCCGGCCGTGGGCAGAACATTTCACACTTGTACAACTATGGAATCTTCCGCACACGGGCGCGGCGCAGCATCGGGGGTCGGACGGTGGGCAAGGCGCCCACACGCGCGCTTGCATCGAGGCAACGAGCGTGGTAGAGTCCCGCTCCCGCGGAAGGAGAAGCACAGGACGAATGGCGCCGAAGGCGGTTGACTTCCACACGCATGCGTTCCCCGATGGGTTGGCGGCGAAGGCGCTCTCGACGCTCGAGGCCCAGCCGGGCAACGCCAAGGCCGTGCTCGACGGCACGATTGGCTCCCTCCTGCGCTCAATGGATGAGGCGGGGATCGAGACCTCTGTCGTGGCCTGCATCGCGACGAAGCCCGAGCAGTTCCCCTCGATTCTCAAATGGTGCAAGGCCATCGCGTCCGACCGCATCGTCCCCTTCCCCTCGTTCCACCCCTTCGACCCCGCGGCTCTCGGGCGGATTGACGCGGTGCGCGAGGCTGGGCTCAAGGGCATCAAGCTGCACCCCTACTACCAGGGCTTCGAGATGGACGACCCGCGCCTCGTGCCCGTCTACGAGCGGCTCCAGGACAGCGGCCTCCTCCACCTGAGCCACACGGGCTTCGACACCGCCTTCCCCCGCATCCGCAAGTGCGACGCCGAGCGCATCCTGCGGCTCCTCGACCGCTTTCCGCGGCTCCGCCTCGTCACCTCGCACATGGGCGGGTGGATGGACTGGGCCGAGTCGCGGCGGCACCTGCTCGGCCGGCCCATCTACATGGAAATCTCGTACTCGATGGAGTTCATGACCGACGCCGAGGCCCGCGGGATTCTCCTCGGCCACCCGAAGGAGTATCTCCTCTTCGGCACCGATTCGCCCTGGTCGAGCCAGAAGGTGGCGATGGACCGCCTGTTGAGCCTGGGCCTCGGGGCCGAGCGCGAGGCGGCGCTGCTGTGGGAGAATGCCCGGCGGTTGTTGGCGTGACCCCGATCCCAACGCGAGCCGCGAAACGCGAAACCGCTTCGTCAGGACTTCAGTTCCGAGGCCAGACGCTCGGCGATCCACTGGCGGATCAGGGTCTGGAACGGCACTGCCCGCATCGTCGCCAGCTTCCGGATCGCCTGCTCGTGGAGAGGATCAATCTTCAGCGACAGGTTCTTCTTCGGCCGCCGCCGACGCCCATGAAGGATGTCCTCCCGCAGACCCTCTGCAAGGCTGAACTCCACCGGCTCATCCACCAGGTCGTCCAGCACCCCGTGCGAATCGTAGTACTCGGCGGAACCTGGAACAACGCTCTTGTTTGTTTGCTTCTTCATCAGTCGCGCCTCCTGGAACGAAAGTAGCGGCGCTCCGCCGGGCTCATGTCCCACCCGATCGTATCACATCCGGCACAACTAGCAAGCCCCATTGCGCCACAGCCCCCGTCCGTCCCATCAAGTGCGATCCCGCCGGCAAGGGAAGCCGAAGTGTAGATCTGCCCCCTACCTGTAGCATCCTCCCCTGGATCGCTCAAGTCGCGCTTGACAAGGGGGGGGTACACTATACTTGTTCCAGCGCGTCTCACATCCCGACTTTGTAAGTTGCAGGCATACTGGTCTTCGGAGGCACGTAGCACACAGCTTGTCCAGTTGTTGTTCGGCGTCTTGGATGTCGCCCCGATGCCGCACACTGGAACAACGGCGACAGTAGGAGACACAGACGTGAACTCGAGACTGGCGATGACCGTATTCGCATTGGTGACCGCAGCTGTCGGGCTCTGTGCTGATGCCCAGTCGTCGGCGGCCAAGGGTCCGGCCAACTCAAGAGTGGAGGTGGTGAGTAACCCCGACGCCATCCCCTTGGAGCTTGCCGTGGTTGGACTGGATGGCACAAGCGGACTCAAGGCCATCAAGGGCCTCGCTGGCTTTGAGGCAGAGCGGGTCTCAGAACTAGAAGAGGCACTGAAGCAGTTCGAGAAGTCACAAGTCGGGTTTCTGGTTATCCGGAAGATGAAGTCCGGGGACAAGGTGATGCGTACCGGTCAACTCAAGGTTGCCGGCGCGACTCCTTCGGGTGGGCTCTTTGCGTTGGGAAAGAACATGGACTTTCTCGTCATGTCAGATGCCATGGGGAACGTTGTGAGTCGCTCCCTCAACGCCGACGGCCCTGTTCTCAACTTGTGGCCCATTCCACGGCAAGCGACAGAGGCCGTGCTGGAGTTCCCTGACCACAAGCCGATCACCCTGCGGTTTGGCCTGCCTGCTGCCACATCAACAGCGACCGATCCAGCACCGGCGGCCAAGGCAGGAGAAGTATCTGCGGTTCAGGGGAAGAACGTGAGAAGGGTCGATATCGGCAATGGTGTGTCGATCGAGTTGGTCTGGTGCCCACCAGGGAAGTTCACAATGGGCAGCCCCAAGGACGAGAAAGGGCGGTCGGATAATGAGTTACTGAAAGAGACAGAACACCTGGTGACGCTCACGAAGGGCTTCTGGATTGGGAAGTATGAGATCACACAGGAGCAGTGGGAAGCCATGATGGGCAATAACCCATCCAAGTTCAAGAAGGCAGGATTGAAAGCGCCGGTGGAGAACGTGTCGTGGGACGACTGCCAGCAATTCGTTGCCAAGCTGAACGCCAAGTTCCCTGGCCAAGCGTTCCGGATGCCCACGGAAGCAGAATGGGAATACGCCTGCAGAGCTGGCTCGGGCGCTGCACTACATAACGGGAAGGAACTTACTGATGCAGAGGAGGGCTTCGCCTCCCTCGACGAAATCGCTTGGCATCGGGGTAACAGTGGGCGCGACGGCGGGACCCTGCATCTGGTCCGGACTGGCGAGACCATCGTGTTTGGTACTCCTCAAGTTGTCGGTCAGAAGAAGCCGAACGCATGGGGCCTCTATGATATGTCGGGCAACGTATTTGAGTGGTGCCAGGATTGGTTGGGTGAGCTACCTCCCGAACCCGCAACGGATCCGACGGGACCTCAGGCTGGGAAATACCGTGTGGTCCGCGGCGGCTGCTGTTCCGCCGTTGCACAGTGTTACCGTTCGGCTTCACGAGGAGGCTCAGGACCGTCAGCCAAGGGTGAGGGAATGGTACCCCTGTACTTTGGCTTCCGCTTGGCCGCTTCTGCCCAGAAGGAGTAGATGCTGGTCTCTGGACGACCCAAAGGCACTCTGGAGTTCTGCGGCCACCTTACTCAATCTCCCGTGCCGGCCACTCGTGCGGGGTGCTGCACGACCCGACGCCCGGGCCGCCGCTGCTGCCGGAAGACGGGGGCCAGCGCGCGAAGGGTGGCGTTGACGCTGGCGCTGTCGGGGAAGACGTCGAGGACCTCGGGGTCAATGACGGCAATGTTCGCCCCTTGAGCGTATCGGGCGGCGGTGGCCCCCCGCACGGCGTTGGTGAAGTCATACTCGGGCCGCATCGTGTCGCGGTCAGCGCACGCCTTGGCCTGTTGGCTATTCTTCTTCATATCGTCTCCGTTCCGACGCGGAGGCCCGCCTGGCGGAAATCAGGCGGGTGCGCGGCGGCCTCTCCGCGAAGGCCACCACCAGAAGCCGGCGGCGGCTCGATGTGCCGAGCAAGATATAGCGCTCCTCCTCCTCGGAGTGGTCGGGGTCCGCCATGAGAAGGGCGAGCGGGTCCCCGAACACCGTGGATGCCTCTTCAAAGGTCACGCCGTGCTTCCGGGCGTTCGACTGAGCCTTCCCTGCGTCCCACTCAAACGTGTACCCCACTTCGCATCCTCAGCGGGTCCGGGGGCACGGCATTCACTGTAGTATAGCCCGGCCCAGCCGGAATGCAAGCGGCATGACTGCCAGGTACGCCATCTAACCTCTTCCGCTCCCAAAGTCATTGCTGGCCCGCTTGTGCCGCGGGGCGCAGGCTCAGCAGGTCGGCGCTGAGGACGGTGGGGCACCAGTGCTTCTCGATGAACTCGACCACCAGCTCGGTGCCGCGGTCGTGCGGCACGTGGGGCGGACGCTTCGGGTTGTACATCGTGTCGGTGAGGTCGCGCACGAGCACGCACGGCACGCCCCAGCGGGTCATCTGCTTGATGGCGAACGAGCGGTGGAGGACGCACATGTTGGTGTGCACGCCGAAGATGATGAGGGTCTTGATGCCGCGCTGCTGAAGGAGGCTGTACACCTCGCCGCCCTTGTCGGTCACGGCGTCTTGCTCGGCAACCTCGATGGCGGGGTGCTCGCGCCGCCAGGGGCCGTGGACGCGGCAGGGCGGGTCCTCGGTGCAGCCCTGGTCGCTGGCGTCAATGGGCAGAGGCGGGTCGGGCAGCTTCTTCGGCTCGGGCGGCTTCACCTGCGGGGCGGCCTGGGCGCGCTTGCGCTGCGGCGTGCCTTCGTAGAACTTCATCGTGTCGCTTGGCGCGTGGATGATCTGGACTCCCTTCGAGCGGAGGAACTTGACGACCTCGGCCATGCGCGGCAGCAGCTTGGCCAGCCGCTCATTGGCCCCCTTGCACCAGTGGACGTCCCACACGTCGCACAGCAGGAGAGCCGTCTCGGCGGGGAGGAGTTCCTTCGTTGTGGCGACTTCCTTCCACTGGCCGCTGCCGGCCGGCTCCTCGACGCGGGTGTGCAGGTTGAGTCGGAGCACGCCTCGCTTCTCTGCCATCTTCGCTTCTCCTGCCGTGGCCACGGCGAGTAGTCCGAAAAAGCACGCCACCGCCGCACACGATCGGGCCATCCCGTGCCTCCTGACACAAGCCGCCTTGTGATTCCTTTGCCGCCCGCTATAATACGGGGGCGCATCCTGCGATGCAAGGAGGTGAAGACCATGAGCCTGCTGGCGATCCTGGGCCTCGTGACCGCCCTGGCTGCCGCCGAAGAGTGGAAGGCGCCGGCGGTTCAACTGCCCAAAGACCTGAAGTACCCCGCCATCGCGGCCACGCCCGAGGAGTTGGGTCGGCTGCGGGCGGCCCTCAAGGCCACGGGGCCGGCCCACGACGCCGTGGCGCGCGTCGTGAAGCAGGCCGACGACGCGCTCGCCAAGCCCATCGCCTTCCCGCCGCGCGGCGGACAGCACAACCAGTGGTATCAGTGCGACAAATGCCAGTTCGCCCTCAGGACGATTGACGACACCCACCACGAGTGCCCCCGCTGCAAGACGGTCTACACGGGCGAGCCGTACGACGACGTGGTCTACGAGCACCAGCACTACGCGAACATCCGCAACGCCTCGAACGCCGCCTGGGCCTATGCCCTCACGGGCGAGAAGCGCTACGCGGAGTTCGCGGCCAAGGTGCTCCTCGGCTACGCCGAGCGCTACCTGAAGTATCCCTACCACTCGGCGAGCCGCAGCCCCAGCCCGTGGACCATCGTCTCCGGCGGCCACCTCTTCGAGCAGACCCTCAACGAGGCGGCGAGCCTGGCCAGCGACATCGCGCCGGCGTGCGACCTCATCTGGGAGGCGCTCACCGACGCCGACCGCGCGGCCATCCGCGACGGCCTGCTCATCCCGATGCTCAAGAACATGGACAAGCACAAGGGCGGCCAGGGCAACTGGCAGACCTGGCACAACGCGGGCATGATCGCGGGCGGAGCCGTCCTGGGCGACGTGGCCTGGGTCGAGAAGGCCATCGCCCAGCCCCACTGCGGCTTCGCCGAGCAGATGAAGGTCTCCGTGTCCGACGAAGGGATGTGGTACGAGAACAGTTGGGGCTATCACTTCTACACGCTCCACGCCATGACCCTCATCGCCGAATACGCCCGGCGGCTTGGCATTGACCTGTGGAGCCATCCCACGCTGCGGAAGATGTTCACCCTCCCGGTCCACTACACGATGAGCGACGGCTCGCTGCCCCGCTTCGGCGACGACGTGCGGGCCTCGGCCCGCGGCTCCGCCTGGCTGATGGAATACGCCTACGCCGCCACGAAGGACCCCGAGCTTCTGCCCCTCCTGCCGGCGGCGCCCCACTGGCAATCCGTGATGTTCGGCCGCGACACGGGCGTGACGGCTGAGCCGCCGGTCCTCACAAGCAGGGTCTTCCGCAGCGCGGGCCATGCCATCCTGCGCACCAAGGGCGAGGCCGGCCTCACCGCCGCCTTCACCTTCGGACCCTACGGAGGCTTCCACGGCCACTTCGACAAGCTCTCCTTCGTCCTCTTCGGCCACAAGGAGGAGCTGGGCGTTGACCCCGGCCGCGCCGCATCGCAGGCATACCGTCTCCCCATCCACCGCAACTGGTACAAGCCCACGCTCAGCCACAACGCCGTCCTCGTGGACAAGCTTCCCCAACGGCCGGCCAGCGGCAAGCTGGAACTCTTCGCCGCCAACGAGGAGTATGCCGCCGCGGCCGCCAGTTGCGACGCCGCCTATCCCGGCGTCAAGCACACACGCCTGCTCGTCATGACCCCGACCTATCTGCTCGTCGTGGACCAGTTGGCCTCCGAGAAGCCGCACCGCTTCGACTGGGTCTACCACAACCGCGGCACGGGCATCGAGTGCGACGCCGCGAAGGAGCCGGGCAAGGCCCCCGACAAGTTCGTCGGCACGGAGTACCTCCAGAACCTCAAGGCCGGCTCCACCGACGGCCCCATTCGCGTCCAGTTCCCCGGCAAGACCGTCACCACCCATTTCACAGTGGCTGCCGCGCCCAAGACCGAAGTGCTGGTCGGCGACGGCCCCTGCGCCTCGGTCCTCGACCGCGTGCCCGCCCGCAACCCGGTGGACGCCATCACGGGCCTGCCCCTCACGCCCCAGCAGATTGATGACCTCTATGAGAAATACCAGTTTGAGGACCGAATCCTCCTGCCGGACCGCGTGCTGGCCATGTGCCATGACCTGTTCGGCTATCTGCTGGAGACCGGTGGCCCGGAGCAGAAGTCCATCATTTTCTGCGCCCGCGACCGCCACGCCGACGACGTGGCCGCCTGCATGAACAACCTCTACGCCCAGTGGTGCGACATGCAGGGCAAGCCGCGGCTCGACTCCTACGCCTTCAAGTGTACCGCCGCCAGCAGCGGCAACGACCAGCTCCCCGATCTCCGCGCCTCGTCCCGCTCCCACTTCATCGCCACCACGGTGGACCTCCTGACCACAGGCGTTGACGTCCCCTGCGTGCGGAACATCGTGTTCTTCCGGTATATCAAGAGCCCCATCAGCTTCTACCAGATGGTCGGGCGGGGCACGCGCATCGCCGAGAAGAAGCTGATGTTCCGCGTCTACGACTACACAGATGCGACCCGGCTATTCGGGGAAGAGTTCATCTCCAAGCCCCCACGCGAGCCAGGCGAATCCCCCCAACCTCCTCCGGCCCCTGTGCCACCCGAGCCTACCCTCATGGTCGAGGGCTTCGAGGTCCACATTACGGACGCCGGCCGGTTCATCGTCGCCGACGTGGACGGACGGGCCATGCCCGTGCCCATCGAGGACTACAAGGCCCGCCTCGCCGCGCGTCTCGTGCAAGAAGTCCAGACTATGGTGGACGAGAAGGAAGAGTACGACCTCTATGACGTGCTGGCCGAACTCGGCTGGGGCATCAACCCGCGCACCCGCCACGACCGCACGTTGGCCTTCACCTACAAGCACGAGGACTGGATCAACGCGCTGCCAGGCCAGGCCGCCGGCACCATCCTGGCCATTGCCAGCCAGTTCGAGCGCGGCGGCACCGACGGCCTGGAGAACCCGCAGATCTTCCAGACCCCGGAGGTCAAAGCCGCCGGCGGCCTGGCCGCGCTGCAAATGGCCGGCAACCCCCGCGACCTGCTGATCGAGACCAAGACCAGGATGTTCGCCGCGTAGCGGCGGCGAGGAGGCACGACATGGACAGAGAGATCGTCGTCCGGCTGCACGCCAGCTTCGAGGACATGGTCCAGCGATTCCCGGAGACCGGTACGGAGTTCTGGTGCGCCCGCGACCTCCAGATGCTCCTCGGCTACGCACGCTGGGAGAACTTCGCGAAAGTCATTGACAAGGCCATCACCTCCTGCACGACCGCGGGCTTTGACCCGAAAGACCATTTTCTTGGCATCACGAAAATGGTCGCCGTCGGCTCGGGGGCCACGCGCGAGATCGAGGATATCGCCCTCACCCGCTACGCCTGCTACCTGATCGCCCAGAACGGCGACCCGGCCAAAGAAGAGATCGCTTTCGCCCAGACCTACTTCGCCGTCCAGACCCGCCGGCAGGAGATCATCGAGAGGCGCCTCGCCGAAGCCGAGCGCGTCAGCGCCCGCAAGAAGCTCACCCAGTCGGAGAAGCAGCTCTCCGGGATCATCTTCGACCGCATCGGCGACAACGAGAGCTTCGGACGCATCCGCAGCAAGGGCGACCAAGCCCTCTTCGGCGGGCGCACCACCCAGGACATGAAGGACAGGCTTCGCGTGCCCAAGAGCCGCCCCCTGGCCGACTTCCTCCCCACCATCACCATCAAGGCCAAGGACTTCGCGAGCGAGATCACCAACTTCAACATCGTCCAGAACGGTCTGCGCACGGAACCCACGATCACGGGCGAGCACGTCAGGAACAACCAGGAAGTCCGCAAGCTCCTGGTGGACCGGGGCATCGTCCCCGAGGCCCTGCCCCCAGCCGAGGACGTCAAGAAGATCGAGCGGCGGCTCCAATCCGAACAACGCAGGCTGCCCACCCAGGTCGAACCACTCGAAACCCACGGTGACGAGCGGCCGGAATGAAGCACGCGAATGAAACCCTGCCCGACGGCTGGCGATGGGTCAAGTTGGGTGACGTGTGCAGACAAGACAGGCAGATTGTAGAGTCGTTCTCCAGTGAGGCAGGTGCGCTCGCCTATTACAGTCTCGAACACATAGAGGCTGAGACAGGGCGCATTCTGAAGTCGCCGCTAGAACGCGTTGAGGACGAGGGGAAAAGCACGACGTTTCGCTTCGATGAACGCCATGTGCTCTATGGCAAGTTGCGGCCATACCTGAACAAGGTGGCGTTACCCGATGCTCCGGGGCGCTGCACTACAGAGATGATCCCATTGCTTCCCTTGGACGATGTTGACAGGGAGTTCTTGGCATGGCTACTGAGGCGCCGCGAAACGGTTGATTTCGCCATGCAAGACAAGACGGGATCTCGAATGCCAAGGGCGGATATGGGCAGCTTTCTGCAGATGCATGTCCCCCTCCCGCCCCTTTCCGAGCAGCGGCGGATTGCGGGGCTGTTGCGCGAGCAGATGGCGGCGGTGGAGAAGGCCCGCGCGGCGGCGGAAGAAGAACTGAACACGATCAACGCCCTGCCGGCGGCCCTGCTGCGCCGGGCCTTCAGCGGGGAGATATGACATGGCGCGGGGACGCAAGAACAACGATGGGAACGGCAAGCGCCACACCACCCAGCAATCGGTGGATCAGGCGGTCAAGAGCATCTGCGACATCATGCGGCGGGGGAACTGCGCCGGGGCGATGCAGTATGTGCCCGAACTCACCTGGATTCTCTTCCTGCGCATCCTCGACGAGAAGGAAAGCCGCGAGGAACAGGAGTCTGAGGCGCTGGGCGTGCCGTTCCGTCCCTCGCTGGAAGCGCCCTACCGCTGGCGAGATTGGGCAGCGCCGCCGGAGACCTTGCCGGTGGGGCAGACCAACAAGCGGGTCGAGCTTCAGAACGCGCCGCAAAATGCCTTCTTCGACTTCGTCAACACGGACCTGCTGCCGCACCTGAAGGGGTTGGAGAACCTGCCCGACGCCTCGCCGCGCCAGAAGGTCATCAGCGAAATCATGACCGGCGTCGAGCGGGTGCGCATAGACACCGAGCGGAACTTCCTCGACGTGCTGGACAAGGTGGACCAGCTCACCACCGAGGCGATAGACCCGACCCACGTTTTCACGCTCTCGCAGGTCTACGAGGGACTGCTGCTGAAGATGGGCGAGAAGGGCAACGACGGGGGCCAGTTCTTCACCCCCCGCCAGGTCATCAAGGCGATGGTCCAAGCCGTTGACCCCAGGGCGGATGAGACCGTGTACGACCCATGCTGTGGCACGGGCGGGTTCCTGGCGCAGAGCTACTTGCACATGACGGCCCGTCTCGGCAACGACGCCACTGCCGAGCAATTGGAGACCCTCAAGCAACGCACCTTCTGGGGCCGTGAGAAGGAGGACCTTGCCTACCCGATCGCGGCGGCGAACCTGGTGCTCCACGGCATTGACAAGCCGAACCTCTGGCACGGCAACACGCTCACCGGGCGGGAAACCTACGGCGGCCTGTTCGAGGGCGCGCCACAGTTCTTCGACGTCATTCTCACCAACCCGCCCTTCGGCGGTAAAGAGGGCAAGGAAGCCCAGACCAACTTCGACTACAAGACCGGCGCGACCCAGGTGCTTTTCCTCCAGCACGTCATCCGCAGCCTGCGCGAGGGCGGCCGGTGCGGGATCGTGATAGACGAGGGGCTTCTGTTCCGCACGAACGAAGATGCCTTCGTCAAGACCAAGCGGAAATTGCTCGACGACTGCGACCTGTGGTGCCTCGTCAGCCTGCCCGCCGGCGTCTTCACCGCGGCGGGCGCGGGAGTCAAGACGAACCTGGTGTTCTTCACCAAAGGCCAGCCGACGCTGAAGATCTGGTACTACGATCTGACGGACATCAAGGTGCGCAAGAAGACGCCGCTGACGCTCAAGCACTTCGAGGACTTTCTGCGGTTGCTTCCCACGCGCGCCGACAGCGAATTGTCCTGGACCGTGGACATGGACGAGCGGAAGCGGGTCGCTGCCGAGGAGGCCCAGCCGTTCAAGGACCAGAGCGCGGCGAAGGGCAGGGAAGCCGCGCAGTGGTCGCAGCGCGTCGCGGACCTCAAGAAGGCCGAGCCGCGCGACGCCAAGGCCATTGAGGCCGCCCAAGCCAAGAGCAAGGAACTGTCGCGCGAGGCGAGAACCCTGGCCGCCAAGGCCAAGGAGATCGAGGATGCCGTCTACGACCTCAAGGCCGTCAACCCCAACAAGCGGCCGGTCGTGGACACGCACACCCCGGAAGAGCTGATGGACATCATCGAGGCCAAGGGCAGAGAGGTCGCTGAGGCGTTATCGGCGCTTAGAGGAGTTCCGGGGAGATGATGCGCAACTGCTTCGGACTCGTGGCGAGTGCGGATAGGGGCGGGGCGGCTCGTGCTCAGTTGGGCTGGTGGTCGTCGCGGGTATGACGGGCGGCCCAGGCGGCGGCGAGGGCGGGGAGGGCACGGGCGGCGGCGACCAAACCGGACAAGATGGGCGCCTGGCCGGCCTCCTCTTCTCACGCATCACGTTTCACGTTCCACGCATCACGCCTCAGAACCGGACGATGTCGAGCGGGGACTCGATGGTGCGCTCGTAGGTCGTGGCGTCCACGCGCTTGGAGAGGCGGCAGCCGGCGGTGTCGGCGATCTCGGCGGTGAGGTAGCTCAGGCGGGCCTGGATGGGCAGGTCGAGGGTGTAGGGCTTGCACTGGGCGATGCGGCCCAGGGCGTCGGCGGCGCCCTTGCGGACCAGCTCCCACGCACGCTGGGGCGGCACCATTTCGCAGCAGGTGATGCTGATGCCCTTCTTGACGGCCACGGTGGCGACTGCCTCGCCGAGGAATGCCGTGGCCTCGGCACAAGTCGCCTCGTCGCCCGTGACGAGGACGACTGGGACGCCGTAGTGGCCGCAGACGAGGGCGCTCTGGGCGATCTCGCCGCTCTCGCGGCCGTTGTACCAGTAGCGGCAGCCGGCCTTCGACGACTGGGTGTGGGCGAGGACGGCCTGGGGGGTGCCCGCCATGGCGTGGTAGCCGAGCAGCATCGCCGCGGCGAACGAGGCGTCGAGGCCGGGGAGCATGGCCGGGCGGTTCGGGCCGGTCACGTAAGTGGCGCCAGGGTGGAGTTCGTCGGGCACGAAGTTGAACCCGCCGCCGTGGCCGTCCATCACCACGATTTCGCTCGCCCCGCCGTCGAGGCAGCCCTGGACGCAGGCGTTGACCTCGCGGGTGAGCAGGTGGCGGGCGTGCTGGTAGGCCGCGGTCGTCATCTCCCGCGTCTGGTCCCAGTGCGTCACGCCGCTGATGCCTTCCAGATCGGTGCAGACGTAGACTTTCATCCCATCGCCTCCAAGGTGTGTCGGGCGGTCACACAACCTGATACGAGTGGCCCAGGGGCTGGAACTCCTCGACCTCCTGGCGTTCGAGCTTGGCCTCGATCTGCTTGAACCGCCTGACTGTCTCTGTAGAGTAGAGCCGCTCGCCGCAGTGGAGGCAGACCTCCGCCCTGACTCTCATGACCGCGGTGTTGACTCCGCCACGGAGAACCTCCTCCACCTCTTTCTCGACGATTTCTCCGCCGCACACAGGGCACTTCGGGAACGGCATCATGTTGGTCTCCTTCGTCTTCTCCTATCGCCTTCTGACGCTATTCTACACCTATGGGTGAAGAAAGGAAAGCGTAGAATGGCAGTGTCACAACCTGCCTCAGGCGAGGCTCAGAGTGGCGGACCCAGCGTGATGACCGTCACGCTTGCCCTTGCGGCGTGGCCCTCGGGCGGGACGCAGGTGAAGACGAAGGCGTTGTCGCCGGGGGCGAGGGCCGGCACGTCGCCCTGGGGCGTGACTTGCTGGACGAGGGCGCCGCGCTCGTCGTAGAGCCGGCAGTCGGTCGCCGACTCCACCTCGATGTACTGGCCGCTTTCGAGGGCGACGGGGAAGGTGACTCTCGCGCCGCCGACGGTGATCGTGGGATTGGCGAGCTTGACCTTGACGACGGGGAGGGCCTTGACCTGGCCGATGAGGCAGGCTGCCGTGTCGTTGGGCGGCAGGTTGTTGACGTAGAGGTTCAGCGCGTTCACGTGGCTGCGGATGAGCGGCGAGCGATAGACGTCGTAGATGCCGCCGTAGGGCCAGGTGTAGTCGCCGAAGCGCTCGGCGTCGCGCTCGCGGAGGTGCAGCTCGACGTAGCGCCAGGCCGTCGTGTCAACGTCCACGTAGTGCTCGTCGAACGTGCCCCAGAACTGTGGGGGATTGGTGAGCTGGAAGTTGAGGAGTTGGCCCTTGCCGTCGCCCTGGACCCAGAGGCCGAGCGCGCCGTGCTTGCGGAGGTCGAGGGGCGGGGCGAAGGTCTTGG
The DNA here is from genome assembly GCA_041320515.1 of Planctomycetota bacterium. Lineage (GTDB taxonomy): Bacteria > Planctomycetota > PUPC01 > DSUN01 > DSUN01 > DSUN01. The sequence goes on along the minus strand of JBGLNR010000001.1, from coordinate 743,696 downwards.
TGAGCTTTGCCCACGAGCCGACGCGGGTGGCCAGGGTGCTCTTGGCCTTGAGGTCGGCGCACGGCTCGGGCGGGCCTGGGCGGTTGCCGCGAATGGCCATAGGCGTCCATTCCGCCGTGACGCCCTTGGCCGCGGCGCTGGCCGTCAACTCGTCGGCCTTGGTGAAGTTCGCAAGAACCACGGCATCGGGCGAGTCGTAGGGCGCCGCGGAGTAGAGGGCCTGAATGCGCAGGCGGAGCGGCTGGGCGGCGAAGCGGTTCTTGACCGTCCAGGCCGCCGAGCCGTCTTTGACGCCGGTGACCTTGTGGGCGATGTAATCGGTTGGGACGAACTGGGGCTTGCCATTCGCCTCGGCGAGGCGGAAGTCGGCCTTCGGTGTGCGCAGTTGCTTGCGAACGGCCTCGGGCACGGAGCGGGCGAGGCGCAGGCGTTCGTAGCGGCCAATCATCTCCAGGTACTCATCCTGGCGGGCGTTGGCGGGCTGCTTGCCGACGCCTACGCCCTGGAAGGACATCGGGGCGTCGGTGGCCAGGGCCTTGCAGCAGAGGTACTCCATCTCGTCGCGGAACTCGGCGTCGTGGTCGGCGCTCGGGCCGAGGATGGCCCACCAGCCGAGCTGGGTGGGCAGTAGGCTGCTCGCGCGGTTCTCGTCGTTGTGGTCGCAGTGGATGTCAATGAACCGCTTGAGCGCCCAGTGCGGATAGTCGTAGGCGCCGATGCGCGAGTGGAATGGCCACGAGTGGTAGCCCCATTCGCTGGCCTCGACGAGCACGCGGCCATTGAGCCGCTTGAAGACCGCCGCCCGCATCGCCGCGACCCCCGGCCAGCCGCCGGCCATCCCCTCCGCGCCGTCCATATAGATCATGTCGAAGCCGCACGTGTTGTAGACGCGGGCGATGCACTCCCCCACGTCGTCCACCAGCGTCGAGTTGGGGTCGGGCTGGAATGCCTGGTAGCGGACGAAGAGCTTGTGGACGGGTGTGCCCTTGGCGTGGGGCATGGGCTTGGTGCCGAATGCGCCGCGCGTACAGCCCGTGAAACCCGTGGGCGTCAGCCCGCTGAAGAGGACCAGCTCGTCGCCAATCTGGACGGCGTTGCCCCGGGACATGTAGGCCCACATGGTGTCGAAGCCCTTGGGCTCGACCGTGGTGGGCACGGCCTTGTCGGTCTCGGTGATGGCCTCGGCGAGGATGAACGTGGCGTCCTTCGCCAGCCGCTTGTCGGGCACGGGCGTGGCAAAGGGGTCGTTGGTCGAGATGCAGCCGGTGAGCGTGTGCATGCCCGCCCGCATGCCGGCGGCGTGAATCTTGTCCACGACGGCCTTCAGGCCGGCCAGGCCGTTGGGGAAGAGGTTCGGCCGCGGCTCGTAGTGGCCGAGCGACTTCTCGAAGCTGATGATGTGAACCTGCGCGAAGCCGGCCTTCTTGGCCAGCGCGACCCACTCGTCCGCGTTCGCCTCCGAAAGGCCATACGCGAAGACATAGGAGCCACGATTCTCCTCCGCCTCGGATGCGAACGGCCCGCCGAGGGGGGAGTGGAGCACCCCCTCCTCCTTCAGCACCTCCTGGAGCACGGAGCGAAGCTGGCTGGTCGGGCAGCCGACGAGTGCGAACCTTGCTCCGACGATTCCCTGCCTGGCCTCGCACTGCACCTCGAAGCGGGGCGACGGCCCGCCGTGGACGAGGGCATTGCTCTTGAGGTCGAGCACGCGCACGCACGCCGCGAAATCGTCGTCCGCCGCGACGCCCGAGATATAGCTCCGCACCTTGCCCAGGCTCACCATTGCGGGGCAGATACTCAGGATGTCGGGCTTCTCCCCACCGACCGACACGACCTCGAAGACCAGGTAGCGCTTCTTCGCCGTCACCGCGACGACGGCCGGCGTGGGATGGCCCTTGAACGTGATTGTCAGCTTGCCATCGGCGAACGAGCAGCCGCTTGCCGTGAACGTCTGGTTCGGCCGCCTCAGGATGGCGAACGGCGTCGCCACGGCGTAGTTCCTCCCCGTCTGCTTGTCCGTGAACTCCGCCGCCTTGCCGTCGGCGGCCACGGCATAGCGCAGGAACTCGGTCTCGAAGGTCACTGTGGCATTCGCGGGCGCCGGCGTGGCGTCTCCCGCAGTTGCCAGGCATGCTGCGGAGAGGACGAGGAGCGCTGCGAGGTGGGTTGTACCCATGCCGTCGGGCCTCCTTCAAGAGCGGCTGACAAGGACACAAGTGTCCACGGCGACACCATACCGACAAGGCGGGTTCTGCGCCACTGCACCATTGCCCCGGAGAGCTGCGGGGCCGGGACATTCCAACATTCTACAGAATGTTGGAACGTCGGCCCGACCACGAGCCGCTGCCCACCACCTCTGCACTGCCTGTGCGCAAGTCTAAGGGGTGCTCTGGGCGCCTCACGTGAGCGAGCGAAGGCGCAGGCGCACGAGGAGGTCGTGGAGGGCGTCGCGGCCGGCGGGGTTGGCGGGGAGTGTGGTGGCTTCATACGCCTCCTCGAGGAGCCGAATCAACCGCTCGCACTCGGCCTGGTGGAAGGGGATGTCGGTAGCATCGAGGGCCGCCTGCTCGGGGCCGGCCATCTTGCGGGCGATCAGGTCGGCGAGGAACGGCAGGCCGAAGTGCTGGTTGAGCCGCACGAGATTGGCCTCAACCTCGCCGGTGCGCATCAGGTGGATGCCCGTCAGGAGGACGCGGTAGACGTAGAGGAGGGGCTTGACGCGCGGCGGGGCCTCCTTGAGGAACAGCTTCCATTGGTTGGCGGCGAAGCCGAGGTAGTGGTGGGCGTGGTGCCGGGTGATGCACTGGCGGGCGATGGCCTTCAGTTCCTCGTGCTCGGGCGTGGCCAGCACGACGAGCGGCGAGAAGAGCTGCTCGAGGACGTAGCCGTTCTTCTTCAGCACGAGGCCGAAGAACTTCAGCACGTCGTGTGTGACCAACTCGATCTCCAGCCCATCGCGGGTCTGGCAGGTCTCGATGGTCTCCTTGCCGGGTTTGAGCCCGAGGACCTCGACGGCTGGGAGGACGTGCGCGCCGCGGAGGTCGCAATCGGAGTCCGCCGACGGGAAGCCGTAGAGGTGCGCGCCGCTGATCGTGAGGAACAGGAGGGGATAGGGCTGTTCGCCAACCACCTGGAGTAGACGCGGATCGGTGTGCATCGGGCCTCAGTCCTCCCTCACCATGCTTCGGCGGGCCTTGAGGAGGAAGCGATTGGCGGCCGCGTGGTCGGGCTGGTCGGGCAGAGGCGTGGCCGCATAGGCGGCGTCGAGTTCGCTTTGGAGGGCGAGGCACCACTTGTCAACTTGCGCCCAGGGCATCTCGCCGCGGCGAATGGCCAGCAGGCGCTCGCGGTGGCTGCCGACATCCACGGGGAGCGTGCCGCTGCGCAGCAGCTCGATGCCCGACAGGAGCAGGCGGACCAGGTGCATGGCGTGCTTCCAGCGAATCTTGCCCCGAGTCCGAAGGTCCTGGCCCATCTTCTTGAACTGGGAGAGGACGTAGCCGCTGTAGGTCTGGTAGGCGAGTTTCGAGAGGAACGCCGAGCGCATCCCCCGCAGTTCCTCGGCCAGCGGCGTCGTCAGCTCGACGAGCGGCGTGTAGAGGCACTCCAACACGTTCGGATTCGCCTTCAAGGCCAGCGTGAGGAACTTCTGGAGCTCCCAGTAGCACTCCTGGGCCTCGTGGTCCTCGATCTGCTCGGGCACGCCCTGGAGCGACCAGTGGAGTTCGGCCGGTGGCAGGTAGATGCCGCGGCGGTCGGTGTCGGAGCCGAACTCGGCCAGGCCGAACGCCTGCGAGCCGACGATGCAGCGGTAGATGACGTAGCTGCGGAGGTCACGCTTGGCCAACGCCTCGTCCACGCTTCACCTCCGTTGGGGCCGCATGGCGCCATCATAACGAGTTTGCGGGCGTCCTGCCACCACGCAATGGCGCCGCGGCGAGAGAACATCGTGAGCTACCTCTCCGTGCTGATGGGCTACGTGCTCGAGATGGCCAACAGCGCCCACCTCCACAAGGACGACTGGGCGCGGACCATCTTCATAGACACCGGCGGCGTGCGCGCCACCCAGTTCGGCCTGTCGAACGCCGAGATCGCCATGCTCAGGCAGAATGGGGCCGACGGCGTGACGGCGTACCTGCAGTGGTTCAACAACCCCAACGAGCAGCCCTACAACCGCGTCTAAATAGCTCGCCACGATTCCGGGTCGATGAGGTCTTGTCGAGGTACGCGTAACGCCGCCGTCTCGGCGGCCCCGACAGTGCCAGCGAGACGCTGGCGTTACGCAAAGAAGCCGAATCGTGGCGAGCTATTTAGGAGCCTGTCCAAGAACCCGCGGGAGGCGGCTCCCTCATGTCAGGGGCAGCTTGACCGTCTTGCCCGTGCGCGCCGACTTGTAGATGGCGAGGATCAGCTCGACGGCCTTGCGGGCCTCCACGCCAGGGACCATCGGCTCGCGGTCCTCCACGATGGCGTCGGCCATGTCCATGACCTGGATGAGATGGCCGAGGACGCTCAACGCCTTGGGGTCCGACGCTGCGCTCTTTGGCGGTTCGGCCTCTTCGACCTTCAGCGTGACGTCCTTGGCCACGCCGGCCTTCTCGTCGGCAAGGGCATATTTGACGGGGCCGCTGTCGTTGAAGATCAGCGTGCCGTTCTCCCCGTGCAGTTCGGTGCGGGTGGACATGCCTGGCGTGACCGAGGTCGCGCCTTCGATGACGCCGAAGGCGCCGCTCTTGAACTGTAGGATGGCGACGGCGGTGTCCTCGACCGGGATGTCGCGGACCAGCGGCGCGGCGTGGGCGGCGACGGTCGCCACGTCGCCCGCGACGTAGAGGAGCTGGTCAATGCCGTGGACGCCCTGGTTCATCAGCGCGCCGCCGCCGTCGAGTTCCCACGTGCCGCGCCAGCCGGCGCTCTTGTAGTAGGCGGGCGAGCGGTAGTACTTCAGATAGCAGTCGGCGAGGACGAGCTTGCCCAGCCGCCCCTCCTGGATGATCTGCCGCGCCATCTTGGTCATCGCCGTGGTGCGGCGTTGGAAGATGCACCCGAGCTTCACCTTCTGCTTGCGGCAGGTCTCGATCATCTTGTCCATCGTGCGGAGCGTGATGTCGAGCGGCTTCTCGCTCAGCACGTGGCGGCCCGCCTTCGCGGCGTCCACCGCGATCCGCCAGTGCAAGCCGCTCGGCACGCAGGCGCACACGCAGTCAATATCGGGCTCGTTCTTCAGCATCTTGCGGTGGTCGCCGTAGCAGGGCACCCGGCCGTGCTCGGCGGCCAGCTTCTGCGCCTTCCCGACCTCGATGTCGCACAGGGCGATCAACTCGCACTGCGGCGCGAGCGAAACCGCCTTCGCGTGCCACGGCCCGATCACGCCGCACCCGACGACTGCGAACCCCACTTTGCCGTTGCGCATTCCATCTTGCTCCACGAAGGGAAGGGGAACGGTGGCCAGTGACGGGGAGTCTAGCAGGGGTTGGCGGACGTGTCAACGGCCAGGGTGGCCGCCACTCCGCCCCACGCTGTGGGCATCGCCGCGCAGGGTGGGGCCGCCTCCGACATTCTCATATTCTGTAGAATGTTGGACCATCCCGCAAGAGAAACCGTCGAGCCGCGTTGCGGTGGGCGGAGGGTGGTCATGTCTCGATGGCGGTGTAGCCGACTGCCTCGACGGTGTGGCGAAGGGATGCGGGATCGAGGCCACTCCCCCGGACCGTGGCCCGGCCGCTCTTGAGGTCCACCTCGGCCGAGGCGACGCCCGGGCACTCGCGGAGCGCCCGCGTGACGGCCTGGACGCAGTGGGAGCAGGTCATTCCCTGGACCTTCAGCTCGACGGTCTCCGGTGCTTCGTCGGCCATGTGCTCGTGTCCCTTCTTCCTGGGCCGCCAGAGGAGGGCGAAGGCGAGCACGCCCATCAGCACGATGGCGGAGGCGAGCTTGGCCCAATGGGGCAGCAACTCGTGGACGTGCTGGTGGGCCGACAGGGCGCCGGTCCTGCGGTAGATGAGGTCGAGGAGCGCTCCAAACGTCAAGGCGGCGATGGCGACCGAGGCAAGGTAGAGAAGCGCGGTGCGGCGGCCCATCGTCTTCCAGACGACGGCGATCGTGGCGGCGTTGGTCGCGGGTCCGGTGATGAGAAAGGCAAGGGCGGCGCCGGGCGACACGCCCTTGATCATCAGCGCGGCCGCAATCGGCACCGAGGCCGTGGCACACACGTAGAGGGGAATCCCCAGGGCCATCAGCACGAGCATTCCCACGAAGCCCTTGCCGTAGACGCCCGCGAGGTTCTCCGGCACAACGACTGCGATGACGCCCGCGAGGGCCAGGCCGACGAGGAGCCACTTGCCGATGTCGCGCGGCAGGGTGACGAAGCCATAGGACAGGATGCGGAGGAGCCTGTTTCCCTGCTTCTCGCCCGTGCAGCAGGCGTCCTGGCAGGCGTCGGCGGCCATGCGGGCGCCGCGCTCGCGCTCGAAGAGGGCCACGAGTGCGCCGCCGAACACCCCCGTCGCCAGCGCCGCAAGCGGCCGGAAGATGGCGAACACCGGGCCGAGCAGGCTCAGCGTCACCATAATGCTGTCCACCCCCGTCTGCGGCGTCGAGAGCAGGAACGCCGTCGTCGCCCCCCGGCTCGCCCCGTGCCGCCGCAGCGAGGCCGACACGGGGATGACGCCGCACGAGCACAGCGGCAGCGGCACGCCGAACGCCGCGGCCTTCACCACCGGCCACAGCCCCCGCCCGCCCAGGTGCCGCTCCACCGTCTCGGGCTTGATCATCACCGACAGCACACCCGCCACGGCGAAGCCGAACAGCAGGTACGGAGCCATCTCCAGCAGGTTGTCCCAGAAGCCGGCCACGACGTCTACAGCCCACGTTGGCATCTCAATGCACCTCCGTCTACCTCCATTCTAGGGCATCGGGCGCGCGGGGGCAATGGCACTTCGGGCGCTCGACCTGTTCGACCTGTTCACGCGCAACACACGGGGTGAACATGTCGACATCCCCACGAGCCGGGCCACGGGCGCGGCATCGTAAGTGACTATGTGGCAAGCACATGTGTCCAGGCATCTCGGCCCTACAGTGCGGTGTCAGGGCGATTTCGACATGTTCACCCTCACTCCGTGATACGGGGCGCTGAACATCTTGAGGGCCGAATATCCGCCTCCAGCACTCAGGGCCGAGTTCGCCGGTGGCCCTACCCTTGAATCCCATGGGCAGACGACTATAATCCTCTTGGGAGGTACTGGCAGGAGGTGCGCGATGGCGCACCGATGGCGGACCTGGGCCGGCACGGCGTGCGGCCGTCCTGCTCGCCCTCGCCGCCGCACGGGCGGGCGACGTCGTGCCCGACCTGGATAGGGTCGTGGGCATCCAGCAGTTCGATGGCCCGCCCGCTGCGCGCGAGCTGCTCAAGCGCAACGGCTTCGTCGTCGTCCCCCGCTTCTACCGCCAGATCTTCTCCCCCTACGTCCACAGTGGCCTCCCGCCCTTCATCACCACCGACTCCCTCCACCGCACGTTCCACGTGATCTTCGAGGAGCAGATCAAGCGAGTCGAGTCGGCGCTGGCGAAGGACGTGGCCGCGCTCAGCAAGGGCCTGGCCGATTGGCTCAATGTCCTCCGGCAGATCACCGACCTGACAGACGCTGGAGAGGACGCCGCTCGACTCGCCGAGGCATACTTCACCGTCGCCACGCTCCTGCTCGGCGAGAGCACAAGGGGCGGCACGGACGCCGACAAGGCCGCGGCGCAAGAGATCAAGCTCATCCAAGCCGCCCAGGGTGTTGCCCGCTCCCCGCTCTTCGGCTACGAGATGGACTACACGCAGTTCAAGCCCCGCGGCCTCTACGTCGAGACGCCGCTCCTCCAGCGCTACTTCCGCGCGATGAGCTGGTATGGCCTCGCCGCCTTCCGCCTCGTCTCGGACCGCGAGACCCGCGCGGCCATGCTCATCGCCGAGCGCTTCGCGGCCAGCGACGCCGTGCGGAAGGCATGGGAGAAGGCCGACCGCATCTACACCCACCTCATCGCCCCCGCCGACGACCTGACGCCCGCGGAGTACGCGGGAATCATCCGCTCCATGCAGATCCGGCGGATCGCTGGCGACCCGTTCGCGTGGTTCAAGGCAGCCGCCGCGAAGCTCCGCGACCCGAAGATCAACTCGATGGTCATCCTGCCGCAGGACATGCCCCGCTGGCGCGAGTTGAGCAAGGGCCTGCGTTTCTTCGGCAAGCGCTATCTGCCCGACAGCGAGGTTTTCATGCACCTGACGCTGCCGGCGGTGCCCGAGCGAGGCTTTCCGTGCGGCCTCGATGTGATGGCCGCGAACGGCTCGGCGCGGGCGGCGGAACTGCTCCGCGCCGAGGGGCACTTTGCGAAGAAGGGCTACGAGCCGGGCTTCGCCAAGGCCCAGGGCCTGCTCTCGGACCTCAAGGCCGCGCCGCAGCGGTCCCACTATGTCAACTTCCTGCGCCTAGCTGAGACGCTTTGGGGCCAGCCGCCCGATGGCGCGGCACCGTTCATGAAGACGCCCGCCTACGGCGACAAGGGCCTCCTCACTGCCCTCGCTGCCTGGGCCTCGACGCGCCACACCTGGCAGCTTCAGGCCAAGCAGAGCGTCACCTACCTGGGGGAGCGAGGCGAGCCGCCGAAAGGCTATGTCGAGCCGAATATCCCCTTCTTCCAGCGCCTCGATGAACTCGTGGCGCAGACTATCGAGGTTCTCAAGGGGGTCGAGGGCATTGACATCCCGAGGCTTCAGGCTTTCCGCGAGCTGGTCGTGCAGGTGCGGACGATTGCCGAGAAGCAGCTCGCGGGCAAGCCGCTCGCCGGGAACGAGGCCAGCCTGCTCGACGGCTACGGGCCAGCCATCGCCCGCCTGTCGTACTTCGAGGGCAATGCGTGGCTGTCGGACGAGAACCTCCCCTGGATGTCCCTCGTCGCCGATGTCCACACGGAACACATGGAGGCCAAGACTCTCGAGGTGGCGACGGGCGGCGGCGTGCCTATCTTCGTCGCCGTGCCCTACGGCGGCAAACTCTATCTCATGGTCGGCGGCGTCTACTCCTACTACGAGTTCCTCCAGCCGCTCGCGGAACGGCTGACCGATGAGGCGTGGAGACGGCGCTGCGAGCGCGGGGACCTGCCGCCGATGCCGGCCTGGACCGCCTCGTTCGTGCCCGGCCGGGATGTCGAAGCCCTGTTGGACAAGCTGCGACAGGGCGAGATCGCTGAGGATCTGCTCTATGTCCAGGACCCCCGCATCGCGGAGATTTTCAAGAAGGAGCTGGCCCCCGGCGGCCGCTTCGCGGAGGGCAAGCAGCGAGAGTTGGCCATCCATCTCTTTGGCCTGAAAGCGGGACGCGACGGCATGCCGTTCCTCCTGGCACTGCTCGATTCGGCGAGCGACGATGATCGCCGCGCCGCGGAGCGCGCCTTGGCCTCTGTGTGCGACGCTCGCGACATCCCCATGCTGAAGGGTCTCCACCTCGCAGGCGGGGAACGCAGCGCTTATGCGGCGCTGAACCTGCTCGCCCGGCTCGATGCCTGGGCAGAGATTCTCGACGTGTTCCAGCGAACTAAATCGGCGGAAGTGAAACGCAGGGTCATCTACTGCCTGGAGTGGAGGGGCGTGAGGGACGCCACGCCGGCGCTTCTGGCGGCCTACCGCGCCGACCCCGGCCTGCGCCAGGCGATCCTGGAGGCCCTGGGCCGCATCTGGGACGTTCGTCCCAACCGACAGACATTGAACACGCCCCCGCGCTCGACCCTGTCCGAAGAGCAGCAGGAGAAGCTCCTCAAGGAGGTCCGCGCGCTGGTCCTCGACGCCCTCAGGACACCCTCTCCCCTTCAACGAGATGCGGTCGAGGCTGTGGCGGCCCTCCAGACCGAGGAGGCGGTGCCGATCCTGGCTGACCTCACGCGGAGCGAGCTTGCTTCCGCCGCCATTTCGGCGCTGGACCAACTCCAATCCCCCAAAGCGGGCGCAGCCATTGTGGCTGCCCTGAAGCGCCGCGTGGCGGACCGGTATGGCGAGCCGGGCGGCCACGCCGCGCTCATTGATGCCGTCCGCCGCAAGCGCCTCACCGAGGCCTGGCCGACCCTGATCGCGCTGCTCGACGATACGCGCCAGACCCACATCAACCACCAGCGGGTGTGCGACATGGCCATGAGCGTTCTCGCCGAGTTCCGTCCAGAGGGTCCTGGCTACTGGCAACCGCAGGAGGGCCCGACGGCGGCGCTCGATGGGTTGCTGGATGCCTGGAAGCTCTACCTGAAAATCCACTCGGGAAGCCTTGCTACGATGGCGCACCACGCCGCCGTGGCCGCACTGGCCGACAGGCTGCTCGCACTCGCGGAAATGCGCGAGAAGGACCGGTGGTCGTGGCACCCCGACCTGTCCATCCGCTGGGTCCTCATGGCCCGCAAGATGATCCCGGCCGCCAACGATGGCCAGTCGCAGATGGCCGACGCCCTGTTGCCTCCGCTCGCGCGGAAGGAGGTGAAGCGCATCGCCGAGATGATGGGGCGTTACCACGCCAACTTCGGCGAGTGCCCGCCCGAGACGCCCGGCCAGTGGGAACGGGTGCTTGAGGGGAAGCAGTACATCGCCCTCGACCACTCGCGCTTTGACAAGCAGGGCCGCCTGTGCGACCCGTGGGGGCAGCCGTACCGCTACCTCAACCCTGCCCGCCACGGCAAGCAGCCGGCCGAACTCTACTCCTTCGGCCCGAACGGCAAGGACGAGGATGGGGAAGGCGACGACATCGCAAGCTGGAAGTAAGAGGTTCTATAAGGAAGGCAGGAAGGCAGGAGAAGAGCCGAGCCCACCATCGTTCGCTTCCCTTCCTGCTTTCCTGCATTCCTTATAGCCGGCTTGTGCCCCACTCGGCCAGGAAAGCATCGAGGTCGGCCTCGGGGCCGGGGCGGATGCCGAGGCGGGTGAGGGCGAAGTCGTAGCGGACAGTGTCGTGGGGGGCGAAGGCCTTGAAGGCGTTGGTGACCTCGATGGCGGTGCGGAGGTCGGCGGAGTCGCGCCGCGTGAGGCCGAGACCGCGGCAGATGCGGTGCATGTGGACGTCGAGCGGGACGAGGAGCTTCGCAGGCGACACGGCGTCCCAGCCCCCGGGGTCCACGGCATCGCGCCGAACCATCCAGCGAAGGAACAGGTTGAGGCGCTTGCAGGCGCTGCCGCGGGTGGGGCAGGGCAGAAGATGGGCGTCGAGGCCGCCTGCGGCCTCGCGCAGCTCGGCCGCGAAGCGGATGAGGGCGGGCACCACGTCCGCGTGCTCCGCCGCCAGGCCGGCCAGGAAGGCGGCCTGGAGCGAGCCGTGGCGGGCGATGAGGCGCTTCACGCCCAGGAGCAGCGCTGCCAGGTCCTGCCCCGTGGCGAAGCGGTGCTTGAAATCGGCGAACGCCTCCCGAAGCGATTCCGGCGTCGCCTCGGCGAGGAACCGGGCGGGCGAGGGCATGCGCCCCAGAACGGTGTGGACGCTGTTGAGGATGGACCGCACGCGGCCATAGGCCAGGCAGGCGGCGACGAAGCCGGCGATCTCGCGGTCGCAGAGGTCGGGGTAGTCGTAGAGCACCTCGAGAGGGTCGGGGTGGACGAACTCGCGGCGGTTGAGGCGGGAGTAGAGGGCCTCGAGCGCTTCCTTTGTGATCACGCGGAACGGCTCCTCGGCGTTTGTAGTGCGGGCTTCAGCCCGTATCTCCGCGCGGATACGGCCTGAAGGCCGCACTACGAACTCATATGCGTGTCCCCGGCGGCAGGACGGCGCCCTTGGGGATGACGACGATGCCGGAGTGAATGGAGTAGAGGTCGTGGTCCGCCTCGGCGATGCCTGCGGCGTTCTCGATGGCCGAGCCGTCGCCGACGACGACGTCCTTGTCGAGGATGGTCTTGCGGATGAGGCAGTCGGCCCCGATCTCGAAGGGCGCCCGCCCCTCGTCGGCGTCGTTGCCCATGAGGATGGAGTCCTCGACGACCGTGCGGTCGCCGATGCGGGTGCGGACGCCCACGATGCTGCGGGTGATCTCGGAGGCGTGGATGTGGCAGCCGTCGGCGACCAGGGAGTCGAGGATGGTCGTGCCCTCGATGCGCGAGGGGGGCAGTAGGCGCGAGTGGGTGAGGATGGAGGCGCCGCGGCGGAACATGGTGGCGATGCCCTCGCCCTGCCGCCAGAGCATGTTGGCCTTGTAGAGTGCCTCGATAGTCCCCACGTCCTCCCAGTAGCCGTCGAAGGGGAAGCAACTCATCGTGCGGCGCTCGGCGGTGTGGGGGATGACGCTCCTGCCAAAGTCCTCCTCGGTGTTGTCGAGGGCTTCGAGCAGGACGGGGGTGTCGAAGAGGTAGATGCCCATCGAGCAGAGGAAGGGCGCGCCGGGCGGCGGGGTGAGGGCGCCGAGGGTGTCGAGACGGAAGTCGGCCACCTGGTCGAGCGCCTTCGGCTTCTCGCAGAAGCCGGCGACGCGGAGCGCCTTGTCCACGCGGACGACGCCGAGGGCGTGGACCTGCTCGGGCGGGGTGTAGCGGGCGGCGAGCGTCACGTCGGCCTGGTGCTCGACGTGCCAGGCGAGGAGGTCCGCGTAGTCCATGCTGTAGATCTGGTCGGCGGAGAGAATGAGGACGTAGCGGGGGTTGTCGCGTAGCACGTGGCGGAGGGTGCGGCGGACGGCGTCGGCGGTGCCCTGGAACCAGTCGCCGCTCTCGGCGGTCTGCTCGGCGGCGATGACGTTGATGTAGCTCTCGCGGGGGCCGAGGCGCGGATAGGTCTGCCAGATGTGGCGGTTGAGCGAGTAGGAGTTGAATTGGGTGAGGATGAAGATGTTCTCGAGCTTCGAGCGGAGGCAGTTGGTGAGCACGATGTCAATGAGGCGGTACTTGCCGCCGAAGCCGACGGCCGGCTTGGCCCGGTAGCGGGTGAGGGGGTAGAGCCGCGAGCCCCGCCCGCCGCCGAGGATGACCACCACCACGTCGCGGGGGTCAATGCCGCCGAGCTGCTGTCGGGATGCGCTCAATGCGTCCTCCTTGTGTGGGAGCCGTTTGCCGACAGCATTCTACCATGAACGATGCACCGGCTCACGAGAAGATTGTGAGAACTCGGTTCGGGGAGCGTGTGGCTCGCAGCCAGATCATGCTGAGCTTGTCGAGGCATCTCACTTCGCTCACGCGATGGCCAAGAGAGATCCCTCGACTTCGCTGCGATTCGCTCGGGATGACGCGGAGCAGGTAGGGCGTGCATACGTGCACGCGGAATCCTCTCAGCGCGCCTCCAGCGCGATAGCCAGCTTGGTGAGATGGGCCAGATCGGCCTTGCAGAAGGGAATGTCCACGCGGGCGGCAAGCTCGGCCGGCTTCGCGCCGCGGAGCCAGGCGAATGCCTTGAAGGCGTTGAGCGCGAAGTCGGGCGGGTCCACGAAGTTCTCGCCGAAGTGCACCTGCCGCTCCTCGCCCACGAGGTACCAGGTGGGGCAGAGGGTCTCGAAGGCGGCCCACACCTTCTCGACGGCCTCGGGCGCCTTGGCCTTCACGATGGCCGCTGCCTGAGCCACTCGGCGGCCTCTTCGCGGGGAGTGGGCTTGGGGAGGGCCTCCATCGCTTCGTCGGCGGTCATCGCCACCGGCTCGGGCTCCCAGGCCACGATGGGCAGGGCAGGGTTGTCGGGGTGGGGCACGATGCGGTAGGCCAGGCCCGTGACTCCGCCCACCAGGTTGCACTTGATGGGCAGGAGGAGCATCCGCCCCGGCGCCTCGCGGTCGGGCACCACGGCCCAGGCGGCCCGCGAGGCGGCGACGTAGGCCATGCTGCCCATCGCGCGGTAGAGGACCGAGGCGGCCCGCCGCTTCGTCAGGTGCGTGATGGCGAGGACCGCCACGTTCAGCTCCTCCGCCATCGCCTTCACGGGGGCCAGGAGCCGGCGAATGTCCGCGTTGTTGTAGCTCTCGCCCCCGCCCAGGTACGCGCTGATCGGGTCGAGGACGATCAGCCGCGTGTCGCTCCGCCGCCGCACGACCGCCTCGAGCAGCTTCACGTCGCGGGCCAGCGAGAGCGGCTCATCGCCATCCCCGTCCTCCCAGCTCACGGCCCGCACCACGCTCACGCGGCTGGGGTCGCCCCCGAGGGCGTCCAGGCGCGGGCGAATCGTGTCGGCCGTATCGTCCTCGGCGCTGAGCAGAATCGTCCTGCCAAGCGGGGCGCGCGATGTGGGCGGTGGCACAGGCCTCTGGCCTGTGCCCGCCACAGGCGGGACGCCTGTGCCACCGGGGCAGTCACAGGCGGGGGCGCCTGTGCCACATGCGTCCGGCCACGGGGCGCCGCGGCTCACCCGCGCCGCCATGTCGAGCGCCAGCAAGGACTTGCCGCGCCCGGGGTCGCCCACGAGCAGCGTGAGCTTGCCCAGCGGCACCCGGCCGGGCCAAAGCCACCTCACTGCCCGCGGGCCCACCGCTGCCAGGTCGTCCACCCACGCGACCCCATTGGTGCCATCCTCCGACTGCGTGTACACTGCTTCCGGTTCCATCACTTCACTCCTCAGCGGTTGTCCCTCCCATCCCCTGCCGACCCCCTCCCGCAGGTTTCAATACCTGCGGGAGGTTACGTCACCTTACAGGCGCCCCGCTGCGACAGTACCCTCCCGCAGGGATTGGAGCCTGCGCGAGGGGAGAGGGGGGCCTGTTCGCACAGTGCTTCGCTAGGCACCTCCTGTGGCCAGGGGCCTCGGCCCGTGGGCGGGCCGTGGTGTGGCCGTGATCCGCCGTGTTGTCTGGATGTGCGGAGTCGGGTTAGTATGCAGCGGCTGGCATGCGTGCCAGCCGTTGGGCGTGCCGCTCCGGCGACATACCCTTTGGGCGAGGGACACGCATCGAGTCCCTGCCCACGTCCTCAGTATATCACATTACCGAACGCGAGTCAAGTGGACCTGCAAACTTTTTCCTCCGAATGCGCTCAAGTCTGAGCCGGGCACAGGGTGCTCATGGGAGAGTTGTGCCGATCGGAACCACTCGGAGGGAGCCGGCAGGCCGATCGTGGCGAGTCCGTAAACCTCCAAGAGTCAATATGTTGCGAAGTGTGGCCGACGGCGTTGGCGATTCGGCATGAGGGTTGCTAACCAGACTTGCCGGAGGAGAGGAAGCGGCGATGCGGCTCAGCGAGTTGGCCAAGGCGATTGGAGCGCGGGTGCTGACGCCCGAGGGCGACGGGGCGCGGGCGGTCGAGCGCGTGTACGCGGGCGACAGGATGAGCGATCTGCTGAACCACGCGGGGGCGACGACGCTGGTGGTGACGAATCTGGCGACGGCCCAACTCATTCGCGCCGCGGCACTTATGGATGCCTCAGCCGTCTGCCTCCTCAACGGGGTTGTCCCCGGCCCCGAACTGGTCGGGGCCGCAGCAAGCAGCGGCACGGTGCTGCTCGTGTCGCCGTTCGACCTGTTCGAGACGTGCGGGCGGCTCTACGAGTGCCTCAAGCCGGCTGGAACCGCCTGAATGAGGATGGATGGAAGAATGGATGTGTGGAAGGGTGAAAGAATGGGGCTTCAGGCTCTGACAATCATCCATCCATCCACCCATCCACTCATCCAGTTCCCATGAGCGAAGCCATGTACCGCATCATCGCTGGCGATTACGAACGGGTCGGGGCCGCCTCGGGCAGCCTGAAGGAGATGCTCAAGAAGGTGGGCATGGACCCCGCGGCGCTGCGCCGGGCGATGATCGCGGCCTACGAGGCCGAGACGAATGTGATCATCCACTCCCTGGGCGGGGAGATGCGGGTGACGCTGGAGGATGGCGTGCTGGACGTTGAGGTGGTGGATGAAGGCCCTGGGATCGCGGACGTCGAGCAGGCGATGAAGGAGGGATCTTCCACATCGAGTCCGCGCCCGGAAAGGGTACGTGTGTACGCTTTGCGATCCGCTTCGCTCCGCAGGCGGTGGCGGGCCGCCGCGAGGTGGCGCTGCGCGTCGTGGCCGAGCGATGCACGGGGTGCCTGCGCTGCCTGCGGGCCTGCCCGACCGAGGCGCTGCGGGTGCGCGGGGGGTGGCCGCTGGTGCTCGAGCATTTGTGCATCGAGTGCGGCGCCTGCCTCGCGGCCTGCCCGTCGGGCGCGCTGGCGATGAGGGGTGTGGAGGAGACGCTCGACGCCGTGGCAGGTGCGCCGCTGGTCGTGCCGGCGGCGCTGCTGGGGCAGTTCGGCGCGCGGGTGGGCGTGGAGGCGACGCTGGCCATCCTGGCGGAACTGGGCTTCGCCGAGGTGCATGTGCTCGCGGAATGGGAGCAGGCGTTGCGGGACGCCGTGGCGGCGTGCGCGCGCGAGGAGGGGCGGGCATGGCCCGTGCTGTCGCCTGTGTGCCCCGTGGTGGTGAGCCTGGTGGAGATGCGTTTCCCGTCGTTGATCAGTCACCTTGCCCCCTTCGCCTCCCCTGTGGAGGCCGCGGCGAGCGAGGCGGCGGGCCGGGGCGCTGCGGTTGTGGTGGGCTGTCCCGCCCAATGCAGCGTGCTCGCCGACTCGCGCGGGCGGCTTCGCGGAATCGTTGGCGCCGGACTCCTGGTGCAGGCGATTCTGCGGCGGGCCGCCGAAGGGGGCAAGGGACGCCCCGGCCCCGAGGCGGGGCATTCCAAATCCCAGATTCCAGATTCCAGACCAGAGGGGCCGGGGCATGAGGTGGTTCGTGTGACGGGTGTTCGGCGGGTGATGGCGGCGCTGGAGGAGGCGGAGAATGGGTTGCTGAGCGACGTGCCGGTGCTGGAGCTGCATGCGTGCGAAGAGGGGTGCTTCGGCTCGCCTCTGCTGCGCGAGGCGCCGGCCGTGGCCCGCTGGCGGTGGGAGCGACGCGGGGCAGAGACGCCCCGCCTACAGCCTGTGCCACCAGAAGAAACAGTGGGCGGTGGCACAGGCGTCTTGCCTGTGCATGGCGCGCGCGCGGTGCGGCGGGAGAAGGCGTTCGCGGCGCGCAAGGGGCTGCGGCTGGACGACGACATGGGCCGGGCCATCGCCAAGCTGGCGGAGCTGGACCGGCTGGTGCGGGAGCTGCCGGGCCTGGACTGCGGGCTGTGCGGGGCGCCGAGCTGTCGGGCGCTGGCCGAGGACGTGGTGCTGGGGCGAGCCGAGGCGTCGGCGTGCGTGCTCAGGAAGGGATGAATGGAGGAATGGATGTGTGGATGAATGGCAGCGCGGACGGACCGGGTTCCGACACCCATCCACCCATCCAATCATCCATCCATCCCCGCCCGATTCAGGAGGATGGCCAGTGAAGCTGAGCGAGATCGTGGAGCGCCTGGGCCTGGAGAACCTGACGCCGGAACTGCCGCTCGAGGGCCGCGAGGTGTCGGGGGGGCACGTGTCGGACCTGTTGAGCGACGTGCTGGCGAACGCGCCGCGCAACGGCGTGCTGGTGACGATTCAGGTGCACATGAACGTGCTGGCCGTGGCGGCCCACGCGGGTCTGGCGGGGGTGGTGTTCGCCGCGGGCCGCGCGCCGGAGCCGCCGGTGCGGGTACGCGCCGTCGAGGAGCAGATTCCGCTCTTGCGCTCGACCGCCCCGGCGTTTGACATCGTGGGCGAGCTGCACGCCCTGGGGATCAGGGGACGCCATGCGTGAGGCGTATCGTGGCGGATCTTCACGTTCACACGGCGCTTTCGCCCTGCGCCGCCGAGGAAATGACGCCGCCGGCCATCGTGGCGCGGGCGGTTGAACTGGGGTTGGACATGATCGCCATCTGTGACCACAACAGCGCGGGCAACGCGGAAGCCACTCAAGGGGCCGCCGGCGGACGCCTCGCGGTCCTGGCGGGCATCGAGGTGACGACGGCGGAGGAGGCCCACGTCCTCGGCCTCTTCCCCGGTGCTGCGGCGGCCGAGGCGGTCGGCCGAGAGGTCCAGGCCGCGCTGCCCCCTCGGGCGCGGGAGGACCACAGGCTGCTCTCGACTGGCTGCGGGCTCGGCGTGACGGAGGCCGTGGCGCTGATTCACCGGCACGGGGGCGTGGCGGTGGCGGCGCACGTGGACAGGCCGTCGTTCGGCGTCATTGCGCAACTGGGCTTCTGGCCGCAGGAGGCGGGGTTCGACGCGGCGGAGATTTCGGCGGCCGGCGCGCGGCGGCTTGCCGGCGGCAGAGCCGCATCCCAAATCCCAAATCCCAGATTACAGATTCCAGAGGGGCTGCCTGTGATGTGTGGGTCGGATGCCCATTCGCTCGACGAGCTGGGCGCCGGCCGCACGGTGGCCGAGATGGAGGAGGCGACCTTTGGTGAGCTTGTGTCCGCCCTGCGCGGCCTTGGGGGCAGGAGGTGCGGCTGTGCGTGACCTGTCGCTGCACCTACTGGACCTGATGGAGAACTCGATTCGTGCCGAGGCGACGGTGATTTCGGTGACGATCGAGCAGGACCCTGCGAAGGACAAGCTGCGGATCGTGGTGGAGGACAACGGGCCGGGGCTGGCCGTGTCGGCGGAGCAGGCGCTGGACCCCTTCTACACGACGAAGGCTGGGAAGCGGACGGGGCTGGGCCTGAGCCTGTTCCAGGGCGCGGCCGAGCGGGCGGGGGGGCGGGTGACGGTGGGCCGCTCGCCGCTCGGGGGCGTGCTGGTGGCGGCGTGCATGCGGCTGAGCCACGTGGACCGCAGCCCGATGGGGGACCTGGCGGCCACGCTGTCGTCGGTCGCGTGCACGAACCCGGAGGTGGACCTCTGGTGCCGGCTCGTCCGCTACGCGGACGAGATTCCAGATTCCAAATCCCAGATTCCAGATTCCAGACCCGTGACTCCAGACTCGCGGGCGACGGCCGGGGGGCGGGTTGCGCGCGAATGGGTGGTCCGGTCGTCGGAGGTGGAGAAGGAATTGCCGCTCGGCGGGCGCTGCGGGCTGGCGGTGGCCCGGCGCCTGGCCGAGAAGGTGCGGGAGGGGATGGCGGCTGTGGAGATCATGGCGTGACGCGTGATGCGTGACGCGTGAAAAGAAAGGAGAGAGGAATGTCGGACGGAACGGCGAGCGCGGTGCCGGAGGAGCGGGTGACGGAGCAGGCGCTCTACGACCAGCTCGACGAGCTGCTGGCGCAGCAGAGCGGGCTGGCGGGGGCGCTGATCCCGGTGCTCCAGTCGGCCCAGGACCTCTTCGGCTACCTGCCGGAGCCTGCGCTGAAGAAGATCAGCCTGCGGATGGGCAAGTCGTACAGCGAGGTCGCGGGCGTGGTGGGCTTCTACTCGTTCTTCTCCACGGCCCCGCGCGGGCGGCACCTGGTGCGCGTGTGCATGGGCACGGCCTGCTACGTGCGGGGGGCCAAGCAGGTGCTCCAGGCGGTCAAGGACCACCTGCGGGTGGACGTTGGGGAGACGACGCCCGACCGCGCGTTCTCGCTGGGCGTGGCGCGTTGCTTCGGCGCCTGCGGCCTGGCCCCAGCCATGATGATTGACAGCGAGGTGCACCAGCGGGTGAAGCCCAACAAGGTCAAGGACATCCTGGACCAGATTCGGCTCCAGGACGCCACATCGAGGAAGGGAGACTGAGCCGTGGAGAAGAAGATCGCGAGTCCCGCGGACCTCAAGGCTCTCCGGGACAAGGTGCAGACGGGCGTGGAGCTGCGGACGCGGCAGGGCGAGCTGCACCTGGTGGTGCACATGGGCACGTGCGGCATCGCCGCGGGCGCCCGCGACGTGCTCGCTCAGGTCGTAGGCGAGTTGGGCGAGGCCAACGCCAGACACGTGACCGTGAAGCAGACCGGCTGCCTGGGCCTGTGCGACCAGGAGCCGATGATGACCATCACCGACAAGGCGGGCAAGGAGTTCCGCTACGGAAAGCTCGACCGGCACAAGGTCCACGAAATCCTCCAGGAACACGTCCTGGGCGGCCGCCCGGTCATCGAGCACATCATCACCTACTAGGGGAGTGAGGAGTGAAAGTGAGGAGTGGAAGTGAAAAGCGGAAGACAAGATAGCTCAGCCTTCTCTTCGCCGTCCCTTTCACTTTCACTTTCCCTCTCACTGGTCACTCGACACTCGCCACTGCCCCCCAGGGTCGGGGCTTGAAAGGAGCAGAAGAGCGTATGGACACGACGCGATGTCACGTGCTGGTGTGCACGGGCGCGGGGTGCGTGGCCTCGGGCGCGATGGAGGTCTTCGAGGCGCTCCGCACCGAGGTCGAACGCCGCGGGCTGGACAAGGAGTGCAAGGTCATCGAGACTGGGTGCCTCGGCCCGTGCGCGGTGGGGCCGGTGGCCGTGGTCTACCCCGACGGCGTGTTCTACCAGGGCCTGGAGGCCAACGACGCGGCCGAGCTGGTCGAGGAGCACCTGCTGAAGGGCCGCGTGGTGGACCGCCTGGTGCACAAGGAGCCTGCGAAGGAGGAGCCGATTCGCGCGCTGGGGGACATCCCCTTCTTCGGCAAGCAGGTGAAGATCGTGCTCCGGAACTGCGGCGTGATCGACCCGCGGAACATCGAGGAGTACATCGCCCGCGAGGGCTATCAGGCCCTGGCCAAGGCGCTCACGAGCCTGACGCCCGACGAGGTGATCGTGCAGATGAAGCAGTCGGGCCTCCGCGGCCGCGGCGGCGCCGGATTCCCCACCTGGCTCAAGTGGAGCCTGTGCCGCAAGGCCGAGGGCGACGTCAAGTACATCCTCTGCAACGGCGACGAGGGCGACCCGGGGGCGTTCATGGACCGCAGCGTGCTCGAGGGCGACCCCCACAGCGTGATCGAGGGCATGGCCATCGGGGCCTACGCCATCGGCGCGAGCCAGGGCTACGCCTACATCCGAGCCGAGTACCCCCTCGCGGTCGAGCGCTTCGGCTACGCCCTCGAGCAGGCCCGCGAGTATGGCCTCCTGGGCCAGAACATCATGGGCACGGGGTTCAGCTTCGACCTCGAGGTGCGCAAGGGCTCGGGCGCCTTCGTGTGCGGGGAGGAGACGGCGCTGATGACCTCGATCGAGGGCAAGCGCGGCGAGCCGCGCCCGCGGCCGCCCTTCCCCGCGAACAAGGGGCTCTGGGGCAAGCCGAGCGTGCTCAACAACGTCGAGACCCTCGCCAACATCCCCGTCATCATCCTCAAAGGCCCCGAGTGGTACGCCTCGTTCGGCACCAAGCTGTCGAAGGGCACCAAGGTGTTCGCCCTGGCCGGGACGGTGAACAACACGGGGTTGGTCGAGGTGCCGATCGGCACGCCGCTGGGCGAGATCATCTACGACATCGGCGGCGGGGTGCCCGGCGGCAAGCACTTCAAGGCCGCGCAGATCGGCGGCCCGTCGGGCGGCTGCATCCCGCGCCAGCACCTGAACGTGCCGGTGGACTACGAGAGCCTGACCGAGCTGGGCGCCATCATGGGCTCGGGCGGCCTCATCGTGATGGATGAGGATAGCTGCATGGTGGACGTGGCGCGGTTCTTCCTGGACTTCGTGCAGGACGAGTCGTGCGGGAAGTGCGCCCCCTGCCGCGTCGGGACGAAGCGCATGCTGGAAATCCTGGAGCGCATCTGCGACGGCAAGGGCGTCGAGGGCGACGTCGAGCGCCTGGTGGACCTCGGGAAGAAGATCAAGGACACGGCGCTGTGCGGGCTGGGCCAGACGGCGCCGAACCCGGTGCTCTCGACGATACGGTATTTCCGGGACGAGTACGACGCGCACATCCGCGAGAGGCACTGCCCGGCGGGCGTGTGCGCTGGCCTGGTGCGCGCCCCCTGCCAGAACGCCTGCCCGGCGCGGGTGGACGTGCCGGGGTTCGTGTCGCTCATCGGCGAGAAGCGCTACGCGGAGGCCCTGCGGCTGCACCGCGAGCGCAACCCGTTCGCGTCCGTGTGCGCCCGCGTGTGCTTCCACACGTGCGAGGAGAAGTGCCGCCGCGGCACGCTGGACGAGTCGCTCAACGTCCGCTGCCTCAAGCGCTACATGGTGGACCAGGAGATCACGGTGCAGTTGCCCGAGATGCGCGAGAGCGAGGCGAACGCGGCGCGGAAGATAGCGATCATCGGGGCGGGGCCTGCGGGCCTCTCGTGCGGCTACTTCCTGGCCCGCCTGGGCTACCGGCCGCGCATCTTCGAGGCCGAGCCGCGTCCGGGCGGCATGCTGGTCCAGGCCATCCCGGCCTACCGGCTGCCGCGCGAGGAGATCGCGCGCGAGGTGCGCATGATCGAGCGCATGGGCGTGGAGATCGAGACCGGCGTGCGCCTGGGCAAGGACATCACGCTGGCCGGCCTGCGCGCGGACGGCTACGAGGCGGTGTTCCTGGGCATCGGCGCGCCGAACGGCGTGCGGCTGGGCATCCCCGGCGAAGAGGCCGAGGGGGTCTACGAGGCCATGCGCTGGCTGCGCGAGTACAACATCCGCGGCTCGGTGCCGGTGGGCCGCAACGTCGTGGTCATCGGCGGCGGGAACGCGGCGATTGACGCGGCCCGCACGGCGGTGCGCCTCGGCGCGCGCACGGTGACCATCCTCTACCGCCGCACGCGGGCCGAGATGCCCGCCTACGTCGAGGAGGTCGAGGGCGCCGAGCAGGAGGGCGTGCGCCTCGAGTGCCTGACCGCGCCGGTCGAGATCGTCGTCGAGGACGGGCAGGCGGTCGGCGTGAAGTGCCGCTCGATGACCCTGGGCGCTTTCGACCGCTCGGGGCGCCGCTCGCCCACGGCAAGAGGCGACGGCAGCTACATCGTGAAGGCCGACCAGGTGATCGCCGCCATCGGCCAGTCGCTCGACCCGGGCGAGATCATCAACGGCACGCCGCTGAAGCTCAACGACCTGGGCTTCTTCGAGGCCAGCCAGGTGACGGGCCGGACCTCGGTCGAGTGGGTTTTCGCGGGCGGCGACGCCGTGAGCGGGCCGAGTTCGGTCGTGAGCGCCATCGCCGCGGGCGAGAAGGCCGCGGTGGGCATTGACGCCTACCTCACCGGCGAGTCCCACGCCTTCTGGCGCAAGGACAAGCCGGTGGACACCTACTTCGACCCCGATGCGGACCCCGTGGAGTACCCGCGGGCGCGCATCCGCCGCATCCCGGTGGACAAGCGGCGCAACAACTTCCGCGAGGTCGAGCGCCCCTGGGCCGAAAACATCGCCATCCGCGAGGCACGGCGATGCATGCGGTGCGACTTCAGGCGTGAGTAGCCCAAGGACAACCTCCCGCAGGTTTCAAACCTGCGGGAGGTTGGAATGACGAAAGGAGCCCTGTCCCTATGCCTACCCTGACGATTGACAGCATTCCGGTCGAGGTGGCGGCCGGGGCGACGATCCTGGATGCGGCCAAGAAGGCCGGCATCCGCGTCCCCACCCTCTGCTACCTCGAGGGCGTGCAGGCCATCGGCGCCTGCCGCGTGTGCCTGGTCGAGGTCGAGGGGGCCAAGACCCTCGTCGCCTCGTGCGTCATGCCCGCCGCCGACGGCATGAAGGTGCTCACCAACACCAAGCGCGTGCGCGACGCGCGCCGCATGGTCGTCGAACTCCTCCTCTCCGACCACGAGGGGGACTGCCAGACGTGCAACCGCAACGACGACTGCGAGCTTCAGAGCGTCGCCCGCGAGCTGGGCATCCGCAAGGTGACCTACGAGGGCGCGAAGGGCAAGCGGCCCACCGACGACAGCACGCCCGCCCTCACCCGCGACATGGCCAAGTGCATCGCCTGCCGCCGCTGCGTCACCGTGTGCGGCGAGACCCAGGGCGTGGCCGGCCTCTTCCCGCAGAACCGCGGGTTCAACACCCTCATCGGCCCCGCCTTCGGGGCCAAGCTGGCCGACATCGTGTGCGTGCAGTGCGGCCAGTGCGCCGCCGTGTGCCCGGTCGGGGCCATCGGCGAGCGCGACCAGATTGACGAGGTGTGGGCCGCCCTCGACGACCCGGCGAAGCACGTGGTGGTGCAGACCGCGCCCGCCATCCGAGCCGCCCTTGGCGAGTGCTTCGGCTACAAGCCTGGCACCCTCGTCACCGGCAAGATGGTCACCGCCCTGCGGCGCCTCGGCTTCGACGGGGTGTTCGACACCAACTTCACCGCCGACCTCACGATCATCGAGGAGGGCACAGAGCTGCTCATGCGCCTGAAGAAGGCCCTCGTGGACAAGGAGCCGGTCGCCCTGCCCCAGTTCACGAGCTGCTCGCCCGGCTGGATCAAATACTGCGAGCACTTCTACCCCGAGTTCCTGCCCAACATCTCCACCGCCAAGTCGCCCCAGCAGATGTTCGGCGCCGTGGCCAAGACCTACTACGCCAACAAGATCGGCAAGCGGCCCGAGGACATCGTCGTCGTCTCCATCATGCCCTGCACCGCCAAGAAGTTCGAGGCGCAGCGGCCCGAGATGAACGACAGCGGCGTGCGGGACGTGGACATCGTGTTGACGACGCGCGAGCTTGGCCGTATGATCAAGCAGGCGGGCATTGACTTCACGAGCCTGCCCGACGACAAGATGGACGCCCCGCTGGGCCTCTCGAGCGGCGCGGCCGACATCTTTGCCAACACGGGCGGCGTCATGGAGGCGGCCCTGCGCACCGTCTACGAAATCGTCACCGGCGAGCCGCTGCCCTTCAAGAACCTCCACGTCAAGCCCATCGCGGGCCTCGAGGGCGTGAAGGAGGCGGAACTGACCATTCCCAAGGCCGTGCCCGAGTGGAAGTTCCTCGAAGGCGTCACCGTCCGCGTCGCCGTGGCCCACGGCCTGGGCAACGCCCGCAAGGTGATCGAGCGGGTGAAGAGCGGCGAGGGACAGTACCACTTCATCGAGGTCATGACCTGTCCCGGCGGCTGCATCGGTGGTGGCGGCCAGCCCCGCATGACCACCGACGCCGTGCGCAAGGCGCGCATCTCGGCCATCTACAAGGAGGACGAGGGGAAGAAGCTCCGAAAGTCCCACGAGAACCCCGAGATCAAGCAGATCTACGACGAGTTCCTAGTCAAGCCCCTCGGCGAGAAGTCGCACCACCTGCTCCACACGCACTACGAGGCGAGGGAGAAGGTCTAAGAAGGGACGAGTGAGGAGTGAGGAGTGAAGGGTGAGGAGTGAAAGTGAGGAGTGAGGAGTGGTAGGCCAAGGAGCGCGGCTCCTCGGCTTTCCGCTCTTCACTTCCACTCTTCACTCTCACTTTTCACTCTCACTCTTCCCTCAACACTGCGATGGGCATAGTCTCCACCATCCGCGAGAAGTGCAAGCGCTGCTACACGTGCGTGCGCGAGTGCCCGGCCAAGGCCATCAAGGTCGAGGGCGGGCAGGCCATGGTCATCGAGGAGCGCTGCATCGCCTGCGGCAACTGCGTGAAGGTGTGCGCGCAGAAGGCGAAGCTGATCGAGGACAGCATCGTCGCCGTGCGGGGGATGCTGGCTGGCGGCGAGCGGGTCTTCGCGTGCCTCGCCCCCTCGTTCCCCGCGGCCTTCCATCCCACGCGCCCCGGGAAGATCGTCGCTGCGGTGCGCAAGCTCGGCTTCGACGAGGTGTGGGAGGTGGCGTTCGGCGCCGAGCTGATCAGCCACGCCTACGCGCGGCTGTTCCGCGAGGCCCAGCGGACCGGCCGCCGGGTCATCGCGTCGCCCTGCCCGGCCGTACCTGAGCTTCGCCCGCGTGGCACGGCTGGCTTGCCCAGCCGTGCACCGCTTGCGAGCAAGCCGTGCCACACCGGCGGAGGTGCGGATTGGCGATTTCCTCACGCGGGACCATCTTGAGGTCGCCGCGGCCCGCGGCCTCGCCGTCATCCTGCACATCCCCAGGAAACAGCGGGCCGCCGACCCCGCGAACATCCGGGACGTGGCTCGCATCTGCGAGCGCTGGCCCACGCTGAAGCTCATCATCGCCCATTGCGGCCGCTCCTACGGCCCCTACTACATCGAACAGGCCATCGGCACCTGGAAGGCGTTCCCCAACCTGAGCTTCGACGTCTCCGCCGTGGACGACCCCGAGACCATCGAGGTGGTGCTGGAGCACGCGGGCCACAGGCGGCTCATCTACGGCTCCGACCTGCCCGTCACGCTCCTGCGGGGGCGGCACCTGTGCGTGAACCGCCACTGCTTCTTCCTCACCGAGAGGCCCTGCCCCAACTCCGTCTCGCCCCCGAGGGGCGCCGAGTTCCCGATGACCTTCATGGCCTACGAAACCGTCCGAGCGGTCCTCCGCGCCTGCCGCAAGCGCGGCCTGCCGCGCGAGGGTCTCGACGACGTCTTCCACCGCAACGCCGCCCGCTTGATTGGCTTGGAGGATTGACCGTGATGAAGCGCCCGCCCCGCGTCGGCCTCCTTCCGCTTTACCTTGCCCTCTACGACAAAGTGGTGCCGCAGCACCGCCCGGGCCGCGAGGCATTCGCCCGCGACCTGGCCGACCGCCTCCGCGGCCGCGGCCTCGACGTCGAGCTGGCCCCAGTCTGCTGCGTCCGCAAGGAGGTCGCCAGCGCCGTGCGGCGCTTCACCGAGAAGGAGATTGACCTCCTCGCCACCGTTCACCTCGCTTATTCGCCGTCCCTCGAGGCGGCCGACGCGCTGACCGACCCTCTCCAGCCCCTCGTGCTCCTGGATACCACGCAGGCCGCGAGCTTCGACCACACGGCCACCCGCGACGACATGTTCGCCAACCACGGCATCCACGGCGTGCAGGACCTCGCCAGCGTGCTGCGGGCGAGGGAGAGTGATTTCACGGTGATCGCCGGCCACGCGGCGGACGAGGCGTTCCTCGACGAGGTGGCGGCCACGGCCTGGGCCGCCAGGGCGGTGATGGCGCTCCGCTCCTGCCGCGTCGCGCTCGTCGGCAAGCCCTTCAAGGGCATGGGCGACTTCGCCGTGGAGCGCGAGGTGCTGGCCGATGAACTCGGGCCGGAGGTGGAGGAGGTCGTGGTCGGTGACCTCGCCTCCGCCATCGCGCGGGTCTCCGACGCCGAACTCGACGCCGAGGCCCGACGCGATGCCGAGAGTTTCGACCTCTCCGCCGTGCCTCCCGGCGTGCTCCGGGAGTCGAACCGCGTGGGGCTGGCGCTCCGGGGCGTCCTCAAGAAGGCGGGCGCCAACGCCTTCAGCATGAACTTCCAGGCCTTCGACCGCGCCGCCGGCACGCCCACCGTGCCCTTCCTCGAGGCATCGAAGGCGATGGCCCGCGGCATCGGCTACGCCGGCGAGGGCGACGTGTTGACCGCCTCCTTCCTCGCCGCGCTCATGGCCGGCTTCGGCGACGCCACGTTCACCGAAATGTTCTGCCCCGACTGGCAGGGCAACGCCATCTTCATGAGCCACATGGGCGAGTGCAACGTGGCCCTGGCCGCCGAGAAGCCGCGCATCGTCGAGAAGGACTACGCCTTCGGCAACGTGGGCAACCCCGCCGTGGCGTTGATGCGCGTGCGGCCCGGCCCTGCCACCCTCGCCAACATCACGCCGTCAGCCGAGGCAGGTTTCTCGATCCTCGCCGCTGCGGTCGAAGTGCTCGACCGGGGCCTCAGCCCCAACTTCCCCGACGTGCCGCACTTCTGGATTCGCCCCCGCGAAGGCGACATCCGCGGCTTCCTGCGCCGCTACAGCGAGGCCGGCGGCACCCACCACCTCGCCCTCCTGCCCGGCGGCCACGCCGACGCCCTCCGCTGCATGGCCGCCATGCTCGGCCTGGAGTTCACCAGCCTATGACCAGTTCCCCCCTCAACGGACGGATTGGAGACAAACGCGATGGGCCGCATCCTAAAGACGAGCAAACGCATTCGCCTCGGCATCTGGGGCCTCGGGCGAGGGCTGTCGTTTTTCAAGGCGTGCCACGATCTGAACCTTGATGTGGTGGCAGGCTGCGACTTCAACGAGCACATGCGGCGGCGATTCGCCGAACTCGTGCCCGATGCCTTCGTGACCGACAAGGCCGAGGACTTCCTGAACCACGATATGGACGCCGTGCTCGTCTCGACCTTCTGCCCGGCCCACGCGGGCGACGCCATTGCGGCGCTGAACGCGGGCAAGCACGTGCTGTCGGAGGTTACGGCCTTCCACACGATGGCCGAGGGCGTGCGCCTCGTCGAGGCGGTCGAGCGGAGCGGCCTGGTCTACAACATGACCGAGAACTACCCGTGGAACCCCAACCACGCCTGGTGCGCGAGGAAGTGGGGGGAAGGGCTGTTCGGGGACTTCATGTACGCCGAGTGCAACTACGTCCACAACTGCCGCACGCTGGTCTACACCTATATTGACGGCGTGCCGATTGTGCCGGGCGACAGGCTGCACAACTGGCGCTCGTGGCTCAACTTCCACTACTACTGCACCCACTCGCTCGGCCCGGTGATGGTGGTGACGGGCACGCGGCCGACGCGGGTGGTGTCGCTGCCCAGCCCCGTGCACCTGGCGGGCTACCCGCAGAAGGGGCCGGACGGGATGGGCGGCATCGCCCCATCGCTCATCACGATGGACA
Organism: Planctomycetota bacterium; assembly: GCA_041320515.1. Taxonomy (GTDB): domain Bacteria; phylum Planctomycetota; class PUPC01; order DSUN01; family DSUN01; genus DSUN01. The sequence goes on along the minus strand of JBGLNR010000001.1, from coordinate 715,382 downwards.
ACGGGGGCATCGTGCGGAACCTGATGGGCTCGACGACGAACGACAGCTACGCCTATCGGTTGTGGGGCACGCGGGGCGCCATCGAGATTGACTGGCGGATGGGCGGCGTGTTCCTGCGCCTCGGCGGAGGAGGGGAGTCGCCCCGCATCCGCATCGAGCCGAAGGGGGACGAATTGGCCGAGCTGGCCCGCAGCATGGGCCACGGCGGCGGCGACTTCTACGTCCTCTACTTCTTCGCCCGCCAGATTCTCACGGGCGAGCCCGCCTTCTTCGACGCCTATCGCTCCGCCGACTGCACGATCCCCGGCATCCTCGCCTACCGCTCCGCCGTGGAGAACGGCAAGCCCTACGACGTGCCCGATTTCCGTCGCAAGGCCGACCGTGATACGTGGCGGAACGACGATTCCGCCCAGCCCCACCTCGACCCCGATAAGGGCGTGTTCCCGCGCGGCGCCGACCCGAAGCTCGTCCAGCAGTTCGACGCGATCATGAAGGACTTGATCCACCACGCCGAGCTGGCTCGCGCCTGGCTCGACTGGTCGTCGGTCGCCGACGTGGCGACCGACGTGGCGCCCATCGTGGCCGTGGCCGACAAACTCGTCGCCGAGCACCCGCGGATGGTCAAGACCCTTCGTGCCGCCCGGCAGCTCGCCGACGCCTATGCCCGCAGCCTCGGCGCCCGCCTGCTCAACGAGGTCCTCGACCTCGCCGGCGAGAAAGCGGTGCTGGCCAACGGCTTCCTTCGCCGCCTCAAGGCCCAGAGCGAGAGGCTGAAGCGGAGCACCGCCGCGACGTAGCCGCAACCGTCCCGGTTGCGGTCGGCAAGCGGGACGCTTGCCGCTACGCCAGCCACGGACGCTCGCCCCGCGCGACGCGCAGAGCCCGCGGGCCGATGGGGTTGTAGAGCGCCGCGTCGTCGGCCAGGTCAATGGTCCGGACGAGCACGGCCGGGCGGCCAGACGGCGCCTCGCAGGCGATACTGCCGTCGGGCCGGTGCATGCGGCTCGCGCACCAGGGCTTCTCACCCGTCGTGTTGTTCGCCACCAGGTGGAAGAAGTTCTCCGACGCCCGCGTGGCCATCGTGGCCGGCGCCACCATTTCCATATCGCGGTTCCGCTTGGGCGTGGCCAGGTAGGAGGAGAGGAAGACGAGGCGGCAGCGACGCTTGAGGTACTCGCGCCAGATCTCGGGGAAACGGAAGTCGAAGCAGATGAGCAGGCCGAACTTGATGCCGTTGAGTGTGTGCGTCACGAGCCGATGGCCCGCGGCATAGTGCTGGCGGTCGCGGGGCATCAGAAGGCACTTGTCGTAGCGCTTCACCACGCGGCCCGTCGGGGCGATGAGGTAGAGGCCGTTGAACGGCTTGCCGCGCGCCTGACGGTGTGTCGAGCCGAGGACTGTCCATACCGCTAGCTCTGCCGCCACGTTGCGGATGCGGCGGGTCTCGTCGGCCAGCACGTCCCACGGATACCCGTCGAAACTGGCGAACTGCGCGCCGGCATAGCCCGAGAGTGCGGCCTCGGAGAAGTGCACGATCTCGGCTCCCCGGCGGGCAGCCGTCCGCATCTGCCGGCGGATGAACGCCCCGTTCGCCCGGATGTCGGCGCTTAAGGGGAATTGGCAGGTGGCGATCGTCAATCGGCGCGACATGCTGATGTCGTCTCTCCTGATCACGCGTCACGCGTCACGCATCGCTTTGCTCGAATCGTCATCCTCGTGGGGTGCAGCTCATCCTCCAGCGAGAACGGCATCTCGCCGAGGCCGAGGAGCGACGCGACGAACATGTCGAAGTATTCGCGGCTCGGCGCCGAGACGTCAATTGGCCCCATGTCCTTGTCGCCGACGACGAGGCGCGTCTTTGTCCCGCCATCGGTGGCCTCGACGAAGCCGAGGGTGCCGAAGATGCGGAGGTGTTCGTTGCCCCAGCGGCCGAAGCCCTTGGGGTTCAGGTAGTTGGCGATGACGGCAGCCACGCCGCCGTTCTCCAGCGTCATCATCAGCGAGGTGGCCATCCGCAGGCCGCCGCCCGCCACGGGATTGCCCAGCCGCGTCTCGACCGCCTGGATGTCGGCGATCCTCTGCCCCGCCACGTGCTCGACGAAGCGGAGGGCGTGAACGCTCGCCTGGCCGATGATCCCGCCGTCAACGTCCTCGTCCTGCGGCCGGTGGTCGTGGTAGGGATACGACTTCTGGGCGAAGACCTGGACGACCGTGCCGATGGCGCCCGCCGCAACGCTCTCCCGCATTGCGAGATAGGGTTGCTCGAAGGCGGTGCCCGCCATCTCGTGGAAGCGCTTGCCCGTGGCCGGCACCGCGGCGATGAGGGCATCGAGGTCCTCCTCGGTCATCGCGCACGGCTTCTCGGCATAGGCATGCTTGCCCGCCTCCATGCAGCGAATGGCCTCGGTAGCCTGGTCGCGGCGGCGCGGCGAGCAGAGCGAGATGATCTCGACCTCGTCGTCCCCGATCAACTGGTCGAGCGAGGCGTAGTGGCGAACGCATCCGTCGGCTTTCAGCCCCGGCGGGAGCGCGTCGCGCGGGAACGTCGAGGTCGCGACAACGCGGGCGTGCGGGTGGTTTTCCAGGTGATAGTGGAGCTGGTGCCCATTGGCGCCGTAGATACCGATCCCCAGCTTCTCGGCCATGTGCGCGTCCCCATGCGGGCGGGCTGGAAAAAAGCTCCCCGGCGATTATACTGGGGGCAGGTGAGTTCCGCCACGTCGAATGAGGAGCCTGTCCATGAGAGCGTTCGGCCGACTGCTGGTGGCTGTGTTGTCCGTGCTCGCGTCCGTGTGCGTCGCCTTTGGCGGCGCGTGCACGGCCACGTTCACGCCAGACAAGGATGGCACGTTCGCGGGCACGCTCAAGCTCGACCGCCAGAGCGGCTCGCTGAGCGTGGACCTGTCGGGCCTTCCGAAGGACGCGGCGGTCTTCCGCGCCGAGCTGGTGCTGAAGCTCGTGACCGGCTTCACACAGCGCTCCCTGGCGCCGACGAGGGTGCATCCCGAGGGCGAGGCCGAGCGGCCGCTGAAGCTCGTCGCGCCGCGTTTTGTGGGCATTGATGCGCTGGATGCCGTGCAGGCCGCCCACAAGGCCGGCAAGCCGCTCGCGCTCAAGGTCGTCTCCACGGCGGCGGGCGTTTCGCACTTCGAGGTGTCCTACATCGGCGGCAAGCCGAAGGCCGAGGCCATCCCCGCCGCGACGGGCGTGAAGGCTGCGCATCGCAAAGGGCAAACGCTCATCACGTTCGCCGAACCGAAGGTGGAAGCCATCCCCGAGTTCAAGACGGGCGGCGACGCCAAGGCGTTCGTCGCCGACTTCGCCAAGAAACACCCTGGCCTGGCCCTCCGCATCTGGCGGAGCGGCGAGAAGATCACGCCCGACACCATCGCCAAGGCACGCCTCGTCGGCCAATGCGGCTTCTTCTCCTGCTGGAACGCCACCTATCACCAGGACGAGACGGCGCGGAAGCCGCCCGTCCTCTACCGCGTGGCCGACCTCGGCGAGCCGCTCGCCTGGGGCACGGGCGTCTACGCCCACAACCCAGCCGAGGCGGGCAAAGCCTTCTACGCCGTCAGCGTCGCCCTCAACGGCGAGGAGGACTTCTCGCAACTGAGCGGCACTGCGGAGCCGGTCGAGGAGGTCGTCGGCCAAGGCGAGCCCGTGCTCCAATGGATCGAAGAGCCCGACCCCAAGGAGGGCTGGTCATATCGCCGCGGCAAGATGGCTCGCCTCATCTACACCCGCTGGGAGTCGTGGCCGCATTCGTCCGTGCCGAACAACCCGATTGACTACCTGGCCGTGCTGCCGCTTCAACCGAAGCCAGAGCGGCCCGGCGGCGAGGCGGAGTACAACTCGTTCCGCGTGGACCCCGCGCCGGTCGGCCTCCACCTCCACTGCTGGGGCGGGAGCCTCAACGGCGGCTATGGCTGGTGGTACAACGCCCATCGCGGCGCCGTGCTCATCGCGTCGAACCAGATTCCCTACGACTGGTGGACCGGCTACCACGAGGCACTGCGCACGGCCAAGAGCTTCGGCGACGGGCACGTCCAACCCTTCACCATGAACCGCACGTTCGCCTTCCTCGACTGGGCGGCGAAGCAGCACGCCGACGCGCCAGAGAAGGTGCGGGCGTTGTGGCCGAAGCTTGACCTCACGCGCGTCTTCACCGCCGGCAACTCGATGGGCGCATCGGGCGCACCCATGTACGCCGTCCGCTTCGGCGACCGCATCGCCTGGGCCATCGGCTGGGTCGGCATCCACGTGCCCGAGCTGAGCCCCGGCTTCAAGGGCTCCTATGAAAGCAGCTACGGCAAGCGCGACGCGGCGATCACCATGCCCGACGGCAAGACCTCGCCCTGGGACCACTTCAGCGACGTCTGGTGGCTCCGCCAGAACCCAAAGGCCGAGACTGGCCTCATCATCGCGTCCAACGGCAAGAACGACGGCGGCATCGGCTGGCCGCAGGCCCACCAGTTCGCCCGCACCCTCCAGGAGACCCGCCGCCCTCACATCTACAACTGGGGCCTCGGCGGACACGGCACCCGCACCCTCGTCGGCTCGAACTTCGACCTCGACGTCCGCACCGACCAGAGCCTCCCCGCGTTCACCAACTGCTCGCTCGACGACAATATCGGCATGGCCACGCCCAAGTCGAAGGAGCAAATCGAAGCCGAGAAGAAACAGCAGCAGGAAGAGGTCGCTGCCAAGAAGCGCCGCGAGGTCCACGTGGACCCCTACGACGGCGACCCCCAGGGCGCCCTCAACGCCTGGCTCCGTTGGAGAAGCGACGACATCGTGGACACCGAGGCGGCCTGGGAACTCACCGTCATCCTCCTCGACAAGGCCCCCAAGGACACCTGCGCCGTGGACCTCACCCCTCGCCGCCTCCAGAAATTCCGCACGCCCAGCGGAGGCAAGTTCGCCTACAGCGTCGCCGACAAGGCCGGCAAAGAACTCGCCAAGGGCGCCGCCACCGCCGACGAATTCGACCTCCTCACCCTCAAACAACTCCCCCTCGTGAAGGGCGAGAACCGGGTCAAGATCACCAGGTAGGGAGTGCATACCTGCACGCCGAACTACCACCACGGAGACACGGAGAGCACGAAGAAGAGTCAGAGAAGAGCCGACCTGGGTAGGGCGTGCAAACTTGCACGCGGGCTTTCTTCTTGAGGCATTGCACGCAGCATTGGGCAGGGGTATAATGACGGTAGTCGGTGCGACCGAGTGAGGCGCTCAGGACCACACGGTGAAGCCCGTCCGCTGCCACTTCGGGAACCTGGCCAGGCACGGCGTGCGGGAAGAAGAGGTCCGCGAGTGCCTTGCGCGGAAGCACGTGAAGTCCCGCAACCCATCGGGGCCGCGGGGGACCTATCTGGTAGTGGGCAAGACCCACGCAGGGCGACACATCGAGATCGTCTTTGAGGACCGCGGCGACTACTGGTGGGTCTTTCACGCGATGGCTGCCAGGCAGCGGCTGGTCCGCCTGTTCCGAACGAGGATGAGACAACATGGGCACGAAGACGCATAGAGCCATCCCGCCGCCGCCACCCGAGAGCGCATCCGACGCGGTGAAGGCGGCGTACTATGAGGAGCACGACCCTGTGGACCTCATTGATGCCGGCTACTTCGAGGAAGAGGGCATCTTCGAGGGGGAGAAGTGCCTGGTTGACCTGCGGGCAGAACGTGGCCTGATCTCAGTACCGATTGACGCCCGGGTCGCCCGCAAGCTCCACCGCATCGCCCGGCGTTCAGGCTGCACGCCCTCCGACCTGGCCACCCGCTGCCTGGCCGAGTCGCTGCACGCGAAGGCGCACAACTCAAGGTAGGGCGTGCATACCTGCACGCGGAATCCCCCAAGGAGACCAGGAATGGGCCACGCTGAAGCCACCGCAGAGGTCTTTCTCACCGCCCTGCGTTCCCTGCCCAAGAAGCAGCGGCAAGCGGTCCTCTGCGGCATCGCGGATGACGACGAGCTGCGCGAGGACCTTCTCGACCTCGCCCTGATCGCCGAACGGCGCCACGAGCCCTCCCGCCCCTTCCGTGAGTACCTGGCGGAGAAGACGCGGTGAGCGCGCCTCGTCCCTACCGGGTCAACATCAAGCGCCCGGCCGAGCGCGAAATGGACGCTCTGCCGCGGGAAGTGTTCGACCGTGTGTCCGAGGCGATTCTCCTGCTGGAAGCTGCCCCTCGCAGGCCAGGCTGCAAGAAACTTCGTGGTACCGAATCGTACCGCTACCGCGTCGGCAAGTACCGAATCGTTTACACGATTGACGACGCGGCGCATTCCATCGAGATTGTCGGTGTCGGTCATCGCAGAGAAGTCTACCGTTAACCCATGAATGACCTTGAGCGATTTCGGGCGTGCATGGAATACGAGGCGGTGGACCATGTCCCCTTCTGGGACTGGGGGGCGTGGCCAGAGACGATCGAGCGGTGGAAGGCCGAGGGCTTCGACCCCGCCCGCAATCCCGCCGCCATCTGCGACCAACGGCAGTGGGTCGGCCACTGGTTCTTCCCCAACCCGCCCTTCGAGCGGAAGGTGATCTCCGAGGACGCCCGCCACGTGGTGTACGTGAACCACGAGGGCATTCTGATGATGGAGCGGCGCGACCAGCCCTACAGCTCGATGCCGCAGTTCCTCAAGTTCCCGGTCGAGACGAGGGAGGAGTTCCTTCTTCGGGCCGCTGCGGAACCTGGTCGGCGTCGAGCGCCTCTGCACGCTCTTCTACGACGACCCGGCCTTCGTCGAGGAGATGATGGACGCGAACGCTGATTTCGTCATCGCTCTGATGCGGCAGATACTCGACGTGGTGACGCCCGACGCCTTCGGGCTTTGGGAGGACATGGCCTACAACCATGCCCCGCTGATTTCGCCCGCGATGGTGCGGCGGTTCATGCTGCCCCGCTATCGCCGCGTATTCGATTTCGTGCGCTCGAAGGGCGTGAGGTACGTCGGCCTCGACAGCGACGGGCAGGTGGACTGCCTTATCCCCGTGTGGCTCGACGCGGGGCTGAACTTCCTCTACCCCTTCGAGGTGCAGGCGGGGATGGACGTTGTGGCGGTGCGCCGCACGTATGGCCGCGAGCTGCGGCTCTGGGGCGGGATTGACAAGCGGGCGCTGGCCAGCGGCCCGGCCGCTATTGACTCCGAGCTGGCCCGCGTCCGCCCCCTCATCGCCGATGGCGGCTACATCCCTCACACCGACCACTCGTGCCCGCCCGACATCCCGTTCGCCAGCTACTGCTACTACCTGGCGCGCCTCCACGAAGCCTGCGCCTGCGGTGCGTAGACGGCTCGCCACGATTCTGGATCAATTCCTGGGGTGTAGGCGGGGCGTCTCCACCCCGCGTCCCCAACCTTCGCGGGCCAGAGACGGCCCGCCTACAATCCCTGGTTGCCGCGCGCCGATTGCTCCAGAATCGCGGCGAGCCATCTAGCATGGCGGGGCGCGGTAGCGGCTCAATCCTGGGCCGCGGCGGCGGAGAGCTTGCGCCAGGCGCTCATCGTGGGGGTGAGGATTTCGGGCGGCGTGCCCTTGATGGCGTAGCCCTGGAAGCCGATCGGGCCGGCGAAGCCGATGGCCTTGAGCTTCTTGAGCAGGGGCACCTGAGCCATGGCGTGGCAGAGGTTGAAGGTGACGCCGAACTGGGGGTGCTTGACGGCCTTGGCCAGGGCCGTGGCGTCGGCGAACCTGGCGGTCCACTCGCCCACGTGGGGGTAGATGGCGATGCGGAGGCCGTTGGCGGCGGCGACGTCGGACAGCTCGCGGAGCCTCTTGACCACCGGCTCGTCGCCCTTGAGGGCGTCGAAGGCCGGCCCCTTGCCGCCGATGTGGAGCCAGATGACCGTGCCGTGGCCATTGAGGGCGGCCATCAGCTCTTTGAGGTTGGGCGAATGGGTCAGTTCGCCCTCGGGGGAGGCTTTGGCCGCGCAGTAGATGGCGTGCATCTTGAGGCCGGCCTTCGCCATCGCCTCAGCGCTGGCTTTGGCCTGGGCGGGCGCCTCCTCGTGCCAGCCGATGCCGGCATAGCCGAGCTTGGCCACGAGGGCGAACCCCTGCTCCGTCGAGAGGCCGCGGCCCAACGCCGTGTCCATCGCGTAGAAGGGATTGGGCAGGCCGGCGGGCTTGGCCTCTTCTTCGAGCCACCGCCCTTGTTGTTTGAGGTCGCTGCTCTTCGGCGAGACCTGGCCGGCTTCCAGAGCCGCATTGCCGCCAGCATGGGACTCTTCCTTCGCACGCTGACTACGGAAACGCGGGAATGCCCGCGGCTGGTCACACTTCTCCCAGAAGACTTGACCCTGTGGGACCCGAGGAACCTAGGGATGCATGGCTATCGGCTCACCCTCTGGTGCGAGATGCCGGACCACCAGCACCCCGTCTGCCCGATCGGCAGCGGCGGCGAGGGAGAATACACGTTCAAGCGGGCGAAGGAATGGTTGGCCAAGATCGCGCCCTATGCCTCGCTGATAGGCAAGACCCTGCGTGCGCTCGTGCCCATCGCCGGCGCGGGCCTCGACATCGCGCTCCCCCGCGAGGAATACGAAGAGATCGCGCGGCACCTGGACCGCATGGACTGGCTGAGCCAGGAACTCCTCCACGGTGATCTCGATGCCCCCCGCACTCGACTGGAACCCACTCGCGTCGAGTGGCAGGAAGGGCGCTCGGGCATCGTCACGGAGGCGGAGGGAGCGGGGCTGCGGGAGCTTCATTCGCTGCTGCTGGAGCTGGACCCCAAGCGCCGGTGGGGCGGGCTGCGGCGGGTGCTGGCGCCGACGGGCGACTATCTGTGGCTGTGCCCGAAGCACTATCGCGTCTACGAGCCCGACCCGCCGAAGCTGTAGCGGGAATGTGCCCCTGACATGAGACGCTTTCGTGGTGACTCGTGCGCGTCTTGCGCGCTTCTTGGCGGGGATGAATGGATGGGTGGATGGGTGTCGGACAATCATCCATTCATCCAACCATCCAATCATCCCCTTCGGTTGCGGCTACCGGCCGCCCAAGGGTGAACCGTGAACACACCACCCGTCGGCGAATGGGTGAATTGCGATCTCCGGCTCACGCTGCTGGGCGAGGAGCTGCACGCCCAGGTGCGCGTGCCGACATCGCCTTCGCGGGTGGCCGACCTGGTGCCCGTGCTGCACTCGCTGGCCGATGGGCTGGTGGGCGTGACGCTGCGGCTGCTGGCGGCGCAGGGGAGGTCGGTCTCGTGCCACGCCGGGTGCGGGGCCTGTTGCGAGGCGGTGGTCCCCGTGGCCGAGGCGGAGGCGGTCTGCCTGTCTGAGCTGGTCGCGGCGATGCCGCCGGCCAGGCAGGCGGCGATTCGCGCGCGCTTCGCGGCGGCGGCCGAGCGCCTCGCCAGCACCCGCGTGCTGGGCGAGGTCACCAGGCGCATGGAATCGGGCGGGCCGGACGTGGGAGACGGCCTGGCGGCGGCATACCTCGAGCAGCAGGTCCAGTGCCCGTTCCTCGAGGAGCAGTCGTGCAGCATCTACCCGCACCGCCCGGCAGTGTGCCGGGAGTACATGGTGGTATCGCCGCCGTCGCACTGCCGCGAGCCGGAGCGGGCGATCGAGCGGGTTCTCCTGCCGGCGAGGGTGTCTCCCGTGCTCTTCCGGTTCCGCGACGGGGCGGTGTGGGACACGGCTCGGGCGGTTCCCCACGTGTTGGCTCTCGCGTGGGCGGAGGCCCATGCGGCGGAAGTGGACAAGCGGCTCCCTGGCACGCGGCTGTTCGAGGGCTTCCTGGGCGAGTTCTCTCGCACGCAACTGCGCAGCAAGCCGTCTTGACACGCGCTCCCCGCTGTGGTATCCATTGTGCCCTGGTTTCTCGCGCAGCCGTCCTGGCGCAGGCTTGCGGGGCGATTGGAGTGGATGGTTGGATGGCTGGATGAATGGATGATTGTCCGGCACCCATCCACCCCTCCATTCATCCCCTACTAGCACGCCAGCGGGGCTCAAGCGAGTAGCGACCCACGAGTGTAAGGAGAAGGTTTGATGGCCAAGATCGCGTTCATCGGGGCGGGGAGCCTGGGCTTCTCGCGAAGGCTGATGATTGACCTCCTCAACTGCCCGGCACTGCGCGACACGGAGTTCGCGCTGATGGACGTGGATACGGTGCGCCTGGGCTACATGGACCGCATCGCGGGGCGGATCATCGAGGAGATGAAGGCCCCCGCAAAGCACTTCGCGACGACCAATCGCCGCAAGGCGCTCGAAGGGGCCGACTTCGCCATCACGACGATCCTCGTGGCCGGCATTGACGTGTTCCAGCACGATATCAATATCCCGCTCAAGTACGGCGTGGACCAGTGCATCGGCGACTCGTACGGCGTCGGCGGCGTCTTCCGCGCGCTCCGCACCATCCCCGTGATGGCCGACATCGCGGCCGACATGGCCGACGTGTGTCCCAACGCGCTGCTGCTCAACTACACGAACCCCATGTCCATGCTCATGTGGGGCGTGAACGCCGCTGTGCCCGAGGTGCAGACGGTTGGCCTGTGCCACAGCGTGCAAGGCACGGCCCACCAGATCGCCGGCTGGCTCGGCATCCCGCGCGAGGAGGTGGACTACTGGGTCGCCGGCATCAACCACCAGGCCTGGTTCCTCGAACTCACGCGGAAGGGCAAGGACCTGTATCCCAAGCTCCGCAAGGTGCTCGACAAGCCCGAGATCGTGCAGAAGGAGACCACGCGCTTCGAGATGTTCCGCCACTTCGGCTACTTCGTCACCGAGTCGAGCGGCCACAACTCCGAGTACGTGCCCTGGATGCGCAAGCGCCCCGAGCTGATCGCCAAGTACTGCCCCGGCGGCGGCTGGAACGGCGGGACAGCCTTCATCCTGGAACTCTACGGGAAGAACCGCAAGGACTACAAGAAGGGCCTCGCCCGCATGGCCGAGGGCAAGGAGCCGATCAACTACAACCGCAGCAACGAGTACGGCTCGCGGATCATTGACGCCGTGGTGACAGGCGTGCCCTTCTGCTTCAACGGCAGCGTGCCGAACGATGGGCTGATCACCAATCTGGTGGACGGCTGCTGCGTCGAGGTGCCGTGCTACGCGGACCGGCACGGCGTGAACCCGGCGTTCGTGGGCGACCTGCCGCCGCAGCTTGCGGCCATGAACCAGGCCCACGTCGCCGTGTGCGAGCTGACCGTGCAGGCCGCCCTCACGGGCGACCGCGACGCGGTCTACCAGGCGTGCGCCCTGGACCCGCTGACGGGCGCCGTGTGCTCGCTCGACGAGGTTCACGCGATGTGCGACGAGCTGTTCGAGGCGAGCGCCGCCTGGCTGCCGATGTTCAAGGGGCGGCGGAAAGCCGGTAGAGCGACCCGAAGGACTTGATTGCGCGAAGGCCACGGGGTAGGATACGCTATGCCTGACCCCGAGGAGACAGGACGATGGCAGAGGTGACTGAGGAGTTGCTCCGCGGCGTTGTGGACGCCATTGTGCGTGAAGTGGGCCCGGAACAGGTCGTGCTCTTCGGTTCCTGGGCGCGAGGGAACGCGATGCCCGACTCCGACCTCGACCTTCTGATAGTCGAGCGCGAGCCGTTCGGAGCCGGGCGAAGCCGCTGGGACGAACTCCGCCGGGTTCGTCGGGCCATCTCTCCGTACCATGTCCCCAAAGACATCCTTGTCTTCAGCTCGGATGAAGTCTCCACCTGGCGCAAATCGCCCAGCCACATCGTGGGGCGGGCCTTCGCCGAGGGGAGAGTCCTCTATGAGCGACAGTGACGAGGCCCGGCGGATGATCGGCATCGCAGGCAGAGACCTGCGGACGCTCAAGGGCATGGCGGGAGACGTGGACGCCTTTCCCGACGAGGCATTTGGGTTCTTCGCTCAGCAAGCCGTGGAGAAGGCACTGAAGGCTTGGCTCGCGCTCGTCGAAGGCCGGTATCCGAGGACTCACGATCTTGGTGACCTCTTCGGGCGTCTGCAAGCCGCGGGCAGAACCGTCCCTGAGCGCTTCCTTGACCTGACGGACGTGGTGGATTTCGCCGTGCAGTACCGCTATTCTGTGTTCGAGGATGAAGCCGGGCTTGACCGCGACTCGCTTTCCGGGCTCGTGGCAGACTTCATTGCGCATGTGGAGGGGCTGGTGAAGCAGGGCTGCGGAGAGCAGTAGCCGGCCGGGGAGCGGTCAGTACACCTTGCCCGGATCGAAGAGCGGCTTCCCCTGCGCCTCCAGCACATCCCTGGCCTTGTCGTAGCGGCGGTAGTAGCAGGTGTAGTAGCCGGCGTGGCAGGCGGCGACCCGCTGCTCGACCTTGATGGCCAGCGAATTGCCGTCGCAGTCAACCATGACCTCGACCACGCGCTGCGTGTGGCCCGAGGTCTCGCCCTTGAGCATCACGCGGCCCCGCGAGCGGCGGAAGACGTGGACCAGGCCCGTCTCGAGCGTGCGTTCGAGCGCCGCGCGGTCCAGGTAGCACAGCGTCAGCGGCTGGTTGTCCCCCGCGTCGAAGATGATCGCGGGTATCAGGCCCTTCTCGTCGAAGTGCAGCGAATCGGCCAAAGGCATTCGGTTCCTCCTGTTCTGGCCCGCCCGCATTTTACCAGCTTGCCGCCCCGGCTGCCAATCCTGTATAATCGCCGCCGGCGCGAACGGAGGGATGAATGGATGGGTGGATGCACGGATGAATGAAAGAGAAGCAGCCTGCATGATTCGTTCATTCATCCAACCATCGGTTCATTCATCCACCCATCCCCCCAGGAAATGAGGATGAGTCTGTGGAGACGGTTGAACTCAGGGTGGACGACGCGTATCAGGGCATCGTGGAGTTCCTCGCGCTGTCGCTGCCCACGCTGCCGCTGTCGCGGATACGGCGGCTGGTGGCCCACGGCCACGCGGCGGTCGAGGGGCGGCGGGTGGACCACCTGTGCGTGCCGCAGGTGGGGCAGAGCGTGGTTCTCTCGCTGCCCGACGCGCCGTTCGTGCGCTACGCGCCGGAGAAGCTGGAGTTCGAGGTCCTGCACGAGGACCCGCACGTCCTGGCGATCAACAAGCCGGCGGGCGTGGCCGTCATCCCCGGTCCGGGCACGCTCGAGGCCACGCTGATCAACGGCCTGCTGTGGCACGTCCAGCACGAATCCGCGTTCCCCTGCCAGCGGGTCCACGTCATCCACCGCCTCGACAAGGAGACGACGGGCGTGCTCCTCGTGGGCAAGGACCCTGAGACGGCCCGCCACCTGAGCGCGGCCTTCGAGGAGCGGCGGGTGGCCAAGCACTACCTGGCCCTCGTCCGCGGCGAGATGGCGGCGACGATGGAGGGGGAGGTGGACCTGCCAATTGCCGCGTCGGCCACGCGCGGCAGGATGCGCGTGCGGGGCCGCGAGGGGCGGCCGGCGCAGAGCCGCTACCGCGTGGCCGAGTGCTTCCGCGGCTACACGCTCGTCGAGGTGCAGCCCCTCACGGGCCGCCAGCACCAGGTGCGGCTCCACCTGTCCAGCCTGGGCCACCCGCTGGCGGTGGACCCGTTGTATGGGGGCGAGGCCGCGCTCTACCTGTCGCAGATCAAGCCGGGCTATCGCCGGAAGGAGGGCCGCCCCGAGCCGCCGCTGATGGCCCGCCTCACGCTCCACGCCCGCCGGGTCGAGCTGGTTCTTGCCGACGGCTCGCCCCTTGCCATCGAGGCCCCCCTGCCCGCCGACTTCGAGCGCCTGCTGCGCTGCCTCCGCAAGTACCGCACGCGGCGGTGAGCAGCGCGGTCAGCTAGGCTCGTCCTCTGCCCCCTGGGGCGGCGGCAGCGGGCCGAAGTGCTCCTCGGCGACCTTGACGAACCGCTCGGCCTGGGCAATGATCTCCGCCGCCTTCGCTGGGCTTACCGTTGGCCTGCGGCCATAGTCACCGTGGAGCCGCAGGGCAAAGGCATCCAGCAACTGCCTGTGGAACTCCCGCGGCACCTTGCCTGCATTCGCGAAGTACCGGCCGAACGCCGCTTGGACGGCGCTGTGCTTCGAGAAGGCCATGCCCTCCGCCTCAAGGAAGGCTTGGGCGACGTAGAACATGGCATAGTAGGCTCGCGACGCCGCGTACCCGGGGTAACCCGTGGCCAGAAGCAGCATGGCGGCCTTCGTGCTGTCTCGGGCTTCTTCGAGGAACTCCCAGGTGTCGCGGCTCATGCGGGCACACCTTCCCTGCGGATGTTCCTGAGCAAGGGGCCGTTGCGGTGGAGGAACTCGCCCTCGTCCATGAAGACCCGAGAGATGGACATGTCGTGCCGCAGCGAAAGATCGGCAATGAGGTGGCTCGTCTTCTCGATCTCCCGCTCGTGGGACACGGCTCCCTTCAGGACGACTAACACATCCACATCCGAGTCCCATCCGGGCATCGCATCGCCCCGGGCCTGGGAGCCGAAGAGGACGAGGTGGCGCAGGCGGTCACCGTACAGGGCCTCGAGCCCGCTCCGCAACTCGCTGAGAATCTGTCGGACCTCTGTGTCCACTGCACGCCTCCGACGGAGCACCCCCCCACACGTCTTGAGTATACCCGCTCCTGCGCCCGGAAATCAAGCGGGTTGCGCCTCGCGGGACGGCCTGCTACAATGCGAAGGCAAGCGGCGTTGGAGGCCCCGGCGTGAAGATCGTGTGCGGCAGGTGCTCGGCGGAAGTGGAACTCCCCAAGGAGGGGGAGGGTCCGCAGATACGCTGCCCGTCGTGCGCCGCGGTCTTCGTCCTGCCGTCGCTGGCCGAGGGGGAGGAGCTGGCCCGCCCCGACACGTTTCCCGCCTATCGCGTGGTGGCCCTGGTGGGCCACGGTGGGATGGGCGCCGTGTACCGCGCGGTGCAGCTCTCGATGGACCGCGAGGTGGCGATCAAGGTGCTGCTGCGCAAGTACTCGACGGTGCCGCGCTTCGTGGCGCGCTTCGAGCGGGAGAGCGGCGCGCTGGCCACGCTGAACCACCCGAACATCGTCGGAGTGTTCGACCGCGGGCGCGTGGGCGAGACCTACTACTTCGTGATGGAGTACGTCCACGGCCGCACCCTCCGCTACCAGGTCAAGAACGGGCAGGTGGACGTGGCGCGTGCGGTCGAGGTGGCCATCCGGATCTGCCAGGCCCTCGAGGCGGCCCACGCGGCCGGCGTGGTGCACCGCGACATCAAGCCGGGGAACATCCTGATCGGCGAGGCCGACGGGGCGGTGAAGGTGGCCGACTTCGGCATCGCGCACATGGTCGAGGAGGACGACGCCGGCGAGCGGCAGCGCCGCTCGCGCCTGGGCACCGCCAAGTACATGGCCCCCGAGCAGCGCGGCACGGGCGAGGCCATTGACGGCCGGGCCGACATCTACGGCCTCGGTGTCAGCCTCCACGAAATGCTCACCGGCGAACTGCCCTCGGGCCAGCCCCCCAGCGCGTCCAACCGCTTCGTGCCGAAGGAACTCGACGCGATCGTCGAGCGCGCCACGCGGGCCAAGCGCGAGGAGCGCTTCCAGTCAGCCGCCGACCTCCGCCAGGCCCTTGAAGCCGCTCGCGAGGCCATCCGGCGCGAGGAGACCTCGGTCACCGAGGCGATCCCCGCCGACATCCTTACCGGACTGGTCTGCCCCATCTGCCGCCAGGCCGTGCGTGCCGAGGACGCGAGCTGTCCCACCTGCCGCGTCTCGCTGTTCGAGCCGTGCTACCGCGAGGAGTGCGAGGGGACGAATCGCCTCGGCGCCGAACGCTGCGCCGCGTGCGGCGGCCACCTGAGGCTCATGGAGCGCCAGCGGCGCGGCGAGCTGCAGGAGTTCCTCCACCAGGTCGAGGCCGAGATCGCCGCCGGCCACGTCGCCGAGGCCCCCGACCTTCTCGAAGAGGTCGAGAGCGACCCCCACGCCGCCTTCTCCGACCTGCGCAAGCGGGCGCGCGAGCTGGACGAGCAGGTGCGCCTGCTCTGCCCGGCCTCCCCATGGCGGCCCTATGTCGTCGCCGCCGTCGCCGCCATCGTGGTCGGCCTGGCCCTACTCGTCTACTGGCGCCTCACCGCGGGCGCCCCGAAGCCGCCCGAGGACAATGGCCGCATCGTCAAGCCCTCCACCCCCGTGAGGGCCGGCAGTGGCCTCCGCGTGGCGACCAGCGCGCGGGTGACGCCTCGGCCAACGATTTCCCGCCCAGCCGACCCGTTCACCGACTACTTGCTGGCCGTCAGCGGCGACGCCTGGCCGCAGCACCCCGCTCCCCAACGCCTCCTGGCCGCGTGCGAGGCCGGCCTCCTCCTGGCGGCGGGGGGGAGGGGTGACGCCGAGGCAGCCAGACGCCTCGCAAGAACGCTTGCCGAGGTCGGCCGTGCGGAGGCCCCGGCGCCCGATGCCCTGGTTGCCCGCGCCGCCGCCGCCCTCGACGCCATCGGCCGGGCGGTGGCTCGCCAGCTCGAGCGCCAGTACCCCGCACCACCACGGGCCGCCGGGCCAGCCTTGCGGCTCCGACTCGCAGCCGATGCGCTCTGCGACCTCCTGGCCGCCGCCGAGGTGCGCGAGAATGCGAAGCCCGACCTGCCGACCCGCCTGTTGCTCCTCGATGTGAGCCTGAGAGCTGCTCCTCAGGACGACCTCCTTCCCACGGCCACCCGCGTCATCCACGCGGGCCGCCTGCTTATCCGCCATCTTCGGCGCGACACCCAGGGCGCGGCAGTTCCGGAATTCCTCAACGACGCGCAGCAGAAGCTCGCACGGGCCGAGCAGGCCCACGACCCCGTGGCGCGCCTCGCCTATGGCGTCGAGGCCCTCGTCGAAGCCCTCGGCGCTCGGCGCTCCGCCCACTGAGCACAGGAGACCCTCAAGTTGGCCGACCTTCGCACGAGATACGCGGGCCTGGACCTCGAGTGCCCCCTCGTCGTCGCCTCCGCAGGCATCACCGAAACCGTCGAGCGCATGCGTCGCTGCCAGGACAATGGGGCCGCCGCCGTGGTCATGAAATCGTGGTTCGAGGAGGAACTCGCCCGCCATTCGCCCACCCCGCGCTTCTCAGTCCTCCACCACGACCTCGGCCCCGAGAAGTCCTTCTCGCTCTTCTCCTACGAGCAGGCGAGCGAGTGGGACCTGGCTCGCTACGCCCAGGAGGTCGCCGACGCCAAGGCCAAGCTCACCATCAAGATCATCCCCAGCATCAACTGCCTCAGCGACGAGGGGTGGGGCAGGGCAGCCCAGGCGATGCAGGCGGCCGGCGCCGACGCCATCGAGCTGAACACCTCGTGCCCCCACGGCTCCATCACCTTCCGCGGCAAAGCCGTGGAGGAGACGATCTTCCACACGGTCGAGGTCGTGCGGAAGGCCGTCAGCATCCCAATCATCGCCAAGCTCAGCCCCATGATCACATCCCCCCTCGGCGTCGCCAAAGGCGTCGAGGCCGCGGGGGCCAACGCCGTGACCATCTTCAACCGCATGACCGCCCTGGAGATAGACATCCAGGAAGAGCGCCCCATCATGCACGGCGGCTACGCCGGCCACGGCGGCCCCTGGGCCATTCAATACCCCCTCCGCTGGATCAGCGCCATCCGCCCCCAGCTCGCCATTGACATCGCAGGCTCCGGCGGCGTCGCCTCGTGGGAGGACGTGGTGAAGTACCTCCTCGTCGGCGCCACGGTGGTCCAGACCTGCACCGCCGTGGTGATGAACGGCTATGGCGTGCTCCGCGAGCTTCGCGACGGCCTGGAGCGATGGATGGACGAGCGGGGCTACGAGACGCTCGCCGACTTCCGCGGCAAGGTGAATCCCCGCATCGTCGCCGGGCACGACGTGGACCGCCGCAAGCACGTGCGCGCGGTCAAGCGCTACGAGGTCCTCGCCCCCTGCAAGGCCGCCTGCCCCATCGGCGTCTCCGCACAGTCCTACGTCCGCCTCGTCGCCGAGGGGCGCTTCGACGAGGCCGTCCGCGTCGTCCGCGCCAGCAACCCCTTCCAGTCCATCTGGGCCTGTTCGCCTTCGACGTCAACACCCCCGAGGGCCACCGCCAGTTCTGGCGCGGCGCCTGGATTCGCCGCGGCCAGGACTGCACGCTCATCGGCGAGTCCTCCTGCGACGAGAGCACCCGCCTCGCCCGCCTCCGCCTCACCGGCTTCGTGAGGCAGGGCAGACTCTACCGCCGGTTCCAGGAGGAGCACGTCCAGCGCGGCTACACGCGGGAGGAGATGGACGGGCTGCTCGCGCGCGCGGGCTTCGCGTTCGCGCGCTACAACGGCAACGCGCTCAACCGCCGCATCGCCCGCGCCAACCGCCTGCTCTACGTGTGCCGGAAGGCGTAGATGCCTACTGCTTGGCCGTGACCTTGGGCGGCTTGGCGAAGTCGTCGTAGAGGCGCTGCACCTCGGCCTGGGTCAGGGCGTCGGGCGCCTCGCGGACGAAGATGCGGTGGCGGAGGGTCAGTGGCTGGCCGGCGGGCAGCTTCGCGGGGGCGAAGGAGCCGAAGCGCGCGTAGTCGCGGTAGGCCGAGTAGATGGCGCCCTTCGGGTTCTCGGGGTGGTTGAGGTGCGCCACCTCGAACTTCGAGCCGCGCAGGGTGTACTGCACGGCGGCCCACGGCATGTCCTTCGTCCCGCCGCCGCCCGGCTTCATCTCGGGCGGGAATGCGTACTTCGTGTTCTTCTTGTTCTCCGCCGTGCCCACGTCGAAGTGGGCGCGGTACTGGCAGCCCGCGTGCTCGGGGTCGCCGCCCAGCTCGAGGTCGCCCATCTTCGAGGCCAGCGTCGCCACGAAGTCCAGGAGCACCTCGGGCTTGCTCTGGCGGTAGACCGTGATCGTGCGCTCCTCGACGAGAACGGGCTCGCCCTTCGGGTCGTCCCAGTTGACGAGGGCGGTCATGCGGCCGAGCACGGGGCCGGCGGCCTGCTGGGCGAACTTGTCGAGCCGCTGCCACACGTTCTGCACGTGCCAGAAGTCGTAGGTGGGGCCGTTCGGCAGCTTGACCTTGTAGCCGAGGAAGATGCCGCGATGGTGCGGGTAGGGCTGGCCGCCGGGGCTGGTGACCACGTCCTCGCCCTTCGCGTCGAACACGTGGGTGAAGGGCTTGGCGTCGGGGAAGCGCTTGCCCTTGTCGGGGTCGTCGGTGAAGCGGCACATGAAGCGCGTCACCTTGCGGCCGGCGAAGAGCAGGTCGAGGTGGTCATCCTTCGCGTCCTCGAAGGCGAAGCCCTTGGGCGCTTCGCCCTTCTCGATTCTCGCCTTGTAGGTGGCCTTCTCGCCCTTCTTGAGCGACACGAGCCAGGCGAGCATCGTCGAGCCTTTCTCGGCGCCGGGCACGAGCTGGCCGGGCACCTTGCCGCCTGGGCCTTCGACCTCGACGGCCACATCCGCCCCCGGCGCGGCGGGCAGCGCGATGGGCGCACAGACGGGCGTCTCCACCCTGTCGCTATCGCCCGCCTCCACCTCGAGCGTCACCTCGACCGCCCGCGCGGGGAGAGCCAACATGGCTAGAGCGGCCAACAAGGGGATCAGTCTTCTCACAAACACCGGCGTCTCCTTTCACCTACTCAGAGACTTGAGATGTTGCTCTACGGCCTCCCTGAACTCCTGGAACACGCAGGCTGCTGCATCAAGGCCCGGCTGGATCTGTTCCCATTGGAACCGGAAGCCGTATCCGTGATGCACGACGTGCCTGAGCCTGCGATACGGGGCGAGCCTGGCTTCCAGGGGCCGGTCGATCAGCAACGGAAGACCCTCGTGGGGTGGGTCGCAGAAACACTTGAACAGTTCCAGGTGCCAATTGGCTCCTGACGGGATGGGAACTCCATGAAAGAGGCGGATGCGCTTCAGAACGTTCTCGACCCCGTTGTAGAAGTTGGCCAGGAAGAGGCCGGCCGCCGCGACCTCGCGGGTCGCAGGTGCGCGCCCTGCGACGTCACTCGACAGCGAGGCCAGTTCTGCCATCGTCCTCTCGATGGCGTCGAATTCGAGCGCGATCTCGTCGCGAAGCTCAGTCAGATTCATAGATCACCCGCCCCCGCCGGGCGACGTGCTGGGAGAACTTGTCGTCGGGGGAAAGTGGCACGAGGTCCACTTCGACGCCCAGTTCCTCCTCAAGCCGGGCGCCAAGGCGGAAGACGTCCCACCCCTCCACGCCTTCGCACGCGAGGTCCACGTCACGCGCGGTCTCCGGCTCGTCGAGGGCGGAGCCGAAGAGGATCAGCCTCTTCGCCCCAAACGTCTGGGCAGCCGCGACACATCGCTCGATCAGGGCTTCGGGGACGCTCACAGCCGACTCCTTCGTCCCTCGCCTCCGTACGACCCATTATGCGCCGGATGCCCCTGAAGCGCAAGCGCCTGCTCACACCTCAGCGATCTCCACGGTCCGACGCTCCTCGATGGAGCGGACCATGGCCTCGATGATCTGGGTGGCGGCGAGGCCGTCGTCGGCCGTGACGACGGGCTGCCGGCCGTCGAGAAGGCAGTCCACGAAATGGTAGATGGGCATGACGACAAAACCCTGCGGCACGCCGAAGGCGTCGAGGAGGCCGGCGGTGAAGGGCGTCTCGAATCGCTGCGGCCCGGCGACGCGGAGGCCCTGCTCCGTGCAGTTGATCTGCGCGGTGCTTCTCGAGCCGACGAGGCTCATCTGGAAGTCAATGAGCGTGGGCCAGCTCTTGGGCAGTATCCAGCAGGTCTCGAACGTGATGAAGCAGTCCTCGAAGGCGACCGTGGCCTGAATGGCGTCGTAGGTGTCGGCGCCCTTTCGCTTCAGGATTTCGCGGCGGGCGTGGGCGGTGACGCGCAGGGCCTTCTGGCGGCCGATGAGCCAGCGCATCAGGTCCACGACGTGGGGCAGCAGGAACCAGTGGGGGCCGCTCTTGCCTGCCCACGCGAGCATGCCGAAGGGGACGGAGAGGGGGTTCGAGAGGCGGGCGTAGCCCATGACGGGCTTGCCCAATTCGCCGGCCTCGATCCGCTGCTTGAGGGCGAGGAAGGGGGGATTCCAGTGGTTGTGGAAGTCCACCATCACGGTGCGGCGGGCCTTCTTCGCGGCGGCGACGATGCGGCGGGCCTCGGCCGTAGAGGTGGCGATGGGCTTCTCGATGAGCAGGTGCTTGCCCGCGGCCAGGAGGGCCAGGGCCGCCTCGGTGTGCGCGAAGTCGGGCGTGGCGATGGAGACGGCCTTGATGGACTTGTCGCCGGCGATGGCGTCGAGCGATTTCACTGCCTTCAAGCCGTACTTCTTCGCGATCTCCTGGGCGCGGTTGTGGTTGAGGTCGAAGACGGCGACGCACTGGGCGCGGGCGTGCTGGGCATATGCCTTGACGTGGTTCTCGCCGAAGAGGCCACAGCCGACGACGGCGGTCTTGAGCACTTTCATGAGCCACCTCCTGCCCCAGCATAGGACCTATACGACCTATAGGTCCTATGCGATGAAGTGGAACCACACATGCGTGAGCGCCGCCGCGTACACGCCGGCGATCACGTCGTCGAGCACGATACCCCAGCCGGCGTTGAGCGCCTCGGCGCGGCCGGCAGGGAAGGGCTTCACAATGTCGCAGATGCGGAAGAACAGGAAGGCGGCGAGGGCGACCTTCCAGCGCGCGAGGCCCATCACAAGCGGCGTGACGCCCACGAGGGCAATCATCTGCCCCGCCGCCTCGTCGAGCACGAACTGGCGGGGGTCGCGGTTGTCGTAATGGACCTGCGCCCAATGGCCGAGCGCGACGCCGATGGCGGCGAAGAGCAGCCCCGCCGCGCCCGCGGCGAGGCTGAGCGCGCGCCCCTCCAGTTGAAGCGCCGCAAGCAGGTAAAGCGCCACGGCGCCCAGGCTGCCCACCGTGCCCGAGGCGAAGGGGAACTCGCCCAGGCAGAAGCAGGTCACGGCCCACTCACGCACGCGGTCCATGGGCCTGCGTTCGGCGCGCCGGCTTGCGCCCCACCCTGGCTTCCAGATCGTACCCAATTGCACTCGTGATCTCCACCTCGACGACCTGCCCGGGCCGCAGGCGCCGGCCCCGGACGCGGATGATCGGGTCCACGTCGGGCGCCTCGGCGGCGCTGCGCCCGGCGAAGGCTCGGGCATCGAGCCGGTGGTCAATGACCACCTCGGCCCGCGTGCCCACGCGAGCCCTGGCCTTGCGGAAGGCGATGGCCTGCTGGCGCCGCATCACCTCGTCGCAGCGGTCGGCCCGCACGCCGGGAGGCACCGGCGGCTCCTCCGTCGCCGCCCGCGTGCCGTCCTCTTCCGAGTAGGCGAACGCCCCGAGGCGGTCGAACTGCGCTTCCTTGATGAAGTCGAGCAGCTCGGCGAAGTCCTTCTCGGTCTCGCCAGGATACCCGACGAGCACGGTGGTGCGCAAGGCCAGGTTGGGGATTCGCGCGCGGAGGCGGCCGACGAGGTCGCTCATCGCGGCGCGGGTGGTGCCGCGGCCCATCCGCTCCAGGATGTGGTCGCTCGCGTGCTGGACCGGGATGTCCACGTAGGGGCAGAGCTTGGGCGTGGCAGCGAACGCCTCGATGGCGGCGGCGTCGAAGTGCGCCGGATGCGAGTAGAGGACGCGGAGCCAGCGGAGCGGCTCCACCTGGGCGAGCTGTCCCAGGAGCATCGGCAGGGCGCGGTGGCCGTAGAGGTCGAAGCCGTAGTTCGTCGTGTCCTGGGCGATGAGGATCAGCTCGCGGCAGCCGTCGGCCGCGAGGTCGCGGGCCTCGCGGAGGCAGACCTCGAGGGGCTTGCTCCGCAACTGGCCGCGGATGAGGGGGATGGCGCAGTAGGCGCACCGGTTGTCGCAGCCCTCGGCAATGCGCAGGTAGGCGTAGTGGCGGGGCGTGATGCGCAGGCGCGGCCCCTCGTCGCCAAAGCCGTGCGGCAACGGCTCCACGCAGACGAGTGGCACGTCGGCCGCCGCCCGGCCGAGCAGCTCGGCGGCGACCTCGGGCAGCCGCCGCGGCTCCGCGATGCCCACCCAGGCGTCCACGTCCGGCAGCTCGTGGCTCAGTTCCCGCCCGTAGCGCTCCGCCATGCACCCCGCCACGATGACCGCGCGGCAGCACCCCTTCGCCTTCAGCGCCAGCGCCTCGTGGATGGCGCCCAGCGATTCGCTCTTCGCCGCCTCGATGAACGCGCAGGTGTTCACCACCACCACGTCGGCGTCGGCCGGCTCGCCGCAGATGAGCCAGCCCGCCTCGGCCGCCGCACCCAGAATGCGCTCCGCATCCACCTCGTTCTTCGCGCAGCCGAGGCTGATGAGGCCGATCTTGTGGCGCTGCTTGGCGTGGCCGGACAAGGCCAACTCCTGTCTCAATGGGACCTATGGGACGCATGGGACACGTGGGACGTGCGGGTCCCATCTGTCCCATGTGTCCCATTGTTCACGACGTGCGGGCCTGCCCTCACTGGCGTGGCGCCGGCGCGAACGCGGGCTCGCCCTTCAGCTCTTCGGCCAGGGCCTTCACGGCGTCCATCTGCTCGGCCTCGCCGAAGCAGGCGAGCCACACGGCGCCCTCGGCGCCCGCCACGCCGCCGGCGCCGATGGGCACGGCCTGCACGCCGCACAGGTTCCACAGGGCCTCGATCTCGGTGAAGATGTCGCCGTGCACGGGCCAGAGCGACGGGCCGCTGCCGCCTTCGGCCTCGAGCTTGTGGGCCGCCTCGGGGATGTAGCTCGGGATGTCCTTCTCGAGCCCCACGGGGATGAGCAGGCGGATGCGGCGGGCCACCAGCGTGCCAATGACCGCGCCGAGCGTGCCACCCGTCGGGTGCCCGATGAGCAGGCCGGCTACGCGGGCCGCGTAGTTCAGCGCGTTGGCGCCCTTGATGAACACGTCGCCAGCCTTCATCTCGGCCACGGCGCCCGTGGCTGTCGCGCCCGCGACGGGCTGGCCCTTCACCAGCACCACGTCGGGCACGTCGGCCGACAGGTCGGCGTCGGCCCGCGACACGCCCGCGGGCAGCACCTGGCCGAGGACGTAGTGCCGCTTCTCGATGGGCTTGCCGAGGATTTCCTCGACGACGTAGGCATTCGTCCCCCCCTTGGCAATGGCCACGGTGCCGTTGGCTAGCGCCTCCTGCACGGGCTGGTACTTGGCCACGCCCTTGGCGATGAGCCGCTTCGCCTGGGCCACGGTCAGCACGAGATCGGTGCGCACGGGCAGACTCTCCAGAATGGTGGCTTCCCCGCCAGCATTGTAGAGGATGGGCGGGCGCGGAGCAACAAGTGGGCCACACGCCTTGACGGCAGCGGCCAGGGGAGCTATCGTGGAGCAGCACTCACAAGGAGCACGACGATGGCTCAACGCCTGGCAGCGACGACCCTGTTCCTGTTCGCCCTTGCGCGGCCCGCTGCGTCGGGCGATGCGGCGGAACCAGTGACCGGCATCCTCGGCGCCTTCGGCACCGAGGTCAAGTTCCTCGTCGCCCAACTGGAGAACGCCGAGGAACGCAAAATCGAGGGCATCGCCTTCTGGACGGGGCGCCTGCGGGGCCGCCGCGTGGCCATCGCGCGCTCGGGCGTCGGGAAGGTCAACGCGGCGCTCACCGCCGCCCTCCTCCACGTGCACTTCCGCCCGGCCGAGGTCGTCTTCAGCGGCATCGCGGGGGCCGTGAACCCCGAACTGAAGCCAGGCGACTTGGTCATCGCCGAGAAGACGGCTCAGCACGACTACGGCACCGTGACGGCCAGGGGCCTCGAGCGCAAGGGCGCGCGCAGCCCCGTCACGGGCGAGCGCAACCCCATCTTCTTCCCCGCCGACCCGCGCCTGCTCAAGGCCGCGCTCGACGCCAGGCAGCGCGTCCGCTTCGACCCGATTGACCACGGCGAGGGGCCGCACCAGCCGCGCGTGGTCCAGGGCGTGGTGGTCACGGGCGACACGTTCATCGCCCTGCCGGCCAAGCGCGACGAGTTGCGCAAGGAGCTGGGCGCCGACGCCGTGGAGATGGAGGGCGCGGCCGTCGCCCAGGTCTGCTACCAGTGGAAGGTGCCCTGCCTCGTCATCCGCAGCATCAGCGACCTGGCCGACGAGAAGGCGACGGGCGACGTCCGCCGGTTCATCGAGGCCGCCGCCCGCAACTCCGCCCTCCTCGTCACCGAACTCGTCGCCGCCCTGGCCGCCCCGGCCGCGCCGTGAGACCGAGCGCCGGGGTAACGATGGCTATTCCAACCGCTTGAGGCGGATGTCCTTGAAGTCCACCCTCATCGGCGGGCCGACGTGGACCTGGAGGCCGAGGACGCCGTCGGCGAGGCGCTTGGGGTCGCCGTCCTGGAGGTCGGCCATCATGAGGCCGTTGATGGTGAGGACGACGTGGCCGCCCTGGCAGAGGACCGTGTAGTCGTTCCACTCCTTGGGCTTGTAGGCCTTGAGCAACTCGGCGGGGTCGCCAAGCGAGGCGACGACCTTGCGGACGCCCTTCTCGTCAATGGCCACCTTCTCGCCGCGGGCGGCCAGGATGCCGCGCCGCAGGTACTCCATGTTCGTGCCGACCCATGTCGCGTCCTCCGCGAAGTCGGCCTGCATGCCCACGAGCGCATCGCCCTTGCCCGGCTCGCGCTGGAGGCAGCGAATGTAGATGCCCGAATTGCCGTTGCGCAGGCGGAACCTGGCCCGCAGCTCGAAGTCCTTCAGCTTCCCGCCGGCCCAGACGAGGAACTTGTTTTCCCTGATCTTCTTCTCGGCGCTCGTCTCCCCGACGATGGCCCCGTCCTCGACGCGCCAGTTCGCCGGGTCGCCCTCCCAGCCTGTCAGATCCTTGCCGTTGAAGATCGACTCGAAGCCCTCGGCGTCCTTGCCAAACGTCACGGCCTGCTCGCCGGCCGCGGCCATCGAGCCAAGCGCCCACAGCAACACGCCAATGACGGTTCTCATGCGAAGCCTCCTGTCAACGTGACCACCGGGACGTGCCCAGCACGCGGGAGCACGAGATCAATCGGCGAAGAGGTTCGGGATGCGCACGACGTTGGCAAACCGGTTGGCATAGATCCGCCCGCCGTTGTGGATGTAGGCCGTTCTGTCCTGGAAGATGATCTTCCCTCGGTACTCTGGCAACTTGCGGATCTTCTCCAACTCGCCGCTGGGCAGCAGGCGGCAGAGCCATTCGTCCACAAAGAGCCAGCCACAACCATCCGGCCCCCGCACCAGCGGCGTCTTGTCATACGGGCTGATGCCGGCGAAGGCCCGGCCGGGGTAACGCTTCTCGAAGGTCACCTTGCCATTCGCCAGATCGAGGCCGGCGACCGACGTGTAGTGCGTCACGCGTTCGTATTCGTCCTTCTCGCTGACCCGCGAGACCCCAAGCACCGTGCTGTCGCCGGCGACCAGGACCTCATCCGGCGCCTTTGGCAGGTCCAGCACGATCTCCTTGACGATCTTGTCCTGCGTGGTGTCAAAGAGATAGACGCTGCCCTTCTCCGGCCCCGGCTTGCCCAGGAGCACGGGGCTGGTGATGATGGCCAGCGTCCTGTTGTCGCTCAGAAACGCCATTTCGCTCACGCCCAGAAGCTCGAAATGCGTCCCGCGGATGTGCTTCATCTCCTTGGTCCTTGGATCGAAGATTGCGATCCCGCCCCCTGTGTGGTGGCGCCCATCCTTGCCCCCCAGATAGATCCGTCCGTCCGGCCCCAGGAGCATCTGATTGGTCCACTTCGCGGTGCCGGTGCTGTAGCTTCTCGGGTTGCGCCCACTGGGGTCTCCCTGGACGTTGTACGGCTTGCTGTGATCGTATTCCGCCATGAATGCCACATAGCCGCAGAAATAGGTGGCGTCCTTGAGCGGGAGAATCTGGTAGCAACTGCCGCCCGGTGTGTCTCCGACTTTCTCGCTCTTCCCTGTCTTGGGGTCGAACCGAGTGACTGACCCGTACATGTTCCCGACACCCATCATGGTGCCGTCGGGGGCGATCCCCAGAACCTTCAGGGAGTAAGGGACCATCTCCAGCCCCTTGATCTCGATGGTACGCCAGTCCTTCTCGTCCGTCTTGCGCCAACGGATCCTGGCGATGCCGTTGTTCCAGTTATCCGGCTCGGCGTCCTCCATATCCATCGCGATCCCCAACTGCGTATAGTCACGAACGCCCCCCAAGCGGCCGCCGTAGCCGGTCACACCCCACATATTGGGGAATCCGCCGGCAAGGGACTTCGGGGGCGCGTCGAGCTGCGGCAGGGGAACCGGCTTGCCCTGCGCATCCATCGAGGGCTTGCCGTCCCTGAGCGGATACGGGCCGAAAGAGAGGTCGCCCGCCGCGGTGAGGCGCACGTCATTACGGCCGGCTTGCTGGCTGGCGGGTTGGCCTCTCTCCACACTGAAGTAGTTGGTGTACTGGCTTGTTCGGGTGTCGATCACCGTGAGAAACCAATTGCCGCGGACGGAGATGCCGCAGTAGATGAACGGCTCATCCACCTCCATTGTGTACACGTAGTTCGCGTATGCCCCCGTCGGCTTCCCGTAACGCAGGAAGGTGCGACGCGCAGGGTCAAAGACCGTGACGTCGCCGCCCTGCTCGCCCATGTAGAGGATGCCGCTGGGCCCCAAGCGGACTCTCATGGGCGAGCCCGCGGTGTAGCTTGCCCGCCAGGGACCGCGCCTTTGGCCCGCCGCATCGTGCCGCTTTCGAGTTCCACGTCCACCAGGCGGTGGCCGAGATCCTCCCATTCCTCCTCGCCGATACTGTAACCGTTGTTGTTGCCGAATTCACAGAACAGGTGCAGTTTGCCTGTGTCGGGATGCTTGTAGAGCGTCGAGGCCATCAGACGCAGCGCCTTGAGCGCCAGCCAAGGCGGCCACCAGAAGGACAGGTCGCGGCTTGAAGCGATGTGTCATGGCAATCCTCTGTCCTACTCGCCCCTTGGCGGGATGAAATCGGTCATCACACGAACGAACGGCTGCACGGTTGACTGGCCGTAACCGAGGACGAGATCATAGGAGCCGTCTCTGGTCTTGTCATCAGGCAGGAAACATCGCACAACGCCGCTGAAGTCGTTGCAGTCGGCGTTGCTGGCACAGGTGACCGCAAGATGCGGCTCAACACTTAGTCGCCCCTGGCTGCCTACAACGACACGATTGAACTGGATGGACGTGGCATCCTTGTCGGCCGGTCCGGTCAAGAAGAATATCTGCCCGTCCGGCGAGGCGAAAATGCACGCGCTTGGCCGCTTGAACCCTATGAGGTTGACGGGACTGCCGGAGGGGGCAGTCAATCGGAGTCCCTCGATGAACTGTTTCTGAGCAATGCTGTAGGTGTAGAGAACCCCGTCGGGCCGCATGATCACGAGAAAGCGGTGACACGGCGAAAGGACAAGCTGGCCTTCGGTGGACTTGCCTTCCTCTGACAGCGGGATGGAGAAGCCGTAGAGATCACGCAAGCCCTTCACTTCGTCAACCTCGTACGCAAATACCTTCGCATCCAGGTTGGCCGGGGCGAGGGCCTTATCCTGGCCAGCCAGCTCGTTGACGAATGCTTGGTTCGCGCCACCGGAGGCGCCAAACACCTCCTGGCGTCTCCCACCATCATGGGCGCTCCAGAGCACGCGGCTCTGGAGAGTCTCCAGGCTGAAGCAGCGGGACATGTAGGCAGCGGTTTGGCTGGGCACGGCATTGGTTTGTCCGAGCAAGTTCGTGTCGAGGAGCTCAAGTCCGGTCGAGAACGCACTGCCGCCGCGCCCGACGGCGCCGCTGCCAGTGTTGATCAAGCGGCCCCCAAATGCAGGGATGAGCCCATCCACGTGCTTCAACGGTCCGCGCGCTTGCCCGTCAATAGCTTGTGGAGCCGTGCGGTAGGCGACCGAGGCCATTCTGTCCACGACCTTACCGCCTTGCGCGTACTTGATGCGGGTCATCCCGATGTAGCCGTTGATGTAGAGCCATTGCTCATCCCCATGGGTGAGCCAGAGGGAGTTGTAAGGCCCCAGGCCAACTTGGGTGGGCAGTGGGTGCTTAGCAACCGTCTTCTTCTGCTGGAGACTGGAGAAGTCGAGAACGGATAGGGTGTAGCCAGTGTAGTCGCAGACGGCCAGGGCCTTAGCGACCTGGCCGGGAATCGGCGTGATGAGGAACGCGGGCCCAAGACTAGGTCCTCCGCTCAACGATGCCGCAAGCGGCCCCTGAGCCGCAGGAGTGGACTTGAGCTTCTCGACGGGATCATACCGCACGGCCAGCGTCCCCTCGGGCGCCCCCTCATAGATCGGGAACGCGTGCTTGCCGCCGGCGGGCTTGAACTTCAGCCCCTCCCTCCCGAGCACGAGCTGCCGAATCGAGGAACGTGGGATCGTTATCTCGCCGCACGTAGAGTACCTGATCAGATTGAGGCCCCCCGTAACGCCGGGATCGAGTTCCCTGCCCTGCGGGTAGCCTTTTCTCATCAGCAGCTTGGTTGGCACAAGCGGCGTGCCATCGTCCGCGACAGTCGCGGCGATTGACTTGACCACGCCAAAGAACTTGTTGTTGCCCTTCTCGTCCAGGTCGAGCCGCCAGGGGCCGCCTTCATACTTTGCCTCCGCCGTCGTGATGAACAACCCCGTCTCGGTCGGAGCGCCCCCAGAGAGTTTCCTCACATCGGAGTTGGGTTTCGGCGGGGTCTTGTAGAGCGTGGGCTGTGCGGTCTCCCAGCTCCCCACGTGCAGACGAATGTCCGAAGCGAACGCCTTAGCGTCGCTCCAATCCTGCGGGATTGAGAACACTCCGCCTACACGTCGGTTGATGCCCCCGCCCGGGTTGCCGTTCCAGGTGTCGTAGCACAGCGTGAAAAACACACGGCCGGCGACGCCGGCCAGGAACCCCAGATCTGCATCACCACCCCCATCCTCCCCGGCCTCGACGGCGTCGAGAAAATGTCCAAGTCCCTCGGCAACCACATCGGCGTCACCGCCGCCCCCGCCGACATGTTCGGCAAGCTCATGTCCATACCTGACAAGCTCATGCGTGACTACTACACCCTCCTCACCGCCATCCCTCTCCCCGAGGTCGAGACCCTCCTCGTCGGCCACCCCCGCGAAGCTAAGTGTAGACTTGCCAAGGAGATAGTCGCCTTCTACCACACCCCCTCTGCCGCCGAGGCCGCCGCCGCCGAATTCGACCGCATCTTCCGCGACCACGCCCTCCCCGACGACATCCCAGACGCCCCGGTCCCCGCCACCCTGCTCGACGACCCGGCCGGCATCTGGGTTGTGAAACTCCTTACAGAGACAGGACTTGCGTCGAGCGGCGGCGACGCCCGCCGCCTCATCGCCCAGGGCGGCGTCACCCTCGACGGCACCCGCATCAGCGACGTGGACGCCCGCCTCAAACTCAATGGCGGTGAGATCTTACGCGTCGGCAAGCGCCGCTTCGCCCGACTCGTCCTGCCCGAAGCAACCACGTGAAACGTGATGCGTGAAACGTGAGGGGAGCCGCCTCGGCGCCCCCTTCCTCCTCCATAGGACGTATAGGTCCTATTGGAGCCACCCCGCAGGGAGCTTCTCAAGAAAACAACATTCTGACGGATTGCAGTACAGTGTCCACCGTGTGGGTGGCGTTTGCGGCCGAGGGCCGCCTCAAGTCTTGGGGCGTTTCCCTGCGAGCGGGGTGGCGCCGGTGCGGCGCTTGAAGGCGCGGAGGAGGGCGTGGTAGCTGGGGAAGCCGCTCTCGCGGGCGATGGCGGGCAGCTCGGCGCGCCTCGGGCGAGCAAGGGGCTCGGTGGGCATGGGGAGGGGATGGGGGCGTATCCACTCCGTGCCGTCGGCCCGCGTCTCGACGAGTGCGGCTCGGCGGCGGGGGTCCTCTGCCCACTGGCGCCAGCCCTCGCCGCCCGGCTCGGCGGGCGGGCCGTCGAAGACGACTTCGACGGGCGGCGCGCCCGGGAGGGGGGCGCCGCGGCGGCGCATCTCGCGGAGGCCGAGCTTGGCGTGTTCGACGCGGGCGTTGGCGATCTCGCGTTGGACGGTGTCGCGGCCGGCCTTGCGGAAGCGGCGCTGGAGGGTGCGCTCGCCGATGCCGAGGGCGGCGGCGACGTCGCGGGGGCGGATCGCCTCGGTGCGGCGGCTGTCTATGAACCACAGGGCGTCGGCAACGAGGGGGTCGGCGACGGTCTGGCGGTCGGTCGAGCGGCGGGGGACGAGGGTGGGCTCGATGAGGACGGCTTGCTTCGGCCGCGGCTCCCCGGCGATGAGGCGGTCGAGGAGTTCGGCGGCGCGATAGCCGACCTCGGCGTAGTCGAAGCGGAGGGCGGTGAGGGCGGGTGGCATTTCGGTGACGACCGGGTCGTCGTCGGCCGCGATGATCCCCACGTCTTCGGGGATTCGCAGGCCGCGCGCGAGCGCGATGTCGGCCACGGCGCGGGCGAGGCCGGGCCGGGCGACGAGGACGCCGAGGGGCCGCTCGAAGTGGTCGAGCCAGGGGCCGAGGGATTCCACCACCTCTTCTCGCCCCGCGGGGTGGCGTGCGAAGCTGACGAAGGTGCGGGCCGCTTTCATGTGGCGGCCCATGCGGCTCAGTGTTCGACCGACGCATATCCTGTCCCAGTGGGACTGGACCTGGTAGGTGAAGGCGACGTAGGCGAAGGAGCGGTATTCGCGTTCGACGAGGTGGTTAGCGGCGAGGCGGCCGGCAGCGTACCGGTTCTCGCTTGCCTGGGGGAGGCGGAGCTTCTCCTGGCTCCAGGACAGGGAGACGAGGGGCACCGTGGCGCGCGCGATGTGTTTGGCGAGCCACTTGTGGGTGAGGACAAGGAGCCCATCGTGGCGCGGGCAAGCGTGGTGAGCCGCGAAGGGGTCGAGGTCGAGCTGCCAGCCCGCGGCCTGGGCGTAGCGGCTGATGCCGCGAAGGGTCTCGCGGTCGCGCAGGGTGAGGGAGTCGGCGTCGAAGGTGGCGGCGATGCGGCGCATGGGGGCCTCCTGGGGGGGGCCGGGTGCCGCGAGGGTATTGTATAAGGGCCTGTCGGAGAACGCAGGTGGGTGTCGGAAAACGGCAGAACATGTCCCCAGAGCCATGATTGGGGCCAAGTGCTTGGCAGCGCTCAGCTTACGGCTGTTCGCGGCTCATGGGGCGGCCGGGGCCGTGGGGGGGAGGGACGTCGGCAGGCTTGGGCGGCAGCGGCGCGATGGGCTTCCAGTAGACGACGCGGAAGGTGCGCCAGTTGGGGCCGTAGCGCATGTGGACGGGGATGCGGCGGGGCGGGCCGGCATCCTTCTGCCGCGGGAGGTTGACGCAGGCGACCCAGGCGGCGTAGCCGCCCGCGGTGCCGTCCTTGGTGTGGGACCACGTGAGCTGGGTGGTGAAGGCGTTGAAGATCATGAGCGGGGCGAAGAAGATTTTGTTGAAGAGGGGGACCGAGCTGATGCCCTTCACCGGCGCGTCGAGGAGGTCGCGCGGCAGGCCGAGGACGAGGTAGGGCGGAAGCATCCAGGGGCGCAGCAGGATGCGCTTCGGCGGCGGGGGAGGGGGGGCCGGCGCCTCCTTCTTCGGCGGCTCGCCGGCGAGGAGGGGGGAGGCGAGGAGGGCGAGGGGGAGGAGGAGGGTGGGGGTGCGCATGGCAGGCTCCGCATAGTCGAGAGTCGGAAGAAAAAAGTCAAAAGTCAAAAGGCAAAAGTCAAAAGGTAGAAGGCACAGAGCAAGAACCGAACGCCGCTCAAAACCCGGCGCCCGCGGCGGGTCAGTTGGTCTTCCGCCAGCGGACGCCCTGGGGGGTGTCGTCGAGGACGATGCCACGGGCGGCGAGGGAGGCGCGAATGGCGTCGGCCCGCTTGAAGTCCTTCGCCTTGCGGGCGGCTTGGCGCTCGACGATGAGTCGCTCGACCTCGGCGTCGAGCGACTCGCGGGGGGCCTCCAGCACGTCGAGGACGCGGTCGAAGAAGGCCATGGCCTCGCGGACGATTGCGGCGGCGGCCCTGTTGAGGGCCAGGCGGTTGGCCTCGCGCATGAAGTCGTGGACGGCGGCGAGGGCGCCGGAGGTGTTGAGGTCATCGTCGAGGGCTTCGGCGAAGGCGGCTTTGGCCTTCCCACACAGGGGCACGACGTCGGGGCCGCCCTCGGCGTCTGGGGCCTCGGCTAGGCGGGCGACGAAGTCGTTGATGCGGCGGACGGCGGTGGCGGCGGCGTCCAGGCCATCGGATGTGAAGTTGAGGGGCATGCGGTACTGGCCGCTCAGGAGCAGGTAGCGGATGGCGAGGGGGGAGTGGCCCTTGGCCACGAGGTCGCGGAGGGTGTAGAAGTTGCCGAGGGATTTCGACATCTTCGTGCCGTCAACGAGGAGGTGGCGGTTGTGCATCCATGTGCGGACGTAGGGGGAGCGGCCCGTGGCGGCCTCGGCCTGGGCGATCTCGCACTCGTGGTGGGGGAAGAGGTTGTCCTCGCCGCCGGTGTGGATGTCGAGTTGTTCGCCCAGGTAGCGCATGGCCATCGCGGTGCACTCGGCGTGCCAGCCTGGGACGCCGATGCTCCAGGGGCTTTCCCAGCGCATGACGGAGGTGGGCGCGGCCTTCCACAGGGCGAAGTCGTGCGGGTTGCGCTTCTCGGGGTTCACTTCCACGCGGGCGCCCTCCATCAGGTGGGCGAGGGTGTTGCCCGAGAGCTGGCCGTAGGCGGGGAACTTAGCCAGGTCGAAGTAGACCGAGCCGTTGGCCACGTAGGCGAAGCCGTTGGTCAGGATGCGCTCGACCATGCGTATCATGTCGGGCACGTGCTCGGTCGCCTTGGGATAGACGTCGGCCGGGAGGAGGCGGAGGGTGCGGGCGTCCTCGAAGAATGCTTCCGTGAAGAGCTTCACAACGTCCCACGGGCTGATGGCGCGCTCGCGGGCGCTCTTGCCAATCTTGTCCTCGCCCTCATCGGCGTCGGTCGTCATGTGCCCCACGTCGGTGATATTCATCACGTGCTTCACCGTGAAGCCGCGGAGGAGGAGGTGGCGTTTGAGCACGTCTACAAAGACGAATGCCCTGAAGTTGCCGATGTGGGCAAAGTCATGCACTGTGGGGCCACAACTGTATAAGCGCACGATGCCCGGCTCGATCGGCTCGAAGGGCTCCTTGCGGCGGGTGAGGGAGTTGGTGTAGACGATGGCCATTGCTTCAGGCTTCCTTGAGAAGGACGACGGCGTATGCGGCGATGGCGTGGCCCTGGCCAACGGCGTCGAGGCCGTTGTTGGACTTGGCCTTGACGCTGACGAGCGAGGGGTCGAGGGCGAGGAGCTGGGCGAGGCGGTGGCGGATGGCGGGCTTGTGGGGGTCAAGGCGCGGCTGCTGGGCGATGACCGTCGCGTCAAGGTTGACGAGCTGGAAGCCGGCGGCGCGCACCTTGTCGAGCGTCGCGGTGAGGAGGCGGGCGCTGTCGGCGCCGCGGAGGGCGGGATCTGTGTCGGGGAAGTGCTCCCCGATGTCGCCGAGGGCGGCGGCGCCAAGGAGCGCGTCGCAGATGGCGTGGAGAAGGGCGTCGCCGTCCGAGTGGCCGAGGAGGCCGGCAGGGGAGGGGATGTCCAGGCCGCCCAGGCGCAGGGGCCTGCCGGGGGCGAGGCGATGGATGTCGTAGCCGAGGCCGATTCGCATGCTGCGAATCCCAGATTCCAAATCCCAGATTACAGATTCAAGACAGAAGTCACTGGGGAGTGGCCTGTTGTTGGGGCATGGCGTGTGCTTCGCCGCCGAGGAACTGGCCGAGGCGGCGGTACTTGGCGTAACGTTTTTCGAGGAGGTCCTCGATGGGGGTGGCGAGGAGTTGGTCGAGGTGGCGGATGAGGGCCGCCTTGAGGCACGTGGCGGCCTCGCGGGGCTGATAGTGGGCGGCCAGCTCGGGCTCGGGGACCACCTCGTCGGCGATGCCGAACCGCAGCATGTCCTTCGAGGTCAGGTGGAGGGCGGCGGCGGCCTCCTCCTTCTTCTCGCTGGAGCGGAAGAGGATGGCGGCGCAGCCCTCGGGCGTGATGACGGAGAAGTAGGCGTGTTGGAGAATGAGCGTCCGGTCGCCCACGCCGATGCCAAGTGCGCCGCCGCTGGCCCCCTCGCCCAGGACGACGCAGATGATGGGCACGCGGAGGGTCGAGAGGTCGGCGATGTTCTCGGCGATGGATTGCGCGACGCCGCGCTCCTCGGCCCCGACGCCCGGGAAGGCGCCGGCCGTGTCAATGAACATGATGATGGGGACGCCCAGGCGTTCGGCGAGGCGGGCCTTGTGCATCGCCTTACGGTAGCCCTCGGGGTGGGCGAGGCCCCAGTTGCAGGCCACGCTCTCGCGGGTGTTCTTGCCCTTGCGATGGCCGATGATGAGGAGGCGGCGGCCGTCGAGGCGTGCGAAGCCGCAGACGACCGCCCCGTCGTCGCGGAACAGGCGGTCGCCGTGCAGCTCGATGAACTGGGTGAAGATCATGCCGATGAAGTCCATCGTCGAGGGCCGGTCGCGGTGGCGGGCGACCATGACCTCCTGCCATGGGGTGAGGCTGGCGTAGATGGAGCGGGCGAGTCGGCGCTGCTCGGCGCGGAGCTGCTCGATCGTCTCCGAGAGGTCCACGCCCTTGGCCTCCTGGAACGAGATTAGTTCTTGAATCTTGCGTTCGAGGTCGAGGACCGGGCGCTCGAACTCGAGGCCGGGCGGTGCGCTCATGGCGTGGCCTCCTGGGGGGGCTTCTCGTAGATTTGCAGGCGCCGCAGGCGCGCCATGACCTCGGCCATGCTCTGCGGGCGGCGGTTGGGGTCCTTCGAGAGCATTGCCACGACCAGGTCGTTGACGTCCCGCGTGAGGTTCTTGTTGAACGTCCAGGGCCACGGCGGGGGCACGCGGAGGTGCATGGTGAGCAGCTCGTTGCGGTTGCTTGAGATGAAGGGGGGCCTTCGTGTGAGGAGTTCGAAGAGCGTGGCGCCGAAGGAATAGACGTCGGTGCGGAAGTCGGGGAGCTTGCGGCGGATGGTCTCGGGCGCGATGTAGGGCCGCGTGCCGGCGATGCGGCGGACGCCCGGCAGATAGCGGTGCCAGGCCTTGGGCGTCGGCGTGGCCAGCGCGAAGTCGGTCAGCTTCACCAGCCCATCGTCCGACACCAGGAAGTTCTCAGGCTTGAGGTCCATGTGGATCACGCCCTGCTCGTGCACGTAGTTCAGCCCGGTCGCCATCTGCAGCACGACGTCCTCGCAGCGGCTGGCGAGCAGGGGGTCGCCCTTGCGATCGAGCACCCGCATCTTGAGGTTGCGGCAGGGAAAGTACTCCATGACGATCATGGGAAAGGGCGGCGGCCGCACGAACTCGGTGACGCTGATGACGTTGGGATGGCTGAGCCCCATGGCCATGCGCGCCTCGCGGCGCAGCAGGCGCACGCAGCCCCACTCGCGCAACTTGTCGGCCCGCAGGCGTTTGAGGGCCACCACCGTGCCGTTCGGCGCGACCGCGCGGCAGATCTCGGCGGTCTCGCCCGTCCACACCACCGCCTCGACCCGGTACAGATCCGCGCTCAACGACACCGGCATGTCCCACCACCTGCCCAAGCCCGACTCAGGGGATGCGTCCCCGACACGACGCAATGCTACCAAATCCCCTGCGCCTGGTCAAGGTGGGCGGGTCGGTCGAGTGCGGTTCGCAGCAGCGGGTGACTGCGGGCCTCGGAGCGCCGGGCCCCTGTGAGTGCCACGCTCAACGGTCCGCCGTTGAGCGTGCGAATCCGGGGTAGCCTGGACACCCCCAAGCGTTCGCTTGAGGGTGGCACCCCTGCGACTCTCGTTTCCAAGAGCCAGGGGAACCGAGGACGCTTGGGAGGGGAAGGCGGTTTGACACCCACATGGGCATCTGGTACACTCCCCGTCACTTGTGGATGCCTGTGGGACCGCTGTCGGGGTGCGCGTGGATGAGCGTGGCAGCGCCGGTTTGCGAGGTTTTGCCCTTCCGCGTGGTGGCCATCGTGGGGGTGGGCCTGCTCGGGGGCTCGCTGGGGCTGGCCCTGCGGGCGCGGCGCCTCGCGCGGCGGGTCGTGGGGGTGGGGCGGCGCCAGTCGTCGCTCGACCGGGCCATCGCCCTGGGCGCGGTGGACGATGCGACTCTCGACCTGCGCGCCGGCGTGGCCGAGGCCGAGCTGGTGGTGCTGGCCACGCCCGTGGGTGCGATGGTGGAGCTGGCCCGCGCCGCGGCCGACGCCATGCCCCGCGGCAGCCTGATGACCGACGTCGGGAGCACCAAGGCCCAGCTCGTGCGGGCCCTCGAGGAGGTGGCGGGCGGCCGCTTCCGCTACGTCGGCTCGCACCCGATGGCAGGCTCCGAAAAGCACGGCGTGGACGAGGCGACACCCGGGCTCTTCGACGGCGCGCTGTGCTTCGTGACGCCGACGGCGCGGACCGACCCCCGCGCCCTGGCCGCAGTGACCGAGCTGTGGCAGGCCCTCGGCACCCGCGTGCGGCGCCTCGACCCCGCCGAGCACGACCGCCTGCTGGCCTTCGCCAGCCACCTGCCTCACCTGGCCGCCGCAGCCCTCGTCAACGCCGTGCCCCCCGAGGCCCTCGCGTGCGGGGGGCCGGGGCTGCGCGACACCACGCGCGTGGCCTCGGGCGACCCGCGGATGTGGGCCGACGTGTGCCTCCAGAACCGCGAGAGCATCCTCGACGCGCTGGCCCGCTTCGAGCAGCAGGCCCGCACGCTCCACCGCATCCTGGCCGACGGGTCCGAGGCCGAACTCCTCGCCTGGCTCGCCAGCGCCAAAGCCGTCCGCGACCACCACCTGGGTCCATAGGGGCGCCGACCGCGATGAGCAAGAAATTCAGCTTCCAGCTCAAGGAACTCCACTCGCTCCATGCCAACCTGCGGGTCGTCTTCGTCCTCCTGCTCCTCCTCGTCCTGTGCATCCTGGGCTATATGGGCGTGCGCATCTTCGTCCTCACCGCCGAGCCGCTGCTGCCCGCGGAATTCGTCAGCCTTTGCTTCTTCGCCGTCGCCTGCGTGGGGTTGTGCGTCGGGCAGCTCCACTGCCTGCGGCGCATGCGCCGCGGCACCCGCGAGAAGATCGAGCGGTTGACGTTCGTGGACGAGTTGACCGGGGTCTTCAACTACCGCTACCTCGAGCAACGCCTCGGCGAGGAAATCCAGCGCGCCATGCGCCACGGCTACCCGCTGGCCGTCGTGTACCTCGACCTCGACGGCTTCAAGATGGTCAACGACACCCACGGCCACGAGACGGGCAACGAGGTGCTGCGGCGCGTGAGCCAGATGCTGCGCGGCCACGTCCGCGGCGAGGACTTCATCGGGCGCCTCGGCGGCGACGAGTTCCTCGTCGTCCTGCCCCACACCGACGAGTCGGGCGCCCTCGTGGCCGGCGAGCGGCTGCGCACCAAGCTCGCCGCGCTCGACTTCACGGCGCCAGGCGGCGAGCGCATGGACTTCGTCGGCTTCTCGATGGGCGTCGCCAGCTTCCCAGCCCACGGCAACACCCGCGAGCAGCTCATCCAGGCCGCCGACCAGGCCATGTACCGCGCCAAGAAGAGCGGCGGCGACCGCGTGTGCCTGTGACTGAGTTTGTAGCGCGGCCTTCAGGCCGTAGCCCGGCCGCGCCGTTCGTAGTGCGGCCTTCAGGCCGTATCCTTGGGCTGAAGATACGGGCTGAAGCCCGCACTACGAACCGTACACCCCGGCCGCCACTCGAACTCGAAACTCGGAACTCGAAACTCCAAACGCATGAGCCCCACGCCCCGACAACACTACACCACCGAGCGGGTCGAGGTGCCGCTGCCGCGCGAGACGCGGCGCGAGCTGTGGCTCCTCGCCGGCCTGTTCGTCACGGCCAGGCTCATGAGCATCTGGTGGTTCCAGCCCATCCACAACGACGTGCGGCTCTTCTTCGCGCCCTTCGGCTGGCTCCAGGGACAGGGCGCCTTCCCCTTCATCCACTACTGGTTCGAATACCTCCCCGTCCAGGCCTACCTGATGGTGGCCCTGCGGGGGCTGGCCGTGGCGCTGTGCGGCCACGGCTCGCCGGCGGAGGAGGCCCAATACCTCCTCCGCACCACCCAGGTCGCCTCCGTCGTCTGGGAACTGGGCATCCTGCACCTCGTCTACTCGCTGGCCCGGATGCTCCGCGGCCCAAAGCCGGCGCTGCGGGCCTGCTGGGTCTACGTCGCGCTCTTCTCCACCGCCTTCGTCTCCCTCAGCTACGTCGAGACGTTCCCCGTCTTCCTCACGCTGGCGAGCGTGCTGCTGGCGGCCTACAGCAGCCCGGTGTGGGGCGCGGTGGTGGCGGGCGGCGGGTTCATGGCCAAGCTGTTCCCCGTAGCCGTGCTGCCGGCGCTCCTCAAGTGCGACTCCCGCTGGCGCTGGCGCCTCGTGTCCATCGCCGCCTTCGCCCTGGCCGTGGGCGCGCTGGCCGCGCCCTTCCTCTTCGCCCGCCGCCCCTGGCTCGCTCTCTCCTTCGAGGTCACGGCCAAGCGCCCACCCTGGGGCACCGTGTGGGCGCTCCTGGACGAACGCCGCGAGTTCGGCCACGTCGGGCCGTCCCAGGCCGACTGGAAGCGGTTCTACGACCCCGCCGCCGGCTTCGGCGTGGCCCCGCACGATCAGGAACTCCTCGACAGGTTGCCCGCCGAACTGGTCCACGGCGACGAACGGGCATGGTCAAGGCCCTCCTCAAGGCCGACAAGGGCCGCGAGCGCGACGACGCCGAGAAGGCCATCGTCCGCGCCTGCCAGCAGACGCCCGACAAGGAGAAGCAGGCCGACCCCATTCTCGCCGCCCTGGCCGGCGCGGCCGACGCCGAGAAGGCGCTGCTCCTGCCCCTCCTCGGACGCCTCGGCGGGCCGAAGGCGATGGAGGTGGTCCAGGCCGCCCTCAAGGGCGCCAACGCGGACACGGCCGGTGCAGCGGCCCGCGCCCTGTGCCACTGGCCCGACGCGGCCGCCGCCGACCTGTTGCTCGACCTCTTCCAGACCGCGAAGGACAAGGGGCAACGCGCCGCGGCTATCCAGGCGCTCGTCCGCGTCACCACGCCCCAGGACCGCACGAGGGACGCAAAGCTGCCCGCTTTGGACAAGGCCCTGCCCGTCGTCCGCGCCGCGCTCGAAGACAAGGAGCAGCGCGAGACCGCCCTCCGCGCCCTGGTGGACTGGCCGGCCTCTGCCGCCGCCCCCGACCTGTTGGCGCTGGCGAAGGGCGCGCCCGAGGCCAACTTCCGCATCCTCGCCCTCCGCGGCTACATCCGCCTCGCCGGCATCGTCGCTCGCGCCTCGGCCGACGAGGGCCTCAAGATGCACCGCGAGGCCATGCAGCTCGCCACGCGGCCCGACGAGCGCCGCCAGGTGCTCGCCGGCCTCGGCGAGGTGCCCACCGCCGAGGGTCTCGCCCCCGCGGCCCCGGGCCTCGACGACAAGGATGTCGCGGGCGAGGCCGCGGCCGCCGCCGTCGCCATCGCCGACCGGCTCCGCGACAGCCACCCCAAGGAGGTCAACGCCGCCCTTGAAAAGGTCCTCGCCGTGAGCAAGGACCGCCGCGTCGTCCGCCGCGCCGAGGAAATCCTCAAACACGTCGCCGCCAAGGCCGGCAAGTAGGCGGGGGCGAACAGCCTGCACGGTCCTGCTGAGGAGAAGACGATGCTGAGCGAAGGTTCCTGGGGAGTTCTGCTGGCCGCGGTCCTGCTTGCGGCGCTGGCCTCGGGGGCCGAGGCGGCGGAGCCCAAGGCCGAGCTGCTCTGGCCCGACGGCGCGCCCGGCGCCGTGGGCGACACCGAGGCCGACAAGCCTTCCCTCACCATCTGGCTCCCCCCCGCCGATAAGGCCAATGGCTCGGCCATAGTCATCTGCCCCGGCGGCGGCTACGGCGGACTCGCCGTCGGCCACGAGGGCAAGGACGTGGCGGCCTGGCTCAACTCCTTCGGCGTCGCAGGCTTCATGCTCAAGTACCGCCACGCCCCCAAATACAAGCACCCCTCGCCCCTCCTCGACGCCCAGCGCGCCATCCGAACCGTCCGCTCGCGGGCCAAGGAGTTCGCCCTGGACCCCGCCCGCATCGGCATCCTCGGCTTCTCCGCCGGCGGACACCTCACCTCCACCGCCGGCACCCACTTCGATGAGGGGAACGCCGAGGCCAAGGACCCCATTGACCGCGTGAGCTGCCGCCCCGACTTCATGGTCCTCGTCTACCCCGTCATCTCCCTCACCACCAAGTACACCCACGGCGGCTCGAAGAACAACCTCCTGGGCAAGAACCCGCCGAAGGAACTGGTCGAGAGCCTATCGTCCGAACTCCAGGTCACGTCCAAGACCCCGCCCACCTTCCTCATGGCCACCAGCGGCGACACCGGGGTGCCCGCCGAGAACAGCGTGATGTTCTACATGGCCTTGCGCGAGCACAAGGTCAAGGCCGAGATGCACATCTACCAGAACGGCGGCCACGGCTTCGGCCTTGCCCCCGCCGACCCCATCCTCTCCACCTGGGCCGCCCGCTGCGAGGCCTGGATGAGGGTGAATGGCTTTCTGAAGAGGAATGAGCGAGCGCACCGCGAGCCAGAGACGGCCGGCGTGCACTGATTCCCTCGATCGGATGGGCTACAGTGCATCAGGGAACAGCATCCGGAGGAATCGCCATCGTGAGCGACGAAGAGGGAGCGTCACTGGTAAGGCCGCGGGTATACTTGGAGACCACGGTCGTGAGCTATCTCACAGCGGAACCCAGCCGCAACCTCATCCAGGCCGCGCATCAGCAGATCACCCGCGAGTGGTGGGGCAAGCGCCGCCACGACTTCGACCTTTTCATCTCGCAGGTCGTCCTCAACGAGGCGAGTGAGGGGGACCCACACGCAGCCCAACGCAGGCTGGACACGATGCGCGGCCTCGCCATCCTCGATCTCACGGAGGAGGTCACCGCACTGGGCGAAGCGCTTGTCGTAGAAGGGCCGCTGCCGGATAAAGCCTCCGACGATGCATTCCACCTTGCCTTTGCCACCGTCCACGACATGGATTACCTCGTCACGTGGAACTGCAAGCACCTTGCCAACGCTGAGATGCTGCGGCAGGTTGAGAGGCCTCTGGACGAGAAGGGCTATGAACTCCCGAGGGTGTGCACGCCCGAGGAACTGATGGGGGAATGACAATGCCCGACGCCCCGATCGTCGAAGAGGTGCGGCGGATCAAGGAGGCACACGCCGCCCGCTACAACTACGACATCCGCGCCATGGCCAAAGCTCTGCGCGAACAACAGAAGCGCAGCGGCCACAAGGTCGTCTCCCTGCCCCGCAGGCGCGTGCAAAACACAACAGGGGTAGGCTGACACCCTGCGCGCATTGCGTGAGGCGACGCCAGCTCTGCCTGGGTGCTTCGGGATGGGCCGGACGTGGAGGACACGGCCAGTGCGGGTTACGCGCCGCTCGTTGATATTGGGAGGCTGCCTGCGCCGCCACTCGTGCCTGTCACACTTGGAAGGTGCAAGAGCCTGTCGGACAAGCGCTTACGGCGACCGCATGCAACGTGTGGGCATCCGCTCCGCCTCGGGACCAGCAGGACCTGCCTTTTTGGGCTCTTGATCATCTGAGACGGGGGAGGTGCGTCTTGCAAGTCGTGTGCCAGCAAGGGGTTAGGGGCGTGTACGCTCTACCTTCAGATGATCAAACCCAGGGGGGAGAAGTGATCATCTGAGCATCTGAGGCCAGGGCGGCGGCAGCGGGCAAGGGGGCGCCGCTACCTGCGGAGGGCCTCGATGGCGTCGTCGGCCCTGCGGCGGAAGGCGGACCAGTCGTCGGGACCGAAGAGGGCGTCGTGGTCGCGCTGGCCGAGCTTGAAGGCGGCCATGCGGTCAGCGACCAGTTTCATGCCAGCCTCGGCGGCCGGTGTGCCTGCCTTCTTCTTGACGAGCCGCGAGAGGGTGAGGAGGCGGCGATAGTCGTCGAGGCCCTCGCGGAGCTGCTCGAAGAAGGGCGTGGAGACGAGCGTGCCCTCGGGCGTGGCGGTGCACCAGGCATAGTCGTCCTCGCGGCAGTCGAGGGCGTAGTAGGGGTCGCCCGCCGCGCAGTTCCAGTGCCAGGCGATGCGGAACTTGAGACCGAAGTGCTTGGCAGCCTTGAACATGTAGTCGCCATAGGTCCAGCGGTTGCCGCCGTTGTAGAAGGCCCAACTGCGGCCGGCCTCGCGCATGAGGGCGACGCCTGCCTCGTCGTGCAGGTTCCAGTTGGGCACGTGGAGGGCCTTCGAGAGGCGGTGGTGCGGGTCGCCGGTCTTGCCGCCCGAGTAGCTGGTGGCGAAGGTGAACCAGGGCGGCCCCTGGGGGAAAGCCTTGGTGTAGGCTTCGGCGTTCTCGGCGGCACGCGGGATGGCTTCGCCGATCGGCTCGTCGCCCAGGTTGTAGTAGACGGGCAGCCAGCCCGCCGCGTCCGCGTGCTTCTGGACCGCGCCGTAGATGGTCTTGATGAACGCCGCATAGTCCTTGAACCCCGCGGCGGTCATCGCCGCCGTGTCCTGGTAGTAGGCGTTGAAGCCGCTGACGCCTGCCCCGTAGGAGCAGACGCCGAGGAAGCCTAAGTCCTTGGCGGCCTTCATGATAGGCTCTGCCTGGGCGAAGTCGAGGACGGGCTCGCCGCCCTTGAAGCCGCGATAGGCGATGGCTGGCGCGCCGCTGAAGATGGTGAAGCCGTATTCCCGCATCTTCTGGAGGCCCTTGAGCGCGATGTCGCGGTTGTAGGCGGCGGCCTCGGGGTCGCCCCCCGGCCAAGGGATGTTGATCGTGTAGCCCCACGGCCCGGCCGGCACGTCCACGGGATCGAGTGTGCCTGCTCTAACCTGAAGCTGGATGGGCACTTGGGATGCCTCGCCCTTCTCGGGCTTGACGCTCACCGTGCCCTTGTAGAGGCCGGGCTTTGCGTCGGCGGGCGTCTTCACCGTGAGCCAGAACTCGCGGGTCACGCCCTTCGGCATCTCGACCGTGGCGGAGGGCAGGATGAGTCGCGGCTTGATCGTGTAGACCGATCCCTCCATCGTCACTCGACTTACGCGGTAGGACACGTGGCCGATCTCGACCGCGCCGGCGGGGATCGTCCCGCCCGGCCCGAGCAGGTCGCTCGCCGTCACCGCGACCTTCCCCAAGTCCTTCAGCGGCAGGACACCAAGGGTGAGCGGCTCATGCTCGCCCACGAATGCCTCGGCGGCGAGGGGCTTGCCAACCTCGTCCTTGAGTGGCGTGTCGTTGTAGTACACGTCCTTCATAAAGTCCCGCTGGAACAGCACATAGCCGCACTTCGCCTCCTCAGCGCTCGGCGTCAGCGGGTCACCGGTCGGACGGTGGAGGATGCGCTTGAAGTAGTTGTCGAAGTAGA
Source organism: Planctomycetota bacterium (assembly GCA_041320515.1). Classification (GTDB taxonomy): domain Bacteria; phylum Planctomycetota; class PUPC01; order DSUN01; family DSUN01; genus DSUN01. The sequence goes on along the minus strand of JBGLNR010000001.1, from coordinate 671,289 downwards.
AGCGGCGGCGGCTCTCGACGAACTTGAGGAAGCTCTCGCCCTCGGCGGCCTTGGCGGCGGGGAAGATGACGACCGCGGCCACGCTGCACGCCCAGTTCTCGCCCTGGAACTCCACGTTGAGCTGGCCGTCGGCCACGTCCACCTCGAAGGTCTTTTCCTGGTAGTAGGCCTTCTGGTACTTGTCGAACGTGTTGTCGGCAGGCAGGTCCTCGACGTTCCAGAAGCGGAAGAACTTCTTGCGGAACGCCGTGAAGTCCATCGTGTCGGTGACGGCGGGTTGGCCTTCGGCGAGGATGGCCCGCTTCTTGTATGCCTGGTACTCGCCCCAGAAGCCCGACGGGTTGTCCATGTTCACCCACACGCGGTACTTGCCGTTCGGCACGTCCACGGCCAGGCCGCCGCCCTCGATGCAGATGAAGTCCTGGTAGAGCGGTTCGGGCTGGAGGGCGTCGAAGCTCCGCCATATGCGGGCGGTCTTGAGGCCGTAGCCGCGGCCCTGGCTGTAGAGCGTGGCCGGCGTGATCGCCGTGAAGCCGTCCATCACGGGGCTGGTGCCCGTGCCGAAATCGAAGGCCCACAGGCCGTCGAAGACCGCCTTCTGCGGCGAATCGTCGCGCTCGAGCCGCACGTTGTCCACGAACAGCGGCGCCGGCGGCTTGTCGCCGATGGCGAAGACCAGGCGCGTGATGGCGTTGAGCACGAGCATGCGGCCGGGCCGCGACTTCTCGCCGACATAGAGCTGCTTCACCGGGATAATGAGCGTGCTCGCCCCCGGCGGCGCCACGGTCGTGTAGTTCACCCGCGTCCAGTAATCGGTCGTCTGCTGGTCACGCACCTCGACGTACAGCTCGAGCGGATCGGGCGAGTCGGTGTAAAGGTCGGCCTTGAGGAAGTCGTAGCCCAGCCAGTCCTGCGGGCCGTCCATGCACACATACGACTTGTCAATCCGCATCGCCTTCTTGCCGTCGGTCGCGTGCTCCTCGACCGTGATGCTGCCGGGGAAGGGATTCTTGTCCTCGAACGATGTGATGAGCTTCAGCGGCGGGCCGGTGACGACGGCCTTCTTCGCCTCCAGCGGCGTGCCGCAGGCGTAACAGGTCTTCCACTCGGGCATGTTGCGGTAGCCGCACTCGACGCAGCGGACGACCCCCGCGCCCAGCTCGCCCGGCGGGGCAATCGGCTTCTCCTCCTCGCCCAGCACAGGCTTCTCCGTGAGCGGCACGTTCTCGCCCACCTTCACCAGCGACACGTCGTCAATCCAGAAGTAGCCCGGCGCCATCAGGCCGAACGACACGGCGACCTTCTTCTTCTCCTTCACCTCGGCCACATAGGTCAGCTTCGTCCACCCAAACGTGCCGTTCTTCGCAAGCTGGATGTACTTGTCGTTGAACATGAGTTCGGTCGTCATGTTCCAGGTGCCCAGGCCGATATCGAGTCCGCGCAGATAGGCCGTCACCTGATAGCGTCCTGGCTCCAACTCGACCTCCTGGCGATTGCGAATCTTGGGCGCGGCGCCGCCGAAGAACAGAAACGAATGCTGCCCCGTGCGGGCGATGGTGCCCACGCGGAACTCGCACTCGCCCTCGTACTTCCACCCCGCCCATTTCTGGAACACGAAGCCCCATCGGTCCTTCTCCTTCGTCAGCTCGAAGGACGGGTCCTCGATGATATTCTTCTCCTCGCCTGCCCGGGCACCGCCGGCGGGAAGCGCCCACACGGCGAGACAGAACGCGACCGATGGCCACTGGCGCATGACTTGCTCCTTCACAGGGGTTCTGCGTTCACCGCCTTGCCGTATGATAGCCGCCGCCGCGCCCCCGTGCAACCGCCGCTTTGACAGGCAGTGGGTGGGTTATGGGGCCGCCTCACTCAATTGGCGACGTCTGGCTGCCGGCGCCTGGGGGCTCTGCGCTTGCTGGCGTGGAGGATGGCGATGCCGACGACCTCGTGGCCAGGACGTATGGCCCGTCGGGAATCGCCACCACCCGCGCCCCCGGCCGACGCCGCAGCAAGGCGTCCAGCGCGCCCTGGAGCTGGGCCTCCGGCTCCCCCTCGCCGCAGAGCGCCGCGGCAGGCGTGACCGACAGGCGCCGCAGCGTGCCCGCCTCGATGCCGCCCGCGCACACCACCAGCCCCTCGATGCCCACGCGGGCCAGCACCTTGCACTGCTCCTCGAACTCCCACTGGTCCTGCTCCACCTCGTCGCGGCCGCAGATGTCGCGGAGGAACGCCTCGTGGCGGCCCTCGTAGCGGAACATCAGTTCGGCGTACTCGCGGTTGCCGATGCCCTCGCCGCACTCGGACGCGATGAGGACGACCCCGCCCCCGCGCACGGCGGGGAGCGCGCCGACCATGCCCTTCACCGTCTGGTAGAACGTCTTGTCGAGCGGGTAGCCGCCGCCCGATGTGACCGCGATGTCGGCCGGCTCGGCCACCTCGGCCCGGCAGTAGCTGTCCACCTTCGCCACCGCGGCCTCGAACGCCGCGTCGAGGCCGCCCGCGAACGCGCCCACCACTCGGCGCTGGAGGTCGAGCGCGACGTTGAGCGTGAACTCGGCGCCCGCTATGTGCGCCATCTCGTCCGCCTCGCGGTGGCACGGGTTGCCCTCGAGCACGCCGCTGGCCGCGCGCGGGTCCTCGAGGAAGCCCGGCCCGTGGAACTTCTGGACCGTGCGCAGGTCCACCAGCCCGGGGCAGATGGCTTTGCGGCCGCCCGAGTAGCCTGCCATGAAGTGCGGCTCGACCAGGCCCGTGAGAATCCGCAGGTCCGCCTCCAGGTAGAGGCGGTTCACCCAGGCCTGCGTGCCGCTCGACGTGCGGCGGCCGAGGGGGGCGAGCTGCGCGGGGTCGCGCGAATCGTGGTCCACGATGGGGTAGCGGGCGACGGCTTCGGGGCCGAACATCTCCCGCTTCTCGGCGGCCGTGCTCGCGCGATGGGTGCCCGTGGCGACGAGGAGGGTGATGCGGCCGGCCGCGCCCTCCAGCTCCTCCAGCAGCGACGGCAGCAGCAGGCGGTAGGGCACGGGCCGCGTGATGTCGGACACCACGACGCAGGCGTGCCGCCGCCCCGCGGCCAGCTCCCGCAAGGGCGCGCTGCCCAGCGGGCGCCGAAGGGCGTCCCGAATGGCTTCCGCCGGCTCGGCCAGGGGCTCGGCGCCGCCGGCGCGCAACTCCTGCGCGCCCGCCGGCAGCCGAAGGTCCAGCCGGCGCCGCCCGTACGAAATCGAGGTCCTCATTGGAATCAGCGCCCGTAGAGCAGCCGCTGGCCCAGCACGGCGGGCAGGCCCGCCGCCACGATCTTCTGCATCGCCGCCTCCGCGCTGTAGCTCACGCGGCGGATGACCACAGTGCGCTTCGAACTGTCGTACAGCGCGTACGACCCGCGCGGATCGTTGTCCCGCGGCTGCCCCACGCTCCCCACGTTCACGATCGCCTTCGCCGACCTGTCCAGCTCGATCTCCTGGTCCTTCGTGAACAGGACCTGCTTCTTGTCAACGACGTAGAAGAACGCGACCGGCACGTGCGAATGGCCCACGAACGCGACGCTGCCGTCCAACGCGTCGAACGACCGCCGGGCCGAGGTGTCGCACTCGATGTAGCCGAACTCGTAGGGCCGGTCGAGCGTGGCGTGCGCGACCTTCATCCCGTCCACCTCGAGCGTGAGCGGCAGGTCGCGCAGGAACGCCCTGTCGCTCGGCGAGAGCTGGGTACGCGTCCATACCACCGCGTCGCGCGCGTAGTGGTTGAAGTACTCCAGCTCCGTCCGCCCCACCACCGCGCAGTCGTGGTTCCCCGCCACGATCTGAGTCGTCAGCCCCTGCACGCGGTCCACGCACTCCACAGGGTCGGCCCCGTAGCCCACGATGTCGCCCACGCACACGTAGCGCTCGGCCCCCTGCCGCCGCGCGTCGGCCACCATGGCCTCCAGCGCCTCCAGGTTCCCGTGCACGTCGCCAAACACGCAGTAGCGCAACTCGCGTCTCTCCGCCCTGGGGCCGCCCGGCCCCTCACCATCCGTGGCGAATCCCGAACCCGTCGAACTCGCCCGTCGCCGCCTCCCACCACACCTCGCGGCCGCGGACGCACGGCGCCATCTCCGCCCCCACCGCGTCCACGAACGCCGCGACCTCGCCCCGCGTCCCCTCCGCCACCAGGGCAACCGAGCCGTCCGGCTCGTTCCTCACGAACCCTGTCACTGCATGCGAAGCAGCCACGTGGCGCGCGGTGTACCGGAACCCCACGCCCTGCACGTGCCCGCGAAAGGCCACCCGCGCCCGCACCTGGTCGGCTTCGCCCATGTTCGGCCCCTCCTGCACTCGCCGCAAACACACAGATTATACTGCCCCTTCCCGGCAAATCAAACGGCATTCGCGCGCGCATGCACCTCGCGATTCCAGCCTTGCCGGGCGAGTGCCATGCGGCTACAATGCCAGCGTGCCGCGCCGCGACGGCGCGCAGGCATGGGAGAGCCGCCACCGAGGGCAAAGCACATGAAAGCGTGTGAAGGCACGGTAGGCCGCGTGTTCGTGATCCGCCTCGAGGACGGCGACGTGGTGCCCGAGTGCATCGAGCGATTCGCCGAGGAGAAGGGCATCAAGGTCGGCCACGTCATCCTCCTCGGCGGCCTCGGCGGCGGCCAGGTGGTCGTGGGGCCGAGGCGGTCGGACGCGATGCCGCCCGACCCGATGCTGCTGCCGGTGGACGGCGCGCACGAGGCCGCAGCCGTCGGCGTCCTGGCCCCCAACGAGGCGGGGAAGCCCGTCCTCCACATCCACGGCGCGCTCGGGCGGTCGGGCGCCACCCTCACCGGCTGCCTGCGGCCCGGCGTCACCACCTGGCTCGTCGGCGAGGCCATCCTCTGCGAAATCCTCGGCGCCACCGCCACCCGCGTGAAGGACGCACGGACCGGCTTCACCCTCCTCCAGCCGGGCGCCGAGATGTGAGCTGGGGAGGGCGAAGCTCCCGCTGAGCCGCGCCGGGCACGGGGGCAGCGGCTTCACCCTCGGCTGAGCGGCCACACGGGATTGTCAGATTCGGGCTGGTTTGAGGGGAGTTTGCGTGGGACAGGTCTTGATATGGAAAGGGCTTCTCCGCACAATGGGCGTATGATCCCCGCCCGCTGCCTCGCCTGCGGCTGCGGCGTCGGCTGCGGCCTCTGCGAGAAGGTCTGCATCTACTCCGCCATCGAGCAGAAGGACGGCTGCTTCGCCATAAATCCAGACAAGTGCGATGGTTGCGGCCTCTGCGTCGTCCGCTGCGCCAACCACGCCATCGAGCTTCAGCCCATCGGCCCCGATGCCCCGAGCGCCAAGTGACAGGCGCTCACCTGTGCGCCAGGAGCCTGGAGCGTGCTGCTGGCGCGGCTCAGTGTTGGCCAGTGTTGCTCAGAGTCGGTCACTCGCCGTTTGCCGATTCTCGCCATTCCGGCTCAGTGTTGGTCAGTGTTTGCCACTGTTGGTCAACATTGCGCACACCACCGTCGCGAGGGGTGGGGGGCGCCTCCCCAATCGTCCCCGATTCTGCTCCTCCACTATATGACACAAGCGCGCGCTATTGCGAAACAGTGCAGGCCACAACCACAGTTCAGGCCGGCACTTATGCCTTTTCGCCGTACTGCCTGGTACTGCCTGGGACCGTTTTGGTGCTGATCTGGCCCGTCGCGTGAGCAAGGTCGGCATGATGCCACGGGTGGCCATTCGACATGACAGCCCCCGACCTCAGAGGCCGGGGGCTGTGGTGCGCAGGAGAGGGGGGCCTCACTTGAACTCGACGACCACGCTGGGCTTCGACTGCATCTGGACGTACTTCTGGACCGCTGGGTCCTGGAGCTTGGCCAGGATGGCCTCGGGGTCCTTGAGCTTGGCCATTGCCTTGGCCGCGGCGAGGGCCGCCTTGTCCTTCAACATGCCGCCAATGTCCTGGCGGAGCAGGAGGAAACCCGTCCGGCCGGCATTGACGTGTTCGGCGTTGGTGTGGGCGATGGCGCCCTTGACGGCGATGTGGAATTCGAGGACCGCGCCCTCGAAGGCCGCGGCCATCGCGGCGTTCTCATCTTCCTTCCCGTCTGGCTTGTCTTCGCCCGCCTTGATGTTGGGGCGGAGGACGGTGAGCTTGGCCGTGGGGCCGGCCGCGAACTCGAAGCGGATGAGGTCGGCAGCCTCGGTCTCGTCCATGCCGATGGGGGGCAGGTAGCCGACCTTGAGCTTCGTCACGTCGGCCACGCTGTAGACGATCTTGTAGCCCCGCCAGCCCTCGCGCGCTGCCGCGGGGGTGACGGAGGCCAGCGTGACCCCTTCGCCGAGCTGTGCGACCCCCTTCTGCATGTCGGCCTTCACCTTGTCAATCGGCTTCTCGCCGCCGGCGTCGTCTTTGTCCTTCTTCATGTAGAGCGTGTGCTCCAGGGTCGCGCTGCCGTCGGGGTTCACGGTGAGCACGGCCTTGGAGTCGATGCACCCTGCGGCCAGGAGCGCCACGCCGGCCAGCGCCGCCAGATGTCGGGCCACATTGCCACGCATGCTGCCATCTCCTTTCGTGTGAGGGTCGCGCGCCGCCCAGGTGCGGCGCCGCAGAATTCTACCATTCCCGCACGCGGCGTCAAACGCCGCGAGCCCGGGAGCCGCGGCAGGTGGGGACGTGGCGAGCGTTCGTAGTGCGGGCTTCAGCCCGTATCCTTTCGGGGGAGCCGCAAAGCCAGGATACGGCCTGAAGGCCGCACTACGAACGGGGAGGTGCGCGAGCACCTTGTTACAAAGGCTTTACGATGTTCTGGGCCGCGGTGGGGTAGAATATGCGCGCGGCGGCCGGCAAGGGGCCGGCCTAAGGAGGTGTCGGATGAATGCGTTGCTCAAGAACGGAATCGGCTGGCTGGCGGCCGCGGCGTGCGCCGCGGCGGCGCAGGCCGGCGGCGTCGTGCCACACAGCCTGCGGAGCGCGCGGCCCCTGGCCTCCAACCTCGTGGTGCCACAGCGCAGCGTGTTCTCCGCCGAGACGCGCCAGCCCGTGCACATCACGGAGGTGGCCGCCGAGGTGGTGATCGCCGAGCGCGTGGCCACGACGAGTCTCGACATCGCGCTGATGAACCCCTCCGCGACGCGGCAGGAGGCCGAGCTGCTCGTGCCCGTGCCCGAGGGGGTGGCCGTGCGCGGCTTCACCTTCCAGGGCGCCGCCGCCGAGGCCACCGCCGAGGTGCTGCCCAAGGGCGAGGCCCGCTCGCTCTACCAGTCCATCGTGTCGAAGATGCGGGACCCCGCGCTCCTGGAGTTCGTCGGCTCCAGCCTCGTGCGCTCGAGCGTCTTCCCCGTCGAGGCCCGCAGCCCGCAGAAGGTGCGGCTGGCCTACGAGGGCCTCGTGGCCGCCGACGGCAATCGCGTGGACTACGTGCTGCCCCGGACCGAGAGCGTGTACTACACGATTCCGTGGAACGTGAAGGTGCGGATCAAGTCCAAAGCCCCAATCTCGACCGTCTACTCGCCGAGCCACAAGCTGGAGATGAAGCGGCTGTCGGCGACCGAGGTGGAGGTCGAGATTGCCGAGGAGTCGCGGAGCGACCCCGGGGCCTTCCGCCTCTCTTACCTCGTGGAGCAGGCCGGCGTATCGGCCACGCTGTTCGCGTACCCCGACCCGAAGGTGAAGGGCGGCTACTTCCTCCTCCTGGCCGGCCTGCCCGTGAAACGGGAGAAGGATGCGCCCGCAATCAAACGCGAGATCACGATGGTGCTCGACCGCTCGGGCTCGATGAACGGCGAGAAGATCGAGCAGGTGCGCGAGGCCGCGTTCCAGGTGCTCGCCGGCCTCGAAGAGGGCGAGGCCTTCAACATCATCGTCTACAACGACCAGGTCAGTTTCTTCGCCGACCGCCCCGTGCTCAAGACGAAAGAGAGCGTGGCGAAGGCCCGCGAGTACCTTGAGAGCGTGAAGGCCCGCGGGGGCACGAACATCCACGACGCGCTGGTCGAGGCGCTCCGCCCGCGGCCCATGCAGGGCTTCCTGCCGATGGTGCTATTCCTCACGGACGGCTTGCCGACGGTGGGGCAGACGGCCGAGGTGGCCATCCGCGACGCCGCCCGCAAGGCCAACATCCACAGCCGCCGCGTCTTCACGTTCGGCGTGGGCGCCGACGTGAATACCGCGCTCCTCGAACGTGTGGCTCTCGAGACGCGCGCAGCGTCCACATTCGTCCTCCCCAAGGAGGACGTGGAGGTGAAGGTTTCCGGCGTGTTCAAAAGGCTGGCCGGCCCCGTGCTGGCCGACACCAAACTGGAGGTCGTCGGACCCGACAATGTGTCAGCCCCCGGTCGGGTGCTCGACGTCATTCCAGGCAGGCTGCCCGACCTTTTCGAGGGCGATCAGCTTGTGGTGCTCGGCCAATACGTGGGCGACCAGCCACTTACCTTCTCCGTGAGCGGGAACTACCTGGGCGCCAAGCGCGCGTTCCCGTTCGCGTTCGACCTGATCAAGGCGACGACGCGCAACGCCTTCGTGCCGCGGCTGTGGGCGAGCCGCAAGATCGCCGTGCTTCTGGACGGCATCCGCGAGCTGGGGGCCGACATCGGCCCGAAGCGCGTCTACCAGAAGGTCCGCGACCCCAAGGCCCAGATGATCATCGAGGCCATCGCCGAGGTCACGGGCCAGTCCGTCGCCGCACAGGAGGCGAAGCTCAAGGAGCTTGTCGGCGAGGTCGTCCGCCTCTCCGCCGAGTTCGGCATCCTCACCGAGTACACCGCCTTCTTCGCCCGTGAGGGCACCGACCTCACGCGGCGCGACGCGCTGAACCAGCAGGCCCAGACCAACCTCGAGCAGCGGGCCATGCACACCCGCGTCGGCATCGGCTCGATCAACCAGGACTTCAACCGCCAGGAGCAGCGCAGCCAGTCCACCCTCAACTACCGCAACGACTACTACGACGCGACGATGAACCGCGTGGCGCCGGCCGCCGTGCAGCAGGTGAACGACCGCGCCTTCTTCCACCGCGGCAAGCAGTGGATCGACTCCCAGGCCGCGGGCGACGCCAAGAAGGGCCTGGCGCCCGACCGCACGGTCGTCTTCGGCACGTCCGAGTACTGGACGCTCGTGGACCAACTCGTCCGCGAGGACCGCCAGGGCGTGGCCTCGCTCCCCGGCGACCTGCTCCTCCGCGTCGGCGGCCAGAACGTCCTCATCACCTCCGCGGCGAAGTGATAGACCACCCCTCTCCCTCTCAGGGAGAGGTCGCCTCGTCTGCGAGGCGGGTGAGGGTGGGACCGCGGCAAACGGCCCACCCTCCCCCTCCCCCCTCCCTGAGAGGGAGGGGGGTGAAGCCGTAGGAACGCGCAAGATGGCGTGCAAGCATGCACACCCTACCGGGAAAGGAGATGGGCGATGCTGGCGACAAAGTGTCGGGCGGTGGTTGCTGCGTGGGCAGTGGCCCTTTCGTGCGGCCTGGCCGCGGCCGGGGAGGACGGCGAGGGGAAGCTGGAGGTGAAGCTGGCCCGGGCCGTGGTGTTCAAGGACGGCTACTGCATGCTGGTGAAGAAGGCCACGGGCAAGGTGGACGGTGCGGGCCGCGCCTACATCGAGGGGCTGCCCGAGAACGCCATCCTGGGCTCCTTCTGGGTCGTGCCCACGAGGGGCAAGCTCCTCAGCACCACCTCCCGCCAGCAGATCATCGCGAAACAGGGCAAGCAGGAGACCGAGAAGCGGCTCGTCCTGGAGTTCGACCCCAAAGTGGGGGAGGGGGCGGTCGAGGTCGAGGTCTGTTTCCTCGGCCCTGGCATCCGTTGGATACCCACCTATCGCGTGGCGCTGGGCGAGAAAGAGGCCGACATGGCGATGCAGGCCGAAATCCTCAATGAGGCCGAGGACCTGACGGGCGTGCCCGTGGACCTCGTGGTGGGCGTGCCGAGCTTCAGGTTCAAGAACCTCGCCTCGCCCCTGACCCTGTCGGGCGCGATTTCGGACCCACTGCGTCGCGCGGCGCCGCAGATCATGGACCCTTCGGGCACGTCGAACGTGCTGTTCAGCCAGCGTGCGGGCGAGGTCCGCGGCGAGCGGGTCGCGCCCCAGCCGGCGGCAGAGGGGCCGGCCATCCCAGCGCTCCCGCCCGAGCTGGCCGGGGAGCAGGCCCAGGACCTATTCGTCTACCACGTGCCCAAGCTCACCCTGCGCGCGGGCGAGCGGGCGGCGGTGCCCATCCTCTCGGCCAAGGTGCCCTTCCGCAGCATCCACACGTGGGACGTGCACCTCGCCCGCGGCGGGGCCGAGGCCCTGCCCGATTCGGGCAAACACGCCTCGCCCATCCGCCTCCTCAAGAACGAGGTCTGGCACCAGGTAGAGCTGGCCAACAAGACCGCGGTGCCCTGGACCACCGGCGCGGCGCTCGTGGTGGACGGCTATCTGCCCATCGGCCAGGAGCTGCTCACCTACACCTCGGTGGGCGGCAAGTGCCAGGTGCCGCTCACCGTGGCCGTGGACGTTCGCGGCACCTACGAGGAATCGGAGACCGAACGCATCGTGAAGGCGGTGCACCTCCATGATGGCTACGACTACGCCAAAGTAACCAAGAAGGGCGCCCTGCGCGTCACCAACTACAAGAAGAAGCCCATTGCCCTCTACCTCAACTGCCAATTCGGCGGCAATGCCACCGAGGCATCCGACGACGGCAAGATCGCCATCACCGACTACCAGGCGAGCGACTGGCAGAACGTCCAGAGCCACCCCGCGCTCAGCGGCCACTCGACCATTCGCTGGGAGCTAACGGTCGAGCCCGGGGCCACCAAGGAAGTCACCTGCCGCTATTCGTTCCACGTGAGACATTGATCTTCGGCGTGTAGGCGTGTAGGGTGTGCAAACATGCACACCGTCCTTGTCGTTCCGCGTGCAAGTTCGCACGCCCTGCCAATCTGGAAGGAGCGTTGACATGAGAAGATGGCTGACAGCTTTGGGCATCGCCGTGGCGGCGGGCGCGTGGGCGGCCGAGGCGCCCGAATTCACGCCCAAGGTCACCGACGTGACGGTGTTCAAGGACGGCCACGCGCTGGTGATGGCCCGCGGCGCGGTCGAGCTGAAGGACGGCTGGTGCCGCACGCGCGAGGTGCCGGCGCCCGTGCTGGGCACGTTCTGGGCCTTCACTGGCGACGCCGAGGCCCGCGTGGACTTCGTGAAGGCGGGCCTCGTCGAGGCCAGCGAATCCCTGCCCTGTCTCTCCCTTGAGCAGATGATCCAGGCGAACAAGGGGAAGAAGGCGACCATCGTCGAGCAGGGCAAGGAGGGCGCCGCCCAGACGCACACGGGCGTCCTCCGCGGCTTCCTCGAGCACGAGGGCGAGCGCGAGACGCCTGTCACACGCTCGACCCCCGAACGCTACGACCGCTGGGGGCGCTACATCGGCAACGTGAGCCTCACGGAGACCCGCGAGGAACGGGTCCGCAGCGTCGGCTCCTTCGTGATGATCGAGTCCGAGCAGGGCATGGTGCTCATCCAGCGCGAGAACATCCGCAGCGTCGCCATCGCTGGCAAGGAGATCGCGACCGAGCGCACGGAGAAGAAACAGGTGCGTGAGATCGCCCTGCGCGTCACCGCCCAGGGCAAGCCGGCCAGCGGCAAGCACGACGTCGGGTTCGTCTACCTCCAGAAGGGCATCCGCTGGATTCCCGACTACCGCGTCGAGCTGCTCGACGAGAAGAAGGCCAAGGTGTCGCTCTACGGCACGATCATCAACGAGCTGGAGGACCTGGAGAACGCGAATCTGCGGCTCGTCGTGGGCGTGCCGAGCTTCCTGATGAAGGAAAACCTCTCGCCGCTGGCGCTCCGCGAGGCCGGGCTACAGCTCAGCCACTACTTCGCCCCGCCCTCGGAGGCTCGGGGCGGCGTGGCGGGCCAGGACCTGAGCAACGCCATGATGTCTCAGATGGCTGCCCCGATGCAGCGGGACGAGGGCGGCGCTGCCGCCCGCGGCGGCCCCAACATCCCGGCCGAGGGGCAGCAGGAGGACCTATTCCTCTACCAGAAGCAGGGCATCAGCCTCAAGAAGGGCGAGCGCGCCGAGGTGCACCTGCTCGACGTCACGGTGCCCTACGAGCACACCTACGTGTGGGACATCCCCTTCCTGCCGCCGCGCGAGCTGTGGCGCCACATCGGCGAGGACCGGCAGCGCCAGCTCACCCGCGCCCTGACCGGCGCCAAGGCCATGCACAAGCTCAGCCTCTCCAACACCGGCCAGACCCCCTGGACCACCGGCCCCGCGACGATCTTCAAGGCAGGCACCGTCCTCGGCCAGCAGCTCATGACGTTCACCTCCGCCGGCAACAAGGTCGAGCTGCCCGTCACCATCGCCACCGACCTGAACACGAAGAAGGAGGAGGCCGAGACCGCCAGGCAGCACAACGCCCTGTCCATCCACAACGTCTCGTGCACGAAGGTGAGCCTGCGCAGCAAGTACACCGTGACGAACTTCAAGGACCGGGACGTGCGTCTCGTGGTGCGGCGGAGACTCGTCGGCACCGTCACCAAGGCCAGTGAGGGCGGCAAAATCGTGAGCCTGAACGCCCAGGAGGAGGCCCCTGCCGATGCCGACGGCTCTGCCTGGTGGTACTGGTGGGGCTGGCCCTGGTGGTGGATGGCCGCGAACCCGTTCTCGGAGGTCACCTGGGAGGCGACCCTGAAGAAGGGGGAGGCCGCCACGTTCGAGTGCGACTGGCATTACTTCGGCGCTCCGTAACGGGAGCGTAACGCGCGGAACTCCCGCTCCCCGAACTGCGTCCAATATGGTAGAATCGGGGAGGCAGGAAAGGAGCTTGCTATGAGGTGGTGGAAGCTGGTGGCCGTGGCGATGGTGGTCGTGGGCCTGGCGGCCTGGGGGCTGATGGCCGCCCTCGCCGAGCCGTCCGCCGGGCCGGAGGCCAAGAAGGAGACCACGCCCCCGGCGAAGTGGGCGCCCGCCGTCGAGTCCAAGCCCCTGAGCGCCCAGGTGCAGAAGGGCCTCGACTTCCTCGTCAAGTCCCAGCTCAAGAACGGCGCGTGGGGCCAGGGCGAGGAATCGGCGCAGATGGGCCAGGGACTCCAGCTCAAGGACACGCCGAGCGCGGCCGACACCTGCATCTGCACGCTCGCCCTCATCCGCGCGGGCAGCACGCCCAAGGCCGGGCCGCACGCCGCGCAAATCCGCAAAGCCATCGAGTTCCTCTGCGCCGAAATCGAGGAGAGCGACTCCCCGTCCCTCTTCATCACCAAGACCCGTGGCACGCGCGTCCAGGGCAAGCTCGGGCAGTACGTGGACACGTTCATGGCCGCCCAGGTGCTGGCCGAGGTGAGGGACCAGATGCCCGACGCCGACAGCCGCAAGCGGCTGATGGCCGCACTCGACAAGGTGATGGACAAGATCGAGAAGAACCAGAAGAGCGACGGCACGTGGGCGAGCGACGGCTGGGCGCCCACGCTTTCGCAGGCGATGGGCGTGAAGGCCCTCAACAAGGCCGCGCAGGCAGGCGTCCGCGTGAGCGAGGAGGTCCGCGCCCGCACCGAGGCATACGCCACGAAGCAGTTCGACGGCAAGTCCGGCAAGTTCGCCTCCGAAGGCTCGGCCGGCGTCCAACTCTACTCCGGCGCCTCCAGCCTCGGCTCCCTCCAGGACTCGGCGAACACGAACGACGCGAAGCGTGCCGGGTTGAAGGAGAAGGCGGCCAACGCCCCCACCGCCCCCGAGCGGCAAGCGGCCAAAGACCTGCTCGACCGCTTCGACAGGAACGACCAGGCCCTCAAGACGGCCCAGACCGCCATCGTCGAGAAGCTCAACGACGACAAATTCGTCTCCGGCTTCGGCTCCAACGGCGGCGAGGAGTTCCTCTCCTACATGAACATCGGCGAGAGCCTCGTCGTCAAGGGCGGGGACGAGTGGAAGAAGTGGGACGAGAAGGTCACTGCGAACCTCAATCGCATACAGAACGAGGACGGGAGCTGGAGCGGCCACCACTGCATCACGGGCCGCACCTTCTGCACGGCAGCCGCGCTGCTGGTGCTGACGGTGGACAGGGCGCCGGTGCCCGTGGCGGCGAAGATCAAGAAACAGTGAGAGTGAGAGAGTGACGAGTGACAAGTGCCGAGTGAAGCGAAGCCCCGGGAGCCAGGCCGCGAGCCTGGCTTCGGGGCTTCTCGGCGTTTTGGCGTTGGTGGCGGGCTGTTCGGCAGAGAAGCCGAAGGCCCCGGCGAAAACGGTGCCGCAGAAGGCCACGGAGGAACGGGGCCGCCGCATTGACGGCAGCCTCGCGGCCGCGGCGCGGTTCCTGGTGAGCAAGCAGTCGGACGACGGGGCCTGGCGCTCGCCCGTCTACGGCGCCTTCCGGGACGGCCCTGAGCTTACGCCGCACGTCCTCTCGTGTCTCTACTTCCTGCCCCAGGGCGGCGAGAGCGTGCGGCCCGCCTTCGACCGCGGGGCCAGCTTCATGATGAAGCTGGTCACAAAGGACGGGAAGATTGACCCCGGCCCCCACGGCCTCAACTTCCCCGTGTTCACCGCCGGCGCGGCCAGCCGCGTGGTGGTGCTGGAGAAGCAGGACGAGCCGCACCTGCGCGCCCGCGCCGCCTGGCTCGCGCTCCTGCGCGAGCGCCAGCTCGCCGAGGCCAACGGTTGGGAGTTCAGGGACCTCCGCTACGGCGGCTGGGGCTTCTCGATTGACGTGCCCAAGCGGGCCGGAGTGGGCGGCGACGCCGGGCGGTTCTACGAGTCGAACCTCGTGGCCACGCTCTACGGCATCGCCGCCCTGCGCTCGGCCAAGGTGCCTGGCGATGACCCCATCTACGAGAAGGCCCTCACCTTTGTGAAGCGCTGCCAGAACTTCAACGACATCCCGGCCAAGGGCGACCCGATGTTCGACGACGGCGGCTTCTTCTTCATCCCCAGCGAGCCGCTCCAGAACAAGGCCGGCGTGGCCGGGCGCGACAAGTGGGGCTTACTGGCTCGCCGAGCCATCGGGCCTGGCGGAGTGCCATCTGCCGTTCTTCGACCTCATCCAGAGCCAGCTCGAGCCCTGGCGCAAGGCCACGCAGGCCGACAAGGAGTTCAAGACCCCCTCGGGCACGACCCGTGGCTGGGCGCTCCGCACCTCGCACAACATCACAGGCGGACTCGGCTGGAAGTGGGACAAGACGGCCAACGCCTGGTACTGCCAGCACCTCTGGGAGCACTATGCCTTCGGCGGCGACACGGAGTACCTCAAGGCCGTCGCCTATCCCATCATGAAGGAGATATGCGAGTTCTGGGAGGAACGCCTCAAGGCCCTGCCCGACGGCGGCCTGGTGGTGCCGCGCGCCTGGTCGCCCGAGCACGGCCCCGACGAGGACGGCGTGAGCTACAGCCAGGAAATCGTGTGGGACCTGTTCAACAACTACGTCGAGGCCGCCGACGCGCTCGGTGCCGACAGGCCCTACCGCGACAAGATCGCCGCGATGCGAGACAAGCTGGTGACGCCGAAGACCGGCAAGTGGGGCCAACTCCAGGAGTGGATGGTGGACCGCGACGACCCCAAGGACCAGCACCGGCACACGTCGCACCTCTTCGCCGTGTATCCCGGCCGGCAGATCAGCATGGCGAAGACGCCCGATTTAGCCAAGGCGGCGGCCGTCTCCCTCGCCGCACGGGGCGAGGCGGGCGACAGCCGGCGGAGCTGGACGTGGCCATGGCGTTGCGCCCTCTGGGCGCGACTGGGAAACACCGAGAACGCGGGCCGCATGGTTCGTGGCCTGCTCACCTACAACACCCTCCCCAACCTGTTCGCCAACCATCCGCCGTTCCAGATGGATGGCAACTTCGGTATCACGGCGGGCATTTGCGAAATGCTCGTCCAATCGCAGGCGGGCGAAATCGTCCTCCTGCCCGCGCTCCCGAAGGCCTGGCACACGGGCAGGGCCAAGGGCCTGTGCGCCCGCGGCGGGTTCGAGTTGGACCTGGAGTGGCAGGACGGCAAGCTCGCGTCGGCGACGCTTCGCTCGAAGCTCGGTCAGCCCTGCAAGGTCCGCTACGGCGACAAGACGGCCGACCTGAAGATCCCCGCGGGTGGCGCGGCGACGATCAACGGGGATCTGGTGGCAAAGTAGTGCCGTCACGCCCTGGTGGGTTCTCCCGCGCCTCGTCGAGGACCCCGGCACGTTGCTCCGGAAGGATGCCCCATGCGCGACAAGGCACGATTGCTTCTGTGGCCATCGGTTGCCGGAGCCCGGGTCATCCCCCGTGTCTTAGCGGCTGCCCATCCAGGTACACCCGCAACAGCCCACGGTCAATCACCACGGCCACGTGGTGCCAGGCGCCGGGTTTCAGTACCCCTGGGAAGTCGTGTTGCTGAGGGCCTACGATCAGGCGCAGGCTCAGCTTCGGCCAAGCGTCCAGGAGGAAGCCGTCGCTCTGGCCCGGCGTGAGTTTGTCGAGGATGCGGCCCGCCTCATTCTCGCCTGGCTGGAGCCAGACCTCGAACGACACGGGGCCGGCGAAGCCATCGGTTCTGGCCGGGAGCGTGTCGCCTACCTTGGGGTCGAGCCAGGAGCCGATGACCTTCGGAATCGCCGCGCTCGCCGCGGTGGCCTGCGGCTGGCAGACCACGACGTCGCTCTTCCGATCGGCCGGCACAATGTCCCAGGCAAGCAACTTGCCGTCCTTCACGGTTCCCGTGAGAACGGCTCCGCCTGGGGCATGGAGCCTGAAGTCGGTATCCCAGTCGGCCGGCCAGGCGGAGAGGAGCAGGAGCTTGCTTCCGGCTTCCTGCACGAGCATGCGCTGGAGTGCCACAGCGCCGGCGCCGAAGTGGTCGAAGTCGGGGCACGAGTCCGGCCCCTCGGCCCCATACAGGGGGAAGCGGCACATGGGCGAGGCGGCGCGGAAGCGGCGCACCAGCCCGTCTCTGGCTTCCGCTGCACGCCCGGCATAGGCCCAATGAATCTGGTCTTGGGTCCAACACTTGCACCCGAAGGCATCCTTACACGAGCGATGCTTCATCGTCCAGGCCACGACCTCGCCCGTGCCCAGGCCAGACCCGAAGCAACGGAAGGGGAACACGGGATAGAGTTCGCCGTTCTCGGCGTTGCTCTTCCTCTCCCACTTCGCGGCGGGCGCGATGGCCTGGTGCCCCTCGATGGTCCGCATGGGCACGTCGGGGATCTCGTCGCGAAGCTTCCGCCAGCGGGCCTTGTCTTCCGCCGTTCCGGCCTTGATCGCCAGCAGCGCGTCCAGGCAAAAGCGTAGGCCGGCGACGTCGGGTGCAGGATTGATGGCGACCCACCAGGTCTCCAGCACCTGAGCAGGCTCCAGGCGCAGCTTGCGGTCTGCCCCGCGGGGATAGTGCTGGTCGAAGAAGAGCAGGACCTCGCGGGCGAAGGGGACGAGGATGTGGTCGCGGAAGCCTTCGTCACCGGTATAGCTGGCGTAGTCAAGCATCATCGCCAGCGTTTCGAGGCCCGAGGTGAAGTAATAGTCGTGATACCACCCCCCGTAGCGCTCGCCGGGCTTGGTCTTGGGCGGGAGGATGCCGTGCTCGCAGTCGCGCTCCGCTCCGGTCGGCTCGATGTTCTCGCGGTAGTAGGCGCCGTCGTGGCCGAACCAGGCCTTGGTGATGGCCGTGCGCATCGGCAGCAGGTTCCAGTAGTAGTCGAAGAAGGGCTTCATCAAGTCGAAGTCACAGCTGGCCAGCAGTGGCCAGTAGAGCAGCCGCTGGTTCTGAAAGGTGAAGCGGCGGCCCCAGAGCCGGTCGTCCTCGTGGGTGAGCCACGTGCCATCGGGCTGCTCGACGGCGCCGGGCCTGGGGCTCTTCCCTGTTTTTCCCCCCTTCAGGCGCAACTGCTGGGTGAAGAGGCCGCCGTTGAACTTGGCCTGGACGCGCCCGCGGCTCTGGCAGGCCATGAGGAACCGGAAGACGTTGTAGCTCTGCGCCGCCAGCGCTGCACCGTCGCTCTCCTCGCGGATGCCGGCCGCTGTCGGCTCACCATCGAGCTTCTCCCGCTCCTCTGCCGGGACTGTGCGGTCCGTGGCGACAATCCAGCTCCGCTCCCAGAAGTTGGCCCACCACGCGCAGTGGCGTTCCCAGTCACGCGCCGCATCCACCGGCTGAGCCGCCTGGCGCTCGATGGCCCCAATCCACGTCTCGGCCTTTGGAGTCTGCATCGTCAGAGCATGGATCCGGATGTCGAACGCCTTTCCCATTCCGCGCAGCGCGCCATCCTTGAGAGCCAAGGAAGGGCATTCCAGCAGGTTGCCGAACGTGTTGAAGCGAAAGGGGTCCGGGAAGTGCGAAGCCATGTGCTCGATCTGGTACGCCTTGAGATCGTCCAGATACACGCTCCGGTCGCCCACCGTGAAGTGCCAGAGAATCCTGCCGTTCCGTTCGCATCGCACGTCCTGCGGCGGTTCTTTCCCCGGCGCGGCGCCGCCCGAAGCATACCCGCCCGCATTGAAGCCGCAGCGGTCGAAGCGCTTCCAGAACTCCGGCCGAGCGGTGACGGTCGTCTCCACGGGCGCCGTGATCTCCACGTGGTAGAGCAGGCGATGGGCGTCTGCCCAAATCCGGAGTTTCACACCGTCCGCCTCGATGAGAATGGAGCCCGTCGGCAGGTCCAGCACCTGCCGGAACGGCTTGCCTTGCCGGAATGGACTGGGGTCGAGGGAGATTCGGACCCGCCCCGTCTTGAAGATGTCGCCCTGGTAGGTGTAGGCATCGTTCTTGGCCAGGAGCAGGTACAGGTCGCCGTTCTCGATGGCGTAGACGCCTGCGGCGATGTCGCCGTTGCCGACGGGCATCACGCCTGAGGCGTCCTTTGACGGACTCGTCCAGACGACGTTGTAGCGCTCCATTCGGTGAGCCCCTGCGCTCGCGGTTCCTGCTGCCGCAAGGACCGACAGGAGTGCGGCGAGGAGCATTCTCGCCGTCCTCGTGTGCCTCATGGGACTCTCCCTTCGCTCGCCCCCAGCTCTCGCAGCACGGATTCCGCCACGGCCTTCGCCAGGAGCCGATACGCCTCGGGCTTCCAGTGGAACTGGTCGCCGCGGGCCAGTTCGAGCTTCGGGGCCAGCAGCGAGTAGAAATTGCTCACGGGAACCTTCATCTCCGCCATCACCTTCGCGGCCATTCGGTTGTGCTCGATGATGGTCGGGTTGATCTCGGGGTCGAGTTCCGTGGGCTTGCCCTTTGCCGTGACGGGGGTGCTGCTGGCCCAGATGAGCTTTGCCTTCGGCAGCTTATCACGCAGCACCTGCACGTATGCCTTGGTGAGTGGCTCGAACGTGCCCTCCTTGATGCGGCCCTTCGGCCAGCCATGCAGGCCCATGTTGAAGTGCACCACGTCGTATGGCCCCTGCGCCAGTACGTCGGCCAGCAGCTTGTTGACGTGCTCTGACTGGTGGTAGGGGTTAACCCAGGCATCCACGTAGGCCTTGCCGTCGAGGGCGGCGATGACCGCTCCCAGATAGCCGTTGAGAATGGAATCGCCGATGAGCAGGACGCGGGGGGGCTTCGGATCGGCGATGGTGGCCTTGTCGAGCCGCCAGCCCTTGCCATCGGCGTGGAGCCTGGCGTCGGCTTCCTTGGCCGGAGAGCGTTGGGGGAGTTCGGCAGCGGCTCCCTCAGCGGCGAGCGTGGCCAGCAGGAGCGCCAGCCAGGTGGCGTGGAACCCGATGGTGCGGCTCATGGCGAGTCCCCGTGGGTGTCAGAACGGTGGCAAGCATTCAGTGTGCCCTGGTTCATCTACTCCGCCTCCGTCGGGTCTGCGACCTGGAGCGTGACCGGGCCGAGCAGGCCGGAGGGAAGCAATGCCGCGGGTTTGCCGCTTCGCTTGCGGTCCTCGCACTTCCGGCAGCCATAGGTGCCGCTGGCCATCGTGTCGTAGGTGCGGACGTTTGTGACAGTGAGCCGCTTGTCCTTCGGGAGAGTCGCGTCGCCGATCAGCCGGTTTGGCCAAAGGTTGGCCACCTCGATCTCCAGCTCGTTCCTCCCGGACTTCAGCGCATCGGTGACCTCGATCCGCCACGGCGCTGTCCACACCACGCCGAGGTCGCGCCCATTGAGCCGGACGCGAGCGACGTTCTTCACCACACCAAGGTCCAGGAAGACGGGCGACTGCGGATTCTGAGCTTTGGACTCAATACTCGTCCGATAGGTCGCGATGCCGGAGTAGTAGCGGATGCCGTCCTCGGCTCGCATTGTCCAGTCCTCAAGCTTCTCGAAGGTGATGCGCTCAGGTCCGCCCCATTTCGTGTCGAAGCCCACCGTCCAGGGGCCGGCCACCTCCTGCACGACGTCCAGCTTCGGGAAGTTGGCCAGCTTCGCTCGACCGTTCGCCGCCGCGGGTCTGCGGAACACGACGAACCAGCTCTGCCGGGGCGCGAAGTGCAGAGGCACGACGGTCCGGCCCTTCTCGGCGCGGTAGTCTGGCAGATCGCGCGTGCGGCCCGTGACTGCGTCCCACAGCTCGGGCTGCTTGCCGCCGACGCGGAGAACAGCGTGGGCGGTCGCGTTCTGCGCGCTCTGGTTGCTGATGAAGTAGATGTCCGTTTCCCCGTCGCGTCGGTGGATCCAGTCGAACTTCGCCCCGTTCGATGGATTTCGGAACTCGATGTCAGGCATCAGGCCATCGGCGCGGGCCACGGCGTCTGGGGAGCCATCGCGCATCCTGGCCACCGAGCCAGCCAGCGTCTTGGGGCCGATGACCGCCACGCCGGATTCCGCCAACTGGTTGATCTTCTTCAGCGTCGCGGGGGAGAGGATGGCGTTCGGCTGGTGTGGCAGGATCAGGTAGCGATACGACATGCCGTCGGGGAGCACCAACCGCCCATCCTTTGCGGAGGCGCGCGTCAACAGTACCTCCGCGTTGAGCACGTCGTAGTCGTAGCCCGCCGGCCGCTGGCTGGGGCGTGGCGCTATGAAGCTGGGAATGGTCTCGTCCTGGAGGAAAGCGAAGTCGGCCACAAACAGCCCCTGGCGGAGCATGTGCTGGCAGCGGGCCAGATAGGTCAGCCACGCGCCGCTCATCTGCCACCACGTCAGGTTGCAGTCGAAGTGGGTGCCGACGTGCGCCCACTGGAACCCTGGCTTCACGTCGAGCCGCGGCTGGTGCACCCAGAAGCAGAGCACGTTGCGCGTCAGCCCCTCGCAGAAGGCGGCGTCGCCGACGTCTTTCATGCTCCAGGGGTCGTCAATCCAGTCGTCTCCGAACGACGTGAAGGCTTCGGCCTGGCAGACGGGCTTGCCGTAGATGTGCGCGGCGCAGGCGGCCTGCTTCAGGCTTGGGTTGTGTCGGTGGGTGATGGGACCGTCCGGCTCGCCGTTGCGCTTCCAGAACTCGCCCATCGGCACGTCGTTGATGCCCTCGCACTGGAGCGCGTCAATCCAGTGGTCGAAGAACGGGCCGCCTGATTCGGGGTGCGTGCCGACCAGGCCGCCCTTGAGCGTCAGCTCGCGCAGCCGGCCGTAGTAGTGGGCCGCCACCAGGTCGGCGGCGGTTCGGCGGTAGTCCTGCAAGAAGCGACGCGTCTCCACGGGGTCGTCCACGGTCCTGCCCACCACCGCCGGCAGCCACAGCAGCGGATCGTAGCCACGCCGCCGCTGGAACTCCTCGCGCATCTGCGGCGTCCAGGTCGGCTGGCCCAGCTCCCAACTGTCAATGTGGACGTACTGCAGCGTCTTGCCCACCAGCTGCCCTGCGTCGGCAATCAGCTTCGCACCGGTCTCCGCGAAGTGGGCATCCATCGCAGCGGCGCTCATCGTGTCAATCTCCAGGCCGCTCGGCCCGGAGCCGACGCACTTGATGGCGTTCCCGTGCAGCGTGCAGCCGATGCGCAGCACCTGCCAGGTCCCCGCCGGCGCGTCCCAGTTCAGTTGCCCGCTCGCGCCCACGCTTCCGCTCAGGTCCACCATCCGGCTGCGGCTCCACAGCAGCCGGGCAGTGGGCCTCTTGCGGGCGAGGTCATCCTTCGACAGCAGGGCGGTCTCGGCCACCTGCACGTTCCAGTTCCCGCCTTGGTATGGGTGCGACGTCAGGAACACGACGCGGAAATGCCTCGCACGGGTCTCGTCGAACGCGACGACTCTCTCCTCGCGCGGTTTCATCTCCGCACGCTGGAGCGAACGAAATATTCGACCATCGTCGGAGCATTGCACCTCGACATCCTTCGGGCCGCAGTCGGAATACGCCTTCAGGAACACCCCTGCGGCTGCCCGGGGCTCGGGGAGGTCGAATTGCAGGAACTCGGGCTTCTGCGGCGTCGGCCCCATGCCCGGCTTACCGCCGTTGGAGACCCACCGCGACTCGTCGTCGCCGTCCTCGGCCAGGGAGGGACCGTAGTGCTGGTACTGCGAACTGGCGACCAACTTGCACCCGGCCATCGCACCGTCCGGCATGGGCGCCGCGAGCACAGCGATGTCGCGGTAGAACCCCTGGACGGCTGGTGGGGCCGGCAAGGCGACACTGACACGCCCAGGCCCCTTGACGATCGCTTGTGCGGAAACGAGTTTCTTCGCCGCATGCTCGGGCGTCACCCACGGGCCGCCCGCGTTCCAGCCGCTGCACAGGTTCACGCCCAGCACGATGCCGCAGCGGTCTGCCTCGCGCACGGCATGTTTGTAGAGTTCCCGCCATTCCGCGCTCATGAACCTCGGGCCGCGCGGGGCCTCCGGTCCCGCCTCGCCGGCGTCGAACAGGAGTGCCCCGCCGATCCCCTGCTTGCGCATCTCCTCGAAGTCGCGGGTGATACCCTCCTTGCTGGCGGCGCCGTTCAGCCACCACCAGTAGACCCAGGGCCTGGCTGAGGGAGGCGGGCTGGCAAACTCCTCCTCCAACCCGCCGCCCAGCGCCGCGCCATGCGACCACGGGGTGCACCGAATCAGGAACAGCGCAAGAAAGGCCAGGACCCCCGCATGTTCCACGTGCTCACTCCACCGGAGCCAGATTCAGCGACGAAATGCGCACACCCTTGCCTTCGCTGCCCGTCGGGCCGAGGCAGAGCTGGTGCCGGCCCGGTTTCGGGAGGTCGAGCACGCCGACGCGGTAGGTGCGGAACCGCGGGAGTGCGCCGCCGAACGCCGCGCGCTTCGGACGCTCGCCGGTGTCGAGCAGCGGGAACGTCACATCGGTCGCGCCACACCGCACCCGCCATTCGGAGTAGTCGTCCTCGGCGGGACAGGTGTACTCCACGTCGAGGTAGAACGAGCCCGGCTCGACCGTCTGGAACTCCCAGGTCGCTGCACTCTCCGCGCCCTGCCAGTCGGCAATGCTCTCGGCGTGCTTCCAGTCGCCGAACTTCTCCATCCAGTTGACCGCCTTCAACGAGCAGCCGTTCAGCTTCGCCACGCCGGTTTCCAGGGCCTGATGGCACCCATTGAGGATGAACTGGTCGCGGCTCGCTTCTGCCGGGCCGGCGAGTTCCAGGGTCACGACTGGAATGAGTGTATCGGGGCGGCCGGCTGGAAGTGTGATGACTACGTTGTCGCCGGATGATGTGACGGCGAGTTGGCCGGCTCCGTCCAGGCCGGCGCGTGTCACCCTCGTCTTGAGGCCGGGGACGATCAGGCGGCCATCGGGCGGCCATTGGTAGACGTGGAGGAACAACACGTTGCCCCGCGCCGTGCATTCGCCCCATGCGAGCGGGCCGAAGGGCGTGGGGTCCGCGCCGTGAATCGCGGCTTCGTGGGCGTGGACCCACTGGCCCACCTCGCGAAGGATGCGGGCCGACTGTACGGGGATGCGGCCGGCGCCATCGGGGCCGATGTTGAGCAGATACGTGCCGCCGCGGCTGACGACGCGGACGAGTCGCTCGGCAATCTCGCGCGCGCCCTTCCAGTTGAGGTCGTACCAGGCGTAGGCCCAGGTATCGTTGTGCGTGTCGGGCGTCTCCCAGAGGCCGGGGCGCGGCAGGCGCGGGATCTCCTGATCGCCGAGCGTGTCATAGTCCCCAAGGTTGTTGCCGATGCGGCTGTTGACGAGGCACTGTGGCTGGAGCTTGTGGACAGTGTCCACGAGCATCCGGGATTCGTCGGGCGTAATCGGGCCTGGTGTGTCGAACCAGACCCCGGCGATCTGTCCGTAGTTGCGCAGGAGTTCCTCGATCTGAGGGATGGCCTTGGTCTTGAGGTAACGCGGGAAGTCGCGACCCTCAGGGGGCCAGTCCCAGGTGTTGCCGACCGCGTCGCGTTCGTGCCAGTCCTGCGTCTGCGAGTAGTAGAAGCCGAGGCGCAGTCCCTCCGCGCAGCAGGCGTCGGCGAGTTCCCTCATCGGGTCGCGCCCGAACGGCGTGGCATCCACGATGTTGTAGGGGCTGACTGCGGACCTGAACATTGCGAACCCGTCGTGGTGCTTCGACGTGATCATTATATGCCGCATCCCGGCGGCCTTCGCCAGGCTGACCCATTCGCGCGCATCGAAGTTGGTTGGGTTGAAGTGCTCGGCCACCTTCTCGTACTCCGCAACGGGGATCCTCGCGCGGTTCATGATCCACTCGGCAATGCCATAGTGGGTCTCCCCCTTCCACCTGCCGCTCAGTTCTGAATAGAGCCCCCAGTGGATGAACAGGGCGAACCGCGACTCCTTCAGCCAAGCGCCGCGCGCATGGGCTGTCTTCGCGTCGCCGCTCTCTCTCCACATGTCGGGGGACGTGCCGTCCGTGGCGGGCGATGCAACGCGGTTGACTTTGCGTTTCATGGGTTCCTCGAGAAACGGATGGTGTGCAGGTTGCCATCGGCGATGGGGAGGTTGAACGTCCGGCTCCAGCGCCGGGTGGCGGGGTCGAAGTCGGTCTGCCAGTAGTCGTTGCCGTGGACGCCTTGGTCCACGGGCCGGCCATCCAACCACAGCGTCTGGCCACGGGGCGACGCAAGGCCGGAGAAGGTGAGGGGCACGTAGCCGAGGCCCCCGGTGAGGGTGAACTCGGCCGCGTCGCGTGACGTGCGGACGCAGACAGCCGGGTGGAGGCCCTCGAGACGGCCCCTCTTCAGCTCCACGCGCCGGTCGTTGCCGAGGGCTTCCCGATGGATCATGCGCCACGTGTTCTGCCATCGGTTCAATGCCGACCGCAGGGGTTCGTTCGGCCCGTCGTAGTCGGCGGCAAATTGCGGCACGATGAGGTGCTCGATGGTGGCCTCGACGAAGTCGCCGCGGCGGAGGCGTGTCACGCCCGGTGGCGGCACGAGGTCGAGAGTCGAAGTGTCTGAGCCGCGAGCCTTCACGCCGTGCTCGGCCATCCATGGCGCGGCAGGTCTGCCGCCAAGCCGCGCCTTCCACGAACGGATGACGATGCCGCGATTGGCCCACGCGCCCCGCTCCTCTGGGGCGCGCCGGGCCTCGGCTTCGTGCAGCGAGACCCATGGCACGCGGCCCGTGCATTCCGCAGGCTCCGTGCGGTAGGTGTCGCCGCCCCACCGCGTGCCCCACTCCTTCAGCGACCCGGTCTCGTTGCCCAGCGCCATCTTGCGTTCGCGGGTGTAGCTGTAAGTGTCGGCGCCGATCTGGAAGATGACGAAACGCGAGAACTCTACAGGCTTGCTGACATCCAATCGGAGGCGATAGACGCCCCGCACGAGGTCATCCGTGCGCGCGAGACTGACCGTGGCGGCATGCTCGATGCCGTCGCCGAGGCGGCCCGCATAAGTCACTTCCGTGAGGCACGGGCCGTAGCGCTCGTAGGCGGCGCGCATCCGCACGGGCGGGACGCGCTTGCCGGCGGCGTCGAAGAGCCGGAAGAAGTCGCCGCCACCGACGTTGTGCGTCCATGACCACGGCAGGTCGCGATTCATCGAGCGCACCATCACCGGGCGCACGTCCAGGATGCTGCACTCGCCCTGGGCCTGGTCTGGCTCATAGCAGATGGTCTCGCCCCAGGAGCCGAGCGCGCTCTCGTCCCAGAGCTGATTGCTGCCCCACCCAATGAGGCAGAGCTGCGCATGCGAAGCAGCGGCGACCCCGCCCCAGTGGCCGTAGGCGAGCGTCAATTCCAGTTCGCCGCTTGCTCCAGGCGGCAGGTGCACCTGCGAGAAGCCATGGAACCACGTCCCGGCATACACGCCCCCCTCGGGCCGGCCGTGCCAGTTCTTGCTGAGTTGCACAGGTATGCCAGTCGGGTGGCCCTCGGCGTTGCGCAGGATAGCGGACATGCCCGTGATGGCCGAGCCGATGCGCTGCCGGAAGCCGCTGGCGTTCTTCTCGAACAACAGGCGCGCTGTCTGCTCGCGGTCGGTCGGATTCGAGAGTACGAGCTTTACGCGTTCGATCGCATCGTTCTGTTTCTCTGGCCCGCCGGGTGGCACGATGGGCTCAATGCCGTCGAGGTTCACGCGATGCCAGCCCAGCACGGCGTCGTAGGCCACAGGGCGTGCTCTGCCGCCCGGCAGCTCGGCTGCCTGAACAGTCACAGGACTTGTCGCACCGGCGGCGTCGAATGACGTTCGTAGCGGGCGGGGTCGAGGTGTTCGATGAGGGACAGCAGGCTGCGCTCCGCGCCGCCGAGCTGGCCCCCGGTGTCGGAGACGTAGAGGATGCGGAGGCGGCGTTCGGGCGAGTTGGACATGGTCAGCTCTTGTGGCCTCGCGCGGCGAGGCCATCAAACGCCGCGGCAGTGCGGTCCCAGGAGTAGTTGTCCACGGCGTAGGCTCGGCAGCGGCTGCGGAAGCCTGGCTCGGCGGCGACGGTGAGGCCTGGCCCCAGGATCGCCTCCGCGATGACGGACGCGTCGGTGCCCGGGATGAGGAGTCGTTGGTCCAGCGGCGCGAGGATTTCGGGGGAGGCGCAGCGCTGGGTGGCGAGCACTGGGGTGCCGCAGGCGAGCGACTCGATGGTCACGAGGCCGAATGCCTCGAGGGCGAGCGAGGGGAGCACGAAGAGGTCTGCGGCCTGGAGATACCCGGGCAGGTCCGCGGGGGGCACGAGGCCGGCGAAGTCCACGCGGCCTCCCGCCGCGCGAGCCAGCTCCTCCAGGTGGGCGCGGAGGGGGCCTTCGCCGCCGACGACGAGGCGGAGGCGAGGCTCCCTGGCCGACGCGAGGCCGAATGCGCGAATGAGCTGTCCGAGGCCCATTCGCGGCACGAGGCGGCGGACGGTGAGGAGCACCGCGTCGTCGGGCGCCCAGCCGAGGGCGGCGCGGACGGCGGGGCGGTCGGCGGCGGGGCAGAAGCGGACGGGGTCCACGCCCCAGGGGATGATGTGGACGGGTTTGCCGCCGAGGCGGGGAATGGTCTCGGCCAGGAGGTCGCGCGAGTACTGGCTGGGGCAGGTGACGACGTCGGCCCGCTCGATGGCGGCCCGTTGCTGGACGGCTCGGCGGTGGGCGGCGAACTTGACCCAGAGCGAGGGGGGCCGCGGGGACGGCTCGTCAGCCAGCGCGGCTTGGGCCGAGAGCAGGTGCTCCTGGCCGAGGGGGGCGTGGAAGCAGTAGGCGACGACGGTGCGGGTGGCTGCCCGCGACTGGAGTGCGCCCGCCGCCGCGGCGATGGGGTGGAGGAGGATGAGGTCGTATGCCTCGCCGCGGAGCCGGTGGTCGAGGGTGCGGCGGGCGGCGGCGGCGTTGGCGCGCTCGTAGAGGAGGCGGCCGAAGGGCCTGGGCGGGATGCGCTCGTCGAAGCGGACGACGCGGAGGCCCTGGAGCTGCTCCTCGGCGGGCCACTCGGGGCGCTTGCGCATCGTCAGCACGTCCACGCGGTGGCCGCGTCGGGCGAGGGCGGCGCCCGATTCGAGGGCGGCGTGTTCGGCCCCGCCGATGAGCGGGTGGAAGTTGTCAATCACGATCAGGATGCGCATGCGTCTTGTCACCCAAGGCGTGGCGCCGGAGCGCCCGGAGGTCTGCGATCATCTGCCTCCCGTCGAGCGCCAGGATGCCGGCGAGGTAGGCGACCGTGACGGCGGCGAGCTTGGCCGCCCCGCACGGCAGCCCGGTGGCGAGGCCGCTCCACGTTTGGACGGCGATGCCTGCTGCCGCCGCTATGCCGAGACTCACCAGGGGAGGGATGAGCAGGCGCAAGTACGGGACGTCCAGGACGCGGGGCAGGAACACGACATACCATGTGCCCAGGCCGCCGAGGACGACGAGTCCCACGCTTGCGGCCGCGCCTTCCGCGCCCCACCACATGGTGAAGAGGGGGCAGAGGACGAGCAGGGCGAGGGCCTCGGCGACCAGGGTGTGGCCAGTGACCTTCGGGCGGCCGACTGCGGTGAGGAGGCCGCCCGCGTCGTCCATCAGGGGCCTGAGAATCGCGTAGGCGAGGAGCCAACGGAAGATCGGCGTCATCGGCTGCCACTGCTCCCAGCGCATCACGGCCAGGAAGTCGGGCATGGCGAGCGCCAGTCCGAGGGCCATCGGCCCGGCGAGCCGGAGCGTGGTGCCCGAGACGATGCGGAAGGCCTCGGACAGGCGCGCCCGGTCGCCTTGAAGGCGAGCATACAGCGGAAAGGACACCCGCGTCAACACGCCCGTCACGAACACGAGAGGCAGGAGGGCCAGCTCGTGGGCGAAGTCGTAGTGGCCGAGAGCCGTCTGCCCGCCGATTTCGCCGACGACCAGGTGGCTGTACCGCAGCACCCACGTGGTGGCGAGGCTGCCGAGCCACAGCGGCAGGCCGAAGCGCAGCAGCCAGCGGGCGTCCGCGGCGTGGAAGCCGGCGCGCGCCGGGTTGGGGGCGAGCAGGCTGAGGCAGACGAGACGGACGGAGGCCGTGACCGCGCGGTTCACGACGACGGCCCAGAGCCCCCAGCCCGAGGCAGCCGCCGCCACGGCGCTCGCGGTGCCGATGATCACGCCGGCCACGTCAATGGCCATCAGCCGCCCGAAGAGGAGCGAGCGGGCGAGTTGCGTGCCCTGCACGTCGCACACGGCTTCCCCGAGGACGGTCACGGCGAGTGCCACGAAAACAAATGAATCGGACCGCTCGAGCAACAGGCGCCGGAAGGGCAGCGATGCGAGGCCCAGGACGCAGAAGACGCCGAGCAGCATCGCCACGCGGAGGAGAAGGAACGCGCAGAAGGTCTCGGGCACGCGCTCCTGCCGATGGGTGGCGGCCTGGGAGAAGCCCCAGTTGGCCATCGCATCGCAGATGGCCAGGAGCGAGGCCGCGAAGGCCACGATGCCGAACTCCTCGGGCGTGACCCTGCCGCGCAAGTAGAGCTGGCCAAGGGTGGCCACGAGGCGTGAGACGGTGTTGGCGACGAGGACGGCCATCGTGCCGCGGACGGCTTGTTGGGCTAGGCCGCTCATTGGAGCGCCTTCTCGTAGAAGGCCACGAGGTCGGCCCCGTGGCGTTCCCAGGGGTAGTTCTCGGCCTGGCGGCGGGCGGCGACGCCCATCGCCGCACGCTCGGCGGGGTGGTCGTGGAGCCATTGGAGCCGCTCGGCGATGGAGTCGGGCGACCAGATGGGCACGACGAAGCCGCTCACGCCCGGCTCCATGGCGTCCTTCGAGCCGGTGTTTTCGGAGACGACGACTGGGCGGCTGCTGGCCATCGCCTCGAGGACGACGAGGGGAAAGCCGTCCTCGATGGCGGGCAGGGCCAGCACCGAGGCGTCGGCGTAGGCGGCGGGCATGTCGGTGCCGAAGCCAGGCGTCTCGAAGGCGCAGCGGCGGCGATAGGCGTCCACCCGCGAGGCGATGGCTGGCTCGATGCCGCCGAGGAGGACGAGGCGGCTGCCGGTGAGCTGGAGCCTGGCCCAGGCCTCCAACAGGTCGAGCGCCCCCTTGCGGACACCGATCTCGCCGACGTAGAGCACCGTGAACTGGGCTGGCTGGGGCTGGGGAGCGAAGCGGCCCAGGTCCACGCCGTAGGGGCTTTGGACGATCTTGCTCGCGGGGTAGCCGGCGTCGAGAAAGCTCTGGCGGCAGAACGAGGAGGGCACGTGAACGTAGTCGGCGATCTCGTACTCGGCGAGGCAGCGCTCGACGAGGCGGCGCATGCCCCGCGGCTTAGGAAGGCCGAGACGCTCGTGCTCCTCTTCGAGCAGGCGGGCCTGGACGGTGGCGTGGGCGGAGCCGCGCTCGACGAACGTCACTGCCCCGCGAGCGCGGGCCTGGCCGAGCGTGTGGAGGCAATGGGAGTTCCAGCCGTGAAACACGTCGAACGAGTCGGGGAGCAGCCTGGCGGCCCGGCGGTCGAACGCCCAGTCCTTCAGCCGCCAGTAGGTATGGACGGGGAGGCGCAGGTAGCGGCGCGAGGGGAACCAGAGGGAGCGGATGAGGCCGGGGGAGATGTCGCTCGGCGCGTAGCCCAGGCACAGGAGCCGGTCTAGGTGCCCGGCCTGCCAGATGCCGCGGGCGGCGTGGTAGGCGGTGTTGCCGATTCCGCCGCCGGCCAGCCGCGAGCCGATGGAGTAGACGACGCGCATGCTTACCCCTCTGGTGGCACAGGCTTCCAGCCTGTGGGCCCACAGGCAAGATGCCTGTGCCACTGCCGCAGTGTAGCCGGGCGCCGGAGCTGTGTCAAGAAACGCTGGCGGGCGGCAGCACGTGAATGGCCTCGGCGGGCAGGGCGACGCGGCAGCTCTGGCCGACCTGGAATGCCTCGGCGGAGAGCGTGCTGAAGGCGACGAGGGGGAGGCCGGCGTCCAACTCAAGGCGGCGGTAGAGGCCGCGGTCGCCGACATGCTTGAGGAGGGCGGGGATGGCGTTCGCGCGGGGCAGAGACGCCCCGCCCACAGCGGGTTCCACCTGCAGGCTTTCGGGGCGGATGGCGAAGGTGACGGGGCCGTCGTGGCGGCCGGGGACGGTGAGGCGATGGGTGGCGAAGGCCAGCTCGGAGCCGCCGCCGGGCAGCGGCGTGGCGGTGGCGGGAACGATGTTCTCGGTGCGGAAGAAGCGGGCGACGAATTCGCTGGCCGGGCGGCGGAGCAGCTCGGTGAGGGCGCCGGTCTGGACGACCTGTCCGTCGTTCATCACGCCCGCGCGGTTGCCGGTGCTGAGGGCTTCCTCGACGCTGTGGCTGACGTGGAGGGTGGTGACGTGGAGTTCCTCGTGGATTCGGCGGAGTTCGCGGCAGAGGCGCTCGCGGCTCGATTCGTCCAGGGCGCTCACCGGCTCGTCGAGGAGCAGGACCTCCGGGCGCGGGGCCAGGGCGCGGGCGAGGGCCACCTTCTGGCGCTCGCCGCCGCTGAGGTGCGCGGGCCAGCGCCCGAGCAAGTGGCCGATGCCCAACAGGTCCACGAGCGGGCCGGTTCGCTCCCTCATCATATCGCGCGGCCAGCGGCGCGCGCGGAGCGGGAAGGCGATGTTGTCCGCCACGCTCAGGTGGGGGAAGAGGCCCTGGTGTTGGGGCACGTAGCCGATCCCGCGCAGGCGCGGGGCGAGAGCCGTCACGTCGCGCCCGCCAATCTCGATGGAGCCGGCGTCGGGGCGAAGGAGGCCGCAGAGGCACTCGATGAAGAGCGTCTTGCCCGAGCCCGTGGGGCCGAGGAGGACGAAGTAGTCGCCCTGCGCGACGTCGAGGGAGAGGCCGCGGAGTGCGAAGGTGCCGATGCGAAGGTCGAGGCCGCGCACGCGGATCATCCTGGCCACCACCTCCGGGCGCCCGCGAGCGCGTGCACGAGCACGAGAGCGGCGGCGGCCGTGGCCAGCATGAGCATGGCGACGGCGAGTGCGACCTCGATGCGCCCAATCGAGAGTTCGAGGGCGATCGTGGTCGGCAGCACCTCGGTCTTCATGCGCGTGGTGCCGGCGAAGATCATCAGGGGGCCGAAGAGGCCGACGGCGTGCGCCCAGGCGACGATGGCGCCCGCCACGATGCCGTTGCGGGCCATGGGCAGCGCCACGCGCCAGAATGCCTGGCCGCGCGTGCAGCCGAGCGTGAGCGCCAGGTCCTCGAGCCGCCGGTCCACGCTGTCGAACGCCGCCGCCGCCGCCCGGATGCCGAACGAGGCCGAGACGAGGAACTGGCACAGGATGATGCCAGGGACCGAGTAGACGAACTCGATCCAATTCGTCTGAATCCACTGCCCGACCCTGGTGCTGAAGAAGACGAGGAGCGAGAGGCCGATGACCACGGGGGGGAGCACGATGGGGAGGTCCACCAGCGCCTCCACCACCGCGTGGCCTGGGAAGCGATAGCGGCTGAGCGCGTAGCCCACGGGAACGGCGAAGAGCACGATGAGGGCCACGGAGACGAGCGAGGTGAAGAGGCTGAGCCAGAGCGCGTGGAGCACCTCGCGCGAGGTGAGGGCCTCGCGGAACGACTTGGCGTCGGTGTACCACAGGTCCGTGGCGAGCAGCACCACGACCAGGAGCAGGAACACGGCCAGGAAGGCGACGGTGGCGACGGAGAACGCGGTGACGCGGCGGCCCGCGACGGGGCCTCGGGGGGCTTCGCTCCTGGGGGCGCGGCGGGTCACGGCGGGGCTTCACTCCGCGGGAAGGCTGGTGGCGTAGTGGTGCTTCTGGAAGATCGCCTGGCCGGCCGGGCTGGCCAGGAAGCTCACGAACTTCATCGCGAGGTCGCGGTCCCGGGCGCTGTTGAGGATGCTGATGGCCACCTGCGACACGACGTTCTTGGCGCGCGGGATGGCCACCGCGTCGGCGCTGTCGGCGTAGTAGGCCGCGATGGCGTCCCACACGATCGCCGCATCAGTCTGCCCGAGCTTCACTTGGACGCCCAGCTCGTTCACAGTCAGGGTCTTCACCACCGTGTTCTTCTCGATGGCGTCGAGCGGGATGGCGTTCCTCTGGAAGAGCTTGACGCACGTCTGCCCGATAGCGCAGGCGTCGAGGTTGCCCAGGCCGAGGCGCAGGCCGGCCTTCGTGAGGTCCTGGAGCGACTTGATGCCCTTGGGATTGCCCTTGGCCACGAGGATGACGGGGATGAAGTAGCAGACGTTGCGGCGCGAGGCGATGAGGCCGAAGCCCTCGGCTCGGTCCACGTACTCCGATTCGCCGGGCATATACAGGTCGCCGCGCTTGGAGGCCCGGATGTTGGACAGGAGGGTGCCGGAGCCCCCATAGTCGGCCCGCACGCTGGTCTTGGCTTCCCTCTCGAAGGCTTGAATTGCCTCGGCGACGGCGGGGCGGATGCCGGCGCCGCAGTAGAGGTGCAGCCCCTCGCGGCTCGACGTGGGCGGCGTCGCGGCCTCCGGCGGGGCCTCAACTGTCCCGGCGGGCGCCGGGGAGAAGCCGAACTCGGCGAAGACGGCGCGGGCCTTCTCCGAGGCCACATACTGGGCGAAGGCGGCGGCCGCCGCGGGCTGCTTCGAGCACTTCAGCGTGGCGATGGTCACCTTGACGCAGCCCATGTCGATCACCCCGAACGTCGCCGTGGTGACCGCGTCCACGCCCGACTGGAGGAGGAACGCTGGCTCGATTGGGATGGCGTCGAGCTTGTCCTTGCGCAGGTGGATGACGGCGTTCCAGGCGATCGTGGCGTCGAGGGTGCCGATGCCGACGGCGGTGGCGACCTCGCCGCCCATGCGGGTGCGGGTGACGACGTTCTTCTCGATCTCCTTGCGCAGGCCCGCCTTCTCGAACATCACTGGGTTGATGTGGCCGAGCGTGGAGTACATCTCGTCGGTCAGGCCGAGGCGGAGCTTGGGCTTGGCCAGGTCGCGCAGGCCGTGGATGCCCTTCGGGTTCCCCTTGGCGACTGCGATGGTGGGCGTGAGGGAGGCGATGGTCCACACCTTTTCGGCGAGCCCCTTCTTCTGGGCGCCGCCGCCGAAGGGGTCGTGGCACACGTAAAGGTCGCCCCGCTTCGCCTGCTCGATCTGGGTGAGCAGGGCGCCCGAGTCGCCGTAGTTGAACTGCACCTCCCGCCCCGTCTCGGCCTTGTAGCGCCTGGCGAGTTCCTCCATCGCTGGCCGCATGGTGCCGCCCACGTGGCACAGCAGCTTGGCCTCCTCATCCGAGCCGCAGCCGCCGACGAGTGTGAGCCACGCCGACAGCAATGCTGCCGCTGTGGGGGACCGATCGAAGCGATGCGCCATGCTCCCTCTTCTCCTTTCCAGTCACGCGTCACGGGTCACGCGTCACGATGCGCCCCTCGCGGATCTCCACGGTGCGTTGCGCGTAGCGCGCGGCCAACTCCTCGTGGGTCACGACCACGATGGTGGTTCCCGAGCGGTGGAGGTCGGCCAGGTGGTTCATCACCTCGGTCGCGTTGGCGGGGTCGAGGTTGCCGGTCGGCTCGTCGGCCAGGATGAGCCTGGGCTGGTTGAGCAGGGCGCGGGCCATGGCCACGCGCTGGCGCTCGCCGATGCTCAGCTCGGCCGGCCGGTGGTGGATGCGGTGGCCCAGGCCGTAGCGCTCCAGGAGCGCCGGCGCCGATGGCCGCTCGCGCCCTCGGGCCGCCAGGGTCGGCACCAGGACGTTCTCCAGCACGCTCAGGTAGGGAATGAGGTGGAAGAGCTGGAAGACGAAGCCGATGTTCTCGGCCCGGAACCGCGCCCGCTCGCCCGGCGATAGGGCGTAGACATCCGAGCCGGCCACGGTCACGCGGCCCCTCGTCGGCCTGACCATCGCGCCGAGGGTGAGCAGGAGGGTGGACTTGCCGCTGCCGCTGGCGCCCCTGACGGCGATGAACTCGCCCTCGGCGACGCGAAGGCTCACGCAGTCGAGGGCGCGGACCTCGCCCTGAGGGCCGCGATAGAGCTTCGTGACTTCCTCAAGTTGCACCATCGCCGCCTGACGCCCCGCAGCAAGTCCCCCCGTGAAAATACGCAGAAGCAAGGCTCGTGGGGACAGCCCTGTTCGCCTCCCCCCATTATACGTCGGGGGCGATTGGGGGCAACTGCCGCCGACGCGGCGCCAACGCGCGAGGCGGCGCGCTCGCGCGCGCCGCCTCGGGAAGGGAGCCTGTGTGCCCGCCGCGGACTCATTCCTTGGCCTTGGCCTTGCGCGGGGCCTTGGCCTTGCGGGCCTCTTCGTCCTTGC
This sequence comes from Planctomycetota bacterium, assembly GCA_041320515.1. Classification (GTDB taxonomy): domain Bacteria; phylum Planctomycetota; class PUPC01; order DSUN01; family DSUN01; genus DSUN01. Next base: position 636,467 of record JBGLNR010000001.1, on the reverse strand, counting down.
GCTTGCGCTCGGCCTCGAGTGCCTCCTTCTCTTTCTCCAGCTTGTCAATGTCGGGCGACATCGTCCGGAGCTTCGCGTAGAACGTCTCGCGGTCCTTCTCGATCTGCTTCATGCGGTCGGCGAACTGCTTGTACTCCTGAGCGAGTTCGGGCTTGTCCTTGATGAGCTTCTGTCGGGCGGCATTCAGCTTGCCGACCACCGAGCGATACTCGTCCACCGGCTTCTCCTTGGCGGCCGGCTCGTCCTTCTTGACCACCTCCTTCGGCGCCTCCCCTTCGCCGGCGGGGGCGGACGCCGAAAGCCCAAGGAGCATGATGAGGCCCGCCAACACCCGCACGCCATGCTTGACCATCCCGTGCTCTCCTGCACAATAGCCACGGGCGGGTTTGCGCCGCCCTCGCCCGCGCGCTCGCGGAAACTGCCCGCCCATGATGCGCCGGACGGGCCGGAAAGTCAAGTGGCGCTTGAATGCGCGCGCCCTGTCCACTATAATCCTGTAGCTTCCCCGAGTGTCTTACAGGAGTGCGCTGCCCATGGCCGCAACCGTCGAGTGCCCGAACCGCGAGGCCAACCTCCAGATGTGCCCGTGCACCAACGAGAAGTGCGAGCGCCGCGGCATCTGCTGCCTGTGCATCCAGAACCACGTGGCCAAGGGCCAGAAGAGTTTCTGCATGCGCGGCGGCGAGCGCCCCGCCGCCACGCGTTCCCTCAAGGGCATCGCGACGGAGAAGTGCGAGCTGCACGGGGCGAACCTGGAGTTCTGCCCCTGCGACTACGAGCCCTGCGGGAACCGCGGCACCTGCTGCGACTGCGTGCGCAACCACTGGGGCAATCCCACGTACCCCTCGCCCGCGTGCATGAGGGCATAGTACGATCCGTCGAATCCGTCGAATCAATCGAATCAATCGAGTGAATCGAATAGAGAGCGGAACACTATGGGCGATTATGGGCAATACGACAACCCCCTCGTCACCCGCTACGCCAGCCGCGAGATGAGCGAGGCGTTCTCGCCCCAGCGGAAGCACTCCACGTGGCGCCGCCTCTGGCTCGCCCTGGCCGAGGCCGAGCAGGAGCTGGGCCTGGCCATCAGCGACAGGCAGCTCGGCGAGCTTCGCGCCCACCTCGACGACATTGATTTCCCTCTCGCCGAGAAGCTCGAGGCCGAACTCCGCCACGACGTGATGGCCCACGTCCACGCCCTCGCCGCCCAGTGCTCCACGGCCAAGCCCATCATTCACCTGGGCGCCACCAGTTGCTACGTGACCGACAACGCCGACCTGCTGATCATGCGGGACGCCCTGGGCCTCCTGCGGGCTAAGCTGGTCAACCTCATCCAAGCTCTCGCCGCCTTCGCCCGCGAGCACCGCGGCCTCGTCACCCTCGGCTACACCCACTTCCAGCCCGCCCAGCCCACCACCGTGGGCAAGCGGGCCTGCCTGTGGCTCTACGACTTCGTGCTCGACTACCAGGAGGCAGGCCGAGACCATTCTCCTCCGCCTCCTCCGCGGCGGCGAGCTGGCCGCCCTGCGCGGCATGCCCATCGCCAGGCCCCTCTCGCCCACGTCCAGCGCCACGCTCATTCGCCCGCTCCTCGACGTCACCAGGGCCGAGGTACTCGGCTACCTTGCCGCCCGCAACATCCCCTGGCGCTCCGACGCCACGAACGCCGACCGCGCGTTTCTCCGCAACTGGGTCCGCCACGAGCTTCTGCCCCTCCTCGAAGCCCGTGACGCCAACGTGCGAGCCGCGCTCCTCGGCGCCGTCGAGCGCGCCCGCGTGCTCTTCGATGCGGTCGGCGCCCAAGCCAGCCGCCTCGTGGCCGCGGGAGACGAGGGCGCCCGCCTGGACCCCGCCCGCCTCGCCGAGGAGCCGCGCCTCATCCGCAGCCAGGCCATTCGCCACGCCTACGCCGCCGCAGGCGGGACCGGCGACCTCACCCGCCGCGCACTCGACGCCGCCGAAGCCCTCCTGGCGTCCCCCTCGGGCCGAAGCGTTTCCCTCGCCGGCGGCCTCATCGCCGAGCGCGGCTACGACGCCCTCGTCCTGCACCCGCGCCCCGGCGCGCCGCCCCAGGTCGCCGTCACGCTCGCGGTTCCCGGCCGCGTCGAGATCCCCGAGGTCGGCCTCTGGGTCGAAGCCACGCCCCTCATCTGCCGGCGGCCGGCCGTCCATTGCCGGCCGGCGCCCCAGAAGGACCGCTGGGAGGAGGTGGTGGACCTGGATAGCGTGGGGGATGTTCTGGGGGTGCGCACCCGCCGTCCCGGCGACCGCTTCGTGCCTCTGGGCCAGAGCGACCCCACGAAGCTCAAGGACTTTCTCATCGGCCAGCGGGTGCCCCGCGCCGAGCGGGACCGCCTTCTGCTCGTCGAGGGCGAGGCGGGCATCGCGTGGGTCGTCGGCCTGCGCCTCGACAATCGCGCCAGAGTCACCCACATCACCGACCGCGTCGCCCGCCTCCGCGCAGGCCGGCTGTGAGCAATGCCTCAGGGCGTAGGGGCCTGCGTGATAGACTACGGGGCGCCGATGGCGAGCGGATAGGGGCCAAGGACTCCTCCTCCAGCATCCAGATACACTTGGTACTGTCCGGCCTCCGTGGTCTTCGCGATCGCGGCGAGATCGAGCCGGAACACCGCGTTGAATGCCGACTTCCCATCCACGGTGGAGATCGCCTGCACCGGCACTGACGCAGGGACAACATCGGGTCGCGCATCGAGTTTCACGAGTATCAGGTGACAGGTCCAGAATGCGTCCCCGGATTCAGCCTTGCGTACGCCGCTGTCCTCGCTCACCTGAATGGCGACATCAATTGAGCCCCTGCCGTCCTTGGATACTTCCTTCGGCACCTCAACCCTGGTTTCCAAGTGCGCGCGCTTGTCGAGCACAGGCGTTACGTATGGCTGTGGCGTGGCCATGATGGCGGCCTTCACGGGTTCGGCGCTGCTCTCCACGTGGATTTCAACGCTGTTGGAAAGCACGTCATAGGCAGCGGCCGTGACCAGAAATCGGCCCGCCTTCATGCGCCCATCAAGTCTCTTCCGCAGATCGATGAAGGTCACGGAGGACTGCAAGGTCCGCGCATTCAAATCGTCAGGCGGCTTCCCAGCGCCCGACCGCAACTCTAGTTTGCCACGGCGCAGGTCGGTGAGCGGCTGGACAATCCACAGCTCGCCGGTTGCCAGTTCTCTGACAAACAGGTGCAGGTTCGTCCTGTCGTTGACTTGCCAGGAGCGAAGTCCTGTCTGCACGCGGCCCAGGAGGAGCGGCACGACGTCCTGTTTGTCAATGTCCACGCGCTTTGGAGCACCCAGCGCCACAATGGGTTGCGGCGCGGCCTCAGCCTGCCCTGGCGGCTCGCCGCCGCCGACCAACGTGCTCAAGGCTTCTTGGAGCCTGAGCTGTGTGGCCTCATTGAACGAGAAGAAGTCAGCAGGCGGCACGTCCAGCATCTGCACGGCCTGTTTCTGTTTGGTCGTCATGTCGTTCACCTCACTTGTGGCTGCATTTGAGACGAAGCAACCGGGCGCTCCGCAACCTGACACAACAAGGGCGCACAGGATCCATGGATAGCGTTTCATCCTCAGTGCCTCACACGCTGGACATGTCCTGAACAAGGACATAGGGGTGGCAGATAGAGCAATACCGGTGTATCGCAGTCGCTTGGGGGCCGGACTCGTACATGAGGCAAGACTTGTTGTTGTAATTGCAGTGCGATCCGTCTTTGTCGTACTGGTTCGGATGAGCGGGGATGCCGGCCGGCCGGACCTTGGTGACCTGTTTGAAGGAGTGCCCGACTTCGTGGTCGATCGTATCGATGAAATCCGGCAAGTTATTCGGCGAATAAGAGTTGACGATTCCGTCATCATAGGAGGTGCCCAGATACGTCTTCCCCGCCCGCAACGTCAGACCCGCAATCTTCACCCTCGTACCGTTCGCCGACACCACAATCCCCGCCGGCTTCTTGACCTGGAAGGCCCTCGGATCGCTTCGGCCAGGATCCAGCGAAATGTCCGCCGCGGCGAGATTACCGTTTCGCGCATTGCCCCATGCTCCCGCACCGCCATTCGCAGCCGGGTCCCAATCCTGCGCCACCCATAGGCCGGCTGAGAAAAGAGTGCCGCCCTGTATCGGCGGGTCTATGAGTTCTTTGTCGGCCGTCAAACTCAACGGGAATCCGGTTGTTCTGAACCAAGGTACGGCTTGAGACGCAGTCACGCCGTCGGCCACCCACAGGGCGTGCGCATTGAGCATGGGGATCATGACCGGCTTGTCGGCCTCGGCCGTCGCGAGTGCGAAGAAACTCGACTCATTGTCATCGCCCACGACAAGGGCATCCCCGTTATCGTTCGGGTAGTTGTTGACGTAGTCTGTCCCAGCGTCATTCAGATAGAAGCTTACCATGTGCTTCTTGAAGATGGCGCGAGTCGCCAGGGCATTCGCGGCGTTACGGGTCATTTCCACAGCCGTAGCGGCGACCATCTCCGCCTTGACAGTGACGTATGTATCGGCCGCATTCCCGAAGCCTGCCACGACGATCCCCTTGACCTTCACTTCCTTATACCAGAACTTGCGCCACACGTTGATCGCCTTGGCGGCGAACACGGGCTTCTTCTTCTGCAGGTCCGCATGCCCGTGGATGTACTTGGCGAGGTGTGGGTCCTGGTCAATGTAGCAGGCAGGAAGGAACTTGTCGCCCCCGAACCGCGAGAGGGTCAGTTCCTTGCTCGCCTTGCCGTTGGCGTCCGTCGTGGCCGAGAGGTGCAGCAGGTCCTTACGGTCCGCCTTGTCTGTGTGTTTGACCGCCGCGGCGATGCCCTTCCACTTCCACGTCGCGGGCAGGTCCACGCCCCAGTTGGCGGTCAGGCGGTTGTCCTTGTCCTCCGCCAGCATGAAGTGGAGCGTCACGTCCTTGATCTTCTCGCTAAGCTGGGCCTGAATCGTCACCTTCCGGCCGTCCGAATCTGCCTTGAAGTTGATGTAGAACCTCTCACGAGCCGCATCCCACGCGTTGGCCTTGCCCCTGGGCGCGGTATAGTCCAGCTTGACCTCGTTGATCTTGACCACGGTGAAGCGCGCCCAGTCGCCATTCCGCTTCGCGCTCTCCTTCGTGGCGTGCTTGTCCATCGGCTCCGCCCGGTCCAGCCCCAGGTCCAGCCGCACTTCGCGCCGCTTCTTGGTCGCGGTCGTGCCCTCCACCCACAGCTCCTTATCCTGCGCCTTCAGGTCCTTGACCTTGGCCTTGACTGGGAATGCCTGAAGCGTACCCGCCGGCGCGGGATCGTCGAACTCCTTGTCGTAGATTGCCACGGCGCCGCTGACATTGGTCTTGTTGAGCACCAGCTCATAGTCGTCCGTGCCATCCGGCCACTGGCTGGCGTCGATCTTCTTGACCAGGAGCTTGGCGCGGCCGTGGCTGCCCGCGGCCTGTGCGTGCAACAGGCGCCCGACCTTCACCTTCTCTTGGTCCGTGAGCGCCTTCTGGGCGGGGAGGGCCTTGTCCCTCAGATTCGTGTGATACGTGCCGATGGGATCGGTGTCCGGATCGACCTTGATGGCGCCGACCGCGGTCATGTCGTGCTGGTGGAGTTCCGCCTTCAGCTCCACCACCCCCATCTCCTCCTTGGCGGGGTTCTTCTCGCGGGCGAGCATCTTGTCGCCAGGGTCCTCCAGGTCCAGAGTCACGTTGAACTTGCCGGCCGTCTTGCCCTTCAGGTACAGCTTCAGCCCCTTCTTGAGCTGGTCGTTCGTCAGCTTCTTGTCTTTCAGCTTCGTCTTGCACTCCTTGTCCGTGTACGCGTCCACATTCTCCGGCGCGAACTTCACCGTGCCGCCCTTCTTGAAGAGTCGCGCGCTGTTGCTGTGCTCGAGCGACAGCTTGATGTACGTCGGGTCGGCATATATCTTGGCCTCGCCCGTCTCCTGGTACTGCGCGAGGTTCCGATCGAGCAGGACCACCTTGTACTCCATCTCGATCTTCGGCGTGACCTTGCTGACCGCGTCTACCTCGAGCAAGTAAGGCTTGCTGAAGAACCGCTTCGCCGGGGCCGGCCCATACTTCTCCTCCGCTCCGTACTTCTTGGCGTCCTCCTCGCTCAGCGTGATCGCCAGGTTGTACTGGCTGCCGCTGGCCACAACGCCGAAATCCGCCAACCCGTTCTCTCCGGTCACTTGCGCCGCCAGTTGCTTCCCGCCCTTGACTGCTGTCGCCTTGACCGTGACACCCTTGAGCTTCTTCTTCGTGTCCTTGGCCACCACCTCCACGAGCAGCTCGTAGGGGTAGAACCGGAAGTACTGCATCTGCGTCTTCTCGTGCTCGATCGTCACCCCGCTGCTCGGCTTCTTCGCGCCAACGGCGACTCCGGCCGTCTTCGGCGTCCCCTTCTGCTCGATCTCCACCTCGATATCGCACTCGGTCTCCTCGGTCGCCGGCGTAAGGTTGAGCGTGTAGCCGCCCGCGCACAGGTTGTCGTACGTCGTCGAGTCCGCCGTCGAGGCGTCCCGGTTGTCCACCTTGCCGCCCGTGAGCTTGAGCGTGCAGGGGGTCTTCAGTGTGTCCCACTGGGCGCTGACCTTCCTGTTCTGGCGCCGGACCTCGACGTAGAGATGCCCGAACTGCTTGGGGCACTTCACTGTGGCGTTTCCAGGCATGGCGTGTGTCCTCGGTGCGTCGCTAGAACGCCGGGGGAAGCCGCCGGCAAACCAAGGCCACCTTCGCGTCGGGTGGCAAGTCCTTGTTCTCGAGAATCTTCCGGCACTCGGCCATCCCGGGGGCCTGCTCGAAGTCCATGCCCCGCTCGGCCAGCACCAGGATGAACCGCTCCACGTCGTCGTCCGCCGCGATCCCGTACCCCCCGGCCTTGCGGATGCCGGCCTGGACGAACTTGCGGGTGCCCTCCTCGCCATCGAGCTTGTACCGTATGGGGAACGCGCGCGCGATCTTCCGAATCACGCGGTCCTCGTACCGCCGCATCGAGTGCGCTTCGAACGCCGCCATCTGTTCCCTGCGGATGCGCAGCAACGGCAGCTTCCCCTACGGGCTCCCCGAGGCCCCCCTCGACCACCTCTCTACCTGCATTCTAGCCATCTGAGCCCGAATGTCAAGCACGGAAGCCAGGCACGGTCGCCTGCAGCCGTCCCGCGCGTCCTCAGCCCGGCGGCCGACTTGACAACTCGCCACCGCCCCCCTATCATCCGATGCGGGAGACCCGTCACCCCCCGGAGAGACTCCGCATGCCCGACCACGTGCCCCTGAACCTGCGAGCCAAGTTCCGCGCCATCGCCAAGGCCCTCCGCGTCAGCTTCGACGCCGAATCCGTCGGCGGAGTCCACTCCGCCGAAAAAGGCGTCCGCCGCGAGCAAGTCCTCCGCGACTTCCTCGTCCGCTACCTCCCCCCCTGCTACGGCGTCGGCACGGGCGAAATCGTGGATTCCCAGGGCTGGTACAGCAAGCAGATAGACATCGTGATCTACGACGCCCACCACGCCCCGCTCCTCCAAGACTCCGCGGCCTCCCGCATCTTCCCTGCCGAAGCCGTCTACGCCGCCATCGCCTTCACCCCCTTCCTCGACTCCCACGAACTCGAGGAGTCCGTCGTCAACGCCACCTCCGCCAAGAAACTCCTCCGCCACGCCATCGTCGCCCAGCACGACGGCCACGCCCTCTACCACGGCCCCAAGGAGAACCCCGCCCCCTTCGCCGCCGTCTTCGCCCTCAACGCCCCAAACATCTCCACCGCCCTCGTCCCGAGGCTCGCCGAACTCCACCGCGGCAAGGTCCCCGACGCCTGGATTGACTGCATCTGCGTCCTCGACAAGGCCCTCGTCTACCACTTTCTCCCCGTCGAGCGCAGCGGCGGCTGGGCGCCCACCAGCCACCTCGAGGACGCCTGTCTCGGCTGGTACGACTCCGGCCCGGACACACTCCTCCTCTTCTACCTCTTCCTCCTGCACCAACTCAACGCCCGCAGCCTCTTCCCCCCCGACCTCCTGGCCTACGCCCACGTCCTCAGCCGCCTCTCCCCCCACATCCACGGCCCCAACATCCCCCCGCGCCCCGACCCCGGCGAGGAGCCGCGGGGAAAGAAAGGGCTATAAGGAACTCAGGAAGCCAGGAAAGGACGAAGGATGGAACGGGCTGCCCCCTTGCCCAGCCGAGGAGCCCCTCGGCGCGTCCACCTCAAGGGGCCTTCACTGCTCTGGCATTCTCATCTCGCCCACTCCTTACCTGCCTTCCTGGCTTCCTTATAGCGTCTCCCTTCGCCTGCGCGCCCGATCTCATGCCCGCGAACCACGCGGAACCCGGAACGGGATTCCTCACGCAGAGCACGCAGAGAGGGCCAGAGAGAGGCAGCAGAGAAGATGGGCCTGACCACGGATGCCACGGATGGGCACGGATGGCGGAACCGGTAGGGCGTGCAAACCTGCACGCCGAACCGCCCGCGGAACACGCGAAACAACGCGGAACCCTCTTCCTCACGCAGCCGGTAGGGCGTGCAAACCTGCACGCGGAACCGCCCGCGGAACATGCGAAACCACGCGAAACCCGAAACACCTCTCGTCCCTACGCTCCCGCGTGGGGACGCGCCGCCCTGGACGCTCCAGCGACCGCTGCCATCCCTGCACGCCGACGTAGGCAGGCAGGACGCGGGAGCGTCCAAGACGCCCCGTCCCGACGCGGAGCATCGGGACGAGATGTGAGTCCGTACCCCCAACACCGAACACCGATCACCGAACACCTGCTTCCCTCATCTGCCATTCCCCCGTCCCTCCTCTCCCGTCCGCCGAACGCGACAGGGGAATGGGGGTAAGGGAATGCCGACGAGAACCACAAGCAAATGCCGCAAAGTGTAGAGTGCAGATCAGACCCCGCCGCCGCCACAGCCGCAAAGACAGGCGGATCCCGCAGAGGGTAGAATGTAGACCAGACCCCATATCCAGACCCCTGGTCGCGGTTGACGCCGCCGCGGGCGCGTGGCATAATGTGCGGAAGAGGACAGCGGCTGTTCCTGTCGGTTTCTGAACGCTGCGGCGCTTGGCATGCGGCCGGATCGTCTTGCGATGAGGAAGAACAGAGTAGTGTTACACCCAGGTGACCGCAGGCTGTTGGTTCCTATCATTGGGGCGTTCTGCCTGGCCCTGGCCACGGTGGCCATTCTTGCCCGAACATGCAGATCACCGGCAACAGACGAGGGCAAGAACAGCCGGCCGGATGGCACACCCGATGGCGCGGCAGTGGCTGGGGTGGGTGTCTCCTGCGCGCCCATCCGGAAACAGCGGCTGGGCTTGCTTCCTGCGGAGCCTATTCGGGTCGTCAGGTCGGCGACCTCAAATGGTTGCCGGATCGCTGCGGTGGTGCAGCGCGGCGAGAAGCGACTCGTTGTTCTCGATGGCCGGCCAGGCCCGGAGTATGACGGGATTCCCGAGGGCGACCTCGTTCTCTCTCCCGACGGCCGACGCGTGGCATATGTGGCGAGGAGGGGTGAGAAGGTCCTCGTCGTTGTGGATGGCCGGCCCGGGCCTGAGTACGACAACATTGGCGTAGGCGGCCCCGTTTTCTCTCCAGATGGTCGGCATGTGGCATACGTTGCCTTTAGGGAGAACTTGGCCACCTTAGGGATGGCCCGCCTTGTGGTCGTGGATGGTGAGCCCGGGCCCAAGTACGACGCCATTGGGCAAGGCAGTCCCGTCTTCAGTAGCGACGGCGGCTGCGTGGCGTATGCGGCAAGCAAGGGTGGGGAGTGGCTCGTGGTTGCTGATGGCAAGCCAGGGCCGGTGTACGATGGGATGGCTCAAGGGTCCCCTGTGCTCAGTGCGCATGGCAAGCGTGTGGCATATGTAGTCAGGAGGGGCGCGAAGTGGCTTGTGGTCGTTGATGGCAGGGAAGGGGCGGAATACGACGGCATTCGCAAAGGCGAGCCAGTTTTCAGTGCGGATGGCCACCGCATAGTGTACACAGCCAGCCATGGTGGGGAGGCGGTCGTTGTGGTAGATGGCCGTCCCGAGTCGCCTTGCGACGTTGTTGCTGGGGTTACCGTTAGTGCTGACGGTCGCCACGTGGCGTACGCAGCCAAGAAGGGAGAGGAGTGGCATGTCGTGGTGGATGGCCAACCCGGACCAGGTTGGGATGGGATTGCGACGGGTTCCCCTGTGCTGAGTGCCGATGGCCGCCATGTGGCATACGCGGCCAGGAAAGGCGACAGGGCGCTTGTGGTGGTCAACGGCCAGCCAGGGCCGGAGTATGACGAGATCGCGAAAGGCTTCCCTGCGTTCAGCGCGATCGGGCGCGTGGCATATGTGGCCTTGCGTGGAGGGAAGCAGCTCGTGGTCGTGGATGGCCAGGCAGGCCCCGAATACGACGGAGTAGGTACCTTCGTTTTCAGCCCAGACGGGCACCGCGTAGCGTACGGGGCAATTGCAGGCCACAAGCAGTTCGTGGTTGTGGATGGCCAATCCGGGCCGGAGTTCGAGGCAATCGCCAAGGCCGGGCCAATGTTCAGTCTCGACAGCCAACACCTGACGTATTCTGCCGGGAAGGGCAACAAACAACTTGTCGTTGTGGATGGTCGGCCAGGGCCGCCGCATGACGCGATCGGCGAAGGCACCCTCACGCTAAGTGCCGACGGGCGCCATGTCGCATATGGGGCAAGGAAGGTGACTAGGCAGCTTGTGGTCCTCGATCACCAGCCAGGGCCAAACTTCCATGAGGTCGCCTGCGGTCCTGTGTTCCGCTCCGACGGCGTGCTGGAGTACTTGGCCACGGAGAGGGAAGGAGATAGCATTGCGCTGTACCGCGTCACACAAGCTCTGAGGTAGGGGAGGGACGAGTTCATCCCCTTCGGTGAGGGTGTGCATGTCGTTCGCAGAGCGATAGATGCTGACGGTGCGCCAGGCGGGGTCGACGACCCATACCTCGGCAGTGCCGGCGTGGTTCCTGTCCGCGGCCATCCGCGTAATCCGCGGTTGAACCCGACTTCTCTGCTGGCTCCGCTGCCTCGGCGTGAGGAATCGGTTTCGCGTTTCGGGTCTCGCGTTCCGCGTGCAGGTTTGCACGCCCTACCGCCGCTTCCGTTTCGCGGCATCTCGCGTGTTCCGCGGGCCGGCTCTTTCCTTCGACCTCCCCCTCTGCCCTCTGCCGTCTGCCCTCTGCCCTCTTTGACTGCGCGCGCTCACTGGCCGAAGTGTTCGGGCAAGTGTTTGCGGGCGAGGAGGAGGAGTTCTTCGCGGGACATGGCGGTGAGGCGGCCGGAGGCGAATTGGGCGTCTACGGAGTCCTTGATGGCGATGACGCCAGGGTGGTCCTTGGCGATCTGGACGCCTTGCTCGCGGAGTTCGAGGCCGAGCCAGGCGGCGATGCCGGCCACGCCGCTCTTGTCGGTGATGGAGATGGTGGGGGGCAGGCCGAGGATGGCCATCCTCGCGCGCTACCACGGCGAGGCGGCCGAACTCGTCCGCATAGACGACCAGCTCGGCGCCCACCGCGTCCAGATCATCCTCGACGACCTCGTCGAGAACCTCGACCACAAGCGCATCCTGTGGGAAAAGCAGGACCTCCTGCGCCACGACCCCGAAAAACTGGCGGAGCTGATCTGGAACCTGCTGTGACCGCCCGCCTGGCTCCCGTGCATTTCCGATGGCAACCGGCACAGGAAAGTGTTAGGATCGCGGAGGGCGGTCTGCTTCTGCTTGTGGGTCGTGGGTGTGTGCGTCTGGGAGGGGAGAAGAGGTGACATGGCAAGCAAGTCCTCCGCGTTCCGCGGCGCTGCCGTGGCGTGGTGCGTGTGGGCGGTCGTCCGGGCTTCGGGCGCGCTGGGGGGCGAACTCTCGGCGCGGGAGCAGGCAGCCGCCCACGTCGCTGCTGGGCAGCAACTGCAAGGAAAGGGGGACCTCAAGGGGGCCATTGCGTACTTCACCGCCGCGATCCAGCTCGACCCAGGCAACGTGAATGCCTATGTCCATCGTGGCCAGTGCAAGGGCAGGCAGACGCCGCCCGATCACGCGGGCGCCGTGGCCGACTTCACCACGGCGGTCCAGCTCGACCCCAAGTCCGCCTGGGCATACAACAGCCGCGCGACCGCTTACATGGCGGTGGGGGACTCCGCGAAGGCGATCGCGGACTGCAACCGGGCCATCGAGATCGCTCCCACGTACGTCACGCCCTACCACAACCGCGCCCTCCTGCGCGAGCGCGCCGGCGATCTGGCGGGGGCGTGGCAGGACCTCCAGCGCGCGCTGGAGTTGGACCCCACGAACGAAAGGACGCTGACGTACGCGCGCGAGCTGGCCGTGAGGCTCAAGAAGGAGGGCGTGGCCGTCGCGCCGCCGGCCAAACAGGGGCCGCCGCCCGCGGCGCCGCCGGCCGACCCCGCCGCGCGCGAGCAGGCAGCCGCCCACGTCGCTTCAGGGTGCCAACTGAAGGGGAAGGGGGACTACAGGGGGGCCATCGCGTTCTTCGACGCCGCGATACGGCTCGACCCTGGCAACGTGGATGGCTACGTGCAACGCGGGCAGTGCAAGGGCAGACTGGCGCCGCCCGATAACGCGGGCGCCCTCGCCGACTTCACCACGGCGCTCAAGCTCAACCCCAATGACGCCCGGGTGTGCAATAGCCGCGCGACCACCTACATGGCGATGGGTGACTTAGCCAGGGCGATGGCGGACTGCAACCGCGCCATCGAGATCGCTCCCTCGTACGCCACGCCCTACCAGAACCGCAGCCTCGTGCGCGAGGCCACGGGCGACCTGGCAGGCGCGTGGCAGGACCTCCAGCGCGCGCTGGAGCTTGCCCCCACCGACGACAGGGCGCTGGCCCGCGGGCGCCAGTTGGCCGCGAGGCTCAAGAGGGAGGGCGTGGCCGTCGCGCCGCCGCCGGCCAAGGAAGAGCCGCCGGCCGTGGTCGTGGCGCCCCCACCCGTCACGCCCGACACGCCGCGCCCGATGCCCATCGAGCCCACCACCCCCGTGGTGGTGCCCCCAGACGGCCCCACATCCCCGCTGCCGCCCCCGCCGCCGCGGACGCCGCCCAAGCCCGTTAAGTTCCTGCCCAGCGACCCGAACAACGTGGCGACCTGGAACCTGCCCGACACCCCGTGGCGCAAGGGCGACAAGCCGCTGCCCGACGATCTGTCCGACGCCCAGTTGAAGACCCTCGCCGAGCAGTTCGACGTCACGAAGCTCGACTACAATGAGTACTACCGCGCCGTCTCCACCGCGATAGCCTGCATGCGACTCGTCCACGGCGACATGGAAGAGGAGGACGTGCAGCGCTTCCACGCCAAGTGGGCGCCGATCCAGGAGTTCCCCTCGCCCGAGGGCGTGGACTACTTCAACAAGCTCAACCCGCTCCTGCTGGAGTTCCTCAAGGCGCGGGGCGCCCTGATGATCGTCCTTGGCGAGTTCGACCGCGCCTGGCAGGAGGCGGGCCTCGCCGCCGGCTACGAGAACCTGGATGCGATGTCCGACGCCCTGGCCGAGGCCGCGGCGCACAAGGACACCGCCGTCTCCCTCCGCGAGCGGCTCGAGAGGATTGGCAAGGACATCGAGGCCCTGGGCGACCCGCCCAACCCCTACGCCGCGCGGCACCGGCGCCGAAAGGTCTTCGAAGCCTACCTCAAGCGGGCCACCGCCGTCCGCATCCTGCCCCCCAACCAGCAGGTGCTCCCGGGCGCCGCGTGCAAGTTCCAGCCCGTCGTGAAGGGCGCGCCGCCGAAGGCCAGCTTCGAGTGGAGCTTCGGCGACCAGGGCACGGCGGCGAAGACCGCGCCGAACACCGTCGCCCACACCTATCCCAAGCCCGGCAAGTACCAGGTGAAGCTCACCGTGCGGGACACGGCGACCGGCCGCGTCGTCGGCGAGGCCGCGGCCGCGGCCGCCGTCTCCGTGGTGCCGGTGGCCACGGCGCCGGTGCCCACGGTGCCGGTGGCCACGGTCCCCAAACCCACGAGCACCGGCAGCTACGTGTTGGTCTCGTCGAACCCATTCCACAACCGTGGCTCCGGCGACTTTCCTGACGTACGCATCGACGTTGGAGCCAACTTTGTGACCCAGCGCCTCGAGGTTCGGTCCGAGAAAGATCCTCCTGACAAGCGCAGCAGCTACGCCGTCGCTAAGTTCTCCTGGCTCGGCCCGCCCGGGCGCTTCGACCCCCAGGCCAGCAAAACACTGCACGTGAAGACCAGCATCCAGGTCATCGAATCGGGAGGGGAGGCGCCCAAGCGTGGGTATGTGTTTTCGTGGGCCCCGATGCACTGCTCTGTGTACTTCTTCGAGCAGGACAAGGCTGCCCTGGTGGAGAAGTTCGCAAAGGGTGAGAGGGAGTTCGACATTGATGGCGCGTCGTCAGCATGGCGTCGGGCGGAGGGCGACAATAAGTGGCGCATGAAGGGAGACGACCCGGAGCTGGAAAAGACCACCTTCCGCTGCTGGCCCCCGAGGAGCGCACAAGAGAGGGGCCTCCCCGTGGTGCAGACACTCACATGGATGCACACGTCGGCTGCGCCAGCCCAGTTCCCGATCGCCCTCGTGCAGGTGTTTGTGGGGAGCGAGTACGTACATGGCCATGCCTCCTACGTCTACGTCTTCGACCCGAGCGGGCAGAAGGAGCCCATCGCCCTTGGTGCCCCCGACGACCCGCGGACCGCCGACATCGAGGCGCTTCGCAAGAACATCGAGTTCATCCAGGGCAGCCTGGAGCGCTGGCAGACCGAGGCGAAGGCGGAGCAGGACCCGACGCGGGCCAAGGAGCTGAACAACCGGGTCATTGACGCCCTGACCGAGATCAGCCGGGCCGAGGACACGATCGCCTCGATCGAGACCGGCACCATCGTGCACCGCCGCTCGGTGGCCGAGGACGTGCAGTTCCAGCAGGTCATCCAGGACTGCCACGAGGACGTGCTGCGCGCGAAGGTAATCGCCGACAACGCCCGGCGCGTGGCCCAGCTCCAGAAGTCCTTCGACCGCGGCGTCGGCAACCTGCACAACCTCATCGCCCTGCTCGACCCGGAGGACGCGAAGACCTACCGCGAGTGGGCCGGCCAGAAGCTCGACGCCAAGGCCATCATGGAGCGCGACCCCAAGAAGCTGCAACGGATGACTAACGCCATTCTCGGCAAGGTGCAGGGACAGTCCTTCCGCGCAGAGGCCGAGGCCATGGGGACGATCAACACCTTGGAGGAGGTCAACTTCGGGTGCGGCCTCGCCCTCATGGCCGTTGCCCCGTTCGCAGCCGCGCAGGGCGTCCTGGCCCAAGCGCCAACGGCCTACCAACTCTATGGCCCCACCGTCACCGCCACCGTCTATGGCGTTGGGACGGGCTACGTCGAGGGCGGCGTGAAGGGCGCCGTGCTCACTGGGCTGCGCTTCAAGTTCGCCGCCGTGGACGTGGCGCTGGCCGC
This sequence comes from Planctomycetota bacterium, assembly GCA_041320515.1. Taxonomy (GTDB): domain Bacteria; phylum Planctomycetota; class PUPC01; order DSUN01; family DSUN01; genus DSUN01. Next base: position 621,081 of record JBGLNR010000001.1, on the reverse strand, counting down.
GATGGACGGGTTCCAACAGGAGGAGGGCGGCGGCTTCACCGGCGCGGCCAAGCACGCGGCCCTCACGCTCCTGCTCCGCAAGAGCTGCGAGCTGTCCGCGAAACGCATCGTCCAGGGGCGGCTGGCGGCCGCCTCCGCGGCCGCGGCGAGGCCGGGCAAGATCAAGGCCTGGAACGAGTTCGTGAAGGACGCCAATTTCAAACAGGACCAGCAGCACGGCGAGAACCTCATCCGCAACTACCAGCAGGCCAACAATGCCTTCATCGAGATGGCCTCGCAGAAAAAGCCGGTGGGCCAGACGATGGACCAGTACACCGCCGCCAACGCCGAGGCCCTGGCCAAGACCCCCGAGGGCCGCGCCCTCACCGACGCCATGGCACAGGTCGAGACCAGCTACACGGCCAAGATGGGCTTCCAGTCCCAGTCCGTCCCCGGAGCCGTCAAGCACTCCTACAACAAGAACCTGGGGACATTCCTCGAGAAGCCTGTCATCGCGCGCACCAAGGAGTTGATGGCGAAGATGGGCTGGAACGAGTTCGAACTCAAGCAGTTCCGCCACTCCGCCAACCAGAAGAAGGTGGGCTTCGACAAGGACCTGGGCGTGGCAGGGGAAGGGGAGGGCTGGTTGCCCAGAAAAGACGGCACCATCATGGAGACCGCGGACTTCCAGAAGGACCTCAACAAGTGCCTCGGCCAGGCGTTCCGCGAGAAGGCCGGCAACCGCACGGCGAAGGCGGCCGACTGGCGCGGCACCACGCTCGCGGACGAAGAGGCGTACCTCGACAAGACGGTGCTGAAGCTCAACGAGCTGCGCGCGAAGGGCGTGAACCCGATGTCGGAACTCGAACCCGGGCTGGCAGACCACACGGGCCAGGTGAACGTCAACAAGGTCCGGAACGCCTTGGCCAAGGGCACCCGCGAGGGCCAGGCGGAAGCCTTCCGCTCGACCAAGAAGGAGATTGAGACCAAGATCATTGATGACCTGCCCGACGGCAGCCCCGAGAAGGCGTACTTCGAGAAAGCCCTTGCCATCGTCGAGGAAGGCGCCACCGACCCGCACGCGGCCATGCAAAAGCTCCAGAGCTTCACCGGCGGCGACATCCACGATTTGGCCTTGCAGGTGAAGCAGCAGCTCATCCACATGATCAAGACCGCCCCCCGCTGACCCGCGGCGCGGTCCCGCGTGCCCAGAAGAGGACGGGATGAGGGCGGGTGACCCGTCACCCAGCCGGTCAGGAGGTCGAGATGGCCAAGCGTCGCGTAAGCTGTGTCGCGTTCGCGTCGTGCTGCGTGTGTGCGTGTGCCGCCGGGGCGCTGGGCGGCGCACCGTCGGCGCGGGAGCAGGCAGCCGCCCACTTCCTCTCGGGGCAGCGGCTCCAGGAGAAGGGCGACTTCAAGGGGGCCATCGCGTTCTTCGACGCCGCGCTCCGGCTCGACTCCGGGGACGTGGAGACCTGCGTTCGCCGGGGGCAGTGCAAGCGCAGCCTGACGCCCCCCGACTACGCGGGGGCGTTGGCGGACCTCAATCGTGCCCTCCGGCTGGACCCCCAGAGCCCCTCTGCCCTCAACAGCCGCGGCGTCACCTACCTGAGGATGAAGGACCTGGCGAAGGCGATGGTGGACTATGACCGGGCCATCGCGGTCGCCCCGACGTTCCACCAGACCTACTACAACAGGGCATACCTGCGCATCCTGAACGGGGAGCGCGAAGGCGCCCTGGCGGATGCCAACACGCTTCTGGAGCTGGACCCCGGGGCGCCGGCGAACCACGTGCTTCGGGCCGACATCAAGCGGATGACGGGGAACCTGGCAGGGGCCATGGCGGACGCCAGCCGCGCCATCGGGCTCGACCCGAAGTACCACCGCGCCTGGTACGCGCGCAGCCTCGTGCGCGAGCAGGCCGGCGACCTGCCGGGCGCCTGGCAGGACCTCCAGCGCGCGCTGGAACTCGATCCCACAAACGCCGCGGCGCTGGCCCGCGCGCAGGGCCTCACTGAGAAGCTGGCGAAGGAGGGCCGCGTGGCCGTCGCGCCGCCTCCCGTCAAGGAGGTGCCGGCCGTGGTGAGCCCGCCGCCGGCCAGACCCGTCACACCGCGCCCGGCCCCAGTTGAGCCAGTCGAGCCGGAGCCGCCGCCTCGCACCGTGCAGCCTCCCGTCCGCCCCGAGCCACCGGAGCCGCCCCCGCCGCCGCGCAAGCCGCCGAAGCCCGTCGAGTTCCTCCCCAGCGACCCGAACAACGTGGCGACGTGGAACGTGGCCGACACCCCGTGGCGCAAGGGCGACACCCCGCTGCCGGACAACGTGAACGAGGCCCAGATGGCCGCCCTGGCCACGCAGTTCGACGTCACGAAGCTCGACTACAGCGCGTTCCACCGCGGCGTCACCACCGCGATTGCCTGCATGCGCCTCGTCCACGGGGAGATGGAGGAAGAGGACGTGCAGCGCCTCTACGCCAAGTGGGCGCCCATCCTGGAGTTCCCCTCGGTCGAGGCCGTGGAGTACTTCAACAAGCTGAATCCGCTCCTCCTGGAGTTCCTGAAGCTCCGCGGCGCCCTGGTGATCGTCCTCGGCAAGTTTGATGAGGCGGGGGAGGAGGCGGGCGTGGCCGCGGGCTACGAGGACCTCGATTCGATGGCCGACGCCCTGGCCGAGGCAGCGGCGCACCGCGACACCGCGGCCTCGCTCCGCAAGCGCCTCGAGGAACTCGGCAGGGAGATCGAGGAGCTGGGCGATCCGCCCAACCCCTATGCCGCGCGCCACAAGCGCCAGAAGGTGTTCGCTGCCTACCTCAAGCGGGCCACCACCGTGCGCATCCTGCCCCTCAGGCAGGAGGTGCTGCCGGGCGGGGTGTGCCGCTTCATGCCCGTCGTGAAGGACGCGCCGAAGAAGCCCAGCTACGAGTGGAGCTACGGCGACCGGGCCGGTGAGGCGAGGACCGCGACCGACACCGTTGCCCACAAGTACCCCAACCTCGGCAAGTACCAGGTGAAGCTCAGCGTGCGCGACACGGAGACCAACCGCGTTGTCGGCGAGGCCGCGGCCTACGTCTCCGTCGTGCCCGTCGCCGCGAACCAGGGCAGCTACGTGATGGTTGGCTCCCGCACCTTCGTCGAACCGCACGCAAGCGTGCGCGCGGGCGGCACCGTCATGACCGAGCGCTTCGAGAAGCACGACGACGAGAAGAACCCCGAGAAAGTGACCGCCTCCTGCGTCCTCAAGTGCTCGTGGACCCCGCCGCCCGGCCGCCTCGACCCGGCGACCCTCAACCGCGTGCAGGTGAAGTCCGCCATCGAGATCACCGAGCCGGACGGGGACTGGCTGGCCGTGTGGCACCCGATGAGGTACCGCATCTACTTCTACCGACCCGACGAACTGGCTATTGTGGAAAAGATGGGCAAGTGTAAATTCGCGGATCTCGGCCTGGCCGTGATCGAGAGCCGGGGGGCGATGCGCCCCTGCTCCGAACTCGTCGGGGACTACGAGCCGATGAGGGGCCGGCCAGATGAGACGGTAATCGTGGATACCGCCGAGGAGAAGAAGGCACTCCCCATCCGGGAGACGCACACGGGGCACGCAATGAAAGTCGTCGGGGCAGACTTCCCCATCGCGGCCGTCGTGGTGTTCGCAAGGGGGACGTACCTGCACGGCTACACCTGCTACATCTACGCCTTCGACCCCAGCGGGCAGAAGCAGCCCATCGCCCTCAAGGACGAGGACGCGGAGCCAGTGGCAACGATCCCCGACGACCCGAAGTCCGCCCGCACCGACCAGCTCCGCAAGGACATCAAGTTCATGCGGGAGACCATCGAGCGCATTCGAGCCCAGTTGGGGACCGAGCGGGATGAGACGAGGGCCAAGGAGCTGCGGAACCGCATCATTGACAACCTGACTGAGATCAGCCGGGCCGAGGACATGATCGCCTCGCTCGAGACAGGCACGCTCGTCCACCGCCGCTCGATAGCCGAGGAGGTGCAGTTCCAGCAAGTCATCGAGGACTGCCACCGGGACGTGGTGAAGGCGAAGATCATCGCCGACAACGCCCGGCGCGTGGCCCAGCTCCAGAAGTCCTTCGACCGCGGCGTGAGCAACCTCCACAACCTCATCGCTATGCTCGACGACGCGGATGCGAAGACCTACCGCGAGTGGGCCAGCGAGAAGCTCGACGCCAAGGCGATCATGGGGCGCGACACCAAGAAGCTGAAGCAGATGACCAGCGCCATGCTCGCCAAGGTGCAGGGCCAGACGTTCCAGCGCGAGGCCGAGGCGATGGACACGATCACGACGCTGGAGGAGATCAAGTTCGGGTGCGACATGGCCATGATGGTCGTCGCCCCCTACGCCACGGCGGGTGCGGTGCTGAACTATCCCGCGTGGGTCCATGCCCCCGGCCTGATCTCCTTCGGCTACGGCTGCGGGACCGGCTACGTCGAGGGCGGCATGAAGGGCGCCATCACGACCGGGCTGCGCTTCAAATACGCCGCCGTGGACGTCGCGATCTCGGCGATGGACGGCTACCGCTCGGAGCCGGGCGGCAGCCTCACGGGCGCGGCCAAGCATGCCATGCTTCAACTCATGATGCGCAAGGGCTGCGAGCTGTCCGCCAACAGGCTGACGCAGGCGCGTCTGAACCGGGCCGTCGCGCCCTCCACGGGGCCGGGCAAGGTCAAGGCCTGGAGCGAGTTCGTCAAGGACGCCAACTTCAAGCAGGACCAGCAGCACGGCGAGAACCTGGTCCGCAACTACCAGCAGGCCAACAACGCCTTCATCGAAATGGCCTCCCAGAAGAAGCCGCCGAACCAGACGATGGAGAAGTACCTGGCCGCCAACTCCGAGGCCCTGGCCAAGACCCGCGAGGGCCGCGCCCTCGTCGAGGCCATGTCACAGGTTGAGACCAGCTACCCCGCCAAGATGGCCTTCCAGTCGCCGAAAGTCACAGGGGCCGCCAAGCAGTCCTACAGCAAGAACCTGGAGGTCTTCCTCGAGAAGCCCGTTGTGTCGCGCACCAAGCAGTTGATGAAGGAGATGGGCTGGAACGACTTCGAACTCATGCAGTTCCGCCACTCCGCCAACAAGAAGAAGGTGGGCTTCGACAAGGACATCGGCGTCAAGGAGGAAGGCTGGACGCCCAAGAAGGGCGGCACGGAGATGAACATCCAGGAGTTCCAGAAGGACCTCAACAAGTGCCTCGGCAAGGCGTTCAGCGAGAAGGCGGGCGGCCGCGCCGCGAAGGCAGCCGACTGGCGCGGCACCACGAGCGTGGACGAAGAGGCATACCTGGACAAAGTGGTGCTGAAGCTCAACGACCTGCGCGCCCAGGGCATTGACCCGATGTCGCAGCTCAACCCCCAACTGGCCCACCACACGGGCCAGGTGAACGTCAACAAGGTCCGCCACGCCCTCTCCAAGGGCACCCGCGAGGGGCAGGCGGAGGCCTTCCGCTCGACCAAGAAGGAGCTGGAGACCAAGATCGTGGACAACCTGCCGGACGGCAGCGCCGACAAGGCGTACTTCGAGAAAGTCCTCACCATCGTCAAGGAAGGCGCCACCGACCCCCACGCGGCCTCGGAAAAGCTCCAGAGCTTCGCCGGCGGCGACATCCTGGATGTCGCCGTGCACATCAAGCAGCAGCTCGTCTCCATGATCCAGACCGCCCCGCGCCCGCGGTGAGGAGCGCAAAGCCATGAAGCGTAAGTTCGTAGTGCGGCCTTCAGGCCGTATCCTGGGCTCCCAATACGGGCTGAAGCTCGCACTACGAACTCTCCCGCCGGCTGATGACTTCGACCGCGAGGCCGCCGCTCTGGGCCAGAGCGAGCGCTTCATGTCCCTTCTCAACGAAAGGTCGCGCGAGGCGGCAGGCACTCCACTCGCTGAGGCCAGGAGGAAGAGGGCAGCGGGGACCAGATAGCCGGGGACGCGGGCAACCACCCCGGGCCCGCCGGACTTCCCCGCCCCCACCGACCTCGCGTCGGTGGGGCGAGGGATTGGCAACTACGACCGCCCCCTTTTCTGGTGTTAGTGGTAACGTAAGCTCTTATGCAGCATAGACTTGCGGAATCGCACTTTCCAGGCGTTCCACGCAATTCGTGATCTGAGTTCTGATACTGAAGACCTGACCCCAGGGGGCGCACGAACCTGCCGACTCTGCCGAGTCTGCCGAGTCAACAATTTGTGGTTCGCCCTGGAGGCATCCACAACCTGCTGGGGGCAGGGGGCCTCACCGAGAACCGGGAAGACTGGGAAGACTGGGAAAACTCAGCGGGTTGTGGTGCGTCCGCGGGCAGCCACAGCCTGTAGGGGCTGCGGGGCGGGGCTTTGGTGGAGCACGGGTAAGTTGCGGCCTGGCACCGCCGCGCGGAAAAGCGTCCGAATGTGCAGAGTCTGTATGAGACTGAGCCGGAATGGGGAGAATCGCCGATCCGCGAGTCGAGAAACGAAGAACCCCCTATGACTCTGAGCCGGAAGGGGGAGAATGGGCAAACGGGTGCGCCGGAAAGGGAGAATCCCGCGCGACTCTGAGCCGGATGGCCGAGAATCGCCAAACTGGGGCGCCGGAACCGGTCTTGCCCAGGCGCTACAGCTTGGGGACGAGGGCAGTGGGCGGGGTGTAGCGGGCGCCGTATTCCTGAAGGCTCTTGACGCTGATGCCGCTCTTGCGCAGGGCCTCGATGCCCTGGACGACGGCCGCGGCCGCGCTGGCCGTGGTGATCAGCGGGATGCCGTTGGCGATGGCCGCGCTGCGGATCGTCACCTCGTCCTTCCGGGGGGTCTTGCCGCTCACGGTGTTGATGACGAGCTTGATCTGCTTGTTCTTGATCAGGTCCACGACGTTGGGGCGGCCGACGGAGATGCGCTGGAGCTTCTGGACCTTGACGCCGTTGCGGGCCAAGGCGTTGGCCGTGCCCTCGGTGGCGACGATGTCGAAGCCGAGGTCTTCGAGGCGCTTGGCGATGAAGATGATGTCGCGCTTGTCGGCGTTGCGGACCGAGATGAAGACGGTGCCGCTGAGGGGCAGGTTGTTGCCCGCGCCCTGGTGGCTCTTGGCGTAGGCGAGGCCGAAGCTCGTGTCGAGGCCCATCACCTCGCCCGTTGACTTCATCTCGGGGCCGAGCACCGCGTCCACCCCGGGGAAGCGGACGAAGGGGAAGACGGACTGCTTGACGGCGACGTGTTCGACTTCGACCTCTTTGGTGAAGCCGAGTTCTTCGAGGGAGTGGCCGAGCATGACCTTGGTGGCGATGTTGGCCAGGGGCACGCCGGTGGCCTTGGAGACGATGGGCACGGTGCGGCTGGCCCGGGGGTTGACCTCAAGGACGTAGATGGTGTCCTCGCGGATGGCGAACTGGACGTTCATGAGGCCCTTGACGCCCAGTTCGAGGGCCATGAGACGGGTCTGGCGCTTCAGCTCCTCGATCTGGGGGTCGGTGAGCGTGGTGGGGGGGAGGACCATGGCCGCGTCGCCGCTGTGGACGCCCGCCTCCTCGATGTGTTCGAGGATGCCGCCGATGACGCAGCGCGTACCGTCGGCCACGGCGTCAACGTCTATCTCCAGGGCGTTCTCGAGGAACTTGTCCACGAGGATGGGCCGCTCGGTGAGGGCTTCGGAGGCGATCTTGGCCTCGGCCATGTAGTGCTTGAGTTCCTCGTCGTCGTGGACGATTTGCATGGCGCGGCCGCCGAGGACGAAGGAGGGGCGGACGAGGACGGGGTAGCCCAGCTCGTTGGCGATGGCCTGGGCCTCTTCGAACGACAGGGCGGTGCCATTGGGGGCCTGGTTGAGGCCGAGCTTGGAGAGGAGCGCGGCGAAGCGCTTGCGGTCCTCGGCCATGTCGATCGAGTCGGGCGAGGTGCCGAGAATGCGCACCCCCGCCTGCTCGAGGGGCACGGCGAGGTTGAGGGGGGTCTGGCCGCCGAGCTGGACGATCACGCCGAGGGGCTTCTCCGCCTCCACGATGGCCAGGATGTCCTCGCGCGTCAGCGGCTCGAAGTACAGCTTGTCGCTCGTGTCGTAGTCGGTCGAGACCGTCTCGGGGTTGGAGTTGACCATGATGGCCTCGTAGCCGAGTTCCTTGACGGCGTAGGAGGCGTGGCAGCAGCAGTAGTCGAACTCGATGCCCTGGCCGATGCGGTTGGGCCCGCCGCCGAGGATGAGGGTCTTCTTGCGGTCGGAGACGCGATTCTCGTCGTCCTTCTCGTAGGTCGAGTAGTAGTAGGGGCGGGCGGCGCGGAACTCACCGGCGCAGGTATCCACCAGCTTGTAGGCGGGTCGGACGCCGCGGGCCTTGCGGACCGCGGCGACGAGCATCTCCTCGGTGCCGGTCAGGTGGGCGAGCTGGACGTCGGAGAAGCCGCTCCGCTTGGCCTCCCACAGCAGCTCGACGGGCATCTGCTCGAGGCCCTCGCGGCCCTGGAAGGCGGCCACCTTGGCAGCCGTCTCGCCGATCTCGCGGATGTTCTCGAGGAACCAGCGGTCAATTTTGGTGAGGGCGGCGATGCGTTCGACGCTCCAGCCGCGCTGGAGGGCGAGCTGGACGTAGAAGTGGCGTTTGTCGTTGGGCACGATGAGCCTGTGGGCCAGCTCCTGGTCGTCCTTGGGCGGCTCGACGAGGTGGTCGCGGCCGTCGAAGCCGAGGCCGTAGCGGCCGATCTCGAGGCTGCGAATGCCCTTCTGGAACGCCTCCTTGAAGTTGCGGCCGATGGACATGGCCTCGCCGACCGACTTCATCGAGGTGTTGATCGTCGGGTCGGCCTGTGGGAACTTCTTGAACGTGAAGCGGGCGATCTTGAAGACACAGTAGTCCACCGTCGGCTCGAAGAAGGCGCGGCTGCACCCCGTCACATCGTTCATCACCTCGTCGAGCGTGAGGCCGACGGCCAGCTTGGTGGCGACGCGCGCGATGGGGAAGCCTGTGGCCTTGCTGGCCAGGGCCGACGAGCGCGACAGGCGCGGGTTCACCTCGATGATCACGATCTCGCCGTTGGCCGGGTTGCCTGCGAACTGGATGTTGGCCCCGCCGCCCGTGATGCCGATCTTGCGGATGATCCGCTTCGAGTAGTTCACGTACTGGGCGTACTCGGGCGCCGTGAGGGTCTGCGACGGGGCGACGACCATCGAGTCGCCCGTGTGAACCCCCATCGGGTCCACGTTCTCCATCGAGGTGATCATGATCACGTTGTCGGCGCAGTCGCGCATCACCTCGAACTCGATCTCCTTCCAACCGAGGACGGATTTTTCGACGAGGACCTGTCCGACGGGGCTGATGGTGATGCCCTTGACGAGGGCGGCCTCGAGTTCCTCGATGTTGTAGACGGTCGAGCCGCCGGAGCCGCCCAGGGTGAAGGCTGGGCGCAGGATGAGCGGGAAGCCGATCCGCTCGGCGATCTTCATCCCCTCCTCGACCGACGTGGCGATGCCGCTGGCGGGCACGGCGATGCCGATCTCGAGCATGGCCTTCTTGAACAGGTCGCGGTCCTCGGCGCGGCTGATCGCCTCGGGGCTGGCGCCCAGCATCTCGACGCCGTAGCGGTCGTAGACGCCGGCCCGGGCGAGGAAGACGGCGACGTTCAGCCCCGTCTGCCCGCCCAATGTGGGCAGCACGGCGTCGGGGCGTTCCTTGGCGATGATCTTCTCGATCACCTCGGCAGTGATCGGCTCCACGTACGTGCGGTCGGCCATCCGCGGGTCGGTCATGATCGTCGCGGGATTCGAGTTGATCAGCACGATCTCATAGCCCTCTTCCTTGAGGGCCTTGCAGGCCTGGGAGCCCGAGTAGTCGAACTCGCATGCCTGGCCGATGATGATCGGCCCCGAGCCGATCATCAGGATCTTGTGGATGTCGGTTCGCTTGGGCAAGTGGGGTCCCCTCAGCTATCGCTGGCCTTCGAGGAAACTCTCGAGAATCTTGCTCGGTCGCCCGTGCTCGTCGGGCGTCGGGTGGAATTGCACGCCCGCGGCGGGCGCGGCCTTGGCGCGGATGCCCTCGATGGTCTGGTCGTTGACGTTCGTGTGGGTGACCTCGGCGGCGGCGGGCACGGCCGCCTCGTCCACCACGAAGCTGTGGTGCTGCACGGTGATGTCGCAGTGATTGGCCAGGAGGTCGCGCACGGGGTAGTTCACGCCGCGGTGGCCGAGCTTCATCCGCCGCACCTTGCAGCCGAGAGCAAGGGCGAGGACCTGGTGCCCGAGGCCGATGCCCAGAATGGGGAGCTTGCCGAGGAGCGCGCGGACGGTTTCTACGGCATAGCCGAGGACCCGCGGGTCGCCCGGTCCGCCGGCCAGCACCACGCCGTCGGGCTTGGCCGCCAGAATGTCCGCCGCTGGCGCCGTCGCGGCCACAACATCCACCGCGCAGCCGAGCTGGGCCAGTTGCGCGAGCAAGCTGCGGGTGACACCCAGGTCCACGACCGCGACGCGATGCTTCGCCTCCGCCGGTGGCACAGGCATCTTGCCTGTGCCCCACAGGCCGGAGGCCTGTGCCACCAGATCGGTGCCCAAGGGTGAGGGCGTGGACTTGAGTCTTTCGGCGAGCGCCTTGCGGTCGGCGTCGGCGGGGGCGATCATCGCGCACATCTCGCCGTGCTCGCGCAGGTGCACGGCCACGGCGCGAGTGTCAATCTCGCGGATGCCGACCACGCCGGCCTTCCGCAACAGGTCCTCGAACGTGCCGGTCGCGCGGAAGTTCGACACGATGCTGCTGTAGTCGCGGATGACGACGCCGCGGGCGTGGACGGCCGACGACTCGTTGTCCTCGTCGTTCACGCCGTAGCTGCCGATGATGGGGTAGGTGAAGTTGACCAGGGCGCCGCGATAGGAGGGGTTGGTGACCACCTCCTGGTAGCCGACGACGCCCGTGTAGAGCACGAGTTCGCCCACGGCTTCGCCGGCCGTGGCGAAGACCAACCCGTCGAACGCCGTGCCGTCTGCCAGCAGGAGTACTGCTTTGTCTGAACTCATGAGCACCCTCTCTTAACCTCCCGCAGGTTACGGAACCTGCGGGAGGTTCGGCGGTTAGATGTACTCGATCGTGCTCGGCGGCTTGGGGGTCAAGTCGTAGAGCACCTTGGTCACGGTCGGGATTTCCTTGAGGATGCGGTCGCGCATCCGCATGAGCTTGGCCCACGTCACCTTGGTCGGCGTGGCCAGCACGGCCTTCTCGGAGTCCACGCAACGGATGGCCACGGCGTCGCCCTCGCGGCGGCGGCCGTCCTTCGTGATGCCCGTCGGCCGGTCGGCCAGGAGCACGCCGAACACCTGGAATGCCTTGCTGCCCGCCATCTCCTGCTCGACGATGAGACAGGCCTTGCGCACGATGGCGATGCGCTCGGGCGTCACCTCGCCCATGCACCGCGCCGACAGGCCGGGGCCGGGGAAGGGCATGCGCTGCGAAATGGCCGGCGGCAGGCCGAGGAACCTGGCCACGCGCCGCACGTCGGGCTTGTAGAGCGTCTTGATCGGCTCGACCACGCCGAAGCCGTAGCCGCTCGTGGGGTCAATGCCGATCTGCGCCAGCACGTTGTGCTGGGTCTTCACGCCCTTCTTCGTCTCGATGATGTCGGGCGCGATGGTGCCTTGGAGCAGGAAGCGTGCGCCCGATGCCTTCACGGCGTCGCCGAACACCTTGTAGAAGGTGTCGCGGAAGGCCCTCCGCTTCTCCTCGGGATCGGTGAGCCCCTTGAAGGCGTCGAAGAAGCGCTCCTGGGCGCCGAGCACGTTCACCTTGATGTCGAGCTTTGCGAAGATGCTCTTCACCTGCTTCGGCTCGTCCTGGCGCATCAGCCCGTCGTCAATGAAGATGACCGTCATCTGCTTGCCGATGGCCAGGTGGCCGAGCACCGTCACCACCGAGCTGTCCACCCCGCCCGACAGCGCGCTGATGGCCGTCGCCTCGCCCACCGTGCGGCGGATTCCCTCGGCCTCCTTGAGTACGAACGCCTTGCAGTCCACCCTAGTCTCCTCTGCTCCAGTGCTGTCACGGAATGCCCACGGCAATGGTTGCCGCACACGATAGCCAAAATGGGCAAAAAATACAAGGCCATTTTCGCGCCCATCCCCCCTGGGATCGGGATGGCCCCGCGCTTGCATTCCCGACCCGCCGGAGGTATGGTCTGGACAGAGCCGCTGCTGGCACGAATGCCACAGCAGACCAAGGAGAGCAGCCATGGTGAGTCCCTGCGGATACTGTTCCGGGAAGCTGGTTCGGACCACGCTGTATCTGGGGCTGTTCGTCCTCCTGGGTCTTGGCCAGGCGGCCGCGGTGCCGCCCCCGCAGCCACTCGAGATACGCCTGGACATGGCAAGCGGCGTCGTGCTGGGCCAGGTTGCCCGAGTGGAGAAGACCGAGGAGCCGGAGGGCAAGCCCCGGACAAGGACGACTCTATCCGTGGAGGAAACGCTGAAGGGCAAGCCGCTCAAGACGGTCGGGTCTACAGCCTACGGTTATGAGCGGCTCTCCGCAGGCGACCGCGGGATTTGGCTGATTGATGCGGCCGGCCAGTTGGTCTGGCCCCACGGTCACCTTCCGGAGACCCAGAAGGCCGTGGTGCAGCGGATCCTGAAGGCCCTGGCGGACAGGAAGTGGTCGGGCGAAGTCAATGGCATCCAGGCATGGGCGGGCGTCCTCAGCCCTCCCGAGGACCCGGATGGCTTCACCCTTCTCTTTGTGGTCAGGAACTCCTCCAAGGGCGACGTGTTCCTCCCCCGCGCGAACTGCCGGGCGGACATCCTTACAGCAGGCGTGAAGCTTGACGATAGGACGGAATTCAGCTTCCCCCTCAAGAGCGGAGAGCCATGCAAGGCCATCCACTGCGACCGGTTGCCCCCGGGACAACTCCACTACGTCGCATCGCACTACGTCCACACGAAGGGGGATAGGAGATTCCCGCCCGCCGCCAAGTACCAGGTGACTCTGACCTATCAGAACGCAGGTGACGGTGTGTTGCTGGTAGCAGTCGGCATGCAGGCCCCGCCCGTTGATGCCTGGAAGGGGGAGTTGAGCGCCCCGCCCATTGAGTTGGCGCTGCGCACTCCCGCGGAGCCTCCACCCCGCTGAGTTCCCCGCCATGGGGGGATGCGACTTCCACAGGCTCACTTGCTCACTGCAAGGCTACGTCGCCTACTGGGCTGCTGGGCCATCAAGGCGGGCCCGCCATTGTTCGGGGTCTCTGCTCGAGTGGAGAACGGCGATGACTGCGATGGTTGTGGGGCCAAGGAGATAGAAGACGCCGTAGGGGAAACGGCGGGAAAGCGCTCGGCGGGCCTCCCTGTGGACGATGGGGTGCATCATCGGGTAGCGGCGAACGGCGGCAAGGCAGTCGTCCACTGCGCGGAGCAGCTCTTCTCCCAGCCCCGGTCTCTGCTGCTCGTACCAGGTGTAGGCTTCGCGCAGGTCGGCTTCGGCCTCGGGGCGGATGATGAGCCTGCGACTCATCTGGCTGCCCTGATGCGCTTGCGGACCTGGGGCCAGGGGGAGCCGGCCCGAGGGTCGCGGTGGTACGCCTCGATGCGGCGGTCGAGTTCTCGACGCTGGGCATCGGTGAGCGGGACGGCCTCGGGGACGGACGCAATGCTGTCCCAAATGTCCTCGACGAGTCGGATCCGCTCGCCGACTGGCAACTTCAGCACGTCCGAAATCGAGAACTCGCCTGCCATTGGGTTGAGCCCCCACGCAACGCGATGGTTCGGGTCGCTGGGTCTGTTTCGCAGCGCGCCCTCATGGTAGCGTGGCCTCTGGGCAAATGCAAGAGCCGGTCCCGCAAAAGACTCGCTTCAGGGGTCTTCGCCCTGGCGGAGGGCGAGGGCGCCGGTGGGGCAGGCGGCGGCGCACTCGGCAGCGACTTTGCGCAGGCCCTCGGCGAGCGAGCGCTCGAAGGGCACGCCCACGACGACGTCGAAGCCGCGGCCAACAAAGGTGAGGCCAAGCTCCTCCTTCGCCCTGGCGCAAAGCTGAATGCACAGGCCGCAGCGGATGCACTTGCCTGGTTCGTAGATCACAGACGGCAGATGGCAGATGACAGATGGCAGACGAAGAGCGTCGGCCGCGGCCGACGCCGCGAAGGCATCAGGACTGCCCTCTGCCCTCTGCCCTCTGCCGTCTGCCGTCTGCCCTCTGGCCTCTGCCCGGTGCTGGACGAAGGAACGGCGCTCGCCCTTGAAGCGGCTGGGGCTGGCGTCGAGCGCGCCGGCCCAGCAGCGCAGGCGACACGCGCCGGGCTTGCGGCAGTCGCAGTGGAGGCAGCGGAGGGCCTCTTCGCGCGCCTCGGCCTCGGCGAAGCCGGCGGGCGCCCCGCCGGCAGGCTCGATGCGGGGGCCGGCGCTCGCCTCGGCGAGGAAGGCGGGCATCTCACCTTCTCTCAACTTCCCAATGTGGATGGAGAAGTCGTGACGCGTGACGCGTGACGCGTGACAAGAGGCGGAGAGAAAGGCATGAATCGAGGCGGCGGCGGACTTGCCCTCGGCGACGGAGCGGACGGCCATCTTCTGGGAACGGATGGCGCCGCCCGCGGCGAAGACGCCGGCGATCGGCGTGGCAAGGGTCTCTCGGTCGGCCTCGACGCCAGTCTTCGAGGCGGGCAGGCCGAGGCGGGCGGCGTCGCCGGGCCGCAACTCGCCCGCCGCGACCAGAATGGCATCGAAGGCGCCCTGAAGCTCGGCGACGCTCTCCACCCGCTTGCCGAGGCGCAGCTCGGCCCCGAGGCGGGCGATGAGGGCGATCTCGGCGTCGAGGGCGGCGCGCGGCAGCCTGTCCTCCGGCACGGCGTACTGGAGCATGCCGCCTGGCTTCTCGTGGTCATCGTGGAGCGTCACCGCGTGGCCGTCCTGGAGCAGATACCAGGCGGCGGAGAGGCCGGCCGGCCCAGCGCCGATGATGGCCACGCGCTTGCCCGTGCTGGCTTTGCGTTCGGGCAACCACGGCTCGGGCGCGGCGAGGTCGGCGTCGCCGACGAACCGCTTCAGAAGGCAAATGGAGAGCGGCGCGTCGTGCTGGCCGCGGCGGCAGCCCTTCTCGCACGGGGCCGGGCAGATGCGGCCGAGCACCGACGGCAGCGGGATGTGTTCCTTGACCGTGACGACCGCGTCGCGGAGGCGGCCCGCGGCGATCTGGCGGATCATGAGCGGGATGTTCATGTGCGCGGGGCACACGGCGTGGCAGGGGCCGATGCAGTCGCCCAGGTGGTCGCTCAGGAGCAGCTCGAGGGCCATCTTCCGGGCGTCGCGGACCTCGTCGCTCTCGCTCTCGACCTCCATGCCCTCGGTGGCGACGGTGGCGCACGAGGGCACGAGGCCGGGTTTGCCCTTGAGCTTGACGACGCAGACGAAGCACGAGGTGGAATGCTCGAAGCCGTCGAGGTGGCAGAGGGTGGGGATCTCGATGCCGAGCGCGCGCGCGGCATCGAGCACGGTGGCGCCGGGGGGGACCTCGACCGGGCGGTTGTCAATCGTCAGCTTGGGCATGGCCTAAGCCTGGAAGCCAATGGGACAGATCAGACGGATCCGACGGATCAGACGGATCATTCACTCCACCTTGATCGCGGCCACGGGGCAGAGGGCCTTGCACGTGCCGCAGCGGATGCACTTGGCCGCGTCAATCTCGTGCTTCTCATAGGGCTTCATGGCGATGGCCTCGACGGGGCAGTGCTGGGCGCAGAGGGTGCAGCCGATGCAGTCGTCGGTGACGACGTACTTGATGAGCGCCTTGCAGCGGCCGGCGGGGCAGCGGCCGGCGATGTGGGCCTCGTACTCGTCGCGGAAGTAGCGGATGGTGGTCAGCACTGGATTGGGCGCGGTCTTGCCCAGGCCGCACAGGCTGCCCTTCTTCACCATCGCGGCCAGGTGCTCGAGTTCCTCGATGTCGCCCTTTTTCCCCTCGCCACGGGTGAGGCGCTCCAGGACGTCGAGCATGCGCTTCGTGCCGATGCGGCAGAAGGTGCAGCGGCCGCACGACTGGTTCTGCGTGAACTCCAGGAAGTAGTGCGCGATGTCCACCATGCAATCGGTGTCGTCGAGCACGACGAGTCCGCCCGAGCCCATGATGGCCTGCACGCTGTCCATGGCGCAACCGGGGCCTTGGTTGGGGCCTATGGGGGGACCTGCGGGGGCACCCCTATGCTAAAGCGCCCGCTCCCCCATGTCAAGCCCAAAAGCGCCCGCCGCATCTTGCTCCCCCCTTGACTCTCGCCCCGCCCAGCGCATAATGGTGCTTGTAGTGCGGCCCTCAGGCCGTATCCCCTACGGGCTGAAGCCCGCACTACAAACCCCGAGGAGGAACTGCCATGGCCAAGTCCACGCCCCCGCAGGAGCCCAAGGAACAGCCCCAGGAACTCAAACGCCTCGGCGGCTTCTAGGCGCCATTGGGGCCAGATCTTCATTAGCCATTAGCGGCAGCCTGCGGGTGAACTCACGGCTGGGCCGGTGATGGGAGCCGGGGCCGGGGTTCTTGACAGGCTTGCGCAGAGGAATATAATTAGCGTGACTTCTGTGCGCAGATGCCCCCAAGCCATCACGGCGGGTGAGGCATGGCTATCACGTTCCGGTGCACGTGCGGTCGCCTTCTCCAGACCGGGGATCAGCACGCGGGGAAGCTGTTCAAGTGCCCCGTGTGCCAGCAGTTCACGCGGGCGCCTGCCCATGCGACGCCGAGAGCCCCGTACCAGCCACCCCCGGTTGTCGTGCGGCCGACGCCGCCTGAGCGCAGGGGGCCGCCGCCAGCGCCACCCCGCTTGCCGCCCGTTGTCGTGACGCCGACACCGATGGAGCGCAGGGCGCCCCTTCTCAGGGCAGCCGTGGAACAGGGGCCGTTGCGGCTGACGGATGAGGGGTGCCAGGCACCCGTTCGAGTCGTCTTCCGGGCCTCCGCGGCCATGTTGTGGCCCCGGCGGTGCGTGGGGTGCTTCGTGGAGGGGCCGACGGAGGAGTTAGCCTGGGACATCGCCACATCGGCTCCGGCGCCTGCACCGCGGCCGCACAAGGGCAATAAAGGCAGGAAGGCAGCAGGCTGGCTCGTCGGCATGGTCGTGGGCGCGGCGACGGGCGGGCTGGTCGGGGACATTGCTGGGGAGATCGTCGGTGGGGCTGTCGGGGCCGAGGTAGCGGGCGCAGGGGCGTCCCAAGGGGAGGGGGCGGCCCAGGCGACTGCTGTGACCCTCAGCGTGCCCGTCTGCGCGGGATGCCGCGCCCGGACCGGCCACGACGCATCGGGCCACCTGGCGGCCGGCGACTCCGTGGAGGTCGGCTCCACGGTCATCCTGGGCATGGAGACCGAGCAAGACTGCGTCGTCGTGACATTTCAGAACGGCAACTACGCGAAGCAGTTCCGCGCGGTCAACGAGGGCCGCGTCTTCGACTCGGTTCCTGCCTGTCTGGCTCAGCCCGATGCGCGGAGCGCCCCGGCTGTGGACCCTGGGCGGAACGAGCGGGTAGCCCGACTCGCCGCGCTCCCTTCCTGCGGACTCCTCCCGCTTTCTGAGGAACACGCGGTCCACCATCTCCTGAAGAGCTACCTTCCGCAGGCAGGGCTGTTCGTGGCTCCCGACATTCCGCCCAAGAAGCTGGCGAATGCCTGCGCAGCCGCCCGCGTCCCCGCGGGGGAGGGCGTCGTCGCCCTCATCGACTGCACGTGCTTCGGTTCCGCAAAGAACTGCCTTGTGTTCTGCAGCCAGGCGCTCCACTATCATCTCGAGGGGGGAGTCCACTCGATTCCCTACCGGGAGTTCCCCGACCGGACGTTCAAGGTGGGCGCTCTGCTCATCGCAGGCCAGATCGAGATGGACCGCGGCGAGTCCATGAACATCAGCGGCTCGAGTGTCCCGAGGGATAAGGCGGTGGACATGCTGATGTGCCTCAAGGAGCTGATGAACCGGCGGGCCGCCCCGGCCGCGAGCCAGGGACCGGCCGAAGGCGGCGCGATGGCTCGCCCTGCTCCTCGGCCTGGGGAGCCACCCCGGCCGCCCGGCCTCGACGACGCGATCATCGGTCTCCTGAGAGTGTGTCTCCCCCAGAGCGACCTGTTCGTCGCGCCGGATATCCCGGCCAAGAAGCTGGGCAGTGCAATGGCGCAGTGTCGTCTGCCCGAGGGCGAGCGTGTCCTCGGCCTCATTGACTGCACGGTCTTCGGCTCCGCGAAGGACTGCGTCGTATTTGGCGGCAAGGGGCTGTACTACCACCTCGGCGGCTCGACGCGCCCGGCGGGGGCGGGCGTGATCCTCTATGAGGACTTCGCGAGCCGAGAGTTCGCTCCGGGCACCTGGTCCCAGCCGAACATTGTCCATGTGGGCCATGGCCAGCAGCTCGACACGACAGGCACGAACGTCCCCAAGAAGAAGACCGCCGACATCCTGCTGGGCATTCAGCGTTTGGTCATTCAGCAAGCCAGGGGGTGATTGGCCGAGAGCTGCGCCCGGCAAGAAGCCCCAGCGTACGAGCACGTACACTGCGCCGCCTAGCCGACCGAGGCCAGGTCGAGGGCGTCGCCGTGGCGGGAGAGGACGGCGCGCTTGAGGGGCCGATGGGCGGGCTTGGAGAGGGCGGGGTCGGACTCGACGAGGGCGAAGGCGTCGTGGCGGGCCTCCATGAGGAGGCGAATGTCCTCCGTGAAGTCGCCGATGGCCAAGGGGGGCAGGCCGTGCTGGCGGGTGCCGAGGAACTCGCCGGGGCCGCGACGCCTGAGGTCATCCTCGGCGATGCGGAAGCCGTCGCTCGTCTCGGCCAGGATGGCCAGCTTTTCCGATGCATCGGCTTCGTCAACCATCAGGAGGCAGTGGGAGGGGTGCTCGCCGCGGCCGATGCGGCCGCGAAGCTGGTGGAGCTGGCTCAGGCCGTAGTGCTCGGCGTGCTCGATGGCCATCACCGTGGCGTTCGGCACGTCGAGGCCGACCTCGACGACGGTGGTGGCGACGAGGAGGTGGGTGTCGCCGGCGCGGAAGGCGGCCATGCGCTCCTGCTTCTCCTCGGCCTTCATCTGGCCGTGGAGCAGGCCGACGCGGTGGGCGGGGAAGATGTCGCGCTGGAGGTGTGTGACCATCTGCGTGGCGGCCTTGAAGTCGGAGGCCGCGGATTCCTCGACGAGGGGGTAGACGATGTAGGCTTGGCGGCCGGCGGCGAGTTCGCGGCGGATGACCTGCCAGGCGTCGGTGCGGCGGGTCGGGGGCACGATGGCGGTCGTGATGGGCTGGCGGCCGGCGGGCATTTCGTCGAGCGTCGAGAGGTCGAGGTCGCCGAAGACGGTGAGGGCGAGGGAGCGGGGGATGGGCGTGGCGGTCATCACCAGCACGTCGGGGCGGGCGCCCTTCCAGCGAAGCGTGGCGCGCTGGAGGACGCCGAACTTGTGCTGCTCGTCCACCACGGCAAGGCCGAGGCGGGCGAAGCCGATGTCGCTCTGGATGAGGGCGTGGGTGCCGACGGCGATATCCACGCGCCCCTCGCGGATGGCGGCGAGGTTCTCTCTCCGCTCGGCGGCGGGCGCGCCGCCGAGGAGGAGCATGGTGCGGACGCGGCTGCCCCTGAGGAGGGCCTCGATGGTGCGGTAGTGCTGCTCGGCGAGGATTTCGGTGGGGGCCATGAGGGCGGCCTGGTGCTTGTTGGCCACGGCGGCGAGCATGGCGTAGAGGGCGACGGCGGTCTTGCCCGACCCCACGTCGCCCTGGAGGAGGCGGTTCATCGGGCGGGGCGCGGCCATGTCGGCGGCGATTTCGGCGATGGCCCGCTCCTGGGCCGTCGTGAGGCGGAAGGGGAAGCGGCGGCGGATGCGCTGGTCAATCTTCGGCGAGATGTCGAACGCGATGCCCTTCACGCCGTGCTGAAGGGCGCGGCGGCGGAGGGCAACGGCGGCCTCGAGGACGAAGAACTCCTCGTAGGCGAGGCGGCGGCGAGCCATCTCCGCCGCTTTCATCTGCTCGGGGAAGTGGATTTGCTCGATGGCTTGGGATGCAGGAATGAGGCGGCGCTTCTCGCGGAACGGTTCGGGGAAAATCTCGGGGACATTGCCGCCCAAGGCGTCGAGTGCGGCCCGCATGAGCCGGCGGAAGCGCTTCTGGCCGATGCCCGCCGTGGCCGGGTAGATGGGCACGATGCGCTGGGCGTGGAGCGGCTCGTCGTCGCCGACCAGCTCGAACTCGGGCGAGAGGACGGAGAGGCGCTTGCCCATCGTCACCTTGCCCCAGAGGACGAGCTGGGTGCCGGGCTTGAGCTGTTTCGCAAGGTAGGGCATGCCGAACCAGAGCGCCGCGACCTGCCCCGTCGCGTCCTCGATGATCGCCGTGAGCACGCCGCCGCGGCCGCGCCACCAGGTGGTCCGCACGTCGCGCACGCGGCCGGCGAACGCCTCGTGCTGGCCGAGGGCGAGTTGCGCGATGGGCTTCAGGCGCGAGCGGTCCTGGTAGAGGCGGGGGAAGTGCCAGAGCAGGCCGCGCACGGTCGTGATGCCGAGCTTTGCCAGGCGCTCGGCCACCGCCGGGCCGACGCCTTTCACCGCGCTCACGGGCTCGTCGAGGGGAGTCTTCATCTCGGGGCCGGAGTATACAGGCCACGCCGCGCGCGGTCAAGCGATGCTCCTTGATCGCGGATCGCGCGCGTGCTACGATGGGCGTCGGTTCCACTCCCCTTGGGGCGATGCATGGTCTCCTTCTACTCCTCCGCGCGGCTGCTGGTGGACCACATGTGGCTGGGGGTGGCGGCGGCGGCGCTGTTCGTGGCCGGGCTGGCCACGGCGGGGCCGGTGGTTCGGCACGACTACCGCGCGCTCATGGCCTTTCCTCTCTGGCTCGTGAAGCGCGTGATGCGGATCATCGGGCCAGGAATGCACGCCGTCCGCATCTTCCTGGTCATCTTCCTCTTCAATTCCGTGGCGATCTACCTCTACATGGCCTCGGGCGTGCTCATCGTGCTGCCCGCGGCGATGGCGTTTCTCACGGGGCTGAACATCGGCGTCGTGGTGCTGAAGGGCCGCGAGAGCGCCCTGGCCGCAGTCGTCGAGGCGCCGCGCGACCCTTCGGTGCCGCCGCCGGCGCCGGCCGGGATACCGCGCTGGGTGGACTTCTGTGGGATGGCGGTGCTGGCCCTCGAGCTGCCGAGCTTCTGGATTTCGGTGGGCCTGGGCATCGGCATGGCGCGCAAGCTCTCGGCCGCGGGGCAGTACACGCTGGGCAACGTGAACTCCCTTCTCGCCGAGCGCACCCACGCCTACTGGATGATCATCCTCCCCGCCCTCTTCCTCTCCGCCCTCGCCGAGACCGCGGCCATCCGCGGCCACGCGCGCGCGAGGGGCGAACAGCGACAGTCCCGCGACGACCCCGAGGCGTAATCCCGGCTGACGCGAGGAAGCGCCTCACTTCTCTGGCGCGATCAGTCCTCAAGAGGACTTACCGAGCCGCTCTTGTCGAGCAGTGCAATCATCGTCCTTCTTAGCAGTGGCATGCCCAGAAGCGGGACGGGGCAACCTCTCACCACCACTATGACCTCATCACGCCAAGCGCCCAGCCACTCGACCTCGCCAAAGCAGAGCTCACAAGGCACGGGCCGGCCGTCCGCGGTTCCGATCTCTCCCACACACTTGGGCCCCGTCTTGATCGTGGCGACAAGTTCGTCGGACAAGATGAGTGGGTAAGATGACCCAGTGTCAAGGACGGCAGGGAGGGCTATGGCGCCACCTCGCGTCGCTGACCTCGCGCGAGGGGTGACCCTGGGCCGGCCGTCGGCGTCATCTATGGTAACACGTTCAACTGACCCGTTCGCCATCACGCATCCTGCTCGCAGCAATGAACGGGAAGATGGGGTCGTAGACGCGGAGATACACCGTGGGTCTTGGGAAGCGCTGCCGCTGTGCCCAGTCGAGAGCTTGGTGCAGACCGCCAAACACAGCGTAGGCGCCTGTCTCGACCTCGACAGCCGTCACCTTCTCTTTCTCGGGCACTTCCCCCTCTTCGACCAGGCGTCGCCAAAGGGCCTCACCGACTTCTCGCACGTCGCGAGGGAACAACTGGAACCAGGCACAGAGGCTCAACACGGTCTGCGCCTCGTGGAGCACGAACCGCACTTGCTCCAGGCAAGGTGTGGCGTTCTCATCACCGGCGGGTCTCAGAAGAACGAACTCATCGAATCCCCAGCCGATCTTGCGGGACGCTTGGCGGTAGGGGAGGAGGAGTCTGCTGGAATCTGGCATCCCCAGCCGATCTGCGACTTCGACCGTGAAGAGACTTGGGGCACCTGGGTCCGCGGGGCTCATAGCCACGGACACCCCGCCTCCGGACCCGAGGGAAACGCTGACTTCCCTGGTCTGGACAGACCGGATGGCCTCCGTCAGCCAGGCAACCGCCTCCCGACCGCTCCCTGGCGCGGGTCGTTGTCTGCGATGTGGGATAAGCGTCATATCCGGGGCCAGCGGCGCATCTAGGTTTGGCATGGCTAGCACTCCGGGACCTGGACAAGGAAGCAATCCTGGCGGCTCAGGCTCTTCTCTGTCATGATGCGGCCCACCTCCTCCAACGTCGGCCCTTCGGCCACGACCTCCTCGCCTCTGAGCGCCAGAATCCTTCCGCCGTACCTCGACTGGACTTCGTCAAAGTGGTCCTCAATCCACCTCAGCGACAGGGTGCGTAGAGAGGGCTGCCGAAGCGCGTTCTTCACCGCCTCCAGGAGGATGTCCCAAACGCCTGGGTCATTCTTGTCGAGGTAGTCGAAGACTCCTGCAAGGAACGCCTTCCGGCAGCTCGGCCAATTGGGGTACGACGTCAGAACTATGACCCGGGGCATGAACTCGGCAACACCACACTCGCTGCACATCATCTGTAGTGTCAGCCTCTCTTCCAAGAACCGCAGACCGGATTCGCTTCCATCTTCCTCTGACAGTGACTCCAGGCGAAGGTCCAGAATCACAAGGCCAATTTCGGGTCTGTGACCCGAAACAACTTCTTCCGCCTTGGCTCGGCTGTCCGCCTCGATGACTTCGCAGCCCATGTGCTCGAGCCGAAGCCGTAGCGCCTCGCGCACGCGAGGCTCGTCGTCAACTACCAGGACTTTCGAACCCATGTCGATTCCTCACTCAAGTGAGGGGGAAGAGGATGAGGAACCGAGCCCCTGTGCCAGCTTCCCCACGCTCCGCTATCTTGCCGCCGTGGGCCTCAACAATCTGCCGGACTATTGATAGCCCAAGACCCGATCCCTGGCGGGTGGACACAAAGGGTTTGAAGATCTCTTCCTTCATATTATCCTTCACGCCTGGGCCGTTGTCAAGATAGTCAATGAACGCGTTCTCGCCCTGGAGCCTGAACCCAGCCGTCAGCTCTCGTGATGCGCGTCCAGTGCGAACCGTTATCCTTGCATCTCGTGGCTTGAAGCTCTGGGAGTTCTCGAGGAGTTCCATCAGGACGTGGCGTATCTGGCCCTCGTCAAGTTCCACGCGCAACAACTCTTCGTCCTTAAACCTCTTGCTATCCTCGTGTTCGAACTGCAGTTCTGCCCCCCATGCCGTGTTTGGATACCCTCGCACCGCCGCCTCGACGGCTTCCGCAAACCGACATAGCCGTCTGTTCATCTTAGGTTCGCTGGAGAAGCGTTTCGCCTCTCCAGTGATCAGATCAATCGCATCGTAGCACTGTCTGAGGCTATTCAGAAGCTTCGCAGCCTCCGGTGCCACCCACCCCTTCAAGTCGTCCAGGAACCCCTTCGCGGCGAAATTCTCGTTGCCGATCTTGTGCGCCAGGCGGGCAGAGACCAACCGCCACACGTCTTCAGCTTGCTTCCGGTCCTCCTTCCGCCGCTCTTCCGCCAACCTCTGGTTCTCAATCGTCACCGCGATGACATTAGCGAGGATCGTCATCACTTCCTCATCTTCTGCTGTGAAAGCTCTGGCGAGCGTGCCGTCTGGGTCCCTCTTGTTCTCGATCTTCAGAACACCGATGACGCGCTGGTCTCGAGACAGCGGGTCGGTGAACTTCAGGGGAATGGCAACGTAGGATACGCACTCTCCGCCGCCATGCGGCCACTGCACCCTGTCATACTTGCCTCTCCACTGCGGGTGCGCTTTGCGGTGCTCAATCTGTCCCGTGGTACGGACGGCTTCGCCATTCATCGCCACTGTGCCAGTCATGCCTTCGCCCAGCTCATATTCCGCCGGGATAGGCAGCTTCGCACCCTTGGTGTAGTCATCGAGTTTGCCTGCATTGAGCGCGGCGACGTAATCCGGGCACGTCGGCAACAGGCGCTGCTGGTAGCCTGTGGCCGCCTTGATGCGGACCTTCCTGTCTGCATCAATCAGCCAGATGCTGCACGCATCGGCACTCGCCAGCTCAGCAAGGGTCCTGACAACCCTCTCCAGGAGTTCCTGGAGGCCGACCGGCCCGACTATGGCTTGCGAGATTTCCAGGATCGCCGTGGTCGCTCTGGTCCCGCTAGGCTTGCTATCTCCCGGCATGTCACAGTACCCCAGACGGACATGGAGGAAGTCAACCCCTCGCAGACGCAATAATGATAGCCGGCCGCTCCCGCACTGTCAAGCGGCCTACTTCTCCATCGTGATAGCAGCCAGCAGCGGCGCGGCGGGGGTGCCGAGGTCGCGGAAGACGAGCTTCTCGACGGCGACGGGGCGGAGGGCGACGCCGAGGACGTTGAGGTGCCACGGCTCGCCCCTCAGGCCGCAGTGGGCCTCGGTCGCCACGGGGGTGAGCACCCAATCGTCCGCCGTGCGGCCGCTGATGAGGGGGACGGCCTGGGTCTGGCCATCGGCGTAGTGGATGACGTATTCGGCGACGGCGCCCCACTCGCCCGCGCCCTCGTCGTCGGGCGACCAGCCGGTGACGTTGCCCAGGACGAACAGGCGCTTGCCCTGCGCCTTGACGGGAATCTCGACCTGCGTCGGCCACTTGATGTCCTTCGGCGCTTGAGGGCTGTGGAGCACGACGAGTCCCTTGCCCCCATTCTTCGCGGGGTCAATGACCTGGAACGGCACGCCGCCGACGGTTTGCTCGCCGACGCGGAGGCCGGTGAAGAGGAACTTGCCTGGCTTCGGGACGCCGAACGGGGCAGTGAAGGGGTCGGTGTTGGCGAGCTTCGCGAGGTCGAGCGTCTGGCATTGCTCAGGCTTCAGTTCGGGCGCGAGCGGCAGCTTGACGAGGCCGGGGAGCGGCTTCACCTGCGGCTTCATCTCCTGGTAGAGCTTGACGACTGTGGGGAAGTCCCAGCGTTTCGATTGGTCGCCGCGTGCGGCGACCTCGATTCCTTCGACCTTGTTCAGGAGCGGCCGCGACTTGGGTAGGTGCAGGATGATGCGCTTGGGGCGGCGAACGCGGGGCAGAGACGCCCCGCCTACAGGGTCGAGCGAGAGTTCGACGCCGGCCGCCTTGCCAGCAATGGTGAAGCTCATCGGCCCGAAGTGGGTGGGGGCGCGCTCGACGCGAATCTCCTGTCCGTCTCCCAGCCACCAGTCGGGCACGGCGAGGAGCAGGTGCAGCTCGTCGCCCTGCTCGTGGAGGAGCATGTGGCGCAGCATCAGGGCGTAGTTCGACGCGCCGGTCACGTGGGGAATCGTCTCGCTCCAGGCGTAGCGCCGCTTGTAGAAGATGCCCTCGGGGAAGGCGTGCGCGGCGGTCGAATGCAGCAGTTGCCAGTAGAACTCCTCGACGGCCTTCTCGTCCTCGCCGCGGACGAGCGAGGCCATCGTGGTGTAGGCGGACATGTAGGGGTGGATGACGGGCTGGCCGCCGGGCGACCAGCGGATGGTGCCCTCGACGAAGCCGCCGCCGAAGTCCTCCCGCACGTGCTTGAGCGACGCCGTGACACGTGGGTCGTCGGCGGCGAAAATCTCAGTTGGCCAGAGCGTCTCCGTGTCGCCCCAGTGCGTTCCCGCCTTCTCCCAACTGGGCGGGAAATGGGGGAGGGCGGTGCGCTTGTGGGCCGCATCAATGGCCTCGCGGTAGAGCTTCGCCTCGGCGAGCAACTCGTCGGCCTCGGCGGCCTTGCCCAGGATTCGCGCGGCGTCGGCGGTGAGGAGCAGCCCGCGCAGGTTCCAGAAGTCGTAGCCCAGGATATGGTGCTTGCCGTCCCACAGGTTCTCCCCGTCGGCGGGCGCGGCGGGCAGACGGCGTCCGCAGCGGAGGCCAAGGCTCAGATGCCCGATGGCCAGCGTGAAACGGTGCTTGACAGGAAGGTACACATCGAGGGCAAGACCCTGGAGGTCCCAGCCGTGCCGCCGTTGTGCGACGCGCTGAAGCTGGAGAAGCGCCGCGTGAGCATTGGCGACTGCGAGCTGTACTGCGAGCTGGAGGGGCAAGGGCCGCCCCTGGTGCTCATCCACGGCGGGCCGGGGGCCACCCATCACTGCTTCCACCCGCACTTCTCCCAAGCCGCTCGCTTCGCCCGAGTGGTCTACTACGACCAGAGAGGGTGCGGGGCTTCGGGCTATGTGAAGGGCAAGGGCTACACGATCGAGCAGGCGGTCGCGGACCTGGACAAGCTCCGCGCCGCGCTGGGGCTCGACAAGTGGGTGGTGCTCGGCCATTCCTACGGCGGCGTCGTCGCACAGTGTTACGTCGTGGAGCACCCCGAACGCGTGGCCGGGCTGCTCCTGGTGGGGGCAGCCACCGATGCCATGCACCTCCGCCTCCAGCCGACGAGGCAGTTCGACTACATGTCCGCAGCGGAGAGGAAGAGCATCTCAGCGGTCTATGGGAAGCAGGGGCTCACGCTGGCCCAACGGGTCTACAACGCGCACCTCAATGGGGACTGGAAGCGGCAGAGCTACTACAGGCCATCGAACGAGGAGTTCGCCCGGAGCGCCCTCTACGAGTGGAAGCACGACGAGGCATTCCGCCGAAGCATCTGCCGACAGTTGTCGGGCGAGATTGACCTGCGTGGGGCGTTCGAGAACTGCCCGATCCCAGTGCTCCTTCTGGAGGGGCAGTGGGACCTGACCTGGAACACGGACAAGCCGAAGAAGCTCCAGGCGTGCTTCCCTGGCTCTCGCCTCGTGATGTTCGAGCGGTCGGGCCACAGCCCCTTCGGCGACGAGCCGGAGCGCTTCTTCGGTGCCGTGGAGGAGTTCATGGCCCACCCGCCAAAGCTCGATCTCGCGCGCTGGAAGGCGCACCTTGCCGCGTGGATGGCCGCGCGGGAGAACTCGCCGGACCGCATCGTGCGGGCGTGCGGCTGGGGACGCAAGTCGAGCGAGAGACTCGCGGCGCGGTATGCCGCGACGTGGCCCGACCAGTTGGACGCCGACCTGCTTCTGAAGACAGGGTTCGCGCTCTATGATGTCAAGAAGTACGAGGACGCGTTGGCCGTGTTCCGGAAGATGCTGGAGAAGGCGGGCGACGACAGGTCGCGTCAGGCAGTGGCCCTGATCTGGCAGGGGCATGTCCTCGATCTCCTCAACCGCAGAGAGGAAGCGGTCCAGTGCTACAAGAGGGCCGCGACGGCCGGGCAGGGCGGATGGTCGTTCGACCAGTACGGCCTCCGCATCGGCTCGGCCGCCGCCTATGCCGAACAGAGGCTCCAGCAACCCTTCGCAAGGCTGGAGAACCGGGGCGACGACTGAGCGAATGGCCTTGACAAGGCGGTAATACTTTGTAATAATAGTGCATGCGGGATGGGTCGAACAGTTGGTTGCGGGGAGCCCACGTGGCAGCGAAGCGCGGCAAGCAAGAGATCATCACGTTCAAGGGCGATGCCTCGCTCGTCGAGGCGATGCGGGGGATCGCGAACCGCTCGGAGTTCATCCGCGCGGCGGTGCTGGCCGCGCTCGACGGCGCGTGCCCGCTGTGCAAGGGCACGGGCATCCTCACGCCCGCGCAGCGCCGCCACTGGAAGGCATTCGCCGCTGACCACGCGGTCGAGGAATGCGGCGAGTGCCATGCGATGTACGTCGTCTGCGCCAATCGCGCGAAACAACGGGCCGGCGGACGGCGGCATCCTTGAACCAAGAGGGACGAAAGGCTGCTATGAGCGAGGAACACAAGTGCCAAGTGGCGTCGGGCAGCCGCCCGAACATCATCGCCACCGAGCTGCGCCACCACGTGCCGTTCACCGCCCTCGGGGCGCTCAGCGGCATCGCCATCATGGCGATCTTCGTCCTTGCCGAAGTGCATCCTGACCTCTCGAAGGTGTTCTTCGAGATCGCACACCCGGCCCACGTGCTGCTGAGCGCCATCGTGACAACGGCCATGTACCGCCGCTACCGCAAGGGCCTCGCGGCCGCCATCGCGGTGGGCCTGGCGGGCTCGGTCCCGCTCGGCACGCTGAGCGATATCGTGCTGCCCTACCTCGGCGGCAAGCTGCTGCGCCTCGAGATGGACCACATGCACCTGGCGTTCATCGAGGAGTGGTTCCTGGTGTGGCCCGCGGCAGCCATGGGCGTGGGCATCGGCCTGTGGCGGAGGGGGACTCGCCTCCCGCACTCCGGCCACGTGTTCATCAGCACCTGGGCATCGCTGTTCTACCTGACCGCCTTCGGCAGCGCGGTGTCGCTCCCCATGCTCCCCGCCATCTTCGCGATCCTCTTCTTCGCCGTGTGGGTGCCCTGCTGCGTCAGCGACATCGTGTTCCCCCTCCTCATCGCCGGCCCGCAGGCCGCCAGAGAACACCAGCACTAAGCTGGTGGGCCTCACCGCACGAAGATGGGGGAGGCCCAGGCCCACTGGTCGCTCTTCTGCCGCACGCGGGCGTAGTAGAAGGCGGGGGCGTCGTCCGCGTCGTCGAGCGACACCTCCCAGCCGAACTCCCACGGCAGCGGGGCGCGGTGGAGGCGCCAGGCGGGCGAGTCTATGCCGCCCAGGTTGCCGCTCTTGGCTCCCGCGACGAGGCGCCGCAACGGGACGGCGGCCCGCTGGCCGTTGAGGACCGCCTCGACCCCGCCAGCCAGCGGCATCTCGACCTCCAGGCACATGCCCTGCGCCGCGTTCGTCACGTTGTTCGGGTGCCCGATGCTTCGCGTGGTGAAGCGCACGGCCCGCTCGCCGTCGCGCTCCCAGTGCGAGGTGTAGTAGCGGGAGGACGAGCCGGCCTCCTTCTCGATGGGGGAGACGACCTCCTGCCCCCGGAAGCGCGGCTCGACGGCCAGGATGCGCCCCTCGGAGATGCCGAGGGACACGTCCCACGCCGTCTCCCTCCGCTTCTCGCCCCAGCCGACCTCGAGGAAGAGCTTCGTGCGCAGCGGGGTCACATCTTCATTTCGCACTTCGCCGCCAAGTGCCAAATGAAGATGTGACCCCTGCGCGGCCTGCGGCACGTCGCACTCGGACCACCGGCGGAGCAGGCGGTTGTTCTTCACGAGGTCCAGGCAGTCAATCGCCCCGCCGGCCTCGGCCCGAATCTCGATGTGCCGCTGCCGCGCGAGCGGCACGACGGCCCCCATCGGCGCGTCGTTGAGGGCGAACTGGACCGCGATGCGGTCGCCCGTCAGGGCGCAGGTGCGCCGCGCCATCAGCGCCTCCCATAGGGCCTCGCGGGTGAGGCCCGTGGCCCACAGGGCGGCCCGGCCGTGGCCGTAGCTGCCGGGATGGGCGCTGTGGTGGTCGGTGCCGCCCACGACCCCGAACACGTGGCCCTGCCCGAGGCCGAACTGCACCGTGCTCTCCCAGTCCGACGGCCCCATCGAGTGCAGGAAGGGCCGCGGGTTCTCGCTCCCCTCCGAGCAGCCGTGCATCGAGACGATCTCGACGATGGGCGCGAACGCGGGGTCGAAGGCGTCCCAGTTGATGCCCCTTGCGCCGCGGCGGTAGCCGAGGTGGTGGGGGAAGGCGATGGCGGCCTTGCCCTGCGCTGCCAGGTCGCGGAGGCGCCGGTGCAGGTCAGCCAGATCGTCCGCGTAGAGGATGTCGCCCCCCAGGTCGCGGTAGAGCACCGTGCGGTCCCCCGTGGCGCAGAAGTGAATCTCGAAGCTGGGGAAGACGACGAAGCGCCCCTCCTCGTTGGCCCGGCGGAGCGTCTCCAGCACGGCGGGCCAGCCGGCCTTGAGCTTTGCGAAGCCCTCGTGGTGGAAGTCCAGGATGTGCTGGATGCGCGGGTCGGGCGGCGGCATGTCGGGCCAGTGGGCGTGGCCGGTCACGGAGCAGAAGTCGAGCTGCTCGCGGGCGTTGGCCAGGGCCTCGCCGAGCGAGCCGTGGCCGTAGGAGATGCCGCAATGGCTGTGCAGGTCGCCGAAGTACGCGTGGAGATCGTGGTAGGCTCTCATGCCGCCCCATCATGCCGTTTCCGCGGCCGGCGTCAAGAGCGGGAAGTGGCGTTTCCCTCTTGCTCCCTGGTGGGGTATAATCCATGCGGGCCGGGCGCCAGCACCCGCAGGAGGCCATCGCGTGAACAGGGGGCAAGCTATAGCACTCACGTATGACCCCCGACGCTCGGCCGCTTGGGTGCTTGTCCCGGCGCTTGCGCTTGCCGCATGCGCCGGCGAGCCGGCACCGAAGGAGTCTGATATGATGCGCTCTCCCTCGCGGCCGCTCGTCGGCGCCATCCGTTGGGATGCCTGGCACGGGGGCCAGGGGGTGCCGGGGCAGGCGGTCGAGCGCGCCCTCGGCCCGAAACGCTGGCACGCCCGCATCCCCTTCTTCGGCAAGGCCGTCTCCGACACCCAGGTGGAAATCCGCGGCTACTCCCAGGAGATCGTGGACCAGGAGATTGCCTACGCCCGCCAGGCGGGGCTGGATTACTGGGCCTTCGTGACCTACGAGCCCGACACCTCGATGAGCCTCGCCCTCAAGGCCTACCTCGCCAGCGCCCGAAAAGGCGGCATCCGCTTCTGCCTCCTCACCGAGTGCGGCAGGTGGGGCACGCCCGACACCCATCGGCCCAAAGTCGAGCGCTTCCTCAAGCTCATGGCCGAGCCGAGCTACCAGCGCGTCCTCGGCAATCGCCCGCTCCTCTACGTGGGCTTCATGAGTGACAACTGGCTGAACGCCTGGGGCGGCGCGGAAGGCGCCCGCAAGCTCTTCGACGAGTTCCGCGCCGACGCCCAGAAGGCCGGCCTCGGCAACCCCTACATCGTCCTCATGGAGTTCTCAGCCGCACGCGGCAAGAAGCTGGCCGACGCCCTGGGCCTCGACGCCCTCAGCGCCTACGCCACGCAGGCGGCGGGCAACGGCACGCCCTACGCGAGCCTTGCCAAGCACGCCGAGCGTTTCTGGGACCAGTGCAAGGCCACCGGCAAGTCCGTCGTGCCCATCGCCATGTCGGGCTGGGACCGCCGTCCGCGCGTCGAGCACCCCGTCCCGTGGGAGAAGCACCAGAAGCCCGGCGTCGGCATCGAGAAGCACTATCTGGCTCCCACGCCCGCCGAGTTGGCCGCGCACGTCGGCCGCGCCGTGGACTGGGCACGGGACAACCCTCTTGTGTGCCCCGCCCAGGCCGTTATCATCTACGCGTGGAACGAGCACGACGAGGGCGGCTGGCTCTGCCCCACCCTCTCCGAGGGCGCCGCCCGCATCGAGGCCCTGGGCAAGGTGCTCGGCCGCTCAGAGCGCCTTCGAGAGTGAGTCAGTTTGTAGTGCGGGCTTTAGCCCGTCTCGCGAGGATACGGCCTGAAGGCCGCACTACAGACAGGTGCGCGCCAAGGAGGTGAACGATGAGTCCGAGTCGCACCCGCCGCGAGTTCGTGGAGGCGGCCATTGGAGGGCTCGCGGGACTCCTCGCCTCCCGAGTCGGGGCGGCATGGGGCGCCGAGGCGGCCGCGGGGCGCAAGCCCAACATCATCTTCATCGTCGCCGACGACCTGGGCTCGGGCGACGTGGGGTTCATGGGCTGCGAGGACATCCCGACCCCAAACCTCGACTCCATCGCCAAGCACGGGGTGCGCTTCACCAACGGCTTGGTGTCGCACCCCTTCTGCAGCCCCACGCGGGCCGGCCTGCTGACGGGACGCTACCAGCAGCGCTTCGGGCACGAGAACAACCCACGCTACGACGCCACCGACCGCAAGGCTGGCCTGCCCCTCACCGAGACGACCCTGCCCCAAGTGCTCAAGCAGGCGGGCTACGTGACGGGCATCGTGGGCAAGTGGCACCTCGGCGGCGCGCCCGAGTTCCACCCCCTCAAGCGCGGCTTCGACGAGCAGTTCGGCTTCGTCGGCGGCGGGCACAACTACTTCAAGGCCAATCCCGCCGGCGAGACCCGCGAATACCTCATCCCCATCGAGCGCAACGGCCAGCCCGTAGTGGAGACCGAGTATCTGACGGACGCCTTTTCGCGCGAGGCCGCGGCCTTCGTGCGCCGCCACGCGGCCAAGCCGTTCTTCCTCTACCTCGCCTACAACGCGCCCCACACGCCGCTCGAGGCCCCCGACAAGTATCTCGCCCGCTTCGCCAGGATCGAGGACCCCAGCCGCCGCGCCTATGCCGCCATGATGAGCGCGCTGGACGATGGGGTCGGCCTGCTCCTGGCCACGCTCCGCGACGTCAAGCTGGAGAACGACACCCTCGTCGTCTTCCTGAGCGACAACGGCGGCCCCACCCGCTACGGCGCCACGAACGGCATCCTCCGCGGCGGCAAGGGCGCGCTCCACGAGGGCGGCATCCGCGTCCCCTTCGCCGCCCAGTGGCGCGGCCGCCTGCCAGAGGGCAAGGACTACGCGCACCCCGTCATCTCCCTCGACCTCTTCGCCACTGCGTCGGCCGTGGCTGGCGCGCAACTGCCCGCCGACCGCAAGATTGACGGGGTGAATCTCATCCCGCACGTGACGGGCGAAAGGGCGACGCCGCCCCACGAGCGCCTCTTCTGGCGCACCGGCGGCGGCACAAGCTACGCCGTCCGCGAGGGCCGCTGGAAGATCGTCAAGACCGGCCTCGGCGACCCCATGCTCTACGACCTGGAGGCCGACCCGCGCGAGACCGCCAACGTCGCCGATGCCCACCCCGACATCCTCAAGCGCCTCGTCGCCGCCTACGCGGCCTGGGACAAGGAACTTGTCCCTCCCCTCTTCGACAGCCCCGCCCCGCCGCCCAAGAAGAAAGGCCCGGAGCGCAAGAAGTGACGAGGGGCGTGTCGGCTCGTGGAGGGGGCAAGCCGCGCATGAGTATGGCCCCTATTCCTCGCGCCCCTTGACTTCTCCGTTCTCGCGCGGTAGCATCGGCGCAGGCCCAGCCTCGCCCGCGTCGCCGCTCGGCTCGACGCCTTGCTCGGCCACGTGCTACGCTCGAGAAGCCCGGCCCCAATGCCCCGCGACGAAGGGGCAAGCGAGTCAGAGAACGAGGGTGGTGTGCTCCAAGCGCCAGGGACAGGGTCGCCACGGCTTGCAGGTGTTGTGGGGGCTTGACTTTCGAGCGACGGGGCGCGATACTACCGACGCGCCCGCAGCAATCTGAACGGTCGTTGGGGGAAGCGGCATGATCACGTTCAAGTGCCCGTGCGGCGCGCGCTACGAAATCGACGAGGGGTACGCTGGAGGTGAACACCGATGCTATTCCTGCGGACGCAAAGGCTCTGTATCCGAGGCAAGTGTGGACACAGCGGTCAGCGGGGGGGCCATTGACGAGAAGGCACTGTTGCCCCTCCCAAAGCCAGAGGTCTCTGGTGTCGGCGGCTGGCTGGCGTTCTTCTGCGTTGGCTTAACGGTACTGGCTCCCCTATCCACACTTCCTGATCTGCTGAAGTGGAGAGAGGTAGCGTCGTCTGGGGCGCTCGAGTCGTATCCGGCCCTGGGCTACATCTGTGCAGTTGACGTGATCGTGACCGGGGGCCTGCTTCTCTATGGATTTGCGATTGGCTGCATGATTTGGGCGGGCAACCCTAATGGGAGGCGGCTGGCAAGACAGTTCCTCCTGGTCAGGCTCTTTGGGAGTGTGCTGCATGCCGGCAGCATACCACTGATGGCTCATGACCTGCCTCCTACAGTTCGGGACGCGTTCCTGGCAGAATTGCCTAAGACCCTCCTCGGTTCGGTGATCTGGTTTGTGATCTGGTGGCTGTACTTCAGGGCGTCTAAGCGTGTCAGGAACACATATGGACCCGAATGACCGCGGCTTCATAGGACGGATCACCAACTGAGGAGTTCGATAAGCACCAGCACTGCCCCTGCCTCGATTCGGAGCAACCGCGGACTGCTGCCCTTCTGGTCGGTGCGCGGTTGACAAGCGGCGGCGGGAGCGCGATACTGCCGATGCGCCCTCAGCAATCCGAACGGTCGTTGGGGGGAGCGGGATGATCACATTCAAGTGCCAGTGCGGAGCATCGCTCGACGTGCCCGACGAGTGGGCGGGGCTGGCGGCCACATGCCCCAATTGTCGGCGCGACGTGATCGCGCCTCACGCGCAGCGCCGTGTGGCGTCTCTGAGCGAAGGGCAGCGGACGTCGCCCTCGCCGTTGCCCACCAAGGAACCCGCACCCCCGGCCGCGGCCGCGCTGCGCCACCCGGCACCTGTGACGAGCATGGCTATGGAGTCTTCGGCGCGCGATGGTGGCCAGATAGTCGGAACAGAAACTGTTCCCCCAGACACATCGTCAAGGTTGCCCGCATCAGAGGGGAGAAGGGATAGTACGCTCGCGCCGAAGGGCATTCGCGTGGGAGCCCTGACCCTGCGGTGGATCTCCTGTCTGTTGACCTTGCTGGCTCTTCACACGCTCTATTCTGCACACTGCGATCTGAATCGGACACTGAACCGCACACACCCGTCGGCATCCGCGCTGGGCGCAGTGTTGGGTCACTGCTTGGTGTTCTGGGTGCTCCTGGAATTGCCTTCGTGCATTTCGTGGTGGCGGGCAAGGGTGCCCCTGATACGCCTCTGGCGAATGGCGACCAAGACGCTGGCAGTCGTCTCTGTGGTCTTCTTCTTGTTTACATGCTGGGCAGTGGGTGGGGTCATGATGAAGCTTGACGCCGCCCGACTGGAGCAAGCCCTCGCCCAGGCCGAAGGTGCCGAAGTGGCGGGGATGTTTCAAGCCGATTTTGCGGCCCTTTTCGAGGGAGCGAGCGAAGGCCGTTACCAGCACTTCCGGAACCGGAATCCGTCTGACTACGGCAGGTACCGCCCGGTTCTTGACTTCTTCTGTTGGTTCGAATCCCGCTATGAGGAGCTTGACGCCGCTCTGAAGACGGAACAGAACCGTGTTCCCTGGGCCACTTTGCTGAGCGACGACGCGCCCAAGAGCCTTGAAGGGATCAGAGGAAGGCTAGCGATGCTTGACCACTACGAGAAGGTCATATCGGAGCACTGGGTCAAGGTGCTGGCAATGGCTTCTGAGGGAGACAGGCGGCTGCGCGAGTTGTCCCTGCCGAGGGGCGGGTTGGATGCTGTGATTGCACAATGGCGTGAAGGAATGCAAGAGGCCTCTGAAGCCAACACAGCATACATGCTTCACTTGCGGGGTTTCCTAGGAAGCGTGCGCGCAGTCTTCGAGCTTCTCGAGAGCAAGTTCGGTACGTACACCCTGGTTGGGAAGGTCATCGTCTTTGGGAGGGATGAGGATCACCCAGCCTTCAACAGGTTGGTCAAGGACACGCAGGCGAAGATGAGGCAGCTCTCGGATTGGCAAGCCGCCTACGCCAATCGGTTGAGGAAAGCAGTCGGATCGCTCAAGTCACCTGCCCGATGAGGAATGCCGTCCTGGGGGTGCCTGTGGTCAGTTCGGGGGCCATCATACGGGATTAGTTGCCGTTGCGGAAGACGCGGCCAAGCACGGCTTGGGCGTGGCGGACCCGGGGCTTTCCGCGACTGGAGCGGGAGCAGGGCGTCCGCAGCATCGTGCCTGTCACATTGGGGGTTCCTCGCGCCCGTTGACTTCGCCGCGTTCGCGCGAGGGCGTCGGGGCAGGTTCGGCCTCGGGGGCGTTGTCGTGAGGAAGCTGGCACGCGTCGCCGCCCGGCTCGGCCGCTTACTCGGCCACTTCAGCCTGGCCGACTGCCTTCTGCGGCTTTCCTCGGCCCTTCGGCAAGCGGGACGCTTGTCGCTGCAGGAATCCGCGACAGAAGCTGAATGGGCTTCAGCGAGCAGGGGCGATGGACTCTGTTTGGAGTGCGGCCTTCAGGCCGTGCAGGGCAGGGCGCGGCCACGTGGGGCCGCCGAGCCCTCCTCGAGTATGGCCCCTATTCCTGGCGCCGTGGGGCGGCGGCGGGCCCCCACCCTCCCCCTGCCCCTCCCTGAAAGGGAGGGGGGTGTTTGGACCCCTCTCCCTCTGTACGTATTTAGCGTGCATGGTCATGGGTTTTGTGAAGAAAAGTGCTAAAGTTTCTGGACCGGGGCCCGACTTAGCATGATAGGAGGATGAACGCCCGCGGGGCCACATAACCTATGGAGCGGAGATGTCGCGGGAGCGATACGTCGAGATTCCCCTCGCGGAGTCGAAGGTATGAAGCTGAAGCTCGACGAGAATCTCGGGAAGCGGTGCGTGGAGCTTCTGGTCGAAGACGGAACTAGGGCCTGCTATAGGGCTGAACCGTCCTGAGGCCAGGGATGGGTCTGTAGTGCTTCACATTGAAGGTGTGCAGCGGAAGGCCGAGACCCTTCGCGGTCTCGGCGATCAGCGCGTCCAGGATGCCCGTGCCGTGGGAGAGCTTCGCGCGGGGAAAAACCTGTAGCGCCCGCTCGCAGTCGCCCGCAGTGGGCCAGTAAACGGTGAATGGGGCCAGCTTCCGCTGCATCTGAGCCACGCGTTGCTTGTCGGGTTCGCCGTCCAGCAACTCCATGGCAACGAACCCAGGCACGACCACCTGCTCCTCTACCGGAAGGGATTTCAGCCATGCCATGGCAGGTGGATACCATCGAAGGATGTCCACGATCACGTCGGCATCGAGGACCAACATACGGAGCTATCCCATTCCGCGGTTCTGCGCTCTCGCCCGCAACTGCCGGCAGAAGGCAAGTGTATCATCGATGTCGGTCCGGTCTTTCCAGAGTCCGGGGAGGCCGCTCTCGAGCAAGTCGCGCACCGTCATGGGCCTCTTCAATCGCGCGCTGCCTCGCGTGGGGGCCAACGCTCTGCTTCGCGTAGCAGGCCGCTTCGCGGGTGTTTTCACCGCAGTGCTCATGCCCCATCCCTTCGTCCGAGGCGCATAGTCACCTAGCCGTCCTCCCTCTACCTCATTCTAGCGCTCGCAACGGCCAGTTGCAACACCCGTCTACCTGCGGGCCAGCTCAATGATCTTCTTCGCCAACAGATCGCGCCACTGGTCCATCTTGTTCGCCTGGCGGCCCTCCTCCCAGAAGTCGTTGACGAGGTCGCGGCCTCCCGTGCCCTGGTTGGCGAGGGTCTCGGCGCGTATCTGGGCGAGGAGGTCGGAGATGTCCTTGCCCGCGGCCTTGGCCGCGGCCTTGGCGGTCTCGATGTAGCGGCGGTCGTCCCAGGCCTCGCGCAGTTCCTCGTAGTCGGGCGTGAGGATGGTGTCGAAGGGGGAGCACCAGGCATACTGCCAGTTCGAGCCTTCCGTGATGTCGAACCGCCGCCCCCAGTTGTAGGCCCAGCAGAGCGAGCCGCGGGAGTCCCAGGCACCGAAGTAGAAGCCGAATCCGAATCGGCGGCTGCGGGTGCCCGAGTACTGCCAGAATGCCTTGCCCGCGCTCCGCACCTTGTCCCCCAGTTCGTTGTCCTCGTCAATCGCGTTCGTGCAGATGACATCGCAGTCGGGGATGAAGATCTCTCCGACCCGTCCGTCGGTCCCGTGGACCTTGCGGTGGAAGTTGCGGTGCATCGAGACGTAGACCTTGCTGCCGGGCGCGGCCTCGTGGATGAGGGCGCAAGCGTCCTTGAAGTGGTCGCGAATCCACGGGCCGCAGCCGATGGCGAACTTGTAGCTCTTGTCGGCCCGCGGCTCGGGATAGGCCCACTTCGCCGGCTCGTCGAAGGGGGTGAAGATCAGCTCGGGCCAGCCCTTCTCCTTGGCGTGCGCAACCACGTCTTTGAGCCACTGTGCATAGTGGGGCCGCACCTCGGGCAGCACCTTGCCGCGGAACTCCTGGGAGCCGGCCTTCTTGAGGAAGTCGTCTCGCGGGCCGCAGGCGAGGGCGTAGAGGTCGCGCTCCATCGAGAGGGTCATCGGGAAGCCGTTCGGGTTGCCGCCGAGGAACCACACGATGGCGCCCTGGCCGTTCTCCCTGGCCAGCTTCATCCAGTCGTCGAGGTAATGGAAGTCGAGGACGATTCGGTCGCCCTCCTTCTTCATCTCGGGCTGGACGCCTGCGAACCAGAGGTTGACCATGTTGTGGTTGTGCTCGCGCATCGTCGCCATCTCGCCTGCCGTCGCGAGGCCGGTCACGCAGCCGCCCATCCGCAGCCCCGCCTCGTCCATCGTCAGGAGCGTGATGGGCAGCACCTCGACCTGAATGGGCAACTCGGCTGTCTGTTGCCCGGCGGCGATCATGACTTTGCCGCGGTACTTCCCCGGCTGGCTCGCCTCGCCGAGGGTGCGAACGGTTATCCAGAACCAGGCCGACTGCCCCTTCTTGATACTCGCGGGGAATGCATGCCAGAGCCGCTGCGGCGCCCAGGCCAGGCCCTTCCCCTTCGGCTCCAGAGCGTACTCGATGGTGTGGCGGCGAATCTCGCACGCCAGCGTGCCCGTCGGCCCAGTCAGCTCCGACACCGCGAAGTCCACGCCCTTGAGATCCTCCTGGGCATAGACGGCGAAGGTGCCTGGCTCGAACTCGTTTCGGGCCAAGCGCACGTGGATGGTCGCCCTGACCTCCGCCTTGCGCGGCGCGCTGTTCGGGTAGATGCGGTCGTAGTAGGCGCGGACGTAGGGCACCAAGGCCCTCCCTACGTATCCCTCGGGCGCCACGGCCGTCTCGTCGGCGTTCATCTGCCCCGCCTCCGTGGCCTTGGCCGCCTGGGCCTTCGCCACCCACGCCCGCGATTCGGCCTCGTAACGCGCCTGGTCCTCGGGCAGCTTTGCCTCGCGGATGACAAGCTGCGAAATGGGCAGGTCGGCGGGCGCGCGGAAGGCAAGCTCGGCGGACCTCGTGCCCTTGGGCGCAACCAGCAGGTTCCAGCTCACGGGCACCTGAGCCACCTTCCACTGCCCGTCGTTCGCACCCCCGAAGCGGTGCAGTTCGCTTCGGCCGTAGTAACTGCCCAACGCCCCGAACGACTCGGCAACGATCGGGGCTTCCACAACATCCTTGAACGTGACCTCGACGACATAGCGTGCGCCCTGTGGTGGCCGAGCGCCCTCGCCCCACCAGGCGGGAATGCGCACCCAGGCATCCTTGCCCTTGAGCGCCAGGCGATAGGCGGGCTGCCCGTCCAACTCCGGGCCGCCCCACGCCCCGGCGTTCAGCTCCTTGATCCCCTCGATGGGCACCGATACGGGCAGCCCCGCCGCCCAGGCCCTGCTCGCCAGCAGAACTGCCGCCAGCAACACGCTGAGTCTCATGTCGAACCCTTTACCAGTTCCTCGGGAGCGGAACGCCAGAGCTTGTAGTGCGGCCTTCAGGCCGTATCTTGGGCTGCCGATGCGGCGGCGAAGATACGGGCTGAAGCCCGCACTACGAGCCTTCTCGATGGTAGTCCTCTGCCGAGCGCGTGTCAAGACAGGGAGGGCCTTTGACAAGACGCGGCGAAACTGACACCATATGCGCCCTGGTACGCGGCCCCACGGGAGGAACAGGAGCCTTGCATGGTCAAAGCCCTCGCACACGTCTGCTTCACGGTCCGCGACCTCGATGCGTCCATCGCCTTCTACTGCGAGAAGCTGGGCCTGACGCGCGCCTTCGACTTCGTGAACGACAAGGGGGAGCGCTTTGGCGTCTACCTGCACCTCGGCGGCCGCAGCTTCATCGAGCTGTTCACGGGCCAACTGGCCGAGCCGGCCAAGGGCCAGAGCTTCCGCCACATCTGCATCGAGGTGGACGACGTGGCGGCCACCGTCGCCGACCTGCGGGCCAGGGGCGTCGAGGCCACCGACCCCAAGCTCGGCAGCGACCAGAGCTGGCAGGCCTGGCTCAGCGACCCCGACGGCAACCGCATCGAGCTTCACGGCTACACCCCCGCCAGTTGGCAGGCCCCGCATCTGAACGCATGACCTGACCCCCGTACCCCCGAGGGGCGAACAATGAGAGCATTCGGACTGTCTTTGTTTTGGATCGCGGTCTGCTTGGGTCCGGCTCGGGCGGAGAACTGGCCGCAGTGGCGCGGGCCGTTCTCGAACGGCTCGACGACGGAGCCGGGGCTGCCGTCAAGCTGGGATGTGAAGGAGAAGACGAATGTGGCTTGGGTCGCGCCCATGCCCGGCCCCGGCGCGGCGACGCCCATTGTGTGGGGTGACCGCGTGTTCGTCAGTTCCGTGGACAGGGAGACGAAGGACCTGCTCGCCCTCCGCCTCGATGGGGCGACGGGCAAGGTGCTCTGGCAGAAGGCCGTCGGCAGGGACCGCAAGGCGCCCGTCGGCGGCAACAACATGGCCTGCCCCTCCCCCGTCACCGACGGCAAGACGGTCTGGTTCTACTATGGCACAGGCCAACTCATCGCCTTCGACCTCGATGGGAAGGATCTGTGGTCGCGCGAGCTGGAGAAGGACTACGGCGAGTTCGTCGTCAAGTACGGCTACAGCTCCAGCCCGCTGCTCTACAAGGGCAGGCTCTACGTCCTCGTGATGCAGAACGCGAGTGCGCAGAAGTACAACCGCACCCACGACAAGCGGTCCGAGCCCCTCGAATCGTTCCTCCTCGCCCTCGACCCCGCGACGGGCAAGACGCTCTGGAAGCATGTCCGCCCGACCACAGCGACCGACGAATCAGTGGAGACCTATCTCTCGCCTATCCCCTACGAGGGGAGCGGGCGGGCGGAAATCATCATCCCCGGCGGCGAGTGCGTGACGGGGCACGACGCCGAGACCGGCGCCGAACTGTGGCGCTGGTGGTATCAGCCGGCCGACCGCCAGGTGTGGCAGCGCACCGTCAACTCCGCCACGCCGGGCGATGGACTCATCTACGCCGTGCGGCCGAAGAACCGCTCGGTCTACGCCATCAAGGGCGGCGGCAAGGGCGAGCTGGGCGCGGGCGATCTCGCCTGGCGCCTCGACCAGACCGTGCCCGACGTGCTCACCCCCCTCCTCTACCAGGGCCGCCTCTACGTGGCCAACGACGGCAGCCGCGTGATGGCCTGCCTCGACGCCAAGACAGGCAAGAAGCTCTGGGAGCACAGCCTGGAAATGAAAGGCGTCCTCCGCGCCTCATTCACCGCAGGCGACGGCAAGGTCTACGTCATCAGCCAGAACGGCGAAGTCGCCGTCCTCGCCGCGGGCGACGAGTTCAAGGTCCTCTCGCGCATCCAGATGGGCGAAGGCCCCTGCCAAGCCAGCATCGCCATCGCCGGCGGCAGACTCTTCATCCGCACGGCGAAGAGCCTGTACTGCATTGTGGCGGGGAAATGAGACGGATCTGACCGATCCGACCGATCCGTCGGATCACGGCAACAAACCAGGAGCCTTCCATGCATCTCACCCGCATCTCCACCTGCACCTACCCCCTCCGGGCCAAGCCGGCCGCCGAGGCCCTGCAGACGATAGCCGCCGCAGGCTTCAGGAAGGTTGACCTTTGGGGTAACGTGCCGCACTTCTCGGCGGACCCGGCAAAGTGCGACCACGCGGCGCTGGAGGCGGCGGCGAGGGCCGCGGGCGTGCGCATCGCCAATCTGGGCACCTATTGCGGCGGCGATTTCGCATCGGATTCGGAGGAGGCGCGGGCAAAGGGCCTCACCGAGATGAAGGCGACGATTGACCTGGCCGTCCGCTTCGGCTCTCGCTCGATCCGCGTGCGGCCGGGGACGGGCGAGGACCCTGCCATCATCCCGCGGCTCGCGCCGCTCTTCACGGAGAGCGCGGCCTATGCCGCTCCACGCGGCATCTACCTCGGCATGGAGAATCACAAAGGCAGCCTGGCGGGGAACGTCGAGGCCACGGTGCGGCTGTGCGAGGCCGTCGGCTCCAAGCACTTCGGCGTCCTCTACGAGCCGGCCAACCTGTCCCACGCGCGGGTGGACTACAAGGCGGCCTTCGATGCCTTCGCCCCCTGGATCGTCCACATTCACATCAAGGACGGTCGCTGGACGGGCGACAAGTTCCAGGCCACCCATCTGGGCGAGGGGGAGATTGACTATCCCTGGATCATCGCGCGGTTGGAAGGGCTTGGCTATCGAGGCGACTATGCGCTGGAGTACGAAATCTGCGAGATTGAGCCCATCGAGACCGCGCTGCCCCGCTGGCTGGCCTACTTCAGGCGGCTCTGATTCTCGATGAACTGCACTACTCGGTCGGCGGAGGCCGGGGCTTGGCCTTGCGCGATGGGCCGCTTCCCCGAGCCCACCGGGTCGGCCCAGAGGAGCGGCCGCGGCGCCCAGAGGGCCAGCAACTGCGGCACGTCGGCCGCCTTGAGCAGGTTCGCCGCATACGCCCACTGCGGCAGGGGCAGCGGGTCGTCAATGGCATAGAGCAGGCTCGCCATCGTGCCCTCGATGACGCCGGCGCAGAGGTCATCCGAAAGCGCCCCGGCCAAGGCGGCGATCAGCCCCACGCTCCCACGAGCCACCACCGCTACGCTTTCCGCGCCTCGCGCCTTCAGGCAGCGGGCCGCACACAGCACGTCCCAAGCCTGCTGCGCGAGGAGCGGGCGGCCGAGTAGCACGGCGTCGCTGGCGCAGTGGTTGAGCTTCACGGCGCCCTCGCCGAGCGCCCTGGGCTCGAGCGCCAGCACGGCGTGTCCGGCGTCCAACAGCCCACGCACGACGGGCGACACTCGGGCCGCGGCCTTGCCGCCGTCGTCGAGGAAGATGACCGCTGGGGCCTTCGCCGCCGCCTGCTTCGGGCGAATGAAGAGCGCCGGGACCTCCAACGGTGGGGTGACCTCGGTGGGAATGGCGAGGCGTTCGACCTGGTGGCCTTGCCACTCGAACTTGCCCAGCTCGCGCGCCGACGGCTGCGGCGCGGCCGGCCGGCCGCCAAGCGTCTCCCACAGCCGCTCGCGCAGCGCCTTCGCAGGGATGGGCGGATAGGCGGCGGCGAGCCGCTCGGCTTCCGTGCGAATCAGGTCGGCATAGTTCCGGGCGCCCTCGGGCAGCTTGCCGTCCTTCAGGCAGTAGAGGTCTTTGGACTTCAGGTCTTCGGGCTCGACCTTTGGCTCGGGCAGGGGCGAGCCGTCGCCCTTGTCGAGGAGCCATCGGGCCAGCCAGCCGCAGGCGGCCTCGCGCATCGGCGGCGCCCAGCCGTGGGGCAGGTCGGCCTCGAACAGGCGCGCGCGGTCAGCCGCGTTCTCCAGGGCGTAGAGCTTCCTCGCCCGCTCGATGGTCTGCCGCGTGCCCGCGATGGGGAAGATGCCGTCCTTCGCCCCGTTCGCGGCGAGGAAGGGGCGGGGGGCGTTGAGGGCGACGATCTCGAACTCCTCCATGTGGCGGAGGATGCCCGGCATGTGGTTGCAGATGCAGTGGTCGCCGCCGTCCTTCACCCAGGCGTGGTAGGAGCAGACGAAGCAGCAGGCGGCGCCCGCGGCAAAGCGCGGCTCCATCGGCATGGCGTAGAAGGTGTTCTCGCCGCCGCCCGAGTTGCCCGTGAGGCCGAGACGCTTGGGGTCCACGTCGGGCCGGCTCACCAGGTAGTCCACCGCGCGAATCGTGTCCCACGTGATGAAGCCCTCATTCGTCCAGCCGACCATCAGGGCGGGGTAGCCGACGGCGTGGGAGTAGCCTGGCAGCCGCCGCTCGCCCTGGCCGATGGGATCGTAGGAGAGGACAACGAAGCCGTGGGCGACGAGGGCGAGCTGGCCCATGCGATAGAGCGGGTAGTTCTTGCCCTCGGCCATCGCGTGGCCAGGCACGACGACGACCGCCGGCTTGCGCTCTGGACCGCCCTTCGGCGAGTAGACGTTGGCCGTGACGTAGAAGCCCGGGCGGCTCTCGAAGACGACGTTCTCGATGGTATAGCCGTCCCGCTCGGCGCGGCCGGCCACGCGGGCGTTGAGGGGCGTGCGCTCGGGCCACGGCTTGAGGCCAAGGGTGTCCTGAAGGGCGTCGGCAATCCCCTTGCGCCGCTCCGCCCACTCCTCCTTCGAGGCGGGCTCGGTTCGCCTCTCGCACAGGGCGAGGCACGCCTCGATGTTGAAGCGGAGGGCGCTGGCCGAAGCGGGGAGCTTGCCCTCGAACACACGCCACGCCGCATCGTCAGGCATCGGTGGTGCGCCCTTCTTCACGTCCTGCTGCGCGGCGCGGATGGTTGGCGCGAGCAAGATAAGGCCAAAGATCAGCCCCTTCCACACGCAGCACGGACATTTCATCTCGGCGTCTCCTGTCGTGTGAGTATAGGCCACGGCAGCCGCAAGCGCAAGCGGGACCTCGCCCGCGTGTTGACACGGGGGCGGGAATGAGGACAATACCGGGGCACCCAACACACAGGAGAAGCCGATGCTCAAGGAACTCAGAAATGCGTGGCTGTGGATTTCGTCAGGCGACTTGCGCACC
This sequence comes from Planctomycetota bacterium, assembly GCA_041320515.1. GTDB lineage: Bacteria > Planctomycetota > PUPC01 > DSUN01 > DSUN01 > DSUN01. Next base: position 576,740 of record JBGLNR010000001.1, on the reverse strand, counting down.
GAGTTGCGCCAGCTTGAGGACGAGGGGCGCGATGTCGCGCGGCTCAAGGCGAAGCTCGAGCGCCTCGCCGCCCTCGGCGACGAGAAGCTCTTTCTGCCCGAGAACCAGGAGAAGGCGGGCGCGCTGCTCGACGCCGGGCAGAAGCTGCCGGTGCGCAAGGGCTACGAGTTCGGCGAGCCATCGGACCTGGCGGGCATCCGCAAGCTGCGGTCCCGCGGCCCGCGACGCTTCACGAAGCGGCTCGCCGACAAGGCACTCCTCGACCGCGTGACGGGCGCGTGGCTCGGCCGCTGCATCGGCTGCCTCCTCGGCAAGGCGTCGGAGGGCGTCCGCACGGCCGACTTCTGGCCCTTCCTCCAAATGACCGGCCAGTTCCCCATCAGCGACTACATTCGCTTCGGGGCCAAGGGGAAGGCGAGGAAGCAGTTCCCCCAACTCGTCCGCCGCGCCTGGTGCGACGACATAGACCACATGCCAGTAGACGACGACACTAACTACACGACGACGGGCTACCTGATCGTGAAGCAACACGGGGCGGACTTCACGCCAGCCGACGTGGCGCAGTTCTGGATGGGCAACCTGCCGCTGCTCGCCACCTGCACGGCGGAGCGCGTGGCCTACCGCAACGTCGCGCTCCAGATTCAGCCGCCGGCGAGCGCCAGCTTCCGCAACCCCTACCGCGAGTGGATTGGGGCGCAGATTCGCGCCGACGCCTTCGGCTACGTCAACGTGGGCAACCCCGAGCGTGCCGCAGACTTCGCCTGGCGCGACGCCTGCATCTCCCATATCAAGAACGGCATCTACGGCGAGATGCTCATGGCCGCCATGATCGCCGCCGCACCGTACTGCGCCGACCCCGCCGTCCTCATCCAGGTTGGCCTCAGCGAGATCCCCAAGTCCAGCCGCCTCCACCGCGACATCACCGAGGTCTGCGACTGGTACCGTCAGGGCCTCAGCTACGACGACGCCGTCGCGGTGATCCACGACAAGTGGGATGAAACGGTCGGCCACGACTGGTGCCACACCAACTCCAACGCCGCCATCTGCGCCGCCGCGCTCCTGTGGGGCAACGGCGACTTCGGCACGAGCATCTGCCGAGCCGTCCAGCCCTGCTTCGACACCGACTGCAACGGCGCAACCGTCGGCTCCATCGTCGGCATGATGCTCGGCGCCAAGGCCCTGCCCGCCAAGTGGACGGGCAAGCTCCACAACACGCTCAAGACCAGCCTCAAGGGACACGAGACCGTCGAGATCACCAAGATCTCCCGCGACACCTTCGACCTGTGCAAGAAGATCGGGTAGGGCGTGCAAACTTGCACGCGGAATCGCCGGAGGAGAACACCGTGACGGACGGCGTAGGCGGCCTTGAGGCCCAGTTGGACAGCTTCGACCCCACAGTGCGGCGCGCGGCCCTCGACGAGCTGGCTTCCCTCATCAAGGCAGGCAAGGTCAGCATCCCCCCCCTCACGGGCGCGGTCAATGTCCACTTCCACACCTTCTTCTCGTTCCACTACCGCGACTGGTCGCCGTCGCGCATCGTGTGGGAGGCGAAGAGGACGGGGCTGGACGTCGCTGGCTCCGTGGATTTCGACGTGCTCGACGCGATGGGCGAGATGTTCGAGGCGGGCGAGGTGCTCGATGTGCGCACGAACGTCGCGCTCGAAACACGCGTCTTCGCCCCCGAGTTCCCCGACTGGGAGTTCAGCTCGCCCGGGGAGCCGGGCATTCTCTACTTCATGGGCACCGGCTTCACGCGCCTGCCCGAGCCGGGCACGCCGGCCGCCGCCTGCCTCGACGGCATGCGGGCCGGCGCGCGGTCACGCAATGAGGAGATGCTCGAGCGCCTCCGCCCCATCATCTCACCCGTGGAGGTAGACTACGAGGCCGACGTGCTTCCGCTGACGCCCTCGGGCAACGCGACGGAACGCCACATGCTCGCCGTCCTCGACACCAAGGCCCGCGCCATGTTCCCCGATGGGCGCCGGTTAGCCACATACTGGTCAGAGCGAACCGGCATGAGCAAGGAGGAGATCGGGAAACTGCTCGGCGACACGGCGAAGTTCCGCACCGCCATCCGCCGGGTTGCCGCCAGGCTCGCGGCCCGGCTGGTAGAGGTACGCGCTGGGCGCAATGTCCGCCGGTTGGCCGACCAGCGGAGCCAGGTCGCCAGCGGCGGCGGAGAGCGGCTCGCCCGCGTTCGCGCTGCCCACGGTCTGCACCATCGCAATCCCCCAGACAATCGCTGCAAGTCCTGAGCGCACGGGTATCTCCCACCATGTTCGGGCGAGGACGCGCTCACTTGGTCCTGCCATGTGCGTCCCGTTCAGGCCCTGGGAACTCGACGTCGAGGCCCTTGAAGCGGAACTGGCTGAAGAGCGCTTCGGGCAGCTTGTGGGGCGGGCGGAGCCGCCACAGGTAGATCGTCCTGTCCCAACCTCCTGCGGCGAGGGTAGCGCCGTCCGGGCTGATGGCCACGCGCAGGATGCCCTTGCTCGGGGCCTTGAGGATGGCAACCGGCTCGCGCGTCGCCAGGTCCCAGAGGCGAACCGTGTCGTCGAGGCTTCCGGAGACGAGCATCGTGCCGGTGGGCGCGAAGCAGAGGTCCGAGACGTTCGACGTGTGCCCCTTGAGGGTGGCGAGCGGCTCGCGGGCGGCGGCGTCCCAGAGCCGGATCGTCTTGTCCATGCTCCCGGATGCGAGGGTCTTGCCGTTCGGGGAGAATGCGACGCAGAAGACGGCGTCGGAGTGGCCGTCGAGTTTTGCGAGCCGCTTATGCGTCGCCGCATCCCAGAGGCGGACGGTCTTGTCGCCGCCGGCGGAGGCCAGGGTCGAGCCATCCGGGCTGTACGTCACGGCGTAGACGGCAGAGGTGTGGCCTTCGAGCGTGGCGAGCGGCTTGCCCGACGCGAGATCCCAGAGGCGGATCCTGTCGTCCTCAGCTCCTTCCGCAAGGGTCTTGCCGTCCGGGCTGCACGCGAGGCCGTACGACTTGTGGCTGCCTGCTCGAAGGGGATCGATGGATGCCAGGAGTTCCCCGGTCGCAGCGTCCCATTGGTGGATGCGTCCGCCCCACATGGCCGCGGTGAAGAGCGTGCGTCCGTCGGGGCTGAGGCACATGCTGTGGAAGCCCTCCAGGGGGCGGTCGCTGGGAGTCAGGGTCTTCCCTGCCCCTGTGGTCACGTCCCAGACGCGGATGAGCGCCGATCCCATTGAGGCGAGGGTCCTGCCGCCTGGGAAGAAGGCCAGGCCGCGGACCTCGTCGGGGTGGCCATCGAGAGTCGTCGCCGCCCTGCGGGTGAGGACGTCCCAGAGGGCAATCGTCTGGTCGGCGCTCGCGGAGGCGAGGGTGGCGCCGTCGGGGCCGAAGGCTAAGGAGGAGATGTGGCCGGTGTGGCCCTCGAGGGTCAGCGTCGTCTTGCCTGTCGCCACATCCCAGAGACGGATGGCGTGGTCGCGGCCCCCCGAGGCGAGCGTGGTCCCGTCGGGGCTGAAGGCAAGACTGCTCACGGCATGCCCCTCGAGCGCCCTGACGGGCTTTCGAGTCGCCACGTCCCAGAGCAAGATGCTGTTTGCCCAGCCGCCCGAGGCCAGGGTCTTGCCGTCCGGGCTGAAGGTGACAGAGAGCGTGCGCAGGGCGTGCCCGGGGAGGGTGGCGATCGGCTTGGGGTTCGCGATGTCCCACAACAGGACATTGTCGTCCCACCCCCCTGAGGCGAAGGTCGTGCCCTCGGGGCTGAAGGCCACGCAGACGGCCGTCCAGTCGTGCCCCTCGCGTGCCCCCAGGCTTTGGTGGGTCGTCGTGTCCCAGAGCCGGACAGTCCGGCTGCCGCCGACGGAGGCCAGGGTCTTGCCATCGGGGCTGAAGCTCAGGGCGTCCACTATGTGCCCATCGGGCAGCGTGGCGATGGGCTTGCGGGTCGCCACGTCCCAGAGCCGGATCGTGCGGTCCCAGCTCCCCGAGGCCAGGGTCCTGCCGTCAGGGCTGAAGCTCACGCACGCCACGGACAGAGCGTGCCCCTCCAGCGTGTCCAGGAGCTGGCCGGTGGGCGCGTCCCAGAGGCGAACGGCGTTGTCGCCGCATGGCGTGGCCAGGGTCTTGCCGTCGGGGCTGAAGGCGATGGCGGACGCCTGGTTGGTGTGTGTATCTCTCCTGGGGCTTTGCCACAGCCTCAGGCGGTCGTTCGTGATGGCCAGGCCGCGCGCGCACAGGTAGGCATCGGTATCCCGCTTGAGCTGAGGAGGGAAGGCGGCCAGAGGGCCACCATAGCCGTCGAAGCCGATCGCCCGCGCCGCGGTCAGGAAGGCGCTGGTGGGGCGGCCGTCCCGCTCGAGACTCTTGGCGCGCTCCAGGAGGGCCAGCCCGAACTGGTGCCGGGTCTCGTCGCGCTGCCGCCTCGCCTCGTCCTCCGCGTCGCGCGCCTTCTGCTCGGCGGACTTCGCCTTGTCCCGGCCCTCTTCCGCCTGCTTCTGCGCCGTCCGGGCCTGGCCACGCTGCTGCCAGGCATAGCCGCCGAGGAGGACCATCGCGGCCGCGAAGAGGCCAACGACGGCGGCCACGGCGCGGAGGCGCCTGGCGCGACGCCGCTGCCGCTCGCCGTCCCGCTCGAGCTGGCGCTCGCGCAGGCGCTGGTCGTGGCTCCGCAGCGCGCGGGCCAGCTCCGCGGCGCGGCCCCACCGCCGCGCGGGGTCGGGGTCCATGCACCGAGCGATGTCCTCCCGCAGAACCTCGCTCTCGACGAACTGCTCCCAGCCCGGCCCCGCCGGCGCCCTGAGCCTGCCTGTGGCGATCTGGAGGAGGGCCAGCCCGAGGCTGTAGAGGTCGCTCTGCGGCGACGCATGCCCCCCCTCCCGAAGCTCGGGGGCAATGTAGTCCCACGTCCCCGCCACGCCCTCGACGCGTGAGGTGGAGACGCTCTTGAGCACATCCGGGTCCTCGGCTGCGCCGAGGCCGAAGTCCGTCAGCTTCGCCTGGAGCCGCCCGTCCGCCCGCCGCGTGAGCAGGATGTTCGACGGCTTGATGTCCCGGTGGTAGATCCCCGCCGCATGCACGGTGTCGAGCGCGTCCGCCACTTGCGCGACCACCTCCAGCCGCTCGCCCAGCGGGGGGCCTCCCGCCAGCCACTCATCGAGCGATGGCCCCTCGACGTACTCCATCTCCAGGTAGTGGGGCGGACGCTCCCCGACCACGACGTTGTAGACTTCCACCAGGTTCGCGTGGCGGCAGTCCCGGTCCCGCAGCCGCTCGAAGAGCCGGGCCTCGCGCTCGAGCGCCGGCACCCGGTCCCGCTTGAAGCAGAACTTGAAGGCCCGAAGCGCCTTGGCGGCGGGGCTGCGCGCGCGCCACACCTCGCCGAACTCGCCCCGGAACCGCCCGCCCTTGCCCCCCTCGTTCCCCAGCCGCTCCGCCAACTCCCAGTTCGTGCCCGGCACCAGGACGCCGACGGCTGGCCGCCAGCCCAGTTCTTCAGCCCCCCCGCCGGCGGGCCAGCTCTTCCCGCTCGCGCCCGGCGGCGCCAACGGCGCCTGGCCCTCCTCCCCCACCTCGCACACGTCGTAGGCGTCCTCGACCCCCTTGAAGCGGTATGGGCCGTGGTTTCGCCACGCGACCGCGCCCAGGCCCGTCAGGTCGGGTCCGCGGAGGATCGCCCGGGCGTCGTCGAACACGGCGCGCGAGCAGAGCGCCTGGCCCCCCTGGGCCAGCTCGGCGATGCGGGCGGCGATGGAGACCTGGAGGCCGTAGATATCCATCGCCTTCGGCCCCTCGGCGTGGCGCTCGACCACCACCTGCCCCTGGTGGATGCCCACGCGGGCCTCGGGCAGCTCTGGGGTCTGGCCCCGTGCCCTCCGCATCGCCGCCTGCATGTGCAGGGCGAACTTCACCCCCTCCGAGGGCGCGGCGAAGACCACCAGGAACGAATCCCCCGCCGTCTCCACCACCTGGGCGTCCATGCCCGCGAGCACTTCGCGGAAGACCGCCCGGTGCGCCCGCACCAGCTCCGCCGCCCGCACGTTGCCCAGCTTCGCCTGCTGCTGCGTGGAGCCCTTCAGGTCGCTCAACAGGATCGTCAGCACCTGGGTCGCGTGCGCCGAGCAGAACCGCTCCATCTGCGCCCGCGAGGCGGGCGTCAGAAGAGCGGCTGCTTCGGGGCTGTCGGGGTGGGCGGACACGCGGCTCCTCGCGACGCAGGGGGGCGGTGCCGGAGTGGTCACGTGGCAAGGGCCGTGGAGAGGCCCTTGGCGTCGGGTTCATCCGCGGGGCCGGCGGCCCCTCTGACCGCATCCACGTCCTCGCGCCGCCGGCCGCAAGCGCCCGGCTACTTGGGCAGGCAGCTTGCCCAGAGGGACTTCTTGCCTATGCAGCAGGACGGCCAGCTGACCAGATTGCAGTCGTCAGACTGCCCCGCCACCTCGGTGCCTGCGGCCTTGCAGGCCCGATCGAACTGCTTCTTGGTGATCTTGCACTTCTTCAGGACATCGGCGGGGATCTCGTAGTACGCCTTCCCTGACTTGATCACAACCGACATGCCTCAGCCTCCTTTGCCCAGAGGGAGACCTGGACGCCACTACCCCTCCCACCGCCGTACACCTATCACACGGAAGCCCGGTTGTCAAGGCCATCTTGATCTCGGCGGACGGATCGGCTACAAAGGCACGATGGGAGGAGTTCGTCACACCAGTGGCCCCCGGCCCCCGGGGACGGATGGGGGGAAGAAGATGCGCAGGGAGAAGCCTACCGCGGTGTTCGAGGTGGCGCCCCGCCGCCCGGCGCCCTCCCGGGCGGCGCGCGCGGCCGCCCTGGAGGCCCTCGGCGAGACGTGGGTGCCCTCTCGCTTCAACGTCGCCGTCGCCCTATCGGGAGGGGAGACGGCGGTCTACAACACCTCGAGCGGCGCCGTGGCGCTCCTCCCGTCCGGCGCCTGGCAGCGGTGGCTCGAGCCGGGGCGCGAGCTGCCTGCTTCGGACCGAGCGGCGCAAGATGCCGCACGGGAACTCCGTGCGAAGGGCCTGCTGGTCCCCAAGGGCGTGGACGAGGTGGAGGCGGTCCGACTGCACTACCTTTCCGCTCGCCACAGCCGCGACGTGTTGGCAGTGAACCTGCTGCCCACTCTGGCGTGCAACCTGCGATGCCCGTATTGCTTCGAGGGGAAGGTCCAGGCCACTGCCGCGCGCAAGACGATGTCCAGGGAGACCGAGGAGGCCGTGGCCGCGCACGTCGCGGCGTCGCTGCGGGGGAGGAAGGCCCTGAACGTCTGCTGGTTCGGGGGCGAGCCGTTGCTTGCGCTGGGGGCCGTCGAGCGGATCAGCGCTCGCCTGCTGGCCGCGTGCCGCGAGGCCCGCGTGTCGTACAGCTCGACCGTGGTGACGAACGCCACGCTGCTGCGCCGCGACGTGGTGGCCCGCCTCCGCCGCTGGCGGGTGACGGCCGCCCAGGTGACGGTGGACGTGCCGAAGGCCGCGAAGCGCGACCGCCGCGGCCGCGACACCCTCGAGCCGGTGCTCGACAACCTCCGCGTGGCGGCACGGAGGCTGGAGGTCCACCTGCGCATCAACCTGTCGGCGGACCACGAGGCCGAGTTCGACCAGCTCTACGCCGCGCTGATGCGCAGGGGCCTCCACGAGCGGCTCAAGGCGATCATGATCGCCCACGTCGTCGCGCCGGAGTGTGGCAGGACCGGCTGTCGGGTGCGTCCTGTGCCGCCCGCGGCGTACGTGGACGCGATCGCGCGGGAGTACCGAAAGGCCCGCGCCCTGGGCCTGCCGCTCAAGCGCTACTTCGCGTCGGGGCCTTCCGGCGGCTGCACCGCGACGTGCGAGTCCAGCATGGCCATCGGCCCCGACGGGTTGCTCTACAAGTGCGTGGAGGACGTGGGGCTGCACGAGCGGGCCTATGGCTCCGTGTTCCTGAAAGGCCACGTGAAGCTCGCGAACCTCCTGCCCTGGCTGACCTACGACTGGTTCCAGCACGCGCAGTGCAGGGACTGCGTGCTGCTGCCCCAGTGCGCGGGCGGGTGCCCGCACAGGCGCCTGTTCGAGGCCGAGGGGCGGCGGGACGAGGATTTCTGCGACTGGAACGTCCGCGGCCACCTGGAGGACAGGATTCGGGACTACGCCCTCGCCCGGCTCGGCACGCGGCCACGTGGGGCAGAACCGCAGAAGGAGTAGGCAGTTGAGGGTGTTCATGCTGTGGGACATGGAAGGCGTGAGCGGCCTCTTCACGCGCGAACACGTCTGGTTCTGGGAGCCGGGCGCCCGGGAGCACATTGCGGAGGAGGGGCGTAGGCTGCTGATGGCCGACATCAACTCGGCCGTCGCAGCCGCCCTCGACGCCGGCGTGGACGAGGTGATCGTGTGCGACACGCACCACGGCGGCGGCAACATCCGCCTGGGGGAGATGCTGGCCGACCCCCGTGTCCGCTACCTGGAGAAGAGCCGCGGCGTCGAGGGCGGCAAGCTCCGCTGGCTGCCGGGCCTCGACGAGCGCACAGATGGCTTCCTGGTGCCGGGGCACCATGCCAGGGCCGGCACCGCCGACGCGTTCCTGCCCCACACCTGGATGCTCGACTGGGCGGACTTCCGGATCAACGGGCAGAGCGTCGGCGAGATGGGCATCGAGGCCTGCTACGCGGGGCACTGGGGCGTCCCCGTGATCTTCGCGCAGGGCGACGAGGCGGCGTGCCGCGAAGCCGAGGGCATGTTCCCGGGCATCGCCACGGCCTGCGTCAAGCGGGCCACCGACCGCGGCACGTGCAAAGGGCCCGACGCGGCATCGGCTCGCCGGCTCACCGCCGAGCAGGTGGCGGAGGCCATTCGCAGGCTTCGCGCCGGCGGGTGCCGGCCCTTCCGCCCCACGCTCCCGATGACCGTGTCCATCCGCATGGCCACGGCCGAGAAGGCCGACGCCGCCGCGGCGAAGCCCGGCGTGCGGCGCCTGGACGAGTTCACCGTCGAGGCCCAGGCCGCGCGCCATTGCGACGTGGTCAAGTGGATCGTGAACACTGGAATGGACATCGAGCCGCCGGGGCAATAGGTGTGTCAGGTGGCCAACTGGGGGGGCCATGGGGGGCGTGGCCACCTGAACTCGCACTGTAAGTGTCGTGGTGGCCACGTGTTAGACGCTGGCTTCAGGTGGCCAAATGTGAAGAGGGAGGATTGGCCATCTAGCGCTCTGGCGGGGTGCCCTCCACCGGCGCGTGGTCGGTGGGGGCGGAGCTGCTTCTTCCGTATACTCGGTCGCGCCCAGAAAAGGGGACATTCTACTTTTTCGGGCGCGATGTTGGCGATCTGCTTATCACTAGATATTGCAGCTACTTACGTTATTGCTGCGGTAAGGTGGACAATAAAGTAGAATGTCCCCTTTTCCGCGCCTTTTTCCGCGACGCGGGCCCCAATCTTGCGCCCCCTGGCGGCGCACAGGGGCGCGAGATTGAGGCCCCGGATGTCGGGGAGGGCGGGAGCTGCAATGCCGTGTGTTCCATAAGTCATGGATGCTGCGTGACTTATGGCTCGGCCGGCCCGCCATCTCGCCAGGGAATTCGAGTCCTGCGGGGCGATTGCACATATGTGTGTGTGGGGCGCAAGATCGGCGCAACGCACGCAAGCGGGGGCTATTGGGCGATTCTCCGAACTTGTGCCCCTTTGGGGGGGCGCAAGATTGGGGGAAGACGCTCCAGGGTTGAGGCAGACCTAGGGGGCCATCGCCGTCACTTCAGCGGCTTTGGCTTCCAGACCACCAGGCCGGTCTTGGCATCCACCAGGTCGTAGACGCGCACGTAGTCGGTGAGGAACTCGTCGGGGAGGGCGGCCTTTCGGACGTCGCCAGCCCAGCCGCCGAACTCCGCCTCGTCGCTCAGCAGGATGTAGAGCGGCCGCTGGCAGGCGTCCACGCCGCGCGGTCGCCACGTCTCCTTGCCGTCCACGTAGAACACGAACTCGTCAGGCGTCCAGAGCACGGCGAAGGTGTGCCAGCCCTCGCCGACGCCTGGGACGCGGGCCTCGTGACCCAACGACTTTCCGCCCTTGGGGTAAGGCCCCCAGTGCAGCGTGTGCTGCACGCGGTCGTCCGTCCACGGCCGCTCCATGATGTCCACCTCGAAGCGCAGCGGGCTGCCCTCCAGGGTGGGGGCGTCCTTGGTCCCCACGTTCCAGAGCCAGAAGGCCGACCAGTGCCCCGGCTGCTTCTGGAGCTGAATGCGGGCGACGTAGAAGCCGAACGTGTGGTCGAACTTCCCGCGCGTCCGCACGACCCCGGTGAAGTAGTCCTCGCCCTCCTTGAACGTGCGGATGGCCAGGCGCCCCTTCCCATCGAGCGACACGGCCTTGCGGGTGCAGGCGGCCGTCCGCCACTTGCCCTCGAGGAACTCCCACTTCGTCTCGTCGAGCTTCTCCCCCTCGAACTCGTCGTGCCAGACGAGTTTCCACGCCTGACCGTCGGGTGCGGGCGGCAACGCATCGGGCGGGTCGAGCTTCGGCTCCATAGCGGCTCCTTCGAGGACCTTGGCTTCCGCGAGGGCAGAGAACGTCGCGTCTGCCGCCGGCTTGTCCTGCCTCGCGAACGCCGGCTTGTGCTTGTAGAGGTGGCAGCGGAAGCCACCCTTGCCACGCGAGAGGAACATCATCACGCCATAGGTGTCAATCGCCACGCCGAGCGACTCGGCCTCGGGCAGCCGGAGGCCGGGGAGTTCCTTCCATTCGTCCAGGATCGGCTGGAAGGCGTGGAACTTGCCGTCTGCGCGGTCCTGAGCGACGTACTCCCCGCTGGCCGGGTCGCACAGCAGCTTGGACCTGGGCGTGCAGGTGATGTGGATGGGCGGCGGCTTGAGCCTGGCGACCTTGCCTTCGTTGTTCAGAAGGTAGAGGTTGGGATGGCCTTTGGCCTCCCCGCCCCCGGCGTCGCCGGCGCCGAACACCATGACCTCGTGAACGGGGTTGTATTCCATCACGCCGTGGATGCCGAAGGGATACGAGCCGAGGTCGCGTTCGGCCCTCTTCTGCACATCCCAGAGCCGCAGGTGTCTGCCCCAGTTGGTCGCGAAGACGAACCCGTTCATCTCGGGGAAATACTCCATCACCAGGTAAGCGTCCTTGCCGTCGGCGGATGTCTTGATCAGCGGCGACCATGCGCCGGTGTCCATATTGTAGTGGTACTGGCCGCCCCTCCAGTTCACGGCGAAGATGCGGCGCTCAGGGCTGATCGCCAGCCTGTCGTAGAAGTGCGTGCGGGGCCAGCTCGGGTTGCCATCCCTGCCCTCCTTCCCGCATTCGGCCGCGTCCGGACGCCGCGGGTCCAACCAGGGCGGAACCTCCATCAGACGCCATTCGTTAGCGTCCGCGGAATAGGTGATGAACTTGAACGATGCGTAGTGCCCGCCGTTGATCACCAGGACCTGCCGCGTCGCAGGGTCCCACTTCATCTCGTTGTTGTAGCAGATGATGTCGAACATCTTCTGCGAGCCGTACTTCTTGATGTCCGCCTCCTCCCAGTCGTACCAGGTCTTGAACAGACCGCGGTCACAGTTCTTCGTCACAAGCTCCCTCATCTCCCCTGGCTGCATGCTCGCCGCGAGCCTGGCCATCTCGGGTTCCGGCTGGCCCTTCGCCAGCACGGCCAGCCCCACCGGCAGCGAGAACGTGACAGCGACCGCGAATCTCTTCATCATCGGCCACGCTCCTGCGCGATAGCGCCGAGTCGCCCATAGCGGCCAAATCAGTTGGCGCCAGGTGCTTCACTTCAGCGGCTTGGGCGTGTGGACCGGCTGCCCCGCCTTCGCGTCAACCAGGTCGTAGACGCGGACGTAGTCGGTGAGGAACTCGTCGGGGAGGGCGGCCTTGCGGACGTCGCCCGCCCAGCCGCCGAACTCCAGTTCGTCGCTGAGCTTGAGGTAGAGCGGCACCTGGCACACGCCGCCCGCCTTCGTCCGCCAGGTCTCCTTGGCGTCCACGTAGAAGACATACTCGTCGGGCGTCCAGAGGAGGCTGTAGGTGTGCCAGCCGTCCATGATGCCGGGGTTGCGGGAGACGTGGCCCGCCGACTTGTGGGCCTTGCCGTAGCCGTCCCAGTGCAGCGTGTGCTGCACGCGGTCGTCGAGCCAGGGCTTCTCCATGATGTCTATCTCGGTGCCGTCCATCCCCTCGTTGCCCACCGTCGTCACGCCGCTGCCGAACATCCAGAAGGCCGACCAATGGCCCGCCTGCTTCTGGAGGCGGATGCGGGCCACGTAGTAGCCGAAGGCGTGCTCGAACTTGCCGCGCGTGCGCGCGCAGCCGTCGAGGTACTTGTCCCCCTCCTTCAGCGTCTTGATCGCCAGGCTCCCCTTGCCGTCGAGCGCCACGGCCTTGGGCGACCAGGCCGCCAACGCCGGCATCGCCATGGCCAAGCTCGGACTCAAGACCTCCGTCATCGGCAAGGTGGGGAAGGACACCTTCGGCAACTTCGTGGTCGAGACGCTCAAGGGCCACGGCATTGACCCCCGCGGCGTTGTCGTGGACCCCAAGGCCTCCACCTCGTTCACCTTTGTCATCGTCGGCTCCGACGGCCAGCGCCGCTTCCTCCACACGATGGGCGCCAACGCCACGCTCTGCGAGGGCGACATCAACATGGACATCGTGAAGCAGGCGAAGATTCTCCACGTCGCCGGCACGATGGTCATGCCCACCTTCGACGGCGAGCAGACCGCCCACATCCTCCAGAAGGCCCGCGCCGCAGGCGTCACGACCTGCATGGACACCGTTTTCAACAACCGCGTCGCCGACTACTCGCCCATCATCGGCCCCTGCCTGCCCCACCTCGACATGTTCCTCCCCTCCATCGAGGAAGCCGAGCGGGTGGCCGGCACGAGCGACCCGAAGGAAATCGTGCGGCGGCTCCACGGCAAGGGCGTCGGCATCGTCGCCGTAAAGCTCGGCCCAAAGGGCAGTTACGTCTACGGCAATGGCGAGGAAGCCTACGTCCCCTCCTACCGCGTCAAGTGCGTGGACACCTCGGGCGCGGGCGACTGCTGGGTCGCCGGGTTCCTTCTGGGCCGCCTGAAGGGCTGGACGCTCGTCGAGAGTGCCCGTTTCGGCAACGCGGTCGCCGCCCACTGCGTCCAGGCGTTCGGCTGCACCGCCGGCGTCCGCGACTTCGCCGCCACGCGCGCCTTTCAGGCCACCGCGCAGACCATCACCTGATGCCCCTCCAGCCGCCGCCGGAGCAACTTGCGCCCCCCCCTGATGCGGCGCAAGTTGCCCGGAACGCCGATTCTCGGCACTATACGTGCGAGAAAGCAACTTGCGCCCCTGCGCGCACACACACTCACGGATGTGGGTAACTCCATAAGTCTCGAAACACCAATGGTGGACGCCGCTCCGCAGGGGCAACTTGCGCCCCTTCCGCCGTTCAGGGGGCGCAAGTTGCCCATACGTAAGTCCCAAAGTGTGAAGGGTTTCACAAGCGGGGGAAGAGGGGACAGGCTACTCTTCTGGCGGAAAAGTAGCCTGTCCCCTTTTCCCTCGCGTCATTCTCACATTCTTAAGAATGTGAGAATGTCAGCTTGGGCCCCTGTCTACGAGAAATGGGGACAGGGGGTTTCCCGTCATTCTCAGATTCCCAAGAATGTGAGAATGACGAGCGGGGCAGCGCACGTCCCGGGCGCGGGGCATGCCGCGGTTGACGCCCGGCAGCGATTGTGCCATGGTGGCGGTCTCAGAAGGAGGCAGTCCCATGCGGCGACGTGGTGTTGGTTCCTGGTTGTTCTCCGCGACCTGCGTCGTTCTGCTCACCGCCTCTGCCCGCTCCGGACGGGCCACGCAGACGGCGTTCTGGCGGCCCTGTGAGGCCGATGGGGAGACGCATCTGCTGATGCGCTTCGAGCCGCCCGACGCCCTTCGCGCCGACGGAGAGACGGGCAAGGGGGAGTTGGTCGGCGATGCGGCGGCGACGCCGGACGGCCATTTCGGCGGGGCGATGAAGCTTGCGGGCAAGGGGGGCGTCAAGATCGAGCCCAAGACGCCCTATCGTGGGGGCGGCGTGGCCATGGAAGCCTGGCTCAAGCTCGAACGCTATCCCGAGAAGACGGCGTATGTCGTGTGCCGGCCAGCAGTTGTGGACCGCGATGCGCGATACGACCCGAAGGTGGACAGGACGAATGGCTTCGGGCTACTCATTGACGCCCAGGGGGCGCTTCACCTGGAGACCACGAACCTCTACTACGGCAGGCGCACCGTGACCTCCAGCCCCGCGGGCGTCGTGCCGCTGGGCAAGTGGGTCCACGTGGCCGGCATCAGCGCCATCTATCGGCGGCTCTACGTGGATGGCCGCGAGGTCGCCTCCGTGGCCATTCAGTGGGGCGAGGGGCTGGCGGTCCACGGCGACGAGGAGTCGGAGGCCGGGCCGCTTTTCATCGGCAACGACGCGGCGGGCAACGCCGGCCTGGATGGCCTGCTCGACGAGGTGCGGGTCCACCGCAACGTCTACCGCCTCTGGGAGCGCGAGGACATGGCCTGGGCGCGGGCCAACGACGCCCGCGACATCCCGCAAGGGCCGCCCTTCTTCGCCCCCGAACACCCGCCCGCGCTCTGTCTCCCCCTCGATGGCAGCCTAGGCCCCGAACCTCCCGCAGGTTCCAAACCTGCGGGAGGTTTGCCGCAGGGCCTCAAGGTCGAGGCGAAGAAGCCCGAGTTCGTCGAGGGGGTGCGCAAGAAGGGCCTCCTCGGCCCGTTCAGCCTGTCGGCCCCCGGCCTCCTGGACCTCAAGCAAGGCTCCCTGGAGTTCTGGTTCCAGCCCTACGGCGTGAACAACTGGTCGGACCGCAATCGCGGTTTCGTCTCCACCGGCGCCTATACCTTATATATATTCAATGGCGGCGACCCGGGCCGGCCGCTCTCCCTCTACTACGCGAACTACCAGGGCGGCCTGGAGTTCCTGAACGACGAGGCCGACTACTACGAGGGCCGCTGGCGCCACGCCGTCATCACGTGGCGCGGCCGCGAGGTCTGCCTCTACCTGGACGGCCGCCTCGCCGCCCGTTCGACC
This sequence comes from Planctomycetota bacterium, assembly GCA_041320515.1. Classification (GTDB taxonomy): domain Bacteria; phylum Planctomycetota; class PUPC01; order DSUN01; family DSUN01; genus DSUN01. Next base: position 561,730 of record JBGLNR010000001.1, on the reverse strand, counting down.
GCCGCGAGCCTTGCCACGCCTGGCAACAAAGGCGTCTCCGACACCATCCACTTCGGCGAGGCGATGGTGGACGAGGTCTACGTCTACCGCGATGCCCTCCAGCCCGAGGAGGCGGCCAACGCCTTCTGGCGCTACCGCGACCCCGCCAGAATGACCCGGGACGTGCGCCTGCCCGCCATCGAGGTCGAGGGCATGTTCTTCCCCAGCACCCGCAGGCTCATCTACCGCCTGATCCCCAACGTCTTTCCCGCCACGATCCGCCAGGTCCTGCTCACCCTCAAGTCGCCGACGGGCAGGGAGCTGCTTTGCAGGAGAGTGCCCTATGACGCCGGCATGCCCCGTCTCGAGCTGCCGAAGCTGGGTGACGGCCGCCACTCGCTATCTGTTGACGTCGTTGACCAGGACGGCCGGACGCTTCAGGGCGGGACCTTCACGTTCGACCGCAAGGTCTTCCCGTGGGAGGGGAGCGAGCTGGGCATCACCGACGAGGTCTATCCGCCCTTCACCCCCGTCGCGGTCCGAGGCCAGAGCGTGTCGGTGGTCGGCCGCACCCATCGCATGGGCGACGCTGGGCTGTGGAACACGGTTGTTGCCGACCGCAAGGACCTGCTCGCCATGCCGATGAGACTGCGGTATTGGACGGGCGGAAACGAGGGGAAGTGGGAGAAGATGAGCGGCAGGTTCACCTCGCGGCGGCGCAACCGCGCCGTCTTCGAGGGCAGATCGAGTGCCCCTGCCCTCAGCGTCCAAACAATCTCAACCATCGAGGTTGACGGCTGCATGCGGGTGCAGATGACGCTCTCGCCCGGCCCGAGGCCCGAGCCTGTCGAGCGCCTCTGGCTTGACATTCCGCTGCTGGCATCTCAGGCCAAGCTGCTGCACGAGACGACCGACACGCTACGGGCGAACTTCGCGGGCGCAGTGCCAGAGGGGCAGGGGGTGGTGTGGGACAGCCGGAAGGGGCATCGGGGCAAGAGCTGGCGGAACGCCTTCACGGCGTACATCTGGCTCGGCAATCCCAACCGCGGCCTCGCCTGGTTCGCCGAGAACGACCGCGGCTGGGTCACCCGCAAAGACCACAAAGAACCCCTCCAGGAGATCATCCGCGAGGGCGCCTGCGTCATCCTTCGCATTCACCTTATCAACCAGCCCGCCGCCATCACCGAGTGGAGGACTATCGTCTTCGGCCTCCAGGCGTCGCCGACCAAGCCGATGCCCGAGGGCTGGCGGGCCAAGCTGCCCGACCTGCCGACCGGCCTCGCCGTCGTGCCGTTCGGCGGACTCTGCTGCTCCTACCAGACCCCCTGCCGCAACGACTGGACGATTGCCGACAAGATCGCCGAGGCCCGCGCCACGGGCAAGGTGGACGCCGACTGGTTCGCCGCCTACGCGAAGCAGCACGACCCGCCCCCCGCGCACGGCACGTGGCCGTGGCTGGGCAGCGTGCTGCACTTCGCGGGGCGGGCGAAGGACGTGGGGCCGAACCGCCCGCTCACCGTCTACCAGGAGGAGATGGCCGCCTGCACGGCCCGCGACGAGTGGAAGACCTTCGCCGACGAGTGGACGGTCGAGCCCTTCGCCTTCCGCCGCGGGCCGCTCACGCAGCCCGACGAATCGGTGTTCCGCGGCGGGCGCAACACGGGCCCCGCCGCCACCATCAACTTCGGGCGGAGCTATCAGGACTTCGGCTGCTACGTGGCCAACGAATGGCTCAAGCGCGGCACGAGCCTCTATTGGGACAACACGTATCCGCGTTCGAGCATGAACCCGCTGACCTCGGCGGCCTACGTCACTGAGGACGGCACGATTCAGCCCGCCGTGCTGCTCTGGAACCAGCGGGCATACCAGTTGCGGGTGTGGAACCTGCTTCAGCAGTGGCGGAAGAAGCGGCCCGAGCCGCTCGAATGGGTCAACCACATGACCAACACGCTCGTCCTGCCCATCCACACGTGGGCGACGGCGAACCTCGACCACGAGCTTGGCTCGCAGAAGCCCTTCAGCTCCGAATGGCTTCAGGCCGAAACCGTCGGCCGCCAGGTCGGCAACTACCCCCTCACCCTCTACGCCATCACGGGCAGCCAGAACGCCATGCTCCAGAAGCTCCCGCAGGAGAAGCAGTACCGGGCCGAGTGGGGCATGCGGATGGTGCATGAAATCCAGTCGAACGGCGGCAAGCTCTATGAACTCGTCCGCCGGTTCGGCTACGGCGCCGACGACGTAGCGGTGAGCAACTACTGGGCGGATGAGCCTGTGCTGAGTGTCGAGCCAGCGCAGGTGAAGTGGCTGGCTCTGCTGAAGACGCAGCGCCTGCTGAAGTCGTCTGAGGATATACCTGTCTTGGCCGACGCGCTCATCGTCCTGGCCAGTTGGGCGGAGGAGGATGTCAAGGCCTCGGTCCGCCTGGTTGCCCACCGAATTGGCCTGGTGCCCGAGAAGCTCGCCTTCACCGACGCCGAGGACGGCTCGGCGGTGGATTCCGCCGCGGTGACGATGGCGGGGCCGTATGGCGTGCGGGTGCTGCGGGTGCGCGCGGCAGAAGCCCGATAGGGCGCTGCCCCTCTGCGTGCGATCGCTTCGATCCGTCGGATCCGTCCGATCCGTCGGATCCGTCGGATCGGTCCGATGGGCACCCACCTTGCCATACAGCGCTTGAAAGCGGCGCCGCTCTGTGGCATGGTGTGGCCCATGCGATTCACACTTGCCCTCGTGCAGTTCAAGGTCGAGCAGCACGCGCCGGAGGCCAATCTGGCCAAGGCTGAGCGCTCCGTGGCCCAGGCGGCGGGCGCGGGTGCGCAACTCGTGGTGTTCCCCGAGTACTTCCTGACCGGGCCGCTGGGCACGCGGAAGGACCTGGCGGATGGTGATGGGCGCTATCGGGCGGCGTTCCAGGCAATGGCGAAGCGGCACTCGGTGGACCTCGTGCCCGGCTCGTTCGCCGAGGCCGAGGGCGGCCGCTTCTACAACACGGCCTACTACATTGACGCGCGCGGCGAGGTGCTGGCCCGCTATCGCAAGGTGAACCTGTGGATCAGCGAGAAGCTGTGGGTGACGCCCGGCGACGGACCCGCCGTGTGCGAGACCCGCTTCGGGCGGGTGGGGCTGGCCATCTGCTGGGACCTGGCGTTCCCCGAAAGGTTCCGCGACATGCTGCGGCAAGGGGCGGAGGTGGTGGTGTGCCCAAGCTGCTGGTGCTTCGAGGACGCCGGGGCGGGCCAGCGCCACAATCCGAAGGCGGAGGAGCTTTTCGTGGATTCGCTGTGCGTGGCGAGGGCGTTCGAGAGCGAGATGGCCGTGGCCTTCTGCAACGTGGCGGGTGAGTTCGACACGCGCGTGGGCCGGCGGCACTCGATGGGCCACAGCCAGGTCGCCGTGCCGTTCAAGGGGGCAACGGCACTGCTCGGTCACTGCGACGAGGCGGTGCTCGTGGCCGAGGTGGACACCGCCCTCCTTGGCGAGGCCGAGGCCGCCTACGAGATTCGCAGGGACATTGCCCTTCGTGGCTGCCAACCGGATGACAGATCGGACGGATCCGACGGATCCGACGGATCCGACGGATCGGACAGATCGGTCCGATCAACTTAGGGGAAACACGCTGATGAACGCCAGAGAACTCTACGATCGCTACCTCATCACCAGCATGGTCGCCGGCTTCGAGCCGATCGAGGTCGAGCGGGCCGCCGGCTGCACGGTGACGGGGGCCGATGGGCGGGAGTATCTCGACTGCTTCAGCGGGATCGCCACGGTGAACGCGGGGCACGGGCACCCGCGCGTGCTCGCGGCTGCCAGGGAGCAGATGGAGAAGCTGGTGCACTGTTGCTCCTACGTCTACTACAACCCGCGGGCCGCCGAGCTGGCGAAGCGCCTGGCCGAGGTCACTCCATGGGCGCTCCAGAAGACCTTCTTCGGCAACAGCGGCGCCGAGGCCATCGAGGGCGCCATCCGCCTCGCCAAGCAGTTCACCCGGCGGCGCGAGCTGGTGTGCCTGACGCTGAGCTTCCACGGCCGCACCGCCGGCACGCTCTCGATCACGGGCAATCGCGGGCGGAAGAAGGGCTTCGGCCCCTACCTGTCGGGCGTGGCCTTCGCGCCCGCGCCCTACTGCTACCGCTGCCCGCTCAAGCTGAGCTATCCAGGGTGCGGCGTGGCCTGCGCGGACTTCCTGGACCACGTGCTGCGCTACCAGACGGCGGGCGAGGTGGCGGCGTTCGTCGCCGAGCCGGTGATGGGGGAGGGGGGGATTATCGTGCCGCCGCCCGAGTACCTCCGGCGAGCGGTGGACATCGTGCGCGATGACGGCGGGCTCTTCATCGCTGACGAGGTCCAGACCGGCTTCGGGCGCACGGGGCGGCTCTTCGCCGTCGAGCACTACGGCGTGGAGCCCGACATTCTGTGCATGGCGAAGGGGATTGCCGACGGCTTCCCGCTGGGCGCGTTCACCGCCCTGCCCGACGTGGCCGAGGCATTCACCCCTGGCGACCACCTCTCGACGTTCGGCGGCAACCCTGTCTGCTGTGCGGCGGCCCTCGCCAACCTGGACGTGATGGATGAGGAGCGTCTTCCCGCGAGGGCGGCGGAGCGGGGCGAGCAACTGGTGGCGCGGCTCGCGGCGCTCAAGGAGCGGCAACCCCTCGTCGGCGACGTGCGGGGCAAGGGGCTGATGGTTGGCGTGGAACTCGTCCGCGACGCCGCGAAGACCCCCGCCGACGCCGAGGCGAAAGAGGTCCGCCGCCTCTGCCGCGAGGCGGGGGTCTTGCTCGGCCTGGGCGGCGCGCTGGGCAACGTCATCCGCTTCCAGCCGCCGCTCGTCATTTCACCCGGCGAGGTTGACCGCGCGGCCGACGCCTTCGCCGCGGCCCTCAGCGCCGCCGGGCGCTAAATGGCTTCCAGCGATTCGGCTCATTGGGGCAAAGACTGCCTGAAGGCAGGACTCCGAACGGGCCGCTCTCCTGGTTCGGAGTCCTGCCTTCCTCATGATTCCTCTCCGACGGTGATCGCTTGAGTCGGATGAGCCGGAATTGTAACGCTTCAGCCGAATGAAGTGAGAGTTCGTAGTGCGGCCTTCAGGCCGTATCCTCGGCTCCACATACGGGCTAAAGCCCGCACTACGAACTCGCACGCTGTCTGAGGGGCGCGTTCGAGCCTCCACTTCATTCGGCTGAAGTGTTACCCGGAATTGAGAAGGCGCCCGGCGGGGGGCCGGGCGCCTTCGTGCGTGCCGCGATGCGCGGCGATCAGCTCTTGCGGCGCCGGCGGCGCAGGAGCGCCAAGGCGCCCAGGGCGAGCACGCTGAGCGTGCCAGGCTCGGGAACCGCCTGGGCAATCAGGCCGTGCAGCCAGATGCCCTGCTGGCCCTCGTGGAGCCCCACGAACAGCTCCGCACCCGTCTTGTCCCAGAGATACAGGTGCCTGGGGTCGGCCTCGTTCCCGATCTCGATGGTATACTGGAGCCCGCCCGGCGCGTCGAGGGCGCCGCTGTAGAGGAAGACCGGGATCCAGTCACTTGCCTGGATGCTGCTGCCCTCCCCGAAGATGCTCAGGGTGAAGGCGCCGCCGAAGTGCAGGTCGCCCAGGACCTCGATGAGGTCGTGGGTCGTCGCGCTCTTGAAGCTCCACTCGTAGACCAGGCCGGCGCCGATGCGCAGGTGGCCGTCGTTGCCGGTGGGGCCGTTGACGAGCAGGTGGCCTGTGCCGCTGATGGCGACGCGGCTGTCAATCGTGAAGTCGCCGGTCATCGTGGTGGGGTTGGCAGGGGTTCCGCCGCCGATGGTGGCGGTGCTGAAGCCGACCGGGGCGCTGGCGACGAGTTTGGTGCCGGGGGCCATCGTGAGGTCGCCGAAGCGCGCGGCGCCGTAGCCGCCCTGGAGCCCGGCGCGGTAGAGGTTCTGGATTTCCGCGTTGTCGAGGACTCGGCGATAGACGAGGGCCTCGTCGAGCAGGCCGCCGAACTCGTTGCCTGCATAGGCGCCGCCGATCCAGAAGTCGAGGAGGCCGCCAGCGACGAAGTCGCCGCCCGCTGTGCGGGTCGCAACGGCGACGCCGTCGCACCAGATGCGCTGGGTGTTGGCCGCTGCATCGTAGGTCATCACCCAGTTGTGCCACTGGCCATCGCCCACCGCTGCCAGGGCGGGCGTGTCGAGGTCGTCGGCGTAATGGGCGAGGGTGGCCACGGTCTGGCTGCGGAAGCCGACGTGGAGGGCGCGGTCAGTCGCGCCCTGGTTGCCTTGGCCGAACCAGTAGTCGCTCTCGGTCATGGTCCCCGTGCGCTGTAGCCAGATGCTCAGGGAGTAGGACTGGTTGTCGAGGTCCACGCGGTTGCCAGTGCCGGGGACGACGGCCCACGAGCCGCCGCCGTCGGGGAGCTGGAGCGCGCCGCCGATGACGCCGCCCGAGGCATTCCAGGCGGCCGTGCCTGTCAGGTTGGCGTTCCTGGACCCGCCGCTGCTGTCGGCCGCGACGGTGCCGGACGACTCGTCGAACGCCCAGTGGGCGTAGGCCCCCGTGGGCAGGGCGACGCCTGACGCGGGGGCGTTGAGGACGAGGGTGCCGCTGGCGACATCGAGGCCGCCGTGGTAGGTGATGCCAGCCTGGCTGGCGTTGATCGTGGCGGTGTTGCCCGTGCCGGGGTTGCCGGAGAGCGTGACGCCCGCCGGAATGTCGAGCTTTCCGCCCGAGGCGATGTTGAGCACCGCGTCCTTGCCCAGGCTCACGGTGCCGGGGCCGGTGACGGTGAAGTTGGAGGTCGTGACCTCGGCGTTGAAGCGGATGCCCGTGCCGGTGCCCCTGATGTTCGCGGGGGCGCTGGTCGTGGGTCCGACCTCGAGGTTGCTGTTGATCGTGAGGCCGCCCGTGGCGCCGATGGAGTCGAACTTGGCGATGCCTGCGCCGGTGAGGGTGATCTGCGTGCTCGGGTCGAGCCGCAGGTTGCCCAGCGTGGGCACGCCTCCGCCAAAGATGTCCACATTGTCGAACACAGCCGTGCCCAGGGTAGTGTTGTTCACGTGCGAAGTCACGGCCAGGCCCACGTAGACGGGGTCGGTCATGCTGATGGCATGTGTGTTCCCTGCGTTCCAGGTGATGCCGTCGTCGCTCCAGAACATTGAGAGGGTACTGCCGGAGCGATCGATTCGCAGCCAGGTCGGGGCGGCGCCGTCGTAGCTCGTCCCGGACCAGGCTGCGCCGCCGTTCAGCGTGTCGCGCCACTGGAGGGAGGCATTGTTGTCGCGCGTCTGCGCAACAAGGGCGTATGGACTGCCTGCGTCGAGGGACTGGCGGATCATCACGCCGGCCTTGCTCCACCCGTCCGTGGTCGGGACGCTGACAGCACGGGTAGTGAATGTGCCATCCCCAGTCAGCTCACGGTAGACGTAGTAGAACTGGTCCGCGGTGTTCCAGATGTCGTTGCCGGCGCCCTGGACGGTGTAGGTTCCCGTGCCGGAGTCGTAGGAGAACGAGCCGAGTGTGCCGCCGATGGCGATGCCCTGAACGGGATAGCCCGAAGTCGCCCCCAGGTTCACGGTCAGGTTCCCGCTCGTGGCGGCGTTGGTGTTGGCGACGCGGAACGTGCCACTGAGAGTCACCCTCGTGGCCGATGAAAGGTCGAGGTCGAACGAGCCGTCGGTGATGAGCGTGCCCGAGCCCATCAGTGTGTCAGTCACCGTGGTGTGGCGGGTGAGCGTGGTCGTGCCGCCCTGGAGGTCGAGGGTGCCGACCGTGGTGTTTTGCCGCCGCCCTTGAGGAACTCGATGAGCTGGTCAACCACCGGGTCGGGCATGGCAGGGTTGTGGGGCAGGACTACGATCTTCTTGCCCTTGAGGCGTTCGGCGGTCACGTCGAGGTCGCTGATGACGGCGTAGGCGAGGCCGAGGCGGTCGAGGGTGTCGGCCACGGCCTTGGTGAAGGTGGCGACGGAGCCGGCCTCGTCGGGGCGGGTCTTGGCGGCGGATTCGTTGCGGATGATGGCGATGGGCGCGTCGGCCCCGAGCAGGCCCAGGTTGGCGATAAAGAACTCCGTGTCGCGGTTGGCCCCGCGCCAGGCGGAGATGCGGATGGTGTCAATCGCGCCCCAGCCGGCGGGGGTGTCCTCCATCTTCGTGTCGGTCTTGTCTATCTTCACGTGGCACCACTGGCCGGGGTTTTCGGGGGCGATGCTGGTGGCATACCAGCCGCCGCCGCTGTGGAGGTAGAGGCTGAAGCCGGAGACGGGCGAGGCATCGGCGCAGTAGAGGTCGAATTGGAGGCCGCGGCAGGCCGTGAGGTCGAGCTTGATCTCGCGGTCCCAGGAGGCGCGGTCGTGCTTGGTGCCGAGGAAGTTGCAGGGCAGGCGCAGCGCCCCGCCCGCGATGGCCTCGGCGTTGGCCGTGCCCCACATCGGCTTCCAGGCCGCCGGCTGGCTCAGGTCGTCGGCGAGCGGGTAGTCGGCCTTCGGCGGCGCGGGCGGGGCGGCGGCGAGAAACAAGGCGCTGGCCGCTACGATGGCAAGCATGGCAGCCTCCTGATCGGGGGGATGGCAGGGGCGACCTCACGCCGGGGCATTATACATCCGGCGGCGGGCGGGGTTCAAGGCGAGGGTTTGACTCGCGCCCCTGATGCGGGGCGCGAGTCAAATCCCGCACCCTCGCGCCTGTGGCGGCACGGCGTAAGAGATAGTAGTGTCGAGGCTTACGGCATGGGCTGGGCGCCCGGCGCGAGGGGCCTTGGCCCGGACTCAGATAGGGGGGAAAAGGGCGCGAGTCAAGACTTGGGGGGCCTATGGCTTGACGGGGAACGTGGGCCGGTCAGGCAGGCCGGGGGCGGCGGAGGGGGGATCGCTGTCGGCCAGGGGCTGGCGAAGCCGGACGAGGGTAGCCGTCTCGAAGGGGTCGGGTATGGCGAGGCGGAGGAAGGGCGCGGGCGGGCGAACCACCTCGGGCGCGCGGGCGATGGCGGCGCGGTACGAGTGGTCCCAGGTGGGGTCGGCGGCCACGGCCGGGCGGTCGGGCGGCCGGACGAATGCGGCGGAGAGGATGGGCTCCTGGGTGGCCTCGGGCTTGCCCGCCGTGGCGGGCGGGAGGAGGGGCATGCGGGGGGGGCGGATGGCGAAGGGGTCGGGGGCCCGGTCGAGGGGGGGCGAGTCGTGGACGGCGCGGAGGCGCATGGCCCACTGGAGGCTGGTGGGCAGCCAGCGGTGGCCCTCCTGGCGGCGGGCGGGCGGGAGCGAGGCGACGCGAGGCGAGAGGGTGGGCTGGGCGTGGGGGCCGAGTCTGAGGGTGAGGAGGTCGGCCGAGTCGGGCGCTACGGCGCAGGCGCCGGCCGCGGTGCGGAGGAAGCGGACGAGGCCGGGCGTCGCGGCGACGTCGGGGGAGTCTGCCACGGGGCGCAGGGGGACCTTGGCCTGCCGGTCGGCTGGGAGCAGGCGGGGGTTCTGGAGGCCGCCGGCCGGGGGGAGCCAGGGGCGGACGGTGAGGGGGACGAGGGAGCGCTTGGGCAGTTGAGGCGCGGGGGCGAAGGGGGCCAGAGGCGCGAACGCGGCGCCGGCGGCCAACAAGGCGTCGGGGCGGGGGATGGGATGCGGCTCGGGCGCGGCGGCGAGGGAGGACAGGGGCCACAGGCAGGATGCCTGTGCCACTAGGCAGAGGAGCAATGCCAAGAAGAGCGAGGACGAGGGACGAGGACGAGGGACGAGGGGGGGAGAGACCATTTCACTTGGCCTCGATGATGAGGGTGACGGGGGTGCCTTCGTCGGGGAGGACGTATTTGTTGACCTCCATGCGGAGGAGGGTGGAGTCGCGCATCGTGAGGTTGGTCTGGAGGACGGTTTCGTCGGTGACGGGGAAGAGGGTGATGAGGGTTCCGCCGAGGTCGGCGCCGTAGGCCTTGAAGGGCTTGTCGGGGTCGGGCTGTCGCATGGCGGAGCCTGTGAAGTGCCATTTGAGGGGGGGGAGGGTCTTGCCGGTGCGGCGGTCCACCATCGTGCGTTCCATGGGGAGGATGCGGGGCTTGCCCTCGACGATGCCTGGGACGGCGAGGCCGACCCTGACCTCGGGGCCTCGGGGCGGGTCTTCGTCGCCGCGGGCGGGCGCGCCGGGCTTGAGGCCGAGGGATTCGAGGGCCTTGGCGACGTCGCTGGGCTTGACGTCGAAGACGACGACGGTTTCGTGGGCCTTCTGGCCCTGGGGTGCGGGGTATGTGGCGACGACTTCGAGGGGGTAGATTTCCTGGAGGTTGGCGAGCTTGCGTGGGGCGATTCGGCAGGGGATTTCGACGCGGCGGAGCTTCTTGTCGAGGGTGAAGGTGGGCGTGGCCGCGGCCGTGCCTGCCCTGTCGGAGATGCAGACGACGGCGGAAGGGATTTGCGTGGCGCTGACGCCCTCGATGTTGCAGGTGGCGAGGTAGAGGTCGCCGCCGTAGACGATGGGCGAGCCGTAAACCATGCCGGGCGACTGAATGGCGGGGTCGGCCGCCACGTCGAGCGTCCACTGCACCTTGCCGTCGGCGAGAGCGATGGCGTAGAGCACGCACTTGAGGTCGGCGGCGTAGACCGTGCCGCCGGCGAGGGCCGGGCCGGCGAAGAAGGGGTTGGGGGCCAGGAACTCCCATTTCTGCTGCCCCGTCGCGGCGTCCCACCCGCGGATGCGGCCGTCGGTGCAGGTGAAGACGGCGAGGCCGTCCTTGACGGCGATGGGCGAGAGGACGCCGCCTGGCGTGTCGCGTCGCCACTTGATCTGGCCGCTGGGGAGGTCGAGGGCGACGATTTCGCCCGCCGCCTTCGGGATGAGCTTGGTGTCGCAGCGGATGCTGCTGCACGCGACCAGGACGAGGTTGCCTGTGACCGTGGGGCCGGCCCAGGGGTTGGCCTTGAGGGGCTGCTCCCAGACGGGATTGCCGTCGTTGGCGTTCACGCAGAGGAGCGCCCGCTTGCCCACCTTCTCCTCGTCCAGGAAGGCGGAGGCGATGAGCACGCGGTCGGCGGCGACGGCGATGGGGGCGTCCACGTGCCACTTCGCGGCGCCCTGCTGCCAGAAGAGCTTGGGGGCGGGCTTGGGCAGCGCGTCCTCGCTCGGGGGGATGGCGAATTGCGGGTCCTTCTTCTTCTCCTCCTCGTAGCGTGCGGACATTTCCTTCCAGCGCTGGTCGAGGATTTTCTGGATGGCCGGGATGTCGAGCTCCTGGCCATCGAGGGCCACGCGCTTGAGGTCCACGCACACGACGCCGGCGTCGCCGCCGCCGATGTAGACGCGGCCCTTGTCTATGGTGGGCGGGCATTCGAGGTGGACGAGTTTGCCGGGGAGGGGGAGCTGCCAGACGGCGCGGCCGTTGTCGGCCCTCAGGGCGTAGAGCGTGGCGCCATCGGTCTGGTGCATGCCGTCTCCGAAGACGATCAGGCCGTCGGCCACGGCGGGGGAGCAGACCATAGGGAGCTTGAGGAAGGGGGCGCCCTTGGCCCACAGGATGCGCTCGGGCGGCTTGGGGTCGAGGAGCAGGGCCTGGAAGATGCCTGTGTTGAAGGCGCCGAGGCCGGAGACGAGGAGCATCCTGCCCTCGGCCACGGGCGAGGCGATGAAGTGCTGCTGGGCCTTGAAGGCCCAGAGCACCTTGCCGGCCTTGGGGCCAGGCAGGCCGTCAATGCAGCCGGTGCGCTCGGGGTTGCCGCGGTGGGTGAGCCAGTCGGCGGAGGCGGGGCCGGCGAGAAGAAGCAGAATCCCACATGCCAGATTCCAGATTACAGATTTCCGAGGCGGACAGCCGGCGAAAAACAGTCTGGCGGCCCTAATCTGGAATCTGGAATGTGGAATCTGGGATTGGCGCATGGCTCACTTGCCCTGTGCGACGCGGGTGGTGGCGAGGCGTTCGGGGTTGCCGAGGAAGACGCCGGATTCCTGGCCTTCGTTGTTGAAGACGATGTCGGGCACCTTGTCGCGGTTGAGGTCGAGGGCGGCGACGGCGCGGGTGTTGAAGATGCGGTAGCGGAGGCCGAGGGCGTCCGTGGCGTCGGTGAAGGTGCCGTCGCCGTTGTTCTTGAGGTAGCGGTTGGGGCCGCGCAGGCAGCCGAGGAAGAGGTCGAGGCGGCCGGTGTTGTTGAAGTCGGTCCAGGTGGCGCAGGCGACGTTTCCGAGGGGGAGCGCGAGGTCGCCGGCCGTGGCCGTGACGTCGGTGAAGCGTCCCTTGCCGTCGTTGAGGAAGAGCTTTCCGCCCGCGGCGCCTTGGGGCACGTAGAGGTCGGGGGCCTTGTCGCCGTTGAAGTCGCCGAAGACCGGCGCCCCTTTCCCTGCCTGGTAGGCGAGGCCGGAGGCGACGCGGGCGTCGGCGAAGCCGGCGGGAAGGTTGAGGGCGAGGAGGCCGTTGCCGGCGCTGAGGAGGAAGTCGGGGCGACCGTCGCCGTTGACGTCGGCCACGGCCAGGTGGCCGCCCTTGAGCGGGTGCCCGGAGCTGGCGACGGGCGCGGCGATGCCCTTGGCGCCCAGGCCCACCTTGTCCGAGACGTCCACGAACAGGGGCGGCATGGGCGGGGCGATGTTGTCGGGCGCGGCGAAGTAGAAGGCGAACTCGCCGGAGCCGTTGCAGATTTTCATGAGGAGCTTGTTCTTGCCGGCCTGCATCTTGAGGACCAGCTTGGCCTGGTCGGGGGCGCAGCCCCGGTCGGTGTTCTCGGCGTGGACCTTGGCGCCGTTGAGCCAGACGGTGAGCGTGTCGTCGCTGCCGAGCGAGACGGGGAGGTCCATGGCCCCTGGGAGGTCGAACTCGCGGTAGACGTAGACGGCGGCGTTGTCGTTGGATTCGGGGGTGAAGAGGGCGAGGTTGTTGATCTGGCCGTCGTTGAAGTTGCCCTCCTTCCAGGTGACTTTCTGGTTGTTCTTGCCGTGGTATTCGCGCTTGAGGTCCACGCCCTGTTCGGGGGGATAGGCGGCGTCGAAGCCCTTGCGATTGGTGTTGTCGAAGGGGCCGGCGTAGTACCACTTGCTCACGCGCGGGGCGTCGGCCTTGGGGGCCTCGTGGGCGATGTTGCGGCAGAGGCGGAGGCCCTGGAAGCCGTCGGCGAGCAGGACGTCGGGCCGCTTGTCGCCATCGTAGTCCAGCCACGCGGCGGCGGTGGCGTTCCAGTAGTCCTGGCGGGGGAGGCCGCCGGAGACGTCGGTGAACTTCGTCTCGCCCTCGTTGCGGAAGAGCTTCGGCCCCGTGGGCGTGGCGAGGAGAAGGTCGGGCTTGCCGTCGCCGTTGAAGTCGGCCCAGGCCGCGGCCCGGGCGCCGATGGCGAGAGGGAGTGCGACCTCGTTGAGCGAGGCCCCGCCGTTCTGGAGGAGGACGACGCGGCCCTCGCCGTAGAGGCAGAAGTCCACCTTCCCGTCGCCGTCGAAGTCGCAGGGCGCGATGCCGGCGGCGGCGGGGTCGGTGCGGGAGAGTGAGGAGTAGTGGGTGAAGCCGGGCATGCCCTGGATGGGGCCGAACTCCTCGCCGCCCCAGCCGGCGAAGTCGCGCTGGGGATTGTAGTCCTGGATTTTCAGGCTGACCTTCATGCGCTGGATCTTGCCGTTGCGCAGGTGGCAGGCCTGCTTGTCGTCAATCATGCAGGGGACGATGACTTCCTGGCCTGCGAGGATGGCGGCGACGGCGGCGGCGAGTTTCTCGGGCTTTCCGGCGAAGGAGCGCAGGAGGAAGGGCTCGCCGTGGCTCATGCTCCACCATTCGCCGGCGTAGATTTGGTACCAGTAATTCTGGATGCACATTTCGCCGGCGCCGCCGTTGTGGAAGAAGAGCGCGGGCTGGCCGACCTCGGCCCAGGCCATGATGGCCTGCCACTCGCGCGGGTGGAAGCCGCCGCGGCCGATGTTGTGCTTGATCACCTCGCCGGGGTGCGTGCCCTTGATGTCCTTGACCTTGCGGTAGACGATCAGGTTCTTCTCCTTGTCCACGCTCTCGACGCGGACGAGGAGGATGTTGGTGGAATCGGTCATGATCTTGCCGAGGCTGTGGGGGGCCTCGATGTAGGCGAGGGCGGGGGACGCCAGCAGGAGGGCGAGGGCGAGAAGGCATGACGCGTGACGCGTGACGCGTGACGGGGCAGGGGTCGCGTGCCGCGTGCCGCGTGACGCGTGCCGAAGAGTCCGACACTCGCGCCTGCCCGGTTGGTCTGGAATCTGGAATCTGGAATCTGGGATTCGGGATCGCATCGGCGCCTCCTACTTCTTCGGCGGTTCCGGGGGCGGCGGCTGGAGGGCGGCCAGGCCCTGCTGGGCGGCCTTGGCCCACTCAGTGTCGGGGAACTCCTTGGCCACGCGCCGCCAGAGCTTGGTGGCCTCCTCGGGCTGCTTGAGGCCTACGTAGGCCTGCGCCGCCCGGCACAGCGCCGGGCCGTTCAGCTCGGGATAGTCATAGGTCGTGGGCACAGACAGGAGGGCCTTGGCGGCCTCGGGGAAGTTGTTCTGCTCGAGGCGGCACAAGCCGATCTGGAGCTGGGCCTTGGCCGCGAATATGGAGACGGTGCTGCGGACGACTTGGCTGTAGTGCTGGACCGCGGGGTCGAGCTGCTTCATCATCTGGAGGGCCCAGCCGAGTTCGTAGCGCGCCTCGTCGGCCCAGGGGCCGTTGGCGAAGCGGCCCGCGCACTGCTCGTAGCTGTTCCGCGCCTGGTCCCACTGCCCGGCCTGGGCGAAGGCGTGGCCGAGGCGCAGGAGCGCGCGGTCGGAGAGGCCGGGGAGGTTGTGGAACTGCCCGTTGTCGCGGAAGGGCAGGAGCTGCTCGATGGCCTTCGCCCAGTCCTTCTGCTGGATGAACACCTCGCCCGTGAGGTAGCGGACCTCGCCGACGAAGAGCGTGGCCGGGTTCTTGCCGACAGCCTGGACCTGGGCGAGGGCCGACTTCGGGTCGCTCTTGGCGAGGAGCACGGCGGCGATGCGCAGGCGGGTGCGCTCGGCCAGGTCGAGCGGCGGGTTCTTCTCGAGCGACGCGGCCAGGAGGTCGAGCGCGGCATCGTGGCCGCCGCGCTGCGAGAGCAGCTCGGCCAGCTCGAGGCGGGCCTGGACGGCCAGCGGCGTCTCCGGCCCCGCTGCGACGAGCGCGCGATAGGTGTCGAGCGCCAGCTTCTCGGCGGGCTGCACGGGCACGGCGGCGAGCGGCACGTCGGGCGCCCGTAGCTCCTGGGGGTTCACGGGCGCGGCGTCCTTGCCCAGCCTGGCCAGGGCCTTCTGGAGGGCCTCGGCCTGGAGCTTCATCCGCGCCGCCTCGACCTCGGAGTCGGCCTGCACGCGGTGGCACCAGGCCAGCTCGTAGAGCGCGTGGAGGTGGGCCTCGGTGCCCGCGGCGGCCTTGCCCAATTCGCCGGACTGCGCTCGCAGGGTCTCCACCGCCTGGGCGATGCCCTTGAAGCCCTGCTCGATGGCGGCCTTGGCCGCGGTGATCTCCTCGGGCTTGGCCCCCGGCTTGGCCACGGCGGCCTTGGCCGCGGCGAGGGCGGCCACCGCCTCCTCGCGGCGGCACTGGGCGGCGCGCCACTGCGCGTTGGCCGCCTCGGAGCGCCCGGCGAACTGCTTGGCGATCTGCTCGAAGAGCCCCCGCGCCTCGGGCAGCTTGCCCGACTCCTTGAGCGCCAGGGCGTGCTCGTACTGGAGCAGCGGCACCCAGTCGGCCCGGGCGGGGTCCTGCTTGACCTTGTCCTCGTGCTGGCTGCGGCACTCCTGCATCACCTTCTCGGCCTCGGCCGCCCGGTTCTGCGACCGCATGAGGCTGGACAGGCGCACGACGGCCAGCGGGGCCACCGGGCTGTTGCGGAAGGGGTCGCCGCGGAAGCGGCCCAACTCGTTCATCGCCCCGCCAGGGTCGCCCATGAGGGCGATGCACTTGGCCCGCTCGAAGGCGACCGAGGGCAGCGCGGGGTCCTGCGGATACTGCTGCATGAAGCCCTCGTAGGCCTGGCGGGCCGCCTGGAGCAGCTTCTGGCGCTCGGCCGGCTGGACGAGCACGGAGCCGATGCGCTGCTGGCAGTAGCCCAGCTTCAGAATCGCGTCGGGGGCCTGCGGGCTCTTGGGATTCCCCGCCACGAAGCCCTCGAGGAGCTTGGCGGCCCGCTCCGCCTGCTCGATGAGCTTGGCCGCCTGAAGCGCGTCCTCCGCCTCCGGCGGCAGCGTGCGGATAAGGCAGTCGGCCAGCAGGTACGACACGATCGCCAACTCCCCAGTCCGTTCCATCTCGGGGATCGTGCCGAGCACCTGGATGGCTTCGAGGAACTGGCCGAGGCGGTAGTGCGACGCCGCCATCCCGTGCTTCGCCAGGTTGGCCTGGGGGAAGTCGGGGAACTGCTTGAGGAGGCGCTGGTAGCGGGCGATGGCCTCGGTGAACTGCTTGGTCAGCTCCTCGCGGCTGGCGCGGCCCGCCTCGGCGGCGGCAGCCGACGCGGCCATGAAGGCGTTCTCGGCCACGCGGAAGAGCACGGCGGGCAACAGCGTGCCCTTGGGGAACTGCTGCTCGAACTTCTTCGCCGCCTCGTCGGACTCCCGGTATTGGCCGCCGAGGTGGAGGGCCGTGACGAGCCGCTGCGCGGCCTCCTCGGCGCGGTCGGGATTGAGCTTCTCGTTGAGCACCTGCTGATAGGTCTGCGCGGCCTCGCGGAACATCTTGACGAGCTGCTGCGTGTCGGCCAGCTCGAGCAGGATGTCGCCGCGGCGGACCTTGGCCGATGGGTCGCGCTCGGCGAACTGGTTGGCCCGCTCGGCGGCGCGGCGCAGGGTCTCGAGCCCGCCCTTCACCGCCTGGTCGAACGCCTGGGGGTTGGCGGGATCGGCGGAGCCTGCCTGGCAGCGGCCGAACCACCAGAGCGCCTGGTCGGCGAGCTGCGGGTGCTCGCACAGGGGCTGAAGGTTCTTCACCGCCTCGGGCCAGTTGCGGAGCTGCATCTGGCAATAGCCCACGCGGAGCTGCACCTCGGCGATGAAGGGCAGCTTGGGGAACTGCTGGAGGAGCGCGCCGAAGCCGGCCAGGGCCTCGGCGAACTTCCCATCCTCCGCCTGGATGAGCGAGAGGTAGAAGACGGCGCGGAGCACGTGCTCGGGCGGGGGATTGCTAGCGAGGGCCTGGAGGAACTCCCGCTGGTCGGGCCGGAGGCCCGCGGGGTTCTGGAGGGCGGCCTGGGCCGCCTTCTTGTGCTCCTCGTAGGCGGCGGCCACGGCTTTGTACTGGTTCGCCGCTTCGGGGCGTTCCTCGCTCATGTGGTGGCTGCGGCCCAGCAGGTAGCGGCCGTGGATGCCATACTCTTGCTGGAAGGGCGCGAGCTGCGAGAGCGCGCGGCCCGCCGCCACGTAGTCGCGCAGCGCGAACTTCGCGTAGCCCAGGTGGTAGAGAGCCAAAGGCCGATAGCGGGTTTTGCCCAGCACGGCGTCGGCGACGAACGCCTCGGCCAGCTCGTTGGCCTCCTTGAACTTGTCGGTCCGCAGCAGCATCTCGCCCTGGTCGCAGCGCGAGCGGGCGGCCCACTCCACCTCGGCGGGCACCTGGCCGTCGGCGGCCGGCGGCGCCGCCTTGGCGCGGGCGAGGAACCCCGCTGTCGCCGCCGCGAACGAGCGCAGCGCCTCCTCGAACTGCTGCCGCGCCTGGTTGCGGTGGTTCTGCGCCTCGTTCGGCTTCGCCTCGGCCTCGGCCAGCGACCGATAGCCCATCCCGCGCCGCGCCACGCCCAGGTAGTGCTGCGCGTAGGGACGGTCGGCGAACTGCTCGTTGCCGGCCGCCTGGCCCAGCTCCTCGGCAGCCTTCTGGAAGTCGCGCGCGGGGCCTTCGAGCAGGGCCAGACCCGTTCCATACCGGGCAGCCGTCGCCTCCTTGTGGCCCCCGAAGCGCTGGAGGAACTCGCGGAAGCGCTCGATGGCGAACGGGTAGTTGCCCTCGTTGTAGGCCTTGCGGGCGCTGTTCAGCACGAGCATCGCCTGCTCGTCCTGGCTCAGCTCGCCCCCCCACGCGGCCGCCAGGGTGCCCGCGAGGACAAGGATCAACGCGACCGGGCCTCTCCTCCAGGAACCAGGCAGGTCAGGTTTCATAGCCGTCTCCGCGCTCACGGGATTCTCGTCCACGGCAAACCCAAATCTAACCATTTTCCCCCCCACATTACAAGGGCCGATCCACGCCAGAGCAGGCATGGAATTGTAATTTCTTGTCAGCAGCCCCGCACGCAGCCCCGCGCCCCCCTCCGCTGGCCCCAAGGATGCCAGCGCGAGGGCCGAAGGTCGTAGCCGCCGACGTTGATCGTGTAACGGCAAGGCACCTTCTCGACGATCTGCGTGTGGCTGCGCTCGACGCGTGAGCGGTCCTTCTGCACTTCGCTCCAGTTGAATGTGACCGCCAGAGGGACGCTGGGCAGGGACGCCCCGCCTACAGGCGTGTGATTCACTTCCATGCGGACGGCGTAGATGCTGCAGCCGCTGGTGCTGGCCTCGGGGCCGTTCCAGAGGTACTTTATCAGGACAGACTTGGTGCCGGCGGGGACGCCCTCGACCTTCTCGTAGTGAATCACGTCCCACGGCGGCTTGGTCTCGGTGAGGGAGTAGGTCTGCTTCCAGATCTTGCCGCCGTCGAAGGAGTGGAGGAGGCCAATGTGGCTCTTGGGCGCGCGGTTGTAGAAGCGGCCGCCATAGGTCACGCGCGTGAGGTCGGCCGGCGCGTCAATGCGGAAGACGACGTATGCCTCTTCGTTCGGCTTGGCGGCGTGCATCACGCCCATGTAGCCGGGGTGCTTGGGCTGGGTGGCGACGTTCCGCTCCTCGACCACGTAGGGCTTGCGGGCATCGCCCTGGAGGTCGGGCCAGAGGACGATGGATTCGGTCTGCTCGCCAAGGCCGACGTAGACGGTGTTCTTGCCCAGGAGCAGCTTGGGCTGGGTCTTGGTATTGACCATCGTGGTCGCCGTGAACTCGATGCTCTTGAGGGTGGCGGCGCCCTTGAGCGTGGCCTTGACCAGCACCTCGTAGGCGCCGTTCACTGGCTCGATGAGCTTGGTGTCGAGCGGCACATCGCCCGTCGCCTCGGCTTTCCACACGTCGGTCCAGGCAAGCCCGTTGGTGGTGCTGACCGCGAGGGCGGCGACATCGGCTTCGGCCTTCCGCGCGAAGGCGGCCTTGATAGCGAGGGCGGTGATGACGTTGGCGCCCTCGACCTTGAACACTGCGTCGGTGCCCGTGATGCCGGCCTGGGGGAGGGTCGGCTTCCAGGTGCGGACGCCGTTGCCGCGGATGCGATAGCGCGGGTTGACGCTCTCGGGATCCTTGCCGTGGTTGGGCACGTAGAACTCCTGCGACGTGCCCAGGCTCTTGTAGTGCCGCGTGTATGCCTCGCCGTCGCGGAGGTTGAGGATGTAGCGATGGCCGCGGTCCCAGTCGTAGAAGTAGTAGCGGTACTTGAGTCCCTTGGGATTGAAGCAGCCGTATTCGGCGTCGAGGCTTCGCTCGCAGTCGGCCCCCGTGAGGAAGCCGCGCGGGCTGGTGGCGTTGAGGCAGTGGTAGCGGGCGACGTGGCCCGGCTCCACGCGTCCGCCCGAGGCGGCGCAGGCGCCCTCCTTGCCCACGTCCTCGACGCCGGCGATGGTCTTGCCGTCGCAAAGGGTGTAGATGGCCGACATCGAGTTGTCGTAGATGTGGTATCGCCCGTCGTATTCCACCTCGGAGACCGTGTGGAGGCTGATGTCCCAGTACTTCACCTTCAGGCCCATCGCGTCCCAGATCGAGCAGTTGATGCCCGCGATGGTGGAGCACATCGTGAAGCCGTAGTCGTTGAACTGGCGGATGGGGTCGGTGAGGTCGAGGCCGTGGAGGTGCATGGGCGCGGTCTGGCGGCGGGCGATGTGGTTCCAATAGAACATCGCCCAGCACTTCTCGGCGGCCGTGGGCCACTTGCTCGTGATGCTGTGGATCATGCTCTCCATGTCCGAGTAGTCTGGCGAGGCGTCGGTCACGACCTCGATGTTGCACACCTCGGCCGAGGCGGTGCCGGCCAGAACTCCGGCGGCAATCACCGGAATGAGCCAAGTCAGGCGCTTCATGCTGACCTATCTCCTGTGGCCTTGAGGGGGCAAGAGCGGCCTCTGTCGAATACGATTGTAGCTTCACGGGGAGGGTTTGGCAAGGGAGCGCTGGGCCGAGTGGCTCGCGGCCTTGACGCGCCGGCCGCCGCAGGGTAGGATGCTGGGGGTGGTGAGCCTTGCGCGGGTTCCGTCGCGGGGAATCCCCTCGACGGTTGGAGGAAGAAACCGGGCATGGGTGGATACTCGTGGTCCATGATTGACCGGATAGTCGAGCGCGAGGCGACGAGGAACCCGGACTACCGCAGGCGGCTCGACGCCATCGGCAAACCCAGGCGGTCCCTGGGAAGGGCGATGTCCGACGAGCAGTTGCTCGAGAAGCTGCGGTCGTTCGGCCTGGAGGTCGATCGCGCGCTCCTCGGCGAATGGTGTCGGAAGGCGCCGTCGGTGCAGGAGTTGTCGGAGGAACTCCGCCGCACTCGGCCGTTGAAGCTGTGCGAGATGGACGAGGATTGGCTCTGGATTTGCCTGGTCGTGCTCTGGGAACGCTGGTTCCCCGGTCTGCCGAGCTTCGAGAGCATTGACGACAAGATGCAGGCGGGCTACGACGCGGTCGAATGTGACCAGGCGAGGGCCTGCGAACTCTGGCTCGGCGCCTGGCAGGACATCCTCGCCCTGATGCGCTCACATCACATCGAGACGGTCGGCGAGTTCGACGACGAGTTCGGTGGCACGCAATGCATGTCCAACTGGATTCAAGACTTCACAATGCAACTGTGGAACGCAGGGCTGGACGATCCGCGCTTCCTGCGCGAGCGGGTGGCCGTCTGCGGGGAGGCCCTGCGGAGATGGCCAGAGGCAGACCCTCTTCTGGTCGAGAACCTCAAGGGCGACATGGCGGAGGCCAGCTTCGGGCTCGGAGCTGCCGAGCAGGCGGCCTCCTGGTTCCAGCAATGGCTCGACGACGACCCTCAATGGGGGTGGGGGTGGGTACGCTGGTCCGACTGGTACGCCTGGCGATCCAGGGCAAGCTGCGACCCGGAGGAGGCGAAGAGGATTCTCATGCGGGGACTCGCCGTGCCCGGCGTCAGGGACCGGCCCGACCTGTTGGAGCGGCTGGCGGACCTGCACGACGAGGCCGGCGAGGAGCAAGCGGCGGCGAAGCTGAGAGCCGAGATCGAGAACCTGCGCTCCGACTCTGCGCGCGTTGAGATCAGCCAGGCGGGCAGCGTCTTGAGGGCGAAGACCACCCTTAGCTTCGGTGAGGAGGGTCTGCCGGTGAGCGAGCTGGGGAACCTCGGGCGGGCGCTGAGAGGCCAGAGCCTTGGGCAGGAGAGGATCATGCCCCAGGTCGGCCGCAACGCCCCATGCCCATGCGGGAGCGGGAGGAAATACAAGAAGTGCTGCGGCCGGCCGCGCAGGGACGGCAAGTGATCCGCCCTGCTCCGCGTCGCCTGGCCTACGCGGCCCAGTTATCGTGGGTCTGCCGACCAATGTCGTCGCGGCGCGCGCGGCAGTTGGCCCAGGCGTTGGCGAAGTCCTCGACTCGGAGCTGTCGGGACGCAGGGCCAGAGCCGGTCGGGATCACTCCCTGCCGATGTCGATCTTGATCGTGGCGCTGCCCACCCGCTCCTCGATGGCATCGCCCCCCGTGTACTCGATGAAGCCCGTCGCGATCATGTCGTCGCTCGCCAGGTCCTTGTCCTGGAGCATCACGCGGATGCGGTCGCCTTGGACAAGCCTTGCGCGGCCCGAAGCAGTTGCCGTGAAGCTGTCCTTGTGAAGGGGCACGGAGACGGCCGTGCCGTCTGCGAAGCCGAGTTCGCCGTAGATATCAGGCGGACCATCCCGCCCAATGTCCCACTTGCTCCCGTTCGGCTTCGTCGGGTTCACCTGGATGGTGATGGAGAGCGCCCTCTTGGCGCGTGAGGCCCCGCCCGAGCCAGTGGACTCGGCAGGTGCAGCGTCAGGGCGTTCCGTGCGAACGGCCCCGCCGCCGTCCTGCGAGCCGCGGGGCCCCGAGCCCCGCGAATCGTCGGCCCCACACCCACCCAAGCAGGCAAGCCCACATGCGATGGCGACCGGCCCGAGCGACTGCAGGCGAAGGCTCCCCATGACACTCATCCTCCGGATAGGGGCAAGGAGCGCCTCACCCCGAGGCGCGCACGCAGAGGAGTCTACGGTTCCCCACCACCTGTGTCAAGAGCGTGCGGAGCGTGGGGCCGGCCCGAAGTCCCATCGAACCAGAGGGCGGTCGCCGCGGCCGGCTCGCTCAGGCGAGGAGGTCGGACAGGACCGTGCGGACGCCCTCGATGGTGCGGGCGACGAATTCGGTGAGGTGCTCGCGGAGGCGGGCGGGGTCCGCGAAGCGGGCGGCGGCGCCGACCTGGGCGAACTCGCGGGCGATGGTGCGCTCGTGCTCCTGCTGAATCTGGGCGAGATGCTCGCCGACGCCGTGCCTTGCGTAGAGCCGGCGGGCGAGGTTGTGCACCGTGCCGTCCACGCACTCGATGGGCAAGCCGTCAATCGCCCTTGGAATCGGGATGGCGATGGTGTTCCGCGTGTTGCCCATCTGCACGCGGCTGTGGGCGAGGGGGTCGGCGG
This sequence comes from Planctomycetota bacterium, assembly GCA_041320515.1. Lineage (GTDB taxonomy): Bacteria > Planctomycetota > PUPC01 > DSUN01 > DSUN01 > DSUN01. Next base: position 539,157 of record JBGLNR010000001.1, on the reverse strand, counting down.
TGTCGGGGCGGACGACGTGGGTGCAGGCGGAGACGGTCATGTGAAGGTGCTGCCAGTTGTCGGAGCAGATGGAGTCGGGGCCGTCGTTGTGGTCGCGGGAGAGGCGAATGAGGTCGGCCAGGTTCTTCAGCGGCATGGGGTCGAGGAGTTCGTGGGCGCGTTCGTAGCGGCGGAGGGTGTTCTGCTGCGGCGGCTCGGAGAGGGTGGGCAGCATCTCGTCGAGGAGGAAGTGGTTGGTGCGGATGAGCGTGGCGTCGCGCACCTCGCGGTGGCCGAGGCGGCGGCTGGTCATCTCGACGAGGAGGCCCTTGCCCGGCTCGGCGAAGAGGAAGATCATGCCGCGGCTGCCGCCGGAACCGCCGGCGACCTCCTTAGCGACGGCCCCCTCGAGCACGGCCAATGCCTCCTCGCACGTGCTCGCGCGTTCGGCCACGAGGCGGAGCAGGTGCGTGCAGGTGAGGCCGCAGTCGCGGAGTTCGTCGGGCTTGATGTGCGAGCCCGTGTTGTTGGCGCCCGCCAGCGCGGCGTCGCTGTGGAAGTGGGCGAACCCCAGGCTGCCCATGTCGCGGGACGCGAGGAGCTGCCGCCCGTCCGCCGTGCGCCGCACGTGGAAGTCCTGGGTCGAGTTCACCAGGTCGCGGTTCTTGTGGAGCAGCGTGTGGCCCGTGGCCGACTGCTCGCCGACGATGAGGGCGGAGGTGCAGCCGCTGCCCGGGGCCTTCCAGAAGCCTGGGGGCAGGGCGTTGAGGGCGAACAAGTCGGCGACGCTGATACCGGCAGCCGTGGCGATGGCCTCGGCCTCGTCGAGCCATTCGGGCGCGATGCGCTCGACGAAGGCTCGAAAGCGCTCGCCTCGCTCATCGAGCTGGGCCGGCCCCCAGCGGGAGCCTTCGCTCGCCTCCCACATCTCGGCCACGCGCTCGCGGAGCGCGGCGGCGGCCAGCTCGCCATAGCAGCGGCCGGCCTCCCGCGGGCTACCCTCGATCCTCACGATGCGGCCCATGTTGCCCCTTCTGCGCCCCCGCTCCTCCCGTCTCCTGACGGCATTCTACGGGGGCGGGCGGGGCAAGTCAAGACGCAAGTCTGGCCCCTCTTCCGGGGTAGCCCAGAGAGAGCCTGGGGGGGTGGCACGGCTGGCTTGTCCAGCCGTGTCCTTGCGCCACGGGACAGGAAGACACGGTTGGTCAGGCCAACCGTGCCACGATCCCCCGGGACAGGGGCCAGACTCTCGATACGCCCGCCGCTTGACATGCGACGCGGGGGCTGCTACCATCAAGGCCAGGTTAGGAAAGGGGATAGCGTGTTCGTCGGCGTGATCTCGGATAGCCACGACAACGTGCCGAAGCTGCGCGCCGCGGTGGACCTGCTTCGCGCGCGGGGCGTTGAGCACATCGTCCACGCGGGGGACTACGTGGCCCTCTTCGCCGTCAAGGTGCTCACGCAGAGCGGCATCCCCTTCACCGGCGTGTTCGGGAACAACGATGGCGAACGCGCGGGGATCGCGAAGCTGACGAGGGACATCCACCCGGAGCCGTACCAGGTCGAGCTGGGCGGGCGGCGCATCACGATCGTGCACCATCTGACGAAGCTGCCGCCCGAGGAGCGGATGAACACGGACGTGATCGTCTTCGGCCACACCCACCTGCCCCACGTCGAGCAGGGGCCGCCGCTCCTGCTCAACCCTGGGGAATGTTGCGGATGGGTCGAGGGCAAGTGCACCGTGGCCCTGCTGGACACCGAGACCCTCCAAGCGACGATCCTGGAGGTGTGAAGGGATGACCATGACCGGCGCCCGGAGACTCCTGTCACCGCTCGTTGTCTCCCTGCTGTGCGGCTGCGTGCACCGCGAGATCGAGATCATGACGCGTCCGCCGGGCGCGCGCGTCGAGTTCGACGGCGAGGTGTTCGACCAGCCCTCGCCCGTGCGCATCCCGTTCGACTGGTACGGCACGCACGAGATCATCGTGCAGAAGCCCGGCTACTTCCGCGAGCGCCTCTTCGTCCACATCGCGCCGCCCTGGTACCAGGAGTTCCCGCTCGACTTCTTCAGCGAGCTGCTCTGGCCCGGGCGCATCTACAACATCTGCAGCTATCCGCTGGTGCTGGACAGAGAGCTGCCGATGGACGACGTGCCCGACGACGAGAAGACGGCGATGAAGGTGGGCCTCATCGAGCGGGGCGAGGCCTTCCGCCGCATGGCCAGGGAACAGCTTGGCCTGCCGGCCGTGCCCGAGACCAAGGAGGAGCCCGGCAAGCCCGAGGAGCCGCCGAAGGCCGAGGGCGCGCCGCCCCCCGCCGAGCCCGAGAAGAAATAGCCCCCCGTGAAACTCGTCACCGTCACCCCCAACACGTCGCTGGACCGCACGCTCGAGGTGCCGCGCCTGGCGCCTGGCGGGCACCTGAAGGGCAGGCTCGTGCGGCTCCAGCCCGGTGGCAAGGGGGTGAACGTGTCGCGGTGCCTCGCCGCTCTCGGTGTGCCGTCGGTCGCCACTGGCCTCGTCGGCGCCTCCGAGCTGGCGCTCTTCCGCCAGAGCTTCGCCGGCTCGCCGGCCGGCGTGGAACTCGTCCCAACCGGGCAGCCCACGCGCACCTGCACGACCCTCCTCGACCCCGAGCTTCACACGGACACCCACATCCGCGAGCTGGGCTCCCCTGTGACGGCCGAGGAGGTCGCGGCGCTCCGAACGAAGCTCGAGGGCCTCGCGTCGCCCGACACGCTGATCGCCTTTTGCGGGAGCCTGCCGCCGGGGATGCGGGATGGGCATCTTGCCCAACTCATCGCCGCGTGTCAGGCGCGTGGGGCTCAGGTCGCGGCCGACCTCAATGGCCCACAGCTCGCCGCGGCCATCGCCGCACGCCCGCTTCTCATCAAGCCCAACGTCCAGGAGCTGGGCGAGTGCCTGGGCCGCGACCTGCATGGGGCAGGGGAGGAGACGCTGGCCGCCGCGGCAGGCGCGCTGCTGGACCGCGTGGGGACCGTGCTCGTGACCCGTGGCAGGCAGGGCGCGCTGGCCGTCCGCCGAGGCGAGGTGCTGGCCGGCAGCGTGGACGTGGGCGCCCCGCGCAACACGGTCGGCTGCGGCGACGCCTTCCTCGCCGGCTACCTGGCGGCACTGTGGCGGGGCATGGCCTTCGCCGAGGCGGTCCGCCTCGCCATCGCCTGCGGCGCGGCCCAGGCCCTGGCCGATGCTCCGGGGCACTTCTCCGCCGCGCAGGTCGAGGAACTCGGGGCCCGTGTCGCTGTCCGCGGCCTGAAGTAGCTGCACGCGCGCAGGCTGCCGCCTCCACGGGCGCTGTCCGGCGGCAGCCGTGCAGGCCGGTGTGCGGGGCGTCCCTGCGCCGCGCCCCGGAACTTGGCTATGTGAGCTGCAAAGACGTCGCCCGACGCCGGGCGATGCTCTGCCTGGGTGTGGCGGGCGCCGTGGTTGGCGCGGACCGGAGCAGCGCGCGCCTGACCGCCGGCGGAAAAGCTACCAGCACAAAGCAGTTCGCGGGGTACAGGTAGTCCTCGCCTTCGTTATCAATCACGCGCAGGTAGCCCGACCTCGCGGCGCTCTCATCCGGCAAGACCTGGTACACCATGCGCGGCGTGAGGAGGTCCGGATCATCAGTGGCGACGCAGAGGGCGAACTTCAGCATTGTCCTGCGATGGTTAGCAGCCATGTTCTCAGTCGAGGAAACGCTTGATCCTCATCTTCCTTCTGCCGATGCCGTGGGCCTCAAACCAATGCAGTTCGGCGAGGCGCAGCGTACCGTCAGCCAGGCGAACGGTAGCCGTGCCCTTGAGCTTTCGCCAGCGTCCGGCGCCATGCCGCCTCCGCAGCAGTCGCAGGATGCGAATGCTGCTCCCGACGGCGATGGTCTCGATGTCCCCGATGCTGCCGACGACGTCGAAGTGCATCGGGACGCATTATCGCGCATGGACGGGTGATGCGCAAGCCTGTTTCGGCCGGCTGAGCTTGACGACGCGGCCGGTGGCGGCGGAGCGCTCGGCGGCGAGGCAGGCCTCGACGGCGCGGAGCGATTCCTCGGGGGTGATGACCGCCGGGCGCTTCCCTTCCTGGATGCAACGGACGAAGTAGCTCAGCTCCTCGCGAAGGGCGCCGGCGCGGACGCCGTGCAGGCTCGGCCAATACGTGGTGTCGGGCGAGTGCCAGCCGTCCTTGTCGCAGATCGAGAGGTTGGGGTGGGTCTCGTGGATGTGGATGCTGCCATCGGTGCCGATGATCTCCATCCGCTCGTCTATCTGAAACGCCGTGGTGTCGGGGAGGAACCAGACGTCTTCCAGGACGCCCACGGCCCCCGTGTCGAAGCGGTACATGGTCCAGCCCAGGTCGGGGTTGGCGAGGTGGCGAACGTCCACCGCCTGGGCGTAGACGCTGACGACGTTGGCGCCGGAGTACCAGAGCATGAGATCGGTGTCGTGAACTCCGTCGCCGATGATGGGGCCGATCTTGGGGAGGACGGCTGCGCCGACGGCGGCGGGGATGTTGCGGCGGGCGTACATGGAGACGATTCTGCCGATGCGGCCCTCGGCGATAGCCTGCTTGGCCGCGGCGTAGCGGGGGTTGAAGCGGCAGATGTGCCCGACCATGAAGAATGGCTTCGCGGCGTCGGCGGCCTTGACGATGGCGCGGCAGTCCTTGAGGGTGGGGGCCATTGGCTTTTCGAGGAACACGTGTTTGCCTGCCGCGAGCGCGGCGAGGGTGGGGGCGGTGTGCTGGTCCCACATGGTCACGATGCTCACGGCCTCCAGGCCGGGGTCGGCGAGCATCTCGTGGTAGTCGGTGTAGAGGCGGGTCACGCCGAAGGCCTTGCCCAGCGCTTCGAGGCGCGAGCGCGTGCGGGTGCAGAGGGCGTAGAGCTGGGCGTTGGCGATGCCCGCGAGCGCCTCGCAGTGCTTCTCGCCGAACCAGCCGAGGCCAATCACGCCGTAGTTCACCTTCGTTCCCATCATCGTCCTCCTGGCTAAGTGGTTGCTCGCCGCGCATCGTACCAAATGCAGGGCGGCTTGACAACCGCGCGTCATGCGATAGGATACGGGGCATCACCTCAGGAGAGCGCCATGCGAGTTGTGTCAGCTTCGCTGTATCTGCTCCTTCTCGCCGGACCGTTGGGAGCGGCGCAGGCGGGGGAACATGGCGCGGCGATTCTGCACTCGGGCAGCTTCTGGCGGTTCCATGTGACGCTGCGGAGGCCGACTGTGGCCGGCGATGCGCCGGCGGTGCTACCCGTGCAGGTGCCGTATCGGTCGTATCCGGGCCTCGAGCTGCTGGAGACGGAGCCGCCGCCGGCGGAATGGGCGAGGCCGGGCTTCGATGACTCCACGTGGCCGCGGGGGGTGGCGGACGAGAAGTCGCCTCTCTCCCTCTCGCGTGTCGTTTTCTCCCCTTGCGTCGAATACTCGGCGGGGGAGCTGTGCCTGCGGGGCAAGTTCGGGGTGTCTGACCCGGCTGAACTCTCCTTGTCGCTGGCCTATCGCGGGGGGGTGGTGGTCTATGTGAACGGCGTCGAGGTGGCCCGCCAGCACTTGCCCGAGGGGAAGCTGGAGGCGTCCACGCCCGGCGCGGCCTATCCGCCCGAGGCATTCGTGGATGCCCAGGGGAAACCGCTGCCCGGCCCCTACCACGCGGGGAAGCGGATCAAGGAAGGGGAGAGGGGCCTTGCCGAGCGGCTGGCCGCGCGCGAGCGCCGCCTCGGCCCCCTCGCCATTCCCGCGAAGCTGCTCCGCAAGGGAGTGAACGTCCTTGCCATCGAGCTGCACAGGAGCGACTACCATCCCTCGGCGCTCCTGTGGTTCCGCGAGCCCCATCAGGGGCGCGACTGCGGCTGGGTGCCCGTGGGCATCAGCGGCGTCCGCCTCACCGGCAGCGGCGCCGTGCCGAACACGGCTCGCCCGAAGGGCCTCCAGGTCTGGCCGCAGGACGTGAATGACCGCGCGTGCGTGGACGACTACGGCGACCCGTGCGAGCCGCCTCGGGCCATCTCGCTTGTCGGCTGCCGAAACGGCGTCTTCTCTGGGCAGGTCGTGGTCGCCTCGACGGAGGCAATCAAGGGCCTGAGGGTGGAGGCGAGTGATCTGGTGGGGGAGGGCGGCAGGAAGATCGCAGCCGGCCACGTGAGTGTTCGGTTCCCGCTCCTCAACGGCCAGGCATATCAGCAGCCCGATTGGTTTGACGGCTTGCGGGCGGTCGCGCTTGGTGGCACACGGGCTTGCAGGTGGTCCGGGTCGCAACGCTGGCGGTGCGGAACTTCTTCACGGACCAGTGCCTGATGCGGGCGACGGCGCTGGCCTATGTGACGCTGCTCTCGCTGGTCCCGCTGCTGGCCTTCGCCTTTTCCATCCTCAAGGGCATGGGCGTTCAGGAGAAGCTCGAGCGGCTCATCCTCACCTGGGCGTCGGCGGGCCAGCAGGAGGTCGCCCTCCAGGTCATGAAGTACATCGAGGACACGAACTTCAAAGCTGTGGGCGCCATCGGGTTGCTCTTCCTGATCTGGACCACGATTTCTGTCCTGGGCACGATCGAGGCGAGCCTGAATGAGATCTGGGGGGTAAAGCGGGCGCGGACGGTCTACCGCAAGCTCACGGACTACATCAGCGTGATGGTGACGGCGCCGATCCTGTTGGCCGCCGCCATGAGCCTGACGACGGCCCTGGCGAGCGGAGCGCTCCCGGCTCCCCGGGTCGGGCACGTGCTGCTGAAGGTGGCTCCGTACGTCGGCACGTGGATCGCCTTCGCTGTCCTCTACATCATCATGCCGAACACAAAGGTCCGGTGGGGCTCCGCGCTCGTGGGCGGGCTCGTCGGGGGCACCCTCTGGCAGCTCGCCTTCTGGGGCTACACGGTGTTCCAGATCGGCATGGCCCGCTACAACGCCATCTATGGGACCCTTGCGGCTATCCCCTTCTTCATGGTCTGGCTGTACATGAGTTGGGCGATCGTGCTCTTCGGGGCGGAGGTCTCCTGCGCCGTGCAGACCGTCGGGCGGTTCTGGGACGAGCAGCGGGCCGCGGGCATCAGCTACGCGGCGAGGGAGGCCGTCGCCCTGCGGGCCATGATCTCGATTGCGCTCGCCTTCTTCCGCGACGGCCGGCCGCTGACGGTCGCGGGGATCGCGGCTCACCTCAAAGTGCCATCCCGCCTCGTCGGCGACGTGGTTCAGGCGCTCGTGGCCGCCGGGCTCTGCGTCGAGGTGGTTCGGGACGGTGCGAACGGCTACCAGCCCGCCCGCGACCTCGAGGCCATCACGCCCGCCCAGGTCGTGGCCGGGCTCCGCAGCCAAGGCGAGTCGGTGGAGATGAACTCGGAGGGGTCGGGGGCTTGTGTCGTGAAGGAACTGCTTGAGGAGAGCGGGGAGAGCAATCGCGCCGGCCTCTGGAGCGCGAATCTCCGCGAGATCGTGGCCCGGCTGGCGGGGACAACCGCCCATTGAGGGGAGATTGGTGAGCGGCTTTGAAGGCATGGTTGTCGGCCGCAGGCTCCGCGTGGGACCGATCCGCACGGACATGGAGCGCGGATACATCAACTCCGGATGGCCGGAGAGCACGAAAGGGGCTCGCCGATGAACCGAAAGTGGCGAAAACGACTGATGATCGCGGGAGGTGGGCTCCTCCTCTTCGTTCTTGCCGCCATTCTGGCCGGCAAGTACTGGATCGTCCCCGCCGTGCTGCGGCGCCAGGCGTCGGCGGTCGTGCGCGAGCACTGGGACGGCGACCTGGCCATCGCCGGCATCAACTTCAATTGGACCGGCCCGGCGTACCTCCGAGGGATCGAACTCCGCGATGCCGAGGGCCGGGTGTGGCTCCGCGCAGGGTCAGTGAAGCTGACGTTGCGCAACTGGCCGGGGCTGCATCCCGTGCTCTCGGAGGTGGAGGTCGAGGACCTCGACGTGCGGGGGTTCTTCACGGGGGGCGTGCTTCAACTCCCGCTCAAGCCCGCGCCGCCCAGCGACCGCAAGAACCAGGAGCTTGACCTCCCCATCGTCACGATCCGGAACATGTCCGTCGGCATCTTCGCGGACGAGAGTGCCCAAGCCGCCTGGGGCGACGTCCAGCTCGCCCTTCGCCGTGAGGGGCAAAACCTCCTCATTGAGTTGAAGCGGGCATTCAAGGAGCCTGGGGAGGAACTCTCTCTGAGCGGAACCGTGGACGGCCAGTCGTTGGAGGCCGACCTGACCCTGGCTATGAAGCACGCGGTCAGTCGGGATGAGGCAGCGGCGATTCTCGCCGCGCTGGATGTGCCGTTCTTCAGCAAGGCGGAGGGAAAGATTGACGTGAAGATGGGCTTGCGCGGCGGGCTCGCCGCGCCCCACGCCCTCACGCCGTCCGGCAGCATCGCCCTGGCCGACTGGAGCGTCTCCTCCCCGCACGGGCCGCTGATCAAGGGCTTGGGCGGAGAGGTCCGCTTCGACGGCCGGTCGCCCGCCGGCGCCGTGGCGGAGCTGTCCGCGCAGACCTGCAGCGGCCAGGTGAAGGCCGCGGCGACCGTGAATGTCCTGGCCGACGGCACCCTCCGGTACCGGGGCCGAATGGATGCGGAGAAAGTCAGTTTCGACGAACTGCCGAAGGTCCTGGACGGCGTGAAGAGCACCCGCAAGGGAACGCTTGAGTTCACCTACGCCTTCGACGGCTACACCCGAACCCCCGGCGGGCCGGCGCAAAAGGGCTACGTGTACCTCAATAACGCCGACTTGGCCGACGTGCCGCTGCTGACCGCGCTGTTCCGGCTCATGGGCCTGACGCAGTTCGATGCGCTCCAGGCCACCGACCTGGAGGCCACGTTCACCATGAAGGGCCTCGTCGCCACGGTGAGCCAGGCGCGCCTGTCCAATGCGGTCGCGGCCATTGACGTCGAGCCCGGCGGGCAAGTGGACCTTGGGACGCGCCACCTCGACCTGTACCTGGTTGCGGCGCCCATCAAGCAGATTCAGGACTTCCTCGGCTCGATCCCGCTGGTGAGTCTCGTCGTGAAGCTGAAGGACAAGCTCACTCGCGTCCACATCCGGGGCGACTGGGAGGCCCCGCCCACGAGCCTGATGAGCAAGCAGCCCCTCAACGACATCGCGGAGGGCACGGTCGGTTTCCTTCGCGGCGTCGCCTCGACTGGTGGGCGCCTCGGCAAGGGCCTCCTCAAGACGTTCGGCGACATCCTCGACAAACCGTAGGCCGTCCCCGCGAGGCTTCGGCGGCGCCCTCAAGGGCATCCTTCGGAGCGCGCGCTGATCCGCTCCGCCATTGGCACCGTGATCCCGCTCCGACCGCGAAACATATCATTGAAATTGCCCGCAGTCGTGTCCGCCGCCGCCCCGTCCTCCCGCAACGTAAGTCCTCTAATCGCAATGTGTTGCGTGAGACTGGCGATTTGGGCCTGCGAGACGGACCGGCTCCTTACGAATTTTCTCCACAGACCGCTTGACACACGCGCAGATCATTGTTACAGTATTCATTGCTTGGAATTCTGTCTCTGCATTGTTGCGCCGACGCGGCATCCGCGTGGGCTGTTCAACCCAATGGCGAGGAACAACGCAATGGTTCGCACGCTTACTCTCTCCCGTCTTGGGCCCCGCCTCGGTGTCACCCTCGTGGTCGCCGCGTTCTTTTGCTGCCCCTCCCCCGCATTGGCCGCGCCATTGCTGGGTTCGGCGGAGGACTTCGCCGTCCTGGGCGCCTCGACGGTGACCAATGTCCCAGCCCTAGGGACCATCATCACCGGAGATCTGGGTGTCGCGCCAGGTCTCGCGATCACTGGCTTTCCTCCGGGCATCGTGAATGGAACGACCTACCCAGGTGGTGCGATTCCGCAGCAGGCCCAGGATGATGCCACCACGGCGTACCTTGCTCTCAAGGGCCTCGCACCCCACGGCAACGTGAATAGTGGCATCCTGACTGGCATGGACCTGGGGGGACTCTCGCTCCAGTCGGGCGTCTATAAGTTCGCCACGTCGGCTCAATTGACGGGAACACTCACTCTTGACGGGCAGGGCAGCGACAGCGGGTACTGGGTTTTCCAGATCGGGAGCACCCTCACGACCGCCAGCTTCTCGAATGTCCAGTTCGTCAATCTCGGTCCAAATGGCGGCCAGGACTACGGAGTGTTCTGGCAGGTCGGCAGTTCCGCGACTCTTGGCACGGACACGGACTTCGAGGGGAATATTCTCGCTCTCGCGAGCATCACCCTGAATACCGGCGCAGACGACCCGAACGGCAGAGCTTTGGCGCTCACGGGTGCAGTCACGTTGGACGACAACGAGATCAGCAACGTTTGCCCCGTAGACGAGCCCGGCAACGGTGGCCCCGGCTTCAGCCGCGGCCTTATGTTTGATGAGGATGGCTATGTCGTGGTCTATGACGGAGGCAATGGCGGCGGCCCGCGCTTGCCCGTTGTTCCCGAGCCCGCGACCATGTTGCTCCTCGCCTCAGGCTTGATCGGCATCGCGGCACGGAGGAGACGGGCGAGGGCGCGGTAGAGCGCGGCCGGCACAGCCAAAGAGACTCCCCCGCCGAAGGGCTTCGCCCATCTGCCTTCGGGATTGTCACGCGCTGTCGGTTTCCCCCGCGGCATCGCAGCCAGCGGCGGGCGCCTCGGCAAGTCCCTCCTCAAGACGTTCGGCGCGACATCCTCGAGAGACGAGAAGACAGGGACAAGGAGTAGAGCAACACTTCAGCGTCCTGAAGCACTCGGGCCACAGTTCTGCAAGACCTCCTGATGGGCCGGACTGCCTCTTGTGGCGCCCCCCTGTCCCTGCCCGGGCGGAAGTCTTGGCGACCGGTCAGAAGTCCGTCGCGTTCCGCTTCGGCCCGGCCTCGGCCTGGATGGCGTCGAAGAGGTCGCAGGCCTCGCGGCAGAGGCCGGCCCGCACCTTCACCTCGTCGCCGAACTCCAGGCACTGGTCGGCCTCCCGCGTGTAGGCGGGCCAGCGGGGGAGGCCATCGCTGTTGGGGTCGCCGGTTCGGGCGAAGTGCGCCCAGCATTTGCGCATCGTCGCGGAGAGGGCGCGGTCGGCCTCGGTGAAGCCGGGGCGGCCTTCGAGGGTGCCGAAGACGTAGCCGATCTCGAGGGCGTGGCAGGCGCCGAATCCTCGCCCCTGCGTCAGCGGCGGCACCCGCGTGAAGTGGTAGAGGTAGGCGGGCGACTTGCACTTGGCCATCGAGCGGGCGAGAGCGCGCGCGGGGGCCACAAACGCGCTCACGCCGACCAGGCGGCTCATGGCGGCCGGGGCATCCTGGTCCCGCTCCGCGGGGAACAGCGCGAACACGCGGTCCGCCTGCTTGCCGAACCGCTGAGCAAGAAGCCACTTGTAGCCCTGGACGCGACGGAGGGGCATCTGCTGCATGAACACGCTCCCCTCATCGGCGTTCGAGCCGGTCATGAACGGCACGTCGTGCTGCTTGCCGGCCGCGAAGAGCGCCACGGGGTCGTCGGGCAGCGCCCAGCCGTCCACGATGGGGCCGAACTTGATGCCCTTGCCGAAGAGCCCCTGCGCGGGCGCCGCGGCGTCGAGGACCTCCTGGGCGGACTTGGCCCGCAGCGCGGCCAGCGGGTCGGCTGCGCGGGCGCAGCCGAGCTGTTCGGCCAGTTGCTCGCCAACCTTCTCCATCGGCGGAAGCTGGTTCCACTCCTCGCGGAGATGGCGGTTGAGGCCGTGGGCGCCGCCGCTCTGGGCGATGGCCCGGTGGAACAGCCCCTTGGCCAGCGGCGAAACCATGAGGCGGCACACGCTGACCGAGCCTGCCGACTCGCCGAAGATGGTCACGCACCCGGGATTGCCGCCGAACGCCGCGATGTTCCGCTGCACCCACGCCAGCGCAGCGATCTGGTCGAGCAGGCCGTAGTTGCCCGACACCTTGCGGTCCGATTCCTTGGACAGCAGTGGATGACCGAGATAGCCGAACGGCCCGAGGCGGTAGTTGATCGTCACGACCACCACGCCCTCGCGGGCCAGCCGCTCGCCGCCGTAGAGTTCCGAGGCGCCCGAACCTGTCGTGTGCCCGCCGCCGTGGAGCCACACCATCACGGGCAACTTGTCCTTAGGCCCCTTCGCGGGCGTCCACACGTTCAGGTAGAGACAGTCCTCGCTCTGCGTGCCGGTCCCTCGGCCCAGGAGCGCCTGGGGCTGGGGGCACCAGGGGCCGAACGCGGTGCAGGCGCGCACGCCGTCCCACGGCTTCACGGCCTGGGGCGGCCGCCAGCGCAGGCCGCCCACGGGCGGCGCGGCGAAGGGGATGCCCTTGTAGACGTGCACGTCGCCCTTCTCGCCCACGCTAGCGCCCGCGATCAGGCCCGAATCGAGCTGTATCTGCGGCGCGCCGAACGCCGCAAGGGCCGCGGCCACGATGCCCAAACCAGTGCACAATCGCCTGCGGATCATGCAAACACGCTCCGGTTGCTCCTCCCCTGATCCTCATACACCGCCCAATGGCCCTTGGTTCCACGGCAGTGTAGAACCGCGCCCGCCGCCTGCCAACCCTCGTCGGCCCCGCTCCGCTGCGGCCCGCGACGCTGGCGAGGGGCCGGCTACATGCGCAGGAGGGCGGAGGCCCAGACGAAGCCGGAGCCGAAGGCGACGAGGAGGACCAGGCCGCCCTCGGGCGCTCGGCCCTGCCGCCGGGCGTGGTCGAGGGCGATGGGGAGGCACGCGGAGGCCATGTTCCCGTATTCCTGGACGTTGATGAAGACCTTCTCAGGCGGGGCGCCGACCTTGCGGACGATTTCCTCGATCATCCGCAGGTTGGCCTGGTGCGGGATGATGAGGGCAAGGTCGTCGAACGCGAGCCCATTCGTCTCCAGCGCCTCGATGATGGCGTCGGACATGCGGGCGACGCCGTTCTCGAACACCGCCTTGCCGTCCATGCGGAAATGGACCCGGCCCGCATCAATGTCGTCCTTGTTGATGCAGTTCGGCTGGCCGAGGGCGGAGCCGGGTGCGGCGGTGTAGAGGGCCTTGGCCCCCGTGCCATCGGCGTGGAGGGAGGTGGAGAGGATGCCGCGGCGCGGGTCGTCGGAGGGGCCGACGACGGCGGCGCCCGCCCCGTCGCCGAGGAGGATGGCGATATTGCGGCCGTCGTAGGAGCCGTCAATCCGCTTCGAGAGCACCTCGGAGCAGGCGATGAGGACGTGGCGGAAGGCGCCCGCCCTGATGAAGCTGTCGGCGATGGCCAGCCCGTAGAGCAGCCCAGCGCACTGCTGGCGGATTTCCAGGACGGCGATGCCGGGCAGGCCGAGCTTGGCCTGGAGGAAGAAAGCGCTGCCGGGGTCCGCGTGGTCGGGCGTGATGGTGTTGAGAATCAGCAGGTCAATATCGCCCATCGCGAGGCCCGCGTCGGCCACGGCGGCCTGGCAGGCGGGCACGGCGAGGTCGGTCGCGCTCACGTCGGCTTCGGCGTGCCGCCGCCGCAGCACACCCGTGCGCGTGACGATGAACTCCTCCGTCGTCTCCATCATCTTCGTCACGTCGAGGTTGGTCACGACCTTCGGCGGGAGGCAATGCCCCGTTCCGAGAATGCGGGAAGCGGCCATGTGTCAACCTTCCTGCACAATGCCCTCGTGCTCCAGCGATTGCTTGACGAGGAGTGCGCAGTTCTTCTGGAAGAAGTCGAGGGGGAGGAGTTGGGTCTTGGCGTGGACTTCGGCGCCGAGGGCCTCGGCGATTTCGCGGGGGTTCTTGCCCCCCCTCGCGTCGGCGACGATGCGCTGGTGGTAGGCCACGGTCGCGGCGATGGCGCCGCGGAGGTAGGCCGCTGCGTCGTCCGCGCCCGCGATAACGCCGTTGTGGCTGAGGCACAGCAAGTTGGCGCCCAGGCCGGCCAATCGCTCCATCGAGCGCAGGTAGGTCGCGTAGTCGCCGAAGTAGTTCGGCCACCAGTAGCCTTCGGGAATGTAGTAGCCGGTCGCGTCGGAGAGCACGAGCACCTTCTCCGCCGGCTCGAAGAAGCTCAGATCGCCGTCGCTGTGGCCAGGCGTCTCGAGCACCTGGAAGGCCACGCCGCCGCCCACGGCCACGGCGTCGCCCTCCTTGAGGAGGCGGTCCACGGGGATCTGGGGCGCGGCGAGGGGCTGGGGGCGATGGCGCTCGGCGATCAGGCCGGCCTGGAGGAGCGACTGGGTGAGCATGCCGTCAATCTTGGCGAAAAAGCCGACCGCCTTCTCGACGGAGAGCGTCTTCGCCGCGGCCGCCGACGCCAGCACGGCGACGCCGGGGAACGCCTGGCGGAACAGCGGCACGGCCATCACGTGGTCGGGGTGGGCGTGGGTCACGACCACCTGCTTCACGGAGTCCCCGGCGATGCCGAGCTTGTCGAGTTGTTCGAGCAGGAGCGGCCCCATCGCGCCCACGCCGCCCTCGAAGAGGGTCGCGCCCTCGTCGCCTCGGTAGAGGAAAAGGGGGTAAGCGTTGGTTCCGAGCATCCATAGCCGATCCGTGATCTGGACGGGCGGGTTGCTGATCAGCACGGGCGTGCTCCTTCTCCCGGAGAGGATGAATGGATGGGTGGATGAATGGATGGATGAACGAATAGGGTGGCGATTCTCTGGCAATCATCCAACCATCCATTCATCCAATCATCCTCCTTGTTCTTGCGCGAAGAGCGCTGCCCCAAAGGCGCCGATGTATTGCGGGTCGGGCGGCACGAGGGGCTGGGTGGCGAATGCCTCGCCCGCAAGCGTCACGAGCAGGGGATTGTGCGCCACCACGCCCCCCGTCAGCACCAGGGTGTCCTGCACGGTGTCCATCTCGATGAGGCGCTTGACGACGGAGCGGAAGGCACCCTTCACGATGTCCTCGACTCGCTCGCCGGCGCGGATGCGGGCGAGGATTTCCGTTGCGGCGAAGACGGTGCAGAAGCTGCCGAGCGCGACCTCTTTCGTCGAGCGCTCGGCCAGGGCGTTGAGACTCGAGAGCGGCAAGTCGAGCCGCAGGGCGATCTCTTCGAGGAATGCCCCGGTGCCTGCGGCGCACTTGCGGTTCATCTTGAAGGCGAGGCGGTGGCCCTGGTCGTCGAGGTGGATGACCTTGCTGTCCTGCGCCCCGATGTCAATCACCGTCATTCGCCGGCGGAAATGGAACCAGGCGCCCTTGCCGTGGCAGGCGATCTCCGTCATCCGGCCGTCGGCCCAGGGCACGTTGTCGCGGCCGTAGCCTGTGGACACGACGCGTCGGACCTGCTCTCGCGCCAGGCCGGCGGCGGCCAGGGCCTCGGCCAGGTTGGCGTTGGCCGCTGCGGCGTAATCCACGCCCGAGCGGCGCATGGCCTTCGCCACGATGCGGGCCTCGGCGTCAATGAGGACGAGCTTGGCCGTGGACGCCCCGATGTCTATGCCGCAGAAGAAGTCCATCGAAGACCGCCTAAAGGCGGGACTACGAACGCAATCGCTCTCAGGCCCCTGCGAGTTGCTCGACGAATGCCTCGATGTTGGTGCGGGCCTGCTCTTCGGAGTAGAGCCGCAGGTCGTTGAGGTCGCCGTGGATGATGAGATACGGAATGCCCAGCTTCGCCTGGAGCCGCTGCGGCATCATGTAGCGGCTGTTCGAGTTGTTGGGACACGTCTTGGCGTCGTGGTAGAGGATGCCGTTGACCTGGAACTTCGCGGCCATCGCCTCGATGTAACGCTCCTTCACGTCGTCGGAGCGGCAGATGAAGATGCTGGAGTAGGCGCGGGCCATGCTGCGGAACGGGTCGGCGGGGTCCAGGGCGTCGAAAACCCAGCTATTGCAGTAGGTCGAGGCGACGACGCAGGTCTTGAGCGCGGCGAACTGCTCGGAGAGGCTGCGGAGCTTGCCCCAGATGGGCATCCCCTCCCAGTAGATGCGGAAGCGCTCGCCCGGCACCGCCGGCACGCCGTCCGCCGCCCGCTGCCGCAATTCCGCCAGGAGCATGCGATAGTAGTCCACGGCGTCCTGCGTGCCGCGTAGGACGACCGCCGGCCCCATCTGGATCGTGCCGTCGAAGAAGCTGAGGGGCGATGGTACGCTGGCCGCGGTCTCGAGCACGGCCTTCCACAGGTCGGTGCACTCCTTGGAGAGGGCGATGGCCTGGCGGAGGCGCTCTGGGTCGAGCTTCGTGCCTGCCACGGCCTCCAGCGGCGCCACGAGGGCCTCGGTCTGCTTCGCCACGTCGGCGAGGATCGAGTCGCTCAGCTCGCCGATGGCGCGCGGCGTGTGGATGCCGAGGCACGGGACGCCCCACTCGCGGGCGTAGAACTGAAACCAGTCCTTCACGTCGCGGCACTGGTTGGTGTTGAAGACCAGCACGTCGGCCTTGGGCGGCCCGGCCATGCCCATCTTCTGGAGCGGCGTCTGGTTCATCAGGTACGAGCCGATGTCGCTCGTCAGGTACGAGCAGATGTCGGGCGAGAAGCCGCGGGCGTTGGCCGCGGGGATCAGGTCGGTCGCCGTGCGGGTCGCGCCGAGCATGGCCCCGTGGTTCTCGGGGAAGTAGACGTTGAAGCCGAGCGCATAGAGCAACTCGGCCGGCCCGACGCTCGTGCACCAGGCGGTCTTGCGCCCCTCCTTCGGGCCGGCCGCCAGCTCCTTGAAATACTTGCCCATCACGGCCTTCATCTTCTGCGTGGACTCGAACTCCTTCCGCTCGGGGGCGGCCATGCTTGCGCTCCTTTCAGTTCACCGTCAAACAGAGGGGGATGAATGGATGGATGGATGATTGGATGGTTGTAAGAGAGACCACCCGCCTTTCCATTCATCCATTCATCCACCCATCCATTCATCCTCTCACAAGGCCGCACGCTGCGAACCTTGGGCCGACACGTTCGGCGAGGTCCTCGAGCTGCGCCCTCACCGCGTTCAGCCCCAGGTCGCGGGCGTACTTGAGCACGCCTCCCCGGAAGTCGGGGAAGCCGGTGCCGAGGACCATTGCCACATCAATGTCGATCCAGGCATCGAGGAAGGTCCGCTCGCCGGTCGCGTTGTGGAGGCGTCCGTCGGCGCCCCGCGAGCGCGACCGCGTGACGCTGGTGGAGGCCTCCGCGCCCAGCACGGGGTCGAAGACGGCGCGCTGTTCTCCCTCGGAGGTGCGCGTGATGTCGGGATTCAGGCGCTCGACCTTGAGGGCCTGGTTGTTCTCGATGGCCATGAGGATGGCCTGCGCCACGTCCAGCTCGAGCCGTCCGCCCAGCCGTGTGGACCAGAGGGCGCAGCCCGCCAGCAAGGTGCAGGCGGCCGCGGCGGACACCGTGCGGAGAAGGCGGCGGAGGGGCGTTCCCGGCCTACTCATAGCGAAGGGCCTCGATGGGGTTGAGCCTGGACGCTCGCCAGGCGGGGTAGAAGCCGAAGAAGATGCCGACGGCGGCGGAGAAGGTCATGGCAAGAACGACGCTGTAGGACTCGACGCTGGTGTTGAAGTCGGTGAACGTGCCGATGACGTGGGCGGCGGCGATGCCTGCGGCCGCTCCGAGGAAGCCGCCCACGGCGCTCATGGCGATGGCCTCGATGAGGAACTGCTGGAGGACGTCCCTGTCCCTGGCGCCGATGGCCTTGCGGATGCCGATCTCGCGGGTGCGTTCGGTGACGCTCACGAGCATGATGTTCATGATCCCAATGCCGCCCACGAGCAGCGAGATGCCGGCGATGCTGCCCAGGAGGATGGTGAGGGTGCGGCTCATGGCCGTGAAGGCCTCGACCATCTCCGCCTGGTTGCGGATGTTGAAGTCCTCGGGCATCCCGGCGGGGGTGCGATGGCGCTTGCGGATCAGCGCCGTGGCGTCCGCGATGAGGCGGTCGAGGTCATAGCCCTCGTCCGCCTGGATGTCCGCCTCGTCGAGGTTGGCCCGCGTGCGGCCGAAGACCTGCTTCATGGCGGTGGTGTAGGGGACTATGGCCTGGTCGTCGGGGTTGAAGAAGCCCTGGTCGCCCTTGGCCTTCGTGACGCCGATGACGCGGAAGTTGATCCCCTTGACCTTCACCGTCTCGCCCAACGGGTCGGCCTGGCCGAAGAGGTCCTCGACGGTGGTGGGGCCGAGGATGGCGACGCGGGCCTGGCGGTCCACCTCCGTCTCGGTGAAGCACCTGCCGCGCTCGACCTCGAGGCCCCGGATGGGAAAGTACGTGGTCGAGGTGCCGATGAGGGTGGAGCTGGAGTTCTTGTTGTAGTATTTGTACTGGGCTCGGCCTCGGACGACCGGGGCGACGAAGCGGACGCCTTCGACGGTGAGGAGGGCGCGGGCGTCCTCGACGGTGAGGCTGATCTGGGTGCCTGTCATCACGCCGCCGAACATGCTCTGGCCGGGCCGCACGACGAGCAGGTCGGTGCCCATCGCGGTCACGCGGGCCAGGATGCTCTGGCGTGCGCCCGCTCCGATGGCGAGCATCGAGATGACGGCGCCCACGCCGATGATGATGCCGAGCATGGCCAGGATGGCGCGCAGCTTGTGGGCAACGAGCGCCCTCAGCGCGGTTTTCAGTATCGTCCAGAACAGCATCGGCGTCGCTCCCAGCCCCAAGTGTCAAGTGGCAAGTGGCAAGTGACGAGTGAGAGTGAGGAGTGAAAGTGAAAGTGGAGCGTGGAAGTGAGGAATCCGTCTGTCCTTCACCCTTCACTCTTCATTCTCTGCTTCCACTCCTGACTTCGACTTCCACTTTCCCTTTCCCTTTCCCTTTCCCTCTTCACTGGCCTCCCTCCACGATTCGCCCGTCGCGCATGGCGATCTGGCGGCGGCAGTGGCGCGCGACGTCGGGCTCGTGGGTGACGAGGATGACGGTGCGTCCCTGGGCGTTGAGGGCCTCGAAGATGGCGAGGATTTCGTCGCCCGTCTTCGTGTCGAGGTTGCCGGTCGGCTCGTCGGCCAGGACGATGGCGGGGTCGGTGACGATGGCCCGTGCGATGGCCACGCGCTGGCGCTGGCCGCCGGAGAGCTGGCTCGGCTCGTGGCGCATGCGGTCCTCGAGGCCGACGCCTCGGAGCGCCTCGCGCGCCCTGTCGCGGGCCTGCCGCTGCCCGGCGTAGAGGAGGGGCAGCTCCACGTTCTCCAGCGCGCTCGTGCGGGCCAGGAGGTTGAACGTTTGGAAGACGAAGCCGATGCGGCGGTTGCGGATCGCCGCCAGGCGGTCCTTCGAGAGCTTCGAGACGTCCTCGCCCGCCAGGACGTAGCTGCCGGCGTCTGGGCTGTCGAGGCAGCCGAGGATGTGCATGAGGGTGGACTTTCCGCTGCCCGAGGGGCCGGTGACGGCGACCATCTCGCCCGCCTCGATGCGAAAGCTCACGCCGTCGAGCGCCCGGATGGTGCTGCCGCCGACGAAGTAGGTCTTGACCAATCCGTTTGCCTCGATCATCGCGGCGTCTCCGGGCACCCGCCCGGATTTGCGTAGTTGGGCACACTACAAACCAAACCCAGTCCGTTTGGGTTTGGTTTCGTCTTCCTTGCCCTTGCGATGGCTGGGCGAGCCGTGAGCAAGGGGCCTGTTGAACCAACCGCAAGGCCGGTCGGTTCAACATGGTGTGGCCAACTACGCAAATCCGTCACGATCATCAACGCTTCCTCGGCGGACCGGGCACCAGGGGGTTGGTCGGGGCCTTCGCGGCGTTCTTCCGCCACGCGCTGTCGGCCTCGCTCTTGCGCACCTGCACCGTCTCCCCCTCGCTGAGGCCCTTGGTGATCTCCACGCGGGTGCCGTCCTGTATCCCCACCTCGACGACCCGCTCCTCGGCGCTGCCGTCCGGCTTCACGACCATGGCGATGCGCTCGCGCTGCCGGCGCGTGACCGCCTCCGTGGGGACGAGGAGGACGCTCTCCTTCTCCTCGATGAGGATTTCGACGTTGGCCGTCATCTCGGGCTTCAGGAGGGCCTTGTTCTTGCCCAGGACCTCGATCTTGACCTCGAAGGTGACGACGTTTGAGGCGTTGACCCCCTTGGCGGCGATGCGGACGACTTTCCCCGCGAACCGCTTGCCTGCGAAGGCGTCGGCCGTCACCTGCACCGTCTGGCCCTCCTTCACCCCCCCGATGTCGCTCTCGTCCACCGTGGCGAGGACGTAGATGCTCGAGAGGTCGGCGAGGGTGAGGACCGTGGTGCCGCCGCCCACGTTGCTGATGGCGGACGAGATGATCTGGCCGATCTGCACGTTGCGGGCGCTCACCACGCCGTCCATCGGGGCCACAACCTTCGTGTCGTCGAAGCCCTGCCTGGCGAGCGACAGGTTGATGCGGCGGGACTCCGCCTGGGCGGCGTTGAGGGCCACGTCCTGGCGTTTCACCTCAAGGGCCAGCTTGGTGGCGTCGAGCTTCTTGATGGCGATCCTGGCGGTCTCGACCGCGGCCTCGGCCAGAATCACGTCCTGCCGCTTGACCTCGAGGGCCAGCTTCGCCGTATCGAGGTCCTTGACGGCCGCCTGAGCGTTCGCCAGCTCCGTCCTGGCGGCAGCGTCGGCGGTGCAGGCCGTGTCGTACTCCTCCCTGCTCGCCAGCTTCTTCTCGAAAAGCGTCAGCATGCGGCCGGCCTTGTCCGCCGCGTCCTTGGCCTTGACCTGGGTCGAGTTCAACGCCGCCACCGCGCGCTGGGTGGAGGTCACGAGCGTTTGCTCGGCGACGGCCAGGCCGTTCCTCACCTGCTCTGCCTTCGCCTGAGCCGATTTGAGGGCGATGTTGGCATCCTCCGTCGCAGTCACGAGGTCGTGCTCGGCGATGAGAAGGCCCTGCTTCGCCTGCTCGTGCTTGGCCACGGCGGCCGCGAGGTCGGCCTCGGCCAGCTTCACCCGGCGCTCCTCGTCCACGGGGTCCAGCTCGACCAGCAGCTTGCCCTTGTTCACGGTCTGGCTGATGTCGAAGGGCAGCTTGATGATCTCGCCGCTCGCCTTGCACTTGATGTCCACCTCGAGGTTGGCGACCACGCGGCCCGTGGAGGCGACGGCGAGGCGGATGGCCCCGCGCTCGACCGGGGCGGTGGACACCTTCGGGGCGTCCGTGGCGGCAACGGCCCGCTGCTTCCGCCAGTAGTACCAGCCCCCGCCGCCGAGGGCGCCAACGATGGCCAGGATGATGATTGCGCGCTTCATTGCACTGATGCCTCCGATCCTTTGACGTCCTGCGCGGCCCTTCTCTTCAACCGCACGCTCTCGAAGAGGGAGTAGACGACTGGGACGAAGACGAGGGTGATGAGAGAGGAGCTGAGGAGGCCGCCGATGACGACGCGGGCCATGGGGGCCTGAGCCTCGCCGCCCTCGCCGAGGGCGAGGGCCAGGGGCACGAGGGCCAGAGCCGTCGTGAGCATGGTCATCAGGATGGGCCGAAGCCGGCGGCGCCCCGCCTCCTCGATGGCCTCCCGCAACGGCATCTTGTCGCGCCGCCGCAGCAGGTTCGTGTGGTCCACCAGCAGGATCGCGTTGTTCACCACGATGCCGCCCAGCATGATGCAGCCGATGAAGGACTGCATGTTGAACGTCGTGTCGGTGAGGAAGAGCGCGAGGATGACGCCAATGGCGGCGATCGGCACGGAGAACATGACGACGAAGGGGTCGCGCAGCGACTCGTACTGGCAGGCCATGACCATGTAGACCAGTATGAGGGAGAGGCCGAGGCTCATCAGCAACTCGCTGAATGCCTCCTGCTGGTCCTCGTAGTCGCCGCCGAAGCTGATGAGGAAGCCGCGGGGCACGGGCACGCTTTCCAGGCGCTTCTTGATGTCGGCGACGATCGAGCCCATGTCCCGTCCGCTGATGTTGGCGAGGACGACGAGGATGCGCTCCTGGTTCTTCCGCTCGATGAGGGTGGGGCCGACTCGGGGCTGGGGCCTGACGACGTTGCGGAGCACCACGGGCTGCCCGTCGGCGTTGGTGAGCGTGAGGTCGAGGATGTCCGGGATCGAGAGCCGCTCGGCGTCCTTCACCTTCACGCGGATGGTGAACTCGTCGCCGCCGTCGCGGTAGTTGCCGGCCTCGGTGCCGGCCACGCAGGTCTCGAATGCCTCGGCGATCTGCTGCACTGTGAGGTGCAGGTCGGCCGCCTTCCGGCGGTCTATCACCATCAGCTCCTCGGGGCTGCCCGCCTCGCGGCTCAGCTTCACGTCGGTGATGCCCGGGACCTGCTCGACCTCGGCCTTCACCCGCTTGGCCAGCTCCTCGGCGGTCTGGAAGTCGTGGCCGAGGATCTCGACCTGAATGTTGTCGCTGCCTCCGGCGGCCATGCGCAGGATGAAGAGGCCCTGGCCAGCCCGCACGCGGATGGCCGCGCCGGGCAGGGCGCGGAGCTTCGGGCGCAGCGCGTTGGCCACCTGCTCGCTCGAGCGCTTCCGCTGCCCCCGCGGCACGAGCGCGATGCGCATCTCGCCGATGTGGCCCCCCGCCACCCGGAACGGCGAGCCGCCCGCGGGCGCGATGATGCTCTTGAGTTCCGGGACGTCCGCGCGGACGATCTCCTCGATCCGCGCCAGAAGGTCCGCCGTCTTCCGCACTCGCGTGCCGCTCTCCATCTCCACGTCAACCCGCACCTCGCTCTCGTCCGTGGCCGGCATCAGCTCCACGCCCACGAAGCGCGCGAGCAGCGCGGAGGCCGCCAGGGTGGCCAGCGTGAGGGCCACGACCGCAAACCGATGCCCCAGAGCGAGGTGAAGCAGCCCCCGATAGCTCTCCTCCATGCCGTCGAGGAAGCGCCCGATCGCGCGGAAGGCCCAGCCCCTCACCGAGCCCCGCGGCCCCTCGTGGAGCGGGCCGGCGCCCAGCAGCTTGGACGCCAGCATGGGCACAATGGCCATCGCCGCCGCCATGGAGCACAAGAGCGCGAAGCCGATGACCATGGCGAGCTGCTTGAACATCACCCCCGCCATGCCGCGCACGAAGATGAGGGGCAGGAACACGACCACGGTGGTGAGCGTGCTGGCGACAATGGCGGCGATGACCTCCTCGCTGCCGGCCACGGCCGCTTCCTGGGGCCCCCGCCCTTCCTCGCGCAAGCGGTAGATGTTCTCGAGCACCACAATCGAGTTGTCCACCAGCATGCCCACGCCGAGGGCCAGGCCGCCCAGGGTCATCATGTTGAGCGTGAAGCCGTAGAAGTACATCAGCATGAACGTGGCGATGATCGAGATCGGGATGGCGATGGAGATGACCAGGGTGCTGCGGATGTTGCGCAGGAAGAACAGCAGGATGAGCACGGCAAGGGCGCCGCCGTAGAGGGCCGAGTCGCTCACGCTCGAGATGGACCGCTTGATGTAATCGGAGGTGTCAATGATCGGCACGATGCGGATTTGCGGGAAGTCGCGTCCGATCTGCTCCAACTCCACGAGGGCGCGGCGAGCAACCTCGACGGTGTTGGTGCCCGACTGCTTGTAGACGGCGAGGCGCACGCCCGGCTCGCCGTTCACGGCCACGATCTGGCGCACGCGCAGCCAGGAGTCCTCCACGTCGGCGATGTCGCCGAACGTCACGGGCGCGCCCTCGCGCATGGCCACCACCGTGTCGCGCAACTGCTCCACGCTCGCGTACTCGCCCAGGGTGCGGATGGTGACGTCGTAGCGGCCCCGCTCGATCTGCCCGGCCGGCAGCGTCACATTGCCCGTCCGCACGCGGCTCAGCACCTGGTCGAGCGGCAGGCCCAGGGCCTTCACCTTGTCCAGGTGCAGGTTCACGTGGATCTCGCGCTCCAGCCCGCCAAAGACGTCGAGCGACGCCACGCCTGGCACCCGCTCCATGCGGTACTTGATGTCGTCGTCTATGGTCCGCCGCATCTGCACGGGGTCGAGGCGGCTGGAGGCGCCCAGGATGAGGACGGGGAAGGCGGCGAGGTCGAACTTCCGCAGCACCGGGCGGTCCGCGTCCTCGGGAAGGTTTGGCACCACCCGGTCCAAGCGGTCCCGCATGTCGTTCGCCGCCACGTCGAGATCGGTCCCCCACGTGAACGTGACGCGGACGTTGCTCACCCCCTCGGCCGAGGTGGAGGTCAGCTCGTCCACGCCTGGCACGGCGCTCATCGCCTCCTCGATGGGCCGCGTGATCAGCTCCTCCATCTCCTGAGGGCTTGCGTTCTCGTACGTCGTTCGCACCGACAGGGTCGGCATCGTGATGTCCGGCATCAGGTCAACCGGCAGCCGCGACAGCGACACGCCGCCCAGGATGAGCACGATCAGCGTGACCATCGAGGTGAAGATCGGGCGGTGGATGGCCGTGCGTGAGAGCGACATCAGCGGCTCCGCTTCCCCTTGGGCGTGTCCTTCGCCTCCGCTTCGGGCCCTGCGGGCTTCCGGGGGCCTTTGGGAGGCGCCTCCTGCGGCAACAGGATCGCCGTGCCGTCCTCCAGCAGATGCTGGCCGAGGCTCACCACCCAGGCGTTCGCGAGTTCCTTCGGAGGATTCACCACCTCCACCAGCTCGCCGTCGCTGATGCCTGCCTCAATGGGGACGAATGCCGCCTTCAGAGCGGCCCTGTCGGCCACGAATACCCCGCGCTTGCCGCTGCGCTTCACCAGGGAGTCCGAAGGCACGGCCGTCGCGCCCTCGTGCCGCTCCAGCTCGATCTCGGCCCGGATGAACATCCCCGGCTTCAGCAGCCGCTCGGGGTTGGGCACCTCGATCTCCACGAGGGCCTGGCGCGACGACTCCCTGAGCATGGGCGCGACCCGCACCACGTTGCCCACGAAGGTCCTGCCGGGCACGCCGTCCGTGCTCACCGCCACGTCCTGCCCCACCTTCACCTTGGCGTAGTCGCGCTCGGTGACGTAGACGAGGGCCTTCAGCTTGCGGATGTCGAGGACGGAGACGATGGGGTCGTTGGCCTTGAGCATCGCCCCCTCGTCCACGAAGCGCTCGCCGACGAATTGCGGCTCCTGGCTGTTCTCCGCCGTGGGCACCTTGATCTGCGTGTAGGAGAGGCGCACGGCCGCGGCCTTGAGCGCGGCCTCCTTCTGGGCCACCTGGGCCTGGGCGAACTGAAGCTCAGCCTCGCGGGCGCCTTTCTGTGTGTCCGAGAGGCGCACCAGGGCCGTCTTCCAGGCCGCCTCCTTCTGCTCCGCCAACGAGAGGGCGTGAAGGAGTTCGGCGGCGCGGGCGCCCTTCTGTGTGTCCGAGAGCCGCACCTGGGCACTCTTCACCGCCGCCTCCCTCTGCGTCACCAGGGCTAGGGCCACCTCGTGCTTGGCCTTGGTGGCTTTGAGCTGCGCGTCGGCCGTGTCGTACTCGGCCTGCGACAGGATCTTCTTCTCGCGCAGGGCCTGGGCGCGCTCGAACTCCCGTTGGGCCACTTCCAGGGCGCTGCGGGCGTCGGCGAGATTCGCCCTCGCGCTCCCCGCCTCCGCCTCGGCCTGGGCCGCCTTCTGCGCCAGCTCCCGGTCCTCCAACATTGCGCTCAGGCGCACCTGCTCGGCGCTGGCCTTCGCCACGGCGACTTCTGCCTTCGCCTGCGCCGCCTTCTGTACCAGCTCCTGGTCTTCCAGCGTTGCGCCCAGCCGCACTTGCTCGGCGCTGGCCTTCGCCACGGCCAGTTCCGCCTTCGACTGGGCCACCGCCTCGTCGTACTCCGCCGCGTCGAGCAGCGCGAGCAACTGGCCCGGCTTCACAGGGTCGCCGATGTTCACCAAGAGCTTCTCGAGCCGCCCGGCGATCTTGGGCGCGACCACGAACTCCGCGCGCGCCCGCAGCGTGCCCGTGAGCCGCTCCACCTGGTGCAGCGTGGCCTTCCGCACGGGCGACAGCTCCACTGGCACCGCGCCGCCCGGCCGCCGCGCGCTCGCCGCCTCCTTCGGAGCCGTCAGCTTCCGGTACACTAGCCAGCCCAGGCCCACGAGGGCCGCGAGAACGACCGTCCACACGATGGCTTTCTTCATCTCGTTCCCCGATGCGCGCTGGGGCTGGCCGCCCCGCGGCAGAAGAGGTCCACAAGGAACTCATCGCGTCGCAGCTTCGCCGGCAGATGGCCCAGGTCGCGCCCGCGGGTGCGGAGCATCCCGAGCAGGAAGTGCGCCAGCACCTCAGCCGGCACGTCCGAGCGGATCTCGCCCTCCTCGACCCCCTTGCGGAGGATGGCGGCCACCGCGGCCACGAGCTTCCTCCGACGCGCCATCCACCGCTTCTGCACGGTCTCCGAGCACCACTGCATCCGGTCGCCCTCGGCCTGCATCATGCTGAGGAGCTGCTTCCGCCGCTCGAAGAACCCCGGAATCTCGCCGCACGCGCTCAGCAACTGCTCCCGGAAGGGGGCGTCCTCCGGCACCCTCCGGTGCAGCAGCTCGCACATCTCGCCGAACCCCGACGTCGCGACCTGGAAGAACAAGTCGTCCTTGTCCTTGAAGTACCGGTAGATGGTCCCCTTGCCCACGTGGGCGGCGGCCGCGATGTCGTCGGTCGTGATCTCGTGGTAGCGCCGACTGGTGAACAGGCTCTCGGCCGCCGCCATGATCTCCCGTTGCCTGTTCCGCCGCGCCATCGCGCTCCTCCTTGTAGAACTGACTGGTCAGTATTGTACACAGGCCAGCCACGGGAGTCAAGGCGGCCATGGGCGCCGCGTGGGGAGGCGACAGTCTCTGTCACAGTTGCGCTTGATTCCCCAGGCGTAATGTAGACAATAGGGATAGCGCGCCCGGACTTGTCGGCGCGTGTGGCCTCATGCCCGTCCGACCCCGTGCTTGCGGAGAACCCCGTTGCCATGAGCGATCCCCCCAAGGTTGCCACGGCCAGCCCCGCGGAGGCCGAGCCCGTGCTCGCCCGCGTCAAGTCGGCCCGCCAGGCCATCGTCCAGGAGCTGCGCAAGCTCATCGTCGGCCAGGACGACCCGATTGACCAGGTGCTCGTCACGATGTTCGCCGGCGGCCACTGCATGATTCAAGGCCCGCCCGGCACGGCCAAGACCCTGCTGGCCACCTGCATCGCCCGGGTGATGGACCTCTCGTTCAAGCGCATTCAGTTCACCCCCGACCTCATGCCCAGCGACATCTCGGGCACCGAGATCCTCGAAGAGGACCAGACCAGCGGCCACCGCGTGCTGAAGTTCGCCAAAGGCCCCGTCTTCTCGAACATCGTGATGGCCGACGAGATCAACCGCACGCCGCCCAAGACGCAGGCCGCGCTGCTCGAGGTGATGCAGGAGCGGCAGGTCACGCTCGGCGGGCGCACCTACCCGCTGCCCGAGCCGTTCTACGTGATCGCGACGCAGATTTCGCTGGAGCAGGAGGGCACGTATCCACTGCCCGAGGCGCAGCAGGACCGCTTCATGCTCACCATCTCGATGGCCTACCTGCCCGAGAAGAGCGAGGCGCAGGTGGTGCGGCGCTCGACGGGCGCCGAGACGGTCGAACTCCAGAAAATCATCGGCGCGGCCGACCTCCTGGCCTTCGCGCAGGCGGTCCGCCAGGTCGCGCTGCCGCCCGTGCTGAGCCGCTACGTGGTGGACCTCGTGGCCTCGAGCCGCCCGACGGTCGAGGGCTGCCCCGACTTCGTCAAGGAATACGTGGCCTGGGGCGCCGGGCTGCGCGCGAGCCAGAACATCGCCCTCGCCGCCAAGTCGGCCGCCGCGCAAGACGGGCGGACGACGGTCGAGCCACAGGACATTCGCAAGGCGATCCTGCCCGTCATGCGCCACCGCATCGGCCTGTCGTTCCGCGCCGAGGTGGACCGCGTGTCGGTCGAGGACGTCATCCGCAGGCTGGTCGAGGCCTGTCCCGAGCCCAAGAGCAACTGAGGAGCGTCATGGCAACTGAATCGGCGGCGGTGCCCGCGCAGGTCGAGCTGCTCGCGAAGCTGTGCCAGGGCCGCGAGAGGATTCTCCGCGAGATTCGCAAGGTCATCATCGGCCAGGACGCCGTGGTCAACGACGTCGTGACCTCGTTCTTCGCCGGCGGCCACTGCCTGATCACGGGCGTGCCCGGCCTGGCCAAGACGCTGCTCATCTCGAGCCTCGGGCGGGCGATGGACCTCACGTTCCTGCTCGAGGAATCCGCCGCGCTGGACTCCCGGATGATAGCTGTACACGTTGGTGGTCGAGAGCCCCAGGTCCCGGTGGCCGTCGAGGAACGTCTTCCACATCCAGGCGATCGGGCCCGAGGAAGAGTCTACCGCCGGAGAGACGACGTCGTCCTCGCCCACCACAGTGCTGGGGCCGGGTGGCATGAGATTGCTGCCGCACTTCCACAGGTACTCGTTGTCCATCAGGACTTTGCGGTCCGGCCTGAGCTTGATCGGGTGAAGCGGGCAGTAGGTGATCTCCTCGCCTGCCGCGAGATGCCGTCCGAGGGGGCGCCAGAAGGCTGCGTCGGGAAGATAGGGAGTCCTGCCGTTCATGGTGAACTCGTTTCCGCCCCCGAAATACGGAGCCATGTAGTGGAAGCTGGCGTTGTCCAACAGCCCGTGTAGGTCGCCTTCGGCGTTCGCCAGCGTCCACCTCGTAGGGTCATAAAGGCGCACGACACCCGAGAGGCGTTTGAACCTTCGAGCGCCGTGCATCGGGTCGCCCCAAAAGAAGCAGAGCCATTCGTTCGAAATGTCCCAGGCGAGGATGTGCGGGCTGTTCTGCTGCATCTTCAATGCGGCGATGTGGTTGTCCTCGGCGGTCTTCCAGAACCTGTCGTTCTCGACGTTGTGTTGGCTGGGGGTGTTGTAGATTCCCGTGATGGCCTTGTAGCCGATGATGCCGGCCTCGTCGAGCCAGTCGCGCCCGCCGCCGCGGATGAAGTTGAAGTTGCCTTTCGGACTCAGCCGGACCAGCGGGCCGTAGCCGACCGGCTTGATCGGGCGCCCGTTGAGGTAGATATCGGGCCCGTCGATCCAGGACTCGCGGAACCCGAAGCGGTCGCGGCGCACGTCCAGAGGCTTGCGCGACTTCGCGTCCGTGAGCGTGACACGCATGCAGTAGAGGTGCGGGCTGCCTGGCCCCCAGAGGACCGGATCGGCCCACGGCTTCTGGAGCGTGAACTCAACTGGCTGGTCGGGTTTCAGTGTGAGGTCCTTCTCCCCCAGGCGCAAGACAGTTTGGCCGTCATCGAGGACCTCAGCGCAGACGGTAACATCCACGCTGGCCGTCCCGCGGCTGGCGGCCGTGATTCGCGCGGCGATGCTCTTCTGCCGCACCGACGTAGCCACGAACACGTCCTCGGTCGAGACGACCGGCGCCGACTCGACCCTCACCGAGCCTATGCCGAGGCCGTCCTTTCCGTGCAGGCCTGGAGCGTCGAGATAGGCGGGGTCGCCGACAGGATTGTCCTTGTTGACAAAGGCGGGGTTCATGATCGCGATGATGTCCCGCACGACGATCATGATCTCGTTCCTGCCGGGCACGAGCGCCTTGGTGATATCGCAAACGATGGGTGTGCCGTCGCCGCGCACGTTGCCCACCTTCTTGCCGTTGACATAGGCCGTCGCCTCGTCGTAAGCGTATTCGACGATGAGCTTGTAGGAGCGTCCCGAAAGGTCGCCGGGCAGCTCGACAGTCTTCCGGTAGTACGCGCCGTGGGGCCTGGGCTCGATGTCGTTGAGATTAGGCCAACCCCAGTTCCTGGGAATGCTCGCCCGCTCGAACTTCCTGTGCGCGGGCGGCGGCATCGGCGGCTCCAGATCGGTGGTGTAGGCCATCTCCCAGTCGTTGCCGTCCAGCCAGTGGGCCTGCCGCGGGCCGCCGCACGGCGAGGCGATCGTGATCCGGCGCACGACCCGGGCGTTGAAGGGATCGGGCCACGGCAGGACCTGCCTGTGGCCCGGAAAGAACTCAAGCGTCTCGTGTTTCGGCCAACCCAGGCCGCTTCCCTCGCGGCTTGCCGACAAATCCGGCGGATTCACCCCGACCAGGGTGATGTCGGCGAAGTAGGTCAGGTCGCCCTCCTTCCAGTCGAAGGACAGCTTCCGCTCGATCTGGTCGTGCGGCGCCACGGTCAGCCGCTCCACATCCTTGGCAGCTGTGTCGCCGTAGAACGACTTCACCACGCACCGGTAATCAACGGTCACCGGCACGGGAAGCGGATTCGAGACATAGGCGCTGAGATGGACCTTGCCCGAGCCGTCCCTGAGAGCTTCGAGCGACGGCGCGGCCTGCTCGATCGCGCTGAATTGCAGGTGAGGAGCGTCCTTCCCGTCCTTAGACTTGAAGCTCCCCTCGGCGTTCACAGCCAGCGCGGTGTAGAGGTTCCACTGATGGCCGGCGAAATTGGTCGAGGTGCGCCACGGGCACTCCGAGACGGGCCCCGGCGCCTTGCTGTGCAAGGTCACGCGGACGACGCTGCCGTCGTAATGATTGAAGACCACGGCGATCTCGTCGCCGGGCCTAAGTTCCTCCGCCTGGCGAGCAAGCGCCTCGATGAACCAGGCCCCGGGCGCGAGCTGGACGGGATCCGTCTGGCTGGCGAGTTGGACGATCCGGCCGTTGAGGTAGACCGCGATCGATGCGTTCGTCCCCGTGGCGCCGTTGCCCGAATAGGTCACGCCGATCCAGTAGCGGGCCCTCGGGATGTTCTTCAGCGTCCAATACAGCCCTTCGTTGGGGTTGTGGTCCGGCAGGAGCATGCCCGTGCCCCTGCGGCTCCTGACGACCGTCAGCCCTTTGATGGTCTTGTCCGCCTCGATCTGGCAGAGCCCGCCCTTGACGAGCGGCTTGGCAGACGTCGCCTCGTAGACGTGGTTGCCATCGGGATTGACCTTGTCCTCGAACACATCGGGCCGCGAAGGCGGAATGGTCCCGATCATCCTCTTGCGCTGGTCGGCGGTCCACTGGCTTGCCGGTCCCGCCTTGGCGGATGATGGCGCTCTGGCCGACGAGGCGGACTCTTCGGCACCAGACGGAATCCTGATCGGCGGGACGTATGCCGACCCGCTAGGGATGACGGGGCCGTATCGGCGGACCCGCGAGACCCGTATCTCGTCTATCGTTCCGTCAGCACGCCTGGCCCGCTCCAGGGTGCTGCTGAGCTGGATGAACGCGACTTCGCCAGGCCACTTCAGCTCCCGCGACGTCTTCATGTCGGTCAGGACGCCGTCAATGTAAAGGCGCACCGTGGTCTTGTCCCAGGTGTATGCGACATGGTGCCACTGGCCCATGTACATCCGGTAGACATCGATTTCCTGGTTGCCCTCCAGGCCCAGGGTGTCGCGGTATCCCGGATGGTCCGGCCCTGCGGAGATCCGCCAAGTCCAGTTGCCCACACTCAGGATGCTCTTGTCGCCCATGAGGCTGAGATAGCTCAAGCCCTCGTTGCCGTCCATGGAAATCCAGCACTCCAGAGTTCCCTCCTGGGACATTGCGCCCAGGCCGCAAGGGATCGAGGCAGAGCCTCTGCGGTCCAGGCGGAGCCCTTTGCCGAAACGCCCGCCGCCATCACCGGTAACGCAGACCTCCCGGCAGGTGGAAATGACCGAGGGCAATTCCCCATCGAAGTCCTCGAAGACCAGCGTATGTTCGTCCCTGCCGTACTTCTGGCTCAGCACGGCATCGGCGTCGAATGGTTGCTCGGTAAGGGTGGACACGAAGAGATCGTCAATAAGGAGCTGGCCTTCTGCCGGTATGCAAAGAGCTACCGAGATGGTGCGTATGTGCTTCGGCGCTGTGAACGACCCGCGGACGTCGCTCCACTGCTCGCCTGCGGCCCTTTCCACCGATGCGATGGTCTGGCGCCCCTCGACGGCGTTGCCGAAGATCGTCATCACCGCCTTGCCGTTGCCCTTGAACCAGAAGCCGAAGTTGTACTTCGCGGAAGGAATGACTTCGACATGGTACATCTCCAAGACGACGGGGAGGGCGTGTCTGTGAGCGGCGATTTCCAGCGCAGACCGCCCGCCATGGCGATCGGACGACTTGCCCAACGACGAGGGCGCACTGGTATTGAGGAACCAGCGCTTCGGGACTATTGCGCCCTCCGACCAGAGAAACGGCTTCTTGTGTTCGAGACCGAAATCGCCGAGGCGATCCCAGAACTCAAAGGAACCGTTCGGCACGATGTTGCTTTCGGACGGTGCCGCAGCCACCGCCACGGCCGTCGGCAAGCACACAAGCAGGGCGAACGCAGCGAGCGGGTTCTTCATCGCAGTCCCATAGGTTGTGGATGTGGAAAGGCAGGGTCTGAGGGGTTCATTACGGCGTCTGCGGCCGCAGTGGCCGGGTCGCAGGGAAGCATTGCACGGCAAGGGGTCCCCGTGGTTCGTCTCGCTTGTTGCACAGTCTATAGCCTGGCGTTGGCAGATACGTTATGCTTTTTGTTCGACTCTGTCAATTCTCCGCCAAGGGCAGGCGAGGGTTGTTGCCCGTGGATCACGTGCGGCGGCACGACCGCCAGTTCCTCACGTGTCTGCGCCGCCCGCACCTCGCCGCGGAGGGCCGCAGAAGGCGTTCCTGACGACTTTGCTTCCGCCACAATCCACTCGATCCTGACCGCCATGCCCGCATCCTCGTTGATCCAAACCGCGGTCATGTCTCCGCTGTTGCCGCAATCGTAATCCAGCTTGTAGACTTGCCTTCGGAACCCATCGTGTATGCCCATCCTTCCTCACCTCCAGCGAATCGCATCTTCCTCCGTGCCAGGTTCAGGCACTCTCGCTGTTGAGAGTGACTGAACTTGGCCCGCGTGGCAAGCTCCGCCAGATGCGCTCCGGCACGCAATGCAAGTACGCGCGCTTGCGCAGGTGCTGGACCGCCGGTTTCACAACGCCCTAGGCTGACCGATGGGCGTCGAGCGCTGCACGATAGAGGTGGTCGCGGTGGGGAAAGGATCGAGACCGCCAGCGAGAGTGCTGGGGCAGGTCCTTCCCATTCCTTTTCCCGAGTCACAGATTCTGTCGCAGCTCCCGCAACATCCACACTGCGGCCTCGGTAACCTGCTCCGCCGCCATCGGGGCGAAGGGACTGGTCTTGACCTCGTAGCCGCCGTCGCCATAGCTCTCCCCGGTCGGCAGGTAGCCTGCGGCGCCGTTGCAGTGGGTGATCACAATGGTGTGCGCGAACGGCGACGCCGCCTTGATGGCCCTGCCAATCTCACTGAACACTTCGCCGCCGAGACCGACGAATGCCACATCGCCGATGCGACCTACGGTGAGGTTGAGTTCTGCCGGCGAGCTGGCCGTGGCCGAGGCGGCCCCGCCTCGTGGCTTCCCAGGCAGCGAGAGCGTCCTGAAGGCCGTCTTGATGGAGGTGCTCGCGATGGGTTTCTGGACGCCAGTCAGGACATGCACCACCTCCTCGCCGAGCAGGGCGCCCAGCAGCACCGCCTCGGGAATCCAGCCGTCCGTAGCTCTGAACTCCGGCAGCACGCGGAACCAGGGGTCAATATCGCCTGATGCGCCGGCAAAGGCAGAGGCGATCACCCCGCTGCCAAGGCAGTTCTCAAGGAACTGCTCCGCCAGCCCGTGGACATCGCCACTGATGAGGTAGTTTCCCGGCCCCATCGAGGTGCTGTGCGTGGAATACGCAAAGGCGACGGCGGCCAGGGCGTCGGTGCCGGGGTGGGAGACCTTCAGCACTTGGACTTCCCGATCCGTCAGCACGGAGGGGTTCCGGCCCAGCCGTACTCGGGAATCACCGTCGGAGTCAGGGATGGCCTCCCGCCGATTCACCCCGACAGGAGACGAACCCGAGCCGACGGCGACCTGCGCGGGCGCCAAGCGGGCGAGCGCCTCCCGAACCGCCTCGACCAGTTGCCCCCCGAGCGCCTTCGTGTACTCGACGTTGTTCGCGTGAGCCACCTCGGCATCCAGCGTGACCGTTGGCGCAGCGTGCGTGTGGATAGCTGAAAGGAAGAGTTCCGAGGGTTGCAGACCGCAGGCCGCCATGATCCCCTGTCGGATGCTGTCGGCCGTTCCGCCGTAGAAGCCCAGGACGTCGGCCGACAGCAGGACCAGTTTCTTCTCGTCCTGCTCGAAGGCGAGCGCGCGTGCTGAGAGGGGGTCGTGGACCCCTTGAGACAGCCCTTTCCGACTCGCATACCCCGCTAACGCCACAGGCTTCCCCGGCGTGATGTCCTTCCTGGACGTCCCGACCCGCAGGATGCCTGGTTGTGACGTCGAACTCATGGTCGCTCCTTGACTTCACGCCCACTGATGCCATTCGGCAATCTACGCGCCCGAGGGTATCCCTCCTGAGTCCCCGGGGGTCGGCGGGCCTTCACACTTGCCCTGTAGCCTATCCCTAGGGATTCACTTTGGCCGAGGCGACGATGGGAAAGCCGCCGGCACTGACGGTTTGCGTGTAGAATGACGGCACGCCGTCGTGGCCGCGCGGGTCGAAGCGGAAGGCCTGCACGGGAACTTCGCTGGTCACCCTGGCTGTCGTCTTGCCATCGCGCCCCACGACCTCAAATCGGTGCCCGAGCGTCGTGGCAATGATGCTGCTCCTTCCCGGGGCCACGGAACCGTTCGACACTCGCTCGGCGTCGGACTTGATCCAGAAGATATCGATCGTCTGGTCACTGCCATTGATGAACTGCAGCCTGGGGCGGGGTGGTCGTGGTGTGTCGGCAGCGTGCGGCCCGGTCAGCGGGGCGAGCAGCAGGGCGATACAGAATGTGAGCTTGTGTCTCATGGTTTGCCTTCCTGCGGGGCTCGCGGAGGATTCCCAACGCGTTCAGGGCGCCGTGCCTGCATGGGCCTCCCCGCGCTCGTTCTCCGTCTTGCCATCGCGCGCCGCTCCTTCGCCATCTCCTGTACTCTCGAGGATGATCCGGCTCTGCACGCAACGATGGCCGTACCTACTGCAGGTCGATCTTGAGGGCAACAGGCTCCCCGTCGGGGAGAATTGCTTCGAAGCTTCGCAGTTGGTCGGTCTTCCTGACCGAGACATTACCGCGCTGCGCGGCAACGGCCGCGATGTCCCCTGGTGTTTCCACCAGAACCTGCTGAGGCTTGCCCGAGGTGAGCGTGACCTCGATCTCCTTTGCACTCCATGTCATCCGTTTGATCTCGATCTGGCCGCGGCAGAGGATGCCCTCAACTGTCCCCGAGGGCCACTCGCGGGGGAGAGCCGGCAGGAGAATGATCCGGCCGGGCACCGACTCGGCGAGCATCTTCAGTATCACCGCCGGCATGCCGCCGCTGATGTCCATGTTGAACAGGGATTTGTGGTTGTGCATCGAGGCCAGATTGCTGAGCCAGTACCGCTGTACCAGCGGGATCAGGCACTGATACGCCAAGTCGCGGTCCCTGAGGCTGGTGGCCGCCTGGCCGAGCTGAACCAGGCCGAACGACATGAAACCGGCGGCGTTGTCCTTCCAGTGCTTGCTGAGCTTGATCTCGATGATCTTCTTGAACGCCGCCTGCAAGTGCGGGTCTCTCTCAATCTCCTCAGGCAGGCCGTCGAACAAGGGATAGAGCTGCGAGGAGTGGCGGTGATCGAGCTGGTCCTCCAGTCTCGGGGTAAGCCACTCCTGGACGTAGCCCCCCTCGCTGATCAGGTACGCGGGCATCTTCTGGATCATCTTCGTCCAGTAAGGGATCTTCTCCTGGTTGACGCCCAGCTCCTTCGAGGCGGCGATCGTTGTTAAGAGCAGTTCCTTCGCCGCCGCGACGTCCATCGTTGCGTTGAACGAGGCCTGGGACTTCGAGTTGGCCGGGGTGTTCTCGGGCGACTGCGTCGGCGAGAAGACATACGTTCCATTCGGGCCTTCGTATAGGTAGTCCTCAAAGAAGAGGACGCATTTCTCCATGAAGGGAAGCGCGTGTTCGGCCAGGAATTCCCTGTCGCCGGTGTAGAGGTAATAATCGTAGAAGAAGTGTGCCGCCCAGGGAGCACCGCCGACCCAGTACGCTCCCGCAAAGCCCGGACAGAAGGCGTTGTTGAGTCCGTGGGTCGTGCTCCGCGAAGGCAGCACGATGCCCCGGGCCCCGAAGATCCGCCTCGCATTGATCTCCAGATAGGGAACGATGGACTCGATGTACGTCGTGTAGGCCAGCATCAGCTCCGGGGTGTTGCCCCGCATCATGGCAGCGATGGCCGAGGGGACATTGCCGTTGTGGGTGAGGTCGCTGGCCCAGCCGGGGCAGTAGGTGCCGCCCCAGAGGCCCTGAAGCACCGGGGGCAACTCCCCAGTGCACGAGATAATGTTGTACCGACCGGCATCGAACTCCTTCTCGACCAGGGCCAGGTTGAGTTTCTCATTGGTCGATTGCTCGAGTAGCTCCTCGGTCGTGCGCTTGTGGTCATCACCGCCACCGATATCCAGCCGCATCCGGTTGAACAGCGCGCCGTGAAGGACGGCATGCCTCTGGAGCAGGGAGCCGTACGCCTTGGGCAACGCCGCGATGGCTTCCCTCATCTCCCGGGCTCTTGAGACGTCCGGGTCGTAGATCGGCTCGATGGCCACAAAGACGAGGATGTGGTCCGCGTCGGAAATGACCAGTGTATCCGCCGTTGCCTTGGTGGTGCCGCCCTCGACATGGACCTCGGCGATGCCTTCGAGCGCGTGGATGCTGCCGGGATATGCCTTTGTGAAGGTGCTCCGGAATGTGACGCTCGAACCGCTCGCGGAGACCTTGATGTTCGAGACGTGACTCCGGAAGACCTCGTTCGATCGGTCGATAGTCTTCTGGCCAAGTTTCTCGCAGGGCTGGCGCGGTGTGAGGGTCAACTGGCAGTTGAGCGCGCCCTTCTTCGGGCCGGCGATCGACATGACGGCGAGCCCGTCGGCCCGGGATACGAACAGCCGGCGCTCGAAAATGCCTCGGCTATCGGCCCAGTGAACGGTCGTCTCGCCGGTTTCGAAATCGACACCGCGCATGTAACCGACGATGTCCTTCTCGCCCTCGGTCCGAAGGCGCAGATCGAAGGCCGGGACGAACGGATCGGGATACAGGAACCCCTCCTGGGGCGAGAATTGACACACCAGCTCATCAGCCTGCCGGTAGAGCCCGCGGTCAATCAGGCGGCGGATCTCGAACAGCCGGGGTCCGCTCTCGGGTGGCATCACGGGCGGGCCCTGCGGCAGGAAGAGGCGTTCGTGCGTGAAGATGACCGTCTCGTCCAGGGGCCGGCTGAGCACGTTGGCACCGATGGTGCCGTTGCCCGAGAGGAGGCCCTCTTCCCATGTGGTTGCCGGCGTGGAGCTGACAAAACCACGATGGGGAGCCTGGAGTCTGTTGTCGGCCGTGAAGCAGTTGGCAGTCATGGTCGCTCC
The DNA here is from genome assembly GCA_041320515.1 of Planctomycetota bacterium. Taxonomy (GTDB): domain Bacteria; phylum Planctomycetota; class PUPC01; order DSUN01; family DSUN01; genus DSUN01. The sequence goes on along the minus strand of JBGLNR010000001.1, from coordinate 502,153 downwards.
GAGTAGTTGTGGCTTCGGGCGACCTATTGTAGTCGCCCCCAATCCAGGCGCAAGTGCGCGAGCCGGTCTGCGCGCCACGTGTCCCGCGCCCCCTCCCAGGCAGGGGCCTCACGGGAGAATGGGCGTCTGCTCTTCGACGGCCGCCCCCGTCTCCTACGGAGCCGGTCGTCCCGGGGCGAGTTCTTTCGCCTTGAAGCGAATGAGGTATCTGCGATCTGGCTTACATTCGCGGGGATTGGGGACGAGGATGAAGTCGTCGGCGACAACCGGGCGGAGGTCCTCGCCGGTCAGGATCTCGACGTCCTTGATCCGATGGGGGAGGTATTGGACAATCGGCCGCCACCCACGTTGCGCACCGTTCATGTTGACCGGCTTGAACGAATCCTCGCCGCGGTTGGGGATGATTGTCAGCGTGTAAACACCGTCCTCAATCTCCAACGCTTGATCGTAGGGCTTCGGCATTTCGGCCATCCTGGCCGACCAGGCCGGGTCGCCGTAGAAGGCCACGACGTCGCGGTCGTACAGTAAGCCTGCAGCGTCAGCGGTTCGCAGGCCCTGGGCCTGTGCTTCGTCCAACAGCTTCAGCTCGGCGATTCGCGGCCGGCTGCCGGGTGGGAGTTGCGCTCGGGCGACCGCTCCGGGGAAGTAGGTTTCGAGGCGGTGAATCAGGGCGTGGTCGTTGGCGAGGAAGGCTTCGGCGAAGGTGTAGCGACCGGGCTGCTCGACGAAGTATTCCAGACAGCCCCAACCAGCGTACCCGAACCAGGTGCTGACCGTGTAACCGACCATCTGGCGCACCCCCGCCGAGTTCATCCAGGCCAGGGCCATCGAGTCCCGGTCCTTGATATGCCCCATCAGGCAATTGCCGATCGGCATGTAGACCTTCGGATTGGGGGAGTCGATGGGGTGCTTGGTTCCTTGCGTATCCAGACCATAGAGTCGGCCATCGGCGCACCGAAACTGGCCGCTGCGGAAGCGGAAGCCGATCTGCCAGTCGCGTTCGGTCGCGTGCCCCGAGGTGATCATCAGGTCCGGCTTGTAGGAGTTGAGCAAGTCAACGAGAGGTCTGGTGGTGTCGTCGGTGCCTTTCAGTTCTTCCGCCTTGCCGCCGGGCTCCTTCTTGACGTGCTTGCTCTTGACCAGCTCGTCGTACCACTGGCCTTCGGTGACCATCTCGGTCGCGAACTCCGTGCCGGAGGCGACTTTCTTCACGACCAGCGGCTCACTATGGCTGGCGATCGCCAGCGCGTTGTCCGCATCGTGGCCGGTGAGAATGCCCCAAAGTGTGTCGGTGTATGGGTCGTCGTCCAGCTTACGGGTCAGTTGGTGAACCTGGGCGACGAACGCCCGCCCCGCGTCCTCGGGCGTGGCCACGAAGCAGGTGTAGCGTGGGAACGCTGCCCTCAGCCTGTCGAGCGTTTCCGTCACCGAGGCGTCATAGACGGCCACCTGCACCCCATGCTTCGCCTTCAGCGCGTCCACCACCTTCCGCCACCCCGGCTTGGCATGGGTGGCCTTGGACACCACCACCATGTAGCTCGTCTGGGCGGCGGAGGCGACGGCGCATGCGGCGAGCGCGGCCGCCGTCACGCCGGCGTGGACCACGCGGCATATCGTCGAGGACATGCACACTCCTCACCCGAGACTCCCCACCTGGTTCTGGCGGATCCCGCTGGTCAGCACACGGTGCGGGTGAGGACGATGTTGGGGCCGAAGACGCGGGCCTCGCGCATCGAGCCTTTCGCCCAGAACACATAGTCGTCGCCCTCCCAGGCGGCGTCGAGCGAGAGACTGCGGGCGGGGGTGTGGGAGATGCGGCCGTGGAGGCCCAGCTCCTCCCCCTCGTCGGTGCACGGCGCGCCGGCGTAGGTGAGGCCGCAGGTGCACAGGAGGCCGCCCTCGAAGGTGCAGAGGAACCCGAGGCCCTCGGGCTCGAAGAAGGCGGGGTGCACGGCGCCCGGCATGCCGTGCCAGGCGAGCGAGCGACCGCAGTGCGAGGCGTTGTAGACGTCCATCCCGCGGTCGAGGAGGACGGTGAAGCCCAGGCCGCTGCCCGTGGCGAAGTCCACGGCTCGGACGCCGCGCTGGTTGCCGTCGAGCAGTTCGACGAGTCGGGTGCCGCCGAGCTGCGAGAGGTCGCCCACGCGGCGGAGGAGTTGCTCGCGGGTATAGGTTTTCCCGAACAGGTGGGCCATGGCGGGCCTCCTACTCGGCGGGCGGGGCCGCGCTGGCTTCCTTGATGAGCTGGTTGAGGTTCTTGCGGATGCTGTTCTGGATGTCCTTCTTGTGGTCTTCGGCGATGCGGTAGTGGTATTTCTTCTCGAGGAGGGTGAGGGCTTCGCCGGCGACGCGGAAGGCCAGGTCTTCGATCTTCATCGGCTCGTCTCCTGGGACTCGTGTTCCGCCACACTGGTGTGCAAGTATGCACACCCTACAGGTGAAAGTCAAGGATTTCCGAGAGCTGGCCCTTGAGGGCCTCGAGCTGCTCGTCGTTGAGGCTTGGGTTGGGGACGCGGACGACGCGGTCTTCGCGGGGCACGCGGAGGCAGAGGAACTCCTGGTCGTCGCGGCGCTCGATGTCCTCGAACTTCAGGAGCTTCTTGCGCATGAGGATGAGGCCCAGGAGGTAGAAGAAGTGGCGCCTCTGCTCCTCCTGGGCGCTCTCGAGGCGGAAGAAGAAGTCGAGGAGCACCTCGTCGTCGGCGAAGAGGCGGCGCTTGTGCTCCTTGGGCGGGACGACGGTTTTCCAGAAGGAGAACACGCCGCCCTCGGCCTGGGCCTTCGCCCAGCAAGGGGCGCAGTAGTCCTTGCGGACGAACTCCTCGCCCTGCTCGTAGAGGGCCGCGACGTATTCCTCGTTGTCTGCGAGTTCGCGCCCGCACACACACGCGCGCTTGGTCCTGGCGACGTTCCATTCCATGGGTCAATCCCAAATCCCAGATTCCAGATTCCAGATTCCAGATTGCAGAAAGCGTCAGGCCGGGGGCCAGCCGATCTTCTGGTAGACGCGCTGGACGACGCCGGCGGCGATGCGCGCGGCCTCGGCGGTGCCGTTCTCGAGTTCCTTGCGGGTCTCGGCCACGAACGCGGCGTCCTTGAGCGACGCGAGGTTGATCTCGACGTTGAGCTTGGCCCCGCGCAGTGCGGCCTCGAGGAGGATGGCGGCGACCCCCACGTCGCTGATGAGGTTCGGGTTGGCCACCTCGACCAGGCGGTCGAGCACGCCGATGAGTTCGAGCCCCCGGCGGAACCCGGCGAGGGGCTCGGCGAGGGCGACCTGGAGGGCGGCCTGGATGGCCGCCGCGCGGGCCGCCTTCTGCTCCTCCGTGTCGCGGGGCATGCCGTAGGCCGCGCTCACCGTGCCGTAGGCCGCCACGTCGCGGTCCATGAGCTCCAGCATGTGCTGGCGGCCCGCCTCGCACTGGGCGAGGAGGGCGCGGGCCTCGGGCTCGACGGCGGCGAACTTCTTCTTGCCGACGGTGAAGTTGGCGGCCATGCAGGCCATCGAGGCGCCGAGCGCCCCGGCCAACGCGCTCACGCTGCCGCCCCCGGGAGCGGGAATGCCCGCGGCGGCGTCGGCCACATACTTCTCAACCGGCCCGGTGCGATACACGAAAGGCTCCTTCAAGTCGCAAGTGAAAGTGCAAAGTGCAAAAGCCAAAGTGCAAGACGCAGAAGGCGAAGATCACTCCTGAGAGCGCTGGAAGGTGGTGTGGCGCTTCCAGCGCGCGTCGTCGGTCTGCGGGAAGTCGCTACGGAAGTGGACGCCGCGCGATTCCTGGCGCGTGCGCGCGGCGACGGTGACGGTCTTGGCCAGGGTGAGCAGGTTCTGAATCTCCCACCCGCCCTGGAAGTGGAACTCCTTTGCCATGACGTAGCGGCACCAGAAGTCAATGCTCTCCTCGGCTTCGGCGAGGAGGGTCTCGCTGCGCTCGATGCCCACGTGACGCCACATGAGGCTCTTGAGCGAGTTCGACACGTCGCGGAGGTCCAACCCGTCCTCGTGGCTGGCCAGCACCTCGGCCCGAATGGGGCGTGGCTTGGCCTCGGCCAGGTCCGCGGCGGCGAGGCGTCCCGTCGCGTCGCCCGCCCGATGGCCGAGCACGAGGCCCTCGAGGAGCGAGTTGCTGCCCAGGCGGTTGGCCCCGTGGAGGCCCGAGCAGGCGCACTCGCCGCACGCCCGCAGGCGCGGCAGCGACGTGCGGGCCTCCAGGTCCACCCGCACGCCGCCGACCATGTAGTGGGCGCTGGGGCGGACCGGGATGAGGTCCTCGGCGAGGTCCAGCTCGAACTGCGCGCAGACTCGTGCGATGGTGGGGAAGCGCTCGCGCACGTGGGCAGCGTCCAGGTGCCGCAGGTCGAGGCGGACGTGTGTCGCCCCCGTGGCCCGCATCTCGGCGACGATGGCGCGGGACACCACGTCGCGCGGGGCCAGCTCGGCGTCGGGGTGGTAGCGTGGCATGAAGCGCTCGCCCCGGCTGTTGACGAGATACGCCCCCTCACCGCGCAACGTCTCCGAGAGCAGCCACCGCGACGCGCCCGCGATGTAGAGCGTGGTCGGGTGGAACTGAATGAACTCCATGTCCTGGAGCGCGGCGCCGGCGCGATAGGCCATGGCGATGCCGTCGCCCGTGGCGACCTCGGGGTTCGTGGTCTCGCGGTAGAGCTGGCCCAGGCCGCCGCTGGCCAGGATGGTGTGCTTGGCCCACACGACCGTGAGGCCCTGGGTCTGGCTGGAGAGGAGCGCGCCCACGCACTGGCCGCCGTCGGCGAGCAGGTCCACGACGAACGTGTGGTCGAGGCAGCGGATACGGGGCGCGGCGGCGGCCTGCTGGAGGAGCGTGCGCTCGATCTCGGCCCCCGTAGCGTCGCCCTGGGCGTGCAGGATGCGGGCCTGCGAGTGGCCGCCCTCGCGGGTGAGGTTGAAGCCGCCCGCGTCGCGGTCGAACTGCGCGCCCGCGGCCACGAGGTCGCGGATGCGCTCCGGCCCCTCGCGCACGATGCTCTCGACGGCCTCCCGGTCGCATATGCCCTGGCCCACCGTCAGCGTGTCTTCGATATGAGAATCGTAGCTGTCGGACGCGGCCCACACGGCGGCCACGCCGCCCTGGGCGTATTGGGTGTTGCTCTCGCGCAGCTCGTCCTTGCTCACCAGCAACACGTCGGTGTGGCGGCTGGCGGCGAGCGCCGCGCTCAGCCCCGCCACCCCGCTGCCGATCACCAACACGTCCACGAAGCGCTGCGGCAGCTCGTGGCTGTCGAAGTGCAACAGATAGCGGCGGGGCTCGATGTGCTTCTTCATCTTCTCGTGAAACGTGAAACGTGAAACGTGAGAAGACAGGAGGGAAGCGTGAGGATCCGTTCTTCTCACGTTTCACGTTTCACGCATCACTCTCCTTTCGCCTCCGGCCTCAACATCGGGAACAGAATCACATCCCGAATCGAGGGGGAGTTGGTGAGCAGCATCACGAGGCGGTCTATGCCCACGCCGAGTCCGCCTGCGGGCGGCATGGCGTGTTCGAGGGCGGCCACGTAGTCCTCGTCTATCTGCTTCATCCCCGTGTGGTCGTGGCCGAGCTGTGCGCGGAAGCGCTCGGCCTGCTCGACAGGGTCGTTCAACTCGCTGTAGGCGTTGGCCACCTCGATGCCGGCGGCAAAGACTTCGAACCGCTCCGAAATCCACGGCTTGTCGCGCTTCGTCTTCGACAATGGGCACAGCTCGGCCGGATAATCGAAAACGATTGTCAAGTCCCAGAGAGCAGGCTGAACCGCCCTCTCGAAGACCTCTTCGAGCATTGCCCATCGTGGCTGCATCTGGACCCACTTTGCCACTTCGTTAGGGCTCTCATTGGGCTCGAGTGCATCTGCCACGCGCCGGACCATGCTTTCGTTATCTCTTGTCTGAGAGCCGTAGATAAGCTCAGCTGCCTTCCCTAGGACTGCCACCTCGTTTTCGGGCTCAACGCCGGCATACTTGCGGATGGCGTCGAGGTAGCTGATACGGGGCCAGGGGGCTGCGATGCGCACAGGTCTATTGTCGTGGCCGTAGGGCACGGATTCGCCCAGCCCCAGATCGCGGCCCGCGGCCGTCACAAGGTCCTCCACCAGGTCCATCATCCCGTGGTAGTCGCTGTATGCCTGGTAGACCTCGAGCATGGTGAACTCGGGGTTGTGCCTGGTGGAAAGCCCCTCGTTGCGGAAGTTGCGGTTGATCTCGTAGACCCGCTCCATGTCGCCCACGAGCAGCCGCTTGAGGAACAGCTCGGGCGAGATGCGGAGATACAGGTCCACGCCCAGGGCGTTGTGGTGGGTGATGAAGGGCTTGGCCGCCGCGCCGCCCGCGAGGGCCTGCATCATGGGCGTCTCGACCTCGAGAAAGCCCAGGCCGTTGAGATGGTTGCGAATGGCCCCGACCACGCGGGAGCGGGCCACAAACGTCGCCCGCGCCTCGTCGCTCGAAATGAGATCGAGGTAGCGCTGGCGGTAGCGGGTCTCCACGTCCTTCAGCCCGTGCCACTTCTCGGGCAGGGGGCGGATGGCCTTCGAGAGGGGCGTGAGGCGCTCGACGAAAATCGTCAGCTCGCCCGTCCGCGTCTTGCCCAGCTTGCCCTCGACCCCCACGATGTCCCCCACGTCGAGCAGGCGATAGAGGTCGAACTGCTCGTCGCCCATCGTGTCGCGGCGGACGTATATCTGGATTGCCCCGCTGCGGTCCTTGAGGCTCAGGAAGGCGGCCTTCCCGAAGTCGCGTTGGGCCACGATGCGGCCCGCGGTGCGCACGGGCGTGCCGTCGCCCTTCGATTCGCCGAGTGCCCGACACTCGGCAACCGAGAGGTCCTTCGGGTAGCGGCGGCCGTAGGGCTCGATGCCCTTGCCCTTCAGCCCCGCCAGCTTGCTCAGCCGCTGCTCGCGCTGGTCCTCGGCCATACATGCTCCTCGGCAATCGGCAGGGACGCCACTTCCTGAAACCATGATTGTATCTGCCGCCGCAAACCGATCAAGTCCGTTTCCCTTTGTCGTAGCGACACGCGGCCCGCGTGTCCCAACGACATCGGGCGCGCTCGATCCGCCTTGACAGACCAGGAATGGCACAGTAGAATGACACGGAAATGATGGGTTTCGACCCGGAAGCTCAGGCTGTGCGGCTTCCGGAGGAATGGGAAACGAACGCACCCGCGCGCCCCGAACCGCGCCGCCCGCCGCGGTGGTGGGCCAAGGGCCATGGTGTGAAGTGTCCCATTGCCCTTGTACCTTTCCCATGCTGTCTGGGCAGGCTGGTGTTCTCTAGTCACCCCTGCGAAGAAAGGGGCCTGCAATGAAGGTTCATGTACTGGTAGGCGTTCTCTTCGCTTCGCTGGTCAGCGGCTGCGGCACATCGAGAGAAACCAGCGAAAGGCAGAAGCTCGTTGCGGAACTCGTATCAAGAGGAGACTCTGCTGAGAGCCAGGATAAGCATTTCGCTTATCAATGGGCTCTCCGATACGCAACCGGCGACGATGAGGTGTCGAAGAAGATATCGGCGAAGCTCGAGTGTGTGCCAAGGGTAGTCGACCTGATGAAGACGGGAGAGAGTGAGAGGCTGGCGGGTGTTTTCTCTCAGTTGAAAGACATCCATACCTTTGTTCCATGGCCGAAGCCAGATAGGGACATGGCAGCGGTTGAACTGCGCCTGCTTCTGGACAGAGACTTGGTAGGGGACCTGAGGTACACATCGTTCAACATCCGGGGGGCCGGTGCATACATTTTCACCAACAGACCGAAGCTCACGGTGGCTCAGGTCATCGAGAAGTACGGCAGCCCCTCGGGCCAGACCCAGAACGCGCTGCTCTACGGCCATATTGGATTTGCGACGGATAGCGGAAGAATCCTCGCCGTGCTGGCTGCCCCAGTGCAGTAGTCCTTCCTTCGGACGGTTCTGGCGGTTCTGGGGTCAGACCTCAGTTTCCCCTTTTCTTGCGTGGGATGTGCGGCCTGAGCAGCACCAAGCCCTCGCGAGCCGAGGGGCCGACGCACGCTCAGGCGCCGCTGGTTCTCCCCACGCCGCGTCTTCTCGGCGGGCTGTCAGTGCGGGCGGTGCAAGTAGTCGAGGAGTTCCCTTGGGGACATGACGGGGACGCCGGCGCATTGTCTCTTCGGGAAATGGCGCTTGTTGCCAGTGACCAGGATGGCGCCGGATGCCTTGGCGACCTCGAGGAAGGGAAGGTCGTCCCCGTGGGGCAGACTGGTGACGAGGGGCGGGGGCGCCACCATCGCCGCCGCCTGTCTCAGGATGCGGCATAGCTCATCGGCCTCGGCGCGCGGGACGGGCGGGTCCAGCTGGTGCAGAACCTCCTCATACTCCACGAGCATGCGCGCATCCACGCAGCACGTCAGGACACGGGTGCGCGCGAGGCGCAGGACCTGCGCGCACAGCCCCGAAGGAATGAAGCCGAATCCCTGGGCATCGCGTCCCGCCAAAGCCGCCTCCCTGTAGGCGGGGCGTCTCTGCCCCGCGTGGGTTCTGAGGTAGTTTCTTAGACGCTCCAAGCGAGCAAAGGGACGCAACACGGCAAGGGAGACCGGACTGGGACCTGTCCCTTTCGTCCCTGAGGTCCCTGAGGTCCCTTTCTTCGCCCCTACGGCCCCAGGCCCTCTGCCCCAGCCTGGCTACTTCCCGATGCAGAAGACGCTCTTCTGTCCGACGAGGAAGAGGCATCCGCCGGCCACGGCGGGCGAGGGGTGGTTGCCATCGCCCAGGTCGTTGGTGGCGAGGACCTGGAACTCAGGGCCGGCCTTGACCACGTAGCTCTTGCCCGCGTTGGCGAAGAAGAGGCGGCCGTCGGGGTCGGCAATGGGGCTCGCCCAGCCCGACGAGATGCCCTCCAATCGCTTGGAGTACACCTCCTTGCCGGTGGCCGCCTCCCAGCACTTCAACGTGCCCTGGTCGTAGAGCCGGTAAACGTGATCCCCGACGATTGTTGGAGAACTGAGTCCGCCGCCCCCGCTGACCTTCCACTTGATGTGGGTCGCCGTCACGTCGCCCTCGCCCGTGGGGTCCACGGCGGCGCCCGGCCCGCCGCGGCCGTTGTCGAAGTAGACGATGCCGGCCCCGTAGGCGGGAGAGGAGGTCTCGCCCGCGCCGGCACACCACCAGAGGGTCTTGCCCGTGACGGGGTCGAGGCTGCGCAAGGCGTCGGGCACGCGGCCGAGGCCGCCGGCCAGGATGAGCATCTGCGGCTTGCCCTTCACCTCGATGAGCGTGGGCGTGCTGTGCCCGAAGCCCATCGTGGGCTGCTTCGCCTCCCACTTCACCTCGCCCGTCGCCTTGTCGTAGGCGGAGACGCGCGCGTTCTCGGGCCGCGTCTCGTAGGCGAAGAGCACCGTGTCCTGATAGAGGATCGGGCTGCTGCCGACCGTGACGTCGAAGGTGGACGGCACGAGTTCCCGCCGCCAGGCGATCTTGCCCTGGTAGTCGAGGGCGGCCAGGACGCTTGAGCCGAAGGCGGCGTAGACCAGCTTCCCGTCGGTGCATGGCGTCGGGCAGGCATAGCCGCCGCCTGGGCCGCTGCGGAAGTCGTTCCGCAGCCACGGGCCGGGCGGAACCTGCGTGTCCCAGAGCAGCTTGCCGTCGGCCGTGTCGTAGCACAGCACGTGGTGCTCGGGCATCACCTTCGCGTCCGGCTTCCCCTCCCCCGGCCACCGCACGGTGGAGACGAAGAGGCGATTGCCCCAGACAACCGGGCTGGCGTGTCCCTGGCCGACGAGCGGCGACTTCCAGCGCACGTTTTCATTCTTCGGCCCGCCCCAGGTCAGTGGCAGATTCGCCTCTTGCGTGTACCCTAATCCCGACGGCCCCCGGAACTGCGGCCAGTTGTCCTCCCCGCCCCAGGCGAGGCCGGCGGCCAGGACGGCCAGACACAATGCTACTGTCGAGATGCGTTGTTCACGTGACACAGGCGTGGGTCCCCTTTGTCGGTGATCGGCTCAGCGGGTTCGGGCGGCTTCTGTCGGCGCCCCTACTCAACAGGTATTGGGTGTATTGTCGCGCACGGGGCAGGGCACTGCAAGCCTGCTATTCGGCCTCACACCAACGCCGCATCCAGAGCCAGGAGTTCGCGGACCAGTTCGTCGTGGGCGCTGGCGTAGGGGAGGCTGGCGCAGATGAAGGGGACCATGTCGGCAGCGTAGCCGCCGCGGGCAGCCGCCGTGCGGTCGGGGGCGTAGCCGACGCTGTCGTTGACGAGGCCGCACACCAACGTGATCGGCCCCTTCGCGGCGGCGACGATGTCGTTCTTGACGGCCTGGAATGTCTCGAAGCCGGAGCCGAGGATGGCGATGGGGCCGATGCGCATGCCGGCAACCTCGGTGGGGTCGGCCAAGGGCTGGCCGGCCGCGGCCTTGGCCAAGAGCCGCCGCAAAGCCGTGACGTAGACCATCGCCATGCGGGCCTCGGAGGGGGCGTCCGTGGCGTCGAGCTTGTGGAGCTTTGGCTCGTATTCGGCAAGGAGTTCCTTGAGCTTCTCGACGCCCCAGGGCTTGCGGGCGAATGTGACCTGGCGGCGGGCCGAGGCGATGCGGTCAACGGCAAACGGCTTCGCCGCCCCGATGCCGCGGCGAACGGCATTGGCGTAGCGGCAGGCGATCACGTCGAGGGCAAGGAGCGATTCGGTCTCGGGCTTGTGGCAGACGCAGGTGTTGACGTCGCCCTGCGCGCCCTGGAGAAAGAGGCCGACGGCGCCCGGGTGCTCGCGCTCGATGAGGTTGGTCGCGACGCCCGCGTAGTCGCCGTGGATGTAGCGGGTGGCCTCGCAGCAGACGACGGGGTGGCAGCCGAAGTAGCTGACGAAGCCGAGGAGCCGCTCCCCTGCCCTGGCTGTCAGCACGTGGCAGGTGGTGTCGGTGAGTTCGGGCTTGGCGGGGCGCCAGTCGTCCTTGAGCACCACGTCGAGGGGCTGGGCGTCCTTGTCGTATTCGCGGTTGAGGCCGATGCCCTCGCAGGGCGCCTCGGCGTGCGAAAGCTCGGCCTCTTCGAGGCGTTCGAGGGCCTGGAGGCAGGCGGCGGCGATGCGGGAGGGGAGGGTCTCGACGTAGGGTGGGTCGGGCTCGCCCCAGCCGATGTAGGGGCCGGTGCACGGGCCGCTGTGGGTGTGGGAGGAGCAGACCATCACGGCGTCTGGACCGAGGCCGGCCTGCTGGCGGAGAATCTCCCGCACGCGCTCGGTGATGGGGAGCGCCGTGCCGATGAGGTCGCAGCTCACCAGCACTTGCTGGCGACCCTCCAGTTCCATCGCCATCGCCCTCGCCCAGAGTCGGTCGCGGACCTCAATGCTCTTCCGGCATCGGAACGGCCCGAAGCCGCACAGCTCGACGCCGATGCGGGGCGTGATGTCGGTCTTGGCAAAGCCGATACGCATCAGGGGCGCTCCTAAAGGCGGATCAGACGGATCCGACGGATCGGACGGATCAACGGGTGCGGCAGGGGCGCGCCGTCACTGGCCCCCGGCCACGGCCGCCGCGGCCTGGTAGAGGCGGCGGGAGCGGGCCTGCCAGCCGTGGTGGTATTGCTCTATGCCGTAGATGATCGAGTTGCCGAGGAAGAAGGTGGTCGCGTCGAAGTGGTCGGCGAGGGCTTTCTTCAGGCGCGCGGCGAGCGGGGCGGGCACGCGGCCGGCCTCGATGGCCTGCTCGACGAAGATGCGGGCCTCGGTCTCCTGAATGCCCTCAAGGAGGGCCTCGAAGCGGGCGCTGGATTCGGCCCCCGCCTCGCCCGGCCAGAGGAGGAAGAGGACGGGGGTGCCAGTGACCCAGCGGACGATTTCGGCGGCGTCGTAGTGGATGGCTGCCCACTCGTCGGCGCCGACCCACGAGAAGCCGTTCCGCCCCATCGCCAGCGCGCGGTCCACCATCACCCGGTAGGCGAAGGGGTGCGAGGTGGTGTGGAGTGCGAAGCAGGTGCCGCCGACGCGCGGGTTGGCGAGGTGGAGCGTCTTGCTGCGCCAGCCCTGGTCGTCGCGGAAGTTGCGCCAGCCGCCCTGGTAGCGGATATCGCTGATCACGTGGTAGAAGCGGTCGTTCAGGGCGTACTTTGCGTTGTACATGATCTCGTGGGCGCAGGCGGCCCAGAAGACGCCCTGCGCCGCGGCAGCCAGGATGTCCTTGAGCTGTGGGTCGGCCTCGCCCTCGAGGGGCGCGCCCCAGTACATGCTTCTGTCGAGGCCGCGGGCCTTCATGTGGGCTGCGAGGGAACGGGCGAATGCCTCCCACGCAGGGCGGTCCACGGGCATGAGGTCGGCCTTGCCGGTCGCCCCGTCGAGCACGCTCACCTGGGGCGGGGCGTTGGGGTTGATCTGGCTCTTCATCCCCTGCATCACGACGAACTGGACGACGCGAGGCGGCCCGCAGTGCTTGATCGCCAGGTCGAGATAGCGGTCGAGGACGGCGTAGTCGAAGGCCAGGCCGCCGCCCCTGCGGGTCCAGCGGACCATCGAGTCGGAGCGGTTGCCGAACTCAGTGCCGAGTCGGAGCGGTTGCCGAACTCAGTGCGGGCGATGACGGGCACGTTGAGCCAGGCGTTGCCGATGCGCGCGAGCTGGCGGAAGCTGGCGTCGAGGAGCTTGAAATGCTCGTCGGACCAGAGCTTCACGCCGTACTGCTTGGCCACGCCGTAGGGGTTCTGGAAGCAGGCGACAAAGGTCTTGAAGTCCCACGGGTCGGGCAGCCGCCAGGGGAGGACTTCGGCCTCGACGGGCAAGCTCGTCGGCTCCATCCCCTTCGCCGCGACCTCGATGCGGCCGCGATAGACGCCTGGCGCCGCGCCGGGCGGCACGCGAAGTGATAGCCAGATGGGGCGCGAAGCATTCGCCGGCAGCGAGACGGATGGTGCGGGAATGAGCTGGTCGAACAGCCACGGCCCGCCGCCCTCCATTTTCGCATGGGCCGCGAGCTGGGCCGCATCGGGGAACGACGCGCCGAGGCCCCGCTCGTCGCCGAGCTTCTTCAGGCTCCATTCCGACGCGGGGAAGGGGGCCATGTGGGAGACGCGGATAGCGGAGGCGGGGAGTTTGGCGCCCCCCTCGCCGGCCAAGTCGCTCACCCGCGCCCGAACGTCCGCGAGCGAGGACGCCGCGCGGATGAGCACTTGGGCGGAGTACGTGCCGTTCCGCGCGGCCACGAACCTCACTGTGCCCGGCGCTTCGCCAGGCGGAAGGGCGTCCGTGGAGAGCGTGCGATGGTGCATATCTTCGACCCAGGTGTGGGTGCCGGCGGGCCGCGCCACCTTCGCAGCGGAGCGCAGCTCGAGGCTGACCAGGCGGCCGTGGGGCCAGGGGCGCTGGGGGCCGCCCCAGTTCGGCTGAATCGGGTTGGTGAGCTCGACCCCGGCTGACCTCCCGCCGGCCTCTCTTGCGCTCCGGCCCCACCGGCACCGGCCCCCGGCCAGTCCTATTCAGAACGACATCGCAACCGCCTCGGGTCGTTGATCCGCGCCGGAGAATGCCTTAGACTGGACGTTGAGGGAAACATGTGAAGCTGGGGGGAGTTCAGGGCCGGGGTTCACCGATGAGCATTCCTGTGTATCAGTCAGTCTTGATCGGGCTGGCGGCGATGTCCGCGATGCAACTGGCGCTCTATTTCGTGCAGCGCGCGCGACGCGACGCAGGCATCGTGGATGCGGGCTGGGCATTCGGCCTGGGCCTGCTGGCCGTCTTCTACGCCATCGTCGGCAGCGGCGACCCGACGCGGCGCCTCGTCCTGGCCGTGGTGGCGGGCACCTGGAGCCTGCGCTTGGCGGGGTATCTCTTCGTGAACCGTGTGCTCGGCCCCGAGGAGGATGGCCGTTACGCCATGCTCCGGGAGCGTTGGGGCGCTCGGGCGCAGCTTTACTTCTTCATCTTCTTCCAGGTTCAGGCCACGTGGTCGGTGCTCTTCTCGGTGCCGTTCCTCGTCGTGGCCAACAACCCGGCTCCGGGGTTCCGCGTGTGGGATACGCTGGGCATCCTCGTGGCTTTGGTCGCCATCGGCAGCGAGTCGCTGGCCGACTGGCAACTGTCTCGGTTCCGAGCCGATCCTGCGAACCGCGGCAAGACGTGCCGCGCCGGCTTGTGGGCCTGGTCGCGTCACCCGAACTACTTCTTCGAGTGGACGCACTGGTGGGCCTACGTGTTGATGGGCGTTGGGTCGCCGTACGTATGGGTCACGCTCTCGGGCCCCGTGGTGATGCTGCTGTTCCTCTACAAGATCACGGGTATCCCCTACACGGAGAAACGCGCCCTGGCCAGCCGGGGCGATGACTATCGTGAGTACCAGCGCACCACGAGCGCCTTTGTCCCGTGGTTCCCCAGAAAGAGACGGGCATGAGAGCTGCCATCGAGTTGATGGAGCGGGGCCTGCTGCCCGACGCGCTCATTCGGCGCGGCATTCGCCGCCTCAACCGCTTGCGGCTGCGCATGGAGGACAAAGGGAGCGTCGAGACGCAGCGGGAGGCACTCCGGGCGCTCGTGGCCGACCTTCGCGAGAGTCCTATCGCCGCGCATACCGAGGATGCCAACCGCCAGCATTACGAGTTGCCGCCCGAGTTCTTCCGCCATGTGCTCGGGCCGCGCCTCAAGTACAGCGGCTGCTACTGGCCGCCGGGCGTGACGACTCTGGCCGAGGCCGAGGAGGCCATGTTAGCGCTGACCTGCCAGCGGGCGCAACTGGCCGACGGGATGGACGTGCTCGACCTCGGCTGCGGCTGGGGCTCGCTGTCCTTCTGGATTGCGAAGAGATTCCCTGCGTGCCGCATCCTGTCGGTCTCGAACTCGCGGTCCCAGCGCGCCTTCATCGAGGCCCGCGCCGCCGAACACGGCATCCGCTCGCATGAGGTGGTGACTGCGGACGCCAATGTGTTCGACACGTCCCGGCGTTTTGACCGGGTGGTGTCCGTCGAGATGTTCGAGCACCTGCGCAACTACCGGAGCCTGCTCGCCCGCATCGCGCGCTGGCTGCGGCCCGACGGCCGGCTCTTCGTGCACATCTTCACCCATCGCGAGTTCGCTTACCCCTTCGAGACCGAGGGCGACGACAATTGGATGGGCCGCTACTTCTTCACCGGCGGCCTCATGCCCTCCGACGATCTGCTGCTCTACTTCCAGGATGACCTGGCTCTCGACGACCACTGGCGGGTGGACGGCACGCACTACGAGAGGACGGCAGAGGCGTGGCTCGCCAACCTGGACTCCCGCCGTTCGGAGGTGATGCCGATCCTCACGGACGCGTATGGCGCAGCCGACGCCCCCCGCTGGTTCCAGCGCTGGCGCGTTTTCTTCCTGGCCTGCGCTGAGCTGTGGGGCTACGCCAAGGGCCAGGAGTGGATGGTGTCTCATTACTTATTCCGGCCGCGTGTCGTAGCGGAAACTGCCGAGGAGAACCGGCAATGATCTTCGCGCGAGTTGTGCTCGTCCTTACCGGGCTCATCTACCTGGCGTTTGGCATCTTCTTCCTTGTAGACCCTGAGCAAGCCGCGACCATCGTGTGCTACTGGCTCGGCGGCCCCACGGCGTTCACCGAGGTGCGCGCGTTCTACGGCGGGCTGGAGATCGGCCTTGCCGCTTTCCTGGTCGTCTGCGCGGCTGTGCGGCGATTCGTGCCCGCCGGCCTGCTGGCCACGCTCCTGCTCTGCGGCGGCACGGCGGCGGGGCGGCTCGTGGGCATGGTCGTGGACGAGTCCCGCTCCACCGTCGTTGTGGTGTCGCTGGCCGTTGAGCTGGTCGTCGTGGCTCTTGCCGCGATTGCCCTCTGGCGGGTGGGCCTGCGGCCACGAGAGAAGGCGAACCCGTGAACTCGTTCGGCCTCAGAGAGTCTGTTGCGTGTGTCCTGTTCCTTGCCTGCGCGCTGGGCGCGTGCCAGCGGGCCGCGCTGCCCGTTCACATCGAGAGGAGTTCGGTTCCCGTGGCATCCATCTACGACTTCACGATGAAGGACATTGACGGCAACGACGTCAACCTTGCGACATTCAGGGGCAAGGTGGTGATGATCGTGAACGTCGCGAGCAAGTGCGGATTCACGAAGCAGTACGCCGGCCTTCAGAGGCTCTACGAGAAGCACCGCGACCGCGGCTTCGTGATCCTCGGCTTCCCCGCCAACAACTTCCTCTGGCAAGAGCCTGGCAGCGACAGCGAGATCAAGCAGTTCTGCTCCCTCAAGTACGCCGTCACGTTCCCCATGTTCTTGAAGATCTCCGTCAAGGGCTCCGACCAGCATCCGCTCTATCGCTATCTCACCGACAAGGAGGCGAATCCCGCCCTCGGCGGGAAGATCACGTGGAACTTCAACAAGTTCCTCGTGGATCGCGCGGGGCGCGTGGTCGCCCGCTTCGGGTCGCGCACCGAACCCGAGGATGCTGCGGTGATTGAGGCCGTGGAGAAGGCTCTGGGCGCACCCTAGGCACGCGATGGGGACAGCTTTCTCGCGAAGCATAGGAGGACGGGAACGGCCAGCGCCCAGACGAGGGCCAGGACCGGCATGCTCAGCCACAGCGGCCGGTGGAGCGCGAGCGCGCCGAGGCGCTCACCGGAGTAGAATGCCGCGGGCCCGCCCACTGCTCCGAGAAGTCCTGCCAGCGCCAGCCGCGTCTGAAGCCCACGCAGCGCGACGTTCAGGAGGAGCACGAAATTGCCCCATAGAGCAACCAACCACACATCTGCCAGTGGCGCGGGCAGGGCCAGGCGCTGCGGCCTGTAGACCCCCACGGCGAGGAGGGCCGATTCGAGAACGAGGCCCAACCCACACGCGGCGACGGCGAGGAGCAACTCGGCCTTCGGAGCAGGTTGGATGGCCAGATGCAAGCCAAGGAGCGCCACGAACGCTGTTGCCCCCAGCCATCCGTAGCCGTGCGCGGCTCCGAGCACGCATGCAAACCAGCCAATGTAGAAGCCCACGACGTTGGCGATGAGCCTGGTCATTCAGCTTCCCGTGTGGCCAGAAAGAGGCGGCAGGATCGGCTCGGGGCGGGCCATCGGCTTGGCGAGGACCATCTGCACGTCGCCGATGTAACGCTCGGCGAAGCCCGCCTCGCAGTACGAGAGATAGAAGTCCCACATGCGGATGAACGTATCGGAGAAACCCAGGGCGCGCACACGCTCGGCGTTGGCGAAAAAACGCTCGCGCCAGAGGCGCAGCGTCGTGGCGTAGTGGGGCGTGATGTCCTCGAGGTGCACGAGCCGCAGGTCGGTCGCTCGCGTAAGCGAACGGCACATGGCCGTGACCGAGGGGATGCAACTCCCGGGGAAGATGTAGCGCTTGATGAAGTCCACCTCGCGGATGTGGCTTTCGTGGAGTTGGTCGGTGATCGTGATGGCCTGGAGGCCCATCAGGCCGTCGGGCTTCAGGCGATCGGCGCAGCAGCGGAAGAAGGTGTCGAGGTAGTGGTGGCCGACGGCCTCAATCATCTCGATGGAGACGAGCTTGTCGAACTGGCCGTGCAGGTCGCGGTAGTCCTTGAGCAGCGGCGTCACGCGGTCCGCCAGGCCGGCCTGCTCGATGCGCTGCCGTGCGAGGGCGAATTGCTCCTTCGAGATGGTGGTTGTGGTGACGCGGCAGCCATAGGTGCCGGCGGCATGGATGGCGAAGCCGCCCCAGCCTGTTCCGATCTCGAGCACGTGGTCGGCCGGCGAGAGGCGCAGCTTGCGGCAGAGGCGGTCGTACTTGGCGATTGAGGCATCGCGCAGACTGCTCTCGGGCCGCTCGAAGATGCCACACGAGTAGGTCATGGTGTCGTCTAGGAACAGGGCATAGAGTCCGTTGCTCAGGTCGTAGTGGGCGGCGATGTTGGCCTGGCTGCCGCGACGGGTGTTGCGGCGGAAGACGTGGAAGAGCTTTTGGAGCGGCCACTTGACGAGGCGGGTGAGGCCGCGGTCGAGCTGCCCCAGCACATCACCATTCCGCAGGACGATGCGGATGGCAGCCGTGAGGTCGTCGGCGGTCCAAGAGCCGGCCATGTACGCCTCGCCCGCGCCCACGGTGCCGCCGAACACCGTGTCGGGCCAGAAGCTCGGGTGAAGCACCGTGAGCGTGGCTTCGAGGGGGAAGTCCTTGGTGCCCCCGAAGCAGTGCTTCTGCTCACCCTCGCACAGGTTGAGCTTGCCTGCGCGAAGTCGCTCCAGGCGTCCGAGGAGGATCCGACGGGCAGATCGTGAGAGCGTTCCCGGCGGAGTGTCCTGCGGTCGGGGCTCGTCGCGCGGCGCAATGGACTCGGTCACGGCGTCCCCCCTGGCCTGGACGGCTTCCGCTTGCGGGGATGGGTGTAGAAGGTGGCGCCCTTCCGCCAGAGCCGCAGCGCCTGCCAGTGAATGAGCGTGGTCACCTTGAGGGTCATGAAGGGATAGGCCACGAGGCACCGGGCCAGCGAGCGCCCCGTCATCTCGCGGCGCTCCAGGTGCAGCGTGGCATCGAAGTGCTTCTCGCCTGTCGTCTGGTCGAAGTCCATCATATGCACGCCCAGCGTGTCGCAGGGCTCCTGGAGGCGCCAGTCGTAGTTGATCTCCATTTGCATGAAGGGCGAGACGTGGAAGACCTTGGGGAAGCGGAAGCGCCGCCAGCGGCCTTCGCCCTCGTTCTGCTCATCGCCGAGCACGTAGCAGTGGCGTTCCTTCCAGGGCGTGTTCATGATCTCGACGACGATGGTTTCCACTCGCTTGCCCTCGGCGTCGTAGCAGTAGAAGATGCTCGCGGGGTTGAAGCAGTAGCCCCAGTAGCGAAGGTGCGCGAGCATGCGAATGGGGCCAGCCGGGCGATGGCCGAGGCGGTCCTGCACCAGGTCGCGCACGGCCTGGTCAAGCGGCACCTTCGGATCGCCCAGGTGATCCTTGCGGCGAAGGTACGCCAGGTTGAAGTGCCCCGCGGACCAGAGCCAGCGGCCGCGGAACACCTCGTCTAGCTCGGCCAGGTCGAGGTAGACCAGGAAGAGGCGGTATCGAAAGGTGTTCTCCACCGGCAGGTGTCGGCGGTGGCGCACCCAGCCCTCGTAAAGGCAACTGTGCATGGCTACAGTCCCCTCCCGAAGTGCCGGCAGACGGCCAGGGCGCTCTTCACGCCGTCCTCGTGGAACCCATAGCTCCAGTAGGCGCCGCAGAAGTGTGTGCGGTTCACGCCGCTGATCTCGTCGTGGCGCTTCTGTGCAGCCACGGCAGCCGCCGTATAGACTGGATGGTGGTACACCGTGCGCAGCCGCACGGTCGCGGGGTCAATCGCCTCGGAGCAGTTCAGCGACACGCAGAAGGTCACGGGCGCGTCAAGGCTCTGGAGGAAGTTCATGTTGTAGGTCACGACGGCGCGCCGCTTCGCCTCGCGCTGGATGCGGTAGTTCCAGCTTGCCCAGGCCCGCCGGCAGCGCGGCAATAGCGACGTGTCGGTGTGAAGCACCGTGTCATTTGCCTGGTAAGGGATGGCGCCCAGAATCTCGCGCTCGGCGGCCGATGGGTCGGCGAGAAGGCGCAGCGCCTGGTCGCTGTGGGCGGCGATGACCACCTGGTCGAATCGCTCGGGTGCCCCGCCGCGAGGCGTCACCTCCACGCAGTCCGTGCGGCGCCGCACGCTCTCCACCGGACAGCTCAGGCGGATTCGGTCGCGATAGGCGGCCGTGAGCGGTGCGATGTAGCTGCGCGAGCCGCCACGCACCGTGAGCCATTGCGGCTGGTCGCGGACGTTCAGGAACCCGTGGTTGTAGAAGAACTGTGCGAAGAAGCGGACGGGCATCGCCCCGAAGTCCTCGGGCGCAGCCGACCAGATGGCCGCGCCCATCGGCACGAGGAACTGCTCGACGAAACGGCGTGAGTAGCCCCGAGACGCGAGGAATTCGGCGAGCGTCTTCGCCCAGTCGTCCCCGGCCAGCACGGCCTGCGACTCGCGGCGGAAGCGGAACACGTCGGCGATGAGCCGGTAGAAGGAGGGCCTCAGCAGATTCCGCCGCTGGGCGAAGAAGGAGTTCAGGCTGCTCGGGCTGTACTCCAGCCCTGTCTTCTCACAGCGGACGCCGAAACTCATGTTCGATGGCTGCCAGGCCACGCCGAGCCGCTGGAGCAGCCGCACGAAGTTCGGATAGGTCCGCTCGTTGAAGACGATAAACCCTGTGTCCACGGAGAACCTGCATCCGCCGGCCTCAACGTCCACGGTATGGGTGTGGCCGCCGATGTAGTCGTTGGACTCAAAGACCGTGACCTCGTGCTCGTCGGCGAGAAGGTAGGCCGTGACGAGGCCAGAGACGCCGGCTCCGATGACCGCGATCCTCACTGCGCTCCCTCCGACTGCCTGGCGCACACCAGGTTCTTCTCGCGCACACCCTTCGGAACGGGCCGCAGGTCCCACACCACGCCGAGCCAGGACAGGAGGACGAGGAGGTAGTACGTGATGTCCAGCTCCCACCAGAAGAAACCCTGGCGCACGGGGGTGGCGCAGTGATGGTGGTTGTTGTGCCATCCCTCGCCGAGAGTGAGAATGGCGAGAAGCCAATTGTTGCGGCTCGTATCGGGCGTGCTGTAGCGGCGACGGCCGAACATGTGGTCGAGTGAATTGATGGTCGCCGTCGCGTGGAAGAGCACCACGGTGGAGATGAAGAAGCCCCACACAAGCACCTGCAGGCCGTTGGTGCCGAGACCGGGCGCCCAGACAGCCAGCGCTGCGCCGAGGCCGTACAGCGCCGACGCCAGCAGCAGCGGCACCACGGTGTCGAATCGGTTCAGCCAAATCAACTCGGGGAACTTCGCCCAGTCGGGCACCCGGTCCATCCGCGTGGGAAAGCTGGCCCCCGCCATCAGCCAGCCCATGTGGCTCCAAAGGAAGCCGTGGCGGCTAGGCGAGTGCGCATCCTCCTCTTTGTCTGGGTGTGAGTGATGGTGGCGGTGGTGCGCCGCCCACCACAGCGGCCCCCGCTGGGCCGACGAGTTCCCCAGCACCGCGAAGACGAACTGCGCGGGCCGCGACGTCTTATAGGTCTTGTGCGAGAAGTAGCGGTGGTAGAAGCCCGTGATCGCGAACATCCGCACGACGTAGAGCCCGACGGCCACCCACATCGCCGTCCAACTCCATCCCACCCAGATCACGCCCAGGCAGCCGATGTGGAGAAAGAGGAACGGCACGCACCGAAGCCAGTCCACGCGCCAGGGGTCATTGCCGGCTTCGGGTCCGCCTGCCGATGAGTCGAACCAGCGGACAAAGTAGACAGGCAGCCGCCGGTGCGGTCGCCCTTGCGTCGGAGCGTCCGACATTCCCAGCCCTCCGAGGGAGCGCCAACACAAGTACGGCACCTGCACGGGACAGAGGCATGCCGGGCCGCACAGTTCGTTTTCATTCTACCACGAACCGCGTGCCGGCGGAACTCACCCTGCGCAGCAACCTCGTCACGGCCGCTATGCCGGAGGCTGGCCTGGAAAGCCACTCTACACCCCTGGCGGCGTCTGTTGTATAATCGCGCAGACGTGACGCCCGGCGTAACGCGGATGGCGCGACTTGGATACACGCTATGAGGCCAACACGAAAGTACGCACGGTTCCTCACTCTTGTCCTCGGTGACCAGCTTGACAGTCGGTCGGCAGTGTTCGACGGCTTTGACCCCTCTGCCGATGTGGTTTGGATGGCGGAAGTGGGCGAGGAGGCGACCCACGTGTGGTCGCACAAGGCCCGCATCGCCATCTTCCTGGCCGCGATGCGGCACTTCCGCGACGCGCTGCGCGACAAGGGCCTGGCTGTGGACTACCGCGCCCTTGACGAAGAGGCCGAGCCCAGCAGCTTCGCCACGCAACTGGCGGAGGCGGTCAGGCGCCTGAAGCCACAGCGGCTCGTCGTCGTCGAGCCGGGCGAATGGCGCGTGAAGCAGGCCCTCATCGGCACGGCGAAGTCGCTCGGTGTGCCGCTCGACATCCGCCCCGACCGCCACTTCCTCTGCTCGCACGAGGACTTCGCCGCCCACGCCGAGGGGCGCAAGCAGTTGCGCCTCGAGTACTTCTACCGCGAGGTGCGCCGCAGGCTCGGTCTCCTCGTCGAGGGCGGCAAGCCTGTCGGCGGCGATTGGAACTACGATGCCGAGAACCGCCTCAGCTTCAGCAAGGACGGGCCGGGCCGAATTCCCGAACCGCTCGCGTTCCCACCCGACCGGGTGACCCGCGAGGTGATCCGGCTTGTTGAGGAGCGATTTGCGGGTCATCCTGGCAGCCTCCAACGCTTCGACTGGCCGGTTACGCCTGCTGACGCCTGCTGCGCGCTCGACGACTTCGTCGAGCACCGCCTTCCGCAGTTCGGCCCCTACGAGGACGCGATGTGGACGGGCGTGCCCTACGTCTACCACTCACGGCTGTCGGCGGCCGCCAACCTGAAACTCCTCGATCCGCGCGATGCCGTGGCAGCCGTGGGGAAGGCATACCGCGATGGCCGCACCCCGCTCCAGTCGGCCGAGGCAGTGATCCGCCAGTTCATCGGCTGGCGTGAGTTCATCCGCGGCGTCTACTGGCGCTTCATGCCCGACTACGAGAAGTCGAACGAATTGGCGGCGGACGCGCCGCTGCCCTGGTTCTACTGGACGGGCGAGACGGAGATGGCATGTCTCCGCGAGGTGGTGGGACAGACGCTCGCCCTGGGCTTCGCACACCACATCCAGCGCCTGATGGTCGCCGGCCTCTTCGCCCAACTCCTGGGCGTCCAGCCGTTCGAAGTCCACAAGTGGTTCCTCGCCATCTACGTGGACGCCGTGGATTGGGTGACGCTGCCGAACGTGCTGGGGATGTCCCAGTTCGCCGACGGCGGGATGATGTCGAGCAAGCCCTACGTGGCGACGGGGCGCTACATCCAACGGATGTCGAACTATTGCCTCGGCTGCCGCTTCGACCCCTCGAAGTCGCTCGGCGACAGCGCCTGCCCGTTCACGACGCTCTACTGGGACTTCCTGATGCGGCACGAGAAGCGGCTGCGTGCGAACCGGCGAACGGGCTTCCAGGTGCGCAACCTCGGTCGGCTGAGCCGCGACGACAGGGCGGCCATTCGCAAACAGGCCGGCGCCCTTCGCGATGCTCTCGCCGCCGAGGCACGGAGATACCCTCGATGATCCAGCCCGAACGCATCCGACGCCTCAACGACGAGTGGCCCCGCGACGGCGAGTACGTGCTCTACTGGATGCAGGCGTCGCAGCGCGCCGAGTGGAACCACGCCCTCGAGCATGCCATCGCCGAGGCCAACCTGCGGAACCTGCCCGTCGTCGCCCTCTTTGGCCTCACCGACGCCTATCCCGAGGCCAACCTGCGGCACTACGCCTTCCTGCTCGAAGGCTTGCGCGAGACCCAGGCCGCGCTGCGCGAGCGGGGCATTCAGCTCGTTGTGCGCCGCCAATCGCCCGACGAGGCCGCCGTGGCGTTGCAGGCATCCACGTTGCCGCTGTTGAACAACGGGGCCCCCTTGTCGATGGCCAACTCGATCAGTCTTGCTGCTGGCCCTGGCTCCGGCACTCCGAAGCTCTTGGGCAGCAAGACTCCTTCGATGATGTGAATCACGCCATTGCTCGCGCTGATGTCCTCTGCCAACACTCTCACGCCGTTGACCTGGAAGCTCCCCGTGGAGGTCACCGCCAGTTCAGAGCCCTCGAGCGTCTTGCCCGCGCTCGTCCGCTGTCCCAGGACAACTCGGCCCGGAATGACATGGTGCGTCAGAACGGACACCAGCCTCTTCTTGTTCGCTGGCTGCAGGAGATTGGCCAGAACACCTTCGGGCAGCTTGGCGAAGGCATCGTCTGTCGGCGCGAAGACGGTAAACGGCCCTTCGCCTTTGAGCGTCTGGACGAGGTCCGCGGCCTTCAAGGCAGCAACGAGTAGCTTGAACTTCCCCGCCGCGACGGCCGTGTCAACAATATCCTTCGGCGTGCGTGCGGCCGCATCGGCGGGAGGATCCACAGGCTTGCCTGTAGCCTCCGCCCGGTAGACCTTTATCCAGGCCGCTTCCAGGCTAAAGGGGCCGGCCTCCTTGGCAGCAATGAGGAGGCCGATGGACTCGACCTTCGCTGGGTCCGGTGGAGGAAAACCTGCCAGCTCCCTTCCGAAGGAAGTCGCGCGGAAGTCCGCGAAAGGAGCCCGAATCTCCTGCCACTTGCCTGGCGTGGTATCAAACTCCACTCTATACGAGCCGGCAATGATCCTGCGGTTCGTCTTCAGCGTAAGCCAGTACTTTCTGCCGTCACCGCGGACGCGGATCAGGAGACCCGCGTTGGCCGAAAGGTCCACGGGTTCTTGAACAGACTGTATGGAGGCGAACCCACCTCTGTTCTCCAGCGATAGCGTGCCCGAGAATACCAGGACGCCATCATCGGCAAGTCGGAAGCCACCCTTAGATACCCCGCCCATCACGTTGTCATTGCCTTGGCGCATTCCCCACAGGCGTGGGGGTGAACCGAGCAACGCCCGCACCAAGCCCGCCCCCAAGCCGCATTCCCCACAGGCGTGGGGGTGAACCGGCGTACTTTTTCAGCACTGCAACGGTAGCCGGGCATTCCCCACAGGCGTGGGGGTGAACCGTGATCGCGGCCAATACATCATGCGTCGTGGCGGCATTCCCCACAGGCGTGGGGGTGAACCGTATGGAGTGCATGCTATGGAACACGGCGCGCGCATTCCCCACAGGCGTGGGGGTGAACCGGGGCGCTACGGCTACCCCGCCGACGAGCCGTTGCATTCCCCACAGGCGTGGGGGTGAACCGGCATTCCACTGCACGGTCCGCACGATCCACAAGCATTCCCCACAGGCGTGGGGGTGAACCGATCACGCGGGACTGGCCGTCCTCGCCGAAGGCGCATTCCCCACAGGCGTGGGGGTGAACCGATGTGGCAGCCCGACGCGCAGACCGCAGACGAGCATTCCCCACAGGCGTGGGGGTGAACCGCGCACGAACTCCGCGATGGGCACGCTCTCCCCGCATTCCCCACAGGCGTGGGGGTGAACCGCACTACTACATCGCCGACAGCATCGTCTTCGGGCATTCCCCACAGGCGTGGGGGTGAACCGGCACGGACTAGAACTGACCCTTGAAGTCCTCGGCATTCCCCACAGGCGTGGGGGTGAACCAGGTGACGGTCCAGTTCACGGAGGACCATAACGGCATTCCCCACAGGCGTGGGGGTGAACCGTGGATCGAAAAGAAGGGGACCAAGAAGTGATCGCATTCCCCACAGGCGTGGGGGTGAACCAGCCCTTCGTGGCTCAGCGCTGCGGCCTCGGGCGCATTCCCCACAGGCGTGGGGGTGAACCGTCTGCGAGCGGCTCAATGCCGACAAGCAGCAGGCATTCCCCACAGGCGTGGGGGTGAACCGTTGTACCGCCAGACGCCCGACGCGCGGGCCACGCATTCCCCACGCACGTGGGGGTGAACTGATTACCGAAAAGTTTTTCACTTCGCCGCCGAAGTCTTCCCCACGCACGTGGGGGTGAACCGAGGTCTTTCACAAGTCGCCGCAGTTCCGTGTTGTCTTCCCCACGCCCGTGGGGATGGGGGGGGGACGCCACGACCCGTCAGGGAAGTAGATCATGTCCGCCGTCCGTGCTTCGACGTTCCCTCGGGCGGCGACCGCTACGAGCCTGCCTCACCGGCTGCCTACCTGTCCTCGTCTGCATCGTTCAAGTGGTAGCATCCGCCGAGCTACAGTATTGGTCGTGACCGCTGGCTTGCGCGTTGTTGAGGGTGGTCGGTATGTGCAAGAGGATTCGCTCGGCCATGCCCAATGCCGCATGGTCGTTGCTGGCAGGAACAGAGGTCGCGCTGGAAACCTCATTGATTCCGTGCTACCCTTATGGCGTTCGCGGGCAGGCAGGAAATGATCCACTGAGGAAGAAGAACCGATGGCGATGCTTCCCATCGAGCGTCTACAGTTCAACGCTGCCGACCTGATCCGGTCGCACCCGCCGCTGTGCCCCAGCCGGAACAAGCGGGTCGCATACGACATCAGCCGATCATGCGGCTGCCCGGACGAGGGCACGATAGCATACTGCCGCTGGTCGGAGATCACGCCCCCGAGGACCATCGAGCACTCGGCGACTTTCACCATCCGTCCAGGGGTATTCGATTACGTTCCCGAGCCATCCCCGAACAGCGTGCAATGGCACATGAACTTCGCTGACCCGTCCCTGTTCGTCGCCTATGACTCATCGCTGCTTGCGCAGGATGAACTCCAGGTCGCCGAACATCCTGTGCTTGGTTCCTTGCGGGACGCCCTCATCGCAGCAGGCAAACAACCCAGGACGGTGGATCGGTCGCGCAGGCCCACGCCGATCACGATCACCGGTGTCCAGCGGCGCTGCTGGATTGATACCCTGCCGAATCCCCAGCAAGGCCGCCCGCACGGCCTCTATGGGAACCAGTTCGCTAGGGCATCCGTCGAGCAAGTCAGGTCTGCTACGAAGGCGATCTGCCCGCCCACCATCAGCAACATCCTGGCGATTGCGGCACCGGCGTGTGGGCACGGGGCGTACTCACGACAGCAGATCACGGACGTTCTGTCCACTGCCTACAGCGGCTTCTCTGCCGCAAGAGCGGAGGGTGAACGGCTGGGAGGCGGGACCGTTCGGGTGGTCGTCCATACCGGCTTCTGGGGCTGTGGGGCGTTCGGCGGGAACCGGACCTTGATGACCGTGCTTCAGGCCCTGGCGGCGGACCTCGCCTGCGTCCATTGCACGTTCCATGCATTCGACGCCGCCGGAGTCGCGGCGGCTGAAGGCGCGCAGAAGCAGTACACGCTGCTCCCATCTCAAGCGAGTTCAACGGACGAGATCGTTGATGCCCTTCTTGAACGCCGCTTCGCTTGGGGACAGTCCGATGGCAACTGAGGGGATCGCCGGGCTTCGCGCCGACTGTCAACATGTGGGTTGACCCGGCTCCACCCAGTGAGGATGCACAATGATGGGCAGAGGACGGTAGAGGCGATCCGAGGGGCAGAGGGAAAGCGACTGATGTACCGGGAAGGGGTAGCAGGGGATGGAGGACAGGGACTTGACAGAGCCGGTGCTTGAGTCTACAATCATCGCCCAAGAGGGGGGAACCCATGAGGACGCAGAGATGGTGGTAGCTAAGACATTCGAGGAGGGGCAGCAGGCAATCGCTCGGCTCGTTGAGTTCTATCGAGCAAACCGCCATGCTTTCCTAGAACCGCAATACACTGAAGCGGAAGCCAGGCAGCAGTTCATTGATGGGATATTCATGGCTCTGGGTTGGAACGTCCGCAATGAGGGGGAGGGGCAGCTTCCGCCGCATGACCGTGAGGTCGTTATCGAGCAATCAACTGAGGTGGAGGGTCACAGGACTGCCCCCGACTATACCTTCCGCATCGGGGAGTCTAGGTACAGCCAAGTCAGCAAGTTCATCGTGGAAGCGAAGAAGCCGAGTGTCAACATCAGAGAGAGCCGAAGCGCAGCCCGCCAAGTGCGAGCGTATGCGTGGCATAGGGGTCTTCCTATCGCCCTCCTCACAAACTTCGAGGAACTAGCCATATACAATGGGCGCGTCGCCGTCCCGCCAAGAGAGGAAGCTGCGGGAGACGCGAGAATTGAGCTAGTCAGTTTTGAGCAGTATATTGACAGGTGGAAATCCCTTTGGGATACTTACTCAAGAGAGGCAATTGGTGATGGGCGATTCGATCACTACGTGACGACGAACGCCGTAACCAAAGGAACCATGCCTATAGACGACGCCTTCCTCCAGACTATGGAGGATTGGCGGAAGCGCCTTGCTCGTGACATTGCACGGAACAACCCCTCTATCACGAACTCCAGCGACCTTACAGGGGCAGTCCAAACCGTGATAGACCGCATTGTATTCCTACGAATGGCTGAGGACAGGGGAATCGAGCCGGACGGGAGCCTACAACGCATTGCAGAGGCAAACGCGGTCTACCAGAAGTTCGTCCAAGAGTTATGCAGAGTTGCCGACGAGAAGTACAACTCCGACTTGTTCAACTTCCAGAAGGACAAACTGACCCCAACGCTTGTGATCAGCGATCAGGTACTTAGGGCGATCATCCAGGGACTCTACTTCCCCTGCCGCTACCAATTTCGTCTCATGCCTGTCGAGTTCTTGGGAAGCGCCTATGAGCGGTTTCTAGGTAAGGTACTCCATCTTACAAAGTCGGGAGTGCGAATAGAAGACAAGCCCGAGGTCCGCAAGGCAGGGGGTGTCTTCTACACGCCAGCATACATCGTCAACTACATCGTCCAGCATACGGTAGGCGAAGCTATCACAGGCAAGAGTCCCGCGCAGCTTGCAGCGGGTAGGTTTCGAGTCCTAGACATTGCTTGCGGCTCCGGGTCTTTCCTCCTCGGAGCGTACCAGTTCCTCCTGGATTATTACCTGCGTTGTTACGTGGAACACGACCTTCCGAACAGTGAAGCGAAGAGAAGGATATGGAAGCCTGAAACGGCAGGAGAGTCAGACTGGCAGCTGACGATTGGGGAGCGTAAGCGGGTACTTACTACCCACATTTTCGGGGTGGATATTGACAGGCAGGCTGTAGAGGTGACGAAGCTAAGCCTGCTGTTGAAGGTCTTGGAGGGTGAGAGCATGGAGACTCTGGGTAGGCAGAGGCAGCTACAGCTTTTCCAAGATCGTGTCCTGCCTAACCTAGCCCACAACATCAAGTGCGGCAACTCAATCATTGCCTCCGACTTCTGGCAGAATAGGCAGAGCACCCTGTTTGATCCGAGCGAAGCAGCGAGGATAAACGCTTTCGACTGGCAGGCTGAGTTCCCCTCCGTGTTCAACCACCAGAACGCTGGATTCAGTACCATCATCGGGAATCCGCCGTACCTGCGTATGGAGGGATTCAAGGACACCAAAGACTACCTGAAAGCACACTACCAAGTACACAAGGGACGGGCTGACTACCTCGTGTATTTTGTCGAGCGGGCACATAGCCTCTTGCAATCGGGGGGTCACTTCGGGATGATCTTGTCCAACAAGTTCCTCAAGGCAAGATTCGGCGGACCTCTGCGTGAGTTCCTACGAGAGAACACGTCAGTCGAGCGCGTCGTTGATCTCGCAGGGCTGCCCGTTTTCGAGGGAGCTACAGTCAGGACTATCATCCTGACAACCCAACTGGGCAAGAAACAAGATACTAGCACGGCCTACGCTCCACCATTACCTGAGAGTGGGTTCAAGCTGGTCTCTGAGGGGTTGGTCGGCTTGGGGCAGGCAACAGCCAAGACTATTCGCTCTGTCCCGTCCAGCAGGCTAGAGCGAGCCGGATGGGATTTCGCGGATGAGAGGGAGACGGTTGTTCTGGACAAGCTACGATCTGTGGGGCAACCACTGGCAGACTACTGTGGTGGGCATATCTGCCGGGGAGTTGTATCGGGGCTTGCCAAAGCCTTTGAGATAGACTCTGAGGCAAGGGAGAAGATACTAGCCAATGACCAGACCGCTGATGACATGCTCAAGCCCCTGATACGGGGGCGAGACATTCGTAGGTATCGTGTTGACTGGAAAAACAAGTACCTGATCTATACGTACCACGGAATCCCGGAGGAGCATTGTGCTGCTATCAAGAAGCACCTTGAGCCGTTCATGCACGATCTCAAGCATAGGGCAACGAAGCAGGAATGGTACGAGCTACAGCAGCCGCAGTTCGATTACTCCCACTACATGGGGGAGGCAAAGATTGTGTTCCCGGACATTGCGAAGAAGCCACGCTTCGCACTTGATGAGGTAGGTTATTACGGATCGAACACGACCTACTTCATCCCAGGGCGTGGCCTTTTCCTGCTTGGTTTGCTAAACTCCCGGCTCTCCTTCTTCTACTTCTCCCATGTGTGCGCTGGGCTTGAGGGCAAGAACGAGACATTCCTGCGGTTTATCTGGCAGTACCTTGCTCCATTCCCAGTTTGCAGGGTTGACGCGGGGAATGTGGAAGCATGCGCAAATCGGGACAGACTAGAGAAGCTGGTTGAAAGCATGATTACCTTGTGCAAGGCAGAGTGTGCGTCGGCACAACAAGTGGAGACTACAGATCGCCAAATACGGCGTACCGACGAGGACATTGACCGTCTGGTCTATGCCCTCTATGGTCTCAGCGGGGATGAGATCGAGGTTATTGAGGATGCAACGGGAAGTAGGCAATGAGCAAGGGAAATAGGGTGATTAGACCCCCAATCGCCCCCGCCTCAAGCCTATCAGCCTCTATCCCCTCAAGCCGGAGCAGGCACTAGCCCCGTTCATGAAGGTGGACATGAAGCGGGTCAGGGCGGCGGAGCGAGAAGCATTCCCGCCTAGCAAGCAGGCTTGACAACCGACGCCGTTTGTCATTATAGACACCGTTGTCATTGGGTCAAGTCCTTATGCCCCACTTGATCTCCCCCTGACTCAGTCGTCCATGCCCCACCCCATCCGCCAACCGCGAGCAGCGCCCTCTGCTCTCTCGCGTGCTGTGACCACTCGCACTTGCTGTTGACCTCAGACTACGAGAGTGCTACGCTATGGCCGGGTTTGTTCGGCCACGGGTGTGAACATGTGAGAGGTTGACCTGTGGCCAGGGCAGCAGGCGTCGGCGAGTCTGAGTCCCATCGGAGGCCCACAATGAGACTCAACATCTCCACCCTCTACACCCGCCATCAGCCGTCGGCCTGCGACCTCCGGGTCTTCCTCGACCAGCATGGCGTACAGCCCGCCCCATCTGGTCCATATGAGGATGTGCTTCGCAAGCTCGGCATGCGTCACGAGAAGGATCACTTGGCCACGCTGCCTGGTTGTGTCGATCTCAGCACCGGCTCGCCGCAAGCACGGCTACAACTCACCGAGCAGGAACTCCAACGACATGCGGCCCCGCTGTACCAGCCTGTCCTTCTCGCCAATGCCACCGACGTAGGCGCGGATGTCGAGCTTCTAGGCATCCCTGACTTCCTCATCCCGACTGACGCTGGCTGGGCGGTTCGAGACTGCAAGCTCTCGCTCCACGCGGAGGAGGACACCCATCCAGAAATCCCGCTTCAACTTCAAGCCCTGGGGTTCTTGTTCCGCCTCGCCACTGGGACGCGCCCTGTTGGTCTCGAAGTCGTTCTGGGCAACGGCAACATCACTCAGATTGAGTACGACGAAGACGCAGCAATCGGCGCACTCAAGCACCTTGCCGCTCTTGCCTCCCTTCCCGACGAGTTATACGAACCGGTGGGGTGGAGCAAGTGCGCCCAGTGCGGCTACAGGGAGCGCTGCTGGCCCAGGGCAGTGCAAGGCCACGATGTTGCCCTCGTTGCCGATGTAGATGTCAATCTCGCCAAGCAGCTTCAGAGCCGGGGCGTCAGCACGTATGACGAGTTGTTGCAGCATCACACAGTCGCCAGCCTCGCCGAAGTCAAGCGGAAACACGGTGCGCGCATGGAGCGCGTCGGCAAACGAGCCGACCGCATCCTCGCCCACGCCGACGCGATGATCACCGGGAAGGTCAAGTGGCTCGGACCAATCTCCATTCCCCA
This sequence comes from Planctomycetota bacterium, assembly GCA_041320515.1. Lineage (GTDB taxonomy): Bacteria > Planctomycetota > PUPC01 > DSUN01 > DSUN01 > DSUN01. Next base: position 470,719 of record JBGLNR010000001.1, on the reverse strand, counting down.
AGCCGATAGCTACGCGGTGCTCGACCTCGAAGGACTGCCCGCCCAGTTCTCCGAGCTTGATCGGGTGTTCTTGTGGGGCATGAGGGTGTATGGTGCGAAGCCCAGCCCGTACCATTCCGCCCTTGCCGGGTTTGGACCCGACGGCGACCGCGCGGGATGGGATCGCTTCCTCGAAGTGGCGGGCGAAATCCTCGCCGAGCATGGCGACATTCGCTTCGTCCACTTCGCCAACTACGAAGCGGTTCGTCTCGACGAATACATCGAGCGGTACGGCGACCCCAATGGCGTGGGCGGGCGTGTGCGCCGCCTGCTCTTCGACCTGCTGCCCGCGATGAAGAAGACCGTGGTGCTCCCGCTCCCGAGCTACTCGTTGAAGGTGGTCGAGCAGTTCGTGGGGTTCGCCCGTAAGCTCGCCGAGGGGCGAGGCGACTGGGCGATGTCTCGCTTCATCGAGGCGAGCGAAACGAACGATCCTGGCGAGCGTGAGTCCATCATGAACGAGGTGCTGCTTTACAATTCCGAAGACCTCGACGCGACCTGGGCGGTGATGTGTTGGCTCCGCGAGAACGTTCCTGTGGGTTGAGACTGAGGCACTGAGGGAATTGCAGGAGCGAGGCATGATCTTCTACCATAGAACAACGAAGCGGGCTGCCAAGAGGATTCTCACACATGGGTTCAGGGACGGTGTTGGCAAGTACCTCACCATGCACGTGTACAAAGGCGTGTGGATTTCCAACGTTCCGTTGGATGTGAACGAGGGTGCCTGTGGTGACACGCTACTTGAGGTGCAGTGTGACGGAAGGCACGTAGCCAAGTACGAGTGGATCGAGGAGCAGAAGCCGTACCGTGAATGGCTTGTCCCGGCGGGTCTCCTCAACAGGATCGCGAGGATACGTGAGTTAGACGAGACGGAAGAGATGGAGTTGGACGCAAGGCTGCGGAGGCGATGGGAAAGGGAGCTACGGCGCACGGACCCCGCTCGCTACCAGAAGCGCCAGGAGTTGAAGGAGCATTTGCGGCGATCCTTCAAGGTACGCCCTACTGGCTCGAACGGACGCCGGGGCGGCGTCTAGCGAGTGGGCGTCACACGACGCTCCGGCAGATGCTCGACGCCTGCGGCTTCTCACCAAGGTCGCCATGCCGAAGGGACCCACTGGCGCGTCTGGCATCGGACATGTCGGACATTGGGCGATGTCCGCTGTAAGTCATTGAATACCAATCACGTAGCCTGTCATCGGACATCGGACACGGAGTACATGGGGGTATGCTCACAAGTATGCTGCCTCACGGCACTGCCTTGCTCTCGTGGTGGGGTGAACATGCCACACACGGAGGGGGCACTCCGGCATGCTCACCACATCATGTTCATGGTGATCTCTACACCCCAGGGGTCCAAGGAGGAGAGACCGGTACACAGGAGCGTGCTGACGGGGGGGATCATGGACATGCCCGGCGCACCCACATGTCTGTGTACCCTCTTCTCCGGTGATGGGGATTTGTGACGAGCGCGACTGGCTTGGTGCTCCTCGCGTGTGTACACAGCAACGACCCCCGATGTGGTCATCGGACAGGATGCCCCACCTTGTGGGCTGGTGACGAGTCCCCCCCCGCGCGTGGTCCACACAGGTGTCTGAACCCCCTCATGCTACTCCATGACACATGCCACCACCATGGTACATGGCGGTGCCCCTTGTGGTTCCGTGGGAACCCATGAAAGACCCCACAGACCCCACCAGCCGGTACTCCGACCTGCCGCTCCCCCCTACGGTTTCCACCTACCCGGTCATGGCGCTAGACGGCGTGTGGTAGTCTCATTGTGTGTGCCCCCTATGATCCCTGTGTCCGATGTCCGATGGGGTTCTCCGAGTGCCCTAAGTCACCCCAGCCACAGGGGTTACGCTCTGTCCAGCAGCGGACATCCTGCGATGTCCGCCATGTCCGATGGGACGATGTAGTTTCGCCGCACTTGCGCGCCGCCGCCCAACCGTATAATAACTATGACGACCCTGGTTGTAACACTGGCTACAGTTCCCAAGGCCCCCCCTGTGGTTCGCGGCGGAATGGGCAATTCATTCAGGAGGCTTCCTCGTGGCTGATCAAGCAGGCGGCGACAACGTTCCCATCTCCTCCCCTCAACCGGGTCGGTGCAGCAGCAGGGCGACCATCTCCGAGGACGCGGTGACGAAGCTCATCGCGCGCGTGCTGTCCGATCACAGGGAGCTTGGGGCATCGCTCGCCCACCTGAAAGGGTCGAAGCACGAGGCGTCGACCCCGACCATCCCGACCAGTGACCTGGTAACGCTCATCGCCCGAGTGATGATCGAGGAGGACCTCATTCAGCGCCTGTCGGATGTCTACGACCGGGCGATGCTCGTGAAGGATGCTGACCTCACGCTGGTTCGGCAGGCTGGGGGCTTGGTGCTAGCCGCCGTGTACCAGAGAAGGCGTACCGATCTCGAAGGTGCCGGGGTCAGCCATGCACTCTTCACTGTAGTCTCGGTCGCCGCCTTTCGTCTATGGTTCCATGAGCAGGCCACCAACCTGCGTCAGGCAGTCGTCCCAAAGCAAGAGGACATTGGACCGGTGATGGAGGGCGCCGAAAGCTGGCTGCTTCGCCTACCCTCGAAGGCTCTCGCCCAGGAAATGTTCTACTCGCTCATCCGCTTCGTCGGAGGCGAAGAAGTGTGGTCAAGCGCAACCTGGAATGCGCGTCTGGAGAAGACCAGAGCCAAGTTGGGGCGTGAGTTCGGCATCCGGGTGACTGTAGATGAGCTTCGCTCAATTGCCTACGAGGACATGCTCGAACTGGCTGGCCCCGCTACGCTGAAAAGGAAGTACGCGGACGAGGAACGGCGGCCCAGAACCATCCGGCAAATCCTGAGTTGGGGACACCTCAAGCATCCTGTGAAGGAGGCACGAGGGAAAGAGGAAGGAATCGACGATCCAGACGAGATGGAGGGAAAGACCAATAGAGACTTGAACGCGGCAACAGAGGAAGTAGGGCGGATACTGGCTGGGATCACTAACCCTACGGACAACGCGATCTTGAGGGCGATGTACGAACTGCTCCAAGAGGGCGTCGACAAACCGACTGACGTTCGGATTGCTCAGAAGACCGGCTATAACGTAGGCACTGTTCGGCGACACCTCAAACCTCTGATCCAAAGGCTGCGGGCGAAGCGCAGCAGGGAGTGAGTTCCCTCAGTCTATCTCCCTCTGGACGGGAGCTAGAGGCCCAGCCAGACGCGGGGCGCGTCGAGACGCCTCTCGCTCCACCGTTGGTTCATGGCGGGCAGGGGCACCCCGTCGGCCATCGCAAAGATTTTCCCCGGATTCCTGCGCGCTTTTCCCATTCTCGCATGCTTCCCATATGGAGCGGAAGTTCAGGCGACCGTGGTTGTAGTTGCAGGAGACGATCAATGTCGGAGTTCACTGTGGGCGAAGCAGCGGCCAAGCTCAACTGCCCTGAGCATCGGATTCAGTACCTCTTTAGGAGCCGCAAGGTGACGGGTGTCAGGAAGATCGCTGGGCGGCGCGTCTTGACCCAAGAACAATTCGAGCAGATCGCAAGGATGATCCGGGGCGATGAGGATGCGGATGCGATCCGTCCCTCGTCGTCGCCATCAGGGCGAAGCGGCTAGAGCGTTTTACGCTCCCACAAGCGTTGTGTTTCACACCGGCGTCAAGAAAGCTGATTCAGCACACAGAGATGGTGCGCCCACTGACGGGCAGGAGCTTGGTTAGGAGTCACCGATGGCGGTCTGAACCGGTGGTGTGTCTGCTGTGTCTGTTGTTGTCCGAAGGTCACGTATCGCATTTGAGGAGTTCACGATGGATGCCGCAAAGAGGCCGAGAGGTCGCGCGAGTTGGGACAAGTTGGCGGCTCGTGCCGCCGAGGTGATCAGCCGGGACTCTTTCCAGTCCCACCGGGGGGGCTCCGGGCAGCGTCACGCACCTTCTGCGACTGCTCGTCGGCGGGAAGCCCAACGCGGAACGCCAGGCTGGTGGTGGACCTCACCAGCTCGAGGGAGGGCCGCACGCGGCCCACGGATGGCTTGGCCGGAGGCTCGGCCACGGTGCTGGTGGCCACCTTGGGCGGCACGCGCTCCTTCTCGTTGGGGCTCGGCGCCTTGCTCGTTGCGTGCGGACCAGCCTCTACCCTGGCTCTCGTGGCCGGCCCCTGCGGCCTACTCTCGACTCCCGCTGCCGGGCCCACCGCCCGCGTCTCAACGAACGTGCCCATGAGCACGAACGCCGTCAAGGGAAGGGCGAAGACACACGCACAGGCGATGCGACAGACGCTCGCTCTGCGCCTTGGGGGTCCCGCAAAGACGATTACATACACGGTCCACGCGATCACGCACAGCGGGAAGCCGGCACTCAGGATGCGGCAGCCGGCGGGCAGGTCGGGCAGCGTTCGCGCCCCATGGCACAAGAAGCATGCGAAGAACACTATCGCGGAAGGCACGGTGCACAGCCACAGGACAGGCAGGCAGCCGGAACCGCACCCCCCGGCCGATTGAGGGGTGTGCTCGAGCACAAGGACGGGTTCGTCCAGACCGTCGCTGGGCTGTGAAGCACACATGTCCCTTGCGTTCCTCTTCGGCGCCAGGCGCCAACCCCGCGTTGGCTACCCAGACTTCCTCGACACCAGGGTCTGGCGGATGCGCCGCCCCCCAACCTCAAGCTCGAAGGCATTGGACGACGGCGACATCTTGAACGTCACCTTCGCGGGCAGGCCATCGGTGAAGCGGACGGCGACGTTCCCCGAATCGTCGTAGATCGTCCCGGTCGGCGCGACGATCTGGTGTTCGCTGACGACCTCAGCGAATATCTCGATGACCGCGCGCATCTCCTTGGCAATCTTGTGGTCCCAGACATCCACGTCCGTGCCAGTGTCCAGGTCGTCGAGTTCCTCCATCTGGCCCTCGTCAATCTCGTCGCCGACGCCGATGAGGACGCACTTGACGGGGTTGCGCTGGCCCGCCGCTATGCTCTTGGCCAGCTTCCTCGTGTAGCGCTTGACCTCGGCCAGATCGTCGAGCCGCCCGTCCGTGATGAAGATGTACATCCCACGCTTGGCGTCCTCAAAGCGGTCCACGAAGTATGCCACGGCCGGCGTGAGCTTCGTGCCGCTGCCGAAGGGGACGTTGTTCGGGCCATCAACCCCGAGCGTCGCGCACTGCTCCTCCGTCACGTCCCCAATCACCTCATAGGCCGCCCCATCGCCGCAGGCCCAGTAGATCACCGTAGTGCCCCCGTCGGCATCAAGGCTGCCGGCCAGGTAGGCCGTCATCTTCCGGGCGAGCGGCTCCACCACGTTCTCCGTCCTGCGCAGGTATCCGCGCTCGATGGCATCGTTCGCCGCCTGCTCGGTCCAGAGAATCCGTTGCGCCCCATCCTGGTTGACGACGCCGATCCACTTCTTCTCTGCGTACTCCATCAGCACCGGGCGCGGGGTGGCGCCCTTCGGGCCTTCGAGCAGGCCCTTGCCGTAGGCGGCGCTCATGCTGGCGCTGGCGTCCAGGGCCACACCCGTCTGCCAGCCCTCGGCTTCGGCCCCCGATGGCTCCATGAGGATGGTGAAGAGGACCTCGGTCGCCTCCGCCGTCTTCCGAACGTTCACCTCCCCAAACTCAGGGCAAACGACGTCGCTCGGAAGCTGGTGGCTTGGGGCCTCGGCCTTCTGCCCGCTGAACAGCCACTTCAGCAGCCCCATGACCCTGCCCCCTTTCTGTCCGCGCGGGACTCGCCATCCACAGAGAACCCGCCTGGCGCTCCTTCGGCGCTACCCACCGGTCCAGGAAGCCACCCTCAGCAGGAATGCCATGCTCACGGCACAACGACCGTCTGCTTGATCCGGCGGCCGCCCACCTCCAGCTCGAAGAAGCCGGAGGACGCGGGCATGGTGAAGCACTCCCTCGCCTTGAACCCATCCGGGAACTTGTGCACGACCTGCCCGGTCGCGTCGTAGACGGTCGCCGGCGCGGAGACGAACGTGTCCTCGACCAGCTCGATGATCAGGTCCGTCATCGCCCCCATCTGCTGGGCGATCTTGTGGTCCCAGATGTCCACCGACGTCCCAGTGTCGAGGTCGTCCAGCTCAGTCATCTGGTTCTCGTCAATGTGCTCGCCGACTCCGACCAGGACGCACTTGAGGGGGTTGCGCTTCTGCGCCTCGATGGCCTTCGCCAGGTCAGTGGTGCAACGCTTCACGGCCTCCAGGTCGTCGAGCTTGCCGTCCGTGATGAACACATAGAGTGCCCGTGGGGCATCGGCGAACCGCTGCGCGAAGTACTGGACCGCCGGCGCCAGCTTCGTGCCGCGGCCGAACGAGACCGTCTTCGGCCCGCGAATCTCCAGCGCCTGGCAGCCCGCCTCATCAATGTCCCCGATCACCTCGTAGGCCCCCCCGTCCCCGCACGCCCAGTAGATGACCGTGGACTTGCCCGTCGCGTCCAGCTCGCCCACCAGATAGGAGATCGCCTGGCGCGCGAACGGCTCGACGATGTTCTGTGTGAACTTCAGGTGGCCCCGCTGGATGGCGTCCGCGTAGGCGTCCTTGGCGAACGCCATGACGCGCTGCCCGTCGTCCACGCGGTCCTGCACCCACTTCTTCCGCCTGTACTCGGAGACAAGCTCCGGCGGAATGGTGCCGGTGAGGTTGCGCCCGTACCAGTCCTTCATCGAGGCGCTGCCGTCGAGCGCCAGCCCGGTCTTCCACTTCTCCGCGATGGCGCCGGGCAACTCCGTCACCCGAACCGTGAAGTCCACGTTGAGGCTGTTCCCCTCCCTGCCGGTGTAGACCTTTCCCATCTCCCTGGCGAGTTTCTCGCCCGGAAGCTGCACCATGCGGCTCCTCGCCGCCTGGCGTTCCCGCTGGTCTGCCTGCTCGCTTGGCTCGGACATGGCTGCTCCTCAACACTTGTGGGTTGAGCTGTTTCCGACGCCCCGAACACGTGTACCACGCACTCACGTTCGTGGCGACTCAGACTCTCTGAGGGTGCCTCAGGTTTGTGTAATGCCCTCCGAAATGTCTTGTGTGACCTCACCATGGGGGGTACGCACAACGAACCCGGTGGATCCCCTGGGTAGCCTGAAGCGCAGCTTCTGTGGTAGCCCGTCAGGGTACTCCGCGGCAACGTTGCCCGTGTCATCCAGAACCGCCCCGGAGGGAGCGACGATCGTGTCCGCACGGGCCAAGTTGGCGTAGAGCGCACCCAGGATTCCCAGATCATCCTTCATCGAGGATGCCAACCCATAGGACCACAGGTCGATCTCGCCCTCAAGGGGAGTGCCCTCGAACATGTCCTCCAGGTGCAGCAACTGGCCCTCGTCAACCTTGTCGCCGACCCCAATCACAATGAACTCAAGGGGATTCCGCCTCCCGGATGCGATCTCACTGCCGATCTCAAGACAGTACTGCACGGTATCGCCCAGATCCTCAAATATCCCGTCGATGATCAGGACACCAATGGTTCCTCCCGTGGCTCTTGGGCTGACCCGGTCCGCGATGTATTTCAGCAAGGGCAGTAGCCGCTTCCCAGTCCCCATATCCGTGGGGCGCTCAAGTCGCATGGCCGCACATCTCTCGGCGTTGAAGCGACCAACCTCCTGAACCTGACGCCCGCCCGGCCCAACCGCGAAGAACACGATGTTCACTTCACCGGAATCTGCATACGGTATCAGAACGCCGGCTATCCCCCTGGCTACGGCCTCCATGTAGTTCTGCCCTTCGAAAAAGGGTCCCCAGTCACCGAAAGCACGCCTCATCCCACGCGACCCGTCTAGCGCCAGCACTACTGCTACGTTGTCCACCAACGGGGCGCCAGGCAGGAACCAGGCAACCACCTCGATGCTGCCATCCTTCTGCGGGATGACATCCACGTCAGCCAGCGGCGGAGTCGGCCTTACCCTTGACATTCTCGGTCTTCCATCTGGCCCATGCTCAAGAACGAACGCCAGGTACCGACCAACACTTGACCGCACCTCAGCGGCCACACCTTGATCTGTCGGGACCGCTGGCAGCTCCAGCGTTCCTACGGCGTGCCAAGGCCCTCCGAAATATCCTGGGTGACGTCGCCGTTGGGAGTGCGCACGATGAACCCGTTGGCACACTTGGGCAAGGTGAACAACAGTCTGCTTGGCAGCCCGTGGGGGTAGTCTCTCACGACACTGCCCCGATCGTCGAGAACTGCGCCGAACGGAGCCACAGTCTCCTCCTCATACCAGTAACCCAGACTGGCGAGGAGCGGCCCGAGTATCTCGCGTTCTCGCTCCATCGTGGAAGCCATAGCCCACGAGAACAGGTCCACCTTGTCTTCCAGGGGTGTTCGCTCGAACATGCATTCGAGTTCCTCGAACTGCCACTCGCGGACTTCGCTGCCCACCCCTATGAGGACGAGTCTGAGTGGCTTGCGCTTCCCCGAAGCCAGCTCCTGGCCGATCTGCATGCAGTACTTCTTGGCATCATCGAGGTCTTCGACAAACCCGTCGGTGATGATGACCCCAAAGGTCGTGCCGTCGGCCTCAGAGCTGATCTTCTCGCAGATGTGCTTCAGGACGGGAAGAAGCTGCGTGTGGTCGCCCATGCTCTTCGGGGGAAGGAGTTCGAGCGAGCCGCAGCCCGAGGCATCGAATGTCCCGATCGTCTGAACCTGGGACCCGCCCAGCCCAACTGCCCAGAAGACCACGGTCACCTGACCAGAGCTGGCATACCCGCTCAGAATGTTGCCAATCTTCCTGGCTACGGCCTCGACGTAGTTCGGCTCGTTGAAGAAAGCGTCCTTGCGCCCGAACATCCTCCTCATCGAGCGCGATCCATCAATGGCCAAGATCGCTTCAGCGCGCTCTCCCAGCCGGGCGTGGGGCATGAAGCACGCGACGACCTCGATCATGCCATCTTTCCGCAGGATGACATTCACATCAGCCAGCGGCTCAGTTGGCGTTACCTGTGGCATTCTGCGCTTCTTCATCTGGCCAATGCCCAACAAGGAGCACCAGACGTCGAGCAACCCCCGGTCCTGCCTCGGCGGCTAGACCCTCAATGGTCCTGCCCACGCGCGCTGCACGTGTCCCTACGGCGCGACAAGGCCCTCCGAGATGTCCTGAGCGACGTCGCCGTTGGGAGTGTGCACGGTGAACGCGGTCTCTCCTTTCGGCAAGGTGAACCGCAGTCTCTCTGGGAGCCCGTCGGCGTAGTTCTTGACGACGCCGCCCTTGCCGTCGAGAACCGCGCCCGACGGGGCCACGATCTTCTCCTCGCTCGCCAGCTCGCCGATGATCGCCCCCACGATCTCGTGCTCCTTCTTCATCGTGGACGCGATGCCCGACGAGAACAGGTCCACTTTGCCCTGGAGCGGCGTTCCCTCGAACAGGTTGTCGAGTTCCTCCAACTGGCCCGCGTCAACCTCGCTCCCCACGCCGATGAGGACGAACTTCACCTTGCCGCGGCGCCCGTCGGCGATCTCCTGGCCCAGTTGGAGAGCGTACTGCTTGGCGGCCGCGTGGTCCTCCAGCACGCCGTCCGTGATGACCACCCCCAGCGCCATCTTCGCTTTGGCGCCCAGCTTGTCCACCACGTGCTTGAGCACCGGCAGCACCTGCGTGCCCGTCCCCATCATCTGGGGCTTCTCCACCTCGATGCGCTCGCAGCCCGCGTCGTCGAACGTCCCGATCTCCTTGATGCGGGCACCCCCAGGCCCCAACGCCCACAGGAGAAGCGTCACCGACCCGGAGTGGGTGAAGCAGCACAGGATCTTGCCCGTCTTGCGGGCCACCGCCTGAACGTAGTTCGGCTGGCTTGAGAACACCCCGCCACCGAACATGTCCGACATGGACCTGGAGGCATCAATCGCGACCACCGCCTCCACGCCCTCCCCGACCTCGGGCATGAAGCACGCCACCACCTGCGTGCTCCCATCGGGTTGCGGAAGCACATTCACGTCGGCCAGTGGCTCCGTCGGTCTCACCTTAGGCATTCTTGCTCTCTCCTCTAGTCCAAGCTCGACATGGTGTCGCAGCAACTCATTGGATGCTCGCGCGCTTGACCCTGCACATCCCTCCATCGGGGCGAGCGATGATCACACCCCCGTGATGTCCTGGACGATGTCGCCTTGCGGGACGTGGATCGTGAACGACTTGGCTCCCTTGGAAAGGAAGAAGCGGAGCTTCGCCTTGATCCCGTCGCGCGTGTTGAGTTCACGGCCCTTCTCGTCGGTCACGGGGCAGCCTTGATCATCAACGATGGTTCCTGACGCAGCGATGATCTCCTCTGGATCAACCAGTTCGCCGAACAGCACGCCCAGGATGTCCATCTCATCCTTCATGCTCGCTGCCAGGCCGTGAGCCCAGATGTCCACATCGTCCTCCATAGGGGTGCCCTCGAACATGTCGTCGAGCACCAGCATCTGGTCCTCGTCCACCTGGTCGCCCACCCCGATGAGAACCAGTTTCAGTTGCTTGCGCTTCCCAGCTACGTACTCCTGGCCGATCTGCATGCAGTACTTCTTCGCGTCGTCGAGGTCCCTGAAGATCCCGTCGGTGATGATGACGCCGAAGGTCATGCCCTCAGCCTTTGGGCTGACCTTCTCACAGATGTGCTTCAACACAGGAAGAAGCTGCGTGTCGCCACCCATGTTCTTGGGCGCAGGGATCTCCGCAGCGGCGCATCCCGCAGCATCGAAGGTCCCGATGGGCTGAACCTGGGAGCCGCCCGGCCCGACCGCCCAGAAACTCATGCTCACCTGGCCCGAACCGGTGTACCCGGTCAGGATGTCGCCAACCTTCCGGGCCACGGCCTCGACGTAGTTCGGCTCGTTGAAGAACGGGTCCTTGCGGCCGAACATCTTCCGCATCGAGAACGACCCGTCAATGGCGAGCACCGCCTCCGCGCGTTCCCCCAACGGGGCCTGAGGCATGAAGCAGGCAACCACCTCGATCCTGCCATCCTTCTGAGGAATGACATTCACGTCGGCCAATGGCCTGGTTGGCCTTGCAATGTGCGGCATCTCTACGCTCTCCTTTCCTGTGCATGACACGCTACGTGGTTCGGGACGCCTGGGCGCACCGGCCCCGCTGAAGCCCACCCCCGGCCTGCCCTACGAGACGTGCCGCGGGAAACGGGCAGCACGGTGGTGGAGTCCGTAAGGCGAGCAGACAATGCGGGGACGACAAGGTTGGCTGCGTGGCCGGCCCACCCTGCATCACGCGACGACCCGTGGCGGCGTGAGCACACGATCTATCCCCCTCAGGTACCCGCGACTGCGGGCACCAGGCGCACGTCCAGCGAGGCACCCAGTTCCCCGGCAGGCGACATGCCCCCTATCTATGCACATATCGCGAGACTTGTCAAGCGCGAGAAGCTGGTGGCACACCCGGCAGGATCCGGATCTGCGACCCGCGGATTGGAAATCCGATTCGGGGGCTTTCCCGTAAGATCTTGCGCCTGAACGACTTCCAGCCAGAACGGTCCCTAAACCGTTGCCTGCCAACGGTATACTGCGGACAATACCAGACAAATGCGGTCAAGTCAAGTCAACTGCGGTCGATTCAGGTACACTGCGAGCCATACCAGAATCATACCGCAAATCCGGCAGATGGACGAGACGGCGCCCTCCGACACACCCGCCGCGCGCGAGACCGACTGCGGGGTCATTCACCTCCTTTCTGGGGGCTTGCCCTTGTTCTTGGCCTTCACCTCGGCGATCTCAGCTTCGCCGGGGACATGCTCGTGCCAGCTGCACCGGGTGCACTGGTAGTCGCACGAGCCGTCCTGGTCTGGGAAGTGCTCGATGCGGCCGCCGCAATACAGGCACTTCGCTTCGGACTTTCGCTTCATCTCGTCTCCTTCATTGGGTCGGCAGCCCTCGACGCGACCGCGACCGTCACGCTGAGCTGCGGCGGCGGCTCGCCGGTGCCAAGCACCCACTTCTGGACGTAGAGGCTGCCGATTCGCGGCGGCTGGCCTGCCTCGGGCTTCTCGGCGTACTTCAGGGTGTTCTTCGTCGCCTTCTCGAACTCGAAGAGAAGGCGGAACTCCGACGGCTTCTCACTGCCCATCCTGTTCTCCTGTCACAAAGGGACACGGCACCTGCTGGCCCCGAGACCTCCAGATTTCGGCGAAGGGTTTTCCGAGCAGGTTCCCGAACGGCTCGCGTACGAAACTGCACGGCAAAGCGTTGCCCGTAGCGTCAACGGTGCAAAAGCGCTTCTTCTGAAGGCAGAAGTCCCGCATCTCCGGAGAGCATGTGAGCCCATCCACGGCCACGCGGACGCCTTGCTCGTGGAGCTTCCTGGCCTCAGCCATGACCTCCGATGGCGCTGGCGCGTCTTCGATGCCCTTGGCGGTGAGCAGGAGGAGTTCTGCCCCGAAAGCGACTGCGGTGTCCGCAATCGCGGGGAGCACTTGCAGGTAGCGCTGCGTGGCGACGAAGTTGATGCCGCACGCGGCGCGATGCCTCACCACGTGCTGGAGCGCTCGCCAGAGCGTGTGCCCGTCGCCGTGGTATGAAACGTTGATCTGGTTGAAAAGACAGAGGACTTCGGGCCCGAGCTGCGGCAGGGTGAGACCGTTGGTGGTCATGCACAGGTTCAGGCCGAGCCGCCTCGCGTGGAGGGCCAGTTCCTGGAGGTCTTCGCGCAGCGTCGGCTCGCCGCCGCCAAAGGTGATCTGGAAGACACCGTAGCCAGCGAGGTCGCTGATGATTGCCTTCCAGCCCTCGGTGGGGAGTTCCTGCCCCTCTATGGCGGGAACGTAGCAATAGGAGCACGAGAGTTGGCACCGGGTGGAGACCTCCAGGTGCACGACCTCGGCGAAGTCGTCGAGCTCGTTGAGGGGGATGCTCCGGCCAAGGAAGGTCTCCGTCTCCTCCCGGTCAAGCCGGATCACCGTCGCCGTCCTCGGCTCGTACGCCACCAGGCCCGCCCGCGCCAGCCGGAGCTTGAACATCTTGGAGTGCCGTGTCAAAAGGCACAAAGTCGAACTCGGATCCTTCGACCTGAACATCCACCTTGCCTCCTCTCTCCGAGAGCCAGCGGTCGAGGTACTCGATGCCGTAGCCCGCGGTGTAGGTGCGGATGGCGACTGTGCTGCTTTCGAGGGCGACGCCGACGTCATCGCGGCACCAGTCGTCAAGGACCAGCCCATAGTCGGCGATGACCGTGATGCGGCCATCCTCCTTTCTCTCGACCTCGAGGGTGGAGTGCTCGTTGGCCACGGGGGCCCATTTCCCGGCCTTCCACTTCAAGAAGGCTTCCTCGGACTCGAAGGACTGACCGAAGCCGGCGCAGTTGAAGCTGTCGGCCCTGGTGAACAGCTCCTCCAGATGCCGCACCAGCTCTTCATGCACCCGCGTTGCGGATTCCTCGTCGGCGAAGCTGGCCACGATCCGCATGTAGTCGCGGTGGTCAGCTTGGAGTGCGTGCTCCACTTGCATCGGCGTTGCTCCTTTCCGCGGACAGAGGTTGGGGGGCGGTCTTCCTCGTCTTCTCGACGACCCGGCCCGGGTAGTCAGCGAACCATTCGATCCCGCAGGTGCAGTCGCGTGCCCATCGCCTGGCGAGCGACGGGCTGGTCTCGGCTTCCTCCACCTGGATGCCGAGCTCGCGGACCGTGCGGCAGCCTTCCCCGTCGGCGGACAGGTCGTTGTTCCCGATACAGAGCACGAACGCCTTCTTCTTGTACTCCCATCGGCATCTGGTGATCGGCTCCCCCAGGCCGGCGCACGCGCCGAAGGTGACGCCTTCCACCTGCTGAATGGCGGTCAGCGGCGGGATGGCCTCGGGTGGATTGCCATAGGCGCGGGCCACTTCGTTAGCGAAGGCCTGGAGAATCTTACTCGCGGTCTCCGCGTCCTCGGTGTAGAAGCGGAACACCGCCTCGCTACAGTTGGGGTTGAGCCCTCTTTCGATCTTCATGGTTTTGTCTCCTCGGATCGGTCTCTGGGCTGAACGGACGGAACAGAGAACGGGCCTGCTACATCACGGCTCCTTTCCGGTTGGAGGGCGACGACTGGGTCGAATGGTGCCGGCAGTCGCGCTGAGAAGGGATTGCAGAGAACGAAAGACCGCTCGGAGCGGTCATGCCGGCAACGAAAGACGAGAAACAGGCAACAAGGTTAAAGCGGCGGCTATCCAAGACCCGCCGGCGCGAGTTCCGCCGAATGGATGCCGCGGAGCATCTGCCAGGTCTCTGCCGCTGCCGACCCCGTGCTTGAGGGTGCTGCCAAGCTGAAGGCGTGCTTCAACCAGGCGTGAGATGAGAGTGGTGTTTATGAATGAGCATGAACCCGCCGTCAGACATGCCGTCTGGCGGCCAATGGTAGTCTGATCGCTCTGCGGCCCTTAAAGCTATCCCGCGCGCCATGCCATGGCTGCCGACCGTCAGCTTTATAAAGCCCAGTGCCAATAACTATCCGCCAGTAGTGAAAAGCGAGCAGCGCCTGGCGGCGTGAAGCTCCGGCACGGGCGGCACGCCCCGCGCGCAACGCCTATAGGCGCCTGGGAGAACGAGAGACCATGCGAACGGAATCGGTTGACAGAAACGGGAGGATCATCTGGCAGGGACACTTCCTCAGTTGTGACTATCTCCCCGCAAGGATCGTCGGCCGCGAAGAACAGCAGCAAGCGCTCCACATGTGCCTCTCGCCGATGAAGGACGGCCAGCCCGCGCTCAACGCCTGGCCCTATGGCCCAGCGGGGACGGGGAAGACGGCGGTGGCCAGGAGCGTTGCCGCTGAAGTGTGCCAGAGCAACTCGACGCGCCTCGCCTTCTACGTCAACTGCTGGGAGCGACGCTCCCTCTACTCCGTTGTCCAGGCCATCGCCGGTGCGCTAAAGGTCCTCGGAGCTGAGGCCCAGGACACCAACGTCAAGCTCGACCGCATTCGACAAGTCGTCAAGGGGAGGCCCGCGGTGGTCATCCTCGACGACATTGACCGGGTCTCGCCAAGCGAAAGGGGGCGGATTATACACGGCAGTGACGGGCGAGCGGGTGTATATCCGGGCCGGCGATGGCATCAACTACACCGTTCTGTCCGTGGCGGGCCGCGGCGATCAGGTGGAGGTGCGCGAGAAGCGCTACGAGTGGTTCGGCATCCCCGTGCCCAAGACCTGCACCGTGTGGGTGCGGAACGACATGGTGGCGGTCGAGGCCGATGGCAAGCAGGGGACGATGGTGAAGGACCGCGTGAACGTGCGGGCGCGGCCCAATCTGGCGGGGGATATCCTCGGCCAAGCGGAGAGGGGGGCGAAGGTGGCGGTGGTGGACACGGATGGCGATTGGGTGGGGATTGCGCCCCCGGCCACGGCCTTCGCCTGGATTCACAGCGCGCACGTCCGAAAGGTGGGGGAGGCCGGGACGCCGCCGCCTGCGAAAGAGCGGCCCGTGGCTCCGGCCATGGCCCGTGGCGCCGCGGCGGAGGCCCTTCGGAAGGCCCAAGCGCTCTACCAGGCGGAGCTTGCGAAGCCGGCGGACAAGCGGGACTTCGATGAGGTGCTCGCGGCATACCAGAAGGTAGCTGCCCAGGCTGACGACCCTGCGTCGGCAGCGGCTGCCGAACGCGCGCGCCAGCGCCTGCTGCGAATCGTGGACCTGCACAACTCCCTGAAGGCCGCTCGCGAGCCACTCGACCAGTTCGAGGGCAAGTACAAGGCCCTCGAGGCGGAGTACAAGAAGCGTGCCGAGGAGGCAGGCCAGGACAAGTCGGAGAAGTAGGTCAGCGTCGGGGTCGTGGAAGACCTTCTGGCAGGCGGTGCGCGCGAAGCTCTTCGGCGAGCGCATCCTGTGCGATACCTGCAAGTACGACTACGGCGACGCCTGTCTGCGCCCCGAGCGGCCCAACGCCACGCGGTGCGGGGACTACGCGCAACGTTGACCACCTCCACATGTGTCTACATAGCACATAGATATGACTGGCTCCTGGAACTTGCGCCCCTCTGACGCCGCCAGGGGCGGAAGCTCGGCTCATCCGCCTGAAGCGATCGCCTCGTCGCGGCCCCAGACGCAGCGGGCGAGAGCCTCGGGCTGCGCTCATAGTGTATCAAATCGCAGGGCGAGTTGATACAGTATGACTGCCAGGGGGCCAGCGCGGCCACGCCTGCCAGAACTCAAGTGCTTGCCAGATAGACACTTGGGATGCCACGCCCGGCGCGTGTCTGGAATACCAGGCTGTGTGCGCGAAGTGCGCGCAATAATGATACAGTATGGGCGGGGCCGACGCGCCGCCCAACGGGGTGGAGCGCCGGCGGAGGACCGCTTGAGTCGGATGAGCCGCAGGTTCGACGGGATGCCGGTTCTCCGTGGCCCGGGGCCGTGGTGGGCCGCCACCCGTTCAGTGAAGTGGCGCGAGAGTGCAGGTGCTGGCCTCCGGCGCCCGAGCGAGTGCCTGAATCGGGAGGGCCAGAAGATTCTCTTGACTTGCCGGCCCGGGACGCTATAATCTGTGATAGTGGACACGTCAGGTGCGTTCGTGGGGGGGCTAGGGAAAGCACAACTCGTGGCATCGTGCTGGAGGGGCGGCACGGGGTCAAGGAGAGTGTGTGGAGCAATAGAGTTGTCCCTGGATGCCCGGTGGCGGAGCCGGTCGTTAGGAACGCGGCAGCTTGGGGAGCTGCCGTCGGGCGGCCCAGCCACTGATGCGAGCTAAACGTAGAGAGGGACGTGACTTCCGTGGGCGTGAATGTCCGGCAACCTGGGGGCGTCCGTTGGGCGCCTCGGCCTGGAGTACGCGATAGTTGGGCGGCTCGCCGCCCGGCAAGCGTCGGGGCCACAGGGGTCGGGCGATGCGCGCCCCGAGGGTGTCCGCGCCGCTTCCTTGTGGCGGCGGCGCGGGACGCCGTGTGGCCTTGAGCACAACTCTATAACCCGCCTGCCTTTGGCTCTGCCTGGCAGCAGCTCCCGCCTCTGCTCTCCCATCCGTGCGGCCCACCCAGAGTGCATACATAAGGGCAAGCGCTTGGTTGCGCCCATCCGCCGGGCGGCTTCGCGCCGCGTGGCGGATGGAGTCCGATGGAGAGGTGGTCCGTGGTTCCAGTGCCCATTGCCTTGCTGATCGCCGTAGGGTGTCTCGGGGTTGGGTACGGCGCGAGTCAACTGATTGGCTACATTCAGAAACGGAGCGCGCGCAGGAAGGCAGACGAGTTGCTTCGCGCCGCCCGACAGGAGGGGGAGGAGGTCCGCCAGAAGGCCGAGGTGGCCGCCAAGGAGGAACTGCTCCGCCGACGCGAGGAATTCGAGCAGGAGACGCGCGAGGCCCGCACGGAGCTGAAGCTGCTGGAGAAGCGGCTGGTGAAGCGCGAGGACGGCCTCGAGCGGAAGGCCGAGATGACCGGGAAGCGAGAGAAGTACATCGAAAACCTCGAGCGCGAGCTGGCCACGCGCCAGGAGAGCGTCACTGCCAAGGAACGCGAGCTGACCGAGGCCCTGGACAAGCAGCGCGAGGCGCTCTACCGCATCTCGGGCCTGAGCCCGCAGGATGCGCGCGCACAGCTCTTCGAGCGGCTCGAGCGCGACTTCGACCACGAGGCCGCCGCCCTGCTCGACCGCAAACTCGAGCAGGCGAAGGAGACGGCCGACCAGCGCGCGCGCGAAGTCCTGGCCACCGCCATCCAGCGCTGCGCCGTCGAGCACACGAACGAGAGCGTCGTCTCGACGATTGACCTTCCGAGCGACGACATGAAGGGCCGCATCATCGGCCGCGAGGGCCGCAACATCCGCGCCTTCGAGAAGGCCACGGGGGTGGACGTCATCGTGGACGACACGCCGGGCGTGGTCGTGCTGTCGGCCTTCGACAGCGTGCGGCGCGAGATGGCGCGCCGCGCGATGGAGGAACTCGTCTCGGATGGGCGCATCCACCCCTCGCGCATCGAGGAGGTCATCGAGCGGGCCAAGCGGAAGACCGAGGAGACGATTCAGCAGACCGGCAAGCAGGTGCTCTTCGACATGGGCGTGCACACGAACAACCAGAAGCTGGCCTACCTCCTCGGCCGGCTCCGCTACCGCACGAGCTACGGGCAGAACGTGCTCCAGCACTCCATCGAGGTGGCGCACCTCATGTCGATCATGGCCGGCGAGCTGCGGCTCGACCCCGCGCTGGCCAAGCGCATCGGCCTGCTGCACGACATCGGGAAGGCGGTGGACCACGAGCTGGAGGGGGGGCACCCCGAGATAGGCGCGCTGATCGGCAAGCGGATGGACGAGGACGGGATCGTTATCAACGCCATCGCGGCCCACCACGAGGGCGCGCCGCCCCAGAGCGTCTACGCCGTGCTCGTGCAGGCGGCCGACGCGATCTCGGCCTCCCGCCCCGGCGCGCGCCGCGAAACCCTCGAGAAGTACATCAAGCGGCTGGAGCGCCTCGAAGACGTCGCCAGCTCCTTCGAGGGGGTCGAGACGGCCTACGCGATCCAGGCGGGCCGGGAGGTGCGCGTGATCGTGAAGAGCGACAAGCTGGACGACAAGGCGGCGACCAAGCTGGCCCGCGACATCGCCAAGGAGATCGAGCAGGAACTCGACTACCCCGGCGAAATCCGCGTCACCGTGATCCGAGAGACCCGAGCGGTCGAATACGCTCGGTAGATTGGGGCCAGCGTGACCGTGCAGGTCCTTGCCATCGGCGACGTGGTGGGGCGGCCGGGCCGCCATTTCCTGCGGGAGAACCTGCGGCGGATCGTGGCGCGCGAGGGGGTGGACCTCGTGGTTGCCAACGGCGAGAACGCGGCGGGCGGCCTCGGGATCACGCGGAGCATCGCGGCCGAGCTGCACAAGTGCGGCGTCCACGTGATCACCACGGGCGACCACGTGTGGCGGCGGCGCGACATCGCCGACGCACTCACCGAGGACCCGCGACTGCTCCGTCCCCAGAACTACCCCCCCGGGGCTCCAGGGGCCGGCATTGTCACCGTGAGTACCGCCGCGGGCGTCCCTGTCCGCGTCGTGAATCTGCTCGGACGCGTCTTCCTGGAGCCGTTGGACTGCCCGTTCGAGTGCATGAGCCGCCTCCTGGAGCGGACGCCTGGGCCGCCTGTGACGATCGTGGACTTCCACGCGGAGGCCACGAGCGAGAAGGCGGCGATGGCCTGGTTCCTCGACGGGCGGGTGAGCGCCGTCCTGGGCACCCACACCCACGTGCAGACCGCCGACGAACGGCTCCTCGAGCACGGCACGGCCTTCATCACCGACCTGGGGATGGTGGGGGCGCACCGCTCGATCCTTGGCCGCAAGGTGGAGCAGGTGATCGAGCGCCTGCGCAGCCGCCTCTACGTGCCGATGGAGGTGGCCACCGGCTCGGTGCTGATGTGCGGGGCCATCGTCTCGGTGGACCCCGAGACGGGCCGGGCGGTCGGCATCCGCCGCATCGCCGAGTCGTAGCCGCCAGGAGTTGGCCGTGCTGCCTTCCCACGGCGAAGAGATACTGAGCGTCACCGAGCTGAACCGGCGCATCCGCCGGTCGCTCGAGGACGAATTCGGCTCCGTGTGCGTCGTCGGCGAGGTGTCGAACCTGAAGCGGCCCGCGTCGGGGCACATCTACCTGACCCTCAAGGACTCCGGCGCCCAGGTGGCCGCCGTCCTGTGGCGCAGCTCGGCCAGCCGGCTGCGGTTCGACCTCGAGGACGGCATGGCGGTGATCGTCACCGGCGCCCTCACCGTCTACGAGCCGCGCGGCAGCTACCAGATCATCATCTCGTCCATCAAGCCGAAGGGCATGGGCGCCCTTCAGCTCGCGTTCCTGCAACTGAAGGACAAGCTGGAGAAGGAGGGGCTGTTCCGCCCCGAGGCGAAGAAGCGGCTGCCCCTCCTGCCTGCCTGCGTGGGCATCGTCACATCGCCCACGGGCGCGGCGATCCAGGACATCCTCACGGTGCTCGCCCGGCGGTTCCCGCCGGCGCACGTCGTGCTGCGGCCCGTGCGCGTGCAGGGCGAGGGGGCGGCGGAGGAGATCGCCCAGGCCATCGCCGAGTTCAACGAGTGGGGCGGGGCCGACGTGCTGATCGTGGGCCGCGGCGGCGGGAGCCTGGAGGACCTGTGGGCCTTCAACGAGGAGGTGGTGGCGCGCGCCATCCACGCCTCGCACATCCCCATCATCTCGGCCGTGGGGCACGAGATTGACGTGACGATTGCGGACTTGGTCGCGGACCGGCGGGCGCTCACGCCGACCGAGGCGGCGGAAATCGTCCTGCCCGAGCTGAGCGAGCTGCTCGACCGGCTGGGGGGATTGCGGGGCCGCCTCGCCACGGCGTTGCGGGGCCAGGTGGACCTCGCGCGGGCGGCCCTGGCGCGGCTGCGCGGCAGCTACGGCTTCCGCGCGCCCATCGAGATGGTGCGGCGGCACGAGCAGCGGCTCGACGACCTGGGCGGCGCCGCAGCGCTCGCAGTGCGGCGGCGCATCGAGTCCTGCCGCGAACGGCTCGCCACTGCGGCGGGCCGCCTCGAGGCGCTGGGGCCTCTCCGCGTCCTCGCACGCGGCTACTCGATCACGCGCGCCATTGAGACCGGAGTGGTTATTCGGGACGCCCGGCGAGTGCGGGCGGGCCAGCGGGTGGAGACGCTGCTCCACGCGGGGCGGCTGGTATCGCAAGTGGAGAGAGCCGATGGGCAAACGGCCGACGTTTGAGAAGGACCTTGAGACCCTCGAGCAGATCGTCGAGGAACTCGAGAGCGGCACGCTCACGCTGGAGGAGGCCCTGGAGCGCTACGAGCGCGGCGTCGCCGCCCACAAGGAGTGCACGGCGATCCTCGCGGCCGCGGAGAAGCGGATCGAGGTGCTGACCAAGGGCGAGGGTGGGGCGCTTGCGACGGAGCCGCTCCGGCGCGAAGAGAACAGTGGAGCCG
Source organism: Planctomycetota bacterium (assembly GCA_041320515.1). Lineage (GTDB taxonomy): Bacteria > Planctomycetota > PUPC01 > DSUN01 > DSUN01 > DSUN01. Next base: position 449,889 of record JBGLNR010000001.1, on the reverse strand, counting down.
AGGCCGGCGGGGGCAGGGGCTAACGCCTGGCCCCGCTCGGCTATGTGTTGTTGACGGCGCTCGGGGTGTACGATATGCTCTAGAGAGAGGCGCGCGCAATGGGCGCGACCGCCATCAGGCCGCATAGCCGACAGATCGGGAGCCGCGGCCCGACAGAGCAACCCACTCGGGAGCAGAGCGAAGGGGACAAGCGGTTGGAGACGGTGGACTTCCTGGCGTACCTGGAGCAGACGCAGCAGCGGGTCACGGCCTACATCCGCGAGAGCGATGTGCGGGGGCTGGTCGGTCCGGAGGACCTGAAGGAGGGCGTTGTTGCGTACCTGGAGCGGCCGGCGAAACGCTTGCGTCCGGCCGTGCTGATGCTGGCCGCCGGCAGCCTGGGCGGGGAGGAGCGGGAGCGGCTGGCGTTGCCTGCGGCGGCAGGTGTGGAGCTGTTCCACACGTGGACCCTCGTTCACGACGACATGATCGACAACGACAGCCTGCGGCGCGGAGAGCCGACCGTGCATGCAGCGATGGCCGCGAAGTCCAGGGAAACGCTGGGGCTGAGCGAACGGGCCGCTGAGGAGTACGGCCGCGACATCGCGCTGCTGGCGGGCGACATGCTGCACGGGTGGTCGGTTGCGAGTTTCCTGGATTGTGCTTCGCAGCCGGGGGTGGCGCCCGCGCTGGTCGTCCGACTCGTCCGGCGCTTGCAGACGCACGTTCTGGCGAACCTGATCTTCGGCGAGGTGCGCGATGTCCAGTTCGGCCTGAAGCGGCTAGAGGAGATCCCCGGGATTGACGAGGCGGGCATCGTGAACATGCTCTGGCTGAAGACCGGGGTGCTGTACGAGTTCGCCGGCCTCGCCGGAGCCGCGATTGGGAAGAACTCGGCTGACTTCCACGATGAGCAGATCGCTGGGGTGAGCGGCTTCGCCAAGGAGTGTGGCACCGCGTTCCAGTTGCAGGACGACATCCTTGGCATCCTGGGCGACGAGAGGACTTTGGGGAAGCCGGTGGGCTCGGATATCCGCGAGGGGAAGAAGACGGTGATTGTCTTTGAGGCCATGCAGAACGCCAGCGAGTCCGAGCGGCGCGCGATCCTCTCCGTGCTCGGGAACAGGAGTGCATCCGAGGAGGAGATTCGCAGGGTCAGCGAACTCCTGGTGAGTCTTGGCGGGGTCGAACGGACCAGGGCCCTTGCCGTGTCGCACATCGAGAGGGGCGTGCGGCACTTGGGGTCGGTCCCGGACTCGCGCCACAAGGCCCTGTTGCAGCTCTGGGCCGATTTCATGGTGAATCGGGCGTTCTAGGCGGAGCGTGGCCGTAGCGCGCACAGGAGTCCGCACGTGACGAGGAAGATCAGCGTCTTCATCAGCTCCGCGATGAGGGAGCTGGAGTGCGAGAGGGAGGTCGCCAAGGAGACGCTGCTTGCGATGAACGCCGCTCCTGTCCTCTTCGAGCTGTTCCCCTCGATGAGCGAGGCGCCAGCACAGGCATACACCGATGGTGTTCAGGACTGCGACATCTTCGTCTTGATCCTCTGGACATCGCTGCGTCCCGCTGTCATGGCGGAGTACCACGAGGCGTTGAGGAGAGGCAAACCTATCCTTGTCCTGGTCAAGACCCTGGCGGAGAACGAGGAGCGGGACCAGGCACTGCAGCAGTTCCTGAACCAACTGACCGGCACCGACGCTACGGGTCTCGCGGTGCGCTTGACCTACCGTGTGTTCCGTGGAGTTGCCGATCTGCGTGAGGCGCTTCGGGCTGCTGTCTCGACGGAGATCGCCAAGCTTTACAGGGAGCCCGTCGCCACCCAGTCCCGCGAGGAGATGTACGAGCTGGGCACGTCCATCGCCCGGCACTCGCAGCGCAGGATCTACCTGTACCAGAGCACACCCTCTCTGATTCTCGGCGCCCGGGGCTACCTTGCTGCCGGTGCGGAGAAGCTGGCGTGCGAAGAGGGCTTCGCGAAGGCCTTGCGCGAGTGGGTGGAGCGCAACTACCGCAATCATGACAAGGAGTTCGTCTGCCTGTTCTCAGTTGATGCCACGAGGCGGGAGCTTGCGGAGCTGGCACTTCACAATGCCCCGCACTACCCGCAGTACCTGGACACGGTGCGGGAGCATGTCCAACGCTACAAGGCCATCGAGGCCCAAAGCGGGCATCGCTTCAGGCTCACCCCGGTGCGAGTGCCCGTCTCAGGCCCCCTGATGGTGGGGGACAACAGGTTCGCCATATGGCTCTCCGGGGGGCCGGACGCAATCGCCATGTCACAGGTCAGCGAGAAGATCGCGGACATGCTCGTGCGCATGCTACGGGCGCGCACGATGGAGCCAATGACCGAGCGACAACTCCTCGATGCCCTGGCCCTGTAGCGGGCCGCTTGCGGGCGTTGCACCGGCCACGGGTGCCGAGGCATGCCGCCCCCGAGGGTGTGCGGTTTGGAGTAGATGAGGCGTGCCTGCCATTCTGGATGGGATCAACGGCCCGGCGGACGTGCGGCGGCTGAGCGCCGAACAGCTCCCGCAGTTGGTGGCCGAGCTGCGCGAGGAGATCTGCCGCGTGGTCGCCGCCAACGGGGGACACCTGGCGTCGAACCTCGGGGCCGTGGAGCTGACGGTGGCGCTCCACCGCTGCTTCGACTTCAGCCAGGACGCGCTGCTGTGGGACGTTGGGCACCAGACCTATGCGCACAAGCTGCTCACCGGGCGCCGCGCGCGCTTCCACACGCTGCGCCAGCAGGGGGGCCTGAGCGGCTTCCCGAACCGTGCCGAGAGCCCTTACGACCTCGTGACCACGGGGCACGCGGGCACGGCCCTCTCGTCGGCCCTGGGCCTCGTGTGCGCGGACGCGCTGGCCGGGCGCGAGCGCCGCGTCGTGGCCGTGGTGGGCGACGGGACGCTGACGAATGGCGTGGCCCTCGAGGCCCTCAACCACGCCGGCGCCCTCCGCAAGGACATCCTGGTCGTGCTCAACGACAACCGGATGTCGATCGGCCGGACCGTGGGCGCCATCGGGCAGTATCTGGACCGCTTCCGCTCGGCGCGGTTCTACAACAAGGCGAAGTGGGAGCTGCGCCGCTTCATCCGCAGCCTGCCCGGCATCGGCGGCCACGCCGAGGCGGCCCTGGGACAGCTCAAGGAGAGCATCAAGGTCGCCGTCGGGTCCGAGACGCTCTTCGACCAGATCGGCTTCCGCATGTTCGGCCCCGTGGATGGGCACCGGCTCGACGACCTCGTGGCGATGCTCGACGCGCTGCGGCCGCTCTCCGGGCCGATCCTGCTGCACGTGCTGACGCAGAAGGGGCGCGGCAACGCCGCGGCGACGAGCGACCCGAGCCGCTACCACAGTTCCGCGCCGGCCCCGCCGCCCGCCTGTGAGGCCGAGCCGGCCAATGGCGGGACGAAGGGCCAGAGCTACACGTCGGCCTTCTCCGACGCCCTGTGCCGCCTGGGCGAGGAGCGGGAGGACATCGTGGCGATCACCGCGGCGATGGAGGGGGGGACTGGGCTGGGCGAGTTCGCGCGGCGCTGGCCGCAGCGGTTCCTCGACGTTGGCATCTGCGAGTCGCACGCCGTGGCGTTCGCCGGCGGCCTGGCCATCGCGGGCCACAAGCCCGTGCTGGCCATCTACTCCACCTTCCTCCAGCGCTCGTACGACCAGGTGTTCCACGACCTGTGCCTCCAGCGGGTTGGCGCGGTGTTGTGCATGGACCGCGCGGGGTTGGTCGGCGCCGATGGGCCGACGCACCACGGGGTGTTCGACATCGCCTTCCTGCGGCACCTGCCCGGCCTCGTGCTGGCCGCGCCCAAGGACGGCGCGGAGCTGGAGGCCATGCTGCGGGCCGCCGTTCTCCCCCCTCAGGGCGGCGACCGCGTGTGGGCCATCAGGTTCCCGAAGGCCCCCGTGCCAGCCCTCCCGTGGCCGGAGGGGGCGCCGATAGAGATGGGGCAGGCCGAACTGTTGCGGGAGGGAACCGCCGCCGCCCTCGTCGCCTACGGGTCCATGGTCGCCCCCGCCTGGGAGGCGGCGGGCCTTCTGGCTCGCAAGGGCATCGAGGTGGCCGTCGTCAACGCGCGGTTCGCCAAGCCCGTGGATGCGGCGCTCCTGGCCTCGCTGGCCTCGCGCGTGCCGGTTCTCGTGACGCTGGAGGAGCACGCCGTGGCGGGCGGGTTCGGCTCGGCCGTGCTCGAGGCCCTGGCGGCCCACGGCCCGGTGCGCTGCCGTGTGGAGCTGATGGGCATTCCCGACCGGTTCGTGGAGCACGGGCTGCGGGATGCGCTCCTGGCGGGCCTTGGCCTCAGCGCCGCCGGCATCGCCGGCCACGTGGCCGAACTGGTGCGCGGGGACCTCCCGCAGGTTCCCAACCTGCGGGAGGCTCGGCAGGGCCGCTTGGCTCCGCCAGGAGGGGTGCGCGGATGAAGCGAGTCATCCTGTCGGGAAACGCAGGCAAGCCGGCGGTCGCGGCCGCAGTGGCGGAGTTGTTGCCGTGGCTGCGCGAGCGCGCCGAAGTGGTGGCGCTCGACCTGGCGCTGGACCGCGAGCTGGAGCACGTGGAGGCCGACCTGGCTGTGATCCTGGGCGGCGATGGCGCCATCCTGTCGGTCGCCCGGCGCCTGGGCCGCAACCAGATCCCAGCCATCGGGGTGAACCTGGGGAAGTTCGGCTTCCTGGCCGAGGTGTCGCCCGAGCAGCTCCGGGAGCGCTTCGAGGACATCCTGGGGGGCCGCTACCGCCTGTCGTCGCGGATGCGCCTGGCCTGCGCCCTGTGCCGGGACGGGCAGACGCTGGTGGAGCACGCGGCCCTCAACGACGTGGTGCTCTCGCGCGGCGCCCTGTCGCGCCTGGTCGCCATTGGTTTGGTGGTTGACGGGGTGCGGGCGACTACTTACAATGGGGATGGCGTGATTGTCTCGACCCCCACGGGCTCGACGGCGCACTCGCTGTCGGCCGGCGGGCCGGTGATCGAGCCGCGGGTGAACGCTTTCGTGGTGACGCCCATCTGCCCGCACACGCTCACCAACCGGCCCCTGGTAGTGCCGGCCGAGTGCTGCATCGAGCTGTGCGTGGGGCCGACGCCATCAGACGTGGGCCTGACCGTGGACGGCCAGGTCTACCAGCAGGTGGCCCGGGGGGACCGCGTGGTCGTTCGCCGTGCGGCGAGCGACTTTCAGTTGATTGATCTCGGGCTTCGGACCTACTATGATACCCTGCGCGAAAAACTCCACTGGAGCGGCAGCGCGCTCCACGATCGTGGTCGAGATTGACGAGGGCCTGGCCAGCAGGAAGTCCGCCACCTCCTGCCGCCAGTAGGCCCGGTGCGTCTTGTCAAGGTTGACTCCGGAGTTGACCCAATCCCCCCTACCCCCCTTGCCCTGGACATTGCCCCCCCCGCCGTCAGTCCCTACTTCGGCCAGGGGCGCGGCTTGATCTCCCCCGAACGGCCCTGTATATTCAGCACGCAAGCCGGTCGCTTGCCGGATGGCCCGCATGGAGGGCACGGCGCGTCGGCTCTGGGGTGCGAGGGTGCAGGGATGCCGTCTTCCGCAGGTTCCCCGATTAGCTGCGCCGAGCTTGAGAGCCTGCTGTCCACGCATGTTCCAGCCAAGCTCACAGCGGACCAGCGCGCCGCCGCCGCCGCCCACACGGCGGAATGCGAGGCGTGCAGGGAACGCTGGGGTTCGGACACAGTGTCCCTGCAACTGCATGTGGCCGCGGAGCCCGAGGCAGGCGGCCCAGGGGTCCACGGCGGCGTCATGGCCAGATTGCAGGGCGAAGCGCCGCCAGGAACCACGGAGGTGCAGGCGCGGCCCGGTGGCACGGACAAGATCGCTGGGTACGAGATTCTCGGAGTGCTGGGCAGAGGCGGCATGGGGGTGGTATACAAGGCCCGGCAGGTGAGCGTGGACCGCATCGTCGCGCTCAAAGTGCTCTCGGCCGGGCTGGCTCGGGATGGGACGTTCCATGACCGATTCGTGCGGGAGGCCCGGGCCGCAGCGGCTGTGAACCACCCGGGTATCGTGGATGTCTACGATGTCGGCCTGGATGGCGAGACGCACTACATCGCGATGGAGTACGTCGAGGGGCCAAGCCTGGAGGAGCTAGTCAAGCAGGAGGGCCGCCTGCCGATAGGGCGAGCCCTTGGGGTCATGGAGCAGGTGACCGCGGCACTAGCCGAGGCCCACGACGCCGGCGTTCTGCACCGGGACATCAAGCCCTCGAATATCCTCCTCTCCAGGAAGGGGCAGGCGAAGGTCGCTGATTTCGGCCTGGCGAAGAGGCCGGCCACTGACTTGAGCCTCACCGAGACAGGCCACACCATGGGGACCCCGCTCTACCTCCCGCCGGAGGCGGCGCGCGGCGAGTCCCTCGACGCACGCTCGGATCTGTACTCGCTGGGGGCCACGTTCTACCACCTGCTCGCGGGCCGACCACCGTTTGAGGGCAACGCTTTCCTTGAACTCGCGCTCAGACACGTGCGGGAGGACCCTCCACGTCTTGAGCGGCTGGCGCCGGATACGCCGCGCGCGGTCTGCCACATCATCCACCGGCTGCTGGCCAAGAATCCCGCCGACCGCTTCCAGAATGCCCGCGACCTGCTCGCGGAGTTGCGGGCCGCGCGCTCGACCCTCGGCACGGCGGCAGTCCCAAGCGGCGATGGCCACCACAGAGCAGAGGCACGAGTAGGCTCACGCAGGACGACGGCGACACGTGTGGCGCTCGCCATTGGAGTCTGCCTGCTCGCCGCCGTTGTGGTCGTCCTGGCGCGCCGCCCTTCCCGCGTCCAGCCAACCGAGGTCTGGGACCCTCTGCGCGCTCCCGGGGCTGACGGGTGGCGTTCCCTCCTGCGGGCGGACTCCCTGGATGGCTGGCAAGTGGCTACTACGGACGTGTTCTCGAAGCACGGTCCTGTGCGCGTGGATGGAGACTGCCTGCTCCTCGAGGGCGGCCAGCCTGACACGGGGGTGGCGTGGCAGGGAGCCTTCCCAACCGAGGGTTACGAGGTCTGCATGGAGGCCTTGCGCCTCTATGATGCGCCGTGTTGTGAGGTCGTCTTCCCCGTGGGCGAGTCCCACTGCATGTTGGTTGTGGGCGGATGGGAGGAGGGCGCGTTTGTAGCCCTGGCGGACGTTGACAACGTGGAGCCGCCGAGTGAGAACGCCAGTGCAGCGAAGTTCCACTTCCAACTGCAACGTTGGTGTCGCGTCTACTTGCGTGTAACGACCGATCGGGTCGAGGTCACGCTTGATGGGCAGCCGGTGATCAATCTCCCGGTCGCCCAACACCGGTTCTCGCTGCCCACGAGATGGCAGGCACTGAAGCCATTTGGCCTGGGCAGTGCAGCGGGACGGGAGGCCCGTCTCCGAAACATCAAGCTACGTCAGGCTCGGTGACCACTCTTGGGGAGGCGCGAGAGAGGGGCACCCAGCGAGAGCCGCGCGTCAGCCAGGTTGCGCGGCGAGGCGGTACACTGCGTGCCTGGGGCAGCCTCTGGGCCGATACCAGAGGGAGAAGCCCAGCGCCCTTAGGCGCTCGGTGTCAATCGGTCTGTGGTGTTCCTCCGTCACCAATAGGCGCACTCTCCTCAGAGCGTCGTCCGGCATCCCGTTGAGCACATCCGCCTCGTAGCCCTCCATGTCCATCTTGAGCAACGCCACTTCCCGCATGCTTCGGATGTAGTTCCCTAGATCAATCACCTCAACTCGGCACGAAGACGACGAGCCGCCATCCTTAGGGCAGAACGACCAGCGGCCAGTGTCGCCACCGTCGTGCAGCTCCATGACGCAATCTCCTGTCCCAACCGCCTTGTTGATGGGCATGATGTTGCTGTAGCGCTGGGCGTTCATCACCAGGTAGCGGTAGTTTGATGGTTCCGGCTCGAAGGCATGGATCGGGTTTGCGACGCCATGCTTGGCTAGCAGGCACGCGAAGACCCCTATGTGCGCGCCACAATCGAGAACCACGCCCTTGCACTGACGGACCTCCGCCGCCAGTTGCTCGATGCGGTACATATCCTGCTGCACAAGTTCCGGGATGACCCAGACCGTGTCGTCCGTCCCTGCACGGAAGTAGTCAACAACTGTCTCGCGGTCCATGGCCGGGCACGTCCTGCCGGGGAAACACCCTACCAGCCACCGGGAAAACACCCTACTCGCTCTTGGGAGAACACTCTACCAGTTCTTCTGCCAGTGGTGGACTGCATACGCATTGGGGCACTTCTCAGGCTGCCACTTGGAGTCGCACCAATAGGGGTAGAAAACCCAAGGGAGGAAGGCCAGGAGCGGGTCCTTGCCCTCCGCGTGCCGCCAGTGACCAGCAAGGTCACCCGTGCGAGGGTCCATGTGCGGTGCAATGGTGTGGTGCCCCAGGTACTTCTGGATTGCGCGACCAAAGAAGAGGGGGCCAGTCTCCTCGATGATGTCGGTTCCCGCCCACGGCCAAGTCTCCGCGAGGCATTGCAGGCACCAGCGCGCGAACTCGTGACCGGGCACGCTGCCGAGCAGTGCGATGTTGGGCCTGTCCGGTAGCTCATGCCCATAGAAGTACGTGGCGCCGCGAATCAGCGGTTCGATGCTCCTGAGACACTCGAAGTCCACGTCCACGTAGACGCCGCCGAACCTGAACAGAAGCTCGTGCCGAAGGAGGTCGGCCCTATGCACAGGCTCAGCAATCTGCCGGTAGATCTCCGCGGTCACCAGGTCCTGCGGTACATCCTGGTCCGTCCACAGCTTGAGTTCCCAACCGGGGTGGTGGGCGAGCCACGACTCCCCGTACTTCCTTGCCGCGTCGGGAACAGGGGCCGCCCCTACCCAGATCTGATGGAACACCCGGGGGACCAGTACCTGGCTGCTGGCAGGCATGATCGCCTGCGCCGGCTCGCCCTCGGGCACGGCGTCGTGGCGTCCCCACAACTCGCGAGGGATCGGCCTGAGGGGGCGTGAGAAACTCGGGCTTCGGCCGCAGCCTCCCAAGCCCGTGGAGACGGCCCCGACGTGATCCACCAGAGCGCGGGGGCACGCGTACATTCGGTCGCCGTAGAGGTCGCTGATGAGCAGGTCTCCGGGTTTCGTGTAGTTCTCGACGCCGCGCAACTGAATGTAGCCGCGCATCTCCTGGGCCACGTGCTTGGGGTAGTACATGCCTTGTGTGCCATGGTAGCTCCACCCGTAGCTGCAATAGTGCCTGCCCCGGTAGAAGCTCGGGTCCGTCTCGAAGTCGCCCTCTGAAAACAGGGCCAGGCAGTAGTCTCTCAGGCCGCCCTCCTGCTCCATCTCGTTGACGGTCGATAGGAGACCATCGAGGAAGTGGTCGCGGAATACGACATCGTCCTCGCAGACGCAGAGGCCCCCGCCGTCGGGGACCGGGAGGCCCAGGCACCGCACGTAGTTGTGGGAGAACCTGCGGTGCACGATCCAGTCCTTGATCCTCTCCCACTCCGCATCGGTCAAGGGGTGGAAGCGAAGAGCAGCATGATGGCGCAGATTCCCCAGGTACTCCGCGCGGTTCGTGCCGATCACCAAGTGCACGCCGGAAAGCTCATGCACCCGCGGGTCAGCAGCAAAGAGACTTGCCAGGGTCTGGTGAACGTAGGCCGGCTGCCGGTCAACAGTCATGACGGCGAGGACGAGCCTGTTCAGGTCCATGACGCCTTCACCCGCGAAGACCCGCGATGTACCACACGGCCGGGCACCTCCGGCCCGCTCGGAGCACCTGAACCCTCACGGTGCCTCAGGGGGAACTCGTGCCGTCGTAGTAGCTCGGGCCGGAACCCGACGCCGCGTGGGGGGCAGGGACCAGCGCGACGGGCATCTGCTCGAAGACCTCCCACTGCCCCGTCCACACCCCCCACGGCGCAGGAGACAGGCGGCACGTGAGCCCGTGGTCCCCCAGAAGCAGCAACCGAGGGTCGCCTGACGATGGGTCCACGAACCACCATCGCTCGCACCCCGCGGCGCCGTGGCCGATCGTGTGCCCTTCCATCAGCTCGAGGGGGCGGACGTCATACCCGATGCGGTGGTACAGGAAAGACCGTGTTCCCCGGATCTGGTCCACCAGCGCATCGCCGTCTCGCGGCAACCGGTTCAGCAGCGACTTCAGGAACTTTGCAGTGTGCCGATCCCTGTTGGGCAGCCGCTGCATGGGTTCCAGCTTGACGGGGCCGCGCTCGAAGTGAAGGCAGGAGCCCGACCATCTCTGGTCTCCCGTCTGCGAGAGCACGCACATCTTCCGCGCGTGGTTCCGCAGCGCCAGGCTCACGCAGTCCTGCTCATCTTCGATCTCCCAGGCCGTCTCCCACGCGCCGCGCCCGAGGCCCACCGTGAAGTCGGGCATCAGCTCGATCAAGCGCGACGCCACGCCATCGTGGGCGTAGCGGAAGAGCTGCGCCCGCGTGACCGACTCGTGCGCTTTGATCTCTGCCGCAGTGTAGTCCTCAGGGAAGCTCCTGACCACCCCGTCCCAACGCGACCGGAGCTGCGTCAGGAACTCGAGGCACACGTCCTCGTGCTGGAAACCGGGGAGAGGCACGTTCCGCCCGTCGTAGTCCCACTTGTCCTGGTTCCTGTGCTGGAAGAGTACCTGGCCATCGAAGTCGTGCTGGTACAGCACCGGCGCGTCGTGCCAGTCCTGGGCGGGGCGGTGTGTCGGCATGGCGTACTCCTGGCCGAGGCGTCGCCAAGCCAGGTGGAATGTGTCCTTGTCCCCCAGAAGGTACCGGTAGAAGAAGTCCGAGTGCCGATTGAGGTAGAGCGTGAGGTTCAGGGCCTTCCAACTCCGACGCTTGTGGATCACCATCTGGCCCGACTCGAATTCCGGCTCATCCCGGGGGGCGAGCCCGCACGCCTCCCATGCCTCGGGACGAATGGTGCGGAAGCGATCCTCGTCCTGTTCAGACATCCAGCGATCGGGCCAGAAGAGCGCCCCTGTCCGCCGGTACTGTGGGAGGTCGAACAGGAACGACGGATCCCTCGTGGGCACGTTGTCGCAATCGATGAACAGGACCTCTTCGAACCGCGAGTGCGCGATAGCGAACGGCTTGATCTCCCACCCGCGCAGACGCTCTCCCCCCTTTCGGGCCGTGGCATCCACGCAACGGATCCCCTGGATGGCCTCCAGGAGCCGCTTCATGTGCCGGCTCATCTCCTTCCTGCCGCGGTACCAGACCTCGATGGGCAGCCGGCAACCCAGACGCCGCAGCAGGTTCACGAGGACCCAGGCGCAATCGAAGTAGGGCCTCCCGCCCGCGCACGTGACAATCCCTGCCCCGGCGAAGCGCCGGCTGGGATACGAAACGGGCCTCTCGGCCAGCTCACTGATCTTGTCCCGATGGAGAAGAAGTTCGTTCATGCTCTCTCCCAATCCTGGTTGACGTGAGATGATGCCCCATCCGCCATCAGGCGGAGGAGCCAAGCCTGGACAGATCTCACCCTCACCTCCACTTTCCCAGGGGCCGAGTGGCTTGCTGGTGCGGCGCCCCCGGCATGCCGCGCGGCGACCATCTGGCCGGCCATGCCTCCCCGCCGTGCCCCGCCGGGCCAAATCAAGCCGCCTGCTCTTCTCCTGAGCGTCGAGAAGAATCACCTTCCAGCTACCGTTTCATCCAGCCGGGCCATGACGGCCTCTCGGACGCTTCCACGCGCACGCAGCGAGGAGAACACCCCGCAGAACCATTGCGTGTCTTTCTCCTGCTTCCACCGCCCGCGACAGCGCTCGCAGTCCTGCAAGTGCCTCGCGATGGCAGCACGACGCTCGGCGTCCCAGTGGTGCAGAGGGCCCTCACTGAGAAGCTGGGCGACCTCGAGACAATCCATAGTCCCACCCTCCTGCGTTAGAGTGAAGCTACAGGCCGGGCACCCGGCCAAGTTGTCCCCCGCTCCTCCCGATGGCTCCTCCGGACGGGGTGGTCCTCTCACGGTTTCCTCCTCGGAGTGCATGGCGTGACTCCATATCGCTCGTCCAATGCCTTGCGAAGCGCTTGCTTGGCTCGTTCCAGCCGGCCCCGCACCGTGGATGGCGGCACACCCAGGTAGTCCGCGATGGCGTCGTAGGGCAGGCGCTCAACGTAGCGGAGCATGAGGACGACCCGCAGGCTCTCATGGAGAAGTCCGACGGCGATCATCACGGCTTCCGATTCCTCATTCCTGCTCGCCAGCGCTGCGGGGGTCAACTGCTGCTGACCGAGCCGCGGTTTCAGGCACGCGGTGCTTGAGAACGCCTCCAGGGAGACCTTGTCGGTCCGGTTGCGCAAGACGTTGAGGCACTCCCGCACCGTGATCGTCGTGAGCCACGCGGCAAAGCTCTGGCCATCCTGCAGTTTCCCGAGGGCGCGATACGCCTTGACAAACGCATCCTGCACCGCATCCTGAGCATCTGCTTCGGAGGCGAAGTAGGCGCGCGCAACCGCCAGCATCGGGCGCTCGTGACGCAACACCAATTCCCCGAAAGCGTCTCGGGCTCCTTCCTTCGCCTTGGCGACCAGCTCGGCATCGGTGGCAGCCATGGATACCTCTATAGGTAGGACGTACTGGCCACCGAATCCGTCACGGCCATCGGAACGTGAACATGATGGCATCATACCGCAGTGCTCAGGGAATTCAAGGGGCCTTTCCCGTTCCCCGACAGGAGGCCACGCCTTCACCTCGGCAGACGCAGGCCATGGGGAATCTGTGCCCGCAGACGTGACATCTGGCGTCGTTCGGCGGTCCTACTCTACAGAAGGGATCTCCTGCTATGTGGAACCAGGAGCTGTTCCAGTTCGCCAGAATGGAACAGCGCGACGTGCCGACGCCGCAACAGTCGCGCAGCGACTGGGACGGCAACGGACAGCCGCGCTCGCGCCTCTCGCGCCTGCTGGAGATGCTGACGCTGTTCCGCTCTGGGAGCAACTGGAACGCCCCGACGCTGGCGAGCTGGTTCGGGGTGTCCAGGACACGCGTGTACAACGACATCGCCCTCCTGCGCAGCTCCGGCATCCCGGTGCTCCAGACGCGGAATGGGTACCGGCTAGCAGATGGGTTTCTCATGCCCCCATTGAGCCTGACTCTCGACGAATCCGCCACGCTGCTCCTGCAGATGGCATTCCCATCTCTCGTTGTCATGAAGGATAGGAACCTGGTCGCCGCGACGGAGAAACTGCTTGCGGGTCTTCCCCCTGAAGTCAGGGTACAGGCCCATCTCTTGAGGACGCATGTCCACGTGACCGACGGCCGATCGGGAATCCCACCGCACGCGACGAGCCAACTGCTCATTAGCATTCTTGAGCGACGCCGAGTCGCCATCACCGGCGTGCCGGACGAGGATCGCGGCACAGTCAGTCTGACGTGGTCATTTCTTGATCCCTACGGGCTCATCCACGACAAAGGCAGGTGGTATGTCACCGGCTACCTGGCAGAGCAGCATAAGGTGGACACGCTCCGTGTAGCCGACACCTGGGGCATCGAACTGACACCTTTGCACTTCACTGTTCCCAAGGGTTTCCGGATTGCTGATCACGTGCCGCAGGTCGGCCCGCCCCGGTGTGCGGAGCACCCCGCCGTGCTTTCCCCCAGCCGCGCTGGGGCACAGCCGCCAATCCCCGGATGCTCCTGATGGGACGGCGTGGACGGGTCTGCTGAGATAGGGGCGCTCGCACCTGAGGACGGGTCCGCGCGCCACCCGCTCTGCTTAGGCTTGGTCCGCCACTGCACGCGTACATCTCGGCAGCTGACGGATTTCCCCTGATGCAACATCCCCCGGTGACATTCGGCCACACCCTCTCGGCCATGATGCCCTTGCCCTCCATAGCGGCAGAGCTGAGATAAGTCGGGATACTCCGAGCGGCGCGCGCCCGTTGCGGGGGCAAATCCGTGCGGGCCGTGGGCAACCCCTTGCCAGTGGAGTCCCAAGCACGCTGCCGGCCCACCCCGACGCTCGGCATCGCCAGACCGGGGAGGCGAGATAGCCCCCTGCACCGCGTCCGGTGAAGGGCCGGGGGGTCGGGCAAGATTCCTGGCGGGGTGGGACTCCCCGGCCGCCTGCGGCCACATGGGCAAGCGGTTCGCTATACCGAAGGTTTTTTCGCGGACCCGCGCAGCAACCTACGCCAAGTCAGCGCGCGTAAGGGGTTTTTTCCGGAATGGGGCGGGGGCGTTGTGCAAGAGGAGCGCCGCGCGGATCAGGCGGCGCGGCAACCCGACTGCGGGCCGGGCGACGGCAAGCTGGGCTTGCTGGGGTCGGTCCGGGGCGGCTTTCGGTCGGGTTTCGGGCGGGTTTCAGACCAGCTTGCGGGCCGGTTCGGGCGGGGTTCGGCGCTCGTTCGCGCGGGGTTCGGGGCGCCCTTGAATGGAGCAAGCGCAAAAAAATCCGCGCTTCCCGCTTGACATCTGGTAAACCTATGGTATACTTATGGTAGTCGGGGAGCGCGGCAAGTGAAACGAAAGGAGTCGCCAATGAAGCGTAAACCCCACCAGCTTGCTGGTAACAAGACTGGTGGGGCGCAGTGCAAGGCGCCGAAGCGTCTTGCGGAACGGAGTATAGCAGTGCAAGGAGCAAGCGTCAATGGGAAATGGATTGACTCACAAGCAAGGTGGCATGCTCTTCCGCCTCACCTTGCGCAAGTTCTGGGAACACCCGACCCCGCCGACGGTCCGCGAAGCAAGCGATCTGATTACCGCATGCCTTGAAGCGGTCCGCAATCGCGCCGATGCCGGCAAGCTGCAAGCCGCCGTTGATCTGGTGCGGCGCTGGTATCCCGACTTCAACCCCGATGATCTGCAACCCCGCTTCGGCCACAAGCGGCATGAGGAGTCGCCCCGTCGGGAGCGGGAAAGCGCCCCGGCACCCGCCCCGAACCCGCCCGAAAGCGCCCCGGAACCCGACCCGCAACCCGAACCCGCTCCCGAACCGGAGCGTGAACCCGAACCGGCGCCCGAACCCAAGCCGGAACCCAAGCCCAAGACTCGCAAGCCCAAGTCGGGCGGCAACGGCAACGGCCATGCCACCCGACTGCAAGCCCAGCTTGAAGCCTTGATTGGCGCCGGCATTCAACAGCTTCTCGCAGTCGGGCCGGCCGGTTGCGGCAAGACGACTTGTGCCGGGCTTGCCGCGCAAGCGCTGGGGCGGGAAGCGGTCCTCATCCCGTGCAATCTTGGGACACCCGCCTACACTTTCACGGGGCGGCGCCACCCTATGACCGGAGCGTATGAGGATACGGAGTTCACCCGCGCCTATGCTTCGGGCGCGATCATCATCCTTGACGAAGTGGACAAGCTGGACCCGTCCACCGCTGCCGCCGTCAACGCCGCCCTTGCCAATGGACACCTTGCCACGCCGAACGGGCCGATCGTCCGGCATGCGGATACCGTGGTCATTGCCACGGCCAACACTTGGGGCAACGGGGCGGATCGGCAGTACTGCGGGAGCAATCAGCTTGACGCCGCAACCCTTGACCGCTTCGCCGGGGGCCGGCTTGAAGCCGACTATGATCCCGACTACGAGTCCCAGTACGACTCCGAAGTCGTGTCCTACTGCCGCCGGGCGCGGGAGCACGTCAAGGCGCGGCAGCTTCGCCGCATCGTGTCTACCCGCATGATTCAGGCTTGCGCCCGGTTGAAGCAAGCCGGGCTTGACTGGCAAGCCCAAGTGACGGCAGACTGGTCCGAAACCGAGCGGGAGGGACTCCGATGAGCAAGTGGATCGCCCAAGACTTGACGTTGCGGGAGTTCTGGCACCCGCCCACGCCGCCCGAAGTCAACCGGGCCGAGAATGACCATTCCCAGCGCACCTTTGACCGGGAAGCAGACTGGGGCGGCATGGGCAAGGCAGACACCCTGGCGCTGCCGGGCCGGGGGTGGCCCGACGGGGTATCCGCTGCGCTCCGGCTTCTGCAATCGCCGGAACTCGCCGCCGTGGGGAACACCCGCTTGCAGCGCCGATGGTCCGCAGACGACGGCGAAACCCTTGACGTGGCGCGCTGCCTTGACGGTCTGCCTTGCTGGGCGCAACCCGTCCGGGCGCCGGGCGGGTCGGGCGGCAGAATCTTGACCCTCGTGGTACACGCCGGCGGCAACGCCAATCTGACGGCGGACCAGATCGCATGGAAAGCATACGCCGCGGTCCGCTGGGTTGACGCAATGGAGTCGGCGGGGTATCGGGTGGCCGTTGACGCCAGCTTCGCCGCCCGAAGCGCCTTTACTGACGGGTCGGGGTGGGCTTGCACGGTACACGTCAAGGCGCCCGACGATCCCGTTGACTTGTCCCAGCTTGCCGCCGTGCTATCCGCCGCGGCATTCCGATGGTACGGCTTCACGTGGGAAGCCTGTCACACCGTCCAGCTTCAAGGGGGCCGGGGCAAGGATGTTGACAAGCACCCCGACGATCCCGCCGCCGTCTATCTGCCGGCCCACGTGACAGACCACGGCAGCGCCCAAGACTGGCTTGAAGCCGTCAACGGCGGGAGGGAATGACCATGTACCACGTCCAGCACTACCGCTATCGCTTCTGGGCCGTCTACTGCGGCCATGAGCTTGTGGCCGTAACCGTCTACCGCAAGGGCGCCGCCGAAGGTTCGGGCCGCCATACGATGAGAGGAACTTGAGCGTGAACGAGCGAATGGTGGCGGGCGCCTTGAGCGCGATGCGCTGCGGGCCGTGGCCGCTCTTGAGCTGGCCGGTCTGCACGGGCTTGTCGGCGCCGTCGAGGAAGAGCTGCCAGTCCTTCCAGTTCTCGTTGGGCACCATCGCGGTGCGGCCGTAGTAGACGATTTCGGCGACGTGGACGGGTTCGGGCCAGGTGAAGGTGATCGTGGCTCCGCCCCGACCGTGCTTGCGCCCCTGGCAGGCCCAGGCCTGCGAGCGGTCCTGCTGCCCGTCTGCCTCGGGAATCTTGCCGTCGGCCACGAACTTGGCCAGGAATTCGCCGCTGAACTCCGAGTTGCTGGCGATCGCGGCCTTGGGAGCGATGTTCTCGGGGCTGGCGGCCATCGGCGGCGCGCCGACGCACAACAGCGCGGCGAGCGCGCCCGGGACGCAGAGGTGTTTCACGGCGTAATCCCCTTCTGGTCGGCCCTTGTGCGCCCCATCATAGCCGCATTCCAGCGCGCGCGCAACCGCATCCGTGCCGCGTGAACGTGCTTGAACGGCAAGGGAGATGTGCTATAATCGGGCCGGGAGTGGCAGTCACGGGAGCCGGGCGCGCGCCAATGAATCCGCTGCAATATCTCACGTGGCGTGCGGGCGTCGAGATACTGGTGCTCGCGCTGATGTACTACCTGGCGCTGCGGTTCGTGCGCGGCAGCCGGGGGGCTGGCATCCTCAAGGGCCTGGGGTTGGTCATCGTCGTCGGCCTGATCGGCGTGCTCTTCCTCGCGCGGTTCCTGGGCCTCAAGGTGCTGGGGGGCATCGCGGGCGAGGTGGTGGCGCTGTTCGGCTTCGCGCTGCTGGTGATCTTCCAGCCCGAGCTGCGGCGGGCGCTCGTGCGGCTGGGGCAGAGCCCGCTGTTCGGCTTCTTCGCCCGCTCGCAGAAGGAGGTGACCGACCACGTGGTCGAGGCGGTGATGGCGATGAGCCGCGAGCGGACGGGTGCGCTGATCGCCCTCGAGCGCGACGTGAGCCTGCGCGGCTACGTGGAGGGCGGCGTGCGGCTGGACGCGGACGTGACGAGCGCGCTGCTGGTGACGATCTTCCACCCCGCGACGCCGCTGCACGACGGCGCGGTGATCATCCAGGGGGACCGCGTGGTCGCGGCCGGCTGCCTGTTCCCGCTGACGGAGAACGTGGAGGCGGGGAGCGGCCTGGGCACGCGGCACCGCGCGGCCATCGGCATCACGGAGGACAGCGATGCCGTCGCCGTCGTCGTGTCCGAGGAGACCGGCACGGTCTCGCTGGCCGTGAAGGGCAAGCTGTCGCGGGGCCTGGACGCGGAGAACCTGGGGACGATTCTGCGGGGCCTCTCCGGCCCGGCGAGTCCCTGAGACCAGAACCTCCCGCAGGTTGGGAACCTGCGGGAGGTTGACGGTGTGGAGTGGGCTCGATGATGCGGTTGCTGCGAGCGATAGTCCGACACTGGGACATCAAGCTGGCCGCGCTGTTCCTCGCCCTTGTGACCTGGTACTACATCGCCACGGCTGGGATCGACGAGCGGCGCTTCGCCGGCATCGCCGTCCGGGTCCTCAACACCCCGCCCGACATCGCTCTGCTGTCGCAGGAGGTGCGGGCGGTGAACGTCGTCCTCCGCGGCCCGCGGCGCGAGCTGGAGGGGTTGAAGGCGCCAGAGCTGTTCGCGGTGATGGACGTGCGGGGCATGGCGCTGAGCGTGGACAAGCTCCAGCAGGCGAGCGTGCCGCTGGCGACGCGGCACATCCGCGCGGGCCGCGACGCCGAGAGCGCCGAGGGCCTCCCGCCAGGCGTCGTCCTCCTGCGGGCGGAGCCCGAGGGCGTGGCGTTCACCCTCGACCGCGTCAGGGAGGTCGTGCTCGACGTCGAGGTCGTCACCGAGGGCGAGCCGGAGTCTGGCTTCACGCTGAGGAAGAGCGCGCAGCCGGCGAAGGTCAGGGTGCGGGGCGCCTCCGGCCTCCTCCAGGGCCTGAGCGCCATCCGCACCGAGCCCATTCGGGTGGACAAGCTGCGCGAGCGCCTCCAGCGGCGCGTGCCGCTCCAGCGCCAGGTGGTCAGCCCAGGCTACCAGGCCGTGCCCATCCAGTGCGTGCCCGAGACAGTCGAGGTGACGCTCGACGTGGTGACGACGCCGGCCGAGAAGACCGTCGAGCGTGTGCCCGTGCGCCTGACCGTGGTGCCGGGCGCGGTGGCCGTGCTCAAGGAGGAGGTGCGCGAGGTCGCCGTGCGGCTCAGCGGCCCACCCCTGGCGGTGCGCGACCTGGACGCGTCGGGCCTCGTGGCCGAGGTGAGCCTCGAGAGCGCGCAGCCGCCCGCACGCGGCACCGAGGTCACCACCGTGTTCCTGCGCCGCGAGAACATACGCCAGCTCACCGCCGCCGGCGCCGCCGTGCCGCTCGCCCGCGAGATCGAGCTGCTCGAGGTGCGCCCGCGGGCCGTGCCCATCACCCTCGACCGTGTCGGCTCCCGCTCCCTGCCCGTCGAGGCCGTCCGCGAGGGCGCGCCGGCCGAGGACTACGAGGTGAGCCAAGTCACCGTGGTGCCCGAGCAAGTCACCGTGCGGGGGCCGGAGAGCGTCCTGAAGGAACTGAAGTCCATCGCCACGGTGCCCGTGGCCGTCACCGGCCTGCGCGAGCGGCTGCGCCGCACGGTGCGCCTGGTGGAGACGGTGGACGCCGGGCCGTTCCGCGGCGTGCGGATCGAGCCGTCGCAGCAAGCCGTGGACGTCGTCATCGCCGTGGCCGAGCAGCGGGTCGAGAAGGCTCTCCCCGGCCTGCCAGTGCACGTCCTGGTCCGGCCCGAGGTGGCCACGAACATCCGCATCGAGCTGGACCGGCGGACGGTGGGGCCTGTGACCTTCGTCGGCCCGCGCTCGCGCATGAAGGACTTCTCCGCCGAGGACGTCACGGCGTTCGTGCTCCTCGACATCACGGAGGCGGCGAACCTGCGGCCCACCGCGCGCGAGGTGAGGTTCCACCTGCGCGACCCGCAGGTGCGGCTGGCCCCCGACTCCAAGCCTATCTCGGTGAAGATCGAGTTCCCGCCGCCCGAGCCGCCGAAGAAGAAGGAGTGAGGGACAGCGATGGTCGAGTTGAGCGTGAACATTGATCACGTGGCCACGGTGCGCCAGGCCCGCCGCATTGCCGAGCCCGATCCCGTGGCGGCCGCCGTGCTGGCCGAGCTGGGCGGGGCCGACGGCATTACCGTGCACCTGCGCGAGGACCGCCGCCACGCCCAGGAGCGCGACGTGCGGCTCCTGCGCGAGGTCGTCCGCGGCGAGTTCAACCTCGAGATGGCCTGCACCGAGGAGATCGTCCGCATCGCCCTCGAGGTGCGGCCCGGCCTGGTGACGCTCGTGCCCGAGCGGCGGGAGGAGGTCACGACCGAGGGCGGGCTCGACCTGCGGCGGCGCCGGGCCGCGCTCCGCCGCGCCGTTGGCCGCTTCCGCGAAGCCGGCATCCGCGTGAGCTTCTTCATTGACCCCGGCGAGGCGCAGATCAAGCTGGCGAGGAAGCTGGAGGCCGACTTCGTGGAACTCCACACCGGCGAGTATGCCCGGAGTGCGGAGTGCGGAATGCGGGATGCGGAGTGCGGACAGCAATCCGAACTCGAGCGCCTGGCCGATGGCGCCGCCTGCGCGGCCGCGGTGGGTCTCGGCGTCCACGCCGGCCACGGGCTCAACGTGCGAAACGTCCAGCCAGTCGCCCGCATCCCGCAGATCACGGGCCTCTACATCGGCCACAGCATCGTGGGCCGCGCGATCTTCATCGGCATGGAACGCGCCGTGCGAGAAATGAAGGACCTCATCCGCCAGGCAAGGGAACAGCATGGATAAGGAGAAGATCAAGCAGGCGGTTCGGCTGCTCATCGAGGGCATCGGCGACGACCCCGACCGGCCCGGCGTGCGGCGCACGCCCGAGCGCGTCGCCGACATGTGCGAGGAAATCTACGCGGGCATCGCCACCAACCCCGCCCAGGTGTTCGGCGAACTCCACCGCGAGGTCCACGACGAGATCGTCCTGGTCAAGGACATCCCGTTCTACTCGATGTGCGAGCACCACCTGCTGCCGTTCCTGGGGAAGGCCCACGTGGCGTACCTGCCCGATGGGGGCCGCATTTGCGGCCTGAGCAAGATCGCGCGCTGCGTGGCCGCGCACGCCCAGCGGCTGCAGCTCCAGGAGCGGCTGACGGCGCAAATCGCCGACAGCATGATGAAGGCCCTCAAGCCCAAGGGCGTCATGATCGTGGTCGAGGCCGAGCACTTGTGCATGACCATGCGGGGCGTGAAGGCCCCCGGCTCGCGCACCGTCACCAGCGTCGTCCGCGGCATCTTCCGCGAGAACCCAGCCACCCGCGCCGAGGCCATCGCCCTCCTCCAG
The DNA here is from genome assembly GCA_041320515.1 of Planctomycetota bacterium. Lineage (GTDB taxonomy): Bacteria > Planctomycetota > PUPC01 > DSUN01 > DSUN01 > DSUN01. Next base: position 428,936 of record JBGLNR010000001.1, on the reverse strand, counting down.
CGCACCGAGTGATGGGACCTATGGGACCGATGGGACGAACGGGACGCGGCACGCGGGCGCGCCACCCCGTCCCATCGGTCCCATCCCTCCTAACGCGGCGCCTCGCCGCAACCAAAGGATAACCGCGCAGTCCAATACTCAGTATCCAATACTCGATACTCAATGCCCAAGTGAGGCAATCTGGGCCGCCGCTGCTTCTGCACTTGGTCATTGAGGATTGAGCGTTGAGTACTGGATATTGGACTTCCAATGCCCTCAACATGCGCGCAAACCGCGCACGAGTCACGCCGAAGGATCTTGCCTCAGGTCACCTCGTCCAGCGGCAGGACGAATGCCTTGAGGCCCTTGAGGGTGAGGGACTGGCGGAGGGAGCGGATTGCCTCGAGAATCTGGGCGGCCTGCTCGTCCTCGACGGCGATGGCGAGGGCGTGGTTGCGCTTGGGCCACACGGGCGTGCCCAGGTGCGGGCCGCCCGAGGTGCCCCTGCCCTGGACCTCGGTCCACCGGGTATAGTTCCGCGCCCCGGCGTCGTGGAGAGTCTGCATCACTTCGTGGTCGTGGGCCTCGTCGTAGGCGATGAAGACGAGTTTCATCAGGCGGCCTCCTCGGTGCGGGCGTGGCGGCGGCGCTCGAAGACGGTGTAGAGGATGGGCACGATGATCAGCGTGATGAGGGTGGACACGGTGAGGCCGGCGAAGACGGTGATGCCGAGGGGGTTCCAGATTTCGGAGCCCTGGCCCTTGCCGAAGGCCATGGGGATGAGGGCCACGATCGTGGTCACCGCCGTCATGAGCACCGGGCGCAGGCGCGTGCGGCCGGCCAGCTTCACGGCCTCCCGCAGCTCGTAGCCCCGCGCGCGCAGCAGATTCGCGTAGTCCACCAGCACGATCGCGTTGTTCACCACCGTGCCCACGAGCAGCAGCAGGCCGATGAAGACCACGATGCTGATGTTGTGCCCCGCGAGGAAGATGCCCCAGATGACGCCCGTGAAGGCGAAGGGCACCGAGAACATGATCACGAAGGGGTCGAGGAGCGACTCGAACTGCGAGGCCATGACCATGTAGACGAGGAGGATGCCGATGATGAGGGCGAGGGTGAGCCAGAAGAAGCTCTCGCGCTGCTCCTCGGTCTGGCCGGCGAACTTGATCTCAACGCCCTGTGGGACGTCGAGCTTGGCGACCTTGGCCTCCAGCTCGGCCACGGCCTCGCCGAGGGAACGCTTCTGGACGTTTCCGCCGATGGTGACGATGCGGCTCTGGTCCTTGCGCTCGATTTCGACCGGGCCGCGCTCGAGGTGCACGCGGGCCAGGTTGCCCACCTGCACCAGGCCGCCGCCGGGCAGCCGCACGGGCGTCAGGGCGATGTCCTCGAACGTGCCGCGGTCCTTCTCCATCAGCCGCACGAAGACGTCGTATTCGTCGCCCGCGACGCGGTACTTGCTGGCGATGCGGCCGTAGAAGGAGGCGCGAACCGTGTCGGCAATGTCGTACACGTTCAGCCCCAGGGCCGACGCCCGCTCGCGGTCCACCTCGATCTGGAACTCCGGCTTGCCCTTCACCCGCGACACGCTCACGTCCACCACGCCCGGGACCTCGGTGGCCAGCGACCGAATCTGGGCCGCCATCGCGTCCGTCGCCGCGTCGTCATCGCCCAGGACCTCGACGCTGAGCGGCAAGCCGCCACCGAGGATGAGGCTCGACATCCAGTCGGCCGTCTCCAGACGGTACTTCATGATGCCCTCGGTGCCGACTATGGCGTCTACGCGGCGGCGGACGGCAGCCGAGATCTCCTTGACCGAACGGCGGCGTTTCGTGATGGGGACGAGTTTGACGCCGAACTCGCCGATGTGGGAGCCCTCCTCGCCGAAGACGCTCTGGACCCCCTCCTCGCTCTGGCCGCAGCGCCAGTAGGTCATCTCGCGTTCGGCCTCAGTGGTCTCTTCCACGATGATCTGCTCCATCAGGTCCATCACCCGGGCCGTCTCCTCCACGCGGGTGCCCACGGGCATGTGGAGCGTGCCGCGCAGGAGCGCCCGGTCCTCCTCGGGCATGAACTCGGAGCCGATAAGGGGCATGAGAAAGAGGCTGCCGACGAAGATGGCGATGGCCCCCAGGATGATGAGTAGGCGGTGGCGGAGGGACCAGGCGAGCGCCACGTCGTACCAGCCCTGGACGATGCTGAAGCCCTTCTCGCAGAGGGTGAAGAAGGCGCCCTTGCGCCGCCGCGGGTCCTCGCGCGCCATCAGGGTGGACGAGAGCATGGGGGTGAGCGTGAGGGCGGAGAACAGCGAGCCCAGGAGCACGATGGTCACGATGGCCGCGAACTCCATGAAGATGATGCGCGTGACGCCCTTGACGAAGATGATGGGGAAGAAGATGCACAGGGTGGTGAGGGTGGAGGCGGTGATGGCCATGGCGACCTCGGAGGAGCCGTAGACGGCGGCCTCCCGCGGCCCCTCGCCCTCCTCGCGGTGCCGCGCGATGTTCTCCAGGATCACGATCGCGTTGTCCACCACCATCCCGATCGCGATGATCATGCCGAACATCGTCATCATGTTGATCGTGTAGCCGAAGAAGAAGGCCAAGATGAAGGTGAGGATGAGGGAGAAGGGCATCGTGAGGGCGATGACGAACGTCCCGGCCACGCTCCGCAGGAGCACGAGGACGACCAGAATCGTGAGCGCCCCGCCCTGCCACATCGAACTCGTCAGGTCGCTCAGCGACCGCTCGATGTCCTCCGAGGAGTCCATCATCAGGCTGATCTTCACGTCGGCCGGCAGGCGCTTCTGGATGGCCGGGAGGGCGGCCTTGACGCTGTGGGCGACCTTGACGGTGTTGGCGCCCGACTGCTTCTGGACCATGAACATGAGGCCCTTGCCGCCGTTGACCCGCACCTTCTGGGTCTCCTCGCGGTGGCCGAACTCCACGATGGCCACGTCGCCCAGGCGCACGACGGAGCCGTTGCTGGACTTCAGGACGATGCGCTTCATCGGCGCCACGTCCTTGAACTCGCCAGGCACGCGGAGCAGGTAGTCGGCGACCCCCTGCTTGACGTTTCCGCCGGGGATGGTCTGGTTCTCGAGGGCGACGACGCGGACGATGTCCTGGGGCGTGAGGCCGTAGCTGGCGAGGCGTTGGCGGTCGAACTCGATGTTGACCTGTCGGTCCGTGGTGCCGCGGATGACGACGGCGCCCACGCCGGGCAGGCGCTTCAGCGGGTCGGCCACCTCGTCCTGGATCAGCTTGAAGAGGTCGCCGTAGCTCTCCTCGGCTCGGACGCCGAAGAACATGATCGGGAAGCTCGAGATGTCCAGCTTCAGGATCAGCGGGTCCTCCACGTCGTCGGGCAGCACCGCCTTGGCGAAGCCGATGCGGTCCCGGATGTCGTTCGCCCGCGCGTCCAGGTTCGCGCCCCATTCGAAGATGAGGCGTATGACCGAGACCTCTTCCTTCGACGTGGAGACGATGTGCTTGACCTCGGGGGTGGTGGAGATGCGGTCTTCGAGGATTTTCGTGACCTTGGCCTCCACGTCCTCGGCGGCAGCGCCGGGGTAGGTGGTCAGGATCGTGATGGCCGGCAGCTCCATCTCCGGCATCAGGTCGATCGGCAGTTGCGTGAGGCAGAAGCCGCCGATGACCAGGATGGCCAGGAAGACCATGAGCGTGGTGACGCGGTTGCGGACGGAGATTTCGGGGAGCTTCATTTCCGTGCGCCCTCTTCCACGGCGACCACGGGGTCGCCCTCTTTGAGCCCCTGTTGGCCGCGGATGATGACCAGGGCGCCCGGCTCGACGCCTTCCGTGACCTCGACGGCCGGGCCTTCCGCCAGGCCCAGCTTCACCGCGCGCCGACGGGCCTTCCCGTCGTTCACCAGCGTCACTGTCGGCCGGTCCTCCAGCCAGGTCACCGCGTGCTCTGGAATCACCGGCACGCCTTTCTTCTCGAGCAAGACGAGTTCCACGCGGGCGAACATGCCCGGCTTCAGGAGGCGGCCGGCGTTCGGCACGTGGATCTCGACTTCGACCGTGCGCGTCCGCTCGTCCACCACGGGGCTGATCCTCTGCACCGTGCCCTTGAAGGTCTCGGCGGGATAGGCGTCCGCGTTCACCGTGGCCTGCGTGGTCCCTGCCTTCAGCAGGGCCAGGTCGCGCTCGGCCACGCCCACGACCACCTTCACCGTTCCCACGTCCATCAGCGTCACGATGGCGAGGCCGGGGGAGACCATGTTCCCCTCATCGAGGTGTTTGTGGGCCACGACGCCGGCGATGGGGGCCTCGAGGGTGGACTCGTTGAAGCTGATCCTGGCAAGGTCGAGGGCGGCCTTTGCCGGCTCGATCTTGGCGGCCACGGCGTCGCGGTCCTCCTGGCGGGCGCCCTTCTCCGTGAGCGCGAACTGCTCCTGCGCGGCCCGGAGCTGCTGCTCCGCGCTCCGGACTTGCTGCTCCGTCGTCCGAACCTGTTGCTGCGCCGCTAGGTGCCGCTCGTGCGCGATCGTGAACTGGGCCTCTGCCGCGTCGAGCTGCTGCTGCGTCGTCACCTTGTCCTTGAAGAGGTTCCGCGCCCGCTCGACGTCGGCCGCCGCGTTCTTCAGCGAGGCCTGGGCCTGAGCCACGGCGGACCTGGCGCCCTCGACGGCGGCCTTGGCGCCCTCGATGCCGGCTTGGGCGCCCTTGATGTTGGCCTCCGCGATGGCCAGCTCCTCGGGCCGGGCCTTGGCGTTCACCCGCACCAGCTCGGCCTCCAGCGCCCTCACCGTCGCCTCCGCCTGCTTCACCTGGGCGGCGAACGCCTCGTGGTCAATCACGGCGACGGGCGTGTCCTTCTTCGGGATCACAGTGCCCTGCTCGATGGGCGTGCCGTCCTCGAGGCGAAGCGCGTCGAGCCGGCCGCTGACCTTCGACATCAGCCGCACCTCGGCCATCGGCTTCACCGTGCCGGTCAGCGACGCCATCTGGCGCAGGTCCCGCGTCGCCACGCGGACGGCGACGACCCGCCGGGCCTCGACCGCCTTGGGCGCCTCCTTCGCCGCCGCCTTCTTCTCCAGGTAGCGCTTGTAGCCGGCCCGGACGGCGAAGTAGCCGCCCGTGCCCAGCACGATCAGCCACGCAAGGGTCTTCAGCACGCGCTTCATCTCAGGGCTCCTTCATCAAGCGAGGGACAAGTGAAAGTGAGAGTGAAAGTGAAGAACCGGAGCCGATCCCGCCGAGCACGGTTGACCCCATATGGCACTCCTCACCCTCACTTTCCCTTTCACTTTCCCTTTCACTTTCCCTTTCACTTTCCCTCTCACTTCTTCCCCGGCGGCTCCAGCGCGCCGGTGGCCCGCTCGAGGGCCAGCTTGGCCATCGTGTGCGCGTAGAGCGCGCGGTAGTAGATCGCCTGGGTGCGCGAGAGGGCCTGGCGGGCGTCGAGGACCTCGATCTCGGTGTTCACGCCGCCGCGGTAGCCCACCTCGGCCAGGCGCAGGCCCTCGCCCGCCTGCTCGATGTTGGCCGACTGCGAGGCGATGAGCTTCTCCGCGTCCTCGATGCTCAGCAGGGCCTGTTGCACCTCGAGCAGCACCTGGTCCTCGGCGTCGAGCAGGCCAATCTCCTGCACTTTCAGCTTCGCCCGCTCCTGCCGCACCCGGCCCTTCGTGCGGAAGCCGTCGAACAGCGTCCACACCGCGTTGGCCCCGGCCGACCAGGCGTCGTTCCACTTGATGTTCGTCATCGAATGCGGATCGGGCTTCGCATACGTCCCGCTCCAGAAGAGGTCGAGCATGGGGAACCAGCCGGCGCTGGCGGCCTTGACCCCCTCGCGCTGGAGGCGGACGCCCAGCTCGGCCAGGAGCAGCTCGGGCCGCTGGCGGAAGGCCCGGCCCACCGCGTCGGCCAGCTCCGGGCTCACCCGCTCGTGCGTGAGCTTGCCCGTGAGCTGCACGTCGCTGCCCTGCGACACGCCCAGTATCCGCAGCAGCACGGCCTTCGCCACGCGCAGGGCGTTCTGCCGCGCGATCAGCTCGGCCTCCACCGTGCTGATCTCCACGCGGGCGCGCAGCACGTCGAACTCCATGGCCGTCCCTGCCTTGGCCTTCTTCGCCACCTCGTCGCGGAACCGGCCCGCCAGCGCCAGGTCGCCCTCGCTCACCCGCACCAGCTCGGTGGCCAGCATCGCCTCGTAGTAGGCCTGGCGGGTGAGGAAGAGGACGCCTTGGACGGCGCGGCGAATCTGCTCGTCGGCGACCAGGCCGTAGATGCGGGCGGCGCGGATGCCCGCCTGAATCGCCCCGCCGCGGAAGACGGGCTGATTGAGCGCCAGGTTGACCGTGTAGTTGTTCAGGCTCCCGATGCTGATCGTCTGCGGCCCGGCGCTGAAGCTCGAGACGCTGTCGTCCCGGCGATAGGTGCCGGTCAGCGCGGCGACGGGGTAGATGGCCGACCAGGCCTCGGTGAGGCGGCCAGCCGCGATGTCCTTCTCCTGGAGCGTGGCCAGGAGCTGCTTGTTGTTGCCTACGGCGAACAACAGCGCCGCATCGAGCGACAGCTCGCCCGAGATTCGCGGGCGCACCGTGTCCGCCTGGCCCGCCTGCGCGCGCTGCCAGGCCGCGAACGCCGCGTCGCGGCTCCGAGCCACGTCGGCCTGGAACCGCCCCAGATTCATGCACCCGCACGCCACGAGGGCTACGGCGGGCACGGCCAGTCTGACGAAATGACGAGTCGCTGTTGCCACCACGGTCGTTCTCCGTCAGTCCCTCTTCCGCAGGATGAGGCTCAGGATGGTCCCGCGCAGCCTTGCCACGTGCTCGGCCACGGGCGCCTGCGGCTCGTGGATCAGCCACTGCGCGACAAAGGCGTTCAGAATGCCGTCCAAGCACACCCCGAGGTCCGCCGCCCCAACGTTGAGCGGCTTCACGCGAACCTGCTTCAGGTTGAGGATGAAGTCAGCGACGTCCTCAACCACGCCGGTGATCGTGGAAAACTCGTGCTTGATGCCGTCCACACGGATGGCCGTGACCTACCTGGCGGCCCGCGCCGCCAACCCCGCCGCCTCGCCCACCGCGGCGGCCGCCTTGCGCGCCCTGGAGGCCCTCTCATCCAACAACGCGGCCAGCCGCGTGCCCGCCGAGGCCCGCACCGAGGCGCGCCTGGCCCTCTGCCAGGTCATCCGCAGCACGAGCGACGCCACCGTCGCCAGCCACGTGCGCTCCGTCCTCCAGCGCAACGTCAGATGGTCCATAGGCGGCCTGTCTCGCGAATTGTTCGGTGGACTCACCAGCCCCACAGCCCGGCAACAAGTGGCCGCTGCCTGGGAAGCTGCCATCCGCCGGGACGCGGCCACACCCTCTACACCCAGCCCCACGCCCACGCCCCTGCCCGCCCCGCCCCGCGCAGGGGCAGGGGCCGCCGTGCCGGCCGACGACATCCGCAAGGCCTACTCGGCCACGAACCGGGTGGAGGACCTGTTGGCCGACACGGCGATGACGCTTCTGGCCTGGTGGGACCGCGCGGCGCAATTCGCCCAGGGGTCCGACCACTGCTCCACGGAGTTGAGCCGGCTCCTGAGCGCGGCGGACCGGGCGGCCGCCGTGGCCGACAAGGTGGCCCTGCCTCCCGCGCCGGCGGCCCCCGCCCCAGCGGGGGCGCCGGGCGCCGCGGCGCCGGCACCCGCGTCGCTCGACGAGTTCAAGGCCAAGCTCCAAGGCCGGTCCACCGGCGGATGCTACTGGGCCATCGAGCGCCTGCGTAGGGTGGACACGGCGGCGGCGGCCGACATCCTCCTCGCCGAGCTGGCCCGGCGCGCCCGCGACGCCTCGACAGCCGTCTCTGACGCGCCGGCGGCCAGCCGCATCCTGCGCGCCCTCAGCGAGATGAACGTCCCCAAGATCCCAAAGGAACTCGCCGGCATCCTCCGAAGCTCCCGCAACAACAGAGTCATCGCTTACCTGGTGGCCAAGTGCATGCACACGACGCTGCGAGAGCAGCTCGGCAGCCGCTTCTTCTACGTCAGCAGCAACGACAGCAACCTGCTGCTGCGACGGGAACCCACGGGAGAGGAAGTCGAGAACTGCGTCGAGGCCTGGGACGATGCGGTCCAGCGTCTCGAGGAGCGGGCATCTACGCTCCACAGCCTGCTGCCTGGGCGGGCGAGCCCGGGCTGGATTCCCCCCGCGCCGGCGGGCGCCCCCACGCCCCGGCCGAGGCCCATGCGTCCTGCTCCCGGGCCCCACCCGGCTCCCGCAGCCGAGCCGCCGGCCTGGGAGCCCGAGCCGACGCGGCTCAAGCTCCTGGCTGCCGCGGCCAACTACGCCTCGCAGGCCGCCGAGAGCCTGAAGGACTTCAAGTGGGGGAGCCGCGCGCCCGCCCCGGCCGGCAGTCCTGCCTCCGCCAACCACACGGCGCCCGCCGACCTGGCCGGCGACGTGGCCGGCTCCCTCGACCGCCTGGTCGCGCAGCTCACCCGCCTCGCCCGCGAGCACGCGAACGCAGGCACGCACAGGCCCACGCTCGAAATGATCGAGGCCGAGGCCAAGGCCCGCAGCCTCGCCAGCGAGTCCACGCTCCAGCAGGCCGCCGTCCGCCTGGACGCCGTGGCCGCTCTCTTGGAGGTGCTCATCCAGGAATGCGGGCCGAGCGACGCGGCGAAGGCCCGCGTGGCAAAGGCCCGCCAGGACCGCGTCGCGGCCGCTCCAGCCACGGCGGCCCAGGAACTCCGCGAGAGCGCGTTCCACGCCCTTGTCCTGTGGGACCTGCTTCTCGCGGCCGGGGCGATGGGAAGGGGGGTGTGAAAGTGAGTGGGAAAGGGAAAGTGAAAGTGAGAGGGAAGGTGAAAGGGGGACTGAGGGTGAACTCGGTAGCGGCTGTCGTCCTTGGGTTCACCGTCACTCTCCCTTTCACTTTCCCTTTGCCCACGCCCCAGGCGCGGGCGGCCACGGCGCCCGCGGCGGACCTCGATGCGGAGCTGGAGGCCGCCCGCAAGGCCATCCTGGCGAACCCCCTCGACGGCGCCGCCGCCGCCCGTCTGGCGGAGCTGCGTAAGAGGCAGAAGGAGCGCGCCGCCGAGGCCCTGACCGCGCTCGAGGCGGGCCTCGACGCCTACCTCGCGGGCCGCTGGGCCGCCGCCGCTGCCGAGCTGAAGAAGGCGGCCGCCTGCCCACAGGTGGTGAAGATGGCCGATGCCTTGCTGGTCAAGCGCCTCGCCGAGGTGGTCCGCATCTGCCAGGACAAGGCCGGCCCGGCGCCGGGCGCGGCCGCCACGGCGCCCGCGGTGTGCCCCAAGTGCGGGAACACGGGCCTGGCCGACTGCTCTGAGGCCGGCTGCCACGCATCCGGCTCCATCCGCTGCGACGACTGCAAGGGGCAGGGCAAGACCGACCCGAGCAAGTCCCGCACGACCTGCCCGCGATGCAACGGCACAGGACGCCGGAGCACCGGAACCATCTGCTCCACGTGCAATGGCAAGGGCTCGCTGCCCCCATCCACGTCATCTTCCTCCTATCTGCGCTCGTGCCGCAAGTGCAGCGGCAAGGGCGAGACGGAGTGCCGGGCCTGCCGCGGCAAGGGCGTGGTCCCCTGCACGTGCGGCGCCAAGCCAGCCGCCGAGTCCACGCCGGATGCCGCCGGCCCTGCGCCCCCCGAAACCCCCATTGGCAGCAACGAGGCCGCGGCGGCCAAGAAGGCCATCGCAAAGGCCAGATTCCTGCGCGAGGGCGGAGTTGACCTGGAGTCCCCTGCGGCCTTGGAGCCCTCGCCCAAGCTCACGAAGTAAGCCGCCCTGCGGCATGAGGTGACTGCAAATGCCCATCTTCGAGATCACCCAAGGCCCCGGCGCCGGCAGCGTATTCCACGTGGAGCAGGACGACTTCGTCCTCGGGCGCGACCCATCGTCTGCCGTCCCCCTCCAGGACGCGGCGGCCGGCGCCGCCCACGTCCGCATTCGCCGCAGCCCCGACGGCTTCGTGCTGGCCGACCTGGGCTGCCCTGCCGGCACCTTCCTCAACGGCCACCGCGTCAAGGAGCTTCCGCTGGAGTCGGGCGACGCCATCCGCATCGGCAGCACCGTTCTGCGGTTCCTCGACAACGCCGCGCCGACCCCCCCGGACACGATTCCCCTGGGGCCGGCCGACGAGGCCCCCCTGGCCGTCGAGCCAATGGAGGGAGAGGGGGAGGCGATCCTCGTGGAGCCGGCCGACGGTGGCACAGGCGTCGGTGGCACAGGCGTCGGTGGCACAGGCGTCCCGCCTGTGTTCCACGGGCAAGATGCCCGTGCCGCCGCCGCGGCGCCCCCGGTCCAGGCCGAAGCGGCGCCGGCCGAGGCCGAACTCGTCGGGCCGGCCATTGGCGCCCCAGGCGCGCCGGCCGCGGGCCGCGTCATCGTCGGCAAGCCCCTCACCCAGATTCCCCTCGGCAAGCACCTGGTGCAGAAGATGGTCTGCCCCAACTGCTGGCACTCCTTTCCCCCGGAGAGCGTCCTCTTCGTCGCCCAGCACCCCGACCTGATCGGCGACCCGATCGCCGGCCCCAACGAGTTCCGCCGCTTCGAGCCCCTGCGGTTCAGCGTGGACTGGAAGGCCCTCGATGAGCGCGAGGTGCCCACCACCCTGATCGCCTGCCCCAAGTGCCACCTGTCGCTGCCCGAGGCGGCCATCGACGTCTTCTCCCTCTTCATCTCCATCGTCGGCTCCCCGGCGAGTGGGAAGTCCTACTACCTGACCGCCATGGTCGCCAAGCTCCGCCAGACCGCGCCCGAGCGCTTCCGGCTCCAGTTCACCGACGCCGACGTGGCGATGAACAACGTCATCCACGAGTCCGAGAAGACCCTGTTCCACAACCCGCAGCCCGACAAGCTGACCCAACTGATCAAGACCCAGCGGGACGATCCCCGCCTCCACCGCACCGTCACCATCGGGGGCAGGGACATCCGCTACCCCGTCCCCTTCCAGTTCGTCCTCCGCCCCACCCCCTCGCATCCGCACCACGCGGAGTCGCATCGGCTCGGCCGGCTCATCGTCTTCTACGACAACGCGGGCGAGGACTTCCAGCCCAACATCATGGACCCCGACCCGGCCGCTGTCCAGCACCTGGCCAGGTCGGGCATCATCTTCCTCCTCTTCGACCCCATTCAGGAGCCGGCCTTCCGCGAAAAGTGCACCAGCCGCGACCCCCAGCTCACCCACGGCCTGCGGCCCGCGGGAACCCTGCCCGTCGCCCAGGTGCGCCAGGAGCAGATCGTCAACGAGGTCGGCGTCCGAGTCCGCCGCTTCCTGCGCCTGCCCGCCAGCCAGCGCATCAAAAAGCCCCTCGTCGTAGTCGTCCCAAAGTTCGACATCTGGGCCGACCTCGCCGGCGTGTCCATTGACACCGAGCCCTTCCTCGACCCCGGCGACGGCTCGCCCGCCCGCGTGGACATCGCCCGCGTCGAGCACACCAGCGAGACCCTGCGCAAGCTCTTCGCGAGATACTGCCCCGACTTCGTCGCGACCGCGGAGAACGTGAGCCAAAGCGTCTGCTACATCCCGGTCAGCAGCCTGGGCCACCCCTCCGTCCTCACGCGCCGCGGCGGCGACACCTTCTACGGCGTCAAGCCCAGGGACGTCGCGCCCAAGTGGGTCACTGTGCCCTTCTTCTACTGCATGGCCAAGTGGGGGCCGAGGGGCCTCCTCCTGGCGCCGCCCAGGGGATAGCACCATGAGCCTGGAACTCGTCTACACGTCCGCGCCCAGGGGCCTCAAGTCCACCGTCCCCGGCTTCTGCACGGTCGCGGCCACGGCCGCAATGCCGCGCCAGATGGCCATGAAGCTCGAGGCCCTCAGCGGCTACGAGTTCTGCTTCAGCCTGTCCGACCCCAACGTGCGCCTCAGCCCGGTCAACTTCGCCCACACGCGCCTCGCCGTCGGCGGCCAGACCTTCAGCGTCCTCTCGCGCATCGCCTTCGCCGGCGCCGACTACTCGGGGCGCACCAACAAGATCGCGCACCACCTCGCCCTCGCCGCCCACGAGGAGATGCCCGGCGGCCCCGCCTGGATGCTGCGGCAACTCCAGCTCGGCGACGGCCAGCGCCAGCTCCTCCACGCCGACTGGCGCGAGGAGGCCCGCGAACTCGACCCCCGCGACCTCCGCGCCCTCCTCGCCCCCCGGCCCGCCCCAGCCCCCGCTCCCGCACGCTGGTGGGAGCAGGCCACAGGCGGCGACCCAGGCTGGGCCGGCCTCCTCCTCAAATCCCTCCGCGAGAAAAAAGACGCCCCAGCCTTCGTCATCTTCAACCCAGGCACCGACCTCTTGCCCCTCTTCGACGAGTGCCTCGCCCTCCTCCCCCCCGCCGAGCGATGGGCCGTCGGCTTCGCCACCTACTACTCCACACTCCCCGCCGGCTGCTTCTACCACTGGCGCGGCGTCCTCGCCGGCTCCTCCGCCGCCCGCGAGGTCGCACGCTTCCCCAACGCCGTCGTCATTGACCTCACCAAGCCCCTCCCCCGTGCCGAGGACAGCCCCTACACCCGCGCGGCCCGCGCCGGCCAAATGCTCCCGCCCCTCCCACAGGAGGCGCCCAGCAGCACAGGCGTCGGTGGCACAGGCGTCGGTGGCACAGGCGTCGGTGGCACAGGCGTCCCGCCTGTGGACGCCGAGCCCGCCTGGCGCGGCCTCATCCCCGACAGCCTCAAGTTCCGCACCCGCGAGCAGGCCCCACTCCAGCTCCGGCTCGACGCCGCTGACGACGATTCGGCCGCCGACGACGCCAGCCGCATCGCCCGACTCGAGCGCCGCCTGGACGCCGCGCGCCGCGGCCACCGCCAGGCCCGCACCTTCGCCTTTGCCGCCTGCGCCGTGGCCGGCCTTCTCCTCCTCCTCTGCATCTACGCCTTCGTCCAGCGCTCCCAACTCTCCAGCGACCTCGAGCGCATGAAGCGGGAGCGCGACGACCTCAAGACCGAGCTGGCCCAGGCTCGTCAGCCAGGGCCAGAGCGGCCAAAGACCTCGGAACGGCCTGCCCCCCCGCCGTCCGAGGGCCCCAAGACCAGTGACGTAGTGAGCCCCAAAGTCGAGCCGCCCAAGGAAAAGCCCCCCAAGGAGGAGCCGCCCAAGGTCGCCAAGGAGCCCGACAAGAAAGGCGACACCAAGGAGCCCACCCCGCCGCCAGAGAAGGACAAGCCGAAGGTCGTCGCGCCGCCCAAGGTGGAGCCGCTGAAACTCGACCCTCACGTCTCGATCCCGGCCGGCGTCGCCTCGCGGCCGCCTGTGTTCGACGACGGGCAGAAAGTGGTGTTCGACACCGGCCCCTTCCAAGTCGTCCTCATGCCTCCAGTTCCACTGCTCGGTTCGCCCCCACCCCTGAAGATCGAGTCAGACCCCGGGAACCCCGAGGGACTGCTGGTGAAGCACAGGTCCGCGAGCGGCGTTGGCAATGATCGGTTGCTGACGTGCAAGCGCCAGGGCGCGCAAATGGTCTGGGAAATCAACAAAGACAAGGAACCGGACTACGCCGCTTGCCTGCAGCACCTTGTCGTTGTCGCAGACACGGCGAGGGAAGGCGACGCGCGCTATGCGTTCTGCCTGCGCAAGCGCGACACGGCGCACGCTAAGCTCACCGCTATCTATCGCGGCGATGGCAACATCGTGGCCGGCAATGCCGCGTGGGAGTGCCGCTACCCGTGGGTGCAACAAATCCTCGTGCAGCACAAGGACATCGAGGGTGGCAAGCCGCTGCCGCTCTTCAAGGCACCCCCAGTCACAGGGGAGCACATGGACATCACCAAGAAGGACGAATCCGGGCGCTTCCCCGGGATTGCCTTCAAGGGCACAGTGCATGCCCAAGGCCGTCCCAAGCCATTCGAGATACGCCTCGTCCTTGAGTTCACCCTGAGCACCGAGTCGAACCCGCAGAAGGGGAGCAGCGTGGCGGTGAAGTTGGGGGTCGTTGGTCTCAAGGAGTACCTTGCCGACCTGGATTCGGGTCAGGCGGACCTCCGGAGGCTGAAGGCCGCTGGCGAACTGGCCGATCTCTCGGAGGAATACGCCAAGCATGTGAAGACACGCGACTCGCTGCCCCCCAACGCGAACGAGAAGGAGAGGCGTGAGTTCAACCACGCCCTCGCCCGCATCAGAGATATCTCTAAGCAGCCCGCCTTCAGCAACCGCGCAGAGACGTTCAGGAAGTACGTCACGGAGGTGTACGGCAAGGACCTGGAAGCGAAGGCGGTCGGGAACATTAGAACGGCTGTGGGGGAGGAGCTTCGGAAGTTCGGCAAGGAACCCGACCCCGACAACTGGAAGAAGCAGATCGACCAAGCCGTGAAGGTCATGGACGGCGACAGGCAGTTGCCGCACGAACTCTTCAAGAGCCTGCAGGGGTTGACGATCCTTGATCCATGGGGCGTGCCGCTGGCGACCGTGACCCCGGCACTCAGGCTTGCCGGAGTGAAGGACGACCACAAGCCGCCGCCACCGCCGCCACCGCCGCCGCGGCCGCCCAAGACGTGAGCCCACTCATGGGGGCTGGGAATAGCATGAAGCGCAACAAAGCCCTGGAAACCGGGTTGCGCCAGCTTGCATTGGAGTGATGCGATGGGCGCGCAATACGAGGACGAGGAAGAGTACGAAGAGGTGGAGGACGACGAGGAGGTCGTCGAGGACGACTCCGCGCCGGCCGCGCGTCCCTCGCTCGTGAAGATCGTGGTCATCGCCCTGATCGCGGTGATCGTGGTGACGAATCTGGTCACGGCGATCGTCCTGTGGCGCCGCTCGAGGTCCGGCGGCCAGGACTCGGCGGCGGTTGCGCGGCCCGCGGACAAGGCCGAGCCGCTCAGTGTTGCCAGCCGCGTTCCCCCCGAGCCGCCCCCGAAGCCGCCTGGCCCGCCGGCCCCCCCGCCACCTGACCGCCCGAAGACCGGCGACGCGGCCCCCCTCAAGGTCAAGGAGCCCGCCAAGGGTCCCGAGCCCGAGGAACCCAAGAAGGCGCCCGAGAAGGCCTCGACAAAGGATGCCGTGGCCCCGCCGCCGAAGGCCGGGCCGCTGAAGCTCGACCCGCACGTTGCCATCGCTGCCGGGGTCGCCCCGCGGCTGCCGGCGTCCGACGACGGGCAGAAGGTGGTCTTCGACACCGGCCCCTTCCAAGCCGTCCTGATGCCCCCAGTTCCGCTGTCGGGTCCGACCCCAACCCTGAAGATCGAGCCCGATGCCGGCAACCCCGAGGCGGTTCTGGTGAAGCACAGGTCCACGAGCGGCATCGGCCATGACCTGTTGCTGGCGTGCAAGCGCCAGGGCGGGCAGATGGTCTGGGAGATCAACAAGGACAGGGAACGGGACTATGCGGCCTGCCTCCAGCACCTCGTCCTCGTCGCTGCTACGGGAAGGGGTGGGGATGAGAGCCACGCGCCTTGCATGCGCAAGCGCGACACGGCGGCCGCGAAACTCACCATCGCCTATCGCAGCGATGGCGCCATCGTGGGTGGCGACAGGACGTGGGAGTTCCGCTACCCGTGGGTGCAGCAACTGCTCGTGCGGCACAAGGACGTCGAGGGCGGCAAGCCCATCCCGCTCTTCAGGGCGCCCACAGTGATGGGAACCCACGTGGACATCACGAGGAGGGATGACTCCGGACGGTTTCCCACTCTCGCGTTCAAGGGTAAGGTGCAGGCCGCGAGCCGTCCCAAGCCATTCGAGATACGGCTGGTCCTTGAGTTCGCCCTGAGCGACGCGCCGAACCCGAGGGAGGGGGGCACCGTGACGGCCAGGTTGGACGTCGTGGGGCTCAGAGAGTACCTCGCGGACCTGGATTCAGCCCAGGCGGGCCTTCGGAGGCTGAAGGCCGCCGGCGAGTTGGCCGACCT
This sequence comes from Planctomycetota bacterium, assembly GCA_041320515.1. GTDB lineage: Bacteria > Planctomycetota > PUPC01 > DSUN01 > DSUN01 > DSUN01. Next base: position 413,132 of record JBGLNR010000001.1, on the reverse strand, counting down.
CGCAGACGAACTGGACATGCTGAACAGGAAGAAGCAACAGCTTCAGATGAGGCCCGTGACTAGCAGCGTGACCAGCAAGGCGGAGCTTACCAGTATCGAGACCCGCATTGAGAGGATCATGAGGAGCCCTGGCTTCGTTAGACGCGCGGACACGTTCAAGAACTACGTCCGAGATCAGTACACCAAGAACGACGACAGCAGGGCGGCCGCAAACATCAGGCGGACCCTGAGGGAGGAACTGCTGAAGTTCCGCAAGGAGGCGGACCCTGCCCAATGGAGGAACGAAATAGAGGGGGCAATCAAGGCTCTTGATGCCGACAGAGGACTGCCGCAAGGGTTGTTCGCTGACATTGAGGGAGTGACGGTCCTGGACCCTTGGGGGCTGCCACTGGCGGCGCTCACGCCGAAGCTGCTGCTTGAGGGCGCTGAGAAGCTGGAGAGCCCCAAGGCGCGCCCGAGCACGCCGTCGAAGGAGAAGGGGAGGTTCTGATGAGTTGGGGCGCGACTCTGGCGCGGCTGACGCTTGTGCTGAGACACGGGGAAAAGGGGACCCTTTTCCCACGGGCGGCGCGGGCGCCGCGACATGATGGAGGACTGCCGTGATCGCCATCGAGAACCTGATTGATGAGATACGGGCCATCGTGGCCTCGGGCACGGCGCCCGATAAGGGGCGCCTGATCGAGCTGGCTACGGCCTATCTTCAGCTCTGCCAGCTCGTCAAGGACAAAGCGGTCCGCTGCCGCGACCTGCTCCGCCAGGGCATGCGCGAGGAGGCCATCGCGTTGGCCAAGGAGGCCCCGGCCCTCCAGGAGGCGGCCGACGTGCTGACCTTCGACGGACGGGCCGCCTGGGTGGGCCTCTGCGAGGAGGTGGGCATCGAGCTGCGCCACTTCGACTTCAGCCCCGAGGTCGTCACCCGCGTCCTGAGCGACCTGAGCACGGACGTGGAGTCGCTGAACCGCCTGCTCACGAAGCACCGGCTCCTGGCCCTGGGCCAGGCCCCCATGGCCCCGCGGATACTGGTGCTGCGGAGCATCCTGCGCGCCGACCCGTCCCGGCCCTTCTGGCGGAAGGACCTCCAGGCCTTCGAGAACGCCCGCCTCGAGGAGCTGGCCCGCCTGGTCCCCGAGGCCCTGGCCACGCGCAACCGCCCTGCGCTCGAGGCCATGCGCGACGAGCTGAAGTCCACGGACTGGCTCACGTCCCCGCCCAAGACGCACCTGTTCAAGGTGGAGCAGGCGCTCAAGCCCTTCGTGGAGGGCGACGTGCGGCAGCGCTACGCCGACCTGGGCGAGCAACTGCGCCAGGCCCACAGCGCCCTCAACGCGGACCTCTGCCGCGACCTGTTGGCCCAGTTGCGCCAGGTGGAGCAGGAGACGGGCGCGGCCCCCGAGTCCACCATCGCCTACGACATGTCGGGCGTCGAGGCCTGGCTCAAGGAACAGGACGACGCGGCCCGCCGCGAGCAGGAGTTCCGGGCCTCGTGCTCGGCCATGGAGGCGGCGCTGGACGGCAATGCGGCGCTGCACGCCCTCGAGGCCCGCGCGGCGGGCGTACTCCGCCACGGCCAGGGCATGCCGCGGCCGCTCGCCACGCGCTACGACGCGCGGGTGGACGCCTTGCGCCGCGCCCGGCGCGTCAAGACGTGGTTCGTCTTCTGCGCCGTCTTCGCCGCCGCCGCCGCCCTGGCCGTCGGCATCTACTTCTACACCAACTGGCGGCGCGCCATCCGCGAGCGCGAGGCCTACGTCACCGAGTTCCGCCGCCTCGTGGATGAGAACAGAGTCACGGAGGGCAGGGGCTACCTGAAGGACTTGGAGGAGAAGCGCCCCGACATCTTCAATGACGGCCGGGTCCAGGCCATGAGAGCGCAACTCGAGGAGTTCGCCAGGACGGAGGCAGGCCGGGAGGAGCTGCTCAAGGAGCACATGGACTCTGCCGAGCGCCTCCTGAAGCGGGCCAGCGACGCAGCGGTCAGGCCGACCCTGAGCCCGACCGATATCTCCCACATCGAGCGCGACCTCACCGATGCGGAAGGCGACCTGAAGAAGGCCGACCCCGTGGCCAAGAGCGACGCCGAGAAGGGCCGCGTGCTGGCCGGCCACGGACGCGTCAAGAGCATCAGGGAAGCACTCGCAGGCCGCGTGGCCGACCGCTTGGCCGCGGTCCTTGCTGAGCTTCGCGAGGCATTCAACCGCGCGGAGGAGGCGCAAACGAAGGAGCGCCAGGCCATCAGCGACGCCTACCAGAAGGGCGTCACGCCGCCCCCCTCAGGCCCCTTCGGCGGCCTCGCGGACGCCTGCATCGCCAAGTCGGCCCAGGTGGCCAAGATGGACGGCCTTAACGTGGCGCAGCGGGCGGACGCCGAGCGGTACGGCGCCGACGCCCGCAAGCTGCGGGAGGAGTTGCGGGAGAAGAGCCGGAACGCCGAGGCCGCGGCCCTTGCCGTCCAGAGCGTGCCGGGCCTCTACGACAAGCCGGCCGAGCTGGCCAAGCAGCTCCAGGACTTCCAGGCCCGCTTTGGCGACCACCCCCTCGCCGCCGAGCTGGGCCGCGCGGCGGCCCTCGGTGACGCCTGGCGCGCCGCCCTGGCCTGGCACCTCCTCTCTGTTCCCCACCTCCCCCTTCAGCGACGCGGCTAACAAGTACGTGGAGTACCTCAAGGCCGCCAGAAAGGCCCTGGCCGACGACGGGACGATCGGCGGCCTATCGAGCGTCAAGGACGACCTATTCGGCAACCGGCTGATGGCCGACACGTTCGTCGTGAGAACCCTCGACGAGAAGACATTCTACACATTCGAGAAGAGACTCAAGGAATCCAGGTCAGGCGAACAGGTCGTCGCGTATAGCTTGCCGTGGATCAGGAACGACGCCAGCGAACTCACCTCGAAGCAACTGACGCTGAAAAACCCGAAGTTCCTGGACGGGGACCCGAACCCCCTGGCGGAGTCGGCCCAGGCGCGATTCGTCAAGGCCGCGCGGGCGCGGCTCGCCAAGTACGAAGGGGCGGGGTGGGAGACCCTCTATCTTGAGTTGGCCGAGATGGTCACAGGCTACACTGAGATGGACCCCATCGTGCGGGCGATCCTCCTCAAGATCTTCGTCGAACTCGCCAAGGAGTTCTGCTGGGTGCAGCCGCCCGAGCTGGAGGACCTGTTGCGGCAACTGGGCCGGCTCAGGCTGAACGTGAGGTGGATGGACCCGAACGACCAGGATGCGAACCTGTCGCGGTCGGAGTGCGGGCGGTTCTTCGACACGGCGAAGCCGCTCGCGCCGCTCGTGGAGGCGGCCGCGAAGCGGGCCAGGGACCTCGAGGGCCTCTTCCTCCCCTACCGCGCCGTCGGCATCCTCTTCAGCGTCGGCGGGCCGGCCGAGGTGCGCCTCGGGGAGCGCCAGAAGCCAGCCGAAGGCAACCTCTACATCCTCGGCGTCCGAGGCGGACCCGCGGCGGCGTTCCACGAGGTCGGCACTGTGACCAAGGACGGCGCCGTGAAGATGAAGGAGCACCTGGCCGGCGAGTTCCCGCGGGGCTCCGTAGTCTACCACGTGGCCCGGCCGGCTCCCCCTGCCCCCAAGAGGTGAGGCCTGGTGCCCCCTCGACAGTGCAGGAACCGCACATGCTCAACGCCGGCGTCCTGACATTCCGGGAGTTCGCCACGCACGAACCCTTGCCGTTGGCCACGGTCCAGCAGGCGATCCTCGAGTTCCTTCAGGGCCGCGACGACGCCGTAGTGATCGGCGCTCAGGCTGTCAACGCCTACGTGCCCGAGCCCCGCATGACGCAGGACATTGACCTCCTGTCGGACCGCGCCGCCGCCCTCGCCGACGAGATGAGGGGCTTCCTCAGCGGCCAGTTCCACATCGCCGTGCGCGTTCGGCGGCTCGGCGGCGGGAATGGGCACAGGCTCTACCAGGTCAGGAAGGCAGGCAACCGCCACCTGGTCGCCATCCGCCCCGTCGAAGCCCTGCCCGCGGCGCAGCGCACCGAGGGCGTCCTCGTCATCGAGCCGGCCGCGCTACTGGCACACAAGGTCATCGCCTACCACCAGCGCCGCGGCCAGCCCAAGAGCGGCACCGACTGGCGCGACCTCGCCATGCTCCTCCTCCAGTTCCCTGCCCTCAAGCGCCCCCGCGGCCCCGTCCTCGACTGCCTACAGGCTGCCGGCGCAGGCCCCGAAGTCCTGGCCACTTGGCAGCACCTCGTCGCCCAGCAACTCCGCCCAGGGGAATGAGGGTTCCCCGTGCTCTCGCTTGGCGCAGGCCAAGAAAACAGAGAATTGAGGTCTGACCCCAAGGCCACAGCCGTCTGAAGTTCCTGCCCCCACCGAGCTTGTCTCGGTGGAGCAAGGGATTGACAGCTACTCTGAGCGACCCTCTCCCCCCATCCCTCTCTCCCCACGCCCGCCGCGGGGCGGGGGGAGAGGGGGGAAGAAGGTGAGGCGGGCCGCACAGTAGCTGTCAATCCTTCGCCCCACTGGGGCAAGCCCAGTGGGGGCGGGAACTTCAGGCGGCTGAGGTGTTACGATATTTGAAGATCTGACACCGATCCGTGTCGGGCATCGTGTTGCGTGGCCTGGCTGGAAGCGTTAGTATGAGTTCGGCTGGGAGCAAGTCGCCAACAGTGGATGAAGGAAGGACCGACGGCATACCAATCGGAACTGATGGAAAGGGCCCGACCATGGACCTGGGCATGGACATGTGGAAGTACTACGGCATCACCCACACTGATCACACGGTAATGAACCCCTTGAGCCTGGAGAAGACCCGGGAGCTCGTGGGTCTCCTGCGGCTGCCGGAGGGCGGTCGTGTCTTGGACGTGGCCTGCGGCAAAGCAGATTCTACCGCCGAGTTTGCAGCGCCAGAGGTATCCCGCACAGGGTCTCTCGAATTCACTTCAGAGACAGACGTATATTCCCTGGGCATGCTGCTATCGCAGCTCTTCCTCTTCCCCTGCGATCCGCTGTTCACGATCACGGCGGCCCAGCGACCAAGTCCACGAAAGCTTGAGGAATTGCGGCAATGGAGCCCGCTCTACGCGAGACTTTGGCAAAGTGGGCTCCCTGCCAGATTCCAGATGGCTACAGCGGAGAACCCTGGGGACAGGTACTCATCCGCAACGCAGCTTTGGGCAGACGTCGTAAAGTGCTTGGCCGAGGCAGGGCTGAATACCGCGTAGGAGGCAACCGACACAACATCGTGCACGGCCCGGAACCGACACCAACATCGTTCCCCGCTCTGTGTGACCTCGGGGGAGCACCATACTCTATTTTGGGGCCGCCAAGGCGGGGGTCGGGTCTCCTGATGGGGCAGTGGCTGAGCCGTGCGCCGGCCGCGCGGCGGCTTACCTGTTACGCCACCACTCACCTCTCCGCGACAGCCAGCTCTGGGCCAGAGGGAAGCGCGGCGTAGCGGACGATCTCGACCTCGGCGCCCTTGGCCACCGCCTCCTCGCCGATGGAGAGCACCTGCTCTGTGATGGATTCGGTGAGGTAGTATTCGCCGCAGTTCTCGCAGACATCGCCGGGAACGCCCTTGATGATCACGGTGGAGCCCTCACGCTGGAGGGTCACTGTGACCTTGCCTGGGCGGGTCTGGCCGTTTCTACAGATGACGCAGGTCATGGTCATCTCCTCTGCCGTCACATTCTCCTATGGGACAGTACCGCTGTCAAGTCGTGAGCACGCCCCAGAGGGGGGCCCAAGACTCGCGCCCCTGCCGGGGCGCGAGTCTTGGCGGGCGCCCGGCTGTGGGTGTTGGGTGGCGTGGCCTAACATGCGTCCATTACGACACTTACAGCGTTGCTGAGGCGGCTGGCAGGGCGGGGCAAGTCTCGCGCCCAGTTAGGGGGGAAAAGGGCGCGAGTCTTGAATCGGGGTGCCGAGAGGGTCCGGCGGCGGCGCTACAAGGTGGGCGCGGTGCGGCGGATGCCGAACTCGCGGTGGCCGAGGGTCTCGGAGCGGGTGGGGCGGCCGCTGGCGACTTCGAGCATCAGCGCCCAGAGGCGGTCGGCGGCTTCGGACATCGTCTCGGTGCCGTCGGCGATCAGGCCGGCGTTGAAGTCTATGTTCTCGGCCATGCTCTCGGCGAGGGGGGTGTTGGTGGCGACCTTGATGACGGGGGCGATGGCGCAGCCGAGGGGGGTGCCGCGGCCCGTGGTGAAAAGCATGAGCTGGCAGCCGCCCGCCATCATGCCCGCGACCGACTCGATGTCGTTGCCCGGCGTGTCCATGAGCACGAGGCCGCGCTCGGTGGGGCGCTGGGCGTAGTCGAGCACCTCCTGGATGGGGCTGTGGCCGCCCTTGTGGACGCAGCCGAGGGACTTCTCCTCGATGGTGGTGATGCCGCCCTCGATGTTGCCGGGGGAGGGGTTGGAGCCGGTGAGGTCGGCGCCGTAGAAGCGGCAGAGCTTCTCGCAGTCGAGCACCATCTTGCGGGCCTGCTCGCCGATTTCGGGGAACGCCCCGCGCGTGGCCAGGAGGTGCTCGGCGCCGATGAACTCCGTGGTCTCCGAGACCATGACCGTGGCACCCGCGGCGACGGCGCGGTCGGCGATCTCGCCGACGAGCGGGTTGCCCGTCAGGCCGGAGAAGGAGTCGGAGCCGCCGCACTCCATCGCGATGACCAGGCGGTCGAGGGGGCAGGGGACGCGCTTCTGCGGCAGCACTTGGGCGGCGAGGGCGCGGAGCAGTTCGCGGCCGCGGGCGATGGCCTTGGATGTGCCGCCCTCCGCCTGGATGCCGACGATTTCGGCTGGCTTGCCCGCCTTGCGGATTTCGTCGGCGAATGCCTCCGCCGCCCACTGCTCGCAGCCGAGGGCGACGACGAGCGCTCCGCCCACGTTGGGGTTGGCCCCCGTGCCGGCCAGCGTGCGGAACGTCGTCTGCGCGTCCTCCCCGATCGCCGCGCAGCCGTGCTGATGGCTGATCGCCACGGCCCCCGGCACGCCTTCGGCGATCTTCGCCGCCACGTGGCACGAGCAGCCGACCGTGGGGAGCACAAGAATGTGATTCCGCACGCCCACGGTCCCATTGGCGCGGGGGTAGCCGTTGATCGTGATGGCCGATTGCTCTTTCAACTCTCTCTCACTGCTCGCTGGCTGATGACGTTGTGGACGTGGACGTGTTCGCCGGGCTGAATGGGCTTGGTGGCGCGGCCGATGGGCTGGCCGTATTTGAGCACCGCCTCGTCTTTCGCAATGGGGCGGACGGCGAACTTGTGGCCGCGCGGGATGTCGGCGAGGAGCGTCACGGTCAGTGTGTCGAGGGTCACGGTCGTGCCCGCCGCCAGCGGCGCAAGGGCCGTGGCCACACTGTCGCGCGGGTCGAGTTGCATGGCGGTGCGGATGGCCATTGCATCGTGCTCCTCAACAGGCTCGCGGCATTCTAGCCGCCGCCGCACTGGCTGTCAAACAGCACGGCTACTCCTCGACGTCCAGCACGACCGGCCGCACGGGGGCGCCGCTGGCGCCCTGGAGCTTGAGCGGGACGCCGATGTAGAGCCACTTGCGGCGCTCGGCCAGCAGCTCGTCGGGGATGAGGAGGTCCTCGGCGATCCAGATGCGGCGGCGGAGCAGCGTCTCGTGGGGCGGGCGGTCGAACTGGCCGAGGGTGGTGCCGATGGTGAAGTGGTCAATGCCCACGCCCTTGACGCCGCGGGCGCAGATCCATTCGGCCCCATCCTTCGTGAGGTAGGGCGAGTGGTGCATCCAGCGATCGGCGTCCTCCCCGCGGAAGCGCGACCAGCCCGTGGCCAGCAGAAGAATGTCGCCGGGGGCGAGCAGTTCGCGGTACGGCTCCAAGTCATCGGGACCAATCTCATCGTCGTCGCCTTTGTTGCGCAGGTCAGCAATGGCGCACGGCCCGATGAAGTGGTCGGGACGGAAGTCCGTGATCGCCCCGCGGTCGAGGTGGAGCAGGTGGCTGGGGGCGTCCACGTGGGTGCCCGAGTGGCTGGCGAGGAACAGCGTCTCCAGCGTGAAGCCATCGGCCTCGATGGTCTTGGCCACCCGCAGGCGCACTTGCGGATCGCCGGGGTAGGCGGGGCACTCGTCGTAGAGCGGCTGGGCCAGGTCGAACACGCGGCGGATGCGGAGGGGCATGGCATATCACTCCCGAACGGCTCGTGTGGGCTATGCACACAGTAAACACCGGGGACGGGCCGCTGTCAACGGTTGACGCGGAGCGCGGTTGCGCCTAGAATAGGGCATAGCTGCTGGGGGAGCCAGGCGGGAAAAGGGGACATTCAACTTTTCCGCGGCGAAAGAGTAGAATGTCCCCTTTTCCCGCGGGCTGAGAGGACTCGGGTCGACCCCAGGAACCTGCTCGAGGTAATGCTCGCGTAGGGAAGCAGCCGTCGGCCCGACCACAGGCGTGTGGCTCGGGCGTTTCTGTCTCGGAACCGACGACCCGTCCAGAGAGGAGTTGAGGCGGTGAAGCTGGATGAAATCCGCGTCACGCGTCTCATCGTGGCGTCGTATGCGAAGAAGCTGTGCGAGGTGGCCGACACGGACGTGGCTATCGCCGGCGGCGGCCCCGCCGGGATCACGGCGGCCTACTATCTGGTCAAGGCGGGCCTCAGGGTGGCCCTGTTCGAGCGCAAGTTGAGCATCGGCGGCGGCATGTGGGGCGGGGGCATGATGTTCAATGAAATCGTCGTCCAGGACCCCGCCAAGGCCATCCTGGACGACATGGGCGTGCAGTGCCAGAAGGCGGGCAAGGGCTACTGGATGGCCGACGCCGTTCACGCCGTCGCCGCCCTGCTCTACAAGGCCACCGCCGCCGGCGCCCGCTTCATGAACTGCATCAGCGTCGAGGACGTGATGCTTCAGAGCGGTCGCGTGACCGGCCTCGTCATCCAGTGGAGCCCGGTGGAGATCAGCGGGCTGCACGTGGACCCGCTGACCATTCGCGCCCGTGCCGTGGTCGAGGCGACGGGGCACCCCGCCGAGATCGCCAAGGTGCTGGTCAACAAGGCCCAGGTGAAGCTCAACACGCCCAGCGGCAGCCTCGAGGGCGAGCGCCCGATGGACGCGACGCGCGGCGAGCTGGCCATCGTGGAGAACACGCGGGAGATCTACCCGGGCGTCTACGCCGCGGGCATGGTCTGCAACGCGGTCTACGGTGCGCCGCGGATGGGGCCGATCTTCGGCGGCATGCTCCTCAGCGGCCGCAAGGTGGCCGAGCTGATCCTGGCCGACCTCGGCAAGCCGAGGAAGTGACGGCCTGGGGCGTTGCAGGAGCGTTCGGAGAGCGAGGGAGTTCGTAGTGCGGCCTTCAGGCCGTATCCGCGGTACGGGCTGAAGCCCGCACTACGAACTGCACCGCCTTACTGGGCGTCACAAGGAGGCTGGCGATGCGCGGAGTCCTGCTCGCGTTGTTTGCGGCGGCGGCCGCGGGCCAGGCGTGGGCGCAGGGCGGGTGGGAGTCCGCCGTGCCCCGCACCCATCCCTACAACATCCCGACGCCGCTGGCGGACGACCCGTCGCCCTTCGTGAACGTGCCGGCGCGGCTGGGCTTCTACACGGGGCTGATCGCCGGCCTGCCGCCAGGGGTCATCGTGGGGCTGCCGATCGCGCTGGTGGAGCGGGCGACGAAGGGGCAGGCCAGCCAGTTCACCGCCGACGTGATGCAACTGCCAGCCGTCTACGCGGGCGTGGGCATGCACTACATGGCCGGCGGGCCGTTCTACCTCACGAAGGCGGTGATGTGGGACTTCCCCCGCGCCCTCCTCGGCGTGGGCGGCGGCCGGCGCACGCGGGTCATCCAGCGCCCCGCGCCATAGGCTCGAACGAAAGCGGCCGCCCGGGGAGGGGCGGCCGCTTGGCGGCTGGTCACATCAGCGCGGGGGGACGGCTCAGCTGCAGCAGCAGTCGTCGTCGCAGCACGAGGCGCCCTCGGCAAGGCCGTTGCCGATCAGGTACTCGGCGCTCTGGCGGACGGCCGCCTCCATGTCGGTCGCGCAGTTGTCGAGTTCGACCAGCAGCCACTTGGTGCCGGCCTTCTCGGCGGCCTTCACGGCGGCGGGCGTGTCAATCTTGCCCGCGCCGACCGCGGTGTGCGGCGTGCAGGGGCCGCCCTTGTCGTTCTTCTCGAGCGTCCCGTCCTTCACGTGGAGCAGCGGCACGCGGCCCTTGAGCTTCGCGAGGTACTTGGCGGGATCGGTGCCGCCGAACTTCGCCCAGTAGATGTCGAGCTGGGCGAACGCCTTCCTGGTGAGCGACATGAAAATCGCGTGGGGGAGCTTGCCCTCGACCAGGTGGTCGAACTCGCACCAGTGGTTGTGGATGCCAACCTGGAGGCCGTGGGGCGCGACCAGCTCGGCGCCCACCTCGACCTTTGCGGCGAACGCCAGGATCGAGGAGTAGTCCTTGACCTGGTCAATCCAGCCACCCGTCACGATGTAGCCGATGCCGAGGGCCTTCGCGTCGTCCACCACCTGGTTCACGTTCTCCGGCGTGGGGCAGGGCATGTGGGCCGACACGCATTTCATCCCCAGGTCGGCGACGATCTTCGCCACGTCGGCGGCCTTCATGTTGTGCAGCCCCGCGAACTCGACGCCCGCGTAGCCCATGTCGGCTACCTTGGCCAGCACGCCAGGGAAGTCCTTCGCTGCCGCCTCGCGCAGCGAATAGAGCTGCAAGCCGAGCGGTAGAGCCATCCGTCTCTCCTCATGTTCCGGTAGGTCCCGCCGGGCCGGCCCATCGCCGGCCCATTCCACCGGCATTGTACGATTCCCTCCCGTGCCTGTCAACGCTTGACACGCGGCGACGGCTCGGGTAGCCTGTCCGCGAGACGAGTCCGGGAGGGCCGTTCCGCTGCCGCCGGCCCAGCTCCGAAGGAGCGACAGGGTTTTGCCGGCGGCGTGAGCCGCCGGAAGGGGGCAACAAGAGGCCCAGCCCCGACGGGGCGGCAGAGACGAAGGAAGGCAAGCTACCCAGCCCCTCCCGCCGCACAGCCTATGGGACAAGCCGGAGCCGAAGGCCGCCGAGCGCCCCATCTACGCCGCCTGCGGCTTCTTCATCGTCTTCGCCGACGCCGCCTTCGCCTGGCGCCTCTTGACCCATCCCCTCGCCCGCCGGCTCTACGGGGACGCCAAGGGCGGCGGGCATTGGATGGACTTCAGCCAGCTAGCCGAGCAACACTTCCGCGTTGGCCTTCCCACCATCGCCTTCCTCTTCCTCTTGTGCTGTGCTCTTCCCCTCGTTCTCTGCCTCCTCGCCCACCGTTACCAGTCCCGCTTGGCCGCCCTCTTGAGCCGCCTCTTCCACAGGGGTTGACTCTACACATTGCATTGTGTAAGATGGGCTTGGGTGGGGAGTGGAACGCACGGAGGAGTCTGGCGATGGCAACGAACCTGGCTCTGGACGACAAGCTGATTGAGACGGCGCGGCGGATGGGGGGCCACAAGACCAAGAAGGAGGCCGTCACGACCGCGCTCAAAGAGTATGTGCAATACAGGCGTCAGCTTCGCATCTTGAGTCTGGCGGGGACGATTGACTACGCCCCCTCTTACGACTACAAGGCTGAGCGCAGGAGAGGCCGGTGAGCGCGGTCGTGGACACCTCGGTGTGGTGGCTCGCCCTTCGCCGAAGGCCCGGGCAACTCAGCCCGGCCGAGGCGCGCGTCGCCGCCGAGTGGGCGGAACTCATCCGCCAGAGGCAAGTCCTGCTCCTTGTGCCCATCCGACAGGAAGTCCTCTCTGGCATTCGGGACGGGCGAGCGTTTGGGCGACTCCGCTCCAGACTTCGCGCGTTCTCCGATGAACCACTGAGTTCGGGGGACTACGAGCACGCCGCCTGGTGTGGGAACCTGTGCCGAAGCAAGGGTGTGGCCGGCTCCGCCGTGGACTTCCTCATCTGCTCCGTCGCCATCCGCCGCCACGCCGCCATCTTCACCACCGATGGCGATTTGGACATCTACTCGGAGCACCTCCCGGTCCGATTGCATCGCCCGAGCGAATGAGCGGGGTGTAGGGGGAGACTCAGCGCGCCTGTCACGGATCGCCTGGCCATGCGGGGCCTGCTGCAGGCTAGCACTCGAACACCGGCCCCCGACGACTCAACGCCCGCCCTGGCCCTCGAACACGCCCGGTGGCCGCTCACTTCAGGGCGCGGGCCAGCTCGATGTCGGTCTTCAGGAGTTCGTTGACCACGGCCGAGACGTCGGAGCGCCGCTTCCGGGCCACCCGCTCGACAACGCCCATGACCTCGGGCTCCAGGTAGACAGGCAGGTTGAACTTGGCGTCGGGCCGGTAGAACTTGCCGCGCTCGCCCTTGGAGAAGTCGTATTCTCTCTTCATATCGTCACTCCGTGTACGCGGCGATCTCTCGCCGGGTCGCCCTTCGGGCAGAGATGATGCGGACTCGAACCGTGACCGCGTCCACTTGCTCAAAGGTGTGGTGGACGACCACGAGAGCGCCGGTTGCTGAGATGCCCACCGTCGCCCATCTGTCCTCCCTTGTGCTGTGCTCGCCATCATACACGGACACTGCCCTCGGGTCGCGAAAGACCGCGCTGGCTTGCGCGAAGGCGATACCGTGCTTCCTGCGGTTCTGCAGGGCTTTCTCGGAAGCCCACTCGAAGTTGTGATTCAACCCCGCACCCCCGATTGTGGCCCCGCACCCTCATTATAGGGCATGTGGCCGCGCGCATCAAGGAGTGCCATCAGCCCTTGATGACGCCCAGGGGGCGCATGCGGCAGACCTTGCGCGAGAGGCCAGCGCGGTGGACGACGTCCACGACCTCGTTCACGTCCTTGTAGGCCGCGGGCTGCTCCTCGGCCAGGCCCTTCCAGTCGGTGCCGCGGACGATGATGCCCTGCTGCTCGAGGCGCTTCGCCACGTCGCGGCCGTTCGCCGTGCGGATGGCCTGGCCCCGCGACATGACGCGGCCCGCGCCGTGGCAGGTGGTGCCGAACGTCTCGTCCATCGCCTTCTGGGTGCCGAGCAAGAGGTAAGAGGCCCGGCCCATGTCGCCAGGGATGATGACGGGCTGGCCGAGGTGGCGATACTCGATGGGAATCTCGGGATGGCCGGGCGGGAAGGCCCGCGTGGCGCCCTTGCGGTGGACGCAGAGGAGCCGCTCCCGGCCGCCCACCGTGTGCTTCTCCATCTTCGCGATGTTGTGGGCCACGTCGTAGATGAGGTCCATGCCCAGCGCGTCGGGGCTGGCCTTGAAGAACTCCTCGAAGGCGGTGCGCACGAGGTGCATGAGGGCCTGGCGGTTGGCCCAGGCGTAGTTGGCGGCGCAGCGCATGGCGCCCAGGTAGCGCTGGCCCTCGGCGGAGTTGACCGGGGCGCAGGCGAGCTGGCGGTCGGGCAGGCCGATCTGGTACTTCTGCGCGGCCTTGACCAGGCTGTTCACGTACTCGTCACAAATCTGGTAGCCGAAGCCGCGCGAGCCCGAGTGGATCATCACGGTGACGGAGCCGACGCCGAGGCCGAAGACCTCGGCCGCCGCCGCGTCGTACACCTCGTCCACCACCTGCACCTCGACGAAGTGGTTGCCCGAGCCAAGCGTGCCGCACTGGCCGGCCCCGCGCTGGTAGGCGCGGTCGGACACGAGGTCGGGGTCGGCGCCGTCGATGCAGCCGCCGGCCTCCGTGTGCGCGACGTCCTCGTGGCGGCCATAGCCCTTGCGGACGACGTAGCGGGCGCCCTCGGCGACGAGCTTGCGCTCCTCCTGCTGCGAGAAGTGAATCTGGCCGCTCTTGCCCACGCCGCAGGGCACGGTGGCGAAGAGCTTCGCCACGAGGCCGCGGAGGTCCTTGCGAACGTCGCCCTCGGTCAGCTTCGTGCGGACGAGGCGGACGCCGCAATTGATGTCGTAGCCCACGCCGCCTGGGGAGACGACGCCCCCCTCCTCGGGGTCGGTGGCGGCGCAGCCCCCGATGGGGAAGCCGTAGCCCCAATGGATGTCGGGCATGGCCATCGAGCGGCCCACGATGCCGGGCAGGAAGGCCACGTTGGCCACCTGCTCGGGCGCGTTGTCGCTCACCACCTGCTTGATCATCGTGTCGTCGGCGTAGATCATGCCGTCGGTGAGCATCCCGTGCTTGTAGGAGCGCGGGATTTTCCAGCGGCAATCGTCAATGCGGTCGAGGGGGCCGTGCCAGGCCTTGTCGCTCATGGGAGCGTCTCCTGAAGAGCTTGGTTGGATGAATGGAGGGTTGGATGAATGGATGGGTGGAAGAGCCGTTTGGCAATCATCCAATCATCCATTTATCCACCCATCCACCTCCATTATACCTCAAACGTCGAACAGCACCTCGGCGACCCATCCCTCCGGCGTCCGCTCTACGCTGAAGCCGTGATAGGTCACGGCCTTGATCTCGCTGCCGCCGTGGTGGCGGGCGGGGTCGAAGCGCTCGCCGCGGCAGAGGGCGCGCAGGTGGGTCTCCTCAGCCTCGATCTCGAAACGGCGGACGAACAGCCCCTCCGCGCTGAAGCGAAACAGCAGCTCGCGCAGCCAGGCGTGGACCAGGTCCTCGGCATCGTCTGCCTCGATGGCGATTTCCGCCGCGATCTCCTCGCCTGTCTCGCCGCCTTCGACGAGGATGGAGAACACCCCCTCGGCGCACGCCACGAGCAGCTCGGCCAGCGTGCCGCCGCGGGCGCGAATGCCCACATCTGCCGTGTGCTCAAGCAGCTCGAACGAGTGCATGGCTGATTCCCGCTACTTCAGTTCCGCAATGTCGGCGGCCTTGGGGTCGAGGCGAAGGGCATAGGGCTGGCAGTGATAGGTGTCCACGCCCCAGATGAGCTTGCGCTTCGCGTCGTACATCACGCCGCAGGAGTGGCCCGGGCCGCGGGGCGTGAGGGGGAGGGCCTTGCGGTCGCGCTTCTCGACCTCGTAGGCGATCTTGAGGGAGACCCAGCGGTTCCCCGCACAGTCGTAGGCGGGCGTGCGCTGGAAGCCATCCCCATCGGCGGGCATCAGGGCGGCGAAGACGATGAGGTCGCTGGCCGGCTCGTAGCAGGCGCGGTCAATCAGGAAGCCCTGCGCCGCAGCGGCGTTCGCGGGCGACAAGGCGCTGGCGGCCATCTCCTTGAGGCCGAGGGCGTGGACCTGGCCGTCGTATTTCTGGCCGTAGCCGGTGCGGAAGAAGAGGAGCCGGTCCCGCTTCGAGTCGTAGACCACGGTCGAGTAGTCCACGGCGGAGCCGGGGAGCTTGCCCGTGACTTTCAGTTCCTCCCAGGTCTTCGCGTTCGGGTCGAAGCGGAACATCGCTCCGCTCTGGTTCCAGCACAGCAGCCCCCGGGGAGTGGGAAGGAGATTGAGGGTGTAGAAGCAATCGCCGTAGACCATGCCCTTCGGCTTCGGGCCGCGGCCGACCCAGTCGGCAACGTCGGGGTCGTAGACGAAGTAGTGCTTTGTCTGGCCCGTGAAGAGCATGAGCTTGCTCACCGGGTCAACGCCGTAGCTCTGGTAGGTGTGGCCCGTGACCCAGGGGCGGAGGTTGAAGTTGAAGCCCGCGGGGTAGCTGGTGTTGGAGTAGGTCTGGCCGAGCGGGAACTCGACGGGATAGGGCAGCTCCCAGCGGTTGGTGGCGAGGTGGTAGTGAAGCACGTCGGTGCCGCAGTGGGACGAGTGGCCGCCGCTCCAGACCAGGATGAGGTCGCGGTCCGGGTCGAGGACGGCGGCGCCCCAGCAGCGGTCGAGGCGGGGGATGTGGGGCGGCTTGAGCGGCACCCACTTGTTCGCGGGCATGTCCCTGAGCAAGGCAGCCACCTCGGTCGGGTCGGGCTGGGGGTCGCGCAGGAAGAAGTCGGGATGGTAGGGGCCGGTGCGATAGGTGCGGGAGGCGGGCGGCTCGCCCTTGCCCCCGCCGGTCCATTTGTTGGCGGCGATGTCGTAGACCCATTCGCCGTCGCCCACGTCTTTGTACTGCCCGCCACAGTAGTCCGTGGACGACGAGTAGGTGTATCCGCCCGTGAGCGTCACCTTGCCATCGCCCGTGGCCTTGAGCTGATGGTTGGCTCGCGGAGCGGGGGCGGAGAGCGGGTGGCGCTGCATCCACTTGCGCTTCGCCATGTCGAACACCCAGGTGTCGTTGGCCAGGTAATCGAGGTGATCGCCGCCGAAGAGGACGAAGAGGCCCGTCTTGGCGTCGTAGGCGATGGGGCTGAGCGCGCGGGGCGATGGCTCGGCGTCGAGAATATCCGCCGCCTTCTCAAGAGACACCTGTGTGGCCCACAGCGCCTGGATGAGTTCAGGCGTGACCTTCGTCGCGGGGGACTTGAGCTTCTCCGTGGCTTGGCGCATGAAGTCCATGGCGATGGACAGTTGCACAGCATCATACGCCGTAGTGAGTTCCGGCCCAAGCTCAGAGACCGCGGCCATTATGCCGAGTTTCGGCACATCATCTGAGAGGTCGGAATCGGGCCTGCCCTCGAAGAACAGGCGCCTGGCTTTGGCGCCGACGCCCTTCACCGAGTTGCGGCCGGCCCACACGCGGTCGCGGAGTTTCTGGAGGGGGTTCTTGGCGCGGAGTTCCTCGTGGATGGCCTTCCACTGGCCATCGGCCTTGACGCGGGTGTGGGGGTGGCCGTCGTCGGCCTCCTGGTCCTGGCCGCCGAAAGCGAGGCCCATGCCGTCTGGTCCCTCGCACTCGGCGCCCCAGATGACGCGCTGCTTGAGGTCGGTATCCTTCAGACGATAGTGCCTCTCGCCCGCCGCGGCGAGTCCGAGGCACGCCGTGAGCGCCGATTGTGCTCGCCCAGACACGCGACACAACTCACGGTATATCAACAACTTACGAATTGACTCACTCCAAACCAGCCCGAATCTGACAATCCCGTGTTCCGTTTGCCGCAAATGCATTTATCCCATCCTCCCGAGGCGCCCGCGCCGCTCGGGTCACGCGGGTTGGCGGCGGCGGCCGTTCCTCACCGCAATGTCGGTGACGAGGAGCAGGTCAACGATGCTGAACGATTCGGCGGCCTGGTAGACCATGGTCGTCCGTCCGCTTGCGGTCCTCTGCGGCCCTTCTCGGACCCGCCTCGGTGATGCCGGCCCTGCGGGCCTCTACGAGGCGGACAGCATCCTGGCGGCCAGTAACTGGAAGGCGACCAGGTACCCGAAGAACACCGCAACGGTGAGCAGGGCCTGATTGAGGGTGACGTAGCAGTATTTCATCAGCGCAAACACGGCTATGGCGAGCACGGGAATAACCGTCAGAACGCCGAGGGTCTCGCCCAGGACCAGGCCGAGGAGCGACGAGGCGAGGCCAATCCCCAGGGAGAGGAAGAAGACGCGAGGGAAGTCGGCCTCAGCCGTCCCACGCGACACGAGGTAGAGGATGGCGCAGAGGACCAAGGGATGGAGCACGAGAGCGATCATGCGCTTCTCCTATGGACGTGGTGCGCCCGATTGCCCCGCCTCGCGGGCGAGTGCCCGGCGCGCCCCAAACAGCTCCCAACGATTCGGCGGCGCCGGGCCGCGGCCAGGACTGCCTAAAGGCAGGACTCCGAACGAAGCCTGCCGCCTGTTTGGAGTCCTGCCTTCAGGCAGTCTTCGGCCCTGTCGAGCCGAATCGCTGGAGGCTGTCTAGTCTCTCTTCTCCTCGGGCGGGGCCTCGCCGCCGCGGCCCAGGTGGCGGAAGAGCCGCACGATGTCGGCCGCGCCGAACGGGATGACGAGGAGGACAAGGGCGAAGTAGCTGCCTATGCCCACGATGCACGCCCACTTCCAGAATGCAATCCAACCGCTCATGGCCGCGCCTCCTGGGTTGCTGGCTGCTTCTTGTCGGGGAACAGCCACGAGAAGACGACGAAGAGCAGGATGCACAGGGCGTAGTTGCCCAGCCCGCACTGGCCCATGAGCATCGAGCTGTCGGTGAACCACTTGGGGAGGAAGACGATGGGGACGGAGGCGAGTCCGCCGACGAGCGCGGCCAGTGCGCCGGCGGACGAGGCCCGCTTCCAGTACATGCCGCCGACGAGGACGACGAGCGAGCCGCAGAGGTAGACGCTGCCTGTGACGGCCATGTAGTTCCACACGCTCGCGGGGAGCTTGTACCAGAGGCCCCAGACGAGGAGGAAGAGGCCGATGGCGACGATGACGATGCGGGTGATGCGGATTTGCTGCCTGTCGGTCAGCTCGCGCCGCCGCAGCGGTGCGATGATGTCGCGGGTGATGACGGAGGCCCAGCAGAGGAAGTAGCTGTCGTGGGTGGACATGAGGGCGGCGACCATGCCCGCCACCATCAGGCCGAGGAGGCCCGCGGGCACGAGCTTGCCGAGCATCAGCGGCACCGCCTGGTCGGCGCCGGTCCCATCGCCGCGCAGGGCCATGGCCCGGAAGTGCTTCGCCATGTCCGCGTGCTGGGCGACGAAGGCGAAGGCGGCGATGCCGAAGAGGGCCGGAATGGCCAGGCGGATGAACTGGCCGGGCGAGCCGTAGAGAAAGGTCTTCCGCGCCGTCTCCGGGTCCTTCGCCGTCAGCGTGCGGCTGGCCTCGGGCGCCCAGCAGAGCGCCGCAGCCCCGAAGTGAATGCCCTGCCAGAACACCCAGAACCAGCCATAGGAGCCCGGGTGGACGGGGTTGAACGCCGCCTCGCCGCGGGAGGCCTGCCACGTCGCCGTGATCTTGCCCCAGCCCAGTTGGGGAGACGTCAGGCAGAAGTAGAGGCCAATCCCCAGCCCCAGCGCGAGGAGCACGAACTGAACGTAGTCGGTCACGATCACCGCCACCATCCCGCCCGTCACCGTGTAGAGGAGCGCGATGCCGATGATGAGGGTCATCACGATGTTCACGGTCAGTTCCCGCCTCGCCATGGCGGCCTTTCCAGCCTCGTCGGCCCGCTGGACGGTCCTGGACCGCGCCGCGTCGGCCGCCGCGGCCGTCGGGGCCGGCTTCCCGCCCTGCTCGGTGGCACGGGCATCCTGCCCGCGCGCCACAGGCTGGATGCCTGTGCCACCGGTTCCGCTTGTGGCGCCCAGGCCGGTGGCGTAGGTGATGAAGGTGGCGCCCATTTTGGGGAAGAGGCCCATGTTCAGGATGCCCGCCAGGGCGCAGATGATGCCCGCGGCCACGCGCACGCGGCGGCTGTAGCGCTGCTGGAAGTACTCGGGCAGCGTCGTCAGCTTCGCCGCCCGCAGCCGCCGCACCACAAAGCCGGTCGAGCCGAGGAACAGCCCGAAGGCCATGCCCATGACCCCCACGATCATGAAAGCGAAGCCCTTGTTGAACCCGTCAATCGCCGAGTACATGATGGTCACCAGGCACAGGCCCGTGGCCAGGAACGTGGCCACGTTGAGCGCCGTGCCCGCCGAGCGCCCGGCCACCATGTAGTCGGACACGTTGTGGACGTAGCGGTTCACCACCACCCCGAGCACCATGATGCCCACCAGGTAGACGCCCACGATCGCCCAGTCAGCCGTCGTGCAGTTCGTCGCAAAGATGTCCATTGGAGGCTCACCCTCTCATCGCTGGTGTCACTGGCCCTCGGCCTTCCGCAGCACGTCGGCGATGGGCTCCTTGCCCGTGAACTGCGCCTTGCGGCCGCTGAGGGCCTTGAGGCGGATGTTGCGGAACCAGACGGCCGCTCCGCCGTAGTTCTGGAGGCCGATGAAGCCCTCGCGCGGCAGCCGCCCGATGGCGTGGGGGAACTTGTTGCCCGAGCCGTCGGGGTTCTTCTTCGGCGTCGTCCACTGATTCAGGTCGGCCTTCACGATCTCCTTGCCGTTCAGCTCCACGGTCACCAACCCGTCATTGGCCGTGATGCGGAACTTGTTCCACTCGCCGAGCGGCACGTTGGCGTCCACGGCCGGCCGCACGAGGCCGTAGAGCGCCCCGTTGGCGTTCCCCCCGTCCCACTTCACCCCGTAGTCCGCGTTGTCGAGAATCTGGATTTCCATCCCCGTGTTGACCTCTTGCCCCTTGTCGTGGACTCTGAAGAAGACGCCGCTGTTGGCCTTCTTCTTCCCGAGCATCTTGAAGTCGAGTTCGAGCGTGAAGTCGCAGTAGCGCTGCTTGGTGAAGAGCGTGCGCCCGCCCTTGGCGGGGTGCAGCTCGCCCTGCTCGTTGATGACCCACACGCCCGCCGTGGGATCCGCGTCCCAGGCATCAATGCCCTTGCCGTCGAACAGGATTTCCCAGCCATCCTTGTCCAGTTGCGGGGTGTAGCCCGGCCCGGCCTTCTCCTCGCCGGCGAGCGCCAGAACCGGAATCAGCCACAGGGCAGAACTCGCCACACGCCTCAACATGGCCTGCTCCTTCGAGTCGAAATGGCCTCTCATGCGAACGCCACACGCCCAAAGGGTAGGAAAGCGGCCAGGGAAAGTCAAGTGCGGCGCCCCTGGGGACCCGCAATGCCGAACGGAGCGTGGGGGGTTTTTCAGAGGTCGATCATGTCATGTGAAGTCGGCGAGCGCGCGAGCGGCCAGCTCGTCGAGCGGCACGGTGGCCAGGGCGATGGCGATGCCGCGGCGGGTCAGGGCAGCCGCTTGTACTGGATGCCAAGGTCTGGGTCGGCCCAGATGGCCCAGATGGAGCCGTCCTTGATGGTCTCGAGGCGCAGGTGGTCGGCGCGGGGGGCGTTCTCGGCCAGCGGGACCCAGCCGCCGCCGCTGGCGACCCGGCACAGCAGGACCGTGGCCCCGAGCTTGGCGAGCACGGGCGGGTCGGCCACCGGCGCGCGCAGGAGGGTATAGGCCGTCGGTGTCTCCCCCGTCCGCTCCGCAGGCGCGGCAAAGGTCCACTTCCCCTTCGGCTCGCCACCGTCAATCGGCAGGCGGTAGAGCGTGAGCCGGCGGTCCTGCGCGCTGCCGCCGACGAGCGCGTCCACCGTGTCCACGCCGGCATCGGCCACGGGGGCGAGGGCGAGGGCGCGCACGGGGCCGGGGGTCTCGAGCAGCGTCAGGGCGTCGGGCTCCGTGTCGGCCTCGACGAAGCGCGGGTACTGCCGTTGGACTCGGGTGGCCTCCTTCCAGGGCGCGGCCCAGACGATGGTGTAGCGGGGCGGGTCGGCCTTCATGTGCCGCGCGGCGGCCCAGAGCGTGGGCACGGCGGGGGCGGCGAGCAGGCTGGCCTTCACGGCCGCCGTGCCCTTGGCCTCGAACGTCGCGGCGGCGAGGGTTGGCCGGCCCTTGGCGTTGGCGCCGAGGGCCACAAACGTGGCGGTCTCGACGGTGGACTGCCAGCCAGCGCCGTGCAGGGTGGGGGCGGTCAAGCCGAGCGCCACGGGCTCGAGCTGCGTGAACACGACGTGCCCCTGTGCCACTCCCGCCGAGAGGCGGCCATCGTGGAGCCAGGCATACCAGCGCCCCTCCCATTGCACGCCGAAGTCCATCGAGGTGGCAACGCCGCTCACGACAGCCGGCGGCTTGAGGGTCGCTCGCCGGTACGAGATGCCGTCGGCCGGCTTGTTGGGCGCGCTCTCGCGCTGGAAGATGGCGAGCGACTTGTCACCGTTGTCATGGGCGAAGACCATGCCCAGCCTGCGCAGGCCCGCGCCGGGCGCCAGGGCCAGGGCTTGGACCCTGGGGGGCACGATCGCGATGGGCACGGCCGGCGACCGATGGCGCTCGCCCCCCGCTGGGCACGAGACGGAGAGGCGGTAGCGCCCCGGCTTGAGGGGTTCGACGGCATAGAAGCTGAGGTCCTCGCGGTAGACGACCTCCTCGCCCGGCCCCAGCTTGGTCATGGCCACGGGGAGCTGCGGCAAGGGGTCGTCGCTGCGCTTGGCTCGGGCGAGCAGGGAGCTGAGCACCCGCGGCTCCTGGCCCGCCCCGACCGGTTCGAGGAGGAACTCGGTGTCGGCGCCCGTGTCGGCGCTGACGACCTCGACGGGGCCCTCCTGGAGGTTCTTGAGTGTGACCGCCACGTTGAGGGACTCGCCGACGATGGCCTCGGGGTTCTGGGGGGCGATGGTCACCTGGAATGCCGGCATCTTGGGGCCTCCTGGGTTCTGGCGCGGTTCGTGGCGGGGCGCTGCGCCGGGCTTCGCCGGCGGCGTCTCGGCCTGCGAACAGGACCCCAGGCCGAGCACAAGCAGCACAACGACGGCGTAGGGCAGCCGCACGGGTCGCTCCTTACGGTTCGCGCATGCCCGCGGGAGGGAGTCCGAGGGCAGTGACCTTCCAGCCGCGGTTGCGCAGCAGGCACCTGCCGCAGAGGTAGTCCTTCCCGCCGGGGTAGTTGCAGCTCGCATAGCTCATCACACAATTCCTGTCCCAGTGCGTTCGGTTGGCCGCCGTGCCGCCGGGCCAGGCCTGGGTCGTGTTGTCCTCGGAGTCGTGGAGGTTGAGCTTGGCGCCTGGCCCATCGGCCGCGTGCTCGAGGTGGCGGTGGTGGCCGACCTCGTGGGCCCAGGTGTCGGCGTCGCTGGTGGTGAAGAGCCACGTGGCCCCCAGGGCGACGCCTACGGCGGGCAGCGGGAAGCCGCGGTTGTAGGGCCAGCAACTGCCCGTATTCTGGAGCTGGCCGCCGGTGGTGCCGCAGCCGGCCGCAGGACAGGGGTGAGGACCTGGCGCCACGCCGCCGGCTCGGACGATGTAGTGGTAGAGGTGCTGAGCCGGCTTATTGCACCGATAGAGGTGTGCCTCCATGGCAGGCGAAGCGGCGAACTCGACGAAGAGGTGGCCGCGCAGGTAGCCGAGCTTCTCGGCCTCCTTGACGAGCGCGTAGAGCAGCGAGGCGCGGAACGCGCGCCACGTGGGGTCGATGATATCCGGGTCGAACCACTGGTCGTAGAGCTGCTTGCGGGTGGTCAGGCCCACTGGTGACCGCACGCTGATGCCCAGGTTGTCGAGGGTGCCCCAGGGCCAGATGTCGGCGGCCCGGAGGGACATCTGGGCAGTCCCGGGGTACGTGTGGGCGACGTTGTTCCAGATGATGTTCCTGTAGCGGGTGACATGGGCGGGCGTGGCCGGGTTGAAGGCGGCTGTAATATTGAAGTTCTGCGGCGCGGCGCCGGCCTCGGGCACGAAGTAGACGTGGGCCGCCTTGTAGTGGTTGCGGAAGCCGTTGAGGAGGCCGGGCCAGTGGCCCGTGGCGGCAGCGGCCCAGCACGTGTAGCCCCGGATCGAGCTGCGCCGCCACACGCGCAGGCGCGCGCTGTGGGCCTGCGGCGGCACGGGGTAGCGCGCGTCGAGGACCTTCAGGTTCAGCATCTGGTAGTCGGAGTGTTCCTTGAACTGCACCTCGGCGCGGACGCGGTAGCCGTCGCCCGCGATGTTCGACGGGTGGAAGTAGGCGCCGGCCACGCCGATCAGGTCGGTGAAGAGGTTGGTCTTGGCCACCTGGCTCGCGATCAGGTGGTCGTGGACCACGGTGGCGACGGACTCGGTGGCGGCGACGGCGGTGGCCTCCCACGGCGCCAGGTTCAGGTTGCCGGTGCCGAACGCCTTCTCGTAGTAGGTGGCAAGGGCGTTCGGCCGGATGCCGCCGTGGGTCTCCTTGCAGTTCGTGTAGGTGGCCGGGCGGGTGGTGTCCTTGCGGGTGTGGGTGCCTTTGAACTGGTTGAGCACCCACAGCAGGTGCTGGCGTGTGCGGGTGTGGCGCTTGTCGTAGCCCACCACGCTGATCGTCGAGAGGTCATAGGGCAGCTCGTCAAAAGTCCAGTCCACGCGCAGTGGGCCGATCGCCCGTTGCATGGCCTGCTTGGCGTTCACATCGGCCACGGCGGGGGTAACGGTGTCATAGAGGCCTGTGGCCTTGCTCAGGATCGGCAGGTCAACCCGCAGGGGGATCCAGGGGCGTGGGATCGACTCTGCGTCGCGGTCCGTCTTCCCGTCGGCGATGTCCATCTTGCCGCGGTAGTTGGCCAGGCCGAAGGCCACGCGGGCCGGGGCGCCGGAGAGATAGTTGTGGTTGTTCTCGTCCTTGCCGCTGCCCTCGGTGTAGTACTGGCGGTCGTCGGCCCAGACGACAATGTCCTGTGCGGGATCATGCAGCACGTCGTTGGCGAGGTCGGGGGCGTCATCGTTGGCCGTGACCCTGGCCAGGTCGCCGAGCGGTTCGCGGGCGTACTTGGCCTCCATGTGCTCGATGGCGTTCTTGGTGTCGTTGTCCTCATTCTCGTCAATGGTCAGGCGCTCGTAGTCGGCGCCAACGGCGTGCTGCTTGGGGACCGAGCGCTTGAACTCCTTGAGGGCGATCTTGTAGGGGTCGTGTTTGGTGCCGTTGACGGGGCCGGGGTGGAAGCCGCTCTCGGCGAGTTTGTACTGGCACCACTTGGTGCCCGCGGCCTTCTGGGGCGGGTCGCCGGGCACGTAGGGGCCAAGGGCGAGGGCGAGGCTCGGCGGCCCGTCCCAGGGGTTGTAGGCGATGCTCTTGGGCGCGCGGGTCTTCGGGTCCACGTAGAGACGCACCTCGGTGTGCATGGCCGCCACGGCCACCCCGTTGTCCTGGTCAATGTCCGTGTGACCCTGCACCTGCACGCGGTAGGGCATGTCCTCCCGGATGGCTTCCGTGCCGTTCTTGCTGTTCTTCACCTCGCCGAAGTACTTCCCGTCCCAGGTGAAGCTGTGCTCGGCCTGGGTGACGTCGGCCTTCACGAGGGGCTTCTGGAAGACCAGCTTGTCCTTGCCGTCGTAGACCTGGAGGAGGCCGCGCTCGAGGCGCGCCGTGTCCTCGATTTCCCACGTGATCTTGAGCGATTCGGCCTTCCGCTCGCGGACAATCGTGGTGACCTTGCAGGTGTAGGGGCCGTCGCCAAGGATGTCATCCTGCTGCTTCGAGGTGATCTTGCCTTCGACGTGCGCGGTATAGGGGGCGTCGGCCGAGATCGCGTAGGGGTTGCCGCCGCTGTTCTTGGTCGACATGTTGGTGTAGTGGCCGCCCCAGGAATAGACGTGGTTGCCGACCGTAACCTCGTCCGGGCCGAGGTCGCGCGACAGGACGACTCTCCCGGTGCGGTCCTTGATGATGAGCTTGGGCTCCTTCAGCCCCGCGTCCGTGATGTTGCACTGGAGGTTCACGCTGCCGTCAAGCCGCAACTCCAAGGGCGCAGGCGGCGGGGAGGGCTTCCAGGGCGTCGTCAGCGTGCCGATGGGGTAGGTGCGGGCGTCGTTGTTGACGACCTGGATGCGCGCCTGGTACAGTTCGTCGCCGCGGATGGCGACGTTCGTGCGCGCCGTGTTGTTGGCGCCGCCCGTGTAGTCGCCGTTCCAGTCGTACTTCTGGCTGCCCACGGCGCGCTCTGCGTTCGTCAGGGCCTTGCGGAAGACCACCGTGCCGTGCTTGTCGCGGACGACGAGGTCGCCCGCGCCCAGGGCGGCGGCGACCTCCCACGTGATGGCGACGTTGCCCGTGACGTTGCCGTTGGCGTCGAAGGCCGGCGCCACCACGACGGCGGGGTGGGTGCCCCCCGCCGTGATCTCGATCCGCGCCGTGTAGGCCGCATCGGGCTGGAACGCGCGGGTGCGGACGATGCTGTTGGTGACCCCAGCCTTGTACGCGCCGTTCCAGTCGTAGGTGTGGGCGCCCTTGGTGAGGTCGCCCGCCTCCAGGTCCCTCTCGAAGACCACAATGCCCCGGCAATCGGTGATGGTGAGCTTGCCCGAGGCCAGACCGGCGTCGTTCGCCACGTTCCAGTTCGCCCGCATGTTCCCCGTCACGTAGCCGTCGGCGTCGAACGTGCCGGCGAGGCTGACGGTGGGACAGTACTCCTCGGTGCCCTCGCTGGTCTGGGCGCCGCCGGTGTACTGCTTGTCCCAGGTGACGTTCTGCGCCCCAGCGGCCAGCTTGGCCTCGGCGAGTTCCTCCATGTGGACGATCTGGCCGTTCTTGTCCATGACCTGGAGGACCCCGGCGTCGGCCTTCGCCGCGTTGGTCCAGTCGAACTTCAGTTGGGCGGCCTCGATGGTGGTCGTGGCCGCCGGCGTCGCCTCCTTGTCGGTCCACACGGGCCAGAAGGGCTCGATGCCCACGTAGGCGTTCTTGTCCGCGTCCTGCTTGTAGTAGAGCAGGTGGACGTTATAGGGGGAGAAGGCGACGTTGATGTGGCGCGGCTTGTTGTCGGTCTTGACCTTGAGGATGCCGTCGGTGGCGTTGGACTGGCCCTTCCAGGCGGCGCCGTCCACCTTGATGTCGTGCGGGCTGCGCTCGTCGGCGCCGTTGCCATCGGCCTGCTTGAGAACGGGTGTGTCTGGCAGGGCGGTGTAGGCGCCGTGGCCCTTCTTCCAGTCCGTGCACTTGCAGTAGTTGCTGCCGTAGACCTCGAAGGCCACCTTGTCGGCCGTCTCCTTGAGGCCCTCGAGCTGGTAGCTGATGTCGCAGGTCTCGCTGCTGGGGATGAACCACTTGTCGAGCTTGGTGATGGCGATGGCGTTCTGGGGCCTGGGCAGGCGCTTGACCTTGATCGGGTGGCGCTGGGTCTGGGCGTAGCCGGCCTTCTTCCAGAGCTTGGGCACGAGGACTTCGGTCTTCGCGCCCTGATAGGGCTTGAGCACGGTCTTCCCGGGATTCGCCTCGTCCAGCTTCTTGACGCCGATGATCTCGGTGAGGGCGCGGTTGACCTCGCGCGGGACCTCGGTGCCCCAGTTGTAGAGGGCGACCTCCTTCCAGTCGGCCACCTGCTGCGGGTACTTGGCGGCGATCGCCTCGAGGGTGTCGTCCTCCTTCGCCGTGTACTTGTCGGCGTTGTCGCGCTTGTCGTAGACCTTGTACACCTTGCCCACAGTGCGTCTCCTGGCGCGGCTCTCGGCCTCAGCCGCTCACGTACTCGAGGGGTTCCTTGTCCCAGGTCATCTCCTCAATGTCGCAGGCCCCGGCATCCAGCTCGGTGATGCGGACGAGGCCGTTGGCATCGGTCGGCGTGGGCTCGCGCAGGTTGGTCGGCACCTTGGCCGCGATGGTCACGCCCTGAAGCTCGGCCTTCTCGCCCGTCTTCGGCTTGTCCAGGCTCACCTGCCACTCGATCCAGCCGGTGCGCTCGGCGTACAGGGTGAGTTCGATCCATTCGTCCTCAGGGACGGTGGTTTCCACTTTCCGGTAGAACGGCAGCAGCTCGTACTTCCCCTGGTGGGGCCCCCAGTTGGGCACGGTGGGATGGTACTTCCCTGGCTTCACGACCCCGAAGTCCGCCCATCCCTGGGTGCCCGACGCGGTTCTCCCCGCGAGTTCGAGGGGCAGAATCGTCACGCCCTGGAGTATCTCCCATTCCTCACGGTTCTGCTGGGTCCGGATGCGCTTGGGACGGCGCGCCATCACCCGCACCTTGAGCCGCGGCTTCCGCACGATGTAGAACGTGTGCTCGTACTTGGAGTTGGCGGGGACTACCCCCGTGTGCTCCGGCACGAGTTCGTAGTCGGGCAAGAGGTTGGCGGGGAGGGTGACGTTGATCTTGTACGTGCCATCCTGGACAGGCCACTTGTGCGCCATGCCGAGCGTGGGGGTCGTCGGCAACGTCCACGGCGTGGGGCCGGTGACCGTCACGGTGGCCTGGCCGACCCCCTGATTGGTCTTCTTGTACTTCACGTAGATGGTCATGCCCGACGTGAGCTTGATGGGGCACTGCTGCTTGGGACTGCCGACCGGCTTGTTGTTCGGGGCAGGCGTCTGGGCCTGCTTCTTCCTGCGGAACCAGCTCATGGCGTGCTGCCCCCTGCCCACGGGACGCCGGGTCCGCCGCTCCTGGCCTCGAGTTCCTTGTAGATGATGCTCACCTTCTCATCCTCCGGCAGGCCCGGAGCGTCCAGCGCCTCGCGCGTCCAGCGCGTGTCCTGTCTTGTATCGAAGTCCGTGCCGAGGCCCAGAAGGAGGTCAAGGAACAGCTCGACATTGCCCTCCGTCGTGATGCCGTAGGCCTCGGCCCGCTTCACGCCGGCCCAGACGAACCGGCGGACGGGCGCGTCGCCGCCCTTGGGGTCGCGCATCTCAGCGTATCGGGTGCGGAAGTCCCTGGCGATGTGGGCGACCATGCGGTCCTCGAACCGCCGGCGCATCGCCTTCTCGAACGCCGCCATCTGCTCGCCACGAATCCGCAGCACGCCCTCTCTCCTTCACGGGGCTGCTCGGCCACGGCGGCTGCCGGCACACCCCGCCGCCGCTCCCGAACGGCGGCCAGCTACTCCCCCCCGCACGGGCTCGCCCGCACACTATGCCACAGCAGCCCCCGCCTGTCAACCCGAAAACTGCTCTCGCCGCAGAGAACCCGCCGTTGGCCGGAATGGGAGGGCGACGCCCCTGCCGAGCCGTGCCGCCGGGCCGTGGATGAAGCAGGGCGGCCAGGCCATACGCGACGGCGGCCTGCTCTCGTCATCCCTCGCCTTGGTCCTCGCGCACACCAGCAGGCAGACGCACGCCGAGACCAGTCCGGCCCGGCAAGCAACATCGGGTCTCACGGCGCGTCTCCCTGCCCCGGCTTGCTCAGGATCGCCTGCCAGCCGGCCTTGGGCAGGAGGGCGGTGGTCCTGCCCTGAAGCGTCAAGTCCACCGTCACGTTGGTCATTGCTTCGTAACCCGCCGGCGTCCGACGCACGATGGCATTCGAGGGCAACTGGATGGTGTCGCCCGGCCCGAACTCGTAGGTCCTCACGTTGACCAGGCCGTCGCCGTTGGCGTCCGTGAAGACCTTGTCGTTGAGCGCGGCGCCGGCCGGTTGGCGGACGACCCGGCCGCCGCGGAAGAGCCAGGTGTTGTCCTCGTTGCTCAGGGTGAGCCCGGCGAGCGGGCCAAAGCACAGGAAGCGCTACGCGGAAGCCCTAGGCTACCACGCAGCGAACGCTCGGAAGGGAGAACCCTTCCACGCGGACCCCAACGTAGTAGACGTCCCGGCTGCTCCGAGAGCCATCGAAACTCGTGGTCAATGTCTGTCCGTGGGGATACAGTCCCAGTTGCACGGGCAGTTGCTCCGGGATGACGGTCATCCCGGCACCCGTATCAAGGAGGCCACGCATGGGGCGGCTCTGCACGCCAGTAGTCGGATGTGCGAATCTCACGCTCACGACTGGGCAGGGCGGATAGAGGGTCTTGTCGTAGCTGCGCATTCCTACTCCGCGACCTCCGGCGACGGGATTTCGTAGACCGTGGGCTCTTCCTCAACCCTCGCTATCAGGAAAGGCACGTACCCCAACCTGGTGAACATCCGGCGGGCCAGCTCCTCGTCATCCGGGCCATGAGCGACGACGCGGCCATGATATACAGCCACGTACTCGCCCCGATGGCTCCTGAGAAGTTGCGGCAACTTGCGCTGGAACACTGCCTCCTCCTCACGCAGTTCGGTGAGCCAATCCCTCGCGGCGTGGGCTGTCTCGGCCACGATCCCCGCTGCCGTCTCTATCCTTGACATGCTCCAACGCCTCCTGGGGTCCGCCGGCCTGGCATGCAACGCACGCAGCAGTTGCACCGGGCTCTTCTGCCGGAATTGTACGGTGGACACAGAGCCGTGTCAAGTACCGGCGCTCTTCCACACGATGCAGTGGGCGGCGAAGCGCTTGAGGGAGGCGCTCTTGAGGACGATGGCCTGGGGCCGGAGCACCGTGGCGTAGGAGACCAGGAGCGCCGCGGCGTCGAGGAGCGAGTGGTAGCCCGAGATGCCCGAGAGGTCCATGTAGACCTTCGTGAAGGGCAGGCCGAGGTCGAGCGCGGCGCGCACGTCGAAGGCGTCGAGCGTCTCGAAGCGGATGCCCGGGTGCTCGCGGCGCGCGCGCTCGATGCACTCGGGGCTGATGTCGGTCGCCACCAGCTCCTTGCAGCGCGGGGCGAGGAGCGCGCTCGTCGTGCCCCACTCGCAGCCCAGCTCCAGCACCACGTCGTCCGCCGCCACCCACGTGGCGATGGTCTCGCGGTATTCTTTCACGCCCATGGTCAGGACGAACTCTGTGTCGAGTCTGGGCGGCGCGTGGCGGGACATGGCGGCCTCCGGTGCTTCAGGAGCCACTTGTAGAGCGCGGGGTTCGCGTAGGTCGCGGTCCAGGAGTCGTGGCCGGCGTGGGGGTAGACGGTGAGCTTCGCCTTGCCGCCGCTGGCCTTGACGGCGTCCACCATCTTCTCCGTCTCGGCGAGCGGCACCACGTCGTCCTGGGCGCCGTGGAAGGCCCAGACGGGCAGGTCCTTGAGCCTGTGCGCGAGCAGGCGGTTGCCGCCGCCGCAGATGGGCGCGATGGCGGCGAAGCGCTCGGGGCGTTCGCAGGCCAGGCTCCACGTGCCGTAGCCGCCCATGCTCAGCCCCGTGAGGTACACGCGCCGCTCGTCCACGCGGTAGCGCGCGATCGCGTCGTCGAGGAGCGCGGCGAGCACGTCGTCGGACCACCAGCGCCGGCTCGGGCACTGGGGCGACACGACGAGGAAGGGCAGGTCGTGCCCCTCGGCGACCAGGCGGGGCGGGCCGTGCTTCTTCACCAGCTCGAGGTCATTGCCCCGCTCGCCCGCGCCGTGGAGAAACAGCAGCAGGGGCCAGCGCTTGCGGCCCCGCTCGTAGCCCTCGGGCAGGTGGAGCAGGTAGTGGCAGGAGACCTTCTTCGTGACGGCGGCGGCGAACGCCTTGGCTTCCTGTGTGGCACGGCTGGCTTGTCCAGCCGTGTCCTTGGCCTCAGTCATCAGGTTCGGCTCCCTCGGCAAGTGGCCACGGACGCTCCAAGGCACCGCCGAATCATACAGGGAGCCGCCGCCGCATTCAAGTCGCCACCGCGCCGGGCTGCTCGGCCAGGCGGCCCTCGAGTTCCTGTATCCGCTGCTTCAGGCCGTTCACCTCGCTCTGCTTCTCCTCGTCTCGGGCCTTCGAGCTGAAGGCTGGGTTCCACGACCACCAGTCCATGCCAATCTCCTTCGCCTTGTCCACCGAGGCGATGAGGAGGCGTATCTGGATGGTCAGCAGCTCGATGTCCACGAGCTTGATCTTGATGTCGCCGGCGATCACCACCCCCTTGTCGAGCACGCGCTCGAGGATGTCGGCCAGGGTCGAGCTTTCGACGCCGTGGGAGATAGCGGACTGCTGGATGCTCATTGCGGGTTCCGATCAGAGGAGTCTGCCGAGCGGGCCGAGGTCAATGTTCAGGTCCTCGTCGCGGAGGCCGAAGTGCTGCTTGAGTTCCTGCACCTGGCCGGCGAGTTGCTGGAAGGTGGTGCCGAGGCGTTCGATCTCGGCGTCGGTGAGCGAGCCGGCCTCGATGCGGCGGAGGGCCTGGCGCTCGAGCAACTCGCGCAGGAGTTCGACGAGGGTGAGGACGAGGCGCCCGAGGCCATTCTTCACATCGTCGGGGTTGAGGGCGATGCGGGGCGCGGGCGGCGCGGGGGCGCCCATTGCCGACAATGGGCTCCCGGCAGCCTGGGCGAAGTCGTGCAGGGCAAGGGATTCGACTCTGGGTTGGGCGCTGGCTGTCACGCTCTCCCCTCCATGCGAGCGCCGAGGTGCAGCGGCGCCGTTGCCTTCATCTGGCGCGCCGTCTCGACGGATGTGAGGACCAGTTGGAGACCGAGGTAGATGAGGTCAATGTCGGCCACGGAGATGACGACCTCGCCCGTGACGACGACGCCCTTGTTGAGGACGCGGTCGAGGGTCTCGCACAGGGAGAGGTGGTCCTCAGGACTGGCTGGGACGCCCGCCCGGCAGTTTTCAACTCTCACTGAGCAACAGCCTTTCGTAGAGGCTCCGGGCCTGGTGGCGCTCGCCGGTGGCCTCGTAGACGTCGGCGATGTCCATGAGCCGTGCGAGTGCCGGCCTCACCTGCGGGGTGCTCGGGTAGCTTTCGACGAGCGCGAAGTAGAGTTCGATGGCCTGGTGGACGTTGCCTTCCGCGCGATAGGCGTCGGCCATGTCGAGCAGGCGTTTGAGGAGCCCGGCGTGGGCGTCGGGCGTCGCCTGGGGTTCCGGCCCGTTGGCCAGCAAGGGGCCTGGGTCGGCTGCCACGGGTTCGTTCACGCTGAGTTCAGTGCCCATAGTGCGCTCCTTCCGATGGGTCACGCGGGGGTCTCGGACTCGTCCTCGGGCGGGGGGGACACATTCCGCCCCGAATGTGTCCCCGCCTCGAGGGCATCCAGGCGGTCGAGCAGCTCGCCCTCGCGCGCGGCGAAGCCGGCCTCGGAGATCTTCTTGGCCTCGAGCATCAGGTAGAGGTCCCGCAGCTCGTTGCGGACGGCCTGGGCCTCGTCCGCCGAGTGCTGCCGCGCGGCCTTGTAAATCTCGCCAGCGATGAAGAGCAGGCCACGGGCCGGGGACAGCAGGATGTCGTCAACGAGCAACATGGGCGGGCCGCCTTAGTCCTGCAGGTGGAACTCGCCATTGACGAAGTTGAAGGGGGGCCAGGGGCCGCTGTAGTCGAAGGAGTAGTCGTTGTCGAACAGGCGTGCGGCCTCGAAGATGGCGGCCTCGAACTCGCCCTGGGCGTCGCGGGGCACGAGGCAGGCGAGGCTCATGACCTCGCGCTCGTCGCGCGGGTCGTTGGCCTTGATCTCGGCGCACAGGGGTCCGAGGGCGAGGGTGACCGTGGCCATGTGCCTGGCGCGCTCCTCGCCGAGCGCGCGGTCGAAGGCCCGCCCCAGCTCGATCTTGTCGGCCTGCGAGGGCTCGCGCCCGCCACGGTACACTTCGTCCCGGAGCGCCCGGAGGCGGTCGCAGGTGCTGACGAAGTGCTCGAAGATGTTCGGGACGTTCCAGGTGACCTTGACGCCCATCTCGACCTTGCCGTCCACGCGCCGGAGCTGCTGGACGAACGCGGCTTGGTTGGCCTGGAGGATTCTGCGAACGTCGTCCGCGTCGCTGGCAATGGTTCCGAAGGATACCGGGAGCGGGGTCGCGTCCTCCATGAGCAGCCGGAGGACTGCCTGATGGGCGGCGAGGAGACGGCGTTCGGGGCGGAGCCTCTTGTTCGGCATGTCGCTGACGATGGCGGCCAGCGGCCCCTCGAGAATCGCGTAGGTCGGGCCGCCGTTGAGGCCGAGACCGTCGTAGCTCTGGCGGACGTGTTGGGCGCCGGTGAAGGCGTACAGGTACTTCCCGCCGTCGCCGTTGGGCGGGCTCGCGGCGCCCTGAGCTGGCCGAAGGGCGGGGGCCGCGGGAGCCTGCGGGGCGGGATCGGGCAGCGCGTCTGGTTGGCTCATGTTCATCCTGACGTTCCTGGTTCAACGACGTTCAACGTTCAACGCGTTCAACGTTCAACTGGGCTTGCGGCTTCAGTATCGAACGCGGACGCCTTCCCGGGGCGGGGCGGCCGGCGGCGGAGCCGCCGGGGGACGCGCGGCGGCGCGCCGCTGGCCGACGACGTCGAGGAGAGCTGCCTTCTCCGCCTCGATCTCCCCGAAGCGGGCCTCGATGTTGCGGGCCCGCTGCAGGACGCTTGCCCGTTCGCGCTCTCGCCGCTCCTTCTCCATCTCGAGGACCGCGATGCGCAGGAAGGCCCTCGACGGGCTGGAATCGGGGCCGACCTTTCCCGCGAGGGTCTTGAGGTCCTGAACGCCGCGTATGCTTCTCGCTGGCGACACGCTTCGGCTCCTTTCAGGCCGGGACCTCCCGCAGGTCTGGAGCCTGCGGGAGGTTAGGGCGCGGGGCGGGCGCTCTGCGCGGCCCGGGCCGAGCAGACGTTGCGAATCACCTCGTCCACCCTGGGCGACGCGACCGGCTGGCCGTCGTGGGTGACTTTGGCCGTGTCCATGCCCAGGATGTCGTGGCAGACGGACCGGAAGACGGGATTGCCGGCGTCCGCGCGGACGTTGCGGTAGGCGAGCACGCGCGCGAGGGCGATGCAGGTGCGGATCGTGGGGCGGTGGCGGTGGGACACATTCCGCTGCGAATGTGGCGGGGGGACACATTCCGCTGCGAATGTGTCCCCTCTTAGCGCGCGCACGATGTCCACGATCGTCTCGGCGTCGTCGCGGGACACGCCGGATTTCGCGGCGGTGATGCGCACCTCGCTCTCGCGGTCGAGGTGCTCGAGGCGGATGGTGATCAGGCGGTCCATCAGGGCGTCCTGCGCCTTGTGCGTGCCGGCGTATTCCTCGGGGTTCGATGTGAAGATGGCGCGGAACTGGGGGTGAACCGCCAGGTAGCCGCGCCCGGAGGAGCGCAGCTTCGGCAGGTTCAGGATGCGCTCGGACAGGATGCTCAGCAGGGCGTTGTTGGCCTCGGGCCGCGAGCGGTTGAACTCGTCGTAGATCAGCGTGTAGCCGTCACGGCACGCCGTCGTCAGGCGGTTGTCCACCCACAGGGTCTTCATCTCCTCCTGCGTCTTGAGCACGGAGTGGATGAAGTTGTCCACGACCCGGGACCGGTGGTAGCCGGTGTCGCGGCCGATCAGGTCGGAGCTGCCGAACTCGTCGTCGCCATGCACGAGGATGACGGGGCGCCCCAGGCTCGCGGCCGTGTGCAGGGCAAGGGTCGTCTTGCCAGTGCCCGCCGGCCCGGCGAAGTGGACGGGGTAGCCGACCTGGAGGTAGCAGAGGGCGCGTTCGGAGATGGCCTGGACGTATGGGGTGGCGACGAACTCCTCGCTGGGCTCCGGGACGATGCTGTCGTTGGCGATCGCGAGGGCGGTCGCCGGGGTCGCCTCGAAGGGGATGGTTTCAACGCTCACGGGACGTGGCCTCCTTCCTGGCCGGACACATTCCGCTGCGAATGTGTCCCCTGGTCGGTCAGCGTGCCGCCGGCTTCCTGCGCGACATGCGCTTGGGCTTCGCCGCCGGCTCCTTGCGCGACACGCGCTTGGGCTTCGCCGCCGGCTCCGTGGCACTGCTGGCTTGTCCAGCAGTGAGTTCGGACGGAAGGCCCCGGCTGGGCGAGCCCTCGACTTTGCTCGGGCCGGGGCCAGGCGTGCCACCATTGCCCACCGCGTCGGCGCCCGCCCGGAAGAGGGCGATCTGGTCCCAGAGCTGGGCGGCGGCCTTGAGGTCGCCGGCGATGCGTTGCCGGGCCTCGCGGAAGCCGTTCAGCAGCGTCGTCACGTGGCTGCTCGTGGCCTGGTGGTTGTCCGAGAGCATGCCGTGGAGCCGCTCGGACATGGCCTGGTGGGCGCGCTCGCAGCGGCCGAGGTAGCCCATCGTCTCCTTCACGAGCGTGGCCACGCGGTCCTGCACGGCGCCGAGGGCCTGGGCCGTGCGGCCGTGCAGGGCCTCGGCGGACTCGGCTCGGGCCGCGCGCGCCTCGCCCAGGAAGCTCTCCATGCCGGTGCGGATGCGGGCGACCAGCCCCTGAACGTCGGCGGCGAACTCGCGGGCCATCTCCTCGCGGGCCTTGCTGAGGTCGGCGAAGAGCGTGCTCAGCTCGCCGGCCCGCGCGTCCTTGTGGCGGGCGAGGAAGGCGCTGAGATCGGACGCGCGTTGGCCCTGGGCGGCATCGAACGCGCCCAGGAGGGCGCCCACCTTGGCCACCAGGGTGCCGGCGGTCTCCCGCAGTTGGCGGACGAGGTCCCCGCCCGCGGCTCGGCGCGCGGCGCCGGCCTCTTGGAGGCGGGTGCGGGCCTGGCCCAGGAAGCGCACG
Organism: Planctomycetota bacterium; assembly: GCA_041320515.1. GTDB lineage: Bacteria > Planctomycetota > PUPC01 > DSUN01 > DSUN01 > DSUN01. The sequence goes on along the minus strand of JBGLNR010000001.1, from coordinate 377,777 downwards.
GTGTCCTCCCTCACGCCCGCGATGGCGGCGGCGCGGCCCCGCGCGGCGGTGAGAAGGCCATTGGTCAAGGCTTCCATCTGCTCGGTCATTACTCCCATCGGGCGATCTCCTCTGTCGAACGTAGCGTTCGGGTTCCTTCGTGGTGCGGTTGCCGGGCTTCGGCAAACTTAGCCCGCCCTGAGCCTGTCGCAGGGCGGGAGGCCCCCCGGCCGGTGAGAACCTTGCGGGTCCCCACCGGCGCAGGGGAACTCGTCCCATCACGCGGCTCGGGCCTCAGGCAGCCGGGGCGGCAGCCGTGGCGGTGAGGCCGATGGCCTCGGCGTACTTCAGGTACGTCTCGACCGACGCGATCACGACACGGGCCTCGATGGACAGCAGCTCGATGCCGACGAGGGCCACCTTGACCCACGCATCGATCACGATGCCCTTGTCGAGGATGCGATCCACGACTTCCGCCAGGCTCGAGCTGTCCGTCGTCTTCTGCACCTGTGCCATCAGCATGTCTCCTTCAGAGGGGTTGGCATGGCACCTTCGACACACTGGGGAGGGCAACTCGACAGGTCCGCGGTCCTGTCCGCCCACCCCGCCGGCAACCACCGGTGGTTTGCTGGATTCTGGCCCTCCCAACACATCGTTCGTCCTGCACGGTCACCCCTCCCGAGGGAGTGGCTGGTGAAATCTCAAGCCGTCACAAGCGGTCGCTCACTGCTACAGCAAGGGTCGTGCCAGAGGACGGGGGCAGCCCGCATTCTCTGTTGCCCTTTGCGGCGCATGGACTTGTGGTGCCAGGCCGTCCCAGCCCGCCGCCTGAGGCGCCGCCTTCTCTTGTGCGGCCCCTATGGAGGCCATGCCACAAGCCCTCCGCGGCCCCGCATCCGCGGGGTTGTCGCCATGCCCGCGCGCATCGTCCGGGCCGGCGAAGCTGTAGGGGGGCCAAGGCCCGGTGAGCATCACTCTCTGGCGGCATTGCGCCTCGAATTGGGCGAACGCCGCGCGGAACGCGGCGAGGTGCTCGCGGCGGACGAGAAAGCACAGGGAGAGCACGCGCATTCGGCTTGCGGTGGGCGGCTCGAGGCGAGTCTCCCTGTAAAGCCCGTCGAGGGCCGCCCGCGCCGACGCGGCAACGTCGGCGGCCTGGCGGTCCGCGCCCTCCCTTGCTGCATAGTAGGCCCCGCGCAGGGCGAGGTAGCCGCGCCCAGAGGAAAAAGGGACGGGAGTCTTTTCTGCGAAGCAGCTTGCAGGCCGTTCAGGGGAAAGACTCCCGTCCCCTTTTCCGCGCGCATCCGCCTCGGGGAGCAGGACGCGGATGCCCATCTCGAGGCACCCGTCGAGACGGGACAGGGCGGCAAGAAACTCCGCCCGCCGGTCCTGGAGGAGCTGCGCTACTTGCCCCGGCGTGTCCAGGAGGCAGCCGTAACGCAGGGGCAGGACGGTGCCCGCGTTGTGGAATGCATCCACCACGCGGGCGAATGCCGTGGCCCGCTCGACGCTTGGGGCCGCCTCGCGCTCCGACACCAGCGAGAATGCGGCGGCGAGGCCCTCGCCCGCCGCGAGGCTGACCGGCTCGCCATTAATTCCCATCGGCAGGCCCCTCTCCAGGGACTGGCCGGCGCGAGGGACGCAGTATACGAGGCACTTCACGCCTGTGCCCCCCAAAGCGTGGGGGCGAACGTGTAGGGCGGCCACGGCCCCGAGGCCGCCAGCGCCAGGCCCCGCTCGGCGTAGCCGAGGCCGGCCCGCTCGACGTGCGCGGCGAACGCGGCCACGTTCTCCCTGCGGAGCAGGAAGGCCCTGTGGAGGACCAACTGCCCCTCCGTGCCGGCGGCCGCCCAGGCCCGCAGCTTCAGCGGGCGCGCCGCCTCGGCCACCAGGTCGAGCTGGGCCTGGACCTCTTCGGCCACGCCGCGGCCCCACCCCCTCAGCCGCTCCTGCACGGCGACCCGCAGCCGCTTCTCCTGGAAGTAGCGCGCGCCGGGGGACGCGGCTGCGTCCTCGGCGGCCAGGGTCGGGTCGTTGGCCCGCAGCCACGCCCCCGCGCGGCCGGGGTCCACGAAGCCCTTGACGGCCCATTCCTCCTTGCCGGCAACCCAGTCGAGGAAGTCCGCTATCTCCTGGCGCTTGGCCCCCACCAGCTCGGCCAGCCGCTCCTCGGAGGAGAAGACGGCCCCGAACCGCACGGGCAGCACGCCCGAGCGCGCCATCACCTCCTGCACGACTCGCTGGTGCCGACACGCCCGGGGGATGACCCAGTCGGGGTCCTGGGTGTTCTTCTCCGCCGCCTCATCCCCGAAGTCCGCCAGGCAGACGCGGCTGACCACGGCGGCCACGGGGCCAAGCTCGACTTCGGCGATGGCTCGCGAGCCGTCCACCCCGGGCACGTCCACGCCGCGGGCCGCCCCGGGGCGGGCGAAGCAGTAGAGATACGTGCCCTCGGCGTCCACGCGTGTTCTCCTCGACGCCCCCAGAACCTCCCGCAGGTTCGCAACCTGCGGGAGGCTAGTGGGCGCGGATGCTGGCGAGCGCCTGTTCCACGTGTGCCCGCGTGATCCGTACCTGGTGGCACGGGCTTCCAGCCTGTGCTGCCTGGACCGCGTCGCGGATGGCCGCGAGGGCGGCGCGGGTGCACACGGCCTGGATGTCGGCGCCTGTGAACCCGTCGGTGCGGGCCGCCAGGTCGTCCGCGCTGATTTCGTCGGCGACCGGCTTGCCCCGCAGGCCGATGCGGAAGATCGCCGCCCGGCCCTCGGCGTCGGGCGCCGGTATCTCCACCACCACGTCGAAGCGGCCGGGGCGCATCACCGCGGGGTCCAGGATGTCCGGGCGGTTCGTCGCCCCCAGCACCAGCACGCCGTTCAGCTCCTCCACGCCGTCGAGTTCGGTGAGGAACTGGCTGATGACGCGCTCGGCCACGTGGGAGTCGGCGGAGGCCGAGCCCCGGGCGGGGACGAGGGAGTCGATTTCGTCGAAGAACAGGATGCAGGGGGCGGCCTGGCGGGCCTTCTTGAAGATGTCGCGGACGGCTCCCTCGGACTCCCCGACGTACATGGAGAGGAGGGCAGGGCCTTTCACCGAGATGAAGTTCACCTCGGTCTCGTGGGCCACGGCCTTGGCCAGCAGCGTCTTGCCGCAGCCTGGCGGCCCGGTGAGCAGGATGCCGCGCGGGGGCCGCACGGCGGCCTGGGCGAAGAGGTCGGGGTGCTTCAGGGGCCACTCGACGGCCTGGATGAGCTGCTGCTTCGTCGCGTCGAGGCCCCCCACGTCGTCCCAGTGCACCTCAGTGACCTCGGCGAAGACCTCGCGGATGGCCGAGGGCTCGACCTCGCGGAACGCCTCGGTGAAGTCGGCCATGCGCACCTCGAGGGCCGCCAGCGTCTCGTAGGGGATGTGGGCGGAGACGAAGTCGATCTCGGGCAGGATGCGTCGCAGGCAGATCATGGCCGCCTCGCGGCACAGGGCCTCCAGGTCCGCGCCCACGAACCCGTGGGTGATCGCGGCCAGATGGCCCACGTCCACGTCCCCGGCCAGGGGCATGCCGCGCGTGTGGATTTCGAGGATGTGCTTGCGCCCGTTGCGGTCAGGGATGGGGAAGGCGATCTCGCGGTCGAAGCGCCCCGGCCGCCGCAGCGCGGGGTCCAGAGCGTTCGGGATGTTCGTCGCCGCGAGGACGATCACGTGCTCGCGCTTGTTCAGCCCGTCCATCAGGGCGAGGAGCTGGGCCACCACGCGCTTCTCGACGTCGCCCACCACCTTCTCGCGGCGCGGCGCGATGGCGTCGATCTCGTCTATGAAGACGATGCTGGGGGCCTGGCGCGTGGCCTCCTCGAAGATCTTGCGGAGCTGGGCCTCGCTCTCGCCGTAGAACTTGTGGATGATTTCGGGGCCGCTGATGGAGAAGAACTTGGCCTCGGTCTCGTGGGCGACGGCGCGGGCGATGAGCGTCTTGCCGCAGCCGGGCGGGCCGTGGAGGAGCACGCCCTTCGGCGCGTCTATGCCCAGCCGCTCGAAGACCTCGGGATACCGCAGGGGCAACTCGATGATCTCGCGGATGCGGCCAAGCTCGCGCTTGAGCCCCCCGATGTCCTCGTAGGAGACCGATCGCGCGGCCCCCTTCTCCTGCGGCCGGCCCACCTCGAGGACCGTGGTGGGATGGATCATCACCGGCCCCTTCGGGGCGGTGGACGCCACTAGGAAGTCGGCGGCGCGGCTGCCGAAGAGCGTGGCCCGCACGCGGTCGCCTTCCATCACTGGAAGCCCGTCCAGCAGGCTGCCGATGTACTTCAGGTCGCGCTCGCGCACCGTGATGGCCTGGGGCGAGAGCACGACGCGCTCGGCCGGCCGGGCCACCACGCCACGCACCTCCACCGCCTGGTCCAGGCCCACGCCCGCGTTCTCGCGCAGCACGCCGTCCACCTGGATGCGCGACTGGCCGCGGTGCTCCTTGTAGGCGGGCATGACCTTGGCCACGGCCTTGCGCTTGCCCGCGATCTCCACCACGTCGCCAATCGCGAGCCCGAGGCCCGCGATGTCCGCGGGGTCCAGCCGCGCCAGGCCCCGCCCCATGTCCTTGCTGAGCGCCTCCGACACCTTGAGCTTGAGGACCGCTGCCTCTGTCGTCGCCATCGCGTTCCCTCTCTGGGCTACCGCTGGAATCGGACTTCGAGGACGCCGTTGCGGCACGAGTGGCTCATCTTGCCCGGCGGAAATGCCTGCGGGAGGAGCACCTCCTTGCGGTACTTCGTGCCGCCCTTCTCCGCCGCGATCGTCAGGATGTCGTCGTGGAGTTCGATGCGCGCGTCCTCCTCGGCGATGCCGGGCATCTCGGCCACCACGAGCACGTGGCCCTCCTCCTCGAAGGTGTCCACCATCGGCTCGCGCACCTCCTGGACCACCGCCTTGCCGGTCCGCTCGTCCTTGCGGACGTTGCCGAAGGGCTCGACGGAGACCGCGTCCTTCTCGTCGCCGAGGCCCATGCGGATGTTGAAGCCGTAGACCCCTCGCACCTTGCCGTCAGGGCTGCGGAGTTCGCCCGACTTGTTGAGTTCCTTGCCCCTCTCCGCCAATTCTCCGAGCTTCTCGAGCATGGTGCCCAGGCCGCCCAGCAGCCCGCCCAGGCCGAACACTCCTCCCCCAACGCTCTCCTTGTCCTTGCCTCTCTTGCTCATGTCGTGTCTCCGTCGAAGCATGACGAGGACCTCGCCGTAGTCGCCGACCATGATGTTGGCGGGCTTGAGGTCGCGGTGGATCACGCCGCGCGAGTGGGCGAAGGCCACGCCGTCACAGACTTTGAGGAATATCTGAAGCAGGTCGCCGAGGGAGGGAGGGGGAGCGTCCCGCGTCCCCCGTCCCGCGTCCTGTAGGGGCGGCCCTGTGTGGCCGCCCGGCTGAGGAGGGCAGCCACGTAGGGCTGCCCCTACGGCCTCACACGGCACGCGACACGCGGCACGCAACTCTCCGAGAATGTCGGCGAGGGACTTGCCCTTGACCAGCTTCATGGTGAAGTAGGCCGTGCCGTCGGGCGCGCGGCCGAGTTCGTGGATGGGCACGATGTTGGGGTGTTCGAGCTGGCCCGTGACCTGGGCTTCCTCGACGAAGCGCGCTCGATGGTTCGGGTCTTCCGCGGCCGAGGGGAGCATGCGCTTGAGGGCGATGGGGCGGCGGATGTCGCGGTCAATGCAGAGGACGACTTCGCCCATGCCGCCCTGGCCGATGACCTGTTGCTCGGTGTAGCGGAGGTGAGGCAGCTCGCCGGTGCGTTGAGAGGCGTCGGCTTGCAGGCCGCCGCGAGTGGGGGCTTCGGGCGCGGGCACGGCGAGCGTGGATTGAGCGAGCGGGACCGTGGGGTCGCGGGTGCCGGGGGCCAGTGTTTTCGCTCCGCACTTGGGGCAGAGGAGCGGCTGGTCGGGCTCGACAGCGGACTCGACTCGGAAGGCGCCGCGGCAGGCGGGGCAGACGATGCGGATGCCTTGGGTCATAGTGTTCCCTCCAGTGCGCGGAGGCGCGCCCGGGCGCGAAGCCACGCCCGGCACGCCTCCACAGTGTAGCCGAGCGCGAATCGCATGTCAATCCACGCTTGACTCTTGGGGTCGCTGGCGCGATATTCTGCCCCGTGGGCAGACGGGGGAGGGCGGCGAACAACACGTGAAGGAGGCAGCAGGTGAAGGTGGGACTGAGCGCTCTGGTGACCCCGAAGGAGTGGAGCTTTGGGGAGCTGGTGAGGCAGGCGAAGGCGACGGGCTACGAGGCGATCGAGGTGGTGCCCCGCGAGGGGGGCGAACTGACGCTCGATACGCCGGCCGATGCCCTCGCCCAGTTGGCTCGCGTGGCCGCCGACGCGGGGATCGAGATCGCGTCGCTGTGCGGCAGCGGGGGCAAGCCGTCGAACCTGATGACGAGCAACGAGGCGGAACGCCGCGCGAGCATCGAGACGGCGAAGGCGATGCTGCGGACCGCCAAGGCGTTGGGGGCCGACACGATCCTCCACACCATTGGCGGCCGGCCCAACGCCGAACTGTTCTACCACGTGGCCTATGCCAATGCCCTCCGCTCGCTTCAGGAACTCGCCCCGTTCGCCGAGGAGATCGGCGTCAACATCGGCGTGGAGTACGTCTGGAACGGGTTCCTCACCAGCCCGCTGGAGATGGCGCAGTTCCTCAGCCAGGTGGGCAGCCCGCGCGTGGGCTTCTACTTCGACCCTGGGAACATGCGCATCTTCCACCTGCCGGAGCACTGGGTGAGGATTTGCGGGCGCCACATCAAGAAGGTGCATGCGAAGGACTTCTCCTGGGAGAAGATGGTGGTGCAGTGGCCGCCGCTGCTGAAGGGCCAGGTGAACTTCCCGGCTGTGATGCGGGAACTGCGGGCCGCCGGCTACGACGGACCGCTCATCTCCGAGGTGCCGCCCTCCGTGGCGTCGCTGGAGGAGACGGCGGCGGCGATCCGCCAGCTCATCGCGATGGCGTGAGCCGCGCCCGCACTTGCGCGGGGGCGGAACGTGTGGTAGACTCTTGCGCAGCGGAAGGAGAGTACTTCCGCTCTCTTTCCCCCGGCGTGTCCCCTTTTTCGGAGGCAGGCAGAATGGATCGTTCTGGCGGACTGCGGTGGGTCGTGCTTGTGCTCGCCCTTGTGGCAACGAGCGGCTGGGTGGGAGCCGTCGAGACGCCCAAGAAGGATGGCGAGACGCCCAAGAAGGAGGAAGACACCCCGAAGAAAGGCGACGAGCCGAAGGCCAAGGAGAAGGGCAAGGTGGCCGCGCCGGAGGGCTGGGTGGGGCGGGTGGACGACGATTACATCACGCGGGAGGACCTGAAGGTGGCGCAGCGGCAGCTACTGCTGCTGAATCCGAACGCGGCGCCGCCGAAGTACGAGTTGCTCCTCGACCAGCTCATCGAGCGGGTGCTCTGGTCGCGCTACTTCGACAAGGGGGGCCTGCGGGCCTCCGGCGCAGATGTCCAGCGCGCCATCCAACAGCTCGATAACGAGCTGCGCCAGCGCCACGGGACCACCTACGAGCGCTGGATCGCAGCCAAGGGGCTTAGAGCGGAGGAGCACGCGGGCCTCATCGCCTTCCGCTTGGCCTTCGAGCGCCTGGGCCAGCGCCTCCAGGGCGAGCTTCAGGAGGAGGAGATCAAGCGGGAGTTCGAGGCCCACCCCGAGTTCTACGACAACAGCCGCATCCGCATCAGCCAGATCCTGATCGGGACGGCCAACATCCAGCACGACCCCGACAAGCTGAAGAAGGCCAAGGAGACCGTTGACAGCATCTACGCCAAGCTCCAGGCGGGCGAGGACTTCGAGAAGCTGGCCCGGACCTACTCGGACGACCCGACCGGCCTGCGCGGCGGCGAGGCGGGGTGGACCCTGCGCAGGACGGTGGAGCAGCAAACTGGCAGGGTCGTGGAGGAGGACGAGCCGCTCCTGAAGGCGGCCTGGGCGCTCAAGGTGGGCGAGTTCACCAAGCCCATCCAGAGTCCCCGCGGCTGGCACATCATCAAGGTCAACGACCGCGAGCCCGCCTACCTCACCCCGTTCGGCGCGCGCACCAACGTCATCGGCGAACTCGTCCGCCGGCGCGTGCAGTCGATCCTGGACGAGCAGAAGGCCAAGGCGACCATCGAGCGCCGCCTCTAGCCGCGGCCCCGCGCCTCCCTACAACAAACGCACGCCCAGCCCCAGGCTGGGCGTGCGGCATGTTGGGGCGCAGCGCGAGAAGGCGGGGACCCTCTACTTCTTGCCTTCGCCGTCCTTCTTCGGCTCCTTCGGCGGAGGCGGCAGCTTCTCCTTGTCCTTCAGAGTCGGATAGTCCACGTCGCGCGAGTGAATCCACGCGAGAGTGGGCTTGCCCTTGACCGTGGTGGTGACGCCCAGCCACTCGTCCTTCACCTTCTGCACCACTAGGGGCGTGCCCTCCGGGAGCGTGGCCACCACCTCCTCGCCGGCCTTGAGCTTGGCCTCCTTGGCGATGACCACCACCTTGTCGTCCATGACGAAGGGGTTCTTGGGCAGGGCCTTCTCCTTCTCCGCGGCGCCCGGCGCGGGGTCCAGGTCCGCCAGGCGGATATGCCCGGGGCAGGTCTTCCCCTCCACCTTGTAGTAGATCAGGGCGTAGCCGCCCTCCTTGTAGACGCAATAGAGCTTGAGCCGCTGCCCCTTGTTCACGGTGGCCACGACCTGGCTGCCGAGCTTGATCTCGGCGCCCTCCTTGTTCACCATCGCCCAGTCGCCATCCTTGAAGCCGCCCGCGCCATAGGCCGCGAGGCCAGCGAACATCACGAGCCCCACCAGGGGCCAGCACCTTCGCATCGCACACCTCCTTCCGCCTCCCCCCCCTAATGTACCTGCTTGGCGGCGGATGTCAAGCGCGAACCGCAAACCGAGTATGGCCCCCAATTCTGGTGAGCTTGTTGGAAGCTCCTGAGCCCGACCCTCTCCCTACCCTCTCCCTGCAAGGGAGAGGGGTCCGAACCCCCCTTCCTCTCAGGGAGGGGGCGGGGGGAGGGTTGGAGCTTGCCGCCACCCCAGAGCGCCAGGAATGGGGGCCGTGCTCCTCGCGCAGAATCCTGTTGACTCTCCGTGCGCTCCTCGTTATACTAAGAACGGGGCTGGAGACAGGGCCTCTGTGTGGCCTGTGTACGACCATCCGGATCAAGGAGATGCCAGATGGGAATGCGGCTCGCACTCGCGGCAACCCTGATCGTGGCACTGATGGCGTCGTCGCTCGCCGGCGAGGCCCCCGCCGCCCCGGCGGAGAACTCGCTTGAGGCCATCACCGTGCGCCTGGCCAAGACCCGCATCGAGGAGGTGAACGTAGACAAGAAGGACCCCGATGCGGTGTTCGACCTCGTCCGCGACGCCGCGAAGGTGAACATCGTGGTCGAGGCGGACGCGCGGCGCGCGCTTGAGGGCAAGGCCGTCACCCTCAGGCTCCGGGGCTGCTCCGCCCTCTCCGTCCTCCAGCACGTCCTGCGACAGGTGGGCCTCGTGAGCACCTACGCCGACGAGGCGCTCGTCGTGGCGACCGAGGACTCGGCCAAGCCCCACCCCCAGGTCTCGATCTACGACATCCGCGACGTCACCGAGGCCACCAAGGGCTCCCGCCTGCCGCCCACGCTCTTTGGCTCGCAGCTCGACCCGCTCTACTACTACTGGATTCGCGCGCACATCGGCCCCGTCGCCGGGGCTGCCGGCGGCCGCGACCCCTTCTGGGAGACGGACCTGCTGGACAAGCATCCCCCCGACCACATCGGCGAGGTGATCGCGGCGACCTTCCAGGAGAAGTTCAAGGACACCGGCGTCTCGGTGCGGTACATGGACGGCTACCTGGTCGTCGTCACCCAGCCCAAGGCGGCCCGCGTGCCCGTGCTGCCGCCCAGGCCCGAGGCCCCCACGGGAACGCTGCCCATCAACATGAAGTGATCTCTCCCGCAACGATCATCACCGGCGCGCCCCTGCTCAGGGCGCGCCGTGTCATGTTCCCCGAAGGATCGGTCGGATCCGTCGGATCCGTCGGATCCGTCGGATCGGACCGATCTGTCTGGTCCTGCCAACTGAGGCAGCAGGTCCCATCTCTCCCCTCGCTTGCGCCCAAGGCCGTTCCCGGATAGACTGCTGGTGACACAACCGTTGGAGGCAGCTATGCCACCCGCCAAGCCCGGGCCTCTTGCCATGGCCGCGCTATGCCTCTTGCCCTGGCTCGCCAGCGCCGTCCCGCCCGACGAGGCAGCCCTCATCGAGCGCGACTGGCGCATGCAGGACGGCATCGGCACGGAACGAAACCCCAGCACCTACGCCGCCGCCGTCGAGCGAACGCTCCAGCGGGGCGACGCGCTGTTCCGCGATCTTGAGGCGGCGGGCGCCCCGCTCAGGAACCTGCCCGCCATCTGGCGAGTGCTCCACGGCCAGTGGAAGCAGTTGTCCGCCGACCCGAAGGCGGAAGACGTTCAGTGGGAGGACCTGTGGCGGCGGGTGCATGAGGCCCGTCGCCGCCTCGTCTTCGCCAACCCGTTGGCGCAGACCGGGCCGATCCTGTTCGTCAAACAGGTGCCCAGCGTCTTCAGCCACCAGCTCACGCAATGCTACGGCGCCTGCGCGAGGCCGGGCGGCGGCGTCTTCGTCCTCGACAAGCCGGGAGACACGATGGCCGTCCGCGAGCTGACGGCCTGGCAGTTGTTCCCAGGCAGTTGCCAGACCCCCGACGTGTCACACGACGGCAAGCGCGTGCTATTTGCCTACTGCGAGACGCCCACCTCGCCGCCCAACCGCACGACGCATCTCGACCGCTTCTACCACATCTACGAGATGAACAGCGACGGCACAGGGCTGCGGCAGCTCACCAGCGGCCCAGCCGATGACTTCTCGCCCCGCTACCTGCCGAACGGCAAGATCATGTTCCTCTCGACCCGACGCGGCGGCTTCCATCGCTGTGGGGGTGGGCCGTGTCCCGTCTACACCCTCGCCCTGATGAACGGCGACGGCTCGGACCCGCGCCCCGTCTCCTACCACGAGACCCACGAGTGGGACCCCTCCGTGCTCAACGACGGGAGGGTCATCTACACCCGCTGGGACTACGTGGACCGCAACGCCGTTCACTACCAGCAGCTTTGGACAGTTCGCCCCGACGGCACCGACCCGCGCATCTTCTATGGCAACAACACACTGCACCCCGTCGGCGTGTGGGAGGCGCAGGCCGTGCCCGGCTCGACCCGCGTCATGGCCACCGCCGCGGCCCACCACGCCATGACCGCGGGCTCCATCATCCTGCTCGACGTGGCGAGGGGCGTGGACTACCTGGAGCCGATCACGCGCCTCACGCCCGACGCCCTCTTCCCCGAGAGCGAGGCCCCCGTCTCGAATGGCGGCAAGGGCTTCTGGCACGCGCCCGCCGGCGTGCGCGAGAGGTTGCCCGTGCCGCCCGAGCAGGCCCGCTGGCCCGGCCATTGCTACCGCAGCCCGTGGCCACTGTCCGAGAAGCACTTCCTTGCCGCCTACAGCTTCCAGCCCCTCATCGGCGAGCCGAATCCCAACCCGCCCAACATGTTCGGCCTCTACCTGGTGGACGCCTTTGGGAACAAGGAACTCCTCTACCGCGACCCCGACATCGCCAGCCTGTGGCCCGTGCCGCTGCGCCCGCGCCCGAAGCCGCCCGTCGTCCCGCCCGCGGTCGAGGCCGCGGAGAAGCCGGAAGGCACCTACTTCGTCCAGGACGTGTGGGCCAGCTTCCCGCCGCTGCCGCAGGGGAGCGTGAAGCGCCTGCGCATCGTCCAGGTGTTGCCCAAGACCACGCCCCACGCTAACAACCCGCCCGTGGGCCTCGCCAACGCCTCGCCCGGAAAGCAGGTGCTCGGCACCGTGCCAGTGGAGGAGGACGGCTCGGCCTACTTCCGCGCCCCGGCCGGCATCGCCCTGGCGTTCCAGGCGCTCGACGAGCGCGGCATGGCCGTGCAGGTGATGCGCAGCGTGAGCTACCTCCAGCCGGGCGAGACCGCCTCGTGCGTCGGCTGCCACGAGCCGCGCTCGGCTCCGCCGCTCGAGCGTCGCGCCGCGAAAGCCCTGTTGCGGCCGCCGTCGGCCATCGAGCCCGGCCCCGACGGCTCGAAGCCCCTGAGCTACCCCATCCTCGTCCAGCCCGTGCTTGACAAGCACTGCGTCTCGTGCCACAACAAGGACAAGTCAGAGGGCAAAGTCGTCCTCACCGGTGAGCCCGAGGGACACTACACCAAGTCGTACAACGCCCTTGCCCGCCGCGTCTCCTATGCCGCCTGGGGCGCGCCCAGGGGCAACTGCGAGCCGCTGGCCAAGCCCGACTACTTTGGCGCCCGCGGCAGCACCGCCACCAAGACCTTCACCGAGGCCCACTACAAGGTCAGGCTCAGCCCCGCCGAATGGGAGCGGGTCGTGACCTGGATGGACGCCAACGCGCTCTTCTACGGCACGTTCGACCCCGCCGACCAGGCCCGCCAGCTCCGCGGCGAGCGCATCGCGGGGCCGAAGCTGGAGTGACTCCCCTGCCTACTCGTCGTCCTCGTCGTAGCTCGGGTACTGCTGTAGGGCCCCTCCCGTCTTGGCAACCACCTTGGGCCGGCCCTTGTGGTGCTCGTCGCGCACTTCGAGGAGTTCGACGTCGAATTTCCAGCTATCCCCGAAGTCAAACAGGTAAAGGATGCGCTGATGGGGGTAGAGGTCCAGGAGTCCTAGGGTGGCCTCGTCGGCGAGAGGCCCTTCGCCGCCCCCGGGGTCGTTGTAGGCATCGCGTGAATACGGCTTGCCGTCCATGTAGAAGGCATACAGATGGTCGTTGTCGAACCTGAAACAGTGTTGGATGGCGAGATGAAGGTCGTCGAGGGTGTGTTCCGAGGACAGGGCGATGGTTCGTGAGATGGCGTCCGTGCCACGCCGCGCCCGTGCCAGGCTCACGCGGAACACGAAGGTTTGGTCCTTCAGTTCTCCCTTGACGCGCGGGAGCCCTCGCGTTGCCGCTCCCTCAGGCAACAGGTGGCAGAAAGGCTGGTGGAACGGCTCGGGGGCCGCCTCCTCGCCTTCCTCAGCCGACAGTTCTCCCGCATCGCTCGGCTCCCCCTCAGACTCCTCATCGTCCTCGAGCAAGAAGCCGAGTGGGCTGAACGCTGCCTCGCCGCCCCCCTGAAGCAGGGGCTGGTTCCAGTCCTCGTACGGTCGCTCGGCCGCAAGAACCGGCAGAAACGCTTTGCCAAGCGGCGAGAGGGTGAAGGAGGCGGTCTCGAATTCGCCCTTGTAGTACGCCGCCCTCATGGACTGCGGGGCCAGAGTGTAGGTGACGAAACCGAAGAAGGAGAGGATGCGGACCGCGTCGGGCATGCGGAAGATGGCAGACAGCCTCTTGTCCAGGGGCGATCTGGGGTGTTCTCGGGCGGGAATCTCCTCGCCAGCCGGGGCGCTGGCCAGCACGGCCGCCAGCCTGCCGAACGAGAACGCTGGGGTCCACGAGTGCTTGGTGCGCAGGTCCTCCCAATTGCACTCCACCCACGTGGCCTCCAGCAGGGCCATGTAGCGTTCGGCTGGGTTCAGCGCCCGGAAGAGCGCCAGGCTGTCCGTAGGCCGCATGCGCAGCTTCCCGCGCTCGACGCTGGGGACGTGGAGGCGTGCGGACATGCAGATGCGCTGGAAGAGGTTCAGCAGCGCGTAGTACTCCTGGTCCATGCGAGGGTGCGCTTCGGTTTGGAAGGTCAGCATCCTCGCGTTCGCGGCATGAAGGCTCGCACGGTCGAGCGTCCGCTTCGCCTGGGTCAGGAACGCCGTCGGCTGTGCCGCGGCGTCGAGGAACACATCGAAGTCGCGCACGATCGGCGTCGGCCAATCCTCGGTGATCACGAAAGGCTGAGTGTCCTGTGGCATCGGTCCGCTCCTCACGATCCCTGCGTCTGTCGCCGCTCCCGGAAGTTGACTGCATAGGCCCCACAAGTATAGAATCTTGCCGTCAGGGGAGCAAGGAGGAAATGCGATGCGCTCGGGCAACACATGGCGTCTGGCGGCCGGTTCTCTCGTCCTTCTGGCGGCGTTGTCGCACGCGGCGGAACTCGACTACAGCTACTTCCTCCGCACCCTCACCGACCTCGACCGCCTGACCATCCTCGACGAGGGCGTGACGTGCAAGCAATTCTCCAGCTACGACCGCGCCTCGAAGTACGACGATAAGACCGACAAGTACATTGATTGGGCCGCGAATGGCGACGCAGGCCACTACATCCGCAAGGAGGCCGACGGCGAGGCGGTGATGGCCGAGATGGACGGGCCGGGCTGCATCGTGCGCATCTGGTCGGCCAACCCCCAGGGCAAGATTCGGTTCTACCTCGACGGCGACGCCAAGCCGACCTACGAGTGGCCCTTCGCCGACCTCTTCCACGACAAGGTGCCCCCCTTCAAGCCGCCCGTCTGCGGCATGGACGGCTCGGGCGCCAACATCTACCTCCCCATCCCCTACGCCAAGAGCTGTAAGGTCACTGCCGACAAGGCGCACAACCAGTACTACCACATCGGCTACAAGACCTTCCCCAAGGCCGCCGCCGTCAAGTCCTTCCGCCTTCCGCTGTCGGACAAAGAGAGCGCTCTCTTGGAGGAGATCGCTAAGCGACTCGTTCACCACCCCGCCGTCATCAATCGGTTGACCGGGACACGTGATCTGCCAGTGGGGGAGCCAGTGACTATCGCTGACGAAAAGGGGCCGACAACGATCGTCGAGTTGTGGGCCAAACTAGTCAGCGATGAGCGCTATGCGCTGCGCCGGGTGCTTCTGCGCATGTACTGGGACGGCGAGGAGCAACCAAGTGTGGAGTGCCCTCTGGGGGACTTCTTCGGCACAGGGTTCCATGCCAACGAGTACCGCTCGCTGCCCCTCGAAGTGGGGAAGGACTTCGGAGGCGTGTCCTATTGGCGAATGCCCTTCGAGAAGAGCGCCCGCATTGTCGTCATCAACCAGGGAACACGCCCTGCCAAGCTCGAGTTCGGGCTCCACCACCGTCCCAAGGACTTCAAGCCGGGCGCGGCCTACTTCCACGCCAAGTGGCGGCGGGAGGACCCGTGCAAGACCTCCGACTATCCCATCCTGGAGTGCGAGGGGAAGGGGCGATACGTGGGCTGCATGCTGAACGTGGATAACCCCGACCAGGGCTGGTGGGGCGAGGGCGATGAAAAGGTCTACGTGGACGGCGAGAAGTTCCCCTCGACGTTTGGCACTGGCTCTGAGGACTACTTCGGCGATGCCTGGGGCTTCCGCCACTTCATCCGCCCATTCCACGGCAACACGCTCGGCCAGGGGCCGGGCTTCTCGAACAAGTGGAGCGTCTATCGCTGGCACATCAGCGACGACATTCCCTTCGAGAAATCGTTCCGCATCACCATCGAGAACTACGGGAGGGACAAGGATTACAGCTCCGTGGCCTACTGGTATCAGGCCGAGCCGCACAAGGACTTCCTCACCAGCGTGCCCGTCGAGGGCCGCATCCCGCGGCCGAAGGCGATCCCAGGCGTGGTTGAGGCCGAGACGCTGAAGGTCGAGGGGGCGACCGTGGCCGACGACGCGGGGGCGATGGACGAGTTCAGCAGCGGCAAGGCCCTGGTCATCAGGGGCAAGGCGGGCCAGATTGTCGAGGTGCCGGTGTTCCCTCCCGAGGACGACGTCTACAGCATCGTCCTCTATGGGGCCAAAGGCGAGGCACACGTCCCCTTTGAGCTGGTAGTTGGCGACAAGACGATTGGCAAGGGCGACAACGCCTTCGCCAAGTCGGCCATGTTCCGTGTTGGTAAGGCGCGATTGCCCAAGGTGCAGGAGCATGGCCCGGGCGAGTTCCTTGGCGAAGCGAAACTCAAGCTGAAGCTGACAGGGGAGGGGAGCCTGGTGCTCGACGCCCTCCAACTTGAGCCGAGCAGGAAGGAGCGGAACGCGATTGAGGCCGAGAAGTTGGAAGTCTTCGCCACGACTGGCCCGGAGGCCGAGGTCGAGGATATGCGCCTGCCGTGGAGCGGTGACAGCCAGCTTCTCTTTCCCGCTACCGCGGCGGGGCAATCAGTCACTCGTGTGTGGCGCAATCGCGTTGGTGGGGGCAATCGCTGTGCTCTGGCCGCGCGTTTCACCCACGGGCCGGACCACGGCCAAGTGCAGGTGCTGCGCCTTGACAAGCCCATCGGCGAAGCCGTGGACTGCTTCTCGCCCAAGCCCGAGGTGGGGCCCGTGGTTTCTCTGGGCACGGTGCAACTCGACCTTGACAGGACCTCCTTCACCTTCAAGGTTGTGGGGAGGAACGAGAAGGCGACGGGCTTCCGCGTGGGCATTGACTTCCTGCGGCTTGGCCGCATCGTGGTGGAGGGGGCAATCGAGGCGGAGAAGCTGCCCGTCGTGGCCAGCGATGGCGGCCGGGCCGACACGCAGCGCATGGGCGGCTATGGCGCGAACGAATGGAGCGGCGAGGCCCAGCTCTTCTTCACCCCGAAGCAGAAGGGCGCCTTCGTTACCGTCGAGCTGACCGTGCCGAAGGATGGCCGCTACGAACTCGACGTCTACTACACGAAGGCCGTGGACTACGGCATCGTGCAGCTCTCCCTCGACGGCAAGCCGCTGGGCAAGCCCTTCGACGGCTTCAACAACGGCGTCATCCCGAGCGGCAAGGTGCCCTACGGAGCCGTCGAGCTGGCCGCGGGCAAGCACCAGCTCAAGTTTGAGGTCATCGGCAAGAACGACGGCGCGACCGGCTTCTATGCGGGGGTTGACTGCCTGGCGCTCACGCCGGCGACCCGGTAGGTGGGATTGGTCCGATCCGTCGGATCCGTCGGATCCGACGGATCAAGGGAAAGGAAATGGCGTCTTCCGTGAGAACCGCTCGAAGAGGAATCCTGCTGCTTCTCTTGGCGGTGTCGCTCTGGTGCCTCCTTCCCGGGGGCGCATGGGCAGGCACCGTGGCCATCGTGAGGGGGAAGGACCCCGACAAGATGGTGGCCGAGGCCATCGAGATGCTGGGCGGGATGAAGCAGTTCGTCAAGGACGGCCAGAAGGTGGTCATCAAGCCCAACCTGGTTCACCAGCCCGCCCTGCCCGGCCGCGAGCAGCGGGTCGGCGACGGCAAGGTGCGGCCCGGCTTCACGACCGACGTGCGCATCGTGAAGGCCCTCGCCCGCCAAATGCTCGCCGCCGCCAAGTGCAAGGTCACGGTCGCCCACTACGTCGGCACCTTCATGGCCTGGACCCAGCTCTCCAACGGCTGGTGGGGCGAGGGCGAGATCAAGTTCTTCCTGGACGGCGACGCCGAGTTCCCCACCATCTGCGGCACGGGCACCGAGGACTATTTCTGTGGCGCCTGGGGCTTCGGCGGGCAGACCTACTCGACCCCCTTCCTCGGCTATCCCCTCTACAGCAAGCCCGAGGGCCAGGTGCCGCGGCACGGACTCTACCGCTGGCACATCCTCGACCCCATCCGCTTCAAGAGCGACCTGAAGGTCACGATGCAGGCCCTCGGCTGGTGGCCCAACCACAAGTTCCAGCCCCTCACCGACGACATCGCGTCGGTGGCCTACTGGTATCAGGCCGAGCCGCACGCCGCCTTTCCCGCGATGCCGCCCGTCCACGAGCGCTACTCGCGGTAACGTACACCTCCCGCGGGTTCCAATGCCCGCGGGAGGTTAGCCCCTATATGTTGTGTGGGCCTCTTGGGCACACCACAATCGGCTGAGCCGGCAGACTCGGCAGACTTCTCGCGCGGCGATGCCAGGCCGCAACTCAATGCTACGCCCCCCCACGGGTTGTGTATGAGGAAGTCACACCACAAGGGGCTGCATTCTCCCCTATCTTCCCTAGCTCGCCGGCTCATGGGGGGGAGGGTCAGGCTACCACTTACCACTTTACGCCACGCCACCCTCGCCCCCGGCGTGGGAGCGTGGGGACGAGAATGCTATCGGGCTTCCACGGCCATCAGCACCCGTAGCCCCGCCGCGTCGGCAGGCTTCGATGGGTCGCTCCTCGCGCGGTTGGCCGAGCGGCAGAATTGGGGCGGGTTGTAGTAGCCGCCGCCGCGCATGATCCGCAAGCCCTGATAGCCCCCCTTCACCCAGGCCGAGCCGTCGGCCGGGGCCTCTTCATAGTCCCCGTGGAACAGGTCTTCGCACGCCTCCCACACGTTGCCGTGCATGTCGTAGAGGCCCCAGGCATTGGGCTTGAGTCCGCCCACCGGCTGGGTCTTGCCCCCGCTGTTGGCCCCGATCCAGGCGTGCTTCGCCAGCGTCCGCTCCTCGTCGCCGCACGAGAAATCGCTCAGCGTCCCCGCCCGGCACGCATACTCCCACTCGGCCTCCGACGGCATCCGTATGTGTAGCACAGCCGCCCTCGGCTGTGTCCTCTCTTGCTCAGCCGCGGGCGGCTGTGCCACACGGGCGCGGAGCTTCTGGAGGAAGCCCTGGCAATCCTCCCACGAGGCGCTGTCCACGGGATTCTTCGGCCCCTGGAACTTGCTCGGATTCTTGGGCAATTCTCGTCCCGATGCTCCTGCGTCGGGATGCCCTGTCTTGGACGCTCCGGCGTCCGCCTTGCCGTCCCCCACCACCGCCTGCCACTGCTCCTGCGTCACCTCGTGCTTGCCCAGGTAGAACGGCTTCGACAGCGTCACCTTGTGCACCGGCCGCTCGGCCGGATCGCCCCGTTCCGAGCCGATCATCGCCTCCCCCGCAGGCACGAGCACGAACGCCATCTTCACCCCGTTACCCAGATCGACCTCCTTCTCCACCGGCACGCCGAGGGCCTTGGCTGTCTCCTCCTGGCGGCGCCGGGCCTCGGCCGCGTCGAAGGGCCATTGGGTGTAGACTTCCCACGGCGCGGCGTCCCGCCTTGGCGTCGGGCGTGCGTGCGCGGGCGCGTCCGCGACGAGACACACGCGGAAGCCCAGGTTCGGCCACTTGACCCTAGCTTGGGCCAGGCTGCGCGCGGCTGATCCACAGTACCAGGCGCTGACCTGCCACGCCCCACCCCGGCATATGCGATTGGCGCCTGTCTCTGGACCCTTGGGGTCGGCAAGGCTGCCCTTTTCATAGGGGGCATACCAGTCCTCGCACCACTCCGAGACGTTTCCTGTCATGTCGTGCAAGCCCCAGGCATTGGGCTTCTTGCGGCCCACAGGCTGGGTCGAGCCGCCCGCGTTGCCGCTGAACCACGCGTATTCTCCCAGGGCCATCGCGCCCTCGCCGAAGTGGAACTCGGTGGCGGCGCCGGCGCGGCAGGCGTGTTCCCATTCCGCCTCCGTCGGCAGGCGGAATGCCTTCCCCAACTTCGCGCTGAGCTTCTGAAGGACTGCCTGGCAGTCGTCCCGGCTCACCTGCTCCACGGGGTTCTGCGGCCGGCCCGCGAACTTGCTGGGGTTGTTGCCCATGACGGTCTGCCACTGCTCCTGGGTCACCTCGCACTTGGCGAGCCAGAACGGCTTGCTGATCCGCACCCGATGCTGGGGGCGGTCGAATCCCAACCACTCAGGCGGCAGGTCATAGGTCCTGCTGAGTTCGGCGATACTCGGGGTTTCCGGGTGCCCCATGAGGAACTCGCCCGCGGGGATGAGGACGAAGGTCATCTTGACGCCGCCTCCGAGATCAATGTCCTGCTCGACGGGCACGCCGAGGGCCTTGGCGGTCTCCTCCTGGCGGCGCTTGGCCTCCGCGGCGTCGAAGGGCCATTGGGTGTAGACGGGCCACTTGGAGGGAGAGGGGGGCGGTTTTCGGTTATCGGTTGTCGGTTGTCGGGGTGAAGAGGGAGGGGACACAGCCGTGGGCGGCTGTGCCACGCGCGAGCCGCGGAGGATGAGGACGAGGGCGAGGAGGAGGATGGCGGCGGCGGCGCCGGCGATGAGGGCAAGGCGGAGGCGGGGCACAGAGGCCCCGCCCACACCGCGGCGGCGGACGAGGGTGCGGGTGGCATCCTGGGGTCGGGATTGTAGGCGGGCCGTCTCCGGCCCGCGTCGGGCTTCGCGGGGCAGGGACGCCCCGCCTACAGGCCCGCGGGATGGCTCGCGGGGCAGAGACGCCCCGCCTACAATGCCACGTTCGCGGGGCGCGGAGGCCCCGCCCACAACTCGGCCGCCGACCTTGATGCGGTCGAGGGCGTCGAGGAGTTCGGCGGCGGTCTGGAAGCGCTCGGCGGGGTCCTTGCAGAGCAATCGGCGAACGATGCTGCACAACGCGGGCGGGGCGTCGGGCGCGGCCTCGCCCAGGGGCGGGACCTCGGCGCGATAGTGCTTGAGGATGAGTTCGGCGGCGGTGCCGCCCTCGAAGGGGGGCCGGCCCGCGAGGAGGTGGTAGAAGGTGGCGCCGAGGGAGTAGAGGTCGCTCCGCGCGTCGGACGGCTTGGCCTCGGCAATCTCGGGGGGCATGTAGAGCGGTGTGCCGATGCTGGCGCCCGTGGCCGTGACGTTGACGTCCACCCCCGCGCGCTTGGCGAGGCCGAAGTCGGCCACCTTCACCAGCCCGTCGCTCGTCAGAAGCAGGTTGGCGGGCTTGATGTCGCGGTGGACAACCCCCGCGGCGTGGGCCTTGGCGAGGGCCGAGGCGACCTGTTTGAAGAGGTCAAGAACGCGGGGCAGGGACGCCCCGCCTACAACACCGCGGTCGCGGGGCAGGGACGCCCCGCCTACAGGCTCTCGGTGTGGCACAGGCGCCCCCGCCTGTGCTCCCACAGCCGAAGGCGGCTGAGCCACACGGTCAGCCCCGGCGAAGCGGAGACGCCCCTCGCGCTTGAGGACCTGGGACAGGCTCTCGCCGTCCACGAGTTCCATGGCGATGAACTCGTGGCCCTTGTCGTGGCCGACGGAGAAGACCTGGACGATGTTGGGGTGGGAGATCGCAGCGGCGGCGCGGGCCTCGCGGCCGAACCGCTCGAGGAAGGCCGCGTCGGCCGCGTATTCCTGGGGCAGGACCTTGATGGCGACGAGGCGGTCGAGGGTGGCCTGGCGTGCCTTGTAGACGGCGCCCATGCCGCCGCGGCCGAGGAGGGCGAGTATCTCGAACTCGCCGAGCGACTGGCCGATGAGGGGGTCGAGGCTGTCGGGTGGCTGGGCCATCGTCGTCATTCCTCGTCTATTCCTCGTCCCGATGGTCCTCCGTCGGGACGCGCTGTCCTGGACGCTCCTGCGTCCTCCTGCGCTCCCTGGCGCCCGGCAAGAGGACGCCGGAGCGTCCCAGCCCGTGCGTCCCCACGCGGGAGCGTGGGGACGAGGATGCGTCGGGCGGGAGCAATGGTAATACGGGCGGGCGGGGGAGTCAAGCCTTGCGCGGCGGCGGGCGATTGGGCATGATAGCGGCACAAGAGGATGAATGGATGAGTGGATGGGTGGATGAACGCCAGACAAGCACCCGTTCTGCCACCCATCCATTCATCCAATCCTCCATTCATCCACTTCCTTCTGTGGAGAGCTTCAATGGCCGAGCACATCACGGGCCTTGTGGCCGCGCCGTTCACGGCGTTCCATGCGGATGGGAGCCTGCACCTCGACAAGATCGAGTATCAGGCGGAATCGCTCTTCCTGAGCGGCGTGGGCGGCGCGTTCGTGTGCGGGACCACGGGGGAGAGCCTGTCGCTGACGGTGGCCGAGCGAATGGCTGTGGCCGAGCGCTGGGCGGCCGCCGCGCCCGACGGCCTGGCCGTCATTATCCACGTGGGCCACCCGTGCACCGAGGACGCCAAGGCCCTGGCCGCGCACGCGCAGAAGATCGGGGCGTGGGCCATCGGGGCGATGGCCCCCTGCTTCTTCCGCCCGGCCGGCGTGGACGACCTGGTGGCCTGGTGCGCCGAGGTGGCCGCGGCGGCGCCCGAGCTGCCATTCTACTACTACCACATCCCCTCGATGACGGGCGTGAGCTTCCCCGCGGCCGACGTGTTGGAGCGCGGGGCCGGCTGCATCCCGACGCTCGCGGGCGCGAAGTTCACCTACGAGAACCTGATGGACTACCAGCGCTGCCTGGCCCTGCGCGACGGGCGGTTCGACATGCTCTTCGGGCGCGACGAGATACTGCTCTCGGCCCTCGTCCTCGGCGCGAAGGGGGCGGTGGGCACGACCTACAACTTCGCCGCCCCCGCCTACCGCCGCGTCATCGAGGCGTTCGAGCGGGGCGACCTGGCGGCGGCCCGGGCCGAACAGCTCCGCGCCGTCGAGATGATCCAGACGCTTCTGCGCCACGGCGGGTTGCCGGCGTTCAAGGCCGTGATGAAGATGATACGGGTGGATTGCGGCCCGGTGCGGCCTCCGCTGCGCGACCTGACGCTCGAGGAGCGCCACCACCTGCACCAGGACCTCGAGCGGATTGGCTTCTTCGACTACTGCTCGAGGTGCGAGAGAGCATAGCAGTCGCGAGCCTTCGCCCCCACCGAGCTTGCCTCGGTGGAGCGAAGGATTGACCGCTACCGCGGCCACGCCCCCACCCCCCATCCCCCTCCCCGTCCGCCCCGTGGCGGATGGGGAGGGGGCAAGGGGGTGGGGTGCGGCTTTCTCTAGTTCCCAATCCTTGCTCCCACCGACACGAGGTCGGTGGGGGCAGGAGCCGCGGCCAGCCGAGGAGTTGTCTCGTGGCTACTCGCCGCTCGCGCTCAGGTCGCGCAGGCGGATGGCGGGGTCGGGCACGGGCACGAGGTCGGTCAGGTGCACGACCTTGTCGCGCAGCTCGAGGACAAGGCGGCTGACTTTGATCGGGAAATCCACGCGGCCCTCGGCGGTGAAGTGCCAGTCGCAGCGCTCGGGGCCGTAGAAGCCGCCTTCATACCACGTGAGCAGCTTCACCCCGAGGTAGTTCCAGCCGTCGAAGTTGAGGTAGGTTCGGGCCTTCCAGTCGCCCACCATCCAGCCGCCCTCGCCGGCGGAGATGGAGAAGAAGCGCTCGCCCTTGGCGTCCTCGAACTCCCACATCACGCGGCCCCAGGAGGAGTTGCCCTTGACCCACGCGCCGATGGCCGTCGGCTGGCCGGGCACGGGGATCGGCTCTTTCGGCTTCAGGATCAGATAGCGGGGGCAGAGGGCCGGCACGTCGGCCTGGGGCAGGAGCTTGACCTCCAGGGCCTTGCCCTTCTCCGCGTCGTCCTTGACCGCAATGTCGAACTTCCCCTGTCGGCGGGAGAAGTCGAAGTGGGCCTTCTCCAGCGCCTCGTCGCGTTCGGCGGCCACAGCCCACTTGCCCGCCTCGCACAAACCGTCCAGAACGCTCAACTTCGCGGGAGGTGCCTCGCAGGTGGCGGGGCCGCCGACGGCCTTCGTGATCCTGGCCGTCGTGCGCAGGTAGGTGGGAAGGCTAGATACGCGGAGCTTGCCCTCGACGGCATTGCCCATCGAGTCGGTGACAGTGTAGCGGGCGTCGCCGTCGAAGGCCAGCGTCACCTCGCGCTCGCCGCGGGGGAGCCAGAGGGCGTAGACGAACTCGTCGCCGCGCTGGAACTCGCAGATGTAGAGCGATGGGGAGTTGCTGGGGAGGTAGCGGACAAACTTCGCGCCGTCGAGTTCGCGGGTGAGGGTGGCGAGGGCGACGTAGCTGGGCTTGGGGTTGAGCAGCGGCCAGCGGTGCAGGAGGCCCGTGCCGCCCCAGCGGCTGTAGTAGTAGGAATCGCCCACGTCGTGGAGCAAGGCCAGGTTGATGTTCGGCATGCGATAGGCGAGAGCCTGGAGGCAGTCGCGGGCGTACAGCTCCGCCTGCTCCCGTTCCGTCAGGTTGCCGGGGGTGGTCGGGCGGCCGCGCCACTCGTAGGTCGTGGTCACCGGCACGTCGTACTTGTAGAGATTCTGGTACTCGCGCTGGAAGTAGACGCTCTTGAACGCCTGGGGCGGGTACTCGGGCATGAGGAGCTGGCCGAGGTCCTCGTCGCCGAAGGCGTCCACCAGGTCGCGCGGATAGCCGCGGCGCATGAACTCGACGGCGAAGGGGAGCGAGCTGTTGCCGAAGATGAGCTTGATCTGGGGGTGCTTCGCGCGGTAGAGCTTGCTCACCTCGACGGCCCGGTCCCAGAGCGCCTTGAACTGCGCCTCCTGCTTCTCGTCGAGCTTGGGCACGGGCTGGCCGATGAACTCGGGCGGGAAGACGATGGGCTCGCCGAAGCCGTGCTCGTGGAAGATGAGCGCCCACTTGGCGTCGGGATGGGCCTTCACCGCTGCGTCAATCGCCTTCTCTGTGTCTGCGATCTTGCCGCGCATCAGGCTGGGCAGCATCGAGATAGAGAGGCCGTGCTTCGCCAGCTCCTCGCCCGACGGTCCCGAGCCGCCGGGGCACACGTGTCGGAAGCCGAGGCGCTGAAGCAGCGGCGCGACCTCGGCGACTTCCTTGGTGCCGATGTGGCTGTTGCGGAACCACCAGGTGCCGAAGGGCGATTCCGCCCCCGCCCTCCGCGTGTCGGGCGGCAGGACAGCCAGGCTCGTCACTGTCTCCCACAGCACCACATCGCCGGCGCCGTCGGTGATCCGCATCACCACCCTGAACCAGCCAGTCCCGGTCACGTTCAGGGCGATGCGGTGCAACTGCGGTGTCTGGTCGGGGACAACGATGCCAGTGCCCATACCTGCGCTGGGCCCGTCGGGGCCCTCGATTTCGCAGACCACGCCGCCCTTGAAGATCTCGTCTGTGTGTTTGGCCAAGCTCGCCTCGAGTAGCAGCTCCGGCTTCTCGCCCGCGTAGAAGACGTTCCCGACCTGCTTCGAGCGGAGCCGCACGCGGAGGGGGGAGCGCTCGAGCGTGAGGCCGAAGACCCGGACGCCGCTCGGCTTGCCCAGCGGCTTCGTCGAGTAGTTCGCGTGGTTCAGCTTCGTGACCTGGTGAAGCTCCTTCGTCAGCTCCAGGTCGAGGCACTGGGTCGAGCGGCCGTGCGTCGTGCCCGTCTCGTCGAGCACGTCCTGGATGTGGCCGATGCGAAGCGGGACGCGCACTTGGAGGAGCGGCACGGTCTTGCCGCCGGGGAGCGTGGCCTCGCCGGCCGGCTTCACGCCGTCGGGCCACTTGCCGCCGCGTTGCTCCAGGCGGATGACGGTGTCGGCGAAGGCATCGCCGCGGCCGCCCGAGTCGAAGGAGTCGCCGAGGAGCCGAGTGAGGCGGAGCGTGAGGACGGGCATCTTCGCGGGATCGGGGTCCACGGCGCAGACCAGATGTGCCCAGCCGTAGTCGGCCGTCGGCACGGCGAGGAGGATCGACTCGGGCGTGCCATCGAAGGTGCTGCGGGTGTAGTAGTCGTCGGTGAAATCGTCGGGGCCGGTGGCCTCCTCGAGCCAGCAGGAGAGGCCAACGTCAATCGAATCGGCGGGCGCGGCCACGTCGAAGGGCACGCCGCCAAGGGCCTGAGGCCCGGGGGCGACGCTGCTCTTCGCCGGGCCCACTTGTCCCGCCCGGTGATAGCCGGCGAGGCGGATGGGGAGGTAACGGCCGTGGTCCTCGCTCTTAGCCACCGAGGCGGCGAGGAAGCCGTGGCCCGGCTTGAGCGCGAGGGTGAGAGTGGCCGCGGCAAGCTCGGCCCGGCCGAGATACCGATCGTCGAGCCAAAAGGCGATGGCCCCAAGCTCGAAGTCCATGCGAAGCTGGATGCGGTGGGCGGTCGCCGCGGGCAGCGTGTCCCAGGTATCGAGTGCCTTCTTCAGGTCGGCCCCGTGGTAGAAGTGGGGGTTCGGCCTCACCCAATAAGTGCCGCGGAAGAGCCAGGGCTGGCCGACCCGCCGCAACGAGACGTCAATCCCCGCGTCCTTGGCGACCTCCTTCTTCCAGGGCCAGGGCGACTGGGGCAGGTCCTTGGCCGTGAGCGTCAGCTCGACGACGCCCTTGGCGGCATCGGCGGCGCGGATGGCCAGGGGCGTGTCGAGCTTGCCCAGGCTGAACGCCAGCTCGAGCGACTGGCCGCCTTGCACGGGGGCCGTGATGGACGCTGCCTCGGCCGGGGCGAGGCGCTCGGCGTTCGTCTCGCACTCGCCCTTGAGGGTCCAGCCCTCGGGCAGCTCGGCGGCGAGGGCCGATGCGGCGAACAGGAAGAGCAGACAGGCCGGCGGCCTCATGGGGTGAGTTGACCTCTACTGAGCCATGCCTGTGACGGTGCGGATTTCGGCGATCATGGCGTCGGTGGCGGCGGCGACGGCGTCGCGCCAGCGCTCCTCGCCGAACTGGCGGTCGTAGGGGGGGCAGGCGTGGGCGAAGATGATGCTGCGTGATGCGCTGACGAGCGCGCCGCGCCCGCGGGCGTCGAAGGACCGGGCCACCTCGGCCGGGCCGGCCCCCTGGGCGCCGAAGCCGGGCACCAGGAACCAGGCCTGGGGCATCAGGCGGCGCAGCTTCTCGGCGTCAATCGGCTGGGTGCCGGCGACGACGGCGCCGACGCAACTGTAGCCGCCGCGGCCGACGTGGGCCTTGCCCCACTCGTGGACGAGGGCGCCCATGCGCATGAAGAAGGGGACGCCTTTGCAGGTGAGGTTCTGGACGCGGCTGGCGCTGGGGTTGGTGGTTCGGACGAGGACGAAGAGGCCGCGCTCGCGGCGGACGGCGTGGCGGATGAAGGGCTCGATGCCGTCGAGGCCGAAGTAGGGGTTCACCGTGCAGGCGTCGGCGCCGAGGT
This sequence comes from Planctomycetota bacterium, assembly GCA_041320515.1. Lineage (GTDB taxonomy): Bacteria > Planctomycetota > PUPC01 > DSUN01 > DSUN01 > DSUN01. Next base: position 351,223 of record JBGLNR010000001.1, on the reverse strand, counting down.
CGAACAGCTCGTTGCCGTCCACCGCGGCGCCGCCGAGGTGGCCCTCCGCGTAGGCCTCCGCGGTCGAACCGATGTCGCCCCGCTTCACGTCGGCGATAACGAGCAGCCCGGCGCGCCGCGCGTAGGCCACGGTGTCCGCGTAGGCCTGGTAGCCGAGCGGCCCGAAGCGCTCGAAGAAGGCGGCCTGCACCTTCACGGCGGGCACCTTGGGCGCCACGATGTCAATCACCTCGCGCGAGAACACGCGGAGCAGCTCCGCGGCGCCCTCGCACGTGAGCGGCCCCTGGCCCAGCACCCGCTCGTGCAGGGGAGCCGGGATGCTCTCGAGCCGCGGGTCTATCCCCACGACGCACGGGTTCCGCTTGGCTTCCGCCGCCTCGGCGAGGCGATCGGCAAAGTGCGCCATGGAGTTCTCCTGCTCACGTCGCCAGGAAGTTCTTCAGCAGCTTCGGCCCCTCGGTCGTCAGGAACGACTCTGGGTGGAACTGGACGCCTTCGAGCGCGAACTCCCTGTGTCGGATGCCCATCAGCTCGCCCTCGGGCGTGTGGGCGGTGGCCACGAGGCACGCGGGGAGGGTCTCCTCGCGCACGACGAGCGAGTGGTAGCGCGTGGCCTCGAAGGGGTTGGCGAGGCCGCGGAAGACGCCCTGGCCGTCGTGGTGGACCATCGAGGTCTTGCCGTGCATCAGGCGCCCGGCGCGCACCACCTCGCCGCCGAAGGCGTCGCCGATGCACTGGTGGCCCAGGCACACGCCGAGCAGCGGCACCTTGCCGGCGAAGTGGCGGATCACGTCGTTCGATATCCCCGCCTCGCGCGGCGTGCATGGCCCGGGCGAGATGATGATGTGGCTCGGCCGCTTCGCCTCGATCTCCGCCAGGGTGATCTTGTCGTTGCGGTACACCTCCACCTCGGCGCCCATGCTGCCGATGCACTGGACGACGTTGTAGGTGAACGAGTCGTAGTTGTCAATCATCAGGATCACGGCGATGCGCCTGACAAGGCTCTCCCAGCCCAACGCTGCCAGCACTATACCGGGCGGCGGCGGCGAAGTCAACCGCGCAAGGGAGAGGGCAAGGCGATGGGACCTATGGGACGAATGGGACCCATGGGAGGGGCACACGAGCCGTCCCATTTGTCCCATGTGTCCCATTCGTCCCATCCGCCGCGGCCCCTCACGGCTTGATGAGCACCTCGAAGCCCTCGGCTCGCAGCTTGGCGGCCACGCGCTCGGCGTCGGGCCGCGCCGCGTAGGGGCCGACCCGCACGAGGTTGAGATCGCCCGGGCGCGACGAGGCGGGCAAGACGCTGGCCGGGTAGCCGCGCTCGGCGAGCAGCCCCGCGTGTTCGGCGGCCTTGGCGCGCGAGGTGAGGGCGGCGACCTGGACGTAGAACTGGCCGCTGGGCGAGGGGGCAGGGAGCGCGGTGCCGCCGCCGAGGCGGGCCTGGGCGCGCTCGGCGCAGGGGCTGGAGCGGAACTCGGCGGCCACGCGGCGGTAGTGGGTGCGGGCCTCGGCGCCGCGCCCCATGCGGTCGCAGGCCTCGGCCAGGAGGAAGAGCACCTCGTCGGCCAGCGGCGTGGCGGAGTCCTTCGCCAGGATGTCGAGGCAGGCGGCGCGGCACTCGGCGTAGGCCGCGCGCTGGTAGTGGCAGCGGGCCAGCCCCAGGTTGGCCGAGGCGGCCAGGGTGGGGTTGGGCGACGAGCGCAGGCACTCGCGGAACCGAGTCTGAGCCTCAGGCGTCTGCCCCTGCCGCAACGCGATGGCGCCGAGCGCGTAGTGGGCCTCGGCGGCCTGGGGGCTCGAGGGCTTCTCGCGGACGAAGGCGCGCAGGGACGGCGCCGCCGCCCCGGTGTTGCCCAGGAGATAGAGGCGCATGCCCTCGCGGTAGCGCGAGTCCTCCTGCGCCCCGGGCCGGCACTGGCAGCCGGGCCACACCAACATAGCGGCAACGAGCGCGGCGGCCGCCGCGCTGCGCCAGACCCAGCGTCGTTGGGGCCTCGCCTCAGCCATGCAGCTTCTTCGTCAGTGCGGCCAGCCGGCGGCCGTACTCCTGGCACTGGGTGGCGGCCCGCCGGTCGGGCGCGCCGATGGCCACCGGCCCGTAGTGGTCGCCGTTGGGCACCCCCTGCACGACCATGCCGTGGATGAGGAGCGCCTGGAGGATCGCCATGATGGTCGTCTCGTTCCCTCCGCCGATGTTGGCGGAGGACGAGAAGGCGCCCCCGACCTTGCCCTCGAGCTGGCCGTGGAACGCCACGCTGTCGTCGAGCAGCTTCTTGACCTCCGCCGACGGGAGCCCGTAGTAGGTGGGGGAGCCGAGGACGATCGCGTCGTAGCCGAGCAAGCTGCCCGGCTCCACCTCCACGACGGGTTTCACATCCGCCTGCAAGCCGTTCAACCCGGCGGCACCCGCGTGGATCAGCTCCGCCATCTTCCGCGTGTTGCCCCCGCGCGAGTGATACGCTATCAGCATCTTGGCCATGACCAAGTCCTTCCTGTGTTGTCTCCCCACACCCCATTATCCCACCGCGGCCCGCCGGGGTCAAGCCCTTTCGCCAGGCGTGAAGAGTCCAGAGGCCGGTGGGCAGGCTGGCCGGCGCGCGGGTAGAGCGTGGCGATGGCTGGGAAGCGCAGGACGGAGTGTGGCAGCGTCTGGATGAGTTCCACCCACGTGCGGTAGTCCTGCGGGTCGGGCAGCGTGTAGTCGCTCACGTCGAGCTGGATGGGGACGGCCACGGGCGTCTCGCCCTTCGCCTCGATGCGGAGCTGCCCCTCGTAGCGCCCGGCCGGGGCGTCGTGCGGCACGTTGACCGTGACCCAGACGGGAACGACTGCGTCTTCTCGCGGCGTGTCGCTCAGCGCGCCGAAGAAGGCCGGCGGCCGCGGGTAGGGCGCGCGGATGGCGTCGTATCCCTGGCCGCCGCAGAAGCCGGCCTCGGTGCCCCAAGTGAAGCCATAGCGGACGCGGACCGCCGAGGCTGGGATCGTGCCGCCCGGACCGCGGAGGTCGCCCGCCGCCGCCTTCAGGCCCGCGATGGGCCGGGAGGAGCCGGCGACGACCTTGCCGCTGAACGCGCCGCCGCGCGCCCCGACGAGGCGTAGCGGCCGCAACGGCTCGCACGGGTCGCCGTAGTCGAGACTTCCGTCGGCCGCCAGGGGGTCGCTGTTCCACACCTGGAAGCCGGCCGGCCGCTCGGTGTTGGGCTCCAGGCCGGCGAGGCTGCAGGCCGTCAGGTTCACCCCGCGCAGTTGGCAGGTGTACCAGTCGAAGCGGTTGTGGCGATTCCGGCCGCCGGCCTGCTCACGCGTCTCCAGAAGCACCTCGTGATAGGGCGAGCGGACAAGCTCGATGGCCAGGACGTTCACGCCGCGGCGTAGCGCTGAAGCGGGGATGGGGAAGTGATCGAGCAAGCGGTCCCTCGATGCGATGCGCTTCGCGGCCTCGGCGTCGGGCGGAGGGGCCAGCTTGCCGGGGCCGATGTAGGTGCCCTCCTGGGCCAACAGGTCGCCCGAGGCAGCCACGTAGGCATCGAGCGGGTAGGCTTCGGCCAGGGTGGCCCCAGCCGGCAGATGGCAACGGGTCAGTTCGGCGCCGTTGAGATAGACGACGGCCCCGCCGTGGTAGCGAAGGGTGAGCTGCAGGTCCTGCACCTTGGCCGGGTCAGTGACCATGAACCTGCCGCGCAGGCACTGGCGGGCGAGGTAAGGCGTCTGGCAGCCACCCTGGGGCGTTGTGCGCAGCCAGTGGGAGTCGTCGAAGTCCGGGGCTTGCCAGCCGTCGGGCGGAGGCGGCGTCGCGCCGTCCAGCCAGGCGTTCTTGCGCAGGACTGGCTCGAGGCGGCCGCCGACGGCGACGACGGGCGGCGCGAGCGTGTGGTGCATCCGCCAGTAGCTGGTGGCTCCGAGGACCACGGTCCTCTCAGGAGCCGGAGCCGCCGCCGCCATCATCGCCAGCGCGGCCAGGCATGAGACGGAGAGAGCCTTCACTTCGCCTCGGCTTTCGGCTTGCCCACGGCGTCCACGGGATTGTGGATAGCGACGGGCCGCGGGGCGATGGCCTTCACCAGGTCCGGCAGGTCGTAGCAGGCGAGCGCCCCGGGCACCACCTGGTTGAGCTGGGCCTTGGCCTGCGGCGTGGCCACGACGTCCATCCACGACTCGATGGATTGCTCGATGGTGGTCTCGCTGATGCCCTCCTCGATGAATGCGGCGTGGAGTGCGACAGGGCCGCCCTTCTCGATCCCAACGATGCTCACCTTGGTGACGCCTTGCCCCGGCGGGACGGTGAGGAAGTCGTAGGCGGCAATCACGTCCTCGACCCGCTGGCCGAGCCACGGGCGGCCGAGGTGGAAGGTGATGTGGGCGAGGGGGAACTCGGCGTGCCAGTAGCGGTCGGGCTTCGCGGGCGCCGTCTCGCCACAGCCGCGCACGTCAATGCTCAGCACCATGTTGCCCGCCTTCACCAGCTTCTCGATTGCCCCGCCGGGCGCGGCGTCCGTGGCCTTCCCGCGGCCGTCCACGTATAGCACCGCAGGCCGCTTCCCCTCGCCTGCCGGCTTGAAGAGCAGCGCGGGGATGGGCATCTCATCGCCGCGCTCGATGAGCAGCTTCTCGATGGTATAGCCGTCGCGCTCGACGGTGCCGGCCGACTTGGCCTTGAGGTACGGCCTCACGCGGAAGCCAGCGAAGAGGAAGTGCGCCCCTGTGAGTCGGAGGACCTCTTGGAGGCATTTCGACTTCGGGTTGTCCTTCCAGAAGGCTTCCCGCTGGGCGGCGAGGGCCTTGGCGCGCTGGAGATTGAGGTCCCAGACCGTGGCGCCTTTCAGCTCGGAGACCACTTGGCCGGTCTTGGTGGCCCAGAGGTCCTTCTCGGCCTCGGGCTGGAGGTCGGGCTCGGTCACGGGTTCGTCCTTGCCCTGGAGCCATCGGCGCATCCAGCGGATCATCGCCTCGCGCTGGAGCTTGGGGTAGCCGTGGCCGCCGGGCACCTCGCAGATGTCCACCCGCTCGCTCAGGCCGAGGAGGGTGAAGAGGCGCTTGGCCTCGCGGAACGTCGCCCACGTGCCGGCCTGGTCGAAGAAGTCCTTGCTCGCCGCAAGGATGATCCTCGGGTTCGGCGCGTGCATCGTCAGGTAGTCGGCGTGCTCGATGCCGTCGGCCACCTGGTTGGGGATGTTCTGCTCGCCGTCCTGCGGGCCGATGGTGGCGAAGAGGCGCTCGAGCGACGTGATGTAGCACGAGGGCGCGCCCACGACGATCCGCTCATCCGTCGCCAGGAGATACGAGGTCATCGTGCCGCCGCCCGAGCAGCCCGTCACGCCGATGCGCTTGGGGTCCACCTCGGAGCGGCTGAGCAGATAGTCGAGCGAGCGCACGCCGTCCCAGATGCGGTAGTGGGCGGTGCACAGGCCGACGAGGCGCGCCCCGATGTCCACCTGCGTGTGCTCGCCGGTGCCGGACATCAGCGGCTTGCCGGCCGCGTCGAGGGTCTGGATGCGTTCGCCCTGGCCGATGGGGTCGTAGGAGAGGGCGACGAAGCCGTTCTTCGCCGCGAGCATGGCGACCTGCTGGTTGCCGCCGCCGGCCTTGGCGTCGGCGTTGTGGCCCGACGGGTTCAGGATGGCGGGATACGGCGGCTTGCCCGCCGTCGGGATGTAGAGGCAGGCGGTGACGTGGTGGTTGGGCCGGCTCTCGTAGATCACCTTCTCGACGCGATAGCCGTCGCGCTCGAGGGTGCCTGTGACCTTGGCGTTGAGCGGCGTCTTGGGGACACATTCCGCCCCGAATGTGTCCCTAAGCCCGACGGCGGCGAGCCATGTCGCCCGCACCTCCTTCTGGCGTGCGAGCACCTGGTCGGCGGTCGTGAAGGCGTCAATGGCCTTCCGCCGCGCGTCGAAGTGCTTCTGGCACTCGCCGAGCAGATAGGCGTGGAACATCCGCTCGCCCGCCTTGGGGGGCAGGCAACTCAGGTCCTCCTTCTCCCCGCCCCGCGCCGCCACGGCGGCCACGAGCATCGCCAGAGCCAAGCCCCACATGATCTCGTGCATTGCGTGTCTCCTCTGCGGTCGGCGAGATCGGACCGATCCGACGGATCCGACCGATCCGACCGATCTTACCTCTTGCTCACCAGCTCGCCAAACGGGGCGAGCAACTGGTACTTGTTCTGCCACGTGGTGTACATGATGCCCAGGGCGCTGGGGGTCTTGTCAAGCGCTTCGAGCCAGCCCTTCGGGTTGTCGAGGGTGTCGGCGTCGTAGTAGGCGCCGGCCAGGGTCTTGAAGCCGAGCTTCGAGAAGTGGGCCAGGCTCGGCTCGCGCTTCTCGTAGTACCAGCAGACGATGTTCAGCTCCTTCGGCACGTGCTGCCAGGAGCCGGCGAAGTCGCCTTCGACCAGGTAGTAGTCGCCGTGGGCGTTGTGGTTGGGGTCGAGCATGTCGGACCAGCAGTAGACCTCGGCCTTGGGACTGGCCTCGCGGATCATCTGGAACTGCTTGGTGATGCAGTCGCCGAGGATTTCGCCCATCGTCATCTTGCGCCCCTTGCAGGCCGCGCACGAGCCGCCGGCCCGAACCTCGTCCATGCTCAGCAGCCACTTGGCCGGCGCGAGGTGTTTCTGAACGAGCCGCACCTGCTCCTTCCATATCTCGTAGACTTTCGGCTCGCTCATGCACACGCTCACCTGCCCGTGGCCGATGGCGACGCCGTGGTAGAAAGTCACGCGGAGCCTTTCACCCTCAGCGATGCGGGAGCCGGGCAGGAGCTTGATCGGCGGGCCGTCGTGGTCGAAGCGGAAGTTCAGCTTCGGGTCGGCGATGGGCGCGAAGTCCTTGCCTTCCTCGTACACGGTACCCGCTGCCTCGCCGCGAACCGCGATTGGCGTGCCAGGGCGGCGAAGGACGTTGACCAGCCCCACCTCCTCGACCTTCAGGTCGTCCACCCAGAACTTGCCGGTGCGCCCGCCCCAGGCGCCGACGTAGATGCGCACCTTGTCGTATTCGAGGCTGTTGAAGCCGAGGACGATCTCCCGCCAGTCGCTCGTCGCGGGCACCTGGGGCTCGAAGGGCGCGAGGGCGCGGCTTTTCTCCGTGAGCACTTGCACGCGGAGCGCGCGCGTCGGCTCGACGCCCTCCGTCTTCACCCACACGCTCACGCGGTAGCAGCGATGGGGCTTGACGGCGATCTCCTGCATCACGCGCGCGTGGCCGTGGCCGTCGGCGGCGAAGTTCTCGAACCGCAGCGATGCCTTGCCGCCGTGGCGCACTTCTGTGTCCACGAAGCTGATCTCGCCCGGCTTGTCGTGGAAGCGATAGCCCTTGAACTGATTCCCCTTGAACTCCTCGAAGCCGCCGTTGGCCACGAGTGGCACAGCCGCCCCCGGCTGTGCTCCGTCGGGCACAGGCGAGAGCGCCTGTGCCACATGCCGCGCCTCGCCGCCCTTGGCCACGAACAGCGCATCGCGCACGGGGATGCCGGCCGCGAGGTTCTTGTCGTGGCCCAGGACGCTGCCGCCGTAGCCGGCAGAGAACAGGGTGGTGATGATCTCGATCTTGTGCTGCTGGCAGATGGCCTTGACCTGTTCGACCCGCGCGAAGAAGTGCGGCGGCTGAAGGTCCAACCGGTCCCACCCCGTGGCGAGCACCATGCCGTTCAGCCCGTGCTCGGCGGCGGTCCGCGCGATGTCGCGGATTTCCGCAACGTCGCTGTCCTTCTGCAGCCCGCGGCTCACGTAGACCCAGCGGCAGGGATACACCGTGGCCGCGCGAGCCGCGCCGCCGGCCAGCAGCCCGATGGCCACGACAGCCAAGGCGAAGCGCTCCATCACGCATCCTCCAGACCCGGCCGGCCTCCCTGCGCGCCGGCCATTCTATGCCCCCGCCGCGGGGGAATCAAGCGCGGCAGGTGTCAAATCTGTTTTTTTCACTTTCGGCTTGACAAGGCGGCCGACCCGGGTAGAATGAGGACATGGGAAGACCCCTGCGATTCGAGGCCGCCGACACCCTCTACCACGCCTTCGCGCGCGGCAACGAACGCCGCGAGGTCTTCTACGACGAGCGCGACCGCGAGCACTTCCTCGACCTCCTCGGCCTGCTCGAGGGCCGCTTCGAGGCCGAGCCCTGGGCCTACGTGCTCCTGCCCAACCACTACCACCTCGTCCTGCGCACCGCCCGCCCCAACCTCTCCCGCGCCATGCACTGGCTCGGCGTCGCCTACACCAACTGGTTCAACGCCCGCCACGCCCGCAGCGGCCACCTCTTCCAGGGCCGCTTCAAGGGCTTCGTCATCGAGGACGAGGCGTATCTGCGGCAACTCCTCCTCTACGTCCACCGCAACCCCCTGCGGGCCGGCCTCGCCGAGCGCCTCGCCGACTACCCGTGGAGCAGCTACCCCTGCCTCGCCTACGGGCGGGACTGCCCGCAGTGGTTCCGCGCCAGCCGCACCCTGCGCCTCTTCGGCGGCGAGCCGGAACAATTCCGCCGCGCCGTCCAGGAATACAGCGAGGAGGCGGACCGCCTGCTGGAGAACCTGCGCCACGGCATCTGGCTGGGCAGCGCCGAGGGCCTCGAAAGGCTGGCCGAGCGCCTGCGCCCGGCCCGACGCGGCGACCAGCCACAGGCCCGCGCCCTGCTGCGGAGCGCCCGCGGCCCCACGGTCGGCGCGGCGGCCGAGCGCCTCGCCCAGCGGCTGGGCATCGGGCGCGACGAGTTGGACGCCCTGCGGCGCCCGCTCCGCCACGTCGTCCGCCCCTTGCGCGACGTGCTCATCCACCTCCTGTGGCGGACGGGCGACTGGCGGCTCGGCGAGATTGGCGCCCACTTCGGCGTTGGCCCCGCGGGCGCGGCCGGCGCCTCCCGGCGCGGCGGCGCCCACCTGCAAGCAGACCGGCGCCTTGTGGAAAAACTGAGAAGCCTCACCGGAGGGCAATACACCCCTTTTTGAAAGCTGGTTTTTGAAAGCTGGTGTCAGATCCGTTTTTTACACTTTCTCTCTGGTGTTGTACCTGCCGCTGGGGGAGTGGATCCGGAACTCTGGGGAAGGAGCGTCGCGACGAGACCCACACGACAGGCGACGGCCGACAGCAGCATGGGGCGTGCTGGCGCGCCTCTTGGCACTCGCTCTCTCGCCCGATACGGGCAGCGAAAGTGAAAAAAACGGATTTGACACCTGCCTTTCATCGCGCGGGGAGTCAACAGGGATGCCCCCGAGCTGGGCCGCCAGGCGGGCGGAGGGCGCGGGACTGGGCTGGGGGCGAGAATACTTGATTCTTACGACCCGACCCTCCCCCCCCCAGAACCGGGAAGATGGGGACACTGGGTGAGCTGGCAAGTGTTGGGGGCGACCGAGGGGCGGCCCCAACATGTAGGGGTCACTTGACCTCCGTGAGGCGGTAGCACGAGGTGCCCAGGCCGCGGCGCTCCAGGGCGCGAACCTGGCCGTAGGGGTCCTTGCCGAAGAGTTTTTCAAACAGGTGCCTGCCCTCGCCGAGCGTCCAGCCGCGGAAGAGGGTGCCGGGGATGAACTTGTCGGCCTGGATGGCGTCGAGGGTGGCGGCCTCGGTGGCCACGATGTCCTGCGAGGCCATGACGCCGATGTCGGGCACGAGGCTGGGCAGGCTCATGCCCCAGCAGTCGCAGATGAGGGTGATGTTCGTCAGCAGGTTGATGTGGAGCACGCGGTCGGGGTCGAAGGAGCCGAGGACGGTCTTGGTGGCGAGGGCCATGCCCTCCTGGAAGTGGCGGAAGCCGGCGGCGTCGCGCATCACGAGGGCCTTCTTGGGGCAGGCGACGATGCAGTGGCGGCAGAAGCGGCAGTGGTGGTAGTTGATCCACATCGAGCGCTTCGCCTTGTCGAGGTGGATGGCCCCGCGGTCGCACGCCTCGGCGCACCGGCCGCAGAAGACGCAGGCCTCGGCGTCCCACTCGATGCCGCCCTCGAGGGCGTGGAGGGCGCCGCGCGTCGGCCCGTTCACGCAGCCCATCGCGATGTTCTTGCAGGCCGCGCCATAGGCGCAGTCCCCGTGGCCCTTCACGTGCGACAGGTTGATCAGGCAGGGAGCGTCCCAGATCGCGCCGAAGATGCGCAGCTCCTTGAGCGTGCGGTAGCGGACCTTTTTCGTCACGAGATGCGAGTCGTAGACGCCGCCCGCGGAGACGATGGGGCAGCCGAGGGTCTCGGGCGTGTAGCCGCGCTGCGCGGCCGACGCGATGGTGTCGAACCCGCCGTCCACGACGAACGGCTTGCCGCCCGCCTTCTTCACGGCTTCGACGACGATGCGGACGAAGACGGGGTGGACCGTGGTGTAGCCGAGTCCGCCGCCGAGGTGCATCTTGAGCGGCACGCGGTCCTTCTTGCACAGGGCCGCCAGGTCGAAGCGCTCCAGGATGCGCCGGAGCTTCGCCGGCAGGCTCGCGTCGCCGCTGGGCCTGTCCACCGCCGAGGAGCCGAAGAACACCTCTGCCTTCGCCGTTGCCTCCGCGCGCGCGCTTCGCCGAGCCGTCATCCACCTGTTCCTTTCGCTGGGGGGGGCCAGCTAGCCTCCCTGCACTCGCCTCAATGTTCGCAGGATCGGCGTCCCATGTCAATCGCGGTTGCCCTGCCGCGGCGTTCTGATATACTCGCGGGAAGCAGCGGGAGGACGGTTGGAGGACCGCAGGTGAGCACAGGCCCGCGAATGGGCAAGGCGGCGATGGTGGCGATGCTGTGCGCGGCGCTGCTGGCCGCGCCGAGCGTGCCGGCAGGCGGCTTGGCGGCGACCTCGGCGCGGTGAACATTGCTCAAGGAGAAACGATGCGCTCAGTCAACATGGCCGGGCTGTTGGTTGTGGGGCTTCTCGGCGGCTCCGTCCTCGCCGCCGAGAAGTCGCTGGTGCTGCCCGCGAACATGAAGGCGCTCAATTGCGCGATGCCGGAGAAGGAGAACCGCTTCCTCGGCAGCAGCGCCCCAGGGCAGCTCTTCCTGCCAGGCGAGCCGGTGACCGTGCGGCTGGCGCTCAAGAAGACCGATGAGCCGCTGGCCGTTGAAATCCAGGAGATCACGACGCGCGACCCCGAGCGGAAGATCGAGGGGATGGAGGGCTTCACCGACACGGCGGGCCACGCGCCCCTCATCGGGCTCGAAGGCAAGCCAATCGTCCACCGGCTCAAGGTGGCGTTCGGCGAGAAGCCCGAGGCCGAGGTAGAGGTGACGAAGCTGCCCGTGCCCGAGCGGTTCGGGACCTATGCCCTACTCCTGCTGCGGGGCAAGGGGCGCCAGTTCCTCGGCACCGTGGCCCGCGTGCCGAAGCCACGCGAGGGCGGGAACCTGGAGAACACGCCGGTCTTCGGCGAGGCGGGGTTCCTGGACCGGCCCGAGCGCTACGCCGACCGCGCGGCCGCCTACCAGCGCATGGGCGTCCACGGCCTGCGCCTCGAGATTGGCTGGAACGAGCGGAAGGACGGCACCTACGACTGGGACCGCCTGGACAAGTATTTCGCCGCGCTCGAGGCGGGCGGCATCCAGGTGATGATTACCCTCGGCGCCCACCCACAATGGGCCTGGCCCTTCAGCCCCATGCAGACGCCCGCCAATGTGAAGCCGGGATGGGACGGCAATCCCTATTGGGGCCAGTGCGACTGGCTGTGCGACCCGAAGCTCTATCCTCGCTATGGCAAGTGGATTCGCGCCTTCTGCGAGCGCTACTGGCGCGGCGGCAAGGGCGCACTCTGGGGCATTGACAACTTCAACGAGCCCTGGGAAGGCGGCGGCATCAGCGGCTGGGCACGCGACTGCGTGCAGTACCGCGCCATCCAGAAGCTCATCGCCGAGAACGCCTACGCCGTGGACCGCCGCATCAAGATGTGCGCTGCCTCCTCGATCATGAACACCGAGGACAAGCTCTACTCCGACGGCTCGAAGGAGTTCGACCAATACGTGGACGTCTTCACCGACCACTACGTCGTGCCCTCGATGTGCTACGGCCCGATGGTGGCCAGAGCACACGGCAAGGAGTCGGTGGAAACGGAGACCTGGTTCGTCAACAGCGAGTACCTGCTGCCCCAGGGCATGTGCCAGTTCATGGCCGCTGGCCAGCTTCGCCTGTCGCCCTGGCACCAGCGGGTGCTATACGACGCCGTGCCGGGCGTGGAGGACCAGTACCAGGTGCCCACGCCCGTGTGCGCGGCGACGGCGGCCTTCAACGCCTTCGTCACGGGCAAGCGCTTCGAGAAGATCGTCTTCCGCGACCACCTGCCCTGGGTGTTCCAGTTCGGCAAGGACGACGACCCCGAGGCCCTGCTGGTGGTCTTCGGGCAACTCATGAGCATCGGCGGCAACGACCCGCGCGAGCGGCTCTGGGCGCAGGTGGACGCCTCGCCCGGCGGCACGATGACGATTCGCAACCGCGACCGGCTGCTCCGCTTCTTCGACCTCGCGGGCAACCCCCTCTACGAACGCCAGCGCGAGGTCAAGCTGCCCATGAGCATCTTCCCCACCTACATCACCTGCGCCAAAGGCCCCAAGGCCGCCGCCGAGCGGCTCAAGGAGGCGGCCATCGAGGGCAAGCGCCCCGTGGAGATTTTGCCCCGCGACTTCTCGTCGCGCCTCACCCACCATGCCGAACTGCGCGTCGCCATCCACAATTGCCTCAACCGATCGATCTCGGGCCACCTCTCCGCGCGGACCGAGGTAGACGACTTCTCCTTCCCTGACAGAAATCAGGGGGAGGACGTGACTCTCGCTGCAGGCGAGACCAAGACGGTCTCCTTCTCCTACACGCCAATCTACCGCCGGACCGCCAACGCTTACCCATTCACCTTTGCCTTCCAAAGCGACGCGGGAAACGCCACCTACGCCGAGGTGCTCCACGAGGCCATCGTGCCCAAGGGCACGAAAACGGTGGACGGCAACCTGGACGACTGGCAGGACGTGCCCGGCGTCACCGTGGTGGCGAAGACCGAGAAGGCCGAAATCACCGAGTTGCTCCGCCGCCCTTGGCTCGAACTCAGGGACAAGGCGCCCGACGGCTCGTTCGCCGAGTTCAAGCTCGCGTGGGACGACCAGTTCCTCTACGTCGCCGCCCGCGTGAACGACCCGACGCCGCAGAGCGACCTGCCCTCGTTCGCCGCCCGCAACGAGGACGACTTCTTCCACACCGCCGCGAGCGACCAGCGCGAGCCCTACAAGAAGTTCCTCGAGAAGTACCCCGGCCGCTCCTTCGCCGAAGTCCCCTTCGTCTACGCCAGAAGCCCCGAAGCCTTCATCCCCTTCCGCCGCGACCGCCTCCACGTGGCCCTCGACGTGACCGACGACTGGCACGGCCTGGCGCCGACGACCGACCGCGTGCCCTACGGCTTCCACGCCGTGCCCGACACCGACTACGAGTATTCGCTGTACCTGTGCGAGGGCGGGAAGAGCGAGGCGTGGCGGCACCTGGCCCCCGGCGTGCCCCGCATCCACGACTTCCCGCGCCAGCCCCGCGGCCAGCGCACCACGGGCGTCGTCCCAGGAGCCAAACACGCCGTCAAGCTGGAGGGAAGCGTCTACACCTACGAGCTGGCCATCCCGCGCGAGGAGCTGGCGAACCTGAAGCTCCAGGCGGGCGCCACGTTCGGCCTCATGCTCCGCGCCGGCAACAACAAGGGGCCGCACGTGGACTTCGGGACGGACAAGGCCGTGACAAAGCAGAACGGCCTCTCGCTCCACCCCTACTGGGAGCGCAGCTCGAACTGCGGGGTGCGATGGACCCTGGTCGAGTAGAGTCCGCGCGCGGACGCGGCTGCACGTGAGCGGTGCGCGGGAGAGGACGCCCTATCGGGGCTGGTACGACGAGGTCCTGTTCAGGTGCCTCTGCATGGTGGTGCGTTGGTAGGCGAACTCAAAGGTCCGGAAGGACAGGGAGCGGTTTGCTTGCGAAGGGGCGGAGGGGGCGGAGTTGAGGTGCCTCGACGAGGCCTCCGTCCGGGTGGCCATCTGGCTGAAAATGCCGGTCGAGTGGTCAACGTACGTGCGGGGCCGCTTGAAGTACTGGCGTTGGCCGATCTCCTCGCCCTTGAGCGCGGCGTTGCCGCGCGGCACCACGCCCGGGTAAGCAGTCTCGGCCTTCTGCGCCTCAGTCAAGTCGGATTCGCACACGGCCGCCTCTGCCTCCGCCGCCTTCGTGAGGTCGGGCACCTTCCAGTACGGCGGCGAGACGTTCGGGCCGGCACCGTAGTAGCGGTGCATTTCCATGGTCTGACCATTGGTCAGGCCCGCGGCCAGGAACACCGACACACAACACGCCACCGACAACAGGTAACGCTTCACGGTCAGTTCCTCCATGAAGCAGGCTTCCAGACGCGCCGCCCCTCCAATCACTACTCTACCACCCGCCTCCCGGCGTGTCAAGCGCAAAACCGAGCCAGGGTGCCGTAACGGACTTGCGCGGCTGGGCACACCTTATCGAACCGAGCGGTTCTGCGGTCGGTTCAATGGGGCTCGGCTTGCCCGCGCCTTGGCCGGCGGCGCCGAGAAGAAACCAAACCCAGGCAGGCTGGGTTTGGTTCTTAGTGTGCCCAGCCGCGCAAATCCGTTACGGCACCCACCGAGCCAAAGGCTGGCCCCTGGTTCTGGTCGGTTGGCAGTACGCTCTTGGGTTCGGCCCTCTCCCCCGGTGAGAGGAACCCGCCCATGGCCCTCTCCCGAGGGGAGAGGGAGCCGGACCTCCTCCCTGCCAAGGTCGGGGTGGGGGGAGGGTCCGGGCCCGGCGCTACCCCGGGGCGCCGCGAGGAGCAACTTTGCAGAGTTGTACAACTATGCAAAGTTGCTCGCAGACAACATGGCACCCGCCATGGCTCTGCGGGAGGCAAGCGACGCGCCCACGGGCCGGGGTGCCCCGCGTCGGGAGCCCCGCAAGTGACGAGCCGTTGCGGGAGCGCCAATCCTTCGCCCCACCGACGCGAGGTCGGCGGGGGCGGCGGAGCCGGACTGTGCACTCTCTCACACGCCACCGCGCCAAGGCCCTCACCCCACCCCTCTCCCAGAGGGAGAGGGGGGAGGGGGAGCAAGGGCCTCGGGGTTGACGAGGTTGGGCGGCCTCTCGCCGCGGAGGACGGCGAGGAGGTTGGCGGCAGCGAGCGCGGCCATGCGGGTGCGGGTGCCGACGGTGGCGCTGCCGATGTGCGGCGGGATGACCGCGTTGTCGAGTTCGGCCAGGCCGGGGGCGAGGCGGGGCTCGTCCTCGAACACGTCGAGGCCCGCCCCGGCGATGCGGCGCTCGCGGAGGGCGGCGACGAGGGCCGCCTCGTCCACGACTGGGCCGCGCGAGGTGTTGATGAGGCAGGCCGTGGGCTTCATCGCGGCCAGCTCGCGCGCGCCGATGAGGTGGCGGGTCGCCGCGTCGAGGTTGACGTGGACGGACACGAAGTCGGACTCGCGCAGGAGCGTGTCGAGGTCCACGCGCTGGGCGCCGACGGCTTGTTCGATGGCCTCGTTCTGCACCTGGTCGAAGTAGAGGACTCGCATGCGGAAGCCGCGCGAGCGGAGGGCGACGGCGGTGCCGATGCGGCCCGCGCCGATGATGCCGAGCGTGCGGCCGGTGATGTCGGCGCCGAGCAGGAGCATGGGCGCCCAGCCCGTGAACTTGCCGGCCCGCGTGTAGCGGTCGCCCTCGGGGATGCGGCGGGCCACGGCGAAGAGCAGCGCCCAGGTGAGGTCGGCCGTCGCGTCCGTGAGGACGCCCGGTGTGTTGGTGACGGCGATGCGGCGGGCGGTGGCGGCGGCCACGGCGATGTTGTTGTAGCCGACGGCGCAGTTGGCGAAGACGCGCGCGCCCTTCGCCGCGTCGAGGACCGCGGCGTCAATCGTGTCCGTGAGCAGGCATAGCACGGCGTCGCGGTCCCGCACGGCGGCGAGCAGCTCGTCGCGGCTCAGCACGCGGTCGTGGGGGTTCACCTCGACGCGGGAGCAGGCCTCCACGAGCATGTCAATGCCCGGCTGCGGGATGGCGCGGGTGACGTAGACGTTGGCGTCGAGCTTGGGCACGTGGGGATTCCCGAGGGGTACGGGGGTCACTTCCCCTTCTCGGCTTCGGGGGGCTTGCGGTCCTTGGCCGGGGAGAGGATGACGGTGACCTTCGAGCCCTTGGGCGGGGCGGCCTTGGTGTCAATGGCCAGGGCGCCGTACTTGCCGGCGGCGTCGGGCGGCAGGTCTACCACGCTCGCCGTGTCGCCCAAGATGCCGATCAGCCAGTTCTCGGCGTCGCCGAGGTAGATCATCCGCTTCTCGTCGGTGGGGTCGGGGAAGAGGAACGAGCCGAAGAAGACGAAGGGGGTGGACTCGATGCGCTTCTTGGACTCGATGTGGACGATGAGGTCGCGGGGCTCGACCGTGACCTCCTTGCCGTCCCTGGTGAAGCGGAGGCGGAGGTCCACGGGGTCGCCCTCGCGGATGACGACGCCCGGCTCCTTCTTGTCGCGGACGCGCGGCTTGAGGCCCAGGGCGAGGAGGGCGGTGTGGAGCACGCTCGGCTGGCAGGTGGAGGAGATCATGGACTCGTAGTCCTTGAGCGTCTTGTGGCACACGAGGAGTTCGAGGGGGTACTCGCCGAGGCAGAAGGTGCCGTCGAACTCGACGGTCTTGGCCTTCAGGTCGAGGCGCAGCCCCGGCAGCCCGGGCGTGGGGGCCTCGCCGGCCACACCCAAGGCGGCCGCCGCAAGGACGACGAGAAGGGCAGAGACTGGTCGGGCCATCACGGGGCCTCCATCGGCTTGGTTCGGAGCCGCCGGGACGGCGGCGGTACGCGTGGGGTGCAAACCGGCCGGCGGCAGGCGTCACCGCTGCCGGAAATTGATGCTCTTGAACCTCAGCTCGTTCAGGTAGTCCATCGCGGTCATGACCCAGCCGTGGTGAGCACGCTCGTTCGGGTCGAGGATCACGGGGTCGTCTACCGCGCCGGGCACGGCGGCCCGGCGGCGCAGGGCCTCGTGCAGCCTCTGCGCGTCCATCTGCACCTGGTCGAGGATGTAGAGCGCCTGCGCGGTGTCGCCGGAGGTTCCCGGGCGGACGCGGATCTCGATGTGCAGCTCGGTGTTCAGTGGTTGATGGTCCTCGGGCCGGGGCTTGCCCATCTGGGGCAGGTCCGTGTCGAGCTTCCGGTCCATCTCCTTGAACTTCATGCCCACCATGAAGAACAGCAGGAGGAGGAACACGCAGTCAATCATGGGGGTCATGTTCAGCTCGGTGAGCGTGACCTTCTTCTTAGTGTCCTGACTGATGAGGGCCATCGGGTAATGCTCCTCGCTCCACGGGCTCTTCCGCGGCTCTCCGGGTCACTCGCCCGTCAGCCTTTCCGGCTCGATGCCGAAGGAGACGCGCCAGATTTTGATGTTCCTCTGGACGCACCAGAACATGAGTTTCCTGATGAACCTGAACTCGGTGCGCTTGTCGGCCTTGATGAGCACGGTGCGGTCGCTCACCCCCTCCCGCGTCTGGGTCAAGCGGGACTCCGTTATCAAGGCGTCAATCACCTCGTCGTCGGTGCGCTCGCTCCCGCTGATGATCATCACCCCGTCCTTCTTGATGTTGATCACCAGCCGCTCGGGGTCCGGCTTGTCGTCGGCCTTCGCGTTCTCGATGTCGGGCAGCAGCAGGTTCTCGATCTCGTCCTGCCGCGTGATCTCGGTGACGGTCATGAAGAACAGGTTGAGGAGGAACACGCAGTCAATCATCGGCGTCATGTTCAGCTTCGTCAGCATGATGCGCCGGCTGGCGTTCTTTAGCATCTCGTAGGGTCTCCGCACGTTCGGGCGCCGCGGCGGGGGGCTGCACGCCGCCACCGGGCGCCGACGCTCGAATCACTTCTTGCCGCGGAAGCGGTCCATCAGCTCGCTCACGGTGTTGCCGGAGGCCAGGACGTTGGAGACGATGCGGTTGGCGATGTACTGGTAGGCGCACATCACCGGGATGGCCACGGTGAGGCCCTGGAAGGTGGTGACCAGGGCGACGTTGATGTTGCCGGCGAGCACGGAGGGCTTGACGGTGCCCTTGAGGTCGGCGATCTTGCCGAACGCGCCGATCATGCCCTGCACCGTGCCCAGGAGGCCCAGCATCGGGGCGACGTTGCCGATGAGGGAGAGCCAGCTGATGCGGAGCTGGTAGTTGGTGAACTCCTCTTCGGCGGCGGAGGACATGCCCTGCTGCATGGCCTCGAAGCCGGCATCGAGCCGGGACAGGCCGGCCCGCACGGTGTTGGTGAGGAAGTTGCGCTCGACGTTGCACAGCTCGAGCGCCTCCTCGTACTGCTCCTCGTTGAAGAAGTCGTTCAGCTCTTGCACGAGTTCGGGCGGGCACATCTTGTCGCGGCGCAGGGTGACGCTGTGCTCGATGATGAGCGCGAGTGCGACGGGCGAGAGCGCCATGATGATCCAGCCGATGAAGCCGCCCTTGTTGAGCTGGGTCAACAGCGTCTCACGCCTCTCCGGGGCGGGCTCGCGCTCGGTGGGCGCGGGGCCCTCAGACGCGGCCTTCGTCGGCGTGGCGGTCACCACCCCCGCCTTCTCCTTTTCAGGGCCTGGGGCCGGCCCATCGGCCGCCATCGCTGGGGACCATGCCATCGTCACGCCCACGGCCACCACCGTCGCCGCCAGCATCGCCACCAGTACCCAGCCCATCCTGTTCACTTGTCGGTCTCCTTTCTCGGGGCGCCTGCTTTCTCGGCGCCGGGCACACGCGTGTAGGGGTTCTCCGGATAGAGCTTGAGCAACTCGTTCTTCAACTCGCTCGAGCGCGGCTTCTGGTTGAGCATGAGGAAGCACTCGGACGCGAAGTTGAGGGCCTCCATGTGTTCGGGGACGAATTGCGCCCTCGGGTAGAGGACGACGGTCCAGAGGAAGGCGAGGAGCGCGCCGCGGAGGTCCTCCTCCTTCTTGTTCTTGGCGTGGAGCTTCAGGAGGGCCTGGCCGAGGGTGTTGTGGCACTGGGCCTCGGTGCGCTGCATGCGGGCCATGGGGGTGGGGCGCTCGATCTCCTCGGCCACGCGGGGCGCCACCTTCTTGATCAGGTCGTTCAGCTCGGCCACCGCCTTCTCGGGCTCGTTCTGGGCGAGGAGGACCATCGCCTCGAGCATCCTGCCCTGGATGTAGAGGTCGTGCTTGGGGTCGGTGATGACGGCGAGGACCTTCTTGGCGCACTTCATCGCCTCGTCGGGCCGCTTGGCCTCGAGGTAGGTCTTCCCCTGCCAGTAGGAGGCGGTGGCGAGCCATTCGCTCCACCAGGGGTTGTCGGCCTTCGGGAGGGCGAGCTTGGCCAGGCTGCCGAACTCGGCGAGGGCGGCATCCAGCTTCTTGCCGGCGTACAGGGCTCTCCCCAGGGCCAGCCGGGCGTCGGGCACCCAGCGCGACTGGGGGTGGGCCTGGAGCAGCTCGCGGAACTTGGCCTGGGCCGCGTCAAGGTCTTTCCCCTGCTCCAGGTAGCAGAGGCCGGCGAAGTAGAGGCAGGCCGGTTCGATCCAGAACTTGCGGACGTTCGGGGTCCTCGGCGCGTTCTCGAAGTAGGTGATGGCCTCGCCGTAGATGCCCTGGTCGCGGCGGTCGTGGCCGCGCTTGTAGGCCTCGGGGGCATCGCCGTAGTCCACCTGGAGGATGCTGCTGAGGGAGAGGGCGCCCTTGCCGTCGGCCGTCACGATCTCGACGCCGTCCATCGTCTCGGCGGTGATCGTGCCGCGCACGATCTTGGGGTCCTTCGCCGTCCTTTGGTGGATGGCGTCGGTGATGACGGCGCCTGCCTCGGCCGCGGCAGGGGCCAGGAGCAAGAGCAGGCCGCCCACCGCCGATGCCAGAGCGGTCCTGGGGTTCATGGGGCTCACCGTGTGTCTCCCTTGTTCACAGCTTCCTTGAGCTTCTTGAGGATGCCGTCGAGCGCGGCCAGGAGCTTCCTCTTCAGTGCCGAGTCGGGGAGAGCCGTCACCTCCTGGTGCACCTTGGTGCCCAGGTCGAGGAAGTCCTTCGGCGCGCCTTCTCCCGCCTTGACGGGGTTGACCTCGATGGCCTCCGAGGCGACGAAGAGGAACCTGACGGCCGTCTCGTGGTCCCGGTCTGCGTGGGTCGCCCTGCACAGCCAGAGCAGGGCCTCCCAGTGCTTGGGCGCCTCGCGCTTGGGGTAGTAGGTCTTCAGTTGCTCGTCGAAGATGAGCATGGCCTCTTTGAGCTTGGTCTTGGTCTCGACGTAGGCCCGGCCCAGCGAATCGAGGACCTGCCTCTGGAGGGGGTGGCGGGCCGGGGTCGGGGGGGCGGGCCTCCCCCTCGCCTCCGCCTCCTTCTTCCGAATCTCGTGGGCCTTCATGCGCTTCTGGTAGTCGGCCTCGTAGCCGCTGTTGGCGTCCTCGAGGACGGTGATGCCCTCGCGCCAGTTGCGCAGGCGGAAGTAGGCGTTCCCGAGGATGATCTTGACCTGGACCAGGCGGTCCGGGTCTGCCTCCCCGGGCTTGAATAGGCCGAGGGCCGTCGGGGCGATCACGGCGATGCGGCGGTAGTCGGCGTTCTTGGGCTCGTGGACCCTTCTCTCCAGTTGGTTGAGGACGTAGTGGTAGGTGGTGAGGGGCTGGTGGGGTGCGATGTCGAGGAGTTCGAGGTGGAACTCGAGGCCGCGGTCGAGTGCGGCGGCGACGCGTTTCTCGAGGTCGGCCTTGGCCGCGCCCGCCGCCTTCTTGGCCTGTTTCTCGAGGGCTTCGCCCAGCTTGTTGTAGGCCATGGCGCCCATCTTGCAGGCGTTGGCGAGGTGTCTGAAGTCCGGGAACTCCCTGAGCCGCCTCCAGGCATCATCGAGCGCGCCAAGGGCCTTGGAGGCCTGCTCGGTGTCCTTGCCCGTGGCAATGTCATAGGCGCCGTGCATGCGGGCGTAGAGGACGAGGGGGTACGACGCGGAGGTTTCGATCCCCGGGTAGTCCTGGCCCAGGCTGCCGGTCAGCTCCAGCACCTTGGCCGGCTGATTCACGAAGTCCTTGATGAGCAGGTCGGAGTAGATATAGAGGGTGGGGCCGATGACATCGAGGAGTCGGTGGCGCTCGTCGGCCGCCTCGTCGCCCTTGAGGTCGGGCAGCCGCTTCCGGGCGAAGTCGAGGCAGGCCTGGAAGGCTTCGAGGCAGCCCTTGAGGAGCCGCTGGCCGGGCAGCGCGGCCCCCTCGTCCTTGGAGAGCGCGAGGAACATCTCGCGGAAGATGAGCGCGCGCTCGTGCAGGGCATGGGGGTAGACTCGGGATTCGGGGCGGACGCCCTCGAGCATCTTGAGTGCCTCGGCGAACTTCTTCTCGGCGCGGAGCCGCCGCGCCTCGCGGATGGCGTGCTCCTCGGGTCCGCCGGGGCTGAGTTCCTCGGCCCAGAGGTTCGCCTTGTCCAGCAGGCCCTTCTCGAAGGCGACTTGGGCGGGGCCGGCCTTGGCCTTCACGCTCTGGTCGTACTGGGCGCGGATGGCCGAGCCCGCGAGCTGGGCGAAGCCGTGGGCCACGCCGTGCGGGGGCTCCGGCCGCAGCGACCAGCGGGAGAGGCCGGTGAAGACGATGTAGGAGGCCATGTAGTCGCCGCCGGCGTAGTAGCACTGCCCGACGTCGTTCCAGATCTTCCGCACCTGCTCGGGGTCGGGCTTCGTGCGGCCGACGACCTCGGTGTAGAGCCGCGCGACCCTGAGGTAGGCCGGGCGGGCCCGCTCGGGCTCCTTCTCGCGGTACTTCGTCGCCTCGGCGAGGAGCTTTCGAATCTCGATGTGCAGGTCCGTGAGCGAGAGGGGCCTGCGGCCCTTCTCGCGCCAGGCCTGGATGAAGCCGGCATACTTGGGGTCGGGGGGCATCAGCTTGGCTTCCCACACGCCGACGGCGACCTCGTAGGCCACGCCGTAGAGGCGTTCGGCTTCCTTCGCGGGCTTCTTGGCGTCCTCGGCGGCCTTGCCGCGCGCGGCGCAGCCCTCGGCCAGGAGCACGAACGAGCCGGCGAGGGCCTTGGCGTCGTACTGCCTCGCGTCCTCCCCGTCCTCCAGGTTCTGAAGGATGTCCGTCACCCGCTCGCTCATCTGGTCGATCGGGAGCTTGGCCGGCTGCCATCCGTCCCCGGTGCGCCAGGCGATCATCTCGTCCAACACGTCGGTCGCCTCCGAGAGCTTCTTCTGGCGCACGAGGATCACGGCCTTGACGTGCATGGCCTCGTAAGGGATGGCCCTGAAGTCGGTGTGGGCCTTGCGGTTCTCCCACACTTCGTCCAGGCGCTCGAGGGCCTCCTTGTCGCCCTCGGGGCCGAGTTCGATGAGGGCCTTGGCGAGCTTGATGTTGATCTGGGCGAGGCCCGCGGCGCCGCCGAACTCGTAGAGCATGGCCCGGTAGTCCTTGACCGCCGCCTCGACCAGGGGCCTCCACTCCTTGGCGTCGGCCCCCGCCTTCTTGAGGAACTTGCCCAGCTCGACCCGCGTGTCGTTGAGGTAGATGCGCACGCTGACGTGCTCGTTGCGGACGCGGACGAAGTTCGGGTCCTCCTTGAGCTTGGCCTGGCCCTTCGCCTTGTCCTCCTCGACCTTCTTCTCGGCGGCGAGGGTCTCGAACTCCTTGATGGCGCCCCTGTAGGCGCTGGCGGCGTCGGCCTTGTGCTTGGCCTGCGCAGGCTTCGGCACGTCGGGCTCGTCGAGCATCCTGGCGTAGACGCGCGCCAGGTTGACGGAGAGCCAGGCGAGGCGGACGCGCATCTCGAAGCGCCCGGCCTTCATCTCCTCGGCGTACTTGGTGAAGTACTTCCTGGCCTCGCCCAGGTGCCAGATGCACTGCTCGAAGGCGTCCTTGCCTCGGACGCTCTCGATGGCCTCGACGTGGTATTCGCCCACGGCCTTGTACAGCTCGGTGCGCTCGGGGCCTTTGATCGCCGGGTCGTCGAGGAGCTGGTCGGCCACGCGCTGCGAGAGGTCGGCGTAGCCGTGGTTGCGCAGGAGGCGCTTGGCGAACTCCATCTTGCGCGCCCAGGAGGGCGCCCCGGCCTGGGCCGTGCCGGCCACGGCGGCAAGGAGCGCCGCGGCGGCGATTCGCACAACTGCCTTCCACGGCTGTCGCATGTCGCTCAACGCCTCAGCACCTGCACTTGCGCAACATCAAACACCACGCCCCGCGGGACACGGATTTCCGACGGCCGCGGGGCGCGAGCGGGCCGGGGAGTTGGCTAAATGCCTCGCCACGGTTCGTGGCCGTTGCCTAACGCCAGCGTCCCGCCGGCAGCCCAGGGCCGCCGAGACGGCGGCGTTACAAGGGTGGCTCCCTTCCCTGGAACGCCCGGGAATCGTGGCGAGCCACCTGGGCTTGCGGCCTGGGGTGCGCCGGCGGCCGGACCGAGGTCCCAGGCCTACCCCTCCTCCTCCTCGAAGATGTCGTCCACCGTCTCCGCGCTGATCATCATGATCAAGCTGCGGCGGCCCTCGATGATGTCGCGCCCGCGGAAGAGGTAGCGCAGGAGCGGGATGCCCTCGACCAGGGGCGCGGTGGCGATGCCGCTGCGCTCCTCCACGGTGGTGAACCCGCCCATGACGATGGTGCCGCCGTTGGGCACTGTGACCGTGGTGCCGATCGAGCGCAGGGTGGTGGTGGGGAGCTGGATGACCATGATGAGGTCGAGCGTGTCGTCGTCGCTGACCTGGACGGTCTGGACGCCGTAGGAGAAGGTGGTGAAGCTGACGAAGGTGCGCATCTGGGGCTGGCAGACGAGGGTGATGTGGCGGCGGTCGGCGCTGACGAAGGGCTGGATGTCGAAGATCGTGCCCTCGGGGATGTTGCCGATCTCGGGCGTGAAGTCGCTGCTCACGCGCCGCACGTAGTTGCGGTTGCGCAGCACCTGGATGTTGGCCCGCTGGGTGTTGTAGCAGGTGAGCCGCGGGGCCTCGAGCACGGTGCCCTTCCCCTCGTTCATCACGGCCTTCAGGAGCAGGACGAGCGAATTGTCGTCCAGGAGCGAGTAGCGCAGGCCCAGCCCGCCAGTGGGGCCGTAGGCGTCGAACTGCGTGAGGCTGGGCACCTGGGGCGCAGGACTCATCGAGGCCGTGACGTCGTGGGCGTCCACCCCAGGCGTCAGCGGCGGCGCCACGGTGACGTCGTTGTCGTAGGAAAAGGAGAGGTTCAGGGACTCCAGGAATCTCTTGTCGATGGTCACGAAGCGCCCGGTCATGTGGACCTGGAGGGTGCGGGCCTTGCGGAAGTCGTTCAGCAGGTCCTCGACCTGCCTCTGGACCTCCGGTGTGTGGACGACGACGATGCGGCCGTTGCGGTACTGGATGGTGTACGGCTGAGCCGCCTGAAGGGTTTGGTCCCACGTGCTGGGGGCGATGGTGGACTTGATGAACTCGACCCAACCGCGGCCGATGGGCTCGGGGTCGGGGCTGGCCGTCTCGACGATCTGGAGCGGGCGGGGCCCGGGCTCGATGGGGCCGGCGCCGCGGACGGGCTCCGCCGTCGTCCCGGGGCTGAGCAGGGTTGTCACGTCGTAGATTTTGGTGACCGGGGCGTCGAGCGTGCCGCCGCTGCCCGTGAGGTAGATGGCGCCGTCGCGCAGGCAGTACTGGAGGTTGCCGAAGCGCGCGACCCAGCGGAGCATGTGCTCGAGCGGCATCCGCGTGCGCGAGATGGTCACGGGGGCATGAGCCGTGGTGGCCTCCGGGTCGAGGATGATGTTCACGCTGCCGAGGTTCTGGAGCTGCTCGAGGGCCTGGGCGACCGGGGTCTCGCGGAACTCGACGCTCACCGGAGTGGCCAGCTTCGAGCGCAGCTCGGCCTCCCAGGGCTCCATCGGGCCGGCCGCCAGCCGCGCCCTGCGGGCCTTGGGGTCGCGCGAGAGCACCACGTCGGGTTTCGGTGGGCGCATCTCCTTCTCGATGCCCGCCAGGAGCGCGCTCTCGCCCTCGCGGCGCTCGCGGCTCTTGCCGCGCCAGCCGAGCGAGGCCTGCGTGGCCTCGCGCACCTGGTCGCGCAGGAGCAGGGCGTCGCGGCTGTCAGGGTCGGTCCGCAGCATCTCGGCCACGATGTCCTTGGCCTTGTCGTACTCCTTGGCCTCGAGGAGCTTCCTGGCCTGGTCGCGCAGGGCGCGCAGGCCCTGGGCCTGGTCGCGGGAGCGCTCGGTCCTCTCGGTTACGGCAGCGGCCTTGGCGCGCTCGAGGTCGCCCTGGCGGCGGACCGCGGCAGCCGCGAAGGCGGCGGTGCGTGCCTCGGCGACGAGCTTCTCGGCGCGCTCGCGCAGCTCGAGGGCGCTCCGGGCGTCGTCCACCTGGCCTGCGGCGGCCAAGGCGCGCCCCGCCTGCTGTATCGCCTTGTCGTATTCCTTCGCTTTGAGGCACCTGTCCGCCTCGAAGAGGTCGAGCTGTATCTGCTGGCGCAACACCTGGGCCTTGAAGGCGTGGCTCTCGCGGGTGTGGGCGAGCACGTCGTTGCCGTTGGCCACGCCGAGCGCCGCTTCGGCCTGACCGAGGAGCTTGCGGGAGGCCGCGTCGTCGGGGTTCAGGCGCAGGGCTTCGCGGAGCGCGTCGCGGGCCTCGGCGAACGCGCGCTCGGCCACGAGCTTCTTGCCGCGCGCCGCGAGCACTTGGGCCTCTTGGAGGCGTTGCTGGCGCGCGACCTCGGCCTCGCGGGCCGCCTGATCGTCGCCGCGGCGCGGCGAGAGAGCCGCCCCCTCCGCCAAGGCGGTGGCAGGGAGGAGGGCGGCAGCAGCAGCAAGGGCCGCCACGGCGGCCAACAGGGCGAGAGCGGCGGCAGGGCGCCATCGCCCAGGCCCGAATCGGGCCATCGCCACGGGGGTCAGAGCCAGGGGCGTTCTCACGGGATCGTCTCCTTTGAGCATCGGGGGCGGCGGGCCGCAGTCCTGCGCCCCGCCGAAGCACGCTCGGGCGCCATCACTCCTCGAAGATGTCCGGCACGATCTCGGCAGTCACCAGGATGAGGAGGCTCTCGCGGCTGTCGAACTGCGTCCACTCGCGGAAGAGGTACTTCAGGAGCGGGAGGTCGTGGAGGATGGGGACGCTGGCCTCGCCGCTGCGCTCGCGGACGGTGGCGAGCCCGCCGACGAGCATCGTGCCGCCGTCGGGGATGGTCACCGTGGTGGCGATGCTGCGCAGCACGGTGTCGGGCAGGTTCACGCGGCGGTAGGCCAGGAGGCCCGTGGTCGCGTAGGTGAAGCCGCTGGTCTGGAGCGTGGAGCTGTTCATCAGCGTGCGCATCTGGGGCTGGAGAACCAGGGTGATGTAGCGGCGGTCCGAGCTGACGAAGGGCTGGACGTCGAAGATAATGCCGTCGGGCACGTTGCCGATCTCCGGCTCGCCGTCCGAGTTGAGGGATCGAATGTAGTTGTAGTTGGTGACGGCCTGGAAGTTGGCCCTCTGGGTATTGAAGCAGGTGAGTCGTGGTGCGGTGAGGACGGTGCCCTTGCGGCGCTTGACGGCGGCCGTGAGCAGTGCGTTGCAGGCGTGGCTGCCCATCTTCGCGCAGCGGATGGTCAGGGGGTCGCCGGCGCCGAGGCCCAGCTCGCCCTCGCCGCCGAGGGCCACGCCGGAGTCGTTGTAGAGGTAGCCGATCAGCGACTTGCGGGGCGGGGTCGCCCCCGTCTGCCACATGTCCGTGGGATCGCTCACGTAGCCGTAGCCTTCAGGCCCCGTGGTGCCGGTCCCGAGCGTCAGGTCGTGGGTCGCCAGGTCGAAGCCCTGGCCCACAAGGTCGAGGTCGTACCGCTCCAGGAAGTCGGTCTGGACGACGAGGAAGCGGGCGAAGATGTGGACCTGGAGGTTTCTGGCCCGGCGGAAGTCGTTGAGAAGGCGCTCGATCTGCTCGTGGACTTCGGGGGTGTGGACGACGACGATGCGGCCGTTGCGGTAGTTGATGGTGTAGCCCGGGCGGGCCTGCTTCACCATGTCCTTGTTCGGCTCTTCCCAGGTGTCGGGCGCCACGGTGTTGCGGATGAAGCGCAACCAGGTCTCGCCCATGGTGTCCTCGGACACCACGGTGGTCTCTTCCTCGCGGAAGGCGGGCCGGCTGGACGCGACGGTCTGGCGAGCGCCGCCGCTCTGGTCGTCGGCCTGCGAGCCGCCGTTGAAGGCCGTGCGGATGCACCGGGTGGGGATGAGGAGGCTGCTGAGGTCGTAGTTCCGGGTGAGCGGCTGGTCGAGGAGGCCGCCGGGGGTGGTGACGAGGATGGCGTGGTCGCGCAGGGTGTAGGTGGCCTTGGAGAAGCCTCGACCCGCTGGCGCAGCTTGGCGCGGTACTGCTGCTCCCAGGCCTCCATGGGCCGCTCGTCTCTGGCCACGAAATCGCCCGGGCGCCGCTTGCCGGGGAGGACGATCTTGGCCTTGGCGTCCCTGAGGTCATTGAACTCGGCATCGAGGTTCTCGAGGAGCTTCCTCTCGCCCTCCTTGCGCTCGGCCTTCATCTTGGCCTCATCGGCGCCGGAGCCCACGAGGCGGTGGGCCTCGAGGCGCAGGTAGGCGGCCTGATGGTTGCCGGGCTCGATGCGCTGCATGTCGTCGGCGATGGCCAGGGCCTTCGCGCCGTCGCCCTTCCGCACGTGGTCCCAGCCCTGGCGGTTGAGGTCGAGGAGGGAGGCCGACGCATCCTTCGCGGCGCGCGCCTTGTGCTCCGCGACGGCGGCCTGGAGTTCGGCGGCCTTCGCCTGGCCGCTGGCGGCGCGCGCGGCGGCGAGGACGGCCTCGGCGTCGCCGCTGAGCTTGGCCGCGCGGGCCGCGTCGGTCACGCAGCTCGCGCTGTCGAGCACGCGCTCGGCGTGTTCGATGGCGCGCGCGTGGTCGCCCGCGCTCAGCGCCTTGCGGGCATCGAAGAGGCTGTTGTCGAGCTGGACCTGGAGGATGGCGTTCTTGCTCCGCTGCTCGTCCTTCAGGCGCTCGATGAGGCGCTCGGAGCTGGCCTTGGCGGGGTTGCCGGCCTCGGCCTGACCCAGGAGGCGGGCGCACGTGTCGTCGCTGGGGCGAAGCCGCGCGGCCTGGGCGAGGACGCGCTTCGCCTGGTCGTACGAGTGTTCGGCGAGGAGGGCGCGGGCCTGGTCCAGGAAGCGCTGGAAGTCGCGGTCCTCCCGCTCCGCCTGGGCCTTGCGCTGCGCGATGATGGCCTCCATCACCTTGGCGGGGTCGGCTGCGCCTTCGCCCCGGCCTGGCGAGGCCATGGGCAGCAGCAGGGGAAGGGCCAAGAGGACGGCCAGGACGGCCCGGCCCGGCGTCGGCCCCCGCAATACCCGAACGGGTCCCGCGCGGAATGCTCTCGGAGTCACCACGCCCATGCTCCTTTCGTGGCACTGCGTGTCAGCGGTCGCAGGCTGCCCCCGCGAACCTGCATCGGGCGGCGTGCCGCCCGGAAGCTACGCTATTGTAACCCGCGAGACTCGGAACGTCAAGTGGCCTCTTGCTCTGTGCCGCCCTACTTGCCCTTGCCGGGAGGAGGCGGGGCATCCGGCTCCTCGCGCCAGAAGTGGTGCAGGCGGTTCTTGGCATCGCGCAGGATCACTCGCTGTCCCTGCGTCTCGCGATACGTCTGAAGCTCGATCTTCTGGTTTCCCTTGTACCGCGTCGTCTTCTGCGGCACAGGGCGGAACACCCCTTGCTCGATGTCCACGAGGACGTAGCGGGTGACGAACCGGGCGGACGGTCCCTCCCCCGGTGCGGCGGGCGGGGCCTTCCCCTTGGGCGGAGTGGCGCCCTTGGCAGGCCCCGCAGCAGGCGCGTCCGCGGCCTCGGCCCGGAACTCCTTGGGCACTTCGCCCACCCAGCCGCCGATGGGCACGCGCTCGTAGTCCCTCCACTCCTCCAGCTTCTTCTCCTCGGGAGTCTTGGCTCGCGGCCCGATGTAGACGCGGATCCTCGCGTTCTGGGCGTCGCCGCCCAGGTAGGCGAAGCTGAACCGGGCACGGGTCCTGTAGGACACAGGGTCGCCGTTCTTCGTCCTGGTCGGCTCGCCTTCCTCCTTCGGCAGGAGGACGCTGCGAATGTAGTACGTGTAGGTCACCTCGGCCTCGACATCCGCGTCCTCGAACACCATTTCGCCGGGTTCCGCCGTGGGGCCGCCCTTGGTGGGCGGCGCGGGCTCTTTCGGCTTGGGCGGCGCGTCCGCGGTTGCGCCGGGGAAGCCTTTGGGGACAGCGGGCTTCGGCGGGGGCGCTGACCCAGGCGCCGCGCCGGGCTCGGCGGGCGTGGCGTTGCGGCCGGGCACCCGGCCGATCTCGACGTCCTCCTTGTCGCGCTCGCTCTTGCGCCGGACCTCGAAGTATGTCGGCTCGATATGGGTGACCACTTTGCTCTCTGTCTTGAAAGACCCCTGGGGGGCGGTGAACCGGATGACGACGGTGCCCAGCGGGTCCTCTTTCAGCTCCTTCTCTTTGATCGTGCCCACCACCACGTCTGTTTCCCACACGATGCCCTTCTCCTCCACGATGACAGGCACGCAGAACCTGTCCTGGTTCTCGAGCATCACCATGACTCTGGCCCAGTAGCCTGCCTTCACGGCTTTGATGGCCAGGACGTGGCCCTCCGGCTCGCCGGACGCAGCGGGCGCCACGGCCACCTCGATCTGGCACAACGCGGTCAGCCTCTTCTTGTCAGCGGGCGGGAGGCCCAGGAGCGTCCTCTCCTCCTCGGTGAGCGCGGTGACTTGCGGGGAGCCCACCACCTTGCGCCGCACGAGGACGCGGGCGCTGTCCTTCTCGTTCGAGCCTTCCACCAGCGTCACACCCGTCCCCCAGAGCGCCCAGTGGGTCTTGGGCGGGTAGAACCAGTTGTACTTGGCGCCCTCGATCGGGGGCGGGCAGAGGAAGGGCGACGCCGTCTGCCAGAACGAGGCGTCTATCTCCGTGCCCGGCGTGGGGGGCTTGGCGCGCTGGATGACCGTGCGCGCGGGCTGCACGACCTCGGCGCCGAACAGGTTGAGGTAGACCCTGTAGCCCACGAACAGGATGACCAGGCCCAGCACGATCTTCTCGACGTGCCGGAAGAGGAACTCTTTGCTGCCGGACAGGTCCATCAACTCCCCCTTCACAAGGGGACACCCTGCGGCGTGCGCCCGGCGTGGGGCGCCGCCGCGCAAAGTGCTACGGCCGCACAGCCGCCTTGACCGCGCGCTTGACGTCGCGGTTCTCCTGCGGCTTGAACACCACGAGGCCCAGCTTCACCTGCACCGGCGGCGCATCGCGCAGGCCGGTGTCGAACTCGGCCTCGTACCACTGGTTCGGGTCGAACTGGCCGGCCGGGCGGAAGGCCACGGTGACGCCCGCGGCGCCGGCGGAGACGGCGGCGTGGGTCTTCTCGCCTTTGATGCTGCTCTCGATGGCCGCGCGGGCGCGGCGCCAGAGGGCGGCGTGGGCCTCGAGCTTGGCCCGCTCGAAGTCGTAGCGGCGGCTCAGCCACTGGCGGGCCGCCTTGACGTCCGCGAACGCGTACTCCCGCTTCACGCCCAGAAGCTGGTCGCCCACGGGGGGCAGAGCCTTGTCGGGAGCCGGCCGCTGGGCCTCGTCGAGCCGCTTGAGTTCGTCCTTCACCCAGTCCAGGCCATCCTCGGGCCGCTTCGCCGGGTCCGGCACCTCGCAGCGCTTCAGGCGCGCCTCGGTGCGGCGGAGCTGGTCGTCGAGCCATTGCTTGACGGCCTCCTCCATGGCCTTCGTCTTGTCCGCCACCTTGCCCTCCAGGGCCTTCGCCCTCTCCGCGAAGGCGGGCGCGGGGAACACGGCCTCCTGGACCTCCATTGTGATGTCGGCGAGGTGGCCCGTGATCTCCACGGTCACGGACTCGCGCCGCTCGGGCTGAGCGGTGGCCGCCGCAGGCGCCTTGCCGGCGGGAACGGGGGCAGCGCCCGGCCTCTCGACGACCTTCGAGCGGCTGACCTTGGCGACCGACTCGATGTGCAGGCACAGGCGCGAGGAGAGGAGAGCTTCGAGGAGGCCGTGCAGCTTGAGGTAGTTGCAGGAGAGGCTCAACTGGACGGGAATCTCGCCGGTCAGCTTGCCTGGCCCCGCCGCCATCGCAGCCTTCAGGGCGGCGGGCACATGGCGCGCGGGGGCCGCTGCGCCGCTGCCGTACGTGACGCTCAGCAACTCTGCATCCGCCCCGGCGAGGATCTGGACCAGCTCCTTCTTGATCCAGAACTCCTTCTGCATGGCGAACACGTCGCCGATCAGCACGTTGAACTGCGCGAGGGCGCCCACGTCGGCGAAGCCCAGCATGGCGGGGTCGGCGCCCACCTTCTCCATCTGGGCCGCGAGCGCTTTGACCTCGCGCTGGTAGGCGCTGTCCAAGCCGATCTTGAAGACGCCGAAGTTGGGGGGCGTCTCCCACGGGCAGGCGTGGTAGGGGGCAAGCTCGGGGGACTCGAAGAGTCCCTCGATGGCCTGGCCCATGTGCCACAGGAAGAGCGCGCAGTCGCCCAGCTCGCGCCGCGTGAGGCCCTTGCGCTGGTTGTGAAGAGCGATACGTTCGTCAACGTGGGGGGGGCCGACCACCTTGCGCTTGAGGTCGTCGCGCTGCTCGCGGAGCTTCTCGAGGTTCTCGCGGGCCGCCTCGGCCTCGGACTGCTTGCCCATGACGAACCACAGGGCGAGGACCTCGGCCAGCAGGACCGCTCCCATGATCACCCACGCGAAGTGCTTGCGGACGAAGCCCATACCCTAGTCTTCCTCGCCAATCGCTCGCCGGGGCTCGCGGGCAGCCAGTTGTCCCCCGCGGCGGCGCGGGGGGGTCACTCGACCTTCCTCAGGTCCTCTTTCGGTTTCGCCCGGGGCTTCGGCTTCGGCTTCGGCTTTGGCGGCGCCGCCTTGGGGGCCACCTCGGGGCCCTTGGCTGGCACCGGCGAGCCGTCGGGCCGATACGTCAGCCAGAACGCATAGGCCCACCCCCCGACCCCCTTGTCGGCGGCTGCGCCCTCTCCGGCGCCGCGGTGCCCGACCAGTTCGCCCACGGGGATCACCTCGGGCTGCCGCTCGGTCACGTCCGCCACTCTCGGCTTCTGTGCCCTCAGCAGGCGCAGGAGCAGGCTTACGTCCTCGTCGGTGAACTTGGTGTCCTTTTCGAACTTGACCTCGATCTTGAGGCCCTGGGCGCGGATGTCCTCGAGCTTCGGCGCCCCCACCCTGCCCAGGGTCTCACCCATCAGGCCGGCGACTTCGGCCGGGGAGACCTCGCGGATGGCGTTCAGGCGGAACGGCTCGCGCTCGAGCTGGTTCACCGCCTTGTTCAGGTCGTCGAAGAACAGGGACCACGCGTCGCGTCCCTTCCCCACCTCGCCGACGCCCGCGAGCTTGGGCACCAGTTCCCCCAGGGCCGCCGCATCGGTTTCGTCCTTGAGGAGCTTGCGGTACGCGGCGGCCTCTCTCTCGATGTCGGGCTTCTCGGCCTCGCAGCGCGCGACCTCGGTGGAGGCGGAGTGGTACCCCACCCCCAGCGGCAGGGCCAGCAGGAAGAGCGTGGCCGCGACGTAGGGGACCTTGCGCCGCAGCAGCCGCTCGCGCACCAGCTCGCGCGGCATCAGGTCTATGTTCACCCGCGCCAGGCCCACGCCCTGGATCGCCAGGCCCAGGGCCACCGCGTAGCTCGGAAGCTCCGTCTCGAACTTCTCCGCGTCCAACCCGCTCCCGACCCGCACCTTGCTCAGGCGGTCGAGGACCGACACCTCGTAGTCGAGGCCCTTGCGGAAGTACTCGACGAGTTGGGGCAGCTTGAAGGCGTTGCCGAGCAGGACGACTCGCTCGATGCGCGCGGTGCGCGACTGTTGGGCCTTGTAGAAGCCGATCGAGCGCTGGATCTCGCCGATCAGGTCGTCCACGATCGGCTTCATCGCGCCGAAGATCTTCTCCGCCTGCGTCGAGCTGGCCGCCTTCCGCTTGAGGTTCTCGGCCTCCTCGAACGAAATCTGGTACTTCTCCTGCAGAGCGCGCGTGATGTCGTTCCCCGAAATCGCCACGCTCCGCGTCCAGAAGCGCTCGCCGTCTATGATCACCAGGTCGGTGTTCGCCGCCCCAACGTCTATCGCCACGGTCCCCGTGTCGAAGCTCCGGTCGTGCATGAGAAAGTTGTAGAGCGCGAGCGGCGTGATCTCGACCAGGCTGGGCACCACGCGGGCCAGCCGCAGGTTGGTCAGGAAGCTGTAGACCGTGGCCTTCTTCACGGCGAAGAAGGCCACCTCGACCTCCTCGCCCGGCACGTCCATCCCGCTCACCGGCTGGTAGTCCCACACCACCTCGTCTATCGGGAAGGGCATCTGGGTGCGCGCCTCGTAGCGCACGATCTCCGGGATGCGCTTCTTCTCGACCGGCGGCAGCGGAATGAACCGCGGGAACACGTCGCGCCCCGCGAGGGACACGGCCACGGCGCCCCCGCTGAGGTCGGCCTGGTACTGCAGCTCGGACAGGGCGGAGCGGACCCGGAAGTCGCGGTCGCCGGCCTGAGCGGCGTCGGCCCGCGCCTCGCACGCGACCGTGTGGAAGTCCTCGATGACCACGGAGTCGCCCGAGCGGCGCACCTTGACGGCCTTGATGGCGGACTCCCCGATATCTATGCCCCAGGCCGACTTATGGGCCAACAGAGGCTCTCCTCGGCTGTGCGCGCCCCGTTTGCGGCGGGCTGGGCGCGGGCGATGCCCCGCCAATGCCTAACTCGCCTAACCATTGGCAATTATACATTGCTTGCCCGGCCTGTCAAGCGCAAATTCCGCGCCCTTCGCTGCCCCCCGTGGGCGGATGTTCCCTTTGGCCTTTGTGCCGGCGCACTCCGGCCCCTCATCCCCCGTCGAGCACGCCCTGCTCGTCCCACAGGAACCACTGGCCCGTCTTGTTCAGATAGGCCAGTGCGTTCTGAAGGATGTCCACGTGCTGCTCCTCTTCCAGCACGAGCCGGCGGTAGAGGGCGCGCGCGGCCTCGCTCGCCGCGGCGGCGGCCTGCTCGCCGTAGTGGACGATGCTCGCGCGCTCCATGACCAGGGCCTTCTCGATGGCCTCGCTGTCGCTCGCCTCCGCCGTCAGCTCGCGCCTGATCTCCCCGCCGAGCGTGGCGAAGAGCGTCACCAGGCGCTTCTTCGGCAGGTCGCCGCCCAGCTTCGCCTGCCGCTTGGCGGCCAGGTCGAGCAGCACCTTCTCGTGCCGCCGCTCGTCGTCCGCCAGGCCCTCGAACATCTTCCGCCCCAGCGGGTCCTTCGTCCGCGCGGCCACCTCCGTGTAGAACGCGCGGCCGTCCCGCTCGAGTTGAATGGCGTACTGAAGGGGATCCACCTCTGCCATCGTCTTCTCCTCTGAGTCCGTGCTCACGGCGCGTTGCGCGCCTCGGCTGCGCGCGTATAATAGCAGAAGTCACTTCGCCCGGCAACACGCAAACCCCAGGAGAGCATGGCCCCCAATTCTGGTGAGCTTGTTGGAAGCTCATGAGCCCAACCCTCTCCCTACCCTCTCCCTACAAGGGAGAGGGGTCCGAACCCCCAAGGGAGAGGGGTCCGAACCCCCCTCCCTGCCAGGAGGGGGTAGGGGGAGGGTCGGGGCCTGCCGCTACCCCAGAGCGCCAGGACTGGGGGCCATGCTCACATCGAGGAGCCCTGCCCATGCCCCCCACCGTCCTCGGCATCGCAGGAAGCCCGCGCAAGGATGGCAACACCGACCTCCTGCTCCGCGAGGCCCTCCGCGGCGCCGCCGACGCCGGCGCGACCGTGGACCTCATCGCCGCGCGCGACCTCACGATGCGCCCCTGCACCGAGTGCGACCGCTGCCAGGCCACGGGACGCTGCGTGATCCAGGACGATGCCCAGGCCGTCCACGACAAGCTCCTCGCCACCGACCACCTCGTCATCGCCACCCCCATCTTCTTCGCCGCCGTCTCCGCCCAGGCCAAAATCCTCATTGACCGCTGCCAGTGCTTCTGGTCCCTCAAGTACATCATGAAGAAGCCCCTCTTCGACCCGCCCCGCCCGACCCGCAGCGGCCTCTGGCTCGCCTGCTGCGGCTTCGACAAGCGCTGGATGTTCGACGGCCCCCGCCGAACCATCAAGGCCCTCTTCAACGTCCTCGACTTCGCCTGGGCCGGCGAGGTGTGCTGCAAGCACGTGGACGCCAAGGGCGACATCCTGCACCACCCCACCGCCCTGGCCGACGCCTACCAGGCCGGCCGCGCTCTCGTCCGCCGCGAGCCCATCGCCTCAACACCCTGACCCAGCCCGTCTGCCGCGGCGGACAGTGCTGTCTGCTTTGCCTGACGCACGCGGACGCTCCCAGGCCCCGGCCGTGCCAAACCAGGCTGCTGGCCGAAGCGTAACACATTGACTGGTCGTGACTTACCTCGATTGTGCGTCTGGGAGGCCGAGGCTAGGGAACCGGCATACTGTTTGCTGCGCTCATCCGGTGGGTGGGTGTACAGATCGGCAAGGAGGTTCTCCACATGTTCCACAGGACTTGGCTGCTGGCCTTCGCCTTGCCTCTTGCCCTCTTGTGCGGCCTCCCCGCCGCCCGCGCGGACGTGATTGACTGGGCCGATGTCGCGGGGAACGACCTGTGGAGCGTTGCCGCCAACTGGACCGGCACCCATACCCCGCCGTGGGCCACCGACATCGCACGCTTCACCAACACCGGCACCGCAGCCGCGGCGGGAACAGTCACGAGCATCGCCGACGCCCCCTTCGGCGGCGTCATCGGCGGCATCGAGTTCACCAACACCACGGGCAGCTTCCACACCGCCAGCCTCGGCGGCGGCGCCCTCCAGGTCAATGGCGACCTTGTGGTCAACCGCGAACTCCTCACCACCGTAGTCGCCGCATTCACGGCCGGCAGCCTCTCCGTCGGCACGCCCGCATCGAGGGCCAACATCCGCGTCGGCTACGTCGCCGCCACCAATCCAGCCTCAAACGTCACCGGCACGCTCAACCTCAGCGGCCTGACGCAGTTCGACGCCGCCCTCGCCGACTTCAGCATCGGCGTGCGCCTGACCAGCGCGGCCAACAACGGCAACGGCGTCGGCACGGTGACTCTCGCGCCCCTCAACAACCTTGACGTCACGAGCCTCCTCCTCTCGGCCTCCGACTACTGGGGCGCGCCCACGCTGACCAGCACCCTCACCTTCGGAGCGACGAACAACATCCAGGCCGACACCTTCACGGTCGCCGGCCGCCGCGGCAACGCCACGGCCACACTCCCCGCCGGCGGCACCCTCACCCTCACCGGCTCCAGCGGCCCAGCCGCCGACCTCCTCATCGGCTACAACAACGTCAACACCGGCGGCATCGCCGTCGGCACCCTCAACACCTCGGCAGGCGCCTTCAACGCCACCCTCGACGACCTGGTCATCGGCTACCACACCAGCAAGACCGGCGGCTCCGGCACAGGCACCCTCACACTCGGCGCCAACACCAACGTCACGGCCAACAGCGTCGTCCTCGGCGACGCCGGCACCCACCCCGTGGACGGCGCCGGCACGGGCGTCGGCACCCTCAACATGGCCGGCGGCACCTTCAACGTCGCAGGCGACGTCACGCTCGGCACCGGCACCTCCACCAGCGCAGGCACCATCGCCATGACCGGCGGCACCATGAACATCGCCGGCAGCCTCCTCGACGGCGCAGGCACCGGCCGCCTCGTCCTCCTCAACGGCACCGTCAACGTCGCGGGCAATCTCTCCCTCGACGTGGCGTCGTCTTCCCCCATCTACGTCGGGGCCGTCACCAGCACCAGCGCCACGGCAGGCGTCGGCGTCCTCGACGTCAACGGCACCTCGGCCCAGATCGGCCTCTCGTCGCGCCGCGCCGAACTCAACATCGGCCGCCGAACCGTCACCCTCGGCGTCCTCGCTCGCGGCACCCTCGACCTCGCGGACGTCAACACCTTCACGGGCTACTTCACCAACCTCAACATCGGCACCATCACCGCCACGGGCACCCCGGAGTCCCAGGCATATGGCACCTTCCTCCTCGCCTCCGACTACAACTTCATTGACGCCACGACCATCACCATCGCGGACTCCGCGAACGCGGGGATGACCGGCCTACCCAGCCGCATGACACTCGGCGCCGTCAACGACTTCGTCGTCACCAACCTCAACATCGGCGGCAGGAAGGCCTACGGCATCCTCGACTTCGCCGCCCCGGGCAGCGTGCTCAACCTCTCCGGGCCGGGCGGCGCCCGCACCAACATCACTGTCACCAATCAGTCCACCAGCACCGGCGGCGGCGGAGCCACCGGCACGATG
The DNA here is from genome assembly GCA_041320515.1 of Planctomycetota bacterium. Classification (GTDB taxonomy): domain Bacteria; phylum Planctomycetota; class PUPC01; order DSUN01; family DSUN01; genus DSUN01. Next base: position 314,074 of record JBGLNR010000001.1, on the reverse strand, counting down.
AACCTCGCGGGCAGCACTTTCAACGCCTTGATCGGCACCTGGATCGTCGGCAGCAAGGTCAACGGCGCCGTTGGCAACCCGATCACCGCGACCGTGACCATGAGCAGCGGCGACGTGGACGCCACCAGCATCATCCTCGCTCGCCGCTTCGACGCCGGCACCGGCGGCACCATACGCGGCACCTTCAACCTCCAGGGCGGGGACCTCGTGGTGGGCTCCATCAGCGGAAGCCCCACATACGCCAACACCGCCACCGACACCGTCGCCTTCAACTTCTCCGGCGGCACCCTCACCGCCGGCTCTATCACCAAGGGCGCCGCCACCATATCGCCAAGGAACTGAAGGACCTGGCGATTGACGAGAAGGGCAATCTCTATCTCGCGGCCGGGGCCGAGGGCCTCCTCAAGATGTCGCCCAAGGCCGACAAGGTGCTTCTCCGCAAGGAGTTCAAGGATTGCGTCCGCGTGGACGCCGCGACGGACGGGCATTTCGCGGCCATCGCCGACGGCGAGATTCACATCTTCGACCCCGATGGCAAGCCGCTCGGCACCGCGAAGGGGAGCAACTTCACGAACGACGTGTGCGTGGACGCGGCGTCGAAGACGGTCGTCTTCTGCGGCTTCCGCAACGCCCACGCCCACGACGGCAAGAAGAACCAGCCCGTGCAGATCTGCTACATCCACGGCCTGGCCTACGACGGCTCGCGGAAGTGGACGAACTACGACTGGTCCACCGACCAGGCCTCGGACCGCTTTCTGAACAAGCCGACGAACAACATGGCCGACACCCGCGCCGACCGCTGCACCATCGGCCGCGACGGCAAGCTCTACGTCACCTTCCAGGTCGCCGGCGGCAACCACATCTTCCGCTACAGCCCGCGGAACATCACGGAGAAGGCGACGCTCGCGGGGGGCGACAAGTACCACCAGTTCCACAACAGCCGCGCCGAGCACAAGTGCTTCTTCGCCCGCTTCGAGCCGGCGACGGGCGACTACCTGGCCGGGCAGCAGTTCTGCGGGCGGCTGTCGAGCGGCCGGGCCAACTACGCGGCGACGAAGACCGGCGAGATCAACGCCGACGAGGCGGGGCGGGTCTACGTCGCCGGCGTCGGGGCCGCGGGCCTCCCCATCAGCCTGAATCCGAGCGGCAGCGACTACACTGGCGGCGCATTCCTCCTCGTGATGTCGCCCGACCTCAGGACGCGGCTGGTCTGCACCCGCCTGGGCAACGGGGCCGCGCACGCGGTGGACGCCCGCACGGTCGAGGGCAAGCTGCGCGCCGTCTTCGCCGGCGGCGAGGCCCCCGCCGACGTCTTCACTACGAAGGACGCCCTCCAGTCCACGGCCGCCGACGCGGGGAAGGAGAAAGGCGACCCGAAGGACGGCTTCTTCGCGGTCCTGGGCGCCAAGTGATTCCCGGTCTGGAGACACGGACAAACGAGTTTGTCCGTGGCACCCTTTGCTTTCCGGGCGGAGAGCTGCGGGTGCCACGCCCAAACTCGTTTGGGCGTGTGGCTCAGGGGCGGCTACTTGACGTCCTTGAACGCGCGGTCGAGGATGCGCTGAAGTTGCGGGGCCTTCCTGCTCTTCGGTGCGGCCAGAAGGGCCTCCTCGAGGGCCTTCTTGGCAGCCGGCTTGTCGCCCTTCTTGAAGAATGCTTGCGACTTGGCGAGGAGGATTTCCTGCGCGACGTCGCCCGTGCGGCCGACGTCCTTGAGGGCCTCGTCGGCGATGGCGATGGCCTCGTCGGGCTTGCCCACCGTCAGCGCCTCGACGACCTTGTGCAGGGCCAGCCGGTCCTCGTACTTCTTCCGCAGGCCCGCCTTGTTCTGCGCGTCGAGCTTCACGATCTCCTCGACCACATCGGCGTACGGGCCCATCACCAGGTTGGGCTCGAGGAGCGCGAGAGCCCGGTCCAGGAGGTCGGCACGCTCGGCTCCCTTGGCCGCGGCGGCCTTGGCGAACGCGGCGTCGCGCCTCTCGCGGGCCGCGCGCAGGTCCGCCAGGTGCTTGAGGTAGCCCTCGACGCCGCCCGGGCGGTAGCCCGTCTGCGCGTAGGGCTTGCCCGCCGAGTCGGCCAGGACGACTGTCGGGTACCCCGAGGGACCGTACTTCGCGTTGAGTTCGGCGTTCTGCTTCTGCAGCTCGGGCGATTGCGGCTTCGCCCGCGGGAAGTCGAGCTTCAGGAGCACGAAGTGCTTCGGGGCCTCGTCGGCGAAGGCAGGCTGGCTGAACACCTCCTTGTCGAGCATCACGCAGACGCCGCACCAGTCGGACCCCGTGAAGTCAATCAACAGGTCCTTCTTCTCCTTCGCGGCCTGGGCCATCGCCTCCTTCGCGTTCTCAGTCCACAGCTCACCGGCCTGGCCTGGGAGCGCCAGGGAGGCGAGGGCCGTCAACAACGCCGCCATCTTCGTCACGTCGCGTTCCTTTCACTTGCAGGTTGGCGAGGGCAGGCGCTTGGCCAGCTCGAGGAGCCGCTGACCCGCCTCGGCCGAAAGGCCGAGCCGCGGCAGGTCCTCCTTGAGCTGCGCGGCCGTGCCGCTGCCGCTCACGTAGGCATTCACCCGCGCCACGGCGGTCGAGCCCACGAAGTCTGCCTCCCTTGGGTACATGGCCTGGAACTCCCGCAGCAGGTCTGGGTGGCTGCGCAGGTAGTACTTCTGATGGTAGCCCTCGGCGGCCCAGAAGGCGCCCGCCGGCACGATGTCGGTGCACAGCTTCGCCTTCCGCCTCTCCTCCTCCCGCGCCTTCGACGCCGCGGCCAGCCGCTTCTGCTCCTCGTTGTGGCAGAAGACCAGCGAGGCATACTGGCGGCTCGTGGCCCATCGCTCCGGGTTGTGGCTCGCCCAGAACACCTTCAGCAAGTCCTCGTACGACACCTGTTTGGGGTCGAACACGATCTCGATGGACTCCGTGTGGTCGCCCAGGTCGTGATAGGTCGGGTTGGCCTTCTCGCCGCCCGCGTAGCCCACGCGGGTGCGGACGACGCCTCGGAGACTCCCGAACTGGGAGTCTGGCGTCCAGAATCACCCCGTGGCGAAGGTGGCGGCCTGCGTGGCCTTGGGCGCCTCGGCGTCCATCGGCGGCACGGGGCGGCTGGCCGGGGCGTCCGCCGCCGCGGTTCGCCCGGGGCTGAGCGCGGCCGAGATGCCGAGAAGAGCGGCCGCGGACAGTTCGGAGACATTCATCGCGCGTTCTCCTGCGACTGGCACATCACTGCTCTACCCCAATTCTAACCGGCCCGGCGCTTCGGCGCAATGGCCTATCGCGGATCGTCGCTCAGCGGGGCCTTGAGGGTGCGGGGCGGCCAGTCGAGGCCGGTCTCGAAGGGGCCGATGTCGGGGCCGCGGCCGCCGAAGCGGTCGTTGAGGTTGGGCAGCGGCAGGGCCTTGTCGAGGGCCGGGCTGCCGGGCCGGAGGCGGAAGTCGCCCTTCGCGGCATCGGCGAACAGCGGGTCGGCGAAGAGGCTGTGGGCGTCGAGGCCGGGCGTAGGGCTGCTCGTCGTCTTCCCGCCGTCCCAGTAGAGATTGCGGTCGGCCTCGACGCGGGCGTATTGGGCGGTCGCTCGGTCGGCCTGAAGGTTCTTCGTCACGTCGGGCATCGCCTTGCCCGTGACGATGTTGTTGATGAGGATGGGGCGGCCGTGGGCGCCCAGGAAGCGGAAGAACTGCTCCCTCGGCTCGTGGAAGACGTTGTGGTAGAAGAACAGCGGCGCGAAGTCGCACATCGTGTGCCCAGCCTTCAGGGCGTTCGTCGTCCCGTCGTTGGCGAACTTGATGGCCTGCCGCGAGCAGAGGAAGACGTTTCGGACGACGTAGACCGGCCCGACGGTGACGGGGGTGACGGAGACGGTGCCCTTATCGCCGTCGTGGACGTCGAGGAGGTTGTGGAAGAAGCGGAGGTTGATGCACGTGCCGCCCTCCAGCTCAACTCCGTCGTCGTTCGTCGTCCCGCGGAAGGCGTTCTCGTAGATGTCCGTGTCGCAGTTGTTCCGCGCGGTGAGGATGTCGTGGCAGGCGCCGCCGAGCATCTGGTTGTAGCGAACGACGTTGCGGTGCCCGCCGTCAATGCTGAAGGGGTAGCGGGCGTAGTGGTGCTCGCCCAGCTTCGGCTCCACCGCCACGTTGAGCTGCACCAGGCTGTCGCGGCAGCGCTTCAGCCGGATGCCGTAGGGCGCGCTCTTCTCGCTCTCCCGCAGGTCAATGTAGTTCTTCTGAATCACCACTCGCTGGCAGCCGTTGATGAACATGCAGTAGCCGAACCGTTTGACGAGGAAGCCCTCGACGATGAGGTCGTGGGCGTCGCGGAGCGAGATGCCCGCGTGGACGTCGCCCGCCTTCGGCACGCCGTCGCCGTCGAGCACCGCCCCTTTCTCGGCTCGCAGCGCGATCGGGCTCCCCGGCTCGCCCGAGGGAAACTGCGAGACGGATTCCTTGTAGACGCCGGGCGCGACGAGGACGGTATCGCCCGGCTTCGCTGCTTTCAGCCCGTCGGCGATCGTCCTGAACTGAGCGTCGGCGCCCACCCTGAGCGTGCGGCCTTTGCCATAGGCCACCTTGTCCGGCAGCGTGGTCGCCTTGCCCGACAGCGTGCCTTTGGCGGCGCCAGCCCCGTCGGCGAGCGTCGCCTGCACCTCGTAGGCCGTCTCGGGCTCCAGCCAGAAGATGCTGCCGTGGAGACGGCGGATGATGGGCGCGGCATCGCTCCACGCCGCCTGCGTCTCCTCGCCCTCGCCCGTGTCGGCGAACTTGTTGCCCAGGCACACGGCGAGCGGCAGGGCCTCCCGCCAAGCCGCCTCGCCCTGCTTTCGGAACTGCACTTTCGCGCCCGCGATCTCGTCGGGCACGCCCTTGATACGCATGCCCAGGCAGTGAATCGTCGGCGTCAGCTCCAGCCTCAGCTCGGCGCCCTCGCCGACGATGCCGGCGGCCAGGGCAAGCAGCAAGACCCCTCTGCTCATGTTGCGCCTCCTTTCGCCGCTACATTATACGCCCCCAGCGCACTTGGCGAAAGAGGGGGCGGCGATCGGTCCGATCTGTCGGATCCGTCAGATCCGTCAGATCCTCGCTTGACTGCCGCCCCGCCCGGCGCATAATGGTGCTTGTAGTGCGGCCTTCAGGCCGTATCCTCTACGGGCTAGAGCCCGCACTACCAACCCCACGGAGGACCGGCCCATGGCTCAACCCACCCCGCCGCAAGAGCCGAAAGACCAATCCCAGGAACCAAAACGCCTCGGCGGCTTCGAGCTGCTCGGACGCCTCGGCAAGGGGGGCATGGGCACCGTGCTCAAGGCCCGCCAAGTCTCGATGGACCGCCTCGTCGCCCTGAAGATTCTGCCCAAGAAACTCGCGGAGAACGAGGCATTCGTCCAGCGCTTCCTCCGCGAAGCGCGCTCCGCCGCCAGGCTGCGCCACCCCAACATCGTCCAGGCGTTCGACGTCGGCCAGGCCGACGGCTATTACTTCTTCGCGATGGAGTATGTGGACGGCGAGACGCTCGCCGACCTCGTCCGCCGGGACGGGCCGCTGGAGCCGAACCGCGCGCTCGGCGTGATGAAGGAGGTCGCCAGCGCCCTCGCCGCCGCCCACGAGGCGGGCATCGTCCACCGCGACATCAAGCCCGCCAACATCATGCTCGACAAGAAGGGCGAGGTGCGGGTCGCCGACTTCGGCCTCGCCAAGCAAACGGAGGGCGACGTGGCCGTGACGGCCGACGGCGCGGTCGTCGGCACCCCCGCCTACGTGGCACCCGAGATGGCCAAGGGCGGCGAGGCGGACGCCCGCTCCGACCTCTATTCCCTCGGCGCCACGATCTTCTGCGCCTTGGCCGGCCGCCCGCCATTCGAGGGCAGGAACTTCTCCGAGGTGCTGATCAAGCAGGTCAACGAGACCGCGCCGCCCCTCGCCAGCCTCGCCCCGCGCGTTGACCGCCGCCTCTGCCACATCGTTGACCGACTTCTCCGCAAGAACCCCGAGGCCCGCTACCCCTCGGCCAACGCGCTTCTCGAAGACCTGAACGGGCTTGGCAAGCTCCAGAGCGTCGCCGCTGCCGCCCGCGCCGAGGGCCGGGCCATGATTGCGGAAGCCCCCACCCTCGATATGACCGAGGGCCAGCGCACGGCCCGGCACATCGGCCGTGTGGCACAGCCGCCCGCGGCTGTGCGAGATGGCGCCCACTCCCAGGAATCACAGCCGAGGGCGGCTGTGCCACACGAGCAGCCCAAGAGCAAGACCACCCTCATTGCCGTCGGCGCCATCGTCGCCCTCCTCGCCATCGCTGGCCTGGTGTTGGCCCTTCGCTCCGGCCCCAAGCCCTCCGCCACCTCCGTGCCCCAACCCCCAACACCCACCACCCAACACCAGGTCTCGACCGCCAAGCCGCCAGAAGACGCCAAGAAGACTTCTGTACCCAAAGAGATCACTCCCCCCGTCCGACCCAAGGTCAAGGACACCCCCACGCCCAAGGTCGAGCCAGTTCCCGAGCCAAAGGACCCCGCGGCCCTGGCGAAGTGGGAGGCGATCAAGGCCGACGCAAAGAAGCTCAGCGACGCAGGGAAGCACGACGAAGCAGTCAAGATGCTCCGCACGGGCCAGAACGTGGCGATAGCCGGCATCGGCGACCTGATTGACGCGGAGATCGAGGCGGTTGAGGCCGCCCGCCGCAAGGCCGCGGCCGCCGCCCTCGCCGCCTATCAGGCCGAATCGGACAAGCTCTGGGCGCTCTTCAAGGCCCGCGACTACCCCGCCGCCGACAAGCTCCTCGCCGGGTTGCCGGCCAATCTTGTAGGCGGGACGTCCCCGTCCCGCGACCTCTTCAATGCCGACCTTGAGGCCGCCAAGCTCCTCAAAGAGTTCTGGACTGCCGTCGAGCGCGGCGTCCTGGCCCGCAAGGGCAAATTCGTCTCCATCGCCGGCAAGGGCGGCAACGTCGAGAGCGTCGCCAACGGCCAGGTCACGCTCAAGGTCGGCGCCAAGGAACTCACCGCCCCGCTCCTCGGCATGGACGCCGCTCAGGCCGCCGCCATTGCGGACCTCAAGGACGACGAGCGCGGCAACCTGGCGAAAGCCCTCTTCCTCATCGCCGACGGCGCCGACGCCGACGCGGCCGGCAAGGCCCTCGCCGCCGCGGGCAACCCGCCGGGCATGGCGGTTTACAAGGACCGCCTCGCCGCCCTCACCCTTGGCGCCGCCGAAGTCGCCGCCCGCAGAGCCTGGGCCGAGATCGAGGCGGCGGCCGCCGCGAAGCCGAGCAAGGCCCAGGCTCAACGCCTCCTCGCCCTCCTCGATGCCTTCGACCAAAAGTACGCGAAGACGCGCTGCTTCACCCAGCGGAAAAAGGAAGCCGACGACTTCCGCCAACGCGCAGATGAGGCGGGCGGGCTGACCAGCTACGCACTCGAATTCGACGGCGAGAACGACTTCGCCACGATCCCGTACAGCGATGCTGTTTCGCTCAAGGAGCAGTTCACTGTCGAGGCGCGCTTCTGGCTCCCGGAGGCAGGAAGGGTTGGCGGCGTGCTCGTGTCCAAATGTTGCGACACTGGCCAAGTCGGCGGGGCGTTCACCATGCACCTCGAGCGCGACAGAAAGATCAGGTTCAGCATCCACATGCGCGACCCCTTCACCTGGAAGGGCATCACCACGGAAGAGCAGCTCGAGGTCGGCAGGTGGCACCACGTGGCCTGCCAGTACGACGGGGCCACGCTGAGGACATACCTGAATGGCAAACTGGCCGCCGAGGAGAGGATTGACAAGGCGCTTAACAACGACCGATGGCCGATGCACATCGGGAAGGATGCCTATCACGGCAACTTCGTCCGCGGTCGAATCGCCGAGGTCAGGCTGTGGAACAAGGCGCTTAGCGCCGACGACATTCGAGCGAACATGAACCGTCCCCTTAAAGGCGACGAGCGTGGCCTGATCGGCCTGTGGGCATGCGCTGGGGGCGAAGGCGACACGCTCAAAGACCGCTCCCCCAGCGGCGCGGACGCCCAGATCACAGGGGCGCGCTGGGTGACTGCCGATGGCAAGCCAATCACGACAGCTCCGCGGGGCGAGGCGCCGAAAGCGGGCGAGTGGCAGAGCCTCTTCGACGGCAAGACGCTGGATGGATGGAAAGCGTTGGAGGAGGGCTGGAGATTCGACCAACACGGGAAGATAGATGTGGCGGCGGGTAAGATCAACCTCGGGGCCGGAAAGTACGCAACAGGCATTGCATGGACTCGTGAGTTGCCCAAGACGGACTACGAGGTCTCACTCGAAGCCACGGCAACGGGTGGCTTCGGCGGCTTCATCCACATGCTCTTCTCCATTGGCGACGCGCGGTGTATGTTCTGTTTCGGGACCTTCGACTGGGCTTGGATGGGGCTAGACACCGTGGATGGGAAGCGCGTCACCAAGAACCCCACGGCGACCAGAGCTACTGTGGAGAAGGGAAGGTGGTATCTCATCCGGCTGCGGGTTACGCAGTCGAATGTGAAAGCTTGGCTAGACGACAAGGAAGTAGTGAACCTGCCCACGGCCGGTCGTGTCTTCGATGTGCACATTGACTGGGCGCCCGCGAAGCAGTACCCGCTTGCCATTGGCACTTGGACGACAGACGTGTCTCTGCGCAACATCCGCCTCCGCCGCATCGAGCCGGACGCCGCCGAGGCGCCGAAGCCTGGCAGGCAACCTGTGCCGTTTAGCGGCAAGCCGCTATTCATTGAGGCCGAAGAGTCGCACGTTCGGGTGGTGCCAATGGAAGTGGGAAAGGACGAGGCGGCATCGGGTGGCCAGTTCGTGTGGCAGCCCGGCGTACCCGGCGAGAAGGGCGGAATGCAGGGGGCGGTGGTGTTCCGTATCACGGTGCGGGGTGACTGCACGGCCTATCTGTGGGGCAGGGTGATCGCTCCGACCAAGGACAGCGATTCCTTCCTCGTGGGCGTGGCGCCTGGGGCGACGAACATCATCGAGCGGTTGTCCAATTGGAACCTGGCTCGCCACGCACAGTGGGAGTGGGTGTCGTTTGATGCCAACGCACATCCTGACGCCAAGGAGCACACACCAACGCCTGTAGGGCTGAAGGCAGGAGTGAACACCCTCATCGTGGTCGCACGCGAGACCGGCGCTAAGCTCGACAGAATCTGCCTTACTCCCACGCCTGAGCCGCCCCCTGCGGAGGACCAGGCGGGCGAGTGGCAGAGCCTCTTCGACGGCAAGACGCTGAAGGGGTGGAAGGTGGCGGAACACAACGATCTGAAGAACGGCGAGGCGAAGGTGGAGGACGGGGCGATGGTGCTGGCGGCGCGAGGGCGTCTGGGCCTGGCGTGGACGGGTGCCATGCCGCAGGGGGATTACGAGGTGGCGTTCGACACGAGCCTGGTGAGCGGGCACAGGCTGGCGTCGCTGCTCTTCCCCGTGGGCGGGGGCCACTGCGACCTGGTGCTGGGCGGGATCAGCGGGAAGCTGGTGGGGCTGGACGGCGTGGACGGCAAGGGCTACCGCGACAACCCGGCGCTGACGCAGATGAAGTTCGAGACGAACCACTGGTATGCCGTCCGCGTGCGGGTGGCGGGGGGCAAGGTGGAGGTGTGGGCCGACGGGACGCGGCTGATTGACCTGCCCGTCGCGGGGCACACGTTCGCCGTCGAGGACCAGCGTGCGGCGATGAAGCCGCTGGGCCTGTCGGCCTATCAGGGGACGACGGGGGTGAGGAACGTGCGCATGCGGACCTTGGCACCTTAGCGTGGGTGGGTGGGCCCCAAAGGGCGTTGGCGGACACGGCCAGGCTTGATCACTGTGATGTTGCCGGCGAGGGTGTCGGGGGGCACCTCGGCAAGCCCCTCCTGCACCAGACGGAGGATGGCTAGAGCGTGAAAGGTGTTGGGGGCGCGCACGAGCACGACACCAGGAGGCGAGGGGGTGACGCGCCGTAGCGGGAAATCCAGGTCGCGGGCCAGAATGAGGCGGCCCTGGCGCGCCGCCAGGCGCCAGAGGCGAACGTCGGGGCTGCCGCGCAGGTTCGACGCCGCGATGTCCAGGACATCGTCGCCTCGGCCCGCAAGCCAGTCCACCACGGCCTTGGGCACACCCTCGTCAATGAGCCAGCGCATAGACTCGTTCTTCCGCGAGGGATTCGGCAGCATAGGCGAGGGCCGCCTTGACCTGCGCGGGACTCAGCCGGTACTGCTCGCATACCTCTGCCACGCTCATCGTGCCCGCGAGCGAGCCGACGACGACCTCGACGGGCACGCGCGTGCCCTTGATCGTGGGCTTTCCGCCCAGGACCGCCGGGTCCATGACAATCTGCTCTGCCCGGTGGCGCCGTTGATTCTTCATTCTGGACCGCCTCCTGCACTACGCCCGGTGACCAAGAGCATTCTACTCCCGACATCGAGGGTTTTCAACCGCAGAAGCGAGTCGGGGCCTGGAGCATGGGATGCAGGGGGGGCCCGGCTCGGCCGGCGTGGACGACTGCGGTTGCGGGTGACGAAGGCGCAGATCGCAGCCTGCGTGGACGGCAAGCAGGTGCTCGACGTGGCCATTCCCCCGGGCGCGACGGTGACCACAGAGCGCCCGGACCCGGGGATCAAGGAGCTGCATATCGGCACGTGGAAGACCTCGGCGGCCTATCGCGACGTGAGGGTGAGAAGGCTCGGGGCGGAGTAGCGAAGCGGTGTTGGGTGTTAGGTGATCGGTGTTCGGGGTTGGCCCGAGCCGGGTTGCCTCCTATCATCTTGACGCCAATCATCTTGACTCAGGTCTTCCCCGCGCGAGGGGGGCAGAAGAGCGAGTCAGGATGATTGAGGTCAAGATGATGGGAAGAGAGAGGACGACCGGGAGGGGCCGGGATCGTCTTACCTGTCCCTCTTCGCCAAGCAGTGGGCGAGGAAGGAGTAGGCCTGGAGGTTGGACTCGGGCGTGGGGGTGTGGCCGTCGCGCATGGTCATGCCGACGCGGTTCTCGAACCCCAGGAGCCGGTTGAGCGCAATCGCGTGGTTGAGCGCGGCCCAGTGGTCGGGGCGGTCCTGTGCGCCTCCTGAGACGAGGAAGGGACGCGGGGCCATCAGGGCGTGGAGTTCGTGCAGGTCGCGCCCCTCCTCAACCAGCCGCTTGTAGGCCCCGGTGCGCGGGTTCCGTTCGCTCGGGATGCCGGGCTTGCGCTGCTCCTTCAGATTCGCGTCGAAGCCCAGATACCAGCGCTCCCAGTAATTGGCGTTCGCGTCCTTCTCGTTCCACACGATGCCCGGGTCAACCCACACGGCGCAGGCGAACTTCTCGCAGAGACACGAGGCGAGCATCGCCCACTTGCCGCCGAAAGAATGTCCCATGACCGCGATGCGCTTCGCGTCCACCTCCGGCAGGCTCGCCAGCAGGTTGGCGCAGTTGGCGGCCACATAGGCCAGATAGGAGAGGGGCTGGACCTCCTGGGGGCCGCTGACGCCGCCGACGTTGAGCGTGACGAAGCCGCGCTTGGCGAGATGGTAGCCGAAGCCCAGCGCCTCCCTGCGCGGCTCGTTCAGCCCCGCGCCGGTCGCGGCGTCGTAGAAGACCACCAGCACTGCGGGGAACGGCCCCTCGCCGTCGGGCACGAGCAGGTAGGCGTCCACGAACTGCTTCTCAGCGACTTGAATGCTCACCTTGTGGCGGGTGAGGCCCTCCACGCGCTCCTTCGAGGTGTACTTGATCGCGGGTTTGTCAATCGTCGCGGGCCAGGGTCCCATCGCCTTGTGCCAGTAGTCGAGGATTTCCTTGCGCCGGCGCGGCCAGTCGGCGGGGGTCTTCACCTCGGTTCCGTCGTCGAACTTCAGGACGGAGCGATAGGCGCCCATCTTGCCCGTGAACTCGGCGGGGGGCTCGAGGAATGCCTTGAGTTCGTCCCACGACAGCGTTCTCAGCGGCCCATCCGCTGGTGTCGGCGGCTCCTGGGCCGCGAGGCAGGCCGCGGCAAGAAGCATCGGGGCGAGAACCAGGCATTCAGGCCGCATGACTATCTCCTTCCGGAACCTGAGTGCTCACGTGCCGTGCGCCCCCGCTAGGCGATTCCCACCGAGCTGCCGGCTGCTGCCGAGGCGTAGACGGCGTCGGTGATCTGCTGAAGGACCAGGGCGCGCTCGAGCGTGGTCATTGGCGGCCGGCCTTCGCGGATCGCCGCGGCGAAGTCGGCCACGGGGCCGGTGCGGGTCCGCGAGCCGTCCTCCTCTCCCTGCCAGAGCGTCTGCTGTGCAACCCCCCGCTCGGCCGTCGTGTCGTCGTGGACGATGGCCTTGGGGCTTCCCCAGGTCATTTTGAGGGTGAGGGAGCCTTTCGTGCCGATGATCTGCCAGGCATCTTCGGAGTGGAGGGGCATGTATTCGCCGCGCTCGATGCTGATGACGGCGCCGCCCTCGCAGCGGATGAGCGCGACGTAGTACGCCTCGGCGTCCGAGCCCGGCGCGACGTGCGACTGGAACTGCGGGGGCACGGGCCACGTCTGGGCCAGCACCTGCCGCGGTTTGAGCGACCAGCCGGTGATGCCCAGGAGGTAGTCAAGGTCGTAGCAGCCCCAGTTGACGAGGTAGCCGCCGCCGTTGAGGGCGCGGGTGAGCCGCCAGTCAGGACGTGGGGTCTCGGGCTTGGGGCCGGCGGCGGCGATGTGGCGGCACCGCACGACCCGCAGGCCGCCCAGGGCGCCGCTGGCAATGAAGTCGGCTGCCACCCTGGCTCCTTGGAGGAAGCGGAACCGCGACGAGCAGCAGGCGGCCACGAGCTTTCCGCGCGCCGCGATCATCCGCCGGACCTCCCCCTCGTTCATCGCCACGGGCTTCTCGAGCAGCACGTGCTTGCCCTTGGCGAATGCTTGAAGGGCAAGCTCGGTCCGCTTCCCGGTCGGGAAGGCCAGGACGACCGCCTCGACCTCCGGGTCGTCGAGCAGTTCGACATCCTGGGCGACTTCGTGCGCCACTTCCGCTTCACCCGCGAGCAGGTGGGCCAGGCCACCTCGTGGGGCGGCATGTTCGGCGTCGCCGCCATGTTCATCGTCGGCGGCCTCCTCGACTTCATCGGCGTCGGCCGCGCCATGTGGCTCGCCTTCGTGGCCCACCTGGTGGGGGTGACGCTGGTCATCTTCGCCCAGGGCTTCCTGTCCCTCGCCCTTGCCTTCACCTCGCTCGCCGTGGCCAGCAGCCTGGTCGAGGCGGCCACGAACCCCCTGGTCGCGACGGCCTACCCCGACAGGAAGACCCACATGCTCAACGTCTTCCACGCCTGGTGGCCGGGCGGCATCGTCATCGGCGGCCTCCTGGCCTGGGGCTTCTCGGCCATCCTGAACGCCGCGGGGGCCTCCCAGCGTCTCCTCGACATCAGTTGGCAGATCAAGATGGCCTTCGTCTGCGTCCCGATGGCCGCCTACGCCCTTCTGATCCTGGGCCAGAAGTTCCCCAAGACCGAGCGGGTCCAGGCCGGGGTCTCCACGTCCGCGATGTTCAAGGAGGCCCTCCGCCCGCTGTTCCTCATCCTTGTGTTCTGCATGCTCCTCACGGCCTCGATCGAGCTGGGGCCGAACCGCTGGATCGGCATGTTCATCCAGGACATGATGGGCATCCGCGGCGTGCTCGTGCTCGTCTACCTCTCGTGGCTCATGTTCGTCCTCCGCTTCTTCGCCGGGCCGGTGGCCAAGAAGCTCACGCCCACGGGCGTCATGGCCGTCTCCAGCCTCGTGGCGGGCGGCGGCCTCCTCCTCCTGGCGGGCGTGCGCGACTGGGGGAGCCTGTTCGTGGCCTCCACGGTCTTCGGCCTGGGCTGCACCTACATGTGGCCGACCATGCTCGGCATCGTCTCCGAGCGCTTTCCCAAGGGCGGCACACTGCTCCTCGCTCTGCTGGGCGGCGCGGCCGGCCTCTTCCTCTCCCTGGTGACCGGCCCCAAGATGGGCGCGATCCACGACCACTATGCGGAGAGAACCCTCCACGCAGGGCTGAGCGGCACCCTGGAGGCGGATGTCCGCGCCCGCTATGCCGCCATCCTGACCGTCCGCGAGGCGATCGGCGAAAGGCTCGAAGGCACGGTCGAGGGACTCGCCGCGTCCCTGGACGCCGCCAGGCAGCGGCAGCAGCCGGCGGCGGGCCAGAGGGCCGCGGAGCAGCCGAAGCAGAAGCCTGTGCCCAAGTCCCTCCTCACCAGGATCGACGAGGTGAATGCCCAGCTCTCGGCGGAGGATCAGGCGGCCGTCAAGAGCGCGCTGGCGAGAGCGCCCAGCCCTGAAACACTCGACGAGGCCAGCAAGGCGCCCCTGACGAAGGCCATCCCCGAGGTGGTGGACCGCCTTGACAAGCCGGGCCAGCAAGAGACCGCGATGCGGGTGCTCGGGGAAGCCAACCGCCACGCAGCCTCCGTCACCTTCCAGTGGGTCGCGGCCCTCTCCGTGGCCGCGTTCGCCATCTTCGGCGCCATCTTCCTCTACGAGCGGGCCAGGGGCGGCTACAGGCAGGAGAGCCTGCCGGCGGCGCAGGGACCGGCCCAGGCGAGTTCCTCTTGACCAGGGGCGGGCCACCGCATGCACCCGACCTTGTTCGTCCACTTCATCCACTCCTACGGCCTGATGCTGGCCGTGGGCTTCTACGCCGGCTGGTGGCTCGCCGCGCGGCGCGGCAGGGCCGCAGGCATCCACTCCGACGTCATCGGCAACCTGGTCCTCATCTCCATCGTCGCCGGCGTCGTCGGCGCGCGCCTTCTCTGGTTCGCGCTCCACCGCGACCCGGGCGACTCCGTGTGGATGCTCATCGAGGTGTGGAAGGGGGGCCTGGTCTTCTACGGGGGCCTCATCGCCGCCCTGGCTGCCGACTGCGTGTACCTGAGGGCGAGGCGCTTGCCCGCGTGGGAGGTGGCGGACACGGTGGCCCCCGCGGCCGCTCTCGGCCAGGCGTTCGGCCGCATCGGCTGCTTCCTCAACGGCTGCTGCTACGGCGGCCCAAGCTCCGCCGCGTTCCCCCTTCCCGTGCGGTTCCCCGCCTTCCTTGATGCGGAGACGCGCGCCCCCATCGGCAGCCCGCCGTTCCTCGACCACGTGGGGCACAAGTGGATCGCGGACAACGCCGGCGCGTCCCTGCCCGTGCACCCGGCGCAGCTCTACGAGGCGGCCAGCCTGTTCCTCATCTGCGCCCTGCTCGTCGCGGCCACGCCCTACAAGCGGCGACACGGCGAGGTCTTCGGCCTCCTGTGCGTGCTCAACGCCGTCTCGCGCTTCGGAGTGGAACTCGTGCGGCGCGACACGCCCCCCGTCGCCCTCGGCCTCAGCGCGGGCCAGGTCGGCGCCGTGGCCGTCTTCGCCATCGGCGCCGCCATCCTCGCCTGGGCGCGCATCCTGCGGCGCACGGGAGCGGCCCCTGCAAGTCATTAGCGGGCAACAGGTTACAACGTCAGGCGCACCTGGCGGCGCCCAGCCCTTGGGCGGCGAGTGCCAGGGGGGACACATCGAGGAAAATTTGGGCTTGACATTCCGGCCCGAAGCGCTATAATTACAATGCTACGGCAACGAAGCCGCTGCCGTGGCCTTTGCTCTTTGACAAGTCGGCAGCCCTGTGGCGTGAGGTTGCGGAGCTGACCCTTTGGGGAAGGCTCAACCCGTCCTGAAAGACAGCAACCGCGATCTCACGTTTCACGTGCGAGCGCGTGTGCTGAGCCTTTTTATGGAGGGTATGATAATGGCTCAGAACGAACGCTGGCGGCGTGGATTAGGCATGCAAGTCGCACGAGAAACCCGGAGCAATTCGGGGAGTAAAGTGGCGAAAGGGTGAGTAATACCTGGGTAACCTGCCGTCGAGATCGGTATAACCCGCTGAAAGGCGGGCTAATCCCGGATACGTTCCCCGGTCGCATGGCCGGGGAGGAAAGGTGGGGACCCCGCAAGGGGCCTGCCGCTCGATGAGGGACCCAGGGCCTATCAGCTAGTTGGTGAGGTAACGGCCCACCAAGGCTATGACGGGTACGGGGCCTGAGAGGGTGTTCCCGCACACTGGGACTGAGACACTGCCCAGACTCCTACGGGAGGCTGCAGTCGAGAATCTTTGGCAATGGGCGCAAGCCTGACCAAGCGACGCCGCGTGGGGGATGAAGGCCTTCGGGTCGTAAACCCCTGTTGGGGCGCATGATGCGGGGAAGTGCTAACACCATTTTCCCGTGACTTCAAGCCCTGAGGAAGCCACGGCTAACTCTGTGCCAGCAGCCGCGGTAAGACAGAGGTGGCAAGCGTTGTTCGGATTCACTGGGTTTAAAGAGCACGTAGGCGGTCGGGCATGTCCGGTGTGAAATCCCCCGGCCCAACCGGGGAACTGCGCCGGAAACTATCCGACTCGAGGGCAGGAGAGGAGAGTGGAACTCCAGGTGTAGCGGTGAAATGCGTAGATATCTGGAGGAACGCCGGAGGCGAAAGCGACTCTCTGGACTGCTTCTGACGCTGTGGTGCGAAAGCCAGGGGAGCGAACGGGATTAGATACCCCGGTAGTCCTGGCCGTAAACGATGCGCACTGAGTGGGGTGGGCTCCGATGTCTGCCCTGCTGAAGCGAAAGTGTTAAGTGCGCCACCTGGGAACTACGGCCGCAAGGCTAAAACTCAAGTTAATTGACGGGGGCTCACACAAGCGGTGGAGCATGTTGTTTAATTCGAGGCAACGCGAAGAACCTTACCCGGGCTTGACATGCACGGATTAACCCGGTGAAAGCCGGGCCACACCCGCAAGGGTGGAACGTGCACAGGTGTTGCATGGCTGTCGTCAGCTCGTGCCGTGAGGTGTTGGGTTAAGTCCCGTAACGAGCGAAACCCTTGCCACTAGTTACCATCAGCTCGGCTGGGGACTCTAGTGGGACTGCCGCCGTCAAGGCGGAGGAAGGCGGGGACGACGTCAAGTCATCATGGCCCTTATGTCCGGGGCGACTAACGTGCTACAATGGCCGGTACAGAGGGACGCAAGGCCGCAAGGCGGAGCCAATCCCAAAAAGCCGGTCCCAGTTCGGATTGGGGGCTGAAACTCGCCCCCATGAAGCCGGAATCGCTAGTAACCGCAGGTCAGCTACACTGCGGTGAATATGTTCCTGAGCCTTGTACACACCGCCCGTCAAGCCACCCGAGTCGGGGGCACCCGAAGCCGCGCCTCACAAGCGCGTTTAAGGTGAAACCGGTAAGGGGGACTAAGTCGTAACAAGGTAGCCGTATCGGAAGGTGCGGCTGGATCACCTCCTTTCTAAGGATCATTAGAACCCGCCCTCGGGCGGGCTCTACATCGGCGCAACCGAAGCGCCACGGGCTGCCACTTGGATATACGAGATGCCGATGGGCGACCTTCCCGGTCGGGACGAAGCCCGACCCGCGGCGGGCGACTGCCGAGGGTCGCCGCTCCGGCCCCCGGGAACGACGCCCATCGGCATTTCTTTTGGGCCTGTAGCTCACTTGGCCAGAGCGTGCCCCTGATAAGGGCAAGGTAGTAGGTTCAACTCCTACCAGGCCCACCAAACAACGCCTTGCGGCATTTGCTGTCACCTGCTGCAAGGCGTTGCTGTTTCCTGCCCACCCGCAAACACTTACGTCGCTCCCACCCCTCATTCCGCTTGTCTGGTGCTGTTGACTTGCTGGCATGTCCCGACCTGTCCGGCATGAAGTTGTTGGTCAACAGAGTGGTCAACATGCGCCCGTGCCAGTCGCCGCCGCCTTTGCTTTCGGCGTGGTCAACTCGGCAAGGCGCTGCACGGCGTCAAGGCGATCCGCCGCTTGCACGTGGGCGTAGACCTTCATCGTGGTCCGTGGGTCAACGTGGCGCATCATGGCTTGGGCCGTCCGCACCGACACGCCCGCACGGGAGAGGAGGGTGCAAGCCGTGTGCCTGAGCGAATGGAAGTCGAGTCGCCCTTCCGGCGTTTCCTCGTCAACGGCCCCAAAGGCCAAGTCGTGCCGGAAGGCTTCAAGCAAGCCGTGGGTCACGCCAGGGAACACGGGATCGGACACTCCCGGCACCCGCCAGTAGAGGCGGGTCCACGTCTCGCGCCACCCCCGCAGAGCTTCGACCGCGTTCGCCGCCAGGGCCAGGGTGTCTTGCCGCTTCCCCTTTGCCGTCTCTGCCCGGACGCTCACCGTGGGCGACTCGTCCTCAAGGCGAAGGTCCGCCCATCGCAACTGGCGAAGCTCGTTGCGCCGCAGGCCCGTCAGGCCCGCCGTCAAGTAGATCGTCGCCCGCTCCTGCCCGTGTAGGTCAAGCTCGACGAGCTTCGCCGCCGGCGCTTCGGGGTGGGCTTCAAGGTACTTCGCCCGTGGCCGCACTTTCGCCGCCTCGACTGCGGCCAGAAGCTCGTCAACCGTCGCCGGACGCCGACGCCGCTTCGGGTCGGCTTCCGCCTTCAACGGCTTGATCGTCGCCGCCGGGTTCTCGGGCCACCGCCCATCCTGTACGCCCCACGCCATGAAGGCGGACAGGGACGCCAGAACGTGATTGCGGGTCTTGAAGCTCCGGGCCTTGATCGGCTTCCCGTCGCGCCCCGGCTCCTGGCCCGCAACGAGGCGGCTCAGGTGCGCCTCTATCGCGCCCGTGGTCACGTCGGCGCTGTGGGTCGCGCCCATGCTCCGCACGGCCCGGTCAAGGTGCTGACGGACGTGCTTGACGTGGGCCGTGCCGGCCCCGTTCGCCGCCAGGTGAGTCACGTATGCCTCGACGTGCGCTGTCAACGGACGGCTCCGGTGCTCGCGGTACGGGTCACGGCGGCCCGTCTCGCCGCGGGCCGCTTCCGTCTCGCGCTTCGCCAGGAGGGCCTTGCTCGACTGCAAGTCCCTGTAGGCCGGCTCCGTGCGCGGCTTGCCTTCCGCGTCCGTGTACCGAATGTAGTACTTCGGGTGCTTCCGCAGCTTGCCCGATCTGTCACGGTACTTCCGCCGAATCACGCATCCCATGTCAACGCCCCCCCTTCTTCAACGCCGTCCACGCCTCGTCAACCAGGTGAACGAGCACATTCGTAACCGTCGTGCCGAAGTGGTCCGCAAGCTCCTGCATCTTCCGCCGCTCCGTTGCCGTCACCCGCATGGTCAACGTCCCTGAGCGCGGCTCGGGGGGGGCCAGCTCTGCCGGGAGCGCCACGCCCACGGGCGGGAGCTTCACCCGGCGTTTCACCTTTGCCTTGCCCATCGCTCTGCCCTTTGCTTGCTACAGGTTCACACGCGAATACAACCGCACTAACATAGTATACCCCAGCTTCCAGCCATGTCAAGCGCCAATTCTGCGCAGTCTTCGCCGCGCCCCTCATGGCCTACCCCAGCTTGGCCAGACTCGCCGCCTCTCGCGCCGCTTCCTCGACCTTGCTGGACAGGAACACGTCAAGGTCGCAACGCCGCCAGCGCGCCGCGCAAGAGCGCTTCGGGCTTCCCCTCGTCGGGTCGCCCTTCACCTGCCCGATGCGCAGAGGCGGCGGAATCACCCCGCACCCCGCCCACCGCCAGATCGTGCGCTCGTTGACGCCCAGGAGCGCCGCCATGTCGCGCGCCTTCAACAACTCATTGGTGAAACCGTTCGTCATTCGCTGGACTCCTTCTCGGTTCTTTCGGTATCCCTTCCTCGGGGTCCGTGTCCGGCCTACGCTTGCGTGGATCGACGAGTGCCACCACAAGTAAGCGCATGCTTTGCAGGCCATCGGTTACGTCAATGGGGTAGCCGTGGTTTCCTCACAGTGGCCCTCCGGCACCGTATCGCCGGCGCCATACGGGAACATCAGGTCGGCCTCGGCCATCTGGGTGTTTCGGGTGTTTGGCGCGAACGAGTCAAAGACGGCCGGATTGGCCTCGTAGCGCTCTGGTGGCCTTCCCGGCCGACCTTCTTCGGTCGCCGCCTCGCGAACGTAGCCCTGTGCGACCAGTCTGGCGATGACTGGTTCCCAGTCCTCCATCCTGGGGTGCTTGGACGTCCGCAGGGCCTTGAAGAACTCGCTGCGGTTGAACTCCGTGCGACTCTCTCTGCGCAGCCACGCCAGTACTCGGGCGTTCAGGCACTCCTCCTCCGTGCGGCCGGCTTCCTCGACGATCCGCAAGAAGTGGTCACTCAGGAACTCGCTGAATGCCGCCGCCGAGCGCATTGTGTCCCCGCTGATGGGGTCCGTGGCCTCGTGCCCGCCGAGGAAGTGCAGGGCCAGGGCGATCCTGCCGATGTGCCCCATGAGCTTCCCGCCGAACTCGGTAACGTCCTTCAACTCTCCATAGGCGGAGAGCTTCGGCTCAATGACCTCGTGAAGCTCCCGGAACACGGCCTCGGCTCCCGGTGTGAGTCGAACGACCGCTGGATCGCACTCCCGTCGTGTGACGGGTTCCTTGTCCAACACATAGTCGGCGGAACGCGGCATCTCAAGGAGGCGGTGGATGATTGTGTTCCACCAGTCCTGCGTATCGCCGGGAATGGGGGGCGCGTCGAACTCCCTGGTTCCGAGCTTGCCCTCCGGCTCGATGAGAAGGAACCGCCCAACCATGCCTCGCCCACGAGCCACGCCGGACTCAAGCATCTCCTGAGCAGCAGCAGGTTGGATGGCAAGGCCGATGACTACCAGCGGGTGTGCCAGGTCAATGGGGTCCCTCGCCTTGCGGTTCACCGTGTACGTTTCACCAGAGAACCCGCACAGGATGATCCCCAGATTGGGCTTGCCGTCGGCGTAGCGGCCCAGAAGCACATCGAGCGGGTCGCCCTCGGCGACGAAGATGCCGAGGCGTTCACCGTTACGCACCAGCAAGTCACACATTGCCTCTGGAGTCGCGTCAATCGCAATCAACTGAGGTGGGTAGATGATGGCTTCGGCATCTAGTTGCCTCCGCAGCTCCTGTGCCTCGACCAGGGCGCCGGCGCCCTTGCCCCCGCCCGGTTTTGCCGCGCTATCGGTGAGTCTCGAGAGCTGTCGAGTCATGGCCTCCCGGCGCTGGCGTTGGTGCGAGATGCAAGGCTTCAGCTTCTCTATCTCTTCCTTGCACCAACCCAGGATCGGCCGCACGATCCTGGCGAGTGCTGCGCTCTTGCGGTGTCCGGGGGCCTGAAGTACGATGACCCAGATGGGCGGGGGTTCGCACCAGTCAAGCTTCAGCTCGATGACTACCGCCCCGCACAGCGTCAGGGAGACGGCGGCGAGCCCGAGCATCAGCGGCATCTCGACGGGCACTTGCAGGAAAGCAGCGACCGCCTCCACGAACTCCCGGAAAGCCGGCGTTGCGGCGAGCATCTGCCCAAGGTCGCACACGGGGGGCGCGGCATTGGTGTTGGCCTCCTCGGGCAGTGGGGGCCACGCGAAGGCATCATGGGCGGGGACCGCCTCGATCAACTCGATGAGCTTCTCGCGCGTCCCGCCGGCCTTGAACCAGTCGGTCAAGTCCTTCCCGTCGGCTGGGCTGGCGAAGGGCAGGACGAGATTCTTCGCCGAGAGAACCTTCCCCGCGCGAATGTCCCTCGCAAGCTCCCGCAAGACCATCGCGGCGCCCTCGCGGCCCGGTCTGTCGGTGTCGTATACGATCACAACATGCCAGCCGTGGAAGTAGCGACACCACTCAGGCAGGAAGGTGTTGCAGCCCCCGGTGCCGGACACGGCGACGAACCCGTGCTGGTTGGCGAGGATCGCGTCCAGCTCCCCCTCGCAGAGCAGGAGGATGCCGCGCGGGGCTTGGCCCGTCAGCAGGTGTGCGCCGAACAGGCGTGCCGCCCCATAGCCTGAACAGTTGAGGGCCTTGGGTTGCTGGCCGGTCAGCGTGTGCCCCTTGAGATTGACCAGGCGCCCGCCCACATCGCGGATGGGGATGGTCACGCGACCGTCCCACCAGCCGAGTTGGAATCTCGTTGCCGTTTCCAGTGCGATGCCTCGGTTCGCAAGAAGGTCCTTTGCCTTCTCGCTTGACAGCAAGGCGTCAAGGAACTTGGCAACGTGTTCCTCGGTCGGGGGAGGCCCCTTCTCCTCCTCGGTCTTCCTCTGCTTCGGTTGCGGCTTCGACTTCGTCTTCGCGCCCATGCGCTTCTCCTCCAATAGGCCGTGTTGATCAAGCTCCTTGCGGACTTGCTGGTCCTCCCAGCCCAGCGCCCGCAGCAACGTCAGGATGTTCCTGCTCCTGTTGCACTTGTGGCACCGCCACAGACCAGTCTGGATGTTGATGGCAAAGTCCCTCGACTTGTCGCCCTCGTGCCCAGGCAGCGGGCAGTTGGCTCTCATCTCGGTGCCCTGTCCGGCCAAGCCGGGGATGCTCCTGAGCAGCAGCGGCAGGTAGTTGCCCCTCGCCGTGGCGTCCCGAAGCTCCGCCCAGCCATTGCGGCCAGCCTGCGCATGCCCACTTCTGTCCATCCGTGGTTCTCCTAATGGGTTGCGGCAATCCGCCGCACCATCACTAGGATGCCACAGAATCGCGGGCCTGGCAGTGGAGTTGAAGGGGAGTCAGAGGGCAGTCGAAGGGCAGTCTACGCTTCCTCAATCCTCGGCGGACGGTCGGGGCGAAAGTAACCCAGGCCCCTGCGGTTGCCGACCCTCCCGTTTCGCTTCAGGTCCGCCAGAGCGTCCTTCACCGCGTCCAGCGACCTTCTCACGCAGATGCTACCCAGGCGTTCTTGCAGCCCCTCCGCCGTGTATGCGACACCGTCCAGTTCCTCAAGAATGCGGCCCTGAAGCTCAGTAGGCACCCAGGGCGTTGCTGACCCCCGAGGCGCCCCGCTCCGAGCCGCCGCCGTGTCGCCATCGCTAGAACCACCTCGGTTACTCGATTTCTCGACTACGGCCTTCGCCTTCTCATCCTGCGCCAGAGGCGCAGCCGCTGCTTCGGGCGCCGCCTGTTCAGAAGCCTTCGTATCCGCGTTCTCGTGTCGAGTGCTGCCCTTCCCAACGAGCGCTGCTCTCTCCGCGATCAGCCTCCCCCTAGCGCGCTTGATGGTCCGCACAACGTCGTACTCAAAGTCACCGAGCCGCTGCCTACTGTCACTCCAACTGTCAGGGGCGCCAAGCAGGCGCTCATTGCGGACGCGCCGCACGACATCCCCAAGCCAGGAGAAGCGCCGTTCCGGTTGATGTTCGGCTCCGAAGAGCGGTACAGACACGGGGCGCATCGCCTCCTTGACCGCTCTCACTAGTCGTGGGAGGACTTCCTCTGATTCCAGCCCACGGATAGGCTTCCGTGCATCGTCGCCCCCTGCTGCCTTTGCGGCTCTCAGTTGATCATCCCTTCCATCAAGCATGCAAAGTGCCTCCTCGGTGAAACTCGGCTTCCAGTCAAGTTTGCGGAGCCTCTGGCACGAAGCGGACCGGCGTGGCAGGCCGCCGCCAACCGACATCCAAGCAGGCCCAGCAGTGGACGTGTAGCAGTCGAAGACATCCATCAGGAACCTGAAGGCTGCCTCGAAGACTGTGAGCTGCCGCAACTGCTTGGTGATCCGCTCCGCCTTCGTCATCACGACCTTCTCCTTGCACACCATTGGGGAGGACTTGGCAGGACAGCAGTAGGGGCATCCGGTCTCCGGCGTGACGCTGGCCCGTTTGGCAGACCATCACATCGTCCAACGTGACAGATGCGCGTCCAAGAGACCTCGGACGCTTGGGAAGATAGCACGGGCCGCCCCGGAGCGCAAGGGCCGAAGTGACTCGACAGGCCACGGTCGCCCTCGACGGCATCACCCCTGGACAGCCCTGCCCCCTCAAAACACCCAAAACACTCAGAACGACCCCCTCTGCGCACACCGACAACGGGGTTTTGGGCGTTTTGGGTATTCTGCGGGAAGGGGCGCTTGTGGGGGAGACGGGGGCACGTCGAGGCGGCAGCGACGGCCCCGCGACAGCCCGACCCGGCTGGGCGAGCGGGAGAGGGCAGGGGCCTCCGATGCCCCGTTCCCACCTTGGCGGGATTTCCGAGGGAGTTCGCCAACACAGATCACCTTTGTCACCCCTCGCGCGCATGCACGCGGGAGTCAGGCCGCGTCGCCGACGGTATTTCATATATCGGCAAGGCTCCCTGGGCGGCGAGACACTGCACCACCCTGACACACTCCGGCTTGCACGTGCGGCTATTTCGGCGCCGTAACCAATGCAGCAGTAAAGCGTTACCGCTTGGCTGCATCGCACCAGCTTGACTTTTCCGATGAGTTGGGGTATCTGTTTTACTAAACCAGCAGTGCGCTGGGTGCGAAGACGCTGTAACGGCGGGCCGGGGCAGGCCGGAGTGGCGCCCCACCCGCTCGGACGATCCCTCTGGTGGCCATTTGTGAAGGGGGCAGGCGATGGGTCACAACGTCAGCTTCAAGAACGGCAAGGCGAGGATGTTCTACTGGGGCGGCCTGCCCTGGCACGGGCTGGGGACGAAGCTGGACGGCCCGGCCACGTCCGCCGAGGCGATCAAGGCTGCGCAGCTCGACTCGAACGTGATCAAGGTGCCGCTATGCGCCGTGGACAAGCGGGGCTCTGCTGGCGTCCCCGACTTCTTCGCCACCGTGCCCGAGGACGGCTGGGGCAAACTTGGCTGCCCTGTGTTCGGCGTCGTCGGCAAGGACTACAAGCCCCTCCAGAACGTGGACGCCTTCCGCTTCTTCGACTCCATTGTCGGCATGGGCGCCGCCGTCTACCACACGGCGGGCGCCCTGGGCAACGGCTCCCGCGTCTGGATTCTCGCCAAGTTGCCGTCCAGCATCCGGGTCGTTGGCGAGGACGTAGCCGACAAGTACCTCCTCCTCTCCAACGGCCACGACGGGCACACGGCCATCCAGATCAAGTTCACCCCCGTCCGCGTCGTGTGCCAGAACACGCTGACGCGGGCGCTGAAAGGAGGGGGGCGGTCAACATCGCCCACAAGCCCGACATGCCCCGCCGCCTCGACGAGGCGAAGGAGGCGCTCGGCATCATCAATGCCCAGTTCACGGCGATGGAGCAGGACTTCAAGCGCATGGCGGGACTACGGTTAGGTGGGCGGGAGTTGGCGACGTACCTGGCGGCGGTCTTCCCCGAGCCGAGGCCGAGCGCCGTCAAGTCCCGCCCGGTCGAGAGCCTACGCGAGCAGGCATTACTCCACAGGCAGCAGTCGGCTCGCCTCGCGGCGGAGGGGAAGGGCAACGACGTCGAGGGTGTTCGCGGCACACTCTGGGCCGCCTACAACGGCGTGACGGAGTACTTGGACCACCTGTGGGGGAAGTTCAAGGGCGAGGGCGACCGGGCACGTCGCCTCAACTCGCTGTGGTTCGGCAGGGGGCACCAGATGAAATCGAGGGCCTACACGCAGGCCGTGGCGATGCTGAGTGCGGCCAACAACTGAGGACCGATAGCGGCGACTGCGGAACCGTCAGGCAAGGCTTCCGCACCTGTGCTGGTACCTCTCAGGCCGTGTCGCTCGCAGCGGCCCAGCGCGGGTCTTGGAGAGTCGCGTCAATCTCCTTCATGGCGAGGCGGGCCTGCCGTTGACCCTTGGTCAGGCCGTCGTCAAAGGAGCGAAGTTCTTCAAGGAGTTCGGGACTCCACGTGGGATAGCCACCCAAACGCTTGTAGACCTCGTCAAGACGCGCTGAGCCGTCCGCACCGCGCTTCATCTGGTTGTAGAACACGCCGTCCAGATCGGACGTTCCGTGGCCGAGGGAGGCAAGATACCGGCCAAGCTCCCGGACAAGTCGCTCGCGCGCTGCCGCGAGTTGGGCCTCCCTCTCTGCCCCCTCGACAGAACGAGCCTGCTTCGCCATGCGACTCACAAGCTCCCTGGCCTCCTCCTCGGCCCGGCGCTGCGCGTCGGCGATGGCGTGTGGCTTCGGCGCGTCGCCGGACCAACCGTTCAAGAGCTTCCGAAGCGCGTCAAAGGACTCCACGCGGCAGACCAGTCATCCGGGGCACGCGGGTTCCGGTGGAGCTGGTCCTGCGGAAGCTCAGCGAGGGCGCCACCGATGAGGAACTCCTCGACGCCTATCCGCGCCTCGCGCCCGAGGACATCCGCGCCGCCCTCGCCTACGCGGCCGACACGGTGGCCCACGAGGAAACCCTGGCCCTCACGTAGCCGCGCCGAGTGCCAACAGGGGGGAGTCTTCTCCATCGCCCACGACTGCTTCGTCGTCATCCGGCCCGGGCGGATACGGGTGACACAGTTCCGCGTGCAAGTATGCACGCCCTACAGGAACCGGTGGGGCCGCCGCCCACTTTGTGAGCTTGCCAAGAGGCGTCCAAGAGGGTATCCTTGGGCGGGCCGAGCACGGGGGGTGAGATTCCGGAAAGGAAGTGACTGGTGAACGCCGAGATCAAGTACTGCACGATGTGAGACTACCGTCCGACGGCTGCCCGTGTGGCGGCCGAGCTGAAGGCTGCGTTTGGCGCACAGGTGAAGCTCGCCGAGGGCGCGGGCGGCATCTTCGACGTGACGGTGGACGGCAAGCTCGTCTTTTCGAAGCACCAGAACGGCCGCTTCCCCGACGAGGGGGAGGTCGCCGCACTTGTCCAGAAGCTCAAGGGCGGGTAGCCCTGCGTCCGCGCCATTCGTCTTCATCTGGCGCTTCGCGGCCAAGTGCGAAATGAAGGTGCGACACCTGGGCGCGCGGCGGCAGCCTGGGCCGCGGCCGGAGCCTATTCCTTGCCTTCGGCGATGGCGGTGAATGCCTTGGTGGCGAGGCGGGCGAGGAGGGGGTCGGGGTGGCCCGCGAGGGCGATGAGGCGTGGGACGGCGTTGGGGTTGCGCAGGTGGCCGAGGAGGATGACCTGTTCGCACGCGCCTTCGGGGGGCGGGCCATCGCCCACGGTGGTCAGGAGGTCCATTGCCTGCTTGAAGTAGCGCTCGGGCTCGGCCTTGAGGCGCAGGCCGGCCAGCTCGTGAATGAGGGCGGGGGAGTCCTCGGCGGCCATCGCGGCCTCGGCGAGGCGGCGGACGGGCATGCGGAAGAGCGTGACGAGATCGGCATCCCACGCCACCAACCGGTCGGCCTTGTGGCGGCAGAGACCGGCGCGGCGCTCGACGCAGGACGCGACGAGCGGCTTCTGGCCCGCCTTCACGGCGTGGGCCTGGATGGCGCCGTAGAGGGCGTCCACCACGGCGTCCTGGAGGAGCTGGGCTCGGGCGCTCTTCGCCTCGTCCCAGGCTCGACCGGCGAGGGCCTCGGTGTCGGCCGCGAGCTTGAGGGCCTCCTCGGTCTTGCCCTGTTCGAGGAGGAGGCCGACCGTGGCGGCGGCCCGGCGTGCGACGCCTGCGACGTGGCCGTATATGGAGGGCACGCGGGTCATCGGGGCGTAGGGGAGCAGGCCGCCGAAGGCGGTGAAGTAGGCGGCGTGGCGCTGCGGCCGGCGGTAGGCGGCGTAGCTGCGGAACTCCTTGGCCCGGGCGGCCTGGGCGAGGAGGGCGATCTCGGCGTCGGACAGTGGGGGAAAGCCCTTTTCCTGCTGGTGGGCGGCGATGCGGAGGAGGAGCAGGGCGCCGTTCTCCTTGTCGAAGGCGGTGATGCCGGCCAGGTCGGCGGCGAGGACCTCGGGGGGGCGCGAGCGGGCGAAGTGGCGGTGGAGGAAGGCGAATGCCTGGGTCTCGCGGTCGGTGCGGTACTCCTCGGCGAGGCCCTGGATGAGGGTGTCGGCCAGGGGGCTGTCGCCCATCAGGAGCACGAGGCCCAGCTTCTCCTCGGGCGTCGCCGCCTCGGCCAGGGCGTCGGCCACGTCCCAGAAGTGCCTGCGGGCGATGTCGCCGAGCAGCTCCTGGGCCTTGAAGAGCACGGGGTCGGAGGCGAGGGGCGGGACGAAGGCGTTGGCGGCGGAGGGGGCCAGGGGGCCGAGGCTCAGCTCCTTCCGCGTCTCGCGGCAGGCCTGCTCGAAGAGGAGCAGGAGCTGGGCCGTGCTCGCCGCGCCGCGTCCCTGGCACAGCGTGGCGAGGCGGCGGAGGAGGACGGCGCCGCGGCACTGGCGGTTGCGCGTGGCCGCCTTGGTGAACCAGTCGCGGGCCTGCGGCCACTCCCCCTCTTGGAGTGCGACGGCGCCGAGGAACCAGGCGGGGAATTCGCGGTCGCGGCGCAGCGCGTCCGAGGAGGTGAAGAGCTTGCGGGCGCGGGCGAGGTCGCCGGCGCAGTAGGCGGCGAGGCCGGCCCGGTCGTCGTCGGTCACGGCCACCTTGGCCACGGCGGCGCGGATCTTCGCGACCTCCGCCTGCATGCGGTCAACGCCCACGAACTCCTTGACTTCGCCGGGCGCGTCCTCGGCCTTGGGGCTGACGCCTTTGGCGGCCTCGCGGAGCCTGTCGCGGGCGGCGTCGAGGGTCTTCTCGCGCCGGGCGAGGCGGCCCTCGATGCCCTTCGGCTCGCGGGCGGCTGCGGGACGGGTCCCCGCCGCCTCCTCCTCGGGCAAGTCGCACGAGGCCACGAGGGCGAGGGCGATGAGAATGGGGGTGCGAGCGATTCTCCGCATGGTTTGGCTCCTCCGCGGCGCCGGGTGGTGCGCCGCATGCGAGAGGCATTGTAGCGGATTTCGCCGGAATGTCCAGCGCGGTCACGGCGCGGGAACGATGGGGGTGGGACCCGTGGGACCGGTGGGACCCGTGGGACTGGTGGTCCCGCGGGTCCCACACGTCCCACTGCCGCCACGAGGACAGGCTACTTTGGCCGGACAGCCCCCGCCGTGTCCACAACGTTGGAGAGCGGCGAGGCATTGCCCGCCTCGTCCTCAGCGCGCAGGGCGATGTGCACGCGGCGGCCGGCGGGGAGTGGCCCGATGACGAGCTTCTCGAGGCGCCCCGCCGCGCTGGGCGCGAGGGTGGCAGGCACGCGCTCCGCCTCGGCCCAGGCGATGATGGCCGCGGGACCGGTCGCGTCCTTTGGGGCGAGGGGTTGGGAGAAGAGGCGGATGTCGTAGCGGGCCGCCCGGCCCTGCGTGGCGTCGTCGCCCGGGGCGGTCCAGCTCAGGAGCACCTTGCCGCCCTCGGCGGGGGCGAGGAGCAGGTCGGTGACGGCGGCGGGGGGCGTGGCGTCGGCCGCGCCGGGGAACGCCGCGGGCGGCCGCCGCCAGAGGCGAAGGTCGCGGACGAGGGTCTCGCTCGCCGCGTCCTTCGGGTCGCACGGGAAGCGCAGGTGCGAGCCGATGCCCAGGCGGCCGAAGTCGTTGCTGCGGGCGACCTCCTTGCCGTTGAAGAGCAAACTCACCTCGCTTGCCCCCCGCCACACGACGGCCAGGTGGTGCCACGCGCCGGGCGTCACGCCCACGCCGTCCGCTCGCAGGCGGTTTGGGGGCCGCCCCTCGAAGCAATTGAGCAGCTCGATGCTCTTCGTGCCGAGGGAGAGGGCGAAGCCGTGGGCCTTCGGGTCCCCGCTGAGGAACAGGGTGGCGCCGTGGCCGCTCGGGCCTTTGCGGGAGAGGACGCGCAACTCGATGGCGCCCTGGGTCTCGCCCACGCTGCCGCCGTCGGCCAGGGGGAACCAGAGGCCGGCGAGCGGGTGCTCGGCGGCGCCCGGCGCTTGCACCACGCAGGCGCGCGTGCCGTCGGGCAGGGCCACGAAGGGGCGGAAGAGCACGCACCCGCCGAGGCCGGCGTCGGGCAGCGCCACGTCCGCCGCGCTCTCCAGGTGGCATTGAAGCCCAAGCCCGGGCGAGATGCTGCTGACGGCGCCGCGCCCGCGGGCGGCGTCGAAGAGGTCGCGGCCACGGTAGCGGAGGGCGAAATCGTGCGGCGTCTCGCACGGCAAAAGACTGGCCGCGGCGTCGAGCCGCCTGGCCCTGGCGAGGAAGCGGGCGTCGCCCGTGGCCTCGGCGGCCCAGGCGAGCCAGGGGAGCGCGACCGAGGCGGGGATGCCCCACGCGGGCGCCTCAGTGCGCCGCGCCCAGTCGGCCACCAGGCCGTCCACCATGCCGCACGGCCCTGCCGCCCTCTGGGTGCCACCCTCAAGCGTCCCCGCTTGAGGGTGCTCCTGGGGCCGCTTCTCACCCGCACCCTCAACGAGGACGTTGAGGGTGGCACCCGCGCGGAAGGAGCCGGCCATCTCGTGGCCGCGCCAGAAAGCGGCGGGGCTGACGAGCGCCTCGGCGGCGCGGAGCAGGGCGGGCGCGATGCGGGGGTCGGCCCTGCGGCGCTGGCAGGCGGCCATGGCCTCGAGGGCGATGGCCGCCTCGGCGATGCGGTCGGCGGGCAAGCCGTGACCCTTGACGCGCTGGGCGTCGAGCAGCTTACCTAGGTAGATGTCCAGCGCCATCTGGAAGGCCGTGGCGTGTTCGGGGGCGAACGCCGGCGCGAGGTCGGCCGCGTAGGAGAGATTGAGGGCCGCCAGCGCCGCGGCCAGGGGCGGGGTGTCGCGGTCGTCGGCGCGGCGGGTTGCGAACGCGGCATTCTCGAAGGCCGCATCGAGGATGGCCCGGTCGCCGGTGAGCAGGGCGACGAGCCAGGCGCCCGCGTACCAGCTCTCGAGCGGGGATTGGGGATTGGCATCTGGGATGTGGAATCTGGAATCTGGGATTGAGCAGGCGCCGGTCAGGCGCTCGTCGCCGCCGGCCACGTTGTGAAAGGTCGCCACGTCGGCCAGGTGCCGCGCGGCGGCGTGGGCGGCGTAGAGCAGGCGCGGGTCGCCGCGCCGCAGGAACTCGCGGGCGAGGACGAGCGGGGGGTCGAAGCGCCCGCACAGGGGCGCGCCGTGGCGCCACATGCCCCACGCCCCGTCGCCCTCGAGTCTGGCGAGCAGGCGCTCGAGGTCGGCGCGGAACTGCGGCTCCGGCCGCCGCGCGTCCCACGGGGCCAGGTCGAGGACGCCCGTCGCGGCATACCAGGTCCGCTCGTCCGACCCCGCCACGCGGGCCGCGAGCGGGCCATCGAACGCGGCGCTCAGCTCGGCCGGCGACGGCGGCTCGCCGGGCGCGAACCAGAAGAGCAGGTCGTGGGTGATGGCCCTGCCCGGCAGGAATGCTCCGCACGGCCCGGCCTCGCGGGGGAGAATGCCCACCTCGGCCCGCGGCCCGCCCCGCACCCGCAGGGCCATGGGGCCGCGGGCCGCGAAGTGGCGTACCGCGACCGCCACGCCGCCCTCCTTGCCCCACAGGCTCGCGCCGCCCCCGGCTAGTTGTCCCGCGGGGGCCTCGCGGTCCCCCTGCGACAGCGTGTAGAAGCACGTTGCCCTGTCTTTCCCTGCCAACTGGACGAGCGCCGCGGCGTCGCTCCCGCTCCGCAGGCTCCCAGGGTGGGTATCGTTCGCCCCGCGCTCGCCCGCGAACAGCCATTTTGTCAACCCGTCCAGCCGCACGGGCAGGCTCACCGACAGGTCCGCCACCGGCAAGGAAGGGGGTGGCACAGGCATCTTGCCTGCGGCCGGTCCCTCGCGATTCACGAGCGTGAGCTGGAGGCGCGCCGCCGGCTGCCCCGCGGCGAAGTGCAGCCGCGCCACGTAGTCGAGCCGCGTCGTGCCGTCCTCCGCCCCGAGGCGCCCCGTCACCCGCACGACGGCGCGCACCGGCCCGCTCGACTCCACCACGGCCTTCGCCGGGCCGCGGCTGGAGACGAAGCGCCCGGCCTTCCCCCCCTCCCCGGCCAGCTCGAGGCACAGGCCGCCCGCCTCGCCATCCCGCGACACGAGCGGCTGCTCGCGCCCCTCGAGCGACACCTCGCCGAACAGCGCGAAGCTGCCGCGCGGCAGGCGGAACCGCGCCGGCCCCGTGGACACTGCAATGTGCGTGGCGTCCTCCCGCACGGTCACAGGCTGGAAGCCTGTGCCACCTGCCTCGGGAGGCAGTGCCCCGGGCACCTTCCCCGTGCCAGACTCTGGGGCTGGTGGCACAGGCATCCTGCCTGTGCCGGTGTCGAGCCGATACGTGGCCGCGCTCTGCCGCCGCACGGTCGCCAGGAAGGTGACGAGCGTCCACTTCGCCGACCCGTCGGGCCAGCGGCACCACACCTCGGCCTGGACCGGGCGCTCCGCCCCCGCCGCATCGAGCACGCGCAGCGCGTCGGCCGACCGCAGCGCGCCCTTGGGCCACGGCACGCCCACGCTCACCGGGGCGTCCGCCTGGTCCACCCCGGCGCCGTTGGCCACCAACAGGTCGAGCTGCGCGCCCGCGCAGCCTGACGCCGCTCCGCCCACCAGCGCCAGCGCGAGAAGCCATCGCATGAGAGCACCCCCACCCCTCCGCTTTCCCCATCATACCACCGCCCCCCCGCCGGCGCAACGGCTCGCCGCCACGGGTTGACTCCCTGCGGAAGTAGGGTATAATTGACAGGGTGCATTGTGGCTGTAGAGGCCTGTAGGGGAGTCGGCTCGCGGTGCGGAGAGACCGTCAATGCTGTCGGCGGCGGGCGGCAAGGGGCGGATTGTCGGTATCGTGGGGGCATGGCTGCTGATTGGCCTCTGCGCGAGCGTCCACGCGAAATCCCTCTACGTCATCAAGGACCTGGATCGGGGCAGCC
The DNA here is from genome assembly GCA_041320515.1 of Planctomycetota bacterium. Taxonomy (GTDB): domain Bacteria; phylum Planctomycetota; class PUPC01; order DSUN01; family DSUN01; genus DSUN01. Next base: position 281,768 of record JBGLNR010000001.1, on the reverse strand, counting down.
CCGTCCATGCCTACGCCATCCAGCCCGGCCCCCAATACCTGGGGTTCCAGGCAGAGTCAGCCCCCACTGGTTGCAGCGGCGTCGGCCTCGCCATAGACGACGCTTCGGCCACGCTTTTCGTGACCATCGAGTACACCGGCACGCTCGTGTTGGTGGACGCGAGGACCCTCGCCGTCCTCGGCGCGGTCCCCACTCCAGGGGCCGCCAACCTGGCCGGCATTGCCGTGGACCCCGCGCGCCGCCGCGTCTACGCCGCCGAGCGCTTCACGAATGCCCTGTACGTGTACGACTGGGACGCCGCGGCCCGCACCCTGAGCCTTGTCCAGACGGTGCGCCTGGAAGACGTGCGGATGGCCATCGGCCTCGCCTTCGACCCCGACGCGGGCCGGCTCTTCGTCGCCGACCTCGCCACCACCACAGTCCGCTGTTTCCGGGTCGCCGACTGGACCCCGGCCGGCAGCTTCCGCGTCGCGCACAAGCCCATGGGCATCGCCTTCGACGCGCCCCGCGGCCTCGTCTACACAGGCAACGCCTTCGTCCCCAGAGGTTCCCCAGCCCTCCTCAGCCAGTTCAGCCTCCTCACCGGCGTCGAGCGCACCGTAGACCTCCGCGCCCTCACCGGCGACCCCGACGACTGCGTGGTCGGCATCGCCACCGACCCCGACACCGGCCTCGTCTACATCACCACCGGCAACGAGAACGCGGGCGGCACCAGCCGCATCATGGCCTTCGACCCCGCCACCCTCGCCCCACTCTACGCCGGCCCCAACCTCGGCAGCCCCACGGGCATCTGCGTCCCCGCTGCCGACATCTCCTACGGCAACCAGCCCCCAGTCGCCGTTGCAGGCCCGGCCCAGCTCGTCGAGCAATCCTGCCTCGACGGCGCCACCGTCACCCTCGACGGCACGGCCTCCCACGACCCCGACGGCGACCCCCTCACCTACGCCTGGACCTGGCCCGGCGGCGCCGCCACCGGGCCGACACCCAGCATCCTCGTCCCCCACGGCACCACCACTGTCACCCTCGTCGTCAACGACGGCCAGGCCGCCTCCAAGCCCTCCACCACCACCGTCACCGTTTGCGACACCACCTGCCCCCTCCTCATCGCCCCCACCGACATCAGGGCCGAGCAGACCAGCCGCGATGGCACCTGCGTGAACATCACCCCTGTCCTCGCCGCCGACATCTGCGACGCCGCGCCCGCCATCACCCACGACGCCCCAGACGTCTTCCCCCTCGGCACCACCACCGTCACCTGGACCGCCACCGACGCCGCAGGCAACGCCGCCACGGCCACACAGCGCGTTACCATCGTGGACACCACGCCCCCCGCCATCCTCAGCCTCGCCGCCACCCCGAACACCCTGTGGCCCGCCGACCACTCGATGGTCCCCATCGCCATCGCCATCGCCACCGAGGACATCTGCGACGCCGCGCCCACCTGGCGCATCCTCGCCGTCGCCAGCAGCGAACCCGTCACCGGCAAGGGCGCCGGCAACACCGCCCCCGACTGGCAGATCACCGGCGACCACACCCTCACCCTCCGCGCCGAGCGCTGCGGACCCAACAACGGCCGCATCTACACCATCGCCATCGCCGTCACCGACGCCAGCGGAAACACCGCCACCGCCGACATCCTCGTCACGGTCCCCCACGACCAGGGCGCCAAAGGCGGCGGCGGGAAATAGCCCCCTCGCCCCTCCCCTCGCACGCATCGCCCCGCGCGACGCGCCTGATCCGTCGGATCCGTCGGATCCGTCCGATCCGTCCGATCGCGCAGGCCGCCACTTGACCCAACGCCCCAAGTGCGCTATCTTGTTTCAGGCATCGTTCACCCCTCAACAGGAGGCAGCCCATGCAGCAATCTGGCAACCGTCGTTCGGCGGGCATCGCACGGCCCATCATCGTGGGCATCGTCGTCGTCCTCGCCACCGCCGTCGCCATCTTCGCCTACGGACTCCTCACCCGCCAGGGACCCACCGGCCTGCCCGCCAAGTCCCTCCCACCCGCGCCCCACCCAACCACCAACGTCGAGCCGGCCCCCCGCGTCCCCACCCCGGCCCCCGGAAAGAAATCGCCGGACGAATCGCCGGCTAAGCCGCCCGAACCCCCCGAGCCCCCCACCCCCACGGACGCCCTCTTCTACGACGGCTTCTCCGCCAAAGACCCCTTCGCCAGCAACAAGTGGATAGCCACACGCGACGGCGATTTCAAGGAAGCCCTCGTGGACACCCAGGGCCGCCGCCTCCGCATCCGAGTCGGCACCATCGGCACCCGCGACGACACGGTCAAACACCTCGGCCTCCGCACCGCGAAGCCCATCGTAGACCTCTCCCAAGGCCCCATCGAGCTGTCCACCGAGATTGACTGGAACAACCAGGCCAACGGCTGCTACCTCCAGGCCAGCATCTACCTCTGCCCCACCTCCACCGACGCCACGGCCGAGAAGGAGAAGGACTGGCTGAAGTTCGAATACGTCGGCGTCCCCCCGGGCAAGAACGGCCGTGCCTGCCTCAGCCGCTGCCTCAAGGGCAACCTCCAACACCTCCACACCGAAGGCTGGCCCCAGGCCGACCCCAAGGACCGCACCGGCCGCCCCATCGGCAAGCAACAAGTCGTCCTGCGCCTCGGCCGCGACACCATCGAAGTCCTCGAGAACGACAAGCCCCTCTTTGGTCCCGCGCCCCACGGGTGCCTCTTCTCGCAGGCATACGCCTACCTCGAAGTCTGCTCCCACAGCAACTATCCCCCCCGCGAAATCTTCTTCGGCCCCCTCCTCCTCCGTCCCGCCAAGCCCGGCCTTTGACCGCGCGGCCGCGAGACGCCCGCATTGCGAGGCCAACTGCAACCTCACCGTGGAAACAGAGGCTGCGGGGAGCCACCGTCGAGGGGTACGCGCCAGAGGCGGGCCTCACGGATGAAGTAGAGGCAGGCGTTGTCCGGGCCGGCGAAGTGGAGGTCCTCGGGCAGTACGGCGCCACGACCGGGCAGCTCAACCCGCTGCGGCAGGCCCGAAGGCAACTCCTGCACGTAGAAGCACAGCCCTGCCGCCTCGCCGCCGGCCCGCCGCACCACCGCGCTCCCGGGCAGCCACACCAGCCGCGTGTCGTCGGGCGTGAACCGCGGCTGCCACTCGAGCGCCTGCCCCGGGCCATTCATCTTCCGCCGCTCGCCGCTCCCGACCTCCAGCAGCCAGACAGCCAGTGGCCCCGTGCCCTCCCGCGCAACGTAGGCAAGCCAGCGGCCCGCTGGAGAGAACTCGGCGCGATCATCCCCGATGGAGTCGGTCTCTCCGAGTTGCCTCGCCGCGCCGCCGCGGGCGTCAGCCAGCTCGAGCGCCCACCCCTCCGCCCCTGGCGCGGCGAGCGGCCGCGCAACCAGGGAGAGGCCCCGGCCCTTTGGGTCGTCGAGCCGCCAGATGGTCTCTTCCTCAGGAGCGTCAGGAGCCCCCTCCTGCCGCCACCGCCCGACCCGCCGCGCCCTGGCCTTGAACGCCTCCCAGCTCACCCCACGCGCCACTTCCGCCCACGTCCGCGAGGCAACGTCGTACCGCTCCTCCACGTATTGCCTGCGCTTCACTGGACTCACTCGCGGCGACGCGTCGCTCCACACTGAGATCACACCTTCATCAGTCCAGCTCCAGTGGGCGAAGGAAGTGCGGTAGCGCACCTCGTGCCGCTCGCCGGTTCGCGTGTCGAGGATGGCGCGGCCCGTTTCCCCGTGTTCCTCGACACGGCGGAGCCGGCGCCACGCCTTGCCGAACGGGCCGGGAACCGTCCAGTATGCAAGGTATCGGCCCTGCGGCGACCAGGGGCCATGGACCAAGCCGCTGCTCTGGAGGCAGGTCAGGCCGCGCAGCCGGCCCGTGTCGGTCTCGAGCACATAGGCGCGGAAATCCTGCGAATCGAGGGGCCAGCCCTTGAGGTCCACGGAGAAGGCCAGGAACCGCCCGTCGGGAGAGAGCTGCGGATCCTGGAACCGGTCCGCGTCCGCCGGCCCGAGGCGCAGGCAAGCAACGATCACGGCCATCGGAGCCACGAGGGCCATGCACAGCCCGGCCGCGGCAAGGCAGGCGCCGAGTCTCGCCTGAACCCGCGCCTTCGCCCAGCGGGTCGTGGGCGTCGCGAGCCGCGCGGGGAGCGCGAGGAGCGCCATCCCGAACACCCACAGCGTCGCCACGCCGCCCACGATAGCCTTCGTCGCGTGCCCGCCTGGCGCCCCCACGGGAAGCTCGAAGACGCACCACATGCCGAGGGGCGGCAGCAGGCCGAAGACCGCCCCGAGCCCGGCCGCCGCCCCCGCCCGCCCCGTCGCCGCCGAGGCGAAGAAGCTGCTCGCGAACAGCAGCAGCACCCACAGCCAACTGGCGTCCAGAAGCCGCACCCACTCGCGCAGGCCCTCGACCGAAGGCGACAGGACCAACGCGACCGCCGACGCCCAGACGGCCACGACCGCCCACGCTCCCACGCACACGAGCCACTTCGCCGTGAGGAAGGCACAGCGGGGCAGCCGCCCGCCGCGTCGAGCCGCGAGCCGGGGGAGGGAGCCGTCCGCCGCGAGCGACACCACGGGCAGCACCAGCGCGGCGATGGCGCACACCAGGCCCACCGTCACCGGCAGCCGGTCGCACAGCGGCGCGCGAAGGCCCGTTGTGAACCGCAGCACGACGGCCCACACGGCGCCCCCGAGCGCCAGCACGAACACCGCCAGCCGCACCCGCCGCGCCTCCCGCGCCAGAAGTCTCGCGAACCCCTTCATGCCCCTGCCCCTCTCCCCTCCAAAGCAGCCTTCGCCCATGGCCGAGGGGGATGACTGGATGGGTGGATCAATGGATGGTTGTCCGGCACCCATCCACCCATCCATTCATCCCCGATGAGAGGCTAGCGCTTTGCGGCCGCGGCGTCAAGCCAGCGCCGCCCCCGGAGCGTGGCCCGCAACCCTGGCGGGACCTCCCCGGAGCCCCGAGGGCGATGCCCGACCCCAGTCTACCCGGCATCGGCGAACTCCCCATCTGCCCCCGCGTCGGCACCGCCCCCGTCATCGAGCGGCCGTCACGCCCCCGCGCCCGGCCCAAAGGTACCCTTTTCTGCCACTTCGAGGGTTCTTTTTCCGCCATCCCGCCCGCGCCTCTGGCTCTCTGCCTCTCGGAATGGAGTCGGGCGGCGTTTGGGAACCCGCGCCGCGCGGGCGCGTCTAAGATGTAGGGACGAGTCCGGCCGGGCCGGGAACCTGTCACTCTGGGCGGGGTGCCAGAAATGGCGATGTTTTCGCGGGCAGTTGCGTTCGTTACCTCGTTGCTGGCCGCCGGGTTGGCGGCGGCGGGGCAGGGGGAGGCGGAGGTGCGCGGCAAGGCGCTCGCGACCTCGGGCCAACCCGTTGCCGGGGTGAAGGTTACGCTCACCTCGCAGATGCCGGATGGGCCGAAGGAGACGTGGGCCACGACGAGTGGCGCCGACGGGACGTTCAGCCTCAAAGTGCCTGGTAACAAGAGCTTAGGGCTAGCCGTCGAGGCGCCGCCAGGGGGCAAGCTGGCGCCCAGCAGCGTGTTCGGCGCGCAGTCCCTCATGGTCAGCCCGGGCCAGGTGCGGGAGGTGTCGGTCTTCCTTGCCCCCGCGACGGCGAAGCTGGCTGGGACGGTGAGCGATGCGGATGGTCGCCCCTTGGCTGGGGCCACGGTCACGGTTTGGCCCTCCCAGATGGGCTGGTCGTGCTCCCGCTCCGTAACTACAGATAAGGCGGGCAGATACGAGATGTCGGGCCTGGCGCCCGGGGGCTACGTCTTCCGAAGCGTCGAGCCGCCGCCAGGCACCTGCTTCATACGCCTCTCCACCTGGAAGCCAGGGGGCGTCAAGGCCACGGTGCTGGGGCACACGCAGACGTCGGTCGAGAACTTCACCCTCCCCCGCGGCGCCCGGCTGACGGGTCGGGTGCTGGACGAGGCGGGGAAGCCGCTGGCGGGCGCCCAGGTGTCGTGCCGCCTCGACGCGGCGACCGAGGTGGGGAAGCGTTCGGTCTACCAGATGTCCGGCCAGTGGTACAGCGGCGAGGCAACCTCTGATGCCACAGGCACTTACAGCCTCGGCGGCCTGACGCAGGAGACCTACGCCGTCGAGGTGAAGTCGCCCGAGGGCAAGGACCTTGCCCCCACCGCGCTTCGCGGGGTGAGCGCGCCGGCGGAGGGCGACGTAAAGCTCCAGGACGTCACGCTTTACAAAGGCGGAACGGTCGTCGACAAGGTCTTGGGGGCCGATGGCAAGCCGGTGGAGGGGGCGGAGGTGTCGTTCAGCGTGGGCGCCGGCTTTGGGCGACACGGCTTCGGCACCCGCGTGGCGGCGAAGAGCGACGCCAAGGGCCTCGTGCAGTTCAAGGGCCTCGCCTCCGGCCAGTATGCAATGACCGTGGTGCCGCCCGAGGGCGCGGCCTCGTGCCAGAAGCAGTTCGACGACGTTCGCGCCCTGAGCGGCCTCGCGCTTCAGCAGGTCCTCAAGCTCCCCGAGGGGGCGAAAGTGACCGGCACAGTGACCGATCCTGCCGGGAAGCCGGTGGCGGGCGCGACCGTGATGGCTAATTACGGCTACGGCTCGCGTGCGAAAGCCACCACGGACGCCCAGGGGCGGTACACGATTGTCGGCCTCGCATCGCCCGCCAAGCTCGATCCCCCGCAGAAGTACGGCCCACAGAACCAGGTGACGGCGGTGCCGCCGGCCGAGGCCCTGACCCTGGCGACGAGTTCGGTGCCGCTGACGCTCATTCCGCTCGGCGGCTCGGCCAGCTTCGACGTTGCGCTGAAGCCCGGCGTGGCCGTGTCGGGCCGCATCACGGGGCCGGATGGCAAGCCCGTCCGGGCCGCCCAGGTGGGCGTCTATCGCTACACGCGCGGGAGCATCCTCGGCTTCGGCTCGACGTTCACCGACGAGCAGGGGCGCTACGCCATCGGCCACCTGAACGAGACGAGCTTTTCCGTGACCGCGGACCCGCCCGAGACCTGGTGGGCCAGGTCTTGACCTCGAAAGGGGAGCCCGTGGTCGGCGCTCAGGTGAGCGTGCAGGCGGCCACGCAGCAGTACCCCCGGCCCGGCCGCGCGACGATGAGCGGGGTGAACGGCTCGTTCCGCGCGGAGGGCCTGCCGCCCGGCGCCTACGACATCACGGTCACGGCCCCCGACGGCACGCTGCGCGCCAAGCCGACGTCCGTGACCATCGAGGGCAAGGGCGAGACGGGGACGAGGGTCATCCTGCACATGCCGGGCCTCGTGCGCGGGGTCGTGCGCGACGGCAAGGGGGACCTCGTGGGGCGGGGCACTTGCTGGATGTCGCTCCAGTCGAAGGAGGCTGGGCCGCAGGCGCCCCAGGCGGGCGCGGGGCACGTGGACGAGCAGGGGGGCTACGTCATCGGCAATCTGCCGCCCGGCGCCTACACGCTGCGCGTGAGCCTGGGAATGGAGGGACAGAAGAAGAAACTCATGCCGCCCGCCCCCGCCGAAATCGTCATCGAGGAGGGGAAGGAGACGAAGCACGACGTGACGCTGCCCTTCGGCCCCGAGGGCAAGCCGACCCACTTCTAGCCAGTTTGTAGTGCGGGCTTTGGCCCGTATCTTCTACGGCCTGAAGGCCGCACTACGAACCGGCACCTTCTGGAGGATGCGGCCATGAGGAGAATGCTCGTTGGGCTGGTCGCCACGTGCGCTGCCGCCCTCCTGGTGGCCGCGGCCCGCCCATGCCGTGGCGGGGAAGGGGCCGGCGCGGCGGAGACCAAGGAGGTGGACGAGGACCTCAAGGACCTCGCTGCGGGCAACAACCGCTTCACGGTGGACGCGTGCGCGGAGGTGATGGAGAAGGAGGGGGGCAATCTCTTCCTCTCCCCCTTCTCGATCCGCACCGCCCTGGCGATGACCTACGCGGGCGCGAGGGAGGAGACCGCGAAGCAGATGAAGAAGGCGCTGCACTTCACGCTGGACGACGCACGCCTCCACGCGGCGGCTCAGCGCGCCCAACAGCTCATGCACACGGGCGCAGGTGCCAGCCACACCCTCCACGTCGCCAACTCCCTGTGGGGGCAGAAGGGCTACACGTTTCTCAAGCCGTTCCTCGACGTCGCGGCGGCCTGTTACGGCGGGGGCCTGAACCAGGTAGACTTCGCGCAGGAGACGGAGAAGGCGCGCGAGGCGATCAACCTGTGGGTGGAAGAAAAGACCCGCGAGAAGATCAAGAACCTCATCCCGCCGCGCGGGCTGGCCAAGCTCACCCGATTGGTCCTGGTGAACGCCGTCTACTTCTACGGCTCCTGGGAGCGGCAGTTCGACAAGGGGCTGACCCAGGACGCGCCGTTCTTCGTCACGCCGCAGAAGACGGCCACAGCCAAGATGATGCGGCACAAGACGTGGGACGTGGAGGAGAAGCCGCGGTTCCGCTACCTGGAAACCGACTCGTTCCAGGCCGTCGAGCTGCCCTACAAGGGCGAGCGGGTGAGCATGGCGCTCTTCCTGCCCAGGAAGAAGGACGGCCTGCCGGCGCTGGAGAGAGAACTCCTGAAGCCGGCCGCAGGAGCCGGCCTGGCCGAGCAGGCCGAGAAGCTCGCCGCCTCGCGGAAGCGGGAGGTGCACGTCCATCTCCCCAAGTGGAGGATCACCTGGGGAACGAAGGAGCTGACGCCGCTCCTGAGGTCCCTGGGCATGGTTGAGGCGTTTCAGGACGACAAGGCCGACTTCTCGGGCATGAACGGCGTCAAGCCGCCGTCCGACGAAGCTCTGTTCATCTCGGCGGTATTCCACAAGGCGTTCGTGGACGTGAACGAGGAGGGCACCGAGGCGGCCGCGGCGACGGCGGTCGTCATGGCGCCCAAAGCGGAGCCGCTGGCCCCGACCCCCGTCTTCCGCGCGGACCATCCGTTCCTCTTCCTCATCCGCGTGGCGGCCACGGGGCAGGTCCTGTTCATCGGGCGAGTCAGCGACCCAACCGCAGGATGACCACCGGCAGAGAGCCGGAGGCAAGGGAACCCACTCTAGGAGGTCAGGACGATGAGGACGAAGCTGTTGTGTGTGGCGGCGGTCCTGGCGCTCGCCGGCACGGCCGTGTGGGCCGACGTGGCGACGCCCAGGCCCCAGTGGACCACCGTGCGGATGGCCTCGGAAGAGGTCGTCATCACGCTCGGCGAGCAGAAGGTGCAGGTCGAGGCCACGTTCCAGATGCAGAATCTGGGCCAGGCGGCCGTCGTGGCGATGGGCTACCCCCTCGGAGCCTTCGAGACGGCGCTCAACGACTTCGCGGTGAGCGTGAACGGCGAGCCGCTCAAGGCCATCCGCTCCCAGTCGGGTGGCGCCCCTGCGGGCGGCCTGATGCGGGGCGGGGGCCAAGGCGGCTTTGGAGGCGGCGGAGTGCCCGGCGGCGCGGCCAGCGAGCCCTACCGCTTCGAGGGGCCGTACAAGGAGTGGAAGGTCTTCGACGTGCCCTTCGCGGCGAACGAGAAGAAGGCCGTGCGCGTGACCTACTGGGTCGAGCCGGCGAAGGTGAAGGACGCGGAGGCGGGCGCCCTGCTCACCTACTCCTACACCATGAAGACCGGCGCCACCTGGAAGGGGAAGATAGACGAGGCGAAGATCAGCGTGAAGCTCAGCGGCATCGCCGCTGGCCGCGTGGTCCGCACCCTGCCCGCGGGCTGCCAGAAGAGCTCCACCGGCACCACGCTCTCCTGGACGATGAAGGACTTCAAGCCGACCGAGAACATCGAGATCACCTTCCGCCCGGCCGCGGCCACGGCTGCCGCCCACTGAACGGCGAACCCGCTCCCTCCCGAAGGCCCCCACGCCTTCGGGAGGGGAGCACCACTGCCCCCTTGAGTATGGGCCCCAGTGCTGGCGCGTCTCGCCGGCCACAGGCTCCGACCCTCCCCCTACCCCCTCCCTGAGAGGGAGGGGGGTTCGGACCCCTCTCCCTTCCAGGGAAAGGGTAGGGTGAGGGTGGAAGCCGGGGAACCCGGGAAGGGTCACGAGAATCAGGGGCCATGTTCCCCCCTTTGCCCGGTTTGATCTGAAAGGCCGCGAGGGATATGATAGCCCGCGCGCCGTGGGAATGGTCCGGGCTCGGCGCGGGCTTCGCGCCGAGCCGGAACGAGCACGCGAAGAGAAAGGGACCTGTGCATGTCAGAGAAGACGGGCATAGGGCGCCGGCAATTCCTCAGGCGCGGCCTCGCAGCCGTCGGCGCCGCCCTGGGGGCGCCGCACATCGTGGCGTCGTCGGTGCTGGGCAAGGACGGCGACGTGGCCCCCAGCGACAAGATCATCCTGGGCGCGATGGGCATCGGCGGCCGGGGCTCCTACGACTTCGGCTGCATGCTCCGCGAGCCCGACGTGCGGTGCGTGGCCGTGTGCGACGTGCAGCGCGAGCGCCGTGAACGCGCCAAGAAGATGGCCGACGGGCGGAACGGGGACGACAAGTGCGCGGCCTACATTGATTTCCGCGAGATGTTCGCCCGGCCCGATATTGACGCGGTGCTGATCGCCACGGGGGCGAACTGGCACGGCTTCGGCTCGATCCTGGCTGCGAAGGCGGGCAAGGACGTCTACTCCGAGAAGCCGGTCACGAAGACCATCGTCCAGAGCCTGGAGCTGGCCGCGACGTTTCAGCGCACGGCTCGCGTCTTCCAGGGCGGCATGCAGCGGCGCAGCGTCGCCCACTTCATCTACGCGATGGACATCATCCACAGCGGCAAGATCGGCAAGCTCCAGGCCCTCTACGCCCATCCTGGCGGCATGAACGTCGGCATGAGCGGCTGGGCGGCCCCTGAGCCTGAGCCGTCGAAGGAAGACGTGGACTGGGATCTCTACCTCGGCTCGGCGGCCTGGCGGCCGTTCAATCGCGCGCTGGTGCGGTCGGGCTGGTCGTGCTTCGAGGAAGGCGGGGGCCTCGTGGGCGCCGGCTGCCTCCCCTGGGGTTCGCACTGCGTGGACCTGTGCCAGTGGGCGAAGGAGAGCGGCGACACGGTGCCGGAGGTGCCCGTCGAGTACGGCCCGGCCGAGGGCGACCACGAGACAGCGGTCTACGCCGACGGCGTGAAGCTGGTCGTCCGCAACGGCGGCTGGCTCCCGAACGTCGGCTCGTGCCCCATGCGGGCCGAGGGCGACAAGGGCTGGGTCGAGGTGGGCGACAGCGGCGAGATCAACGTCAGCAACCCCGAATGGCTCGCCGCGCGCGGCAAGAAGACCGGCGGCTACCCCGCCGACAACCACGTGCGCAACTTCTTCGACTGCGTGAAGACCCGCGGCCTGCCCAAAGCCAACCACTTCGTCACCTGCAACTCCCACATCGCCTGCCACGCTGTCAACATCGCGCTCTTCCTGAAACGCAAGCTCACCTACGACCCCAGGAAGAACGAGTTCGTTGGGGACGATGAGGCCAACCGGCTGCGCGGCGAGGCGCTGCGCGAGCCGTGGCGATTCTGAATCGCCCTCGATTCACTCGATTGAATCGATTGAATCGATTGCATCGAGGACGAATGCGATTGAAGGGCGAAAGAGAAAGGAGTGGGTGATGCCAAGGGAACCCGTAATCCTGCGCCGGCAGTTCTTGCGGCGGGGCCTCGCCGCCGTGGGCGCGGCGCTGGCTGCGCCCCACGTCGTGCCCGCCAGAGCGCTGGGCCAGGGCGGCGCGGCGGCCCCAAGCGACCTGATTCTCCTGGGCACGATGGGCATCGGCGGGCGCGGCTCCTACGACCTGAGCTGCATGCTGCGCGAGCCGAATGTGCGCTGCGTGGCCGTGTGCGACGTGCGGAAGGACCGCCGCGAGCGCACGAAGAAGATGGCCGACGACCGGAACGGCGACGACAAGTGCGTTGCCTACGTGGACTTCCGCGAGATGTTCGCCCGCCCCGACATTGACGCGGTGCTGATCACCACGGGCAACAATTGGCACGGGCTGGGCGCCATCCTGGCCGCGAAGGCCGGCAAGGACGCCTATGCCGAGAAGCCTGTCACGAAGAGCATCGCGGAGAGCCTGGAGCTGGCCGCGACCTATCAGCGGACCGGCCGCGTGTTCCAGGGCGGCATGCAGCGGCGAAGCGTCGCCCACTTCATGTTCGCAATGGACATCATTCACGGCGGCAAGCTCGGAAAGCTCCACACCCTCTACGCCCATCCCGCCGGGCTGGGCACGGGCATGAGCGGCTGGGCGCAGGCGCAGCCCGAACCGTCGAAGGACGAGCTGGACTGGGACCTCTATCTCGGCTCCGCCGCCTGGCGGCCGTACAGCCGGGGGCTCATGGGCAGCGGGTTCGAGAAGGGCGGCGGGATGCTCGGCGGCGGCGTGATGGAGTGGGGCTCCCACTGCATTGACCTCTGCCAGTGGGCGAAGCAGAGCGACGACACGGTGCCCGTGGAGTACTTCCCGGCCGAAGGGGACCAGGCGACGTCTCGCTACGCCGACGGCGTGAAGCTGGTCGTCCGCAACGGCGGCTGGCTGCCCAACGTCGGCTCGTGCCCCATGCGTGCCGAAGGCGACAAGGGCTGGCTCGAGGTGGGGGACAGCGGCGAGATCTTCGTCAGCAACCCCGAATGGCTGGCCGCGCGCGGCAAGAAGACCGGCGGCTACCCCGCCGACGGCCACGTGCGCAACTTCTTCGACTGTGTGCGCACCCGCGGCCTGACCAGGGCCAACCACTTCGTCACCTGCAACTCCCACATCGCCTGCCACGCGACCAACATGGCCATCTTCTTGCGACGCAAGCTCACCTACGACCCCAAGAAAAACGAGTTCGTTGGCGACGATGAGGCCAACCGGCTGCGCGGCGAGGCATTGAGGGATCCGTGGAGATTCTGAATCGTCCTCGATTCACTCGATTGATTCGATTGAATCGAGGACGAATGCGGTTGAAGGGCGAAAGAGAAAGGAGTGGCCAATGCCGAGGGAGCCTGGAATCCAACGCCGGGACTTTCTGAAGCGGGGCCTAGCCGCCGTGGGCGCGGCGCTGGCGGCGCCCCACGTGGTGCCGGCAAGAGTGCTGGGCCAGGAGGGCGCGGCCCCGAGCGATACGATCCTCCTGGGCGCGATGGGCATCGGCGGACGCGGCGGTTACGTGTTCGGCTGCATGCTCCGCGAGCCCAACGTGCGCTGCGTGGCCGTGTGCGACGTGCGGCGCGAGCGCCGCGAACGCGCGAAGAAAATGGCCGACGGGCAGAACCGCGACGACAAGTGCGCCGCCTACATTGACTACCACGAGCTGTTCGCCCGGCCCGACGTGGATGCGCTGCTGATCGCCACGGGGCCGAACTGGCACGCGACCGCGGCCATCAACGCGGCCAAGGCGGGCAAGGACGTCTACTCCGAGAAGCCGTGCACGAAGAACATCGCGCAGAGCCTCGAGCTGGCCGCCACCTTCCAGCGCACGGGCCGCGTCTACCAGGGCGGCATGCAGCGCCGCAGCGTCGCTCACTTCCTCTTCGCCATGGAAATCGTCCACAGCGGCAAGCTGGGCAAAATCCACACCCTCCACGCGCACCCCGCCGGCATGGGCACCAGCATGAGCGGCTGGCGGGCCGCCGAGCCCGAGCCGTCCAAGCAGGACGTGGATTGGGACCTCTATCTCGGCCCCGCGGCCTGGCGGCCGTTCAACAAGGGCCTCCTCGACGGCTTCAACTTCGAGAAGGGCGGCGGACTCCTCGGCGGCGGCATCCTCGAATGGGGCTCCCACTGCGTGGACCTGTGCCAGTGGGCCAACCAGAGCGACGACACGGTGCCCGTCGAGTACTTCCCGCCCGAGCGCGGCCAGGCCACGGCCCTCTACGCCAGCGGCGTGAAGCTGGTCATCCGCGACGGCGGCTGGATGCCCGACATCGGCTCCTGCCCCGCGCGCATCGAAGGCGACAAGGGCTGGCTCGAGGTGGGCGACAGCGGCAACATCTTCGCCAGCAACCCCGAATGGCTCGCCGCCCGCGGCAAGAAGACCGGCGGCTACCCCGCCGACGGCCACGTGCGCAACTACTTCGAGTGCGTCCGCACCCGCGGCCTGCCCAGGGCCAACCACTTCGTCACCTGCAACTCCCACATCGCCTGCCACGCCACCAACACGGCGATCTTCCTGGGACGCAAGCTCACCTACGACCCGAAGAAGAACGAGTTCCTCAACGACCCCGAAGCGAATCGGCTCCGCTCCGAGGCCATCCGCGAGCCGTGGCGCCTCTAGCGAGTGCCAAGTGTCGAGTGTCGAGTACCAAGTGAGGAGAACGACGGTGTTCAGAATCTGGCTTTCGACGTTGGTTGCTGTCCTGCTCGTGGCCTCGGCAATGGCCGGCGAGAAGCCCGATGAGGCGAAGCTGATCGCCATCATCCAGTCGGACGCGCCGCCGCAGGACAAGGCGATTCCCTGCAAGCAACTCGCCGTGTGGGGCACCAAGGCGGCCGTGCCCGCTCTGGCCGCCCTGCTGCCGAACAAGGAACTCTCCTCGTGGGCGCGCATCGCCCTCGAGGCCATCCCAGACCCCGCGGCTGATGAGGCGCTGCGCCAGGCCGTGGGCAAGCTCGAAGGGCGCCTGCTCGTCGGCGTCATCAACTCCATCGGAGTCCGCCGCGACCCCAAGGCCATTGACACCCTCGTGGCGAAGCTGAAGGACCCCGACCCCGAGGTGGCGTCGGCCGCGGCCGAGGCCCTGGGCCGCATCGGCGGCGAGCAGCCCATCAAGGCCCTCGAGCCGCTCCTCGCCTCGGCGCCCCCCGCCGTCCGCTCGTCGGTCGCCTACGGCTGCGTCCTGTGCGCCGAAAAACTCCTCGCCGATAAGAAGGCCGAGGATGCCGCGAAGCTCTACGACGCGGTGCGCAAGGCCGACGTGCCGAAGTACCGCATCGCCGAGGGCACCCGCGGCGCCATCCTGGCCCGCGGGGCCGCCGGCGTCCCGCTCCTGCTCGAACAACTGAGGTCGGCCGACAAGTCGTGCTTCTGGCTCGGCCTGCGCGTGGCCCGCGAGCTGCCGGGGTCCGAGGCCACGGAGGCCCTCGTGGCCGAGTTGGGCAAGGCGGCGCCCGAGATGGGCGCGCTCGAGCACATGGGCGACGCCTCGTGCGTCCCTATCCTCCTCGAGGCCGCCGCGGACGCCGATGCCGAGCTGGCCGCCGCGGGCAAGGTCGCCCTCGCCCGGCTGCCCGGGCCGGACGTTGATGCGGCCCTCATGGCCCGCCTGGGCGAGGCGAAGGACAAGGCTCTCGCCCTCCTCGTCGAGCTGGCCGGCCTGCGCCGCATCGAGGCCGCCCTGCCCGCCCTGGTGAAGAACGCGGAGAACGCCGACGCCGCCGTCCGCGCCGCCGCCGTGGCCGCCCTCGGCTCGCTCGGCGGCGAGAAGCAGGTGCCCGACCTCGTGAAGGTGCTTCAGAAGACCCAGGATGCGGCCGACCAGTCGGCCATCGAGAAGGCACTGGTCGCCATCTGCGGCCGCGGGGGCGCCGCCTGCACGCCGCTCGTGATGCCCCTGGCGAAGGGCGACAACGCCGCCCTCCGCGCCATCGGCCTCCGCGCGCTCGCCGCCGCCGGCGTGGACGTCAATGCCGGCGAACTCGACGTAGGAGCGGCCCTTGAGGTCAATGGCCGCGTAGCGGCGGCGGACCAGGGTCTCGTGCTGATTGGGGTCCTCGTCCACCGGCGGAATGATGTAGAGGGTGGAGCCCTGCCTGTCGAACCACCACTCGTTCGGCGCGTCGAGGCCGGCCAGGCAGCCGACGAGGACGAACTCCCCGCCGCGGCGCGGGTTCATGTGGTCGCGCACCCAGGCGGGGTCGGGGATGGAGAAGAGGACCTTCTTGTCGGCGCTCTTGTAGTTGGCGATGGCGGCGGTGAAGCTGGTCCAGCGTGCGCCGGCGAGCACCCAGGCGACGCCGCCCTTCCAGGCGTCGTCGCCGAGGCCATCGGGCAGGAGGGAGCAGGTGAGGCCCCAGTCGCCCCCCGTGCTGATGCGCGCGCCGTTGGGCGTCAGCAGCTTGCCGTCCGTGTTGTTCGGCCAGCGGGCCTCGTCCATCATCGCGCCGTCGAAAAACACCTGGCTGTTGCGGCCCAGGGGCAGGGCGGCGTCGGCCTTCCACACATTGCCCGCGTGGCGCTTCCAGCCGGTGACTGGGTCGGCGCCCGAGATGACAACCTTCTCGCCGGGCCGGGCGAGGAAGCGGATGGCGCGGCGCTCCTGGCCGGACTTCCAGGGTTGGACGGTTTCGCGGTAGACGCCTTCGCGGACGTGGCAGGTGTCTTCGAGCCGCATGACGCCCGCGGCCCGCTGGATGGTGCGGAAGGGCTTCGCCTGCGTGCCGGGGTTCTTGTCGTCGCCCGTGGGCGCGACGTGGTACTCGGTGGCCTGGAGTCGGGCGCCCCAGAGAACCAAGACTGTCAGCCAACGCATCATCTGTTGCTCTCCCGCCCCCACCGAGCTTGTCTCGGTGGAGTGGAGGATTGGGCGCTACCGGCGGCCCGCTCCCATACCCCCCTCCCTCTCAGGGAGGGGGCAGGGGGAGGGTCGGGCGCCTGCCCCTACCCCGAAGTCCCACCCTCACCCTACCCTCTCCCTGGAAGGGAGAGGGGGGAATGGGGAGCGCCCGCCCTAGCCGCCAATCCCTGGCTCCACCGACGCAGGGTCGGTGGGGGCCAATTGAACCATTCCGCCGCCGCAAGATCAAGTTGAAGTCGGCGGGCGAATGGCGTAGGATGCTGGGCAGTGGGGAGGGACAAGGGGAAGATAGATGCCTCGACAAGCTCGGCATGGCACGGTCTGCCGGTGGGGGCTGGCGGTGGTCGTGGCGGCGTGCCTTGTTCGGGTCGCGGCGGCCGGCGAGGCGGTCATTCGCGCCGACCAGCCAAATCCCGTCGTCTTCGCGCCTCGGGAGGCGAAACTCGTCCGCTTCGTCATCCTCGCCAGCTCAGCCAGCCAGGCGTGCATTGACGAGTTGGAGGTCTACGGCCCCGACGGCAAGGCCAACCTCGCGCTGGCCAAGGATGGGGCAAAGGCGTCCGCCTCGTCGTGCCTGTCCGGCTACCCGATCCACGCGATTCCGCACCTGAACGACGGCGAGTATGGGAACGACCACAGTTGGATCGCCGCGACGGCGGGCCAGGAGTGGGCGCAGATCGAGCTGCCGAAGCCGGCGCAGGTGGCCAAGGTGGTCTTCTCCCGCGACCGCAAGGGGCGTTACACCGATCGCGTGCCCGTGGCCTTCGAGGTGCTCGTGTCGCAGGATGGCCGGGAGTGGAAGTCGGTGGGCAAGCACGTCGCCAGGGTCGCCCGGCCAAGCCGGTTCCCCGGCCTGCCGGTGGACCAGTTGCCCGAGAAGGGCTGGGACGGCTTGCTCCAGTACGCCTTCTCGCGCGAGCGGGCGACACTGAGCCGGATTCCGGCGGACGATCACCTTTCGCCGCTACGGGTGGACCGCCCGGCAGCGCCCGGCGGCGCGCCATATTGGGGCCGCTTCGCGCGGCTGGAGCCGCTGGAGCGAGTGCTGGTGCTATTCGAGGAGCTGCTCGAGCGGCTCGCGGGCCAGGGGCTCGATGTGAGTGCCGAACGTGCCCAGGCGGTCGAGCTGCGGCGCCGGGCCAAAGAGGAGCCGGCCTCCGACGCCTTGTACCTGGCGGCGCGGCGGGCGAAGCGCGACCTGTTCTTCCGCGACCCCGCCCTGGCGCCCATCGAACGCATCTTGTTCGCCAAGCGTCACCCCTTCCTGGAATCGCACAACTACAGCGAGCACCTGGACGGCGTGCTCGAGCCTGGCGGCGGCGTGTTCGTGTTGCACGTTCCCCGCGACGAGCAGGGCCGGTTCCGCCCGGACCGCGCGCGCACCGAGCAGCTCTTCGACGGCAGCGCGGGCATCGTGCGCGAGCCGACGGCTGACTATGACGCCAAGACGGTCTACTTCGCCTACCGCCCCCAGAAGCCCGAGGTGGAGGGCTGGGCCTCGTACTGGCACCTGTATGCAATGGCGGCCGACGGCACGGGGCTGCGGCGGCTCACCGAAGGGCCGTTCCACGACTTCGACGCCGTGTGCCTGCCCGACGGCGGCCTGGCCTTCCACACCACGCGGTGCACCGCGCGCTTCCTGTGCTGGCGCCCGCAGGCCTACGTGCTCTACCGCATGGAGGCCGACGGCACGAACATGCGGCGCCTCTCCCTCGCCAACCTCAGCGAGTGGAAGCCATCGGTGATGCGTAGCGGCCGCATCCTCTGGACACGCTCCGAGTACCTGGACAAGGGGGCCGACTTCGGCCACACGCTCTGGTCAATCCGGCCCGACGGCACGCACCCCGAGCTGGTGTTCGGGAACAACACCCCCAACTGCTACAGCCAGGCACACGAGGTGCCGGGCTCGAACGAGATCGTCTGCACGCTCATGTCCCACGGCGACCACAGCGGGCCGGTCGCCCTGATTGACCTCGCCAAGGGGCCGTTCGACACCGAGGCGCTCACCAACATCACGCCCGACACGCGGCCGCAATACCAGATGAGCCGCTCGCACAGCGAGACGTTCCGCGACCCCTGCCCGCTCTCGCGCGACCACTTCCTCGTCGCGCACAACCCCGACAACCGGAACAACTGGGGCCTGTACGTGGTTGATCGTTACGGGAATCGGGAGCTGCTCTACGTGGACCCGCAGATCAGCAGCATGCGGCCCACCCCGCTGCGCGTCCGCCCACGGCCGCCGGCGCTGCCCACAGCCCTCGACCCCGACTTGGCCGAGCGCGGCCTCGGCCAGTTCACCGTCCAGGACGTCTACATGGGCCTGGGGCCGGCGGTCGCCCGCGGCAGGGCCAAGTACCTGCGCGTGGCACAGGAGGTCGCGGCCACCCTGGCGTCGCTCCCCTGCGGCCAGTTCCGCGCCGACCATCCGCCGTTCGAGGACTTCTACGCCGCACCCGTCCACCTCGTGCGCGGCCCGACGCCGAGCTTTCTCACGCGGACGCCGAACGCGCCGCTGGCCCCGTTGCGGACCGGCTACAAGTGGCCAAGCCACGTGAAGGAAGTCGAGCCGGGGCTCTACAGCGTCCGCGAGGGCGGGGGCTGGCCAAGCTACGTGGCCAAAGCGTCGTTCGGCACCGTGCCCATCGAGGAGGACGGCTCGGCCAACTTCCTGGCGCCCGCCGGAAAGGTGCTCTACTTCCAGTTGCTCGACGCCCAGTTCAACGAGTTGCAGCGGATGCGCAGCGTGGTGCAGTTGCAGCCGGGCGAGCGGCGCGGCTGCATCGGCTGCCACGAGGACCGCGGCACCTCGCCGCCGGCCGCGGCCGGCCTGGCCCTCCGCAAGCCGCCGCGCACTCTTCAGCCGCCACCGTGGGGCACCGCCCCCTTCGACTACCAGAAGGTCGTGCAGCCGGTCCTGGACGCCCACTGCGGGCGCTGCCACGACGGCAAGGAGAAGGGGCGCACCGACCTGCGCGGCACGCTCGACGCCGCGCGCATCCCCGCCTCCTACCGCGCGCTGATCCAGGGCGGATGGGTCCACTACTTCGACTTCACCTACGGCATGCGGCACTTCAAGGCCGAGCCGCTCTCGTTCGGCACCCTGCAAAGCCGCCTGTGGGTGGTGCTGGCCGACAAGAACCACGAGGGCGTGAAGCTCCCCGAGGACGGCATGCGCGCGATCAAGGCCTGGACTGACTTCAACTGCCCCCTTTGGCCCGACTACCTCGAGCGCACCACCCGCCCTGGCCCCGTGGCCGCGAAGCCCTGAGGCGCGCGCTGAGGAGACGGCGCCTCGGCCCCGGCCCACGTCATTCTGAGCGAAGCGAAGAATCTTCCGAAGGAGCAACCCTATCCCCAGGACGTACTACGTCTACGTCATGGCCAGCATCTCACGAGTCCTCTACATCGGCGTGACTAACGACCTCATCCGCCGTGTCGCAGAGCACAAGTCCGGCGAGACCGCTGGGTTCACGAAGCGCTATAGGGTCAAGAAGTTGGTGTACTACGAGACCTACTCCCGACCCTACGACGCACTCGTCCGCGAGAAGGAACTGAAGGGTTGGCTGCGAGAGAAGAAGGTCGCGCTCATCGAGTCGGTCAACCCCTCCTGGCAGGACCTTAGCCTCGAGTGGTACGCCCCCCCGGGAGATTCTTCGCTTCGCTCAGAATGACCGTTGGGCGGCGTCATTGCCAGCCCGGTGCCCGCGCCCACTCACTGGTCATTCTGAGCGTAGTGAAACGGAGCGAAGAATCTCCCAGAGGAACCGGTTCCGGCGACGCCGTTCACTCGCGGGGCCACGACTCTTCCCCCCGGGAGGTTCTTCGCTTCGCTCAGAATGACCGTTGGTGGGCGCTCCCGCCAGGCTGGCGCCCGCGCCTGCCCACGGGTCATCCCTCGTTCCGTTCCGAATGACCGTTGGGCGGCGTTGTTGCCAGCCCGGCGCCAGAGCCCACCCATGGGTCATTCTGAGCGGAGTGAAACGGAGCGAAGAATCCTCCAGGGGAACACGCTACGGCAACACAGTGTAATCGCGGGACAACGGCTCTCCGCTTCGCTCAGAATGACAGGGAAGGGAGGGGGCGCGCCGCTTTGCACCAACTAAAGCTCGGGCGCCTGGCGCCGTCACGCTCCGCCCTTCTGCTGCGGCTGGCCCGCGCTCAGGCACTGGATGGTGCCGGAGCGGAGGAGCCCCTTCCAATAGGGAAGCGCCGGGATGATGCTATGTCCCTGGTCCTTCCTGGGAACGGCCTCCCCGGCGAACTGTGCGACCACCGTGTACGTACCTCGGGGAAGCCATTCCTGGGGAGTGGCGTTCCTACCGAGGAGCCAGTAGTTCTCGAAACTCACCTGGATGGAATAGGTGCAGCCAACTGCTAGGGGCACGAGCATCGGGTCCACGCGTCCGGGGCTTCGTTTCAGGCGGTCCCCGTTGTGTTCCAGTATGGTCGCCTTCCCGTCGCGGTCCGTGAGGACGAGGATGACCTTGCCTGTGCACTGTATCGCCCCGTTCGAACCCATGGCCCCCAGCCAGAGGACCACGGGCTCCTTGCCGACGTTGTGTGCCGCCACCTCGAACGCCGGCCGTGACGAGTCCTTGGGAGCTGGCAAGACCGGCCTTATCCCCATCCGCAGGCCGTCCTTCTCCTCCCCCCATTGGTACGGCTGTCCGTCCGTCGCTGCCTCGCCCGCCCAGGCATCGGCCATGGGGCAGGCGATCAGGAGGAGGGCGAACGAGAGCCTGCTTCCCACATTCATGGTCTCTCCTCTCGCGTCACGAGCCCACCAGGCGGAAGCTCGAGCCGTGCAGCAGGTGCTCCGCCTTGACGCCGGGCAGCGTGTCGTTGATGTAGCGCGTCAGGGTCACCATCCCCGGCTCCTCGCTCGTGCCATGGTTCACGCGAATGACGGCGTGGCCGTCGTCCTCCGCCCGCTGGATGCCTCCCCAATAGCACGAGCCGTCGTCGCACACGATTGAGACATCGCAGCCCATCTCCTGGAACACGCGGATGTCGCACCCGCAACCCGTGCCGACGCCGATGTGGGAGACCAACCGCTTGCCGTCGCCGACCACCTGGACGGCGCTCTCGCCAATCGTCGCCGTCCGCTTCGCCACGCGAGCGGCGAAGGCTTCCAGGGGCACGGGCTGGATGTCGTAGCGGTGCTGGTAGCCGTTCGCCCCGGTTGCGACGGGCTTGTTGCCCACGCCGAGGAACTGCGCCCAAGCCCACGGGATGCCGATCTCTGGCCAGCGGTCCCACGCGTCGTGGTTCCGCAGCACCACCAGCCCGCTCCGCTGGATGAGGTGCCACTTGGCCGAAGCGATCCGCGAGGTCTCCATCATCTCCAGCTCGTTCGCGTGGACCCAGAAGGTCGGCTCGTGGGTCATCAGCACGTCCACGCCCCGCTCGATGGCGGCCCGCACCGCGTCGAGGCTGGCGATCCACGTGACCAGCACCCGCCGCACCTCCTTCTGCGGGTCGCCCACGATCACGCGGTCCACCGTCTTCGCAGGGTCCACCCAGCTCGCCTTCGAGAGGAAGTGCTGATTGATCTCAAGAGCTTTCACAGGCTGCTCCCTTCGCCTTGTAGATGCCCTCCGCTCGCCGCTTCTCGGACAGCTCGCTGATGCTCGTGTCCTCGCGCACGTCAATCCCCAGGCGAGCAATGAGGGTCTTGATGTAGCCCAGGTGCGGGCACGGCGGGGCGTGGTGGTTGTCCTGCGTGATGCAGGAGGAGAGCTGGACGACGATGCGGCCCTTCTCGATGCCCTCCCGCTGCTTGATCTTGCGGGCGAGATGCGAGAGCTTGCGCCCGACCGCGCGCCCGCAACACCCGCCGCACGTGAGGTAGAGCGTGCGGAACGCCTTGTCCCTCGGGTAGGCAGCGAACCCGCCCGTTCTCTCGTTGAACGCCTTCTCGCAGAAGTAGCCCGAGCAGCGCTGCTTCACGATCTCGCACTGCACCACGACCACGTAGTCCTTCTCGCTCAAGTCGCCCATTCGGCGCTCCTGATTGCGGCCTTGCATTTCCACGCCGCCTTCAGTATACCAACTATGGCCACCACAGGCATCAAGGAGAACCAGATGGATGCTGTGCACACTTGCGCACTCGTCTTGTCCCTCTGCCTTGTGGCCGCGGCCACAGGGGCCAACCTCCAGCCCAAACCCGTCCCCCACATGCAGGCCGTCCCGCAGCCCTACCAGCAGATCTCCTTCCAGCGTGACGGCAAGGAGGTGGCCCGCTACCACTTCGCCAAGGACCTCGACCGCCCCTTCCTCTTCCCCGTCATCGGCCCCAGCGGCCGGCCTCTCACCCGCATGGGCCACCCCCACGACCCCGAAAGCCACGCCCACCACAACTCCGTCTGGGTCTCCCACAACAACGTGAATGGCACGGACTTCTGGTCGAACGGCCGCGCCGGCCGCATCATCCATCAACGCGTCGAGCGGCTCGACGACGGCCCTGACGCCGCGGCGATCGTCACCCACAACAACTGGGTGACTGTCAAGGAAGGCAAAGCCCTCCTCAAGGAGCGCCGCACCACCACCGTCCACGCCCTGCGAGACGATGAGCTTCTCATCGTCGTGGACATCGAGCTATCCGCCGAGGGCGCCGACGCGACGCTGGGCAAGACCCCCTTCGGCTTCTTCGCCGTCCGCATGGCCAAGACCATCGGCGTCCACGACGGCGCCGGCACCATCCGCAACTCCGAGGGCGGCGTCAACGAAAAAGGCGTCTTCTGGAAGCGGGCCAAGTGGATGGACTACTCGGGCGCCGTGGCCGACGGCGTCATCGAGGGCATCACCCTCCTCGACCACCCCTCGAACCCCAACCATCCCAGCATCTTCCACGTCCGCGACGACGGCTGGATGGGCGCCTCCTTCACCCAGGACGGCCCCCGCACCATCAAGCTGGGCGAGCCACTGAAGCTCCGCTACGGCCTCTGGGTCCACGCCGCCCTGCCCGACCCCAAGGCCATCGAGGCGAGATGGGAAGCCTTCACAAAGCTCCCCGCCCCCGAGCCGCCCAAGAAGTGACGCCCCACGCCTGCTGCGGGTCCGCTTGCGGGCGCCCGACGGGTTGTGTATGATACGGGGAGAGGGAGCAGTCGCCGGAAGGCAGAGGTCAGGAGGAACCCGTTGTCTACAAGAGAAGCCTTGGCCCCAGCGGCAGTTCCGCCCACGCGTGGCCGGCGGGTTCCCCATGGCCATCGGCCGGCCGCGGCCTCCCTCGAGGAACTCATCGCCCAGCAGGGGGTATCGCCAGCCGAGGACCTGGATGAGATCGGCGGCGTGTGGCCGTGCGCCGATGACCCGGAGGAACTGCTTCGCTACATCCTCGCCGAGCGCTCGGCGCGGCGGAGACTCGCCTGTGGGGAGGTGTAGGGCGTGGGAGTAGTCCTCCTGGACACCACCGTGGCGAGCTTGCTTCATCCGAAGAGGAAGGGGAGCGCGCTCCGCAAGCTCTACGAGCCGCACATGCGAGGGCAGGTTCTGGCCCTGAGCTTCCAGAGCGTCGCCGAGCTATGGGCGTGGGCGGAGGAGCGGAACTGGGGCCACGCCGCCCGCCGCCGCCTGGAGGGGTTTCTGCGGCGCTTCCTCATCATTCCCTATGACGCGCAACTTGCCAAGGCGTGGGCTCGCGTCAGCGTCCTCTGTCGCAAGCAGGGCCGTCGCCTGGAAGCCGGCGACGCCTGGATTGTCGCCACCGCCGTGCATCGTGGAGCCGCCCTCCTGACGCATGACGGGGACCACGTTGGCCTCCGGGTGCCGGGGCTGGAAGTCGTCTCGTACGTCGGGGCTGAAGAACCAGCCTAGGCACTTGAGTGCCAATGGTGGTAGTCACTCGCTAGCGGCGCCCCACGTGTCTGCCCGCCAGCCGCGGCGGCGGAAGTGGCGGCGGACCGAGGCGATGGGCTCGCCGCGGACCTCGATGTTGGCCAGGTCGGCCACGCCGTAGCCGTGCTGCGCCGCAAGCTCGATGTGCGGCACGTTCAGCATATCCATCGTCGCCGCGCCCACGGCGTCAACCGCGACCATGTCCGTGCCCGCAAGCATCACGCCCATGCCCACGGGCTCGCCGTGTATCTCGCCCCACGTGCGGCCCACGAGGCCGTCAACCACGTTCACGGTCGGGCGGACCACCTTCAGCAGGTCAATGATCATGTTCGTGAAGTCGCGGTGCATCTCGCCGCGATGGCGGCGCTCGATGCAGCCCATCATGTTCTTCATGCAAATCGTCGCCACCGCCTCGCCGTTGTGAACCTTCAGGCAGGGAAGGTTCAGGATCGCGTCGCACGAGCGAACGGTCTTGAGGATGGAGAAGCGGGGCACGACCAGGGGATTCGGCACCTCGACCCACTCCGCCTCATCGCGGTTCAGGTCAACGATGGGCACGCCGTGGCGGGCGGCGATCTCCCGGTAGCCGAACCGGTCGAACGCCACCGACACATCGTCCCCGCCCCCCTCGGCGACCACGACGTTGCGGATGCCGCTATCGGTGAGATAGGCCAGCGCCCCGTCGAGGACCGAGGGGAACGTGATCACCCCCGATTCGGGCGGGAGGTTGGCCGTGATATTCAGCTTCACCATGATCCGCGACTTCGGCTTCAGAATCGCCGCCGCGTCCATCTCCTCCATCAGCCGCGCCGTCGTCGCCTTCCCATCCGTCGCCTTCACCAGCCACACCACTGGGCTCACGCAGTCGTCTCCTGAATCAGAGGGCGTCGTACATTGACCTGATCAGCCGCAGCGCGCGCTTCCTGCGCAGGAGCTTCCGCACCTGGCGGTAGTCCCCCTTCCGCAGATGGGCGACGATGACGGCGCCGCTGGGGAGCCGCGCGCGGAGGTGCGGCCGCCCGGCGATGCGGAGGAATCTGCGGACCCCGACCTCGATGTCGTCGTAGGACAGCACCTCGGCCTCCCTGGCCGCGCCCGCGCTCGCGGGGGCCTTCTCCACGAAGGCGATGACGCGGTGCGGCGTGAGGCAGAACAGGTGCGAGTACTTCCGCCCCGTCCGCGGGATCGGCTCGTCGCCGCTCACGCAGGCGAGCACGCGCTCGCCCGGGCGCAGGAGGCCCTCCAGTTGGGCCTCGCACGCGGAGAATGGGTCCGCGCGCAACATGAGGGACAGCCATTCTCGCATCGCCATCAGGCCCCGGCTCTTTCGAGCCCCTGTCCGCAAGCTGCCTCCGCTGGCCCCTATATCATGCAGACGTAAGCAGAGAAGTCAAGCCAGCTTGCGGTGTAGAGCATGGCCCCCTCGCCGCCCTTTGACATCCCTTCCCCTAAGTGATAGACTGCCGCCACCTTGATCGAGAGGCACCGAGCGATGCTTGGCTTGAGAACAGCCCGATTCCGCCGTCGCTCTCCACTTGAGCTGCTGAGCGGCATTGTCCTGTGGGTGTCATGCACTTCCAGGGCATTTGCGGGCGAGGCTCATAGCGACAAACTGCCGCTCGGCTCCCGTGACTTCTACCCGTCGTCCGAGCGCCCCATCGGTTGGCGCGGGGACGGCAACGGACGCTATCCCGCCGCCGAGCCGCCGCTGAACTGGGGGCGCCAATCCAGGGCGGTTCTGGAACTAAGCGTGCAGGCGAGGAAGCCCAACGCGGGCGATGCGGGAAAGCCGATGCCCGACGGCGTGATCCGCGAATGGCTCGTGCTCGGCCCCGTGCCGCTCCCAGACGGGAAGAGCGCCAGGGATGACCTCGCGGCGGACGAAGGGAGCGCCGCTCCCGACGACGGCGACAGGGCCGGCAATCTCGCGTGGAAGGCGATCGCGACGGACACGTCGTGGGTGGACTTCTGGCCGATGTACGACAAGGCCGTGCCGACTGCCAAGGGGGTCGTTGCCTACGCGCACGCCTGGATCAACGCGCCCGGCGGCAAGCCTGTCTTTCTGAACTTCATGCCCGCCGACGCGGCGCGGGTCTGGCTGAACGGCAAACAGGTCGGGGCTGCTGGTCACATGAAGCTGGACTTGGCGAAGGGGTGGAACCGCCTCCTGCTGCGCGTCGCCCCGCACCTTGAGACGGATTGGTCAAAGGGCGTGGTCCAGTGGCATTTCAACGCGGCCCTCTTCGGGGCCGACCCTGCCCCCGGCGAATACGAGAGCAGGAACATCCTGTGGTCAACGCCCATGCCGGACAACGGCCCGGGGGCCGGGTCGCCGATCGTCGTCGGCGACAAGGTCTTCGTGCTCGCCGAGCGATGCGTGCTGGTCTGCATCGGGGCCAACGACGGCAGGGTGCTGTGGGCAAGAGCGACCACGTGCGCAGACGCGGCCACGGAAGAGGACAAGGCGAAGAACGCGGCCGTCTTCGCCGAGATCGCCCCGATGGCTGCCAAGGTGACGGACTCGCTTCAGGCCTACTGCTCCGCGCCGGAGAAGTACGCGCCCGATGCCAAGCTGCGCGCGGAGAGGATGGGCCTGGAGAGGAAGATCAACGGCCTCCTGACCGGGATGGACCGCGAGAGGTTCCCCGGGCAGAGCGACAGCGAGGGAGGCGAAGCCGCCGCCACGCCCGTCAGCGACGGCGAGCACGTCTACGCCCTCTTCGGCACCGGCGTCGTTGCCTGCTTCGACCTCCAGGGCAACCGCAAGTGGGCCGCCGCGGTCGGCGTGAAGCACAACGAGCACGGCTACTGCGCGTCCCCATGCCTCATTGGCGGCAAGCTGATCGTCAAGGCATCGAAGTACCTCGGAGCCGTGGCTCTGGACTGCAAGACAGGCGCCGTTGCGACGCCCATCCCTTTGTGGAAGACCAAGGGACTCCACATGATGTCCTCCCCGGTGGAGGCGGCGGTGGGCGGCGAGAAGCTGGCCGTAATGTCCTTCGGCCTGCTGGCGCGCGTGAGAGACGGCAAGATCCTGGCTCAGGACTTCACCCCGCCTTACTACAATATCGCCGACTACGCGTCCCCGACCGTCGAGGGCAGGACGATTTGCAGCCCTGTCCTGCCGAAGGGCGACGACGGCGGCTTCCGCGTCGCGTTTCAGACGCTGCCCGATGCCATCGCCGACCCGCTGAAGATGAGCGACACGAAGCTGTGCCAGTACAACACGAAAGCGTTCCCGACGTGGTTCTCCTACAACCAGTGCGGCTCGCCCCTTCTGCACCAGGGGCTGGCCTACATCGTGAGTTCGGACGCCGTCCTCACCGTGATGGACGCGGCCAGAGGCGAGGTGGTCTACCAGAGGGTGCTGGACCTGAATCCCTACATGTACCACGGGGGCATCATACGGGGCGGGTGCGGCTCGAGCCCTACCCTGGGCGGCAAGCATATCTACATCTCGGACAACCAGGGGACGACGGTGGTCCTCGAGCCCGGACGCGCGTTCAAGCAGGTTGCCCGCAACCGCATCGAGCAGCCGTGGTTCCGCTACGGCTTCGAGCGCAATGAGTGCATGCAAAGCTCCCCCGTGTTCGTCGGGAAGAAGCTGTACTGCCGCGGAGAGGTCAACCTGTACTGCATCGGGGAGTTTGACTCCCGCTGAGCGGACGCCGATGATCCACGCGGCGCTCCCCGATGTGGATGGAAGACGGGGCTCCAGCATGGGCATGTCGGCATCGGTGGCGAGTTGGGTTGTTGCGGCGTGCGCCATGGCGTTCGCCGCTCAAGCTCCGCCCGACACGAAGGCTCGGGCGAAGGGGGCAACCTTGAAGGACAAGACATTCGTGGCCTGGGTCTCCCCCGCCTCTCTCACCCAGAAGGGCGGGAGCGTGCTCACGCTGGAGAACCCCGGCGGGGTGTTCGACGCGCTGGTCTTCGGCGAGTACCAGCCCGCCAAGTGGATGCTGGGCAGCGACTACGGGCGCCGTTGCCACCGGCAGCAGGACTCCTGGCCCGCCGAGACCGCCACGCCCACCACGCTGGTCCAGATCGCGGTGGCCTTCCGGGGCCGCGAGGTCGCGCTCTACAGGAGCGGCCAGCCCTACGCGAGCTACACGATGGCGACGGACCCCATCGCGTTCGACCAGTCGAGCACGGTGCTGATGGGCCTGCGCCACGTGGATGCGGGAAGGCCGAACTGCTTCTTCACGGGCACGATTGAGGACGCCCGCATCTACGATACGGCCCTGGACGCCAAGACGATTGCCGCGCTGAAGCCGAACGAGCCCTCCGAGCCCAAGCCCTTCGCCTGGTGGACGTTTCAGGGCGGGAAGGCCGAGGACGCGATGGGCCGCTTCCCCGCGGCGCGGCTGGTGGACGGCGCGACCATCTCAGACGGGAAGCTGCACTTGCCCGGCCCGTCGAGCTATCTGATCGCCGAAACCGTCGTGCCCCTCGACCTCACGACGCTGTACCACGAGAGCCTGCGCCCCCAGTTCCACTTCACGGCCAGGCAGTGGACGCGGCACAAGCTCAACCCCGGCCCGCACGAGGAGGGGTGGATCAACGACGTCAACGGACTCTTCTATCTGGACGGCGAATACCACTTGTTCGCCCAGCGATGGTGGAGTTGCTGGCTCCACGCGATCAGCAAGGACCTCATTCATTGGGAAGAGGTCCAGCCCGCGTTCGGGAAGGGCGGCAAGTTCGGCGGCACACAGTCGGGCAGCGCGGTGGTGGACGCGAACAACACCTCGGGCCTCGCCACCCGCAAGGACACGCCCGTCATCGTCGCCTTCTGGAGCAGCACGGATAACCTGAACCAGTGCATCTCCTACAGCAACGACCGGAGCCCGAGCAGCTCACCATCGAAGCCTGGATCAAGCTCGACGAGTTCCCCACCGGCAAGGACCCCCGCCGCTGGATCGTCAACAAGAACCGCAATGAATGGGAGAACGGCCACTACGCCCTCCTCATCAGCGGCAGCCAGGTGGGCGCGTACTTGAACATCGGCGGGGGCAAGGAGAACCACCTCACGGCCCTCAGCCCCGAAGGCGTCCTCAAGCTCAAGGACTGGCAGCACGTGGCCATGACCTACGACGGCGCGGACCTGCGGGTCTACCTCAACGGCGCCCCGGTCGCGTCCACCGCCATCAACAAGAAGCGCATCCCCGGCCGCCTCCCCCTCGCCATCGGCCGCCGCCAGGACGCCCACGTCTACTTCAAAGGCGCCATAGACGAAGTCCGCCTCTACACCCGCCCCCTCTCCGCCGACGAGCTGAAGGCCCACTTCACCACCCCCGGCGCCAAGGACGACAAGTCCCTCGCCGCCTCCTTCTCCTTCGACGACCTCGGCAAGCTCGACGCCGCCGCGAAGGAGATCATGGAGCAAGCCGGCCCCGAGCCCCCCTATCGCGAGAGGCTGTGCCAACCGGCCCGCTGATCATTCCGAACGTCAGTACCGCATGGAAAACGGCGTCGCGCGTTGCCGCGCGGCGCCGTTCTGTGCGAGGGGGGGAAGCTCAGCGCGTTCTTCGCCTGCGAAGCAGGAGGCCCAGGCCGCCGAGCGCGAGAAGCGTCATCGAGCAAGGCTCCGGAACTTGGCCCGGCGCAGCACCCGCGGGCAGATCGATGCCCACGAAAATCAGCCCCAAGGCATCGCCCACCGGCGTATTCGTCGTCAGGCTCAGGTCGTTCACACCCGGGCTCAACCACGAGGTGATGTCCAGGGTCTTGAGGTCCCACAGAAGTCCGCTGTTGTCAGGGCCGCCGGCGTCCGGCACCGTGTCGCCCTCGAAGGTGTGCGGCCCAGCCAGGAGCGTCAAGCCGTTCAGGAGGACGTCCTCGTCGTTCCAGGTCTGGCCGTCCGAGACGCAGAGGAGCGCGTTTGCGGTTCCGCTGCTGTAGTTGATGCCGTTCAGCGAGGCGCTCCAGCCGAGCGTGTCGTAGGGGTTCGAGAAGTTCGCGTCGTTGCCGTCGAAGATGACCAGGTCCCGGTTGTTGGCGGAGTTCCCGTCGTTGGAGAAGACCAGCAGCGTGACGCCATTGATCTCCGCGCTTGGCTTGATCATGTTGGCGACGCTGTAGTTGCCGTTGCCACTCACGAAGGCCGTCACGTCGGCTCGGTACGCCTGGCTGTTGAGGTAGCCCCAGTAATTGTCCTGGGAGAAGCCGATGTTCGTTCCCGAGATCGCATTGCCCTGGAACGTGACGTTGGCGTTGACGTTCGGATCCGTGGAGTTGGTCGGGCCGTGCCAGTAGAGGTAAGCTCTGGTCACGGGTCCGGCAACGCCGCTGAGGCTGACCGTGCCCGTGCCGAGCCCGCGGAGGCCGCCGACCCCGGCCACCGCCCAGTCGGTGTTGTACTGAGTCTCAAAGTAGCTAACAGGGTTCGCGCTCGCCGTGCCCGCAATGGTCAGCGCGACAAGCAAGCAAGCAGCCACTCGGAGCTTCCGGCCCGCCATGTCCAGGCCTCCTTTTCGGCCCACTCTCTGCGAAACCAGGAACCCCCTCCGGGTCCCGTTGGTAGCCATCGCGGCCCACGTGCCCGCTATTCTATTCCGCCTCCCTTATGTTGTCAAGCCTTCTTTCACTTTCGCGAGGGCGGGGGGTGAGACCTTCTGAACCACCCCTCGGGCGGCGGGGGCCGTCGCTGGGTGGGCCTGGGGTCATGGGCCTGGGATCAGGTCGTAACTCGGAACTTCTTCGGTCGTCCTTTGAGCCTGCGAGGCGGCGGAGGTTGAGGAGGGCCAGGTTCCATTCGGGGCCTGACGGGGGACGTTCTTCTCAGGATCTGACCGCGGCGGGTCGGCGGGGGCGGCGCGGGGGACGCGAGACGGCGCGGGTGACCCTGATGAGGGAACGTAGTGCCTCGTTGACGGACTTCTCGCCTCTACGCTCCGCGTGGGGGCGGGCTCGCGGACGCTCTGCGTCCGTTCCTCGGCGGCGGAGGGGGCGGGGGATGGCCGCGGAGCGGCCGGCAAAGGCGTCCCCACGCGGAGCGTGGGGACGAGAGGTGGATGATCCGGTCAGGCGGCCGAGGCTGCAAGGCGCGCACGCAGGGGGGCCATTGGGTTGCGCGTGCAGGTGTGCACGCCCTACCGCTGCCCTCTGGGGGCCTCAGTTACCACACGAAGGCCCCGAAGGGCCGAAGTGCGACCACTCCCGCTCGTCATCCGGCATTGGGGCAACACGCCCGGGAAATGGTGAAGACCCGGCCCCAGCCCCCACAAAGTGCCGGACTCGGGGGACTCGTGGGAGTCGGGAACGGGATGCGGTGCCAGGCACGAATGGCGTGAAGATAAGGGCATTCTGCCTGAAGGCAGGACTCCGAGCGGCTTCGTAACCTGCTGGGAGTCCTGCCTTTAGGGGGCTTGTCAAAGAGCCGATGGGACCGATGGAACATGTGAGACGAATGGGAGCCAGGGCAGTTCGGTTTCCCATCAGTCCCATCCGTCCCATGTGTCCCATCCTTCCCCTCCACCCTTATATACGCATCGCGTCCGAGGCCTCGCCAGTAGCTCCGGGGCTTATGGCGGCGGGCATGGCCGCAAGGGACTGTGGTTGCGACACTTCGGGCTCGAGCGCTCGACGCAAGAGAATCTTCTTGTACTGCCAGATGTTCTCTTGCGTACTGCATGGCTCCGAACGAGCTTGCCGGCCCCCACGACATACTCCCTGTGGGGGCATGCGCGCCCGAGACAGCAACCCGTTGATTCCCCAGCCAAATAGGAAATGGTGAAGACCTGACCCCAGGGGGCAAGAAACCTGTCGAGTCTGGCGAGTCCGTGCGAGACTGAGCTGGGAGGGCGAGAATTGGCAAATGGGTGCGCCGGAAATGGAGAATCCCGCGCGACTCTGGGGCGGATGGCCGAGAATCGCCAAATGGCGAGGCAGATTCCAATGGCGTGAAGATAAGGGCATTCTGCCTGAAGGCAGGACTCCGAACGAGTCCGTAACCAGTTGGGAGTCCTGCCTTCAGGCAGTCTTGGCCTTTTCCCCACACCCCCGGTCTGCCCTCATCTTCACGCCATTCGTGCCAGGCACAGCACGGAGATGCTAAGAGCTGATACTGCCAGCCTTTACGGCGACGGCTCCTCGCCCTACAGGCCGCCAGAACCATAGGGGGGAGCTGCCGGCATGTGGCGTGTGGGCAGGGGCAGTTGGCCACCTGTGGGCGGTCACAGGACGCGGCCTACGCGCCATAAATGCTTGTAGTGCAGGCCGTTACGACGATTGCCCCATGCCCCGAAGATGACTAGCTCCAGAGGCGGGGGGATTGGCCACCTGTCGCCTGTTCGTGCTCAAAATGGCTCTTGGCGATTCGGCTCGATGGCGGGGCGAAACTGGGGCGAGGAATAGGGAAGGCCAAGAGGCGGCTCGTCCCCGTTCGAGCACGCAACGACCCTTGACCTTTCCCTATTCCTCGGTCCCCTCTGGGCTCGCCAGCCCCAGAGGCCACGCGGCCCTGGCCGCAACGCAGGGAGGCCCGTCCCCGTTTCGGGCTCTCAGTACGTCAAGCGTTCTCGTCCAGAACCCTCGCAGCCTCGTGATTGGGGCCAACGAGTAGTCTTGCGAGACTCGATGAATGGATGAGTGGATGGGTGAGTGGGTGTCGGGCAGCCACCCAAGCATCCATTCCTCCATTCATCCAGCCATCCATTCCTCCAATCGCCGCGCCTCGCGGCTCATGCCACCTTGCTCTCCGGCACCTCGTCGAGGCGCACGGCGATCTTGGTAGAGACACCCGGCTCCTGCATCGTGATGCCGTAGAGCACGTCGGCCACGGCCATCGTTTGCTTGGAGTGGGTGACGATGATAAACTGCGACTCCTTGAGGAAGTCGCGCAACAGGCTCACGAAGCGGCCGATATTGTTGTCGTCGAGGGGGGCGTCCACCTCGTCGAGGATGCAGAAGGGGCTGGGCCGCGACTTGAAGATGGCGAGGAGGATGGCGGCGGCGGTGAGGGCCTTCTCGCCGCCGGAGAGGAGGCTGATGCGGCTCAGCTCCTTGCCGGGGGGCTTGGCGATGATCTCGACGCCCGCCTCGAGCACATCCACGTCGGGCTCCAACACGATGTCGGCCTTGCCGCCGTTGAAGAGCTTGCGGAAGAGCATCTGGAAGTTCTCGCGGACGGCGGCGAAGGTCTGCTCGAAGAGCTGGCGGCTCTGGCGGTTGACCTTGCGGATGACCTCCTGGAGCTGTTCCTTCGCCTTTCGCAGGTCTTGTTCCTGGAAGTTGAGGAAGCTGAGGCGCTCGTCGAGCTGGGTCTCCTCCTGGATGGCGAGGGGGTTGACGGTGCCCATGGCTTCGAGCTTGCGGCGCAACTCGTCCATCTCGCCCTGAAGCTCGTCCCAGTTGACCTCGGGCTCCTGGTAGTCACTATAGAGTTCGGCGAGGTCCTGGTGGTGCTCGTCGCGGACCTTGGCGATGAGGTCGTCGCGGTGGAGGCCCATTTCGCTCACGCGGAGCTGTAGGGCTTGGCCCTGCTGTTCCGCCTCGCGGAGGGTTGCGGTGGCGGCCTGGCCTTGTTCGCGAAGGGCATGGATGCGTTCGAGGAGTTCGGCCCGGCGGTTCTCGCCCGCGACGCGGCCCTGCTGGAGTTCGTCCTTCCGGCCGCTGAGGGAGCGGATTTCGCGGTCCTTCGTGGCGATGTCGGCGGCGGCCTGAGAGCGCCGCTGAGCGAGGACGCCCAGCTCGGCCGTGGCCTGGTGCTGCGCGGCCTCGGCATCGGCGGCGTCGCGGCGGAAGCGGTCCACGCTGCCGCGCAGGTGCTCGCGCTCGGAGGCCCGCTCGGCGCGCGCGACCGCCAGGTCGCTCGCCCTGCGCTCCAGGGCGGTGCGCTGCTCGTCGAGGCCCTGGCGCTCGGACTCGACGACTCCGAGGCGGGCCTTGTAGTCCTCCTCCTCGCGGTCGGCCTCCTGGACTCGCAGGCGGAGTGCGGCGGCGCGTGCCTGGAACTCGGCGAGCGCAGCGGCGAGTTCGCCCATCTCGCTTTGGATAGCCACGTCCTCGGTGTCCAGCGCCCGGACGCGGTCGCCCAGGCGGCTCAGTTGCTCGCGCGCGGTCGCCAGGTCGAAGTTCTGGTTGCTCAGGCTCTGTCGGGCCTCTTCGAGTTCGGTGTCGAGGACGGCGGATTCGACGATGAAGTGCTCGCGCTGCTGGCGGCACTGCGCGAGGCGCTCCTGGGCGTTGGCGATGTCGGCGGCAAGGGTGCGCAGCTCGTTCTTGCGCGACAGCAGGCCGGTGCGCTCGCGGGGGCTTCCGCCGGCGACCATGCCGCGCGGGTCCACCAGGTCCCCCGCGAGGGTGGCCAGGCGGCACTCGTGGCCGGGCGTGCGCGCAAGGTCCACCGCGGCCTCGAGGTCGCGGACGACCACGGTGTCGCCCAGGAGGTGCTTGACGGCTGGGGCGATGGACTCGCCGTACTGGATGAGGTTGAGCGCGTGGTCCACGATGCCGGGGTGCTCGAGGGTCTCAAAGCCGTTTCGCCCATTGCCGGACAGGCGGTCGAGTGGGAGCAAGGTGCTCCGACCGCCGTCTACCGCCTTGAGGTGGGCGACGGCCTCGGCAGCGGAGTCGAGCGTGTCAGCCACAAGGTGCTGCACGGCCCCACCGAGAGCGGCTTCGATGGCGAGGGCGTATTGTGGCTCAACCTGGAGGAGGTCGGCGACCATTCCGTGGAGGAGCCGCCCGTCGGTTTGACGCTCGAGGAGCGTCTGGGTGCCTAGCTCAACTCCTTCGAAACGAGCCTCGAGATCCTCGAGCAGGTCCCGGCGCGTGGTCTTCGCGCTGAGGGCGTTGGTGAGTTCGGCAATCTGTTCGCCGAGGTTTTCGATCTGCGCGCGCAACTCGCCCCGCTCCTCGGCCCGGGCGGCGAAGCGGGCTTCCGTCTGTCCGATGCTATGTTCCAGCCCTTGGATGGTCTGGGCCGCCGCGGCCCGTTCCTGGGCCAGCTCGGCCAGTTGGCGGGCGATCTCGGCGCGGCGCCTGTCCAGGCGCTGGCGATTGGCGTCGAAGGCCCGGCACTCGCTCTCGACGGTGGCCAGGTCGTTCTGGTGTGCGGCGCGGCGGCGGAGCACGTCGAGCAGCCCGGTTCGGAGGCTCTCGCTGCGGCGGGCAAGCTCCGAGCACTGTCCCACGATGCCCTGGAGGGCCTGGCGTGCGCGGGCGATCTCGCCCTCGAGTTCGTGGAGCTGGGTCTGAAGTTCGGCCGAGCGGCGCTGGGCGCTCTCCAGGCCGCTCCGTGCCGCCTCGACGCGCGCGGCGAGCTGGCGCAGCTCCTCCTGGGTCCGCTGCTCGCGGGCCTCGGCGTCGCGGATGCGCTCGCGGTTGAGGCGGATGGCCTCTTCGGCTGCCTCGGTCTGGGCCTGAAGCTCGGCGCACTGCCCCTCGACGCGGGCGAGCCGCTGGTCGTTCTCGATGCTCTCGGCCTCGCGGGCGGTGCGTTCCGCGCCCAGGCGTTCGAGCGCGGCTCGAAGCCCCTCCTGCTGCTGCTGGCAGGCGGCGATGGCGGCCTCGGCCTCGGCCCGCTGCTGCGCGAGCGCGTGGTAGCGGTGGAGGGCCTGGGCAAGACGCAGGCGGCTGAGGGATTCGGCGTATTCCTTGTAGCGGCGCGCCGCGGCGGCCTGGCGGCGGATCGAGCGGAGCTGTTTCTGCACCTCCTGAATGGTGTCGCCCAGGCGCAGGAGGTTCTGGTCCACCCGCTCGAGCTTTGCGGCGGCGGCGCGGCGCTTGGCGTTGTACTTCGAGATGCCTGCCGCCTCCTCGAAGATCGCCCGGCGATCCTTCGGGTTCGACTGGAGAACGAGGTCAATCTTCCCCTGCTCGACGATGGAGTAGGCATCCATGCCGATGCCGGTGTCCATCAGGAGTTCGCGGACGTCGCGCAGGCGGCAGGGCTGGGCGTTGAGGAGGTACTCGCTCTCGCCCGAGCGGTAGAGGCGGCGGGTGATGGCCACCTGCTCGTACTCGATGGGCAGCGCGTGGTCGTGGTTGGACAGGGTGAGGGTGACCTCGGCGTAGCCCATCGAGCGGCGGCCTTCCGAATTGCCCTTGAAAATGACGTCGGCCATCTCGGAGCCGCGGAGGGCCTTCGGCCGCTGCTCGCCCAGCGCCCAGCGCACGGCGTCCACCACGTTGCTCTTTCCGCAGCCGTTCGGGCCCACGAAGCCGGTCAGGCCGGCCTCGAAGACGAACTCGGTCTTGTCCGCGAACGACTTGAAGCCGTAGAGGGTCAGTTTTTCGAGCCGCATTCGGTGTGGCCTGTCATTGGGTCATAGGGTGTTGGGGCGACCCGGTCCCGTGCGCTCTATCTGTACAGAGAGTACACCCTCTGTATAGCTAGTCGAGGGAATGAGCCGGAACTTTAGCGGAAAATCGCTCCCCGCGGCAGGTTTACGCGACAATGGCGTTCTCCGCCCCACAGGAGGCGCACAGGGCGCCCTTAAGGCCGACCACGCTCACGCTGTAGCCCCGGCGGGTGATGAGCGTCGCCCCGCACTGCTGGCAGGCCGTGTTGGCCCCCTGCTCGCTGAGGCAGTTGCCCAGGTACACGTGGCGCAGGTGCTTGGACATGATGCCGTGCGCCCGTTCGAGGGTCTCGACGGGGGTCGGCGGCGCCTTGAGCTTGTGGCGCGGGAAGTAGGCCGACAGGTGCATGGGCACCTGCGGCCCCAGCTCGGCGGCGCACCAGCGGCCAAGCTCCTCCAACTCCTCGTCGCTGTCGTTCTCCCCGGGGATAACGAGGTTGGTGATCTCCAGGTGCGTGCGGCGCGCGGCGGCCCGGGCATTCGCAAGCACCGGCTCAAGCGTGCCGTGGCACAATCGCCGATAGAACTCGGGGCGAATCGCCTTGATGTCCATGTTCATGGCGTCCACGTAGGGAAGCAGCTCCTCGAAGGGCTCTGGGTTGGCGTAGCCGTTGGTGACGAGCACGTTGGCCAGCCCAGCCTCGCGGGCCAGCTTGGCCGTTTCCAGGACGTATTCGAACCAGATGAGCGGCTCGTTGTAAGTGTATGCTATTCCTATGGATGCCTCCCGCCGGGCCGCCTCGACCGCGGCCTTGCTCTTCAGCGGCGAGGTAGGGGCGTCACCCTGCGAAATCTGCCAGTTCTGGCAGAACTCGCACGCGAAATTGCACCCGCGCGTGCCCAGCGACAGGATGCTGCTCCCGGGGTGGAAGTGGTAGAGCGGCTTCTTCTCGATGGGGTCCATCGCGACAGATGTAACCTGCTCGTAGATCTCCGAGTAGAGGACGCCTCCGTGGTTCCGCCGGACGCGGCAGCGACCGACGCGGCCATCGGCGATCTCGCAGTTGTGGGGACAAAGGCGGCACCGGACTCGCCCCTCGTCCCGCTTCTCGTAGAAGGCGGCTTCTTTCATCGGGCGTATCCGGGGGCGAATGCCTCGCCCCTGAGGCGGCAGCGGGCGACGAACTCGGTGGCGGCGGAGGCCATGTCGCGCAACTGGTCGCGGGTGAACGGCGTGAGGTCGCCGTAGGACGGGTCAATGCAGTTGAGCGGTGCAAACTGTTGCAGGATAAGGGTTTCCGACGGGCCGAGGGCGCGCGCGACCTCCACGATGTCGCGGGCCGTGTGGAGGCCGGGCACGACGGTGGTGCGGAACTCGTGCTCGATGCCGCGCGAGCGCAGGAGGCCAATCGTCGCGCGGATCGCCTCGGGGTCCACTGGCACCCCTGCCACGGCGCTGTAGCGGCCGTCGAGGGGGGCCTTGACGTCCATCGCCACGGCGTTCACCAGCCCCGCCTCGATCAGCTCGGCCACGACCTCGGGGCGCGAGCCATTGGTGTCGAGCTTCACCCCGCCCACGTGCTCGTGGAGGATGCCGAGGAGGTCCGCCAGCCCCCCGTGGAGCGTCGCCTCGCCGCCCGAGACCACCACGCCGTCCACCCACCCGCGGTTCGCCTGAAGGTGCTCGATGACGGCGCCGAGCGACACGTCCTGCACCTCGTCGGGGCGGAGCACCAGGTCGCTTGCGTGGCAGAAGGGGCACCGGAAGTTGCACTCGGGCAGGAACAGGGCGCAACTCAGCCGCCCCTCCCACTCGATCATGCTCGTGGGCAGGAAGCCCTTGATCGGGGGCAAGCCATCATCCATAGGCACCATTCCCAGCCCCGGGCTCAATCAGCCGCAACGCGCCTGTCAGAACACCATGCTCCCTTGCCCCGCCCCCCCTCCCTCTCAGGGAGCGGGCAGCGGGCGGGTTGCGCGCCGGCCCGATCCCACACTCCCACCCTCACCCCACCCTCTCCCTGGAAGGGAGAGGGGTCAAGGCACAACCCCCCCCTCCCTCTCAAGGAGGGGAAGGGGGAGGGTTGGGGCCTTCGCTATCCCAGACCCCAACCCTCACCCGCCTCGCGGACGACGCGACCTCTCCCTGGAAGGGAGAGGGGTCAGAGCAAGCTTGCCGCCTCACGCGGTTCCCACGAAGTGCTGCTTCAGGTCCAGGCTGTCGGGCACGATGCCGTCCCACCGGACGACGTCGCGCCCGTTGTCCTTGATGATCGTGGTTGGCACGTCGAACACGTCGCAGAAGGCTCCCTCTGCCATGCCGTCCACGGTGTCCATGTCGAAGAAGGTCATGGCCACGGAGCCGCCGAGGCCCAGCTTCTCGATGAAGTGTGAGACCTTGTGCTTGGTGCTCTCGCACTTGCCGCAGTTCTGCTTTCCGAAGATGCGGATTTCCATGAGGTGCCCCTAGACGTTGACTTTCTGGACTGTCGGGACCGGGGTGCCGGGCAGGCCGTAGCGCCCGGCTCGGCGGTCGCGCAATTCGCCGATCTTGCTCTTGTTCCAGTTCGAGATGCGGCTGAAGTAGCCCACGATGCGGGTCAGGCCGTAGACCTCAGGCGAGGCGCAGGCCGGGCAGGTGTCGCGCAGGCCCACCTCCATGCGGTGGCACGCGTTGCAGATGGTGAACTCGGGCGAAATGGTCAGTTGGGCGCAGCGGGTCTGCTCGAACGTCTTGCGGACCAGGTTGAGGACGCTGGCGGGGGGAGGGAGTTCCTCGCCGACGAAGGCGTGGATAATGGCGCCCGACTCGATGAGGTGGTGGAACTTGCTCTGGGTGCGGATGCGGGTCACGATGTCCACCGGGGCGTCGGCGCGCAGGTGAATGGAGTTGGTGTAGTAGAACTCGTCGCGGGCGAGGTCGCCCTTGATCACTTCGCGGGCCTCCGGGAAGTT
The DNA here is from genome assembly GCA_041320515.1 of Planctomycetota bacterium. Classification (GTDB taxonomy): domain Bacteria; phylum Planctomycetota; class PUPC01; order DSUN01; family DSUN01; genus DSUN01. The sequence continues at coordinate 242,315 of JBGLNR010000001.1, read as the reverse complement.
GCGGAGGTCCACCTTCGCCATGCGGCGCGCGGCGCTCTCGGCGGGGCTTTCCTCGAGCGAGAGCTTGATGCCCAGGCGCTTGCCGTCGCTCTTGGCCTTGAAGTACATGTGGGAGACGATCTTGAGTCCGAGCTTGAGCGCGGCCTCGCTCTCGTGCAGTTCCTCGCCGGTGAGGAACTGCACGGCCTCGTTGAGGCCGAGCAGGCCGATGATGTAGGTGCACTTGTCGAGGTCCACGTAGGGGCGGCCGTCGGCTGCCGGCATGCCGATTTGCCACAGGGGCATGGTGGGGGCGCTCATGAGCCTGCTGATGAAGGCGCGCTTCTCGAAGTGGGCCTTCACCGCGATGTCCATCATCGCCTCGACCTCGGCGATGAACTTCTCGATGCGGCCGCGGCCCGCGCGGTAAGCGGCCTGCGGCAGGTTCACCGTCACGTTCTGGAACCCGCAGAAGCGCATGCTCTCCAAGTGCTTGATCATGTAGGTGTCGTCTATCGTGGTCCGCAGGCGGCAGCAGGCGCTCAGCGTCACCTCGTCGCGGTCGAAGACGAAGTAGGGCACGCCGTTCTCGCCGGCAATCTGGCAGGCGTATTCGAGGATTTCGAGCTGCTTGGGGTCGCTGAACGTGTCGGCGTTGACGTGGAGGTCGCACTTGGGGAACGCGAAGATGTGGCCGTGCTGGTCGCCGGCGCGCCAGGTGTCGAGCATGGCGCGGGTGAACAGGCGGGCGGTCTCGGCGTAGTCCCCATAGGTCTTGCCCGTGTACTGGCCGCCGGGGCCGATGGCCGGCACGTCCCACAGGTATCGCGGCACGCCCGTGTGGATGTTGAAGTCGAGGAACAGGGTCTGCCCGCCGCGCGAGAAGGCGCTCTGGGACCCCGAGAAGATCAGGTGCTGGGCCTCCTGGCACATCTCCTTGTAGCCCATGCCGTCCAGGTACGGGGCGTAGAGGATGTTGATGTAGCCGACCCCGAGCGCGCCGGCGTAGTACGCCTGCATCGAGGCCAGGAAGGTGTTGAGGTGGCCCGTGAGCGTGCGCGCGTGCTTGGCGGGGGCCGACGACGTGTCGAGGTTGCACAGCGAGAGGCCGAACTTCTTGATGTACTCGAGGGAGTGGGACGAGCAGTAGACGCGCGTGGGGTAGCCGAGGTCGTGGAGGTGGACGTTGGCCGCGAGATGCGCGTCGGCCACCTCGCGCGAGAAGACCTCCTGAAGGGCGTACTGCTTCAGCGTGGTTTCGGCGATGGACAGGTTGATGGCCTCGGGGTTGTTGGCCCCGATATTCGAGTTCTCTTTTGACTTCGAGAAGACCAGTTCTTCGAGATCGTACTTGGGGATGCCGATGGTCTTCTGGCGCTCGAGCTTGGCGCTCAGGCCCCGCTCGAACAACTCGTTGTCCACCAGCTCGCGGATGAGGGAGGTCGAGATGCGGTTGATCCCGGAGTCGAAGATCTTGCGCTCGACGGCCCGGGCGATGTCGAACGCCACCCCCTCATCCACCTGCGCCTCGTCCACCAGCGCGCCCGCGATGCGCCCGCGGTCCCACGACAGCAACTCGTCCCGCGTCCCCGGGTCCACCAGCAGCGTGATGTCGGTCGAGCCGCCCGTGGCCGCCTCGCGCACGGGCTTGCGGACCCGCAGCGACTCGCGCCGCCGCGCCCGCCGCTCGCGGTACAGGATGTAGGCCTTCGCCGTCCGCGCGTGCCCGGTCTCGATCAGCACGCGCTCCACCACGTCCTGGATGTCCTCGATCCCGGGCACCTCGGCCTCGAACTCGCGTTCGAGGAACATGGTGACCACGCCTGCCAGCTCCTCGGCGAGCTGGCGGTCCTGGCCGCCGACGCTTTGGGCCGCCTTGAAGACCGCATCGGCGATCTTCGTCTCGTCGAAGGGAACCTGGCGCCCGTCGCGCTTACGTACCCTTTGTATCTTTGCCATCGGTCCGTGCTCTCCTCTCCAGCATGGGACGCAGCTCTTCGAGGAACTGATTGATGTCCTTGAAGGCCCGGTACACGGAGGCGAAGCGAACGTAGGCCACCTGGTCCAGCTCCCGAAGGTGCTGCATGACCATCTCGCCAATCTGGCGGCTCGTCACCTCGCGGTCCGCGATGTCGGCCAGTTTGTGCTCGATCTCGCCCACGATTCGCTCGAGGGCCTCCGTGGCCACGGGCCGCTTCTCGCACGCCTTCATCAGCCCTGCCAGCACCTTGGCGCGGTCGAAGGGCTGCCGCGTGCCATCCTTCTTCACCACCCGCAGCGGGATTTCCTCGACCCGTTCGTAGGTCGTGTAGCGGCGGCTGCACTCCAGGCATTCGCGCCGCCGGCGGATCACCGCGCCTGCCTCCGAGGCACGGGAGTCCACCACCTTGTCGTTATCGCTCTTGCAGAAGGGACAACGCATGGCCTTGGCTCCATTCTCCCACGACGTGTCGAAGTGCGCCAAACACCACTTCCCGGCCAACACGTGGGTTGGCCGGCTCCCTCCTCGCCCCACAGCCAACGCCGGCCGGGGTCGAGTGGACGGGGACAGGGGGTCTAAGGCACGCTCCCTCGGGCGAGGGCAGGTGAGGGTCAGCACGGGGAGAACAGTGTTCGCTGGCCCATCATCTCGGCGTCAGTGTCTCGCCCGACCCAACATCTAGTCGGCGAGGCGAACCCCATCCATCGGCGCGCGTACAACGCTGTGCGGAAGCAGACCTCATCCTCCTTGTCGTCTATGAGTACCGGCCGCCGGCGCCGATGGCCAGGATCGCCCGAACCACACCCCCAGGGGTGACCACAGGATGTTGGGTGCTCGGCGCACCCGATGCGCTGCCTATTGTAGCGCGGAAGCATGGCCTGTCAACCCGAAATCCCAGAAAAAACCCTGCAATTTTCTAACGTCCTCCTCAAGAAAATTGCGCTCGTGCGCTCCCTTGATCCCGCCTGATCCGGGTCGCTCCGGGTTGACCCGGATCGCTGAACCGTGTTCACCCGACCACGATGTTCACCAGGCGGCCGGGCACGACGACCACGCGCCGCACCGTCTTGCCCGCGAGCAGCTCCCTCACCCGCTCGTCCGCGAGCGCCGCTGCCTCCAATGCGCGCGCGTCGGCCCCGGCCTCGGCCACGATCTTCGACCGCAGCTTGCCGTTGATCTGGACGGGCACCTCGATCTCCTCCGCCTTCGCGACCTCGGCGTCGAACGCGGGCCACGGATTGCGGAAGACGCTGGGCGCCCCGCCCAACCGCTCCCACAGCTCCTCGCAAATGTGCGGGGCGAACGGCGCGAGGCACTGCACCGCCAGGGTCACTCCCGGTCCACTACACGATGAGCGACGGCTCGCTGCCCCGCTTCGGCGACGATGTACGGGCCTCGGCCCGCGGCTCCGCCTGGCTGATGGAATACGCCTACGCCGCCACGAAGGACCCCGAGCTTCTCCCCCTTCTGCCGGCGGCGCCCTACTGGCAATCCGTGATGTTCGGCCGCGACACGAGCGTGACCGCCGCGCCGCCCGTCCTCACCAGCCGCGTCTTCCGCGGCGCCGGCCACGCCATCCTGCGCACCAAGGGCGAGGCCGGCCTCACCGCCGCCTTCACCTTCGGACCCTATGGCGGCTTCCACGGCCACTTCGACAAGCTCTCCTTCGTCCTCTTCGGCCACAAGGAGGAGCTGGGCGTTGACCCCGGCCGCGCCGCCTCCCAGGCATACCGCCTGCCCATCCACCGCAACTGGTACAAGCCCTCCCTCAGCCACAACACCGTGCTCGTGGACAAGCAGCCTCAGCGCCCCGCGACGGGCAAGCTCGAACTCTTCGCCGCCAACGACGAGTACGCCGCCGCCCTCGCCAGTTGCCACGCCGCCTATCCCGGCGTCAAGCACTCACGCCTGCTCGTCATGGCCCCGACCTATCTGCTCGTCGTGCATCAGTTGGCCTCCGAAAAGCCGCACCGCTTCGACTGGGTCTACCACAACCGCGGCACGGGCATCGAGTGCGACGCCGCGAAGGAGCCGGGCAAGGCCCCCGATAAATTCGTCGGCACGGAGTACCTCCAGAACCTCAAGGCCGGCTCCACCGACGGCCCCATTCGCGTCCAGTTCCCCGGCAAGACCGTCACCACGCATTTCACAATGGCTGCCGCGCCCAAGACCGAAGTGCTGGTCGGCGACGGCCCCTGCGCCTCGGTCCTCGACCGCGTGCCCCTCATCATGGTCACACGCCACGGCACCGAGGCCACGTTCGCGGCAGTCCTGGAGCCTGTCCGCGACGGCCAGAAGCCCACCGTCACGGAACTCTCTCTCGCACAACAGGCAGGAACCGTGCAGATCGCCATCCGCAACGGCGACGCGACGGATACGGTCGTGCTGACGCCGGAGACATCCCTGGGTCTATGCGGCCACGCAGCCGCGGTACGACATTTATCCGATCCTCGACCGCATCTTTGAGGACATGGCCGCCGCGGGCCTGGACGGCGTCGAGCTGATGCACACGGCCTTCCACCCCGACGGGGCGGTCGAGCGCATCGCCGAGCTGTCCCGCCAGCACTCCCTGCCCGTCCTCGGCACGTCCTTCGGCGGAAACATGTGGGACCGCACTGCGCACAAGGCCATCCTCGCGGAGGCCGAACTGGTCGTCACCCGCCTGGCCAGGGTCGGCGGCCGCACGCTCGGCACCTCCGTCGGCGCGACGCCCGCGCCGAAAACCCCCGACCAGCTCGACGCCCAGGCCGACCTTCTCCGCGAGGTCACGGCCCTTTGCACGACGCACGGCGTCGTCCTGAACCTCCACAACCACACGTACGAAGTCAAGGACGGCCTCCACGACCTCCTCGGCACCCTGACACGGCTGCCCGACGCCCGGCTCGGCCCCGACCTCAACTGGCTCCTGCGCGGCGGCGTGGACCCCGTCGGCTTCATCCGCCGCTTCGGCACGCAGATCGTCTTTCTCCACCTCCGCGACCAGAAGGCCGACGGCACGTGGCCGGAGACGCTCGGCGAGGGCGTAATGGACTACGCGGCCATCGGCAAGGCGTTGCGCGAGGTTGGCTTCGCCGGCGACGCCGTGATCGAGCTGGCCCACGAGCGGGACTTCAAGCTCACGCGCCCCCTGCGCGAAAGCCTGAGGCTGAGCCGCGAGTTCGTCCGGAAAACCATGGGCTACTGAGGAGACACAGATGAGCGGCACTGGACCCGTTCGCTTCGCGTTCGTCGGCTGCGGCAACATCGCGGGGCCTTACGCCGACTCGATGAAGAAGCACCCCGACAAGCTGGAGCTCGTGGGGGCCTTCGACCTCAACGCCGAGGCGGCCAAGGCATTCGTCGCCAAGCACGGCGGCAGGCAGTACACCAGCCTCGACGAGTTGATCGCCGACGAGCAGGTCGAGGCGGGCCTCAACCTCACCGTCCACCTCGCCCACCCCGAGGTGACGCAACGGCTCCTACGGGGCGGGAAACACGTCCACAGCGAGAAGCCCCTCGCCGCCACCCGCGAGGACGGGGGCGCCTGCGTGGAACTCGCGGCCAAGAAGGGCCTGCTCTTCGGCTGCTCTCCATTCGTCATCCTCGGCGAGGCCCAGCAGACGCTCAAGAAGGTGGTGCAAGAGGGCCTGGTCGGCGAGGTGAGAGAGGTCTATGCCGAGATGAACTGGAGCCGCATCGAGTCCTGGCACCCCGCCCCCGCGCCCTTCTACGGCCGAGGAGCCGGGCCGCTCTTCGACGTGGGGTGCTACCCCCTGAGCGTCCTCATCCAGGTTCTCGGCTCCGTGAGCGCCGTGCGCGCGATGGGGGGCGTCCGCCTGCCCGAGCGCACCATCGCCTCGGGGCCGAACGCGGGACAGAAGTTCACTGCGACCAACCCCGACCACACGTGCGTGCTCATGGAGTTCGCCGGCGGCGCCCACGGGCGCCTCACGGCCAGCTTCTTCGGCGTCAAGAGCGCCCAGACGGGCATCGAGGTCCACGGCACGGACGGCTCGCTACGGCTCGACTCCGTGGTCGGGTTCAATTCCAAGCTCGATGTGTGCAAGGCAGGGAAGCGGGAGTGGGAGGCCGTGCCGCTGCTGGGCGAGCCGTTCCCGGGCGTCGAGTGGGCGCGGGGGCCACTCGACCTCGCAGCGGGCATCCGGGAGGGCAAGCGCCTCACTTGCCCCGGCGAGGCCGCCTATCACGTCCTCGACATAACTCTGGCAGCGTTGGAGGCTTCGGAATCGGGCCAGACCGTGCCCGTGGCCTCCCGCTTCGCCCCGTGCTGACCAACGGGTCACGGGGGGTGCTCGTGAAGCGAATAGCTACAGGGGATGCTGCCCTTCGCCTGTCCTGCGGGACCGATCTGTCGGATCGCACGGATCGGTCGGATCGGGCCGATCGGACAGGCAGGCTCGCAGAGGAGTAGGCAGGGCTTCAACGGCCCGCCTTGTGCCAATGGCCGATCGAGACACCTCAGCGCGCACCAGGGCCATTCGCTTCGCCCTCTGGTCGGTCATCTTCGCCGAGGGCGAACTGCTCTGGCTCGCGCGCGTCCTGTCGCCCGACCTGCGCTCGGCCACGGTCTACGCGCTCATCCTCTCGGCCAACCTCTTCTATCTCTATAACCTCTTGTATCATATCAGCTTACGGCCTCGATGGGTGCGGGCGGCATATGTCGGCTGGTACGTCGTCTTGTTCGCCCTCTTCGTGGCGGTTGCCCCGTCGGACCGATGGGTCTTCGGCGGCACACACCGCCTCCTGCTCTTCGCGCTCTTTCTGCTGCTCACAAGCGCCCTTTTCCACATGCCCACGGCCTTCGGTTTCATGGTCGTGGCCCTCGTGGCCTACCTGGTGTTCCCGTTCTTCGCCGACGCCACGCTCGTCCTCCTCACCATCTTCTATCTCATTGTCCTGGCAGAACTTCGGGTGGCGCGCGAGACGCGCAGCTACTTCGTTCTCTCGTGTTTTGTCCTCGGCTTTGTGCTGCTCCTCGCAGTGCTATTCCCTCTTGTGAACCTGGGCGCAAGCCGGTCGCCGCAGGACTTGCGGACCGCTCTCCTCGGCTCCGACGCGGCGGCGCAGGGCACCCGCGCGGCGCTCTGGATGAGCATCCAAACTGCTACGGTTACTACACTTGTGGTGCTGACCCTCGGCGTACCGCTGGCCTACTTCCTCGTGCGGAGCGATTTCCCAGGCCGCCGCGTGCTCGACGCGCTGGTGGACCTGCCGATCGTGCTGCCACCACCTGTCGTGGGCATCGCACTCCTCCAACTCGTCGGGCCGCGCCAGCCGTTCGGCGAGTGGCTGCGGACGAACTTCGGCATAGTGCTCGCCAACAACTGGAAGGGCATTGTCCTGGCCCAGACCTTCATTGGTTGCCCCTTCCTCATCCGCTCGGCGATGGCCGCCTTCCAGGCCGTGGACCCGAGGCTGGAACACGTTTCGCGGACGCTTGGCGCCGGGCCGCTCGCCACGTTCTTCCGCGTGACGCTTCCCCTGGCCTGGCGCGGCATCTTCATGGGCTGCATCCTCACCTGGGGCCGGGCCATCGGCGAGTTCAGCTCCGTCAGCATCGTCGCCGAGCACCCCGAGACAATGCCCGTTCGCATCTACAAAGAGTTCATTACCGCGGGCGAGAAGGGGCAGCACGCGACCCTCGCCATCCTCATGATCCTCCTGTGCGTCGTCGTCTTCGCGGTGCTGCACCTCGTGGCCTCGCGGACCGTTTGGCGGAACGTGCGCACGATCTGGAGCCGCTCCGGTGATTCGAGTCGTCGGCCTGAGTAAGCGTTTTGGCGCCTTCCAGTTGCGGGGCATCAGCTTCGAGCTGGCCCGCGGCGACTACGGGGTGCTCCTCGGCCCAACCGGCTGCGGCAAGACCGTGCTCCTCGAGACCATCGTAGGCATCAACCGCCCCGAGGCGGGCCAGGTGTGGCTCGACGGGCAGGACGTGACCCGCTGGGCGCCGGAGGCCCGCGGCATCGGCTTCGTCTACCAGCGCTCGATGCTCTTCCCGAACCTGTCCGTGCGCGCGAACGTCGCCTACGGGTTGCGATACCACGGCGTGCCGCGCGCCGAGCGAGGGCGCCGCGTCGAGCGCGTGGCCGAGTTGCTGCGGATTGAGGGGCTGCTCGGCCGCGACATCGCGGCGCTCTCGGGCGGCGAGATGCAGAAGGTGGCCCTCGCGCGCGCGCTCGCCATCGAGCCGCGCGTGCTGCTCTTCGACGAGCCGCTGGCCGCGCTCGACCCGCCCTCGAAGGAGACGTTGTGCGGCGAAATCGCCGCGCTCCACCGCCAGCTCGGCATGACCATCCTCCACGTGACCCACGACCAGGACGAGGCGCGCGTGCTGGGCAGGACCATCGGCGTGCTGCGGGACGGACGCCTCCTCCAGTTCGGCCGGAAGGACGAGGTGTTCGACCGCCCGAACAGCCCCTTCGTCGCCCGATTCGTTGGCACGGAGAACGTCTTTGCGGGCGACGCCAGGGCCGCGGGCGGTTTCGCCCGCATCGAGCTGGGCTGCGGAAGCGTGACGGCGAACACGACTCTGACGGGCCGCGTGGGCCTGTGCGTGCGGCCTGAGTTGATCTCGATCGGCCCAGCCGGTGGCACAGGCGTCCCGCCTGTGGCCCACAGGCAAGATGCCTGTGCCACCAATCGCATCGAGGGCAAGGTGGAGGCAGTATCGGACCGCGGCGCGCTCGTCCGCTACCAGGTGGCGACGGCCCGGGAGCGATTCGTGGCGCTTCAGGCGAAGCGCGACTACGCGGCCTCGGCCCTCGCCGTGGGCCAAGCGGTGGCCCTGGGCTTCGAGCCCGAGGCCGCGCACGTGTTCAAGTGGCAAGATGGACCTCCCGCAGGTTTGGAACCTGCGGGAGGTTAGGCAGGTGCGCTATGGAACTCCCCTTCGGCTGGGAAGGCGACCGCCTGGTGATCCGCAAGGTCATCGAACGGGCCTTGCTGCCGTTGGGGGATACGGCCCTCGACCTCACGCCGTTCCTGATGATGGCCGGCCTGTCGGTCGTCGCGGCGTTCCTGATGCGCTGGAAGTTCCCCGGCCGCCAATGGGCGCGGCGTCTGGTGCAAACCATCTCCGCCGTCGCGCTGATCATGGGCGTCCACCCCTGCGCGTGCATGAGCCGCGACATCATCCTGGGGGCGAACGCGATGGGGCGGGACGACCTTCAGGCCTTCAAGATGCTCATCGTCTTCGCCACGGTCGCCGCCTTCACGATGCTCTTCGGGCGGGTCTTCTGCGGCTGGCTCTGCCCGCTCGGGTTTGCGCAGGAACTCCTCGCCAAGCTCACCTCGTGGGCGCGGGGCCGCAAGGAGAGGGCGGCGTTCATCTACACAAAGTACGCCCTGGGTGTGCTCTTCCTGGTCGTGCTGTTCTACAGCTCGTACATGACGAAGCCGGCGACCTTCTCGTTCATCGAGCACGCGATGGTGTTCTACACGATCGGCCTGTCGCTCATCGCGCTCACCGTGCTCGCGGACCGCTCGAAGGACTGGTTTTTTAAGAGCCGCGTCCGCTACGCCATCCTCGTCTCGATCTTCGCCGTGTTCATCTACGGGGTCTATGCGAACGGGCCGTTCTGCGTCTTCTTCACGGCCTACGTCGAGTGGGCGTCGCTCATCTCCTGCTTCGGCGTGCTGTTGCTGTCCATCGTCTTGATGAACGCCTGGTGCCGCTACATGTGCCCCGAGGGCGCGATGCTGGGCCTCCTGGCCAACCACGCGGCCTGGCAGATCAACCGCAACGACGCCCTCTGCCAGCGCGACGGCTGCTGCGAGCCCGTGTGCCCGGTGGACTGCATTGTCATGGGCATCCGCGACCGCAGGACGTGCCTCTACTGCATGAGATGCGTGGACGCCTGTCCCTACGGCGCGCTCCAGATCGTCAGTGAGCTGAAGCCGGGCGCGAAGCAGGACATCCCGTTCACCCCGCGACCGACGGAGTACTTCTGACCGGGCAGGTGGCCCGTGCTCGATCGGACCGATCCGACGGATCGGTCGGATCAGTCGAATCAGTCGAATCAATCGAATTGGCCGGCTACAACCCGATGAAACCACCACTTCCCATCCTCGCCCTCTGCCTCTCTTCGGCCCTCAGCGCCGAAGTGGTAGATTGGCCCATGTTCGGCCTCAACCCCCAGCGCCAGGGCCTCAGCCCCACGCGCTTCGCCTCGGCGACCCTGGAACACCAGTGGTCCACGGCGCCGCCAAGGGCGCTCTACACCTACGTCGAGGGCACGCCCTACTGGTCCAGCCCGTGCCTAGCCACGGTGGAGGGCAAGCCACGGGTGTTCATCGGCTGCTACAACAACACGGTCTACGCCTTCGACGGCGCGACGGGGGAGGAGGACTGGCAGCTCATCACGGGCGCCGCCGTCGGCGCGACGCCCGTCTACGCCGTCATCGGCGGGCGCCCGATGCTGTTCGTGGCATCGTCCGACCGCTCGATCTACGCCCTCGACCCCCGCTCGGGCGTGCCCGAGACGAAGCGCAAGCTGTGGCAGGTTGAGACTCTCGTCTGGAAGGGCACGGTGAACCCCGCCCGCATGGCTAACCCGCTCGTCGCTGAGATTGACGGCAAGCCCTTGCTCGTGTGCGGTGTGTGGAACAACAACCGCAGCGGGACGGAGAACGTCCAGCGCGGCGAGGTCATCGCCCTTGAACCCGCAACAGGCGATATCGTGTGGCGGCGGGAGATCGGCACGGGGGCCATCGGCACGCCGTGCCTGGGCACGGTGGGCGGCGAGCCGGCGCTCTTCGTGCCCTACGAGGCGGGCAGCATCTTCGCCCTCTCGGCCCGAACCGGCAAGGACATGTGGCCCAAACCACACGCCACCGGGGACGAACTCCACAGCGGCATCTCCCTCGGCGCCGTCGGCGGCCGCCAACGGCTCTTCTTCGGCGGCCGCACCGCCTGGGCCTACTGCGTGGATGCCGAGACGGGCCAGCAGGTGTGGGCCAGCCCCATCAACACGTGGGTGGACAGCACGCCGGCCTTCGCGGTGGTGGACGGGCGAGCGATGGCGTTCATCGGCAGCTACAACTACTTCGTCTTCGCCCTCGACGCCGCGACGGGCAAGGAGGTGTGGCGCTACCGCACGCGCGGCATCGTCCAGGGCTCCCCCGCCCTCGCCACGATGGGCGGCGAACTGGCCGTGTGCGTCAACTCCCTCGACGACCACGTCTACGTCGTCGCCGCGCGCGACGGCCGCTTCCTCTTCCGCTACAACCTGGGCAAGTTCCCGTGGAGCCACTACCAGAAGGGGCGGACCATCTGGTCGTCGTGCGTCGTCGGCACGCTGGCGGGCAAGCCGACCCTTGTTGCCCCCTCCTACAGCGGCGTCGTCCACGGCTTCGCCGTCGGCAGCCGCGACGACAACGCAGGCCCGCCGCGCGACAGCTTCTGGGACGCCTTGGGCGAGGCCTACACCATCCCTGTCGTCCTCCTCGTCGTCGCAGTCCTCGTCCTCACCCTCACTCGCCTTGTCAAGTCTCGCCGCGCGGGAATCCGCAATCCGTGATCCGTGGCCAGAGGAGGGGCGGAGGGCCACGCTGCACCATGCCTGCATGAGGCCGCTTGCTGGGGTGGAATGCCTCGGCGGCGGCCTTGTTGGGTTGGCGCCACACCCCCGCCTTCCTCCACTACAACCCCCATCCCGGGAACGCAGTCATGGGCCATCGAGACGCCCGGCCCGCGGTGTGCGACGGGGTGTGGAGTGTCGCGAGCAGTTGCGGGAAGTCGTGGAGGGATGGGTCCCATTCCGAGTCCACAAGAACCTCGCCCTGCCTGTCACTAGGCGAACTCGCGGAAGGCGGCGGCGCAGGCCGTGCTGTAGCTCGCGCGGAGGCGGCGGGAGCGCGGGAACCATTGGAGGCAGGCGGTCGTCCGCCAGTAGTCGCTGTGCACGCACAGCGTCGTGGCGTCCGGCGTGCCGGCGGGGCCGTGGTCGGCCAGAAGCCGGGCGAGGCCGTCGGGGCCGAGCGGCCCGGCAGGGGTCACATCTTCATTTGGCACATGGCCGCCATGTGCGAAATGAAGATGTGACCCCTGAAGATGTGACCCCAGCAGCTCGGCGAGGCGCGCCGTGCGCTTCTCCGACGACTCGTGCAGGCGGCGGCCGACCAGGGCTTCGGGCGCCTTCTCCGTGAACACGGCATCGCGCGGCGCCTCCACCTCGCGCATCGAGGGGGTGGCGAACTGGTTCGCGTGGAACAGCACGTCCTCGCCCTCGGCGGGGCGGCGGACGGCGCTCCGCGCGTTCGACAGCTCGACCGAGGCGAGGTCGCCGCCGGCGTCGGCCAGCATCACCAGGCCCCCGCCCCAGCGGGGACGCGACACAATCCAGTCCACCGCCTCGGCCACCGTGCCGCAGCGGGCAAGCGCCTCCGCAATCACCATCGAGTTGGGCAGGCCCGCCGGGCCGCTGTCTACGGGGAACGCATAGTTCAGCGCGAGACAAAGGCCCCGCTCGTTCATCCCGTCCATCGCGCCGCACAGCGGGGCAACCGTGAAGTCCAGCGAGCGCAGGCCGCCGCTCGGGCGGCTGTCGCGCAGGACGTAGAAGGGCTGCACGGCGGGCAGGTAGTCGAAGTTGTGGGCGATGACCGGCTCGCCCGTGGCCGAGCAGCTTCCCCGCACGGCAACGGTCGAGCACGCCATCGCTGCCGGCGCCGCCGTCACGTCCTCCACGGATGACAGCAGGACCTCCGCCGCGTTGAGAAGGCAGAGCGCCGCGGGGGAGAGCCCAGCCCCTTCGGCGATGCCGGCGAGGCGTTGCGCCATCTCGGGCGAGTGCCGGGCGAGCGCATCGCTCAGCAACCCCTCGGCTTTCCGCTCCGCCAGCGCCAGGAACGCGGCCCACGGCATCCACCAGGGCCGCTGCTTGCGAACGGCGTCCAGCTCCCGCAGTGCCTCTCGGGCCTTCTGGATGCGCTCTCGCAGCGCCGCTCCCTGGGCGACGCCCATCTCCCGCGGCCCCCCCTCGCACACCACATCCACCCGCGGCTCGGCCATGGCCAAGTTCCTAACGACCGAGGTAGGGGACGGGACGCCCCGTACGAGGGACCCCGCGTGTCCTGCCGAAGCCTGTTGAAATGCCCGGCCAACAGAGTATAATGAATGCCGGAGATAAGCAAACACGGGGGTGTCGGCGATGCTGCTCGAGTACGTTCAGGCTGCTCTTCGCCACGCAAGGTATGAGATTCTGCCGGATGATGGCACCTACTACGGCGAGGTCCCCGAGTGCCAGGGGGCCTACGCCAATGCGGACACGCTTGAGGACTGCCGCGAGCAGTTGCGCGAGGTGCTTGAGGAATGGGTCCTCTTCCGCGTCCACAAGAACCTCCCCCTGCCCGTGATTGACGGCATCGAGCTGGCGATCAAGGACGTGGCCTGATGCCCCCCTTCGGGCCGGTCAAGAGGAGGGACCTCATCCGCCATCTCCGGCAGTTGGGGTTCGACGGCCCCTACTCGGGCGGCAGGCACCAGTTCATGGCCAAGGGCGACACCACCCTCTACATCCCCAACCCACACCAAGGGGACATTGGCATGGGGCTCCTGGCGAAGATTCTGCGCCAGGCGGGGGTGGAGAAGGCGGCTTGGGAGAAGCTGTAGGCGAATCGTCAGTCCGGCAGCGGCTTGACGCGGATGTTCTTGTAGTAGACCTTGCTCTTCGGGTCGTGGGCCTGGAGGCAGAAGGTGCCGCTCGTGGGCTTGCGCTTCGCGTCGTCGGGGAAGGTGTACTCCGTGGCCACCTTGTCGTTGACCTTGATGACCACTTCCATCCCCTTGACCGTGATGTGATATGTCCACCACTCGTCGTCCTTCACTGGCGAGGTGTTCATCACGTTCTTGATGTTGTAGAGGCTCCCCGTCTTCTTGGGGTCGGGGTGGGTCTGGTTCACCTGGCATTCGAAGCCCTTGCCGGGCCAGTTGGTCGGCTGGAACTCGGTGTGGAAGTAGACGCCCGAGTTGCCGCCTGCCTTGGTCATCACGTCGAGCTTCAGCTCGAAGTTCTTGAAGACGTGCTTCTGCACGTCGCCGTCGTAGTAGAGGTGGCTGCGGCCGCTCTCGACGCAGATCATGCCGTCGCGGACGCTGAACGACTCGGTCTTCTCGCTCGCCTTCCAGCCGTCCAGGCTCTTGCCGTCGAAGAGGCTGATCCAGCCCTCCTCTTCGCCCGCGAAGCCAACACCCACGAGCACCAGCACGCCCGCCAGCACGCCCATCCACTTCATCGCAGCCACTCCAACAAGGTTGCACGGAACCGCCACGTTCACGTAGAGTATACTCCGCGAGGGTTCTCCAGGCAACATGGATGCAGGAGTAAGACCATGAGCGAGGCCAGCTTCCCGTCGCCCATCGTGGACGTTCACGCCCACTACGTGGCTTCGGACCCCAGGTCAGCCGATGGCTTCCGCCGCCTCGTGGACTCGCCCGATCTGGCGAAGGTCGTGGCCTGCGCCCTTGACCTCAAGCTCGACTATTCGCCTGCCTACCCCTACATGACCACGTTCAGCACCACGAACGAGCAGCTTGCCGCGTTCGTCGAGGCGCTCGCCAGCCCGAAGATCGTGCCCTTCTGCTACGTGGACCCCCGCGAGCCCGACGCGCCGCGCCAGGTGGAGCACTGGGCGCGCGAGCGGGGCATGCGGGGCGTGAAGCTCTATCCGCCCATCGGCTGGTATCCCGACGAGCCGCGCGTGCTGCCGACGTTTCAGGCCGCCGAGGCCCTCGGCGTGCCTGTCCTCATCCACATGGGCCGCGTGGCCCCTCACCCACAGCTCCGCTCCAAGTACGCCCGCCCGCTTTGCCTCGAAGACATCGGGCTGGCGTGCCCGCGCCTGCGGCTCATCATCGGGCATTTCGGCACCCCCTGGCAGTGGGAGGCATTCGACATCGCCTGCGGCTTCCCCAACTTCTTCTTCGACCTCACCACGTCGGGTTCCCTCGACGTGTCGCTCCTCAGGCTCGTCGTCGAGTATCCCTCGCTCGGCCTGCGACGCATCGTCCTCGGCACCGACGGCAGCGGCAGCGACAACCTTGCCCGCGCCCGCGCCACCCTCGGCCGCCTGCGAGCGGGCGGCTTCGCCGAGGACCAGCTCGCCGCCATCGCCCGCGCCAACGGCCTTGCGGCCATTGGCGGGGGGTGATATCATGATGGTACGCTCGGGCCGGAAGAGGAGAGCCATGAAAAGCGCCGCTGTCAGCATTCTGATCGGGATGATGTCGCTGCCCACCGGGCTTGCAGCCGCCGAGCGGAGCGCGCCGACCCCCAAAGGAGCCGTCTTGGAGTTCTCGACAGGCGGGGCATACCACTTCGAAGGGCTTGGGGCATGGAATGTGAACGTCGCCAACGATGGCAAGCTCTCCATCGCCCACGACATCCGCGGCAAGGTAAGAGACTACGGCCCCTTCCAACTGAAGGACGACGAGGTCGGAGCCGTCTGGGCGCTCATCGCGAGGGCCAACATCGCCCAGCTCGCCAGTTCCGCCCGGCCGGGCGTGCCCGACGAAGTGCAGTGGACGCTCTCGCTGAAGGAGGACGGGAGGGTCCAGACCGCGAAGATCTGGGAGGGCGATGCCCGCAAGAGGCCGGAGCTCTGGCGGCTGGCTGCGCACCTCGGCGTCCTCGTGGCGCGGCTCACGAAGCAGAAGCCCGTCGGCTTCCCGCCGCCCGAGGCCGAGCCGAAGGGGAGCGGCCCTCCGCCCCGTTCCGAAGCCCCCTGGGGCCAGGCCGTGGACGGCCTGACGTGTCGGCTCGTGGTGCCGGCGGAGACCTGCGTCGGCGAGGCCGTCCCCGTCTCGGTCGAGATCAGGAATGTGTCGAAGGAGACACGCTACGTGGTCTCGATCTTCGACATCCAGTTCCCGAAGCACGCGAAGCTGGACATCGCCGGCCCCGATGGCAAGGCGCTGAAGCTGAGCAGTTGGGGCGAGACAACGCCGATGCCCAAGAGCCTCCAGCCCCTCGGGCCGGGCGAGGTGAAGCGGGTCGAGTTCCCCGACCTCGGGGCGCGGTTCGCCACGTACGACCCGAAGTCCCGCGCGATGCAGAGCAGCTTTGGGGCGCCCGGCCCATACCGTCTCACCTACACCTTCGCCGGCGTGAAGCTGCCGAAACAGGTGGTGATCGGCGAACGCATCGTGAACGGCCAGCGCGAGAAGGTCTACGAGACCATTCCCGACGGGAAGCTGGAGAGGACGTGGGCGGGCACCCTGGTGTCCAACACGGCCACGCTCGCGGTCCGCGAGCTGCGCGACGACGAGTTCGCCGTCCACGAGTGGGGCGTGTTCACGGTCTTCAACGACCTCAAGTACGCCAACGCGAACCGCAAGGCGGAGTGGGCGTCGCTGCCCGACTTCTTCTACCGCCAGTTCCCCAGTGTGCGGCTCAAGTGGGAGCCCGCGGCGTGGGACAAGCCGCTCATCCATTTCTACTGCACCCGCCCCACGCTGAAGGTGGACCTGAAGGTGACCTTCGCCGACGGGGCGCCCGTGGCCTGGTGGCCTTGCTGCGCGAACCCCGTGGACCAGGGGGGCGGCAGGATGCCGAAGGGGGGCGAGACGCCGGTCTTCCGCTCCCTCCAGTGGTCGGCGTGGCTGGGCGAGAGGGTGTACATCCCCGCTGGCCCCTTCGGAGACCAGCGGGCGCCGCAGCCGGCAAAGGAGTTCGATCTGCCCGCCGGCTCCTGGCTCCTCGAAGCGCGGCTGAAGGGGGCCAGCCTCGTCTCCGTCGCGGGCAGCAAGGTCCAGCGTGGCAGGCCATGGGCCTCCACACAGACCGAGACCGAGCGGTTCATCTACTACGACGGCCTCGTCCCTGCCCCGAACGGCCTGCGGTGCGTGGCGGCGGCGAAGGACTCGGTGACGGTGAGGAACGCGGGCGAGTTCCCCATCCGCGACCTGTTCGTGGTGGACCGCCGGACGGCCAGGTCCCGCACGATGGCCTTCGCCCACGTGGTTGAGTCGATTGCCCTGGGCGCGGAGCGGCAGGTGTCCCTCACCGCGCTCTCGGCGCCGGACGCCGTGACGACGGCGCGGGAAGCAGTGAAGAAGGCTCTTGTCGCGGCCGGGCTGTTCGAGGCCGAGGCAGCGGCCATCCTGAAGATATGGGACCAGGGCTTCCTCGGCGCCCCAGGCGTCACCGCCTTCTATCTCCTGCCGCAGGCCGAGTACGACCGGATGCTGCCGCTCGAGACCAAGCCTGCGCCGAAGAAGCTCGTCCGCGTCGGCATCGCCCTTCACCCGCAGTTCGCCATCGAGCCTGAGCTGACGCAGCAGGCCGAGCGGCTCATCGCGCAGTTGGGCGATGGCGACCCTGGGAAGCGCGACGCCGCGGCGAAGGAGCTTGCCCAGCTCGGGCCCGTCGCTTGGCGCTTGGTGCGTCAGGCCATCCAAAAGGCCCCCGCCTCCGACGCCGCGAAGCGGATGGGCGAGATTCTCAAGGCCACCGACGCGGCCGACTGGCTCCGCCAGGCGGCGAAGGACTACAAGTTCTAGCGTTGACTCGCAGCGGGCATGTCGGTAGAATGCAAGGAACAGGAACTGGGCAGGTTCCCTGGCACTTGCAAGGAGAACGCGATGAAGGGCAGCGAACGGGTGCTCGAGTGGCTGAACACGCTGTTGGCGGACGAGCTGACGGCGATCAGCCAGTACATGGTCCACGCCGAGATGGCCGAGAGCTGGGGCTACGGGAAGCTCGGCGGGCACTTCCAGAAGCGCGCGATTGACGAGATGAAGCACGCGGAGAAGCTGATCGGGCGCATCCTGTTCCTCGAAGGCACGCCCATCGTCAGCGAGCTGCGCAAGATGCACATCGGCGCCCAGGTGCCCAAGATGCTGGCCAACGACAAGGGGGCCGAGATGGGCGCCATCAAGGCCTACAACGAGGCCATCGCCCTCTGCACCGAGGTCCGCGACAATGCGACCAAGGACCTGCTCGACGGCATCCTGAAGGACGAGGACCGCCACGTGGACGAGATCGAGGAGCGTCTCGACCAGATCGAGCAGATGACCCTCCCGATCTTCCTGACCACCCAGGTCGGCTGACATCTCGTGAGACGGCTCCTGCCGGCAGTCTCTGCTTTCGTGCTCTGCGTCGCCCTCGGGGCGGAAGCGGGGGAAGCGCACTGGCCCCGCTTCCGCGGGCCGAATGGCACGGGGATCAGCGACGCGAAGGGCATCCCCGCCACTTGGACCGACCAGGACTACGCCTGGAAGGTGAAGCTGCCGGGCATGGGCCACTCCTCGCCCGTCGTGTGGGGCAGCCGCCTCTTCGTTACCTGCTGCGACCCCAAGGCCGCCACGCGGATGCTCCTGTGCCTCGACGCGGCCACGGGCAAGACCCTGTGGCAGCGCGAGTTCGTGGGGAAACCCTTCCGCCAGCACGGCGACAACGCCTACGCCTCCGCCAGCCCCGCCGCCGACGCCGATGGCGTGGTCATCTCGCTCTCAACCCCTGACGAGGTGGCGCTCCTGGCCCTCGACAACGAGGGGAAGGATGCCTGGCGCCGCGCCCTCGGCCCCTGGGTCGGCAACCACGGCACAGGCGTCTCGCCCATCATCGCCGGCGACCTTGTGATTCTCGCCAACGAGCAGGAGGCATCTCTGGGCGGACCTCTTCCACCTCTACTGGCGCGTCGAGGCCGACTGTCTCCTCGTCTTCGCCGAATCGGATGGCGCGAGCTTCCTCCTCGCCCCGCCGCTCGGCCGAGGCGACCTGCCAAAGGCCCTCCGTGCCGCCGCCGAAGTCATGGCCGCCATCAACGGCCCCCGCGGCGGGGCACGCGCCCAGGAGGTGGACGAGGAGCTGCTGCCCGCCTTCGCCGCCGAGCGCTGGCAAGTCGGCCACCGCGCCCAGGAGTACATCTGCGACACCGCCTCCCTCATCGAACTCCGCGGCCGCCACTTCGATGGCCGCCGCCACGACATCCGCCGCTTCGAGAAGCTCTGCCCCAGAGCCGTCTGGCGGCCCTACGCCCCCACCGACTTCCCTGCCTGCGTCGCCCTCCTCCGCCGCTGGCAGCGCGAGCGCGCCGCCGCCCACCCCGACCCCTTCTACCGCGGCCAGCTCGAAGCCACCGCCTTCCTCCACCTCCGCACCCTCCGCGAGGCAGAGGAACTCGGCCTGCGGGGCTACGTGGTTGAGGTGGAGCCAGAGGGGATGAATGGATGGATGGATGGGTGGATGAATGCAAGAACGGCCCCGCTTCCACTCGCCGATGGGCGCACCTTCGCCGACTTCATCGAGGTGGCCGACCTGAGCCACCCTGGCCTCGCCGCCTGGACCTTCCACCGCTTCTGCCGCGGGGCCAGCAGCTACCCGTTCCTCAACGTCGGCACCGACTCCGAGCTTCCCAACCTCGCCCGCGCCAAGCTCGCCTATCGCCCCGCCCGCATCGTCCCCTCCTACGTCCTCAACCCGCCGCAGTGACTCCGCCGCAACGGAGCGGAGGACCCGTCGCACAGGTCGGGTGCAGTAACGGATTTGCGCGGCTGGGCACACTAGAAACCAAACCCAGCCTGCCTGGGTTTGGTTTGTTCTCGGCGCCGCGGGCCAAGGCGCGGCCAAGCCGAGCCCTTATTGAACCGACCGCAGAACCGCTCGGCTCAATAGGGTGTGCCCAGCCGCGCAAATCCGTTACTGCACCCTTGGACGCCCTTAGCGTTGATTGCCAGGGAGAGAGGACTGGGGGGGCAGGAGGCAGGACGTGAGACGAGGAGTGGCGCTTGGGACGCTGGTCGCGGTGGTGTTGGCGGCAGCCTCTGGCTTCGGGGCGGCCATCAAGGCGCCCGACCTGTCGGCCAACATGGTGATGCTGAAGGGGGACGAGGTCTTCCAGACGATGAAGTTCTACATGTCGGGCGAGAAGACCCGGATGGAGATGACGACGATGGGCGGGATGACCACCATCGTGCGGCGGGACAAGATGGTGACCTGGACGCTGTTCACGCAGACGAAGAAGTACACGGAACGGGCGCTGGACCCGAAGCAGGCGATGATTGGCGTGACCGCCGAGCTGCCGGGGACGACCAAGAAGGAGGAACTGGGCACGGAAGATGTCCAGGGCTACGCGTGCAAGAAGATCCGCATCACGTTCCAGCCGCCTGGGGCCAAGCTGCCGATGACGGCGACGATGTGGCTGTCCGAGAAGCTGGGCATCCCGATCCGCTCGGAGACGATGGGCATGATCACGGAGTACCGCGAGATCAAGCTGGGGCCGCAGGTGCCCGAGCTGTTCGAGGTGCCCGAGGGGTTCGAGAAGAGCGACTCGCCGTTCCCGATGCCCCTCCCGAAGCTGAAGGTCCCGGTGCCCAAGGCCAAGGACGTGGAGTAGCCCGAGCAGGAGTCGGCAGGCGCCGCCCCCCGGAAGCCCCGGGCGGGCGGCGCCCGGCCAGGGTGTGGCCTGACACGAGAAAGGAGCAGGACGGTGAGGATGGCGATTTTGTGGGCGGCGGCGTGTGGGGCCGCTCTGTGGGTTGGCGTGGCCTCGGCCGAGGAGGCGACGACGTATCGCAAGCACATCAAGCCGCTGTTCGAGGCGAGGTGCGCGATGTGCCACGGGGCCGATTCGGCGCCCGAGTTGGGCGACTTCAAGGAGGCGAAGGAGAAGTGGATGGCGGACATGAAGGGGATGCGGATGGACACGTACAGCCATCTGGTGGCCTACGCGGCGTGGCCCGACACCGGGGCGCTGATGCGAAGGCTCGACGACGGGAAGAACGCGAAGGATGGGAAGCCCGGCAACATGAACAAGCACCTGGGCAAGACGGACGCGGAGATCGCGAAGAATCTGGCGGTGTTCAAGGCGTGGGTGGGCAACTGGACGCTGAAGCGGTGGAAGGAGATCACGAAGGAGGAGCTGGACGGGATCAAGGTGGCGTATTGAGGCGTTGCTGCGGGGATTGGCGGCACAGGCAAGATGCCTGTGCCACACAGAGCGCAGCGGGAAGCGGCGCTTGACAGGGAGGGGCAGTATCCCTATCCTCATGGGGTGGATGCAGCGGGCCGCCGTGGCCGCGCGCGAAGCGGGTTCACGCCTGAAGGTGAGGCGTATGGGCGAGCAGGCGCTCGAGTTCAAGATCGCGACCGAGCCGTGGGAGTTCGAGGAGATTCACCGGCTCAACTATGCGACGTTCGTGGAGGAGATTCCGCAGCACCCCCCAGACGAGTCGGGGCGGCTGGTGGACAAGTTCCACGCGGAGAACACCTACGTCATCTGCCTGAGCGAGGGGCGGGTGGCAGGAATGGTGGCGTTCCGGGCGAAGCGGCCGTTCTCGCTCGACACGAAGCTGCCGAACCTGGACTCGTATCTGCCGCCGGGGCGGACCGTGTGCGAGGTGCGGCTGCTGGCGGTGGAGAAGGCGTATCGGACGGGGCGGGTGCTCCAGGGGCTGCTGAACGTGCTGGTGCACACGTGCCGGGCGCTGGGACACGACCTGGCGATCATCTCGGGCGCGGTGCGGCAGCAGCGGCTTTATCGCCACCTGGGCTTCGTGCCCTTCGGGCCGCAGGTGGGCACGGCCGAGGCCCCCTACCAGCCGATGTATCTGACGGTGGAGACGTGGGACAGCAAGCCGGAGGCCCTGGCCCGCGCGGTGGAGGACCCCGCGGTGCGTGAGGGCCAGGCGTTGCTGCTCCCTGGGCCGGTGGGCGTGTCGCACGCGGTGCGGCGGGCCTATGCGGCGGCGCCGGTGTCGCATCGCGGCGAGCGGTTCGTGAGCGACGTGGCGCACACGCAGCGGCTGCTGTGCAGCCTGACGGGGGCGCGACACGTCCAGATCATGGTCGGCTCGGGCACGCTGGCGAACGACGTGATTGGCGCCCAGCTCTCGCTCGCGGACGCGAAGGGCCTGGTGCTGGTGAACGGGGAGTTCGGGGAGCGGCTGGTGGACCACGCGCGGCGCCTCGGCCTCGCGTTCGACGTCCACGCGGCGGAGTGGGGCCAGGCGTTCGACCCCGCGGCCATCGAGGCGGCGCTCGACCACGCGGGCAACGTGGGCTGGCTTTGGGGCACCCACTGCGAGACCTCGACCGGCGTGCTCAACGACCTAGCGGCGTGGAGGGATGCGTGCGAGCGGCGGGGGATCAAGCTGTGCGCGGACTGCATCAGCTCGCTGGGCACGGTGCCGCTGGACCTGGCGGGCGTGCACCTGGCCTCGGGCGTGAGCGGGAAGGGGCTGGGGGCGCTCCCTGGCCTGGCGCTGGTGTTCCACAACCACGAGGTGCGGCCGGCCGAGACGCCGGGGCGGCCGCTCCCACGCTACCTCGACCTCGGGCTCTACGCGGCCAACCACGGCGTGCCGTTCACCCACTCGTCGAACCTCCTCTACGCCCTCCAGTCGGCGGTGAGCCAGGCGGTGCAGGAGCGGCCGTACGAGCGGATCGCCGCGCTTGCGGCGTGGCTGCGGCCCGAGCTGCGGAAGATGGGCTTCCGCATCGTCGCGGCCGACGAGCGCGCCTCGCCCGCCGTCATCGGTCTCGCGCTGCCGCCGAGCATCCGCTCGCTCGACGTGGGGGAGGAGTTGGAGCGCGCGGGCTTCCTCCTGAGCTATCGCAGCGGCTACCTGGCGAAGCGCAACTGGATCCAGATCGGCCTGATGGGCGAGGTGAGCCGCGAGCAGCTCGAACGCCTCCTCGGCCTCCTCAAGGCCGCCTGCCCCCTTTCCTGAGGGCCTTCGCTGGCTCAGATTCAAGAGAGGATGAGTGGAGGAATGGATGAGTGGATGATTGCCTGACATTCATCCACTCATCCACCCATCCACCCATCCATTCCTCCCCTTCGGGAGCAGTCATGCGCTGGCTGAAGAAACGGCGGCGGCTGGCCATCACGGCGATTGCGGTCGCCGTCCTCGCTGCCGCCTTCTGCGGCTACGGCTGCTGGGAGGCGACGCAGCTCGCCCTGGTCGAGCGGGAACTCGTCTTCGACGGCTTGCCGCCCGCCTTCGACGGCTTCCGCATCCTCCACCTGAGCGACCTGCACACCAACCGCTTCGGGCTGGTCGAGCGGCGGCTGCGACGCATCCTGGAGCGGACCCCCGCCGACCTGCTCGTGCTGACCGGCGACTTCAAGGCCCACGTGACGACCGACAACGAGCGGGTCCTCGCCAGCCTCGACCACACGTTCGACGGGCTGCACTATCCCTGGGGGATGCTCGCCATCCCGGGCAACCACGATTCCCCCGAGTTCTACCTCGGCCTCGCCGAACGCAGCCAGTTCACCTGCCTGCTCCGCAGTTCCGTGCTCATCGAGTGGCAGGGCCAGCGCCTCGCGCTTCTGGGCATGGCCACGGTGCGGCCCAACGACGGCGTGCGCGGCGAGCACGAAATTGATGAGGCGGCCTGGACGGGCGACGTGGCGCGCCGCAGCGCCCCCTTCGGCCTCCTGCCCGACGGCCGCCCCGGCCCACGCGTCTGCGACGCCATAGCCCGCGGCGACGCCTTCCGCATTCTCCTCGCCCACGCGCCCGACTTCATCGTGCCGGCGAAGGCCGAGGGCATTCCACTCGTCCTCGCGGGCGACACGCACGGGGGGCAAATCTGGCTGCCCTTCCACGCCACGCTCCTCCTCAAGTCGGCCACGACCCGCCGCTACATCGAGGGACACTTCACCGAGGGCGGCACCCAGATGCACGTGAGCCGCGGCATCGGCACCCTCTACGTCCCCATCCGCTTCCTGTGCCCGCCCGAGGTCACGCTGCTGACGCTGAGGCGAGCGGGTGCGGCAGGTGGGACAAGTGGGACAGGCGGGACCAGTGGGACCGGTGGGGTGCGCGTGCCCCGCTAGCCCGAAGAGCCCAGGGCATCTCACAGGTCCCACAAGTCCCACGGGGCCCACACGTCCCACGTGGTCGCGACCCCCACTTGACGCGCGCGGCCCGGATCGGTAGCATGCGGCCTGTTCATCCCTCTCTGGAGAGCGTTGCATGGCGAAGACGATGACGCAGAAGATCATCGGCGAGCACGCCGGGCACGACGTGGCGCCCGGCGAGTTCGTCGTGGCGAAAGTGGACTGGGCCTACGTGCAGGACGGCACCGGGCCGCTCGCGGTGCGGCAGGTCGAGAAGTTCGGCATCGAGAAGCTGCCACGGCCCGAGCGCTGCATCCTGTTCATTGACCACGCGGCGCCCAGCCCGCGCCGCGAGCTGTCGAACGACCACATCACCCTCCGCCAGTTCGCCGCCAAGACCGGCGCCCTCCTCTCCGAGGCCGGCACCGGCGTGTGCCACGTGCTGGCGACCGAGAACTACATCTGCCCGGGCGAGCTGGCCGTGGGGGCGGACTCCCACTCGTGCACGGGCGGCGCCCTCGGCGCCTTCACCACGGGAATGGGCTCCACCGACGTCGCCGTGGCCTTCGCCTTCGCCAAGACCTGGCTCCGCGTGCCCGAGACGTGGAAGGTGCTCGTCAAAGGCAGCTTCCCCAAGGGGGTCTACGCCAAGGACTTCATGCTCCACCTCATCGGCACCATCGGCGCCGAGGGCGCCAACTACAAGAGCCTGGAGTTCACCGGGCCAACCGTCGCCGCGATGACGATGGAGGACCGCCTGACCATCGCCAACATCGTGGTCGAGTGCGGCGCCAAGGCCGGCATCTTCCCCTCCGACGACACGACCCGCAAGTTTCTCGATGCTCGCGGCCGCGGCGACCGATACCGCCCCCTCGCCGCCGACCCCGGCGCCCATTACGAGCGGACCCTTGAGTTCGACGTGACGAGCCTCGAGCCGACCATCGCTTGCCCCCATCAGCCCGACAACACGAAGACCATCGGCGAGCTGGCCGACGTGCCGATCCAGCAGGTCCTCATCGGCACCTGCACCAACGGTCGGCTCGTGGACTTCCACATCGCAGCCGGCATCCTCAAGGGCCGCAGGGTCGCGCCCGGCGTGCGGCTCCTCGTCACCCCCGGCTCGCGCCAGATACTCCGCGAGGCCATCGGCGACGGCACGATGGCCACGCTGGTGGACGCCGGCGCCACCATCACCGCCCCCGGCTGCGGCGCCTGCGTGGGCGTCCACGACGGCATCCCTGGCGACGGCGAGGCCTGCCTCTCGACCCAGAACCGCAACTTCGAGGGCCGCATGGGCAACCCCAAGGCCCTCATCTACCTCGCCTCGCCCGCGGTGGCCGCGGCGACGGCGCTTGAGGGCAGGATTGCTGACCCGAGGAAGTACCTGTAAACCAAAGGGGATGGATGGATGGGTGGACGAATGGATGAATGAATGCAAAAATGGATCAGGGGGTTCTCTTCTCTGACATTCATCCACCCATCCAATCATCCATTCATCCTCTCGCTTGGAGGCGCAATGGCATCACTCAAAGGAAGAGCCTGGAAGTTCGGCGACGGCATCAGCACCGACCACATCGCCCCGGGGCGGCTGTTTCACCTGAGGTCGAACCTCCCCGAGCTGGCCAAGCACGTGCTCGAGGACGCGCGCCCCGACTTCGCCGGCAAGGTGGCGAAGGGCGACTTCGTTGTGGCCGGCAGCAACTTCGGCCAGGGCTCCAGCCGCGAGCACGCCCCCACCATCATCAAGCTGGCGGGCGTCGGGGCCGTCCTCGCCAAGAGCTTCGCCCGTATCTTCTTCCGCAACGGCATCAACATCGGCCTCCCCCTCATCCAGTGCGACACCGACCAGATCGCCGAGGGGGACGAGCTTGAACTCGACCTCGCCGCGGGCGAGGTCCGCGACCTCACTAAAGGCGTCACCCTGAGTTTCATCCCCCTGCCCTCCGTCATGCAGAACATCCTGGAAGAGGGCGGCCTCGTCGCCCACATCCAGAAACACGGCGGCCTTGAGATCTGACGCGCGGCCACGAGGGCTCCGGCCCCCACCGACCTTGCGTCGGTGGAGCCGAGGATTGACAGCTAGGGCGAGCGCCCCCCCCACCCCCCTTCCCCCTCTCCCCCTCTGGGAGAGGGGCGAGGGGGTGAGGGGCTGGCCCGCTGGTAGCGCCCAATCCTTCGCTCCACCGAGACAAGCTCGGTGGGGGCGAAGAGAGGAACCAATGCCCACCGGCCTCTTCCTCGTCCTCGAAGGCATAGACGGCTCAGGCACGACCACCCAGGCCCGCGTCCTGGCCGATTGGCTGCGTTCCCTCGGCCGCGAGGCCGTCCTCACCGCCGAGCCGACGAAGCGCCCCGTCGGCGCACTCATCCGCCAGGTTCTCCAGGGGGCTCTCCCCGAGGCCGACGAGACGACGATGGCCTTCCTCTTCGCCGCCGATCGCGCCGACCACATGGCCGCCGTCGTCCTCCCCGCCCTCGACGCCGGCCGCATCGTCGTCAGCGACCGACACTACCTCAGTTCCGTCGCCTACCAGAGCCTCGGCGTCAGAATGGCCTGGGTTGAGTCCCTCAACTCCCGGTTCCGCCGCCCCGACCTCACAGTGTTCCTCGACATTGACCCCGCCGTCGGCCTGGAGCGCAAACAGCGGCAGGGCAGCGTTGCCGAGCGCTACGAGAAGGTCGCCCTCCTGGAGCGCGTCCGCGCCAACTACCTGACCGCCATCGCCCACGCCCGCGCGGCCGGCGAGCGCGTCGAGTCCCTCGATGCGTCGCTGAGCATCGAGAGCGTCCAGGCGGGCCTGCGCGACCTCCTTGCGCCGCTCATCCACGCACAACCTCCCGCGGGTTCCAAACCCGCGGGAGGTTAGCCGTCAAGAGGAGCCAGCGAGTGAAGACGGTCCTTGTGACCGGCGCAGCGGGAGTGTTGGGCAAGGCTGTGGTGTCGCTCCTGGAGCAGGAGCCAGGAGTGCAGCTTCGGCTCACCGATGTGGCTCCGGTGGAGACACGCCACGAGTTCGTCCAGGCCGACCTCGCCAACTGGGACGAGACGAAGGGGCTCTGCCAGGGCGTGGACGAGGTGATGCACATCGCCGCGATTCACCCCTGGAAGAAGTACACGGCGCAGCAGTACGTGGACTGCAATATCAAGGGCACGCACAACATCCTCCAGGCCGCGGCCGACGCTGGGGTGAAGCGTGCCATCTACACCAGCAGCATCGCGGCGATGGGCTATCGCTACGAGCGGCCCGAGGAGCTGCCCTTCGACGAATCGCGCCCCTGCCGCCCGGTCGAGGACATCTACTGCGTGTCCAAGCACGTGGGCGAGCAGTGGTGCGAGATGATGCGCCATCGCCACGGCATGCCCTACGTCGCCCTCCGGCCCGGCACCTTCATCCCCCACGACGAGGCCGACCCCGCCTGGGGGCTGTCGCTCTTGACCCAGTGGCTCCACGTCTCCGACATAGCAATGGCGCACCTGCTCGCCTTGAGAAGCGACCTGAAGAACGAGGCGATCATCGTCACAGCCAAAGTGCCCTTCACGAGTGCGGACGCCCCTGCCCTGCTGGCGGACGCAAGGCCAGTGATCCTCCGCTACTTTCCGATGGCGAAGCTCCTGGAAGAGCGCGGCATCCAGCTTCCGAAGAAGATTCGGCTCTGGTACAGTGTCGCCAAGGCCGAGCGGCTGCTCGGCTATAGGCCGCGATGGAGCTTCGGCGAATGGCTGGAGAAAGCGCTGGCAAAGTGAACACAGTCGCGATCGTCAAGAGCGACGGAGATTGCCGCGCGATCCTGCCGCGGCTCCTCGCGCTGACGGAAGCCGAGGATGTCGTCAAGCAGGGCGACTTCGTGCTGATCAAGCCCAACCTGCATGCGGCGCAGCATTGGACGACGGCGGGGACGACGAGTCCCGCGCTGGTCGTCGCGCTGATTGAGTGGGCGAGGGCGAAGGGCGCAGCGCGCATCGTCGTCGCCGACGGCCCCTACTACGGCACGCCCAGGCCCGAGCAGGTGTTCATCGAGACCGGCATGGCCGAGGCCGTCGAGAAGGCGGGGGCCGAGTGGGCGGCCATGCCGAGCCACGGCTATCGCCTGTTCCCCAACGCCTCGCCCCACCTCCCGCCCGAAATCGGCATCAGCCAGTTCGTCTTCGAGTGCGACAGGCTCATCAACGTGGCCGTGATGAAGACGCACATAGACTGCCTGGTAACACTGGGGATGAAGAACCTCAAGGGCTGCATCCGCCCGGAGGACAAGCGAGCGTTCCACAACGACGTGGAGATCAACCGCGCCGTCGTCGCCCTCAACCGCCTGCTCAAGCCCGACCTGACGATTGTGGACGGCACCCTGGGCATGGAGGGCATCGGGCCGCAGGCGGGCCGGCCGGCGAGCTTCGGCCACGCCTTCGCCAGCCGCCACACGCCGTCGGTGGACGCCGTGGCCGCCTCGGCGATGGGCGTCGAGATCGAGGAGGCGCGGACCCTCAAGTACGCCATCGAGGAGGGCCTCCTCGACCCCGCAAGCATCCGGGTCGTCGGCGAGGACGTGGCCCGCATTCGCCGTCGCTTCGAGCGCCCGTACGAGGCCATGATGCGCGAGCTGCCGGGCCTGCGCCTCCAGATGGCGAGCGCGTGCAGCGCGTGCAAGCTCAACGTCATCCGCGCACTCCGCGAGAACAAGCAGGCGGGCGCCCCCCTCCCCTCGTCCCTCATCACGCTCGGCAACCAGCCGCCCGCCGAGGCCGACGCCTTGCTCATCGGCCGCTGCGCCGCCGAGCACGCCGCCGGCCGCCCCCACCTCCCCGGCTGCCCGCCATCGGTCGCGCGAGTGAAGCAGTTTCTCACCGCCCCTGGCAGTTGACAACCGCTTGTCAGAGGGCTATAGTCGGCGCTGTGAGTGGCGCGTTGTGGCCGGCCTCCGTTCGGAACCCTGGCTCGAAAGGAAGGAACCATGCGCAAGGTGGTGAATCGCAGGGAGTTCCTGGCCGCGTCCGCCGCGGCGGGGACGCTGGCGGCTGGGGCATGGCGCGGCCTGGCCGCGGCCGCCGAGGGGGAGGACTGGCCGCCCAAGCTGCCGACCGTGAAAATCTACAAGGTCTTTGCGGGGAGGACCGGCGGGCACTACCTGTCGCGCCCGACCGATGAGATCGAGAAGTTCAACCAGTACCTCGACGGCGTGGCGAAGAAGCTGGGCGGCGTCGAGTTCGTCGGCGGCGACCTCATCCCGCCAGCGAAGGTTGACGAGGTGGCAGGGAAGATGAAGGGCGCCGACGGCGCCCTGCTCTTCCACCTGTCGGGCCACGGCGGCGACGCGCCGGTCCTCAGCAAGCTCCTCGACACGGGCGTGCCCGCGGCCGTCTTCTCCCAGCCCTTCAGCGGCCACGGCTGGATGTACTTCCCCGCACTCGCCAAGGCGGGCAAGAAGGTCGTCCTCCTGCCGTCGAGCGACTGGGGCGAGCTGGACCGCATGGTCGGCCTCCTGCGCGTCCCTGCCTGGATGCGCCAGACCCGCATCTTCATGCTCGGCGGCCCGCAGGGCACAGGCCCCGCCTGCGATCCCAAGCAGGTGAAGGAGCGCCTCGGCGCCGAAGCCATCCCGCTGAAGTGGGAGCAGATGCAGGAGGCGATGAAGGCCATTGACCTCAAGGCCGCCGAGGCCGAGGCCGAGGAGTACTGGCTCAAGCCCGCCGTGGCCCTGGTCGAGCCGAAGAAGCCCGAGGTCATCGAGTCGGCCCGCATGTACCTGGCGACCAAGGCCATGATGGCCAAGGAGCGGGTGCGGGCCATCACCAGCTCGCACTGCATGGGCAACCCGCGCGGCTGCCTGACCTTCAGCAAGCTCAACGACGAGGGGCTCGTCGGCGCCTGCGAGGGCGACATGGACTCGACCCTCACCATGCTCATCTTCGCCTACGCCTTCGGCGTACCTGGCTTCATCACCGACCCCGTGTTCGACACGGCGAAGAACGCGCTCATCCACTTCCATTGCACGTCGGCCACGAAGCTCGACGGCCCGGCCGGCAAGCGGATGCCCTTCAGCATCCGCAGCCAGACCGACAGCCAGGGCGGCGTCGCCCTCGAGGTTGAGAACCGCATCGGCCAGATGGTCACGTGCGCCAAGCTCATCAACAACGACACCATGCTCATCTCCACGGGCAAGATCATCGAGGTCACCCACAGCAACCTCGGCTGCCGCACGCAGTTCACCACCGAGGTGAAGGACGCCCGCTCGATGTTCCACAACTGGGGCGCCGGCGTCCTCAAGGGCGGCACGATGACCCTCCTCCACCGCGCCGTCTTCTACGGCGACCGCATGCAGGACATCAAGCACCTCGGCGCCCTCATGGGCTTCAAGGTCATCGAGGAGACATAGCTCGGCAGCAGGGCTTGCACGAAGCCCCCGCACAGGGGAGCCGCTTGACACAAGCGGGCGGTGGCCGTACCCTCTTGTCGAGGGGCCAGTTGGCGATTTGCCAGGCGGGTCCGTCGCTGCGACGGGTCAGTGGGCACCAGATTCGGCGGTGTTCTGATGCTGACGTTCTTGTTCTGGAACTTGAACGGTAAGTCGCTTGGGAGCGTCGTGGCCGCCCTCGCTATGGCTAACGATGTGGATGTCCTCGTTCTGGCAGAATGCCCCAAGCCCGGCGGAATGCTGCTCGAAGGGCTGAACCGCGGAGTGGGGATGGACTTCGCATTCACACCAAGCGCGTGCGATAGGCTCGCAGTCTACGCCCGCTTCTCGAGCGAGTACATTGCGCCAGTCACGGAAGCCAGCACGTTCACAATCCGACGCCTGCAACTGCCCTCGCGGCCGGAGATCCTGATGGCCGCGGCGCATCTTCCGAGCAAGCTCCGGTGGCGCAGCGAGAGCCAGCCCTTCGAGGCCGTGGAGTTCGCCAGGGTGATCCATCAAGCCGAGGAAGCTGTTGGGCACAGGAGGACGGTGGTCCTCGGCGACCTCAACATGAACCCTTTCGAGGCCGGGCTCGTCGCCGGACCCGGCCTCAACGCCACGATGACCCGCCAGGTCGCCTCAAGGGGATCACGAAGGGTGCAAGGCAGGGAGTACCCGTTCTTCTTCAACCCCATGTGGGGCCTGTTCAATGATGGGACTCGAGGAGCGCCGGGCACTTACTACCGAGCATCCTCCGAACACGTCACGACCTTCTGGAGCATGTTCGACCAGGTGTTGGTCCGGCCCGACCTTCTTGGCCAGTTCCGGACCGAGAGCGTTAGGATCCTCACGGCACACCCCGATGCGCGTCTCCTCAACAAGAATGGCATACCGAATGCCTCGGAGTTCTCGGACCATCTTCCGATCGTCTTCCAGCTTGACGTCTGAAAGGAGTTGACGCCATGGCAGAGGATTTCTGGCCAAGCATCCGAACCCCAAAGCTGCGCATGCCGTTGGGCATACTCCGGCAGCAGGCCTCCGTCTTGGGGCGCAAGACGAGGAACGCGGTCACAGCCCGGGTCGTCAGCGACCAGGAGGGGAAGAACTTCGTTCATGCCCTCGAACTGGTTGCGCCCGCACTGGGCAACTATACCTACGTCGTCTTGACGGTGCAGCACCCGGTCTCAGTTTACCCAATGCGAGTTCTTGACCATCTCAGGGATGACCAGGTCAGGGATGCACATTCTGAGGAGGAGTTCGAGGGCATCTTGAGGGACATCCTCTCCTGTGCTGAGATGAAGCGGATTCTCGAAGTCCTGCTGGCGCAGAGCGAGTCGGTCAAGCCAAAGCCGCAAGTGATCGCACCGGCGTCCCCAGCGTTATCGGCGTTGCCGCCCCTGGGGCCACTGGGTCCCATCCGGTAGGGAGCCGACAGCGGTTGTTGGCGCTGTGGCGCCTGGACCCGAATGTGCCTTTTCACGTGAGATAGGAGGCAGGAATGAACAGGTTCGAACGAGCGGGTTGTGGCAATTGCCCCCTCAGCCGCCGGACGTTCCTCGGCGGCTGCGCGGCGGGGGCGGCGGGGCTGATGGCAGTCGGCGCACGAGGCGCCGAGGCCCCTGCACCCGCGGGCAAGGCCAAGGTGCGCCTCGTCTTCACCTACGTGCCGTCTACCGGCCCCATCTGGCCCAACATTGGCTACGACTTCGAGAAGCGGAAGAAGGAAATCCTCGACAAGCTCGTCCCAGGCTGCCCCAGCCTCGAACTGCTGCCCGTGGATGTGAACAACCGCAAGCAGGCCGCGGAGCTGCTGGAGAAGGACAAGGATCAGGGGATTGACGGCTACCTGGTCTTCATGCTCGGCCTCTGGACCGGCGCGCCCCAGGCCATCGCCGCGGCGAAGAAGCCCACGCTGTTCGTGGACGACCTCTACGGCGGCTCGGGCGAGTTCCTGGGCGCGAACGCCGGCGCGCAGCGCGGCAAGCTGCCCGTCGAGTGGGTCTCGTCGTCCCGCCTCGACGACGTGGTGGCCTCGGCCAACTGCTTCGCGCTCCTCAAGCAGGGGAAGAGCGTGGACGACTTCCTGGCCGCCGCCAAGGCCGCCCGCCAGAAGAACACGGCCCCGATGGGCGACATGGCCGCCTGCAAGGAAGACAAGGTGCAGGCCATTGACATGGCCGAGTGCCTCAGGAAGCTCAAGGAGACCACCTTCCTCACCGTCGGCGGCGGCTGGGGCATGCCCGCGATCGGCAAGGCCATCGAGGCCGCGCTCGGCATCAAGGTCGTGCCCATTGACTTCAAGGAACTCCACGCCGCCTACGAGGCCGCGAACCAGGATGAGGCGGCGAAGTGGGCCGACAAGTGGACGAAGGCGGCCGAGAAGATCATCGAACCGAAGGCCGACGAGATTCAGCGTTCGGGAGCAATGTATCTCGCCATGCTCGACGTGATGAAGAAGCGCAACGCCCGCGGCATCACCATCAATTGCCTCGGCGGCTTCTACGGCGGACACATGAAGGCCTACCCCTGCCTCGGCTTCACACAGCTCAACGACGACCTGATGGTCGGCGGCTGCGAGGCCGACATCATGTCAGCCCTCACCATGACCGTCTTCAGCACCCTCCTGGGCCGGCCGGGAATGATCTCCGACCCCGTGATCGACATGTCAAAGAACCAGGTCATCTACGCCCACTGCGTGGGGCCGACCAAAGTCTTCGGCCCCCAAGGCCCCGCCAACCCCGCCCACATCCGCAGCCACTCCGAGGACCGCAAGGGCGCCTGCTACCGCTCCCTCCTGCCCCTCGGCTACATGACCACCACACTCGAGGTCAACTGCGGCTCGAAGCAAATCCTCTTCCACCAGGCCAAGGCGGTGGACAACATTGACGAGGACAAGGCCTGCCGCACCAAGCTTGCGGGCGACGTGAAGGGCAGCCTTGAAAAACTCGTCAACGGCTGGGGCTGGGGCTGGCACCGCGTGACCTTCTACGGCGACCTCCGTCCCCAGGTCGAGGAGTTCGCAAAGGCCGCGGGAATGAAGATCGTCGAGGAGGCGTGACGGACGTTGACTGCGCCATCCCGGCGCGCGATAATGGGCGTGGGGTCAGGGGCCGTCCGGGGGATTGTCGAATGGCCTATCTCCAGCACACCATCAAGGCGCTCGTCCGCCCAGGCGAGCAGTCGGGCTACGTCGCCGAGTGCGTCGAAATCTCCGTCGTCACTCAGGGCGAGACGCTCGACGAGGTGACGCAGAACCTCAAGGAGGCCGTGGAACTCCACCTCGACGGCGAGGACCTGGCCGAGATGGGGCTGGCGCCGAACCCCACGATCGTCCTGACCATGGAGCTGGAACCGGAGTATGCCTAAGCTCCGACGGCTCTCGGGCGATGAGGTCATCCGCATCCTCGGGCGGTTCGGCTTTGTGGCTGTCTCCCAGGCCGGAAGCCACGCCAAGCTCCGCCGCACCAGCCCCGACGGCGAGCGACAGACACTGACTGTCCCACGACACCGGGAGCTGGACACAGGGACTTGTCGAGCCATCATCCGTCAAGCATCGCGCTACATTCCTGAGCGCGACCTGTCGCCGCTCTTCCACAGTTGACAGCGCACCCGGGGGCACACTTTTCCGCTCGGCCAGGGTCACACTGGGGAGTGTACATGGCTCGGCTCGTCATCGTGCTCACGGCGTGCCTCGGACTCGCCGCGGCGGGCGAGAGGCACTATCGTCTGAAGGATACCGACCTCAAGCAGCGCGTCATCTGGGGCGCCGAGTGCGACCCGCGGCCCGCGATGTCGAGGAGGCCCGCCATGCTGGCTGACAGGTATCGCCCGCAGACGTGGGCCGAGGTCGTCGGCAACGACAAGGCCGTCGAGAAGATCGCCGCCCTGACCGCGCAGGCCCGCGAGGCCCGCGACTCGCTCGTCCTGCTCCTGACCGGGCCGGCAGGCGTCGGCAAGTCCACCGTGGCCCGCCTCGTCGGCAAGGCCCTGGGGGCCGACGACTGCCACGTCGAGCACATCCCCTCGGGGAAATGCACGGCGGATCGCGTGCGGGAGGTCGAGGACACGCTCGCCCATTCGGCCCTCTTCGGGTCGGGCTGGCGCGTGATCATCGTCGAGGAGGTGGACAAGATCGCCCCGCAAGCCCAAAGCCTGTGGTTGACCCTCTTGGAGACGATGCCGCACAGGTGCGCCGTCATCTTCACGTCCAACACGAGGCACGACGAGTTGTTCGGCGGGATTGACTCGCCCTTCGTGTCCCGCTGCTACCCCGTCTGGTTCAACACGCAAGGCTTCGCCACACGCGACGGCGGCCCCGGCCCTGGCGCTCAGCGCCTCAAGTGGATCGCCCAGCGGGAGGGGATCAACGGCAAGCCGGATTCCTACTACGTCAAGCTCGTCAACGACTGCAAGGGCAACCTTCGGGCGGCCATCCACCGCATGGAGCTTGACGCCTGACCGCGGCCCCGTGGCGTCCCGGCCAGCCGACGGCCGGGGCGCCGCTTGCGCGGCAGGCTCGGACCTGCCATTCTGAACGTCGGCCACTGGACTTGCGGGCGCCCGGACGCCCGCCAACTTGGAAGGAGACCCCGATGGGATACAAGGAGCTTCGCCCCGGCGTCGTGCGCATCACCCTGGAGATGCCGACCGAGTTGTTCGACCGGCTTGAGGCGTTCACCAAGGCCCAGGCAACCGCCTACTCCACCCCGAACCTCAAACGAGGCGTCGAGCGTCGCTCCCCTGGCCTCTGGCTGCGTCCTGGACGCCACGTAGGGAACGGGCGGCCCCGTGGGTAGGTCTCCCTCTACCGCGCCGCGCGATGGTCAACTGGCAGGCGGGAGCCGGACAGGTCGGGAGGGGCCTGAACTGCCCCCGGACGTTTCGCCAGTGGTCAACTGAGTGGTCAACGGCGGAAGGGCAGATCGCAAGTCGTGTGCTGGCAAGGTGTTGCAAGTGTGCGCCTGTAGGTTCAACTCCTACCAGGCCCACCACCCACCCGACGCCTCCCCGCGCACAGTGGCTTGCGCGAGGAGGCGTCGCCATGTCGTGAGGAGAATCGGGGACGAACGCAGCCGGGGCTGCCTGTGCCGCATGTTCCTTAGACCGTCCAAAGGAATGAAGCCTGCAGGCGGGCCGTCCCTGGCCCGCGGGCGGCACGCGGGGCAGAGACGCCCCGCCTACAGGGAGGCGCCGCTGGCGGAGCGCGATGCCCAGGGAGTCGGCTTCATTCCTTCAGACGCTCTGAGCACCGCTCCACAGTGGAAGGTGTCCAATTCTGGTGGCACAGGCTTCCAGCCTGTGGCGTTCCGCCTGCGCAGGCAAGATGCCTGCGCCACCGGCACGCAGCCCCGGCGTTTCCGCGCGCTTGCTTGTGTGCAACCATGCTACGGGCGGTTGCCCTTGCGCATCCTGCGGCGGCGGATGAGGGGGAGGAGGCCCATGCCCAGGAGCAGGAGGCTCGTCGGCTCGGGCGAGACGGTGAGGCGGATGGCCTCCGCCGTGCCGCCGAGCGACACGATGTCCACCCACCAATGGACGCCCTGGGTGTCGGTGAAGTCGAACACGACGCCGCCCAAGTCGAGGTTGGTGATACCGGCGCTGGCGATCAGGATGTCGAACGTGCGGCCGGCGTCGGCCCTCCCGATGCTGAAGCCATTGATGAAGTCCACGTCAATGATGGCGCCGGGGAGGAGCGTGGCCTGGCCGCTCACGGACAGGAGGTCGTACTCCGTGCCCTGGGCGAGGCCGCCGAGTTCGGCGAGCAGCGTGCCGCCCTGCGTGTAGCTGCCCAGTATCTGGAGGATGCCCACCACGTCGCCGGCCGACACCGTGCCTGCTGGGTTGACCACGACGCTGCCGCCGATGGTGCCGCCGCCCGCGAGGCGGCCGCCGTTCACCGTGGCCGAGCCGGGGATGCTGCCGTTGATGACCAGGGCGCCGGCGTTCACGGTGGTCAGGCCGAGGTAGAGGTTGTTGCCATTGAGGGTCATGGCGCCGGAGCCGCTCTTGGTGAGGCCGCCGGCGCCGGAGATGACGCCCGAGAAGGTGGTCGTGGCGTTGTTGCCGCCGGTGGTGAGGGAACCCGCGCCCATGAGGACGCTTCCGCCCGAGCCGCCGAAGTCGCCGAGCGAGCCGATGGTCTGCGAGAGACCGCTGAAGTCGAGGGTGGCCCCGCCGGCGACGTAGACGGCGCTGGCCGCGGGCAGGGCGGCTCCTGCGCCGGTGAGGACGACGCTGCCGGCGGTGATGGTTGTGTCGCCGCTGTAGGTGTGGGCGCCGCCCGCGAGGCTGAGGACGCCGGTGCCCTCCTTGGTGAGGCTGCCGGCGCCGGTGAGGTTGGGGTTGGATGCCTGCGCGGCGTCGGAGCGGAGTGTGAGGGCGAAGTCGCCGGCCATGCTGATCGTGCTGCCCAGACTGCCGAGGTTGCCTGTGACGACGAGGCCGCCCGGCCCGATGGCGTCGAGCGTGACGCCGCTGGGGAGGGTGACGTTGCCCGTGGTGAGGGTGACGCCGGCACCAAGGCCGAGACCGGCGGAGCCGGAGGCGCCTGTGATGGTGATGGCGTCGGCGCTGCTGGCGTAGCCGCCATCCGTGAGGACGAGGCTGCCGCCCGGTGCGCCGGCGGCGAGGCGGAGTTCGGTGGTCATGGCGACGCCGCCGGCGGTGAGGGAGGAGCCGGCGTCCACCTGGATGATGCCCGGGCCGCCGACTGGGGTGCGGAAGAGACTGGCGTCGCCGGGGTCAATGGGGCGGGTGTAGACGGCGCCGTCGAGGGCCTGGGTGCCGTCGGGGTTCAGGCCGAAGCCGAAGTTGTTGTTGAAGCCGTTGCTCGCGCCCCAGGGGCCTGCGCCGCCGCTGCCGTTGTTGAAGCGGATTTCGATGGTGTGCCAGCCGTCGCTGTTGGGTCCCATCCCGAAGTCGAGCGTGCCGGCCCCCGCGGCCGAGTTGGTGCCGGCGCCGGCGGTGTCAATCGTCGTGCCTCTCTGGCCGGCGACCATGGCCGTGCTCGTGATGCGGTCGTTGCCGTTGTAGAGCACGTGGACGCCGTCAATCCAGACGGAGGCGCGGTCGTCAATGTTCTCGGCGAAGGAGAAGCGGCCGTCGGCGTCGTAGAACTGGCCCGTGTAGATCCACAGGTCGTTGTCGGTCCAGCCGGTGATGGCGTTCTGGGTGACGACGTTCATCTGGCCGCCGCGGGGTTCGAGTTGGACGCCGAAGTTGCCGGAGTTGGCGACGCGGGTGGCCGAGGTGTCGAGCGAGCCGGTGCCGGAGAGCCTGCCCTCAAGGAGGCCGGGCACGTAGGAGACAGGGGTGCCGGCGATGGGGCCGGCGACGGTGACGGAGGTGCCGGCCGTGACCTGAAGGAGGCCGCTGTTGACAATGTCGCCGCCGTGGGCGAGGCCGGTGCCGCCGGCGAACTGGAGGACCGGGGTGGGAACGTTGACGGGGATGCCGTCGGCACCCACGGTCTGGACGGGGTAGGCGTAGACGGAGATGGTGCTGTTGCTGAAGGGGTCGGTGGCGGCGGCCGTGGGGGCGAGGACGAGGGTGCCGCTTTGGAGCTGGACGCCGCCAGAGATGGTGCCGCCGCTGGCCGGGTTGAGGGTGATAACGTTGTTGCCGGCCGTCTTGAGGGTGCTGGGGGCCGCCGAGTCGTTGACGACGACGGGCGTGTTGCCGGAGCCGGCGAGGGTGAGGGCCTGGCCATAGGTCTGGTAGAAGCCCGTGCCCTGGAGTTCGGAGACCGTGAGGGTGGTGGCGCCGCCCGAGGAGCCGATGATGCCGTTGTTGAGGAGGGTGCCGGCGGAGACGTTGGCCGTGTTGGGGACGAGGAGCGCGCCGGTGAGGCTGCCGGTGGTGACGCCGCCCGTGCCGTTGGCGACCTGGTAGCTGCCGCCGACGGTGAGGGTGTCGCTGGCGGTGAGGGACGTGGCAGCAGCCACGTGGAACAGGCCGTTCACGGTGAAGTTCGGCGCGTTATTCGGGCAGATGAGGGCGCCGGTGGTGAGGGAGGTGATGAAGAGGGGCTGGATGGCCTGGCCTGCGGCGCCGGCGATGCCGATGCCGCCGGTGAAGGAGCCGTCGAGGGAGCTGATGGTAAGCGGTGTGGTGCCCGCCTTGATCACGGTGCCGCTGCCGGCCACGCTGGCGAAGGCGAGGGCGTAGGAGTTGCCGCTCGTGACGTTGAGGACCTGCTCGCCGCCGGAAATGGTGAGGGCGCCGAGGGTGATGGTGTTGCCGGAGTTGGCGCTCACGCGGTCCACGTTGATCGTCGAGGTGGCGGAGAGGGTGACGTTGTTGGCGTAGTTGACGGCATTGTTGTCGCGCAGGCGGAGTTCGCCGCCGGCCAGGTTGATCGCGGCGCCGCCGAGTTCGTTGCCCGTGAGAGCGGTGGCGGTGGCCTGGGCGAGGAGGATGGTGTTGGTGTTGAGAGTGATGATGCCGGAGTAGGTGTTGGCCCCCGAGGCGCCGCCCGTGATGTTGTTGCCGAGCTGGAGGGTGCCGGTGGCGGTGGAGAGCTGCGGGCCGATGACGTTGAGGTTGCCGCTGCCGGTCAGCTTGGCATTGAGGGTGACGGTCTGGCCCTGGGAGCTTTGCAGGAAGTAGTCGGCGACGTAGAGGGTCGAGTTGCCGGCGACGTTGAGGGTCGTGAGGTTGGCCGGGTTGGTCGTCTGAGCGCCGAGGGTGAGGTTGCCCTCGGTGGCGCCCAGGGTGCTCCCCGTGTTGAGCGTGATGCCGCCGAGGATGGTGACGCTGCGGCCGAGGAGCGCGGCACCGTCCTGGACCGTGGTGACGGCGAAGCGGGTGTTGAGGACGTTGGTGTTGTCAATGCGGACGATGCCTTCCTGGATGTCGAGCACATTGGTTGGCGAGCCGGGGTTGCCGAACTGGGTGGTGCCGGCGCCGCCGAGGGCGAGCATGCCGGAGCCGGCCTTGACGAGGCCGCCCGAGGGGATGGCGCCGACGCTGGCGTTGAAGATCAGGCCGAGGGGGTCCACGGCGCTGGGGCCGGTGACGCTGATGGTGGACGTGGTGCCGGAGGATGGGGTGAAGTTGACGGTGCCGATGCTGACGCTGATGGTGGGCGTGGCATAGGGGTTGTCGGTGGAGGCGGTGATGGCGGTGGGAGAGGTTAGGGTGAGGAACGAGGTGGCTCGGGCGGCAGCGCGCGTGACGATGGGGGTGTTGTTGCCCCCACCTCCGCCGTTGTTGATCAAGGTGAGGGAGGCGAGCGTCTCCGTGGTGTTATCCGCATCGCGCATGTTCAGGACGGCGTTGGCGTGGAGGGTGACGTTCGAGGCGGGGTTGATGCCGCCGGCGATGGCGTTGGTGACGGTGGCGTTGTGGATGACGAGGTTGCCGGGGAGGGTGCCAGCGGCGCCGAGGCTGAGGGTGCCGGCGTCCACGTAGGTGGTGCCGGTGTAATTGTTGGCGCCTGTGAGGGAAAGGGTGCCGCCGCCGCCCTTCACGAGGTCAATGCTGCCCGTGATCCGCGAGGCGATAGCCATCGTGCCCTGGTTGGTGAAGATGTCGAGTTCGCTGGTGGCGGAGGTAAGCAGGCCCGTGGCTCCGCCGAAGCCGTGGGCGCCGCCGCGGTTGCTCATGATGCCGCCGGAGGTGACGGTGAGGGTGACGCCGGCGTTGATGGTGTGCGTGATGTCGCCGTTGAAGCGGATGGCGTTGGCGGCCATGCTCGCGGCGATGGTGCGGGCAGTGCCGTCGTTGACGTTCTGCGTGGCGGTGGCGGTGGAGAGGTTGGTGGACTCGTAGTTGGCGTAGCCGTCGTTGAGATTGCCGAGGTAGCTGATGCCCGTGGCGGGCAGGTAGGTGGCGAAGTGGTCGGCGTTCCAGATCATCCAGGCGGGGAGGATGTTGTTGGTGACGACGGGGGCGGCGCCGTTGAGGTTGGTGATGAGGTAGCGGGTGGCCGTGGTGTCGTTGCCTGGGGTGCCGACGAAGCCCGAGTTCTGGTGGAAGGAGACGAAGGCGGCGCTGCCCGCGGCGCGGTTGAGGTCGGTGATGACGACTTCGTTGGCGCCTCCGCCGCCTGGGTAGCTGTAGAAGCGGTTCTCGCCCTGGAGGAGGTTGACGGCGTCGAGGTTCTCCTGGATGAAGGCGGCGGCCTGGCCGCGGAGGTCAATGATGCCGCCGCGCATGTTGACGGTGGCGGCGGGGTTGACGCGGTTGCTGTAGCCGGCGAGGTAGCCGTTGTCGAGGAGAAGCGTGGCGTAGGCGATGTCGAGCTGCGAGGTGTTGGCGATGCGGGCTTCGTCGCGGAGCTGAAGGGTGCCGCCTCGGACGGTGGTGGCGCCGGTGTAAGGGGCGTTGCCGGTGAGGAGGAGGGTGTTGTTGCCGACCTTGTCGAGGGCGATGGCGCCGGTGAGCTGGCCGGAGAAGGAGCCGCCGCCCTGGACGATGAGGGTGGCGGGGGCAAGGGCGCTCGTGGTGATGGTCGTGCCGGCGGCGTCGCCGTAGGGGAGCCAGTTGGCGCTGTTGAGAGCGTTGATCTGCTGGTTGTTGCCGCCGAGGTCGAGCGTGCCGCCGCTGCCGTAGATGTTCTGGCCGGTGAAGGCGTTCTGGCCGCGGGTGACGATGAAGGAGTTGTTGGCTTCGAGGGCGACCGTGCCCTCGGAGATGACGAGGCTGCCGCGCCAGGCGGCGGCGGCGCCGGGACCGAAGGTGAGGGTGCCGGCGCCAGTCTTGACAATGCAGGTGGGCGAGTAGGCGATGGCGTCAATGTCCAGGTCGCCCTGGGCGTGGAGGTAGAGGGACTGGTTGTCGGGCGTCTGGAGGTAGGTGCCCGCTCCGCTGATGGTGGCGGCGCCGCCTGGCTGGACGAGGACGCCCGCGACGTTGAGGTAGAGGCGCGAGGGGGTGGCGCTGAAGGGCAGGGTGCCGGCGATGTCGAGCGAGCTGCCCGGGGCCATGGTGAGGGTGGCCGTGCGGGTGTCGCCGAAGACGGTGGATGCGCCGGCCAGCCTGACGTTGAGGTTGGCGCTGACGGTGGCCTGCGCCCAGGGGGAGTATTCGGAGGCGGCGAGGAGGCGGAAGCCGCTGGCGGTGGCCTCCTGGGTGACGAAGCCGTCGCCGCCGCCGGCGGGGTCGGCATCGCCCAGGATGTCGGGCCGCGTGGGGACGAGCGGGGAGCCCCAGAGGCCGGCCGCGGTGCCGCCGCCGAGGAGGTTGGCCGTGGTGGCCGTGATGAGGCCGTTAGCGAGGTTGCCTGGGTTCGGCGTGTAGACGTTGGTGGTGCTGTAGGTGCCCGGCAGGTTGGCCATGGCGGGTGTGCGGAAGACCCAGGTGGTCTGGCGTCCGTTGCCGGTGGGGGCGTCGAGGGTGGTGATGGCGAACGTGGTGGTGGCGGCGCCGGCGGCGACGTTGAGGTAGGAGAGCGTGCCGGTGGGGGAGCCGTCGTTGCGCAGGGTGCCGATGGTTTCGGTGACGGCCACGCTGTCGTTCCCGATGAGGTTGATGGTGCCGCCCTGGCCATACACGATCTTCGTCGCGCCGCCGAGGCGGTTGTTGAGGGGGGTGACACTGTTGTCGAGGATGAGGGTGCCGGTCTCGCCGACGCGGAACGTGGTCCCGAAGCCGACGGGGAGGGCGCTGTTGAGGCGCAGGCCGCCCTGAAGGACCTGGAGTTCGGCCGTGGTGTCGCTGGTGTTGGTGAGGGTCATGGTGGTGGACCCGACCTTGACGAGGCCGGGGTTCTGGGCATTGTAGTTCTTGAAGACGCCGTTGAAGGTGAAGTCGCTGGTGGCGGCCCAGCCGGCGACCAGGTAGTTGCCGGCGTTGGCGATGACAGAGCCGCTGCCGGTCAGAGGCCCAACCACCTCGTTGTTCGTGGCGAGGAACAGGACGCTGCCATTGCCCGGATAGTTGAGGGCAGCGGTGGGCGGGAGGGTGCCGCTGGGCGGGTAGTATGTGGGGGCGGCTGGGAGGTCAATGCCCGCGTTGTCGGGGAAGACGCTGGTGCCTTCGAGCCACAGTTCGGCGCCGTCGAGCACGCGGAAGGTGGCGTTGGCGCCGGCCGTGTTGCTGTAGTTGCCGCCGAGGCGGACGGCTCCGAGTCGGGGCTGGCCGAGGACCCAGTTGGCCGAGCCGATGTTGATGGTGGCGCCGGCCTCGACGCGGAGGTCCTCTATGATGTCGAGACGCGTCTGGGTGGTGGCGGCGAGGGTGGCGCCGTCGCCGAGGACGATGTGGCCGCGGCCCTCGCTGAGCGTGCGGTCGCTCGAGTCGTTGACGATCATGCCGCCGGCGGCGATGCGGACGGTCTCGGGGGCATAGAGGGAGGTGCCGAGGGTGGGGTTGACGATGAAGGGGTTGATCTGGTTGGTGAGGGTGCGGTTGCCGTTGAAGACCTCGTAGACGATGCCCTCGCCGCCGGGCGCGGCGGAGGCGACCGTGCCCACGCCCACCACGTTGTCGGCGTTGAGGCGGACGACTGCGCCGGGCTGGAAGACGAACTGGCTGGGGTTGGCCAGGTGCGTCGTGGGGTCCATGCCGAAGAAGGCATTGATGTTCGCAAGCTCCAGGATGCCGTCCTTCTCGACCGTGATGTTGCCGGCCTGCCCCGAGCCGATTCCAGATGCCTGGTTGACGAGGAGGCGGCCGCCGGCCTCGACAGTGACCAGGCTGCCGTTGAGGGGGCCTGGGACGGGGTACTGGACGTTGTAGGGCTGGTTGGCGGCGTAGCCGATGCTGACGAAGTTGCCGGGATTGAGGGTGCCGCCGGCCTGGACGAGGACGCTGGCGAAGGAGGAGCCGGAGCCGAAGGAGTTGCTGCGGTTGGGATACAGGACAGCGCCGGGGGTGACGACGAAGGTG
Organism: Planctomycetota bacterium; assembly: GCA_041320515.1. Classification (GTDB taxonomy): domain Bacteria; phylum Planctomycetota; class PUPC01; order DSUN01; family DSUN01; genus DSUN01. The sequence continues at coordinate 199,342 of JBGLNR010000001.1, read as the reverse complement.
AGGTCGTCGGGCATCCAGACGGGCGTGTCCTCGTCCATCGCGACCTGGCCGACGATGTAGGCATTGATTGCGCGGCCTGCGTTGTTCACGATGCCGTAGGAGCCGGGGCTGTTGGCGTTGCCGAGCTGAAGGACGGCCATGGCGTTGTCGCGGATGAGGCCCTGGAGGTAGAAGTCGCTGTTGGCGTAGATCGTGCCCGTCTGCCAGTAGCGGTTGGTCGTGCGGTCGGTGCTGATGCCCACCCAGGGGGTGCCCGCGCCGACGGTGACGCTCTGGTACTCGCCGGCGCCTGCATTGGCGCTCAGGCCGAGGTAGAGGTCGGCGTTGGTGCCCAGGTTCTTGATCGTGTGGACGTCCACGGCATTGAGCGCGCTGTTTGCGAAGTTCTGGTGTCCCACGATAGCGCCGGGGAGGAGCTGGATTTCGCCGGCGTTGGCCGGGGCCGTGTAGACGCGGGTGAGGGCGTTGAGGCCCTGGTTGGCGTTGCGGGCGTTGGGGCCGATGATGGTGCTGCCGGCCTCGATGACGAAGCGGTCGCCGGCGTTGACGGTGTTCAGGATGTTCCCGCCGCCCTGGCCCCAATTGTTGTTGTTCAGGTAGATCTCAGCCTGGTCGGTGGCGCGGAAGCCGCCGAAGGCGCCTGTGCCGCTGGTCGTGCCGGCCACGTCGAGAGTGAGGCGGGCGTTCTTGACCGTGACGGGGCCGGAGCCGAGTGAACTCAGCGTGACGGCCTCGAGTGCGGTCGTGCCGCCGCGCTCGATGAGCGTGCCGCCCGAGTAGGTGTTCAGGTAGTAGTAGGTCAGGTTGCTGGTGCCGTTGGCCGTGGCATTGGCCGAGAGGACGTAGTGCGTTGCGTCGGTGATGCTCTGGACTGTTGCGCCGACGGGGATGCCTGTGCCGCTGACGGGCATGCCGACCTTGAGTTCGCCCGTGCTGCCGGCGGTCAGCGTGACGGTCGCGTTGCCATTCACGGTGGCCGAGGAGATCACGACCGTCGGGTTGAGGTTCACCTGGCCATCGAGGTCCTTGACGAGGCGGACGGTGCCGCCGCCCGGGTTGTTGATGATATTGGAGTAAATGGTCATTGTGTTCTGGTTATTGTGGAGGAAGAGTTCGTAGGTGCCAGCGCCGCCGACGGGTCCGGCGGTGAGCTGGCTGCCGACCGTCTGGTTGCCGATGTTGCGGGCGTTGTTGCTGTTGTCGGAGAGGATGCCGCCGCTCTCGACGTAGAGGGTATTGAGGTTGGTGGTGTTGGCGAAGAGGATTTGGCGGGTGGCGCCGCCGGCGAGGCGGAGCGCGCCGACGACGAAGTTCTGGGCGGCGCCGGGCGTGCCCAGGGTGTTGTCAGCGGCCGCGTTGCCGATGTTGCCCGAGGCCCATCCGCCGCCGCCTGGGGCGGCCGCGCCCGTCAGGGTGGTGTAGGCGGGCAGGTTCGGCTGGCCGTAGTAGCCCACGCCCGTCGTCTGCCCGGCCACCCCGCCAACGGTGGCGTTGCCGTAGACGGCGAAGTCCCCCGTGTTGACCACTGCCCAGCCGCCGAGGAACTGGTTGGCGGCGGGCGCAGCACCATTCAACTGCGTGAGGAGGATGCGCCCGTGATCGCCTTGCTGGCCGATGGTGCCGCCGGCGGTGAAGCGGACGGTGCCGCCGCCATAGGCGCGGATCAGGTTGGAGAGGATCATGTCAGCTCCACCGCCGCCCGCGCGCTCGGCGCGGATTTCCGACTGGCCGACGCCGAGCGTGGTGGCGCCGAACGTCTCCGTGCTCGTGCCGACGCCCAGAGCAACGTTGCGGGCGAGGTACTGGAGGCGACCGCCTTCAAGGAGGACAGCAGCCGCGTCGCTCAGCCGGTTGGCGTTCGGGAAGGCGCCCGGCGGGTTGTTCGTGTTGCCGCCGCCGGGGTACTGCCGCCACCAGAGCTGGCTGTTGTTGTCCACGTTGAGGTAGGCGGACTGGCCGATGGTGACGCTCGTGACGTTGGACAGCGTGCCCTGGGAGCGGACATCCACATAGCCGCCGTTGGGCGCGATGGCCAGGTTGCCCGCGAAGCTCTGCGGCTCCACGACGAAGAGGTAGCCGAGGCCCGTCTTGGTGAGGGTGCCGGTGTCCGTGAGGGCGTTGACGCCTGTGATGGCGGCGCCGCTGTTGCCGCTGGAGAGGGCCGGTACGTCAATGGTGCCGCCGGCCGCGCCGACGGCGATCTGGCGGCCCTGCACGCTGCCAATGGGGTTGCCGCCGCCGTCCACGAGCGGGTTGCCGAGCTGGAGGTACTCGGCAGTGGCGGCGCCTGTCGTGGTGATCAACTGGAGTGTGCCGCCGTTGAGGGTCACGACGTTGATCGCGGGACCCAGGTCGTCGTTGTTGACCACGCGGAGGACGCCGCCGGCGTTGACGGTGACGGGGCCGGAGGCGGAGTTCTCGCCGATGAGGGAGACGGTTCCGTTGATGGTGAGGGCGTTGCCGCCGCTGAGGGGGGTGGTGACGGTGAGTTCGGACGGCCCGACGCCGCCCGCGCCGCCTCCGCCGCCCAGGATGTAGCCCGAGGCGCCCGGCGTGAGGACGCCGGAGTAGGTGATCAGGCTCCCCGAGCCGAGGCTCAGGCTCGGGTGGTTGGTGAAGTCGAGCGGGTTCGAGCTGTCCACCTTGAGGGCCAGGGTGCCGGCTGACCCGCCCGTGATGCGGCTGAGGAAGGTCTGGTCGGCGGCATAGCCCGCCTGAAGCGTGGTGCCCGTGGGGATGGTGACGCTCGTGCCACCGCCCGGGTCGGAGTCGAACCGCCAGGTCGTGGCGGCTGCGGGGGCGGTGGTGCCGATGGCCACGGCGCCGAGGGTCTGCGTGCCGTCGAAGCCGAGGACGCCCCCGTTCCAGGTCCAGCCCGCGGCAGGGATAGCGCCCAGGACATCGTAGTCGAAGATGACCGCGCCTGAGCCGCTCTTGGTGACTGCGCCGCCGCTGAGGGCGATGGCGCCCGCGAGCGTGACGTCGCCCATGCCCTGGATGGTGAGGTTCGCGCCCGTGCCGGAGACGATGGAGTTGGGGTCCCCGAAGACCAGGTTGCCGGCGTCCGATTGGACGGTGGCGTTGCCCGTGAGGGTGAGGGTGGCTTCCAGTGTGTTGGTGCCGCTGATGTTGCGGAGTGCGCCGGTGCCGTCGGGCCCGGTGCCCACGATCCCGATCTGCTCGGGTGTGGTGATGTTGCCCTGAAGCTGGAGCTGCGCGCCCGAGGCCACGGTGGTGGTGTTGGCCCCGCCGTCAGCGCCCAGACCGTTGTCGTGGCGGATGTTGAGGACGCCCGCGCTCACGGTGGTGGTGCCGGTGTAGGAGTTGTCGCCGGCGAGGACGACGGTGCCCGTGGTGCCCTTCGTCAGCCCGCCGCTGCCGGCCAGGTTGGCGAGGACCGCGCCGCTGCTGATCGTGGACCCGCCGAGGTTGGTCACGGTGAGCGTGCCCGTGCCGATCGCCTGGGCGAGCGCCCCGGTCAGGTCGAGCCGGGCAATCGTCTCGTTGTTCGCCCCGAGGTCCAGCACGCCCGTGTTCTGGAGGGTCACGGTGGCCGTGTCGCGGATTTGGTCGGACTGAGCGAGCACGACGTTGCGGACGTAGGCGCCGAGGTTGGCGTTGATGGTCAGGTTGCCGTAGATGGCGTCCCCGCCGTCCGCATCGAGCACGAGCTGGCCATTTGAGACCGTTGTGGTGCCCGTGTAGGTGTTGCTGCCCTGGAACGTAGTGCGGTAGACGCCGTTGATGGCCAGCGTGCGCGAGCCGCCGGACTCGGCGATGGGGTCGGCGAAGATCATCTCGGCGGTGGAGGCGGTGAGGGTGGCGTTGCCCGTCAGCGTGTTGTTGCCCGCACCGTCGAAGGTGATGGAGCTGATGCCTGCGCTGGTGGTCGTGAGGGTGTAGCCGCCGATCGAGAGGTTGCCGAAAACGCTGTCCGAGGCCACGTCAATCGTCGAGTTGGCGGCGACGGTGACATTGGTGCCGACGTTGAGGACGGGCATCGAGGCGCTGAGGGTGCCGGGGAGCGTGCCCACTATGGCCTTGGAGCCCCCCGTGTCGGCGCCCGAGTAGCTCACCACGCCGCCGCCGGCGCCGCTGGCGTTGGTGAACTTGTAGACGAAGACGTGCCAGCCCTCGGCCAGATTGACCGAGGCGCTCGCCTCGCTGGCGTTCGAAGCGACGACCGACGCGCCGTTAATCCACAACTGGCCGGCATCCTGGCTGCCGCTCCAGAAGGTGTAGGCCCCGGCCGTCGTGATGTTGAGCTGCCCCCTCCAGAGCACGCCGTCGTTGCCCCCAGCCGTGCCGAAGCCTGGCACCGGCGTGACCGGGTACGTGGCCGCGGGGGCGACGCCATACGGGCTGCTCGTGGTGTCCCAGGGAATGTAGGGCCGGGCGTCCACGCGGCTGACGACGCGCGCGGGCTGGTAGAGCTGGTCGCTGGCGAACTGGGCCGAGGTGGGGCCTGGGCTGCCGCCGAAGTTGTAGTAGAGGGCGGTCAGGCCCTCCGCGCCGCTCGCAGTGGCTGCTGGGGCCGCAAGCGCGCGGAAGGTGCCGCCGCCGAGGGTGAGGGAGGCGGCGCCCAGCGGGTTGTCCCCCGTCACCTCGAGCACGCCGGCATTGACGCGGAACGTCGAGCCCGCCACGGTCGAGATGGATAAGAGTGACAGGGTGCTGACACCCGCCTTGATGAAGGTGGTGGCCGTGCCGCCGTCGCTGTAGCTCGGCGCCGTGACTGCATTCCCGTTGGCGAGCGTCACTGTCCGCCCCGCCGCGCCGCCCGTGGGGGCGATGCTGGCGAAGGCCGTCGGCCCGCCGTCCGTCGTCAGTGTCACGCCGTCGCTGATGGTGAGAGCCCCGAACGTGGCCGTCGTGTCCGTAGTGGCCCTCAGCGTCGAGTTGGCCGTCGCAGCGACCGGGGTGGACCCGAGGCTGACCGGCCCCGCCCCAAGGAACTTCCAAAGCCCTGCCTGGTTCACGGCGCTGGGGTCCACGAGCTGCTCGGAGCCGCCGGGCGGCGTGAAGGCCCACCAGACGCCAGCCGAGCCGCCGTACTCCTGCGCCATGTAGATGACGTTGTACGTCGTGCCCCCCGTCAGGGCCACGCTGCCGCTCACGTTCCAGCCGTAGGCCGCCACCCGCTCGCCGGCGGCGAACACGCCATCGTTGTTCAGGTCAACGTACATCAGGCCGGCGTCGTCGTTGTTCCAGTGGAAGCTGTAGCTGCCGCCGACTGCGGGGGTGAACTGCCCGCTGAGGGCGGTTACAAAGTGATCTGCTGCGTTGCCATCGAACTTCGCCCCCCAGGCCGTCCAGTTCACGGTCGAGCCCAGGACCCCGACGTTGAGGCCCGTGGCCTCCGTCAGGGCGAGGATGGTGCCCGCCTTGCTGCCCGTGTAGACGCGAGAGGCGGCGTGCCCCCGCCGAGGGTCAGGCCGCCAGTGACGCCGAGGCCGGCGGTCGAGACGACGAGCGTGCCGGCGCCTGCCTTCACCAGCCCGGCCGAGCCGGCGAGTGGCGCCGCGATCGTGGCCGTCCCCGTCGCCACGTTGATCGTCGGCGTGGCGCCCCCCAGCGTGATCGCGCTGGCGCCCGAAAGCAGGTAGCCGGTCACGTCGAACTGCATGTTGTGAACGCTCACGGGCGCCCCGACGCTGACCGTGCCGGCCGCGACAGTGAAGCAAGCATCGTCGGGGGGTATGCCGTTCACCCACGCCTGATACGTGTTGCCGGCAGGCGTGGTACACCAGCGTTGGAGCGTGGTGTCCCACGTGCCGGACCCGCCGCCCACGGTGCCAGCCCCGTCACCATCCCAGTAAAGGGGCGCGGCGTGTGATGCCGTACTTGAGCATGGCCACGCGGTCAATGCCCATGCCGAAGGCGAAGCCGGTGTAGCGCTCGGGGTCGTAGCCCACGGCCTCGAAGACCTTGGGGTGGACCATGCCGGCGCCGAGTAGTTCGAGCCAGCGGCGCTGCCCGCCGATCTCGCAACAGACGTCCACCTCCGCGCTCGGCTCCGTGAAGGGGAAGAAGGAGGGGCGGAAGCGGGTCTGCGTGTCCGGGCCGAACAGCTCGCGCATGGCCATCGCCAGGACGGCCTTGAGGTCCGCGAACGTCACGTCCTCGCCGACCACCAGCCCCTCGATCTGGTGGAAGACGGGCGAGTGGGTGGCGTCGGGCGTGTCGGGGCGGAAGACCCGGCCGGGCACGACGACGCGGATGGGGGGCCGCCGCTGCTCCATGACGCGAATCTGGACGGGCGAGGTGTGGGAGCGGAGCAGGACGTCGCCCTCGACGTAGAAGGTGTCGAAGCTGTCGTGCGAGGGGTGCTCGGCGGGGATGTTGAGGGCTTCGAAGTTGTAGTAGGCCAGCTCGACTTCAGGCCCCTCGACGGCTTCGAAGCCGAGGCGTGCGAAGACCTCGCGGAGTTCGGCCTCGGCCTGGCGCAGCGGGTGCTCGTGGCCGATGAGGCGGCACTCGCCGGGAATGCTGATGTCGAGGGTGGACCTGGCGGCCCGCGCCTGCCCTGCCCCGATGGCCTCGCGGCGGGCGGCGAGGGCCTCCTCGACGGCGGACTTGGCCTCGTTGATGAGCTGGCCGGCGGCTCGGCGCTCGTCCGGCGGCAGGCTGGCGAGCCGCTGCATGAGGGCCTTGAGCGCGCCGCTGCGCCCGAGGCAGGCGCTGCGCGCCTGCTCGAGTTCGTCCAGCGTCTGCGCCCGCCCGATGCGGGCCAACGCCTCATCGCGTGCCTGTCGCGCCGCGTCCTGCACGGGCCTGCCCTCGGAAGAAGGCTGCTAACTGCCGCCGCGGGCCAGGGCGACCAGGCGGTCGAAGCCGGGGGCGTCGGCGATGGCGATCTCGGACAGCATCTTGCGATTGAGCGCGACGCCGGCCTTGGCGAGGCCGTTGATGAAGCGGTTGTAGGCCAGGCCGCGCTGGCGGCACGCGGCATTGACGCGGACGATCCAGAGGGCGCGGAACTCGCGCTTGCGGTCGCGCCTGTCGCGGTAGGCGTAGGCGAGCGACCTGGTGACCGCTTGCTTGGCAAAGCGGTAGAGCCTGGACCGCGCGCCCCAGTAGCCGCTGGCGGCCTTGAGGATGCGCTTGTGCCGCCGACGACGCGTCGGCGACAGGGTGACTCTGGGCATGGCGGTTCTCCTGGGCGGCTCTAGCCGCCGCAAAGGGCGCGGATGATGGTCCTGGCGATTCTGCCGTCCACGCCAATCGGGCGCCGAAGGTCGCGGCGCCGCTTCGAGGTCTTGGCGCTCATCAAGTGGCTCTTGCCGGACTTGCGGCGCACGAGCTTCCCGTTGCGCGTGACCCGCACGCGCGCCTTGAGGCCCTTGTGGGTCTTCTGCTTGGGCATGGGGCTTTCTCCTGGTAACACGGTCCGGCGCCGCAACCAAAGGGGCAAGACCCAGGTTGGGCACGCTAGAAGACAAAGCCAGCTTGGCTGGGTCTACTTCGGCGCGAGCACCATCGTCATCCGCCGGCCCTCGATCTGGGCGTCGCGCTCGATCTTCACGACGTCCTGGAGGAAGGCGGCGAACTTGGCCAGGACCTCGCGTCCCAGCTCCCGGTGCGCCATCTCGCGGCCTTTGAAGAAGACGTTCACCTGGATCTTGTCGCCGAGCAGCAGGAGCTTTCGCGCGTGGCGGGCCTTCACCTCCAAGTCGTGGTCGCCCGTCTTCGGGTGGAGGCGAATCTCCTTCGTGTGGACCCTGTGGTGATGCGCCTTGGCCTGGTGAGTGCGCTTCCTCTGGCGGTACTTGAACTTCCCGTAGTCCATGAGCTTGCACACGGGCGGGACCGCCTGGGGCGCTACCTCCACCAGGTCCACGGCGGCGTCGCGCGCGATGGCGAGCGCTTCGCCGAGCGACTTGATGCCCAGTTGCTCCCCCTCGAGGCCGATGAGGCGTATCTGGGGGCTGCGAATCTGCTCGTTGAGCTTGGCGTCCTGGGAAATTGGTACACCACCTCCTATCTGGTCTTGAGTGCGATTTCCCTGCGCACCTGTCCGACGAACTCGTCCAGCGGCAACGCCCCGGTGTCCCCCTCGGCCCGCTTGCGGACGGCGACGGTGCGGTTCTCCGCCTCCCGCCGGCCGACGACGGCCACGTAGGGCACCTTCTCGAGGGTGGCCTCGCGGATTTTGTGGCCGATCTTCTCGCTACGCCCGTCCACCGCGGCCCTGATGCCGGCCGCCGCAAGGGCCTGGTGCACCTCGGCCGCGTAAGCGGCCTGGGCCTCGGTGATGGGGGCCACGCGCACCTGCTCGGGGGCCAGCCACACGGGGAAGGCGCCGGCGTAGTGCTCGATGAGCACGGCGAGGAAGCGCTCGATGGCCCCGTAGACCACGCGGTGGATCATCACGGGCCGGTGCCGCTGGTTGTCGGGGCCGATGTAGGTGAGGTCGAACTGCTCCGGCATGGCAAAGTCGAGCTGGATCGTGGCGCACTGCCAGGTGCGGCCGATGGCGTCGCGGACGTGGAAGTCGATCTTCGGGCCGTAGAACGCGCCCTCGCCCTCGTTGACCTTGTAGGGCAGGCCCTTGGCGTCGAGGGCGGCACGAAGGCCGTTCGTGGCGGCCTCCCAGGCTTCGTCGCTGCCGATGCACTCGGTCGGGCGGGTCGAGAGTTCGAGGTGGTAGGGCAGTCCGAAGGTGGAATACACGGTGTCCACCAGGTTCATCACGCCGAGCACCTCGTCGCGGATCTGCTCGGGGGCCATGAAGATGTGGGCGTCGTCCTGGGTGAACTGGCGGACGCGCAGGAGGCCATGAAGCTCGCCCGACTTCTCGTGGCGGTGGACGATGCCGACCTCGGCGACGCGGAGTGGGAACTCGCGGTAGCTGTGGAGGCGGCTGCGGTAGTAGAGCATGGCCCCGACGCAGTTCATGGGCTTGATCGCGTAGGCCTCGCCGTCAATCTCGGTCGCGTACATCTTGTCGCGGTAGTGGTCCCAGTGGCCCGACTGCTCCCAACAGGCCTTGCGGAGGAGGATGGGGGTGCGGAGCTGGACGTAGCCGTGCTGGGCGTGGAGCTGGCTCCAGAAGGCCATCAGCTCGTTCCAGATGACCATGCCTTTGGGGTGGAAGAGGGGGAAGCCTGGGCCTTCGTCGTGGAGGCTGAAGAGGTCGAGGTCCTTGCCCAACTTGCGATGGTCGCGGCGCTTGGCTTCCTCGAGGAGGCGGAGATGCTCGTCGAGTTCCGCCTGGGTCGGGTAGGCGGTGCCGTAGATGCGGGTGAGCATGGGGTTGCGTTCGTCGCCGCGCCAGTAGGCGCCGGCGATGCTGAGGAGCTTGAAGGCGCCCGCGGCGCCGGTGCGGGGCAGGTGTGGGCCGCGGCACAGGTCGGCGAAGTCGCCCTGCTCGTAGATGCTCACCGTGCCGTCGGCCATCTCCTTCAGGCGCTCGGCCTTGTAGGTCTGCCCGGCCTGTTCCATGCGGCGGAGCGCCTCGTCGCGGCCGACTTCGACGCGGACGAGGGGGATGTCCTCCGCGATGATGCGGCGCATCTCGGCCTCGATCTTCGGCAGGTCGTCCTCCGCGATGGGGCGCGGCAGTCCGAAGTCGTAGTAGAAGCCCTCGGCTATGGCCGGCCCAATGTCGAGCCGCGTGCCTGGGAACAGGCGCAGGACGGCGTGGGCCATGATGTGGGCGCTCGTGTGCCGGAGGACGTCCAGGGGCTGCTCGCTTGCGTGCTCGTGCGCGGCGTCAGTGGCCATGGCTCAGCGTCCGAACAACATGTGGAATGGCCGGCGCGGTGGCAGGCGCCACCTGGCCGGCCGTGCGTGGTGGGCGATACTGGATTCGAACCAGTGACCTCTAGCTTGTCGAGCTAGCGCTCTAGCCAACTGAGCTAATCGCCCAACCAGGTGTCTGTGGCGGCCCGCCGCCGCCCGAGGGGCGGCGCGTGGCTAGCCGCCGGCGTTTTCTTTGCTCGGCGCCTCCGGCGCCGGGCCCGCCTCGGCAGGCGCGGCCGGCTGCTTGTCGGCTGGCTCCTGAGTGACCTTCGGGGCCACGGGCTCGGCAGGCTTGCGGCCCGCCGCGGGCGCCTCGGAGACCAGCTCGAGGTAGCACAGGTCCGCCCCGTCGCCGATGCGGTGCTTGGCGAGGCGCACGACACGAGTATAGCCGCCGTTGCGGCCGGTGTAAAGCGGCGCCACGTCCTCGAAGAGGTGTTTGACGACGCCCTTGTTGGCCAGGAGGGCGAGGGCCTGGCGCCGCGCGTGGAGCGTGCCCCTCTTGCCGAGGGTCACGGCCCTGTCGGCCACGCGGCGGGCCTGCTTGGCCTTGGGCACGGTGGTGGTGACGCGGCGCGGCATCCCCTCCTCCGGCTCGACGATGAAGAGGCTGCACACGAGGTTTCGGAGCATCGCCTTGCGATGGGCGTCGGTGCGACTGAGCTGTTTTCCGCTTCTTCGGTGTCTCATGGTCAGCTTTCGCCCTTTGCGGGTTCGCCCTCGGCGGCAGGCAGAGCGTCCAGGCTCATGCCGAGCGAGAGGCCAAGGTTGGCGAGCTTGCCCTTGATGTCCTGCAACGAGGTCTTGCCGAGGTTGCGGACGGCGAGGAGCTGGGCCTCGGACTTCACGATGAGGTCGCGCACGGTCTGGATGTTCTCGGACTCCAGGCAGTTCTGGGCGCGGACCGAGAGGTCGAGTTCCTCGATGGTCATGGCGAGCCTGCGGCCCAGCTCATCGGAGATTTGCCGGGTCTCGCGGCGCTTGGGCGCCTTGTCCTCCTTCTCCGCGGGCAGCTCGCGCCCGATCTCGAAGTAGAGGATGAACGGGTCGAGGTGCTTGCGCAGGATCCTCGCCGCCTCGACCAGGGCCGTCTCGGGGTGCACCGTGCCGTCGGTCCACACCTCGATGGTCAGGCGGTCGTAGTTGGTCCTCTGGCCGACGCGCGTGTTGTCGGCCCGGTAGCTCACGCGGCGCACTGGGGAGAACAGGCTGTCCACGGGGACAGCGCCGATCTCCTGCTCGGGCTTGGTGTTCTCCTCGGCGGTGGCGTAGCTGCGCCCGCGCCGGGCGGCCATTTCGACGAGGAACGGCACGTCCTCGTTGAGCGTGGCGATGTGGAGTTCCGGGTTGACGATCTCGACGTCGGGGTCGGCCTGTATGTCGGCGGCCGTCACCTCGCCGCGCGTCCGGCGCTCGATCTTCAGGAGCTTGGCGCCCTCGGAGTGGAGGCGGAGCCGGACCTGCTTGACGTTGAGGATGACGTCGGTGACGTCCTCGACGACGCCGGTGATGGTGGAGTACTGGTGCTGCACGCCTTCGATGCGCACGGTGGTGATGGCGGCGCCCTCGATGGAGGACAGCAGCACGCGGCGGAGGCTGTTGCCGACGGTCGTCCCGAAGCCTCGCTCGAAGGGCTCGGCAATGAACTTGCCGTAGAAGCCGGTCAGCGTCTCGCGGTCGCACACCACGCGGGTGGGCAGCTCGAAACCTCGCCAGCGGATTCGCATTCGGTTCTCCTCCCGGCAGGCGCCCGCCGCCGGCGGCGGGTCGTTCGCCGAGGCGGCTTCTTGGCCGGGTTGTGGGGCGGGGCCTCGCGGCCCTCAAGGGTTACTTGGAGCACAACTCCACGATGAGCTGTTCGCGGACCGGAGCGGACACGTGTTCGCGGCTCGGGAGGTTGAGGACGCGGCCCTGGAGGGGCTCCTCGGTGAGTTCGAGCCAGGCCGGCACGGGGCGTCCCTTGGCCGCCTCGCGCGCCTTGCCGAACAGCTTGCTCGTGGCCTCGTTGCGCCGCGGCGCGATCACGTCGCCCGGCCCCACGGGATGCGAGGGGGCCGTGATGGGCCGGCCGTTCACCTCGACGTGGCCGTGCGTGATCATCTGGCGGGCCTGTTGGCGCGACGCGGCCATGCCCAACTGGTGGAGCACGTTGTCGAGGCGGCGCTCGAGGGCCACGAGGAGGTTGGCGCCGGTGTTCCCCTTCTCGCTGTCGGCCTGCTCGAAGTAGTGGCGGAACTGGCGCTCGAGGATGCCGTAGAAGCGTTTTAGCTTCTGCTTCTCGCGGAGCTGAATCCCATAGGCGGAGAACTTGCCGCGGCGCCACCCGTGCATGCCCGGCGGATAGTCGCGCCGGTTGAAGGCGCACTTCGCCGTCTCGCACCGGGGCCCCTTGAGCATGAGCTTCATGCCCTCGCGGCGGCACATCCTGCACTTTGGACCGGTCTCTCTACCCAACGGCAGCAACTCCTCTCGCTGTCACCGGCGCTCACACTCGGCGTTTCTTGCGCGGGCGGCAGCCATTGTGGGGCAACGGGGTGACATCCTCGATGGACTTGATTTCGAGGCCGGCGGCCTGGAGGGCGCGGATGGCCGACTCGCGGCCGGAGCCTGGCCCCTTGACTCTGACCTCGACCTGTCGGACGCCGAGCTTCTGGGCCTGCTGGGCGGCGTTCTCGGCGGCCCGCTGGGCCGCGAACGGCGTGCTCTTGCGCGAGCCCTTGAACCCGATCGAGCCGGAGGACGCCCAGCACAGGACGTCCCCGTTCAGATCGGTCATCGTCACCACGGTGTTGTTGAACGACGCCTTGATGTGCGCGACGCCGAGGGCGACGGTGCGGCGCACCCGCCGTCGCGTCGGCTTGGTGGCGGCGGGTTTCGGTGCGGGGGTGGACTTGCCCATGCCTGCTCCTGTATGGTGGTGGCGGCCTAGCCGCGCTGTTCCTTGACGCTCTTCTTGCCGGCGACGGTCTTGCGGGGGCCCTTGCGCGTGCGCGCGTTGGTGCGGGTGCGCTGGCCGCGCACCGGGAGGCCCACGCGGTGGCGGATACCGCGGTAGCAGCCGATGTCGCGCAGGCGCGTGATGTTCTGGGCCACCATGCGCCGCAACTCGCCCTCGACCATGTAGCTCTTGTCCACGAGGGACGCGATGCGCGACAGCTCGTCCTCGGAGAGGTCCTTGGCCCGCACGTTGCCGTCAATGCCGGCCTGCTGCAGGATTCGGCTGGCCGAGGTGGGGCCGATGCCGTAGATGTAGGTGAGCGCGATGACGCTGCGCTTGTTCCCGGGGATGTCCACGCCAGCAACACGCGGCATGTCGCAGTTTCCTTTCCCAATGCGCCTGGGCGGCGGCGGTCAGCCCTGCCGCTGCTTGTGGCGCGGGTTCGTGCAGATCACCCGCACCACGCCCTTGCGGCGCACCAGCTTGCAGTTCTCACAGATTCGTCGGACGGACGAACGGACCTTCATGAGTCATCACCCTTCAACGCCGCCGGCGCGCGCGGCTAGTCGCGGTAGACGATGCGCCCCTTGCTCAGGTCGTAGGGCGAAAGCTCCACCGTCACCCTGTCGCCCGGGAGTATGCGGATGAAGTGCATGCGCATCTTGCCCGAGACGTGGGCGACCACAAGATGGCCGTTCTCGAGCTGCACCCGGAACACGGCGTTCGGGAGCGCCTCCTTCACGACCGCTTCCACGCGAATGCCCTGTTCCTTGGCCATGTGCAGCCTAGTCCTTTCGGCCACCCAGAACGGTCAGCACTTCGGCCCCATCGCGGGTCACGCACACCGTGTGCTCGAAGTGCGCCGAGAGCGAGCCGTCGCGGCTCACCACGGTCCAGCGGTTCGGCAGCGTCTTCACCTGCCACCCGCCGGCGTTGATCATCGGCTCGATGGCCAGCACCATGCCCGCCCGCAGCACCACGTCGCGCAGCTTCGGGCTGCAGAAGTTCGGCACCTGTGGCTCTTCCCACAGGCTCGAGCCGATGCCGTGCCCCACGAGGTCGCGGACGACGGAAAACCCGTTGCCCTCGACGTGGCTCTGCACGGCCCGGCTGATGTCGGCAAGCCGCCGGCCCGGCCCCACGGCTTTGATGCCGCGCTCGAGCGCCTCGCGGCACACGTCGGCCAGCTTCCGCGCAGCGGGGGCCACGTTGCCAATCAGCACGGTCAGCGCGCCGTCGCCGTAGTAACCCGCATAGCGCGCGCCGACATCCACGCTAAGCAAGTCCCCCTCGAGCAGCACCCGCTCGTCGGGGATGCCGTGGACGACTTCTTCGTTGACCGACGTGCAGAGGCTGGCCGGGAAGGGCGGGCGCTTGCCGGACGCGCCGTGGCCCTTGAAGGCCGGCTCAGCGTTGCACTCCATTATCCGCTTTTCGGCCTGTTTGTCAAGGTACGCCGTGGTCACCCCCGGCTGCGCCAGGGAGCGAACCAGTTCCAGCACTTCGGCGACCACGCGGCTCGCGGCCCGGATGCGTTCGAGTTCCCGCTCGGATTTCAGCGTGATCAAGCCCGCCCCTGTTCGCTATGCGTGCCGCCCTGCCCCCGTGCGCCCGCGGCGGAGGCGATGGCCGCGTTCACCGCGTCCCTCACCTCGGCAATCGCGCGGTCCGCGGGCACTCGCACCAGGAGGCCCTGCTCGCGGTAGTAGTCCAGGAGGCTGGCGGTCTGTTCCTGGTAGACGCGGAGGCGGTTGGCAATCGTCTCGGGGCGGTCGTCGTCGCGCTGGTAGAGTTCGCCGCCGCAGCGGTCGCACAGGGCGCCCCGCCTCGACGGCAGGCTGGCCACGTGGAACGTGGCGCCGCACTGGCGGCACACGCGCCGCCCCGACAGGCGCTGCACCACGGCGTCGGCCGACACGTCGAAGTAGAGCACGGCGTCCAGACCCTCGCCCCGCCCTTCGAGCAGGCGGCCGAGGGCCTGGGCCTGGCCGAGCGTGCGCGGGAAGCCGTCGAACGCCACGCCCTTCGCCGGGCCCGGCTGGCCGAGAAGCTCGCGCACCAGGCCGATGATCACCTCGTCGGGCACCAGGCGGCCGGCCGTCGTGTAGGCTTTGGCATCGAGGCCCAGGGGGGTGCCCGCGGCCATGGCCTTGCGAAGCTCGTCGCCCGTGGCGATGTAGCGCAGGCCGCGCTCCTCGGCCTGCTGCGTGGCCTGCGTGCCCTTGCCTGCGCCCGGCGGTCCCAGGAATACCAGGTTCACCACGAACTCCTGCTGTGGATGCGCCCGCGCTTCATGAAGCCCTCGTAGTGGCGCATGAGGAGGTGGGACTCGATCTTCTGCACCATTTCGAGGGCCACGCCCACGACGATGAGCAGGCTCGTGCCACCGTAGAGATACGCCACGTTCACGTCCACGTCCAGGCTGCTGTGGATGAGCTGTGGGAAGACGGCGATGAAGGCGAGGAAGGCGGAGCCTGCCAGAGTGATGCGCGTCATCAGGCGCTCGAGGTACTGCGCGGTCATCTTGCCGGGGCGGATGCCGGGGACGAAGTGCCCGTAGTTCTTCATCTCCTCGGCCATCTTGAGCGGGTTGAAGACCACCGCGGTCCAGAAGTAGCAGAAGAAGATGATGAGGAGGATGTAGACGAAGGTGTACGTGAAGGAGCCGACCTGGAAGGCGGAGGTCGCGGTGGCGAGGAAGCCGACGGAGGGGAAGCGCTGGCTGAGCGAGCCGAGGATGATGTTGGGAAACGTGAGGAGCGACTGTGCGAAGATGATGGGGATGACGCCGGCCTGGCCGACGCGCAGGGGCATGTAGTGGCGCTGGCCGCCGTAGACGCGGTGGCCGCGCGTGTGCTTGGCCTGCTGCACGGTGACGCGGCGCTGGCCCTGGGTGATGATGACGACGCCGACGACGACGCCGAAGTAGACGGCGGCGAAGAAGACGAGCATGATCACGTTCATCTTGCCCCCTTCGGGGGTGAAGGGGCGGGACCAGTCCACCTGGTTCCACAGGCGCCGGGCGGCCGTGGGCATGCGGTCTATGATGCCGGCCATGATCAGCACCGAGATGCCGTTGCCGATGCCGTGCTCGGTGAGGGTTTCGCCCAGCCACATGAGGAACATGCTCCCCGCGGTCAGGGCCAGCATGGTGGAGAGCGCGAACCATGGCCCGCCGTGCATGCCCTGGTGGACCAGCTCGAAGCCGAACGGCTTGCCCTTGATCCAGGAGGACATGAAGAAGGACTGGACGAGGCAGAGGGCCACGGTGGCGTAGCGGGTGTACTGGTTGATCTTCTTTCGGCCGGCCTCGCCCTCGCGCTGGAGTTCCTCGAGGGGCTTGATGACGGTGGCGAGGAGCTGGAAGATGATCGAGGCGCTGATGTAGGGCATGATGCCCAGGGCGAAGACGGTGCAGCGCCCCAGGGCGCCGCCCGTGAAGAGGTCAATGAGGCTGAGCGCGCGGCCGGAGGCGCTCTCCTTGCTCCCCTCGCTGAACTTGTCCACCACCTGGCTCACGGCGGCCGTGTTCACCCCCGGCAGCGGCACGAAGGTGCCGAGGCGGAAGATCACGACCATGGCCAGGGTGACGAGCACCTTCTTGCGGAGGTCGGGCACGCGGAAGATGTTGGTGAACGTGCGTAGCATCGGCCCGCTCCGCGTCCTCCCTCAGAGCACGATTGCCGTGCCGCCCGCCGCCTGGACCTTCTCCATCGCCGCCTTGCTGAAGCGGTGTGCCCTCACCGTCAGGCGCCGCTGCAGCTCGCCCGTGCCGAGCACCTTCACCCCATCGAGCAGCCGCGTCACGAGCCCCGCCCCGACGAGCGCGGCGGGGTCCACCTCGGCCCCGTCCTCGAAGCGGTTGAGTGCGCCCACGTTGACCACCGCGTAGCGGCGGGCGAAGGCCTTGTTGTTGAACCCGCGCTTGGGGAGCCGGCGGAAGAGCGGCATCTGGCCGCCCTCGTAGATGCCGGCGCCCTTGCGGCCGGAGCGGCACCGCTGGCCCGAGGTGCCCCGGCCAGCCGTCTTGCCCAGGCCCGAGCCGTGGCCCCGGCCGCGACGCGTCCGGCGCTTGCGCCCGCTGGGAATCGCCTTCACGTCGTTCAGGTTCATTCGATCGTCACCCCGCGAAGACGCTCGACCTGCGCGCGGGTCCGCAGCGCCAGCAGAGCGTTCATCGTTGCTTTCACCACGTTCTTGAGGTTCCGGGAGCCAAAGACCTTCGTGAGGATGTTCCTGATGCCGACGGCCTCGACGACGGCGCGCGCGCCGGCCCCCGCGATGACGCCCGTGCCCGGAGCGGCCGGGCGAAGGAGCACGCGGCACGAGCCGAAGGCGCCGGTCACGGCGTGCGGGACCGTGTCGCCGGCCAGGGACACGGTGCGCAGGCGGTCCCTGGCGTCGGACATCGCCTTGTCCACGGCGGAGGGCACTTCGTTGGCCTTGCCGTAGCCGATTCCGACTCGGCCGCGCCCGTCGCCGACGACGACGAGTGCGGCGAAGCTGAAGCGCCGCCCGCCCTTGACGACCGAGGCGCTGCGGTACACCTTGAGCACGGTCTCGACGAGTTCTCGGCCTGCGCCTTGTTCCTGCTCTCTTCGCAAGACCATCTACCTCCTGGCGGCCCCTGGCTGGCGCCTCAGAACTGGAGCCCGCCCTCCCGGGCGCCGTCGGCCAGGGCGCGGATGCGCCCGTGATACTTGTAGCCACTGCGGTCGAACGCGACCTGGCGGATGCCTGCCTCGATGGCCCTGCGGGCCAGTTCCTTGCCCACGAGGGCGGCGGCCGCCTTCTTCTTGGCTCCCTTGCAGGCGTCGCGCACGGCGGCGGTCTGGGTGGAGGCCGCGGCCAGCGTGCGGCCGCTCATGTCGTCCACCACCTGCGCGTAGACGTGCCGGAGGCTGCGGCGCACGCACAGGCGCGGCCGCTCCTGGGTGCCGGCCACTTTGCGGCGGACCCGGCGGTGCCGCCGGCGGCGAAGGGCGACTTTTTGCTTCGTGCGGTTCACGCTGCATCACTCCTGGGCGGCGAAGGCCTTGCCGGCCTTGCGCCGAATCTCTTCGCCCTCGTAGCGGATGCCTTTGCCCCGGTACGGCTCGGCCGGCTTCAGGCGCCGCAACTCGGACGCGAACTCGTTCACCTTCTGCTTGTCCACCCCGCGGATGCGCACGGTCGCGCAGGGCACGGCGCCCACGCCCGAGACGAACAGGTTGCCGCTCTCGGGGGGGTCCAGCTTCAGGCCCTTCGGGATCGGCACGCGCAGGTCGTTGTGGTAGCCGACCTGGATGACCAGGTCGCTGCCATCGAGCTTGGCGGAGTAGCCGACGCCGACGACCTGGATGCCGCGGACGTAGCCGCGTGTGACGCCGACGATCATGTTGGCGAGCAGGCTCCGCACCAGGCCGTGGAGGGCCTTGGTCTGGCGGTCCTCGGCCGTGCGCTCGACGCGCAGCGACCTGCCCGCGTCGTCCACGGCCACGCGCAGGCGCGGGTCAACGGCTTGCTCGATCTGGCCCAGCGGCCCGGTGATCTGGACCGTGCCGTCGCCCAGCGTGGCCTTCACGCCCGCGGGCACGGGCACGGGTTGTCTGCCGATTCGGGACATCAGGACTGCTCCGTGGCGCCGCGGCGCCTATTCGACCGTGCAGAGGACTTCGCCGCCGACGCGCTGCTTGCGGCACTCGCGGTCGCTCAGGACCCCCTTGGAGGTCGAGAGGATGGCGACGCCGAGGCCGTTGCGCACGCGCGGAATCTCGTCCACGCCGCGGTACACGCGCCGGCTGAGCCTGCTCTCGCGGCGAAGGCTCGTGATCACCATCTCGCCGTCGGGGCCGTACTTCAGGTACACGCGCAGCAGGCGGCGCGGCCCGGCCTCGAACGGCTTGTAGTCGAGGACGTAGCCTTCGTCCTTGAGCACGCGGGCGATCCCCACGTTGATCCGCGGCCCGGGCACCTCGGTCTCGCCCTTGCGGGCCTTGAGGGCGTTGCGGATGCGGGTGAGCATGTCGGCGATCGGGTCGTTCACCATAGGTCGAGACCTGTCCCACACTGGCCCGGGACCGCGGCGCGCTACCAGCTCGCCTTGCGGACCCCGGGGATGTGACCGCGTAGGGCGAGCGTGCGGAAGCAGATGCGGCAGAGCCGGAACTTCCGGTAGTTGCCGCGCTCGCGTCCGCACAACTGGCAGCGGAAGACCCTCCGACTGGAGTACTTGGGCTCCCGCTTGCATTTTTCAACCGCAGCCTTGCGAGCCATGGGCGCCTTTCTGCTAGCTCCTGCTGAACGGCATGCCGAACAGGCCGAGGAGGGCGAACGCCTCCTCATCCGTCCGCGCCGTCGTGCAAACGGTGACGTCCATGCCCTGCACGGCCTGGACGTCGTCGGCTTTGACCTCGGGGAAGACGAGCTGCTCGCCGATCCCGAGGGAGTAGTTGCCGCGTCCGTCGAAGGACGAGGTGGAGAGGCCGCGGAAGTCGCGCAGGCGCGGGATCGCCACGGAGATGAGGCGGTCGAGGAACTCGTACATCCTGTGGCCGCGCAGTGTGACTTTGACGCCGACCGGGACGCCCTCGCGGATTTTGAAGGCCGCCACGCTCTTCTTGGCCTTCATGGTGGCGGGCCGCTGCCCGCTGATGGCCGCCAGATCGCGCAGGCCCCCCTCGAGCCGCGTCTTGTCGTCGTGCGTGTTGCCGACGCCCATGTTCAGCACCACCTTGTCCAGGCGCGGCACCGCCAGGCGGTTCTTGTAGCCGAAGCGCTCCATCATCTTCGGCACGACGTCGGTCTTGTAGCGATCGAGCAGTCTGGGCATCTGTTACCGCACCACAGGGATGACGCTGCCACACTTCGCGCACACGCGCGCCTTCTTGCCCTCGACGGGCGCCAGCCGCACGCGCACGCCGCGGCTGCACTTCTCGCAGTAGAGGAGCACGTTCGAGGCGTTCACGGCCGCTTCCTTCTGGATGCGCCCGCCGCGGGGGTTCTGCTGGCTCGGCCGCACGTGGCGCCACCGAAGGGCGACGTGCTGCAGGATCACCTTGTTCTCCTTGCGGAGCACGGCGAGCACGCGGGTCCGCTCGCCCTTCTCCACCACAGGAGTCCCCTCGGCGCTCTTGCACGAGGTGATGTCCTTGATCAGCACGACCGTGTCGTTCTTCCGAATGACCACTACCTGTGCTCCTGGGGCGCCACGGGCCCCAACAAGAGGGCAAAACTCGGACCCTCAGGCGCCTGCTGCCGAACCGGCTGCAGGGCCGCCCGGCTCAGCAAGGTGCGCCCGGCCTGAGTTTTGCGCCGCGCATTCGCGCGAGTCTAGACCACCTCGGCAGCAAGGGAGATGATCTTCATGAAGTTCTTCTGGCGCAGCTCGCGCGCCACGGCGCCGAAGATGCGGGTGCCGCGCGGGTTGCGGTCGTTGTCAATGAGCACGACGGCGTTGCTGTCGAAGCGCACGTACGAGCCATCGTCGCGGCGCAGGCCGCGGCGGGAGCGGACGATGACGCCGCGGACCACCTCGTGCTCTTTCACGGTGCCGCCGGGCATCGCCTTCTTGACGTTGCACACGACGACGTCGCCGATGTTGCCGTAGCGGTGCTTCGAGCCGCCGAGGACCTTGATGCACGAGACCACCTTGGCCCCCGTGTTGTCGGCCACGTCGAGCAGCGTTCGCATCTGGATCATGACTGCTCCACCTCGCGGCTGCGTGCGACGACCTCGACGAGGCGCCAGCGCTTGGTCTTGCTGGTGGGCCGGGTCTCCATGATCCGCACCTTGTCGCCCACGTGGGCGTCGTTCGCCTCGTCATGCACCTTGTAGCGCGTGGTCGCGCGGACGTACTTCCGGAAGCGGGGGTGCATGACCCGGCGCTCGGACTCGACGGTGATGGTCTTCTGCATCCTGTCGCTCGTCACCACGCCGATCACCGATTTGCGTTGGCCGCGGTTCACGCCTTCTTCTCCAGTTCGCGCTCGCGCAGGAGCGTCTTGATGCGGGCCACCTCGCGCCGCGCGAAGCGGATGCGCGACGGGTTCTCCAGTTGCTCGGTGCCCGACTGGTAGCGCAGGTTGAACAGCTCCTTCATCCGCTCGTCGGACTCGCGGAGCAGCTCCGGATCGGTCAGGCGGCGCAGCTCGCTGAGCTTCATACCCTGTGTCTCCGGTGGACGAAGCGCGTCGGGACCGGCAGCTTGCGGGCGGCGCGGTTCAGCGCCTGCTTCGCCACGTCCTCGGGCACGCCGCCCAGCTCGTAGAGGACCATGCCAGGCTTGATCACGGCCGCCCAGTACTCGGTCTCGCCCTTGCCCTTGCCCATGCGGGTCTCGAGGGGCTTGGCCGCCACGGGCTTGTGCGGGAAGATGCGCATGAACAGCTTCCCCTCGCGGTGGAGAAAGTGCGTGGCCGCGACGCGCGCCGCCTCGACCTGCCGGGCGGTGAGCCAGGCGGGCCCGAGCGCTTGGAGGCCGAACTCGCCGAACGCGACAAAGTTGGGGCGCCCACACAGGGGCGCCCCTACGTGGGCGCCCATCCACGACGGAGACGCGATGGCGAACTACGGCGGGTATCAAACGGTGAGCCGGCTCGGGCATAGCCCGCAGGCGGAGGTCTGGACCGCGCGGGCGGCGGGTGAAGAGGCCGACGCCCTCGAGCAGCACGTCGTCAAGGTCGCTCATCCCATCGAGTTCGGCTTCGGGGCCGAGGCCGCCGCGGGGGTTCAGGAGTTCCTCGAGGCGGCCCAGCTCCAGGGCGCTCTGGCCCGGGCGAAGCCCGACCACTGGGCGCCCATCCAGGCCACCGGCGCGGCCGAGGACGAGGCATTCTACGTCACGGCCTACTTCACCCACTCTGCCGAGGACCTCACAAAGGTCCAGCTCGACAGCCCAACGCTCCACCGTATCTTGGCCGCCGCGGTCCAGGGACTGCTGGACCTCCGCGAGGTCGCACAGCGGCCCCACGGCAACCTCAAAGCCACCAACGTCCTGATTGCCACTGGCGAGGACGTGGCCCGGATGCGGGTGATGCTCACGGACCCGCTGCCCGGAGCGAAGCTGGACCCCCGGCTGGCGGCGGTGGGCGACATCCGCGCCCTCGGGCTTCTCCTTCACCGCCTCGCCGTCCAGCGCCAGCCGGCCTCCAAAGGCCCCCAACTCGTCCCCTCCGCCGAGGGCTGGAGCCGCCTGGGCCGCAAGGGCAGGGCCTGGCGCGACCTGTGCACCCAGCTCCTGATGACTCCCGAGAACGTCACGTTGGAGCAGGCGAGCGCGCAGTTGGCGCGTCTCTACGAGGCGCCCTCCGCCGGGTGGCGGCTGCCCGTGCTCATCGGCGGGCTGGCCGCCCTGGTGCTCGTGGCCGCGGCGCTCTACGTCTTCGTCCTCCGCCCCAAGAAGGCCGGGCCGGGCGGCCCCGGCGAGGTGTGGGACAAGGCGGCCTGGGAACAGGTGTGCGACGCGCACTACAAGTGGTTCGCCAAGTTCCTCGACGACATGTCGGCGGCCCGCCGGGCCCGCTGGCGTGGCGAGGCGCCGCTGGACGCGGTGGTGAAGGCCCTGGAAGACGCGCAGAGCGAGAGCCGCGCGTTCGACCCCCGCGACATCGCCGGCAAGCCGGGCGCCGCCCTCGAAGACCTGCGCGCCTGGGAGCCCGAGCCCCCGAAGCTCAAGGAGCTGAACGCCAAGGTGCGCCAGGCCGCTGGAGTGATCGAGGCGGTTCGCACCACGCTCTCTCCCGACAAGTGGCCGAAGCTGCGCGACCTCAAGAAGCTGGCCGAGGCCTGGGCGGGCCGGGGGTGGGCGCGTCCGTCGCGCTTCGTGGCCAGCTACGTGGATGCGGTGCGGCCCGACGCCAACCTGGCCACGTCCGCGGACCGCCTGGCCGCATTCGCCCATAACCCCACCGTGGGCGCCATCGAGCCCGTCTGGGCCGCCATGCAGGAATGCCAGAAGAAGCTCGACGCCTCACGCGACAAGGTGGCGGCTAGGTTCCTCAAGTGGGCGCAGGACGAAGGCCGGTCCGAGGGCACGGAGGGCGCCGAGGGCGACGTCGAGGGCCTGCTCAAGAAGCTCCAGGCCGCCCGAGCCATCGGGGCCGACCTGGCCAAGGCCTCGGAGGACATGGCAGCCAAGAAGGTGGACGGCGAGCGCTTCCTGGCGGAGGCAAGTGTCCACGCCGCCGACGATGCCACGGTGATGGAGCACACGTTCCGCCGCTGGCTCAAGGACGTCGGCGACTACTACTACCTGTCCCCCGACCCGCGCGGGACGCCCGAGGAGTGGTCGAAGCGGACGGCGAAGGTGGCGGGCGACATCGCCGAGCTGGAGAAGCTGGGGGATGAGGGGAAGGGCCAGGCAGGCAAGTTCCGCGATGCCCTCGCCAGCGCCATGAAGGCCAAGCTCGACGCCATGTGGAAGCTCGTGCCGATCCGCCGCGACGAGCACCTGGTCAAGCGCAGCGCCGACGAGGCCCGCGAGGAACTCCAGCAGCTCCACGCCCGCGTGCAGGGCGCCATCATCCTGTTCGCCGGAAGCTCCAAGGAGTGGCTCGAAGGCACGCTGCGGTTCGAGTTCGCCTCCGCTCCCGCCATCCAGGCCGCCTGGGAGCGGGCGCGGACCGCACTCCTCGGCAACGTGAAGCCCGCGGACCTCGAGGCCGACCGCGACAAGTATCTCGCCCTCCGCAACCAGGTCCACCGCTTCAGGGAGGGCCTCGACCGCCTCGACGCCGAGCTGCCCAAGGACCTGCCCGAGGCCGCCGAGAAGCACGGCGCGCGCCAGTGGTACAACGCCTTCCTGCGCCGCGCCCGCCAGAAGCGCGACGAGGCGCTTCGGGCACTGCTCCAGGGCATCGCCGGGGGCAAGGACGTGCCCGACCTTGCCAGCGACGAGGCGGCCAAGGCCCGCGCCGACGCGGCAAAGGCCTTCCTCCAGTGGCGCGAGGAACTCGCCGCGCTCGTCGCATCCGCCAGCGCCGTCGAGGAGGCCCTCGACAACTGCTACCTCCTGGCCGAGAAGCCGCCGGGGATGGCGGAGCCGCTCGGCACGGCGTTCCAGCAGGTGGCCCAGGCGCGCTTTCTCGCCTCAGAGGACGAGCTGAAGCGTGCCCTCGACCCCATCGCTCAGCGCATGGCGAGGATCGAGGAAATCCAGGGCGTCCGGGACCGCGCGGCCCTGGCCGAGCGCGGCAGGGGGGCCGCCTCGCGCGAGGCCGTGCTCGCAGCCTGGCGCGCCCTGGGGGCACTGGCCGAGCCGCCCTGGCCGAACAGCGCTGAGGAGCTGCGTGCCGAGGGTCTTCTGCGCCAGCGCCTTGCGGCCGAACTCCGCTCGATCGCGCTCGCGCCGCGGCGCGACGCCCTCCAGAAGGAGGTCGCGCGCGGCGGGCAGGAGCGCGAGACCCGCTGGCTCACCACCCACCTTGCCGCACTCCGCCAGACCGTGGATGGAGCAGGGGACGCCGTGCTGGCGCAGTTCGGGAAGTACGCCGACGGCCAGTTGGCGGGCGTGAGCAAGGACGACCTGGCGCCGCTCCTGGACAGGCTCAACGAGCTGAAGCCGCTGGCCGAGGCGTTGGCGGGCGTGGCCGAGCGCGACTGGCCGCAGAAGGTCGCCCGCGACCTCTTCAGCAAGGAAAGCGCCGTCCACCGCGACTTCGAGAGCAGCAAGGCCACCGCCGACAAGGCCCTCTTCACCCGCTGGCTCCAGGAGGTCAAGGACTACTACTACCTCGACGAGACCGACCCGCTCCTGCGGCGCCGCAAGGCCGTGGCCGACGAGGAGCGAGCCGTGCGCCAGGCCATCGGCGACCTGGCCCGGCAGAACAAGGCGGAGGCCGACCGTCTCCTGGCCCGCCTCGAGCAGGACGTGGCGCCGTGCGCGCAAGTGCCGCCCATCGTGAAGGCCAAGGCCGACCTCGCGGCCCGCGTGACCGCGGCGGAGAAGGCCCTGCCCGACCTGACGAAGGGCATCGGCGCCGTCATCGAGCTGATCCGCCTCGACAACGAGATTGCTGCGAAGGCCAAGGCCGTCGAAGCATCCCAGGACCCCATCCTCGCCCGCTTCGGCGCCTTCGTCGAGCAGGAAAGGAAGGGCGCCGCCGAGGGCGACGTCGCCGCACGCCGGGCCAAGCTCACCGCCATCCGCAACACCGCCGGCCAGTTCGAGTCCCTTGTCAAGGGCGACTGGGCGGCCAACCGCATCCAACGCGCCCTTTTCGCCCAGGAGAGCAAGGTCCACCGCGACTTCCAGGCCACTCCGGTCATCACCCAAGCCGTCCTCGAGCGCTGGCTGGCCGAGGTCAAGGAATACTACATCCTCGAGCCCGACCCACGTGGCAAGAGGGCAGACTGGGATGCCAGGGCCAAGGACGTGGAGGCCCTGCTCGCGCGGCTGGAGAAGTTCGGCGGGGACTACGTGAAGAAGGCGGCGGACCTGCGTGCCGAGCTGGGCAAAGCTGCGGCGGAGAGCATCACCCCCCTGTGGACCGTGGAGGCCGTGCGCAAGAACGAGGAGCGGCTGGTGGCCCTCGTGCGCGCGGCCCGCACGCGGAGCGACGAGTTGCGGGGCAAGGTGGAATCGGCCTTCGAGGCCGAGCCGCAGTGGCGCGCCCGCATCGCCAAGACCGAGCAGGCCGCCAAGTCCGACGCCCTCAGCCGCGCCTGGCGCACCCGCCGCGACGCGCTCCTGAAGACCTACAGCCCCGAGGTCCTCCGCGCCAGCGGCGACCTCTATCTCACCATCCGCGCCAAGTTCGACGAGCTTGCCGCCCTCTACCCCGCCCTCGACGACCCTGCGGCCCTGCCCGCGCCGCCACAGGGATGGGACAAGCCGCTCCTGGCCGAGGGCGTCAAGGCCCGCGAGGCCGCCCTCGCCGAAGCCGCCGCGGCCATCCCCCTGGCCTCCGACGGCTTCCCCTCCGAGCCTGTCGAGAAGTTCAAGCAAGGCGGCCCCTGGCGCAAGGCGTGCTCGGGATACGCCGCCGCCCTCGCCGCGGTCGCACGCGTGCAAACCGACGTCGCGCAGCTCCAGGCACTCCTCGACGCCGGCTACCTGCCCGACGACAAGCCCGACGGGGCGCCGCGCACCCTCCGGGCCATCTTCGCCGACTGGGAGAAACAGCCGCCGCCGGCCGGCCTCGTGCGCGCCTTCGAGCCGGCCATTCAGCGGGGCCGCACCCTCCTCCAGCTCGCGGGCGCCCCGCGCCAGCAGCTCGCCGCGAAGGCGGCCGAGGCCAAGGAAGGCGACCCGCCCCAGGAGCTGATGCTCGTTTGGCAGGGGTTGGGAAAAGTGGGCGACTGGCCCGCCAGCCTCGAAGAGCTGAAGCTCGAGGCGAAGCTGCGCGAGCAGCTCGCGGCCCTCGTCGCCAAGGTCGCTGCCAAGAGCCCCCACCCAGTGCGGTGGGCCGCCGACGCGCTGGCCAAGGAGGGGCCGCGCCGCTGGGAGGCCGCCTTCAACAGCCTCGTGGATCGCCTGGGGAAGCAGGGCGGTAACGACGCCGACGTGCGGGAAGCCATCGGTCTGGCGCCACGCCTCAAGGCCACACAGGAGGCCCTCGCACCGGTCACGCGGCTCCGCTGGCTCCTGTGGGAGTTCCGGCAGCAGGTCGGCGCGCTCCCCGAGACCGCGAAGAAGGATGAACTGGTGGCGGCTCTGGACGCCTTCGAGCGGAAGGTCCAGGCGCTGCCAGGCGGCGTGGCGAAGCTGCCCGCCACGGAGGCGCTGCTCAGGGAGGCGCGAGCCGCGCTCGCCCGCGCCGACGAGACCGGGAGCGGCGGCCTAGACAAGGGCGGGCCTGCTGTCGCCGCGGTCGGCGTCAAGTGGGCCGCCGCGCCCGCAGGCGACGGCTCGTCCGCCGCCTACTCTTGGGAGGTCAAGGGCCACCGCCTCACCTTCGTGCGGGTCCAGCCGCGCCAAGGCGTGGGGCGCCCCGCCTACCTGTGCACCACGGAGGTCTCCCTGGGCCTCCTCATAGACGTTGTGTCCGCCGCGGAGAAGTGGCAGGACGCCAAGGAACTGCTGGGCCTCGAGCGGCTCTCGGGGGTTGACCCGCGCCGCGGGCCGCGGGGCTGGCAGCCGACGCGCGACCGGGCGGCCATCCAGCCCACCCGCGAGTGGCTGGTGGCCCTGCCGGGCGTGGCCCTGTACCCGGCGGACGCCGTTCCGCCGCCGCCCTCGCGGTCGCACCCGGTCCAGTACGTCGGCCCCGAGGCGGCCATCTACGTCGCCCGCCTCCTCGGCTGCCGGCTGCCCACCTCGGCGGAGTGGGCTGGCGCCCTCGATGCCTACGGGCAGGCCAAGGAGGCCGGGACGCCCAACTTGCGCGACAAGACCTGGCAGGGGCAGCAGCAGCACGCGGCAGGGCAGGGCGGGCGGCTGGACTGGCCCGACGCCGGCAGCTTCGTCGCGGCACGCGCCACAGCCATCCCCAAGGTGGGCGCGGAAGCGGGGAGTGTGTCCAACGAGGCCGATGGCGTGCTGTGGTTTGCCATCCCCGGCACGGGCGCCGGCATGCAGCACCTGGCGGGGAACGTGGCCGAGTACGTCTTCGACTCCCCCAGCCGGCTCGACGAGCTGCTCAAGGAGCCGGGTGTCCCATCGGTCCGCACGGTGCGGGACATCGTGGACAAAGGTGCCACGTTCCTCAAGGTCGCGGGCGGTTCGGCCCTCTCGCCGCCGGAGTACTGGGACGGCAGCGGCCCGCGGCCCTTCGACCGTTCGTACTCGGTGGACCTGGAGAAGGCGCGGCAGGGCTTCTCGGACGTCGGCTTCCGCCTGGCGTTCACGGCGCCGGTTGACCCGCCGGCCGTTCGCCTCGCCAGCGTGCTGAGGGAGCAAGGCTACCCGGCCGTGCCCCGGTAGGGGCGCCCCTGCGTGGGCGCCCTCTGCCGGCCGTGAAGAGGGCGGCCACATAGGGCCGCCCCTACATGGTCTCCTTGCAGCGGGCGAGACGCGGGAGTATAATGTCCCGTGCCGAACAGGGGCACGGACACGGTTGGTTGAACGTTGAACGTTGAACGTTGAACGGTGAACGGTGAAGGGGTGAGCACTGTGGCCAAGCAACCCGAGGACAGGTCGAGGCTTGTGGCGGCCACCGCGAACCGGCTTCGGCTGGTCCAGATTGACTTCGCCGACGAGGCGCCCGAGGCGCGCCGAGGCTATCTCACCGAGGCCCTCGAGGGCGCGCTCGCCGAGGTCCAGCCCGAGCAGCGCGACGCCTTTCTCACGGAGCTGATGGCGCGCTTCCCCACGTGGGACCCGAACCTGGCCGTTGCCGCTCCCCGGCCCGAGGCTGCTGCGCCGCAGGCGGCCACCCTGTCGCGCGCCGACGAGCGCGAACTCCAGGACCCCAGCTTCCTCGTGAGCCGGCTGGTGGACCTGGCCCCGCAGCTCACGGACGAGCAGCGCCACAACATCCTCGCGCGGCTGCGGGGGGCCGGGCTCCTGCCCCCGCCGCTGGCCGCGCTGCCCGAGGAGCCCCTGGGGCACGTGCGCCAGGTGCTCGGGCTGCCGCCCGACGCGGCGCTCGACACCGCGCGGCTCCTCGTGCTCCTGGCCGCGCTGTCGGACTTCGTGTGCAGCCTTGACCCGCTGGTGTGGCGCACGTGGGGCAAGCTGGCCCCGACCTCGCGGTTCCAGGGCGTGGCCGCGCTGCGCCTCGCCCTCAGCCGCTACGTGGTTGCCGAGGGCACCGTCACCGACGCCCAGGCCGAGGAGGAACTGCTGAAGCTGCGCCACCTCATCGCCTCGGTCGTCGTCGCCGTGGGCCAGGCCGGCAAGATCGCGGCCACGGACGTCGTGACCAGCTTCATGGCGCCCATGGCCCCATCAAAGGTCCAGGACCTGGTCCGGTTCGAGAAGGGCAGCATCTTCGTCGCCGAAGAGGTCAAGTGCTGGCGCAAGTACAAGGACCTCGCAGGCAAGATCACCGACGTTGCCGTGGAGGCCGCCATCAACGAGAAGATCCAGCGCTTCATCGAGGAACTGATGAAGCGCCGCGCCACCGGAAGGTCGGGCAGCACCACGTGAAACCGGGAAGTGCCAAGTGCCAAGTGCCAAGTGAAAACGGTTGAACGTTGAACGGCGTTGAACGTTGAACGACGTTGAACGTCGAGGAGCAAGAAATGGCAAAGCTCGGTCAAGTCCACTGGCACGAGGGGCTCTTCCTCCAGCCCCACCACCTCCAGTTGATGCAGCACCAGGTGCTCGGCCAGTTCGGCGCCGAGCGCCGCGCCGCCATGCCGTATCCCTATGGGATACTGGACTACCGGCTCTCCTCCGACGCGCTCGAGGACTGCCTGGTGCAGTGCAACCGTCTCCACGCCATCATGCCCAGCGGCGTGATCGTGGACGTGCCGGACGGCGCGGACCTCCCTGCCCTGGACATCAAGGGGGTGTTCGGCTCGAGCAGCGCCCCGTTCACCATCTACCTCGGCATCCCCCTGTGGTACGCCGCCCGGGCCAACGCCATCGAGCGCGGCAGCGCCGCCGACGCCCGGGTTAAGCGCCTCTTCCGCGTCGAGGACGCCCAGTGGCCCGATGAGAACACAGGCGAGAACCCCCAGCCCCTCCTCGTGCGCCGCGTCAACGCGCGCCTGATGCTCGAGGACGACGACCGCACGGACATGGAGGTGCTCCCCCTCGTGCGCATCGTCCACGCCACCGAGGAGGAGGCGGGCACGCCGCGCCAGGACCCCAGCTTCATCCCCCCCTGCTTCCACCTCAACGGCTCCCCAGCCCTGCGCGACCTCGTGCGCGACCTGGCCCACCAGGTCGAGGCCACCCGCGGCGCACTCGTCAACCAGATCACCCGCCGCGGCTTCTCCTGGGACACCGCGCGCGGCGACCAGATCGAGTCCATCCTCCGCCTCGCCACGCTCAACGCCTACGCCGCCCACCTGCGCCAGCTCGTCCAGGCCCCCTGCGTCACCCCCTTCCAGGTCTACCTCGTCCTTCGCGACCTGCTGGGGCACCTGGCCGCCCTCTACCCCGACGACGACCAGTACGAGGTGGCCGACTACGACCACGACAACCCGGCCGTCTGCTTCCAGGACCTGTGCGCGAAAATCCGCCGCCTCCAGCGCGGCAAGGCCCCCATCCCCGTCCTCAGGGTGCCCTTCAAGCTCGCAGGCAACGTCCAGGCCGCCATGCTCACCGACGAGCATCTCACCAAACCCAGCGAATACTTCCTCGGCATCCGCACCAAGCAGGATCCCGCCGAACTGACCAAGCTGGTGGAGAACCGCGACGAGTTCAAGCTCATGGCCCGCACGCTCGCCGACATGGCCATCTGGGGCATCCTGCTCAAGGAGGAGCGCTTCCCGCCCTTCGGCCTCCCCGTCGAGCGCGGCCTCCACTACTTCCGGCTCCTGCGCGGCGAGAGCCGCCGAATGTGGGAGCGAATCGTCCAGGAAAAGTCCATGGCCATCCGATTCCCGGGCGTCGAGACGTCCGACTATGGCATCACCCTCTTCATGACCATCACGGAGGAGGCACCGGAGAAAAAATGACGCTGCTGGAACTGTGCGAACCGCTGTTCCTCTACGTCTGCCGCCTCAACCGCTCGGCGCGCAAGGGCGGCACGCACGAACTCACCCGCGTGCGGGGGGAGGTGGACGCGATTTTCGACCAGATGCGGGCCCGGGCCAACGCCGAGCCGCGCCTGGTGGGCCAGTACCCCAAGATCGAGCGCGTGTTGATCTTCTTCGTGGACTCGATGGTCTCCGAAAGCAAGCTGCCCTTCGCCCGCGACTGGCACCGCAACCGCAAGGCATTCGAGCTGGACGAGCTGGCCGGCGACGACCGCTTCTGGGAGCTGCTCGACGAGACGCTCCAGGAGAACACCCCCGAGGCCACCGAGCGCCTGGCCGTATTCTACACCTGCATCGGGCTCGGCTTCACCGGCTTCTACGCCGGGCAGCCCGAGTACCTTCGCACCAAGATGATGCAGATCGCCGCACGCATCCAGTACGCGGTAGACACGGGGACCGACACGCGCATCTGTCCCGACGCCTACGAGCACGTGAACACGAGCAACCTGGTGGAGCCGCCGGCGGTGAAGCTGGTCGGCATCGCCATCGCCCTCGTGGGCCTCATCATCGTGCTCTTCGTGTCCAACATCTTCCTGTTCCGCTGGACCTCGGACGAGCTGGTGGCGGCGCTCCGCCAGGTGGGCGGCCATAGGGAGGCCGTCGCTGCCCCGGAGGCCAAGTCGCCCGACACGCCAGCCATTCGCGAAAAGGCCACGGAGGTGCCCCAGAAATGAAATTCTTCAGCAACCTGCTCGCCAGTTGCATGGGGCTGCCCATGCCCCTCCAGTTGGTCCTGCTGCTCGTGGTCGGCGGCGGCGGCGCCGCCGGGCTCGGCTACGTGTTTACCACCTTCATGGGGCCGGCCGCCTGGATCGTCATCGCAGGCGCCTTCGTCGTCCTGCTCCTCATCATGGGCTTCGTCCTCCTCGTCAAGTGGTCGCGCAAGCGGCGCGCGAACCCGATGGAGCGCGAGATCGTGGGCCAGGCCGGGGCCGCGCCGCAGGCGGTGAGCGCGGCCAGCCGCCGCGCCGCCCTCGACGACCTGCGCCGCAACTTCGAGGCCGGAGTCGCCAAGTTCCGGGCCGCCGGCAAAAACCTCTACAGCCTCCCCTGGTACATGGTCGTCGGCGAACCAGGCTCCGGCAAGACCGAGGCCGTCCGCCACTCCTGCATCGGCTTCCCCCCAGGCCTCCACGACCCTCTCCAGGGCGCCGGCGGCACCATCAACATGAACTGGTGGTTCACCGACAAGGCGGTCGTCCTCGACACAGCGGGCCGCCTCATGTTCGAGGAAGTCCCCGCAGGCAGCACCAGCGAGTGGCAGGAGTTCCTCCGCCTCCTCCGCATCTACCGCTACAACTGCCCGGTCAACGGCCTCGTCCTCGTCATCCCAGCCGACACGCTGATCACGGACACCGCCGACCAGATCAAGGGCAAGGCCAACAAGATCGCCGAGCAGCTCCACCAAATCCAGCGCGTGCTCGAGGTCCGCTTCCCAGTCTTCGTCGTCATCACCAAGTGCGACCTCATCAACGGCTTCCGCGAGTTCTTCGACGGCGTGACCGACCCCGACCTCCAGCAGCAAATCCTCGGCTGGTCCAACCCCGCGCCACTCGACGAGCGCTTCAACCCCGAGCTGCTCAGCCAGCACCTGGAGATGGTGTGCGACCGCCTCCGCCGCCGCCGCCTGGGCATCATGATCGACCCAGTCCACACCGAGGACCCCGGCGGCCACCGCGTGGACCAGGTGGACGCCCTTTACGCGCTGCCCCAGAGCCTGGCCCGCATCGCCCCGCGCCTGCGGCACTACCTCGACCACGTGTTCGCCGGCGGCGAGTGGACCGGCAAGCCGCTCTTCATGCGCGGCATCTACTTCACCTCCTCCATGCGCGAAGGCCACGCCCTCGACGAGGAACTCGCCGAGGCGCTCTCCGTCCCCGTCCAGTCCATCCAGGAGGCCCGCGAGTGGGACCGCGAGCGCTCGTACTTCCTGAAGGACCTGTTCCTCGAGAAGATCTTCAAGGAGCGCGGGCTGGTGACGCGCGCCATCCACGCCGGCAAGCAGCGCCGCCGCCGCCGGGCCATCGTCCTCACCGCCGGCTTCCTCAGCGTCGCCGTCCTCGCCTTCTTCACCTGGTTCGGCGCCCGGTCGCTCCGCAACAGCATCGGCATGCACCGCGACCACTGGGTCGCCGCCGCCGACGCCAAGAACTGGCGGCGCGACGACGAGGCGAAGGGGCCGGAGTACTGGAAGCCCATCGTCGCCTTCGACTTCGTCGGCAGCACCGACTACACGTACAACGGCCAGTCGCTCATCAAGGTGGGCGGCGACGAGGTGCGGGTCGCCCAGTTCCACGCCAGCCTGGCCGAGCTGGCCGCGCGGCCCATCACGGTGCCGTGGGTCTTCTGGCTCGCCAAGCTGGGCACCGACCTCACCTCCGACCGCCTCGCCGCCCAGCGCCTCATCCTCGAACGCAGCGTCCTGCGGCCCCTGGTGGACGCCGTCCGCCAGAAGATGGCCCTCCCCGACGGCGAGGCCGCGCGCGAGGAGGCCCTCAAGGCCGGCTGGCCCGACGACTTCACGCCGGCGCTGGCCGAGCTGATCCGCCTGGAGGCCCCCGACGCCGAGCTGCCGGACCTGGCCCCCCTGTTCCAGTGCGCCCTCTACCGCCGGCCCGACAGGGAGGAGAACAAGGCGGGGGACGAGAAGTACAAGAAGTACGTCGCCAACTTCGAGCAGTACGCCAAGGACCGCGACGGCTTGGTCCAGGCCCTCCGCTGGATGGCCCAGCAGCAGAAGGGCCAGGGCGGAGCCGTGCGCCAGGCCCTTGCCGCAGGCACCCGGCACGCCACCCGGGCCGTCCACGACGGCGTCGAGCGCTACATCCGCCACTGGGCCGCGCAGGGCGAGGCCGCCACGCGCCAGCTCGACGACCTCGTGAGGCTTAAGGACGCCATTCTTAAGGACTACAGGGATGCCGAGCAGCGCCTGCTCGACACCGATGAAGAGTTCGGCCCCCGCCTCGAGCGGCCCACCGAGAAGAAGGTGGAGGTGATCCGCGACGCCCTGGCCGCCTGGCAGGCGCGGCTGGACGAGCTGGACCAGATTCGGGCGAAGACGGAGAACAAGCTGGCCGCCTTCCCAGAGGGGCCGATCTCCCCGCTCTTCGACAAGGCCACAGGCGCCATCGTCAAGGAGGTCGCGGAGGCGTTCAGCAAGTTCCGCATCCAGGCGGGCCTCGTCCCCTCCGCTCCTTCGCCTGCCGAGGCCGGCGCCGAGCCGAAGCCGCCGGAGGCCCCGAACCCCGACGCCGAGCGCTGGAAGGCCCTGGCCGCTGCCATCAACGCCCGGCTCAGCGAGGCCCTCGAACGCCTCCGCAAAGTCGTCCCCGCCGCCGTCACCGCCGATATTCGGCGGGTGGACGCCGAGTTCCTCAACCAGCTCGACGTGGCCAAGGTGCTCATGGACCGCCTGGTGAAGGACGAGTTGCTCAAGCCCAAGAAGGAGCCGAAGGTGCGGCTCTACGAGCTGCGCATGCTCATGTACCGCCTGGGCGACGCCGAGCGGGGCAAGGGCGACGCCGTGCCCGAGGTCGTCTCGCTCGCCAAGGGCGTCGAGGCGATCGAGGACGCCGTCGCCTCCGCCTGCACCCAGGTCACGGAACTCCAGGAGCTGAAGCCCGACGCCTTCCGGTTCAAGGACGCCGGCGCCGTGTCGGCCTTCACCGCCAAGCAGCTCGCCATGCCCCAGCGCATCTACAAGGCCCTCTCCGATGCGCTCAGCAAGGCCCCGGACGCGCCTGAGAAGGTGGGCGCCGAGGTCGAGCGGGCCGCCCAGGCGCTCCCCGCGGTCAATCGGCTCAAACTGCCCTGCACCAACCTCAAGGGCGGGGCCTACGATGTGAAGTACCACCCCGAGGCCGTCAGGAAGGTGCTCGGCGTGTGCCGCGAGGCCGGCCTGGTGCTCGCGGACCGCAAGCACAACATCCTCGAGCGCGAGAAGCTCGACACCATGCGCGCCGTGTGGCAGGGCGCCATCGCCAAGTACGTCACCGGACCCTACCTCGCCTACTGGACCCAGGCCGTGCCGCGCGACCTGGAGAGCCAGGGCGCGGACTGGGCGCCCTTCGCCCAGGAGGTCGAGCGGACCGACTTCTTCGAGGTGTTCGTGACCCTCACCGAGGTGGGCACCGCCCTGAGCAACGCGATGCACTCCGACATCGAGCAGGCCCTCCCCGCCGATGCCCGCCAGGCATTCACCGCCGCGCGCGAAAACGTCCAGGCCCAGGTGCGCAAGCTCAAGAACGACATCTACCTCCAGCGCTGCCGCCTCGTGCGAACCAACTGGTGCAAGCTGGGCGCCGACCCCTTCAAAGCGCGCAGCATCCTCGCCGTCCAACTCGACGACGAGGTCTTCGAGCAGTACCTCCCCTTCGAGTGGCGGAACCCCGAGGAGTTCCTCGACAAGTACTGGACCGACCTCACCTACGAGTTCCTGCGCCTCCTCTCCGACGGCGCGGCCAAGCAGGGGCGGGGCATGGTGGACGACCTGACGCGCCGCTACAGCCGCTTCCCCCTCGTCCGCCCGCAGGAGCTGGGCAAGCCCCTCACCGCCGTCGAGGTCACTGCGGCCCGGAAGATCGTCGAGGCCCTGGTCCTCCAGTGGAAGGAGACCCCAGCGCCCCCGCCCCCGCCGGAGGGCGAGCGCGCCACCCGCGGCCGAGCCGTCGTCCGCAAGCGCCTCGAGGAAATCCGCAGGCTCCGAATCCCGCCCGCCGAGTGGGAGTGGCTGAAGCAGGTCAAAGTCGTCCTCGACGGGCTCCCGACCGCCGACCGGGCGCTCAGGTGCGAGCTGTGGGTCCCAGCCACCCAGCCCACCCCCACGGCGGCTCACAGGTGGGTCCACATCCGCGTCCTCCAGGGCGGCAAGGAGGTGGGCAAAGGCAACACCCTGCCCGCCGCCGACTACAAGCTGGCCGACCTCTGGTACCCGGGCGAGAAGGTCGAGGTCCACCTCTACCAGAACCCCGTGGACCCCGAGCCGAAGCGGGCCGTGGTGGTGGACGACCCGTGGGCCATGGTGCGCCTGCTGCACGCGGGGAAGCTGATAGACCCCCTGCACCCCGGCGACAAGTTCAGCCACCTCTGGGACGTCGAGAAGCCGACCGAGAAGAAAGAGGTCTTCGACCCGGTGAAACGCAACATCCTGCTCAGCATCGAGGATGACCAGCACCAGCCGCGGTTGCTGCGCCTGCGGCTGGAGTTCGAGAAGGGGCTGCCGCGAATCGAGGACTGGCCGGCGAGCGGGGGGCAGTGAAGAGTGGAAGTGAAAAGGGAAAGGGGAAAGTGAAAGGGAAGAGCGACAGGGAAAAGCGATCTGTCGGTTGACCCTCGGTCTGACGTTCACTTTCCCTCTCCCTCTCACTTTCCCTCTCTGGCGGAGGTGACGCTTGGCGTCCTTGTTCCGAAAGCTCTTCTCGAAGCGGGGCGCTCCATCCGCGCCCGAGGTGCACCTCGCCGCCTTCGGCAAGCACCCCGGCTGGGACGACCACATCGAGGACCTGGGGCTCGAGACACATCGCCTCGTCGCCGCCAAACGCGTCCTCTACACCCAGGGGCTTGCCGGCAACATCGATTCCGGCGCCTGGGAGCGGCTCGGCGACGAGGAGCGGCTCGAAGGCTTCCACCACCTCTTCCTGTGGCACTCCGCCTACGACCTCGTGCTCGGCCACATGTGGTCGTCGAGCGACGGCAAGGGGCGCACGCGCTACCCCATGGTCGTCTGCGCCCAGGTGAGCGGCACGCCGCTCGACTGGGCGTTCCGCCACGTGCTGCCGCTCCTGGAGATGATCGAGGCGCGGTGCGTGGCGACTGCCTCGGCCGCTGCCGTCCGCGGCGTCCTCGACGACGGGCGGCGGATGCTGCGCCAGGCGGCCTCGGGGGTGGCGGCCGCCGAGCAGCCGGTGCCGCCGATGCCCCGCGCCCTGGCCTACCTCGCCGACCGGCCCGAGATGGCGCCCAACCACCAGGGCCTCCACCGCGTGCTCTACCTCATCGAGCGCGAGATGGCGTCCTACCACCCGGAGGGCAGCGACGCCGCGGCCGCCAGCACGGCGCACCTGCGCTCCACCCACATGCGCGTGCCCGCCTGCGCCAACAGCGCCCAGGGCGCGGCCGCCCTCTGGCTCGGCTTCCTCCTCAGCCGCCTCGACCCCGCCGCCCCCATCCTCCTCATCCTCCCCCTGGGCCAGCCCTGGGTGGACGTGGTGGTCGGCGAGCCCGGCGTGCAGCAGTTCTTCTGCGTGCGCGCCTCGCGCCAGGCCCTGCCGTTGGCCACCGACATCCCGTACACGCTCGACGCGGCGTTCGTCGAGCGCGCCGAAGCGGCGATTGGCAGGTCCCGGGAGGAGCGCGTGCTCCTGCCCGACATGGTCCTCCAGTCGGGCGTGATGCCGCACCCGCGGCCGCCCGAGCCCATGCCGCGCCAGGCCAGCCGCGAGCCCGCCGCGCCACCCATCGCCCCAGGCCCTGCGCCCCGTCTTCTCCCGGCGACGCAAAACGTTGCAGGATATGGACTTGCGAGGAATGGACGGCAGGGACGATCCTCAACCGGGCGCCTTGCTGGCGCGGGCAGCTTCATGTCGGCTGCTGTGCTCCCTCCTCAATCCCCGAAAGCTCGCGCCACCGAGGGTTTGCCGTCCTTCGTCGTCGCCTCGTAGACGGTGCCGATGGCCCGTGCCTGCAAAGTGACCGACCCCAGCTCGGGGATGTCAACGGTCGCGGGGCCTTCGGTGCCGTCCGATGCCCAGGCGGTTAGCAGCCACTTTGGCTGATCAGGCATCTTCCTGGCAAGGACCCGACGGTTCGGGTTACCAGTGGGGAATTCATAAGCCGGCTGGTCGGTGACCTTGGCGTGCTTGTTCGGGCCGGGAAGCAATTCGCCCTGACGCAGGAATGCCTCCTGGTGCGAGAACAGCGCCTGAGTGCGCCCCAGGATGGCCATCTGGACCAGGAACTGCGGCGGCCTGTCGGGCGAGAAGGCGGCGTCGAATCCGCCGTTGGGATAGGAGAAGTGGCCGGCGACGCCGCCAACCATGCCCGCCGTGTACAAGCACTTGAGGAAGCCCTCGTACAGTCGCAGGTCACCAAACGCCTTGGCGTTGTTGTCTATCGGCTGCGTCGCGTCCCACACGGGCGGCGCCGGGGTCTTCTCGTCCTGCTTGTAGCCGGGGCACAGGTAGTCGTAGGTGTTCTTCATGCCGAACCGCAGCTCGTATCCTTTGGCACCGAGGGCCTGGGTGAGCATGTCGTCCTTGCCGAGCCAGCCTGAGTTGAAGTCGTGGTAGTAGTACTCGTTGGTCGCGATGTCTGCGCAGGCGCGCATGCGGGGCCGCGTGTTGACACTCGCGTCTCGGCGTGGCATAATTCGTGGTACAATTGGGGCGGTGGGGCGGCCGAGCGACGCTCGATCATAGGGTACGCCTCGTCAGCGTCCGGGAAACCGCATATGATGCCCCCGACGCTGCGGAGGGACAGCAGGCGCGTTCCTACGTTTCGAACCGGGTGGCCGATTCAAACAACCTGGCAACTGAAGGACAAGGCTATGAACGCGAGGACAATCCGCGCAGGGTGCCTACTGGCATTGGTCGCACTCGCCTTGACACACGCATCGGCGGCCAGGAAAGCGGAGCCGGCAACTCCGCTCACCAAGACCGGGGAGGAACTCCTCGCAAGGTACTCCGCCATGCTCACGGCGTTGCGGGCGGAGATCGCCAAAGCCGTGCCTGTAGTGGACGAGCAGAAGAAGTCCGCCTTTCTGAAAGCCCGTGAGGCCGAGAAGGCTGCGGAGGCGGCGCTGAACGCGGCGCAGCAATCCCTGGGTAAGATTCAAGAGGCAATAGCTTTGGTGGACCACGCGAAGGGCAAGTGGATCGGCGGCGCCGAGAAGGGGATTGCGTCGGCAGAAGCGGCGCTGAAGAAGGCGACCACGGAGGCCGAACGCGAAGCGGCGAGGAAAGAGCTGACCAAGTGGCAGGCGAACAAGGAAGACGGGATCAAAGCACTCAAGGAGCGTCAGGGAGCGTTGGACAAGGCGAAGAGCCACGAGCCGAAGCTGACCCAGGCCCTCAAGGCAGCCCAGGAGGCGCTGGCCAAGGCCCAGGCCCATACGCTGAAGGCGGCTAGCGAACTCAATCTGGAGCCTTTCCTGTCGAGCGACAAGCTGGATGCCCAACTGGTGAAGTACATCGTCCTGGCCCAGGCCACGCCCCGTGGCCTGGCCGAGTTCGCACAGCAGGGGAAGGAGCAGGAAGCCCTGGTGGAGAGACTCCTCGCGGACAACGGCCTGATGAAGCAAATGCTCGTCGCGGACGGCGCCAAGGAGGGCAAATGCGGCCGGGCGATGGAGGTCTACACGGCGATCCAGAAAGCCAGCCCGAAGGCCGGCGAGGGTCTCTTCCAGCGCCTGGCGCTGGCCATCAGCCTGGAGCATGCGGTGCCGGGTGCGCAGAGCAACCCCAAGGCCCAAACCGATGCTCCGGCCACCGTGGATCCGGTGAAACGGTACCTGCACTATGAGAAGGCTCTCCTCGATGGCGAGCTGGACCCCGGCTTCAAGGATCTGACCGTTTGGGAGTACCGGAATGCAGTCAATGGTGATGAACCGGACAGCATTCTGGCTTGGGGGCGCCAGATGCTCCGGAACTACCGGCCGGATCACATCTACACCGCGGACTACAACTGGCGTTATGTGGAAGCCGTCAGGACCGAGGTCGCGTATGGGTCGCAGGATGTGAAGAATGACCTCCCGACGCTGCAGAACTACCAGAACATCATCATGAATGGCGGCGTGTGCGGTCGGCGCGCGTTTTTCGGGCGTTTCATCCTGCGGAGCTTCGGCATCCCGACCATTGCCCGTCCCCAGCCCGGCCATGCCTCGCTGGCCCACTGGACTCCCGCCGGCTGGGTGATCTGCCTGGGCGGCGGCTGGGGGGCGGGTTGGACCGCCTATGGCAAGGATCTGGATTTCCTGGCGAGTGCCCAGGCGCGGGAAGTCGAAAAGGCCTACCCGCAGGTGCAGCGCGCCCAGTGGGTGGGCGACGCCCTGGGAGAGAAGCGGGCCTACGGATT
The DNA here is from genome assembly GCA_041320515.1 of Planctomycetota bacterium. Lineage (GTDB taxonomy): Bacteria > Planctomycetota > PUPC01 > DSUN01 > DSUN01 > DSUN01. The sequence continues at coordinate 160,020 of JBGLNR010000001.1, read as the reverse complement.
CCACTCCGACGTTTCGGGCTTCTGGAATAGCGTGGCTCTCTACCGGCAGCGGGCCATCATTGAAGAAGCCAAGGCGGTGGCGCTGGCCGCGGTCGGCACGGACATTGGCGAGGCGAACGAATCCAAGGTAAAGGAAGTCGTCAAAGCAGTGACCATAGCCGAGGCGGACAGGAAGATCGCCGTCGGCCAGGACGGGGTGATCACGATTCCGGCGGTGGCCTGCAGCAAGCCGACGAACAGCACGGGGAAGATCCGCTTCATGAAGAGCTATCTGGGCGGGATGCAGTTGCACTACAGCCGGCTCGGCGGGGCCGAGGGGTTCGAATACACCTTCGATGCGCCGGCAGCAGGGAAATATGCTCTCAGCGCACGAGTGGTGACAACCAGCGCCGACCAGCACCTCCTGGTCGCGGCCAACGATGCCAAGGAGCCGACCGACATCGCCGTGCCTTTCACCGTCGGCATGTGGGACAAGACTCCGCCGGTCGAGGTCCCGCTGGTCAATGGCCGGAATGTCCTCCGCTTCTCGCGCACCGAGCCAGTCAAGGGACTGACCATCAAGGACTTCACCCTGACGCCGGTGAAGTAGCAGCGGGAAGAGGAGCGAGTAGCCTGAATCGAAACTGGGTAACCGTTGACAGGGACCATGATGACCGCAAGAACGTGCACAAGAACCGCATGGGCGCTCACAATCCTGGCGTTGACAGGGGTTGCCATCCATGCCGCCGGCAAGGAAATTCCCCTCCAACTGCCCCGTCCCGACGGCAAGCCGGGCGATGCCACTAAGCCGGTCAAGGTCTACATCCTGGCCGGGCAGTCCAACATGGTGGGCATGGGGGACATCACCGGCGCCCATCCGCCCTGGCCGAGCGTGCTGCTCTCGGCCGATCCGGCGATCATCCCCGGCATGATGCCGATTGGCGGCTCCGCGCTGACGGCCCACGGGGTCTACCAATCGGCCGATCCCAAGGCCGAAAAGGGCGCCGTGGTCTCTCTCTACAAAGGTGCCTACGATCCGAAGGTGGACTACGCCAAGCTGCCGCCGGCCAAGACGGGCACGGTGGCCCTGGGCACCGTGGCGGCGAACCTGCCGACGATTGATGGGCCACAGACTGCCGTGGTGACCGCTTGCATCGAGGTGCCGAAAAGCGGGACCCACACCCTGCACCCCGGCTTCGGCGACAGCACGCACGCCATCGTGACTTTGGAAGGCAAGGAGGTCTACCGCAAGGAAGTGGGCGGCAAGCCCGTGTGCGGGAAAGTCGTCCTCGAGGCGGGCAAACGCTACCCCATCGCGATCACTTACCTCCAGGGCGGCTCGGCCGCTTTCTGGATGGAGCAGGTTGATCTCGTAGGCAAGGGCGACCTCGAGACCGTGACGAGGAAGGACAAGAAGTTCCCGTACCTGCTCGACGAGGGGGGCAAGTGGACCGTGCGCAACGACGTGTACTTCCAGGAGGCGCGGCTTGCGCCGGGCGGCCGAGGTTGCCCCCTGAGCGCTACCTCGAATGGAAGCACAATCGGGCCTGAGTTGGGCTTCGGATTCGTCATGGGCACCTTCCACGACGAGCAGGTGCTGTTGATCAAGACCGCCCAGGGCAATCGCTCGTTGGAATGGGATTTCCGCCCGTCGTCGAGCGGCAGGACCAACCGGGAGGGCGCCGACCAGTGGGAAGGCCTCGAATACCGCCTGATGGTCAAGGGGGTCCGGGAGACCCTCGACAAGATCGCGAAGATTGTGCCCGGCTACAAAGGCCAGGGCTACGAGATTGCCGGCTTCGGCTGGTTCCAGGGGCACAAGGACAAAGACGCGCCCAAGGAGGAGTACGAGAAGCATCTGGCCAACCTGATCAACGACCTGCGCAAAGAGTTCAATGTGCCCAAGATGCCCGCCGTCGTGGCCACGGTCGGGTTCAATGGCTACCGGCTGGGAGCGGGACCGTGGAAAGGGGTGTGGGAGGCGCAGATGGCGGTGGGCGATCCCAAGCAGCATCCGGAGTTTGCCGGCACGGTGGCCTCGGTGGACACCCGCGATTACTGGCGGGAGGTGGAGGAGTCGCCGAGGGGGCAGGACTACCACTACAACCGTAACGCAGAAACCTACCTGCTGGTGGGCGAGGCCATGGGTCGGGCGATGGTGCGTCTGCTCGGCGGCGAGGCCGAAGCGATCCCGAAATCGGATCGCGAAGCCCGGGTCGCCGCAGAAGTGGCTGCCGCGGCCGCCAAGCCGGCGCCGACGGAAGAGCAGAAAGCTGCACACGGGGCGGCGGTCAAGCCGATGATCCTCGACGCCGCTCTGGCGGCATTCGTGAGCAATCCACGGTACCAGCCGGAACTGAAGGCGGCGATCCAGGGCGAGAAGCCGGCGCGTGTGTCGCCGTTGCTGAATGACACCCTTGATGAAGCGGTTGCCTACTATCGCGCAGCCGGCATCAACGACTACGATTGGAAGCCCTTCGGCGGTGACATGAAGACTGCTACTTGGGACTACTACAGCTTCGACCTGCCAAAAGGCCAGGACAAGGCCAAGGGCGGGCTGACCTGTCCGGCCGGGATGGAGAACTGGTTTGCGCCCGACTTTGACGCAAAGAAGGCAGGATGGAAGAGCGGCGTGGGGCCGTTCGGGGTGGAAAACGACCCGATCAAGTACCCGGAATGGTACAAAGGCGGCAAGCGCATTCCGCCCAAGACGGTGTGCGAGAAGGACGTGTTGCTGCTGCGTCAGAGCTTCGACCTGCCGCCGTTGAAGGACGGATACCGCTACCGCGTCAGGGTTGACGGCAGTGCGCACGCCAATTCGGGCGAGGGTTACGCGATCTACGTCAACGGCAAGCTACTGGCCGAATCGAAGAGCGGCATCGTCGCCTGGCGAAGAGAGGGCCACAAGCCACGCGGCGGCCACGTGTATCCCGAATTCCGTGACGACTTCAAGGGCGGCAAGGTTACCATCGCGGTCAGCAACTTTCCGATGGACAACAGACCCGCTGAGGCGCTCATTCCGCCCGGCGATACCCTGAGCGTGTGGCTGGAAGAGATGAAGCTCCCGCCGCTGGATACTCCGGCATCGGGCAAGTAACCTGGAAATAGCCAGGGGCTCCCGAAGGCCCCGACATCACAAGACCTGGAGACTGAGACGTGCATGCTCCCTGCAGGGCTGGAATCCGTGTTGCGCTTTGCGCGTTGGCGGGCATGGTGCTGCCTGCCGTACTGGTCGCACATGCCGCCGCCGGCGAGAACCCCGGCCCCGCCAGGCGCGTCGTGTGGTCGGACCAACCGTTGGTCGTCCTGCCGAACCAGCCGAAACCCATGAAGTACTTCCAGCACATGTGGGATTCGGGCGTGTACCCCCTCGGCAATGGCCGCTTGGGCTGTACCGTCTACGGTGGGATTGCCGAGGAGCATATCCAGTTCAACGAGGACACGCTGTGGACGGGCGACGAGAACGATACCGGTAGGTTCCAGAACTTCGGTGAGATGTTCATCGCCCTCGAAGGCCATGCGGACGCGCCGCCTGCCGGCGGCAAGTATCGCCGCGAGCTGGATATCGAGCAGGCCCTGCACACCATCACCTATGAGGTGGCAGACGTCCATTACCGGCGCGAGTACTTCGCGAGTCACCCGGCCAACGTACTGGTGTTTCGCTTCACCGCCGACAGGAAGGGCGCCTATGCCGGGACCGTCAGGCTCAAGGACGCCCACGCGGGCGAAGCGAAGGCGGCTGGCAACACAATCACCATTTCCGGCAAGCTCGGCGGGAATATCGGCCTGGCCTACGAAGCCCAGGCGATGATCCTGAGCGAAGGCGGATCGGTCAGCGCCGCGGACGGGATGGTTTCCTTCAAGGCCTGCGACAGCCTGCTCATCCTGCTGGATGCCGGAACCGACTACCTGAACCGGCGAGACAAGGGCTGGAAGCGGGAGCATCCTCACCAACGGATCTGCGAGCGATTGGCCGCGGCGTCGAAGAGGCCGTTCGATGGCCTGCTGGCGGAACACGCCAAGGACTACCGGCAACTCCACAACCGCATGAATCTGGAACTGGGCGCGACCCCCGGCGACACACAGAACCTCACGACCGCGGAGCGGTTGGCGGCTTACAAGCAGAACAAGCCGGATCCAGACCTCGAGGAGACGCTGTTCCAGTACGCGCGTTACCTCATGATCAGCAGTTCCCGTCCCGGCGACATGCCCGCCACCCTTCAGGGCGTGTGGAACCCTTACAACAATCCGCCGTGGCGCAGCGATTACCACACGGACGTGAACGTGGAGATGAACTACTGGTTTGTTGACCAGGCCAACCTGGCCGAGTGCTTCCTGCCGCTTGCCGAGTGGGTGAACTCCATCCGCGAGGTGCGGCGCGAAGCGACAAAGAAGGAGTTCAATGTCAGGGGCTGGGCGACCCGCTCCGAGAACGGCATCTTCGGCGGCGCCACCTACCACTGGGTACCCGGCGACGCTTCCTGGGTGGCCCAGAACCTCTGGGACCACTACGCGTTCACTCTGGACAAGGAATACCTGCGCACCCGGGCCTATCCCGTGATGAAGGAGCTCTGCGAGTACTGGGAGGACTCCCTGAAAGCCCGACCGGATGGCAAGCTGGTCAGCCCGAAGAGCCAGTCGCCGGAACACGGGCCCTTCTCTGAGGGCAATTCCTACGAACAGCAGTTGGCGTGGGATCTCTTCACCAACTACATCGAGGCATCCGAGGCCCTGGGCGTGGACCGTGAGTACCGTGAGAAAGTGGCTGCCATGAAGGCCTTGCTGCTAGGCCCGCAAATCGGCAAGTGGGGACAGTTGCAGGAGTGGGCCGAGGATCTGGATGATCCGAAAGACCAGCACCGGCACCTCTCGCACCTGATTGCGGTACACCCGGGGCGGCAGATCTCCCCGCTGACCACACCGGCACTGGCCGAAGCGGCCGAAGTCTCCATGAACGCGCGCGGCGACGGTGCCACCGGCTGGAGCAAGGCCTGGAAGATCTGCATCTGGGCGCGCCTCCACGACGGCGACCGGGCCCATAAGTTGGTGCAGGAGTTCATCAAGGGCAACGTCTATCCCAACCTGTGGGGCTACCATCCGCCCTTCCAGATCGACTGCAACTTCGGCTATGCGGCGGGCGTGTGCGAGATGCTAGCCCAGTCGCACATGGGCGTCATCCACCTGTTGCCGTCCTTGCCAAAGGCTTGGCCAGTCGGGAGTGTTCGTGGCCTGCGAGTCCGCGGTGGCTACGAAGTGGACATCGAATGGCAGGGCGGCAAGCTGACCCGGGCAGTGATTCGAAATGTGTCGAACCAAGATGGTGGGTGTGTGGCGCGGTACGGAAGCGTCACCACCAGGCTCACTGTTCCCAGAGGCGGATCACGTGAGTTGGCTGGGCACGACAGCCTCCGACAATGAAGGACATGGGGATGACGGTAACACGGGAGAAGCATGGGCGAGTTTCAGGCGCGCTGATAAGTGTGATGGCGGCCCCTTCAGCGCTGGAGCTGACCGCAACCGTCCTCGATGCCGCGGCCAGGGAAATCCCGGCCGTACTCCCAAACGCCGGCGGCAAGCTCGAGCTGCTGGGGCAGTGCGGGCGTAGCAACCACGCCAACGCCGTCGACGAAGATGAGGCGGCGCCGGCCCGCGGAAAGGCTGTGACCGCGCAGTCCGAACTCGCGGTCGAACTTGGTGCGCCTTTTGCCGATAACGCGATCCTGCAACGGGAGATGTTGGTTCCCGTCTGGGGGTGGAGTCAACCGGGCACGAAGGTGACGGTGGAGTTCACCGGCAACGTGAAGACCGTGGAAGCTCGGGATTCTCGGAGAGAAGTCGAAGTCTCGTCCAAGAATCAGGGCCATCACTACAATCACGGCGCGGAAACCTACATGGAAGTCGGCAGCGCGCTGGGCTGGGCCATGGCGGCGCCACTGAACTGGAAGAAGCCATGAGAACGAGAAACCATGTCCCCATCGCCTTCGCAGTCGCCACCATGTGCCAGGTGAACAAGGGGACCATCGCGTGAAGCGGCAGGAGTTCCTCGAAGCCGTCGGCGCCATCTCGCTGGTAGGCGCGGCAGGCGATCTTGTACGCGCATCTGAACTTGCGCCGCTCGACACCGGTGCGCTTTTCGCGGCGAGCGACCCGAGGGTGCTCGCACTGGCCGAACGCGTGATGCAGAAGTGCGTGCTCGAGAAGGTCATGTCGCCAACGCCACCCTTGAGAAACAACTGGATCGTCCCCGGCGGACCGTACTACAAGGGCCAGTGGATCTGGGACACGATGTTTGTGGTCGATCTGTTGAGCATTCTACCCGGCAGGAAGACGCTGATCCGCGATATCTTCCAGAACTACTGGGACTTCCAGGATCGCTGGAACAAGGACGCGCCCGCGTATGCTCGGGACATGATCACCGTGGCCATCAAGACGGAGCCGCAAGAGGTCCGGCAGTTCTCGCAGATCCCGATTCTCGCCTGGGGCGTCGAGCGGGTCTACCGACGCAACGGCGACCAAGAGCTTCTCAGGCAGTGCCTCGGCCGGCTCGAACGGTTCCACGACTGGTTCTGGCGCGAGCGGGACCTGCATGACAACGGGCTGATCACGGTCGGTGCCTACACGGGCAAGTTGCAGCACGCCAAGTGGGAGACGTTCGACTACGAATGCAACATGGACGGCATGCGGATGACCGTCCACCCCCGACGCAGAGGCCCCGAGGAAGGCGCCTGGTATGCCGACATCTGCGTGCCCGGCAACACCGCCTATCTCATCCTGGGGGAAAGGGGCCTCGCCCGGTTGGCGGAGATTGTGGGCGACAAGGAGATGGCAGCACGACGCAGGCTGCGTATCGAAAAGGGCGTGCGGGGAATGCGCGAACACATGTGGGACGAGAAGGCGGGAACGTTCCTCTCCGTTCGGCGCGATACGCTGGTAAAAGTGCCGGGCGCCACGATTGGAAGCTGGATTCCGCTGGCCGCAGGCGTCCCCACCAAGGCCATGGCCGAGCGTATGGCTGCATTGCTCGCCTCACCCGCCTGGATGACACCGTTGCCGGTGCCGACGGTCGCTCGCACCGACAAACGGTGGAAGTCCGATGCTTTCTGGCGCGGCGACGTCTGGCCGCCGACGAACTACCAGATCGCTTCCGGGCTGGCCGACTATGGCTATCACGAACTTGCAGCAGATATCGCCGATAAGACCGTCGCCAACGCCGTCAAGAACGGCATCAGCGAACACTATGACTCGGTCTCGGGAGGGCCGCTCGGCGTCCGCGATTATTGTATGAGCAGCACGCTCGTCACCATGATGCTCGACGGACTCACCCGAGAGCACACACTCAGCTTGCGCACAGGGACCCCCGATGCATCGGTGCAAAGGTAGACCTTGGCCAGATGCACAGCGTCGAAGGATGCGTGACTGACAAAGACGCAACATTGACAGAGCAGAAGGAAGAACATGACCCAGCGGCCCTGGTCAGAGGGCATTCCCACGGACTCCGAGCCGGTGACGTCAGGCAGCCAACAGGGGACAAGACACGAACACAATGGGGTTGATGTAGGAGGACGAAATCGTGAACCGGAGAGACTTCCTGGGAACTTGTGCAGTTGCGGGGGCGTGGGCTCAGGTAGCACCATCCGTCGCCGGTGCAGAAGCAGGTGACGGCCGCAAGCCCAACTTCCTCTTCATCTACACCGACGACCAGCGTTGGGACGCGATGGGCGTTGTCCAGCGCGAGCAAGGCGCGCGAGCGCGCTTCCCGTGGTTCAAGTCGCCGAACATGGACCGCCTCGCCGCCGGGGGCGTGCGCTTCCGCAACGCTTTCGTCACCCTCTCGCTCTGTGCCCCGAGCCGTGCCGCGTTCCTCACCGGCCGCTACAACCACCTCAACGGCGTCACCAGCAATGACACGCCGTTCCCGGAGAGTTCTGTCACCCACGCCACACTGCTCCGCGCCGCCGGCTACCGGACCGCCTACATCGGCAAGTGGCACATGGGCGAACAGCGCGGCCAGCGCCCCGGCTTCGACTACTCGGCGAGTTTCATCGGCCACGGCCGCTACCAGGACTGCCCCGTCGAAATCAACGGCGTGTCCACACCCACACAGGGCTGGATCGACGACGTCAGCACTGACCATGGGATCGAATGGATCAAGCAGAACCGCGACCGGCCGTTCTCGGTAGTCGTCGGCTTCAAGAGCCCGCACACCCCGCGCGGCGGGGCCAATCTCCCCGAACGCCTGCGCAACCTGTACGCCGGCGAAACCAGCCGCCCCGCGCCGAATTCCAGTGCGCGGGCCATCTACCACGGGCCGGTTCCGGCGGAAGGCGTCAAGCCGCACCGCTTGGCCGCCAACTCCGTGCACCTCGACTACCTCCGCCACGTCAGCGGCGCCGACGAGAACCTCGGCAGGTTGCTCGACGCCCTCGACCAACTCGGGCTCGCCGAGGACACCGTCGTCGTCTACACCAGCGACAACGGCTACTTCCTCGGCGAACACGGCCTTGGCGACAAACGCTCGCTCTACGAGGAGTCGCTCCGCATCCCGCTGCTCGTGCGCTACCCGCGCCTTTTCGGCAGGGGCCGGGTCATCGACGAGATGGTGCTCAACATCGATCTCGCCCCGACCTTCCTCGACCTCGCCGGCGTACCCGCGCCTCCCGAGATGCAGGGCGCGAGCTGGAAGGCGCTCGCCGCTGGCCGCAAACCCGCCAACTGGCGCCGGTCCTTCCTCGCCGAGTACTTCCGCGAGATGGGCGACGCCCCCACCGCCGTCGGCGTCCGCACCGCCGACGCGAAGCTCGTGAAGTACCCCGGTCACCCCGAATGGACCGAAGTCTTCGACCTCGCCGCCGATCCATACGAGTTGAAGAACCTCGCCGCCGACCCCGCCGCGGCGGCCAAACTGAGCGCCGAGTTTGACGCCCAATTGAAGGCCGTGAAGTACGCCGTGCCCCCTGCTGCTGACAAGCCGTCAAGCGGGGCAAAAGGAACCGAATGAGGACTGGGATATCGACCTGCTGGGCAATACGTCTGATTACGGCCTATGGTCGCCCGCCTCTTTGCTCTCCTCCTCGACGTCCAACCGATCGATGCCCACAAGTGGTTCCTGGCGATCTACATGGACGCAGTAGACTGGGTGACACTGCCGAACGTCCTCGGGATGTCGCAGTTTGCCGACGGCGGAGTGATGTCGAGCAAGTCCTACATCGCGACGGGCCGCTACATCCAGAGGATGTCGGACTACTGCGTCGGCTGCCGCTTCGACCCCGCGAAGTCGCTCGGCGACGATGCCTGCCCGTTCACGACCCTCTACTGGGACTTCCTGATGCGGCACGAGACGCCGCTGCGGGCGAACCGCAGGATGGGCTTCCAGGTGCGCGACCTCGGCCGCCTGAACCGCGGCGACAGGGCGGTCATTCGCAAGCAGGCGGACGCACTGCGCGACACGCTCGCCGCTGAGGCACGGAGATACGCCCGATGATCCAGCCCGAACGCGTCCTGCGCCTTAACGACGAGTGGCCCCGCGACGGCGACTACGTGCTCTACTGGATGCAGGCATCGCAGCGCGCCGAATGGAATCACGCCCTCGAATACGCTATCACCGAGGCAAACCAGCGGAAGTTGCCCGTCGTCGTACTCCTCGGCCTCACTGACGCCTACCCCGAGGCCAACCTGCGGCACTATGCTTTCATGCTCGAAGGGCTGCGCGAGACGCAGGCCGCGCTCCGCGAGCGAGGCATCCAGCTCGTCGTTCGTCGGCAGTCGCCCGACGAGGCAGCCGTGGCGATGGCCGCAGACGCCGCGCTCCTCGTCGCCGATCGCGGCTACACACGCATCCAGAAGCAGTGGCACCAGCACGTGGCTCGCCACGCACCGTGCCCCGTCGTCCAGGTCGAGAGCGACGTGGTCGTGCCGGTCGAGACGGCCTCGGACAAGGAGGAATACGCCGCGGCCACCATCCGCCGCAAGCTCCAACGGCAGCTCAAGACGTTCCTCGTCCCCATGGCCGAAACGCCCGTGAAACGGGATTCCCTGGGCTTGAAGCTCGGCGGCTTCGACATCAGCGATGTGGATGCGGCTCTCGCCAAACTTGACGTTGACCGCAGCGTGCCGCGGCAGAGCTTCTATGTCGGCGGCACGGCCCAGGCGAAGGCCCGGCTCGACCGTTTCATTGGCGAGAAACTTGATGCCTATGCCGACACTCGTGGTGACCCGAGTCTCGGCATCGAATCGCACCTCAGCCCCTATCTGCACTTCGGCCAGATCTCGCCCCTCTGCGTCGCCCTTCGCGTGCGGGACGCGCCCGGCAAGCGGCAGGAGGCGAAGGACACCTTCCTCGAAGAGTTGATTGTCCGCCGCGAGCTGAGCATCAACTTCGTCCACCACAATCCGCACTACGACCGCTTCCGCTGCCTGCCCGCCTGGGCGCGGGCCGCGCTGGCCAGGCACGCGGGGGGCGAGCGGCAGTATGTCTACTCGCGCAGGCAGCTTGAGACGTGCCGCACCCACGACCCCTACTGGAACGCTGCCATGCGCGAGATGGTCGTGACCGGCAAGATGCACAACTACATGCGGATGTACTGGGGCAAGAAGATCCTCGAATGGAGCCGTTCGCCCCAGGCCGCGTTCAAGACCCTGCTGGCACTCAACAACAAGTGGTTCCTCGACGGCCGCGACCCGAACTCCTATGCGGGCGTGGCGTGGTGCTTCGGCAAGCACGACCGCCCGTGGGGCGAGCGGCCCATCTTCGGCACCGTCCGCTACATGAACGCCGCCGGCCTCAAACGGAAGTTCGACATGGAAGCTTATGTGCGCCAGGTGGACAGCCTAGCGCCGAGGAGTTGACGATGGGATCTGAAGACCTGAGAGCGACGCTTGAGGGCCTCTTTGCTTCGCAACGGCTGGCCGTGCTGGCCACCCAGGGCGGCGGGCAGCCGCACACGAGCCTGGTGGCCTTCGTGGCGACGGACGACCTGCGGCACCTCGTCTTCGCCACCGAGCGCGACACGCGCAAGTTTGCCAACCTCGTCGCGGACCCGCGCGTGGCCTTGCTCGTGGACGACCGTTCGCGCCGTGAGGCCGATCTGGTGGAGGCCACGGCGGTCACGGCCGCAGGCCGCGCCCGCGAGGCCCACGGCGAGGAACGGGAGCGCCTGGCCGGCCTGCTGCTGCACAGGCACCCCGCGCTCAAGTCCTTCATTGCAGGGCCTGGCTGCGCGCTCATCTCCGTTGCCGTGGAAACCTACCAGGTCGTCACCCGCTTCCAGTCCGTCGCCGAGTTCCGTCCCTGACACTTAGACGTGGTTGCGGAGCTGAAGCTCGATGGGGTGGGGATGCAGGTACCACTGGTCTTTCAGATAGGGTTGGTCGTACTTGCGGACGTAGTGGTTGATGAGCGTGACGGGCACGATGAGGGGCACGTGGCCGTTGCGGTAGTTCTCGATCGCCGCGAGCACCTCCTGCTTCTCGTCGGGCGAGAGCTGCTCCTTGAAGTAGCCCAACAGGTGCTGTAGCACGTTGGCGTGCTTGGCGGGCGTGGCCTTGAGTTCCATCGCCTCCATCAGCAAGGCTTCGTACCGCGGGAACAGGTCATCGGGCGGCAGTGCCTTGGCGTGGGCGACCAGGCGGCCCATCTCGCGGTAGTGCTTCGGGCTGTGGGCGAGCAAGAGGAGCTTGTGGCGGGTGTGGAACGCCACCAGGTTGCCACGCGTGCGCCCCTCGGCGAGCATGTCGCGCCAGCGCTTGAGGGTGAAGACCCGCTCGATGAAGTTCTCGCGGAGCTTCATGTCGTGCAGCCGCCCCTCGTCCTCGACGGGCAGCAGGGGGAAATGCTCCATGAAGACGCGGGCGAAGATGCCCACGCCGCTCTTGGACGGCACGCCATTGGCGTCGTACACGCGCACCCGCTCCATGCCACTGCTGGGTGAGTTGCTCTTGAAGATGTAGCCGCACAGCGCCTCGCCCTCGAGCTCGGCCACACGCTTGCTCGCCCAAGCGACCATGCGCTCGGTGTGTTCCACGTTCGTGCGGCTCGTCACGAGCCGCGGGCTGGTCGGGTCGCCCACGAGGCGCATCGCCTCGCGCGGCACGGGCAGGCCGCACTCGACCTCGGGGCACACGGGCACGTACTCGACGAACTGCCCGAGGGTTTCGGTGATGAAGCGGTCGAGCTTGTGCCCGCCGTCGAAGCGGACGTTCTCCCCGAGCAGGCACGTGCTCACGCCAAGGCGGATTCTCGTCTCCATATCATCCCATCCACAAGTGACTTCACCAATTCTAGCGCACCTTCTACTCCAGTCAAAGCCCAGGCTTGTTCCGGCCTGAACGTGGGTATCAGGATTGACGGTGAACGCCGCTTCCGTAGAATGAGGGATGGGGACAGCATTGGTGCAGAGGAGACCGCGATGAGCCTGAAGGAGTACTTCGAGGGAACGAAGGGCTTCGGGGTGCTGGCGACAGCGAGTGCCGATGGAGCCGTTGACGTGGCGGTCTACGCTCGCCCGCACGTCATAGACGAGGAAACAGTGGCCTTCATCATGGCTGACCGCCTGAGCCACAGTAACCTGCGGTCGAACCCTCAGGCGGCGTACATCTTCCACGAGGGCTCGACCGGCTACTTGGGCAAACGCCTCCACCTGACCAAAGTGAACGAGGAGAGCGATGTGGAGAAGATCCAGGCTCTGCGCCGCCGCAAGACCCCCATCGCATGCGAACCGGGGGAGGGAGAGGTGCGGTACCTTGTCACGTTCCACGTTGACCGAGTTCGGCCGCTGGTCGGCGACTGAATCTATGGAGGCGAAGTGTGGTGAGGCCCCTCCGAATGGGTTCGTCGGTCCTCCTCGTGGCCGGGTTGCTCCTCCACGCGGACACTGCGTGGGCGCATAAGCCCATCTTCGCCGATGACGCCGCAAAGGATGCAGCGCATGCGGTGCCTGTGAAAGACGTGGATGTCTCGATGGTGGCCTACCACGCGGTCACGCCGCAGTCGCTCCGAGTGTGGATTGCGTTTGAGGGCAAGAAGGGCAAGGAGATCGAGCTTCAGCTCGGGGTGCCAAGGCTCGAGCGGTTCAAGGACGCCAGGCCCGCCGCGGCCGTCATCGGGCCAGGGTTGCCGCAATGGAAGGGAGATTTCGACGTTCCGCCCGGGCTGGGCGGAGTGGTATTCCGAACCGCCGGGGGCGCTGAGCCCAAGACGTTCCACGAACCCTTCACGGGCACCAACTCCTGGCTGTTTGAGAAGCAGAAACTGGTCCTCCCCGAGACGGGCCGCTACTACCTTGTGGGATACCTGCCGGGGCGAGCCGATGGCAAGTTCTGGCTGGCGTTCGGCTTCAAGGAGGCGTACGGGCTGCGAGATTGGCTGCGATTGCCCGCCTGGATTGCGAAGGTGAGGCGGTTCCACGAGGTCGGCGGCATGCCGCGATGGGTCTGGGTACTCGGCGCACTGGCCACTGCCGCCGCCGTGTGGTGAAGCGGGTGCCCGCCGCGAGCGGCGGAAGGGGAACTGGGCGTGAAGGTTAGCACGAAGAACATGGTGGCCCTGGCCGTGTGCCTGGCAGCGTGCTTCGGGGCCGCTGCCCTTGGCACGATGGTCACCGGGCCGGGCGTGAGTACCTGGTACCAGGAGATACGAACGCCGTCGTTCTCGCCGCCGAACTGGGTGTTCGGGCCTGTGTGGACGGCTCTCTACACGATGATGGCGGTCGCTGCATGGCTGGTCTGGCAGAAGAGCGATGCGGCGGCGCGGAGCGTGCCGCTCGTGCTGTTCGGGGTGCAATTCGCGCTCAATGCGGCCTGGTCGCCCATCTTCTTCGGCCTGAGGAGCTTCGGCTGGGCGTTGGCGGACATCGTGGCGCTGTGGCTGGCCATTGTGGCCACGCTCGTGGCATTCCTGCGGGTGTCGGCACCCGCGGGGCTTCTCTTGGTGCCCTACCTGGCTTGATCTGAGTTCTGAGCCTTCAGTTCCAGCACCTGCCCTAGCAGCACCAGAGTCACGATGACCGTCGCCGCCTCGAAATACACCCCCACCTGGCCGTCCGCCCCGCGGAACGATGCGGGAAAAACCCAAGGGAAGAGCGTCGCAACCACGCTGTACGCATAGGCCACCGACACCCCCAGCCCGATGAGCGTGAACATGTTCAGGCTGCGGAGGCGCACGGACTGCACGGCTCGGACCATGAACGGCCACGCGCACCAGAACACCACGGGCGTGGCGAAGGCAAGCTGAACCCACGCCAGCGTCTGCGGCGAGCCCAGATGCTCCAGCCAATGGCCTGGAATCATGTGCCCCATCGCCAGGACGAACACGGGCGCCGTTAGCACCAGGCTCACCCAGAAGCGCCGGCGCATGTCTCGCAGCTCGCCGCTCTCCTCTTCCGCCCCCGCCGTCGGGCCGGCCGGCTCCAGAGCCATGCCGCACTTCGGACAACTCCCCGGCCCCGCGTGCCGCACCTCCGGGTGCATCGGGCACGTGTAGATCGCCTGCGAGGCGCCTGCCGCTGCTTCGGCTTCCGCCGCCTTAGGCGCCCCGGTCTGCGTGTATGCCGACGGCTCCTCCTGGAACGTCGCCAGGCAGTGGCTGCTACAGAAGAGGTAGGTTCTTCCGTCGTGCACCGCCCTGTGTGGACTGTTCGCTTCGACCTCCATGCCGCACACAGGATCGACCGAAACCACGATGCCGATGCCAGGTTTCTTGTTCGACTTGGCGCGATGGGGACAGGAATCCATGTGCCGCTCCTCTGCTCCTATCCTAGACCTGGTGGCGTGCGGTGTCAAAGGTTGGGTGTCCGGTCTTGAGGGCGTGCTGCCCGAGTGGTCCATGGATCGCGGCTGACGAAGCTCATCGTCCCACGTGCGGCAGGACGACTTCTCAGGAAGGCTCTCCATCGGGGAGCGCGGCCCGAGGAATACCCTCTTCGCTCCCCGCCTTCTGGATGCCGAGGTCGCGCAACGCCAGCTCTACGGACACATAGTCAATCCGCTTGCCGTAGCGCTCGCGCCAGCCGGCCCGGGCCACAAGGTCGCGGACGGGACCTTTGATGTCGGCGAAGGCGAACTCAACCCCCCGCTCGCGGTAGCCCTCCATCAACCGCTCAAGGGCCTCGATGGCCACGCCGTCGATGTCGTTGACGCCCGACATTTCCATGAGGACCCACTTCACGGTCGGCCGCTCGTGGACGTGTCGCCGCAGCCAGTCCTCCAGGAAGCTCATGTTGGCGAAGTAGAGCGATGCGTCCACGCGGACGATGAGCGCCTCGGGGAACGTCTTCGCGCCTGGGAACCGCTTGACGTTGCGGAAGATGCCCTGGTCCTGGACATAGCCCAGTTCGGCCGTATGAGGGTGGGCGCTTCGCCAGATGAAGAGCAGGAGCGACAGCACGACGCCGAGCAATACGCCGTGCTCCACGCCCAGGCTGAGCGTGCCGAGGAACGTGATCACCAGCATCCAGCCGTCTGACGGCTTGACCGCGAAGAGGCGACGGGGAGTCTTGATGTCCACCAGGGTCGCCACCGCCACGATCACAATGGCCCCCAGCACAGCGCTGGGGAGGAAGTGGAACAGTGGCGTGAGGACGAGCAGCGTGAGGAGCACGAGCGCCGCCGTGAGGATGGAGGCCAGCCCTGTCCTCGCCCCTGCCTGGTAGTTGACCGCCGTGCGGGAGAGTCCGCCCGTGACAGGGTAGCCGCTGAAGAACGCCGCCGCAACGTTCGATACCCCCAGAGCGACCAGTTCCCGGTTCGTGTCGATCCGGTACTTCTCCCGGGTCGCGATCACCTGGGCGATGGAGATGGATTCCAGGAAGCCGACGAACACAATGGTGAACGCGGCGGGGAGCAGGACGCCAATGCCACTGGCGCTCCACTCGGGCATGGAGAAGCCTGGGAAGCCGCTGGGCACGTGGCCGACGATCTGCACACCCTGGGCGTCGAGACGCAGCAGCCCCGTGAGCAGCGTGGCCACGGCCACCACCGCGATGGCGCTGGGGAGGCGCGGCAGAAGCCTCTTCAGGGCGATGAGAGCAACTATGCTCCCCAGGCCGATGGCCAGCGTGGCAGGATGGGTGCCGCCGATGCCGCGCGCCGTCTCACGCAGGAGCTCGAAGGCCGAGTGCTGCGAAGGCAGCTCAATGCCCAGCACGTGCTTGAGCTGGCTCAAGCCGATGAGGAGCGCCGCCGCCGATGTGAAGCCGCTGATGACCGCGTGGGACAGGAAGTGGATCAGGAAGCCCATCCGCAGCAGGCCCAGCGCCACCTGGATCGCGCCGACCATCAGGCACAGGAGCAGCACGACCCGAACGTACTCCGTGGAGCCGACCTCGGGCACGATGGCCGAGCACTTGGCGATGACGACCAGAGAGATCATCGCCACAGGCCCCACGGCAAGCTGCCGCGACGAGCCGAAGAGAGTGTAGGCGAGAAGCGGGATCGTGGAGGCGTAGAGACCGATGACGGGCGGCAGGCCGGCGAGCATCGCGTAGGCCATGCCCTGCGGCACCAGCATCACCGCCACGACGAGCCCTGCTGAGAGGTCACCGGCAAGGTCGGCCCGCCGATAGTTCCGCAGCCACCCATAGGCAGGCAAGATGCGTCCGACCATCCGCCTTCTCCTCGCGCCGTTGTCAGAGGCCCGAGATCTCAAGCCAGTAGAGGAGGCCAATCACCGCGAGGGAAACCGGGATGACGACCACCCATGGATTCACCTTGAGCAGTTGAGGGAAGGTGAGTTCACCGAAGTAGCCCTTGTTCAGGATGCTGCTCCTCAGCCTGGGGAAGAGGGCGGCGAACAGGGCCGCGCCAATGAGGGCGCCGACCACGCCGCCGAACAGCGCGTCGAGTGCCCCCTGGCCCACCGCGCCCACCACGGTGCCCGGGCAGTAGCCAAGCGTGCCGAAGCCAATGCCGAAGAGCAGCGCACCCGGGATTGTGGAGCCCGCCGAGCCAGGCTTGATATGGTGCTGCGCCACGCCGAGGCCGCGAAGCACATGCACGCCGATCATTCCGGTCACCATCGCCGAGAGCATGACCTTCACGACCGTGAAGTCCTTGAGCAGGAGCTGGTTAATGATGACGTCGTAGGTGGTGACCCCGGCCTTCTGGAGCAGGAACCCGAAGGCGAAGCCCATGCCCAGGCCGAGGAGAAGCTGCGTGCCCTTGCGGGAGTGAAGCGTTGTGAGCATCGGGAAGCCTCCTCAGCCCAGAATGACCTGGAAAATGAGCACAGCCGTGATGATGCCGCCGACGAAGAAGCCCACACCGGCGAGCCAGCCGCTCACGGCGAGCTGGAGTGTGCCGCTGATGCCGTGGCCGCTCGTGCAACCGCCGGCCCATCGGGCGCCGAACCCCATGCAGATGCCGCCGAGGAGGGCCACGAGCCAGCGAACCACGGGGTCAGTCCCCGCCTTCGCCGCCCACAGCGGCGGCACCCAGTGGAACAGGAACTCGCCTGAGAGCAGCGACGACGCGGCCGCGCCCAGGAGCAGGCCGATGACGAGCATCCACTCCCAGTCCACCACGGGCGTGAACTGCTGGTAGTAAGGTCTCTTGTGGACCGCACTGCCCGTGAAGAGTCGCTCGATCATCCCGGCGCTGCGGGCGAACGCGGTGGAGCATCCGAGCGTCTTGTCCGACAGCAGGAATGTGAGCCAGCACAGCACGCCGATGCCGATGCCCACGGCGTAGGGCGACCAGCGCGTCATCGTCAGCGGGTTCCCATCCGACTGCCTCGAGCGGGCATCCAACGCAGAGACCTGGCCGTCCGGCCCGGGCGGCGGGGCGCCCTTCGCCATCGCCGGCGCCGCTGCCACCCCGGCAATGAGGATTGCCAGAGCACATGCCATCGCACGCATTGCAGTTCCTCCTGCGTACCAGCCTGGACAGAGACCCGCAGCTACTGGTTGATCCGCGGGCCGTGGGTGAGCGCGCACGTTGCGCACTCAGGGGCGAAGCCCGCGGCGACCCACGCAGTCATTCCGCCGGCGACCACGGCGACGTTCTGGAGGCCGTGCTGCTGGAGGATACTGCCCGCGGTGCTGGCCCGCGCGCCGCTCTTGCACACGAGGGCGATGGTGCTCTCCTTGTCCAACTCGGCAAACCGTGTCCGCGTCGCGGGCAGGGGCATGTGCACCGCGCCCTCGATATGGCTCACATTCCACTCGCCGTCTGCGCGCACATCAAGGATCGTGAGGGGCTTCCTGCCCTTCTCGCAGTGGTCGCGCGTCTCGTGCACGGTCATCGTAGGGATATGGTCAACGGGCAGGCCGCTGGTGACCCAGGGGCCCATGCCGCCGTCGAGATAGCCGACCACCTTGTCGAGCCCCACGCGGCGGAGCATCGTGGCAATCCCTTGCACCTCATCACCCGACCGGGTCACGAGGATGATCGCCTTGTCGGGCGGGAGGAGCCAGCCGCAGAAGGTCGAGAAGTTGTGAGCGGCGTCAATGTTGTAGGCCCCCGGGATGTGGGCGCCGCCGAAACTGGCGTAGTCGCGGGTGTCCACTACAATGTGCCCCTGGCCGACGAGGGCGTGGACTTCTGTGGGCGGCGTGGGTCTCGGAGCGGCCATCCCGACCACGAGGGCCGGTCCGCGACGGTTGATGTCCGAGCAGCGCGCGAAGTGGTCGGGCGCGTCGGGCATGTCGCTCAGGAGGGCCTTGCTAAAGCCCTCCAGGGTCTTGTGCTGGAGGGCGGGGTTGTGGGCGCGCTCGTAGCCGATCGTGCTCACGCGCATCGCGCCCATCGCCTTGCCGCACAGCGACCCGGCGCCGTGGGCAGGATAGACGAGGCACGTGTCGGGCAGCTTCATCAGCTTCTTGTGCAGATTGTCGAACAGGCTGGCGGCCAGCTCCTTGCCCTTGCCGGGAAAGAGGTCGGGCCGGCCCACGTCACCGACGAAGAGCGTGTCGCCGCTGAAGACGGCCACAGGCTCCTCCCCCCGCGACTTGTCCGTGACCACGTAGCAGATGCAGTCGGGCGTGTGGCCTGGGGTGTCAAGGGCCTCGATGTGCATGTCTTCGAGGTCGAAGCTGTCGCCCTGAGCGACGGCCACGTGGGCGTACTTGCAGCCGCCCGACTTGGGTGCGTAGATGGTCGCCCCCGTGCGCTTCGCCAGGTCCATGTGCCCGCTCACGAAGTCGGCGTGCAGGTGAGTCTCCAGGATGTGGGTGATGTTGAGTCCCATGGCCCTGGCGGCGGCAAGGTACTCGTCAACATCGCGCCGCGGGTCCACGATGGCGCACGTGGTCTTCCCGCCCAGCAGGTAGGACAGGTGCGCGATGCCCTCGACATAGAACTGCTGCACAAACATACCCGGCTCCTTTCAGAAACACCCTACGGATCGGACCGATTTGGGTCGGCGACCACGCACGCGCAGCGGCGCGTGGGGCCGCCTGGAACGCGCTCAGCGCGTGCCCCCGCCACGCCCACCGAGTGACGGATCAGCCGCTGAGACGCCATCCGCCTTCAGTTCCTCTGCCGTGGCGGTGCGTGCGATGGTTCCTGGCGGATGCTTGAACCACCCGGGGTCGTCATAGCTCCGCAGCTCTCTGCGTACCTTGAGCACGGTGACCATGCCGCCCATATCAATGAACCCGAAGGGGCCTTCCCTGCCGACCATGGGGATGCTGTTGCGGGGGACGGGCATGCCCATGTCGCCCATGCCGCCCATGCCGTTCTGGCCCATGGTCATGTAGCCGGGGACGATTGCGCCGATCCGCTCGTCGAGCCCCGCGGTCTCGATGCCGACCGTATTCGGCCCGTTGTGGCCCATCTGGTTCATCACGTGGTGGGTCATGTGGCAGTGCAGGAACCAGTCGCCCTCGTGCTCGGCCACGAGCGCGATGTCGCGGGTGGAGCCGACGGGGACGAGCACGGTGGTCTCGGGCCACTGGGCGGCCTCGGGAATGGGGCCGCCGTCGGTCGCCACGACCCTGAAGGAGTAGCCGTGGAGGTGGATGGGATGGTGGTCCATGGCGCTCAGGTTGCCGAAGCGCATGCGCACGCGGTCGCCGGCCTTGGCCACGAGGGCGTCGGTCGCGGGGAACGCCTTGCCGTTGATGGTGAGGAGGTTGAACTCGCTCATGACCCCTGGATTCGGGCGGCGGGCGCCGGGCTTGACGAACCACTCGTGGAGCATCATGGCGAAATCCCGGTCCGCCCGCGGGCCTTTGGGGTCGCGCGGGTGGACGACGAACATGCCCACAAGCCCCAGGCCCATCTGGGTCATCTCGTCGGCGTGGGGGTGGTACATGAACGTGCCGGGATACTGAAGCGTGAACTCGTAGCGAAATGTCTCGCCGGGCTCGATGTGGGGCTGGGTGAGCCCGGCCACGCCGTCCATGCCGTTGGACAGGATGACCCCGTGCCAGTGGACGCTGGTGGTCTCGGGCAGTCTGTTGGTCACATAGAGGCGCACGCGGTCGCCCACGACGGCCTCGATGACCGGCCCTGGGGTGCTGCCGTTGTAGCCCCAGCACGTGGCCTTGAGCCCGGGCGCGAACTCGTGCTCGAATTCCTCGGCCACCAGGTGAGCGACCTTCACGCCGTCCACGATCTTCCACGGCAGCGTCTTGCCGTTGGGCACGACGACCGGCGCGTAGTCCCTGCCCGGCTCGCCGAGGGGAGCCGCCGGGCCCTGGGCGCGCGCCTGGGACGCGGCGAGCGCTGGTGCCAGCACCCCGGCTCCCAGCGGGCCGAGGGCGAGAAGGGCTGTTCTCCTGGTCATGGGTTGCTCCATTGGAAACGGGTCAATGAGCGTCGCTGCCCCGGGAGGGCGCGGTCGCGGCCCGCGCTCCTGCGGCGGCGGGTCCCGCCTTCGGCATCCTGCCGTTGAGCACCTGCTCCATCTCGGCCCGGGCGGTCCAGTAGTCGCGGAGCGCCTCGACCCCCTGCCGCTGCGCCTCGGTCTCGGCTCGCCGGGCCTCCAGGAGCTGGATGGGGCCAATCTGCATGGCGTTGTATTCCAGCAGCGTTTCGGCGGTGATGCGGGCGCGGAGGGGCACGACGACCCTGGCAGAGTATTCGACGCGCTGGCGGGCGGCGACGAGGCGATTGCGCGCCGCACGGGCCGCGGAGCGCACCTCGACCGCGGTGGCCGTGTAATCGCGCCACCGCCGGCGCAGTTCGGCCTGGGCCGACGCGACGCGTCCCTGGCCCCGGTCGAAGAGGGGGATGGGCATCGCCAGCAGCGGCCCCGCAGACCAATCGCCCCCCTCGCGCTGAGCGTCCGCGCCGAACGCCGCGCCCTCGAAGAGCTTCTCCACGCGGGTGACGCCCAGCCGCCGGGCCGCGACCTCAGCGTTGCGTCTGGCGATCTCGACGTCGAGACTCGCCTCGATGGCGCGCCGCTCCACGCCTGCCAGGTCCACCTCTTCCTTTGGCAGGCCGGGGAGGGGCGCCAGCGTCCACACCGTGTCCTGCCCGTGCAGGCCCAAGAGGACGTTGATACGCTCGCGGCCGTCCTCCACGGCGAGTTCCGCGGCGGCTGCCGTCAGCTTCACCTCCTCATGGAGCGACTGCTCCCGCGCCAGGTCGAGGTCGGTGATATTGCCCGCCTTGTGGAGTCGTCTGGCCACCTCGTGCGACGCCCCGGCGGCCTCGAGCATCTCGCGATGCAGCGCGAGCTGGCGCACGTCGGCCTGGAGCCTGGTGAACGCCGTGCGGGTCTCCCAGGCCATGTCCAGCACGGTGGCCGTCACGCGGCTCTTGGCCGCCTCGAGATCCGCCGCGGCGATCCGCCG
Source organism: Planctomycetota bacterium (assembly GCA_041320515.1). GTDB lineage: Bacteria > Planctomycetota > PUPC01 > DSUN01 > DSUN01 > DSUN01. The sequence continues at coordinate 138,307 of JBGLNR010000001.1, read as the reverse complement.
CCTCAACGGTGTCAGGACAACGCTGAGGAAGTCCTGCACGACCGTTAGCTCGACTGCGGCGGAAGCCCTGCCCGACCCGCGCACCTGGCCGTCGAACACGGGGTTCTTCAGGAGCCCGGCCTGGACGAGGTCCGCGCAGGCAATGCCGAGGTCCTCGTAGACGGCCTGGAGGCGTCGGTTGTTCAGCAGCGCGACCTGCACGGCATCGTCGGCGGAGAGCGCGCGCTGGAGCATCTCGCGCACCGCCGCGACGGCGGCCCCGTCATCGTCGAGCCGGGTATTCCACTCCACGGCCCGGCCGGTCCGCTCGCGGACCGCCCGACGCACGTCGCCGAACCCTGCATCGCGCGGAACGCGGGCGCACCCAGCCACCAGGCCGCCGGCGGCAAGGAGCGCGACGAAGAGGACTCGCGGCGTCATTTCCTCTCCTCCGGGGGCTTCCGCGGCACCAGGGCCATCCCGCACTTTGGGCACTGGCCCGCCGTCTTTGACACCACCTCGGGATGCATCGGGCACGTGTAGAGCGGGGCGGGCACGGCGGGAGGCGCCTTCGCGCCCTCCCCGTGGTGCGCGTGGGGGCTGTCGGACGCCTTCGGGGGCGGCGGGTTTGCGGGCGCACTCGGTCCCCCGGCGTCGAGCACGTTCGACGGACGCGGCATCGGCGCCTCGGCCGCGGCGGGGCTTGCGGGGTGAGTGTCGCCTACCTCCGGCAGGCTCACCGACCCGCATCCAGCCACCCAGACCACGCTCAGGCACAGGAACGAGAGCAGACGCATCGCGGCTTCCTCCTCGTGGCACCTCAGGGCCGTGCGGGCGCGCACGTCCGGCGCCCACCTCCACATTGTACCCAATCCCCCGCCGCCGCCTAGTGTCGCAACGCGGATGACCAGCAATGTCGTTGCTGTACCGGCGCCACCATCCTAGCGACCGTGTCAAAGCGACCTCATGTCCTGAGGAACGCCAGGAGGTCGGCGTTGAGCTGGTCTTTGTGCGTGTCCGCGAGGCCGTGGGGTCCGCCCGCATAGATCTTCAGCGTCGCGTTCTTGACCAGCTTCGATGAGCGGAGAGCCGCGGCGCCGATCGGTACGATCTGGTCGTCGTCGCCGTGAAGGATCAGCGACGGCACGTCAAACTTCTTGAGGTCCTCGGTGAAGTCCGTCTCGGAGAACGCCTTGATGCAGTCGAAGGTGTTCTTGTGACCGGCCTGCATCCCCTGGAGCCAGAACGACTCGATCATGCCCTGCGAGACCTTGGCTCCGGGCCTGTTGGCCCCGAAGAACGGGCCGCTGGCGAGATCCTTGTAGAGCTGCGAGCGATCGGCGATGGAGCCGAGGCGGATCTTGTCGAACACCTCAATGGGCAAGCCGCCGGGATTGGCCGCCGTTTTCAGCATCAGCGGCGGGACGGCGGCGATCAGCGCGGCCTTGGCCACGCGTTTCGTGCCGTGGCGGCCGATATAGCGGGCAACTTCGCCGCCGCCCGCGGAGAAACCGATTAGGACGGCGCCCTTCAGGTCGAGCGTCTCGATGAGCGCCGAGAGGTCGTCGGCATAGGTGTCCATGTCGTTGCCACTCCAAGGCTGGCTCGACCGGCCATGACCCCGACGGTCGTGAGCAATACAGCGATAGCCATGGGAGGCCAGAAACAGCATCTGCGCCTCCCAGCTATCCGCACTGAGGGGCCAGCCGTGGCTGAACACGACAGGCTGGCCTGTGCCCCAGTCCTTGTAGTAGATTTGCGTACCGTCTTTCGTCGTGATCGTGCTCATTGCTTGTCTCCTTCTTTATCGCAGTGCCTTGCAAGGGCGAAGTCCTCTTCGGTGAGGCATGGGTGGTTCTTCCTTCTCATAGACATGTTCCGTTCGGGCTTGGCCGCGGCTCGTCACTTCAGTTGTGACGCCGCGAATTCCCAGTTCGTCAGATGCTCAAGGAATGCCTGAACAAAGTCTTTGCGGCGGTTCTGATAGTCGAGATAGTAGGCGTGCTCCCAAACGTCGCACGTCAGAAGTGCGGTTTGTCCGTGCGCGATCGGTGTATCCGCGTTGGACGTCTTGACGATCTTCAAGGTGTCACCGTCCTGCACGAGCCAGACCCATCCACTGCCGAACTGCGCGACCGCCGTGGCCAGGAGAGCGTTCCTAAACTGATCGAAGCCACCGAAAGACTTCGTAATCAGGTTCATCAACCGTCCGGACGGCGGGCCGCCTCCGCCCGGCTTCATGCTCTTCCAGAAGAAAGAGTGGTTCCAGGTCTGCGCGGCATTGTTGAATATGGCTGCCTTGTCCGCTATGCCGGCGCTCTCCAAGACGATCTTCTCCAACGTCTGTCCGGTCGCCCATGGAGCGTCGGCGACCAGTTTGTTCAGTGTGTCCACGTAGGCCTGATGATGCTTGCCATAGTGGAAACTCATGGTCCGAGCCGGTACGTAGGGCTCCAGGGCATCCTGGGCGTAGGGCAGCGCAGGCATCGTGAGCGCGGGTGATCCGCCTGACGCAGCCGGAGGGGTTGCAGGCTCTTCGGCCCTCGAAACGAGAGCCATGCCCACCAAAGGCACCAGTACCCAGATCATTGACCAACCCTCACTGACAAACGGATCCATCTTCTTTCTCCTTTCCTCTTGCGTACCATGACGGCAAGCACGTTACGCAATGTGATTGTCCCTCTCTGGGAGTGTAACACTGCCCTTGGTTATGCCGATGTTCGAACAGTCTTTTCCCGGTCCCATTGCCGCATCTTCGCTGCGGCATGAATGAGTCTGTGTTGTTGGCATCACCGTCCAGATCCACATCCCTCCGCCCGTCCAGCCACCCATCCACCCGCCTGCATGGTTCATCGTGTCTGTGTGGTTCATCAGGGAGCTTCTTCCCTTGCGCTGCGACCGGCCCACCACCGGACAATCCAGAACGCGGGCGGAGGCAGGAGTGTCAGCTGAGGTAGCCGCCGCGATGCCCCACAGCAACCGTTCGTCGCGGGGGCATCGCGGCGCTCAGCGTTCATTCCTGTTTGTCTTTGGGGGCATCCCCCGCTTTTGCGTCCATGCCCTTCATCATGCCCTTCATCATCGGGCACTGCGACATGGATTCCTTGCCCGTCTGCATGTGCTGCATCATGTGCTTCATCATCTCCTCGTGCATCTTTGCCATTCGAGCATCCATGGCGATCCGCTGCTCCACCATGTGGGTGAGGATGGCGGCCATCATGCCCACCTTCTTGTCCTCCGGGGCGGCGTTCATCTTGGCGAGCTGCTCGGTGAGTTCGGCGTCCTGCGCCTTCATCTCTGCCATCATTTTCTGTTTCTGTTCCATCATCTCCTTGCAGCGTTCCATCATCTTGGCCTTCATCGTGGTGTCTCCCTCCGCAGGCTCGGCAGCTCCCGCTTGGACTGGAGACCAGATGGCCATAGGCGCCAGGGCAACGAACAGGCTCAAGACGGTCCACGAACGGCCTCGGCCATTCCCTGTTCTGAACATGGTGGCTTCGCCTTTCTTCCCTCCCGGTCCACAATGCACTCGCCTGGACTCGGAAACACACGGCTCGTCGCTCGTCGGGCTCTCCTTGTCGCTTCCTCCTTTCTGGGGGGTCAGATGCGCCCCGTGAGAACCAGGATGACCAGGATGATCACAACTCGCTCTGGGCCTAATGGTGCCTGCCGCCGCCAGCACTTCTGGGGCTGGGCGCGACCCGGAGATCTGGCGCGGGTGCCTGATGCCTCTCAGGCGGAGCCTGGCGCCTATCGAGTTGAGCGGGCGCCACAATCGGGGACCTGGGGAACCTCACTCTGGCCGGCTCGAACACCTTGGGGGCCTTTCCGGCTGTCGTTTCCAGTCTCTCCCGTTCCCCTCGGAACTTCTGGACTTCTTGCACATGCTGACCCAGCACTTGCCGCTCGTCCTTGGCCACCGATCGGAATCGGATCGGGCTATCCGCGTTCTTCGCCACTTGGGCAAGCGGGAAGGCAATCACGGGCCTCGGGGTCCTCGGTTTCACCGCGCTCGTGATGAGCTGTGTCTGGGCCGCCAGGGTGCGCGGCGGGCGGGCATCGTCATGGTCGCGGCGGTGCCGGAAGTCCGTCTCTACGCCGCGTTCCCAGTCACGGTCGCCCCGATGCTGCCAGCGCTGATGGGCGTAGATCGGGTCGTAGCCGAAGCGGCTGGAGTAGAACGAGTGTCGCGCGCAGTAGCCCGCGTGGTCGTAGCTGGCCGCGTAGTAATCGCCGAAGTAGTAGTGGCCGTAGCGCTGCCGCAGGAAAAGGCAGTCGTCGAACACGCTCAGACCGATCACCGTGGCAGGCGAGTAGGAGAAGCCCCGCCGCGCGTACACGCCCGCATCGAAGTGGACTGGAGCGAACATGACGCCGCGACGGCTGATGGAGTGATCCCAGTAGCCGTCCACGAAGACGTAGCCGCGACGAGCCCAGACGTAATGCGCCGGGGTCCACACCCAGTCCTGCTGCCCAGCCGCCCAGTACCCGGGGCGCCACGCGTAGCGGCCCTGGTACCTGACCCAGCAGCCGGGTATCCAGATTTGATCCGCCGAAGGCGCAGCGATGTTGGGGCCGGCTTCGACCGTCGCCGGCGGCTCGGGCAGGTATTCGACCTCGGTCGCTGTGGCATCGGCCCAGTACCCGGAGGTCCACTGGGAGCCTTCCCCGGTCTTGCCCCAATAGCCGGGCATCCACTGGCGGCCAGGCGGCAGGGCGCGCCAGATGCCGCTGACCCACAGGAAGTCGCTCCGTTCGTCATCCCATGCCCAGTAGCCGGGGATCCACGCGATGTTGTCCCCCTCCGGTTTCTGGTCAGGCGGCACTTCCTCGATGGCGGCGGGCGGCGTCTTCGGCACCACGATGCCCGGCTCGGGATCGAAGGGCACGGTCTCGGCGAATGCCTCATGCACCGGCCCGCGCGTGAGCACTTGCTCCCCTTCCGGGACAGCGGGCGGGTCTCCCTCTGCGGCAGCCGTCGCGGCCAGGCCAAACCCGGCGCAAACAGCCACCACGGCCGTGAGCAGCCACAATCGCCAAACGTCACGCAGGTTCATGATCGTTCTCCTTCAGCAGAAACCCAAGACGAAAGACTGGCTCAGCCACCGTGCCCCCGCGTGACGGACGCACGGTCACTCGACCGATGCGCGGGTCGCCGGCGTTTCCATCAGCCAGGCCTCGCGCGGCAGCACAGTGTGGTACACGCGCGCCATCGGAGAGCTGTTGTTGCGCCGTTGACATTTCCGGCAGAAGCGGTGGCAGCGGTCGGTCCACATCGGCTCGCCACAGCCCAGACACGGGAGGTGCTTCCTGACCATGTTGGGCTGTTCGGCGGTCGTGATGATGGCGCTCATTCGTAGCCTCCTGAGTTGGCAATCGTGAGCGGCGCGAGCCTCGACGGCCACGCCAACGCCCGACGCTCCAGGTCAACCGTGCAGATTGACGGCTTCGGCCGCGCCATTCGCGACGAGAAGCTCTTTTGCCTTGGCGACTTCCTCGGGCGTGCCGTGAGCTACGAGGAGGTACTTGTCAGACTTCAGCGCCGTTTCGTACTGGAGGATGCTGTCCTTGGGGATGCCCACGCCGTACAGCCCAGCCCCCAGCGCGGTCAGGCCACCGACGACGACGGCGCCTTCGAGGGCGCCAGTGATGGCGGATGCGAGTGGACCGGCCACCAGGACGGGCCCGATCACAGGGATCCAGAAGAAGGCCGACCCAAACAACAGGCCCCACAGGCCTCCCCAGAAGGCGCCCATCTTGCCCCAGTACCTCATGCGGTCACCCGCGTTGTAGTAGCCCACGACGTGCTCTTCTGTGCGGTACTCCTTCCCGACAATGGACAGCTTCTTCATGTCGAAGCCCGCCCTCTGAAGCTCCCTGACTGCGGCCTCCGCGTCGGTGTGCGTGCTGTATACCGCTGCCACGGTGCCCTTCTGAGACATGCGTTGCTCCTTCCTGTCAATGTCCTTGGGTCCGGCCATCAGGTTCCCAGCGGTTGCCGCTCTGGCCCAGTCAGCGGAGCCCTTGCGCTCTCACCTGCGCAGCACCGCTGGAGGGTGTGCCGGATCGTCTGTTTGAGTTCGGTGAGGTCGCTGCTCTTCAGGACGTAGGCATCGGCGGCCCAGGACATGAAGTTGCCCTGGTAGCTGGCAAAGCCAGAATAGATCACGATGGGGAGACGATTGCTGATGCTGAGGAGCCTCCCCAGGAGCTCGATGCCGTCCATGTCCGGCATGGCGATGTCCAGAACAACAATGTGGGGCATCGCCATGGCTACGGCCGAGAGGGCTTCCTCGCCATTCGAGGCGGTCTGCACCATGTGACCTTCCTGCTGGAACTCCTCACGGAGCAGCCGGCGCTGATGGCTCTCGTCATCTACGACCAGGATCGCCGCCATGGCCCTTTCCTTTCAAAGCACATGTGGATGCCAGTGGCCGGGAGATCGGCGACCGTCGCGCCAGCGTGCGAGCAACTCAGGCCCGAAACCCGCAAGGTGATCGGGCGCCGCGCCCGACCTGCGATCCCGAGAATAGCGCGACGCAGAGCGGTTCACAATCCGACGCAGTCACGTTTCACGCATCGGGCGAAGTGCTGAACCGTGTATAGGGCAATAGCCTTACATCCGCGCAGGGTTCGTTGGCCTCAGGCGGCCCATCGAGCTCGCCGAACGTGTCTATTTCCTGGACAGCTCCTGGATGACGCCCTTGGCGCCCTTGATGGAGGTGCTCAACGCGGCGCGCACGGCCTTGGGGGCGTCGCCGTCGAGCTCGTCCGAAGCCTCCATCGCACCAGTGACCGCGTGCGTGAGCGCGCGGCGTGCATCGGCGCCGACTTCCTCGGCTGCCTCGATGCCTGCGCCGACGGCCGCGGCCGCGGTCCTGCCGACGTCCGCACCGAGGGCCGACGCGCCCGTCACCATACCGTGAGTCGTCCATTTCAGGATGAGCATCACGTTTCCGCCGTCCTCAGCCGCCCCGTGCACGGCGCCGGTCACGATCTGGACGGCGCCCTTCTCGGTCGCGATGGCGACCTGCGCGACGCCGTCCACGGCCGTCAGCAGGAGGTCCCGGGCGGCCCCCATGACCGCTTCGGCCACGTCGCCGGTGCACTTGGTGGCCCCGATGGTCGCCATCTTGGCTGCGCGGCCGATGATGGACAGGCTCGACTTCGCCATCTCTGGCCTTCCCTTCTGAGAAAGCTTTCTGGCTGGACTACGTTGCCCCATGGCTTCTCCCTGGCTGACCGGCCACCGTCCCCGGCGTCAGTGGCCGGGTCGATCTGCGAGGATCTTCACCCGGATCCTGTCACGGACGCCAAACTTGAGAGCGGATCGGTGGGATGGGTACCAGACGTCGATCCGCTCGCCTCTGATGGCTCCCCCTCGATCCTCGACGACGAAGACTTGGCCAGGGAAGCAGGAGAGGCCAACCCTCGTGCCCCGCGGCAGCACGCTCCAATCGGCGGCGATAATCCCCCAGTGGACGCGCTTGCCCGTCGCCGTCAGGCCGTCCGCCCACCTGCCGCAGCACTTGCCGCACGAGCAGTAGGCGGTCGCCGTGTACCGGTTTGCGCCGTGCGAGGCCCCCAGCGAAGGGGCGATGGCGGCCAGGGTGAACACCACCGCAGCGGCGATGACGATACTCATTCCGGCACCTCTTCCTAGCGGTGGCCCTCTTCCGCGTGTTCCTTTGGGCGATCCTTGCTCTTCTCGTCACCCCCGCCGCGCCGGTCATCTCCGCCCCGCCCGTCGCCTCTGTGCCCGTCGCCTCTGTGCCACCAATACCACCGATCACAGCCGGAGGGGACGAAGAGCACTCCAACAAGAAGCAGGAACTTGAGCCATCGTGCCAGGTTCTTCATGTCGATCTCCTTCCACCTACTCGGGCTATTTCGGTGCTTCCGCGGCGGCGGCTTCCTTCTTCAGGCAGATCTTCTCGCCGTGGCCGTTGCCGTGAAAATGAAGCTTGTCTTCGCGCGCGAGCCATCCAATGGCGCGCTCCACCGCTTCTCGCTGGCAGCCGACGCCCGTGGCGATTTCGGCCACGGTGGTCGGCCCGCGCTGATGCAGGTGGCGCCAGACCTTCCCAGCCGTCTCACCGATGTCATGATGCATGGCCATTCTCCTTCTGTTCTCCAGTGGGTGCGGACATCCCGGTTGACGGGAGACGCCGACGCTCGGGAGGCAAGAGGCGGCAACTCGTGAACCCGGAGCAGGAAGGACTTCCGGGGATGCACGGGGATGTATTCTTGCGCCGCACCCCCGGAAGCACTTCCGCTCAAGTGTGAGGAAAGCGCGAACTGCGAACCGGCCTTCCTCGCGGCCACCGATCGGTGACCGTCGCCCCGCTGGGGCCTCTTGTCACTCCCTTGGCTCTCTTGCCGAGATTGGGGTGCGCACTGGATGGCCGCAAGTCCCAATCGCCTTACTCGGCGTCACAACTCGACTAATCATCCCTGTAAGAGCAAACCTCGTGCCAGACTACGTCTCCACTTCCATGTGCCTGCTTAACTCCCTTGCCGGTCAACACATGTGAATATCAGTGACCGGAGGACCGGCGACCGTGGCGCCAGCCAGCACATAATTCAGGCCCGGAACCCGCGCGGCGCTCGGACTCGCCGCGCCCGACCTCGGTGGGCGCGCGGTCCCCTCTCCACTCCGCGGTCCGCAGTCCTTCTTCAGGAGACACTCCTCGGATGGCAACAAGTCGGCGGGCTGGGCGCCAAGGCGGGGGTCACTCTTGCGGGTCCAGCTCAAGCTGGGATGGGTGTCGCGCAGGTGCTAGGTGAAGACGCGACGCCCACGCCTACCCTCCCGATAGGGGATTACTCGCGACCTCGGCCCACTTGGCCTTGACACTGCGCATGCCCGCGTACACAATGGGGGAACGCGCGGATGCGATGGCAAGACGGCCTCCGTGTCCCGTACGAGCGGGAGCCGGGATGCCAGGAGGGGAGACGCCGTGGTGCAGATGAGCAGGAAAGGAGCGGAACGGATGAAACCCAAGCCAAGGCGCCGGTCACCCGCCGCGGGCATTGCGAAGTGCCCCACGGGCATCCGGGGCCTCGACGAGATTACCCAGGGCGGTCTGCCCCGCGGGCGCCCCACGCTGGTGTGCGGCGCAGCAGGCTGCGGCAAGACGCTCATGGCCGTGGAGTTCATCGCTCGCGGCGCGCGCGACCTGGGCGAGCCGGGGGTCTTCATGGCCTTCGAGGAGACTGAGGCGGAACTGGCGGCCAACGTGGCCTCGCTCGGCTTCGACCTGCCCGCCCTGGTCCGCCAGAAGAAGGTGGCGGTGGACTTCGTGTACATCGAGCGGAGCGAGATCGAGGAGACGGGGGAGTACGACCTGGAGGGCCTCTTCGTCCGCCTTGGCAGCATGATTGATGAGGTGGGCGCCAAGCGCGTGGCGCTGGACAGCCTGGAGGCGCTCTTCGGGGGCCTGCCGAACGAGGGCATCCTGCGCGCCGAGCTGCGCCGGCTCTTCCGCTGGCTCAAGGACAAGGGCGTCACCACCGTCATCACCGGCGAGCAGGGCGAGAACACCCTCTCGCGCCACGGCCTCGAGGAGTACGTGAGCGACTGCGTCCCTGCCGCTGCCCGGGCGACCCGCAGCGCGTGTTCGCGGCGTGCCAGTGCGGATTTCGTCTCCTTGTCGTCCTTCGCAAGAGCCACCTCACGCGGCCCCTTCTTCCCCTCCTCCTCAACTGCGACCTCCGCGACCAGGGGATACAGGAGATTCGGGGAGAACCAGAAGCGGGTCTCCGGCGTCCCGTACCCTGTATCCAGGTCGTGGACGTACCTGCCTAGTTGGGCGATGCTCTGCGAAATGAGGTCTCGCTCGCCTTGCACTGCCGGCTTCGCAAAGGCGTTGGCGTAGCTGATCGGCGAGTTCCTGAACTCGATCAGCATCCCATCGGGAGGGTTGTGGGCGGCGAAGCTGTTTTGCTTCCCTGTGGGGTTGACCAGAGCGGCAGCACGGATGAAGGCGCCGACCGTGTGGGCGGCCAGATGCTCCTTGTTGCCCTGGAAGCCGTCGAGGTTCTTGACCAGTTGCTCCCAGTGGATCGAGAAGTACTTGTAGAAGCAGGCTGATGCGAACATGGCCTCGTCCACGTAGCCTGCTCCGGCGTCCTCTCCCGGAATGTCATCGGCGGCGACGTAGTAGTCGACCTCTGGACGCGCCTCATGCGTGGAGATGGCGTGGGCCACCTGGAGTGCCGCTTCCACCGTGGTGTCAAACTCCTTCCACACCTGCTTCGCAGACTTGTCAGGCTCAAGCATGCGACCGGACAGCGCCATGTCTGGCACGCCCACCCGTTCGGTGATGAGCTTGGCGAACTCCGCGGCCACTTGGCTCTCGGACCTGCCAGCGGGGTCCTCCAAAAGTCGGGCCATCTCTTTGATAGCCTCTCGGGTGGTGTACACGAGCATCTTGCTCCTCTGAGCGGCTTCGGAAGCGCCCTCCTCCCCCTCCGCCGCTTCCTGGCCTCTCGCCTTCTTCGCCTTGAGGCCACACAGGTGCAGAATCTTCTCCGCACGCTTCTGGACTTCGCCTTTGCCTTTCATCTCATCGGCGATCAGCTTCGCCAACTGTCGTGTACGGATGCCGCCGAGCAGTTTGCCGGACTCATCTCTCATAGCGAGCGATCTGGCGAACTCATCGCTTAGGCGGATGCTGTGTTTGATGCATTGGCTGGAGATGCGGGAGCGCAAGACTCCCCCGAAGTAGCACGTCTTGGGCGCGCCAAGATCGTCCCGGTTGAGATTGGCCGGGCTGTGGTTTTGGATGACATGCACTTCGATCAACATGACTCGTTCCTTTCCTCAGTTGCGATGAACTGCTCGGCCCATCTGAGCCGAGTGGCCTCGCGTTCCCACAGGGACAGATCGTCCGTCAGTTGAACCCAATCGAGTTTGCGGTCGTGTGATGCCAGCACGTCGAGCGCCCATTGGAGCGCCGGCTCGATCTCGCCGAGCGGCAGGGTCAGGAGTTCGTCGAACTTCTGCCGAGCGCGCTCTCGGCCTTCCCCCGGCTGGGAACGTCCCAGTTGGATGGCAAGAGTGTCGTTGGGTGATTGCGGCATTGGCTTGTAGGCGTAGAGCTTGGCGATCAGCCATGCCACCTGGCGCCGGGGAGCATACTGATTCCTCTGCCGCAGAGGCCACCACAGGCCCGCGAAGAGGTCAAACCCGTGAACGGATTCATCGATCCCCTTCCCTGCGTGTGTGCGCAGCAGGCCAAGATCGCCTGGCTTCAGCCTTGTCAGGCCGCCAATGTACTCCTCCGTAGCAGTCACTTGTCACCTCCTTTCCTCCGGGCCGCGGCTTTGGGCGTGGCCCCGCTTTGCTGCATGTCTGGCCTCACAGCGGCAATCTGCCGCCGCCTTTGGAGTGCCGCCGTCGTGAAGCCTGGCGACAGCGACTTGGCAACAACGCTCATCATTGGGCGGTACTCCAGAGATGCCTGTTGCCAGGCATCCTCCCCCTCAGCGAGCAACCTTCCCACGTTCGCTGAGACTCTTGCCTCCACGTGAGGGCGGACAGCCATGAGCATAGGCGGCACTTCCGCATGTCTACGCACTGCCCTCTCGCTCCGTGACCTGACTGCGCGGGCAAGGGTCGGGATGAGTTGTGCTCCCTGTTCTTGCCATCCACGTAGGAACGCCTCTGTTGCATCGCGGGGCGACCCTGCAGGCAGCGCGGCAATGGCTCGTTCCCACACGTCAATGTTCTTTGCCTTGTCAGTTGCAAACCCGACGACTAGAAGCCAACGTGAGCCGTCCCCAAGATCGAGCTTGCCGGTCTCGACCAGGCGCGCGACCAGATCCGGCCAGGGACGGTCCATCTTGAACTTGCCCGCGGCGGTCAGGTCAGGTGCTCTGACGGTCTTTCTGTGTGTCGTGTCCAGACCGACAACATGGGGGTCATCCCACAGTTCACTCTCCAGTTTGCCGGCTGTCTGGAACTCGCATTCCCGGATCAGGGCACCTTCCGTTCCACACCCGACGCACTTCCCTGGTGCAGATGGTCCGTGCAGCCACACCCTCCTTGAAAGCAGAGTCAAGCCGGTAAGCAGAGGCACAGCCTGACCGGGGGTCGGGCGAATAGTGGGTCCAGCCCATTCGGGGACGCCGAGTTCCGCGCGAGCGCCCCAATTGGCTCGAAGTGTATCTGATAGCGTCATGCCGCACGGCACGACGTATACGGGCGGCGTCCCGTTGATGCCCGACTTCAGGTCGGGAAGGCCACTGACCGAGAACATGGGCAGCCTGAGCAGCCCAAGGGTGCAACACGTCACGCAAAGGCCGTCCTCCCTGTCCGTGGAGTGCCTGAAGTGCCGGAAGTTGTTGCCTGTGGGGACCTCCTGAAGCAGGTCTGTTGCCGCCGTGCATCTGTGTGCGGCAGGGTCCTGGTAGAACCGCCTCCCCTCGCCCAAGAGCTTGAAGCAGCCCGCGTGCGCATCGAGCTTTGTGAACCAGTCCTTGGGGAATGGGGCGCCGGCTTCCATCGCTGCGGGGACCGGCGGATTGCCTTTGCACCAGTAGAGCAACGCCAGCAGGAAGCGGAGAATGGCGATGCGATCCATGGGGTTGGTGGACGCGATCTGGCGGATTCTGTGGGCGTCCTCAAACGCCTTGCGAATCCCAACGCGGTCCCATCGGCCATCGCTGTAGAGCACCGGAATCCACTTCGCATCAAGCAGGTTGAAGCACATGGCCATGTCCTTTCACTTGGTATAGGGCGCGGGGAGCGTGGTGCAAGTCAGCCACGGCTTCTCGATGAGGTCGGATGAGGGCATTGGCGTCGTCCTTTCACCAGGTCGGGCGGAAGGTATCTCTTCGGCAATCGGCACTGGGCTGTTCCTTCCACGCGGTCGTGCTGCGAGGGAGCCTCTCCGAGTGTATCAAGCCGACTGTGACATAGGCTGTCAGTGTGAAGAATCCCTCGGGGGTGCTTTCCGGGCAGCATACCGGCGAAGGGCGTCAGCCAGAGCCTGTGCCACGCGCTGGCGAAGCAGCGTGGGCTTCAGGACAACCGCGTGCTCGCCGTAGGACAGAACCCATCGGGTGATCTCGGTGATGCCTGTGGCGACGAAGTGGAGGGTCAGGGAGCCATCGGCGTGCTCCTCAACCCGCTGGGTGGGGTGCCAGCGGCGCTCGCGTATCCAGGGGGCTTCGTGGGCGTCGAACCAGATACTGGCGTTGAGGCGTGGGCCGCCCTTCTCGATGCCGAAGCTCTGGTGGATGTATGCGCCGATGTCGAAGCTGCGCGGGATGGTGTAGTGGCGGTCCGTAGGGCTGGCCTCGCGGATGCGGGAGATGAGGAAGCTGCGGACCTGTCTGCGCTGATGGCAGAAGGCGACGAGATACCAGTCGCCCTTGTGGTTGTGGAGGTGGTACGGCTCGACCACCCGCTCGGTTTCGACCCCACGGCTCTGTGTGTAGTAGCGAATGCGCAAGGCAAGGTGGTCGCGGAGTGAAGCAGCGACAGCGTTGAAGACTTGCATGTCGGGCGGGCGGATGGGGCCGAGGTCGAACAGCATCGAGGAACTGCGGCCTGAGAGGTCCACAGTGACAGGCTCGTTGAGAGAGCCGGCGATCTTCTCTATGGCGTGCGCCAGGCTGGGGCCAAAGGGCGTGCCCTCGTACTGCTTCAGGATGTGCTCCGCCACGAGCAGCGCCAGAAGCTCACCCTCGCTCAGCGTGACAGCCGCCAAGCTGAATGTCTTGTCCGTGTAGTGATAGCCGCGACGCCTCCGGTCATAGGCGATGGGGGCACCGAGCATCAGGCGCATGTAGTCGAGGTCGCGGTAGAAGGTGCGGCGGCTGACCTCGAACCGCTCTACCGCCTGCCCCGCTGTTGGATAGGCGTCATGGCGCAGTTGCTCGTCCAACCACTGCATTCGTTGGACGGGCGGGCGCGTGCGGAACGGTTGGCGACAGGCGCTTGGCATCGGTCCCCCTTGAGAACGAGGTCGAGGAGATTGTTACGGATTGCTGAGCCGTTGTCAACAGGGTGTTCGACCATGGGCAGGTCTGAGCGCGTGCCCCCTCCCGTTCACACCGGGCCATAGACAGGGCACTCGCGGAGCCACATCTGCGAAGGGCGAAGTTCGCCGCCGTCTTGAGGTGCCTCACGCTCAAGGGGCATGCCAAGGTGGAAGCACCCCGACGTTCGTAGGCTCCGGCGGGGTCTTGGTGAGGAGGGAGGAACGGGGACGCCCCGAGGGGTCTTGCAGCGTGGTCTCTCGTCCTATGGCTCCCGATGGGTCCAGCAGAGTCCTGGGTGTGGCTCTACAGCCCTGCCAGGGGCATTGCTGAGGCTGCCATAGGTTCACCCGGAGAATCTCTGGCGAGACAACGCATGGCTTTACTATTAGGGTAGAGGGGCAAGAGGACCGAGGATACGCGATGGGGACACTACCCGAGTTCGAGGCATTGCTGGCGGAGCGGGATGCCCTCGTACTCGCCCACCGAACCGAGCGTGATGCTGCCCAGTCTGAGTACGAAGCTCAGATCGTGGCAGAGTATAAGCGGCTCTACCCCAAGCGCAAGTTCATCCGGTCGAAGACGGTGCAGGTCTTGGGGCAGTGGGTGGATGATCTGCTGGCGGCGTGGCAGCCACGAGTCAGGGGGATTATTGAGCGCCAAGACGCTGAGAAGCAGGTGATGGAGGACCGGCTGTGGCGTTGTGCCGCCGACTGCCCCGTGCCCGTAGCCGACGACCACATGACCGTAGTGGCACACGCATGGACCGCATCCTACCACACCCAGGGTCTGGGAGCCGCCTGCTACGCCCGTGGGGCCGTAGAGAGCGCGGCTGACCCCGCCCGTGCCGCCGGACTCACCGTGGAAATCCACACCCGCAAGGACGTGCTGGGCACCGTCGAGGCGTGGGCGAACACCACCGAGCTTGGGGCTGCCCTGCTTCGCTACAGACCAGCCCCGTCGCTGCGTGAGCACGTAAGGCTCTGCTGGGAGCGTCATGTCAACCCACGGGTCTACCACCCGTTCCTTCCCGACGGGTACGAGGAGTCCGAAGGGATCGACTGCTTCGGGCACGATCTGCGAGCACGGGCATGAGCCAACTTTATTCTTAGGGTAGAGGGAGAGAAGGAGGCTGTGAAGATGATGCTTGCCGATCTCTGCCGATCCAACGCACGGATGCGTTACACGCACGGGGCCTTGTTCCGTTGGACCTTCGGGGTGTCCCTGGATCGCTTCTGGGACAACCTCACCGGGTTCGACATCGTGGCCTTCGATGAGCAGGTCGTCAAGCCCGAGGCGAACGAGAGCACCGCTGAGGCCATCGAGCGCAAGTGGGGTGCAGAGGCACAGGCGTTGGCCCATGAGCTTGTCCGCGGACCCGCCGCGTAGGTGACTTTATTCTTAGGGGTGGGAGGAGGAGCTACCGATGCTCGACCAAGCCAAGCTGAGCCAATTCACGGGGACCGAGAAGTATACCCGCCTTGGGTTCCCGTTCAAGAACGTGGTCCTGACCGATGGGGCGCTCTACGTGGCCGAGCACGGGGGTGAGAGTGGGGCGTTCTGGCTGATGCAGGGCATCGCATCCCACCTCCCCGCGGTCATCGAGAAGGGAGGCGAACGGGCCTGCTTCCAAGTCTGGCAACTCGACGTGGCCGAGGATGGTAAGGCGGTGCTGACGTGCCGCCTCGACACCGGCGAGCCTGTGTTGGCCCGCCAGGTCTTCGCTTACACCGACTTCGGTGCCAGCATCACGTTGTTTGTTGGAACCCAGCAGCATGCTGACGGCCTATTGTGGGTCATCATGCTGCCCAGCGAGTACTGAACTGAGAGGAGATCGTCATGGCTCAGATCGACCCTGCGATGGTGGGCGCGATCCTGTTCGACTCAGCCCACTGCTACTCCGTCCTTGCCACGCTCACACCGGAGCAGGCGAAGGAAGCCGCCGACTTCGCCTCCGAGCAGAGCCTGCGTTGTCCACTGTGGGAGCGGGACGCCAAGACGCACCAGTTTCCCATCTATGACGTTCCCTACTTCGGCAAGCGGTCCAGTATCTACCTCATTGCCCTCATGTCGGCCTACTTGGTCTGGATGCAGAAGCAGGCGGGTATCCAGACCATGCCCCAGACCCCGCTGGTCCAGGCCGCCCTGGACGGGTACACGCTCTACGCCCAGAAGCCGAGTTGATTCTTGGGGTGGGAGGACTGAATGAGGAGCAGGGGATGAGTGCCTTTGTGGTGGCTCGGGAACACATCGCCTATCTGGTCAACGCGGCCCTCCGCCGCACCTGCACAGGGTCCGGCTTCCACTACCACTGGGATGGCGTCAGCCATTCGTGCCAACCGCAGAACCGTGAGGACGCTGAGCGGCTCGCCCAGGTCCTATGGGCAGAGAACGTCGCAAGCGTGGCGCACCGTTACCACGGCGACAAGCTCTCGGAGCTTCCCGGCATGGTCCCAGATGCCGAGGCGGGGTTCGAGTACGGTCGCCACGAATGGACCCACGAGCAGCCCAGTTGGGTCCAGGTGCTCAAGGCGTGCGACTGCTACACCTACCAGTCCTGCGAGCACCCCGGCTGGGAGGGCAGCGAAGCCCACGCCATCATCGAGGCGCTTCGGTCCAAGGCCATCCGTTCGCTACCCGGCTATGAGGATGCGGCTTGGGAGATCACGGACACGACGCCGCCTGCCGGCGTGGAGGCACAAGGATGAGAGCGAGAAGCAAAGCCCAGCGGATCGAGGACATCCGCCAGCGCATCCTCCGATGCCTGTGGTTCGACCAGGCGTTCGCTACGCCTCCGAAGCACACGGATGGTGGGGTTCCGCTCCGCGTCTTCACGCCGGGGTGGTGGAACCTGGAGGATGGCCCCGACTTCCGTAACGCTGCGCTCAAGCTCGGCCCGAGTCGCACCGTCAAGGGTGACATCGAGGTTCACCTGCGGGCGAGCGATTGGGAGAAGGGGGGCCACGACAAGGACCTGAGCTACAACGGCGTCATTCTCGTCGTGTGTCTGTGGAACGACACAGGCCAGCGCGCGGTGCGGACCGCTGGCGGGGCCGAGGTTCCGCAACTCACCTTGGAGCCACACCTGAGCGACGAGAAGCTCTGCGAGCTTCAGGCCGCCGCCATGCGGGTGACTTGATTCCTTGGGTGGTGAGGGACAGAACAGAGGAGCGGACCAATGGCTCGGAACCGGTATCTGGCGGCCTTGCGGAAGTGGGACTGGGCCACGATCAAGGCTGAAGCCACCGAGAACCTGGAGCCAGACGACGATCCGGGCAGGCAGGTGGGTCGGAGCTACCTCGGCTCCTGCTTCTCCCTCGCCCCCAGCCGCAAGTACTACGCCCCATTCGCCAATAGGAACCTCGCTCCCTGCCCCAGGTGCAAAGGCACCGGGCGCTCCAAGGGAAACGACTGCTCGTGGTGCGGTGGCATCGGCAGCCGCGAGGCGTTTCTCGACCAGGAGTGGTACGAGGCACTGGATAAGGTGGCGGACGAACACGGGATGTACATCGAGAGCGGCGAGGGTGATCCGTGCGATCTGTTCGCCGTCGTCTCCGTGGAGGCAGACGAGGAGGGAGATGAGGACTCGGATGCGGAGAAGGAAGGTCCGCCCCATGTCCCCGAAGAGCCATGCGAGCCGTGGCAGATGCTCCGCAAGGCGTACATCGATCTGCTGCTCGATGGCAAGGTCGCGCCGCCCACCGGAGTCGTCGTGGCGGGGGCACAGAGCATTGGCTGCCATGCCGACCCCCACTATACCGAGGTTGCCCGTGCTGTTGCGGCGGGCAAGCCGGTTCCCGCCGAGGTGCTCGCGGAGTACCCCAGGATTGAGCAGGAGGTGGGGCAGATGAGACAGGCGGTGTAGCCTCGCTACGATGCCTCTGGGAGCGTCTTTCGGGAGCACATGCGCACCAAGTCCTAAACCTATGGGCAACAGCGGCTTATGAACAAAGTGCATGGAGGTGGGTTCCATGACTTTACTATTGGGGGTGGGAGGACCGAATGAAGATCATGTGCTGGCAAGGAGGTCCGCGATGGGACAAGTGGTCGCAAAGGGACTTCGGGGTTCCCCTTCACTCTCGGGGCTGTGGAGGGCAGGGACGGAGCCATCGGGTGGGATAGCCCTCACGGCAGAGACGACAACTTCCGGGGTCAACTTTATTATTAGAGTAGAGGGGGGAAGGGGCGCAGGAGCAAGACATGAAGAAGAATCTCGTCGCTGAGGTCATGGGCGAACACTGCATCTTTGGGGGGCTGCTCGCCACACGCGGTGAGGTCTATGAAGACCTGTCGCGGCTCCGCAGACCCGACGGCACCGCGATGGATGCGTTGTGGCTCGACCGCTTGACGTGGATGTGCCCAGCGGCGTCTGCGGACCAAGCGGAGTGCCTCGCCGCTCTCGGCATGACTCTGGTGGCGGTCCGCTCAACCTGGTTCCGGGGTCGGGAGACAGGCCGTGCCCACGGGGGTGCTCGCTCACAACCTTTGCGAAGACCCGACCGACCCGGAGAAGATCAAGCGGCTGCGGGAGAAGCGTGTCTAAGTCAACCCTATGGAAAGGACGGGATGCCCACATGAACATTCGTTGTGTGCTGTTCGGGCACAAGTGGCAGAAGGGCGCTAGCGGCACCCTACCCGCTGTGGACGTGCAGCCTCCCGGTGCCCAGGCGGTGTTACCGACCTACACGGACATTGACGTGACGCTCTACCACTGCGTCCGCTCCCGATGTGAGAACAAGGTCCGGGCGGTAGCTCGTTGGGGAAACACCACACGGCGACCAAGTGTGGATGTGAGTGTTGCCTGGGCGTTGCACCAACTGAGTGTGGCGCATGGCAGGAAGTGAGGCTGGTCCGCCCCCTCCTCGGCACCCGTTGCACGGAGAGCACGCGGCTCTGTCGAGCAAGGTCAGTTGTGTTCCTGCCAAAGCCATGCCGTTGAACCGCTGAAAGGAGACCGAGATGGCAGCAGAGAAGCGGATTGCGGAGGACGCGCCCTGTAGCGCCCCACGAAGCTACGAAGAAATCTGTGACCAACCCGTGGTCACACTACCGGCCTGGGGACTTGCGGAAGTCCTCGCCAGGTCACGCAAGCGGTACTCGTTCAAGGAGCGGGTCATGCGTTCCTCGTTCCCACCCGGCTCGCCCTTGACGGACTGCATGACAACCTTCTTCCCGTACAAGCACGCTCTCGTGCAACAGGGGCTGAGGGCAGTCTTCGAGGGTTGGGAGATGCGGACCGTGGGGCAGGACGAGGAGCAGGAACTACCGGCGGCCCTGTTCTTCGGCTTCGACACAGGCCCGATGGAGAAGCAGTACGCCTGCGTCGAGGCCACCATCGCCTTGACCAATGGCGATGGGAAGCGGATGGTCGCCCACGTGGAGTTGGGCCATTCCCCAATTCACGGCGGCTCCCAGCGAAGCATCCTCATTGTCACCTGCATGGAGTCCGACAAGGACTTTGTAACGGCGAAGTTCGCGGAGCTTGATCACTGGGTGCGGGTGAACAGCTACTTCAAGGGGAAGGCATTCGACACCGTGGGACAGTTCATCCCGCAGCCCCGCCGCTACGACTGGTCGGACCTCTACCTCCCCGACGAGATCATTGAGACCGTCCGCCTGAACACCCAGGGCTTCTTCACGAGGCTGCCGCAGTACCGCAAGCTCTCGTTGCCGACACGAAGGGGCGTGCTCATCAGTGGCAAACCGGGTTGCGGCAAGACGACCCTGGCACGGGTGCTCGCCAGTCAGCTTCGAGGCGTGACCTTCATCCTGGCGAAGCCGGGGAGCATCCATGCGCCCGAGGACGTGTGGATGGCGTTCAAGATGGCTGCCGAAAGCAGCCCCACCCTCCTGCTGCTCGAAGACATCGATCTGTACGGGAGCCACAGGTCGCGCGGCTTCGGCAACATGGTCCTCGGCGAACTTCTCGACGCCCTCGACGGCATGACCGGACTCCATGAAGTCGTGACCCTCGCCACCACGAACCGTCTGAACCAACTTGACGAGGCGCTGCGAGAGCGCCCAAATCGCTTCGATGTCGTGTTGGAGATTCCCGACCTCACCGATGAGGTGCGGCTCCGCTACCTCCGCTCCTTTGTGGACGCGCGGGGGTTGAAGCAGGGCTGGCTTGACGAGCTTGAGCAGGCGACGCGGAACCTGACTACCATCGCCGAATGCCAAGAAGCGGCCATTCGGCTACTCCAACGGGCCATCGAAAGTGGTGTGGACATCGCCGCCCTGGCCACTCCCCATGAGCTACCCCGTCTCGAAGGGGCAGAGGCGTTGCAGGCCACGTCGAGGGGGATCGGTTTCGTCCCCAGGCAACAATGAATGAAAGGATGCAGACGATGACGTACATCGCAACGCTCTTTCGCCAGGCCAGAACGATGCTTGGCCTGCGCCCCGTCGAAATCGCCCGCCAGGCGGGCTACCGGAATGTCGCAAAAGGTATCCGCCGCGTGACCAACATTGAGGACGGCACGGACATGTTCCCCAAACCGGCCGTCTACCAGCGGTTCCTTCCCATCTTGGGTCTGGACGAGTGCGACGTGTTCCAGGCGATGGCCCTCGACTTCGAGGCACTCGACCAGCCCGTCCCTCCTCGGCTCATCGTGAGGATCATCCCCAGTTTCTACGTCCCACGGGACCTGCCCGAAGGGGTGTCTCTCGACGAGGCCATCGCCTTCGCCCGGAAGGTTTCCGCCGAGGAAGGCCATTCAGTGTGCGTCACGCTGACGAGAATCCGTGGCCTCTACATCTGGCCCGATGGGAAGGAGTCCGAGGGCTACGGGCTGCCCATCAACAACCTGCCATTCCTTGAGTCAGTTCGAGCCAGCTACCCCGGCAAGACCCTCAAGGAGCAGTTCCTGCTTTTCAAGGAACTCGGCAAGACCCCGAGGAAGCAAGTATCCCCAGGGGTGAGCACCGGGAGCAGGTAGCCGGGATGCGTAGCAGCACCCCACTCGCACCCGCCCGCGTGGAACGATACAGTGGCTGGGAGCGACCAGGGGCCTGACCACTTAGCCAAGAAGGAGATGCGCAATGCCCACGGGCGAAGGCTGGTTCCTTGACACCAGGACCGGGGAAGCGATGCAGATCATAGAACACGAGACGGCGGTTCGAGCCGACCTGCCCCGGTTCCATATCCGCCCGGAGGAGACCATAGGCAAGAACCGCGCGCAGCTTCTCACGCTTGTCTACGAGCGGGGTTTCATCCGCGTCCGGTGGGAGAAGCGCGTGGTCTTCGAGTTCAGCGGCGGGCGGAGCAGGGCGCTCCGCCTCACCTGCGGATTCCTCGTCGCCCAGGGGGTAGGACCGTTCACGCAGATCACGATCAACGACCTCGCTGACGAGCAATTCCGCGTGAGCGGGTCTTGGCAGCAACTCGAACCCAGGCTCAAGGTCTGGTGTGCCGGAAGCACGGCAAGCAAGGAAGGAGCAGCCCCTTGACTACCCCCGAAGCCTATCTTGCCGACAAGCCCAAGCTCCGCGCCGCGATTGCAGCCCTGGAGCGCGCCATCCCGGAGATCGGTGCCTTGAACGTCCGTTACCAGGCCGCGGTTGCCGAGCGGCAGAAGTGCATGGACAGCTACCGTGCAAGGCTGGACCGGCAACTAGGCAAGCACGGGGTGAGAGTCTTCAAGGGATTGCCCGGTCAGGTGCAGGCCCGCTTGACGAAGTGGGTCGAGGGGGCTTGGGCCAAGGTTCAGGCTGTGGAGGATGCCGCCCGCTCCCCGCTTCAGGCTTACCAGGAGGCCCTTGAGGCGGCTTTCGCGGATGTCGAGGACGCGGATGTTGCCTTGTCGTTCAAGTACGGCCAATACTGGAGGCGCTCGGATGGGGAGGGGATAGACGTAGAGCAACTCCGGGACTGGGTGCAGGACATCGATCTCAAGGCCCTGTTCCGTGAGTACCGGAAGCGGACCTTCGCCAGCCACACGGTGGCGATCTCGGAGGTGCAGGTGGACGACTACGTTTTCTTCGAGCCTGGCAGCTTGTACAGGGTCGCCCGCCGCCTGCCGAGCGGGATGGTGGACATGTCAGACCTGCTGAGTGACGCGACCATGCGGGTGACACCGAAGCGCTGGCCCAAGAGTGCGCGGCGGCTCGACCCCAAGCTGGTTGCGGACCTGCTCGCAGGCAGGGAGGAATGGGAGCGCCGTAAGGCTCAGGGAACGCCACGGATGGACCAGCGCGCCACAGCCACGACAACTACAGAAGGAGAACCCGAATGAGCCGAATCACGTTCAGCGGCTATGACCCCGACCCCGAGAGGGAGCGGAAGGAGAGATACGAGGCCGAGAGTGGAATGCTGCGCCAAAACCTCACGCTCATCCTGGACAATGCGGAGCGAATCCTCAGCAACCCCCATCACTTCTTCTGCCAACCCGTCTGCTCCTTCCTCTCGACCGCTTACGTTGCAGGAGGCCCAATCCCGCTGGGCATCCTCGTCACCCTCTGGAGGGAAGGGAATCTGCTGGACAAGTGCCAAGCGTGCGGCGGGGTCGTCCACATAATCGGCGCAGGCGGCGCGCTCAGCATGAACGGCTGGTGGGGCTACTGTGCCGAGTGCGGTGCAAACCAGCACGGCTCCAAGGAGGAGTTCTGGGCTGATATTCGAGTGCCCATTTACAGACTGTGGCGGCGACACCCCAACCATACCACCGTAAGGCTGGGCACCCATGCGTCATACACTCACAAGGGGAACCGCGTCGAGAGGGTCCAGGCCGATAGGTTCATCAGGCGAAGGATCGAGGGGACGCCCCTTGCGGCGCTCATCGAGGAACTGAAGCAGCCCAGCCCTCCGCCCCATGCGCATGCGGAGCCGCCTAACGGTCCTGCGGCTCCTGACGACGAGGCGGGACACCCGACCCGCGAGGCCACGCCGGCTGTGGGCAGTGGTGCAGGGGCATTCCACTTCGGCAAGACGACGAACGGCGAGCCGTCCATCTCACCAAGGGCGATCTCAGAGGGCGTGATCCTGCCGCCCGACCCCGACCTGCCACAGGCTACTCACCCGGATGCTCCCCCGCCGCTCGTGCCTACCGGCTTGGCCGAACTCGACAGGTGCCTCTCAGGCGGGCTTCCCTCGGGCGCACTCACGTATGTTGCCAGCCTCTGGCGGGGGGACGCCACGGCTCTCGCGCTCACCATCGCCGGGCGACACCTCCTGACACGTGCGGGGGCTGTCGCCTACGCTGCATGTGAGGGACTTGAGAAGGTCATGGCGACCTTAGCCCGAGGGCGGGTGAACAGCAAGACCCTGTTGTCGCTCGCTCGTGCGAACGCGGAGGACAGGGCGAAGTACGAGGCGGCGCTGCATGCCGTCGAGGAAGCCCCTTTCTACTTCATCCCGATTCGCCAGGGGCGTTCGATGTACTTGGGGGACCTCATCGCATCGGTGCGGCTGATGCAGGAAGCGGAGCCGCTCCGACTGTTGGTCCTCAACAATCTGCCGGCGCTCAAGCCGGACGACACCTCCGAGAGAGAGCCTGGCAGGGCAGTAGCCGAGACCCTTCAGCGGCTTGCAGCCACGATTCAGGTTCCCGTTGTCGTGGCTCTGAGCCACAGCGGAGAACACGGCACCGACTGGTGCGGACCGTACACACCCACCGAGGAGGATGCCCTGGGGTACACCAGGGTGGGCACCGATGCCTGCCTCCTTCTGGGACGCTTGCCGCTCACCACCTACCGCGTCCGCCGCTTCACCATCACCATCAATGTCGCGTCACACCCTCTCGCCAACGCCGGGGGCGTCACCCATTACTACTTCGACCGCTTCACCAAGAACCTGCACGAACTGGAACTACCGGGCGACAGCACGTGAGCGGCTTCCTGACCACCGCCGCTCAGAGCCGGGTCGCCCATCTTGCCGGGAGTGTGACTATGGACGAACGAACCCATCCGGTACAGACCTGCAGGAGGTTCACATTCAGTGCCCACCTCAAGCGCGCCCAACGTGCTATTCAGGACGCGATGGTAGTTGCGGACGAACCGATCATGATCAAGTTCCTCGAACCCATCGGTCGTGCCGATACCCTCCTCGACCTCAACGAGGCACTGAGCCGCCTCAACGGTGTTCTGGACAGCCTCGATGCGTTGCCCCCCAAGGTCGAGTTTCCTGGGGAGGACTACTGAACGCGGGTGGCGTCTCAGGTCTGCTTCCGCTCGACCCTTGCGATGACCACCGAAGCACGGACCCCCAGAGCCTTGCAGACCCGGAACAGCACATCGAGCGTGGGCGACTTCAGGTTCCGCTCCAGCAGGCTGACGTAGGTGCGGTGAATCCCCGCCCTCTCGGCAAGCTCCTCCTGGGAGATGCCTACCTTCTTCCTCGCGGCTCGTAGTTCATCACCAATCATGATGCTGACGATAGCCGAGCACTGCCCAGTGGTCTACAGACTATAGTATGAAAGAAGCACTTGACATTCCGACGGGTTCGTGTATAGAATGCCTGGCGATCCTTGTCTCTGTTCACGCTCCGGGGGCACGAGAATGAGCCGTGAAGTCTCTTCTGGGACGGCAGCAACCCGTTACTTGGTGCCATTCGCAGTTTCCCTGGGTCTCTGGCTCTGCGCAGGAATCGCCACAGGGCTGCCAATCATCCACGAGCCGGGATTCACAGTGGAGGTGTTTGCTACGGACCCGCTCCTCTACGGCGTGAATGGGGTCGCGGTTGCAGCAGACGGGTTGCGCGCCAGCGTGTCGGCTGTGAATCCCACCGGAACAGGACTGATCGCCAAGGTGGCCTGGGGTGGGTCGGTCCAGCAGGTCGCCAACGGGCTTGGGTCAGGAGGTTCCATCAGTGGCATCTGTATGGAAAGCGACGGGACGGTTCTGGTTGCGAACGTTTCCCTCGCTGGGGGCAGGGAGCTATGGGAAGTCACCCCCACGGGCAGTGTCTCGGTCCTGTACACCCTCCCATCCCCCCCGAGCGATGTCCACCTGGACGCCAGCGGGGACATCCTGGTCACGGAGCGAGGAGCGGGCTCCATCTGGGGCGTGTCACGGGTAGCGCGGGACGGGTCGTCACGTACCGTGGTCGTGCGAGCCAGCGACTACGGCTGGGTGGGGTCCCCCGTCGGCATGGAAACGGACGACCAGGGAACCATCTTCGTGGCCTATCGTGACGACGGCAGCATCTACGCGGTCCCGCAGGTTGGGTCTCCATTCCTCTTTGCCCAGGTCCCGTCGAGCAACAGCGAAATCCACCTCGCGTTTGCACCTGACGGCTCGTTGCTCGCCTCGAATGACCAGCGAGGCGAGATATACCGAGTGTCGCCAGCGGGCACGTGGAGTCTTTTTGCGTCGGGCATAGACCGTCCGATGTGCATGGCATTCGGCAGCGACGGAGCGATGTACTTCTCAGACCAGACGGCGAGCACGATCTACCGGGTCACTGCGATCCCCG
The DNA here is from genome assembly GCA_041320515.1 of Planctomycetota bacterium. Lineage (GTDB taxonomy): Bacteria > Planctomycetota > PUPC01 > DSUN01 > DSUN01 > DSUN01. The sequence continues at coordinate 112,929 of JBGLNR010000001.1, read as the reverse complement.
AGCTTACAACCACGCCGCCCGATGGCGGCACGCTCCAGTTCGGTAACGTCCTGGTAGGCTCGTCGCCCTCGACCCAGCCCCTCTCAGCGACCAACACCGGCTACCCGGGGTCCACCCTGAGCGGGGAGTTCGGGGCGGCCAGTGGCGTGTTCGGGCCTGGTTCGTCGCTTGCCTTCGGCCCCCTTGCCCAAGGGGAGAGTGCCAGCCGCGACTACTCGTTCTCGCCCACGGCTCGTGGCTTCGCCTCACAGGGCGTGACGGTCACCAGTGACGGCGGCGACTCGACGATCACGCTCTCGGGCACGGGCGTAGCGCCGGTCAACCAGGTGGCCTACACGGAGAACGACGGGCTGACACGCATCGGCACGACGAATACCTATTCGGCCACGATCACGAACATCGGCAACGGCAATCTCTCAGGCCCCGATGCCCCAGGCCACCTCAGCAACCTCCACGGCACCGTGACCGTCACCAGCGGTTCCCCTGAGTTCTCGACCGGCTTGGTCACCGTGAACCTGCCCGACGGCCAGCCGCAGATCGTCTCGGTCACCTACACCCCGGTGAACCACGGGCTGGACACGGCGGATGTCGTCTTCGCGTTCTCCAACGGCAGCGACGACGGGACGAATCAGGCTCAGACCATCAACGCGGCGATTGACAGTGCCACCGGCGTCGGCCCGGAGTTCAGCAGCACCTATGGTACGAACGGCACCCTCGACTTCAGCCCCGTCCCGTGGGGCAGCAACTCATCCCTGCCGATGGACATCAGCAACATCACCCAGGACGGGGTGTTCATCACGGAACTCACGGGTCTGACGCTCCTGATGGCAACGATTGACGGGGCAGACGCCTCGCTGTTCTACCTCAATGGCTTTCAGCCTGGGACGGTGCTCGCGGAGGGCGATCCAGTCTTCCAGTTCATGGTCGGCTTCCACGCTCTTGGGGCGGAGGGTCAGAAGGACGCGACGCTGCACATCACCACCGACCAGAATGCCGCGTTCGGCGCGACGGGCACAACGTTCGACTTCCCCCTCGCCGCCTATGTGCGTGGCGAGGCCCCCATCCCCGAGCCGGCCAGCTTGCTGATCCTTGCTCTTGGTGGCCTGGGCCTCCTGCGGCGGCGACGCAGGACCTGAGCATCCGTCAAGGGAGGACAGCCATCAGTGGTCTCCAGGCAGGAGGACTGAAAGATGTGGACGAAGGGCGTGTGTCTTGCAGCGTTCATCGCGGTCGCAGGGGTGGTTCCCACATGGGCTGCGGACGCACCGGCTGAACTCCCGCTTCCAACCCAACTCCGGGAGTTGGACAGGGACTATGCCAACGGGCTGGAGGCGATCCTCACCCAAGCCACTGTCCAGGACGACAAGGCACTCATCGAGGACATCCAAGCCCGTCTCACCGTCGTCAAACAGTACCGTACTGTAGCTCCCAAGAGGGAACCCAAGAGCCTGCTGATTGTGGCGACATTGGGGGAGCAGGCTGAGTTGCATCTGTCCCGGCGGGGGGTGGAGTGGCATCGCGTGAAGCCCCGCCTCACTGACATCACGTACAACGGCATAGCCTACGAACCGGTGTGGGAGAATGAAAGTGACTGGACGGCGGGGACGCTACTCTCCCCCCCTGCAATGGTCAGCATGGTAAGCTATGAGTCCAGGGGACCCGTCACCGTGACCAAGATTGATAGAGGACCGGGCAAGTTCTGCCTCTGCATCAAGCGCACCACCAAGACTAAGGGCAGCGAACCCGTAACCTTCAAGCTGCTCATCAAGTACCTACCCCCGCTCACGGCTGAGGGTCAAGGCGCGAAGTAGCCTGGGGGATAGAGGGGCGCGCTGGGGACCGCCTTGACGCCCGGTCCTCCCCATGCCATACTACAAGCACATCACCACGAGCGCCCCGTGGTCGCCATGACCATCGCTGGGGCGCATGCAATGCTGGGGCGTTTCGGAACTCGTCGTGGGCTGTGGACCAACAAGGGCATACTGGAAGCGGTCGGCCTCATCTGGCAGGAACGTGCTGCCATCGCCGAGTTCGATGGTGGGCTGTCGAGGGAGGATGCCGAGCAACTGGCTTGGGGTGAGGTCAACGCATTCCTGGCTACCATTGAGCCAAGCTCGGACAGGCTGCCTGCTGGGGCTGGTGTGACCTCGCAGTGGCTCCCGCCGCCTCCGAGCTACTATGGGGATGTGACGATGCCGTAGTCCGGCCAACAGGGGCAATGGTCTTGACTCCGCCTGTGAGCGGGGGTATAGTGCGTATGGGAGGGGAGGCGAGGGACAAGGCAGGGAAACGAAGGCACGAGACTTGGGGGTATTGACGATGAAGAAGCTGGTGGCGATGGCTCTGGTGGCGGCCCTCGGGCTGATGGGGACAACTCAGCCTGCCGAGGCAGGTGGCTGGGGGCGTCACGGCCACCATCATGGTCACTATGGACACCACGGGTGGGGCTGCTGCGACGTGTTCTTCGGTGCATTGGCGGTGGTCACGGGTCTGGCGGTCCTGGATGCCGTGCTGTCACCTGAGCCGAGGGTCGTCTACGTCCCGCCGCCAGTCGCGTACTACCCCCCGCCCGTAGTGTACTCGCCGCCCGTGGTGATCTTCGCGCAGCCCGTGCAGGTGCAGCCCGAGTGTCGCCCGGTCCAGGTGGTGCCGCAGGTGGTCAGTTACCAGGCAACCTACCCTGCTCAGCCACCTACGGCTCGTTGAAACGGCTGGTGGCGTTAGGCATCGTGGCAGGCATGGCCCCAGTGGCGGCCAGGGAACCCGTAACTGGCGGTTGACTCGCGAACGCCACCATGCTATGTTTGCAACGTGATTGGGCCGCTGGATCGTGTGTGTTGAGATAGCCCCAGAGTTGTGCTGGAGGTGGGTTCCGTGATGATGGTCGCCCGTCCACTTGTGGGCGTCCTTGTGTGTGCGCTCATGGCATCCGCCGCCAGGGCCAACATCATAGTTCCCATGCTGGCCACGAGCAGCAACCTGAACTCCTATAGCACCGGCACGCCGGGCAAGCTGACGGACAACAGCGGCCTCACTGCGCCCGTGGGTGCCGGCGTGACCCTTGCCTCGATCCTGGGCGTGCGGCACACCTTCGATGGCGGCTTCGCTCAGTCCTGGGTCACGAACGCCAGTACGTCCGACTACTTCCTGACGGGCACTGGCGCTACCAGCCCGCCCATCTTCGTGTGGGACCTGGGCCAGGACCTGGCCATTGACCACTTGGTGCTCTGGCAGTACCAGAACACTGGCGGGGGCAACGCCAACGTGGGGAACCATGCCAGGACCATAGTGCTGCGGTTCAACACTGAGGCCGAGGGCTTCGCTAGCTTCCTCGGACCGGTGACCAATCTCACGATGCTTCCGGTCGTGGACAACGATGGTGTGCCCGGCAACGACCTCGGGGGTCTGAACTTGGTGCAACCGCTCGACCTCTCCGCCTACGGTCGCTATGTGCAGATGACGGTGACGGACAACTACAGGGGCCATCAAGGCATCGTCAATGGCGGCGACCGCGTGGGGCTGGGCGAGCTTCGCTTCGACGCACACGTGGTGCCAGAGCCTGCCACAATGGCGCTCCTGGGCCTCGGCGCACTCGCACTCGTTAGACGCCGCAGGCGCAAGTAGCCCCGGAGCGACACGCCCCAGACTCCGCCCCTCTCCCAGTTGACAGCAGACACACCAACACCACCAACCGCCTGGCCGCGATTCCCAGGGCTTGCGAAACATGGGTTTCTAGGAGCTTCTAGCCCCTCTTGCTCCCCATAGGTATCCTGGCTCCAACGCGATGCCAAACGTGGCTCCCAGGGTTCTGTACAACGTCTGGCTTATCGTGTAGAAGGCGGGAGCCGAGGATGGGGCAAGGGTAGTGGCTCAGGAGTGGTTTGGGGGGGTCTGAGTGGTGTCGCCCCCGGAGATGAGACGCTCCCAGGACGCATGGTCCATTTCCAGAAGCTCCCGAAGGTAGGCGTTGACCGTTCCGCACGCCGGCCAGCACTCCTCCCAGTTCTGCAAGTCCTTCAGTGCCTGCACCACGTCATCGGGAACAACCAGAGCGCTGATCCCAAGCTCGTCGAACAAATCCCAGATGCGGAAGGCATACCGCTCCTTGTCGGAACAGCACCCGATCTCGCTCGACCAGCACAAGGCTTTCTCGACCTTCTCTTGCTGCTCGGCTGTCATCGTGTGTCAACTCCCTACTTGTTGCCCTCGCCCAGGCATCAGTCCCAGAAGATGCGAATGCTGACCACGGTCAGCTTCTTCCTGAGCATCGAGGGATGAGCCGAACTGAAGATGCCGTCACCGGTCACGGCGCGTTCATCGGCTACCGACACCTTGCAGGTGGGCAGGAAGTCCAGGACGAGTTCCTTCGCCAGCTTCCCCTTGCCCCAGGACATGCTCCGCCCCTCATAGTCCCAACTGAACCCAGTCAACCGGAAGGGGAACCGGTTGATCCTCTCGATCTTCTCTGCCGTGGTGCCAACGGTGATCCTCTCCGTTGTCCGCCAACGGGTCTTGGGCGAGGAGATGATCAGGCAGGTCGGATGACTGAATGACCGCCCCCACAGGATCTCCACGGCATTGGGGGTGCCAGGGAATAGGACAGTGCCTCTCTCGGTCTCCCCCTCGCCTATGTCAATGTCGGCTCGCCGCACGTTTCGGGCACCGTAGATGCGGATGAGGTCCTTCTCGGAGCACGTCGGCGTGATCTGCCCGACGCATCTATGGGGGTCGATCAGGAAAGCACCCTCGGCCTCTCGGGCCAGCGGATGATCCTTGAGTGATTGGCTTGAGAAGGCGAGCGAGGGAAGGGCGAAGAGGACAGTGAACCATGCGAAGCGGCTCCTGACCGAGCACATGCCAATGCTCCAAGCGGGGATCGCGCTATCGTGGGGCGGGGATAGACTTCTTGTAGCGCGGAGCAGGCTGGGAGTCAAGAGGACGATGCCGAGTATTATAAGCGTGAGGAGTACTTAGACAGATATGGAGATGTGTGCGCTCATCTCAAGACTGTTCAGGGGGAAGACAGAGAAGAATACACTTGTACGCATTCCGATTCTGAGACAGGTGAATGCAACGAGGAGGATTGCCCACTTTCCGAAGAGAGGAAGATGGAAATCTTGGCTGGACGACGGGGCGCCGGGTCGAGGGCCAGCCCGCAGCCTCGCCCGTCACGATCGAGATCGACCGCCCGATCCCGGGCCTCGACGCGGGAGCGATGGTCTGGGAACCCGAGTCCGCCAACCCCCATACGACGCTTCGCCGGTGCATGATCCAGAACAGTTGCCGGTTCCAGTGCCCTGTCACGCTGGAAGCATGCGACGTGACAGCCCTGCTCTGGTTCTACGGCGAGGAGATTGAGGGGCCGTTCCCGAGCCACGTCGTCGTGCGGGATTGCCTCCTGCGACGGGGGCGCGGAAACCCCCGTCTCGCCGTGTCCATCGCGGGCCGACTTGGCGGAGACGGCCGCCCCTCCGCGGTCCATGGCGTTGTCTTCGAGCGCAATCGAATCTGGGGTGACTTCTCGATGATCGGCGTCGCCCGGGCGCGGCTCGACCAGAATGAGTTCCTCGAGCCGGGCGCCAGCGTCCGCATCGAGGGCTGCACCGAACTGGAATAGGCTCAGGAACTGCGTAAGAGCTGGGGACGGTGGCCCGTCCCACCTCTGACTGGGGACGAGTATTCGTCTGAGACGGCGTGGGAGCGCTATCGGTGTTCTGGCGCTTCCTCAGCCGTGCCCAGGGGGCGCGTTCGCCAGTCGAGCCGGATGGCCAGCAAACGCAACGAGAAAGTCGTTGCGATGCTGGCCGCCGCGGCGATACGGGCATCCATGGCCAGTCCGATGGCGAGTGACAGGAACACTACGCAACCTGCCAGGACCGTGGCTGCATAGAACTGTCCAGGCTTGAACAGGAAGGGCTCCTCTCGACTCAACACGTCGCGCAGCAGGCCCCCGCCCACGGCATTCACCACCCCTACCAGCACGACGGGGAGCAGAGCCAGACCCGCCGCGATGGACTTCTGCATGCCCACTACCGCATAGACGCCCAGCCCCAGTGCGTCGGTCACGGCCACCGTCACGGGGAGGCGGGTGACGAGTCGCCCTGCCACGATGCTCGCGGCCACGGCCAGTGCGACCATCAGCAGATAGCGGTTGTCGGTGGCTATGGCGGGGGGGCCCTGCTGGAGGAACAGCCCGTCGCGCATCAGTACGCCTCCGAGCGCTGCCACAAACGCGAGGGCAAATGTGCCGACGATATCATAGCCCTTGCGCATCGCACGCACCGCGCCGCTGACGGCGAAGACGAATGTTGCACCGAGATCGACCCATGCAGGAAGTGTGAATTGGCTGGTCAGCATGTCGTCTTGCGTCCTCCTACTGTGGCCGCAATAGGATGAGCGTTACGGAGCCGCGTTATCCCGCCGCTCACACGGTCCTGGCCTCGTTCCCCAGCCGAGACCGCCACCACTGCACCGGCCACCGGTCCGCCCCGAGGACCTACTCGAAGCGGAACCAGTCCATCGTCTGCACGTTCTCATTGGGGAACACGAGGAACAGGTCGTGCCTGCCGGTCGTCTTCTCGATCTCGCAGGTGCTCTGTCCGAACTTCAGGTCACCGATCCGCTTCCCGTCGGGAGCGTCCAGGCGGACCTCGGCCGCCGTGCCGCTGTGGGGCTGGATGAAGTACTCCTTGCCCGGCAGGCCGGGCACGATGAACGCGTCGCCGACAGCTCGGTAGTGCATGGTTACGCTGGCCCAGAAGTTTCCCCAGCCGCGCATGTCCGGCGCCCAGGGCTTCTCGTCCTGCACCACCTTGACCAGGAACTGGTTCCAGCCTTGCTTGAACGTCGCCTCAACCCTCGGGCTTCTGTCTACGCCCCCGGCCTGTGAGAAGACCTGCTGGCCGTTCAGCCACACCTTCACCCCGTGGGCGCCTCGAATCTCGATGCCCGTCTTCCCGCCACGCTTGGCGTACACGCTGGATCGCATATACGCTGCGCCGTTGGCGTGGTTCTCGCCATTGGCCACATCGCAGTTGATCACGCCCAGGGGATGCTTCACCGTGGCGCGGCTGACCAGGGGCTCCGTGACGACGCTCCACTTGACGGCGGCGGGGTCCTTCTCGGGTGCGAAGGCCACGTCAATCAGTTCAGGTCCCTTCTTGCCATCCTCCGTGTAGACCGGGCTGACTTCCCAGTAGGGGATTGGGCACCAGGAGTCGCCCAACTCCATCGCGCGGATCGTCTTGTCCCCGATCGTGGTCTCGAACGCTTGCTTCGGCGTGAGCCACGTGAGCCGCGCCCGGAAGGTCTTGTGCTGGCCATCGCCGAAGTTCACGTTGTTGTAGCCTGTCCATGCTCCCTTGTCCAAGGCACGGGTCGAGTAGGGCCGCACTTGCTCGCCGGCCGCGTGGCTCCTGTAGATCCGCGAGAAGTTGGCGGCCCTCCACGTCTCACCGGCAGGGTGGTCGAACACCTCAGTCAGATCGAACGGATAGCCCTTCTGCAACCCGATCCTCTCCATGTCCGTCTGCTGGAACCCCTGGCGGAGCGCGGGCGACTCGGGCTTCAGGCGGTAGTCGGTGTAGTGCGCATCCCACCAGGGCCGCTTTCGGTCGAAGAGCGGGTCCGCATAGACAGAACCTTGTTCGAACCTCCCGCCCTTCATGATTCCCTCGAGCATCTTCTGGACCCGCGTCCTGTCCTCTGCGGAGCCCTCCCGATCGCCCAGCGGGATATAGTAGTAGAGGTTCTTCTCCGCCTGCTTCAGGATGGGGTGCGGCACCCCGCCAACCTTCTCCTCCCCATGGCCGCCCTCGTAGAGCGCCTTGATCTCGGCGGCGACGATGTTGTGCGACCAGACCATGTCGTGAGCCGCCTCGACGAATGGCCCGATGGTGGCCGCGCCGGCCAGGACGCTGTCGGCGATGATGTTGTGGACATTCGTCTGGTCGTTGCCCTTGGACATAATGGCCCTGGAGCGTCCGCCGCCGGCGAGCCAGTACATGACGTTGCCCCGCAAGGTCGCCTGGTGCGACCCGTCGTCGTTGAAGAGGCAGTGCATCCACTCGTCCCAACCGCCATTCTGCACCCCGTCGTGGCAGGCGTTGTACTCCCACACGTTCCCCGTCCCTGCGCCCCACATCTCGATCATGCCCATGTCGCTGCCCCCGCGGGCGATCTGCGACAGGTCGTTGAAGCGGATCACGTTGTTCCGCGAGTGGGACAGCTCGGCGCCCTGGTTCTGTTCCGTCACGACGTACCCGTCGTAGAACCTGATGTCGGTCGCGCCAAACTCCTTCTCCTCCTTCGGGTTCCGTTGTGAATCCAGGAGCAGGGCGTAATGGTAGAAGGCGTTCATCAGCTTGGGCCGCCAGCCCTTGGTCGCCACGCCGTAGCGGGTCATGCCGTGGAAGACGTTGTGCTCCACCAGGTTGTCGCCACTGAAGTTCAGGTAGATGCCGGCTCCGTCGAAGGCGAACCGACCAATGTCGTGGAAGACGTTGTTCCGCACGACGTTCTTCTTGTTGACATACGATTCCGCGACCGTCTTGAACGGGCCACGCCCGCATTCCCAGCCCATGAAGAAAAGGCCATTGCATCCCGCGTTCTCGATCCAGCAGTTCTCGACCACGTTCTCCTGCGCCCACCGGTTGAACAGGACGCCCATGAAGCCGGCGCCGTAGAGCTTGCAGTTGCGGATGGTGATCTTCCGCGCGTTCTCGACGAAGAACTGCCCGTGGCGCATGTCGGGCGCCAGCACGGCGTCGCAGAGGGGCTTTCCCCCCCACGGTTTCCCATCGTACTCGCCGTCCCACGTGGTGTGGCCGGTGGCCCCCTGCTTCCATCCGCTGGCGAAGTCCGAGCCGATCAGGCAAAGCCCGTCGAAGACGATGTTCTCGGCAATCTGCCCCATGGACCGACCCTGGACGACGAAGACATCCTTGGTGGTCCCCAGCACCACCACCTGGTCCTTGATGGGCAGGCGGCGAGGGTGATAGATCAGCCGGTCGCCTTCCTTGCGCCAGTTGCCGGCTGGCGCGTCCGCGAACACGTGGAACATGCCGCCGTTAGCCGCGCGTTCATTCTCATAGAGGGTGTAGTGCTGCTGAAGGCCGGGCACCTGTGCCTCGAATTCCCGATCGTTGAGCTTCTTCCAGCCTGCAATGCGTTGCCCTCCGTAGATGCGGGTGCCGAGCCGCGGAGCGCCTTGGTATATGACCGTGTAGCCGCCCCTGCCACTGTCCCGCTCATCGAATACCACCGGGTTCTCGATGAAGTAGTTGCCCGCCGCCAGGTGCACGGTGACATTCTCCCTCATGCCCTTGGCAATGCTCTGGCGAACGGCATCGCGCGCCGCTTCCACAGTGGCGAGTGGGCTGTCTTTGATCCCCGGGTTCCTGTCGTTGCCGCCCGGCGCAACGTACACGTCTGCGGCAAGCAGGGAATGGCAAGGGGATGGGACGGCTAGGCAGATGGCGAGTGCGAGCGAGCAGAACAGTGAGTCTCGACGTGTGTTCATGGCTCTCACAATCCCTCAGTTGAACAGCAGGATCGCTCCGCCGGCCGGTTCGAGCTTGAAGCGGAAGCTCCCGTCTGTCACGGGCAGACCTTCATACTTGGCCGTCGAGCGGTTGAAGATCATGGGCATGACGGGCCTGGTCAACTTGAGCCTGATGTCCTGCGCGGCATAGGCGTTGTGATTGGCGATGAAGACAACATCCCGGTCCGTGTAGTTGTACTTCGAGACCCCCATCACAAACTCGCCGCTGACAGGCTGAAGCCAGAAGCCGGGGGGAAAGGCGTTGTTCTCGAGGGCGGGCGGCATCGCCGGCTTGCCGTCCTTCGGTTCCACGGGCTTGTCGTTCTGGTCCTTGGTCCACGGGGTGGAGTAGATGGCCTCCGGCAGGCCGATCTTGGCGATCTCCTCGCGCATCGGCTCAATCCAGGCGTTCACAGCCGCTAGGTCCTTCCCGACCTGATTCAGCGCGAAGGAGCCGCCCATGTCCAGTATGCGCGAGCCGATGTGCCAGCAGGCGGCCCGCAGCCCGCAGGCGATTGACGTCGTCTGGGTGTACAGCAAGCGGTTGGGATTGCCTTTGCCGGGAAGACCAGGGGCGACCTCACAGTAGCGCCCCAGCCGCGTGTGGCTGGGCTTGGCGGCGTTCCACTGGGCCAGCAGGTTCTTGAAGTTCTTGTGCGGCCCGCGCTCCCAGGCGAAATCGTAGTTGCTGACGAAATCCGACTTGCCCAGGTAGTGGACGCCAGCCCCGTCGTAGGTGCCGCTGAACGTGGCGTGATTGGGGTCCCACTTGTGCACGTTGTCAATGTCCCGGGCCCGCCCTTCCCCCTGCTTGCCGAAGCGGTCCGACCAGAGGTGGTAGGCCGCCACCGTGGTGCTGCCCTGCAGCTTCCTGAGCAACTCCTCGCACGGTTGCGGCTCCTTGTAAACGTGCGGGGAGGCCAGCAGGTCAATGACCATCAGCACGTTGTGCTTCTTGCAGAGTCTCTCGCGTGCGGGGGAATACTGGCACATGATGGCATTGAAATGCCCCTCCTTCGTGATGGCCAGCAGCAGCTTCTCGAACTGGGCATCTTCCTTGGGCATCGTATCGCTGCCATACCCGTTCATAAAGACCGCCAGGTATGTCTTGGGCAGGCGTTTGGCCGTCGCGGCCTTGTCGGCGGCCGCAGCGCCGTCCTGCGCGGGTGCGCGCGAGGCCGTCAAGGCCAGAACACTCACGACTACCGCACTATGGAGCAGGCGAGTCCACAGTCGGTTATCCATCATCTGTGCTACTCCTTCCAGTCTCGGGCTATGTCCCGAACATGTGGGTGGAACAGTGTCCCGGTCCGGAACTCTGGGAGCGCCGCGCGCCGTTAGTCCGTTCCGCCCTTCGACTCCGGCAGGAGGCCCAGGCACCCGAGACAATCTATCCAACACGGGGACGGTTTACCTTCGGAGTCTGGCATCATCGCAATTCCAGCAAGATCATGCCACACTGGCATTAGGCTTGTCAATGCTGTCAAGTCAGGCAGCGTGCGACTGAACTCCTCACTCCTCCTCCCGTCGTGAATAGTGTGACGATCACCATGGCAGGCATCACGACGCCCCCATCCGATCCGACCGAAGGCGCTTCGAGAGCTCGTGCCTGCCTTCTGGGAACAACGCCTTCGTCAGGCCGAACCACGGGAGCAGGTCATCCATGCTGAGCATCTCCGTGAGTTCATCCATGGGCAGTGCCAGTCGCCACTCCACGCGATGGGCGGCTCAGTCGCCACCCCCCAGTCCTCACTCACGTTTATATGCACGGGCTGACTCCACGTCCCGTGACGGTGCATGTCTCATCAACTGGATGAGGGGAGGTGGGACATCACACATCGTCCAGGCGATCCCCTTCTGCGGAGGGCAGCGCCGTGGTCTCGTCGAGGTGGCAGGCATTGTGCTTCTCGTGATGCTGGTTTGGGGCTTCCGCCGCCTCTGGCGATCGGACCGTGGCAACGAGGGACAGGGGCAGAAAGACCAGGAGCCCCCACAGGCCGAGCCCCGACGGAGGCGCCGAGAGTGAGCCGGCACAAGGATCGCAACGGACCTGGTGGTGACAAGGGATCCGACCGAGGCCCGGCGCATGTTGCCGTCAGCGGTGTGCGGGTGGTGTGTCGGCATGAAATCACCCATCTGTCATCCAGAAGACGCTGTGATCGTCGCAATCCATGTTTCCATGTGACTATGCGACCAAACCCTTGATAGGAGGCGAGCAATGCCAGAGATGAGACAGGCCAACCCCGCAGGGCGACCCATCCAGAACGCGCCGCAGCCCCAGCCGCCCCAACCGCCGAGGCCCCGCATGCGCCTGAGGGCCAGCATCTTCCTCGTCCCTGCCGCGGTGTTCCTCGTCGCGTGGCTCGTGTCAGGGATTAACCCTGCCGGGACCGTCGATGATCTGATGAACGCCCTTTCCGTAAAGGACAAAGCTGGCTTCCGTAGCCTCCTGATGCTCGGCACAGTCATCTGCATCGTGCTCCTGGTTGCCCGTGTGCTGCGCGACACCGGGAGGCGCGACTGAGGGCCCATGGCGAACTGCATGCAGCGCGGCACCGCCCGCATAGGATTTCAGTGCTTCTGGAGAACCTCCGATGGCAGACATTTCCCCAACGAGCAGCACGGCGCAGCCCGTACCCGCAGATGCGCCTCGGCACCTCTACCTGGACTTCGGGAGGAACGCCGACCGGCTCACCGAGGTGCTTCATTCCCTGCGGCGCGCACACGCGGGCAGGTTCCTGCCTGATGCCGGTTCCGAGATCCTGAGGGGATTCGTGGACACTGTATTCCCCGAGGCGATGAGCCAGACTTATGCCTTCTGCAACGCCAGCCTGAAGCCGGGCTTTGCCTACCTGACCATCCGACCCGTGGGAATGGGCCCTCGTCTGGAGGCCGCCTTCCCGCGAGGCCTGGTTCCGTGCATCCATGGCAACCCCCATCCGAATCTTGGGCTAAGCCCGGTGGTCACCGTCAACGGCATCGCTCTTATCGCCGCCGGGTCCCCGCGTCCCTTCGAGCAAGAGCGCACCACTCGCCTTCAGGCGTACCCCAGACTCTGCCCGCGCCGCCTTACAGGCGGCGCTCGCACGCATCGAGGCCGTCTTGGCCGCCTCGCCCACACTCGAAACTCAGCTCGCCACGATGCTCTGGCGCCCGCCAGGAGAGGCGTGGCGCGCGATCGGCGCCAGGGTGGGCTCGCAGGCAGGCAGCTTCCGCGACTGCCTGGGCCGGCTGGAGGCGCTCAGGGCACGCGCCATCGCGATCACGGGAGACGGGAGATGCGCTGACTGGCACCAGGCGCTCGCCGCATGTCTGGGCACCTGGGTGGCGTCTCAGCGCCCTCGGCTAACCCCTCAACAAGGAAAGGAGGTCACGGCTGCCATCAAAGGCTGCAAGCTGCTGGGTGCCGGCCACGCGGCCGCCCTGCTGCAGGCCGCGGCAAACGCGCTTGGTACGGCCCCAAGGGTGCCGCCTCAGGCAACGGGCGAGTGAGAGCTCGCCGCACAGTCCCGAACTCTTGTGCAAAGGAGTCGAACGATGAGCCAGTTGTTCCGCGCGAGGTTTGACCTCGAAGCCCAGAGACGAAGGGAACAGCAGCTGGCCCAGCTCCGCGACACGGCCAGAGCGTTGTTCCACCGCTTCAGTGCGATCGTCCAGGGCATTGCCCGCACAGGCCACCATCGGTACGTGGCTGCCGAGTACAAGCGCGCGCAGCAGGACTTGACGGCCATCCAGGCGAACCTTGAGACAGCCCCCGAGGTCGCCCACCAGGCCAGCACCCGCCTCAGCACCTATGTCACGGGCCTCCCTGCTCTGGCCACAGAGGCCGCCCGCCAGTTCGAGGAGCGCGCCATCCAGCGCGCCCGCGAACTGGAGGAGCAGCGCCGCCAGGCGAAATCGGCCATCGCTGCCTTCTTCCTCGACCAGCTCCAGACGATCCAGGATCCCATCGTCCGCGACTTCGCCTACGACGAGATCCGGGCGCTCCAGCGTTCCTACGAGGGCCGCGCCCTTGGCGCAGGCCAGTTCGAGGCGGAGAAAAGCGGCTTGCAGCAGCGGATTCAGGCCGTCCGGGCCGCCGCGGAGCAGAAGGCAGCCGTCTGGAAGCAGCAGAAGCAGGCCGAAGTACTGCCCGCCGCCCAGAAGGCCCTTGTGGAGATCCAGCGGGAGGAGATCGTCCGCCACGTCGAAGAGAACCCCCGCGTGCTCCAGGATGTCCTTGCCGGCCTCGACGCGCTCCAGGAGCGGCTGAGCAGGGGGGTGACCATCGAGGCTGCCGCTGTCCAGAAGGAGCTGCAGGCAGCGGCTGCAAGGGCCGGCGAGGCGATCGTTGACGAGCGCTGCCGCAAGGAGACGATCAAGGCAGTTGTGAGGTCACTCGAGGCTGTCGGGTTCGTGGTCGAGAGGCCCCGCCGCCAGAGGGAAGGGGAGGCCGACGAGGTGGTGGTGCTCGCACGGAAGCCCTCCGGCCGCGCCGCCGAGTTCCGCGTCGCTCTCGATGGCGGGCTCACCTACAAGTTCGACCACTACGAGGGCATGGCCTGCAAGAAGGACATCGACAAGGTCCTGCCCGTCCTCCAGGAAGTCTACGGGATCAAACTGTCGGATGAGCGCGTGCTCTGGCAGAACCCCACGCCCGAGTCGCGCACGGCCCGTCCCATCACCCCAGGTTCGGAGGCGCACCACCATGGCTCCTGAGCACGAGCATCCCTGGCTGAACGTGTTGGCGAGGAACAGCGGCTTTCGCAGGGCACTGATCGTCCACGGGAACGTGAACGACGTGTACTACAGCAGCGAGCGCCAGGCCTACCTGCCCATCGTAGACACGGTGGCGGCCGTTCTGAAGCGGAGGGGCTTCGACGAGGTCGTAGTCTGGGACCGCTTCAGCGGCATGCAGAACGTCACCGCGGATGTCCGCGAGGCCATGAGCCGCGAAGCAGTGTCCCAAGGCAACGGCGGGGAGCAGGCAGCGGGCGAGACTTACGACGTGGGCGAGGCAGGCACCCAGCCGCCCCCGCGCCCGGCCGCGCCAGTGACCCTCCAGAACCCGGAGGACTTCTTCGCTCTGGTGCACCATCACATCCTCCACCCAGGCCAGCGCCGGTATGCGTTCGTGGTCGACTGGACGCACTACCTCTACGGGAGCGCGAACGCCTTGAGCCAGGAGGAACGCCAATGGTTGCTGATCCAGTCGAAGGCCATCCGTAACGCCCCCGTTCCGATGGACGCCGGCAGCATTGCGAAGCCAGCGAACCTCCTCGTCCTGCTCTGCAACAAGATGGCGGGCATCCCGCCCGTCTTCTACCAGGGCAATCCTGCGGTGCATGACGTCGCGGTGCCGATGCCGGGAAGGGCTGAACGGGAGGCATTCGTGAAGCGCACGGTTCACCAGTGGCTCCTCCGCAAGCCGCTCACACCGGGCGATGCGGCCTTTCAGGACTTCGTGGACTCGCTGGATGGCCTCACGCTCCGCGACCTTCAGCAGCTCATCCGGCTCTCGCGCCAGGTCGAGGGCGAGCCACTCACGCCCGAGAAGCTCATCAACCTCTACAAGTACGGCGAGAAGTCGAGTCCCTGGGAGGACCTGAACCGCGCCAAGCTCGGAGGCATCGAAGATGCTCTCAAGCAATGGGTGAAGGGCCAGGACGACGCGGTCAGCAGGGTCCGTACCGTGATCATCCGTGCCTTCACGGGGCTCTCCGGCCTCCAGCACTCCCGCAAGCAGCGCATGCCCAAGGGGGCGCTCTTCTTCGTCGGGCCCACCGGCGTGGGGAAGACAGAACTCGCGAAGGCCATCGCGCGCTTTCTCTTCGGGGATGAGGAGGCCTGCCTGCGCTTCGATATGTCCGAGTACAACCATGAGCACAGCGACCAGCGGCTCGTGGGCGCGCCCCCCGGCTACGTCGGCTACGAAGAGGGTGGCCAGCTGACCAACGCAGTGAAGCGCCGCCCGTTCTCGGTGCTCCTCTTCGACGAGATCGAGAAGGCGCACGGCCGGATCCTCGACAAGTTCCTCCAGATCCTTGAGGACGGCCGCCTGACCGATGGGAAGGGAGACACGGTCTACTTCTCGGAGACCGTGATCATCTTCACCTCGAACATCGGTGCGGCGGAGATGGCGCAGCACATGGGTGAAGACCCCGAGGCCGTCAAGCAGCAGTTCTGCAACAAGGTTCGCGAGCACTTCGTCAATGCGCTCGGCCGTCCAGAACTCCTGAACCGCATCGGCGACAACATCATTCCGTTCAACTTCATCACCAGCGACCGCTTCCTCACCGACATCGCACGCGCCAAGCTGGCGCCGCTCAAGGAACGTCTCAGGGAGAAGTACCGCATCACGGATATCGTCTTCGACGACGAGGAGAAGTCGCTTGCGGCCATCGTCAGCCAAGTGGACCGGGCCAACGGCGGCCGCGGCGTGCTGAACGAAATCGTCAAGCGCATCCACAACCCGCTGGCGGAGTTCCTCTTCCAGGAGGAGGACGATCCGTCCCATTACGCCGGCAGGAGGATCCGCATCCGGCAGGCTGGCGCCGGCCCGCAGTTCTTCTTCGTCATGGAGTGAACCATGCCTCTGCTGCTGAATCTCGCCGCGTGGGTCGGGTGCTCCGAGGTGGAAGGCCCAGGCAAACGCCTCGTTCTATGGGTACAGGGCTGCGTCAGGCGATGCCCGGGCTGCTGCAACCCCGAGATGCACCCACTTGTCCCTCGATGCCTCGTCGACGCCGATGAGGTCCTCGGCTGGATCCGTGAAGCCAGAACACGAGATGCGATCGATGGCGTGACGTTCGTCGGCGGAGAGCCGATGCTCCAGGCGAAGGGCCTGGCTCATGTGGCCGGTGGCTGCCAGGCAGAGGGGCTGTCGGTGATGACGTTCACCGGCTACACACTGGAGGAGCTGGAGCAACTCCAGCTGCCCGGCGCCGCCGAGCTGATCGCGAGTTCGGACATCGTGGTGGACGGCCCCTACCTCCAGAGCCTCCGGGACGCCAGCCGCAACTGGGTCGGCTCGAGCAACCGAAGGTTCCATTTCCTCACAGGCCGCTACAGGCCAGGCATCGAATTGAACCCCGAGCATCTCAGGGAGGTCGAGATCCGATGGGGCCACGGAGCCGCCCTGGACGTGAACGGTGACCCTGCCGCCGTCCAGACGGTGCTCAGTCGCTTCATCCACTGCTAGAAGGAGATGGTCAATGAGCGCACCGCGCTGCGATCCGCGCCTCCAGCGCAACGTCCTGCTGTATCTGGCCGCCGCTCTGTTCCTCGCTTCCCTCGCCGCGGGCCTGCGACCATGGCTCGCGCTCACGACTCGCCAGGTGTTCTACGACTCGGCTGCCGCAGCTCTGCTCGGCCTCATCGCTCCCTACCCTGTTTTCCTGTGCGTTGCCGGCAAGCTTGATCGCAACCAGCGGCCATGGTACGCCCAGAAGGGGGCGATGCGGTTGGTCCTCGTCGGCTTGCTTTGCTACGACCTCTTCTGCGCTGTCCCCACGTCACTGGCATGCTGGCTGAACTGGATCAATCCCGCCGACAGCTCAATCCCGGTGTCTGCTGGCATCCTTCTAGGGGTCGCTGCGCAGCTGGCCTCGGTTGCGTTGATCAACTGGCCCTTCTGGATTCTGCAGCGGAAACAGAGCGGCCCAGTCCCAGCTGAGAGATGAAACGTGACTTCAGAGGACGCCGCCACCAACACCCTCAGTCCGAGGAGAGCACACATGGATTCTCTGAACCGCACCGTGCGGTGTCGCAGGAACATCCTGCTGGGTCTTGCCGCTGGAGCGTTCCTCCTGTCTCTCGCGGCCGGCCCGCAACCCTGGCTCGCCATGGCAAACCATCGTGTCTTCATCGATGCAACCGGCTTCGTGAGCAGCGGCATCCTCGCCTCTCTCGCGGTCTCGATATTCGCTACGGTGATGGGATTCGACCTCAGCAGCCGGCCATGGTACGGCCAGAAGGGCGGCATGACGTTTGCCCTCGCGGCCGCGCTCTGTCTCGATCTCTTCTGCGGCGCATGTATGTGGCTGGTGGTCCGGGTGGACCGGGTTGACCTCACCGACAGCGCGATGCCGTTGTCTGCAGGCGCTTTCCTCGCCATCGCTGCCCAACTGGCATCCGTGGCTCTGATCAGCTGGCCATCCTGGCTCGTCCCCTCGAAATGGAGCAGCCAGGTCCCCAACAGCAAGGGAGACCCCGTCCAGATCGCGCCAAGCAGCCAGATACCTGATCGCGCGGATCGGTAATGCGGATCGTGGTTCGTCCCTTCACCCCTTGTGATAGGAGTCCTGCAATGTCCCAGCAGTCGGATAAGCCCGCCAAGGTGTTCCGCGCCGGCAACGTGCGCGCGAGCATCTGGCTCAACCAGGTCGAGGTGAAGGGCCGTTCCGTTACTCGCCCCTCGCTCAGCATCGAGAAGCGCTTCCGGGACCGCGAGGGGCAATGGAAGTCCTCGCGGCTGCACGCGTTCGCTGACGACCTGCCAAAGCTCGAGGTCGTCATCCGGGAGGCCTATGCCTACTGCGTCATGGGCGTGAACCCGGTAACCACGGAGCCGAACGGCGAGTCCTGATACTCAGCCGCCTCACCTCGCCCCGCACCCCACCATAGGGCGACCCATCTCGGGTCGTCCTTCCTGTTGGTTCATCTGCGGCCAGGCCGGGAGGGGAGAGCGGCGAATAGAGACGCCAGTTGGTAGCTCACTTCGGGACAGCATCTGCCGGCTGCTCCCACAGATCGGGGACCTCGTTCTTGGCATCAGGTGCGAAACGGTAGGGCCAGCCGCTGCGCCAGGAGGCGCGGAGCTTCTCGGCGGCCAGGCCGGGCACGTAGAGGAAGCAGCCCAGATCGAGCGCTCGCTCCTTGCTGAGGGGCCGCCCCCAGAAATCACTTGCCGGGGCATACTGAGCCGCGCCTTTGCCGATGGCAGGGCTGTCGGGACGCAGCCAGTAGACTCCCCGCCCTGCGTCTACGAACATCGGATCGCCTGTCAGGCCGTGCGGCCCCTGA
Source organism: Planctomycetota bacterium (assembly GCA_041320515.1). Classification (GTDB taxonomy): domain Bacteria; phylum Planctomycetota; class PUPC01; order DSUN01; family DSUN01; genus DSUN01. Next base: position 94,385 of record JBGLNR010000001.1, on the reverse strand, counting down.
TCCGTGGAGGCGGGCACGCAGAGATTGTAGTCGGATGTGACCTGTGTCGTTCCTTCGCTGAAGACCAGCACCTCGCGGTCGCGATCTGCGACGAGGATGTTGTTGGCGACGACCTCGCCGTCGCCCTGCCAGATGGCGATGCCGCCGCGGTTGCCGACGATGGTGTTGTTGACGACCACATTCCTGCCGCCTCCCTTCGGGCAGGAGAGGATGATGCCAGGCTTTTCCTTGTGGCCGCTCACGAGGTTGTTCTCCACGCGGGCGTTCCTGATGGACGGGTAGAGGTGCAGGCCGAAGCTGGAGTTGTGGCGCACGATGTTGTTGCGCACGACCAGGCCTTCGCCGTCTGCGTAGACGCCGTGGTGGAACTGCACGTGCTGGCCGTTGAACTCGATCAGGTTGTTCTCGATCACGCCGCCTTTCTTGTTGTGCATGGCGACGCCCATCGCCGAGTTGTTGTGGACCCAGCAGTTCCACACCGTGCTATGGTCGCCGTTCATCTTGATGCCGTCGTAACGCGCCCCCAGGACCTCGAACCCATCGATCACGACCCAATGGCAGTCGTCGCCGCTGGCAATGACGTGGTATGGCGCGCCCATGATGACAGCCTGCCACTTCACCTCGGACCTGATGATGGTAGGGCGCTCTGCTGTGCCAGCATACGCCTTGGCGATCAGGATAGGCCCCTGGTAGATGCCCGGCCGGAGGACAATGGTGTTCCCGCCGCCGACCTTGGCGAGGGCCTGCTCGACGGAGGCCCAGGGCTTCTCGCGCGAGCCGTCGTTCTCCGCCTTGCCAGTGGGAGCGACGTAGTAGGTATCGCCCATTCCGTTCGCTGCGAGCAGGAGCACCAGAGCGGGGGCAACGAATAGCGTCGGCAGTGCTCTCATGTCTCAATGTCCTCAAGGGAATACAGCGCCCTGTGACGTTCCCAGAGCGTAACGCAGGGCAGGTCTCATTTCAAGCACGTCATCCTGCAGCTCATGGAACCCTGGAAGCCAATTTTCATTCCCTCGGCACCCAATCCTCCAGTTCCGTCTGGGCCTCCTCCGCCTGCCGCTTGCAGTAGTAGCACTTCCCATCGCGCCCCCGATGGAGGGGCAGGCCACACTTGACACACTTCATCTTCGTCCCCACTCACTCGCCCGGGATCCAATCGTCCAGGCCCATCTGCGCGTCCTGCATCAGCCGCCGGCAGTAGAAGCAGTACAGCGTGTCGCTCGGCTCCATAGCCATCCTGCAAATCGGGCATCGCTTCATCCCACTCACCTCAATACTCCGTCACCACATTGGGGCACGCGCACACCAGGTCCAGGATGGCAGTCTTGACCTTCCCGTCCTTCTGGATTGCCTCCAGCACCTTGCTTGCGAACTCATTCTCCATTCTCATCATCTCCGTGCCTGGTTCAGGCACTCTCGCTCTTGAGAGTGCCTGAACTTGAATGAGGTGACGGGGTGCGCGATACTGCACCAGGCCACGGGATAACGGTAGCCAGACCGTCCGTGTCGCCGCCGGGCTTGTCCTTCCACCTGGAGGTGTCAATGGAGCGGAAGGGGACTGCCTTGACCTTGCCATCACGGCCCGGAGTCGCACAGTGACACGCAGCCTTTTTATCCTCACCGTCCTGCTGCTCGTGCCGTTGGGAATGCTAACGTGTGGCGCTGAGCCGAAGACTTCGCCCGTTCAGTTGCTGGACGGTGACGGCTGGCGGATCGCCACCGACCCGAAGAATGAAGGGCGCGAGGCGAAGTGGTTTGCCATGCCGCGCGAGGACGCCAAGCCGACGAAGGTTCCGTGGATCATTCAGGACGCCTTTCCCGGCTATCACGGCGTGGCGTGGTATTGGCGGGAGTTTGCCGCGCCCGCCGGTCCGCACGCCGGCGGGCGCTATCTGCTGCGGTTCTAGGCGGTGGATTATCTGGCGGAGGTCTGGCTGAACGGCTTGCAAGTCGGCCGGCACGAAGGCGGTGAGTCGCCGTTTGTGCTTGATGTAACCGACGCGGTGCGTGCCGGCGCGAAGAACCTGCTCGCGGTGCGGGTGCTGAACCCGACGCACCAGCGGATCGACGGGGTCGTGCTGAACGAAACACCGAAGCAAGCGCGGGTGATCCCCTACAGCGCCGGCGCGGCGTACAACCACGGCGGGATCACCGGTTCGGTCGAGCTGCTCGCGGCACCGGCCGTGCGCGTGGAGGACCTGTTTGCCTGGGCCGAGCCGAAGACGGGCGCGGTCAAGATTCAGGCCAACGTGCGCAACGCGGGCAAGACGGCGGCGCGCGGCCGTCTGGAGTTCACGGTTGCGCCGGCGGCGAGCGGCGAGACGTTGCGCGTGGCGGCGGTCGAGCGTGAGTTGCCACCGGGCGACACAATGGTCCAGGCGGAGGTGAAGCTTGACCAACCGCGGCTGTGGGAACTGAACGATCCATTTCTCTATCGCGTCACCGCGCGAGTGGGGGAGAGCGAGCAATCGGTGCGTTGCGGTTTTCGCGACTTCACGTTTGAGAGGGGCCATTTCCGCCTGAACGGCCGCCGGCTGTTCCTCCGCTCGACGCATACCTGCAACCATTTCCCCGTCGGGCTGAAGTTGCCCCCTGATCCCGACATGGCTCGGCGGGACCTGCTCGACTTGAAGGTGATGGGGTTCAACATGATCCGCTTCATCTGGGGCGGTGCGGAACGGTATCAGCTCGACCTGTGCGACGAGATCGGGTTGATGGTCTATGAGGAATCGTTCGCGTCGTGGCCGATGCAGAACTCGCCGAAGCTGGCCGAGCGTTGGGAACGCTCCATCTCCGAGTTGGTCCGCCGCGACCGCAATCATCCGAGCGTGGTGATCTGGGGTTTGCTGAACGAGGTCCAGGACACGCCGCACTTCCGTCTCGCGGCGGCCTCGTTGCCGCTCGTGCGTAAGCTCGACCCGACGCGGATGGTGTTTCTCAACAGCGGCCGATGGGATTTGAGGGGCGTGAGCGACGGGGTGTTCTCCAAGCTCGACATCTGGCACGGCCCGGCCGGTCGCGAGCCGTGGGCGACGCTCAACCCATCCGCTCAACCGGTGGAAACGCCGTTCCACTTCACGTGGCCGCCGAAGCAGGTGGCGCTGCATCCGGGGCCGCAGGGTGAGTACAGCGTTGTCCGCTGGACCGCGCCGGCGGCGGACCGCTACCGCGTCGCCGCTGCTTTCACCGGCTTAAACAAGGCCACCACCGACGTGCATCTGTTCCACAAGGGCCGGTCACAGTTCGCCGCGCAACTGAACCTCGGTGGCAACCCGAACACGGCCACGCACACCCACGAGCTGACGCTGGCAAAAGACGACACGCTGGATTTCGTGGTCGGCTGGGGCAACGGCAACTATGGCAGCGACAGCACGGCGCTGACGGCGACGATCCGGTCCGCCACGGGCCGCGTCTTCGACCTGGCCGCGGGCTTCCCCCGCGAGAAGAATCCCACTGGACCCTGGTCGTGCGGTTGGCTCGCGCCGGCGGACCAACCCGACCCCGCCACATTCACCCTCTACACGGAGTCCCGGCACAAGCCACGGCCGCGCCTCGGCAGCCTGGCCAATCCTGGCTCGGTCGAGTGGGAGGATGTGGTAGCCGATCAGCACCACTACCCGCGCGTGCCGCAGACGGCAGCCACGACCCAAGGCCTGCGGACCATGACGGGCGGGGGCCTCCCGTTGTTTCTGTCCGAATACGGCATCGGCAGCGCGGTAGACCTGTGGCGCACGACGCGTCACTTCGAGCGGCTGGGCAAGACGGAAGCCGAGGATGCCCAGTTCTACCGCGAAAAGCTCGACCGCTATCTCGCCGATTGGAAACGGTGGGAGCTGGACGAACTGTATGCCCGGCCCGAGGATTTCTTCGCCGAGAGCCTGCGCAAGATGGCCGGCCAACGCACGCTCGGCCTCAACGCCATCCGCGCCAACCGGAACATCGTGGGCTACAGCCTGACCGGGATGAACGACCATGTGAGCTGCGGCGAAGGGCTGACGACGATCTTCCGCGAACTGAAGCCCGGCACGGTGGACGCGATGTTCGAAGGCTTCGCGCCATTGCGGCTGTGCCTGTTCGCCGAGCCGGTGAACGTCTATCGCGGCGCGCGCGTCCGCTTCGAGGCGGTGCTCGCCAACGAAGACGCGCTCGCGCCCGGCGAGTATCCGGTGCGCTTGCTCGCCATTGGCCCGCAGGGCCATCGCGTCTTCGAGAAGACCGTGCGCGTGACCATCGAAAAGGACTCGCCCTTCGCGCTGCCCGTGTTTGCGGAGGACGTTCCTGTGGAGGGTCCGTCGGGCCGCTATCGGTTCCTGGCGGCGTTCGAACGCGGCGCCGCGGCAACGGGTGGCGAGACGGCATTCTACGTCGCTGACCCCGCAGAAATGCCGCCGGTCAAGACCGAAGTCGTACTGGCCGGCGACGATGCCGAGTTGGCCAAATGGCTCGGCGACCACGGCATTCGCTGTCGGAGACTGGGCGATGCCGAACCGCCGCAACGCGAGGTCATCCTCGTTTCCAAGACGCCGCCAGCGTTCGACGACCTGTGGCGGCGCGTCGAGCGCGGCGCCACCGCGATCTTCCTGTCGCCGCAAGTTCTCAAGCAGGGCGACGATCGGCTGGTGCGGCTGCCGCTGGCGAAGCCGGGCACGGCCTCCGCGATGCACAGTTGGCTCTATTTGAAGGATGAATGGGCCAAGCGACATCCGATTTTCGCAGGCCTGCCGAGCGGCGGTTTGATGGACCCCACCTACTATCGCGAGATCATTCCCGACGTGCTGTTGCAGGGCCAGGACCCGCCTGCCGAAGCGGTAGCCGGCGCGATCAAAGCCTCGCAGGACTATTCATCGGGCTTGATGGTAGCCGTCTACAAGTCCGGCTCCGGACAACTCATCCTGAATACGCTATTGATCCGCGAGACTCTCGGCACCCACCCCGTCGCCGAACGTCTGCTGCGCAATCTGCTCAACTTTGGAGTCAGACCATGAGCGAAATCATGTGCATGCTGATCTGTGGCCTGCTTCTCGCAGTCTCCATGGAGGCTGGCGAGATTCCCCGAGCTTCCCTCGATGTGGTCGCGCCGCGCGTACCGGACAGACTCGGCGGGGTGACGCTCAATGGGCAGGAACTCGGCGGCGAGATTGATCGGAGGCTCCGGAACCTGATCTTCCAGAACTACATGGTGGTGGACCTGGACGCCAAGTGGCTCAACCATTTCCGCCAACGCACGGACCGCGGCAACAAGTCGCACGTCTACTACGGCATCGGCAAGGTGCTCGACGCCGGCAGCTTGTTCACCGCCTACACGGGCGACCCGAAGGTGGCCGCGCGCACGCGCTACATCATCGAGGAACTGGTCAAGTCGCGCGACGCCGACGGGTACCTTGGTTTCTGGAAAGTCGAGAAGGACAACCGGCAGAACCACATCAACTGGATTCTTCACGAGCAGGAGTACATCAACCTGGCGTTCGTGCGGCATTACCGCTGCACGGGCGACCGCCAGTCGCTGGCCCATGCGCGAGTCATGGTCGACTACATCCTCAAGACGTTTCCCACGCCGCAGCATCCGTGCTACGACGCGGGCCAGATCTGCACCGCTGGCCTGCCGGAAGGCATGCTGGAACTGTACCGCGTGACAGGCGACAAGCGGTACTTCGACTTCGCCGCCGATGTGCCGCACGGGAACAACCAGGGCGAGGTCAAACTCGCCTCGCTGCGGACGTGGGAGCAGGACTTCAGCCGCCCCCCGCGCCACGTGTACGTCATGCTCGCCCGCTGCTACGCCCAGACCGAACTGTACCGCCTGACCGGGGAAGAGAACCTCCTGCACATGAGCCACTTCATGCGCAACGAGTTGCTCAAGAAGGGTGAGGGCGGCATGCTGGTCACCGGCTCATCGTCCGACGGCGAACAGTTCACCTACAATCAGAACGGACGCGGGGCCATCGGCGAATCGTGCGTCACCGCCTATGTGCTGCGGTGGATCGACAGCTTGATGCGGCTCGAAGGCGACCTGCGCTACGGCGACCTGGTCGAACGCACCATGTACAACGCGCTCTTCGCCGCCAACTCGCCCGACGGACGCTGGATTCGCTACTTCACGCCGTTCACCGGCGGCCGCCAGTACGACACCCGCGACTTCTTCTGCTGCTGCGGCAACTATCGTCGAGCGATGGCGGAGCTGCCGCGGAAGGTGTACTACCGCACGCCGGAGGGCGGCATCGCGCTGAACCTGTTCACGCAGTCGAAGAAGGCGTTCGACGTGAATGGGCAGACCGTCACGCTGCTGCAGGAGACGGCGTATCCGAACGACGGCGAGGTGAAGCTGACGTTCTCCACGGCAAAGCCGGTCGCGTTTGCGTTCCGGTTCCGCACGCCGGCGTGGTGCGAGGTCGTGACGCTGCGGGTAAATGGCGACCCGCCGGCGACGCTGGACCCGCAACGGCAGAAGCTCGGCGCCCACACACTCGACCGGACATGGAAGGACGGCGATGTGGTGAGACTCTCGATGCCGATGGAGTGGCGCTTCCTGCGCGGCCGCGCGGTGCAGGACGGCCGGGTGGCGCTGCTGCGCGGCCCCGTCGTGTATTGCGTCGGCAAGGCCCAGAATGCCGAACTGCTCAAGAAGTGCCCCGAGCCGCGCGACCTGGTGATTGACCCGGCTTCGCTTGCCGAGCCGGTGCGAGACGATTCGATTCGGCCAAACGGTCTGAAAGTCGCCGCCAAAGCCTGGCTGAAGCCGGATGCCACCGGCGAGAAGGTGGACGTCACCCTGACAGAGTTCATTGATCCGAGCGGCCTGGATGTCTATTTTCGCGTGCCGAACGTCGCGGACACCTCGCCGGTGCGGTTGATGGACGACGAGATCGTCTCGTGGCCGAACGAATTCGTCAACGCGCATGTGCTGAAGGCACTCTACGGCCCCAAGGCGAAGGGCGACCTTGAAGCGGCGTTTGAGACTCGCGGCGACGTCGTCGCGGACCTGGCGGCAAACTACGTCAACCCGCGCGGCCGCACCGGCGTGCTGGCGGAGTTCCCCGACTCCACAGGCGGACGCTGGGCCTGCTGCAACTGCGCAAACGGCGGGTTGATCTCCACCGCTGCGCCCGGTGACGTAAAGCCCTTGAACGCGCAGTTCAAGGCGTTTGGCTCGCCACTGGGTTACGCCTACGGGCTGGAAGACCAGAAGGATGAGCTCGGCTTTGTGTCGAACTACGCGCCCAGCGACCGGCAGGAGGACGCCTGGCGCGAGCACTACACCGAGAAGATGTTCGACCGCGTACTCTCCACCGTCGAGCGGTCGCATTTCCTCTACACCCATCCGGTGGCGGACACGGCGCGCTACAACGTCTTCCGGTGGACGCCTGCCGACGCCCTCCGTGGCAAGGAGGTCACGCTGTGCGGCAAGCTGTTTTCGAATCTGGGCAACGGCGTCGAACTGCGCGTCATCCGCTGGCGCGATGCCACGCGGCACGAGGTTCTCGGCACGTTCAACACCAAGGACCTCAAGGTGGGCGGGTGCGGCACCGCTGAGTTCGTCCTGCGGCTGCGACCCGGCGAGGTGGGCCGGCATCTTGACTTCGTCTTGCACAACGCCGGCAGCCACGTCTGCGACGCGACCGCGCTGCAACTCACCGCCTACACCAACGTGCCACGGACCACTCCCCAAACCGACGTGACCGAGAAGGTGCAGGCGAAATACCACAAACGCCTCGTGACGCCGCTCGGCTCCTACGCCCAACTCTTCGGCGATCCCGCGCCTGGTGCGGAAAAGACTCTGAAGGTCAAAGTGCACTACTGGCGGGACGGCACGGTGAAGTACCTCGAACTCCCGTCCGACTCACCGCTGGACCTCCGCTGACCCGAAGGAACAAGATGAAGTCCACCCTTACCCTCCTCACCGCCCTGCTGCTCGCGCCGCTGGCCGTTCTCCATGCCGCCGATGTGCCGAGATCCGTCACAGAACTCTGGGCTGATTTCGATCCGCGCAAGGACCCGCTCGAGACCGAGATACTCAAGGCGTGGGAGCAGGACGGCGTGGTTTGCCGGACTGTGCGCTATCAAGTCGGTGTTTTCAGAGGAGCACCGGCCAGGGTCGCCGCGTTCTACGCTTTCCCGAAGGGAGGAGCGAGACTTCCAGCCCTTCTCTCCATGCATGGTGGAGGCCAGTCGGCCGGGCTGGATGACGTGGTGACCAACGCCAAGCACGGATATGCCAGTATTGCCATCAACTGGGGCGGCAACAAACTGAACTTCGGCCGGACGCAGGTGACCTATGACGGTCCCCAGACCGACTGGGGCAGGCTCGACGCGACTCATCCGCCCAAACGCAGAAAGAGCTGGGGCTCGTTCACGCCTGACGACTACACGCTCGACCGCGTCGAGTCGCCTCGGAACAGCAACTGGTTCGTGGTGCTGATGGCCGCACGCCGCGCCATCACCTTCCTGGAACAGCAGCCTGAAGTGGACCCGACGCGAATCGGTGCCTACGGCCATTCCATGGGGGGCAAGCTCACCACGGACCTGGCTGGCATCGACACACGGGTGAAAGCGGCAGTGCCGTCCTGCGGGGCTCTTCCGATCTCCGTGCCGCCAACGGCGCCGCCGGAGCCAGCGCGGCCGGGCCTTCGAGCGGCAGCGGCGGACCTCCTGCGGCGGCGCTGGGCCTGGGGCCTCCTCGCCGCCGGCGTCATCCTGGCCGGCTGCCTCCTCTTTATCCTGCGGCACACGCCCCCGGAGCCACAGAGCCGCAGCAAGGCTGCGGAGCCGGCCACGCCTGCCCGCAAAGAAGAGGATGCGGTGACGCCTGCGGTTGCTTCCAAAACCCTCGTCTCAACCGCGATCAAGGGCAAAGAGCCCGAGCCTCCCAAGCCGAAGCCAAAGGAACCCGCTCCGGCCCAGGCCGTTGCCGCCGCGTACACTGCTTTCAAGCTGGGCGTCGAGAAGCTGGAGAAGGAGTTCCGCCACGGCGACGCCATGAGTGCCTGCACAGAGTTCATGGACGCTCACACTGCGACTCGAGAGGCCGAGAAGGCGCTGGCAGTTCTCAATGACCTGCGTAGGGAACTCGTCAGCATCCGCGACGGCCACGCCCGGCGTTTCAAGCAGGCCATCGAGAGGGGCGACCTCAAGGGCGCCCAAGATGTCATCGCCGAACTCGCCCGGCACAAGGCCCCCGAGGTCAGCCAGGACATTGACGGCATGCAGAAGGAAATCAAGGCCACCGAGGAGAAGCTCACCAAGTGGCCCTTCGACGAGGCGACGGCCAAGTGGCGGCAGCGGGTCGCCGCCGAAGCCCGAGGCCTGGCCATCGAGCTGGACGTGGACCTCGGCAACGGGGTGAAGATGGCCCTCGTCCTCATCCCGCCCGGCTCGTTCCTCATGGGCAGCGAGGCGGGCGACGCGACCGAGCGGCCCGCCCACAGGGTGACGTTCGCCAAGCCCTTCTACATGGGCAAGCACGAGGTGACGCAGAGGCAGTGGGAGGCGGTCATGGGCGCCAACCCCAGCAAGTTCAGGCACGCGGACAAGCCCGTGGAATACGTGAGTTGGGACAATTGCCGGGGGTTGCTGACGCAGCTCAACAAGAGGACGGGGCGGAAGTTCGGCCTCCCCAGCGAGGCGGAGTGGGAGTATGCCTGCCGCGCGGGCGCCTCCACGGCCTACTGCTTCGGCCAGGGGTGGGCTGGCCTTCCGGACTACGCGTGGTTCCTCACCAACTCGGGCGCCACCACGCAGCCAGTGGGCACCAGGAAGCCCAATGCCTGGGGCCTCCACGACATGCACGGCAACGTGTGGGAATGGTGCGAGGACGTGTGGCACAAGACCTACGCCGGCGCGCCAGGCGACGGCAGCGCGTGGCTGGCCGGCGGCGTCCGGGCCGGCCGCGTCATGCGCGGCGGGTCCTGGGACTTCCTCCCGGACAGCTGCCGCTCCGCGTTCCGGCGGGGGGACTTTGCGACGGCGCGCTCGTACTCCCTCGGCTGCCGCGTCGTCCTGCGGGTCCCTTGATCCCGGTTCATCTCGACCATCCCCCCATCTGCGCAAGTGGTCATGATCGCGTGGGATGGGGTGTGCAGGGCTGCATGCCCAAGGTGCTCGTGTGGCACGGCTGGCTTGTCCAGCCGTGTGGCCGCGCCGGGACGCAACGACACGGCTGGGCAAGCCAGCCGTGCCACGCTCGGGGGGCGGGGGTCATAGGCCTCACTCCCCTCATTGCGCGAATGGCCGAGATGGCGTGGGTATTGGCCAGTTGACAATGGCGCACGGGGCGCATATAGTGAAGCAAGGCCGAAGCTTTGTGCTCCTAACGTGAGAGGGCGGGAATGGCCGCTGAGAGCGACACGATCGCTGGGATTGATCTGGGCACCACCTATTCCTCGATTGCCTGGGTGGATTCGTCCGGCCACGTCGAGGTTCTGCCAAACAGCGAGGGCTTCCTGGCGACCAACTCCGTGGTCTTCTTCGACGGGCGGACCGCCATCGTCGGGCGCGAGGCGGCCAAGGCCGCCCTGCTGGAGCCCGACAAGGCCGCCGAGTGCTTCAAGCGCGACATGGGGCGGCCATACTACAACCGCAAGGTCTGCGGCAAGGAGATGCGTCCCGAGGTCCTCTCGGCCATCGTCCTCAAGAAGCTCAAGCAGGACGCCGAACGCCGCCTGGGCGCGATACGGGACGCCGTCATCACGGTCCCCGCGTACTTCGACGACTGCCGGCGCAAGGCGACCCAGGATGCCGGGAAGATCGCCGGGCTGAACGTGGTGGACATCATCAACGAGCCGACGGCTGCCGCCATCTGCTATGGGTACGGCCGGGCGGCCGGCTCGGACGGCGAGAAGATCATCCTCGTCTACGACCTGGGCGGCGGCACGTTCGACGCCACGCTCATGCGCGTGTGCGGCGGAAACCAGTTCTACACCATCGCCACCGACGGCGACGTGATGCTCGGGGGGAAGGACTGGGACCAGCGGATCATTGACTACGTCGTCGCCGACTTCCAGCGCAACGTCCACGCCGACCTGCGGCAGGACCCAGCCGTCTACCAGGAACTCGCCCTGCGCGTCGAGGAGTGCAAGCGCACCCTCTCCAAGCGCAACTCGGTCACCATCCCGGTCGCCTACGCGGGCCGCCGCCTCGGCGTCCAGCTCGACCGCGAGAAGTTCAGGCAGCTCACCGCCGACCTCCTCGCCCGCACGCAGTCCACCATCGAACTCCTCGTCCGAAACGCCGGCCTCACCTGGGACAAGGTGGATGCCCTGCTCCTCTCCGGCGGCTCCACCCGCATGCCCATGGTCAAGGAAATGGTCGCCAAAGTGGCCGGCAAGGAGCCCGACACGAGCCTGGACGAGGACCTCGCGGTGGCCAAGGGCGCCGCCATCCACGCGGCCTCCCTGCGCCTCGGCGGCGGCGCTGCGTCCGGCGCATTCCAGGAAGCCACCGCCACCAAGCTCGCCAGCATCAAGCACCAGAGCGTCAACTCCCACAGCCTCGGCGTCGCCGCGCTCAACAGGGAGCGAAGGCTCACCAACGTCACCCTCATCCGCAAGAACTCGCCCCTCCCCGCCACCAAGTCCCAGGCCTTCGGCGTCTCGGCACCCAACGCCACCGTCGTCGAAATCAAGGTCCTCGAGGGCGAGGCGCCGCTCGCCGACGGCTGCATCGAGATCGGCACCTGCCGCATCAGCGACCTTCCCCTCGGACTGCCCAAGGGCGCCCCGATCGACGTCTCCTTCTCCTACTCGGAGGACGGACGCGTCCACATGCGCGCCATCGTCCGCGCCCTCAAGCGCGGCGCCTTCGTCGAAATCGTCCGACCCGAGGGCCTCACGGAGCAGGACCTCGAGCGCCAGGCCCAAGTCGTCTCCGGCCTCGAAATCATATGACCTGTAGGCGGGGCGTCCCTGCCCCGCTGCTTCATTCGATATTCAGCATTCGGCGTTCGTCATTCATCATTCTCTTCGCCACGCGCGCAAGCCGCGCGCATGTGACGGCGGAAGACCCTAACACCGGGGAGCGGACATGCCTGAGGACCTCTACACCGAACTCCTCAGCATCCCGGCCGGGCCGCGGCCACCGAACCACTACGCCATCCTGGGCCTGCCCCTCTTCGAGCCCGACACCGACGTCATCCACGAAGCCGTCCTTCGCCAGACCGCCGAACTCAAGCGCTACGTCCTCCACCCCGACCCCGACCGCATCCGCCGCGTCCAGGAACTCCTCAACGAGATCCACGCCGCCGGCGCCATCCTCCAGGACCCCAGGACCAAAGCCCCCTACGACGAGCGCCTGGCCCTGCAACTGCGCATCGCTTTGCCAACACCTGAGCTTCCTGCGTTGAGGCTGGCCTCCGAGGCCACACCGGCGGCCCAAGGGGAGCATGTGGCGGAGCCCGAGCGTGCCCCGGCCGGTCCGTTGGCACAGGCCCTGCCTGCGGCGCCGAAACGTGCCTCGGCGACCGTGCGAGCATCTGTGGTGAGTCTCCTGAGCCGGCATCGTCGTTGGGTCCTCTTGGCCGCCGGGCTGTGTCTGGCCGTGTCCTTGACCCTTGCCTTCCGCCGGCCGAGGCCGCGCGCACGCACCGGCGACGGCGTGCCCCCCGCCGCGCCCGTCGTCTCCCCCAAGCCCTCGACGCGGGTCACTGCCCCCCTGCCGCGCAAGCCGGAGCCATTGGGACTTCGACCCCACGTCCCTGTCAGCGTGCCACCGCGGATGCCGGCGTCCGACAATGGGCAGAAGGTCGTGTTCGGTACCGGCCCTGTCCAGGCCATCCTGCAGCCGCCCGATGCGCTGGCGGGCCAGAACCAGGCACTGAGGATCGAGCCGGACCCCGGCAATCCCGATGCGGTGCTGGTGAAGCACAGGTCCAGGAGCGGCTTTGGCTGCGAGATTCTGTTGGCATGCAAGCGGCAGAGCGGGCAAGTGGTTTGGGACATCAACAAGGAGAATGCACGGGACTATGCCGCGTGCCTCCAGTACCTCGTCCTTGTCGCCGTTGCTCGGGATGACAGGGATGAAGTCTGTCTGCCCTGCATGCGCAGCCGCAAACTTGAGTGCAGGGACCTCGTCTTCACATATCGCGCCGATGGTTCCGCGGCAAGCACCCAGCGGGAGGCGGTCTGGAGCTGCCGCTATCCCTGGCCCGAGGCCCTGTGCGTGCAGCACAAGGACTTGGGGGGTGGCAAGCCGGTTCGTCTGGCCGGGCGCCATGCTTCCAGCGGCGGCAGCGTTGGCATCTCGTCTGGTACGGACCGTGCCGGCCGGTTCACCGCGGTCACTTTCACGCGCGCCGTGCAGGCCCCGGGCCGTGCGAAGGCTCTTGAGATCCGCCTTGTCCTCAGATTCACCGTAGAAGACGGGGGAAACACAACGGAAGGAGCGGCAGTCACGGCAGCGCTCAGTTGCGAGGGCGTCGGCGAGTGCCTGGAGGACCTGAAGCGCGCATTGCCCAGGGAGAACGGGCAACCGCAGGAGGTGTTCAGGGAGGCTGAGGGGGTGATGCTGCTTGATCCCTGGGGCATCCCACTGGCAGTGCTCACCCCGACGCTCCGCGTGGAAGTCGCCGAAGAACCCCCGGTGCCCAAGGTGGTGGAACCACCAAAGGAGTTCACGCGGCCCGTTCCCAATGGCGCCCCATTGCCCGAACCCAACGTGGAGCGTCCACGCGTGTGCCCGACCTGTGGGGGGAAGGTGGTCATCCCCTGCCCGGCCTGTGAAGGCAAGGGTGTGCTGCGGACCGAGCGGGAGCTGTGCGGGGCCTGCTATGGCCGGGGGCGCCGGACCTGCGCCCACTGCCAGGCCACAGGGAGCGTACAAGGGAGGTGTTCGCGGTGTGGCGGTGATGGGACGTATACGGACACCAGTACAGGCAGGAAGAGGAAGGTGCGGTGCGGGGCCTGCGGTGGCGATGGGAAGAGGAGCGTGACGTGCTCGGACTGCAAGGGCGCCGGAAGCTGGAAGTGCCAGGCGTGCGATGGGAACGGCGTGGTAACAAGGCAACTCAAGTGCGGCAAGTGCGGGGGGCAGGGGACTATCAGGTGTCCCGACTGTGGAAGGTAGGCAAGGCCCAGGCCGGCAGACTTCCCCCAAGCGGTGAATGGCTCGGATTCACGCTCGTCGCAGCCACAAGCGTCCCGCTTGTGGAACGCGGCGCGCAGCGCCGTTTCGGCAAGGGGCTCCTGAGCCACGGTGGGCCACAATTCGGCCCTTGACACCGTGCGGGAGGGTGGCGTACACTCGTGTTTCGGCAGTGTGGCGTGCCCTCGGCGGCCGGGGTGCGGTGGCTTGCACGCCAGCTCCCCGCCGCGGCATGCAGGAGAACTCCAATGTGTGGCTCGATGAGGCCATTGCTGGCGGCCTGGGCTTCGGCCATAGCTGGTTGGCTGGCCGTTGCCGTCGCAGGCACCAGTCCGGGAGCAGGCGGTCCGGTTCTGTCCCAGGCGCCGGTGGGTGCTGAGGAGTTGGGCTTCGAGGAGATCGTGTTCGTCAAGCGCAAGCCCTATTCGTCGGACCACTATTACACGGACATCAACAACGGGACCAGCCCCGACCGGTTCGTTGCGGAGAACGGCATCTACATCTACAACCTTCGGACGCGGGCCGAGCGGCCCGTGGTCACGGCGGCCGCCATGCCCGGCGGCAAGGGCTTCATCGGCAAGATAAGCCTGTCGTTCGATGCCAGAAAGGTCATCTTCGATTTCCGCGAGAACCCCGGCGCAGGCTTCCGCATCTGGGAGGTAGGCGCCGACGGCAAGGGCCTGCGCCAGGTGTCGTCCCCGCCGAAGGACGAGGCCGAGAAGGTGGCGCGGTGGAACCGGGGCTGGCACACGGACGACATTCACCCCTGCTATCTGCCCGACGGCAAGGTCATGTTCTCCTCGACCCGTTCCGAGCACACCGTCCTGTGCGGCGGCTCCTCTCATCTCGTGGCGCCCACCCTGCACAGGATGGACCCCGACGGCTCCCACGTGGAGCAACTCACGCGCAGCCCGGTCAGCGAGTTCTGTCCCGTGCCCCTCGACGACGGCCGCGTGATGTACCACCGGTGGGAGTACGTTGACAAGGGCGCCCGGGTCGCCAAGACCATCTGGGCGATGAATCCCGACGGGAGCAGGCCGCAGGAACTCTATGGCCTGGCCGACGACGATACGACGATCTACATGTATCCCGTGCCGCTCCCCGGCAGCCACACGCGCTTCGCGTGCGTGGGCACGTGCCACTTCCCCCAGGGCGGCTGCCTCGGCCCCATCCTGCTGGTGGACTACGGGCTGGGCGTGCGCGAGCGCGGGCCGGACCCGAACGAGGCGGGCTTCGTGCGAGGGGATGCCGGCTATCCGGTGGTCAACGTCACGCCGCACGTCTTCATCGCGCGCCGCTCGGAGCCAGGCTGGCACTTCCTGGCCGAGGACGGCAAGTACGTGCACGACCGCGAGGGCAAGAAGGGGCACCTGTACGCCACCCCCTATCCCGTCAGCGACCGCAAGTTCCTCGTCTCCTACAAGCCCAACCCCTCGGACCACTACAAGCAGGTCCCCAATGCCTACGGCCTGTGGCTGATAGACACCGAGGGGGTCCACCGCCTGGTTCACGCCGACCCCGCGCTCTCGTGCTGGCACCCGACGCCGCTGGTCCCCAGAGCGGTCCCGCCGCACCTGGAGCCCGTGCGCAATGCCCAATACGCCGCCAGCAACCAGGCCCTCTGCGTCGTGGAAAACGTCTATCAGGGCATGGACGGGGTTGGGCCGGGCGAGGTCAAGTGGCTCCGCATCAACGAGGTGCTGCCGCGCTACTGGTCCACGGGCCGGCGCTGGGGGACCTCCCTGAGCAGCTCGAGCTGGAAAGCCGCCCTCTGGCCGCGCGTGCAATGGGGCGTCGTGCCCGTCGAGAGCGACGGCTCGGCCCACTTCCTGGTGCCGGCCAACCGCAGCATCTTCTATCAGGCCCTTGACAAGGACTTCAGGGAAATCCAGCGCGAGAGGACGTATGTGAACTACGCGCCCGGCGAGGTGCGGTCCTGCACGGGCTGCCACGGGGAGCGCGGCCGCCCGCCCGCCTTGCGCGCCTCAGGACCGCCGCTGGCGTTGGCCCGCCCCCCGAGCGTGCCCCAGCCGCAGCCGTGCGACCTGAAGGCCAAGGGCGGCGACGACCGCGCCGGCCAGGTCATCCACTACCCCACCGACATCCAGCCGATGCTCAACGCCAAGTGTGTCTCGTGCCACGGCGTCAAGGAGCCGGCCGGCGGGCTGCGGCTGACCGGCGAGGTCACGACCTACTACAACACCTCCTACGAGCAGCTCGCCAGCAAGGAGCTGGCCGGCCCCATCATCCCCGAGTTCACCTCGTTCCGCCAGGGCGACCGGGGCAACTACAACGGCGCGTATCTCCCGCCCCGGAGCCTGGGTTGCGCCAAGAGCACGCTGATGGCGGTCCTGACGGACGCCAAGCACCCGAAGAACGCCAAGGACGACCATTCCAAGATGCTGACGGAAATGGAGCTGATGGTCCTGAGCCGCTGGGTGGACAGCAACTACCAGTTCTACGGCACCTACTTCGGCCGGCACCATCCGCAATGGGCCACCAAGCCTGATCCTGCCGTTCCCGCGTACGACCCTGCCGATTTCCGGCGCAAAGCGACATTCGAAGAGGCAGCCAGCTTCCTCGCTCCGCCGTGGCATCGCTAGAGAGCTTTCAGCCGGGGTGCAGGCCGCAGCCGGGGGGCCGACCCCGTCATTGCGCCGCTTGAGGGGCCGCCTTGGCCCTCGCCCCAATCTCCGCGGGAGAGAGGGCGCGGTCACGGACGCTCAGGCGGTGGAGCGAGCCGGAGAACATCCTGCACGTCCCCTTCTCCGTGTTCCAGGCGGCGCCGAGGTGCATGGGGAAGCCGGCGTAGGTGTTGAGCGAGACGTGTTCCTCGGTGGCGCAAAGCTCGCCGTCGGCGTAGACGGCCACGGTGCCGTGCAGGCCGCCGCTGTAGACCCAGGCCAGGTGGTGCCAGACGCCCGGGCGCGGCGGCGGCTCCCAGGCCACGTTGAAGCCGTCCGTGCCGTTGGCGAAGGCGGAGGGGGCGTTGTAGCGCCCGTCGCCGTAGCCGCACTCGACGGCGCCGTTGCCGTGCCAGTCGCTGAACGTCTTCTTCGCGGCCTCGGGCGCGAGGCTGAAGACTGTCTCAAGCGTCTGAAGGCTGGGGTTGTGGACCCAGGCCTCGATGGTGAAGGGGCGGTCACCCGTCAGCCACTCGTGCGTGGGATTCGTGGAGGCCAGGAAGGTGGCGGCGCCGTCGAAGGTCACGGCTCGGCGGCCGGCGACGACGCCCGCGACGGGGCGGCGCTCGGGCTCGGGGTCGAGGCCGAAGTGGCCCCCAAGGGCGCCGGCGTTCGGCCACTGGGCCAGCTTGCCTTCGGGCAGCTTCTCGGCATCAAGGCAGACCAGCAGCTTGCCGTCGTCGGGCTTCGCGCCGCGGCCCGTCGAGAGGAAGGCGACCTCGCCCTCGGGCAGCGCGTAGCTGTAGAGGCGAACGCTCGCGATGAGGCCGCGGAACTGGTCTACCTGCCCGCCAGGGCCGGAGGCTGAGCCGAGGGTGAGCCGCGCGTCGGCGGGCACGGCCTCCAGCTCGAACGCCTTCTCAGTCGCCAGCTTGCCATCCACGTAGATGCGGAAGGTCTTGGCCGCGCGGCCCGCGTAGGTCCAGGCGATGTCGTGCCACGTCCTCGCGTAGACGGCGGGGCGGTCGAAGCCGCACATCACAGGCTGGAAGCCTGTGCCACCGCCGGGGCTGCGGAAGGCGCCGGGGCGCTCGCCGTGGTCGAGGCCGAACTCCAGCGTGCGCTTGGGGCGGGCGCCGATGCTGACGAGGACGCCCACGTTGTGCTGCCAGAGCCGCGGGTCGTACATGCGCGCGGCGAGGGTGAAAGGCTTGTCGCCAAGGGGAGCCGCGAAGGTCGAACGAAGATACCTGTCGCCCATGAACTCCGCGCCCTTGCGGCCCTCAATGGTTCGAACCATCGGGGCGGGGAGCCGGCCCACCTTGCCGGGCACGAAGGCCCCGCCCGCCAGGCCTCGATTCACCCACTTCTCCACCCGGCCATCGGCCAGGTCGTCAGCCATCAGGTCAACTATCGGTATGTCCGGCGGCTGGGGCTCCACGGGCCTGACACCGAGCACCTTGCCGGCCACGTGGTTCTTGCTCACCAGCTCGTCGGTCAGGGTGCCGGTATGGGTGCGCAGTTGGGCGATGGCGCCGCGGAAGTGGTCGGCCCAGAGCCGGCCATCCCAGTGCGCGCCAAGGTGCAGGCGGCGGCAGTCGGCGGCCAGGACGCCTTTCTCTGACTTCCTGCCGTCCACGAAGACCGTGGCGGACTTCCCGTCCTTCACGATGGCCAAGTGGTGCCAGCCGCCCGGCAGGACCAGGCTGGCGGGTATGCGGCTGTTGCCCACCTCGAGCACCGTGCCAGCGGGCTGTGGCGAGTCGGTCCGAACCCATGCCTCGATGGTGCCCAAGGCGTCGCACGGGAAGCCCGAGACCATGCACTCCTTGCCCTGGAAGCGGATCGCTGACACGCCGTCCAGGACGCACGGCATCGGCGCGCTGCCGCTCTGGCGCCAGACGTTGTTGGCCACCTTGCCGCCGAGGGTGCCGCGATTGGCCCAACTGCGCACCCACGGCCTGTTGAGGCTCGCGGGATAGAGCGGGCGGTGGTCGTAGACGGGGCACGTCTCGAGCCGCCCGGCATCGAGGTCCACGAGGAGGCGTCCTGCTACTGCGAGGTAGTCGGGGGAGCCGGACAGTCCTTCATAGCAGCGGTCGCGCACCTGGAGCGGGTGCATGTCGTAGTCGTAGATGCGCACGTGTGCGAGAGCGCCGCGGAAGCCGTTGGCCGCCTTCCCATCCCGCACCTCGCCGCCAATGGCCACCGGCACGCCAGAGGGCAAGCTCAGCTTGTGGCGGCTCTGGTGCCTGAGCTTACCGTTGACGTAGACGAGGCAGTTGCCCGGGCCGTCCTCCAGCCCGCCGCCCGTGAAGACGAATGCCAAATGGCGCCAGTGCCGCGGATTGAGCATCGCCGGCCACTCCCCCCTGCCGGAGTCCCCGAAGTCATACGAAATGCCCGACTTGCCTAAGCACAGGCGAACGCCGTTCGGCTCCGTGCCCCAGCTCACGATCACTTGTTCGCCATCCGTCTGTTCCTGACAGGCCCACAGCTCGACGGACCACTC
This sequence comes from Planctomycetota bacterium, assembly GCA_041320515.1. Taxonomy (GTDB): domain Bacteria; phylum Planctomycetota; class PUPC01; order DSUN01; family DSUN01; genus DSUN01. Next base: position 75,179 of record JBGLNR010000001.1, on the reverse strand, counting down.
GTGGTTCCCGGCCATCTCCGGGCGGGTGCGGCGGGTCCAAGCCAACGCGTCGTTGCCTGAGAAGCGCACAGCGGAAACGCCCTTCACTGTGGCCAGGGTCGGCTTGCCGACGGGGGTGAATGCGCCCACGGTGCCCTTGTACTTCGACCAGCCCTGCTTGCCCCAGAACTCGACGCCGCCGAGATTCCGCCACTCGCGGAGGGCGCCATCGGGGTCGGCGACAACGCCCTCGGTTGCGTTCAACTCGATGCGGCGGTCGCCCGACCAGTATTCGTTGAGGAGGAAGTAGAGGCGGGGATCGGTCTGCCGCAGGCGGTCGCGGGGATAGACCTCGTCGTCGGGATGCCCGTCGTTGATCCAGGCGTTGGCGGCGCAGGCGATGTACTCCCACATGTTGTTCGAGGCGTAGGCGCCGAGGTACTTGAGCGACTTCATCCCGGCAAGGTAGGTTTCGTGCAGGCGGTGGTCGAAGTCGAGGTCGAGGTTCGACATGCCGTTCATGTGGAGCAGGTGGCCCATCTCGTGCATCAGCATGTTCGCCCCGCCGTAGAAGTTGGGGTCGAGGAGCATGTTGCGGGTGGCGCCGTAGGTGTTGCGCACCAGCTCGGTCCAGCCGAGCTGCTTCTCGTGCTCGAGGGCGCCGGCGGTGTTGCTGACGGCGAACTGGTAGAGGAGGTCGGGGCGTTTCTCAAGCACCCTGAGACAGGTCTTGCGGGCGCGGAGCATCGCCACGTCCGGCGTGTCGTCGGCCGCGATGATCGGGTGGCCGCTGCCGTCGAGGTACTTCGTCACTCCGCCCGACTGGCGGACCCCCTTCGGATACGGCTCGACGGCCGGGCCGTCGTCCTCGGGCGTCACGAAATCCTCGACGGTGAACGACCAGACGCGGCCCTTGGGCGCAACCCGCCAGTAGTAGGTCGTGCCGTATTCGAGCGACTTGAAGGTGAAGTGGGCATCCTTGTCGCGCCCGCCGCGGCAGAGGGTGTAGCGTGCCTTGCCCTCTTCGACGGCGCGGCGGTCCGAATCGAGGAGCACGTGCTGCTCCTGCCCGGCGGGGCTCGGCTTCCATGTGAAGTCGGTGGTCTGGACGTTCACGCCCGTCGCGCCATCAGCGGGAGTGGGGTCTGTGGCACCGGGCTCGGTGGCAGGAGGACCGCCTGAAGGCGGGACTACGAACGAAGCCCCGCAGAGGCGGCGAATGGCCGCCTCGTCGAGAGCGTGGTTGTAGACCTGCAGGGCGGCGATGGCGCCGGTGTAGAAGTAGCGCGGCGCCGTCACCCAGTCCCAATGGCTCCCCCAGGAGGAGCCGAGGAAGAAATGGCGTTGCTCGTCTCTGGACAGTGCCTTCCCCTCTGCCCCTTCGGCGGGAGCCGTGCGGAAGCGGCCGACGCCGTCCGACCAGTAGACGTGTTCGTCGTCGGCGAAGACCTGGATGCGCCAGACGTACTCCGTGTCGGGCTTGAGGCCGTCCACAGCGATAGAGACAGGCCCTGATGCCTTGGCGGCAACCTCTTTGAGCAGGTTCCAGCGGTCCTTCTCCTTCGGGTAGACGTTGGTCCAGTAGTGCCCGTCGCGCTGGCCGAGGAAGAACTTGACCCTCACCGGCCCCGGCTCGCGGAGGAGCAGATCGCCGTTGAGTTGGGCGCGGGTGCTTGTCACGTCGGTTGCGGGCTGGAGCCGAATGAGGCGCTCGAAGACCTTCGACGCGGCGAGGCGGCCGTCGAGGTAGAGGCGCATCTCGCCGTTGCGGCCGCCCGTGAAGACGTGGGCCACGTGATGCCAGGCGTTCGGCTCGCCGAGGCTGTCGCTGGGGAAGCCCATCGTGCCCATCGGCCCGGCGTAGGCGCCCTGGATGAAGCTGTGGCGGCCGCGGCGCCCGAAGCGGATGTCGGCCCCATCGTCGCCGCCGAGGGTGTGCCACGAAAGAAATGTCTCCGCCTCGTCGGGCACCCCGGGGTTGTAGAGCCAGGCAGCGACGGTGACGGCATTCTCGCCCCGCAGGCACGCCGGGGCGAGGAAGTCGCCGGCCATCGTGTTCAGCTCCATCGCCACGATGGCTGGCCCGTAGTCGAAGGCCACGGCCTTGCGGCCGGCCACGTCCTTTACAACCGGGGGCACGATGAGCGGCTGGAAGCCGCCGCCGAGCGCCCCGCGGTTCTCCCATCGCTTCAGCGGCCCGGCGGCGAGGCCATCGGCCGACAGGTCAACCAGGAGATGCTTGCCCTCCTTCGTCTCGGCCGAACTGGTCTGGGGGAAGATGCACCGCTGGCGTTGGAGATAGGCCAGCTCGCGCCCCTCGAACGCCCACAAGTCCACCTTCCGCTCCGACCCGTCCTCCAGCCGCAGCACGGCGGCGGGGCCGTCGAAGCGGACGAATGTGGCCATGGGATGCCTCTCGCCCTGGATGCGCCAGTCGCGCAGGACGATGCCTGGGTCCTGGTCGGCCAGGGCGGCCGAAGCTGCAAACACGCCGAGAGCGAGCCAGCGCCGCATCATGGCTTCCCCTGCTTCTCCGCGAGCTTCCTGTCCAGCAGGAACCGCCAGCCCCACGTGCCGCTCCACTCGTAGGTTTCGGTCTTGTCGGGGTTGCGGGTGATCTTGACGCCCTCCTTGCAGCGGTAGGCGGCGCGAAGGCGGTCGCCGGTGATCTGGATGACGAAGAAGCCGGTCGTAGTGTTGCCGTCGTTGATGATCTGCCACTTCTTCGGCTCGCCCTCGGGCGCCCAGTCGCGCAGGCCGGTGCCGCTGTGGCCGTAGAGGTAGAGGACGACGTTGTAGGCCTTCGCCGCGTCGTAGAACTCCTTCCAGTCGGCCGGCACCCACCAGTCGGTGTCAACTCCGCAGTGGCTCATCAGGACGACGGGGCGGCCGCTCTCACCCACTTTCTCGGCGAGGTCCTTCTTGAGGAAGCTGAGCGCCCCCTGCGGGTCGTGCCACACGGGCGAGTAGCGCACGCCCTCGCGCTGCTTGTCGGCCGGGTAGATACCCAACATGACGAAGTGCACGTCATCCCAGTCCCACGAGTAGTGGAGGCCGTTCTCGGACAGGTTGGAGATGAGGCCCTTGGCCTTCCTGGCCTGGTTGCGCTTCTTGAGGTGCCCCTGGAAGCTGAAGGGGTTCTTCTCCTTGCCCTCGGGCGGGCCGTCGTGGTTGCCCCAGGACTCGAAGACGGGGAACTTGAGCGCGCCGTCGGTGCCGTCGAGACCGAAGTCGGCGACGAACGCCTGGTATTGCTCGGGCGAGACGTGTTTGCCGACGATGACGCGGTCGCCATCGTCAATGCAGTCGCCGAGCATGACCACGCCGCGCGGCGGCTGAATCGGGCCGCCGCCGAGCTTCTCGGGCCAGGTGACTTTGGCGGCGTTGTTGATTTCGAGGATGGTGAGGTGGTTGCGCTCGTTCTGGGCCTTCCGCTCTGCCTCGCGGTAATGGGAGTCCGAGGTCGAGATGAAGGTTACGTCGCGCGGCGGCTTCTCGGCCGCTAACATCGGCGAAGGGATTGCCCAGAGCAGCGCCGCACAGAGGATGCTTGCGAAGGCGCCGCGTCTCGTCGTGCTCACGGTTGGGTCCTTTCACTTTCCTGCGTTCGTAGCGGCGGAGTAGACCTCGAACTCGTCCACGGCGCCCGCGAAGCAGCGCTCCTCGCCTCCGATGGTGCCGCGGCCGATGTAGTTGCCGTTGCACGCCGTGTTCACGTCGGGGGCCTGGATGTCTTCGGGGTTGAGCGTCACCTTGCCCTCGGCCACCGCCTTGTCGTTGACGTAGAGCGTGCCCTGGTCGCCGTTGAGGGCCAGGCGCACGTGCTGCCACGAGCCGCTCGGCAACGCGGCGGGGCCTTCGAGGGTCTCGGCCTTGGCCCCCTTGCGGATGACGAAGGCCAGCTTGCCGTTGGCATTCGAGGGGGTGAGCCACATGCACCGCTCGGCGCCCGCGCCGAAGAACCAGAGGGGCTCGTCCTTGCCCTTCCCCTCCCAGCGGACGTGGCAGCGCACCTCGATGTCCTGGAAGCCCGAGACCGAATCCTCGAGGAGCACGTATTGGCCCTTGCCGTTGAGGGCGAGGACGCCCTTGCGGCCGTCCAGCGATTCGAGCCACTTGGGGCTGCCTCGCAGGATGCCGTGGGTGACGCCGAAGCGGTCGCGGGCGAGGGAAGAAGAGGGGACATTCACCTTTCCGCCCCCCTGGGGCGCCGCAGGCTGCTTCGCAGAAAAGGAGAATGTCCCCTTTTCTTCCCCGAAGTCATAGGCCGCGTAGAGGTTGGCCACGCCTGGCCGCTTGTCGGCGTACGCCTGCGCCTCCTTCGGCGTACCCCACCACCAACTGAACGCCACGCCCTTGGTCACCGTGGAGCCGGTGTTGAAATCGCCGTCGGCCATGCCAGTGCCGATGACCTTGCCGTAGGCCCACGCGGAGCCTTTGACGATGCCGTAGTCGGCCACGCGGCCGTCCTTGCCTCCCACGACACCATGCTCGATGACCTTGCCGTGGCCCTCGACGGTGGCGCCTTCCTGGAGCCAGGCGTAGCCGCCGAGGCGGGCGTCGTCCTTCACAACGGCCTTGCCCGTCACCGTCGCGTGGCCGCGGACGACCGCTCGGTCTTGCACCGTGGCGTCATCGCGGACCACCGCGAAGTCCTCGATGCGCGCGCTGCCGAGCACCTTGGCGCGGTCGAGGACCAGCGCGTTGGGGCCGACGAAGGCCGTATCGTCCGCCTTCGCGCTGTCGGCCACGAAGCCGCCGCCGTTCGGGTGCTTCTTGCCCTTCGCGGTGCCGGGGGGCTCGGGGATGGACTCGAAGGGCCGCGCGCCTGCGATCTGCACCTCGTAGGGGAAGCGGGCGCGGCCGGGGTGCGATTCGTAGGGCTGCTCGGTCGCGGCGTTGAGGTTCACAGGCTCGAAGCGGTCGGGCGTCGCCGCGACGGTGAGGTAAAGCGTCTTCTCGTCCGCGCCCAGCTTCAGTGCGTTCGCGCCCTTGCTCCATAGTGTGGAGTATCGAGCATCGCCCTCACCATCCACCGCCACGAGACACGCCCGCCAGTCGGAGCCGCGCGCGGGGTCGGCGATGCCCTCGAATGTGACCTTTACCTCGCTCGCCTCGGGGAGGAGCCTGACGACGTTTATGCCGAGTTGCTGCGGGGCGTGCTCGATGGGGCAGCGCCACCAGCCCGCCCTGTCGGGCACCCGCTTCAACTCGGTGTAGAGCGTACGGCCGCGGTAATCGTTGATCTCGCTGTAGAACTTCTCGTGGTAGATGCGCTGCTGCTGGAGGTCGAGTGTGGCCATTCGGGCGGCGAAGTGGCCGAGGGCGGCCTTGAGGGTGTCGAGAGAACTCAGGCGGATGATCGTGTGGACTGGGTATTCGTTCTGGAGGGACTCGTTCCACACGCGACGGTTGAAGCCGGTGCCGTAGGCGGGCAGCTTGTCGGGGTTCTCCTCGAGGTAGTGTGGGAACATCCAGCAGTGGTAGTAGTTGCGGCCGTGGGGCCAGACCATGTGCCAGGTTTCGAGATAGGGCCAGCAGAAATCGGTCTCGGGCGCCTTGGGGTAGGTCGGGTCGTAGAGGTAGCGCTCGCGGAGCCAGTTGGCATACGTCTCCCACCAGGGACCGGACCAGGGGTTGTTGCAGAAGCCGCCCTTCTGGTGCATCTCCATCACGTGGCCGAACTCGTGGGGCGTGGCCCAGCTCGGCGGGTCCACGCGCAGGTAGGCCGAGTCGAGGAGGAGGAAGGCGAAGCCCTCGTGGCTCCCCATCCAGGCGCCCCCGCCGCCCGCGTGCTTCGGCAGGCCGGTCATGAGCACGAAGAGGTTGGCCTTGTACCTCTTGCCGTTGTTGTAGAACGGCGCCTTCGCGTCGCGGCACTCGGAGGGCGGCGTCCAGCCCAGCTTCTCGACGTAGACGGTCCAGACGGCCTCGAGGTTGCGCAGCGTGCCCTCGGCCATCTCCTTGGACATGAGGCCCTTCTTGTCGTGGTCGCCGTACACCACGCAGAAGTGCTTCGAGGTCGCACGGTTCACGCCCGGCGTGCCTTCGGGGTACATCATGTAGTTGACGTGGTACTCCTCCTCGCCAGCCGAGCCAAAGGCGGCCATTGTCAGGCAGAGGGCGAAGCAGGACACGAGTCGTCTCACTGGGCTGTCTCCTTGTGAAGCATGTGTAAGTGATGATACTGCAAGCAGTTAGCGCCTGCCATTATGGCAGCCGTCTGGCGTGCACCAGGAGCGGCGATCAGGGGCCTGCGCGACCCAGAACACCTTTGGCGCAGATTTGCCCAGGAATGCCCCCAGCAGGGCCAGCGCTGGGCTTTACTGTTCAGTCCCAGCGCCGAGCAGGCCCGCGTCGGCCTTCGGCGGCTGCTCCCATGCCGCCGGGGCCTTCACGCCGGCCAGCTCCGCCGCCACGAGGTGCAGCCGGGCGACGTAGCCGGGCCAGTCGTAGCTCAGCTCGGCTTGGCTCAGGTAGAACGGGCTGCCCCAACCCATCCGCACGAGCAGTTCCTCCAGGAGCGCCTGGTGCGGCTTGCGCTCGGCCTCCGGCAGCTTGAGGTAGGCCCGGACGATGGCGGCCTTCACCTCGGCGTCCTGCACGCCCTCGCGGAGCATCTGGAACCGCACGGTCGGCACCGGGCCGTCGGGGCCGGGAACTGTGAGCGACTCGACGTGGGAGAAGAACGAGGTGCTCCTGGGCGCGCCCTTGCTGGTCCTGGCCTGCCAGAAGTCCAGCCCGATGCGGCCTATGCTCCCCCAATTCGCGGTCATGGTGCGGAAGACGAGTGGCGGCGAGTACTCCTGGTGCTGCCAGCGGTCGGTGGGCAGCTCGAGGAAGCCGTAGGGCTTGGCCACGCGCTCCTCGAACTGTGGGAGCCTGAGCGAGGCGGCCCCGCGCGGCCACTCCATCATGCCCACCTCCATGCCCCCAGTGGCAATCATCTTGCCATCCTGGGGAGCCGGGTCGCCGCTGAAGTGCGACAGGAAGTCCCACCGGGCGTGGGGCGCCCACTGCTTGACGAGTTCGGCAGTCTTCTGGCCGGGCCGGATGTCGCCGCCCAGGGCCAGCATGATGGTTCGCTCGGGCCAGCCGCGCCGGGTCACGAGCGAGCGCACGGCATCCAGCATCGGCTTCCAGAACTGCTCGCCGCCCTCCTCCCCAATCGCGGGCGCCGGGCAGTTCGAGACAGCCCCCGTCGCGGGGTCCAGCACGGCCACGAGCGGGGGCGAGTACTTCACGTTCTCGCGCGTCGGTATCCGGCGGTTCTCGTAAGCGTCCGCGTGCTCCTTCGCCGATGATGCGCCCCAGATGTAGAGGCTGATGGCCCGGGGCGGCGCGCAGTGCTTCACGTAGGCATCCAGGTACTTCTCCAGGAGCGTCAGGTCGGGCCTCAACCCCTGCGGCGTCTTGGTCCAGCGGACGATGGGCTGCCAGTTGAACTGCGTGCCGCTCTTGCCCGTGCCGCCGACGGCGGAGGCGAGGATGGGGACGTGCACGACGTCGTTGCCCATCTGCCCCATCAGCGCGAGGGTTTTCTCCATCAGCTTCAGATGGGCCTCTGACCAGGGTTCCACACTGTACTGCTTGGCCACCGTCTCAGGCGAATGCGTCAGCCCGACGGAGGACGAGAAGTCCTTCGCATCGGGCAGCGTGAGCCCCGTCACGAGCACCTGGACGGGAACGGTGAACTTCTTCCCATTGGCCTCGAGGCTCAGTGTGGAGGCGTACCACCCGGGGGCCTGGTCCTTCGGCGCCTGGATGATTAGCCATGCGGGAACGGTCTTCGCGCCCTCGGGCGCCTTCTCCATCAGGGCATCGCAGTAGTGAACGCCCGGGTGTTGGGCCGCGAACCGAATCTGCACGCTGCTCGCGGGCAGGACGGCGCCCCCCGGCCCCCTCATCGGCCCGAGTGAAGCGGCGACGCCACGCAGCCCATCGGGGTCGGAAAGGACGGCCTGGCCGCTGCCGACGCCGTTGCGCGGCATCGTGAGCTTCACGGGCAGGACGGGATCGAAGGGGTTGCCCTGTTGCACGCCCTTGACCGGCATCCCGCGCCCCCAGTAGAGCGTCCAGAACCAGCTCCTGTGGATGAGCGAGTTGGCGGCGGGCGTCTCCGTCACCTGGTCAACGGCGCTGGCGCTCCACACGTGGGTGCCCTTCGTCGCCTCGGCGTAGGGGATGACCCCGGCGCCGCTGGCGCTGGCCAGCCTGGCCTCGCGGAAGCCCAGATGGCTCCAGCCGCTGCGCTCGAACGGCCCGGCGATGGCCGCTCGGTGCAGGGCAATCGCCAGGACGTTGCGCCCCTTGACCAGGAGGCGAGAGGGGACGTCCACCGTGATTGTTCGGATGCGCGTGTCGTAGCGGGCGAGCCACTTGGGGTCGGGCTGAGGGGGGCCGCCCCGCTTGGTCGCGGCTAGCACGGGCAGGGGCGTCTTCCCGTCGTCCGTGGTGTACGCCTCAATCGGGTAGTCGGCGGCGGGGGTCAGCGGCGCGACCTCGCCCTGCGGCATGTGGCCGCGGCCGGCCTCCTGGCCGTTCACGTAGGCCACGGCACCCCCGAGGCAGACGACCGTCAGCTTCAGGTCCGTCGCCTTGGCCGGGTCAGCGATCCCGAAGCAGGTGCGCAGGCACAGGCGGGCCGGCCACAGCGCCCGCTCGGGATTGGGCACCTCGACGCCCCACCCCCCGAGGAAGTCCGCCAGATCGCCCTGGTATCGCGCCCAGCAATGGCCGTCGAAATCCGCCTTGGCCCAATCCGCCGACGGCATGGGCGAGGCGCGATACTTCGCCGCGTCCACCCGGGCAGGGTCGAAGGGCGCCGCCTTCCTGTCCCGGCTCTTGAAGACGAGTTCCCCCTTCTCCCTGGCGATTGGCTCGGCCATCACCAGGAATGCCCGCCACGGGGTCTGGGCGCCAACGGCCTCGATCTCCGCGGCCAAGCCCCATTGCGCAGCCAAGGCGGCCCCGAGGCCAATGAGCAAGACTCGGCCCAACATCCACGCGAACCGTTCAGTCATGTCTGCCTCCGTTGCCAGAGAGGATAGCAGATTTTGGGGGCGGTGCAAGGGCGGTTAGCCGCTTGTCCCTGTGGCCCCGTCTCCCTATAATGCCATCGGGAGGCCCACCATGCGGAAGGCGAGTTCGGATGAACCTCATCGGCCTCGCGGCGGCTCTCGCGTCATGCCTCACGGGGGTGATCAACCCGCGGTTCACCCCAGCCGATCTCGTAAGGACCTCTGCTCGCATTCTCCTCCTCAAGGTCTCGGCCCCGAAGGAGAAAGGGCTGACGGCAGAGGTCGTGGAAACGCTAAAGGGGGCGCCGCCGGCGCAGAAGGCCCTGAGGCTCGAGTTGGGCGAGGACGCGGAGGTTGACGAGGACGATCTGGCGGGGGCCTTCGGGGGGAAAGGGGCCGCCGTCGCCCTCCTCGTCCTCTCACCGGCCAACGAGAAGGCGAACGGCGCGCCCGAAGGGGCCATCCAGATTGGCACCCAATGGTTCGCCGTCGCTCAGGACAACGGGAAGTGGCGCCTGGACAAGGACAAGCAGGACCTCTTCGCCGTGTGGGCAGGCAGCGCCCGACAGCTCGCGGAGGCGACGCGCTACGTGCTCGCCGAGCCAGCCGCCACCTTCCCCGTCCGCTCCGAGATCGCGTGGGGCGGCGATGCGCACCTCGGCAAGCTCGCGGGCCGGGCCAACGGGTGCCTGGCGCTCGACCTCGGAGCGTCCATCGGCCCCTGCGCCCTAGTCCTCTCCGACGCCGGCGACCGCGTGTACCAGGCCGCATCGAAGGGCGGGACGCCGGCCGACATCACCGAGAAGGTGAAGCTGGGAACCAGGTCGAAGGCCGTTGTGGCTGGCGACTTCGATGGCGACGGCCGCCTCGACATAGCGAGTTGGGACGGCAAGGCAGTCCGGCTGGCGAGGCAGACCGCTCCGGGCACGTTCGGCGTCCCATCGCCTGCCGCTGAGTTGCCCGATTGCCTCTCACTGGATGCTGTGGCTGCGGGGGTGCTCGCGGGCACGCCGCGCGGCCCGGTGTTCGTGCGCTCGATCAACGGCGCCGTGTACGCGGCCCGAGCCATGGCCCTGGCACCGGAGCCGGAGGCGCTTCGCGACCTCGGGCCGGGCGGCCCGTGCGTGGCGGCGGACCTCGATGGCGACGGCCGCTGCGACATCCTTCAACTCCACGCCAAGGGCATCGCCTTCTATGCCGGCGAGGGACAAGGCCGGTTCAAGGCATCCGTCAAGGCCCCACTCCCGGTGCCCAAAGCGCCCCGCACCGCGGTCTGCGGCGACTATGATGCCGACGGGCGGCTCGACCTCGTGGCCGTGGGCGAGGACGGCCTGGCCCTCCTCACCCGGACGCCGGACGGACTCTGGGAGAACGCGACCCACGCGACGGGCGAACTGGCCTACCACGGCAACGCCAATCAGCCGCGCGTCGCGGGCGCCGCCCCGTGCGACATCAATGGCGACGGGCGCCAGGGCGTCGCCCTCTTCTACCCGGACCGCCCCCCGATGCTCTTCTTCAACCGCGGCTTCGCCTGCTTCGGCCTCGCGCGCGAACTCGACTTCTCGGGAACCGGCGGCGCGGCGGACGCGCCGCTGGACCCGCTCGCCCCCGCGCCCCAGGCCAAGCTCAAGGCGGCCGAAGCCCTCCAGCGCGGCCAGGCCGCGGGAACCGTCCTCGACCTCAACGGCGACGGCATCGCCGACCTGCTGGCCGTCACGCCGCAGGGCGATGTGTGGGCGCTCTTCGGCAAGGCGGGCGACCGCCCGGCGCTCGCCCTCACCGTCGCCCTGCCCCCACGAGCGACCGGCCCCGTCACCCTCAGCGTGTCGAGGGACCGGCGTCGCATCGGCATGCACGTCCTGAGGCCGGGCGTTCCGGCCACCATCGGCCTTCAGGAGCCCGGCCCGCTCGTCCTGGAATGGACGGGGGCCGACGGGAAGCCGCAGAAGCGCGAGGTGGTCGTGGAACACTCCGCGCGCGTCGAGCTTGCACGCTGACCAGGCACGCGCCGGACCACTGGCGGGGGCGAGGTCGAGCACGCCGGCGCCGGCCAGTGGGTGCCGCCCCGCTCGGGTCTGGCACTACTGCCCCCTACGGGTTGTGTGCCCGGAATGGCCGCCCACAATCCCTGCCAGCGTCCCCAGTGTCCCCAGCGTCCCACCTTGTGGGGGGGCTGGGGCCAGGTCACAACTTGGCCGAAGGGAGCTTGCAGGTGTAGCCGCCAGTGAACTCGGCGCGCTCGGTGAGCACGCCCAGGACCCGCTTCGCCCGGAGGAGCGTGTTGCGCCCGAACCCTTCCTCCTTCGCCGCGCTCTCCACATCGGCGGCAGGGACCGGTCCCGTCTCAAGCAGGCCCCGCAGCCAGGCCGCGCACTCCTGGTCGCGCAACCTGGGCATGGGGTTCGCCGTGCTCGTCGAGAGCAAGGCCATGGGGATCGCCTCGGGCTCCCAGACGAGGACGGGCTGCTTGGGGTTGAGCGGACTCGCCACGATGCGGTAGGCGTGGGCGTGCAACGCCGCCGAAAGGTTGCACTTGAGGGGCACGAAATACGTCCGCTCAGGCTCGTCCTGGTCGGGCCAGAGGGTCCAGACGGCGCGGCTGGCCGCGACGAGGGCCAGGCTGCCCATCGCCGCCGGAGGGCGGGAACTTCACGATGCTGCCGGTCCAGTTGGCGTAGGCAGGGTCCTTCTCGAAGCCGGCCGGCGGGGTGAAGCCCTTGGGCACGAGCAACATCCCCACGTAGACATTGCCGGCCAGATCCACGCCGATCCCGCCGCTGGAGGCCGGGATGGGCCCGACCACCGCCGTGGTGACATGGCGCTCCACGGGCCACTTGGCGACCCAGGACTTGGCGTCGGGCTTGGGGATCTTGCCGGAAAGCTGCCCGCCCTTGATGGGCTTGCCGTCGCCGCCGAAGCCGGCCACGAAGTACTTGTTCCAGCCGTACATGTAGCTGATGTAGCTCTCGCCCTTGGGGCCTGCGGCCACACCCTTGTCGCAGAAGCCGATGCCGTAGCGGCTGTAGATGTCCCAGAGCTGGTGGCTACCGGTGGCGAAGGGCATGGGCGCGAGGTCGTGGGTGTAGCGCTCCAGCGGCCCGGTGAAGCTGTTGCCGGTGCGCATGTAAAGCGAGCCATCGTAGCCCACGGCCATGTCCACGCACCAGAAGGGTTGGCCGTTCTTCCTGAGCAGCCCGCCCTTCCCAGTGTTGCCGTCGTAGCGGTAGGTGCGGGAGACGCCGTTGTTGGTGTAGATCTCCTCGCGCTCGGCGTCCACCACGATGCGGCCCCAGTCGAGCTGGCCCTCGGGGACTGGCTGGAAGGCGGTCTCGGCCAGTTCCAGCTTGCCGTGGGCGTCCTTCACGCAGATCAGCCCGCTCTGGGAGCCGATCCAGAGGGCCGGCGCATCGCCCATTCGCCCCAGGCAGGTGCCCACGCCATTGCGGTTGACGCTGACCTTCAGAGGAAGCTCGGCGACCGTCGTGGCCTCGACGCCGCGGCCGACGATCTTGACGAGTTTGAGTTGCGAGTTCTCATTGGGCAGCGGGGTGATCCGGCTTAGGATGTAGTATGCGCCCGACTTGCTGTCCACGCGGACCCGCTCGGGCCAGGCCACCTTGGTGGCGCTCACCTTCTTGCCGTCGGCGTCCACCTCGACGACCTCTTGGTTGACCAGGTCGCCGATGTGCAGGTGGCCCTGGGCGTCCACCGCGATCGAGTAGGCCGCACTGCGGCAGTTCCAGGCGTTGGGCATCCAGAAATTCTCTGGCAGGGTCAGGTCGAAGAACCTCTCCGGGTCGCTGTCGGGCCTGGAGGTGTCCTGCCGGTAGACGCGGCCGTTGGGCCACTTGGGGTCTATGTCCGAGGGCTTCTTGGTGTCGTACTGGCTCCCGGCCACGTTGGAGTAGTAGATGTATCTGCCGTCGGGCGAGACAGCGAGTTGCGGGACGTTATGCCCGGTCTTCACGCCGGCCTTGGCCGACCACATCGCCTCAGGGCCTCTGAGGTTGCCGCCGTCGGCGTCCAGCCGCCAGACCGAGGTCCTCGCGGTCATCACGATGCCGGCCTTCTTCGAAGCGCTCACCAGCCGCAGCCCGCCGACCGGATAGAGCGACGGGTTGCCGGAGGAGTAGCTTCGCGGGGTGAATGCCTTCCTGGCCGCGTCCCACGACGCGACGTTGGCGACCGCCTCCGGCTTGCTGTCGGCGGCGAAGGGGATCAGCGTGCGCAAATATCTGCCGTCCGACGCGAAGACCCGCAGGAACTGGCCGGACTGATTGCACTCGCTGGCGAAGGCGGTCATGTACAGGTTGCCGTCCTCGTCAGTGGCGATGGAATCTACGTAGCCGCAGTTGTAGCGGTCATCGCCGATCATTCGACCGAACTTGACGCCCGTGCCGGCCCGCACCCGGACCTTGGCAGGCCCGGCGGCGGGCCTGCCGAAGTCGTCCTTGCCGTCCCACTCGAGACTCTGGGACAGGCCGGCCTTCAGCGGCTCGGGCGGCGGGTTCTTGGCACCGAGCACCCCGGCGGCCAGGTGGCGGATGACCTTGCCGTCGCCGCCGAGCACCGCGACCTCCACGTCGGTCGGCGCCGAAACGGCGAAGGCGATGGCCACCTGCTTGCCCTTCGTGACGACCGTCGGTTGTGTGGCGAAGGAGACTTCCCCCGCCGCCACGGGCAAGGCCAACAGAATCGTGCTCAAAGCAGCCGCTATTCTCATAGCAGACTCCTTGTGGGAGCGCCTCGCGCTCCCCAAGTGTTGTGACCGCGGCCTGACCTCAGACGCTATTATGCCAGCCAGCAGGGGGCACGGTCAAAGGGCCGAAGGAGCTTGACGCCCCCGATACCGTGCGGTATGCTTTCGACGGTGGAGAGCTTTCCGGAGCCGCTTGATAGCTCGATCCGGGGCAGGCTCGCGACCCCAACCTGAGACGGGGGTGGCAGATGCTGCGATGGCTCAGCGCGATGGTCGTGGTTGCGGCTTGGGCGGCTGGCGCGTCGGCCGGCGAGGGTCTCGATGTCACTGTCACCGAGGCCGGGCTGGGCCGCCTGGCCTGGTCGGGCACAGACCTTCTGAAGGATGGAGGGCCACAGGTGAAGAGGGTCGTCTTTGAGCACGAGACGCTCGATGCGAAGCAGGAGAAGGCCTACTCGTTCGACAAGCTGGACGGGGCAAACCCCAAGGTGAGCTTCGATGGCGCAGCCCGGCGGCTGACCTATGGCTACCCGTGGGGCTCGGTGTCGTTCACCTATGCGCCCGCGCCCGACCGGCTGGGTATCACGGCCACGATCACGAACGACTCGAAGCTCGCCATTGCCGACTTCGAGATCGAGCCCCTGAGTCTGTCCTTCTCGGTGCCACCGGCCAAGCCCAAGCAGGGGCGCTGGATCGAGACGTTGCCTGATCGTCTGGGGGTCGTCGAGACGAGCTTCGGCGCCGGCAGGCTCCTGCTGTGCTGCGAGACCCTTGTGCCGCTGAATTTCGGTCTGGCCGCGGGCGGAAAGAGCGAGTCGCCGGTCGTGCTCAAGGGCGGGGTCATGATGATGGAGCCGGGCGCGGTGTTCTACCACCCCCTCGGCCTGCCACGCGTCGAGCCGGGCAAGAGCCTGGCCATCGCCTTCTCTCTGCGCTTCGCGCCGGCCGATGGCGCCGAGGGCAAGCCCCCGACGGACTTGTGCGAGGCGTTCCGGAAGTACCACCAACCGCGCATGGGCTGGAAGGACCGCCGACCAATCGGCACCATCTTCGTCGGCAAAGGCAAGGGGCCGGAGAACAACCCCCGTAACTGGTTCGACAAGAAGGGCCTCGATGTCCGGGCGCCAGAAGGCAAGGCCGAGCTGCGTAAGCTCTTCATGGAATTCGCCGACCGGTGCATCACGTCGCTCAAGAAGACGAACGCCCAGGGCATGATCGTGTGGGACCCTGAAGGCGCCGAGAACCCGCATCCGATCACGTACATCGGCGACCCACGCATGGTGAAGGTCCTGGCGCCAGAAGTCGAGGACATCTACCCCGAGTTCTTCAGGAAGTTCCTCGACGCCGGCCTGCGCACGGGCTGCTGCATCCGGCCGACACAAGTCTACCTTGAGGCAAAGAAGGGCTGGTCGCACGGCACTGGCAGCCACGGGCCCGAGCGCAATCCGCTCGGCGACGACTTCAACGCGATCGCGCCCAAGGGCCTGCCCTGGTGGCGGTTCTACCCGGTGGTCGAGAGGATGTGCCGCAAGATCGAGTACGCCAGGAGGAACTGGGGCTGCACAATCTTCTACGTGGACACCAACGGCGTCTATCGCCAGGCTGGCGAGAAGCAGGAGTTCGGCTGGGCGCTCCTCGACAGCCACGTGTGGCGGGACGTTGCTCGGCGGCATCCCGATGTGCTGCTCATCCCCGAACTGGGCACAGGCGCGCCTGCTCAATGGGCATACGCCGCCCAGTACCTCCAGCCGCCCTACAGCGGCGCTCGCACGCCGCCCGAAGTGC
Source organism: Planctomycetota bacterium (assembly GCA_041320515.1). Taxonomy (GTDB): domain Bacteria; phylum Planctomycetota; class PUPC01; order DSUN01; family DSUN01; genus DSUN01. The sequence continues at coordinate 59,696 of JBGLNR010000001.1, read as the reverse complement.
TCGATCTACTGCCTGGGGCATTCAGCGTTTGCCAGTCGGTCAATCTCTCCCCTGCGGATTGGGACAAGCGCCGCGGCGAACTCCTGGAGGGAGTCCGCCACAGGGATAGCATGTTCTTCCGGGGCTGGTTCGACGATGGCTACAACGCGAAGATCAAGCAGCTGTACGACCAGGTCTACCAGCCCGGGGCCATTGCGCCCCCGGCGACGAGCGATCAGCAGTCGAGGTGAAAAGGGAGGAGCCGGCACTATGGTCAGTCTCGACTTGACCGTGCCCACGGCACTTGAGCCCTTCCTGAAGGTGGGCACGTCCTCCTGGAAGTACGACTCCTGGCAGGGCCTGCTGTATCCGCCGGGCGTCAAGGACGCCCCAGGCGGCCACCTCGCCGAATACGCCAAGCATCTGCGTACCGTCGAGGTGGACCAGTGGTTCTGGAGCCTGTTTCCCACCGGTGTGAAGCTTCCCAGTCCCACCACTGTGAAGGAATACGCGGAGAGCGTCCCTGACGACTTCACGTTCGCCGTCAAGGCCCCCAACGCCATCACACTGACGCACTTCTACCCCCGTCAGCCCCCACGCTATGCAGAGCACGCCAACCAGCCGAACACCCACTTCCTCAGTCTCGACCTGTTGAGCGACTTCCTCGACAGCCTGTCTCCGATGCACGGGAAGCTCGGCCCTATCATGCTCCAGTTCGAGTACCTGAACCGAACCAAGATACCTTCTCTGAAGGCGTTCCTGGACAGGCTCCATGATTTCTTCGCCAGTGCTCCCAAGGGGTTTCGTTACGCCATCGAGACCCGGAACCCGAACTACCTGCGTCCCGAGTTCTTCGCCTTCCTCAAGGAGCACGGCCTGGGCTATGTCTTCATCGAGGGCTACTACATGCCCCACATCGGAGAGGTCTTCGCCCAGCACGATGCTTTCACCGCCGACTTCTCGGTCATCCGCCTCCTCGGCTGCGACAGAGAGGGGATTGAGGAGCGGACGGGCGAAGTGTGGAACCAGCTCGTCGAGCCGAAGGACCAGGGGTTGGATGCAGCGGCGAGCATCATCCGCGCGGGCACGAGCCGGGGACTCATCATGGCCGTCTACGCCAACAATCACTACGAGGGCAGCGCGCCGCTGACGTTGGCGCGGCTGCTGGAGGCATTGAGCCACGGGCCGACCCTAACCTGAACACACACGAGCGTTCCGCCCCTTCAGCGCCCCGGCGGGCATGGCGGCCAAGCAGCACATTCCTTCCATATGGAAAACAAGTCGCCGATGTGCGTCCACCGACGAGGGAGGACGGTGGGCATAGGCACGCGGGTGCATTGGGTTGCTCGCAGGAGCCCATAGGTCCCGCGGCCGCACCGCGCCCCGTCCCCACTCGGAAGTGGCAGCCAAAACCGAAAGGTTTATATACCTGGACGCATTTCCCACTGGAAGATAGCAACTCAGAGGTGAGAAATGCATGAACCCAGACCAAAACCAATCGAGAACAACCACCGGGGATCCAGGTAGAGAGCACTATGGCCGCTACGTGACCTACCAGCGCTACCAGGCGCCAAGCAGCTGGCCATACATTGCTCCCGACCCCCGCTACCAGGTTGCCCCGGCAGCGGCACGAACCAACAGCCACCCGCTGGATGGGAAGCCCCAGACAGTCGAGGACGTGATCGCCCAGGGCTACCTGGCAATGCCTCCTTCTTTCCCAGAGACCGCGCTCCTGACGGATAGAGCGCACACAGCATGGCTCGGGCTCGACGACACGGTCCACCAGATCAGGCACAGGCTCCAGATCTACCAACGGAACGCCTACGACATCGAGCGCGGCAAGTGCGACCTGCTCACCCAACTCCACCAGTGGCAGAATCACGCAGGCCATTACGCCAACTACAAGCTGGAGGTCAAGCTCCGCGAGGGGCTGCGGGACCTGTACGCCGACCAACGGGCAGAGCGCGTCTCAGCCTGGCGCGACATCGCGCGATTGAGGCAGACATTCCCTGAAGTGGCGCAGACCTACCTCTCAGCGCAGCGGAAGATCGACATCCTCAACACGTCAGGGGGTGATGCACGATGATGGAACGAGTCCAGGAGCTCTGCCGCAAGCTCAAGCCAGTGATGGGCAGCAAGATCGACCGGCTCTGGTCGGCGTACCTTGCGGAATCCGACACAGACGGCAAGGCAGACATCGAGCAGACCCTCGAGCTTCTCGCAGCCAAGCACCTCGGCACAGACTACCAGCCGGACCGCGCGCCGTTCCCGCCACCCGAGAAGGCGGTCAGCATGTCCGGGGATGTCAGGCTTGGCAGCGTCAGCTATGGCAGCCGCGAGCTGTACCCCTTCTATCTCAAGAGCGGCAGACTGAAAGAGCATCTTCTCATCGCCGGCAGGAGCGGCTCGGGCAAGACCAACCTCACCTTCGTGCTCATGCAGGGCATCATGGACCGAGGCATCAAGGTCCTGGCCCTCGACTGGAAGCGAGGCTACCGAGACCTGGTCACCAGTCGGGAAGACCTGCTCGTCTACACCATCGGCAGGGAGGTATCTCCGTTCCGGTTCAACCCGCTCATCCCGCCGCCAGGCTGCGAGACCCACGTCTGGATCAAGCTCATCGTGGACGTCATCGCCAACGCCTACCTGGGCGGAGAGGGAGTCATCAGCCTCCTCGTCGCGGGCCTCGACCACCTGTTTCGCGTCATGGGCGTCTTCGACCACACCCAGGAGCGATGGCCCACAGTCGCAGACCTCCTCGCCTGGCTTCGCACCACGAAGCTCAAAGGCAGGGCAGCGCTCTGGAAAGACTCGGCAGAGAGGATCCTTCTGGGCATGACCTACTCGGAATTCGGAGCGGTCATCAACTGCCAAGACAATGGCATGGTCCAAGGATTGCTGGATCACAACGTCGTCCTCGAGATGGATGAAGGTCCCCCCATCGGGCCGGACGAGGCACGTGCACAAGCCGCCGAGAGGGAACACCTCGTGGCTGCGATGGGGCTACTGCGTGACCTCGTCGAGAAGCACCCGGCTGACCCACGCTTCCGTCATCTGTTGGCCCTCTGCTACCTCGAGGGCGGTCCGGCCGAGCCACAGGAGCAGACCGGGACGTTGGAGCAAGCGATTGCTGTCCTCGAGGCGCTCGCCAAGGACTTCCCCGAGGCGCCGCAGTACCGTTTTGACTTGTGCGAGGCGTTTGCGCGAGTCCATGTCCCACCGCCTCCTGAACCACCGCCACACGCTGGACCATCACGGAAGACTGGGCCGCCAACACGTCCCCCGGCGGATGCCGTTGTCGCGGAGGAGTGGCTCCGCAAGGCACTTGGAATCTCTCAGGAACTCACCGCCAGGCACCCGTACATCCCCCAGTACAGCGCATCCGAGGCCAGGATCTTACACAAACTGGGCTCACTCCTGAGGCAGACGGGCCGTCTCGAAGAAGCGGAGCGGCACTGTCGGAAGGCGGTAGCGCTGCAGTCAGACCTGGCTCCGCAGTTCCCGGAGTTGCTGTCTCACAGGATCTGGCTGGCTGAGTTCCAGACAGCCCTCGGCGACGTGCTGGCGCGTGGCGGCAAGCCTCAGGAGGCGCGTTCCTGGCTGGAGAAGGCGCTCGGCGGACTCAATGGCCTGCCAAAGGATGACCCTGGGCCGTGGTTTGTTCCTGCTCTGACAGCGCGCGGCCAGAGCGCTCTGGCACGCGCACTACGCGAGTTGGGCGAGCCGCAGGCGGCGAGAGAAGCGGAGCGACAGGCCGAAGAATCCCTATTGGAGATGCGCCGCAGATCCACCGACGCACGCAGCAAGCAGGTATCTTCTGATTGAGCCTGATCCCCGCCGGGGGAGCCTAGGGGTTCGTGCCTGGCCGGCTGGCGGCGGAAAGCAGGTCGACGCTCCTGAAGAACTCCAGGCTCTGGCTCCCCTGCGACGATGCCCCGCTGTCGCTGCACCCGGCCCACTCCCTTCTTCGCTTCACTCCGAGCTTGCCCAGGTCGCAAGACCGAGCACCTTGTCGGCGGCGCCGTAATAGAGCATCCACCGGCCCTTGAAGCGGACCAACCCGTTGGCAACTGTCGTGTTGCCGGTCATCCCCTTCTTCTCCCAGTCATATTCGGGGTAGAGGAAGGGCTCTTTCGCCTCTTTCAGCACGGTTCTGCGGTCGCCACGGTCAATCATGGCCTGCCGCAGCACCCAGGCGCCGAGCGCGTGGTGGCCGCCCTGCGTCATCAGCAGGATGCCATCGTCGCGCAGCAGGGCGATGGCGCCGGCCTCGCGTCCGCCTCCCGGCCACACCGCCTTGCCCGTCGGTGTCCAGTCCATCAGGTTCTCGCTCCAGGCGATGCCGCAGGGGTGGGTGTAGTACATCCAGTACTTGCCGTCAATCTTGGCCGCGATGAGGCGGTCGCCCTCGCGACGGGACACGACGACGCCGGTCCGCGAGCCGGCGACCTTGTCCGGCGCGGCCTTGCGAAAGGCCGGCCCGTGCTTCGTCCAACGCACCAGGTCGCGGGAGGTGGCGATGGACATCGTGTCGCCTTTGCCGCTCCAGGTGGTGTAGTTCATGTAGTAGACGCCATCCTCGCCCTCGACGACGTGGAGGTCCTCACAGCCGCCTTCCCACTCGTGCTTCTTCCACTCGTCGCTATCGGGATAGAGGACCGGCGTCGGGTGCCGCGTGAAGCAGATGCCGTCGTCGCTGTGGGCCAGCCCGATGCGGCACGTTCTTCCCCACCCGAGGTCGGGGCTTCGGTCGTCGGCCCGGTAGAGCAGATACACCTTGCCCTCGCGCACCACGGCGGCGGGGTTGTAGACGTTCTGCTCCTCCCAGCGGACCTCCTTGCCACGGATCGGGCACCTGAACCGCGAATCGGGCGTCGGCCGCAGGACGGGTTCCTTGTGCTTCACGAACGGCCCCATTTGCCAATCGGGCCGCGGATCCGCCGCGAAGACGGCTGCGGAGAGCAAGAGCAAGCAAGCCATGAGCTGTTCCATGTTCATCGCTCGAACACCATCCTCCACTCCACGGTCTTGGTGGCGGACGGGACGATGCGGACCGTGGCGGTCTCCTGCTGGTTCGCGGTCTCGGCCTTCTCGCCGCTGACCTCAGCGCTCTTGAGGCGGAAGCCAGGCGGGAGATGCACGGTGAGCACGTAGGGGTCGCCGGCGACCACTGCGCTCCTGCCGGAGAGCATCGTCTTGTCGGCATCCCATTGCTCGTCCAGCAGGCTCACGCCGCCCTGAGAGAGGTGCCGGGTGGTCGAGATCACCCAGGGGTGGGGCCGCGCCTCGCGGATGGCGAAGACCTGCATCCCCGCGTTCTCGTCCATCGCCGGCGCGGTGAACGAGCCCTTGCTCTTCCCGAGGAGCTTCTGGGTCCAGAACTCGAAGACCAGGTATTCGCGATCGGCGGGCAGGCCCAGGTCCGCGAACTTGACCTCGTGCTGCGGCAGGCCCTTGAGGTCGAACTTCCACTCCTTCTCCCGCTTCTGAGCCCACTGGATGCGCGTCAGCACCGTCCAGCTCTCGAAGGGCCGGGCGATCTCTTGCAGCCACCAGCCGGCCGACTTGTGGCCGGGGTCGTAGAGCTGGCCGGGCACGGTCGGGAGCACGGGCGCGCTCCGCTTCATGCCTTCGAGGTTCCGTTTGTCCCTGTACGCCTCGGCCTTGTCGCTGACCATGAGCACGGCGCCGGCGATGCTGCGGAGGGCGGGCCGCACGATGGTTCGGACCGGCGCCGGCGCGTCCAGGCCGAAGACCGGCATCAGGGCGTCCTCGTCCGTGAGCCAGGTCCCCAGGATATCGCAGTGGTCGGGATCGCCGCGCCACACCACGCTTTCGTAGGAACTATGGTTCGCCAGGGTCTCCGGCTGGAAGCCGTCGCCGGCGAGCCGGCAGCCGTCGGCCAGCCCGATCACATTGAGCCCGGGGCCCACGCCCCAGCAAGACAAGATATAGACATCCTTGCCGAGTTCCTCGCGGGCCACCCGGTCCCAATCGCGCAGCGATTCCTCCGGCGTCGAGCCGATCTTCTGGAAGTGCTCCGCGCATTGCTTGTTCTTGTAGCAGGAGAGCAGGTCGCCCGCGCCGTCAATCTTCACGTAGTCCCAACCCTGCTTCTTGAGTTCGCGGTAGATGGGCCGCACCATGCCGTCCAGGGCTTCCTTGTTCTTGGTGTTCAGGATGTAGAAGCCCCCGTCCATGAACAGCGCGCCGTTCGGCTTGTGGACGAACCAGTCCGGGTGCTGCTTCCCGATGTCGGCCACGTGTGGGTCGCTGGGCCGGTGGACGCGATGGACCCAGATGCCGCCTTTCATGCCGGCGGACCGGAACTTGCCAAGAGCGTACGTCGGGCCGCCGGGGAACTTGCCGTTCCACGTCAGCCAGTTCTCTGGGCAACTGCCATTGCCGATCTGATAGGCGTCGTCTATCTGGAAGTACGTGTAGCCGAAGTCGGGCAGGCGCTTCTCGGCAAACACGTCCACCACTTCGTCCAGCGTCTTCTGACTGAAGCCGCCTTGGTAAGCCCACCAGGTGCAATAGCCGGTCACCGAGCCCTTCCACACCAGATGGGTCCATGGCTCGAAGTACTTGAGCGACCGGTGCTTCTGGTAGAACCGGGGCCGGAACACCAGCTCGATGGTGGTGCCGCGGCTCTCCCACGCGAACGTGATGCGTTGCTTCTCTGCCGCCTTGGGCTGGATGCGCGTCGTCCCATCCGCCGGGCCGATCAGCACCCAGTCCCAGCGGCGGTCATAGACCGCGTTGTTCCGCAGGTTGCGGCTCAGCCCGACGCTGTTGCGCACCAGTGGGAAGCGCTTCTGCGCCTCGCCGGCGGTCTCTGCGGGGAACGCTTCATCGCTGCCAGTGACGGTGCCACGCAAGACCAGCTTCACGCCATCCTGCGGCGTGGCGAGGGTGAGCTTCAGCCGCTGCTCGACCTTCTCCTTGTCGTCCCGGACCTCCGTCGGCTCGAGCTTGGCCTCCACGCCCGCCACGGCGCGTCCCGCTGCGTCTTCGGCGCCGATGGCGGCTTCGAGGACCGTGGCGCCGTGGTAGCGCAGGCTCAGTCGCCCCTTCCCTGCGTCCCACTCAACCGTAGCCGGGCCGTTGGGCGGGGGCTCGATCGCCTCACCCGCAACGACCGATGAAAGGCCAGCCAGCACGACTGAGACCACCAGGGGCAGCCGAGCGTATCCCATCCTGCACGACCTCCTCAGCGAGTCCGTCCTGCCGAACAGGCTACTGTAGTCCCGTTGAAAGATCAAGCCGAACGGTTATAATCATCCACCATGAGTGCGATCCAGCGAATGGCCTTTGTCCTCGGGATCTGGGGCGTCGCCTGGGCAGCAGAGATGCCACCGGGCGTCAAGCTCTGGATCGAAGCGGAAACCTACGCGGAACAGCGGGGATCGACGGCGCCGAAGTACCCGATGAAGGACGCCTCGGGCGGCTTCATCGTGGACAACGACTGGGGTGGGAGGGCCGCCGACTTCCTGCGCTATCGCATCGAGCTGCCCGCTGACCTCCCCAGGCTGCACGTCACCCTCCGCTATGCGCGGGCGATGGCCGGCGATGCCGTGGTGCGGCTGGTCCTCGACCGCGATGCCGCGGGGGCCGCCGAGTTGCGTCTGCCATCCACGGGCGGCTGGGGCTTCAACGAAGCGGAGTGGGAACTGGCCGGAGCCGTCCTGCCTGCCGCCCGGCGTGGCCTTCACACGCTCGAGATCCGCTCGACGCGCGACCACAACAACGTGAACACCGATGGCTTTTTTCTGTCCGACCGTCCCATTCCCCGGCCGAAGCCGGCGACCGCGGAGACGGATGCTGCTGCCCTGCGTGCCGCGATTCGCCACTTGAGCGCGACGCATGGCCGAGGATACCCGCGCGGCGGGGAGTTCCTGAAGCGCCTCGACGGTATTGAGCAGGCTGGGGACGCCGAGGCCCTCGCCGCACTCCAGCGCGAGGCCCTCGTCGAGGCCAACCCGCTCCTGGCCTCGGGCACGCTGCTCTTCACCCGCCGCCATCCCCTCGGCGGCCAGCATTATGCTTACACCGAGGCGTTGAGCTGGGCCCGCGACCGCCCGCGCTTCTGGCGGCCCGGCTCCTCGCTGTGCATGCTCAGCCCCATCCACCCCGGGGGCAAGCTCACCGTGCTCCTCGATTCGCCCACGGGCGTCATCCGCGACCCCGACGTCCACTGGAGCGGCTCGAAGGTGCTCTTCGCGCACAAGCGCAACCTGGACGAGGATGACTTCCACCTCTACGAACTCGACGTGGCGACGGGCAGGATTGCACAGCTCACCCGCGACGCCGGCTTCGCCGACTACGAGGGCTGCTACCTGCCTAACGGCCAAGTCCTCTTCAACTCCACCCGCTGCGTACAGACGGTGGACTGCTTTCCTGTGCCTGTGTCGAACCTCTACGTGATGGAGAGCGATGGCAGCAACATCCGTCGCGTGACGGTGAACCACGTACACGACAACTTCCCCAGCGTGCTCAACGACGGCCGCGTGGCCTTCACCCGCTGGGAGTACAACGACCGCTGGGTCATCCACGTCCAGGGCCTGGCCGTGATGAACCCCGACGGCACGGGCACGACGGCGCTCTACGGCAACAACTCCTTCTGGCCCATCTCGATGCTCCACGTGCGGGCTATCCCAGGCAGCACGAAGATCGTCTGCACCCTCTCCGGGCACCACGACGTGGACCAGTGCGGCGAGATCGGCCTCTTCGACCCCACCCTCGGCACCGAGGAGGCCGACGGCTGCCTGCGCCTGTGGCCCAAGCGTGAAATCCGCCCGACCCGCGACGAATTCTACTGGCGTGGCCTTTCCGCCCAGTACCAGTACCCCTGGCCCCTCTCCGAGCACTTCTTCCTCGTCTCCTGCCAGCCGAAGGGCAAGCGGCACTTCGGCATCTACCTGATTGACACGTTCGGCAACCGCACGCTCATCTACGAGGACCCGAACATCTCATGTAGTTCGCCCATGCTCCTGGCACCAAGGCCGCGGCCGTCCGTGATACCCTCCCAAGTGGACTACCGCCAGACCGAAGCCACGATTCACATGGTCAACGTCTACGAGGGCGCGGGGCTTCGGGGCATAGCGAGGGGCGAGGTGAAGGCACTCCGAATCGTCGAGATGATCAACCGCCCGATGGGCACCCAGCACTGGGCGGGCATGGACGGCACGCCGCCGATGGGCCTGTGCAGCAGTTGGGACGCCAAGCGGGTGATCGGCACCGTGCCCGTCGGCCCGGACGGCTCGGCCACGTTCACGATCCCCGCCGGCACCGCGGTCTACTTCCAGCCGCTCGACGCGAGGGGCCGGGCGCTCCAGTGGATGCGCAGTTGGGTCACGGCCCAACCGGGCGAGGCGCGTGCGTGTGTGGGCTGCCACGAGTCGAAGCACACCCCGCCGACAGCGCGGTTGGCTGCCGCGCCAGGCCACCCCGTCCGCCGAAGACCGTGGCTCACCGGCCAGGAGCCCCTGGCGTTCCACCGCGACGTCCAGCCCGTCCTCGACCGGGCGTGCGTCCGCTGCCACAACCAGGACCACCCGAAGGGCATCGATCTCCGCGGCGATAAGACCGATGCCTTCAGCCTCGGCTACGAGCACCTGCGGCTGTTCGTCACGGTGCCCGGCACCCGCCAGGACCCGCCGATGATCCCCGCGAAGTCGGTCGGGGCCATCGCCAGCCCGCTCATCCAGATGCTCGACAAGGGCCACCACGAAGTGAGGCTGACGGCTGAGGAGATGGATCGGCTGGCGACGTGGGTTGACCTCAACGCGCCCTACTACGGCACCTACGCGATCACGCGATACCGCGCCAACTACGGCCGCTGCGTGGTCACCGATGCGAGGCCCCTGTGGCAGGCGCTTGGCGACCAGTGCTTCAAGTGCCACAATCAGCCCTCGGCCCCGCCGGGCGTGCCCGAGGGTGGCTTCGCGCGCTTCGGGAAGCACAAGGGCCGGCGATTCGACTGGAGCGCGCCCGGTGCCTACGACACGAGCAACGCCGTCCTCATCAATCTCTCGCACCCCGAGGAGAGCCGCCTGCTGCGCGCCCCCCTGGCGAAGGAGGCGGGCGGACTCGGACTTCACCCGGACCCGCCCTTCAAGTCCACCAGTGACCCTGCCTACCTTGCCGCGCTTGCGGTCATTCGCTCATGGGCCGACGAGCTGCGGCGCCGACCTCGCGAGGACATGCCGGGTTCCGTCCCTTGCCCCGAGTACGCCGTCTGGTGGCAGAAGCGGCAGGAATCCCTGGCCATCGAGGCTCGCAGCCGCGAGAACCTCGCCCGGCAGCAGAACCGTAGTGGGGCGGGCTCGAAGTGAGGCCCTCGCCTGGCCCGAGCCGCGCCGTGACGAACCGACAGGGAGACCGAACGATGCGAAGGGCGCTCTTGATGGCCATCCTCTCCGCCTGTGTCGCTGGGGCTGCCGCAGAGACCGATGCCCTCGACCGCGAGACGCTCGACCGCTGGTCGGCGCCCTATCGCGGCTGGCACTACTGGCCCGACCATGTCATCCCCGCCAAGCCGCAAGTCCCCGGCCACGAAGCCTTCGGCAACACCGACTGCCCGACCGTCTTCCAGCTCCCGGGCTCGAAGACGTGGCACATGAGCTTCATCGCCTTCGACGGCAGGGGCTACAACTCCTTCGTCGCCGAGAGCGGCGACCTGGTGCACTGGAAGAACATGCGGCTGGCCATGGGCTACGGCCCGAAGGGCGAGTTCGACCACGGCGGTTGCGTGCTCGGCGCCTATCTCTACGAGTCCTACGACATCAAGGCCCCCCGCGTGCTCAAGAAGCGCGACGGCCGCTTCTGGTCCCTCTACGGCTGCTACCCGCGCCAGGGCGGCTACGAGCTGCGGCCCGGCTACGAGGGCGTGGCGTGCAGCGACGACGGCCTGGCCTGGCGCAGAGCCAAGGACTCGCCCATCCTCGCCGTCCAGGACCCCGACTGCGGGGAGTGGGAGAGGAGCTGCATCTACCAGCCCTGGCTCGTCGAGCACCGCGGCCGCTTTTTCAACTTCTACAACGCCGCCAACGGCGAAATCGAGCAGAGCGGCCTCGCCTTCTCCACCGACCTGCTCACCTGGATGCGCTATCCCGCCAACCCGGTGGTCCGCGTCCGCAAGGGCGGCTACGACGAGAGATTCTGCTCCGACCCCAAGGTGTTCCGCGACGGCGACCACTGGACGATGTTCTACTTCGGAGTGGGCCGCGGCGGCGCCCACGTGATGATCGCCTTCTCGCGGGACCTCGTCCACTGGACGGCCCACCCCGAGCCCCTCTACAAGGCGGGCGGGAATCCCAGCGGACTCGACAAGCAGTACGCCCACAAGATCTCGCTGGTGTGGAATCCAGCGAACGAGACCTCCTACATGCACTACTGCGCCTGCGGGGCCAAGGGCCGCGGCATCGGCCTCATCACCAGCAAGCCGCTGGCCCCGTCGCCGCGCTGACGGCGCGGCGGCACGGCAGAGCCAAGGAAGGACACAAGCCGATGCGATCCCTGAGGAGATCGACCTGCAATGTGGCCGTGGCGGCGGCACTCTCTGCGGTGGCATTGGCTCCATCTGCTGCCACCGGGGAAACCAAGGTGCTCCTGTGCACGGGCGACTACGGGATGTGGGCACAGGATCGCGCGGCTTTGATCAAGGAGGCAGTCGCCAGGGCCTCGGGCGACACGTTCGCCTTCGAGGCCGAACAATCGTTCAACTTCGTCAAGAAGCTCGAGGCCCCGGGGTATGCGGAGCGGTTCGACTCCATCGTGTGCGGCGACATCGCCCTGGGGCAGATGACCACCCGGGCGCAGCAGGCGCTCGTGCGGTTCGTGAACGGTGGAGGAGGGCTCATCTACGCCGTGTGGGCGAAGTCGGGCATCCCCTTCGACGGCTCGCGCGAGGCCGAGCCGCTGCCCCTCGCCGAGGTCCTTCCCTACAAGTTCCCCGAGAGCGATCCGCTCAAGGGCGCGCGGGCCGACGCCAAGCCGCTGGCACACACCGACCCGTTCTTCCAGGGGCTCGACTTTGCCAAGACCCCGCTCCTTGCCCCCGGCAAGGACGGCAAGCCACCTGCTCCCGTGCCGCCCCTTGTGCTCGAGCGTGCCCAGGGGAAGGGCAAGGTGCTCGCGCTCTATGGCGCATTCGGCGCAAGCTACAAGTACCTCTCCTACGCCAAGTTCGAGGAGATGCCCGGCGGCTGGGACGAGTGGCCCGGCCTTGGCGAGCTGTGGACCCGGCTGCTGCGGCGCGCCGCCGCGGGAAGCCCCGTCCTGTACAAGCCACGCGCCGAAGTGGACGCGCTCGTCAAGGAGGTGCCGTGCGAGGTGAAGGTGGCGGTTGACGCCACCAAGGCGGTGGACGACATCCGAGCCGCCAAATTCAGCGTCGTCGCGCTCCAGCAACTCTACAATGAGGACGGCGGCGCGGGCGAGGAGGCGTTCCTCGAGCTGAATCCGCGCGACTGGCTCGACCGCCGCACCCAGGAGGTGCTGGCCAACACAAAGGGCAAGTTCCCCGACAAGCCCGCGATGCTCCGGCAGTTCAACATCCGCGGCATCATCATGGGCAACAACTCCTACGGCAGCTACGCACAATGGGACGAGGCCCGATGGGCCAAGGAGGTGCAGAGCTACCTGGACGCCGCCCGCAAGCACCCCGACATCCTCACGTTCTTCCAGCCCGGCAACGAGCCGCCGTGCAACCCGGGGTACTTCGACTTCCACAACCGCATCTGCGCCGCGGTGCTCAAGGAGGCGCCCAGCCTGAAGGTGATTGGCCCGGGCATCGCGTGGAACTGCCACGGCGCCAGCGAGAAGGAGCTGCGCGCCTCCATCGAGAAGTGCGGAGCGCAGACCGACGTCCTCAACTGGCACATCTACGCCCGCTGCCCGTCGAGCGTTCGCGACGAGGTGCTCCACTGGGCCAAGCACGCCGAGGGCAAGCTGCGCTCGAAGGGGCCGGTACGCGTCATGTTCACCGAGGCGGACGCCTGGAACACGCGCGAGAGCCAGTTCAACTACCTCCTCGACCGCGCGTTCACCTTCCTGCCCACGAAGGAGATCGTGGCCTGCTTCCAGTACTGCATGCGGCCGCGCTACGAGGGGGGCAGCTACTGGTTCGGCGTGCTGATGTCGCCGCAGCCCGACCACGTGAAGCCGGCCGGCGAGTTCGCCGCCAACTACAACGGCTATTGGATCTTCCGCAACCTGCGCGGCAAGATGGTGGAGGCGCGCGTGGCCGCCGCGCCGCAGGGGACGGGCGAGAACTGCCGCATCCTTGCCTCGAGCGCCCAGGGCGGCAAGACCGTGACCGTGGTGGCCTACTACGACACAGGCTACTTCGATGGCCGACACAAGTCCAGCCGGGCCAACATCAAGGTGACCGTGACGCTTCCGCCGGGCAGGTACACGCTGGAGCGGAGCGAGAGCGATTGGCGGGAGTGCAAAGCCACGCCGTCGGCAGAGGCCGTGGAAGGCACAGCTTCTGCCGGCCTGGCCCTGGACCCATGCCACGCCGCCGCGCTGACCTGGACCCGGCAGTAGCCAGGAAACGGTGAGACGCCGATGGCCTCAACACGCCGATCTCCTCGGGGCTGGCCTGTCCTGGTGGCCACGGTGGCGCTTGCCTGCCTCGCGGCCGTGGCGGCTGCGGGCGCGCTGAGAGACGACTTCGCCGACCCCCCGCTGGCCTGCAAGTCGAGGCCGCTCTGGTTCTGGAACGGGCCATTGAGCCCCGCAGAGACGAAGACCATCATCGAGCGTTCCAGGGACAGCGGCTACGCGGGCTTCGGCATCCTCCCCAGCCCCGGAATGTCCCCCGCCTTCATGACCCCGGGATTCCTCGACCGATACAAGAAGGCCGTGGACGAAGCGGCAGCGCTGGGGATGAGGATGTGCCTGTACGACGAATACTGGTTCCCCAGCGGCTCGGCGGGCGGGCAATTGGCAAAGCTCTATCCCGAGGCCCTCGGCAAACGCCTCGACATGCTGGCCACCGATGTGGCCGGCCCGCAGCAACTCGTCCTCGACCTGCCCAAGGGCACGCTCATGGCGGCCGTGGCGATGGACCCGGCTACGAAGGAGAGGAGGGACCTGGCCGGCCAGGTGAAGGAGGGCAAGCTCACCTGGCAGGCCCCCGCCGGCCAATGGAAGGTCATGGTCTTCACATGCGTCCGCGACGGGGCACGGGGGCTGGTAGACTATCTGGACCCCGAGGCGGTGAAGCGGTTCATCGCCCTCACCTACCAGAAGTACTACGACCACTTCCCCGAGCACTTCGGCAAGACCATAGACAGTGCCTTCTACGACGAGCCCACCTTTCACTGGATACAGGGCGGCCGGGCCTGGACCGAGGCGTTCAACGCGAAGTTCCAGCAGAAGCACGGGCGAAGCCCGGCGCTCCTCTACCCGGCGCTCTGGTTCGACATCGGCCCCGAGACCGCCGCGGCCAGGAACGCGATGTTCGGCCTGCGGGCCGAGCTGTACTCCACGGGATTCCCCAAGACGCTCAACGACTGGTGCCGGGAACACAAGATCGAGCTGACCGGCCACGTGGACCAGGAGGAGATCGCCAATCCCGTGGGCCTGTGCGGCGACCTGATCAAGGCGTTCGAGCACCAGGACATCCCCGGCATTGACCAGGTGTTCGCCTACGGCCGGGCCTCGCGGGCCTACAAGATCGTCAGCTCGGCGGCCAACAACTACGACAGGCCGCTTGTGCTCACCGAGTGCTACGGCGGCATCGCTGGCCTGCCCGTGGCGAACCTGTACAAGGAGGCCATGGACCAGTTCGCCAAAGGCATCAACGTCATGGTGCCCCACGCCGTCTGGTACAACGCCGCGAGGACCGCCTTCCCAGAGGAACTGTCGTACAGGCACGCAGTCTACGGGCCTGTGTTGCCGGAGTACAATCGCTACATCGGGCGGCTCCAGCGGATGCTCCAAGGCGGGCGACATGTTGGAGACATCGCCATCCTGTATCCAATCGCGACGCTCCAGGCGGGGTACTACTTCGGTGTCGGCAAGCCCTATGAGGGCGGCGTCATCCCGAAGGAGGCCGATTACATGGCGGTGGGCGAACTGCTCGCCCTGAAGGTCAGGCGCGACTTCACCTTCCTTCACCCCGAAGTGCTCGATGCACGGTGCACCGTTGAAGGCGCGACGCTCAGGCTGAACAACAAGGTGAACGCCGAGCAGTACCGCGTTGTCATCATGCCAGGCTCCAAAGTCATCCCTTGGACTAGCCTGCGGCGGATCAAGGAGTTCTACGACGCGGGCGGCAAGGTCATCGCCACGACGCAACTGCCCGACCAGTCGGCGGAGTTCGGGAAGGACGCCGATGCTCGCCAGGCCATCGCGGCCATGTTCGGCTCCCAGGAGAGGCAGAGGCCCGCCTACCCTCGCGTCTCCGCATCGAGCAGTTGGGCATTGGGTGGACATGACCCGGCCAATGCGACGGATGGCGACCCCAGCACCCGCTGGAACGCGGCGGATGGCACCAAGGGCAACCAATGGCTCGAGGTGGACTTCGGCGAGCCGAAGGCGTTCGGCACGACTGTGACGAAGGAGGCGTTCGGCCGAACGAGCGCCTACAGGGTCCAGTGCTGGGACGGCGCGAAGTGGAGCGATTGCGCCAGAGGCGAGCGCCTTGGCCCGAGCAAGACCGACACGTTCAAGCCAGTCACGGCATCAAAGGTGCGCCTGTACATAGATTCCATCGCTTCCGACAGCGTCTCGATCATCGAGTTCGAGGTCCGCGACGAGCAAGGGCGCAATCTCGCACAGGCTGGCGGCTCGCCCCACAGTGCCCGCGCAAACGCGAAGGGCGGCAAGGCATACTTCGCGCCTGTGTCGCGCGCCGCCGTGCTCAAGACCATGCTGGCTGACGCACTGCCAGTCGGCGATGTGACGTTTGAGGAGGATACCGAAGTGGCCGGCGGAAACCTGTCCTACATCCACAAAGTCGTGAACGGGCGGGACGTCTACTTCTTTGGGAACTCCTCTGAGACCGCCGTGGACACCCACGTGCGGTTGCGTGGGAAGCTGGCCCTCGAGCGGTGGGATCCCCACACCGGCGCATTCCGCCCGGCGGAATCCTCCCAAGCCACCGAAGGCGGACAGGACGTGACGCGGGTGAGGCTCACCCTGCCGGCCGTCCGCTCGGTGTTCCTCGTGGGACAGGAATGACCCAGGAACCGGGAGCGGTCGGGGTCTGGCGAGGATCGCGGTCACGTCAACTCTCACCGGCTGTAGACCGCCAGGTGAGCCGACTTGGGGGCGAACGGCTCGATGCGGATGGTGTTGGCGCCCTTCTTGAGGTGCGCCGTGACGTCGAGGCGGAAGGGCTTGCCAATGAAGCCGCCCGCGTAGGCGTCGTTCACCGTCACACGGGCCGCCTCCTCTGGAGTGAGAGCGTCCAGCACCAGGAACACGCGCGACTTGGCGAGGTCGAGGTCGGCGGGCAGCTCGCAGCGACCGACGAATGGGTCGGCGGCGGCAATTGGGCTGCGGGTGAGCCCGCCGCCTCCGCCGCCCAGGCGCCCCCACGGAGCGCCGCCGAAGACGACCAACTCCTTGGCGGCCGTCCACAAGGAGTCGTCAAAGTTGGCCTGTTCCCAGCTCTTCTGCTCCTCCTTCGCCGTCTTCCACGCCTTGTCAACTGGGACGCGCAGCGGCTCTCCCTGGTCGAACTCGACGACGAGCCGGCCGATCAGCCCGGCCGGGCTTGGCTTCTCGGTGGCGTTCACTGCCGAGATAGCGAGCTGGTTGGCGCCGGGTCGGAGATGCTTTGCCACATCCACCTTCTTCAGCGCCCGCCAGTTGTCCTCGCTCCCATCACTTGCGCCCACCTTGGTGCCGTTGACGTAGAGGTCGAAGTCGTTGTCGCAAGTGATGGCGAACGTGGCGCTCCTGATCTTCGCGTCGGGCAGGGACACAGCCTTGCGGAAGAAGCGGGTGCCCGGTGGCGCAGCCGCGGCGGGATTGCCCTCGGGGAACCAAACCCACGAGCAGCCGTCGATGCCCTTGGGATCCTCGGGCTTCTTCTCCTCCAGTGCGGGCGGCGGGGCTTCCTGCAGGGCAACGCGGACGAGCGGGATGGGCTCGCGACTCGGCTTGGCGGCCGGGGGGAGGCGCACGGGGAGCAGCCGCTTCTCGGGCTGGAAGACGAGGAGCACGCTCTCCATCGGCTCGAGCGTGATGTCGAACTCCACGCTCGCCCCGGCCCGCTCGTGCGGCAGAGCGGTGAGTTCGTTGCGCATCGCGTCCCAGCACTCCGGCACGCCCTCGGCGGTGACGCGGAGGCGGAAGTCCTTGGCCTCGGGCTTGACATCCTGGTTGCAGACCAGAAAGACGTCGCGCCCGGCCTTGACGCGATGGAGGACGTGCAGCCAGTTGTCGGTCTTGCCCTTGACGACCTCAAGGGTCGGACGGATGCCGGCATCGTCCATCGCCTTCTGGATGTCCTCCGGCGTGGGCTTCTCGGGCAACAGATAGGACCGGCCGCCGCCGACGCTTGTGCGTTGAACGCTGAGCGACGGCTTCGCACTATATCCCCAGATCTCCCCGCATGCGGCCTGGATCAGCCTGGAGGACCGCCCGACTGTGGCCGAACGGGAGGGAAGGAAGCCATAGCCAATGACAGTGCCTCCCTCCGCGTGGAACTGGACTAGCGCCAGCATCGTACGGTACGGGATCACCTCGACGGGGGGGACGATGACGACCTTGTAGCGCTCCTGGTGAAGCGCGAGTTCCTTCCCCGACACGCGCGCTGTGCTCTCGAAGGCCTCCATCGGCAGCCAGTCGCAGTCGAACAGAGCGTCCTGGAGCGCGGTGGTCATGTCCTCGGGTGTCACAGCCTTGCCGACCCGCCGCAGGTTGCCGTTGAAGAGCAGGGCGACGGGGCACACGTGGCGGCCGCCCGAGAGCATCAGGCTCAGGCGGCTCGTCCAGTCGGCGTACACGCGATAGAGGGGCCAGCGTGGCTCGAAGCCGCTGTTGTAGAAATAGGGCGGGCAGTCGCCGTCGCGGGGCGACTTGGGGTTGAACGAGTGCGGGATCATGAAGTTCACGCCGCGCACCTGCATCTGGTCGGTGAGCCACTTCATCTGCGGATATGTGATGTGCTGGCCATAGGCGCCGAACATCTCGCACATCGTCACGTCGTCGGGCTTGGCGTAGACGTGGGTGATCGAGCTGGCCAGCTTCGGCGTCTGGTAGATGTCCTTCGGACGCTGGCCGGGGTACATCTGCTGGCACACGAGGTCGAGGCCGCCCATGTCGCTGTACTTCTGGAGGCGCATCATGTCGCCCGCGCAGAACATCGGGTTGACGTAGAGGTAGCCGTGCTCCATGAAGTGGCCCATGGACAGGACGCCGCGCTCGCGGCACCAGCGCGACATGCCGCCGTACATCGTCCGCCCCCAGGCCTCGGCGAAGGCGTCCATATACTGGAAGCGGGCGGCGGCATCGTCGTCGCCGGACAGGCGGAACTTGTAGGCGACGTAGGCTTTCTTCCAGTCCACCTTCCACTCGTCGAGGACGGTCTTGACCTCGGTGCCCCAGTCGCCGCGCGTCTCGGGCTCGTCGTAGAAGAAGCCGGGGATGGTCTTGCCGAAGTCGGCCTTGAAGCGGTCGAAGTGGGGCTGATAGACCGTGGCGATGAACCAGTCCACGCAGTCCTTGCTCGCGCCGTCGGTGCTCAGGGCGCCGCCCTGGCCGAGGGCAGGACCTTGTTTGTGGGAGAAATTCATGATCTTCCACTTGCCCGGAGGCGCTTCCCAGGAGAGCTTGCCGTCGCGGATGCTGGGAGCAAGGTCAACAAGGCTCTCGCCGTCCACGGCGCCATCGGCACCGAGCTTGCCGGCGAGGGCCGCGACGTGGCGTGGCCCGCCATAGCCGTCCGCCTCAAATGCCTTCGGGCCCTCCACGTCCACGCCTTCGGCCACCAGCATCTTGGTGGCATACTGGGGCGGCACCTTGCCGCCAACCATCTGGCTCGGCCACCACTTCTCGTCGAATATCCACATCAGGAGATCGTGCTTCTTGGCCGCCTCCAGGCAGATGGCGAGGTCCTGATACCAGCGCGGGCCGAGCCAGTCGTTGTGGGGCCGCGATTCGGCGGTGAACGAGCCGTTGCCGCCCTCGGCGACCTTCGCCACGTATTGCTCCAGCCGCTCCTTGTTCTCGGTGCCGTGGAGCCAGAAGAGCGGCCCGGTGAGGCGGCGGGCCGCCATCGGCAGGGCGCGGAACTGTGTCTCGACCTCCACAATCGTGGGCTCGCCGGCCAAGGCAAGTCTGCCGACAACCAGAGCGGCCAACGCGGTAAGGCGGGTCATGGGAATCCTCCGATGATCAGTACTTGCCGAACTCGAAGGCCGCGTCGAACAAGGTTACAACGTTCTCCGGCGGCACGTCAGCCTGGATGTTGTGGACGTTGTTGAATACGTAGCCGCCGCCGGGCATGAAGGCCGCGAGGTTGCGGCGGACGTGCTCCCGCACCTCGTCGGGCGAGGCGCTGGGGAGGACGTGCTGGGCGTCAATCCCTCCGCCCCAGAAGGTGAGCCGGCCGCCATATGTGGCCTTCAGCCAGCCCGGGTCCATGCCCCGCGCCGAAATCTGCACGGGGTTCAGGATGTCAATCCCGTTGTCAAGCAGGTCGGGGATGTACTCGATGGCGGAGCCGCAGGTGTGGTACCATATCCTGGCCTTGGTCCGGGACTTGATGTACTGCACGAGGCGCTTGTGGCGCGGCTTGACGATCGAGCGGTAGATGCGTGGCGGGTAGAGCGGGCCGTCCTGGCCCGTCAGGTCGTCGCCGATCATGATCACGTCCACCACGTCGCCCACCTCGTCGAGGAAGAGGCGGAACCAGCCGAGCCAGAACTCCAGCGTGCGGTCAATGATGGCCTCAAGAACCTGTGGCTGCTCCATCATGTCAATGAACAGGTTTTCGAGGCCGCGCATGTACCAGCAGATCTCGTAGACGACGCCCGAGATGCCACTGATGACGGGATAGGGCGTGTCGTAGCGGATCGCCGTCACGCGGTCGCGCAGGCCCTCGAAACGGGTCGGGTCGTCGCCTTTGGGGAAGGGGTACGCCTTGATCTCGTCGAGCGAGAGGCCCGCCAGGGGCGAGTGGGAGATGTCCATGTAAAAGGGGTGATCGTCGGGCATGGACCAGACGACGCCGAACTCGTCGGCCAGGTCGTGCCAGCGGCGCCCGCCGCGGCGGCGCTTGACGATGCCGCCCTTGAAGCCCTTGGCGCCGCCGGCCCAGACGTAGCGGGTGTCCACGTGCAGCCGCTCGAGCACGGCCTCGGACGGCTTGGCGAGCTGCTGCACGGCGTCCATGATCACGATGTCCTCTTTGAGACCGAGGAGACCGAGGAGCTTCTGATAGGCGAACTTGTGGATGCCCGTCTGGTTGCCGCCCAGGTCAATGGGCACGCGGTCGGGCTCGCGGTGGTCGAGAGCCGTCAGCAGCCGCTCGCGTGGGGTCTGCATCGCCATGGTTCCCTCATTTGTCGGTGGCTGGCCCGGGTGGGGCCGCGTGCCAGAGCTCGCTCCAGCCCGAGGCGCGGCCCGTCCTGTCCCACACCCGCACCTTCCACCAGCACTGGGTCTGGGGGTTGAGCTTCGTCCCGTCGTAGGGTATGGACGTCGTTTGCTTGGATTCGACCTTGCCGGAATCCCACAGGTCGGGGTCATCGGCGTCCAGGGCGTCGGGGCTGCTGGCCACCTGAACCTGATAGGCCGTCTGCTCCTGGCCCACCGCGGCGGGGTCGCTGAGGTCGAGGTTCCAACTCAGCCGCGGCTGGGCCTCGGCGGCGGCGTCCTCCCACTTCAGCTCGGCCACTTTCACCGCGTTGGGCCGGGCCACGTAGTTGCCGAAGCCAACGACCACCGTGGAGGCGACGAGCACGAGGATGCCCGCGAGAACGACCCGATGCGTCCGCCGGCTCGACCCCTTCCACTCGCGGAAGTAGATGCCCCACAGGTTGCTGAACACGATGATGAAGGCCATGTGGATGGTCCAACTCGAGAAGTCGTAGCGGCCCATCTTCGTGGTGCCCATGCTGTAGAAGAAGAACTGGAAGTACCATGTGACCCCCGCCAGCGCGGCGAAGATGTAGTTGATCGGGAGCGACGCCCCCCGGCCGCTCACGTAGTCGCCGGCCGACTTGTTCTTGACGTTCAGCACCAGGCACCAGAGGAAGTTCGTGGTGAAGCCGCCCGCGAGGGCGACGATGAGGACGGGGAAGTTCTTGAACAGGTTGGGCGCGCCGTTCTTCAGCGCGTGGGCCGCGATGGGCTTGCCCGCGTCGAACGCCAGGGCCATGCACGAACTCATCACGCCGGCGAAGATGGCCACCCACACGCCCTTGACGAAGCTGAACTCGCTGATCGTCGCCCGCTTCTCGTCACCCGAGACCTCGCGCTCCTTGCGCATCCCTGCTCGCCCACAGACGGCAATCCCCACCAGGCACACGAGGATGCCGCACAGGACGATGAGGCCCGAGAAACTCGAGAACGTCGCCGCGAAGTTCCGGCTCACAATGCCCGCCAGGTCGCCCGCGCTCGCCCCCTCCATCAGGGCGCGGACGAACTTCGCGTTGAACAGCGGCGGAATCATCGTCCCGAACATCGCGCAGAATCCCAGCGACAGCGCATACCCCAGCGACATCCCCAGATACCGCATCGAGAGCCCGAACGTCAGCCCGCCGACGCCCCACAGCACGCCGAAGAAGTACGTCCAGAACAGGTTGCGCGGGGGAGCCGACCGCAGGACGCCCAACAGGTCGGGACACGTGATCGCCGCGGCCACCCACGGGGCGATGATCCAACTGAACACACCACCGACCAGCCAGTAGCTCTCCCATGCCCACTTGCGCACGGCCTTGAACGGGATGTAGAAGCTCCCCGCCGCCAGGCCACCGATCGCGTGCAGGACGACACCGAGGAACGGGTTGGGTGCCACAGGGGCTCTGCCTCCTTTCGCGGCTCGCCGCGCGCCTTGGGTCGCGGCAGCGGAAGTGGCCACATGTTTCTGCGGCAGAGTCTACGGATTTGCCTCCGTCGAGGCAAGCCGGGGGCGGGTTTGCGTTGGCCGCGGCGGTGTGGTACGCTCCTCCGACCTTGGTTGCCGCGCGGGCGGGCGTCCTTCAGGCAGGTAGCATGGCGGCTCCTCTCCTCGATGTCCGAAGCGTCACGAAGCGTTTCCCAGGCGTCCGCGCCTTGGACGGCGTGAGTCTGACCCTCGAGCCAGGGCGCATCCACGCCCTCGTTGGCGAGAACGGGGCAGGGAAGTCCACGCTCATCAAGATCCTTGCCGGTGTCCTTCGCGCGGACGAAGGGGAGGTGGTCCTGGGGGGGCAGGCCGTCGCGATCCGCACGCCGCACCACGCCCGCCGGCTCGGCATCGCCGTCGTCCACCAGCACACACACCTGATCCCTGACCTCACGGTGGCCGAGAACTACGCTCTGCGTGTGGGGTATCCGCGAGGGGCCGCCCGCCAGATCGCCTGGGGCCGGGTGCGGCTCCAGGCCCAGGAGGCCGTGGCCGCACTCGCCGCTCGGCTCGACGTGCGCCGCCGCGCACGCTCGCTCAGCGGCGTGGAGAAGCAGCTCGTCGAGCTGTCATTCGCTCTCGCGGCGAGGCCCCGGCTCCTCATCCTGGACGAGCCGACCGCCGTTCTGCCCCAGCACGAGACGCAGCTCCTTTTCGAGCACCTGCGGCGCTTCGCGGCGGATGGCGGCTGCGTGCTGTTCGTCAGCCACCGCCTCAATGAGGTCTTCGGTCTTGCTGACGACGTGACGGTGCTCCGCGACGGGCGCCTCGTGTGGCGCAAGGCGACGGGCGACACCGACCACGACGGCCTCATCCGCGCGATGGTGGGCCGCGACGTGAGCTTCGAGCGGGACCTGGCCTCGGTGCCGGGCGAAGGCGATGGGCTGCGCGTCGCAGGGCTCTCGGACCTGGCGGGGGCCTTCGCCGACGTGAGCCTGGGCGTGCGGCGGGGCGAGGTATACGGCATCTACGGCCTCGTGGGCGCGGGGCAGAGCGAGCTGTGCCAGGCCCTCTTCGGCCTGCGCGAGACCCGCGGCGGGAGCGTGCGGCTGGCGGAGCGGGCCCTGGAGCACGCGAGCCCGAAGCGCCGCGTGGCCGCGGGCGTCGGCTACGTGCCCGCCGACCGCCTCACGCAGGGCATCTTCGCTCGGATGTCGGTCGGCGAGAACCTGAGCATCGCCTCGATGGCCCGCCTGGCGCCGCGCGGTTGGCTCCGCGTGGCCGACGAGGAGGCCCGCAACCAGGCCAGCATCGCGGGCCTTCGCATCCGCACCCTCGGCCCCGAGCAGCCCGTGGCAAAGCTCTCGGGCGGGAACCAGCAGAAGGTGCTCCTTGGCCGGTGGCCCCAGGCCGAGCCAACTGTCCTCCTCCTCGAAGAGCCAACCCAGGGCGTGGATGTTGGGGCCAAGGGCGAAATCCACAAGATCATCCGCCGTCTCGCCGCCGAGGGAGTGAGCGTGCTGCTCGTCAGCTCCGAGCTGCCCGAGCTGATGGCTCTGGCCCACCGCATCGGCATCTTCCGCGAGGGGCGGCTGGCCGGCGAGGTGGACGCGGCGTGCGCCCGCGAGGAGGAGATTCTGCGTTTGGCGCTGCCCGAGTCCGACTCGAAGGAGCGGGCCGCCGCGGTATCGAGGACGCCGCGCCTGGCGTCGGGCGCGGGTCGGGCCCTTCGCTGGCTGTCGTCGCAGCGCGAGGCGAGCATCGCCCTGTTCGTTCTCCTGCTGGCGCTTGTGCTGGGCCTCACCACGCCCGGCTTCGCCACGCTCGACAACCTGAACGGCATCCTCGTCAACACCTCGATCACCACCATTGGGGCGCTGGGCATCACGCTCGTCATCATCGCCGGCTCGATTGACATCTCGATCGGCGCCATTTTGGGTGCCGCGGCGGTGGCCGCGGGGATGGCCGATCAGCATGGCTGGCCGCCCACCCTCATCGCCGCCATGTCGCTCGCCGTGGGCCTGGCCTTCGCTACGGTGAACGCCGCCCTCTCGGTCCTGGGGCGGGTGCATGCCATCGTCATCAGCCTCGGCACACTCTCCATCTACCGGGCGATCATCGTCAGGGTCACAGGCGGGGAGTGGCTGCGCGACCTGTCGCCACGGGTGGCCGCATTCGGCCAGAGCGCGCCCTTCGGAATCCCCATCCTTCTGCTGGCCAGCCTGGCAACCGTTGTGGCGGCGCACCTGCTCCTTCGCTACACGTTGACGGGCCGGCGGCTCTATGTGGTGGGCGGCGATGCGGCCAGCGCCGTGGTGCTGGGCGTCTGCCCACGGCGCGTACTTCCCGTCGCGTTCGGGCTCTGCGGGCTTCTCCTCGGGCTGGCGGGCCTGCTCTACGCCGGCCACCACGGCCAGGTGCAGACCAATGCGGGCGCCGGCTTCGAGCTTCAGGCCATCGCCGCCGCCGTGATCGGCGGCACGCACATCATGGGCGGACGCGGCACGGCGCTCGGCACGTTTCTGGGAGCGTTCCTCATGGGCATCCTCGCCAACGCCGTGGTGTTGGCCCGCCTCTCGGAGTATTGGGTGGACGCGGCCGCGGGGGCGATGATTCTGCTGGCCATCAGCGCCGATGCCCTGATGGGCTGGAAGGCGGGGAGACGGGAATGAAGAGGCTGCTCCGCCGCCACATCCGCGAGGTTGTCCTTTTGGCCGTGCTCCTCGCGCTGATGGGCTTCATGGCCAGCCGCTCCGAGCAATTCCTTACACTGGACAATCTGTTCGAGCTATCGCGCCATCTGGCCGAGGCGGGCATCCTGGCGTGCGGGATGACGCTGATCATCATGACAGGCGGCATTGACCTCTCGGTCGGCTCGCTCCTCGGCCTGGCGGGCATCGCGATGGGCTACGCCTGGACGCTCTGGGGCGCTGGCGCGGCCTTCGGCGTCGTGCTCGCCGTGGGCTTCCTGGGCGGGGCGCTCAATGGGCTGCTCATCACGCGGGCAAAGCTGCCGCCGCTCGTGGTCACGCTCGCCACAATGGCCCTCTTCCGCGGCGGGGCGATGATCATCAGCCGGGCCGAGCCGGTCTCCGACTTCCCCGCGTTCTTCGCCTGGTTCGGGCAGGGCGACGTGGCGGGCGTGCCGACACAGCTTCTCCTCTGGCTCGCGGTCGCCGCGGCGGCTGCCCTGGCCGTCGCCCGCACGCCGGTTGGGCGCTACGCGGCGGCCATCGGCGACAACGAGCGCGCTGCCCGTTTCGCGGCGCTTCCCGTGCAGAGCGTGAAGCTGTGGCTCTACATGGGCATGGGCGCGCTGTGCGCCCTCGCCGCGGTCGTCTACACGTCGCGCTTCGCCACCGCCAAGGCAGATGCGGGCACGGGGATGGAACTCCAGGTCATCACGGCCGTGGTCATTGGCGGTACGCCGATCACGGGCGGCCGCGGCACCATCGTCGGCTCGTTCATTGGCGTTCTTCTTCTAGGCGTCGTGCGCAACGGCCTGAGCCTGGCAGGCGCCACCTCGGTTGTTCAGGAGACCATCCTGGGCGCCATCCTCATCGTCACCGCTATCGCCAACCAATTCGTTGCGGGCCGAGTCTCGCGGGCCTGAACTGGACACGCGGGCGGCGATCTGCTACAAATCCGCTCATCCCTCGCTTCAAGGAGAACTCACGATGAAGCGGTTTCTGTGCATGCTGGCGGCTGCGGTCGTTTTCGGAGGCTGTGGCAAGGAGTCCACGACGGCCCCGAGCGGCAAGGCCTCGGGCAAAGCCATCACGGTGGGGATGATGCCCAAGCTGGTGGGCATCCCCTACTTCAACGCCTGCCGACAGGGGGCCGAGGAGGCCGCCAAGGAACTCGGCGTGAAGCTTGTCTACGACGGCCCCATCACCGCCGACGTGAGCAAGCAGGCGGAAATGCTCGACACCTGGATCATCCAGGGGATGGATGTCGTCGCCGTTGCCCCCAACGACCCGCACGCCCTTGCTCCAACGCTCAGGAAGGCGATGAAGAAGGGCCTCTCGGTGCTCACGTGGGACGCCGATTCCGACGAGGACAGCCGGCACTTCCTCGTCAACCAGGCCACCTATGAGCAGATCGGCTATGCCCTGGTGGACGCGATGGCGGCGGAGATCGGCGGCAAGGGCGACGTGGCGATCATCACCGGCACCCTCACCGCGGCCAACCAGAACAAGTGGATGGAGCAGATGCGCAAGCGCATCGCCGACGCCCACCCCGGCCTGAACATCGTCGCCGTCAAAGCCCCCGGCGAAGACCAGGAGAAGGCCTACCAGGTGACCCGCGACCTGCTCCGTGCCAATCCCGACCTCAAGGGCGTCTTCGGCATCACCTCGGTCGCCCTGCCCGGCGCGGCCAAAGCCGTCCAGGACGCGGGGATGTCGGGCAAGATCGCCGTCACCGGACTCGCCACGCCGAAGGACATGCGCAAGTTCATCGCCGACGGCACGGTGAAGACCGTCGTGCTGTGGAATCCCGTGGACCTCGGCTACCTGACCATCCACGCCGCCAAGAAGCTCGCCGAGGAGGGCAAGCTCCCCGAAGAGTTCGAGGCCGGCCGCCTGGGCAAGGTGAAGCGGGCCGGCACACACATCCTCCTCGGGCCGCCCATGCGGTTCACGGAAGAGAACATCGCGAAGTTCGACTTCTGAGAGGAATTCTCCTTGAGGCCAATCCCTGCCATCGTCTCCTTCGCGCCCCTGCTCGTCACCCTGCTGACCGTCTTCGGGTTGGCCGCCTGCTCACGCCGCCTGGCCATCGGGGACCCGGTGGACGCGGTGAAGGCGCCGCCTGGCGCTCCCGGCTATCCCAGCCGCGCCCCGAATCTCGATGCGCTGCCCGGGTTCCAGAATCCGCCGCCGGGCTATGGCGAGGTGCCGTTCTGGTGGTGGACGGGCGACCCGCTCGACGAGGGGCGCCTCGTGTGGCAGCTCGAGCAGTTGCACCAGAAGGGCGTCAGCGGCGTGCAGGTGAACTACGCCCACGAGGACTCGCCCGGCTGGCCCACCTACGCGGCCGAGCCGCCGCTGTTCAGCGAAGCCTGGTGGCGCGTTTGGGGCCGCGTGGCCGACGAGTGCCGCAAGCGCGGCATGGGCATCGGCCTGAGCACGTATACGCTCGACTGGACCGGCGCGCCGAACCTCTTCAGGCAGCTCTTCTACTCGAAGCCGGAACTCAACGCCTTCAGGCTCCATCCGCCGGCCCGCCAGCGGGTGAAAGGCGGCCAGACCTCCGACCTCGCCGTGCCGCCGCACTTCGTCGGCGCACGGGCGTATCGCATCGAGGCCGGCAAGCTCCAGCGCGGCGGCGTGGACGTGATGCCGTTCGTGAAAGACGGCCGCATTCGGTGGACTGCGCCCCCTGAGGGCGAGTGGGAGCTGTGCGCCTTTCGCGCCCCAATGGAGCCGAACTCGCTCAACCCGCTGATGGGCGGCGCCGGCGAGATCGTCGTGCGCGATTTCTATCAGCGCTTCCAGGACGCCACGCCGACGAAGACGCACGAGGGTCTGAACTACTTCTTCAACGACGAACTCCACGTCGGCGCGGGGCCGCACGGCTGGAACGCCGATCTCCCGGCTGAGTTCAAGAAGCGCAAGGACTACGACCTCTTCGAGGTGCTGCCGGCGCTCTGGGGCGACATGGGCGCGGCGACGCCCAAGGCGCGGATGGACTACGCCGACGTGCGGATGGCGTTGATGGAGGAACGCTACTTCCAGCCGATCTACCGCTGGCACGCCTCGCGCGGCCTGATCTTCGCCTGCGACTCCGGCGGCCGCGGCTTGCAGCCCCACGAGTTCGGCGACTACTTCCGCGCCACCCGCTGGTACACTGCGCCCGGCCACGACACGCCCGGCGGCCACGCCGATCTCATCAAGGGCAAGGTCTCCTCCTCCATCGCCAATCTCTATCGGCGTCCCCGCGTGTGGCTCGAGGGCTACCACGGCCTCGGCTGGGGCGCCACGCCCGAGCGGCTGATGCAAGCCACCCGCGAAAACTACCTCTTCGGCTGCACCCTGCTCAACCTCCACGGCCTCTACTGCACTACGCACGGCTCGTTCTGGGAGTGGGCGCCGCCCTGCTACCACTTCCGCATGCCCTACTGGGAGCACATGGGCGTGTTCCTGAAGTACTTCGAGCGCCTCTCGTATCTCCTGAGCCAGGGCACATTTGTGTGCGACGTGGCGATTCTCTATCCGGTCGCTCCCTTCGAGGCCGGCCTCAACGGCCAGATGGCCACGCAGACGGCCTTCGACACCGGTCGCGTGCTGATGGCTGCGGGAATCAACTTCGAGTTCGTGGACGCCGATTCGCTCGCCCGCGCGCAGGTTCGCGGTGGCCGGCTCGAGGTCGCCGATTCCTCCTATCGTGCGCTCATCTTCCCCGCGATGGAGGCCGTGCGCTGGCCGTCGCTGGAGAAGGCGAGCGCCTTCGCCAAGGCCGGCGGCCTCGTGCTCAACGTCGGCACGCTCCCCTTCGCCAGCGACCGCGCCGGCCGCGAGGACAAGGAGCTCGACGCGCTGGCAACCGCCACGTTCCCCGAGAAGAGCCGCCTGGCCAAGCCGGCCGACGTGCCGGCGGTCGTCCTTGCCGCGTTCGTCCCCGACGTCCACGCCCTCAAGCCCGTTCGCTCCCTTCACCGCAAGGTGGGGCAGCGGGATGTCTACTTGGTCATGGACGCACCAAAGTACTCGACGGTCGAGTTCCGCGCCAGAGGCCAGGTCGAGTTGTGGGACCCGTGGACCGGGGCGCACTGGCCGCTCCGCGTGCTGGGCGAGACGGAGACCGGCACGAAGGTGGAGATGCCACGGGAGGACTACGAAGCCCAGATCATCGTGTTCACACCGGGCCGCCAGCATTCCGGCCCGGGCGCGCGCGAGGAACTCGCCGTGCAGGCCATCGCCTTCGACGGCGAGTGGGAGTTCGAGCTGAAGCCGACGATGGACAACCGTTATGGCGACTTCCGCCTGCCGGCCACCGACAAGCTCATCGGCCCCGAGGCGCGCATTTTCCGCCACGCCGTCGAGACCGGCGACGCCGTGGCCTGGCGGGACCCGAAGTTCAACGACAGCCGCTGGGAGCGGGTGACATACGGCTTCGGGCCGCAATTCTGGCTTCTTGGCCCAATTCCGCCCGAGGCTGACTTCGGCGCCCTCGATGCGGAGCTGGCGAAGCTGGCGCGGGTGGACCCGCAGCAGGCGGTCACGGTGGCCGGCAAGCCGCTTCGCTGGCGGCCCTACATCTTCTCGTGGCGCTTCGGGCTTGAGGGCGACCCCGGTCACCAGGGCTACCACGGCCTCAAGGAGAACATCACCGACCACTTCCTCTGCCTCGGCAAACGCGGTGGCGCGCTCAACGAAACCAAGTACGAGCCCGAGCTGCCCGGGGGCCGCTACTACCTGTGGACCAGCGCGACCGTCGAGCGCGAGACCACCGCCCGCATCGTAGCCAGCGCGAAGCAGCAGGGCACCCGGCCGCATGCCTCAGAGGTGTTGACGCCCGCGGTGGTGTTCCTGAGCGGGACCCGCGTCGAGGACCTCCAGAAGCCCGTGCCGCTGCGCCCCGGCCCCAACCCGATCCTGGTCCGCTACGATCAGGCTGGCCGCGGCTACTTCGTCGTGAAGCGTGAGGCTGGCGAAGCGAAGCCAGCGAATCGCACGCTGTTGGCAATGACTTGGTTCGACGACCCTTCGGTGATCCGCTTCGACGTGCATGCCGGGGCGAGGCCCGCCGAGTGGTTCCGCTTCACGGCGCCCCCCGGCCTGCGCGCGATGACGGTCACAGCCAGGGGCACCGTGGAGGCCTGGGCCGATGGCCAGCCCATGCGGGCCGCGGGCCAGGGCCGCTTCGAGGCGGCGACTCCCCTTCCCCACGCAGCCGCGGTCGCCCTGCGCGTGATGCCTGAGACCGGCTCCTGCGGGGCGGCGGCGTTCCCTGAGCCGGCGCACCTGGAGTGCGGGCCGGGCGTCGCCCCGCTCGGCGACTGGTCGAAGGCGGGGGCGCTGGAGTGCTACTCCGGCGGCGCCTGGTATCGCAAGACCGTCACGCTGACACCGCACCACGTCCGTGGCGGCGTCACCCTCGACCTCGGCAAGGTGGTCGCCACGGCGGAGGTCCGCGTCAACGGCCAGGCGGCGGGCATCCGCGTGGCCCCGCCCTGGCGCGTGGACGTCTCAAAGCACGTGAAGGCCGGCGAGAATCGCATCGAGGTGCTGGTCTTCAACACCCTCGCCAACCACTACCTCACCATCCCCACCCGCTACCGGGGCGACCTCACTTCCGGCCTGCTGGGACCGGTGAGCATGGAAGTGGTCGCAAGCCAGTAAACCACAGCACACTGGCGGGCTGCTGGCGGCACTCGGCAACGCCGACCAGGCTCCGCTCCAGGACGCTCGGCGGCCGGGCCTTGTTGGCCTTGGCGGGAGCCACAGCCGCTGCGGGATGGTGAGAGGGTCTCATCCGTTGCTTCGGCACGAACTGGGTGAGGCCCTCGACAGCCAGCACGAGGCCCGGGTCGGAAATGTCGCAGGGTCTTGCAGCCACGAGGCCCACGCGCCGGATGACGCCGCCCGGGATGGTGAGCCGGCCATCCGCAATCTTGACCTCTCCGGTGATGTCAACAGGCGTCTTGCCCGCCAGGTCTTGGGCGAGGATGCGCTTGCCGGCCAGAGCACCCTTGGTGAGCAGCGTGAGGCTGGCGTACTCGCCGAAGACGCCCACCGGCCTGTTGAGTTCGCCAACCTCCAGGGTGACGTCGGCCAGGGGGAAGGTGAGGCTTGCCCTGCCATTGACCCCGAGGTTGCGGGGGATTGTGGCCACGGCGACCTCGCCGTCGGGGTGGCGGCAACAGAGGACGTAGGGCGGCTCCCTGCCATCGGCCATGGTCACCGTGGGCAGAGCCAGGCCGCCACGGGCGATGCGCGCGGGGGCGGGCTTGCTCTTGAAATCGGTCAGCGTGGCCCCATCCACGACAGCGGCGTCCCCCTTGGGGAACGGCTGGGCAATGCGGTGCCAACGCACCGCGCGCGTCACCTCGTCCATCCGGTGCTTGACGTCTCGGAAATGCGCGACAAAGAAGCTGTCGGGCTTGCCGTTGGGCATGTTGCCCGTCAGGGGATGTCGCATGATGCCGAAGGACGACCCCGTGCCTGCCCCGATGTAGACCTCGTCCTCGCAGTTGATCAGGCGCCGGTCGTTGGTGTCCTGCTTGCTGAGGAACGCGGCGATGCGTCGGATGGTCTCCGGGATCGAGACCGTGATGTTGACATCGTAGGTGCGGTAGATGTCGCCCTGGGTGCCGAACTCGATCCACACGTCCGGCGCGGCGACGCGAGCCTTCGGGGTGACTTTGAACTTCCACAGCGGCTTGCCGGGGATGCCGATGCCCCAGTCCACCTTCCAGGAGCCGATGCCGGCCTGTTGGGACCACGCCAGGCGCTCGCACCAGTAGGTGCCGCTGTCAATGGGAAGACCATCCACGTTGGGGCGGGAGTTGCATATCCACAGCCCCAAATCGCGCCATCCCCTGGCCTTGACATCCTTGCTCAGCTGAGCCAGACGCTCGGCGGGAGTGCCCTTGTAGGAGGGGAAGCGGGCGGGGTCCAGTTCCACGCTGCCGCGCCGTGGATGGTTGTGCCCGCCGCCCAGGGGGAAGTCAAAGGCATCGTCGAGAAGGAAGGTCATGTCGCCTCTGACCTCGAGGTAGAAACCCAGCCAGTTCTGGTTAGACCCGGTGCCGAAGAGATTGGCCTCGACCATCATGTCCGCCTGGTCGCTGGCATTGGAGTAGCTGCACGCGAAGCCCTGCACGTTCCAGGTGCAGAAGTAGTCGGGCGCGGTGCTCGGCGTGTCGGGCACGAGGCTCGGACCCGCGACAAACTGGGGGGCGGAACAGACAGAGAAGAGCACGGTGAGCAGGCGTCGCGTCATGTGAACTCCTCTGTGGCACGCCTCGGTGTAAGCACCGTATGGCGGTTCCCGTGCCGTGACTACTCCTTCCGGGCATCCAGCTTCCCTACCCCGCTGTCGATCTCGGAGACCTTGCCGCTCTCATCAATGGCCTTGATGGCGAACCGATAGCCG
The DNA here is from genome assembly GCA_041320515.1 of Planctomycetota bacterium. Lineage (GTDB taxonomy): Bacteria > Planctomycetota > PUPC01 > DSUN01 > DSUN01 > DSUN01. The sequence goes on along the minus strand of JBGLNR010000001.1, from coordinate 27,598 downwards.
CCATCGGGGGAGAGCGTGAAGAAGCCGACATGCTGCGCATCGCCGTGGAACACCACGGGGAGCGGGGGCTTGGCGTCCTCCTTCTGCCCCTTTCCACGCTTCGAGCCTCCTGGGCTGATCACGAAGTGGTGCAGCCCGCGCTCCGGCGGAGCCTGCTCACCGTCCGGACCCACAGGACCGAAGCGTTCGTAGACGTGCGTGTGTCCGGAGAAGACCAGGGCCGGGCCATGCGCGTAGATCGTCCTGCAGAAGTGCTTCTTCAGCTCATCATTGCCGCCATGTCTGGCCGAGGAGTACGCGGGGACATGCCAGAAAGCGACCACCGGGACGCCCGGATGTGCGGCCAGGTCCTTCTTGAGCCACTCGAGCTGTTTCGCGTTCGCAGCGTCGTCCTTGCCATACAGGAAGGTCATGCTGTCCAGGCTGATAAAGTGCCATCCGCCGAGGTCAAACGAGTAGTACAGCTCGGGCGCATGCGCCCTCTCTTTCCAGAAGGCAATGTACGCGGTGTACGGGGAATCCAGTTCCTTGTTCACGTCGTGGTTGCCGGGACAAGGGTAAATGCGGTCCACGAGTCGGTCGTACGTGCCCGTGTAGACGGCCTTGCATTTCTCCAGCGTTGCCCCCGAGGTGTTCATTGTGTCGCCGACAAGAAGTACCGCTCTCACTGAGGCATCGGCCAGGATGATGTCCGATACAGCTTTGGTGATCGGCCACTGCTTGATGTCGCCGGTCACGGCAATGGTGATGGAGGACTCCGCCGCGGGCGTCGGCTGGGCAGCAAACAACGCTGCCAGAGACATGAGTGGCGCAAAGGCAAGGCGCAGATTTACCATGTCAGGGCGACCTCCACGGGCTTGTCCTTTGATAGCGGCAGTTGCTGACTCTTCCCGCCGAGGCGGAGCGTGACGGTTTGCGCCGCCGCCGATCGTAGCGTGAGCTGGACCGTTCCCGCCGGCTTGTCCCAGGCCAGCCGGTCAATCGTGATCTGACCGCGACCGAGGATGCCACGAATCTCGCCGACCGGCCATTCCGCCGGCAATGCGGGCAGCAGGTCGAGGCGGCCAGGGCGGCTGAAGACCAGCATTGTGTTGACGATCTGCGGAATACCGCCGTTGCCGTCGGTGTTGAAGATACCACCGTTCGGCTCGTGGGACGTGATGAGGCTCGGGTTCATCGAGCGCTTGACGGCCATCACCTTCAGGCGGCCATACGCCTCCTCGGCCATTCCCAGGTAGGCGGCGGCCGCGCCGCACTGAATGCGGCCGAACGACGACTGCTCGCCGCCGCCGTCGCTGCCGGCGACCTTGGCGCGGACGCTTGCCTGCGCGGCCTTGCGAAGGCCGGCGTCCGTCTCGAAGATCGGGTCGAAGCTCTGGAAGCATGGGTAGAGCTGCGAATGGTGCCTGTGCTTTGGCACGAGACGCCCGTCTGGCCACTCGGCGAGTTCCCCCTGGGCGGTGAGCGGGTACGGCGGGAGCTTGTCGAGCAGCGCCTGCCACTTCGCGATGCTGTCCCGCTCGATGTTCAACTCGCGGCAGGCGGTGATGAGCTTCAGCAGCATCTCGCGGGCCACCGCGATGTCCATCGTCGCGCTGCGGCCGCAGCCGGTTTCGGGGTTGTACGATGGGATGAAGACAACGTGGCCGTCCTTGTCAGTCTCGGTGAGGAAGTCCTCGTAGAACGCCACCACTTCCTTGAGCAGGGGCACGCAACGCTTGGCGAGGAACTCGCGGTCGCCGGTGTAGTCGGCATGGTCGGTGAAGAAGCTGGCGAGCCAACCGCAGCCGGCCGTCCAGAACACTCCCTCCCAAGTGCCCCAGTGAAGCTGGAGCGCGGTGTTCGATGCGCGAGCATTGGTGAAGACGCCTCGGCAGCCGTAGATCCGCTTCGCGTTGAGTCGCCACTCGGGGTAGAAGCTCTCCATCAGCCGGAAGTACCCCTCCATCAACTCTGGCAGGTTGGCGCTGCACGCGCTGGCCAGCGCGGCCTGGGCGTTCGTATCGAGCGTGAAGTCCCCTGACCATGCCGGCTTCCACGAGCCGTTCCAGATGCCTTGCAGGTTCGGCAGCAGTTCGCCCGCCGAACAGATGAACATGTACCGCCCTGCATCGTACATCTTCTCCGCCAACGCCGTCGGCAGCGTCTTCTCAGCCTTCGCCCGGTCGAGCAGCTCTTCGACCGTCCGGGCGCGGTCGGCGCCGCCGAGGTCGAGCGTGACCCGGTTGAAGAGCGCGCCGTGCGCCTTCGCGTGCGGCGCGAACAGCGCGTCGTAATCGGCGCGCATGCCGGCGAGCGATTCCTTCAACTGCGGCAGCAACGCCGCCGCGTCGGCGCTATTGCGGTAGGCGACAACGGAGCCTTCGGCCCCTGCGGGCGCGGGCCTGAAGGCGCCGGGCATTCTGAAGTCGGGGTTGTCCGCGGAGTAGGCCCACGCCTCGCTGTGTTCCTTCGGCAGCGGCGTTTTCCACGGGGTGATCCGGATCAGCGCCAGCACATCGCGGCCTTCGTCCTTGCGGACAATGCGCACGACGGCGTCGTAGCCGCCTCTGCCCTTGACGTAGGTGTTGTGATAGGTGACCAGGTCCGAGGCCGTCTGCTGCTGCGACTCGATGAGCTTGTGGTCAATGGCAGGGAACCGCAGTTCGCACGGCGCGGGGCCGGTGATCGAGAGTGCAATGAGATTGTCGGAACGCGAGACGAAGAGGCGGCGTCGGAACTCGCCCCGCTGGTCGCGCCAGCGGACCTCGACCTCGCCGGTGGCGAAGTCCTCCGTGCGCCGGTAGTCGGCAATGGCGCCTTCGGCAGGCTGGACGATGTTGATGAAGAGGCCGGGATGGTACGGATCGGTGGGGATCAGGCCGGGGTAGCCCTGTTCCTTGGCCTTACCGAGGAAGAAGCGCATGGCCTCGCCATAGTCCCTTTCGCGGATGATGCGACGCAGTTCGGGAACGTGAGCGGCAAGGTCGGGCACGATCTCGCGGTTGCCGAGCGGCAGGAAGAGTCGGCAGTGGTTGGCCACGACGGTCTCGTTGCCCGGCTCGCCGAAGATCCGCGCGCCGTGCCGCCCATTGCCGGTGACGAACGCGTCCTCCCAACGCTTCGCCGGCACCATACTGAGGACACCCCGTTCGGGAACCTGAGCGGCGCCTTGCGCAGAAAGCAAGACCAACAACATGGGAGCGACAATCCAGAGCGTCCCGTGGTCCACGACCGTTCCCTTCTCACTGCCCGGTTGGCATGAGGATCATCAGGTGCCCGCCGTTGGGTTCCATGACAATGGGCACGACCGATTCCGACGTCACCGCAAGGCTGGAGTGTGTCGTCTGGAGTTTGCCCGGCGTGTCGGCGTAGATGCTCGCCTGGTACGCTGCGCCGGGCCGGAGGAAGTCCAGCCGCAGGCCATAGGACCGTGCGTGCCCATCCGACATGCTGGCGACGAACCACACGGCGCCTCTCCGCCGCGCGACCGTGACGTACTTGCCCAGCTCGGTGAAGACCCTCATCTCGTCGAACAGGCCGGGCAGCTTCTCGACGAACTCGATTTCCCCGCCGCCCGCGCCACCGGGCGACCACTCCTTCATTCCGCGGCGCATCGTCGGGCGGCCATTGTAAACGGCCAGCATCGCCACCTGGTGCGCGTGGGTCTTGCTGGGCTTGAACATCTCCGGCGTGTAGTCCACCGGCCCCATCAGGCAGCGGGTGAAGGGCAGCATGACGTCGTGCAGACTCTTGACTGCGGGCGGGATGGAGTGCTCGGACTCCTCGCCCGCCACGCCCTCGACATTCATCAGGTTCGGATACGTCCGCGACAGGCCGCTGGGGAAGTAGCCATCGTGGATGTTGACGATGAGGCGGTGAGCGGCCGCCTTGCGTACCACGTCGGCCACCGCGCGCTCGCTCTCCTGCGAGCCGCACGGCACGAAGCCCAGCTTGACGCCGGCCACGCCCCAACGCTCGTAGGTGGCGAACACAGCGTCGGCCGGGTGCTCGCCCCCGAACTCCCTGATGACCGCGGCGCGGACGTAGAGGCACAGCCCCACCTTGGGCGAGAGGCGGTTGCCATACGCCGCCACGTCAGCCACATCCAGGTCCACGTAGTTGCCGCCCGAGTCGGCCTTTGGACGGAACGGCACCCATCCCTTCGCGGCCCCCATCGGGTTCCCGCCAACGTTGTCCCGCCACTCGGGCTTGTCGTCCCAGAACGGCGGCTTGCTCTTCTCGAATAAAGCGATTTTGTCCGCTGTCCACTTCGTCTCGGCGCCGCACCAGGAATGGTCAATCTCGACGTACTCGATCTTGTGCTTCGAGGCGGAGTCCATGAGCGACTTGATCTCGGCGGTCACCATTCGCACGTTGCGGATCTGCGAGATGGCTTGGCCGGGGCGCATCCACGAGGTGTCGGCGATGGCGCACGGGGCGTTCACGTTCTCGACGATGTGGCGGTTCTGGTAGAGCTCCGCAGCGCTCTGACCGACGATCATCACCTCCCAGGAGGTGTGGAACGGCAGCGCGCCCTCGGCCGGGGACCGCAACGTGCCGACGAGGGTGCCCACCTTCGCCTTGCTCCGCTCCCACGCCACCTGCGCGAAGTTGCCGCGGTCGGCATCGGTGAGGGCGACGAACCGCCCGCCGCCGGCATCTACTGTCACCGCGCCCTCGCTCTTCGACATGATGGCGATGGTGGCCGTGCCGTACTCGTAGTTGCGGTTCTGATAGATGGGGCGGTCGCTGCCGAAGCAGTATTCGGTCAGCCGCCGCTTGATCGTGACGCGGCTGGACCCAGGTTGCGCCGGCACGATGTATCTGCACGCGACGCCCTCATCGTAGGCGCGCAACGCGACCTGGAACCGGCGGCCCTGTCCGGCTGACTCGCGAAGCGTGAGCAATGCCTCGTTGTAGCGGTCCCGCACCTCGCTCCTGTCGCCCCACGCCGGCCGCCATGTCGTGTCTCCTGTCGAGCGCTCTGCCCGCTCGAGAAGGAATGGCTCGCGGAACGTATCGCCGGCCAACTCCAGCCCCAGTGAGCCTGGCAGGATCAACGGCTGGTCGTCAAGCGTCGCATGCCATCGCGGCCTGCCGCTGTCGAGCGCGAACCCCACTCGAATGCGGCCATCGGGCGAAGCGATGCTGTGCTCCTCTGGGGTCGGCGCTGCACCGATGGTGAAACTCACCGCGCCCTCGGCGTGGTCGAAGCGGAGGGTCACAGCTCGCGTTCGCTCATCCCACGGCTTGAGGACCGTCAGGCGGCTCGCCTTGTCATCCTCGACCTGGATGGCCGGGCTTCGGCTGCACGTGAACGTGATGACAGTGGGCTTCGGGGTGCAAAGGTATCGCTGGCCGGGCGTCGTGCCGTCGCCGTGGTAGCCGTTCGTCTGGAACCAGAATCGGTCCCTGCCCTCGCGCTTGCCGAAGATGAGGTTCTGGAAGGGCAAGTCGCCTTCCATGCACTGCACGGCGCCATCGCCGAGGGGAAGCTTGAAGAGCTGGTCCACGTCGCGGTTCTCGTTGCCGTTGATGACGAAGAAGCTGTCATCCACCTCGACGGCATAGGCAGCGTTCCCGTTAGGATCGGCGGGGTAAAGGGCGTCGAAGGCGGCCTTCACGGCGGCGTCGGTGCGGATGTCGGCCAGCTTGACCCTCTGCACCCCGGGCGGCGCCTGGGCCGAAGGGTGCGGCAGGATAGGCAGGCAGTAGTACCGGGCCGTATTGGGCAGAGTCTCGCGGGTGAGGCGGTCAGGCAGCGACGGCTCGCGCGGGAACATCCGCCCCGCCGCCGCGGTGCCACTGTACTCGGGCGAGAAGCCGTAGGTGTTGCGGAAGAGCACGGTGAAGGGGTCGTAGGACTTCGGGGCGAACGCCGTCGGCTCGTCGAGCCAGGTGAAGAAGACGGTGAGCGGGTCGTAGATCCACGGCCCCTTCGATGTCGCATAGGTGCCGAACGGGTCCACAATGGCCTTCGTCTTGCTCAGCACGGCCTCCCGCGACGGGGTGATGCGATGCTCGCCGATGCCTTTGATGAAGGGGTGCAGATACTTGGCGAAGGTGGAGTTGGCCTTCCCTTCGCGTGTGAACGACAGCGGGTCTTCCGTGGAGCAGAACGTGGCTCCCTGCGAGATGGCCCACAGCCATTGACGCAGGAAGTAGGTGTAGGGAATCTTCCGCTCGTTGTGATCGGCCTTGCTGTAGGGCGGGAACTCGTTGGCGTTGCCGAACGACGAGTAGCACCACGCCCATTGGTCGTTCCACATCCCGTAGTTGCCGACCAGCCCCGTCATCCAAGCGCCTTGCAGCGCGCTGACGTTCTGGAGTGTCGCCCACGGTTTCGTGTTCTTGTGCATGGGCACGAGCCACTGGCCGAGCTGGTTCGCCCGCAGCGCGTCGTAGTGCTTGAAGAAGAACCGCGTCCAGTGCCCCTTGTGCCAGGTGCCCTCGCCGAGGAGGAACCAGCGTCGGCTCTCTGCACAAACGGCGAGGACATCGAGCAGCCACTGATCAGTCTTCGGATTGTCGCCACCCGTGAACGCCCAGAACGTCTCCCCCGTCTCCACGCCGATGCAGTTGGGGCAGGCCGCGAAGATGGCGCGAATTTCCTCTGGTCGCAGAACACTGCGGCGACTCGGCGGATCGGGAATACCGGGATCGGCGATCTCGATGAAGAAGCGATAGCCTTGCTGGTCGAAGCGTTGGGCGAACTCGAGCGGTGTGTCGCCATTGAGGCAGTTGTAACCGGCGGCTGACAGCACCAGGCTGATGGCCGCCCACACCCGGATGTCATCGGGCACAACCACCTTCAGGTCGGCCGCCACGCGCTCGGGAGTGTTGGCCGGCGCCTTGCGGAATGAACTCAGCAACACGCGGTACTGGAACAGCGGCATGGGCGACTTGTCAGCAGCAGGCAATGCGGCCAGCGGACCAAGGAGCACGGCGGTGAGCGGGAGGAGCACATGCCCTGTGACCATAGCACTTCATCTCAGCGTCGCGGATGTGCCCCTGCAACGCGGCCTGATCATGCTCATTCCAGACTCCAGAGCGCCACGGGACGGCAGCCCTTCGTAGTGCCCAGTTCCGTCCTGTAATTGTGCCTGAAGATGGCTTGTATGGCAAGCCCCGGATGTGTTAGGCTCAAGGGAATGGCAAGGGCTTCCTGGGCCGCTGCTCAGGAGGGAGGTCGAGACCGCCGGACGAACCAACTGCCATCGCTGTGGGCGCCCCTGACCATCGCGACCCGCCCCGTAGACGATGGGCAAGCTGACATGCAAGGTGTGAGGATGGTATCCTCGGAGTTCAGGGGCAACTGGGACAAGTCCCGAGAGCGATTCCTCGCATTCTGGCAACGTGAACTCGTGGATCGGTGCTGCGTTGCTGTCCGTGCGCGGCGGAAGGGCGCGCCGCCGGCTCCAGCCGTGCCCCAGCCGGCGACCCAAGAGGAACTCGTGCGCGCCTGGGTGGACCCCGAGGCCAATCTCGAGCAGATGCTCGCGGGCATGGAGCGCACCTTCTATGGAGGCGAGGCATACCCAGCCACCACCATGTGTCTCGGGGCCTCGGTCATGGCGGCTTTCTATGGGGCGCGCGTGGAGTTCACGCCAGAGACCGTCTGGTTCCACCCCGCCATCCGCGACATCCGCCTCTGCCAATGGGATACGCCCATCGAGGCCGCGCCGCTCTACAGGGAGACATTCGACGTAACGCGTTACTACGCGAGCGAGTGCCGCGGACGCTACCTGGTCGGCCTCCCCGAGATCGGCTCGGCCACGGATGACCCGTCGCTCCTGCGCGGGATGCAGGACTTGCTGTACGACATGCTCGACGCGCCTAATGCGGTGCAGCGCGGCATCAACGCCCTCGTGCGGACATGGTGCCGCGTCCATACGGAGCTGTGGCACATCGCTCAGACGTGCAACGACGGCGGCTGCTGCATCCCCTGGATGCAGACGTGGGCGCCCGGCCCCCACTACCAGATGTCGTGCGACTTCTCCGCCATCCTGTCGCCGGCGATGTTCCGCGAGTTTATCGTGCCCGAGCTTGTGGGCTACATGAGCGTCAACGAATACCCCGTCTACCACTGGGACGGGCCGGATGCGGTGAAGCACCTCGATGCCTTGCTGGAGTTGCCGGAGCTCAAGGCCATCCAGTGGACGCCAGGAGCTGGCCAGCCCCTGACATCGAGCCCGCGGTGGTTGCCGCACCTCAAACGCATCCAGGCCGCGGGCAAGTGCCTAATCCTCCCCTGCGCGGAGCCGGACGAGGTCGAGGCCATCCTGGCGGAGCTGTCGTCGCGGGGTCTCTTCATCAGCACCTACGCCGCGAGCGAAGACGACGCCCGCGCGCTTCTCCGCCGTATTGCCTCGTGGACGCACGACTGAGTCCCGTCTCCCTCGGGGAGCCAAGCCGATGCCCAAAGCCGCCGCAAGCCTGTCCCATACACAGACCCGACTGTGCTCCAATGCCTTCGAATTGGCTCTCGAGGCAGGCGCCGTGGTGAGCCTGCGCCGCGCCCACGACGCCTTCGACACCGACTACATTCTCGACGGAGCGCGGTTCGGCGACCTCACCGTTCGCCACCGTTCCGTTGGAGGACACTGGCAACCCATAGCGACGGCCGACCTGGCCGCAATGCACCTGTTCCACGCCACTGCTGATGGTCGCGCTCACCGCACGATCTGGATTCCCGAACTGGCGCAGGGCAAGGGCCTCAGCCTGTCCACCGAGTTCGCACTCGAAGGAAAGGCCCTTCTGTGGACGATCCGCCTGGGCAACTCAGGCTCTGTTCCCCTCGAAGTCGGCGACCTAGCCTTCCCGTGCCCGATGAACTCAGCCTACGTGTGGGACCGCGAGGTCACTTACAACCAGCGGGTCATCCGCCACTCGCTCATCTGCGGCCACGGCTCGTTCCTGTTCTGGATGCGCTGCAACGCGCTCGGCCCCTACCTTGTCATGACGCCCTTCCCCAACACGAGCCTGGAGTATTACGACGTTGAAGGGCGAGGCTACAACGCTTACGTCCACTCCGCGGGAAGGAAGGCCATTCTTGCAGAGAAGGGCACGCGTTGGCGCCTGCCCCACACGAGTCTCTCCGTTGCCCCAGGCGGCCAACACACCTATGGCTTCAAGCTCTCGTGGGCGCGCGACTACGATGGCGTACGGGCGATTCTCTATCAGCAGGGTCTCTTCGATGTCCAGGTCGTGCCCGGCATGACAGTTCCCGTCGGGCTTCCCGCGCGGGTGGCCGTCCGCACGCGAAACGCCCTTCTCTCCGTTGCCGCCGAGCACCCCGACCAGACTGAGGTGCGGCCCCTACACTCGCCTCAGAGCAACACGCACCTATATGAAGTGGCCTTCCGGCGCCTCGGTGAGAACCTGCTGACGGTCCGCTGCGACGACGGACGCTACATGGCGCTGGAGTTCTTCGTCACCGAGCCGGTCGAGACCCTCATCAGAAAACGCGCCCGTTTCCTCGTCGAGCGCCAGCAGCATCGCGACCCGGCGAAGTGGTACGACGGCCTCATCTCCGACTGGAACATGCAGGACCGCGTCCTGCTCAGCCCCGACAACCTCGATGAGATACCCCCAGACCGGCGCTATATGATCACCTGCGACGACCCCGGCCTGTGCAAGGCGCCGTTCGTCGCGGCGAAGAACATCGAGTACCCGGACGCCATGGAGATCGAGGGGTTGGAGCGCTACATCACGCGATTCGTGTGGGGCGGGCTCCAGCGCACGGACCAAGAGAGCTATCCCTACGGCATCTACGGCATCCTCGACTGGAAAAGCAACCGCGAGAGCTCTGACGACGGCCCCGCCGGCAAGCTCCACCTGTGGCGCATCTACGACTATCCCCACGTGATCCTGCTCTACCTCAGCATGTACCGCATCGCGTGCGACTGCCCAGACCTGTGCAAGGCGCTGACCGCTGAGGAGTACCTTCAACGGGCGTATGGGACCGCGCTCGCCTACTTCACCTATCCTCCCCAGCTCAAGAACTGGTCTCCATACAAGACGGGCACCTACAACGAGCTGGTGATCGAGGACCTCATCGAGGAACTCGATGTGGCTGGCAGACCCGACCATGCCCGTGAATTGCGGAAGCACTGGGAGACCAAGGTCCGGCAGTTCGTCAGCGGGCAGACCAATCTCTTCGGTTCCGAGTATCCCTTCGACACGACGGGCTTTGAGTCCACCCATGCCTTCGCCAGCTATGCGCTGCGGCATCTGACAGAGAGCGATCTCGGGGTGAGCCGAGAAGAGGCGATGACCTTCCTCCACCGCCAGATCCAGTTGAATGTCGGCTGCCGGGGCTGGCTTGAGACGGCCTTCTACCTCTACGGCAGCGACATCCGTGGCTGCGGCAACGGTCACTACACCCTCAGCTACATGTCGCAGATGGGCGGCTGGGCCATTCTGGACTACGCTCTCCACTGGGCCGAGGACCCCTTCCCCTATCTGCGCCTGGGCTACGCCTCGATCCTCAGTTCGTGGGCGCTGATGAACACGGGGACACCGGAATCCAACTATGGCTACTGGTTCCCCGGCCCCGAGAACGACGGCGGCGCGGGCGGCGGCTTCGAGCCGCCCCCCTACGGAACCACGTGGCTCGGCCAACCGCATCACCGCGGCTCGTGGTACTACGGATGCGAGATTGACCTGGGCTTCAGCGGCGCGCTGCGCGCGGCGGCCGCCATCTACGCGGAGGATCCGCTCTTCGGCCCCATTGCCTACGGCGGCACATGGGAGCACCGGGGCGGCGAGATGGCCGTTTGGCCCAAGGACGGCGTTCGCCGGCGGTTTCACGTCGTGCGGCCCGGCCGCCGGCTGCATCTGTTGCTCAGCCGCGGTCACTTTGCCGCCGACGCGCCGATTTGCTTCGATGACAGCCTGTCGTCTATTCGCTTCGAACTGGAGAGCTGTGGGACAACCGAGCATGCGACGGCAGTCCACGTCTCGGGGTTGCCCGACGGCACTTACAGGGTTCTGCTCAACGGCCAGTGCCTCGCCACCTTGGCCCCCTCTCCCGGTGGCGAGCTTGAGGCCCGGTTGCCCGCGCGAGAAGCCCGGTCGGGGGTCTGCATCTGCCGGCAGTGATTTGATCCGATTCTGAACGACGGGGACGGGAAGCACTGTGAGCGTTCGGGCACTGGCAACTGGGTTGATCCTGTCGGTCGTGCTGAACCTGGCTGCGCCGTACGCCGGGCTGGTGATGAACAGCCAGTTCCTCGACACGAGCTACTTCCCCATTGGGCTGGGCATCGCCTTCTTCGTCGTACTTCTTGGCGTCAACGCCCTCCTTCGCCACGTTCGCAGGCCGCTAGCGCTGAGCGAGGGCGAACTTGCCGTGGTCTTCATCATGGCCGCCGTGGCAGGCACCATGCCCACCCACGGCACGGTGGGGAAGCTGCTCAGCTTCATCAGCGCGCCGCACTACCTGGCCAGCGCGGAGAACCGCTGGGCCGAGGTGATCTTCCCTCACCTGCCGCGCTGGGCGGTGATAGACGCGGGGCAGCCGCTCCGATGGTTCTACGAGGGGCTCCCCGCGGGCGAGGCGGTGCCCTGGGCCGCATGGCTGATGCCCACGTCATGGTGGGCGGCGTTCCTGGGCGCCGCGTGGTTCGCGGGCTTCTGCACCATCGCCATTCTGCGGCGGCAGTGGATGGACAACGAGCGCCTGGCCTATCCCCTGGCCGAGATGGCCTCGGCCTTGATCCGGGGCCACGACCCGGCGGAGCCCCGCCTCCGCTTCGCCCGTACGCGGGCCTTCTGGGTCGGCTTCCTGCTCGCGTTCGGCACGCTCGCGTGGAACATCGCCGGGTACTTCACCGAGAACTGGCCATCAATCCCGAGCGAGTTGCCATATGTTACGGTGGCGCGCGACTTCCCCGGCGTTCCTCTCGTGCTCCACTGGCCGATGCTGTGCATTGCGTTCTTCCTCAACGCACGGCTCACGTTCAGCTTCTGGGTGTTCATCGTGCTCGGCATCGTCGAGGAGGGCGTGCTGAACCGGCTGGGCTTCTCGATCCGGAACTCGCTGAGCGTGCCGTGCTTCGACGCCTCGCGGCCGGCCCTGGCGTGGCAGAGCTATGGGGCCATGCTGGTGATGGTGAGCGTGAACCTGTGGGTGGCGCGGCGACACCTGGCGGCCGTGCTGCGCAAGGCCATTCGGCCAGCCGATCCCTGCCTGGATGATCGCCAGGAGATGCTCTCGGCCAGGATGGCCGTCGGGGGCTTGGCCTTCGCGGGGTGCTTCATGACCCTCTGGCTCTGGCGGCTGGGGATGCGGCCGGGGACGGCTCTGCTGTTCCTGGGCGCGGCGTTTGTGGGGTTCATCGCTCTGTCGCGGATGGTGGTCGAGGGGGGGTTGGTGTTCATCCTGCCACCGCTCACCCCGCAATCAGCCACGGTGACGCTGCTGGGCAACGCGGCGATGGGGCCGCAGCAACTCACGGCGGTGGGCCTCACGATGGGCTGGATCGCGGACCCCATCAATGACCTGATGCCCGCGGCGGCCAATGCGGCCCGGGTGAGCCACTCGATGCGCGTGGAGAGCCGCCGCGTGTTCCCCGCCATGGCCCTCGCCGTGGCCATCGGCTTCGCCGTGACAGTCCCGTTCACGATCTGGCTCGGCTATCAGCACGGTGCGTTTACGACGGGCACCTGGCTGTTCAACAGCGCGCCATGGATTCCCTACGACTACGTCACGCGGGCCATCCGCTCGGAGCCAGGAGTCGAGTCGGCCAAGCTCCTCTGCGCGGGCGCCGGCGGCTCACTCATGCTCGCGCTGACGGCCCTCCACCATCGGGTCTGCTGGTGGCCACTCCACCCGCTCGGGCTGGTCGTGGGCATGATCCTCAAAGTCCGATGGTGCTTCCTCCCATTCCTCGCAGGTTGGCTGTGCAAGGTCGTCGTCCTGCGGGTCGGAGGCGCGGCGGCGCTCCGGCGGGCCAAGCCCTTCTTCCTGGGCGCGATGGTGGGGTGGTTTGCGGGAGTGGGCGTCTCGATGGCCGTGGACGCGCTCGTCTTCCCGGGCCAGGGTCACGTGATATGCTGGCACTGAAGGGGGAGCAATGTCCCGGATTCCGCGGGATTCCGCCTGTAGTGTCTCGGTGTCTGTCCGGTGATGGCACGAAGTGCGCGACGAAGCTGCTTGGCATCTCCGTAACCGCAGGCGTCCGCCACATCGCCCACGGGGAGCTTCGTCGTACGCAGGAGTTCGATGGCTTCCTCCAGCCTGAGGCGGCGGATCTCCGCCGCCACGGACCGGCCCAGGTGCTGGCGGAATGCCCGGTCGAGGCCGCGGCGCGACATTCCGACCGCCGTGGCCACCTCGGGCACCCAAAGCGCCTTGCGGTGCAGGTTGCCACGAGGGAAGCGCACGGCCCGCGCCACGCCGGGGTGCGCGACCGCCGTCGCGTCGCTGCTCTGCCGCACGACCAGGGGCCTCGGGGGGATTCGCACCACCTGCTCCGCCGGCGCGTCCCCCCGCATCAGGCCGTCGAGCAGCCGCGCCGCCTCATGCGCCTGTTGCTCGTAGTTCGGAGCAACACTCGACAGAGGCACGGGCGCCAGCCCACACATCAGGTCGTCGTCGCCGAACGTCGCCACAGCCACGTGGTCAGGCACCAGCAGGCCGGCGTCCGAGCAGCTGTCCAGCAGCTCGACGGCCAGCGTGTGGTCGGGGACGAGCACGGCCAACGGCTTCGGCAACTCGAGAAGCCGGTCGGCCAGCCAGCGGCGGCGGTCCATAGGCCCGTAGCCGGCCCGCCGCACGGAGCGCTCTGCCCAGGCAAGCGTGGTGACGCGATGGCCTGCCTGGGCGATGGGCTCCAGGAACCCGCGGGGCGGAGCGTACGCTTGCCAGGGGTGGGCGACGGCGAAGTGCTGGAAGCCCCGGCTCAGGAAATGCTCGGCGGCTCGGCGGCCGCAGGCGTCGTAATCGGGCATCACGCGCAGAACATCCATGTCGGGCACGTAGTCGGCCATCTCCACCTTGGGCACGTCGAGGCGGCGAACCAGCTCGACGAATCGGCGGGAGCTGGGGTGCAGTTGGCAGATGATTCCGTCGCCCCGCCAGGCCACGAGTCGCTGGGGTTCCTCCGGCGTGACGGAATCGAGAATCCAGTTGGCCTCGTGGGCGTATCGGGCGATGCCCCAGAGGTGGGCGTACTCGAGCCACACCGTGGCCAGCATCACCCTGCGTCGGGGCGCTCGACTGCGAAGAGCCATCGGACGCATGCCTTTCCGTGAGTCCAAATCTACCCTATTATCATGCCGGAGAAGGGCTTGTATGGCAAGGGGCGGTCGCGCTAAGCTCATGGGCGGTCGCGGCCGCTCCAACGAGTGCTACACAGGAGGAAACATGGCGCAGAAACGTAGGCCGGTCCGCAACAGAGTGCCCGCCAAGCTTCGGTCTTTCCGATGGGACGAGGTCGCGTTGCTTCCTGGGCCGCTTCGGCGGGCGTTCGAGACGAACGTCCGCTACCTGCATTCTCTCTCGCCGGACCGCTACCTCTGGACGTTCCGCAAGACGGCGGGCCTCGCGACGCCTGATGAGCCATACGGCGGCTGGGAGGACCCGAAGTGCGAACTGCGGGGCCACTCGATTGGCCACTACCTCTCGGCCTGTGCGCGCGTGATCGCCCAGACGGGCGATGCCGAGCTGAGGCGCAACGCCGACTATACCGTGGCTGAGCTGGCCAAGTGCCAGGTAGCACACGGGAATGGCTACCTTTCGGCCTTCCCTGAGGAGTTCTTCGACCGCGCGGACCGCTTCGAGCGGGTCTGGGCGCCGTACTACACGATCCACAAGATCATGCTCGGCCTGTGGGAGATGCACGTCCACGCCGGCAACGCGCAGGCGCTCGACGTGTTGGTGCGGTTGGCCGACTACTTCAAGGGGCGCTGCGACAAGCTGGACGACGCGGCGATGCAGCAGATGCTCCGCTGCGAGTTCGGCGGCATGCACGAGGTGCTCCTCAACCTCTACGCCACAACCGGTGAGAAGCGCTTCCTCGCCCTTGCGCGACGCTTCGTGAAGCGGGCCTTCGTGGACCCTCTGGCCGAGGGCAAGGACATGCTCTCGGGTCTCCACGCGAACACCCACATCCCCCAGGTGCTCGGCCAGGCGCGCGACTACGAGTTGACGGGTGACGAGCAGGAGCGGCGCGTGGTGGACAACTTCTGGGAGATCCTGACCAGCGCCCACTGCTACGCCACGGGCGGCACAAGCCTCGATGAAGTCTGGGGACCGCCCCACCGCCTGGCCGACACCATGGGCGCCTACAACCAGGAATTCTGCAAGTCCTACAACACCGAGAAGCTCGCCCGCTACCTGCTCAAGTGGACGGGGGAGCCGCGCTACGCCGACTACATCGAGCGGCTCTTCTACAACGGCATCCTCGTCAGCCAGCACCCCGGGACGGGGATGTTCATCTACTACATGCCCTTCCGCGCCGGGCTGCGCAAGGAACACGGCACGCCCACGGCCACGTTCACCTGCTGTTATGGCACCGGCATTCAGGAATACGCCAGCCTGGCCCAGGACATCTTCTATCACAGCGGCGACGAGCTATGCGTCAACCTGTTCGCCCCTGCCGCTGTCACCTGGCAATCGCCTGCGGGGCCGGTGCGCGTGACGCAGGAGACCGAGTACCCAACGGTCGCAGCCACGAAGCTGACCGTGTCGGTAGCCAAGGCGGCCCGCTTCACGCTCGTCGTGCGCGTTCCCTGGTGGGCGGCGAAGGGCGTGAAGGTGAAGCTCAACGGCGCCACATGGAGCCGCGCAGCGAAGGCCACACCTGGCAGTTGGCTGCCCATCCGCCGCGTCTGGCGCGATGGCGACACGGTCGAGATGGCGATCCCCATGTCGCTTCATCTCGCCCCGATCAACGACGATCCCGCACTTTGCGCGGTGATGTATGGCCCACTGGTCCTCGCCGGCCTGGTCGAGGAATGGCCGTTGCGCGCCGACTGGCCCCAGCCGGTCTTCACGGGGGACACGAAGCGCCTCGCGGACCGGCTCAAGCCCGTGCCGGGCAAGCCACTGACCTTCCGCACCGTGGGCCAGCCCGTGGACATGACGTTCGTCCCGATTCATGAGGTCGTTGACGAACCCTACGGCTTCTACTGGCGCTTCGCGGCCAAGGGCTCGCCGGGGCACCGACTCTACGAGCGTGCCGTGGCCGCGTTCCAAGCCAGGCAGCAGCGCATCCTGGACTCCGTGGCCGTCGGCAACGCCGCGTCGGAGCAGACCCACGGGCTGGAGAGCGCCGCCTCGGCCACGGGCGTCCACTGCGCCGGCCCGTGGCGCTCCGCCTCAGAAGGCGGCTTCTTCAGCTATCGGATGAAGGTGGATGCCCGCAAGGAGAACGTCCTGGCGGTCACCTGCTGGGGCAGCGACGCGGGCGACCGCGTCTTCGACATCCTCGTGGACGACGTGCGCATCGCCACGCAGGCGCTTCAGCACAACGCGCCGAACCGCCTGTTCCTCGTCGAACACCACATCCCGCCCGAGCTGACACGCGGCAAGAAGAGCGTGACCGTGCGCCTGCAGCCGGCCCCCAGCGGCAGGGTGGCGGGCGGCGTGTTCGGACTCAGCACGCTCAAGGGGGTGGCGCAGTGACACGTCGCCCTCTTGCCGGGCACAGGCTGCCTGAGATAGCAGAGGTACATGATCGACGGGAGTCGAGCCGACATGCGCAGAAGTGCCATATGGCTCCTCAGCATCGTGCTCATCTCGTTCGTCCCCGCATCAGTGCACGCGGGTGAGCCACCCCTGGTGGACCTCGATGCCAGACCCCTCCAGGTAGGTTCACTGCCATCGTGGCCCAACCACGGACGGATGGGGGGCAGCTTCAAGCCGGGCGGGGATCGCCCCGTCGTCGCCTCGGTGGCCGGGCGACAGGCTGTCACGATGTCGGAGAAGGAATGGATGCGGTCCACCTTCCCGGCCCCACTCGAGATCACCGGCGGCAAGCCCTTCACGCTCGCGCTCTGGGTCTACCCGACGCGGCTCGTGGGCAAGCAAGTGATGGTCTCGTGGGCGTCGCGACCGAACGACTGCGCGGAGTTCGGCTACGGCAGGAGCAGCCGCGAGGGCGCCTTCGCCGGCTGGCACCGGGACGCTGCCTACGGCCGAGTGCCCCGCCCATCGCAGTGGCATCACATCGCGTTCGCATACGCAGACGGACGGCTGCGTGTCTACGTGGATGGCGAACTCGACAGCGAGGCCGCCCTCAAGCCCACGCCCAAGCCCGGCGAGCCAATCCTGCTGGGCGCGGCCTGGGACGCGGCCAAGAAGGAGCCCGCCTTCGGCTTCCGCGGCTCGCTGGCCACCGTGCGCATCTGGGGCCGCGCGCTCTCGCACCGCGAGATTCGCAACGACATGGGCTCGACCGCGCCCTTTGACCCCGAACCTGCGGATGACGCGGTGATCGAGGCGCGCCGCGTCACGCTGCGGTGGAGCAACGGCCACCCGCAGGCCCGCTCCGTGCGGCTCTACCTCGCCGCCGACCGCGCCGCCGTCGAGGCGATGGCCGCCAGCGCCGTGCTCGCTCGCCTGGGGGCAGACGGGGCGGGCCAGTGCGACGCAGGCGACCTGACGCTTGGCAAGACGTCTTTCTGGAGAGTCGAGCAACTCGACGCCGAAGGCAAACGGCTCGACGCCGGCCCCGTCTGGAGCTTCACGGTCAGCCCCGGCCCCGCCACGGCGCCCCAGCCGCGGAACCGCGTGGCGGGCGTGCCAAGAGCCACGCGCGAGCTGGCCTGGAAGCCGGGACGCTACGCCGTCGCTCAGACGGTCTACTTCGGCCCCGACCTCGACGCAGTGGGCCGAGACGACGCCCTTCTTGCCAAGGCCCTGCCGGCGTCGGCGACCCGTCTGCCGCTCCCTGCTCCTTTGGAGTATGGCCACACCTACTACTGGCGTGTGGACGAGGACAATGGGGCACTGCCACCCGCGCGCGGTGAGGTGTGGGCCTTCCGCGTCGAGGACGAGCCGCTCCCCGGGCACCTGACCTTCTTCGTTGTCAGCGACACCCACTACGGCCTCGACCCGCGCGTCGAGCCGACCGTGCAGCGGCTCATTGACGAGATGAACTTCTTGCCTGGCACACCGTTGCCGGGGAAGGCCGGCGGGGGCATCGTGCGCACGCCGCGCGGGGTGATCCACCTCGGCGACATCACCAACGACGGCAGGGCAGACCAGTGGGAGGCCTTCGTGCGGGACTTTGGTCTCACGGGCGAGGCTCGGCTCGCCTTCCCAGTCCATGAACTCTTCGGGAACCACGATGGCGGCGCCGACCTGCCCATCCGCAAGGGCATCCTCGCCCGCAACCGCTCGCGCCCCGGCATCGCTGCTCGCTCGGCCAACGGCGTCCACTACGCGTGGGAGTGGGAAGGCATTCGCCTCATCAATCTGAACATCTCCGTCGGCACCACCATTCGCCCCTACGACCCGCAGGACAGCCTGGGGTTCCTCCGCGAGGAACTGGCCCGCGTCAAGGGCAAGCCGCAGCCCGTCATCCTCCTCCACCACTTCGGCTTCGACAAGCGCGAGAGCCTCCGCTGGTGGTCTGACGAGTGGCGGAAGATCTACTACGACACGATCAAGGACCATAGCATCGTGGGCATCTTCCACGGCCACGACCACGAGACCGACATCTACCGCTGGAACGGCATAGATATCTTCGACGCCCCGCACATTCGCGACGCCGATGCGGTTGACACACCGGTCCGCTCCGGCTTCTTTGTGGTCCAGATCGCCGACGGCCAGATGGCGGTGGCCGAGCGCAAACTCGACGGCACCTGGGGCCTCGCAACTCGCAAGAGCCTGGGACGCTGAAAGGAGACGAGTGTGAACGTGACCCGTCGGTTGGCTCTGGCCAGCTTCGTGGGCATGGCGCTACTGTGGCCAGCAGCGGCCACGGCGGCCGACAAGCCGCCGCGCAACGTCACATTCATCTCGACCTCCGACCCCCACTACCGCGAGGCCGAACGGAAGGCGCAGAACGAGCGCGATCACCTCACCATCCTCGAGATCAACGACATCGCCAAGCGCACCTGGCCCGAGAAGCTCGGGGGCGACCCGATCCAGCCGCCGCGCGGCGTGCTGATGCTCGGCGATTGCATTGACGATGGCGACCGCTTGATCAATGGCAAACTCGTCTCCGCCGAGCAGTTCGAGGCATTCGTGGCCGACTTCGGTCTCGACGGCACCGACGGCGTCCTCAAGTTCCCCGTCTTCGAGACCTGGGGCAACCACGACGGCCAAGGGACTCATCTCGACTCTCTCGGAGAACGCCCTCCACTACTCGTGGGACTGGGACGACCTGCACTTCGTCATGCTGGGCCTCTACCCGGCCGACAAGCAGCGTGAGGGCATCCGCTACTCGCCCGTGTGGCACGACCCGCAGGGCGCGCTCAGCTTCCTCAAGAAGGACCTGGCCGACAAGGTGGGCGACAGCGGCCGCCCCGTCGTGCTCATGTGCCATTGCGGCGTGGATACCGACTGGTGGGTGCCGGCCGACTGGAAGGACTTCTACGACGCGGCCAAGGCCTACAACGTCGTCCTCTACCTCTACGGCCACAGCGGCACCGGCTTGCGCGAGTGGGCGCCCGAGGGCGAGACGAAGAAATGGCAGCTCGTCAACGACGGCCAGACCACGAGCGGCTTCTTCGTCATCCAGATCACCGGCGACCGCCTCCGCGCCGCGTATCGCTGCAAGGAAGGCGCGAAGGTCACGCGCAACCCTGATCGCACGGAGACCTATGAGTGGGACGGCACCTGGGGCTGGCGGTTCCCGCTGGACAGGAAGCTGACACCACAGGCGGAGAAATGACCGTGAGAACCAACGGCTGTATCGTCCGTCGCTGGTGGGCACCGGCGTTCGCCGTGCTCGGCCTGCTCGCGGGCTGTGCGACAGCGGAACTCTCGCCCATCGTGGACCTCGATGCCGCGGCTTTTATCCCGGGCGAGTTGAGGAGCTGGGACAACCCGGGCAAGCTCGGAGGACGCTTCGAGTGCGTCGGCGACAGCGCCCCCACCGTCGCCACGGTCGCCGGCCGGAGAGCGGTGGTCTTCTCCGAGGGGCGGTGGCTGTGCTCGTCGTTCCAGGCTCCGGGCGAGATCACGGGGAACCATCCCTTCACCCTTGCCGTGTGGGCGCACACCGCGAAGCTGGGCGGCAAGGAGGTATTGGTCTCGTGGGCATCGCGTCCCAGGGACTCAGCCGAGTTCGCCTATGGCGGCGGGCGCGAGGGGGTGTACTGCAGCTACGGCTCGGGCGACTTCGGTTTCGCGCGCAGCCGCCCGCCCGAGGCAGGAACGTGGCACCACATTGCCTACTCATACCAACCGGGCGCCTTCCGCGTCTACGTGGACGGCGTGTTGAACGTCGAGAAGACGATCACGCTGAGGACGAAGGCCAACGAGCCGATCTACCTCGGCACTGCGTGGGACTCGCCAAAGAGCCAGGCTTGCTTCGGCTTCCGCGGAGCGGTGGCCAGGGTGCAGGTCTGGGACAGGGCGCTCTCGCAGCGCGAGGTCCGCAACGCGGGCGGCTGGTTCGAGCCGTTCGGCCCGTCCCCTGCCAATGGGGCGATCGTCGAGGAGTGCTCAGCCACGCTCCGCTGGGAGAACGGGAACGCTCAAACCCGAGCCTGCCGCGTCTACTTCGGCCCCGAGCGGGCCGCGGTCGAGGCGTGCGATGCCCGCCTGGCGCGGGCGGCTGCCCCGCAGGCTGGCGAGATGCCATCGGGGCCGCTTGTCTTGGGGCGGGCCTATTTCTGGCGAGTCGAGCCGCTCGATGCCGCGGGCAAGCCGCTTGAGAGGAGCCCGGTCTGGACCTTCACCGTCAGCACCGGCCCCGCCACGGGCCCGCAGCCGCGCGACCGCGTGACGGGAGTGAAGCGCTCGCTCAGGGAACTGCGCTGGACACCCGGCAGGTACGCGGCATCGCAGACCGTCTACTTCGGCATCGACCGGCAGCTTGCCGATGCCACGGCGATCAGGGATCTGCCCCCCAAAGCGGCCAGCATCGTGCTTCCCATTCAGCAGCTTGAACTCGGCCGCACCTACTTCTGGCGCGTGAACGAGAGTAACGGCGACCTGCCCTCGGCACCGGGCGACGTGTGGAGCTTCCGCGTCGAGGACGCACCTGTGCCGAACGACGTGACGTTCTTCGTCGGTTCCGACGGCCACTACGGCGTCGGCGCCAGCGATGAGCTGAACCAGCAGGTGATCGACATGATGAACTCCCTGGCGGGGACGCCGCTGCCCGACGACGTCGGCGCTGGGGTGGTGCGCACGCCGCGAGGCGTCGTCCTCTGCGGCGACCTGCTGGACAACGGGGCAGACCCGAGAACCGCCCCCCAAGTCTGGAAGCGGTTCGTCGCGGACTTCGGCCTGGTTGGTAAGGGGCGCCTCGTCTTCCCCGCATATGAGGGCTTCGGCAACCACGACGGCCCGCCCGGCAAGAGCGTCGTGCGCGACGGCATCCGCGAGCGCAACCGCCAAAGGCCCGGGCTGGCAATGGTTTCCGCGAACGGCCTCCACTACTCGTGGGACTGGGACCACGTGCACCTCGTCCAACTCAATCTCTTCGGCGGCGACGGCCCGGCCGACGTGGCCAGCGTCAACCCCCAGACTCACAGCCCCGAGGGCGCGCTGACGTTCCTGAAGCAGGACTTGGCAAAGAACGTGGGGACGAGTGGCCGGCCCGTGGTCATCTTCCAGCACTTCGGCGTTCCGCCCGATGGCATGTCGGGCTGGTGGAGCCCTGATGCCCAGGAGCGATTCTTCGAAGCCGTGAAGCCGTACAACGTCGCCTGCCTCGTTCACGGCCACTCGCACGCAGCGACCGTCTACCAGTGGAAAGGCATTCAGATCATCGCCGACGGCTCGACGGCCCGGCCGGAGAGGCCGCCGGGCGATTTCCTCGTCATCCGCATCACGGCGAACGAGCTGATCGCCATCCATCGAACGCCCGACGGCTGGGGGCCGCGCATTCGCCGTCCTCTGCCGAAGGCAGGAGTGCCGACGAAGCCATGATCCCCCGATTGCTCGCGCTCGGCGTGTTTGCCGCCTCCATCGCCCTGGCGGACCAGGACCCGGGAACCGTGCTGCGCGACTGGCGGATCCAGGGCGAGAGGAATCCCCTGGCCACCTTCGTCCGCTTCGACGGCCCCGCCGCCGTGCTGCGCCTGGAGGACGGCTCCGAACGGAAGGTGGACCTCTGGGCCTTCGAGGGACGCGAACTGGCCTATCTCCAACGCCAGCGCTGCGTCCTCCCCGGGACGGGTTCGGTCGCGACGAAGGAAGGCAAGCACCTCCTGGTCGACCTGTCGGCCGATGGCCTGGACGCCGGCCCGCTGAAGCGGTGGGAGAACCGTGGGGCGCTCGGCGGCGCGTTCCACCCGCTCGTCACGCCCCCCGTTGTCAGGGACATGGCCGGCCGCAGGGCCGTGGCCTTCGACTACGGTCAAGCCATCGTGGCGATGGACCTGAACACGATGGTCGCCGACTTCCTCGCTCCTGCCTCACTGCGGGGTGAGGGGGCATTCACCGTCGCCGCGTGGCTCTACAACCCCGGCGTGCCCGACGAGGCCGAGACATTTCTCTCGTGGCATACGCTGGGCGGGGATGATGGCGCTGACATCCGCTTCGGACGCCGCGGCCGCCACAGCTTCATCCAGGGCGCCTACGCCGGGCCGATGGGCACGATGGGCTTCCCCAGCGACGATCTGGGCGCGCCCAACGCCTGGCACCACGTGGCCCACGTTTTCACCGGCGGACGCGACGGCGAGATGCGCCTCTACCTCGACGGCCGCCTCGCCGCATCCAAAGTCTTCGAGCGCCTCATCCGCATCCTGCCCGCCACCGACATCGCCGCCACCCGCGCCCGGCTCAATGGCGACCTGCTCCTCCGCGAGCCGGGACCGGTCCGAGTCAAGTTCTTCCTCGGCCAGCGCGACGGGCACTACTGGACGAATATCTACCCGAAGGAGAAGGACCGCTGGAACCTGCTCCGAGAGGTCGAGGCGAAGGCGTCGGGGCCGGTCTCCGTCGTCGTGGATGGCCTGAAGCCCGACACGGAATATGTGTTCCGCATCCAAGTCGTCGCCGATGACGAACACGTCTACTGGTCCGATGGCCCCGGCCGCTTCCGCGCCGCCGCGGCCGACAGGGCGGCGGGCCAGGCTCTGCCGAGAGATGAGCGCCGCCATCTCTTCCTCGGCTCGTCGTGGGGGAGCCATTGGGACTGGGTGACCACGCCGCGTTACCTCTACACCGGCGCCATCGCCGCCCTCCAGGTCTACGACCAGGCCATTGACACGGCCGCGGTCCTGCGCCTCTGCGGCGTCCAGGCCGCGCCTCAGCCGCAGGAGCAGAAGCCACCTGACAACGAGCCG
This sequence comes from Planctomycetota bacterium, assembly GCA_041320515.1. Taxonomy (GTDB): domain Bacteria; phylum Planctomycetota; class PUPC01; order DSUN01; family DSUN01; genus DSUN01. The sequence continues at coordinate 4,195 of JBGLNR010000001.1, read as the reverse complement.
ATGGACCCCGGTCCCGCCGATGGTGCGACGGGCGTGAACGTGCAGACGACCTGCTTCACCTGGAAGCCCAGCCCCTCCGCGAAGGAGCAACAGGTCTTCCTCGACTCCGACCGCCACGCCGTCGAGGAGGGCAAGGCCCGCCACACGATGCGCCGCGGCGGACGCGACAGGGATGCCCACTTCACATTCAAGTCGCTCGAGTATGGCAAGGCCTACTACTGGCGCGTGGCGCCCAACGGCCCCGTCTGGTCGTTCACAACCGAGGACTTTGTGGTGCCCGAGAACGATGGCCCCGTCGTCGAGCCGTATCCCAAGGGCGTTCGGCAATCGGGCGGGGTGACGAAGTTCATGGAGGGCAGCGGCCACCCGATCATCGCGGCCGACGACACGCCGGACATTGCCATGCTCCGCGCCCGCCACACCTGCCTGAAGGTGCTGGAGAAACGCCCCGACCTCCTCTATCAGCTCGCCGTCAGCAACACGGCCGGCTCGCTGGAGAACGGGACCAAGCTCGGCTGGACCGAGCTCGTCCGCAACACCTACGGCGCCACACGCAACATGATGCTCGACCCCAACTTCTACGGCGGGGCGAACATGCTGATGCACGAGATGGGACACCAACTCCACATGAACGGCATGTCGAACCTCGACCTCGACTTTGACCACCGCCTGTACGAGACGTGGCTCGCCGGAATGAAGTCGCTGAAGTACCTGGGCGCGTACGCCTCGAACAACATGTGGGAGTACATCGCCTGCTCGGCCAACACCTGGATCAACGACGGCCATCCGGACGATGAGGTGTATCCCCGCGACCGCCTGCGGCAGACCGATCCCCGCCTCTACTTCCTCCTCAACGAATACTGGTCGGGCGACCGCCGCATCGAGCTCAACGCGACCGAGGGCGTCGTCGCCGACCCCGACGGCGCGGTGCGCGAATGGCGGAATCTCGGCGGCGTCGAGTTCTGGGGCAAGCAGGGCTGGTCGAAATACAAGGGCACCGTTGGCACCTTCACGCCCATCGGCAAGCCGGCTCTGGCTACCGTGAGCGGCGTCTCCGCCGTGCGGTTCTCAGGGAGCGACGTGCTGGTCTGGGACTGTCGCACCCGCCCCGAAATAGCAGGCAACCACGAGTGGTCGGTCGAGCTGTGGGCCTGCCAGGAGCAGACCGAGGGCGAGCAGGTGCTCGTGAGCTGGGGCGACGACGCGCATCGCATCCGTCTGCGGTGTGGGCAGGCCGGTGATGCCCCGTGGACGGCCGCGCTGCCGCGCAGCGGCTGGCACCATCTCGCATTCGTGTTCGCTGGCGGCGGCCTGGAGGATGGACCGGGCAACTGCGTCGTCTACGTGGACGGCAAGGCGGTCCATCAGAGCCGTCACAGGCTCAACTTGGCCTCGGGCGTGCCGGTGATCGTGGGCGGGGAACTGAGGGATGGTCGGGCGGCAAATGGCTTCCGCGGCGCCATCGCCCACGTGCGGGTCTACGACTACGACATGCACCCTCGACAGGTGGCCGACCATTATGAGAAGGAGCGAGGCTGTTACGCCCGCGACCCCCTCGCCGTCGCGGGGCGGCTGCTCGTGAACCTCGAAGCAAGCCGGCTCGAAACCTGTCCAGTCTACGACCATCGCCCGCTCTACCCTGCGAGCCTTGGCCGCCCGTGGGTGCGAAGCTGGGCGAACCACGGCACGCTCGGCGGCAAGATCGCCAACAACGTCTGGCGCCAGAGCGGCAGTACGCCGATGCCGTGCGTGCTCGACGGCGTGTCGGCCATCCGCTTCCAGGGCAAGGAGTGCATGGTCTCGGACTTCCCGTGCAAGGCCGTCGGCACCATCGAGGCGTGGGTGCTCGCCGACCCGCTTCATCCGGCGGGCACGGTGCTCGAGGCCGCCGACTGCCGCGTGCCCGCCAACGTCATCCCGCCAGGTGGCTGGCACCACCTGGCCATCGTGAAGGACAGGCAGTCGACCGTGGTGTTCGTGGATGGCAGGAAGTCCGAGAAAGGCGTCCTGCCTGCCGACTGCCGCCGCTTGCACATCGGCGCTCGCTGGGATGGGTGGCTCTGGACCGACCAGTTCCACGGCGCCCTTGCCCAGGTGCGGCTCCACAGCGGAGCACTCACCGACGGGCAGGTGCGCGAGAACGCGAAGGCTCTCCCCCGCCTGGTTCCCGCCCCCCAGGCGCTCCCCAGCCCCGGCCCCGTGCTCGACGTGCGTGCCGACGATTTGGCCGATGGGCACGTGGAAAAGTGGACGAATCGCGGCTCCGCCGGCGGCTCGTTCGCACCCGGAACGCTGGGCTGGCTGCTGGCGCCCACGGTGCGAACCGTAGATGGCCGCCAGGGCGCGGAGTTCATGGGCGACAAGTACCTTCGCTCGACCTTCGCGGTTGCCATTGGGGACAAGCCCTTCACGCTCGCCGTCCGCGCGTACGACCCACGGCTCTGGCAGCACAACGTCGGCGTCCTCGTGAGCATTGGTGCGCGGCCCAAGCCCACGCTGGAGTTCGGCCTCGACCACGGCGAGCGCCCCGGCGCCTTCCGCAGCCCCGGCATCGCCGAATGCGCCTTCGAACGCCCTGCGGTCTATGCTCGAACGTGGCACGACATCGCCTGGACCTATGCCGGCCGCCAGGGCAAGACCTTCCGCATCTACGTGGACGGCCGGCTCGCCACCCGCGCGCCTCGCCCTCGGCTCGGCCACAGGCTCCGGCGGCCAGATTGACCAGTTCCGCGGCCTCATCGCGGGCGTCCGTCTCTACGGCTACGCTCTGGGCGAGGAAGAGGCCGGCTTCCTCTCGACCGGCCGCGGAGCGAAGCCCGACGACCGCAGGCTCCTCGTGTGCCTCGATGCCGCGAAGCTGCCCGAAGGCAAGCTGGCCGAATGGCGGAACACCGGCACCCTCGGCGGCAGCTTCAGCCTCGACCCAGAGCCCGAGCGCCGCCCCGTGGCTGGCGTCGTCGCCGGCCGCCGAGCCGTGAGCTTCGACGGCACGGCGGCCCTGCTGGCTTCCTCTGCCCCCACACCATCTGGCCTGGCGGGCGCCCACCCCTTCACCGTCGAAGCATGGGTCTACAACCCCAGCCTCCAGACAAAGAAGACGTTCATGGACTGGCACGGCGACGGCGGGGCCGAGTTCGGCTGCGGCGACGGCCGCTACAACGCGCCCTCGGCCTTCGCCAACGGCACCGATGGCTTCAACGTCGCCTGGGACCTGGTCTACAGCGGCGGCCGCTTCGGCACCGTGGCCATCTACGCCGATGGCAAGCTCCAGGCCACTGAGGAGCGCGTGTCGCTGAACACCCGTGCGGGCCTTCCCATGCACCTGGGCACTGCGTGGAACACCGAGAAGGGCACACTGCGGATGTTATCAGGCTCCATCCGCCGCCTGGTCGTCTACGACCACACACGGTCAGCCGCCGAGATCCGGGCCAGCGCCGCTCAGTGAGCGGGGCGTTCGCACACTCAGCCGCCAGACCGCAGAACTGAGTTCAGCGGCGTTCAGCCCTCGATGCGGACGCGGCACGGTTCCAGCGCCAAGTCGCCCGAGACATGGCCCCAACTCATGGGCGTCACGCCACAGGAAGGGGAACTTGTTTGCATCCTCCTTCACAAACCCGTCCGAACGAACCCACAGCGGGAACGACATGTTGCTCTGCCCGCCGCAGGGCCAGACCTCGCCGACGAGAACGTCCTTGAGCTTCAGGCTTACACCGCCCGAGCTGGTCACTGTCAGGTCGCGCCCCTCGAAGCTTGCCTCCAAGGGATCGAGCTGCACCGTCCAGGACCGGTCGGCGCCGGCCGTAGCAGACTTGGTCTGACCGGCAAAGGTGACCGTGATCTGCTGGCCCTCATCCGCCCAGCCCCAGACCTTGATGGGCCTGCCGCGCTGGAGGACCATGTGGTGGTTGAAGATGCGCGCGAGGCTCAGCCCTGGAGGAATGGCCGCGGGCGTAGGAGGCGCCTCGGCCGCCTGCACGGGGCAGAGGCGGACCGCCATCGCGCAGAAGGTGAACACCAGCGCTGCCCTGACAAACGCCCCCAGTGCCTTCATGCGAACGCCTCCGTGCTGAACCTCCCTGTCACAGCGCCTGTAAGTATCGTAAGACTTCAGGCGCCTGAAGTGTTCGGACCGGGCAAGGGTGGTAGTGACCCCGTGAGCACGTAGGCTCTCAGGGCGCTCACGATGCTTTCCAGC